>CAWEOP010000001.1:0-156355 GCA_963810755.1 uncultured Gammaproteobacteria bacterium
GGTGATGGATAAAGTGCCAAGGCACATGCGGCAACGCGCCGCGGCTGAACCGGGACGTTATGCGCTAAACCGGCGTGTGCCCGGCCGTTCGCTCGGAGAATCGCATGCGACCTCGTAGTGAGTGGATTAGTGGTGCCTTCAAAGCGATCGCGACCTTCTGCATCGGCGCCGAGGCGCTAGCGGCGGATCCACCTGGGACTACTCGCTCCGCCGAGCATCCGTGGGTGATCCTATGCAGCCAAAAGCTTTGCGTTAGCAAAGAACAGGCTGCGACCGATCTATTTCTCGAAATGGAGATGATGTCTACTCAGGACCCGGTTGCGAGGCCGTTTGGGCTCCAGTTGCGCGACGCGCGTGCGTTTTTCGCTTTTCTCGAAGAGTGGCGCGTAGCAGACGCGCAGATTCGACGCCGTGCGCAACGGAACCTGTGCGCGCAAAGGGCGTCGATCACGTCATACGCTGATCTGGCGACGGCCTTGGCCGAACGAAAACAGGCCATCACTCAATTCAGAAGCGATTCTCTTGTGAAATTGAACCATTCGTTGTCGAGCGACGGTCGTGCTCGCATCGACGCTGAGATTGAGCGACGTCGGAACAGCGGCTGGGTGGACTCTGATGGTGCAATGCACGCGGAGCTCAAACACATAGAACCGGCCGACTCCTTAGCGAAAACGTGCGAGAGAACATACGAAACGGCCGAACACCCTGTTGGCGTACGCGCAAAACAACCGGTTGCAGCGGACGGTGATGGATAAAGTGCCAAGACACACACGACAGCGCGCCGCCGCTGAACCCGGACGTTCGGCGACATCGGTTCGAGCATCGCAGCGCTGAGCGAGCTTGCCGGTCATACGCCACCGGCGTATAGTCCGTCTCATGTTCACGTTCGTCGAGTCGTCCGCCTTCGAGCGGATCTGTCCAGCCTATTTGGACGATGACGAGTACGCGGAGCTACAGCAGTTCATGATGCAGAACCCAGAAGCGGGTCAGTTAGTCCGCGGTTCGGGAGGCGTGCGAAAGCTTCGATGGGCGCGTTCTGGTATGGGTAAACGAGGTGGGCTGAGAGTGATCTACTTCGTTCGATACGAACCGAACGAATTCTGGATGTTATCGATGTACGCGAAGGCGACTCATGACACTGTGCCTGGGCATGTTCTGAAGCAATTGTTGGAGGCGTTTCGAAATGGCTAGGAAACTCACTGGAAAAGCACTGGCCGAATTCGAGGCTGGCCGTGATGTGTGGCAAGAAGTGCTTGAAGGCGTGCGGGAAATCAAAGCTGGTCGCGGGAAGCGAACGAAAGTGCAGCCGAAGTCCCAAGTGGTTCGCGTTCGGCTTAGGAGCGGCCTGTCGCAAGCGCAGTTCGCTGCAGCACTCGGTGTATCAAAACGTACGCTTGAGCAGTGGGAGCAGGGTCGCCGCAAACCTTCGGGGGCGGCGAAGACGCTGTTGAAAATTGCCGAGCGTCATCCAGAAGTGTTGGTAGAGGTTGCAGCCTGACACCATCCAGCTCATCGCAATCGCCGAACAAGCAGTTGCAGCGGACGGTGATGGATAAAGTGCCAAGTCACACGCGGCAGCGCGCGGCCGCTGAACCGGGACGTTAGGCGCAACATGTGCAACCTTCCATTTACCGTTGCACAAGCATCGCTGTTTTCGGTTCGCTTGTCGCATCGCCGCTGAGGTGGCTAGCATGATCAGCCCAGGTCACTGCTCAATGGGGAGAGAGCATGAAACTCAAAGTCACGACCAGCCACTTCAAAGACAAACGTGAAGCCATTCGAGAGATATCGGACGCGGGTTGGTGGCCCATCTCGTGGCGAGATGCCCCGGGCGAAGTGTATGGCGCCCACAAGCACGATGCAGATCAGACCCTCTACCTCATCGAGGGCTTCATGGAGTTGGGCGTTGGCTCCGACATTTATCGCCTCAATCCCGGAGACAAGCTCGAGCTCCCGGCGTTCACGGTGCATTCGGCCAAAATGCCGAGCGGCGCCACATACATCATCGGCATGCCCAAGGTAGACCTTCTGTCGGAGCACATACTCACACCAGATGCATAACTGAGGTAAGCCGATCAACGAGAGGTTGCGACGGACGGTCTGCAAGCAGCATCGGAAACTACGGCGGGACGAGTATCAATGAGGGCATCTGTGCCGATGCGCACGTCGCAGTCGCCTAACAAGCAGTTGCAGCGGACCGTGATGGATAAAGTGCCAAGTCACACGCGGCAGCGCGCGGCCGCTGAACCGGGACGTTATGCGCAATCGACACGGAACCGCGGTGATTCATGTCGACAGTATTCGGTTCGTGTCGCTGTTCTCGTGACTCACGAGGTTTGTGGAGAGCGTCCCAATGAAAATGAACCGTCTAATACCTATGCTGCCCGTGAAGAGCATGCCGGCGAGCGTCGAGTTCTACCAGAAACTCGGATTCAGCGTCGAGCAACGGAATGACGATTGGGGTTGGGCCATGCTCCGCTTTGACGAGTGTCGCCTGATGGTGGATCAATCGATCAACCTTCATCCGGACACGCCTCGCCAATCGGTCCTCTACTTGTATCCGGAGAACATCGTGGAGTATCACGCGCAGGTGCGAAGGAACGGACTGGATGTCCCCGACTTGGACGTCACGTTCTACGGCATGACCGAGTTTCGACTCGATGATCCGGATGGCAATCGGTTGTGGATCGGGCAGAACCGTGCCAGCGCATAACAAGCAGTTGCAGCGGAACGTGACACGGCATCGCGGGCGCGGCGCAAGTGCGTCATCGCATTGTGCACATGCGCCGCGCTGGACAGCGCAGCGCGCGGCCGCTGAACTGCGGCGATAGGCGGCAACCTGTGCGTGCAGCCTTGATCGCGTTGCTCCAGCGGGGTGCGATGCTCAACGGCCGTATCAGCACGCGAAGGCCACTGGCATCGCAACGGAGCGAGATTGAACCTCATTCGCCGGTTTCTTGTCGCACTCGTCTGCCGAATCGCTCGGGTCGACGTACGCAGTGTAACCAAGGCGGGTTATGAGCAGGCGAGCGCCGGCATTGATTTCGGCGGCACTCAGGTCGGTGCCTACAACGACTCGGTGACACTCGCGATTCAAGAGTCGGAGCGGAACCGGCTCAGCACGACGCTTCGTGAATTCGCCGCTGAGCACGACCTTCAGTTCTTTGATTTCCGCCAGGGATCGTCGAGCTTTCCCGTGCGCCGCATGGCGGTGCTCTCTCCGCGCGGCTTGCACGTTCACGCCGACATGATCACCGGGAACAGTCCCGCAACGGGCAAGGTGCCTATACCATCGTCAGTCATTCTCGTGGCCAGCACATTCGCCAATCAGGACGAATGGCCCCCGGTGCTTCGGGCCCTCGACGCCATATTGCGCACGCAACGGCCCGACAAGACAGGACCCGAATCCCTGGCGCGCGTGGAGGCGATCAACGTGGCGGATCTTGAGTCCTGGACGCGGCGGACTCCAGGGGAGCAACACGCTCGGCTCGCCGGTAACTCAGAGCGGGAAGAAGCGCAACCGCTGATAAAGTGCATCGTCGATGACTTCCGCCGCGCGCACGGGCACATCGAGGGCTTAGTGGTCACTGAAGAGCCGGGCATCTATCACGGCGGAGAGTGGGTGATCGATGTGACGCATCCGTTCATCTTGGACCGCCGGACTCTGCCTCGCGAGCATCTCGGCGTGCGGGTACACGCCGGATCGCAGCTTCCGCTGCCGCCTGAATTTGCGAACCAGCATCATCCCGACGGATACGCATGGTCACTGCCGAATTACGAACGATTCGTCGATCGTGGCGCAAACGATTCGTCAGCGACTGGGCAATCCCACGATGAGTCGCGCCGAGATGCTTCATGCGTTGATTGGTACGCCATTCGAAGACTTCGTCGCGCATTGTAGCGAATCGGTTAAGAAGGGCTTCATCCCGCCCTTCGAGTAATCGTGTGGAAATGCCGCCTAACAAGCAGTTGCAGCAGACGGTCATGGATAAAGTGCCAAGGCACATAGGTAAGCACGCCGCCGCTGAACTGCGGCGTTATGCGGCCCTCAATCCATGCGATATCTGCGCGTAGAGCCTGGTGGTGAGTTAGCTCCGTACGATGGCGCACGTCCTTTTCGCGCCGTGGTCGTCGTCGAAGCAATGGTCTCCCCCGAGTGGCAGTTTGCCGCTAGCGAATGGCTAGTCTCGTCTGGATGCCGGTATATGCTCGCGTGGGGACGCAACTGCTCGAGTTGGGACGATTCGATTGAAATCGCCAGCGCCGCCGCGACCGACTCTGGCGAGTTGCGCGAGTCGGAACTCGTGATGACAACCTGGCACGAGCACGAGTCGGCTGGCCGAAGTGTTTGAATTTGCCAAACGCTTCGCCGTTCTCGCGAACACGCAGGTTAGTCTTTTCGAGACGCTGGTGTTTCACGTTTCCGTGGTAGATCGAGGCGAGGAGTACCGTGAGCTTTACGCAGCCGCATAACAACCGGTTGCAGCGAGCGGTGATGGATAAAGTTCCAAGGCACGTGCGCCATCGCGCCGCCGCTGAACCGGGACATTAGCCGTCACATGGCCGTATTGCGCGCGAGCTTTCTGGTCGGTGGCATCGGGGCAGTCGTCTCAATGCCGCTCCTTCTGATGCTGATTCTGTTGTATCGAAGGTCGGGTCATGCGCTCTTCTTCTTGGCGTCGCCGATAATAATCTTCGTGCTTGCGGCATGCACATTCGTGGTGGCTTACAGACTTCTTCCTTTCGAGCGCCGGGCAAGGTACGCCGGCGCCGTCGCAGGCGTGCTCACATTCATGACGTACATCGTCATCTGCGACAGCACCTTTAACCTTCATACCGGCTTCAGGGGATATCCACTGTTCTTTCCGTATCTTGGATCTTTCGTTTTATTTGGCTGGATACCTATTTTCGGGGGAATTTTGCGGGCACAAAGGCGGAGAGATTCCTCGACAGCGCGAACGGCTAACAACCGGTTGCAGCGGACGGTGATGGATAAAGTGCCAAGGCACGTAGGGCAGCGCGCCGCCGCTGAACCGGAACGTTATGCGTCACGTTAACATTGGATGCACCCTTGAAGGGCAGTGGAGCGAACCATGAAAACTCTCGTCGCTGTCATTCTGGCATTTCTTTCAGTGTCCGCAGGCGCACAGACTCCAACGCTCGAGACGCAGAACGAGCAAGTCGTGCGCCGGTACATTGAAGCGTTCAACCGAGGTGATGCGAAGGCGGCGGCCGCGGAGTTCGCGGCAGACGCAGCTAACTTCGGGCGTTCTGTCGGTCGCGAGGGCTTCGAGGAGCGCATGAAGGATATCCTCGCCACGTTCCCCGATTGGCACTGGGACATAGTGGATATCGTCACGTCCGGAGACAACGTGGTTGTGCGCATGAACGTCACAGGAACTCATCTGGGAGTGGGGAAAATGCGACTGAATGGGATGCCAGTCGGTGCAACTGCGACCGGGAAACGATTCGAGATTACCCACATGCATTGGTTCACGTTGCGCAACGGCCAGATCGTTGACCATCAGGCGAACCGCGACGACCTGGGCTTGCTTCGTCAACTCGGCCTTCTGTCGTTGGCCGCGACGCAGTGACGCATAACTACCGGTTGCAGCGGACGGTCATGCCGCAACGCGAGCGCGCCGCGAGCGTGTCATTCCACTTTGCGTTCAGGGCGCGCTTCACACGGCATCGCGCCGCCGCTGAACCGGAACGTTATGCGGTGACGCCGAGTTCTCGAGAGGGGAAAGGCGAGCGAACCGCGGCGCGCAGTCGTTTGCCCCAGTAATCGCAGCGCGGCGTCGCCAGCCGCAGCACGCCCGTCGAGCAACCTCGCGTCGGCGGAGTCGAAGCCGATGCGGTAGCAAGGACTCACGGACCGCGGCTCGACGCGAGCCACGGGAGGGCGCTTCAGAAGCGCGGCGCCTGCGAAATCCGCGGCGCTTCGTCTAGAATCGATGTCTGCGGCGCACAAGAGTTCTACGGGGGCGAACCATGTCCAGCGTGACAGCCGAATACGTCGTTCGAAGAAGCCTGCGTCCTTCCTTCTACTTCTGGATCGCCGTCGTCATGGCGCTCTATGTCTTCGGTGGCTTCAGCCTCGCGGCATTGCAGCGCTATCTGCTCGCGGACCCGAGGGTTCGGCCGGCAGCCGTGCACTTGCACGGCATCACTTTCATCAGCTGGATGACACTACTTGTGGTCCAGTCCTGGCTCATTAACGTGAAGAACGTTGCACTGCATCGGAGCCTGGGCACGTTCGGCATCGCGCTCGGCACCGCGGTGCTGTGCACCGGCGCGCTGATCACGGTGGTCGGCATGGGCGGCGCCAACCCCGCGGTGCCGTTCTTCTACGATCTGATGTACCTCTCGCTGATGGCGCTCGCCGGCTTCGGCGTCCTGTTCACGCTCGCGATGCGCAGTGTGCGTGACCCGGAGAACCATCGGCGGCTCATTCTATTCGCCACGATTCCGCTGCTGCCCCCCGGCATCAATCGTACGTATCAGGTGCTCGGTCAGCTCGATTACCTGCCGGTGCTCGCCACGTACCTGACGATGATGGCCATCGCCGCCGCGATCCTGATCCACGACTGGCGTACGAACCGCAGACTTACGTTCGCTTCGAAGATCGGCGGAGCCATCGTTTTCGGCCAGGCGCTGCTGCACCTGCCGATCACGAGATCGCATGCGTTTGCCGAAGTGGCGAGCTTTGTGCAGAGTCTCGCGCGCTACCCGTAGTGAAGGCGCGGCGGCGGGACGAGCGCGACGGTCGACGAAGTGGTTCGATTCAACCATCGACCGGCCTATGAGCGCTGGTCTATGTCGTCGATATATTTTGGTTCAGTGACTTCGCGCTCTAGAGATTGTGGGTTGGCGCCTAACAAGCAGTTGCAGCGGACCGTGACGGACAAAGTGCCAAGTAACAAGCGGCCGCGCGCGGCCGCTAAACTGCGGCGTTAGCCGAACATCCAATGGAGCTCGCTCGTGGCTGACGTCATCGGAATCGATCACATCTACATAACCGTGTCTGATCTTGAGGCATCAGAACAGTTCTACGACCGGGTGATGATCGACGTCCTCGCCTTCCGCAAGAACAAGTTCAGTGTCGCGGGCGACCCGCACATTCAGTACTTCAATCGACACTTCGGCTTTGTGCTAAGACCGTCCCGCGCGTCCGCGAAACACGACCCTTACTCTCCGGGGCTGCATCACTTCTGCCTGCGTGTCGATTCCTCGGCTGATGTTTATGCGGTTGCGAATCAACTTCGCGCCCTCGGAGTCAACGCCACAGAACCAAAGTTATATCCAGAGTACGCGAGCGACTACGTGGCAACCTTCTTTGAAGGCCCGGATGGTATTCGTCTAGAGGTTACCAACTACCGGCAAGAGCGGAGGGAACGCCATGATCACTGGCATCACGGCGCCGGCTAACGACCGGTTGCAGCGGACGGTGATGGATAAAGTGCCAAGGCACATACGGCAGCGCGCCGCCGCTGAACCGGAACGTTATGCGAGAGAGTGGGTCGGTGCGTCGTGGCCGGCGCAAGAGACTGTCGCAGCAATCTAGGGGGAAGACGCAATGACGCTCAAAGTGATCGGCGCGGGGATGCCGCGCACTGGGACGATGTCGCTCAAGATCGCCCTTGAGCAGTTGGGCTTTGGGCCTTGCCATCATATGAGCGAAGTCTACAAACGTCCGCACTTGCCGCTCCTCTGGGGTCGGGCTTTCGAAGGCTCGCTCGGCGACTTCGAAGAAATTTTCAACGACTATAGCGCCACGACGGATGCTCCGGCCGCCTTCGTTTTCGACAAGCTGGCCGCGCGCTATCCGCAAGCCAAAGTGATCCTCTCAATCCGCGACACCGACAAATGGTATGCCTCGATGCAGGCGACTATCCTGACGCAACAAAACCAAGACGACGTCGCTGGATCGCCGCTGGGGCCAATGTTTCAGAAGATGGGCGCGTATCTGGCTAAGAATGGCGGCCCTCCTCCGGGGGCCGGGCCGACGTCCACGTCGCCGAACCGCGAAGCAATAGTCGCTTGGTTCAATGCGCACAACGCCCGCGTCAAGGGCAGCATCGCGCCGGAGCGCCTTCTAGTGTTCGAGGCGGCGCAAGGCTGGGAGCCGCTCTGTGCGTTTCTCGGTGTGCGTGTTCCTCAGACGCCCTATCCGCGCGTCAACGACGCACAAGAATTTCACGCTATCGCCAAACCGAAGACGAACCCGTAAGTGTTCCGAGCCAGCGTCGAGCGCGGATCGCATAACAACCGGTTGCAGCGGACGGTAATTGATAAAGTGCCAATGCACATACGGCAACGCGCCGCTGAACCGGGACGTTATCCGCACTAGGTCCAGCTCCTATGCATCTCTCGGCGAATATTTTCGACGTCTGGGTCTTCCGCCGACGCGGCGCAGAAGCTGAGTTTCTGTTGCTGTACACGTCCGTTGAGAAGGCTGCGCGCTACTTCAACGGAGGAAGGTTTTGGCAGATTCCAAGCAATTTCGTGAATGACGGGGAATCGATCATAGAAGCGATCTCCCGAGTGTTGGATCGCTACGGCCTTCGGCCGAAAGCTATCTGGGCGGGGGAGCACGCGTATCTTATCTACAACCGGCGATTTGCTGAAATGCAAGCTATCGGCGTGTACGCAGCGGAAGTTGGGGACGCTATTGTCCGTCTCGATCCCTCCGAGCATTCGGAGTTTGCGTGGCTCTCTCGCGAGGATTGCCTCAATCGAGTTCATTATCGTGGCCTTAAAGACGGACTTCGGTCCGTGCACGACTACGTCACTGGGGTCGAGGAGCCCGCCAAAGAGCTCTGCCTCTATGTTGCGCCGAGCGGATAACAACCGGTTGCAGCGGACGGTGATACGGCGTTACGGGCGCGGCGCAAGCGCGCCATTGCATTATGCGCTTGCGCCCCGCGTCACACGGCAGCGCGCGGCCGCTGAACCGCGGCGTTAGGGGTCCATGTCGCACTCCGTGGCAAGACGATGTCATGGTATTTCTAGCTCTTCAGGGCTCGTTTGATGTTGAGGCGGACAAGAAAATGAGAGTCATCGGAGTAATCGTTCTAGTCTTAGTCCCGAGCGTTCTCTTCGCTGCCGACGTCGACGACGTACGGCAAGTGGTACAGAAGTTCTATACGGCTTTCGACGAGGGATTCGTCAAGCCAGTCGATTTCGCAACCGAGGACTGGCATCACATCAATCCCTACGGCGGTGTCGATCCGGGGTTAGAGGCGACCCTAAAGGAAGTGCGCGAAGTACACACCACGTTCCTGAAGGGTGTCACGGACACACCGGAAAACATTCAGATTCGCTTCGCTTCTAGCGATGTGGCGATAGCGACGGTCGTTAGCAACGTAAGTGCGTTCAAGGGGCCGGACGGAGTCACGCAAGCCCCGCACAAGAATGTTCGGACGTTTGTGGTAGTAAAACGTGGAGACCGATGGTTGATCATGCAGGACCACAACACGAATGTCGCTTCTCCATCCGGTTAGTTTTCCGAGGGCACGCTTGCTGCGGCGAGTCGAGAGATTCTGCAATCGTCGTGTGAAAGACTTGCAGCGCGCTGGTCGCCTAACAAGCAGTTGCAGCGGACGGTGATGGATAAAGTGCCAAGGTACGAAGGTCAGCGCGCCGCCGCCGCTGAACCGGAACGTTTTGTGCTGACGTGATGACCTGCACCACCCGCCGCGCCATGCGATCTGACGCGTTCTCAGCGTGCGAAGTAGTGCGGCGTTCTATCGTAGAGCTTTGTCGCGACGATCACCGTGGCGACGAGCCGACTTTGACGCAATGGCTCGCGAACAAGACGCCGGCCGATTTTGAGCAGTGGATAGCCTCTACGCTGCATGCTGCTTATGTGGCAGAACGTGATCGCGTGATCGTGGGCTTCGGACTCCTAGACCTTCAAGGGACGATTGCGCTTCTCTACGTTTCGCCGGATGCGCGGTTTGGGGGTATAAGCAAGGCTTTGCTAGCCGCTCTTGAGCGAGAAGCAATTTCGGCTGGTATCCGAGTGCTGAAGGTCGAGAGCAGTACTACCGCGCTGAGTTTCTACGAGCGTTCCGGGTACGTATCAACTGGCTGTCCCGGCAAGGGGTTTGGGGTCTCGAGCTGTCACCCGATGTCCCGACAACTTCCGCCGGAAGTTCGGTGAGTTCTTCTGTGTTGTGCCATTTGCGTTGGGACACCCCATGCGAATCGACCTCGACAACTGTCTGCTTCGACCATGGCGTGCGGGAGACGAGGCGTCTCTCGTTGCTCATGCAAACAGTCGCAACGTGTGGCTTAACCTTCGCGACCAATTCCCGCACCCCTATACACCGGGGGACGCGGAAGCTTGGGTCGAGTTTGCGTCCAATCAGGCGCAACCAACGAGCCTCGCGATTGAGGTCCACTCTGAAGCTGTCGGTGGAGTCAGTTTGAAGCTCCATACCGACGTCGAGCGAGTGTCCGCGGAAATTGGTTATTGGCTCGGAGAGCGATTCTGGAACCGTGGCATCATGACTGCGGCGGTTCGTGGAGTCACAGAGTATGGGTTCAAGCAGTTTTCCCTCACGAGGGTTTACGCGCTGCCGTATGTGACGAATGTCGCGTCGCACCGAGTCCTCGAGAAGGCAGGCTATTCGCGCGAGGGTCTTCTTCGGAGGAGTGCCATAAAAGATGGCATCGTCCTTGATCAACTGCTCTTTGCAATCACAGACCACGACCGTGCCGGCGTCGCGTAACAAGCAGTTGCAGCGGACCGTGACGGATAGAGTGCCAAGTCACCTGCGGCGCCGCACCGCTGCTGAACTGCGGCGTCATGCGATGAAGTGCAACACGCTGCTCCCGCAACTGCTTCTCGCGGGCTTCATATTCCTGCCGCAGCTGTCACGTGCGCAGGGATGCGAATGGGAGAGGTTCCCAGAGCCGTCCGCAGATGCAGATGTCATCGAAGTGTTGAGATACGGAGGCTACGGTCCTCCTGCCGGTAGGACCCTGGTGTCGATCAATGCTACCGGACGAATCGAGCTGCTTAGGCACGGTCAGTGCCTGGACCGGGCGTTGGTCGGACATCTTGAAACGCCAACCTTCGAGGAACTCGCGCGCGACGTCGAGCGGGCGGTAGAAGGTGGTACGAAACCGTTGTGCCAGTCTCCAGTAGATGGCGTGGACGTGGACGTGACCTTGTACCGCCACGGCTCGAAGGTGCATTACCAGTGTGTGACCGGGGCCCTGCTGCGGTTCGGCGAACGCGTTCTCAAACTTGTTTCGGATGCGATACTTGTCTCGGATTCACGATAGCCCGCAGGCGCCAACTGCTGCAGTAGAACCCGCGCCAGCGCATGACAACCGGTTGCAGCGACGGTGATGGATAAACTGCCAAGTCACATACGGCAGCGCGCGGCCGCTGAACTGCGGCGTTAGGCGGCACGGCCGGCTCGGCAGTGCCATCGTGCGTGTTTGGTGTTCGAAACCTTCGTGGCATGGCGAAAGGAGAACAAGATGCCAGACGTCGTTCCGTTCTTGACCTATGAGGACGGCATTGCCGCCCTGGAATGGCTGGCCGAAGTGTTTGGATTCACGGAGACAGCTCGCTTCACGTCTTCCGATGGGAGGCTTTCTCACGGAGAAATGTCGATTGGGGATGGACTAGTCATGTTGGCCAGTCCGTCGCCGGACTATGAAGGCCCCAAGCGACATCGCGACAACTGCGAGATTGCCGCCTCATGGTCCGCTCTGCCATGGATCATTGATGGTGTTCTCGTCTACGTTGAGGACGTCGATGAGCACTATGCTCGGGCCAAGGCCGCAGGAGCCGTTATCTTGTCTGAACCGGAGGATGGGCCGCCAGCGCGACGATATCGAGTTGAGGATCTAGAAGGACATCGATGGATGTTCATGGCACGAAACTAGCCCGCACGCTATTCACAATCGCAACGGGAGTGGAAGGCGGCTCTCTTTGACTCCTCATGGATTCTGGTGCGGGGGCTTCGGCTTCTTGTCTTAGTCGGCATCACTTCGCTGTGCTTGTTGGCCGACTCGATATTCCCGGCTATCGCGTTCGCTCTGACCTGGGTTCCGAACTACCCTTGTTCGGCGCCGTTGCGATCGGAGCAATCGAAGAGAGGCATGAAGATGACACGCGTCCGAGTTGAGGGCTTTACCATCTCGCTTGACGGATACGGAGCTGGTCCGAATCAGGACATCACGAATCCGCTCGGCGTGGGCGGGACAGATTTGCACCAGTGGTTAGTCCCGACACGCACGATCCAACGGACGCTATTTGGCGCCGACGGTGGCACAACGGGGATCGATGACGACTTCGCTGCACGGGGCTTCAAGAATGTTGGCGCCTGGATTCTCGGAAGAAACATGTTCGGACCGATTCGCGGTTCCTGGCCCGACATGAACTGGAAAGGCTGGTGGGGGGACAGCCCACCGTATCACGTTCCAACTTTCATCTTGACTCATCACGCGCGCCCGCCCATCCAGATGGAAGGCGGAACGACATTCTATTTCGTCACGGGTGGTATTCACGAGGCGCTTGACCGGGCGCGCGACGCAGCCAACGGACTGGATGTGCGCATTGGCGGCGGACCTAACACTATCCTGCAGTATCTGCGTACGGGCCTCATCGATGAGCTGCACGTGGCTATCTCGCCGGTCCTGCTGGGCGGGGGAGAGCGACTGTTCGAGGAAATTGACGCGCGCGCGCTCGGATACGAATGCGTTCAGTTCGTTGCGTCGGAGAAAGCCACCCATGTTGTGCTGCGGCGCCACGGGCACAATGACACCTAACAACCGGTTGGGAAAGGTTGCGCTCGTACCGATGGAAAGTCCGAAATACCAAGAGTTGTCGCGCAGTCCTTCCATCGAGCAGACTCGTGCCATGAGGAGCAAGCGCGAATGACTCACGCAAACGGATTTCCGGCTGAGGGTGGTTGCGATTGCAAGGCAGTGCGCTTTCGAATCGAAACTGCACCGCTATTCGTCCACTGCTGCCATTGCCGTTGGTGCCAAAGAGAGTCTGGCGCCTCGTTTGCTCTCAACGCCATGATTGAGGCGGATCGAGTCACGGAACTCGGAGAACCTGCGGAACTTGTCAACACGCCGTCAGAGAGCGGTAGCGGTCAGATCATCGCCCGGTGTCCAAAATGCAAGGTGGCTGTCTGGAGCAACTATGCTGGCGCCGGACCACTGGTCAAATTCGTTCGCGTGGGTACGCTGGACACTCCTGACCTTCTTCCGCCCGACATCCACATCTTCACAGCGTCGAAACAGCCTTGGGTCGAACTACCTGAAGGCACGCCCGCCGTCGTGGGGTACTACGAGCGCGAGCGCTACTGGTCAGCCGACAGCCTTGCGAGGCGCGAAGCACTTCTTCCGCTCATCGAGGCCTATCGAGCTACCAAGAAGGGCGGCGCGTAAGCCCTCGCTAGGTTGTGTTGGAACGCAAACGATGACAGCGTTCTGCCAAGCTCCTGACAACCGGTTGCAGCGGACGGTCATGCATGAAGTGCCAAAGCACACACCGCGTCGTGCCGCCGCTGGACCGGAACGTTAGGCGTCACGTCGATATGTCTCGAGTGTCCGACAATCTGCGAATTCTCGAGAAGCTGGCTGAGGCATTCAACGACCATGATCTCGACAGAATCATGACGTTCTTTGCCGAGGATTGTTCTCTGGATATGCCACGTGGCTCAGCTCCATGGGGAACCCGGTACGTGGGGAAGGTTGCGGTTCGCGAGGGGTTGCAAACGCGCTTTCAGCTGCTGCCAGACGTCCACTACGGCGACGTGCGCCATTTCGCGACCGAAAAGATGGGCGTTTCTGAATGGCTCGTTACCGGGACACTTCAATCGGGAAAGGCCATTGCGGCACGGGGTTGCGATCACTATGAGTTTCGGGACGGGAAGGTTGTACGAAAGGATTCGTACTGGAAGATCGTAGAGTGATTCCAACAAGCAGTTGCAGCGGGCGTGATGGATAAAGTGACAAGGCGCATGCGGCAGCGGGTGGCTGCTGAACTGCGGCGTTAAGCAGCCAAGTGAGGATGGCGCGCGCAGGTGCGGTTGGGCATTGCCCGGGAGACAGCTTTAGTGAGAGGAGCGCATGGAGAGATCCGTTGAAATCTTCGCCATCATTGTGATCGGCGTCATAGGTCTCTCTCACCTCCTGCAGCCCAGGGCCTGGGCGGGGTACTTCATTCTTCTGCGAAGCAAGGGCGAAGCTGGCGCCTTCGTGGACGGGTTTGTGCATCTGCCTTTGGCAGCCTTCATCATCGCGTTTCATAACGTATGGTCGGGCATCCCGGCCGTCCTCACGCTCTTGGGCTGGTGCTTCCTCGTCAAGAGCTTGATTCGCTTCTGCCTACCGAAGCTGGGGCTGCGGATGATGGCGCGAGTCTCGGTCGAGCGGACCCGGGAGTTCCAAGTGGCTGGCGCCGCACTTATCGCCCTTGCCGGGCTCCTTGGTTATGGGGTCTTGGCTGGTTAGCATCCACTCGCGTCAAGTGCGGTGTTCGACGAGTGACAGCTTAGAGGGACTAGATGAGCGGCGAAGCCACGGCAGGTAAGTGCGAAGGCCTCCGACGCGTCACCTTGGTGGACTGATTTGCGCACTAACCCGCGATCAATGAGACGCAAATTCGTCGCCGGATTGTTCTTTGGACTCCGGGTGGTTTGGCCAGTCTTGTCGGTTCTTCTGGCGGGGATCGTCGGGCTTGGTCTCTTGGTCGGATTTATCGAAGGCTGGTCGGTATCAGACTCGATCTATTTTGCGTTTGTATCGGGCCTCACGATCGGCTATGGCGACCTTGCTCCGAAGACATTTATCGCACGTGTGCTTGCGATCATGATCGGCATCGCCGGCGTTCTCTTGACTGGGTTGGTGGCCGCGGTCGCTGTCAAAGCGTTGATCGAGGTGAGGGCCGGGAGTGGCAAGACAGCGGACCGCGATGGATAGAGTGCCGAGTACGTGCGTCGGCGCGCAGCCGCCGAACCGGAACGTTAGCCGGCCACTGGACGATGGTGATGGATAAGAGCGCAGGAGAGAGCGTGTCGAAGCGACAGATCGAGAACACCATTCCGGTCCTGGCGGTTCGCGACCTCGATCGGAGCATCGCGTTCTTTAGGGATTGTTTTGGGCTTTGAAGTGGAGTGGAACGCCGGCGTCATTTGCTCCGTGGGGAGAGATGGCTGCAGCATCATGCTGCAGGTACAAGACGAGCCCCATCCCGCGACGGTTTGGATTGGCTTGGACGACGACTCCATGTTTTCACGGGTTCAGCAAGCTGGTGCCAAGATCTTGCAGCCGCCCTCGAGCAAGCCGTGGGCATACGAAATGAAGATCGCCGACGCAGATGGAAACGTAATTTGGCTCGGGGCTGAGCCAAGAAAGCCATGACCGCGGACACCTTGGCGCAAGACCGGTTCCCGCGCGCCTCGCGTTACCACCCCGAGTGGGTGCTCGCCGGCGTTAGCGGCGCGGCTAACCCGCTGTGGATGACCGAGTGGCTTTGCGAGTCCCTTCGACCTCCAGCCCGGCATGCGAGTGCTGGACCTCGGCTGCGGGCGAGCGATGTCATCGGTGTTTCTGCACCGCGAGTTCGGCGTGCAGGTCTGGGCCACGGACCTGTGGTTCAGCGCCTCTGAAAACCTCCAGCGCATTCGTGATGCCGGGGTCGAGGACGGTGTCTTCCCGATCCATGCCGACGCGCGATCGCTGCCGTTTGCCGCCGGTTTCTTCGATGCCATCGTTTCGATCGACTCTTTCTTCTATTACGGCACCGACGAGCTGTATCTCAACTACCTCGCCCGGTTCGTCAAGCCGGGAGGTCGGATCGGGATCGCCGGGGCCGGACTGATGCGCGAGATGGACGTCATTCCCGTACACCTCCTCCGGGAGTGGTGGACCGCGGACATGGCGTGCCTGCACTCGGCGGCTTGGTGGGCGCGGCACTGGGGACGGACCGGCATCCTGGACATCGAAGTAACCGACACGCTGCCCGATGGCTGGCGGCTGTGGCGTGGACTGGCTGCGACTGGTGGCCCCCGACAACGCTACGGAGATCCGGGCACTGGAATCCGACGCCGGCAGCCACCTCGGTTACGTTCGAGCGGTGGGCCGTCGCAGAGCCGAAGCTCAACTGTTGGAGCTGCCCGTGTCGGTGCCTACGCACTACGAAACAAAACCTCTGCTCCGCGGCTAGTGTTGTGGCCCGGGCGACCAGCAGTGCGCGGCCGCTGAGCTGCGGCGTTATGCGCAACAGCTGTCGCTCGAGCAGTATCGTCGGGTTTTGGGCCGGGCGGGGCAAGTTCTTCTTCGCCTGGGAGGCAACGTGAATAGAACAAGATACTTCGCATTTCTGGTTCTATTTCCGCTCATCGCAGCGGGTCACCACTCCTTCGCTGAATTCGACATGGGCGCCACTGAAGAGCTCGAAGGACAAATCAGCTACATCAGATGGACAAACCCCCATGTTCGGCTGACGCTGCGCACGTCGGCCATTGGCGCGGAAAGCACGTGGGAGCTAGAAGCACAAGACGTGAACTCCTTAGGGAGACGCGGCTTGGGCGCAGACACCATCAAAGTTGGCGACAAGGTCACCGTGGCTGGTTATCCATCGAGACGCCGCGAACAGACTTTGTTTGTCACGAACGTGCTGCTGCCGAGTGGTACGGAGATTCGGACTCGAGGGGAAACGAAGCCGAGGTGGTCGAATAAGCTTGTCGGCTTTGATGAGCCGAATGTCGCGGAGCTCCAGGCGCTCGCGCCTAAGATGCAAGGCATTTTTCGCGTCTGGATGCCAGTTGAAGACGCAGTAACACCTGCCGACCTCCCGTTGACATCCGCCGCTCGCGCCAAGCGGTCAAGTTGGAATCCTGCCGACAACCTCGCCCTAAAATGCATCGGCAGCGGAATGCCGGCGGCGATGGTCATGTCGAGATACCACCCGATCAGCTTCAGCGAACGGGATGGGACGATCGTCCTGAGCGTCGAGGTATTCGATGCCGTAAGAACGATCGATATGCGACCTCAGGCCGTTTCGACGCAGACACCCACACCGTTAGGCTATTCCGCGGGTCACTGGGAGGATGGCACGTTGGTTGTCTACACGACGAGAGTGAATTGGCCGTACTTCGACTCGAGCGGTAGCATTCCGCAAAGTGAAGCCGTCGAGATTACCGAACGCTTCACCGTGCGCGAGGCTGAACATCGGCTCGTATACCAGCGCACAGTGAGCGATCCGGCGACTTTCACGGAGCCTGTCTCGCAGACGGTGGTGTTGGAGTGGCGACCCGATCTGCTCGTAGAACCCTGGAGATGCACACAAGAACAGTGAGGCCGTATCCCGACAGGTTGGAAGGTGCCGCCAGCGAAGGTCGAGCACCGGCGGAAACGATGTGGAATAACCAGGACGAACGGCGTTGGAGGTGTAATGACCGATCTTCGACATGGCCTATCCTCTGACGCACAGAGCGCACCGTCACGCAGCGGCAAGGGGCATGTGCCCAAGTACGTCATGTTTGCTTCTTTCGGATTGATGGCGTTGTTCGTGCTGTGGAACAACGAACGGTTCCTGCTCGATCCGCAAGCCGAGGAATGGATTCGCTATCTCCCGATTCAGTGGCATTTGATTCCCCACGGCCTGGGGGGAACCGTTGCTCTGGCGCTTGGCGCGTTGCAGTTCTCGACGCGCGTGCGGCGTCGACATCCGCGCGTCCACCGCCTGAGCGGAAAGCTCTACATCGCAGGCACTTTCGTAGCCGCGCCGGTTGCTATCTGGATGGCCTTCATAACGAGCCCGTGGTTTCTGATTCCGTTTACCATTATCCAAGCGGGGACGTGGGTGCTCTTTACGTTCGCGGCGTACGCGTGCATTCGTCGTGGTGAAGCCACTGCTCATCGGCGATGGATGATGCGCAGTTACGCGATAGCACTGATTTTTCTTGAAGGACGTGTACTAATGGCGATACCGGCACTTGCACGAGAGGGAATGGACGCAGTCGTGCTCGTAAATTGGGGGTGCTTGGCGGTCACTCTCGTGGTGACGGAGTGCATTCTGCACTGGCGGGAAATGTTTCCTACGTCGCAACCGACTTCGTTAGTCGCACCTGCGCCCGTCGCCACGTCCGACCCGCATTGATACACGTGTAGCCTAGCAACCGATGCTCACCAGAATCGGACTCCGGCTCGCGCTTCTTCTCGTGATCGTCGCGACGATCGGTTGCGACCGCGTGACCAAGCACGTGGCAACGGAGACGCTCTCCGGCAGACCGACTCAATCGTACTTGTCAGATACAGTGCGGGTCGGATACACGGAGAACACAGGGGGATTTCTGAGCATCGGGGCCAATCTGCCGTCGGGCGCTCGCACCGCGGTTTTCACAATCGGCACTGGCCTCATTTTGGTCGCGTTACTGGTTCTGACTCTCCGCGCTCGGCTGTCTCCTTGGCGCAGTGTCGGCCTGGCGCTGTTTGTAGCCGGGGGTACTTCGAACTGGATCGATCGCGCGATGCAGGGAAGCGTTGTGGACTTCTTGAATGTCGGCGTGGGCTGGCTTCGCACCGGCGTGTTCAATGTGGCAGACGTCGCGATCATGCTCGGTGCGGGCATCTTCGTGCTTGCCGAGTTGCGCAGAAATCGACGCGGGTCGACAGTGAGCGAAGCCGCCGCTGACCGTGACGTTAGGTGACAACCGATGGTGACGCATATGCTGACGTTCGAGATGTCTCTAGCTCTTTCGGAAATCACCGTTCACGGGGATGTCGCGTCGATCCGCGGTCTCGCCAAGCGCCTCGAACGGGCCGCTGCCGAAGCCGAGTCGCAGACGGAAGCGCATGTCCACCTCTTCTCCGACTCGTGGGAGGCTAGTGGGGAATTGACGAAGAGTCGCGTCGGGCCGAAGACTCTGCACGCCAAGGCGGCTGACCACGTAAAAATCTACTGCTGGGATACGTCCAAAGTCGATGTCGTGGCGGGCACCTAGCTAGTTTAGGCCCGGACCCATGGTTGAACCTCCGGCGAACTGGGAGACCGAACGCCTCTACTTGCGACCCGCTACGGTCGCCGAAGCGGCGTCTGCGTTCGAGAGTTACACATCGAACCCGGATGTGTCGCGCTACATGACGTGGCGCCCGCACCGCAGCGTCGCAGAGACCGAGCAGTTTTTTCGCCATTGCGAGGATGTCTGGACAAAGCGTCTCGCTTTTCCGTGGAGTCTTTGGCTCAAGAGTGATGATTCGTTCGCGGGCATGCTCGAGGCGCGCGTGAAGCAGCACGCTGTCGATATCGGTTATGTTCTGGCGCCGCGTCTTTGGCGTCGTGGTCTCATGGGCGAAGCGGTCCGTGGCCTGGTGCAGTGGGCGATGAGTCATCCCGAGATCTATCGTATCTGGGCGGTCTGTGACGTGGACAACATCGCATCCGCACGCCTACTGGAGAGCGTGGGAATGCAGTTGGAGGGCAGGCTCCGACGGTGGTTGATCCATCCCAACATGAGTGAGTTACCGCGTGATTGTTTTTGCTACGCAGCCGTCAAGGCGGCCAGCTAACAAATGACTACGACCCTCAAAAAAGCCCTGAAGCAGCTCGAAGCGCTCGGCAACGAGAAGGTGCGTGCGCAAAACAAGAAGCACGGTAGCGGCGACAATCAATTCGGTGTTCGGCACGGCGATATCCGGAAGTTGGCTACGGAGCTGAAGACCGATCACGAGTTGGCAATCGCTCTCTGGGAGACCGGGAATGTCGACGCCCAACTCCTGGCAGCCCTGCTGATCAAGCCAAAGGACCTCTCGAGCGCGGAGATGGATCGGATGGTTCGGTCCGTCACCTTTGCGCAAGTGGCGGACTGGCTCAACTCGAATGTCGTCAAGAAGCATCCCGACAAAGAGGCTCTTCGCGAGGTGTGGATGGCGGCTGATGATCCCTGGGCGGCCCGCGCCGGGTGGAGCCTGACCTCCGAGCGAATCGCCAAGAGCCCGGCAGGGCTCGACCTGCCGGCGCTTCTAGAACGCATCGAATCCGAGATGGGGCGCGCTGCCCCGGAAGTGCAGTGGACGCTTTTCGCGCCGATCTGGATCAACGAGATGGTGAGTCGGAGAGGTTGACGTCTTGCTGTCGGTTCGCCGGATAACAACGAATTTGCGGCGGACGGTCCGCGGCGCGCCGGCGCGGGCGCGCTCGGCTACCTTCAGCTGCGCTACCAGTACTTGGCTCGAGCGTGAATTGACGAGAGATGACTGATCCACCGCCACCCGTTTTGAGATGGCTGCAGTTCGCGCTTGCAACGCTCATTACGATCGGTTTCGCCGTCATAGTCGTTTGGATCGCGCAGTCCTACGGCCGGACGGTGGGATTCGCTTTCGGCGTCAACTGGATCCTGATGGCATGGGCGCTCTTGTTGGGACGCGTACTCGAGTCCCCAAGCGGCGCCTGGAACTATCCGGTGCTTTCGATGAGGCAGATTCGCGCGCGACTCGACCGGCCCAGCAATCGGTTGCAGCCGACGGTGATGGATGAGGTGCCAAGGCGCGAAGGTCAGGGCGGCGCCGCTGAAACGGGACGTTAGGCAATCGAGGGGGTACCCGTGCTTTCGTCGGACTACGAGATCTCCAACGATCCGGATCGCATCGACATATCGCTGGTGCACGATTTCCTTCGCCGCTCTTACTGGGCTGAGGGGCGCAGTCGCGAAACCGTCGAGCGCTCGATCAAGAACTCGCTATGTTTCGCCGTCTATGCGGGCGAGCAGCAGGTCGCGTTTGCTCGCGTCGTCACGGATCGCGCGGTCTTCGCATACCTTGCAGACGTTTTCGTAGTCCCCGAATTTCGTGCACGTGGAGTGTCGAAAATGCTGATGCGTGCGATCCTCGCTCATCCAGACTTGCAGGGTTTGCGCACGTTCATGCTCGGAACGCGGGACGCTCACGGGCTATACGCGCAATTTGGATTTGGTCCCATTTCGGAGCCTCAGCGCCTAATGGCGAGGTACCGTCCCAACGTCAGCGCCGGTGCCTGACAACCAGTGCGCAACGGGGACGTTAGGCGCACACGAGGGCTTTCGCATGTCGATCGGTAACGGCCAACCCAACACGTCCAAGGTTACGAGACGCATCGGCGCCTTTTGCCTTCTAGCACTCCTCCTGATCGCCGCTGTCGCGCCGCTAGCCACGGCTCAGAATCCAATCTCTCCGAGGGGTGCCGAGCGAAGTCCCGGTTGTTTGCCGAGCGCCTCCCGAGCGAAAGAAAGCTGTGACCCGAATCAGGTCGTCGTACGCAGCGAAAAGGAAGTCACATTTTCGGTTGAGCTTCCGCCGGTGAAGACTGCGCAATGCGCGACGACTATCGAGGTCGCGTATATACAACGAGGCACCACAGTGAGCATCGAGGGCACGATCGATAATAAGGACTGCGGAACGTCCAGCGGCGACTACAACTTGGTGGTTAGCGTTAGAGACGAGAATCGCGAGCTGAAGACGATCGAATTCCTTGAATCATGGAAACGTCAGAACGACGAGCCGGTGACGTTCACAGGCACGTATCCAATCGGCGAGAATGTCGACCTCGTCCGTGTGAGGCCTGTTCAGTTGCACTGTACGTGCGCCGAGACGTCGGAAGAATGATGCAAAAGATGACGCCCGCCGCCAGCCCCGACGCATACGTTGAAGGGCTCGATGGCTGGCGTCGCGAGATCGTCGAGGCTCTGCGATCGACCGTCCGCGCCGCTTCGACCCTCGAAGAGGTCGTGAAATGGGGCCACCTCGTCTATCTGGCCAACGGCCCGGTGCTGCTCATTCGCGCGGAGGAAGACCGGGTCCTATTGGGCTTCTGGCGAGGGCAACGCCTCGCCGCCGTCGAGCCACGTCTCAAACCCGGTGGCAAGTACGAGATGGCTACGCTGGAATTGGGTGCCGGAGGCACCGTCAAACCCGCGACCGTCAGACGCCTGACGCGGGAGGCCGTCGCACTGAACAAAACGCTCGGTGATCCAACACACGCGGCAAAACCCAGGCGGAAGCGAGTGTAATGGCTCGGCATAGTGAGCAAGCCAGAGATTCAGTAGAGTCGTCGTGCGGCAAGGCGGCGACACCGCCGTCTGCATTGCTATGGCGAGCGTATTCAAAACGGAGTGGTTTTCCAATGAAGAGTCTTCTGGTTTCAGCGTTGCTGCTTCTAGTTCTCCCCGCGCAAGCTCAGTCGCCTGTGCCTGTGGCCGGGAAAGACTACACGGAGATTTCGAACGGCCGCCCACTCGAGCCGGCTGATGGCGTCGTCGTCGTAGAGGAATTTTTCAACTACATCTGCCCTGCCTGCAACAACTTCGAACCCTTCTTCGTCGCATGGACTAAGAAATTGCCGGCGTATGCGAAGGTGCACCACATTGCGGCGTCATTTCGTCCGGACTTCGTGCAATACGCCCGCGCGTACTATGCAGCGGAGGCTCATGGCGTCGTCGAAAAAACCCATGCCGCGGTGTTCGCCGCCATACACAATGCCCATTCGCTTCCGGCCGAAGGCGACAAGCCCGATGAAGAGCGGATCGCCAAGTTTTACGGCGGCTACGGGGTTGACGCGCAGGAGTTCCTCGCCGCTATGCGCAGTTTCGGCGTTGACGCCAAGGTCCGTCGCGCCAACGAGTACATGCAGCGCAGTAAAGTTCCTAGCACGCCAACGCTCATCATTAACGGCCGCTACCTTGTTCGAGGCGCGACGTACCAGGACATGCTGGGCATCGCAACCTATTTGATCGAGAAGGAACACGCTAAGTAAGGAGCGTTCACTGCAGCTCAGCGTGTCCCCAAACGAGGAGTCGCGCGTGTCCACCTCGTCGCAAGTCGACGCGTTCTTGTCTGCTTACCCCCAGCAAGTGCGGGAGACCGCCTCGGCTGCGCGTGGGTTACTGAAGGACCTGTTGCCTGGCGTTGCAGAGACGGTGGACGAATCTGCGAAGCTGCTCGGCTATAGCTACGGTCCGGGGTACAAGGGGGTCCTCTTCACGCTGATCATGAGCCAAACCGGTGTGAAGCTTGGGATCTTTCGAGGCGCAGAGTTGCCGGATCCAAAGCACTTGATGGCGGGGGCGGGCAAGGTTCACCGACACGTACAACTGCGCAGCGTCGACGACATCAAGCGGCCCGGGCTGAATCAGTTGCTGAAGGCCGCCATCTCAGCGTGGAAAAAGAGGAATCCCGCGAAGGCGGAGTGAGTTGCGGCTAGGCGAGGTCCTCTTCCTTGGAGTTGCTGATGGCTCTCACCGTTAAGCAGCGCGGCGTGCTGAAGGGGATCGTCGTCGGCGCCGCGATAACGGTCGTCGTGATCACGAGCGCGATGTCCGCGGGCCCAATGCTGCTGTCGCCGGAAGCCGCAGCCGGGGAACGTCTCGCCTTTGCGCTTTCGGCAGACGCCTTCATCGCGCTCTGGCTGGGGATATCCGTTGGTTTGCTGGCACGGCACCGATTCTTCACGCCGGAGGATATTGACGGCAGCGGGCTCACTCAGGGCTCGGAGACCGCGAACGTCCTGCAAGCCACCCTTCAAAACACGCTGGAACAAACCGTTCTGGCGGTGCTGGTGCACTTGGCGTGGTCGATTCTGATGCCCGTGTCTTCGCTGTCGACGATACCAGCGGCTGTCATTCTCTTTTGGTGTGGCCGCGTGCTATTCGTGCGCGGCTATCGCGGCGGCGCGCCGTCTCGGGCGGTCGGGTTTGCGCTCACCTATTACCCATCCGTGCTGATGCTCGTTTTCGTGGTTGGCGCTGCCGTAAGGAAGGCATTGTCCTGGATTTAGTAGGCGGTGAGAAAGGGGGTGCCGATGAAGGCGGAACAAAAGGTCGTCGCTGTTGGCGCCGCGAGTGGCGTGCTGGTCATGACGTTGAGCGTGTGGTTCCTCACGAACGCTTTGCCGGCGCCAGGAATCGCCGACACGCTCGGGGAGCGCCTCGCGTATGCGCTGCGGGCAAACATCGTCGCGATCGTGCCGTACTTCATCATGCTCATCACGATTGGTAATTCGCGATTCTTGAGCGAGGCGATCGATCCCACTCGCCGTGCGGAGAGCCGTTCGACGGAAATCGATGGGCGCGTCGCCGACAACACGTTTCAGCAGAATTTCGTTTTCGCCATCGCATCGCTTGCATTGAGCACCGTAGTTCCGCTGAATCATCTGCAGGTCGTGTGGGCCTGCGTAATCGTATTCGTAATCGCGCGTGCCGTTTTCTGGCTGGGCTACCGCTTGAATCCGCTCTATCGCGCGCCTGGGATGTCGGCGACGGCCTACATGAATCTAGGCATGATCCTGTATCTTCTTTTTCGGATGCTCGTGGGCTGATGGTGTTTGGACGATTCGGATGCGCAACGTTTTCTGGTTGCGAGAGGGCGTGATTGCAGGCCGTAGCGGCCCAAACCGCGACGCCTGGAATCCAAGTGAGCTCGCAGGCGGTGGAATTGGTGCCGTCCTATCCGTCAATGACGGTGAGCTCGTTCATTCCGGCGATCTGAGTGCGATCGGCATTAGCTACCGTTGCATACCGTTATCCGATGCCGCGCCTCCGCAGCACGGTGATCGTCAGACCTGCGTCGATGCTCTGCCCAAGGCATTGAGATTCGTGCTCGGGTCGATCGAGTCGGGCCGCCGCGTGCTCGTGCACTGCAGCGCGGGCAAGGACCGAACCGGGATGTTTCTCGCTTACTTTTTGTGCGCGACGGAAGGTCTAGCTCCAACGCGAGCCATCGAGGAAGTCAGGCGTGTCCGTCCCATCGCGTTGTCCGCCGAGGGTTGGGAGGCATTTACGCAGGACGTGCTTCGCGAGCTCGTGCCGGAGCATCCGCGATGAGCCAAGCGTTATACGATCGGATCGGAGTCGGTTACTCGGAATACCGCCGACCGGATGAACGCATCGCGACGCGCATCGACGCAGCGCTCGGGCATTCTCGAACGGTGCTGAACGTCGGTGCGGGCGCGGGCTCATACGAACCAAAGGATCGTTTCGTGGTCGCGGTAGAGCCGTCTGCTGAGATGATACGGCAGCGTCCTCGGACGGCCGCGCAATCGATACAAGCGGTCGCCGATCGCTTGCCTTTCTCCGATCGCGCTTTTGACGCGACTCTCGCGATTCTAACGATTCATCATTGGTCACGTCGCGATCGCGGACTTGCCGAAATGCGCAGGGTCTCTCGAGATCGCGTTGTCATCTTCACTTGGGATCCTACGCATCCGAGTTTCTGGTTTATTCAAGACTATCTACCTGAAATTCTGGAAATCGATCGGCGTCACTTCCCTTCGTCGAGCGAAATCGAGAGAGCGATCGGTCCGATCGAGGTTCACAAGCTTCCCGTACCGGCCGATTGCTCCGATGGCTTTCTCGGTGCGTACTGGCGCCGCCCGGCCGCATACTTGGACGCTCGCGTGCGCGCGGCAATCTCGATATTCTCCAAGGTCGACTCGATGCCTGCGATCGAACGCCTCAGACGCGATCTCGCGGATGGAACCTGGGGTGACCGATACGCCTCGTTGCTAACGCTCCCGGAGCTGGACGTCGGCTATCGGCTGGTCGTCGCGCGATGCGGCGGCGACGCGCAAGCGGAGCTCGTTTCGAGAGTCGTCGATCGTGAAAATTGATCCGCGAATAGCGGCGCTGCAGCTGCTGGCTCACGATGCGGGTAGTCGTGCGGCGAGGGCGCGACGAGCCGTCGAGCTCATCCGCACGCTGGGTCCGTACCGCTGGGCCGGGCTGTACGACGTCCTTGCTACGGAAATCGCAGTGATCGCGTGGGACGGCCCGGAGCCGCCGACTTACCCTCGTTTTCCGGTGACGAAGGGCCTTAATGGCGCAGCGGTGTCGAGCAAGGAGCCGGTGATTGTGCAGGACGTGGCCAATGATTCACGATATCTCACGACGATCGGCGGAACACGAGGCGAAATGATTCAGCCAATCTTGAGTGAATCGAGCATTGTCGTCGGGACGATCGACGTCGAGAGCGAACGGGTGAATGCGTTCTCGGATCGAGACCGGGAGGTCCTGGCCGTGTGTGCTCAGAGCCTTCTCTGGTTATGGCGTCATGCGCAAAAGTAAACCTCGCCGCATTGCGCTTGACCTCCACGGGCTGAGCGGCATGAACGCCGTCTTTCGCGTGTCCCTCGGGGTAAAACGAGATCCGGCTGTCGAAGCTTGGCTCGATGGCCCGGGCGAGCTGCGGGCCATTGCGCAGACGTGGTTCGCGCGGATGCGGCAGTGCGGCAACGATGTCCGAGAGCTGATACACGATGGTTGCCCGGTCGCATGCGTAAAGGACGCGCCGTTCGGGTACGTCAACTCATTCAAGACCTACGTCAACGTCGGCTTCTTCAACGGCGCGATGCTCGAGGACCCCGCCGGCCTGTTGGAGGGCAGTGGCAAACGCATGCGGCACGTGAAGTTGAGTCCCGAACGCGAGCTCAACGCCGCAGCTCTCAGCGATCTAATCGATGCCGCCTACGCGGATATTAGGGTGCGCCTCGGCGCCGAACGGTCCTCAGCGAAAAGGTGACACCGTGACAGACCTGCGCAAAGTCCCGGCTGGCACGGAACTGGCTCGCCCGTTCATGCCGGCAAAAGACTTCGACCTTTCCAAACGCTTCTACGAAACGCTCGGCTTCGACAAGGTCCTCGATAGCGACGTCGCTATTTTCAACGCGGGATCCGGCGGGTTCATTTTGCAGCGCTACTATCAGAAGGACTGGGCCGAGAACTTCATGATGCAGCTCATGGTCGACGATCTCGACGCGTGGTGGGCGCATGTCGTCAGCCTGGATTTGCCGAAAGAGTTCGGCGTACCGGCCCCACGGCCGCCGGCGATGCAGCCCTGGGGACTTCGTATCGCATACGTGTTCGACCCCTCCGGTGTTCTTTGGCATGTCTCGCAACGGCGCGAGGGTGCGGTGCAGGACTAGCGGAAGTAAGCGCACGTGGCGCCCAAAAGGAGTCTGGCGTGACGTCTCTCCAATCGCACGAGGGCGCCTGTCACTGTGGTGCCGTCGGGTTCGTGTATCGGACTGCGCTCCCACCGGAAGCGTGGTCGATTCGTGCGTGTCAGTGCACCTTCTGTCGGACTCACGCCGCTCTCTCGACCTCCGACCCCCGCGGTTTCCTGCAATTCCTGGAACACACGCCGGATGCGCTGAACCCGTATCGATTTGGTCGCAAGACGGCGGACTTCCTGATTTGCCGCAACTGCGGTGCATTCATCGGCGCGATCATGCGGTCGGGAAACAACGACTTTGGCATCATCAACGTTCGCGTCTTACAGTCGGTGCTGAGCCGCCTGCAGGAAGCAAAGCCGATGCACTATGAAAACGAGGGGCCGGCGGAACGCACGGGCCGTCGCGAGGGCCGCTGGACGCCCATCGCAGTCGGTTAGACCTTTTCACGCGACCGCCGAACCGAACGGCCGGGAAGCTCACCATGACGCATCCGAGTCTTGGCACCTCACCAGCGAGATCAGCGTCGTGAAGCAATCCATCGCGCGCGTGACGTTGGTCGTCCGCGACTACGATGAAGCGATCGCATTCTTCACCGGCGCGCTTCAATTCGAGCTCGTCGAAGACACGTACATTCCCGAGCAAGACAAGCGTTGGGTCGTGCTCGCGCCCAAGGGTGGTAGCACGAGTCTGCTCCTCGCCCGCGCATCGAGTGATGAGCAACGGGCGGCCATCGGGAATCAGACTGGCGGCCGCGTGGCGTTCTTCTTGAACACGGACGACTTTTCGCGCGACTATCAGTCCATGACAGCTCGAGGCGTAAAGTTCGTTCGAGAACCCGCCGCGCAGCCCTACGGCACCGTGGCAGTGTTCGAGGATCTGTACGGAAATCTATGGGATCTCGTCGGCCCCGCGTAAGTGGGCTGCGCGCCAGGCCTAAAACGGGGCCGGCGCCGCAATGACAAGTCAAATTCGGGCAACGTGATATCGGCGTCGTGCCACTGTGGAGCGGTGCAAATCGAGGTGTCGGCCAGCCCTCGGTCGTTGACGTCGTGCAACTGTTCTATTTGCCGCCGCTTGGGAGCGCTGTGGGCGCACTACACTCGCCGAGAAGCGCGCCTCGTCTCCCCGAGCAGTGCGGTTGTCGCCTATGTTTGGGGTGATCGAGTCATCGAGTTCTATCGCTGTGCTGTGTGTGGCTGCTCGACGCACTATGAGGACGTCGAGAAGATCGATAGCAGCAGGTTCTCCGTAAACGCGCGATGCATGGCGGCGGAGGACATCGAAGGTGTACGGATTCGAAATTTCGATGGCGCCGTTTCGTGGAAGTTCGTCGACACGTGAGCGAGTGCGCAGGTGCGGCGGGATGAATCATCCGTTGCGATGCCAGTGCGGCCGATTCAGGGGCTACGTGATTCCCACGCGCAGCGAGACCCACGGCGTGTGCTATTGCCGAGATTGCCAGGCATACGCGCGCGCGCTCGGCCAGGAACGCGACGTGCTCGACGCGATGGGCGGCACCGAGGTGGTCGGCGTCGCTCCACGGAACGTCGTGTTCACGGAGGGGCGCGAAGCGCTCGCGTGCCTTTCGCTCACGGAGAAGGGTTTGCTGCGTTGGTACGCCGGTTGCTGCGACACGCCCATCGGCAACACACCGCGCGACTTCAAGATGTCTTTCGTAGGGGTCATCCATACCTGCTTGCGTCACTCGACGCGAAGCGTCGAAGATTCGTTCGGTCCCGTTCGGATGCGCGCGAATATCAAGGACGCGAAGGGCAAGCCCGATCCGATGCGGATGAGCACGGCGATGCGACTGGTGCCGTTCGCCGTATCGCTGTTACGAGCACGCTGGAGCGGTGCGTATCGCAGCACGCCGTTCTTCTCCGAGGGCGGAACGCCTGTCGTAACGCCGCGCGTGTTGAGCAAGATCGAGCTCGAGAGAGCTATGAAGGCCAACTGAATCAAGGTCTTGTGATCCGCCAATGCCGCGGTCGTCGCCGCGCTTCGGCGGTGCTTATTTAAGGAGATCCTCGTGAATATCCATCCGCATCTCTCCTTCGATGGGCAATGCGAAGCCGCGTTTCGCGCCTATCAGCGGCTGCTCGGCGGCGAGCTCAAAACGCTGCTCTCGTACGGAGAGTCGCCCATTGCCAGTCAGTTCCCGGCGGAAATGCGGAGCAAGATCCTGCACGCGGCGCTCCTGGTCGACGATCACGAGCTCACGGGTGCCGACGTACCGTCCGCTCACTATCGGGCGCCGCAAGGCTGTTCCGTCATGCTCTCGTTGGCGGATCTCGCGAAGGCTGAAGAGATCTTCCGCGGGCTCGCTGAGGGCGGGCGCGTCCAAATGCCGTTCGAAAAGACCTTTTGGGCCAAGCGCTACGGCGTGCTCGTCGACGCCTTCGGCGTGCCGTGGGAGATCAACTGCGGATAGCGCATGCAATTCACCAAACGTTTGCGGGAGCCGATAGCGCGCGGCGAGATCACGTGCAGCATCCGGATCTGGAAACGTCCGCACGTCCGCGTCGGCGGTCGCTATCCATTCGGTCGCGGCCACATCGTGATCGACAAGCTGCATCGGATCGAGCTCGACGACATCACGCCGGCGCTCGCACGGCGCTCGGGGTTCGCGGGCGTCGTCGATCTGCTCAAGGTGGCGAAGCACGGCGCGGGCGAGAACGTCTACCTCATTGAGTTCCACTACGAGCCCTGAGCTGCGCGCGGGGCATCCGGGTCCGAACGGCGTGGACGGCGCTTCGGGTCCGTCTTTTGCCCCAGCCGCAGGTGTTTCCGTAGCATCGCCCATCGCCCGCCAAGTATCATTCGCGTGCGATGGGCGCCTCCTTCGACCTCGACGAAGATCTCGGTCTTGCGCTGCGGCTTGCTGACGCCGCGCGGGGGATCTCGCTCGCACGCTTCCGCGGCAATTTCAAGAAGCGCCTCAAGGCTGACGGCAGCATCGTCACCGAGGTAGACGAGGCGGTCGAAGACGAGCTGCGCCGCATCCTCGCGCTCGAGCGGCCGGGCGATGCGATGCTCGGTGAAGAGCGCGGCAGCACGTTGGGCTCGGGCGATCGCCGTTGGATCATCGATGCGATCGACGGAACGCACAGCTTTGCCGAAGGCACGTTGCAGTGGGGCACGCTGATCGCTCTCGAGATCGCGGGCAAGATCGCGCTCGGAGTCTGCGACGATCCGCCGATCGACCGGCGCTATTGGGCCGTGCGCGGCCGCGGCGCGTTCCGCTCGGACGCCGGTGGGCCGCCGGTCCGCCTGCGCGTGACGCAGACGGGCGAGCTGAAAGACGCGCGCAGCTTCGTTCCGCCGGAACAGTGGGTGCGCACCGAAGATGCGCGCGCGATGTGTGCGGCATTCGCGTCGGCCACGAGGCCGGCCGCCGTAGAGGATCATCCGGCGCTGCAGGTCGCGTTCGGCGGCTACGACGTGGCGGTGTTCTTCATGGCCGGACCGTGGGATCTCGCTGCGCCGTCGATCGTCGTGGAAGAGGCGGGCGGCAAGTTCACCGACCTCACGGGGGCGATCACGCTCACGGGCGGCGCCGTGTTCTCCAACGGTCGGCTCCACGACGAGACCGTGCGCCTGTTGCGCGACGCGCGGCGCTAGCGAGGCGTCATGCCGGTCCAAGCGTTCGATCACTACAACCTGCGCGCGCCGCGCGCGCTGCTCGACGAGCTCTGCGCGTTCTATCGCGACGTCGTCGGCCTCACGGTCGGCGAGCGTCCGCCGTTTCGGCGCTTCGGCTATTGGCTCTACGCGGGCGTGCGGCCCGTGCTGCATCTCGGCGAAGCCGACCCGCAGGACATCTGCGACGCGGGCGTCGAGGGGACGTTCAATCACGCGTCGTTCGCCTGCACGAACCGGCCGGAATTCGAGCGGCGCCTTGCCGCCATGAAGATAAGCTACCGCACCGCGAGCGTGCCCCTCACGGGACAGGTGCAGCTGTTCTTCCACGATCCTGCCGGCAACGGCGTCGAGCTCTGTTTCGCGAGCGTCGACGAGCCGCGATGAGCGTTCGATTCGCGAGCGCGCCCGTGTGCGGAGGCACGCTGGACGGGGTCCGAGCCGCGGCGTTCTGCGCTCTCGCGCTCGGCGCGACGTTTGGGGCTGCGCCGCAGACTCCAGCACCGCCCGCGCCCGAGCCGCGTGCGGTCGCGGCCGACACGCCGCTCGGGCTCGCGGTGCTCTGGCGCACGAACGGCCGGAGGATCGAAAGCGGCGGCACCGGCGCAGCGATGAACGCGTTCTCGCCGAACGGGCGCTACGTCGCCGTGTACGAGGCGCTGCGCGTGCGCGTGTTCGACGCGAGCTCTGGCCAGGTCGTGCGCGACATCGCGCTCGATCCATCGTCCGTTGCACCGTTCTCGCTCGCCGTGTCGTCCGCCGCGAACGTCGCGCTCGGTCGCATGGGCAATGCAGAGGTGCTCGAGCAGGGTAGAGATCCGGTGCGCCACTGGTGCGTCGGCGCGTGCGGCACGCTCGCGGCCGTCGCGTTCTCGCCGGACGATCGATTCCTCGCGTATCAAGGCACGCGCGGCATGCCCGAATGGCGAGCGGGCCTCGGCGGCCTCATGAGCGTCGTGGATTTGCGGACCGGAATGCCGACGAATCTCGAAGCGGTCGCGTCGATTGCGCAGGTGAGCTTCTCGGCCGACGGCCGCACGCTCTCCGCGATGAATGTCTCGAAGCTCGACGACCGCGAGGCATTCGGCATGCGAGTCTGGAGCACGTCGGATTGGCACGTGACGCGCAGTGTGCTCGGCTCGAAGCGCACCATGCGCCGGTTCGCCGCGCTCGGCGCGGAAGAGTACGCGGGAGTGTCGATGAACGACGGCAACATGGAGGCGCGGGACCTCGGCGACGACCGTGTGCTTTGGTCCGTCCCGCTCGTCTCCCCCGAGCTCGGCGGCACCGACGGCAAGTCGGCTCCGACGAACCTCGATCTCGTCGAGATCGCACCGAACGGCGAGTTCGTGCTGAGCTACGAAGCGTCGACGGCATTCGACGCGACCGGCCTCGCAAAAGGCACGCTCGTGATTCGCCGCGCAGCCGACGGGGCCGTCGAAGCGCTCTACGACGTCGCGCGAATTAGCGATCTCTCGATCGCCCCTGACGGCAAGACGTTCGCGTACAGCACGGCGGTCGGTCAGACGTACACCGCCGTCGCGCGCGTGCCCTTCTGAGGCCGCCGTGATCACTCGAGAGGACGCGGAAGCTTTCGCAGCCGAATGGATCGCGGCGTGAACGCCCGTGATCTCGACCGATTGCTCGACTCGGCTCGGCCGTCAGCGCGATTCGCATTGCGCCGGCGCCCGAGCCGGACCGCTCAAGAAAACTCCAGGTGTCCCGCGGTCGCCTGGGCGGCTGCGACGATCTCACGGCCGCGCAAGACTTGCCCTTGCCGCGCCTAGGTTTGCGCCGGCGTCGGGGGCTTTGCCGCCCGTATCGGACGCACGGTTGAGCCGGAGGCACGGCTGACAACGCGCGCGCCGGCGGTGTATTGTTTCGCGCCATGGCCCTCCACAGCGACAACGGCAAAGCCCGTTCCGGACGAAGCCGCGCAGCGGTTTGGTCGGGCGTCGCGCTCGTCGCGACGGCCGCGCTCGGCGCGCTCGCGTGGCATCATCGTGCCTCGTCGTCGGACGACGACGCGTTCTACGCGCAGTGGGGCGTCGATCCGCGCGCACCTGCCGTACGATCCATCGGCGGACGCGCGCCGCGACATCGCCGCGGCCAAAGAGCGCGCGGACCTCGCCGGCAAGATGCTGATGGTGACGTTCGGCGCGAACTGGTGTCCGGACTGCCTCACGCTCCACAAGAATCTCGAAGATCCCGCCACGCGCGAGTTCGCGCACAGCACGTTCGAGTTCGTGAACGTGGACGTCGGCGACTTCGACAAGAACGCCGAGGTCGCGCAGGAGCTCGGCGTCAAAGTGAACGGCATACCGCTCGCGGTGTTCTTCTCGTCGGACGGGCGGCCGATCTGCGATACGAGCCGCGGCGAGCTCGAGCCGTCGCGCCACTACACGTCGCGCGAGATCCTCGAGTTCTTGCGTGAAGTCGCTACCTATCAGCGCGTCGTGAGCCCGGACCAGCGGCAATAGTTTCGCGCGCCCGCCGAGGCCTGCGCCAGCGCAGCGAGCGGTCCCATGTTCAAGATCGACGACTCGACGGCCCTGCGGGTGCTGCGCAAGGAAGACGCGCCCGAGCTCTTCGCGGTCACGGAGGAGAACCGCCTATACCTGCGCGCATGGCTGCCGTGGGTCGACGTGGTGCGAGTGCAGGCGGACACCCTGTCGTTCGTCGAAGCTACGATCAAGCAGCGCGAAGCCGGCCGCGGCCCCACGTTTTCGATCCTGCACGACGGTGCGATCGTCGGAATCGTCGGGTTTCGGCCGATCGACCGTGTGAACCGCGTCGGCGAGATCGGCTATTGGCTCGCCGCCGGAGTGCAGGGGCGCGGGATCATGACCGGCTCCTGCCGCTTCTTGGTTCGCTACGCCTTCCTCACACTCGACTTGAATCGCGTGGAGATCGCGGCGGCGGTGGCGAACACGCGCAGCCGCGCGATCCCCGAGCGCCTTGGGTTCAAGCTCGAGGGCGTTCTGCGGGCGCGCGAAAATCTCTACGGCACGTTCGTCGATCACGCGATGTACTCGCAGCTGCGCAGCGAGTTCGTCGCCTGAGCGCTTCGGCCCCGTCCGCCGCGCCGATCCCACGCGACCGGCGATTCGCGGCGCTCATCCTCTGAGCTATTGCCGCACCGAGGGTCGTTTGCGAAGCTAGCGCCATGTCGAGTGAAACCCATCGCGAGCCAAACGCCGGGCCGTCCGGCAAATCGACCGGACGAGTCCTCCGCTGGATCGTCGTCGGCGCCCTCGCGGCCGCCGCGATCGGCGTCGCAGCCTGGGCGCAGCTCGGGCACCGCGCCGGCCCGCAGAGCTACGGGTTCAAGGTCGTCGCGGTGTATCCGCACGACCCGAACGCGTTTACGCAAGGGCTCATCGTCGAGAAGGGGCAGCTCTACGAGGGCACCGGACAGTACGGCGCGTCGTCGATTCGGCGTGTCGATCTGAAAACCGGGCGAGTGCAGAAGTTGCACGCGATCGGCCAGATGTATTTCGGCGAAGGCATCACGATCCTCGGCGGCAAGCTCTACCAGCTCACGTGGAAGAGCGGGCTCGCATTCGTCTACGACGCCGATACGTTCACCGTTCAGCAGACGCTGCAGTACCCAACGGAGGGCTGGGGGCTCACGCACGACGGCAAGCAACTGATCTTGAGCGACGGTTCCTCGACACTCCGGTTTCTCGACCCCGCGACCTTCAAGACCGTTCGCGAGATCACCGTGCGCGACGGCGGCCAAGCGATCGACCGGCTGAACGAGCTCGAGTACGTCGACGGCGAGATTTGGTCGAACGTGTGGTACGACGATCGCATCGCTCGGATTTCGCCCGCCGACGGAACGGTGCTCGGTTGGATCGACCTTGCGAGCATCTACCCGCGTTCCGCGCGCGGCGGCGATGCGGTGCTCAACGGGATCGCGTACGACAAAGACGCGAAGCGTCTGTTCGTCACAGGAAAGAACTGGCCTCAGCTCTACGAAATCGAGATTGTCCGGCGGTGACCCAAATGCCCGGCCTAGTGTAGAGTCCGCCAGAGTGTCGGTGGGCCGTCCCACCTCGCGCGCCGCCGTCGGCGAGCGCATGCCTGTTCACCCGTAATCGCGAATACCACTCGAGGCCGGGAAGGAGTCGTCTGATGGTCAAGCGTCGTCTCGTGGGTATCTTCGCGCGGAAATCAGTCGAGCACATGCACGCCGAGCACGAGCACGGCGAGCTCAAGAGGACTCTCAGCGCGACCAACCTCGTGCTGCTCGGCATTGGTTGCATCATCGGGACGGGCATCTTCGTATTGACGGGCCGTGCCGCGGCACAGTTCGCCGGGCCCGCGATCATCATCTCCTTCGTCATCACGGGCACGTTGTGCACGCTCGTCGCATTGTCCTATGCGGAGCTCGCGTCGGCGATTCCCGTTTCCGGCTCGGCGTACTCGTATTCCTACGCGTCGATGGGTGAGATCGTCGCCTGGATCATGGGCGTGCTCCTGGTCCTCGAGTACGGCCTCGCCGCCTCGACGGTCGCCGTCGGTTGGTCGGGTTATGTTGCGAGCTTCCTCCACGACTTCGGCTTCGATCTGCCACCGGGTTTGCGCGGGGCGCCCGGGACCGCGATCCTCGATTTCTCGACGGGTGCGCAAGTTGGAATCGGTGTTGTCAATCTGCCGGCGCTCGTCGCGATAGTCGCAGTCACCGGGCTGCTGGTGCTAGGCGTCTCGGAGTCGGCGTTCGTGAACAACATCGTCGTCGCGATCAAGCTTGCGGTGGTCATCGCATTCATAGCGATCGGCGCGTTCTACGTGAATCCCGATCTATGGTCGCCGCTTGTGCCCGCGGCACAGCCGCCGCCGCCTCCCGGCGCGAGTACCAGTTTCTGGGGAGAGATCGGGGCAGCCCTTTGGGGCGTGCTGACGGCTCAGGACACGGGGCGCTACGGGGTGCCCGGCATCATCACCGCGGCCGCGACGATCTTCTTCGCGTACATCGGATTCGAGGCCGTGTCGACCGCCGGTGCGGAATCGAGGAACCCCAGCAGAGACATGCCGATCGGCATTCTCGGATCGCTGATCATCTGCACGATCCTTTATATCCTCACGTCGGCGGTGCTCGTCGGTATCGTGCCTTACCAAGACCTCAACGACGCGGCGCCGATTGCGAAAGCCGTAAACCAGATCGGGCTGCCGTGGTTCGCGGTGCTCGTGAAGATCGGCGCAATCGCAGGGCTGTCGTCGGTGATGCTCGTGCTGCTCTACGGTCAAACGCGCATCTTTTATACGATGGCGCGCGACGGCCTGATCCCGCCGGTATTCTCGCAGGTACACCCGAAGTTCAAGACGCCGTGGATCAACACGCTGATCGTTGGGATCCTCGCGTGCGGCTTCGCCGGTTTCATGGGGCTCGACCAACTCGCCAACCTCACGAACGTCGGCACGTTGTTTGCGTTCGCGATCGTTTGCGTCACGGTGGTCTATCTTCGCTACGCTCGACCCGAAATGCCGCGGCCATTCAGGACGCCGCTATTTCCGATCACTCCGCTCGCCGGGGCTCTGATGTGCTTTTTCCTGCTGATGTCCTTGATGGCTCACGAAGGCACTCGGAACTTCTTCCTGGTCTATCTCGTGGGCGGGATTTTGCTGTACTTCGCCTACGGTATGTGGAACTCGAAGCTCGGACACGGCATCGTCGTGCACGGTCACGAGGATGTGTCGCAGACACCTCATCCCAGAGTCTCGGACTGACGGCTTCGGTGGCGGCGTGACCATGAACGCTCGATTGCGGCAGGCGGGGAAATGGATTTCTTGACGACGGCCTTCGACCTTTTCCTACACGTCGACCGTCACTTGGTCGAGTTCGCGGCGACGTATGGCGTATGGGTCTACGCGCTGCTGTTCCTGATCGTCTTCCTCGAGACGGGTGTCGTCGTGACGCCGTTTCTGCCGGGCGACTCGCTGCTGTTCGCGACCGGGGCGCTCGCGGCAGCGGGCGTGCTCGACCTGGTCACGGTGCTCGCGCTCTTGAGCGCGGCCGCGATCATCGGCGACAACATGAACTATGCGATCGGCCGATATATAGGTCCGCGCGTGTTCACGGAGAATAGCCGGCTGCTCAAGCGCGAGCATCTGCTGCGCACGCAGCGGTTCTACGAGAAGCACGGCGGCAAGACCGTCGTGATCGCGCGCTTCATGCCGATCGTGCGCACGTTCGCGCCGTTCGTCGCAGGTGTCGGCCGGATGCGCTACCCGCGGTTCCTCGCATTCGACGTCGGCGGCGGCCTCCTGTGGGTGTGGAGCTTCGGGTTGCTCGGCTACTTCTTCGGCAACCACCCGGTCGTGAAGGAGAATTTCGGGCTCGTGATCGTCGCCGTGATCGCGATCTCGCTGCTGCCGATGGTCATCGAAGCGTGGAGGGCGCGCAACGCACGATCTCGGTCGGCTGCGTGACGCCGCGCGACCGCCCGACGCCCGAACGAGTGGAGAAGAAGAAAACATGAGCTTGGGGGCAATGACACTCGGCGCGCTCGCGTTAGCGATCGTGCTGAGCTGCACGTCGCGTCTAAACGTTGGGCTGCTCGCAATCGCGCTCGCGTGGGTCATCGGCGTGTACGTCGGCGACCTGCCGCTGCGCGACGTGACGGCGGGCTTTCCGATCAGTCTTTTTCTCACGCTGGCCGGCGTGACTTTGCTGTTCAGCCAAGCGCGCGTGAACGGTACGCTCGACATCGTCGCGCACAATGCGATGCGTCTGTGCCAAGGCCGCGTCGGCCTCGTGCCGATCATGTACTTCGTGCTCGGCGCCGCGCTCGCGTCCGCGGGCCCCGGCAACATCGCGACGACGGGCTTGCTCGCGCCGATGGCGATGGCGACCGCGCTGCGGATGAACATCTCGCCGTTCCTGATGGCGATCATGGTCGGCAACGGCTGCAACTCGGGCTCGCTGTCGCCGCTCGCGCCCACGGGGATCATCGTGTCGCAGCTCATGATTCGGATCGGATTGCCGGGTAATGAGATCGCGACGTGGCTCTACAACATGCTCGCGCACGCGATCGTGGCGTTCGGCGCGTACCTGATCTTCGGCGGCGGCAAGCTGCTCGTGCGCGCGGACCGCGTCGAGATGTCGGGCGAGCCCGTGCAGAAGCTCGACCGGCACCAGATGCTCACGCTCGGCATGATCGGCATGCTGATCCTCGGCGTGATCTTCGGCGGCTTCGACATCGGCATGGCGGCGTTCGCGGGCGCGGTGCTGCTGAGCCTGCTGCGCGCGGCCGACGACGGCGAGGCGATCAAGAAGATGCCGTGGAGCACGATCCTGATGGTGTGCGGCGTCACGATCCTGATCGGGCTGCTCGAGAAGACCGGCGGCATGCAGATCTTCGAGGATCTGCTTTCGAGCGTGGCGACTCAGGCGACCGTGATTCCGTTCCTCGCGGTGGTGATCGGCATCGTGTCCGCGTACTCGAGCACGTCGGGCGTCGTCCTGCCCGCGTTCCTGCCGACCGTGCCCGGGCTCGTCGAGAACTTGGGCGGGGGCGATCCGCTCGCGATTGCGTCGACGATGAACATCGCGGGGCACCTCGTCGACGTGTCGCCGCTCTCGACGATCGGGGCGTTGTGCATCGCGGGCGTGGCCGCGGGCGAGCAGAGCCGGCGGTTGTTCAACCAGCTGCTCGCGTGGGGGCTGTCCATGACGGTCGTCGGGGCCTTGCTCTGCTGGATTCTGTTCGGCTGATCGTCCGGCACCGCGAGCGGTTGCTCGGCCCGCGCTGTTCCGAGAGCGGACTCGAGGAAGCATTCCGTCATGGTTCGAGTGGGGCTGATCTCGGACACGCACAACCTGCTGCGACCTGACGCCGCGGAGTTCTTGCGCGGCAGCGACTACATCATTCATGCCGGTGACGTCTGCGATTCGAGCATCGTCGAGGAGCTCGCCGCGTTGGCACCCGTCACGGTCGTGCGAGGCAACAACGATCGAGGTGCGTGGGCTGAGCGCCTGAGCGAAACGCAGCTCGTTCAGGTCGGCGATATCTTCGTTTACGTCATCCACGATCTCGCGCAGCTCGATCTCGATCCCGAGGCGGCCGGCGTTCGCGCCGTCGTGTCAGGCCATTCCCACAAACCGCACGTCGAAGAGCGCGGCGGCGTTCTCTACGTGAACCCCGGGAGCGCCGGGCCGCGCCGCTTCAAGTTGCCGATCGCCGTCGGCGAGCTCATCGTTCGCGGCGACGCGGTGTCGGCGCGGATCGTCGAGTTGCCCGCCCCGAGCGCCGCGCGTCGTTAGGTTCTCCGAAGCGTCTTGGCCGTGTTGCCGCGCGAGCGGGCAGTAGGGTCCTCGCGAGCGGAAACCGCTCCGCTAAGTCACGGCTTGGCCGCGTCCTCGAGAAATCGCCGCGCGACTTTGGGATCGCATGCGACACCGGAGGGTTTGAGGTCGGGCCGGTGATCCCACTGCATGGAGAAGGAGACCGGCTTCGCGAGATAGTCCGAGTCCTCGAGCGTGAACTCGTAGAGAAGGTGCAGGCGGTCCTGCGTGAGTGCCAGCCGCTCCACCATGTGTTTGTTCGGACCGGATGGCACGCCCATGGTCACGCCGTTGGGATCGCGCGAGAAGCCCACGGTGTCGATCACGAGCGACTCGCCATCGATCCGGCCGATGGAGTGACCCTGCACGGTGGGCTCGACGTTGGCCGGGTGCTCGAATTGGTCGAGATGAATCGTGCGTTCGACATTCAGTCCTTCGGCATCGAATTGCATCACGACGGTCTTTTCGCCGACTGAAATCGCACGCTGGCCAGGCAACACGGTCAGCCCGGGCGGAGGGAAGGGCTCGCAAATACCCAAGAAAGGCGGTGTCTTCTGCGCCTCGGCTCGCGCTGCCTGCCCTGCCGCGGTGAACGGCCAGCTCGGCACCGCCGCTCCGAGCGCCCTCGAGGCGTTGGCTTGACCGACCCAGCTCCCGGCAAGTCCGTCCGCCGGCACGACGATCGGCGCGTTGCTGTTTCGGCCGCGATCCACCAACGCGTGGACCAAGCCGTCGCTAGTGGTGACGTCGAGGCCTCGCGCGGTCTGCGCGCCGCCGCGGCGGTTCGGATTGGCGCGCACCACGACATGTGAGCCAGGTGCCAAGTGCTCGCGTTTGAGTCCGAAGGTCTGGACGCCTGACAGCGGTCCGACCTCGATCCGCTGGAGCATAAACTTACCGTCCGCGCCCGTCGTCTCGATCGTCAGGTAAATGTGCGGGTTTTGCCACTCGAGATCCGCGATCGTTCCCTCGACGACGATCTCCTTCGTCATGTCGAAGGCCGCCGGGCTGTGGTGAGCGAACGCGCCCGCCGCGGACAACAGACCCGCTGCCGCCGCGACTATCGTGTATGTGCGTGTCACGTTCGTTCCTCCGTTGGGAACCGTGCTGGGTCCAAATCGAACGCCTCGTTCGAAGACGCCTGCTGCGAGCGGCGATGGACAGGTCGGCGTCGGTGCGCCGCGATGCTCAGGGGGGCGCCGAGTCAGGATTTTCGTCCTTTTCTTCCCAGCGTGTAAACATTGTAGCGAATGGTCGCCGGTTCGAGAAGACTGCCGCCGCGGCCCGAATTCGAGTAAAACGCCGCACTCGTTCTCCACCAAACGACGGAGCGTGGCGATGAAGGTGCTGATCTCCTCGATCGGAACGCGCGGAGAAGTTCAACCCATTCTTGCGCTCGCGCTCGAGCTCCGCGCGCTCGGTCACGCTGCGGAGCTATGCGTCGCCCCGAACTTCAAACCGTGGGTCGAGTCGTTCGGCGTTCCGTGCACGCCGATCGGGCCGGACGTGCAGAAGTTCATGGCAACCGGCGCAGTCGGCGACTACAAGAAGCCGACCAGGGAACAGTGGCGGCAGATCGTCAGCCATAGCGTGCGCGAGCAGTTCCAGGTGACCGGCGCCGCGGCGCGCGGCTGCGACCTGATCGTCGTCGCGGGCGGGCTGCAATCCGCCGGGCGCTCGATCGCGGAGACGCTGAAGATTCCGTACGTCTACGCGGCGTACTGTGCCGGCACGTTGCCGTCGCGCAAGCATCCGCCGCCGATGATTCGTCCGCAGTTGCTGCCCGGTTTCGTGATCCGTCGACTGTGGACGCGGAGCGAGCGGTCATGGAACGGCTTGTTCCGCGAGACCGTCAACGAGCAGCGTGCGGCGCTCGGGCTCGGCGCGGTCGACAGCGTGCCGCGGCACATCTTCACGAAGCGCCCGTGGCTCGCGGCCGACGCGGTGCTCGGTCCGGCCGCGCCGTCGCCCGGGCTCGCGATCACACAGACCGGCGCATGGCTGCTGCAGACCGCCGCTCCACTGCCCGATGCGCTCGAGCGATTTCTCGCGAGCGGCGAGCCGCCGCTCTACTTCGGCTTCGGCAGCATGCGCGCGACGCCGAACGCGAGCCGCATGCTCATCGCAGCGGCGCGCGCCGTCGGCCGGCGCGCGGTGATCTCGCAGGGTTGGGGTAGCCTCGACGTGATCGACGGGGGCGCGGACTGCATCGCGATCGGCGACGTCGACCACGCGCAGCTATTTTCGCGCGTCGCGGCGGTCGTTCATCACGGCGGCGCCGGAACGACGACGGCGGCGGCGAGGTCCGGCTCGCCACAGCTCGTGGTTCCGCACCTTTACGATCAGTACTATTGGGCGAGCCGGGTGCGGCGGCTCGGGATCGGGGTCGCCGGACCGACGGCGGCGCGGCTCACGGCCGTTGCGCTCGCCGCCGCGCTGCGCAAGTGCCTGCGGCCCGACGTCGCGGCGCGCGCGCGAGCGCTCGCGAACCGTATCGAGCCGCACGGGGCGCGGCTCGCGGCGGAACGTCTCCAAAAGGAGTTCGGCTGAGGCCGCGAAGTCTCGGGAATTCGCCGGCCGGGTTACCGCACCCTCGAGCGATAGCGAAGATAGAACAGCGGCGCGCCAGCGCCCGAGCTCGCCGCGAGCGAGCCCTGCGGCGTCACGCTGATGCCGGTCACCGCAGCATCGAAGCCCGCGGCATCCGGAGTCGGCGCGTAAGTGAACGGGGCGCCGCCGCCGGGCTGATTCGAGAATCGCACGGCGGCCGCGTAGCTGTAGCTGAGCCCGCTCGCGGGCGCGCCGTCGACGAACGCGATGGGATCGCCGCTCGCGGTGCTCACGTAGAGCGCCTGGCCCGGCGGCAGCACGTCGCGGATCGCGAGCGTGCCCGCGTCGACTGCGAGGGTGCCCGGGTTCGAGACGCTCAGCGAATAGAGCATCACGGCGCCCGGAATCGCCTTCGGCAAGGCGGCGCCGTTCACGGGATCGGTCAACGGCGCGACCGACTTGCTGATCGTGAGCAGCGGGCGCACGACGTCGAACGTGCCGGTCCGAATGTCGCGGATCGTGCGCTCCGCGCCTTCGATCGCCGTGACGCGGTAAGTCCAGCGGCCCACGGCGGCCGTCGCGGGGAGCGCGTAGACGAATTCGTAGGTGCCGACCGAGCCCGACGTCGCCTGCACGCTCGCCATCGCCTGCGCCGACAGCACCGTCGTGCCGGACGGATTCACGACGTCGAGAGTTACGCTCGCGATGTCGAAACGGCCGAACGGGTCGCTTACGGCGGCGCGCAGCGCGGCCGTCATGCCTGCACCGAACGTCGTGCGCGCGGCCGTGCTCGGGAACGCCGCGCCGTAGCTCGCAAGGCCGTCGACGTTGATCACGGTGGTTGCGGGCATGTCGATACGCGAGTACGCCGCGCCGACGCGCGGCCACACGCGCACGCGGCGCGTGCCGCTGCCGCCCGTCGTGTTCGTGAGCGTGAGCGTGATCTGCGTGCCGGCGGGGATCACCATTGCCGTCGCCAGCGGAATGTTGAACGTGAACGCCGTCGGCGCGTTCGCGGCAGGCGCGGAGAACGTCTGCGTGACGGTCGTGCCGATCGCGCCCGTCGAGGTGCCCGTGCGCGCGAGCGCGGCGCTGAGCGTGAGCTGCTGCGCCGCTCCCGTCGTCGCGTTCTTGGATAGATAGAGCGTCACCGGAATGCTGCCGGCCGCGATCGTGACCGGCGCCTGGAGCGCGGGCGTGAGCCGCCAGACCGCCGCCGCGGCCGGATCGATGCCGACGTCCGCCTGCGTCGTCGCGGGCGGGGTGCGCGACAGGTACGGCCGCGCGCCCGTGTTGAAGCCGTTCGGATCCGCCGTCGCGGCATCGTAGAGATAGAGCGTCTTCGTGCCGCCGCTCGGGATCTGCGACTCGGACACGATCACATTCGGCGCAACCGGTGTCGCGCCTGCGCCCGTGGCATTCGTCACGGTCGCGACGTTGCTGATCACGTCGCCGGGGCTCGCGCCCGCCGCGACCGTCACCTCGAACGTGATCGTGGCGCTGCCGTTCGCGGGCACGATGATCGAGCCGACGTCGAGCTGCCCCGTGCCGCTCGCGCCGCTCGGCGCGCCGGTGGAGGCGTTCGCGGCGCCGGACGGTATCGACGTGACCGTGAATCCCGTGACGCGTGCGGGCAGCGCGTCGACCACGCGCACCCCGGCCGCCGCGACGCCCGCCGTCTCGCGCAGGCCGATCGAGTAGCGCAGCACGTCGCCGGGGTTCGCGTCGCCGCCGTTCACATCGACGACGGACTTCGTCGACGTCGACAAGTCGCTCGTCCTAACGGTGGCCGTGTCCGTGCTCGAGTTGTTCGCGGGCGCGTTGTCGACGCTGTTGCTCGTAACGGCCGCCGTGTTCGCAACGCTAGGCGCGGCGGCAAGACCCACCTGCACGCTCAGCGTGAGGTCGGGCAGCGAGGCGCCGACCGCGACCGGGCCGGGGTTCAAGCAGGTGACGTTCTGGCCCGCCGCCGAGCACGTCCAGCCGCCGCCCGTGCCGCTCACGTACGTGAGACCCGCGGGCAGCGTGTCCGTCACGCGCACGGTGTTCGGCTCGACCTCGGGCCCCGCGTTCGCGACGCGGATCAGGTAGCTCGCCGTGCCGCCCGCGACGAAGTCGCCGCTGTGCGACTTCGTGATCGAGAGGTCGACGATCGGCTCGGTGGTGAAGCTGATGACCTCCGCGCTGAGCAGCACGAGGTCCTCACCCGAGCTGTAGGTCGTCGTCGCGGAGGTGTTGCCGGGCGCCAAGTAAGCGCTCACGTCGTAGGTGTCGACGTCGACGCCGTAGCTCGTCGTAGTCCCAAGCGTGTTCACCGTGCCGTCGAACTGCTGCACGGTCGGCGAGCTGCCTGCCGGCACGAGGCCGTCGTCGAGCAGGTTGCCGTTGAACGCGAGCCGCTCGGATACACCATTGAGCGCGGCCGAGTTCTGCGGATCGCCTTCCCAGGTGATGTGGGTGACCTTGCCGTTCACGGGCGTCGGCGGAATTCGGAAGCCGCTCAGCGTGAGATTCAGCGAGCTGCCGCGGTAGAGCTGGAAGCCGTCGAACACGTTCACCGCGCGCAGGTCTTCCGAGGGCCGCGCGTACACGACGATGAGCCCCCAGCCCGCGACGACGGCTTCCACGTTGCAGTACGTCGTCCCGCTGTTCACCGTGAGGCCGCCGAACGTGACGGTGCCGTTGCCCGTGATCCCCGACGTGACGTCCGCGAAGCCGGAGAAGAAGTCGTAGTTCGTGCCGTCGAGCGTGTAGCGAGCGGTGAAGGTGCGCGCCGCACTGCGCGTGCTGCCGTTCAGCGTCACGGAGCCGTCGACCGCCGAGCCCGAGCCCACCCAGTAGAGATACGCGGCTTGCACCGTGGCGCCGGCCGGGATGCCCGTGAGCGACGCGCTGCTCGTCGCCGCGAGCGAGCACGCGTTGGTCGTGTTCGCGGCCGAGCGCAAGCTGCCGCCGGTCGCCTGGTAGTTCACGTGGCCGACGAAGCTGCGGAAAAGCGAGACGGGCGTCTGCGCGAAAGCGCTGCCGCTCGTGCATGCCAATAGGATGATCAGCGGTGACAGCCAGCGGCGCACGGATGCTCGGCCGGCCGGTCGCGCGTCGAATCCAGGCTCCATCCTGATTCCGCGTCGCGGGCCGCTCTGGGCGGCACGCAATCATTGGTTGCCCGCTCGTCCGTGAGCAGGTCGGAGCAGTGTCCGCGATCTACGCGGCGGGGTCTGCGAATGCCGTCACAGCTCCCCCGAGCGGCGCGAGCGCGGCGCTGCGGAGGCGGGCGGCTACGGTTTCTTCTGCTCGGCGAGGCGCGCCGCGCGCAGGATGTTCGCGAGCCCGTAGTTGCCCTCGTGGCAGGCGTACTCGTAGATGAGCTCGTCGGTGCGGCGGATCTCCATCTCGCCGGACCACGGCGACGTCCACGTGTCCGGATCCTCGACGGTGAACGCGTAGTGCATCGTGTCCGCGCCCGTGCGCGTGAACCGCTCGATCACGTGCAGCTTCTCGCTCGCGAAGATGTCCTGGCGCGTGTTCGCCGGCGACCCTCTGAAGTTCGTCTTGGCGGTGAAGTTCGTCGTGTCGACGACGAGCGTCTGTCCTTCCCAGTGGCCCACGGAGTGGCCCGCCATCCACTGAACGTTCGGGCCCGGATGCGGGCGGCCGTCCAAGTAGACGATCCGCGTGTCGTGCATCAGCTCGTGGCGCATGACCAACGAGTCGCGCGATTGGATGAACTGCATGTTCGCGTTGTACGTCGGCGGCACCATCGGCGGGCCGACGTTGCCCCACGAGATGCAGCGCTCGGCGAGCGAACGGCTCTGCGCGCTGTCCGAAGTCGCGGTCGCTCGCTGCGTTCCTTTCTGGTGCGCGAGCTGCGATTGGCCGAGAGCGGTGAGCGGTGGGAGCTTCCCGTCGCGCGGCTCGACGATGATCGACGTGCGCCGGCTCGCAACCTTGTCGTAGTTCTCCGCCTGCCAGATCGCGTCGTCGTAGTGGATGTCGTCCTTGGATTGGCCTTCCAGCCGATCGGTGCGCGATTTCACGAACGCGACGGCTTCCTCCGGTGTGAAGAACTCCTTGCCGCCGAGCTCCGTCGGGCGCTCGAGCGGAGTGTAGGTGTCGTTCGTCCAGTAACCCTGCAAGTTGGGTTGTCCGTCCGGGGTTCGCTCCTTCGCCCATGCGTCGCCGCTGATCGAACCTTCACGCAGCGACTGTGCAGCGACGGCCCCGATCAACGCGACAGCCGTGACGAGGAGCGCAGGTGCTCCGAGATGCCGCAATGCAGGGCCCATACGACCTCCAATCCGCGACGCGTAACGACGGGACGCTACGACCGCCCGGCGCCGGCGTCAACCTCGAGCCGCTCAGGGGCTCCGCGGGCGGGTCTCGTCCGACGCCGCGGCGTGCACGCGCCGTATCGCGTCGACGACGAGCTGGGGCTCGTCGTCTTGGATCATGTGGTTGCTGCTCTGCGCCACGACGAGCAGCCCGGCGGAGGAGAGACGCGCCAACCGCGCCTGTCCCGCCGCCCAATGCCGCTCCAGCACCGCGAACGGGCCCGGGAACGGCTGGCCGTGCGTGATCACCGTGAGCGGCAGCGAGCCGAAGCTTCCGGCCGCCCACGGCTGCCGTTCGGCCGCGGGGAGGCGAGCGAGGGAGCCCATGTCCTCGCGTATGCCGAGAAACATGCGCGGCCGAAGGCTCAGGGCCGCCAACGCGGCGAGGCGCCGATCGGATTGCGCTTTCTTGTCGGGAAACAGCGTCTGCCAAACTCGCGGCACTCCGAAGAACTGCGCGCCGGCGAGCGCGACGAGGACCGCGGTGAAACGCGCGTAGAGCTTCAGCACTTCCGGCTGGAAATGAATGCCTTCCTCGACGGTGTCGACCAGAACGAGGCCCGCCGTGCGCTCCGGGTGCCGCCGCGCGAACTTTCGGACGAGCAGCCCGCCGTAGGAGTGTGCGACCAGCAAATAGGGGCCGGGGACCCGAGCCGCGTCGAGCATCTCGCGCAGGTCATCGACGCGCTCGTCGATGCCGCGGGGCGACGGTGCGGGGTCGCTCCAGCCGAGGCCGAGCCGGTCGTAGGTCACGACCGTGGCGAATTCGGCGACCGCGTCCTGAATGGCCCACCACAACACGGCGAACCCGCCGGCGCCTTGCTCGATGACGACGGTCGGTCCCGTTCCGGAGCCTTTGATCAACACGTGCAGCCGTCGACCGGCCTCACCGATCAGGCGCCCCGGCGGCGGAAAGCGGCGCGCGTCGCGGCGCTCGCCGACGACTTGCACGAGCCGCAGAGCCGCGAAGCAGGCGGCGAGAGCGCCTATCACTACGTACCACGTCATCGCTGGCTACCCGTCCCCCGTCGCACGCCCGCACTGAATATACATGTTTGTATAAAATACTGCTCTGTATTTTTGTGCCCGGGCCTGGCGTCCGCGCCTGCCGCCAGGTAACCGTGGACTAGCCGCCGAGCGGGAGCCGGCTGCGAGCTTGCAGCGATGGCGAGCCGCGGGCCGGTTTCGCGGCGGCGGGTCAGAGCTCTGTTTCGATGAGTCGCGCGGCACGCGCGAAGTCGACCGCGGCGACCGTGCTCGCGTCCGAGCTGAGCTCGCGCAGGATTCGCGCCTGGATCACGCCGCGCCGCTGCGCCTCGGCGTACGAGATCTCGGGGTGGAACATCACCATCGCGTAACGCGGCACGAAGCGCTGCGGGAAGCGCCGCTCGAGCTCGAACGACAGCTCCGCGCGCAGCTGAAACTTGGCGTCGCGGACGTCGTCGCGCATCTCTTGGTAGTTCTCGATCGCCATCTCCGCGATCGCGCGCGTGTTGGGCCGCCGGAGCCGCTCGAAGTCCGCGAAGATCGCCGGCCAGTCGCCGGGATCAGTCGCGCTGCGATCTTCGAGCAGCCCATCGAGCACGACGCAGTCCTCGAACGCGGCGTTCATGCCCTGGCCGTGGAACGGCACGATCGCGTGCGCCGCGTCGCCGATCAGCAGGACCTTACCGGTACTCCACGGTTTGCAGGTCACGGTGCCGAGCACGCCCGTGGGATGGCTCACGTAGTCGCGGTGCAGCGCGGGCATCAGCGGCACGGCATCCGGAAACTCGCGCCGGAAGAACGCGTCGACGTCGTGCGCGCCGACGGCCGCGAAGCCGTTGTCGCCCGCGTGCGGCAGGAACAGCGTCGCAGTGAAGCTCCGGTCGAGGTTCGGGAGCGCGATCAGCATGAATCCCCCGCGCGGCCAGATATGCAGCGCCCCGGGCTCGAGCTCGAACTCGCCGTCCGTGCTCGCGGGGATCGTGAGCTCCTTGTAGCCGTGATCGAGCAGCTCCTCGGTCGCTTCGATCGCGCGCGCGTCGGCGAGTGCGCGTCGCACTTCCGAGCCCGCGCCGTCGGCTGCCAGTACGACGTCGGCCTCGAGAATCGTGCGGACGGCCGCTCCCGGGGGGCCGCTCTCGATGACGGGCATCCCGCTCGCGGCGTCGACGTCCACGCAGCGTTCGCGAAACCGATAGGTCACGCCATGGCGCTCGGCCGCGAGCCGGTAGAGCAGGGCATTCAGCGCGGCGCGCGACACGGAGTAGATTTCCTCGCTCGCGCGCTGGCCGTACGGGAGGAAGCGTTGACGGCCCGACGGCTCGTGGATCATCCGGCCGCGCATCGGGATCATGAGCTCGCGCACCTCGCGGTCGATGCCCGCGCGCCGCAGCGCTTCGATGCCGCGCGCCGCGAGCGCGAGGTTGATCGAGCGGCCGCCTTTCTGCCCCTCGGGCGTGAACGGCGGGCTGCGCTCGATCACGACGGGCGCAAAGCCGCGTCGCGCGAGCAAGATCGCGAGCAGGCTGCCGGCGGGGCCGCCGCCGATGATCGCTACCGCCGAGGTCACGCGTCGAGTGTGCGCTTCAGCGCGCGTACTGCGTCGTAAACGTCACGGAAGCGGTTGTAGAGCGGCACGGGTGCGAGCCGCAGCACGTTCGGCTCACGCCAGTCCGCAACGACACCCGCCGCGCGCAAACGTTCGGCGAATCGCGCGCCGCGGCGCGGCGCGGGATCGAGCTGCAGCGCGATCTGTGCGCCCCGGCGCTTGGGGTCGGCAGGCGTGAGCAGCCGCGCCCGCTCGCCGAGCTCGGCCGCGAGCAGATGTGCGAGGTAGCCCGTCAGCTTCTCGGACTTGCGCCGGAGACGCGCGAGCCCGGCTTCCTGGAACAGCGTAAGGGACGCCGCGAGCGGCGCGAGCGACAGGATCGGCGGGTTGCTGAGCTGCCAACCCGCGGCGCCGCGCAGCGGCGCGAACTTCGGCTCCATGAGGAAGCGGCGCTCGACGTCGTGTCCCCACCAGCCCGCGAAGCGCGGCAGATCGGCGCGTGCCGCGGCGTCGCGATGCACGAAGCATCCGCCGACCGCCCCGGGGCCCGCGTTGAGGTATTTGTAGCTGCACCACACGGCGAAGTCGGGCGCGTCGCGGTGCAGCGCGAGCGGCACGTTGCCGATCGCGTGCGCGAGATCGAAGCCGATCGCGCACCCGTGGCGCCGTGCCGCGGCGCTGAGGCCGGCGATGTCGAGCCGCTCGCCGCTCAAGTACTGCACGCCGGGCAGCAGCACGAGCGCGATGCGCTCGCCTTCGGCCGCGAGCAGCGCATCGAGGCGTTCGCGGTCGAGCTCGAACGTACCTAAGCGCGGCCCGATCTCGAGCAGCGCGTCCTGCGGATCGAGGCCGTGGAAGCGCAACTGCGACTGCACGGCGTAGCGATCCGACGGAAACGCGTCGCGCTCGATCAGGATTTTGTAGCGTTGCGGCGTGGGCCTGAAGAAGCTCACGAGCATGAGATGCAGGTTCACGGTGAGCGTGTTCATTGCGACCACTTCGTCGGGGCGTGCACCGGCAAGGGAAGCCAGCGGCGCGCTGAAGCGCTCGTGGTAGTCGAGCCAGCCGGCACTCGGGCCCTTGCGTTTCCCGCGCCGCGGCTCGTCGTCGAAGTGGCCCTCGACGCCGCGCGCCGCCCAGCGCGCGAGCTCGGCGGCGACGGCGTCGAGCGCCGCGCGCGGCATCAAGCCGAGCGAGTGGCCGGCGAGATAGCTCAACGCGCGCTGCCCGTCTTTCGGCAGCGCGAAGCGGTTGCGGAACGGCGCTAGCTCGTCTGCCGCGTCGAGCGCGCGTGCGCCCGCGGCGCCGCGGTCGAATTCGCGCGCGGCCACCGCGGCTACCTCGGCGGCATGACCGTGCCGCAACGCTTGCACGTGCGCGCGGCGGCGCTCGAGTAGAACCGCTCGAACACGGGCGGCAGGTCCTTCACGATGTCCGCCACGTGCAGGTATTCCTCGTGTAGCTTGTTCGCGCACTTCGGACAGAACCACATGAAGCCGTCGAGCTCGTTCGGCGAGCGCTTGCGCTCGACCACGATGCCCACGGTGTCCTTGAAGCGCTGCGGCGAGTGCGGCACGCGCGCGGGAAGCAGGAAGATCTCGCCTTCGGCGATCGGGAGGTCGACGAATTGGCCGTCCTGCACCGTCTTGAGCAGCATGTCGCCCTCGACCTGAAAGAACAACTCCGGGCCTTCGTCGAGATGGTAGTCCGTGCGCGAGTTCGGGCCACCGACCACCTGGACGATGAAGTCGCCGCCGTCGTCGAACATCTGCTTGTTGCAGACGGGCGGCTTGAGATGCTCGCGATTGTCGTCGATCCAATCGAGCAGCTTGAACGGCTTCGTCAAACTCATCGGCCACCTCCGTCGTGCGGGGCCGGCCTTGCGGGCGCGCGACCGCGGTCGGGCATTATGCCCAAAACGCGGGTTGGAGGCGGAAGTCTCAGCGGCGGGAGCGCGCGTCGCGGCCGAGGATCGCGGCGGTGCAGTTCACTCTGACGGGCCGAGCCGGCTTGTCGAGCCGGACGGCCGTGAGGCAGTTGCCCCAGACGCAGCCGCTGTCGAGAGCCGTCACGTCCGCGCGACGCATCAGACCGAGCGCGGCCCAATGGCCGAACACGACGTGCGCGCCGCGCGAGCGCCGCTCCGGCACGTCGAACCACGGGATGAGCCCCTTCGGTTGCGACCCCGGCGGACCGGATTCGCTGAGCTCGAGCCGGCCGCGGCGGTCGCAATAGCGCATCCGCGTGAGCGCATTGATCGTGTAACGGCGCCGGTCTTCGCGATCGAGCTTGCGGCTCCAGGCGGCGGGCTCGTTGCCGTACATCGAGCGCAGCGAGGCCCGCCAGCGGCGCCCGCGCAGCAGCGCCTCGACGTCGCGAGCCTGCTCGCGTGCCTGAGCCACGGTCCACGCCGGAGGGATGCCCGCGTGCACGAGCACATGCTTCGAGCTCGCGTCGTAGTGCAGCAGGGGGCGCCGGCGCAGCCAGTCGACCATCTCGCCGGCATCCGGCGCCGACAGCACATCGCCGAAAGTGTCAGCCGGGGAGAGATCGCGCCGGCCGGCTACCGTCGCGAGCAAGTGCAGGTCGTGGTTACCGAGCACGCAGGTGACGCTGCGCCCCAGCGACATGACATGCCGTAGCACTCCGAGGGAGTCGGGCCCCCGGTTGACGAGATCGCCAACGAGCCACAGCCGGTCGCGCGACTTGCGGAACGAGAGCTTCTTCAGCAGCGCGTCGAAGGCCGCGCCGCAGCCCTGAATGTCTCCGATTGCGTAAACCGCCATGCCTCTGTCGCCCGCCGTCCCGTAGACCGAGCGTATCGTGCTACGTTCACGCGCGCAGGGAAACTTGGCCGAAGGGCCGATATCTCGGCCCGCAGTTTGCAATCCGGAAGTGCGATCCCTGACCTAAGCGAGCAGCGCCGCGAGCTTCGCGAATTCTGCGGGCGCCAGGGTTTCGGGGCGCGCGCCGGGATCCACACCCGTCGACGCGATTTGCTCCGCGGTCAGCCGCCCCTTGAGCGCGCGGCCGAGTGTTTTGCGGCGCATCGAGAACAGATGCGCGACGAGGCTCGCGAAGCGCGCGTGGTCCCCGACCGCGAAGTCGGGCGCGCGCGGCGTGATGCGCACGACGGTGCTCCAGACCCTCGGCGGCGGCGCGAATGCGCCCGGGCCGATGTCGAAGCAGGCTTCGCACTTCGCCGCGATTGCGAGCATGACCGTGAGCCGTCCGTACTCCTTACCGCCGGGGCTCGCGGTCATCCGGTCCACGACCTCGCGCTGCAGCATCACGTGCATGTCCTTGATCGAGCCCGCGAATGTAAGCAGGTGAAAGAGCAGCGGCGTCGAGATGTTGTACGGCAAGTTGCCGACCACGCGCAGTGAGCTCGGGCCGGCCGCGAGGCTCGCGAAATCGAAGCGCAGCGCGTCGGCTTCGTGGACTACGAGGCGCTCCGCGTGCTCGACGCGGCCCGGGAGGTCCGCGGCGAGCTCGCGATCGACCTCGATCACGTGCAGCCGGTCGAGCCGCTCGAGGAGCGGCCGCGTGAGCGCCCCGGGGCCGGCGCCGATCTCGACGACACGGTCGCCGGCGGCGGGCGCGATCGCGCCGACGATGCGCCGTATCACCGCCGGATCGTGGAGGAAATGCTGGCCGAGCCGCTTCTTCGCCCGCACGCGCGCCTTTATGAGGACACGGACGCGAGCTCGAGCGCGAGCTCGACGGCTGCGATGAGACTCGCGGCGCGCGCGCGACCCGTGCCCGCGAGCTCGAGCGCGGTGCCGTGATCGACGGACGTGCGCACGATCGGGAGTCCGAGCGTCACGTTGACGATCTCGCCGAACGACAACGCCTTGAGCACGGGCAATCCCTGGTCGTGGTACATCGCGACGACGACGTCGCAGCGCTCGAGCGACTCGGGTGTGAACGCCGTGTCCGCCGAGACGGGTCCGAGCACCGCCATGCCCTCCGCCGCGAGCTTGCGCACTACGGGCTCGATGATCGCGCGCTCTTCGCCGCCGAGCGTGCCGCTTTCGCCCGCGTGCGGGTTCAATCCCAACACGAGCAGCCGCGGCCGCTCGATGCGGAAGCGCTTCTCGAGATCCGCGTGCGTGACTCGTAGGACGCGCTCGAGCTTTTCCGGCTGGAGCGCATCGGCGACGGCGCGCAGGGGCAGGTGTGTGGTCACGAGCGCCACGCGCAGCGACTTGCCCGCGAGCAGCATCACGGGCTGCTCCGCGCCCGTGAGACTCGCGAGGTACTCGGTGTGGCCCGAGAACTCGAAGCCGGACTGGCTGATCACGCTCTTCTGCACCGGCGCGGTGACGAGCGCCTGTGCTGCTTGCGCGCTGCAGAGCGCGACGCCGCGGCGCAGCATGTCGAGCACGTAGTTCGCGTTCGCGACGTCGAGCCGTCCGGCGACGACCGGCGTGCGGAGCGCGATCGGCATTACTTGCAAACTGCCGGCGAGATGCGGGCCGACCTGCGCGGCCGTCGCGCACTCACGCAGCGTCACGCGCGCCGCGAGAGCGCGTGCCCGATCGGCGAGCAGGTTCGGATCGCCGAGGACGGCGAGCCGCGCCGGAATCTCGCGCTGCGCGAGCGCGAGGCAGATGTCCGGGCCGATGCCGGCAGGCTCGCCGGAGCTCACGACGACGACGGGTAGGTCTGTGCTCACAATTGCAGTCCAAGCGGGATTCGTGCGTGCGCGGCGGTCGGGCGGCGCGGCGCCGGGTCGCCGCCGGCGCGGCGGGCTAGAGGCGGATCTCGACGAACGCTTGGTCGCGCAGGCGCCGCAACCACAGCTCGCGCTCCTCCTCGGACTTGCTCGCGCGAATCTGGCGCGCGCATTCCTGGCGCTTCACCTCGTCGGTGGTGTCGTGCGAGCGGCGGTCGAGCACCTGGACGAGGTGCCAGCCGAAGCGGCTCTTGATCGGTTGGCTGAGCTCCTTGAGCGGCAACGCGGCGACGGTCTGCTCGAACTCGGGAACGAAGTCGCCCGGCGAGATCCAGCCGAGGTCGCCGCCGTCCGTTGCGGAGCCGGTGTCTTCGGACATCGTTTGCGCGATCGTCGCGAAGTCACCGCCCGCGACGATCTGCGCGCGCAGTCCGAGCATTTTTTGCTTCACCGCGTCGTCGTCGAGAATCTCGTTCGGCTTCAGCAGGATGTGGCGCACGTGCAGCTGATCCACCATCACGCGCTCGCTGCCGCGCATCTCGTTGAGCTTCACGATCTGGAACCCCGCGCCGCTTTGGATCGGCCGCGAAAACTCGCCGGCCTGCATCTTCACCACGGTATCGGCAAACAGCGACGGCAGCTGCGCGCCTTTGCGCCAACCGAGTGCGCCGCCTTCGAGCGCCGTCTGCGCGTGCGAGGTTGCGACGGCGAGGCGCGCGAAGTCCTCTCCGGCCTCGAGCCGCGAGTAGATCTCCTCGATCTTCTGCCGCCCGGCCTCGACCTGGTCCGGCGTGGCATTGCCCGGTACGCCGATCAAGATGTGCGAGATGTTGTAGTCGAACTGGTTGGTCGCGCTCGCGCTCTGTTGGGCGAGGCACAGCTCGAGCTCGCGCGGCGCGATGTTGATGCGGGCGACGACGTCGCGCTGCTGCAGCTGCTCGATCATCAGGTCCTGGCGGCTGTCTTCGCGATACATGGCATAGTTGACGTTCTCGCCCGCGAGCACCGCCGGCAGCTCCTCGAGCGTGTAGCCCAAGTTTTCCGCGACGCGCGCGAGCGCCTGGTTCAGCATGTCGTCGCTCACGGTGATGCCGACCTTTTTCGCGCGTTGCAGCTCTATTTCCCGCAGCACGAGCTGATCGAGCACCTGCTTCTCGAGCACGGACATCGGCGGCAGCGGCCGGCGTTGCTCCGGGGCCTGCTGCTCCTGCTGCGCCCGCAGGTTCTTGACGACGAGCTCGATCCGGTCGGCGAGCTCGCTCTTGAGCACGATGCCTTCCTCGACGATGGCGGCCACGCCGTCGAGCAGGTCGCCGCCCGCGCCGAGGTCGCGGTCCTGCGCGGACGCGCTCGAGACGAGGGCCGTCGACGCGAGCGCTGAAATGACGGCGGCGCCGATCAAGGCGCCGAGCCGAGAGACGATCGAGTTGTAGGACTGACGTTTCAGGGAGTTCATTGGCTCGCTCTCATCCGTTCGGTTGGGCGTAGCTTCGATAACCGAGAATACCACGGTCGAGCAGCTCCTCCGGCTTGGGCGCGCCTTGCGACAGCCCCTTGAGCTCGAGCTGAATCGAGATCGCGCTGTCCGCTTCCCCGGTGCGGCTGCTCACGTAGCGGCGGCCTATCATCCGGAACCGCCAGCAGCACGCCTCGTATTCCCAGCCGACGAATTGCTCGAGGGGCTCGCTTTCGAGGAACGAGTAGCTGTAGCGGCCGATGATTCGCCATTTGTCCGAAGCGGGCCACACGACCGATAGGTCGCCCTGCTCGATGAAGCCGCGCCGATAGCGGTAGCCGAAGCCGAACAGACGGTCGTCCTGCGGGCGGTACTCGAAACGCGTCTCCGCGCGCGAGGTCGATTCCGCGGCGTTGTTCCATTGATAGCCGACATCGAGGTTCCAGATATCCCGGCCGAATGACATCTCGGCCACATAGTCCGATTCGTTGCCGCTGTTCGGCGACTCGCCGGGCAGTGCCACGCGTTGGGCGTTTAGATACCGAGTCTGGCCCAAAGTTGCCGTCAGCCGCTCCGTGCCCTGCTCGTCTATGAGGCGCGTCGTGACGCCGAAGCTGAACTGCTCCGTGTCGGCGATGCGGTCCGGACCCACGAACTGGTATTTGCGGAACAGCTGGATCAGGTTGAAGTCGGGCAGGATCGTGTCGAACACCGGCAGTGCGCTCTGGTCCTCGTACGGCACGTTCACGTACAGCATCCGCGGCTCGAGGGTCTGCAGCCAGACTTTGGCGCGGCCCGCGTCGCGCTCGAATTTCATGCCGGTGTCGACGCTCGAGATCGGGAGGCTGCGCGACAGCGTGTCGTCGGTGCCGGGCGCCGTCGTGTCGCTGTCGAGCCAGTAGGAGGTTTGGCGCAGCGCGACCGCGGGCGTGAGGTACATGCCTGCGCGCGCGAACCGCATGCTCACTTCCTGCGTGGAGTCGAACCGCCAGCCCGTGACGCCGACGTTGCGGTCGAAGTTCACGAGCTCCGTGTTCGAGTCGAATCCGAAGCGCTGGCCGAACCAGCGGCCCGCGAACAACATTTGCGGCAGGCGTTGGTACGGGCGCTCCTCGTCCGTGAGCACGGTATCGATCGTCTGATAGTCTTGCGCCCGCGTGAGCAGCGACCAGTACGGCGTGTAGTAGGTCAAGTCGACGAAGCGGTTCAGGTGCGTCTGGCTCGTTACGCTCAAGCTGGTGCCGAGGTCTTCGAAGTACGTGTCGTCCGACACCTCCTCGATTCCCGACAGCACTTGCCAGTTGTCGCCGAACAGCGATTGGTGGTGGTAGTTGACGTAGCTGCGCGAGTCGTCGAGCTCGTCGTCGTTCGGCAGATACTCGAAGCCGAGCTGCCCCTCGCTATTCGACTGGAGGTAGCGAAAGTCGCTCCGGAGCTGCGTACCGCGCTTGCTCATGTAGCGCGGCTCGAGCGTCAAGTCGTAGTTCGGTGCGATGTTGAGGTAGTAGGGCACCTTCAAATCGAAGCCCGTACGGTCGCGCTCACTGATGTCCGGCGTGAGGAAGCCGCTCTTGCGGCGGCCGTCGATCGGGAAGCTGAATACCGGCGCGTACAGAATCGGCACGCCCTTGAAGTCGAGCTTCATGCCGCGCGCAGTGCCGATGCCGCCGTTCACGTCGAAGTCGATGTCCCGCGCGTGCAGCTCCCAATCGGGGTCGTTCATCGGGCAGGTCGTGAACAGCACGTTCATCAAGCGACATGCTGCTGTCGCTTCGTATCGTGATGTCATCCGCGGAGCCGCGCGCGGGACGCTTCGGCAAATCGAAGCCGGCTTCCCCGAAACGAATCGTCTCGGTTTGCCGGTCCACCCGAGCGTCCTCGCCGTACACCTTTACGTCGGGACCTTCGAGCGTGACGCGTCCGTCGAACGACAGGCTGTCGCTGTCGACCGTCGCGTGCTCGGCCGTGATGGTGGCGTCGCCGTAGCGGGCGTGAATCTGATCCGAGAACTGCGCCTCCGCGCCAGCCACTCCGTTGTCGAGCGAGGGTCCGATGTCGAAGGAGGGCGCATCGATTACGAGCTCGTCGGGCACGAGCGCAGCCGGCGGCGTTTCGGCCGCGGCCGGTTGAGGCACAGGGTTGCTCAGCGGCGAATCGTTCGGAGGGAGGCAAAGATCCTGAGCGAAGGTTTGCCGAGCCAGCACGGCACAGAGCCAGATCGCGAGTGTCGAGCGGCTTGCTGAAGGCACGAGGATGGTTTGCGCAAAGGCAGCTACAATGGCACAGAAGGCATACCCCTTCAACGATTTGTACCGTCAGCTGCACGTGATGGTTGAGCTCGATTCGCGGAGCAACACCGCTCGCAAATGAAAGTGATGATCCTCGCGGCAGGACGCGGTGAACGCATGGGCGCGCTCACCGCGAACACGCCGAAGCCGCTGCTCAGCGTCGGCAGCGTTTCGCTGATCGAGCTGCATCTCGCGCGGCTCGCGGCCGCGGGCTTTCGCGACGTCGTGATCAACCTCTCCTATCGCGGCGCGCAAATCCGCGAGCGGCTCGGTGCCGGCGATCGTTTCGGCGTGACGATTGCCTACAGCGAGGAGGGCGAGCCGCCGCTCGAGACCGGTGGCGGCATCGTGCAAGCGATTCCGTTGCTCGGCCCCGGGCTGTTCCTGCTCGTAAACTCCGACGTGTACACCGATCTCGACCTGCGCGCGTTCGCCGGCGGTGCAAGCGCGAGCACGCTGCTGCTCGTGCCGAATCCCGCGCACAACGAGCACGGCGACTTCGGCCTCGACGAGAGCGGTAACGTCACCGCGCAGGAACCGAAGCTCACGTATGGCGGCGTCGCGGTGCTCGAAACGCAGATGTTCGCGGCGCTCACACCGGGGCGCCGGCCGCTGAAGCCCGTGCTGGACGCCGCTATCGCGCGCGGGGCGCTGCGCGGCCAGTTCTATGACGGCGTGTGGATCGACGTCGGCACGCCCGAGCGCCTCGACGAGGCGCGCCGCGCGGCCGAGCCCGTGAGCGGACGATGAAGCTCTACACCTTCTTCCGCAGCTCGGCGGCGTTTCGGGTGCGGATCGCGCTGAATCTCAAAGGCGTCGAATACGAGGCGGTCACTTTGAACTTGCCGAAGGGCGATCACCGCCAACCCGACTTCGTCGCGAAGAATCCGCACCGCACGGTTCCCGTGATCGACGACGACGGCACGGTGCTCATTCAGTCGCTCGCGATCGTCGAGTACCTCGACGCGCGCTTCCCGGAGCCGCGCCTGATCCCGCTCGATCCCGTGCTGCGCGCGCGCGTGCAGGCGTTCGCCCAGGTGATCGCGTGCGAGATCCACCCGCTGAACAACCTGCGTGTGCTGCGCCATCTGCGCTCGGAGCTCGGCCTCGACGAGGACCGCATCAAGAAATGGGTGCAGCACTGGATCGGCGATTCCTTCAGCTCGCTCGAAGCGCTGCTCGAGGAGTCGTCCGGCCGCTGCTGCTTCGGCGACGAGGTCACGATCGCCGACGTGTTTCTCGTGCCGCAGGTCTACAACGCGCGCCGCTTCGACTGCGACCTCGCGCCGTTCCCGACCGTGGTGCGTGTCGCGGACACGCTGCGCGCGCTGCCTGCGTTCGCGCGCGCGGCGCCGGACTTGCAGCCCGACGCGGAGTGAGCGGGTGGATCGCTTGCCGTGGCGGCGCGTCGGCGCGCGCCTCGTCGATCGGGGCTCAGCGTTGGCCGTGCTCCATGCGCACGTCGAGCAGCGCCTGCCGGCCGCCCGCGACCGCGCTCAGCGCCGCGTCGAGCGCACGGGGCAGCTCCGCCGGATCGTCCACGCGCTTCGCCCATGCGTCCGACGCTTCCGCCACCTTCGTGAACTCGGGCGAGGGTTGCAGCTCGACGAGCGGCATCGGCTTCGCGGCGGCCGCAAGGCCTTGCGGATAGACGACGCGCGTCGCCGAGTCGACGGCCTGCCAGCGGCCGTTGTTGCAGATGATCGTGAGCACGGGCAGGTTCGCCGAGCGCGACACCAGGTGAAACGGCGTCGGGTTGCCGAACATGTAGCTGCCGTCGCCGACGGTGCTGACCACCATGCTGTCCGGCGCCGCGAGCTTCGCGCCGAGCGACGCGCCGAGGCCGAACCCTAAGCCGCCGCCGATGCTCACGTGCAGCAGGCTGCCCGGCTCCTCGAGCGCGAGCGCGTCCGGCGCCACGCCGAGCTCCACCACGACGATCGACTTCTTCGGCAGCGCCGCGCGCACGCAGTCGCCGAGGTAGGCGTAGCGGATCGGCTTCTCGCCGCGCGCCTTCTCGAGCAGCGCGGCGCGCTGCTCGGCGGTTTTGCGCTTGAGCTCCGCGGCCGCCGCGCGCCGCCGCTTTGCTGCGTTCTGGTTTACACCGGCGGCGACGAGCGCCTCGTCGAGCATCGCAAGCGCAGCGCGCGCTTGGCCCGGCACCGCGATCTGCGCAGGGAAATTGCGGATCGGGTAGCGCGACCACAGCGGGTCCACGCCGAGGTGCACGACTTGTGCGTCCTCGCGCGGCTGCAGGTAGCGCGGGAACCAAGGCACCTCGCACTCGACGACGACGATCACGTCGGCCTTCGCGAGCAGCTCCGCGCCAGCGGCGCCCAAGTTCATGGGATGGCTCGCGGGCAGGTTCACGCAGCTCGGTCCGCGGCAGCGCGACCGGGATCGCGTGGCGTTCGGCGAGCGCGCCGAGCACGGCCACGGCCGCGCGGTCGCGCCCCAAGTTCGAGGTGATGATCACGGGCAGCTCGGCGCGCGCGACGAGCTTCGCGATCGCCTCGATGTGGCTCGCGCTCGGCTGCGGTGCGGCGAGGTCGGTCGGCGGCAGCGGCCGCTGCGGCGCGCGATCGCGGTCCGCGAGGACCTCGCGCGGCAGCGTGAGGTACACCGGGCCGCGCGGCTCCGCGAGAGCGATGTCGAGCGCGCGGCCGAGAATCTCGTCGACGTGCTGGCCCGAGCGCAGCTCGTAGTCCCACTTCGTGTACTCGCGCACGATGCCGGCCTGGTCGAAGTTCTCTTGGCCCCAGTGGATCGGTGCGGAGCGCGACGCGATGTGGCCGCTCTCCGTGTGCGGCGTGCGCCCGGCCATCAAGAGCAGCGGCACGTTGTCGCGGGCGGCGTTCATCAGCGCGCACACCGTGTTGCCGGTGCCGACCGTCACGTGCACCATCACGGCGGCGGGCTTGCCCGCCGTCTGGTAGTAGCCGTGCGCCATCGCGACCGCGAGATTCTCGTGCGGAATCGTGAGGAACTTCGGGATCTCGGCGCTGCGCCCCGCGAGCGCGGTGAGCCCCTCGATCACCGGCGCAAAGTCGGTCCCGGCGTTCGCGAGCACGTAGTCGATACCGCGCTTCTTCAGCGCCAACAGAAATGTCTCAGCGACCGACCCGTTTCCCACCTTCGCCCCATCCATACCTTGCCCTCGATGCCGGCGGACGCCGCATCGGCGCCCGCGAGTGCGCATCTTACTACTCGGGCGTGGCCGGCACGGGTGTGGGGTCGGGGCTCCTCGGCGCTCGGCCGGCCGGGCGGTCGCCGGCGCCGCGCTCACGCACCGCGCGCCCCTGCCGCCGCGAGCGACGCGGTGCGTCCGTCAGTGCGTCATCGAATAGACGACGTAGTTGACGGCGAACCGATACGCGAGCGTCGTCATCGGCTCGGGGTAGCGCGGGTCGTCCGCATGCTCCCACGCGTCGCCGAGGTCCATGTTGAAGTTGATCGCCACCATGAGCCGGCCGTCGTCGTCGTAGATCCCGCGCCAGTGCGGCGTAACGCCGTCTTCTTCGTACGTCTGGCCGTACATCAGCGGCCGGATGCCCGGGATCTGGATCCTGTTGTCGAGGTCGTAGAGCACGTGCCAGACCTCGTCCGACTGTTCGATCTCGACGATCGGCCGGTCGGGGAACACGCGCCGCATCGACTCGACGAACCCTTCCCACTGCAGCGTGCCGTGGAAGTCGTCCGTCATCAGGAAGCCGCCGCGCAGCAGATACTCGCGCAGCCGCGCGGCCTCGACGTCGTCGAGGTACCAGCGGCCGACCTCGACCGCGTAGAGCCACGGGTAGTCGAAGATCGCGTCCTCGGTTACGCGCAGCATCCGCGCCTGCTCGCCGATGTCGACCTTCGTGAGCCGGCTCACGCCCATGTGGAAGTGATACTCGGCTTCCGGGTAGTCGACGGTCCAGCTCGGTCGCCCCGCGCGGCCGTAGCCGCCGTCGCGGTAGACCATGCGGACGAAGTGAAACTCGTTGCTCGGCCAGTCCGGCGCGTATCCGTACTCGTCGCCGGCGGCAGTGAGCGCTATCAGCACCAACGCAAAGATCGACCACTGCCGCAGCCGGATTTTTCGCTTCACTCCAGCCACGCGTCGAGCTTCGTCGTCGCGAGCTCGTCGAGCGTGTGCTCGTTGAACGTGCGATAGGCGGTCCAATGACCGATCTTGTCCTGTATTGCGAGAGCGTCGACCCCCGACGCGCCGGCGAGCCTGCGGTGGTAGTCGACGAGCTTGCGGTCCGCATACGTCGTTGCACTTCGTGAGGAATTGCACGACGACGGCTTTCTTCTCTGCGGGACTCATCGAATCGATTGCGAACTCATCGGTCTGGCGCGGGACTAACCACCGGTGGGCGCCGGCAAGCCGCAGCGACTGACCACAGGCTTCTCATCATCTTCTCGGATAGTAGCCCGACGGCGCGCAGGCACAAAAGCGCGCGACGCGTTTTCGGGTCTAGGCGCGACCGCATACCTTTCGGTAAGCTCCGGTAGGAACCCCCTCGGTTCGCCTGTTGGACGGGCAGAGCACGCGCCGATCGACCTATCTGGAGTTTTGTCCAGATCGATGCCGGGTAGCTCGGCACCGGGCGTATGGTGACCGGGCCCATGATCGCGGCGAATGTCGTGCAGATTAGCTAGCGGAGCCCCCGTTTGTTCGAGCTGTTGTTCAAATACTCGCGCGCGACGTTCGAACGGTCCGAGTTCGTGTTCGCGAGCGGGTGGCCGATCTGGCTTCTGATCGCGCTGATCGTTGCCGCCGCGGTCGTGGTCGGCGTGAGTCTCGTTCGCCGCAAGCTCGGTTTGAGCGTGCTGCAGCTCGTGACGTTCGCCGCGATCCAGACGATTCTCATCGGCGCGCTGCTCACGCTCGCGTGGCGGCCGGCGCTCGTGACGCAGACGCTGCGCCCGCAAGAGAATTCCGTCGCAGTGCTCGTCGACACGTCCGGCAGCATGCTGTACGGCGACGGCGAGCGCTCGCGCTTGCAGGAAGCGATCGACGGCTTGTCGGCGAGCGCGCTGCCGGAGCTGAAGTCCACTTTCGACGTGAACCTCTTCTCGTTCGCGGGCGACGTGCTCGAGATGCCGTCGCTCGAGCAGGTGCCGGCGCCGGGGCCCGTCACGCACATCGGCGACGCGCTGCTGTCCGTGCTGCGCGGCGCGCAGTCCGGCGCGGTCGCGGCCGTCGTGCTCGTGAGCGATGGCGCGGACAACTCGACCACCCTCGACGCGGCCGAGATCGCCGAGATCGCGAGCTTCGGCGTGCCGGTGCATACCGTGGGCGTCGGTGCGGAGAACGTCCCCGAGGACCTCGAGCTCGAGGACGTGCAGGTCACGCCCGTCGGTCTGCCGGGCTCCACGGTGAGCGCGCAGGTGAGCATCCGCCACAGCGGCGCGTCGCTCGCGCAGCTCAAGGTGTACGACGGCGACGCGATTCTCGCGTCGCAAGCGATCCAGCTGCCGGCGAGCACGGGCGTGACGACGCGCTGGGTGGATATCGACGTCGGTAAGGCCGGCGTGCGGGACCTGAAGTTCGCGCTCGACGCACTGCCCGGCGAGACCAACACGATCAACAACTCGCGCCTGCGCCCGATGGAGGTGCCGGAGCAGCGGCGGCACATCTTATATATCGAGGGCGAGCCGCGCTGGGAGTACAAGTTCATCCGGCGGTCGCTCGAAGAGGGCTTCGCGGTGCGCGTCGCGAGCCTGCTCAAGACCACGCCGAACAAGTTCTACCGCCAGGGCGTCGAATCGCCCGACGAGCTGACGGACGGCTTTCCGACCGACGAGCTCAAGCTATTCGCCTACGACGCGCTGATGATCGGCAGCTTCGAGGCCGCCGCGCTCACGCCCGAGCAGCAGGACATGATCCGCGAGTTCGTGAGCCGGCGCGGCGGCAGCTTGATGATGATGGGCGGCCGGCGCGGCCTCGCCGACGGCGGCTGGGGCGCGACGAGCGTCGCCGAGGCGCTGCCCGCGGCGCTGCCGATGCTCGACGGCCCGAGCTTCGAGCGCAACCCCGCGAAGGCGATCCTCACGCCGCTCGGCCGCACGTCCGCGCTCACTCGGCTCGACGCGGACGAGGAGAAGAACGTCGCATCTTGGGCGTCGCTGCCCGACCTCGCGGACTTCCAGCACATCGCGGATACGAAGCCCGGTGCCGAGGTGCTGCTCGAGGCGCGGATCAACGACCGTAACGAGCCGCTGCTCGTGCACGAGCGCTATGGCCTCGGCAATTCGTACATCCTTGCGACCGGCGGGACTTGGCGTTGGCAGATGCAGCTGCCGCACGAGGATCAACGCCACGAGACGTTCTGGCGCCAACTGCTCCAGGCTCTCGCGACGAGCGCGCCGCAACCCGTCACGCTCACTTCGAAGCAGGTGTTCTACGGCGACGAGAGCGAAGTGACTCTGCGCGCGGATGTGCGCGACAAGAAGTTCCAGCCGGCTTCTGACGCGACCGTGAGCCTGTCCGTGAGCGACGGCTTGGGGCCGCCGAGCACGCTCGAGATGACGCCCGTCGCCGGCGAGCGCGGCGTGTACCAGGCTACGTACGAGACGACGCACACGGGCATCTTCCGCTTCGAGGCCGCGGCGAAGTCCGGCGACGAAAATCTCGGGAGCGCGCGCTTCGCGGTGCGCCGCGAGGATGGCGTGCTCGAGCACTATCACACGCAGCAGAATCGTGCGCTGCTCGAGCGGCTCGCCGCCGCGACCGGCGGCAGCTACTTCACGCTCGGCGACGTCGGCAAGCTGCCCGAGGCCGTGAGCTTCTCGGACGCCGGGAGCGTCGAGCGCACGGTGCTCGACCTCTGGAACATGCCGATCATCTTCCTCGCGCTGCTGGTGCTCAAAGCCGGCGAGTGGCTGCTACGTCTCTTCTGGGGACGGCTGTGAGCGCGAACGCGAGCACGAACATCTTCCGGCCGGCGCAGGCGATTTCGGCCGCGCGCGCGAAGGGTGTCCTCCCGGGGGACGCCAAGACACCATCCCTGGGGCTCCGCGGCGCACATCCCTGTGCGCCGAGGCTCCCGGGAAACACCCTTCGCACGCACAGCCGAAATCGCGTCACGCTTTGCGCGGCTGTTCGCGCTCGCACTCCCGTTCACGTTCGCGGAGCTTCTACGGGTAAGACGTGCGATCCGGTTGACGCTCGTGCGTGGCGCCGCAGCATTGCGCGGCGCCGATAGCAACTCGCCGAGCCGGGGCCTTCGCCCGCGGATTCAGCCCCGCGCGTCCTCGCGCGGGGTGCGAGCGGAAGCGAGCACTCGCCCGTGCACATGGATGTGCCATAGGGCGAGCCCGCGGGCGAAGGCCCCGGCTCGGGAACCGGCGAAGCCGGCGAGTTGCGTGGCGCGGCGCAATGCTGCGGCGCCGCGCACGAGCGACCGCAACAGGAGACGCGGAGGGATGCTCGCGTTCGCGCTCGCTTTGACTGCGGTGCCGGCGGCGGCGCATGCGGAGCTCTACTACCTCATCGTCGGCGGGCTCGGCGGCGAGGCGAAGTATCAGGAGCAGTTCGACAAGCAGATCAAGGATCTCGCGGCGGTCGCGCGCCGCACCACCGGCGATGCTCGCGTCGCCGTGCTCACGGGCGAGGGTGCGACGCGCGAGGCGATCGAAAAGAGTCTCGGATCCCTGAAGACGCGCGCGAAGCCCGCCGACACGCTCGCCGTGATCCTCGTGGGCCACGGCAGCTACGACGGCGAGGCGTACAAGCTGAACTTGCCGGGGCCCGACATCGACGGGGCCGAGCTCCTGAAGCTGCTCGCCGCCGTGCCCGCGCGCTCCCAGCTGGTCGTGAACACGACGAGCGCGAGCGGTGCCACGCTCGACGCTTGGGCCGGCGACGGCCGCACCCTGATCACGGCTACGCGCAGCGGTTTCGAGCGCAACGCCACGCGCTTCGCCACGCACTGGGCCAAGGCGCTCGCCGACGGCTCCGCCGACATTAATAAGAATGGTGTGATCACGGCGCAGGAGGCGTTCGACTACGCGTCCCGCGAGGTGGCGGACAGCTTCAAGACCACGGGGACGCTCGCGACCGAGCATCCGCAGATCAAAGGCGACGGCGCCGCGCGCTTCATGGTCGCTCGCCTGCAGTCCGCCCCGGCTCCCGCTACGCCCGCGCTCGCGGCGCTCGACCGGCAGAAGACCGCGCTCGAGGAGAAGATCGAAGCGCTGCGCTTGCGCCGCGCCGAGCTGCCGAACGACGAGTACCTGAACCAGCTCCAGGCGCTGCTGCTCGAGCTCGCGGACGTTCAAGGCAAGATCGACGAGGCACAGAAGGAGTAGCGCGTGGTGAAGCGCCTACTCGCCGCCGGTCTCGGATCGCTCCTGTCGCTCGGCGCTCTGCCGGCGGCGTTCGCGATCACGATCGAGTACGCGCTCGACCGCGCGCCCGCGCTCGTCGCGTGCGACCGGCTCGCGTACCGCGGCGCACGGGCCGAAGCGCGCGCCTGCTTTCAGAAGCTGCTCGCCGAGAGCACTGATCCGCGGATCAAGGGCGACGCAGCGCGCGCAAGCGGCGACGTGCGCGCCGCGAATGGGTTCTTCCAAGAGGCGTTGAAGCAATACCCGATGGACGCGCCGCTGCGCGTGCGCTGGGGCGAGCTGTTCCTCGCGACGCATCAGAACAACGAGGCCATCAAGCTATTCAACGAGGCGCTCGAGCTCGACGAGGGTTACGCCCCCGCGAAGCTCGGGCTCGCGAAGATCGCGGCCGGCGGCTTCGAGGAGAAGGCGCGCGAGTGGGCGATGCAGGTGATCGACGAGTCCCCCGACGCGAGCCTCGAGGCGCATCTCTTGCTCGCGCGCACCGACCTCGAGGACAGCAAGGTCGAGGAGGGCGACAAGAAGCTCGACACCGCGCTCGGCATTGCCGAGAAGCAGAAGCTGCCCGTACTCGAGATCTATGCGCTCAAGGCGTCGGCCGATTTGCTGCGCGGTAAGACCGACAGCGAATGGACCGCGAAGGCGCTCGCGCAGAACGCGAGCTACGGTGAGGCCTACGCGACGCCGGCGTATTTCTATGTGATCACCCGCCGCTATCGCGAGGCGATCGAGCTGTTGAAGAAGGCGGTCGACATCGAGCCCGACTTGTACTCCGCGCATTCCGAGCTCGGCGTCAACCTGCTGCGCGAGAACGAAATCCAGGAAGCCCAGCAGCACCTGCAAATCGCCTACCGCGGCGATCCGTTCAGCGCGCCGATCGTGAACACGCTGCGGCTCATCGACAGCTTCGACAACTTCGTCGTCAAGAGCCATCTGCCTGATTCGAGCGCACCCGCGCCGGCCGCCGCGGGCGCCGACGCGCCCGCGAAGAATCCCGGCGCGCTGCTGCGGATGCACAAGGACGAAGCCGAAGTGCTCGAGCCCTACGTGCTCGAGCTCACGAACAAGGCGATCGGGCTGTACTCGAAACGCTACGGGTTCGAGCTCAAGGAGCCCGTGATCGTCGAGCTCTATCCCGAGCACGACGACTTCGCGGTGCGCACCTCGGGTCTGCCCGGCATCGGCCTCCTCGGCGTGACCTTCGGCTACCTGGTCGCGATGGACAGCCCTACCGGGCGAGCGGATTCCGACTTCCATTGGGGCACGACGCTGTGGCACGAGCTCGCGCACGTGTTCACGCTCGAGGCGACGGGTCACCTCGTGCCGCGCTGGTTCAGCGAAGGCGTCTCGGTGTACGAGGAGTGGAGCACGGGGCCGCTGCCCGGGCGGCACATCCCGCTGCCGGTGCTCCAGGCGATCAAGGAGGATAAGTTCCTTCCGATCGCGGACCTCGACCGCGGCTTCATTCGGCCGCAGTACGAGGCGCAGGTGATCGTTTCGTACATGCAGGCCGGGCTCGTCTGCGAATACATCGCGTCGCGCTGGGGCCAGAAGGGTCTCGAGGCCGTGCTCAAGGAATACGGCGCGGGCAAGGAGACGCGCGAGGCGCTGCAGAACGCGCTCAAGATCTCGGCCGCGCAGTTCGACGAGGACTTCGCGAGCTACGTCGAAAGCCAGCTCGGCAGCATCGTCAAGCAACTCGAGCCGTGGCAGGAAGCTCAGCAGGAAGCTCAACAGGCGTTCGTCGACAAGGACTGGAAGGCCGCGGCCGCCGCCGCAGCGCGCGCGGTGGAGCTCTTCCCCGACTACGTCGACGAGGGCAGCGCGTATATCGTGAAGGCGCGCGCACATAAGGAGCTCGGCGAGCCCGACCAAGTGACCGCGACGCTGCTCGACTACCGCAAGCTCGGTGGTCACGATCCCGCCGCGCTGATCTCGCTCGCGAAGTCGCTCGCGGAAGCGAACCGCAACGACGACGCGGTCGCGGTGCTCGAGGACGTGCTGATGGTCGCGCCGCTGCGCGCGGAGGTGCACTCCGAGCTCGGCGACCGGCTGCTCCAAGCGGGCGACGCGAAGCGCGCGATCGTCGAATACCGGGCGCTCCTCGCGATGAATCCGCACGATCTGTCGGACGCACATTACCGATTGGCGAAGGCCTACTTCGCGGCCGACGATCGGGCTAGTAGCCGCGAGCATCTGTTGTATGCTCTGGAAATCGCCCCCGGCTTCCGGGAAGCCCAGCAACTATTACTGGAGATCGTACGTTGAGCGACGACAAGAGCCAGCTCGAGACCGAAGAGGCACGGGCGCTGCTGCAAACTTTCGGTGGCACCTTCGACAAGATCCGCACGGAGGTCCGCAAGGTCATCGTCGGCCAAGACGAAGTCGTCGAGCACTTGCTGCTCACGCTGCTCGTCGGCGGCCACTGCTTGATCACGGGCATGCCGGGCACCGCCAAGACGCTTCTCGTCCGCACGCTCGCGAGCGCGCTCGGGCTCACTTACAAGCGCATCCAGTTCACGCCGGACCTGATGCCGACGGACGTCACGGGCACCGACATCATCGAAGAGGACATGAGCACCGGCCGGCGCACGTGGACGTTCGTGCCGGGCCCGCTGTTCTGTAACGTGCTGCTCGCGGACGAGATCAACCGCACGCCGCCGAAGACGCAGTCCGCGTTGCTCGAGGCGATGCAGGAGTTCTCGGTCACGGTCCGCGGCCACTATCACAAGATCGAGCGGCCGTTCTTCGTGCTCGCGACGCAGAACCCGATCGAGCTCGAAGGCACCTATCCGCTGCCCGAAGCGCAGCTCGACCGCTTCTTGTTCAACGTGCTGCTCGACTACCTGACGGGCGAGGACGAAGCGAAGGTCGTGAATCGCTTCACGTCGCAGGTCGACATACCCGAGGTCAACGCATGCACGACGCCTGAGCAAATCGTCAAGTACCAATGGCTCGTGCGGCAGGTGCCGGTGTCGGAGAGCGTGAACAAGTACGCTGTCGACCTCGTGCGCGCAACACGTCCGCACGACCCGAACGCGTCCGACATGGTGAAGAAATACGTGCAGTACGGCGCATCCGTGCGCGCGACGATGTTCGTGACGCTCGCGGCGAAGGCGCGCGCGCTGATGCAAGGCCGCTACCACGTGACGCGCGAGGACGTCGCGGCGCTCGCGCTGCCCGTGCTCCGCCATCGCGTGCTGACGAACTACTTCGCCGAGTCCGACAAGGTCGACACGGACATGGTGCTCACGAACCTCGTGAAGACGCTCGGCACCGACAGCAGGCAGGCCCGCGTCGGCTGACGATCATGAGCGCGAGCGTAGCGTCACCGCAGCATCTGCTACGTCCCGAGACGCTCGCTGGCCTTGCGAACCTCGACCTCGTCGCGCGCGCCGTGGTCACGGGCTTCCTCACCGGCATGCACCGCTCGCCGTTCTTCGGCTTCAGCCAGGAGTTCGCGGAATACAAGGCGTACGCGGAGGGAGACGACCCGCGGTTCGTCGATTGGAACGTGTACGCGCGCACCGAGCGCACCTACATCAAGCGCTACATCGGCGAGACCAACACGCGGCTCGTGATCCTGCTCGACTCGAGCGCGTCGATGGGCTTCGGCTCCGGTAAGGTATCGAAGCTCCTGTACGGCAAGTTCCTCGCGGCCACGCTCGCGTATCTCGCCGCGCGTCAGCACGACGCCGTGGGCCTGATCGTGTTCGACGACCAGATCCGCGAGCACCGCACCGCATCGTCGCAGGCCGGGCGCCTGCAAGGCGTGCTGCACGCGATCGACAGAGCTCAACCCGGCACGGGCACCGACCTCAAGGTCCCGTTCGAGCGGTTCCGCGAGATCGAGAAGGGCCGCGGGCTCGTCGCGGTGATCTCGGACTTCTACTGCGACCCCGACGCGCTGCTGAAGAGCGTGCAGCCGCTCGCCTACAAAGGGCAGGACGTGATCCTGTTCCAGCTGCTCGATCCGCACGAGCTCAAGCCCGTGATGAAGGAGTCCGCGCTGCTCGAGGACATGGAGAGCGGCAAATCGATGGAGGTGTCGCCGATCTACATGAGCTCGCTCTATCGCGAGCGCATCGACGCGCACGTCGCCGCGCTCAACAAGGCCGCGGCGGGCGCAGGGGCGGACCACCGGCTCGTGAACATCACCGAGCCGCTCGACTCGGTGCTGCGCAGCTACCTCATGTTCAGGCACCGGCGCTAGGGCGAGGACGCGAAATGTCGTTGCTTGCTCCGGCGTTTCTCCTGGGTTTGCTCGCGATCGGCCTGCCGTATTGGCTGCATCGCCTCTCGTCCACCAACCCGAACAAGCAGAAATTCAGCTCGTCGATGTTCCTCGAGCCCGGCGAGCCGCGCCGGGTTCTCGCGAAGCAGGTCCAGTATCTGCTGCTCCTCGCGCTCCGGATCTTGGTGCTCGCGCTGCTCGCACTCGCGTTCGCGCAGCCCGCGATCTGGCGCAGCCCGCAAGCCGCGAGCGGCGAAGGCGCACGCCTGCACGTGATCGTGCTCGACACCTCGGGCTCGATGGGCTACGGCGACCGTTTCGAGCGCGCGCGCGCCGCGGCGGGCGACGTGATCGACTCGCTCGGGGCAGGCGACCGCGGTCAGCTGATCGCGGCGGGCCGCCAGTTCGAAGTGCTCGGCCCCGCGACCGGCGATCCGTCGGTGCTGCGCCAAACGTTGAACACCGTTTCGGCGCAAGTGTTCCGGCTCGACTATGGCCAGCTCATGCGCTCGATCGACGCCGTGCTGCGCAGCGCCGAGCTGCCCGTCGTGATCGACCTCGTCACCGACGTCCAACAGAGCAGCCTGCCGACGCGCTTCGGCGAGCTCGCGCCGCGCCGGCCCGCGGAGCTCGCGATCCACGACGTCGGGGGCGGCAACGCCGAGAACTGGACGATCGACAGCTTCGGCGGCTCGGCGCTCACGGGCGAGCTCGAGGCGTCGGTGCGCAGCTTCGCGGCCGAAGACGCGCAGAAGACGGTACGTCTCGAGCTCAACGGCGCGACCGTGGCCGAGAAGATCGTCGACGTGCCGGCCGGCGGCCGCGCGCAGGCGCAGTTCGCGGCGCTCGAGCTCAAGGCCGGGTCGAATCGCGTGACGGTCTCGCTTGCGCCGGGTGACGAGCTCCCGGCCGACGATCAACGGTTCCTCGCGCTCAAGCGTCCCACGCCGCGCAGCGTGCTGGTCGTATCGGCCGACCAGCGCGGCCGCGGCGCGCTGTTCGTGTCGTCGGCGCTCGCGACGCTCAAGACGCTCGCGCTCACGCCCGACGTGAAGCCGCCGGCCCGGCTCACGGAACGGCCGCTCACGGAATACAGCTTCGTCGTCGTCACGGACGCGGGGCTGCTCGGCCCCGCGGAGACCGCGGCGCTCCAAGATTATGTTCAAGGCGGGCGGCCGAGCGCTGCTCGCGCTCGGGCCGCGCTCGGGCAGCCTCACCGCGGTGCCGATCGGCGGCGAGCTGCTGCGGTCGTCCAATCAGCTCGGGGCCGACCGCACGGTGTCGATCGGCGAGATCGATGCGACCCACCCGGCGCTGCGGGGCGTCGACGAGCTCCGGACCGCGAAGTTCACGCGCTACCTGCCCGTGGACGCCGGCACGGATGATCGCGTGCTCATCCGTCTCGATGATGGAACGCCGCTGCTGCTCGAACGGGGCGTCGGCGCGGGCCGCGTGCTGCTGTTCACATCTTCACTCGACCGCGAGTGGAATGATCTGCCGGTGCAGCCGGTTTTCGTGCCGTTCCTCGCGGGCCTCGCGAACCACCTGCTCGGCGGCGCGGGCTTCACGAGCGAGGCCGACTTGGGGTCCACGCTCGCGGTGCGGGCGCTCGGCCTCGCGGGTGGCCAGATCTTCGACCCGCGCGGCGAGAAGGCGCTCGGCCTTGGGGCCGGCGAGGACGTGCTCCTGGACCAGATCGGCTTCTACGAGGTCGTCGGCGGCGGCACCACCGAGCTCGTCGCGGTGAACTTCGACCCCCGCGAAGGTGACTTAACCCCTGTGGACGCCATGACGCTCGAGCGCTGGAAGGGGCTCGGCATTCGGGCGAACGATCAGGCGCAAGCCGCCCAGAGCGTGGAACTACCCCCCGACGAGAAAATTCCGAATCCGTTGGGGCCACTGCTCGTGATCGTGCTGCTCGGCGCCGCGGTCGTGGAATCCTGGGTGGGAAACTGGCATCTTAGAATTCGGAGAGGGATGGCCGCATGACCGCACAGTCGCAGCTCGAAGCCTACCTTGGCGAGTTTCGCAAGCGTTTGAAGTCGCTGATCGTCGCGCGCGGCGCCGCGATCCTCGCGGCGGCGGCGCTCGTGATCACGCTGCTCGCGGTGTATTTCGGCATCCGCCGCGCATTCGACCCCACGTTCGTCTACAGCGCCCGCGCCGTGCTCGTGCTGGCGCTCGGCGCGCTCGCCGCGTGGCTGCTCGTGCTGCCGCTGCTCACGCTGCGCCGCAACCGCGGCATTCCCGACATCGAACGGCGCGCGCCGGACTTCAACGGCCGGCTCGAAACCTACGACGGCCTCACGCGCGCCGAGAAGCCGACGCCGTTCCTGCCGCTGCTCGCCGAGGACGCGCTCAAGTACGCGCGCAAGATCCCCGTCCTGCTCAAGGTGCCCACGCTGCACGTGCGCGCGCCCGCGGTGCTCGCGGTGCTCGCGGCGGGCACGCTCGTCTGGTTCGCCGCGTTCGGCCCCGCGAATTGGCGCTACGGCGTCCGGCATCTCTGGGCCGGCTGGCTCTTGGCGGACACGCTGCCGCCGCAGCACATCGCGGTCGAGCCCGGCGACGGCACGGTCCGGCGCGGCGGCGACCTGCACGTGCTCGCGAGCGCGGAAGGCTTCGAGCCGCCGCGGATGGAAGTGTTCGCGCAGTTCACGGCGGGCGGCAACTGGGAGAGCACCCAGATGACGCGCCGCGCCGACGGCAGCTTCGACTTCACGTTCTTCGCGCTGCGCGAGCCGATGCACTATTACGTGCAGGCCGCGGGCCTCAGGAGCCAGGAATACGCGGTCGACGTCGTGGATCTCCCGCGGATCACGAGCCTCAAGCTCACCTATAACTATCCGAACTGGACCAAGCTCGAGCCGTCGATCGAAGACCCGGGCAGCGACATCCGCGCCGTCGAGGGCACGAAGGTCGAAGTCGCGATCGAGACCGACACGCCGATCGACGCGGCCGAGCTCGTCGCGAACGGCGAGCGCGTCGCAATGACGAGCGCTGGCAACGTCAACACCGCGCTGCTCGAGGTGAGCAAGGACGGCGAGTATCACGTGTCGACGCTGTTCAACGGCGACGCCGTGAACCTCACCGACGACTACCTGATCACGCTGATCCCCGACAGCAAGCCGATCGTGAAGGTGCTGAAGCCAGGCCGCGACTGGCGCGCGAGCAACATCGAGGAAGTCACCGTGCGCGTCGAGGCGAGCGACGACTTCGGCCTCGACCGCGTCGAGCTCAAGTACTCGATCAACGGCGGTGAGTGGCAGACCTCCCCGCTCGACGTCGAAGGCAAGAGCGTGCTCGATACCGAGACGCTGTTCCTCGAGAACATGACGCAGTCGGCAACGCCGCCGCCGCAGTCGCCGAGGGGGACGCAGCGCCGGCTCGGCCAGGGCACGTTCAGCAACGGCATCGAAGAGTTCCGGATCACGCCGCCGCGCCCGGCGCCCGTGCCGAACATCGTTCGCGAGAGGACTCGGGAGTCGCAATCCGGTGAGAACCCGACGCCAGATGAGGTCGCGCAGTCGTCGCAAAGTGACATCAACGCAGTCCGCGAGCGAACGCAGGGCGACGACGCGCCACCGGCCGCGCCCGCGATGCGCAAGCTCGAGCCCGGCGACGTGATCTCCTACTACGCGGTCGCCGAGGATCGCGGCCGCGAGGTGCAGACCGACCTCTACTTCGTCGAGGTGCAGCCGTTCGATCGCAGCTTCTCGCAGTCGTCGCAGGGTGGCGGCGGTGGCGGTGGCGGCGGGCAGCAGCAGGACGAGATCTCGCGCCGCCAGAAGGAGATCCTCGTCGCGACCTGGAACTTGATCAAAGAGCGCGACGAAGAGACCTCGAGCTATCTCGACGAGCAGCAGCTGCACGACAACTCGCAGATGCTCGCGGACTTGCAACGCACGCTCGCCGAGCAGGCGCGCACGCTCGCGAATCGCGCCCGCGCGCGCCAGCTCACGAACGTCGACCAGCGCATCCAGCAGTTCGTCGACAACCTCGAGCAGGCGGCCGACGCGATGACGCCCGCGGCCGACAATCTCGCCGAGATCGAGCTGCAGAACGCGGTGCCGTCCGAGCAGGAAGCGCTGCAGCACTTGCTGCGTGCCGAGTCCGTGTTCACGGACATCCAAGTCGCGTTCCAGCAGGGCGGCGGCGGTGGCGGCGGCGGAGCGGGCCGCGACTTGAGCGAGCTCTTCGAGCTCGAGATGGACCTCGAGAAGAATCAGTACGAGACCGAGGCCGCGCCCTCGTTCGACTCGCCGCAGGAGAAGGTCGACGAGGCGATCGCGAAGCTCCAAGAGCTCGCGCGCCGGCAGGAGCAGCTCGCGGAGAACGCGCAGCGCAATCGCAACGGATTGAGCGAGCAGGATCGTTGGCAGCAGGAGTCGCTGCGGCGCGAGACCGAGGAGCTCAAGAAGCAGCTCGAGCAGCTCCAGCAGCAGCTCGCGAGCGCCCAGCAGCAACAGCAGGGGCAACAGGGCCAGCAGGGCCAGCAGGGCCAGCAAGGCCAGCAGGGCCAGCAGGGTCAGCAGAGCGGAGAGCCCTCGCAGCAGCAGGCGAGCAACGGCCAAGGCCAACAGGGCACCCAGCAGACGCAGCAGGCGATCCAGCAGCTCAACGAAGCGCTGCAGGCGATGAATCAAGCGAGCGGCCAGAACCAGCAGGGCCAGCAGGGCCAGATGGACCCCGAGCAGGCGCGCCGCGCGATCGAGCAAGCCCGCCGCCAGCTCCAGGCAGGCGCTTGAGCAGCTCACGCAGCAGCGCCAGGCGCAGGTCAGCGAAGCGTTCTCTGATCTGAACGAGCGCGCGAAGGAGCTCTACGAGGGCCAGCGCGAGTCGGCGACCGATCTCCAGCAGGCTCTGCGCGACGCGCAGGCCGGCGGCCAAGCGCAGCGCAACGGGCGCAGCGGCGGGCTCGACGACGACACGGCCGAGGAGATCTCGCAGCGCAGGGCGGATCTGCAGAAGCAGCTCGAGGCGCTCGAGGAAGACATCCAGCGCGTGTCGCAGCAGTTCCGCGACAAGACGCCGGGCGCGAGCGAAGAACTCAGCAAGGCACTCGCGGACGTGCAAGCCAAGCAGACGAGCGCGCGGCTCAGCGTCGGCGCCGAATACATCGTGCGCGGCGCGGGAGCGCAAGTGGCCGCGACGGACTCGGTGACCACGTCCGCGCTGCGCGATCTGCAGCGCGACACCGAGGAGGCGCTCGCGCAAGCGAACCAGGAAGCCGTCGGCGGCGAGCAGCAAGTGGCGGACCCGAACGCGGAGCTCGTCGCGGAGCTGCAGTCGTTGCGGCGGCAGTTGTCCGAGCTCACGCAGCAGCAGGCGAACGGTCGCGACGGTCAGCCGAATCAGCAGAGCTTGCAGCGCGGCGACCAGGGCCAGCCGGGGCAACAGCCGGGCCAGGGCCAACAAGGCCAGCAAGGTCAGGGTCAGCAGGGCCAACAAGGCCAACAAGGCCAACAGGGCCAGGGACAGCAAGCGACCGACGGTCAGGGCCAGGCGAACGCGGCTGGCGGGAATCAGGACGGGGGCTCGTTCGGCGGGAACAATAACTTCGGGCCGGGCGGGCGCGGCGGCTGGTACGATCCTCGTCGCGGCGGCATCTGGGATCCGCGCAATCGCGGGTTGTGGCAGAACAACCCCCAGGCGCTGCGGGACGCGCAAGAGCAGCTCACCGACGCGTCGCGCGAGCTGCTCACCAACGCGAACCGCCTCCGCGATCAGGGCTTGAGCGAAGAAGAGCTCAAGGCCGTGCGCGAGCTCGGCGAGGCGCTGCGCGGCGGGCTCCAGGGCAACCCCGAGCTCCTCGACCAGGAGTTCCAGCGCCTCGTGAACCTCACGGAGCAGCTCGAGCTCAAGCTCGCATCGAACGGCAGCACGAATGGCGACCGTGCCGCGGTGCGCGCACAGGCTCCGTCGCAGATCGCGGAAGGCTACGAGGATGCGGTCGCCGAGTACTTCCGGCAGCTGTCGCGCTCTGGACAGCCGGGCTCACAACCAGGATCACAACCGGCGCCGCAGACATCGACGCAGCCGCCGCAGTAACGATTCGTTACATCTTTCGCTGAGAACGCCGCGGACAATACCCGCGGCGTTCTCGTTTTAACAACGAGGAGAACAGCGTGGGGAAGATGATCAAGTTGAAGGCGAAGGACGGTCACGAGCTCGATGCGTATCTCGCCGAGCCCAAGGGCACGCCGCGCGGCGGCATCGTCGTCGTGCAGGAGATCTTCGGCGTCAGCGATCACATCAAGCGCGTCGCCGATCAATACGCGGCCGAAGGTTATTTGGCCGTGGCGCCCGCGATGTTCGACCGCATCAAGCCGGGCATCACGCTGCCGTACGCGGAGATCCAGCAAGGCATCGCGTACATGCTTGAGCTCAAGTGGCCGAATACGCTCGCGGACCTCGAGGCCGCGGCTGAGCGCGTGCGCGCTGCGGGCAGCGCGTCGGTCGTCGGGTTCTGCTGGGGCGGCACCGTCGCGCACGTCGCGGCGAGCGAGCTCGAGCTCGACGCGGCCGTGTCGTACTACGGCGGCGGCGTCGCGAAGATGCTCGACAAGGATCCGCAGTGCCCGATCATGTATCACTTCGGCGACCAGGACGGCTCGATCCCCGTGGCCGACATCGAGAAGATCAAGAGCGCGTTGCCCGACGAGGTGATTCACGTCTACAAGGGCGCCGGACACGGCTTCAATTGCGACGAGCGCGGCAGCTACAGCGCTCCCGACGCTCGACTCGCGTTCGGCCGCTCGATCGCGTTCTTGCGCGAGCAGATAGAGTAGAAAGGGCCGGTTGCAGGCCGATCTTCGACTTAAGAATGCTGTAGCGGCAATGGTTTACGACGGGCTGCGGGCCTGGGCCGATGCGATAATCGCGGCCGCGCGACGACCAAGAGAGCCCACGAGCTTCGTGAATGGACGCCACGATCAGGACTCACAACTTGCAGCGTCACTACGTCATGGGTGACGAGACGATCCACGCGCTGCGCGGCGTGGATCTCACGATTGCGCGCGGCGAATACGTCGCGATCATGGGTCCGTCCGGTTCCGGCAAGTCGACGCTGATGAACATGATCGGCTGCCTCGACAGTCCCGACGACGGCGAGTATTGGCTGAACGGCAAGCTCGTGTCGGACATGAAGGACCGCGAGCTCGCCCGCGTCCGCAACAAGGAAGTCGGCTTCGTGTTCCAGACGTTCAACCTGCTGCCGCGCGCGCACGCGCTGCACAACGTCGAGCTGCCGCTGATCTATGCGGGGCTCAAGCGCAAGGACCGCCTCGAGCGCGCGAAGCGGTCGCTCGAGCGCGTGGGGCTGGGTGAGCGCATGATGCACCGGCCGAGCGAAATGTCCGGCGGTCAGCGCCAGCGTGTCGCCGTCGCGCGCGCGCTCGTCACGGACCCGAGCATCCTGCTGGCGGACGAGCCCACCGGCAACCTCGACTCGACGACGAGCCGCGACATCATGGGTCTCTTCGACGAGCTGCACGCCGCGGGGCATACGATCTTGGTCGTCACGCACGAAGCGGACATCGCGCGTCATGCGCGCCGCATCATCACGTTCCACGACGGCAACATCGCGGAAGACGTTCCCAACGACAAGCAGCAGACTCATTGATCATGCGTAGCGCCTCACTCTATGCGACAGCCCTCGTCACGCTCGCGGCGCTCGCCGCGTGCAACAAGCCGGCGCCGCAATCCGTGGCGCCGCTCTACGACTCGGCGCCCGTCGAGACGCGCAGCATCGAAGTCACGGTGGACGCGGCCGGCATCGTCGAGCCCGAGTCGCTCGTCGAGGTGAAGTCGAAGGCCTCGGGCGAGGTGCTCGCGGTGCACGCGGAGGTCGGCGACGTCGTCGAGGCCGGCAAGCTGCTCATCGAGATCGACAAGCGCACGCCGCGTAATGCCGTCGCGCAGACCGAGGCCGCTGTCGCGGCCGCGAAAGCCCGGCGAAACATCGCGAAAACGCAGCTCGACCGTGCGAACCAGCTCTACAAGTCGCAAACGCTCACGCAGACCGACGTCGAGAAGGCGGAGCTCGAGTACGCGAATGCCGCCTCCCAGGTCGTGAGCTCGGAGGTCGCGCTCGAGAACGCGCGAATCACGCTCGAGGACACGAGCGTGCGCGCGCCGAGCGCCGGCACGATCCTCGAGAAGGCCGTGGAGCCGGGCATCGTCATCACGTCGCCCACGCAGGCCGTCAGCGGCGGCACGATGCTCATGAAGATGGCGGACCTCACGTCCGTGCAAGTGCGCACGCGCGTCGACGAGACCGACATCGGCAAGATCCAGCCGGGGATGGCGACGCGGGTGACCGTGGCGGCGTACCCGAATCAGCCGTTCGACGGCGTCGTGCTGAAGGTCGAGCCGCAGGCGATCGTCGAGCAGAACGTCACGATGTTCTCGGTGCTCATCAAGCTGCAGAACCCCGGCGGTGTGCTGAAGCCCGGGATGAACGCGGACGTGCGGATCAAGATCGCGAACCGCGACTCGGTCGCGGCCGTGCCGACGGCCGCGCTGCGCGCGGACACCGACGTGGCGCTGTCCGCGAAGATGCTGAACATGGACGAGGCGGTGCTGCGCGAGCAGATCTGGCCGACGAAGCAGGTCGACGGGGCGAGCGTCGCCGCCGCGCCGAGCGCCGGCGGCAAGAACGTGCTGAACCTCGGCGGCCGCGAGATCGCGCTGCCCGACGGCGTCGACGCGAAACAGGTGATGGCGCTCATGGAAAAGCGCCGCGCCGGTCAGGAGCTCAGCCAGGAAGAGCGCGACCTGATGCGCAAGGTGTTCCAGCAAGCCGGCGGCTTCGCGGGCGGTGGTGGTCCGGCCGGCGGTGGTCCGGGCGGCGGTGGTCCGGGCGGTGGTGCTCCCGGCGGCGTCGGGCGCGGTGGCGGGGGCGGCGGTGGCGACTTCCCTCCGGGTGGCTTTCCGGGCGGCGGTTTCCCAGGCGGCGGCTTCGTCATCGTCCAAGGCGGTCCCGGCGCGGCCGCGCCGACTCGCGGCGGCACGACCAACTACCAGTTCGGCGGCGAATACTGGGTCGTCGCGCTGCGCAACGATCAGCCGGTTCCGGTCGCGGTGCGCACCGGTCTCACGGACCTCGAATACAGCGAGATCGTCTCGGGTCTCGAGCCCGGCGATCGCGTGCTGCTCTTGCCGAGCACGAGCCTGTACGAGCAACAGGAGCGGCTGCAGCAGTTCATCTCGCAGCGCTTCGGCGCGAGCACCCCGTTCCAGCAGAACCAGCAGCAGAACATCCCGCGTCAATTCCGCTGACCGTTCGCCCGTAGCTACCGACGAGCCGGTATCATCGCGCCGTGCCCAACAGCCGTGAATTCACATTGCCCGGCGTCACGCTCGCGGCCCAGGTGTTCGGTAGGGCCGGCGGCGTGCCCGTGCTAGCGACGCACGGCTGGCTCGACAACGCGAGCACGTTCGACCTGCTCGCGCCCGGGCTCGACGGCTGCGAGGTCGTCGCGCTCGATCTCGCGGGCCACGGTTTCAGCGGCTCGCGCTCGCCGGACGCCGCGTACAACATCTGGGAGGACGTCGGCGACCTGCTCGAGATTCGCGAGCAGCTCGGCTGGGCGCGCTGCAACCTGCTCGGTCACTCGCGCGGCGCCGCGATCGCGATGCTGTTCGCGGGTGCGTTCCCGGAGCACGTCGACAAGCTCGTATTGATCGAGGGCGGAGTGCCGCTACTCGGCACGCCCGCGGAGGCGCCCGCGACGCTCGCGCGCTCGTTCCGCGATCGCGCCGCGCTGCGCAACAAGAGCGGCCGCGTGTTCACGGATCGCGCGACCGCGATCGACGAACGCGCGCAAGGTTTCACGAAGCTCACGACAGCGGCGGCCGAGATCCTCGCGCGCCGCTCGCTGCGCGCGGTGCCGGGCGGATTCCAATGGCACGCCGATCAGCGGCTCAAGGGTAGCGCCGAGGTGCGGCTCACGCGCGAGCACGTCCACGCGTTCATCGGCGCGATCGAGGCTCCCGTGCTCATGGTGCTTGCGGAGAACAGCCCGTTCGGCGGCACGGACCTCTACAAGGAGATGATCGCCGCGTTCAAGAATATCGAGGTCGTGCGGCTGCCGGGCGGACATCACCTGCACCTCGAGGGAGCCGAGGACGAGATCGCGGCGCGCGTGCGCCGGTTCCTCGGCGCGCGTTAGGCGCTCTGCCGGGTGTTGCTCCAGACGATCTGCGCGACCCCGAGCAGCGCGAGAATCGCGCCGTAGTAGGTCCACTGGATGTTCGCGACCATCGGGCCTTGGAGGATCGCAGCCGGGCCCACGTTGAGACCCTGCATCGCCCAGACGCAGCCCATCGCGATCATCAGCAGCCCTATGAGGCTGCTAACCACACGCATCACGGCATTGAAACCACGGCTCATCGGCGTGTTCTCCTTGTGGCTGGTTAGTGCGTCGCGCAACGGTAGCTCCCCGCGTGTTCAATGCTGCAGCGCATCGCGTTCCCCCAATCGACCGGGCGCTTCGAGCGGCGCCCTTGCGTGCGGCTACTCTAACCCCTCGCGATCTCGCAAGCGACGGGGTAGAGTCGAAACCCGTTTTCTCGCTTCGAGGCCGAAAAGAACATGAAGGTCTACACCGTTGCGAAGGGCGCCACCGGGTTCGACGGCATCAAGCGCGTCGAGCGCCACCAGCCGACACCGGCCGCGAATCAAGCCCTCGTGCGGATGCGTGCCGCGTCGTTGAACTTCCGCGATCTCGCGATCGTCGCGGGAAAATACATACGGGGCCCGCTCGCGCAGGACACGATCCCACTGTCCGATGGGGCAGGCGAGGTCGTCGCCGTCGGCGCCGGAGTGCGCGCGTTCAAGATCGGCGACCGCGTGGTCGCGACCTTCACGCAAGGCCGCCCGCCCGCCGCGCTCGGCTCGCCGCTCGACGGCGTGCTGGCCGAATTCGTGGTGTTCGACGAGGACGGCCTGCTCAAGGTCCCCGAGCACTTGTCGTTCGAGGAAGCCGCGACGCTGCCGTGCGCGGGCGTGACCGTTTGGAACGCGCTGATGCACGGGCCGCGCTGCGTGCGGCCCGGCGACACGGTCGTGACGCTCGGCACGGGCGGCGTGTCGATCTTCGCGCTGCAACTCGCCAAGCTCGCCGGAGCGCGCGTGATCATCACGTCGTCGAGCGACGCGAAGCTCGAGCGCGCCAAGTCGCTTGGCGCGGACGAAGGAATCAACTACAAGACGCACCCCGACTGGGAGAAGAAGGTGCTCGAGCTCACGGACGGCCAGGGCGCCGAGCACGTGATCGACACGGGCGGCGCGGGCACCCTTCCGCACTCCTACCTCGCGGTGGGGCCGGGGGGCACCGTGAGCGTGATCGGTGTGATGACGCGGCCCGACGGCGACCTGAGCCCGTATCCGCTGATGATGAAGTTCGCGATGGTGCGCGGCATCTTCGTCGGGGCGCGCGAGCACTTCGAAGGACTGATGCGTGCGGTCGCCGTGAACCGGATGAAACCCGTGGTCGACGCGGTGTTCGAGTTCGACGAAGCGGTCGAGGCGTTCAAGGCGCTCAAGGCCGCGCAGCACTTCGGCAAGATCGTGATCAAGATCTGACGCGCCGCCGGCGCGCAGAAAAAATTGTTGCGGCCCGTCCGGTGACCGCTATATATTGCGGTTCGTCTTCCATGGCACCACAAGATGTTGTGGTGTCGAGAGGGGAACCCGGTGCGAATCCGGGACTGTCGCGCAACGGTATGTGAGCCTTTTGGGGCGCACGAGTCCGACCACCTCTCGAAGACGAACGCAGGAATCTTCGCGTCAAAAGGTTTCTGGCAACGGCGGTCCGCCTTCGTAGGCCGTCGCGGCTCAGTCTCCCTCGCGTCGATTTCGAACAACGACGACCGCTCATTGGGAGGAGCCGCATGGAATCAACCGCCGCCGCACCGTTCGCCGTCTCACGTTCCGACATCGCGCCGATTCGCCGCGCGCGCAGGTAGTGACGCCCTTGGCACCGCTACGACAGTGTCGCAACCGCCGTCACCGCGCCCGCCGCGAGCGCGAGCGCGAGAATCGCCGAAGTGGACTTGAGCATGGGAATTCCGCCGAGCGAAGCTGCGAGTACCGCCTTCGCTCCGGTGTTCACCAATACGGCCAGCGCGATGCCGCGGGCCGCAGCGGACGCGGGGAGAGTCTCGCGTGCAGCGCTTTCGGCCATCGCGATGCTCACTGCGTCGACGTCGAAGACGCCGGCGATCGCGGCCATCGCATAGACACCGTTTTCGCCGAGCGTGCGCTGCAGACCTTCGGCCACGATGAACAGACCGGAAAGAAGGGCGCCGAACACCAGCGCGGCCTTGAGCTGCAGAGGGTTCTTGAGCGCCACCTCCGCCTCGGTGCCGTGCGAGGTTCGCAGCGCAACCGCGATGCCGCCGAGCGCGGGAACGAGCGCCACCGCCGCAAGCGTCGGCCACAGCTCAGCGAGCAGCGGACGGTTGATGGCGGCGATCTCCACGGCCAGGCGCGGCGCCATGGCCGCGGCCGCGAGTGCGATGCCGGCCCCGAGCAGGACGCGATTGCCGGTTGCCTCGCGTGCGCGCCGCGCGAACGCTACCGCCACGGCTGTCGACGAGCTGAGGCCGCCGAGCAACGCGGTCAACAAGAGGCCGAGGCGCGGGCCGAACATCCGCACGGAGAAGTAGCCGACGTACGAAACGCCGGCGATCAGGAGAACGAGCAGCCCGATGGTGCGTGGATTGACGGCTCCCCAGGGGCCGAGGTCGCGATTCGGGAGGAGCGGCAGCAGCACGATCGCGATCGCCAGGAGCTGCAGCGTCGCGAGCAGCTCTCGCCGCTCGAGCTTCGCGATCGCGAGATGAACCTCCTCCTTGAAGCCGAGCAACAACGTCATCACGACGCCTGCCGCGGCCGCCTCGAGCGGCGCTCGAAGCACCGCGAGCGCGCCCAGGCCGAAGGTCGCGAGCAGAGCGAGCTCCGAGGTCATGCCGAAGTCGCGCGTTTCGCGGGCACTGCTGAGGTAGCCGGCCACGATCAGGGCGCCCACCGCGAGCGCGCCGGTGGCCAGCAGCGGCCATGTGTTCGACTCGGGGCTCGACTCGGGCGTCGCGGCGGCGAGCACGCCTCCGAGCAGCCCCGCGAGCGAGAACGTGCGGATTCCGGCCAACCGTTCACCGCTCTCTTGCTCGCGCGCCTGCCAGCCGCGCTCGAGCCCAACGATCAGCCCAATGCCGAGCGCAATCGCGAGGCGGTAAAGAAGCGTTTCGTCCATACGAGCATGGTCGCACGAGACCCGCTAACCGTTAACAACGGCAGCTCGCGTCGATTCGAATCGACCGCTCGTGCTCCTGTTCGCCTCGAGGCCCTTGTTGCTCGCGGGGGTCACCCAGCGTTAAAGATAACCGTAAATAACGCGAACCATCCGAGCTCGCTCTGTACGATGCGCGCTGCGTTTCGCCCAGGACGGGCCGCGCGCTGCGCGAATAACCCGATAAGCGGATGAAGGATCCTATGACGAAAGGGAAACAGCCAACGGCCGCGGTAAGCGCATTCGTCATCGGTGCCGTGTGCACGGCTTTGACAGCGTTGCCGAACGTCGGCCACGCCCAGTCGACGGCCCAGGCGCGTCCCGAGGAGATCGTCGTTACGTCGAGCCTCATACCCACGCCGCGCCGACAGATCGGCACCGCCGTGTCGGTGATTCAAGGAACCGACATCGAGCTGCGCGGCTACGACGGCCTCGCGGACTTGCTGCGTACTCAGACGGGAATCGGAGTCAGCAACAGCGGAGGACCCGGGAAATCGACTGCGCTGCGGATTCGCGGGGAGGAAGGCTATCGAACGATGCTGATGATCGACGGCGTCAAGGCGGTGGACCCGAGCGCGCCGCAGGTAGCACCGGCCTTCGATAGCCTCCTCGCGACCGGCGATATGGAACGCGTAGAGGTCTTGCGCGGACCGCAAGGGTTCATGTACGGAGCCGACGCGGGCGGCGTGGTCAGCATCATCACGGGTAAGGGGGCGGACGGTTTCGGCGGCGGGCTCGGTGTCGAGGGTGGCGAGTTCGCCACGCGAAAGCTCTCGGGCAGTCTGTCCGGAGGCAACGACACCGGAGACTTCTATTTCTCGGCGACCGATCTTCGAACCGATGGGTTCAACGCGACGACGGCCGACACGGTGCTGCGTGACGATGACGGTGCTGACAACACGACGCTACACGCGAAGCTCGGCTGGAACGTTTCGGAGGGCTTGCGGCTGCAGCTAGTCGCGCGCGACATCGATGCGTCGAGCATGTACGACAGCTGCTATGAGCCGATTACATTCGCGGGGCCCCTACACGATTGCGTCGCGACCACGGAGCAGACCACCTACAAGGTATCAGCAGAGCATCACAGCGGAGGTTTCACCAACGCGTTCGGTTACAGCGACGTCGACATCGCGCGGGATAGCCTGACGCAGGGCGTGAGCGCGTTTGCGACTAAAGGGGGCATAAGCCGCTTCGAGTACACGGGCAGCTACGAAGCATCGGCTGCCACGACGCTCGTCTATGGGCTCGATCTGGAGGACGAGGAGGTCACTTCGGACGGCGACAAGCTCGATCGAAGCCAGGACGGCTACTACGTCGAGTATCAGGGCAGCTTCAACGATAGTTTCTTTTTGACGGCCGGCGCGCGCTACGACGACAACGACGACTTCGGCACCCACACGAGCGCCCGAGTGAGCGGTGCCTACGTTCAGGAGCTTGGTGGCGGCAACTCGCTGAAATATCGCGCGAGCGTCGGCACCGGCTTCAGGGCGCCGAGCCTGTTCGAGGTCTCGTATAACGAGCGGCCGTTCGGCGTGCTGCCCGCTGCGGCCACCACCTCGTTGGAAGAGGAAACGAGCCAAGGCTACGACGTCGGCATCGAATACAATTCCGCGAACGGATTGCACTTCGAGGTCACGTATTTCGATCAAGACATCGAAGACGCGATCGTATATTCGTTCGATTCGGTGACGTTCGACGACGGCTACCTGCAATCGCAAGGCACGAGCACGTCCAAGGGCGTTGAGCTCGGCGTCCGCGCGCCGATCGGCGAACGTTGGGCGTTCCTCGCCAACTGGACAAACAACGATACGAAGACAGTGACGGGCCAGCCGCGGTTGAGTCGACCCGAGAACCTCGGCAACCTCGGCGTCGAATTCGCGTCGATGAACGATGCGTTCCGGTTTGTCGCCAATTACCGGCTATCGCAAGACGCGATTGATTTCGGCGGAGTCCCACTCGACGATTACGAGTTGCTGGACCTATCGGCGGCGTACTCGTTCAACAAGACGTTCGAGCTGTATGGTCGTGTTCAGAACGCTACCGACGAAGAGTACCGGGAAGCGACCGGCTACAACACGGCCGGGCGCGAAGCATACGCCGGCGTCAGATTGCGCTTCTAAGGCGACGAACGGCTGCCATTCGCTTCGTCAGGACCTAACGCGACCTTCCGCGCGGCGTTGTTCTAGTGTTCGACTGGTGACCACCGGCCAGCGTGTCGCAGCTCCCGGCTCCCCCCGGGGCTCGACGCCTGACCGGTGGTCCCCTTCTGAGGGAGGGCTCGCGCGCTGGCGGCGGCAGCGCCGCGCGCGAGCGCGACGAGCTCGGCCGGTAGCGACGCGGGATTGGCCGCGCATCGCGGTGATCGAGATGATGCGTAAAAGCCATTGGCAAGACCGACGGGGAAACCCTTAAGACCTGCTCACGGAGTACATCGCGAGCGCGAACCAACACGGCGTGGACTGCTCCGAAAACACCTGCGGCAATCCGCGCCTGCTAGAGTACGTGGCGCAGAAGGGTGCAGAACGTCGACGAGGCTGAGCTCCAGCGCTATTGATGCAGTACGTGAACGAGACGAAGAGCGATGAGGCCGCGAGCGACGAACAGTCCGCGTCGCCCAGCGACCGTTCGGAGCGCGGCGCACCACGGGCAGGTCTCGCGGTGCTCGCGGTGCTCGCGGTGTTCGCGCTCAGTGCGTGCGACGCGCCGCGGCAAATCAGCGATAGCGGTTTCGGCGCGTACGAAGTGAGCGTGGCGACTCGCGCGGACGGCTTCGCGGTCGCGTGGTACGACACGCGCGACGGCAACGCCGAGGTCTACGTTCGCTACCTCGACGACGCGGGGCGCCCGGTCGGCTCAGACCATCGGCTTACGAGCACGGGCGATCAGTCCTACGAACCCGAGATCGCGGCGCTTGCCGACGGCATCGCGATCGCGTGGTACGAGAAGACCGAGAATGATGCGCTGCATGCGCACCTTGGCGTCTGGAGCGCCGACCTCGAGCCCCGCTGGTCGATCGCGCTCGGCGACCCCGACGGGCAGAGCCGCAATCCCGTCGTCCGCGCGGGCGCCGACGGTCTGTTCGCCGCCTGGATCGAGCGTGTCCCGTCGGGCCAAGAGGAGGTGCGGGCCGCGTGGTTTGGCTTCGATGGCTGCGCCGCGCGGCATGCCGATCGTCGTGGGCCGCGTGGGCGACATGACTTGGAACCTGAACGCCGCGCTCGGCCCGCACGACACGCCGTTCGTGGTGTACGACGCGCGCGTCGACACCGACGCGGCGGAACTGTATCTCGCGGAAATCGCGTCAGACCACGCGAAGCTCACTCGCCTGACGGCCGACGATGGGTTCGCTTCGACGTTCCCCGACGTAGCAATTGCGGGATCGCAGTTCGCGATCACGTGGTTCGATGAGCGCGACGGCAACGAAGAGGTGTATCTCGCGCAGGGATTCTTGAAGGTGGATATGCGCGCGGAGACGTTCGATCAGGCGCGGCGCGTGACGAGCACCCCGGGGCACTCGATCGGCGCCTACGTCGCCTGGAACCACGCGCGCGTCGGCCTCGCGTGGTCCGACGATACCGTCGGCGCGCACGAGGTCTACTTCCAGTCGTTCGCGGAGAGCGGCGCGCCGCTCGGCGAAGCGCGGCGGATCACGACGAACCCGACGGGCTCGCTGATTCCGGCGATCAAATCGTGGCGCAATGGGTTCGCGCTCGCATGGACGGAGGTGACCCTCAACAGCGAAGACATACACGACCCGAACACGCGCGCCGAGGTGATGTTCTCACTGGCCCCATAGCCGCAGCCATCATGCGAGAGCCCGGCTACGATGCGCGAGTTTTCTAACGGTTAATTAACTTGCCGGGCGCCGCGTGCGCGATTTACGGTGCTCGGCCCGTCTCACAAACGACAAGATCGAGGGGATCTGCGATGGAACTACCTGAGCGCGCAAAGCGCGTCGCAGCGCTCGCGAACGAGCATGCTGACTACGGGGACAAGAACGGCCGTCTTGCGCAGCCCGTCGTCGACGCGCTGCATGATGAGGGCCTGTTCGGGATGTGGACGCCGAAGTCGCTCAAGGGCGGCGCCGAGCTCGACCCCTTGAGCTCGCTCCAGGTAATCGAAAACGTCGCTTACGGAGACCCTTCCGCGGGTTGGGTGCTGATGGCCGCTGCGCTCGCGATCGGCACGGGCGGGGCGTACCTCGACGACGCGGCCGTGAAGCAGCTATTCGGCGGAACGCGCTTGCCCGTGATCGCGGGGCAAGGCACGCGCCCCGGCACCGCGATTCCCGAGAAAGGCGGCTTTCGGCTCAGTGGCTCGTGGAGCTTCGCGTCCGGCATCAAGCACGGCACGCATATCCATACGCTCGGTTTGATCCAGGGCACGAACGAGGCGCGGATTTTCGTGCTGCCCGTGGAGCAAGCGACGCTGCTCGAGAACTCGTGGGACGTGATGGGCCTGCGCGCGACGGGGAGCATCGACTACAAGATCGACGGCGCGCTCGTGCCGGAGGCTTACACGCACGGCGCGCTCACCGAGACGCCGAAGCGCGGCGGCGCGCTCTATACGCTCGGCATCGTCGGCTTCGCGTGCATGTGCCATTCGGGTTGGGCGTGCGGCATCGGCCGGAGGCTGCTCGACGAGCTCGCGGCGAACGTGCGCGCGCGCGGCGGGCGCGCGGGAACGCAGAGCACGAGCGAGAGCTTCCTCGAGCAATACGCGCAGGCCGAGGGCACGTATCGCGCCGCGCGCGCGCTCGTATACGAGACATGGCGCGACGTCTGGAGTACGGTCGAGCGCGGCGACAAGGCGACGGCACGGCAGCACGCGTTGCTCCGTCTTGCGATGGCGCACGTGACGTGGGCCGCGCACGACGTGGCGGCGTTCGTCTACAAATCCGCGGGCACGACGGGCCTGCGCGCGGGCACGATCCAGCGCCTGTTCCGCGACATGCATGCGGGAACACAGCACCTCGTGGCCTCGCCGCCCGTGTTCAGGGCGATCGGCCGGCAGCTCGCGGGCCTCGCCGAGGGGCAGAGCTGGCGGTTCCTCGAGCTCGTGGAACCCAAGCCTCCTCTCGTGTGAGACGCGCGTGATCTGGGTGCTCGAAGCGAAGGCTCTTCCCAACTACCAACTGCGGCTGCGATTCTCCGACGGCAGCCGCGGGTGTGTTGATCTAAAAGAGCTCGTATTCTCGGATGCGCGGCCGATCGTCGCAGCCCTGCGGGATCCCGAGGTCTTCGCGGCAATCAGCGTGGAAGCGGACACGGTTGTGTGGGCCAACGGCTTCGATTTGGCGCCCGAATACCTGCACACCCACTCTCGCTCCGAGGCCATCGCGTAGCGGTCTAGTCGTGTTTGCCGACGTCCGGCGGACGCTCAGGGCGCTCGGCGGAAGCGCATCACGAAGCGATCCGTCCGGCCATGCACTGTGTCGTCGAACACGCTCTTCGTGTGGTCGTCCGCGGGATTGCGCAATAGATCGCTTTGCTCATCGAGCTCGAAGTCCGCTGCTCGGAAGTCGCGGAGCACGACGTCGGGATCGATCCGATGCGTCGCCATCGCGGACGTCCGCGGGTCCGCGCCCGCCGCCGCGGAATGATCGATCACGCCGATCACGCCGCCCGGCGCGAGCGCGTCGCGCAGCGATCGCAGCAGCGCTTGCTGGTCGACCGGCCCCCAGTCGACTTTCGGGTCGTACCAATACGTGTCGTGATAGACCATCGACATCAGCACGGCGTCCAAGCTGCCGTTCGGTAGCGCGATGCCGTTGTGCGGCACGAACAGTTGCTCGACGTTCGGCAGCCGATCGCCTCCGTAGCGCCGCTCGAAGGCCTCGGCCTTGAGCGCCGCGCGCGCGCCCGGGTGGTTGTGCGCAATCACGTGCCCGGTAGACCCGACGACGCGCGCGAGCAGCTCGGCGTAGTAGCCCGTAGCGGCGTTCATGTCGAGCACGCGCATGCCCGGTGCGATCCCGAGGAACTCGAGGACCTCGGCCGGCTTGCTGCTCGGGTCGCGCTCGAAATCCTCCGCGAGCCGGGCTCGGCTCAGAGAACGCCGTCCGGCCGCTCACCGAGCGTCTTGCCGTCGGGCAGCTTGATCGACACGTACTGGCCGCCCTTCTCGTCGTTGCGCAACGGGTAGACGGTGATCGACACCTTGTCGCCCGGCTTGATCGTCGTCGACTTCCAGCCGGCGCGCGCGAGCAAGCTCGCGGGGTTCATCTCGATACCCCAGTTGCCGACGACGCCTTTCTCGTCCTTCACGTCGAGGTGGATCCACGAATGCGGGCTGCTCCACTTGAACTCGGTGACGACGCCCTCGACGGTGATCTGGTGTGTGCGGTCGAAGATGATCGGCGAGTGATGTGCGAGCGTGGCGCCCGCGTACAGCATGAGCATCGCGCCGGAACTCAGCGCGAGTGTCGCGAGCGATGCGGAAAACAGTTTTCGCATGACGTGTTCTCCGCTCAGCGGATCAGAGACTCGGACGACGTCGCGGGCAGGTTCTCGTTCAAGTCGGGCGTGCACTCGACCTCCGCGATGTCGGCGTCGTGCAGGCGATTGAAGCGTTTCGTCATCACCCAATCGCCTTTCCAGCTCTTCGGGTCCGTCATGGTGTACTCGATCTGCAGCGTCTCGCCGTTCTCGATGAGCTGCATGCGCTCGACGATGTGCAGTTGATCGCTCGCGGGGATGCTCGCGCCGCCCTGGTCCATCCAATGATGATGGCCGGGGAAGTACTTCGTGTCGACGACGAGCGCGTTGCCATCCCACCGGCCGATCGATTCGCCGTTGAAGCTCGCGACGACGATCTCGGGATCGGAGTGCGCGCGTCCGTCGAGATAGATGATCCTCAAGCTGTTCATGAACCCGCTGATCATGTAGATCGCGGTCGGCTTCTGGAGAACCGCGATCGGCCAGACGCGCGTCATGATCAGCGGCATGCCGGCCGGCCAGCATTGGCCGATGTCGTCGCGGTAGAGCTTGTTTTCGGCGAGCGCCTTCGCTCCCGCGTCGTAGTGCTTCTGCGCCTCGGGCGTCAGCTCGAACTTCTCGGGGACGAATTTCCACGACTGCGGGCCGCGCAGCTCGTGCTGCCACGTGCCAGTGAGGTCGAACGGCGCGGGCTTCTGCTTTGCGAAGTTCTCGGGCGTCAGCGCCCCGAGCGGCGCGGCCGCATCCGTGGCCTGCGCGTGAGCCGCGAGGCCGATCATCGACAGGAACAAGGCGGCGGCAGTCCGGGCGGCCGCGTGCCTCCGCAGCGACGAATGGTTCATTGGTTCCCCCTGAGCCGAAAGCCCGTTCACTTTACCACTGCGCCGCGCGGCGGGCGCCGTGCGGACACGACGGGCATCGTGCGGAACGCTGTAGTATCCTTTTCGCACACCGAATCGACCGCTTCGTAAACCCTTCCGACACCGGTCCGGGCGCAGCAAAAAAAGACGCTTCGGGCGGCGAAGAGATCTGAACGACGGCCCGCGGCTTTGTCTAAGCCAATTGCCGCGGTCGGTGCGGTGTGAGTCCAGGGGCTTCGGAGGATTGGATGGCCGTCTATCAAAATTACTTGCGTGATCGAGCATCGAAGCTCGTCATCCTCGCGATCATCGCGCTCATCATTCAAGTCATCTACACCGCGTACGTGCGGCCGACCGCCGAAGCGTGGCGTTCCGAGCAACGTGCGATCGCGGCCCGGACGCCGGGCTACAGCCCGGCGCGCTCCATCTGGGTGATCATTCAGGATCCCGAGCAGGAAGCGACCATCATCGTCGCGATCTGGTCGATGATCCTGTCGGTCATGCGCTTCCGCGAGCTCAAGGCACAACGCGCCCTGCTCAGCGAGGGCTACATGCAGCAGGCGCCGGGCGTCGTGATCTTGCCGAGCGACGCGCGCGAGTATCTGCGTACCTTCGAGAGTCTGCCGCCGGCGAAGCGCGATTCGGTGCTGCCGCGCGTGCTGGCAGCGGCGCTCAAACGCTTTAGCGCCACGGGCAACGTGCAGGATGCATCGCAAACCGTGCACAACGTCTGCGAGAGCGAGAACAACCGTTTGGACGCGGAGCTCGCGATCTTGCGCTTCAGCGTGTGGGTGACGCCCGCGCTCGGGTTCGTCGGAACCGTCCGCGGTATCGGCTTGGCGCTGCAGGGCGCGGAGCTCGCCGTGAAGGGCGACACCGGTGCCGTCACGAGCGGCCTCGGCGTGTCGTTCAATTCGACGTTGGTCGCACTCACGCTGAGCATCTTGCTGATGTACACGCTGCACGAGATCCAGCTCGCTCAGGAGCGGCTCGTGCTCGACGCCGAGAACTACGCCGACGAGGAGCTGATCAGCCGCTTGCACAGCGTTTGATTTCGAGCGGCGCGACGCCGCGTGTTTCTGAGGGGGAACACATGACCGTTTCACGGGCCGACCGGCTAGCGCTCGCGCTTCTCGCCGTTGCGGCGTTCGCGGCGTCGAGCGCCGTGAACGCGCACCACTCGTTCGCGATGTTCGACAACGAGAATCAGATCAAGCTCAAGGGCACCGTCACGGACTTCCAATGGACCAACCCGCACGTCTACATCGAGGTCGACGCCTCGAACGTGTACGCGGACGACAAGGCCGTGAAGAATTGGACGATCGAGTGCGCGAACCCGGGAATCCTCAATCGCATCGGTTGGAAGTTCAACATGGTCAAGGCGGGTGACGAGGTCACTCTGATCGTCGCCCCGCTTCGCAGCGGCGAGCCCGGTGCGCTGCTGAAACAGATCACGTTGCCCGACGGCAAGGTGTTCGCGAACGGCGGTCCCGCCGGCCCCGCGAACATCCAGTAGCGAGGTCGACGCCGATGCGACCGACGAATCCGACTGTGCCCGGGCCGAACCGCGGCACGCACGCGCCGGCCCCACGTCGTGGCGGCGGCGCTGCTCGCGCTCGTCGCGCTGCCGGCCGTGCACGCGCAATCACCCGACCGCAGCCGCTCGAGCGAATCCGCCGCCGGCCAGCCTGACTTCAGCGGCACATGGGAGCGCTGGACGCCGCCGCGCGACCCGAACGCGCCGCCGCGCGGCACGCCGGGCGCCGGGCTCGGGCCGACGTTCGGCGGTACGCCGCCGCCGCTCAAGCCCGAGTACGCCGCCGCGTACGAGGCCGAGGTCAAGACGCGTCAGGAAGCGGAGCGGCGTGGCGAGCCGATCCCGAGCGCGAACGCGCAGTGCATCCCCGAGGGAATGCCCGCGATGATGATCGCGTTGTTCCCAATGGAGGTGCTGCAGACGCGCGGCCAGCTCACGATCGTGCAGGAGGCTTTCAGTCAGATCCGCCGCATCTACATCGGCGAGGACCCGCCCGCGATCGAGGATGCGGAGCCGTCGTTCTTCGGCCACTCCGGCGCGAAGTGGGACGGCGATACGCTCGTCGTCGAAACCGTCGGCATCAAGGAGAGCGTGCGCTATCGCAATGCGCCGCACTCGGACCAAATGCGCATCCGCGAGCGCATGCGCGCGCTCGACGCGAATCGCTTCGAGGATCAGATCACGATCACGGATCCCGTGTATCTCGCGAGTCCGTGGTCTTGGACCTGGACGTATCAGCGAAAGCCCGGGTACAAGATGTACGAGTACGTCTGCGAGGACAATCGCGAGTTCGTCGATCCGAACACCGGGGCTCAACGGATGCGATTCAGGGACAAGGCGGAATAGGTTGGAGAGGTTCGCATGCGAGAACGAATAATTAGAACGTCGCTGGCCGTCATGCTGCTCGCGTGCGTCGCAGCGGGCGCGCACGCGCAAACGCTCACGCAGGCGAAGCTCGAGGCCTGGCTGTCCAGCTACGGCACCGCGTGGGAAATGCGCGACGCGGACCTCGCCGTGCGCATCTTCACCGAGAACGCGACCTATCGGGAGATGCCGTTCGAGGCGCCGAAAGCCGGGCGCGCGGGTATTCGCGAATACTGGGCAGGAGTGACGGCTGATCAGCGCGACGTGCAGTTCGACTCGAACGTGATCGCGGTGAACGGCAACACGGGCGTCGCGCACTGGTCCGCGAAGTTCAAGCTCGCGTCGAGCGGCGCGACGGTCGAGCTCGACGGCGTGTTCGTGCTCGAGTTCGACGCGAGCGGCCTCTGCTCGGGCTTGCGCGAATGGTGGCACGTGCGCGAGTGAGCGCGCGCGCCCAGTCGGCGGTATGACGGCCGCATGCACTTGGCGCGGAACTTGCTGATGTCCCCGTCGAGCTCCGCAAGCAACGACGAGGTCAATCGTGAGGAATGCCGCTTGGACCGTGATTCTGCTCGCCGCCGTGTGCGGATCGATTCTCCTCGAGATTCTCTCGGCGGGGTCCGGCCCGGTGGCCGCAACGTCCGGCTTTTTCTTGGTTTTTTGCGGAACACTGCTGATGGCGCGGCTCAGCCACTCGGCCGACGTGCTGCGCAGGCTCAAGGAAGCGCTGCTCGAACTGCGGCACGAGCGCGCGGCTGCGGCGGACGATGATCTGCGTCTGCAATCGTTCCTCAAAGCGGCAAGCTTTTTCCGCTACGGCAATATTCGGCCGGCCGAGGAGGCCGCGCGCAACATTTCGCGACCGGTTCTCCGGCGCGGCACGCAGCTCGTGCTCGACGGGTTCCAGCGGCCGCAGCTCGCGCTCGCGATGCAGCGACAAATCGCCGAGGAGCGCGAGCGCCTCGTGAGCCCGGTCGATCTGCTGCGCGCGATGTCGGGTTACGCGCCGACGCTCGGCATGCTCGGCACGCTGCTCGGTCTCTCGCAGATGCTGTTCGGCGTCGGCACGGGCGACGTGGCGAGCATGGGAGCATCGATGGGCTTCGCGATGACGACGACGGTCTACGGCCTCGTGCTCGCGAATTTGATCTTCAAGCCGCTCGCCTCGAAGATCGAGCAGCGCAACCGCCGTCAACTAGCGCAGAGCGTCGTCGATCTCCAGGCCGTGATGCTGCTCTTCGAGCGCCAGCACCCCGAGTACATCCGCGCAGTGATCAACGACACGCGCGAGCAGTACGTGCCGCCGCCCGCCGAGCTCGCGCGCGCGGTCGGCTGAGCCGCGATGCGTTTTCGCAACCTCGCGCAAGGCGCTGACGACGGCGACGCCGAGTCGACCGCGTTGCTCGACGTCGGTTGGACCTCGGAGGATCGCGAGGACAACTGGCTGATCTCGTACGCCGACCTCTTGAGCGTGATCTTCGCGATGGTCGTGCTGCTCTTCGGGCGAATGATGACGGTGAGCCCGCCGCTTGCCGAAGCCGACGAGCTCGACGCCGCCAGGTACGCCGAGCCGCCTAGCAGGATGATCACCGTGGACGGCCGTGCGGCCGCCGCGTCGACGCTTGCTGACGCGCCGACGCCTGCCGACGTGCCGACAGCTGCCGACGAGCCGACGCCCGAGGATCGGCTTGCGTCGCTCGTCGAGCAGCGCTTTCCCGGCCAGATCGAGACCCGGCGGCGCGAGCGTGGGCTCTCTCTCGCGATCCCGGCCGTCGCGTTGTTCGATTCCGCGCGGGCGCAGCTGCAGGACTCCGCGGTTCCGCTGCTAGGCGACCTCGCGGCCACGTTGCGTGAGGTTGGCGACGCGCGGATCTCCGTCGAGGGGCATACCGACGACGTGCCCGTGCAGGGCGGCGTGTTCGACTCGAATTGGGATCTCGCCGCCGCGCGCGCCAATGCAGTGACGCGCTATTTACTGGCTCAGGGATTCACGCCGGCGCGACTGCAATCGGTGAGCTACGCGGATACACGTCCCGTTGCGGACAACGCTACGGCCGAGGGCCGGGCCGCGAATCGCCGAGTCGAGCTGCAGATCGAGTTCGCGGCCGACGCGCCGACGACGCTAGCCGCCGCGGACTAGCTGCGCGAGCGGCCGCGGCCGCTGTGCGCGGGGCTGCGTTTGGCGCTCAGCGTGCGTCCGGTGTGACCGTGAGCTTGCCGTCGACGACGGGGTTGCGGTCGTTCTCGTGGCAGTCGCCGTGCACCATTCGATCGACTCCGGGCACGTGCTCGTACGGAATGGTCACCTTCCAGGGTTTCGCGAGCGCCGCCGGATCTTCCATCGTGAGCTCGTCTTCGATTCGCGAGGGGCTCACCATCCGGATTCGCTCTTTGTAGTGCGCGTTCTCGCTCAGCACGGGTAGAAAACGGCCGGCCTGCACCGCGATCGTGTCGACGACGAGCGTGTCGCCTTCCCAGTGTCCGACCGAGTCGCCCCACGGCGTGGCCCAGATGTCGTCCGGGCTCGGATGCGCGCGGCCGTCGGTGTAGATGTGCCGGACCTCGCGGCCGCCCGCGATCACGGCCGTCTCCTCGGGTGTGATCAGAAACTGCAGCACCCAGGGCGACTCCATCATGTACGGGAACGGGAAACCGCATTCCTTGTCGTTCGCGCGCTCGGGGGCGTTGCGGACCGCGTTGACTCTAGCGGCCCACTCGGGCGTGTACGGCGCGCCGTTGAGCAGGTGCCGCGCGCGATCCGACGGATTCGGCGACCGGCCCGAAATGCTGAGCTCGTTCATGACGCCGTCGGCCGCGATCCAGATGCCCGTCCAGTTCGGCAACGCGGCGAAGGTCCGCGCGCGTGCGTCGCCGTTCGGCTGGGCGCCCGCCGCGCCGGCGAGCAGAATCGCGGTCACGGCCGCTCGTGCGGCGATTCGCGCAGCGACTCGCGCGAAAACCGGGCTCATGGTGTCTTCTCGAGCGACTTGCCGCCCGCTCCCGTCGCCGAGACGAACACGCCGGCCTTGAGCGTGGCGTCCCGCGTGGGATGAATGATCACCTCGATCGGGTCGCCGGGCTTCAACGTGCCGGGCCGCCAGCCGTGTTGGAACAGCTGCATCGGCGCGCCCATCTCGACGCTCCATTCTTCTTGGGCGCCGTCCGCGCCGGCCACGGTCATCTGAATCCAACAGTGCGGATTCGTCCATTGATATTCTTTGACTGTGCCCTTGAGCGTGAGGGACTTGTCGCTATCGAACATCGCGCCCGAGTGGTGCGCGGCGGCGGGCGCCGCGATCAGCAACAGCGCAACGACGAAGCAGACTGTGCGGCCCGCCGGCATGCCGATTCTCCTCGAACGAGATCCACCGAAGTCTCTGCGCGCAAGCTACCCCTTGCCGGCGCGGCTGCGCAAGGGAGGGGAGGAGCCGGTCAATGCGTCGCCGGTTAGCCGGTGCGACGCTTTGCGGCGGGAGCGGCAGCCAGCGCGGATATCGCGATCAGTAGTGTGTCGGTCACCGGCTCGCGCAGCTCGCGTGCGTGTACCGTGCAATCGACCGCGAGCGTCTTGCCGGCGGCTGCTTCGCGAACCCAGAATCGCGGCGGCTGTTTGAACGCGGGACTGGACTCGCCCGCCGCGAGTGAGCCGACTTCGGCTTGGACGCCGATCGTATGCCCCCGGACATTCACCAGCGGATACGCTTCGTCGTGAAGTTGCGCGCCGGGCGCCGCCACTAGGTGCTCCGTAACGCCGATTCCCGGAAGCCGCGGAATCGTCAATTCCACGAACACACCATGCAGCGCGCTCGCGCCGAGATTGCTGACGACGATGTTGAGCTTGTGCGTGCGGACCTCGAACTCATAGTGCTCGTCCGCCGCGCGATAGTCGTGCGGCGCCTTCCCGATGAGGAGCCGCAGCGATTCTTCGCTGTGCGGCTCGTAGGCGCCGTCCATTCCGAACTGCTGCGCGTACATCAAGCGCGCGAACTGCGTTTCCGTTCGGCCGAGGATTTCTTTCGCGCTTTCTTTGGCGTCGAGCATCTTGCGGAGCTGCCGTGCCGCCTTGGCCGACGGTAGGCCTTCGAGCGGTAACACCGGCAAGCTGATCTCCGTCTCGATCCGCTCGCCCGCGAAGCCGACACGAACCGCGTTCGGCTCGCTTGCGACCGCGCTCTTCGCGGCGAACATTCGTTGCAAGTCGCCGCGCAGCAGAGGGAGATGTCGTGTTCCGCGCCGCACCCAACCGGTGCCCGCGGGCGATCCCGCAACGCTGCGCGCGAGTAGATACGGGGGGTCGTCGCACTCGGTCAAGCAGAGTAGCGCGACCAACTCATCGTGGACCTTGAGCGCACGCAACGTCATCTTGAGCTGCGGCTCGATAGAGTCTGCCAGCAACCGCGGTAGCGAGCCCTTGAGCTCGCTCACCGACGCGGCCGAGATGCCGGTCAGCACGCGAGGTGAACCGGGAACGTCGCGTACGCCGAAGCAGAGGAAACGCGGCCCGCCGACGTCCGCATTCGCGAGCGCGAGCAGGTCTTGCAATAGTTGGACGTGGTCCTGCGGCGCGTAGACGTGCTCGCGAAACGCGAGTCCGGAATGCGCGCTTTCGCTCAGCACGAGGTCGTCGAGGCGGGCCATGGTCGACGGAAAGTTTAGCCGCGGTTGCGGCCTCGCGACTTCGACCAGTTCAAGGTTTCGCCGAGCTCGATTGACGCGTCCCCCGGCGGCGTTCGCGGTCGTGACCGCTCGCCGCCGGGTTCGACGCGCAACCTGCCGCGGCGTTATTTCTTCGACTTCTTGGTGCTCGTCTTCTTCTTGCTCGCGGTCTTCGCGGCCTTGGCGGGCTTCGCGGCTGCCTTCGCAGCAGCTGCCGCGGGCGGGGCGCTCCGCACGTCGAGCAGCGTGAGCTTCGGATCGGCCGCGATGCATTCCGCGACCGGGATGCCGTGCTCCTTGCGCACGATGTTCGTGCCCTGCACGAGCGATACCATCTTGTAGAGCGCGTGCCGGCGCGCCATGCCCTCGCGGCCCATGCCGCAGTCGGACGACAGCACGAGCCGCTCGAGCGGGATGTGCTTGAGCGCGAGCCGGATGTGATCGGCGACCATGGCCGGGCTCTCGACTTGCAGCGAGTGGTGGTCGATCACGCCGATCGCGATCTTCATGTCCGTGATCTCTTTGCCGATCGCCGGGAGATCCATGCCGCCCGAGCTGCACGACTCGAACGTGATCACGTCCGCATCCACCTTGTTCAGAACTTTGAGCGCGGGCTTGTAGCTCTGCACTTCGGCGAACATGCGTTGCTGCGACGGATTGCCCCAGCACGTGTGGCACCAGACTTCCGTTTTGGCGCGCAGCCCGCGCACGGTGTTGTTGAACACCTCGAGCATGAACTCGGGGTTGATCACCTTGTCGACGACGCCGCGCGCCGCGAGCAAGTGGATCTGCGGCTCTTCCATCTGGATGACCGGGCAGCCCGCGTCGGCGACCGCGTGGAGCTCTTCGTTGAACGCGTTGCTGAGCGCCCAAATGCGCTCGCGCACGTCCTTGTAGTAGAAGTCCTGCACCGCGAACGCGACGAGCTCGGGCGTGACCGTGCCGAACTTGAGCGGCTTGTCGGTCATGCGCTGCGCCGCCTTGTACATCTGCGCGTATTGCATGTTGCCGCGGCCGACGGGGCCGACGATGCTCGGCATCAAGCGCGCTTCGATGTAGTCGTGGAGGATGTGTCCGCGCGGGAAGCCGATGCCGCCGCCGCCGATCGGCGCCATCTTCGGAACGCCGTCGAAGCCTGCCATGTGGAACGGCGGATAGCTCGTCCAGCTCTGGCCGCCGATGTCCTGCGTGAAGCGCGCGTCGCCGTCGGTCACGATGTCGAGGCCGGCCATCGCCTGCTCGTTGAAATACACGGCGAGCGCGTCCTCGTACTGCTCGCGGAAGCGCGTTTCGACCATCGCCTGCAGAAACGACTTCAGGCCGAGATTTTCCGTGTACCAGCTCGGCCGCGGCAGCGATCCGGTGATAGTCGTGGGCAGCAGTTGGGTCGCGGTAGCGCGTAGCATTGTGGGTACCTGTTTTGGGTTTATGCCGGCGTTGTGCCGACATTTTCTCTGAGGGCGGATACAATATTGCAGAAGCCGCTCACCCACAACCCTGGACAACCCGCACTACTTCGCCCGCACGCAAGCGACGGAGCGATGAATGAAGAGCGGAAAACCAAGCGGCGAACAGAGTGGTTCGCCTGCGCAGACTGGAGGAAACACATATGGATTTGGGCAATGGCCTAGGTCATCTGACCTATTCGACTCTCGTGCATCCGGGCGACACCTGGGCCGAGATGTGGGACAGCTTGAACCGCTACGTGCCGCAGGTGAAAGCGCGCGTGTCGCCGCACAAGTCCTTCGGTGTGTCGCTGCGCTTGTCGGCTTCGTCGGCGAAAACGCTCACGGGCGACCCTGGCGAGCGCGAGCGCCTCAAGGACTTCCTCAAACAGCACGACATGTACCTGTACACGGTGAACGCGTTCCCTTACGGGCCGTTCAAGAACCGCGTCGTGAAGAAGGACGTCTACGAGCCCGACTGGAGCACCGATCTGCGCTCGACGTACACGATGCAGGTCGCGGACATTCTCGCGGATGTCGCCGCACCGCACGTGCAGCCGTCGATTCAGAGCCCGCCGCTCGGCTTCAAGCCGAAAGTCACCGGCCCCGAGTACGTCAACGAGTTCACGCGGCACGTCATCGCCACGGTCGCGCACCTCGTGCAGCTCGAGAAGCGCACCGGCCGAACGGTCACGCTGTGCCTCGAGCCCGAGCCCGCGTGCTTCCTCGAGACCACCGAGGAAGCCGTCGACTACTTCACGAACCACCTCTATGCGAGCGAAGCCGTGCGCATGCTCGTCACGGCCACGGGCTTGAACAAGTCGCAGGCCGAAGGCGCGCTGCGCAAGCACCTCGGCATGGTCTACGACATCTGCCACCAAGCGGTCGAGTACGAAGACATCGGCGCCAGCTTGCGCAAGCTCGCGGACAACGGGATCCCGGTGTTCAAGCTCCAGGAAGCCGCTGCGCTGCGCGTGCCGAACGTGACGAAAGAGACCGTCGATGCGATGAGGCCGTTCGCCGACACGGTCTATCTCACGCAGACGATCGAGAAGATCGACGGCAAGCTCAATCGGTACCTGAATCTCGAAGACGCGTTCGCCGCGTTCGAGAAGAACCCGAAGCTCAAGCGCGAGTGGCGTACGCACGTGCACGTGCCGGTGTTCCTGGACAAAATCGGCGAGCACTTCGAAACCACACGCTTCGCGATCGAGGACGCGCTCAAGTTCCACAAGAAGTACAAGCTCTCGCCGCAGCTCGAGATCGAGACGTACACGTGGGACGTGTTGCCGGACTCGATGAAGACGGGCTCGATCGTCGACTACGTAGTGCGCGAGCTCGATTGGGTGAAAGGCCAGCTCGTCTGAGCAGCAACTAATACCAACAAAGGATCGTCAATGAAGGTAGGTTTCATCGGTCTCGGCCGAATGGGTCAAGCGATGGCCGCGCGCATCTTGGGCGGCGGTCACGAGCTCGTCGTCTACAACCGCACGCGCGCGAAGTGCGCCGACCTCGAGAAGGCCGGCGCGAAGGTCGCGGACTCGATGGCCGAGGCCTGCAAAGGCCGCGAGGTCGTGATCAGCATGGTCACGGACGACAAGGCGCTGCTCGAGGTCGTGAAAGAAGGCGTCGTGCCGGGGCTGCCGAAGGGCGCGATCCACGTCGCGATGGGCACGCACAGCGTCGCGGCGATTCGCGAGATCGGTCCGCTGCACGACAAGGCCGGGCAAGTGCTCGTCGGTGCGCCGGTGCTCGGCCGTCCCGAGGCAGCCGCCGCGGGCCAAGTCGGCGTGGTCGCGGCGGGGCCGAAAGACGCGGTCGCGAGGGTCGCGCCGCTGTTCCAGTTGATCGGCCGGCGCACGTTCGACGCGGGCGAGAAGCCCGAAGGCGCGTCGGTCGTGAAGCTCGCGAACAACATGATGATCGGCTGCGCGATCGAGGCGATGGGCGAGGGCTTCTCGCTCGTGCGCAAGTACGGTGTCGACCCCGCCACGTTCTACGACGTGATGACCGACGGTCTGTTCTCGGCGCCCGCCTACAAGGTATACGGCAACATCATCGTGAAGCAGGCGTATGCGACGGCCGGGTTCACGACGACGCTCGGCTTGAAGGACGCGAATCTCGCGATGGCGGCCGCGCTCGCGGCGAGCGTGCCGCTGCCGAGCCTGAACGTTTATCGCGACCGCTTGCTCGGCGCGATCGCGCACGGCGAGGCGGAACAGGATTGGGCCGTGATGGCGCGTGATCAGGCGCGCGCGAGCGGGCTCGAATAGTTTGTTGGAGGGATCGCAGCGTGATCAATGCAGGTATCGTCGGACTGGGTTGGTGGGGCAGGACGCTCGTCGAGGCGGTCTCGGGCGGGCAGAGCGATGAGATCAAGTTCGTCGCGGGCGCGGCGCGCACGCACACGGACGATCTCAAGAAGTTCGCGTCGGATCAGAAGTTCGAGCTCTACGACAGCTACGAGAAGCTGCTGAAGCACCCGGGGCTCGACGCCGTCGTGCTCGCGACGCCGCACTCGCTGCACTCGGAGCAGGTGATCGCGGCCGCAAAGGCGAAGAAGCACGTGTTCTGCGAGAAACCCTTTGCGCTCACGAAAGAGGAGGCCAAAAAGGCCGTCGCGGCCGTGAAGCGGGCGAAGGTGACGCTCGGCCTCGGTTACAACCGGCGCTGGCATCCGGAGATGACGAAGCTCCGCAACCAGATCGACTCGGGCGAGCTCGGCGTGATTCTGCACGTCGAGGCGACGATGACGTTCCCGAACGCGCTGACGCTCAAGGCCGACGCTTGGCGCGCGAGCAAGGAAGAGACGCCGTGCGGCGGCCTCACGCCGATGGGCGTGCACGCGGTCGACGGCATGATCGATCTCTGCGGCCCGATCAAAGAGGTCTACTGCCAGAGCTTTCGGCGCGTCGTGCAGATCGACTCGGACGACACCACGTCGATTCTGTTCCGCATGAAGGAGGGGATGTCGGGCTACCTCGGCACGATGACCGCCACCGGCGGCGGCTTCAGCTTCCAGGTGTACGGCTCGAAGGGTTACGTGCGGCTCGAAGGCATGACGCACGTCGCTGGCGCGCCGTCCGAGGAGCGCCGCACGCGGCTGTTCGGAAAGTGCGTCTTCAAGCCGATTGCAGGCCCGGCCGTGACCTGGGACGCGGAGCGGCTCGACGTGACGAAGGTGACGCTCGAGGCGTTCGCGCGCGCGTGCGCGGGCAAGGAAGAGTTTCTGATCCCGCTCGAAGAGATGGTGCACGGCGCGTCCGTGACCGAGGCGATCATCCGCTCCGCCAAGACGCACAAGCCGGAGAAGGTCGCCTGATCGGCCTAGTCGAGCCGCACGGTCAGGGGTTCCGGGCGCAGCTACGCATTCGTTGCGCTGCGGACATCTAGAGGTAGGTGCCGGAACGCCGAGATGGCGTCGAGCTCGAATCCCCAGCGCACCAGCCCGGCCGCGCTGAGCTCCTTCACGTCGGCGTAGTCCAGCCACGCACACGCGAGGATCTCGTCGGCTTGCAGCGAAACCTCGGTCGGCTCGATCGCGCAGCCGAAGACTCGTTGGTATTGATCGTCGTGCCACCAGTCGCCGACGTCCACGAGGTACGGGACACGGAAGCCGAGCTCCTCGACGAGCTCGCGCCGCAATCCGGCTCGCGGTTGCTCGCGCGTTCTCAAGCGCCCGCCGGGCAGGCTCCATTTACCGTGGTTTTCCGGACGGCGTGCGTTGTTCTGCACGAGCAGGAAGCGCCGGCCATCGGACAGCACGCAGCGCACGCGATGCACACGAACGCCCGCGCGAAGCGAAACCCTCGCGGGGCGAGGAATTCGACTCCCGACTCCAGCGGCTTCAGAGACGTTGACGGTCATTACGTCAAATCACTTCAGAGATATCTCCTAAGTAACCTACGCCGCTTGTCTTTCAGGAATGTGACAGTGGGTTCTACCGGTTCCGGCTCGGCTTATCGCACCCCGTGCCCGAGCCCCGCGGTTGCAACTGAGCGTAGTCCGCGCCAGAGTCTGGCCCGGTCGCTCGCCCGGTAAAAAACGCAGCTGCGGAGCAACGTCGCATCCGCCTTTCGCGCGAGCTCGTGCCAATCCGAAGGGGGGTCTATGCGTCCGATGATTCGATCGATTCTCGTGGTTCTCGGGCTCCTGGCCGCGATGTCCGCGGGCCGCGCGGATGTCGATCCGACAGCCGTCCAGGTGGTCCCGCCGGACCAAATCAAGTGGGTGAAGAACGCGGCGGGAACGAACGAAACCGCGGTGCTGTTCGGCGACCCGACCAAGCCGGGACCGTACGTCATGCGGATCAAATGGCTGCCGGGCAACATGAGTCGGCCGCACACTCACACCACCGATCGTTTCTTCGTCGTCATCTCCGGAACTTGGTGGTGCGGCAGCGGCACGAAGTTCGATCCCGATAGCACGGTGCCGACGAAGCCCGGCAGCTACGTGATCCACCACGCGGGTCAGCCGCACTACGACGGCGCCAAGGGCGAGGAGACCGTGATCCAGGTGTTCGGCATCGGGCCGCTCGTGACCGAGGTCGTGGAGCAGAAGTAACGCCGAATCTAGCGATCGGCGCGTCCAGCAAAAGGGGGATCTCATGGCCATGAGAATCGCGCTCGTCGCCGCGACGCTCGTGCTTTGGACGTCAGCCGCCTCCGCGCAGCCGCGCGCGCCCGCGGGCGCGGCGCCGTCGTTGCCGCCGTTGTTCCTGAAAGAGGAATGGCGGCAGCGCGCGCGTCCGGCCGATGCGCCTCCCGACTTCGTGCCCGAGGGCGGCGTCACGGCGGCAGCCGTCGCGAATCCCGCGCTCGAGCTCAAGCTCTACGATCCGAACGCGCGGAGCATCCCCGCGTATCTCGCGAACCCTCCGCCGCGCACGGTCGCGCGCGACTGGGGCGGGCCGTCGTGCGTGCAGCTCGCGGGCTACAACCAGAATCCGCCGCCCGAGCGCGTCGCCGCCGGGCAGCGGACCGATCCGCCGAACCTCTGGACGGGCGTCTGTCAAACGCCGATCGCGGTCACGCTCCGCGATCGAAACAGCTTCGTCGATCTCACGGGCCTCGCGCGCGTCAAATGGGTGACGCGCGTCTCCGGCTTCCACGAGGTCCGACCCGTCGTGAAGCTCGCCGACGGCAACTGGTTCGTCGGCGACTACGGCGAGGGCGCGCCGTCGGCCAACTCGACGCTGTTCCTCGAATCGGAGTTCGCGGTGTCGTCCGTGCGCTGGCTGCCGCTCGACATCTCGCGCATCGTGACGACCGGACAGGCGTGGGTCACGCCCGACCTCGGCAAGGTCGACGAGATCGGCTTCGCGGATCTCTTACCCGGCAGCGGCCACGGCTGGGGCGGGTTCGTGAACGTGGGCCGCATCGAGGTCTACGGCAGCCCGGTGGCTCGCTAACTGCTACGCGGGGCGCGCGCAGCGCTCCGTGTCGCGCGCGGTGCGCTCAGCGTCGCGCGCAGCACTCAGTCGATGATCGCCTGTCGGATCGCGTTCTCGAACGCGCGCCGCAGATCCGCGCCGCTGCCGCCCTGGATCATGTAGATGCTCACTAGCTCTTCCTTCGGCTCGACCCAGAACGCGACGCCGCTGCCGCCGGGCCAGCTGAACGCGCCTTGCGATACCGCGAGATCGGCCGCGACCGGATCGAGCACCATCTGCATACCGAGGCCGAAGCCCATGCCGCGCGCGGGCCGGCCGAACTGGCCGTTCACCATGTCGCCCGTGTGATTCGACACCATGAGGTCGACGGTGCGTGGTCCGAGCAGCCGCTTGCCGCCGAGCTCGCCGCCGTTCAATAGCATCTGCGCGAACTGCAGGTAGTCCTCGGGCGACGTCGCGAGGCCGCCCGCGCCCGAGAAATACACCGAGCTCAGCGCTTGGTTCGGCTGTGGTTGCAGCGTTTCGCCCGGGCGGCGCGTGTAGATCGTCGCGACGCGCTCGGCTTGCCGGCCGGTGAAGTAGAAGCCGCTGTCCGGCATCCCGAGCGGCGTGAAGATGTGCTCCTTGAGCCACTGATCGTACGGCTGGCCCGACACGACTTCGACGACGCGGCTCAGCACATCGAAGCCGGCGAGCCCGCTGTAGCGCCACAGCGTGCCGGGCTGAAAATCGAGCGGCACCGAGCCGAGCTTCGGGATGTAGGTCGCGAGCGTGTCCTCGGGCGTGCGCTGCAGGTTGCCCGCCGCGCGCTGGCCGAGCCCGCCGCTCATGAGCCCGGAGCCGTGGGTGAGCAAGTCGCGGATCGTGATCGGCCGGCTCACGTCGACCAGGTCGTAGGCGCCTTCGGCGCCGCCGGGCTTCGGTACTGCGACCTTCGTGAGGCCTTTGAGCTCCGGGATGTACTGCGAGACGGGATCGGTCAAGCGGATCTTGCCTTCCTCCACGAGCATCATGATCGCGACCGCGGTGACTGGCTTGCCCATCGACGCGAGCCTAAAGATGTTGTCGGTGCGCATCGGCTTTTTCGACGCGATGTCCGCGTAGCCTTGCGCTTCGAAGTGCACGACCTTGCCGCGCCGTGCGACGAGCGTGACGACGCCTGCGACTTCGCCTGCGTCGATCGCCTTCTTCACGACGTCGTTCACGCGTGCGAGCCGCTCGCTCGCCATGCCGACGTCCTCGGGCTTGGCGTGGGGCAGCGTGCCGGCGGCGAGCGGGAGCGCGGCCGTGGCCAGCCACAAGGCGGCGAGCGCGCTGCAAGTCGTGCGAGAGGACGGGATCGCGACGGTCATCGTGGTTCCTTGGGTCGTGGGCGGCGAAAGGGCGAAACGGAATGCCGTTCGTCGTCGGTGTCGTTAGGCACGAGCCGCGCGGCGCGATGTGCTCGGCCAGCGTATCCGGGATGCTGACCTGCGGAAAATGACGGCACATTAGCAGGCCGATCGGAATGCCCGCGCTATTCGCCAGCATCACGTTGTCGAAAAATGCCGCTGCCGGAGTCAAGCCGCCGATGGTCCACGTCACCGTGCGCCGCTGCAGCTCCTCGGTGGAGAACTCCCGCATCCCCTTGCTCGCAATGTAGCGGCGCACCCACGTCACGTAGTTGCGCTTCAAGCGATGATGGTAGTCGTCCCCGAGCGCGTCCCACGCAGCAGCGTTCTCATTCATCAAATTGCGAAATATATCTGCGCAGACGCGAGCCGCCACCTCGTCGCTGAGTTTCACGAGATCGGCGATTGGCCCGCCCGGCACCTTCGGAGGCAGCGCGACCTCGTGGACGACAATGTTCCGCACGAGGTGCGGATAGTCGGCGGCGAGGCCCAATGCGACCTGACCCCCGGAGCTGCAGCCATAGAACGTCGCGGGTGCGATACCCAGTGCCTCTATCAATGTAGCCACTTCACTCGCAGCGCGGGCCAGCGAATAGGTTCCGAAGTCCGGCGGATCGCTCGAGCGTGAGAAGCCCGGCATGTCGAACGTCAGAACGGAGAACTCGCGTGCAAGCGAATCCGCAGTCTTCTCGAAAGAGCCGCAATCTCCTTCGCCGGACGGGATGAGAACGATGGGAGACCCGGTGCCTCGTGACTCGCAGTACCAGTCGATCGCTGCAGCCTGACGATGAAAAGTAGTCTTCATACGCTTCCGGGTGACTCCAGCCGGTAAACTGCTCGCTGCCAAGCATACCGCGAGCCCGAGCGATACCCGATGGAACAATATGAAAGACGCAGCCAGCACCGATCCGGCCAAGCAAGCTCGCGACGCGCTCGCAGCCGCGTATGCCGATCTCACGGTGGCGTCGAAGCGTGGGATAGCCGAGGACGGCAAGATCTTGTTCGGCGCGGCGGCGGCGATCGACGTGGCAGTGGAGCTCCTGATGCCGCCCAACGTAGACCGAGAGTCGGCGGCGCAGAGCTGTCACGAGGCGCTGAAGCTCGTCAAGTTGACGCGGGCGTACGCGCAGCGCGACGCGGGCGGAAGCGTCGCGCAGCTGCTGGACGAGGCAATGAAACGAATTGCGGACGCGCTGAAGCTGCTGAAGTTGCTCAAACTCGAAGCGTCGTGACGTGCGGCGCCGGGTTCGGTAACGCTCTTCATGCGCTCCGGTCTTCCGATCGACGAGGCGCTCGCGCCGCTGTGCGCGGCGCTCGAGCGCGGCCGCAACGCGGTGCTCGCGGCGCCGCCGGGCGCAGGCAAGAGCACCGTCGTCCCGCTCGCTCTGCTCGACGAGCCGTGGGCGCGCGGCAAGCGCCTCGTGATGCTCGAGCCGCGCCGGCTCGCGGCGCGCGCGGTCGCGGTGCGGATGGCAACGACGCTCGGCGAGAGCGCGGGCGACACCGTCGGCTACCGCATGCGGCTCGAGACGCGCGTGGGCAAGCGCACGCGGATCGAGGTCGTCACGGAAGGCGTGTTCACGCGCATGCTGCAGAGCGATCCGGCGCTCGAGGGCATCGCCGCGGTTCTGTTCGACGAGTTCCACGAGCGCAATCTCAACGCCGACGTCGGCCTCGCGCTCGCGCTCGACGCGCAGCGCCACGTCGCCCCGGAGCTCCGCTTGCTCGCGATGTCCGCGACGCTCGACGGTGCGAGAGTCGCAGAGCTGCTCGGCAACGCGCCCGTGATCGCATCGACCGGCCGTGCGTTTCCCGTCGAAGTGCACCACACGGGCAAAGGCCTTCCCGCGCTTCCAGGTCCCGGGATCGAGCCTATCGACGCCGCCGCGGCGCGCGCCGCCCAGCAAGCGCTCCGCGAGGCGCCCGGCGATTTGCTGCTGTTCCTGCCGGGCGCGGGCGAGATTCGCCGCACCCAGGCTCGCCTGCTCGAGGCCGACCTCGGCAGCGGCGTCGACGTCTTGCCGCTGTACGGCGAGCTCGCGCCCGGCGAGCAGGACGCGGCGCTCGCGCCGGCGCGCGCGGGACGCCGCAAGTGCGTGCTCGCGACCAACATTGCGGAGACGAGCCTCACGATCGACGGCGTGCGCATCGTCGTCGACGTCGGACTCGAACGGCGCAGCGTGTTCGATCCCGCGAGCGGCATGAGCCGGCTCGAGACGCAGCGCATCTCGCGCGCGTCGGCCGAGCAGCGTGCGGGACGCGCGGGCCGGACCGCCCCCGGCGTGTGCTACCGCCTCTGGGGCGCGAGCGCGGAGCGCACGCTCGCGGCATACGCGCCCGCGGAGATCCTGAACGCCGACCTCGCGCCGCTCGCGCTCGATCTCGCCGTCTGGGGCACGGACGCCGCGAGCTTGAGCTGGCTCGACGCGCCGCCGTCCGCGACGCTCGCGAGCGCGCGCGATCTCCTGCGGCGCCTCGACGCGCTCGGCGAGCACGACCGCGTGACGCCGCACGGCCGCGCGATGCACGAGCTCGGCGCGCATCCGCGGCTCGCGCACATGCTGCTCGCGGCGCGCGCAGCAGAACGCCGGGGCGGCCGCGGCGGAGCTCGCGGCGCTGCTTTCGGAGCGCGACTTGCTGCGCGGTGCGTCCCGAGCCGGTGCGAGAGACAGCGACGTGCGAAGCCGCATCGATGCGCTGCGCCGCGGGCACGGCGGCGAGCACGCGATCGATCGCGGCGCGCTCGAGCGCGTGCGCCGCGCGGAGCGCGCGTTCCTGAAGGATGCGGGTGCGAGCGGCAGCCGCGCGGTGGACTCGCCGCTCGCGCCGGGACTGCTGCTCGCGTTCGCGTATCCCGACCGCATCGCGAAGCGCCGGCCCGGCGGCGACGCGCGCTATCAGCTCGCGAACGGCCGCGGCGCGTCGTTCGCCGAGCCCGAGTCGATCGCGCGCGCGGACCTCATCGTGGCCGTCGACCTCGACGACCGCGGGCGCGACGCGCGCATTCTGCTCGCGGCGCCGCTCGATCTCGACGACGTGCTCGAGCACTTCGCGCCCCAGCTCGTGCGCGACGACGAGGTCGCGTGGGACGCGCGAACGGAAGCCGTCGTCGCACGCCGCACGGTACGCCTCGGCGAGCTCGTGCTCGAAGAGAAGCCGCTGCGTGACGTGCCGCCGGGCGCCGCCGCGGCGGCGATGGCCGAAGGCTTGCGCTCGCTCGGGTCCGACGCGCTGCCGTGGGACGACGCGAGCCGCGACTTCGCCGCGCGCAGCGAGTTCGTGCGCGCGCTCGGCCGCGGCGACGTAGGCGATTGGCCCGACCTGTCGGAGGACGGCGCTGCTGCGCGACTTCCGCTGGCTCGAGCCGTTCCTCGAGGGCGTGACCCGGCGCTCGCAGCTCGAGCGCGTGCCGCTCGCGGCGGCGCTGCGCTCGCGTCTCACGCACGAGCAGCAACGCAAGCTCGACGAGCTCGCGCCGACGCATGTCGCGCTGCCGACCGGCACGCGCGCGCCGATCGACTACCGCGACGACAACGCGCCGTGCGCGTCGATGCGGATGCAGGAGGTGTTCGGTTTGGCGGCGACGCCGCGGATCGCGGGCGGCGCCGTGCCCCTCACGTTCAAGCTGCTGTCGCCCGCGCACCGGCCGCTCCAGGTGACGCGCGATCTCGCGAGCTTCTGGCGCAACGCGTACGCCGACGTGCGCAAGGACATGCGCGGCCGCTATCCGCGCCACTACTGGCCGGAGAATCCGCTCGAAGCGGAGCCGACCAAACGCGCGAAGCCGCGGCCGCGTTGACCTACGCCGCGGTTCCGCCGCGCCGAGCACGGTGCGTGCGCGGCGGTACGTTCGCTACTGCGGCCAGGCCGGCCCCTGTGCGCCGGCCGGAATGGGAGCAAGCCCGCGATAGACGAACTTCTGCACGCGTTTACCTTCGTAGGTCTCCGTCGTGTAGAGGTTGCCCTTCGAGTCGGTCGCGATGCTGTGCACGCCGAAGAACTGGCCCGGTTGGCGGCCGCCGTCGCCGAAGCTCGTGAGGATCTGCATCTTCGCGCGGTCGATGATCCAGATCTTCTCGTTCATGCCGTCGGCAAGATAGATGTATGTCTGCTGCGGGTCCTTCGAGAACGCGATGTCCCACACAGCGCCGGCGCCGAGCGTCATCGGCGACACCTTGAGCTCGCTCACGAACGTGCCGTCCTTGCGGAACACCTGGATCCGATCGTTCACGCGGTCGCACGCGTAGACGAATCCGTCGTTCGACGGCTCGGCGCAGTGCACCGGATTGCGGAACTGCTGGGCGGGCGGCGCGGCCGGGTCGTACGGGCCGAGATCGGTGTCGTCGGGCCGGTTGCCATACGCGCCCCAGTAGCGCTTGCGATCGCCCGTGTTCACGTCGAGCACGACCACGCGCTTGTTGCCGTAGCCGTCCGCGACGTACGCCTCGTTCGCCATCGGGTCGATCGAGATTTTCGCGACGCGCCAGAAGTTCACGGGGTCGTTGCTGCCCTTGTTCTCCATCGGCTTGCCGAGCTGCAGCAGGAATTTGCCGCCGCGCGTGAACTTCAAGATGTGCGCGTCCATCGGATCGTTGCCGCCGATCCAGATGTTGTCCATGTGATCGACGGTGATGCCGTGATTCGACGTGGGCCAGTCGTAGCCATCGCCGGGGCCGCCGAACGAGCTCACGACGTTGCCGTCCGCGTCGAACTCGATGACGGGCGGGGCGATCATGCAGCATTCGCCTTGCGGGTTGTTCTTGCCCGCGCTCGCCTCCGTTTCGAGGTTCAGCGACTGGTGACGGTGAATGATCCAGACGTGGTCGCGCGAGTCGACGGACACGCCGATCGTCGAGCCGAGCAACCAGTGATTGGGCAGCGGCTTCGGCCAGAACGGGTCCACCTCGAACCGCGGAGCGACGGGACCGGTCGGTGACGCGGCGGCGGGTGGCGGCGCCGCGTTCGCGGCCGGCGGGCTCGATTGCGGCCCGCACGCTGCGAGCAGAGCGGCGGCGGGAACGAGGCACAAAGGCGCGAGGAGACGACGAATCGGACGACTCACTGGACGTGTCATGGCTTACCCCCCCAAGGTTGGCCCGCATCCGTGCGTTCGGTTTCCAAAGTCTAGCGGAAAATGTAGGCTCGGAGCGCTCCGATTTTCCCAGCAGGAACCTCCGTCTAGTGCCGAGCGCCCGACCTCGCGTGTTTCTCGTGTGGCTCGCCTTGGTGCTCGGGGCCGCGCGGGCGGTGCTCGGGCACGAAATTCCGAGCGACGTGACCGTGCAGATCATCGTCGCGCCGGCCGGCGAGCGCGTGCGGGTGCTCGTCCGCGCGCCGCTCGAGGCGATGCAGGACATCGAGTTCCCGACGTTCGGCCCTGGGTATCTCGATCTCGCCCGCGCCGATCAGGCATTGCGCTCGGCGGCGCAGGTCTGGCTGTCGCGCGACGTCGGCATCTACGAGAACGGCCGGCGGCTCCCGAGCCTCGAGCTCGCGGCGCTCCGCGTCTCGATCCCGAGCGACCGCTCGTTCGCAGAGTTCGACACCGCACTCGCACACTTACGCGGGCCACCGCTTCCTAATGACACTCAGCTCGTGTGGCAGCAGGCGCTGCTCGACGTGCTGTTCGAGGCGCCGATCGCGTCCGCGACCTCGGCGTTCGCGCTCGACGCTCGGCTCGACCGGCTCGGGGCGCGCGTCGTGACCGCGGTGCAGTTCGTCGCGGCGAACGGCACGGTGCGGATCTTCGAGGCGGAAGGCAACGCCGGACTCGTGCAACTCGATCCGCGCTGGCATCAGTCGTTGCTGCGTTTCTTGCGGCTCGGTTTCGGGCACATCCTCGGCGGCGTCGACCATCTCTTGTTCTTGCTGTGCCTCGTCGTGCCGTTCCGCCGCGAGCTGCGCTCGCTCGTTTGGATCGTCACGGCGTTTACCGTAGGCCACTCGGTGACGCTGATCGCCTCCGCGTACGGGCTCGCTCCCGACGCGCTGTGGTTCCCGCCGCTCGTCGAAACGCTGATCGCCGCGTCGATCCTTTATATGGCCGTCGAGAACGTCGTCGCGGCAGACGCGAAGGCGCGGTTGATCAAGACGCGCTGGGCCGTCGCGCTCGGCTTCGGTCTCATCCACGGCTTCGGTTTCTCGTTCGGACTGCGCAACACGCTGCAGTTCGCGGGCGACTACGTGTTGACTGCGCTCTTGTCGTTCAACGTCGGCATCGAGCTCGGCCAACTGCTCGTGCTCGTTGTGCTCGTGCCCGTGCTCAACGTAGTGTTTCGCTACGTGGTCGCCGAGCGCGTCGGCGTGATCGTGCTTTCCGTGATCGTGGGCCACACGGCGTGGCACTGGATGGCGGAGCGCTTCGCGGCGCTGCGCCAGTTCGATTTGTTCGGCTGAGCGTCATCGCCTATCTTGCGGTCTCGACCAGCGTCGCGACGAAGAAGAACCAAAACTAAGGAGCAACGCATGTCTTTGCAGATCATCGGCGCCGGCCTCGGCCGGACTGGAACCTTATCGCTCAAAGTCGCGCTCGAGAAGCTCGGCTTCAGCCCTTGCTACCACATGGTCGAGGTTTGGGCGAACTTTCCGAGCATCGCCGGTTGGCTCGAAGCCGCGAACGGGCGGCCGGACTGGGAGCGCATCTTCGCGGGCTACCCAGCGACGGTCGACTATCCGGGCTGTCACTTCTGGCGCGAGCTCACGGCCGCCTACCCGAAGGCGAAGGTGCTGCTCACCGTCCGCGACCCCGAGGACTGGTTCGAGTCGGCCCACGCCACGGTTTTTTCGCCGCAGATGCGCGCACGGGCCGGCGGATCGCCAGCCAAGGAGTTCCTCGAGAAGACCGTCTGGGGCGATTTCGGCAGCGGTATCGACGATCGCGACTACATGGTGGCGGCGTTCGAGCGACACACCGCGGAAGTACGGCGCGCCATTCCGAAGGATCGGTTGCTCGTGTTCGAGGTAGCTCAGGGTTGGAAGCCGCTCTGCGAATTCCTCGACGTACCGGTTCCGAGCGTACCGTTCCCGCGGCTGAACTCGCGCGAAGAGATGGCGGCGATGTTGGCCGCGGCCGGCTCGGGGCCTGCGGCCGCGCCGGAAGACATCGCGGCGCACGCGAAGGAGTTCATCGCGCAATCTCGCAAGCTCTGACTCGCCGCGGGTTGCATGGCCGAGTCTGTGTCATTTCGTGACGCGAACGGCACTACCGCACCGGAGTCGTTCTCGCCAGCCGCCGCGTTTGAAACTACTATCGCCGTTCGCTGGCGCGTAGCCGCAAAGGCAGGGTCGATATGAAAGTAGGTTTCGTCGGTTTGGGCCGGATGGGGCAGGGCATGGCGCGGCGCCTCATGGGCGCCGGTCACGATCTGTGCGTGTTCGACGTGGTCGCCGCCGCCACCGCGCCTTTCGCGGAAGCGGGCGCACGGGTCTCTCGCTCGGTTCGCGATCTTGCGGGCAGCGAGGTGGTCGTCTCGATGCTCGTCGAGGACGCGATCATCCGCGACGTCGCGCTCGGCGCGGGCGGCTTGTGCGAGTCGCTCGGCAAGGGCGCGATCCACGTCGTGATGGGCACGCACGGCGTCGCGATGGTGCGCGAGCTCGAGGCGCGGCACGCGGCGGCCGGGCAGACGCTGGTCGCGGCGCCGGTGCTCGGCCGTCCGGACCTCGCGGCGAGCGGGCAGCTCGGCATCGTCGTCGGCGGTCCGCCGGCGGCTGTCGCGCGCGTCAACGATCTCTTGAGCGCGATGGGCCGGCGTACGTTCGTCGCGGGTGTTAAGACCTGAGTCCGCGACCGCGATCAAGCTCGCGAACAACGCGGTGCTCGGCTGCGCGATGGTCGCGATGGCCGAGGGCTTCTCGCTCGTGCGCAAGTACGACGTGCCGCCGCAGGTCTTTCAAGACGTGATGACCGAAGGGCTGTTCGCGGCGCCCGCCTACAAGATCTACGGCCAGAAGATGGTGGACGAGAGCTTCGATCAGGTCGGCTCGCCGATCACGGTCGGGCTCAAGGACGCGAACTTGATCGCGGCCGCGGCGGATATCGCGCGCGTGCCGATGCCGAGCCACAACGTCTATCTCGAGCGCCTCATCGGCGCGGTCGCGCATGGCGACGGCAACCGCGACCAGGCCGTGCTCGGGCGCGAGCAGGCGCGCGCGGCCGGCTTGGAATAGACGGCCGCCGCGCGCTCGCCGCCATGTTCGTGATCGAGCTCGTCTACAAAGCGGATCTCGGCGAGATCGATGCACACATGCGCGCGCACATGGCTTGGCTCAACAAGCACTACGCCGCCGGGACGTTCCTCGTGTCCGGACGCAAGGTGCCGCGCGACGGCGGCATCATCCTGGCTGTCGGCAAGAACCGCGCGGAGATCGAGGCGATCGCGAAGGAGGATCCGTTCTGCAAGAACGGCCTCGCGGAGTTTCGAGTAGTCGAGTTTCGCGCGAGCCAGCGCGCGGACGACATTCAAGCGCGGATCGCGAGCGGCGATCCGCCGGCTCGCGGGTCGCGGCCGCGGTAGCGCCGCCCCGCCAGGCTGATCGATGCGTGCCGCTTGTCGCGGTCCAACGACCGCAGCGTGATCGTCAGCGGACGCGATCGACGATCACGACGCCGAATTCGGTGTTCGCGGCGAACCCCTTGACGACACCGTCTTCGACCCGAAACTTCACGTCGACGTCGATGCCTTTCAGGAAAAACTCCGTCTCCGACGTCGCAAGCATCTCGAACGGCACCATGACTCCAGGGCTCTGCGCGAACAGCCGGCCCTTCTCCAACGTCAACTCGACCGTGAAGTTCGCTCGGCCTTCGTACTTTCCGACGTAGCGCTCGAGCGTGGCAGCGTCGAGAGTGATCGACGAGCGCTCGACTGGTGCTGGCCGCGTGGCGCCGTTCGCGGTGCGCGTCGTCCCCGCCGGCGGCAACGGGGGCCGCAGCCCGAGCCAGACGGAGCAGAGCAGAATGGCTCCGCCGAGAAACACGGACGGATGTATGGCGAGTCTCATCCGATCTTCCCTATTCGATCACTCGGGCTCGATGGCGTGGGCTCACGTCGATGCCCGCACGCGGGCGTCGGCGCGGCAGAGCATCCAGTCGAGATTTTGCCAACGGCGTTGGGCGACGCCACGAAACACCAATGCGGCGGCGGCGAGCGCCGCCTCGAGCGCGACGACCTTCGCGGTCGGAGTGCCCGGTGCCGACGTGTAGACCGCAACGATCATCAACGCGAGCATCGTCGCGACCGCGAGCGTTGCGTCGATCCAGCCGATCCGCGCTGTGATCATGAGGCCGAGGTAGGTGCTGAGCGCCGTGCCGAGCATCAGCAAGCCCATGCCGAATGCGAGCGTTCCCGTCGGCAAATAGAAATAGGTGCCGACCGCCACGAGCATCACCAGCAGCACGCCGAGCGAGTAGCTGTTGTGGCGCCAGAACGCGTCCTCGACGCGCCGGAAAAGCTCCGCTCGCGTCCAATGCGCGCGCAGCCACAAGCCGCGGCTACGGGTGGCGGCGACACTCGCGACGGCGCCAGAGAGGATGCTCAGTATCGTGAGGAAGAACAGCCACGGGCTCGGCGCCGACGGCGCCATTTCTCGCTGGAAGCCGTTGAGGAAATACGTCGCGATCAGGATCGGGACGACTTGGCCGATCGCGAGACCCCACGGCCGCGCCGTGCCGATCAGAAAGTCGATCTCGCCGCCGCCGTCGTACGAAGCGCCCGCGAGCCGGCCGGTCAGCGTTTGTTTGAGCCGGCTGAGCGCGCCCTTGAGCCTGGGCGCCAGCAGAAAGCCCGCGGCGAACAGGCCCCAGAGCAGCGCGCAGGCGATCCAATACGGCGCGAGCGACCTCGACGGCCAGCCGATGAACCGAATCGGCAACACCAGCGTCGCGATCGTCACGAGCGCGCCGACCAGAAGGCCCGTTGCAGAACCGGCACCGAGTCGTCCGGTGAGCCACAGCACGACATACATCAGGCTGCAGGTCAGCAGCGAAACCACGAAGGCGCGCTCGAACACGAGGTCGAGCGCCATTGGCGATCGAACGTAATAGACGGTGATCGTGGATGCCGCGACGAGAGCGACGAGCGTGAGCGTAGCGAACGCGCTCGTGAGGAGCTTGGCGCGGCCGTGCGGCAGCACGTACACGTAGTGGCTCGACGCGAGCCGCGCGAACAGTGCGGGCAAGCAGCGACGCCCCGAACGTGACGCACAGCAGTCCCGCGATGGGCAGCAGCGTGAGGAAGCTCTCCTGCGCTAGCGAGAAACGCGACTGCCCGCCTTGCGAGCCGATCAACGGCGGCAGATAGAGAAACGCGGCGGAGCCGCCGATCACGCCGATCGACGCCGAGCACCGTGATGCCGCGCAGCAGCAGCGTGCCGGTGAAATAGGCGACGATGAGTCGCAGCACGGCTTTCACTCGGGCAGCTCCCGAGGCAGCTCGCGGTGCAGCTCGAGGAAGATGTCCTCGAGCGTGAGCTGCTCGACCTCGACGTCGGCACCGAGTTCCCGCGCCAGAGTCTCGCGCTGTTCCACGCGCCAGTCCTGCACGACGGCCGTCGCCGTCGTACCGTTGCGCTGCAGGCGGAGCGCGTTCGGAATCGCGAGCGAGGCGGGCAGCGGGCGCGTCGCGCGCACGTGCAGGCGCACGATCGATTCCTTCAAGGAATCGAAGTCGCCCTGCCAGTACATCCGCTGGTCCTTGAGGATCCAGATCCGGTTCGCGAGCCGCTCGACGTCCGAGACGATGTGCGACGAGAACACGACGGAGCGGCGGCCGTCGGCTGCGACTTCGATGATCTGCTCGAGGAACTGGCGGCGCGCGATAGGATCGAGGCTCGCGACCGGCTCGTCGAGGATCAGAACGTCGGGCTTGTGCCCGAGCCCGAGGAGAATCGAAAGCTTTTGCCGCTGGCCGACGGACATGCTCTTGACGCGTTGCCGGAGATCCACTTCCCATTCGCGGCTGAGGCGCACGACGAGCTCATCGTCCCAGCGCGGATAGAACGACGCGATCACGCCGATCTGATCCGCCGCCGTCAGCTGATTGATGAGCTCGTCCTGCTGCGGCACGAAGCCGACGCGCGCTTTCGCCGCCCCGGGCAAGCGATAGCTCTCATAGCCGAACAGTTGCGCGGTGCCCGCCGTGGCCGGCGTAAAGCCGAGCAGCAGCTCGAGCAGCGTCGTCTTGCCGGCGCCGTTCTTGCCGAGCACGCCGACGATGTCGCCCGGCGCCACCGCAATGGAGACGTCTGCGAGAACCTGTTTGCCGCTGAACGACTTACCGAGCGCGTTCGCGACGATGTACGGGGCGGTCATCGGTCTACTCCCAAGCGTTGTGCAAGGCCTTGACCACGTCGTTCTCGCCGAGCTCGAGCTGGCGGGCCGCGAGCACGAGGTGCTCGACATGCGGCTCGATCTGCTCCATGCGCTTCGCAAGGGGCGACTGCGTGCGAGTGGGCTTCGCAACCGTCATCGGCTTGCCGCGGTGGCGCTCGAGCACGCCCTCCGTTTCGAGCAGGCTATACACCTTCGATACCGTCATCGGATTGATCGCGTGCTGCAGCGCCAGGGCGCGAATGGACGGGAGCTCAGTACCCGGCGGAAGCTGCCCGCTCGCGGCCATTCGGCGGATCTGCTCCGAGAGCTGCCGGTAAATCGGCACGCCCGAGTGGGGCTTCAGTATGAACACGGCGTCCCCCGCCTAAGTGCACTAGTACAATAATGCACTTATGCCGCTCGGTCAATTGGAAGAGCTGGGCGGCGCTCGAATTTGCGACGCGTATCACGCGACGCCGGCGCAAAGCGTCCGATCGATGCGTCAAATGCGCGCCGCCGTCGCAGCGCAACAACGCGCGGAACCCGGAGTGGCGAGCTAGAACCCTTCCGGCCAGAGCTTCTTGTAGGCCGCATTCGCGGCCCAGCGCTGCGTCACACTCGGGTGAAACACGTCGCCGGCTTTCGGCGTCCGCGCCTTCGCGCCGAGATTGAACGGCGGTTTCTTCCAAGGCGCGTGGAAGTCCTGTCCGTAGCGCGTGAGGTCGAGCACGCGCACCGGCGGCGTCGCGAACAGCACGCCGACGCCCGCGAGCTTCTGCATCATCCAGTCGAGTGCGATGTCGGAGAGGCCGGACTCGCGCGCGGCGTAGCCGCCGCCGACGTCCGAGTGCGCGCCGATGAACCACACTTGCTCGACGCGCTTGTCCTTGTCCCAGCGCGTCACGGGGAAGTCGCGGCGGCGCTCGTCGAGCGCCATCGCGTGAAAGCCGCGCTCGACGGCCGGGCTCAACTTCGTGTCGACGAAGCTGAAGAAGTCCTTGCGCGAGCCGCGCACGTAGTTCGGCACGCCCATGGACCCGACCGTGTCCCAAACGGCGACGGACTTGATCGGCACGTTCGCTATCGAGATCCGTCTTGCGCAGCGCGACGGCCGCGATCGCCTCGCCCGCGAAATCCGCGATCGCGTTCAGCAGCGAGCTCAGCTTCCTGTCGCCCTGAAAGACGAGGCCCTTGCACTTGAACCAGGCTGCGAGACCGCGCAGGTACGCCTCCGACTTGTCGTCCGGGTCGTACTTACGCGGGTTCAGCAGGCCGACGCCGGAAATCAATCCCGCGAGCGCCCGCGCGGTGTACGCGCCGCGGCTGAAGCCTACGATGTGGATCGAGTCGCCGGGTGCGTAGTTGCGCGAGACGAACGTGTAGCCGCGGATGATCCGGGCGATCACGCCCGCGCCGAACACGCCGCCGAGCACCTTCATCACGGCGTTCTTCGAGTCGCCGACGCCGTGGATGTACTTCGAGACTTGCGCGAGCCCCGCCGCTGCGCCGTACAGCATCTCGGTTTCGTTGCGCAGCGCCTGGGTCTCGGCGGTCGCTTGGCCGCGCAAGCTCGCGAACAGCTTGACGACGTTGGTCACGCCGTCGTCGAGCTCGGCGTCGGTCTGCGCGGCGCCATCGATGTCGGAGGTGCTCGGAGCATCCGCCGGGCCGTTCCAGGTTCCGTCTGCGCAAAAGACGATTTGCTTCGGCATCGCGGGCTCCCGGACGCGCTGTGGGATGGCTCGTACACTAGCACGCGATCGCGCGACGCAGCGTGCAGCACTCACGCTTTAGCCGCGCATCGATTGCCGCTACGCTATTGCGTAGGCTGAGCACTCGTGACCGTGACTTCCCTGATTCTCTCGGAGCATAGAATGAAGAGGACCTTTCTCGGGGCGGCCGCTACGGCGGCGATCCTGGCCGCGGGATGTGGGCCGTCGCAGCCCCCGCCCGTCGACGCACCCGTCGATTCCGCGGCGCAGGCCTGGACGGCGCTCGCGAAGCTCCCGAACTGGAGCGGTGTGTGGGAGGTCGACTGGCGCAACGCGCGCAAAGCGGCGCCGCGCCCGATGATGAAGCTCACGCCCGAATGGCAAGCGAAGGCCGACGCGTATCGGGCGGCGCAGGCCAAGGGCGAGAACCTGCAGAGCGAGGCAGCTAACTGCGTGCCGCCGGGCCTGCCGGGGATCATGAGCCAACCGTATCCGATTCAGTTTCTCTACCAGCCGGACAAGATCGTGATGCTGATCGAGACGTTCATGCAGTTCCGGCAGATCTGGATGGACGGCCGTCCCCATCCCGACGACCCGGACCTCACGTTCTACGGCGACTCGATCGGCCATTGGGAAGGGGATACGCTCGTCATCGACACTGTCGGATTGAGCCCGCAGAACCGAATCGCGCCCGGCATTGGGCACGGCGATCAGTTGCACGTCGTCGAGCGGATCCGCCGCGTCGACGCTGACTGGCTCGAGATCGAGACCACGCTCACCGATCCCGAGGTGCTCGCGGAGCCATACACGAGCACGGCCTCCTTCAAGCATCTCGACGACGAGATTCGCGAATACATTTGCCTCGAGAACAACCGCGACAGCGCCGACGAGAACGGCCGTCCCGGCATCGAGTTGGAGTGATCATGAGCACGCATCGATTCCTCGCGCTCGCGGCCTCGGCCGCGCTCGTCGCCGCCGCCGCACCGGCGCTCGCGCACCATTCCACGGCGATGTTCGACTTCGCTAAGACCATCGAGATCACGGGCACCGTGCAGGACTTTCAATGGACGAACCCCCACACGTGGACGAACGTCGCGGTCGAGGGCGGAGACTCCGCCGGCGTCTACGGTCTCGAGGGCATGAGCCCGAGCTACCTCGCGCGCAACGGTTGGACCAAGCGCACGCTGAATCCCGGCGACAAGCTCACGTTCGCAGTGCATCCGCTCAAGGACGGACGCAAGGGCGGCTTCATGGTCAGCGCGACGCTCGCGGACGGCACGGTGCTCTACAACTTGCCGCGCCGTGCGGAGCCGTCGGACGAATTGCGCTAACAAGGTCCCGCGGTAGCGGGCGACGGCGACGGGCGCGCTAGCGCGCTGCGCCGGTTCCCTTGAGCCGCGCGAGGTAGTCCTTGCGAAAGCGCAGCGTGAGCGCGTCCGTGCGCACGGACTTCTCGTCGCGCGCGTCCGCGATCTCGATGGGCGAAGATGATTCGACGATCGCCTGATCTTCTTTCGCGATCCGCCGATTGGAGTAGTTGAACAGCCCGTCGAGGAGCCGCGACGTCAGGAAGGGGCGTACGGCGGACAGCAGCATGTGCGTGCGCTGCGAGTCGATCGGCACGCAAGCGACGGTCAGCAGCATCTTCCGGCCGAGCAGCGTGATGTGCAGGTTCATCTGATTCGGCCAACGATAGTCCAGCATTCCAGGCTGCGCCGCGCCGTCGAGGGTGATGCGCGAGCGCACGCCCCAAGGCTGCTCCTCGCGCTCGACGTCCATTCGCCCGGCGAGGGATTTCGCGAGCTTACGGCCGATGGTCGCGCGGTGGACGAACGGCAGGTGCGGCCAGTCGAGCATGTTCTCCATCGCGCGCGTCCAATGCGCCCGCCACTCGACGGCCGTGCCGCAGACGCGCACTCCGGGTGCGGTGAAGTACTCGTTCACCGCGGGCTCGCCGTCGGCAACTGCGTTGACGGCCGTGTAGATCCAGATCTGCGCGCCGAGCTCGCGCGCCGGCACGACGTCGGCATGCAGCTGCGCGAGCTTCGCGTCCGGGTTCCAAGGCACGTGCACGACGCGCCCCTGCGCGTCGAAGCGCCAGCCGTGGAACGGACACTCGAGGCAGCCGTCCACGACGTGGCCGAGCGACAGCGCCGCGCCGCGGTGCGGGCAGCGGTCGAGCAGCGCGCGCGGCGTGCCGTCGGCGGCGCGAAAGAGCGCGAGCCGGGTGCCGGCAATGGTCACCGCGAGCGGACGCTGCGTGCCGAGGTCGGCCGCGAAGGCAGCAGGGGTCCAGACGTTGGCGAAATCTTGGAACAAGCCGCTCCTCCGCAAATACGCACTAACCGCGTGAGACATTCAGCGCGCAATCCCGAACGGATACAACTCGGAGAAGTCAGCTGACTGACGGAAACGCACGTTGCGCGAAAGTCGGGTAGAGTCCGTTGCAAGAAACAACGCTAACGTTCGAACAAGGGAGAGCTCGATGTATTCCGCCACGGTGTCGCCGATCCGAATCTTGATCGCATCGGCCGTGCTCGCCGCCGCTCTCCCGGCCGGCGCGCAGCTGCAGAGTCTCGACGAGCAGCTCAAGACCACGCAGATTCGGCCCGAGAAGATCGCGGACAATTTCTACGTGCTGTTCGGTGTCGGCGGCAACATCGTGGTCTCGATCGGCGACACCGGCACGCTGATCGTCGACGCGCAATTCCCCGAGATGGTGCCGAGGTACAAGGCGAAGATCGGCGAGCTCGGCGGCGGCAAGATCGATTTCCTCATCAACACGCACGGGCATTTCGATCACGCCGACGGCAACAAGGTGCTCGGCCCCGAGGGCACGTGGATCGTCGCGCACGAGAACGCGCGGCAAATGATGATGAAGCACGTCACGGTCAATCTCGTGAGCACGCAGCGCGATCAACCCGCCTACGCGAAGGAAGCGTGGCCCGTCGAAACCTACGACCGCTCGATGCGGCTCTATTTCAACGGCGAGCGCATCGATCTCATGAACTTCGGTCCCGCGCACACGATGGGCGACACGGCCGTGCTGTTCCGCACCCACAACCTCGTGCACATGGGCGACGTCTACAACAACGCCGGGTACCCGTTCATCGACGTCGACAACGGCGGGAGCTTGAACGGCGTGATCGAGTTCTGCTCGAACGTGCTCAAGGAGCTCGACGCGCAGTCGATCGTCGTGCCGGGCCACGGGCCGGTCGCGAAATACCAGGATCTCGTCGACTTCGTCGCGATGCTCACGACGATCCGCGATCGTATGTCGGCGCTGATCAAGACCGGGGCGACGCTCGACCAGGTCACCGCCGCGAAGCTCACGGCCGAGTGGGACGCGAAGAAGGGCGACCCGGCGAGCTTCCTCAATCGGGCCTACACGAGCCTGTCGAAGAAGTGATGCTCACTTCGGTTGGCTAGACCCCAATGGCCGCGGCGGCGGCGCGTCGCCGGGGCCGAGCACCGTGCCGTCGGCGAGCGTGATCGTCACGAGCGAGCCGTTCGGCCGGCCGTCGAGCAGCGGGTTCACGATGACGACCACGCTGTCGCCGGGCTGCGAGCGACGTCTTCTTCCAGCCGGTGCGCGCCATCATGTTGGGGCTGCCGCACTCGACGCCCCAATCGGTCGCCTGACCCTTTTCGTCGGACACCGTCACCTGGATCCACGCGTGCGGGTTCGTCCACTGAAAATCCTTGACGGTCCCCGTGAGAGTCACTTTCTTCGTGCGGTCGAAGCTCGCGAACGAATGATGCGCGAACGCGGGTCGACGCGCCCGCGGCGACGGCGGCGGCGATCAAGATGGCCGTGATTCTCATGCGTAGTCCTCGCGGCGCCACTGCGACGCTTCCGGGGGCGCTCACTCGCGACGCGGATTGTCGCCGCAAAAGTACTCGAGCATGTCGATGTCGGGGCGGCGCTGGAAGTAGTGTTTGAGCACGACCTTCTCAGTGTAGTACTTCGGGTCGTCGATCGTGAGCTCGTCCTCGAGCAGCTCGCCGTTCGCGACGAGCCGGAAGCGTTCGACGAGATGCAGCTGCGTCGCTGAGCGGAAAGCGCGGGTCGTCGTCGATGCTGCTGACTTTCGCGTTCGAGCCGACGCCGTTCGCCGCGCGAGCCTTGCCGTTCGTGCCGACGGTATCGACGACGAGCACGTCGCCGTCCCAGGTCCCGATCGAATGGCCGTTCCACGTCGCGACGATCTCGTCTTCGGGCGGGTGGCCGCGGCCGTCGGTGTAGATCCGCCGCGGGATGCCGCTCGCTTCGCGCACGATCACGATCTGGTCCGGCGCCTCGAGCAGCTGGAGCGGGAAGATGCCGATCTCCCACATGTGAAACACGGGGCCGCCGGGCGTGCATGCCGTGAAGTTGCTGTGATCGTTCAAACGCTGCGATTCGGCCGCGCCGGCCGCGGTGAACGGCGGATTTCTGCGGCCACGGCGTGTTCGACCACGGCGCGGGCCCGGCTGGGTCCTCGAAACGTGCCGAGTGGAACCCACACGCCCGTGAACCCGCGTTCGGACGCGGTGAGCTTGGACGCGGCCGCAGGCGAAGGCGCGCTGCCGGCACCGTGTCGCCCGCGCCGCGCGGGCCGCCGCAGCCCGCGACCGCCAGCGCCGCCGCAACGAGCAGCGCTTGGCCGTATGCGCGAGGCCGCCGCGTCCGCGACGTCGTGCGGCCGCTACCTAATGGCAGTAGCGATGATGCCGACACTCGACCGACCGCAGCGTGAGGTGCGTTTCGAGCGTTACGAAATCGCCCAGTCGGCTCGCCTGTGAACGGATCGAGGTTCGGGACTTTCGCGCGCATCACGACGGAGTGCGTCCCCGGCGGGAGCCGGTCGAGCATCAACCAATAGCCGCCCTGGAGCGCGGACAGGAGTCCGCCGTAGCCGTCGTTCTGAATCGGGCCGGCGTCGACGATGAACTCTTGCGGATGCGGTCGACTTTGACCACGTGCGACGCCCAGTTCCCGACGGGCCTGCCGTCGAGCCAGACGAACACGCTCTTGATGCCCTTGATGAAGTTCTCGTTGATGAGTTGCCGCGCGCAGCGAACCTCGGCGCACGGATCGAAGAGGGTCCAGAGATACGTCGCGACCGGCAGCAGCACGTACTCGCCGCGCGGAACGTTGGCGCTGCCCACGAACGGATCGAGCCCGGACCCCTCGGCGAAGAATACCGGGCCGCGCACGTCGCCCAGATCCGCGAACTCCCCGGTCGTGTCGCTGAGAATCTCGGGATGGTCGAACGCCCACTGCCACCAGCGAGTTCCCCCACTCGGTGATCGAGCGCCCGGTCGCGGCGAGGATCTCGTCGTTCGAGAGCTCGCGCAAGCGGCTCCCGAGTGGTCCGCGTTGGCGGCGAAGCCGAGCAGAGAGCAGGCGAGGAGAAGAAGGATCGAGCAGAAACGGCTACGGAAACCGAGCGCGCTCATGGGTGTCCCCCTGTTGTTGTTCTGAGGGCCACGATAGTCGCACCGCGGCGCGCAAATCAATGTCCCGGAGCACAGAATCGTGCCGCTGCCGGAACCGAAATTTACGGCGCGATCTCCGCGCCGCCTTCGCGCTCGACGTGCCGCACGAGCTCGCTCACGCTCGCGCCGCGGGCGGCAGCCGTGTCAGCGGCTTGCCAGATCTGCTGGCCGAGCGACCACATCGGCACCTTCGCTACCTTGCGCCGCGCGAGCTCGAGCGCGATGCCGATGTCCTTCACCATGAGCTCGAGCTTGAACGGATCGTCGAACGCGCGGTTCGTGATGCGCTGTTTGATGTGCGTCTGCGTGATCCACGACATACCGGTCGACACGTTCAGCACGTCCGTCATCACGTTCGGATCGAGACCGAGCTTCTTGCCGAGCACGAGGCCTTCCGCCGTCGCGGCGAGCGTCATCGCGGTGATGGTGTTGTTGATCGATTTCATCGCGTGGCCTGCGCCGATCGGCCCGAGATGGAACAGGTGCTTGCCCATGATCTCGAGCACCGGGCGCGCGCGCTCGACCGAAGGTTTCGTGCCGCCGAGCATGAACACGAGCGTCGCGGCCTTCGCACCCATCTCGGCGCCCGAGGTCGCGGAGTCGACCATGTCGATGCCTTTCGCAGCGAGGCCTTTCGCCGTTTCGACGGTGAGCCACGGCTCGCACGACGACGTGTCGATCACGAGCTCGCCGCCGTCGAAGCCCTCGACGAGGCCGTCTTTTCCGAGCGCGACCTCGCGCACGTATTCGCCGGACGGCAGCATCGTGACGACGATCTCGGAGCGTTCGGCGACCTCGCGCGGCGTTGCGGCGACCTGCATCGTGCCGAAGCCTGCGGCTAGGCGCTCCGCTTTCTTGCGGTCGACGTCGAGCACCGTGAGCAAGTGCCCGGCTTTCGCGAGATGTCCGGCCATCGGTGTGCCCATCACGCCGAGCCCAATGAAACCGATGCGCATTGCCATGTGTAATCCACGCCCGCTGCGGGCTCCGCAAGAGTGAGCCGGCATGATAGACGATCGCGCCTCGTAGGCGCCCGATGGTACGGGGAGCGGGGTCGGCTCCCGTCGCTTGCCATGGCAGGATTCCGCGAGTAGCGTGCGGATCGATGCCGTTATGCGGTATCGCGAGTCGAGCGCAAGCATCGATCTCGTCCGAAGAATCAAGAATGGGGGATCCGCCATGACTCGGCCGCGTTTCGGAATCTTGTTCGCCGTCGTCGCGGGCGTTGCGCTCGCATCGTTGCCCAGCGTGTTCGCCGCGGACTTCGTGATCATGAAGCCCGACCAAATCAAGTACGTGCCGAACGAGAATGGCACGGGACCCGATATCGCCGTGATCTACGGCGACCCGACCAAGGCTGGCTTCTACATCATTCGCGCGCGCTTCAAACCCGGCGTCATGTCACGGCCGCACACGCATCCGACCGACCGGCACGTGACCGTGATCTCCGGGACGTGGTGGGCCGGCACGGGCAAGACGTTCGACCCAAACAAGACGACGCCGCTCGGGGCCGGCAGCTACATGATGCATCCCGCGAACGAGCCGCACTACGACGGCGCGAAAGACGTCGAGGCGATCGTCGAGATCAAGGGCATCGGCCCCGCGCCGAACGTGCCGGTAACGCAGTGAGATTGGAGCCTTCGATGACGAAAGACCTGAGCCAGGATTCGCTCGAGCCGGTCGCGGGCAACGGCCTGCTGCACCGGCGGATGTTTCTCACGCACGGCGCCGCCGCCGGAGCCGCGTTGCTGACGGCCGGCGCCGCAAGCGCCGCACCGCTCGACGTGCCGCCGTCCATGAAGACCCCGGGCGTGCCTCCGAGCGCGTACGGCGAACGCTCGCCGCACGAGTCGAAGGTGGTGCGGATACCGAACGGCGCGGCGCCCTCGGCCGGCACGGGCGGCTCGCGAACGCCGCTCGAGAGCCTCGAAGGCATCATCACGCCGAGCTCGCTGCACTTCGAGCGGCATCACAACGGCATTCCCGATCTCGATCCCGAGACGCATCAGGTTTTGATCCACGGTCTCATCGAGCGGCCGTTGCTGTTCAGCATCGAGGCGCTGTCACGCTATCCGCTCGTGTCGCGGATCCAGTTCCTCGAATGCTCGGGCAATAGCGCGGGCAACAACGCGGCGGACGCGCCGCAGCAGTCGGCGGGTGGCCTTCACGGCCTCGTCTCGTGCAGCGATTGGACCGGCGTGCCTCTCGCGATTCTGCTCGAGGAAGCCGGCGTGAAACCCGAGGGTAAGTGGTTGCTCGCCGAAGGCGCCGACGCGGCCGGAATGAGCCGCAGCGTGCCGATGGCGAAGGCAATGGACGACGCGATCCTCGCGCTGTACCAGAACGGCGAGCGTCTCCGCCCGTCGAACGGATATCCGGTGCGGCTGTTCTTGCCGGGCTTCGAAGGCAACATGAACGTGAAGTGGCTGCGGCGAATCAAGGTGACGGCCGAGCCGACGATGACCAAGGACGAGACGTCGAAATACTCGGACTTGGGACTCGACGGCCGTTCGAAGCTGTTTACGTTCCCGATGGAAGTGAAGTCGGTGATCACCTCGCCTTCGGGCGGACAGAAGATGAAAGGCTCGGGGCTCTACCAGGTGTCGGGTCTCGCGTGGTCGGGGTTCGGCAAGATCCGTCGCGTGGACGTGTCCGCGGATGGCGGCAAGAGTTGGGCGCAGGCAGCTCTGACCGAACCCGTGTTGTCGAAGGCGCTCGTGCGCTTCCGGATGCCGTGGCGTTGGGACGGCAGCCCGAGCACGCTGATGAGCCGTGCGGTGGACGAGACGGGCGCAGTGCAGCCGACGCGCGCGGCGTTGATCGGCACGCGCGGCGCGAACTACCGCTACCACTACAACGCGATTCAGAGCTGGAACGTCACGCCCGCGGGAGAGATCGGCAATGTCTACGTCTAAGGGAATCGCAATCGCCGCGGGCATTCTCGCTCTTGCGGGGCTGTCTCTCGCGGCAGCGCAGGAAGGACCCAAGCTCGGCGTGCCCGTCACGCAGGAGCAAATCGCGAGCTGGGACATCAGCGTCGGACCGGACGGGGCGGGTTTACCTCCGGGCAAGGGCAACGCCGTCACGGGCGCAGCGGTGTACCAGGCGAAATGCCTCGCGTGCCACGGTGAGAAGGGCGCGGGCAAGCCGAGCGATCAGCTCGTGGGCGGGCAAGGCACACTGCGCGACGCAGCCGCCGTGCGAACGGTCGGCAGCTACTGGCCGTATGCGACGACGTTGTTCGACTACATCCGCCGCGCCATGCCGTACGTTCAGCCGCAGTCGCTCTCGCCGGACGAGATCTACGGCTTGTCGGCTTATCTGTTGTTCTTGAACGGCGTGATCGGCGAGAACGACGAGATGAACGCAACGTCGCTGCCGAACGTGAAGATGCCGAACCGCGATAGCTTCTTTTCCGTCTACACGGAGCCGAAACACCGCCGCTAGCGGCGTCGAATCGCCGCCGTTGGGGCGACGGCGTTAGGCGCCCGTGATCTTGGCGCGGAACACGAAGTACACGGCGCCGAGCACGCAGAGGGCGGCCCAGAGGTAGTCGAGCTTCAGCGGCTCTTTCAAATAGAAGACGGCGAACGGCACGAACACGCTGAGCGTGATCACTTCCTGGAGCAGCTTCAGCTGCCCCACCGACAACACCGTAAACCCGATCCGGTTGCCGGGCACCTGGAGCAAGTACTCGAAGAACGCGATGCCCCAGCTCACGAGCGCCGCGACGATCCACGGGCTACCCCTAAGCTCCTTCAGGTGCGCGTACCAAGCGAACGTCATGAAGACGTTGCTCAAGCTCAACAACAGAATCGTGAGTGCGATATTGCTCATGGCTCAAGATCCCGTAGGCCGCGAGTCGGCCGCGCGCGAGTATCGCATGAGCATGCGGGCGCCGGGCTGAGGAGCGACGCGCGAAGCCGCAGTGTGGCGCGAGCGCCGAGAGGACGCTCGTAGCCGAGAGAGAACGCGGAAGCGACGGCCGCCTGGCCGTCGCCCCCGTTTAGTCGCGTGAAACGGTCTAGTAGCGTGGGCGCTGAGGACGATCCTCGCGCGGCTTCGCTTCGTTGACCTTCACGTTGCGGCCCCCGATCGGCGTGCCGTTGAGCGACTGAATCGCTTTCTGCGCAGCGCCGTTATCCGGCATCTCGACGAAGCCGAATCCCTTGGACTGGCCCGAGAACTTATCCGAGATTACGGTCGCCGACGTCACTTCACCAAACGCCCCGAAGGCGGTTTGGAGCTGATCGTCCGTCACGCTGTAGGCCAGATTTCCAACATAGATCTTCATACGTACTTAGTCCTTAACGATCGGATCGATTGAAAAAAGGTTCGCCGAGCAGCTCGATCCACGGACTGCTCCACGACATTGCCCTCAAGGGCAAATGCCAATTCGATGCCCTCTCGGGCAAGCCCAATGATTGCTCTGAAGATGAAATGCTTCGTTGGTGCAACATGCCGCGCCTGGGTCCGTCTCGAATTCGGTCGGAGACGGCTGAGGTAATTCTTTTTCGGAAAGAGTGCCTAGCGCTGCGTTTGTGGGGGATTTGGCGTCTTAATGACGCTTGAAGGGATGGGAAGATAACAGAACGTTCCGGGAATTACCAACCACTATTCTTCACCTCGGTGTTTACCGCTACGCTGCGAACCCATGACTACCACCACCGAAGAGCGACCCAAGGCCAAGTCTCTGCAGCCCTTGCGAGCACTCGTGCCGTATCTGCGCCCCCATTGGCGCGTGCTCGCCGCCGCGCTCGGTGCCTTGCTCGTCGCGGCCGCGGCACAGCTCGCGCTGCCCATTGCGGTGCGGTTCCTGATCGACCAGGGCCTCGCGGTGCGCGACGCGGCGACGATCAACCGCTATTTCATCGCCTTCCTCGCTGCGGCCCTCATTTTCGGCGCGTTCGCGGCGTTGCGTTTCTATTTGGTTTCGTGGCTCGGCGAGCGGGTCGTGGCCGACATACGCAATGCGGTCTACGCGAATGTCATTCGCATGGACCCGACGTTCTTCGAGGTCACGCGCACGGGCGAGGTGCTGTCGCGGCTCACGGCCGACACGACGCTCGTGCAGTCGATCTCCGGAGTCGGTATCTCGATCTCGCTGCGCTCGGCACTCACGCTGCTCGGCTCGCTCGTGCTGCTCGTTGCGACGAGCCCGACGCTCACTCTGATGATCGTGCTCGCGATGCCGCTGATCGTGGGGCCGCTCCTGATGCTCGGCCGGCGCGTGCGGCGCCTGTCGCGCGACTCGCAGGACCGCGTCGCGGATGCGAGCGCGCTGGCGCAAGAGACCATCAACGCCGTCCAGACGGTGCAGGCCTTCACGCTCGAGGAGCTTCACACCCTGCGTTTCCGCGACGCGGTCGCGCAGTCGTTCCGCGTGGCGGTTCGGCGGACCAAGATCCGCGGCGCCCTCACGGCGCTCGCCACGATGCTCGTGTTCGGAGCGATCACCCTGGTGCTCTGGGTCGGCGCGCATCAAGTGCTCGCGGGCACGATGACGTTCGGGCAGCTGAGCCAGTTCTTGCTGTACGCGGGTTACATGGGCGTCGCGGCGGCGAGCCTGAGCGAGATGTGGGGCGAGGTGCAGCGCGCGGCCGGCGCGATGGAGCGGCTCGTGGAGCTCGAGCAGGCTGTCCCCACCATCAAGGCGCCGACGTTGCCGGTCGAGCTGCCGCGGCCGCACAAGGGCCGGATCCACTTCGACGCCGTGCGTTTCCGCTATCCGTCGCGACCCGAAACCGCGGCGCTCGACGACTTCACGGTCACGATCGAGCCCGGCGAGACGGTCGCGTTCGTCGGGCCATCCGGCGCGGGTAAGAGCACTACGTTCCAGCTGCTGCTGCGGTTCTACGATCCCGCCGACGGGCGCGTGCTGATCGACGGCGTCGACGTCGCGCGCGCGCGGCCGCAAGACGTACGAGCGATGATCGGGCTCGTGCCGCAGGACACGGTGCTGTTCGGCGCGAGCGCGCGCGAGAACATCCGCTACGGCCGTCCGAACGCAAGCGACGCGGACATCGAGGCGGCTGCTCGTGCCGCAGGGGCCGACGAGTTCATCCGTGTGTTGCCGCAAGGTTACGACACCTTTCTCGGCGAACGCGGCACGCGGCTTTCGGGCGGGCAGAGGCAACGCATCGCGATCGCGCGCGCGATCCTCAAGGACCCGCCGATTCTGCTGCTCGACGAGGCCACGAGCTCGCTCGACGCGCACAACGAGCTGCTCGTGCAGCAGGCCCTCGAGCGGCTCATGGAGCACCGCACCACGATCATCATCGCGCACCGGCTCGCGACCGTGCTGAAAGCCGACCGTATCGTCGTAATGAATCACGGCCGCATCGTCGCGAGCGGCAGTCATCAGCAGCTGCTGCAGAGCAGCCCGCTGTATGCGCGGCTCGCGGAGCTGCAGTTCGGCGCAGCGAGCGGCGCCGCCGAGGAGCGAGCGGGTGCGACTCTCGTCGGTTGAGGGCAATCGCCAACGCCTCGACGGCGGAGCGATGTACGGCAACGTGCCGCGCGCGCTTTGGGAGCGCTGGTCGCCGCCCGATGCGGAAAATCGCATCGAGTTCTCGTGCCGCGGAATGCTCGCGCAGGACCTCGACGGCATGACGGTGCTGTTCGAGACGGGCATCGGCGTGTTCTTCGAGCCGCGGCTGCGTGCACGCTACGGCGTCCTCGAGGACGAGCACGTGCTGCTGCGCTCGCTGCAGGCGCTCGGCGTCGGGCACGAGGAGGTGGACGCCGTGGTGCTGAGCCACTTGCATTTCGACCACGCGGGCGGGCTGCTCGGTGCGTATCGCGCGGACAGGGCTCCAGAGCTCCTGTTCCCGAACGCACGATTCTTCGTGAGCCGGAGGGCGTGGGAGAGGGCGCGGGCGCCGCACGCGCGCGACCGAGCGTCGTTCATCCCGGGGCTCACCGACCTGCTCGAGCGAAGCGGCCGACTCGAGATCGTGGATGGCGAGCGCGGCGCACTCCTCGGCGACCTCGTGCGCTTCGAGCTCACCGAGGGGCATACGCCGGGACTGATGCATGCCGAGATCGGCGGCGATGGCGGCGTCGTGTTCTGCTCCGATCTGATTCCGGCGCGGCCGTGGGTGCATCTGCCCGTGACGATGGGCTACGACCGCTACCCCGAGCGCCTGATCGACGAGAAACAGCGGTTCCTGACGGACAAGATCGCGCGCGGAGTGCGATTGTTCTTCACGCATGACCTCGAATGCGCGCTCGCGCGCCCCACGCTGGACGCGGCCGGTAAGTTCGGGGTGGTCGAGGAGTGCGCGGCGGTCGAAGCGCTCGCGCTGGACTAACGGCGCGCGCCGCCCGCGGCGTTCGCGGTTTCCGCGCTGATACGCACGCCGACGCGCTGGTTCGCGGCGGCCACCGCGTTCCATGCTCCGGCCGTGAGCTCGTAGTCCGCGAGCGGATAGTCGACGGCTGGCTCGGCGCTGCCGTGCGAGACGCTCTCGACCCGCAGCCGCGGATTGCGCGCGGTCGCCGAAGCCACGGCGTTCGCGTACGCGACGGACTGCCGAGACCCGAGCGCGACGGCCTCGATCTCCGGCCAGCCCATCTGCTCGCAGGTCGCCGCGGGTTGCTGAGGCGGTGCGAGCTCGAGCATGCCGTCGGGCCGGTAGTTCATGCAGAACCGGCCGACGTGGACATCGATCGCCACCGTGCCCGCGAAGCCGAGCTCCTCGAGCTGCGCGAACAGCGCCGTGAGGACGGCCGCGCGGCCGTCGTCGAGGGGCGTTGCGCCGAACGCGTAGCGGCCCCCCTGGTTGATTCCCCACTCGAGCACGTCGATGACGTTGCTGCCGGCGGCGCGAGGCTGCGAGGCCGCGACCGCCGACGTGCGCGCGTCGCTGATCGCGGCCGTGTCGTTCGCGAGCCGGTGCGTGAGCTCGGTCGCTTCGTCGAGCGACGAGCGCGTCGCGAAGTAGAGGTAGCCGAGCACCACGCTGACGACGACCAATAGGAAGCTCGCGATCCGCACGGCGCGATCGAGCCGCAGCGCAGGAGCGCGCTCGGTCATCGCAGCCGGGGCCGTGGGCGGTAACGAAGACACTGTCGCCGTGGCCGCGGGCGCCGACACGGGCGCCGCTATCGGCGCCGACGCAGAGGCTGCGAAGCGTTGCAGCTCGCGGCGCATCTCTTCGCGTAGCGAGGACACCTGCTCGGAGAACAACCCTTCGAGCAGCTCGCGGAGGCCCTCGGCATCGAGCGGCCGGCCGCGGGGTTCGGCGGCGCCGGACGGAGCCGGCGCGGCCGCCGCTGCGCTCGGCTCGACGGGTCCCGGGATCAGGTGCAGCGTGCGCAGAACCGTCGCCACCTCGACCGGCTGGAGCGTCTTCGGCAGCACGCCGAGCGCGCCGAGCGCTCGCGCCTGCCCGACGTAGAGCTCGCCTTCCTGTGAGGTGTACATCATCACCGGGATCGTCGCGGTGGCCGGGTTCTTCTTGATCGCCTCGAGCGCTTCGAAGCCGTCGATGCCCGGCATGTTGTGGTCGAGAAAGACCACGTCGGGGCGGCTGTGCTTCAGGTAATCGAGCGCGACCTCGGCGGATTCGGCCATATCCGCGGCCACGCCGTGGTCCGTGAGGAGCCGGCTCAGGACGGCCCTCGCGAGACGCGAGTCGTCGACGATCAGCGCTCTCTTCATCAGCTTCCTGCCGCGTTGAGGGGCGGTGGCCGGTGCCCGCCGGTTGGACCGGGCCCCCAGCGATTATCGAAAGGAGCGTGCGTTCCGAATGTGCGGGGAGTCGCAATATCTGTCAATGGCAGGCCCCGTCAGGAACGCGCACGCGACCTGGGGCGAGCCGTGCTGAGCAGGTTGTCGATGGTCTCCAGCAGGCCTTGGACGATCACCGGTTTGACGAGGTGCGCGTCGAACCCGGCTTGGCGCGAGCGCTTGCGGTCCTCGTCGCGGCCGTAGCCCGTGAGCGCAATCAAGCGGATACCGGCGTTGATGGACCGGATGCGGCGAGCGACCTCGCAGCCGTCGATCCTGGGCAGCCCGATGTCGATCACCACGACGTTCGGCTCGCGCTCGAGCGCGTACTCGATACCGGTCTCGCCGTCCGCCGCCTCGAGGACCTGGTGCCCCGCGCTTTCGAGGATCATTCGCAACGACTCGCGGGCGTCCGCGTTGTCCTCGACGATCAGAATTCGATACGCCCGTTCCCTGCTCGGCGCGGCGGGGCCGGAGTCGCTCGACGCATCGGCGGCCGCCGGTGCGGCCGTGCGCGGGAGCCGGACGACGAATGTGCTGCCCGTGCCGGGCCCATCGCTGTGCGCGGAGACCGAGCCCGAGTGCAGCTCCGCGAGGCGCTGCACGAGCGCGAGCCCGACTCCGAGGCCGCCCTGGGCGCGGTCGGGACCTTGCTCGCCCTGCGCGAACAAGTCGAAGACGCGCGGCAAGAGCTCTGCGGCGATGCCGCTGCCCGAATCGGTGACCCGGAGCTCGGCGTGCGCGTCGTCCGCGTCGGTCTCGATACGGATCGTTCCGTCGGGCGCGGTGTACTTGATCGCGTTGTGCAGCAGGTTCGTGATGATCTGATTCAGGCGATCGGGGTCCGCGTCGACCCATGCCGCCCGAAGCTCGAGTTGCACCCGCGGCAGATCGCGATGACCGGTCGCCGCCGAGGACTGGATCGCCGCCGAGACCGCGTCCGCGAGATTCACGCGCTTGCGCTGCAGCGTCATCTTCCCGACGGTGACGCGTGCCACGTCGAGCAGGTCATCGATGAGCCGCGTGAAATGCGCGGTCTGGCGCTTGATGATACGGCTCGCGCGGGTTGCAGCGTCCGGCGAGACTCCCGGGTGGTCGAACACCGCCGAGGCCGCCGCGATTGCGCTCAGCGGGTTGCGAAGCTCGTGGCTCAGCATCGCGAGGAAAGCGTCGTTCGCGCGCAGCGCATTCTCGGCCTCCTTGAGCGCCGCGTGCTCGCGGCGCGACAGTGCGACGCGCTCCTGTACGAGCGCGGACATCACGAGCGTCGTCATCGCGATCATCGCGGTGAACGCTTGCAGCACGAGCAGCGATTCGTTGGGCGACGCCATCACGAACGGCCCGTTGCCCGTCGCGGTAGCCCAGGTCGCGATTACGGACATGACCGCCACGGTGGTCGCGACGGCGCGCTGCCGGAAGCGAAAGGCGGCCCAGACGAGCGGCGGCAGGCACAGGAACGCGAGTGGATAGCGTGCGAGCAGCGGCTGGAAGAACACGGCGGACGTGAGGGCGGCTACCGTCGCGAGCAGCAAGGACGCCTCGAGCGCGCGGTTCGCCGTGCCGCGCAGGCCCGGCTCGCGATACCAGAGCACGAGCAGCGGGGTCACGAGAATCGCGCCCGCGACGTCGCCGAGCCACCAGGTGAGCCAGATCGCGCCGAGCTGCCCAGCGGGGGCGAGGCCGGCGAGGGTGAGAATGCTCACGCCGATCGTCGCGCTGACCGTCGTGCTCGCGAGGGCGGCAAGCCCCGCGAACTTGAAGATGTCGAGCGCGTGATCGAACACGTTGCGGCCGTTCGCGAATCGCGCGACGAGGTAGGCTGCGGCGAGCCCCTCCAGAGTGTTGCCCGCGGCAATGCCGATCGAGGTGACGACGGTGCCCGCGGTCGTGAGGTTCACGAGAAACGCGCCCGCGAACACCGCAGGCGTCGCGCGATAGCCGAAAACGAGCAGCGCCGCAATCGCGACGCCCGTCGGCGGCCAAACGGCCGACGCGCTCGGGTTCAGCAGACCGAAGAACTCGAGCCCGACTCGACCGGCGAGGAAGTAAACGCCCGTCAGGCAGGCGAGTAAGGCGAACCAACGCAGCCGTGGCATTCGAACCCCGTGCTCGGCACATCCGGTCCAGGAGCTCACGATTCTACTATCGTGGCCGTGGCCGCGTCCGGGCGTCCGTGTGAAGTGCGGCGCGCGCGTTTAGAAGCTCAGGTCTGGGACTCTCTTCAGTATTCGCTGCTCGAGCTGCGAGATCAGGCCTGCGCCCTTCGTGAGGAACGCGGCGGTTCCTTGCGGTCCGAGCGTCTTCGCGATCGGCGGTGGTCCGTCGAGAGGCGAGAAATCCGGATAGTACATATTGAGTGTGATTATGCCGGGCTCGCCGCCCTGCACCGACGTCGTGACCTCGAGCCCCGAGAACGTGCCGTTCTCCTTCGCTTGCTTCATCACGGGATACATCTCCGTGCGAACGAAGCTCATGTAGTCGCGGGCCTTGCCCGGCATCGCGCGGTAACGGCTCACGAACAGCGTCTGCGCGGAGCCCGGATCGAGAAAGAATTCGTCGTGGCGATTCTCGATCGAGCGGTGCATCGACACCGTGCAGTCGCGCAGCTTCTCGACGAGCGCCGCCGCCTTGTCCTTCCCGAGCGCGCGCTCGAGCGCATCGGGGCCGTTGAACTCCGCGAACGAAGGCAGCGGCCGCACGATCACGTAGTCCGTGGCCTCGCCGATCACCGTTTGAAAGACAGTGTATTGCTTGATGCCGGCTTTCTTGAGCGCGGGCACGACTTCCGTGCGCTCGAGCGCGAGCCATTCGGCGACCATCTCGGGCTTCACGTGGACCTCGGTCACGAGCAGCCGCGTGTTGCCCGGGCCTCCCTCCTGCGCGTAGCCCGCGGCCGACACGCACAGCATCAGCAGCGCGGCCGCGGCGTGCGCCGCCGCCTTCGTTTGGACGTTCATGAGCTCCCCCTCGGTCGTTGTCGCAGTCGCCGGCGGGCGCTTCTACGGCCGCCGTCCCGGGCTTCACTCTAGTCCGGCAGCCGGTATTGCGCCATCGCGTGGCTGATGGTGTCGGCCCGGCTCTGCGACTATTCTCGGTCGAAATCATGGCGCGTGCGCGCCGCAGACGACGAGCAACAACGCGCCGGCCGCGCGCTAGCCGAGGACGCGACTACGCTAAGCGCAGCGCCGGAACGCGCGGGTCGCTATTCGCAACTGCGATTGCGACTGCGACCGCGGCCGATCGATTACTTCTTCTCGGTAGCGGGCTCGACCGCGGTCTTCTCGAGCTGCTCCATCCAGATGCCTTCGGAGCAGTTGTCCTCGAGCATCACGTTCTCGATCTTGCGGTAGAGCGTCGTGACCCGGTAGTCCTTGTCGACGTACATTCCGGGGTCGGTGATGTACATCTCGTTGACGAGCAGGGTGCCCTCGACCTTCGGCGGCCGATCGGGGCGAAGCCCCGTGATCTTGAACGCGCTCGCGTCCTTCAGATACCAGCGCTCGACGATCTTCATCTGATCGCTGTGCGGCCAGCGCGGCGCGTACCACTCGGTGATCTTCGTGGTCTCGATCACGAGCGTGTCGCCTTCCCAGCGGCCGACGGAGTAGCCGACGCGTTGGCTCGGGAAGTCGTCGGGCGGCTTGCGCCCGTCGAGGTAGATACGCCGCGACTGCTTCGCGAGCTCCGACAGCAGCGTGATCCGGTTCGGCTGCTGCACGATCTCCATCGCGGCGCCGCCGATGCCCCACATCACGGTGGGCATCCCGGGCTCGACGCAGCTGCCGTTCGCCTCGAGATTCTCGACGTCGTACTTCGCGATGAACTCGTCGGTGATCTTCTTGCCTTCCGCCGTGCGCGTCGGCTCGATCGGAATGAAGAACGGCGCGCCGAGGCGGTCGTGCTGCACCATGCCCCAGACGCCTTCGAGATTCGGCGGGTCGGCCGCGTACGCGTTACCGAGCACCAGCAGCAGGGTCGGCGTCGAGATGAGTAAGCGCTCCGTAAGAGCGCGACAAACACCGCGCGTCTCGCGCCGGCGAGCTCCGGGATGCATGCCCGTCCCCCTCATGCTTTGCGCCGCGTTCGCGAGCGGCTGTCGTTGTGGAATGATGTTGAGCGCCCGAAGAAGTGTAGCAGCGCCTGGGCGGGACTCGCTCGTGCGTTCGTTTCGGCGGCCGGTTAGAGTCTGAACAGCACGGTGAATGTGAGGTCCCGCGCGTCGACACTGCTGTCCGTGTCGAACGCCTGGTATTCGGCGCGAATGGTGACGCTCTTCTGGTCGGCCTGAATGCCGCCTACGAGTGTCACTCCGCTGTCGGCGCGCTCGGTGTCGACGAATTGGTCGAGACCATCGAAATCGGCCGAGAGCTTGCGCTCGGAGTTGTAGAATCCAACTCCACCCAACACGCTGATCCTTTTGAGGGGCAGCATGCCAAGCGCTCTTGCGGTGACGACGTCGTAGTGAGCGTGAACGGCGAAAGGATCCGCGCCCGGTAGATTGAAGTTCTCCTTCAAGCCAGAGGTCTCGCCCACGGCCCCCTCGAACGCGAAGTTCTGGCTGAAGCGATAACCGCCGATGAGTCGGTACGTGCCGCCTTCGTCCGATAGCACTAGGCCAGTGTTCGGCTCGATCTCTTCATAGTCGATCGCGCCGAAGGAAAAACCCAGATACGCCGGGAGGATTTCCTGCGCGCTCGCCGTACTCGTACCCGCTATGAGCAGTGCAAGACATGCCAGCCATCTCATACGATGCTCCACTTCGAACGCGGAGCGACCATAGCCTGAAGGCGCGGATCGAGGCGTGATGATCCCCACAACGAGGCTATTTCGGTGTGGCGTTAGCGCGCCGAATGACGGGGGGCTCGCTCGCGCGATTCTGCGGCAAACGCGTTGAACTGAGCTCGCGAAAAATGGTGGTGATGGGTGGAGTTGAACCACCGACCTGCGGGTTATGAATCCGCCGCTCTAACCAACTGAGCTACATCACCAGGTGAAAACCGATTAGAAATAGGAAGGTGACGCCTGTTTCCGTCCGCCTCATTTAGGGCGCTTCCGATAAAACGACATCCTTCCAATAAACCGCCGCTCCAATTCAATCGGAGCGGACGCGTATTCTAGCTTCTACCGGAGGGGTTTGGCGCGCTCCGCCTAATGGCGGTGGACACGCTCGGTGATGTTCGGGTCGGCACTATTCGCTCCGCGAGCCGTGCCGCTACTCGCGTCACGGGTCATGCGGTAACGATCCCTCGTGCGTATATAGAATGAGCCGAGCAACGAATGCCGGTCTTGCCGCGGAGCCGGTGCTCCGACGCAAGCAAGCCGAATGTCTTTGGCGTGTGGATCGGCACGAACGGGTCCGACGCCGATCCACGCTATCGGAATACACCGTGGCCACTTGACCTACGCAAGATAGAATCTTCGAAACGCGCGAGCCGCGCGCTGCCATCTTCGAGGAGACTCACAATGGCCATCAGCCTGAAGGTCAACGGGGCGACCCGCTCGGTCGATGCCGCGCCGGACACGCCGCTGCTCTACGTGCTGCGCAACGATCTCGAGCTCAATGGCGCCAAATACGGCTGCGCCATGACCCAATGCGGCGCCTGCACGGTGCTGGTCAACGGCGCGGCGACACGGTCCTGCGTGACGCCGGTCGGCTCGATCGAGGGAAACGAGGTGACCACGCTCGAAGGGCTCGGCACGCTCGACAAGCCGCACCCGCTGCAGAAGGCCTTCATCGATGAACAGGCGGCTCAGTGCGGCTATTGCGCGAGCGGCATGATCATGACGGCGGCCGACCTGCTCAACCGCAATCCGCAACCGCAGGAGGCGGACGTGCGGGCAGCGCTCGCCGACAATCTCTGCCGCTGCGGCACCCACAACCGGATCATCCGCGCGGTGCTACGCGCAGCAAAGGGGGCGGCAACGCCTGAATACCAAACGCCGCGACTTTCTCAAGTCCGCCGGCGGCATCGCCGTCGCCTTCAGCTGGAGCGTGCCGACAGTGCTCGCCCAGCAGGCGGCGCGTCCCGCTCTTCCCGGCAGCCTCGGCACCAACCGCATGCTGGACGGCTGGATCCGCATCAACCCGGCCGGCACGGTCACGGTGTTCACCGGCAAATGCGAGCTGGGCCAGGGCATCCTGACCGCGCTTGCGCAGATAGCGGCCGAGGAGCTGGACGTCGCGTACGAGCGCGTCGAGATGGTCTCGGCCGATACGGCGCGCACGCCCAACGAGGGGCATGACCGCCGGCAGCCTGTCGGTCGAGAACAGCGGCACGGCGCTGCGCTTCGCCTGCGCCGAGGCGCGCCAGATCCTGTTGCGAGCTGGCCGCCGCGAAGCTCGGCGTCGCCGTCGCCAACCTGTCCGTGTCGGACGGAACGGTGACCGGCTCCGGGAAGGTCACCTACTGGGAGCTCGCGCGCGAAGCGAACCTGAAGCGCGAGGCCTCGGCCCAGGCGAAGCCGAAACCGCCCGCGCAGCACAGGATAGTCGGCCGCAGCATCCCGCGCCGCGACATCCCGGCCAAGGTGACGGGCGGCGCCGCCTTCGTGCAGGACGTGCGGCTTCCCGGCATGGTGCATGGCCGCGTGGTGCGGCCGCCACGCTATGGCGCGCAGGCTCGAGTAGCTTCGACGAGGCCAGAGGTCAAGGCCATGCCGGGAGTCATCGCGGTGGTGCGTGACGGCAGCTTTCTCGGCGTGGTGGCACGAGCGCGAGGAGCAGGCGATCAATGCGCGGCTTGTGCTGATCGCGCTCGCCAAGTGGTCGGGCGGCTCCGAGCTGCCCGATCCGGCGAAGCTGTACGAGCAGCTCATGTCCCTGCGCAGCGAGGACAGGGTGATCGGCGAGAAGGACGCGCCCGTGCCGGCCGGCGCGACGGTGATCGAGGCGACGTACCATCGGCCCTATCAGGCGCATGCCGCGATCGCGCCCTCCTGCGCGCGTGGCCGAGTTCAAGGACGGCAAGCTCACGGTCTGGACCCACAGCCAGGGCGTCTTCCCGCTGCGCGGCCACCCTCGCCAGGGCGCTCGGTCTGCAGCCGAGCGACGTCCGCTGCATCCACGCCGAAGGCGCCGGCTGCTACGGTCACAACGGCGCCGACGACGTCGCCTTCGACGCCGCCATGCTGGCGCGCGCGGTCAATGGGCGGCCGGTACGGCTGCAATGGATGCGTGACGACGAGTTCAAGTGGGAGCCCTACGGCCCTGCCATGACCATGAAGGTCAAGGGCGCCGTCGCCGGCGGCCGCGTCGTCGACTGGGCCTTCGACGTCTGGAGCCAGAGCCACAACATGCGGCCGGGCGATCCCGACGGTATCAACCTGCTCGGGAGCTGGTACCTCGCCGATGCGAAGCGGCCCGGGCCGGCGCGCCATGCCGCACAGCCGAACGGCGCGGGCGACCGCAACGCGATCACGCTCTACGATTTCCCGCGCCAGCGCACCACGCACCACCTGATCATGGACAATCCGGTGCGCACCTCGGCGCTGCGCACGCTCGGCGCCTATGCCAACGTATTCGCGATCGAGTCCTTCATGGACGAGCTCGCGGCCGCCGCCGGCATCGACCCCGTGGCGTTCCGCCTCGCGCACATCAAGGACGAGCGCGAGCGCGCCGTGATCGAGGCCGTGGCCAGGGCCGCCGCCTGGAAACCGGGCGAGAAGGGCGACGGCCGGCGCGGCCGCGGTATCGGCTATGCGCGCTACAAGACCGTGGCCACCTACGTTGCGGTGATAGCCGAGGTTGAAGTGAATCGCACCACCGGCGTCGTCAAGGTGCCGCGCATCTGGACCGCGGCCGATGCCGGGCAGATCATCAATCCCGACGGCCTGACCAACCAGATCGAAGGCGGCGTCATCCAGTCGACGAGCTGGACCCTGCACGAGCACGTGCGATTCGACCGCAACGGGATTCTGTCGCAGGACTGGATGAACTATCCGATCCTGACCATGCCGGACGTGCCCAGGGTCGAGACCGTGCTCATCGACCGGCCGAACGAACGTGCGCTCGGTGCCGGCGAAGCCGCGCAAGGGCCGACGGCGGCCGCCATCGCCAATGCGTTCGCAGCGGCGACCGGCAGGCGCATCCGCGAGCTGCCGTTGACGCCCGAGCGGGTGAAGGCGGCCCTGGCGTAGCGATTGATCGGAGGCTGGCACTGGGCAGACTAAATACGGCCGCATATAGTGCGTGGGGATGTGATTCCGTCGTTTATTAGCAATGTCACTGCGAAGGGGGTACCCAATGGATTCGAAACGAAACAGCCGTAGAGAGCTCCTCAAGTTCGGCGCCGCGTTAGCGGGTGGAGTCACGGTGGCCCTACGGGGTACGGCCCAAGCCCAAGAGCACAACCATCCGGCGACCCCAGGTAGCGAGAACGCCTCGCCGATGATTCACGGCAGCAAGGAGCAGATCGAATACGGCCAGCGTTCCAAATACGTGACCTCCGTGCGCATGGCGCACCCCATGGGCGGCAGGCCGTCACCCGACGTGTTCGGCAAGGTGTTCCACGTGGCCACGCCGTTGCAGGATTCCGTTGGCGTGATCACGCCATCGTCGTTGCACTATGTCGCGACGACCCGCGGCTCCTACCTGCCGGACATCGACCCGCAGCAGCACACGCTGACGTTACACGGCCTGGTGGATCGGCCGCTGACGCTCACCGTGGACGATTTGAAGCGCTTCCCGTCGGTCACCCGGCTGCACTTCATCGAGTGTGCGGGCAACCGGCACAATGGGGAGCAAAAGACCGTGCAGGAGACGCACGGCATGACGAGCTGCTCCGAATGGACCGGCGTGCTGCTGTCCACGCTGCTCAAGGAATGCGGCCTGAAAGGCAGCGCGAAATGGTTCGTCGCTGAAGGCGCCGAGGAAGTAAAGGGCGCCTCGAGCATTCCCATCGCCAAAGGGATGGACGACTGCCTCATCGCCTACGGCCAGAACGGCGAGCCCTTGCGGCCACAGCAAGGGTTTCCAGTGCGCATCATGGTCCCCGGATTCGAGGGCATCTACCACACCAAGTTTCTGCGGCGCATCAAGGTCGTCGACCGGTTCTACATGAACTACAACGAGTTCGGGCATCTGCGTCCGGAGGACAAAGAGCTTGCGCTCGGCGAACAGATCGGGCCCAAGTCGGTCATCACGTACCCGTCGGGCTCACAGCAGCTGCCCGGCCCCGGATTCTATGAGATCAGCGGGCTCGCCTGGTCCGGCGGCGGCGCCGTCAAGACCGTGGAAGTCTCCACCGATGGCGGGAAGAAGTGGAACCGCGCCGAGTTCAAGAACACTCCGCAACGCATGGCGCACGTGCGATTCGCCTACGAGTGGAGATGGGATGGAACCGAGACCGAGATTCTGTCGCGCTGCACCGACGAGATCGGGCAGAGGCAGCCAATGCGGGAGGAGATCGCCAATTGGTGGAAAGTACCCTTCGACCGGAACTACCGGGTGCCCGGGCTGGATAACAGCGTCATGCCCTGGAAAATCGCGACGGACGGGAGCGTGACCAATGGGCTCGCGTAAGACACTCAAGACGAGCGCGCTCAAGGTCGTCACGCTTCCGCTACTGCTGGGGAGCCTCATGGGGAGCCCCGCGATCGCGCAGTCACCCACCTATGGCGTAGGACGCACGCCGACCGCGGAAGAGCTCCGCCGCATGGACATCTCGATTGGGCCTACAGGAGAGGAACTCCCGCCCGGTCGCGGCACCGCCAAGGAAGGGGCACAGGTCTACGTGCAGAAGGCGTGCGTCGGCTGCCATGGCGTAGCGGGCCTTGGGGGATTGGCGCCCCCGTTGCAGTCGAAACAGGGCGCGGATGTTCCCGTCTGGAAAAAGGAGCGCATCCTGCCACTGCGCTCGCCGTATGCGACGACGGTGTGGGATTTCATCAATCGCGGCATGCCACTCGGGCTGGAGGGGATTCTGACTCCCGACGAGGTCTACTCGTTGACGGCCTACCTGCTCTTCCTCAATAACGTGATTCCGGAGGATCAGGTACTAGACAAGCAGAGTCTGGCGGAGATCCGGATGCCGATTGGCGACGAATTCGGCAAACCGCATGAGTTCAAGCTCAACGCGCCAAGGCTCAAGGGTTACCCCTACTAGCCGGTTGGGGGTTACGTTGGCTTCGGCTGGTTGATGCTCAATCTTTCGTTTGAGATCGCCGGGCGCGTGATGTGGCGGCATTGTTGTTCGATGCAATTAGCCCCGAGCGCCGTCAAAACTCTTCCAATATTTTTTCCGGGCAACGCCGGAAAACAGCGCATTGCGCGCAAATCGGCGGAAGTTTAGACGCGACGTCCCCTTCGCTGCAAACAAGCCTGGAAGGCATGCGGTAGTGACTGGTGACTGAACAGGACGACCGAGCCGATTTATTTACGGATGCCTTCTGCGCGTTCTTGCAGTCGTGCGTGATATCCGTCGACGCAGCGGAAGTGCTGCTCGTGCTGTGGCGAAAACCGACGTCAAACTGGTCCGTTAACGAGCTGGCTACGTATCTTATTCCGATGGGGAGTGTCTCCGAACAGGAGGTGGCGCGGTGTATCGAAGTATTTCGAGAGCGAGGGTTGATCTTACGCACGGATGACGCACGCGTCAGTTATAAGTCCACTCCCGATTTCGACGTGCACGTCGAAAACCTTGCGCGACTCTACGTCGAACGCCCGGTCACGTTGGTTCGTATGATCTATGCCCTCCGGGATACGAAGATCAAAACCTTGGCTGATGCTTTCCGGATCTGGAGGAAGTGACGGCGATGGAAGCATTCCGGTTTGCTCTTTTCGGGTTAGCTGCGCTCACCAGCATCGGCTGCATGTGGCTCCTTTTCCGTGGGTACTTTCGCAGCTCCGTGCGCCTGCTCTTTTGGGTTGCCCTGTGTTTCGTCTTCCTCTCGATCAATAACGTCGTTCTTTTCGTAGATACGATTGTGCTTCCGACCCAAGTCGATCTGCGCATCGTGCGCCTTACTGCCGCAATCGCGGGCATTGCGTGCCTGCTCTATGCCTTCATCTGGGAATCGGATTGATGGACGTTCTGGTTAACTATCTCGCCGGTGCGGTGACTCTGGGTTATCTGGTGGCAAGTATGTTTTTTCTGCGGTTCTGGCGCAGAACAGGTGATCGTTTGTTTTTAGCGTTCGCGTTCGCGTTCGCGTTACTAGCGCTCAATCAGATTTTCGCGACGTTCATCGGAGCAGGCGACGAGAATGTCGTGTACGCGTATGTCCTGCGGGTCCTCGGATTCATGCTTATTCTCGCCGCCATCGTCGACAAGAATCTGTCGACGCGCCGATAGGGGGGCGTGGCATGACTGCCAGGACCAGTCGCAAGTCGACGAAAGAGGCGGCGAAGCGAGCGCGGAGACTTTGAAGGCCTATTCGGCGAAGCTCGAGTCGCGTCGGGGTGAATATCGTCTCCGCAGCTCAGAACGAGCGAGGTGGTTGGCGCGTCGGCGGCGCCGCCGTGACGTCGAAGTGATTAACCGGAGGAGCGTACATGAGCTACTACATTGCCACGACGGTCGACGGCGCGTTCGATGACGTCGTCTCTCGAGTCATCGAAAGCCTCAAGACTCAGAACTTCGGCGTGCTCACTGACATTGACGTACAGGCGACGCTGAAATCCAAGATCGGCGCCGCTATCCCGCGCTACCGCATTCTCGGGGCCTGCAATCCCTCGTTCGCGCACGAAGCCTTAAAGCGCGAGGACAAGTTGGGTGTGCTGCTGCCGTGCAATGTGATCGTTCTGGAGACGGCAGATGGACGCGTCGAAGTGGCGAGTGTCGATCCAGTCGTCGCCATGGAGCGCACGGGCAATCGCGAGCTCGAAAGCACGGCGCGCGAAGTGCGCAAGCGCCTCGCGACGGTGATCGAGAGCATCGCACCGTAACTGCATCGTATTCCGCCAACGAACGCCGCCGCCGAGGAGCTTGCCTCTCTTTGGGCGAGCAGCGAGTCGGGACTGCGACAGCTCCAAGTCTGGTCGCGAAGGCGATCGCTATCGATATCCCGAGTTCCGCGCACTTCGAAAGTACGGCTATCGGTGACCCTTGCAGTTCGACGCCGGTAGGGCGCTTGCGATCACCTCTCAGCCTCAAACGACGCGCAACGTCTCGAAGGCGGTGAAGGCCGTGACGCAGAGCAGGAACGTACCGAAAACTCTGCGCAATCCGGTCGTCGGGACGCGGATGGCGACCCACTGCCCGCCGGCACTTGCCGCGATTCCGACCACGACAAACACGCCGATCACCGACCAATCGACCGACATTGCGGATAGTGCAAGCAGGTGCAGATGCTTGGCGAAACCTACGGCAGAGCTGAATGCGATCACCACCAGGCTCGTGCCCATCGCCAGCCTCAAAGACAAGCCACTCAGTAGAACAAGGGCTGGGACCGCGAGAAATCCGCCACCGACGCCGACCATGCCGCTGAGCGTACCGATACCTATACCCGCAACTATCAGGCAACCGGGACGGCAGATGCGCGGCTGGAACTCGGTCTTGGTCAACATTTGATAGGAAGCAGGAATCAGCAGAGCCGCGAAGATCAAGAGTTGCACCGCCCCAGGGATCCACTGCGAGACCCAGGCGCCCAGATAGGATCCTCCCATGGCCGACAACCCGAACCAGAGGACGATGCGCCAATCGACTTGCTTCATGACCGCACTCGAAACACCGCCCACAGCTGCGATCGCCCCGACTATCGCCAAGGACTCGGGGATCGCCACCTTCTCTGGATGACCCAATACAAAGACTAAGATCGGTACGGTGAGAATCGACCCGCCCGAGCCGAGCAATCCCAGACTCGTACCGACGAGTAGCGCGCCGAGCGTCGGTGCGAGTAGGGCGATCATCCGCGCGTCCTTCGCCGGTTGGCCCGGCGCGCCCTGTCGCTACAGAAGATGTCGTGCAGGACCGACAGCACACGGCGCACGTCACCTTCCGGTATCGGAGTATCTGATCGTTTGCCCTTGACGCTCAGCGTCGACTAACCCGCCGTCGCGCAACACGCTCAGGTGTTGCGACAGTGCCGACTGACTCAGCTTCACCTTGCCGTTGAGCTCACCTACGGCAAGGGGCCTCTCGAGCAGGCTGCACAGAATGCAGAGGCGTTGCTCATTCGCCAGCGCCTTGAGAAAGACCGTGGCTTCGCCAGCGTGCTCGAGCATTGTCCGCGGATTCGCGCGCGCCGAGCAGCACGGGAGGTCTTGCGGCTACGGGACGGCGGAGTGGTCGAGTAGTCTATAGTTTTCATGGCTCCATGATACATTAGGCTGTACTAAATTAGAAGAAACTAATATTATCTAGCCGCGATCCTGGATCCCGTTCCTAGAAACCCTGTGGCACGAGTGCGCTGGTCGATTGGAGAGCGACATGAAATCGATACGGCCAATGATCTACATCATGGTGTTTACGCTACTTCTCGGCGGGTGGCGCCACGTTGTACGCGCTCGCCTCCTCACGCTTTGATGAGCGCCCATTCGGGACGTTCGAGCGACGACCAGAAAACAGCGTAGGCGTTGCGCAAGCGTTCTGCGTGGCAGGCAGTACGTACTTGTTCTTATCGACCGAGGCGAGCTACTCGATCGATCCTGACCACCCAGTCGATCGCGGAGAATCTATATGACTATCGATCGCGCCGTTCTCGCCTTTGCCGGCACGGTAGTGCTGATCAGCCTCGTCCTAGGCATTTACGTCCACTACAACTGGTTCTGGTTGACCGCTTTCGTCGGTGCAAACCTGCTGCAGTCGTCGTTCACGGGTTTCTGCCCGCTGGCAATCATCCTGAAGAAGCTGGGCGTCCGTCAGGGCGCCGCATTCTGATGACTTCGGACGCGCGACCACGTCGATCTTCGTGAGCCGCGAGCGAACTCGCTATTCGCGTCGTATCGCCGCCTCGTTAACGGTGCTCTCTGTGGCGCTTGGCGCAAAGCTGCTCCATGCCGCCGAGCCGCTGCCGACGCTAGTCGTCGAGCGCGTGCTGGCACCGCTCGAGCGCCGCGTCGACGGCACCATCGAGGCCGTCAACCAGGGAACGGTATCCGCTCAGACTTCGGGGCGAGTGATCGAAGTGCTATACGACGTGAACGACTTTGTGCCGGCGGGCGCCGTGATTATCCGGCTCGGCAGCGCTGAGCAAAAGGCCGGGCTCGACGAGGCGCAGGCCGGGCTGACGGAAGCGACGGCGCGTGACGCCGAGGCAAGAGCCCGTTTCGATCGCGTCGCCGGGCTGTTCGAAGATCGCGCGGTATCGCGCCAACAATACGATCAGGCGCTGGCCGACCGGGACGCCGCGGGTGCGAGACTCGTCGCCGCCCGTGCCGCGCTCACGAGCGCTCGCGAAGGCGTGAGCTACACGGAGATTCGGGCGCCCTACGCGGGCGTCGTCACGCGTCGTCACGTGGAAGCGGGCGAGGCGGTGCGGCCCGGAACGCCGCTCATGAGCGGACTCTCTCTGCAGTATTTGCGGGTTGCCGCCGAGTTGCCACAAAGCGTCGTCGAGCGCGTGCGCGAGATACGCAAAGCCGCCGTCTATGTCGACGGCCGCCGCGTGGAGGCCAAGAGCTTGACGCTCTCGCCGCAGGCCTCTCCTGAATCGAGCAGCTTCCTCGTGCGGCTCGAGTTGCCGGAGAACGCCGCAGCGCTCTATCCCGGCATGTTCGTCAAGGTGGCATTCGTGGTCGGCGAGGCGGAGCGTTTGCTGATTCCCGCGGACGCCCTCGTCGAGCGCAGCGAGATGACCGCCGTCTACGTCCAAGGCGCCGACGGCGAGGTCGCTCTGCGGCAGTTGCGCCTCGGCCATCGATTCGAGGACAAAGTCGAAGTGCTTGCGGGACTCGAGTCCGGAGAAACAATCGTCACCGATCCGCTCGCAGCGCTCGAGCACCTGCGCAGTCCCAACGCGCGTAGCGAACCGAACTGACCATGGACGCGTCGCCGCTAGGCACGAGCGGACGAATCGCGCGCCTTTTCCTCACTAACGAGCTCACGCCGTTACTAGCGGTCGCTGCGATGTTGCTCGGCGTCTTCGCTGTCCTCGTGACGCCGCGCGAAGAAGAGCCTCAGATCGACGTCACGATGGCGAACATCGTCGTGCCGTTCCCGGGTGCTAGCGCGCCGCAGGTCGAGAGTCTCGTCGCCTCGCCGATGGAGCAGGTGCTCGGCGAGATCGACGGCGTCAAGCACGTGTACTCCGTATCCCGCCCGGGCGCCGCCGTCCTCACGGTTCAGTTCGAGGTGGGCGAGGCCCGCAACGAAGCCATCGTTCGCTTGTACAACGCCGTGTACTCGAATCGCGATTGGCGCCCCGCGGGCCTCGGCGTCCTCGAACCCATCATCAAGCCCAAGGGTATCGACGACGTTCCGGTGTTGTCGCTGACCTTGTGGACGCGCGACGCGGACCGCGGCGCGCATGAGTTGCGTCAGGTCGCGCACGCGATCGAGGCCGAGATCAAACGCGTTCCCGGAACACGCAACGTGTACACGATCGGCGGACCGGACGACACCGTGCACGTGTCGCTGGACCCGCAGCGGCTGGCGGGCCATGGTCTGACGGCGCTCGCCCTCGTGCAGTCGCTGCAAGCCGCCAATGTCGTGTTGCAGGCCGGGGATCTCGTCGGCGTCAAGGGTGTCGCGCCGGTTCAGGCGGGGGAATTCCTAGCGCACCGCGACGACGTGGCGGAAGTCGTCGTCGGCCTGAAGAACGGCCGGCCCGTGTACTTGGAAGACGTCGCCGACGTTCGCGCCGGACCCGACCAACCCGAGCAATACGTGAAATTCGGCGCCGGCGCGGCGGCGCTGAGCCGCGGCATCGAATTGGCCGGGGATGCGCCCGCGGTGACCATCGCCGTGTCGAAGCAGCCGGGACGCAGCGCCATCGATGTCACCGATCAGGTGATTGCGCGAATTGCGGCGCTTCGGGGCACCTACATTCCCGAAGGCGTCGAGATGACGGTGACCCGCAATTATGGCGACACCGCGAACGACAAGGCGCAAAAGCTGATTCAGAAGCTGCTGTTTGCCACGGCCTCCGTGATCGTGCTCGTGATCGTTGCGGTGGGCTGGCGCGAGGCGATCGTCGTCGGGACGGCCGTCATCGTGACGCTGGCAGCCACGCTGTTCGCCTCTTGGGCATGGGGCTTCACGATCAATCGTGTGTCGCTATTCGCGCTGATCTTCTCGATCGGCATTCTCGTCGACGACGCCATCGTGGTCGTCGAGAACATTCATCGCCGCCTGCGGCTCGGCGGCGGATCGCCCGACGAGATCGTGCCGCGCGCCGTCGACGAGGTCGGCGGTCCGACCATCCTCGCGACCTTCACCGTGATCGCCGCGCTTCTCCCGATGGCGTTCGTGAGCGGGCTCATGGGTCCGTACATGGCTCCGATCCCGATCAACGCGAGCATGGGGATGCTGATCTCGTTGGCCGTCGCGATCGTGTTTACGCCGTGGTTGTCGCGTCGGCTGCTCGGCGGGCTGCGGCCTGCACCGGGCGGGCATGATGCCGGGCAAGCGCGGCTCGACCGGCTCGCGGCAACCGTGCTCGGCAAGTTTCTGCGCGGCGCCGCGAGCCGCAAATACCGCCATCGCCTATATGCGGGAATCGGCATCGCGATCCTCCTCGCGATCTCGCTCGCCGGCGTGCAGTGGGTCGTCATGAAGATGCTGCCGTTCGACAACAAGTCCGAGTTCCAGATCGTCGTCGACATGCCGGAGGGCACCGCGCTCGAGAGCACGGCGCGCGTGCTGGACGAGCTCGCCGCGGCCGTCGCGGCCGTTCCGGAAGTGACCGATTACCAGATCTACGCCGGCACGGCCGCACCGATCAACTTCAACGGTCTCGTGCGCCAGTACTACCTGCGTACCGGCCCGACGGTCGGCGACATCCAGGTGAACCTGACCGACAAGCATGAGCGGGACCGGCAGAGTCACGACATCGCGATCGCCGCCCGGCCGATGCTCGCCGAAATCGGGCGACGCTACGGCGCGACGGTACAGGTAGTCGAGGTGCCGCCGGGTCCTCCGGTGCAGGCGCCGATCGTCGCCGAGATCTATGGCCCGTTCTACGAAGCGACGCGCACAGTCGCCTTGAAGGTCCGTGACGTGTTCACGGCGACACCGGACATCGTCGACGTCGATTCGAGCATCGAAGCTCCTGCGAGGCGCTTCGTCGTTGCGGTGGACCGCGGCAAAGCCGCGGTGCTCGGAGTGAGTCAGGAAAGCGCGGCGAGAACGCTCGCGCTCGCGCTGTCGGGTGGGGACGTCACCTACCTTCGCGCGGGTCGGGAGCGCTATCCAGTGCCGGTGCGCCTCGAGCTGCCGGTCGCCGAGAAAGGCGACCTCGGCGACGTGCTCGCCCTGGAAGTACCGTCCACTCGCGGCATCGGAATCCCGCTCTCGGAAATCGTCACCGTTCGCGAAGCGGTTTGGGAAGCCGCGATTTACCACAAGGATCTGCTCCCCGTTGCGTACGTCACAGGCGACATGGCGGGCGACATCGACAGCCCGCTCTACGGAATGTTCAGGATCATCGGCCGGCTCGGGGAGAGCGGCGAGGCGATCGAGCAGCGTTTCATTACGCAGCCCACCGACCCGCAAGGTTTCTCGATCAAGTGGGACGGCGAATGGCAGATCACCTACGAGACGTTTCGCGACATGGGGCTCGCGTATTCGGTAGGCCTCATCCTCATCTACTTGTTGGTAGTGGCGCAGTTCAAGTCGTACGCCGTGCCGCTTGTGATCATGGCGCCGATCCCGCTCACCATCATCGGAGTGATGCCGGGTCACGCATTGCTCGGTGCCCAGTTCACGGCGACTTCGATGATCGGCATGATCGCGCTCGCGGGCATCATCGTGCGCAATTCGATATTGCTCGTCGACTTCATCAATCTCGAGGTCGCCGCGGGGCGCGAGCTGACCGATGCCGTCATTCGTGCGGCCGCGGTGCGGGCTAAGCCGATCGTTCTCACGGGGTTGGCGGCCATGGTCGGCGCCTTCTTCATTCTCGATGATCCGATCTTCAACGGACTCGCGGTGTCGCTGATCTTCGGCATTCTCGTTTCCACCGCGCTCACGCTCATCGTCATTCCGATCCTCTACGCGAGCTATTTGCGCAGGTTCGGAGTCGCCCCATAAGGAGGCTCGTCATGGCGCACATCATCGTTTTGGGAGCAGGAATCGGCGGCGTTCCGAGCGTTTACGAGTTGCGAAAGCGTCTCGGAAAAGCGCACCGGATCACCTTGATAGGCTCGAGCCCGTTCTTCGAGTTCACGCCGTCGAATCCGTGGATCGCCGTCGGCTGGCGGACGCGCGAAAAGACCCGCGTGGAGATGGCGGGACCGCTCGCGAAGCACGACATCGACTGGATCCCGCAGCTCGCTACCGCGATCGATGCCCAGCAATCGACTGTCGCCCTCGCCGACGGACGCGTCCTCAGGTACGACTACCTCGTGATCGCAACGGGTCCGAAGCTCGCATTCGACGAGGTGCCGGGGCTCGGGCCGGCTGCGCATACGCAGTCCGTCTGCACGCATACCCATGCCGCCGACGCTTGGGAGCGCTATGAGGAGTTTCTGAAGAATCCGGGACCGATCGTCGTGGGTGCGGCGGCCGGCGCCAGCTGCTTCGGCCCCGCCTACGAATTCGCGATGATCCTCGATACGGATCTGCGCAAACGCAAGCTACGCGACCGCGTTCCAATGACGTTCGTCACGAGCGAGCCGTATGTCGGCCACATGGGCTTAGGGGGAGTCGGCGACAGCAAAGGGCTCATGGAGGGCGAGTTTCGGCAGCGGCACATCAAGTGGATCACGAACGCGAAGATTCTCGGCGTCACGGCCGGGCAGCTGCAGGCGGCCGAGTACGGCGAGGACGGCGTGATCAAGAAGCAACACGAGCTGCCTTTTGCGTACAGCATGGTCATACCGGCTTTTCGGGGAGTAGACGCGGTGGCCGCTGTGCCGGGGCTGTGCAATCAACGCGGCTTCGTGATCATCGACGCGCACCAACGCAGCCCGAAGTACCGGAACATATTCTCGGCCGGTGTGTGCGTTGCGATCCCGCCGGTCGAATCGACCATCGTGCCCACCGGAGCTCCGAAGACCGGCTACATGATCGAATCGATGGTAAGCGCGGTCTGTAGCAACATCGCCGCCGAAATCGAGGGTAAGCCCGCAGAGGCTCGCGCCACCTGGAACGCGATCTGTCTCGCCGACTTCGGCGATACGGGCGCCGCATTCGTCGCCTTGCCGCAAATTCCGCCGCGCAACGTGACTTGGGCAAAGGTCGGCAAGTGGGTGCACCTCGGTAAAGTCGCCTTCGAGAAGTATTTCCTGCGCAAGGTTCGCACCGGCAACGTCGTGCCGGTCTACGAGAAATACGTTCTCAAGGCGCTCGGCATCGAGCCGCTGAAATGAACCCGGGCATCGTGAGGCGAGCGGCGTCGCGTCTGGTGGTGTGGCTCGGCGCGGTGACGGCGGTTGCCGCGCGCGGGCGCCGAGACGCTCGACGACGGGTGGGCTCTCGCCGAGGCGAATGATCTCGGACTCGCGGCTGCGCGAACCGAGGCGGACGCGGCGGAGCTTGATGTGCAGGCGGCGCGCGGCGAGCGACGCCCCGTGCTGATGGCGACCGGGAGCTTCACTCAGCTGGCGGACGCGCCGGCGTTCAGCTTCGGGGCGATCGCTCTGCCGGAGATCTTCGACCACGATAACTACGTGCTCGCTGGGCTGAATGTGAACTTGCCTCTCTACACGGGCGGGCGCATTGCAAGCCGGATAGGAGCCGCGGAAGCGGGAGGCTCGGCACGCAATGCCGCCGCCGAAGCAGCAAAGATGGATTTGCGGCTGGCGGTGGCTGAGAGCTATGTCGCGGTGTTGCGGGCCCAGCGCGCGCTGGCCGTGGCGCAGAGCAATGTCGCGAGTCTCACGGACTACCTGCGCGATGTGCAATCGATGTTCAATCGCGAGGTCGTGCCGCGCAATGACCTGTTGTCCGCCCAGGTTGCGTTGGCGAATGCGGAGCAGGGTCGGCTGCAATCGGCCAACGGCCTCGAGCTCGCACGGGCGGCCTACAACCGGCGCATCGGTCAGCCGCTGGATCGAGCGTTCGAGCTGAGCCCGATTACGTCGGTGGCCGGGCCGGATCTCGCGGGCGCTGCCGCTCGCGGAGCTTGAAGCCAAAGCGCAGGCAGCGCGTGCCGAAATCGCCGTGCTCGATGCTCAGGGACAGGCTCTGGGTTACGCAGCGGAGGCGGAGCGCTCCCGCCGGCTTCCGCAAGTCAGTCTGTCAGGTGGGTATCAGTATCTCGAGAATGAAGCGCTGGATCGGCAAGAGTTCGCGATGGTGGCCGTCGACTTGAAGTGGGCTGTGTTTGACGGCGGGCAGACACGTAATCGCAGCGACAGCCTTCGTCTCAGTCAGCGCGCTAACGAGCGGAGGCTTGCGGATTTGCGTTCGATGCTAGCGCTGGAAGTGCGCCAAGCCTGGTACAGCTTGCAGGAGTCCCGAGCCCGCATCGACGTTGCGCGCGACGCCGTCGAGCAGTCGGAGGAGAGCCTGCGCATCGCGACTCAGCAATACGGAGCGGGCCTCGTCAACAGCACGCGCGTGCTCGAAGCGGAGGCCTCGCGCACGTTGAGCCGCAGCAACCGTGAGAATGCGTTGCTCGATGCTGAGGTGGCCCGCATGCGGCTGGCTCGAGCTGTCGGGGGCCTCTAGTTTTCGGCATGAAGCCGCCCGTTTTTGGGCAGACTGCGGAGATTGCCGCGTCGGCGGTTGTTGGAAGAGCGGGAGCGGTTTGCTCACGAAGGAGTTGTCATGATTAGAGGTTCTCAGATACGCAAGCTCGGCTACGCATCCCAGGTCGCGATGGGACTTCTGGTTGCATCGTTCGGGATGGGGCTAGCGCTTGCCCAATCGACGGATTTACCGAACCGCAAAGATCCTCTCGAGGGGATTACGACTGCCGGGCAGCCTAGTGGCCAACAGTTCGCGGCGGCTGCGGCATCCGGCTTCAAATCAGTTATCGATTTGCGCGGACCACAAGAGGATCGCGGCATGGATGAGAAGGCCGCGGTCGAGGCGCTCGGCATGAGCTACATTAGTTTGCCCGTCGAAGGCGCCGGCGGCGTTACCTACGGCAACGCGGCTGCGCTGGACAAGCTGCTCGCTGATCTACCGCGTCCGGTATTGATTCATTGCAGTACGGGCAACCGCGCTGGCGCGCTCTTGGCTTTGCGAGCGAAGCTCAATGGCGCCGATAGCGAATCGGCGCTCGCCCTCGGGTTGGCAGGAGGCGTTACAGCCTTGAAGCCAACCGTGGAGCAAAAGCTCGCGCAAGGGCACGATTGATCGCGCGTAACAGTTCGCCGATCGAACGTCCTGCATTGTCGACACGACCCACCCGGCCGCTTCGGCCCCATTTGTAGTGCCCATGCTGATCGTTCTTCAGCTAAGGGGATGCTCGCGGCAAACGCGCGCGAAGCGATAAGTAGTTTCCGGGATTTGCTTTAGGGCAGTGCTGCTCCACTCTTCTTACCTCGATCGCAAGGAGCACGGAACATGGACGCGTATCCGCATCACTACAAAGTACAGGCTGCGGCGAAGGGCGAAGGCAGCGTCACGATCGCATCCGAGCGTCTGCCGAGCCTAACGTCGGCGCCGCCGTCGCAGTTCGGCGGTCCGGGCGATCAATGGTCGCCCGAGACGCTGCTCGTGGCGGCCGTAGCGGACTGTCTGATTCTCACGTTTCGCGCCATTGCGAGAGCGTCGAAGCTGTCGTGGCTCGACCTCGATTGTGACGCCGAAGGCGTGCTCGACCGTGTCGACGGTGTCTCGCGCTTCACGCAGGTGCGCTTGCACGCTCGCCTCACGTTGCCCCAGGGCGGGGACATCGAGCGCGGCAAGCACTTGCTCGAGAAGGCGGAGAAGGCCTGTCTCGTTACGAACTCGTTGAAGGCGGAGGCGGTGCTGACGACGGACGTCACGGTCGCGGCGTAGCCGCGAGCGAAAGAGATGCGCTGCGCGAGGCGGATCATTTCTGCTCGGGGGCGCGAGGTGCATGCGCCGAGGGAGCCCCTGCTTCGGAAAGTACGAGCATCGGCCGCCGCCGGTGCTTACTAAGATTTGCGGATGACAGAACTCTCAATCGAGCAGCGGCTCTCCAAGACTGCGCTATTCTCTGGACTAGCGCGCGAGCTGATCGACTTCCTTGCTGCGCATGCCAGGACTCGCCGGCTCGCCAGCGGAGAAGTGTTGTTCCGCTACGGCGAGCGGGCCAACCGTTTCTATCTAGTAGAGAGCGGTCACGTTACCGTCGAAGTCGCCGCAATCGCTGGCCCGGCGCTCGAGCTGCAAGACTTAGGACCGGGCGCGGTTTTGGGGTGGTCGTGGGTGATAGCGCCGCACCAATGGAGCTTTCAGGCCAGGGCCAAGACTTCCGTCGAGATGCTTGAGTTCGATGGTGACGCGGTGCTGGCTTATTGCGAGGAGAACGCGAAGTTCGGCTACCAACTCCTGAAACGCTTTTCAGCGCTCATGTCCGAGCGCCTGCAATTCGCCCGCCAAAAGATGATGGAAGCTTGGAACCCGCCGGGCTTTGCGTAGTGAGAAGAGCCGGAAGTCAACGGAGTGTAGCACATTCGAGCTGGTGCTCGAGCGCGCGCAGTCCCGTGGCGGCATCGTCGTGTTTTCGGCTGCAGACCGGGGCCAGGCGCCGACGGCAGTGAGACGCGCACTCCGTTATTTCGAGTCTGATGTTCTGCGTCGTCTCTTGCCGACTTTTGAGCGGAAGAAGCTTCCAATATCTTCGCCGGGTAACACCGGAAAGCAGCGCGTCACGCGCAAACTCCCCTGAATTTATTGGAAGGCAGAGGAGGGACTCTCGATTTAAGAACGCGTACTTAGAGCAATTCGGTCTGAGGATTATGAATCCGCCGCTCCAACCAACTGAGCTACATCACCACGCACCTGACGGACCGGCAGCCGGAGGCCCTCGCGGACCGCCGATTTCCATCAGGGCGCGTATTCTAACCGGAGAGCTAGGCCAGAATTCCGACGATGCGGTGCCGGAGGCGTACGGCCGGAACCGCGAAAAGAAACGCCGTGCCGGCTTCAAGCATGGCACGGCGTGGGAAGTACTGCGAAGCGGAAATTAGCCGGCGACTTTGCGCCGGCGTTTGCCGAGCCACCCTGCGAGCAATCCCGCGCCAAGGAGAGAAAGCGTACCGGGCTCAGGGACTGACGTGGTGTTGGCCATCAGCGTGCCGTGATCAAGGTAGATCTCGTTTTGACCCCAGTAGCTCAGCTGGAAACCAAGTAAGCCGGTCGCGTTGAGTGTGGTAAAGGAGCCCAGCAGGTTGCCGCCGAGGGAAACGAAGCTCATGGGGTAGAACTGGACCCGACCGCAAACCAGTCGCCGCTTCCCAGAACCGCCGTCACTGTTTCCGGTGCGCCGTCAAAGTTGAAAAACGTAAAGTACGCGCTCGCCGCTTGGACCGTCGCGCCGGGAACCCCGCTGTCTCTCGGGTTGAACGCACCAGTGTAGGTTTCTCCATTACTCAGAGTCTCTTGGATGGTTTGCGTATCGCTGATGATCATTGCGTCAGCTGATCCGCTCCACAGTAAGTGGGCGGCAACCACTGAAAGGACCACTGAGCTGAGTTTTCGAATTGTCATCGTAGGACTCCCCAATAAACTTGTATTGGGTAGGTGCAAAACGTATGCCACTGGTTAGAAATAGTTATTAACATTTTGAATATGTTGATATTTTATAGAACGACTCAGACATCGTTCTGGCGCGGAATCCCGGGCGTGTAAAGAAGCTCGACCGCGCGGAGCGCGTTACGTCAAGCGCCACGTCACGAAGCGTTCGGATGGGCCGGTTGCCAGGGGTCCTACGGACCAATCGCCCGTTCACGCAAAAGGCCGGCTTCCGCTGGAGTTAGG
>CAWEOP010000002.1:0-769381 GCA_963810755.1 uncultured Gammaproteobacteria bacterium
GGCGGCGCCGGACATGCGAATCGCGATCAGCGCGAACGGGCTAGGGTTGCTTGCGTTCGGGATCTTTCCGGGAGTGCTGCTCGATCTGTGCGCGCGCGTGCTCGGCTAATTCGGTGAGCTGCGATGCCGCCGGGTGCGCGGTTCTTTGAGACGGAGCGAAACGCGAGGGGAGCACCACCGTGCGGAAAGCATCGATACTAGGGCTAGTCGCCTCGTTCCCGTTCGTTACCGTGGCGCTCGCCGACGAGCTCCCCGCGCAAATCGAATTCACGTCGGTTCCTAACTTTCCGGATCTGCCGAATGGCCAGAACTTTGGCGAGGTGTCCGGTGTGGCCGTCAACTCCGACGGACATGTGTTCGTCTTTTCGCGCTCGGCCCCAGCGCTTGCCGGACCGGCGTTCGGCGCGGCCTCGGGGCAGCTGTTCGAGTTCGATAGCAAGGGAAAATTCATCCGCGAGCTCGGCAAGGGCCTCTACGGTTGGTCCGAGGCGCACAGCGTCCGAGTCGACAAGAGCGACAACATTTGGGCCATCGACAAGGGCTCGAACATGGTCGTCGTGTTCAACCCAGCGGGACGTGTGGTCTGGGTCTTCGGCCGGAAGGCCGAGGCGGCAGACGGCGCCGGACCTCTCGAGCACCCCGATCCGCCGCTGCCGCCCGTCGACGCGAGCTTTCGCCAACCCACCGACGTCGCGTGGGATTCCAAAGGCAACATCTATATAACGGACGGCTACGTGAATTCGCGCGTCGCGAAGTTCGACAAGAACGGCGATTGGGTGAAGTCGTGGGGATCCAAGGGCAGCGGGCCGGGGCAGTTCGTCATCCCGCATTCGATCGCGATCGACAACGACGACAACGTCTATGTCGGTGACCGCTCCAACCATCGTGTCCAGGTCTTCGACACGGACGGCAATTTCAAGCGCATGTTCTCTGTCGACGTGCCGCCCGATTCCTCGTCCAAAGCCGTCAACGGCGAGACGCCTGTGGGCGAACGTCTGAAGGCCGCGATCGGCGCCCCGAACTCGCTATGCGTCACCTCGGGTCCGAACCAAGTCTTGTTTCTCGGTGAGTCGACCTATCCGGGTCGTATCTTCAAGCTGACGCTCGACGGCAAGGTGCTCGGAGTGATCGGCCGATCGGGGCGCAGCCTCGGTCAGTTCTCCGGCGCGCACGCGCTGGCGTGTCCATCGGAGCACCTGCTGTACGTCGCGGAGACCTCCAACTGGCGGGTTCAGAAGCTGATTTTGCGCTGAGCGCCCGAGCCGGCGACTCACGGCGGCAGAGCAGCTGCAAAGGGTGCATTCCGGGCACATCGTTGACATATCAGCCCGAGAACATCGTCAACCCTCGAGGCGAACGGGTTAGCGCCTGGCTCGACTCGCGCGGCGGCCTCGTCAAACAACCGTAGATCTAAATCGAGAAGCTGACAAAGCTCGATTATCGGCGACCTCGCGGTATGGCTTTGGTGGTAGCGCTAGCCCAGGACATCCCGTCCTCCCGAGGTCCCGGATGCCGGTAGGCGGTGAGCGTAACGATCTTGTCGGCATTTCTCAGCGCGAATTCGTAAATGTAATCGTCGTTGCAAGCAGACTGCGTGCGAGCACGCCATCGCTCGCCGCTCGTGGCAGCGCCGGACATGCGGATCGCGATCAGCGTGAACGGGCTCGGGTTGCTCGCGCTCGGGATCCTCCCCGTTTTGTTGCTCGACCTTTGCGCGCGCGTGCTCGGCTGAGTCGAGAGCTAGGCGGCACGGGCCTCAACGCTCGCGCCGGTTGAGCTGGGCGAGGAACGCCGGGCCCTCCCAGTGGAATGCCGTCGCGAGCGCCGCCGGAACCGCGCCGGTTCCTGCGGCCAGCAGCCAATCGTCGAGATGCAGCGGAGCGAGGTGCTGCAGCTCCGCGAGAGCAGGGACCTGCACGAGCAGCACCGCCGATGCTACCGACAGAAACGTGATCCAGCGCGCCAAGGGGCTGCGCAGCCCGCTCAATGTAGCCGCGCACAGCGCGCCCGCGATCACGAGCGCGACCAGCGCCATCGTGCGAGCATGCTCCACAGCCACTGTGCTGCCGAGGCTGCGGTCGTAGCACCACATCACGACGAGCGTCGCGGCGGTGCCAGCGGTGCCGACGATGAGCCATTGCCACGCGCTGAAGAACCGGCCGGAGCGTTCGGCGCGGCCCATCGGCTGCAAGCGGCGTTCTCGGGACTCGTGCTGGAAGGCTAATAGCGCCGTCGGATGGATCAGGAGCTCGAGCCAGACGATGTTGATCGGCAGGTACAGGAGCGGATAGCCGGCGAGGGGAATCAGTGTGGCGGTGACGACCAGAGCAATATGCGTGATCAGTAGATAAGCGAAGCTCAAGCGCAGGTTGCGAAACAGCTGCCGTCCTTCCGCGATCGCGCTCACGATTGTGCGGAAGTTGTCATCGAGCAGGACGATCGCGGCGACTTCCCTCGCGCTCCTCGTGCCGCGCTCGCCCATTGCGATTCCGACGTCGGCTGCCTGCAGCGCGGGTACGTCGTTCACGCCATCGCCGGTGACTGCGACGATCTCGCCGTACGACTGCAGCGCTTGGACCAACGCGAGCTTCTGGGCGGGCAGGGCGCGCGCGATGACGTCCACTTGTCGCAGTGCGGCGTGGCCGCCGCGCGCAATCGTCTCTTCGAGCCTGTCGCCTTCGATCGTCGTGGGCTCGGCGCCGCCGATGCCAACCTCGCGCGCGACCGCTGTCGCCGTCGTCGGGTGGTCTCCGGTGATCATAATCACGTGGATGCCGCCCCCCTGCGCCTGCCGAACGGCCTCGGCAGCTTCCGTCCTGACCGCGTCCTCGCAACCGAGAATGCCTGCGAGCCGGTAGTCGCGGTCCGATTCCGGTTCCAGCGACGGGTCGGTTGTAAGCTCGCGCCAAGCGCAAGCGATGACCTTGTGTCCGGTCTCGGCGAGCTCGCGAATACGGCCGTTCCAGAGCGCACGCTCGGCGTCCCCCAAACGGCACAGATCGAGGATGGTCTCCGGCGCGCCTTTCGAAGCGACGACGAAGCCGCCGAGTGATTTTCGAAACACCGCTGTTTCGCGGCGCCGGTTCTCGGTGAACGGATACGTCACGAGGCGCTCGTAGCCAGCGCAGGCGGAGGCGGCCTCGTCCAGAATGGCGGCGTCGAGTGGATCGGCACCCTCCCTGCGGGATGCGAGCGCGGCGATGCGTGCGAGCTCGCCTGATTCGACTCCCTCGGCCGGCGCGTAGTGCCCGACGCGAATTCGGCCTTCGGTCAACGTCCCCGTCTTGTCAGAACAGATGCACGACACCCGGCCGATGTTCTCGACGACGACCGCGCGTCGCACTAGAGCCTTCCGTCGTGCAAGGCGAAAGATCCCCACGCCGAGGAAGAACGTAAACACGATCGGAAACTCCTCGGGAATAGCCGCGACCGCGAGCGTCACGGCGCTGACCAACGCGTCCACAACGCCGTTACCTTGCCGAAGCCGGATCCAGGCAAGGATCACGCAGAGCGTTCCCGCGACCACGAGCAGCGCCCTGACGAGGTTCGCGATCTCGCGTTGGAGCAATGTGCGCTCGTGCTTGCCGTGAACTGCGGAGCGGACGATCTCTCCGTAGAGCGTGCCGGCACCCGTGTCCACGATTCGCAGCCGCGCGCTGCCTGTGAGGAGCCGGGTTCCGGCAAACCCCCAATGACTGCCGTTCACCCTGGCGTCGCCGACCGAAGCCGACGCCGCTTCGAGCGAGTCCTTGCGCACCGGGAACGCCTCGCCGGTGAGTGCGGATTCATCTGCTTGCAAGGCCTCACCCGCAACGATCAGGCCGTCAGCCGGGAATGGCTCACCGGTGGCGACGAGCGCAAGGTCGCCCGGCACGACATCGGTGGCGGCGATCCGCGTCTGTGCGCCATCCCGGATTACCGTCGCGCGCTCCGCGAGGCGGCTGCGGAGCCCCTGCGTGGAGGCTTGAGTGCGCCGATGGAGGAATCCGTCCATTCCGACAATCGGCGCAATCGCGACGAGCATGATCAGCGCCTCGCGGGAGCTCCCGACGAGCGCGAACAGTGCGCTCGTGCCGGCGAGGAACCAAATCATCGGGTCCTTGATGGTCTCCCGCAGCACGTCGCGCCAGCCGCCGGGCGGGGTCTCGACGATGTCGTTGGATCCGTAGCGCGCGCGGCGCGTGGCGACTTCGGCAAGCGTCAACCCGTGCTCGTGGCTGCCGAGGCCGGCAAGTCTGTCGGCCGGAACGAAACGGCGCATCGTCTTGGGGGCGAGGGGGGCGTTGCGGACGCGTAGCGTGCGATGACGGGCCGGCGCTAGGCGTCGGTGCGAGTCGGTCGCTCGGTGTCCGCGCCGCGCTTTTTGCCCGTCATCATTGCAGCGACGAGGTTCTCCTTGTGAACGAAGCTCGCGAGCGCGACGCCGCCGATGTGAAGAATCACGAGAAGCAACGTCAGATTCACGAAGAGCTCGTGAGTCTCTTCCCAGAAGTCCTCGCGTGCCTCGAACGCCGCGCTCGTCACCGAGGTCGCCTGATTGCCGGCGCTTGGGGCGGGCGGGGGTGCAGCGAGACTTGCGAGGGGACCTGCGTGCTGGTCGTAGGCATAGATTATGAGCCCTGACGCCGTGGTGGCCGCCAAGAACAGCAGGAGCAGGATCACCATTGCACCGCCCGCGGGGCTATGGCCGAGATGGCGCGGGCCTTTCCCGCGCAGAAGATTCCCGAAGTACCTCAGCACCGTCGCGGGGTCGAACAGAAAGTCGGCAAAGCGCGCGTGCGGCGTTCCGACAAAGCCCCAAACGATTCGGGCCAAGACGATGGTACCGACCGCGTAACCCGCCCACACATGCACGGACAGCTCGTCCTCGGTAAGGTACGCGACGACGAATGCGATCATGACCAGCCAATGGGCAATTCGGATGAAAGGATCCCAAACTCTGACCCACGCTCCCGTACTCGATCGACTGCTCATCTGCGTTCCCTTTGCTTCGAAAGCGCGCGCGCTCCGTTGCCGAGGTCGCGCGCCGATGCTGATCCGGCGGAGCAATTGTCGTCGCCGGCTCGACGCCACGAAAATAGGTAGAAGTGCGTAGTGGGGCGGGTCACGCACACGCTCGGCTGCTGCTCGGTGGGGGAGGCGACGGATTGCCTTGCGGCGAATGGCAGCTGCTCTGTATGATGCCGCCTCTTTCCGGTGCGGGGTGGAGCAGCCTGGTAGCTCGTCGGGCTCATAACCCGAAGGTCGTAGGTTCGAATCCTACCCCCGCTACCAACTTTTCAAGCACTTGCCGAGCCCCAACCAGGGGCTGCGTGGGATATCCGGCCTAGTGCGGGAAATCCGATGCCAACGATGCAGCCGGACGACTACGCCTCAAAGACGCTGGAGCCTGGTCAGCTCCTCTGGCATTTCACGGATTTCGCCGGGCTCGATGGAATCGTGAAAGGCACTATCTGGGCGTCTAGCCTGGTCTACGTCAACGATAGTCGAAGCCGCGACGGCGCAGCGAGATGACATCGAGGTCACACGGCTCGACCTCGTGATCGTCGATTTGACCGTGCCTCGTGACGATACTTGTGTCAGGAAGGCTGCAGTCGACTACTAGACTCGAGCAGCAGTCGGACTGGTCACCTCGTGCCGAGATGCAATACGTCGCATCCACCGTTTGGCGAACACCAAGAAGTCGTCCACGTACGTGAACACGACCGGCACGATCAGCAAGCTCAGCACGGTCGACGTCATGAGCCCGCCGATCACGACGATCGCCATCGGTTGCCTGAAGCTCGGCTCCGCGCCAAGCCCGAGCGCGTTCGGCAGCATGCCGGCTCCCATTGCGAGCGTGGTCATCACGATCGGCCGAGCCCGCTTGTGACACGCGTCGATCACCGCCTCGAGCCGCGCCATGCCTCGCTGGCTGCGCGCCATGATCGCGTACTCGACCAGCAGGATCGAGTTCTTCGTCACGATGCCCATCAGCATCAAGAGACCGATCACGGACGGCATCGAGAACGACTGGTGCGTCACCCACAGTGAGAAGAGCGCGCCGCCGAGCGCGAGCGGCAACGCGCACAGAATCGTCGCGGGCTGCAGGAAGTCGTGGAACAGCAGCACCAGCACCGCGTAGATGCAGAAAATACCGATCGCCATCGCAAGGCCGAAGCTCGAGAAGAGCTCCGTCATTCGTTGCAGCTCGCCCTGGTTCACGAAGTGCACGCCGTTCGGCAGCTGGCTCAAAGCGGGCATGGCGCGGGCTTCGCGCTGCACCTCGCCGATCGAGCGGCCATTGAGCTCGACGTTGAGCGTCACATTGCGCGAGCGGTCGAGTCGCGTGATCTCGGCCGGGCCGCTGCCGATCGACACGTCCGCCACCGAGCGCAGGCTGACGGTGCCGCGGCTGCCGGCCACGCGCAGCTGCTCCACCGCGCCCAGATCCTCGCGCAGCGCGGGATCCATGCGCACCCGAATCGGGACTTGACGCTCCGGGAGGTTGAGCTTCGGGACGGTGAGCTCGTAGTCGCCGTAGGTCGCGAAGCGCACGGCATCCGCCAGCGCTTCGGACGTCACGCCGAGCGCCGCAGCGCGCGCCGCGTCCGGCCGAACCTGGATCTCCGGGCGCTGCAGTGCCGCACCGGACGTCACGTTGCCGATGCCGTTCAGCGTGCGCAGCTGCGCCTCTGCTTGCGCGGCTATCTTCTCGAGTACTCCCGCGTCGTCACCGGCGAGCGTGAGCGTCAGCGTCTCGCCGTTGCGCATGCCGCCGACGGATACCCGAATGCCCGGTAGCGTGCGCAGCAGCGTGCGCATCTTCGATTCGACTTCCGACTGCTTGAGCGCTCGCTCGTCGCGCGGGAGGAGCGACACGCTCAGCGTGGCGGCCGAGACGTCCGCCACCGAGCTCGAGTTCATGGGGCCGCCGCCGCGGCTCGCAGTACCCACCGCGACGAACACGCTGCGGACCTCGGGCAACGTGCGTAGCAATGTCGCGGCGCGCCCGGCCATCGCGGCAGTGTCTTCCAGGCGGCTGCCCGGCTGGGTCGTGATCGTGAGCGTGGAAAGCCCGGAGTCCGTCGTGGGAATGAAGCCGGTCGGGAGCAGCGGCACGATCGCGAGCGACAGCACGAAGAACACAAACGCGCCGAGCAGCGTGGTCTTGCGCCGGCGGAGCGCTCCGCGGACGAGGCTCAAGTACCGGTTCATCACCGGCCCGTCGACGAACTCGTTACGGTCGCTCGCCTTCGGCGGCTTTAGCAGGTACGCCGCCATCATCGGCGTGAGCAATCGCGCGACGAGCAGCGACGCGAGCACGGCCACGGACGCCGTAATGCCGAACTGCCGGAAGATCCGGCCCGGAATGCCGCCCATGATCGCCGTCGGCAGGAACACGGCCACGAGCGTGAACGTGGTGGCGATCACGGCGAGGCCGATCTCGTCCGCCGCTTCCATCGCCGCTTGGTACGGCGTCTTACCGCTGCGCAGGTGGCGCGCGATGTTCTCGATCTCGACGATCGCGTCGTCCACGAGCACGCCAACGCAAAGCGAGAGCGCCAGCAGCGTGATCGTGTTGAGCGTGAAGCCGAACAGCGCCATCGCGGCGAACGCGGGCAGGATGGAGAGCGGCAGCGCCGTGGCCGACACGAGCGTCGCGCGGAAGTTGCGCAGGAACAGCCACACCACAATGATCGCGAGCAGCGCGCCTTCGAAGAGAAGGTGTATGGAGCCTTCGTAGTTGTCGCGGACTGCGGCCACGCTGTTGTTCGCTTCCGTGATTCGCACTTCGGGATGGTCGGCAGAGAAACGCGCGACGCCCGCGCGCACGTCCTCGACCACGCCCAAGTCCGAGAAGCCGAGCGCGCGCGTCACCTGGAACGCGACCACGGGCTCGCCGTCACGGTACGCGAGCGTCGTGCGCTCGGCGTGCGTGTCGTTCACGCGTGCGATCTGGCTCAGGTTCACGTAGCGGCCGTCGTTCAGCGGGATCGCGATCCCCGCGATCTCTCCGGCCGAGCCGACCGTGCCGATCGTGCGCGTGGACTGCCGCTGCCCGGCCACTTCGCCGAGGCCGCCCGAGCTTTCGCGCTGTACGAGCTTTAATTGCTGCGAAACCATCGCCGGCGTTACGCCGAGCCCCGCCATCAGCGTCGGGTCGAGGTCCACATGGACCTCGCGGTCGATGCCGCCGACACGCAATACCGTGGCGACGCCCGTTTCCGCGAGCAGCGCTTTCGCGACGTCGTTGTCGACGAGCCAGGACAGCTCCTCTTCGCCGAGGTTGTCGGACTCGACGGTGTAGGTGAGCAGCGTCCCGTTCGCCGTCGTGCGCTTGGATACGTTCGGCGGCGCCATGCCGGCGGGCAGCTCCGCGCGCGCGCGGTCCACCGCGTTGCGCACTTCGCCGAGCGCCTCTTCGGGATCCTTCTCGAGCTCGAAGCTCACGCTGATGCTCACCGAGCCGTCGGTAATGGTGGTCGTGATATGGTCGAGGCGCGTGAGCGACGTGAGCGTGTCTTCGATCTTGCGCGCGACCTCGGTCTCGAGTTGCGACGGCGCGGCGCCTTCGAGCCCGGCCGCGATGTTGATCGTCGGCAGGTCCGTCTCGGGCAAGTCTTGGATCTCGAGGCCGCGGAAGCCGATCAGGCCCAAGAAGCTCAGGAGAATGAACAGCAGGACGGCCGGCACCGGGTTGCGAATCGACCAGGCCGAAAAGTTCATCGCGCGCTCTCCGGGTTAGCAGCGCGCGGCGCGTCGCCGGTAACGGTGACTCGCGCGCCGTCCGCTAAGAACGCACCGCCGCTCGCGACCACGCGCACCTCAGGCTCGAGGCCGCCGAGCACCTCGACGCGATCCTCATGCCGCCGGCCGACGGTGACCGAGCGCGGGCTCACTGTGTCGTCGTCGCCGATCACGTACACGTACGAGCGCCCGTCGCGCGCGACGATCGCCGACTGGGGAAGCGTGAGCGCGGGCGATTTCTTCACGTCGATGCTGCCGCTCGCGAACATGCCGGTCCGCGCGCTGCTCTGGGAGGGCAGGCTCACGTACACGATTGCGCGGCCCGTGGCGACGTTGAGTGCGGGCGTGATCGTCCGAATCGTGCCTTGCACCGTCTCGCCGCTCGGCAGCGTGACGCTCGCCGTTTGCCCGGCGTGAACCTGCGCGAGCTGGCGAGAGTCGAGCTCCGCCTGCCACTCGACGCGCCCTTGGCGCACCATCCGGAAGAGCTCCGCTCCGGAGTTGACAACGTTGCCGAGCACCGCGGTCTTCGCCGTCACGACGCCGTCGTCGACGGCGACCACGCGTGTCTGCGACAGCTTGAGCTTGGTCGCGTCGAGCTCCGCCTCAGCGGACTCGACCGCCGCTTGTGCCATCGACATGGTGATGCGCGAGTCCTCGACCTGCTGCTCCGACATCGCGCCGCTTGACGCGATGCTCTGCGCGCGCCGCGAGTTCGATTGCGCGCGCTCGAAGTTGGCCGTGGTCTGCGAGACGGTGGCTTCTTGCTTGCGCAGCTCAGCGCGTACGCTGTCGTCGGCGAGGCGCGCGAGCAGCTGGCCGCGCTCGACGCGGTCGCCGACGTCGACGAGCAGTTCGGCGATGCGCAAGCCGCCGACTTCGGGACTCACGATAATCTCTTGCCATGCGGCGACAGGACCGGTCGCCTGCACGGCTTCTTGCCACGTCTCTTTCTGCGGCTGAGCGGCGTCCACTGTGAGCGCGGCGGCCGGCCGGCCCGCGTTGCCGGGGCCGGGACCGGGCCGCGGCCGGTCGGGCGACGCAGGGCGCGCGAACTGGATGGCGACCGCAAGACCCGCGACGCCGATTGCAACCAGCACCGCAAGGCGAAGTTTCGAGAACCTGCTGGCTGTCATCGGACGAGTCCCCTGAAAAGTCGTGTGCATTGCCTCGGTCAAAAGCAATTACCGCCGAGGTCTTGCGGCCGTGAATCAGCATAGGAGCGACAAGTGCTCGCTGCCGTTCGGAAACGTAAAGATCGGTAAAGCTACGCCCGAGGTTCTACCGCGGAGCGGGGTTTCGCCCGATACTGCCGGTTGAAGCGCAGCTCAAGTGTGATTGCGCGCCGGTGCCCCGACGCACCGCAATTCGAACATGACCAGTGTCCTTCTCATCGACGACGACTCCGATCTCACCGCGATGCTCTCCCAATATCTGCGAGGGGAGGGCTTCGAGGTGGACGCCGTGCACGACGGCGAAGCCGGCGTGACAGAAGCGACGTCCGATCGCTACGCGGTCGTGGTGCTCGACATCATGATGCCGCACCTCACGGGCATCGACGCGCTGCGTCGAATCCGCGCGAAGAGCGACGTGCCCGTGCTGATGCTCACCGCGCGCGGCGACGACATCGACTCCATCGTCGGGCTCGACATGGGTGCGGACGACTACGTGTCGAAGCCGTGCATGCCGGGTGCGCTCGTGGCGCGTATCCGCGCGATCTTGCGGCGCACGGAAGAACGCCGTGGCGGAGCGGGCGGCGGCGCGCGGAGTCAACGCCCCGTGCAGGCCGGCGAGCTCGTGCTGTGGCCGGGATCGCGCCGCGCGGAGTGGCGCGGGGCGCCGCTCGAGCTCACGGGCACAGAGTTCAGTCTGCTCGAGGTGCTCGTGCGCAGCGCCGGCGAGCTCGTGAGCAAGCAAGAGATCTCGCAGCAGGCGTTCGGCCGGCCGCTCGGGCGCTTCGATCGGCGCATCGACGTGCACATCAGCAGCATTCGCCAGAAGCTCGGCTCGCGTCAAGACGGCGAATCGTGGATTCAAAGCGTGCGAGGGCAGGGGTACCAGCTGCTGAAGGATTGAAGATGCCGATCAAGCCGCGCACCGGAAGACTGTTTTGGAAGCTGCTGCTCGCGCTGTGGGTGAGCATGATTCTGTCGATCGCGGGCCCTGTGCTCTACTTGCAGCTCACCGGGCGGAGATTACCGGTAGACCCAGTGTTTCCGAACTTTGCCGGAATACCGATCGTCCCCGTAATCTCCGGCGCGATCGGCGTGCTCGTCGTCGGCGTTGCGCTCGCGTGGTATCTCTCGCGTCCGCTGCACCACTTGCGGTGGGCGTTGCACAGCCTCACCGAGGGCAACTTCGACACACGCGTGGCTCCATTGATGGGCAGCCGGCGCGACGAAATCGTCGACCTCGCGGACGAGTTCGATCACATGGCGGCGCAGTTGCAAAAGCTCACCGAGGCACGGCAGCAGCTGCTACACGACGTGTCTCACGAGCTGCGCTCGCCGATCACGCGGTTGCAAGTCGCCGCGGGTCTGCTGAAGCAGGACCCTTCGCAGGCTGCGACGCTGATCGAGCGAATCCAGTGCGAGAGCGAGCGCGTCGACGAGCTACTCGAAGAGCTGCTGACGCTTTATCGACTCGAAGCGGGTGCAGAGATGTCGCTGACCGACACGGTGGACGTGGTCGAGCTGCTCAAGTCCATCGCAGAAGACGCCGAGTTCGAAGCGAAATCGGCTTCGCGTTCGGTCTTCGTAGACGCACCGGGTCGGTTCGTCGCCGCCGTCAACGGAGAGCTCATCTACCGTGCGTTGGAGAACATCGTGAGGAACGCCGTGAAGTTCACGATGCCCGGCACTACAGTTGAGATCGCCGCTCGCACGAATCACGCCGCTGCCGAGCTCGTAGTCACTGTAAATGATCGCGGTCCTGGCGTTCCTGCCGACAAGTTGGACTCGATCTTCGAGCCTTTCACGCGAGTAGAGGGCAGCGAATCAACTAGAGGTGCTGGCCTCGGGTTGGCGATTGCGCGCCGCGCCGTGACGCTGCATGGCGGCCGCATTGATGCGGCGCTGCGCTACGGTGGTGGCTTGACGCTGACCGTCAAGATTCCCTCGAAGCTTCGCAGCTAGGACGGGCCAGCGCGCGGGACGCAAGGAGCGACCCGTACCAAATGGGGCTTCCCGCACGCATCGACCGGCTCACTTCGCGGGTGGACCCGCCGACAACCGTAGGTTCTTCTCAACGCGTCTTGTGTTGGGCGGTGGCTCCAGCGGCACGTCACGACCGCGTACTTCCAATTTGCGGCGAGTCATCGGCGGGGTTTACAAACGCGAGCGTACTGTTCGCGTCCTCGGACGAACATTTCGTAACAATTGATTACATCGCGACCGTTGGCGGACAGATAGGATTGATGCAACCGCATTTGCGGGGGTTTTCGAGCGACCGCAAATCGCGGTCACGTTGCGCAACGACTCGCTCGTCGCGAATCAGTAGGGCAAAGCGAGGGTGCCTGCATGGAGACGTTGAAACTGTTAAACACCGCGCTAACTGCGTTGAGAGTCAACATGATGCGCGGAGTATTCACGGTGCTCGGCATCATCGTCGGTGTTTCGGTGATGCTTATCATGGACGGGCTCGAGCGAAGAAATCAAAAACGATTGTTTTCAGACTTGAACGACGCCGGCAAGACAATCGCTCGTCCCTCATGAGCCCTAGATCGCTGTTCTCCGCGATGATAGGCACCGTCCCTAGATAACTATCTGGCGCTCCAAGCGTCACGGCTCCCGCCATTGACGCGCTGCGCCGCGAATGGTCGCTACACCGGGCGCGCATTTCCTTCGCGCGTTCTTCGGAAACTCCGCATTTCGAGATCCGAACGAGAGCTCGACTACGAACATCAGCGTCGTATGCGCCCGCGCGATTGCACAAGTCCTGCGACAAGTGGATCGTCGCTTGCACGATTCAACAGTTCGTAACAATTGCTAACAACTCATCGACAACTGCCGCACCATCCTTCCCTCCCGCAAGAATTTGGAACTTTCTTCTGCGCTCACGCGAATATGCTTCAACGAACGGACGCCGACCAACATGAATAAAGACCTAAGTCGACGCAACGGTAGCAATGCGCTTTTCATTACACTTTGTTTCACGTCGCTGCTCGCGGGCTGTGATAGCGGCGATGACAATGACGACGGTGACGGTCAGCAACGCCCTCTTGTGGCTGGAATCAACGCTGTATCCGACACGGGCGCGATTGAGGTTCTGCGGGAAGAGGAGGAGTGGGCGAGCCTCGAGTTCGGAAGCGCCACGGATTTCCGCGCCGTAGACGCCGATCAATACGATTTCAACTTCGACGCGGCACTTCCTGGCGACGAGACGACGACTTGCACCGGTGACAACGATGGTGATGACGTCAAGGACGACAGCGAGTGCACGCGGCTCTCGACGATTTCAATCAATACGATCGCGGATCACGAGTATGTAGTCGCGCTCGTCGGAACCTATGCGAATCGCGAGATCCGCGTCTACGACAAGACCTATCACGCGTTCGACACGAAGGAGCAGAGCGAGGACGGTGATCCAAAGGATACGAACCTCGAGGTGGAGTTTTTCCACTTCTCGAATTCGGTGAGTAAAGTCGATGTGTACGTCGAGCCCCCGGGCACGAATTTATCGGTGGTGCAGGTGCGTGGAACACTTGCGCCTCGCGAGAACTTCGACGCGCTCGTGGAGAACGGCCAGTACGTCATAACGCTGACTGCCGTCGCAGATCCATCCATCGTTTACTTCACTTCCGAGACCATTGCGCTCGACAGTCAGACGCGGGTCGGTTTTGCGATCCGCGATGGGGCTGGGGACGGCACATCGGCTATCAAGGTCACGGAATTCCGCGACCGCAGCGCGACGCTCGCTGACCGGAATGTTTCGACGCAGCTCAGGGTCGCGCACGCGGCGTCCGATGCGGGCCGTGTGGACATGTTCATCGGCAGCAATTTCTTTGCACCGTTCGTCGCCAATCTTGCGTTCGGGCAGGCGTCGATGTTTCAGGCCGTCGACGCGACCGAGCTCCTCGGACTCGACCTCGACGTAACGCCCGCCGAAAATCCGTTCGTATTTCTTGCCCGGAAGGAAATCGACTTCACCAAGGGCGAGCGGTCGACCTTCTTCTTGCTCGGTTCGTCAGCGTCCGTCGATGGATTGAAGTCGAGTGACAGCGTCAGACGTCTCGCGACGCACGCGCAATTGAGAGTCATCAACGGCACCACGAGGACGCTCGACTTCTATGTCGCCGAGCACGACAAAAACAACATCAGCACGCTGTCGCCTTCGGCGAATCTCGCGCCCCGCTCGAGCACTGGCTTCCAGCGCTTGGATCCGGGCACGTACGAAATAGTGCTCGCGAGGTCCGGCACGAAGACTATCGCCTACGGACCGCAAGTGGTCGAGTTCGCGGGCGGCGGAATTTATACGCTCGTAACCGCGGACACCGGTGAATCAACGGCAGCCCGCGTCGTGCTTTTCGATGATTTCCACTAACGACTGGTCCTGCTGCTCGCAGGGCGCGAGCGGAAATGTTCGAAATGTGACGCCAAAACACGGCGGACGCATGAGGTGGTTGTCGATAGCGCTAACCGCAGCGGCGGGCGCGTTAGCGACATCTGAAGCCGTTGCCGCAGACGATGACGAGCGCGAGGCGTTGCGTTTCTATGCGGGCCTAGGCGCGGCGAGCCTCGATTATGCGGTTCAGCACGAGGGCGTACATTTCTCCGACACCTCGGTTGGCTTAGATCTCTTCGGCGGATTCCGGCTGAAAGACGGGCTCGGCATCGAGCTCGCCTACAAGCGGTTCGACGACATCGCCGCGCACGACATCCGGGGAAGCGGCCTCACGCGGCTCGACATCGAGGTGCCGCTCGATATCGCCACTGTCAAAGCTATCGGGCTTTTGTCGTTGCGCGAGCTCTTCGGCTGGCAGCGCAATTGGCGTGTGTTCGGATCGGCTGGGATGTACCAGACGGATTTCGAGCGAACCGTCGTGACGCTCGGCAGTGGGACGACCGAGAGCGTGCGCGACGAGCAGTCGGGAATTACCTTCGGCGCCGGCGTGCTCTATGAGATCGGGCCGGTCGACATTCGCGGCTATATTGACTGGTTTGGCGTGCTCGAGGATAACGAGGCACGGACCGCCGGTGTCGCAGTGCAGCTCAGCTTCTAAGTTTGGCGGAATTTCCGCGGCTTGACGCGCCGTCTCGTTAAGGCTTTTCCTACCGACCGTTGCTCGTTCGAGTCCAGCACGACGCCACCACGGCTACCGGCTGCCTTAAAGCGGACTGCTCGTCGAGCGTTTAGGAGGATCATGGGCCGGAAAACTGAATCCAAATCCTACCCCCGCTACCAACCTTTGTAGACGCAGCTCTCCGCGGCCCAGGCCGGTCCGGTCAACCCGGACCTCGCCTAAGTAATCCCTCAGGACAGCTCGCGCGGTTTCGGTTTCTGCTCGATCGAGCTTGCTGGCTAGCTCGCCCAGTCCATCGATCAATGATTGCCACTCGGCCGCTATGGCGCTGCGGTCGGGCAGGGTGACCGTCACGTCGGCTACGCGCAGCTCGGTGCAATCGCCGGATGGTGAGGCTGTCGGAGCCGACAATTCGTAACAATTGCTCACAGCTCTTCGACGACTGTCCAACCTATCGTTCCCTTGAGTCATATTCCTCCCCAAAGGGTTTGGCTATGAAACAAGAAGATATGGTGCTTCTCGTCGCTTGGCTCGTTGTTGGCCCGCTGGAGCTCAATGACGTACGAATCGAGCAGACGTTACGAGTCCTGCGACTCGTGAAGGACCATCCAAACGGTAGGAACATTATCGAGCGCGCATACGACGAAAAGCTGTCGTTCGAGGAGACGCTCAGCGCCCTCGCTCCGACAACATCGAACGTAACGCAATTGCACCGCAAACCTTAGTTCGACCGAGCGATCTGCGGCCCGCGCCAACGCTGCCTCGATGCCCTGGGTTGAACAGAACTCCAGGGCATCCGGCGTTGCTCTTACCCGGATGTCCCCGCAGCGCTTCTATAGCGCCGCCCGCGACCTCGCGACAAGCCGCGGGTCTTGCTTGCCCTCGATGCCCGTCGTCAGCGTGGGCTCGAGGTCTGCGACCAGTTCGCGCCACTCCGCCTACATCCTTGGGATGAGCTAGAGGGCATCGTGGCAAAGCAGATGATTCGCTGTACCGCCGCGGCCGCTCCCGCGATTCGCTCGAGATCAAGACAGCGCATGGCCGCGCGATCGATGAGCAGTGGGTAAGTTGGAACGAGCAACGGTGAGTCTTAGTTGTGCTTGTTTCACCGCAGCGCGCGCAGCGACTTCGCGGCGATAGACGCTGAGGGACAGGTCGGCCGAAGGTTCGGATCGTACGTGGCGCGCCACGTCTGCGGCTGCCGACTCCCATGCTTCCATGGCAGCCCTCAGATCCTCGCGCAGCCTGTGAAGCTGGGCTCGCATAGAACGAATGGTATCGCCGCGCAATCCTAGCAACTCTGTAGATCGGTCAAGTCGCCCAAATCTGCATTCCGAACCGGGCTGCGGGTTGCGTCGAAGCGCCTATTGAGGCCGTCCCCGCTTATCTCTCTCTCGGAAGACCCGCATTAGCCGGGCGCGAGTTCTGAACAAATTCCACTTTGCGACTTCGAGCGCCTCGTAGTCGGTATTTTGCTGAAACCGCCTGCGGAGTCGTTCCTGGAGCGCCTCGAATTCTGCCTTCGCGGTCTCGTACATCGCGACCGCTTCATCGAAAAGCGCTTGTGCATCGTCGAACCCGTCGCGCGTTGGCATCGTTAGTCGATCTCTCCTGCATTGTGCTCAGCAACATCCATGCCAGAAAAAAAGGACCGGGCTCTGCCGTTCCATTGACTGCCCCGTGTCAACAGTTGGAACTGGATTTGCGACAACGTCTCGCGTCTGAAAATGGGAACCCTTTTGCTGCTTATCCGTCTTCCTTTTGAGTGTGTGAGAAATCCCGCGCCGCAGGAGGGCAACGATGAGCGAGGCGAACGAAGGCGAAAACGATGGACACGCGGAACTCCCGCCCGTCCCGAGCGGGGAGCTCGATGAACTCCAACGGAATTACGAACGCGCGTTCGCTCTCTACTCTGACGCCGTTTCTACCATCAACGCCTGCGTGCGCAGCCGTTCTATACCGACGGCGGAGCAGTTTGCGCGCCGGCGGGTTGCGATGATTGAACTGGTGGAGGCGCGACGCTCGTTATCGAGAGCTCGACGTCAACGCACGATGCACTAGCGAGCGCGTCGCATTCCGCCACTAGATTTACGAGCTAATCGCGCTCCCGCGCTTTGCGCTCACGGAGGAGGATAAGCACCTCTTTTCGGGCATCGAACAGCCTCGTCCGAGCGCGTTCCTCTTTTGAGAGACTGGTGGAATCCGGCGCACGCCCGCCGCGCATTGCCTCGGTGATTTCTGCGCCGGCCTTATCGCAATCAGCGAGCGCTGCCGTGTACCTGGCCATCGCGGCCTTCCATCGGTCGTCGAAGTCGTCGGGCACGTGGGAGTCCTTAACGCTTCTTGTTCTCGTTCTCGTTAAGCAAATCGTGTGCCACACAAGAAAGAAAACCCCGCCGATGCGGGGTCTGTGAATACCAAAGGTAGTACGTACCAGTTCAGCCCGCGAGCAGCGCCTCGATACCTGATGTGCTAGACCGTCGGGAGTCATCGCTTCGATTGGGATTACATTCGTGGCATCCGACGCCAGCGCTAGTGCAGAGTGAGCCACATGATCGTCGGGGGAATTTACACTTCGCTGATCGCGTAATACCTAACCCTTTGAATCGGAGTGACGGCACGGTGCTTGCACCGCCGGGGTGTCCGACTCCGATACGGCTACTGCCGGCACGCCATCGCGCAAACAGTCGGAACAAGGGATCGAATGGCTGATGATGAATACGCGCTCTACACGCTCGCTTGCGACTCCCATAGGTACGGCGTTCCCGAGGCCGCGGCGGCATGCTTCAGAAAACTTCTCAAGCGGTATCCGCAATCGCCGCTCGCGGCCGACGCGATCTTCTACCTTCGCAACGGCTATCAGCTACCGGAACGACAACCAGCGAAGCGAACATCACGGAACCTGGGGCTCCACGCCGCGTCGGCGAAATGAACACCGCCGCGGGTGAGACTTCTAGACTTACGCGACGAGGTGGATCAACCAATAGCAGACTCGGGCCTCGAGGCACCGGGTGCGGTTGAGGGCTAGCTCGGAGAGCGTGGTTTCTCTCGTTTTGATAGCCGGACGCGAGCGAGGAAAAGCGACGCACGTATGCGTTCCTCTTCGCGAATCTCGGACTCTGTCAGCTCCCCGCCTGACGCGAGGCGTTCCATGATCTGCAGCTCAAGAGCTTCGAACTCGGCCTTTGCAGCCTCGAACATTGCGATCGCTTCGTCGTAAAGCGCCATCGCCGCGTCGAATTCTGCTTGTGTTGTCATCAAGTAGTCCCAGGATTTGCTGGGCGACATCTGACACCGAGTCTACGCGCAAAAAAGAACTCCGCGCGAGGCGGGGTTCTGAGGAATGAACGATGCCGCTCAGGCTACTGCTGGTGACTCTCGCCGGCCGCGACTGAGTGCGAGGCTAGGTCTCGCTTGACTGGCCGTTCCAATCTTCACGAAAGAAAGCCGCGTCGCTCGGCGACGAAGTGCAAGGTGAGGTCGGAGGAGCGGAGGAGCGAGCGCTAGCGCTGCGACTCAGGCGACCGCCACGCCCTGATGACGCGGCTGATCTCGATCGCTTTATCGGGATCGCTTCTGGTCGCTGGGTAGGGAAAGAACCCGGTGATCTCGCCGTCACTCCTCCTAAGCCGTTTGACCTTCGCGAGCGCGTACCGGCCCGAGGGCAGCAAACAGATGAGCTCGTCTCCGACATGCAGATCGCTGGGTTCCACGGGTTCGCCAGTGCGAAGCGGCGGCGAGGAGCCTTGTTGTTCTTTTTGTAGTCCAGGCTTCATAGGGGACAGCATAGCGCGCGAGACGGGGGGATAAAAGAAACCCCGGCGAAGCGGGGCACTGTCGCGAGCTTCGCACGTACTAGCTTGAGATCAACTCCGCGTGCTCGCCGCTCTCTCGTCGTCCACCAATACGATGCACGCCGCCAGGCCCCGAGCGACGATAGCGGGCGTGTTTGCGCGTAACTCTTCGTAATCGAAAGTCGATAAGAGCATTTCCAGGAGAGCGTGGAGGGCTGCGCGAGCGTCACCACCGCCTACGCGGTTCGCCGGGTCTTTGGCTGCTGCGATCAACTCATCGGCCGTCATGCGAAGCTCACGGAGGGACCCCAATGCCGGCAGGTGTCGCGGTGCCTTGAGGCGCGCCCGCCGTCGAACCGTTGAGCGAGCGCCCCAGTTGGTGCATGTCGTCTTCGCCTTTCCTTTTCAATGCGTCCCATTGCTCCTGTGTCCCGCACACCCTCCTCGAGATTTTCGAACCGATGACCTCTATGTTGCGGCAGACGACCTGAGGGTCCTCGACATAGAAGACGAGAGTGTTGGGGTCGGCTTTCTGGCTCGACTTCGACTGAGCATCCGCCTTGGCTTTGGCGCTCGCTTCAGCTTTCGCGGCCTTGGCCTGTGCGTCAGCCTGCCGGCGCACCTCGCGGCGCCGCTGCCGATCGGAAAGCGGCTCGGACGGCGCCGAAGCGGATGCCGCCGAGTCGGGCGGTGCCGCGTCCTGCGCGACGCTATCATCGGTGATCGACAGGGTGGTAAGGCCGAGTCCGGCTGCGACGAAGAGCAGAGTCGTCGAGCGCGCTCGAACACCATCAGCGGGGCGAGACCGTGTCGCGAATCGCATACTGGAACCCCCGAATACCCGTGCGACGATGCAGCATAGCACCGCGACCTCGTCACGGCTCAGGGCGACTCGTTTCGGCACACCTACCGCACGCCGAAGCGGCGTCCTATGAGGGCAGAATGCCGCCTGCTACTCGCGCTTGGACTGCGGCGACCGCCATGCTTTGACGACGCGGGTGAGCTCGATCGGAATAGACGAATCGACGCCGAGCTGCGCGCAGGGGAAGAACGCGACCAGTTCGCCACCTCTGGAACGCTTCACACGTTTCACTCGCGTGAGGATCATTCTGCCAGTCGCGAGCCTGCAGATGAGCTCATCGCCGACGCGCACGTCACTGAGCGCAACCGCGTCGCCAGTCTGCGCTTCGGGTTGCGTGACCGATTCTTGCTTTGAGGCTTCCACGAAGCTGCCCTCTCGCTAGTAGCCACGCCTGCAGGATACAACCCCACGTCCGATTTAACGTCCTCGAAGTCGGGGTAGTACACCGCGGGCCGCTCTCCGTTTCCCGGTAGCCGGCGCGAGAAGTGTCATCTGGCCGAAAGCCCGTATCGGATCGGCCTCGTAGATGGCGATCCGGCACGGGCTTTGTATATGTAACGCGGAATATCGAAGCGAGGTGCGGACGCATGGACTACGACCTGGATCGAGCGCGGGGAGCCTGGCTGTTGATTGGCTGCGGGCTCGCAGAGATCGCGATTCTGATTGCAATCCTGTGAATCGAGAAACCTGGCGCTAGCCGGTTTCTCGATCGCTACGCCTTCGCCCGCGATCGTTCGCGTCGCTCGCGTCGCTTGTGCGGTGGAGGCGATGGCGCCATCTCTTCGGGGTCCGCGGAATAGTGGGCCTGGATCGCGAACCAAGTCTGGACGCTACGGCGAGCTAGCACCACGTTCGCGCGCGCTTCGTCCTCCCTGCGTAGCTCGGCCTCGGCGGGTTGTTGCCCCTCGCGTATCCGTTCCGTGATCACAGCGGTGATCTCGTCGAAAGCGGCTCGAGCTGACTCGTACTTTGAGAGCGCATCCTTTAGGGCAGCAGTGATGGTCACCATCCGAGAGTCCTTCTCAATTCGGCGCGTTGGTCGAATATACGACCGGGCTCCACGCGGGTCTCGTGTCAAAGTCTCGGCGTGTGACTTGGTTCACGTCACGAGCGGGTGCGTCGATCGCCCAAGGGGGAGGGGGCTGAGCTTGGCAACGTTGAGGAGCCTGTGCAGGCCATCCTTGCAGCTGGTATGGGTTGCACATTCGGCGGGCACGCAAGCCGATTCGAGACAGCCACTTGCATTGCCGGCGGGAGCTCGCATGCTATTTCCCCCGTGGACAGCCGACGAAAATCCGTGTTGGGGACCCGCAGAGCTAAACAGCGCGTGCAGTCCGGAATATTCATCGTCGATGCCGGCGAAACGTTCGACGTGGTCGAGCTAGTCACCACTAACCTGGTGCGCCTCGAGTTGGCTAACGGCGATCGGCCCTGTCTCCTTTGGTCCTTCGTCAGATCAATAAGCGATCCGCTCAAGCCTTCCGAGGGTGGCTAGGCCTCTGCTAGTTGCGAGCGACTTGGCCGCGCTCCGTAGTCGACGTTTGTCCCTGGGCAGAGGCGGGGTTCGCGAACGCTAGCGCGACTCTCCACGGTTAGTGTGCGCTGGCCGCTCGAGAGCTATGCTCAAGGCCGACTCATCGGCCGCTATCGAGGGCGACGTCACCCGTGGACACTAAGAAGATTAGGTTCGTATCGAACAAACCCTGGCTAAATGAGAGCAGCGCCTCTAGGCCGGGACCGATAATCAAAACGCTCCCTGATTGGTACCGCCGGGCGGAATGGTTCGTCCCAGACCCGGCGACCGGCAAGCCCGCCGAAGCGCCGGACGGCGGCGGCAAGATGCCGACGTGGAAAGCTTGCCCCGCAGTGCTCGACATCTTGGGTACCGGATACACGTACAAGACCCCATGCGATATCGAGTTTGGAGAGGATCCGGCGGGCAACATTCACGGAAGAGTGCTGGACGCGCAGCATCAAAAGTTTTTACAAGACCGTGAGCCAATGCCCCAATTCTTTCATCCCAGGGGCTATCACACGAAGCATTTCGCATGGTGGGCTGACTGGGCAGTAGAGCTCCCGGAAGGCTACAGCGCTCTCTATACACACCCGCTCAATCGGTTCGAGCTGCCGTTCTTGACTACGAGCGGGATCGTCGACAACGACAAAGTGCACCTACCTGGCACGATGCCGTTCTTCGTGCTCAAGGGCGTTCGGGGAATTCTTCCTGCTGGCACACCTTACGCGCAAATTATTCCCTTCAAGAGGGAACACTGGGAATCGGAGATCGACGTCTCATTGAATGCCCAGGAAATGGTCGCGAAGAGCAAAGAGAACGTAGCAAAGTATCGTAGGCCGGACGGCGGTGTTTACCAGCGAGAAGTCTGGGAACGAAGAAAGTACGAATAAGGTATCGTCTCAGCATGGGCGGAGAGCAGAAACTGACGGGCCCCGATTTGGTCGAGGGCGTGGCGCTGAGCGCTCTTCGGGACGGCGAGATGCTGGTCGGCCACGCGCGCGGCGAGGCCGTGTTGCTCGCGCGCCGAGGCGACGAGATCTTCGCGGTGAGCGCAACCTGCACTCACTACTCGGGGCCGCTCGGCGACGGGCTGCTCGTGGACGGAACCGTGCGCTGCCCGTGGCATCACGCGTGCTTCGACTTGCGTACCGGCGCGGCCCTGCGCGCGCCGGCGCTGAATCCGATCGCGTGCTACGACGTCGAGACGAAGGGCGGACGCGTGCGTGTTGGCGCCCGCAAGCCCGAGCGGGCGCTGCCAGCGATCGAGGTCAAAGGGCCCCGCTGCATCGTGATCGTCGGGGCCGGCGCGGCGGGCCATGCGGCCGCGGAGACGCTGCGCCGTGAAGGCTATCGCGGCAAGCTGATCATGGCCGGTGCCGATTCGGCTCCACCCGTCGACCGGCCGAATCTCTCGAAGGACTACTTGGCGGGTAACGCGCCCGAAGAGTGGATGCCGCTGCGCCCGCCGGAATTCTTCGCCGAGCGCGAGATCGAGCTGCTGCTCGGTGCGCGCGTGGCCTCGCTCGACACGAAGAGCAAGCGGATCGTCCTCGCTGACGGACGCGAGCAAAGCTACGACAAGCTGCTGCTAGCGACCGGCGCGGATCCGATCAAGCTCGATCTGCGCGGCGGCGATCTTCCGCACGTCCACTACCTGCGCACGCTCGCGGACAGCCGCTCGATCATCTCTGCGGCTGCGAATGCGCGGCGAGCGGTCGTGATCGGCTCGAGCTTCATCGGTCTCGAGGTCGCTGCGTCACTGCGCGCGCGCAAGCTCGAGGTTCACGTCGTCGCTCCCGAGAGCGTGCCGCTCGGCAAGGTGATGGGCCCGGAGCTCGGCGGATTCATCCGCAAGGTGCACGAGGAGCACGGCGTCGTGTTCCATCTCGGCACCAAACCCAAGTCGATCGATGCTCAGTCAGTGACGCTCGAGAGCGGCGACGAATTGGCGGCGGAGCTCGTCGTAATCGGCGTCGGCGTGCGGCCGACCGTGGACCTGGCCGAGAAGGCCGGGCTCGCGCTCGATCGGGGCGTCGTCGTGAACGAGTTTCTCGAGACGAGCGCGCCCGACGTGTTCGCCGCGGGAGATATCGCGCGCTGGCCCGATCCTCATTCGGGCGAGCGGATCCGGGTCGAGCATTGGGTGGTTGCGGAGCGGCAGGGTCAAACCGCGGCGCGCAACATGCTCGGCCGGCGCGAGAAGTTCGACGCGGTGCCGTTTTTCTGGAGCGCGCACTACGATGTCGGGATCAACTACGTCGGTCATGCGAGCGCGTGGGAGCGCACCCAGGTCGAGGGCAGCTTCGACGACCGCAGCGCAGCCGTGCGCTTCATCGCGGGCGGTAAGACGGTCGCGCTCGCGACGATCTACCGAGATCGCGAGAGCCTGGAGTTCGAGCGCGAGCTCGAAGGCCGCTAGACGCGTCCCGACACCGGGATCAGCGCGCCGGTTACTGCGCGCGCTTCGTCCGACAGCAGGAACACGATCACACTAGCGATATCGCGCGGCGCGACCCAGCGGCTGAAATCCGCGTCGGGCATTCCTAAACGATTCGCAGGCGTATCGATGGTGCTCGGCAGGACGGCGTTGACCGTGATGCCGCGATCCTTCATTTCGTCGGCGAGCGCTTCGGTCAGCTTCGAGACGCCGGCTTTCGATGCGGTGTAGGCGCCCATGCCGGCGCCGGCTCTTGCCGCCGCCGCGCCCGCGCCCACGTTCACGATTCGCCCGCCTCCTGCGCGCAGCAGATGCGGCAGCGCGGCGCGCGATGCGCTGACGGCGGTGCGCAAGTTGACGCGGTAAAGCAGGTCCCACGTGTCGACGCTACCCTCCGCGAGCTCCTCCGAGCGAAACGTTCCGGCGACGTTTACGAGCGCGTCGAGGCGGCCGAGCTTCGCGGCGACTTCGTCGAGCGCGCGCGCGGCAGCTTCCGCATCGGCCAAATCGATGTCGCTGATCGCGAGCGCGCCGCCGAGCGCCGTGACACCCGCGGGCTGAGCCGAGCGACCGAGCGCAGCCACGCGTGCCCCGGCCTCGAGGGTCGTCTGCACGACTGCAAGGCCGAGTTGGCCGAAGCCACCCGTGACCGCGACTACTTTGCCGGTGAGTGCCATTGTGCTCGTATATTCCGCGGAACGATCCTCGGGGTCATTCTACCCAGTGGCTGCGTGACGCGCGTGGGCGCTCTTGGCTGCAACGTTTCGCCAAGTCTGCCCAATAAAAGACGCGCCACAGGCATGCACCGTTGCGAGCACATATAAGGAGAAGCCATGCGTGTTTTCGTCACCGGAGCTTCCGGTTGGGTGGGTTCAGCAGTCACGCGAGATCTGATTGCCGCGGGCCACGAAGTCCTCGGCCTCGCTCGATCCGACGAGTCAGCGCGCACGGTCGCTGCCGCGGGCGCGGAAGTGCACCGCGGTGCGCTCGATGATCTCGACGGCCTCAAGCGAGCAGCGGCCGCGTGCGATGGCGTCATCCACGCCGGCTTCGTCCACGACTTCGCCAACTTCGCGGCGAGTTGCGCTATCGACAAAGCTGCGATCGAGGCGCTCGGGGCCGCGCTCGAAGGATCGGGGCGGCCGTTGCTCGTCTCGTCCGGAATGAGCACTCCGCCTGGCCGCCTCGGAACGGAAGACGACTCGATTGCCGTTGTCTTGCCCCGCAAATCGGAAGAGGTCGCGCTGTCGATGGTGGCTCGTGGAGTGCGCGCTATGGTGGTGCGGCTCGCGCCGTCGGTCCATGGCGACGGTGATCACGGATTCGTTGCGACGCTCGTGCGCAGCGCGCGCAAAGAGGGTTTCGCCACCTACATCGGTGACGGCGAGAATCGTTGGCCCGCCGTACATCGATTCGACGCCGCCAGGATCTACCGGCTGGCGCTCGAGAAGGGGGCTTCGGGAGCGAGGTTCCACGGTGTCGCCGAAGAGGGGATTCCGATTCGCGCGATCGCCGAGGCCATCGGTCGCCGCCTGAACGTTCCGGCGGTGTCGAAGACACCGGAGGAGGCCGGCGCGCTGCTCGGGTTCATAGGACGCATACTCGCGATGGACCTGCCGGCATCGAGCGCGCTCACGCAGCAGCGGATCGGATGGCGCCCGACCGGTCCCGGGCTGATTGCGGACCTCGACACGGGCCGCTACTTCGACGCGTGATCGAATATCGCGCACGCGCGTACGACCAAAGACCCACTGTCGTTTCCTCGAGGCTGCGCCTACGCTCGATTTATGAAGAAGACAGTTCTTGGTCTCACTTTCGCTCTCTGCGGGTTGCTCAGCGCGAGCGCCTACGCGCAGTTCGGGAGCGCACCGGCGGAGCTCTCGCTGATCGAGCTCAACGACGACATGTACGTGATCAGCAACGTTGCCGTGCCAGGCCTCGTGACGGCCTTGGTCACCGACGCAGGCGTGCTGCTCGTGGACGACAAGTTCGAGATCGATCACGACAACATAGTGCAACTGTTGAAGAGTGTGACGAGCCAACCCGTCAAATACGTGATCAATACGCACTATCACCCCGATCACAGCGGGGGCAACGCGAAGTTTCAAGCGCTCAATGCGATCGTCGTGGCGTCCGATCACGCGCTGGCGAAAATGTTGGTGACGAAGCAGCCGGGTTTGCCGAACGTGGCAGCAGACGGTCCCTTGACCATCTACATCGGGGGCAAGACGGTCGAGATTCACCCCGTGGGACCCGCGCACACGAACGGCGACGTCGTCGTGCTGTTTCCCGACTACCGCGTGCTCGCGTCCGGCGATATTTTCGCGAACGGTCCCGGCACATCCGCGCAACTCGTGGACTACCCGGGCGGCGGCAGCGCTAAAGCTTGGCCTCGAGCGATCGAATCGGCGCTCAAGCTCGACTTCGATACGGTCGTACCCGGTCACGGCGTGGTTTCGACGCGCTCGGACCTCGAAGCGTATCTCGAGCGTTCGAAGCGATTCAGCGCGACCATGACCGAATTGATTCGCGAATATAGGTCGCGCGACAACATCGAGAAGGTCGTCAGAAGAGAGTTCGCGTGGGAGGACTTCCACGTGCAGGCGGCGCTCGACGGGCTGATCAGCGAGTTCAGGGCCGGCCCCATCGCCGCGAGGTAGCCGAGCCCGAGCCCTTTGGTAGCCGCGCGTTCTGTAGTGCGGCCGCTGCCTTTCGCGGTTGTGGGCCGCTCCGCTTCCCCGCGACATTTCGAGAACGCGCGGTCTCCGTCACGACGCGCACATTCCCCACGGATTCGTAGGTACTAAGTCGCATGTGACATCGCTGGGGATCAGCGCAGTATCGAGAGCATCTTAGAGAATAAGGCGCGGGAAAACGTCCTTGCGGACGTTGAACAAGAATCAAGTCATCCGCCGGCGGATGAAAGCGTGCCCGCAGATCTATGCTGGATTCCACGCCCTGAGGAACGGAGAAAGCCATGAAATACGTCGTCGTTCTCTCTTTGGTGCTGCTTGGTTGCTCCCGAACGCCCGCGCCCACGGTTTCTTTGTCGGCGAATCCGGCCTCTGTCGAGCAAGGTCAGTGCACGAAGCTCACTTGGTCATCGACAGATGCGTCGACGGTCGAGATCGATAACCGAGTCGGGAAGGTCGATCCCGCCGGTTCGAAACAGGTCTGCCCCGGGAGTTCTACGCAATACACGATCACCGCTACCGGCGGATCCGGGACGGCGTCCAAGACGGTGAGCGTGTCCACGCTAGCCGCGAAAGTAATGACCTTCCCGGAGGCGGCGTTGTTCGAGTTTGGGAAGTCGGAGCTCACGCCGGAGGGGAAGGCGAAGATCAGTGAGTACCGCGAGCAGGCGAAAGGGGAGTTGGGCCGTGCCGACCACGTGATGATTACCGGCTACACCGACAACGTCGGCGAGGCCGCCGCCAATTCGGTGCTTTCGCTGCGACGTGCGGAAGCGGTCCGCGACGAATTGATAAGTCTCGGGGCAGAGCCCCAAAAGTTTCAGGTCGCCGGTGAGGGCGAGGCCAACCCGATCGCCGATAACAGCACCGATGAGGGTCGCGCGAAGAATCGCCGCGTCGACGTTGCGGTGGTGGGCGTAGAAAAATGAGCTGGCGCCTTCGCTGCCGTCGCGTTGGACGTACTCGTCCTCGAGTCTGCTCACGCAGCGATGCAGTTGCGATCGTGACCTGACACCGAAGCTCTTCAGAGTAACTGTTACTAAGCGCGTTTTTCTTTGGATAACTGGAGACTCACATGCGTATGACTATGCCTTTGCTCGGTTTCATGGCGGCAGCGGCTGTGCTCGGTTCGAATGCCTCACTGGCTCAGACCACGATGCACGAAGACGCCGAGATTACGATCAACTCAGGGGCAACCGGCGATGGGTTCCTCCGCATCGCCATTCAGCCGCAGAACGGGACGAAACGTGAGGCCACGATTTCGATCACGAAGGCCATGGGCGAGAACGAAATCGCCAAAAAAATCTCAGAGGCATTGGTACCCGTGGTCGGTACGGATTACGTAATCGATAAGGACGCCGGCGAGCACGTCAAGATCAAGAAGGCAAAAAACGAGGTCGCGAGCTTCGCGGTCGAGATCGCGTTCAGCGCTCCCGGTTTCTCGATCGTCCTCGACAAATAAGCCCCGCGAGGGCGGTTCTCGTCGCCATAGAAACGAGGCCGCGGAGGGGTCAAGCCTGCCGCTGGCGGTGTCCGGCGCGGCTGACTAACGCTTGCGGGGCGGCTATCCGGTCCTGCGTCGTATGGGTTGTATCCAGGCGGGCGTTCGGGCGGCGGCGCGGCCGCCGCCGGCTCATCGATCACGATCGCGGCGTTCTCGAGCGCCTTCAGGAGGTCCTGCGTTGTTTCCGGGTCGCGCGTTTGCGGCTTGGCGGCCGCAACGGTCTTGGAGTCGCTCTCGCTCGCCGAGACGATGTGCACGCGGTACCGGTCATCGAGCTGATCGGTGGTCGTGCCGTCGATCTCGATCACTTCTTCCTCGCTCGTAGGATCGTCGTCTTCTGGCGGTGGGCGTGTGTCCATCCATGAGGATGCTACTTTTGCCGGTCGACTGGGTTGAGTGACCGTCGTCGCGAAAAGAGCTTCCAGATCTGCAAGAGGAGCAACTAGCGAAAGAAGGCCGAGAGCTTCGAATGGAGCCACGGAATCTCCGCGAGGTACAGGAACGCCGCCACGTAAATCGCCAACCGAATCCAGCTGAGGGACTCGACCGCGGACGCGGTGTCCCACACAAACCATAAGGGAATGGCTCCGACCAACCAGACCGCGACCGTGACGGGCCATCGGATGTTGTTGTGACTCATACCTGCCTCGTTTTGGCATCGGCCGCTGCGCTGCCGAGAGCAGCGATGATGTCGTTCGTCCATGAATGCATCGTTACGTGACAGACGGCACGAGGGGATCAGTCATTCCCGAAGTCCGTCCCGAGCCTCCTTGAGGTTTCTTCGGTCTGCGGTTCGGACGCACAGCGCCAAATTCTCTGCAGGATCGACGGGGTTGCGCGGAGCGACGATGCCCGTCGGCACCTCGATGGCAGCGCGCGCGGCCGGACGCGTTTTTGAGCCTAGGCGCCCGCGATGTTACGCTCTGATTGTTTTGATAGGGCTTCACGAGGGCACCTGGTGCCGATTACGATTTTTTGCGGAGGCGCACGAATGATTAAGCGAACTTTGGGATCTCTCGTCGTGAGCGGGTGGCTGATGGCCAGCGGCTCGGTGCAAGCCCATCACTCCCTCGCGGGCGTCTACGACATCAAGTCGGAGGGAGAGGTATCGGGGGTGCTCACGAAGGTGGCGTTTACCAATCCGCACGGCGCAATGCATCTCGCCGTGGCGAACGCGGATGGCACGACCACAGAGTGGATAATGACGACTGGCTCCGCGAACACACTGGCGAACCTCGGTTTCGGCACAGGCGGACCGAATACCGTCAAGGCCGGGGATGCGGTCACGATCAAGTATTTCGCAGCGCGGAACGGCAAGCCGTTGGGGTTCATCAGATCGATCGTGCTGGCAGACAAGCGCGAAATTCAGATCTCGAGCGGCAGCAGCAGCGACTAGACAACAACGGCTTAGAAGATGACCACGATGGTTTTTCCGCGGGGGATGATTTGCCTCGCGCTCGGAATCGTATTCACGATCGCCGCGCCGTTGACGGCCGGTGCGCAGGGCTTCGGCGGCGGTCCTCCGCCGTATACACCACCGACCGACGCCAAGGATCTGAAATCGGTCTTGTTCAACTGGACGTGGCACCTGGGCATGCTGCGCGGCGTCGACGAGCACGAGCTGATCGCATCGCTCGAGTACCAGGGGAGCGGCACGGTTCAAGTCGACGGGCAGCCTTGCAGAGTCTCCAAGTATCGCGCGAGCACCAACTATCAGACGCCCGGTCAGCGGATTCAGTACACATGCACACGGAACGGTCAAACGCACTCGGCGATCGAGGTCGTCAGCGGGGCGTACGCCTGGAACGAGGACATCCCCGGTGCCGAGCTCATCGCGGGACAGGGGAAGGCGACGCCGATGCCGAACGCCGTGCCGGAGCGCCTCATCCGCTTTTGGGCAAGTCCGCAAGGCGCGCCCAAAGCAGCGCTGCAAGGTACCAAGCAGCCTGACCCTGGTCAGCTCGCTGACGGCGGCGACAAGATCGGTGGCACGAGCGTGGCGTGGCAGGGCGGTAAGCCCGTCGTAACGTTCCCTATTCCGGGTGTCGCCGGTGCGATCGCCACCGCCACCCTCAATGAGAAGTTCATGGCGGAAAGCGTCGTGGTGAAACAGGGATCAACGACGACCGAGTTCACCTACAGCGACTATCAAGACTGGAACAACCCGCTGAACAAGGTCGAGGCGCTTTACGCCGGCAAGATGACGGAGCGCCGTAACGGCGCGGTCGTCCGCGACCTGACAACCGTGGAGACGGAGACGGGCAGCGTCTACGTCGTGGTGCCCGTTCCCGCCAGCGTCCAGAAAGCGATCAAGGTGGCAACGCCGCCGCCTCCGGTGCTCACGCTGGCGAGAGTAGAGCCGCCGTCCCAGACGTCGGAGTCGACTCCGCGGACGGCCGATGGCAAGCCGGACCTGACCGGCAACTGGATCTCCGGCGGGATGAACTGGCGCTACGGAAATCGCCGCTGCGGCCCGACGCAAGCGGAAGGCTGCAGCGAGGCTTGGAATCAGACGATCGATTTCGAATGGGAAGCGCCTTCGCGCTACGGGCCGAATCGTCCGCTGTACAAACCCGAGAACTGGGACAAGGTTCAACAGCTCGACATGTGGACGAACAAGGAAGATCCCGTCATGACCTGCCAACCGCTCGGGATTCCGCGGCACGGCCCGCCGCTGCGAATCGTACAGTCGGCGAACGACGTGATCTTCTTCTACGGTCAGTATGCCGACGGCGGCGGCGGCTACGGGGAATATCGAATCATTCCGACTGATGGCCGGAAGCACGACCCAAAGCAGGCCATCGAGACCAAGTACATGGGGTACACGGTCGGACGTTGGGAGGGCGACACGCTGGTGCTCGACTCCATCTCGTTCAACGACTATACGTGGCTCGCGCGCGGAGGCTTCTTCCACTCCGATCAGATGCGAGTAGTGGAGAAGCTCACGCGCAAGGGCAACGAGATCCTCTACGAGGTCACCGTCGAGGACCCTGTGGTGCTCGTGGAGCCGTGGGTGATGACACCGCGTAAATTGCGGATTTTGCCGAATGCCGACGCGGGACTATTGCCCGAGCGTGGGAACTGCGACGTGTACGAGCTCGAGGACATTTCCACGCAGATTCGCCACTAGGCGCCGCTGGCCCCGTCGCATCGAGTGGTCGGCACGGGGCGGCGGGCTGCCGCCTCTACGCGAGTGCGTGCCGACGCCGTTGCTCTGAGCCACGTTTTCCGATGACTTGCAGGTTTTCGACGACCCGAAAGTCTCCCGCCGATGCGTAGCCCACGCCATTGAAGCTAATTGGGGCCGCGACCGCGGCCGAGGAATAGAGGTATCGCTATGAAGAAGCTGGCCAGCATCGCAGCGCTCGTGGCGCTCGGGTTCGCCGTCGTGGCCTTCGCGCAGAAGACTCCGGCCGGGCAAATCAAGTCACTCTCGCACGCCATCCACGCCGTGAATGACTTGGACACGACGCTGGCTTTTTATCGCGACGTGTTTGGCATCGAGGGCCAAGCGCGGGACTTCGCGAACCCCGCCGTGCCGCTGCTCACCAATGCTCCGGGTGTTACGTTGACCCTGTCGATGGTGGGCCTGCCCGGCGGCACGCGCTTCGAATTCACTCACTTCAAGGGGGTCGAACGCCAGCCTGCGCAGGCCAAGTACACCGATCCCGGCGCGGCCAGCCTCGTCCTGTACGTGCGCGACATCGACGCCACGGTAGCCTCAGCCAAGAAGGCCAATGCGACTTTCGTCACGACCGGTGGAGCGCCCGTCGAAATCACGACTGCGAAAGGCAAGGCTCGCTCGATCGTTCTTCGCGATCCCGATGGCTTCTTCTTGCAGCTGGTCGAGGAAGCTCCGGCCGCTGGAGCGCCTGCCGGCAACCTGCACCGCGTTTCGTTGGCCTACACCATGGAAGACGCCGGCGCGACGAGGAACTTCTACACCGGCATGATGGGCGTCGAGCTTGCCGGGTCCTCCGCGTTCGCCAAGGATGCCGCGCTGGCCACGCTCGTCGGCGCGCCGGAGAACGTCGAGTTCCGCAAACTGGCCGGCACGTTGCCCCCAGGCGCTACGGTGGAATTCACGGAGTTCCGCGGCGTCCCGCGCACGAAATTTCACCTCCGAGTCCGAGATCCCGGTGCGCCCGCGATGGCGATCGAGGTGACGAACCTCGAAGGGATGTTGGCACAGATGAAAGCCGCCGGCGTGAATCTGATTTCCGCGAACGGCGCGCTGGTCGACTTCGGTAACGGCGTCCGCAACATCTTCGTGGAAGACCCGAATGGGATGAACCTGGAGCTGATCGAGAGACCTGCTGCGCCGCCAAGCAAGTAAGGAATCGACCGGGCCGAGAGACTGCCGTGTGTGGCAACGTGTCGTCGCGATGAAGCGCAGGTGTAGGGCATCATGAAGAATGCAATTGTTGGGGCGTGCGTCGGCGTCGCGATCTCCATCGCGCTCGGTGCGGCAGTCGCCGCCAAGGCTCAGACGCTGAAGGCCGCCGATCCCATCAAGGCGGACGAAGTGCCGCAGCACAAGAAGGTGGCGCCGTTGCCGCCGCGCGGCACCTATAAGCCCGTCAAGACATCGTGGGGCGATCCCGCGATCGCAGGTGCGTACAACAACAGCGACGAGAGCGGCATCCCGTTCGAACGACCGCAGGAATTCGCCGACCGTACGCTCGCGAGCTTCACTCCGGAAGAGCTCGCAAAGATCACGCAGCAGCGCCAGGAGCAGACGATCGAGCGCAACCCGACGCTCAGCGAGTTTCCCGGCGCCACGAGCCCAATGCACTGGTTCGAGAACTACTTCGCCGCGAACAGCCGCGCGTGGCTGGTTTCCGACCCGCCGGACGGCAAGGTGCCGCCGCTGACCGACGAGGCGAAGCAGCGCGCAGCCGCCGCGCAGGACGCCCGCAAGGGGCGCGGCCCGGCCGACTCGTACGTGGATCGCAGCCTCTACGACCGCTGCATCACGCGCGGCGTGCCCGGCTCGATGATGCCGGCGATCTACGGCAATTCGTATCAGATCGGCCAGAGCCCCGACGCCGTGACGATCACTTACGAAATGATTCACGACACGCGCGTCATCCCGCTCGACGGGCGGCCGCACATCAGTTCATCGATCCGTCAATACGTGGGCGACGCCCGCGGACACTGGGAGGGCAACACCCTGGTCGTCGAAACGACGAACTTTACCGACAAGGTGCCGTACCGCGGATCGAGTCGGGACCTGAAGCTCGTGGAGAGGTTCACTCCGCTCGGTCCCGACACGCTCGAATGGTCGGTGACTTTCGAGGACCCGCGCACCTGGACGCGCCCGTGGACGTTCGCGATGAACCTGACGCACGACGAGTCGCAACCGCCGTTCGAGTACGCGTGCCACGAAGGGAACTACGGGCTGCGCAACATTCTGTCCGCGGCGCGTGCAGAAGAAGCTGCGGCTAAGAATGGCGTCTCCGAGGATAGGACCAGCGAGAAGGCAACGGCGCGATAAGGCAAAGACCGCGATCGCGCGCCGGTTTCGAGGCCCTAGACGATCTGGTACTCGGGTGTGCTCATCACGAGGTGGACGGTCATCCGAAGACCGTCTTCCATGTAGCTCTTCGCGCGGTCGAGGCTCTCCGTTCCGAGCTCCTTGGTCAGGAACGAGATCAACGCAGCGCGTGTCGCCGTCGCCGCCGGCACTCGGAGCGTCCGCGACGTCAGATAGTCGACCGCTTCCGCCGTCGTCTTCGCGCCGCCGGCCAGCACCATCTCGCCGAGGTCGAATCGCGCGGCGTTGCGCGGCGTCGGGATCAGCATCCGTGCGGCTTGCTCCCAGCCGATGTAGCCCGAGATCCGCGTGTTGAACTTCTCGTCGCGCTCCAGCGCTACGCGGTCGAACGTCGACATCTTGGACGGATCGTTGACCGCCGTCGCCGCGCCGATCTCGTAGCCGTCGCGCAGGCGCTGACCGAGCACGTCGTCCGTGCCCGCGCTGAAGTTCCAATCACGGAAACCCGTCATGTCGGGAATTAGCACGTCGCGCGCGACGTTGCCGCGCGCGATCAGCAGACCGGGTGTGATCCACGCCTTGCCGCCGGCCCAGCCCGCGACGGAAGGCGGGTTCAGCAGATGCTGGCCCATCGAGATCGTCGCCTGATTGAAATCGGGGACGCCGGGCATCGCGTCCACGCCGAGATGCTTCATCATCGCGACCATCTGCTCGACCGGGGACTTGATGTGCCCGCCGTAGCTCGCCGGACTGTAGAAGTCCCTCGACATGAAGATCGCGGTCAGCAGCGGCTTCACCTCGTAGTCCGCGTCGCGCAATACGCCGCCGAGCTTCGCGCGCAACGCCGGCGACAACTCGTCGCGCACGAGGAAGCGATAGATCTTTCCTGCCAGAAACTCCGCCGTGACCGGCTGCTCGAAGATGATCTTCAGCACGTCCACACCGTCGAAGTTACCGGTGTGGCCGAGAAAGGTCTTCGCGCCGTCGTCGTGCTTCGCCGCGTCGACCTTGAATGCGAGGTCGTCGAAGTACCAACCGGTGAACGCTCGGGCGCACTCTCGGACGTCCTTCTCGGTGTAGTTTCCGACGCCCATCGTGAAGAGCTCCATCACCTCGCGCGCGAAGTTCTCGTTGGGCGCGCCCTTCACGTTGTATTGGGCGTCGAGGAAATAGAGCATCGCCGGGGTCTTCGCCACGTCAATCGTGAGATCCCGGAGGTTGCCGGTCGCACCTCGCTCGAACAGCTCGATCTGCTGCCGCATCTTGCGGTAATCGCGAACCTTGTTTTCGTGCGTCGCGAAGTGGCCGTGCCAGAGCAGCGCCATCTTTTGCTCGACCGGGTGAGTGGTCTGCAGCATCCGGTTCGCCCACCAATAGCCGAGGCGGCGCGTCTCGAGCATCGTCGCGCGCAGCCAGTAGAAGAAGCGGTCGGACACCGGCTGTCCGGGGCGATTGCCCTCGGGTTTGGTCGCGACGCCCATCGAGACTCCGTCCTTCTCGGCGCGATCGGTCGCCTCGGGTCGGCTGTCCGGGAATCCGTCGAGCGACGGGTCCCATAGTCCCGACTCGACGAACGGCAGCATCTTCGGGTTCGAGATGCGTTCGTAGCGCACGAGCGACTCCACGGCATGCTCGAGTCCCGCGTCGGCGAGCTTTTGGATTTCTTCCGGAGAGCCGCCGAATCCCGCGTGCGCCAGTAGGTGCGCCGCGCGGTCGAAGCTCCATTCGGATTTCGGCAGGGGCGAGAGGTCGTCTTGCCAGGTCGCAGGCCCCGGGGACCATTGCGTGCGCGCACTCATCATCTCTCTCCTGAGCGTTCGCTACGCTTTGATCAAGCCGAGCGTTTCGAACGGCCGGCCCAGCACCTTCGCGGAGTCGGCGCCGAGCCACTCCGCGATCAGCGTCGCGTACACGCGGCGAAAGTCCGTCGTGCTCGCGAGGTTGTCGCCGAGCACGAGCTCCGAGAGGCTCGGCGGCTTCCCGTACATCCCGCCCTTGACGGCGTTGCCGATCACGAAGTTCACCTGGGCGGTGCCGTGATCGGTGCCGAGGCTCGTGTTCTCCGGAACGCGCCTGCCGAATTCGCTGTGGACGTACATCACGACATCGTCGGCGCGGCCGAGGCGCTGCATTTCCTGGAAAAAGCCTTCGATGGCATCCGAGCAGTATTGGAGCTGCCGATCGTGAGGCGCCGCTTGGTTGACGTGCGTGTCGAAGAGGCTGCCGCGCAGCGGGACGTAATACAGCTTGGTCGGAAAGTCCGCAGCGATGAGGGCCGCCACTTTGTCGAGATCGAGCAGGCGCAGATCTGGGTTGACCTTGCTCCTGTATTGGCTCCACGCCGCGCGCACGACCTCCGACGCCTGGGCCGCGCTTTTCGTCACCTCGAGCACGTACCTGTGCGCTTCACCGACCGGCGTGTCCTGCGCGCTCAGTGCTTCGATGACCGCCTGCTCCTGCGCGAACACGCCGCGCTTGAACGTGGTCGGGTCGATGAACACGAGCGGCACGTGATTCTCGCCCTTGACCGCGAGCGTCTGGCTGTCGGAGATGTTCACGATCATGTTCGCGCGCGCGCCCGACGGATCGACGTTCGACGCCGTGCGTCCGACCCAACCGTACTCGTTGCCGCTGTTGGGGGCGCCGGTATGCCAGAACGAGATCGACGTGAAGTGCGAGAACGACGGCTGGTCGTAGCCAACCCCGTGCACGATGGCGACCTTGCCCTCGTCGTAGAGGTTCTTCATCCCGCGCATCGACTTGTGCCAGCCGAACTGCGCGTCGATTTTCAGAACGTCGGCTTCCTTGATCCCGATCGTGGGCCGATGCTTGTAGTACAGCGCGTCGCCATACGGGACGACGGTGTTGAGGCCGTCGTTGCCGCCGAACCACTCGAACACGACCAGTATCTTGCCGGTGGGACTCGCGGCGACGCTGCGGCTCGCCTGGGCCAATACCGGTGGCACGGCGCCGATGCCGCCGAAGAGGCCGAGTCCCAAACCGCCGGCGCCGAGCCGCAGCATGTCGCGACGGGAGACGCCGCTGTCGCCCAGTCGATCCTTCGTGGTCATGCCGATCCACCCCCGAGGTGAGCCCCGTGTTCAGTATGCATCGCCTTGGCCGAGCCAGGGAGGGGGTGAGTCCGGCCTTCGTGCCGCTAGCCGAGTCTCGATTTGAGCGGCGCTGGTAGACTCTGCCCGCTGGGTCGGTCAATGCAATCCGGGGGGATGACATGAAAAGAACGACAGACGAGCGCGCGGACGATCCGTTGCCGAATGAGACCGGCCTTACGCGGCGAGACTTCGTCGCAGCCAGTGCGGCGGGGCTGGGCGCCGCGGCGCTACTGGATCCCATCGGCGCGGAAGCGCAAGGCTCCGCAGGTCGCGGCGGCGAGACGCGCTGGGACCACGAGTACGATGTCGTGATCGTTGGCGCGGGGTGTGCGGGGCTCACGGCGGCGATTCGCGCGCGCGATCTCGGCGCCAGCGTGCTCGTCGTCGAACAGGCCTTCGACGTCGGCGGCAGAATGTTGCACAGCGGCTCGTTCGTTTCGCTGGGTGCCGACGACCCCGTGCAGCGCCGCGACCGGCTGCGCCAGCGCGACGCCGAAGGGCGCCTGCAAGTCGATCCGATCGAAGATCCCGCAGAGCTGGACGACAGTGTCGAGCTCCTGTTCACGGATCTCACCGACTGGTCGATCGTCGACCGCCACGGCTACAGCCCGTACCGCTACAACGAACGCCCGCTCGTTCGCGCCTGGGCAGAGAACTGCCCGGCCACGCGGCAGTTCTTGATGGACAACCACGTGCGCTTCGCACGGATCAACGGCACGCACTCGGCCGGCGGCATGTCGCGCGCGCGCGGCGCCGTGTGCTTCCTCATGCGCGGCGACAAGACCGACATGAAGGCCGGCACGATCACGGCAGAGGATGCGGGCCGCGCCGACCCAGAGCGCTCGAGCGCGTTCGCGCCGGTGCAGATGGACGACGCGACGCGTGTCGTGGGCCCAGGGGCGTTCAGCAACGGCACTGCGCTCGCGCGGCCGCTCGAGTTCTCGGCGCGCGAGAAGGGCGTGCGCTTCATGCTGAATCGCGCCTTCGACGAGCTCGTCCGCGAGCCTTCCGCGGGCCGGATTGTCGGTATCAAAGCGAGCTACTCACCGCGGCGCCATCCGGAGACGGGCGAGCTGATGCAGAGCTATTGGAGCAATGGCAACCTCGACGAGCGGCGCGAGATCGTGCACATCCGCGCACGACGCGGCGTGGTTCTCGCGTGCGGCGGTCACGCCGGTAACCCGCAAGTCCGCAGCATGTTCCACCCGGGCCTACGCGAACCGATGTTCCCGACGAGCGCGATCGCGACTCTCGGGCCGCGGGTGCAAGACGCAAGCGCGCTGAAGGCGGGGCTCAAGGTCGGTGCGAACCTGGCGGGGATGCAGCAGAACCTGATTCTCTCGCTGACGTATCACGTCTCTACGCGCCTCGGCACACGCGACGCCTACATACCGATGATGCCGGGTCATCCCGCCTTCGGTTTTCGGGGTTCGTGCGGGATCAGCGTCGGCGCCGCGGGCTTCGAAGAGTTCATCGCAGTGAATCAAGTCGGCAAACGGTTCTTCAGCGAACCGCGCCTCATCGCGCGAACGGGAGACAACCGCTATCCCGGCGCGGGCATCACGCCGCACCGCGGGCTCGAGCACAAGCCGAAGGACTGGCGCAATTGCAGCCACGAATGGCTCAGGACCACCTACGATTACGACCACGGCATCGAGGCGGCGCTCGCGGTCAATGAAGGCTCAACGGCGCCGAACTACTACTCGGGCCCGATCTGGGCCATCTTCGATCAGGACACCGTCGACCGCACGGGTTGGAAGCTGCGCTATCCCTACGTCGCGGACAACGGCTACTTCTTCAAAGCCGACACGCTCGAGGAGCTAGCCGCCAAGATCGAAAAGGGCAACGAGTTTCAGCGCGTACCGCTCGCGCACTTAAGCAAGACCGTGGCTACGTGGAACTCGTACGTCGACGCGGGCAAGGACCCGGACTTCGAGCGCGAGAAGGATGGGGCGATCCACCGCATCGCGACCGGGCCCTTCTACGCGCTCTCGATCATGATCGTCTGGCACGATTCCTATGGCGGTCTGCGCGTGGACGGTCGTCAACGCGTCATCGACATGCAAGGCGAGGCTATCCCGGGGCTGTTCGCCGGCGGCGAGGCGGCAGGCGGCTTCGACAAGCACGGACTCGGCAAGGGCACGGTTCAGGGCTTCATCGCGGGCACGAACGTGGCGGCGGAGACCAAGTCCTAAGCGCGACAGCCGCGGTGCGGGTGCGCGCGGCGGCCGTCAAACGCGACGGCAAAATAACCGCTCGGCGCGCAGCGGCGAACGTGCGTGCGAGGGGCGAGCTTGCGTACGGGTACGAGCCCGCGACCCGGTCTCGATCAACCGGGTTTCGATTCGCGGACGTCGGCCGCGAAGCCGATCAGTTCACTAGGGCTTTCAGGCTCTTCAGCGGAAGCACGCGAACCTTCTTGGATGCCGGCTTCGCCTTGAAGGTCATCGGTAGCTTGGTGAAGGGGTTGACGCCTTCACGCTCCTTGGTCGCGGGTTTCTTGATGACTTTCATCTTGAGCAGGCCCGGCATCGTGAAGACCCCGGGACCACGGAGGCTCTTCCTGATAACGCCGTTCAGCGAGTCGAACACCGCCGCGACTTGCTTGCGGGACAGGTCGGTATCCTTGCAGATCTGAGCCAAGATCGCCGACTTCGTCGGTGCGCCACCTTTCGTTGCCACTAGTCAAACTCCTTATTCGATAACAAATCCGCGGAGGCATTCTCCGCGAAACGATTCGGCGCGAAACCTATCACAGCTTCGTCGCCAATGAAAAACTTTTTTGCGGACGTGCCCAGTCAGTCGCCCGAGACGCTCCCTCCGCGGACCTGGTTTTTCCGGCTTTTCCGTCATACCGGCACCGTCACGTGCTTCCCGCCAAAGACCGCCTGCCAGCTTTCGATCTCGCTCACGACCACGTCGTCGGTCGCGTGGACGAGGTCCGCGACCCGGCCGTAGTCGAGCGCGCTGTCAGGCGCGTCGAGCAGTTGAGCGATGCGCGTATGGATGGCCTCGAGCTTTTCGGAAGTCACTCTCGAGATGGCGGAAAAGCGCTCGAAATCACCGAAGTAGCGGATGCTCGCGAACGCGCCGCCGAACGTGGGCAGCAACACTCCGAGGAACGTGAAGAAGTACGACAGCTCCTCCGCGACGGTCTTCGGCCACAGATGAAGGACGCCGCCGGCTTTCAAGACGACATAGCCCGCCACCGAGACGACTGCGAGCGCGAACATGATCGTGGACAGCCTGTCGAGGTTGTGGTGCGCCGCCGCGAGACGCCTGGCTTTCACGATGTGATAGTCGCGCTGCCGGATGACGTGATCGTGCAGGAGCTTGTCGGCGGCGTTGCGCAAATAGGCTTGCCTGACCGTCAAGCGGGGCAGGCCGAGGTCGCGCAACACATGGCGGCTATACCACTCGGGCCAAGACGTCTCGGTGCCGAGCGGCCAGCGTCCGGGCGCGCGCGCGACGCCGAGCAACAACAGGATCGGCGCGTGGCGCAGGTATTCCGCGACGCGGCGGGTCTCGAACCACCGCCCGTGCCAGCGGCGCTTCTGGCCGGTCAGAGTGATGGCGAGGATGGCGGCGAGCATGGCGAGCTCGAACGATGCGAATAGCCACTTCTCGTTCGAGCTTGCGAACGGCAGATACGCGATACCGCCGATGATCGCGAGCGGCGCGAGCAGGAAGTTCGCGATCATGCCGCCGCGATAGATGTCCGAGAGCTTGGCCGATACGCCGTCGGCCCACGCGAAGCGGCGCAGGATCGAGTTCTCGATCCTCTCCACGTACGCCGCTTCCTGACCCGGCAACGCGCGTGCGTTGCCCACCAGTTCCGCGGCGCTTCCGGATGCGATCGCGTCAGGGGTTTCATAGGTTTGGCGCAGATTCCTGAACCGCGCGCGAAAAGAGTCGGCCCCGAACAAGGCCTCGATTCGCCGATACCAGTGCCAGAAAGGATTGCTGCTTACGGGTAACGTTTCCCGCGCGAGCGTATCGGGACCGGCGGAGGAGCCGTGCCTACGGCGGGTGCTGCGAGCCGCGGCCGGTCGCAGGGCCCTGCGCACGAGGGCTTGTAGCTCGGCGATTCGTGCGGTGTCTCCGGCGGATCCCTTGTGCAGGCCGGCGAGGGCCTCGGGTCCGGAAAGAATGCGCCAGCGTTCTGGTGCGTTGGCGTCGATCCAGACGACGGGCGCTCCCGTTTCGAGCGCGACCTGGATCGTGTGGCCGGTGCCGCCGACCAAAGCGCGCGTTGCGCCGTCCCAGATCGCGATCAGGAAGTCGGACTGCTCGATCATGACGCGGCCGGCGAGCGCGACGCGCAGGGAAGACTCGGCCGCGAAAGTCGCCGTTTTGCGAGCGTCGTTTGGAGACTTGAGGCTCGCGAGAAACAAGCCGGCGATGGATTCGTCGCGATCGGCAAGCTCGAACAACCGCGCGCGTGCGGCAAGCTCGCGGATACGCACCGCTCGATCACGCACCTCGGCACTGCACGCATCGAAGGCAGCGCCGGAGCCGGCGAGCAGGGCGCTCGCGTCGCTTGCGGTTGTCGGATGCGCGTTGATGGCGACATTGAGCGCGAGCCCGAAGGGCAGGGGCGCGACCAGCTCCCAGCCGCGTGCGAGCGCGCTCGTAGCAGCGAGCTGATCGGCGCCGTCGGCGAGCAGGCAATGCAGGCGCGTCGGTGCGATGGTGCCGCTGCCCGGAGAGGGAGGTTCGTCGGTAACGGCTGCGCCGATCAGTTCGAATATCTGCGCGAGCACCGTTTCGATTTGACCTCTGTGGGCCGCGTACGTCGGGTTGCTCTCGCGATGGCCCGTGACGCCTAGGCAGAGGCGCACGCGCGGCGGCGGCGGTGCGCCGGCGGCGTCTCGTATGTGCGCCGTCATCGGCGGCGCTCGACCTGCGGCCGGCTCCGCGTCGGCCCAGAGAGCGCGAAAGTGGCGTAGCATCTCCTCGGCGATCGGAGCGTTCACGAAGTGCCTCTCTAAGTTCATCTCCCAATTTGCCAGCGTTCCGCCCCGTTGATGGGTGCGCACGAACAGGCTGCGGGCTTCCGCTTGGCGGCCATCCCTCCAGCAGATGACCGCTTTCAATCCGAGTGCTAGCGGAAAGCCGGGATACAAAGCGAGAGCCCGGTCACAGGCTGCGAGCGCTTCGCTCCACCTGCCGGCGAGGATATGCGCGTTCGTCTGATATGAGAGATTCAAGAAGTTCGACTGCGCCCCGGGTGAAGCCTTGAGGTCGGCTTCGAAATGCGCGAGCGCGTCGTCGGCTCGATCGAGGTAAAGACATGCAACGCCGCAACTGAAGTGCACAACGGCAGCGCCGGGATTCAGGCGCACGGCCCGCTCACCGCAGCGCAAACCTTCATTGGGGTAGCCGATGCAGGACAGCGCGAGAGACACGTTTGCGAGCACGAACGCGCTGTTGGGCTCTAGAGCGACCGCTCGGTCGGCATGCCCGCGTATGCGACGGACTTCGGCTTCGTCGTCCGGCGTGACGACGAAATATAGGAACCCTGCTGTCATGGCAAGCACTGCTTGCGCGAGCCCATAGTCTGGGGCGATGGCGACCGCCCTGCGTGCCTCCTCGGCAGCGACGGCCAAGTTCGCCAGATTCATCATGCGGTGCGCGGCGATGGCCCGCATCACACATTCCCACGCGGTCAGATCGCCAGGTTTCCTGAGCGCGCTTTCCATCTCGATGCGAAAGACTTGCGTATCGAGGTGCGCTGCGACTTCGAGCACGAGCTGTTCCTGCAAGGCTGCGAGCTCGGTGAGCGGCCGATCGAAACGCTGCGTCCACAGAATCGCACCACTGGCCGCCTCGACAAGCTGCGCCGTCACGCGCAGATTCGTGCCTGCACGCCGCACGTTGCCTTCGAGGAAGTAGCGCACACCCAGCTGCCGGGCGATTGCGGGCAAGTCCGTGAGAGCGTCTTTGCGAAATGCGGCGGTCGCAGAGCTGGCGAGCACGCGGACGTACACGCCCTGCGATAGCGCGTCGATCACGTCTTCCACCATGCCCATCGAGAAGACGTCGTCTTCAGGCAGCCCGGAGCGATTGGCGAACGGCAACACCGCGATCGACGGCGCGTCGCCGCGCGCTCCGGGCTTGTCCGGCGGGACCGAAGGCGTCTTGGCGTCCTGCGCGGGAACTTGCGAAGGCGCTCGGTCCTTCGCGATGAATCGTTCCACGTCAGCGAGAAACGCGAGCCAGGCTCGGTCGCTCGGAGCGCCTTGCCAGTGAGCGAGCTCCGCCGTCTGCGTGAGCTCGAACATGATGGGCCTGTCGCAAGGCTCGATCATCGCCGGGACGAGCGTCTTGTTGCGATCGGCCAGCGTCGCTTCGGCTCGCACCCAACGCGAGACGACCGATTTCTTCGACCACAGCACGACGACGGCTTTCGCTTCGCGCAGCGCTTTCTCGGTGACCTCGTCGTACGCCTCGCCCGAGCGCAGCGTCGCGTCCCACCAGACCTCGAACCCCTGTGCCTCGAACGCTTCCGCGAAACGGCGAGCCGTGGCCTGGTCTTCGCGGTTGTAGGATAGAAAGATGTCGGGCGGCGCGCTCATCTGGAGACTCTGCGGAAAACGTCGCTGCTCACCAGCATTCGAAATCGTCCGTGCCGAGCGGCCGCGCGAAGTCGCCCCAATTGCCGCTCGCGCGCCAATAGTCGACGAGCCCGAGCTCGCGCACGATTTCCTTGAACCGCGGGTCTGTGCGTGGGGCGGTATCTAAGGGCCGGTAGAGGGCGACGAACTGCGTCCCGTTGAGTTCTATGAAAACGTGGCGTAATGCGGCGAGCGTCGAGTCCTGGTCGCCGAAGTGGTCCGCACAGTCGCCAAGCACGTTGATTCGCGTGCCGTCCTGGTATGCAGGATCCTCGAATGCATTCCGAATCGCGGTGAGTGCGGCCGTCTCGTTGTCGAGGCTGCCCGCGATGAAGTGAAGGACCGGCATGGGCATGCTTTCGTGGCTCAGGAAGTTGTGGAACTGAACCTTGATTGCCGCGGGGTCGGCATTCTTCTCCCGTCGCCACAGGCGGTTCAGGGCCATCCATTCCCAAATGGCGCGGTCGCCGGCGAGATCCTTGCTGCGCTCGAACTCCGCGTCGGCCTCCTCGGGTCGACCGGCACAAGCGAGACCGATTTGCAGGAAGCCTGAAACCGAAAGGGATAAAGGGTCGGCTCGACGGGCGCGCTCGAGATACTCGACAGCCTCCTTGCAGCGGCCGACAGCCCAGAGAAACACCGCCCAGGTTCGCGATCCTTCAACCTCGGAAGCAGGCGCTGCCGCCAATGCCGCGTTGGCAGCGGTCTCCGCTTCGGCCCACCGATGTTGCGTCAGGAATTGGTGCGCCCGCATGGATTGGGTCCACCACGCATGCGGGGCCAGTGCGATGACCCGTGCGCTGGCTTCGGCCATCCCTGCCACCGCTGCGGCGGTGTTCTCCGGAATCCAGAAGAGCGTGGTGAAGAGCGCGTGGTAGAGGCCGTACCAGGCTTGCGCGAAATCGGGGTCGAGCGCGACAGCTTCGCGATAGATCGCGACGGCGCGCGTGAGCTCCGTCGGGCCGAGCTGATAGACGAGCGCCCGAGCACGCAGGTATTTGTCGTAGGCCTCGACGTTGTCTGTGCCGCGTTCCGCGATCGCCTTCTTCTCTGCGGGGAACAGCGTCACTTTGAGCGCCGCGACGATGGCCTGCGAGATCTCGTCCTGCACCGCGAAGATGTCGGACAGATCGCGGTCGTAGCGCTCGGCCCATACATGGCCGCCGCTCGCCCCGTCGATGAGCTGCGCGGTGATCCGCACGCGGTTGCCCGCTTTGCGCACGCTGCCCTCGAGCACGTGGCTGACCTTGCAGCTGCCGCGCGACCTGCGGCACGTCGACGTGCTTCCCCTTGAAGGTGAACGCGGTGTTGCGCGCCGCCACCCACAGCGTCGATACCTTGCTGAGGTCGGTGATGATGTCTTCGCTGATGCCGTCGGAGAAGTATTCCTGCTCGGCGTCGCCGCTCATGTTGGCGAACGGCAAGACGACGATCGAGACGGTGCTCGTCCGCGCCGCGGCCGCAGGCCCGGAGAGAGCAGACGACGTCGACGCGACGGGTGATGCTGCGCGCTGATTCGATGACGGGGTTGCCGCGCCGGTCTCGACGAACCGGCGCACGTCGCCGATGAACGCGACGCCACGCTCTGTCCGCGCTATCACCTTGCCAGTGCGAGAGCTCCGCGGTTTGCGTCAGCTCGAACATGATCGGCCGCTCGCACGGCTCGATCATCACCGGCACCAACGTCTTGTTGCGGTCGGCGAGCGTCGCTTCCGCGCGCACCCACCGCGATTCGACGGACTTCTTCGACCACAGCACGACGACGGCCTTCGCCGTCGCGCAGCGCCTTCTCGGTCACCTGGTCGTACGCTTCGCCCGAGCGCAGCGTGACGTCCCACCAAACGGACAATCCGTGCGCCTCGAACGCCTCGGCGAAGCGGCGCGCTACGGCTTGGTCGTCGCGGTTGTAGGACAGGAAGATATCGGCCATCGGATCGCGGTCCCTGATCCTTACGCTAACGGTAGATCTCGAAATCATCTTCGCCGACCGGTCGCGCGAAGTCGCCCCATTGGCCGCTCGCGCGCCAGTAGTCGTAGATGCCGAGATCGCGCACGAATTGCTTGAAAGCCGGAGTCTTGCGCACGTTCCTCAAGAACGGAAACCAGATCGCTTTTAGGTGCAGGCCGTTCATCTCGATGTGGCACCGGCGCAGCGCCGCGTTGGCGAGCTCCGTATCGCCGAAACGCGCCGCGTACCAGGAGAGCAGCATCATGTGCGTGGAGTCCTGATAGGCAGGATCGTCGAACGCATGGCGGATCAAAGCGCGCGCGTCCGCGGGCCGATCGATCGCCTCGAACACCGCGCTCAACACCGGCGACGGAAAAACTTGACTGTTGCTGTCGAGGAAGCGGCGAAACTGCGCTTTGATGCGCGCCATCGTCGCCCGCGTCCCACACCCAAAACAGTGCCGCGTGCTCGGCCGGCTCGCGGTTACCGGGGAGGTCGATCGTCCGGGCATGCTCGGCCTCCGCCTCGGCAGTGCGGCCTGCGATATAGAAGTCTTGTTGCACCTGTGAGGTCACGGTCAACGACAGCGGATCCGCGCTTCGGGCCATCTCCGACGCGTGGGCCGCTTCTGCGCTGCGCCCGACGGCGCCGAAGAAAAAACCGTGCATGTAGTGCGCAGTCGAGTCCGATAGGTGACGCGAGTGCTCGCATCTTGTCGAAGGCGGCATCGGCTCCTAGCCAGTCACGACGCATGAGCAACAAGAAACCGCTTGCCAGATGGCTCGCCCAGTGGCCAGGCGCATCGTCCAGCGCGTCCCGGGCAGTGCTATCCAACTCGCGGAGGGTCTGCTCATAGTGCTGCGGCGCGAAGACGAGCTGATGAGCGTAGGCCAGAGCGAGCTCGGCTCGCGCCCGTGCAAAACCGGGGTCGATCGCGAGCGCCTCGCGAAACAGGCCGACGGCACGGTCGGAATCGGTGCCCTGGTTCGCGAGCGCCTGCGCGCGCAGAAACTTGTCGTAGGCCTCGAGACTCGTCGTGCTCGCGCTCTTCGATCGCCTTTTTCTCGTCCGGGAAGAGCTTGAGCTTCAGCGCGGCGACGATCGCCTGCGAAATCTCGTCCTGCAGCGCGAAGATGTCGGAGAGGTCGCGATCGTAGCGCTCGGCCCAGACATGATCGTTCGCGGCGCCGTCGATCAGCTGCGCGGTGATCCGCACGCGATTGCCCGACTTGCGCACGCTGCCCTCGAGCACGTGGGTGACTTGGAGCTGCCGCGCGACTTGCGGCAGGTCGACGTGCTTGCCTTTGAACGTGAACGCCGAGTTGCGCGAGATGACGGACAGCGTCGACACCTTGCTCAAGTCGGTGATGATGTCTTCGCTGATGCCGTCGGAGAAGTACTCCTGCTCGGCGTCGCCGCTCATGTTGGCGAACGGCAGGACGACGATGGAGACCTTGGTCGGCCGTGAGAGCGGCGGTGTCGGCGAGGGCTGGGCGACGACGCGGCCGGAGCCGCATGGGTCTCGACGAACCGGCGGACATCGCCGAGGAACGACTAGCCACGCCTTGTCCGCGGCGTCGCCTTGCCAGTGGGAGAGCTCAGCCGTCTGGGTGAGCTCGAACATGATCGGCCTTTCGCACGGCTCGATCATCGCTGGGACGAGCGTCTTGTAGCGCTCGGCGAGCGTGGCTTCGGCGCGCACCCAGCGTGAGGCGACCGACTTTTTCGACCACAGCACGACGACGGCTTTGGCGTCGCGCAGGGCCTTCTCGGTCACCTGGTCGTAGGCTTCCCCCGAGCGCAGCGTGACGTCCCACCAGACGGAGAAGCCGTGCGCCTCGAACGCCTCGGCAAACCGGCGCGCCGCCGCTTGATCCTCGCGGTTGTAGGAGAGAAAGATGTCGGGCAAGGGTGACCCCGGTTCGTGCGCGCGAGCGAGGACCAACCCGGTCGCGCTCGGCGCTTTCTTGTGGGTCGATTCTACGGGGGTCTAGCCCGTGGCGCAGCCCATTCGGTCGTCGCGTCCTCGAGCGCCAAGGCGTTGGTCCGTCGCTCCTGGGCGCGGCGATCGGTGGGGCCATGAACCTTTCCCGTCACCCTTGGCACACAGCGTGTATCGTCGTCAGGGTGGTGAGGAACCTCCGTGTCTACTTCTGGAGCGTTGGCCGCGCACGAGCGTCGGGTACCGTGCGCCGCCCCAGCGGGACCGCACCGCGGAATGTTCGGTTTCGGGCGATCAAGCGCGAGGCGCTTCCCATGAAAGCCGCTGCGTTCGATGACCTGGCATCCGACTATGACGCGTCGTTCACGTCGACGGCGCTCGGCACGTGTCTGCGCGCGATGGTTTGGCAGCGGCTGGATGCGGTCTTCGAGGGGCGCGGCCGCATTCTCGAGATCGGTTGCGGCACGGGTGAAGACGCGGTGCATCTCGCAAGCCGCGGTTTCGAAGTCCTCGCGACGGATTCCTCGATGCAGATGCTCCGTGTGGCCGCCGGAAGGCCGAGCGGGCCGGTTGCGCGCATCGCATTCGGTTTCGCCGTGTGCCGATGGAGCGGCTCGGTGCCGAGCTCTCTGGGGAAACGTTCGACGGCGTATTCTCGAACTTCGGGGCCGTCAACTGCGTGCCGCACGTCGACGCGCTCGCCGCCGATCTCGCTCCGTTGCTCGCGCCCGGCGCGCCGCTCGTTTGGGTCGTGATGGGCCGGCACGTGCCCTGGGAGTGGGCTTGGTTTCTGGCCCGCGGCGACTGGCGGAAAGCGTTCCGTCGCAGCCGCAAGGGCGGAAGCACCTGGCGGAGCATGCGCATTTCGTATCCAACGCCGGCCGCGCTCGCGCGTGCGCTCGGCCCGCACTTCGCACCCGTCGGCCGGCGTGCGCTCGGAGTGGTATTGCCGCCGACTTACGCGTCGGGCTGGCTCGAGCGCTCGCCGCGCGTCGCTGATCCGCGCTCGCGTCTCTCGAACGCGTGCTGCAACGCTGCGAGCCGCTGGCCGCCGTCGCCGATCACTACATATTCGAAGCGCGGCGCTGCCCGACGAGCGCACATGCCTGACTCGCTGCCGCTGGTGACGTTGTATCTCAGCGAGCGCTGCAACTCGCGCTGCGTCACCTGTGACTATTGGCGGCACGGCGTCAAGGACGCGAGCCTCGAGTCGGTGCGGAGCATGCTTCCCGCCCTGGCGGCGCTCCGCACGCGAGTGGTCCTGCTGTCCGGCGGGGAGCCGATGCTGAACCCCGAGTGGTACGAGATCGGCGCATTGCTCAAGAGCCAAGGGCTCGGCTTGTGGCTCCTGACGTCGGGCCTATCGCTCGCAAAGCACGCGCGTCGAGCCGCGGAGGTGTTTCAATCGATCACCGTATCGCTCGACGGCACGTGCCGGGAAACCTACGCGGCGATCCGCGGGCTCGATGCGTTCGACAACGTTTGCGATGGCATTCGGGCCGCCGCCGCCGGAGGCTTGCCCGTGGGTTTGCGAGTCACGCTGCAGCGGGCCAACTATCGCGAGCTGGCGCGCTTCGTGACGCTTGCCGACGAGCTCGGGGCGAGTCAGGTGTCGTTCCTCGCCGTCGACGTGAACAACCTGCATGCGTTCGCGCGGCGCGCGGACGTTTCGCACGAGCCGGCGCTCCGGAGCGACGAAATTCCGCTGCTCGACGAGCTGTTGACAAGCTCGAGAGCGAGCACGCCGCGGATTTTCGCAGCGGCTTCATCGCCGAGTCGCCCGAGAAGCTGCGTCGCATCCGTGACTACTTCGCCGCGTTGTGCGGGCAGCGCGAGTTTCCACCCGTGCGCTGCAACGCACCGGAATTCTCGGCCGTGGTGAACGTCGACGGGCGCGTGGCGCCATGCTTCTTCATTCCGGCGCCCCCGGATGCCCCGCGGGCGCCTCATCTGAGGGAAGCGCTCGAGAGCGAACCGATGAACGCACTGCGTGCGGCCATTCGCGCGGGAGGGCGGTCCGAATGCGCGAAGTGCGTGTGCTCGATGTGGCGCGATCCGGCCGCGCTCGAGCACGAGAGCTTTCGCCAACGGGTGGCCGGCGATGCTTGACGCTTCGCTCGAATCATTGCTTGCAGGGACGAGGCCGCACCCCGTGCGCAGGTGGATGGGCAAGTTGCTCGGACTCGGCTACACGATCACCGGCAAGGATCGCTACGACAGTTTTCGGCTAGAGCGCGTTCTCGGCATGCCGATCGTAGTGATGCCGAGCGTCGCCAACCCGAAGCTGCTGCGCACCGGGGCTTTTTTCGCGTCGCAGATCGATGCGCGGTTGTTCCGCGCCGAGTCTTCGGTGCTCGATATGGGCACGGGCTCGGGCGTGTGCGCGCTGTTCGCTGCGCGCCTCGCCCGACGTGTAGTGGCCGTGGACATCAATCCGGCCGCGGTGCGTTGCGCCGGCATCAACGCCATGCTCAATCACTTGGAGGCACGCATCGACCTTCGACAGGGCGATCTGTTTGCGCCCGTTGCGGACGAGCGCTTCGATGTGGTGCTTTTCAACCCGCCATTCCTCATAGGCGTACCGCGAAGACGATCGGGACGCGGCTTGGCGATCGAGCGATGCCGCGCGGCGATTCGCGGCCGGGCTCGCCGATCACCTCAACCCCGGCGGCTCGGCGTTGCTGCTGCTGTCGTCGTTCGGCGATGCCTGTGCTCTGTTCGAGACGGAGCTACGCTCGCGCGGCTTCCTGTTGGAGGTGTTTGCGCGGCGCCGCTACATCAACGAAACGCTGACCATCCTGCGCGGCGATACCCGGCTCGAGTGAGCGCAGCGCGGTCGAGTCCTTCTGATCAATCCGACGATCACGTCGCCGCGACACGCTCGATTTCCGCTGTCGATCATGACGATGGCGGCGGCGCTCGAAGGTAGCTACGACTCGACGCTGATCGACGGCAATCTGGATCGCGACGCCGTCCGGACCGCATGCGACGCCTTGAGGGCGGAGCGTTTCGACGCGGTAGGCGTAACCGTGATGGGCGGGCCGCAAGTCGCGACCGCCATCGAGATCTCGCGCGCGGTGCGTCGCGTCCGCGCCGACGTGCCCATCGTTTGGGGAGGATACTTTCCGACCCTGTACCCCGATGTCGCGCTCAACAGCGACTACGTGGATTTCGTGATTCGAGGGCAGGGGGAGGACACCTTCGCGGAGCTGCTGAGTGCGCTTCGCGCTGGCGGTAGCGATACGCTCGCAGCGATCCGCGGCTTGAGCTGGCGGCGCGACGGTGTGGTGACGGACAACCGCGACAGAACCTTCGATCGCAACCACATCGCGCCGGTGCTGCGGTACGAGAAGCTCTCCGACGCCAAGGCGTACCTCGTCAAGACGTTTCTCGGTCAGCGCACCGCTGCCCACCAAGCGGCGCTCGGCTGCAGATTTCGCTGTACCTTTTGCGGCGTCGCCGCGATGTTCTCCGGGGAAACGGCGTTGCCGCCTGCGGAACGCCTCTCCGCTTCAACGACGGACTTGGCGGTCGATTCTAGCCTGCCTGATACGGGGGCTGCGCAGGGGACGCGAAGAACCGTGGACAAAACGCGAGTCGTGACCGCCTCACCGGCGGCGAAACTCGTGTTTTGTCGAGGTGTGCTGAGTTAGGGACTGCGAGCCGCTAAGATGCGGTTTTCCGGGGGAGAACAGCCTTTCGGTATGCGACGATCCTATCTATGGCTGGCTGGGGTATCCGTCGCCGGTATCGCGGTCGCCACCGTGCTGGTCTCCCGGATCGAGCACGGTCGCGCGCAAGAGCGCTGGGGGATGCTCAAATCCTACTGCGCTGAGTGCCACAATTCGATCGATCTCGCGGGGGAGCTGTCGTTCGAGGGGCTGACACCGGAGTCGGTGCCTCAGCACGCCGATATCTTCGAGAAGGCCGTCCGGAAGCTACGCGGGCGTCTCATGCCGCCCCCGGGGAGCCCGCAGCCGAACCAGGACGAAATCGACGGTTTGGTCGCACAGCTCGAGCGTTCGATCGATAGCGCCCCGCAGCACGCCGCCGGGTACGTGCCGGCGCAGCGGCTCAGCCGGAACGAGTACGCGAGCGCCGTGAAGGATCTCCTGGAAGTCGAAATCGACGCGGCCGAGTATTTGCCGGCCGAGATCGAGGTCGAAGGATTTACGAACATCGCGGCCGCGCTCAGCGTGTCCCCCGCATTCGTCGAGCAATACGTCAACGTCGCGAGCACCGTCGCCCATCTTGCCGTAGGCGAACCCAAGCCCAAAGTGGCGACCGCCTACTTCCCGCCGCCGACGGCAGACCAGCAGGCCTACGTCGACGGCCTGCCGCTCGGCACGCGCGGCGGCATGAGGGCCACGCACACTTTTCCGGCGGACGGCGAATATCGGCTCACCGTGACGAATCTCGGCGTGGGACTCTATCCGCGCGCGCTGGAAACGAAGCACACGCTCGTCGTGCTCGTCGATCGAAACGAGGCGTTTCGAGCGGACATCGGCGGGCCGGAAGACTTGGCGCTCATGGATCGCGGCGGCGCTCCTGCGCGTGCCGAGATCATGAATCGCTTCGCGAATATTCCTCTGAAGATCAAAGCCGGCACGCACGAGCTCGCCGTGACGTTCATCGAACGGTCACGCGCGGCGAGCGACGAGCAGATCTCGACGTTCACGCCGAGCAAGAGCTTTAGCTTCACGGGCGCGGAGCGGGTGCCAGGCATCGTCGGCGGTATCGACATGATCGGTCCTTATGAATCGACCGGCCTATCGCGCACCGCGAGCCGCCAGAAGCTGTTCGTCTGCGAGCCCGAGGTGCCCGATCGAGAGCGCCCCTGCGCCGAGCAGATCACGACCGATCTCGCGCGGCGCGCGTTCCGGCGGCCGATCAACCAGGCCGATCTCGACCGCCTCATGCCGTTCTACGAAGAAGGGCGGAAAGGACCCGGCGGCTTCGACGAGGGCGTCGAGCTCGTGGTGACGGCCGTGCTGGCGAGCCCGGATTTTCTCTATCGCTCGATCGCCCCGCGCGAGGATGCGAGCGCTGACCGTTACGCGCTCGGCGATTTCGAGCTCGCTTCGCGGCTCTCTTTCTTCTTATGGAGTCAGGGACCCGACGACGAGCTGCTCGGGCTCGCCGCCTCGGGAAACCTGTCGCGGTCCGAGACCTTGGATGCCCAAGTCAAACGTATGCTCGCCGATCCGCGCGCCGAGGTGCTCGTCACCAACTTCGCGCTCGGCTGGCTCAACGTGGATGACTTGAATGCCGTGCAGCCCGACAAGCTGCTCTTTCCGGAGTTCACGGACGGCTTGCGCGAGGACTTCGCAGAAGAGATCAAGCTGTTCGTCCGCAGCGTGTTGCTCGAGGACCAGAACGTGCAGACGTTGTTGACGGCGGACTACACGTTCCTCAACGAGCGTCTCGCGCGCCACTATGGCGTGTCGGGCGTGGTGGGCCCGCAGTTTCGGCGCGTTGCGCTCGAGGACAAAGCGCGCCACGGGCTGCTCGGCAAGGGCGCGGTGCTGCTCCGCACTTCCTATGGCGACCGGACTTCGCCCGTGCTGCGCGGCGCCTGGGTGCTCGACAAGCTCATGGGCACGCCGCCGACACCGCCGCCCCCCGGCGTGGAGACGAATCTCACGACGCCGCCGGGCGAGCAGCCGAAAACGGTGCGCGCGCGCCTCGAGCAGCATCGCTCGAACTCCACGTGCAAGGCCTGCCATGGCGTGATCGACCCGTATGGCCTCTCGCTCGAGAATTTCACCGCGACGGGCCGCTGGCGCGATCACGACACGGACGCCGGCGCTCCGATCGATGCGAGCACCGAGCTGCCGGGCGGTAAGCCGGTCAACGGGCCAGTGGACCTCACGGCGGCACTGCTCGCGCGCCAAGATCAGTTCGTGCAAGCGATGACGAGCAAGCTCATGATGTACGCGGTCGGCCGGCAGCTCGAGTACTACGACATGCCCGAGGTGCGCGCCGTCGTACGAGCCGCGAAGGGCCAGGACTATCGATTTTCGGCGATCGTCGCCGGCATCGTCAGAAGCGACGCGTTCCGTATGCAGGCCGTGACGCGAGGTCAGGACGTCGGCCCGGCTCAGGCGAACGCGCGCGCGGCCGGCTCGAGAGACTAGGGGAGAGTAGCCACCATGTATCTCACGAAGAAGCATCTGTCTCGGCGCACGGTCCTCAGGGCCGCCGGCGTAGCGCTCGGGTTGCCGTTGCTCGACGCAATGATCCCGGCCGCGACGGCGCTCGCGCAGACCGCCGCCGCCCCGAAGCTGCGAGCCGGATTCTTCTATCTGCCGCACGGCGCGATCATGTGGAACACGCCTTACGGCGCCGAGATGGACCACTGGACACCGAGCGGCGCAGGCGCAGAGTTCAAATTGAGCCGGATTCTCGCGCCGCTCGAGACCCACAAGCGTTACGTGACGTCGTTCGGAAATATCGAGAATAGGGCGCCCCAGGGCTCGGTCCACACGCTCGTGCCTGCCACCTGGCTCAGCGGCGTGCGACCCAATGAGAAAGCGACAGGCGCGATGATGGCGCCGACGATCGACCAAATGATCGCCGAGCACATCGGGCAGGACACGGTGCTGCCGTCGCTCGAAGTGGCATCGGAAACGACGATTCAGAGCGCCGCGTGCGGAACCGGTGCGTGCTATTACAGCTCGACGTTGTCGTTCCGAAATCCCACCACGCCGCTGCCGATGGAGTTCAATCCGCGCAAGGTGTTCGTGCAGCTCTTCGGTGCCGGCGATACACCGGAGGAGCGCGAGACGATTTCGCACCGCAAGGCGAGCGTGCTCGACATGGTCAACGGTCGTACCAACGAGCTGCAGCGCACGCTCGGGCCGCGCGATCGAGTGGTGCTCGAGGATTACCTCGAGTCCGTGCGCGAGACGGAGCGGCGCATCGCGAAGGCTTCGCAGCGGGATCTCACAGGCATCGAATTGCCGGATGCTCCGATCGGCGAGCTCCCGGACTTCGATCAGCAAGTGCGCTTGATGTTCGATCTCATCGTGCTGGCCTACCAGGCGGACGTCACGCGTGTCGCGTCCTACATCATGGTGGGCGAAGGCACGAACCGTACCTACAACCACATCGGCGTATCCGACGCGTTTCATCCCGCTTTCCCATCACGCCAACAACATGGAACGCATCCAGAAGCTGGTGAAGGTACAGCGCTATCACGTGGAGCGGTTCGCCGAGTTCGTCGACAAGCTCGCCAAGATTCCCGACGGCGATGGGTCGTTGCTCGACCACTCGATGCTCATGTACGGGTCGAACATGAGCAACAGCGACCGCCACAACAACTATCCGTTACCGATCATCCTCGTCGGAGGCGCTCGTGGCGCGCTTCGCGGGGGTCAGCACGTGGCCTTGCCCGAGTACACGACCTTGGCGAATTTGCACCTCACGGTGGTCAACAAGGCCGGGCTCGAGCTCAAGAGCTTGTCGGACAGCACGGGTGAGATCGCTGGCGTCTAACACCGGCGCGAGTCGGCAGCCGGGCGGCTCGACGAGCCGCAGGGCCGTGCTTCGCGGCATTGCGGGCGGAGCGGCCGGATTGTGCCTCCCGCCGTTCGCGAGCGTCGGCTTCGCCGCGGAAGGAATCGTTCCGACGCGCGTGACATCCGAGCTCACGTTGCTGAGTGGCGCGGGCGGTAACGTGCTCGTGCTCGCAACGGAAACCGGCAAGGCGATCGTCGACAGCGGTGCCGCGGCATCGAGTCGCGCGCTGCTTGCGGCGCTCGACGAACTGCCCGGAGGGCGCGTCGCGACCCTGTTCAACACGCACTGGCATCTCGACCAAGTCGGCTCCAACGGTGCGTTGGGAGCAGCGGGCGCCACGATCATCGCTCACGAGAAGACGCGCCAACGCCTCAGCACGGGGTATTACGTGCCCGCGGAGGACCGCTACGAGCAGCCGCTGCCCGCGGCAGGCCGGCCCACGCAAACCTTCTACACGAACGACGCGACGAAAGTCGGGAACCGGCGCGTCGAGTATGGCTATCTGATCGAAGCGCATACCGACGGCGACATCTATGTGTCTTTCCCGGATTCGAACGTCATCGCGGTCGGCGACGTCGTATCGCTGCAGCGCGATCCGGAGCTCGACTGGTTCGGCGGCGGATGGCTCGGCGGGCGCGTCGACGCTCTCGCGCGATTGCTCGAGCTCAGCGATCGGAGCACGCGCTTCGTCCCAAGCTACGGGCCGGTCATCGGCCGCCCGGAGGTTCAAGCCGAGCACGACATGATGCTCAAGCTGTTCGAACGCATGGTCGAGCACGTACGCCTCGGCGAGAGTGCGAAGGACATACTGGCTGCGGGCGTATTGGACGGTCTTGGCCGCACGTTCGAGGATCCGTACGAGTTCCTGTACGACGTGCACAAAGGCTTCTGGGCACATCACAACAAGCTGATGCCCGATGTCGTCTAGTCCGCGTTCTCCCCGCATCTCGAATGGAGCGAGGATGTTATGAAAAAACTGGTGCCCGCGGTGTTGGCGGTGTTTTCCTCGGGGGCGGTGCTCGCGGACAGCCCGATCGCCGATCTGATTCAGAACGGCCGCCGCGATGCCGCGGTCGAGCTCATCGACAAGGGCGGCGACGTGAACGCGGCTCAGGGCGATGGCGCGACGCCGCTGCATTGGGCTGCCTACAAGATCGACCTCGAGCTCGTGAAAATGCTGCTCGCTCGCGGCGCGAAACCCGACGTCGCGAACCGTTACGGGTCGACGCCGCTCACGGAGGCCGTCAAGGCCGCGAATCCCAAGCTGGTCAATATGCTGCTCGAGGCCGGTGCCGACGCCAACGCACCCAATCTCGACGGCGAGACGGCGTTGATGTTGGCGGCGCGCACGGGCTCGCTCGAAGTAGCCAAGCTTCTCGTTGCGCACGGCGCAGATGTCAACGCTCGCGAATCGTGGCGCGAGCAGACCGCGCTCATGTGGGCGGCCGAGGGCGCGTACGGCGAGCTCACTCGGTTCCTCGTGGAGCACGGCGCCGATGTGCGTGCGCGTGCCGCCGCGAACGACTGGGGCGTGCAGATCACCTCCGAGCCGCGAGCACAGTATCGGCCGACGGGCGGGCTCACTCCGTTGTTGTTCGCGGCTCGATCCGGCTGCGCGGAGTGTGCACGTGCGATTCTCGCGGGCGGCGAAGACATCGATAGGCCGACGCCGGATGGCGTGACGGCGCTGATGTTGGCGATCGACAATTTCGAGTTCGATACCGCAAAGGTGTTGCTCGAAGCGGGCGCGAATCCGCAGTTGTCGGACTGGTGGGGGCGCACGGCGCTCTATCTCGCGGTCGACATGAAGGACTATGTCCCGCGCACGCCCGCCTACCCGCGGTCGGCCGCGACGACGGGGATCGACATCGTGCGGGCGCTACTCGCGGCCGGAGTGGACGTCAACACGCAACTCAACATGCATCGGCCGGGCCGCGGCGGCAACAGCCAGCGATTCACCGACGATCTTCTGACTACAGGCGCGACGCCGTTGCTTCGCGCCGCCATCACGCACGATCACGAGGTCATGCGTGCGCTGTTGGAGCACGGAGCGCGCGTCGATTTGCCTAACGTGATGGGTGTGACGCCGCTCATGGCCGCGGCCGGTGTCGGCGTGCGCAACATCAATTTCGGCAGCAACCGCTCGCCGAACTTCGAAGGCGACGAGCACGTCGAGGACAAAGTCATCGCATCGCTCGAGATATTGCTCGCGGCCGGGGCGGACATCGACGCGCGAGTCACGGACATTCAGAGCCGTACGGCTCGCATCGCTCGCACGAGCGGGATGACGGAACGGGGAGGACAAACCGCGTTGTATTCCGCGGCGAGCCGCGGCTGGACCGGCGTCGTCGCGTTCTTGGTCGAGCACGGCGCGGACGTGGACATCGTGGACGCGCTCGGCAAGTCGCCCCTCGATGTGGCTCTGGGTCGAGTCGGCGGTCGCACCGCGCCGGGCTCCGAAATCGTCGCGGAGATACTCAAGAACGCGGGCGGCAAGACCGCCGCGGTTGCGCCCAAGCTGTGAGCTTATAGGCGCAGCCTTATTCCACGATCTGCCAAGCGCCGGGCTGAGCCTGGCACGCGACACCGTGCTCCGAGGACTTGGCTTTGCCGGTGACCGTCACGAGCGTGAACTCGCGGCACGGCGCGCCATCGCGTTGGCGATCGGCGCCGGGCGACATCTCATACCGCACGTGGGTCGTCTCGTTGGTCCAAGTGACTCGCTGTCCGGACTTCGCGATTTCGAGCGCATGACCGAAGCAGCCGCGATCGGCCTCGTCGAGCTCGTGGCCGATGCGATTGCCGATCGCCGCGCCGGCGATCACGCCGATGATCGTCGCGACGGTTCTGTTTTCCGGCGACGCGACATGCGCAGCGACCGCACCGCCGACGAGACCGCCAATCACGGTGGCTATCGCCTCGCGATTGCAGGTACCCGACGAGATGTCGAAGTCACGCTCCCACTGCTGTCCGGAATAGCCCACGTAGTAGGGATCATGCTTTTTCCTCCAGCCATGAGCGGGCGCATGACTCGGCGGATCGGCAGCGGCAGGCAGTGCCAACGTGGCGACGAGCAAGGACAGCAGACATGGGCCGGCTTTGGCAACGAGGCGCATGATTCGAGCTCCACAGTAGGCGGATAGCCATTGTCGGGCGGCCGCCGAGTAGTGAATGAGATCTGGGTCGCATTGCTTCGAACGCCATTACGGTGCGACGGCCAGTGGCGGCGCCGCGCTCGCCGTGGCGAGTCGCTTGAAGCCGGTGCCGGTAGGTCGCAGAATCGCCTCAGAATCCGGCGGCGGCCACTCATCATCCAAGGCCGCACAATAGGGGGGGAGCTCATGGCTTACACGCTTCTGGGTCGAGATTTCACGCCTCCCGATATTCGGGCGAAGGTCACGGGTCGCGCCAGATACGCCGAGGACTTCCGCGCCGAAGGCATGCTGTTCTGCCGCCTGCTGACGAGCACGATGCCGCACGCTCGCGTCACGATCGACGCCTCCGAGGCGCTCGCGATGGACGGCGTCGTGGCCGTGCTCACCGCCGACGACTTGCCGGCCGCTGCGGCCCCCGCCGAGCCGATACTCACGAACGAGCCGATGTTCGTCGGCGATCGCATCTTGGCAGTCGCGGCGCGCAGCGAGGCGCTCGCCCAAGAGGCTATCGACCGCATCAAGGTGCAATACGAAGAGTTGCCGTTCGTCATCGATCCGCTCGTCAGCCTCTATCCCAGCGGCGCCAACGCGCGCACCGACGGCAATGTGATCTCTCGCCAGGCCGTGCAGACGGTCAAGTGGACGGCAGGCGATTTCGCGGCGGCAAGCGAGCAGCAGCTGCCCGCGGGTGCCGCGGCCGACGAGTGGTCGTTCGGCGATGTCGACGCCGGAATGGCCGCCGCGAAGCTCGTGCTCGACGAATCGTTCGTGACGGCCGCGTTGGCGCATCACTGCCTCGAGCCGCGCAGCTGCATGGCCTATTGGCAGAACGACAAGTGTTTCGTCTACGGCTCCACACAGAGCCAGACCGCCGTGGTTCCCAATCTCGCGCGGCTAGCCAACATCGAGCCCGATAATCTCGTCTACATCGCGGAGTACTGCGGCGGCGGTTTCGGCTCCAAAATCAACGCGTATCCGGTGATGGGCGTGCCGATTTACATGGCCAAGAAGACCGGCATGCCGGTGATGATGCGTGTGAGCCGCGCCGAGGAAGCGATGTTCGGTTCCTCGCGGCCCGCATTTCAGGGTCGCATCAAGATCGGGTTCCGCGCCGACGGCCGCGTCACGGCAGTGGATCTGTATGTCGTGCAACAGAACGGACCATACTCGGGCGGCGGCGACCTCGGCGGTGCGGCGGGTGCCGTGTCGCTGCTCTATCAGCCGCCGGCCATGCGCTACCGCGGCATCGCCGTGAGCACCAACACCACGCCGACCGGCGCGCAACGCGGTCCGGGCCAGAATCAGATCGCGGGCGCCATCGAGCCGCTGCTCGACAAGGCCGCCAAAACGCTCGGCATCGATCGCGTCGCACTGCGGCGCATCAACGCCGCGGATAGCGGCGGCAAGTTCGATTCGACACAGGGCCCAGTCACGAGCGCCCATCAGCGCGAAGCACTCGACCGCGGGGCGGCCGCGTTCGACTGGGAGAATAGAAAGAGCCGCAGCGGACGAACGCGCGGGTCGAAGGTCACGGGTGTCGGTATCGGCCAAGCGTTTCACGCGGCCGGCCGCGGCGGTCTGGACGGCATCGTGCGCATCACACCGGACGGCAAGCTGCATATCCATTGCGGCGTGGGCAATCTCGGCACGTATTCATACGCGTCCACGTCACGCGTCGCTGCCGAAGTGCTCAAGTGCGGATGGGAAAGCTGCGTGATCGAGCGCGGCGACACGCGTTTGGGCCTGCCGTGGTCCTCGCCGCAGTCCGGCAGCAACACCTCGTTCACGATGTCTCGTGCTACCTATGCAGGAGCGATGGACGCGCTCGCGAAGCTCAAGGAGATCGCGGCGACGACGCTCGGCGGAAACGCGGACGACTACGACGTCGCGGACGAAACCGTGTTCGCGAAGCAGGATCGCAACCGCAGCATGACCTACGCGGCCGCTGCACAGCGGGCCATCGAGCTCGGGGGACGCTACAGCGGTCAGCAAGTGCCGGACGATATTCACGCGGTCACGAAGAGCGCGGTCGCCGTCATCGCGGGCACGGGCTTGATCGGCGTCGCGAAGGACAACGTCGCCGTGACGGGGACGGTGCCGGCGATTGCTGTGGGCTTCGTCGAAATCGAGCTCGATAAAGAAACCGGCCGGGTCGAAATCGTCGACTACCTCGGCGTCGCGGACTGCGGCACCGTGCTGCATCCGATGGGCCTGAACGCGCAAATTAGAAGCGGCGCGGTCATGGGGTTCGGCATGGCGCTCTCCGAGAGGCACATCTACGATCCGCAGAACGGTCTGCCCGGAAATACAGGCCTCTACCAGGCGAAACCACAGTCCTATCTCGATGCGCCTTCGGGCATGCGAACCCTCGCGGTCGACATCCAGGATCCGCAGAATCCCGTCGGGGCAAAGGGCATAGGCGAGCCCGTCGAAGGATGCGCGACGGCGGCTCTGCTCGCGGCGATCGCCGACGCGCTCGGCGGGCACTACTTCAACCGTACGCCCGTGCTGCCCGACATGATCGTCAACGCCGCAGCCGGCCGGCCGCAATCGCACAAAGCGTTGCAGGTCAGCACAGCGTAGGCGGTCGGGATCATCCGCGTAGGGACAGAGGTCTCCCGCAATAAAGAACAAGCGAGCGAGGGATCGCTCTCTCGGTGCTTGGCAACGCGATCCGAGCTCGGGAGAGCTCAGTGTGCTCGACGCGCCGGCGGCGGAGCTCGCCAACGCGGCGCGTTTGCGATTTCAGTGCGCTCGGCCGCTTCCGAGCGCCGATCACTGACCGCGATGCCGACGTTGTGCGAAATCACTGTGTGAAGGTGGTTCTGTTCGCAGAACGTCTCGAACGGATTGCGCTGGAAGGGGTTCTTTAGGCTCACGATAGTCCGCACGTCATGCGACGAGATTGCGCCGCTCGGGCTCAGATGGGGAAGCGCCGTTTCGTACTCCCACATCATGTGCTCGTAGGTGTGCAAGCTGTCGTGATGGAAAAGATCGATCTGGCGCAGCTCGGCCAATAGTCGCGGCAACTCGCGTTTCGAGTCACCGATGACCAAGTGCCACCGGTCCCTCAGATTGAGCGGAACAAAGAAGTCGTTTGGCGGCTCATTCGGGGTGTTGCCGAGATCGATGCTATAGAGCGCGCCGCAACGATTTGCCTTCAGTGCGTGCAGGATGTACGCGCTCGAAACGCCGTAACAGACGCCCGTCTCGACGACGACGCTCGGTTTGAGCGCCCGCACCAGAAAGTAGATGGTTTCACAATCGACCACGGGAGTGGAGCCGAGCCGGTACGGACCTCGAAACTCGCGCAACTCGGAGCGGCGACGCTCCATCCACGCGCCGATTCCGGAGCATTTGTATTCGGCGAGTATTCGCTGAGTATCGGCATCGAATTCGTTCGACAGAAAGCCGACTAGGAGCTCGCGTTCCTTGGCGTCGCTCAGGCGTGCGAGTCGCGCGTTTTCGACAAGCCTTCGAACCGCGCGTAGAGGATGCCGAATCGTCTTCTTGAGGAGCGTAGCGGTCGGTATGGAATCAATCATCACCCATCCTTAGCTGATTGTGGAAACGACGTATCCGCAAAGCGACAGGCGCCTTCGCGGTGGCAATCCGGCCCAACGCAGCGGTTCCTGCAAGCGTCGTGCCGACGAGAGACACGGACGTCCGTCGAAGGGAATTCAGCGACTCTCGCGGCCTCGAAGTCGGCTCTTGCCGAGGGCTATCCCCGATTTTTCAATCCGGCTCGCGAATGTTGGAAATCGCCGCTCCAGTTCGAATTCGCGCACGGTGCTTCGCCGTCAACCGCCTGCGCGCCTCACCGTGTACCCACGCTGCTCTAGCGCCGCGACGATCTTGTCGCGGTGGTCTCCCTGGATTTCGATCGCCCAGTCCTTGACGGTGCCACCGCAGCCGCACAACCGCTTCAGCTGGCCGGCCAGATCCTTCAGCTCGTCCTCGGAGGCAGGGATGCCGCGGATCGTCGTGACCGCCTTCCCGCCGCGGCCTTGAGTCTCGCGGCGCACGCGCACGATGCCGTCGCCGCGCGGTGCAGTCGGAATCGCGCGCGCCGGAACGATACGGCCCTTGCCCGTGGAGTACACAAGCTTGTCGTCGCGAGAGGTCACGGGGAGTAGGGAAGGCCGGACGATCTAAGGTGCCGTCTTCTTCTCGAGCGGGGGCAGTCTGTAGTACTGGCGGATCGCGGGCCGCGCGGCGTCGACATTCGCGACCACCAAGTCTTGCAGCCGCGCGATGCCTTCCGCGCGATCCGTGACGGGTTCGTCGAGCCATACCGCGCCCGACGAGATGAGCTCGGGGTCGCGGCCGTAGAACAAGTAAATAGCCATGTGGACGACGGCGATCAGATCGTCGCCGTCCGAGTTGCTGACCTTCTTTGCGAAACCGCGCATGTCGGTGAGCACCTTCGGACTGACTTCCTTGCGCACGGAGTCGAGCGACGAGCCGGGCCCGATCGCGGCTGGGCGAATCATCAAGATGGCTTTTACGCCATTCGCCAACATCGTGTCGACGAAGTCTTTGTTCTTCACGTCGGCCACGCTCGGTACGAGGTCGTAGCTCGTGATCGCGTCATAGTCGTGCTCGCGCGCTTTCGCAACGAGCGTGCGCTCGAACTCTGCCCTGAGGGCCGGATCATCGGTGAGCGCCACGACGGCGGACTTATAGCGAATTTCCTGGGCGATCGCGCCGCTCGCGACGGCGAGAGCCGCGCACGTACAGAGTACTCTGAGGCCCAACATGATCGACGAGACTCCACTCCGGGTTCTGAATCGATGGTACGCCAAGATCCGATCGAATCCAGCGGTCAGGAACGACTCGGCGTAGAACGAAAAATTCCGACAGCGCGCTACTTCGGAACTGGAATGTCCGCCGGCGCTTCGCGCCGCAGGAATTTCCACACGCCGTTCTCGCGGATGAACTTGTCGTCGTAGTGTCCGAGGAAGACCAATTTCGGCGCGTTATCGTCGCCCGGTGTGATGTAGATCCATTTGGTCGTCGCCGACGCCGAATCTCCGTCGATCTTGATCTGATCGTTGGTCATGACGTGATAGGTACCGGACCCGTTGGGCCGAGGGTTGTGTCCGATCGTCTTGTCCATCAGCTCGAAGATCGCCTGCGGACCCTTCGCCGAGCCGAGACCGCCGACCCATTCGCCTTCTTTGGCAAAGAGCGCGGAGAAGGTGCGGTAGTCCCGGTGATCGTGAGCCGCGCCATACGCGAGGATCAGCGCCCTGATGTCTTCGCGGTCTTCGAGAACCTGCACGCGCGCCGCGAGCGATTCGAGATCCGCGGCCCGCAACGGCTGCTGGAATAAGGTGCCGAGAACGATGGCTGCCACGGCTACGCTCGTCGCTGCAGAGCCGAAAGAATGAGTGCGCATTCGTCTTCTCCTTAGTTATAGATCAACTTCGAGCGCTCGGCGGCCAGCTTACGGGTGCGCCAACCCGTAGCCAAGGCGAGGGATCAGCCGTAGCCACGGTCGAGGAAGGCCAGCACGGTCCGGTTGAACGTTTCCGGCTGCTCCCAGTACACGGAGTGCCCGGATTCCGAGATGACGCGGAGCTGACTGTTCGGAACGCGCGACTGCAGATACCTGTACATCGACGGCGGCGCGTATAGATCGGCGTCGCCCGCGATCAGCAGCGTCGGGAAGGTCCGCGCTTCGATGTCGGCCCAGGTCACCTGGACACCGGCCGGGTGATCGACAACGAGGGGACGATTGTCACGCTCGAGCGCGATCCAGGCTGCGAGCCCGTCCGGGTTGGCCCAGCGATAAGACGCGCCGACCTCGCGCAGCTCCACGGGGTTGGAGTTGAACGAGCCGAGCTCGACGGCCGCGCCGGCGCCGCGGATGCCGTTCGTGCGCGCCGTCCAATCCTCGTCGACGATGGCCTGGATCGAGGCCACGCTGATCGCGGACAGGATGCGGTCGCCGTGCTCTTTCATGTAGCCGTTCGCGATTCCGCCCCCGCCCGCGTGGCCGAGCAAATGGAACTTGCGGAGGCCTAGCCGGTTCACGATGGCTTCGAGGTCGTCGAGCGGGCGGCCGCTGCCAGCGAGCGCGCGGCCACGATCGTCGACCGGGCCGCTGTCGGAGCCGCGGTAGCCGCGCCGAGAGTAGGCGATCACGCGATACCCGGCGGCAGCGAACGCCCGCTGCTGGTATCCCCAGACGAAAGCGCTGCCCGTGGCGGCGTGCACCATTACGATGGCTTCGCCATCACCACCGGTATCCCAATAATAGAGTCGCGCGCCGGCCGCCATTGTCGGCTCGATCTGTCCCTCGCCGCTTCGATCGAGCTCTGGGGGCGGAGTGAAGACCCGCGCTTGCGGCGGCGCGGCGAGATAGTCATTGCCGCGCTGCGTGGGCGAGTCGCTTGCCGGCCTTGCATCGCCGCCGGTGCCGCAGCCCGCTAGCGCAGTGCCCGCGATGGCGGGGCCGAGCAGCGCGCCGTGCAGAACGATCCGGCGGTTCAACGTCTGTGGGCTGTGCTGACGCACATCGGGCTCCGAGGTTGGCAAATTGCTGAACCATGGCTGAGCGGCTACGCTCACGCAAGAAGAAGTGCGCGCGGACGAACAGCCGCGTCGAAACCATCTCGAAGGGGGAAAAAAATGCGTAACGGGGTGTCCCGTCGGGACGTGCTGAGCATGGCCGGGGCGGGGGGTGGGTTGCTCGCCGCTGGCGGCTTCCGCGGCGCGTGGGCGCAGGCAGGGATGCGGATCGAGCAGCTCGCGCGCGAGCTTGGAAGCATCGTCGCAACCAGCGAGGAGATTCTTAAGCTTGCCGACGGCTACGGCGGTGACATCGGTCCTGCCGAAGGCCCACTGTGGATCGCCGAAGGCCGTTACCTCCTGTTCAACGACATTCAGACCGCGCGGCGTATGAAGTTCACGCCCGGACAGGGCGTCAGCGTGGCGATGGAGAAGACCAACGAGGCGAACGGCCTGACACGCGACACCCAAGGCCGCATCGTGTGCGCCGAGCATGCGACGCGGCGCGTTACGCGCTACGAGCCCGACGGCAGCGTCACCGTCATCGCCAACAGTTTCGGCGGCAAGCGCTTGCTCCGGCCGAACGATGTGATCGTGAAGTCCGATGGCGCGATCTACTTCACCGATCCGGGTGGAAACGCCGCGCCCGACCAGTGGGATGTGACGGTTTCCGGCGTGTATCGCGTCTCGCCCGACCTCGGCACGATGTCGCTCGTGGTCGACGACATGGTGAGACCGAACGGCCTCGCCTTCTCACCCAACGAAAATATCCTCTATGTCGCCGACACGCGCCGCCGTCACCTACGCGCTTACGACGTCCTGCCGAACGGTACGGTGGCCAAGGAGACGAGCCGCGTGTTCGCAGACCTCGGCGGCACGGAGCCCGGCGCACCCGACGGCATCAAGGTCGACAGCCTGGGCAACGTCTACAGCGGCGGCTCGGGCGGTCTCTTCATCCTGGATTCCATGGGCAAGAAGGTTGGCCGTATCGTTCACGGTCAGCCCGCAACCACGAACATCGCGTTCGGCGGCGACGATTGGCGGACGCTTTATTTCACGACGCGCAGCACCCTGTTCTCAGTGAAGTTGAAGGTGGCGGGCTCGCCCGTCCCCGCGAAAAGGACGGCATGAGATGAATCGGATCGAGCGCTCCGCGGCGCTGGCAGCGACTGGCGTCCTTGCTCTGCATCTGACACCCGCGCTGCCGTTCACGACGGAGCAGGCTGCCGCGGGGCGCGCGAGCTACGAGCAGAATTGCGCGGTTTGCCATGGCGCCGACATGCGCACTTTGCCGAATGCGCAACTCGTGGGACCGGAGTTCATGAGCCGCTGGCAGAACCGCAGCGCCAACGAGCTGATCGCGCAGCTGCGTGCGACGATGCCGCCCGAGGGCCCGGGCAGCCTGCCCGAGGCGACGTATGTCGCCGTCGTCGCCTTCATCCTCGAGTCGAACGGCAGCGAAGTCAGCCGGCAGCCGCTCACGGCGACCACCGCGACCGCGATCGGCTCGGGCCTCACGGCCCGGGCGGGCGCCGGCGGTGGTCGAGCCGGACCGGCCGAGCCGGAGCCGACCGGCGTCACCGTCGCGGGCGAGGTGCAGGACTTTGCCCCGCTTACCGAGCAGCTGCTGCGCGCTCCGCCGCCCGGCGATTGGCCGATGCTGAGACGCGACTACAGCGCGTCGAGCTTCAGCCCGTTGCGTCAGATCACCGCGGCGAACGCACGGCGGCTTCAGCTCGCCTGGATCTGGCCGATGCGCGACGGCGGCACGAATCAGCCGTCGCCGCTCGCATATCGCGGCACTCTCTATCTCAACAACACGGGCGGCGTCGTGCAGGCCCTCGACGGTCGTGACGGCAGCTTGATCTGGGAGCATCGCCTCGAAGACAACGTCGCGATGCGCGGTATGGCGCTCTACGACGACAAGCTGTTCCTCCAGAGCAACGGGCGATTGGTTGCGCTGAACGCGCGTACCGGCGAGACCGCTTGGAACGTCGAGATGCAGGGCGGTCGCGCGAGCAGCAGCGGCCCGCTCGTCGCGAACGGGCTCGTGATCGAGGGCATGGGCGGCTGCTCGGTCTACCAAGAGCAGAAGTGCTTCATCAGCGCGTACGACGCGTCCACCGGCGAGCAGCGGTGGCGCTTCAACACGGTTGCAGTGAGCAGCGAGCCCGGCGGCGAGACTTGGGGCGATCTGCCGGACTTGTATCGCGCGGGCGGAGAGACCTGGATCACGGGCAGCTACGATCCCGAGCTCAATCTCACTTACTGGGGTACGGCGCAGGCGAAGCCTTGGATGCCGGCGAGCCGCGGGATGGGCTCGCTCGACGTAGGGCTCTACACGAGCTCCACCGTCGCGCTCGACGTGCGCACCGGCAAGCTTGCATGGCACTACGCGCATGCGCCCGGCGAGGCGCTCGACCTCGACGTCGTGTTCGAACGCGTGCTCGTCGACACGGGCGACGACAAGTCCGTGTTGACGGTGGGCAAGGACGGAGTGCTCTGGAAGCTCGACCGGCGCACGGGAGTCTACCTCGGTCACGCCGAGACGCTGTTTCAGAACGTCTGGGAGAGCTTCGACCGCGAGACCGGTCGCCCGCGTTACCGTGCGGACATTCTCGAGCACAAGGTCGGCGATTGGATCGACGGTTGCCCGAGCAGCGAAGGCGGGCACAACTGGCAGGCGACGAGCTTCCACCGTCCTTCGCGCCAGCTGATCATTCCGCTATCGCAGAGCTGTATCTCGATTCGAGCGCAGGCCATCGAGCAGCGCGCGGGCGGCGGCAGCGCGGGCGGCGCCGACCGCCGTTTCTACGAAATGCCGGGCACCGACGGCAACATGGGCCGGCTCGCCGCGTTCGACGTGGATACCCTCAAGGAGAAATGGGCGATCGAACAGCGCGCGGTCTTCTTGACGGCGGCGCTATCGACCGCGGGTGGCGTGGCGTTCATCGGCGACCTCGATCGCGTCTTCAAGGCGGTGGACGTGCGCGACGGGCGCATCGTCTGGCAAACGCGGCTCGCAACTTCCGTGCAGGGGTTCCCGATCAGCTTCGAGGCGGGCGGAAGGCAATACGTGGCGGTGACGACGGGTCTTGGCGGGGGAAGCCCGCGGCTCGTGCCGTCGTTGCTCGAGCCGGAGATCCAGCCGCCGAACCGAGGGCAAGCCCTGTACGTGTTCGCACTGCCGGACGAGCGGTGAGCGCGCGGCGGCGCGAGCGGACCCGCGAATAGGAGCAACGAGCGACATGCTTACGAGAATAGCCTCGGCCACGTTCGCGAAACCCTTGCGATCGCGAGCGCCTGTGTCGGCGCTATTGCTTGCGCTGGCGGCATTGGGCGGTACCACGTCCCTCAGGGCACAGGCGCCCGGGGCAGGGGCGGGCCCGGTGCCCGCGCCGCAGGGCGCTCCACCCGCCGCGGCCGCGCGCGCGGGCGGACGTCCCGTCGTGGTTCCGCTCGGCGACGGTCCTTGGGTTTTGCAGACCGAGCGCGAGCGAATTCGCGTCACCGTCGTAACGAAGGGGCTCGATCATCCGTGGGGCATGGCGTTCCTGCCCGACGGCGGCATGCTCGTCACGGAACGGCCGGGTCGGTTGCGCGTCGTCCGCAACGGCGTGCTCGACCCGACGCCGATAGGCGGATTGCCGCCGATCCGCAGCGCCGTCATCGGCGGCCTGCTCGACGTCGCTCTTCATCCACACTTCGAGCAGAACAGGCTCGTCTACTTCGCCTACTCGAAACCGGATTCGCAGAAGGATTTCTTGGCGACCACGGCGGTCGCCCGCGGACGATGGGATGGCGGAGCGACGCTCGCGGACGTCCAGGACGTCTTCGTCGCCGACTCGTGGTACAGCTCGGAAATCGCCGGCACGAACAACCGTTGCTGCGGGCAAGGTCCGGCGGACGGCAGCTATGGATCGCGCATCGTGTTCGACGCCAACGGGTTTCTGTTCATCACGATCGGTGACCGAAACTGGGGAGAGAAAGCGCAGGATCCGGCGTCGCACCTGGGCAAGATCGTGCGCATCCGCGACGACGGCACGATTCCGGCGGACAATCCGTTCGCAGGTAAGGACGGATACAAGCCCGATCTCTATACGATCGGTCATCGCAACCCGCTCGGGCTCACGATCCATCCGGTGACCCACGAGCTTTGGTCTACCGAGTTCGGACCGCGCGGGGGCGACGAGCTCAACCGCATCCAAGCCGGCAAGAACTACGGGTGGATCCTCGTGACGGAAGGGCAGCACTACAACGGCGAGCCCACCGCCCTGGGCAAGGATTCGGTGCCCGGCATGGAAGATCCCGTGCTGTTCTGGGTGCCGTCGATCAATCCCGGCAACCTCGCGTTCTACGAAGGGGACAAGTTTCCGGCGTGGCGCGGCGACATGTTGATCGCGGCGATGTCGCGATCCCTGCTCCGCGCGAGCTTCGATGCGGCCGGCAAGCCCGTAGGCCAAGAGCGCATGCTGACCGAGTTGCAGCAGCGCCTACGAGATGTGCGGCAAGGGCCGGACGGCCTCATCTACCTACTGACGGACGAAACGGCGGGGGCGATGCTGCGAATCGAGCCCGCGAAGTAGGCTCGGAACCGATCGGCTTCGCGCGCATCGCAGACAGGTCAGCTGACGATCAGATGTTCGACTGGGGAGGGCAATTCATGCGGCGCTTCGTCTCGTTCGTGCTCGCGGTTCTCGGGGCTACGACGGCCTTCGCCCAAGGCCGCGATCGACAGTCGCTCGACATCTACCTCGTGGACGTCGAAGGCGGGAACGCGACGCTGTTCGTCGCACCGTCCGGTGAGTCCCTGCTGATCGATACCGGCAACGGCGGCGCGGCAGCCGCCCGGGACGCCGGTCGCATCATGGCCGCAGTCGAGGACGCCGGCGTTCGAAGAATCGATCACCTGATCACGACCCACTATCACGGCGATCATTTCGGCGCGATGGAGACGCTCGCGGAGCGCGTGCCGATCGCCGAGTTCATCGATCACGGCCCGAACGTCCAGCCGAATCCCGCCGCCGATGCGTTCCTCGCGACTTATCCGACGCTCTACGCGAAGGGGAAGCATCTCGTCGCCAAGCCCGGTGACCGCATAGCGCTAGGGGAGGTCGCCGTCCGGATCGTCGCGTCGGCCGGCAACGTGATCGACCAACCCCTCCCGGGCGCCGGCGAGCGGAACTCGCTGTGCGACGCCTACACGGCAAAGGAGCCCGATCCCAGCGAGAACGCGCAATCGGTCGGCAGCCACTTCACCTTCGGCCGCTTTCGCGCGTTGCACCTCGGCGATCTCACTTGGAACAAGGAGCACGACCTGATGTGCCCGATCAATCGGCTGGGCACGGTCGACCTGTTCATCGTGTCGCATCACGGCCAGGCGATCTCGAATGGCCCTGTGCTCGTGCACGCGATTCGTTCGCGCGCCGCCGTAATGAACAACGGCACGCGCAAGGGCGGACAGCCGGATGCGATGAAGGTCCTGTTCTCGGCGCCGGGGCTCGAGGACCTTTGGCAGATGCATTTCTCGCTGCTGAGCGGGCAGGAATACACCGTTCCGGGAGCATTCATTGCAAACGCGTTCGACGAGCAGCCTGCGGCGCTGCCGATCGAGCCGATCGCGGCTCCGCCTCCGGGCCCTGCCGCGCCGCCGCCGCCGGCGCACAACGGCACCGCGTACTGGCTAAAGATCTCCGCGCAGCGCGACGGGACGTTCACCGTGACGAACGCGCGCAGCGGATTTGCGAAAACCTACGCCCGCACTGCGCCCTGACGGCAGCACGCCGCACACTTCGGCCGAAGCGCACCGGCGTCCTTCGAGTGAGCCAGGACTCTCCGCCGCTCGTGCTCCCCAGCCTCGCGTAGCGACATAAGCTTCGAGCCCCAAAACCGGCCTGCGCGCACATTATGTGCGGAAATTGCGCCGCGTCCGCCCGGCCGCGTGAGCCACTGCGCACTCTTTCCCATCGCATTGTGATCACCTTCAACGCCGCGAATCGAGGGAAGCTTTAGGCTCACTGCATACTCATAGCGCCGGGTGGGGTATGTGGCGTGCCTGGGGAAACGGTTCGTGCGATGCGCCGCGCGCGGAGGCGAAGCGCCCCGCTTTGCATTCGCCATCGCACGTGCGCTGCGCGCCGCCTGATAGTCGCTTCCGAAGGGCGCCCAGGTTCCTGCGCGGGTTCACTCTGCTCGAGCTGGTTACGACACTGACCGTGGCCGGGGTACTCACCGTCGTCGCGGTGCCGAGCTTTCTCAACGTCACTCGCAACAGTCGCGCCGCCGCGAACGCCAACGAGTTGGTATCTGCCCTCAGCATTGCCCGGAGCGAGGCGATCCGGCGCGGTGCCCGAGTGAGCATTTGCCGAACCGCGGACGGCGCAACCTGCGGCGGCACGTGGCAAGACGGTTGGATCGTCTTCGCCGATGGCGCCGCGACCGACGGGGCGGCACCCGTGGTGACCGAGGTTCTGCGCGCCTGGCCGGCTACGACCGGGAATGCGACCGTCACGACGACAGCGAACAATGCAGTGGTGAACCTGGTTTGGGTGCGTTTCCTGCCGCGCGGTACGGTGCGCAGCAGCTTCACGATGCCGTTGCGTTACGCCATTCAAGTCGCCGATTGCACCGGCACGCAGGCGCGCAGCATCGAGCTCAATACCATCGGCCGAACGACGGTCGCGCCCGCGGCTTGCATATGACGCGCCCTGCACGCCATCGCCGTAGGGCCTTTCACGCACGCGCCGTGCGGCGCACCTTTGCGGGATTCTCACTGATCGAAGTGTTGGTGGCTTTGCTGGTCCTATCGATCGGGCTGCTCGGCCTCGCGGGGTTGCAAGCTCACACGGTGTCGTTCAACCACAGCGCCTACATGCGCTCGCAAGCGACGAGCCTCGCGTACGACATGAGCGATCGGATGCGCGCCAATCGACAGGCTGCCCGCGACGGAGAGTACGACCTTGCCTACGCGAACCCCGCGCCCTCATGCGGCGCTTTGGGAGGCAACACCGTCGCCGAGCGTGACATCGCGGCGTGGGGAAGCGCGCTCGCTTGCGCGCTGCCTGCCGGCAACGGACGAATCGAACGCAACGGCGAACGAATTACGATCACCGTGCGGTGGGACGAGACGCGCAGCCTCGAGAGCGACGACAGCGCGGAAGAGTTCGAGATGGTGACGGGCCTATGAACGCGCGGCTCGTCAAGCGACTCACTTTGAGCGGCCAGCGCGGTGTCACGCTGATCGAGCTGATGGTGTCGCTGGTGCTCGGTCTTCTCGTCACCAGCGGAGTGATTCAAATCTTCATCGCCAATCGTGCGACGTATGCGTTCAACGAGGGGCTCGCTCGCCTTCAGGAGAACGGCCGATTCTCGCTCGACGCGTTGAACTTCAACGTGCGCATGGCGGGATACTTCGGCTGCCTGTCCGAAACCACGGTCTTCAACAACCTCAATAGCAGCACGACGCTGCCGTTCGACTTCAGCGAGGGGATCAGAGGCTACGAGGCCGCAGGCAGCAACCCGGGTGCTACGGTGGCGCCCGCGAGCGCGAACCCCGCGAACTCCGCGACCGCCGGAGATTGGTCGCCCGCTCTTCCAGCGGCGCTGCTCGGCAGCGCGATCCCCAACAGCGACGTGCTCGTGATTCGCAACGTCAGCGCGGCATCGCATGCTCTGCTGAGCCCGTTCGTCAGTCCCACTCTGGTTACCGCGAACGCGTCGGCGGCGGACTACCAGAGAGGCGATATCGGTATCGTCTCCGACTGCCAGAAGGCATCGGTCTTCGAGGTGACGAACGTCGCGGCCGTCGGCGGCGGCACGCCCACCATCGAGCTCAGCCATACGAATGCCGGCGTACCGGGCAACCAAACCTCCAGCTGGGGTACCGACCAAGAGTACTCGGCTGGCGCGCAGCTGATGCGCGGCGAAACGTGGGTGTACTACGTCGGCGCACGTCCCGGCGGCGGTCCTCCGGCGCTGTTCCAGCGGCGGCTGCAAGCGGACGGCGCTACGACGACCGCGGCACTCGTGGCGGACGAGCTCGTCGAGCACGCTGAGACGATGCAAATTCTGTACGGCGTCGACCCGGGTCTGGACGGCGACGTGGACACGTACGTGACCGCCAACAACGTCGCGAACTGGAACGAAGTGGTCGCCGTCCGAATCGGCTTGGTGATGCGCTCGCCAGAGGAATACGGCACGGAATTCGATTCCGACATCTACGACGTCAACGAGACCTTGCTCAATCCCGTCGATGATCGGCGCGTGCGCCAGGTATTCACCACCACGATCGCGATACGGAACCGCTTGCCATGAGCACTCCCGACACGAAACCCTCTCCCGGTCGCGAGCGCGGCGCCGTGCTGATCGTCGCGCTCGTGTTCTTGGTGATCATGACGGTGCTCGGTGTGGCGGCGATGCGGACCACGACGTTGCAGGAGCGCATGGCCGGTAACGTACGCGACGCCAACCTCGCGTTCCAGGCCGCAGAGGCGGCGCTACGCGAGGGCGAGGAGTTCCTCCAGCAGGCGACGATCCCGCCGTTCACCGGCGCCAACGGCTTGTTGCCGATGCAGGACGACGCCGGCCAAGTTACGTTCTGGAACACCTATGCGTGGAACGCGGACGGCCGCGTGTCGGCGAGCGTTCACGGGGTCATCGAGGCGCCGCGGTATGTCATCGAAGAGCTGCCGGCTCTTCCCGCGGAGGGCGATAGCGTCCGGTTCGGGGCGCTTCCCGACGTCGGCTTCTATCGGGTCACCGCACATGCCGCGGGTGGTACGCAGGACGCGATCAGCATTTTGCAGACGACTTACCGGCGCTGAGCCGGAGCAGCCGCCGCGTCTCGCGAGCGGCATCAAGGAGGAACGGCGGTGAACCGAGCGAATAGAATCGCAAACCTGCTGGTCAGTACGCTGGCCGGATGGGCCGTGAGCTTCTCCGCCGCGTCGGCACCGCTCAGCATCGCCGACGTGCCGCTGTTCCTGCCCGGCGCCGTTCCGCCTTTGAACATGTTGGTGATGGGCCGGGACCACACGCTCTATTACGAAGCCTACAACGACGCCTCCGATCTGAACGCGGACGGTGTTCTAGACGTCGGTTATAAGCCCGCCGATGTGGACTACTTCGGCTACTTCGACTCGCGCAAATGCTACGTGTACGGGGTGGCGGGTGGCTTCGTTCCCGTTCGCCAGACGGCCAGCAAACGCTGCGGCGGCGGAGGCGAATGGAGCGGCGACTTCCTCAACTACCTCACGACGAGCCGCATCGACGCTCTGCGCAAGGTCTTGTATGGCGGTTCGCGCGCCGTGGACTCGACGACTCAGACCGTGCTCGAGCGCTCACACATTCCGCAAGACGCGCACGCGTGGGGCAAGGAGTACACGAGCATCGCGGCCGACAACTACGACATCCGCGACTACACGCCGTATGCGGAGCCCGCGAGCGGGCGTCGCCATCTCTTCGCAAACACCACGCTGCTCGGCGGCACCACGCCGGAGCTGCGCGTCTCCCTCGACCAGCCGTACCGCATCTGGGAATGGGTGAGCATCGAACGCCCCGTAGCCGGTGCTCGGGCGCTGAACGGCGGCGGCGGTCCGATGCTCAGCAATATCACCGACTTCCACGTACGCGTGGCCGTGTGCGTTCCGGGCCTGCTCGAGGCGAACTGCAAGGACTACACCGGCGTCTCGAAGCCGACCGGCTTGCTGCAGGAGTTCGGTGAAGACGACCGGATGTATTTCGGATTGATCAGTGGCTCCTACACGAACAATCTTCGCGGCGGCGCGCTGCGCAAGAATGTGGCCTCGATCACCGACGAGATCGACCCGGCCACGGGTCAATTCACCGCGACCAACGGCATCATTCGAGCCATCGACGGGCTGCATATCTCCGGCTTCGGTGGAAACTACGAGTACGCACCGGGTTGGCCGGGCGCTTGGCTCGTGACGCGCCCGATAGTGAACGGCGAACAGCCGAATTGGGGTAACCCGATCGGTGAGATGCTGTACGAGACCCTGCGCTATTTCAGCGACAAGGGCGCGCCGACCACCGAGTTCGTCAGCGGCATGACGGACGGCAACGACGCGGGCGTGAACTTGCCTCTCGCCAGCTGGCTCAAGCCGTTCGACGAATACCCGCGGTGCTCCGCGCCGATCACCCTCGCCATCAGCGACGTGAATCCCTCGTTCGATACGGACGATATCGAAGGCAGCTCGTTCAGCTCGTTCAGCGGCGACGTCAGCGGCTTCAGCGCGAGTGGCCTCGGGGACCGCATCTGGCAGAACGAAGTCGGCGGCAGTGCGCAGCACTTCATCGGCGAGTCGGCCGGCGTCTACGACGGTGCGCCTACGCCGAAAGCGGTGTCGTCCTTCGCGAATATTCGCGGCCTTGCTCCCGAAGCACCCACTAAAGAGGGCGGCTACTACTCCGCGAGCGCGGCCTACTTCGGACGCACGAACGATTTGAGTCCCGCGGCCGACGACCAGAAGCTCCGCACCTATGGTGTCGCGCTCGCGTCGCCGCTCCCGCGCGTCGAGATCCCCGTCGGAGGGCGCACCGTCACGCTGGTGCCGTTTGCGAAATCGGTGGGCGGATGTCTCGGAGTCGACGGCACGCAGGGACGCTATCAACCGACGAACCAAATCGTCGATTTCTACGTCGAGCAGATCACGCCGACATCCGGCCGGTTCCGCGTCAACTTCGAAGACGTGGAGCAGGGCGCCGACCACGACATGGACGCCATCGCGATCTACGAGTATCAAGTCGTGGGGAGCGACGTGCAGGTCACCGTGACGTCGGCTTATGCCGCGGGCTGCGTCATCCAGCATCTCGGCTACGTGATTTCCGGCACGACGCACGACGGCGCCTATCTCGTGGTCCGTGATTTGGACACCGGCGACCCGGGCGATGTCGACTATTTCCTCGATACGCCGCCTGCTTTCGCCGCCACACCGCCCGCTGTCGGTGTTTGGGCGGATGGCGCGGCATTGCCGCTGACGAGCACGCGCACGTTCACGCCGGGTGCCGCCAATGGCGCGACCGTGCTCAAGGACCCGTTGTGGTTCGCGTCGAAGTGGGGCGGCTTCGAGGACTCGAACAACAACGATCTACCGGATCTGCAGGAAGAATGGGACGCCGATGCCGACGGTAAACCGGACAACTATTTCCTCGTCACCAATGCGCTGACCCTGAGCCAGCAGCTCAGAGACGCGTTCGACCTGATCTTGTCGGTGACATCGTCCGCTTCGGCGGTCGCAACGAACTCCACGCGCCTCGATACGGAGACCCTGATCTATCAGGCGCGATTCTTGAGCGGCGACTGGACCGGACAGCTGCTGGCCTACCAGCTGCAACCGAATGGCTCCCTCGCGGCGAATCCGACCTGGGATGCCGCGACGTTGATTCCGGACCCCGTCGATCGCCACATCTTCACGAGGACCGGCACGGTTCCCGGTGCCGCGGGCGGGATCGAATTTCGTTGGAACGATCTCGACACGGCCCAGCAGGACGCGCTCGATCTCAATACCGGCGGCATCGACGACGATCTCGGCAGCGACCGCCTCGATTGGTTGCGCGGCGACCCGAGCCACGAGCAAAGATCGGGTGGCACGTTCCGCAACCGGAGCGTAGCGCTCGGCGACATCATCAACTCCGATCCGCAGTTCGTGGGCGCGCAGAATTTCGGCTACGAAAGGCTGCCACTGGGCACGCCCGGGCAGAGCACCTATCTCGCCTTCCGTCAGTCCAAGCTCGACATCGACGGCACCGCGCTGAAGCCGATGCTCTATCTGGGCGCCAACGACGGCATGTTGCACGGCTTCGATGCGGCGACCGGTGTCGAGCGTTTCGCGTACGTGCCGAGCACTCTGATTCCGGAGCTCAACGAGCTCATGGACGCTGGCTACAAGCATCGCTACTACGTGGACGGCCAATTGGCCGTGGGCGACGCGTACCTGAATTCGGCTTGGGCCACCGTATTGGTCGGTACCACCGGGGCCGGCGGCCGTACCGTGTTCGCGTTGGACGTTACCAATCCCGACACCTTCGACGAGAGCAACGTCCTCTGGGAATTCACGGATCCGGACCTCGGCTACGTCATGGGCCAACCGGTGATTGCCCGAATGGCCGACGGCACCTGGGTGGCCGTGTTCGGGAACGGCTACAACAGCGACAACCAGAAGTCGGTGCTGTTCATCGTCCGGCTGTCAGACGGAGTCCTGCTGAAGAAGATCAGCACGAACGCAGGCAGCCTGCTCAACCCGAACGGACTTGCCGGACCTGCGTTGCTCGCCGACGGTACCCGCACGATACGCAGCATCTTTGCGGGCGACTTGCGCGGTAACTTGTGGAAGTTCGACGTGAGCTCGTCCTCCGTGAGCAGCTGGGCCGTCGCCTATACGGCGAGCGGCAACCCGGCGCCGCTCTTCGTTGCACGCGATGTAAACGGTGTTCGCCAGCCGATCACCGCGCCGCTCGAAATCGGTCGGCATCCGCGCGGCGGATACATGATCTATTTCGGTACCGGCAAATTCTTCGAGACCAACGACAACATCGTCGGCGTAAACCCGCCGGTGCAGAGCTTCTACGGTATCTGGGACAAAGCGACGAGCCCATCCGCCATCACGTATGCACCAGGGGATCGGCTCTCCGTGCTGACCGAACAGCAAATCCTGTTCGAGGGCACGCCGCCGGGCAGCCACTTCGAGGCGCGGGTTACGACGCAGACGGCCGTCGATTGGGACAACAAGCGCGGCTGGTACATCGATCTGCTGAGCCCAGCTCACGGAGCCGAAGGCGAGCGCGTGGTGTCCTCGCCGATTCTGCGCGCCGGCCGAATCATCTTTCCGACGTTGATTCCGCCGCTCGATCCATGCGGCGGCGACGGCGGAAGCTGGCTAATGGAGCTCGAGGCGGTCAGCGGTTCGCGGCTGCCGGACTCGCCGCTCGACATCAACGAGGACGGCGAGATCGATGCCGCAGACGAGGTCAGCGTCACGGTCAATGGTCAAACGATCACCGTGCCGGTCAGCGCAGTCCGGTCGCGCGAAGGCATCATCGATTCGCCGGCAGTCGTAACGGCGGGTGAAAAGGAATACAAGCTGGCGAGCGGCACGTCGGGAAATCTCGAGGTGTTGCGCGAGCGCGGAATCTTCGATCGGGCGCGCGGCTCGTGGCGGCAATTGAGATGAGCGTACGGCGCGAGCGGAGACCGTCAGAATGAATGCAATGCAACGATCGAGCAGCACGCGCCGGATGCGTGGCGTGACGCTGATCGAGCTCATGATCGTGGTCGTGGTCATCGGAATTCTCGTGGCGATCGCCTATCCGGGCTACCAAGGTCAGATCCAACGAACGCGGCGCGCCGACGGCAAAGCAACCATGCTCGAGACCGCTCAGCGGCTCGAGCGCTGCTTTACGCGCTACAACAGCTACGCGAATGGGGGCTGCGCGGTCGCTGCCTCGTTGGTGGGCGGCATAACGTCGCCGGAGGGTTGGTACGTGATCACCAACGGCAACCCCGGCGTATCCACCTATACGCTGGTCGGGACGCCTCAGGGCGAGCAGACGAACGACGCGAGCTGCGCCGTGCTGAGCCTCACGCATCGCAGCGAGCGCAACGCGTCGGGGCCCCAAGGGCAGGCCTGCTGGTAGCCGCGCCCAGTGCCGCACTCAGAGGCGGTGAGACGGCACCGCGGCGCGGTCGCGCTCGATCGCCTCTTCGAGCGCCGCGAGTAGCTCCGTCGACGCGAACGGCTTCAACAGGAACCGGATCGCGCCGCTCGCGCGCGCGTGCGCTGCCGTCGCGGCATCGATGTCGCCGCTGCTCAGAATCACAGGAAGGTCTGCGCCGCGACTCCTGATCGCTTCGAGCAGATCGAGCCCGGTCATGCCCGGCATCCTGACGTCCGTCAACAGGCAAGCGGGGCGGGCCAAGTCGGGTAACCCGAGAAACTCTTCCGCCGACGCGCACGCGACCACTTCGTAACCCGCCGACATCAAGAGCCGGCCCAGCGAGCGGCGCACCGAGAGATCGTCGTCGATCACGAAGACGGTCGGCGCCGCGCTCATGTGGCCGCGGCCGCTTCGGGAATCGAAATGGTGAAGACCGCCCCGCCTTCCGGATGATTGGCGGCGCGGATCGTGCCGCCGTGGTTGTCGACGACCGATCTCGCGACGGCGAGGCCCATCCCCATGCCCGTCGGTTTCGTGGTGACGAAGGGTTCGAAGATCCGCTCCTCGGAGCCCGCCGGGAGCCCAATGCCGCGATCGCGAACCACGAGGTGTACTCCGCCGCCCTCGTGCGGCCGGGTCTGAATGTCGACGACCCGTTGCGGCACTGGGCGATCGGCGACCGCGTCCATCGCATTCGTGACGACGTTGAGAAACGCTTGCTCGAGATCGATGCGGTTGCCGTTCACGTAAACCGGTTCCGGAGCGAAGTCGAACGACAGCGCGACGTTGCGCAGCACTGCGTCGCTTTCGATCAGGACCGCGACGTCCTGGACCAGCGCGTTCGCGTCGAGACGCCGCGGCGACCACTCGGAGCGCCCGAGCATCTCGCGTACGCGCCGGATGACCGCGGCTGCGCGCTCATCGTCGTCGACAATGTCGGCAAGGATGTCGCGCAGCTGTGGCAGGGTCGCGAGCCCGGAATCGATGAAGCGCTGGCCTGCCTCGGCGTTGTTGCGAATTCCGGTCAGCGGCTGGTTCAACTGGTGCGCGAGCGAGGCGGTGAGCTCGCCCATGCTCGACAAACGCGCCATCGACGCGATTTTCTGACGTCCCCGCTCGACCTCGATCTCCGCTTGCCGGCGTGCACAGGCGTTCGCGAAAACCTCGGCGACGAGCAGCAACTTCTGCAGATCCCACCGGGGACCTCGGCCGGGCCGCATCGTGGCAAGCGAGAGCGCACCTCGGACCGAGCCGCTGGCCCGCAGCGGTAGCACGGCCGCCGACTGTATTCCGAATCTGCGAAAAGCCTCGCGGTCGGTAGTCGCTTCGGGTGGCACGGCGTGCGGTGTCTCGACCAGCAACGGTTCGCCGGCCAGCACTTCGCTGAACGTCGCCGGGAACGACTCGACACATTTGATGCCGACCAGCGCCTCACCCGCACCCCGGCTCCACTGCCACTCGACGTGCAGGCCGCTGCCGGGCGCGCCCACTTGCAAGAGGCCCACGTAGTCGGTGTCGAAGAACTCGCCGACGTGCCGCAGGCCGTCTCTGAACGCGGATTCGAGCGGTTGCCGTACGAAGTCGCTCGCGATCGTCGCGAGCAGTCCTTCGAAGCGCAACCGGTTCTGCAGGCGCACCTCGCCGGCGCGGCGCTCGTCGAGCAACCCGGCCACGCACATCAACGGAATACCCATGACGACGAGATACATCTGCACGGCCATCAAGCTCTCGGCTGGCGGCAGTACGTCGAACGGACGGTGACCGATCTGCGTCTCGTAGCTCGCGGCGAAGGCGGTCGCAAACAGCGCGGCGCTCACGCCGACCACGCCGAACCGCGCGGCCGCCCAAAAATAGAACGGCAACAGCATTACTGAGGGCGTCGGTGGGATTCCGGGCACCTCGACGCCGCCGCCGAACACCCACACACCCGAAGCGACGACCCCCGCTGCGAGCAGGCCGGATTCGAGCGCCAGCCGTCCGCTCGGCAGCCGTACGCCGCGGATGATCGTCGTGACGAGAAGCACGGCGACCGGAACCACGCTGAGCTCGGTGAGCGCGTTGGCATAGGTGCGCACGCGCCAAGTGCCCCAGTACGGCAGGCCCTGAAGCGTGTGGACGACGGCGGCATCGGCGAACGACGACAAGACCGGCGCCGCGAGCCCCGCCACGCCGATGAAAGTCGCCACGCGCCGAAGCGTGTTGAACTCGATCGGCGAGTCGCTCAGCAGGCGGAGTCCGCCCGCCGCGATCAGAGCCTCGAGAGAGTTGGTGACGAACAGCAACGCCACGACATACGGCGGGAAGCCCGCGTCGAGCTCGAGCAGCACGTGCACGGGCAGCGCTCCGGCGAGACACACCCACCAGTAGCGCAGCGGCAGCAGCAACAGCGCGGCAGTGAGAATCGCATTCGGCGGCCACAGAACGGACGTCGTAGTTGCGGGAGGGAAAGTGAGACCAATGCCGAGCTGCGCGCCGAGATAGTACGCAAGCGCGACCGCCAGCGCGACGAAAGCCAAGTGCGCGGGTCGGAAACGGGCGGGAAGAAGCGTCGCCGGTCCAAGATCACGAGATGCCATGAACCCCCCGAGGTCGCTGGGGATTGTAGTTCACATGGCATTCTCCGTCAGCGATCTGCCGCGCGCGCGCTCCACGATGCGTTCGCCGCATCGCAGCGATGCTGTTGCCAGCGCGCTTGCGGTACATCCGTACCTCAGCCTGGGAATAGATTCCCCGATCCGGCCTCGACGAGCTCGATCAGAGCAGCGCCGATCGCCTCGTGCGCGGCGCCGGTCGGATGGATGCCATCCCAGAAGACGAAGCCGGCAAATCCCGGTGGGCCTCCTCCGTGGGGTGCGCAGCCGGGATGGAAGGCGCGCACGGCCGAGGCAGATTGCCGGTAAGCGTCGCTGTCGAAGCACGCGTCGACCGCGTTGTCTCCGTGAGCGGCGGCGGTCCGAACCGCGGCGCCCAGCGCTGCGCGCAGGTCGAATCGAACGAGCACGGGCGGCGCCGGTGCATTCCACCGCGGGCTTCTCGCGATTTGCTCGAGCTGCGCACCGAGCTCGCGATCGAACGTGTCCGAGATCGCGGTGGCCGTGTCGAGATACGCGGTCGGGTTCGAGCTCGCCCGCGCGTCGCCGAGCACCCTCGGGAGCGTCGCGAGGTCGGGCACGTTCGCGACGACCAGCCGGCGCGCTCCGTAGTCGAGTAAGCGCTCGACATTTGCCGCGACCGCCGTGACGGCAGCAGTGACGATCCCTGCGCTCGTCTGCGCCGCGGCGGGTCCACCGCCCACTGCCGCTTGCAGAGCGTCGATCGCGTCGTTGCCCCCGATCAGCACGACGAAGAGCGCACTCGCGGGCAGCGGCTGGTGGTCCAGCACCAGGAGGTCCACCTGGTGAGAGAGATCCTCGGCCCCCTGGCCGCGCGCCTTGGCGCTCGCGACGGCATAGTCGGTTCCGATCTTCGGGCGGCTCGGAATGATGTGGAACGACGGCGCGAGCTCCGCGATTCCCAAACGCGCTGCCAAATGCTCGACCGTTACGCGACCGTCGCTGACTCGGTTGCGGCGATAGAACAAATCATCACAACGCCGCGGTACCAGGAGCACGTCCGCCGGGTTGCAGAAGCCGACCGTCGGCGGGTCGATCGTCCGGCCCAGCAGATAGTCGGCGGCGGCAGCGGCGTTGCCCACGTCGGACAGGCTGTCGCCGACCACGAACATCGTCGACACGCCTGTGGCCAGATCGGCCGAAGGCGGCGCGCCGCCGTTCCCTGGCGGGGGTGAAGGAGTGCTGACGGGCGGCGGCGCCGTCGGCGTTCCATTCGCGTCGGCGTCGCCGCCCCCCGAGGAGCATCCTAGGGGCAGAAGCGCGAGCGCGAATACCGTTGCCGGGAAAGAGTCCACGCGATCACCGTAGCAGAATCGCCGGTCTCGCTAAATTACGAAGCTCGCTTGGATTCGCACTTAGTAATGCTCGAATAGACGTGCTCGGTCTGACCTCCGCGAGGCCTCGATGATCGTTCCGTTGCGACCCGCCGGCGCGGCGCGTACGCTCCGTGTGGGGCGGTAAGACGTAGGGGGGGGGCGGTCATGTTCTCGACTCGACGGCAGCTGCTGCAAAGCATGACGATGGGCGCAGCAGCGCTCACGATCCCAGGCGCTTTCGCGGAAACGTTGCGGCAGACCGCCATCACGGGCGACGGGCCGTTCTATCCCGACCGGCTGCCGCTCGATACTGACAATGACCTGCTCATCATCAATGACGCCATAACGCCGGCCGTGGGCCAGGTGACGCATCTCACTGGACGTCTGTTCGCCGAGAGCGGCGAGCCCGTGCGCAATGCCTTCATCGAGATCTGGCAGGCCGACACGAACGGCTCGTACATCCATACCGGAGGCCGCAACGACGGCAAGATCGATGCGAACTTTCAAGGCTACGGCCGGTTTCTCACGGACGCCGAGGGGCGTTATTACTTTCGAACGATCAAACCCGTCCCCTATACGCTGCTCGGCCAATTCCGCGCACCGCACATTCATTTCGCGGTGAGCAAGCGGGGGCAACGAGTCATGGCGACGCAGGCGCTCGTGAAAGGGCACGAAGCCAACGCGGGTGACCTGATTACCGAACGGATTCACGACCCTGCGGTGCTCGAGACGCTGATGGTGGAGTACCGGCCGCTGCCGGGTTCCGCGCTCGGCGAGCTGACCGCGAATTTCGACATCAGGCTCGGTCACACGGCGCAGGAGCTCGAGGACGGGAGCATCGGCGGCATCGGCAAAGCGCCGCCGCCGCGATGATCGGACTTCGCGGGCGCTAGCAAAGAATCGCGATCCTGTCCACAGCGGCAACGAACATCTGCGTGAGGCCGCGAAGCACTCTCCTCGATGCAGCCGTGCCCGTCGTTCCTTCCCCGACTGTGAAGTACCATGCGGGGTGATTCTGGGGGAGGGTCGATGACCGTGGGCGTAACGCAAGCGGGCTGGCCGGTGAAGACCGGCGAGCTTCAGAACGTCTTCGTGGATTCGACGCGGTGGAACGGTTTCAAATTCCGCGACGATGACATCGTCGTCGGCACGTGGTCGAAATCCGGCACGACGCTAACGCAGCAGATCCTGTTGGAGCTATTGTCCGGAGGGGCAACCGATGTGATGGGCGTCGGCGCCTCACCCTGGATCGAGTTCCGGCTCATGCCTGACGCGGTCGCAATCGCCGAAGCTATCGCTCAGCGGCGTGTGCTGAAGACGCACCTGCCGCTGCATGCGCTCGTATTCAGTCCGCGCGCTAAATATATCTACGTCGGTCGCGATGCGCGCGACGTGCTCTGGAGCATGCATCATCATCACTCGAGCTTCACTCCGCAGGCTTACGAGGCGTTCAATAGCGTCCCGAATCGCGTCGGACCGCCGCTCGTGCCTCCGAACCCCGACATCAGGGCGTACTACCACGAGTGGCTCGACAAGAACGGGCACCCGTTCTGGCCGTTTTGGGCGCACGTGCAAAGCTGGTGGAATGCGCGGTCGCTGCCGAACGTTCTGTTGGTGCACTTCGCTAACCTACGGCGTGATCTCGGCGGCGAGATTCGGCGAATCGCTGCGTTCCTGGAAATCCCAGTCGAAGACTGCGCCTGGCCGAGGATCATCGAGCATTGCGGCATCGATTACATGCGGCGGCAGGCGGCCCGTGTCGACTTTCTCGACTTCATCTTTCAGGGCGGCGGCAACGCGTTCATCAACAAGGGCACGAACGGACGGTGGCGCGACGTATTGAGCACATCGGAAATCGAGAAGTGCGACGACATCGCGGCGCGTGAGCTCACGGCGGGCTGCGCTGAGTGGCTCCGGACCGGACGGTTGCCGGAAGACGCTCCATTGCAAACGATTGGCGTGGGAATCTCCTGAGAACGCGCCGCTCTCTCGACCCCCGCGCTATGTACGATACCGCACAGAGAGACGGTTCGTGGCGCTCTAGGCTCGAGCATCGATCTCTGCGGGGGCAGCGGCCCTGAATATCGCGACGAAAACTCGGGCTTCGAGCCCGCTGCAGCCGCCCGCACCGTCGATCCGGCGCCTGAAGTTCACCGGCGACAACACGTTCCACGTCGAAGTCAGGCGCCGCGTCGAGGCCCACCTCCGCGACACGGGACGGCGCGAACGCGATTGCCCGGAAATGTACCTCAAGACGGCGATCATCTTCGCGGCCTTCGCGGCTAGCTACGGCCTCCTCGTGTTCGCCGCAAACGCATGGTGGCAAGCCGTGCCGCTGGCAATCGTGCTGGGGCTTTCCGTCGTTGCCATCGGCTTCAACGTGATGCACGACGCGAGCCACGGCGCCTATTCCGATCGACCCTTTCTCAACAAGCTCATGGTCGCGAGCCTCGATCTCGTCGGCGGCAGCTCGCACTTTTGGCATTGGAAACACGTCGTCTTGCATCACACGTTCGTCAACGTCGTCGGCTACGACACCGACATCAATCTCGCGGGCCTCGGCCGTCTGACGCCGCATCACCCGCACGCGTGGTTTCATCGCTGGCAACACTGGTACGTGTGGCTCCTGTATGGCGCGATGGTGATCAAATGGCATCTCTACGATGACTTCCGGCTCGCCATCAACGGTCGGATGGGAGGGCACGTCGTGCCGACGCCGCGGCGCCGCGAGCTCGCGGTCTTCGTCTGCGGCAAGCTCGCCTTCGGGCTCCTTGCGTTCGCGCTGCCTCTGATGCTTCACCCGCTCTGGGTAGTCGCAGCCGTCTACGCGCTTACCGCCGCGGTAACCGGTCTCGCGCTGGGTGTGGTCTTTCAGCTCGCGCACTGCGTGGAGGCAGCGGACTCCGCGCTCGAGACCGCCCCCGGACAGATCGACAGCGCTTGGGCGGTGCATCAAGTCGAGACCACGGTCGACTTCGCGCGCGGCAGCGCCGTGGCGTCGTGGTTGCTCGGCGGGTTGAATTTTCAGATCGAGCATCACCTGTTCTCGCGGATCTGTCACGTGAACTACCCGGCGATCGCGGGCGTCGTGGAACAGACCTGCGTGGACTTCGGTATCCGCTACAACGAAAACCCGACGGTGCTCGCCGCGCTGCGATCGCACTATCGTTATTTGCGCCAGCTGGGCGCCGCGGCCTAGTCGCTTGGTCAGCCCTCAGCGGTAGTGGCGCCAGTCGAACACCATCCGCACGCCGAGCGCCCATACGGTGTCGAGATCCGGCGCGGGGGCGCCGGTGGGGTAGGCTACGGAGACGTCGTCCGGGACATCCGCGCTCACGAATAGCTGAAACATCACCGACGAGCTTTGTTTCGCCGAGAAGGCCCGATAGGGGCGGATCTCGACGATCGGCAGCTCCCAAGTCAACGATTCGTAGTTGACGATCTGTCCGAGGTCGCCGGGGATTCCGCTCGGCACGACGAGTTGGTCCGTGCGTCGCCGGCCGTAGAACGTGAGCCCGAGCTCGCGGCCGAGCACGAACTGAACGCGGCCCGCGCGCGTCTCCCGGCCTCGCTGCCAAGGGATCACGCCGCCGTTGCTCGCGGTGATAGCCAAGTTCGTGTACTTCTCTTTGTTCGTAAAGTACATCGGCGAAACGAGCACGAGATCTCCGGGAAAAACGTAGAACGGCATCCGGATGCGCAACGAAGTGCCCGAGCGTCCCGGAATTGCCGAGCCGAGGCTGCCGTCCAACGTGCCGGCCGCAGAGAAGTCGTTCGACGAGTTCGAAGCGCTGTGAAAACCGATCGAGCCGAAGACCAAGCCGTCGCTCGCGTCCCCCACAGCTCCTTCGAGCCCCACGCCGGCCCGGAAGGAGACGTCGAGACCGCCGAAGTAGCCGTTATCGCCTTGCGAAGCGAGGAAGCTGCCGTCGATCGCGCGCGCATCGACGGAGCCTGCCAAGCCGACGAAAGTTCCCACCTCGCTGCGGAAGCGCGGCAGCTCGCCGCGCCCGCGATCGAGACTGGGCACCGGCGTCTGCAGAATGACTTCTTCCGCGGCGGGTCGATATCGCGCATCGATCTCGAGCCCTTGATCCCGCTCTGGAAGCGTCTTGCTCGTGCAGACGTCGAAAGTGTCGGCCGTCGAAGGGGCCGTCGGCGTGTACGGAAGCTCGTAGCCGCGTGCCTGCCCGGTAGCGACGTCGAGCACCTGCTCGAGGCTCGTGCGCACGGCCGCGGCGACGACTGCAGCATCCTCTGGACGCATGTTGGCATCGCCCATGAGCACGAGCGTTTTGTCGCGTCCTCTCCAGGTGAACACTTCGAGGCCGTTCGCGTTGTAGAAATCGTGCGTACCCTTTCGCTCCGACACGTCTCCCCAGCTGCCTGCCACGTGGCCCGCGGCGTACATGTCCTCCAAGAAGTGCAGAGCGAACGCCTCGTCGAACAACACGGCGCGTGCAAGGGCGCGGCGTTCGTCTTGTCCGAGCTGCTCGTTCTTGAGCCGGCTTGCCTTTTGCAGTGCGCTCCCGTGATACCAGCTATACGCGCCGATTGCGCTGAGCGGCGAGCCCGCGTGCAGCGTCAATTGCGCGTACGCGTAGGGGTCGAGGTCGGTGTCGGGGCGGGGCAGGGGAAAGTGGGCCGCGTTGCTGGTCGCGCGGGTCAGCAATCCCGGATCGGCTCTCTGCAACGACACATCGGAGACGCGCACGGCGTTTGCGCGCGCCGTCCGGTTGACCGCGCTTTCGGCGCCGCGATTCCCGGGTACCTGCGAGCTCGCCGCTTCGGCGTTCTCACCGGCGCGCGCGGCGGCGTCGACTTGCGCGAGATCGGTTTCCAGCTGCGCAGCCACCGCCGCGACGCTGAGAATCCAGTCCGACGTGCGGACCGTCTCGAGCATCTGCGCGCTCGAGCACGAATGATCGCCCGCGATGGCGGAGAGCGCAGCCCAGTCTATGCACGATGGCGTGGGCCCCTGCGTGGCGTCGACACCCTGCGCGCACAGCCGCATCTCGTCCCCGGCTCGTGCGTCCTGCCAAAGCCCGTCGAACGCGGCTCGGCGCCCCGGATCGAGGCCTTGCACGGCGAGCATCGCGATCTCACGATGCTCCGGGAAGAGCCAGGCGAGGGCCGTCGTGGCGACGCACGACAGGGCGACGAACGCCGCGTAGCGCACCCACACGATCGTCGTGTGTCGCCTCTTGGACCCGATTAGATTTCGCCGTTGCACCGGCCGCTCACTTCGCACCAATGGCCACAGATCGACGGCCGCTATACGAGCATCACGACCTGAGCGGGGCAATCCGCCCTAGGTCGTATGGCTTTCGCGCGATCGCCGCCGGGCTCGCTTGGGATTGCAGGGAGCGCTACTGATCGAAAAGCCGCCCGCAATAGGCCTAACAGCTTATTCAACGCCGCTGCGCGCGTCCCTATGCTAGCGCGACGAGTCTTACTGCGCGTCCGGAGTTTCCGCTCCGAGATCCAGACCTCTCGTGCCCGACAAACGTAGGAAGGAGGTTCCGCTATGAGCCGTTCGATCATTAGTGCGAGTCTTGCGCTCGCGATACTTGGAGCGTCGCCGCTGCTGGCCCAGCAGCCGGCACAGCCGCCCGCCGCGACTGCACGGCCGGCCGTGGGTGCGGCAGCGTCGGCGACGGCGATTGCCACGGTCGAGGCGATCGACCAAAAAACGCGTGAGGTCACGCTGCGCAAGGAAGACGGCGAGCTCGTGACGCTCGTCGTCAGCGAGGAGGCGCGCAATCTCCCGCAGGTGCAAAAGGGCGATCGCGTCACGGTGGTCTACAAGGTGGGCCTCGTCGTCGCGCTCGGCCCACCGGGCAAGGAACCCGTACGCGTGGAAGACACCCAAGCTGCTCGCGCACCGCTCGGAGAGAAGCCCGGCGGCGTCATCCAGCAGACCATTGCGGTGACCGCAACGGTCGTTGCGATCAACCTGAGCACGCGTACCGTCACGCTGAAGGGTCCACGACAAACGATCGATCTGCCGGTCGCGAGCGACATCGACCTCAGCAAAGTGAAGGTCGGCGATCAGGTCGGCGCCGTTTACCAGCAATCGTTGGCCTTGAACGTCGAGGCTGCTGCGAAGTAGGGGAGAACGCTGCCGATCGCGTGTCGGCGTTTCGCCGCCGCGGTCGGCCGCTCCCAGCAATAGCGTTCGCGTGCGAGGAGCTCGAGGGCAGCCGCGATGCGTGCCCGCGGCGCGCGCGGGAACTGGCGCGAACCGCTCAGAAGCGGAACACGACTCCCGCGCTCGCTTCCCATTGGAACAACGCCGTCCCGGCGATCGTGATCGCGCAAGCACTGCCTTGCGGGCCGCTGCGGCAGAACAACGCGCCGTCGCTGTCGACGAGCGTCGCGAACGCTCGCGCCTCGATGCGTACGCCGACACGTTTCGACTTGAGCATCTGCAGACCGGCGCCGATCGAGCCCGAGAAGTACGTCTCGGAGTCGATGCCCGTCTGCGTCGGCCCGAAGTGTGCGACGCCGGCCGTGAGCGCGACGAACGGCCGCGTGTCCTCACCGTCGAACAGGTAGGTCCCGCCGAATTGCAAATAGTCGATGTCGATGCTCAGCCGCTGACTTGGATCGAACGCCGGCTGCGTCTCGAGGTCGGTTTGCTGATGCGCATATAGCGCTTGCCATTGCGTGTCCACGTGCGCGGCCGGGAAGTTGAAGATCAACCCTTGCGCGTTGCCTTCATCGAGCTCGAACTCGCCTTCGCCACCTTCCTGCTCGAAGTCGCCGCCGACGCGGTAGGCCCCGTAGGCGGTCAGCTCGAACCGCTCGCGCTGTCCGGGCTGCTCCTGCGCGAGCGCGGGACCGCTCGCGAGGCAGCAGAGCGAGGCTAGCGCTCCGATTTGGCATGTCGTGCGGAGCGCCGTCTCTTTAGCCGCGTGCGTCATTTCTGCCTTTCTATGTCGATTCCCCAGCGCACGCCCAATCCGCGCTGGCGACGATGAAGAATCTGCCTCTGAGTCCCCGGGACCTGAAGATGCCTTGGACTTTCTTGCCGACGATACTGCGCACGTCTTCGACGCTCCGACCATCGAACGTTCCCATTACCGCGGTCACCGGGAGGTTGAAGCTCGGACCGTTCTCGGATTTCACGAGCTTACGCAGGCCGAGCGTCGCGAGGTCCATGTACGCATACAAGTAGTCCTCGCGCGCCGCACCTTTGAGGTCGAAGACGCAAAACACGAGATAGCTCATGGCGTGTCCCTACGCTTAGTCCGTCCCGGCAGTCCTGTCGATGTCTGACCCTTTCGGCATTCTTGCGACATCCGGGGGCACCACCATACAGAGTGGATTCTATGCCCGCGACCCGGCGGCGCGCGACACGTCGATCGACACCTCGCGGCGGGAGTCGTTGTCGCGAGCGACGGTAAAGCGCGCGTGCCGCGGGCTGTATACTGCCGCGAAACGGGCCGCCGCCGCGCGCGCAACTCGGAGGAGCACATGTCCAGAGTCCTAGGTGTGGCCTTTCTCGTCAGCGCGCTCAGCACGCCCGCGTGGGCGCATCACGGTTTCGGGCGCTTCGATCCCACCAAGGACATCACGCTCGAGGGGACGCTCACCGGCATCGACTTCGTGAACCCGCACAGCTATCTCTACTTCGATTCCGTCGCGTCGGACGGCGCCCTCCTCAAGATGCGTTGCGAGATGCGCGCGGCGACCGTGCTCCGCCGCTCGGGCTGGTCGCCGGAGATGTTCGTGCCGGGCAAACATGTGACGGTCTCCGGTAACCCGCATCGCGACGATCCGGCTTCGTGCTACGTGGAGACTCTGACGATCGGCGACGCCCCGACGCTAGAGCGTTATCAGCAGCTCACGTCGGGAAATTCGGTGAAACCCGCTGACCGGCCGGCGCGGCTCGCGACCGGCGAACCCAATCTCGCAGGTGATTGGGCGCAGGAACAGTACTTGATCGCGCGCCCGCCGAGCGGGCGGGGCGGGCTCGTGCCGAAGAGTCTCGTGGCGGCCGTCGAGGCCGGGACCGTGGCCGTTGCGGACGTGCCGAACAACGGCTGGGGCGCGCGACCCGTGACGTTCACCGCTGAAGGTCAAGCCGCCGCGGACGCGCTGCGCAGCGCTCCGCCGCAGGACAGTCCGCGCAGCCGCTGCGAGATCACGAGCATCTTGATGGACTGGGTTTTCGACGGCCCGATCAACCGGATCACGCAGACCCAAGACGAGATCGAGCTGCAGTACGGCCGCGGCGTCACGCGGGCGATTCACATGAACCTCGCGAGCCACCCTTCAGGGGTCACGGCGAGCCGCGCAGGGCATTCGATCGGCAGTTGGGACGGCGATACGTTGGTCGTGGACACGGTGGGGTTCTCACCCGGCATTTTGGCCGGCACCGTACCGCACAGCGATCGGCTGCACGTGATCGAACGGTTCACGCTCGATCCGAAGACAGCAGCCCTGACCCGTGACTACGTGGCGGACGATCCCCTCTACTACACCGACCACTACGCAGGCGCGGACACCGTGCTGCCCGCGGACGCTCCGTTCGCGCAAGACCGCTGCGAGGAGCTGACTTACCGCAACTACTCGCGCGAAGCTCAGCAGCAGGTGCCGTAGGGGCGCCAGCAACAAAACGCGCGGGGTCGCGGGGGCGAAGGATGATCAAGTACGAGAAATGGGCCGCTGCGCTCGCGATCTTCGTCGCCGGCGCAAGCGTCGATGGGGCGCCGAGCTTGGTGCCAGAGTCCTGTCCTCAGCCGCCGGCGAGCGTGCAAAGACCGTGGCTCGACGCGAGCTACTCGCCGGCCTGCCGCGCGAAATTCGTGCTCGATCATCTTGGCACCGTCGAGGCCAAGCTCGCTTTCGTGGAGAGCGTTGGGTTTCTCGCGCCGGCCGGCCAGCGCGACTTCATGAACGAGCTCGGCCTACAAGCCGGTGCCGGCTCCGACGGCCCGGCGGGTTTCGATGGCGGCACCGCGTGGCCGACGCCGCTCACCTTGGCCGCGAGCTTCGATCCCGAGTTGGCGGAGCGTTATGGACTTGCTGTCGGCGGCGAGTTCTTCGCTTCGGGGCGCAATCAAATGCTCGGCCCCGCGATGGACATGACACGCACCTGGCACTTTGGGCGTTCCACGGAGAGCTTCGGTGAGGATCCGTACCTCGCCGCGCGCATCGTTGCGCGCGAGATCGCTGCGATTCAATCGCGCCACGTGATCACGATGATCAAGCATTTCGCGGCGTACACGCAGGAGCAAGGAAGGCTCGGCGACAACCCGACGGGGTTCGCGCCCGCGGTCAATCAGGTCGTGTCCGAGCGCGCGTTGCGCGAGATCTATTTCCCCGCTTTTCGCGCGGCCGTCGAGGAGGGCAAGGCCGGCGCGGTGATGTGCTCGTTCCCGCGCATCAACGGTACGTATGCCTGTGAGAACGCGTACACGCTGCGCGCGTTGAAGGACGATTGGCGATTCGACGGCATGGTGGGTCCCGACTTCCCCGTCGCGCAGCGAAGCGTGGTACCCGCGGTCCTCGCCGGCCTCGACAGCGGCCAATTCGAGCCGCGCACGGGGCCGGCGTCGGGGGCTGCGGGTCGCGATCTGTTCGCGGGGCAGAGCCTTCGAGCCGCGCTCGAGCGCGGCGAGGTCTCGCAGGAGCGGCTCGACGATCTCGTCATGCGGCGCCTCGTCGCGGGGTTTCGAGTAGGCACGTTCGACCACCCCGCGAAGTCCCTTGGCGTCGACGTCTCGACGCCCGAGGCACGCGCGCTCGCCGCGGAAATCGTCGCGAGCGGGGCGGTGCTCCTGAAGAACACGAACGGCATCCTACCGCTGAGCGCAAGCGTGCGCTCGATCGCGGTCATCGGCGTGCAGGCCGGAGAGCACCCCGAAGTGGTCGAGCAAGGTTCCGCCTACGTCGAGCCGCGGCATCTCGTGCCCGCGCGCGGCGCGATCGAACAACGCGCCGGTCCGGGCGTCGCCGTCACGTACTCGGCCGGCGCGCCGGGGCTGCGCGGCGGAACGCCGATTCCGGCGGACGAGCTGCGCACTCCTGACGGTGCACACGGCATGGTCGCGGAATACTTCGTCAATCCGAAGCTCGATTTCTCGGGGGAGCCGTTGCTGCGTCGCGTGGAGCCCGGCGTCGATAGCTCGGGTGTGCCGAAGATCGACGGCCTGCCCGCGGACAAGCTCTGGTCCGTCCGCTGGCGCGGCGCGTTCCTGCCGAAGGAGTCCGGGCTCGAGACCTTCACGCTCGACGGATCCGGCACCGCAAAGCTGCTCATCGGCGGCAAGGTGCTCGACGAGTTCGCGAACGCCGATTTCGGAGCACGCGCCTACGCGGCGGTACGAGTCACGAAGGACGAGCCTGTCGAGATCGAAGTGCAGTACACGCCGCGCGTCACGTTGGGCGCGGAAGAGCGGCGAATGTTTGCGACGACGATTGGGCCCGTGCTGCGCCTGAGTCACGCGCCGGCTGCAGCACTGATCGCGCAGGCAGTCGCGGCCGCACGCGACGCGGACGTTGCCGTCGTCTTTGCGGGTCACGTCGTCGGCGAAGGCATGGATCGGAGCCATCTCGCGCTCCCGGGTGCACAAGACGCGCTGATCGCGGCCGTCGCGGCGGCGAACGCGCGCACGATCGTAGTGCTCACGACCGGAGGCGCGGTTGCGATGCCGTGGCTCGAGGAGGTCGCGGGCGTCCTCGAGGTCTGGTTGCCCGGCGACGCATTCGGCACCGCCGCAGCGGCGCTGCTGTTCGGCGATGCGGCACCGGGCGGAAAGTTGCCGGTGACCTTCCCGCGGGACGAACGGGATGGGCCGGCCCGCGCCGCCGAGCAGTATCCTGGAATACAGACCGCATCCGGGGCGCTAGCCGATGTGCGTTTCGACGAGGATCTCGCGATCGGCTACCGCTATTGGGACGAACACGCGCAGGAGCCGCTCTTCCGGTTCGGCTACGGGTTGAGCTACACGAAGTTCAGAGTGAGCGATGTCGCGCTCCGCGAGGACGGAGCTCGCACGATCGTGCGGGCCAACGTGCGGAATACGGGGAAACGCGCCGGTACGGAAGTCGTGCAGGTCTATGTCGGCTTCCCAGAGGATGCGGGTGAGCCGCCAAAGCAATTGAAGGCGTTTCGAAAGGTGACACTTGCACCCGGCGCCGCGTTGGACTTGGAGCTACCGCTCGAGCCCGAGGCTCTGCAAATTTGGGACGCTGACGCCGACGCGTGGATCACCGCGCCTGGCACGTATCGAGTCATGGTTGGGACCTCTTCCGGAGACATCGTCGCGACGAAAACTCTGAATCGCCGCGATTGATTTAGAGCTCGCGGACGCACGGCCACGACGCAGGTTGAACGGTACGGCGCACTCGAACGGGGCACGCAGCTTGAGAGAGTGCGGCGCCGTGCAGCGGGGCCGCCGGTCGGCACTCTGCGAATTCTGTGAAAATTCCAATTTCTGAGTAGGACTTTGGGCCATCTTCCAGGGTTGGCGTGGCGGGCGTACAACCTATCGAGGGGAGTTCGGCGGTCGGCCGCTTTCGGGGCTCCTTCAGCCCCAGCTGGCATAGAACTTGCCACTCCGAATACGTACACGGAGGTCACATCATGGCACTAGCGCTTAGCTACTCTCGGGGGGCACCGCAGCGTGTCCCCATCGATCTGCAACAGCAAATTGCTGATCTGGAAAACAGAAACGCAGAGCTCGAACGGACGAATCGGCGACTCAAGGTCGAGTTCGAGCGAGCGCAGCGGCTCGCGCTTCTCGACCCGCTGACAGGACTCGGCAATCGTCGCTACTTCGACTCGGTTGTATCGAGCGAGCTGCAGCGAGCTGCGAGAACCCGCAAGCCGCTGACGTTGTTCATTTGCGACGTCGATCACTTCAAGCATTTCAACGATTCTCTTGGCCACGAAGTGGGCGACGCGCTACTGATCGAAGTCGCCAATGTGTTGCGTAGGTTTTGCAGACGGGGCGGCGACCTTGCGATTCGCTATGGCGGCGACGAGTTTGCACTGCTGCTGCCAGGGGTTGCGAGAAACATGGCCACACGCTTTGCCCACAACCTGCGCACAGCAGTCCAGGCGGTCTCGGTAGTCCATCGCAATCGGCCCCTCCGCGAAGGCGTCACCCTTAGCATCGGCGCGGCCGTGTTTCGCGATGGAGTTGCGTGCTCGGCCGCTACCCTCGCCGGTGTCGCTGATCGCGCGTTGTACCGCGCCAAAGGTGCGGGCCGAAACCGAAGCGTGCTCACGGGCTGCCGCGGCCGCCCCGTGGACGCGTAACGGCCCCGCGCCCCGTAGCCTCGAAGCGCTCTCGCGAGGAGCGTTGTATGGCGCCCGCGCCCGGCTCAAACTACTGCCAGGCGCAGCGGGCCAACCTCCATTGGAACCCGCGATGATCAACGAACCATTCGCCGATAGATCCGGAATGAGCGAACGCAGCTACATCGAAGCCGTCTCGAGACAAATCCGTGCCGCGCGGCCCGGCGCGAACGGGCACGCGTTCGAACGTTCGCCGCAAGATGACACGCCCGTCGACCCTACTAGTCCACGGCGCCTCATCGCGCGGCGCTATCTGCTGGGGCAGCGGATCGGGCGCGGCCGGCTCGGCGAGATCTACGAGGGCCTCGATCAGGCGAGCGGTGAGCTCGGTGTGGACCGACGTGTTGCGATTCAGCTGATCGACGAGCCGATCGCTGCAACTCCGAATGTCGCGGACGAGCTCGGACGCGTGTATGGCGCTTTGCGTGCCGGCGCCCATCCCAACGTGGTGAGGATTCTCGACTTCGGCAAGGATCGGCGAACGTTTTTCGTCGCGATGGACTTGCTCGAAGGCGTATCGCTGCGCTCGGTGCTCGACAGCACGGCGCCCGAATCGTTGTCGTTCGACGAAGCCGGACCCGTGATTCTCGCGGTCGCCGACGCGCTCGAGTACTTGCACGCGAAAGGGCTCACGTACGGGGAGATTCGGCCGGAGCAAGTCTTCGTGACGTTCGACTATCGAGTCCAGCTTCTCGATGTCGCGCCGGTCACAGCGTTGCCGTTCTCACCGTATTTCGTCGAGGATGCCAAGGCTCAAGGTGTGCGCACGCCGGACCCGCGCGACGACGTGTATACGCTTGCATGTCTCACCTACGAGCTACTCTCGGGCAGGCACCCGTTCAACGCGAACTCGCCGCTCGAAGCGCGCCGTGCACGGCTCCAACCTCGTCCGTTGGCGTCTCTGGCTCCGCGCCGCTGGGCCGCCGTCGACCGCGCGCTCGAGTTCGAGCGCGCCGATAGGACTGCGACCCTTCGGGAGTACCTCGATGAGCTCGGCCTCACCGGCGAAGAGCGCCTGCGAGCGGTGAGCGATGCTCACGATGAATCGATCACGGGTGCCGGAACGGATCGGGTAACGGTAAGCGTGCCGCACGCAATCGACCGGCCGAACCGGGTGCCATCGCGAAACACTCCTGCACGCGCGCCGTACGCCGCGAGGCCTGCTCGGGGAGGTCTCAAACTGTCTCCGGCCGATCAGGCTGCGCTGTTCCGCAGGCTTCCGCCGCCCGAGGAGGCTAAATCAAGAATCAGAGCGGCGCCGATCGCGCTCGGGCTCGCCGTGGTCGCCGGGTTGGTGGTATTGGGAATGCTCTACTACCCAGAGTTGCGCGGTACCGGAAACGAGTTGCGGGCCGCGATCGAGGCGTCGAAGCGGGGCGAGCCCGCCGGTGCGGTGGCCCCAAAGCCGACCGCCGAGATAGTCGAGGCTGATGCCGGAGCGGTGCCCAGCGAGACGCCGGTCACTGAGAGCTCACTCGCTGCAACGGGGTCGCGGCCCACTGCCGCGCCGGTTCCAGAGACGACGGCACCGTCGAATGTTGCGCCGCCGCCCGCACCGAGCGCGGCGGACGGGTCCGGCGCCGCACAGCGACCGGCGGCCAGCACGCCCGTGCAGGTCTCCCAACCCGCGGTTTCCGGTACGCCCCTACCGTCGTCGCCGCTGGTATCGTTCAGTCAGCCCGTAGTCACCGTGCGGGAGAGCCAGAGCGCCGCGAGCCTGGTCATCCGCAGATCCGGCGACACGTCGAACGGCCTTACGGTGACGTGGTGGCCGAGCGACCGAAGCGCGGTGGCGGACGCCGACTACGCGGACGTCGGTCGTCGCACCGAGCGTTTTTCGCCGGGCGAGGACACACGAACGATCTTGGTTCCCCTCATCAACGACAATGCGGCCGAGCGAACGGAGAGCTTCGACGTCTATGTCGGGCGCAGCACCGGCGCGGCGTCGAACCACGTCGACGTGTTGTCTACGGTGCGCGTCGACATCGTCGACGACGACTGAGTCCGCCCGCTGCGTAGCGGCGACCGTTTCCGCCGGCGCCTAGATTCCTGCTTTGCCCAGCGCGTCGACGATTTGACGCAGAGCATCCGCGAGCGCGGGGTGATCAGCTTCGAACGACACGGCGAGCGCTTCCAGCCGCGCGGGCGACGTGGAAGGTGCATCGCTGCGCGCAAGGGCTTTCTCGATGTCGTGCGAAACCGTCGTAAGCAGCTTGCGCGCGTCGGCGTCGAGGGACGTTGCCCGGCTCAGGCGCGCGTGCAGCTCCGCGAGCAACTCTTGTAGGTCTTGGCTCATTCCGACACTCCGACGCGCTAGGAATTTCTGCGGTCGGACAAGCTTAGCGCAAGTGCGCACGGGTTACGGCCCGCAACTACAGCTTGAACACGCGCTCCGCGTTGGTCTGGTAGAAGGCTTTCAGGTCTTCGTAGGAGATCGGCAGCGCGTCGGTGACGTTTACTTCCTCGGGGACGAATTGATAGGGGTAATCCATCGCGTACATCAGCCGGTCCATGCCCATGACGGACTGCACGTAGCGGATCGGCGGCGTCCAAGCCATTCCGCTCGTGGTGTAGTAGAAGTTCTCCTTGAGGTAGTCGCTCGCACGGCGTGCGAGCTTCGGTTGGCTCGCGTAGCGGTTTGCACGGACGCTCGCGCCGTGCATGAAGTCGATCCGCTGCAGCCAATACGGCAAACCCTCCGCCGAGGTGACCGAGCACGATCCGCAAGCTCGGGAATCGATCGAACGCTCCGCTCACGACGATGCGCAACGCGTGCAGCCCGGTTTCCACCGCGAAGCCGAAGACCGCCCCGTCGAGACCGCGTTCCATGAACGGTTTGATCATCGCGTTCGGCGGCGTGTTCGGGTGGATGTAGATCGGCACGTCGAGCGCTTCCGCCGCCTCGAAGATGTCCCAGAACTTCTCGTCGTCGAGGTACTCGCCTTGCGTGTGCGAATTGACGATCGCGCCCTTTAGCTTGAGCTTCTTGACTGCGCGCTCGAGCTCCTTCGCGGCGGCCGGAGGATCTTGCGGCGCGATCGCGGCCAAGCCGGCATAGCGCGTCGGGTGTTTCTCGATCGCCGCCGCGAGCTCGTCATTGGCGGAGCGAGCGAGGCTGACGGCAGTGGCGGCGTCGAAGATCTGCACGCCCGGCGAAGTGAGCGACAGGATCTGCAGAGCGATGCCCGTCGCGTCCATGTCGCCGATGCGGCGTGGTCCCAGGTCCTCGAGGCGCTCGGCCACCGCTCGGGTGCGCTCGCTCGGATTGTTGAGGTAATAGCCCATCAAGCTGTTGAAGCCGATGTCCGTCGAGCCGTTGCGGGCGAGCAGATCCCGATAAGCCTTCACGATGTCCTTCGTCACGAAGGCTTCTTCGGTCGCGATTCGCTTGAAGCCGAGGTCGGTTCTCAAAGTGGATGCTCCATCAGACTTCGCGCCGCTCGCGCGGCGCCGGCGGTGAGGTCGAGACGGCGCTACTTGAGCGAAGCCATCAAGCGGCGCGCACCGGTTCGGGCTGCGGGCTCGCGCGCCAGCGTATCAACGCGATGGCGCACGCACCGATCAATGCGGGCGCGATGCACCCTAGGTAGACGTGCCTCGCATCCACGCCCGTGGCGAGCATGAGCCCGCCGATCGTGGGGCCTACGATCGAGCCGATGCGGCCGATGCCGAGCGCCCAGCCGAGACCGGTCGAGCGAATCGCCACAGGGTAGATCATCGACGTGAGCGTGGTGATGCCGACCTGCGCGCCAATCACGCCGAACCCCGTGCCCATGAGCAGCAGCGTGGTGCTCCACTGCGCCATCCCGGGCGTTGTCGCGAACGTGTAGAACCCGGCGACGGCGAGCAGGAAGGCGAGCATCAACATTGCATGAGGCCCGAAGCGATCCATCAGCAACCCGAGCGTGTAGGTGCCCAACACTCCGCCCAAGTGATACATCGCGGTGATCACGGCGGCCTGTTCGGACGAGAAGCCGGACGCGTTCAGCGAGGTCGGCAGCCAATTGATGGCGAGGTAGACGTTCAAGAGGCTCATGAAGAACGCGATCCAGAGCAGCACCGTTGCGCGGCCGCGCTGATCCTTGAAGAGCTCCGCCACCGTCGCTTTGCGGCTTTCGGAGTCGCCCGACTGGATGCGTATGTCGGCGTCGGCTCCGAGGTCCGGCTGGATCTGGCGCAAGAGACGTTTCGCGTCCGCTTGTCCGCGAGGCATGAGTGCGATGAAGCGGATCGATTCGGGTAACCAGAGTAGGAGCGCCGCGGCGAGCACCAGCGGCAGCACGCCGCCGACGACGAACAGCGCTTTCCATCCGAGCGTCGAGATGAGTTGCGCCGCGGCGAATCCGGCGCCGATGGCGCCGAGCGAGATGCCGCTCGACACGAACATCACGATCGACGCCCGGCGCTTCTGCGGCGCGTATTCCGACGCGAGCCCGATCGCGTTCGGCAACGCGCCGCCGAGCCCGAGGCCCGTGAAGAAGCGCAGCACGAGCAGCGAGCTCAGAGATCCGACGAAGACCGTCGAGAGGGTGCAGATCCCGAACGCCACGCACGACCAGATGATCACGCGGCGCCGGCCGATGCGGTCGGCGAGCGGTGCCAGCAATATCGCTCCGAGCATGACGCCGAACAGGCCTGCGCTGAACGTCGGGCCGAGCGCGCCGCGCGGCAGGCTCCAGGTTTTGCTGATCTCGGCGGCCACGTAGGTGATGCCCTGGACGTCGAACCCATCGACGAACAACACCGCCGCGCACAGCAGAAACGCGCGCACTTGCAGCGCGCGGACCCTCTGCCCGTCGATCACTTGGGCGACGTTCACGGTCTGAATCACTGAGCTTTCCCCCGTATACGAGCCAGCAGAAGCGAGCTCGCCCCCAAATGCGGAGTTTACCCGCACCCCCGGTCTCGTACTGCTCTCGGCGGCGTCCCGCGGCAAAGGAGTTTCACGATTTTGGAACCCGGCAGGGGCTTCGCTACCGCGAGAGCACCGAGATCGGCTCGCCGCCTCATCGGTCACTTGTGGCGTGCACATTGCATCACGGATCATCGCGCTGCTTCGCTGCGCGCACGGGCATCAAGAAGTAACCTTAGAAAAGGACGATAAGTCCATGAACAATCGTATTTATATCGATCGATTTTATCTTCCGACCCTCGCCGGCCTAATCGCGATTGTCGCGGCGGCGTGTTCGAAGGAAAGCGCGGGACCCACGGCTGCCGGCGCCGAGGCCCCATCCGGACCCTCGCGGACCGCGGCCGAGACGGCAACCGCGTGCGCGCGCCTCGCAACCGACAGGCGCAAGGACGTGACGATCAACGAAGCCGTCTCGTTGCCGTTCAACGAGCATCAGGGACCAAATCCCGGGCAGCCGGCAGTTCGCGTCGATGTTCCGAACTGCAAGGTGACCGGCTTGATCGACGGCTCGATCGGTTTCGAGCTGGTGCTCCCCGACCCCTGGAACGGCAAGTTCTTGATGGGCGGCGGCGGCGGTTTCGTCGGCAGCGTGCAGAACCAAGCGCTGGAAGGGATGAGCGCCGGCAAGACACCGCTCGAGCGCGGCTATGCGACGGCCGGCACGGATACCGGCCATTCGGGCGACCCCATCGACGCGAGCTGGGCGTTGAACGATGACCAGGCGAAAGAGAACTTTGCGCACCGCGCCGTGCATCGAACCGCGGAAGTGTCGAAGGAAATCATCAAGGACTACTACGGCGACGGCGCGGACCGGTCGTACTTCTTCGGCTGCTCGCGCGGCGGTGGTCAGGGAATGATTTCCGCGCAGCGCTATCCCGACGATTTCGACGGTATCGTTGCGGGCGCGCCGGTGCTCGATTGGGCGGGCACCACTGCCGGCTTCCTCCGCAACGAGCAGGCCGTGTTTCCGAACCCCGACGACCTCACTTCGCCCGTGATCACGGCCGACAATCGCAAGTTGCTGGCGGACGGGCTAGGGAAGGCCTGCGATTATCTCGACGGCGTCAAGGACGGTCTCATCACGGATCCGCGCCGCTGCAAGTTCGATCCGACGACGCTGCCGCTGTGCTCCGCCGGCGCCGCGGCCGACTGTCTCACCGAGCCGCAGCTCGCGGCGATTCAAGCCATCTACCGCGGGCCCGTCGCGGGCGGCCAGCAAATGCATCCGGGCTTTCCGTTCGGCGGCGAGTCGGACGCGCAGGGGTGGGAGCTCTGGATCACGCAAATGGAGCCGTCCGTGCTGCCGCCTGGCGTACCGAATTTGCACTACGCCTTCGGCACGCAATTCGCCAAGTACTTCGTCTACAACGATCCGAACTGGAACTATGCGAGCTTCGATCTCACCGATTGGCACGTGCGGGCTGCGCCAGCCGGACAGCTGCTCAACGCGATCAATCCGGATCTGAGCAAATTTCGCGACGGGGGAGGCAAGCTGATCCTCTGGCACGGCTGGTCGGATTCGGCGCTGACGGCTTTGAGCTCCGTCCAGTACTACGAGTCGGTGCAACGCCAAGACAAGACCGCGGGGGGCTATTTCCGAATGTACCTCATGCCCGGCGTCGGGCATTGCGGCGGAGGGCCCGGGCCGGATCGTGCGGACTGGATCACGGCGATCGAGCGATGGGTGGAGAACGACAGCGCGCCCGAAGCGATCCAGGCGACCAAGACCGATCCTCAGGGCGGCGACGTTGCTCGAGCGGCCGGTTTGTCCGCACCCGGAGTCCGCGGCGTACGACGACAGCGGCGATACGAAGCTCGCGAGTAGCTATCCGCTGCGGATTGACGGGCGGCTGAACGCACGTCGGCGTCCGCACTTCGCGGCGCTGCGTGATCGGTTCCGTGCGTCAGCGCGAAGGATTTCGGTCGGCGGCGTTTGGCTCCCAGTCGTGGCCGAACGCTTGGGGCGTCGACGCTCGTCGATCAGGGAGCATCTGCCCGCCTCGATGCTCGCGCCGACCGCCGCCGTCATTCGGCGCGTGCGCTGCAGCGCGATCAAGCCGGACACGATGCGAATGGCGCGATACTTGTCCTTGAGCAGCTGCGCCTGCAGCGCAGCGACCTCGCGCATGCTCTCATCGCCGAGCGCGGCGTGATGACAGATCGCGAGCATCGACACGAGGTGCTCGACGCACTTCCCGAAGCGCTGCAGCGGGATCTGCGCGCGCGTGAGCTCGAGCTGGAAGAACAGGCTCGCGCCGAGATAGCTCCAGCGCAGCATTCGCAACTTGCGCTCGGCGAAGCGCGCGTAGGGACGCAGCGCGGCGGGCAGCACGCGATAGCGCGCGAATGCGGCCGAGGGCAGGAGCCGCAGCGGTAGGCTCACGACATCGCGGGCGGCGTTGCGAGCGACCCAGCCGCAAAGCGACCAGAACTTCGGCTGTGCGAGCAGGCGCGCGAAGGCCGTGACGCTGCGCCGCGGATGATGGAGCAGGGCCGCGAGCCCGATTCGCAGCAGCCGCTGCTGCTCAGGCAGCTTGCCGCCATCCGGCGCCGCGTTGACGGATTGGATCACACTCAACAACGCGGCGAGATAGCCTTCGACGAAGCGCTGGGTGATGTCGCGGACCATGCCCATCAAGATCAAGTCGTCCTCGCCCTCGACGACGCCGAACAGATGCAGATTGACGCGGGCGTCGTTGACGCGGCTGCCGCCGTGGAAGCTGCGGCCGCCGAGGACGTGCTCGGCCGCGAGCATCGACTCGACGCCCGCGGTCGCCGCGGCCGACTTCGTGAGGTCGCGCAGTCCCGCGAGATCGACACCGTCGGCATCCTGCTGCAACGAGAGATACGCGAGCGCGCGCGCCTGCAACGCCCCGCCGAGGATCCGGCCGAGATTCAACCGCGGCAGCTCGTGGCGGATTACCGGTCCGCCGACGCCCAGGCGCCGGATCGCGTAGTGGCTCGCGTCGCGTGCGAGCATGCGTTGATAGCCTGCCGCCATCGCTGCGAGCATGCAGCGCCCCATGCGCAAGCAATAGAACAACACCTCGACGCCGTCGGCCGGGATGCGATTCCGCTTCGGCAACGGGAAAGTTGCGGAAATGCAGGCGCGAGTTGAAGTTCGCGACGAATGCCGCGACGCCTGAAGGCTCACAGCGGAATTCGTAGTCCTGACCGGCGCCGGCGGCACGTCCGCTGCGGCAACTCGAGGACGAACAAGCCGATGCTCGGCCCGTCCTTGCCGACGCGCGCGACGATGCCGATGAGGCCGCCGTGCACGGCGTTGGTGATCCAGAGCTTGTTGGCAGCACCCTCGGCGAACAGCCGATAGCTGCCGTCCGCCTGCTCCTCGACGTAGGCTTGAATCTTCTTGGCATTCACGCCGACGCCGACCTCGGTGAGCCCGAATGCCATCGGGCGGCCTTCGACGACCAGTGGGAGAAACGTTCGCTGCTGATAGTCGTCGCCATATGCGAGCAGCGACCCCGCGCCAATCGTGAGCTGCCCGGAGATCTCGACTGCGAGCGGCCCGAGCCCGTTGGCGGCCAGCGCTTCCTCCACGGCCGCGAGCTCGCCATACGACGCCGCCGCGCCGCCGAGCTCCGCCGTGACGGTGTAGCCGTAGGCTCGCTCGGCTGCCACGGTCCGACGCAGCGCGTCGGAGAGGCGGCCGTCGGCGGTGAACGCCTCGCTGCGCGCGAGACAGCCGAGCGCCGCATCGATCACGGCGCGCTCCGTACCGGCGACGGTCTTCGCCATCACCGCCCCGGATTGCAGCTCCGCGGCGCCGGGCGGCGGCCCATAGATCAGCCGCTCGACCAGGCCGGCGCGGCTCGCGCCGAGCTTCCGGTCGACAGCCTTCGCCGCACGGTCGAGCGCGCCGACGTCGCGCGCGGAATCGAGATCGCCGGCGGCGGCGAGCGCGCGGGCGGTAGAGGAGTCTTGGTCGCGGTTCATGAGTGGCTCCCTCGGGAGTCGGCATTTCACTTCAATCGACCGCGCCGGTCCATCGCACGCGATCGCGAGCTCCGATTTACGATGGAGTACGCCACGCATCCCGGTTGTTGCGGGCACGATGCCCTCGCGCCACAATCGGCCACCTTCGATCACCATCACCGCTCGCCGTGTTTTCGTCGAGCACTGGGGGAGCTCATGCGCATTCTCATGTTGGGTCTCGCGGCCGTAGTCGTGGTTTCATCGGCGGTTGCTCAGCCGCCCGCAGCGCCGGGCGCCTCACCCGCGGCGGCGCGGACGATGGTCTCTGCGGCCGACGTCACTGCTCTCATCGCGAAAGCGAAAGCGGAACGTAAGGACAACCAGCCGATCGTCGCGCAGTCGCTGATTCAGCTCGCGCCATACAACGTGAGCCTCGAATATCGGGCGTCCGTCGGTAATGCGGCGGTGCACGACACCGAAGCCGAGCTCTTCTACGTCGTAGAAGGCTCCGCCACTCTCGTGACCGGCGGGAAGCTCACGAACGAAACGCGTCCGAACGCCGAGAACAGCACCGGCAGCGGCATCGAAGGCGGCGTGTCGCGACACGTCGCGAAAGGCGACTTCGTCATGGTGCCCGAGAAGACCGCGCACTGGTTCAGCGCGATCGACGGCACGATCGTCCTGATGTCGTTGCACCTGCCGCACAAGCCACAGCCGTAGCGGACATCGCCGGCGTTGCTTCGCCTCCGCGAGCGGCGTAGCGTCGACACGAAGTGACGCGGCGTCGACGCGGAGGCGCATGTTTGCACTGACTCGGATCCTCGTGCCGACCAATCTCGGCGAGCCCTCGCAGACCGCGGTCAAGTACGGCGTAGCGTTCGCACGCCAGTTCGGCGCGAAGCTGTTCCTCCTACACGTGCTGCCGGAAAAGACCTTCGACGCGGCGATCGAGACCGAGCGCGTGATGGAGGTGCTCGGGCCCGATGCGCGCGCATCGACGGACACGGAGCCGACCGACGAGGAGATCGCACGCAACGCGGCGCGGCAGGATCTGGGCCGGCTACTCGAGCGAGCCGACGAGGACGAAACGCGCGCGGAGTACTTGCTGCGGGCGTTCGGAGCGGAAGGGCCTGATCAGGCGATCGTGTCTTGCGCGACGGAGCTCAGCGTGGAGCTCATCGTGATGGGCAAGCACCGGCTCGGCTTCGTCGAGCAGCTCATCGCGGGCAGCGTCACGGAGAAAGTCGTGCGGCATGCGCCGTGTCCCGTGCTGATCGTGCAACATCCCGAGCACGAGTTCGTCGTGCCGGACGTCGAGCGCGAGCCCGAGCCTAAGCGAGCGAGTCCTACCCGTTCGGCGTGAATCTCATCGGCTTCTCGGAGTCCACCGCGCGTACGCGCTGCGGCGGAATCGCGCGGACATACAATGTCGTCATGGATTCGACCAACCCCACTCCCGTTCCGGAGACGAAACTCTCCGCGGACGACATCGACACTTGCATCAGGGTCCTGCGCGCCATCGAGCGCGATCGCGCGCACCTCACGGTTCTCGCCAAGGAACGGCGCCGCGAGTTGCTGACGCTCGCCGGCCTGGTGGCGAAACCCGAGCGGCGTGACCTCGTTAGGATGGCCAAAGCATTTCGGCGCGCGGAACGCGAAGCCGCCAAGGCTCACGACCAACAGCTCATCGACCAATCCGGTCTGCGCGTTCAACGGCGCTCGCCCGTGTACGCGCCGCTGCGGCTCGAGCCCCCAGTGCCCGATGAGACCAACGCCGGGCGGAGCTGAACCACGAGCGTGCGTGCTACGTCTGCAAGCAGCCGTTCGCCAAGGTCCACCGCTATTACGACTCGATGTGCGAGGCGTGCGGCGACTTCAACTACGCGAAGCGCGAGCAGACGGCCGATCTCGGCGGCCGGTACGCACTCGTCACGGGCGCCCGGGTGAAGATCGGCTACCAGGCCTCGCTGAAGCTGCTGCGCGCGGGCGCGCACGTCGTCGTCACGACGCGTTTTCCCGTCGACGCCGTCGATCGTTACGCGAAGGAAAGCGACTTCCCGGAGCTTCGGCAGCGTCTACAGATTTACGGGCTCGATCTGCGCCATACCCCGAGCGTGGAGCTGTTCGCGCAGTTCCTCGTCGAACGTCTGCCGCGGCTCGACTACATCCTCAACAATGCCTGTCAAACCGTGCGCCGCCCGGCAGGGTTCTTTCAGCATCTATTGGCCGGCGAAGCGCGACCGGTCGCGTCGCTGCCGGAAGGATGGCGCGGCGTGCTCTCGAGCCAAGAAGCGCTGCACCGCACGCTGAGCGCGTCCCCGGAGGAGGGCGGCGAGCGTCCGCACGCGCTCACCGCCCGCGGCAAAGGCGAAGGCCTGCTGCACAGCGCCGAGCTCTCGCAGCGCCGGTATCTCGACGAGGACTTCAACGGCGGCGACGCGCTGTTTCCGTTGCAGCGCTACGACGAGGACCGCCAGCAAATCGACTTGCGCTCCGTGAACAGCTGGCGGCTGCGGCTCGACGAGGTCGAGACGCCGGAGCTTCTCGAAGTCCACCTCGTGAACGCGGTTGCGCCGTACATTCTCAACGCGCGGCTGAAGCCCTTACTGGTGCGCACGCCGGGACGGCACAAGCACGTCGTGAACGTCAGCGCGATGGAGGGTCAGTTCTATCGCACCACGAAGACCGACAAGCACCCTCACACCAACATGGCGAAGGCGGCGCTCAATATGATGACGCGCACGAGCGCGCCCGATTTCGTCAAAGACGGGATCCACATGAACGCCGTCGACACCGGCTGGGTGACCGACGAGGACCCGGCGGTGCACGCGGCGCGCAAAGCCGAGCTCGGATTTTCGCCGCCGCTCGACATCATCGACGGCGCCGCGCGCATCGTCGACCCGATTTTCGCGGGCGAGCTCACGGGCACGCACGTCTGGGGGCAATTCCTGAAGGATTACAAGCCGGCACCGTGGTGAGATGCGTGAACACCGTCGCCGGGCAAGCGCTCGGCGCCGCGCTGGCTAATCGAGCCCGCCTATTGAGTGGCGGCCTTCTTCACGCGCGTGCTTGAGGAGCGCAGCGGCACGATAGAGGCCATGCACGAACTTGCCGTACGGCAGCGTCAAGAAGAGCGCGAGAACGATCCCGAGATGCACGACCAAGAGCACGCCCATCGCGGCATGATGACGAAGCGCAAGGAGCAGCAGCCCGGTCGCGCTCGTGAGGAGCAACAGTACGAGGAACGATCGATCGAGCCGTTCGGACACCGAGTCCGACAGCGCGGCGTCCCGGTGGCGCCTCTGCAGCAGAAGGCCGACCGGCCCGACGAGCAGACCGACGCCGCCCAAAGCGCCGAGCAGCACCGGCGCGCTCGCGTAGGGGTAAGGCGCCTGCCAACCGAACGCGTGATAGACCGTTGCTACCGCCGTCGACGCAAAGCACAGAGCAAAGCCATAGAACGTGGCGTGATGGAACCGGCGGCGCCACGGCGTGCGAAAGTCCTCGGAAGTCACGCAATCTTGGCCGCTCGCACGCAGGTGACGCAGCGACAACACGGCACGCAATGCGCGCAAAGCGCCGCCTAGGCCCGCATTGGCTTTCGGCACCGGCTCGATGTCTCGCCTGAACCGCACCACGCCGATCGACAAGGCGAGCACGACGAACAGCCCGACGCTCCCGAACAGGCCCGCCATGATCCAGTGCGGCATCACGGCGTAGAAATCGGCCGACGCGCCGGGCTGCGTCAACGCGGTCCCGTTGCTCGCCCACACGGCGGCGAGCATTGCCGCAATCAGCGCTGCCGCGAACAGCAAGATCACGGCAACGCCGTGGTGCCTGAACGCCACGCCGAGCGGCGCGGGCCACGCATATTGCTCGTACGACCGCACGCGGACCTGCGCGAGCGTCTGCGGCACGTTGATCGCAAACTCGTGCGGCGGCGCGTATTGACACGCATACAGGCACTCGCCGCAGTTGTGGCAGAGGTTCGCCAAGTAATTGAGGTCGGCGCTCGCGAACGTGAGTCTTTGCTCCATGGCCTTGAACACGGGGCAGTACTGCTCGCAGTAGCGGCAGGCGTTGCACACCGTCATCGTGCGCGCGCCTTCGGCGGTGAGCTCAGATAATGGCATGGCCCGCCGCGCTTGCACCCGCGATGCGGCCGAAGACGGTGCCGATCGTCATTCCGATCCCCGCGACGTAGCCTCTCCGGAGGACGTTCCCCGCCATGATCTCACCCGCCGCATAGACGTTCCGAAAAGGCGCGCCGCGCGTGTCGAGGACGCGCGCGCGCGCGTCGACGCGCAGGCCTAGATACGTGAAAGTGATTCCGGGCCGGAGCGGGTAGCCCCAAAACGGCGGAGTGTCGATCCGCTGCGCCCAGTGCGTCTTGTTGGGCCGCAGCCCCTCGGTGCGGCAGTCATCGAGCTGCGTGTGATCGAAGGTGCCTAGTCGTACGGCGGCGTTGAACTCAGCGACGGTCCGCTCGAACCGCTCGGCCGGCAACTCGAGCTTCGCGGCGAGCTCACGGATCGAGCCGGCCTCGATCGGCGCGAACATCGACGGGATGAACCGGCCGCGCGCCTTCGCGTCGACGATCGAGTAGGCGATCTGGTCGGGCTGGCCCGCGACGAGCTTGCCCCAAATCGCGTAACGCTTCGGCCAAAAGTCCTCGCCCTCGTCGTAGAACCGCTGGCCGTTGCGGTTCACCACGATCCCGAGCGGCACCGAGTCGAGCCGCGTCGCGATGCCGCCGTCGAACTTCGGCGCGCGTCCGTCGATCGCGACCGCATGGCATTCGCGCGGGCTGCCGATCGACTGGGCGCCCGCGTCGAGCATCATCCGCAAGACCGTTCCTCGGTTGTACGGCGTGCCGCGTACGATGAAGTTCTTGGCGGCGTCGCCCCACGCTTCGCGGAGCCAATCGAGATTCGCCTCGAAGCCGCCGGCCGCGAGCACGACCGCTTCCGCCTGGAGGTCGTGCGTGCGGTCGCCGATCCGCACCGTCGCCGACCGGAACGCGCCGTCGTCGAGACGCAGCGCTACGACCTCGGCGTCGTAGCGCACGTCGATGCCGAGCCGCTCCGCGGCGGCGTAGTAATCGTTCAGCAGCGCTTTGCCGCCTCCCAAGAAGAACGCGTTGGTGCGCGCGAGGTGCAGAGTGCCGCGCAGCGATTGCTGGAAGCGCGCACCGAAGGTCTTCATCCACGCGACGCACTGCGCCGAGCGCTCGACGACGATGCGTGCGAGCGCCTCGTCCGTCTCGCCGCCGTTCACACGCAGCAGGTCTTCCATGAGCTCGTCCGCGGAGTACGTGTCCGTGAGGATGTCGGTCGGTGCGTCGTGCGCGCAGCGCAGGTTGCGCGTATGCCGGCTGTTGCCGCCGCGAAAATGCCGCGGCGCGCACTCGAGCACGACCACGCGCGCGCCGGCCTGCCGCGCCGTCAGCGCCGCGCTGAGCCCCGCGTTGCCGCCGCCGATGACGGCGACGTCGTACTCGCGTTGGTCCCCCGTCATTGCGAGCCCGGCTCGTGTGCTAGACGCCGCGCGCGGCGCAGCAGCCACGGAACGATCAGCGCCGCCGCGGCAGCGAGGATCAGGCTCGCCGCAATGGGGCGCGTGACGAACACGGACAGGTCGCCGCCGCTGATCGCGACCGCGCGGCGAAACTGCTGCTCCGCCAATGGCCCGAGCACGAGCCCGAGCACCGCGGGCACGAGCGGAAACCCGAACAGACGCATCAGCAGCCCGACGACGCCGACGGCGTACAGCAGGCCGAGATCGAGCATCGAGCGGTTCAGGCTGTACGCCCCGATCGACGCGAGCACGAGCACGCCGCCGAACAAGAGCGGCCGCGGCAGCAGCATCACACGCGCCCAGACGCCTGCGAGCGGCAGATTCAGCACAAGCAGCATCACGTTGCCGATGTAGAGGCTCGCGATCAGCGTCCACACGAGGTCCGGGTGCGTCGAGAACAGCAGGGGACCCGGCTGCAGCCCGTACTGCTGGAACGCCGCGAGCAGGATCGCCGCGGTGGCCGACGACGGCAGCCCAAGCGTCAGCAGCGGCACGAGCACTCCGGCCGCCGCCGCGTTGTTCGCGGCCTCGGGTCCCGCGACGCCTTCGATCGCGCCGTGGCCGAACTCCTCGGGCCGGCGGCTGAGCCGCTTTTCGGTGATGTAGGAGAGGAAGGTCGGAATCACCGTGCCGCCCATCGGCAGCACGCCGAGCGGAAAACCAATGGCGGTCCCGCGCAGCCACGCCTTCCACGACCGGCGCCAATCTTCGCGATTCATGCCGCCGGAGTGGCGGAGCTCGACCGGAACGATCGCATCGCGGCCGTGGCGAAGCGCCTGATGGAGCGTTTCGCCGACGGCGAACAAGCCGATCACGAGGATCACGACGTCGATGCCGTCGAGCAGCTGCGGAATGCCGAACGAAAAGCGCGCGTTGCCCGTGAGCTGATCGATGCCGACGAGGCCGAGAGCCAGTCCCAAGAACAGGCTGAACAGCCCGTGCGTGAGCGAGGCACCGAGGAGTGCCGTGACCGCGCAGAATGCGACGACCGTGAGGGCGAAATATTCGGCCGGCCCGAAGTCGAGCGCCACCGACGCGAGCAGCGGGGCGAAGAACGTGAGGCCGATCGTCGCGAGCGTGCCCGCGACGAACGAGCCGATCGCCGCGGTCGCGAGCGCCGCGGCGGCGCGTCCCTGGCGCGCCATCTGGTGGCCGTCGATCGCCGTCGCGATCGCGCCCGTCTCGCCCGGCGTGTTGAGCAGGATGCTCGTCGTCGAGCCGCCGTACATTGCGCCGTAATAGATGCCGCCGAACATGATGAACGCGCTGGTCGGGTCGAGGCCGAAGGTCACGGGCAGCAGCACCGCGACCGTGAGCGCAGGGCCGATACCCGGCAGTACCCCGATCGCCGTCCCGAGCGTCGTGCCGATCAGCGCCCACATCAGGTTGGTGAGCGTGAGCGCGCCGGCGAATCCCGCGCCGAGTGCGTCGAGCGTGCTCACCGGAGCGCGCGCTCGATCGAACGAAGGGCCTCGAGCGCGGCCGTGATCGCGCTCATAACCAACGCGCGAGCACGCCGGCGGGCAGCGGCAGCTGCAACAGGTCCGCGAACAGGAAGTACGCGGCGGCCGATGCCGCGACTGCGCACGATGCGTCGCGCAGCGGGTGGCGGTCGTCGAACGCGCGCGCCACGAACCAGAACAACAGCGCCGAGGCGATCAGGAATCCAGCCGGTTCGGCGAGCGCGAGATCGAGCAGCACACCGATACCTATCAGCACGACGGGCCGCCATTGATGGCGACCCACCTCCGCGCCGCCGCGCTCGCGAGCGCCGGGGCGCAGCAGCGCGAGCGCGCCGAATAGCGCAAGCCCGCCAAGCACGAACAGCGGATACGGGCCGGCCGCCCCGAGCGAGGCAGCGCCGTCGTCGCCGGTTCCGAGCTCGCGCAGGACGACGCGCACACGCGCCTCTTCCGCCGCGGCGAAGCGCGCGAACTCGTCTCCGACCAGGTAGCGATCGAGCCAGCGGTAACGCTCGAGCATCTCGCGCCACTCCGGCGAGCGCACCATCGTGCCGACGGCCTCTTCGAGGCGGCGCCGGTCGTCGGCGCTGATTCCGGGCGGGGCGAGCACGGAGCGCCAGTTCTCGAACTCGACGTCCACGCCTTGCTCGCGCAGCGTGCGCGCCGCGACTCCGGGCAGCCGCTCGGCGCTCGAGATCGCGAGCACGCGCACGGTGCCCGCGTCGATCTGCGGCGCGAACTCGGCGAGCCCGTTGACGCCCACCGACACTTGTCCGCCGAGGACCGCGGACAAGGACTCGCCGCCGCCCGAGAACGCGATGTAGTTGACCCGCCTGGGCTGCACGCCGACGGCCTGTGCGATGAGGCCGGCGAGGATCTGGTCGCTGCCGCCCGCGGAGCCGCCGCCCCACGAGATCGACTCCGGCCGCTCTTTGAACGCGCGAATCAGGTCGTCGAGCGTCTGGAACGGCGAGGCGGTCGGAACCGCGAGCACCTCGTATTCGCCGGTGAGCTTCGCGATCGGTACCGCGTCGGCGAGCGTGACGGGCGACGCGTGGGTCACGATTCCGCCGAGCATGATCAGGCCCGAAACGAGCAGGGCATTGCCGTTGCCGCGCTCCGCGCCTATGAAGCGCGCGAGCCCGATCGTGCCGGCGGCGCCTGGAACGTTCTCGACGACCGGCGTACGGACGATTCCGGCGCGCTGCAGCGCCTGCTGCATGACTCGCGCCGTCTGATCCCAGCCGCCGCCGGGTGCCGCGGGCGCGATGATGCGCAGCTGCTCGTACGCGGGCTTCGCGGGCGCGATCGAAGCCCCCGCATTGACCGGGTCGAGCCCGGTCCTCGCGACGACGGGCGCCGCCTCGGCCGACGCGAGGTATGCGACGATCGCCCGCGCCGCGTCGGGATGGCGCGAGCCGTTGATGACGCCGGCGGAGAAGAGGCTGATCTTCTGCACCTCCGCGGGCAGCGGGCCGACCACGTCGATCCCCGGCACCGGGAGGAGCTCGCTCAACTGCTGGAAGCCGATCTCGGCGTCGCCGCGTGCGACGACGGCGCCGACGCGCTCGCGGTCGATCTTACGGCTCTTCGCCGCGACCTCGTCCGCGATCCCGAGACGTTGGAACAGCTCGGTGGAGACGTACGTGCCGCTCACGCTGCCCGAGTACGCGATCGACTGAGCGCGCAGCAGCGTCTCGCGCAGCGCGTCGACGGTGCTCACGTCCGGCTTCGGCGCGCCGGCCCGCACGGCGATCGCGATACCGGAGCGCGCGAGATCCGCGCGACTATCCGCCACCACGAACCCGTCGTCGATCAGCTGCTCGAGCACGGTGTCGGCCACGATCACGACGTCGATGGCTTCGCCGCGCTGCAGCCGGCTCGGGATGGAATCCGGGCCGGCGCCGATCGACGTGGCCGCCGTTACGATTTTGTCATTCGCGCGGCGCTCGAGCTCCGGGATCAGCTCGAGATACGCGGCCGTGAACGTCCCCGACGTCGCGACGCTGACGTCCGCAGCGGCGCTGCGAGCGAGCAGCAGCGCTGCGAGCAGCGCCGCCGCCGTCCAACGACAAGCCGCGCGTGCACTATTGTGCGGGAAGCGCGCGCGAGGACGATCTTCGGAGCGCACGCTGCGTCGACGCTAGCGCGGCGCCGGCGGCCGCGCGGCCGTCGTCAGATCGTCGCGGATGACCTTCCCGCCTTTCATCACGAACTTGACGCGCTGCAGCTCCGTGATGTCGGCGAGCGGATCGCCGGATACCGCGACGATGTCGGCATACTTACCCTTCTCGATCGAGCCGACCCGGTCCTTCCAGCCCAGCGCCTCGGCATTGACGATCGTGCCGCCCTGAATGGCGCGCGCCGGCGTGAGCCCGCCGCGCTTCACGAGCACTTCGAAGTCGAGCGCCTGCGTACCGTGCACATAGGTCGACCCGTCGGCCCCGCTGCCTACCATGATCTTCATGCCCGGGGTGTTGGCCGCCATCGACACGGCTTTGGCGAAGATCGCGCTCATCCGGTACTTGCCGCCGGTGTTCTTGTCGTCGTTATCGTCCATGTACGGCTCGACGTAGCGCTGCAACGTAGGATCGTAGAACAGCCCTTTGGCGACCATCATGTTCGCCTGCTCTTGGTTCAGGCCGAACGCGTGCTCGATCGTGTCGCAGCCGGCGACGATCGCGTTCTTCTGACCCTCGCCGCCGAACACGTGGCACGCGGTCTTGTGGCCGAGCCGGTGGGTCTCGTCGATCAAGGCCTGCAGCACCGGCAGCGGGTAGGTCGTGACGTACTGCGCCTCGCCGGCCGCAGTGAACGAGTAGGCACCGCCCGGGAACAGCTTGATCCAGTCCGCGCCGTGCTCGATCTGATCGCGGACCGCCGCGCGCGCTTCCTCGGCGTCGTGGACGACGGCGCTCGCGAGCGGGTTAGGTGTCGCCGTTGCGCCTGGCGCGCCCCACACGATGCCGCGCGTCGCGACCTGCTGCCGCGGTCCGTCGATGAGCCCCTTGTCGATCGCGTTGCGCACGTCGACATCGGCGTAGCCGTTGCCGTGGGAGCTCATGTCGCGGATCGTCGTGAAGCCCGCGCGCAAGTCGGCCTGCGTGTTCTGAATCGCGATCAGTGTCGACGTTTCGCGCGAGATGCCGGGCTGCGGCGTGTTGAACATGTGCGTGTGTGCGTCGATGAGCCCCGGCAAGACCGTCGCATCGCGCAAATCGATCGTCGGCGTACCGGCTGGCACGCTCACTTGATTCGCGGCACCGACGTCCGTGATGCGCTCGCCCTGCACGATCACGATCTGATCCGTGAGCAGCCGGCCCGTGTTGCTGTCGAACAATCGCCCGGCGCGAATGGCGACCGTTCGCGGCGTCGGCGCACATAGCGTCGCGGCGTTGTCGATGCCGAAGCATGGCTGCGGCCCCGCGCCGCGCCACGGTGTACCCGGTCCGCCGGCTACTTGCGCGTGCAGCGCGGCCGGCAATGCGAAGCATCCGAGAATTCCGAGCGAGCCCCAAGTGAGCGCGGATTTGCAGCGCATGGCGCCATTCCCCCCTGCAGTGTCGAAGCTGATCGCGGGCGCGCGTTCCACCCGCGTTGCGATTGCCGAACGTCGGTCTTTTTTTCGCCGCCCGTTCCTCGGCGCGCGCGCCGCTACCGAGAAACCGAGGTCGCCCAAAGCTTGCCGTCAGGCCGGGTGCGATGCAACAGCGGCTTGCTTGGAATGCAGGACGTCCGCGCGCCGCGAGAAACGACGGGAGTCGCGACGCGCGACCTTTGCAGTTTTGCGTGCACAATGGCGGCACGATGCCGAGATCTTCGTCTCTTCCGCCGCCTCCGGACCGACCGTTGCCGCTGCTCGGCGGCCTGAGTCCCGCGCAGTTCATGCGCCGCTACTGGCAGAAGAAGCCGCTGCTGATTCGCTCGGCGATTCCTGGGTTCAGGCCGTTATTGTCGCGGGCGCGGCTTTTCGCGCTGGCCGCTCGGGCCGACGTCGAGTCGCGCGTGGTAGTGCGGCGCGGGCGCAAGCGTTGGACACTCGAGCACGGCCCGCTCAAGAGGGCGGCGCGACCTTCGTTGGCTGCGGCGCCTTGGACGCTGCTCGTGCAGGGCGTGGACCTGCATGACGACTCGGCGCACACGCTGCTCCAATCCTTCCGCTTCGTGCCCGACGCGCGGCTCGACGATCTGATGATCTCATGGGCGAGCCCGGGCGGCGGGGTGGGGCCGCACGTCGATAGCTACGACGTGTTCTTGCTCCAAGCGCAGGGGCGGCGACGCTGGCGCATCGGGCGCACGCCCGACCCCGTCTTCGATGAGGCCGCGCCGCTCAAAATCCTCAAACGGTTTGTCGCGGAGGACGAGCACGTGCTCGAGCCCGGCGACATGCTCTACCTCCCGCCCGACTGGGGACATGACGGCGTGGCTGACGGCGGCGCGTGCATGACGTACTCGATCGGGTTTCGCGCGCCGCGTCGCACGCAACTTGCGACCGAGCTTGCGCAGCGGCTCACCGAGCGCGACGACGACGCGATTTTCCGCGACCCGCAGCTCGGTGCGACGCGGCAGCCGGGTGAAATACCACGGGCGCTGCGCGCATTTGCTGCGGATGCGCTGCGCAGGCTCGTCCGCCAGCCCGATGCGTTTGCGAGCGCGGTGGGCGAGGTGCTGAGCGAGCCCGCGGCCGGCGTCGCCTTCGACGAACCCGCAACGGGCTGGGCTTCGGCCGCGGTCGTGCTCGACCGTCGCACGCGGATGCTCTACGACGACTGCTATGTGTTCATCAACGGCGACAGCTACCGGGCCACGGGGCTCGATGCGAAGCTGATGCGTCGGCTCGCCGACGAGCGGTGCCTCGACCGCCGCGCGGTGCGCGGCGCGAGCGTCGTCGCGCGGGCGTTGTTGCGCGAGTGGTTCGGTGCGGGTTGGCTGCACCGCGGCGCCCGATGAACGGCGGGTGGAGGACCGGCGACACGATGACGCAATGCAACGATTGAGCTTAAACATGGGCTGGCTCGGCGCGGCTGCGCTGCTGGCGGCGACGGTGGTGTGGAGCGCCGAACGGTACGAGCAGGCTCTCGCGCCGGGGCGCTATCCCGGACCGCCGCTGTGGCGGGTGAGCAAGGGCGATCACGAGCTCTGGTTGCTCGGGACGTTGAGCGCGGTTCCCAAGGAAATGAAATGGAGCTCCCCCGCGGTCGAGACCGCTATTGCGGGCGCGGACGAAGTGCTGTCGCCGCCCGGAGCGCGGGCGGCGACACTCAGGCCCGTTCAGCTCGTCCGGCTGTGGCTCCGCGTGCGCGAGCTCAGCGCCAACCCGGACGGCAAGCAGCTCGCTGACGTGCTTCCAACCGACCTGTACACGCGCTATGCCGCCTTGCGCAACCGCTATGCGCGTCGCGAGCGGAGCCACGAGGATCAGCGTCCCATCATCGCCGCCCGGCGCGTCTACGAGGACGCGGTCGAGGTCATGGGTTTGGTGAGCGGCCGAGAGGTCGAAAGCGGAATCGAGCGCACCGCACGCCGCGCGGACGTCGAGTTCACCGACACGAAATTCCCGGTCGACGCCGAGGGCCTGCTCGAGAGTGCGGCGCAAGTGACATTCGAGGCCGAGTCGGACTGTTTCGACAAGTTGCTCGCGACGCTCGAGCAAGACGAGGACCGCATCGTGCGCCGCGCGCGCGCTTGGGCGATCGGCGACGTCGCGGCGCTGCAGCGTTTCGAGTATCCCGACATCCGGCGCGACTGTCTCGCGTTTCCGGGCTGGCCCGAAGCGCTGGTCGGAACTCTAGAGCTCGCGGACGACCGTTGGCTCGAGGAAGCCGAACGGGCGTTGGCCGCCAACCGCAGGACCTTCGGCTCCGTCGACGTGCGCGAGCTGCTGAGCTCCGACGGCTTGCTCGCACGCTTGCGCGCACGCGGCTACGACGTGCAGGCGCCGTAGCGCAGGAATCACGATCCGTCGGCCGGCTCCAGCCTGAGCACGGTGCCGTCCGCCGCGGTTCCGGCCGAGCGCAGCTCGGTCGCGACGTAGATGAGCCCGTCCGGGCCTTGCTGCACGTCGCGAATACGGACGTTGAGCTGGCGCAGCAGCGGCTCGCGGCGCTCTGCTTGCGATGGCTGTCCGAACGACACGCGTTGCAACGCGAGCCCGTTCAGCGAGCCCACGAGCATGCTGTTCTTCCAGCGCGGGAACTGGTCGCCGGTGTAGAACGCGAGGCTCGACGGGCTGATCGACGGCACCCAGAACATCCGCGGGTCGTCCATGCCCTCGCGGTGGTACCACTGATCAGAGACGAGCGAGCCCGTGTAGTTGCGGCCCATCGATACGAGCGGCCACCCGTAGTTGTGGCCCGGCAGCAGGATGTTCACCTCGTCGCCGCCCATCGGGCCGATTTCCGCCTGCCACAGCACACCGGTCTCGGGATTGAACGCGAGTCCGTACCCGTTGCGGTGCCCATAGGTGTAGATCTCGGGTTTGGCGCCCGCGCGCCCGACGAACGGATTGTCCGGAGGCGCAGAGCCGTCGTCGCGGAGGCGCAGCACCTTGCCGACATCGTTGCCGAGGTCTTGTGCCTTGAGGCGCAAGCTGTTGTCCTCGGTGCCGGTGCAGCACAGACGGTCGCGGTCGCCGACCGTCACGTAGAGAGTCTCGTCGGGGCCGAACAAGAGCTTCCCGCCCATGTTGCCGCTCGCTTCCCAAGCGTCGGCCACGAAGATCTGCTTCACGTCCGCGAGCTTCGTGCCGTCGAAGCGGCCGCGCGCGACGGCGAGCGTCGTGCCGCGCTCGCCGCTGATCGGATAGGAGAGATAGACGAGCCCGTTGTCGGCGAAGCGCGGGTGCACCGCGAGCCACTTGAGCGTGTCGTTGTTCTCCTTGGACGTCCCCGCGGGCACGGTGTAAGCGGGCTGCGGATCGAGCACACCGTTGCGGATGACGCGGACGCGGCCTGCTTCCGCGACGAGCATTGTATTTCCGCCAGGCAGGAACGCGATGCTCCAGGGATGCACGAGCCCGGCGGCGAGCGTGACGACGCGAATCTTGCCGCCCTGCACGTCGAGCACTTGGGGCGGTGCGGCCGCAGTCGTGGCGGCGGGCGGCGTTTGCGCATGCGAGGCGAGGTTGAAGAGAGCGAGTAGGGCGGCGGCGCCGAGCGGCGCACGGTGGCGCAACGTCATGACTCAAGCTCCGGGTGGTGAATCCGCGCCGGATCGTAGCACGCGGCTCGCGCCGCTACTCGCCGAGGCACGCGGCGGCTTGTGCGTCTTCCCAACGCGGCCTGGCGGGATCGGTGAATTCTCCCGACGTCAGCCGACCGCCGCGCGCGCGGAGCCAATCCTCGACGGCTTCGCGCATGACTGGCGCGTCTTGCGCCGGAACACCGAAGCCGGCCGGCGGCCGGACCGGCGCGAACACGGCCCCGGCGACGAGCGAGTCCATTGCCGCGACCGACACGCGCTCGTCCGGGCCGATCGGCACGCCCGAGTCGCGGCGCAGCTCGATGTCGAGCGCTCCGCTCGCGGCGCAGATCGCACGCACGCGCGCACCCGAGATCGCGAGCGCGCCCGGTCGGTTGCGGCGCACTTCGCCGGCGACGACTGCCGCGAGCTCCGCGCCCGTGAGCGTCACGGTCACGAGCCGGTTGTCGAACGGGAACGCGTCGTAGAGACGGCCGAGCGTGAGAGGCCCTGCCGGCAAGTCCGCGCGCAAGCCGCCGCGGACGTTGTTGTTGATCGCGACGTCTGCGCCGGTGCGCTCGCGCTGCGCGTCCGCGAACAGATTGCCGAGCGGCGATTCGGCGTCGCGAGCCCGCATTAGCGGCGTGTCGAGGATCACGCCGAGCGTCGCTGCTTGCAGCGCGCGCACGCGCTCGAGCTCGGGCGCCATCGCCGCCGTGACCGCAGGGTCGGGTGTCACGTCGCGCCCTTCGTAGCGCGCCGCCGGCAGAGGCTCGCTCGATTCGCTGCGGGGCTCGCACGTCAGCGTCTCGGGATCGGGCGCGGCGCATACGTCGCGCGGCGCGAAAATCGCGTGCTGCACGACGCGCTGAGTCTTACGATCGAACGCAAGGTCGACGCGGCCGAACGCTCGCCCCAGCGCGTAGGCCTGCACGATCGCGATGCCCTCGACCTCGTGCGCTACCGCCTGATGGGTGTGCCCCGCGGCGATTGCGTCGACGAGACCTTTCGGCAGGGTGCGAGCGAGCAGAAAGATTTCCGACGACGGGTCGCACGACGACAAATCCGCGGAATGGTCGAGCTTCTCGCACGCGCCGCCCGCGTGCGCGCCGACGATGACGACGCGCGCACCCACGGCGCGGAGCTTCGCCGCCTCGGTGGCAACCGCCGCCGCAAGCGGAGCGACGCGCAGACCCTGCACGTTGACGGGGAGCGTGGCGCGCAGCGCGTTGATCGACATGACGCCGACGATGCCGACCTTGACGCCCGCGGCCTCGACGAGCACGGAAGCGTGGACGTTCGGCCAGTCGACGAGCCGGCCCGTGGCGTCGTCGATCAGGTTCGCGGCGAGGAACGGAAAGCGCGCGCGCGCTGCAGCCGCCTGGATCGCGCCGCGCGGGTCGGCGCCGAGCGACTGGCGGGCGCCGGGCTCGTCGATGGGCCCGAAGTCGAACTCATGATTGCCGATCACGGCCGCCGCGTAGCCGAGCGCCTGGTAGGCATCGACGACGAGCGCGCCCTCGCTCAGGTTGGATTCGATGCCGCCCTGGAATGTATCGCCCGCGTCGATCAGCAGCACGGCGCCGCCGTCCTTGGCCCGTCGCCGCACGCAGATTGGCGAGATAGCCGCCGAGCAGCGCGAGTCCGCCGCGGCCGTCGCGCGCGAATACGTTGCCGTGCAGATCCGTCGTGCCCACGATGGAGAGCGTCACGACGTCGGGATGGTCGGCCGCCGCGCAGTTGCGGCCGATGGCGGCTCCCGAGACGAGCGCCATCAGTGTTAGCACAGCGGAAAGTCGCATACCGGCGATTCTAAGGCGAACGCGTTTACGACGCTGTGACACCGTACGCTCGGAGAATCAGAGCTTCGGGATCCGGATGCGGCTGATCATCAGCGAGCCCGAGACAGCGAACATCATCGCGAGCGGGTGCAGCGTGTAGCCCGCGACCGTCCATGCGCCGAGCCACAACCGATCGCCGATCGCGCCGAGCTCGGCCGCGATGCCCAGCACGCAAACGAGCCCGAACGATGTCGGGATCGGCGTACCTTCAAAGTACTTCACCTTGCCCGTTCCTTCGGAAAGCGCTTCGGCGGTCACGTTGTAGCGCGCGAGGCGCGATACGCCGCACGCCACGAAGAAGGCCAACAAGACGCGATCGAGTGCGCCTTGCAGCCCGCACGCGTAGCCGAGCACGGCGGGCGCTACGCCGAACGAGATCACGTCGGACAGGGAGTCGAGCTCACGCCCCAATGCGGAGGACTTCTGGCGCCAGCGCGCGATCCGGCCGTCGAGCACGTCGAATACGAGCGCCGCGAAGATCAGCGCGCAGGCCGCGCGGATGTGCCATGCGTCCGCCGTCTGCACGAACATCACGCTCGAGAACAGCGCGCCGGTACCGCTGACTGCATTACCCAGCGTGAACCAATCCGCCATGTGGAAGCCGCGGATCATCGAGAACGCCTTGCGGGGATCGTCGGCACTCATTTATTCAATCGCCCGGGGTACGCCGGCGCAGATAGACCGGACGGCGCGGGTTCGCGCGGTGGCCGGACTATAACAAAGCGTCTCGGCTCGCTCATCCCGCTATAGTAGAATCCGTCGAGCCGCTCGAACTGCGAGCGAAAATGGCCCAAGCCATCGCTTCTCGGGGGACAGACCATGCGATCGAACTGGAAATTGATCCTGCCTGCGGTGCTCTTGTCCGCGATGGCGGGCACCGTCGCTCGGGCCCATCACTCCTTCACGGCCACCTACTTCGAAGACCGCACGATCCAGATCGAAGGCAAGCTGCTCCAGTTCCTATTCCGCAATCCGCATTCGTTCGTGCACGTCGAGGCGCCGGACGAGAAGGGCGAGATGCATCGTTGGGCCGTCGAGTGGGGCGGCGCGGGGCAGCTCGCGAACCAGGGCGTGACTAATCAGACGCTGCGGGTCGGCGACGTCGTGTCGATCACCGGCAATCCGGGCCGCGACCCGAGCGACTACCGAATCAGGATGCAGTACCTGCGCCGTAACGCCGACGGCTTCGACTGGGGCCGCAAGCCGGGCGAAACCTTCAACTAGTGCGGCCGACAGTGCGCTTCGCTCTTCTCAGCGCCTCGTTGCTGCTGACGACGCTCGCGGCGGGCAGCGCGTCGGCGCAGATCAGCCTCGTCGGCGAATGGGCCGGCAAGTATCACGAAGACCAGGGCGATCGCGTTCCGGGCGACGTGCAGGGCGACTTCACGGGAGTGCCGCTCAACGACGCCGCGCGCCGCTACGCGGACTCTTTCGACGTGACGCGCGTGGCGCTGCTCGAGCATCAGTGCCAACCCTACAACGTCGCGCACATCTATCGCGGACCGCTGCAGTTTCGGCTCTGGGAAGACAAAGATCCGGCCACGCAAGAGATCATCGCGTACCGCCAATACATCGGCACGTACATGCAATCGCGCACGATCTGGATGGACGGGCGTGCGCACCCGCCGAGCTACGTGCCGCACACGTTCATGGGGTTCTCGACCGGCGTCTGGAGCGGCGACATCCTGACCGTCACGACCACGCATATAAAGAAGGAGTTCTACCGGCGCAGTGGAATTCCGAGCAGCGACCTCACGACGCTCGTCGAGCACTACATCCGGCACGGCAATTTGCTGTCGCACGTGATGATCATCACGGACCCCGTGTATCTCACGGAACCGTACGTGAACAGCGAGGAGTTCGTGCTGATGGATCGCGGCAACCAGAACTGGCTGTACAACTGCGAGTACGTGATGGAAGTGCCGATGAACAAGAACGAGGTGCCGTACTACCTACCCGGCATGAACCCGTTCATCGAGGACTACGCTAAGAAATTCGGCCTGCCGTTCGAGGCCGTGATCGGCGGGGCGCCGACGCAGTATCCGGAATACATGCCGAAGCTCGAGCAGCTGATGAATCGCCGATGAGCTCTGCTTCACGATCCATGCTGTTGTCTCCGCTCGTGCTCGCCGCCGCGCTCATGGTCGCCACGCTCGCGCACGACGACGCGCGCGCACAGAGCCGCGCGAGCGCTGCGAGCGTGCCCGTCGCGCTCGACACCTATCACGTGCAAGGCAACGTTTACATGGTCGTGGGCGCGGGCGCCAGCTCCAATGTCGTTGTGCAGGTCGGCGACGAAGGCATCCTCGTCGTGGACACCGGTTCGGCCGCGTCCCGCGAGCAGGTGCTCGCGGCGATCCGCAAGCTGGCCCCCGACAAGCCGATCCGCTGGATCATCAATACGAGCTCGGACGCCGATCACACGGGCGGCAACGAGACGGTTTCGCAAGCCGGGATCACCGTGAACGGCAACCCGGCGGCGATCGTCGCGCACGAGAACGTGCTCGCGCGCATGACCGAGGAGAACCGACCGATCACGGAAATGCCGTTGAACACGTTCTTCGAAGAGGGGCGCGACTTCGCGTTCAACGGCGAGGCGGTGTTCATCTACCACGTTCCCGGCGCGCACACGGACGGCGACATCGTGGTCTATTTCCGCGGTTCCGACGTGCTCGTGGCCGGTGACCTTTTCGTCACCACGACCTATCCCGTCATCCGGCTCGACGCCGGCGGCGGCGTCGACGGTTTCGTCGCGGGATTGAACAAGATGCTCGACGTCGCAGTGCCGAAGTTCCTGCAGGAGGGCGGCACGTACGTCATCCCGGGGCACGGCCGCGTGGGCGACGAGGCGGATCTCCTCGAGTATCGCGACATGGTCGTGATCGTGCGCGACCGGATCGCGCCGCTCGTGGCCGAAGGGAAGACGCTCGCGCAGGTGATGGCCACGAAACCGGCGCTCGACTACGACCTGCGCTACGGCAACGACAACGGCTCGTGGACGTCCGCGATGTTCATCGAGGCGGTGTATCGCGGCCTGAAGCAAAAGGAAGGAAGCAAGTGACGCGGGTCGGCGAGCTCCATCGGCGCCGCCGAGCCGGGTCAGGAGCGCTGCTCGCGGTCGGGCTCGCGTGCGCGGCGTCGATAGGCGGCGCGCTGGCGCAGCCACCGGCGAGCAGTACCGCACCGGCGTCGCCGCGGGCGGGCGCGCCGATCGATCTCACGGGCTATTGGGTGGCCGTCGTCAGCGAGGACTGGCGGCACCGGATGGCGACGCCCCGCAAGGGGGACTATGAGAGCCTGCCGATCAACGCCGAGGGCCGGCGTGTCGCGGACGCGTGGGACCTGAACGCGGACAACGCGGCCGGGTTGCAGTGCAAGGCGTTCGGCGTCGGGGGCATCATGCGGCAGCCCGGGCGCCTGCACATCACCTGGGCCGACGACGACACTTTGCGCGTCGAGCTCGACGCCGGAACGCAAACGCGCCAGCTCGAGTTCGGAGCGGCGCAGCCCGCTAGCGCGAAGACCTGGCAGGGGCTCTCGCACGCCGAGTGGCAGCGCCCACCCGGTGCCGGCGGCGCGGCCGTGCGCGCGCAGATCGGCAACAACACGGGCCCGATCGCGCCGGGAGGCGGCGGGCGCGGCCAGCGCGGCGGTCCGCCGCCGACGGCGGCACTCAACCAGGGCGGGTCGCTCAAGGTGACCACGACGAGCTTCAGTGAAGGGTATCTGCGCAAGAACGGCGTGCCGTACAGCGAGAGCGCGTCGATCACCGAGTACTTCCACCGGTTGCCGGAGCAGCCCGGCGGCGACGTGTGGCTGCATGTCGTGACGATCGTCGACGACCCGAAGTATTTGAGCGAGCCGTTTTACACGAGCACCATGTTCAAGCGCGAGCCAAACGGCGCGAAGTGGCGGCCGACCGAGTGCCGCACGGCGCCGCCGCCTGCGGCGCCCGCCGTCCCTGCGGTCGCGCGACCGCCGGAGGGTCTGCCTCAGTAAGCGCCGTGCTGCGCGGCGATCCTCTGCCGCAGCGCTTCGAGCCGCGCCGGCGATCCGGTAAACAGTCCGTCCGGGAAACGCGCGTCGTGCGCGCGGAGTGCGGTGTAGATTTCCTGCGCGCGCTGAGCGTTGAGCCCTTCTCCAGCGAGATATTGCAGGCGGAGGTTCAGGTCCGTGTTGATCGCGGCGTCGGCGAGCCAGATCGCAAAGTCCTCCGCCTGACCGGAGTACGTGGCTGCGAGGTCTAGCGCGGAATCGATCCCCACTTCGCGCAACGATGCCGCGACCTGCCCATAGGCCGCGCTCTCGAGTCGGCTCTGAATGCCGTCGAGATCTAGCGGCGCTTCGCCCACGCGCCCGAGCAGCACGGCGTCGTAGCCCGCTCCCTCGACGGTGTTCGCGAGCAACGCGCCGTTCGGAAAGGCTTCGAGGAACGTCGCGATCTCGCTCTTGACCGACTCGTCGCTGCTCTCGTAGAGCTGCAGGAACGCGGTGACGACACCGCCTTCGTTCAACCGCGACCTCACGAGCTGCCAGAATTCGCGCGTGTACAGCGCCGCCGCGCCTCTCACCCACGGGTCGAGCGGGTCCGACGTGATGGCGTCGAACCTCTCGCGCGTCGTCGCGAGCAGGTGTCGTCCATCGTCGATTCGAATCTCCACTTTCGGATTCGTGACGACGCCGAAGTTGTATTCGCTGAAATACTGCGCCGCGACCCTCGGAACGAGCGGCTCGATCTCCGCGACGACGACGCGCTCGACGGCCGGATCCGCGCTCGCGGCGCCGGCTGTGATCCCGGCGCCGAGGCCAATCACGAGCACGGATCGCGGCTCGCGGAGAGCGAGCGTCGCGATGTGGCCGAGCATTCGCTGGAGGCGCAGGTCTTGCGGGTACGTGGACGCCTGCGTCTTGCCGGCGTTGTGATAGGTGAGGATGCCGCTCGGCTCACGCGTGACCGCGATCGATGCCGTGAGCCCCTCGCCGACATAGACGACGTTCGCGCCCACGCCGCGCGTCGGGCAGGAATCGCCCGTAAGCCACGAGCGCGGGCGGGAGCGCCGGCACGAGTAGGCGGCATGCGAGTGCGACCACGAGCACGAGCGAGCGCCGCCGCCGCGCGCGCCGCGCGCTCGCGGGCGACTCGTCTCGCGGCCCAGGAGCAGCGCCGCTGAGCACGCCGCGGCGGCGATCGCAATGACCTGCGCGATGCTGCGGCCCCGAGGTACGGAATGAGGACGAACGTCGTGGCAAGCGCGCCGACGATCGCGCCGAGCGTGTTCGCCGCGTACACGCGTCCGACGACGCGCGCAGCGTCGCTAGCGGCCGTCCGTGTTCCCGGCCAACGCCGCCGCGAGCGCGAGCGGGAAGCTCGCGCCCCACAGCAGCGCGGCCGGCAGAATCGCCAACGCCGTGCGCAGCAGGTCGAGCTGCAGCGCGATCGCGGCCGTCGCCGGCAGCGTCACGTCGATCGGCCAGTAGGGGAACGAGCGCGCGATCGACCAACGCCGCCCAGGCCATCGCGGCGCACAGGAGAAGCTGGCACCCGCACAGCGCGACGCCGCGGCGTCAGCCGTCGAGCGAGCGCCGCGCCGATGCGCCGCTGCCGGCGCCGAGGCCGAACAGGAACACGGCGAGGATCAGCGCGAACGTGTAGACCGTGCCGCCGAACAGCAGCGACAAGTTGCGGGTCCAGATCACCTCGGCCGACAACGCCGTCGCGCCGGACAGCGCCGTGGCGAAGTAGATCGGCCAGAGCCGCGCGCCGCGCTGCGCGGACGACCGGCGAGGCGGGCGGCGAGCGAACGCTCACGGCCTGCGACGTGGTTCGGGACGCGAGCCAAACGCCTGCCGCCGCGACGCCGAGGTTCAGCGCGACCGCGACGTAGGTCGCGATTCGCACGTCGTGAACGCGCAGCAGGTAGAAGCCGGCGAGCACGCTGCCGGCGACGGCGCCACCGGTGTTCGCGGCATACAGAAACCCGAGCCGCGACGCGGCGTGCGGCGCTGCGCGCTCGGACCAGCGCGCGACGGCGGGCAGGGTCGCGCCCATCAGGATCGTGGCGGGCAGCAGGCAGAGCGCCGCGACGATGAGCCGCAGCGCGATGCCGAGCGTCCCGGTATCGCCGAACGAGAGATATAGATCGCCGAGCGCACGGATTGCATAAAGCGCAGCTACGCCGAGCACGGCGATCCCGGCCTCGATCAGCGCGTAGATGCGCAAGCGGATGCCGTCGTGCCGAGATCGCGCGAGCGAGGACGGCGCTGCCGATACCCATTCCGCCGAGAAACGTCGCCGAGCAGCACGCCGAGCGAGATCGCAGACGCTCCGATCGCGAAGCTCAGCAGCTGGAACCAGACGAGTTGGTAGATCAGCGCAGCGCAGCCGCTAGCAGCGAACATCGCGACCAACGCCGCCTCGGCGTAGCGCGGCGCGGCGAAGGGCGGCGGCACGGGGACGTGTTCGGGAGCGGTCGACACGCCGCAATAGTGAGCGAAGACGCTACGAGCGGCCAGACTCGTGCAGAGCGAGCCCGCTTCGCGCCGAGTGTGTTGCGCTGACTCATCGATCCCGCAACAATCTGCGGGGACATGGCGCCGCGTCAGCAGCGGGCCACCAAGAATAGAATGATTGAATCGGCGTTCGAGCTGGCCGCATTCCTCAGGGGCAATGCATTAGAGGGAGCGCTTTCCCTCGTCGGCTTGGTCGCGACATTCTTCGGCTTCTGGTGCGTAGGCAGGTTCATCAGGGACGATGATGCCGCCATCGCCACGCTCATCGGTTGGTCCCTGATCACGGCAGCGTCGGTACTCAGCTCGCTGGTCGGCGTTCCGGATCTGCGGATCGTGTCTGCAATGTTTCTCTGTCTGGCCGTTGCTTCCCTGGTCAAGAAATGGCCCGGGCTCAGACCGCTGCCGCACACCTGGATGGCGATGCTCCTGATGGCGCCAATGTTCTTGTTTGGTGTCGGGCTGCCGTCTCTGTCCTGGGATAGTTACAGTCACTGGCTACTGAACGCGTTCTACATTTTCGAGCACAACCACCTTCTCTCCGTACCGCTCGAACAACTGCCATCGATGCACCCGAGCTATCCCCCTGCCATCGCGTTACCGGTCTATCTCACCAGCCGTATCACCGCCCGGTTCGCGGAGAGCTCGGGCCATCTGCTGAACGTGATGCTGGCCTTTCTGGCGCTTGTTCATGTGCTCAAGATTCTCCTGCACGCACATGGAATCGAAGCACAGTCGTCTTGGCGATGGCTCCTTGCCGCCACCTTCTGCGCATTCCTGATCGTTGTGGGTCTGAACCCAAGCATGCAGTGGGTGGACTTCTGGGCGACGCTTGCGGACCCCGCGCTGGCCGTTGTCGTTCTTATTTCGGTGTCCTTGTGGAGCACGTATCTCTCCGCGGATGTACCTGATTGGAAAACATCGGTGGCACAACGAGAGCTGAGATCCACGCTCGTTGCGCTGTTTCTGCTCGGCTCACTCATCTGCAACATCAAGCAAGGCGGCTGGCTGATTGCGCTGATCCTCACGACGTCGGGCACCCTCATCGGCCTGCTCCGGCGGATGCCAGTATCACGCTGGCTTCCGCCCGCGCTGGCGCTGTTCGCTGGGGCGCTGCTGACGACGGTTCTCTGGGAGCATTATCTGTCCACGCGGCTACCCGTCACCGATCAGTTCCGGATCAACCCTCTGTCACAATGGCGATTCGATCTTCTTCCCGATCTGATCTCCGGGTTCCTGCGCGACTTCGCGGCCTACTGGCGATACTACCTGGGCGTGCTGGCTGTCGTTGCGGCCGGCGTTGGCGCGCTCTTCACGCGCAAGCGCGCAACGCCGGCACCGTTGACGTTCATGTGCATGTTCGCGGCACTGGCGATGCTTGCACATCTCGCGAGCCTGTTCGCCGCGTATCTGGGAACCGGATTTCTCGACTGGGAAATCAAGAGAGCACATTCGCTGCAGCGGTACTCGATGCAGATCGGGTATACGGCCTGCGTCGTCGGGCTGACCTTTGTCGCCGCAAAAGCGCTCGAGGTGGCTCTGCGGGAATCGCCGGGTGCGCGGGTGCGCAGCAGCGCGCGTCTCGCCGCTGTCCCCCTGGCGCTCCTGGTGTACGGATATTTCGTCGTGCTGCCCTCTGCGAGCATCGGCAAGTACTTCAGCCGGACGAGGGCGGAATCGCGACCACTGGCGGTCTTGGCGCTCAAGCAAGTCGCTGCTGACAGTCGCACCGCCGTGATTGGCGACGAGTGGTCGGTCAACATTGCCAACTATGTCGCGTGGCGAAGTTTCAGCGCCGCTGACCGACCCGCGCTGGTGGCGCGCGACAACATCGAGGAACGCAGGGACTTGCCGCATGCCGAAGCGAGCATTGCTGAATGGATCGAAGATCCTTCGATCGATTCGATCCTGATGCTGAATGCCGTGGACCTTGCGATCGATCTACGACTCGAGCACGAGCCCGACTACGTGTGGGAACGAGACACTGGCGCCTGGAGACCTTTGAAGCTCGACCGCTCGAATCGACACGAGTTGAACTAGCACGGACGGCCGCGCGCCGGTATTCCTTGCGCGAGTTCCCTTATGAAAAACTTGGGCTTGCGCGCGCGGGCCAGACCGGTCGGTTCTTGACCGCCCGGCACGGTAGCAGTTCTACTGCCGTGAGCCGTGACACTCGGGCGGCTCGCGCAGAACGAATTGGGGGGAGATAGATGAGTCTGGTCCGTACGACGGTAGGTGCGACGGTCTTGGCCTTCGCGCTGATCGCAGCCGGGATGTCGGTCGCATCGGCGCAACTGCATCCACCGGAGAAGCCGGGCCTGCGCGGCGCGCCGTTCCCGTCGGGCAATCCGCCTCCCGATCTCAAGAGCTTCGGCGAGGGTCCGGACTGGGACGCGAAGCCGCCGCCCGGGGTCGAGCCCCTCGCGCTCGATCTCTTCAAGAGCAAAGACTTCTACAAGGATCGCGCTTCCTGGCTCGATCCGCGCTATTGGCGCTGCAACAGCCCGCGGCAGATCGCCGACATGCGCAGCGGCGGCGCGGGCTCGGGCACGAGCGATCCGCGTATCGGCAAGAGTCCGCCGCTGACCGCGCGCTGGGGCGACTGCACGAAGGATTGGCCGCGCGCGAACATCGTTAGCCCGTATCCGTTCAAGACGGCCGCGGATCACTACGCGGCGCTGCTGGCGGACGCGAAGTCGCGCGGCGGCCCGACGAAGTACACGTACGAGACGATGCCGCGCTGGGACGGCGTGTACGGCGAGTACCTGCCCGAAGGGCGGCGCGTCTGGAACTACGGCCGCGCGACGCAGGTGCCGACGTTCCTATCCCTGCTCCAGCCCGAGTACCAGCAGCGCATGGTGCGCCAGCTCTATCACGAAGGTGTCGACGCGGCGCACCAATGGTCCGCGTCGTACTGCTGGCCCGAAGGATTCATGCGCCAGTGGGCGACGGGACCGAAGCCGCAGCGCATCGTGATGAATCCCGACGTCGTCGTGTTCCTCGGGAGCGGCAGCGGCAACATCGTGCGAACCGCGCACATCGGCCGCACCCTCGACGACACGATGGGTCAGCACATCCCGCAGTGGTACGGCGACACGATCGCGTTCTGGGACGGCGACGCGCTGATCATGCACACCGCGAACCTCCAGGCATGGACTCAGCACACCACTTGGGAGTTCAGCTACAAGTTCGAGGCCATCGAGATCCTCACGCCGGCGAAGGACGCGGGCGGCAAGTTCATCGGGCTCGACTGGGAAACCGTCATCTACGATCCGGAGGCACTCGCGCAGCCCGTGCGCATCCTCTGGCATCGCAACTTCGAGGAAGGTTGGGCCACGGCAGACCGGCTCGGTTGGGCCGAGTGCACGCGCGCGCTCTATCCGATCGACGGGTTCGCGACGCAGGTCGCGCCGGGCGAGGTGATTCCGTTCGAGGTCCCGGACATGCTCGATCGCCCGTGGGCGCATATCTGGGGTGAGTACTTCGAGAAGAACATGGACCAGCCGAAGCAAGAGCTCGACTTGGGCTTCAAGTGAGATCGGTTGTTAGCAGCGCCGCCGCGACGCCGGCGAAGCGACGAGGGGAAATCGCGATGTCGAAGAGGATGGTTTCAGTACCGGCAGTCAGGCACGCGGCGCAGAAGCTCGCGGCCATCGCCGCGGTCGTGTCCGCCGCTTTGGCGGTAGCGCCGGCGAGTGCGCATCACTCGTACGCGATGTACGACGGCAGCATCTACAAGGTGTTCACGGGCGTGATGGTGCGCGTCGTGCCGAACGCGGCGCACTTCGAGATGCACTTCGTGCCGCTCAACGAGGAGCGCAACGCGCTCGTTCGCGACGAGATGGGCGAGCCGCTGGTCTGGGTCGTGCAGATGGAAAGCGCCGCGCAAGCATTCAAGGACGGCATCACGCGCGATAGCTTCCCGCAGGGCGCGGTGATCAGCATGGGCGTACACCCGCGGCGCGACGGCAAGCCGGCCGGCGATCGCGGCGCGTCGGGTCTGTTTCAGTGCCCGAAGGGCAAGGTGCCGCAGCCCGGCATGCATTGCGACTCGGTCGACGGCAGCCAACAGTTCGGTCCCGGGACGTTGCCGAAAGAGGGCCCGGTCCGCCAGCCCGCGAAGCCGGAAAGCGGCGGCTGATCTAGGTGCCGTGACGAAGCAGGTGGGAGCGCTGCAGAGCCGCGTAGCGCTGCGGAGCCGGCGGCGGTTCCTGCTCGCGCTCTCAGCGCTCGCCGTTTCCGCCTCGTTCGCACCGTACGCCCCGAAGCTGCGCGCCCAGCCACGGCTCACGACCGTGCCGTTGTCCGACCGGATGATCGCACTACTTGGTCCCGGCGCGAATGTCGTGGCGGCCGACAGCGGCGACGGGGTTGTCATGGTCGACGGGGGTCACTCCTCCTGGTCGGGCGCTGCGCTGAGCGCCGTCGGCGATCGGTTCGCGGCGCGGCCCGTGACGGCTCTACTCAACACTCATTGGCACCGCGAGCAGACGGGCTCGAACGAGGCAGTCGGCACACGCGGCGCGCAGATCATCGCGCACGAGAACACCAAGCTCTGGCTCGGCACCGAGGTGTGGGTGCGCTGGTCCGACGAGAAGTACGCGCCGCTACCGAAGGTGGCGCAGCCGACCGAGACGTTCTACGAATCACGCAGCTTTCATCTCGGCAACCGCGACCTGGATTGCGCCTATCTACCCAAAGCGCACACGGACGGCGACATCAGCGTGTTCTTTCCCGACGAGAACGTACTCGTTACGGGCGGCCTCGTGTCGAACGACGGCTGGCCCATCATCGATTGGTGGACCGGCGGTTGGACGGGGGGAATGCTCGACGGTTTCGATCAGCTGCTCGAGATCGCGAACGACCGCACGCGAATCGTGCCCGCGAGCGGCCCCGTAATGACTTGGGACGATCTGTACGCGCAGCAGCAGATGTATCTCGTCGTCTTCGACCGTGTCCAGACGATGCTGCGCAAGGCGTTCGGCACGGACGAGGTGCTCGCCGCGAAACCGACCGCCGAATACGATCAGCGTTTCGGCGATCCACAGCAGTTCGTCACACTGGCATTTCACAGCATGCAGCGGCACCTACGCGATTTGTACGACACGCGCCTGCGGAACATCGCGTGAAGTACGACACCTCGAGGCGGCGATGAGCAGCGAGCCGCGCAGAGAACGGCGGCGCGTGAACGGCGCAGCGCGTGCGGTGGTGCGCGCGGGCACCGTGCTCGCGGCGAGCGTGCTGCTTGCGAGTTGCGGCGGAGGGCCTCCGGGACCGGACGAGCTCCGCGCGGACGCCGAACGCCAGTGGCCGCTGCTCGAGAAGTACTGTTACGAGTGCCACGACTCCGTCGAGCAGGAAGCGGGCCTCGCGCTCGACGCGTTGACGCCGGACTCGATCGCCGAGCGCGCCGAAGTCTGGGAGAAAGTGGTGCGCAAGCTCCGGGGCCGCATGATGCCGCCGCCGGGCGGTAAGCGGCCCGACAACCGCGCGGTGGATTCATTCGTCGCGTGGCTCGAGGCGAGCCTGGATCAGCCCAAGACCGCGCCCGCGCCGGGCCACCTCGCCCTACACCGGCTGAACCGCACGGAGTACGCGAACGCGATCCGCGATCTGCTCGCGTTGAATGTCGACGCCGGGGCGCTGTTGCCGGCCGACGATCCCGCCGACGGCTTCGACAACGTGGCCGACGCGCTGCAGGTATCGCCCTCGTTCATCGAGCAGTACTTGAGCGCGGCGCGCAATCTCGCGGCGCAGGCGGTCGGGACGCCGGCCGCGCGCGCGATCGGCACGCCGTACACGATCCGCGATCCGCGTGCGCAGCAGTTCCACGTGGAGGGTCTGCCGCTCGGCACACGCGGCGGAGCGTTGATCGAGCATTACTTTCCGAGCGACGGCGAGTATCGCCTCAACATCGGCGACCTCGTGACGGGACTCTGGGTGTTCGATCAGGAGCACGACAACACGCTCATCGCGACGCTCGACGGCAAGAAGTTCTTCGAGCTTCAGATCGGCGGCGGCGAGGATCTCAAAGAGCTCGATCAGGTCGGCGCGCCTGCGGTCGACCGAATCAATGCGCGCCTGAAGAACATTCCGTTCACGACGGCGGCCGGGCTGCACAAGGTCGGCGTCACGTTCCTACACCGATCGTTCGCGGAATCCGATCGGCAGCTGCGCGCTCTTGCCCCGGGCGGCGGCCAGGACGCCGTGCTCACGCTGCATCTCGTCGAGATCTTCGGGCCCGTCACGGCGACGGGTCTGTCCACGACGGCGAGCCGCGCGAAGATCTTCAGTTGCTACCCGCCCGAGGCCGCGCAAGCCGAGGCGAGCGAAACGTGCGCGCGGGAAATCGTCGCGCGTATCGCGGGCGAGGCGTTTCGCGGCCTGCCCAGCGACGAGGACGTCGGCAAGTTCATGCGGCTCTACGCCGCGGGCGCCGCGAACGCGACCGAGCGGCCCGGCATCGACTCGCGCTTCGAGGAGGGCATCAAGCTCGCGCTCGCGGGCGTGCTCGCACATCCGAAGTTCCTCTACCGCGTGGAGACGCCTCCGAAGGACCTGGAGGCCGCGGCGTACCCGCTCGGCAGCGTCGAGCTCGCTTCCCGGCTGTCGTTCTTCCTCTGGAGCACGATTCCCGACGACGAGCTTCGTGGGATCGCGGCCGCGGACGGCCTGAAGGATCGGTCGCTGCTCGAGCGGCAGGTGCGCCGAATGCTCGCGGATCCGCGCTCGGAGACGCTGGCGTCGAACTTCGCCTATCAGTGGCTCGGGCTCGGCAAGCTCGACAGCCTAGCGCCCGATCCCGAGATTTTCGGCGACGTCGACCCCGACATTCGCGACTACTTCGTGACCGAGGCGCGGCTGTTCGTCGACAGCATTTTCCGTGAAGACCGCAACGTGCTCGACCTGCTGACGGCCAAGCACACTTACTTGAATGAAAACCTCGCGCTGCACTACGGCATCAACGACATCCGCGGCAAGCGCTTCCGGCGCGTGGAGCTCGACGACGAGCGGCGCTTCGGCCTGCTCGGCAAGGGCGGCGTGCTGCTCGCATCGGCTTATCCAAATCGCTCGTCGCCCGTGCTGCGGGGGCAGTGGGTGATGAAGACGATTCTCGGCACGCCGCCGGTGGAACCGCCGCCGAACGTCGAGGCGCTCAAGGAGAACGTGGCCGGCGAGCCGGCGGCCGGCGTGCGCGAGCGGCTCGAAGCGCACCGCACGAATCCGTCCTGCAACGGTTGTCACGGCATCATCGATCCGCTCGGGTTCGCGCTCGAGAATTTCGACGCCGTGGGCCGCTGGCGAGAGAGAGACAGGGAGGCCGGCACGGCGATCGACTCGTCCGGCGTGCTCGCGGACGGCACGGCCGTGCACGGCCCGCTCGAGCTGCGCCGCGCGCTCCTCGAACGGCCCGATCAGTTCGTGCAGACGCTCACGGAGCGGCTCATGGTGTACGGGCTCGGGCGGTCGCTGAGCTACGAGGACATGCCGACCGTGCGGCGCATCGTGCGTGACGCGAAGGCGAGCGGCTATCGGTTCTCGGCGATCGTGCTCGGCATCGTCGCGAGCCCGCAATTCCAGATGAACGGCCCGCCGCCCGCTGCCGAGACTCTGTCGGCCAGCGCCGCTCGCGAATGAGGTCTGCCGACGCGGCTATGCTATCTAGGCCGCGCCGCCCCCGCCGACTTCCGCGCCGGCTTCCACCATGGCCTTGCTGGTCATCTTGATGAGCTGATCGACCATCGGCTCGTTCGGATAGATCGTCTTCACCTGCGCGAGAAAGCGCGCGGCGTCGGGCAACCGGCGCCGCTCGCGGAGCAGCAGGTTGCCGACGAACAGGGCGCACGTCAGATGTTGCCGATGCGCGCGATGGTCCTTCAGATAGGTTTGCAGCACGCGCAGCGAGAGATCCGAGCGCTCGGCCTGCGCGAGCTTCTTCGCGAGAGCTAGCGTGCTGTCGGCATAGCCGACGAAGAATTTCTTGTCGGCCGCGAGGCCGCGTTCGACGGCCTCGACGAGCCGTTGCGTGCGGTTCGCCCGCAACTCCTGCTCGATGAGCGCCGCGATTTCCTGCGCGCCTGCGGGGAGCGGCGCCGCCGGTTCCGGGGATACGCGCGCACGGGCAGTCGCCGCCGGAGCGACACCGGCGGAGAGGGGGGCTGCGCGGGCGGCTCCGTCGACGGTTCTTGCGCTTCGTCGCCCATTGTCAGGTGTGTCGCGTACGCGCGCTCGAGGACGAACATTAGAGCAACGCCGAGCGCCATCGAGACGAACGCACCGGTGCCGCGCAACAGGATCGCGAGAAGAAAGAGACCCGGGGCCAAGTAGGCAGACAAGAAATACAACACGAAGACGAGGAGGCCGAGCAGGTACGACGGCCAGAACACGCGCCACTTCTGATCGAAGGCTAACCACAGCGACGCTCCGACCGCACCCAGACCGTTCTCGAGGCTCCTCACGGCATGCACGTTCGACAGCGCACCCGCCACGCCGAGCGACACCCAAATCGGCATGAGCAGAAACACACCGACCGGAATGGCGAGGGCGACGATCCCGAGCGTAGCGAAGCTCAGCGTAGGCGAGCTGCCGAGCACGGCACCCAACGCCATGCCGACGAGCACTAGGGCCGCGACGACGAGGCCTGTACCGATCATCCAGACGGCAGGTATCTGCACTGCGCGGATCAACGTGGGTTGCCATTCGTTGACGCTACCCACGCGCTCCCTTTCCGCGAGGAAGCGATAAGCCACGATGGCCACGAGCGTCAGCGCGAGCGTGTCGACGAAGCCGTGCAGCAACGCGACCCACCATCGCTCGAAGTACGGCCACGGCAAGCGCCGCAGAATTCCTTCCATGACGTACGCCGCGCCGCCGGCGCCGAGCGTCACCGGCCATTGCCGAATGGCGACCTCGAACGTCGGTCGGAACCAGCCGAACATGTTCGCGCCGGCGAGCTGATTGTCGAGGTCGTGCCGGTAACGGATGCCTGCGGCGGACATGCCTTCTTCGGTTCCTCTACGCGGGGGCGGTCATCGTCGCCCGGTCGATGCAGTCATTTCCGTGACCTCTTTGGCAATCGTTGCGGAGTCGGCCGACCAGGCGGGTGTGCGCGGCGGCACATAATCGGGCTGCGCGATCCGGGGAGGAGGCACTCTGGCCAGTCGTCCGGCCCGCAGGCACACTTACGCCTCAGGGCGGTTGATCCGGGGAGCTCGAGGGTTCAGCCATGTTCATCACCAAGCGACATCTGCCGCGCCGAACGTTTCTTCGCGGGCTCGGCGCGTCCGTCGCGCTGCCTTTGCTCGACGCGATGATCCCGGCCGGCACGGCGCTCGCGCAGACCGCCGCCGCGCCGAAGCCCAAGATGGGCTTCTTCTATTTCCCGCACGGTGCCGTGATCGACAAGTGGGTGCCGGCGGCGGCGGGCCGCGGCTTCGAGCTGCCGCAGATCCTCGCGCCTCTCGCCGGGTTCAAGAGCCAGATGACCGTCGTGAGCGGGCTGCGCAACAAAGCCGCGGAGGGCGCGGGCGTCCACTCGGTGAACCCAGGCACGTGGCTGAGCTGTCAATCGCCGTTCTGGCCCACCGAAGGGAAAACCGACAGCGGCATTTCGGCCGACCAGATCGCGGCGCGGCACATCGGACAGGACACGCCTTTCCCATCGCTCGAGCTGTGCGTCGAGACGAAGGCGTCGAGCGACGTCAAGTGCAATCCGGAGTTCGGCTGCGGCTTCGGCTCGACCATCTCGTTCCGCGGCTCGCGCCAGCCCCTGCCGATGGAGCACAACCCGCGCAAGCTCTACTACCAGTTGTTCGGCCAGGGTGACACGAGCGCTGAGCGCGAAGCGATCATCGCTCAGACCGGCAGCCTGCTCGACCTCGTGAGCGAGAGCGCCGCGTCGGTTCGTGGCGGACTCGACGCGTCGGATCGCGCGAAGGTCGACGACTATCTCGGCTCCGTGCGCGAGATCGAGCGCCGCGTGCAGATCATGGCGGACCAGGACTTCTCGAAGATCGACCTGCCGGATGCGCCTGCGGGCGTGCCGGCGAGCTTCGAGGAGCACATCAACTTGATGTTCGATCTCACGGCGCTCGCTTATCAGGCGGGTCTCACACGCGTCGTCTCGATGATGATGGCGGCGGAGATCAGCATGCTCACCTACAACCAGATCGGGATCTCCGAGGCGTTTCATCCGCTCTCGCATCATCAGAACAATCCCGACAAGCTCGCGCGGCTCGCGACGCTGCAGGCCTATCACTCGAAGCTCTTCGCGCGTTTCCTGGAGCGCCTCGGCAACACGCCGGACGGCGACGGCTCGTTGCTCGACCACTCGATCCTGCTCTACGGCAGCAACATGAGCGACTCGAACCTGCACAACGCGGACCCGCTGCCGTCGGCGGTATTCGGTCGCGGTTACGGTCGGATCAAGGGCGGCCAGCACTTGAAGCTCGCGCAAGACACGCCGCACGCGAACCTGATGCTCACGCTGCTCGAGCGCGCGGGCGTTCCCGCGGAGACCCTCGGCAACAGCAGCGGCGATCTCGCGGACGTCTGAGATGGCGGGGCCCGGCTTCCACCTGCTCGCGACCAACGCGGCGGCTTGTTTCATGCTCGCGCCCTGCGCCGCGCTCGCGGCGAGCTCTTTGCCCGATCTCGTCGAGGCGCAGCAGCGGGACGCGGCGCTGCACGCGATCGCGGCCGGCTCCGACGTCAACGAGCGTGCGGTGGACGGCACTACCGCGTTGCACTGGGCGGCGCATCAAGGAGACCTCGAGCTAGTCGAAGCGCTGCTTCGCGAGCGGTGCGGACCCGAACGCGCGCAACGACTACGGCGCCACGGCCTTGGCCGAGGCCGCGGTCGAGGGTGAGCATTCGCTGGTCAAGGCGCTGCTCGACGCGGGTGCCGACGTGAATTCCCCGAACGCGGAAGGGCAGACGGCGCTGATGGTCGTCGCGCGAACCGGGCACGTCGCGACGGCCGCGCTGCTGCTCGAGCGCGGCGCGGACGTCAACGCGACCGAAAAGTTCGGCGGCCAGTCGGCGCTCATGTGGGCGGCGGCGCAGAAGCAGCCCGAGATGATCCGGCTGTTGCTCGAGCATGGCGCTCTAGCCGACGCGCGCAGCATCGCGCGCGAATGGGACCGCAAGGTGACCGCTGAGCCGCGCATCAAGATCATGCAGAACGGAGGATTCACGCCGCTGCTGTACGCGGCGCGCGAAGGATGCGTAGGCTGCGTCGCCGCGCTCGTCGACGGCGGCGCCGGCATCGACCTGTCCGATCCCGACGGCATGACGCCACTCGTGCTGGCGCTGCTCAACCGCAACTTCGACACCGCCGCCGCGCTGATCGAGAAGGGCGCGGATGTCGATCAGTGGGATTGGTGGGGACGGAGTCCGCTCTACCTCGCCATCGAGCTCAATCGCTTGCCGAGCAGCCGCTATGGCGATCTCCCGTCGCTCGACGAGCTCACGGGTCTCGACGTCGCGAAGCGGCTGCTCGAGCGCGGCGCGAACGTGAACATGCGCCTCAAACAGCAGCCGCCGCTGCGCCACGAGCCCGGCGACCGCGGCTTCGTCGACGGTAGCCCCGACGCGTTCGTGATCAACACCGGCACCACGGCTTTGCACGCGGCCGCGAAGGCGGGCGATCAGGACGCGATCCGCTTGCTCCTCGAGCATGGGGCGAAAGTGGATCTGCGCAACGTGTTCGGGATCACGCCGTTCCTGGCGGCGGCCGGCGTAGGCCGCGTGTACGGCATATTCAAGGAGTACCCCGTGATCGGGCGCTACGTCACGGCGGACGACGCCGTCGCGACGATGAAGCTGCTGCTCGCGGCCGGCGCGCGCACCGACGAGCGCAGCGCGGCCGGACTCACGGCTGCTCACGGCGCGGCGCGCGCCGGCTGGACCGGTGTGCTGCGCTACCTCGACGAATTAGGCGCCGACTTGGGCGCACGCAACGTCGCGAAGCAGACGCCGCGCGACCTGGCCGTCGAGGCCGACAAGAAGGAAGTGGTCGCGCTCCTCGACGAGCTTCTGGCGAATTGAACGCTGGGCCGCGGGCGACCTGCGCCGACTCACGCTCGCCCCGTCCGCTTTCGATTTCTTCACGGGCGAAAACAGCTCGCTCCTCGCCCGAGTACGGCGTGCGCGCTATCATCGCGCCCAGTTCGAGCAGACCCGGGGGATCGTCGCGATGGCGACGACCGTCGTTGCAAGAGTTCCGACGAGGCGATGACGCGGAAGGATTCATGAGCTCACTATCGCGCTCGCCGCTGCAACTCGCGGTGCTCGCGGGCGCCGCGGTTTCGTTCGCGGCGCCGTGCTTCGCGCAATCGGGCGCTCATGCTTCGGCGCGCGACTTCTCCGGCGAGCGGCTCGTGGCGGCGCCGACGCAGAGTTGGCCCACGAACGGCGGCAACCTCTACAACCAGCGCTATTCGCCGCTCGCACGGATCGATCGCGCGAACGTCGCTCAGCTGAAGGGTGTGTGGCGCGCGCGGCTCCGCGGGTCCGGCACCGGCACGCAGTACTCCGGCGAAGCTCAACCGGTCGTCTACGACGGCGCGGCGTACGTGAGCACCGGCGCCGATGACGTATTCGCGATCTCGCTGGATTCCGGCGAGATCCTCTGGCAGTACTCGGCGAACCTCGATCCGAACATCACCTCGGTGTGCTGCGGCTGGACGAACCGCGGCGTTGCCGTGAGCGCGGATAGAGTGTTCGTCGGCCGGCTCGACGCGCGGCTCGTGGCGCTCGACCGCAAAACCGGCAACCCGGTCTGGGACGTTCAGGCCGAGCGCTGGCAGGAGAACTTCTCGATCACGGCCGCGCCGCTTTACTACGACGGCATGGTGATCGTGGGCTTCGCGGGCGCGGACCGCGGAACACGCGGCCGAGTGAAAGCGTACGACGCTTCAGACGGCAAGCTGCTCTGGACCTTCTACACGATTCCGGGACCGGGCGAGCCGGGTCACGAGACCTGGCCGCAAGACAACGACGCGTGGAAATACGGCGGCGCGTCCGTTTGGCAAACGCCCGCCGTCGATCCCGACCTCGGGCTCGTCTATTTCTCGACGGGCAACCCCGGGCCCGGACTTCAACGGCACCGTGCGCCGCGGCGACAACCTCTATTCGGTGTCGATCGTCGCGATCGAGGCGAAGACGGGCAAGTACCGCTGGCACTTCCAGCAAGTGCATCACGACCTTTGGGACTACGACTCGAGCAACCCAGTCGTGCTGATGGACCTCGACGTGGGCGGCCGCGCGCGCAAGGCGATCGTCGAAGTGGGCAAGACCGGCTTCGCGTACATCCTCGACCGGACGTCGGGAGAGCCGATCGTCGGCATCGACGAGAGACCGGTGCCGCAGGAGCCGCTGCAGGCGACCGCCGCCACTCAGCCGTTCCCGCGCGGCGAAGCCGTCGTGCCTCAGGAGGTCGCGATCGCGCCGGAAGGCATCGACCTCGTGAACGGCGGGCGGATCTTCACGCCGTTCTTCGGCCTCGACGGGATGATCGTGAAGCCGAGCCTCTGGGGCGGTGCCAATTGGCCGCCGAGCTCGTACGACCCGAAAGCGCAGACGCTGTTCGTCTGCGCCTCGTCGGTCGTCGGCAACTTCAAGGGCGGCGATCCGAATTTCGCACCGCCGGCGCAGGGCGAGCGCTACCTCGGCGGCATCGCGGGCTACGCGGCGCTGCCGCGCACCGGAATCTTCGCGGCCGTCGACATGACGACCAACGAGCTTCGCTGGCGCTATCGCTGGAACGAGCAGTGCTACAGCGGTTCGCTCGCGACGGGCGGAGGGCTCGTCTTCGTCGGCCGCAATGACGGCCGGCTCACGGCGCTCGATTCGAGCACCGGCAAGCAGCTGTGGGAATTTCAAACCGGTGCCGGAATGCACGCGGGCGCGAGCACGTTCGAGCGCGCGGGCAAGCAATACGTGATCGCGTACTCGGCCGGCAACGCGCTGATCGGTTCCGCGCGCGGGGACAGCGTCTGGCTGTTCGGCTTGGATGGCACGCTGCCACCGGCCGAGCGGCCGAACCTCGCGCCGCGCACGACCTCGGTCGCGCCAGCCGCTGGCGGTGCGGTGCTGGGGGCGACGGCCGCGCCGAACGCCGCAAATGGGAAGTCGATCTACGACCAGACGTGCGTGCTGTGCCACGGTCCGGACGGGCAGGGCGGCCACGGCGCCGGGGCGCCGCTCGATCGCGTGGCCGATCTCGGCGCGGCGATGGAGATCATCGAGAGCGGCCGCAACAACATGCCGCCGTTCGGCGCCACGCTCACGGCCGAGCAGATTCGCGACGTGGGCGCCTACGTCATCGAGCATCTGAGCAGCCCGAAATCGGCGGCGCGATAGGAAGGAATCAAGGTGCCGTTGTTGTCTCGCAGGACTTTGCTCGACGCCGCGATCCGCGGCGCGGTCGGCCTCTCGCTCGGCGCGTGGGGCATGCGCTCGATCACGCCGGCGTTCGCGCAATCCTGGAAACACGCTCGATCTCGGCGACGGTTTCCACGTGCTCACAGCGGGCGAGACCAACGTGCTCGCGGTCGCCGGCGAAGGCGGCGTTGCACTCGTCGACGGCGGCTCGGCTGCCGAATCTGCCGGGCTGCTTCAGCGCGTCGCCGCGCTGCCGGGCGCCGGGCAGATCCACACGCTGTTCAATACGCATTGGCACCCGGAGCAGACCGGCTCCAACGAGGTGCTTGCCAAAGCAGGTGCGACGATCGTCTCGCAGGTGAATACCAAGCAGTGGCTGTCGACGGACGTCACCTGGCCTTGGAACAACGAGACGGTCCAGCCGCTACCGCCGGTCGCGCGGCCGGGCAAGACCTTCTACGGCCGCGACGAGCTGACGGTCGGGGGCAAGCGGGTGCTGTGCGGGCACCTGCGCGATTGCCCGCACACGGACGGCGACCTGTACGTGTTCTTCCCCGACGCGAATGTGCTTGCCGTCGGCGACTCGATCACGGGCGCGGGCTGGCCGTCGATCGACTGGTGGACTGGCGGGTGGATCGGCGGCATCGTCGGCGGGATCGACATGCTGCTCACGGTCGCTAACACCCAAACGCGGATCGTGCCGGCGCGGGGCCGCGTTCTGACCCACGCCGATCTAAAAACGCAGTACCAAATGTATAGCGCGATCTGGGAGCGCCTCGCGAAAACGCTCTACGGCGGCGGCGGCCCAGAGGAGGCGCTCGCGGCCGCTCCGACCAAGGAATTCAATGACATAATGGGACCGTCGGACGCCTTCGTGCGACGCGCCTTCGAAAGCCTTTGGGCCTATCTGTCCCCCGATGCTTAATAAAACGTTAGTCGGTGGGTTGTTGAACGCGGGACGCCTAAAATAGTCGGACCTGTTGGGATGCCAGACTCCATGAGACACGCCGCACTGCTCGCCGCTCTTGCCCTGCTCGCCGGGTGCGCGCAGCAGGGTGACGAGGCGTCAGTGGCCGCCGCCGGACCGGAGCAGTGGCAGCTCGTCGAGAAGTACTGCACGGATTGCCACAACGGCGCCGAGCTCGCCGGCGACCTCGACTTCGAGAAGCTCGGGCCCACGAGCGTGGCCCAGCACGCCGAGACCTTCGAGAAGGCCGTGCGCAAGCTGCGCGGCCATCTGATGCCGCCGCCGAAAGAGCCGCGTCCCGATGAGCAGCGCCTCACGTCGTTCGTCGCGTGGCTCGAGAAGTCGTTGGACGCGGCGGCTGCCTCGCAGCATGCGTTCCCCGCGATCGTTCCGCACAGGCTCAACCGTAAGGAATACGCGAACGCAGTTCATGAGCTGCTCGCGCTCGAGATCGACCCGGCCGAGTTCCTGCCTCAGGACGAGGAGGTCATGCACTTCGACAACATCGCGAGCGGCCTGCAGGTCTCGCCGTCGTTCATCGAGCAGTACGTGATCGCGGCGCGTGCGCTCGCGGTGCGCGCGGTGGGCCGTCCCGACGCGCGGCCCGGCAGCCAGACGTACAGGGCAGGCCCCGGCAACCAGCAAACGCACGTGAAGGGCCTGCCGCTCGGCACGCGCGGCGGCATGCTCGTGACTCACATGTTCCCGTCCGACGGCGAGTACGCCGTGAACATCGCGGATATGGCCGGGCACATCTGGGGCAACGACATGGAGTTCGAGAACGCCGTGGTCGTCACCTTCGACGGCAAGCCGATCTACGAGACGGTCGTCGGCGGCGACGAAGATCAGCGGCTCTACGACCAAGTGCAGAACGGCGTCTTCGAGAAGATCAACAAGCGCCTCAAGGACATCAAATTCACCGCGACTGCCGGCCCGCACAAGGTCGGCGTGACGTTCCGCCGCCGCACGTTCGCGGAGTCGGACGACCAGCTCCAGATGTTCGTGCCGGGCGGCGGGCAAGACCGCGTGTTCCGCGTCGACTCGTTCGAGATCAGCGGCCCGTACAACGCGAACGGGCTGAGCTCGACGCCGAGCCGCGAGAAGATCTTCGCGTGCCACCCGTCGGGCGCCGAGGACCAGCAGGCCTGCGCCGAGAAGATCATCGGCGCGCTCGCGACGCGCGCCTATCGGCGCCCGCTCGCGGAGTCCGACCTCGCCGAGCTGCTCGAGTATTACAGCGACGGCGTTGCGGCGGGCGGCTTCGAGGAGGGCATCAGGAGCGCCGTCACCGGGATCCTCGCGAGCCCGTATTTCCTCTATCGCTTCGAGCAGCCGCCCGAAGGCGTGAAGCCCGGCGACGTCTACAAGATCGACGACATCACGCTCGCTTCGAAGCTCTCGTTTTTCCTCTGGAACACCATTCCCGACGACGAGCTGCTCGCGTGTCGCGACCCGCGGCGATCTCGGCAACGAGAAGGTGCTCAGGCAGCAGGTCGAGCGGATGCTCAAGGACCCGCGCGCGGACTCGCTCGCGAAGAACTTCGTCTTCCATTGGCTCGATATGAAGCGCCTCGAGGAGGTCGAGCCCGACCGCGCGATCTTCCCGTACGCGTCGGGCCGCGGCGATCCGCGCGACGACTACCTGACCGAGCTCGAGCTGTTCGCGAAGAGCATTTTCAGCGAGGACCGCAGCGTCGTGGAGTTCTTGTCCGCGAAGCACACCTACCTGAACGAGCGGCTCGCGCTGCTCTACGGCGTCAACGACGTGAAGGGCGACCGGTTCCAACGCGTCGAGCTCGAGAACCCGGCGCGTTGGGGTCTGCTCGGCAAGGGCGCGATCCTGATGGCGGCCGCGTACCCGAACCGCACCTCGCCCGTGCTGCGCGGCGCGTTCATCCTCGAGTACATCAGCGGCACGCCGCCGACTGCGCCGCCGCCCGAGGTGCCGCCGTTCCCGGAGAACGACGTCGGCTCGGCGAAGAAGCTCACGATCCGCGAGATCACCGCGAAGCACCGCGAGAATCCGACTTGCTTCGCCTGCCACGGCGTGATGGACCCCCTCGGCTTCGCGCTCGAGAACTTCGACGCGGTCGGCGTCTGGCGCGACCGGGATCGCTATGCCGGCGGCGCGGCGATAGACTCGGCCGCAGAGCTGCCGGACGGAACGGCGATCTCGGGGCCCAACGATCTGCGCGACGCGCTGCTCAAGAAGCCGGAGCAGTTCGTGCAGACGTTCACCGAGCGGTTCCTGATGTACGCGCTCGGCAGGACTGTCGACTATCGCGACATGCCGGCGGTGCGCAACATCGTCCGCAACGCCGCGAAGGACGACTACAGATTTTCGTCGCTCGTCTGGCAGATCGTGACGAGCGAACCGTTCCTGATGAGGCAAGCGCCCGAGTCCCCGGTGGTGACGGCGCAGAACACCGCGCAATAACGCGCACGAATCGGATTTGCGCCGGGCGACGGTCCGGCAGTGCAGAGGAGAACGGCATGTTCATCAGTAAGAAGCATCTTTCGCGTCGCACCGTGCTGAAGGGCGTAGGCGCCACGATCGCGCTGCCGCTGCTCGACGCGATGAGCCCCGCGGCGACCGCCTGGGCGCAAACCGCCGCGAAGACGCCGCAACGCCTCGCATTCGTCGGCTTCCCGCACGGCGCGGTGATGCGCCTCTGGGCGCCGGCCGCAACCGGCAAAGACTACGAGATGACGCGGATCCTCGAGCCGCTCGCGAAGTACCGCGACCACATGACGATCGTCTCCGGCCTACGCAACAAGCCGGCCGAGAGCCCCGAGCCGCACGGAATCATCGAGCGCACGTGGTTGTCGTGCGTGGCGCCGCCGCAGGCGGGCGTCGAAGGTGCCGACTTCGGGGTGACGGCGGACCAGCTCGCGGCCCGTCATATCGGCCAGGAGACACGGATGCCGTCGCTCGAGCTCACGACCGCGCTGCGCGGCGCACAGCTCGCGTGGCGCACGCCGACGCAGTCGTTGCCGCAGGAGTCGAACCCGCGCGCGGTGTTCTACAAGCTGTTCGGGCAGGGCGACACCGACGCGGAGCGTGCCACGATCATGCACGAGACGAGCAGCATCTTGGACCGCGTTACGGCCCAAGCGCACACGCTGCAGAACAAGCTCGGCGCGACAGACAAGGCCGCCGTCGGCGTGTACCTCGATTCGGTCCGCGAGATCGAGCGCCGCGTGCAGATGGCGTCGCAGCAGGACACGAGCGCCCTCGAGATCCCCGACGCTCCGATCGGCGTGCCGAACGACATCGATGCGCACTTCAATCTGATGTTCGATTTGATGGCGCTCGCGATGCAGGCCGACCTGACGCGCGTGTTCACGTTCTCGATGGATCGCGAGGCGAGCATGCGGACCTACAACAACGTCGGCATCAACGAGGCTTTCCATCCGCTGTCGCACCACGGCGAGGATCCTGCGAAACAGGATCGCTTGGCCACGATCCAGATCTACCACACGAAGGTATTCGCACGCTTCATCGACAAGGTTGCGAGCATCAAGGAAGGCGACGGCACGCTGCTCGATCACTCGATGATCATGTACGGCAGCAACATGAGCAACAGCAACCGCCACAACAACGATCCGCTGCCGACGGCGATCTTGGGTCACGCGAACGGCCGGATCAAAGGCGGCCAGCACTTGCACTATCCGCAGGACTCGCGCCACTCGGACTTGCTGCTCACGCTGCTCGAGCGCACGCAGATCCCGGTCGAGAAAATCGGCGATAGCCGCGGCGAGCTCTCGGAGGTGTAGCCATGAAACGGGCGCTCGCTGGACTTGCCGTTGGATTGATCGCACTGACCGCCGCCAACGCGGCCGAGAAGACCCTGCTCGAGGCCGCTGAAGCGGGCGACGGCGCCGCGGCACTCGCACTGCTGCGCGAACGGCCCGATGTGAACGCGCGCGGACCTGACGGCACCACCGCGATCATGTGGGCTTCGTACAACGGCGACCTCGAGCTCGTGAAGCAGCTCGTCGCGGCCGGCGCCGACGTGAACGCCAAGAACGACTTCGGGGCGTTCGCGCTGTCCGAGGCCGCGATGATGGGCTCGGCGCCGATCATCGACGCGCTGCTGAAGGCCGGCGCGAATGCGGATGCGGCGAACAACGAAGGCGAGACGGCCCTGATGGAAGTCGCCCGCACGGGCCACATCGACGCCGCGAACCTGCTGCTCAAGGCCGGCGCCGACATCAATCTCACCGAGCAGTGGGGCGGTCAGTCGCCGCTCATGTGGGCCGCTGCGCAGGATCAGCCGGAGATGGTGAAGTTCTTGCTCGCCAATGGCGCGAACCCCGACGCGCGCGGCGTCGTGCGCAATTGGGAGCGCAAGATCATCAAGGAGCCGCGGCCCAAGGACATGAACCAGGGCGGCTTCACGCCGCTGCTGTACGCAGCGCGCGAAGGCTGCATCGCGTGCGCGCGCGAGCTCGTGGCCGGCGGCGCGGATTTGAATCTGCCCGATCCGCATCGGGTGACGCCGCTCGTGATGGCAATCATGAACGTGCATTTCGATCTCGCCGCGTACCTGATCGAGGCGGGCGCCGACATCAACAAGTGGGACTTGTACGGCCGCACGCCGCTCTACATGTCCGCGGACATGAACACGCTGCCCGTGATGGGCAACGGCGCGATGGTGGTGCTGCCGAGCGTGGACAAGCTCACCGCCATCGACATTGCAGAGCTGCTGCTCGCGAGGGGCGCCGATCCGAACATTCAGCTCAAGCGCCGGCCGCCGTACCGCAACGTGCCGCAGGACCGTGGCGGCGACGTGATTTTGTCGATGGGCGCGACGCCGCTGCTGCGGGCCGCGCGTGCGGGCGACGCGCCGATGACCGAGCTGCTGCTGAAGAACGGCGCGCTCGTGGACCTGCCGAGCAACCAAGGCGTCACACCGCTGATGGCCGCGTCGGGCGTCGAGTACGGCTTGCGTGTGACCCGCGGCCGCAATCGTACGACGGAAGGCGTGCTCGCGACGCTCGATCTCCTCGTCGCCGCCGGCGCCGACGTCAACGCGCGTATGGTCACGGAGCCACCCGGTGCATCGGTGGCGGGAACGCAAGTGACCAACCAGCGGCTCACGGATTTCAGCTACAACTACCGCGGCCGCCAAGTGCCGAGCCCGCGTGCGATCCCTCACCGCACGGCGCTGCACGGCGCAGCAATGAAGGGGCTGACGCCGGTCGTCGAGTTCCTCGCCGCGCACGGTGCGGACCTGTACACGAAGGACGCGAACGGCCGCACGCCGCTCGACCTCGCGGAAGGCAACTACGAGGAGAACTTCCTCAAGGTGGCCGCCGAGCCGCACGTCGACACGGTCGAGCTTCTCAAGAAGCTCATGGCCGAGACGCCGCAGACGCTTTCCTCCAACGCTTCCGCAGCGGGTCACGGCGGAAGCAAGTGACGCGTCGCGCCTCGGGGCCGCAGCGTGCGTCCCCGCCGGGTGCGACGCCGTGAGGCATGCCCGCGTACTGCTGTTCGTGGCGGCGCTCGCCGTCTACGGCGGCGCCGCGACCGCCCACCATTCGATTGCGGCGGTTTACGACACCACCCGGCAGATCACTGTCGAGGGGCGCGTCACGGCGTTCCAGTTCGTCAATCCGCATCCCGTGCTGATCGTCGACGTCGCGGAGCAGGGCGGCGAGCCGCAGGCGTGGCGCCTCGAGCTCGACAATCGCTCGGAGCTCAACGAGATCGGCGTCAACGCCGGCACGTTCAAGCCCGGCGACCGCGTGATCGCGACCGGCAGCGCGGGCCGCAAGAATTCGCAAAGCCTGTACGCGATGAAGGTCGAGCGGCCCGCGGACGGGCTCCTGTACGAGCAGATCGGCTATTCGCCGCGCATCAACCGCCCGCGCGCGTACTGACGGGGGATAGTGGGGCAAGCCGAGTGATACGACATGCGCTGCTGTGCGCAGGCGCTGTCCTCGCCGCGTGGGGCGCAGCCGCGCAGCGGATGAATCCGTTCGAGACCGACCCGGCGGCGCTGCGCACGGGCGCCTCGTTGTTCGCGGCGCGCTGCGCCGATTGCCATGGCCCCGATGCGAAGGGCGTTCGCGGTCCGGACCTCACGACACTTTGGACGCGCGGCGCGACCGACGAGCGCGTGTTCGGCACGATTCGCAACGGCGTCGGGGGAAGCATCATGCCGCCGAGCGTGGCGCCCGACACCGAGCTCTGGGCGCTCGTCGCGCACCTGCGCAACATCAGCTCGGTGCCGCCGCTCGTGACGACGGGCGACGCGGCGCTCGGCCGCGGGCTGTTCGCGGAGCGCTGCGCCGACTGTCACCGCGCGGGTTCCGGCCCCGGCGGCATCGGTCCCGACCTGTCGCGTATCGCACTCGCTCGCTCGCGAGAAGCGCTCGTGCAGTCGATCCGCGAACCGAGCGCCGTGGTTGCGGACGGCTTCCGCGCGATTGCGCTGCGCCCGCGGCACGGAGAGCCGGTCAAAGGCATCTTGAAACGCGAGGACGCGTTCTCGGTGCAGATCGTGACCGCGGAAGGACGACTCGTCGGCTTGCCGACCGCCGATCTCGCGGAGGTCGCGCGGAGCCGCGAGTCGCCGATGCCCGCGTTCGGCGTCGACCGGCTCGGCGACGCGGAGCTCGAGAACGTGCTTGCGTTTCTAAGAACGTCCGCCGAGGATTCCGCGACGCCGGGCGCGGCGGCTCGGAGCTCGCAGTGAATCGCATCGTCGTCGGTGTGGCCGTTACGGCGGCAGTCCTCGGCCTACGCGTCGTCGCGAGCGCACAGGAGGCCGGTGCCGCACGCGCCGACGAAGTCACGAGCGCGACCCTGCGCGAAGGGCTCGGCGCGACGTCTCGCTGGCTCACCTTCTCGGGCGATTACACGGGCCGGCGGCACAGCCCGCTCACGCAGATCACGCCGCGCAACGTCGGGCGGCTCGTGCCGCAGTGGACGTTTCAAGCCGGTACGCTCGCGCGCGGCCGCGGGTTCGAAACCACGCCGCTCGCGCTCGACGGCGTGTTGTACGTCACCGGCCCGAACAACTACGCGTGGGCGCTCGACGCGCGCACGGGCAGGCCGTTCTGGGAGTATCGCCGCTCGCTGCCGTCCGATCTCACTTACGGCTCGTCGGCGCCGGTGAATCGCGGGTTCGCCTTGCTCGGCGAGCGGCTGTTCATGGTGACGCTCGACGCGCACCTGCTCGCGCTCGATCGGCGCAGCGGCGAGGTGATCTGGGACGTCGTGCTCGCGGACTACAAGCTCGGTTACGCCGCCACTCTCGCCCCGCTCGTCGTCGACGATCGCGTCATCGTGGGGATCTCCGGCGGCGAGTACGCCGTGCGCGGCTTCCTCGACGCGTACGATCCCGCGACGGGCGAGCGCGCGTGGCGGCTCTACACCGTGCCCGAGCGCGGCGAGCCCGGCAGTGAGACCTGGCCGAGCAACACTCCGGCGCTCGGCGGCGCGACCTGGATGACGGGCAGCTACGATCCCGAGCTCGGGCTCCTCTATTGGGGCACCGGCAATCCGAATCCCGACTACTACGACGCGGAACGAAGCGGCGACAATCTGTACACGAGCTCACTGCTCGCGATCGACGCGCGCACGGGGCGTTTGCGCTGGCACTACCAATTCACCCCGCACGACACTCACGACTGGGATGCGAATCACGTGCCCGTGCTCGCGGACCTGAAAATCGGCGGCCAGTCGCGTTCCGCCGTGCTGGTCGCGAATCGCAACGGGTTTTACTACGCGCTCGATCGCGCGACCGGCGAGTTGCTCGTTGCGCGGCCGTTCACCGCGACAACGTGGGCGCGCGAGATCGGCCCCGACGGGCGCCCGATCGTCTTGAACAAGGACGGCAGCAGCGGCTGCCTCCCGGACCAATGGGGCGGAACCAATTTCTATCCGCCGTCGTTCGATCCGCGACTGCAGTTGTTCTTCGTGAACGCGCGCGAGACGTGCGCGACGTTTCATAGCCAGGCACCGCGCGGCGTGCCCGGAGAAGTAAACACCGGCGGCGTCATCTGGGCCGACACGGATCGCGCATTCGGCGCGCTGCGTGCACTCGACGCGGCGACGGGCGCGCTGCGTTGGGAGTTTCGCGTGCCGACGCCGATGATGGGCGGCGTCATGAGCACCGCGTCGGGGCTCGTGTTCGCGGGCGACAACGAAGGCAACTTCACGGCGTTCGCGTCGGCGACGGGCGAGCAGCTTTGGCATTATCAGACCGGTGCGGCGATCTGGGGCACGGCCGCGATCACGATCATGCTGGACGGCAGGCAGTACGTGCTGATTCCGTCGGGCGGCGCGTTGACCGCGTTCGCGTTACCGCAGCGCTGAGCGCGCCGCGCTCGCGCTGGCGCTTCGCTCGCGGCCACCGCACACTCGTTCCCATGGCGGAGCAACGTTTTTCGGCAGGAGTCGTCGTTCTTCGCGAGACCGCGGATGGCGCGCGCTTTCTGTTGCTGCGGGCCTATCGCAACTGGGACTTCCCGAAGGGTGCCGTCGAGCCCGGCGAGGAGCCGCTCGCGGCGGCCGTGCGCGAAGCGGACGAGGAGGCCGGCCTCACCGACCTCGCATTCGATTGGGGCACGGAATTCATCGACACCGAGCCTTACTCCCGCGGCAAGGTCGCCCGCTACTATCTCGCGCGCACGCGTGCGGAACGCATCGAGCTGAAGGTCAACCCGGCGCTCGGCCGGCCGGAGCACCAAGAGTATCGTTGGGTCGACCTCACCGAGGCGTTCGCGCTCACCGTACCGCGATTGCAACGAGTGATCGCGTGGGCCGCCGGCAAAGCGATGCTCGCGGCACAGCTCGCGTAGCCCGCTCCGGATGCAGCAGACGCCGGCCGCCGCCACGGCAAAGCGCAGGATTGCGCTGCTCGCGCTCGTCGCCGTGATGGTCGTCTGGGGCACCACGTTCGTCGTCACCAAGGCGGCGGTGCAGGAATTCCGACCGTTCACGCTCGCATTTCTGCGATTCGCGATCGCGACGGCGGTGCTTGCGCCTTTCTTGCGACGCGGCGCGCTCGCAACGCTGCGCGGCTCCGTGTCCGTCGGCCGTCTGCTGTTCCTCGCGTTCACCGGAATCGCGTTGTTCACGGCGACTTTCAACTTCGCGCTCATCTACGGATCGGCCGCGCAGGGAGCGCTGCTCTACGCGACGATTCCTGCGGTCGTCGGCGTCTGTGCGGTGCTGTTCTTGAAGGAGCGGCTCAGCCGGCGCCGGATACTCGGCATCGCATTGTCGGTCGCGGGCGCGGCCTTGATCGTCGCGACTGGCGAAGCCCGAGCCGACGACGCACCGGCGCCGCTCCTCGGGGCTGCGCTGATGCTCTCGACCGTCCTGCTCTGGGGCGCTTACACCGTCGCGGCGAAACCCGTCGCAGGCGCGGACCAGACCGCGGTTACGTTCGCGATGTCCGCGATCGGGGCGCTGCTGCTGCTGCCGCCGAGCGCACTCGAGCTCGCCGCATCGCCATGGCCGATCACGTCGGCGGACGGTTGGCTCGGCGTGCTTTATCTCGCGGTGTTCGCTTCGGCCGGCGCCTACGCGCTCTACAACTTCGCGCTCCGCGAGCTCGACGCGAGCACGGTCGGTGCGCTCACGAACATCGATCCGATCGTGGGACTCGTGACCGCGTTCGTCGTTCTCGGCGAAACGTTGCTGCCGGTCCAAACCGTCGGCGCTGCAGTCGTGATCGTCGGCATGTGGCTCGCGTCGACCGAGGCGCGGCCGCGATCCCGCACTCAGCGGTGATAGTCACCGCGCATGCAATGCAGGAGCTCATGGCCGAGGGTGAGCGTCGCCTCGTCGTCGACTTCACGGGGTCGTTGGTCGTTGGTGAGGTAGATCTCGCACGTCAACGCGCCGGTCTCGCGATTCCTCTTCAGGATCGAGAAACCGTGACGGTAATTCTGGCGAATCTCACGCCGGTCGAGCCCGAAACCGTGCCGTCTTGTAGGTTCGCGAGCTCGCCGGTCGATACGTACGTGATCACCACGCGCATGTCGCTGAAGTCGACGGTCGGCTTGATGAGCTCCCCACCGCGCACCGGCCCGGCGACTAGCGCCTGGGCGAGCATCACGAGGTGGAGTGTGGGTCTCATGCCTGGAATTCGGATTCCGGATCAACGAGATTCGACCGGCTTCTCCGCTTGTTGGTGCGAGGTTCGGAGGGAGACTAGAATCGATCGAACCTGCTTGAACGTGCTTTGGCAGACTCTTAATCGTTCTGAATCGTTCTGATCAGAGAGGCGGCCGGTTGGCATGACGTATCGGTTCAGCGGGTTTCGCGTCGACGCGGTGCGGCGGCTCTTGTTCGGAGCGGACGGAGAGCCGATTCCGCTGAAACCGCGGGTGTTCGACACGCTGCTCTATCTCGTCGAACACCGCGGCGAGCTGCTGGACAAGCGGACGCTGCTCGAGGCGATCTGGCCGAACGTCGTCGTCGAGGAGAACAACCTCAACCAGGCGATTTCGACGCTGCGCCGCGTGCTCGGCGAGACGCGCGACGAGCATCGCTTCATCGTGACGGAGCCGGGCCGCGGGTACCGGTTCGTCGCGAGCGTGGAGCCGGTGCCGGCGGTCACGACGGAGCCGTCGCCCGCGCGGGCCGAGACCGCTGTACCCATGGCCGCCGGCGGGTCGGTGCCCGCGACGCCGCTTACATCGCCAGGCGCGACGCGCGCATCGCCGAGCGGTGCGGTCCGAGGCGCGCGCGAAGTCGAAGACGCCGTACCGTTGATGCTGGTCTCGGCGGCCATCGCGGCAACTGTGCGCATTGGCTGCGATCGGCGTCTACCGGCTGGCAACCGTGCGGACGCGATCCGATGATCGCCCCGCACCGCGGCTCCTCCGAACTCGATCGCCGTGTTGCCGTTCGACAATCTGAGCCCCGATCCCGACGACGCGTTACTTCGCGGTCGGCATTCACGAGCGAGATCCTGAACCAACTGACGAACGCTCGGCTGCACCTGCGTGATCGCTTCGCGTACGTCTGTGCAGGGCTACGCCGGTACGCAGAAGCCCGCGTCCGGAAATCGCGCGCGAGCTCAATGTCGAAACCGTGCTGGATGGCAGCGTGCGTTACTGCGGACGGGCAGAGTGCTCGTGACGATGCACCTGAGCGACGGCGCAACCGAACGAGTCTCTGTGGTCCAAGTCGTATGAGCGCGAGCTCAGCGATATCTTTGCGATACAGAGCGACATCGCGCTCAAAGTTGCGTCAGGCTCTGAAGGCGAAGCTGTTGCCGGCGGAGCAAGAGCGAGTCGCGCGCGCGCCGACGACTTCGATTGCCGGCCTACGTCCTGTATCTGCAGGCGGTCACTCGCTACTCGCGCGGGACGCGACGCGGAGCACGGTGCTTGCGACCGGCGACGTACAGCAGGCTACTCGAGCTCGACCGCGATTTCACGGCCGCATGGGTCGCTCTACGCCAACCTAAGGACTATCGCGCCAGATTCGTACGAGCCGGAGCGCGGGCCCGAGCATCGGGCGCAAGGCGCGAAAGCCGCGCGACGCGCGCTCGAGCTCGATCCCGAACTCGGCACAGCGCATGCCGCCCTCGGCTTTGCGCTGCTCACCGACGAAGGATTGCGATGGGCGGCGAGGCAGCGTTTCGCGAGGCGCTGCGGCGCAATGTGCCGCTGGGCGACCTGCGCCGGTTACGCCTGGGTGCAATTTTGTCGGTGGCCAACTTCGCCTACGCCCGCGAGTATCTGCGAGGAAACGACGGAGGGTAAACCCGGAGGATCCCGTCGGTCGTCGCGGCCTCATGTGGGCTCAACGCGTCGCTCGGCGACTGGGACCGTCGCCACGCGCAGACTACGACTCGGGCGCGCGCTTGTTCGCGCCGTGGCCGGAGGGCGATACGCTGATGATGCACTTAAGAGCTGGGCGCGAACGAGCTCGAGCCAGGCGCGCGCAATCCCGGCTGTCGGACCGATCAACACAGCGATGATCGCGAGCCTCGAATGATCCACGAAGACGGCGCTTCGCGAGCTGCATCGACTTCGTACGCGGACCCTGTCGTGGCCGGTCCTCCTCAACGCCCGGCGAGACATTGCCTTCTGGGCGTGGCCACTTCGGTGATGCGGCTCTCGGCGCTCGACGCGATACGTTCCGGCCGTGACCGAGCAGGGCGGACAAGCGATCTACCTCTGGGTACCTCAGCTCAAAGACATGCGTCAACTGCCCGAGTTCAAGGCGCTGCTGCGTGACATCGGCATCGTCGCAGTATTGGGACGAATACGGTTGGCCGGACATCTGTCGCCGGTCCGGTCGCGACGACTTCGACTGCGATTGAAGCCGGCTCGCCGCCCCCTGCCCAAATCTTGGAACGCGGTTGCAACACTTAAGGCAACCCGCGTCGTGCGCTCCGCGCCCCTTGCGCGGATCCACCTGGCACATCGTTTGCAGCCGAAACGGTTGAAGACACAGGAGGAGCGACGATGAGCCTACAGAAGGACTTGCTGAAGAAGGAAGAAAGCCTCTGGTCCGGCGGCGCCTGCGGCGTATCGCCATGCGCTCGACGGCGACTGCCTCGTCGCGTTCACGGAGATGGCCGGAGTGCAGACGCGCGACGAGATCGCGAGCATGGCGGGCAAAGGTCCTCGCTGGCACGACGTCGATATCGACGTCGAAGGATTCTTGCAGCCGACCGACGACGTAACGATCTTGACCTATCGAGTGAGCGCGGTGCGCGAGAACGAGCCATACCGCGCGCGAGTCAGCAGCGGGTACGTCAAGCGCGACGGGGACTGGCGGATGATGTTCCATCAGCAGACGCCGCTGACGAGCAAGTGATTGGGCTGCGCGCCGCGCGCGAACGGCGAGCGCGAGGGTTAGACGAGGGCGGAGCAACTCAAATACGCGAGCCGTCCATGGCTCGCGTCGCTCCCCCCCGGGACTGACTCAGTCGATCGCGAAGCAGTAGAAGAGGCCGGCACCGCCGGTGCTGACGAGCTTCGCCTGGCTGCAGCCGACCGATGGATGCGCCGCATTCCACGGCGAGATCGGAGCGGTGCCCGCGCGGTCCGCGTGGCCGACCATCACGGCGCCGTCTTCCGCGTCGCTCGTGTAGTTGTCGCAGGTCATCGCGCCTTTTTCCATGTTCAGATCATCGAGCAAGTTGTAGTTCCAGGCACGGCCGTCGCGCATCGAGCCCGTGAGCATATCGTGCACGTTCGGATCGGGCTTCAGCGCTTCGCCTTTTTCGGTGAGGGTTGTCGCAGCGGTGACGTTGTTGCTCTCGGAGTGCAAGTCGTCGACGTCGACCGCGATGCGCACGCCCTTGGCGTTGAACCACGGACCTCGCCCGATGCGGTCGCGTGCGTTGATCGCGCCCTTGCCGTTCAAATCCGTGACGCTTAGATAAGCGTGCCACGTTTTCGGGCTGCCCGCGGCTTCCGCGAGCTTCTGACAATGCGCATCCGCGCCCTTGATGCCGCCTAGGTTTGCGCCTTTGCCGACGCCCACGCTCGTGACGAAGAATGACATTGCAGGCTTTTCCGTCGCGGCTCGCTGCGCCCACGCGCCGGTGGCGGAGATCGCGAGCAGCACCGCTGCCGGAATACAGATGATCGTCTTCATTTGCGATTTGCGTCCTCTGGAGTACTCGCGGGGCGTTTGCGGTCGCGGGATACTAGTGACAGCGTGCGACGACGGTCAACGCCAGGGACGCGGGCGCCTCGAGCTCGCGCTCCCGCCGCGACTTGCAAGCGCACCGGCCCGACCGGTTCGGCACAACTCGCCCTCGCCGCGCCGTTTTTTTCCGCGCGGCGCCGGCAGCGGGCCGACGATCGACAACCACAATGCGGCGTAAGATCGCGGCGGGCTTTCTGGGGCCTCTAGTATGCTTGGGCCGCGCTGAGATCTCTGGCTCGAGGGGGGACAACGATGACGTCTAGCCATTCACGCGCGGTGGCCGCCCGGCTGCTGGCGCTCTCGTCGGTTCTCGCCGCGGCCGGCGGCACCGCGTTCGCGCAGCAGACCGTGCCGTTCGCGAACGGCATTCCGGTCGCACCGGAGTTGCCCGTGCTGCCGCTCCCGGATCACCCCGTGACCTACAAGACGGCGGAAGGCATGGACATCCGCGTCGTCGTCGTTGCGCGCGGCATCGAGCATCCGTGGAGCATCGCGTTTCTGCCGAACGACGTCATGCTGGTCACGCAGACGCACGGCGGCATGCGTGTGATCCGCAAGGGCGTGCTCGATCCGACACCCGTCGCGGGTTTACCCGAGGTGAAGCCGATTCGGCGCTCCGGGATGCTCGACGTCGCGCTGCACCCCAAGTTCGCGGAAAACCAGCTCGTCTATTACACGTATCACAAGCCGGTGGCGGACGACAAAGGCGCGCTCGCGCTCGGCCGCGGCAAGTGGGACGGCAAGGCACTCGTCGGCGCGCAAGACATCTTCGTCACCGAGCCCGACGTCGGCAGCATCTCGCGGATCGCGTTCGGCCGCGACGGCAAGATCTACATGACGACGCCGGGCGGCGCCGACGGCAAGCCGCAGGACGGAATGAGTCTCGCGGGGAAGGTGCTGCGCTTGAACGACGACGGCACCGTGCCGAAGGACAATCCGTTCGCGGGCAAGGCGGGTTATCGCCCCGAGATTTACACGCTCGGGCATCGCGGCACGATCGGCCTCGCGGTGCATCCCGCCACGGGCGATCTCTGGGAAAGCGAGAACGGACCAAACGGCGGAGACGAGATCAACGTCTTGAAGCCGGGCGGCAATTACGGCTGGCCCGTCGTGAGCCTCGGCCGCACCTACCAAGGTCCATGGCACTCACAAAAATTCCAGCAGGACGGGTTCATCGATCCCGTCGTCTACTGGACGCCCGCGATCGCAGTCTCCGGGCTGATGTTCTATACCGGCGACAAGCTGCCGAAATGGAAGGGCGACGTTTTCGTCGGCTCGCTACGTACGGGCGAGATCATCGGCACGGGCCATCTCGAGCGTGTTCTCTTCAACGAGAAAATGGAGGAGCTGCGGCGCGAGTCGCTGCTCAAGGACTGGGGTCACCGCGTGCGTGATCTCAAGCAAGGCCCTGACGGTCTGATCTACGCGCTGCTCGACGACGACGACGGCGCCGTGCTGCGGATCGAGCCGGCGCCATAGCGCGGCGGCGCACGCAGCCCCCGCAGCCCCCGCAGCCCCCGCAGCCCCCGCAGCCCCCGGGGGAGCTTGCGGGCGCTCTACTGGCTGTGGAGTGCGTCCGACCTGCCGGAATCCGCATCGTCGAGCCAGCGCTGGACGCGTTTGCGAAGCGGCGGGATGTCCGCCGCAATGAACAACAAGCCGAGCGGCGCCATCCAAAAGCCGAGAATCGGCATCACGATTCCGAGAAAGCCCGCAAGAATCAATACGACGCCGACGAGCGAGCGGATCACGGGCGGCAGCTTCGTCGCGAAGCCGTACAACGGCCGGAGCTTCGAGCGCCAGTCGACGTTCTTGATGTTCATTTCTTTCACCTCTTCGAGTGAAGGAGCAAGGACCATGCCAGCCCGCCGTAGCACGCTCTCGTATCCGAGAGATTCCGACATACGGGGTTGCAGCACGGAGGTGCGGGCGTACGATCGAGTGAGGATCACACGGAGGTAGCGACATGGCATCGATTGCAAAGGAAATCGTCACGACCGCGAGCGTGGAAGCTGCTTGGGATGCGATTCGCGACATCGGCGCGCTGCACACGCGGCTCGTACCCGGATTCGTCATCGCGACGGAGCTGATCCCTGGCGGTCGCAGAGTCACCTTCGGCAACGGGCTGATCGTCGACGAGCCGATCATCGACTCGAACGACGAGCTGCATCGTCTCGCGTGGACCGCCGTGAGCGACGCAATGCCCCTCACGCATTACAACTCGTCCGTGCAGGTGTTCGAGCGTGACGGTGGCAGCCGAATCGTCTGGACAGCGGACTTGCTTCCCGACGAAGCCGCCGAGACGGTCGGTCCGATGATGGATCAGGGCGCCCAAGTGATGGCGCGCACGCTCGACCGTTTGCGTTCCGCTCGGCCGCGAGCGAGCTCGAGCTGAGCGCGCGAACCGGCCCGAGCCTCGTCACGGAGTCTCCCCCAGCACGCGGTGCCACCGGCGCCGGGTGTCCCTGACCTGCGAGCAGCCCGCTCCACTGTCGAGCCAGCGAGCGCCAGCCAAGGTCGAGAAACGCGCGGCGACAGGACGACGCGGTGCGCCTGTAGAATGCACGCATGACGCAGGGAACGCGTTTCCTTAGGACCATGCTCGCTCCGCGATGAGACCGGCTCGACTTCTACCTCTCATAGTCGCCTGCGCACTGTTTATCGAGAACATGGACTCGACCGTGCTCTCGACGTCGCTGCCCGCGATCGCGGCAGACCTCGGCAGCGATCCGATTGCCTTGAAGCTCGCGCTCACCGCGTATCTCTTGTCGATGGCAGTGTTCATTCCGGTGAGCGGCTGGGTCGCGGATCGCTTCGGTGCACGCCCCACGTTCATGACGGCGATCGGTGTGTTTCTGCTCGGCTCGGTCGCGTGTGCGATGAGCGGCTCGCTCGAGGCGATGGTCGCGTCGCGGTTCTTGCAAGGCATGGGCGGCGCGATGATGGTCCCCGTCGGCCGGCTCGTTCTATTGCGTACGGTGCCGAAGAGCGAGCTCGTGCAGGCGCTGAGCTGGCTCACGATCCCCGCGCTCGTAGGCCCGGTCGTCGGGCCGCCGCTAGGCGGCTTCATCACCACCTATTTGCACTGGCGCTGGATCTTTCTCATCAACATTCCGATCGGGGTGCTGGGAATCGTGCTTGCACAGCGCTTCATCCCGGACATTCGGGAAGACGCGCCGCCGCTCGACTGGGTCGGCTTCCTGCTCGCTGGCTTCGGCCTCGCGCTCGCGATGTTCGGTTTCTCGACGCTCGGCAGGCAACTCGTGCCGATCGAGGTCGCCGCGCTCGCGCTCGTGCTCGGCTTCGCGGGTCTCGCGGGCTATGTCGTGCACGCGCGGCGCCACTCAAACCCGCTGCTCGATCTGAAGTTATTTCATCTGCCGACTTACCGTGCCGGCGTCGCTGGCGGCTCGCTGTTTCGCATCGGCATCGGCGCATCACCTTTCCTGCTGCCGCTGATGTTGCAGGTGGGGTTCGGCTTGAGCCCGGTGCAGTCGGGTCTAGTCACGTTCACTTCGGCCATCGGTGCGATCTTCATGAAGACGCTTGCGGCGCGCGTGTTGAAGCGCTTTGGTTTCCGCCGCGTGCTGGTGCTCAATGCGATCGTCGCGTCCGCGATGCTCTGCGCGTTCGGGTTGTTTCGTCCCGACACGCCGCACGTGACGATTCTCGCGGTGCTGTTGGTCAGCGGCTTCTTTCGTTCGCTGCAGTTCACGAGCCTGAATGCAATCAGCTACGCGGAAGTCGATTCGCCGCGGATGGGGCAGGCGAGCAGCATGGCGGGGATGATGCAACAGTTGTCGTTGAGCCTTGGCGTCGCGATCGGCGGATACTTCCTCGAAATCGCAGGTGCGTTGAATGGACGGCCGGCGACCGAAGTACACAACTTCTATCTTGCGTTCCTCGGCGTAGGGTTGATCTCGGCGACCTCCGTGTGGTTCATGTGGCGGTTGCCACGCAACGCAGGCGCGGAGATGTCGGGCCGCGCGCGGCCCGGCAAAGAGGTCGCGGAGCCGAAGCCGGCGCAGCTCCCCGCGACCTGACGTAGCTGCAAACGTCCCGGGCGCGCGTCCTCGCGGCGGACGTGTCACATATACTGCGCACCTTGGATTCAACGCTTCGGTAATCGTGACCTCGACGTTGGCTGCTCAACCACTGAGTCAATCGGAGCTCGGGCGTTTCGTTCGCTCGCGGCTCCAAGCGCACCTCTACGACGATACGGGCGTCGGTGCGACCGGCATCGCGATCTACACGTTGTCCGATCCGCGCGATCTTCGCGCCTCGCGCTATGTCGGGCAGACACGGTCGCCGCGCCGCCGTTTTCTCCAGCACGTCGGAACCGCGCGTCTGTCGATGCCCGACGAGCTGCCGTGGTGGATCGTCGAGGAACGCCAGCGGCCTTTGTACGAATGGATCCGCGCGCTCTATCGCGACGAGCGACGCCTGCCCGTGCTGGTCGTGTCGGCGTGGCACGGCGGCCGCGCCGACGCGACGGCCGCCGAGCGTGAGCTCATTCAGGATTGCCTGCGGCGGCGAATGCCGCTGCTCAATGTCGAGTCCGCGGTGCTGCGGCCGCAGCTGCGCCTGCTCTGACGACCAGCGTTCGGGCCGTGGACTATACTCGCGGCGCACCCAACGGAACCCTGACTGGGCAGAGCCCGTGAACTCATGAGGTCGATATGAACCCGCGCCCGCTAGCCTCGATAGTCCCGGTTTGGACGATCGCCTTGGCGCTGCTCGCCGCCGCGTCGATTGCTTCCGCGCAGCACGGTGCGCCGCAGGGCGAATGGCCCACCTACGGCGGCGACCTCGGTCATACACGCTATTCACCGCTCGATCAGATCAACGCGGCGAACTTCAGCAAGCTCGAGGTCGCGTGGCGGTTCAAGGCCGACAATCTCGGCCCCACTCGCGAGTACAACTTCCAGTCGACGCCGCTGATGGTCGGCGGCGTTGTCTACTCGACCGCGGGCTCGCGCCGTGCGGTCGTCGCGCTCGACGCGGGCAACGGCGAGCTGCTTTGGGTGAGCAGGCTCGACGAGGGCGAGCGCGGACAGGCCGCGCCGCGCCAGCTCTCGGGCCGCGGTCTCGCGTATTGGAAGAGCGGCGATGATGCGCGAATCATCTACGTGACGCCGGGCTATCAAATGATTGCGCTCGACGCGCGCACGGGCGAGCGGGTGAAGGCGTTCGGCAATGACGGCATCGTCGATCTCAAGCAGAACGACGATCAGGACATCGACCCGCTGAATGGCGAGATCGGCTTGCACGCGACGCCGATCGTGGCGAAAGACGTCGTCATCGTGGGCGCGGCGCATCGTACGGGCGCGAATCCGAAGAGCATGCGCAACGTGAAGGGCTTCGTCCGGGGCTACGACGTGCGCACCGGCGAGCGGCTCTGGATATTCCACACGATCCCGAAGCCCGGCGAGTTCGGCACTGAGAGTTGGCTCGCCGGATCCGCCGAGTACACGGGCAACACGGGCGTGTGGGCGCAGATCTCGGTCGACGAGGAGCTGGAGACGGTATATCTGCCCGTCGAGCAGCCCACCGGCGACTACTTCGGCGCGAACCGTCCCGGCGACGGGCTGTTCGGCGAGACGCTGCTCGCGGTCGATCTCTACACCGGCAAGCGCAAGTGGCACTACCAGCTCGTTCATCACGGGATCTGGGACAACGACATCCCGTGCGCGCCGATCCTCATCGACGTGACGGTCGACGGCAAGAAGGTCAAAGCCGTCGCGCAACCGACCAAGCAGGCGTTCCTCTATGTGTTCGATCGTACGACGGGCAAGCCGGTCTGGCCGATCGAGGAACGGCCGGTGCCGAAAGGCGACGTGCCGGGCGAATGGTATTCGCCGACGCAGCCGTTCCCGACAAAGCCGCGCGCCTACGACCGGCAGGGCGTGACCGCTGACGATCTCGTCGACTTCACGCCCGAGCTCAAGAAGGAAGCGCTCGAAGTAGCTTCGTGGCACAAGATGGGGCCGCTGTTCACGCCGCCCGTCGTCAGCAAGATCGACGGCCCGCTCGGCACGCTGATGGCGCCGAGCCAAGACGGCGGCACGAACTGGCAGGGCGGCTCGTTCGATCCCGAGACGAACATTCTGTACGTCGCGTCGGGGGGGACCGTCGTGAGCAAGGGAGTCGTCGCGCCGTATCCGGGCCAGTCGGACATGGCGTACATCGAAGGCAATGCGGTCACGGGCCCACGCACGTCGGGCGGCTCGGGCTCATCGGCCGGCGGCGGGCGCAGCGAGTTTCAGGGTGCCGCACAGGGCGCTGCTCGACAAACCGCGGCGGCGGTCGACCTCGCGCGCGGCCCACCGCGCGCAGCGCTCGCCGTGCAGGGGTTGCCGCTCCTCAAACCGCCCTACGGGTCGATCAGCGCCATCGATATGAACAAAGGCGAGATCCTGTGGCAGATCGCGCACGGCGAGACGCCGGATGACATCAAGAACCACCCGTTGCTCAAGGGCCTCGCCATCCCCCGAACGGGCCAAGCCGGTTCGCCAGGAACGCTCGTGACCCGGACGTTGCTGATCGCCGGCGAGCGTCTCTACACGACCACGTCGACGGGCGAGCTCGGCGCGATGCTGCGAGCCTACGACAAGGCGACGGGGCGCGAGGTCGGCGCCGTTTACATGCCAGCGCCGCAGAGCGGCTCGCCGATGACGTATCTGTATGGCGGCGAACAGTATCTCGTCGTCGCGATCAGCGGCGCGCAGTACTCGGGCGAGCTCGTGGCATTCAAGCTGCCGAAGCGGTAGCCCGGCCCGTTGAAAAAATGGCGCGTCATCGGCTGTGAGCAAGGCATAGAAATATTATCTAAAACAATTAGTTGTTTGGATAATATAAAGTAAAATAGAGAAAGCCGACGCGACGAACGACGCCGCCTTACCAGGGCAGCGGCGTGCCGTCGTAGTAGAACGGCCGGCCGCTGTTCGCGAGCGTCAGACCGTCTATCACCTTGATGATGCCCGCGATGGCGTCGGCGGGCCGCGCCTGCCGCGCGGCGTTTTGCGGGCCGATGAATTCGCGCAGCATGTCGGTGTCCGTCGGCGGCGGGGCGACCGTTGCGACGATGATCCCGCGGTCGCGCAGGTCCGCCGCGAGCGCCTGCATCGTCATGTTGAGCGCGACTTTGCTCGCACGGTAGAAGTACGGTCCGCCGAAACCGGGCTGCGAGATGATTCCCGAGCGGCTCGTGATGGACACGATCTTCTTTTGTCCGCTCGCCGCGACGTTATCTCGAAATGCGTCCGCTACCGCGAGCGGCGCATACACGTTCACGCCCATCACTCCCTCGAACTCCGCGTAGTCGAGAGAGCCGAGCGTTTGCGCCCGTTGCGTCCCGAGCACGCCCGCGTTGTTGATCAGAACGTCGATCGGCTCGCCCCGATATTTCTGTGCCAGCGCCGCAAGCTCGGCGCCATCGAGAACATCGAGCTGCTCGACGACGACGTCGGCGTCGCGCTCGGCGAGGGAGCGGAGCTCGAGCGCGCTCTCGGGGTTGCGAGCCGTCGCGATCACGTGCCAGCCCGCCGTCGCGTATTGCTTCGCGAGCTCGAGCCCGAGGCCACGGTTCGAGCCCGTGATCAGCACGGTGCCGGTCCTCGCGCGCTCGGCGGCCGGCGGCTGCGCACTGGCGCCGAACAGCCCTGCGGAGAGGACGAGGACGGAACCCCACAACAACAAGCTGCGCCGCATCATCACAAGCCTCGCTCGCGTAGTTATCGCACCCGATAGCGCTGATTCTCCAGGCAGACGAACTCGAGCAACTCCTGCTCCGGCATGATTTTCTGATTTACGCGCACGGTCCAAGGCCGGGTGTACACCTTTGGATCGTCGATCGTGACGTCGATCTCCATCCGTCCATAGGTCGAACGGCGAAAGCGCTCCGTGATCCTCGCGGCGTCGGTCAGCGGAGTGCCGAACACGTCGAGCCAGCCGTCGTCGCGCAGTCCGGCCGTCTCGACGACGAGCGTGTCGCCGTCCCAATGTCCGACGGAGTAGCCGTACCACCACGGCTGCGGGTCGTCCGTCGGCAACTCGCGGCCGTCGGTAAAGACCTGGCGAACGCCCATGCTCGCTTCGTAGAGGATCACGAGCACGTCGCGTGTCTGGATGAATTTGCGCGGAGCGCCCTGCGTGTGAAATTGCAGGATGCCCATGGGTAGGCAGGCGGCTTCGGGATTGTCCTTGCCGTTCGCGTCGCGCCGCGCTTTGAGCAGTGCCTCGCCCTCGGGTTTGAACGGCAACCCGTCTTTGATGTTCTGTGCAACGTTCAAGAACCCGGCCACCGGCGGGCCGTCGGGCGGCGGAGGCGGCGCAGGTTGGTTCGGGCCACCGCCGATCGCGTTGGCGCCCTGCCAGACGCCCGAAAGGTCCGGCTTGCCGTCCGCCGTGCGCGGCGCCGGCGCGTCGAGGTCGGGCGCGCCGTCGTTGCGTGTGCGGAGTTGCCTTGCTCGGATGCGGTGCCCATTGCGCGAGTGCGGGCTGAAGTCCGAGCGCGCCGAGCGCAGTCACGAGCGCCCAGACGACAAGTGCCTTCATAACGAGTGGGATCCCCGACCCTGCGTCTCGATCTTGATTCTCGAACGGACGGCTCAGGGTATCATTCTCGATCGTCGCAGCGCAGACCGCGGCGCGACGGGGGAAGCACCACTGATGAGGATGAAGTGTCTCGCGCTTTCGGCGGCGCTTGCGTTGAGCTCTGCGTTGCCCGCGAGGGCGCACCATTCGTTCTCCGCAGAATACGATCGCGACAAGCCGATCTCGCTGACCGGCACCGTCGCGAAGCTCGAGTGGACGAATCCGCACGCGCGGATTTACATCGACGTGAAGGATGAGGCCGGCAACATCGTGAACTGGGACTTCGAGCTCGGGCCGCCGAACGGCCTGATGCGCCAGGGTTGGAACCGCAACTCGCTGCGCGCGGGTCAGGTCGTGACGATCAGCGGTTTCCTGTCGAAGGATGAGCCGCACGTCGCGAACGCGCGATCCGTATTCCTGCCCGACGGGCGCCAGGTGTTCGCGGGTTCCTCGTTCGACACGGAGTCGGCGGGCGAGCCGGCCCTCGCGAAGTAACGTTTCCACTCTATGACGATGAAAGGTCCGCACGATTCGGAACTCTCCCGGCGAGCACTCGGCCGCCGCACCGTGCTCCGCGCCGGTTGCGCCGTCGCGCTCGCGCGCGCTTGCCGCGCGCGTGCCGACGAGACCGACGAGCGCTCCATGCCGCCGCAGGCCGGCGACGCGCTCGCGTTCGCGTTCGGCCCGGCAGCGGGCACGGCGATTGTCCTTAGCGATCTCGTGATCGGCGCGAAACAGACGCTTGCGTATCCGCTGAACCGAGCAACGGGGCTCGTGCGCGACGGTACGCGTCTGAACCAGCTGATCGTCGTGCGCGTCGATCCGAGCAAGCTCGCGACGGACACTCGAGTGCGCGCCGCGGACGGAGTGGTCGCGTATTCGGGCGTGTGCTCGCACACGGGTTGCGACGTGACAGATTGGATCGCCGCCGCGCAGCACTTCAAATGTCCGTGCCACGAATCAGAGTTCGATCCGAGCGACGCCGCACGCGTGGTCTCGGGGCCGGCGCCCTGGCAGCTCGCCGCGCTGCCGCTGAAAATCGTCGACGGTGCGCTCGCGATCGCGGGGCCGTTCGAGGGCAAGGTGGGTTTCGCGCAGCCCGGGCTGGATCCGTTCGGCCCGCAACCACCATAGTTGTCGAAAGTCGTCACAAGAGGGGAAGCCATGCTCGACCGCACCTTGCGAAACGCGCTTGCGCCGTTCGCACTGCTCGTCTCGTTGGCCGCGACTGCGCAGCCCGCTCGCGAGTACAGCGCCGTCACCGACGCTCGGCTCGTCTCGCCCGAGGCGCGCAACTGGCTCATGTACCGGCGCACTTACGACTCGTGGGGCTATAGCCCGCTCGACAAGATCACGACGCGCAACGTCGGCAACCTCGTCCCCGTGTGGAGCGCGTCGACCGGGACGACCGAGGGGCATCAGGCGCCGCCGATCGTCAACGACGGCATCATGTTCGTGACCACGCCGTTCAACCAAGTCCTCGCATTCGACGCGAAGAACGGCGATCTGCTGTGGCGCTATCGCCGGCAAATGCCCCCGGACATTCGGATGGGTCATCCGACCAACCGCGGCGTCGCGCTGTACGGCGACAAGGTGTACATGGCGACGTCCGACGCCAAAGTCGTCGCGCTCGACGCGAAGAGCGGCAGTGTGGTCTGGGATGTCGCCGTCGAGGACTACAACGGCGGCTACTACATGACGCTCGCGCCGCTCGCGGCACGCGGCAAGATCATGGTCGGCGTCTCGGGCGGCGAGCGGGGCATCCGCGGCTTCGTCGTCGCGCTCGACGCGCAAACGGGCAAAGAGGCGTGGAAGACCTACACGATCCCGGGTCCCGGTGAGCCCGGCAACGACACGTGGCCCGGGGACTCGTGGAAGACGGGCGGCGCACCCGTCTGGATCACGGGCAGCTACGATCCCGAGCTCGGAATCACGTACTGGGGCACGGGCAATCCGGGCCCTTGGACGGGCGATCAGCGGCCCGGCGACAATCTCTATACGAACTCCGTAGTCGCGCTCGACGTCGAGACCGGCAAGCTACGCGGCCATCACCAATATCACTGGAACGACTCCTGGGATTGGGACGAGGTTTCGGCGCCGCTGCTGATCGACTTGCCGCGCGACGGCCGCACCGTGCACGGGCTCGTGCATCCGGCGCGGGACGGCTATCTCTGGTTCCTCGAACGCGCGGCGTCCGGCATCTCGTTCATTTCCGCGCGGCCGTACGTGACGCAGAACGTGTTCACGAGTGTCGACCCGCGCACGGGGCGTCCCGCATACGATGAATCGCACAAGCCCGCCGTCGGTCACAAGGTCACGTTTTGTCCGTCGCTCTGGGGAGGTAAGGACTGGCCGCCCGCAGCCTACAGCCCCAAAACGGGCTACCTATACATTCCGGCGAACGAGAACCTCTGCAGCATCATGGAAGGCGAGGAGGTCGAGTATCGACGCGGCCAACAATTCACGGGCGCTGTTGCGGATTTCTCGGTCGCGGAAGGCGCGGACCACGTCGGCGAGCTCCAAGCATGGAACCTCAAGACCGGCGAGCGCGCGTGGACCCACGAGTTCGAGTCCCCGAACTGGGGTCCGGTGCTCACGACGGCGGGCGGGCTCGTGTTCGAGGGCGGCACGACGGACCGGTATTTCCGCGCCTTCGACGCCGCGAGCGGCAAGCAGCTGTGGCAGCACCGGACGAACTCCGGCATCACCGGAGTACCGACGACGTTCGAGGTGGACGGCGTTCAGTACGTCGCCGTGCAGTCCGGCTGGGGCGTCGACGCGCAGGGCATGACCGGGCGGATCGACCGCGCGCGCGGCACCGACACGATCGTGCCGCAAGGCGGCGTTGTGTGGGTGTTCGCGCTCAACGCGAAGTAGCGGCTGCCAGGCGTCGGCCACGGTAGCTATTCGAGAATCACTCAGTCGGCGGCGCGATACGCCGCCGGCGGGCCTCGCGTGAGCTGGCTCCCCATACGCAGGACGCCGTTCCAAGATCGCGAATATCCGGCGCTGAATGATTAATCGCGGGGCAAGTTGGCCGGCCCGCGCCATCGCGTTGAAGTTTGCGGGGCGCTCAGCTGCAGCCACGCTTTCCGCGCGTCACGCTCCTCCTAGTCTCGCAATCCGTTCGAATCGGACGCGAGGATCACGATGATCCGGCACGGACATTGCACGGAGGTTCGCGTCCCTCCGTAACGCAGGAGAAACGACATGGAACGTTCATTGATCGCTCTCGTCGCCATCGCCTCGGCCGCTACCGTCGGCCTCAGCGCAAGCGCCTTCGCTCAAGAACCTGCTGCACCGCCGCATTCACAGGAAGCGGTGCCGCAAGTCTCCGACGCGGAGATCCAGACGTTTGCCGATATCTATGTGGACCTCCAAGAAACGGCGAGTAAGTACGAAGCGCAAATGACCGCCGCCAAAACCGAGCAAGAAGCTCGTGACGTGCAGACTCGGATACAGGCGGAGAGCGTGGCATCCGTGTCCAAACGCGGTTGGACGCCCGAGCGTTATCTGGCGGTCGCTGAAGCCATCAACGCCAACCCCGCGCTTGTCCAGAAGGCCCGGCGACTAATCGAGAGGTGATCGCGCTGCTCGAGAGCGAATCGGCGGCCGGCGCGGGCTGAGACTGCGCCGGTCTCCCGATCCTCCTCCGACCTCGCTCGTCGGACACGATCGATCATCGGCTTGATCGGAGTTGAGGGCGGCAGAGCGCCGCGGCGCGACGAGCACAAGAGACACCACGGTTTGCGTAGCACTCACTACGCGGCGCTCCACTCGTCCGCGCGAACGCCGGAGTGCGAACGCTCGCGCCCGAATGAACGCTGGGCGAACGCCGCGGGTACTCAGTAAGACTGGGCGATGCGGACGCCCGGCGCGTTCTTGCGCGCCAACTCCCCGCGGAGGTGGCATCCTGTCGGCTCCGGGTCACGCGAAAGGAACTCGACGAATGTTCTTGAGAGGTTTGGGCACCGCACACCCGGAACGCCGCTACACCAAAGCGGACTGCTGGGAGAGCTTCCAGAAGTCGCCGTGGTTCGAGCAGCTCGACCGGCGCTCGCGGACGATCGCCGAGATGGTTCTGCGCGGCGACAACGGCATCGAAGCGCGCCGGCTCGCGCTCGCGTCGCTCGACGAAGTATTCCAGATCGATCCCGATACGCTGCACGCTCGATTCATCGCGCACGCGCCGCGGCTCGCCGCGCAGGCCGCGGAGCGCGCGCTTGCGGACGCGAGCACCGAGCGCGGCGCGATCGACGGCCTCGTCGTGAGCACCTGCACCGGATATCTCTGCCCCGGGCTCAGCGGCCACGTCGTCGAGCAACTGGGCCTCGCGCGCGACTTGCGCGCGTTCGACCTCGTGGGCCACGGCTGCGCGGCCGCGTTGCCCAATTGGCAGATGGCCGATGCGCTGCTCGCTTCGGGTCAGTGCGCGAACGTGCTATCCGTTTGCGTCGAGGTCAGCAGCGCCGCGATGTACCTCGACAACGACCCCGGCGTGCTGATCAGCGCGTGCCTGTTCGGCGACGGCGCGGGCGCCGCCGTGCTCACGGCCGACTGCCCGCCGGACAAGCGGCGCGTCGAATGCAAAGCGATCGGCTCGCTTCTGAATCCGGGCGAGCGCGAGGCGCTGCGCTTCGAGCAGCGGCGCGGCATGCTGCGCAACGTGCTGACGCGCCCCGTTCCGCGGCTCGCGGCCGAGCACGCCGAGCAGGTGCTCGACGGCGTGCTCGACGACGCCGGCCTCAGCGCGCGACGAAATCGACACGTGGATTTGGCACGCGGGCGGCCGCGACGTGCTGCTCGCGCTGCGCAACAAGCTCGGGCTCACCGAGGGCGACGTGCGCTACAGCGCGGCGATGCTGCGCGAGTTCGGCAACTTGAGCAGCGCGTTCGTGTACTTCGTGCTCGAAGCCGCGCTCGCGGATCGGGCGCGCGGCGGCTGGTGGTGGATGTCGTCGTTCGGCGCGGGGTTCAGCTGCCACGGCGCGCTGCTCGAGGTCGCGTGAACAACGCATCGACGGAGCTGGCGAGCGAGAGATTCCCGCGGCGCGTGCTGCCGGAGCTGCTCGACGAGCTGCCCGCGGACGATCCGCGCGCGGTCCGCTCGCGCCGCGATTTGCGGCTCGTGAATCGGATCATGGGCGCGAAGGCGGCGTTGCTATGGGCACTCGATGCAGCGCGCGTCGACGCTCCGCAGCGGATCGTCGAGCTGGGCGCAGGCGACGGCAGCATGGCCCTGCGGATCGCGCGCGCGCGCGCGCGCGCATGGCCCGGCGTGTCGCTGACACTGCTCGACCTCAACCCCGTCGTGGGTGCGCAGACGCTCACCGCGATCCGCAAGCTCGGCTGGGAAGTCGACGTCGCGGCCGCCGACGCGCTCGAGTGGCTCGCGCGCACCCGCGGCCGCGAGCTCGGTGGTGTTCGCGAATCTGTTCGTGCATCACTTCGACGGCGAGCGCCTCGAGCGCTTGTTCGCGGGTATCGCGGCGAACGCGCGGCTGTTCGTTTGCTACGAGCCGCGGCGGTCGCGACTCGCGCTCGTGGGCAGCCGCCTGCTGGGGCTCATCGGCTGCAACGACGTCACGCGTCACGATGCGGTGGTGAGCGTCCGTGCAGGGTTTCGCGGCGACGAGCTGTCGCGTGTCTGGTGCAGCGCGCAACCGAGCGGCTGGACGCTGCGCGAATCGCCTGCCGGTCCGTTCGGCCATTTGTTCGCTGCGAGTCGCGACGCATGAGCGCGCGTTACGACGCGATCGTGATCGGCGCCGGCGTCGCGGGCGCGACGGCGGCCATCTTGCTGGCACGCGCGGGCTGGTCGGTAGCCGTGATCGAGAAGTCTTCGTTCCCGCGCCGCAAGGTGTGCGGCGAATGCATCGCGGCGCCGAACCTCGGGCTGCTCGACGCGCTGGGGATCGGCGCCGAGCTTACGGCGCTCGCGGGCCCACCGCTCGAGCGCGTGGCGCTATTCGTGGGCGACCAAACGGTGATCGGGGACTTGCCGCCGTTGCCCGGCGCCCACGCGCCGTGGGGCAGGGCGCTCGGCCGCGACCGCCTCGACGCGCTGCTGCTGCAACGCGCGCGCGCCGCCGGCGCGGCGGTGTGGCAGCCGTGCACTGCGAGGGAAACCGTGCGCGACGCGTCGGGGTACGTGTGCCGCATCGTCGCGGGTGAGACAGGGCTCGCGGAGGAGCTGCATGCGCCCGTGCTGATCGCGGCGAACGGCTCATGGGAGCCCGCACCGATTGGCGCTCAGCACCGCGCGCCCGCGAAGCCGTCGGATCTGTTTGCGTTCAAGGCGAACTTCACGGACGCGGCGCTCGCGCCGGGGCTGCTGCCCGTGCTCGCGTTTCCGGGCGGCTACGGCGGCATGGTGATCGCCGACGGGGGACGCCTGACGCTCGCGTGCTGCGTGCGCCGCGATCGGCTGCGCGAATGGCGCGCCGCGACACCGGGCGCGGCCGGCGCCGCCACGCAGGCGCTGCTCGAGGAGTCGTGCGCTGGCGTGCGCGCGGCACTGCGCGGCGCGCGGCGCGAAGGCGCGTGGCTCAGCGTCGGCCCTATTCGGCCCGGGATTCGCGCGGCGTGGAACGAGCATACGGGCTTCGCCATCGGCAACGCGGCCGGCGAGGCGCATCCGATTCTCGGCGAAGGGATCAGCATGGCGATCCAATCGGCGGCGCTGCTATGCCGGCAGCTCGGCGCACACCGCGCCGACGCTTTGCGCGGCGACCATGCGCCGATCGCCAAGGCTTATGCACGCGCGTGGCGCCGGCAGTTCCGCTCGCGGATCCGTTTCGCCGCGCTGCTCGCACAGCTTGCGATGCGGCCCGGCCGCGCCGCCTGGCTGTTGCCGGTGCTGCGGCGTTGGCCGACACTTTTGACGGCCGCCGCGCGCGTCGGCGGCAAGGTGCGGCCGGTGCCGGAGTTTGCACCGAACAACGGGCTCGGCACGACGCCGGCCTACAATGGCTCATGACCCGCACGGAGGACGATCCATGAAGCCCACCTTCGACGTGCTCCGTGAAATTCTCGTCAAGGACTACGAGCTGGCTGCGGAGCGGCTCACGCCCGAGACGGCGCTCGCCGACATCGAGCTCGATTCGCTCGCGCTCACGGAGCTGATCTTCTCGCTCGAGGACGAGTTCCACGTGACGGCGACCACCAACGGCGCCGGCTTCACGACGCTCGCCGACGTCTCGAGCTACATCGACCAACTCGTTGCCGAGCGCGACAACGCGGAGCCGCGGGCAAGCCCATGAAGCGCGTGGCCGTGACGGGCCTCGGGATCGTCGCTCCGGGCGGCAACGAGCCGGAAGAGTTCTTCGCGAACCTCTGCGCGGGCCGCTCGGCGATCAAGCGGCTGCCTGACTCGCGCAGCGCGCGGCTCGAAACGCGCGTCGCGGCCCCCGCGGAGCTCGATGCCGCGCGCCACTTTCCCGCGCCTCGCCTGCGAATGCTCGATCGCGTGAGCCACCTCGCTCTCGTGGCCGCGAAGCAGGCGGTTGCGAGCGCCCAGCTCGTGTTCACCGACGACGAGCGCACGACGTGCGGCGTGTTCTTCGGCACGGGGATGGGCGGCGCGGGTAGCACGGACGAAGGCTACGCCACGCTCTATCAGGAGCGCTCGGATCGGGTGAAGCCGTATAGCGTGCTGCTTGCGATGAACAACGCCCCCGGCGCGTGGATCGGCATGGAGCACTCCCTGACGGGGCCGAACCTCACGTTTTCCGTCGCGTGCTCGTCGGCGGCCGTCGCGATCGGCGAGGCGTGGCTTCGGATTCGCGGCGGTGCGTCCCCAGTGATGCTCGCCGGCGGTGCCGAAGCGCCGCTCACGCTCGGCACGATCAAGGCATGGGAGGCTCTGAAGACTCTCGCGGTCGAAGACGCCGCGGATCCGTCGGCCTCTTGCAAGCCGTTCGCGAAGAACCGCAGCGGGCTCGTGCTCGGCGAGGGCGCGGCCGTCGTCGTGCTCGAAGAGTGGGAGCATGCGCGCCGGCGCGGGGCACCGTTGATCGGCGAGCTCGTGGGCTACGGGCTCGCAACGGACTCCGAGCACATCACACGTCCGAGCGTCGCCGGGCAAGCGCGCGCGCTCGAGCTCGCGCTCGAGTCGGCCGAGATCGCGCCGCGCGACGTCGGCTACATCAACGCGCACGGCACGGGCACTCTTGCGAACGACGCGGTGGAGACGGCCGCGATCCGGAAGGTGTTCGGTGCGGCCGCCGAGCGGATACCCGTGAGCTCGACGAAGTCGATGCACGGCCACTTGCTCGGCGCCGCGGGCGCCGTCGAGATGATCGCGACGCTGCTCGCGGTGCGCGAGGGTAAAGTGCCGCCCACGATGCACTTGGACGTGCCGGACCCCGAGTGCGATCTCGACTACGTGCCGAACGTCGCGCGCGCGACGCCCGACCTCGAGATCGCGCTGACGAACTCGTTCGCGTTCGGCGGCACTAACGCGGTGCTCGTGTGCCGCCGCGCTTAGCGACGGCGGGCCCTGCGCGTACGAAGCTCCGTCGACGGCCCGCTTGCGTCAACGTGCGCACCTTGGTGTACCTCGCCGCGCACCATCACGAGCGCTCGCGTGCGATCTGGCGGCCGAACAACGCGAGACCGACGGCGAGGTACGCGAGCCCGTAGGCGAGCAGCACCGCCGTCGGCACGAACGCGGCGTCGGCCGGTCGCCGCCGGATCATGAGGTCGTTGAACGCCTCCATCGCCCAGGTAGTCGGAAACGCGAGCGCGACGCTGCGCATCCACTGCGGCTCGAGGTCGATCGGCCACCAGCAGCCGCCGATCGCCGCCATCGTCACGATCGCGATCGAGCCGAGCGGTAACACCGCGTCGCGGGTGCGCGCGAACACCGCGACGATCAGCCCGAACGCCGTCCCGGCGAACGCGACGCCGGCGATTGGCAGGAGCAGCGCCCACGGCTCGGGTCCGAGCGAGATGTCGAACAGCGCGTAGCCGACGGCGAATAGCACGATCATCTGCACGACTCCCACCACGAACCGCGACAGCAGCTTGCCGAGCAGGATGTTGCCGGCGGTGACGGGCAGCGCGCGGATGCGGTCGAACGTGCCCCACTCGCGCTCGTCGAGCAGGCCGAGCGACACGCCGAGCAGCATGCCGAGCAGCAGGAAGGTAACGCTGAAACCCGGGACGTTTTGGTCGAATGTGTTGATCCCGCTCGCGCGGGCAGCAGCGCCTCGCTCGCCGGCGACCGCGACCTCCTCGACGCCGAGCGAGGCGCCCGGTATCCGGGGCTCGCCGGCTGCGACGTCGATCGGCGGGAGCTCGAAGTCGACGGCGGGAGCGGGCAACGCGGGCAGCGCAGGGGCCGGCACGGAGACGCGGATCGCAAGATCCGCGGGCAGCTCGAGCGCCGCCGGCGGCTCATCGAGCGCGCGCACGAGCTCGGGCGGCGGCTCCGGAAACTCCGGCGGAGGGGGTATGTCGTCGGCACGGCGCGCGGCGAGGCGCTGCAGCTCCGCGAACCACGCCTCGAAGCGGGCGCGCGCGTCGGCGAGCGCCGCGAGATAGTCGCGCGCCGGTCCCTGCAGCGCCTGCGCGCGCGCCGCGATCTCGGCGTCGAGCTCCGCGAGCAGCGCTTTCGTTTGGTCGTCGATTTGGCGCGCGACGTCGGCGCGCACGCGCGCCGTCTCCGCCGCGAGCGCGCTGGCGGCTCGATCGCGCGCGTCGCGCGCTTCGCTCTGCGTCGTCGCGAGCTGCACGCGGCCGCGATCGAGCGCCGCTGCGAGCGACTCGACCTGCTCGCGGAGCCGGCGGCGCTGCTCGCCGAGCTCGGCGACGAGCCGCGCCCGCTGCTCGGTCGCGAGCGCGTCGCGCGCCTCGAGGACCCCGAGGCGCACGTTGAGCCGCTCGAGATACTTCACGGGGTCGGTGTACAGCAGCACGTGCGCCGGGTCTCCGGCCGCGAGTGCCGCCGCCGTGCCGGCGGGAATGACGAGCGCGCTGCCGACCTCCTTGTCCTCGACGAGACGTCGCGCCTCGGCGCGCGAGCCGACCGCACGCACGCGCACGGTGCTCGTCTCCGCGAGCCGGCTCTCGATCTGCGCTGCGAGCTCGCCGCCGTCCTCGTCGACGATCGGCAGGTCATAGGCAGTCTGGCCGGTCGGCGTCGCGCCGTAGAGGCTCGCGAGCGAGAATCCCGCGACGCAGATCACGACGATCGGGGCGAGTGCGATGAACACGAGCGCCGACTTGTCGCGCGACAGCAGGCGCAGATCCTTCGCGACGATCGCCGCGAGCGACCTCATGACTCGCCTTCGTCAGTCACGCATTGCGCGCCCGGTCAGCGCCAAGAACGCGTCGTGCAGGCTCGGTCGCTGCACGCGGAGCTCGAGCACGTTTCCGCCGCGCGCGCGTGCGCGCTCGAGCACTTGCGGCGCGAGATCGAGCGCGTCGATCGTGACTCGCTCCGCGTGTCCGCGGCCCAAGCTGTTCGTCTCTTCAACGCCGAGCGAGTGCGCGCCGCGCAGATCGTCGAGCCAGCCGTGCGGCAGCGGCCGCTCGGTCACGACGTCCACGCGCAGGCCGGCGCCGGACTCGCTCACGAGCTCGCTCGGCCGGCCCGACGCGATCACGCGGCCGTTGTCGATCAGCACGACTCGGTCGCAGAGCAGCTCGGCTTCATCCATGTGGTGCGTGCTGAACAGCAGGGCCGCGCCCGCGGCCGCTTGTGCGCGAATCGCGCCGACGATGCGCTCCAGCGATTGCGGATCGACGCCCACGGTCGGCTCGTCGAGCAGCAGCACTGGCGGCGCGCCGAGCAAGCCGCACGCGAGATTGAGCCGCCTCTGCATCCCGCCCGAATACCGCGACACGAGATCATCGGCGCGTTGCGTGAGCTCGACGCGCTCGAGGGCCTCGTCGGCCGCGCGCCGTGCGGCGGCTGCGCGTAGGCCGACGAGCCGGGCAAAGAAGCGCAGGTTCTCGCGCGCGGTGAGCGTGGGGTAAACGGCGATGTCTTGGGGCACGCGGCCGAGCGAGCGGCGCACCGCCATCGACTGCGTGCGGACGTCGTGGCCCGCGATTCGGACGTCGCCCGCGGTCGCGCGCACGAGCGTCGCGAGCACGGCGAGTGTGGTGGTCTTGCCGGCGCCGTTCGGCCCGAGCAGGCCGACGATCTCGCCGGACGCGACCTCGAACGAGATGCCTTCGAGGATTCGACGGCCGGCGCGATCCACGACGAGCCGGTCGACCGAGATGGCGGGGGAGGGAGCCGTCACGCCGCAGAATCTTAGCATCGGGCTCCGGCTCCCACGCGCTCGGTCTCCTTGGTCGCCGAGGCCGGCGGCCACACGCCGCGCGCCTCACCGCAGGCCCGTCGGATACACCAACCGGACGAGACCGTGGCGGCTTTCGGCGCTATCCTTAGCCCATGACGGACGGGAACCACGCCATGAGCCGCGCGCCGTTGCGAAGGCCGTTGGGAGCTGCTGCGCTAGCGTTGCTGTTGGGATTCGCGGCCGGTCCGGCCGGCGCGCAGTTCGGCTACAGCTTGCCGAAGGACGACTTCGTCTGGAATTGGGGGAGGGGCGGAGAAGAGGCGGCGCAACGAGGCTTCGAGGACTTCGAAGTACGGGGCGGCGAGGATGGGTTCAATTGCCTGCTCACGGGCAAGGTCGGGCTGTCGGGCCGCATGACGCAGAACGACGTACAAGCTCTGGAGGACGCGCTCCGCGCTCGGCTCGACTTCATCTACGCCTCGGCGACCTACATGAACGAGCTCGAGCAGCAGCACCTCATCGATTGGGCACGGCTCGCGTGCGACAAGCCCGAGGCGACGCCTTCGACCGAAGAGGAAAAGGCAGAGCGCGAGGCGCGTGCGAAAGAGAAGATGCAGAAAGAAATCGACCGCCGCCGCGAGCGCCAGCAGCACGACTAGCCGTCGCGCTCAGGCTTCGTCAACCACAGCGATGAGAACGATCTCCGCGGGCGCCGCGTCGACAGCGCGCGAATTCCTGACCCCACGCTTCGACGGCTTGCCGCCGCTCGCGCTGTACGCGCACCTGCCGTGGTGCGTGCGCAAGTGCCCGTACTGCGACTTCAATTCGTACGAAGCGAAACCCGGCGACCTCGCGGAGGATGCGTACGTCGACGCGCTGCTGCTCGACCTCGACGCGGAGCTGCCGCTCGTGCAGGACCGGCCACTCGCGAGCGTGTTCATCGGCGGAGGCACGCCGAGCCTGTTTTCGGGCGCCGCGATTGGACGTCTGCTCGAGGGCATCCGCGCGCGCGCGCCGCTCGCGCCCGGGGCCGAAGTCACGCTCGAAGCGAACCCCGGGGCGGTCGAGGCCGAGCGCTTCGCCGCGTACCGCGACGCCGGCGTGAACCGCCTCTCGATCGGCGTTCAGAGCTTCCGCGCGGAGCAGCTCCGCAAGCTCGGCCGCGTCCATGGCCCGGAGCAGGCGGTGCGCGCAGCCGAGCTCGCGAAGGCCGCCGGCTTCGATAATTTCAATCTCGATCTCATGTACGCGCTGCCCGGTGACGACCTCGATGGCGCCCTGTCCGACCTGCGCTCGGCGCTCGCGCTCGAGCCGCCGCATCTTTCTTGGTATCAGCTCACGCTCGAGCCGAACACCGCGTTCCATCGCCGCCCGCCGCCGCTGCCGGCCGAGGAGCTCGTGCTCGAGATCGAGCGCGCGGGCCGCGAGCTGCTCGCCGTGAGCGGGTTCGAGCGCTACGAAGTCTCGGCCTACGAGCGCGGCGGCCGGCGCTGCGCGCACAACTTGAACTATTGGCAGTTCGGCGATTACCTCGGGCTCGGCGCGGGCGCGCATGGCAAGGTCACGCTGCCGGGCGAGCAGATCGTCGAGAGGCGCGCGAAAACCCGAAACCCGCGCACGTTCATGGGCGCGGCCGGAACGGCCGACGGCGTCACCGTCGAGCGCATCGGCGACGGCAAGCAGCTTGCGATCGAGTTCTTGATGAACGCATTGCGTTTGCCGGACGGCGTGCCTCTGAGGTCATTCGAGGAGCGTACTGGCGTCGCTGGCAGCGCCATCGGGCGAGACTCGCAGGCGGCGCGCAGCCGCGGCTGGCTCGCCGCCGAGCACGACGTCCTGAGGCCGACGCCCGCCGGGCTCGAGATGCTGAATCCGCTGCTCGCGCTGTTTTGTTGAGAATCGTCCTCCGCCCAGTCGTGGTCCCGGTGCGCCCTGCACGGACCGTCGGCTAGAATCGGAGTGACTCGGGACGAACGATGAATCGGGGGATCACGACGATGTTCAAACGACTGCTCGTTCTCGCGGCGTTGACCGCGCTCGGCTCGCTGACCGCGAACGCGCAGACCCGCCCGGCGCCGCCCGCGACGCCGCGGATCTACATCTTCGACAACGGCGCGATCAAAGGCCTGGACCCGAAGCTCTTCAACTTCACGCGCGAGGAGCTCAAGGAGGTCGACTTCGTCAACATCTCGTATCTGATCGTGCACCCGCGCGGCACTCTGATGTTCGACTCCGGCGCGGTCGCGGACAGCCACTTCAAGGGCGACGGGCAGCCCGTCACCGAAGGCATCATGTCGGCTACGAAGCCGCTGCTGCCGCAGCTCGCGGCGGCTGGCTACAAACCTTCGGACATCACCTATTTCGTGCTCTCGCACTACCACTCGGATCACACCGCCAACGCCAACGAGTTCGCCGGCGCGACATGGATCGTCCAAAAGGCAGAGCGCGACTTCATGTTCGGGCCGAAGCCGCAAGGGTCGATCGTGCAGGAAGGCTCGTACGAAAAGCTCAAGGACGCGAAGACAAAGGTCCTCGACAACGCGGACTTCGACGTGTTCGGCGACGGAACCATCGTCGTGATGTCCGCGCCGGGCCATACGCCGGGCCACCAAGTGCTCGCCGTCAAGCTCGCGAAACGCGGCACCGTAGTCCTCGCGGGCGACTTGTTTCACTACCCGGAAGAACGGACGACGGGCCGCATTCCGACGTTCGAGTTCAACGCGGAGCAATCGCGCGCCTCACGCGCGCGGATCGAGAAGTTCGTGAAGGACAACAACGCGCAGCTGTGGATCGAGCACGACATCGCGACGCACGCGCCGCTGCCGCGCGCGCCGCAGTTTGTAGAGTGATCGCCGGCGAACGAGCGGACTCGGCCGCCTAGGTTCGCGGCCCGCGTTCAAGGCGTTTGTGGTAGTCAGCAAGGAGAGCTCGTGAACCGACCTCGTATCGACCTCGCGGTCGCGGTGCAACCCACCGACCATATTCTTGGCGCCGAGCACGCGCCGGTGACGGTCGTCGAGTACGGCGACTTCGAATGCCCGAACTGCAAGAACGCGGCGCCGGCGGTGAAGATACTGCTCGGCAACTTCGCCGAGCGGGTGCGCTTCGTCTATAGACACTTCCCGCTCGAGCAGCCGCATCCGTATGCGCTCGGGGCGGCCGAGGCGGCCGAGTGCGCGGGGGCGCAAGGCAAGTTCTGGGAGATGCACGACCTGCTGTTCGCCAACCAGACGCATCTCAAGCTCAAGCACCTGCACGGCTATGCCGAGCAGCTCGGCCTCGACATGGCGCGCTACACGGCCGAGATGGACGATCACGTCTACCTGCAGCGCATCCGCGAGCACATGGAGGGCGGCAAACGCAGCCACGTGCGCGGAACTCCGGGTTTCTTCGTGAACGGCACGATCCAGGACGTGTCGTTCGGCCTGCATGCGCTGTTCGACGCCACGGAAGCCGCACTGCCCGGAAAGCGTTGAAGGGCGCCGCACAAGGGAATTCGAATGCAAGTCGCGATGATCGGGATCGGCCGGATGGGCGGCAACATGACGCGCCGGCTACTCGCGAAAGGGCACGAATGCGTCGTGCTCGCGCGGCGGAACGACACCGTCGACCCGCTGCGCGCGGCGGGTGCGCTCGTTACGACAACGCTGCCCGAGCTCGTCGCGAAGCTGCGCAAGCCGCGTGCGCTCTGGATCATGATTCCGGCCGCCGCCGTGGACGGCGTGATCGCCGAGCTGGTCGACCTGCTCGCGCCGGGCGACGTGCTGATCGACGGTGGCAACTCGCACTACATCGACGACCAACGCCGCGCGGCGCAGCTGCGCGCGCACGGGCTCCACTACGTGGACGTCGGCACGAGCGGCGGGATCTGGGGGCTCGACAACGGTTACTGCCAGATGGTGGGCGGCGAAACCGACGTCGTAGCACGCCTCGCGCCGATTTTCGCGTCGCTTGCTCCAGGCGGTGCGCCCGCGCCCGGCGGCGGGCAGGGTGGTAGCAAGCGCGCCGATTCGTCGACGGCAGCAGACGGCTGGCTGCACTGCGGCGCCCACGGCGCGGGCCATTTCGTGAAGATGGTGCACAACGGCATCGAGTACGGCCTCATGGCGGCGTATGCGGAAGGATTGAATCTCTTGAAGCATGCGAACGTCGGTAGCGCCCAGCATGCGGTCGATGCAGAGACCACGCCGCTGAGAGCTCCTGAGCATTTCGCGTACGACTTCGACATCGGGGCGATCGCGGAGGTTTGGCGGCACGGAAGCGTCGTGCGATCGTGGCTGCTCGACCTCGCCGCGGGCGCACTCGCGCGCGACGGAAGCTTGAGTGGCTTTCGCGGCGAGGTCTCGGACTCGGGCGAAGGCCGTTGGACGATCGACGCCGCCGTCGCGTCGGGTGTGCCGGTACCGGTGCTCGCGAGCGCCCTGTTCGCGCGCTTCGCGTCGCGCGGCGAGGACGCGTTCGCAAATCGTGTGCTCTCGGCAATGCGCTTCGAGTTCGGCGGCCACGCGGAGCGGGGCGCGGCGCCGAGCGGCGCGGCCAAGAAGTGAGCCGCTCGTGAGTGCCGGCGTCGCGGACGCGCTCGTGCTGTTCGGTGCGACCGGCGACCTCGCGCACAAGAAGATCTATCCCGCGCTGCAGGCGATGGTCGCACGCGGCACGCTGACCGTGCCGGTGATCGGTGTTGCGCGCGCGGGCTTCAAGCGCGAGGCGTTCGAAGAGCTCATCCGCGATAGCCTCGAGCACAGCCGTGAAGGGCTCGACGCAGCGGCTTTCGCGAAACTCAAAGGTCTTTTGCGCTACGTCGACGGCGACTACCGCGAGGACGCGACGTTCGCGTGCCTGCGTGAGGCGCTCGGCCCGGCGGCGCATCCGCTGCACTATCTCGCGGTACCGCCGAGCCTATTCGCGACCGTGTCAGAGGAGCTGCGCGAGTCCCATTGCGCGGACGGTGCGCGGGTGGTCGTCGAGAAGCCGTTCGGCCGCGATCTGAAATCCGCGCTCGAGCTCAACACGGCGCTGCACCGCACCTTCGCCGAGCCCGACGTGTTCCGGATCGACCACTATCTCGGCAAGGAGTCCGTGCAGAACTTGCTGTTCTTCCGCTTCGCGAACTCATTCCTCGAGCCGATCTGGAACCGCAACTACGTCGAGCGTGTCGAGATCACGATGGCGGAATCCTTCGGCGTGCAGACGCGCGGCAAGTTCTACGAGGAGGTCGGTGCGATCCGCGACGTGGTTCAAAATCACCTGCTGCAAGTGGTCGCTCAGCTCGCGATGGAGCCTCCGGTCGGGCACGACCCGAGCGCGCTGCTCGACGAGAAGGCGAAGGTCTTCAAGGCGATCCGCACGCTCTCGCCGGAGGATCTCGTGCGCGGTCAATACGCCGGCTATCGCGACGAGGTCGGGGTGGCCGCCGACTCGGATGTCGAGACGTACGCCGCCGTCCGCTTGCACCTCGATTCGTGGCGCTGGGCTGGTGTGCCTTTTTTCTTGCGCGCAGGCAAGGCGCTCGCCGCCACGACCACGGAGGTCTTCGTCACCCTCAAACCCCCGCCGCAGCCGGTCTTTGGTACCACTCCGCCCGGTGTACCGAACTACCTGCGTTTCCGGCTCGGACCGGATCGCGTCGCGATCGCGCTCGGCGCGCTCGCGAAAAAGTCCGGCACCGAGATGATCGGCCGCGACGTGGAGCTGCTCGTCTGCGATGCGGGCGTCGATCAGATGGAGGCGTACGAGCGGCTGATCGGCGCCGCCCTGCACGGCGACACGTCGTTGTTCGCGCGCGAGGACGGGGTGCTCGAGGAGTGGCGGATCGTGGACGCGATTCTCGGCTCGCCGCGTCCCGTGTATCGCTACGACGCGGGTAGCTGGGGCCCGCGCGAGGCCGACTCCCTCGTCGGCTCGTGGCGAACCCCGCATATGGGAGACGAGTGCTGAACGTCGCGCGGCCCGAGATCGAGGTCCGGCCGAACGCGGCATCGGTCGCCGCACGTGCAGCGGAGCTCCTCGTCCGTTACGTCCGCGACGACGTGGCACGGCACGGCCGCGCGACACTCGCCGTCAGCGGCGGCCGCACGCCGCAGCGCATCTTCGAGATCCTCGCGACTGCGCCCTTGTCGTGGGAGCTCGTCGATTTCTTCCAAGTCGACGAGCGGATCGCGCCCGCGGCGGACGCCGACCGCAACGCGACTCAAGTCGGCGCCGCACTTGCGGCGCCGCTGCTGCGCCAACCCGACGCGTTCCACTGGATGCCCGTGGAGGACGCCGACCTCGAGTCCGCGGCGCTCCGCTACGGTGCGGCGCTGCGGCACGCAGCGGGCTCGCCGCCCGCGCTCGGCACCGTGCACCTCGGCCTCGGCGCGGACGGGCACACCGCGTCCATCTTTCCTGGCTCGCCGCTCGTCGACGCTTCACCGGGCGACGTGGCCGTAACGGCCGAACACCTAGGACGGCGCCGAATGACGCTGACGCTACCCGTGCTCAACGCAGCGCGACGGATTCTTTGGATCGTCACCGGCGTAGACAAGCAGGCGGCGCTCGCGGGCCTCGTCGCGGGCGATCCCAGCGTCGTCGGCAGCCGCGTGCGGCGCAGCGGCGCGTTGATCCTCGCGGACGCGGACGCGGCGGCCCTGATCCGCTGAGGCGGCTGCTCGACGCTGTACCGGACGATATACTCGCGCGCGGCCCCCGGAGAACGAACGTGGCGAACGTCGAACAGCACTACGACCAAGTCCTCTCCGACGTCTACTCATGGATGTACGGCGGGTTCGATTCCGCGCTCGCGCGATTCACGGAGTTCTTCGAGAACCGCGGCATCGCGCCGCAAGGGTCGGGGCGCGCGGTCGACCTCGGCGCCGGCTGCGGCTTCCAATCGATCCCGCTCGCGGGTCTGGGTTTCTCGGTCACCGCGATCGATCTCGACCGCAAGTTGCTCGAGGAGCTCCGCATGCACGCGAGCGACCTGGACATCACGGTCGTGCAGGCTGATCTGCTGCAGTTCGACGAGCACGTGCGCGCGCCGGTGGAGCTCGTCGTCTGCATGGTCGATACGCTCCTGCATCTGGAGCGCAAGGCCGACGTGTCGACGCTGTTCGTGAAAGTCGGCTCGGTGCTCGAGCCCGGCGGCAAGTTGATCCTCTCGTTCCGCGACTTGTCGCGCGACGCGACCGAGCTCGACCGGTTCATTCCCGTTCGCAGCGACGACTCGACGGTGTTCACATGCTTTCTCGAATACGAGCCCGAGACCGTCAGGGTGCACGACCTCGTGTACCGCAGGCAGCACGACGGCCGCTGGGCTTTCCTCAAGAGCTACTACCGCAAGCTGCGGCTGGCGCAGTCGTGGGTCGAAAGCGAGCTCGCGCGCGCCGGCTTTGCGCGCGCCGAGGCGAGCGCCGAGCGCGGATTCGTCACGATCTTGGCGGCAAAATAAGGTTGGATTTCCCGATGCCCCTCATGAAGCCCGACCTCGAGTTCGTCTTCGGCCTGCAGGCCAAGCTTGGCGACATGGTGGTCGTGGGAGAGACGCCCGAGGGATTGCGCCGAATGATCCCGATCCTCGATGGCTCGTTCTCGGGACCGAACCTCCACGGCAAGGTCCTCGGCGGCGGCGCGGACTGGCAGTTCGTACGCAGCGACGGCGTGACGGTAGCCGAGGCCACCTATCTCGTGCAGGCGCACGACGGCGTGTTGATCCAAATCCGCAATCGCGGGCTGCGTCACGGCCCGGCCGAGGTCATTCAGCGTCTCGTCGACGGCGACGACGTCGATCCCGCGGAATACTACTTCCGCGCGTCGCCGACTTTCCTCGCTCCGGCCGGCGCCTACGATTGGTTGAATCGAGGCGTCTTCGTAACGACCGGGGCGCGTCATGCGCGCGCGATCGAGCTGTGGTTCTACCGCGTGACGTAGCCGGGCCGCGGCCCGCGACGGCGTTTTCAACGTTACGACCCGTGCCTTGACCGAGCCCCACCCGCGCCGCAATATCGGGCGCACCATGCCCGATGCGGGAATTCTGTCGCTGCTCCTCGCGAGCCTAGCCGCGTCGCAAGGCCAGGCGCTCGAGCTCACGTTCCCGAACGAGCCGGGCCTCACCGCGATCGAAGCATCGTGGGAGGGCTACCACGTGCCCTTCATGCGGCGCGGTGATACCTGGCTCACGTTAATCGGCGTCGACCTCGACACGAAGGCCGGCGAGCACGCCGCGGAAGTCACCTTTCACTATGCCGACGGCCGCACGCGCAAGCAGCGTGAGCCCGTGACCGTCAACGCGCAGCAGTTCCCGACCACGGAGCTCACGGTGGAGGATCGCTACGTCGAGCTGAGCCCGGAGGACGAGGCGCGCGCGCGCGCTGAAGGGCAGGAGACGGCGGACATCTACGCGACACTGACGCCCGAGATGTATTGGAGCGAGCCGTTCATCGCGCCGATCACCGGCGCCAAGGACGGACGCAATTTCGGCCACCGCCGCGTCTTCAACGGCCAGCCGCGGGCGCCGCACGGAGGCGCCGATTTACGCGCGACTACCGGTACGCCCGTCTATGCCGCGAATCGCGGGCGCGTAGTTCTCGCCAAGAACCTGTTCTACAGCGGCAACGCCGTCTTCATCGATCACGGTCTCGGTCTCTACACCACGTATTTGCACTTTTCCGAGATCAAGGTCGCGCCGGGCACCGTGGTCGAGCGCGGCCAGCTGATCGGGCTCGCGGGTGCGACAGGCCGCGTGACCGGGCCGCATCTGCACTGGGGCGTGCGGATCGTCGACGCACGCGTCGATCCTTTCTCGCTGCTGAAAATCGCGGCGAAGTGAGGTTGCGATGGTTCAGGGCCGTAACGAACCTTGCCACTGCGGTAGCGGCAAGAAATACAAGCACTGTCACGCGCTGAAGGCTGACAAGACTCCGCTCAGCACCCTGATCGTCGTGTCGCTCGTCGCACTGATGCTCCTAATCGGCGCGATCACGGCGCTGCGGTCGATCGACAATCTCGACGACGATCCCACGGGACCGCCCGGCACGTTCATCTCGCGCTAGGGCGTCGCCGCCGAGAGCTTCTTGCAGGAAGATCTCGAATGCCGCTGCGCTACGCCGCACTCGGCGGCCCGAACCAAGTGGTCAGCGCGGCCGCGAGCCCCGGTTGAGTCGCGTCTCCCACCCATGCCACATACCCGTCGGGTCGAATCAACACGGCGGTGGGAGCACTGACCGGCCCGAGTGCCGGAAGCTCCCACGGGCCTTCGCATTTCGCGTCGACCGACAGAACCCGATCGGCCCATGGAGCGATGTCGAAGCCGGCGGGCTGACCCAAGTTGAGCAGCACCGGGCGGGCGTCGTGCAGCAGCGTGAACACCCGCAGCGTTCCGTTGACGGTGACGAGATCGAGGTCGGGCATGCGGCGCCCGAGCAGCGGATGTCGATTGTCGACGCCGGAGGGGCCGAGGTCGTAATGAATGTCGAGGCCGGAGGTCATCGCGGCAAAGCGCCTGCGAGGCTCTTCCGAGCTCAGGATCTCGGCGATCGTGTCGCGCAATGCCTTCGTGCGCTCGTCGGGGCGGCGGAGCGCGACGTGCGCCATCGTGGTACGCAGCACGCGCGCAGCGATCGGATGACGCTCGGCGTGGTAGGTGTCGAGGAGGCTTTCTGGCGATGTCCGCTTGACCACCTGCGCCAGCTTCCATCCCAAGTTCACCGCATCTTGCACTCCGATCTGGAGGCCCTGTCCACCATCCGGGGCATGCACGTGTGCGGCGTCGCCCGCCAGCAGCACGCGTCTGTCGCGATAAGCGGCAGCCTGACGCGTCATGTCTGTGAAGCGCGAGATCCATGTGGGACTGTGGATCCCGTAGTCGGTCCCGTAGACGGCGATGAGCGCCTCGCTGACATCGCGCAGCGTCGGTTCGCTCGCGGCTCCGAGGTGCTTTTCGGTCACCATGACCCGAACCGGCCCGCTATCCGCGAAGACCACTTTGCCGTCGCGGATCTCGTACTTCACTCTGCCGATCCCATGGGTGCCGACGGCGTCCTGCCGGATGCCCAACACCGGCTCTTCGGCTACCTCGACCTCGGCGATCAGACTGCTCGTCGTCGGATCCCACCCCGGGAACTCGATGCCGGCTGTTTTGCGGACCAGACTGCGTCCGCCGTCGCACCCGACGAGATACTCCGCCCGTAGCGACTGCCCGTCGGAGAGCTCGACGTCGACGCCGGTTTCGTTCTGCCCGAAACGGGTCACCTCGCGTCCGCGATGGATCGTCACCGGCAACTTGCCGACCCATTCGGCCAGGATGCGTTCGATGTGGTTCTGCCAGAGCCCGAGCGTGTAGGGATGCCGGGTAGGAAGAGCGCTGAGGTTCAACGGGACGCCGCAGAACTGCGCGACCTGGACCAACTGTCCCTCCGCTACGAAGCGCTCGACGATTCCGCGCTGATCGAGGACCTCGAGAGTGCGCGCGTGCAGCCCGCCCGCGCGTGCGCCGGGGAGAGCCTGGGTCGCGCGCCGCTCGACGATCGCAACGTCGACGCCCGCCAGCGCCAACTCGCCCGCCAACATCAGCCCCGTCGGACCTCCTCCGGCGACTATCACAGCGTGCTCCGTGCGCATTTCGTGACTCCTCTTTCCGCCGGATTCGGCGTAGGCCGGTGACTCTGCCGCACCGCCCAGGCCTTACGGCAAGCCCCCCGGCACGGTATAGTCTGAAAGTGCAGGGAGCGGGTCCGCTCCTTATTTCTTCCTCGCTCGCTGCGGACGAACAAGCTTTTCGCTCACCCACGATCTCGCGTTCGCAAGCGCCGATTTGGAATCGCGTTGCCGGTTCGACCCCGCGCTGCTTCTACCGCGTCGGGGTTTTTGCTAGCATGGCTGCGTTTTAACGGAGCGTCGGGCTCTGAAGCCGCCAGTCAATTCCTCGTAGGATCAGCTGGGTAGGGCTGGAAGATAACCAAGATGGTTAGGTAGAAGCCCCGTATGGGGCTTTTTATTTGGTCCAGCTCGCAGCGCGCGAGGAGGAATGGACGACGATGAATGGGCCCTGGGCCCATTTTTTGTTTGGCGCGTCGCTCCGCTTAGATAGGACGACGAAGGGCATGGGCCAAACGGTCGACAAGGAACGGCTGATCGAGCTGCTGGAGCCGCCGCTTGCGGCGCTTGGCTACGAGCTCGCGGACTTGGATGCGCATCTCGGGCGGCGCGGCTTGCTGCGGATCTTCATCGACCGCGAAGGCGGCGTGACGCTCGACGATTGCGAGCGCGTGACCGAGCAGATCGGCGCATGGCTCGACGTCGAGGACCCGCTGCCCGGCAGCTACGTGCTCGAGGTGTCGTCGCCGGGCTTCGATCGGCGCCTGCGGACGTTGGCGCATTTCGCGCGGTTCACGGGAGAGCCGGTGAAAGTGGAGCTGAAGGACGCGCGCGACGGGCGGCGACGGTTGGTCGGCCAGCTGAAGGGCACGGAAGGCGTGCGACGTGCTGATCGAGGTCGACGGTGAGGTTTGGCGAGTGCCTTTGAACGATATTGCCGTGGCGCGGCTCGCGCCGCAGGGTTGATCGGTGACGGAAATATGAGCAAAGAGATTCTGATGGTCGTCGACGCCGTCTCGAACGAGAAGGGCGTCGAGAAAGACGTCATCTTCGAGGCGATCGAGGCGGCGCTCGCATCCGCGACGCGCAAGCGCTACGGCGACGACATCGAAGTGCGCGTCGCGATCGATCGCACGACCGGCGACTACGAGACGTTCCGGCGCTGGAAGGTGTTCGCCGACGACTCGAAGGAGCTCGAGGAGCCGGCGCGCGAGCTGCGCATGGAAGACGCGCTCGACGTCACCCCGAGCGCCGTGATCGGCGAGTACGTCGAGCAGCCGATGCCGTCGGTCGAGTTCGGCCGCATCGCGGCCCAGACGGCGAAGCAGGTGATCGTGCAGAAGGTGCGCGAGGCCGAGCGCGAGCAGGTCGTCGACGAGTACAAGGAGCGCGCGGGCGAGCTCGTGAGCGGCATCGTGAAGCGCGTCGATCGCAACGGCGTCTACGTCGATCTCGGCAGCAACGCCGAAGGCTTCATCCCGCGCGAGGACCTGATCCCGCGCGAGCCGATCAAGCCGCAGGACCGCATCAAGAGCCTGCTGCGCGAGGTCCGCTCGGAGCCGCGCGGGCCGCAGCTGTTCCTCACGCGCACGTCGCCGAAGTTCCTGATCGAGCTGTTCAAGATCGAGGTGCCCGAGGTCGGGCAAGGGCTCATCGAGATTCTCGGCGCTGCGCGCGATCCCGGACTGCGCGCCAAGATCGCGGTGCGCAGCAACGACAACCGCATCGACCCCGTCGGCGCCTGCGTCGGCATGCGCGGCTCGCGCGTCCAGGCCGTGTCGAACGAGCTCGCCGGCGAGCGCGTCGACATCATCCTGTACGACGAGAACCCGGCGCAGTTCGTGATCAACGCGATGTCGCCGGCCGAGGTCACGTCGATCGTCGTCGACGAGGACACGCACAGCATGGATCTCGCGGTCGACGAGGAGAAGCTGTCGCAGGCAATCGGCCGCGGCGGCCAGAACATCCGGCTCGCGAGCGAGCTCACCGGCTGGCAGCTCAACGTCATGACGGAGTCCGCGGCCGAGGAGAAGAGCGACAAGGAAGCGCGCTCGCTCGTCGAGAACTTCATGAAGGAGCTCGACGTCGACGAGGACGTCGCGGTCATTCTCGTGCAGGAAGGCTTCTCGTCGCTCGAGGAGATCGCGTACGTGCCGGCCAGCGAGCTCAACGGCATCGAGGAGTTCACGCCGGAAATCGTCAACGAGCTGCGCTCGCGTGCGCGCGACGTGCTGATCACGCAGGCGATCGTGACCGAGGAGGTCATCGATCAGGCGGAGCCGTCCGAGGATCTGTTGGCGCTCGAGGGCATGGATCGCGAGCTCGCGCTGACGCTCGCGAGCCGCGGCATCGTGACGCGCGAGGACCTCGCGGAGCAGGCGGTGGACGATCTCGGCGAGATCGACGTGGAACCGGAGCGCGCGGCAAAGCTCATCATGGCCGCCCGCGCACATTGGTTCGACGGCGAGCAGCAAGCGAAGTAACGGCTAGGAGAAGTTGATGGCGGAAGTGACCGTCTCGGATTTCGCGAAGGTACTCAAGGTACCGGTCGATCGCTTGCTGATTCAGCTCGACGAAGCCGGCATCAAGGTCGGCGGCGCCGACGACGTCATCAGCGAGGACGCGAAGCTCGAGCTGTTGACGCATCTTCGCAAGACGCACGGCCGCAAGGATGCGGGCGAGTCCGCGCCGCGCCAGATCACGCTGAACCGCAAGTCGTCGAGCGAGCTCAAGCTCGGCGGCAACCAGGGCCGGACGCGCACGATCAACGTCGAGGTGCGTCAGAAGCGCACCTACGTCAAACGCGACGTCCTCGAGGAGCAAGCCCGCAAGCAGCAGGAAGAGCTCGACGCAGTGCGCCGCGCCGAGGAGTACGCGCGCACCGCCGTCGAGCGCGAGGCGCAGGCCAAGAAGGACGCCGAGGAGCGCGAGCGCAAGGCGGCTGAGCAGCGCATAGCGGACGAGCAGAAGCGCATCGAAGAAGAGAAGCGCCGCAACGCCGCCGCCGACGAGGAGGCGCGCACTCGCGCCGAAGACGAGCGCAAGCGCGCCGCGTTGGCCGAGAAGGAGGCGCAGTCGCGTTCCGAAGCCGAGAAGGCCCGCCAGAAGCTCAAGAAGGAGCGAATGGTCGAGGAGCCCTCCGACGGCGATCACACGCTGCACGTCGCCGACGGCATGACGGGCCGACGGCGCAAGAAGAAGGCGCGCCGCCGCAACGTCCAAGTGAGCCTCGACCCGCAGCACGTGTTCGAGCGCCCGACGGCGCCCGTCGTGCGCGACGTCGAGATCGGCCAGACGATCACCGTGGGCGAGCTCGCGTCGCGCATGGCCGTAAAAGGCGCCGAGGTCATCAAGTCGCTCATGAAGATGGGCATGATGGTGACGATCAACCAGGCGCTCGACCAAGACACGGCGATCCTCGTCGTCGAGGAGATGGGCCACAGCGCCAAGGCGCTCAAAGAGACGGCGATCGAGGACAAGCTCATCGAGTCCGTCGAAGAGGCTGTCCGGGGACGTGGAGCAAGTGCCACGCGCGCCGGTCGTCACGATCATGGGCCACGTCGACCACGGCAAGACGTCGTTGCTCGACTACATTCGCCGCACGCGGGTCGCGGCGGGCGAGGCGGGCGGCATCACGCAGCATATCGGCGCTTACAACGTGCAGACGCCGAACGGCAAGATCACGTTCCTCGACACGCCGGGCCACGCTGCGTTCACGGCGATGCGCGCGCGCGGTGCACGCGTCACGGACATCGTCGTGCTGGTCGTGGCGGCCGACGACGGCGTCATGCCGCAGACGATCGAGGCGATCCAGCACGCGAAGGCGGCCGAGGTGCCGATCGTGGTTGCGATCAACAAGATCGACAAGTACGGCGCGGATCCCACGCGAGTCCGCAACGAGCTCGTGAAGCAAGAGCTGATTCCCGAGGAGTACGGCGGCGAGACGATGTTCGTGAACGTCTCCGCGCAGACCGGCGAGGGCGTGGACAAGTTACTCGACGCCCTGCTGCTGCAGGCTGAAGTGCTCGAGCTCAAGGCACCTGACACGGGCCCGGCGTCCGGCGTCGTGCTCGAATCGAGCCTCGAGCGCGGCCGCGGCGCGGTCGCGACCGTGCTGATCAACAAGGGCAAGCTGCAGATCGGCGACATCCTGCTCGCGGGCCAGGAGTACGGGCGCATCCGCGCGATGTTCGACGAAACGGGGGCGCAGATTCCGTTCGCGGGCCCGTCGACTCCGGTCGTGGTGCTCGGCCTCTCCGGCACACCGATGTCCGGTGACGACGTGCAGGTGGTCGCCGACGACCGCCAGGCGCGCGACGTTGCGCAGTTCCGCCAGAGCCGCGAGCGCGACACCAAGCTCGCGCATCAGCAGGCGACCAAGCTCGAGAACGTCTTCAGCCAAATGGCGGCAGGCGGCGTACCGAGAATCACGCTCGTGATCAAGGCGGACGTGCACGGCAGCGCGGAAGCACTGAAGGACGCATTGGAGAAGATCTCCACGGACGACGTGAAAGTCTTCGTCGTCGGCTCGGGCGTCGGCGGCATCACCGAATCGGACGTGCAGCTCGCTGCAACGTCGAAGGCGATCATCCTGGGTTTCAACGTGCGGGCCGACGCAGCCGCGCGCGGGGCGATCAAGGAGAGCGGCGTCGATATCCGCTACTACAGCATCATTTACGAAGCGATCGACGACATCAAAGCGGCTGCGAGCGGGCTGCTCGCACCCGAGGTTCGCGAGCAGATCGTGGGCCTCGCGGAGGTTCGCGAGGTGTTCCGATCGCCGAAGTTCGGCCAAGTGGCCGGCTGTATGGTCGTCGACGGCTACGTGCGGCGCAGCAGCCCGATTCGCGTGCTGCGCGACAACGTGGTGATCTTCGAGGGAGCGCTCGAGTCCCTGCGGCGCTTCAAGGACGACGTGAACGAGGTGCGGGCGGGCACCGAATGCGGCATCGGCGTGCGTAATTACAACGACGTGCGGGCCGGCGACCAAATCGAGTGCTATGAGCGGACGGAGATCGCCCGTAAGATCACCTGATGTCGCGCGAATACCAGAGAAAGGACAAGGTCGCGTCGGAGATCCAGCGCCTCGTGAACGAGCTCCTGCTCAGCGAGGTGAAGGATCCGCGGCTCTCGGGCGCTCGCGTGAGCGCCGTCGAGGTCAGCGGCGACCTCGGCGTGGCGACCGTGTTCTTCAATACGATCACGCTCGACGACGATCCGGCGGACATCCGCGAGGGGTTCGAGAAAGCGCGTGGCTTCTTCCGCTCCCGCGTCGGTCAAGCGTTGCAGCTGCGGCGCGTGCCCGAGCTGCGTTTCCGCCACGACTCGAGCGCGCGGCGCAGCGTCGAGATCGGCCGGCTGATCGACGACGCGAGCGCCGCGGATCACCCGTCCGACTGATCTAAACCGATATCCGTGGCAGCACGACGAGTGCGGGGTAGGGACGTTCGCGGCGTCCTGCTCCTCGATAAGCCGCGCGGGCTGACTTCCAACCACGCGCTGCAGCGCGTCAAGCGCCTGTACGATGCCTCGAAGGCTGGACACACGGGCAGCCTCGACCCGCTCGCAACCGGCATGCTCCCAATTTGCTTCGGCGCTGCGACACGGCTCGGGGGGTTTCTGCTGGACGCGCATAAGTCTTACCGCGTGACGGCATGCCTCGGTACGGCGACGGACACGGATGACGCGGACGGAGCGATCGTCGAAGAGCGCGCGGCCCCGATTCCGGTAGAAGCCGACGTGCGGGCTGCGCTCGTGCGCTTCGTGGGAGAGATCGAGCAAGTACCCCCCATGTATTCCGCGCTCAAGCGCGACGGCGTGCCGCTTTACCGGCTGGCGCGCCGCGGCGTGACGGTCGAGCGAGAGGCGCGGCGCGTGACGATCCATGCACTGACGTTCGAGCGCTATGCGTGGCCCGAGCTCGAGCTCTCCATACGCTGCTCCAAAGGAACCTATGTCAGGACCTTGGTCGTCGACATCGCGAGCGCGCTCGGAACGCTCGGGCACGTCCGCGAGCTGCGCCGGTCCTCCGTCGACCCGTTCAGGGCCGAGCAGATGACCTCGCTCGAGACCCTGGAGGACCTCGCGGCGAAGAACGACCGCGATGGCGCTCGACCGGTTGCTGCTGCCGGCCGATTGCGCGCTGCGGGACTGGCCGGCCGTCGTGCTCGGCCCTGATGCGGCGGACCGGCTCTCGCACGGCCAGGCCGTCGCCGCCGACCCCGCTTGGGCGCTCGGCCGCATCAAGGTCTATCGCGAGCCCCGGGACCTCTTGGCGATCGCGGAGGTGACTTCTGACGGCCGCCTCGTCCCGCAGCGGGTTTTTCCTCCTTAAGTGCTTGGAGCGGAACCGATCGTTCCAGTAGAATGCCCGCCTTCGTGGAATAGGCTAGAAAGATCGGCCGCTGGATAAGGCGGTCTGGAGACGATACGCATGCCCCTCAAGGCAGAAAAAAAGTCCGAAATCATCGGCGAATACCGCCGCGGCGACACCGACACGGGATCTCCGGAAGTTCAGGTCGCTTTGCTCTCCGCGCGGATTACCCAACTCTCCGACCACTTCACGGGTCACGAGAAAGACCACCACTCGCGCCGTGGCTTGCTCAAGATGGTGAACCAACGCCGAAAGCTGTTGGACTACCTCAAGCAGACCGACCAAGGCCGTTATCAGCAGCTCATAGGCCGTCTAGGCCTGAGGCGTTGATCGCACAGTTTCCGTGTATCAGAGCCGGCTCGCCGGCTCTGATCATTTTTGAAATCACCCCGCGCCATAGGCGCCGAGCAGGTCGACGGTTCCCGCAAGATCGGAAACGTCTCTGCCGTTCGTAAGGAAAGAAACACGTGAGAGTTACCAGGACCTTCAAATACGGCGCCCACGACGTGACCATCGAGACCGGCGTAGTTGCGCGTCAAGCCGGCGGCGCCGTGTTGGTGAACATGGCCGATACGGTCGTCCTCGTGACCGCCGTCGGCCATAACAAAGACGTCGCGGGCCGCGACTTCTTCCCGCTAACCGTGAACTATCAAGAGAAGACCTACGCCGCGGGCCGCATCCCGGGCGGCTTCTTCAAGCGCGAAGGCCGGCCCACCGAGAAAGAGACTCTGATCTCGCGTTTGATCGACCGCCCCATCCGCCCGCTGTTTCCCGACGGCTTCCAGCGCGAAGTGCAGGTCATCGCAACAGTGCTGTCGATGAACACCGAGGTGGACTCGGATGTACCGGCGATGCTCGGCGCCTCGGCCGCGCTTGCGCTGTCCGGTTTGCCGTTCATGGGCCCGATCGGTGGCGCACGCATCGGCTACAAGAACGGCCAATATTTGTTGAATCCGACCGCCACGGAGCTCAAGGACTCGTTGCTCGACCTGTTCGTTGCGGGCACGAAGGACGCGGTGCTGATGGTCGAATCTCAGGCCAAGATGCTGTCCGAGGAAGTGATGCTCGGCGCCGTGATGTTCGGCCACGAGCAGATGCAGACCGCGATCGAAGCGATCAGGTCGCTCGCGAAGGAAGCCGGACGCCCCTCCATCAACTGGACGGCGCCTCCGACCGACGAAGCGCTCGGAACGGCCGTCGACAAGTTCGTACCGCAGCTCACCGAGGCCTACGGCATCGCCGAGAAACAGACCCGCTACGCCAAGATCGGCGAGCTCAAGAAGCAATGCGTGGCCGCGAACGTCGTCGAAGGCGGCAAATGGACAGCGGAGCAGGTCGAAGGCGCGTTCCACGATGTCGAGCGCAAGATCGTCCGTGGCCGTATCGTCGCGGGCAAGCCCCGTATCGACGGCCGCGACGCCCGGACGGTCCGCAAGATCGACGTCCAGGTAGGTGTGCTGCCCCGAACGCACGGCTCCGCGATCTTCACGCGCGGCGAGACCCAGGCGCTCGTCGTCACGACGCTCGGAACGGGCCGCGACGCGCAGATCATCGACGCTCTCGACGGCGAGCGGCGCGATCCGTTCATGCTCCACTACAATTTCCCGCCGTATAGCGTTGGTGAGACAGGATTTATCGGCTCGCCGAAGCGTCGCGAAATCGGCCATGGCCGACTCGCTCGACGCGGCGTCGAGGCCGTGATGCCCGACATGGAAACGTATCCGTACGTGGTCCGCGTCGTGTCCGAGATCACCGAGTCGAACGGCTCGAGCTCGATGGCGAGCGTCTGTGGCACGAGCTTGGCGCTGATGGACGCGGGCGTGCCGATCAAGGCCGCCGTCGCGGGCGTCGCGATGGGCCTCATCAAAGAGGACAACGGCTTCACCGTGCTCACGGACATCCTCGGCGACGAGGACCACCTCGGCGACATGGACTTCAAGGTGGCCGGAACGACGGACGGCGTCACGGCGCTGCAGATGGACATCAAGATCATCGGCATCACCCGCGAGATCATGGCAGCGGCGCTCGCTCAGGCCCGCGACGGCCGGCTGCACATCCTCGGCGAGATGAACAAGGTGCTGAGCACCCCGCGCGAGAAGATGTCTGAATACGCGCCCACGATCATCACGATCAAGATCGACCCCGAGAAGATCCGCGACGTCATCGGCAAGGGCGGGGCAGTCATTCGTGCGATCACGGAAGAGACGGGCACGACGATCGACATCGAGAACGACGGCACCGTGAAGATCGCGTCCGTGGACGGCAAGGCCGGCAAGGCGGCGCTCGAGCGGATCAAGCTGATCACGGCCGACGTCGAAGTCGGGCACATCTACGAGGGCAAGGTGGTGCGTCTCATGGACTTCGGCGCGTTCGTCCAGATTCTCCCGGGCCGAGACGGTCTCGTGCACATTTCGCAGATCTCCAACGAGCGCGTCGAGCGCGTCAGCGACAAGCTGAACGAAGGGGACCTGGTGAAGGTGAAGGTGCTCGAGGTCGACCGCCAGGGGCGCATTCGCCTCAGCATGCGCGACGTCACCGACGCCGCTTAAAGCGGGTCTGCGAGCGCGCGCAGCCCGCGCAAACTGTCGATTCGCCAGTTCGCGATCGCCCAGGACCAGAGCTCGCGCGGCGCTGCGCCGCGCAGCTCGCGTGGCACCGGCGCGCCCAGCGCTTCGAGCGCGCGCCTAGCGACGCTGGCGGGATCCGCCGCGCCGATGGGCAGGGCGCCGGTCTGCTTCGACAGCTTTTGCCCGTCAGCACCGACGATCACCGGGACGTGGAGATACTCCGGCGTCGGCAAACCGAGCGCGCGCTGGAGGTGGCGGTGGGCGACCGTCGAATCGAGTAGATCGACGCCCCGCACGACCGTCGTGACGTCCTGAGCCGCGTCGTCGAGCACGACGGCGAGGTGGTAAGCGGGCAGCCCATCGCGTCGCCAGATCACGTAGTCGCCGACGGTCTCCGCGAGCGACGTCGCAATCTCGCCCTGCAGACCGTCCACAAAAGGTTCCGACGCGCCGTCGACGCGCACGCGCACGGCTGTGGCACGCTCATGCCGTGTCCTGCCCCGGCAAGTCCCTGGGTAGCGCCCCGCGGCACCTTCGTTATCCGCGCGCAGCTCGCTACGCGTGCAGCTGCATAGAAACGCGCGGCCTTCGCGGAGCAGCCGTTGGCTGGCGGCCTCGTAGATCTCGCGGCGGGCGCTTTGGTAGACGACGGGGCCGTCCCAAGTCAGATCGAACGACTCGAGTGTGCGCAGGATGTCGTCCGTCGCTCCGGCAACCTCGCGCGGCGGATCGATGTCCTCGATGCGCACGAGCCAGCGCCCCAGCGCCTGACGTGCGTGAAGGAAGCTCGCGACAGCGGTCGCGAGCGAGCCGATGTGGAGCGGGCCGGTCGGGGAAGGGGCGAAACGGCCGACGTAGCTCATCGGCTTCGTTTGTGCAGACGCGCTCTGGGCAGCGCCTACCGGTATTGATCCTCGCGGTCTCGGAACTGGCGCTCGGCGAGCTCGCGGCGCTCCTGAGCCTCGACGCACAGCGTCGCAACGGGACGGGCCTCGAGCCGGCGCAGGCCGATCTCGTCGCCGGTCTCCTCACAATAGCCGTATGACCCGTCGTCGATGCGCGCGAGCGCCGAATCGATTTTCTTCAGGAGCTTGCGCTCACGGTCGCGCGTGCGCAGCTCGAGACCGAACTCGGACTCCTGCGTGGCCCGATCGTTCGGGTCCGGGAAGTTCGCCGCGTCGTCCTTCATGTGCAGCATCGTGCGGTCGACTTCTTCCATGAGCTCGCGTTTCCACGCGAGCAGGAGTTGCCGGAAGTGCTCCAGCTGCTCCTTATTCATGTAGTCCTCACCGCGCTTCGGCTGATAGGGGGTGAACCCCTTGACCGGGCCGCTCATCAAGTTCGATGAGCTCCGTCGCTTGATGACGGGAGCCGGAGCCGGGCGGGCGCTCACATGAGGCGCAGGTACGGGCAGTCGCGGTACGACTGTCTTCGAAACGCCGTTCGTCTGCTTCCCAACTACCTTGTTGTGACCCTTGGGGGCCGGAAGTTCTTTCTTCGACACCTTTTTGTGGCTCGTGCTCTTGGCTGACTTGGCTGACTTCACTGTCTTTTTCGACGACGGTTTCTGTTTCGTCTTGCGCGCGGACGTCCTGCCCGACCGAGCGGCTTTCGCCTTCGGTTTCACCTTCTTCGCCACTTTCTTTTTACCGACCGAGCTTTTCTTCTTGGTGGCTGCTTTCTTGGCAGACATCGCTTGCACCTCCAAGACGGGTTCAAACGGAACGGGCGATTATACAGACGTACTTCCGGAGCGGAAGTGGTTTTCCGAACGTCTTTCTCAGATCTGGCAACTAGAAGGCCGGAGGGCTCGGCGGGAGGTCCGGAGACGCTGCGGGGCGCCAGTCCGGCTGGCGCTGCTCGGCCACGATCGTGGTGTAGATGCCACCGCGAACGTTGAATTCCGCCGTCAGGCGCATGAACCGGGGGCGCACGAGACCTGCGAGGTCACCGAGTATCCGATTCGTCACCGCCTCGTGAAACGCGCCCTCGTTGCGAAACGACCAAACGTACAGCTTGAGCGACTTCAGCTCGACGCACAGGAGATCGGGCACGTACTCCAGGTGCAAGGTCGCGAAGTCGGGCTGACCTGTCTTCGGACAGAGACAAGTGAATTCGGGAACGCGCATCCGTATCGTGTAGTCGCGATCGGGTTGCGGGTTCGGAAAGGTCTCGAGAATTTTTTTGGAGGGCCGCTTCGGACGTTCGCTCGCCACGATTTTTTTAGTCCAAATTTTTTTCGAAGGAGGCGCTCGACGACCGTCGTCTTGGCTTACTTTTTACTCTACACTACGGCGGTCGAAGCGGCCACGCGGCCGGCCTTCTCGACTCACATCACGGAGTTCATCGCTCTGCTCTATGCGCCTGAGTAAGATCAAGCTCGCGGGCTTCAAGTCGTTCGTCGATTCCACCACCATCAAGTTTCCCAGCAACTTGATGGGCATCGTCGGTCCGAACGGTTGCGGCAAGTCCAACATCATCGACGCGATTCGCTGGGTGCTCGGCGAAGGCTCGGCCAAGACCCTGCGCGGCGACTCCATGGCCGACGTCATCTTCAACGGCTCGGGCAACCGCAAGCCGGTGGGCGTGGCGAGCATCGAGCTCACGTTCGACAACTCGGACGGCACGATCACGGGTCCGTACGCGGGATACTCCGAGGTCTCGGTGAGACGCGTGGTCTCCCGGGATGGCACGTCCCAGTACTACTTGAACAATGGCCGCTGCCGGCGGAAGGACATCACCCACATCCTGCTCGGCACCGGTCTCGGCACCCACGGGTATTCGATCATCGAGCAGGGCATGATTTCCCGGCTCGTCGAGGCGAAGCCTGAGGAAATGCGCGCGTTCCTCGAGGAGGCCGCCGGCATCTCCAAGTACAAGGAGCGCCGCCGCGAGACCGAGCACCGCATAGGGCACACGCGCGAGAACCTCGAGCGCTTGGCGGATTTGCGCGGCGAGATCGAGAAGCAGCTCACCCACCTGCAGAAGCAGGCCAAGGACGCGGAGAAGTACAAGGCAACCAAGGCTGAGCAACGCAAAATCGGCGCCGAGTTGCTCGCGTTGCGGCTGAGCGCGCTGCGCACCGAAGTCGCGGAACAGGAGAGGGTCTTCAAAGAGAAGCAGCTCACCCTCGAGGCCGCGATCACGGCTCAAGGGTCTGCAGAGACGACGATCGAGAAACTGCGCGTCGAGCTTGCCGACCGCAATGAGCGATTCAACGCCGTCCAGGGCAGCTACTACCGTATCGGCTCCGACATCGCGCGGCTCGAGCAGTCGGTGCAGCATCGCAAGGATCTGATTCAGCGCCAGCGGGAAGACTTGCAGAGCACCGATGCTCAGATCGGCGAGATCCGCTCGCACATCGCGAGCGACGAGGTCGAGCTATCGCAGATCGATCAGCTGCTTAGCGAGCTCGGCCCGGGGCTCGAGCAGGCGCATGCGCTACAGCGCAGCTCGCAACAGGCGCTCGACGATGCCGAGCGCGCAATGGAGCTGTGGCGTGAGCGCTGGGAGCAGATCGCAGAGGAGCTTGCTACCGCCGAGCGCTCCACCCAAGTCGAGGACACGCGTATCGAGCAGCTCACGGCCCAAGGCCAGCGGCTCGACAAGGAACGCCAGCGGAACGCGGAGGAACGGGCCGGCCTGAGCTTTGCGGAACTAGAGGAACGGCTCGCGGTGCTCGTCGCGAACGAGGAACGACTCGTCGCCGCGTGCGACAACGCCGTGCGCGCGCTAGAAACCGTTTGGCAACAGATTCAGCAGCTGCGCGAGCAGGAGAAGAAGGTCTCCCTGCACCTCGACCAGCTTCGCGAGCAGCTCCAGAACGACCGCGGGCGACTCGCGTCGCTCGAAGCACTGCAAGAGGCGGCGCTCGGCACGTCGTCCGAGCAGATCAATCGCTGGCTCGAGTCGCAGACGCTCACCGAGAAGCGCCGGCTGGCACAAGATCTCGTCGTCGAACCCGGGTGGGAAAGGGCGGTCGAAACCGTACTTGGTCCATACCTGCAAGCCGTCACCATTCAGAACATGGACAACGTCGCGGTGACGCTACCGGAGCTCACCGAAGGCGGCCTGTCGCTCATCGAAGCTCGCTCCGGTCGTCCCGAGCACGTCGGCGCGGACATGCTGCTCGCGTACGTCAAAGGTCCGGATGCCGTTGCGCCGATTCTCGGCGGGATCCGCGTTGCGGAATCCCTGAGCGAGGCGATCGCGCTGCGCAGCAGTCTCGGCGCCGGCGAGTCCGTCGTCACACGCGACGGCTATTGGGTCGGGCGCCACTGGGTGCGCATCGGACGCAGCGACGACCCACAGGTCGGCGTAATTGCGCGCAGCGAAGAGATCAACCGGCTGCGTGAGGCCGTTACGACCGCGGCTCGACGCGCGGACGAAGTCGCGAAGGCGCTCATCGACACACGCGCGCAGTTGGAACGGCTCGAGGAAGCCCGTGCACATGCGCAGGCGGAGACCACGCGCCGGCAACAGCTCCACGCAGACACGAAGACCGAGCTCGGCACTTGCCGCGGCGAGCTCGACCAAGTGCGCAACCGATTGGCGACACTCGATCGCGCGATTGCCGATCTCGACGGCGAGCAGCAAGCACTTGTGACGGCACTCGACGAGAGCCGCGCGCGCCGCGAAACGGCCGGCGCGCAGTACCGTGAGGTTGCAACGGCGCGCGAGGACTTCGAGAGACAGCGGCGCGAGCAACAGGATCGCCTAACCGACGCCCGCGCAAAGGCGGAAGAACATCGCGAAGCTACACAGGCGATCGCCATCAAGGTGGAATCGCGGCGCAGCTCGAAAGAGTCGGCGAGCGCAGCGCTCACGCGCGTGCAAGGGCAACTGGGGCATCTCACGAAACGCCAGCAAGAGCTCCAAGCGGAGATCGATACGGCAGGAGAGCCGCTCGCTGTCGAGGAGCAGGCCCTGATCGGCAAGCTCGACGACCGCTTGGTCGTTGAAGCCGATCTCGGCAACGCGCGCAAAGCGACCGACGAAATCGACGCGCAGCTGCGCGAAGTCGAGCAGCAACGCAGCGCGCAGCAGCAAATCGTGAATGAGCTGCGCGAAGCAGCCGACAACGTGCGGCTGGCAGTGCGCGAAGCGCAAGTGCGTGCCGAGACCGTAGGCGAGCAGTTTGCCGAGACGGGTTTCGAGCTAGAGAAGGTGATCGCGGAGCTGCCAGCTGAGGCGACCGCCGCAGCATGGCACGACACTTTCGAACAGCTCGAGCGCCGGATTCAGCGCCTCGGTGCGATCAACCTCGCAGCGATCGACGAATTCAAAGAGCAATCCGAGCGCAAAACGTATCTCGATGCCCAGTTCGCCGACCTCACCGAAGCTCTCGAGACCCTCGAGAACGCGATTCGCAAGATCGACCGCGAAACGCGCACCCGATTCAACGAGACATTCGAAAAGGCGAATCAGGGCCTCGGTCGACTGTTTCCCCGTCTGTTCGGCGGCGGCCACGCGTATCTCGAGCTTGACGGGGACGACGTCCTTGCGTCGGGAGTTACAGTGATGGCTCGCCCGCCGGGCAAGAAGAACAGCACGATTCATCTCCTTTCGGGTGGTGAGAAGGCGTTAACCGCCGTCGCGCTGGTCTTTTCGATCTTCGAGCTGAACCCGGCACCGTTCTGCCTACTAGACGAGGTGGACGCCCCGCTCGATGATGCCAACGTCGGCCGCTTCTCGGATATCGTGAAAGAGATGGCGGAGCAGGTGCAGTTCGTCATCATCACTCATAACAAGACGACCATGGAGGCGATGCATCAGCTCACGGGAGTGACGATGCATGAGCCGGGTGTATCGCGAATGGTGGCGGTGGACATCGACGAGGCGGTAAGACTCGCCGCAATGTAGTCTGTAACGCGATGTGGGACTTGCGCTGGGTACTTTTGGGGCTGGGTGCCCTGCTGGTAGTCGGAGTCTTTCTCTGGAGCAAGGGCGTATTCAGCCGCCGTTTGCTTCCGCAATTGCCGCGCCGCCTGAGAACCGAGCCTCGCATCGGCGACGCTCCTGCCGCGAGCCCGGACGCCGTCGCGCATGCCGAACCGCTCACGGTCGAAGCGCCCGTCCGAAGAGCCCCCAAGAGCAGCCCCGACCGCATCATCACGCTGCGGCTCATTCCTCGCGGCGAGGAGCTCAGCGCAGAACGCGCCGTAGCGGCCCTCGGCGAAGCAGGGCTGAAGCACGGCCGTTACGGAATTTTTCACCGTGACGGTACCGACGGCGAGCCCGCGTTCAGCGTCGCAAGCCTCACGGAACCCGGCACTTTCGATCTCGCCAACCTCGGCAACGGCACGATCGCGGGCCTGAGCTTCTTCCTCGTATTGCCCGGTGTCGGAGATCCCGTCACGCGCTTCGATGCGATGGTCGAAACAGCGCGCGCCCTCACAGTCGAGCTCGAAGCTGATCTGCACGACGAGGGCGGCAGCTCCTGGAGCGTCCAGCGGGAGAGGTACCTCCGCGAAGAGATCATCGAGTACCGCCATCAGTTGGAACGCCGCTGAGCGGAACGCGTGGCGCGCTCGAAGAGCACAACTACGCGTACACGATGCTCGATGATCCCAAGGTCCCAAAGCTCGATCATCGAATGGCTCAGGAAGATCAGGCTGCGTACATGTCCCGAAGCAGAATTGGTAGCAGGAATTCCAGGCGGTTTGGCCTATTACTCGCGTATCGGCGTGAAACGGCCGGAATTACCGTATGAGTTCGACGCTGTCGTATTCAAGGTGAACGACCTCGGCTGGCAGGAGAAAGCTCGGTGAAACGAAGGCGCTCACAGTGACGAGCTGTTTCGAGTCACTCGACGATCTAATGAACTCAGGCGAGGAACGGCTGAAAGAGGGAGAAGACGTTGGCCCGATCGTCGCTTCAAGCGTGCGAGCGTTTTTTTTCAGAAGTCACACAATCGAGAGGTAATTCAGGCGTTGCTCTCAAAACGGGCCTCCATTGAACAGACATCGCTCGAAAACCTGAGCGCTTGCCACTGAAGCGTCAGGCGTTTGTGATCACTGGGATACTGTCCCGCATGCCACGCGATGTAGTGAGAGAGCGCTTGACAGGCTTGGAAGCACACGTTGCTGGCAGCGTTTCAAACTTGCGCGACCACGAGCGATCTGATGACTAAAGCTACAACCCGGACGCGCCTACTCCGCGCGTGCTTCTCGTTCCTCGTGCCAGTCGCGCGATTCCTCTTACGAAACGGAATTAGCTTTAGCGAGTTCTCTGAAATCAGTCGTGTCGCATTCGTGGAAGTTGCGGGAGTTGACTATGGAATTCGAGGGCGGCCGACCAACATTTCGCGTGTATCTGCAATGACAGGGATTGGCAGAAAAGAGGTCAGAAGACTTCGACAGTTGAAGGAAAAGTTTCAGGACGACCCCCGCGTTGAACTAAGCCCCCTGAGCGATGTTTTGCAGCGCTGGTTTACAGATCCGAGGTACCTCAGCGCCGCGGGCAAGCCGAAAGTGCTGCGCTACAGCAGCGGACGAGCGTCGTTCGTGAGACTAGTCAGAGAATCCGTGGGGGATCTGCCTGCCGGCGCGATCAAGGTTGAGCTGATTCGGTGTGGCGCAGTGTCTGAAGACAGTACACGACAACTAACGGCTCGGCGTCGTTACGTAGTGCCAGAAGGGTTGGACGAGAGACTGATCACGTCGATGGTCTTCGGCCTTCGCGGTTTGGCGACTACCATCGCGTACAACAGTAGCGAATTGGCCCAGTCGCCGGACGATCCAGGTCGAATCGAACGTTTCATAGAAAGTGACCCGCTAACGGAGATCGGAATAACGGCCTTCAGGCGCCAGCTTCGGAAGGAAATTACGCTGTTCGCCGACGGCGTAGATAACCTGCTCTCGCAGGGACAACGCAGTACTCGACCGTCCGGCAGACGCATCGGCGTCGGCGTCTACTACTACGAAGACGATTGATAGATGTGCTAATTGCGCAAATTCGACGCGCATCATTCCTCGCACGAATCATTCCACCATATCCGCCAATGCATGGTCTTTTTGAGGGTTAATCTCTAACCCACTGATTTTTCTGGTTTCGGCTTCCCACATCCGCGGGTCCACTGCCCTCGGCGCCCCCTGCTTGCTTGTCATAAGCTTGATTTGACGGGGTTTTTGGGAATATCGTCCGCTTTATCGGTATTATGTCCGGCGCATGCGGCCAGAGGACTTACGGGATCAACTAGGGAGAGCGTATCGCCGGCTGTTGCTTCCGTTAGTGCGAATCCTGATCCGAAACGGGGTTACGGCCCCTGAGGCAGGCGAGTTGTTGAGGCAGGTGTATGTCGATGCGGCGGGGAATGAGGAGTTTCAGCTACCTGGAAGACGACTGTCGGATACGCGGGTTGCGATTCTGACTGGTCTATCAAGAAAGGAAGTTCATCGCCTTCGAGATTCAACTGACAAGAATCGACTAACAACAAATTTAAGTCGCGTTGGTCGCGTCATTTCTGGATGGAATCAGGACCCCGAATTCACAGGCCCATATGGGTTACCCCTACCGATCCCTTTCGAGGATGACCCTAGCGTTGACGCACCTAGCTTCACGGAGTTGGTGCGACGGTATAGCGGCGACATGGCACCGCGGGCGATGTTGGATGAGTTGCTGCGGACTGGATTAGCAGAGATCGATGGTGACGGTCGAATTAGGAACACCGGAAGAACGTATATACCAAATCAACTTGACCCGGCAGCGATAGAGAGATTGGGAAGAGTTCTTGGGCGACTGGCCAATACAGTCGACTACAACAACCGAGCAACGGCTGGCCGCCCGAATAGATTCGAAAGGCAAGTGGTCACGGACATCGGATTAACGGAAGAACAATACGAACACTTTTCTGTTTACCTCCGTAAGAAGTGCCAGCAGCTCTTGGAGACGCTTGACGATTGGCTGGCAATGCAAGAAGGCCGAATCGGACCTGCGAAGAAGCCGGACCGGCTACCAAGAAAAAGAGTGATCGCTGGTGTCGGTGTTTTCGAATTCTTAGATGAAAAACTGCCATTCAACAATGACCCACCTGCGCCAACAAAGCGCATCGATGACGAGGATGACGAATGACATTCGGACGTGAGGGGATGAACTTGCTGATTCCTAGACGTTTGGGCGTTTCAGTGTTCACGGCGCTTTTCCTGGTCGGAGGTGTGCGCGCCGCCGAAGAGATGAGCGCCGTTCTATCGATCGACGGCAGTGGTCGGCACAGCATCGACGGCAGTGGTCGGCACAGCATCGACGGCAGTGGTCGGCACAGCATCGACGGCAGTGGTCGGCACAGCATCGACGGCAGTGGTCGGCACAGCATCGACGGCAGTGGTCGGCACAGCATCGACGGCAGTGGTCGGCACAGCATCGACGGCAGTGGTCGGCACAGCATCGACGGCAGTGGTCGGCACAGCATCGACGGCAGTGGTCGGCACAGCATCGACGGCAGTGGTCGGCACAGCATCGACGGCAGTGGTCGGCACAGCATCGACGGCAGTGGTCGGCACAGCATCGACGGCAGTGGTCGGCACAGCATCGACGGCAGTGGTCGGCACAGCATCGACGGCAGTGGCCGGCACAGCATCGACGGCAGTGGCCGGCACAGCATCGCTATCAGCAGTTTGTCCAGCATTGATGGCAGTGGTCGCCATAGCATCGACGGCAGCGGCCGGCACAGCATCGATGGCAGTGGTCGGCACAGCATCGACGGCAGCGGCCGCCACAGCATCGACGGCAGTGGCCGGCACAGCATCGACGGCAGTGGTCGGCACAGCATCGACGGCAGCGGTCGGCACAGCATCGACGGCAGTGGCCGGCACAGTGTTGATGGCGATGCCAGCCCCGACGTCGTGCTCTTTGGCAGCCTAAACGGCGTTGGCCCCGGCGTGATCAACGTATTGGGGCAGGAATTTGACGTTTCTGAACTTGGCCTGGATGAACAGTCATTAGTGATGCAAGTTGGCCGACTCGTTTATGTTGAGGCAGCGGCAACTGATAAGACACCAAAAGCAACCGTAGTAAAGACGTTCCTCGATTTCGCTGTTCCGGGCGCAACCACCGTGTTCGTTCAAGGGCCGGTAACCTCTGTCGACAATTCGACGGGCCGCGTCTCCGTCGGAAATCTTCAGATCGACGTGAATAGCGTTGGTGGAATCTCCGCCGAGGTTGGCGCGCTGATTACTGTTACTGGAACGCAGCCAGTTCCGCAGGGGTTAATCTTGGGAGCCGCGCGGCTGTAACGAGACGAGCCAGTTCAGCTGGTTCTAAGCGACAACTGCGCAGGACGTTCAGCCTTCGTGCAACCCCAACAGCGTTGCATGTCTTACTGCGTTTCCACCACCGTCGCGGCCTCAACCAGCGTCCGCACGTGGTCCTGAAGTTTCTTCTGCTGAACAGCGCTTGTTAGCTCTTGCCGCACTGAGTCGAGTGTCGGCGGTTCCTGGGATCGCGTGTCTTCGAGCAGCAGCACGTGATAGCCGTATTCCGTCTTCACGGGCTCGGTTGAGTGCGCGCCAACTTTCATCCCGCTAACGGCTTGAAAGACCGGCTCGTTCATCGAATCCGCCGTAAACCACCCGAGGTCGCCGCCATTGGGACCGGTAGGTCCGGCAGCGCGTTCGTTGGCGAGATCTAGAAAGTTCTTCCCTTGCTGCAGCTGTTGGATGACCGAGTCGGCTTCTTCCTTTGTCTCTAGGAGGATGTGCCGCGCCTTGAACTCTTGGCCCGCGAGGCGGGGCAGGTTCTCGTCGAAGACGTCTTTGAGCTCGCTCTCCGTGACCGGGTTCTGTTCTAGGTAGCGCGTCGCCATCGCGCGCGCCGTTAATTGGAGTCGGGCGAGCTCGAGCTGCGCGGCGATCGTGCGTTCCTCGAGTAAGCCCGTCTTCTGCGCCTCGTCGGCCATGAGCATGACGCCGACGAGATCATTGATTACGGCTTTGCGCTCTTCCGACGTCAGGTCGTCGGCATTCTTACGCATCGCGGCAGGGGTATAAGTGCGAAAAAGGGATTCCGGAATCCGCTTGCCGTTCACCGTGGCCACTTCACCGGGGCCGAGCGCCGCGTCGCTGGCGTTCGGAGCAGAGCTTTGAGTGCAAGCAGCAGCCAACGCGGCAAGCGATACCGTGATCACACTTCCAACCAATCTCGTCATCAGGAATCTCCACGCCGCTATCGTGACTCGTCCGGGCACGACGCATTCACGCTTAGAGCGTGTATGTCCGTCTGCATCAAGCTGCCGAGCGCAGAATATACCATCCGATGTCGTTCGAGCCGCTTCGTCCCGGCGAACTTCGCGGACACAATCTTGACTGCGAAATGGCCGCGACCATCTTTCGCACCGGCATGCCCCGCGTGCCGATGACTCTCGTCGACGATCTCCAGAACGCTTGGCGCGAAAACAGCTTCGAGCTTTGCTCGGATCTCAGCGACTCTCGCTTTGGTCACGGATGAACCTGCAAGACGGGCTTGATCTCGAAATCTCGAAAGACACCTTCGACGGTGTATGGATCGTGCGAGCACCATTCCTTCGCGCTCTCGAGTGAATCAAACTCCGCGATGATTAGGCTGCCCGTAAAGCCTGCGGGTCCCGGATCGGGGCTGTCGATGGCCGGATGCGGACCGGCGAAAATCACGCGGCCGCGATCGATCAAACCTTGCAGGTAGTGCAGGTGTCTTGGGCGTACGGAAGGGCGGAGGATGGTGCTGTTCGGTGCATCACGCGCGATGATGGCGTACAACATCACTGCTCCTGCTGCGGCTCACTCTTCGCCAGCTTGAAGTAGACCCATGCTCCTTGAACGAGCGCGACAACCAGCGTGACTCCCGTGATCCCAAACACCTTGAAGTTGACCCAGACTTCTTCCGAGAAGTGATACACGACGTATAGATTTAGCGCCCCGAGCAAGATGAACACCACTATCCACATCGCGCTGAGTTGCCGACAAAGGGCCGGCTCGACGGGCAAGGAATCTGCCATGGCGCGCTCAACCAACGTCTTCCTCTGACCGACAACGTGGCTGCCCAAGAACGCGAGAGCGAAGAACCAACTCACGATCGACGGTTTCCACTGAATGAAGACCGGATTGCGAAGAATCAGCGTGATTGCCCCGAACACCCACACGACCACCGCGGTCGCGAGGAACATCTTGGGTACTTTTCGGTGACGGAGCCACTGATACGCGAGCTGCACTGCCATGGTCGTCATGATTGCCGCCGTAGCCGTGTAAATGCCGAAGAAACGGTAGGCCACGAAGAAAACGACGGCTGGTAAGAGGTCGAAAAGTGCCTGCATGATTGTCGAGATAATCGCGGCGCTTTGCCGCTCTCCGGAGGTGGCGCGCCATCTTAGCGCCGCCGCTGACGAATCGATACCCGAACCTTAGAATGCAGCTGTGAGCCAATACTTCAAAGTCCACCCAGTAAATCCGCAACGGCGCCTGCTACAGCGTGCCGTCGAGATCGTTCGCAGCAACGGCATCATCGTCTACCCCACGGATTCGAGCTACGCATTCGGTTGGCATATCGGCGACAAGGCAGCCCTCGAGAAGATTCGCTGGATTCGAAAGACGGAACGCGACCACGACTTCACGCTCGCGTGTCGGGACCTAACAGACATCGCAACCTATGCGCGCGTTGACAATTGGGAGTATCGGTTGCTTCGCGCACATACGCCGGGACCGTACACGTTCATCTTGCGAGCGACGCACGAAACACCGAAGCGCCTCCAGGACCCGAAGCGCCGCTCGATAGGGATTCGCGTGCCCGATCACGCCATAGCGCAATGCCTGCTCGAGGAGCTAGGCGAGCCGCTCATGAGCTCCACGTTGCTCCTGCCGGGTGACCCACTCCCGCTCACCGAGCCCGAGAGCATTCGTGAGCGGCTCGAGAAGCTCGTCGATGCGGTGATCGACGGTGGCGCTTGCGGCGTCGAGCCGACGTCCGTGGTCGACTTCAGCGGCGGCGAAGTCACCGTGCTGCGGCGAGGCAAAGGAGACGTCTCCGCGTTCGAAACCTGAGCCGCGCTCCCCGACGTCAGCACGTATAATGCTGCCGATGTTCGGAATCGATGTTGAGGGTTTGATCCGCGTTCTTTCGGTGGCGGCCATCCCCGGCCTTCTCGCAATCACGCTGCATGAGGTCTCGCACGGCTGGGTCGCTAAGCAGCTCGGTGACCCGACAGCTTCCATGCTCGGCCGGCTCACCCTCAATCCGCTCAAGCATGTCGATCCGTTGGGCACGATCCTCGTCCCGATCGGGCTGCTCGTGTTCGTTCCCGGAGGTCCCGTGTTCGGTTGGGCGAAGCCCGTGCCCGTGGACACCCGGAACCTCCGTCATCGGAAGCGCGATATGGCGATCGTCGCGGCCGCTGGACCCATCTCCAACGTGCTGATGGCGGTTTTCTGGGCGGTCCTCGGCAGGCTGATGTTGGTGACGTTCGGCGCGTCCGGCGCGGTCAGCGAGTGGGTACTCGGGATGTGTGTGTTCGGTATGTTTATCAATGCCATATTGACGATATTTAATCTACTTCCGATCCCACCACTCGACGGCGGGCGCGTGCTCGTCGCGTGCTTACCGTCGAAGGCCTCGGACGTCGTCGAACGTGTCGAGCCGTTTGGCCTTATCATCGTCATACTCTTGATGGTGAGTGGCGCGCTTGGGTCGATCATCGATCGGCCTTTCGGCTCTTTACTCGCCTTCTATCACTCCATTGCAGGGCTCGCGTAATTGGACGAACAAGCTGCCAAGGCGCCTTCCAAGCCGAATCTTCGCCTCGTGCCTCAGACACCACCGCCGGTCACGGCGGCGGAAGGCGCCGGCGCGCCCACGCAAGGGGAAATGCCATTCGCGGTGGTGGAGGGTGAGCCGGTCACGGAGCTGCCGCGCGACCTCTACATCCCGCCGTACGCGCTCGAGGTGTTCCTCGAAGCCTTCGAGGGGCCGCTCGACCTCTTGCTGTATCTGATCCGGCGCCAAAACCTCGACATTCTCGATATCCCGATCGCCGAGATTTCGCGCCAGTACGTGCAATACATCGAGCTGATGAAGGAGATTCAGTTCGAGCTCGCGGGCGAATACCTCGTGATGGCGGCGACGCTTGCGGAGATCAAGTCGCGGATGCTGCTGCCACGCTCCGGCGACGGCGATGAGGATGAAGAGGATCCGCGCGCAGAGCTCGTGCGCCGTCTGCAAGAGTACGAGCGGTTCAAGAGGGCCGCGCACGACATCGACGAGCTCGAACGCATGGAGCGCGACGTGCTCCAGGCGAGCGCGGACGTCATCGAACGCACGATCGTCACGAAGCTGCCGGACATCACGCTCAAAGAGCTGCTGGTGGTGTTCAAGGAAGCGCTCGAGCGCTCCTCGATGTTCGCTCACCACCACGTGCGTCGCGAGCCGTTGTCCGTGCGCGAGCGTATGTCGAACATCCTGGTCACGCTGCAAGCCGAGCGCTACGTCGACTTCATCCGGTTGTTCGACCCGACCGAAGGTCGAATGGGCGTGACCGTGACATTTCTCGCGATATTGGAGTTAATGAAGGAGCACCTCATCAGCGTTGTGCAGGCCGAAGCGTTCGGACCGATCCACATCCGGGGCGTGGATGCGGCAGACTCCACCGGCGCGGAAGAATCACCGAAGATCGCTCAAGAAGCGGGGGCGCAAGAACTGTAATGGATGAAACCGAGATCAAATACGTAGTCGAGGCCGCGCTGCTTGCCGCGGGCCGTCCACTCACTCTCGAGCGCCTGGCGGAGTTGTTCACGGGCAAGGGGCCCGGCGTCGACCGAGCCACGCTCAAGCGCGTGCTCGAGGCGCTAGCGGCGGACTACGAGGGCCGTGGCATCGAAGTCGGCGAAGTCTCGAGCGGCTATCGCATCCAGATCAGACGCTCAGTAAGCGACTGGCTCGTCCCTTTGTGGGAGGAGAAGGCACCGCGCTACACGCGTGCGCTGCTCGAGACGCTCGCGCTGGTCGCATACCGCCAGCCGATCACGCGCGCCGAGATCGAGGAGGTCCGCGGCGTCGTAGTCAGCACCAACATCATGCGCACGTTACTCGAGCGCGGCTGGGTTCGTGTCGTCGGCCATCGCGACGTGCCGGGAAAGCCCGCCATGTTCGGCACCACACGCGAATTCCTCGACTATTTCGGATTGAAGAAGCTCGAGGAGCTGCCGCCGCTCGCGGAGCTCAAGGACGGGCTGCCGGAGCTGAGCCCGCAGACGGACCTCATCGAAGCCCTCGGAGCCGAGGGGCGCGGCGAGCTGCCGCCCGCAACGCTCGAGGGAGAGTTCGGGCCACCGATCGAGACATCCGCGGCCCCGAGCGACGACACGCTGTTCGAAGCGGGCGATTCCGCCGTGGCGGGTGGCGAGCTCGTCGCGGACGCCGACGATGATTCCGGTGACGACGACTTCGACCTGAGCCTCGACACCGACGGCGCGGACTTCGACTCCACGGACTCGCGTGACGACGCCGATTCCGTCGAAACCGAGTCCGCAGACGTGATTCCGCTGCGTGCCGCACCCGACGGCACTGAACCCGCCGAATAGTCGGCCTCGCTCGTCACGGCTCGAAACGGCACGGGGTCCGTCCTTGTCTGAACGCATCCAGAAAGCCCTCGCCAACGTCGGCCTCGGCTCGCGCCGCGCGATCGAGCGCTGGGTCATCGACGGGCGCATCACGATCGACGGCCGAGTGGCGAAGCTCGGCGATCAGGTGCAAGGGCGCGAGCGCGTCTGCGTCGACGGCCGTCCCGTGAACCTCGGCCCGGCCGCGGCACCGCGGCGGGCTCACCAGCACCTCGCTTACTACAAGGCGGGCGAGGCCCGTGCGAGTCGAGAGGTCGAGGGTGACGAGCCCGTGCTCGACGTGCCGCGACCGCGGCGCGGGCGCTGGATCGACGTCGGCGCGCTCGATCCGAACAGTTCCGGCTTGCTCGTGCTCACGACGGATGGCGATCTCGCGTTCCGGCTAATGCGTCCCGCGACCGTCATCGAGCGCCTCTATTCCGTGCGCTTGCTCGGCGAGCCGTCGCCGGAGCAGCTCCACGAGCTCGCAGAGGGCGTGGAGCTCGACGAGGGCCGCACGCGGATCGAGTCGGTCGAGAGGGCCGGCGGCGGGGGCAACAACTTCTGGTATCACGTCGTCCTGCGCGAAGGGAGGCATCGGGAGCTGCGCGCGGCGTTCGCGGCCGTCGGGCTCGCAGTGAGCCGTGTAATTCGCATCCGCTTCGGACCCATAGAGCTCGGCAAGCTGCGGCGAGGCACGAGTCGCCCGCTCAACAGCACTGAAACCGAAGCGCTGTACGCGCTCGCTGGTTTGACTCCGCCTCACGTCGCCGCAGTGAAGCAGGCACGCAAGATTCCGCAATCGTCGGGTCCGAGCCGACGCGGCGAGCGCCGCCGCACGGCTTCTCGCTAAGGAAGTAGGAAGCGCCATGAGGAAGTTTCTCGGTTTGATCCTGCTGCTCGGATTGAGTCAGGTCGCGGCCGCCCAAGACAAAATCATCGTGTCCGGTGCCTCCGGACAACTCGGCGGCCTCGTCATCGAGCAGCTGCTGAAGCGCAAGGTCGCGCCGGCGAATCTGATACTCGTGAGCCGCACGCCGGACACGCTCAAGGCGTATGCCGACCGGGGGGCGAGCGTGCGGTTCGGCGATTTCACCCAACCGGAGTCGCTCGCGGCCGCATATCGGGGCGGAACGCGCATGCTGTTGATCAGCATCAACGGCGGCGGCGGTCAGCGGCCGGAGCTCCACAAAGTGGCCATCGACGCCGCCATCGCCGCCGGCGTGAAGCAGATCGCTTACACGTCGTACGTGAACGCCGACCGCTACACGACGTCGATCATCGCCGGCGATCACCGCCGGACGGAACGCTACCTCCAAGAAAGCGGCGTCGCTTGGACACTATTACGCAACCAGATCTACGCCAACGGGCTGCCGGACCAAGCCGCGCAAATCATCCGCGAAGGCAAGCTCGTCACTAGCACTCCGGACGCGCGAGTCGCGTACGTCACCCGCGAGGACTGCGCGGCCGCCGCGGCCGCCGTGCTCGCGACGCCGGGTCACGACAACAAGGCGTACAACATCACCGGTCCGGACGCGATCGGACCGGCCGAGCTCGTCGCGCTCGCGTCCCAGTTGAGCGGCAAGAAGGTCGAGCTCGTCGTGCTCGACGAGCCCGCGTACCGTAAATATCTGCTCGACAACGGCACGCCGGAAGCCGCGATCAACGGCACGCTGTCGTTCGCGAAAGAGCTCGACTCGCCGTTCTTGCGCGAACCGAGCACCGCGGTAAAGGACTTGACCGGGCGCCCGCCGACGAGCGTCCGCGCACTTCTCGTCGCGGACAAAGCAAAGCTCGTCGCCGCCGGAAAGTAGCACTGGATACAGGAGCGATAATGAGCCGCCAGAATTTTTCATCGGGCGCGAAATGGGAGCCGATCATCGGCTACTCGCGAGCCGTCCGCGTCGGCCCCCACGTTCACGTCTCCGGTACCACGGCCAGTGGGCCGGACGGTCAACTCGTGGGCGTGGGCGATCCGGCCGCGCAGACTCGCCAGACGCTGCGGAACATCGAAACCGCGCTGCAAAAAGCCGGCGCGACGCTCGCCGATGTCGTACGCACGCGAATCTACGTCGTGAACATCGCGGACTGGGAAAAGATCGGCACCGTGCATGGCGAATTCTTCTCCGCCGTTCGCCCCGCGACCGCCATGGTCGAGGTCGCGCGGCTGATCTCGCCTGACATGCTGGTCGAGATCGAGGCCGACGCCTACGTCGAAGGCTGAGACGTCTCTCCTTGATCGTCGTGGGGTGCGTCCCCACGTTGCGCCGTCACCACCCCACTGGAACCACGGCGGTTCGTCCAGGTCGAACGCGTCTGTAGGGAGAATCTTCGATGGACATAGCTGAACAACTGCCGGAAGCGTCCATTCAGGCCTATCTGCGCCTCATGGAGCTCAATCTCGCCTCTTGGCGGCCGCAAGTCGCCGCCTGGCTGCACAGCGAAGAGGCCGAGGCTCCGCTGAAAGAGTTGCTCACGATGGTGCCGTGCTCGCCCACGGTGCACTGATCGCTACCCCGGAGCCCACCATCCGCCGAAACCCCAGCCCGTCGACCCGCGCGCCATTACACCGGCGGTTACTCGCGCTGCTGATTGCGGCGTTCGCGGCCACGGCGGTGCTCGCCGACGAGCCCACGGAAGAAGCGCCGGTATCCGACCTCAGCCTCGCGGTCGTCCAGGGTCTCACGCCGGTGCTCGCGGACTGGATCGTTCGCTCGCGCGACGCCGCTATTCACGAGGGCGTCATGGAGATCCCGGCAGCGATTCGCAGCGTGCTCGCGGGCTACGTGCCCGACGCGACGCTGAACCGAGTACGCTGGCGCGTCGGGGGCGGGGGAGGGCTATCGCTCCAGCAGAACGTGTTCGCCTTCGGCGACACGCCTGCGATCACGCTCGACTACGTCATCGTGTTCTCGGACGAGAAGGCGGCGCTCGAAGATCCCAAGCTCTGGGCACACGAGCTCAAACACGTGATGCAGTTCGCGGACTGGGGAGTCATGGGCTTCGCGACGCACTATCTGCGCGACGATGGAGCGGTAGAGATGGAGGCAGCCGACTACCGCTGGGAGTTCATGAAGCTCAGAGGCCTCACACCTCCGCCGGCCCCGGTTCACTAGCCGCTCAGTCTCCCGCCGCCGCGCGCGGCTTCGACGTGTCGGGCACACGCGTCGACGTTTCGGCCGAGAACTTGCCGTCCAACGAGAACAGCCACAGGCTGTCGCCGTGCTTCGTGCCGGGGAAGAACGAACCCGCGGCGAGCACCACGACGTACTGCTTGCCGTTGTACTCGAACGTGCTCGCGGTCGCGTTCACGGCCGCGTCCGTCTGAAAGTCCCAGAGCAGCGCGCCGGTCGTCTTGTCGAGCGCCGTGAAACGGCTGTCGTTGCGTCCGACGAACACGAGTCCGCCCTTCGTCACGATCGAGCCGCTGTAGCACATCTCGGCCCATTGCTGGCGCCACGCGAGCTTGTTCGTGGTGAGATCGACTGCCGCGAAAATGCCGCGCACACGCACGCCCGCGCGCCCGAATGTGCCTTCCGCGTAGCGCGTGCCCGGTGTCGGCTCCATGAACGCTGTCTCGCCATTGCTGCTGAATGCGCTGATGCCATCGTGCGCGCATACGTAGAGGAGGTGAGACTCGGGATCGTAGGAGCTCGGCGGCCAATTCGCGCCACCGGTCGCCTGCGGCTTCGCGAGCACCGGCTTGTCCCAGAAAGGCGTGAAGATCGCACCTTTGTTCACGACCTGAAAGCCTTCCGGGACGATGTCGATCTCGTGCGGGACGATGGGATCGCCGATCGGATACGGTTGTGTCGCCGATGTCGCTTGGCGCGGCTCCTGCAAGACCGGCCGCTCCTCGATGCCGATGAGCGGCTTGCCGGTCTCGCGATCGAGGATGTATGTGAAACCGGTCTTGCCGACCTGAGCGATGCCTTTGCGCAAAGCGCCGTTCACAGGCGCATCGAACAGCACGACGGGATTCGGCGCATCGTAGTCCCAGATGTCGTGGTGGACCTCCTGGAAGTGCCAGCGGTACTTGCCCGTCGCCACGTCGAGCGCGACGATCGACGCGCTGAACAAGTTGTCGCCGCGTCGCACGCCGCCGTTCAAGTCGGGGCCTGGATTGCTCGTCGAGAAGTACACGAGGCCGAGCTCGGGATCGACCGCCGGTGTCTGCCAGATCGACGCGCCGCCGAATTTCCATGCGTCCGAATCCTGCGGCCACGTTTCATGGCCGAGCTCGCCGGGGCCCGGAACCGTATAGAACGTCCACTTCAAGCCGCCGTTCTTTGCGTCGAACGCCTTCAAGCGGCCGCGCGTCGCGCGGTCTCCGCCGGCGAAACCCGTGATCACGAGTCCGTTGTAATAGAGCGGCGCGCTCGTGATCGGAAACCCGTCCTGCCAGCGCTCCGCCTGGGTCGACCATGCGACCGCGCCCGTGCGCTGGTCGAGCGCCACGAGCTTGCCGTCGAGTTGACCCACGTACAGCTTGCCGTCGCCGAGCCCGAGCCCGCGGCTCGACCAGCCGCAGCACACCGTGTCGATCTTGTCATCGAGGTTGGCGAGGTAGCTCCAGAGAATTCGGCCGGTGTCCACGTCGACCGCGAATACGTCATCGGCGCCCGTCACCATGTAGATGACGCCTTGGTAGACGAGCGGTTGCCCCTGCCCGGAGTACTTGCTCGCGCTGCCCGAGCCGTTGAGGCTCACTCGCCAAGCGGGTTTCAGGCCAGCGACGTTGTCACGGTTGATCTGCGTGAGCGGTGAATAACGCTGGTTGTAGATCGTGCCGCCGTTCGTGACCCAGCCGTCAGGAGTCGGGGTCGTCAGCTGCTTACCCGTAAACGCAGGGGCGGGATGGAACTGGGGTTGAGCTGAAGCCGTGAGGGGCGCGAGCGCCGCGCCCGCGACCGCAAGCCATAGCACGACATTCTCGCGGCCCTGCAGCCGCATCGATTCGGATTGCATGAAAGCCCCCCAGCCCTCGAGAGGGTCATTATTCACCAGGGGGGCGCAGCAAGACGAGCCCGGACACCCGTTTCCTGATTGTCACACCGGACGTTCCGTATCATTCTGCCGTCGGCCGCGAGAGGCAGGGACCCGGGCGGCAGCGAGCGCGAAACGAGCGAGCCGGCCGGCCGGCCGGCTGAACTTGTGCACTCGAGGGCGGTCTGGGCTAGCAAACCTGAAATCGAATTCCGCGATGGTACCTTCGGATCTACCCTTGGACGGCTCGGGGACTACCTCGGGGAACGGCTCGGGAAGCCCCACGGGTCGGCCGCATTCCAAGCGGCGCAGGTGGGCCATCCCGCTATCGATCACTCTGCACGTGGCGGTGTTCCTCGCGATCGGCACCGTCCCTTGGGCCGCGTCCGACTTGCCGCGACCGCGGGTGCCGCTGGCGCGCGTCGTTTGGCTCACGGACCAGCCGAAACCGAGCCCGGAACAAAGCGCCCTCGAGCCGACCGAGGCGACCACGGTGACTGATGCGGCGGCGCCGGAGCCCGAGGTGCCTGTCGCACCCCCGAGGCCGAGCCCCGAGCCGGCGCCCGAGCGCCAGCGTCGCGCGCGTCCCGTCGAGCCGAATCCTCGCCCTGCGCCGGCTCCGGTGCCGCCGGCGACGGCCCCGAGCTCGGCCGCCAACGGCCCGCCCGCAGCAGCGTCCGTTCCGGAAGTCGACTGGGACAAGGAGCGCGAGAAAGCCGTGCACGACGTGCTCGAGCAGCGTGCGCGCCAACGGGAGTATCTGACGTTCTCGCTCGACGACCTGGTCAAAGAGCCCGAACCCGCGGAGCCGGTGCTGCCGCCGCTCGTCGTCGACAGCTGCGTGATCGTGAAGGGCAAGCTGCAGCGCTTCGCCGCGCTGATGATGGGCCGGTGCGTGCGCGAGGCGCGCGGCGACCTGTTCGCGTTGATCAAGCCCGCTTATCTCAAGGCGCACCCCGTCTGCATCGAAACGCGGCCCGATTCGCCCGGCAGCTTCCTGAGCGACGGCCGGCAGATCTCGACCGTGAAATGCGAGCTCGTGGCGGGCGACGAGTAGGCTGAGGGGCTAGCGCACGCCGGAGCTCTGGATGGGCAGGCCGGCTTGTTTCCAGGCCTCGATCCCGCCGCGGTACCAGAGCACGTTCGTATATCCCAAGTTGATCGCCCGCAGGGACGCGTTGTACGACATCCAGCATTCCGGCGAGAGGCAATAGAGCACGATCGGGAACTGTTTGTTGCCTCCCGTCGCCTGCGAGAGAAATTGCGCGAACTGCTGCTGCGTCGCGTCGCTGAACGACCCCGACTGCGCGGCCGGAACGGCGTAGACCGCGCCTTGAATCATTTCCGATCCGCCGAGCACGTCGAGCGTGAGCACCGGCACCTGACCACCCCGCAGCAGCTCGATCAGGCCTTTCGTCGTGATCACCTGGCCACCGGGAATCGACGCGGGCGTCGGCCCATGCATCTCGCCGCTGTGTAGCTCCGACGTCGGCGCGATGCCGTAGTCTCGTCGCTCGAGTTCCACGAGCCGATCGAGCGTCGTGCCGCCCTGGGCTTGCGGCGAATTGCCGGGACTCGGCCGGAAACCATCGGGCGGTATCTGCGACCCACCGCCTGCGGCCGCAGCGCCGGGCGCCGCATTCGTCGCCGACGGCCGCGCCGTACCGGGCTGCTGAGACGGCGCTTGCGGCGACGACGCCTGCGACGCAGCGGGAGGGGTCGCGAGCCGCGTCGCCTCGCCGAAGCTGTTTTGCGCGAGCACGGGCAAAGCGCCGATCGACAATGCACCGATCGCGGCGCTTCGAAGCACAGCACTGAGCGGCGAACGCGGCAGCGATCCGGGGGCACGCGCGCGCGAACGACGCGTCGCGCGCTCGACAACCGCGAGCTTCCCGTTCCAACGTCTCATCGCGTCTGCTCCAGTGGTTTGCCCGCGAGGCCGAGATCGCGATACGGCTCGAAGCTCGAATCGTTCGTGAGCACGTAGCTGCCGTCGTCGAGCCGCCACGCATTGTTGTAGAGATTCGAGAGCTGCACGGTGCCGCCGGGGGCGTTCGAGTCGTTATACGTCTCGACGCCGCGGATGAGCTCGCCGAACTCGCGTGCTCGCCGGTCCGAGCTCTCTTGGTACGCGCTCCACGCTTCCTCGCGGATCCGCGCGATCTCGGCGTTCGACTCTTGAAGGATCTGACTACGGCGCTGCGACTCCTGCAGCGCGACGCGGCCGATCGCGTTGTTGTGGTTCGCGATGCGCGCGCTCCATTGCGGATTCTCTTTCATCGTCCGGCGGATCGCGTCGAAGAATCCGAGATTGAGCTGCCCGTTCGGCGCGGTCACGCCGTAGGCGGGATAGGTGTATCCCGTGAGGGCGTCCATCTGCGGCAACCCGTTACCGGCATTCGTGCGCGACAGCGAGAAGATGGCCGCGGCCGCGACTGACCCGCGCATGTCATTGTTTCGGTCGTTGAACGCGAACAGGATCTCGCCGGCCTCGACCCAGGTCCGCAGCTCGCCCATCGGCATCGGCCGCACCGAGCTCAACTGCGCGAGCTCGCGCATGAGGTCCTCGCGCGGGCGAAAGTCGAGCACTCGCGCCCCCGGTTTCCACCGCTGCACTACGCTTTCGAGATACTGCCGCACGTTCGTGAACGGCGCGGCCTGGCAACCCGGCGTCGACGGGCCGGCACCGTAGTTATTCGTCTCCCACTTGGCCTGCGGCAACACCGCGATGCTCGTGAGGCCGTCAGGCGCGGTTGCGACCCAGTTGTAGTTGTAGCCGTTCGTGCACATGAACTCCTGGCCCCAAAACACGCCGCCTTGCGTGCGCCAGCCGGCTGGAAGAAACAACGTCGTTGCGGCCATCGGTGCTTCGAAACCCGTCGCGTCGACGATCATCGCCTTCTCGAAGCGGATCGCTCCGGGTGGGAGTCCCGCAGCGCCGCAAGCTCCCGCGAGTAGACCAAGGAGAGCAGCCGTAATGGTCGTGAGCGCCGTGAACCCTTCGCGACACCGGCCGTCGATGAAACACACCAGCGATCGATTCATCTTCACTCCCCGGAAAATCGGACCAAGCCGGCTTCGTCGTTGTTCTTGCGCGGCTTCGAATCCGCATTTTGGGTGCATCTTAGGGCGCATCGGCGAAACAGAGCTAGACCCTCGCCGATGGCCTACAGCGCCCATCGAAGACGCTGCGAACCGCGGTCCGCCGCGGCTTGCTTTGGCCGGGCCTCGGGAGCATCGTTGCCGAATCGACGGGTAGGGGGAATCGCGATGCTCGAGATCGATCGACGTGCCTTCATCGCAAGCCTCGGCGGCGCAGCCACCGTAGGGCTCATGAGCCACGAAGCGCGTGCGGACGCGCTCGAGGACGCATTGCTCGCTCAACTCGACACCGGACAGCGCGCCGCCGGCGCACGGCCGAGCACCACCGCCGCGCAGCCCCCGCCGACCGCGAGCGAAATAGATTTCCCCACCGCCGCGGAGATCGAAGCCCAAGTCACGACGCGCCCGTATCGCCGCGGCGCGGGCGGGCTGTTCTACAACAACGGCCCGTCGGGCAAGGTCGAGCAGCTCGCGAAAATGCCCGCGGCACCGACGCTCCAAGACTACTTCGCGCTGCGCTTCGACCGTACGCGCAATCATTGCTTCCAGAGCGCCAACAAGGCGCTGCAGCGCGGCGCGGACGAGGAGATCGTGCTCGCGTGCCTGCTGCACGACACCGTGCAGGAGCTCATGCGCACCGATCACGGTTACTGGGGCGCGCAGATGTACGAGCCCTACGTCCCCGAACGCACGACGTTCGCGATCAAGTATCACCAAGCGCTGCGCTTCTATGCCGACACGAAGGCGGGTTACGAGTACCCCGATCTGTACCGGCGAATTTTTGGCAAGGACTACGTTCCTGCGCCGCACGTGCAAGCCGCGTACAAATTCGCGCGCGAGCATCGCTGGTACGACGCGCCGCGCGAGGTCACCGTGAGCGACCTCTATGCGTTCGACGCGAACGCAGTCGTCGGCATCGAGCCGTTCGTCGACGTCATCGGACGGCACTTCAAGCAACCGAAGGAAGGGCTCGGCAACGACAGCAGTCCGGTCGCGCACATGTGGCGAACCATCGCGAACCCGGACGCGCCTCTGTAACGCACTCGCGATCCCGCCGCACGCCTCCCTCGCAGGCATGAGCACTTGACCCGCGCCCGGGGACTCGTCAGTCTCTCGCGCCTTCGATACGCCGACGACCGCCGATGAACGTTCCCGCCGCCCACGCCGCACCGCACTCCTCGAACACCGGCCCGCTCGTCGCGTTCGCGCTCATGGCGCTGCTCTGGGGTTACAACTGGGTCGTGATGAAAGTCGCGATGCGGTTCTGCGGCCCGCTCGATTTCGCCGCAATGCGCGCCGCACTCGGCGTCATGTTGTTGTTCGGCGTCCTGCTCGCGATGCGAGTGCCGCTCGCGCCGCGCCACATCGCGAAGACCGCCTGGCTCGGACTCTTCCAGACGACGGGTTTCGTAGGGCTGATCTCCTGGTCGCTCACTTCGGGCGCCGCCGGCAAGAGCGCCGTGCTCGCGTACACGATGCCGTTCTGGGTGATCTTGTTCGGGTGGCCGTTCCTCGCGGAGCGGCTGCGCGGCTGGCAATGGGTTTCCGTCGGGCTCGCGCTCGCCGGGCTCGCGCTGGTGCTCGAGATCTGGGACAGCTCCGCGTCGTTCACGAGCAGCGTGCTCGCACTCGCGGCCGGCGCGTCGTGGGGCGTGAGCGTGATCCTGTTCAAGCGAATCCCGGTGAACACGCGCGACGAGCTGTTGTCCCTCACGGCCTGGCAGATGCTCTACGGCTGCATCCCACTGATCGCGGCGGCCTGGCTCGTGCCGGAGCGGCCGATAGAGTGGACCGGGGCGTTTCTCGCGGCGCTGAGCTTCAACGCCATCGGCGGCATGGCGATCGCGACGCTTCTCTGGCTATACATCTTATATAGGCTGCCTGCGACGATCAGCAGCCTGAGCTCGCTGATCGTGCCGATCGTCGGCGTGCTCGCTGCCTGGATCCAGCTCGGTGAGCGGCCGAGCGCGGCCGAAGGCCTCGGCATGATCCTGATCCTCGCTGGCCTCGGCCTGCTAGTCGTGCCGCAGCGAATCGCCCAACCCGTGACGGGCGACTGACGCGGCACTACCGCCGCCGGGCGAATTCCCCGCCTAGCGCGCCAACGAGAGCGCTCCCGGCACGCGCCGTTCTAGCGCAACCACGCGTAGCTCACCTTCGCAAACACCGTGCGATCCGTGCGCGTGACCTCCAGCAGCGAATCGTCGTCGAGGGCGCTGTCGGAGTAGCCGGCGAAGATGACGGTCTGCGGGTTGAGCTTGTAGGAGTACAGGAGCTGCGTCCCGATGTTCAGCGACTCCGCCTGCGTATCGCTCGCTAAATAGAGATCCAGGTTGCGCGTGACGAGCTGCCGCTGCATCGTGAAGCGCACGAAGCTGCGTAGGTTGAACTGCCACGTCACGCGCAAGTCGGTGAGATCTGCCTTGAAGATCTTCTCGCCCGTTTGGTCTTCGAGGCGCGACATCGTGTGCTGTACGCGCATCAGCAAGTGCCGGTTGATGTTCCAGTCGACCATCGGGCGCACACGGAACTCCTTACCGAGCCGCGAGTTCGCGAAATCGACCTGGTCGCCGTTGCTCACGAGCACCTGCATGTTCAGGCCGCCGCGCGGCCTGAACTGAGTATATGTGTATACGCTGCTGCCCGAGTACGTCACCCCGTCCCAATAAACCTTGCGGGGCCCGGCGCCGAGCTCGAGGAACGACTGCCACGGGCCTTGGAACGACACGACGGGCTCGAACTTCTGACCGAGCAACCGGCCGCCATGGTCATCCGTATGGATCGCGTTGACCCCGACGCGAATCTGATTCCACTTCTGGCCGGGGGCCGTCCGTTGCCAGATGCGCCGCAACTCGAGATCTTGCTGGTTGATGTCGACGCGCGGAACGAACCCCGAGTCCGCACGAAACCCCGAGTCGTACAGTCTCTCCTCGAGATCCGAGTACCAGTTGCGCGTGCTCAGCGTGTAGCGCAGACCGAGCGCCGCGCCGTCGAACGAGCCGACCGGCTGCCCGAACGTCGTCGCGGTCGTCTCCGGATACTCCGTATCCGACTGCAGGTACTGGAGCCATACCGTGTGCTTGTCGCCGAGCCTGGCCCGCCCATCGAAGCCGGCGACGTCGTTGTGGTAGTCGTCTCCGTGCCGCGATGTGACGAGCGCGCCGACCGAGGAGCCCTTGCCGACATTGCGCGAATAGCGGCCAACGAACGCGTGATTCGAGTCCTCGAGCAACGTCGACGAGTTCTCGAGCGGGCCCGGCAACAAGATGTTCGTGACAGCGTCCTCGGCGGCGAACACGCCGAACGTGTTGTCGTCGACCTGGCCCGTGAGCTTCGCGCCGAAGTCCGGGTCCGCGACCGTGCGCGTGAACACGGCCTGGACCGGCGTCGCGTAGTAATCGAGCCCCTCGAGGAAGAACGGCCGCGACTCGGGGTAGAAGAGCGCGAACTGGCTGTTGACCTCGAGCTGCGGGACGTCGGCCTCGACCTGGGAGAAATCGGGGTTCAGCGCGAGGTTCGCCGTGAGGTCCTGCGTCACGGCCCAACGGACGTTCAGGCCGACCTCGCCGTCGGCCGAGCCCTCCTGCCACGAGTCGACCGTGGGATCGGGCCGCTGATCCGTCCGCGACGTCGTGAGCGACGGCACGATCTCGAGGTTCTTGCCGGCTTCTATTCCCGCCATTCCCCGCACGCGCTCGAATTGGCAGACGTAGCAGTTGCGGCCGCGCTCGATCGCATTGTTCGAGATCCGCGTGCGCTGGCTCCGCGGGCGGAAGCGCAGCAGGTCGATGCCCCATTCGCGCTCGCCATCCGTGCGCGTGAACCTCAGCTGGCTGAACGGGATCGCGATCTCGACGGTGAAGCCCAGCTCGGTGATCCGGCCAGCGGAATCCCAGATCGCGTCCCACGAGTCGTCCTCGCGCTGGTTCACGTCGTCCTGAGTCAGGTCCATCTGCACGCCGAGCGCGTTCACGAAGAACTCGTAGCCGCGGCGCTGGTCGCCGAACGTGTCGACCACGATGCCGACGAAGTCGTCGTTGAAAGCCGAGTCGCGGTCACGCAAATAGGCGCGGATCGAGTCGGGCTCGGGATCGCGCGCATCGAACGCAAGCAACAGGCGCGTGCCGTCCTCGACGAGATAGACATGAGTTTCGACTGGCGGCCGCACGTTCTCGCCAGGCTGCGTCTCGGTGTCGAGCTCGATCACGAGCGCATCCTTCCAGACCGGGTCGTCGAGAACCCCGTCGATCGTGGCGGTGACGAGGGAGTGGGGCAGCAGCGGCAGCGACGCATGTGCGGCCGTGACCTCGCCGCCGCGCGAGGCCTCGGGTGCTTGCGGCTGCGCTGCTGCGGAGCCATCGACACTCTGCGAGAGCGCCGCGAGGGGCAACGCGCCGGCGGCGAGCAGCAGCAGCGACGTGGCGGCGCGCAGGAATGCGGCCGACGCGCTCAAGCGAGACTACGAGCTCGCGGCTCGTCGCGTTCGCGACAATTCACGGATCCCCCAGGGCGGAGCAAGCGGTCCGTCTCTTAGATGCGCCAGCCCCACGGTTTGTTGCAGGCCGCTACGGCGCGAAACGCGCTGCCGAGCGAAGCAGAGAGCGACGAAATACTAGCATCGGCTCCGGAGGCTGCCCACGCAACGAACCGCAGCCGGCTAACGCACGCGAACGACGATCTTCCCCATGTAGTCGCCGTCGGCCATGAGGTCGAACGCCGCGGGCGCCTCGTCGAACTCGAACACTCGGTCGATCACGGGATGGACCTCGTGCTCGGCGATGAACGCGTTCATCGCCTCGAAGTCGGCGCGTGCGCCGACATAGATCGCCGTGAGGTGCGCGCCCGCGCCGAACAGCGCTCCCGTCGGAATCTGGGGCGCGAATCCGGACAACGTGCCGATCAACGCGACGTGGCCGTCGAGCGCGAGCGCCTCGAGCGCCTTCGCGACCGTGTCGGTGCCTCCGACCTCGAGCACCTGCTTCACGCCGACACCACCCGTGAGCATCCGGACCTCTTTCTGCCAGTCGGGATTCGTACGGTAGTTGACGGTGCCGAATGCGCCGAGCTTGCGTGCCTTCTCGAGCTTCGCGTCGCTCGAGCTCGTGATGATGGGTTTCGCGCCCGCCGCGGCCGCGAGCACGAGCCCGAACGTCGAGACGCCGCCCGTGCCTTCGAGCAGCACGTAGTTGCCGGCTTTGAGCCCGCCATACTTGAACAGCCCGACCCACGCGGTGACGCCCGCGGTCGGCAGCGTCGCGGCTTCCTCGTACGTGAGGTGTTTCGGGATCGCGACGAGCGACTCCTCGTTCGAGACGATCATCTCGGACAGCATGCCGGCCGCGTTGCCGCCGCGGGCCGAGTCGAGCGCTTCGGGGGTGCGGTCGCCGTCGAGCCAGCCCTGCATGAAGATCCCTGCGACGCGATCGCCGACCTTGAAGCGCGTGACGCCGGCGCCGAGTGCCACGACCTCGCCCGCGCCGTCCGCGAACGGAATGCCGCCCGTCATGTCTTGCGGGCCGCCCGGCTTGCTGTCGCGCATGTTCACGTCGTAGCCGCCGTTGATCGACGTCGCGTGGATTCGCACGAGCACCTCGCGCGCGCGGGGCTTAGGCATCGGCACTTGCTTGAGCACCACCTCGTACGCCGTGCCGTCGGCACGCGGCGCGAATTGATACTGGCGGATCGTTGCGTTCTGCGCGGCGGCGGCGAGCGGTGCGCCGCACACGAGCAACGCGAGACAACGTGTGCGAAGGCCGAGGCGAGCGATCAGCATGCGCGCTCCGTGACGATGTCGAACGTGCGAAATCATAGACGAATATGTTTGCGCAGCGAGCCCCGTGACGGACGAGTGGCGCCAGCGCGGATGGAGGGTCCGCCGTCGATTCGGCGCACGGGCGAACCGTCCCATTTGCGGGACGGCGTGCCACGGGCGCGGGACACGAGCAGATCTGCGCGCGACGGCTTCGCTACATCGACGTTCACAGAATCATCGAGTTACGATCGGCCGCCGGTTTGGCACGCCGGTTGCTTAGGGAGGCCTATGGACATCCCACGCCCCGAGAACAAGCGCAAGAAACGCCTCCGCCAAATGGGCTATGCGGCCGGCGGCGTGCTCGTGCTCGCGGCTGCGACCGCCGGGCTCATGCGGCTCGAGCCCGCAGCGCCGAGCGTCGCGATGGCGTCCGTGTTTCCAGACACGGTGCGCGAAGGCGAAATGCTGCGCGAAGTCCGCGGACCGGGGACGCTCGTGCCGCGGGCGATCCGGTGGATCGGCGCGCAAGCCGAGGGGCGCGTGGATCGCGTGATCGTGCGGCCGGGCGCGGTGGTCGAGGTCGACACGGTGCTCGTCGAAATGTCGAATCCCGAGCTCGTGCAGCAGATGGAGGAGGCGCGCTACGCCGTCGAGGGCGCAGAGGCGGAGCTCGCGGAGCTCAAGCTCACTCTTACGAACAAGCAGCTCGATCAACGCGCCGCCGTCGCGGCCGCCAACGCCGAATACGAGAGCGCGCGCCTCACGGCCGAGGCCCAGAAGGCCGCCGGCGACGTCGTGCGGCGGCTCGATTACCAGCGCTCGGAGCTCCTGGCCGAGCAACGGAAGGTGCTGCTCGACGTGGAGCACGAGCGGCTCAATCAGTTCGCGGCCTCGATGGAGGCGCAGCTCGCGGTGCGCAAGGCGCGCGTCAGCCAGGTCCGTAACGCCTATGAGCGCATGCGCGAGCGCGTCGAGTCTCTAGCCGTGCGCGCGGGCGCCGCGGGCGTCGTGCAGGAAATGCTCGTCGAGGAAGGGCAACGGCTCGCGGTCGGCGCGAACATCGCGCGCGTCGCGCAGCCGGACGACCTGCAAGCGGAGCTCCGCGTGCCGGAGACACAGGCGCGCGATGTGCTGGTTGGACAGCTCGTGCGCGTGGACACGCGCAACGGCATCGTCGAAGGCAGAGTGTCGCGGATCGACCCGGCCGTGCAGAACGGCACCGTGCAGGTGGACGTGGAGCTCACGGGCGAGCTGCCGCGCGGCGCGCGGCCCGACCTCTCGGTCGACGGCACGATCGAGATCGAGCGGCTCGCGCACGTGATTTTCATGGGACGCCCCGCTTACGGGCAGCCGAACACGACCGTCGGGATCTTCAAGATCGTCGAAGACGGCCGCTACGCGGTGAGAGTGCCCGTAGAGCTCGGCCGCACCTCGGTGAACGCGGTCGAGATCCTCAAGGGCCTCGTACCCGGCGATCGAGTCATCCTGTCGGACACGTCGGCCTGGGAAGATGCGGACCGCATTCGCTTGAACTGACGCTTGCGGTCCGAATGAGCGGGCCGCGCATCTAATCGTTTTCGAGGTACATGACATGAACGCTGCCGCCACTCCGCTTTCGTCAACGAGCGCCGCTTCGCCGTTGATCAAGCTCGACGACCTGAAGAAAGTGTTCTTCACAGACGAGGTCGAGACGCATGCACTGTCAGGCGTGCACTTCGAGATCGCGAAGGGCGACTACATGTCGATCGCGGGCCCGTCGGGCTGCGGCAAATCGACGCTACTGTCGATCTTGGGCCTGCTCGACAGCCCGAGCGGCGGCCGCTATCTCTTGAACAACACGCCGGTCGAGAGCCTCGACGCGTCGCAGCGTGCGTACATCCGCAATAAAGAGATCGGCTTCATCTTCCAGGCGTTCAATCTCATCGGCGACCTCACGGTGTTCGAGAACGTGGAGCTCCCGCTCACGTACCGCGCCGGCATGGGCGCGAAGGAACGGAAGGAACGAGCGATCAACGCGCTCGAGCGCGTCCGGATGGCGCATCGGCTGCACCACTATCCCGCACAGCTCTCGGGCGGTCAGCAGCAGCGGGTCGCCGTCGCGCGCGCGCTCGTCGGGAGCCCCTCGATCCTGCTCGCGGACGAGCCCACGGGTAACTTGGACTCGAAGAACGGCGAGGCCGTGATGGGCCTTTTGTCCGAGCTGCACTCCGAAGGCGCGACGATCTGCATCGTCACGCACGACCCGCGCTACGCGGACTACGCGGACCGCAAGATCCACATGTTCGACGGCCGCGTCGTCGACGAGGAGACGCTGCACCGGTTGCGCGAGGAAGAGGACAAGCGGATCGCCGAGCAAGCTCGGCGCGGGCGGCCGGCGGCGTCTTCGCCGCCGGCACTGTAACGCGGCGAGCCGCATATGAACCGGCTAGACGCCGTCGCGCACGATCTGCGTTACGCGATTCGAGGGTTGGCGCGCACGCCGCTGTTCACCCTCGTCGCGCTGCTGACGCTCGCGATCGGGAGTGGCGCGAACACCGCGGTGTTCAGCGTCGTCGACGGCGTGCTGCTGAAGCCGCTGCCGTATCCACATCCCGAGGAGCTCGTCGCGGTTTGGCACGAAGCACCAGGGGCGCCCGGCATAGCGACGGCGGCGGGCGGCTTGCGCGTCTCGCCGTCGATGTTGATCACCTATCAGGACGAAAACAGCGCGTTCGAGCAGCTCGGCATGTGGGTCACGGGCACGGCGACGGTCACTGGCTCCGCGGAGCCCGAGCAGGTTGCCGCCATCGCGACGATGGGCGGAGTTTTGCAGGCGTTGGCCGTCCCGCCGCTGTTCGGGCGATGGCTCGAGGCGAGCGACGAAGATCCGAACGGACCGACACGCGTCCTGCTGACCTACGACTATTGGCAGCGGCGGTTCGGCGGTGACGAGAACGTCGTGGGGCGCAACCTCACGGTGAACGCCCAGTCGGCGGAGATCGTCGGCGTGATGCCGCGGGGATTCCGTGTCGTCGACTCACGGGCGGATCTCATCACACCGCTACGCTTCCCGCGCGTGGGATTGGTTCCACCGCCGTTCTTCGGCACGGGCATCGCGCGGCTCAAGCCCGGCGTCACGATCGAGCAGGCGAACGCCGATCTAACGCGGCTCCTGCCTACGTGGCTCGAGAGGTTTCCCTTCCAGAACGGCGGAGACGCCAAGGCCAACTACCTCGGCATCTGGAAAATAACGCCCGCGATTCGCCCGCTGATGCAGGACGTGGTCGGTAAGGTGGGCAACGTGCTCTGGGTCGTAATGGGCACGATCGGCGTGGTCCTGCTGATTGCCTGCGCGAACGTCATGAACCTGCTGCTCGTGCGCTCCGAGAAGCGCCGCCCAGAGCTCGCGGTGCGCGCCGCGCTCGGCGCGGGCGCCTGGCGGATCATGCGGACGTTGCTCATCGAGAGCGCTCTGCTCGGGGTCGCCGGCGGTGCCGCCGGCGTAGCGCTCGCCTACGGCGCGCTCACGTTGATCAAGCGGTTGGCGCCCGCGACGCTGCCCCGCATCGACGCGATCGCGCTAGACTCGCGCGCGCTCGTTTTCACGCTCGCGGTTTCTACGATCGCGGGCTTCACGCTCGGGCTCATCCCGGCACTGCGCTACGCCGGCCCCAAGATCAACGCGGCACTACGCGGCGGCGGACGCAGCGGTACTCAGAGCAGAGCGCAGTATCGCTCACAGAACGCGCTCGTCGTAGCGCAAGTGGCCCTCGCGCTGGTGCTCCTCGTGAGCTCGGGTCTCATGATTCGCACGTCGCTGGCGCTGCTCGAGGTCGACCCCGGCTTCACGCAGCCTGAGTCCCTGCAGATCGCGCGGATCCAAATTCCTCCGCCGCTCGAAGAGGACGCCACTCGCGTCACGCAGATGCAGAACGCGATTCTCGATGCGATCGCTGCGATCCCGAGCGTGAGCTCGGTGGGCTTCGTGAGCGGCATGCCGATGGAAGGGGTGCTGACGAACTGGGACGGTATCGGTGTCGAGGATCAGCTCCGCGAGCCGAACGCAGAAATCGCGATGCGCACGATGAAGACCGTGTCCCCCGGACTGTTCCGTACGACCGGCACGCGTCTCGTGGCCGGCCGCGAGCTCGATTGGTCGGACATCTACGAACGACACACGGTCGCGCTCGTCTCCGAGAACCTCGCACGCGAGCTTTGGCGGGATCCGGCCGCCGCGATTGGCAAGCGGATTCGGTGGGGCGGCGCGGGCGCCGACTGGCGCGAGGTCATCGGCGTGGTCCAAGACACGCGCGACAACGGGTCGCAAGAGGCGCCTCCCGCGACCGTCTATTGGCCGCCTCTGATGAAGATCAGAAACGGCGACTACATCGACCGCAACGTAACGCTCGCGATACGCAGCCCGCTCGCGGGCAACGAGCCTTTCATCCGGCAGATCCAGCAAGCGGTGTGGTCCGTGAACGGCGACCTGCCGCTCGCATCCGTGCAGACGATGCAGGACCTCTACGACCGCTCCATGGCGCGCACGTCGTTCACGCTCGTGATGGTCGCGATCGCGGGCGCCGCGGCGCTCGTCCTCGGCGTCGTCGGCTTGTACGGCATGATCTCGTACGTCGTGTCGCAGCGGCGGCGTGAGATCGCGATCCGGCTGGCGCTCGGCGCGCAGCAGAGCACCGTGACAGGCGCATTCGTTCGCTACGGCGTGGGGCTCGCGGCCGTCGGAGTCGTGATCGGGCTCGGCGCGGCGGCGGCCGTGACGCGGCTGATGAGCTCGCTCCTCTACGACGTGAGCGCCGTCGATCCCGTGACATATGCCGCCGTGGCACTCGTGCTCACGCTCGCCGCAGTCCTCGCGAGCTACTTCCCCGCGCGCCGCGCGGCGGCTGTGGATCCTGCGGAAGCATTGACGGCGGAATAGGAGTCTCCTGCAATGCGGTTCTTGCTCGAAGACGTTCGCTACGCCGTGCGCGCGCTCAGCAAGCGCCCGTTGCACGCGGCCGTGATCGCGCTCGTCCTCGCGCTCGCGATCGGCGCGAACACGACCGTCTTCAGCGTCCTGAACGCTTTCTATCTGCGGCCGCTGTCGTACCCCGAAGGCGAGCGGCTCGTGCTCGTGTACGACTCGTATCGCACGGTAGGTATCGAGAACGCGGGCACTGCCATCCCCGACTACCTCGAACGCCGCGAGCAGGCGCCGTCGCTCGAGAGTCTCGCGATCTTCGCAACGGCCGGGCGCACGCTCTCCGGCGACGGGACGCCGGAGCGCCTGCTGCTCACGCGCGCGTCGCCGTCGATGTTCGACGTGCTGCGCACGCAGCCGGCCGTTGGGCGCGCGTTCACGGACGACGAAGCGACCACGGGCAACGACCGCGTCATCGTCCTGAGCCATCCGTTCTGGAGCACGCGCTTCGGAGCGCAGCGCGACATCGTCGGCCGTGATATCCGCCTCGACGGTGAATCCTTCCGGGTGATCGGCGTGATGCCGGAGGGGTTCGGCTATCCGAGCCGCGACATCGACGCGTGGACACCGTTCGCGTTCACTCCGCAGCAGACGAGCGACGCTGCGCGCGGTAACCAGTTCTCCGTCAGCCTGGGCCGCCTGCGCCCCGGCGCCACGATCGACGGCTTGAACGCGGAGCTCGCGGCGATCGTGAGCCGCAACGTCGCCGCGGGCCGCCTGGATCCCGAGGCCGTGACCGTCGCGGGCTTCACGGGACGCGCGCAGGCGCTCCGCGACAATCAAGTCGGGAGCCTCGCGCAGATGTTGGTGTTGCTGCAAGGAATCGTCATCGCCGTGCTGCTGATCGCTTGCGCGAACGTAGCGAACCTGCAGCTTGCGCGCGCCGCGACGCGTCGCAAGGAGCTCGCGGTGCGCGCAGCTCTCGGGGCGGCCGGAGCGCGACTCGTGCGGCTCGTGCTCGTCGAGAGCCTCGTGCTCGCGCTCGGCGGCGCGGCGCTCGGCTTGGCGCTCGCGCTCGGCGGTATCGAGCTCGTGCGCGCGCTCGGGCTCGATCGAGCGAGCGACGGCTTCGAGCTCACGCTCGACGCGCCGTGCCTCGCGTTTACGCTCGGGACGGCCATCGTCGCGGCACTCTTGTCGGGTGTGCCGCCCGTGATCGCGCTGCTGCGCGACGACCTCACGCGTGCCGTGCGCGAGGCAGGGCGCCAGAGCGGCGGCGGCCGCGACTCGCACGCGTTGCGCAGCACGCTCGTGGTGGTGCAGCTCGGCATGAGCCTCGCGCTGCTCGTCGGCGCCGGGCTGCTCACGAAGACGTTCTACGCACTCCAAACCGAAGGAGCCGGCTTCGTAGCGAGCGGCGTCTGGACGGCACGCATCGGCCTACCGGCGAGTCGCTACTCCGGGGACAGCGGGGCGCGCTTCGAGCAGGAGGCGCTCGCGGCACTTCGGGCACTGCCCGGTGTCGCGGAGGCGGGGTTCACGTCGATCCTGCCGTTCGCTGGCAACAACGATCAAGCGTCGACCGTCATCGAGGGCTACGTGCCCCCGGCCGGCGCGTCGCCGCCGCACGCGCAGCACCGCAGCATCGACGAAGGCTACTTGCCGACGCTCAGTATCCCGGTGATCGCGGGCCGCAACTTCAACGCAACGGAGAGCGAACCCGTCGTGATCGTCGACGAGAACGTGGCAGCGCGCTATTGGCCGGCAGGCAGCGCGGTCGGCCAGCGAGTGCGCCTGGAAGCCGACCCGTCGGGAGTCTGGTCGACGATCGTCGGGGTCGTGCCCGCGGTGAAGCAGGCGAGCCTCGCCGAAGACCCGCTCAAGGAAACGATGTACTGGCACTATTCGCAGCGGCCGATGCTCAGCGGAGCGTTCACGCTACGCACGACGCTACCGCCGGAGCAGCTCACGCGCGTCGCGAGTGCCGCGATCGCCGAGCTCGATCCCGAGCTCGCACTGTCCGAACCCATGCCGATGGACACGCGCGTGCTGCGCTCGATGGGTCCGCAGCGAACGCCGATGGTTCTCACGCTCGTGTTCGCGGGTATCGCATTCACGCTGGCCGTGGTCGGCATTTACGGCGTGCTGAGCTGGGCCGTGACGCAGCGCGTCGGCGAGATCGGCGTGCGGATGGCGCTCGGCGCACGCAGCCTCGACATCGTGCGGATGATCCTTAAGCAAGGCGCGCGCACGACCGCAATCGGGCTCGCGGTCGGCATCGTCGCCGCGGTCGCGCTCGGCCGGGTGCTCGCGTCGCAAATCGAAAGAGTCGGCGCCTTCGATCCCGCGGTGCTCGCGCTCGCCGTCGTGGGGCTCGGCGTTGCAGCGCTGTTCGCGACGTGGCTGCCGGCGCATCGAGCGGCGCGCATCGATCCGCTCCAAGCGTTGCGCGACGAGTAGGCGAGGGGGGCGCGGCGAGATGAGCTCGGATACGAACGAATCTCGTGCGAGAAATCCCTCCGCAGAGGGGTCGCGGGCCGCGCCGCCTGTGCGCGAAGGAGCCACCGATGCTCGATGCCGCTGTTAGAAATCTGCGTTACGCGTCCCGCACGTTGACCCGCTCGCCCGGATTCTCCGTCGCGGTCGTCCTCACGCTCGCGCTCGCGATCGGCGCGAACAGCGCAGTGTTCTCTGCGCTGAACGCGATTCTGCTGCGGCCGCTGCCGCTTTCGGACGCGGGTCAGCTCGTCGCGCTCGGCCAGGATCGAGGCCGGATCGAGCTCAGCAACGTCGGGCCGGTGCGGCTCGAGGAATGGAACGCGCGCAACTCCACGTTTCAGGCGCTCACGGGCTACCTCGTCCAAGACGTGTCGGACACGAGCGGCGATTTGCCCGAAAGGATCCGCCAAGCGAGCGTCGCGCCGCGGTTCCTCGACGTTTGGGGCGTCGCACCCGCGCTCGGGCGCGGCTTCGCGCCGGCCGACCACGAGCCTGGCGCTGCGCCCGCCGCGATGATCAGCGACCGCTATTGGCAGCGCCGCTTCAGAGGCGATCCCGCCGTGCTCGGGACGACGATCACGATCGGCGACCTGTCGGCCAACCTCGTCGGCGTGATGCCCGCGAGCTTCACGTTTCCGGAGCGCGACGTCGACGTCTGGATCGCGACGGTCTATTTCCCCTACGTGACGCAGCGGGGGAACGCGTGGTTCCGGACCTACGGCAGACTGAAGCCCGGCGTCACGTTGGATCAGGCGCGCGCGGATCTCGACGTCGTCCAGGCGCAGCTTGCGACAGAGTTCCCGGACACGGACCGGGACCTCGCGCCCGAGGTCCAGCCTCTCAAGGACACGGTGATCGGGGACGTGCGCGGCTCGTTGTGGCTGTTGTTCGCGGCCGTGTCAGTGCTGCTGCTGATCGCGTGCACGAACATCGCGTCTCTGCTCTTGTCGCGCGCCACCCAGCGCGAGCAAGAGATCGCCGTGCGATTCTCGCTCGGTTCGTCGCGCGCTGCCGTCGCCGCTCAGGTGCTCGTCGAGACGGGCGTGCTCGCGCTCGTCGGTGCTTCCCTCGGCCTGCTCGTCGCAGCCGGCGCGTCGCTCGCTCTGCGCTCGGTGGCGGCGGGCTTCCCTCGGATCGATGAGCTCGTCATCGATGCGCCGGTGCTTCTTTACACCGCCGGGTCGATCGTGCTCGTGACGCTGCTCTGCGGCGTCGTGCCGGCACTACGCAGCGCGGCGGGGGGCAGCCGAATCGCACGCGGCACCCGCACCCAAGTCTCGGGACGACATGTCGTTCAGTGGACACTCGTCGGCCTACAGGTTGCGTTGTCCGTGATGCTGCTCACCGGCGCGGGCCTCTTGCTCAGGAGCTTTCAAGAGCTCGGCCGCGTCGACCCTGGGTTCGACGCGGACCGAGTGCTCACGTTTCGCGTCACCGGCTCGTACGGCGAAGGCTTCGACAACATGGTTCGGGATGTCGAGACCATCCTCGAGGAGCTCGGCGCGCTGCCGGGGGTCGACTCCGCCGCGACTTCCTCACCCGTTCCGGGCGTGCTGAACGATCGCTCCGGATTCCAGTTCGGCGCCGCGGACTTCGAGCTCGTCGAGGGCCGCGAGGACGATCGGCCGATGCACTCGGAGTTCCGGGACGTCTCGTCGAGCTATTTCCCGACGCTGCGGATAGCGCTGCTCGCCGGCGAGATCTGCAAACGGGGCGCGACGGCCGGCACGATTGACGAGCTCGTTGTGAACCAAGCGTTCGTGAGCCGCTATATGAGCGGCCGTTCGCCGCTCGGACTCCGCATTCGGGGAAGCGGCGGTAGTGGTCCAGGGTCCAGGATCGTCGGCGTCGTTGGCGACGCGCGCGACTTCGGTCTCGATCGAGAGCCGACTCCGACGGCCTATGCGTGCAGCACCGTGATCGCTTTCCCACCGCTCGCGTTTCTTCTTCGCACTCGGGGAGACCCGATGTCGATCGCCGGTGCCGTGCGCCAGCGCCTGAAGCAGATCGCGCCGCAACGCTCCGTATATGACGTTCGCCCGCTCACTGAACGCATGGGTGCGGAGTACGCGCAGGACCGCTTGCGAACCGCGTTGATTGCGACGTTTGCGGGTGCGGCGCTGTCGCTCGTCTGTCTCGGTATCTACGGCACGCTGAGCTACGTCGTGAATCTGCGCCGCCGTGAAGTGGGGTTGCGCTTGGCGCTCGGCGCGGTATCGCGCTCGATCGTCGCGCAGTTCGTCTCGAACGCGCTGCGCGTCGTCGCAGTCGCGGCCGCCGCCGGGCTCCTCCTGTCGCTTGGGCTCGGCCGCGCGCTGTCGGGCATGTTGTACGGAGTCTCGCCGGCGGATCCGTTGACGCTAGCGTTAGTCATCCTGCTCGTGGTCGGTGTCGCAGCACTAGCCGCTCTCGTCCCCGCACTGCGCGCGTCGCGCATCGACCCGATGCAAGCGTTGCGGGAGGAGTGATGAGGTGGATCAGATGAAAGCCATTCGCTTTGCCCTTCGCCAACTGCTGCGCCGCCCCGGATTCTCCGCTGTGGTCATCGTAATGCTCGCGGTCGGCATCGGCGCGACCACCGCGATGTTCTCGATGTTCCACCAAGTCCTGCTGGGGAAGCTCGCCGTCGACGAGCCCGATCGGCTCGTGAATCTCGGCGCGCCGGGCCCGAAGCCGGGCAGCTCGACGTGCACGATGGCGGGCGACTGCGAGCAGGTGTTCAGCTACCCGATGTTCCGCGATCTCGAGGCGCGGCAGACGGTGCTGAGCGAGATCGCAGGGCACTATGCGACGTTCGCGAATCTCGCCTATCGCAACCAAACGCAAAGCAGCCGCGCGCTGCTCGTGTCCGGCAGCTACTTCCCGGCGCTGCGCGTTCGGCCCGCGCTCGGGCGCCTGCTGGGGCCGCAAGACGAGCCGCAGGTCGGCGAGTCCGCCGTCGCGGTGCTGAGCTACGAGTATTGGCAGAGCTCGCTCGGCGGGGACCCGAGCATCGTCGGACAAACGCTCGTCGTGAACGGCCAGCCGCTCACGATCGTCGGCGTCGCTCCCGACGGCTTCTCGGGCACGACGTTCGGCTGGAACCCGAGCGTCTTCGTGCCGCTCACGCTGCGCTGGCTCATGGAGTCGAACGTGCCGCGCAGCGACAACGACCGGCTCTCCTACTGGGTCTACGCCTTCGGGCGCTTGCAACCCGGCGTCTCGATAGAGCAGGCGCGCGCCGCTCTCAACACGCTGTACTCCGGGATCATCAACGAGGTCGAGGCCCCGTTGAACGGTGCGATGGCTCCGGAGGTCATGACGAAGTTCCGCGCGCGGCAGATCGCGGTAGAGCCCGGCGCGAAGGGCCAGAGCATCGCGCGAAGCCTCACGGGGCCGCCGTTCGGAATGCTGCTCGGCATCGCGGGCGTGGTGCTGTTGATCGTCTGCTTCAACGTCGCGAGCCTCATGCTCGTGCGCGGCGCCGCGCGCGCGGGTGAGATGGCGATTCGCTCGTCGATCGGCGCAAGCCGGATCCGGCTGATCCGCGACCTGCTGCTCGAGGCGGCGTCGCTCGCGATCCTGGGCGGCCTCGCGAGCATTCCCGTAGCCGCGGCGACTCTGCGCGGGATTTCCGCTCTGGTGCCGACCCAGCTCGCCGGGCAAATCGTCTTTGGGCTGAGCCCGGCCGCGACCGCGTTCGCCGCGGCGCTGTCGCTCGGCACGGTGCTGCTGTTCGGGCTCTTACCGGCGTTCCGGTCGTCCGTCGTCCGTCCGGGCGCGGCAATGCAGGGTCAAGCGCGGCAGTCGGTCGGCGGACGCGGCGGGACGCGATTCAGCCGCTCGCTCACGACGATCCAGATCGCGTTCTCGATGCTGCTGCTCGTCTTCGCGGGGCTGTTCGCTCAGAGCCTCGCGAATCTCGCGCGCGCCGAGCTGGGCATGAACGTGGATTCCATCGTGACCTTCAACGTCTCGCCGCAGCGCAACGGCTATTCGCAGACGCAGGCGACGCAAATGTTCGACGCGCTCGAGCGCGAGCTCGCCGCGCAACCCGGCGTCACGAGCGTAGCCTCGTCGATGGTGCCGCTGCTCGCCTTCTCGGAGTGGTACGACAACGTGAAGCTCGACGGCTACGACGCGAGCCCGACCGAGGACTTGCGGGCCCACCTGAATCAGGTGAGCACGGACTTCTTCCGCACTTTGTCGATTCCGCTGCTCGGCGGGCGCGCGTTCACGGACGCCGACGCGATCGGAGCGTCGCGCGTCGTGATCGTCAACGAGGCCTTCGTGCGCAAGTTCCGGCTCGGGGACGACGCGGTCGGCAAGCGATTCTCGCTCGAGAGATACCAGCTCGAGGACATCGAGATCGTCGGCGTGACCGCGGACGCCAAATACAGCACCGTGCGAGCCGCCGCGCCGCCGCAGTTCTTCCTGGCGCGCCGGCAAAGCGAAAACCTCGGAGCGCTCGCGTTCTACGTGCGTGCCGCGGTCCGGTCCGACGAGCTCATGAAGACCGTACGCCGAGTGGTCGCCGCGGCGGACCCGAACTTGCCCGTGAGCGATCTCACGACGATGGACCACGTCGTGGACGACAACCTGTTCACGGAACGCCTCATCGCTCTCTTGTCCGGCGGCCTCGCGGCGCTCGCGACGCTGCTCGCCGCGACGGGGCTCTACGGCGTTCTCGCGTACAGCGTCGCGCAGCGCACGCGCGAGCTCGGGCTGCGGCTCGCGCTCGGCGCGACCGCGAGCGGACTGCGCGGGATGGTCATGAAGCAAGTCGCGACGATCGCGTTGATCGGCATGCCGCTCGGACTCGTCCTCGGCGTAGCGCTCGGCCAAGCCGCTCGACCTCTGCTGTTCGGACTCACCGCCTACGATCCGCTCGTACTGTTGATGGCCGTCGTATTGTTGACGAGTGTGGTGCTCGCGGCCGGCTACTTGCCCGCGCGGCGCGCGTCGTCCGTCGCGCCGATGGAAGCGCTGCGGTACGAATAGAGAGAAGCGCGAGCAACGTTTGCAAGGACACGACCGCCAAATCCGGAGACAATGCGATGACTACTGCCACAGCCGAGACCCCAATGACCGAAGCGACCAACGCCCCGATGATCCGGCTCGCGGGGCTCGAGAAGTCCTATCCCTACAAAGGCGGCCAGACCTGGGTGCTGCGCCAGATCGGGATCGAAGTCCAAGACGGCGACTTCGTCACGATCATGGGCCCTTCGGGCTCCGGCAAGTCGACGCTGCTGTCGATCCTCGGGATGCTCGACGGCGAGTTCGGCGGCGAGTATTGGTTCGACGGCGCGGCCGTGCACAAAGCGAGCAACAAGCAGCGCGCCCAGCTCGGCAAGGACAACGTCGGCTTCGTGTTTCAGCAGTTCCACTTGCTCGACGACTTGACGGTCGCCGAGAACCTCGACATCCCGCTGTCGTACCGCAACGTGCCGCGCAAGGAGCGCGACGCGCGGGTCGCCGAGATCCTCGACCGCTTCCAGATGGTCGGCAAGAAGGATCTCTACCCGACGCAGCTCTCGGGCGGCCAGCAGCAGCAGGTCGCCGTCGCGCGCGCCGTGATCGCGGAGCCGCGCATCGTGCTCGCCGACGAGCCGACGGGCAGCCTGCACTGGGGGCAGGGCGAGAAGATCATGGACCTGCTGAGCGGCCTCAACGCCGAAGGCACCACGATCATCCAGGTATCGCACGACGAGCGCGTCGCTGCGTTCGGCCGCCGCGTGATCGAGCTCGGTGACGGCTGGATCACGGCAGACCGAGCCGCTAAGAAGTAACGCGCGACATGAACGCATTTCGCTGCGGCGCAAGGCAGCTCAGACGCGATCCCGTCTTCAGCGCGATCGTGATCGTCCTCACGCTCAGCCTTGGGATCGGTGCGCGCACATTGCGAGCCGAGTAATGCCGACGCGACCCGCCCGTATCTTCGTAGCCGACGACCAACGCGACGTCGTCGAGTCGCTGCGCCTGCTGCTCAAAGGCGAGGGTTACGCCGCCGAGACCTTCGATCACCCCGCCGCGCTGATCAGCGCGCTGCGCGCCCGCGCCGCGGACGCGGTGCTGATGGATCTGAACTACACGCGCGACACGACGTCGGGCGACGAAGGCCTGGACGCGATCGCACGCATCCGTACCTTCGATGCGCACACGCCGCTCGTCGTGATGACGGCCTGGGGCAGTATCGGGCTCGCCGTGGAGGCGATGCGCCGCGGCGCGCAGGACTTCATCGAGAAGCCGTGGGACAACGAGCGCTTGCTGAGCGTGTTGCGCACGCAAGTCGCTCTCGGCCAAGCGCTGAACCGCACGCGCGTGCTCGAAGCCGAGAACAAGGAGCTCAATGCCGCAGGAGGCACGGAGCTCATCGCGGAATCGCCGGTCATGCGACCCGTGCTCGAGACGATCGAGCAAGTGGCGCCGACGGATGCCAACGTGCTCATCACGGGTGAGAGCGGCTGCGGCAAGGGTCTCGTCGCGCGGCTCGTCCACGAACGCTCGCCGCGCCGCGAGCGCAGCTTCGTCACCGTCAACATCGGCAGCCTCGCGGAAACGGTGTTCGAGAGCGAGATGTTCGGGCATGTGAAGGGCGCGTTCACCGACGCGAAGGCCGACCGTGTCGGCCGCTTCGAGCTCGCCGACGAGGGCACACTGTTCCTCGACGAGATCGCGAACATCCCGGTCGCACAGCAGGCGCGGCTGCTGCGCGTGCTCGAGGGCGGAGAGTTCGAACGGCTCGGCTCGTCGCGCACCCAGCAGGTCGACGTGCGCGTGCTCGCGGCGACGAACGCGGATCTGAACGCCGAGATCGAGGCAGGCCGCTTCCGCGGCGATCTGCTCTACCGGCTCAACACGATCCACATTCACCTACCGCCGCTGCGCGAGCGCGGCGACGACATCGTGCGACTCGCGCAGGCGTTCCTCGCGCGGCACGCGGCGCGTCACCGGAAGGCGGTGCGCGCGTTCACCGATCCCGCGCTGTCGGCGCTGCGCCGCTACGGTTGGCCGGGAAACGTCAGGGAGCTCAGCCATGTGGTCGAGCGCGCCGTGCTGATGGCGCCCGGCGACTCGATCGGGCCCGCGGATCTCCGGCTCACGGGCGGCGACGGCGACGGGGTCTCCCGGCGCGGGTCAGCCGGTGACGCTCGACGCGATCGAGCAGGAGGCGATCCGCGCGGCGCTCGCGCGCCACGCCGGCAATGTGATCGCCGCAGCCGAGGAGCTCGGCGTGAGCCGCTCGGCGCTCTACCGCCGGATGGAAAAGCTCGGGCTATAAGCGAGCGATTGCTCGACCCGAAGCCGCGCACCGTCCAGAATCCGCCGTCATGAGAAAGCGCCTGCGCTTTCAGAACCGCGCGCTGTTCCCCGCGCTCGTGGCCGTCGCGCCCGCGTGGGTGGTCGCGATGCTGTTCCTATGGCGCTGGGACGCTACACCCGGGCTGCGCTGGACGCTTGCCGCCTTCGTCAGCCTGTTCGCCCTAGGCGGACTACTCGCCCTGCGTCAACGCGTCGCACAACCGCTGCGCTCGCTCGCGAACATGCTCGAGGCCTTGCGCGAAGGCGACTACACGATGCGCGGCCGAAACATCGATCCCGAGGACGCGATGGGCGAGGTGATGGTGGAGGTGAACACGCTCTCGCGCACGCTCCACGATCAGCGGCTCGAAGCGCTCGAGGCCGGAGCGCTGCTGCAGAAAGTGATCGCCGACGTCGACATCGCCGTGTTCGGCTTCGACTCGCTGCTGCGCTTGAGGCTCGTGAACCGCACCGGCGAGACGCTGCTCGGCAGCACCGCCGACGAGCTGCGCGGGCGCGGCGCGGCCGAGCTTGGTCTCCGGGCGATGCTCGACGAGGCGTCTGGGCGCATCGTCAGCCACGTGTTCCCAGGCGGCTCCGGGCGCTGGGAGATTCGGCGCCGCAGCTTCCGCGAGGGGGGCAGGCCGCACGAGCTGCTCGTAATCTCGGATCTCACGCGCGCGCTGCGCGACGAGGAGCGCCAGGCTTGGCAAAGGCTCGTGCGCGTGATCGGCCACGAGCTCAACAGCTCCCTCGCGCCGATCAAGTCCATGGCCGGCACGCTGCGCAAGCTCACGCTGCGCAACCCGTTGCCCGACGATTGGCGCGGCGACACTCAAGGCGGGCTCACCATCATCCACGACCGCGCGGAATCGCTCGAGCGATTCATGGGCGCGTACGCGCGGCTCGCGCGGCTGCCTCCGCCGACGCGCCGCGACGCGGAGTTCGGCGCGCTCGTGCGCCGCGTCGCGTCGCTGCTTAGGCATAGGATCGACCTCGAGCCCGGACCGCCCGTTCATCTGTCGATCGACGCGGACCAGATCGAGCAAGTGCTGATCAACCTGATGCGCAACGCGGTGGAGGCCGCGGGCGAAACGGGCACCGTGACCGTTCGCTGGCGCAGCGAGGCCGGAGAGCTCACGGCGGAGATCGAGGACGACGGCCCCGGGCTCGCGCGTACCGACAACCTCTGGGTGCCGTTCTTCACGACGAAACCCGGCGGCACGGGAATCGGCCTCGCGTTGTCGCGCGAGATCGTCGAGAACCATGGCGGCCGCATCTCGCTGGAAAACCGGAGCGGCGTGCGCGGCTGCGTCGCACGCGTAGTGCTTGCCGTGGCCGCCGCGCCGAACGCGGCGACGAAGCGCTCGTCCGTGTTCTGAGCCAGATCGATCTTTGACACTCTGCGCGCGGCGCGCTTCAATCGCGTGCCGATAGATCCGATTCGACCAAGAACTACCAACGCCGGGGGGCCACCATGACCTTTGCCGCATCGTCCGCGGGCACGCGCGCGCTGCTACTCATCGGATTCGCCGTCAGCGCTCCGGCGCTCGCTCAGCAGCGCGGCGAAGAGCACTGGGTCGCGACCTGGGCAACGGCGCTCGTCGCACGTCCGCTGCCGCCGCCGGGCGCACCGGGACCGGGCACCCCGCCGCCGAGCGCCGCCGCGGCGGCCGCGGGGCCAGCGCCGCAGGCAGGTCAGGCGCCCGCGCCGAGCGCGGCCGGGGCGCCGCCGCCGAACGCCGCACCGCGGCCCAACCTCCCGCCGCCCGCGACCGTGACCAACCAGACGATCCGCCAGATCGTGCACACGAGCATCGGCGGCAGCCGCGTGCGTGTGGTGCTCAGCAATGCGTTCGGAACCGCACCGCTCGAGATCGGCGCGGCCGACATCGCGCTGCGCGCCGAGGGCCCCGCCACCGTCGCCGCGTCGGTCACGCCGCTCACGTTCAGCGGCAACGCGAAAGCGTCCATCCTGCCCGGCGCGACGCTCGTGAGCGACGCCGTCGACCTGAAGCTCGCGCCGCTCTCCGACCTCGCGATCGACCTCTACGTGCCCGGCGACCTCGGCGTCGGCCCGTCACCGGTGACGACTCACAACGGCGCGTCGCAAACGAATTACCTCTCCGAGAGCGGCGACCACACGGGCGACCCGGCATTCAAGGCGGCGGGGCAGGCCGGCGCGTGGTTTCTGCTCGCACGCGTCGAAGTCGCCGCGCCGGCGGACACGCGCGCGGTCGTGACCTTCGGCGACTCCATCACCGACGGCGCACGCTCCACCGCCGACACGAACAACCGCTGGCCCGACCAGCTCGCGCGGCGGCTCGCCGCGCAGCGCGGCACGCGAGTCGCCGTGCTCAACGCGGGGATCAGCGGCAATCGCGTGCTCGGCGACGGGGCCGGCATCAGCGCGCTCGCGCGCTTCGACAAGGACGTGCTGATGCAAACCGGCGCCACGCACGTCGTCGTGATGGAAGGCATCAACGACATCGGCGTCGCGCGCAGCAATGCGACTCCGAGCGCAGCCGACCTGATCGCCGGGCACAAGCAGCTCATCGCGCGCGCGCATGCTCGTGGGCTCAAGATCTACGGCGCGACGCTCACCCCGTTCGAAGGCGCGGGTTACTTCACGCCCGAAGGGGAGGCGAAACGCCAAGCGCTCAACGAGTGGATCCGCACGAGCAACGCCTACGATGGCGTGATCGACTTCGACAAGGTCACTCGCGATCCCGCGGCGCCGACGAAGTTCGCGCCGGCGTTCGATTCGGGCGACCACCTGCATCCGGGCGACGCGGGCTATAAGGCGATGGGCGACGCGGTCGACCTCGCGTTGTTCCGCTAGAGGAGAGTCTCATGCACGTCATTCCCATAACGTCGCGCTCCGCAGCCCAAACGGGCTGCCTCGCACCCCGAACGGCGGCAAGCCGCCAACGGCTGCCCCTCGCACCGGCCGTGGCGGCGCTCCTGATGGCCGCGGCGCTCGCCACCCCGGCCAGCGCGCAGCCGTTTGCGAACGCGAAGAGCGCACGCTCCGGTTACACGAACGCGAGTCTCGCACCCCGCGGCGCCTGCGAGCGGCTCGGGGACTTCAAGACGGCAGAGCTCGCCGCGATCACGGCGCGCACGGTCGCCGCCGACGGCTCGGCGCCGGCTCACTGCCGCGTGAGCGGCACGTTGTCGCCCGAGATCGCGTTCGAGGTCAACCTGCCGGCGCTCTGGAACGGCCGCCTATACATGATCGGCAACGGCGGCCTCGCGGGCGAAGCGGCCGACGATCCCGGCCGAGCCGCGCAGCGCGGCGCCGCACTCGCGAACGGTTTCGCGATGGCGAGCACGAACACGGGCCACGACGCGCGCAAGGAGCCGTCGGGCACCTTCGTGCTGAGCAACCCGCAGAAGGCCACCGACTACGCGTATCGCGCCGTGCACCTCACCGCGGTCACCGCGAAGGCCATTGCGGGCGAGTACTACGCGACGGCGGTGCAGCGCGCGTACTGGAACTCGTGCTCGAACGGCGGGCGGCAGGGGCTCATCGAGGCGCAGCGCTATCCCGAGGACTTCGACGGCATCGTCGCGAATGCGCCGTGGGTCGAGCAGACGGGCTTCACGGTCGGCGCGATCTGGAATCAGCGCGCGCTCACCGACAATCCGCTATCCACGGACAAGCTCGCGCTGGTCGCCAAGGCCGTCATGGCGAAGTGCGACGCCGTGGACGGGCTCGCCGACGGCTTGATCGACGACCCGCGCCAGTGCGCGTTCGATCCCGCGCGCGACGTGCCGAGCTGCCCCGCGGGGGCCGATTCCGGCGCGTGCCTCACTCCGGGCCAGGCCGGTGCCGTCGCGAAGATCTACGGCGGCGTCGTGAGCGGCGGCAAGCCGTGGTTTCCCGGATTCATGCTCGGCAGCGAAGCGCTCGTGACGGGGCCCGAGCGGTGCAACGGTGAGCGGCTGGACGAATCTGATCGTACCCGGGCAGCCCGACGCGAAACCCGCGGACTTCGGGCTGGCGGAAGGCGTGTTGCGCTACCTCGTGTTCACGCCGCCGCGGCCCGACTACGACTTCCGCACGTTCGATTTCGATCGCGACGTAGGCCTGCTCGACGCCTGGGGCAAGCTCGCGAACGCGAACGAGCCCGATCTCGCGAAGTTTCGCGGACGCGGCGGCAAGCTCGTGATGACCTACGGCTGGGCAGACTCGATCCTGCAACCGCTCATGGGCGTGAACTACTACGAGCGCGCCGTCGCCAAGAACGGACCGAAGACAGCCGACTTCTTCAGGCTGTTCATGGTGCCCGGAATGGCGCACTGCGCAGGCGGCGTGGGTCCCGACCAGAACGATGCCGTCACGGCTGTCGTGGATTGGGTCGAGAAGGGCACAGCGCCCGATTCGCTCGTCGCGAGCAAGATCGTAGACGGCCGCGCCGTACGATCGCGGCCGCTATGCCCGTATCCGCAAGTCGCGCGTTACCGTGGCGAAGGCAGCACCGACGACGCCGCGAGCTTCCGCTGCGTCGCGCCGTGACTACGCGACGACGGCTTCGACGATCGAGTGTTCCGCGCGCGTCGCGAGCACGCGGTCGAGGCGCAGGCCCGCCGCGTCGAGCAGCGCAGCGTACTCCGTGCGCGTCCGCTCCCGCCCGCCGGTCACCGCGAGCATGATGATGTCGAGCGTCTTGCCGAAGTGTGGACCCGCGGTTTCCGGCACGAGCGTTTCGATGATCAACACGCGTGCGTGCGGCGGGGTCGCCGCGCGCACCGCGGCGAGGATGCGGGCCGCGTCATCGTTCGACCAATCGTGGATCAGATCCATCAGAAGATAGGCGTCGGCCGAGGGCAGCGGATCGTTGAAGAAATCGCCGCCGACCACGGCGATGCGTGCGGATAGCGGCTGCGCTGCTCGCGTCTCCGCGACGACTTGCGGCAGATCGAACAGGATTCCCGACGCCTCGGGCGCCCGCTCGAGCACAGCCTCGAGCAGGTGGCCGCGGCCGCCGCCGATATCCGCGATCGTCGCGAAACGGCTGAAGTCGTAGGCACTCGCGACCGCCGGCAGCACCGCGCGCGACTTCGCGACCATGGCTGCGTTGAAGTGCGCAGCCTCATCCGGATGCTGCTCGAAGTACGCGAGCAATGCCCGCCAATCGACCGACGGACGACCCGTCTTTGCCGCGATGCCGAGCTCGGTGAAGCGGTTCCAGAACGACGGCATGCCGGTCATGCGCACGTAGCTCCGCAGCGACTGCGGATGATCGCTGCGCAACAGCTCCGAGGCGGCGTTGTGCGCGTAGCCCGTCGGCTCCGCCGTGAACACGCCGTGCGCGGCGAGCAGGCGCAGGATCCGGTCCGCCGCGTCGGCATCGAGTCCCGTCCGCGCGCCGATCTCCTGAGGTGACGTCGCGCCGGCACCGACCGCATCGGCAACGCCGAACATTGCGACGATGTGTAGGCAACGCGCCGCGATGTGCGCCTTCGCGAGATCGCCGACAATCTGCGCCGGCGGCGCCGGTGCAACCACGACGTCGAAGGCTGCTACTGGATGATCTGGCGTTTCTGAATCAGCCACTGGCCGTCGCGCTTGACGAGGGTGTCCTCGTAGCGGCCCATGCCGCCGACGTTGAACGGACCGCTCGAAGGCCCCGTGATCGTCTGCCAGTAGGACCGGTGATGCGCCTCGCGGCCGTTCACGAACTCGACGTAGGTGTTCGAGAGGACGTGGTAAGACTTCGGCGCGTCGGTTTGAGCTTTGCGGCGCTCCTGCAAACCCGTGACGATTTTCCGGATCGCGTCGCGGCCCTTGTAGGTGTTGCCGCCGAACGTGAACTCCGCGTCCTCCGTGAAGACGCTCGCATACAGGTCGGCATCGAGCGTGTCGAGTGCGATCGTGTACTTCACGACGAGGTTTTGGATCGCGGCGCGATCCAGGAGCTCGGACGTCGAAGGCGCATTTGCGGCTGCGGCGAGCAGCGGCGTCAAAGCAGCGAACAGAATCCCGGCTAGCGCGGGCTTGGAGTGACGCAACATAGAGGCCCCCTGAAGTGTAGTTCTCGAAACGAAGACGCCGGCTCGAGGAGCCGGCGTCGCATCGTGCGTTTTGTGTAGTCGGCGCGCGCTACGAAGGGCGCGGACGAGCTACTCGATCAATCAATAGCGATTGCCGCCGCCGCCGCCGTAGCCGCCGCCACCGCCGCCGCCGCCGTAACCGCCACGGCCACCGCCGCCGCCACCGCCACCATAGCCACCGCCGCCGCCACCGCCGCCTGGCCCGTTGCGCTTCTTCTGCGGACGCGCTTCGTTGACCGTCATCGGTCGGCCGCCGTAGTCCTGGCCGTTGAGCTTGTCGATCGCCGCTTGTGCTTCGGCATCGCTGCTCATTTCCACGAACCCGAAGCCCTTGCTTCGACCGGTGTCGCGATCAGTGATGAGTTTGGCCGACTCGACCGTGCCGCATGCGGAGAATTTGGCCGAGATATCTTCTTCTGTAGCCGAGAACGGCAAGTTGCCGACGTAGAGTTTCCTGCCCACGAGACCTCCCAAAAATTTCAGATTCAGAACCGTTTAAGGAGGAATCCGGCGGAAAGCCCTCAGGCTCGATGAACGGTTACCGGGGGAACGTAGTATATCCGGCGACACGAATCAACTGGCCAACTAGAATCGGGTCCTTTTTAGCGGTTGGACCCGTTCCGGGCCAGCCGCCGGCCCCTGCAAATCCTGGGCCCGGCGACCTCAAGACCGCCCGCGCGCCGCCGATACAGGGTGCGTCGAGGCGGCTGCATCACGCGGCCTAGCGAGAGTTTGGATGCAGGCCGGATGGGGGTTTCTCGGAATAGCGCTGTTGACCGCGGGCTGCGATGCTCGCGAGCCGGACAGGTCACCTGCGGCGATTGAAACGGCGATCGTCGCGCAGGTCCGCGCACCGTTCAGCGCGGTCGCGAAACCCGATGCACTCGATTCGAGGCGCGTGCAACTCGGAAGGGAGCTGTTCCGTGACAAGCGCTTCTCGGCGGACGATACCGTCGCGTGCAGCACCTGCCACGACGTCGCGAACGGCGGGGACGACGGACGCCCCGTCGCGATCGGCATCGGCGAGCGCAGCGGTAGGCTCAACTCGCCGACCGTACTGAACAGCAGCCTCAACGTCGCGCAGTTCTGGGACGGGCGCGCCGCGACGCTCGAGGATCAGCTGCGCTGGCCGATAGAGAGCCCGGTCGAAATGGGCTCGAGCTTGACGCGGGTCCTCGCGAATCTGTCGGCGGACGCGGGGTTGCGGGCCCGCTTTGCGGCCGCTTATCCGAGCGGGCTCAACGAAGCGAACGTCGTCGACGCGATCGCGACCTACGAGCGCGCGCTCGTGACGCCGAACTCCGCGTTCGACCGCTATCTTGGCGGCGACGTCGAGGCCATGAGCCCCGCGGCGCGGGAGGGCTTCGAGCTGTTCGAGCGGCTCGGCTGCGCCTCCTGCCATCAAGGCCGCAATCTCGGCGGAAACATGTTCCAGCGATTCGGCGTCATGGGCGACTACTTCGCGGATCGTGGACACGTAACCGAGGCGGACTTCGGGCGCTACAACGTCACCGGTCGCGAAGAGGATCGTTATCGCTTCAAGGTGCCGAGCCTTCGCAACGTCGCAGCGACCGCGCCGTATTTCCACGACGGCAGCGGGGCGACGCTCGAGACGGCCGTGGCGGTGATGCTGCGCTACCAGCTCGGTCGTCCGGTGCGGATCGAGCAAGTCGACAAGCTCGTGGCGTTTCTCGACTCTCTGTCGGGCGAGATCGACCCGACTCTGCTATGAAACGGCTCGGCGTGATCAAAGGGAAGATCGAGCCTATCGTCGGGGCGCTCGTGCTCGGCGTCGCGATCGTTTTGCTCCTGCTGTCGAACCAGACGGGCAAGGAACGGTACGACGACGCTAACCGTGAGCTCGACCGCGTCGAAGCCGTGAACGCGCGCCTCGACGCCGCAGTGCTCGCGCTGCGCTTCGGGCTGCACACCGATTTCGATCTCGTGACGGATCTGCAGCGCGAGCTGCAGGTCGCTTCCGCCGGTCTCACCCGGCCGGTCGACGGCGGCAACGGCGCGAGCGTCGAGCTGATGGTCGAGCAGAAGCTCCAGTCGCTCGAGGAATTCAAAGCGCAGCAAGCTGTCGTCCGCAACTCGATCGCGATTTCCGAAGAGATGATGAAGGAGCTGTGGGCGCGGCAGGCACGCGACGTCAAAGCCGCGCGGGGGCCAGAGAGGCTCATCGAGGTGGAGCGCGCGCTGCTGCGCTACATCTCCGAGGGCGACTATTCGTCCGGGCGATTGCTCGCGGCCGAGATGACCGCGGCCGAGCGCGCGCGTCCGGAGCTACCTTCGGTCGAGGAATGGCGGCTGCTCGCGGCGCACGTGAACAACCTGCTCCAGCGCCGCGCCGATCTCGAAACACTGCTGAACGGCCTCTTCGGAATCCCGGTATCGCAGGCCGTGGCCGCGGAACGCCGTGCCGCCCAGCGGAACTACGCCATCTCCGCGGCGTTGGCTGGGCGCTACCGCGTGGCCTTGTTCGTGGTCGCCGTGCTCTTGCTCGCATTCAGCGCCTGGAAAGTCGCGCAGATCGGCGGCTACGTGAAAGTCATCGAGAAAACCAACACGACGCTCGAGGAGCGCGTGGGGGAGCGCACCAAGGACCTCCGCGACGCGAACGTCGCTCTTCAAAAGGAGATGCGTGAACGCGAGGAAGTCGAGTCGCAACTGCGCTTGGCGCAGAAGCTCGAGTCTATCGGCCAGCTCGCCGCGGGCATCGCGCACGAAATCAACACGCCCGTGCAATACGTCAGCGACAACCTCGCGTTCCTGGCGGCGACGTGGCAAGACATGCAGCCTCTCATCGAGGACTACGGCGCTTTGCTGAAGAGCACGGATGCGCGCCGTGTCGAGATCTGGAAGAACGCCGACATGGACTTCGTGCGCGCCGAGCTGCCGGTCGCGCTCGAGGCCGCGGGAGCCGGCCTCAAGCACATCAGCCGTATCGTGCTCGCGATGAAGGAGTTCTCACACCCGGGCACCGAAGGGTTGGAGCCCGCCGACATCAACCGCGCGATCGAGACCACGATCACGATCGCGCACAACGAGTGGAAATACGTCGCCGAGCTTCACACCGAGCTCGGCACACTGCCTGCCGTGCCCTGCAACGTGTCGAGCTTCAATCAGGTGATGCTGAACCTGATCGTGAACGCGGCCCATGCGATCGGCGAACGCGTGCAGGACGGGGAGATGGGAAATATCTGGATCAAGACGAGCCGGCTTGCCGCGCACGTCGAGATCAGGGTCGAGGACGACGGTCCCGGCGTCCCCGATGCGATTCGCGACCAAATATTCGATCCGTTCTTCACGACCAAGGAAGTCGGCAAAGGCACCGGACAGGGATTATCGATCGCGTACCGCGTCGTGTGCCAACAGCACGGCGGCACGCTCACGTTGGAGCCGCGCACCGGCGGCGGAGCGTGCTTCGTGATACGCCTGCCGGTCGGGGCAGTCGAGCCGGCGGCCGCGACGCAGGCGGCCTAGCCGGCGAGCTGTGTTCGAGTCGCGCGGGGCGGCATAATCGCTCGCAACAAACGCGAGTAGGGCGGTCCGCAGTGCTCCCCATCCGTTGCGCATTCGAGCCGCATCCGCGCGCAGTCCGCGTCGTGCTGCTCGTCTTGTCGCTCGCGCTTGGTTTTACCCCGGGGGCAGAAACCGCCGCTCAAGCCGAACGCGCGAGCGCGCCCAGCCAGCGCCGGGAGCTCCTCAACAGCGAGCGCATCGCGCAGCGCTTCGGCAGCTATGGCATCGAGGTCCTGGAAAACGACGGACGCGTGCGCGTGTCGAATCTCTATAGCATGGAGCAGGGCGGACGGATCTGCCGCACGTTCGCCGTCGTGAAGTATCCCGACAGCATCGACCCCGCGTTGGCGGCCGAGCATGACGAAATCGCGAACGGCGGGTCGATCGGCGCCGTATTCGCCGCTCACGGCTGGAGAGTGGGTAAAACGAACCTACGCTTTCTCGAGGTCGACGCTTCGCCGCGAGTGGCGGAGCTCATGCACGTGGCCGCGGGCACACGCCTCGCGGCGCACGCTTACGTGCTCGACGTGAGTAGAGGCGGGCGGTCGATCGAGTACGCGCTCCTCGTCGAGATTCATCATCCCGACTATTTGCAGCGTTGCGGATCTACCGGGGATCTATGGACCCGCGGACGCGACGGGCCGCGAGAAGTCCCTCGACGCGCTGCTCGCCGCCGCGCGGGAGAAGGCCGCACGTTGATCAGCGGCGCCGGCTGCGCCTCGCAACGCTTGCCGGTCACGCCGCGGCTCGCGGGCCCGAGCAAGTAGATATAAGGCAGCGTGAGGCTCCCGGGCTGCCGGCAGCGTCTCCGGGTTCTCGGCCGGATAGGCGCGCGCGCGCATCCGCGTTCGCGTCGCGCCCGGATTGATCGTGTTCACGCGAATAGACGTCTTCTCGAGCTCGTCGGCGAGCACTTGAGCGAGCCCCTCCGTGCCGAACTTCGATACCGAGTACGCGCCCCAAAACGCGCGGCCGCGGTTGCCCACGCCGCTCGTCGTGAAGAGCACCGACGCGTCTTCTGACTTGCGCAGCAGCGGCAGAAAACAGCGCGTGAGGATGAACGGGGCGGTGAGATTCACGAGCAGCACGCGCTGCCACAACGCGATGTCGTAGTGCTCGATCGGACTCCTGTCGCCGAGCACGCCCGCGTTGTGCAGGAGGCCGTCGAGCCGCCCGTAGCGGTTCTCGATCTCGTCGGTGAGCGCCTGGTACTCGGGCCCCTGGGCTCGCTCGAAATCGAGCTGGGCGACCGCGGGCTCGGGACCGAGCTCCGCGAGCTCCTGGTAGAGAGCGTCGAGCAGCTTCGCGCTGCGGCCGTGCAGCAGCACGGTCGCGCCGTGCAGCACGAGGGCGCGCGCGACGGCGCGACCGATTCCCGCGGTGGCACCCGTGACGAGGATCACCCGACCCGCGAGCGCGTCGGCCGCGGGGCGATAATCGCGCCACGCGTCGGCGGTCACCGTGCTCTGCACGGTGCCGTTCAATGCGGCCGCTCCGCGACCGCGGGGCTCTCGACCGGTGTCGCGCTCGGCGGGGCTTCGGCGGGAGCTCCCGACGCGACTTCGGCGGCACCTTCGGCAGTGCCCTCCGTCGCCCGGGCCGCGCTCGAATCATCCGCCGTATAGTCGCGCGGCGTTTCCTCGACGTCCTTCAAGGTCGCGATCCGCTGGCGCGGCTGCACGCCGAGATCCGTGAAACGCCGGGCACTCGGCAACACCATCCGCTCGAGCGAGCCGACGCTGCGGTTGAACGCCTTGACGCTGTCGGACAGCGCCTTGCCCGTGTCGTTGACGTGTGCGGCGAACGTCGTGAGGCGCTCGTAGAGCTGTACCGCCAACCCGCGTATCTCGGCGGCGTTCTCCGCGAGCGCTGTCTGCTGCCAGCCATACGCAATGGCCTTGAGCAGCGCAACCAAGCTCGTCGGCGTCGCTAGGATGATGTTCTGGCGCAGAGCTTCGTCGAGCAGCTCGGGCTTCTGCGCCAGCGCCGCGCTCAGGAACTGGTCGCCAGGTATGAACAGGATCACGAACTCCGGGCTCTTCTCGAACTGGCTCCAATAGGACTTGCTCGCGAGCTCGCGCACGCGGCCGCCGACGATCGTCGCGTGGCGATCGAGCGCCGTGCGGCGCTCCGCGTCGCCGGCGGCTTCGGTCGCCTCGAGGTACGCGTCCAGCGGAGTCTTCACGTCGACGACGAGATCGCGGCCTTCCGGCAGGTGAATCACCATGTCGGGACGGATCGCGCCCGTCTCGGTCGCCTGATGGCTCTGAGTCACGAAGTCGCAGTGCTCGACCATGCCCGCGAGCTCGACGAGCCGGCGCAGCGTGATCTCGCCCCATTGGCCGCGAACCTCCGGGCGGCGCAGCGCGCTCACGAGATTGCGCGTCTCGGCGCTGAGCGCTTGTTGGCTCGTCGCGAGGGCCTCGAGCTGCGCGCTGATGCTGCCGTGTGTCTCGCGCCGCGCCTTGTCGAGCTCCTGCATCTGCAGCTCCGCGCGCCCGAGCGCCTCGCGGATCGGCCGCACGAGGCCGTCGATGGCCTGCTCGCGCGCCGCGAGATCGCCCTTGGCCCGCTCGTTCTGCACGCTCAAGCTCTCGCGCGCGAGCTTCAGGAAGGTCTCGGAGTGGCTCTGGAACTGCTGGCTCGCGAGCTGGCCGAACACGCCGCTCATCCGCTGCGTCGCGAGCTCGAGCGCGCGCTCGCGTTCGGCGCCGAGCGCCGCGCGATTGCCGAGCTCCGCGTCGCGCACGGCGAGCTCGGCTCGGAGCCGCGCGTTGCGCGCAATGCCGAGCGCGAGCCCAACCGCGACGCCCGTGATCGCGCCGAGCAGCACATACAGAAGCTCAGCCGCCGTCACGCGCGCGCCTTGAGCTCGGCGAGAGCGTCACGCATCTCGCCCGGGCGGCGGATCACGGCGTCGGCGCCCCATGAATAAGGATCCTCGCGCGGACGAATGTAGCCGTAGGCGGCCGCAATCGTCGCCATGCCGTGCGTTCTTGCCGGCCTCGATGTCGCGCGGCGCGTCGCCGACGTATACGCAGCGCTCCGCAGGCACGCCGAGCTCCTCGGCTGCGAGCCTGAGCGGCGCCGGGTCGGGCTTGCGCTGCGGCAGCCGGTCGCCGCTCACGACGCAGCCCGTGCGCGACGCGAGCCCGAGCGCTGCGAGCAGGGGTCTGAGTGAACGCGTCGGGCTTGTTGGTCACCACGCCCCACACGAGCTCATGACAATGATGATCAATGTCATCCAACTCTATGAATAGCCTAGATCTCGATGATACGTCCTCCGCGTAGAGGTCGAGGAAATCGGCGGCGCAACGGCTCGAACGCTTCCGGCGAGCCGAGGTCGCCGAACCCGAGCCGCAGCAAGCCCGCCCGCACCGTTCGAGACCTCGTTGCGCGCGATTGCATAGGGCATCTGAGTGCGACCGTGCTCGACGCAGCAGCCGATTCAACACGCGCACGAGGTCTGGCGCCGTATCGGCGAGTGTGCCGTCGAGATCGAAGAGCACCGCCTCGACGATCACTCCTTCACCGGCACCGCCTTACGGGCGTACAGAAAGTAGTTCACGTCGACGTTGCCGCCGAGCGGTGTAGGTGTGCAGGAGCGGATTGAAATGCAGGCCCGTGAGCTCCGCGACCTCCAGGCGTGCGCGACGGCACCACGCCGGCGAGCTCGGAGGGGCGAATCATCTTCAAATACTCGTGCGTACCGCGCGGCAGGAGACCGAGCACGTACTCCGCGCCGACGATCGCGAGCGCAAAGCTCTTCGGGTTGCGATTGATGGTCGAGAAGAACGCCGCGCCGCCCGGCGCGAGCAACGCCGCGCACGCCGCGACGATTCGGTGCGGCTCGGGAACGTGCTCGAGCATCTCGAGGCACGTGACGACCTCGAAGCTCGCCGGCCGCTCGCGCGCCAGCGCCTCGACGTCGACGATCGCGTAGTCCACGGCGACGCCGGCGTCGGACGCGTGCGCGCGCGCCACTTCGAGGTTCTCGGAGCCGAGGTCGATTCCGAGCACCGTCGCACCGCGGCGCGCCATCGCCTCGCTCAGCAAACCGCCGCCGCACCCGACATCGAGAGCCCGGCGACCCGCGAGCGGCGCGCGCGCGTCGATGTAGCCGATACGCAGGTCATTGATTTCGTGCAGCGTGCGAAACGCGCCCCTCGGGTCCCACCACTCGCCGGCGCGTCCGGTGAATTTGGCGAGCTCGCTCGAATCTACGTTGTCCATTTCACACCTCTCGGGGTGCCACTCGCGCCGTGTCGAGCAACCGCCGGCCCCAACGTTCGGCGGCAGCCCCGATCGAAGCCGTGTCGAGGCGCACGAGCTCGCGGTCCGCGACGACGTGCTCGCCTGCAACCCAAACGTCGCTGACATCGTGGCGCGACGCAGAGTAAACCAGCTGCGATAGCGGATCGAGCACGGGTTGGTGCGCGATTCCGCCGAGATCGACGCAGATGACGTCCGCGGCCTTGCCCGCCACGAGCGAACCGATCTCGTCGGCAAGGTTGAGCGCCCGGGCGCCGTTGATCGTCGCCATCGCGATCGCGGCAGCCGCCGGCACAGCGGTCGCATCGCCCGCGGAGTGCTTGCCGAGGAGCGCGGCCGTCTGCAGCTCTGACCAGAGATCGAGCCGGTTGTTGCTCGCGGCGCCGTCCGTGCCGAGGGCCACGTTGACGTGTGCTCGCAGCAGCTCGGCGACCGGACAAGCGCCGCTCGCGAGCTTCAGGTTCGAGCGGGGACAATGGACGATGCTCGCGCCCGCCGTCGCGAGCGCAGCGATCTCGGCGGGCTCGAGCTGCGTCGCGTGCACTCCGATGAAGGCCGGCGTCACGAGGCCCAGGGACTGCAGGCGCGCGAATGGGCGGCGCCCGGACGCCGCGACGGCTCGCGCGACCTCGGAAGCGGTCTCATGCAGGTGTGTATGGATCGGCACGTCGAGCTCGTCTGCGAGCTGCCGAATCCGCGTGAGGGTCCCGTCGCTGACGCTATAGGGCGCATGCGGCGCAAACGCCGTCGTGATCAGCGGCTCGCCCTTGAAGCGGTCGTGCACCTCGAGACCCTTGCGGATGTACTCCTCGGCGTCGCGCGCCCACGCGGTCGGAAAATCGAGCGCGATCATTCCGACGACGGCACGCATTCCGCACGCGACAGCGACCTCACCCACGACGTCAGGGTAGTAGTACATGTCGGAGAAGCAGGTGATGCCGCCCGACAGCATCTCCGCAATCGCGAGCCTCGTCCCGTCGGCGACGAGCTCGGGACCGATCCAACGGGCCTCGACAGGCCAGATGCGTTCCTCGAGCCAGCGCTCGAGCGGCAAGTCGTCCGCCAACCCGCGGAACAGGCTCATAGCGGCATGCACGTGCGCATTCACGAGTCCCGGCATCAGGACGTGGCTCGGGCGCTCGTGGCGCGCCGCCGGTGCGAACCGGCGGTCCGCTTCGCTTGCCGGCAACACCGCCACGATCCGTCCGTCGTCGATCGCGAGCGCGAGGTCCTCCTCGACGCAGACCTGCGGCTCGACGCGCAGAGTCCAGCGCGGATGGATCAGGGCGTCGATTCTTTGCATCGGCAAGGGAGTGTTCGAGTCGATTTAGAGTCCATTCCGGCGGCTCGCGAAAGGCGTGCAAGTATAGCCGCTAGAAGGCGCGCAAACGCTACGGGTGCGTGCATCCTTGTGCTAGACTTCGCCCTTGTTTTTTGGGCACTTGGATGCTGTCGATCGGGCGATGCGAGGCCTCGAAAATACGGTCGCTGCCGTCACCCGAACAACCTAAACCGCGTTGCATTCCGCTCCCGATGTCCGGCCACGGACTGGGCTGGGAATGGGGGTCCTTTTTTTGAGCGAAAGTGCGGGAATTTTTTGTTAGCCCTGTTGGGAACACGTAATGGCCATCGGTAAGGAAGTCTTTCCGGTCAATCTCGAAGACGAGATGCGGCAGTCGTATCTCGATTACGCAATGAGCGTCATCGTGGGCCGCGCGCTACCCGACGTTCGGGACGGGCTGAAGCCCGTGCACCGCCGCGTGTTGCACGCGATGCGGGAGCTCGGCAACGAATGGAATCGCTCCTACAAGAAGTCCGCGCGCGTGGTCGGCGACGTCATCGGTAAGTACCACCCGCACGGCGACTCCGCGGTCTACGACACGATCGTTCGGATGGCCCAGCCGTTCTCGCTCCGGTACATGCTCGTCGACGGCCAGGGCAACTTCGGCTCGGTCGATGGCGATGCGGCGGCGGCGATGCGCTACACCGAAGTGCGGATGGCGCGGATCACCCAGGAGCTGCTCGCCGACATCGACAAGGAGACGGTCGACTTCGTCCCGAACTACGACGAGAGCGAGCGCGAGCCGTCGGTGCTGCCGACGCGCATCCCGAACCTGCTCGTCAACGGCTCGTCCGGCATCGCGGTCGGCATGGCCACGAACATCCCGCCGCACAATCTCGGCGAAGTCGTCGACGCGTGCCTCGCGGTTCTCAACGACCCGAAGGTCACGATCGCGGACCTGATCAAGCTCGTGCCGGGCCCCGACTTCCCGACGGCGGGGCAAATCCACGGAATCCAAGGCGTCGTGAGCGCCTACACGACCGGGCGCGGCCGCATCTACGTCCGCGGCCGCACGAGCATCGAGCAGATAGACGAGCGCAGCCAGCGCGAGGCGATCATCATCACCGAGCTGCCGTATCAGGTGAACAAGGCGCGCCTGATCGAGCGCATCGCAGAGCTCGTCCACGAGAAGAAGCTCGAAGGCATCAGCGAGATCCGCGACGAGTCCGACAAAGACGGCATTCGGGTCGTGATCGAGCTCAAGCGCGGCGAGCTCTCGGACGTCGTGCTGAACAACCTCTACAAGCACACGGCGTTGCAGAGCGTGTTCGGCATCAACATGGTGAGCCTCGTCGACGGCCAGCCGCGGCTGCTGTCGCTCAAGGAGATGATCGAAGCGTTCCTGCGGCACCGGCGCGAGGTCGTCACGCGCCGCACGCTGTACGAGCTGCGCAAGGCCCGCGAGCGTGCTCACGTGTTGGAAGGCTTGGTGGTCGCGATCGCCAACATCGATCCCGTCATCGAGCTCATCAAGAAGTCGCCGACGCCGAACGACGCGAGGGTCGCGCTGTGCGCACGGCTCTGGCCGCCGGGCGCCGTCGCCGAGATGCTCGCGCGCGCGGGCGCGAGCGCGACCCGGCCCGAGGATCTGGCCGAGGAGTCCGGCTTGAGCGCAGCGGGCTACCGGCTGTCGTCGACACAAGCTCAGGCGATCCTCGATCTGCGGCTGCAACGGCTGACCGGCCTCGAGCAGGAGAAGATCTCCACAGAATACAGCGAGTTGATCGCAAGTATTCAGAACTTCCTCGAGATCCTGTCGAGCCCCGACAAGCTGCAGGCGGTCATCCGCGCCGAGCTCGTGGAGGTTCGCAGCCTCTATGCGGACAAGCGCCGGACCGAGATCGTCGAGGACTACAGCGATCTCACGATGGAAGACTTGATCCCGGAGGAGACCGTCGTCGTGACGCTGTCGCATGCCGGCTACGCGAAATCGCAACCTGCCGAGGCGTATCACGCGCAGCGCCGCGGCGGCCGCGGCCGCGCGGCCGCGCGCGTCAAGGATGAGGACTTCATCGACCAGCTGTTCGTAGCGAACTCGCACGACATGGTCTTGTGCTTCTCGAGCCGCGGGAAGGTGTATTGGCTCAAGGTGTACCAGATCCCGCAGGCGGGCTCGGGCTCGCGCGGCCGGCCAATCGTGAATCTGCTGCCGCTCGAGGAAGGCGAGCGAATCAACGCCGTGTTGCCGATCAAGGCGTTCGAGGCCGACAAGTACGTGTTCCTCGCGACGACGCAAGGCACCGTCAAGAAGACTCCGCTCAGCGAGTTCGCGCGGCCACGCACCAGCGGCATCATCGCCGTCGAGCTTCGGCCCGATGACCGGCTGATCGGTGCAGGCATCACGAGCGGCGCCCAGGACATCATGCTGTTCGCGAGCTCCGGCAAGGCGATCCGCTTCTCCGAGGCGGACGTGCGGCCGATGGGCAGAACGGCGGCCGGCGTGCGCGGCCTGAAGCTCGCGGGCGCAGGCGACGAGGTCATCGCGCTCAGCATCATCGGGGCGGGCGCGATCGTCACTGCCACCGCCAACGGCTACGGCAAGCTGACGCCCATCGAAGAGCACCCCGTGCAGGGCCGCGGCGGCCAAGGCGTGATCTGTATTCAAACGTCGGAACGCAACGGGCGGCTCGTGGGCGCAATGCAGGTCTCCACGGACGACGAGCTCATGTTGATCACGTCCGCCGGCACACTCGTGCGCACGCCGGTAGCCGACATCTCGACCATGGGACGCAACACGCAAGGTGTGCGGCTGATCCGCTTGGACGAGGCCGATCGCCTGGTCGGCATCTCACGAGTTGAGCTGCAGGAAGAAGAAGAGTCCGTCGCTCAGTAACTCGTGCCATGAACAGCGCCGCGACACTATCTGAGATCACGTTTCCCGTGGGTACGGAGGCCAGTTCCATGAAGCGCGTCTACAACTTCAGTCCCGGGCCGGCGATGCTGCCGACCGCGGTGCTACAGCGTGCCCAAGCGGAGCTGCTCGACTGGCAAGGCAGCGGCATGTCCGTGATGGAGGTGAGCCATCGCGGCACCGCGTTCATCGAATTCGCGGCGCAGTCCGAGAAAAACCTCCGCGCGCTACTTGGCGTCCCCGACAACTACAAGGTGCTGTTCCTACAAGGCGGCGCGACCCTGCAGTTCGCGGGCGTGCCGCTGAACCTGGCACCGGTCGGCGCCACGGTCGACTACGTCGTGACGGGCAACTGGGGCGAGAAAGCGGTCAGCGAAGCGAAGCGCTACGTGAATGTGAACATCGCGGCGGACAGCTCGGCCACGAAGTTCACGACGATCCCAGACCCGAAGACCTGGAAGATCACGAAGGGCGCGCCCTACCTACACTACACGCCGAACGAGACCGTATTCGGCGTGGAGTTCCACGACGTGCCGTCGGTCTCCGATGCGCCGCTCGTAGCGGACATGTCCTCGACCTTGTTATCGCGTCCGGTCGACGTCAGCCGCTTCGGGCTCATCTACGCCGGCGCGCAAAAGAACATCGGCCCCGCGGGGCTCGTCATCGTGATCGTGCGCGAGGACCTGCTCGGCCGCGCGCGCAAGGAGACTCCGGGCGTCCTCGACTACAAGACCCAGGCCGCGAACGATTCGATGTGGAACACACCGTCGACCCTCTCGTGGTATCTCGCGGGCCTCGTGTTCGAATGGCTCGCGGAGCAGGGCGGGCTCGCCGCGATGGGCGAGATCAACGCGCGCAAGGCCGCGAAACTCTACGCGGCGATCGACGGGTCCGATTTCTACGCGAACCCCGTCGAGCGATCCGCACGCTCTTGGATGAACGTGCCGTTCACGCTCGCCGATCCGGAGCTCGACAAGGCGTTCCTGCAGGAATCGAAGGCCGCTGGTCTTACCAATCTCAAAGGTCACCGCGTCGTCGGCGGAATGCGCGCGAGCCTCTATAACGCAATGCCGGAAGCCGGCGTCGACGCGCTCATCGGGTTCATGGCGGACTTCGAGAAGCGCCGCGCCTAGCGCAGGAACGACGATGGCCATCTTCAAGATTCAGACGCTCAACAGCATCGCGGTCACGGGCCTCGATCGGTTCCCACGCGATCGCTACGAGGTCGCGTCCGAGCTCAGCAGGCCCCACGCGATCTTGCTGCGCTCGTTCAAGATGCATGACTTGGCAGTAGCGGACAGCGTGTTGTGCGTCGGGCGCGCGGGCGCGGGCACGAACAACATACCGGTCGCGAAGCTCAGCAAGCGCGGCATACCGGTGTTCAACACGCCTGGGGCGAACGCGAACGCGGTAAAAGAGCTCGTGATCGCCGGGTTGCTCATGGCCGCGCGCAACCTGACCCAAGCGTGGGAGTACACGCGCAAGCTTTCCGCCTCCGGCGAGGAGCTCGACAAGGCCGTCGAAGCGGGCAAGAAGCAATTCGTGGGGTTCGAGCTGCCGAAACGTACGCTCGGCGTCGTGGGCCTCGGCGCGATAGGCGTGGAGGTCGCGAACGCAGCGCTCAAGCTCGGCATGCAGGTGCTCGGCTACGACCCCGCTATCACCGTGCAGCACGCGTGGCAGTTGTCGTCGGGCGTGCAGAAGGCCGTGAACCTCGACGACCTGTTCGCACGCTCCGACGTCGTGACCGTGCACGTGCCGCTCACGAAGGACACCGACAAGATCGTCAACGCCGCCCGCGTGCGCGCGCTGCCGCGCGGCGCCGTGCTTCTCAATTTCTCGCGCGACGAGATCGTCGACTCCGCGGCGGTCGTCGAAGGTCTCAGCGAGGGCAAGCTGCACGCCTACGTCACCGACTTCCCCAAGCGCGCGCTGCTCGATCATCCGAAGGTGATCTGCTTGCCGCACCTCGGCGCGTCCACAGTCGAAGCGGAGGAGAACTGCGCGGTGATGGTCGCGGACAACGTGCGCGAGTTCCTCGAGAACGGCAACGTGACGCGCTCCGTGAACTTCCCCGAGACCGTGCTGCAGCGCACCCGCCCGCATCGCGTCGCCATTCCGCATGCGAACGTGCCGAACATGGTCGCGCAGATCTTGACCGCGCTCGCGGCTCAACACATCAACATTGCCGACATGCTGAACCACTCGCGCGGCGACCTTTCCTACACGCTCGTGGATCTCGACGCCCCGCCGAACGACGCGACGATCACACATATTCGAAGCATCGAAGGGATCCTCGGGGCCAGGGTGTTGCCCATCATCGATTCGGGCGCACCCCAACCGCGAGACTTGCAGGACTACGCGGGGCTTCCATGAAGAAAAAGCGGACGTCGACAGCAAGGTCAACGCGGCAGTCGTCCGCCCCCAAACCCTCGGGCGCAAAGACCTCGGCGGCGCCGACTGCGTCGCTTCAAGAGTTGCGCGGCAAGATCGACGACATCGACACGAGGATTCAGTCGCTGATCACGGAACGGGCGCGCTGCGCGAAGGCAATCGGCGTCGTCAAAGGGCTCACCTCGACGGCCGAGTTCTATCGTCCGGAGCGCGAGGCGCAAGTTTTGCGCAGGGTCGTCGAGCGCAACGAAGGGCCGCTGCGCAATGAAGAAATGGTGCGGCTGTTCCGCGAGCTGATGTCGGCCTGTCTCGCGCAGGAGGAACCGCTCAAGGTCGCGTACCTCGGACCTGAAGGTACGTTCACCCAGTCCGCGGTGCTCAAGCACTTCGGCCATTCCGTGCACGCCCTGTCAGTAACGACGATCGACGAGGTGTTCCACGAGGTCGAGGCGGGGACCGCGGATTTCGGCGTGGCGCCCATCGAGAACTCGAGCGAAGGCACCGTCAACATCCACACGCTCGACATGTTCCTCACGTCGCCGCTCAAGGTCTGCGGTGAGATCGAGCTTCGGATTCATCAACACCTGCTGGGCCGGATGGAGGATATCGGCGACATCCGCCGCGTGTGCTCCCATCCGCAATCGCTCGCGCAGTGCCGCGCCTGGCTCACAGAGCACTTGCCGCACGTCGAGAAGATTCCGGTCGCGAGCAACGCCGAGGCGGCGCGCCGCGCACGCGACGAAGACGGCACCGCGGCGCTCGCCGGCGATGCCGCGGCGCAGGTCTACGGCCTCCGTATCCTCTTCAACAGCGTCGAGGACAGCGAGGACAACACGACGCGCTTCGTTGTCGTCGGCCGCAAACTGTTTCCGGCGAGCGGCAACGACAAGACGTCGATCCTCGTTTCCGCGACGGGTACGGAAGGGCCGGGCGCACTCTTGCATCTGCTCGGCCCGCTCGCGCGCAACGGCGTCAACATGACACGGATCGAATCGCGGCCGTCGCGCCGGCGCAAATGGGACTACGTGTTCTTCGTGGACCTCGACGGCCACGCGGAGGACGACGCGGTGCGCAAGGCGCTCGAGGAAGTCAAAGCCAAGTCCACGCTGTTCAAGGTGCTCGGCGCCTATCCGAAAGCCGTGCTCTAGCACCGCGCCGAAACGTGTCGAAGCATCCCAACAGTTACCGCGCCGAGCCCGTCGAGGGAATCGGCGGCACGATCACCGTCCCAGGCGACAAGTCGATCTCGCACCGAGCGCTCATGCTCGGCGCGATCGCCGAGGGCCCGACACTGATTCATGGATTTCTCGACGGCGAGGACTGCCTCGCGACTCGCGCGGCGCTCGAGGCCCTCGGTGTGCAGATCTATAAGCACGCGTTGCAACCGCTGCGAGTCGAGGGCGTCGGGCTTCATGGCCTGCGTGCGGCTTCGAAGGTGCTCGACTTCGGCAACTCCGGCACCGGCATTCGACTGATGGCCGGTCTCCTTGCGGGCCAGGGATTCGACAGCGAGCTCACGGGCGACGCATCGCTGCAGCAGCGGCCGATGGAGCGCGTGGCCGCGCCGCTGCGTTCGATGGGCGCGCAGATCGACACGACCGATGGCAAGCCGCCGCTGCGAGTGCGCGGCGGTTCCAAGCTCGTGGGTATCGACTACGCGCTGCCGATCGCGAGCGCGCAAGTGAAGTCCGCGTTGCTGCTGGCCGCCCTCTACTCCGAAGGACGTACCACGCTGCGGTCTCCGGGTCCGAGCCGCGATCACACGGAGCGGATGCTCACGAGCATGGGCGTGCAGCTCGAGCAGAGCGCCGACGGGCAGGCTCATACCGTTTCGATCGCGGGTCCCGCGAGCCTCAGTGGCCGCGAAATCAGCATACCGGCAGACTTCTCGTCGGCGGCGTTCTTCATCGTCGCGGGTTGCATCGGCGCGCCCGACGGCCTTCTCATCAAGAACGTCGGTACGAACCCGACTCGCACGGGCCTGCTCACGATCCTGCGCGAGATGGGTGCCGACATCGAGCTCGAGGCACAGCGCCGGCTCGGCGCCGAGCCCGTCGCGGATCTCTTCGTTCGTCAGAGCGAGTTGCACGGCATCGACGTGCCACCGGAGCTCGTGGCGCTTGCGATCGACGAGTTCCCGATCTTGTTCATAGCGGCGGCGGCGGCGCGCGGAACGACGCGCGTGAGCGGCGCGGAAGAGCTGCGTAAGAAGGAGACGGACCGCCTCGCGGTGATGGCGCAGGGACTGACGGCGTTGGGTATCAGCGTCGAGGAACAACCGGGTGGGCTCAACGTCACCGGCGGGCGCATGCGCGGCGGCACCGTCGACAGCCGCGGTGACCACCGCATCGCGATGTCGTTCGCGGTCGCGAGCCTGCTCGCGCGCACACCGATCGACATCTTGGGCACTGCCGAGGTGGCGACGTCGTTTCCGAACTTCCTCGACGTCGCGACCGACGTCGGGTTGAAGGTCCGACCCGGGGGTGAGCCGCAGTGACAGGAACGGTCGTTCCCGTCGTCGCGGTCGACGGACCCAGCGGCTCGGGCAAGGGAACGATCAGCCGCGGACTCGCGTCCAGACTCGGCTGGCACCTTCTCGACAGCGGCGCCCTCTATCGGCTCGTGGCGCTGGCGGCCGCGAAGCAGGGCGCCCCTGAAACGCCCCGCGACCTCGCGGCGATCGCGGCGTCGATGGACGTGCGCTTCGGCGCGCGCGCCTCGGCAGAGGAGGTCCTCCTCGGTGGTGTCGACGTGACGGCCGCGCTCCGGACGGAAAGCGCCGGGACGGCCGCGTCGCGCGTGGCCGCAATCCCCGAGGTTCGGAGCGCGCTGCTGCAGCGCCAGCGCGATTTCGCTAGGCCGCCAGGCCTCGTCGCGGACGGGCGCGACATGGGGACGGTGGTTTTTCCCGGGGCCGCGCTCAAGGTGTTCCTGACCGCCACGCCCCAAGAGCGTGCGATGAGGCGCCATAAGCAGTTGAAAGAAAAGGGGATTGATGTTAGCCTGCCCGACCTTTCTTGGGACATAGCGCAACGGGACGCGCGCGATGCGAACCGATCGGTCGCACCGCTCCGGCCAGCGGCGGACGCGCGAGTGATTGACTCGACGAGTCTCACACCAGAGGAAGTCATTGCCAGCATCTTGAAGTGGCTCGCAGCGGCGGGCATTGAGCGGGGCCGAGTTTGAGGGTACGCAACGGTAGGATGCCGTGCGTTTTACACATCACCCACCGGAGCAGGACGCATTGGTGGTTACGGAAGAAATCATGACTGAATCGTTTGCACAAATGCTCGAAGAGAGCTTCTCGAACCAAAAGATCAAGCCGGGATCGATCCTCTCCGGCACCGTCGTCGGCGTGAACCAAGATGTGGTCATCGTCAACGCGGGACTGAAATCCGAGGCCGTCATTTCGGCCGATCAATTTTTCAACGAGCGCGGCGAGCTCGACGTCAAAGTCGGCGACATCGTCGAGGTCGCACTCGATACGGTCGAGGACGGCTTCGGCGAGACGCGCTTGTCGCGCGAGAAGGCGAAGCGCACGCGCACCTGGACGCGCCTCGAGGAGGCGTTCCAGAAGGGCGAGATCGTCACGGGCATGATCAGCGGCCGCGTACGCGGCGGCTTCACGGTCGACGTCGATTTGGTTCGCGCGTTCCTGCCGGGCTCGCTCGTCGACGTGCGCCCAATCCGCGATCCGGCGATGCTCGAAGGCCAAACGCTCGAGTTCAAGGTCATCAAGCTCGACCAGAAGCGCAACAACGTCGTCGTATCGCGCCGTGCGGTGGTCGAAGCCGAGTACAGCGCGGAACGCGAGACGCTGCTCAAGAACCTCCAGGAAGGCACGGTGCTCAAGGGCGTCGTGAAGAACCTCACCGACTACGGCGCATTCGTCGACTTGGGCGGCATCGACGGCCTGCTGCACATCACGGACATGGCGTGGAAGCGCGTCAAGCATCCGTCGGAAGTGGTCAGCGTGGGCCAAGAGCTCGAAGTCAAAGTGCTGAAGTTCGACCGCGAGCGCAATCGAGTATCACTTGGGCTCAAGCAGCTCGGGGCAGATCCTTGGGCCGACCTCGCGCGGCGTTATCCGCCGAACACGCGGCTCTTCGGCAAGGTCACGAACATCGCCGACTACGGCTGCTTCGCGGAGATCGAAGAGGGTGTGGAAGGCCTCGTCCACGTGTCCGAGATGGATTGGACGAACAAGAACGTCAATCCGCACAAGGTCGTCCAGATCGGCGACGAGGTCGAGGTCATGGTGCTCGACATCGACGAGGAGCGCCGCCGCATTTCTCTCGGCCTCAAGCAGTGCAAGCCGAATCCATGGGTGGAATTCGGCGAGAACTACAAGAAGGGCGACAAGGTCTCGGGGCAGATCAAGTCGATCACCGATTTCGGCGTGTTCATCGGGCTGCCGGGCGGCATCGACGGGCTCGTGCACCTCTCCGACCTCTCTTGGGACGTTGCGGGCGAAGAAGCCGTGCGCAACTACAAGAAGGGCGAGGAGCTCGAGACTACGGTGCTCGCAATCGATCCCGAGCGTGAGCGCATCTCGCTCGGCGTGAAGCAGCTCGACAAGGATCCGTTGTCGATGTTCCTCGCGGATCATCCGAAAGGCAGCATCGTCACGGGCGTGATTCAGGAGCTCGACGCGAAAATGGCCACCGTGGCGCTCGAAGGCGGCATGATCGGCCAACTCAGGGCCTCGGAGATTTCGCGCGATCGCGTGGAAGATGCGCGGCTCGTGCTCAAGGTCGGCGAGACCGTGGAAGCGAAGTTCACGGGCGTCGATCGGAAGAGCCGCATCTTGTCGCTGTCGATCAAGGCGAAGGAAGCGCACGAAGAGGCGCAAGCGATTCAGAACTACAAGACCGACGCGGGCAGACCTACGACGGGTACCACGCTCGGAGACTTACTCAAGGAGCAGCTGACTCCGGAGTGAGCCTTCGGCCGTTGTACGACGGGGTGCCGGAGGCCTTAAGAGGAAGGTCCGTACTCATGACAAAGTCCGAGCTGATCGAATCGATCGCCCGCAGTCAGAAACACTTGCCCGCCAAGGACGTTGAATTGGCGGTCAAGCACATCCTGGAGCTCATGAGCGAAGCGCTCGCGAGCGGCGAGCGTATCGAAATCCGCGGGTTTGGTAGTTTCTCCCTGCACTACCGGCCGCCCCGTATGGGGCGCAATCCGAAGACCGGCGAGGCCGTGGCCCTCGCGGGCAAGAACGTGCCGCACTTCAAGCCCGGCAAGGACCTGCGCGAGCGAGTCAACGAGTCGCGGCATTTGCCGGTGCGCGACTAGCCGTCCGACCCTACAATTGGGCAATCACCGGCCTTGAGTGAGTTGCCGTGACGTGGTTGCGTAGGCTCGCGTTCATCTCCCTGTTGATCGTGCTCATGGTGCTCGCGGCGATGTTCGCCTACAGCAATCCGCGGCCGATCGACGTCGACATCGGGTTGTTCCGCGTCGAGCAGATCTCGATGGCGCTCGCATTCGCCGTCGTCTTCGTCTGCGGCTGGCTCTTCGGCCTACTCACCGCGGGTCTCACGCTCTGGCGCAACGCGCGCGAGAAACGCCGGCTACGCAAGGACCTTCGCTACGCCGAAGCGGAGCTCAGCACGCTGCGCGGAGTGCCGCTGCAAGATGCCCACTGAAGCCACCTTCTTCCTCGCCGCGCTGCTCATCATCGCCGCCGCGAGCGGTTTCGCGTTCAAGGTCTACAGCGACCGCGACCGCGACTTGCCGCCGCGCATCAGCGCGGACTACCTCCGCGGACTGAATCTCGTTCTGAGCCGTAAGACGGATGAAGCGCTCGAGCTTTTCGTGCAGATGGCGAAAGTGGACGACGAGACGCTCGAGACTCATTTCGCGCTCGGGCACCTGTTCAGGCGACGAGGCGAGGTAGAGCGCGCGATTCGCGTTCACGAAAATCTACTCGCACGGCCAAACCTCAACGAGACGCAGAGGCACCAGGCCGTGTTCTCGCTTGCGGAGGACTATCTCGGCGCGGGGCTGTTCGACCGAGCGGAGGAGCGCTTGAACGAGCTCATCGAGAGCTCGACGCTGGCGGAAGCGGCACTCGAGAAGCTCGTTTACATCTTCGAGCGCGAGAAGGAGTGGCAGAAGGCGATCGACGCGCAGCGCAAGCTCGAGATGTTTCGCGGCGCGCGGTCGAACCAAGTCGCTCATTACTACTGCGAGCTCGCCGACCAGGCGCGGGCCGCCGGCGATCGCGAGCTTGCGAGAGCTCATCTCAAAGCTACGATTCGGAGCGAGTCCGGCCAACTGCGCGGCACGCTGATTCGCGCGGGGCTCGCACAGGAAGACGGTGATTTCACCGAAGCCATCGCCTTGTACGAGCAGATCATCGAAAAGGACCGGTATTTCATCTCCGAGGTGCTCCCGCCGCTGATGGAGTGCTACCGACGCATCAACAAGCTCCCGTACTTCGAGGCCAAGATCGCGAAATGGATCGAGAGTGACGCGACGCTGCGCCGCGACTTCGCATATGGCGCGATCGTCGGCAATCTCACCGGTTCCGACGCACTCGCGAGCTGCGTGGAGAAGTACGTGCTCGGCAACGAGGTGCTTGCACGCCTCGTGAACGCCGTCGAGCTCCAGGCGCTCCCCGCCGAAGAGCACCGCCGCGCGATCGACCGGATCACGCAGAGCCTGCGCGAGATCGCGATGTCTAGTGCCCGTTATCGCTGCTCGAATTGCGGATATAGCACGCAGCGATTCATCTGGCACTGCCCGAGCTGCAAGCTTTGGGAAACCGTCCGGCCGATTCAAAGTCTGACGCTCGAGACCATGCTCACCTGAGCGCGGTCCAAATCTCCATCAAGCGGCGAGATTGCGCTGCTGCGGCGCAGCCGAGCGCTGCCTAGCATCACTCCTCGTTTCACTTCGAGGAGATACGGTAATGAGGACGAGTTTGCGGATGGTGTGTGCGGCCGCCCTGGCGCTCGGAGCGGCTGGTGCGTTCGCGGGGCCGGTGAACATCAACACGGCCGACGCGGCCACGCTCGCGGCGGAGCTCACGGGCGTGGGACCGGCCCTCGCCGAGGCGATCGTCAAGGACCGCGCGGAGCACGGGAATTTCGATTCGCCCGAGGCACTCGCGCGCGTAAAGGGTGTCGGCGAGCGCATCGTCGAGATGAACAGGGCGAACATCCTGGTCGCGGATCCGGCCCCGACTCCGAAGCGGTGACCCTGCGTGTCATCGGGCTGCGGGGCGCAGAGTCGCACGCGGCCCGATGACCGTGCGGGGAGCGTACACGACACCCTCAAAAGAGAGCCGCCTTTCACACCGCTCGCACCGTTGGTCCAGTATCATTGCATCGGTTCGCAATGAGGTGCATCGATGCAACGGATTCGTACAGCGGTCTTTCCGGTTGCCGGAAGGGGAACACGCTTTCTCCCTGCAACCAAGGCTTCGCCGAAGGAGATGCTGCCGATCGTCGACAAGCCCCTGATCCAATACGCCGTCGACGAGGCGCTCGCGGCCGGGGCAGAACGGCTCGTTTTCGTTACCGGCTCCACGAAACGCGCGATCGAGGATCACTTCGACACCGACGCCGAGCTCGAACGCACGCTCGCCGATTCCGGCAAACATGAATTGCTCCGCTTGGTCCGCGACGTAGTCCCGTCGCGAGTCACTTGCATCTACATCCGCCAAGGCGTGCCACTCGGGCTCGGACATGCGGTGCTCTGCGCGCAGCCCGCCGTGGGCGACGAGCCGTTCTTCGTTCACCTGGCCGACGATCTGATCTACAGCGATGTACCGTGCCTCAAGCAGATGAGCCAGCACTTCGAGAAGCACGGCGCGAGCGTGCTGGGCGTCGAAACCGTGCCGCACGATCAGACCGGAAGCTATGGGATCGTCGCCGTGCAAACGGAGAAGTCCGGAGCGCAACGCGTGACGCGCATCGTCGAGAAACCTAAGCCGGAGGACGCGCCGTCGAACCTCGCCGTCGTCGGCCGCTACATCTTGACCCCCGCGATCTTCGCGAAGCTCGAGCGCACTCAGCGTGGCGCGGGCGGCGAAATCCAGCTCACGGACGGCATCGCGAGCTTGCTCGCTGACGAGCCCGTGCACGTTCTGCCGTTCACCGGTATTCGGTACGACTGCGGCAGCAAGATCGGCTACCTGCGCGCGATGGTCGAGTACGGCCTGCGCCACCCCGAGCTTGGCGACAGCTTCCGCGCGTACCTCCAGAGCGTCTGGGAGCGCTGACCAGCGCCACCGTCGCGCACCACCGTCACCAGGTGTCGGCGAGCGCGCGCACCTCCGCGTTGTGCTCGCCGAGGCGCGGCGGGTAACGTCGATAGGTCGGCCCGTTCTCCGCGAATCGGATCGGCACGGCGATCGACTTCACCAGCCCGATCAGTGGATGCTCGAGCTCCACAATCATGCGGCGGGCGACGATGTGCTCGTCCGTGAGCGTCTCGTCCGGAAAGTTGATCGGCCCTGCGGGTATACCCGCGTCGACGAACGCTTCGACCCAATCCGCGGCATCGCGCGTCGTCAGGATTTCCTCGAGCAACGGGACGAGCTCGAGGCGGTGAACGGTGCGCTGCGCGTTCGTCGCAAACCGCGCGTCTGCCATCAGAGTTTTCTCGACGCCGAGGATTTTGCAGAACTTCGCCCATAGCCGCTCGTTGCCGACGGCGACGATCATGATCTTGTCGCGCGCCCGGATCGGTTGATACGGCGTGACGTTCGGGTGCGCGTTGCCGAGTCGCGGCGGCCGCTTGCCCGTCGCGAAATAGGCCGCGCCGATGTTCGCGAGCCAGCTCGTCTGAGCGTCCACGAGCGCGACGTCGATGAACTGGCCCTTGCCCGTGCCGGTCGTACGCGCGTCGCGCGCGTAGAGCGCGGCGAGCACGCCGATACAGGCATAAATGCCGCCCGAGATGTCAGCCATCGGCGACGGGAACCGGCTCGGGCCGCCTTCGGCCGGGCCCGTGAGCGCCATCAAGCCTGCCTCGCCCTGCGCGATGATGTCGTAGCCGCTGCGGTTTGCCTTCGGCCCCGTGTGCCCGTAACCGCTGATTGCGCCGTAAATGAGGCTCGGTTGCTTCGCGCGCAGAGTGTCGGGATCGAGCCCGGCTCGCGCGAGCGAATCGAGCCGCGGATTGTTGGTGAGGAACACGTCGGCACGCACGATCAGGCGCTGCAACGCGTCCAAGTCCTCGGGCCGCTTGATGTCGAACGCGACGCTGCGCTTGTTTCGATTCACGGAGAGGAAGTAGGCGCTTTCACCCTCGAGGAATGGCGGGCCCCAACCGCGCGCCTGATCGCCGACCTCCGGTCGCTCCACCTTGATCACATCGGCGCCGAGATCGCCGAGCATCATCGCGCAGTAGGGTCCCGCGAGTGCCTCCGTCATGTCGACGACTTTGATTCCGGTCAGCGGTGCAACGTCAGCCACGAGCGCTCCGAGTTGTGCTCTATAATCGCGCGCTAGTATACGGGCGCGCGCCCCCCCATCGAATGACAGCGACGCGAATTGCCGGAGACTCGTGGTGAAGACAGTTGCCGTAAGAAATATCGATCGAGCCGATCCGCAAACCGTCGACGCGCTCGGGGAGCTCGGCGTCGCCACGGTCCACGAAGCGCAAGGCCGGATCGGTTCATTGCAGCCCTACATGCGTCCGATCTACGCCGGCGCACGGATAGCGGGTAGCGCGATCACCGTGCTGCTGCACCCGGGCGACAACTGGATGATGCACGTGGCCGTGGAGCTCGCTACGCCTGGTGACATCGTCGTCGCCGCCGTGAGCAGCGGCAACGAGGACGGCATGTTCGGCGACCTGCTCGCAACGTCGTTTCGTGCGCGCGGCGTGCGCGGCTTGATCATCGACGCCGGCTGCCGCGACGTGAAGGATCTCACTGAGATGCAGTTCCCCGTTTGGAGCCGCGCGATCAACTCCAAGGGCACGGTGAAAGCGACGCTCGGCTCGGTCAACGTGCCGATCGTTTGTGCCGGCACGCTCGTGAACCCGGGCGACGTGATCGTGGCGGACGACGACGGAGTCGTCGTCGTGGCACGGCGCGACGCACAAAGAGTGCTCGAAGCGAGCCGAGCTCGCGTGGCGAATGAGGAGCAGAAGCGCGCCAAGCTCGCGGCAGGGGAGCTCGGCCTCGACATCTACAAGATGCGCGAGACGTTGCAGAAAGCAGGACTCGTCTACGTCGATCGCCTCAGCGATCTAGAGAAGAGCTGACGCGGCGGCCCCGCCCCGGCACTCAAGCGGCGGGCTTTTCCTCGCGGGGCGGATCCGTCCCGAGTAGCTTGCGGGCAAGCACTTTCGCTTGCTGCTCGGGATTGCCTTCGGCCAGCTGCGTCTTCGTGCCGTGCAGTGCATGGCTCACCGTCAGTCGCGCCGGACGCCCGTCGGTCACCCACCAGAGGAACTTGACTCCCTCGATGATGAGTTGACCGTTCAGTACCACCGTGCTCGTGACCACTAAGCCCTCCGTGCGTGCGACCTCGGAACTGTACGTGCAGTGGCTAAATATATCCGTGAGCATGGTCACGGCCCGGGGGCATGCAGGGATTACCTGAACGAGGCGAGGGTCGCCCGTCAGGCCGGCGGGCGGCCTCAGCTCTCCGGGGCCGCGTCCGTGAACAGCGACGCGAACGACGCGCGGATCCATTGGTTGCCGGGCTCCCTGTGAAAACGCTCGTGCCAGTACTGGGACACGTCGATCCTGGGCATCTTCATCGGAGGAGGGAACATCCTGAGGCGCAGCGGTCCGGCGAGCTCGTGCGCCATCGTCTCCGGAACCGTCACCACGGCGTCCGTGCGGCTCGCGAGGTAAGCGGCCGCGACGAAGGTCGGTACGCGGCACACGATGTTCTCAGGCGGAATGGCACCCTCGATTGCGCGCTCGGCGAGTTGGTGGGCGTGTCCGGTGCCGGCGGTGGAAACGAGAATGTGGCGCTCTGCGGCAAACGCCTTCAGGGACACGTGCGCGCCGAGCCGCGGGTGGTCCGCAGCCGCGACACTCACGTAGGTCACGGACCACAGAAACTGTCGTCGAATCCTCTTCGACAGCGTCGCGAACGACCCCATCGCGAAGTCGAGGTAGCCCGACTCGAGCACGCCTTCGAGCCCTTCCATGTCCGTCGGCACTACTCGCAGCAGCACCCCGGGCGCCTCCCGCCGGAGCATCGCGAGCAACGGGGGCATCAAGCGGATCATCCCCGCGTCGACGACGCTGAAGCTGAAGGTCCGCGACGAGGTCTTCGGGTCGAACGGCTGGTGGTCTGCGCGCAGCATCGTCACTTGGTCGAGCAACGAGCGAATCGCGGGCTCGATCGCGAGCGCCTTCGCCGTCGGCTCCATCCGGTGGCCGACGCGGATGAACAGCGGGTCGGCGAAATAGGCGCGCATTCCGGCGAGCGTCTTGCTGAGCGCGGGCTGGCTTACGCCGAGCCCGGTGGCCGCACGCGTGAGATTTCGTTCGCGCAACAGAACCTCGAAGACTCTGAGCTGACGCAGATCTAGTTCCACATGCATGCCTCAGGGGAATTCGCCGTATACCGTTCCAATTATAGTTTAGGAACCTCCGCCCGAGTACGCTAGCGAGCGCGATGCCCACATGGCCGTCGGCGCGCACTTGGAAGGGGGAATTCGCATGATTCGCTCATTGACGAGACTGGCCGTCGCGCTCGGACTCGCGGCGACGGCACTGACCGCCGCCGCTCACCATTCCTTCGCGATCTTCGACCACACCCAGACCGTCACCCTGCAAGGCAAGGTGCTGTCGTTTCAGTGGACGAACCCGCACGGGTACATCGAGCTCGACGTGACGGACGGACCCAAGAACGTCGATCACTACACGCTCGAGCTGACGAGCATCAACATGTTGCAGCGGGCGGGCTGGAAGTCCTCCGACGTGAGCGCGGGCGACGAGGTGACCGCGGTGATCGCGCCGCTGCTGAACGGCGATCACGGCGGCCTGCTGCTCGAGCTCAAGGTGCCGGATGGCCGGACGCTCGTGCCGCCGGTGCCTGCGATCGGCACTTTCAAACGGACTCAGCCCTAGCCATGGGCACGATCCTCTTCGCGGCCCGTGCGGCCGCCCGGGACGCGAGCCATCGTCGGAGCGCGGATGCGCGCGCGATCGTCGCCGCGCTCGCGGCGCTCGCGGCCTCGTCGTGGAGCGTGGCGGCGTTGGCCCAAGCCCCAGCCGCGACGCCGGACTTCAGCGGCTCGTGGGAACGCTACCGCGGCCCAGCTGGGGACAAGAACAATCCGCCGCCGGAATCGGACCCGCCGCTCCGCGCACAGTTCGCGGGCGAGTGGACCGCTCGGCGCGACGCTGCGCGCGCCGCCGACGCTCGCGGCGAGCCGATCGCGACGGGCTACGTCCACTGTCTGCCCGACGGCGTACCTTCGATGATGAGCGGCCCGTTCCCGCTCGAGATCGTGCAGGGCCGCGAGCAAATGAACATCGCGCAAGAAGCCTACAGCCAGATTCGTCGCATCTATCTCGGCAAATCGCAAGTGACGCTCCGCGACATCGAGCTCGGGTTCTACGGGCACTCGGTCGGCGACTGGGACGGCAGCACGCTCGTCGTCGACACGATCGGGATCAAGGACTACGTGCGCTTTCGCGACGTGCCGCACACGCGCGCCATGCGAATCAAAGAGCGCCTTAGACTCGTTGCGCCCGACATCCTCTGGGACGAGATCACGATCGAAGATCCGGAGGTGCTCGAGAAGCCGTGGACCACCACGTTCGCGTATCGCCGGATGCCGGGGTACCAGATCATCGAGTACGTCTGCGAGGACAATCGCGAGTACGCGGATGAGAACGGCGTGACGAGGCTGCGAATCGGAACACCTTAGGTCGCCGTCGGTCGCCGGCGCGCGAAGGGGGAAGCGTCATGCGAAACCGGATTGCGACGGCGCTCGCGGGCGCCATGTGTTTGTGCGGTTGCAGCCAGCAGCCCGCGCCCGTCGGCACCGAGGCCGCACGCGCCGGCGGCCGCCGCGGCCACCGAGCGCATCGTCTATTCCTCCCTGCGTCCCGGCAACTGGGACGTCTACTACTTCGCCGCGCCAAACGCGGCCCCGGTCTCGCTCACGGCCGACAGCCCGGGCCTCGATTACGACGCAGTGATTTCGCCCGACGGCCGCTGGGTGGTGTTCACCTCGGAGCGGCGCGGCAACCCGGATCTGTACGCCGTCGACGTCGAGGCCGTACGTAACGGCGCGGCGCCCGCCGCGCGCCTCCTGATCGACAGCCCCGCACTCGAGGACCAAGCCGCGTTTTCCGCGGACGGCCGCACGCTCGCGTTCGTGAGCACCGCGAGCGGCAACGCCGATGTTTTCACCGTGCCGTTTCTGCCAGAGTCGACGCAACGCATGGACGGCGCACGGAATCTCACGCACGACCCCGGCGGCGACTTCCGCCCCGATTTCTCGCCCGATGGCTCGAAGATCGCGTTCTCCTCGGACCGCGACACTCCCGTCTACGGACACCCGATCTTCAGCTTCACGCGCCAGCGCGAGGGCGAGCTCTACGTGATGAGCAGCGACGGCAGCGACGCTCGCCGGCTCACGACGAGCGCGGACTGGGACGGCTCGCCCGAGTGGTCCGCGGACGGCGCGACGATCTACTTCTATTCCGGCCGGCCGCGCGAGCTCCCGGGCCCGCCGACGAGCCCGATCCTCGGCCAAGAAGGCGGCTTTCGAATCTGGGCGATCGCAGCGGACGGGACGAACCCGCGCGCCGTCACTCCACCCGGCGTCGAGGCGCTCGCACCGGCCCTGATGCCGGACGGGCGCATTGCGTATCAAACGCGCTCCGGCTTTGCGGATTGGAGCATTCAATCGATCGCACCGGACGGAGGAACGCCGCGCAGCGAGACGGATCCTGCCATCAAGTATTGGCTACCGGATTACGACGCGCGCGGCGCGATGGTGTGCCACGGGGTCGGACCGACGAGCACCGAAACGCAGGCGGTCGAGGAGATTCTCGGGGCCGGCGCGCTGCTGGCGGCCGACTATCCCGCACGCGTCGAGCTGCCGGATCGGCAGCTGACTCTCTACCCGATGCGCCACACGACTGGCCTCGCTCCGCACCCCGACCGCAACGAGGCCGCCGTGACGATCGAGAACGAGGCGGGCAGCCGGCTCGTGCTCGCGGACTTCGACGGCGGTCATCAGCGCGAGCTGTTCTCGGTCGCGGGCGTCGGCATCGTGAGCGGCACGCCGAATCGTATCTTCGACATCAAGTGGTCGCCCGACGGCTCGTGGCTCACCTACACGCAAGGCTTCTTCTCCGGCGGAGGCAGCGACGAGGCCGACATCTGGGTCATGCGCGCCGACGGCAGAGAGCGCAACAACCTGAGCGCTGCGCTGACCGGCAACGAGGGCGTCGCCGCCTTCTCGCCGGACGGCTCGCGGCTCGTGTTCCGCAGCTCGCGCACCGGCAAAGTCGATCTGTTCGCGATGGATCGCGACGGCGGCAACGTCGTGCAGCTCACGAACGACGCGGCGCGCGACAACTTCCCGGTGTTTGCGCCGAGCGGCGACGCGATCGCGTTCTCCTCGAATCGCGACGGCGAAGTCGATCGCTTCGGCAACCGTACGTTCGACAACTACATCCTCGCGTTGAAGCCGGACGGCAGCGCGGGGGAGCTTCGCAGGATCTCCGACGATCCAGGGCAGGACTCCCATCCGTGGTACTCGCCGGACGGGCAGTGGATCGTCTACACGTCCGAGCGCGGCGGCTTGAGCGACGAGGAGCCGATGGTTCAAGAGGTGGTCTTCGGGCCGCAGATGTATGGCGAGATCTACGCGTACCGCCTCAGCGACGGGCTGACCGTGCGCCTCACCCACAACAAGTGGGAAGAGGGCAATCCGTTCTGGCAGCGCGCCGCGCGCTAGAGCGGGCGTTCGACTCGATCTTCGACGGACGGCAGGAACCGCGGCGCGGGCAACGGCCCGCGGGCCGCTTCGAAGGCCGCCGCGAGCTCGAGCAACCGCGCGTCGTCGTGCGGCTTGCCGATCAGCGTGAGCCCGAGCGGCAGCTCGTTCGCGAGCGACACCGGCACCGCGACGCTCGGGTAACCCGATACGGCCGCAATCGTCGAGCTGCCGACGACGAAGCTGTCGCCCGCGACCCAATCGATCGGCCACGCGCGCGCGTTCGACGGCGCGACGAGCGCGTCGAGCTGACGGTCGGCGAACAACGCGGCGAGGCTCGCGCGAAAGCGCCCGATCGCCGTCATGGCATCGCGGTAGCGCGGCGCGTCGAGCCCCTCGGTCGCGTGCGCCGCAATCAGTAGATCCTGCGCGAAGAACGGCATCACCTCGGCTGCGTGCGCCGCGTCGTACTCGATCAGCTCCTCGAGCGAGCGCGGTCCCTCGTGTACGGCGTCGAGGTAGTCGTCGATCTGCACACGGAATTCGTGCAAGCAGCACCTGCAGCTCGGCGGCTTCGACGCTCGAGTCGACTCGCGCTTCGACCGGATCCACGAGCTCCGCGCCGGATACGCGAAGCAGCTCGAGCGCGGCGGCGAAACGCCGCCTCGCACGCGGCGTCGCGGCCGGCTCCGAAGTAGTCGCGCACGACGCCGATTCTCACGCCCGCGAGCGACGCGGGGGAGGCGGCGGCACCCGTCGACTCCTCTGGCAGCGCGATCACGCGTCCGCTCGCGTCCGGTTCCGCGAGCACGCTCAGCAGCAACGCCGCGTCGCGTACCGTGCGCGCGAGCGGGCCGGCGGTGTCCTGGCTCTTCGCGATCGGCACGATGCCGCCGCCGCTCACGAGCCCGAGCGTCGGCTTGACGCCGACGACGCCGTTGGCGGCGGCGGGGCACACGATCGAGCCATCGGTCTCGGTGCCGACCGCGAGCGGCGCGAGCCGTGCCGCGACCGCAACCGCCGAGCCGCTCGACGAACCGCACGGGTTGCGGTCGAGCACATACGGACTGCGCGTCTGGCCGCCGAGGCTGCTCCAGCCGCTCGTCGACCCGGTCGCGCGAAAGTTCGCCCACTCGCTCAAATTGGTCTTGCCTAGAATTACGGCACCGGCTGCGCGCAGCCGCGCCACGAGCGGCGCGTCCGCCGCGGCGTGATGACCGGCGAGCGCGAGCGAGCCGGCGCTCGTTGCGAGCGCATCGGCAGTGTCGATGTTCGCCTTGAGCAGGATCGGGACACCATGGAGCGGACCGACGGGGCCCCCGCGCCGGCGCTTCTGGTCGAGCTCGCGCGCGATTGCGACGGCTTCCGGGTTCAGCTCGATCACGGCCGCGAGCTTCGGGCCGGCGTCGTCCAGCGTCGCGATGCGGTCGAGGAAAACGCGCGTCACGCGTTCCGCAGACAGCGTGCCGGCCGCGAGCTCTGCCTCGAGCTCGGTGGCCGTGAGCTCCACGATCTGCGCATCGGCGAGCTCCGGTGGCGGCTTGCAGGCCAGCGCCGCGGCGGCGAGCGCCGTCAGCGCCGCAAACCGCGCTGCCGCTTCGAGCGGACGTCGTCGAACGAAACGGGCTTTCACGCGGCCATGGTACGGCGCAGACCCGGGGGAGGGAAAACCGCATCGCCGGACGCTACCATCTCGGCATGCCAGTACGACGACCGCGCGGCCGCCCTCGCCATGGCGACGTCCTCACGCCCGCGGAGTGGCGCATCGTGAATGCCGTACGGCATGGCCTCAGCAACGGCCAGATCGCCAAGCGGCGCGGCGTCAGCCTCGACGCCGTGAAGTATCACGTGGAGAACGCGGTCGCCAAGCTCGGCCTGAGCGACCGTATGGCGCTCAAGCGCTGGCGCGGTGCGCCGATCGACAGCGCCCTGCAACGAATTGCGCAAAGGGAGAAAGGATCGATGAGTGCGAACCCAGTCCAGCTCGGCTCGATCGGACAGATCTCACGCAGCGTGAAGGACATCGCGAAAGCGGAAGCGTGGTATGGCGGCGTGCTAGGACTGCAACACCTCTACACGTTCGGCAAGCTCGCGTTCTTCGACTGCGGCGGCACACGGCTGTTCTTGAGCGCCGAAGCCGACGAACCCGGCGGCGAATCGCTGCTCTATTTTCGTGTGCCGGACATCACCGCAGCGCACGCGAGCCTCGCGGGTCGCGGCGTGGAGTTTCACGGCGCGCCCCACATGATCCACCGTCACGCGGATGGCACCGAGGAGTGGATGGCGTTCTTCAAAGATCCCGACGGACGTCCACTTGCGCTGATGTCGCAGGTGAAGCCGTAGCGCCGCTCGCACCCGCGCTCGCCGCGGCATCGCGGTAGCGCTGAACGATCGCCTCGGCGCCCGCGAGCACGCGCGCGCGAAGCTCCTCGGGCTCGCAAACCTCGATCGCCGCCCCGAGCGCGAGCGCGAACTGCAGCGCCTCGTCGGCGACGTCGAACCGCATGCGAATTCGAATCCGCTCGCCTTCGCGAGTCTCCTGCTCGACGCGCCGGCCGCGATAGCGCACCCACCCCATGCACTCGGCGTCAGCCAAGAACGTGGCGTAATAGCTGGGCAGCTTCTCGCGAAACTCCGTCGCCGCGCGCTCCCAGTGCTCGGCGAGATCGAACTGCGCCGGGCGGCGACCTGGCTCGTCGAGCAGCGCGGCGGCCGTGATTCGCGAGAGACGATACGTGCGCCGCTGCTCGCCTTTGTCCGCGACGAGATACCAGGCGTTGCCGCGCGCAACGAGCCCGAGCGGGTCGACGATCCGCTCGCTCGCGCCGTCCGGCGAGCGTTCGTAGTCGAAGCGCACGCGTCTCCCGCGCCACAGCGCCTCGAGGAGCACCGGAAGGCTGGAGATCGCCTCGGCTGAGTCCCGCCAGCCACGCGCATCGATGAGAATGCGCTGGCGCACGAACTCCGCCTGCCCGCGCATTTCGATCGGCAGCGACGCCTGCAACTTGATCCAGGCGCCCTCGGACGCCTCCTGAAGGCCGAGGTCGGCCATGAGCTGGGGCGGCCGCGCTAGGAACAGCGCTTGGATCTCGGGGGACGTGAGACCGGTGAGCTTCGTCTGGTAGCCGTCGAGCAGGCGCCAACCGCCGCCAACTCCGCGCTCGGCCGTGACTGGGACCCCGGCACCGCTAAGGGCGTCCATGTCCCGGAGGATGGTGCGCTCCGACACCTCTAGCCGCTTCGCCAGCGTCTGCGCCGTCATCCGGCCGTTGGCCTGGAGCAAAAGGAGTATCGACAGGAGGCGGTCGGCGCGCATCGCGTGAATCTACCAGACCTACCTGACATCGGATGTCATGAAATCGCAGTATGGTGATGTCCGATGCCGCGTCAACGCAACCGCGCTTCGGCTCAGAGCGATGTCTCGCTCGGAATCGCGGCTCATCTCGGGTGGGCCAGCGTCGTCACCATCATCGTGACACCTGACCTGTTCAGGGTGCTCCGAACGGACCGGCTCGCGCTCGTCGAGGCCGGTGCGCCCGAAGCGCTCGAGCCGTATCACCGCGCCGCGGGTTTCGTCGACAACGCTCGGGGTACACCGCCGGCTGATCCGTCGGCGATCCTCGAGCGCGGGCTCGAAGCCCAGCGCCGGCAGGCGCACGCTGCGTTCGCTCGATTGACGCGCGAGCTCGGCGAGGCGGGGTACCGCATCACCGCGGCGGCGATCCTGTCAGGGCGAGGCCGACTCGCGACATCGCTCGACAAGGTCCTCGCATCGCACGCGCAGATCCACATCGCTGAAGGCCTTGCCGTACGCGCGGCTCTTCGGCACGCCTTCGAGCGGCTCGGAATTCGGATCGCCGCTATCGAGCAGCAGACCACGTTCGCGCAAGCGTGCGCAGCGCTGCGCCTCGACGAGCGCTCGCTCGCGGTGCGTCTGAAGAGTCTCCGGCCCGAGATCGCGGGCCAGTGGCGGCAGGAGGAGAGGCTCGCCGCGCTAGCCGCGCGAGTCGCGAGCTCAGGCGCAGCGGAGAATTGAGATCGCGTCCACGCCGTGATCGGCGCGGCTCTATCTACCGTCGATCGTGGCCTGCAGCCGCGCAATCTCGCAGACCGCGATCGAGTGAGCGACGTGCAACGCCGTGCGCTCCGAATCGGAGTGCTCGTGATCCTTCCCGAAACCGCCTTCGCGCATCTCGAGCTTCTCGACACACCATTTCGCCGCTTGCTGCGCCGCGACTTGTAGTGGCTTTGCTTGTTCTGGTTTCATTGAATGCCCTCCGGGCAGCCATAGCGGACGTTGGACGCCCAGAGTGCCACAACGAACCCGGCGCGCGCGTGGCACTAGTCGTCACAGTTCATGCTTGGCTGCGAGAAGTGCTCGCGATTCGCGCCACGGCGCGGTTTTTCTTTCGCCGTCGCGGTGAATCCGGCGTTTCCGTACATCCGATGTGTTAGCTTGAATGGCATGAACGATGCCGAAATCGAAAAAAAGATTAGGCAAGCCGGGTACGACGTTCGGTGGGATGAATCGCCCGACGGCGAAGCGAAGACCGTGTACGCCCTCCGCGACGGCAAACGGCACACTCGCTCCCACGCTTCACTGCTCGCGCTCGCGGAGTACTTGGGGCGCGTGGAGCGGCCCGTGCGGTTCGTGGAAGACAGCGAGGCGTTGGAAGCCGTCATCGAAAAGCACGCACGCGAGCCTCAGCATTTTCTCGTGCGACGCGAAGCATGTCGCGTCGCGATCTTCAATCGATACAAGTACGTCCAGCTCGTCAGTGCAGTCGGGGATTCTCCGGCAATGTATGAGCTGCGGACGGACGGACTTCGCCGGACCAGCAACGGCAATTTGCCGCCCGAGGTAGTCGAGGCGTTTCGCACCCGACCCTAGACTGGGACGAACGATTGCCTTGCGAACCCGCGGCGCCTAGCATCGAGACGAACTTCACCGCAGATAACTGGAGATCGGAATGCAGAGCTCACACGCGGCAATGATTGGGTTCCTCCTGGTCGCGAGCTCGAGCCTGTCGCTGGCCCAAGCCCCACCCGCCGGAAAGACGCTGGCCTCGACCATGAACGTCTACGTGTTTCCGTCCAATGGCCAAGACGCGGCCCAGCAGTCCAAGGACGAGGCCGAGTGCTACAACTGGGCCGTCACGAACACGGGCACCGATCCGTTCGAGCTGCAGAAACAGGCTCAAGCTGCGCAACAGCAGGCGCAGCAGCAAGCGCAGCAGGCGAGCGGAGCCACGCAAGGCGCCGGAGCCAAAGGCGCGGTCAAGGGGGCGGCCGCCGGCGCGCTGATTGGCGGCATTGCCGACGAGGATAAGAGCGACGCCGCGGCCACCGGTGCGGCGATAGGAGCGGTAGCCGCGAGGCGTGGAGCAAAGGCGAAGAGTCAGCAGGCGGCCGCGTCCTCGCAGCAAAGCGCCGCGGCGACACAGCAGGCGACGGCCGAGCAGATGGGCAACTTCAAGAAAGCCTTCAGCGTCTGCCTCGAGTCGAAAAAGTACATGGTCAAGTAGCTCGCGGCCGCACCGGCCGTTTTCGTCAGTCCTTCGCGAACCGGAACGCCACCCCGACGGTCCGCGGCTCGCCGGCTTGGCCCAGGATCAGGCCGGAATTGCCGGTCTGGATCGTCAGCGCCGTGATGTACTCCTCGTCGAACAGGTTGCGCGCGAACACCTCGATCTGCCATCCGCGGGCGAAGCGATAGCCGACCGTTGCGTTCGTGACGCTGTAGCCGTCGATCCACGTGTACTGCGACGCGGACGTGTCGCTGAAATAGCCGTCGCGCGAGCTCGTATCGAGCTGGATCACCATCTCTCCGCTTCCTATCTGTCGCTGATAGGCGAAGCCGAGCGTTCCGGACAGCTCGGACAGTCCCGCGAGCGGCACGCCGGTCAGGTCGCAGGCCACCGTAGCCGCAGTCTGCACCTCGAGCGGACATGGCCCGGCGGGATAGTCCGTGTTCTCGCCATCGGCGTAGGCGAGCGACACGCGCAGCGTGAAGCCTTCGAAGAGCTGCGTCGCGAAGTCCGCCTCCATGCCTTGCACGCGCACCTCGGGAACGTTCGAAGGATAAGAGCGGATCGCCGCCGTCTCCAAGCTCGAGACGATGTTCGACTGGTAGTCCTCGACGACAGTGTGAAAGGCCGCGAGATTCAGAGTCGCACGGCCGTCGAGCAGCGTGGACTTGAAGCCCAACTCGTACGTCGAGTGTGTCTCGTCGTGGATCACCGCCGTGGCAAGGGTCGGCTGATTCTGCGCGTCCAGCGGCAGACCGGACATGTTGAGGCCGCCCGACTTGTAGCCGTGCGCGAAGCTCACGTAGCCGAACAGATCGTCCGTGAACTGATAGGCGATGTTCGCGCGGCCCGAGAAGTTGCCGCCATCGTCCGCCGCGGTGTAGCTCTGTGGGCGGAAGATCGAGAGCTTCGCGCGGAGCAACTCTGCGGCGGTCGCCGGAGGAAGCCCGACGAGAGAGAGCCCGCCGGACACCTGCGTCGCATAGGTCCCTTCCTTGTCCTCGTGCGTGTAGCGAAGGCCCAATGTGCCGGTCAGGCGATGCGTGAACGCGTAGTTGACCTCGCCGAACGTCGCATAGCTGCTCATCTCGAAGTCCGATGTGCCCGTCTGCGCGTAACCGTCGAGCAGGTTGCGCGGGATCGGCACCGTGAAATTCGCCGGACTGAGCAGCCAATACGCGGCTTCCGGACCGTAGATGCTGATGGGGGTGCCGGAGATCTCCTGCGAGTAGAAATAGAGCCCAGCGACGTAGGTGAATGGCCCGTCACCGTTCGAGCCGACGCGCAACTCCTGGCTGTACTGATCCTGACGCGACGGTATGCGCTGCACCATCTGAATCGGGATGCCCGTGTAGTCGCGGTCGTTGGCGACGTCCCAGTCCCAATAGCGCCAGGCCGTGACCGAGGTCAGAGTCGTCGGTCCGAAGTCCCAGTCCGCGATGACCGAGAAGCCGCCGTCCTGTGTCTTGATGAGGAGATCGGCGTCGATGTCGCTCAACCGGTCGTAGACGTTGCGGCTCGGCGGCTCGTAACCGAGCCCAGCGGCCAGCGCCGGAAACTGGCGGGCAGGACTGCGTAGGCTCTGACCGACGCGGAGGAAGCCCTGGGTGCAGCAGGCCGAATTGAGATCGGAAACGTCGGCGATCAAGCGAAGATCGAGGCGATCGTTCGGCACGAACAGCAGCTGACCGCGCACCGCGTAATTGTCGAGCTCGTTCAGCTTCTCGCCCGTCGTCACGTTGTAGAGCAACCCCTCGCGCTGAGTGCTTTGCGCTGAGAGCCGGCCGGCGATCTTTTCGCCGAACGGACCCGAGACGCTGCCCTTCGCCTGCACGAAGTCGTAGTCGCCGACGGAGACCTCGGCGTTCGACTCGGGCTCGAACGTCGGCGCGCGGCTGATGACGTGGATGGCGCCCGCGGTCGTGTTCTTGCCGAACAGCGTGCCCTGCGGTCCGCGCAGCACCTCCACGCGCTCGATGTCGGTGAAGTCGAACGAAGCGGTGGCCGGACGGCCGTGATAGACCTGATCCACGTAGAAGCCGACGCCCGGCTCGATACCGTCGTTCGCTGCGCTGATGGACAGCGTGTTCGAGCCCAGGCCGCGGATCGTGTAAGCGGTGTTCCGCGGGTTGGCGGAATTGTAGTAGAGCGACGGCACGAGCTGGCTGAGCTGCTGCGTGTTCACGGTGTGCGAGCGATCGAGCAGGTCGCCGTCGACGACGGAAGCGGCAAGGGGAATCGCCTGAAGATTTTCCTCGCGGTGGCGAGCGGTGACGGTGATCTCGTCGAAGTCCCTCTTTGCGCTCGACTCCGCGGGGCTTTGAGCGGCGAGTGGAAAAACGACCCAAGACGCGTTCGCAGCGGCGAGCGCAAGGAAGAAACGCACAGAGACTCCTCGGGGATGGCTTGCGGGACACTGACGCTATACCCAACGGAATATAGCGAGCGGCCGAGCGCTAGGTCAATCGAAACCGCGCACCTTTCACGCCCTGGCTAGCCACCGACGCTCGGCGCGATGGCCACACGGCGGGCCCTCGCAGGCCTTTCAAAGTAATATCGCAGCACGCGACAGTGCGTGACCGGAAAACAAATATGGCGATCATCGAATTCCTGGAGCGGCTGCCGCTCTGGCTCCTGGCCATCGCGCTGAACGCCTGGCTGATGGGCATTGTGCTCGTGGGTCTATGGGTCTTCAGGCGCCACGTGCTTCCTCGCCTCCAGATCAACTTCAACAACGCCTACTACGTCGCGCCGCTCATGCAGTCGTCGGTGCTGCTATACGGCCTCATCGCGGCGCTGACTGCGGTCGGCGCCTGGACGAGGTATTCGAACGTCTCGAACGTCGTATCTGGCGAAGCGACGGCGATCACCACACTCTGGCGTGACCTCGGCGGCTATCCCGAGCCGCTCGCGGGGTCCACGCGCGAGGTGCTGCGCGGCTACACCGACCAGGTCATCAACGGGGCGTTTCCGCAGCTCAGACGAGGGGAGATTCCGAGCGAAGGCGTCGCGTGGATGGATCGGCTGCAAAGCCTGCTCTACGCGTTCGAGCCTGCCACCGAGGGCCAGAAAATCCTGCATGCCGAGACGGTGCGTGCGTTCAACCACCTCGTCGAGCAGCGCCGTCAGCGACTGGACGCCGCGCAGGGCGCTCTGCCCAGCGTGCTCTGGTTAGTGCTCTTGGGCGGCGCCACCGCCGCGATCACGCTCGGGCAGTTCTATTACGTGGAGAACGTCCGCTTCCAGGCGTGCATGCTGCTCGGCTTCGCGGCGTCGCTCTCCATGGTGCTGCTCGTCATTTTCGCGCTCGACACGCCGTTCACGGGCGACATCAGCATCGGCCCGGATTCCTATCAGCTCATCTACGACCAGCACATGACGGGGCATTGAGCTCCGCGCGCGAGCCGTGGAGACGCCGCCAGACGCCTACGGGTCAATCAGTCACGCGAGTGGTGCTGAGCAAACCTGACAAAGGTTGTCGCGGCGGTGCGGTGAAATTGGCTCCCCGGGCCGGACTCGAACCAGCGACCAACGGATTAACAGTCCGTCGCTCTACCAACTGAGCTACCGGGGAACCGAGCGGAAAAGGCGACGGCATTCTGGAAGAAGCCTCGGGGCAAGTCAAGGCGGGATGCCGCGAATTACTTGGATTCTCAGTGAGTTAGATCACACGACGATGAATGTGAGTAACGCACGTCGATCTTCACGATGCGATGAACCGGCGCATTCGCCCGAGCGCGTCTTCGAGCGTGTCGAGGCTCGCCGCGAACGAAATTCGCAGATGTCCGGGCGCGCCGAACGCGGAGCCCGGCACGAGCGCTACGCCGGCGTTGTCGAGCAACTGTTCACAGAGCTCGACGTCGTTCGCCGCCTGCTTGGCCCGCATCGCAGCCTCGACGTTCGGGAAGAGATAGAACGTGCCGAGCGCCGGCACCGTCGCGAACCCCGGAATCTCGTCCAAGCGCTCGAGCACGAAGTCGTGACGACGTTTGAACTCCGCACACATCGCGCCGACGCCCCTCTGGTCGCCCTCGAGCGCCGCCCGCGCAGCGGCTTGCGAGATCGTGCACGCGTTCGTCGTGCTTTGGCTCTGGATGCTCGTCATCGCCTTGATCACGGGCTGGGGCCCCGCGGCGTAGCCAATGCGCCAGCCGCTCATCGCGTAACCTTTCGACATGCCGTTCACCGTGATCGTGCGGTCGTAGAGCTCGGGGCACGCTTCGGCGAAGCTCGTGAACGGCTTGTCGGCCCAGTAGATGTGCTCGTAGATGTCGTCCGTAAGGATCACGATCCGCGGATGCTCGCGCAGCACGGCGCCGAGCTCGAGCCAGTCTCCGCGCGAGTAGACGCCGCCCGTCGGATTGCATGGGCTGTTGAAGATCACCAGCCGAGTCTTCGGCGTGATCGCAGCCGCGAGCTGCTCGGCACCGATTCGGAAACCGCGTTCCGCGGGCGCCTGCACGATCACAGGCTCCGCGTCCGCGAGCCGCACCATGTCCGGGTACGACACCCAGTACGGCGCAAGGATGATCGTCTCGTCGCCGGGATCGAGGAGCGCGAGGCATGCGTTGTAGCAGGATTGCTTCGCGCCGCTCGACACGAGAATCTGGTCCGGCACGTATTCGAGCCGGTTGTCGCGTTTGAACTTCGCGGCGATCGCCTCCTTGAGCCCACGCGCGCCGTCGACGGCCGTATACTTCGTGTCGTTGCGCGCGATCGCGTCGCGCGCTGCCGCCTTGATGTGCTCGGGAGTTGCGAAGTCGGGCTCGCCGACGCTGAGCACGATGATGTCGCGGCCGGCTTCGCGCAGTCGCGTCGCGAGCGCGGTGATGCTCACGGTAGGCGAGGGACGGACGCGCTGGAGCCGGTGCGCGAGGCGAATCGTCAACGGGATAACCTTTTCTGGGGCGGAAGGGTCGCTTATCTTAAGGGCGGGCGCCGTGCCTCGCCACACCACGCCCGAGCCCCCGAGAATCACCCGCGATGAACGACAAACGACTAGAGCTGGTCTCCCATTTCGCGCCGGCCGGCGACCAGCCGCAGGCGATCGCACTACTCATCGACGGGCTGCGCAACGGGCTCGCGAAGCAGACGCTGCTCGGCGTAACGGGCAGCGGCAAGACGTTCTCCATGGCGCACGTGATCGCTGAGCTGCAGCGCCCGACGTTGATCCTTGCGCACAACAAGACGCTCGCGGCTCAACTATATGGCGAGATGCGCGAGTTCTTCCCGCACAACGCCGTCGAATACTTCGTCTCGTACTACGACTACTACCAGCCCGAGGCTTACGTGCCGTCGAGCGACACGTACATCGAGAAGGACGCGTCGATCAATCAGCACATCGAGCAGATGCGTCTGTCCGCCACGAAGGCGCTGCTCGAGCGCCGCGACGTCGTGATCGTCGCGACGGTATCGGCGATCTACGGCCTCGGCGATCCCGCCGCTTACCACAAGATGGTGCTGCACCTCGCACGCGGGACGAGAATCAATCAACGCGACTTGCTGCGCCGGCTCGCCGAGATCCAGTACGCGCGCAATCCGCTCGATCTCAGTCGCGGCACCTACCGCGTCCGCGGGGACGTGATCGACATCTTCCCGGCCGACTCTGAGCGCAACGCGGTGCGTCTAGAGCTGTTCGACGAAGAGATCGAGCAGATCAGCACGTTCGACCCGCTCACGGGCGAGGTCGAGCAGACGACACCGCGCGTGACGATCTATCCGAAGACGCACTACGTCACACCGCGCGAGACGCTGCTCGCGGCCGTCGATCAGATCCGCGTCGACCTCGCCAAGCAGCTCACGCTGCTGCGCGAGGCGAACAAGCTCGTCGAAGCCCAGCGGCTCGAGCAGCGCACGCGCTTCGACATGGAGATGATCGTCGAGGTCGGGTACTGCTCGGGGATCGAGAACTACTCGCGCTATCTCTCGGGCCGGAAGGCGGGCGAGCCGCCGCCGTGCTTGTTCGACTATCTACCCGACGACGGCCTGCTATTCGTGGACGAGAGCCATCAGACGATTCCGCAACTCGGCGCGATGTACAAGGGCGACCGGTCGCGCAAAGAGACGCTGGTCGAGTACGGGTTCCGCTTGCCGTCCGCCCTCGACAATCGGCCGTTGTCGTTCGATGAGTACGAGCAGATCGCCCCGCAGTCGATCTTCGTTTCAGCGACGCCGGGGCCGTACGAGCACGCACATTCGGACCAAATCGTCGAGCAAGTCGTGCGGCCTACGGGCCTCGTGGATCCGGACGTCGAGATCCGGCCGGCCGGAACCCAGGTCGACGACGTGCTGTCGGAGATCAACGAACGCGCCAAGCGCGGAGAGCGCGTTTTGATCACGACGCTCACGAAGCGCATGGCCGAGGACCTCACCGACTATCTCCAGGAGCACGGCGTCCGGGTCCGTTATCTGCACGCCGACGTAGAGACCGTCGAGCGCATGGAGATCATCCGTGATCTCAGGCTCGGCGAGTTCGACGTGCTCGTCGGCATCAACCTGCTGCGTGAGGGTCTCGACTTGCCCGAGGTGTCGCTCGTCGCGATATTCGACGCGGACAAGGAGGGGTTCCTGCGGTCGGAAGGCTCACTGATCCAGACCATCGGCCGCGCCGCGCGCAACATCCGCGGCAAGGCGATCCTATATGCCGACCAGATGACGGGCTCGATGCGGCGCGCCATCGACGAGACCGATCGCCGCCGCACCAAGCAGATCGAGTTCAACCGCGAGCACGCGATCGAGCCGCGCTCGATCCTGAAGGCGGTTCAGGACGTGATGGAAGGGGCACGCGCTTCGCCGCGGGGGCGCATGAGAGCAGGGCGCCCGCAGCGGCCGGGCGGCGACACCCGCCGCGGTGTGAGCTACGAGCGGCTCACGCCGGAGCAGGCGATCGCCCGCATGCAGCAACTCGAAAAGAAGATGTACCAGCATGCGCACGACCTCGAGTTCGAGCAGGCTGCGCGGCTGCGCGACGAGATCAACGAGCTGCGCGAACAGGGGCTGGGGTTTCCGAAACGCGCGCAAGAATCTGCGTAAACCGGCACATCGCACTTGAGGTCCGGTACCTGTTGTAGGTATTGTGGCGCCTCTTTAGGCGCGTAGCTCAGTGGTAGAGCACCACCTTGACATGGTGGGGGTCGTAGGTTCGAAACCTATCGCGCCTACCATTTCCCAAACGACGACTTATCGCCAATCGGCTAGCCCCTCCAAAGTCGTCGTAAGTCCTTATTAAACGCGCCGCGGCAGACTGCGGCGCGTTTTTCATTACGCCTCCCGGTTCCGCCATTCGAGCGGAAGAGGCCGACGGTTAAGCGAGGTCAGTGGTTCGATCCCACTCGCGGTTGCCAGATCTCCAATTTCGGCTCACGCGCACTCGGCAACTCGACGCCGAGCAACGCCGCGAGCGTCGGCGCGATGCGCCGCATGTCGATCACGCCGAGCGCCCGCCCGGCTGCGATGCCGCGACCCTTGGCGAAGAACGCGGCGTGCATCTCCGGCCGCTCCGGCAAATAGCCGTGCGTCCCCTTCGAGGTGCCGGGCGTCAGCAACGGGCCGCGCAACGCGCTCCCGAAGTAGAAACCCGGCGCGAATTCCACGACGAGCTCGGCCTCCGGGAATGCGCCCGCTGTTGCGAGCTCTGCTCGCGTGAGCACTCGCGCGATGCCGTTGCGCGGGTCGGCGCGGAGGTCCTCAATGACTTTGGCCGCGCGCACACGGGCGCTTTCGTTGCCCGGGTCGCGCAGCACGACGCCCGCGACCGCGCCGCCGTTCCAGACTTGCGCGTCCCACGATTCGATCATCGGCACGCTGTCGGGCGCGACCGGATGCTTCAGAGCAATCAGCCCGGCCGAGACGAACGGCGCCCGCAGGTTCACGGCTGTGTGCGTCGCGATGAACCCATGGTCGGACACGATCACGATGGCGGTCGCCGGATCGTTCGCTAGCGCGCCGGCCACGAGCTCGCCGATCATCGCGTCGAGAGCCTCGAGCGTGCGGTACGACGAAGGGACGAACGGCCCGTCGCGATGCTCGATGCCGTCGAGCGCAATGAGGTGCACCGCCATGAGCGTGGGCCGCCGCTCGCGCAGCACGGCGAGCGCGAACCGCGTTCGAATCTCGTCGGACTCGAGCGTGTCGGTGTAACCGTCGACGAACGGGCCGAGCTTCGCCTCGAGATGCTCGAGTACGCCTTCCGGCCTGCTCAGCTTGCGCAGTAGCTTCAAGTCTTCCGCGTTGCCGGCCCGCCAAAACTCGGGTAACAAAAGGTCGATCGCAGACTCGCCTACAGTGACGGGCCAGTTGACGCTCGCGCTGGATAGCCCCGCCGTGCGCGCGGCCGTCCACAGCGTCGGAACCTTCAAGTCTTCCGCATACCAATACCAGCCGTCGTGATTCGTCAGCAGCGGATCGAACGGCACGTTTGCGTGGATGCCGTGCTCCGCCGGCGTCACGCCGGTCACGATCGTCGTGTGACTAGGATAGGTCACCGTCGGAAGCACTCCGACCACTCCCGTCGCGTACGAGCCGTTCGCGACGAAGCTGTGAAGATGGGGGACAGCCACGTGCAACTGTTCGGCCTCGAGCACGTAGCGCGGATGTAGCCCGTCGATCGAAATCAACAGAGACGGGCGCGGCCGTCGCCGACGAAAGGCCCGCGCCACAGACGACGAGCAACGCAATCCACACGCAACGCATTCGGTGACTCCAGATCTGCCGTTGTCGATCTGCGGAAGGTAGGGCGCGTGCGTTGCAGTTCGATGAACTCGATTGGATGAGCCTGAGCTCATGCGTTCGCCGTCATCGCGCGGTCACGAAGATGTCAACGGGCGGCAACACTCGACCCGTAACTTGCGCACATCTTGAATCCTGTTCACGAGGTGCATTCCATGAACGACACTCACAGCTTCGCTAGTCGCCCTCGCGCTGCACACACGCTCCGGCTAGCGCTGTCGCTCGGCGGCGCTTGCTTCGGCACGGCGATCCATGCGCAGGAATCCGCGCCCGCGGCGGCCCCCGGCGCCGAGGAAGTGATCGTGCTCGGCCGCGGTGAAAGCCGCCAAGTGCAGGCGGTGACCGCTCAACAGATCGAGCAGCTTCCGGCCGGCACGAGCCCGCTCAAAGCGATCGAGAACTTGCCCGGCGTGAACTTCCAGTCCGCGGATCCGTACGGCTCCTACGAGTGGTCCACGCGCATCACGATCCGCGGCTTCAATCAGAATCGCTTGGGATTCACGCTCGACGGAATACCGCTCGGCGACATGACCTACGGCAACCACAACGGTCTGCACATCAGCCGCGCGATTCCCACGGAGCTCGTCGATCGCGCCGTCCTGTCGCAGGGCACCGGGACGCTCGAGACCGCGTCCACGAGCAACCTCGGCGGTGCCGTCGAGTTCTTCTCGTCCGCGCCGAGCACCGAGTTCGCCGTCGACGCGGCGCAGTCGTTCGGCAGCGACAATGCGAGCCGCACCTATGCCCGTGTCGACACGGGCGAGCTCGGGAACGGCGGCACGCGCATGTACTTCACGGTCGTCGACTCCACGACTGAGAAATGGAAGGGCGCCGGCGATCAAGACGTCCGGATGTACAACGTGAAGCTCGTGAAGCCGATCGGCGAGGGCGCGCTCAGCTTCTACTACAACAACTCGGACCGCATGGAGATCGACTACCAGGATCTCTCGAAGGACATCGTCGCGCGCCGCGGGTCCGACTGGGACAACTGGTACCCGAACTGGTTCGACGCAGTCGCGGCGGCGAACGCATGCAACGCGAGCGGCCAGAACGACGCGATTGCGTGCGACGACGCTTATTGGAACGCGTCGGGTCTACGCAAGGACGATCTCGGCTATGTCGCACTCGATCTGCCGTTCGGCGAGAACCTCGTATGGAAGACGAGCGTGTATTTCCACAAGAACGAAGGCCAGGGCCTCTGGGGCACGCCGTACACGCCGACGCCCGGCGGCGCGCCGCTGTCGATCCGCACGACCGAGTACGACCTTAACCGCGAGGGTCTGATCACGGCGTTGACGTGGACTGCCGGCCGCCACGAAATCAACGGCGGTGTCTGGTACGAGACGAATGACTTCACCCAAGCGCGCCGCTTCTACGGCGAGCCGTCCGTCGCCGGCCCGACGCGGTCGTTCGAAGACTTCCAGAGCAACCCGATGCTCACACAATGGGAGTACGACTTCGACACCGACACCGTCGTGTTCCACCTTCAGGACCACTGGTCTCTGACCGACGCCGTTCGGCTCAACTACGGCTTCCGTTCGGTCAATCAGGAGAACCACGCCGAGACGATCGTCGGCGACGTCAAGACCGGCACCATCGAGACGGACGAGCCGTTCCTCCCGCAAGTCGGCATCACCTGGGCGTTCAACGACAACCTCGAGTGGTTCGCCTCGGGTGCGGAGAACGTGCGCGCGTTCGCGAGCAGCGGCACGTCCGGCCCATTCAGCACGACTGCGGCAGGTTTCGCGGCCATCCGCGACGTAATCGAGCCGGAGACCTCGACCAACTACGAGACGGGACTTCGTTACGGCCGCGAATCGATCGAGGGACTCGTCGCGGTGTATCACGTCGACTTCAAGAACCGGCTGCTCGGCATCACGCAGGGTCCCGGCATCGTCGGCAACCCGTCCGTGCTTGCGAACGTGGGCAGCGTGAAGACCGACGGCGTCGAGGCCGCCATCACGTGGCGGCCCGGGAACTACGTCACCTGGTTCACGTCGGTCGCGTGGAACGACTCGGAGTACGCCGACGACTACACGACGACGAATTCGTCGGGCGCGCAAACCGTCGTGCCGGTCGCTGGCAAGCAAGTGACGGACACGCCCGAGGTACTCTTCAAATCCGAGGTGGCGTACGACAACGGCTCCTTCTTCGTTCGCGCCAACGCCAGTTTCACCGACGAACGGTTCTACACGTACCTCAACCAGGGCAGCGTCGACTCCTACGCGCTGCTGAACGTCGGCGTCGGCTATCGCTTCAAGCCGTTCGGTCCGGCCAAAGAGCTGGTGCTGCAGGCCGACGGGACGAACCTCACGGACGAGGAGTACTACAGCACGATCGACTCGAACGGATTCGTGAACTCGGACCCGAACGGCACGACGCAGACGCTGCTGCTCGGCGCGCCGCGTCAGTACTTCGTCTCGATCAAAGCAAGGTTCTGACCATCCGACGGCCGCGCCGCGCCCGCGGCGTGGCCGTTCCTTTCGTGCGAGCGCCTTGGCATAGTCTGCCGATGGCGATACGGCGGGTTCGACGGGCGACGCTCACGCAGCGGCGGCGGTCTTGGGCATGGCTCGGCGCGCTCGCCTTGGCAGCGCTGACGCGCGCCGCGCTCCCGCAGGACGCGCCCGCGCTGGGACCGCTCGATCGCGGCCTGCGTTACTTACTACATCGCACCGCCACGCACGGGCTCCGCGTACCGCGACGGCGACCGCGACCTCGCGACCTGGGCACTCGGCGACTGGGAGCGGGCGGCCCGCGGCCAACTCCACTTCGAGCCCGGCGACGAGAAGTCCGCGCTGGTGCATATCTTCTGGGTCGAGCCTGGCGGCGGCCAATACGGCGAGATGGTCCCGGTGGACGTCGACGGGCGGCGCGGCGCGGCCGTCTTCATCCGGCCGGACACCGATGCATTCGGGCCCGCGATCGCCGAGCGCGCGCGCACCGACGCGCTGTTTCGCGACACGATCGTCTATCTCACCTGCGTGCACGAGCTTGGACACGCGCTGGGGCTCGAGCACACCGCGAATTTCCGCGACGTGATGTATTTCTTCGGATTCGGCGGCGACATACCGCTGTTCTTCGGCCGCTACCGCGACAAGCTGGACGGTCGGGTGGACATCGCGAACGTATCGGGCTTGTCGCCCGGCGACACCATGCAGCTGCGCGGGCTCTATCCGACGACGATCGCGGACAAGCGTGCGCCGACGACGCTTCCGGAGCTCGCGCGGCGGGCGGCACCGTTTCACCTCGAGCGCGCATCCTCGATACTGGAGCTCGCCGAGCAACCGTAGACTTCCCGAGAGGGGAATGACGATGGCAATCACCGGACGCTGGCCCCGCGCCGTGTTCTACGACTCCAAGACGACCCTATTCAACTGGGCCGGCAGCTGGCGCGGCGCCGCGGCGCAACTGCTGAAGAAGCACGACGCAAAGGTCCCCGAGCAGGAATTCGTCGAGACCTGGGTTCGCAACTTCGAGGGACTGCACCGAAGAGCCGCATTTTTCCGCTACACACAAGTCACCGACATCGTGCGCGAGGCCCTCGCGAACGCGTACAAAATGCACGGCATTCGCGGCGACGCGGACGATGTTGAGGCGTTTCTCGACCTCCAAGCGAAAGTCGAGCTGTTTCCGGACACGGAAGCCGCGCTCACGAATCAGCAAAATCTCGGCGTGAAGGTATTCATCTATTCGGACGTCGAAACGAAGTATCTCGACATGTACGTCGCGAAGTTCAAGAAATTCAAGGCCGACTTCGTCGGCAGCACGGAGCAGGCCGGGGTCGCGAAGCCGAATCCGCGCACCTATCAATGGGTGCTCCGCAAGACCGGCCTCGAAGCGCGCGACGTGCTCTACTGCGCGGCGCCGATGTTCGACATCCAGGGAGCGATGTCGGCCGGAATGATCGCCGCCTGGCTCCGCCGGCCCGAAGGGCGACTGTCGAAGGAGACTCACACGGCGGGCGATCTCGCGGCCGATTACGAAGTCGAGAGCTTGCACGACGTCACGCGGATCCTCGAGCTCAACCGCGGCACGCACTGATTCACGGCGTAGCTGGCCGCGGTGGCAGCCGAGGCGACGATACGGCGCTAATCCGCGACCGCGAACTGCCTGAAACTAAAGGCCTTTAGGTCCGGCCCGCCTTGTGCCGGTTCGGGCGTGTCCGTACAATGCCGCCTGTTCCGCAGATCGGCTCATTTTCCGGATCGCGGAACCCAATCGACGGGACGGCCGTTGGCGAGCGCGAAGCGAGCTAGTTACTCTCATCGCAGCGAGCCGCGGCCGATGTTTTTCGGGCTAACGTAAGGAGTAGCGAATCGTCCAAGGTAAACGCGTAAGACGCAATGCTGAGATCACGTCACCTCAGATTCGCGTCATCGGTCCCAACGGTGAGCAGGTCGGCGTCATGTCGATCCAAGAGGCGCTGCGAAGCGCCGAAGCTTCCGCATTGGACCTCGTAGAAGTCGCTCCGACAGCAGAGCCTCCTGTCTGCCGAATCATGGACTACGGTAAGTTCGTGTTCGAGCAGAACAAGAAGGCGCAGTCGGCGCGGCGGAAGCAAAAGCAAATCCAGGTCAAGGAAATCAAGTTCCGGCCAGGCACCGAAGAAGGCGACTATCAAGTCAAGCTTCGGAACCTGATCAAGTTCCTGACCAACGGCGACAAGACGAAGGTCACCCTCCGGTTCCGTGGACGGGAGATGGTGCACCAGGAGATCGGCGCCGCGCTGCTGAAACGCGTTCAGGCAGATTTGCAGGATTACGGCGCCGTCGAGCAGCAGCCCTTGATGGAAGGGCGGCAGATGGTGATGGTGATCGCTCCGCGCAAACGTTAGAGCCCGTCGAAACGATCAAGTGTTCTCGTGTCGAGCGCCGTTGCGGCGACCGGCGCGGGACCGCCCGCCCAGCCGAAGGCAACGCTGGAACGGGCTAGACCAAAGAGGAGAAAGTCATGCCGAAGCTGAAAACCAAGCGCGGCGCTGCAAAGCGTTTCCGCGCGAAAGGCAATGGCGGCTTCAAAGCCGGCCATTCGCACATGCGCCACATTCTCACCAAGAAGTCGCCGAAGCGGAAACGCCAACTCGGCCGCCAGAAGCAGGTTGCAGACACGGACGTCCCGGGTCTACGCCAGCAGCTGCCGTACGCTTAAGGGAGACGGAACATGGCGAGAGTAAAACGAGGCGTTACCGCGCGCGCGCGGCATCGCAAGGTCCTCGGTCAAGCGAAGGGCTACTACAACGCGCGGCGCAAGGTCTATCGCGCCGCGAAGCAAGCGGTCATCAAGGCGGGCCAATACGCGTTCCGCGATCGGCGCGTGCGCAAGCGCGAGTTCCGCGCGCTCTGGATCACACGCATCAATGCCGCCGCGCGGGCCAACGGCTTGTCGTACAGCCGTCTCATCAACGGTCTGAGCCTCGCTGAAATCGAGGTAGATCGTAAGGTGCTGGCCGACATCGCGGTGTTCGACCAAGAGGGGTTTGCCGCGCTGGCCACCGTGGCCAAAGAAGCGCTCGCAGCCGCGGCATAGCGCTCGCTCCCAAGGACGTGCCGCGGTGAGCAGCATCGCTCAACTGCTCGAGCAGGCAGAAGCCGCTGTCAAGGCGGCCGGCGACTTGGCCGCGCTCGATGCTGTGCGCGTGCAATACCTCGGCAAGAAGGGGGTGTTCACGGCGCAGCTGCGCGAAGTCGGCCAGCTGCCGCCCGAGCAAATTCCCGTCGCCGGCAAGGCCATCAACTCGGCGAAAGCTTCGCTCACGGCGGCGCTCGAAGCGCGCCGCGAGATGCTGGAGAGCGCGCGTGTCGCTGCGGCGCTCGCGGCCGAGGCGATCGACGTGACCCTGCCGGGCCGCGGCGAGCGCGCCGGCCAACTCCACCCTGTGACGCGCACGCTACGGCGCATGGTCGAGATCCTCGGCCATGCGGGCTTCGACGTGCATACCGGCCCCGAGGTCGAGGACGAGTTCTACAACTTCACCGCGCTCAACATCCCGGAAGACCATCCGGCGCGCGCGATGCACGACACCTTCTATTTGAGCTCCGGCCTGCTGCTGCGCACGCACACTTCGCCGGTGCAGATACGGGCGCTGCAGGCGCACGGTGCACCGATCCGCCTGATCGCCCCAGGACGCGTGTATCGCCGCGACTCCGATGTCACGCACACCCCAATGTTCACCCAGGTGGAAGGCCTCGTCGTGGATCGCGACGTGAGCTTTGCGAACCTGAAGGCACTGCTATACGAGTTCGTCTCGAGGTTCTTCGAGCGCGACGTGCAGCTGCGTTTCCGGCCTTCCTACTTTCCGTTCACCGAGCCGTCGGCCGAGGTCGATGTGCTTGCCGAATCGGGCCGTTGGCTGGAGATCCTCGGCTGCGGCATGGTGCATCCCAATGTGCTGCGCAACGCCGGGATCGACCCGAACCAGTTCGGCGGCTATGCATTCGGTATGGGTGTAGAGCGGCTCGCGATGCTCCGGTACGGAGTCGAGGACTTGCGCTCGTTCTTCGAGAACGATCTGCGCTTCCTCGAGCAGTTCTCATGAGAACGGTGCAATGCGGGTAAATCTCGAATGGCTGCGCGACTGGTTCGACCTCGAAGGCGATGCGGAGCGCGCGGCTGCGGATTTGACGACGTCCGGGCTCGAGGTCGAGTCCATCGAGCGGGCGTGGGTGAGCGGGGTCGAAGGCATCGTGGTCGCGCAGGTCGAAAGCGTCGCGCGCCATCCGAACGCCGATCGGCTGTCGGTTTGCACGGTCAACGACGGAGCGGAGCGGCTGCAGGTCGTCTGCGGCGCGCCGAACGTCGCGGTGGGGATCAGGGCGCCGTTCGCGCGCGTTGGCGCGCGCCTGCCCGGCGGCAAGACGATCGGCGCGGCGGAGCTGCGCGGCGTCAAATCGCAGGGCATGCTGTGCTCGGCAAAGGAGCTCGAGCTGCCGGACGACGCCAACGGCCTATTGTTGCTCGATGGCGATGCGCCCGTCGGCCAGGCGCTGACGGACTATCTGCGCCTCGACGATGCGATTCTCGAGGTCAACGTGACGCCGAATCGCGGCGACTGCTTCAGCGTGCTCGGGCTGGCCCGGGAGCTCGCGGCACGGCGCGACTTGCCCATCACGCGCCGCGAGCCTCGGCCCTCACCAACGGCACTGAGCGAGCGCTTCCCGGTGGAGTTGGCTTGCCCAGAGCACTGCCCGCGCTTCGCGGGCCGCGTCATCCGCAACGTCCGCGCTGGACTCAAGTCGCCGCTATGGCTCCGCGAGCGACTGCGCCGGGCAGGGCTCAGAGCCATTCACCCCGTCGTGGACGTCACGAATTACGTGATGCTCGAGCTCGGGCAGCCACTGCACGCCTACGACCTCGACAAGCTGTCGGGGAAAATCGTGGTACGCCTAGCGGCGCCGAGTGAGTCGCTCGTGCTGCTCGACGGCAAGTCCATCGAGCTGCGCGAAGACGTGCTCGTGATCGCCGACGAGCGTGGTCCGATCGGCCTCGCGGGAATCATGGGCGGCCAATCGACGGCGGTGAGCGCGGAGAGCACGTCGATCTTTTTCGAGGGCGCGTTCTTCTCGCCCGCCGTGATCGCAGGTCGAGCCCGGCGCTTCGGGCTGCACACCGACGCGTCGCTGCGTTTCGAGCGCGGTGTCGATCCGACGCAGCAGGCGCGCGCGGTGGAGCGCGCGACGGAGTTGCTGCTCGCGATCTGCGGCGGCGACGCTGGGCCTCTTTCGCTCACCGAGCATGTGGCTGCGGTACCGAAGCGGTCGCCCATCCGATTGCTGAGGGCGCGCGTGAGCTCCGTGCTCGGGCTCACGGTGCCGGACTCGCGCATCGGCCGCGTGCTCGAGCGGCTCGAGATGCGCGTGGAGCGCGATGCCGATGGTTGGCGCGTCACGCCGCCCGCGTTTCGATTCGACATAACGATAGAAGAGGATCTGATCGAGGAGGTCGGAAGGATGGTCGGCTACGACCAGATTCCGCCGACGCCGGGTACCGTCCGCGAGCGCCTCGGACGAGCGACCGAGGCCGCGGTGACGCCCGATCGCGCCGCGGACCGGCTCACCGCGCGCGGCTACTCCGAAGTGATCACTTACAGCTTCGTGGACGCCGAGCTCGAGGAGGCTGTGAACCCGGGCGTCACGCCGGTCCGCTTGGCGAATCCGATCGCGAGCGACATGGCGGTATTGCGCAGGTCGCTGTGGCCGGGACTCATGAACGCGGCACGCCAAAACCTCGCCCACCAACGCAGCCGATTCAAGCTCTTCGAGCTCGGGCCGCAGTTCGAGGCCGAGGGCAACGGGGTCCGGCAGATGACCGTGTTGGCGGGCCTCGCGATAGGCACCCGGGGGCCAGAACATTGGGACGGCGCGGGGCCCGACGTGGATTTCCACGACGTCAAAGGCGATGTGGAATCGTTGTTGCGACTCACCGGTCGAGCGGCGGAGTTTCGCTTCGAGACGGCGACGCATCCCGCGTTGAGCGACGGCAGAACGGCACGGATCGTTCGCGGTGGCGAGCCCGTGGGATGGCTCGGCGCGCTACATCCCGACCTGCAAAACAGGGTCGATCGGAAACGCAACGCGGTCGTGTTCGCGCTGCAAGTGGAGGCGACCTTCGCCACGAAGGTTCCGGCCTTCCGGAGCTACTCGAAGTTTCCGTCGATCCGACGCGACTTGGCGGTCGTCGTGGAAGAGAAGGTCCCGGCGGCAACAGTAGTCGAATGCGCACGCGCCGCGGCCGGTTCATTGCTCCAACACGTGATCGTTTTCGACGTATACCGTGGCAGCGGGGTAGATTCAAGCCGAAAAAGCATAGGGTTAGGCTTGATTTTGCAGGATGACTCACGCACGCTTACCGACGCGGATGCTGATCAAACGATGCAATCCGTGACGCTCCGCTTGGAACGTGAGCTCAGGGCGACAATAAGAACGTAACAATATCTGACGCCGGACTTATGGCACTGACGAAAGCAGACATGGCCGAGTCGTTGTTCAACGAGCTCGGGCTCAATAAGCGAGAGGCGCGTGAGCTCGTCGATTCTTTTTTCGAAGACCTTCGTGCGGCGCTCGCCGTCGGAGAACAAGTCAAGCTTTCCGGTTTCGGAAACTTCGATTTGCGTGACAAAAACAAACGACCTGGACGAAACCCCAAGACTGGCGAAGAGATTCCCATCACTGCCCGTCGTGTGGTCACTTTTCGTCCAGGACAAAAACTAAAAGCGCGAGTCGAAGCCTATGCTGGAACCCGGGAATAACGACGACCTTCCTCCCATCCCCGGAAAGCGCTATTTCACCATTGGTGAAGTGAGCGAGCTTTGCGGCGTCAAGCCGCACGTGCTGCGGTACTGGGAGCAGGAATTCCCGCAACTGAAACCCGTCAAGCGGCGCGGCAATCGGCGCTATTACCAGCGCCAAGACGTGCTCATCATCCGCCAGATCCGCAGCCTCTTGTACGAAGAGGGTTTCACGATCGGCGGCGCTCGCCAGCGCCTGACCGGCGACGAGGCCCGGACCGATACGAGCCAGAGCCAACAAATCATTCGTCAGGTGCGCGCCGAGCTCGAAGACGTGCTCAAGCTGCTGCGCCGCTAATTCGCTCCTACCGGCCCGTCCGGTTCCCGCGTCAGGTCTTTGCCGCTACACTGCCGCCTCCGGTCGGGGCGTGGCGCAGCCTGGTAGCGCACTTGCATGGGGTGCAAGGGGTCGCAGGTTCAAATCCTGTCGCCCCGACCAAACTTCCTTCGTTCTCGCTCTTCGTTCCGATACTGGCTCGACAAGCCCAACCTGATCAACGATGTAGCGCCTACTGCTGATGCACTCGTTTAGCACGAGCCCGTCCGGAGCCACGTGAACCCAGCGCTGCTGGCGCTTCGCCAGAGCGCGTCAGTGGGGTAAACCCCTAGTCGTCTCGGCGCCCCCGAGGTATCGTGGCGGCGTCCGCGAACAACATCTATAAGGCTCCCGCGGTTGTTCATCGAGCAATACAAGCTGGAAAGCAATCCGTTCGTCGCCGATGCGGCGCGGCCGGTTTTCGCGTCTCACTCGATGCGCTATGCCACGGCGAAGCTCGATGAGCTCGTGAACAAGCAGATTCACTGCCTGTTCTTGAGCGGTGCCGCGGGCGTCGGCAAGACGACGCTAGTGCGGCAACGGTTCCGCACGCTGCGCGACGTCTCGGTGAGCTGGATCCAACCCGACTGCGAGACGCAAGACCAGTTGCTTCAGCAGCTGCTCGAGGACCTCGGTCCGGGAGCGGTTCAGGGCACTCCTACCGAGCTCAGCAACATTCTCGAAGTGTTCCTGCGCCATCAAGCGGGCAACGGGCGTTTTTCGTACATCGTCGCGGACGGGCTCGAGCGCTTTTCCACGGATGTCCTCCGCGAGCTCGAGGCGCTGGCTCAGCTGCGGCTGCGAAACCGTCCGTTCGTCTACATCCTGGTCCTCACACGCAGTGAGGAGCTCGTCGCCAACCTGCTGCCGCAATACGACGGTGGGCCGCTTGCACGCGCGGTGCATCAGCGCCTCGCGGGGTTCACCTTGGACGAAACGCGCGCCTACACGCGAACGTGTCTGCGCGGCGCGGGCTGCGACTGGGCCGAGGAGCTGATCCCAGACGACGTCATCGTAGATATTCAGGCCTTCACGCAGGGTGTCGTAGGCGACATCAACGCGCTCGCGTGCGTCGCGCTCGATGCGATCGCGACGCCGCACGTTGGCGGCGGCCGCCCGCCGAAAGTAACGCGGGCCGTTCTCAAGGCAGCAGGCACCGAGCTCAACCTCCGCTATGACGCTTCCGCGTGGGCGCCGATCATGACCGAAGAGGCGCTGTCGCCCGCGGCCGTGCATCTCAGCGATCCCGGCGAGATCCGGGTGGAGGCTGCCCGGCTCGTCGTTTCGAGCGGGCGAAAGGTCGTGGCTGAGATCGCGCTAAACCGCCCAAGGATGGTCCTCGGGCGGGACGACAGCTGCGACATCAGCCTAGACAGCCGCTACGTGAGCCGCTACCAGAACCTCTTCATGGAGACGCCGGATGGGTGGCTGTTGATCGATCTCAGCAGCACCAACGGTTGTTTCGTGAACGGTCGCCGGGTGCGCGAGCACAAGCTTCGGGACGGCGACCTCATCGCCGTGGGGCACCACCAGCTGCGCTTTTCGGGCCCGCAGTCGAAAGTCGGTAAGTCGCGCGAGTTCCCGCAGCTCGTTCAGCACGAGGACAAATCGGCGGAAACGCTGCTCGTGTCTAAGCCGTCCTCGCTGGCCGGCTAGTCGCGTCAGGCGTGAGCGGGACGCAGCACTGGCTGCGCGCCGTCGGCGGGCAGCGTCTCCGGGTCGAGAACCCGATCTTCGATACCGAGCAGGATCGGCTCGGCGTTTTGCCGGTAGATGTTCACTTTGGCGTTGTATACGCGGCGCGAGATCCCGTGTTTGTCGTTGATCACGATGCGCCGCACGGTGAACTCGCCGTTCGTTAGCTTCGGCCCGGTCAAGTAGCAGCGAATCGCATCGACGCGCTCGCCCGAGAGCTCGATACCTGCGAGTTGGCCGACGGTGCGCGTCGCCATGTCGACAAAGTCCACCGAGTCGACGGCGAGCGCGGCAGCTTGCCGGTCCGCAGGCATCTCCGTCCGGAAATCGCCGACGAGGATTTGCCCCGGCAGCGCCCGTTCGATCATCCGTGCGAGCTCGACGGTAACGTCGCCGACGATGTAGTTGTACAGCGTCGGGTTCAGGCCTTCCGCTTGGTGGAATTCATAGCTGCTGCCGACGTGGAAGCACGCGCGCAGCCTCGGCACGTTGTTGTGCTGGGCTTTCTTGTGCGCGATCGCGTTGTCGGCGAGCACGAGCTGCATGAAGTGGTAGAGGTTGATGTTTCCTTCGAGCGTGAGGTTCCGGTTCCAGATGTAGAAGCCGTCGCCCGTGGTGGTTCTCGAGAAATCGACGCCGATGCGCTTGTTCAACAGCTTCGACTGGGCCGAGTTCAAGGAGTAGGACAGGCTGTTGAGTTGCATCATTTGCTCGAAAGGCGACAGCAGACTGAAGCCCACGATATCGAACAACGACACACCGCGATTCGGCACGTACGTGATGCTGTAGCGCTTGATCATCTTCTCGACGATCTCGTTCTGCGAAGGCGTATTCTTCAGGGGCTCGCGCAGCGCCACGTGCATCGAGTCGACGTTGAGTAACCGCGAAACCTTGGCCATCTGCGCGCCGCTCAGACCACGACGGCCCGACAAGAGTGTCTGGAAAAAATCCTGCTTGGGCTTCCCCGTAACGCCTTCGGCGGTGGACGCAGAGTCTTCTGGCCGCGTATGCATCGAATACGCGCCGACACCGTAATGCGGAATCACGAGCAGGCCGATACCGTCGCCTTCGGGGCACCAGTTCAGGATGACGTTCTGACCGAGCCCCCAGAGCTCGTGCAGGCAGCGATCGAGGAAGATCAGGTTGCTCCGTTCTTTCAGGCTCATCTCGTCGGTAATCGCCGAGAGCGCGTCGAGATAACTGCCGACGCTCGCCAGTCTGAAGATTGCGGAGTCCTTGGGATCCATTGGTTTCCCAAATGGAGTGGAGGCCGGGATCATACTATCGACCGGGCTCGGAAAAGAAGCGCTAGGCGACCGTTCGCAATGCGGCAATGCGGAGGGCGCATGCCGGAGTGCATCGGCCGGATATACAGGTCGTTATCCCTCGCCGAGGCCGGCGGTTGCCCCATGCTGGCCCGGACCGCATAATCGCTGCCCTTCAAAAAGGGCTGGGCGCGAAAATCTCATGTCGAACAAGGATCGCAACGGCATCGACCCGCGCCGCCATTCCCGCGTCGTGGTGGACGGTCCGCCGAAAGCGCCGGCGCGCGCGATGCTGCGCGCCGTCGGCTTCAAGGAAGAGGACTTCGCGAAGCCGCAGGTCGGCATCGCGTCGACCTGGAGCATGGTGACACCGTGCAACATGCACATCGACGTCCTCGCTCGTGAGGCGGGGGCGGGCGCGGATGCCGCCGGCGGCAAGAGCGTGCTGTTCAACACGATCACAGTCTCCGACGGTATCTCGAACGGCACGCCGGGTATGCGCTATTCGCTCGTGTCCCGCGAGGTGATCGCGGACTCGATCGAGACGGTCGTCGCGGGCGAAGGCTTCGACGGCTTCGTCGCGATCGGCGGCTGCGACAAGAACATGCCGGGTTGCGCGATGGCGATGGCCCGGCTGGACCGGCCTTCGGTGTTCGTTTACGGCGGAACGATCCAGCCCGGTCCGAAGAGCCGCGACATCATTTCCGTGTTCGAGGCTGTCGGCAGCCATGCGGCCGGCAAGATCAGCGACGCGGAGCTCCGGGATGTCGAGTCCACGGCGATCCCCGGCCCGGGCTCGTGCGCCGGCATGTATACGGCGAACACGATGGCGTCGGCGATCGAAGCCCTGGGTTTGAGCCTCCCGAACAGCTCGGCCCAAGAGGCCGTGTCGTCGGCGAAGAGCAGCGATTGCCGGCGTGCGGGCGAAGCAGTCGTCGCGTTGATCAAGCACGGCGTGAAGCCGAGCGACATCCTGACGAAGGAAGCGTTCGAGAATTCGATCACGACCGTGATTGCTCTCGGGGGATCGACCAACGCGGTGCTCCACCTGCTTGCGATTGCACACGAGGCGCGGGTCGATCTCACGCTCGAAGATTTCACCAGGATCGGCAAGCGTACGCCGGTGCTCGCCGACTTGCGGCCGAGCGGCCGGTATTTGATGTCGGAGCTGATCCGCATCGGCGGGATCCAGCCGTTGCAAAAGACGCTGCTCGACGCTGGCCTGCTGAACGGCGCTTGCCTCACCGTTACCGGGCAGACCGTCGCTGAGAACCTAGCGGCCGTCAAACCCTATCCGGCGGGTCAGACGATCGTCCGCACGCTCGCGAATCCGATCAAGCCCGAGAGTCACCTCGCGGTGCTCTACGGCAGCCTCGCGCCCGAAGGCGCCGTCGCGAAGATCTCCGGCAAGGAAGGCCTGAGCTTCGTGGGCCGCGCGCGGGTCTTCGATTCCGAGCATCTCGCGCTGCGCGCGATCCTCGACGGAGGAGTCGTTGCGGGGGATGTCGTGGTGATCCGTTACGAAGGTCCGAAGGGCGGGCCCGGAATGAGCGAGATGTTGAGCCCGACTGGCGCGATCATCGGCCGCGGGCTCGGTGACAAGGTCGCACTGATCACGGACGGCCGCTTCTCGGGCGGCAGCCACGGCTTCGTGGTGGGACACGTGACGCCGGAGGCCGCCGTCGGCGGTCCGATCGCGATCGTGGAAAACGGCGACCAGATCTCGATCGACGCGCAGCGCAACAAAATCGACCTCGTTCTGTCCCAGGACGTCATCGACCAGCGGCTTCGCAACTGGCAGCCGCCGCCGCCGAAGGCGGACCGCGGCCTGCTCGCGAAATACGCGCACCTCGTGAGCTCCGCGTCTCAAGGCGCAGTCACCGATCTTCATCTCGGCGACCGGTCCTAGGCAGCCGACAAGGCCGGTCAACGCTCGAAAGCACGCAGCACCGTTAGAGGCAGCCAATGTCGTTACATGAAGCGCTAGGCGTGAGCCAAGCCATCGATACGCCGTATCCGGACTCACCGTGGGTGGTGCTGAAATTCGGCGGCCGCAGCGTATCGACCGCGCCCAACTGGGCCGTGATCGCGCAATTGATTCGCGATCGGATCGCCGAAGGCGTGCGTCCCGTCGTCGTTCACTCCGCGCTCGTCGGGGTCTCGAATGCGTTGATCGCGCTTCTCGACGCGGCCGTGAGCGGCGCCGCCACGGACGACAAGCTTCACAAGATCCGAGCGCAACACGATGCGCTCGCGAAGGATCTCGGCGTGGACCCGGCCATCCTCGACGAACGTTTTCGAGCGCTCGAGCAGACGGTCGCGGGCGTGAAGCTCGTCGGCGAGGTGAGCCCGCGAGTGCACGCACGCGTGCTCGCGACCGGAGAGCTCGCAGCGACCGAGCTCGGCGCCGCCTACTTGCGCGCGAGCGGCCTCGACATCGCATGGCTCGACGTGCGCGAGTACCTCGAGAGCACTACGATCCGCGATCAGACCGAACGGGCGCGTTTCCTGTCGGCACGTTGCGACTTTTCAGCCGACAAATCACTCCAGGAGCGCTTCGCGGCGCTCCAGGGCGTCGTGCTCTCGCAGGGCTTCATCGCACGCAACAGCCAGGGCGAGACCGTGCTCCTCGGCCGCGGGGGCTCGGACACGTCGGGCGCCTACCTCGCTGGCAAGCTCGAGGCACGGCGGCTCGAGATCTGGACGGATGCTCCCGGTTTCTTCAGCGCGGATCCGAAGGCCGTGCCTTCGGCGCGGCTCATCAAAACGCTGCACTATCGCGAAGCTCAAGAGATCGCCTCGGCGGGCGGCGGCATCCTTCACCCGCGCAGCATCTCGCCCGTGCGCGCGTCAGGCATTCCGCTGTTCCTGAAGTGCACGACGCACCCGGAATGGGAAGGCAGCGTGATCTCCAACGCGCAGGGCGACGACGAACCGCAGCTGAAGGCGATCTCACATCGCGATGGCATCACGCTAGTGTCGATGGAATCGATGGAGATGTGGCATCAGGTCGGTTTTCTCGCGGACGCGTTCAACGTCTTTCGCGAGCACGGCTTATCCGTCGACCTCATCTCGACGTCCGAGAGCAATGTCACCGTGTCGGTCGACGTAGGAGCGAACGTCACGGATCGCAATGCGATCGAAGCGCTCGCGGAAGACTTGCGCAAGCTCTGCAAGGTCACGGTAATCAGCGACTGCGCCGCGATCACGCTCGTCGGCCGGCGCATACGAACGATCCTGCACGAGCTCGGCCCGGTGCTGGAGATCTTCCAGGAGCAGCAGGTCCATCTCGTCACGCAGGCGGCGAACGATTTGAACCTCACTTTCGTCGTGAGCTCGGAACATGCGTACAAACTCGTGCAGCACCTGCACGGGCTACTCGTGAACAAGTTCGAGGGCGGCGTGTTCGGCGCCACCTGGGAACAGCTCACCGGCGGCGCCCCCGTTGCGAAGTCCGTTCCGAAGCCCTGGTGGGTCAAGAAGAAGGCCCAGCTGCTCGAGATCGGCGCGGCGCGCGACGCGACCTACGTCTACGACCGCGAGAGCATCGAACGCGCGCTCGAGTCCTTGCAAGGGCTGCGGTCCGTGGATGCCGTGTTCTACGCGATGAAGGCGAACCCGAATCCCGCGATCTTGCAGCTCGTTCACGACCGCGGCGTGAACTTCGAGTGTGTGTCGCCGGGCGAGATCGCACGCGTGCTAGAAAACTTTCCTCAGATCGACCGCAGCCGAATCCTCTTTACTCCGAACTTTGCACCGCGCGTCGAATACGAGCAGGCGCTCGAGCAGCGCGTCTGGGTCACGCTCGACAACCTGTTCCCGCTGCGTCATTGGGCGAAAGCATTCAAGAACCGCGAGGTATTCGTCCGAATCGACACGGGGCAGGGCCGCGGTCATCACGAGCACGTCCGAACCGCGGGCGCCCATTCGAAGTTCGGCGTGCCGTTGTTCGAGATCGACGAGCTGGTCGATCTTGCGCGGAAGGCCGGCGCCCGGATCGTCGGGCTCCATGCGCACACGGGCAGCGGCGTGCTGTCGCCCGACGCTTGGCTCGACACGGGGCGACAGCTGCTGATGCTGCTCGAGCGCCTGCCGGACGTGCGCCACGTGGACGTCGGCGGCGGCCTCGGCGTGCCCGAAAAGACGGGTCAGGCGGGGCTCGACCTGCGCGCGCTCGACGGCGCGCTCAAGGAAATCAAGCAAGGGCTCGGTGGCCGCGCGCTGTGGCTCGAACCGGGCCGCTACGTCGTCGCGCAGGCGGGCGTGCTACTCGCGCGCGTCACGCAAACGAAAGGCAAGGGCGACGTGCAATACGTGGGCGTCGGCACGGGCATGAATAGCCTGATTCGTCCCGCGCTCTACGGCGCGTATCACGAGATCGTGAATCTCACTCGGCTCGGTAAGCCCGCGACCGAGCTCGTGACGATCGTCGGACCGATCTGCGAAACCGGCGATCGGCTCGGCTCGGATCGGCTGCTTCCGCCCGCCAAGGAGAACGACGTGCTGCTCGTCGCCAACGCCGGCGCTTACGGCTACGCGATGAGCTCGCATTACAACCTGCGCGACCCCGCAGTAGAAGTCATGATCTGAGCGCTGGCCGCGACGCCGCGAACAGCGACGGCGCCCGCAAACAATTGACGCGCGGATAGCGACACAAGCCGCCGCCGCCGACGGAGGGACACGCAATGCCACTGACGCTTTACGCACACCCCTTCTCTTCATACTGCCAAAAAGTACTGACGGCGCTGTACGAGAACGGGACCGCATTCGCCTACCGGAAGCTCGAGGACGCCGAGTCGATGGCCGAGCTCGAGAAGCTCTGGCCGCTGCGCCGTTTTCCGGTGCTCGTCGACGGCGATCGGACGGTGCTCGAGGCGAGCGTGATCATCGAGTACCTCGAGCTGCATCATCCGGGTCGGGTCCGGCTGCTTCCCGCCGACCCGCGCGCCGCGCTCGAGGTGCGAATGATGGATCGCTTCTTCGACAACTACGTCTCGACGCCGCAGCAAAAGATCGTGTTCGATCGCCTGCGGCCGGAAGCGGCCAGGGATGCGTACGGAGTGGAGGAGGCCCGCCGGTCGCTCGTCACGGCGTACGGCTGGCTCGACGACATCATGGCGCAGCGCGAATGGGCAGCCGGTGGCTCGTTCAGCCTCGCCGATTGCGCGGCCGCACCGTTTCTGTTCTACGCCGATTGGACGCACGCGATCGATGCCAAGTTCGGTCACGTGCACGCCTATCGGCGCCGGCTGCTCGCACGACCGTCGTTCGCGCGCGCAGTCGACGAGGCGCGGCCGTACAGGAGCCTCTTCCCGCTCGGCGCTCCCAACCGCGACTGAGCCCAACGTGCATCCGGAGAAAGTGCTCGCGCCGGTGCTCATGATCACGGGCGAGTACGACGGGAACTCGACCCTCGAGGACTCGCTCGAGTTCTATCGGCGGCTACCGAACGGCGACCGCCAATTCGTGCTGCTCGCGAACACGGCCCACTCCACGACGCTGTCTCTGAATCGCAAGCAAGTGTGGCACGCCGTCAGCGCTTTCCTGTCCGAACCACCAGACGCAACGTCGCTCGAGAACGGAGCCTAGGCCGGTCGGTGCCGGCTCTCGAGCTCGGCGACCACGTCGGCGAGCCGCACGTCGCGGGTCTGCAGCAACAGCAGCAGGTGGTACACGAGGTCGGCCGCTTCGGCCACCACATGATGGCGATCCTGCGCCGCCGCGGCGAGCGCGAGCTCGACGGCTTCTTCGCCGACCTTTTGTGCGACCTTGAGCGTGCCCTCGGCGGCGAGGCGTGCGGTATAGCTGCCTTCGGGCGCAGCCTCGACGCGTTGCCGGATCACCGTCTCCAGGGTCTCGAGGAATCTCATGTCGCTCATGGTCGCGCTCCTAATCGACGGGCCGGATCGCCACGCCTGCGTTCGCCAAGTAACGTTTGAGCTCGCCGATCTCTATCGCGGCCGTATGGAACACGCTCGCGGCGAGCGCACCGTCGACGCGCGCCGCCTCGAACACCTCCTTGAAGTGCTCCATCGCGCCCGCACCGCCCGACGCGATCAACGGGATCTGCGCCACGGCCCGAACCGCGGCGAGCTGGGTGACGTCGTAGCCCTTGCGCACACCGTCCTGGTTCATGCAGTTGAGCACGATCTCTCCGGCACCGCGGTCTTCGACCTCGCGCACCCAATCGAGCGTGCGGCGTTGCGTCGCGAGCGTGCGGCTCGGATCGCCCGTGTATTGGTACACGCCATATCGATCCGCGCCGTCGCCGCCGCGCTCGAGCGTGTCGATGCCGATGACGACGCACTGCGAGCCGAACCGGCGCACGAGCTCGTCGATGAGTTCGGGCCGCTCGAGGGCCGGGGAGTTGATCGAGATCTTGTCCGCCCCGAGGTTCAGCACGCTCTCCGCGTCGGCCACGCTGCGAATCCCGCCCGCGACGCAGAAGGGGATGTCGAGCACTTCGGCGATCCGGTTCACCCAACTCCGATCGACCGTCCGCCGGTCCGGGCTCGCGGTGATGTCGTAGAACACGAGCTCGTCGGCGCCCTCGTCGCGATAGCGGCGGGCGAGCGTCATGATGTCGCCGACCACCTTGTGGTCGCGAAACTGCACGCCCTTGACGACGACGCCGTCGCGAACGTCAAGGCACGGGATTATGCGGCGGGTAAGAATGGCTTCATCTCCTCGACCGTGAGCCGGCCCTCGAGCAGCGCTTTCCCGGACACGGCTGCCGCGACGCCGGTGGCCGCGAGGGCCGCGAGATCGCCCGCGTCGCGCACTCCGCCCGATGCGATGAACGCGATTTCGGGCCAGCGCCGCACGCAGCTGCGATAGAGAACGAGGTTCGGGCCGCCGAGCGCGCCGTCCTTGTCGATGTCCGTGCACAGCACGTGCTCGAGGCCTGCCGCGCTGTAGCGCTCGATCGCCGAGTCGAGGCTCAAGGCCGAGTCCTGCGTCCAGCCGTGGGTCGCGATCAGCGCGCGCCCGCCCTCGTCGATCCGCACGTCGAGCCCGAGCGTGAGCCGATCCGGGCCGAGCTCCGTCAGCCAGCGCGTGACTGTCGTGGGGTCGCTGACGGCCAGACTGCCGATCACGACGCGTTCCACCGTGGCGAGCGCCGTCTCGAGGCTCTCCCGCTTTCGTACGCCGCCGCCCAGCTGCACTTTGAGCCCCGAGGCGCGCCGCATGCGCTCGACGAGCGCGAGGTTCACCGGTACTCCGCGCTTCGCGCCGTCTAGGTCGACGACGTGCAGCCAAGCGGCGCCCGCGTCGCGGTACTGAATCGCGAGCTCGACGGGATCGACTTCGTACTGGGTCTCGCGGGCGAAGTCGCCCTTGAGCAGGCGCACGCACCGCCCGTCGCGCAGGTCTATGGCGGGGATCAATTCCATTCGATATCAGTATCTTCTCGTTACATCCTGACAAAGTTGTCGAGGATACGGGCGCCCATCGCCGAGGACCGTTCCGGGTGAAACTGCGTGCCGAAGAAGTTGCGCTGCTCGATCGCCGACGCGAACGGCACGCCGTACTGAGTGACCGCGCGGGCGTACGGGCCAGCCGGCACTGCGTAGCTGTGGATGAAATAGGCGAAGGCGCCGGGATCGACGCCGGCGAGCAGGGCGGACGACTCCACGGGCTCCACACGATTCCAGCCCATCTGCGGCACGGGCAGCTCGGCGCTCTGCGGCAGGCGGGCCGCACGCGCGTCGATGACGCCTAGGCAACGCGTGTCGTCCTCGTCGGATCCGGCGAACAGCAACTGCATGCCGAGGCAGATCCCGAGCACGGGCTGCTCGAGCTTCGGCACGACCTCGACGAACCCGTCGTCGGCCAGCCGGCTCATCGCGGTGCCTGCGGCACCCACGCCCGGCAAGATTACGTGCGTCGCCGCGAGGATGCGGCTCGGATCCTTCGTCACGAGTGCGTCGACGCCGAGCCGCTTGAGCGCGAAGCCGAGCGAGGCGAGGTTTGCGCCGCACGATCCGATGATCACGACGTCGCGCTTCACAGCTGCCCCTTGGTCGTCGGCAGCACGTCGCCGCGGCGCTCTACGCCCATGCGCAGCGCACGCGCGACGCCTTTGAAGCAGACCTCGACCATGTGGTGGGCGTTGTCACCGCGCACACGGATGTGGATCGCGGCGCCGAGCGTCTCGGCGAGCGAGCGGAAGAAATGCGGCACGAGCTCGGTAGGCAGCTCACCGACGCGGTCGCGCGGAAATTCGCCCTCGAACACGAGGTACGGGCGGCCGCCGAGATCGATCGAGACCTCCACGTCCGCCTCGTCCATCGGCAGCAAGAAGCCGTAGCGTTGAATACCGCGCTTGTCACCGAGCGCCTCCTTGAGGGCCTGGCCGAGCGCGAGCGCGACGTCTTCGACGGTGTGGTGCTCGTCGATGTGCAAGTCCCCCGTGCATTCGACGGTCGAGCTTGAAGCCGCCGTGCTTACCGAGCTGCTCGAGCATGTGATCGAAGAAGCCTAGCCCCGTCTTAGCGTGCGGCTCGGTTTCGCTGTCGAGATCCACGGCTACGAGGATGTCCGTCTCGCGCGTCTTGCGGCGCACGTCGGCGATGCGCGGCCGATCGACGAGCGCGTGCGCGATCGCCGTCCACGTCTCCGCGCCGGCAGTGCCGATCTTGAAGCCGCGGACCCCGAGGTTGCGCGCGAGCTCGACATCGGTGTCGCGATCGCCGACCACGGCGGAGCGCTCGCGATCGAGCGGCGCGGCGTTGACGAAGTCGCGGACGAGCCCGATCGCGGGTTTGCGGCAGTCGCAGCGTTGCTCTGCCGGTGCGGGCAAACGAAGTTGCCGGCGAACTCGATGCCCTGCGACGCGAATAGCGTCTTCAGAAATGCGTCGACGCGCTCGAACGGCTCGCGCGGATGGCTCGGCGTTCCGAGCCCGCCCTGGTTCGTGACGATTGCGAGGTCGTAGCCCGCGGCCTTGATCTTGAGCAGCGCCGGGATTACGCCGCGGCTTGAGCCGCACGCCGTCTGCCGAGTCGGGCGATTTGTCCGCGTCGTCCTCGATCAGCGTGCCGTCGCGGTCGATGAACAGCACCTTACGCATCTTTGCCTCGCTCCGCGCCCGACACGGCGCCCAACAGCAGGTCGTTGTCCTGCGGCCGACCGACGGTGATCCGCACGCAATCCGTGAGCAGCGGATCGTCGAACGTCGCGGACCAAGACGCCCGCTGCGCGCGCCATCTCACGGAACGCGGCGGCCGTTGGTCACGCGTACCATCACGAAGTTCGCGTCGCTCGGATAGACCTTGAGCACCTGTGGCACGTCGAGCAGCGCGGCTGACAACCGCGCGCGCTCGCGCTTCAGCAGCGCGACGCGTTCCCCGGACACGCGCAACGAGTCCGTCGACAACGCCTCGAGCACGTGCTCGATGGACGGCGTCGGGAAGGTGTAGGGCGGCAGCACGCCCTGCGAGAACTCGACGATCTCCGGCGCCGCCACGCAGGAGCCCGCAGCGGACGCCCGCAAGAGACACGAATTTCGACAGCGTTCTGAGCAGCACGACGTGCTCGTAGCGGTTGCGCAGGTCGAGGAAGTCGCGGAACTGCAGCAAACTCGTGATATGCCTCGTCGAGCACGACGAGCGCGCGGCCGGCGGTCTCGCGGCAAATCGTCTCGACGTCGGCGCGAGCCATCGACTGGCCCGTCGGGTTGTTCGGCGAGCAGATGAACACGATCTTCGTGTGCGCGTCGAGCGAGCCGCAAGATCCGGTCGACATCGAGCGCGAAGTTGCGCTCCGAGAGCAGCGGCACGCGCGTAATGTCCGCATTCTGGATCGTCGCGTACAGCCGGTACATGTCGAACGTCGGCGGGCAGATCACGATGCCGTCGCGGCCTGCGGTGCAGAAGCCGCGGATCAGGACGTCGATCGCCTCGCTGCTGCCGCGCGTGACGAGGATCTGCCGCTGGTCTATCCCGTAGTACGCGGACAGCTTCGCAGTGAGCGCTGCCGGGCGCGGCGGCGGATAGATGTTGAGCCCGCGATCCGTGCTGTCGCCGGGCGACCGCCACGGCGACTCGTTCGCGTTGAGCCGAATCGCGCTGGGCTCGTAGGCGCCGGGGATGTAGGGACGGATGCTCCTGAGCTCCGGCCGCGCGAGGTCGAGCACGCTCATCGTCGCGCACCGTATTGCTGGTCGATGGCGGCGAGACGCTCGGTCACGGCCCGCGCGTGAGCGTCGAGGCCTTCGAGCGTCGCGAGCGTGGTCGCGATCGGGCCGATCGCACGCAGACCCTCGATCGTGAGCTCCTGCACCGTCATCGAACGCAGGAAGTCCGTGACACCGAGGCTCGAGTAGCGTCTCGCGAAACCGTAAGTCGGCAGCACGTGGTTCGTGCCGCTGCAGTAGTCGCCGACCGACTCCGGCGTCCACGGTCCGAGGAATACCGAGCCCGCCGCGCGCACTCGCGGCAACCAGTCGCGCGGACGCTCGATCTGCAGGATCAGGTGCTCGGGCGCGTAGCGATTGGCGATCGTCGAACGCGGTCGCGAGGTCTTCGACGACGATCGCGCTCGAGTTCGCCAGCGCGCCTTCGACGATCTCGCGGCGTGCGAGACGCTTCTTCTGCGCATCGACTTGCGCGACCACCGCGGCGGCGACCTCAGCGCTGGTGGCGAGCAGCAGCACCTGCGAATCGACGCCGTGCTCGGCCTGCGACAGCAGGTCCGAGGCGACGAACGCTGCGCTCGCACGCGTCGTCAGCGATCACGAGCACCTCGGACGGACCCGCGGGGTAGTCGCGCGCCGCGCCCGCGGGGTCGCGATCGACCTGCGCCTTCGCCTCCGTGACCCACTGGCTGCCGGGTCCGAAGATCTTGTCGACCTTCGGCACGGTCGCGGTGCCGTAGGCGAGCGCGGCGATCGCCTGCGCGCCGCCGAGCTTGAACACCCGCTGCACGCCGCTCACGCGCGCGGCATAGAGGACAGCCGCGTCGACGCGTCCATCCGGCTGCACGGGGCTGCAGAGCAGCCGCGTCTCGCAGCCGGCGAGCCGCGCGGGCACACCGAGCATGAGCGCGGTGGACGGTAGCGGCGCAGTGCCGGCCGGAACGTAGAGCCCGACGCTCTCTATCGCGCGCGACACGCGCTCGCAACGCACGCCGGGCGCCGTTTCCACGTCGATGGGCGCGGGGATCTGCAGCTCGTGAAACGTCTCGATGTTCTTGGCGGCCGCGCGAATCGCGGCGCGCTGAGGCTCGGTCAGGCGCGCCTCGGCCTCGGTGAACTCGACATCGCTCACCTCGAGCGAAGTCGAGCTCGATACGATCGAGCTTTGCGGTGAGGTCGAACAAGGCTGCGTCACCTTCGTGCCGAACACGCTCGACGATCGCAGCGACGCGCGCGGCGAAGCTCGCGTCGTTCGTGAGCGCCGGCCGCGCAAGCAACGCGCGTTGCTCCTCGGCTGTGAGGTTCTTCCAGATCGCGGTGCGCATGAGCGTTACGACAGCATCTTCTCGACCGGCAGAACGAGCATCGAGCTCGCGCCGGCTTCCTTCAGCTGCTCGAGTGTCTCCCAGAAGACATTCTCGCGGCACACGGCGTGCACCGCGACCTTGTCGTCGCGGCCCTCGAGCGGAATGATCGTGGGCGATTCGCTGCCCGGCAGCAGCGCGCGGATCTCCTTGAGGGCGGAGCGGGGCGCGTGCAGCATGATGTACTTGCTCTCTTTCACCTGCAGCACACCTTGGATGCGCTGGAGCAGGCGCTGCAGCCACTGCGCCTTCTCCGACCGAATCTCCGCCGGCGTCTGGATCAGTGCCGCACGGCTCTCGAGGATCGTCTCCGCCTCGTAGAGCTGGTGTGCGCGCAGCGTCGAGCCGCTCGATACCAAATCGCAGATGAGATCCGCCTTGCCGAGGCTCGGAGCGATCTCGACCGCGCCCGAGAACGAGATGATCTGCGCGGTCACTCCATGACGGCTCAGATAGTCCTTGAGTATTCTCGGGTAGGTCGTCGCGATACGCTTGCCGTCGAGCGATTTGGCGCCCTCGTAGCGGTCGCCGTCCGGCACGCCGAACGACAACCGGCACTGGCCGAAATCGAGGCGCCCGATTTCCTTGAAGAGCTCGGTCTTGCCTTGCTCGATCATCTCGAGCCGCCGCTCCTCGATGATGTTCATGCCGACGATGCCGAGATCGCAGATGTCTTCCTGGACGAGACGCGGAATGTCGTCGTCGCGCACGAGCAGCACGTCCACCGGCATGTTCTCGCCGTAGCAGATGAGCTGGTCCTTGCCGCGCGAGTAGCTCAGGCCGCAGCGCACGAGCAGCTCGAGCGAGTGGTCCGTGAGCCGCCCGGACTTCTGCACGGCGATCTTGATTCGGGATTCTGTAGTTACTCGCATGGATATTTCTCCGCGGTCAGAGCGGGCTCAAGCGCTTCAGCGCGACTTGATAGCCGCCGTTGCCGCCGGTCAGGAAGCGTGCGACACGTCCAATCGTCGTCACCGAAACGCCGGTGAGCTCGTGAATCTTCCGATAGGGCAGGCCGTCCTGAAGATACTTGACGACCGCCCAACGATCGACGAGGGCCTCGAGCTCCGCGGGCGTGCAGAGGTCGGCGAAGAACTGCTCGCACTCAGCCTCGGTGCGCAGGCTGAGAATCGCCCGGTAAAGCCCTTGCTCGGCCCGCGCCGCAGTGCGGGCCGACAAACCACGATGCGCCTTCATCGAAAAACCTCGGACGGAGATACGGGATTCGTCATCAACGCGCTAATGTAATAGCGTGCTATTACATTAGGACGTGCATTAGACACGAACTACCCTTCGGCCGTCAAGGATTCCGGCCGGCCGATCGATTCGGAACGGGGGCTGCTAGGCAGTCTGCAGGTGGCCCAGCACGGCGTCCGTGAACGCCACGGTACCCAGCCAGTCGCGGGCTCCGGGCCCGGCGATGTCGCGCGTTCGGGCGCCTGCACGCAGCGCGGCGTGCACGGCCTTCTCGATTGCCGCCGCGGCTTCCGGCGCGGCGCAGCTGTGCCGTAGCAGCATTGCAGCGCTCAGGATCGTGCCGCACGGGTTCGCTATGCCCTGGCCCGCGATGTCCGGCGCGGAGCCGTGGATGGGTTCGTAGAGCCCCGGGCCGCCGTCGCCGAGAGAAGCCGAGGGCAGCAAGCCCATGGACCCAGCGAGCATCGAAGCCTCGTCGGTCAAGATGTCGCCGAACATGTTCTCCGTGACCATCACGTCGAAGTCCGCCGGGCGGCTCAACAGGTGCATCGCGGCCGCGTCGACGAGCAAATGCTCGACCGTGAGCTTCGGGAACTCCTCGCGAAACAAGCGCGTTGCGACGTCGCGCCACAGCCGCGAGGTATCGAGCACGTTCGCCTTGTCGACGGAGGTCACTTTGCCGCGCCGGCTCGTCGCGAGCTTGCCGGCAACTCGGCACACGCGCTCGATCTCGCCGACGCTGTATTCGCAGGTGTCGAACGCGGCGGTCGCGCTGCGGCCGCGCTTACCGAAGTAGATGCCGCCCGTGAGCTCGCGGATGACAAGGATGTCCACGCCCTTGAGCTTCTCGGGCTTCAGCGGCGATGCGTCCGCGAGCTCGGGAATCGTCGCGACGGGGCGGAGGTTGGCAAATAGGCCGAGCGCTTTGCGGATTGCGAGCAAACCTTGCTCGGGCCGCAGCTGCACCGGAATGTCGGCCCACTTCGGACCGCCGACGGCGCCCAGCAGGATCGCATCCGACGCCCTACATGCCGCGATCGTCGCTTCGGGCAGCGGGCTGCCGGCCGCATCGTACGCGGCGCCGCCGATCAATGCGTCCTGAAACTGCAGCCCGAGCCCGAAACGCTTCGACACGGCCTCGAGGACGCGAACCGCTCTGGGAAGTGACTTCGGGGCCGACCCCGTCGCCGGCCAGTACGACGATTTTTTTGGCGACGATGCGCTCGGTCATGCGTGCGTCTGCTCGTAGCGGGCGATCGCCGCATCGCGCTCCATGAGAAAGCCGAGCTGGTCGACGCCGTTCATGAGGCAATACCGGGAGAACTTGTCGATCGGAAACGACACGCGCTTGCCGCCGAACTCGAGCGTCGCGGTCGCTACATCGATCACCACTTCGGCGCCGGGGTTCGCGAGCAGCCAGCGATGCGATTCTGCGTCGACGACGATCGGCACGAGCCCATTCTTGAGCGAGTTGCTCGTGAAGATGTCCGCGATCTCGGTGCTGATGACGGCGCGAATACCGTAGTCGAGCAGGGCCCACGGCGCGTGCTCCCGAGACGAGCCGCAACCGAAGTTGTGACCGCCCACGAGAACTTGCGCGCCCCGGCTCTCGGGCCGATTCAGTACGAATTCCGGCCGCTCCTTGCCGTCTTTCGTATAGCGCCAATCATTGAACAAGCTCTTGCCGAGGCCTTCCTTGGTCGTCGTGGTCAAGAAACGCGCCGGAATGATTTGATCGGTGTCGATGTCGACGCTCGACAGAACGACGGTTCGCGAGCGAATCTGTTTGATCGGTTCCATACAGTCGGGGCCTAGCCGCCGATCAGCTCGCGCGGATCAGCGATCGCGCCCTTGATCGCAGCCGCGGCGGCCGTGATTGGGCTCGCGAGCATCGTGCGCGCGCCGCTGCCTTGCCGGCCTTCGAAGTTGCGGTTGCTCGTGCTGACGGAGAGCTTACCGCGCGCGACCGTGTCGCCGTTCATGCCGATGCACATGGAGCAGCCGGACTCGCGCCATTCGCCGCCCGCGGCGCGCACGATCTCGTCGAGGCCCTCGGCCTCGGCCTGGCGCTTGACCTCCTGCGAGCCCGGCACGACGAGCAAGCGCACGCCCTCCGCGACGTGGCGGCCACGAAGCACCTTCGCCGCGGCGCGAAGATCGCTGAGCCGGCCATTGGTGCACGAGCCGATGAACACGACGTCGACGGGCATCCCGAGCAACGGCTTACCGGCCTCCACCTGCATGTAGGCGAGCGCCTTGCGAAACGCCGCGTCGCCGTCGTCCGGCACCGAGTCGTTGATCGGCATCACCATGCCCGGATTCGTGCCGAACGTGATCATCGGCGTGAGCTTGGAGACGTCGATGTCGACCTCGCGATCGAATCTCGCGCCGGAGTCGCTCGGGAGCGCGCGCCAGCGGCGGAGGGCGGCATCCCAGTCCGCGCCTTGCGGCGCCAGCGGACGACCCTCGAGGTATTGGTACGTGGTGTCGTCGGGCGCGATCATACCCGCGCGCGCGCCGGCCTCGATCGACATGTTGCAGATCGTCATGCGTTCTTCCATCGAAAAACCACGCACGGTGCTGCCGCGATACTCGATGACGTGCCCGGTGCCGCCGCCGACACCGATCGTGCCGATCACGCGCAGGATGACGTCCTTGGCCGTGACGCCGGGCGGCAATTTTCCTTCGAGATTGATCGAGAGCGTCTTCGGCTTACTTTGCAGCAGGCACTGAGTCGCGAGCACGTGCCCGACCTCGGTCGTGCCAATGCCGAACGCGAGCGCTCCCATGGCGCCGTGCGTGCTCGTGTGCGAGTCGCCGCACACGATCGTCGTGCCGGGCTGCGATGCGCCGAGCTCCGGGCCTATCACGTGAACGATCCCGCGCTCGGTGCTCGAGAACCCCCGCAGCTCGATACCGAATTCCTTGCAGTTCTTCTCCATCGCGCGGACCTGCTTGGCGGCCGCAGGCTCGCTCACGATCTCGAGGTCCTTGAGGGTCTTGAGCGGTACCGTCGGCGTCGAGTGATCGAGCGTCGCGAGACAGCGGTCGGTGCGGCGCACTGGCAAGCCCTTCGTGCGCAGCAAGTCGAACGCTTGCGGGCTCGTCACCTCGTGAATCAGATGCAGGTCGACGTAGAGCACGGCCGGAGTGTCGTCGGACTCGGGCACGACGACGTGCTGCGCCCATACCTTCTCGAATAATGACTGGGGCGACTGCGCGGCCATGCGATTCCCTCAGACGGCGACCGGTCGGTCGATGCGGCCGACTTTCTGCTCGCCGATCGGCTCAAGCCAATTCCAACGATCGGCCGTCGAGCCGTCGAACAGCCCGAAGAACAAATTCTGGAGCTTCTCGGTGATCGGACCGCGCTTGCCTTCGCCGACGGAAATCTTGTCGACAGAGCGCACGGGCGTGATCTCCGCGGCGGTGCCGGTGAGGAACACCTCGTCTGCGATGTACAGCAACTCCCGGGGGATGTCTTGCTCGAGCACCTCGAGCCCCAACGACTCGGCGAGCCGCGCGACGGTATCACGCGTGATCCCGGACAGGATCGATGCGGCGACGGGCGGGCTGTACAGCTTGCCGTTTTTCACGAGGAATAGGTTTTCACCTGCACCTTCGCTCACGTAGCCCTGCGTGCTCAGCGCGATCCCTTCGGCGAAACCGAGACGGCGCGCCTCGAGCGTCACGAGCGCGCTCGACAAGTAATTTCCGCCCGCTTTTGCGAGCGCGGGCACGGTGTTCGGCGCCACGCGCTGCCACGACGAGACGCAGACGTCGACGCCTTGCTCGAGCCCGCCTTCGCCGAGATACGAGCCCCATTCCCACGCTGCGATGGAGACGTTCGCGGGCTGCTCGATGTTGCCGGCCACGCCCATTTCGCCGTAGCCGCGAAACGCGATCGGGCGGATGTAAGCGCCTTGCAGCAGCCCGTTTTCGCGCACGACGTCGCGGCAAGCGCCGACGAGCACGTCGCGCGTGTACGGGATCTTCATCCGATAGATCTTCGCGGAATCGTAGAGGCGGCGGATGTGGTCGGTGAGCCTGAATCCGACGGCGCCTTGCGGCGTCTTGTAGACGCGGATGCCTTCGAAGACGGACGAGCCGTAGTGCAGGGCATGGCTCAACACGTGCACGGTGGCCTGTTCCCAGGGCACCAGTCGGCCATCGTGCCAAATGAACTTCGTGGTTTTCAGAGGCATTCGTCCGCTCCCGCGAGTCTATCCGTGCTTCGAACTCTACCGCTTACTCTTGTAGCCAGCTCATGCGGCCACGCAACTCGCGTCCCACCTTTTCGATGCCTTGCTCGAGATCTTCCTTGAGCAGACGCTTGTAGTTCGGCTGGCCGGCCTTGTTCTCGTCGATCCATTGCTTCGCGAACGTGCCGTCCTGAACTTCCTTCAAGACTTGCTTCATGTTCTTGCGGACGTGGTCGTCGATGATGCGCGGCCCGCGCGTGAGGTCCCCGTACTTCGCGGTGTCGCTGACGAACTGGTGCATCTTCTTCAGCCCGCCCTCGTGCAGGAGATCGACGATCAGCTTGAGCTCGTGCATGCACTCGAAGTACGCGACCTCGGGCTGATAGCCGGCCTCGACGAGCGTCTGGAAGCCGCTGACCACGAGCTCAGTCGCACCGCCGCACAGCACTGCCTGCTCGCCGAACAGATCCGTCTCGGTCTCTTCGCCGAACGTCGTCGTGAGCACACCGCCGCGCGTGCCGCCGATGCCGTGGGCGTAGGCGAGGGCGCGCGCTTGGGCCTTGCCGGTGGCATCTTGCGCGACCGCCAATAGGCAGGGCACGCCGCGGCCTTGCTCGTATTGGCGGCGAACGAGGTCGCCCGGGCCCTTTGGCGCGATCAGCACGACGTCGAGATCGGCACGCGGCTGAATCTGCCTGTAGTGGATGTTGAAGCCGTGCGCGAACAGCAAAGTCGCGCCTTTTTTCAGGTGCGGCTCGATGTCTTTGTAGAGCTGACCTTGCGCCGTATCCGGCGCGAGGATCGCGACGAGGCCCGCGCCCTTCACCGCTTCGACGGGCGACTTTACGGTCAGGCCGTCGCGCTCCGCCTTCGGGGTCGTCACACCGCCCGGCCGAACACCGATGACGACGTCGTAGCCCGAATCGCGGAGGTTCAACGCATGAGCCCGGCCTTGGCTGCCGTAACCGAGCACTGCAATCCGTTCGCCGCTCAACACCGCGGGTTCCGCGTCCGATTCCGTAAACAGCTTCATCGCACTATTCCTCGATACGTTCTGGGATACATTTTCGTGTGTCTAAAAAAAAACCCCGCAGCCTTGCGGGTGCGGGGTTTTTCTAATGAGGCTTCGTCGTCAAGCCAAGCGCCCGCACCTGTATCGGTTGTATACCGTAAGGCCGGGACGCGTCGTCGTCATCTCAGTCTGATGATTCATAGGAGCTGGCATCATCTAGAAAAGCCCGAGGCATGTCAACGCTTTAGGGCCGCTCGGCGGAATCGGAATGAGGCGGGAGACGCACCGCGTGCGGCTCGGCGGACGCGACGACAAGTGACGCGAGTTAGCGCCGCTAACCCTCTGTTTGCGCAGGCTTAGTGAGGGCGCGACACCGGCAACGGAAATGCAACGGCGGCTCACCGCACTCGGAGATCACGGAAAGAGTGCGGAGATCTCACCCAACGTTGCCGGCCTCGGCCCGCACCTATAATGCGCGATCACTCGAAAGCACATTGATCGCGCCCGCAGAGCACGGTCACAATCGCTTTCTTTTTCTTGAAACGTCCACCGTCGAGGAGTCGAACGACAATGTCCATCAAAGTAGGCGACAACATGCCAAAGGGCCAGTTCACGCGCATGGGTGCGAGTGGTCCCGAGCCGGTCACGACCGACGACCTGTTCCGCGGCAAGAAGGTCGTGTTGTTCTCGGTCCCCGGCGCGTTCACGCCGACCTGCTCGGCGAAGCATTTGCCCGGGTTCGTTCAGAATGCGGACGCGCTCAAGAAAAAAGGTGTCGACACGATTGCCTGCATGGCCGTGAACGACGTCTTCGTAATGAAGGCGTGGGGCGAGGCGGGCAAGACCGGCGACAAGGTCATGATGCTCGCGGACGGCAACGGCGAGTACGCGCGTGCGTTGGGCCTCGAGCTCGACGCGAGCAAGTTCGGCATGGGACAGCGCGGCAAGCGCTTCTCGGTGATCGTCGACAACGGCGTCGTGAAGCAGCTCAACGTCGAGCCGCCCGGCGAGTTCGGCGTCAGCTCTGCCGAGACCGCGCTGAAGCAGCTCTGATCTAGGTCGATCAGGTGCGCGCGGGGTCGACGCGTTCGACCCGCGCCGCCGACGATCAACCGCGCAGCGCGGCCAATAGCTCGGGCAACACGCGGTTCCAATCGCCGACGAGCCCGATATCCGCGACCTCGAAGATCGGCGCCTCGGAGTCGCGATTGATCGCGACGATCGTGCGTGCGTCCTTGATGCCCGTGAGGTGCTGGATCGCGCCTGAGATGCCGATCGCGATGTAGAGCTCGGGCGCGATGATCTTGCCGGTCTGTCCCACCTGCAACTCGTTCGCAACGAATCCCGAGTCGACGGCGGCGCGCGACGCGCCGACCGCGGCGCCGAGGGCATCGGCGAGCTCGTACAACCGCGCGAAGTTCTCGGCGCTGCCGAGCGCGCGGCCGCCCGCGACGACGCGCGCGGCCGTCTGCAAATCGGGACGATCGGCGCGCTCCGAACGAAGCTCGACGAACCGCGTGTGCGCGGGCGCGTCATGCGATGGTTCACGCGTCTCGATCGGCGCCGCGGCCGTTGCGTTACCGATCGCCGGATACGAGGCCGTGCGCACCGTCGCCACGAGCTTGCGCTCGGGCGAGGCGCGCACGGTCACGATCGCATTGCCCGCGTAGATAGGCCGCTTGAACCGATACGCGTCGAGCACGGCCATGACATCGCTGATCTGGCCGACTCCGAGTAGCGCGGCGACGCGCGGCATGAGGTCCTTGCCGAATGTCGTCGACGGACCGAGCACGTGCGTGTAGTCGGACGCCGCGTTCGCGACCTGCGGCGCAAGCACGGCGGCAAGTGCGGAATCCGTTTCGACTTGCAGCACCCGCGCGACGCCCTCGAGCCGAGCGGCCTGCTCCGCGACGCCCGAGTCGCGCTTCGCGAACACCGCGACCACGATGGTTGCCCCGACAATCGTGCGCGCGCAGCTGACGCACTTCGCCGTGCTCGCGTTGAGCCGCGCTCCGTCATGCTCGGCGACGATGAGTACTCGCACCATCACAGCACGCCGCGCTGCCGTAACGCGGACACGAGCTCGGCCGCGTCCTTGACGCGGATACCCTTGGCCCGCTGCGCTGGCGGCTCGGTACGCTCGACCTCGAATTGCGGCGGCGCGTCGACGCCGAGCGACGCGAGCGGAATCACGGCCAACGGTTTGGTTTTCGCCTTGAGGATGTCGGGCAGCTTCACGTAGCGCGGCTGATTCAGGCGCAAGTCCGTCGTCACCACGGCCGGCAGATCCACTTCGACGACCTCTAGGCCCGCATCGACCTCGCGCGTCACGCGCAGCACCGCCCCTTGCACGACGAGCTGCGACGCGAACGTCGCTTGCGGCCGGTCCCACAGCGCCGCGAGCATCTGCCCGGTCTGCCCGTGATCGTCGTCGATCGCTTGCTTCCCGAGCAGCACCAGATCCGGCCGCTCGCGCTCGACGAGCGCGCGCAGCGCGCGTGCGACGCCGAGCGGTTCGAGGGCTCCGGAGCACTCGATCAGCACCGCGCGGTCGGCACCCATCGCGAGCGCCGTGCGAAGCTGCGGCTGGGCGTCGGCGCGCCCGATCGTGACCGCGAGCACTTCGCCGGCCGCACCGCCTTCCTTGAGCCTAAGGGCTTCCTCGAGCGCGATCTCGTCGAACGGGTTGATGCTCATTTTCAATCCGTCGGTCGCCACGCCCGATCCATCCGGCCTCACGCGAACGCGGACGTTGTAGTCCACTACGCGTTTGATGCAAACCATCACTTTCTGCAAGCGCGGCTCCCCGCAACGAGAATTCGCGGCATTCTAGCGGCAGCGTTGCGCTGCTGTCCGCTCACGGCACTGTGAGCCGCTACAATGCGGCCGATGAACGTTAGCCCCTTGATAGATGCGCCGTCGCTGTCGCGGCGTCTTGGCGACCCCGCTTGGGTCGTCGTCGATTGCCGCTTCACGTTGACGAACCCAGCGGCGGGGCGTGCCGCGTATTCGCGTTCGCACATTCCGGGCGCGCGCTATGCCGATCTCGACCGCGATCTCGCGCGCCAGCCCGGGCCGAGCGACGGACGGCATCCGCTGCCGAGCCGCGAGGTCGTCGCGGCGTTGCTCGGCAGCTGGGGAGTCGGCAGCGAATCGACCGTGGTCGCGTACGACGAGGGTAGTGGCGCGCTCGCAGCACGCCTCTGGTGGATGCTGCGCTGGCTCGGTCACAGCCAAAGCCTCGTGCTCGACGGCGGATTTGCGGCGTGGGAGGCCGCGCAGCTGCCGGTCGAAGCAGACGCGCCGCGCTGGGAAGCGACTCGCTATGAAGCACGCGAGACGGCGGGCGAGACAGTCGTCTCCGTCGACGAAATCCCTGGGATCATCGCGTCGGGCGGTCTGCTCGTCGATGTGCGCGCGGCAGCGCGTTATCGCGGCGAGCAGGAGCCGATCGACCCCGTCGCGGGCCACGTGCCGGGCGCCGTGAACCGGCCGTTCTCCGAGAACGTGACCGCCGCGGGCCAGTTCCGCGAAGCAACGCAGCTTCGCAAAGAGCTAGAGGCGCTGCTCGCAGGGCGCGACCCCGGCGACGTCGTCGCGATGTGCGGCTCCGGCGTGACGGCATGCCACTTGCTGCTCGCAATGGCCGTCGCGGGGCTCGAAGGCGGCAGGCTCTATGCGGGGTCCTGGAGCGAGTGGATCCGCGATCCGCGCCGGCCGATCCAGACTGGAGCGAAGCCTTGAGCCGATCCGCGAGCAGCAAATCGCGGCGCGCTCCCTTGGCCTTTGCCGCGGCGGCATGTTAAACACGCACTAGTTTTTTCGCCCCAGGTGCTCCGTGCTACGCCATTCCCACGAAATCGAAACCAGCGCGCAGCTCAAGAACGTCCGCTACGAAATCCGCGGCCACCTCGCGAAGCGGGCGCTCGAGCTCGAGCGTCAGGGCTACGAGATCATCTCTTTGAACATCGGCAACCCAGGGTTGTTCGGATTTCGCACGCCGGACCGGATGCGGCTCGCAATGATCGAGAACCTGCCGTCCAGCGAGGCGTACAGCAATCAACGGGGCATCTTCCCGGCACGCGAAGCGGTCGTGATGCAGCAGCAAGCGCGCGGCGTGCAGAACGTGACGGCCGACCACGTGTTCATGGGCAACGGCGTCAGCGAGCTGATCGACCTCACGCTGCGCGGGCTGCTCAATCCCGGCGACGAGGTACTGATCCCGAGCCCGGACTATCCGCTCTGGACGGCGGCCACGGTGCTGAACGGAGGCAAGGCCGTCTACTACCCGTGCCCCGAGTCGATGGGCTACAACCCCGACGTCGCGGCGATCGAGGCGGCGATCACGCCCCGCACGCGCGCGCTGGTCGTGATCAACCCGAACAACCCGACCGGCGCGGTCTACACACGCGAGTGCCTCACGGCCCTCGCGCGCATCGCCGAGAAGCACAACCTCGTGCTGATGTGCGACGAGATCTACGACCAGATCGTGTACGACGGCGCGGAATTCGTTCCGATTGCGACGCTTTGCAAGGAAACGCTGTGCGCTACCTTCAGCGGCCTGTCGAAGGTGTATCGCGCGTGCGGCTATCGCGTGGGCTGGGTGTCGTTCAGCGGCGCGGTGGATCGATCGGAGCGCTACATGAGCGCGCTCGATCTGCTTGCGGCGCTGCGGCTCTGCAGCAACGTGCCGGGGCAGTGGGCCGTGCAGACCGCACTCGGCGGCTTCCAGAGCATCCACAAGCTGACGGCGCCCGGCGGCCGCCTCTATCAATCTCGGAAGGCGATCCTCGACGGCGTCGCGCAGAGCGGGTTCCTGTCGCTCGTTCCGCCGCGCGGCGCGATGTACGCCTTCATCGGTGTCGACAAGCAAAAGCTGCCAGGCTTCGACGATGAGGAGTTCGCGATGGAGCTGCTCGAGCAACACCACGTGCTGATCGCTCCAGGGTCGAGCTTCAACACTCCGTACCGTGATCATTTCAGGATCACGAACCTGCCGGACGAAGGGCGGCTCTCCGAGGTGTTCCAGCGCATGGAGCAGCTCCTCGAGCACATGGCCGACCGGCCGCCGCAGCTCGAAACGGCCTGACGAGCTAGACCGCGCCGCCGAGCAGTGACGCTCCCCGACGCATCCATCGCGGCCGGCGACCCTAGGCCGATAAACCCTGGGCCGATAGTGGTTCCGATCGTGGTTCCGGGCGCACTCGCGGCACGTCAATGGGAAGCCTTCCTCGCCGGGCGCGACATCGACGCCGGCACGCCGGCTTGGATCACTCCACCGCTCATCGGCTACGCGAGCTGGCTCGAAAGCCTTTGGCTCGGAGCCGGACCGGCGCAGCCCATGCCGCTCACGCCTCCGCAATCGCTCGCGCTATGGCGGCGGGTGATCCGCTCGTCGGAAGCCGGCGCGGAGCTCGTCGGGGAGGGTGGCGCGGCGGACTGGGCCGCAGAGGCGTGGCGCTTGCTGTGTCATTGGCGGATCGATCCGGCGCGCGAGCGCGCGAGCGACGAGCAACACGACTTCGCCGCATTCTTGCTCTGGTGCCGCGAATATCGCAGCGCGCTCGCGGCAAACGATTGGGTCGACCAAGCGGAAATCGCACGCCGATTGCCCTCCGCCGCGGAGTGGAGCGCGCCGCCGCGCGTGACCTTCGCGGACGCGGAAGAGCCTTCGCCCCTCGAGCGGGCGCTGCTGGATCGCCTGATTCGCGGCGGCACCCGCATCGAGCTCGAGTCTCCGCCGGCGCGGGAAGCCGACCTTCGCCGCGCAAAGATTCCGGACGCGACCGAGGAGCTGCGCGCCGCAGTCACCTGGGCGCGCGCGCGCCTCGACGTAAGGCCCGCCGCTCGGATCGCGGTCGTCGTGCCCGGGCTGGCGGAGCGACACGGCGAGGTCGAGCGCGCGCTGGCCGCGGACGCTGGCGATGTACCCACATGGCACGGCGGCCAGCCCGCGGCCGCGAATCCGCGGATCGCAGCCGCGCTGAACGCCGTCGCGCTCGGCTCGACGTCCGCGGGGTTCGAAACGTTGAGCCACTGGCTTCGGAGCCCGTTCTTCGATGCGGACGGCGGCGAGCACGCCCAGCGTGCGGCGCTCGAGCGCGAGCTGCGCGGCGACGTGCGCGCTCAGCTCAGCGTCACGACAGCGCACCGCGAGGCTGAGCTCGAGTCGTTGCTCGGCAAGCGCGCGCCACGCGCCTCAGCCGCGCTGACAGCGGCGCTACGCGAGACGAACGGCATCTCCGCCGCGACGCCGAGCCGTTGGACACGCGCGTGGCAGCGAGCACTCGCGTTGCTGCGCTGGGACGCGGCGGGCGACCCGCACGCGCTGTTGCTCTGGCAGGCCGCGATCGAGGATGTCACGCGCCTTACACCGATCACCGGCGCGATCGGCTACGACGAGGCGCTCGCGGAGCTGCAACGCTCGCTCGACCGCGCCATGCCGGACCCGCTGCCGGTCCACGGCATCCACGTGCTCGGTCGGATCGACGACGTGGGGCCGGGCTACGAAGCGGCATGGATCGCAGGGTTCACGGATGCGAGTTGGCCGGAGCCCGCGCGCTGCAATCCGCTCTTGCCGCGGGCGTTGCAGCGTACGCACGGAATGCCGTGGTCCACGCCGCAGGACGCGCGGCTACGCTGCGCGCGCCGGCTCGAGCGCCTGCGCACGCGGGTCGGCACGCTCGTCGCAAGCTGGCCCGCGCAACTCTACGACTACGAGACCGAGCCGAGCCCCGCGATTCGCGATTGGCCCGAGCTCGAAGCACACGCCGCGGCCGCTGTGCCGCGTACGCTCCGAACCCGGGCGCGCGAGACGCTAGAAGATCGTCCGCCGGCGCTCCAGGGCACACAGATCCGCGGCGGGGCTGGTGTCCTGGGCCGTCAGTCGCGCTGCCCCGTGCGCGCGTTCTGCCAAGACCGGCTTGGAGCGCGCGGGCTCGAGCTCGTCCTCGCGGGGCTCGGCCGAAAGCTCCGTGGTACGGCGACGCACGACGCGCTCGAAGCGCTACTCGCGCACTTGCCGGCCAAACGCGATTTCGCGGCACTCTCTGGGAACGTTGGCCGCGTCGTGGAGCAGGAGCTCGCGAAAATCTTCCGCGCCGCTCGCCGGCCGCTGAGTGCGCTCTTCGAGCTCGAAGCAGAGCGGCTCGCAGCCACCCTCGATCGGCTGCTCGCGAAGGACTTGGAGCGCGCGCCGTTCGAGGTAGCCGCAATCGAGCGGACGCAGATCGCCGTGATCGCCGGGCGTGAACTCGAGATTCGGATCGACCGGCTGGACCGCCTCGCGGATGGCAGCGTCGCAATCATCGACTACAAGACGGGCGCGCGCGCATCGCTCAAGGACTGGTTCGCGGACCGGCCACGCAACATTCAAGCGCCGCTCTACGCCGTGCATGCAGGCGAGCCCGTCGGTGCACTCGTGATCGCGGGCGTTCAGGCGCGCGGGGCCGAGTATCTCGGGTACTGGAACGGGGGCGTGTTGTTCGCGGACGCGGCCGCGAAAGTGCCGAATGATGGTTGGGATCGCCAGATCGCGCGTTGGCGCACGACGCTCGAAGAGCTCGTGCTCGAGTTCGCGGGCGGCGACACGCGGATCTTCCTAAACGACTTGGACGACGCCAAGGGCGCATTCGCACCGCTCACGCGCGTGCACGAGCAGCTCGCGATCCTGCGCGGCTCGGCGCAGCGCTGGTGAGCGCCGCGGATTCACAAGCCCGTTCGGCCGCGCTCGACCCGACGCGCTCGTTCATCGTGCAGGCGCCTGCGGGCTCGGGCAAAACGGAGCTCTTGATCCAGCGCTACCTCGCGCTGCTCGCGACAGTCGAGGAGCCCGAGCAAGTCGTCGCGATTACGTTCACGCGCAAGGCGGCGGCCGAGATGCGCAGCCGCGTGCAACGCGCGCTGCGCGATGCGGTCGCGGCGAAGCAGGGCGCGACGGAGCACGAGCGCGCGACACTCGCGCTCGCGCGTGCGGTCGTCGAGCGAGACGAGAGGCGCGACTGGGCGGTTCTCGCGCAGCCGCAGCGCCTTCGGATCGACACGCTCGACGCGTTCAACGTCTGGCTCGCGCAACAGCTGCCGGTGCTGTCCGGCGCCGTCGCGGCCGCGCGGATTCCCGACGACGCGCGCGAATACTACCGGCGCGCCGCGCAGCGCACGGTCGCGACGGTGTCGTTCGCGGGCGAGCCCGGCGAGAGTCTGCGCACAGTGCTGCGCGGCGTCGACGACCTCACCGAGTTCGAGCAGTTGCTCGTGGCGCTACTCGCGAAGCGCGATCAGTGGCTGCCGCATCTACTTCGCCGCGATCCAGAAGAGCTACGCCCCGCGCTCGAAGCCGCGCTGCGGAGGCTCGTCGACGACGAGCTCGCGCCGCTCGCGCCGCTGGCGAAGCCGTCGCTCTTCGCGGACGTGCGCGCGGCGCTGGGCCAGGCGGCCGCGCACGCGACCGACGACCGCGTGCGCAACGCGGCCGCGCCCTGGCTCGCTCTGGTCGGGCCGCCTCCAGTTGCGCAGGACGCCCTCGCCGCCTGGCGCGGAGCAGCATTCGTGCTGCTTACTCGGGACGGCGATTGGCGCAAGCGACTCACGAAGAAGGAGGGCTTCGGCCCCGCGCACGCGGCGGCCACCGCCAAACTGAAGCAGCTACTCGAGCGGCTGCAGAACGAGGAGGGCGCCCGCGCCGCGCTGCACGCGGCCGAGACACTGCCCGCGCCTCGCTACACGGACCGGCAGTGGCACCATCTCGCCGCGTTGCGGGTCGTGCTACTGCACCTCGCGGCGGAGCTCGGCGTCGAGTTCGCGAACGCGCGCACGATCGACTTCGTCGAGCTCGGAAGCCGTGCCCGGAGGGCGCTCGGGCGCGTCGACGAGCCGTCCGAGCTGTTGCTCGCGCTCGACCGGCGTATCCAGCACCTGCTGGTCGACGAATTCCAGGACACGTCGGGCTCGCAGACGGAATTGCTCGAGCTCCTCACGAGCGGTTGGGAGGCCGGCGACGGCCGGACGCTGTTCCTCGTCGGCGACCCGATGCAGTCGATCTATCGCTTTAGGGACGCCGACATGTCCCGCTTCCTCGACGCGAAGCGTCGCGGCATCGGCCAAGTGCACCTCGAGAGCCTCACACTCGAGCGCAATTTCCGCTCCGCGCCGGCCGTCGTCGACTGGGTGAACGGCGCGTTCGAGCAGATCTTTCCGCGCGAGGACCAGATCGCGCTCGGCGTCGCGGCGTTTCGCGCGAGCGTCGCGACGCGCACAGCCGACGCGGCGCAGTTCGTAGCGACGCATCCCGTGCGCAGCGACGACCCCGTAGCCGAGGCGGTGCAGGTCGTCGCGGTCCTCGAGCAGGAGCTGGCGCACAGGCCCGATCAGTCGATCGCCGTGCTCGTGCGCAGCCGCTCGCACCTCGCGGGGCTGCGGGAGCGGATCCGCACGAAGGGCTGGCCGGTGCACGCGGTCGAGATCGATCCGCTCGACGGTGAGCCCCTCGCACAAGACTTGCTCGGCCTCACGCGCGCGCTCGTGCATCTCGATGACCGCATCGCGTGGCTCGCGGTACTACGCGCGCCGTGGTGCGGCCTCCTCTGGGAAGACTTGCACGCGCTCTGCTACGACGCGCCTCGTCGCGCAATCTGGGATCTCTCGCGCGACCCAGCGCACACCGCGCGCTTGAGCGCCGACGGCCGCGCGCGCCTCGCCGCGACGCGCGCGACTCTCGAGTCCGCGCTCGCGCGCCGAGCCGAGACGTCGTTCGCGCGCTGGATCGAGCGGACCTGGCACGAGCTCGACGGACCCGACTGCATCGATCATCCCGACGACCTACGCGTCGCGGAGCAATTCTTCGCATTGCTGTCACGCGAGGAACGCTTTGGCGACCTCGGCGACCCGGCGCGCCTCGCGTACGCACTGGAGAAACTACTGCCGCAGGGCGATCCGCCGCACGAACGGGGCATCGAGATCATGACGATGCACCGCGCGAAGGGACTCGAGTTCGACACAGTCGTGCTGCTAGGTATCGGGCGCCTTCCCCCACCGGAAAGCCCCCAACCGCTCCACTGGCTCGAGCGCGTCGCGAGCGACGGCTCGGAAGACCTGCTGCTCGCGCCGACGCTCGACGACGAGGACGCGCAAGCGCTCACGAAATTCGTCCGCGAAGCGGATGCGGAACGGACGCGCGCCGAGCGCGCGCGGCTGCTCTACGTTGCGACGACGCGGGCGCGCGATCGCCTGCACGTCGTCTACCAGCTGAGCTCGTCCCAAGAAGAACCGAATTCGGACACGCTGCTCAAGCTCCTGCAGCCGGTGGTCGCGGCCGAGCTCGCGGCGACGCAGGCCCACGAAGGTGCACAGCCACCCCGCGACGCGCCGGCGATCGAGCCGATGCTGCGCCGCCTCGCGCGCGTCGGCGTGCAGCCCCCCGATCCGAAGCCGCCACCGGTCCCCAGCACGGTAGCCGCGGGGCGGCAGTTCGCACTGCCGTTTGACGCCACGCCGCCACCCGCGCCACCGCCACGGCCCGAGTTCGAGTGGGCGAGCCCCGTCGCGGCGCATGTCGGAACCGTAGTACATCGCGAGCTGCAAAGAATAGCGGAGCAGGGGGTCGAAGCGTGGACAGCAAACTCGCTCGGCGATCGCGCTCAAGTGTTCACGCGGGAGCTCCGTTTGCTCGGAGTCGATGCCGACGAGATCGCCGCCGCGACGGCCCGCGCGTTAGCCGCTGTCCACGCGGCGCTCGAAGATCCGAGCGGCCGTTGGGTGCTCGCCGCACACCCCGAAGCGCGCTCCGAGCTCAAGCTCACGCTGCGAGTCGGCGAGCGGCTCGAGCACGTGCGCCTCGACCGGACGTTCGTGGCGGACGGCACGCGCTGGATCATCGACTTCAAGACAAGCCGTCACGAAGGTAGCGACCGCGAGGCGTTTCTCGCGTCGGAGGTCGAGCGCTATCGCCCGCAGCTCGATCGCTATGCGGCCGCGCTCGCGACCATCGATTCGCGGCCGGTTCGGGTCGGACTCTATTTTCCGTTGCTCGCGACTCTGCGGGCCTGGCCCGCGAGCTCCTAGAGCGAGCCCGTGAGCGTGAGCCGGCGGCGCCCTTCGGCGTCCGGGTCGGCCGTGATGAAGCTCAATCCGTCGACGAGCTGCTGTGAGGCGTCGGCACGCGGCTTGATCAAACCGTCGAGCGTGTAGGCGCGACGCGCGTCGACCACGAGTGTGCCGGACACCTCGAGCGGGCCGCCCGAATCGGCGAAGCTCGCCTTGATGCCATTGCCGTCGCTGTCGAGAAACTTCACGCTGTAGTTGCCGATCGGCAACAGCTCCCGCGAACCGTTCGGCACGAACGGCGCGACTTCGAGCTTCGCGAGGCGCAGCTCGCCGAGGATCGCGGTGAGCGCGCCGGTTTCGAGCTCGAGCTCCTCGAGGCTGACGCTTGCGTCGCCGCGCACGCCCGACACCGGCAGCACGCCGCGCAACGTCTGGATCGAGGTACTCCCGCGCACGTTGCTCAGCGCGACGCGGCTCGGCGAGGCCGACACGCGCGCACTCACGAACCCGTCGCTGAGCCGCGCCTCGACGTCGGCGGCGAGCCTACCGAGCAAGAGGTACATGGGCTTGACGCTCCACCGCAAGTCGTGGAGCGCCAAGTTCGCCACGGAGGCCGCCGCTGCGCGGCCGGACCACAACGTGCCTTCGATCCCGGAGACGTCAGCGCCAGCTGGTGCGAACCACGCGTACGCGGTGCCCGCCGGAAACGAGCTCACCGTGAAGGCGAGGTACGCTCCGACACCAAGTGCCACCCAGGACCAACGATTCAGCACGTCGTCACGGCCTGCGAAGAAGCAATTGACCGTTGACGATTCCCGGTTGCCGCGTACCGGTGAACGACGCGGTCTCGACGGATACGCCGTTCTGCCCCTCGAGCGCGACGAGCCAAGCGACCAGCGTGTCGAACGATGCGTTGCCGAACGTCACCTGGATCCCGTTCGGACCATCCGGGCGCGTGCGCGTGAGCTCGACGCTGTGCTCAGCAGCGCTGTTATTGATGAGCCGTACCAGCGTCTGGTCACCGCCTTCCGTGGTGCCCTGTCCAGCGGCGGGGCCATCGATCTGGCGAAGGTTGACGAGCAGGCGCTGCTTCGCGGCGACGGCCTCGCGCAGCACCTCGGAGCGGCTGTTCAGCGGCCGGAGCACTCCCATCCAAAGCACGATCAGCAGCGCGAGCGCCGCGCCGGCGACGAAGATCGCGCGCTCGCGCGGCTGGAGGCTGTCGAACCAGGCTTTCATCGCGGCGCTCCGACGATCTGCAGGCGGCCTTCGACGCCGCCCTCGCTCGCATTCTGATTCGCCGACTCGATCGACGGCTTGAAGCGGCGCGTCTGCTCGAGGCTGTGAGCGAACGCATCGAGCTCGTCGACGTTGGCCACGATCAGCTGCAAGTCCATCGTCTGGTTGCGATAGCTCAATGCGCCAACGCGCATCTGCGCGATGCGCGCTGCGGCGACCGCATCGAGCGTCGACAAGAACGTCTCGCGACTCCCGGCGCTGCTTTCGCGCAACCGTTTTTGTACCTCCGCGTCGCATTGCGACGCGCGGTTTGCGCCGACCAGACGCTGGCAGCTCGCGGTGAGCTGCTCGCCGAGCGCGGCGTCCGCGCGCCGCAGCGACCAGTACTCGGCGCCTTGCAGCACGAACGCGAGCACTCCCGCCGCCACGAGCAAGCTCGCGGCGATGCGCCAGGGCTTCGCGAGCTCGAGCCAGTTCGATTTCGGCGCGTACGATCCCTGCAGCAGATTCGTCGGTGAGCGCTGCGCGATCGTCGCGGCGAAATGCACGAACAACCCGTCCGCAGCGAGCTTGGCTTCGGCGCTCTCGAACTCGTCGGGAAGCTTCGCGAGCTCGGCCTGGAAACGCGGACGAGCCGTCTGATCGACGTACGCGACCGCGTGCTTGACGCCCTCGAAGGCACCCTCGGCGCGCACGGAGTCGAGCGCCTGCCGCAGCGTGAATCCGTCGAGCACGAACGCCGGCCGCCCTGAACAGCGTCCGTAGATACGCGTGCCCTCGAGCAATAGCATGAGCGTCGCGGGCACGTCGGGTACGCCCTCGGTCTCGCTGTAGAGCGCTTGCGGCACGATTCCCGCGGCGTCGAGGCTTGCGAGCCAGTCCGCCATCCGTGTCTTGGCGACGATCGCGACGGCCGCCGCCCCGGACTCCAGCCGGCCGCCGACGGCGAATGAGAGCGTCTCGACGTCGTCCGCGAGCGAGTCCTCGAGCGAGAAGGGGACGATCTGGCGCAGCCGCGCGGGGCTGGCCGCCGGTAGCGCGGCTTGAGTAGTGATCACGTCCGTGCCGGACACGAGCACGACCACGCGGCGGCCCTCGGCCGCGGCACGCGCCGCGGCAAGCGGACCGCGTGCGACGGTGCTGGTGAGCTGCCCCGTAGGCGCGAACGTGGCCCAGGCGGCTTGATCACCGTCGTCGCCCAACCGGATGAACAGCGAATCAGCCACGGCTACTCGACTCCAAGCGTCCGAAACAGCGCCCGCGAGAGACCGCTAGGATCTCGCTGCAAGATAGAGCGCATGGTCAATTGATTTGTACCGAGCGTCACCGTCGCGGTCAACAAGAAATGCTCGCTCACGCCGTCGATGCGCTTCAAAACATCCGGCTCGACGAGGTCCTCGAACGTCTTGTCGATGTCGAGGAACTCCGCTCCGGCGCGCTCCTCGACGAGAGACTGCGCCTTCGAAATGTCGATGTCGTCCGACAGCGACGCGAGCACCACGTCCGCGGCGGTGTTCACGTTCAATTTCGTGCCCGCGGGCAATACGGTGACGTACGGCGCGACCTTCGCATAGGCCTTACGGTCGAAGCCTGACACTGCCATGAGCTCGGTCGGCGAGGTGATCATCGCGTTCGCGGTGCGGTACGGAGGGTCGGCGTCGGAATAAGCCGAGTCCTCGCCGCCGCTCGGGAAGCGCTGCTCGGTGTCGGGATCGAGCCAGTCGACGACCGCTCCCGCGAGCGAAGGGTCGACCTCGACCAAGTTTAGCAGCCTCTCGAACTGCTTACGGGCGATCGGATCCTCGCGACCTTGGGCGTTGACCAAGTTGTTCAAGTTGAATCGGCCTTGCAGATCCTCGAGCTTGCCCGTGATCGTGCCGCCGTCGACGGGCAGCGGCGGCAGCTCGATCGCCCATTGCTCGCTGAGGTTGTCGCTCTCCGGGGAATCGACGAGGTCCTGCCTCAAGATGTCCGCGGCCCAGGCCTCGGCGCCTTGGACGTACATGATGCCTTGGTCCATGGCGAGCGCCGACTCGGCGCGCCGCAGGTCGAGCGTGCTCTGCCACATCAAGTTCACGGCGATGATCGTCCCGATCGTGACGACGAGCATCGCCATCAGCACCGCGACCCCGCGTTGTTGCGCGCGCGTGCTCAACCGCTCGTCTCCACGAGCCGAAACACTCGCCCGAACCCCTTGAGCTCGATCGCGAACTCGACGGCGCGCGGCCGCGCAACGAGCCGCTGTGGTCCGTTCATCTGCAGCGGCGGCCAGTCGAGATGCCATTCGCCCGCCGTATCGAGGAAGCGCACTTCGACGTTGTCGACTTTATCGAGCAATTCAGTGCGAACGGGCGGAGTCGACAACGTGCGATCCATCACCGGCCAATGCAGGCGCACGAGCTTGTCCTCCTCCCAGTTGTAGGCAACGCGCAGCACGGTGCCGCGCGGGAACCCGCCCGGATTCGACCAACCGCCGCGGCTGAACTCGAGCGCAAACTGCGCGTTGGGGCTCGCGAGCAAGGCTGGCTGGTAGGCCTCGCCGAGCTCCTCGCGTGTCGCGCGCGGCTGCAGCTGCGCGAGATCCTGGACGATGACGCGCATTGCCAACTGGATCGCCTGCCAGCGTTCGGCGCGCTCGCGCGCGACCGTCTGCTGCTTGATCACCTCGCTCAATCCGCCGAGCGCCATCACACCGATGATGGCCACGATCGCCATCGCGACCAGCAGCTCGATCAACGTGAAGCCGCGGTCGCGGCGCGAGAGCGTACGGATCATCCGCGCTCTCCCGGCTCGCCCGCAGTCGCAGGAGCGGACCACTCGAGCGGCAGGAAGCCCGCGGGAGCGGGCGGCTCGATGAGCCCCGAGACTTTGTGCAAGACGCGTTCGGGATCGGCGGTGAGCGCGACGGAGACGTCCACGCGATGGAGGTTCTGGACGTCCGTCTCGGACACGACGATCTGGCAGCGCCATTGCCGGCCCGCGAATTCCACGTCCTCCTCGTGATCGCCGACGCCCGGCCACTCGTGCCCGACGCTGAGCGCTGTGATCTGGTTGGTCGCGATCCAGCTCGCGAGAGTCTTGGTCTCGACGAAGGCAGCCGCAACCACGTAGCGATTCAGCTGACCGTTCACTGCCATCATCCCGAGCGCGACGATCACGAGCGCGACCATCGCCTCCAGCAGCGTGAAGCCCGCGGCGAGTTTTGCTCCCGCACGTTGCGAATTAGCGCGAATCGTAGCCTTCCTTCGAAAGTTCGAGCGTGCCGTCGATCTCGCCTTTGAGCGTGAAGTGCCCTCCGACTGCGGGGCCGCGGTAGACATCGAGCTCGAACGGCGTGACCTCTCCGCTCGACAGGATCAGAAGCTGAGGCTCGGGGTTCTCGATCTCCTGCGACTCGAAGTCGCGCAACAGCTCGAGCTCCCGATCGTCGAGCGCGAGCGTGAGCTCGAGTTGATTCGGCAGCGTACGCTCGAGCAGCAGGCGATCGCCCGCCGACTCCACCCACTTGAGCTCCTTGTAATCGTAGACGTAGAACCGGTAGCCCGTGCTCGTGAACATGAGACCGTAATCACGGCTTTGCATCAGCGCTTCTTCGTGAAGCAGATCGACCATACTGCGCAACCGTTGCGTTTCCCGCTCGACCTCGCGATCCGAGCCCACGGCGTTGATCGACAACACGACGGCACCGACGATGATCCCAATGATCGCGACGACCACGAGCAGCTCGAGCAGCGTGAACCCGCGCTGCGCTGCGCGCAGATGCCGCTTAGTCGAGATCCCAGTTACCGATGTCGGCATTGACGCCTTCGCCGCCTTCCTGACCGTCGGCCCCGAGCGAGAAGACGTCGAACTCGCCGTGCTGGCCGGGATTCATGTATTGATAGGGACGGTTCCAAGGATCCGTCGGCAGCTTCTTCAGGTTCTGCTGCCAGTTCGGTGCCGCGGTTTCGCCGGGGTTCGTCACTAGTGCCTGCAGGCCTTCCTCGGAGCTCGGATAACGAAAGTTCTGGAGGCGATAGAGATCTAGAACGTTCGAGATCTGGCGAACGTCTTGCTTCGTGCGGCTGGTCTGCGCCTGGTCGACGTTACTCATCAAGCTCGGTACCACCATCGCGGCCAGCAAACCAATGATGACGACGACGACCATGATCTCGAGCAAGGTGAACCCTTGCTCCGCGACTCGAACGGATGGTTTGATCACACGCATAGCAAACCCTTTTTGCCGGCCCGGAACCCAGTCCAGATTGGGGGCCGAAGATAGCACAAACGCTTGAAAACACATTGTGAACAATGACCTCTTTCGTAAACCTCATCCGCTAATACAGTTTCACTGGCGACGCTGGCTCGTGCCGCTCGTGATTACCGCCCTGTGCGTAGCTTTGTCGCTCGGCGGCGACGCCGCACGCGAGTGGGGGCGCTACGACCGCGCCGCGCTCGAGGCTGGCCAGCTGTGGCGCCTGCTGACGGCGCACCTCGTGCATCTCGGTTGGGGGCATCTCTGGCCGAACGTGCTCGCATTGCTACTGATCGGCGGACTGGTCGAAGAGTTCCTGGACCCGCTCGAATGGCTGGCCGCGACCACTTTCTCGGCGCTCGGGATCGACGCGGGCCTGTACGCCCTCGATCCCGGCGTTTCTTGGTACGTGGGGCTGTCGGGCGTGCTCCACGGCCTGGTCGCGTGTGGTGCGCTCATGATGCTGCAGGCGCGCTATTTCCGAATCGGCGCCGTGCTCGCGGTGGGCCTCGCACTGAAGCTAGCGTTCGAAGCTACGCATGGACCGATCCCGTTCACGCAGGCGAGCGCAGGCGGACCGGTCATCGTTGCCGCACATCTATATGGGGCCGGGAGCGGCGCGCTGGCGGCGATCGTGTTCGGCTTCCTCCGGCGGCGACCGGCGCGGCTATAATCGCGCGCGTTCAGTGCCGTCGATTCTCGAGAGGGGCGCCATGGAAGTCTCGTCGTTACCCACACTGCCGGCGCTGCCGGGAATCGCCGGGCGCGTTGCGCTCGTGACCGGCGCATCGCGAGGCATCGGCCGCGCGATCGCGGAAGCGCTCGGACGGCAGGGGGCCACGGTCGTCGGAACCGCGACGAGCGCGGAGGGCGCCCGTTCGATTAGCGAAGCGCTGGCCGCTCTTGGGCTCAAGGGTCGCGGCGCGGTGCTCGATGTCGGCAGCGACGCGTCGGTGGAAGCGGTGCTCGCCGACGTCGCCGCGCACGAAGGGGCGCCGGCGATTCTCGTCAACAACGCAGGCATCACACGTGACAACCTGCTCATGCGGATGAAGGCCGAGGAGTGGGACGCGGTGATATCCACCAATCTATCGTCGTTGTATCGCGTCTCGAAAGCCTGCTTGCGCGGCATGGCTAAGGCGCGTTACGGGCGGATCGTCAACATCGGCTCCGTGGTCGGCCTCAGCGGTAATCCAGGGCAGACGAACTACGCAGCCGCGAAGGCGGGAATGATCGGGTTCACGAAGGCGCTCGCCCGCGAGCTCGCTTCGCGCAACGTCACCGTGAACGTCGTCGCTCCGGGCTTCATCGACACGGACATGACGCGCGCGCTCGAGGAGAAGCAGATTCAGTCGTTGCGCGAGCAGATTCCGCTCGCACGCCTCGGCACCACGGCGGACATTGCGGCAGCCGTCGTGTTCCTCGTGTCGGACGCCGGCAGCTACATCACCGGCGAAACGCTCAACGTCAATGGCGGGATGCTCATGCAGTGATGCATACGCGGGCGGAAACCGTTGATTGTCCAGTCATTCACCGCTTTCGGGGCAGGTCGGGGCTCTCGTGCTCAAGGTAGAATGGCCCAGTTGATTCCAATACAATACGCGCCACACCGGCCGGGCCCGATGGCCCGGCCGATCCATTGATAAGGGGTATCGCGCACATGAGCAGTGTCGAAGATCAGGTCCGAGGGATCATTGCGGAGCAGCTCGGCCTCAAAGCCGACGAAATCAAGAACGACGCCTCGTTCGTCGACGACTTGGGCGCGGACTCTTTGGACACGGTGGAGCTCGTGATGGCGCTCGAAGAGGAATTCGAAACCGAAATTCCCGATGAAGAGGCCGAGAAGATCACCACCGTCCAACACGCCATCGACTACATCCTTGCCAGACAGAGCGACTCTTGATTCGCTGCGGTCATCTGCGCAGCTCAACCACAATTCGTTCTTAGCTTGAGGCCGCGACCGTGTCCACGCGACGCGTCGTAGTAACAGGCCTTGGCCTTATTTCGCCGGTCGGCAATTCCGTTGCCGAGGGCTGGGCGAATGTTCGCGACGGAGTAAGCGGCATCACGCCGATCGACCAGTACGACGCCAGCGCATTCTCCACGCAGTTTGCGGGAACGATCCGCAACTTCGACGTCGCGCAGTACCTCGAGCCGAAGGAAGCACGCAAGTGCGATCCGTTCATGCACTACGGGATCGCGGCGGGAGTGCAATCGATCAAGGACGCGGGTCTCGAGATCAAGGAAGCGGACGCGCATCGCTACGGCGTAGCAATCGGCTCGGGGATCGGCGGCATCAGCACAATCGAGATCAATCACTCGAAAATGCTGGAGGCGGGTCCACGGCGCATTTCCCCGTTCTTCGTGCCCGGCACCATCATCAACATGATCTCGGGGCACGTCTCGATCATGTATGGCATGACCGGACCTAATCTCGCGGTCGTCACGGCATGCACGACGTCCACGCACTGCATCGGGCTCGCGGCGCGTCTCATTCAGCACGGCGATGCCGACGTCATGATCGCCGGCGGCGCCGAGTACGCGAGCACGCCGATCGGTCTCGGTGGATTTTGCGCGGCGCGCGCGCTATCGCAGCGCAACGACGCGCCGGCCAAGGCCAGCCGCCCGTGGGATCGCGATCGCGACGGTTTCGTGCTGAGCGACGGTGCGGGCTGCATCACGCTCGAGGAATACGAGCACGCGCGCGCGCGCGGCGCACGCATCTACGCGGAGTTCGTGGGGTTCGGAATGAGCGGCGATGCTCATCACATGACGGCACCCGCGGAGAACGGCCAGGGTGCGTACAGCTGCATGCTCAACGCACTCCGCGACGCGGGCCTCAACCCGGAGCAGGTCGACTACATCAACGCTCACGGCACGTCGACGCCGCTCGGCGACGTTGCTGAAACCGTCGCGATCAAGCGCGCCTTCGGCGACCACGCCAAACGCGTCGCGATCAGCTCGACGAAGTCGTCCACGGGGCATCTGATCGGCGCCGCGGGAGGGGTCGAGGCAATCTTCTCCATCCTCGCGTTACAGGAGCAGGTGATCCCGCCTACGATCAACCTCGAGAACCCCGATCCGGCGTGCGACCTCGACTACACGCCCAACGTTGCGCGGCCGGCTAAGCTCACAGTCGCTTTGTCGAACTCCTTCGGCTTCGGCGGCACGAACGGTACGGTGGTCTTCAAACGTTTCAGTTAGACCGGCGCGATTTCGGTTTTGCGCGCAACCGCGGCGCGTAGCGCTGAAGCAGCACTGACCCGTCGAGGGCTCGAACTTCGGTGGAAACGCTCTGGCTCGTGAACGGACGGCGGACGGCCGTCGATCCTTCGGACCGCGGCCTCGCCTACGGCGACGGACTGTTCGAGACGATGGCGGCTGCCGACGGACGCCTCCGTTGGCTCGACTACCATCTCGAGCGCCTCGCGGCCGGATGCCATCGCCTTGCGCTCGGCCCGCTCGATCACGCGGAGATTCGAGCAGAGATCGCGACGCATTGCCCGCGGGCCGGGCGCGCGGTGGTCAAGCTGATCGTGACGCGCGGCCCGAGTGCTCGCGGCTATTCGCTGCCCGAGCGCAGCCAACCGACGCGTATCCTCGGGATTTCCTCCTGGCAGGGCTGCCCGCGCAGCCACTACACTGACGGCATACGTGTTCGGGTGTGCGAGCTGCGACTCGGAGAGTCGCCGGCGCTCGCGGGTCTGAAGCACTTGTGCCGCCTGGAGCAAGTGCTCGCGCAGATCGAGCTGCGCGGCCACGACGTGGAGCAGGGGTTGTTGCTGGACACGAGCGGATATGTCGTGGGAGGAACGAGCAGCAACGTCTTCGCCGTGCGCGGCACGGATCTGCTGACGCCGTCGCTGACCCGCAGCGGTATCGCCGGGGTAATGCGGCGAGTGGTGCTCGAGACAGCCGCCGATGCGGGCCTGACGGCGTTCGAGAGCAACCTCACTTTGCGCGAGCTGCAGCACGCTGACGAATTGTTCATGACCAACGCGTTGTTCGGGATTTGGCCTGTAAGGAAGCTGGACCAACAATCGTTCTCGCCGGGCGCGGCAACACGGCGGCTGATGCAGCGACTGGAGGTGGGAGACGGTGCGTAAGCGGATCTGGCTACCGCTCGCTGCCGTCGCCGTAGCGCTCGTCGCTGGCACGTGGTCCGCGGCGTTCGCGTGGCGGAGCCTGCATGCACCGATGCGAATTCCCGCCGACGGAGCCTCGCTCGAAGTCACGAGCGGCGCGCCGCTGCGTCGGGTTAGCGCCGACCTTGCGGCGCGCGACTTGCTCGACCACCCTTGGTTGCTGGATGTCTACGGGCGCGTCAGCGGCGAAGCGACTCGAATTCGTGCAGGCGAATACCGGATCGAGCCCGGCACCACGCCGCTCATGCTGGTGGCTCAGCTCGTGGCCGGCCAAGTCCTCCTACACCAGCTGACGGTCGTAGAGGGCTGGCGCTTCACCGAGTTGCTTGCGGCGGTGCGCGCGCATCCCGCCATCCACGCCGGGGTGCTCGATGGCGCCGCGATCATGGCGGAACTCGGCGAGCCTGGGGTTCACCCCGAGGGGCAATTCTTTCCGGACACCTATAGCTTTCCGAAAGGCACCAGCGACGTCGAGTTGCTCCGCACGGCGCACGAGGCGCTGCGCGCGCATCTCGCCAAGGCTTGGGACTCCCGGACTCCGGACATCGAGGTGCACGACGCCTATGAGGCGCTGATTCTCGCCTCGATCATCGAGAAGGAAACCGCGCTGCCTACCGAGCGACGCCTGATCTCCGGCGTGTTCAACCAAAGGCTACGGCGCAACATGAGACTGCAGACGGATCCCACCGTCATCTACGGGCTCGGTGAAACTTTCGACGGCAATTTGCGGCGTCAGGACCTCGATCGCGATACGCCCTACAACACCTACACGCGCGCGGGATTGCCGCCGACACCGATCGCGCTGCCGGGCAACGCGTCGCTCGAGGCGGCCGTCGCTCCGGAACCCACGGACGCTCTGTTCTTCGTAGCTACGGGGCGCGGCGACGGGAGCCATTACTTCTCGGCGACGTTCGAGGAGCACGAGCGCGCCGTTCGCGACTACCTTCGCCAACTCCGCGACCCGACGCCATGAGCAAGCGCGGCGCGTTCATCACGCTGGAAGGAGGCGAGGGGGTCGGCAAATCGACCAATCTCGCGTTCGTTGCGGAATACCTGAGCGCCCGCGGCGTCGACGTGCTCAGCACGCGCGAGCCCGGCGGGACTCCACTCGGCGAGAAAATTCGCAGCTGGATCCTCGAGGGCGAGCACGGCCCCCTGTCCGCCGAGGTCGAGGCACTACTGATGTTCGCGGCTCGAGCGCGGCATCTCGAGGCCGTCATCCGCCCGGCGCTCACAGAAGGGCAGTGGGTGGTCTGCGACCGGTTTACCGACGCGACGTTTGCGTACCAGGGCAGCGGCCGAGGTGCGGAGCCGCGGCTGCTCGAATCGCTCGAGGCGGGGGTGCAGAGGGAGATCGACCCCGACCTCACGCTGCTGCTAGACGCACCGCTCGATGTCGGCCGCCGGCGAATCGCGGCGCGGCGCCTCGATCACTTCGAGCGTGAAGACCAGCCGTTCTTCGAGCGCGTGCGGCAGGGCTACCTCGAGCGAGCCGCGCGTTACCCTGCGCGAATCAAGATCGTCGACGCGGCGCCGGCACTCGACGGCGTTCAGCGCGCCATCGCCGCAGAGCTCGACTTGCTTCTGAGTCGATTCGCACGATGAGCGCGCCGGGATCAGCGTTTGCGACGCTGAGCACGAAGCTCTGCCCGTGGCTCCGGCCGGCGCTCGAGCAACTCGAGGGCGCTCTGTCCGCACAGCGTCTCGGCCACGGATGGCTGCTCGCGGGCCCGCCGGGTATCGGCAAGATCAACCTCGCGCTCGTTCTTGCCAATCGGTTGCTCGCGGGGCCGGCTGCGACGGCGCCTGCCGATCTACCAGCGGCGGAAGCCACCGCCGCGATGCGCGAACGCCACGCCCCGACCGATCATCACCCCGACCTGCACTGGCTCTTCCCGGAGGAGGAGAAGCGCACGATCTCGGTGGAGCAGATCCGCGACGCCACCGAGAGCCTCAATCTGAAATCGCTTCGTGGCGGGGCGAAAGTGGTGCTGATCGAGCCGGCCGACGGCATGACGGGCGCGGCGGCGAATGCGCTGCTGAAGACGCTCGAAGAGCCGTCCGACGACACCTACCTCATCCTCTTGAGCCATCAGCCGCAGCGCCTGCCCGCCACGGTCCGCAGCCGGTGCCAACGGCTAAATCTCGCGCGACCTTCTGTCGAGGATTTCGCGACTTGGGTGGGCATCGCGCCCGCCGGCGTTGCGCCGGCGTGGCTGCTCACCGGTGGCTCACCGCTTCGAACAGCGGAACTCATCGAAGACGGTAACTTCAATGAAAGCATAAAGTTGAGAGAACAACTTTCACTGCTTTCTAGGGACGAGATCGAGGTCCAGTCGATCGCCGAGGCGTGGTCGAAGGCGGATCCCGAGCTGGCGTTGACATGGCTCACGCGTGAGCTTCATCGGCAGATTCGGCTGCGGCTAGCCCCGGGCGTTTCGACCTCGGTCACAGATCCGGATGCGGGCATCTTGCATAATGCATGGAGCGAGCTGACGGTCCGGAGCCTTTGCGAGCAATACGCAACGGCCGAAAGGCTGCTGAATCAGTTGGGCTCGGGCATCAATACGGAGCTGGCGCTGCAAGCAATGCTGCTCGGGTTCCAGGCGAATCGAGGACAATCGTGAGCAAACCGGGGCTTTTGACACTCACCATCAAGGACAAGAGCGCGCTGTACTTGGCCTACATGCCGTTCATCAAGAACGGCGGATTGTTCATCCCGACGAACTCGAGCTACAAGCTCGGCGATGAAGTATTCATGCTGCTCAACGTCATGGGCGAGGAGGAGAAGATCCCCGTGGCGGGTCGCGTCATTTGGATCACGCCGAAGGGCGCTCAAGGCAAGCGGACCGCTGGCATCGGCGTGCAGTTCAGCGAGCAGGACCAGGGCAACACGCAAAAGCGGATCGAAAACTATCTCGCCGGCGCGCTTGGCGGCGACAAGCCCACGCACACGCTCTAGTCGACAGAGCGGGCTAGCTCTGTAGACCTGTCCGGTTCAGCCCACCCTTCAAGACGTAGGTTTGGAAACCGCGCTCGTTCAAGATGAACGCGCCGGCGGAGCTTCGACGACCCGTATCGCAGCACACGACGTACTTGATCGCAGGATCGAGGGTCTTTAGCTTCAGTCGGATGAAATAGAGCGGCACGTTGATCGCGCCCTCGTTGTGATACGCCTCGAATTCGGAGGGCAGCCGCACGTCCAGCCACTGGCCGCCTTCCGCGATGATCTTGTCAGCTCCGGCGCTGTCGACCCAGTCCAGCATCGGCTCGTTCAACAGCGTCCGGAAGTCATCCTTGCCGAGCCTCATCAGCGAGCCGTCCGTCTCCATCGCGACCGTCGCGTTGCGCTTCGCTTCGGAAATCAAGGCTTCCTCGCCGAACGTATCGCCGACTTGTAGCTCCGCGAGTCTGATCCCTTCCTTGTTGAGCGGGGTCTCGCGCGTGACGACGCACCGTCCGCGTGTGATCACGTAGAAATAGTCGCCTTCCTCGCCTTGCTTGATCACCGCGTCGCCCGCTTTGTAGTTCACCTGCTGCAGGCGCATGAAGATGGCTTGGATGTTCGCGGGCGGAATCTTGTGGAAAGCCTTCGTCTGGAGAAGCGTCGTCATCCAGTCGTCGTTGCTGCCCGCCTCTCCGCGCAGCTCGGATACCTCATATGATCCGGTCTGATCCCACGTGAGCATCACGTCGAGGAGATCGCTGTCGATGGTCACGTACTCCACGGCGGTCGTCGCAATCGCGCTGTGGCGGCGTGGAAGCTTCGGGGAAATCGGATTGCGTGCTTCGTCGGTGCCGCCCACGATCTTCGCTACGGGCTGGTCGCCTTCGCGTAGTTCCACCGTGCCCGTCAGGACGTAGACCGTTCGCTTTTCGGGATCGCCTTCGCGGAACAGTGTCTCGCCCGTCTGTGCATCACGAATCTTCGTCTTCTTCACGAGCGCGTGAAGGTTGTCTTTTTTCAGGCTATCCAGCGGCGACAAGGCCTTGAGCTGGCCTATTTCGATTTGTTTCGTCATCGAACTGGAAGCACTTGAACGATACCTAGGACGAGTCCGTGTCAGCGCCGGAGCATAGCACAGGGCCTCCGGCAGCCAGTGCCGACGAGATCACGCTAGCGCGCCAGCTTTCGCCACGCCTCGTGAGGTGTGAAGCGCGTCCCAAACCGTTTCGCTAGCATCTCAAGCTTTTCGACGACTGCGGTGTAACCGCGTTGCCGCGCGTAGTTCATCGGTCCGCCCGTGAACGGCGCGAACCCGGTGCCAAAGACGACGCCGGCGTCGAGAAGATCCGCGTCGTCGACGACGCCTTCGGCGAGGCAGGCGACCGCCTCGTTGATCAAGCGGCAGGATGAGACGATCGACAAGCTCCTCATCGGGCTCGGCGAACCGCCGCTGCTTCACGGGACGCCCGTCGGCATAGACATAGAAACCTTCGCCTGACTTCAGCGCCTAGCCGACCCGCAGCGACCTTGTCGGCGAGCAATCGCGGCGGCTCGGCTCTCAGCACACCGCTGAGGATCTTCGCGACGTGCTGGGCGACGTCAAGTCCCACTCGATCTGCCAACTCGACCGGCCCCATCGGCATACCGAACGACTTCGCGGCGGCATCGATCGTTTCGAGCGCATAGCCGTCTTCGTGTGCGCGCAGCGCTTCGAGCATGTAAGGAGTCAAGAGCCTATTCACGACGAATCCTGGCGCACTGCGGCACGGCAGCGGCAGCTTGCCGATCTGAGTGACGAACGCCATTGCCTTCTCGAGTGCAGCCTCCGACGTGGTCTTCGCGCGGATCACCTCGACGAGAGGCAGGCTCGCAACGGGATTGAAGAAGTGCAACCCGACAAAGCGTTCGGGACGGCGAAATGCTTGCGACAGCTCCTCGAGCTCGATACTGGATGTATTCGTCGCCACGAGCGCGGTTTCCGGAAGCTTCGCCTCCAATTCCCGGAACAGCGTTCTCTTCGCGTCCGCGTTCTCGATGATCGCCTCGATCACGAGGTCCGCGGATCCGACCTGCTCGGCGGCGAGATCCACCACCAAACGCGATGCTGCGGCCTCTGCCTCGCCAGGCGCGCGCAACCGTTTGCGGAACAACTCCCTCGCGCGGACGAGCGCGGGCTCGACATACTGTAGGGCGCGGTCCTGCAGCGTGACCGACAACCCGCGCAGCGAGCACCACGCCGCGATATCGCCGCCCATGATGCCCGCGCCGACCACGTGCACTCGCGCGACACCGCCGTGCTTCGGCGCGAGATTGCGCAGACGTTCTCGGAGCTCGAACACGCGCACGAGATTCCGCGACGTGCGCGTGACGAGCAGAGCGCCGATGGACTCGGCCTCGGCACGATACGCCGCCTCACCGCGACCACCATGCTTGACCCAGAGATCGACGATCGCGAAAGGAGCGGGGTAGTGCGCGCGGCGGGCACGCCTTCGAACTTGCTTGAGAACGACGCGTGCGAACAGCGGCCGCCAGGGGCCCGCGCTCAGCACACGAAGATGCCAAGGGGCCCTTCGCATCGGTGGCGCCCGCAGCGCTAGTTCCGCAGCCGCTTCTGCAAGGGTATCGCGCGGTACGACGCGATCGACGAGCCCGTACTTCAGTGCTTCGCGCGGAGAAAGAGAACGGCCGGTGAGCATCAGATCCAACGCGAGCGGAGCGCCGAGCAATTGCACGCTGCGTACGCTGCCGCCGAATCCGGGATGTATCCCGAGCTGAACTTCCGGTAGGCCGAGCGTGCGTTCGTAACCGTCGGCTGCGATGCGGTAGTCGCACGCGAGTGCGAGCTCGAGCCCGCCGCCGAGAGCGAAGCCATCGATCGCCGCGACGGTCGGGACGCCGAGCTTCGCGATCGTCGCGAGCAGCGTTTGCCCGCGAGCAGCGAGCTCGGCGCCCTGCGCGGCGCTTTCGATCCGACTGAATTCTTTGACGTCCGCCCCGACGATGAAGCCGGTCGTTTTGGCGGACTCGAACACCAGCGCACGCACATCCGGCTCGAGCGGTCGCGCGAGCTCGAGCTCGAGCTCACCGAGCACCTCTTGGGAAAGCGTGTTAACGCTGCTATCGCGCTTGTCGAACGTGAGCCAGCAGACGCCGCGCTCATCGACGCGCCGCCGCCAATGCTTCGCGGTCATGAGCCGTAGCGCGCCGCGGGCTGCGCCTTTCCTTGCACCTCGAAGTCGCAGATCAACGGCAAGTGATCGGAGAAGCTCACCGACGGAATAGAGAAGTGTGTGACGTTGATGCCGTCACCGTAGAGCACGAAGTCGAGCTCCTTGCGCGGCGAGCGGCTCGGGTAGGACGGCAGCCCGCGCGCGTTCGCGCTCCGCAGCTTCGCCGCCTTCATGAACAGGTAGATCTCGTGGTCGCCCCAGAACGTATTGAAGTCGCCTGCGATGATCACCGGCTTGCTGGCGGCGACGACGAGATCATGCAAGTAGTGGAGTTGACGTTGGCGATGACGATACTTCAGGGACAGGTGCACGAGAAATACGGCGCAGTCATCGAGCTCGAGCTCGATGATCAAACGCTTGATGCCCTTCTCGAAGTAGTGGAAGCGCTCACCGTGAACGCGCGGCGCCGCGAGAAACGCGTTGCCTTGCTTGCGCAATATAGGCAGGCGCTGATTCAGCGAAGCAATGCCGTATTTGCATTGGTAAACGGAGTACTGACCGAGCGCCCGCCCGATCGCCTCCGCCTGATTGACGTTGCGCGTCCGGATCGACCCCGTGTCGACCTCGACGAGCCCGACTATGTCGGGATCCTGGTCCTTGATGAAGTCGATGATCCTTTGCAGGTTGCCGCGATTGCCAAGGAGGTATCCCATTCCCGGCAGCGGCCAATGCAAGGCGGTTCCAAGCCCGAGGCCGTAGCGGATGTTGTACAGCAAGAGTCGCATACGGATTAGTGTACCGGAGGCCATCCACCGATTGAGAGAATTTCCGCGCCGCTGAACGCACGCGCGGCGCGCCGAAGTTATCCAAGACCCCGTTCATTGCAAATCGAAAACGCCAGTAGTAGGGTCCAAAATTAGTCGATCACAGGCAGTCTCGGATGTCCGCCAAAAACCCGATCCGCGTCTTCGTCACCCACGCGTTCGCGAGCCAGCCGGACTATCACCGCGTGTTCGAATACATGGAGAGCGCGACAAATTTTTTCTACCAGAATTGCAGTGTGCCCGATCATCCACCCGCCACCGGCGGGAAAGAGGCGTTGAAAGAGGAATATCGGACGCAGCTCAAGACGGCCGAGGTCGTGGTCGTGCTGAGCTCACTCTACATCGAGAACGAGTACTGGACGACGTACCAAATGGATGCCGCGCAAGCGTCGAATCTCCCGCTGGTCGCCCTCGGACTGTTCGGCAGCGCCACGAAAGTGCCAGCCGAGATCGTCAAACGGGCAGCCGAGATCGTCGATTGGAACGAGCGGCAGATCGTCGACGCGATTCGCAGGCAAGCACGCCACGAGGCGACGAATCGCTGGGAAACCATCGAGTTCAAGCTCTGACGAACTGCCCCGCCGGGAGCGCGATCGACCGGCAGTCACCCTGGATGCGGGGACACACGCGATGACCAGACCGCCGGTCGTTATCGCCCACCGCGGCGCGAGCGGCTACCTTCCGGAGCACACTCTAGAAGCGAAGGCGCTCGCTTACGGGCTTGGCGCCGACTATCTCGAGCAGGACGTCGTCGCGACGCGCGACGGCGAGCTCGTGGTTCTCCACGATCTGCATCTCGACGACGTCACCGATGTGGCGCGACGGTTTTCAGGGCGGAGCAGGGCAGATGGCCGCCACTACGTCGTCGACTTCGATCTCGCAGAGCTGCAGACGCTCACCGTTTCGGAGCGGCGCAACGCGGGAAGCGCCGAGGCGCGTTTTCCAATGAGATTTCCGGCCGGCACGGGAACCTTCCGGATCGCCACTCTCGAACAGGAGCTCGATCTGATCGCCGGGCTCAATCGCTCGATGCAGCGCACGGTCGGCATTTACCCGGAGATCAAGGACCCGCAATGGCATCGCGCGCACGGCATCGACCTCGCCCGGCTACTGCTCGAACGGCTCGCGGCGCACGGCTACGACCGGCGCAGCTCGCTAGCGTTCGTGCAGTGCTTCGACGCGAAAGAGCTGCGGCGTGTTGCTACGGAGCTCCGCTCGGAGCTTCAGCTCATTCAGCTAGTCGGCGTCGAGCCGGCGTACGAGGCTTTGCTGACCGACAAAGGCCTCGAAGCCGTCGCGGAATACGCGGACGGCATCGGACCGAGCTACCCGCAGCTCTTGGCTGCGCCGCGCCCCGACGGCTCGCGGGAGCCGCGCCCCGGCGCCGTGGTGGCCGCGGCGCGGCGCGCGGGCTTGCTCCTGCATCCCTATACCTTCAGGCGCGACGATCTCCCAAGCTACGCGCCGGACCTGGAAAGCCTTCTAACCCTGTTCTTCGAGAACGTCGGAGTCGATGGCGTGTTCTGCGACCACCCCGACATCGCGGTTCATATACGTAATGCGGCAACCGAACGAAAGGGCGGTGCCGTGAACCTCCAGTCGTTGTAGAGTCACTCACAGGGAAGACTGGCGAAGGAGAGTCCCATGCGACTCGCATTGATCGGATTGCCGCTGCTGGCGGTGGCGCTCGTCTGCAATGCCGCTCCCAAAAAGAGAAAGAACGCCGACACCACACAACCCATCGATCGGGCCTGTACGGTCGAGGACTGCTTCCTCGAGCGCGACGTCCGCGACTTCGAAGTTATCGATCAGACGACAGTGATCGTCTACGTCGGCTCGCAGAGCTGCGCATTTCTCATCGAGGTTCGCGGCACGTTTTGCGATCTGACGTTTGCTCCGGAGCTTTACTTCCATTCACCTAGCGACTTCACGCGCAACGACGTGCACATCGCCGGAGCGGCACCGCCGTTGAGCCGCCCACTCGGCGATCTGCGCGTCTGCTCGAACGACATCGGTATCAGTGTCGACGGCGGGGTGTTCACCGAGAACCCAACGAGCAATTCGCCGCCGGATCGCTATGGCAATCGCCGCAGCGAATGCCAAATCTCGAGCGTCACCTCGATGACCGACGACGAAATCCTCGAGCTCTATGTGAAGCACCGAGTCGCGCCGCCGCCGCCGCCGATGGGCCCGGGAAAAATTGAAGTCGGCGAACAGAAAGAGGAGGCGGAAGCGGCGCCGCCAGGCGACACGCCCGCAGCGAAGACCGAGCCGGACGGGGGCGCCGGCGCCCAACCCGACGCCACGGCGGCCGCGGCGTCGAACTAGCTCATCTTCTTTTCTTTCTAAGGCTCGACGGCTCGAGCGCCGCCTTATCTTAGCGAAGCTGGCAGTTGGGGCGCTTACCCGCCTCCCGAGCCTTGTTGTACTCGACTAGAGCCGGCGTAATCGCCTTCACGATCGAGTCCAACCGCGCGTCGTCGGACGGGTGGCTCGACAGAAATTCCGGAGGGGCATTCTTGTTGATCGCGCCCATGTTCTTCCATAGGTACATCGCGGCACGCGGGTCGAATCCCGCCTTCGACATGTACGTCAAACCGACCAGGTCTGCTTCAGACTCCTGCTCGCGAGCGTAGGGCAGCACGAGACCGATCGTCGCCGCCTCATTCAGTTCGCCGCCGAGACCGCCCAACGCCGCGGCGCCGAACAGCACGAGCATGTCGGTTCGAGCACCCTTCTTGGCGCGATCCATGACGTGGTTGAGCGTGGCATGCGCTATTTCGTGGCCTAGAACCGCGGCCAGCATATCCGGCGTGTCGGCCACCTTTAGAAGCCCATTCAAGACCGCGATTTTGCCGTCGGGATTCGCAGACGCGTTGACGCTGTCGTCATCGAACACGACGACTTCCCAATCGAGCTTCTTGTGTTCCTCATCGAGTTGCGCAATCAGCCGGTTGGCGACGCACTGGACGTAGCCCTGCACTCGCGCATCCGGCTCGAGGGGCAAATGCCTCTTCATCTCCAACCATTCCACGCGCGCCTGACGCCGAACTTCCTTCTCGGAAACCAGCACGCCGGCTTGCGCAATGCTGAGCGCCAAAAAGCTCAGACACGTGGCGGCCAACGCCCACTTCGCTTGCTGCATCTTCCGCGTCCTCTCGCTGGATCGACCGAGTACAGGCTGTTTAGATTCGATTGAAGACTCGAGGTTCGTGGGAAGCTCGAGGTTGGTGGAAAGATAACATAGGACTCGCGACCGGAGCGCTGACTGGCGCACGGTAGCGGGTCGCGGCGGGCCGCAACGAGGGCTTCCGAACTAAGTTATTGTTTATTATCGGTTTCAGATGCAGCTGCGAACATCTGTCGGCGGCCGCCGAAGCCGAACAAGCTGGCATCGAGCTTGAGCTGGATGAAGAAGACGCCGTTCATGCTGGGGTCGCGCAAATTCGCGTGCGTGACGTCGTCTACCACTCGTTCGGGCATGTACGTGACGTTCACGGCGACCCGTTTCGAGCCGAAGGTGACGACCGGCAGGGCGCCTGGGAATGGCCGGTTGTGGTCGACATCCTGGCGAGTCATCACGAAACCCACGACACCCATATCGAAATAGAGATCGTCCGAGAACATTCGGAAGCGCCGTTTGATGCCGCCTCCAGCCATGTAGGACGGCTCGTCCAGACTGTCCTTGAAGGCGTTGGCGAGCGCGACCTTGACCCAGGGCCCGGACGACTTGAATTCGTGTTCGACGCCAATGCCCCAGTTTTCCTCGTTCCAGTGCTTCTTGGCGTTGGCGTGAACAGCGCGACCGTTGAGGACGACATCCCAGTCGCCGGTTTGCGCGTGACTTGGCGCGGCGCCCAAGAACGCAGCGACCGCGATTGCGCACGAGATCCATGTGCCGCGATTCATGCCGCGAGAAAAGCAATGCTCGTGCCAGACAATAAAAACAAATACTTAAGAGCACTATCTGATTCGATTTGTAAGGAAACCCGACGTGCGTGCCGGTGTGCCTAGGCAGGACCATATGTGCGCATAATGTATATTATGTTGAATTCACGCATCAGGTGAGGGTCGACCGATATACCGGGCCTCTCTCTACTAACGCGCTTAGCGCCCCAACCCCGCCTTTGACCTTCGCCTGCCGCTGGCTACAGTAGCGCCTCTTTCAGTCGTGGCGACCGGGCGCCATACCCATGGCTCCGCTGATCCGCTTTGACGCCGTGTCGGTCGCATTCGGCGACCAACCGATTCTCATCGACGCCATGCTCAGCATCGAGCCGGGCGAACGCGTCTGCTTGATCGGTCGCAACGGCGCCGGGAAATCGACGACGCTGAGGCTGATCACCGGACAGGTCGAGCCCGACGAAGGCAAGATCGAGCACCCCGCGACGCTTCGCTGGACCCTGCTCGACCAGACGCTTGCCGAGGAGTCGCACCACACCGCTCGGGAGTTCGTGGCGCTCGGCATGCGGCATCAGCTCGAGCGCATCGCCGCGTTTCAACGCCTGACGGACGCGCAACACAAGGACACGGCGACTTTCCGCGAGATCGAGAACCTGCAGCGCGAAATCGACTCCGGAGGCGGCTGGTCCGTCGACGTTCAAGTCGACCGCATCGTGAGCGAGCTCGGTCTCCCGGGCGAACGGCGTATGGACGAGCTGTCCGGCGGCTGGCGCCGGCGCGTCGCGCTTGCGCAAGCGCTCGTGTCCAGTCCCGACCTGCTGCTGCTCGATGAACCTACCAACCATCTCGACATCACCACGATCGAGTGGCTCGAAGACAAGGTCCGTCATTACGCTGGCGCAGTGTTGTTCGTCACGCACGACCGAAGCTTCGTCGAAAGGGTCGCGACGCGCATCGTGGACATCGATCGCGGCAGGCTGCGGAGCTGGCCCGGAGGGTACCGGAACTATCTCGAGGAGAAGGCGAAGAGCGAAATCGAAGAGGACGTCCACAACGCGCTGTTCGACAAGAAGCTTGCCCAAGAGGAAGTGTGGGTCCGCAAGGGCGTGAAGGCCAGGCAGACGCGCAACGAAGGACGCGTCCGGGCTCTCGAGGGGCTGCGTGAAGTCCGTTCCGAACGGATGAAGCGCCCGCGTACGGCGCGCATTCGTATCAACGAGTCCGAGGATGTGTCCGGACGCAAAGTCGTCGAAGCGCGCAACGTCTCGCATGCGTTCGGCGATCGGCGCTTGCTCGATCAATTCTCGCTGCGCGTGATGCGGGGCGACCGGCTCGGCATCATCGGGAACAACGGTGTCGGCAAGAGCACGCTTCTGCGGATCTTGCTGGGCGAGCTCGCGCCCGATTCGGGTACCGTAAAGCTCGGAACCAATCTCACGATCGGCTATTTCGACCAGCTTCGCCGCGATCTGGACCCGACCAAGACCGTCGCCGAGATCATCGGCGAAGGCCGCGAATACGTGACGATACAAGGCGTCAAGAAACACGTCGTCTCCTATCTCACCGACTTCTTGTTTTCGGCGAAACGCGCGCTGACTCCGATCGCCGCATTGTCCGGCGGCGAACGCAATCGCGTGATCCTCGCCAAGCTGTTCACGCACGCCGCGAACCTTCTCGTCCTCGACGAGCCTACGAATGATCTCGACGTAGAAACACTCGAGGCGCTCGAGGAACGGCTCGCTGAATACGAAGGCACGTTGCTCGTCGTGAGCCACGACCGCTACTTTCTGGACGCAGTCGTCACGTCTACGCTCGTGTTCGAAGCGGACGGTCAGGTGCGGCGGCATGTCGGGGGCTACAGCGACTGGCTCCAGCGCCACGAGGCGCTCGCGGTCGTCGACGAACCGAGTGCTCCGCGGAGCACCAACCGAGTCGACGACCGGCTGCCCGCTCCGTCCCGCAAGCTGTCTTACAAACTGCAGCGCGAGCTCGACGCGCTCCCGGGCGCGATCGACGCTCTCGAGAAGCGCGTCGCGGCACTGCAGAGCGCCGTGAGCGCGCCCGACTTCTTTCGCGGCGACCAGAAGGCCGTGCAAGAAGATCTCGACACGCTGCGCACGGCAGAGAACGAGCTCGAGACGGCCGTCGAGCGCTGGGCCGAGCTAGAGCAGCTCGCCGCCTCTCAGGCCGCTGCCTCGCCGACGAGCGCCGACTAGCTCTCCGCACCGTCGTCGTCGAGGAAGTCCAGGTTCGACGCGACGCCGACGCCACGGTCGGCGACGAGATCGGACGCGCGCTGCACGGCTCCCGCGCCGAAGCGAGTCGCGACTCGGTCGAGCGTGGTCTCCAGGCGGCGCGCGCGCCCCGCCCGCCCCGGTTCCAACCCAAGCGCGAGCTGCGATTCTGCACCCTGCGCGGTGAGGTCGTACCCGCCGAGCCCCACGAGTCGGAAGGGCCCTTCGTCCACGATCTCGTCGAGCAACGGCACCGCCGCGGAAAAGAGCTCCGCGGCCACGTCGGTGGGAGACTTCAACGTCTGTTGGCGTGTGAGGATCCGAAAGTCGCTGCGCTTGAGCTTCACGCGCACGCCGCGCGCGTGAAGGGAGCGCCGCCGCAAACGCTGCGCGACGGTTTCCGCGGCGCTGCGCAGATACGCTTCGATTTCCCTGCGCGCGCTGACGTCGACACTCAGAGTGCGCTCCGAGCTCAGGCCGCGCGACTCCCGCGCGCCGGCAACCGCGCGAAAATCCTCGCCGTGCGCAAGGGCGATGAACCGGCGCCCCATGGCACCTAACGAGCGTTCGAGCCAACGCGAATCGCACGCAGCGACGTCGCCGATCGTACTGAGCCCGAGCGCTTCGAGTCGCGCGGCAGTCTTCGGACCGGCGCCCCAGAGATTCTTGACGGGCTGCGGGGCGAGCCAGGCGCGGGCGCTATCCGGTGGGACGATCGTGAGCCCGTCCGGCTTTTCGTGCCCGCTCGCGACTTTCGCAACGTACTTCGTTCCGGAGATCCCGACCGAGGCGGTCAGGCCGCCGGTTGCATCGCGTATCGCCGTCTTGAGCTTGCGCCCTATCGCCTCGGGCGCGCCGAATAGCTTGTCGCTGCCCGTCATGTCGAGAAACGCTTCGTCGAGACTCAGCGCTTCGACGCTCGGCGAGAAGTCGCCGAACAGATCCATGATGATCTTGGATACTTGGGTGTAGCGCTCGAAGCGTGGCGGCACGATCAGCGCGTCCGGGCACAGCCGGCGCGCTCGCGCCATCGGCATCGCACTACCGACGCCGAACGGCCGGGCCTCGTAGCTCGCGGTCAGGACGACGCCGCGCGAGCTGTTCGGACCCACGAGCAGCGGACGCCCGCGCAGCGTTGGATCATCCAGTTGCTCGACAGCAGCGTAGAACGCATCCATGTCCGCATGCGCAATCACACGCGGCCATGGACCGCTCATACAGGCGACCTTTCGCTGCGAAGCCGCTCGAGCTCATCGATCGATTTCGGCCAGTCGCGCTTCAAGAGCCGCGAGAGTGATCGGTCGGCGAGCAGCTTGCCGTCCGTTTGGCAGCGCGGGCAGTAGTTGGTTTCGTTGTCGGCATAGCGGATTCTCTGCACCTTCGTTCCGCATACCGGGCACGGCAAACCGTAGCGCCCGTGCACGGCCATCTCCTCGCGGAACGCGGTCACCTTGCTCGGAAATTCCCCGGCGCTTTGCGTCCGCAAGCGCTCGGTCCACTCCGCGAGCACCTCGAGCGTCGCGACATGCAAGCGTCCGCCCTGCTCGTCCGTGAGCCGCGAAGTGAGCATCACGGGCGACAGCCGCGCGCGGTGCAAGATCTCGTCGGAGTACGCGTTGCCGATTCCGCTCAGAAGATGCGGGTCCGTGAGCGCGCGCTTCAATGTGTGGTTGCCGCTGCGCAGCGCCGCGAGGAATTCGCCGCGATCGGACGTCGCGATCTCGAGCCCGCCGGGATCATGCTCCGCGAGGCGCTCGGCGCCTCGCACGACGTAGAGTGAGGCGCGCTTCTTGGTCCCCGCCTCCGTCATCGCGAGCACGCCGGAATCGAATTCCAGAATTAGGGCGACGAGCTTGTTCGGCTTGTCGGGCCACGTGGGCCGCCACTGAAAGCGGCCCGCGATCATCAAATGGATCACGAACCAGAGGTCTGTCTCGAACCCGATCGCAATCCGCTTACCGAGCCGGCGCAAATCGATGACGCGCAAACCGACAGCCGCGTCGACCGGCGTGTCGACGCTGCGCAGCAGAAATGGCGAGGCGACGCGGACGCGCCTTAGTTCGCGGCCGTGGATCCTTTCACGCAGCGCGTCGAGGTAGACCGTGATGTCCGGCAGCTCCGGCATGTGCTCATTGGACCACCTGGTCGATCACGAGCGCTACCGTTCCGCCTTCTTTCGGCCGAAACACGGCCTGCGCGTACAGGTCCCCGGGCTGCTCGGTCGGCTGGCCGCTGGCCGACAGGCGTGCGACGAGCGTGAGCTCATCGAAGTCCGCGAGCGACCGGCCCGGGATCATGCTGTTTGCGTCGCTCAGCGTGAATTGACCCGGCAAGACGCTCGCTCGCTCGCGTATGACGGCGACCGGCGGGCCGCCGCCCGGCGCGCGCGCGAAGATGAACAAGGAGGCGTTCGGTGGCGCCGAGCGTCCTGCACCGAGGCTTATAGCGAGCTGCACACTCGGACCGGACTGCGCGGCAGCGGCAGCGGCGCCGGGCGCCCCCGCGGGCGGCGCTTCGCCGAGCGCCGCGAGCTGCTGCCGCAGCATCGCCGCAATCTCGTCGGGCGGATTGAGCTCGAGCAGCCGCGACCAGCGTGCTTTCACGAGGTCCTCGCGGCCGAGCTCGAGCGCCACGAGGCCGCCGTACCAGAGCCCCTTCGGATTGCCGGGCTCGACGGCGAGCACTTCTTCGATCATGCGCCCGGCGTCGCCTCCGAGCGCCGCTCGGTCGCTCAGGATTTGCGATTCCGCGTACGCTACCTTGAGCTCGTTGTCGGGCTCGGGCGTGCGGGTCCACGCTTCGCGGTACGCTTCTTGGCCTTTGTCGTACTGGCCGAGCACCATGTAGCTGCGAGCCAGAAGCAACCAGCCTTGCACATCGTCCGGCTCGCGCTCGAGGCGATCGGCGAGCTCCGCGACGAGACGTGTGCCTTCGCTCGCGCGCTGCGCGACTTGCGGATCCCACGTCGTCACTTGCTTGTAGATCACGAACGCGATCGGCACGATCGCGAAGCACGAGCCAAGCCCGAGCAGCGACCAACGGCCACTGCTGCGGCGCTGCGTCCACAACGGAAAAATCAGAATACCGACGGCGAGCGCGCACAGAACCGCCGCAGAGATCCAGAACGCCGTCACGTCGACGCGTCCTCGTCGAGGTCCAGCGGCTGCGCGCGACGCTTGCGCAGCACACGCCAAAACACGACGGAGCCGATCACGAGAAAGACGAACGGCCCGCCCCAGAGCGCATAGGTTACGGGAGCGATTCTCGGCCGATAGAGCACGAAGTCACCGTAGCGCGACGAGAGAAAATCCTTGACCTCCGCGTCGCTCTTGCCTTCGGCAACCAAGCGGTGAACCTCGCGGCGCAGGTCTGCGGCGACGGGCGCAGCGGAATCCGCGATGCTCTCGTTGAGGCATTTCGGGCAGCGAACCTCGCGAATGAGCCCCCAGTAACGCTCGTTGAGCACAGGATCATCGAAGGTCGCCTCGAGCTCCGCCGCGGCAAGACCCAAGCCGAACAAAGCCGCGAGCACGACCGCTGCGAGCCTCACTCTGCACCTCGCGACGCGAGGAACGGGCACAGCGCTGCATCGTCGCTGCACTGCTCTCGAATCAACGGCAGAAAGTCCGTACGCCACACCTGCGGATTCAAGGGCGAGATGAACTTGTAGAGCACCTTGCCATCACGGCCGATCAAGAACGTCTCTGGCGCGGCGGTCACTCCCCAATCCACGGCGACCGTGCCGCGCTCGTCGAACGCAGAGCCGACGTAGGGATTGCCTAGCGTGGCCAACCAACCGAGCGCGCTCGCGCGGTCGTCCTTGAGATTCAAGCCGTAGATCGGCACGCCCGAACGCGCGAGCTGCAACAGGAAGGCGTGCTCGTGGCGGCACTCGACGCACCAAGTGCCCCATACGTTGAGCAGCGCGACTTTGCCGTCGATGTCGCTCGAACCGAGCAGCGAATTGGCGTCCGCGAGGCTCGGCAGACTGAACGACGGCATCTGCTTGCCGATCAGTGCGGACGGCACGTAGCTCGGATTCAAGCTCAGTCCGCGGTAGAAGAATGCCGCAATCACGGCAAGAAGTACGAGCGGAATCGTGTAGCGCAGCACGTCAGTTCGTCTCGGATACGGGCTGCGGTAGCGGCTTCGGCGCCGCGGCGCTGTCGCGGACCGGGTAACGGTAGCGCCTGTCCGTGATCGTAAACAGCCCGCCGAACACCATCAGCAATGTCCCGAGCCACAGGAATCGGATCAGTGGCTTCACTTGAATACGGACGCTCCACGCGTTGTCGCCCAGCGGCTCGCCGAGAGCGACGAACACGTCTCGGCCGATCCGAGTGTCGATCGCAGCCTCCGTCATCGGAGTCTGCTGGACGCGATAGACGCGCTGTTGCGACGCAAGCACGGTTACGATCTCGCCGTCCTTGCGCAGCTCGAACTCGCCCTCCTCCGCCGAGAAATTCGGTCCCTCGACCGGGCGCACGCTGCGGAACAGGATCTCGTAGCCGCCGACTTCGAAGCGATCACCTGTCCGCGCGGAGACGTCCGTCTCGACGGTGTATGCGGATACCATGGTGGCGCCGAGGATGAATACTCCGACGCCGAGGTGCGCGAGGCACATTCCGATCTGAGCGCGCGTGAGCGGCGCGCCTTGGCGCAAGACCCACTTGCGCAGCGGGTCGAGCAACGCGGAGGCGCAGACCCAGAACCCGATCACAGTGGCGATCATCGTCAACGCGGACGCGCTGCCGAACGCAACGAGCGGCGCCACGATGCCCGCGATGAGCGCGATCCCTGCGGGCCAGATCAAGCGCTGCAGCAACGACTCGGCCGCCGTCGTCTTCCAGAAGGAATGCATGCCGACGCCGAGCAGTAGCGCGAGCGGCAGCATCGGAACCAGGAACATCGCGTTGAAATATGGCGGCCCGACCGAGATCTTGCCCAGGCCGAGCGCGTCGATGAACAGCGGATAGAGCGTGCCGAACAACACGCCGATCGCCGCGATGACCAGCAGGATGTTGTTCGCGAGCAGGAACGCCTCGCGCGAGACGAGCTTGAAGCCGCCCTCAGCTTCGAGATTGCTTCGCGCGCAACGCGTACAACAGAAGCGCGCCGCCGCAGAAGACGCCGAGCAAGGCGAGAATGAAGAGGCCGCGCGCGGGATCCGAAGCGAACGCGTGCACCGACACGAGCACCGGCGAACGCGTGAGGAACGTTCCGAGCAGGCTCAACGAAAACGCGGAAATCGCGAGCAACACTGTCCAGCTCTTGAAGATTCCGCGTCGTTCCGTCACCGCCAGCGAGTGCAGCAACGCGGTCGTCATCAGCCACGGCATGAACGACGAGTTCTCGACGGGGTCCCAAAACCACCACCCGCCCCAGCCGAGCTCGTAGTAGGACCACCAGCTCCCGAGCGTGATGCCGCCGGTCAGGAACATCCACGCCGCGACGGTCCACGGCCGCGTCCACTTCGCCCAGTTCTTGTCGAGGCGCCCCGTCAAGAGCGCGGCGACCGCGAAAGCGAACGGCACGGCCGTGCCGACGTAGCCGAGGTACAAAGTCGGCGGATGGATGATCATCCCGGGATCTTGGAGCAACGCATTCAAGTCGTTGCCGTCCGCGGGCGCGGGGGCGAGCCGCATGAACGGGTTCGACGTGAAAACCGCAAACGCGATGATGCCCGCGCTCACGATTCCGAGCACGCCGAGAACGCGGCTCGCGAACTCGTCGGGCTGCGAGCGGCTGCCCGCGGCGACGGCGAGCGTCCAGATCGCTAGCACCGTGATCCAGAACAGCATCGAGCCTTCGTGCCCGCCCCACGCCGCGGTGAACTTGTAGAACACGGGCAACGCGGAGTTGGAGTGCTGCGCCACGAACAGGATGCTGAAGTCGTCGTGCAGAAACCCATACTCGAGCGCACCGAACGCTAACGCGACGAACACGAACTGCCCCGCGGCGGCAGGACGCGCGAGCGCCATCCATGCCGGTCGGCCGAGCGCGGCGCCGGCGAGCGGCAGCGCCGCCTGTACCAGCGCGAGGCACATCGCGAGAATCAGCGAAAACTGTCCGATTTCGGGAATCATTGGGAGGCCGTCGCGCGCCCTTTCTCGAGCGCCTCGGTCACCTCTGGGGGCATGTAGTTCTCGTCGTGCTTCGCGAGCACTTCCTGAGCGACGAACTCGCCACCGGTGCCCAGCTGACCGCGTACGACGACTCCCGACCCTTCCTTGAACAGGTCGGGAAGCACGCCCGTGTATTGCACGGGAACCGTGTTGGCGAAGTCGCTGACGACGAAACGTATGGTCAGGCTGCCGGGCTCGCGTCGAACGCTGTCCTTGAGAACCATCCCGCCGAGCCGGAACGGACGCGCCGGCGCCTCGCCGGCCGCGACCTGCGTTGGGCTGAAGAAGTATGTGAGATTCTCGCGGAACGCCCGGAACGCGAACGTCGCGGAAACGGCGACGCCCGCGAGCACCAGGCCAATCAGAAGCATGCGTTGTCTGCGGGGTGTCACTGTACTTGCCTCACCGTGGGCTGCTTCCGGACGCGGTCAGTCGCAGCGAAGCCTCGCGCCTTCTCCAAAGCCTTGAGATGCCGCCGGCGCGCCCACCAGACGTTCCACACCAATCCGGCCAGTGTAATGCCATAGGCGGACCAGACATACGCGCCGTCACCGCCCATTCTCAGAAACTCGGTCATCCCCGGGCCCCGAACATTTGTCTGGATCCAGCGGGTATCACGCTCCCGTTCGACAATCTCTCCCCGCAACCCGTTCAGCAACAGCCAATAGAAGATGAGCGTGAACGCGGCCACCATGATCAGGAACGGACTGAGCATTTCGGGCGCGATCGACGGAGCGTCGAGCTTCGATATCGACGGACCTTGGTGCAGGGAGTTCCACCAGACCACGGAGTATTTAATGACTGGAACGTTGGCCACGCCCACCACCGCGAGAATGGCGCTCACTCGATCCGCTTTGTCGCGGTCATCGAATGCTGCGCGTAGCGCGAGATAGCCCAAGAACAAGAAGAGAAGCAGCGTCTCGGACATGATGCGCGGATCGCTCCACTGCCAGAACGTCCCCCAGGTAGGCCGCCCCCAGATCGCGCCGGTCGCGAGCGCACACACGGTAAAAGACGCGCCGATCGGCGCCGCGGTAGCCGCGACGGCGTGCGCCAGCTTGATTCGCCAGATGTAGCCGATCGCCCCGCTCACAGCCATGACGACGTACGCCATCATGCTGACATACGCCGTTTGCGGATGGATGAAGAGGATTCGGTAGACCTCGCCCTGGACCCGGTCGGGCGGAGCGACGGCGAGTCCCCAGTACGCGCCGATCGCGAGCAAGAGGCACCCCGCCACACCAAGCCACGGTGCGAGCCTGCCGGCGAAACCGTAGACGAACGGCGGAGACCCGAGCAGATGGAACCAACGTGGCAGCCGCATTTCGCCTCCTATTCGACGCCCACTCGAAGCGCCGCGGCGATCGCGACGGGGCCGAGCGCGATCGCGAGCGCGGCCAGCGCCGCGAGCAAGTAGAGCGGCCCAGCCGTCGGCTCGCCGTGCACTCCGAAATCGGTGGCGCGCGAGCCGAAGATCAAAAGCGGCGCCGTCATCGGCAGGATCAGCAGGCCAACCATCGATCCGCCGCGCCGCAAGCTCACGGTCAGTGCGGCTCCGAGCGCGATCAGCACGCTCAGCGTAGGCGTCGCGAGCAACAACGCCGCAACCATCGTCGGCAGCGCGGCAAGCGGCAGCGCATATGACAAAGCGAGCACGGGCACCAGCGCAATCAACGGCACGATCACCACCAACCAGTGAGCCGCGACCTTTGCGAGCACCGTGATTCCCAGCGGCACCGGACTCAACATGAGCTGCTCCAAGCTGCCATCGTCGGCATCGCCGCGAAACAAGCCTTCCAAGGCAAGCAGCGAGGATAGCAGCGAGGACACCCACAAAACACCCGTGCCGACCTCTCTGAGCACGTCGGTATTCGCCGACAACGCGAGCGGAAACAGCGACACCACGATCACGAAGAACAACAACGGGTTCGAGAGCTCGCTGAAGCGGCGGAAGGCAATCCGCAAGTCGCGCACCAAGATGGTGTTGAATGCGTTCATCTGCCGTCAGAGCTCCATCACCAACGTGCCGGGCTCGTTGAACTCGTCCGGCTGGTGTGTCGCTACGACTGCGACGCCGCCCGCCGCGCGATGCTGCCGAATCCAATCCAAAATCCTTGCACGACCCTCGGCATCCAAGTTCGTCGTCGGCTCGTCGAGAATCCACAGCTTCGCGTTCGAAAGCTTCAGAGTCGCAAGCGCCGTGCGTCGCTGCTGCCCCGCAGAAAGGTGGCGCACGCGCGAATGCGCGACTTCGGCGAGCTTCAGCTCTCGCAGCAGCGGCTCGAAATCAGCGCCGCCGCCCCAGATCGCTGCGTGAAAGCGCAAGTTCTCGAGAACCGTCAGGTCCTTCTTCAACCCGTCGAGATGGCCGCGATATGCGATCGCGCCGCGATGCTCGAGCGGAAGAGATCCGACCGGCGCACCGTGCCACGTGAGGCTCCCGGCGGACGGCAGCGAGAGACCGGCGAGCACTCGCAGCAGCGTCGTCTTGCCGGCGCCGTTGGGTCCGATCACGACCGCAAGCTGCCGTTCCGCGAGCTCGAAGTCGAGGCCCTCGAATAGGCAGCGCTCGCCCCGCCAGACGGCAAGATCGCGCGCGCGCAATGCCACCGGACTCGTCATCGTTTAGCTCGGCCCCGCGAGATGAGCGGCGGATTGTGCCCGAGGGTTACGATTTTGCAAGCGAACCGTCCAGCATTTTTCTTGTAATAACAATGGGTAATAGTCTTTTAATAGAGACACTCTGAGCTTACGGCCTGAGCCGCAAACGCGTCGGCAGGTGAAATAGTCGTTTGAACCAGCAGTTTACATAACTTTCCTCATGGCCTAGACTCACCCACGCCGTCATAAGAACGATTACCAATCCTCAATAACTAGCTAATAAAGAAGGAAAACGGCCATGGCGGAAGCACGCTGTCTGGTGTCTCCCGCGAGAGTGTTTGCGCGACCAACGGCGGACCAAATCTGGCTCGGGGAGGCTCAACAGGCCGCCCTGAGCCAGCTTTCTCGCAATACCCGAATCCGGCTGCTCGTCGGGCCTCCGTCGTCCGGCAAGACCACGCTCGCTCAACCACGTCGCCGACCGTCTCGGACGCGACGGCGTCGTACTGCAGTGTCGCGGTCCCAAGGACGACGCTGTCGCCGTTCTGTCGAGCTTGCTGCTCAGCGCCGATCTCGCTCCGTGGGAGCTCTCCGAGGTCGAGCAGCGCAATCTGTTCACGGTTTTCGTCCAGCAGCGACGCTTGCAAGGCAAACGCGTCGTGCTCGTCATGGACGATGCCCACACGTTCAAGGCCGCTGCTTGGGAAGAAGTCGAACGGCTTGTTTCCTTCAGAATAGAGAAGCGCGGCGCGATCGAGCTACTGCTCGCGGGCCCTCCGTCGCTCGCTCAACGCGTCGATCTCGAACGCGTGGGCGCCGATGCAGGTGAGCTCAGCGTGCACAAGCTCGATTCCCCGTCTCAGGTCGATCTGATGAGGTATGTCGACTGGCGGTTGGCGCGCTTCGAGATGGCCGATCTCGTAACCCCGGTCGCGAGTCAGATGATCGCCCGGCTCGCGGGCGGCCGCTACGCAGCCGTCGACGTGCTGTGCCAGATGTCTCTGCTGCTACTGCGCCAGATGGAAGTCGATCGCGTCGACGCGACCGTCGCGCAGCAAGCGATAGCGACGCTGGTCGCGCGCCAGGGCGCAAAGCTCGAAGCTGGCGGCGCGAGCAACGGCGATCAGCCGCACGACGTGCCCCCGCAGGGTTATCTGTTGATCAGCCGCGGCGGAAAGGTGCTGAGCCGGATCACGCTCGGTCAGCGCACGCTGCTCGGGCGCAGCGAGCACAACGACGTCTGCCTGCCGAGCCCGTACCTGAGCCGTCATCACGCGGCGATCGTGGGGACGCCGGACGGGTACTACGTCGTGGACTTGAATAGCGTCAACGGCGTGCTGCACAACGGCCGCAAGGTGGACCGCGCGGTGCTGTGCGATCAAGACATCATGACGATCGGGCCGTTCCGGATGAAAGTGCAGATTCCGGACTGGCTCGCGCACGGCAACCCGTTCCCTAGGGACGATTCGCTTGCCGAGACGGCGATTATCCCGCCGCAGCAGCCGCTCGCCCCTTCGGCGATTCGCGCGATCAAGTAACGGCAGGGCTGCCGCGACGCACGCCGCGTCGCGGCGGCTCATGTCTGTCTACTTGACGTTCCACTTCACGTCGATCTTCGCCGTCGTCCCGACGTTCTGCTCGATCACGAGCACGTCGCCCTGCTCGATCTCGAGCTTCGAGTCGAGCAGATTCTGGATCCTGAACTTCACGCTCAAGTGTTCCGTCGGGTAATAGGAATACGTGAAATCCAACGAATCGAACGGCTGCTCGTACGCGTCGGGCACGCCGTCACGGCCAGCGAAGAACAGGCGCTCGCCGAACGTGTTGTAGGCGATCGTGAAGCTGTGCGCGCCGTTGTTCGAGTCGTACCCGAGCTGCAAATTGGCGACGTACTTCGAGTGCTGGGACATCGGCCGAGTGTCGTTCGTGACGTTGAACCCCACGTCGCCCACAGTGATTTCCGAATCGCTCAGCGTGATGTTGCCCGAGAAGAAGAACGGCTCGAGGAATTTTGGCCCGAGCGTCGAGAGATCCTTGAGCCACTCGACCTCGAGGCCGTAGACGTCGGCCGCGTCGGCGTTGATGAACGTGAGCGAAATGTTCTCGTCCGTGCCGGCGCCCTGCACGGTCTCGATCGGGTCTTTGATGTCCTTGTAGAACAGCGACGTCGTGAAGTTGTCGCCGTTGTCGAAGAACCACTCGGCGCGAACGTCGAAGTTCGTGATCGCCGACGTGACCAACGCCGGGTTGCCTCGCACGCGCGTCTCGGTGAGCGGATCGATGTACGTCGAGCCCGCGATCTCGCGGAGGTCGGGGCGCGCAACGGTGTTGCTGAGACCGAAGCGCAACTGAAAGTCTTGCGCCCAAACGTCGTGCATGATCCGCGTGACCGCGATGGTCGGATAGACGTCGTCCTCGGAGAATGTGGCGTTCTCGAGAGCCGCCTCGTCGCACGGCGCCAGCGCGCACTGCCCAACGCTCACGTTGTACTCGAGCGTGTCGATCGGCAGGGAAGCCTGCCGGAATTGCTCGTAGCGCAGGCCGCCGGCGTAACGCCATTTCTCGTTTACGAGCGCATCGGCTTTGATATACGAGGCCAGGTTGGTCTGCGCCGCGAGATAGCTTTCGGTGCCGATGCCGCCCGCGCTCAGACTGAACCCATTCGTCGGATTCAAGATGTTGGCGTCCGTGAAGACCTGGCCCGGCGTCCCGGCGAGAATCGGCGTGGCTGCACCCGTGGTGGTTCCGAGACCGAACTGGGTCTGCGTGTAGCTGCGACCCTTCTGCGCGACGTCCTGCCCGCCGCTGATCTCGACGTCGACGTGCTCGAAGGTGACCGGCTTCATCAGGTCCCAGCCGCTGCTGTCCACCTCATCGCGCAAATAGCTGAAACGGTAGTCCGCAGCGGAGTTCGACTGCCGTATCGACGTCCCCAGCACCGCGCCCGTAGCGGGGTCCACGCGATCCTCCGCCGAAAACTTGATCTCGTTCGGAATGTCCGTTTGCGCCTCCGCTTCGGACACGTACCAGTCGAGCACCATCCCGTCGATTAGCTTGTGATCGAAGAAATTCGACAGCTCCTTCGTGTCCTGGCCATTCACGTGGTGACCGCGGATCTGATTGACCGTGAGCTCCCGTTGCTCGTACCGAATGTCGTAGTCTCGGAGCTGCCGGCCGTCTGCGAGTTTGAAGTTGGCGCTCGTACGCGTCGAGATCGCGGTTTCGTCCTCGGAGTTGCGGACGTAGAAGCTGCTCAGCGCGAGCTCGTGATCCGAGCCGAACGAGAGCCCGAAGTTCGCGACGCCCGTCGCGGCTACGCCGTTGATCGTCCGGTTCTTGTACTCGACCTGATCGACTGGATCGGCGAGATCGCGCTCGATGCGCTCGCGGTTCCGCCAGGCGTTACTATAGGTAACCAGTCCCATGGCGCCGAACTGCCATCGATCCTGGCCGCCCAGATACCACTTACTGCCGAGATCGAGCTCGAAGCTCCCATCCGGGCCCAATGACTTCGGGCTGATCTCGACGTCGCGGTTCAGCGAGACCCCGAGATCGCGATTGATCGCTTCGGCCTCGGAGAGGAAGTGATAGTTGCCGTCGCCGTTGAGCGTATTGAGGATGTTCGACGGTGTAATGTTGCCGCGGTAGTCCTGGAGGCCGACGACCAACGGGTCCGGGAACGCGCGCGTGCCGTCATCTTTGCCGATGCCGTCGTCGTGACCGCCGGGATACGTCAGACCGTCGTCGTCGTTCGCGCTATTCGTGCCCGAGCCGACCTGCATATTGAACACGGGTCCCTCGGGAATGCCGCGCGTGATGATGTCGATGTTGCCGCCGCCGAACGCGGCGGGCTCCTCCGGCGAATATCCCTTCTGCACCGAGAGCGCCTTGATTATCTCGGCGGGAAAGATATCGAGCGGAATGACGTTACGCGTGAGATCCGGCGACGGGACTTGTGCGCCGTTCAGGAGGACGCTGGAATAGCGCTCGCCTAGCCCGCGCACGTAGATGAATTGGTCGTTGACGAGAGTGAGACCGGGCACGCGCCGCAAGGCCAACGACACCGTGCTGTCGCCGACGCGCGCGATCGCCTCTGCGCTGAGGAAGTCGGTTGCGACCTCCTGCTCGAGCCGTTCCCCGACGACGTCGAATGCCGTCGCCTTTTGCCGGCCGATCGCGATCACCTCATCGATGACCTGACTTTCGGGCGCCGCACTCGGCGCGGGTGCCGACTCCTGCGCGATTGCCGGGAGCGAGCACGTCGCGGCACCTAACAAAACTGCGATCGACTGCGCTAGCGCGGTCTTCTTGATGGCCATTTCTGGACCTCGTTGTTCATTTTTCGGTCGTTGACGCCTAAGCCGTACGCGGGCGCCAGTTCTCCCGGCGCCCGCGTCGGATCGTGGATATCGTCAACGTTCGTTATTGCACCCACCACGGAGCGGCGCCGCGGCGGCCGTCGACGAAGCCATAGGTCCAGTTCGCGGTCCAATCCGCGGTGCTCCGCACGGCCCCGATGTAGCCGTCAGGCACCGTCAGGACGACGGGCGTGCCCGTGCTGTCGAGCACGGTCACGGTACCTGCCGCCGCGTCGTTGTCGAACGAATAGAACGAGTTCGGTTGCAGAACCGACGCCGTCGCCGGCGACGTGATCACGGCGTTGCTCGTGTTGAACGTGTACGAGTTCGGCGCCGCGCCGTTGTTGAGGAGCCACTGCGTCTGAGTATCGCCATTCGGCAGGTTGTCCGATGCCGACACCGTGGTGGGCACCTGGCACGCGAATACCGTGCGATTCACGGTCGTTTCGCCGGCCGCCGCTGCAGCGACCGTGTCCGGCGACGATGCGCTGTCCATCTCCCAGCAGGGTTGCGAGTTCGCCGGCGTCTGCGACAGACGGGCCGTGCCGCGGCCGGTGTCGAAGATGCTGTCGGTGATCAGCGCACGCGCACCAAACCGAATGATCGCGCCCTTCGACGCGCCGTGAGTGCCCGCAACGAAACTCGACGTCATGCACGTGAGGTGACTGATAGTCGGCTTCGTGACCGGTGCGTTGCTCGACGTATTGTTCGGTGCGGCCGGAATCCTGGTCGAAGCGATGTTATCGCCCTCGATGCAGTTGTTGGCGTTGTTCGCGGAATGGATGACGAGCGCGTTCTTCATCGTGCCGCTCCAACCGTCGGTGAAGTCGATCGAGTCGTCGCGGACGTAGAGCGCGACATAGTTCGTGACGTTCACGGCGCCGCCGAAGAACTCCATGCCGTCGTCATAGGCGCTGTACACCTCGACGTTTTGGACCGTGGTCCCCGAGCCGACGGTGTTGAACGTGATCCCGTTAAGCTCGTCGTTCGGCGCGACCTCGAAGCCACTGTGCTTGACGATGACGTAGCGCAGGATGCCCGAGCTCTCGGCGTTGTCGTTTCCGCCGTAGTGCGACGGAAGACCTTCGGACACGACGTGGCATGCGTTCGACGTGCGCTGCGTATCCGTGCAGTTGTTCGTGATTCCATTGCCGTTGATCACGATGCCGCCCCAGAGCTGCACGTCGAAGGCACCGGCCGTGTGGCTCACGGCATCGGTGAAGCCCGTGAACGTAATCGGGGCGCTCGATAACCCGTCGGCGATGATTTGGGACCCGCGGTTGATGCGCAGATAGTCGCCCGAATCGGTGAACGCGATCGTGTTGCCTGCATCGATCACGAGCTTCGGCCCCGTTCCACCGGCCGGCGCGACGCCGGTGTCGACGTCCGCGCCGATGAACAAGCTGTCCTGAAAGATGTGCACGCCGGAGATGAACGGGATCCTTAGATCGACCGTGATCGGGTTCGTCGGCGAAGCGAACGTCGAGCTATAAGTGCAGTTGGTACCGTCGAACGACCCCTGCTGCGTGTTGGAGCCGACCGTGTACTTCGCGCACGGATTCGTTGCCGCTCCACCCCCGCCGCCCGTGTTGGTCGACGCGTCGATGTTCGTCGGCGCCAGGTTGATGTCTCCCGACTCGCACGCGGCCAATGCGGCACCGATCGAGATCCAGGTCAGGACTCGCTTGATTTTGATCACTTGCTTTCTCCGGCTGACGTTCGTTTCTTATGCGGTGCCATCGGAGGGAGCGACGACGCCTAGGGGCTGCCGTCCGAGCATTCCGACTAACGACTGCTGCGATTTGAGCGGCTGCAGCACTCGTCGGCACGAGTGCTCGCAAGTTATAGAGGGGATGTTGAAGCAATATGAAAGTTAGGTTTCGGATGTGTTACGACTGCTGACTGCGAACCGTGCGTTCGACGGACTGTGGCAAGTCTGCATCGCGCGAGGACGGCGCGAATCGGTAACCGAAACCGCGGACCGTTTGGATGAAATCATCGCAGCCGAACGGCTCCAGCAACTGACGCAGACGGCGTACATGCACGTCTACCGTCCTGTGCCCTGCTTTGATGTTTCTCGACCACGCACGACGCAATAGCTCGTCGCGACTGAAGACTCGCCCCTGATTCTCGAGAAAGAAGGCCATCAAGCGAAACTCCGTCGGAGCGAGATCGACGGGACGTTCGCTCACGAGGAGGCAGTGCACGGCCTTGTCGAGCACCACGGGGCCTGCCGCGAGCACGTCGGCGCGCGTCGTCGCGGCGGGCCTGCGCAAGCAAGCGTTCACCCGCGCGATGAGTTCCGCGCGATCGAACGGCACCCCCAAGCAGTCATCCGCCCCGAACTCCAGAGCGTTGACCGCCTCGCGGATTTCCGCCTGTGCCGCCCACACGATCACGCGGCTCTGGCGAGTCGCGCTGTCTTCACGGAGTCGAGTAAGCGAGTCGCGCACGGATTTCAGGGCGGTCCAAGGAAAGATGATGAGATCCGGGCGCGCGCTCTCGACGAGCCGCCAGGCGGAGCTCAGCTCGTGAGCTTCTTGCACCGCGTGACCGGCGAGCTCGAGGACTCCCCGCGCCGCCTCTCTGAGCGGCTTCTCGTCATGGACTAGAAGAACTGCGCTACCCATGTGGACCCCGGATTTCGACCCCGTACAGTCCACCACTGCGACTTTGCAGTTGCTTTACGCTTGCATTACAGGATTGTTACGGCTTCAGCGAGCCCGGCCCGCGCGGCGCCGCCACACCGTTCGACCCCCAAGGACCCGTGTGCGCCAAACCGGGTCCGGCGCATTCGGCATAACCGGCCGCGGCTCGTTCGCCGCTAGTTCGAACAGCGCACCTTCCCGGCCGTGACTTCCTTCTTATTGGTGCCCAGGGCCGGACTTGAACCGGCACGGCCTAATCGGCCAGCGGATTTTAAGTCCGCTGCGTCTACCTTTCCGCCACCCGGGCGAGCAGAAGATCTGGCCGGGACTCGCAACGATTCGTCATTGGTTGAGCACGGTCGAATCACGCCGCGAGCCGCAGGCTATCACGATATTTCGTGCCCTGCTCCAGAAGGTTTCGCCGCATCAGCGCCCTGCGTCGATATCGGGACCGAGCGTGAACCGGATACCGAGCACGAGGGCGTCCCCACCGAGCTCGATCGCCGACTGCTCGGTGCTGAAGCGCTGCGCTTCGAGATAGAGGTAGGTTTGCTTGATGACCCCGTCTCCGTACGCACCAGACGTATCCGGGTCGAGCCTATTCAGGTAGAGCTGCACTCCCAGTCGCGCCATGCTGCCACTGTCGGACCGCCCGCTCCGATCGCCCTGCAGCTCGATCTGCTGCTCGTAGAGAGCAGTCGTCGCGCCAAAACCGATATATGGCACGAACAGCTGGTCGGGCTTGAACGCCCCACGAAACGTCAGAAACACGTGCACCGGCAGCAACGAATACTCGACTTCGCCGCCGGGGATCCCTTGCGATGCGATGATCCCGGCGCCTTTCTCGTGCATGTAGCCGATCTCCGCACCGGCCTCCAACCACGGCCTGAACAAGTACGCGAAGCTCGCGCCGAAGTAGCTGCTGTCCGCGTCGCCGTAGGCTGCCTCGAAACTTTCGAGCTCGGGCTCGAGCTCCCCGCCGCTGAACGAGAACATCCAGCGAGGCGTACCGGGCTCGGGTGCGCTTCCCGTCTGAGCCCGCGCGGCCGGCACCGACAACAGCATCGCAAAGCAAGCTAAAGCGAGCTCCGGTACACGAGCCATCGCCGCATTGTCATACGCTGCCCCGCGCGCGCACGCGTGCGCGGCGCCGCGCGACCACGAGAGCCGTCAACAGGATCGCTAGCATCGGCGACTTGGCCGCCGCTCGCGGTATTCACGAGCAAAGCGCCCACGACGAACGGAGCGAGCACTACGCGCACGGCACCTTTGAGCTGCGGAGCGGCGTTCAGCCGACTGCTCCACGCAGGGCTCCACTCGTAATAGGCGCGGACGAACGAGCGCCCCGGCGCGCTGTGCAGAAGAAAACGATCGCGAAAGTCGCGCAGGATCAACACCGGCGCTGCCGCATCGGACCCGTAAGCAGCGGTCGCGATGAAGCACCCTCCTTCGTCGGGAAGGTCTGGTACCGGAATCGTCTCGCCCGGAATCTGAACGAGCTCGTTCGACTGTAGCCCCGTTCGACACGGGCCCGAGCGCGACCGTCGCGGTCTCCGAGAACGCGCTCTCGTGGTGGCTCTGCGTGCTGTCGAGCGCAGTGACTGCGATGCGATACGTGGCTTGCGTTCGCGAGAGCACTGCGAAGCGATACGCAGTGTCGTTCGCTAGGCCGGTCACCGTCTGGGTCGTGGTTGCGCCGACGTCGAGATGATTCTCGTCTACCGAACCGACACCGTACGCGATTCGGTAGCCGACCGCGTCGGTTACTGCGCTCCACGTAAGGACGACTGCGTGGTCGCGTGGCTCCGCGGAAACGAGCTGCGGCGCTGCACCCGCGGGCGCTACGGGCATCAGGTTCGCCAGCGTGAAGGACTCGACGTTGCCGACGTCGATCGGCGACGCCTGCGTGCCGCCGCCGGCATCGGTGCCCCCAAACGGCGGAACGTTGGCGTTCCGGCCATAGTGAATCCGGTAGCCGCCGGGCGTCACCGTGCTCGTCACGAGGTACGCCAGATTTCGTTGCCACACGACGTGTATTGCGAAACTGCCGGCGGCGCTGCCATCCACAGCCTCGGGACGCGGCACGGGATAAGGGAACGCTTCGGCGAATCCCACCGCCGTACGCGCCGGCGTCCGCAATGCTGTTGTCGACGATGTCCGTCCCTGTGCCCGAGTCGATGCACGCCGAGCCCTGCTTCAAATGAAAGTCCGGCTTCCGGGAGTCGACGAACGACGGATCACCGATCCGCGCGCTGGTACCGGAGACCGGATCTCCCACGCCGTTCTGGAAGAAGCAGTTGAAGCTCACGTTGACGTTGTTGTCGCCGAACCCGCTCTCACCGGCGATGGCCGCGCGATTGCCGGCAAAGATGTTGTTGACGACGTGCGTATTCGCGAGGCTGCGAGCGATGGCAGCGTCGTTCTCGAAGAACACGTTGTGCAAGACGTCCACGTTCGCAAGCGTGCCCGTCCGCACGCCCGCGTCGGTCGCACCGACGAAGACGTTGTTGGCGATCGTGACGTTGTCGCTATTTACGACGCGCACGGCTGTCGAGGAGTCGAGGAACGTGATGTTCGCGAGCACGACGTCCGTTACGCCGTCGGCGGAAGCGGTTGGGCCGACGCGCGACGCTGGGACGAGCAGCACGCGCGCGGCTTCGACGCCGCGCACGTCGATGCCGGAACGTAGTACGACGTTTTCGGTATAGCGACCCGGCGAGATCAAGACGCGGTCGCCGGTCGCTGCATGATCGATGGCGGCTTGGATCGATGCGAAGTCGGCTGGAACGCGCACGTCCGCGGCGACCGCGGCTCGCGCGAGCAGCAATGCGAGGATGACCGGCGTACGCGCAACGACGGCCGACGCCGACGCGCCGCGTTGGCCTGCTCACCGCAGGAGTCGGTGAACATCATCCCTCCCCGCGACGCGCTCCCTGCTCGGCGTCGGGTGTCCCATCAACCCCGATCGGGCGCTCATCGCGACGGCCGGACGGCCGCGTCGCGATGAGCGCTGGCGCGGCTACTGCGCGCGAGCTGCCGTCAACCTCCGGCTGACGTTGCGGCCCCAATTCGTGAAGTGCTCGGTCAGACTAGAGACGCGATTGAAGGTGGTATTTTCCTGATAGTCCTGGCCTACCTGCTGCGTTCCCTGGAAGACCCCCAACAACTCGCCGCTGCGAGCGTCGCGAACGTGCGCTTCGAAGGTCATGCTGCCGGAGCCCAACGTAGTGGTTTGCTCACCGCGTGCGGCATAGGGCGTAAGACTGATCAGACGCACCTCGACCTGCAAGGTGCCGGGCGCCACGGCATCGACGACCTTGAAATCGCCTGACTCCTCTATTCCTTTGCGCACGGCGTCCGCATAGGCGGATCGGAGGGCATCCTCGTTCTTCTTCGTCAGCTCCCACTTGTGCGGGTCCGCGTTTTCCACCCACGGCGGCGGGATGATCCGCGTGTCGCTGAGATTCAGCGGAACGATCAGCAGCTGCTTGTACTGCTTGAAGTCGACGTTCGGTTTGCGGAACGTGACCGTGAGCTCGTTCGATTGTGCCCAGACGCCGGCTGAAGCCATCAGAAGAAGCGCGAGGCCGATGCGGGTCCAGATCCTTGGTCGCTTGTGCATAGAACCGTCCTATTTCGTCGCTTTCGCCTTGGAGTTGACCGATTTGGCTTCCGCCTCGCGATACAGTTTCTCGACGTCGATCGCGGAGTTGCCTGCCTTCTTCAAGTTGCCGCCTTCCAACGTCTCGGCCGCGGATACCAGCGATTCCTCCGCCTTGCCCCATTCGCGTTCGGCGTATTTCGCGGACTCAGCGGTTTCGGCTGCCTTGCGGGCCGCCAACGCGTTGGTAAACGTCACCTGCGCCAACTCCGCTGCTTCGACCGAGTGTTGGAAGTGCCCCTTCGCCTCGCCCACTTCTTCGCGCACGCGATCGAGGTCCTTACCTTTCTCGAGGGTCTCACCCGCGCTGACATACAGCTCGAGCCCCTCTGCGTATGCCCCCGGGGCCAACATCTTCGCGTTCAGCGCGTCAGCCTGCTTCTTGACGGCGTCGGTTTCTCCGAAGATCTGATCCCTTATCGCTTGCTGGCTCTGGGCCAGTGCCATCCCGGAGAGGAGTAGCGACGCGACTAGCAGACTAAACCGTTTGGCCATGCTCATGAATTTGCCCCTTTCTTGGATTGTTCTTGGCGGGTCGCCGAACGCGAAGCATACCGCATCCCTCAAGAAGACCAGCCCCCCTGCCGCTAGAATATTGCCACGACGCCTTCGCGCGCTCTAGCACCAAAGGCGTACTTGTCCGCGGCGGAGCTCTTCGCTAGCCCTGGTTTCTCGCGCGCGACGCTGTCGTTTCGCGGGTTGACTGCCGTCGCAGACCTCCAGCGCGGCAGAGCGATATGGGCCTTACAGGCAATGGTTATCGCGCCGCCGGTCCATCAGTCTTCGTCCCACACGCAACGTTGGGCGCGCTGCCCCGCGAACCAGGCGAGGGGAACCATGGATCAGCAGCTGCTCTTACGGGCGCGAGACGACTTTCGCGCCGGATGGCGCGAGTCCCTCGCCTTCCACCTACTGATGCAGTTGCTCGGGCTCGCGCTCTTCACGCCGCTCGTGGGCTGGGTCGCCCGGCGGATCGTGCTCGCGGCCGGCGAGCCGGTGATCAGCAACTACGACATCGCGCGCTTCGTCCTGTCGCCGACCGGGGCCGGGTTCCTGCTCGTGATTGCGGCGCTCACCTTGGCGCTCTTGTTCGCGGAGCTCGCAGGCCAGACGTTGATCGCGGCGCACGCGATCACGAAACGCTCGATCACCGTGGCGTCGACGATCGCGTACGTACTGGTTCGGTTGCCGTTGTTGTTCTTCCTCTCGGCGCGCACGTTCTTGCGCCTCCTGCTTCTCGCCCTGCCGTTCCTCGCGGCCGCCGCGATCGTGTGGCTCACGATGCTCCGCGGACACGACATCAACTACTACCTCGCGGAGAACCCGACGGAGTGGCGGCTCGCGAAGCTCATTGGCGCGCTGCTCGGGGTCGGCTATGCGCTACTCGCCGTGTGGCAGCTCACGCGCTGGCTCTACGCGGTACCGATTCTCGTGCTCGAAGGCGGAATCCCTTTCACGGCGCTCCGGACGAGCATGGGTTTGACGAAGGGGCGTGTCATCAAGATCGTCACGCCACTGGTCTTGTGGTGGCTCCTGATGACGGCGGCGTTGATCGCGATCACCTGGATCTGCCGCCAAGTGTCCGACCTCGGTCTCGCATGGGCCGGAATCGAGGTGTCGCGCGTTCTGCCCTTGGTGGCGTTGTATTTCACCGTGGGCATCGTCGGCAGTTTCTTGTACAGCGCCGTGCACCTCGGCGGCCATCAGTTCCTCGTCACGCGCATGTACGCGCAGCAGCAAGACCCGAGCGGTTGGCAGCTGCACGGCGCCGCGCGGGACGGCGAGGCGCCGTCGCGACGGCTCGCGCGCTTCGCCATTTTCGGCACGCTCGGCCTGCTCGCGGCCGCGCTCGGCGCCGGATGGTTCGTCGTCTCGCGACTGACACTGACAGCCGACGTGGGCATCACGGCGCATCGCGGCGCGTCGATGCACGCGCCGGAGAACACCATGGCCGCGTTTCGCGCCGCGCTGGACGCCGGAGCTACGTACATCGAGCTCGACGTGCAACGCACGCGCGACGAACAGATCGTCGTGCTGCACGACGGTGATCTGCTGCGAATCGGCGGCGACCCGCGCAAAGTGAGCGAGCTGACGACACCCGATCTCGTCGCGATCGACATCGGGCGCAAGTACGACGCCAAGTTTGCCGGCGAGCACACCCCGACGCTCAAAGAAGTGATCGATCTCGTGCGCGGCAAGATGAAGATCAACGTCGAGCTCAAGTACAACGTTCCAGATCCGGGGCTCGCACCGGCCGTCATCGACCTGCTGCGGCGCGAGAAATTTCTCGACGAGGTCGTGATCACTTCGCTCGACTACGGCGCGCTGCGGCAAGTCGAGAGCATCGAGCCGCGCTTGATCACGGGGCACATCGTCACGAAGGCCGTCGGCGACGTCGTCCGTACCGAAGCCGACTTTCTGAGCCTCGGCTCGGCGCAAGCGACTCGCTCGCTCATTCGCCGCGCACACGCGGCCGGCAAGAAAGTGCATGTCTGGACCGTGAACAAGCCGGACGCCATGCTGCGCATGATCGAGCGCGGCGCGGACAACATCATCACCGACGACCCGGCCGTGCTCGTGCGCGTGCTGCACGACCGAAACGCGCTGAGCAAGCCCGAGATCCTCGGGCTCGGCTTGCGAGTCCTGTTCAGTCGAGCGCCGCCCGAGCTCGTCGACCCGGCGGCCGTCGAGCAGCTCTGATCCCGTCGCCGGTCGTGCAAGCGCGGCTAGAAGCTGTAGGCCGCGAATACCATCCCGTAGAAGAACTGTATCCGTCCGGCCGGACAGCTGGGCGATCGCCGCACCGGGGTCCGCGTAGGCGACCACGAAGCTCAAGGTAACGTTATCGTTGACGCTCCAGTCCATGTACCAGTCGAGCTCGGTGCCGACGTCGTCGGAGGTCACGCCCGCTCCGAGCGACTCGGGATGGTCTAGCGTGAAGTCGAACAGGATCAGCCCCATCCCGATGGAGTCGTTCGGCGTCGTGTGCACGCGAAGCTGGTGGGAGATCAGGTTCGAGTTCGAGACGAAGTACTCGCCGGCGATCTCGCCCTGCCACCAGGTGCCCCAGTCGTAGAATCCCGTCAACAACCCGTCGAAATTCTCGTTCGCGGCCGTCGTCGGGTCGTCGCCTTCGAAGATCGCATAGCGGTAGGAAAACTTCGGCTTCCAGCGATCGTTATCGAGCTGATACGCGGCGAGCACGTTGTACGCGGTCGAATCGAGCGCGTTGCCGTTGTCTTCGAGGGCGTACTCCGCCTCGAAGGACAGCCCCTTCATGCTGTCGAACGGCGCCGTGAAGACGCGGAAGTCATAGACACTGAGCCCGTCGCGTTGCGGCGCCGTGTCGTTCGCGGACAACTTCAGGTAGGTGGCGCCGAGCGTCGTGTCCTCGCCGATCAGGTACTCGTAGTTCACGCCCCAGAGCTTGGTGGAGGAGTCGGCCTCGGGCAGGTCGTCCTTGTCGAGAAAGAACGCCTCGAGCTTGTGGTTGCCGGGCTGGAAGCGGCCGATCGCGGCCCCCTCGAACGCCTTCCGCGCGTTCGTCCAGTAGCCTCCGCGCGTGCCGCCCTCCGCCGTGCCGTCCCACAGCAGCATGCCGTGGCCGAGCTGGTATTGCGCGCGTCCGACCGTGAAGTCGAAGAGGCTCTCGTCTCTTGCGTTCTTTTCGCCCGATCGCCAGCCGAAGGACAGCTCGTCCAGCTGGAACGAGGACGCGTCCTCGCCCACGACCGAGGGCGCTGCGCCGTAGGTGCGCTCACCGGCGCGCGCTCAGCGTTCCGTAGAACTGCGCGGAGCCCTTGGTGGTGAAGACCCCGCTCACCGCAGGCTTGAGCGACGCCTCCATCCAGTTGTCGCTGAGATCGCCGGACGGCTCCTCGGGCTTCGGATTCGTATAGAACGAGTTCGCGAAGCCGAATGCGCCCATCGTGGCGTCGAAGTTGAACGTCCAGTCGACTCCCGAGGGCAGCCCGGGCGGCGCGACGACTCGGCGCCTCGTCTTGGGCGACGACCGGCGCCGCCGCGAGCGCTAATAGAATCGCGAGCGGGAGCGCCGCCATGTGGACGGGGCGAAGCGGGTTGGTCGGGACAGTTGGCTTTTGCATCGGGCGCTCCTTCTTTTCGCGCTTGCTTCAGTGCTTGGCGGCTACAGACCGCAGCGGAATCGGGATAGTGAGAGAGGTCGTGCTCGTCCGGCTGCGCCGCGTGGCGTTTAGCGGCGGCCTCCATCGAGCGGATGAAAAACGGATACAGCGGCACGCTGATCGAGCAGCGCGACCGTCGCGCGCACCACGGTCCCCGGATCGCTGCCGACGATGACCCAGAGGCAGTAGCCGACGGCGACGAGCGCGAGCCACTTGTAGACACGAAACGTCGCGGCGGGAACGCCGCGGTCGTACATCACTTGCACGACCGCGACGGCCGAGTAGATGTACGGCACGATGACGAGCATCACCGCGAGATCGACCATCCGGCTGAATTGACCGGCCAGCGGTCGGCGACATCGTCGCGAACAGCACGACCGTCATCAGTACGGCGACGATGATCAGCCCGGTGCCGGGCACGCCGTGGCGATTGACGCGCGCGAATACGCTCGGAAACATCCCGTCGTCGGCCGCGGCCTTGCCCGATTGGCCGACGAGCAGCATCCATCCGCCGAGCGTGCCGAACGCTTTCAGGACGGCGCACGCCGCAACCACCATCGCGCCGAACGAGCCGAGCGCGAGCCTGGCCGCGTCGGCGAACGGCGCGTTCGACGCGCGCAGCGCGTCGTTCGGCAGCATCCCCATGAGAACGGTCGAGCTCAGCATGTACACCGTCGCCGCGAGGCCGAGGCCGATGATCGTCGCGAGCGGCACGTTGCGCGTGGGGTTCTCGATCACCCCCGCCGAAACGGCCGCGCTCTCGATGCCCATGTACGCCCACAACGCCATCGAGGCCGCACGCGAGACGGCGTTCAGGCTCGAGTCGCCGCTCACGTTCCACCCGGAAGTGAAGTTCGCGGAATCGAACCAGAACCAACCGAGAAACGCGACGCCGAGAATCGGAATCAGCCCGAGCGCCACCGTCCAGGTCTGCAGCGCGCCGACCGCGCGCGGCCCCAGAATATTCGCGAACGTGAACAGCCAGATCGCCGCGGCCGTGACGATGACGCTCATCGGTGGGCTGCTGATTCCCGGAACGAGCTCCGAGAGATAGCCCACGGCCGCTACCGCGATCGCGATGTTGCCGATCCAGCTTCCGAACCAGTACACGTAGTTGGTCTGAAAACCCGCGAACGGCCCGAGGAAGTCGCGCGCGTACGCGTACGGACCGCCCGCCTGCGGATTGAGCTCGCCGAGCTTCGCGAAGGCGAGCCCAAGGGCCGCGACACCGAGCGTCGCGACCAGCCAGCCGAGGATCGAGATGCTGCCGACCTGCGCGAGATTGGCCGGCAGCAAGAAAACGCCCGGTGCCGATCATGTTCCCGGCCACGCACATCGTCGCCTGCGTCAGCGACATCTTGCGGCCGGTCTTGCTCACTTTCGCCTTTTGCGCGCCGTCCGCGTCGCTCGCGTCGCTCGCGCCGCCCGCGGCGCAGCGGCCTTCAGGCACTGCACGTAGTAGTCGCCGTCGCGGTTCTCGACGCCGTGCGTGTCGTGCCCGAAGCCCGGGAACCGCCGGTCCCACGCCCACAGCGCCCGCAGGTAGCCGAGATACGGACCGTCGTCGGCGCCCGTCGATTCGCCCGGCATCAGCATCGGAATTCCGGGCGGATACGGCACGACGCTCGTGGCGAGCACCCGATCGGCGAGATCTTCGAGAGCAACGTGCTCGATGTCGTCGCGGACCAAGTGCTGATACGCGGCGCTCGGCGTCATGACCGGCGTCGGCAACGTCGAGAACGCCTCGGCGAGCCAGTGCGTCTGCCGCGAGTCACGCAGCTGCGCGAACATCTGGTCCGCGAGGTCGTGCAGCCCGAGCTCGCCGTAAACGCTCGGGTGAGAGGACACGAGACCCGGCAGCGCCTCCGCAAGCGGCGCGTTGCGGTCATAGTCGCGCTTGAACTCGAGCAGCGCGTTGAGCAGCGTTCCCCACTTTCCTTTCGTGATGCCGATCGAGAACAGGAACAGGATCTGAAAGTCGGTGGTCTTCTCGACCTCGACGCCGCGATAGTGCAGATACGAGGTCAGCAGGCTCGCCGGAATGCCGCTCTTGTCGAGCCCTCCCTTGTCGGCGACGCCTGGCGTGAGGATCGACACCTTGATCGGGTCGAGCATGCAGTAGTCGTCTTCGAGGTCCGTGAAGCCGTGCCAAGCTTCGCCCGGGTTCAGCACCCAGCACTCCGGATCCGTCGCGAGCCGCTCCGGCGGCACGTCCTCGAAGCGGATCTTCTTGCCGCCCTTCGAACCCTTGATGCTGTCCGGGTTCCAGCTCCTGAAGAACCAGTCGCCCTTCTCAGCGAACTGCCGGTGGACGCGGGTCATCGTCTGGCGGAACGCGACCGCCTCCTCGATGGACTCGTTCGTGAGCGCCCTGCCGCCGGGCCCGTCCATCATCGCGGCCGTGACGTCGTTCGAGACGATGATCGGATACAGCGGCGACGTCGACGCCTGCATCATGAACGACTCGTTGAAGCGCGAATGCGGGATCGCGCCGCGGCCGTCGCGGATGTGCAGGAACGACGCTTGCGAGAGCGCGGCCAGCAGCTTGTGCGTGGAGTGCGTCGCGAACACGGTCGGGCCTTTGTGGTCCTTCGGATCGCCGTGCATCGCGTGCCGATCGGCGATAGAGCGGATTGAAGCGCGCGTACGCGTACCAGGCCTCGTCGAAGTGAATGCGGTCGACGCTGTCGTCGAGCAGCTCCTCGACGCGGCGCGCGTTGTAGCACAGCCCGTCGTACGTGGAGTTCGTGACGACCGCGTAGACCGCGCGCGTCTCGATACCTTTCGTTACGAGCGGATTGGCCTTGATCGCGGCCTTGATCGCCTCCTTGCTCAGCCGCGCCGGCGGAATGGGACCGATGATTCCGTAGCGGTTGCGCAGCGGCACGAAGTACGTCGGGACGCCGCCCGTCATGACGAGGCTGTGCTCGATCGACTTGTGACAGTTGCGGTCGCAGAGCGCGATCTGGTCCCTGCCCACGGCCGCCATGAAGATCACGCGATTCGACATCGACGTGCCGTTCGTGACGCAATACGTGCGGTGCGCGCCGAACACGCGCGCCGCGTACTTCTCGTGCTCGCCGATCGGGCCCGTATGATCGAGCAGCGAGCCCAAGCTCCCGACGCTGATCGAGAGGTCGTGGCGCAGCAGGTTCTCGCCGTAGTAATCGAAGAACACTCTGCCCACGGGAGACTTCAGGAATGCCGTGCCGCCCTGGTGACCGGGCGTGTGCCACGAATACTCGGACTCCTGGGTGAACTTCCACATCGCCTTGGCGAGCGGCGGCAGCATCCCTTCGATATAGCGCCGGATCGCGGCCGTGACACGCCCGCCGACGAAGGCGGACGTGTCGTCGAGAGTCCAGATGAACTCGTCGACCATCTCCATGACTTCGATCGGGATCGCGGACGCCTCGCCGCGCTCGGCCATGAGGAAGATCGGGACTTTGTCGTTGCGCGCGCGTACGGCTTCCAGGAACTGCGCGCGACCGCTCATGACTGTGCTCGGCGCCGAGCGACCAGTCGATCAGCACGACGTGGATCGCTGAGTCGGACGCGAAAACGGCCGCGCCGTCCTCGGCGGAATTCGCCTCGACGACCTCGACAGTGCGGCTTTGCAGCTCCGTCACGAGCGCACGCGCCGCGCGACCTTCGGCCGTTGGCATGCCGAGCTCGTCGTCCACGACGAGCGCGCGCATGGGGAGACGCCGGACACTTCGCTCGATCATTCTTGCCTACTCCTTAGGTCTACGTGCGGGGGGCTCGCCGATTCCGGCCGTCGCGGCTCGATAGCGGCGAGCATCACTGTTGCGGCAGCGTGTTCCATTCGACGAAAGTGCGCGCGTTTTCGTCGAACTTACCGAACCACTGTGCATAGAGATTCGGGAAACCGGTGGACGCATAGATCTCGCTCAGCGCCGCGTCCACGGCCGTGCGAAAGTCGTCGTCTCCGCGTGCGAGCGCAAGGCCGCCCGATTCATGGGTGAAGAGGTGATCGAGGATCACGAGATTCGCTCGAGCCGCGTCGTCCATCGCACCGAGCACGAGCGTTCGCTCACCGAAGAGAACGTCGACCTCGCGATTCAGCACCTTCTGCAGCCCCGCGCGTAAGTCCGGCACCGGCACGACGTCTGCGTCGACCTGCAGCGCCGTCCGCCGGCTGTCGAGCCAGGTGGCCGTAGTCGTGCCGGTCACGACCGCGAAGGTCGTCTTCTCGAGCACCTTGGCGGCGGGCGACCCACGCCACACGGGATGCGGGTTCGGCGTGTCTCCGAGCGCCATGCGCAGCGCCGGCGGCGCATCCGCTCGGATGACTGCGCGGTTGCCGCTTGCGAAGACCGGAATCGAGAACGCAACCTCCTGCCTGCGCGCAATCGTCACGCTCGTCGGCGAGCAAAGGAGGTCTACCCTGCCCTGCTGCACTTCACGCAGACGGTTCTCGGTGGTTACCGGCACCCACTGCAAGGCGAGCTGCGGCGCCGACAGCCGCGTCTTCAGGCGATCGACGATCTGCTTGCACAGCTCGACGGAGTAGCCCTCGGGGACGCCGCCCGCGGTAGTGCGCACCGTGAACGGCAGCGCGTCCGGGATATAGCCGAGGTTGATGCGGCCCGCCGCCTTCACGCGGTCGATCGTCTGCGCCGTTGCCGGCAGCGCCGCGAGCGAGATGCAGAAGGCCGCCAAGATCGCAATCGCGCGAGTCGAGAGCAATGCGCGCGAGACTTCGAATCGTAGAGCTTGCATGTTTGTTCTCCTTTGTGGGGTAACGCGCGTCATGGTCAAGCAGCCTTCGCCACCGGCGCGGCGGTCTTCGCCGACGCGGGCGACGAGAAGCGGGGCGCGATGAACCCCCAGACGATATACGTGACGCCGAGCACGAGCGTTCCGCCCATCACCGCGTCGACCCCCGACGCGTAGATCGCAAACACGCTGTAGGCCATGCCGACCACCGTGATCACGGCATTGCGCGTGTAGACGTTCGCGGCGACCTTCGCGTTCTTCATCATCACGAACAGGGCCGACAGCGAGACGATGTACGGGATGACGTTCGTCACGACAGCCAGATTCACCAGCACGCTGAACTGCTCGCTGAGCGACGGCGAGATCGTCGTGAGCGCGAGCAGCGTTTGCACGACGCCGAGGATGATCATGCCGGTGATCGGCGCGCCCATGCTGTTCACCTTCGTGAAGACCTGGGGGAACATCCCGTCCTCGGCCGCCGCTTTTCCGGTCGACGCAATCGTAAACTGCCAGCCGAGCAGCGAGCCGAGGCAGGCGAGCACCGCGAGCCCCATGATGATGGAGCCGATCGTCGGGTTGAACATCTGCGCGTACGCGAGCGCGAACGGGCCGGTCGAGTTGGCGAGCTCCGCGTTCGGCACGATGCCCTGGATCACCGTCGTCGACAACACGTAGACCACGGCCGCACCGAGCGTCCCGAACATGCACGCGAGCGGCACATCGCGCTTCGGGTTCTCGACCGCGTCGGAGTTCTGGGCCGCCGACTCCATGCCGAGGAACGCCCACAGCGTGAGCGCGATGCTGGAGCCCATGCCTGCCCCGAGGCTCATTCCCTGCGGATTCCAGGCCATCGAGAACGTCGCACCGCTGAACCAGAACCAGCCGATCACACAGAGCCCGGCCACCGGAATGATGACGCCCCAGACCGTGATCGAGCCGATCTTGCCGGTTACGCTCGGGCCGCCGAAGTTCGCGACGGTCGTGAGCCAGAGCAGCGCGATCACGCTCACGCAGGTCGCGATCGGCGTCGCAGACATCCCCGGGAAAAAGCCCGCGAGGTAGCCGACGGCCGAAATCGCGATCGCGACGTTGCCGATCGCGAGCGACAGGAAGTACAACATGAAGACCTGGAAGTAGCCGGGCTTGCCGTACGCGTCCTCGGCGTAGGCCGCCATGCCGCCCTTGCGCTGGTTGAAGATGCCGGCTTGCGCGAAGCCGTAGGCGATCGCCATCGATCCGACCGCCGTCACGATCCACGACAGCAGCGAGATTGCGCCGACCTGCGCCATGTTGGTCGGCAACATGATGATGCCCGAGCCCATCATGTTCACCGCGACGATGAACGTGAGCTGCATCAGGTTCATTTTCTTCTTTTGCTCTTGCATAGCGTTCGTCCTCGTTTCCGCCGCGGCGGGTTATTCCTGAACCACGTAGGTATAGAACTTGATACGACCGTCAACCTGCTCCTGATACACGCCCTGCACTTCGTAGTTGAAGCCGGGGAAGCGGTTGAACGATTCCTCGAAAGTGGCGAAGTAATCGAGCATCGGTTGCGCGCGATCGTCCCAGCGCTCGCCGGGCACGACGACGCCGATTCCGGGCGGATAGATCAACGCGAGCGTCGCGGCCACCCGGCCCTTGATGCTTTCGTCGAGCGGCACGTAGTCCACTTCGTTGGCGACGACCGCCTCGTACGCGTCCTTAGACGACATGGCGAGCTCCGGGAAGCTGCTCGCGCGGAAGCACTTCTTCTGCAGCTCCTTCACGTTCGCCTCGCGATAGAAGTCGTGCATCTCCTTGCAGACCTGACGCAGCGAATAGTTCGCGTAGCGCTCGCGGTTCTGCGCATACAGAGTCGGCAGCGCCTCGGCGAGGGCGGCGTCGCGATCCCAGAGAGCCTTGAACTTGACGAGCTTCGCGATGAGGCCGTTGAGCTTGCTTTCGTCGTCCGCCGGCGTGAGCAGGAACAGGATGCTGTTGAGGTCGCACTTCTCCGGGACGATGCGCTGCTCACGCAGATAGTTCGCGACCACCGTGGCCGGCACGCCGAATTCCGCGTATTCCCCGGTCGTGCGATCGATGCCGGGCGTCAGCAGCATGAGCTTGTTCGGGTCCACCATCGCGTAGCCTTCCGCGTAACCCGAGTAGCCGTGCCATTTGGCCTTCGGATCGAAGGTCCAGCACTGCTGCTCGAGCTTGAGCACGTCGGTCGGCAGCTCTTCCCACGCGACGTCCTTGGCGTCTTTCGTGAGCTTCGAGTCGCGGATCGTCACGACGTCGGGCACGAACGGGTCGAAGAACCAACGTTCTTCGGCGTCTCGGCCCGTGCGAGCGTAGTGACGCCCGAACTCCCGAATCTTCTTGCGCGCCTCGATGCCGAGCTCGATGCAGCGTTCCCACAGCATCTCGCCGGCTTTGCCCTCGTGGAGCTTCGCGTTCACGTCGAGGGCCGCGAACAGGGGGTAGAACGGCGACGTCGAGCAATACATCAGGAACGCCTCGTTGAAGCGTTTGTGCTCGATGAAGCGCCGCTGACCCTTGATGTGCTCGTCGCGCTTGTGGATCTGCGACGCTTGCGAGAAGCCCGCGAGCTGCTTGTGCACCGACTGCGTGGAGAACAACCCCGCCATCTCGGGCTTCAGGTCTGTGAGGCGCATCGGGCTGTGATCGGTGAACAGCGGATGAAACGCGTTGTACCCGATCCACGCCTCGTCCCAGAGCACGTAGTCGCAGAGGTGGCCGATCTTCTCGAGGACCTTGCGGACGTTGTAGATCGTGCCGTCGTAGGTCGCGAGCTGGATGCACGCGAGACGGAACGGACGTTCCGCTTTGTGGCGATTCTTGTCCTTGACGAGCGGATTCGTGCGGATCTGCTCGCGCAGATACTCCTCGTCCCACGCGTCCCAGTCGACCGCGCCGATCATGCCGAACGGGTTGCGGGCCGTCGGCAAGAAGACTGGAATCGCGCCCGCCTTCACGAGCGCCCCCTGATGCAGCGACTTGTGATTGTTGCGATCGAACAAGACCACGTCGCCGCTGCGCAAGGTTGCCTGCGTGACGACCTTGTTCGAGGTCGACGTGCCGTTCAGCACGAAGTAGGTTCGGTCGGCGCCGAACACCTTCGCCGCGTATTTCTGCGCGTCGACCGCGGCGCCCACATGAATCAGAAGGTCGCCGAGCTCGACGTCGGCGTTGCATAGATCGTTGCGGAAGATCTGCTCGCCGAAGTGCTTGAAGAACAGCTGGCCCGCGGGTGATTTGCGGTAGAACTCTCCGCCTTGGTGCCCAGGACACGCGAACGAGATCTTCGCTTCCGCGTCGTAGGCCATGAGTCCGCCGAAGAACGGCGGCAGCAGGCTCATGCCGTACGAGACGACGCTCGCGACGACCTGCTTCGCGTAGAACGCGGGGGTCTGCTGACCGAGATAGATGTAGCCGTCGACCTCGCCCGCCATGCCGATCACTGACGTGTCGGCAATCCGGCTCGAGTCCGCGAGCGCCCAGAGCGGCGTCTTGAAGCCAATGCGCCGGACGCGTTGGGCCAATTGACGCGCGGGCTCTAGCTGTTCCCCGTCGACGGATGCGATGTACGCGCCGACTTCCGAATCCTCGGTAACGTCGCGGTCGTAGCGGTCGCTGATCTCGATCTCGAAGTTATCCGACTTGATCCGCTCGAGCAGCGCGCGAACGTGGGCGTTCTCGCCGTCGACGAGCGCGACCACCTTGAGCAGCTTGTGGAACGGGATCGGAACCTTCGGGATTTTCGCGGCGTATTCGATCACGATCTTGCCCCGCGCGAGCTACGAAGCCTCGTTCACGCAGTACACGCTGTAGACGCCGTCGTGCTCTTCGGCGCCTTCGACTTCCTTTGCGAATCCGGGGAAGAGATGGCCGTACTCTTGCAACGTGCGCAGATAGGTCATCCACGGCCCGTTGTCAGGACCCACGCTCTCGCCCGGCATCACGATCGGAATGCCGGGCGGATACGGAATCACGCCGACCGCGACGACCCGATTCGCGAGCTCGTCGAGCGGAACCTTCTCGGCGTCACCCGCCATCAACAGCTGAAACGCGCGGCGCGGTTTCATCTTCGGCGTCGGCAGCGTGGCGTACGCCTGCGCCTGCCAATGCCCTTGCTTACTCTTGCGCAGGTGCGCCCACATCTCGTCGCCGAGGTCCTTGAGACCCTTGTCTGCGTAGCGCCGCGGCGCTCCCGCGACGAGTGCAGGCAAGACCTCCGCCAGCGGCGCGTTGCGGTCGTAGTCGGCTTTGAAGTCGAGCAACGTGTTGAGCAGCGTGCCCCACTTGCCCTTGGTGATGCCCACGGAAAATAGGAACAGAACCATGTGGTCGGTGGTGCGCGACGGCACGATGCCATGACGGCCGAGGTACGCGGTGACGATGTCGGCCGGAATGCCGGTCTTGTCGAGCTCGCCGTCGTTCTTCATTCCGGGGCAGACGATGCCGAACTTGATCGGGTCGAGCATGCACCAGCCGTCCGGCAGATCTTCGAACCCATGCCAGCTCTCGCCAGGGTGCAGCACCCAGCAGCTCGGCTCGGTCGCGAGCCACTCGGCGGGCGCCTCGTGGAACGGAATCTGCCGGCCCTTCGGACCCTTCACCTTCTCGGGATTCCACGGCGCGAAGAACCAGTCCTTCTTAGCGAGGAATTCCTGGCGCACGCGAGCGACCGCGAGGCGGCACGCGACGGCCTCGTCGATGGACTCCTGCGTGAGCGACTGTCCGGCCGGACCGTCCATCATCGCGGCCGCGACCTCGTTCGAAGCGATCAGCGGGTACAGCGGCGAGGTGCTCGCCTGCGAGCAGTACGCTTCGTTGAATCGGCCGTGATCGATCGCACCGCGACCATCGCGGATGTGGATGTAAGACGTCTGCGACAACGCGGCGAGCAGCTTGTGCGTCGAATGAGTCGCGAACACCGTCGGCCCGTCCTTCGGGTGCTCGGCAGGGTTGCCGCGCATCGCGTACCGATCCTGGTACATCGGATTGAATCGGGCGTAGCCGTACCACGCCTCGTCGAAATGAACTCGGTCGACGCTCTTTGCGAGCCGCGCCTCGGCGCCGACCGCGTCGTAGCACATACCGTCGTAGGTGCAGTTCGTCAGCACCGAGTAGACGGCGCGTTTTTTCCCCGCAGCCTTGGCGAGCGGGTTAGCGGCAATGATCTTCGCGATGGCCTTCGGCTCGAGACGCTCCGGCGGGATCGGACCGATGATGCCGTAGCGGTTACGCGTGGGGCTCAGGAACACCGGGATGCCGCCCGTGAGCGCGAGACCTTGCTCGATCGACTTGTGGCAGTTGCGATCGCAGAGCGCGATCTCGTCGTCGCCGACGCAGGCCGACATGATGGAACGGTTCGACGCGGACGTCCCGTTCAGCACCGAGTACGAGCGTTCCGCGCCGAACACACGCGCGATATACCGTTCACTCTCGCCGATCGGACCGAGATGCCCGAGCAGCGATCCGAGCGCGCCGCGCTCGATACCCATGTCCGTACGGAACAGGTTTTCGCCGTAGAAGTCGAAGAACGCGCGGCCGATCGGCGATTTCAGGAACGCGACTCCGCCCTGATGGCCCGGCGCCGCCCACGAGTACTCTCTTTCTCGATCGTAGCGTGCCAGCGCGGCCGTGAACGGCGGCAGCAACGCCTGGATGTAACGCTCGATAGCGGCCTGCACGCGCCCACCGATGAACGGCGCGGTGTCGTTCAGAATCCAGATGAACTCGTCGACCCACGTCGCAACCTCGACGTTCACCGTGCCCGCGATGGCGCGGCTGGCCATCAGGAAAATCGGAACCTTGTCGTTGCGCGCGCGGACCGCGCGCAACAGCTCGGTCGCTTGCTCGTGCGAGTCGCCGTCGTTGCTACCCTGCGTCCAGTTGAGCAGGATGCAGTGAATTCCCGAGTCGGATGTCGCCGTCGCGAGACCGTCCTCGCACGAAACGGCTTCGACGATCTCGACGCCACGGTCTCGCAGCTCCGCCATCAGAGCGCGCACGTTGCGTGCGCCCGGGCTCGCCGCCTCCGCGAGTCCGCTGTCCACTACGAGCACCCGACGGACCAGCGACCCACGTTGCATCATGAATTCTCCAAAAGGAGGGAACTTGCGCTTTGCGAGCTCCGATTGTTACGGGCGCCGCTCTTTCTCGCGATCACCACTGATCGAGAATGCGGTGCATGGGCTCGCACTCGCCATTAGACCTAAGGGCAATGCAGGAGGCGGCGCAACGTCGCGCGCCGCCGACCGCACGTTCAATACTCGTAGAACATCGTCTGGATGCGCGCGGGATCTTTGGTCTTGGTCAGCGCGAGTTGCAGCAGCACTCGCGACTTCGCGGGATTCAATTCGCCCGACACAACGAGCCCGAGCTCATCATCGTTGACCTCGTTGTTGCGCAGCACGATTCCCGAGGGCAAGCGCGTGCTGCGCACGATCACGACTCCGGATTTCGCCGCCTTGGCGACCGCGTCGAGCGCAGGCTTGGTCATGTTCCCGTCGCCGACGCCCGCTACCACGATGCCTTTTGCGCCGTTGCGGACCGCGGCGTCGATCAAGTCGACGCTCATGTTCGCGTGCGCGTAGAGCACGTCGACGCGCGGCAGCTCATCGAGCCCATCGATCGCGAATTCGGTCGCGTTGCCAACCTTACGGTCCATCGGCTCGAACCACTCGATCTTGCCGGTGTGCACGACCCCGGCGGGCCCCCGATTGATGCTCCTGAACGTCTGCACGCTCGTCGTGTCGGTCTTGACGACGTTGCGCGCGTAGTGAATCTCGTCGTTGAGCGCCACGAGCGTGCCTTTGCCGCGCGCGCGGCGGTCGGCGATGACCGCCACTCCGTTGTAAATGTTGCCGGGTCCGTCCGCACTGATCGCCGTGGCGGGCCGCATCGATCCGACCATCACGACGGGCTTATCGCTCTTGGTCACGAGGCTCAGGAAGTAGCTCGTCTCCTCGAGCGTGTCGGTGCCGTGCGTGATCAGGACGCCGTCCGCATCGGCCGAAGCGAGCACTTCGTTGACTCGTTTAGCGAGCTTCAGCCAGACCTCGTCGTTCATGTCCTGGCTGCCAATGTTGGCCACCTGCTCGCCCGTGATGACGGCCAGCGTGTCGAGATTCGGCACCGCCTTGATTAAGGAGTCGACGTCGTAGGCGCCCGACGTGTAGCGGTAGTTGGTCGCACTGGCCTGTGCGCCGGCTATGGTGCCGCCAGTGGCTAGCACACGGACTCGCGGGAGCGGCGCGTTCTGCTGCGCGAGCGCCGCGTTGGTGGCGAGCCATAGCGAGACGACCATCAAACAACGCAACGCGTGACTCATTGTCTTCTCTCCGTTTGCGTACGTTCAGTCTCTACGCTGCTGGCTCCGCGCCACGTCGTTTTGGTCGCCGTCGCGCGCGCGCGCGTGGCGTGGCCCGCGCCTCCGAGGACGTCTTGGTGCCCGCCGCCTTGGTACCAGTCGACTTGGCACCGGTCGCCTTGGCTCCAATCGCTTTGGTACCCGCGGCCATCTTGCCGGTAGCCTTTTCGTAGGCGGCCCGATAGCCGCGCGCAACCTTACGGATCGCGCGGCCGATGTCGTCGTAGACGTGATCGTCGAGATTCGCGAACGACAAACGCACGGACCAGTTGGGCGCCTCGAACCCGCCCCCGTTCAGCAGCACGATGCCGTGCTCCTTGGCGAGCCGGAACACGATATCGAGCGGATGAACGTTTTCCTTCATCCAACGGACGATGTCCTCTCCGAGATGCTTGCGAGCCCAGAACTCGAAGTCGATCAGCCCGTAGTAACCGTCGAAAAGCTCATTTGGGTCGACCTCGAGATCGAGACCTTCGATGGCCGCTGCGACGCGCTTGCGGACGATGCCCATGCAGGCCTTTTGATAGTACTTCTTCTGGTCCATGAGCTCGCAGAGAGAGAACAGGGTCATCATCACCTGCTGGGGTAGCGACAATCCGGCGGTGTGATTGAGCGCAACGTCGCGGCTATCGGCGACGATGCGGTCGATGAAGCGCACATTCCGGGGCTTTAGCGTGAGCGTTGCGTAGCGCTTGTCGAGCTTCTTCAGGATGGGCGCAGCGTGCTTCGCGATCAGCCGGTCGAACACGTTGTCTTCGTGCACGGCGATCACGCCGAGACGCCATCCGGTGCAGCCGAAGTACTTGCTGAACGAGTAGACGCCGATCGTGTTGTACGGGAACGCTCCGAGCAGCGATCTGAAGCCCGGCACGAACGTACCGTAGACGTCGTCCGTGAGCAGCATCAGCTCCGGCCGTTTCTCGAGAATCGCGCCGATTTTCGCGATGCTCTGCTCGCTCAACGCAATGGAGCTCGGATTGCCCGGGTTCACCACGAAAAACGCCTTGACCGCGGGATCGAGCAGCTTCTTCAGTTCCGCGTCGTCGAGCTGGAAGCGGTTTTCTTGCTTCGTCCGGATGTTGACGGTCTTGAGGTCATAGTCCTCGAGATGCGGCATCTCGAGATACGGCGTGAAGATCGGCGTCAGGAGCGCGATCGTGTCGCCGGCATTGAGCAACCGGTTCGCCTTCATCGATTTGAAGATGTAGCACATCGCGGCCGTGCCGCCTTCGACGGCGTAGAGCTGAAACTGGCCCTTCGGCCGGGGCAAGCCACACATCGCCCACTGGAGGTATTCGCGAACGATCTGCTCGTTGTGCACGAGCATCCGATCCGGCACGGGGTAGTTGTCGCCGATGATCGAGTCGACGAGCTCGTGGACGAATGCATCCGGCTCGAAGTGGAACTTCTCCACCGACCATGGCACGAGCGCCGCGAGGAACTCGGCTCCCGGAAGATCCGCGTGCCGCTTCAACCATTCCGCTAGGCGATCCGCGATGCCCTGTTCTTTCGGCATGCCGCCGACTCCCGGCGGAAGGTCGAGCACGCGTTTGCTTTCGGTGATCGCGAACTGGCCGAGCAGGAAGAAGGTCTCGCGCGGCTCCGTCGCGATCCAATTGGGGTTGCCGCGGCCCGCGTTCAGATACGCGACGGCGCCTGCCGCGGCGGTCTTGGTCGCTGCATGCGCCAAAACGTCCTTGATCTCGAACGGGCTGAGCACGCTGAGCACGGCGAAATCGCGCACCTTGTCGATGTCCATCGTGCCCTCCTCGCGCCTAGATTCGAAATCGGCGCGTCGATTAGCCACGAGTCCGGCGAGCGAACGAGGCCCTCCCGCCGAAACCCGTCGACGACCCCGGTCGCCCCGCGCTGATGAGAATCGACGCCACTTGCACACCTGGATATCGGCCGAAAGTCCACTACTGTAGGCTCTCGTTCCGGTGCTAGCGTCGGGCAAAGGCATTTCGTCTCGGCGCGGTTAGGCGTGAGACTATGTCGCGCTTCGCTTCCGGGGAATGGAGATCGAAAATGGCTCGTATTGACGGCGTACGCGAGAGATCAACTGCGCTGTGGCGGATCGGATCGTTGGCTACGGCCTACCTCGCATCCCTGCCCGCACATGCTGCCCACCTCTCGGGCGAGACCTTGGACGCGGCGGCGAACGTGCTTGCGCTGGTCGTGCTCTTCGTCGTGCCGGTCGTCGGGATCGGGGCATTCTGGCTCGTGCACGTGCTGCCGGAGAAGATCGCGCACAAGCGCCACCATCCGCAACGCGACGCGATCCACATGCTGTGTATCTTGTCGCTCGTGTTTGGCGGACTACTCTGGCCGCTTGCGTTCCTTTGGGCGTACTCGAAGCCCGTGCTCCACCAACTCGCCTACGGCACGGACAAGCACGACGACTACCACGCCGAAAAAGCGGCCGAGGCGGCCGAAGCCGCCAAGACGGCGACGCCAAGCGACCTGCGGGCGGACGTCTCGCGGCTGCGCAGCAACGTCGAACGTATGCTCGTCAAAGGCGGAACACCGCAGGAGCTGGCCGCCCTTCGCGACCAACTCGCGGCGCTCGAGCCGCGGATCGCGATGCAGAGCGCCGCGCCGCCAGCTGCACCCGCGACGCCGGAGGCCCGCTAAATGGAAATCCTGCTGCTCGGCATCTACAGCTTCTTCGTCTGGCTGATCTTCATCAAGTTCAAGTGGCTGCCGTGGAACACCGTGAGCCAGGTGACGGTCGTCGTGATCCCGATCGTCGCCCTCACCGCGATGGTCTTGCTGCTCAACATCTATGCGCCGTCGTCGCACGACGTGCGCGTGTTCAAGTACACGGTGCCGATCGTCTCGCAGGTGCGCGGCCGCGTCATCGAGGTGCCGATTGCGGAAGGCAACACGCTCGTTCACAAGGGCGACGTGCTGTTCAAGGTCGATCCCACTCCGTATCAGCTCGAGGTCAACAGCTTGCAGGCGCAGCTGATCGGGGCTGAGGGCGGCGCGAGCCAATTGCGCGAGCAGCTGGGGGCCGCCGTCGGCAACACGGCGGCGATTCGCGTGCGGCTCGATCTCGCGCGCAAGCGCGTTGAGCAGAACCGCGAGCTCTCGGCGTCCGGCGCCGGTAACCGGTTCGATCTCGAGCAAGCGGAGTCGGACGTCAAGAACCTCGAAGCCCAGCGCAGCACCGCGCTCGCGAACGAGGCGCAAGTTCAGGCGCAGTTGGCGGCCGTGGTCGACGGCGACATCGCGTCGATCGCGAGAATCAAGGCGGACCTCGCGAGCGCCCAATGGGATCTCGACCAGACGACGACGGTCTCGCCGTGCGAATGCTACGTCATCAATCTACAGTTGCGTCCCGGCGGGTTCGTAGCCGCCTTGCCCGTCGCCCCGGTGATGACTCTCGTCGAAGAGGAATCACAAGTCGTAGCGCTCTACTACCAGAATGAGCTGCATAAGGTCGCACCGGGCGACGAGGCCGAGTTCACGCTCCTGACTTACCCCGGGCGCATCATCAAGGCGAAGGTGGATTCCGTGATCTGGGCACAGGGCGTCGGCCAGCTTCCTCCGAGCGGATCGATTCCGATGACCGGCGTGCTCGCGGCGCCACCCAACCGTTTCGCGGTCAAGTTCGACGTCGAGCCCAAGGATCGCGAGGTCTTCTTCGCCGCGGGCGCGGCGGGCGGCGCAGCCATCTACACGGAGGGGTTGGCACCTCTTCATATCATCCGCAAGGTGATCCTGCGCGTCGGCGCCTACACCGACTACCTGATCCTGAAGCTGCACTAAGCCATGCGTACGCGAAGCAAGCTCCTCGCGGTCGCTGCGCTCGGCACGCTGTCGGCGTGTGCGCTGCAATCGCCTCCGGAATCCACGGAGTATTTACCGCAAGCGCTGCCCGGCGTGGTAGTGCCCGAGCGCTTTGGCGCCGGTACGCAGGACGCTGGAGCGGTCGCCGGCGGCTGGGCCGCGACCTTCGGTGATCCGCGGCTCGACGTGTTGATCGCGGAAGCCGTGGCGCACAACCCGGACCTGCTGGTCGCAGCCGCGCGCGTCGAGGCCGCGGCGCAATACGTGGAGTTTGCGGAGTCCAAGCTGTATCCGCAGGTCAACGCGCTCGCTCGCGGCGGCGGCGAAATGAGCGGCGACCAATCGGGACTGTCGGGCGGCGGGATCTTCGCGGATTGGGAGGTCGATCTCTGGGGCCGCGTGCGCGCCGGGAAGGCCGCCAACGTCGCCACTTATGAAGCCACCGTCGCCGACACCGAATACGCGCGGCAATCGATCGCGGCCATGGTTGCGAAGTCCTACTTCCTCGCCATCGAGGCGGGCCTACAGCAAGCCCTCGCGGAAGAGATGGTGGCTACGTCCGAGCAGCTCGTAATGCTCGCCGGCGAGCGCCAGAGAGTCGGCCGCGGCGACGGGTTCGACGCGGCGCTGAGCCGCGCGAATACCGAGGCGTTTCGCGACACGGTGCTGCAGCTCACGCTCGCGCGCGAACAAGCGCTGCGCGCGCTCGAAGCGCTGCTCGGGCGTTATCCGGCGGCGAACGTCGACATCGCGCCAGACCTTGCAAAGGCGCCGGCTCCGATCCCAGCCGGGCTGCCTTCCGAGCTGCTCGAGCGCCGGCCGGACGTGATCGCGGCCGATCGGCGCGTTGCCGCTGCCTTCTATCGACTCAAGGAAGCGAAAGCCGCGCGTCTGCCTACGCTCTCGCTCACGGCATCGGTCAACAGCGTTTCGAGCGACCTGTTCGTGCTCCAGGAGCGCGAGAATCCGGTCTGGAGCGCGGGCGCCGCGCTACTCGCTCCGATCTACAACGGCCGCGGGCTCAAGTCGCAGATGCAGATTCGCACTGCGGAGCAGCGCCAAGCGATCGCGGACTACGGCCGCATCGGTGCGCGCGCGTTCGGCGAGGTCGAGAACGCGCTCTCCGCCGAGATCTACGCCGGCCGGCGCGAAGAGGTGCTCACTCGTGCGAGCGCCGCGAACCAGGAAGCGCTCGTGCTCGCTCGAACGCGGTACGACATCGGCTCAGGCGATCTGCGAGCGGTCCAGCAGCAACAAGTCGCCGTGCACAGCTCGCGAGCGACGCTCGTGCGCGTGCAAACCGACCGGCTCGTGCAACGCGTGAACCTCTATCTCGCGCTCGGCGGCGGGTTCGACACCCCGGCACCCGCTGTGGCGCGCACGGACGAATGACCGCGGCGGTTTTCGCGCGGGATTTACTGCACGCTCACCCCGAGATCGCGTTCTTCCTCGTTCTCGGCCTCGGCTACCTGCTCGGCAAAATCTCGCTCGGGAGCTTCAAGCTCGGCGCGGTGACCGGAACCTTGCTCGCGGGCGTGCTCGTCGGCCAGCTCGGCGTCACCCTATCGAACGACGTCAAGCAGTGCTTTTTTCTGCTGTTCCTGTTCGCGATCGGCTTCCGGACCGGCCCGCAGTTCTTTCGCGGGCTTCGCAGCGACGGGTTGGCGCACGCGGCGCTCGCCGCGATCATCTGCGTCGCAGGGCTGCTCGCCGCGTACGCCGTGTCGCGCTTGTTCGGCTACGACGCAGGCACGGCGGCCGGGCTCGTCGCGGGCGCGCTCACGGAGTCCGCGACGATCGGCACCGCGATGGACACGATCGCGAAGTTGGATGTCACCGAGGCCGAGCGAACCGCCATGACGAACAACATCCCGGTCGCTTTTTCGGTGACCTACTTGATCGGAGTGACGACGGCGGCCTGGATCTTGTCGCAGCTCGGACCGAAGTTGCTGCGTGTCGACCTGGCGGAAGAATGCCGCAAGCTCGAGGCGCGGATGCAAGATGGCGATGCGCCCCCAGTGGGCGCGCGCCGCGAGTTCGAGATGCGCGCATATGCCGTCGACGCGGGCTCGCAATGGGTGGGGCGGCAAATCGCGGCGCTGGAATCAGCCGTGAGCGGCGAACGAATTTTCGTGGAGCGGATCCGCAGCGGGGGCCGAATTCTCGACTGCGACGCAGCTCGGATCGTGCAAGCGGGCGACGTCATCGCCATGACCACGCGCCGCACGACGTTGGTCGAGCGGCTGAAGCACGTGACCGCGGGACTCCGCGAAGTCGACGACAAGGAGCTTCTCGACGTGACCGCCGATCTGGTCGACGTGGTGGTCACGAACGCCGCGATCGACGGCCGGACGCTCGCGGAGCTCGGCCGCGAAGCGACGACTCGCGGCGTGTTCCTCAAGCGCATCAGGCGCAGCGGCGAGCCGCTCGGCATCTTGCCTGGTCTAAAGGTGGCCCGCGGCGACGTCGTGACCATCGTCGGCTCCACCGCCAACATCGCTCGCGCGGTCGAGTTCATCGGCGTGGCGGACCGCGCCACCGATGCCACGGACATGTTCGTCGTCGCCACCGGTATCGTAGCCGGCGCGCTGATCGGCCTGCCGGCGCTGCACCTCCGCCACATCGAGCTCGGGCTCAGCCTGCCGGTCGGCGTGCTGCTCGGCGGACTGGTCTGCGGCTGGTTGCGCTCCGTGCGGCCGAGCTGGTTCGGCCGCATACCGAGCCCCACGCTGTGGGTTTTCGAGTCGATCGGGCTCACGGGGTTCGTCGCGGTCGTCGGGCTGAATGCGGGCCCCGATTTCGTGCGCGGGCTGCAGACCACCGGCGCGAGCCTCGTAGCGGCCGGCGTGCTGACCGTCACGATCACGCTGCTGATCGGCATTTTGGCCGGCCGCTTTCTGTTCAAGATGCACGCGGGTGTTCTGCTCGGAGTGTGTGCCGGCGCGTGCACCGCGACACCGGCGCTGGCCGCCGTGCAAGAGACGGCGAAGAGCGCCGTCCCGTCGCTCGGCTACGGCGTCGCTTACGCGGTCGGCAACGTGCTGCTCGCGATCTGGGGCACGGTGATCGTCGCACTTCTGGGCTGACGAGGACCGCAAGTCGCTCGGCCGCGATGTGCCTCGCGTTGCGGGAGGCTCGATGCGCGCTCGAGCAAGCCGTCGAGCGCGAGCGCTGCCGCGCTAAGACGTCAACGGGCCCGATAGCTCGTCCAGACGCCCGTTCGGGCATTCAGCACACGAAACGAGCCGTCGTCGTTTGCGCTCAGCTTGATCCAGTGCGCAGTGCTTTCGTCCAGATTTGCTATTCGCTCGTCGGCGAAATTCTGCTCACCGGCGGCATCGGAGCGATGGAGTTGCCAGACATCTTCCAACCCCGACACTCGATGAAGATATTCGTACGTCTCCAACGCGCCACCCTTCTGCGCGCCGTTGTTCATGACCGCGATTCGCGGCTTGAACGCCGCGAAGGTCGCCGGCTCGGCGGCGTCGGCGCCGCCGTGATGTGCGACTAGATACGCATCCACCGGACCGATGAGATCTTTCGGACAAGCCAAAGCAAGCAATGGCTGCCCGCTGAGATCGCCGACGTCGAGAAACCGGAACGCCCCGAACCGTATGAGCACTGCGGTCGAGCGAGGATTCTCGATCGGGTCGGCCGCGGGAAGCCCCGGCGGCCCGCACGCCGCGTTGTCTCCGCCGGCGCCGGCGAGAGGCTCCGCGATGATCGATGCCGCCGAGCTCACCACGATGGCCTCGATGCCCTTCACTGGCAGGCGATCGCCGGGTTTCGGCTCGAGGTGACGTCCTTTCTCGCGGACGGCCAAGTACGCGGCAAACGCCTTCGCGGTCCCGGCAACGACGCTCTCTGCTTCGGCCGGCACGCCGCCGTGATCGATGAAGGTTCGGATCGGGATCAGCCGCGCGAGCTCGGTCACGCCACCGTCGTGATCCGGATGGAAGTGGGTAATGAGGAGATAATCGATTTGCTCGACACCCGCATCGCGCGCCGCGGACACGATTCGGTTCGCATCGCGCGCTTTCGCAGGATCACCGGGCGTCGATTCGAACGTTCCGCCCGCCGCGAATCCCGTATCGATGAGCAAAGCCTCTCGCTGCGGCGTTACCACCAGCGTGGACTGCCCACCTTCAACGTCGATGAAATAGATGTCGAGCGTTTCCGACGCGGCGCTTCGCACGAATGCGATCGCCAAAGCGCTGAGAAATAGTGTTCTTTTCACGGCTCGTCCGCGGCCCAACCGAAGACCGCGAGCATGGTGCGGCGGCGTCGGTGCGCGCCGCACCGGGTGAACGCTACTCGTCTGCCGAGCCGAGGAAGCGCGGTTCACAGTGGCACGAAATAGAGCAGCAGCGCGATCATCAGATACACGATGAGGAGCTGCGCACCTTTGTACCAGTTGCCCGATCCGCCGGACGCGACGAACGTTCCGATCAGCACGGAGAGGAACAACAAGCCAACGCCGCCCACGCTGAACGACAGCTGGAATGACTGCGGCCCCACGAAGTAGCTCGCAAACACCAGCATAGGCGCCACGAACAACGCAATGATCATGCAACTGCCAAGTGCAATGCCCATCGAAAGATCGAAGCGACCTTTCCACGCCATGGTGACGGCGGATATTCCTTCTGCGACAGCGCCGACGCTCGCGAGCAGCACGATGCCGAGAAACGCGGCGGAGAGACCGAGCGCCTCGCCCGTGCCTTCGACCGCTCCAACGAGTATCTCGCTCAAGAACGCGGCGAGTACGGAGCTGCCGATCAGCACGCCGACGCACGACGGCAAGCTCCACGGCGCTTCGCTCTCGACCTCCTTCTCGCCGACGCTCGCGAAGTCCTCGGGATGCGTGCGGATCATGTACAGCAAATAAAGCACGTACAGCGCGAGGAGCAGAACCGCGAGTCCGATGTTGATTTTCTCCTGCTCGATCGTGGCGGCGCCCGATGCGAACGCCTGCTCGTACATGCTGGGTAACGCCAGGCTGACGACCGCAATGAACATCATCGTGCTGTAGACGCGCACGGCCTGAGCGTTGAACTCCAGCTTGTGGTGACGTATGCCGCCCACGAGGAAGCTCAAACCGAGGACCAGCAGCAGGTTGAACAGGATCGCGCCGATGAGCGCCGCAGCGACCATCGAATAGAGCCCTGCCTGTAGCGCGACGATGCAGATGATCAGTTCCGGGAGGTTGCCGAACGTCACGTTCAGCAGACCGCCGATGGAATCGCCGGTGTAGTGCGAAAGATGCTCCGTGCTGCTGCTGATCAGGCGCGCGACCGGAATGATCGCCAAGGCCGCCACGAGGAACAGGACGGGCGCGCCGACATTCGCCACGTGCTCGAGCAGCAATGCGACCGGCACGAAGAGCAACATCCAGTGTTGCGACCACTTGATGGATTGCATTGGCGTTTCTCCCATGCGCGGATGTGCACTTTCGATCGTCGGCGCCGACGAGCCTGGCCGGCATTAACCGTCGATTCGCCCGGCCGCGCCATCGGCCCAACGGCCTATAACGGTCCGCTGCAATAGCTGCGAGTATGGCCGTCGCTTCCGACGGTTCTTACCCGGTAAGCGCACGACGGGGGCACCCAGGAGTCCGCCACGGCGAACGCGCCGGCGCTTGCGGAAAGAAGCAGTGGCAATGACGCTTGGCGACAATGCGAGGGCCTCATCGTGGATATCGATCTCAACGTACGCATCGAGCGCCAGCCGGACTACACGACGTGTGGGCCGACTGCGTTGCACGCGCTCTACTCCTACTACGGCGATCCCATCGATCTCGACACCGTGATCAAGGAGACTCCGAAGCTACCAGGCGGCGGAACTCTGGGCGTGCATCTCGCAGTGCACGCATTGTCGCGCGGGTATGAGGCCGCGATTTGGATCTGCAGCGTCCGCCATGCGGATCCGACCTGGTTCCAGCAGCCCACGGATCTGCTCGCGAAGATGAAGGCCCGCGCGGTGGCGAAGAATCTCGTCGATGATCCGCGCTACGGACCCGCCTTGCTGAGCGTCGAGCAGTATCTGAAGCTCGGCGGCCGCTACATATGGGGCGACCTGACGCCGGAGCTGATCGCCAAGACACTCGGCGACGGTTTGCCGATGTTGGCCGGCGCAAACGGCACGTATTTGTACCAGTGCTCGCGCGAGACCGCGGATGGCCCCGACGACGTGCGCGGCGACGCGTTCGGACATTTCATGGTGCTCAGCGGCTATCGGTCGTCCGACCAATCGGTCGCGATCGCCGACCCGTTGCTCGACAACCCTGCCTTCGGCACCAAGTACTATCGGGTGAGCGTCTATCGCCTCCTCGGCGCCATTTTTCTCGGCGCCGACTCCGACGACGGCAACTTTCTGATGATCCGGCCGAAAGGCTGGAAGCAGCCGGCCGCGGGGAAGAAGTCGTGACCGCTCGGGGTTCGTCGCGCGATCAGCTGCTGCTGACCTGCGAGCACGGGGGCAACCGGATACCGAGCGCCTACGCGGAGCTGTTTCGCGGCGCCGAGGAAGTGCTCGCCTCGCATCGCGGCTGGGATCCCGGTGCGCTGACGCTCGCGCGGCACTTCGCGCGCACGCTGCGCCGGCCGTTGCACGCGGTGACTTGGAGCCGGCTGTTCGTCGAAGCCAACCGGGCGCCGACGAACCGGCGGATCTGGTCACGCTTCACGAAGGATCTGCCGAGAGATGAACGGCAGCGCATCCTCGCCAAGTGGTGGCAACCACACCGGGAGACCGTCGAGAAGGCAGTCGCTGCCGACATCGCGCGGGGCAAGCGCGTAGTCCACATCGCCGTGCACAGCTTCACGCCCGAGCTCGACGGTGAGGTACGCAACGCCGACATTGGCTTTCTGTACGACAGCCGCCGCAAGCACGAAGGCGAGCTCTGCCGCCGGTGGGCCGCCGCGCTGCGCCGAATCGATCCGAGCCTGCGCGTGCGCTACAACTATCCGTACAGCGGCGCCGCGGACGGACTGACGACTTGGCTACGGCTACGCCATCCGCAAACGCGCTACCTCGGAGTCGAGCTCGAGATCAATCAAGCGCTCGTCGGCGCGCAAGGTTGGAAGCGTTTCCAACAGAACGTCGCGCAGAGCCTGCGCGAGCTCATACCCAAGGCTTGAGACGCGTGCGGCACGGCCCTCGCCCGGAGAGTCGACGTGCCGGCGCACCACCCCACCCGTACCGGTTTTCCCTTGGAATCAGGCTGCGGCGGGCTTCCGTGATTCGTGCCAGCGACGCAGCGCGATGACCGTCCAGAGCGCTTCTACTACACCGAAGGGCCACGCTCCGATCAGGAAACCGTAGATGGAACCGAGCACGCAGCCGATCGCGAACCCTAACCCATACCAGTGACTTCGCTCCTCGAGCGCATAGCACACCATCGCCCCGGCGAGCGACAAGAATCCGAACCAGGTCACTGCGTCCATTCGCACAGTGTACGGAACGCCGTTCCCGACTCGCGAATCTCTCGCCCGCCATGCGACCTTCGCCGTATGCACGGCATGCCGACAGCGGGTGAGAGTCTGAATGAGTGGAGTCGCAGGCGTCATCCGGCGCCCACGCGGCTCCGAAAGACTAGGATGGTTGATCCCTTGACTCACCCTGACCACCTAGGCAACGTCCCTGACAACGGAGCTGCGATCACAGGAAGAATGAGAGCCTGGCGTGAGTGTGTGAAGCGGCTGCGTGAGCTCTCGGCGACTGTTGCACTCATCCTCGTTGCGCAGACGGCGGCAGTCGCACAGGATCAAGGAGCGATCGACACGGTATTGGTGTACGCCCAAAAACGCGTGGCGCCGCTGCAGGATGTGCCGATGTCCGTATCGACAATGACGGACACCGATCTTGCCAACGCTGGCATCCATGACCTCGAAGGCGTGGCGGCATCCATGCCGACGCTGGATATGCAACACAGTGTCAGCCCGCTCACGACCACGATGCGCATTCGCCGCGTCGGCAGCCTGGGAAACATCCCTACCTTCGAACCCGCCGTCGGACTGTTCGTCGATGGCGCTTACCGGTCGCGCTCGCTGCTCGGCACCGGCGACCTGCTCGATGTGGACCACATCGAAGTCCTGAGTGGTCCACAGAGCTCGCTCTACGGCAGGAGCGTTTCTGCCGGGGTAGTCTCGATCTACACTCGCAAGCCTGACAAACAGTTCGGCGGAGATGCCGAATTCACCGGCGGAAGCGTCGATTCCGCGAGCTCAGCGGGCATGGGCAGAGTGAAGATCGGCGTCAGCGGACCGCTCTGCGGAAACACTGGGCGGCAGCATTGCGGCCGCCTATTCGGATCAGGGCCTCTCGTTCAGGAATGCGCTTCCGGGAGGGCCTGATGGAAACGACTTGAAGCGCACCACATCGCGGGGCCAGTTGTTGTGGTCGCCGAACGGAGCTGTTCGAGCTGCGCCTGATCGCGGGTTACCTGCAGGAACGAGACGCACAAGGCGAGTCCGATGTGTATTTCGCTCCGGGGGCCCCTTCTACAACTGTGGCCAGCCTTCTGCAGCAACAGAACTCGGTGGTGCCATGTCCGGAGAATGTTCCACATGACAGAACCACTTGTTCGGTTGCGACCAACCTGCTCGACCTCACGGCAGAAGATCTGACATTGGACCTCAGTTACCGGCTGGCGAACGGCTGGACACTGAGTTCCTTGACCGGCTGGGATCGATACGAGGATCAGCGCAGCGAAGATGATCTGGCGCAGCTCTTTACGCCGCTGCTCTTCTATCACGACAGCGAACAGGGCACGAGCGTACAGCAGGAATTGCGACTGACTTCGGCCGACACGGCGCGCCTCGTCTGGTTGGCAGGTCTCTCGTACTACGCGAACGAGTACCGTCGTGGCATGGGCGGCGAGCGCCCGATGTTCGGCCCGAACGGATCGCTCCCATTCATTGCGCTCTGGCAGTCACTGCTTCGCGTCCCGCTGGCGCTGCCGGATCAGCTGGGTATTCATGATTCGGGAGTGGACACCGACTACTACAGCGTGTTCGGACAGGTCACCTGGGACTTTGGCGGTCATCTATCCTTGACGGGCGACCTGCGCTGGCAGACTGAAGAAAAGCAGGCATCGATCAACAATTCGGTGACGCTGCCAGGCGTATCGCTGATCTCGAGTGTGCTGACACCTTCGGTGAGTCCGAACGGGGAACCGGTCAACGGCACCGTTGCGCGCGACACTGACTATTTCACCTGGTCCCTGACACCGCAGTACCGCATCAACGACGATCTGCTGACGTACTTGACGGTAGCCCGAGGCGGAAAGTCTGGCGGCTTCAATACCGGATTTGGCAATGCACCGCTCTCTGCCCGCGAGTTCGGAGACGAAACCATCGACCACTTCGAGATCGGCGCGCGGGCGTCCTTTGCCAACGGGCGGGTGCACGGAAGGGTCGCCGCGTTCCGCACTGAATACCACGACTATCAGGATGCCGCCTTCGTTTCCGGCCAACTCCTGGTCGGCAACGCCGACCGCGTGGAGCTCAAAGGGGCGGAGCTCGAAGGTTCGGCGATTCTCGGTGCCGGAACCACGTTCGATCTGGCGGTGTCCTTCGCGGATCTCACCTATGCTTCGAACACGACCGGCGCGTGTTATGCAGGACGTGTTCCAGATGGCAGCCTGCCGCGGTCCTGTGACCTGACGGGTGAACATCCAATCGACGCGCCGCCATGGATGATTAACGCTTCTGTGCAACACGAACGGCCCGTGAGTTGGGGAAAACTATTCGGTCGGCTCGATGTATCGTGGAACGACCAATACAACACGAGCTTCTCCGCCGATCCCCGGCTGATCCAGGAGCCCCGTTTCGATGTCGGAATGCGCTTTGGCGCAAGGATCGGGGAGCGCTACGAATGCGTGCTGTGGGTCGACAACCTGCTCGACGAGACACTCACGCAGATCGACGCGGCCCTGAACCTCTTCGACGACGCCAGCTACCAGTCCTACATGTCGGCACCGCGCACCTACGGCGTGACATTGCGGATTCGCCTGTGAATGCGCTGCGACGATGCGCCCGGCCGCTATGGGCCATCATGGGCCTGGTGCTGCTGACTGGCTTCGACGTTCTGGCGCAACCGGCTGCCGCACCTAAACGGGTGCTGCTGTTGCATTCTTACGGCGAGGACTTCGCTCCTTACAGCGATCTCTCTTTGACCTTCCGGGATGAGCTGACTCAGAGGCTCGGGCAGCCCGTGGACCTGGTCGAGGTTTCCCTCGTGACCACCGGGGACCGGCGCCTCGCTCGAAGACGCGCCCTTTGTCGACTATCTGCAGGCGCTTCTGGTGGGTCGAAAGCCGGATCTGGTCGTGCCAATCGGCGGCCCAGCATCGAATTTCACGCAGCGCCAGCGGCAACGTCTCTTCCCGGACGTTCCGACGCTGTATGCGGCAGTGGATGATCGAACCCTCGAGCAGATACGTACTGACAGACAAAGACACTGTCGTCGCGAGCCGCCTCGACGTGCACGGGTTCGTTCAGAACATAGTCGACGTGCTGCCGGAGACAGCCCATGTGGCCGTGGTCGTCGGCGCCTCTCCGGTGGAGAAATTCTGGAAAGAGGAGTTGAGTCGCGAGTTCCAGCCGTTCATGAACCGGATCGAGTTCATCTGGTTCGATCAACTGACCTTCGATGAGATGAAGCAGCGCGTCGCCGAATTGCCACCGCAGTCCGCAATCCTGTACTCGGTGCTTGTGATCGATGCCGCGGGAATTCCGCGCACCCTGACGCGCGGCCTCCAGGACATTCACGATGCGGCAAATGCACCTGTCTTCGGAGTCTTTGCCTCCAATGTCGATCGCGGTGTCGTGGGTGGCCGACTCGTCTCGGATCAGGAGCTGGGTCGCAGCGCCGCTACGTGTTGCCATCCGTGTGCTGCACGGCGAGTCGCCGGGCGCCATCAAGACGCCGCCACTCGGCCCGGGAACCCCGGTTTACAACTGGAAGGAGCTGCAGCGCTGGGGAATCAGCGAGGCCAGTCTGCCAGCTGGCAGCGAAGTACGATTCCGTGAACCAACGGTCTGGGAGGAATACAGACCGTACTTGGCGGCCGGCATCACGATCGTGCTGCTGCAGACTGCGTTGATCGCAGGACTTTTCTGGCAGCGACTCCGGCGTCGTCGCGCTGAACGCGAGACCGCCTCGTTGAGCGGAAGGCTGCTCATGGTGCATGAGAACGAGCGACGCAGAGTCGCACGTGAGCTGCATGATGACGTCACGCAGCGGCTAGCGGCGCTCGCGATTGACGCCACCCGCATCGAAGGCCCGCACCGAGCATCTGCTGACGAGGCCACCCGTTCGATCCGTGACGGACTCATCAAACTGAGCGAGGATGTTCATGCGCTCTCGTATCGGTTGCATCCTTCGGTCATCGAGGATCTGGGCCTCGTCGAGGCACTAAAGGCCGAATGCGACCGCGTTACCCGTTCAGGAGCCGTCACTGTGCAATTCAGCGCGAGCGAGATCCCCCGGAAACTGCCTCAAGATACGGCGCTGTGCCTGTTCCGCGTCGCACAGGAGGCGCTGCGCAACGTCGTCCGACATGCCGGGGCGAGCTCCGTCGAAGTTTCCGTTGTCGCCGCTGGACGGCGGACTGCAACTTGCCGTCAGCGACAACGGCACGGGTTTCGACACCGGCAGACAGGCCGAGCGGCCGAGCCTCGGACTCGCAAGCATCAGGGAACGGGTGAACCTGCTCAAGGGCGAGGTCGATATCGACAGCGCTCGCGGGCATGGCACGACCGTGCTCGCATGGGTTCCCCTATCGGTGGTTTCGAAATGAACCGTGCGCGCGTGCTGCTCGCCGACGACCACCTCCTCGTCGCGGAGGGGCTGAAAAAGATCCTGACCGCCGAATTCGATCTCGTCGGCGTCGTAGAGGATGGACGTGCACTGATTGCCGCCGCGAAGACGCTGCGGCCCGATGTCATCGTGTCGGACATCACGATGCCCAACCTGAACGGAATCGAAGCCCTGGAGGAGCTGAAGAAAATCGATCCAGGCGTTCGGATGATCTTCCTGACGATGCACAAGGACGTCGTCTATGCACGCAGGGCTCTGGAGGCGGGTGCGTGCGGCTTCGTCCTGAAACACTCGGCGCCAGAAGAGCTGATCATGGCGGTGCGGGCTGCGCTCGAGGGCCGCACATTCATCACGCCGATGCTGGCAGGTGAAGTGCTGGATGCGATGCGGCGCGGCCCGGGGCAGGTCGTCGACAAGGCCGCATCACTCACGCTGCGCCAGCGGGAGATCCTGCGTCTGCTCGCCGAGGGTCTCTCGGCCAAGCAGATGGCGCAGAAGCTCAATATCTCGCAGCGGACGGTGGAGTTCCACAAATACCGAATGATGGAAACGCTGGGCGCCAAGACGAGTAGCGATCTGATCCACTTCGCCATCAAACACGGCATCGTCGAAGCCTGACGCAGCCCTCGCCCCCGTAGTTTTCGCTCGTCTACCTCGAAATCTTACGAGGTACCGGGCGGGCGCGCTTGCGTCACGCTTCAGCTCGTTCCCCGCACGGTGTGCGGAACCTGAAGGACGACTGGCGTGTGCGAAGCGTGTAATGAGCGAACCACTTTCGGACTGCGTTTTGCTGGCGGATCGTCATCACGGTCTGAGCGAAGGCATCCGCGGGCTGCTCGAAACGACTTTCAGCAGCGTCTTTCTGGTAGCCGACGAAACCTCGCTGATCGAAGGGGCCCGGTTGCTGCGGCCAGCCGTGGTGGTCGTGGACCTTTCTCTCGGTGCAGGCGACGTCCTCGACCTGATGCGCGAGCTGCGCGCACGGGCTCCAGGAGCGAAGGTGCTGCTGCTCAGCGTCCACGACGAACCGAGCGTCCTGCGCTCGGCGGTGGCGGCAGGCGCGGACGGGATCGTACTCAAGCGGGCGATCGCCACCGATCTGCTGTTGGCCGTAGACACCATTCTCGCCGGCGGCCGATTCATCCCGATTTTCGAAGCTCGTAAACCCGATTAAGGAGAAAGAACGTGCGCTACACCGACGACTCGCTTTATCCCGAGAATATGAAGCCGCTCATCATCAGCGCGGCGCCGTATGGACCAACTTGGCTGCCGGGCGACGCGGAAGACATCGCCGTCACCTGGGACGAACAGGTCCAAGCAGCGGTGGATTGCTACAACGCGGGCGCAACGGTTTTGCATGTCCACGTCCGCGACCCCGAAACCGGGCACCTCTCCGCAAACATCGACCACTACAACTACTTGCTCGGTCGCATCAAGAAAGCCGTCCCCGAGATGATCATGCAAGTCGGCGGCTCGATCGCCTTCTCGCCCAAGAGCGACGGCGCCAAAGCGGAGTGGCTCGACTACGACACGCGCCACATGCTCGCGGAGCTCGAGCCAACGCCGGAGACCGTCACGGTAGCCATCGGCACCTCCATGATGGACATCACGCAAATGTGGAGCGCGGATGATGTGAAAGGCACGCACATGGAGGATCCAAAGGTCGTCGCGGCGTATGCCGGAATGTTTACCGACGCGGGTCCTGCCTTTTATCTGGAGCACCTGAAGCGTCTAAAAAAGGCCGGGATTCAGCCCTATTTCACGCTGGCGCACGTTCACCAGCTCGAGATCGTGGAGCGGCTGATCCGCCGCGGCGTGTACATGGGCCCTCTGAACACCAACATCACGACGTATGGCGGCGGCGGTTGCGGCAACAATCCGTTCGATTGGATGCACTGGCTCAGCCGCGAACCGCAGGGTGCCGTCGTCACTTTCTGGGCCGGAATGCGCGTCGCCGCGGTCGCCGAGCCGCTCGCGATCATCCTCGGCCAGCACGTCCGTGTGGGCATCGAGGACAACCTCTGGAACAGCAAGCGCGAGCGCATGACGACGATCCAGCAGATCGAGGCGGTCGTGGGCCTCACCGAGCGATTCGGCCGCCCCGTGGCGACGGCGGAGGAAGCGCGGGACATCATGAAAATCGGGGTCACGTACAACAGCGTGGAAGAGACGCTGAAGAACCTCGGCATGCCGCCCAACACGGAAGCAGACGGACGCAAGGGCTTCATGGTTTGGGAGACCGACGGGAAGAAGAGCTCCCAGCACGCGATGTCCGATTCGCACCCGATACCAACCGTGGTAGCGAAGAAGCCCGCGGCAGCGGCAGCGTAAGCGAGGAAGTGAAATCAGTCCGGTCGTCGTATTCGCGCGATGCACGGCTTGGACGTTTCATCAGCCACATCTAGTTTCAAAGCCCCCTTCTGCGACTAGACCTCCCCCGGGGTCGCAGAAGGGGCATCGACCTTCAAACAACTCACGAAAGAGGCAGGACCATGAGCACTACCAAGCGGTTTAGTTTCTTGATCGCCTCGCTACTTCTTTGCGGAGTCGCGATTGCCCAAAGCCAACAAGGGATCAGAGACCAGATCTTCGGCGAAACGGACGCCGTCAAGAAACAAGCGGACGAGCTGAACGCGAAAATCCTCGCCCCCGAGGCATACGCAGAGGGCCTAGAGCTTTACACCAGCGCGGGCGAGACGCTGGCCAAAGGAAAAGACCTCGAGGGCGTGCGTGAAGATGTGGACAAAGCGAAGGGGTTCTTCGCGCGCTCGGTCGAAGGCGCGAAATTGGCGCACGTCACGTTTACGAACGCGTTGACGGCGCGCACGGCAGCCCAAACAGCCGAATCCGAGAAATACGCCGCAAAGGATTGGACCCGAGCCGAGCAATCGCTGCTTGCGGCCGCCGAGACGTTGGAGGGTGGCAATTTGAAGAAGGCCGGCGATGCGGCGACCGATGTCGAGAAAGCCTATCGCGCGACGGAAGCCAAGGCCATCAACGCCAAGGCAAGCGGCAAGTAGCCGCTCGAGCAGGCCCAACGGTTTGTGAATTGGCCGACATCTCGTTTCGTTCACGGGGCTAGGGCGCGGTGTGTCACCTTGGGTCGCGGCGCGATCCAATGGGCCATCACCTTCGCTATCTGGTTGCCCGGAACGATTCCGCTATGGTTCGTGTGGGACTTCGCTTCTGCGGCGGCGTCTCCCACTTGGCTCAAGGCCGCGGTGCTCGTCGCCGCACTTTTCTACCTAGCAGAGATCCCTTGGATCCACTCCAGGCTCTGTTCCGGCAGCGCGCGTCCGAAGCCCGCGCGGACGATCAAGCGGAATTCGCCATGCGCTGAGCGCGGCCAATGAGACGCATCGGCGAACCTTGGCCCAGCCTTTGTCCTCGTAGTTTTCGACCGCCGCCCTGGAAATCTTACGAGGTACCGAGCAGGCCGCGCTTGCATCACCCTTCAGCTCGTGCCCGCGCATTGCGCGGAATTCTAACGACGACTTGGCGTGTCGGAGCGTGCAATGAGTAGAAACAACTATCGGACTGCGCAGAACCAGAGAAACGACTCGTTCGCGAGGAGCACGGCGGTGATGGACACCTCCGCGTCGGATAACGAAGAGCGCTTGCCACTCACGGGCAGAGTGGTAATCCAGGGCCTCGTGTTCACCTGGGCCTGCGAATCCGGCGCGATGCTCAAAGTGCAGCACCCGCAGTACGGCATGCGGATCGTATCCCTGGATCGGCACTATGAGCCCGAGATACTCGCGAAGCTGACAGCGCTCGGCATGATGGGCGGCTTCATGTTCTCGGAATACAGTGAGTCGTCGGTGTATGGATGATCAATCGACCGGTCCTTGGGACAACCCTGCCCTAGCCCAGCTACGCGAATGGGAACCCGCCTGGGCCGAGCAATGCCTCAAGATGTCCCAGGACCCGTGGGCCAGCGGAGTGCTGCCGCGCAAAGACGTCGAGCTCATCAGCCTCGCGGTGAGCGCCGCCTGCACGAACTTGAGCGCGGAGGGAACCCGCCGCCACATTCGCGGGGCGCTCGACGCCGGGGCGTCTCGAGAAGAGCTTCTGATGATTCTCAAGATTGCGGCTCTGCTCTCGATCCACACGTGCAGCCTCGGTGCGCCCTTCCTGTTGGAAGAAGCGAAGGCAACCGGTGCGAACGCAACTTCGAAGAAAGCGCAGACACCGACCTGCGACAAGATGAAATCCGCGGGCCAATGGAATAGCGCCTGGGACGCGTTCTTCGAGATCGATCCCAAGTGGACCGAGGCGATCATCGCCGCGAGCATTCCGGTCTATGCCAGCGGCGTCCTCTCGCCCAAGCTGGCGGAGTTACTGAGCATCGCGGTGGATGCCTCGATCACTCATATGTATGCGCCCGGAACACGCCGACACATCCAATCTGCGCTGAAGCTCGGCGCGACCGTGGAAGAGATCATGGAAGTGCTGAAGATCTGCGTCGCCCTGGGCATACAGGCGTGCAATCTGGGTATTCCTATCCTGGCCGAAGAGCTTCAAGCTGCTCAACTGACGAAGAAACGATGAGCGGATGATTCGACGATGAACCCTCTAATCAAAGATGTTCGCGACAATCCGTTGCTGTGGCTGCTGGTGTTCGTGCCGGTGGTTTTCATCGCGGCGAGACTCAAGCCCGAGGCGCAGACGCTGCTCTTCGTGTTGTCGGTGCTAGCCATCGTCCCGCTGACCGTGCTGCTGAGTCACGCAACCGAATCCGTCGCGGCCAAGACCGGCGATTCAGTCGGCGGCCTGCTGAACGCGACACTCGGAAATCTAGCGGAGCTGATCATCGCTCTGTCTGCGTTGCGCGCCGGGCAATACATGCTGGTGAAGGCGTCCATTGCCGGTCCGATTGTCACCAACTCGCTGTTTATCCTGGGAGCGTCGTTTCTGCTCGGCGGCCTCAAACATCACACGCAGGAATACAATCGGGTGAGCGCTCGCGTGCAAGCGGGGCTGCTTTTCCTGGCGACGATCGCGCTGCTGATACCGTCGACGATCGCGCATGTCGACTCCCCCGCTCAGACAGCTTTCAGCCAGCACTTGAGCGTGAGTTTGGCGGTGATTCTGATCGTCACCTATGGACTCGGGATGTTGTTCTCGCTCAAGACGCACCGCGACTTCCTCAGCAGCGCCAAACACTCGGAAGCCAGCGCGGAAGCGCCTTGGCCGTTGGGTCTCGCGCTGGGAACGCTCGCGGTCGTCACCGTGCTGGTTGCCGTGGTCAGCGAGATCTTCGTCGAGTCTGTGCAGAAGGCGGCGGAAGCCTTCGGCATGACCCCTGCGTTCGTCGGCTTCATCATCGTCGCACTGGTCGGCGGTGCGTCGGCGATGCCCACGGCATTTTCCGGAGCCCGCAAGAACCGGCTGGATCTGAGCGTCGGCATCGCGCTCGGCAGTGCCTCCCAAATCGCGCTTTTCATCGCACCCGTGCTCGTGTTCGCGAGCTACTTCATCGGGCCGGCGCCGATGGACCTCCAGTTCTGGCCGGGCGCGGTGGCCATGATGTTCATCGCGACGCTCACGACCTCGCTGGTCACGAGCAGCGGACGCTCTGCGTGGTTCGTCGGGGTGTTGGTGTTGATGATGTATCTGATTTTCGCGATCACGCTCTACCTGCTGCCACCCGCAGGCGCCTGAAACGGCCGGGTCATCGATACGACTGGCACACGATCCCGGGTAGTCTGCGGAATGTTCGGCGCCGCCGCGTTTCATGCCTACGCGCCGATCAGAATTCCTTCGTCCTGCCTGCGCGGCTCCGTATCTTGTCGACCTGATAGAACTTCGCCCAACTGTTGGTCAGCGCGAAGAACATCGGCTTGCCGACCACCTTGCCGAGCGCAGTCGGCAAGCTGAAGTAGCGTTCGTTCGAGAAGTAGTTGAAGTACTTGTCGTAATCCTCGTCGGCGTCGCCGAGGACGTTGCTCGCCGCGAACCCGCCGCAGAACGTTGCCCACGGAATGCCCACGCAGCCCAAAACGAAGCGAATGTGCGGGTGACGCGGCGGCCGCGCGATCACCGGCAGCAGGTCCCGGGTCATATCGATTTGGCCCGGCCAAAACTGCATGAACGCGAGATCCCGCAACCCCGGAAAATGGCGCTTGAAGTCCTTGATCACAGACTTGATGACGCCCGGGTTGTTGTAGGCGTCCTTCAGGAAAGTGGTGATGGGCGTCCCGCCTCCGAGTAAAAGACGATTGTCGCCGGTCAATCGAAAATACGAATAGACCATCTTGGAATCCCAGCACTGCATCTGCTCGCCCGACGGGAACAGGATGCCGAGCTCTTTGTCGTTCAGCGGCTCGGTCACGCTCAAGAACGTCTGCGCGTGAAACACTTCATGGGCGAGCGGAGTGATCGAGTCTTGCAGCTTATCGATCGCGACGATGATGTGGTCCGCGGTCACGCTACCCGCGTGCGTGTAGGCAGTGTGATCTTCGAGCCTCTCCATTTGAGTGCTTTCGAAGATCTGCATGCCGTTGTCGATCAAGAAATCCTTGAACCCCTGCAGAAAGCGCAGCGGGTTGATCCCGTAGGTGCCGCCGTAGCGTATTGCGCCGGTGTACCCCTCCGCCCCGAGAATTCCCTTCAACTGATCCGGGTCGTACGTGCGTTGATCGGTGAAACCGACGCTTTCTCGGCACTCGAGCTCGGATGCGACGGCGGCCGCGCCACCGCGACCGAGCCCGAGGAACAACGAGTCCTGCCGAAGCAACCCGCAGTCGATATCGAACGCCTTGATCGCCTCGACGATGCGTTCGATTCCGCGTAAGGGCGCTTCCCAGATCTCTGCCGCCGCTTTCGTACCGTAGCGGCGAACGAGCTGATGCAACTCCAGCTCGCTGTCGGGAGTGAGAAAGCCGGCACTACGTCCCGACGAGCTCCCGCCCACGATATTTTTCTCGATCAGAACTACCTTGAGCCCTTTCTTCAGAAACTGCGCCGCCGCTGAAACGCCGCTGAAGCCGCCGCCAACGATCAACACGTCACATTTGATGTCCTTCGTGAGGGGCGGACAGTGCTTGTAGCCGCCGAACAGCAGCGTCGTGATCCACCAGCTCTGATTGACCATTCTCGTCGCTAGTTGCGCCATTGATGTCCTCGATTTCCGCTTGAACTGGCTTGGGCACGCGCGGGGATCCGCGCTTGAGGACCGGCGCTGGAGCACCGCGACGCGTGGCTCATTCTTTGGCCGGACGGCCCGCTTTCATCGCCGCTACGAGCTCTTTCGAGCCGGATCCCCAACTCGAAATCGTCTTGATGGCTTGTGCGAAGGTAACGTCCACGGCATGCACGCGCTCGCGCGGGAGAACATAGACGGCGCCGGCAAGCGGAGTCGGCACGGACGGGACGAACACCGTGAGTTGACCGTCGCCGATCTCTTCGATGATGAAGGCGGGGACTAAGGCGTCCTCGATCTCCACGAGCGCGGGCTGCCACGCGCTCCCAGCGGCTCCGCCTACACCTCGCTGAGTGAGGTTTCTGAAGAGCGCGTAAGCCGGAATTCGCTGGAACAGGCCCTTCTCGAGTCGTTCCCATACGCTCCGGCCAATTCGGCTGCGCACCGCGAGGCCGACCACGAAGCACACGAGGAGCACGAGTAGAAACGACAGAAGACGCTCGGCCGGAATCGCCTCCGGCAGGTACGAGGAGATCGGGTGCACCACGGCCAGCAGCGATTCGGCCAACTTGATCAGCAGCAGGATCGCGAGGTAGATCGGAACCAGGATGACCGCGCCGCGCAGCAGCGTCCTCGCAACGAAATTGACGGCGGCTTTCATGCGCCTAGCAGGTCGCTCGTGACGCCTCTGATGGGACATTCGAGCACATGTCCCCGCGCGCGACGATCGGTCCAAGGTCGTATGGTGTCACGCCGCCAGCTGGAGACCGCTAGCACCCCGTCTTGTCTCGGAGCGGGCCGTTGTTGTTCACTCCGCATTCCGCTTTGGGATGCGAACGATGCTTTCGTTGATCCTCGTGATGGTGTTCGCGATCGCGGCCGGTTGGCTCGCGAACCGCATCCATGTGCCCTACCCCATCGTGCTCGTCGTGACGGGAATCGGCCTCGGATTCGCCTACGACTGGCCCGGACTCGAGCCAGAACCGCAGCTGGTGCTCGCGATCGTGCTGCCGGCGATCCTGTACCCCGCCTCCCTCGACACCTCGTGGCGGGATTTTCGGGCGAGCCTCGCGCCGATTCTGCGGCTCGCCATCGGCTTGGTCGCGATCACGACGCTCGCGGTCGGCGTCGCGTTCAAGTGGCTCGTGCCCGAGGTCCCCTGGGCGGTCGCGTTCGCGCTCGGCGCCGTTGTCTCGCCCCCGGACGCCGTGGCGGCCACGGCGGTGCTCCGGCGATTCAGACTCCCGCGCCGAATCGTGACGCTTCTCGAAGGCGAGAGCCTCGTGAACGACGCCACGGGCCTCGTGCTTTACAGGTTTGCCGTCGTCGCCGTGCTCACAGGGACGTTTTCCGGCTGGGAGCTCGTCGGCGAGTTCGGCGTGATCGCGCTCGGCGGGCTCGCGCTCGGGCTCGCGACCGGCTGGGTCACGGCGCGGCTTCAGGAGCGCCTGCGCGATCCGATGCTCGAGCTCGCGATGTCGTTGACGACTCCGTTCGCGGCGTACTGGCTGTGCGAGTCGCTGCACGTGTCCGGAGTGCTCGGCGTCGTCGCCACCGGACTCTACCGATCGCAGTGGGGTCACCTGCGGACCTCTGCCCTGTCGCGCCTCAACATTCGCACCGTTTGGGGTGCGGTCGTGTTCGTCGTGAACTGCCTGGTCTTCGTGCTCATCGGCATCCGCTTACCGCAGATCGCAGAGTCACTCTCGAGCCCCGACGGGCTCTCTTACTTCACGTGCCATGGGCCTCATCGCCGCCTTGAGCGCGGTCGCGATCGGCGTGCGCTTCCTCTGGATCTTCACCGCTACGTATGGCGTGCGCTGGCTCATCCCGTCGCTGCAGAAGCGCGACCCCGCCTCCGCGCGCGTTTCGACGCTCGTGAGCTGGTCTGGAATGCGCGGCGTCGTGAGCTTGGCGGCTGCGCTCGCCATCCCCGCCGTTCTGCCGAACGGCGAGCCGTTTCCGGAACGTGACCTCGTGATCCTCCTCACGTTCGGGATCGTGTTCGTGACGCTGGTCGGCCAAGGGCTCACGCTGCCGGCGCTCGTACGGGCGCTGCGCATCGAGAGCGACAAATCCGCGGGCGCCGAGAACCAGCTCGCTCGCGAAGCCATGCGGCGCGCGGCCATCGAGGCCGTGAACAAGTTGGTCGCCGAGCACGGGTTGCCCGCGCATGAGGCCGTGGCGGTTAAGCGTTTCTTCAATAGCCGCTCGCCCCAGCGGTCGAGCAGCGCCCTGTCGCCCGATAGCGAGGCACGCTTGTGGCTCGGCGCGGCCGCCGCTCAGCGCAGCGCGCTCATCAAGTTGTGGCAGAGCGGCGAGATCGGCGACGACGTGCTGATCCGACTCGAGCGCGAGGTCGATCTCGCCGAAGCGCGCCTCGTGCTGGAAGACTGAGTGTTGCACCTTCGCCGCTATAATCCTCACGCCACTCTCGGACAACGCTCGAGCCTTGCCACTGGACCCTTCGCACAGGAGATCAACCGCCATGCGCGTCGCTGCTGCCGGCTCGTACGCCCGCGTACTTCTTTTCAGTGCGGCGCTGCTACCGCCCGCGATCTTCGGCCAGCCCGCTGCTAGCACAGCCGTGGACGCCGTGTTGTCCGCCGTCGCCTACGTCGAGACTCGCGCAGCCGCTGCCGAGACCGCGCGCGCAACGCTGAAGCAGTACCGCGAAGCCAGCCGGAAACAAGACGGCTTCACGCGCATCGAGCTCTTCGAGCAAATCGGCCGAGCGGGCCATTTCGCCATCATCGAGACATGGCGCGATCAGAAGGCGTTCGACGCGCGCGACGGCGCCCCACAACAGCAACTCCAAGCCGCGCTCGAGCCGATCCGCGTGAGCGGCTACGACCAACGCCTGTACAAGACAATCACGACGGCACCTGCGGTCGCTTCCACCGACCGGCAGACCGTGTATGTGATCTCGCACGTAGACGTCGCGCCGAATCCGCAAGTAGCCGTGCTGCTCACGCGCTTGGCGGAAGCCAGCCGGAAGGAACCCGGCAACCTGAGGTTCGACGTCGTGCAACACGCGATGCGCGCCAATCACTTCACAGTGATCGAACAGTGGCGAAACCAGCAAGCGCTCGATTCGCACGTGGCCGCCGCACACACGCGGCAGTATCGCGACGAGCTACAACCGATGACGGGAAGCCCGCTCGACGAGCGTGCTTACCTGGGGGTCGAGTAACGCCGGGGCCGGCGCGGCGCTCCGCAGTTGACTGCCGTGCGCCTCCGCTCTACGGTGAGGCGCACCGGCATTGATCACGCTCGTGGCCAACCGGCCGCAAGACATGAGGGGGGAATCATCATGAGAGCGTCAGCCCTGCTGCCGGTAGTCGTCGTCTACATGAGCTCGTTGTCGGTGTCCGCGCAGCCGCCGCCGCAACCGCCTCCGCCCCCGTGCACTCCCGCCGCTGACGCCATTTGCGGTCAGCAGGCGCCCGAGGATCTCGTCGCGCTCGGCCCGCAGTGGGTCGTCGCGGGCGCCTACAACGGCACCGGCGGCATCGCACTGATTCGCGTGAGCGACCGCATGTCGTACACGGCGTACCCGGCCGCAACAGCAAAGAATCGTCCCGACGCGAAAACCTACCCCGCATGCCCCGGGCCGCCTGCCGCGGACAAGTTCCTCACGCACGGCGTGTACGTGCAACCCGGCGGCGGGCCGCTCCACAAGCTGTTCGTCGTGGGACACGGCGCGCGCGAGTCGATCGAGGTCTTCGAGGTCGACACGGCGCCCGCGACTCCCGTCGTGACTTGGATCGGCTGCGTCGTGGCGCCGGACCCGATCGGCCTGAACTCCGTGCGCGGCTTGCCCGACGGCGGCTTCATCACGACGAACTTCCTGCCGCGCGGCGGCACGCAGGAGGCGACACAGAAGATGATGGGCGGCGAGAAGAACGGCGAGCTCTGGGAATGGCACACGGCAAGCGGCTGGGTGAAGGTGCCCGGCAGCGAGGCCGCGGGCGCGAACGGCGTCGAGCTCTCCGACGACGGCAAGACGCTCTACATCGCAGCGTGGGGCAGCCAATCCTTCATCCGCCTTTCGCGCGGCCAAACGCCGCCGAAGCGCGACGAGATTCCGCTCGGTTTTCGTGTCGACAACATCCATTGGGCAGCCGACGGCTCGTTGTACGCAGTCGGCCAGGCCGCGCCGAATTGGAAGGCCGTGAAGGTCGATCCGAAGACGCTGGCCGTACGCGAGGTCGTGAACCGGCCGGACACTCCGGCGTTCGGCGCGGGAACGGTGGTGCTCGAAGTCGGCAAGGATCTCTGGGTGGGCTCCTACCGCGGGAATCGGATCGCGATCGTTCCAGCGCCGTAGTCCGCTCGCGAGCCGAAAGGGTTCGTAGCCGCGCGCGGTCCGCGATCGGGAGTCGTCCTACTCAGTCCGCATCCGGCGCCGCGGCTTGCTGCAGCGACTCGCTCGCCTCGAGCCAGGACTCCTCCACTTCGGCGAGCTCGACCTTGACGCGCGCTTGGTCGCGCAGCAGGTCCTTGAGCTTTTCCTTGCTCGCGCTGCCGTACGTTTCGCCACTTGCGAGCTGCGAATCGATTTCGGCGCGCCGCTGCGTCAACGATTCGAGCCGCGCTTCGAGGTCTCTGATCTTTCTGCGCAGCGGCTGCTCACGCTGCCGCTGTTCCGCTTCGCTGCGTTTCCGTTCCTTGCGTGACTGCGCGCCATCGGTCTTTTCGAGAAATACGGATGCTTGCGATTGCCGCGCCCGGCGCTCGCTCAACCAGGTGCGATACTCGTCGAGATCGCCGTCGTAGTCCTGCACGCTCGTGTCGGCCACCATGAGCCAGCGATCGGTGACGCTGCGCAGCAAGAAGCGGTCGTGTGAAACGATAACCATCGCACCACCGAAGTCCTGCAATGCAACCGTCAACGCGTGCCGCATCTCGAGATCCAAGTGATTGGTGGGCTCGTCGAGCAGCAACACGTTGGGACGTTGATAAACGAGCAGCGCGAGCACCAAGCGCGCCTTTTCACCGCCCGAAAACAGCGCCACGGACCCGAGCACCGCGTCGCCGGAGAAGCCGAAGCCGCCGAGGAACTTGCGCAGGTCCAGCTCCCGGGCGCGCGGGTCGAGGCGTTGCACGTGTTGCAGCGGGCTCGAGGAAACGTCCAATTGCTCGAGTTGATGCTGCGCGAAGTAGCCGATGCGGACATCCTGCGGCTCGATCCGTTCGCCGCTCGATACGCCCACGGTGCCGGCGAGCACCTTGATCAAGGTCGACTTACCCGCGCCGTTGGGGCCGAGCAAGCCCACGCGGTCTCCCGGCACCAACATCAGATTCGCGTCGCGGAATACCGGCTGCTCCGTATACCCGGCGCTCACGTGCTCGAGCGCGAGCAGCGGACGAGGGATCTTGGCCGGATCGCGAAATGCAAAGTGAAAGGGCGTGTCGATGTGCGCCGGTGCGATCAGCTCCATGCGCTCCAACGCCTTCATTCGGCTCTGCGCCTGCCGTGCTTTGGACGCGTGCGTCTTGAAGCGATCGATGTAGCTGCGAATATGCGCGATCTCGCGCTGCTGCCGCGCGAAGTCCGCCTGCTGCCCGGCGCGCTGCGCGGCACGCTGCTGCTCGAACGCCGAATAGTTGCCGCTGTAGAGCGTCAATGTCTCGTGCTCGATGTGCACGACGGCGTCGACCACGCGATCGAGGAATTCGCGGTCGTGCGAGATCAGGAGCAGCGCGCCGGGATACGCGCGCAGGTAGTCCTCGAGCCACAGGACCGCGTCCAGATCGAGGTGGTTGGTCGGCTCGTCGAGCAGCAACACGTCGGAACGCCGCATCAGAGCCCGCGCGAGATTGAGGCGCATGCGCCAACCTCCGGAGAACTCGCGCACCGCGCTCGCGTGCTGCGAAGCGGAGAATCCGAGACCGTAGAGCAGTTGCGCGGCGCGGCTGTTGGCGGTGTAGCCGCCGTGATGATCGTATTGACCGTGCAGCGTCGCCAAGCGCACTCCGTTCTCGGCATGCTCGGCCGCGCGGATCTCGCGCTCGATCTCGCGCAGCTCGACGTCGCCGTCGAGCACGTAGTCGATTGCCGGCTGATCCACGGCCGGAGTTTCCTGCGCCACATGCGCGAAGACCCACTTCGCCGGGACTTCGACGTCGCCCGCATCGGCGTGCAGCTCCCCACGCAGCAACGCGAACAGGCTCGATTTGCCGGTGCCGTTGGCGCCCGTGATGCCGACCTTCTGCCCGGCAAACACCGCGAAATCCGCAGCGGCGAACAATACGCGTCCACCACGGCGCAACGTGACGTCGCGAAACTTCAACATATCATCGAGCGATCGGAGTCCGGCAATCGCGCGACGCGCGGATGCGCGTCACGTCTTGCGTTTCGGCAGCACCCAACCCGGCCGAACGAAGTGGCACGTATAGCCGTCCGGATAGCGCTCGAGGTAGTCCTGATGCTCAGGCTCCGCTTCCCAGAAATCACGCGCGATCGCGACCTCCGTCGTTACCTTACCGGGCCACAGACCCGAGGCCTCGACATCCGCGATCGTGTCGCGCGCCACACGTTCCTGATCCTCGGTCGTGTAGAAAATGGCGGAGCGGTAACTTGCGCCGCGGTCGTTGCCCTGCCGATTCAGCGTCGTCGGATCGTGAATCTGGAAAAAGAACTCGAGCAGCCTGCGGTAGCTGATCTTGCTCGGATCGAACATGATCTCGATCGCCTCGGCGTGGTTGCCGTGATTGCGATAGGTCGCGTTCGGCACCTCGCCGCCGGTGTATCCCACGCGTGTCGAGAAGACGCCCGGGTAGCGTCGCAGCAGATCCTGCATCCCCCAGAAGCAGCCGCCGGCAAGCACCGCGCGTTCCACCGTCATCGAACGTCCTCCACCTGGTCGAGGTAGGCCCCGTAGCCTTCCGCTTCCATGTCGTCGCGATGGATGAACTTGAGCGATGCCGAATTGATGCAGTAGCGCAGTCCGCCGCGATCTTCCGGGCCGTCCGGAAAAACGTGTCCGAGGTGGCTGTCGCCGTGCGTGGACCGCACTTCGGTGCGGATCATTCCGTGCGAGCCGTCGCGCAGCTCGTTGACGTTGGCGGGCTCGATCGGCTTCGTGAAGCTCGGCCAGCCGCATCCCGATTCGAACTTGTCCGACGAAGCGAACAACGGCTCGCCCGACACGATGTCGACGTAGATTCCGGGCTCCTCGTTGTGGAGATATTCGCCCGTGCCGGGCCTCTCCGTGCCGCTTTGCTGCGTGACGCGATACTGCTCGGGCGTTAGGCGCGAAATCGCGTCGGGACTCTTGCTGAACTTCACGTTGATCTCCTTGTGGGCCGCCCCGCGCGCCAGCTACCGCTCGGCGAAACGCCAGGATGAGGATCATAAGCGGAAACCAAGACTTCGCTGCTGCCGTCGTGGGCTGCCGTTTTGTGGAAACCGCTTAGTAGTGGGCGCCTGGACACAATTCAACGGTCTTGCGCGGCGCGAGACCGGGGAGCATGCTCCGCGCGTTCCTGGAGGTGCTGCTTCGCTGCGCCGCGCGTGGTATCCCGATAACAAGAAAACAGGGGGCTTTCGCGGGAACATCCATCGAGTCATCGAATAAGCGGTCTTGGACGACATCCCATGCCGGCGCGTCTCCACTTGGCCGGCCTCCAGGTCGATCTCAACAATAACGACTGTCTGCTGGGAGAACTCCGATGAAGAAAATTCTCGCTCTGCTCGGCGCCGCCATCGCGGCAATTCTGTTACTCGCAAGCCCTGTGAGCGCGCAGCAAAACGCGCCGATGCCGACACCCGTCATCGAAATCTATGGCTGCAACTTCAAAGGGAACAACACCATGGCCAACCTGCGCACGGTCGCCGCGCGCTGGAACACCTGGGCCGATCGCAACAACGTCAAGGACTACACCGCGTTCATCGCGACGCCGTACTTGCATAGCCCGGACCTGACCTACGACGCGTTGTGGCTCGGCGGCTGGCCGAACGGCGCCGCGATGGGGGCAGGTGAATCGCTGTACTTCACCAAGGGCGAGGAGATCGCCGCGGGGTTCGACGCGGCCGTGGAGTGCTCGGGCCATGCGCAATATGCGGAGGTCGTCATCCGGCAACCGCAGGGACCGCCGCCGCAAGACGGCGTCGCGGTGTTTCGCGACTGCACGGTCCGCGAAGGGCGCACGGTACCCGAAGCGATCGCCGCGTTGACCCAGTGGGGCGAGTACCTTGCAGGCCGCGGCACCGATCCTTTCAGCGCGCTGCTGTTCGGGCTTGCCGGCCTAGCCGGCGACGCGAAGTTCACGTTCAAGTCCATCGAAGGCTTCGACTCGATTCAGGCCTACGGCAAGTACACCGACGTCTACACGGGCGGCGGCTTCCTACGAGCCGAAGAGCTCTTAGACCGGCTGCTCGATTGCAACAGCGCGAGGGTCTATACGTTGAGCCGCGTACGTCTCGCAGCCCCACCGCAATAACAAAGGCAGAGGGGCGGCTACGCCGCCCCTCTCCGGTCGGCAAAGTTGGCGGAGATTCCACCCGCAACCTGCTCGCGGGCGCACTGAAGTGATTCGGCGGCGTAGTCATCAGAGCTGCGAGCGCAGCAGCAGAGCCAAGTTCTCGTAAACCCGTCGCGTAGCCGAGCGGCGCGCCCAGCGCCGTAGCACCATGCGCTTCGATTTCGCGATGTCCAGCTCGATGTAGCGCAGTTGCTCCGCGGCGAGCTCGGCGCTGTAGACGTTGAGGTTCGCTTCGTCGTTGAGGCGAAAGGAGCGGTCATCGAAGTTCGCCGATCCCACCGACGTCCACAGTCCGTCGATCACGAGCACCTTGCAGTGGATCATCGTCGGCTGGTATTCGTAGAGCTCGACGCCGGCGTTGAGCAAATCGCCATACAACGCCTGCGCAGCCCACCGGCCTACACGCGCATCCGTATAGTGACCCGGCACGACGATACGCACGCGCACGCCGCGATGCGCTGCTGCGACCAGCGTTTCGACGGTCAACCGGTCGGGGACGAAATAGGCATTCTCGATGTCGATCGACTTCTGCGCCGCGGTGAGAGCCAGCAAGACCATCAAGTGCATGCTCTCGGAACCACCGACGGGAGAGCTCCCGAACATCTGCGCATCCATCTTGCCCGCCGTGTTGTGCGTGACGGGAAAGAACTCCGGGCCGTGCAGGACGCGGCCGGTCGCCTTGATCCAGTTGTCGACGAAGACGGCCTGCATTTGCGCCACCACAGGCCCTTGGACGTGATAGTGGCTCTCGCGCCAGTGCTGCCGATCCTGCGCGTCGCCGAGCCACTCATGGCCCATGCCTACACCGCCAGTGAATCCCGTCTTGCCGTCGACGATCAGCAGCTTGCGGTGCGTGCGATTGTTGAGCCGGCCGAGATGAAACCAAGTCGGCGGGTGGTAAATCTGCACGTCGCAACCGGCGTCGCGCGTAGCGGCCAATAGCTCGGCGTCCATTTCTCGCGATCCCATCCAGTCGAGCAGGATGCAAACGGTTACGCCGCGCTTGGCCGCCGCTGACAACACCTCACAGAACTCGCATCCGATCGAGTCTTTGAATACGAATGTCTCGAACGAGACGCTGACTTGAGCCGATCGAATGGCCGCGAGCATTGGAGGAAAGATGCGATCGCCATTGATGAGCGTGGTGACATGGTTGCCCTGGACCAGCGGCGGGCCGAGCAGAACTCCAAGCGCGCGACGAAAATCGGGGTCCTTGCTCGCGTATAGGCGCCGCGGACGATAGAGCAGGCGTTTCTCCGCGCCCGCGAGATTGGTAACGATCCACGCGAAGATCGCGGTCGCGAGCAAGGCGGCGAGAACGTAGATCGCGACCGTCACGGCTGCGCGGCCGCGGCGCCACGACTTCGGATCGACGACGCCGACGGCGGGCCAGCCGCGCGAAACGGCGCTCTGCTGCCGGCTTCGAGGTTCTCCATACTCTGCCCTCCCCGGACGAAGTCACTCGGGCGGTTCGACGATGCAACGCCCGTGCCATGCGACGGCATGCTGCTCGGATCCTCGCCCGCACCTTATGCAGTCGCCTCTTGCGCTAAGACGCTCGATCGGCACCGAGCCCGCAGTTCGTCCTCCGCGAACGCATGGCACATTGCTTGCAGTCTGCCACCGTGCAAACCCACACACGAAACTTCAGGGAGCGAACAATGGTGGATCGTAAGCAGCTCGAAGAACTACTACTACAGTCACTCGAACATGAGCGCGGCGGCGTAAAGGTCTACGAGACAGCCGTGCAGTGCGCGCTGTGTGAGGACCTCAAAAAGGAATGGACGAAGTACCTCGACCAGACCCACAGGCACGTGCAAATCCTGGAAGGCGTCTTCAAGAAATTCGAGATCGACCCCGAGAAGCCCTCACCCGGACGCCAGATCGTTGCGGATCTCGGTGCAGCACTCGTCAAGGCGATGAAGGCGGCAAAGGCCGCCGGCAACCCGGCGGCCGCGCAACTCGTCGCGTGCGAATGCGTCGTGTTGGCGGAAACGAAAGATCACGCGGACTGGGAGTTGCTCGGAAAGTGCGCGGAGAACCTTCGCGGCGAGCAGAAGAAGGCGCTGAAGGAAGCCAGCGACGAGGTAGAAGACCAGGAAGACGAGCACCTTTATCACAGCAAGGGCTATTGCCGGGAGCTGTGGCTCGACTCTCTAGGGCTACCCGCGGTTCTGCCACCTCCTGAAGAGGAGAAGCACGTCAAAACCGCGATCGGAGCTGCACGCGCGCAGCAGCAAAGCGAGCAGGAGCGATAAGCGAACCGTAGGCGATCCCGGGCTTCGTGCCCGTTCAATCAACCACAACCAGGTGTAATCATGGATAAAGATAGAGTTAAGGGTTCTGCCAAGACCATCGCCGGCAAGGCCAAGACTACCGTCGGTAAGGTGCTAGGAGACGAGAAGTTGAAGAACGAAGGCCGTGCCGATCAAGTGAAAGGCAAGGCTCAGAACATCGTCGGCGGCATCAAGGACAAGCTACGCGAAGAGGACGAGAAGTCCAGAAAGACCCCTTAGTTCTCCCGGCCGGCGCAGCCCAGCACGGCTGCGCCGGCAATCGCGTTCACGCTGCGGCGTGCGCACAGCGTCAGCCGCCTGACGGTAGAGACGTCGGCGCCGCAGTGGTAGCCGTCGTCGGGCGTTTGCGAGCTCGGCTCAGCCAGCGGTTAGCTCACTTCCAGGGTGGGCGGGCGTCGGTCACCGACCACACCGGACGTCGCGCCAAGTATTTCTTCCTGTCCGCATTCCAAGCTTCCCATTCCGCGCGCACGTCTCGGTGCTGATCGAGGACCCCGCGCTCCCGCTCGAGCGTTCGCCAGAGCACGGGGTGAATACGGTGGCGGTGCGCCTCCATCGGGTCGCGGCTCGCGTCGGGGCGCGGATCTTCGGATGCGGCCTGGTGCACGCGCTCTAGAAACCCCTCGACCGCCTCGCGCGCAATGGCGGCTTGCTCGCCGAGCGGCAAGTGCTTCCAAGCGTTCCAGAAAAGCGTCTCCGGCTCGATCCAATCCGTCTTGATTCGGCCGCCGGAAGCTTCGAGGTTCAACCGTCGCGCTTCTCTGCGCAGGCCTGGCAGCACCTTCGGCGCGACACGCTCGAGCGTCTCGACCCCCTGGGCCATGAGCTGGTCCTGTGCGAGCGAGCCGCGTGCGCGCACATGCGGGTGCTTGACCAGGTACATCGCATGGTGCACGTCGAGCAGCACGGCCTCGATGAAATCGGCGGCGCTCGTGCGCGCCATTTGCGCCCGATTTTCCCAGCTCGCCTCGTCGTACAGCATGCCGATGTCGAGCGGCGCGTCGAGCTCGGGCACGTCCTTCTTGTCGAGCACCTTGCCGCTCTTCACGTGCAGCTCGCCCGCGATCTGCAATCGATTCAAGTTGCCTTCGCTGTAGCGCATGATCTGGTCGGGGCGGTAGCCGTCCTGATCGGGATGCGCGGACTGCCAATAACCCGGATGCACGTTTTGCGCGGCGAGACGCACCGCGCGGCCGAACGCGAAGTTGATTTGAAACACATCGCGATCGCTGCCCGCGGGACCGCCGTCGTCGTGCATCGAACCAGGCTGCGGGTCGAGCGCCGGACCGAAGCCGCGATCCAGGAGCGCGTTCTCTACCGTCAGCACTCCCAAGGCGCGCGGATGGAAGGCGCCCCGCCAATACGCCTCGAGCACGCTCTCGAAGGCACGCAGCCGGCGCGCCGTGGCTCGGAAGGCACGGTCGTCCGGGTTGGGGTAATCCATGATCCACGTGGAGAGCTCGGGATGGTCGAGCCGTGTGGCGATGTCGTCGGCGAGCAAGCTGCCACGCATGAACGTCTTGGCCGAGAGCGAAAACTGCGCGCCACCATGCGCGATGGACGCCGAGAGCCCGTGTCGGGCAGGGACCTCCCATACGAAGCGCTGCAGGAAGCGCACGAAGTCCTGCTCGTAGAGCCACGCGATCGGAACGGGCTTGACGCTGAACTCGAACGTCTCCGGGTCGAGACCGAAGCGCACTTCGAAAGTGTCCTTGGAACGCTTGCTCCACGAGAACACGAGACTGTGCCGCTCGACCTTCCACTGATCGACGCCGCGCTCGAGCTCCACGCGATCGAAGATGCACGCGGAATCCTTATGCTGCCGTAGTGCCAAGTAGTCCTTACGGATCGCCTGCGCCACCTTACGCTGCGTACGCAGCATGTACGCGTCCTCGAAGTAGGCGTCCTCCCCGCCCTCCTTCGCCGCCATCCGAGCCCACTTGCGCACGGCCTTCTTGCTCGAGAACGTCGGCTCCATTCCGACCCAGGCCGTATCGAAGCCGGTCCCCCCGCTCGCCTCGAGCGATTGGAGCGCAGATCGCATGCGGCCGGTTGCGCGAGAAGATCCAGCGTTCCGTTTCACGGTCATGCTTCTCCGGTTTTGCGTAGGACGCGGGGCCTTCAGGACGCGATCGTGCAGTGCTCATGAGAGTAGACTGCCGCCATACGGATTTCGAGGTGGGAACATGATCGAATTCACGTTGAACGGCACACCGACGCGATTCGAGGTCGCGCCCGAGACACCTCTGCTCTGGGCAATTCGCGAGCAGGCCGGGCTCACCGGCACGAAGTTCGGTTGCGGCATCGGCGCTTGCGGCGCCTGCACCGTACACATCGACGGCGCCGCGGTGCGATCGTGCCTCGTGCCGGCGGCGGGCGCGACCGGCCGTTCGGTGACGACCATCGAAGGACTGGCTTCGAGTCACGGCGTGCACGCGGTTCAAGCCGCGTGGATAGAGCATCAGGTACCGCAGTGCGGCTACTGCCAATCCGGGATGATCATGGCGGTGGTCGCGCTGCTCGAGCGCAACCCTGCTCCCAGCGACGCGGACATCGACGCGTCCGTGACGAACATCTGCCGCTGCGGCACGTACGAGCGCATCAGGCACGCGATTCACTCGCTCGCGGGCAAGGCCGAGGTGCCGCATGCGTAAGTGGACACGCCGCACCCTCATTGCGACCGGCGGCTTGCTCGGCGGCGGGCTTCTGCTCGGCGTCGGCGCCGTTGCGGTCGCGCCGAACCGTTTGCGCATCGCGCCGAAGCGCGCCGACGGGCACGAACGCTTGACCACGTGGATCAAGATCACCCCGGACAACGAAGTGGTCGCAGTGATTCCGCATTGCGAGATGGGCCAAGGCGCGCTGACCGGCGTGGCAATGATGCTCGCGGAAGAGCTCGAGGCGGACTGGAGCCGCGTGCGTATCGAGGAAGCGCCGGCCGACGACGTCTACGCGAACGGCTACATGCTGCGCGGCTTTGGCGCCGAGATGGGCGTGGAAGTGCCCGCGTGGCTCGAGCGCGCGGTCGACTACGGGACCTACAAGATAGCGAACATCGCGGGGTTTCAGATCACGGGCGGGAGCTCGAGCACTCGTTCGACGGGACGGCTCGGGATGCGCGTCGCGGGCGCGGCTGCGAAGCAGATGCTGCTCGAGGCGGCGGCTGCACGCTGGAGTGTGCCAATCGGCGAGCTCAGCGCCCTGGATTCGCGGATCACGCATGCGCCTTCGAATCGCATCGCGAGCTACGGCGAGCTCGCGAGCGCTGCCGCCGCGATCGCTCCGCCGCTGCACCCGCCATTGAAGCCTCGCGATCAATACCGGCTGGTCGGCACGCCGCAACCGCGGCACGACATACCGAGCAAGGTCGACGGCACCGCGAAGTACGGGATCGACGTCGTGCTGCCCGAAATGTTGTACGCGACGGTCGCGGCGGCGCCTGTTCCGGGCGGCAAGCTGGCCGCGATCGATCCTGCGCCCGCGAGGGCAATGCCCGGGGTGCGAGAGGTCGTGCAGCTCGACGATGCGGTTGCCGTCGTTGCAGACGGCTACTGGCAAGCGTTGCAAGCGCTGCGCGTCATGCAACCGCAGTTCACGGATTCCGGGCTCGGCGGCACGGACAGCGAACGGATCTTCGCGGCCCATGCGGCCGTGCTCGACGGCGAAGAACCTACGGTGCTGGCTCGCGGCGAGCGAACCGTCACCGCGGAATACCGCGTGCCGTATCTCGCGCACGCGACGATGGAGCCGATGTCCGCGACCGCGCGCTTCGCGGATGGGCGCTGCGAGGTCTGGGCGGGCACGCAAGATCCTCTCAACGCGCGCCGCGTCGCCGCCGACGCCGCGGGAATCGACGCGGCCGACGTTCTCATGCACAACATGCAGCTCGGCGGCGGCTTTGGGCGACGCCTGCCGGGTGCATTCGACTACATCGCACAGGCGGTCCGCATCGCGAAGGCGCTGACGCCGCGGCCCGTGAAGTTGATCTGGAGCCGCGAGGAGGACCTGCAGCACGACTACTACCGCCCCGCGGTGCTCGCTCGCATGGGCAGCGCTTTGGATCCGGAGGGCCGGCCGATCTCGTGGACGAGCCACTTCACCGGAGCTGCGTTGCTGGACGCGCCGGCGGCCAATCCGATCTACGACATCGACGATCCCAACATCCTCGTCGCAGACGCGCCCGTGCATCTGCGCACCGGTTCGTGGCGCTCGGTCGCTTCGTCGCAGCACGGCTTTTTCATGGAATCGTTCATCGACGAGCTTGCGCACGCCGCCGGTCGCGATCCGCTCGAGTATCGAAGAGCGCTCTTGAGCCGAAAGCCGCGGCATCGCGCCGTGCTCGAACGCGCGGCTGCGATGGCCGGCTGGGGTGATGCGCTACCAGCAGGCCGCGCGCGCGGCATCGCGATCGTGGAGTGCTTCGGCACGACGGTGGCCGAAGTGGCCGAGGTCGGCATCGGGGCGGACGGCGCCATCCGCGTGTACCGCGTCGACGCCGCCGTCGATTGCGGGCTCGTCGTCAATCCCGATCAGGCGCTCGCACAAGTGCAAGGCGCGATCGTCTTCGGCCTGTCCGCAGCGCTATTTCACGAGATCACCGTGAAAAACGGCGCAGTCGTGCAGCGCAGCTTCCCGGACTACGACATGATCCGGCTCGCGAATGCACCGCGAATCACCGTCGAATTCCTAGCGTCGGACGCGCCGATGGGCGGACTCGGCGAGCCTGGCGTGCCGCCGATCGCGCCCGCCGTCGCGAACGCCGTCTTTGCACTGACCGGGCAGCGCCTGCGCAGCTTACCGTTGCGGCTCGCCTGAGTCGGGGAGCTGACGAGGCGCCGCCACCGGAACACTAGATTGAGCACCAACGGCGGCTTGATCCTCGACACGCGTCGCTTGTTCTTGCGACTCCTGCGCACATTCGAGATAGCCACGGTGTGTGACGTCGGCTCCATGGATGGATCGGACGCGTTGCTATTTCGGCGCGCGCTGCCGACGGCCAGCGTTTTCGCGCTCGAGCCAAATCCACGTAATTTCGTGCGCATGGAGGCTGATCAGGCGCTGCGTCGCCGGTCGATTCGCATCCTGCCCCTCGCAGCAAGCGACCGCGAGTCCGAAGCGCCTTTCTTCATCGTGAAAGCCGATTACGCGGCAAACCGCGACCTGGGGTACCGGGGCATGAGCTCGCTGTACCGCCGATCCGACGGCTCGCAACTCGCGGAAGTCGTGCAAGTGCGTACCACGCGCTTGGACCGTTTATTGTCCGCCGAATCGGTTGCTGGCGGTCCCATCGCAATGTGGGTCGACACGGAGGGCATGGCCTTCGAAGCCATCTCCGGCGCGTCGGGCGTTCTCGGAGCAACACAGATGCTCCACGTCGAGGTGGAGACCACACCATGTATCGGCGAGAGTCAGAAGCTGTTCGTGGACGTCGAGAGATTGCTTGCCGACGCAGGCTTCGTGGCATTTGCCACCGATCAGTCGCGTGATGCCCTCCAGTTCAACGCATTGTTCATCCGTACGGACACACTGCGGACCAGAGCAGCCGAGATCCATCGCGCTGCCGAGCGCGAACGGCGATACGGCAACGTTCGTCGCACCGTATCGCGGTTCCTGCCCCGACGCGTACGTGTTTTGTTGCGCCTTGCCCTAGCGCGCGCACGAATCTTGTAAAGCAGCGGTTGACGCAAGCGTTCATAAAAGGACCGCCGTCCCGCCATTCTTGCGACCGATTCTGGCAGCGCCGCCGTCCAACCGTGGGTCAGTAAAACTTCGCAGGCTCCGTGGCGGTGAAACAATGGTCGCGCTCGGCGACTACTTCTTCCATTACCGGACGACGCTCTCGCCGGCGCTACCGCTCCTGTTGTTGCTGCCGGGCCCAATCATATTTCAGGACCCTTTCGCAGCGGCATTGGTCGGGCTGATCGTGGCGCTCGCAGGCCAAGCCTTGCGCGTTACCACGATCGGGCTCGAGCACATCGTCCGCGGCGGTCGAAATCGCTGGTTTTACGCCGACAGCCTCGTGACGGGAGGATTGTTCCACCACGTGCGCAATCCGATGTACGTGGGCAAGCTCTTCATGATCCTCGGAGCCGGCATCGCGTCGAATCGATGGCCGTCCCTGGTCGCGATCACGGCTGCGTACGCGTTCATGTATCAAGCCATCACACTCGCCGAAGAGGCCTATCTGCGGGAGAAATTCGGCGCTGCGTTCGACGAGTATTGTCGCGCCGTGCCGCGCTGGTGGCCCCGGCTTCGCGGCGTTGCCGAGACGTTCGCACGAACGCGCTTCAATTGGGCAAAGGTGCTCGCCAAGGAGTACAGCACACCGCTCGGCTGGACCCTGCCCATCGTGCTGATCGGCCTATACAACATTCACAACACCACCGGGCTTGCGGAACGACCGAAGGCCGTCGCTGCGCTGCGGGCCGTGCTCGCGGCGGTAACCGTGTTCTGGCTCTTCGTGGGTTTTCTGAAAAAGACTCGCTCGCCGGTCCTGAGCAACGCGGACTAGCGCGCTGGCCGCTCGCCGCCGGAAGGCGCCGCGTTGCCAGCCGGGGCGACACGACGTCCCTCGTCGAGAGTCGCGTGGTGCGTGCGCTGTTTGAAGCGCCAGCCCTGCGGGGTTTTCACGTAGATGTCGTCGTAATAGCCGTCGTTCTCGATCTTGTTCGGATCTCCGCCGAGGCCAATCATCATGAAGTCCACGGTGCCGGCGGCCCCCTCGGGCGTCGGCGTGATGATGTGGTTCACGTAGATGTGGTGCACGCCCTGCTCGATCCACGGCACGTTCTTACAGCCCTTCGATCCGCCACCGGAAACCTCCGCCAACTTGTCGCGACCCTGAATGCCGGGGACGGCCTTGCCGTTCACGATCGGCAGGAAGATGCCGTCGGGCGTATAGAGGTCCGCGTAGTCGTAGCCGTTGTTCGAGCACGTGTCGATCGCGCGCGCGTACTTCGCGATGAGCTGCTGAATTTCAAAGTAGTCGAGCGCCGTGAGCTCCATCGGCTTCTGCGCCAGGCTCAACGCCGGCAACGCCGCGGCGGCGGCGGCGGCAAGGGCTGCGATGAAGATTCGCGTGGGCATGAAGTCGTCTCCCGTAAGTCGGATTCACCGTGGATTCATCCTGCGAATAGTAGTTTCTACGTGTCTGGTTCGCGAGTGGTCGAGGCAGCGATACTGTGTTCGTCCGCTCTGTCGCATAAGGGGCTTGCGCGTTTGAGCTATAGTGACCTTTGTTCATCGACTGCGAGGGAAGCGCTGATGCGCGGACTGCCGATTGCCGTGCTCTCGGCGATCCTCACGCTGAGCGGCTGCGTCGAGCTACAGCCAGACGCTGCGCCGCAGACGCAGCCGCCTATCGCAGCGCCCGCGAACGAAGCACCCGCAGCAGCCGTGACGCCCCCCGCACCTGCGGCAACCGCGGCCGGTCCTGCCGTGGCGGCGGCAGAAAAGCCCCCGGCAGCCGCTGTACCAGCACGGCCCAAAGAAGCCGTCGCACCGCAAGCCGCCGTGCAGCCTCCTCCACCTGCTGCTACGACGGCAGCTCCTGACGCGGCGAAGACGAGTAAGGCGCCGACAACCGCGGCACCGGCTCCGCCGAAGGAGAATCCGTCAGTCGCGCAATCGAGCCAACCGCCGGCGGCCAGCAGCCCGCCCAAAGCCACATCGCCAACCACTTCGCCATCGCCGGAAGCGGCGCCGGCACCTGCCAAGCCGGCGGTCGCAGGCACCACACCGGTGGAAGCGTCGGCCTCGCCGACGTTGGATCTCGCCGGGCTCGAGCAGCGCCTGCGCGACACGGACGCCATCGGCATCATGACCAAGCTCTCTCTCAAGAATCAGGTCGATGACTTGCTCGAGGAGTTTCGGGGCCTCTACAAGGGACAGGTCAAAGTGCCATTGGCGGAGCTTCGACAACGGTATGAGCTTCTATTGCTCAAAGTGATCACTCTTTTGCAAGATGAAGACCAACAGCTCGCAACCGCCATTAGTTCCTCCCGGGAAGCGATCTGGGGGATTCTCGCCGACCCGCAAAAATTCTCGCAAATCTGAGTCGCCGCGCTGGAGAAACTTATGAGACAGCTGCTATCCGTTCTGGCATTCACGACGCTCGCCCTCGTTTTCGGCGCGCCACTGCTCGCCGCTGACGACGCGATAGGCAAGGATCTGAAGGCGACTATCGCGCTGCAGGGATATCCCTGCGATCAGATCGTCAGCTCACAGCGCAACGCCGACAGCGACTACACGGCCACCTGCAAAGATGGCAATCGCTATCACGTTTTCGTGAATGCCCAGGGACGAGTCGTCGTAGCGAAGCTGTGACGGCGCCGGGCGACGAACATCGCGGACAACGGAACGTTCGTCCCGCGCGCGACCTCGCTCAACGAACGTATCGAGCCGCGTAGTCGTTGGTCGGATCTCTGTAGATCCCGTGAATATGGCTCGGCGCGCGCGCGCCGCCGCCGGCCCCTGGTCCTTGCGCCGCATACTCGATTACGAGCGTCGGCCCCGTCACGCGGAAATAGACCGCGCTCCCCGGAGTAGTCGGGCCATACCAGGCGAAATACGTCTCGTCGAGTGCCGCTTGAATCTCCGCCATCCGCTCCGCGGCGTCCTCATCGTTCGCGAGACCGGTGTACCGGCCGATGAGCCGCAACAAACCCGCTCGTTGATCCGCCGACATGCGCGCGGCGATTAGACCTTCCGGCGCGATCGTCCTGCCATCTCGACCGGGCCCGAGCATCACGTCGATCGGCGTCTCGCCCAAGATCGCGGCGCTCTGTTGAGCCGTATCGAGCCAATTGACGAGCGCGAACCCGTCCCGCTCGATGTCGCCGAGCGGTCGCACGGTGTCGCCGTTCGCGTCGGGATACTCGGCGGGCTCTACGCCGATGAAGCTCGGCGTCAGGGAGAGATGAGAGCCCACGATCGTCGCGTTGATCGTCACGTGGTGACCACCCCATTGCCACTGCCAGGGGTCGGTTTGCGACGGTGCGCCGATCACCGCGACGTAGTAGAAGCCTGTGCCGAACTGGGGTCCGCGGCCTGGCCCCGCGGCGCCGCGAGCCGCAAGCGCGTCGTCCGCGCGCCATTCGTTGACGACGCGTTCATAGCCCTCCGCGCTTAAGGTGGCCTGCATGACTGCGAGCCAGGCAGCGCGCTGGGTCTCGTCGAGATCGCCCCACATGAGGCCGGCGCGCTTGAAGATGCCCCCCGGTAGATTCGACCAGCGCTGCTTCTGAGCTGTGTCCCCGCGTTCGAACAGCACAGCAGCCTTGTCGGCGTTGTCGAGCGTCGCGAGAAACGCGTTGGCTGCCGCGACGATTCGCGGCGTGGTCGCCGGTGACGCACCGGCACCGGCGCTGCCAAGGCAGAGCGCAAGAATGAAGATTCCCCGCTTGATCATGATTCGCACCTCGGCTTTGGTCTCTATGGGCGCAAGACTACAACGAGTAGCCACTCACTGGTCGTGAGCAATTGTTATCCCGCGGGTTTGGCTTATTATCTTGCGGCGGCCGGCGAAGACGGCCGAACGCCACCGGGCCAACTCTTCTGAACCAGAGCTAGGAGAACACGACATGAGACGAACGATAACAGCGATGCTCGGACTCACCGCGGCAACTTGGTTGACCTGCAGTCAGGCGGACGTCGCAGTGCTGGCGGTTCGGCTTGGCGCGAAGGATGTCGTGGCGCTCGCGAAGTTCTACGACGCGGCGCTCGGCCTGAAGGAGATCGACCGCGTCGGGCAGCCGCCGACGGAGATCATCATGCGCTACGGCGCCACGGCCGCGGCAGCCAAAGCGGGCTCATCGCCCGAATTTCTCATTCAGAATCGCGAGCCCGGGGCGGCCAACGACTCGATGGCGCACGCGATCTTCCATGTGTCGGATCTCGCCGCGACCGTCGCGGCCGCAAAGGCCGCGGGCGCAAAGATGAACGGCGACGTGGCCTCGGTCCCGATCGGAGGCATGCCGGTGAAGATCGCTACGTTGGTCGATCCCGACGGCAATGTGCTCGAGCTCATGGAGCTGCCCAAGGGAAAGGACCACCTCCCTCATCCGTAACGGCGAGCGCGGCTTCCGCGATCAACGTTTCTCGCAGGCGCCCGCCCACCCGAGCTCGCAGGCACGCGCATAGAGGTGGGCGGGCTCTAGATCGCGGATCGGGCCCTTACTGCCGCGCAGGATGAACTGATAGTCCACGTAGCTCGGGTCGTCGTGGCGAAACATGCCGGAGGTCGCGATGGCACCGGCGTTGGCGCAGCCGGCGGCGAATTGCAGCGTGCACGCCCGGTTGAACGCCGACGCGGCACGAGCGGGATTGCCGTAGCGCTCGGCCAGCATGATGCCGGTCTCGTTGCACGCCCAAGGCGAGCCGTCCGCACAGAAGCCCTCGTTCAAGAAGTACAGGTTGAGGCAGGCTTCACGCGTATCGGCCGCACACGCCTGCTCCCAGAACGGCGTCCATTGGCCGGGATGCTCGTCGCCCAGCTTGCCGGACGCGCTCATGGCGCCGAAGGCGACCGCCCACACACCCATGTACGCCAGATGACGACGGTGCGGCACCAACGCCCGACCCCACGCCGACGGATCGATGGCCTTGAGCATCGGCGACCTGGCCAGCCGGTCGAGCCATATCACCGACAAGTTGAGGAGCGGCACCTGTAGCAGCTTGTCGTAGAAGCCCGGCGTGTTTGCGCTCAGCAGCAAGTCGTACAAGAGAACGGCGCTGAGCCCGTAGAGCACACCGAAACAGATGCGTCCGCCGAAAGTGCGCGGCGAGGTGGCGGGGTCGGTGAACAGCAGGTTCATGCCCAGGAACACTGCAATGGGTACGTGCGCGTCGACGAAGTAGTAGCTGCCGGTGGCTGCGAAGTAAATCGCACTGAACACGAACGTCGTCGTCACGGCGGCCATGGTCATCGGCGTGACGCCGAACAGAAACTGGCCCGGCATCGCGATGAGGAAGATCACAAGATAGATATGGGGCGGATAGAACTCCGTCTGCGCCACCAAGAAGCCCCACGTCATGTCGTTCGCATCGGCGAGCAGCAGCACGAGCGCGACCACGGCCAGCGGAAACGACGAGGGGTTGAAGATGTGGGTGTTCACGCCGTCGCGCTTCCAGCGCAGAAACTCCTTGGCAAGCAGGCCGATCGCCACCATCACGAACTGCCAGTAGAACCAGGGGTCCTTGAACCAGAAGAACAGCGTGATACTGAAGATGATGGGAAACGCGCCAAACCCGAGTGCAAACGTGCGGCGGTGCGTCCACGACAAGAGGCTGTCGAAGCCGTAAGCAAAGAGGAGCTGCGCAACGATCAGCGGCGCCGCGTGGTACACCTCGGGCCAGTAGTAACCCCAATAGAGAATCAGCGTGCCCTGCAGGCAGGCCTGTAAATAGTGCTGCCGGCGCAGCACCACTTCGAGCTTTACCGTCTGCCCACGCCGCAGCACACCAAACAGCAACGCGCTCCATACGAGCAGCGCTACAGCGGCAGCAACGATGGAGACACGCACGACAGGCCTCGGCTGCAGCAGCGGAAGCTGGCTCAGCACCAACAAGCCGACGACGAACGAAGCATTGAGGAGAAACGCGCGACCGGCAGACAGCTGGGTGCTGAAGGTGGGCGCAACCGAGGCAGGACCTGCGAATACCGTCGCCGCGCTGCGGGCTTCGCTCATTTTCGCCGACCTGACACGAGCACCTCGCTCAAGATGCCGAGTGCGTCGTGATACCTCGGCATTGCGAGCCCAAACCCGATGCGAAAGTGCGCCGGAGCGCCGAAACAGTCGCCAGGCGCAAGCAGCACACCGCGCTCGGCGGCCGCCACGCAGAACGGCCGTGCGTCGGCAACGCCGCGCACGCGTGGAAACGCCGTCATCGAGCCTGCCGGCCGCCGCCACTCGACCTGCTCCTCGTGGTTGCCGAACCACTCGTCGAGCATGGCCAGGTTCGCCGCGCTGACGGCGCGCGCACGGTTCCAGACCGTCTCGCGACTGCGCGCCGCGATCTCGGCCAGCAACTCGCCGAGCAGGCTCGTCGAAACCGTAAAGTAGCCGTGAGCGTTCTCCAGCTCGCGCCGCCGCGCCGCGTCGCGCTCGAGCAGCCAGCCGATCCGTAGACCCGGCAGGCTGAACGACTTCGAGAAATCGCCAAGGACCGTAGCATGCGAGTACTCGCCGGCCGAGCGCATGAGCGCGCCGTGATAGATCGGGTGATACACCTCGTCGACGACGAGCTGAATGCCGCGCTGCTGCGCGAAGGAGTCGAGCGTGCGGATTGCCTCCTCCTCGACAATCGCACCGCTCGGATTGTGCGGCGTATTGACGAGGATCAGCTTCGTGCGCGCATCGGTTAGCCGGATGACCGCATCCGCGTCGAGCGCGAAGCCATCCTCGAGGCGTAGCTCGTAGCGCCGCGTCTCGACGCCGAGCGCCTTGGGAATCTCGATGAATGGCGCGAACGAAGGCGTCGGCACGATGACGTTCGCTTTGGGCTCGGCGGCGACGAAAAACAAAGCGAGCAACGCCTCGGCTCCGCCGTTGAAGACGAGAATCTCCTCGGGATCGGCGCCATACAGCGCCGCAAGCGCGGCGCGCAGCGTCTCTCGGCCATTGGTCGGGCAATACGTCAGCGCGGCTCCGTCGAACGCCTCGCGCTCGGTATCGGTCATCAGCGCGCGGAGCTCCGACAGCGTCCACTTCGGACCGGTGCTCATCCCGAGGTGGTGCTGCGCCGAATCGCGATATCTCGCAAGAAATTCCTCGAGTGCGAACGGCACCAGTCTCATCGTCCCTCCTCCACGCTCCGCCTCGCCAGTTGCGTAGTGTCTCAGATGCGACGGCAAAGACCGAGGGAGTCACGAATCGTAGCGTCACAGCCATCCCTTGCCGCGCGCAATCCGAGCTGCCTCGATGCGATTCGCAGCGCCCAGCTTCAAGATCGCCTCCGAGAGATAGTTGCGAATCGTTCCCGCAGAAAGCCCCAGCTGCGCGGCGATGTCGGCCGTGCTGACGCCCTCGGTCGCAAGCTGCAGGATCTCGCGCTGGCGGGGCGTGAGCGGATCAGCGTCAGCGTTCCATGACTCGGCGGCGAGCTGCGGATCGACGACGCGCAACCCCCGATGTACTCGCCGCACGGCATCGGCAAGCTCGTTGGCGGGCTGCGCCTTCAGGACGTAGCCGCTCACACCCGCCTCGAGCGCGCGGCGCAAATAGCCTGCGCGGGCGAAATTAGTGAGGACGATGACTCGAGCTTGTGTCTCACCTTGCAGCAACCGCGCGACGTCGAGGCCCGACATGCCCGGCATCTCCACATCGGTGATGAGCACGTCAGGTTTATGCTCGCGGACCATCGCGAGCGCGGCCGTTCCGTCACCCGCCTGTGCCACGACTTCGATGTCGTCTTCGAGTGAGAGCAGCGCCGCTAGCGCGCCAAGCACCATGCGTTGATCTTCGGCGATTACAACCCTGATTTTGTGCGCGGTCATCCATTCTCCATGGCGGAGATCGGCAGACTCACGGACAGATGGGTCCCGATCGCGGAGCTCCAGACGGCCGTGCCGCCGAATGCTTCAGCTCGAGTGCGTATGCTGCGCATCCCCACGCCTTCCTCGTGGGCTCCGCCGCGGCCGTCGTCCGAGATCTCCAATCGATATGCGCCGTCGGCTCGGAACAAGGCAAGGCGACACGCTCCGGCTTGCGAATGTCGCAGGATGTTCGTGACCGCCTCTCGTACGATCAACGCGAGCACGCGCTCTTTCGCCGGCGGCATTTCGAGACCCTCGCAGCGGCGCTCCACCGCGATGTTCGCCGCCTTCAATAACGACTCTACCCTGTCCAGCTCCGCATAGATGTCGCCGGCGTAGTAGCCGTGTACCGCCCCTCGCATGTCCTCGAGCCCCTGTCTCGCGATACGCTCGACGTCGCTGATCTCCAGCAGAGCGCGCTTCGGATCGGTGTGAAAGACGCGCCGTGCCAGCTCCGCCTTGAGCGCGAGGCTCGACAACGAATGACCCAGAACGTCATGCAGGTCCTTTGCAATGCGCTCGCGCTCGCTGGCTTTGTCGCGGCGCTGCAGCTCGCGCGTTTGTCGAACGGCGGAGATCGCGCCGATGCCGGAGACAAAGATCTGCGCCGCAACGAATAGAGGGAAGAACGCGCCTTGCGATGCAGCCAGGTAAAGCAAGCACCATTCTGCGCCGAAGAGAACCGCGACAGCGGACACTACCGTCATCGACAAACGAATGCCGCCGCCCACCGCCGCCGGCACAAAAGCTGCCGCGACAGGAAAGTACAAACCGCCACTGGGACGATAGGCGAGGAAGCCGCTCGCTATGAGCAGCAGCGCGACGCAGACTACAGCAACCAGTCTTCGCTGCTCGACATAGGTTAGGGCAGTCAGGAACAGCGCCAGCACTGCGAGGAGCGTCAGAGTCGTCGCGGTCCATTCGAACCAACCGGCACGCTGCTGGTACGGCGCCCAGAAGACGTATGCCAGGGGCAACATCCAAACGAGAAAGCCCCACGGTACGTGTTTCGGGACGGTCAGTGGGTGCGAGCTCATCCGCGGCTCTCCTGCGCGCAATGTGATTCTGCCATCAGCGGCGACCTCGCGGAACGTGACACTTGTCATGCGCGGGCGCTGATAGACGGCACTGCGCTGTGCCCCTCCGGGCCACGATACTTGCTTGCCGTTGGAGCCTGTAGAGGACGTCGCTTTGCGTTCTCCGTGGTGATCGTTGGCAGCAAAGGCAATGGAGATGTCAGATGGAGCTTGTGATTGCTATGAACTTGATCTCGGTGGCGATCCTGATCGGTTCCAGCGCGCTCGGTGTCGGCGTCGGCATGGGCCTCCTAGGCGGCCGCTTCCTCGAGGGTGCCGCACGACAGCCCGAGCTCGCACCGATGCTGCGTACGCAGATGTTCCTCGTCATCGGTTTCCTCGACGCGATCGCCATGATCGGCGTCGGCGTAGCCCTGTTCTTCGCGTTCTCCAATCCGTTCATCGCGCAACCGTAGATCCCGTCCACAAATGAGCTCGACGAGTTGTGGTTGAGCCACTCGGGCGCGATAGTAGACTCCTCTCGCGGAGGAGGACTTATGATCAGGATCTCGGCAGTGACGGCACTGGTCACCGGGTACCTCTGCCTGACGCCCGCGATAGCAGGCGCGCACCACTCCGTCGCAGCTAATTTCGATCAGAGCAAGACGGTGTCGGTCACCGGGCGTATCAAAGAGATCGACATCCGCAATCCGCACTCGCAGATCACTCTCGATGTGGCGCCTAGCGGCGGCGGCGGCACCGTCGAGTGGTTCATCGAGTGGTCAGACGTGAACTCGCTCATCCGTCGCAGCGTGCCATACCAGCACCTGAAGATCGGCGACGAAGTGACGATCATCGTGAGTCCAAGCCGGCGTCTTGCGAACGTCGGCTACTTCCGCCAGGCCGTGCTCCCCGGCGGAGAGATCCTGCGCGACTGCGGATTTGGCGCCTTCCGCGAAAGCGTTGCCCGGGGCTCGACCGAGATCAGCTGCGAGGATCAGCGATGACGTGGGCGACGGCATCCGCTGTCGGGCTCCTGGTGCTCGCGCTGGCCGAGCCGTCGGCCGCACAGGGGAATCGCACCGACCTGGACGGCGTGTGGATCCTCGCGGACTCGGCAAAATTCGAGAATCTCGAGCTGACACCGCGCGGAGAAGCGGCGCGCGCCCAGTACGACTCCTTGACGAATGACCCGGGGATGAAATGCATCCCTGCGAGCATCACGCGGGTCATGCACACGCCGTCGCCGCCGATCGCGATCCGACGGCGCGCCGACGTAATCGAAATCGACTACGAGTTCATGGACGTGCACCGGCGCATCCCGATCGAGCCCCGCCTCGCTGCGAAGGACGCTCCATACGCCGTCCCGGAGTATCCGCATCTCGGCCGGTCGGTGGCCCGCTATCAGGGTGAGACACTCGTTATCGAGACCGTGGACGTGGGCGCTGGAGTGCACGACACGCTCGGAATGCCCGGCTTGCCGCAGTCGGAGCAAATGCATACGGTTGAACGATTCGTTGCGAGCGGCAACCGGATGGAAGTCGCCGTCACGCACGTCGATCCGGTGTTCTACGTCAGACCGTACGTCGCGACGTTCTCCTACCTGCGGCTCCCCGGCGGCGCGATCCTCCCTTGGGACTGTAGCCCCGAAGAGGCGAATTACGACCGGTTCCTTTCGAAGGACAAGTAGCTCGAGCCGCTCCCGACGTACCTGCGCTTTCGGATGATGCTACACGCGCGCGCGATCGCGTACGCTCCGTAGTCATGATGGCTACGAACAAAGCCGCAACCTGCGACGTTGCGATCGTCGGCGCCGGGGCCGCGGGCCTCGCGGCCGCCGCGCGGCTCGTCCGCAACGGCGTTTCCGTCTGCGTGCTCGAGGCGCGCGACCGCGTCGGCGGCAGAATCCTCACGCGTCGCGACCCCGGCCTCGACGTGGCGCTCGAGCTCGGCGCCGAGCTCGTGCACGGGCGGCCGGAGGCCACGCTCGCCTGGGCCGCGAAGGCGCGGTCGCCGCTCGTCGACCTTGCCGAGCAGCGCTGGATGGCGCGGCGCGGCAAGCTCGAACCCGCGGACGATTTGTTCGAGCGGATGATGCAGGGTCTGTCGGCCGCGCGGCGCCCGCGCAAGGACATCGCGTTCGCGGAATACCTCGATGGTGCGGCACGCCGCCACCTCACGCCCGCGACGCGCGAGCTCGCACGAATGCTCGTCGAGGGATTCGACGCGGCCGATGCCGCGCGCGTGAGTACGCTCGCGACACTCGACGAGTGGACCGGCTCCGCCTCCGCCGAGGCACCGACGTTTAGGCTGCGCGATGGATACGGCGCGCTCGTCGACGCGCTCGTGGTCGCACTCGAACGGCGCGCGGAGCTGCACCTCGAGACCGTGGTGCGCGAAATTCGCTGGCGCCGCGGCGCCGTCACCATCCACGCGCTCCAGCAGGGCCGGCGTCTCGAGCTGCGCGCCCGCGCCGCGATCGTGACGCTGCCGCTCGGCGTGCTCAAGCTGCCGCCGCGAGCGCGCGGAGCCGTGCTTTTCGCTCCGGCGCTCGATGCGAAGCGCAAGGCGTTGGCCGGGCTCGAGAGCGGCGCAGTGCTCAAGGTGATCCTCGAATTCGGCGACCCGTTCTGGGAAGCCCTCGACGGCGGGCGCTATTGCGACGCGGCCTTCTTTCATGCGCCCGGCGCGTCGTTCCCGACCTTCTGGTCGATGCTGCCGGTGCGCGCGCCGTTGCTCACGGCTTGGGCCGCGGGCCCGAGCGCCGCGCGGCTGTCCGGCCTCGGCGAGGCCGTGATCGTGCGTGCGGCGCTCGCTGGCCTGCGTACGGTGTTCGGCAAGCGCGCGGCGGTCGCCAAGCGACTGCGAGCGGCCTACGTGCACGATTGGCAATCCGACCCATTCGCGCGCGGCGCATATAGCTACGTGACCGTGGGCGGCCGCGAGGCGCGCGAACGCTTGGCGGCGCCGCTGCGCAGCACGCTGTTCTTCGCGGGTGAAGCCGCCGCGATCGGCGGCGAATCCGCGACGGTCGCCGGCGCTCTGCAAAGCGGCGAGCGCGCCGCGGAGCAAGCGCTGGCCGCGCGCCGCCATCGCCGCGGCTGACGCGGAGTGTCCTCTCAGGTCTTGCGTTGAATTACCGAAAGCGAGGAACGATCGACGATCAGGGCGGCGCTAATTGCCGCCGTCGTTGCCTGGGCGCAGGTTCTGCAGCTGGCTCGTGTCGATCACGAGGACCGTCGCAGCCCCTTCCCGCAGCACGGTGACATTGGCCGTTGTCGCCTCCGCAAGCGCCTCGAATACCTGCGAGCCGCTTCTAGCGCCATCGAGCACGATGCCGTTGACCTCCGTGACGATGTCGCCCGGCATGAACCCGAGGGCCACGAAACTCTCGCGGTCGCGTCCCGGGTTCACCTGGAAGCCGACGACCTTGCCCCCTTGGATGTGCGGCACGAACTGCACGGCGCCGATGAGCTGCGGTGCTTTTTGAGCGATTGCCGTACGAAGCGAATCGTCGCTCCCCGGCGCGGCCGCCGAAGGCGCGACCTGCGTGCTCGACCGCGGCACCGCGGTGCCGGCGATGAGCTCCTGCCGCAGAGTCTCGAGCCGATCGCCGCGATTCAACAACACGCGGTCGGCATAAACGGCATACAGCGTCGCACCGTTCGCATTGTCGATGGCTTGACCGACGCGATAGGTCTTCTGCTCGCCTCGATTGGTGGAGATGATCGCTTGGCCATCGGGGTCTTCCCACAACGTTCCCGTGAGCGCGAGGCTCAGCGTCGTGTCCGGCGCATCGACCAATGGCAAAGCTGGTTGCACCGAAGCGTTCAGAGCTTCGCCGAACAAGGGCGTCGTCACCAGAGCCTCGTAGCTCGCGGGCGGCGCAGTAACGGGCCGCGTGCTCGTTGCGCGGCCTGCGGAAAGCTCCGCGATCGGCACTCCTCCAGGAGCCAGAGCCCAAGTGAGGGCGGCGAGTTGATAGGCGATGGCGATCACGAGAACGGTCGTGACGCCGGGCGGCAGGTAACGGTTGGCGGCGCGAAACCATTGTTCTCGCGGCTGCTCCTGCCACTGAGCGAGGTGTTTCGCTACATCCATCATCAACGCGCTCCGTTGTAAAGAGCTCTGCCGCCAGCAGCAGGACGTGCTCGGATACTACGCCGGTAGAGGTTCCAGCGTCGAACGGGCGCGGCTTATGTAGCGCGGCCTATTTGATTTGTTCATCTTTGATTTGTTCATCCCGGGGCTTGCTAGCCCAAAGTAGCTCGCCCGTGCTTGCCAAGGTGACCGACGCCGCGTTCGCGGTATTGGTGCCGTTCTTCGCGCCGAACCCGTCGACGTTGATGGTGTCGCCCTGCTTCACTCTGTCGCGTCCCCAGCCGCGCCGGAGCAAATCGTTGATGCCGACGAGCTCGACCGCCCAGTTCTGGACTTTGCCGCTGTCGTCTTTGGCGTCGACGAAGATCCACGCGTGCGGATTCGTCCATTCGAGCTTGGTGACGGTACCCGTCAACTTGACGGGCCGGTTGATGTCGAACTCGGCGGCAAACGAGTGATGTGACAAAGCAGGCACGGCGACAACGAGCGACGCCGCGCCGACGAAACATAAGAACACAGATTTCACGAACGGACTCCTCGTTTACGTATGATGATCAGCGTAGGGATCAGCTACCATGGCGTCAATCGTAGCGCCAACCTCGGGGGCGAAATGAAACGGACACTCGCGACATTGTTTTTGTTGGCGTCAGTAACACCATACGCAGTGCAGGCACAGTGGCTGACACTGGACAAACCGGGAATCCCGCGCACGCCCGACGGCAAACCGAATCTCGCCGCGCCCGCGCCGCGTACCGCTGACGGCCACGCCGAGCTGACCGGTCTGTGGCGCTCCGCGGGAACGAGCGGCGATCTGCGCGACACGAGCAAGCTGCAGGCGTGGGCGCGCACTGCAATGGCAGCACACGAGAAGAATTACTACAAAGACGGCCCGCACATGCAGTGCCTGCCAACCGGACCGGCCGGCTTTGCGGGTGGTATGCGCAGGATCGTGCAGAGCCCGAGCGTGATCGCGGTTCTCAACGGAGACCTCACCTATCGTCAGATCTTCACGGACGGCCGAGCGCTCGAGCCGGATCCGCTGCCCATCTTCATGGGTTACTCCGTCGGCCGTTGGGACGGCGATACGCTCGTCGTCGAGAGCAACGGCTTCAACGACAAAACCTGGCTGCACAACGAAGGGCTATCGCACACGGAGAAGCTGCGCATTACGGAGCGTTACCGCCGCCTGGACTTCGGGCACATGCAGCTCGACATCACGTACGACGATCCAGGCACGTTCGATTCACCGCTGCATGCGGTCGTCAAATTGGAATACGCAGTGGACGACGAGATTCTCGAGCTCGTCTGCAACGAGGCCTCCGAGGGAGGCGTAAAGCACTGGGTCGGCGACAAGACCTCCGACAATTCGGTCACCGCGGTCGACGTCGATTCGAAGCTTCTCGCCAAGTACGTGGGCACGTATAAGGGATATTGGCTCGACAACATGACGACGGTTGAGGTCACGCTCAAAGACGGCGCGCTGGTGATGCGAAGGAATGGCGGTAAGGAATCCCCGCTGATCGCGCAATCCGAGACCACATTCGTATGCCCCAGCTGCCAGTGGGGTCAGCCGTACGTTTTCGCCCGCGAGGGCGACGGGCCGGCGACGCAGGTCTCCGAGATTCAAGTTTCGGGCGCGTGGATCTTCAAGCGCGTGCAATAACAGCCGGGCCGCTGTAGTCCTTCCGATTTGGAAGGTTGCGGTGTCGTCGACCGCGACCGCCCGGCCGCCGCGATGCGCCTACGGCGCCTGCAACTCGATTCTCGCGCAGCGCGTAGCCACAAAGGGGGGATCGATGGCCATCGAGATCACGGTGAACGAGCAAGCGCACCGCGTCGAGGCGGCGCCCGAAACGCCGCTGCTCTACGTGCTCATGAACGAGCTCGACTTGCACGGCCCCAAGTTCGGGTGCGGGCTCGCGCAATGCGGCTCGTGCTCGGTGCTCGTCGACGGTCTGGAGACACGCTCCTGCGTCACGCCGCTGAGCGCGGTTGGCACGAAATCGGTGACGACACTCGAAGGCCTCCCCAATTGGTTCGCGAAACAGCAAGGGCTCGCGAGCGCTCCAGCTCTCCATCCCGTGCAGCAAGCATTCATCGACGAGCAGTCGATCCAGTGCGGGTATTGCTACAACGGCATGACGATCAAGGCAGCCGAGCTCCTGGCGCGCAACGCGCGGCCGAGCGACGACGAGATTCGCACGGCGATGAATGGGCACTTGTGCCGCTGCGGCACGTATCCGCGCATTCTCAAAGCCATCCGACGTGCCTCGCGCGAGGTGGCGAAATGAGCCACGAAGCTTGTGCCGTCGAATTCCCGCGGCGCGATCTACTGAAAGCCGGCGGAGCCCTGCTCGTCGGGTTTGCGCTGCCGCTCCGTGCCGGCGCGCAGGAACCCATCGGCGTGGCGCTGACACTCGGGCCGGGCCAACCGGATCAAAAACTGCTCGATTCGTGGCTCGCCATACACGGCGACAACACGGCTACGGTGTTTCACGGTCATGCCGAGCTCGGCCAGGGCGCCTCGACGGCACTGCTGCAAATTGCGGCCGAGGAGCTCGATCTCTCGATGGAGCAGATGAATCTCACGCGTCTCTCGAGCGACCGCTCGCCGAATCAAGGCGGTACCGTAGCGAGCGCCGCCATAGCGCTCGGCGGTCCGCGAGTTCGCGCAGCCGCGGCCGAGGCGCGGCAAGCGTTGCTCACTCTCGCCGCCGCGCGGCTCGGCGCACCGGTCGCGGAGCTCACGGTCGCCGACGGCGTCGTGAGCGTGCGCAGCGCGCCGACCCGTTCGATCACGTACGGTGACTTGCTCGGCGATCGGCCGTTCAATCTGCCGTTCACCGGCAAGGCCCCAGTCAAAGCACCGCGCGACTACAAGATCGTGGGCACGAATGTGCCGCGCAAAGACATACCGGCGAAAGCGGCCGGCACGCACACGCACCTGCAGCACATCCGCTGGCCCGGCATGTGGCATGGCCGCGTCGTGCGGCCCCGCGGACAAGGCTCCTACGGCGATGGCGCGCGCGTGATCAGCGTCGACGAGCAGTCGATCACTCACATTCCGCACGCGCGCGCCTTGCGGCGCGGCGATTTCGTCGGCGTCGTGGCGCCGAACGAGTGGGACGCCGTGCGCGCGGCGCGGGAGCTGCGCGTCACGTGGGAAACGAAGGCCACGTTACCCGGCACCACCGGGATGCACGCGCAGATGCGCAACTCCAAGACGGTGGATCGCATCGTGCTCGAGAAAGGCGACGTCGACGCGGCGTTGCGCGGCGCAGCGCACGTCGTCACGCGAAGTTACCGGGGGCCGTATCAGGCACACGCGCCATTTGCGCCGAACTGCGCGATTGCCGACGTCGGCGGCGTGCAAGCGGTCGTCATGTGCTCGACGCAGAACCTCTATGAAACGCGCGCCAAGGTGGCCAAGGTCACGGGGGTGCCCGAGGACCGTGTCAGTGTCGTCTACTACGAAAGCTCGGGCAGCTTCGGCCACAGCTGCTACGACGACGCCGCCGAAGCCGCGGCGATCATGTCGCGACTCATTTATAAGCCCGTGCGCGTGCAGTTCATGCGCGCGGACGAGCACGGCTGGGACAACTACGGCCCTGCGCACTTCGCCGAGGTGCGCATGGGTGTGGATGCGGCTGGCAAAGTCGTCGGGTACCAATACGACGGTTGGCAGCACGGTTGGATGATCGCGGAGACTTCGGAGCAGCTCGCGCTCGGCACGGCGCCCGCGGAGACGACGGGCCCGATCGCCCAGGAAATGAGCCCCCTCAACTTGGGCTCCATGTACGAGATCCCGAATCGGTTGCTCGTGAATCACCGCGTGCTCGGCATCCACGGATATCTCAAGGGTTCCAATCTGCGCTCGCCGCTCGATATTTCGTTTGCGTTTGCGTCCGAGCAAACGCTCGACGAGCTCGCGCATCTCGCGGGCGCGGATCCGTACGAGTTCCGGCGCAGCAACATGACCGACGAGCGGTGGCTCGCCGTGCTCGACGCGGTTGCGCGCGCTTCGCAGTGGCAACCGCGCGCAGCGGCCGCGAAGCTCTCGAAGGAGCGCGTCGTCACGGGCCGCGGTATCGCACTCGGCACGCACACGTCGTCGTATGCCGCCGCCGTCGCCGAGATCGAGGTGAACCGGGACACGGGGCTCGTCGTCGCGAAGCACCTCTATGGCGCGCTCGATGCGGGATTGGCGGTGAACCCTGCGTTCGTCGAGAACCAGATCACGGGCATGCTCGTGCAGGCGACGAGTCGCATCCTCAAAGAGGAAGTGACGTTCGACAGCGCTAGCGTCACGAGCGTCGATTGGGCGAGCTACCCCATCCTGCGCTTCGGCGAGTGTCCGGAAGTGACGCCGATCGTCGTGCAGCGGCTCGATCAGCCGTCGAGCGGCGGCGGCGAAGAGGTGTTGAGCCCGGCGGCGGCGGCGATCGCGAACGCGTTGTTCGACGCGACCGGCGTGCGTCTACGCGAATACCCGTTGACGCCGCAGCGCGTGCAAGCCGCGCTGCGCTCTGGGTGACCGTGGGACGTCGCCAGCTGCTCAGCGCGCGCGGTACGCGGCGTGCCAATCGATATCGTCGAATTCAGCCGCCCTTCGCAGCGAGCCCCATTGGGTCTCCATCAACCTACGCGCCTCGCGGCTGCCGGGCGCGCGGGAAAGACCGACGGCCCTCCAATCGATGTCTGCGAAAGCGTCAGCCTTGCGAATCTCTGGCCATACCGCGCTGAGCTGTTCGGCTTCCAGTGATGTGAACGGGCCGGTTGGATCCTCGAGCGCATAGCCGCTCTTGGACGAACTCCGGTATCGTGACGCCCCCTGCCAATCGATATCGCGGAATTCATTTGCGCTTCTCACCACGTCCCAGTGGGTCGCCATGAATCTGCGCGCGTCCGAGCTCCCCGGCGCACGGTTGAGGCCGACGGCCTCCCAATCGATATCTTCGAACGCTGCCGCATCGCGAATCTTGGGCCAAACGGCACTCATCAGCTCCGCTTCATCATTCGTGAATGGGCCTGAAACGGATCCGTGAAGCTGCTGTCCGTAAGCGCCGACTGTCGCCAACAACATGGCACAGATTGCTATGGTTAATCTCATCGTTAGCTCCCGCTCAGGTACCTCGACGTCCTGATCTCACTGAGCAAGTTGCGTGCCAGGGAAAACTCCCAAGGCATATGTCTTGCATCTGTTCCCATCAACGACGAGGGGCAGACACCATATGACGCACGATTTTCACGCGACGGCAATGAATGCGCGCATGCCCCGGCGGTGCCTGCTGCGTAGTAATTTGGAACCGGCCGCAGATTTTGTGATGTCTGCCCGCGCGAGCGCATAGTGCCGCTTGCCGAGATGCTGGCGGAGTGGGCGCTGCAGGGTTTGAAAGCTCTCGGCTATTACGTCGCTTTGATCGTCGTCGTGCGCGCCGCGGGCAAACGCATGGCGGGCCAAACGACGACCTTCGATCTGCTCATCCTGATCACGCTTGGAGTCGTCATCCAGACGGCGGCCCTGCAACGAGGAACGGCGAACGCCGTTGTGTTCGTTGTCACGGTGTTCCTGGCGCACCGCGGAACGGCGGCCCTGTGCGCTCGGTCGACAGGGCTGCGCCATCTCCTGCGAGGCAAGCCGCGTCCACTGGTGCGCGATGGGCGCATCATCGAGCGCGCACTCGACCTGGAGGGGATAACCCATGCCGAGCTACTCGCAGGACTGCGGAAGCTCGGCTATTCGCGGGTAGAGGATGTGCAGCTCGCTGTCCTCGAGGAGACCGGGCATATCTCCGCCGTCGGGCGCGACTCTCCCTAGTGAGCAGCGTTAGCAGCGGTCGCCTCGTCGTTTACTTGGACGGCAGCGAGTCTTCCTGGCAATGTCGTTGGTGGCGCTTCACCATGAAAGGGTACAAGGAGCTTACGAAGATGCAGCCAAAGAACACAATCTGTCTATGGTTCAACAAGGACGCACAGGACGCAGCGCGTTTCTACGCCGCCACCTTTCCGGATAGTAAGGTGACCGCAGTCCACAAGGCGCCCAGTGACTTCCCGGGCGGCAAGGAAGGGGATGTGCTGACGGTGAATTTCACCGTTCTCGGCGTTCCCTGTCTCGGTCTCAACGGCGGCCCGCAGTTCAAGCAAAGCGAGGCTTTTTCCTTCCAGATCGCGACGGACAATCAGGAAGAGACGGACCGCTATTGGAACGCGATCGTCGGCAACGGCGGCAAGGAAAGTCAGTGCGGCTGGTGCAAGGACCGCTGGGGACTCTCCTGGCAGATCACCCCGCGCACCCTAATCGAGGCGCTTGCGGCCGGTGGCAGTGAGGCGAAGCGTGCCTTCGAGGCGATGATGCCGATGCAGAAGATCGACGTCGCTACCATTGATAAAGCGCGGCGCGGTGTTCGCTAAATCGAACGCCGAGGAACGACTTGCGATTGAGCCTGCAGTCGTCGACACGAGGCCCCGTCCACGCACACTCGGAATTTCTCACGTCGATTACTCGCCTACAAATTCGCAAGGCGGCGGCATTAGCGACGAGCCTCCTGCTACCCCGCAGAAAGCGCAACGAGAATAGAGACGAAATACGAAGTCGGCTCAGCCGTGGTGGCGTACTCGCTGCAACTTCGAGGCCCTCGAAGGCCGGCTTGCTTACCGGCCGGCTGACGAAATTCGAGGCATTCTTGGAATAGGGTTTCCAAACTTTTGTGACTAGAACCGTCCTCGGATCCACAGACCCCAACCAGGCTGATCCGCTCAAGCAGCGTGCTCTGATCGAGCTCAATGGTGTCAGCCGATCCTATGGCGTGCGCGTCGCGTTGCGTTCGATCGATCTCGCGGTTCCCGCCGGCCAATTCGTCGCAATCGTAGGTGAGTCAGGCTCCGGAAAAACAACGGCGCTGAAGATAACGAATCGGTTGCTCGAGCCGGACAGCGGCGAAGTACTCATCGACGGCGAGCCGACGCGGTCGCAACCCCCGCACGTGCTGCGCCGGCGCATCGGCTACGTCTTTCAACGCATCGGCTTGTTTCCGCACCTCACCGTTGCAGAGAACATTGGCATCACGCCGAAGCTCCTGGGATGGCCTCGCGAGCAGATTGCCGCGCGCATCACGGAGCTACTGACACTGGTCAATTTGCCTCTCGAGTTCGCCTCACGTTATCCCGCTGGGCTCTCCGGGGGACAGCGCCAGCGCGTGGGCGTCGCACGCGCGCTCGCCGCTCGACCCGCGATCATGCTGATGGATGAGCCGTTCGGCTCGCTGGATCCCTTGACGCGCGATGCGCTCGGCGGCGAGTACCGGCGGCTGCACGAGCAGATGGGACTGACGACGTTGATGGTCACACACGACGTGCTCGAAGCCGTACTGCTCGCCGACCGAATCATCGTATTGCGCGAAGGCGCCATCGTAGCTGACGGTACGCCGCGCGAGCTCATGAACGAGCATGACGATCCGGCAGTGCGCGCATTGATGGACACGCCGCGCCGGCAGGCTCTGCGCGTCGCCGCGATGTTGGACGGGGGTGCGCGGCATGGATGAACGCGTCGCCGCGGCCTGGCAGGTGCTGCCGCAATACCTCGGCGAGCACGTCGTGCTCAGCGCCGCCGCCCTGGCGCTCGGGCTCGCACTGAGCCTTGCGCTAACGTTGGCGGCGGTGCGGAGCCCGGCAGTACGTTGGCCGGTGCTGTTGCTCGCAAGTGTCGTACAGACGATTCCCGGGCTCGCGCTGCTCGCGCTCTTCTATCCGCTGCTGCTCGCGCTCTCCGTGCTATCTCAGCGCGTTTTCGGGCACGGATTCTCGGCTCTCGGCTTCCTGCCCTCGCTGCTCGCGCTCGCGCTCTATTCGATGTTGCCGGTGATTCGCAACGGTCTCACGGGCATCCTGAACCTCGATCCGGCCGTGATTGAAGCCGCACGCGGTGTAGGCATGACCGATTGGCAGCGTCTCAAGCTCGTGGAGCTGCCGCTCGCCGCGCCGATGTTGATGGCGGGCATACGTACGGCCGCCGTATGGGTGATCGGTGCCGCAACCTTGTCGACACCGGTAGGCCAGACGAGCCTCGGCAACTACATCTTTTCGGGTTTGCAGATCCAGAATTGGGTGTCGGTGCTATTCGGCTGTGTTGCAGCCGCAGGACTCGCACTGATCGTCGATCAGTTGCTGGGCCTGATCGAATCAGGCGTGACGAGCCGCAGGCGCGCCCGCATCGCCGTCGGCGTCCTCGCGCTCGCCGCGGGTGTCGCGGCGGCGGCAGTGCCGCGCGCGAACAGCGCCGCGGGAAGCTATGTGATCGGCGCGAAGAACTTCTCCGAGCAATACATCTTGTCCGCCCTCATCGTCGATCGCATCGCGAAGGAAGGCGGAGTCGCGTCGCGCCGCGTCGGACTCGGCTCCGCGATCATATTCAACGCCCTCGCAGCCGGCGACATCGACGCGTACGTGGACTATTCCGGCACCATTTGGGCAAACGTGATGCGGCGCACGGACGTCCCGCCGAGGGAAGTCGTGTTGCAAGAGATGACCGAGTGGCTCGCGCGCGAGCACGGGATCGCGGTTCTCGGACCGCTCGGCTTCGAGAACGCTTACGCCCTCGCGATGCGTCGTGATCGCGCCGAGGAACTCGGGATCCATACCATTGCCGACCTCGCCGCCCGCTCGCGGCAGCTCTCGATGGGCTCCGACCTCGAGTTCTTCGTACGGCCCGAGTGGCCGGCCCTTCGCGACGGTTACGGCCTCGACTTCGCCGAGCGCCGCGAGTTCCAGTCGACATTCATGTATCAAGCCGTCGCGACCGGTGAAGTGGACGTGATCTCGGCGTTCTCGAGCGATGGCCGGATCGCCACGAACGATCTCGTCGTGCTGGACGATCCGCACGGCACGATCCTGCCGTACGACGCGATCATCTTGATCGCCGGGAAGCGCGCGAAAGATCCACTCCTGCGGGCAGCGCTCGCACCGTTGGTCGGCGCGATTTCCGTCGAAGCCATGCGCGAGGCGAACTACCGCGTCGACCGCGATGACGGAGAACCGCCGGTGATCGCCGCTCGCTGGCTTGCCGAGCAAGTGCTAAAGCCGACGCGCTGAGCGCGGCGCTGGACCACGATCGCATAGCGCGAGGCCGGCACGTTCTGCGATAGACGGCGAGATTGGTTGACAGCGCTTTCGCAGTCCAGTATTGCGTGTTGCTCAAGAAATACGACTGATGCTAGCGCTCGCTTTGATCTAGCAGGAACAACAAGGAGCAACGTCATGTACGCAATCGTCGGCGCAACGGGGAATACCGGACGCGAGGTGGTCAGGGAACTGCGGGCCTTGAACGAGGACCCCATGTGTGTCGTCCGCAACGCGAACAAAGCAAAAGAGGTGCTTGGAGCGGACACCAAGACCGCCCTCGCCGAGCTCGACGATCGCGCCGGTATGGAAAAGGCGCTCGCCGGCTCGAAACGCGTGTTCATCGTCACCGGGCACAACCCGAAGTCGGCGGAGCAGCAGATCAACGTGATCGACGCAGCGAAGGCCGTCGGCGCGGAATACGTCGTCAAGGTCTCGGGCGGCCGCGACGTGACCGGTCCGAACGTCGAGTCGGTCAATGGTCGCGCGCACTATCAGATCGAGGAGTATCTGAAGACGTGCGGCCTGCGATGGTGCGTCTTGAGTCCCGGTCTGTTCATGCAGAACATCTTGGGACAGGCCGCGAACATCAAGAACGGCAAGATCGTCCAGCCGTGGCCCAAAGATCTCTCGGTGGCGCTGACCGACGTGCGCGACACCGGCGCACTTGGAGCACGCGTGCTGCGGGACCCCGGGAAACACGCCGGCAAGATCTACTCGTTCACCGGGGCGTCCACGACCTACGGCCAGTTCGCCAACGTGATCGCCGAGGTGCTCGGCAAGCCCATTGCCTACGAGGCGATCACGCTCGAGCAAGCGGAGCAAGGCATGAAGGCGCGGGGCCTGCCGGACTGGCTGGTCACGCATCTGGTCTCGATTGCACGAGCGGGAGCCGCCGGCGCGTTCTCGAAGGAGAACACCCAACCGATCCGCGACATCGTCGGCCGCGCGCCGATCAGCACGCGGCAGTTTGCGCAGGACTACAAAGGTGCACTGAGCTGAGGTTGCAGGCTCGGCGCGACGCCGCCGCCGATAATCCGTAAGATCGCATCGTCAAGTCGAAGCTATTAACGCCGCGGGCAACGAATTCGCGTCGAAATGCCTTGGTCCGACTAGCAGGAAAAGGCGATGTGACGCAGAAATTCGGGACCGCGGCATAACGAGAAGGAGCAACGGGCATGGCCATTTCCTCGAGGGTAACGACTGCCTTGCTGGTCACGCTGATCGCAGCGCCGGCCGCATTCGCGGCGAAGCCGAATATCCAATGGAACAAGGACTACGATTTCACGCGCGTCAAGACGTATGCGTGGCAAGACCCCGCGGCGCCGTCGCTGGCCCAGAGCGATCCGTTCATGCACAAGTTCATCCAGGACGAGATCGAGAAGCGGCTCACGGCATCGGGGCTCGCGAAAGCGGCGGCCGGAGCGATGCCCGATGTCTGGGTGACGTATCACGGCTCGGTCCAGAATAACGTGCAGTTGCAGTCCGATTCGTTCGGCTACGGTTTCGGTGGCTACGGGATGGGCGGCTGGGGAATGTACGGCTACGGCGCCGCGGGTCCCGTGTCGACGACCACGCGCGTCGTCGAATACAAGGAAGGCACGCTGATCGTCGATATCGTGGACCCGGCGAAGAAAGAGCTTGTTTGGCGCGCCTCGTCGACGCCTATCTCGATCTCCGATAGCAAGGAGAAGACGCAGAAGAACGTTTCGAAGGCCCTCGACGCGATGGTCAAGCAGAACACCAAGCTGCGCGCCGAAGCCAAGAAATAGTGAGCCGCGGGCCCAGGGAAAGCGACATCTAGGCTTATTCGACCGCGAGCTGCTCCAACCGGGCGCACGCCAGCTCGTGCGTCCGCTCGGCGGCTTCCGCTGCCTGCGCCGCCCGCTGGAACGTAGCCTCCGCCTCGCGCGCCCGCTCGCGCGCGGCGTTCGCTTCCGTGACGACCTTCGCGAGCTGCTTCTCGATGTCGGCGCGCCGGCGCTCACTCTCCTTCGCGCGCGTCGCGGCAGTCTCGCAGGTCGCCGCGGCTCGTTCGGCCTGCTTGCGAGCGGCGCGCAGCGCGCCTTCCGCCTCGCGCACGGCGGCTTTCGCCGCGGCCACCAAGCGCCGGCGCTCTTCCTCGCCGCGGCGCACCGCGGCGTCGCTTGCGTCCTTGCGCTCGGGAGGTTTCGGTTTCTGCTTGGCGCCGACGGGGCGCGCGGCCCGAGTCTCCGCCACCACACGGCGCGTTTCACCGCCCAGCGGTAGCAGGACCGCCACCATGTCGAATCCCGGCGGCTCCAACTCCACGGTAAGGCGACCGGCCCGCGGCGCGTCGGGCAGTGAGCCATAAGTCGAAAGCGCTTCGAGCGTGCTTGTTACACGACGCAGCATGTCCCGCGTGCCGCCGTAGCCGCCGTTACGTAGAACGTCGGCAGCGATCCGCACGAGCACCGCCTGCGCCTCGCGTCGCGCCTCGAGCCGCTCGCGCACAGCGGCCGAGCTGCCCGTCTGCTTCGTCGATTGGACTTGCCGAAAGCGATCGCCCGCGTCGATCAACCGATCGAACGATTCTCGATGCCGCCAATAGAGCTGATTGACGACCCACGCCGCGACGGAGGGTTTCGGCACCGCCTTCGCTGCGTCCGCCAATGCCTGGTGGCCGGCCTTCTTCAGCCGAGCGGCGAGAGCGTTGCGCGCGGGCGTGAATTCGCCGAGCGGCAGCTTGAACAGCGCGTCGACCTCGTCTTCCATGTCGGCATCCGCGAGTGCGGTCCTTACAGTCTCAATTCAGACGCGTCCGTTTCAATCGAACCATTGAAGCTCGCACCCTCCTCGATGACTGCTCGAGGCGCCGTGAGGTTACCCCGGACGCGCCCGGTCTTGCGGAGGGTAAGCTTTTCCGACGCGTAGACATCGCCTTCCACGAAACCATCTATGTAGATCGACTGGGCGAACACATCCGCACGCACATTCGCGGCTCCGCCGATCGTCACCCTGTGGTGTTTGAGGCTGATCGTTCCGTTGACGTCACCTTCGACGAGTAAATCCTCATCCCCGCGGATATTCCCATCGATTTGGATCGAAGATCCGATGATTGCCATGTTTAGTGAATCTCAGATCGTAAGGGCCGGTGAGAATACCAGAGCCCCCGCGCGATGCCATGACGACTGGCTCCCGACGCCGACTATCCACGCGTCAACTACGAAGTGTAAGGCCCGTTTATGAGGATTTATCCGAGCGTCAGCACCATTTAGCCGGAACGAACCGCGAATCATGCAACCGCCAGACCCGCTCGCTACTGTCGGTGGGCATGAGAGCAAACCTCCACCTTGCGATACTCGCCCAGGCGCTAGTCGCCGGGTCGGTGCTCGGTGAGGAGCTCATCAAACCAACCCTCGATTTCAGCGACATGCGCGTGGTGGTCACGTACGTATCGACCGGGGACCTCGCGAACCTACAAGACGGGCACGGTTTCGGGCTCGACCGGCGTGAGATTCGCCAGAATTACCGCCACGGGTTCTCGATCCTGAAGAAGAATCGCGAAACCGGCGCGCTGGTCTGCGAGATTTATCTGCCCAACGAACTTAGGCCTCGAGAAGTCGATGACGCCGCGACTCTCACTCTCGGGCATGAGCTTTTGCATTGCATGCGTGGTGACTATCACCGCTGACGGTTTACTGGTGGTCAACCAGTGGCCGCAGTCTTGCCGCGAGCGAGTCGGCGACTATCGCTCACGGTATCGCCGCAAGCACGCTGCGGGGACGACCTGACTCAGTTGTGGTCGACCGGGTTGTAGTCGGGCGAGCACACCTCGACGATACAGATCGATTCGAGCGTGCGCCCCTCGGGAGGCGGATTGAGACCGGCTGCTTGCATCGCCTCGCGGAGCACCTTCGCAGTTTCCGGGTGGGGAATGGCGGATTGGACGCCGACGCGGACGAGACCGTCTGCGTAGTCGATCGGCAGCCAAGTATGGGCGGCAAGCTCGGGACTGCCGCGGTTGTCCGTATTGCCGAAGTCGCGGATGTCCATCCGAGCGCCTGCCGCTACGAGCAGCCGTACGACCTCGGTGGCGCCTTTGTGTGCCGCGCCGTGCAGCGCGACTCGTCCCGTATCGGCCTGATAGTTAGGGTCTATTTTCAAGTCCAGCAACATCTTCACGGCTTCGACCGTTTGCGCGGTCGACCATTCGCGCGTGACGCCTTCGACCCAACCGATACCCGCGGCCACTGCGAGAGGCGTCACGCCGAGCTCGGTATAAATATGAGGGTCGGCACCGTGCTCGAGCAGGAGCCGCATCAACTCCACGTCGCCGGACTGCGAGGCCCGCAGGAAAGCCGTCGCGCCTCCCTCATCGAGCCACTGGTTCGTGAAGACGGTGCGGGTCTCCGTGCTCTCCATCATCCGGGCATTGGGGTTCGCACCCTTTTCTAGGAGCAGCTTGATGTATTGAAGGTGGTCCATGTCGGCGGGCGGCGTGGGGTAGTCACCGCCCTCGAGGTTGCGGTTGTCCGTCGCCAAGTACAGGGGCGTCCAACCGCCCTTGTTCGCGAGATTCACATCGGCGCCGTGCTCGATGAGGAATTTCGCTAGCTCGTAGTTGCGGTTTTGCGTGGCCGCGAGCAGCGGGCTCCAGCCATAGCGTGTCGTCTGGTTGACGTCGGCGCGGGCGTCCAGCAGCACGCGCGCCGCCTCGATACTGCCTGTGCGGGCCGCGTACACCAGCGGCGTGAGCTCGCCGCCGTCGGCTTCGCGAGCGCCTCGATTGCGCCCTCCGCCCGTGAGAACGAAGCCCAAGCCATCACGCTTCACGTTGCAGGGTTGACCGCCCTCGCTCCCCTGCCCCGCGGCGTTTGCCAACACCGCGTCTTCGCCGCTTTCGCGAATCAGCTCCTGGAGCTTGCTCAAATCCGGAGATTTCTCGTCGCACAGGATGGCGATGATTTGCCGCCGAACTGATTCCCGGGGATCTTCGGACTTGCCCAATGCCGCAGTGCGCCCGTCGCGAACGACCGGCGCCGACTTCGCCGCGACATCCGCACCGTGCTCGATGAGCAACGCGATGACGTCCGCATGGCCTTGGTCGGCGGCCTGCATCAACGCCGTGGTCCCGCGCGCGTCTTCTTTCGCGTTCGGCTCGGCGCCGTGGTCCAGCAGCGCGCGGACCGCGTCCACGTGCCCGGAGCGCGCGGCGAGCATCAGCGGCCTGCGTCCGAGCGGGAGCTTTTCGTTCGCATCCGCGCCGGCGTCGAGCAAAGCCGAGATCATGGCCGCGTTGCCCTGACTCGCCGCGAGCCACATCGGAGTGGAGCCTTCGCGATTTGCGGCCGAAGCGTTGGCACCGGCTTCGAGCAACAACAAGGCCGCGCCCGCATCGCCGTAGTACGCGGCCCAATGCAACGCCGTGGCCCCGTCGGCTTGGCCGAGATTCACGTCGGCGCCGCTCTGCACGAGGCGGCGCACCTCCGCGTTGTTGCGCCGCATCGCGGCGTCCGCTACCGCGGACTGCGCAACCGCAAGGTTCGCGGACGCGAACAACACGGCCAATGCGCCCATCTGTAGTCCGAGGCGTAGTCCCATGCGGCGCCGCCGATGCATTGCGTTTTCGCCTCTGACTCGTGTCATAGATTCGTCAGCGGTCCCGTGCTGTCGCCGATGCTGTCCTGATGAATGTCGAACTGATCCAGGAGGCTCAACAGCAAGTTTCCCGTGGACACGGTCTTCGTCGGATAGGCTAGATGGCGCCCGCCTTTCATCCTGCCGTGGTTGCCGCCGAGAATCACGTGCGGCACGTCGTAATGCAGGTGCTGGTTCGGATTCCCCATGTTGCTGCCATACAGGAGCAGCGAATGGTCGAGCAGCGTGCCGTCGCCATCCTCGGTTTTGCTCAGCTTGTCGAGGAAGTACGCGAGCATCTTGACGTGGTATTGGTTGACCTTGGAAAGCTCGTTGATCCGTTGCGGATCCTCGCCGTGATGCGACCCGCCGTGGAAGCCGAGCGTCGGCGCTTCGCTTTCCGGGTAGACACGGCCCGTAAGATCGCGCGCAAAGAGCAACGTGCTCACGCGCGTGATGTCGGCCTGAAATCCCAAGGCGAGCAGATCGAACATCAGCTTGATGTGCTCGTCGAAGGACTGCGGAATACCCGGCGGCACAGCGAAATCTTCGGGCGCCGCCGTCGTTGCGCTCGCGGCGATCGTAAGCCGGCGCTCGATCTCTCTGACGTTCTCGGTGAAGCTGTCGAGGCGCGACCGATCGGGAACGCTGATTTCTCGCCGCAGCGTAACGATCTTGCCGTTGATCGCGTCCAGGATGCTCTGGCTGCGTTCGCGGCGCGCGACGCGCTCCTCGGGCGTGCTGCCGCTTCCGAACATGCGCTCGAATACGACCTGCGGGTTCAATTCCATCGGCAACGGCGTCGTCGGCGACGACCACGCGATCGTGTTCGTGTACACGCAGCTGTAGCCCTCGCCGCAATTGCTCGAGCCCGAGCCGGGATCTTCCACGGAAATCTCGACCGAGGGCAGCAGCGTTTCGCGGCCGATCTTCTCCGCGATGATCTGGTCGATCGTGTGGCCGGCGCGAACGTCGGCGCCTGCGGTTTTCTTCGGCTTGTCGGCACACAGGAACGCCGCGGCGACCCAGTGGTCGGCGCCGGTTTCGCCCGGCGGCGGCTCCGACGAGGTGGCATGCAGGCCGGTGAGGAGTGTGAGGTTGTTTCGGTACGGCTCGAGCGGCTTCCAGATGAACGGCAGCTTCGCCGGCAACGGGCCTTCTTTCTCGGGAACCCAGTAGCCCGGAGCCGCGCCGTGAGGGACGAAGCCCGCAAAGAATCGCTGCGGCGGAGCCGCGGCCGCCTGAGCCAACGCGGTCGCGGCGGGAAACATCGCGTCGAGCAGTGGGAGCCCTAAGGTGACGCCCGCGCCCTTGAGGAGCGTGCGTCGCGAAAGGTGCTTTTTGCTAATGAACATTGGCTTGTGTCTCCGTCGCGGTGCTCTTCATGTTCATCGTGAAAGCCGAGCTTCCAATCACCCCCATGAGCAGCGACGAGAATCGGTAGTCGTGCTCGGCCGCGTTGCGCGTGATCGACCGGACCAGCGGCATGTCGTCGTACTCGAGGCCGCGGCCGATGGCATACGTCAGCAGCTTTTCCGTGACGACCTGTGCGAACAGGTCCCCGTTTTGCACCGTGAATTCTCGCAAGGTTCGGACGCCGTCGAGCGGCGTGCCGTCGTTGGTAACGCCGGTGGGATCGATCGGAGTGCCGGCATCCAAACTCCGCCACTTGCCCACCGCGTCGAAATTCTCCATGGCGAGCCCCATCGGCTCGAAGATTTTGTGGCACGCGCTGCAGCTCGGGTTGGCGCGATGCGCTTCCATCTGCGCCCGAAGTGTTTTCGGCGCTTCGCCTTTGGTTTCGGGCAGGGTCGTGTTGACGCCCGGCGGCGGATCCGGAGGGCCCAAACCCAAGAACGTTTCCAGGAACCACTTGCCGCGCTTGACAGGCGAGCTGCGCGCCGCGTCGGACGTGATGGTGAGCAAGGCGCCCTTCCCGAGCAGCCCGCGCCGCATATCGAGCTCCGGGGTGAGGTCCACGCGGCGGAACTGCGATCCGTAGACGTTCGGGATCCCGTAGTGCTTGGCGAGCCGCTCGTTGACGAACGTGTAGTCGGCGGTCAGCAAGTCGAGAACGGGGCGGTCCTCGTGAATGACACTGCCGAAGAACAGCTCGATCTCGCGGCGGAAGGCGTCGCGAAGCGTGCTGTCGAAGTCCGGGAAGAGATCCACGACCGGCTCGCTGGCCGCCATCCCGCGAACGTTCAGCCATTGCCCCGTGAAGTTCTCGATGAACGCGTCCGAGCGCGGGTCGGAGATCATCCGCGCGACTTGCTGCTCGATCACCTTGGAGTCGCGGAGCCTGTGCTGCGCGGCGAGCTGGAGCAGCTCCTCGTCCGGAATGCTGCTCCAGAGGAAGAACGAGAGGCGCGAAGCCAGCTCGAGGTCGCTGATCCGGTAGGGCGCACCCGGCGCGACATCGGCAGGCTCGATTTCCGAGCGATAGATGAACTCCGGATCGGCCAGGATGCGCTGCACGGCCGCCTCGATGCCGTAGTCGAACTTGCCGCCTTCCTCACGGCCGGCTTGGAAGAAGCTCATGATTCCTTCGATGTCGGCATCGGTCGCGGGACGGCGGAAGGCGTTGCTGGCGAGCGTCGCGACGATCTTGCGCGCGCACGCGGTTTCCTCGGCGCCGTTTTCGGGGTAGCACTCGAAGATCTTGTCCCGGCTCGGCGTGCTCGCGGCCGGAAGGCCGTTGTACGGGCCTTCGATGAAGACCTGGCCGACGTGCGGATAGAACGTATATCCCGCGATCGCGCCCGGCGAGTTCATGGTGCGAACGAACGACCGGTTCAACCCGGTGTCCGGCAGGTCGCTGGTGGCGATGAAGGTGACGCCCACCTTGTGGAAGCCGGCCTTGATCGGGATCGCCGGCGTGCGGCCACCGTTGCCTTCCGCTTTGCCGATCTCCGAATCCCAGTCGTAGAGGTACACGCGCTCGCCGTCGATCGTGACCTCGAGCTTCTCGCCTTTCACGTTGCCTAGAACGGCGGTGAAGTAGCCGGTCATGCCCTTGACGGTGAAGAAATAGTCCCCGTCGGCCGGGAACTCGTGCTCGATGAGCATGCCGCCCCGTGTACCGAACGGCAGCCCTTCGACATACGGCGTTCTGAGACGTGTCGTGCGGTACGTCGAACGCGGCCAGCGTGGGCGCAGTCTCAGTACCGATTGCGAGGCGGCTGATTTTCCCGGCCGCCGAGAGATACGCCTCCATGAGCGCCGGCGACGTGGTGAGCGTACCGGCCATGTTGTCGAACCCGTGGCTGGAATCGTCCGCCGGCAGGAACCTCGTGGCATCGACATGGAGGGCCAGAAGATCGCGGATGGCGTTCGTGTATTCCGTGCGGTTCAGCCGGTGAAGGCCCGGGGGCGGGAGATGTGTTTCGGCGTGCTCATCGATCTCGTGCTCCAAAAAAGCCACGAGCGATTCGCGCTTTTTCCGATCCAGGGTGGGGCCGCCATCCGCCGGCGGCATCAGGCCCGCGCGCAGCTTGGCGATGACTTTTTCCCAGGTCTCGGCATCCGCCGCCACGTGGTCGAACCTGAGCTTCTCGAGGTTCAGGTCCGCGACCTGCTCCGTCGCGTTGTGGCAGTCGAGGCAAATCCCGTGAACGACGGCCGCTTGCCGCTCGGCTTCGTTGCCAATGAGGCCGCAACCGGCTGTCACTGCACCGGCCAGCACGATGGCTGCACGTAGTCCGTTGGTCACGAGCTGCTCCCTCCACTCTCCGCGGCCTCGCCAGTTCCCGTTCGCGCGAGGCGTCGCAACATGCTCGGCGCTGAAGCGGCTCTCGAGCGACCTATCGAGTCCGACCGCTCCCGCCCCGGCTGTACTCGATTTTACCCAGGGAACCACCCGCTGAACGTAAAGAAATGCTCGCAAGGTCCTCCGAGGGGTCTTCACCGGACGTTTTGGGACGTATCGGAACGCAGCGGGAGGGTGCTACTGGAAGCTAGGAGCGCCTTCAATTGAGGCCTCGAAGCGAGGCCACGCCTCATCGCAGAGTTCCGGTACCTGCGGAGTCACCCCCGACAGTTACCCCTCCCCCGTGGGTTCAAGTCTCTTGACCCCTTTGTCGCTCCATCACCGCCGCCGCGCGGCCGTCGACGGCGTACCCAGCAGCCTTCCGAGTCGATCCGCGGTCGAAAGTTCAGGGATCGACATCAGGGATCTCCCTGACGCGCGTGCCCGAAACGGAGCCGACGATCCTACCGGTCCGTGAATGGCGTTCCGCACCCGCCGCCGAGCCGCTCACGAATCGTCAAAGACAGGCTCGAGAGCGGCCGGCGGCAAGCGACATCGGGCGAAACATGACTTTGAGATGTCACGAGGGCCGGCTATTTTTTTCTGCAAATTTTTTTCGCCGGCTTGTCGATTTTCGACCCCGTGGAGCGACGTTCTCATAGGTGACGTAGAGAAATCGAAGGCAAAGGAGTGCTTGGATCCGATGTTCGCTCGATCCGTGAGGAGGTTCCGGTGATCAAAGTCGACGGAATCGTCGCCTGGTCCACACCGGCAACATCCGACCGCGTTCCGCTCGACGGCGATCTGCCGCACGTATCGGTGCGCGACCTGCCGCGTTCGCTCAGGTTCTACTCGCGGGTTTTCGGGTTCCAGGCCGAAAGAGTCAGCGGCAGTCTCGACACGGCCATGTTGGCGACGGCGACTCGCGTGAGACTGATGCTCCACCAGGGCGATACGCCGCGTGGGTCGCGGCCGCCCCTCCAACACTGGGGATTCGTGGTCAGCGATCTCGATCGAGCCCGGGAGCTCGCTTGGGATCTCGGAGTAAAGGCCGCCCGCGACAGCGGCGATCCGGATCACATCTACCGGTGGTCGGACCGGCGCGCGTTGTATGTTCACGATCCCGACGAGAACGAGATCGAACTCGTGGAGCTCGCGAACGTCATCGTGGCGACCTGTCGAGCGTGATCGGCGAATCGCGAACGCGAAACCGGCTACGATGCCTCTTGAACAAGGAATGGGTGCAAGTGACCTCAAGCCATGCCGTGCATGGATGACCTCCTTTTTCATCAGCTGATCCGGCACGGTGCATTGGGGAGCGCCTTCAATCACGAAGTAGCCGTTCGCGGAGGCACGTCCGGCGAATTCCAGTGGCGTTCGCCGAGAACATGGCGTAGAAGGTCTTGGGTTCGATAATAAGAATCACGCCGGGGGAGGAAGCGATGACTGAAGCTGATCGCATCAGGTATCTGCGCATCGTTCTTTGGGTTCTCGGGCTGACCTTCATATTCGGCGTTTGGCCGCTCACCATCGTCTGGCCATCCGGCTGGTCGTGGCATACCGAGGGCCGTTCGTACTACCTCGAGATGATTCTCGCGATTTACGCAACTCTCGGGGTCTTCCTCATCCTCGCCGCCCGCAAGCCCCTCGCAAATCTGAGCCTCATATGGTTCACCGTCTGGTCTAGCGTCGTACACGGCGGGGTTATGGCCGTGCAGTCGTTTGACGGTGACCACAATGTGGGTCACCTATGGGGTGACGTTCTCGTCCTGTTCGCAGTGGCGGCCGTGTTGGCATGGCTTACGCCTCGCGGAGCCGCGGCCGAAAAAACCTGAGGTTCGCAACATGTATGAGGCCCCAAGCTTCTGCACTATTACCGAATCGAATCTTGCCGCGATCCCCGCGGGCACCAAGGAACAGCGCTTCGACAATTACATTAATATAGCTACGTAAATAGCTATTTCTCTTATCTTTTTATCAGACGAATCGCGGGGTAGCTTGCGTCAATCCCCGAGCCGATTCTTGAACCACTGCAACAGCCGTCCGCCCACGCGCGTGCGCGTGCTGCCGCACGATACGGCCTTCGGCGGCACCTCGCGCGCGGTCATCGCGAGATGGACGGCATCGGGACAGCGCTCGTCGGTCGCGAGGCCGGTGTTGTAGTCGATCCATAACACTTCGGCGCCTTCCGGCGGCGGCAGCACGTACGGCGCGGTATCGACGCTGCGCAGCACGCGCGCCCAGACTTGGGCCGCGCCCATCCCACCCGTCAGCCCTATGCTCGCGTTGTCGTCGTTGCCCACCCACGTGACGGCCAGCAGATCGTTGCTGAAGCCCGCGAACCAACTGTCGCGCAAGTCGTCGGAAGTACCGGTCTTGCCCGCCGTCGTGAGGCCGGCCGGCAGCAGACGCCGCGCGGGTGCACCGGTGCCACGCTCCATCACCTGCACGAGACCCTGGTTCAGCGCGTACACCGCCACGGGATCAGCGACTTGCTCGATCGCGAGCGAATAGCGCTGCAACGTGCGGCCTTGCACGTCGACGATCGCGCGCACCGCGCGCAGCGGTGCACGGAACCCCCCGTTCGCGATCGTGTTGTAGAGCTGCGCCATCTGATACGGCGTGAGCTCCACAGCGCCGAGCAGCAGTGACGGATACAACGGCCGCGGCCGCTCGACTCCCAAGCGCTCGAGCTCTCGTGCGACGCGGTCGAGTCCGACATCCATTCCGAGATTGACGGTGGCGAGGTTCAGCGATTCGGCGAGCGCGCGCACGGCCGTGACCTCACCGTTCGCCTCGTCCGTGAAGTTCTTCGGCGTCCAGGTCTGGCCGTTGCCGAGATCGAGCGTGATCGGCTCGTCCGCGACCTGCGTGGCGAGCGTGTGACGCCCCGATTCGAGCGCCGCGAGATACACGACCGGCTTGATCAGCGATCCCACTTGCCGGCGCGCGTCGAGCGCTCGATTGAAACCGTCGAACCCGACGCGCTTGCCGCCGACGAGTGCGCGCACCTCCGCGCTTTGCGGGCTCGTGACGACCACGGCGCCCTCGAGCTCGGCGCGCTTGCCTTGCAGGCGCTCGAGCTCCTCGACCAGCGCTTCTTCCGCCGCGGCTTGGATCAGCGGATCGAGCGTGGTGTAGATGGCGAGGCCGCCCTTCTCGAGATCTTTTTCGGCGTACTCGCCGCGTAGCTGGCGGCGCACGAGGTCCATGAACGCCGGGTAGTACGCAGCGCGCCTGCTTTTGCTCGTCACGACCCCGAGCTCGCGGGCTTTGCTGCGCGCGTAGGTGGCGTCGTCGATGAGCCCGGCATCGCGCATCTGCCCGAGCACGAGCGCGCGGCGCGCGAGAGCGCGCTCGGGATTGCGGCGCGGATCGTAGTACGACGGCCCGCGCACGATCGTCACGAGCAGCGCGATTTCATGCACGTCGAGGTCGATCAGCGGCTTGCCGAAATAGAACCGGCTCGCGAGCCCAAAGCCGTGCACCGCGCGCGCACCGTCCTGACCGAGATAAATCTCGTTCACGTACGCGAGCATGATCTCGTCCTTGCTATGCACGAGCTCGAGCACGAGCGACATCAACGCTTCGCGGATCTTGCGCGTGTAGGTTTGGCGGTTGCTCAAGAAGAAGCTGCGCACGAGCTGCATCGTGAGCGTGCTGCCGCCTTGGCTGATCTCGCCGGAACGCACGTTCGCGAGCGCGGCCCGCAGCATCGCGCGCGCATCTATCCCTAGGTGCGTGTCGAAGTGCCGATCCTCGACGGCCTTCAGCGACTCCGTCAGGAGCTTCGGCACCTCGTCCGGACCAACGATCAGGCGATCCTCGCCGTGCGTCGGGAACACGCTGCCGATCAGCAGCGGCTCGAGCTGCGCCACCCCCAACGCGTGGCGCTCACCGTCCTCGAGCTTCACGATGCGCGCGCTGCGGATGTCGACGTGCAGGGTTTGCTCCGGGACCGTCGCACCCTCGTGGAGGAACGCGCGCCGGCGGATGTCGATCACGTTGCCGGTGCGCCGATAGAGCCCGGGGCCGAGCTCGCCGGCCACGGGTCCGTAGCCGAGCCGCCGCAGTTCCTCCACGAGCGCATTCGCCGATAGCCCGTGGCCGACGAACAAGTCGAGCGGCGCGGCGTACACCTGCGCCGGTACGTTCCACGCTCGCTGATCGAACTCGGTCGTGATGCGCCACCAAACCCAGGCACCGTAGCCCGCGGCCGCGAGCGGCACTGCGATCAGCGTATATATAAGGAGGCGGCGCAATCTGGGGCTCGGCACGAGCATGGACGGCAGTCTAGCGCGCGCCCGCCCGGTTGCCTCGCTTCAAGGTCCGTTCGCCTAGCCCCGTTTCCCGTGGGCCTTGGAGAGTCTCGGGGCGGCGATCAAGTCCGGACATACGTACTTCCTCTGATTTGTTCCCGCCAGGTCACCCGTGACATCGTTGACCTCGCCGCACGAAGGGGATTGCGCCGTGTCGTAGTCGGCGCTTCGCGGAGTCATTTGAGCTCTCGACCGTGGGGGACCACCGACGATGCCAAGCTATAGCTCGCATTTTTCCGTTCGCCGGCTCTGGACGATCCTCGGCGCAAGCATGCTCGTCATGTTCGGCACGCTGCTCTACTTCGGCAGAGAGATCTATCAGGCGGCACCGCCGATTCCGACCATCGTACGAACGGACGCCGGCGTTGCGGTGTTCACGCGAGATCAGATCCTCCGCGGTCAAAACGTTTGGCAATCGCTGGGCGGAATGCAACAGGGTTCCATTTGGGGGCACGGCAGCTACGTCGCGCCGGATTGGTCGGCCGACTGGCTGCATCGCGAAGCGCAGGCGCTGCTCGAACGCCTCGCGAGCCAACAACGCGCCGCCGCCTACGCGCAGCAGTCCGTGCCGGATCAAGCGCGTGTGGGAGCGATGCTGCGGCAGGCGATGCGCACCAACACCTACGATCCGCAGTCCGGCGCGCTCACGATCACGGACGATCGGGCTCAGGCGATCGCGCTCGTAGGCGCGCATTACTCTGACCTCTTCCGTGCCGGCTCGCCGGACGCGCAGGAACTGCGTGAGCAGTACGCATTCCCTGTCAACGCGACGCTCACAGCCGAGGAATCAGCCGCCTTGAACGCGTTCTTCTTCTGGACCGCTTGGGCCGCGACCACGGAGCGGCCAGGAGAATCGATCACCTACACGAGCAACTGGCCGCATGAACCCCTGGTCGGCAATGCGCCGCCGGCCGCGGTGTTCATGTGGACGTTCATCTCGATTTTCGTGCTGCTCGGCGGCATTGGTGCGCTCGTGTGGTACTACGCGCGGGAGTTCGATGTCTGGCGCCGCGACGGAGAGCCGGAGGGTGGATTCGCCCGCCAGGACTTCATGAACGCGGCAACGGTGACGCCTTCCATGCGCGTCACGTCGGGCTACTTCGCCGTAGTCACTCTTCTCTTCGTGGCGCAAGTCTTGCTCGGCATCGTGACCGCGCACTATGCGGTCGAAGGCCAGGGACTCTACGGCCTGCCGCTCTCGGATCTGTTCCCGTACTCCGTCACGCGCACCTGGCACACGCAGCTTGCCGTGCTCTGGATCGCGACCGCGTGGCTCGGGACGGGCCTGTATGTCGCACCGCTGCTCGGCGGCCGCGAACCGAGGTTCCAGGCGGTAGGCGCCTGGTTCCTGCTCGGGAGCCTCGTCGTGATCGTGGCGGGCTCGTTTGCCGGCGAATGGCTGGCCATCAATCGCATGATCGCCGACGCCACGCGAAATTTCTGGTTCGGTCACCAAGGCTACGAGTACGTGGATCTCGGCCGGTTCTGGCAAATCTACCTGTTCGTGGGACTGCTCCTCTGGGTCGGGCTCGTGCTGCGCGGAGTGTGGCCCGCGCTGCGGCAGCAGCAGGATGGCCGATCGCTGCTCGTGCTCGTCGTCGTCGCGACCGTCGCGATCGGGCTGCTGTTCGGCGCCGGCCTCATGTACGGCAAGAACACGCACATCTCGATCATGGAGTACTGGCGCTGGTGGGTCGTGCATCTCTGGGTCGAAGGCGTGTTCGAGGTTTTCGCGACGGCGATCGTGTCGGCGCTGCTCGTGCGCATGGGGCTCGTGCGGGTTTCAGTGGCAACTACGTCCGTGCTCGTCGCCACGATCATCTTTCTCGGCGGCGGCGTCCTCGGCACGTTCCACCATCTCTACTTCAGTGGAACGCCAATCGGCGTGATCGCGCTCGGCAGCGTGTTCTCCGCGCTCGAGGTCGTTCCGCTCGTCGTCGTGGGCTTCGAGGCTTACAGCCGCGCCAAGCACGAGGGCCTCTTCGACTGGCAGAAGGCGTACCACTGGCCATTCATGTTTTTCGGATCCGTGCTCGTCTGGAATCTCATCGGCGCGGGTCTGTTCGGATTCTTGATCAATCCGCCGCTCGCGCTCTATTACATGCAGGGACTGAACACGACGCCCACCCACGGTCACGCGGCGCTCTTCGGCGTCTACGGCATGCTCGGACTCGGTCTCACGTTGTTCTGCATGCGCGGACTCACGGATCCGATGCGCTGGAACGATCGCCTGCTGTCCGTCAGCTTCTGGTGCCTCAACGTCGGCTTGGCGATGATGGTGTTTCTCTCGCTGCTGCCGCAGGGACTCTGGCAGACCTATGCGAGCTTCAATCGCGACTACGCGTACGCCCGCAGCGCCGAGGTCATCCAAGGGCCCGTAATGCAAGCGCTCGTCTGGGCGAGAGTTCCAGGGGATCTCGTGTTTGCGTGCGGCGTGCTGGCCTTTGCCGCTTTCATGCTACGGGCATTCCGGTCCCGACGGACCACGCGGGAACCGACCGACGGCGCTGCCGGCGAGAACTACCTATATTGAGAACCGGCCATTGCGTCGCGTTGCCCTCATCGATCCAGTGTCAGTGGTACGTCGCATGCGGAGTCACATCGCTAGTAGGTGCCGACGGGGCGGCGTCGATGACGTGCAAGTGTCCCATCATGCCAGCCTCGGCGTGATCGAGGATGTGGCAGTGGAACATCCATTGCCCCGGACGCTCGTCGAAGGCGATCGCGATCTTGAGCTCCGACTTCGTCGGCACGTCCACCGTGTCTTTCCACTCCGGCACGCGGGTGTCGTCGATCACTTGAAAGAAGTAGCCATGCAGGTGGAACGGATGGCTGAAGTCCGTCTCGTTTACGATTCTCCAGATCTGCGTTTCACCGACGTGCGCGACGATGGGTTCGGCTTTCCAGTGAGGCCGCCCGTTGATCCCCCATTCGACTTTGTTGCGGTCCATTGCAATCGTGAGGTTCAGCGTGCGTTCGGTGGCATTCGCGACGTTGATGGGCTCGATCGCGCGAAGCTCGCGTGGAATGGAGGCCGGCTCCACCGGAGGTAGGTCGACCGTCTCGATCTCGAGAAGTGGCTCGCGTGAACGCGCGAACTCGGTACCGTAGCCTCGGTTGACTGGCGACCAGTACAAGGTCCGCTTCGATCCCGGCGCGTCGACGGGCGTGAACACCGCATCCGCTCGCTCGCCGGGCGTAATTTTCAAGCTGTAGGACTCGGTGGAGCGTGCCGCGAGCCCATTGTCTCCTCCGAGTCGCACGAAGCGGTGATCGCGCAAGCCAATGTTGAAATAGCGTGCACGCGATGCGTTGATAATGCGCCAGCGCTGCTGCTTGCCCGCGCGTACCTTGAGCATCGGATGCACCTTGCCATTGACGAGCACTACCGAACCCTCGCGCCCAAACAGATCGCCGAACGAGCCGCCGCTATCCGCAGGAACGAGCTCGCCCGCCTCGGTGAGGCTCGCGTCCGATACCACCAACACGAGGTCGTCGCCGAATTCCGCCGGATCGTTGGGGTCTTCTACGACGATCGCGCCGTAAAGCCCGCCGCCAACCTGTGCCGACGAATCGAGATGGGGGTGATACCAATACGTCCCCGCATCTTTGAGCACGAAATCGTACTCGAACGTCGAGCCGCTCTCGATTGGGGGCTGCGTCATTCCCGGCGCCCCGTCCATCGCGTTCGGCACGCGGACGCCGTGCCAGTGAATCGTGGTCGCGGCAGGCAGCGAGTTCTTGAAGTGCACGATCAGGCGGTCGCCGACGCGCGCGCGGATCAGGGGCCCGGGCACCGTGCCGTTGTATGTCCAAGCAAGCGTCTTCGTGCCAGGTTTGAGCTCGACCTCGGCGAGTTTCGCCTCGAGCTCGATCTCGACGATGGTCGGATCGGAATTCAGGTCAGCCGCGCGCGCGAGCGCGAGGTCGGAATCCCATCCGTTCGGCTGTGCAACGTCGTTCCACCGCTGTGCGGACTCGGGTGACGCTACCGCGGCCGGCTCGCTCGGGCCGCAGCTAGCGAGCAGCACGGTCGCCACTATGAACAAGCCACAGCGCACTCGTTGCCAATCGAGCATACCGATAGGAATGGATGTCGTCATGCGACCTCTACTCGGCTCACGTTCTGACTCAATGGATGCTCCCGAATGATGCCGCGCCCAAATCGCGGCGTGGCGGCCTACAGGCTAGTTCGTCGTGGCGACACCGGGGTTGAACTGCAGATGACAGCCCTCGCACGGTGGGTACAGCACGTCCCCGGCCGCAAGTAGAGCTTGCGTATCGCGGCCTCGAATCGCCGCGAGCGCAGCCACGCCCGCCTCCGTCATGGCGCGATTGAACGCCTTAAAAGCAGGGTCGCCCGCCCATTCGGCATCCCTTGACCCGGCGCCTCCCGCGGCAATCGCGCTCACGGCCGCGAGCAACGTGACCGAAGCTTCCTCCAGCGCGTTCCATTGCTCATCCGTCGGAGTGTCGGGCGCGTTCCATAAAGTGTTCGTCGCGGGAGTGATAGTCTTCTCCATCAACTCCTTGATCGTGACGACGGGTTCCCAATCCACGGCCAGTGCCAGCCGGACCGTGCCGAGGGAACACGCAAACGCGGCTACCATCACTATTGGGTACGCCGACTTCTTCGCGCGGTTCGAGATCGTCATGCAATCACCTCTACACAAGTGCCGGCAGTCGTAATCGATGGCCGCCGAGTAGGTCATTGCATCATCGTCGTCCCGTGACCTCAGCCGCGCAGTACGTAGTTATGCGTACGAAGGCGCCGGACCATGACGATCGACGCGTGCATGCGCGACGTGACGCGGAGCCGACGGCGCTCCCGCCAGGATTCAGAGCCCCGGCGGCCGATGTGAAGACACGTCGGAATCGTTCGGTGGGTAGGTTTCCCAGTGAATCGGCGGCGGGACGACTTCGTACTCGCTCTGCAGGAACGCGACGATATCTATCAGCTGCTGAACCGTCAGAAGCTCGTTGAGATCGATGAAGCTCATCACGGACTCGCCGCCGAGCGTGATGTCCTCTCGCGAATAACCGCGCGCGAGCCGGTGCGACGGATTGACGATCGAGGTGACCAGGTCGCCGTAAGTCCTCACACGGACGGTGCGTCCACCGAGCAATACCCGAGTCTCCGCTACGATCGGCGTCGGCGGATCGAATCCCTTGACCTGATGGCAGAAGTTGCAGCGCAGGTCGACAAAAGCTTCGCGGCCTCGGTCAGCGTCGCCCTGCGGCAAATGGAAGCCTTGGCCCAAATCCGTGGCGCACGCCTGCAACGTGGCCGCACACAAAATGACGGACAGCCCGCGCCGAAGTCGGGTCGCCCAAGAGTTGGTCTTCGTTACAGTCATCTTCGCTTCCCTTCCGAACCTCATACAAGCATAGGCGGGCGCGGCCGAGGGGCCATCCGGAGAACTACGTACCGACGCACGCGGCGGATTCTCGTTTTCTACGGAGATTCGGCATGCAGAAGCATCGCCCCTGCGCCGGACGAGCCGGAGCAGCAATGCTTCGTGCGGGTCATTGGGGAGCGCAACGGCTGACGACCGCGCAGCCAGCGCTACCCCTCAGTCAGGCCGACGGCGGGGGGGCCATCTTGTCGTACTTGAGAAAATACTTGCGAGCGGCGGCGACGAGCTGGCCCTCAGTCGGATGGTCTACCACTTCGTAGGCAACGATGCGAGCCGCGGTATGCGGCCGGTGTTTGTCCGCATAGTGACGAAAGTCGGCGATCGCGGTGTGCGAACCGGTCACCAGCACCTCGGAAATAGCGTCGACCGCATCGCAGAGGGCTCCGAAGAACTCATGCTCAGTGCGTACAGCGCTGCCATGTTGCCTGGTGTAGTGGTTGTGGCTGTGGACTTTCTTCGCCTGCATGTGCTCGGCGTCGAATTGCAGGACTTGGGCGGTTTGGTGATCCGTCCAGACAACGGCGTGCGAATGACTCATCAATAGCTCCTTGAATATTCCGCCGAGGTGAGCCCAAGGTCCCCGCGTTCGAAAATCGGCGCGCGAGTGCTTAAAGGGCTGAACTCGGACACAGCTCTCTGCATCATGCCAGGTCGTAGCGATCCAGGTTCATCACCTTGTTCCAGGCCGCCACGAAATCGTTCACGAACTTCCGGTGCGCATCCGAGCTACCGTAGACCTCGGCCAGGGCGCGGAGCTCGGCGTTGGAGCCGAAAATCAGATCGACGCGCGTGCCGGTCCACTTCAGCGCACCCGTTTTGCGATCGCCCCCTTCGAACACGTCCTGTTGTTCGGACACCGCCTTCCATTGCGTACTCATGTCGAGCAGATTGACGAAGAAGTCGTTGGTCAGAGCCTCCGGCCGCTTCGTGAACACACCGTGCGTCGATTGCCCCACGTTGCAGTTCAGCACACGCAGGCCGCCGACGAGCACCGTCATCTCCGGCGCGGTCAGCGTCAGTAGCTGGGCCCGATCGACGAGTAACGCTTCGGCCGGAACGGGGAACTCGCCCTTCAGGTAGTTGCTGAAGCCGTCCGCGACCGGCTCGAGCACGGCGAAGGACTCCACATCGGTTTGGGCCTGCGAGGCGTCCATCCGTCCCGGCGTGAACGGAACCGTCACATCGACGCCGGCGTTCTTCGCCGCCCGCTCGACGCCCGCGCAGCCGGACAGCACGATCAGATCGGCGAGCGACACTTTCTTGCCGCCGGACTGTGCGCGGTCGAACTCGCTGCGGATGCCCTCGAGAACCTCCAACACCTCGGCCAGTTGCGCCGGCTGGTTGACGGCCCAGTCCTTCATCGGTGCGAGCCGAATGCGCGCGCCGTTCGCGCCGCCGCGCTTGTCGGAGCCGCGAAAGGTAGAGGCCGACGCCCAGGCCGTCGCGACGAGCTGGGAGACCGTCAGTCCGGAGGCCAACACCCGGCTCTTGAGCGAGGCGATGTCCTGCGCGTCGACCAGTTTGTGATCGACCTTAGGAGTCGGATCCTGCCAGATGAGCTCTTCCACCGGCACTTCCGGCCCGAGATAGCGCGCACGCGGGCCCATGTCCCGGTGCGTGAGCTTGAACCACGCCCGGGCGAAGGCGTCCGCGAACTGGTCCGGATTCTCCATGAAGCGCCGCGAGATCTTTTCGTATGCGGGGTCGAACCGCAGCGCGAGGTCCGTCGTCAGCATGCCGGGCGCGATGCGCCTCGAACGGTCGTGCGCATGCGGCACGGTACCCGCGCCCGCACCGCCCTTCGGCGTCCACTGGTGCGCGCCGGCCGGGCTCTTCGTCAGCTCCCATTCGTAGCCGAACAGGTTCCAGAAGAAATTGGTGCTCCACTTCGTCGGCGTGGTGGTCCAGGTGACCTCCAGGCCGCTCGTGATCGCATCGCCCGCTGTGCCCGTACCGAAGCCGCTCTTCCAGCCGAGGCCCTGCTCTTCGATGCCGGCCGCTCCCGAGTCGGGCCCCACGTGGGACGCGGGGCCCGCGCCGTGCGTCTTGCCGAAGGTATGACCGCCGGCAATCAGCGCGACCGTCTCCTCGTCGTTCATCGCCATGCGGCGAAATGTCTCGCGAATGTCTTTGGCCGCGGCGATCGGATCCGGGTTGCCGTTCGGGCCTTCCGGGTTGACATAGATCAGACCCATCTGCACGGCGGCGAGCGGGTTCTCCAGATCGCGCTCACCGGAGTAGCGCTTGTCATCGAGCCACTTGGTCTCGGCGCCCCAGTACACATCTTGATCCGGCTCCCAGACGTCCGCGCGACCGCCACCGAAACCGAAGGTTTTGAAGCCCATCGTCTCCAGCGCGACGTTGCCGCAGAGGATGATCAGATCGGCCCATGAGATCTTGCGGCCGTACTTCTGCTTGATCGGCCAGAGCAACCGGCGCGCTTTGTCCAGGCTGACGTTGTCCGGCCAGCTGTTGAGCGGCGCGAAGCGCTGCTGGCCCCTGCCCCCGCCGCCGCGGCCGTCGCTCGTGCGGTACGTGCCTGCGCTGTGCCAAGCCATGCGGATGAACAGCGGTCCGTAGTGACCGAAATCCGCAGGCCACCAGTCCTTGGAGTCGGTCATCAGCGCGGCGAGATCCTTCTTCACCGCGGCCAAGTCGAGACTCTTGAACTCCTCGGCGTAGTTGAAATCCTCGCCCATCGGATTCGACTTGGCCGAATGCTGGTGCAGGATGTCCAGTCGTAGCTGGTTAGGCCACCAGTCGAAGTTCGACGCAGCTCGGCGAGCCGTGTGTTTGACTGGGCACATTGATTCCGCTGACACGTGCGATTCTCCTCTGGTATTTCGCGCCTGAGCGTTGTTGCTCGAAGACCCTCGTCAATCGCGCTCAGCCGCGTTCGCTCGTTTGCCAAGCATTCGCGCAAACCTGTAACGGCGAAATACGTACATTCCGATTACCTCCGGATCCTCGGCGGCCCATCCACGGAGAGCCGCGACCCACGTCGCATGACGTGCCGGGGCGGGTCCGAATACGTATATGCCCTACTGTTTCGACCGGCGATCTGCCGTGAGTATCGCGTCTCGTCGTCGGGTATGTAGGAACGTATCATGAAGCATTGTGTCGTCGCTGCGCTGTTGGGCGCTGCTGCCGCCGCCGCCTGCGTCACACTTGCCGAGGCGCAAGAGCCTGCTCAGAGCGATGCGGCCGTGGCGCCGCAAGAGCAACCGCAGGAACCATCCGAAGCGATCGAAGAAATCGTGGTGTTCGGTCGCGCCCAGACGCTTCTCGGCACGGCCGCGGCGGCGAGCGAAGGCACGGTCGGGGGTGCCGATCTGCTGGTGCGGCCGATGCTCCGGGTTGCGGAGCTGCTCGAAGCGGTGCCGGGTCTCATCGCTGCGCAGCACTCCGGCAGTGGGAAGGCGAATCAGTATTTCTTGCGCGGCTTCAACCTCGATCACGGCACCGACTTCACCACCTCCGTCGACGGCGTGCCGTTGAACCTGCGTTCGCACGGCCACGGCCAGGGCTACCTCGACATCAATGGCCTGATGCCCGAGACGGTGGAGCGGATCGACTACCGGAAGGGCACCTATCGCGCGGACGTCGGCGACTTCTCGATGGCGGGCTCGTCGTTCATCACGACCATCGACAGCCTCGACACGCCATTCATGTCGTACGAGAGCGGCGAGTACGGCTGGGACCGCGTCGCCGCGGGAGGTTCGAGGACTACCGGCGAAGGCACGCTCACGGGCGTGGCCGAGTGGAAGGCCTACGACGGACCGTGGGCGCTTGCCGAGCAACTCGAGCATATCGCGGCGTGGGGCAAATACTCCCGAGGCACCGGTTTCGGCAGGCTCGCGGCGACGGTCTCGGTGTACGACGCGGATTGGCTGCCGACCGAGCAGATACCGGAGCGAGCGATTGGGACCGCCGTGTGCGCCGACCCGTTCTGTTCGCTCGACGACACGGCTCGTGGGCACACGTCGCGTTGGATAGGTTCCACCGAAATTACGGGAGCCCAGTGGAACGCTTCGGCTTATCTGCAGTACTACGACTGGAGAATGCAATCGGACCCGACCTACGATTTTCAGATCGATCAGTTCGACCACCGCTGGACCACGGGAGGCCGCTACGAGCGTTGGCTGATCGACAAAGCAGACTTCACGGTGAACATTGGTACCGAGCTCCGTTACGACGATATCGGTGACGTGGGCGTAGATCACGACAGTGCGGGCGTGTTCGTCGAGAACGTCAGCCGCAACAGCATCAAGGAGACTTCGATCGGCGTTTTCAGCGAAGCCAGCTGGTCGCTGACGGACTCGCTGCGCTTGGTCGGAGGCCTGCGCGGCGACGTCTATGATTTCAACGTCACGGCGAAGTCACCTGGTAGCTACGCGGGCAGTCAGACCGACGGTCAGCTGTCACCTAAAGCCGGCATCGCGTACACGTTGAACAAAGACGTCGAGCTATACGGCAACTGGGGCCGCGGGTTTCACTCGAACGATGCGCGCGGCGTCGTGAACTCCGCGGTCGCGATCCCGGGGCTCTCGCCGGGCACCGGCTATGAGGTCGGGGCGCGCTTCGAGATCGGTGCGTTGAAGCTCACGAGCGCCTATTGGTGGCTCGACCTCGATAGCGAGCTGATCTTCGTCGGCGATTCCAACTCCGTGGAGCCGAGAGGTGCCTCGCGGCGCGACGGATACGAGCTGACTTTCTTCTGGCGTCCCATCGACTGGCTCGGCATCGATGCCGTCTACACCGGCAGCAGTGCACGCTACGTCGACAACCCCGAAGGGCCGTACATCGAAGGGTCAGTGGAGCACGCCGGGGAGCTCGGCGTGCAGGCGGTCAAGGATCGTTGGGAAGGCAGCATGAGGGTGCGCTACCTCGGCCCTTACGCGCTGACTCCGGACAACGTGAATCGCGCTAGCCCCGAGACGACGATCAGCCTGCGCGGAGCGTATCGCTTCCGCAGGACGATGCTCTACGCCGAGCTCTTCAACGTCACCGACGCTGCAGGCAAGGACATCGTGTATTGGTACGAGGCGTATGTGCCGGGGCTCGATCCGCCCGGAACGAGCTCGGCCGACGTCGATTGCAATGTCACGAACTGCCGCGTGAGCCGCGCGCAGGAGCCGCGCACGCTACGCGTGGGTGCGAAGGTCTCGTTCTAGTGAGGCGAAACGTTGCGCGGCGAGGCTATGGAACTGCGCAGACACTTCACGTAGGCAACAGAGTTGCGGAGTAATCGTTCATGAGAACCGGCATCGTCATCGTTCTCGCGACCGCGTTGGCGGCGCAGACGGCGCTCGCGCACCATAGCTTCGCGCCTCATTTCGATCCTCATAAGCCGATGCGCATCACGGGAACGGTGACTCGGTACTTGTCGCGCAACCCTCACGCCTACTTGTACGTTGAGGCCGTCGACGAGCGCGGGCAGCGCCATGAATACGTGTGCGCATCGCACGGCGCCACGCAATTGGCGCGCGTCGGGATCCTTCCGGAGATGCTCACTCCCGGGACGATGGTCACGCTGACTGGCCCGCAGGCGCGCAACGACCCTTACATGTGTTTCTTCAACGCCGTTGAATTCGCCGACGGACGTGTGTTGAACGTCGATGCTTCGACCGGCGTCGGGGCACCGCCGCGCCGATAGGGCGCGTCTCGCCTGGCTTGGTATCGGAGGGCTTGTCGATTTCGCGAAACTCGTCCGTGCGCGCGTCATACACGGGGGGCTCGGCTATCCTTCATGACCAGAAGATCGGAGACGAACTGCGATGAGAGCCATGCGGCTTCGCGGCGCCGGACAGAGCCTCTCCCTTGATGACATTCCGACACCCGAGCCGGATCCGCACCAGGTGCTCCTCGAGGTGCTCGCGTGCGGAGTCTGCCGCACGGACCTGCACGTGCTCGACGCGGAGCTGCCAAACCTCCGCTACCCGCTGATCCCGGGCCATGAGATCGTAGGGAGAGTTCTGCGCGCGGGTAGCGAGGTGTCGACTGCCCGCGTAGGCGAGCGCGTCGGCGTGCCATGGCTCGCGCGAACCTGCGGCCGATGCCCTTACTGCGTGCGCGGCCTAGAGAATCTGTGTGAGCACGCAGCGTTCACGGGCTACACCGTCGACGGAGGCTATGCACGAATTTGCGGTAGCCGATGCGCGTTATTGTTTGCCGATTCCCGACCGCTACACCGACGTCGAGGCGGCGCCGCTCCTCTGCGCCGGCCTGATCGGTTACCGAGCGTATCGCGCGGCCGGCGATGCGCCACGGCTCGGCTTCTACGGATTCGGCGCCGCCGCGCATCTGCTGGCGCAAATTGCGCGTGCCGAAGGGCGAGAGATCTATGCGTTCACCAAACCCGGCGATGCCACCGGCCAAGCGTTCGCGAGAAGTCTCGGGGCCACCTGGTCCGGGGGTTCCGACGAGCCCGCGCCTCAGTCGCTAGATGCGGCAATCATTTTCGCCGCCGTCGGTGCGCTCGTGCCGATCGCACTCGCCGCGGTCCGCGCGGGCGGCCGCGTGGTCTGCGCGGGCATCCACATGAGCGATATCCCGACCTTCCCCTACCGATTGCTCTGGGGCGAGCGGTCGCTGTCATCGGTCGCGAATCTGACGCGCGACGACGGCCTCGCGTTCATGCGGTGCGCCGCGCAGATCGACTTGCGGCCCGCGGTCGAGCCCTTTCGGCTCGAAGACGCGAACGAGGCGCTTGCGCGGCTGCGCGACGGCCGTCTGCGGGGGGCCGCCGTGCTCGTCAACAAGTCCGGTCCCGACGCCTAACGGCTGATCGATGCGTCAATCGCCTTTTCGAAAGCGCCGCACTCAGTGTTGCGATCGGTTCTCGATGCGCCGTATCACCTCGCCGAGCTCGTTCCAGACCTTCTCAGCCTGACCGAGCACCTTCTGGCTCGTATCCTCACCCCGCTTCTTCAGCTCGCCGATCTTGCCTCGCAGCGATTCCTTGAGCACCGCGAGCTTCTCGACGTCGGCGTGTAGTTCCGTCCGTGCACCCGTCGCCAGCGTCGACACGCGGCGCTTGAGCGCGGAGAGTTTCTTGGTCGCAGTCGCGACTCCGGACTCCAAACGCTCGAGCATGCGCGCCGTCGCGAGCTCGCAGAGCTGGCGGTCGACGGTGCGCTCGGCATCGATCCAATCCGTAACCGGATCGCCACCTACAAAACCACGCTCCTGAGCCCGAAAATAGGCCGTCTCGGCGATCATGCGATGCCGATCTTCCCGCGTCACTCCAAACCGTTCGATCATTTCAGTCTCCCGCTGTAGTGGACGGCAGGATCTTGCGATGCGATGGCGAACAGCGACATACGTAGAAGCGCGTACCGATTGAGGCGCGCGCCCTACGTACAACTCCACCCTTGGGGGCAGCGTTCGGTTAGCGCTATCGCAACGCCCCGCTCACCGCTTCCAGAAGATACGCCTCCGCGGCGTAGCGTCTCATCATTCGATGACTGTGAAATACCGAGGCATTGCGGGCGATCGCTCCTTTCATCACGGCGAGCCACCCGTCCCGCGTGGCGAAGAGCGGCAGAATCACGTGCTCGAGCTTGTCGTAGAGCGAACGCGCGGCGCTCGCATTATCGGACTGAGCTGGATCACCGTTGCCGATGGCCCAGCCGGTGACGCCTTCGATGTGTCCCTCGAGCCACCAACCGTCGAGCACACTCAGGCTGGGCACGCCGTTCAACGCGGCCTTCATGCCGCTCGTACCGGACGCCTCGAGCGGCGGCTGGGGCGTATTGAGCCAGAGGTCGCTGCCGGACACGAGCGCGAGCGCGGTCGCCATCCCATAGTTGGGCAAATACGCGATCGTGACCCTGCCTGCCAGCGTGCGCGCGTGCTGATGGAGGCTCGCGATCGCCCGCCGCCCGGATTCGTCATTCGGATGGGCTTTGCCCGCGAGGATCAGATTGAAAGGCTGGCGCGCCGCGATCGCTGCCAAGCGCTCCAAGTCGGTGAACAAGAGCTCCGGCCGTTTGTATTCGGTCATTCTTCTCGCGAAGCCGATTACCGGCACCCTCGGATCCAACGCGACGCCGGTCTCGGCTCGCACGCGCTCGACAAGCTCGAGCTTCGCCGCCTCGTGCGCGCGCACGATCTCATCATTCGGAATGCGACTGTCTGCGCGCATGAGGCGTTCGGGCTCGATCGCCCAGCCTTCACAGAATCGATCGAACATCCGTGCGACTGCAGGATGTGCCCATGTCTGCGGATGGATTCCGTTCGTAATCGCTGTCACGCGATGGCCGGGAAAGAGCTTCGCCGCGGTCTCCGCGTGACGACGCGCCACGCCGTTGACGTGCTCGCTCAGGTTCATCGCGAGGCGGGTCGTGTTGAGCTCTCCGTCGCCTCCCAAGCGGCGCAGAGTCGCTTCTTCGACGAACTCGCCTAGCACACGACGAACGACGTCATACGGGAATCGGTCGTGGCCCGCAGCGACGGGAGTGTGCGTCGTGAAGTGACATTTCGCGCGTACGCGCGGCACGTCGTAAATGGCTTCGCCATCGCGCCGTTCCGCCTCCTCGTACTCCGACCGGCGCAGCAGCTCGAGCGCGAGCAGCACCGAATGCCCCTCGTTCAGGTGGTACGCGTCGATTCCGAAACCGAGCGCTTCGAGCATTCGAACGCCGCCGATGCCCAGCACGATTTCTTGGGTCAGGCGGTATTCGCGATCTCCGCCGTAGAGTGCATGCGTAATTCGCCGATCCTGCGAGGAGTTCTCCGGCAGATCGCAGTCGAGTAGCACGACGGGAACGCGACCCCCGCCCGCGCCTTCGACGACGTACAGCCACGCGGCGATCCACACCTGCCTACCGTCGATCGCGACGGACACTTTCGCGGGAAGCGCCTCGGCCCAGGCGGCGGGTTCCCACGGATCGGGCTGCTCGACCTGTCGCCCGGCGGCATCAAAGGATTGGCGAAAGTAACCCTGGCGGCTCACGAGCGTCACACCGACCATCGGGACTCCAAGGTCGGCAGCGGACCTAAGCGTGTCGCCCGCGAGCACGCCGAGTCCGCCTGCATAGGTCGGGATCTCGCTCCGCAGCGCGATCTCCATGGAGAAGTATCCGACGCGCCGGTGCTGCAGAAAAAGATGAAGCTTCTCGGTCGCCGATCGAAGCATCGCGCATGTTCCCGTGGAAAACGCCAGCGTGTGAGCGCAGGTCAACACGCGCAATCGGTATGAATACGGATTCCGCTGCGCAGCGACGGCCCCCTGCTCGGCGCCAAGTACTAATACGTATTCTACGGGCCGGCCGCAGGTGGTCGAATCCGCCTCATCCGAGTCGAGAGGAGACGCTTCGTGATCGAACATTTCCGAGCCTCACTCGACTTGGCGGCGACCTTGATTCGATGCCCCATCCAACATAGGAGCACTCAATGAAAACTGACGAAGAATTGCGAGCCGACGTCATCGCCGAACTCCGGTGGAATCCGCGCGTCAAGAGCAATGAAATCGGCGTGATCGTGAAAGACGGAGCCGTGACTCTAACCGGCATGGTCGAGACTTTCGTCGCGAAAATGCACGCGGAGCGCGCCGCTAAGCGCGTCCAAGGCGTCCGCGCCGTCGCGGAAGACATCGAGGTCAAGCTTCCGACTCAGATCAAGAGGACCGACGAAGGCATCGCCGAGCAAGCCGCGCGGATGCTGACGTGGAACTCGACGCTGCGGAGTACGAACGTCCAGGCTGAGGTTCGCAACGGGCGGGTGATCCTTACTGGAGAAGTGGACTGGCTCTACCAAAAGGAGACGGCCGCCAAGCGCGTCGCGGAGCTCGAAGGAGTGACCGGCGTGTTCAATCAGATCACCATCCGCGCCCGCAAGAGCGCGGACCCGCGCGACGTGAAACGCCAGATCATGGGCGCGCTGCACCGGCACGCGAATCTAGAAGGGTCTAAGGTCGAGATCTCCGTGGTGGATGGAAACGTGACGCTCGAAGGCACGGTGGACGCCTACCACGAGCGCGACCTCATCGAGGAAGCCGTACGCGGGACGGAAGGCGTACGAGCCGTTGTCGACAATCTGCGCGTGCTCTGAAGCAGCGCGGATCGCGCGGCGGGCTCTCTAGGCAGATCGCCTCGCGGTGGATCAGCTGGCCCGCCAGCGCCAGTCGCGGATCTCAGGCAGGTCTTCGCCGACGCGCGCGATGTAGTCCGTGTGCTCGATGAGCTTGTCGTGCAGGATTTGCTTTGCATTCGCTGCGCGCGCTGCGAGCTTCGGCACGCGGTCGATGACGTCGCGCGCGAGGTGAAATCGGTCGATGTCGTTGCGTACGGCCATGTCGAACGGCGTCGTGGTCGTGCCCTCCTCCTTGTACCCGCGCACGTGTAGGTTCGCGTGATTGGTCCGGCGGTAGGTGAGCCGGTGGATCAACCACGGATACCCGTGATACGCGAAGATGATCGGCTTGTCGCGAGTGAACAGCCTGTCGAACTCCCCGTCGGACAAACCGTGCGGGTGCTCGCTGCTCGGCTCCAGCGTCATCAGATCGACGACGTTCACGACGCGAACTCGTCAGATCCGCGAATTGCCCTCGCAGCCACGCCACCGCCGGCGAGCGTCTCGAGCGTCGGCACATCGCCCGCGCACGCCATCACGACATCGGGATCGCCGTCGCGATCGTTGCTCGCCCACTCCCAAACGCCGGCACCCGCCTCGCAGTGCTTCTCCGCCGCGTCCATGCCGAGGAACTGAAGCTCCGGCTGCTTGCCCGCGACGATCACGTTCACGAAATGCCGCGAACGTAGGCAGTGGTCGGCGACGGCAAGCAGCGTGTTCGCGTCGGGCGGCAAGTAGACGCGGATCACGCCGGCCTTCTTGTTCACGACGTGATCGATGAAGCCTGGATCCTGGTGGCTGAAGCCGTTGTGGTCTTGCTGCCAGACGTGCGACGTCAGTAAGTAGTTCAGCGATGCGATCGGCCGGCGCCACGGAACCTCGCGGCTCACCTTGAGCCACTTCGCATGCTGATTGAACATCGAGTCCACGATGTGGATGAAGGCTTCGTAGCACGAGAAGAACCCGTGCCTCCCCGTCAAGAGATACCCCTCGAGCCAGCCTTGGCACAGATGCTCCGACAGCACTTCGAAAACGCGTCCGTCCGGCGCGAGATGCTCGTCGACCGCCGTGAGCGCACCCATGAAACGCTTGGATGTGACCTCGTACAGCGCGTCGAGCCGGTTCGACGCCGTTTCATCGGGGCCGAACACGAGGAAATTCCCTTCGCTCAAGTTCGCGCGCATCACATCGCGCAAGTACGCTCCCAGCGCTCGCGTCGACTCGCCTCGCGTGACGCCGGGCGCCTCGATGTCGAGCGCGTAATCACGAAAATCCGGCAACCGCAGATCCCGCAATAGTGCTCCGCCGTTCGCGTGGCCGTTCGCGCTGAGCCGCCGCGCGCCTCGCGGCGCCAGCTCGCGGAGCCGAGGGTCGAGGCGCCCGTCCGCGTCGAAGAGCTCCTCGGGGCGATAGCTACGCAACCATCGCTCGAGGGCTTCGAGATGTTCGCCGTTCGTGCGCACCGCGGACAGCGGCACCTGATGCGCCCGCCACGTTCCTTCCACGGGATGACCGTCGACGACGTCGGGACCGGTCCAGCCCTTCGGGGTGCGGAGCACGATCATCGGCCAGACGGGCCGCTCGCGCGCGTCACCCTTGCGCGCGGCGCGTTGTATTCCCGCGATCTCGTCGAGCGCGCCGTCGAGCTCCTCGGCGAAAGCCGCGTGCACGGCGAGCGGAGCCGTGCCGCTGACGAAGCGTGGTGAGTAGCCGTAGCCGCGGAACAAGTGCTCGAGCTCAGCGTCGCTCATCCGCGCGAACAGCGTCGGGTTCGCAATCTTCCAGCCGTTCAGATGCAGAATCGGCAACACCGCGCCGTCGGTCGCGGGGCTCAGGAACTTCGTCGAGTGCCAGCTCGCGGCGAGCGGCCCGGTCTCGGCCTCACCATCGCCGACGACGCACGCCACCACGAGCTCGGGGTTGTCGAACGCGGCGCCGAACGCGTGCGCGAGCGAATACCCGAGCTCGCCCCCCTCGTGGATCGAGCCCGGCACCTCCGCCCCGCAGTGGCTCGAGATACCGCCCGGGAACGAGAACTGCTTGAACAGTTTGCCCATCCCGTCCACGGCCTGCGCAATGTCCGGGTAGAGCTCGCCGTACGTGCCTTCGAGCCAGGCGTTCGCGACGATCGCGGGCCCACCGTGGCCTGGACCCACGACGAGCATCATATCGAGGTCGCGCTCGACGATCGCGCGGTTCAAGTGAACGTAGATTAGGTTCAAGCCCGGCGCGGTGCCCCAATGCCCGAGCAACCGCGGCTTCACGTGCTCGGGCTTCAGCGGCTCGCGCAGCAGCGGATTCGCGAGCAGATAGATCTGGCCCGCCGACAGATAGTTCGCGGCGCGCCAGTAGGCATTCATTCGCTCGAGCAGCGCAGGATTCGGTCCAGGCATCGCAATCACCCTCCGTGGCGTGTACTCAAGACTCGAGACCGGCGGCATCGATGCCGAGACATTCGCACGCATGCCGCGCGATCTCGCGCTCCTCGCGAACCGGGATCACGTGAACCGCAACCGACGACGACGCGGAGCTGATCGTGCGCTCGGCGTCGGCAGCTTTTGCGTTCGCACGCTCGTCGAGCTCGAGGCCAAGCCATTCGAAATTCTCGCAGATTCGGCTACGTATGGCTGCGGCGTTCTCGCCGATGCCGCCGCCGAACGCGACGACGTCGAGACCGCCGAGCACGGCGGCGTAGGCGCCAATGTATTTGCGCGCGCGGTGGCAGAACGCGTCAATCGCCAACGCGGCACGCGGCTCGCCGCGTTCCTCGAGGGCCAAGAGCTCGGCCATGTCGGCACTCTGTCCCGACAGACCGAGCAATCCCGACTCGTGATTCAACGCCGAGTCGAGCTCAGTCCAAGGCACTCCTGCGCGCGCCAAGTGCAGCAGTATCCCCGCGTCGACGTCGCCGGCACGCGTCCCCATCATCAAGCCTTCGAGCGGCGTGAATCCCATGCTCGTATCGACCGGCCGCCCATCGTGGAGTGCCGCGGCCGAGCAGCCGCTGCCGAGCTGGAGCGTGACTGCGCGACCGGAACGGCGTTGGTCGCGCGCGACGCAGCGGCGGTAGAGATACTCGTGCGCGATGCCGTGAAAGCCGTAGCGCTCGATCGCGTGCGTCGAGCGCCAGCTCTCGGGGAGTGCGTACGCGCGCGCCACCGGCGGCAGTTTACGGAAGAACGCCGAATCGAATACCGCGACGGCCGGCACACCCTCGAGCCGCTCTCTGACCGCGCGCAGCACTTCGAGCGCCGGCTGGTTGTGCAACGGCGCGAGCGGCGTCAGCGAGCCGAGGCGCGCTATGACTTCCGGCGTCACGCGCTCAGGCGAGCTGAAGAGATTCGCGCCATGCACGACGCGATGGGCAGTAGCGAGCCAGCTGCCAGGTTCGAGAGGCCCGGTGGCGGCTCCGTGAACTTCGTCTAGCAAGAGCTCGACGGCAGCGCGGTGATCGAGTCGCCGTGCAAGGGTCTCGACGCGCTTGTCGGTCGCCTCGAGCGTCGCTCGCTCGCGGCCGATCGCGCCGACGACGGCACGCCACTGCGATCGCCACGAGCCCGCCCGCACGAATAGCTCGGCCTTCAGAGACGAGCTTCCGGCATTGAATGCGAGCAACCGATCCTGGCTGGGCATGTGTGTACTCTACTGCTCCGCGAGTGCGGCGGGCTCAGAACGCCCCGCCGAGCGAGAAGTAGGCGGCGCTCCGGCCGTCGTCGGTTCTGCCTGCGGCGAGATAGACGGGGCCGATCGGCGTCGCGATGCCGGCCCACAGCGACCCTGCCGCGATCGCATCGTCGAAGCTCACTGCATGGCGGTCGTCCCAAACGTTGCCGCGCTCCAAGGTGATCCCCGCGAATGCGGGAAAGCGCGCGAAATGGCCGATCTGACTGTAATAAGTCAGGCCGACACGCGCTGCGTTCTGTCCGGAGAGCTCGTTGCGCGTCAAGCCCGAGAGGTCGCGAAACCCACCGACGCGGAACTGACTGTGCAGCGGCGCCGTGCCGTTCACGGTCGCGTCGTAACGGAATGTTCCTAACAGTGTATGGCGCTTCCAGGTCCTCGCGGCCGTCGCATTCAGCACCCATTGCTCGAAATCGGCGTCGGCCGAGAGGCGCGCGGTGCTCGAGCTGCGCCACTCGATCGCCGCTGACGACCCCGCGCGCGGGAACGCGACGCTGTCGAGCGAATCCGCGGCAAACCGCACGAACACTTCGCCGCGCCGGAACTCGTCACCCGGCAGGAGCTCCGGATCCCCGATCCTGAGGCGATACTCGCCGGACGCCGCGCGCACGCCGACGCGCATCTCGGCCACGCTGCCAAAGACGCGCCCCGAGGAAAGCTCGAGTGCCGCTTCGCGCATGTCGAACGACGTTGCGACGCTGCCCTCGCTGAAGACATTGAGCACGCTCGAAGTACCGGCGAGCTTCGACTCGAAAAAGAACTCCGCCTTTGGCCCTAACGGCTGGTACAGATTCGCGAGCAACCCTGGCTCGTCGCCGAGCGACATCGTGGCGCGCCATTCGCCGCCGTAGGAGTTGATCCCGGTGCGCAGATAGCTTGCGTCGAGAGCGAAGATCGAGTCGACGGATGACGACGACACGTAGTGCAGGCCGGCCTGGAAATAGCTCGGTCCCAACGCGCGCTCGTCTACTTGGATCTCGACGCCCGCGGCCCCGGTGGCGTCGGTCACGATCTCGTAGCGGACGTTCTGAAAGAGCTCGAGGCCGTATACACGCCCGACCGCCGCTTCAACGGCAGGCAGATCGAGCGGCGCACCGAGCGCGACGTCGCCGATTCGCGCGAGAATCACGCTGTCCGCGACACTGGAGCGGTTGTCGAGCCGCACGAAACTGACGATCGGCCGTTGCGACGGGCGTGGGCTACCGCGCTCGGCGATGTGAGCGGCGTAATGCTCCGCGTCGAGCGACCATGCCTCGAAGCGCGGCCGTTCGTCCATGACGGCTCGGTAGCCGTCGCCGATCGTCTCCTCGAACTGCGCGAAGCTCGTGAAGCTCGCGCTCGCGTCGAACGCCGGCACGATCAGCACGTCGTCAGCATCGAGCAGCTTCTTCTGCTGCTGCATCGAGGGCTGCGTGATCAGAGTCGTGAGCTGGCTCGTGACGTCGATCACCGAGCGCACCGACTCGCGCGCCAGCAGCGACGACGTCACGTCCACCGCCACGACGATGTCGGCGCCCATCGCTTGCACGACTTCGACCGGCAAATTCATCGCGAGCCCGCCGTCGACCAACATCCGGCCATCGATGTCGATCGGCGTGAGCACCGCGGGCAGCGACATGCTCGCACGCAGCGCGAGCGCGAGATCACCGGAGCCGAGCACGGCGGGATTACCGGTGGCGATGTCGGTGGCGACGGCGCGAAATGGCATACCGAGATGGTCGAAGTCGCGCACCGCATAGGTCTCGGCGATCGCGCGCGAGATGATCATGTCGATGACCTGGCCTTGGACGAGCCCGATCGGTAAGGCAAGCCGGCCGGCGCGAAGCCCCGAGGGCAAGTTGGCGAGAAAGAGATAGTCTTCCTGCTTGCGGCGAAACGATCGGTTGCCGCGCGGCATGGCGTTGGAGAACGCACTGTTGAAGTCGATACCGCGAGCGATGTTCTCGATTTCGCCGACGGAAAGGCCTGCCGCATAGAAGCCGCCGATGACGGCGCCCACACTCGTGCCCGCGATGCAGTCGACGGGCACACGGAGCTCTTCCAGCGCCTTGAGCACTCCGATATGTGCGCCGCCCCGAACCCCGCCGCCGGATAGCGCGAGACCTACCGATGGCCGATCGGCTGCGCCGCGTGCGCACGATCCCGACGCCAGCGGTGCCGATTCCTCCGCTGCCGCGGCACCGAGCGCGAGGGCAACGAGGAGCGCGTTAGTCGCGAAGCTCGCGACAGCTGATCGTCTAGACACCATTGCGCTAGTGCGCGCGACAAATACCGGGGTGGCCGAGCGGCCGCGGGCCGGTGTCGTCGGAGCTCCGCGCGCCGAGGATGGCGAGATTCGTGGAGAACGAGTACGCGTGGCGCCCTCGACCGAACACCGCTTCCGCGAACACGGCGACGTAACCCTGCTCGGGCCGCGGTACGCCGACGCTGAAAACGTCCTCGCGCTGCGCGCTCGGCTCGGCCGTCCAGACCGAGTCGCGGAAGTCGCGGCTTGCCGACGACGCTCGCCAAATTCGCACTTGCGCGGGGCGAGGCATGGCGGCAACGCACAGCTCGAACCCATCGCCGTCCCAGCGATACTCCCAATCAAGGGCCGGCAACGGCTCGCCGGAGCCGACCGAGGCGTGTAGCGCACCCAGACTCGGGATCAGCCGGCGGTAGTCCGAGATGCTGTGCTCGTCATTCGGCAAATAGAGCAGATACTTCGGTCCCTCGAGGCCGTCCCAGTAGAGGTTGGCCGAGTCGACCGGGAAGAAGCGATCGTTAGTGGCAAGCACGACGAGTTTCGGCTGCGTGATCGCCGCGCGATACTCGAACGGGTCGACGATTCGCCGTAGCGGCGCCCCCGCGTCCGAGCCCAAGATCTCCGGAAGATTGAGATCCGTGTACGGCCGAATCTTCTCGGATGGCTTCCCCCACGTCTGCGTTTGGTACGGGAAGTGCTCGCGCATGTTGAGCGCATCGATGACGGTCGGCGCGAGCGCGGTAACGCGGTCGTCCACGGCGGCCGTGAGCCAAGTGGTCCAGCCGCGCTTCGACCCACCGAGCACCGTGAACTGCGCCAGCGGCATCTTCCATTCGCGTTGCACGGCTTCCGCGCTCGCATCCATCGCGCGCACCGCGGTCTTGACCATCGGCAACAGCAGCGGCCACTCCTCGTCGCCGGTCTTGAGATACTGATCGAACGTGTAAGCGATGAGCTCGTCCTCGTTGCGGTCGAACAAGGGCTGAAACGGCACCTGCCCGAGCACCGCGACGACGGTCTCGAGCCGGCGGGCGATTGCGACGAACAATCGGCCGCCGTGCGGGAGCTCATCGGACGCGGCGTCCGTCTCGAGGTCGTCGTGCCAATGGCCACCACCGACGATCAGCACGCCGCGATTCGCATCGGCGACGTGCGGCGGCTTGATGAGCATCAGCTGATGCTTCCACACGGTGTCGCGCCAAGTCTGCGAATGCAGCCGTAGTTCCATGAGCTCCGAGCCGTGGTAGGAGTATCGGCTGCGAACTCGCCACTCGTAGGTCGCGTCGGGTTTGGCCACGTAAGTCGCGAGCGCGCTCGCCGTCGTGTCACTTGTCGAGTCTCGCGGCGCGGCGGCGGTTTGCGCCACCGACACGCCGCTCGCCGCAAAGGTCCACGCGACCAGCGCGCGCGCTAGAAAGGAAGGCCACTCAGAACCGCGCATCAGCGCAGATGGCTCGGCTTCACGGCGAGAACGTCGACGTCGGCGCCGTGCAGCACGCGCTCTGCCGTGTTCCCGATTAGCCAGTCCTTGAGCCTGCCGCGCGCAAGCGCGCCCATCACGATCACGTCTGCTTCATCGCGCTCGGAGAGCTTTTTGAGTACATCATGCGTGGCCCCGATCTCTAAGCGGGCCGCCGAGCTCTGCAAATCCGATTTTCGCAGCAAGGCCTCGAGCTGCTCGCGTCGGTAGTCGGCGCCCGAGGTGTGGCTCGTCGGTTTCGCCAAATCGGCGGCGAAATACTCGTAGGGCGTGAAGCAGTGCAGCGCACTCAGCGTTGCGCCCGTCTCAGCCTGCAGATCTCGGGCGTGCGCGAGGATCGCAAGATCGAGCTCGGTCGGTTTCGCGTGTGAGTGAAATGGATCGACGGCCGCGACGATGTGTCGGTATTTGCGGTCAGCCGGCGCCTTCACGATGAGCACCGGTGCGGGGCACGTCGACACGAGACGCCACTCGCTCTGCGACAGGCCGCTTCCGTCGACCGGCGCCATGACGACGAGATCCGCACTCTGCGCGCGCACCTCTTTCGCCACCGCTTCGTCGAGCGGATGGTCCCATATCGCTTTGCCGGTGACGTCCAAACCGCGCCCGCGCAAAGCCGCGACCAGCTCTTTCATCTGCTCGGCGCGCTCCGCAACCACTCGCGCGCGCAATGGCTCGTAGATCTCGGAGTTACCCATATAGCCGTCGAGCATCGGCTCGTGAACGATGTCGAGTAGCGCGACTTCGGTGATATGGCTCGTGCACAGAGCCGCGCGCTGAACCGCACGTTGCTCGCGATCGGCGCCGTGAACGACGACTACTATCTTCCTAAACATGTGGGTAATCGTCCGGCCGTGACGGCCGGCTGGCCATCCGCACTTCTACGTATCAGCGGCCGAGCGGGTTACCGCAGCCGTGACAGAAGCGGGCCTCGGCCGCGTGCCCGCCTGCGCCGCATGCGGCGCAGGCGCGCGAGGTCGCGCCACGCAAACGCTGGCTCGTCATCTCCGCCGTGACGATACCCGTGGGCACGGCCAGCACACCCCACCCGAGGAGCATCGTGAAGCTCGCGATCAAGCGGCCAAGATCGGTCTTCGGCGTGATATCGCCAAACCCCACCGTGGTCATCGTGGTGATCGCCCAATAGACGGATACGGGAATGCTCGTGAAGCCGTTGGCTGGCCCCTCGACCACGTACATCACGGTTCCCATGGTGACGACGATCAACAGGACAGCGGAGATGAATACGGCGATCTTGCGGCCGCTATTGCGCAGCGCCGTACCGAGAGACTGATACTCTGCAACGTACTGGGTGAGCTTGAGGATGCGGAACACGCGGAGCATGCGCAATACGCGCACGTTGATGAGCGCATGCAGCTGCGGAAAGAAGATGGCGAGGTACGTGGGCAGCACCGAGACGAGATCGACGATGCCGAAGAAACTACGAGCGTAGCGTCGCGGCCGCTCCACGCACGCAAGGCGCGCGACGTACTCCGCCGTGAACGCCAACGTGAACATCCATTCGAGCACTCTCAGGCCCGCCGCTCTGCGACCGGAGTACGCGCTCACACTGTCCACCATCACGACGATCACGCTCGCAACGATCGCGACGAGCAGCACTTTGTCGAACAGCACACCGGCACGCGTGTCGGACTCGAAGATGACCGCGTAGAGCTTGAGCCGCCACCCGCCGGCGGGCCGCCCGAAGCGGCTGGCGGCGTCGCTGAACGGTAGCTGGGATGATGGCGGGTCGGCGCTCACGTCGGTATCCATCGGTGGCAGCGCATCGTTCTTGCGGGCTGGCGCGTTACGCACTCCGCGCCGATTTCTCAGTTCTGTAGCTCGCGCAGATAGGAAATCAAACTGTCGACACGCTGCTTGGGCGACCCTGCGTTCTTGAGCAGTCGCTCCGTGGCTCCGAACACGTCGCCCCAAACGGGCATCGTGCGAGTGCCGTGCGCGGTGGGAAAGTTGCGGCCATCGATGTAGCTCGCCACCGCGTCGGTCGGAAATTCACCCCCATTGCGCTGACTCAATGTGCGCAGATTCGGCACGGGGACATTCAGCGTCGCGGCAATCGGGCCGTCGCCCTCGGCACGCAGGCCATGACACGACGCGCAGTGTGTGGCGAACGTTTGCTCGCCGAGCGGTTTTGTAGGTGTCGAGCCGCAGCCCGCCAAGAATCCGGTGAGCAGGCAAGCACCGATCGGCGATTTCATGACGCGATCATACGGCTTTTCGAGGACTGTTGATGGGCACTCCTTCGCAGGCGGCGCTACGTACTACTACTGACTGACGTCCATCCTTGGACTGCCTACAGTGCAGCCATATAAGCGGAGGTGGAGTCATGAAAACCATTCACACGATTTTGCGAGAAGACTTCGGTCTCCTGGACCGAAATCTCGTGCGGTCCGAGCTGCTCTCGGAGCGCGGCGTCAACCAATGTTTCCTTCGAGACGGCCCGCAATGGCTTGTCCATCGAATACGATCCGGCGATCGTCGATGATTCGAAGCTCCTCGAGATCATGTGCCGTTACGGCGTATTCCCCGCGGCGAGCTCGCCGTGCTCCAATGGCCAGCTCGCCGACGGGTGAACGCAAGCACGCGCCGGCGACGCTCGGCGATTTCGTCGAAGGCTTCGCGGCGCACAGTGCACGCACGGCCATCGTCGAGTATCGCGCGGGCGGTAAGACGACAGTCGACTATGCGACGCTGCTGCGCCGCATAGCCGCCGCGACGTCCAACTTGGCCCGCGCCGGTATCGGCAAGGGCTCGACGGTCGCACTGTGGGGCCCGAACGGTGTCGACTGGGTCGCCGCGTACTTCGCGGTGATTCGCACCGGCGCGCTCGTGGTGCCGCTCGATCACCAGAGCCCGGCGGCAGCGTTGGGCTCGATCCTCGAGCACGCAGTCCCCGAGCTGATCGTCACGACGGCAGCGCACGGGGCGGAGCTTGCGGCGGCGGGTAGCTCGATCCTCACGGTTCCGATCGAGTCCTGCTCCGCCGCTGGCGAGTCCGTCGAGCCCGAATCACCGTCCGCTTGCGGCGGCTATCCACCGGCTTTGCTGCATCCCGACGGCACGGCGGCGCTGGTGTACACGTCCGGCACGACCGGGACGCCCAAGGGAGTGCCCCTCACGCACCGCAATCTGATCGCCGACGCGCTCGCGCTGGGTGCCGCCGACTTGATCGCGGCCGACGATCGGGTGCTGCTACCTCTGCCACTTCATCACACATATCCGTTCACCGTGGGACTCCTGATCGCGCTCTCGAAAGGCGCGGCCGTAGTGTTTCCTGCGGGCGTGTCCGGCCCTGAGATCGGCAGCGCCGCGCGCGACGCGGGCGCGACCACGTTGCTGGCCGTGCCACGTCTGTGCGAGGCGCTCTGGGACGGCATACGCTCGACCGTCGAGCGGCGCGGGCGGTGGGCGACTCGATTGTTCCACGCGTCGCTCGCCGTGAGCGGCGGCATCCGCCGCGTGACCGGCCTACGCGCCGGCCGATGGCTGTTCCGCTCGCTGCACGAGACGCTCGGCGGACGGCTCGAGCTCATCGGCTGCGGCGGAGCGCACCTCGATCCGACCCTCGCGCGCCGGCTCGAGGCACTCGGGTGGATCGTGCTCACGGGCTATGGCCTCACGGAGACTGCGCCCGTGCTGACGTTCAACGATCGTGCGCATTCGAGACTCGGCTCGGAGGGGCGTCCGCTCGCCGGCGTCGAGATCGCAATCCGGCCGGCGGATCACGCCGGTCCGCAGGACGCTGGTGGCGCGCCGCAACTCGGCGAGATCGTCGCGCGCGGCGCAAGTGTGTTCGGCGGGTATCGGGGTAACGACGCGGCGACGAAGGCCGCCTTTACGCCGGATGGCTGGTTTCGAACCGGCGATCTCGGGTGGATCGACCGCGCGGGATATCTGCACGTCGCCGGGCGGACCAAAGAGCTCGTCGTGCTCGCGGACGGCAAAAAGGTGTTCCCAGACGATCTCGAGAAAGCCTACGCCGCGTCCAAGCTGCTGCAGGAAATCGCGATCCTCGAAGACCACGGCCGACTCGTGGCGCTCGTCGTGCTGAACGAGGCTGAGGTGCGTGAGCGCGGCGCGCTGCGCGAAGCGGCCCTGCTGCGCGAAGAGGTCGAGGACGTGGGTGCGCGGCTGCCGCCGTATCAGCGCCTCGCGGGCTACCGTGTCGTGCGGTTCGCGCTGCCGCGCACCCAGCTCGGTAAGCTCAAGAGGCACTTGTTGCCGGCGCTCTATGCGAACGCGATTGGCGCCCCAGCCGAGCAGGGAGCACCGAGTCTCTCTGCCGAAGACACCGCGCTGGTCGCGTCCGGCAGAGCTGCCGAGGTCTGGCAATGGCTGCAGACACGGTTCGCGGGCCGCCCGCTCACGCTCGACACGAGCCCGCAGCTCGACCTCGAGGTGGATTCGCTCGAGTGGGTCGCGATCACGCTCGAGCTCGAGCAACGGTTTCACATTGCGCTCACGGGCGAGGCCGTGAGCCGAATCCTCACGCTGCGCGACCTCCTGCGCGAGATCGAGACCGCAGCGCCGGCAAATGCGAGCGGTGCTCCCGCCGAGCGATCCGCGGCCGTCGTCGAGCTACCGAGTCTGCCAATGCGCGCGATCGGCGCCGCGATCTTCGCGCTCTGCCGGCCCGTCATGCGGCTGTTCTTCCGCTTGCAAGTCTCGGGACGCGAGCAGCTCGAGAGCGACATTCCCATGCTGATCGCACCGAACCACACGAGCTATCTCGACCCGCCGGCGCTCGCAGCCGCGATGCCGTGGAGCCGCCTGCGCAAGACGTTCTGGGCAGGTTGGGTCGGGATCCTCTACACCGGGCCGTTCACGAGGTTCATCAGCCGCGCGTGCCAAGTGCTGCCAGTCGATCCCGATCGCGACCTCGCGGCCGCCATCGAGACCGCACGCGACTTGCTGCGCCGCGGCTACTCCATCGTCTGGTTCCCCGAAGGGCGGCGGTCGCCCACCGGCGAGCTCGGACCGTTCCTACGCGGTATCGGCCGAGTCGTCGCGCACAGCGATGCGGATGCAGTGCCAGTCGCGATCCGCGGGACATTCGACGCCTGGCCAAAGCAGCGCTTGTTACCGCGCTTCAAGACCGTCAGCGTAACGTTTGGAGAACCGCTGCGCTTTTGCGAGCATGACGCCGACGGGCGCGCCGTGCTACGAATCAGCGAGGAAATAGAGAGCAACGTTCGCGCACTCCTGTCATTGGAGACCGATGGGCCGAACGACCACACCGCACGCAACGAACCCAGGGAGAACGCCATGGTAGACCCGTGCAACGAATGGACCGAGACGTTGAAGGACGGACGGCGCGTGCTGATCCGCCCGATTCGTCGCGATGACGTCGACCGCAACGCCGCGTTCCTCGACGAGCTCTCGCCACCGAGCAAGCATTTCTTGTTCCTCTGCGGAATGTCACGCCTGAGCGAAGACGCGCTGCAGCGCCTTTGTGATCCCGACTACGCCCATGACATGGCGTATGTCGCACTCGAGCTCGACGACCGCGGCGGCGACCCGCAGCATCAAGTCGGCGTGTGCCGATATTGCGGAACCAACGCGGCGCGGGACGCCGAAATTTCCGTAGCCGTCGCCGACGATTGGCAGCACCACGGTTTGGGGAAGCGGATGCTCACCCATCTGATCGATTACGCGCGTTCGCATGGCGTCACTCGTCTGTACTCCATGGACTCGCTCGGGAACCAGCGTATGCGCAAGCTCGCCGCCGATGTCGGCTTCACCGAGCGGCGCGATCCGGACGACGCGAGCCAAGTGATCTTTTCATTGGATCTGCCCGTGAGCCTGTCGGGCGGCGCAGCGCCACCTGTCAACGCCAAGCGCTCGGGAGAGCGCGCGTGATCCGCGTCTGCGCGCACTGCGGCACGTCCAATCGCGTGCCGGCTGCACGGTTGACTGACGTCGGCCGATGCGGCGCGTGCCGCAACGCGCTCGAGCCTCCGTCGGAACCGCTCGAGGTGGACGCGGCCGCGTTCGACGAGATCGTCGACGCCGCGCGCGTTCCGGTGCTCGTGGACTTCTGGGCTGCGTGGTGCGGCCCCTGCAAGGCCGCCGCGCCCGAGGTCGCGCGCGCCGCGGCCGCGATGCGCGGTCGCGCGCTCGTGCTCAAGGTGAACACGGAACACAACCCCGAAGTCGCTAGTCGGTTCGGAATACAAAGCATTCCGAACTTCGTCGTCTTCAAGGACGGCGAACCGATCGCGCAACACGCGGGCCTCGTGAATCACGCTCGCCTCGAAAGCTGGCTCGAGCAAGCTCTCCATCCCTGATCACGGAGCTAGGTAGATTTACGTATCGCGCGCATCTCGCGTCGGGATGACGATAGTCCGTGTACCGTCACACACGCTGAGATCCACATGAAGACCTTCATCGCAACTGCAATCTGCGCCGCGACGCTCGCGGGGTGTGCGCCGAACACGGGCCTCCTCGTTCGCTTTCCGATCGGCAACGTGAGCCGCGGGCGCGAAGCGTTCGTTGCGCTCGAATGCCACGCCTGTCATCGCATCGATGGCGTAGAGACTCCGCCGCATCCGAGCCCGTCCTCGATCAGCGTTCCGCTCGGCGGTCACACCAAGCGCATAGAGACCTACGGCGACCTCTTCACATCGATCGTCAATCCGTCTCACCGGCTCGCGCGCAGCTATAGAGTGCGCACAACGTCGGACGGCGAGTCGCCGATGGCGGCGCAGTTCCTGAACGACGTCATCACGGTGCAACAGTTGGTCGACCTCGCGGCGTTGTTACATACGGAGTACGACTACATACCCCCGCCACCGCCTCCCTATTGGGAATCCTATCCGGGCGGCGACGATCGCTTTCCGCAATCCGGACCTTGACCCTGACGCAGATCGATTTCGAACTGCGTGCGACGCGAAGAGGGATGAGTGGAAGCGCGGAAGCCGCCGCGAAACACGAGCGCCGTTAGAGTGCGGCGGCGCCGAGTTTCTCGAGCTTCGCGAGCCAGCCAGCCCTGCGTTTAGCGCTCGCGGATTCGACGAGACCGATCAACGTCGAACGAACGGGTTTGATGCCCACGAACGACAGGATGTTGCGCCGCAAGCTCTTGAGGCCGTGCGCGCCGAAATACCAGCGATAGGCCGCGGCAGGCATTCCCATCGTCACGACGACGCGAGCGGTCTTGCCGCGAAGCCGTGGTGTCCAACCACGCCCTCCCGAGCGCGAAAGCAAAACCCGGCCGCATCACCTGCTCGAGGAACGCTTTGACGAGCGCCGGCATTTCGCCGAGCCAAAGGGGGTAGAAGAGCAGCAAGTGGTCGGCCCACGCGATTGCCTCCTGCGCCTTCCGTAGCTGGCTCGGCACGGCACCCCGCTCGAACGCGCTCTTCGTGCGGAGCAAGGGAAAATCGATCTTGCCGATATCGACGACACGAACGTCGTGCCCGGCGCCTCGCGCGCCCTTGCAGTACGCCTCCGCGAGCGCATGGCACAAATGACCTCCCGCTCCGTCCGGGTGTCCTTGAATGACAGTGATGTTCATGGCGCCCACGGTAGCGGCCGGCGCACTCGCGACCACTACGTAGTTGCCGCAGCTTCGGACGCGCCGCCGTTAGCGTAAATTGGGGCTTCCGTTACCAGAAGGAAACGTTCTCGATGAAAGCTCTAACGCTCGCTTTGGTCGGCTTTGGACTCGCGTGTAACTTCGCACGCGCTGAGGAGCCGACGGGTGCCGCGCTTTTCGCGATCCATTGCGCCACCTGTCACGGCAACGAAGCGGAAGGCGGAGGCCCGGTTGCCGCGGTGATGGCGATTACCGTGCCGAACTTGCGGACGCTCGCGATGCGCAATGGGGGATCGTTCCCGGCAGACGCCGTCGCAGCCTACATCGACGGCCGGGAGCAGCGAGCTGCACACGGCAGCCGCACGATGCCGGTCTGGGGCGATTTCCTGCAAGCCGAGGACGCGAAAGACGCCGAAAGCTCCGTGCGCTTGCGAATCGCCGCGCTCGTCGCGTTCATTGAGCGGCTGCAGTACCGCTAGCTCGCTCTTCATCCATTTCGTTGATTTTACCGATCGCGCTCACGAGATCGGCCAGCGAGCGCATCTTGAGCTTGTGCATCACGCGCGCGCGGTGAAGCTCAATGGTGCGCTGGCTCACGCCGAGATCCATGGCGATCACTTTGTTCGCATGCCCTTTGACGACGCGCTGCATGACCTCCGCCTCGCGCGGAGTGAGCAGCGCGAGCCGCTCGCGGATTACTTTCTCTTGAGCCCGCCACTTGCGCGTGTCGAGATCTCGCGCCAGCGCTTTGTGGATTCTGTCGATCAGATCCTGATCCCGAAAAGGCTTTTGGATGAAATCCGCGGCACCCGACTTCATCGCGTTGACAGCCATCGGCACGTCACCGTGACCGGTAATGAAGATGACGGGGATATAGGCGCGTTCCTCGTTGAGACGTTGCTGCAATTCGAGGCCGCTCAAGCCCGGCATTCGTATGTCCGTCACGAGGCATGAATGCTGATCGCGGTCGTAGGCGCTCAAGAAATCGAGCGCCGAGGCGTAGACGGCGTGTTCGAGCCCCACCGATTCGAGCAGCAGTGAGAGCGAGTCGCGGATCGCGTCGTCATCGTCGACGAGATAGACGAGCGGGCTATCCTTTTGCAGCGGCTTCTTCTTGCTTTTGTTCATTGTCTTCTTCCTTTGCGGCCGGAAGCTCTACGACGAAGGTCGCACCGCTGCCGGGGTTATCTCGATACGTCAAGCTGCCGCCGAAAGACTGAATGATGGTGCGGCTAATCGCAAGGCCGACACCGAGCCCTTCACGCTTGGTCGTCACGAACGGATGAAAGATGTTGTCGCCGAGCTGCGGAGCGACGCCGGGGCCATGATCCGTGACCGTGATTCGCACGCCGCCGTCGGCACCGCCCTCGGTCGCGATCTCGATCCCGCGTTCCTTGTTGAGCGTCGCACGCATGGCATCGACGGCGTTGCGCGTCAAATTTAGGAGTACCTGCTGCAGCTGTGTCGCGTTGCAGCGAACGACCGCGAGACCGTCCGCGTAATTCGTCGTCACTCGGATTCCTTGCGCGTGGGCGTCGGCATTGACGAGGTTCATGATGTCCGCCACCACGGCATTGACGTCGAGGTTTTCCACTCGCACGTCCTGCTTCTTTATGAATTTGCGCAGGTTCTCGATGACTCGGCCCGCACGCAGCGCTTGCTCGTCGATCTTGAGGCATACGTCGATCAATGACTTCATGCCAGGCTGGTCGCGCTCGAGAATGCGGCGGGCGGCCTGAGCGTAGGTCGCGATCGCGCTCAACGGCTGATTGATCTCGTGCGCGATGCCGGCCGCCATCTCCCCCATCAGGTCGAAGCGGCCGACGTGCGTGAGGCGAGCCTCGATCGATCGAGTGCGGACTTCCGCTGCGCGTTGCGCCGAAAGATCGCGGATGATCCCGACGAAGCTCCGGCCGTTCGCGGCGCGAGACTCTCCGACCGAAAGCGCGATCGGAAAGGTCTCGCCGTTCGCCCGCCGACCAAGCACCTCGCGTCCGATACCGATGATGTGCGGCTCACCGGTCGCGAGATAGCGTTCGATGTAGGAGTGATGCGCAGAGTGGTACGGCTCGGGCATCAGCACCTCGACCGGCTGGCCGATGACGTCACCCGCCGCGTACCCGAACAGCCGCTCGGCGGCCGCGTTGAATGTCGTAATGGAGCCGAGCTCGTCGATCACGATGATCGCGTCGACAGCAGCGTCCAGAAGGGCCTGTAGTTCGGTCATTGCCATGGCTATTGGCGCTCAGCGAGACCGTCCGCGGCCATACGTAGTTTCCGAGACCCCACTACGGGTTTGACCGAATGCTTGGAAGAGAGTGGCTTCAGTATAAAGCATTCATCTGCAGACATTGGCGAGGCGCGTCATGACCGGTACGAAGAAGATTCTGATCGTCATCGATCCGACGGCGACCTTGCAGCCGGCGCTCGAACGGGTCGCACATCTCCCACGGCCGCTCGGCGCCCAGTTGATGCTGCTCGTCTGCGATTACGATCCCTACCTCGGAATAGGCGACACGCTCGCGCCGGCGGCCGTCGGGGCTGCACGTGCGTCGGTGCTTCTGAGGCATAGCAAGCGGCTCGAGGAACTGGCGAAACCGCTCAGGGATCAGGGTGTCGATGTGCTCGTCGAAGTGCGCTGGGACGCTCCGTTGCACGAGGCGATCATCCGCAAAGCGGTCGAATGGGGCGCAGATCTCGTCGTCAAGGACACTCACTATCATTCGGTGCTGCGCCGCTCGGTCTTCTCCAACACGGATTGGAACCTGATCCGCTCTTGCCCGATGCAGCTCCTGCTGGTCAAGCCGCGTGCGATCGGGCACGTTCCGTGCGTCGTCGCGGCCGTGGATCCGTTACATCCGCGAGACAAGGCGGCGTCGCTGGACGATCGTATCTTGACCACGGCGAAGGAAGTCGCGCACCTCACGGGCGGGCAAACCCACGTGCTCCACTCCTTCGACATGATGCCGGTGATCCTCGCTTCGACAGAAGCGATGATGATGCCGATCGCGCTGCCAATGAACGAGATGACCGCCGCAATGGAACAGCGGCATACGGAAGCTGTCCATGCGCTTGCGAAAGCACACGAGATCCCGCGCGAGCGGGTCCACGTTCTTCAAGGCTCAGCGCGCGACGTGCTCGTAGCGTCAACCGAGCAGCTGCGCGCGGACGTGCTCGTGATGGGCGCGGTGTCGCGCAGCGCCCTCGAGCGTTTGTTCGTCGGAAGCACGGCCGAAGCCGTGCTCGACAAGCTCGGTTGCGACGTGCTGATCGTGAAGCCGGCGGGGCTCAAAACGTTGACCTAAGTACCTATTTCGGCGCGGCGCGCATGGTCAAGAATCTGGTCAGGCCACCATGAAACGGGGGATCGCAATGCGTGTTGAACAAATCATGTCGAGGTCGGTGCAATGCTGCCGGCCAGAGGACTCGCTCGCTCGCGCCGCGCAGCTGATGTGGGAGCACGATTGCGGCTGCCTTCCGGTGGTCGGCGGCGATGGCGTGACTCGCGTCGACGGAATGATCACCGACCGCGACATCTGCATGTGTGCTCTGTTTCAGAATCAACCCTTGGGCGGTCTCCGCGTGTCAACCGCGATGGCGAAGCGAGTGGAAGTCTGCCGGCCGTACGACGACCTCCTCGGCGCCGAGAAGATCATGCGCGCAGCCCGTGTTCGCCGGCTTCCGGTCGTGGATGATGACGGTGTGCTCGTTGGCATGGTTTCGCTCGCGGACCTCGCGCAGGAAGCGCTGCGCGAGCGCGAAACGCCTAAGCGTGAAATAACCGACAAGGGCGTTAGCCGCACGCTCGCCGCGATTTGCCGCCCGCCGCATCGCGAGCTGACCGCCCAACAAATCCCCGCGCAGGAGAAGCACCATGTGGGATGAAACGCAAAACCTAAGGACCGCCGAATTGGTCGTACGCGAACAGCTTAACGGCCTCGAGAAGATCTGGGTGATTGGCCGGCTCGTGTCCCGCAGCGGCGTGAACGGCGCTCTATGGGGAGGCCAGGGCGGCCTGGGCCTTAGAGTTGAATACGACGCCGATCTCGTGAACGGACCGGAGCTACTCGATCTTCTTCAGACCTGTGGTCTGCATGCGAGGCCCGCGCCGCTGCGAGCCCGGCACCCGGCGGCCGCCGAAGCGTAATCCAGGCTCGGGCTATCGCGCCGATTTCCGGGTCGATCGCGCCGATTTCCGGGTTAATCGCGTTACGAGCCGTCGGTGGCTCCTCCGTTTTTCAGAGGGCTCGCCCGATCAGGGTTTGCCGAAGTCGCTGGGGCCGGCCGGAATCCAAATACCGTGATCGCAGCGCAGGCGCGTGCTGCCGCTGCTGATCACCGTACCGTCCGAATATGGGCGGTCGTTAAAGAAGCATTCCGGCTCGTCGGGCGTCTCTTCCCGCAGCGCCTCCGTCTCTTCGTCGCCTTCCCACGCGATGGGCGAGTTCTTCAGCTCCGGATCCGGTGCTCCGAGCTCCTGAGTCTTCTTTGTCATAGTGTTCTCCATGTGATCGAGATGACATATACGAGCGCCTAACGACCGGTTCGGCCTTTTCCCTTTGCAGGCAGGTCGTGCTTCGTCGCATTGGCGCGCATTCCCAACAGATAGAGCGTATCGACGAGCTCATAGCAGATGACGAGCTCGCGAGAGTCGGGCATCCACGCGGCCTCGGGTCGGCCGCAACTTCGCATCGCGAGCGTGAATGGCCGCGCTATCGTGAATCGTTCGTGCAGGCGACCCATCACGCGTTCGAGTAGCTCGATCGATCTGAGCTGTTGCAAGACCTTTACCGAGACGGTCGACGGCGGCTGCCCGTAGATAATCTGCGTTGCGGCGCCCGCGTCGTCGCCCGGCTGTCTGCCGTAAGTGCGCAACAACCATGCGACGGCCTGGTCCGCGCGCGCGTATTCGGCGACGCAACTCTCCCCTTTCGCTTCGATTCCCGCGCTTTGAAGCACCCCTGCGAACGTCGCGGGATCGCTTCCGTAGAGCAAGCACACGATTTCGTAATAACGCTGGATGCTCAGCGCATGGGCGCCCCAATAGGGCACGTCGGCATCGAGCGCTCGACCTGCGTCCCACGACGCCGCGAAAGCGCTCGCCGATGCGAGAAGGAACTTCTTCGCGCGATCACCCTGGGCAGGATCCAACGGTTCCTCCCGAATGAGCGCCAACGTGGCAATGTAATCGGCCGCATTCTCTTCAGGTCCGATGATCGGAACGTTCTTCTCGGCAATGAGGAAGTGAGCAATCTCGTGTACGAGCAGATACTCGATGTTGCCGATCACGAATCCGATCGGATCGTTCGGTCCGCCGAGCTCTCGTTCATAGGCGCTCTGGACCGGCAACGCGCTCGCCGCCGGTGGTGTGGCGCTGTGGTCGCCCTGTCCCGTCGCCGCTGCGCCGCTTGTTAGGAAGACGATCGAGGCTACGACGCTGCCGCAGGTCAGACGCATGACAACGACTCAAAGAGTCGAATTGTCGGTGCGGACGCAGCTTGCTCGTAACAATAGATGTGGGAAGTCACGTATCGCCCTCTCCTGCTCGTGTGCAAACGACTGGCCCGCTTGATGGCCCTAGCGCTTTCTCCCGTCACGAGTGTTCATGAGCTCAGACTAACGGTCGCCGCGCACCTTGACGCCTGTGGAACATACGTATGTCGAGTGAGCTCACCCGACGAGACTTCATGCAGCGCTATACGTATTTTTCCTTGAAGTGCTTCGCCAGAAGAAGCATCGATCCCGGCGCCGTGATGAGCCACAGCGACCCTATCAAGATGAGCGACGGGAAGACGTAGATCGCAATGATGATCGGATCTAGAAGCCCGTTCGCGATGAAGAAACGGCGGAGCCATCGATTGGGGCGATCATCCGCGAGTGCGCCGGCGGCAAGAAGTGTGGCGAGACCCATCGAGATGTATCCGACACCGTCGATGACCCACATGAATGTGCCTTTGCTCACGAGCAGCATCTGCACGTCCGCCGCGTGCCCCGCGAGCTTCGCGGGAATGACCACGGCAAGCTGCGTCGGATAGACGATAGTCACGAGCGTTGCGTAAATGACCGCGAACGCAATCGCCGCTTGTGTCCAGATCCGTTTCCGTTCAGAAACGGTGTGGTCGAGCGCCACCATGGAGAGCACGAACGGCCCCGGAATGAGCATCGAGAATCCGAAGATCGCTATTTCATCCCACGGGAACGTGAGCGCTCCGATCAACTGGCCAATCTGTACGACCCCGTAAGCTGCCGCCGCCGCAAACGTGACGAGCGCCGACCAATACCCGAGTCGTGGGATGTCGTTCATAGGTAGCTGCCTCTGGCGCGACTGGCGCTCACACCGCGAAATTAGCGGTAACCGCGCAGGTTGAATGCTGTGGAAACTACGAATTTCGGCCGGTGACCGTCGCTGGGAACCTCGGTGCCGTGGGGTACGACGAAGCGCGGTTACCGCTTGAGCTCGCCTACGCCTATCCTTCGAACGTTCCGTGCGTTAGCGCACATAGGCGCCTCGGCAAACGCCGGCAGGCGCGTTTTTTCACCGTTGCGAACTACCGGTGCGGGCGTAGAATCAACCCGCAATCAATCTGCGAGAAAAGAATGGAGCTATCTGGCGACTTGGCCAGAACCCTGCTCGATTTGGCACCGGACCCGACGGTGATCGTCGACGCCGGCGGCACGATAGTGTTCTCGAACGCTCAGGTCGAACACGCGTTCGGTTACGGACCCGCCGAGCTCGTCGGCGTCCGCGTCGAAAATCTGTTACCGGAGCGTTTCAGGGACGCGCACCCCCAACACCGCGAGCGTTTCGCGTTGCATGCGAAGCCGCGCCCGATGGGCGCCGGCGGAACTCTCTATGGCCGTCACAAGGATGGGCACGAGTTCCCCATCGAGATCAGCCTGAGCCCCGTCGCGACGCGCGAGGGCCTCCTCGTAGTCGCCGCGGTGCGCGACGCGACGGTGCGGCGCGACAAGGAAGACCAGCTGGTCGCGGCAAACCGGCAGAAGAGCCGGTTCCTCGCGGCCGCGAGCCACGATCTTCGCCAGCCGCTGCAAACGTTGAACCTGCTCAACCGCGCGGCCAAGCGTCAAGCCGGCGAGAACGCGCCGATGCTGGGCCTCCTCGAGCGGCAGCAGCTTGCACTCGATTCGATGTCGGCGCTGCTCGCGTCCGTGCTCGACATCAGCAAGCTCGACAGCGGCGGCGTAACGGCAAACCCGACGGCGTGTGCGATCCAGGACGTCCTCGACCAGCTGCGATCCGACTTCGAGCCGCAAGCGGCTGACAAGGGTCTCGAGCTCGTCGTCGAGAGCTGTGCGGAAGGGCGCGCGGACGGATCCGGAGCTTTTGCGGCGCTTGATCGGCAATCTCGTCTCGAATGCGATCCGGTACACCCATCGCGGCCAAGTCCGAATCTCGTGCGCACGCCGCGGCGAAGAGCTCGCGATCGAAATTCGCGACACGGGGATCGGGATACCCTCCGATCAGCTCGAGCGCGTGTTCGAGGAGTTCTTTCAGGTCGATCGTGGAACGCAGCGGCCCGAAGGGCTCGGGCTCGGGCTCTCGATCGTGCGGCGATTGCAGCAGCTTCTCGGCTGCGGCGTGCAAGTCGAATCCGCAGTCGGCAAGGGAACCTTGTTTCGCGTAACGATACCGCACGCCGAGCTCGAGCAAGCCGTCACGGCAGACGCTGCGAGCGAGCAAGCCGTTCTGGGCGGGCGCGTGCTCATCGTCGACGACGAGCGTCCCGTTGCGGAGGCCACGTGCCTACTGCTCGAACTCGAAGGCTTCCAGGTCAGCGTCGCAAGCTCCGAGCGGGAGGCACTTGACTGCTTGCGAGCGTTTTCGCCGGACGTCATCGTGAGCGATTACCACTTGCGAGGCGGCGAGACCGGCGCCGGCGTCGTCGCGGCCGTTCGCGACCGTCTCGGAATATTGGTCCCGGTGATATTCGTCACGGGCGACACCGCGAGATCTGCGATCACGAGCTCGCGCGTCGAGAACGCTCTGTTGCTCAATAAACCCGTCCGCGCGGACGACCTGCTCGGGGCCGTGCGCGATCAAATCAGCGCGCACCGAGCGTCGGCCGCGTAACCGACTCGAGTCCGCGATCGTCATCGCCGCGATCACGCGCGGCCACTCTCGCGGCGAGGCATCAGTGCAACTACGTATGTGATTGGCGCCTGCCTCCGTCGAACATGGAGTCCCTACCGCTCCACAACGTTCGAGGACTTCTCATGACCGTCAAGCAAGTGCTATTCCGCTCGCAGGCACGCGAGAAGGTTCTACGCGGAGCCGCGCAGCTCGCGGACGCCGTCCGGATCACGCTCGGGCCGAAATCGAAGTCCGTGCTGATCCAGAAGAAGTGGGGCACGCCGCTCGTCTGCAACGACGGCGTGACGATCGCGAAGGAGATGGAGCTCGAAGATCCCGAGGAGAACCTGGGCGCGCAGATGCTGCGGCAAGCCGCCGAAAAGACCGGCGACGCCGTCGGCGACGGCACGAGCACCGCGACGATTCTCGCGCACGCGATCTATTCTGAGGGCTTACGCAACGTCGCCGCGGGCGCGAGTGCTATCGATCTGAAGCGCGGCCTCGACCGCGGTCTCGAAGCCGCCGTCAAGGCGCTCGCGGCGCAGGCGAAGCACGTCGAGAGCCGTAAGGAAAAGGCCCAAGTCGCGACGATCTCGGCACACAACGACGCGGTGATCGGGGAGCTCGTCGCCGACGCGATGGAGAAAGTCGGCGGCGATGGCGTCATCACGGTCGAGGAGTCGAAGACCATCGAGACGACGCTCGAGGTGGTGGAAGGCCTGCAGTTCGACCGGGGCTATCTCTCACCGTATTTCGTCACCGATCCGAGCACGATGGAAGGCGTGCTCGAAGACGCCTACGTTCTGATCTGCGATCGCAAGCTCGGCATGCTCAAGGACATCATCCCGCTGCTCGAGCAGGTCGCGAAATCCGGGCGCCCGATCCTGTTCATCTCCGAGGACATCGAGGGCGAGGCGCTCGCGACGCTGATCGTGAATCAGATCCGCGGCGTGCTGAAGAACGCGGCCGTCAAGGCGCCGGGCTTCGGCGACAGGCGCAAGGCGATGCTCGAGGACATAGCGGCTCTCACCGGCGGACAGCTGATTTCGGAAGAGCTTGGCTTCAGGCTCGAGGACGTCAAGCTCGATCAGCTCGGGCGCGCGCAACGAGTGGTCGTCGACAAGGACACGACGACGATCATCGGCGGCGCCGGTAGCAAGGCGGCGATCCAAGGCCGCGTGCAAATGATCCGCAAAGAGATCGAAAACACGACGAGCGACTACGATCGCGAGAAGCTCGAAGAACGCCTCGCGAAGCTCGCGGGCGGCGTCGCAGTGATCCGCGTCGGTGCGCCCACCGAGTCCGAGATGAAAGCCAAGAAGGACGCGCTCGACGACGCGATCGCCTCGACGAAAGCCGCTGTGGCCGAGGGCATCGTGGCGGGCGGCGGCCTCGCGCTGCTGCGCGCCTGCCCGGCCCTCGACGCGCTCGCGGCAACGTGCAGCGGCGACGAGCGAACCGGCGTGCAGATCCTGCGCAAGGCGCTCGAGGCGCCGACTCGGCAAATCGCCGAGAACTCGTCGGCGGACGGCGGAGTGGTCGTCGACCGCATGCTCGCCGGCGGCGGCAACGTCGGATTCGACGCCGCTCGCAAAGAATACGTCGATCTCGTCGAGGCGGGCATCGTCGATCCCGCGAAGGTCGTCCGCATGGCGCTCGAGAACGCCGTGTCGGTCGCGAGCGTGCTGCTGCTCACCGAGGCGACGATGACCGAAAAACCCGAGAAGCACGAAGATCGGCAGCCGCCGGAACCGAGTTACTGAGAGTACGAACTATGGCCAATGAATCTGCCCGCTCCCAAGGCCCCTCTCCACGGCGCCTCGGACACGGTAATCCGCGGCTCAGCGAAGAGAAGCACGATCCTTATCGCACGACGCGCAAAGCGAAGGCGCCCGCGCGCTGCGCCGAGTGCGGCGCCACGTACCTCAAAGGCCGCTGGACGTGGGAACGGCTCGTGCCGCAGCCGCCCGCGAGCCTGACGTGTCCCGCATGCCGCCGAACCCGCGACCGCTATCCGGCCGGCGAAGTGACTTTGCGCGGCAGCTTTTATGTCGAGCATGCCGACGAGGCGCTGCAGCTCGTACGCAACGTCGAGAAGTTGGAGCACGACCAGCACCCGCTGCACCGGATCATGGGGGCACGCCGCGCGGGCGGCACGTTGAAGATCACGACGACGGATATTCATTTGCCGAGGCGCATCGCACACGCGGTCGAAAGCGCCTGGGGCGGCGAGCTCGATACGCACTACGACGAAGCGGGCTACTTCGTTCGCATCGCTTGGGAGCGCAACGAATGAGCCGCGCCTCGCCTGCCCCACCGTTCTCGCGACTCTGCACCGACGGCCACGAACACACGGTCAATTTAACGATGGGCGAGTGGCAGCGATATCCCGTAGAGCTTGGGGGCGAGCACGAACCCATTCAGGTGGAAGCGCGCCAGTCAGCTGAGTGGGTGGAATGGCGAGGATTGCCAGGCACACCGTTCGAGACGTGGATCGGCAATGGACCGCGAACACACGCCTCGACAGCCGAGCAAATCCAGGAAGCCGCCTCCGCATGGTTTTACGGCCACCGCCGCTGAGGCAAGCCTCGGCCACTTCATTCGGTCACATCCGGGGCCGCGCCCAGAGCTCGCGGACTTCTGGCGGCAGCGCCGCGCGTACTTGATCGGTTTCGCCTCCGCCGAGCTCGCTCGAAAGGATGTCGAACACGGCGGTTATGACGCGTTCGACCTCGTCGTCCTCGAGCCAAGGCGCTTCTTCGACAACCCGATGAAGAAACTGCTTCTTGTGCCGATACATTTGCGGCTTATCGGCGAGGTGCCACCCCTCATAATAGAAGCCGCGGATCAGCATCGGGAGCTGCGCCGCAAGCTGGACGGCCTCTGTGGGAGGCAAACGGTCGCGCAGAGCGTGTAGAACGCCGCGCAATGCCATGTAGCTCTTGTGCGGGTCGTCCCAAACCATCGTGCCGCTGATTCTCGCGAGCCAGATGTTGGTCTTCTCGATGGTCTTGTCGAACACCGGGACGCTGTTACCTGACATCGTGCGATCCTCCGTTCATAGGCGCGCTATCGCCTTTCGGCACGCGCGATTGGCGCGCGTGGCCGTTGACGGAGACACCGTGCCAGTCGACACGATCCAGCACGATACGAACTTGTACGTAGCATCACGTGAAATGGCCGCGTCGCGGGCTCCGGGATCATCCCGACACCGCGCTCGGATTTCACGGCGCTGAGCGCAAGGCTCGTTCATTTACACGCTGTTGCTCGCCCGCTTCGCCCTGGACGCTCGTCAGGTGCAGCACCCGCGCGAACAGCGGCAGGTGCGCCTGCGCACTGCGCCCGACTAGGATGATGGTCGTGCGCGCGGCGTGCTGCTTGAACATGAAGATGACCCGCCTAAGCGTATCGTCCTCCATCGAAGAGAACGTGTCGTCGAACACGACCCAGTGCGGAGCGTGCAACAGAACGCGCGCGAGCACCAACGCCATCTGCTGGTCCTCGCTGAGCTCGCGATCCCATCTTTGAGCCACATCGAGGCTCGGCACGTAGCGCCTGAGGCCCACACGTTCGAGCGCCCGCACGTAAGCGTGGTCTGTGAAGCGGTCGGTGACCAAGGGGTAGGCCAATGCCTCGCGGAGCGTGCCGAGGTGTAGGTACGGCGTCCCACGCGGCACGTACATCACCGATTCGCCGCGCGGGCGCACGATTCGGCCGCTGCCCCAGGGCCAGAGTCCCGAGAGGGCGCGAAAGAGCGGCGTCTTCCCCTCCGCCGGCGCTCCGTAGATCAGCGCGTGCTCACCAGCCCGAATGACGACGTGTCGCTCTTGGAGCCCCACGCGCCCCACGGGCGAATCGACTTGGAGATCTTCGAGCACCATCGCCCCGGGGGCGCCTTCGGCGTACTCGATCCGGCTTCCCGCATCTCGCAATGATTCAGTGGCGGTCAGCGCGGCCCTAAAGTTCGCGACGCGCAGAAGCGTGGCTCGCCAATCCGCGATCGCACTGAAGTTGTCGACGAACCAGCGCAGTGAGCCCTCGGCCTGCGTGAACGCGGCGGCCGCCATCATCATGCCTCCAAACGACGTCTTGCCTTCGAAATACAGCGGCGCCGCGACGAGGATCGGCACGATACCCGCGATCCAGCCGAATCCGGCAGTCACCCAAGTGAGGTTGGTGAGGCCGCGAACGAGCCGGCGCATGGCAATCATGACGTTACCGACATGCATTTCCAGCTGGCGGCGCTCGTCGGCCTCGCCTGCCGCGAGCGCGATGCCGTCGACGTGCTCGTTGGCGCGAACGAGCGCGAAGCGCAGCTCCGCCTCGCGCGCATAGCGGTTCGCGTTGCGCCCGATCAAGCCCCGGCCCACGAAATAGCTCAGAAAAGAGGCCAGCGCGGCATATGACACGGCGGCCCACAGCATGAAGCCCGGCACCGCGTAGTCGATCCCGCCGACGCGGAAGGTGAAATCCTCGGAAATGGTCCAGAGCACGCCCGCGAAGCTCACGAGCAGCACGCTCGAACGAAAGAGCCCAGTGGAGAGATCGAAGGAGAGCTCGCAGAGCTTGCTCGTGTCCTCGGTCATGCGTTGGTCGGGGTTCACGCCCACGGGATTGCCGCTCGTGGTGAGCCAGAACGCACGACGGGGAGCCATCCAGAGCTCGAGCAGATCGCGCGTCAGACCCTCGCGGAGACGAAACTTGGTGGTCTCGTTGAGCCAGCGCTGGGAGACGTCGAGAACGAGCAGGCTCCCGACGATCACGAAGTACACGCCGAGCTGGTAGAGAAAACCGTTCGAGTCGCCGCGGGTGATTGCATCGTAGAACGGTTGGTTCCACCGGTTCAGGATGATCTGCCCGTACGTCGTCGCGAGAATCGCGACGATCAGCGCAGTCAGTAACACCAGGAGCCGCCGGCCCACCTGCGACGCAAAGATCGCGCCGTAGATCATGCGGACCTGGCTTACGGCACCCGCACCCGCCGCCTCTTCGAGACCTGCCGCGCTGCTCGTGTCGGATGCTTCGGTCATGGCGAAGACCGCCGCGCGGCGGCCCGTCACACACGACAGTAAGGCGGCGTTTAGCTCCATACGAGATCCTTCATCGACGTTCCTCGCGGGTGGGTTGAAGAAATCGCCGGGCAGTGTCATGCAGCGCTCCGATAGAACCATTTCTTCAGCAGCTCGGTCGCGACGACGTAGAGCACGGTAATCGCAGCAATCGTCCCGAGCAGCGTACCCGGTAGAGCGACGAAGCCGAACACCTCGGCGAAAGGCAGATACGGAATCGCGAACGCGATGGCGATGAGCACGAGCGTCGAGGCAAGGAGCAGTGTGCCGGGCCGGCTGCGGAAGAACGGCCGCTGCGTCCGCATCACGAGCGCCACGACCAGCTCGGTGAGCAGCGATTCGACGAACCAACCCGTGCGAAACGACTCAGGCCCCGCGCGGAAGACGACCGAGCAGCGCGCCAAACATGAGGAAGTCGAACACCGAGCTCAGGATGCCGAATTCGACCATGTAGCGGCCGATGAACCGGATGTCCCAGCGCCGCGGACGATCCACGAGCTCGCGATCCACGCTGTCGTCGGCGATGCCGACGGCCGGCACGTCCGAGAGAAAGTTGTTGAGCAGGATCTGGCCGGCCGTGAGCGGCAGAAACGGCAGGAACAGCGACACGGCGGCCATGCTGACCATGTTGCCGAGGTTGGCGCTCGTGGTCATGAGGATGTACTTCAGCGTGTTCGCAAACGTCTTTCGGCCTTCCTCGATGCCCCGCCGGATCACATCGAGGCTGCGCTCCAGCAGCACGAAGTCCGCCGCCTCCCTGGCGACGTCCACCGCCGCCTCGACCGACAGGCTCGTGTCGGCCGCGTGCATCGCGGGCGCGTCGTTCACGCCGTCGCCCAGGAAGCCGACCACGTGCCCCATCTTCTTGAGCGAGAGAATGATTCGCTCCTTCTGATTGGGATCCACCTCGACGAACAGGTCGGTCTGCTCCGCGACGCGCCACAGCGCCTCGTCATGCAGCTCGTCGAGCTGCCGGCCTGTCAGCACGCGATCCGCCCGCATGCCGACCAGCGTCGCGACGTGCTGCGCGACAAGCCGGCTGTCGCCGGTCACGAGCTTGACCGAGACGCCGAGTGCCGCCAGTTCGGCAAGCGCCTCCGCCACGCCCTCTTTCGGACGGTCGAGGAACGTCAGGAAGCCCATGAAGGTCATGTCGCGCTCGTCGTCGCGGCCGTACACAGGCTTCTCGTCGATCGGCCGGGCGGCGACCGCGAGCACGCGAATGCCGCGCGCCGTCCATTCCTCGTAGCGGTGTTCGAGCTCGTGCTAGCGCGGCCGGATCGAGGGCCGAGTGCCATCGGCGGCTCGCGTGCAGACTGTCGAGCACCTGGTGAAAGGCGCCCTTCGCTGATGAGGCGCACGCCGTCTGTCGCTATGCACGACGACGCTCACCCGCTTCCGGACGAAATCAAAGGGAATCTCACCGAGCTTGCGCACGTGGGTGAGATCCGGCGTGCGAGCGTTCGTGATCGCCTCGTCGAGCGGGCTGGCGACTCCGGTTTCGAGCGCCGCATTGCAGGCGCCGAGATCGAGCACGTCCTGCGACGGCTGACCGGAACTGTCGTAGGCCCCTTCCAGCTGCACGACGCCTTCGGTGAGCGTGCCGGTCTTGTCGGTGCACAGCACGTCCATGCTCCCGAGGTTCTCGATGGCGTTGAGGTGCCGGACGAGCACGCCGCGACGAGCCATCATCTGGGCGCCGCGCGCCAGGTTGACGCTGAGGATGGCCGGCAGCAGCTCGGGGCTGAGCCCGACCGCGAGCGCCACGGCGAAGAGCAGCGTCTCCACGGGCGGCCGGCCGCGAAACATGTGCGCGGCGAAGACCAGGAGGACCATGATCAACATCGCGCTCGTGAGCAGGTACCCGAAGCGACGGATGCCCGCGATCGAACTCGGTCTCGGGCGGCCGGAGCGTGAGCCGGTGCGCGATGGCTCCGAACTCCGTCGCCGGTCCGGTGGCGACGACGAGGCATCGCGCCATGCCGCTGCGCACGTTGGTGCCGAGGAACACGCAGTTCGTGCGCGCGCCGAGCCCCGCGGACTGATCGACCGCTCCTGGCTGTCTTCTGGACCGGAAAGCTCTCGCCGGTCAACACCGCTTCGCTCACGAAGAAGTCCGTGGCCTCGAGGATGACGGCGTCAGCCGGCACGAGACTGCCGGCCGAGAGCAGCACGACGTCGCCAGGCACGATCTCCTCGGGTGGTACGGGCTCGGGCGTGCCCATCGCGCAGCACGCTGGCCCGCACATGCAGGCGGGCGCGCAACGCACCGGCGACCGCCTGCGCGCGGTACTCCCTGGAATAGCCGATGCCCACGGTGGCCATGACGATCGTCACGACGATCGCCGCATCGAGCCACTCGCCCGTCACGGCGGACGCGCCTGCGGCGAACACCAGGAGCAGCAGGAGCGGGCTGCGCAACTGACGAACGAGCACGCTCCAGTCGCGACGATGCGCGCCGCTCTCGAAGTTCGTTGGCGCCCGTGTTCCTCGCAGGCGCCGGGCCGCTTCCGCTCCGGACAATCCATCCGGCGCCGGACCGAGCCGCTGTCACGAGCTCCGCGGGTTCGACCGCCCAGTACGCCGCGAGTCGCGGGCCGCGGCTGACTGCGGCGCGCGGAGCCATCGCGCGACGGGAGAACCAATAGCCCGGCAGCATCGGGAGCCAGAAGCTGAGACCGCGGAAGAGCAGCGTGGCGGACAGCGCCACGGCGAGGTCGACGCCGACCATCCGCAGCATCAGCACGGACGTCGCTTCGAACGTGCCGAGCCCGCCCGGCACGATCCCCATCGTCCGAAACAGGCTCGCGATCATGAAGCTCGCGAAGACGCCGCTGGCCGAGGCCGTCGCGCCGAGCGCTCGGATGAGCGTCCACAGGGTCGCGGCATCGAGCAGCACGATGCGCCGCTTGCAGAGCGAGCGGTTGGCGAGCACGCGCGGACTGCGTACGAGTCGCGCGTCTGCGCCCGCCAGGAAGTCCAGCGTCGTTCGAACGGCCCGGGATTCTTGCCGAGCGCGCCCGCGAGCCGTTCGCTGACGATGTCCCGACAATGCCCAAGACGGCCGCGCTCAGCCCCAGTGAGAAGATCAGGAAGAGCGCGGCGGTCACGACCACGATCGCGTTCGTGTGCTCCACGCCAGGCCACGATGGCGAGGGCGATCGCGAGCGCCACGACGTATGCCAGGTGATACGACGCGATGTTGATCGAGGACCGAGGCCTTGACGGCGGCCGGCGGCACATGACGCTGCTCGAGCGCCTGTCGCGATCAGGACGCTGCTGCTGACTCCGGCTGAGGGCAGCGCCTGATCGGCAAACAGTTTGGCGAGACCGAGCTCGAACGCCGCCTTGTAAGATAGTGGATAGCCGGCCGCAACGCCGACGCGGCGCCAGATTCCACCTTGCGCGAGGTACGTCCCGCCCTGCAGGAGCACCGCGACGGATGAGCCACGCCGGGTCGGCGCGCTCCGACCAGCCGGACGAACGCCCGCTCCTCCGAGAAGTGCAGTGCTGCCACCACGACGGCGGCCAGCAGCGCGACGCCGAGGAGCCACGACAACCAGCGCGCGGCGTGAGCAGACTTGAGCGTCGACCTCTTGGCGGACGGCGTCGATACGCGCGATGTCTGGTTCACACCGAAGACTTGAAGCCCTCGGGCTTCACGATCAGCACGTCGCAGGCGAGCTTGTCGAGCACCGCCTCCGCAGTGCTGCCTACGAATAGGCGCTTGAGTGCGCTGCGCGAAACGGCACCCATCACGATGACGTCCGCGCCCAGACGATCCGTCATTTCGCCGAGCAGTTCGCGGGTGTTGCCCCGCAGCACATGGACTCGCTCGTTCGGAACGTCGTGCGCGTGCGCGAGCGCGCGGACGGCCTGCGTATGGCTTCGCTCCATCTCGGCGGCCATTTCCGTGGCCGGCAGGGCGGTCGCCATGATCATCGCCTCGGGGGAGGTGACAATGATCGGCGCGACGTCGAACCCGTGAAACACGAGCGCTTGGCCGCCAAGCATGGCCGCGAGATCCTTGGCGGATCGCACGATACGATCGTCGAGCGAGGCGGTTTTGTCGCGCGCATGAAGGGGATCCACCGCCGCGACGACGACCGGGACACGCCGGATTGCGCGCGGCTTGACGAGCCAGAGCGGCATCGGGCAATCGCGGATTAGATTCCAGTCCGTGTTCGTGAGGATCGAGCGCTTCAAGACCGAGTGATGATGCGTGTCCTTCACGACGAGATCCGCGCCCCATTCGGACGCGGCGCGGATGACGGCCTCGTGCAGGGGGTAGTCCCAGCGCACGTCGGTGAGCACGTCGAGACCCTCTTTACGCAGTCGGTTGGCGAGCGCGCCGAGCGCCTTTTCGTGCCGGAGCATCAACGACGAGCGCACGGCCGCGACAGAGTCCGCCGCGAGCCCGATTCCGAGATCGGGCTCGTAGTCGCAGATGACGAGCCTGATCTGCGCTTTCAGCGGACGGAGCAGCCGAGCCACGCGTTCGACGCCGGTCTGCTTCGTGGCCGTCGGGTCGATGACGATCAAGATCTTTTGGATGGCGCCCATGCATCTCAGTCCGGTCAGTTGCGACAACTCATTTGAGCTCGGCCGTAAACGCGCGCGTATTCGGTCAAGTCCTTAAGCTTCTGTCGGAAACTACGCATCGCCGCACCGGGGGCTTTGGGCCGAGTAGTCTCGTCATGGTCTTTCCGTCGCGGGCTCGGCGGGGATACGACTCCGAGGTCCTTTCCTCATCGGTGGCGGCGGTCGGGGAGTCGTTCCGCGCCGTCGGAGCGCGAGGGTGGTCCGTCCCGCGGCGCGTTCCGCCGCCGCAACGTTGGCCTTTACTCGCAGGAAGCTGTCCGGCGTCACCGATACCGAGTCGATCCCCGCCGCGACGAGGAACTCGACGAACGAGGGCCGATCGCTCGGCGCTTGGCCGCACAGACTGACCTTGCGGCCGTGCGCGTGCGCGGTATCGATCACCGAGCGAATCATCCGCGTCACGGCTTCGTTTTCCTCGTCGAACAGCTCGCGCAACCGCGCCGAATCGCGGTCCACTCCGAGGACGAGCTGGGTCAGGTCGTTGCTGCCGATCGAGAAGCCGTCGAAACGCGCCGCGAATTGCTCCGCAAGCACGACGTTCGCGGGGATCTCGCACATCACGTAGACCTCGAGGCCATTCTTGCCGCGCTCGAGCCCGTTGGCGGCCATCTCCTCGAGCACGCGGTCGGCCTCGGCGGGCGTGCGGCAGAACGGAATCATCACGATCACGTTGTCGAAGCCCATCTCCTCGCGCACGCGCTTGATGGCGCGGCATTCGAGCGCGAAGCCCTCGCGGTAATCGTCGCTGTAGTAGCGGCTCGCCCCGCGCCAGCCGAGCATCGGGTTCTCCTCGCGCGGCTCGAACGCCGCGCCACCTATGAGGCGCGCGTACTCATTGGTCTTGAAGTCGCTCGTGCGAACGATCACCGGCCGCGGATATTGCGCCGCCGCGATCCGCGCAACGCCGGAAGCGAGCTGCGCGACGAAGTACTCCTCTGGGCTCTCCCATCCGTGAGTGAGCTTCGCTATGCGCGCACGATCCGCCTTGCCTTCGACCGATCGCGGCCGCAGCAACGCGAGCGGGTGCACCTTGATGTCGTGGCTCACGATGAACTCGATGCGCGCGAGCCCCACTCCATCCGAAGGCAGCTGCCACCAGTGAAACGCCGCGGCCGGATTGGCGACGTTCAGCATCACCTTCGTGCGCGTCGCCGGAATGGCACCAATGTCGACGCTCTGCTCCGTCACGTCCGCGATTCCGCCGTAGACCGCGCCGACGTCACCTTCGGCGCACGAAACGGTCACCCCCTGCCCGTCGCGCAGCACTCGTGTGGCCGTGCCCGTACCGACGATGGCCGGCACGCCGAGCTCGCGGCTCACGATCGCCGCGTGCGACGTGCGTCCGCCGTGGTCCGTCACGATCGCCGCGGCGCGCTTCATGATCGGCACCCAATCGGGATCTGTGTTCGCCGTCACGAGAATGCTGCCAGGCTCGAAACGCGCGATCGCCTTGGGTGTCGCGAGCCGGCATACCCGCCCCGCGGCGACGCCATCGCCGACCGCGACGCCCGACAGGAGGCGCCGACCTTCGTGCTCCACTTTGTACGTTTTCAGTGCCCCGATCGTGCGCCGCGTCTGCACGGTCTCGGGACGCGCCTGAAGAATGAAGAGCTCGCCGGTTCGGCCGTCCTTGGCCCACTCGATGTCCATCGCCCTGCCGTAGTGCGTTTCAATCTTCACCGCCCAGCGCGCGAGCTCGAGGGTCTCGGCGTCGGTGAGCACATACGCTTCGCGTTCCTTGCGGCTCGTCTTCTGAAGCCGCGTGCCCGCAGAGCGCGACGTGCCATAGACGAGCTTGTGCTGTTTCCTGCCGCGCCGCCGCTCGATCACCGGCCGCAAGCGGTCATCGGCGAGCAGCGGCTTGAACACACGGTACGAATCGGGATCCACGCTGCCTTGGACGACGGTCTCTCCCAGCCCCCAGCTTCCGTCGATCACTACGACGCCGGGGAAACCGTTTTCGGTATCGATCGAGAACATCACGCCGGCCGCGCCGCGGTCAGAACGTACCATCGGCTGCACGCCGACCGACAACGCGACCTTGAGTTGGTCGATGCCGTGATTGTCGCGGTAGCTGATTGCACGGTCCGTATAAAGCGACGCGAAGCAGTTGAGGCACGCGTCGAGCAGCGCAGTCTCGCCACGCACGTTCAGGAAGGTTTCCTGTTGACCCGCGAAGCTCGCGTCCGGGAGATCCTCCGCCGTCGCGCTCGAGCGCACCGCGACAGCGACACTCCGCCCGCCGGAGCGCAGGCGAAGCGCGCGATACGCATCTCCGATAGCGGCCGCGAGCGCGTCGGGCAGCTCCGCGGCGAGAACTTTCTCACGAATCCGGCGGCCCGCGCCTGCGAGCGACAAGCTTCCGGCCGCGCGCCGATCGAGGATTCGCGCGATCTCCGGACCGAGGCTGTTCGCTGCGAGAAACTCACGATACGCGGCAACGGTGGTCGCGAACCCACCCACGACGCGCACACCCGCCGCCGAAAGGTGCCGTATGAGCTCGCCGAGTGACGCGTTCTTGCCCCCTACGCGCGGGAGGTCTCCGAGCGAGACGTTCGCAAGGTCGACGACGAGCGACGACGCTTTCTCGGGCATGCGCTGGTCAGTTGCGATTCGAGGCGAGGTTGTCGCCCTGGAGCGACTGGATGTAGTCGACGAGCTTCGTGATGGTGACCTTCATCTCGCGTTGCGCGATGGCATCGCCGCCCTCTTCGACCCAGAATTCGTAACCCCAGACAGGCATCGTCCGCGCGCCGTGCGCATCGATGCGGGCACCGCGTCCGTCGATCGTGTCGCGCACCAACTGCGCCGGAAAGCCGCCGTAGCGGCGGCTGATGGCGGTGAGGTCGGGAACCGCCGTCGCTAGGCCATGCGACACCGGGCCGTCGCCGCGGCCGGACTCGCCGTGACAAGCCGCGCAATACTTCATGAAGATCTCTTCTCCGCTGTAGTCCGCGAGCGTGACCGCCTCGAAAGCGGAGGCGGCGAAACCGGCGACCAGCGCGGTACCGACGCCGAAGACGACTGTTCGAATTTGCATCTCTATCTCCTTTGCTCAACCGGCAAGACCAATTCCGCGGGCTTGATGATCACGAGATCGCACGGCAACCGATCGAGCACACGCGCTGCCGTGCTACCGATCAAGACCTTCTTGATGCCGCGCCGCGCGACGGCACCCATGACGAGGAAATCCGCACCTTCATTCTTGGCCGCGTGCTGCAAGCACTCGTGGGGCAAGCCTTCGAGCACGTGCACGTTCTCGCCCGCGACGAAGTGCCTCTCGACGAACGTCGCAATGGCCTTACGATGCTCCGCGGCCACGAGCTTCTGAGCCTGTACGGGAATCTGGACGCCCATCGGCGGCGCGGACGCATGCACGAGATGGAGGGCGCCTGCAGAACTTTCGGCCAGGGCTGCCGCGAACTTGTAGATCGCGTCATCGAGCGCTGCGGGCTCGTCGTGCACGTGCAGCGGGTCCACGGCTGCGAGCACGACTGGCTTCGCCGCAATGTTGCGCGGCTTGACGAGCAGCAGCGGAACCGGGCACTCGAGGATCAGCTGCCAATCCGTGTTGGTCAGCAACGTGCGTTGCAGAAGGGTGTGATGATGAGTGTCCTTCGCGACGAGCCACGGGCGCTCCGCTGCGGCGCGCTTGATGATCGCCGCCGCGAGCGGGTAGTCCCAGGCCACGTCGACCGTTACGCTGAGCCCGCGTTCACGCAGCGGAGCCGCGAGGTCGTCGAGCTTGCGCCGATGGCGCAGCAACAAGTGCTCGCGCGTGCCAGGCTCCGGAATCCAGACCGTCGCGACGCGGCCGGCGTCGATGTCCGAGTCGTAGTCACATGCGAACAACTCGAGCGCCGCACCGGTTTTCTCGGCGAGCCATGCCGCGCGCTGAACCACCGGTTGCTCTTCGTTGGTCGTCGGGTCGACTACGACGAGAATCGTTTTGCCTGACATAGCGCCTCCACGAATTGGTATGGCGACAGAGTCGCCGATCGGGAAAGCGCGCGGTACTTCGGGATGTACTTACTGTTCTGAAGGGCCGCAACTCGGCTCACGGCGCCTGGACGCCAGCTGGCCCGCGCTCCCGGTCGAGCGCGGCTCTGATTCTCACGTCCATCGCAAAGCAGCCGGCCGGCGTCGCGAGCAGCGGATTGATGTCGATCTCGAGAACTTCGCGGAACTCGGCCAGCAGCTGCGAGACCCCGACGATCACGCGCGCGACCGCCTCGACGTTCACGGCGGCGACGTTGCGGTACCCGAGCATTCGCTTGTAAACACGCGTTCGCGAGATCAGCTGCCGCGCTAGCACCAAGTCCATCGGAGGCAGCTCGAGCGCGGTATCGCCGATGGCCTCAACGGCAGTGCCACCCTCGCCGAACAATACGATCGGGCCGAAGTCCCCCCCGGCCTTTGCCCCAACGATGAGCTCGAGCCCAGTTCCGCGATCGATCATGCGCTCGACCGTGAAACCGCGAATCGCCGCGGTCGGATACGACGCGCGCACGCGGTCGAGCATGCTCGCCGCCGCAGCCTCTACGGCTGCTCTGCCGACGAGATTGAGCGCGACGCCGCCGGCCTCGGACTTGTGCACGATGTCCGGCGCGGCAATTTTTAGCGCGACGCTGCCGCCGAGCTGAACCGCGGCAGCGCTCGCCTCGCGCGGTGTCGCGGCTTCCACGATCGGGGCGGTCGTTATCTCGTACGCCGCGAGGACAATACGAGCCTCGCGCTGCGTGAGCCATTCTCGCGACTCGGCGCGTGCGCTTTCGAATGCGGCTCGCGCCGCCGCGCGGTCGGCGCATGAGTGCGAGGGCGTCGGCTCGGATCGGGGGGTCAGCAGCACTGCCCGGCTCTCCCGATGCCGGACCATTTGCATGAAGCCCCGGACCGCTTGCTCAGGTGTTTCATAAGTCGAAACGCGCGCCGCTTGCAGCTCGCTGCGCGCCGCGCGCGCGCACTGTTCGCCCGGCCAGCTCGTGAGAACCGTAGAGCTCGGCCGCGCCGCGACGGCCTCCGCCACGGCTCGCGCCGCTTCGACGCCGGACGAGACCGCGGTGGGGCAATGCAAAACGAGCACGCCGTCGCCCACGGCGTCGTCGAGCACGATTTCGAGCACGCGTTTGAAGCGGCCTGCGTCGGCATCGCCCACGATGTCGATCGGATTGGCGCGCGACCAAGCGCGCGGCAAGAAGCGTGAGAGCCGCTCGACGGTCGCTTCGTCGAGCGGCGCAAGCTCACCGCCGAGATCGAGCAGCGCGTCGGCCGCAAGCACGCCGAGACCGCCGCCGTTTGAGACGATCGTGAGACGGCGGCCGGGCGGAGCATGGCCGAACGCGAGCGTTTCTACCGCACCGAACAGCTCCTCGAGTGTCGCGACCCGGACGATGCCGGCTCGGCGAAACGCCGCTGAATACTCGGAGTCGGGCCCCGCGAGCCGTCCCGTGTGGGATGCAGCCGCGCCCGCGCTGCGCGCGTGTCGGCCGCCTTTGAGGACGATCACGGGCTTCGCGCGGGCCGCCGCTCGAGCCGCAGCCATGAACTTCTCAGGTCGTGTGATCGCTTCCGCGTAGAGAAGGATCGCGGTCGTCTGCGGATCGCTCGCGAGATAGCCGAGAAGATCGCCGAAGTCGACGTCCACCATGTCGCCGAGCGCATACGACATGCGAGAAACCGACGCCGCGCGCGACGGCCCAATCGAGCACCGACGTCGCGATCGCACCCGATTGCGCGAGGAACGAAATGCCGCCAGGCCGCGGCATCAAATGCGCAAAGCTCGCGTTGAGCCCGATTCGCGGGACGAGCATACCGAGCGTGTTCGGGCCGACGATGCGCAGAGCGGGCCGCGCCGCGGCCAAGAGCTGCGCGCGCCGCGCGCCGCCCTCCTCGCCTTCGAATCCGGCCGAGATGACCAGCGCCCCGCCTACGCCGCGGGCGGCGAGGTCCTGCACGATTCTTGGGACGCTCGCGGCCGGCGTCGCGACGATCGCGAGGTCCGGCACCTCCGGAAGGCTCGCAACATCGGGATAGGCACGCAGGCCCAGCACTTCGGAGTAGTGCGGGTTTACGGGGAAGATCGGGCCGCCGAAGCTCGTGCTCGACAGGTTTTCCAGCATGATCCGGCCGAGCGACGCCGGGCGCTCGCTCGCGCCGATCATCGCGATCGATCGCGGCTGGAACAGCTTGCTCAAATTCCCGGTGCTCATGCGCTCCTCCACGGCCGACACGGTGCGGGCGGACCGCGTGGGGCGGAGTTCGGGAATGTACGTATATCGGCGAGCGGCGCGCGTACCGGAAGATGCGACCCACAGGAGGTGGATCGTGAATGTCAATACCGTTTGCAATCACAACGTCGCAATGGTGGATCCGAAGACCGGTGTCGTCGAAGCCGCGGCCCGGATGCGCACGGAGCACGTCGGCGACTTGATCGTCGTCGAGCACCGCGCGGGTCGCCGCGTTCCAATCGGAATTCTCACTGATCGCGACATCGTCGTCGCGATCGTCGCGAAAGGTGTTTCGCCGAACGACGTGACGGTCGCGGACGCGATGAGCAAGGATCCGCTGAAGATCCACGTCGACAACGGCATCGAGTTCGCGTTGCGCGAGATGCGCCGAGTGGGTGTGCGCCGGGCGCCGGTCGTCGACGACAACGGTGACCTCATCGGCGTGCTCTCGATCGATGACGTTATCGATCATCTCGCGGTGCAGCTCGGGCACATCGCCGACATCGTTCGTCTTGGCGAACAGGCCGAGCTCGACAAGCGCCCCTAGCCGGCACCCCCTTGAGGTGGCCGCTGAAGTAGTGCTAGTCGCGTACGGAAGGCCGCGCGCCAGATCCGCTCGCGGCCGCCGCAGGTAGGTCCGCGGGTGCGCTAGCACCCTTTCGCTGCGCGATCGCGTCAACGAACTCGCTCATCTTTTTCGAGTAACTCCCGGAATCGATCTCGCGATCGTCGAAAGTCGCAGTCGCAACTGGTCCCGAACCGCAAGTCGCGGCCATGTCCTGCAACACTTTCCTCGAGCCGGACCCGCCTTGCGTACAATAGAATGCGACTTGCGGCAGCTGCGCGCGATTCGCTGCGACGTACGCGCGCATCGGAGAAGCGATGTTGCCGGCCCAGACGGGCGTCCCGAGCACCACGACGCGGTAGTCTCGCGGCATCAGCGTCGGAGCTTTGATCTGAACGGACGTCCGCCGTAGCGCCTCTGTCGCGCAGCGCCAATAACCGAACAAGCCCGAGCGCCTCGTCGAGTCTCGAATCTCCTCGACATCCGCTCCCATCCTCCGCGCCACCTCTTCCGCGATTTGGCGCGTGTAACCCGTTCTGGAAAAGAAGACGACGAGTGTGTCCTTCATCGTTGCACCTACTCCTAGTCCGCGGCCTTGCCGCAAAACCCGCTCTGCGACGCTCGCGAATCCCCAGCCTTACCACGACCACGTACTGTCGGGCCGAGACGGTGCGATTTTCGTTGCGCGCGGACCGGGTGGATATACGTACAAACAAGTATTCCGCGCCAATGTCGTGCAGTGGTTCTACGTAGAACTGCGTATGAGCGGGTGCGCGCTCAGGGACTATGATCGCCGCGTGTTTCCGAGGAAGGTTCGCTAACGGAGGCGGTATGAGAAAGACATACGTGTTGATTGCGCTGTCGTCGTTCGCGTTCGTGTGCGGCGCTCAGCCGGCGAACGACAATCAGGCGCCCCCTCAGGCGGCGCCGGGCATGCAAAAGATGCAAGGCCCGATGCACGACATGCAGGCGCTAATGGATCGCATCCACAAGACGGAGGATCCGCAGGAGCGGCAACGCTTGATGCGCGAGCACATGCAGTCGATGCAGCAGGGCATGATGATGATGGGCCAGATGATGCGCGCGCAGGGCGACGCTCCGGCGCAAGGGCGGGAGTGTGCTCAAGGCGACACGGAATGCCGGATGCAGCGTATGCAAGACCAGCAGCAGATGATGGGTCAGCGCATGGGCATGATGCAGATGATGATGGAGCAGATGATGGGGCAGATGATGCAACGCGACGCGGAAAAGCCGCCCGCGAAGCCCACCGATCCTTGAGCACGACGATCGACGCCACCAGCGTCAAGGATAAGAGAACATCGTATAGGACATCATGCGGCCGGCCAGAATCACGGCGGCCCATACGATGAGGGACGCGAGCCCCGCGAGCCGCACGCTGCCAGGCCACCGTTCTCGCGACACCCGTGTTTTCGATCCAGCCGAATAACTCGCTCATCAACGTCGCGCCTTACCGATGGGTTCGAGCGCGGCGGCGGCCGCGCGGCGGCAAGGACAGCGGCTCGAGCAGCTTGACGATGCGACGAACATCGTCCCCGCCGACGATCTCCAGGCCCACGATCCCCCGCGGGGAGGTTTCGACGAGGAGCTCCTTCGGATGGGCGATGAGATGGTCGACATCTTCGAGCGCGACCTCGAGCAGGTCGGCCTTCGGCTCGTAGACGAGGCCATGGATCGGGAGCCATTTCGCTTCGATGTGGTCGCCTATTTCGAGCGAGACGAGCTCGAGCTCCGCGCGCTGCCCCTGCTCGATGCCGCGCGAGATCCGGTCGCAGTACGACGCCCAGTCGGCCCTTACCAGTCTTTCCACGTTCATCAGCACGACCTCCTGCTCGCGGCGACTACACAGCGTGCGGATCGCGACTGCCAGTACGGCAAATACGTACCGCGGCATCGGAACCCGCATCGCACGAGGGCCGGTCGCGCGGCCATTCATTGCAGATTCTACGTATAGGCTCGAGCGCAACACCAACTCACAATGGTATTCCAACGACGGCAGCCGGGGCCGGCCGCTGCGACAGTGAAAACGGGAGCACGATTCATGAGCAAGCTCAACCAAGACGCGACCCAACGCGCGTTCGCCGGAACCGGGCATACGAGCGCGACCTATTGGACCGCAACGCGCTTAGCGAAGGCCGAGAAAACCTTATCGGGCCGAGTGGCGTCTCTGCGCGCGGACATCGCGCGCGAGCTTCGCAAGTACGGCGATGAGCGCTTGGGCCTAGTGGCCGACAACGTGGCCGACAGCGCGGAATTGTCGATCGCGGACCTCATCGGCGACCTCTACCTCGCGGAGATCGACCGCGACGTGCGCGAGCTGCGCGACGTCGAGACCGCGCTGCTGCGGATCGCCGGCCACACCTACGGCAGCTGCGTCGATTGCGCGCAAGCCATCGACCCAATGCGGCTCGAGTTCAACCCGGCGGCGGCGCGTTGTCTGCACTGCCAGGAGAATGCGGAGCATTCGCCTCACCGCGCGCCGCACTCGACGACCCTTTAGGCGGCCTAGGCGCGCAGACCTACGTAGATCCCGTAGCACCCATCGACGCGCGCGCGCGCTACCGTGCTGTCATGAAAGCGCTCAATAGCTCGGTTTGTACCGGAATACGCAACGTGATTGGCGCGGCCCAGCGATCGCTACCCGGAGCAGTGGTCTGGTCGGTCTGCGCCTCGGTAGGGCTCGCTTACGCGGTCCAAGCCCATGTCCCGCGTCCGTCCGCCGCGCAACGCGCGCTCCCAGGTTTCATCGCGGCTGCACCCGCGATGCGACGCGAGCCCAGCAGCCGTCACGAGCCCGCCATGCTCGACAAGCTCGAAGGCGCGGAGCTCGAGAATCCGCTGGAAGGTGCGCGAGCGGGCGTGGTCGTCGTTTCGGTCCAATTCGCGAGCGCGATGTGGCGCAACGGCCTGCGCCCCGACGACGTGATTGTCGCGGTCGGACGAGAGCACGTCGGCTCGCTCGACGAGCTTCGGCGCGCGCTCGGCAAGGTCGCTTGGCCGTTCGTTCTCGAGATCGCGCGCGGTGGCAGGCACGTCCGGATCGTCGTCCCTTAACCACCGTTCGGCTACTACGTATTTCACCGCGGCGACTCTCGTTCAACACTACGGATACGAAAAACGCGACGCACTGGGAGGTTCCGAACATGAATACTCGATCCAAATTGCTATGCGGCTGTCTCACCCTGCTCGCCGGGACCGCGGTCTGCGCCGAGCCGGATGGTGCGACGAACAACGTCGACGACGAATCTGGATTTCTGACCGTGCACGCGCCGCGCGTCTTCCGCCGAGCGGCCGATGGAAAGGCCGGCGGTATCAACAACGAGCTCGTCTCTATCGCGCATCGCGTCAGCTATGAGGGACTCGATCTCGCGATGCATGCGGACGTACTCGAGCTGCGAAAGCGCATCGTCGAGAGCGCCCAGACCGGTTGCGAGCAGCTCGCAGCGCTCTCCCCGCTCGCCGATCTCGACACTGCAGCCTGCGTTCGCGAGGCAATCGACGATGCGATGGTGCGTGCCCAGAAGGTGGTCGCCACCGCGATGGAAGCTTACAAGGCGAAATGATCTCAATCGGCTCCGAAAGGTAGCTCCATGAATCCCGAAAAGCGTACCAATACCGACATTCCCGGCACGTACTTGTTCGACGGCACGCTCGCGTTGAAGGGTTATCCGCTCAACAAGATGTGCTACTCGTTCAACGAAGCAGCGAACCGGGCCGCGTTCCTCGAGGACGAGGACACTTACTGTGCGCGGTTCGGGCTCAATGACGAGCAGCGCGACGCCGTGAGGCGGCGCGACATGCTCGCGCTGCTGGAATCGGGCGGCAACGTGTACTACCTCGCGAAGTTCGCTGGCATCTTCGCGTTAGGCGTACAGGACATCGGAGCTCAGCAGACCGGAATGAGCGTCGACGCGTTTCGCGCGAAGCTCAGCGCGGCGGCGGTCTGAGCGATGGCCCGACTCGTCGGTGTGGTCTGCACCTCGCACATTCCGGCGATCGGCCACGCCATCGCACGCGGACAGCAGCAAGATCCCTACTGGCTGCCATTCTTCGCCGGCTACCCGCAGGCGCGCGAGTGGCTGAACGCGGTGAACCCCGATGTCGCCGTCGTGGTGTACAACGATCACGGCCTGAACTTCTTTCTGGACAGGATGCCGACCTTTGCGATCGGTGCGGCGCCTGAGTACCGCAACGCCGACGAAGGCTGGGGCCTGCCAACGGTCGCGCCTTATCTAGGGGATCCCAAGCTTTCATGGCACGTCATCGAATCGTTGATGGCCGACGAGTTCGACGTGACTTCGTGCCAGGAAATGCTGGTGGATCACGCATTCACGGTGCCGCTCGAGCTCCTTTGGCCCGGCCGGTCCCGCCCAGGCCTGCGCACCGTGCCAGTGTGCCTGAACACGATTCAGCATCCGCTGCCGTCGCCGATGCGCTGCTTCAAGCTCGGACAAGCGATCGGCCGCGCGATTTCGTCCTATCCGCAGGATATGCGTGTCGTGGTCATCGGCACCGGAGGCTTGTCGCATCAACTCGACGGCGAACGCGCCGGATTCATCAACAAGGCCTTCGATCTCATGTGCCTCGAGAAGATCGTCGATGATCCGCTTGCACTCGCGCGCTATACGATTCACGACCTCGTGCTTCTGGCCGGTACGCAGGGGGTGGAGCTCATCTCGTGGCTCGTGGCGCGCGGGGCGCTCGCGGGGCCCATAGCCAAAGTTCACAGCCACTATCACATACCGGTCTCGAACACGGCAGCTGGATTGATGGTGCTGGAGCACGCGGCGTAACGAGCGCAACGCGAGCTCCTCTGCTCGGGTTCACGGGCAACGTGACCGGGCGACGGAGCGACTGCTCAAGGGCGCAGAGTCGCCTCAGCGGCGCGTCGACGGCGTGGTCGCCTAGCTCGCGTGAATAGCTTGTCGAGCTCGGAAAGCCAGAGCACGGAGCTGCCGACGGCAGCGCAGCACAACCAATCCCCCGCGCTCAACGCCGTCGTCGAGAACGCCTGCTGCATAAACGGAACGTAAACCGCGGCGGCCTGCAGCCCGAGCGACAAGAGTACGGCACCCCATAACCAGGGATTGCTGAACAATCCGCTAAAGGCACTTTGCTCATCGGAACGCGCGGTGAAGACCGTGAATAGTGAAAAGAACACGAGCGTCGTGAACGCCATCGTCTGGGCGTGACGAATGCTGCCCGTGCCTTCGATCAAACCGCCCGGCAACCCCGCATCCAGCACGAGCAGCGTTCCCGCAGCCATGACCGCACCGACCACCAGCACGCCCCGCCACATGCGGCGCGTGATCACGCCTTCGCCGCGCGGGCGCGGCCGCAGCTGCATGACGTCGGCGTCGGGTGGATCGACGCCGAGCGCGAGCGCCGGCGCACCGTCCGTCACGAGGTTGATCCAAAGAATCTGCGTCGCGAGCAGGGGCAGAACGAAGCCACCGCTTTCGGCCGCTGTGAGACCGATCAGATCGGCCAGCAGCACGCCGAAGAACATCGTCATTACTTCGCCAACATTCGACGACAATAGGTAACGCAGGAATTTACGGATATTCGCGAAGATGGCGCGCCCTTCCTCCACTGCCGCGACGATCGACGCGAAGTTGTCGTCGGCGAGCACGACGTCCGCCGCTTCCTTTGCAACGTCGGTGCCGGTGATGCCCATCGCGATGCCGATATCGGCAGTTCTCAACGCGGGTGCGTCGTTCACACCGTCCCCCGTCATCGCGACGATGGTGCCTCCGCTCTGCAGCGCTTTGACGATGCGCAGCTTATGATCGGGATTCACCCGCGCGTAGACGGACACTTCCTGCACGGTACGCCGCAGCGCTTCGTCCGACATATTCTCGATCTCCGCCCCCGTCACGGCGCGCCGGTCGGAAGTGACGCCGAGCTCGGCGGCGATGACCAGGGCGGTGACCGGATGATCGCCGGTGATCATGATCGGACGAATTCCCGCCCTCTTGGCGCGCGCCACGGCCTCAGCCGCTTCGGCGCGCGGCGGATCCATCATCCCTATCAGGCCGAGGAAGACGAGGTCCTGCTCGATGTCCTCGTCGATCTCCTCGCGGTTGAATGAATCGCGGGGCAGCAACCTCAGCGCGACGCCGAGTGTTCGCAGCGCCTCGCCCGCCAGCGCCTCGTTGATCGCGAGAATTGCCGCGCGTCGTCCCGGCGTGAGTGGAACCTTCTCCTCGCCGACCTCCTCCTGAGTGCAACGCGCGAGCAGCAGGTCGGGAGCACCTTTCGTGAACGCGAGGAGATACTCCTCGCGCTTTGCATCGGTGTGGACGGTGCTCATCAGCTTGCGCTCCGACGAGAACGGCACTTCCGCGATTCGCTGGAAGCGTGCGTCTAGAACCTCAGCTTCGAGCCCCGCCTTGCGCGCGGCTACGATCAACGCACCCTCCGTCGGATCGCCTTGCACGGTCCAGCGGTTGCCCTGCTCGTGAAGGACGGCGTTGTTCGCTCGGTCCGCCGCTGCCAAGGCGCGCGTGAGCTCCGAACGCAGTGCACCGTCGATCGTCGCGTTTTCTCCCTCGCGCCGTACTTCTCCATCCGGCGCGTAGCCTGTTCCGCCGAAGCTCACGCGTCCGGTTGCGGTCACAACTGCGCGCACGGTCATTTCGTTTTTCGTCAGCGTGCCCGTTTTGTCGGACGCGATCACGTTCGCCGAACCGAGCGTCTCCACCGCTGCAAGGTGGCGAACGATGGCGTTTCGTTTCGCCATTCGCTGCACGCCGAGCGCGAGCACGGCCGTTACGACGGCGGGCAGGCCCTCTGGCACTGCGGCAACCGCAAGCGCAACGCCGAGAATCAGGACGTCGAAGAACGCGGCGAATCCCCGCACTTCTTCCACGACGATGATCGTCGCGATCATCACGACCGCAATGACGACGACCACGGTGCCGAGCAGCTTGCCGACACGGGCGAGCTCCTTCTGCAACGGCGTGGTCTCCACCGGCGCGCCCTTCAACATGCCCGCGATGGCGCCCATCTGCGTCTGCATGCCCGTCGCGGTCACCACCGCCTTGCCGCGGCCGTAGGTGACAGCCGTACCGCTGAAGATCATGTTGTGCCGGTCTCCGAGCGGCACCTCGTTCGCGACCGCGACGACGTCTTTGGCCACGGGCATGCTTTCACCCGTGAGTGCGGCCTCTGCGGTTTGCAGCGCGATCGCGTGAATCAGCCGCGCATCGGCCGGGATCGTGTCGCCTTCCTCGACGATGACGATGTCGCCGACCACGACGTCGGTCGCCGCGACGCTTTGTCGCACTCCGCCTCGCACGACGTTCGCCTTCGCCGCCGACATCTGGCGCAGCGCGGCAACGGCCTGCTCGGCGCGCGCCTCCTGCACGTAACCCATGATCGCGTTGAGAAGCACGACCCCGAAAATGGCCATCGCTTCATAGGGCAACGCGGCATCGCGCTCGATCAACCACAGCGTTGCGGAAATCGCGGTGGCAAGGAGCAGCAGGAGCACGAGCACGTCGCGAAACTGCGCGAGGAATTTCCGCCACGATGGGACGGGCCTCTCCACGCTGAGCTCATTTCGGCCATAGCGCTCGAGGCGCGTGCGCGCCTCCTCGACACTGAGGCCGATGCGTGCGTCGGACGCCTCGGCCGAGAGGACCTCTTCGACGGTTAGCCGATGAGCTGAGATCTGCGTTGCGGGCGCGCTCATCCGGTCAGAGTATCGGAAACGCCGCGCCCGGAGGTGAAGCTCGCGAACGGAGCGTGCGACGCTACTGCGGAGTTTGGTCGCCGCCGTAGTCGCCCGGAGTTAGGGCGCGGCTGCGATCGCAGGCTGATACACCAGATCGGAGCGTAGCTCTAAGCCGTCAATGTAATATGAAACTACATCGTATGGCGCAAGAGTCCGGGTGGTGGTCGACCGAATGGATATCTCCACGTAGTTCACGTCGGCCAGTATGTCCGTCTCGAGCTGAGCTTGTGCCGCTTGCTGCTCCGCTTTCGGGAGGTCTGGATCGATGTAACCGATCACGTTCTTCTCCCAGGTAGTGTCACCCGGCAGCGGAATGCTGAAATTGAACCAACCCGCCGAATCCCTCAGAGCATTGTTCAAAAACAGGTTTGTGTACACGCCGTTGGCTCGCGGCACGAACTCGATGCGGTTGCCGCCGTTCTTGTACAACCTGACGATGGGGTTGGTGTCGACGAGAAGGGCTTCATTTTCGTCGGGCTTGATTGAGAATCGCACCTCTACCAGATCAGACAGATTCCAGTGAGCATTCCTCGACACTGGATAGAACACATCGTTCCGGCCGAAGCCCAGCTCTTCCCAGTACTGCGCGTTCTCGATGGTCACCTTCAGGGCGTGGCTGCCGCTCTTGACGTTCTGTGGATCGGCCGCCTTGCTCACGATGCGAAGCTCGGCCGCTTTGCCGCCCGGGCTGAATCCATTCTGGGAATGCCAATAGCCCCAGTATTCGGCGGGCCTCATGTCCGTACCATACTCACCTCTGATCGGACGAAAACGGGCCGGTATCTCGCGGAAGCCTGTCACTTTGTAGTCGATTAGCGTTCCGTCAAAACGATTGAAGTCGAAAATATGCGGCCACCAGTTGTTGAGCCTGCCGTCGCTGACGCCAGGATTGTGGGGCAGATGAGCGAACCACCATTGATGATAAGACGCGGCGGCGCCTAAGAAGGAGGAGTGAAGTTCGGGTGAGATACCGAACGCGGCTGAATAGGATGGATTCCCCTGCGCGTAGTGGTTGAAAGCTCCGAAGTCGTAGCCGGTAATCTTGCGTTTGGTGTCGCTGAACGTCGGGAAGCTCAGCCAGTCGTCCGCTACTGAATCGACGTATCGTTGCCAGGTTGGGGCGTCGAAGTAGCAGTAATCCGGACAGGCTCGGGGCGTGGTCGGAGGGAAGTGACTAGAGCCGATGTTGGCATTCCCTGCCGACGCGTAAGCGACCGTGCTCGTGCCGTTCCATCCGTCAGTCAGCCTGAAGCGCTCCCATACATTGAGCAACGCCGGTGTTGTGGCGACGCTGGCGCGGTCATGCGTATAGACCGTATACGGCGAGTTTCGCGGCCAAAGCTGGGGATGCCCATCGGAGATGGAAGTCATGACGCCTTCGACCATGTGAGCGTAGGCATCGTAGGAACGCTCGTCTGTACCCGTGAAATTGACAAAGAATGACCGGGAGGATTTCACGGGGATTGGGACCCAAGTATTGTCCGTCGTCGCTCCCGAGCCTTGAATGGGTCGGTTTCCGATCAGGGCGTTTTCTCCGAAATCGACCGGCGTTTTCACCACCCAGACATGGTCGATATCACCCTTTTCAATGAGATCCACAATCGAGTAGCCGTCCAGCTCAGGCAGATCTCGTCGTGTCACGAGGTTCGCGTAGTCGACCCTGTTTGAACCGGGCTCGACGGCTGGAGTGACCGCTGTCGAGACGATGCCGCCCTTGTACAAGCCGATCACCGCGGATCCCAGCGAGGCTAGTTTCAAGAATTGAATCCGGTGCTTGAGGTAGGTCTCCTCAGTAACGAGACTCGTCTGTTCAGGATTAAAGGCGATCGCGAGCACCTTGTAATGCGTTCTGATCGCAGATGTCTTCTTGGTCATCGCTGAGGCGGGCGCTGACTCAGCGATGGCAGCGCCGTGTGCATCGTGAGCGGTAACTGTGTATTGGTAGCTCTTCCCCGGCCGAAGGTCGAAATCCGTAAAATATCCGACCACGGCAACGGTACTGCCCACGACTCCGCCGTCTCGCGAAACCGCGTATTCGCTCGCTCCATTCTGCGGTTGCCACTGGAGCCGCACGGAAGTGGCATCAGTGGAAGACACGTGCAGTGCGAATCCCTGAATCGCACGCGTTGATACACTGTCCTTGCGCACGAACTCTGTGCGTCGCACGCCGGTTGCATCCCTGCAGCTCGAGTATTGACCCGGTTCAACCGGGATCGTGCACACGCTCAGCGTATCGGATCCGACGAGATCGCCGGCCCTGCGCCAGACATACGAGGGCCCCGAGACGACGATGCGCTGATTCGTCGGTGTCTCGTACACGTAGCCCCGACAGGAGTCGAAGGCCTGGCCGATCGCGGTTTCGTCGGGACAAGAGAGGGCTAAATTCGGAAGTGGCGCGCTCAGCGCTGCGGCCATGAGCTGAGCAGCCGACACGGCGAGTACGACACAGATTGCCTTACGCATAACCGCATCCCCCAAGAATTCATGTCTCCCTCGAGTGACCAGGCGAGGGCCCGCACTCTCTGAGGGTTTTGTCGTTTGTGGAGCTTCAAGTGCTGTTCTACGTCGGTGATGCGCTCAGAGGTACTCGTACTTATGCGTACTCGACGGCAACGACGCGATCGTCGCGGAGGTTCGCTCGGCGAGCTCGGCAGCCCGCTCGAGGTCTAGCCCTTAGCTACCGACCGCGACGTCGCTCGTCGCTGCCTCGCCCACGACTGATGTCCCCCGTTAGAGAGACCTTACGGCGATGCGGAAGGCTCACCCGGAGCGGCTTGCTTGCCGTGCCGAGACGATCAGCCGCGGGACAGCGCCTCGAGTGCTTTGGCGGCGTTCTCCAGAATCGCGAGTGCTTCCGCTTGCTTGTCCGCCGGCGCGTCGACGATGTCGCCGAGCGCTGTCCGCAGACGACGGCGGACCGCGCGAAATTCGGCGCGCTTACCGTGACGGCGTCCGGCCCTCCCGACGTCTTCGGCATCCTCATGCGAACCGAACCACTCCTGCGCCTTCGCCATCTTGGCGCCGAATCGCTTGATCCCGTCGAGCAGCCCGTCGACGAGCTCGCGATTCTCGGCGAGGTGCGTCTGTCCCGCCTCCGTGATCGAGTAGACCTTCTTGTTGCCCTCCGTCGCGGAAGAGACATGGCCCGCCTCTTCGAGGAAGGTCAGCGTCGGATAGACGACGCCGGGGCTCGGCGCGTAAAACCCGCTCGATCTTTCCTCGAGCGCTTTGATGATGTCGTAGCCGTGACGCGGCGTCTCGGCGAGCAACGCCAGGGTGATCAGCTTCAGATCCCCGTCACCGAACATGCGACCGGCACGTAGCATCGCACCGGCTCCGCCATGACCACCCCGCATACCGTGCCCGAACGGGCCGAAGCCGTGGCGACCGCCGCCTCCGAACCTACCCGCCATGAACCAGAACGCACGCTTGGCGTGGCCTTCGAAATGATGATGTCCATGCATAGCAGCTCTCCTGAGTAATGTCTTACGATATATCTTAACAGGAGCCGGCCACAATGCCAGCAAAACGCGGCCGAGCGCCGCCACGCTACGTGGACGACGTACGCACCATTGACGCCCGCATGAGACGGAACCTAGCGCTTTTCTCTTGACCGATTCGTAAATCTGGCGGGTCAAACCTCAGCAGATTCGAAACTCCTGGTTCGGGACAGCGGGCACAGCGTGAACATATTTCCCGTGCGGTTATGGTTTGCCCTCGGGTTTCGGCGGAATATTGGTCATCGCCGGCGCGCGTGGCATCGCAGGTCGCTTAGCCGGCGCTGGACTGCACGCGCGAGGCAGGGAATGAGAGGCGGGGAATGAAAGGCTGGGCACTAGCGCGATTTCTCGCGGCCGCCCTGTTGTGTGCAGGCGCGGGGCTGGTTCATGCCGACGATGCGGGCTCGAATTCATCCGAGTCTCTGCGCGCCAAGTACGGCGTTTTGGAGGATAGCCTCCGGCAGAATCAATTCCAGAGACCGCTCTACATGGAGTCAAGTAGAACGCGGGATAGCGTGGCGGGTGAAATCTATGCGGTTATCGACTACCCGTTTGCAACGGTGGGCGCAGCGTTGGAGAGCCCGAGCAATTGGTGCGACATCCTGATCCTGCATCTCAATATCAAGTACTGCCGCGCATCGACGGCGGGCGAGGCGGACGTCCTCAACGTCAGCATCGGCAGTAAAACCGATCAGCCGCTGGAGAAGGCCTACCGAGTGGACTTCGCGTTTCATGTCGCCGCCCGTGCCACGGACTACCTGCAAGTACGGCTGAACGCAGACGAAGGTCCCCTCTCCACGCACGACTACCGCATGGTGCTCGAGGCGATCCCGCTGGAGATGGGCGAGACCGGCATCCACCTCGCGTATTCCTATGCCTACGGACTCGTGGGACGCTTGGCGATGCAGGCCTACCTCGGAACAACCGGGAGAGACAAGGTGGGATTCACCGTTGCCGGTACTCGACCCGCCGGCCAGCCCATCTACATCGGCGGAATGCGTGGTGCGGTGGAACGCAACAGCATGCGCTACTACCTCGCGATCGAAGCGTTTCTCGGCGCGTTGTCCGCGCCGCCGCACGAGCGGCTCGAAAGGCGTCTGCGTGAATGGTTTGCGGGCGTCGAGCAATATCCACGCCAGTTGCATGAACTGGAACAGGGCGCCTACCTCGACATGAAACGCAGGGAGGCTCAGCGGCAAGAGTCCCCGAGGCTGGCGGCAAGCCGACAAGACGAATAAAGAACGGCCGTTCAGCGTCCGAGGACGGCGTCAGCGTCCTACGCGTTTCGACGAGCGCCGCGCCGGCGCCAGCGCCGCACGACGCGGTTCCACCACATGATCACACCCGTCACGAACATCGCCGCCGGTATCGCGCCGACGATCGCCCACACGGCCTTCGTCGCTTGGTCGCAGAGCCCCGGGCCGTCGCACGGAATACCGATGCCGTTGATGCGGCCGAAGTGCAGGTACGCGAGCCAATAGAGCGCGCTGTCGACGATACGAGTGCCGGCATTGGCGTCGGTCGGCGGCTCTAGCCAATCCGCCAGCGCGCCGAAGTGATCGGGGAAGCACAGATACATTCCGCTGGCAGCGAGCACCAGCAGGAACGCGACGCTCCAGAATCCGAAGACGCCGTGCAGCTGCCACGTGAAGCGCCTCCAGCCGACGCCGCGATGCAGCGTGAGGTGCTGGCGCCAGCGCGCGATGCCGGGCCACCAGATCACGGGGCCCGTGAGGCAGATCAACAGCACGGCGATTGCGCCGGCGCCGTTGATCTTGCGGCCCGTTCGGCCCGAGAGCAGATCGTCGTGCAGCTCGATCAGCTTGTCGACGAGCCAGATGCCGAGCGGCACCTTTGCTTCGGCTTCAGCCGCGGAAGCGCTCAGCGTGACGATCTCCGGCGTCGCAGCCACGTAGAGCTCGTTGCGGTAGACGAGCACGCTGCCCGTCACACTGATGAAGAAGACGTAGAGCCCGAGACCGATGCCGCTCCACAGATGCACTTGGAAGATCGCCCTGCGCAGCCAGACCTTCTGCGGCTGCCGGACCCAGCGCTGCCACGCGGTCCGTGGAACGGCCTTATCCATATTGCGCCGCCGAATCTAGATCCCGGCGTACCACGAGTAGCCGTTCTGAATCATGCCGTACGGACCGTTGTCGTCGAACTCGCTCGTCACGACGAGCCCTCGCAAGAACTTCATGCTCTTGTAGCCGAGCTGCGTCTCCACGCGCACGCGCAGCGGTGCGCCATGGCCGATCGGCAGCTCGCGGCCGTTCATGCCGTAGGCAAGGATCGTCTGCGGGTGCAGCGCGTCCAGCATGTCGATGCCGTCGACGAACGCGTCGTAGCAGTGGAACTGCACGAATCTCGCGTCGGACCGAATGCCCGCGGCCTCGAGCACGCTGCGCAGCGGCACGCCGGACCACTCCGCGATGGCCGACCATCCTTCCTCGCAGGTGTGGCGCGTGATCTGCGTGCGTGAGCGCATGCGCTTCAAGTCGTCGAGCGAGAAGCTGCTCGGTTTCGCGACGCTGCCCTCCACCGTCAAGCGCCAGTCCCCGAAGCCGTCGCGCAGCAGCCGCGAGTAGTCGTCGGCGAGCTCCTGCGACGAAACCGGCCTGGCTCGGGTCGGAAGGATCGGTCGTGCCGATCGCCGGCGCCGCCGAGATGTCGCGGAGGTCGTATTCGCGAGCCAGCGACTGCCGCGGCAACAGCAGTCGATGCGCGTTGTACGTGAGCCAGTCGCCCATGCGGAGCACGTTGCCGTAAGTGGGCGGTTCGCTCGCGGAACAGCCGGCGAGCGCGATGCCGGCCGACGATGCGAGGCCCTGGAGGACCGAGCGGCGCGTTGTGAATCGCCTGTTCATGTCATCTGCCGACGATCATCGCCCGCATCTGCCGGCCGAAACCGGTCAGCACGACCATGGCCAAATGCACGACAACGAACACGAGAAGCATCACGAATCCGAAGAAGTGCAGCGTGCGCGCGGACTGATGACCACCGAACACGTCGAGCAGCACCGGGAATGCGGCGACGACCCGCGGCGACATCGCCAAACCGGCGAGAGCCATGAGCGGCAGCACCAAGAAAGCGACGCTCGTGTACGCACACCGCTGCAAGACACCGTACGCGCCCGCGCCGGCTTGCCGCAGACCGCGCGGCCAAAGATCGCGCGAGACGTGCTTCGTGATGACGCCGAGCACGAAATAGAACGCACCGGCGACCACGAAGAACCAGCCCGCGAGGAAATGCAGGCTGCGCGCCCAGCCGTTCTCGTTGAAGATCTCGATCGTACGATTGGCGCTGATCGGTTTGTTCGCGAGCGCCTCGAAGGTCACGGTTTGCTGCCACCCTGAAGGCCGGTGGTTGTCATTGAGGGGCAATTCGAGCCACGCCGGCGTTAGATCGTTACCGACTTCGCCCCAATACAAACGCGGGTGCGCCATCAGGATATAGAACCCGCTGTAGGCGAGCGTGAGGACGGAGACGGCGAGAACCCAGTGGCAGACGCGCACCCACAACGCATGGCGTCGCGGTGTGGGCAACTCGATTGCGGAACGAGACCCGCTCATTGGCCCGGAGGCGGCTGCCATAGCTCGACCTTGTTTCCCTCGGGATCGATGACCCAGGCAAACTTTCCATACTCGGATTCGTCGATTTTCTCGAGCACCTCGCAGCCTTCTTCCTTCAACGCTTTGATCAAGGCGTGGAGGTCTTCCACTCGGTAGTTGACCATGAAGGACGCCGAGCTCGGAGCAAAGTGATCACTCTCTTGCGGATTGATCAACCAGGTAGTCGTGCCTGCAACCGGCTTGCCCTCGGCGTCGGTCCAATCGAAGGAAGCTCCGCCCCAGACTTGGACATTTATACCTAAGTGTCGCTTGTACCAAGCCTGCAGTGATGGAGCGTCTTTGGCTCTGAAGAAGATGCCGCCGATGCCGGTGACGCGTCTCATGTGGCCTCCGAACCCATCGCGGTCTGCTACAACGCATGGTGCGAACTTTCAATTCTCCCGAGCGCGCCGTCGGATCATCGCGGTAGCCGGGACCGTCAGATCTTGAACCTCGGGAACAGCCGCTCGGCGTTGCCGCGTAGCATCATCTGCTCGAACCCCTTGGGCAGCGACAGCCCCGGCAGCTCGTTCACCGTGGACTCGATCGGCTCGGGCGAGTAGTCGGTGCCGAAGAGGATCTGGGATTCGGGCATGAAGGCCCGCATCGCGGCCATGGGCCAGGGAAAGCTGGCGTGCGCGATGTCGTAGTACCACTTCCGCAGCTCCGCATAGAGGCCGTCGGGCAGGTACTTCTCCGCGCCCGCCGGCACGCGGTCTTTCATCCGCCCGGCCAGCATCGGCACCGTCCCACCGGAATGGACTGTAATGAAGCGGATGTTCGGGTAGCGGAACATCACGCCGTTGACCACGATGCTAGCCACGCCGCGCGTGACGTCGAAGTCGTATTCCAGCATCGACGCCGCGGGGCCGTACTTGAGGTTGCCGCAACACGGGGGCGCCAGTGGGTGCATGTAGACGATGGCGCTGCGGCGGTTCAGTTCCTGCCACATCGGCTCGAAGTACGGGTCGCCCGGCCAACGCCCCTGGTTGTCGTTGCTGTAGATGCCGATGGCGTCCACCTTGAGCGTGTCGTAGACGTACTCGATCTCCTCGAGGGAGCCGTCGAGGTCGGGTAGCGGCACTCCGCCCATTTGGCCGAACTGCTTCGGGTATTTCTGCACCAGCGCGGCACCGTAGTCGTTGCCGCGGCGGATCTCGGTGCGCCCCTTCTCTGTGCCGTTGTAGAGCAGGTCTCCGTTCTGCGTCATCGACAGGATGGCGACGCCGATGCCGAACCGCTCCATCTGGTCGAGCGATGCCTGCGGCGACCACGGGCGCGCGCCGGCGCTCTGGCCTGGGGGCACGAAATGATGGTGCACGTCGATCGCGCCGCCGCGGACGCTGACCTTGTTGATGCGCTCTTGGCCGAAGGCGCTGCCGGAAGGCGCCATGAGCGCCGCGCCGGCCGCCGCCAGAGACTTGAGGAACGTACGTCGGTCTCTCATCGGGCTTCCCCCTTCGACAAGAGGTCGCGAAGAAACGAGTCCGTTATTGCTGGTCTTTGCTCGAGCCCGCCAACATCTTCTTGCCGGTGGAGACCATCACGATCGACGATGCGTTCGCGAGATGCGGCGTGTACCTCGCGAGGCTCCCCTCGACGGTCACGAGGTCGTCGACCTTCAACGAGTCGCGCTTCCAACCCAAGCGCAGCAGCGTGTTCGGGCCGCCCATCTCGAGAGCCCAGTTCACGACTTCGCCCGACTTTTCGTCCGGCACGTCGATGTAGATGAAGATGTGCGGATTCGTCCACTCGACCTTCGTAACCTTGCCCGTGAGCTTGACCGGTTTCGACGAGTCGTATTCCGCAGGGAACGAGTGGTGTGCGTATGACGGCGCTGCGCCGAGAAGAAGGCTTGCGGCCAGCGAGATCACGGCAGATCGGGTGGTTTTGGTCATAGATCGATTACTCCGTTGTCTTCGTCGGTTCCGGAGCGATCGGTGTGCCCTTGGTATGGTTCACAAACTGCTCGTTCTCTACGCAGACCTCGTCGATGAGCTCCGCATCGACGACGATGCGCTGCTTGAGCTGCACCGTCCAAGGCTTGGTGTAGGCCTTCGGGTCGTCGACGGTGACGCGGATCTCGAGGTGACCGAAATCCGGGCGCCTGATTTCCTCGCGTACTTTGGCTGCCTCGGTGAGCACGCTGCCGTTCCAGTCGATCCAAGTGTCGTTGCGCAGCCCGATCGTGTCGACCACGAGCGTATCGCCGGCCCACTTGGCGGACGAATACCCCTGCCACGCCGGCGACGGATCCTCGGGCAGAGGCCGCGCATCCGTGAAGATCTGGCGGTAACCGGCGTTCATCTCGTTGAGCACCGCCAGAATGTCCGGTTTGTGGATGAACTTCAGCATATGCGGCAGCCCGTACGCGCGCAGAAAATTGTCGGGCAGGCAGCGGATGTGCGGGTCGTCTTTCGCGAGGTTAGCCGTGCGCTCCTTGACGAGCGGCACGACCCACGGCTGATAGGGCAGCCCGCCGGGAATGTCGACACCGATGTTCGCCATTTGACGCGAAGACCCGATGTCGTTGCCGTTGCCAGCCACGTCGCCGTTCTTGCGATTGGAGTCGCCGGTAGTCCAAACCCCGGAGAAATCGGGCTTGCCGTCGGGCATCTTCGGCGCCGGAGCCGTCATGTCGACCGTGCCGTCGGCTTTACGCGGTACGCCCGCAGTCGGATACCCGATCCATTGCGCGGCTGCGGGCTGCGCCGCCACCGCCAAGCCCAAAGCGGCCGCAACGGCGACGAGCGGCAAATAACGGCGGCGCGCTCGGAGGGCGGCGCACGCGCGTCGAGGAAGGTCGAAACACTGCATGCGCTGTTCCTCAGTCACCGGCGGCGCCAACCAAGTCGATCGAAACCGACGTGTAACCTACACCAAAAATAGTATTCCCGCCGGGAGTATCGGACTCGCTAGAAAAAACGTCGCCAGCCGCTCGCGTCGACCGGCGGGCCGTCCGGTGCGGCTTCCCGTTGGCTCGCCAAGCAATTGACCGCAGAATCCGTAACAACCCCAGAGGGATCTAGCGAGTAACCGCGATGAGTAGGAATGACAAAATAGAGTCGCAGAGCCCTCCCCCATGGGCTGGCGCGACCGACGACCGGCGCGCGCAAATGTTTCCAGTCCTGACTGCCGAGCAAATCACCGAGCTTGCGCCATTCGGTACCGAGATTTCCTTCGCGAGCGGCGAGATGTTATGGAATATCGGCGAGCGCGACCGAGACTTTCACGTCGTTCTCGAGGGAACGGTCGAAATCGTGCACCGTGATCCGTTTGGACGAGACACGGTCATCACGACGTATGGTCCGGGCAGCTATTCGGGCGAGACGGCAATGCTCACCGGCCGAGGCACGATGGTGGCAGGCCGAGCGGGCACCCCGCTGCGAACGCTCGCCATACCGGCCACGAAGCTCCGCGAGCTCATGGTTACGCGCGCTCGCCTCGGCGAGATCATCATGCGCAGCTTCATCCTGCGTCGAATGCGCTTGCTTGCCGATCACTCGAGCGACTTACTCGTGATCGGTTCGCGCCACGCCGCGAGCACGCAGCATTTGCTGCAATTTCTCACGCGCAACGGGTATCCCTACACGTTTACCGATCTCGAGACGGCGGGCGACCTATCCGCCCTACTCCACGGCTTCGAAGTGCGGGTCGAGGACACGCCCTTGGTGATCACGAGCAACGGCGAGCCGCTGCGCAATCCCTCGCTGCGCGCGGTCGCTGACCGTCTCGGCTTGTCGCTGCAGCGAGATCAGCAGGAGGTATACGACGCGGCGATCATCGGCGCCGGGCCCGCAGGACTCGCGAGCGCGGTGTACGCAGCCTCTGAAGGACTCGAGGTCATCGTTCTCGATCCCGTCGCGCCCGGCGGCCAAGCCGGCACGAGCTCCAAGATCGAGAACTACCTAGGGTTTCCGACTGGCATCTCGGGCCAAGCGCTCGCGGCCCGAGCATTGATCCAAGCCCAGAAGTTCGGCGCGAAGATCCTCATTCCCGCCGCGCTCGCACGACTGCATTGCGGCAATCCCTTTCACGAGCTCGAGCTCGATAACGGCGAGCGGATTCGCGCTCGCACCGTCGTAGTCGCCTCGGGCGCCAAGTACCGCAAACCGCCGGTCGACTGGATAGAGAAGTTCGAGGGTGCGGGTATCTACTACAGCGCCACGTTCCTCGAATCGCAGTACTGCCGCAACGAGGAGGTCGCCGTCATCGGCGGCGCGAACTCGGCGGGACAAGCCGCCGTGTACCTCGCCGAGGGAGCGCGAAAAGTGTATATGCTCGTGCGCTCCCAAGGGCTAGCCGCGACGATGTCGCAGTATCTGATCCGCCGTATCGAGACCACGCCCAACATCGAGCTCCTGAATTGGTCGGAAGTGACTGCGCTGGAAGGCGACGCAGCGCTCGAAGCGGTTCGCTGGCGGGATGTGAAGACCGGCATCGAGACGCGCAAGACCCTGAAGCATCTCTTCGTGTTCATCGGCGCGACGCCGAACACGGACTTTCTACCGCCAACCGTCCTCACGGATGCGAAGGGCTTCATCTGTACCGGTGCCGAAGTGACGCGCAACGACCACGCGGGACTCTGGCGGCTCGAGCGTGCGCCGTTCCCGCTGGAGACGAGCTGCCCCGGCGTATTCGCCGCAGGCGACGTCCGCGCGACCTCCACCAAACGCGTAGCCTCGGCGGTAGGCGAAGGCTCCGTGTCCGTGCAGTATGTCCATCAGTTTCTCGCAGCACACGGAGGATCGGCATGAGCACAGAATCGACAACGTGTCACGATTTCGACCAGCCAACCTCGGTAACGGCGAGCGCGGTCGGATGCGAGGACTGCGAGCGCACGGGCGATCGGTGGGTGCACCTACGAATTTGCCTCGCGTGCGGCCATGTGGGTTGTTGTGATGACTCGCCGAACCGCCATGCAACGGCCCACGCGCGCGAAACCGGGCACCCAGCGATCGCGTCGTTCGAGCCCGGGGAGCACTGGGGCTATTGCTACGGGCACGACGCGTACATCGAGCGGCTGCCGTCAGCGTTCTCCATACGCCGACGCGCCTGAGAGCCACGGGCACTCATCCGCCTACTGGTTTTAGCTGCATCCTTTCGAATCGCAACGCGAGATCGTCCAGCGCTACCGCTTCGCGGTCAGAAAGCGCCCGAGCGGTCGGGTTCGACTCACATTCCGGATGCGTTCGCCTGGTCTCTGCCAAAGCGCGGCACGCCGCGACAGCGCGCTTGAGTTCGACTTCCGATAGTTGCATACGACCTTCTTTGGCCGCCGGGCCGGGGCTCTAAGCGTATTTCTGAAGTGAGACCCCCCGCTTCGGGGTTTCGTTATCTTCTGGACGCGGGACTATCGGGCGAGCTGATCAATGAAAATGCCATCCCAGGATCAAACCGCTGGATGAGCAGCCCCCATGCCTGGACGGGCGTGATCTCGTCGCGCTTGAGCCGCTGCAGTACACGTCGCGCAATGAAACTGTCTCGGGCTTCTCTGAGGGCGACCTGATGGTCCGTCATATGGCGGGAGAGTACGCGGATCGATCGTCGATGTTTGTGCGACGCCGAACATAGCAGTCCCGCCAAGATCGAGGCCCCGGTCGCAAGCCGATTCCGCGAACTTCTGGTCGTTTCAAACCAGCCCTACAGGCCGGGTTTCTTTTCTGGCGAGTTACCCAGCGTGGGCTCTTCCTCGGCAAATCGGAACTCGTGAAAGCGCCTCGCCGCCGCTTCCCTCGCGGCCCGGTACTCCGCGCTCCCGTATGCGTTCTCGTCAAGAAACCTCTGCCATTCTCTTCGGCGATCCGTCATACGCCGCAAGCTAGCTCGTCGAATCTCAGGCGTATGTGCGATGGCGAACATCGGAGCGTGAAACCCGCCGATATCCTTTGGCTGCGATGTCGTCGGTCTGAACTCCCGAGGCATTTGCATTTCGAAAGTGTCTCCCGCACTTTCGCGAGACCCCGCTTCGGCGGGGTTTCTTTTTTCAACGATGCGCATGAGGTGGACAGCACGCGATCTGTCGAACATAGCGGCAAGGTGCGCCGGCCTTCGGTTGGTTCCGTGCGGGAGCGCACATACTACTTCTGCGAGCAGCACGTACTTTATCGCGTGGCACAAATAGTCCAATTCAGCTCTGCTGCCAGCGTCCGCGCAGCCAGGGAGCAGCTCATCAAGGACTGCGCGGCCGCCACGCTGGCTTTCGTCCGCGCTACCGCGCATGTGACCGAGCGCCTCGTGCTTGGCAAGCATCCCACAGCAGCGGAAACAAGGCTGGAAGAGACGACACGCGCCGCCCTTATCAAAGCTCGCTTGCGACTAAGTCACCAACAAGAACCGTAAAATTCGGCGCCGGCGAAGCATGGTGCTGCAGGCGATCGCCCTGCGTGTGAGAGCGCACAGAAAATGGCGTCCGATCGCGGCATGGTACGGCACCGCCCGCGTCCCTCGACGGAGCCGCGCGCGATAGGTTATCTCGCCGCCCCATCGAAACCGGAGATGAAACACGTGGGATCGATGCAGTCTTCCGCTTCTTTCGCGCAAGAGTCGTTACTCGCCGTCGTCAACACTCCGGAGCTTGCACGACGACCGTCGCGTCCGGCGAACCTCGAAGGAGAGAATCGCGCACTCGGCGACCTCGCGGAGAGTTTCGCCGCATCGCCGCGTACGATTTTACAGAAGCTGGCAGACGTCGCTCTCGAGCTCTGCCGCGCCGATTCGGCCGGCATCAGCATCCTCGAAGACCACGACGACGCGCCGGCACTTCGCTGGCGTGCGCTGGCCGGACAGCTCACGCCGCATCTCGGCAGGACCTTGCCCCGCGCGCTGAGCCCCTGCGGCGCCGTTCTCGATCGCAATGCGCTTCAGCTCATGTCGCGGCCCGCACGGGGTTTTTCCGTGCTCGACGCGGTGACTCCCGCAATCGAGGAAGTGCTTCTGATCCCTTTTCACAGAGATGCCAAACCTATCGGAACCATCTGGGTCGCCTCTCACGATGAGGCGCGTCGCTTCGATGCCGAGGACGCGAGGCTCATGACGAGCTTGGGTCGATTTGCTGCGGGGGCCTGCGACCTCCTGGGAGAGCTCGATCGACTCGAACGTGAGCTGACCGAGCGCAGAGCGGCGATGGCCCAGCTGACGACGGCAGACAGAAACAAGGATCGGTTGCTCGCGATCCTCGGTCATGAGTTGCGCAACCAGCTTGCTCCGTCAAGGAATGCTTCCGAGCTGCTCAAGCGCGACGTGATGGACGTGACGACCGCACGCCATGTCTCCGGCATCATCGACCGCCAGGTCACTGGAATGACGCGGTTGATCGATGAGCTGCTCGACGCGGCTCACCTACGCGGAGGACATCTCGAGCTACACCGCACGGATACCGCGCTCGCGGACATCATTGGATCCACGATCGCCGCCGTCGAAACTCTCGTAGCGAGCCGCAACCATTCGCTTGTCGTCGACCTTCCAACCGAACCGGTGCGTCTAGCAGGCGACGAGATGTGGCTCTCGCATGCTCTGCAAAACCTGATCGGTAACGCGGCGAAGTACACCGATCCGGGCGGACGAATAGATGTTCGCGTCACCCGCGACGGGACTGACGCCGTGGTCAAGGTCAGCGACAATGGCGTTGGGCTCGACGCCGCGCAACTCGAGGCGATCTTCGAGCTGTACGTGCAGTTGGGTCAGTCACCCCGACGACTCGCGGTGGGCGGCCTCGGAGTCGGGTTGTACCTCACGCGTCTGGTTGTCGAGGGGCACGGCGGCACGATTCAGGCCACAAGTGAAGGGCCAGGCCGCGGCAGCCGAATTCACCATACGGTTGCCTTGCAGTGTTGCGCCGACTGTCGCCGCGTTCAGCCCGTAACTAGCGTGGTCGTAGGGGCTTCGTCCTAACCATATTGCTCTCTCAGTCTCGGACCGTTTGGCAAAGAGCCCGAGCTATATGTTCGCTAGCGAACAGAGTCGCAACCAGCCACCGTGGTTATGTGAGGGGACCGCCTCGCCATTTCGTCGCAGCCCGACGACTCTACGGATCCGGCCATGTCCAAGACTCGCAGCGACCGCGCCGTCGCCTCCCCCACCGCAGCGGCGGACCCCCACCCCGACGTATCGCCACAGCACGCGCTGGTGAAGGCCGGAGCGTTGCAAAACGCGATCCTCACGAGCGCGAACTTCTCGATCATTGCCACGGACGAGCGCGGGATCATCCAGCTCTTCAACGTCGGCGCCGAACACTTGCTCGGCTACACCGCGGCCGAGGTCTGCAACCGAATCAGCCCGAGCGACATCCACGATCCGCAGGAAGTGATGGTTCGGGCCCAGGCGTTGAGCGCAGAGCTCGGAACGGTCATCGCACCAGGCTTCGAAGCGCTCGCGTACAAAGCCTCACGCGGAATCGAGGACATCTACGAGCTCACGTATGTTCGCAAGGACGGCACGCGGCTACCGGCTGTGGTGTCGATCACCGCCCTACGCGACGACTACGGCGAGATCATCGGCTATCTGTTGATCGGCACCGATATCTCGGTTCGCAAGCGCGTCGAAGCGGAATTGAACGACGCCATAGCCGCGGCGGAGAAAGCCAATCTCGCCAAGTCGAACTTTCTCGCCGGTATGAGCCACGAGTTGCGAACACCGCTGAATGCGATTCTCGGCTTTGCGCAACTGCTGGAGTCCGGCGCCCCGTACCCGACTCCGTCGCAGAAGCGAAACATCGACCAGATACTCAAAGCGGGCTGGTATCTGCTCGAGTTGATCAACGAGATCCTCGATCTCGCTCTGATCGAATCGGGCAAGCTGACGCTGTCCGCCGAACCGGTCGCGCTCGCCGAAGTCATGCTCGAGTGCCGCGCGCTGATCGAATCGCAGGCGCAGACGCGCCGCGTCAGCATGACGTTTCCAAAGCTCGAGGCACGCTATTTCGTCAAAGCCGATCGAACGCGGATGAAGCAAATCTTGATCAACTTGCTCTTCAACGCGATCAAGTACAACAAGCCAGGGGGCACCGTGGCGGTCGAGGTCAAGCCCGTCGGCAAGTACTCGATACGCATCTCCGTGAGCGACACCGGCACGGGTCTTGCCCCTTCACAGCTGACGCAGCTATTCCAGCCATTCAATCGCCTCGGCCAAGAAGCCGGCGCCGAGCAAGGCACGGGCATCGGGCTGGTAATGACCAAACGCCTCGTCGAGATGATGGGCGGCACCATCGGCGTGGAGAGCGCCGTCGGCGTCGGCAGCGAATTCTGGATCGAGCTCGGCCTTGCGAGCGCGCCGGAAATCCCTGTCCACGAATTGGAGCAAGCGGAAACGCCCGCCCGCGAAGTGCCTGACGGGACGCCGATCAAGACCATTCTCTATGTCGAGGACAATCCCGCCAATCTGGAGCTCGTCGAGCAGATTGTCGCTCGCCGCCGCGACCTCCGCCTGATGAGCGCATCGGATGGCAATATCGGCCTCGAATACGCTCGGGCATACCTGCCGGAGCTGGTTCTTATGGACATCAACCTTCCCGGCATCAGCGGCATCGAAGCGATGAAGGCGCTCAGGGCGGATCCGACCACAGCGCACATTCCCATCATCGCGCTCAGCGCCAACGCGGTCCCGCGCGACATCGAAAAGGCAATCGAAGCTGGATTCTCCGGCTACCTCACCAAACCGATCAACGTCGCCCGATTCATGGCGGCGCTCGACGAAGCACTCGCGTCCCCGAAAGCGGCGCCTGCAACGCACGAAAGGCCGACGTGATGGTGAGCGCAGACGACATTCTCAACGCGAGCGTCTTGATCGTCGACGATCAGGAGGCCAACGTCACCCTGCTCACACAAATGCTGCGCGATGCCGGCTACGCGCGCGTGTCGTCGACGATGAATTCGCTAGAAGTCTGCGCACTCCATCGCGAGCACTGCTACGACCTCATCCTGCTCGACCTGCAGATGCCTGGCATAGACGGATTCACCGTGATGGAGGGCCTCAAAACCAACGACGCGGACCCCTATCTCCCCGTGCTCGTCATCACCGCCCAGCCCGGCCACAAGCTGCGTGCGTTGCAGGCCGGCGCGAAAGACTTCATCAGCAAGCCGTTCGATCTCGTCGAAGTCAAAACACGAATCCACAACATGCTGGAGGTCCGTCTTCTCCATAAGCAACTCGAGCGGCACAACGATGAGCTGGAGCGGAAAGTGCGGCAGCGCACATCCGAGCTGCATGAGAGCGAGGCTCGCTTCCGAAGCCTCACTGAGTTGGCGTCCGACTGGTACTGGGAACAGGACGAGAACGGCAAGTTCACGAAGGTTTCTGGCCCCGTTCTAGAGATGCTCGGAATTCGCGTCGAAGCGTTTGGCGACGAAACGAACACAGCGTGGCTCCGCGGCTGGAACGAAGGGCAGCGCAAGACGCTGCAGGAAACGATTGCGGCACGTCAGCCATTCCTCGACTTCATCTTCAATCGCGTCAATGCCGACGGCTCGAAGCAAACCTTCCACGTCAGCGGAGAACCGATGTTCAATCAGGCATGCCGCTTCGTTGGCTACCGCGGTATCGGCGTGGAAATAGCCGGGAAAAAGTAAGTCAGATTCCAAAGAACGCCGATGCCACCCATCCACAGCCCGAAGCAGAATCATCTTCTCGCCGCGCTTGCGCCGCCGGATCTTGCACGTCTGTCCGAAAATTTGGAGTTGGTTCCGTTGCGCCTGGGCGAGGTTCTCTACGAGCCCGACGGGCAACTCGAGCATGCGTACTTTCCGACGACCGCGATCGTGTCGCTGCACTACGTCGCCGAGTCCGGTGCGTCGGCCGAAATCGCGGGCGTTGGCAACGAAGGGGTCGTCGGTATCTCGCTGTTCATGGGAGGCGATACCACGCCGAGCTCCGCCGCCGTGCACACCGCCGGCCATGCGTATCGGTTACCGCGCCACCTGCTGAGGGAGGAATTCAATCGGGCTGGCCCGATGCTGCCCCTGCTGCTGCGCTACACGCAAGCTCTCATCACGCAGATGACGCAGACCGCTGTCTGCAATCGGCACCACACGGTGGATCAGCAGTTGTGCCGCTGGTTGCTGATGACGCTTGACCGAATTCCCTCCGGCCAGCTGGTGATGACGCAGGAATTGGTTGCGAACACGCTCGGTGTGCGGCGTGAGGGCATCACGGTCGCTGCAGGCAACCTACAGGAGGCCGGCTTGATCCGCTACCGGCGGGGACACATTGCCGTCCTCGAACGTGCGGGGCTCGAGACGCGCTCGTGCGAGTGTTACGCGGTCGTCAAGAACGAGTTCGATCGCCTGCTGACGAAAGTGCACTCGGACAAGCGTCTCCGCACGAGATCGAGCGCGGCGAGCGACTCAGCGCAGACACTAACGCCCGACTGATTTTTCCGCCGCTCATTGTGCTCGATCTAGGTCCGGGCACTGACGGACGAATCCTGCGGGGCCGGTGCGGGGGTCCGTACAGAGCTCGTGCGTGCTTTATCGCGGTACATTTCTCGATCCGACAGCTTCATCAACTCGCCGAGGGCCTCGCCGTCGCCGGGAAAGATGGCCATGCCAATGCTCACGGTGGTAGCGATCACGCGGTCGACAATGCGATAGGGCATCGCGAGTCGCGCGCGGATCTTCGCGGCGACAGTCGCAGCACGCTCACGGCTCTCGAGATCAGGCAACAGAACCACGAACTCATCACCGCCCAATCGGGACACGGTGTCAGAAGCGCGGACGCAGGCCGACAGACGCGCCGCCACTTGCTGCAGGAGTGCGTCGCCGCAAACGTGACCAAAGGTGCCGTTGATGCGCTTGAACCCGTCCAGATCGAGGAACAGCAACGCAACGTGCGCTCCTTGCCGGGCCGCGCGCGCCACTGCGCGGTCATAGTGATCCGACAGCAATCGCCGGTTCGGCAGACCGGTCAGCTCGTCGCGGTACACGAACTCGCGCGCCTTAGATAACGCCCGCTCGAGATGGACGGCCTGGCGCTCGAGCGCCGCGTCCCGCTTGAGCACGTCGTCGAGCTGCTGTCGCACGTCGTGAAGCTGCTGTCGCGCGGCTGCGAGCTCGACGCTGAGCTGCGCGGCAGTTGCGAGTCCTGTAGCGGGCGAGAGACCTTCCGCCGCACCGAGTGAAGCACGCGATGTGCGGCCCGCATCGAGTTGTCGTGGATGAGCGGCCATCGGACTACAGGCCACCGCGGTCGGCCGCGGTGGTGACGTTGCGGTCGCTTTCGGGCGGCGCGGCGGAGAGGACATCGGCGCCGGGGCGATCGACGGCGAGCGTGTCAACGTACGTCGACGCGCGCGACTCGAAGAGTGTCGAGATCGCCCGCCACTGTTCGCGGTCGCCGTAACTTCGCACGCCGCAATACACGACTAGCAAAACGGCCGCAAGCGTCCAGTAGACCGTCTCCAGTGCGTGGCGACGAAGAGCCCCAGCTCTCGAACCGTGGTATCGAACAATCGTCGTTCTGCGCTCCGAATCCATGTGCGAGCATAGGGATAGAGCTCGCTTTGAATCCGTGCGCTGGCATACACACGCCTGCGTCGAGAAGGCGCCCTCACCTTACCCGAGGACGGCTGCGTGCGTCGCCTTGTCGGCCGCATAGCAGCCGCACGCCACGGCTTCCAGGCCACGCGCGTCCAGGATCTCGAGACTGCCACGAGCGTAGCGAATGAGCTCGCGCTGCTGCAACGCACTGGCGGCCCGCGTTACGCCCACGCGCCGCACGCCCAGCATGTAAGCGAGGAACTCCTGCGTGATTCGAAAGTGGCTCGAATGCGCCCGATCGCGGGTCATGAGCAGCCAGCGCGCCAGCCGCGCCTCGACGAAATGAAACCGCGTGCAGGCCGCCGTTTGAGCGAATTGACTCAACAACACGTATACATAGCGGTGCACGACGCGGCGCAGCGCTGGGCTGCGCTCAACTTCACGCCGGAACGCCGCGGCATCCAGTTGCCAGGCGCGGCCCGCCCCTTGAACCAGCCCACGCAGGGGCGAAACACCGACGCCGAGACTCAGGGACGCGCCGAGCATGCCCTCGTTGCCGACGAGTCCCACCTCGAGCTGCGTTTCGGCGTCTATCGGTGCGATGAGCGAGATGAAGCTGTCGATTGGAAAAATGACGTGCCGCACGACCTGACCGGGCTCGATAAGGGTATGGGCCGTGACGAGCTCGACCGGAGTGCAGCGCGCCAACAGACGCCGTCGATCCGCTCCCGGTAACGCCGCGAGCAGCAGATTCTCGGGAAGCGAGCCTTTGCGCCCAGACACTTGCGAGCTCCGCCGCGGGGTCGCGGCTGGAATAGGAGCCGGAGCGTGGCCTATTCACATACGCGGCTCTGTGCGTTCGAGCACGTAGCGGTCAATCGGGCTGCAGAGAGCGAGACGGGAGCAACCGGTCGGTCTCCTTCTTGACCACGCCATAACACTCGCACGAGAGCGACTCGAGCTTCGGGCGGTCCGTCACGGTGATGTGCCCACGGCTATAGCGGATCACGCCGAGCTTTTGCAGCCTTCCGGCGGCCGCTGTCACGCCTTCGCGACGCACACCCAGCATGTTGGCAATGAGCTCTTGAGTCATCTCCAAGTGGCTTCCCGACAAACGATCGAGCGATAGCAATAGCCAGCGGCACAGCTGTTGGTCCAAGGAGTGATGGCGGTTGCAAACTGCGGTTTGAGCCATCTGCGTGATCAACGATTGTGTATAACGCAGCAGTAAATGCAGCATTTGGCCATGGCGATTGAACTCCTCCTTGAGACGTACGCCCGTCAACCGATATGCGAAGCCCGCGCTCTGAACGATCGCCCTGCTCGGCGTGGTCTCGCCGCCCATGAAAAGCGAAACCCCGATCACGCCCTCGTTGCCGACGACGGCAATTTCGGCCGAGGCGCCGTCTGCAAGCACGTACAGCAACGAGACGATCGAGTTCGTCGGAAAGTAGATGTGCCGCTGCGCGTCGCCTGACTCGTACAGGCTCATCCCTAAGGACAACTCGATCAGGTGCAGATGCGGGAACAACCTCCCACGCTCATCGGCGGGAAGTGCATCGAGAATGTGATTGCTGCGTGGATCCGGAGCATCCATGGCGTAGTTTGGCGCGAAGTGGAACGCTCACTCTACACCTATGTTCCACACCGCACACAACTCTCGCGACCGTCCTGCTTCCACGCAGCTAGTCCTCGCGAGACGGCAATAGCTCGGCGGCCGTCACGTAGCGCGTACATCCCTAGAAAATACGCGTTCGGTGTGCGTCAACGTACAGACCGTAGCGCATCGTGAGCCGATGATGCCTCATGAAAGAAACCAACATTCAAGGAATTCCATGAAACATTTCGTAGCACTGACCGGATTGGTCGCGGGCTCGCTACTAGGTCTGCAAACGCACGGCGCCGAGCGCGAGGGTGCCGTTCAAGACGCATGGATCGACGGCAAGCTCGAGGCGGTTTACGCGCTCAATCGCTACCTCAGCGCGTTTGCGATCGACACCGCCGTCACGCAAGGCGTGGTGCAGTTGACCGGCAAGGTCAGCAGCGACATAGACAGAGATCTGGCGGGCGAGCTCGCAAAGGGTATCGAAGGCGTCGTGGATGTGAACAACGACTTGGCCGTAGTGCCGCGCACCGGCGACGCCGCCGCAACCGCCCCCGCAAGTGGCGATCGATCGTTCGGCGCCTGGATCGACGACGCGACGACCACGGCAAGCGTGAAGTCGAAGCTGTTGGGCAACCCGAACACCGAAGGCTTGCAGATCGACGTAGACACGCGCGGTGACGTGGTCACATTGAGCGGCGAAGTCGCATCGGCGGAAGAGAAAGCTCTTGCCGAAGAGCTCGCACGAAACACGGGCGATGTGAAAAACGTCCGCAATCAGTTGGTCGTACGGAAAGCGATCTAAGGGACCACCAATGTCACAGACACCTGACACGGTCCTCGACGGGAACGACGCCGACTCCGGCCGACCCATCGTCGACCGGCTCGCCACGATGACGAACGACACTATCGATCGCGTAACGGCAACGGCAAATCGTGCCGGGAATGAGCTAGGGGCCGCCGCAACGAGAACAGCCGAGACAGCGAAGCACGTGCAGGAGCAGGCGGTTGCCGCCGCCAACGCTAATCTGCGCAGAGTGCGCTCGTACGTCGAGCGCAACCCACTTACCGCGGTGGGTATCGCGATCGCGGTCGGCGCGCTGCTGGCGACCGCCCTCGTTCGTCGCTAGCGGGGTCGTCCTCAGTTCTTCTTGAGGTCGTCGGCAGCGTCTTTGACGCCGTCGCTCACGTCGTCGACAGCATCTTCGACCTTTTTGCCTGCCGCCTCGCCGCTTTTCTTCGTGTCTTGGACGGCGCTGTCGACTGCTTTACCGGCGCGTTCGAGCGGCCCTTGTTTTTGACAGGCTGCGAAAAAAGGCAACGTCATCAGCAACAGTATTGCGAACACTTTCATGGAATCTCCAGCTTGTCTCGAATAGCACGCGCGCGAATCGCGAGCACGGCAACAACGCTACGTGGTTATGCCGCGGCGCTCTGTACGCTAGCGCGCATAGCGGCGCGAAACCTCCGACCATCGCCGAGCCCACTGTGCGTTGCCGTACCGACCCATCGCTCGATTCGAGATAACTTGATGCTCTGAGTTTTTCCGGAGATCGAACGTGACCGTGGGAACAATACTGCTAATCGTGGTCGTCCTCCTGTTGTTGGGCGCGTTTCCTCGTTGGCCGCACAGCAAAAACTGGGGTTATGGCCCCAGCGGCGTGTTCGGTGTAGTCCTGATCGTACTGCTCGTGCTGGTAGTGATGGGTCGAGTTTGACCCGCCACACCCCACGGTAGACGACGTTTTCTTGGTAATTGGTACGGGAAGAAGTTTTATGAAGACGAAATTGAGTAATCGAACAGTGCTCGCCACTGCTGTAGCACTGGCACTGATGAGCGTCGCACCGGTTGTGACGTTCGCGCAAGCTGTTCAAACATCTGAAGCGATCGCGAGCTCCGACGTAATGAGTCAGATCTCGATGTTCAGCTACAAAGACGGCCCAAAGTCGCAGCTCTTGCTTCGCGGTACCCCGATCGCGGCGGCCGCACAGGGTCATGCACAAGTGGAATACCAGAACGGCAACGCGCAGATCTCGGCCAAAGTCGCCGACCTGCCGAAACCGGCCTCCCTCGGCGCTTACACGACGTACATGCTGTGGGCACTGACACCCGACGGCCGCGCGGCCAATAAGGGCGTGCTGGCGGGGCCCGACGGCGGTAAGGGCGAGATCGATACGCAGGACAACGCATCGCAGTTCGCGCTCATCGTCACGGCCGAGCCGCACTTCGCGGTCACCGTTCCGAGCACGATGATCGTGCTCTACAACGTCGCCGATGACGTCAAAGGCGGCGAGTCCAAGGTCACGACGCTAACGGAACGCGCCGACTACTCGCATCTCTCGGCGATCGCGATCGACGACGAAAAAAATCCCGTCGAGATCGTGCAAGCACGCTACGCGCTCGCTATCGCTAAAGCCGCCGGCGCGGATCGTTTCGCGACGGCCGCGTTTGCGACCGCCACCGAGAAGTTGGGCGCTGCCGAACGAGCGCTGACCGGCAAGAGCGCGGAGCGCAAGACGGCTCCGGGACTCGCCCGCGAGGCCGTGACCACCGGCGAGGACGCACGTCGCGCCGCCATGATCGCTTCGGCCGCCGCCAAAGTCGAAGGAGATCGAGTCGCTGCGGCAGCCGCATCGGACGAAGCCGCGAAGCAGGCTGCAGCCGCTTCGACCGAAGCCGCGCGACAAACGGCTGTCGCGACGACCGAGGCGGCAAACACCGCGGCGCAAGTCGCGGCCGCCACGACCGTCGCCGCGACCGAAGCCGAACGGCTGCGCAACGAAGCGTCGGCCGCCACAACTGCTCGCAACGATCTACGCAATCGGCTCAACGCGGCATTGCCGACGCGCGAATCCAATCGCGGGCTGATCTCGGAGATCGGCGGCGTGCAGTTCGCGACAGGAGCGGCGATCCTAAACGACTCCGCACGCGAGAACCTTGCGAAGTTCTCCGGCATCGTGGCGTCTTACCCGACGATGCGATTCAACATCGAGGGGCACACGGATAGCACGGGCAGTGTCGCGACCAACAACGCGCTCTCGTTGCAGCGCGCGATGGCCGTTCGCGATTACTTGATCGGACGAGGCGTTTCGGCGGCGAGCATCGACGTCGCAGGCCTCGGTTCATCCTCCCCGATCGTCGACAACGCCACGGTCGATTCGCGCGCCCGCAACCGCCGCGTCGAGATCGTGCTTTCGGGCGGGCCGCTCACTGCATCCAGGTAAGTCGCAGTCGGTAGGCAGATCGAAGCCGGACGGCGCGGTCGCGAGATCGCGCCGTTCGCGCGCTGGACGAATCATGTTCATGATCTTTGCGTCACCGTTCGTGACCGTGAGTCGAGCAGCCAACGAAACACTAGGGACGCGAACGCCGCGCCCGCCAGCTGGGCTAGAACGAATCCAATGACGCTCGTCGGCGCGATGCCGGCGAAGCTGTCGCTCAGGGAGCGCGCGAGCGTGACCGCTGGATTCGCGAACGATGTCGATGCGGTGAACCAGTACGCGGCCGCGATATACAGCCCGACCGCGTATGCCACAGCGTTCGGCTGTGAGCGCTCGACGCCGAGGATTGTTCCAACGAGCCCGAACGTCGCCACGACTTCGGATAGCCACTGTCCCGGACCGGCACGCACGTGCGTGGACGCTTGCAACAGCGGTTGCTCGAACATCGCGTGCGCGAGCAGCGCACCCAAGACAGCTCCAAGGACTTGAGCGACGATGTATAACGCCAGCCGGTCGATGCGCAGCTTCCGCAGCGCTGCAAAGGCAAGGCTGACCGCGGGATTGAAGTGCGCGCCGGAGATTGGCGCGAAAATCAAGATCAGCACGGCCAACATGCAGCCGGTGGACAGCGTGTTCCCGAGCAACGCGAGCGCGACGTTTCCGCCCGCGAGTCGTTCGGCCATGATGCCGGACCCGACGACCGTCGCGACGAGCAGCGCCGTACCGATCGCCTCAGCGGCGAAGAGTCGAGCCGAGGTGGCGTTCAAGCCGAATCGCGTCCGATCGCCCGAAGACGGTTCTGCAAGGTGAGCTTGTCGAGCGAGTCGATCGGCAGGCTGACGAACACGCTGAGCCGGTTGTGAAGCATCCGTAGCGTGTCGGCGAACGCGAGACGCTTCTCGGTCTCGGTACCCTCGAAGGCTGCGGGATCAGGGAGGCCCCAATGCGCGGTCATCGGCTGACCCGGCCAGATCGGACACACTTCACCCGCCGCGTTGTCGCAAACGGTAAACACGAAGTCGAGCGGCGGCGCATCGGACACGGCGAACTCGTCCCAGCTCTTCGAGCGCAGACTGTCGACCGCGTAGTTCTGTCGGCGCAGCAGATCGAGCGCGTACGGATGCACCGTGCCCTTTGGATAACTGCCCGCGCTGTAGGCGCGAAAGCGCCCGCCTCCTAGCCGATTGAGCACGCATTCCGCCAAAATGCTTCGAGCCGAGTTGCCCGTGCAAAGAAAGAGGACGTTGTAGGTCCTAGCGCTCACGATCCACTCGCTCGCTTCGCGCGAGTCGGCTTGCGAGCTGCGGGGTAGCCGCACAGCTCAGGTTGACCGTTGCAGCAGTCGTTCACGAGAAACCCCACGAGGTTCTTCGTGCCTTCGGTGTTCACCGCGTAGAGGATGCGCTGCTGTTCGCGCCACGACTTCAAGAGGCCCGCACGCTCGAGCTGTGCGAGGTGCGTCGATAGCGTCGACGCGGGCACCTCGAGCTGCCGCGCGATCTGCCCGGCCGGTAATCCATTCGGCAAAGCGGCAACGAGTAGGCGAAACACTTCGAGCCGCAGCTCGTGCGCGAGCGCGGCGAAGACTTCGGCATTCATATTTCGGATTTTCCCGAAATAACCAATTGACGTCAATCGTCTGCGATGAACTCGAGAAGGTCTCTCGGGCCCGCTCCTGCGTCACGCTGCCGGTAGGCGATGGCCGAAGGCCAGCGCTTGCGGGCTACCGGGTACCGAAGAAAGATAGCCCCACTATCCGTAAAGGATCACCCTGGTTCAACGCAGCGTCGCCGGCGATCAGGATGCGCTTCATGCTCTATACGAGCGGACGCACCGACTCGTGTTCACGTTGACCACGCGAATCACCGTACTCTCGTGTTGACGAGGCCGACGGCAGAGCGCTCCGAATTCCCCCGGGTTGCCCGCTGGGCGGCCGTATGGAAGCGTCCGCGAAACCCAATTGAATCGGCGAGCAGGGTGCGTATGCTTCTGGCGGATGCGCCTGCGTATCCTCATTGCGGACGACAACCGAGATGCCGTTGATTCGGCAGCGCTCCTCTTAGCACAGCAGGGCCACACGGTGTACCGCGCGTACGACGGACCCGAGGCCGTTTTGCTCGCCACCGAGTCGCAGCCGGACGTAGTGATTCTCGATCTGACGATGCCCCGGCTGTCCGGCCACGATGTTTGCCGGATGATTCGCGAGACTCCGTGGGGACGTGATACGTCGATCGTCGCAGTCACCGGCTGGACGCACGAGAAGACACGAGATCAAGCCAAAGCCAACGGCTTCGATCTCTTCCTCACGAAGCCGCTTGATCCGAAGACACTGATTGATTGGCTGAGCAAACTCGAAAAGTAACGGGCGAACGCTTAGCGTCCCAACCTGCGGCCGCGCGGCGCACAGCATCGGCGATCGGCCCACTGCTGCGCGCGGAGCACGCGGCGCTGCGGTATGCGCTGGCGGTTCTGCTCACCGTCGCTATTTTTGCGATTCGCGTTGCGCTGACGCCGGTGATGGGAACGCAGGCTCCGCTGCTCCCCTTCATCCTCGCTGTGCTAGCCGCCGGGATTATCGGCGGCCGCGGGCCCGCGATCCTGGCGGCGCTGCTGGTACCGGTCATCGCGACGCTGGAGTTCGCCAACTGGCAGTATGGGCCCGACATGCTGGCGTGGACCGGGCATGTTGCGTTCTTCCTCGTAGTAACCCTGTCGGTGGTTGCCGTCCTGCACCGCTTGCAGGTTGCGACGCGCGCACAGGAGCAGGCCGTGCTGGAGGCGCTGAATGCGCGCCGCGAGGCGGCCGAGAATGAAGCCCAGATGCGGCTGATCGCCGATGGCGTTCCCGTGCTGATCTCATACGTCGATGCGGAGCGCCGCTACCGTTTCGCCAACCGGAGCTTCACCGAGTGGTTCGCGAAAAAGCCCGGCGAGCTCCTCGGCCTGTATGTGCGCGAGGTTCTCAGCGAAACGGCGTATGCGGCCGATGAACCGCGCATTCAAAAAGCCCTCGGGGGCGAGCGCGTCGATTTCGCTGCGGATATTCGTCTCGCATCAGGCCTCCGCCACGTTTCGGCACACTACGTTCCCGATATCGCCGCGGATGGTGAAGTGCGCGGGTTCTTCGCGCTCCTCGAGGACGTCACTGAGCGCCGCCGCGCTGAAGATGTCCTGCGCACGGCCGAGCGGCGTAAGGACGAGTTTCTCGCGATGCTCGCGCATGAGCTGCGCAATCCGCTCGCTTCGCTGAGAAACGTCTCCTACATGCTGCTGCACGCGGAGCTCACGCCGCCTGTCGTCCGCCAGAACAGCGAAGTCCTGCAGCGGCAAGTTACGACCCTGACACGCCTTGTCGATGATCTTCTCGATGTTTCGCGCCTCACCCACGGCACGATCAACCTGCGCAAGGAGCGGGTGATGGTCTCGAGCATCCTGATCGCCGCCGTCGAAAGCGCGCAGCCTCTTTTCCGCATGAGGCAGCAGACTTTGCGCACCGATCTAGGCGGGGCGAATGTGCGTGTCGAGGCCGACCCGCTTCGGCTCTGCCAGGTCTTCGGCAACATCCTTGCGAACGCGGCCAAGTATTCGCCCGAGCACGCGGTGATCACCATCGACCTTGAAGAGTTGGGCGATGAAGTCATCATCCGCATCAATGATCCGGGCGTCGGCATCGCCCCGGAGGATTTGCCGCGTATCTTCGAGGTGTTCGTCCAGGGCGATCATTCGAGGGACCTCTATGATGGCGGGATAGGCGTTGGCCTGACCATCGCAAGGACCATCGTCGAGCTGCATGGCGGGAAGCTAGAGGCACGGAGCGAGGGCCTCGGCAAGGGAAGCGAGTTCTCCGTGCGTTTGAAACGTTTGCCATCCACAGAATCCGCGCGGTGTCTCGCGTGACTACTCAGCGGACAGTCAACTCACCGGCGTCGCCTCGGGAGACTTCCATTCGCCGCCCAGAATCTCTGGACGTGGGCGATAGAGGCGCACCTTGGGGTGCAGGCTACTTGAGCAGCTTCTCGACTGCTTCGTTGAACTGCTCCGAATCCGGCGCTACTCCGCTGTCGAAGTACTGCGCCACTTTGCCGTCCGCGGTCACTAGGTATTTGTTGAAGTTCCACATCGGCTCTTGGGCCTGGCGTGCGAGCTCCTTGAACACCGCGTTGGCTTCCGGTCCCTTCACATGTTGGGGCGCGAGCATCGTGAACTTCACACCGTAGTTGATGAAGCACATCGTGGCCGCTTCGGACTCGTCTTTCGCTTCCTGATTGAAGTCATCGGACGAGAAGCCGACCACCACCAGTCCGCGGGCCTTGTACTTCTGGTACGCCTCCTCCAGTCCCTTGAACTGCGGCGTGAAGCCGCAATGGCTCGCCGTGTTCACGATCAACAGCGGTTTGCCCGCGCCGAGCGTGCAGAGGTTCACGCTCTCCGAGGAGTGCAGCTTGCGGTACTCCTGGTCGAGGAAGGCGGGGCACGATTGAGCGGCGGACGCAGTCGCGACTACCGAGACGTGCGGCACCGGCGATACGTGCAACAGTGCGGCCAGGCAAACGAATGTCACTGCGGCACGGGTTTTCATCCGAGGGACCTCGCGGTTGAGCTGAGGAAGGCACGATACATCAGATCGACGCACGCGGCATTTCGTCCCCATGAGCGCTCGGAAAGCCGTATTGCGGCACCTTCTTGCGGCCGACGACACTCATGATGTGCGGGGGCTGCCTGGACGCGCTATCCGCGTCTCGCTCCAAGGTGCCGATCGAAGAACTTGACGATCACATCAAGGCAGTCGCGCGACTCGGGCACGTCCACGTTGTAGAAGAAGCCGTGGAACATCCCTTCCCACACGTGCAGATCCGCATCTACGCCTTGCTTCACGAGCAACGAATGCGCGTAGACCGCGGAGCTCAGCTCGAAACCGCGCGTGCCCGTGACGACCAACGTGGGCGGAAACTTCGCGAGCACCTCGGGCGAGCTCGCGGGAGCCACGAGCGGATCGTCGAGCGACACGCCGGCAAAATAGTCGGGCGGTGAACGCGCGGGCGGCTCGCCCGACGGGGGTGGCGGCGGCGGCCGGCTCTCGCCGATCGCGGCGGTCGTGAACGCCGAGTCGCCGAAACCGTTCGATGGCAGCGTCAATCCGGCGCACAGCACGCCGATTGCACCGGGGGCCGGGAGAGAGTGTTTCTGGAACCAGGCGACGGCCATGCCGGTCAACATGCCGCCCGCGGAGCATCCGTAGATCCCGATGTTCTCGGCGCGATAGGTCTTGAGCAGCTCGCGGTAAGCGGCCGCGACGTCTTCGCTGGCCGCCGGAAACCGGTATTTCGGCGCTTGGCGATAGTCCAAGCTCACGACGCGAATTCTGCCCAGTGCGGCGACCGGAATCGATTCGAGCTCGGCGCAGCCCGGCCAGCAGCCCGAGAATCCGCCGCCGTGCAGATTGATCAGCACGCGGTCGCGATTGCGGGCGGACACGCCCTCTTTCGGCAGGTACTCGTAGGCGTGCACGCCGCCGATCGTCGTGTCGCGCTTCTCGACCGCGAAAACCTCGCGCTGCCGCGCGAGATAGCCTACGAGGAACGGCGGGATACCGTCGACCTGAACCAGCAACTCGGGGCGCAACATGTCGCGCAGATGCTCCGCGACGTAATCCTTGCCCTCGCGGGTCAGAAAGGCCGAGAGCGGCACGGTGTGCGCGGGCACGTGAACGGCGCCGTCGTCCGCTATCGTCACGCCACTTTGCGCGAACGCGCCGGCTGCACTCAGGCCGGCGAGGGTCATGGCCACAGCCGCCCAACGAAATCGTTGCTGCATGTATCCCCCAATGACCGATTTGAGACCGCTTGACTCTAGCCGCTTCTGCAATCGTTTGCACGATCCGGATGCTATTCTCTTGGGATGGCGACTGGACGAAGAACAGTATCGAAGATGGCCGACATCGCGCGCCTCGCCGGCGTCCACGTGTCGACCGTTTCGCGCGCCCTGGCGGGCAGCCCGCTCGTCGAAAGTCAGATGCGCGAGCGAATCCTCAAGATCGCAACGAAGCACGGCTACGTCGTCAATGCGGCTGCGCGCAACCTCCGCACGAGTCGGACACAGACGTTGAGCGTAGTCATTCCCCTCGCCCACGAGCGCGATCAGGCGCTGACCGACCCGTTCTTCACCGACATGCTGGGCCACCTGGCCGACGAGATCACGCAGCGCGGCTACGGAATGTACCTGCAGAAGATTCTGCCGCCGATGGACGATTGGCTGCCGCGGCTCATCGCCGCGCGCCGCTCCGACGGCATCATCGTGATCGGCCAGAGCACCGAGCACGCTGCGCTCGAGCAAGCGGCGCGCACCTACGAACCCCTCGTGGTCTGGGGCGGCCGACTCGAAAGACAGAGCTACTGCGTCGTCGGGACCGACAACACGGCGGCCGCACGCATCGCGACCGATCACCTCATCGCGAACGGTCGTCGGCAGATCGTGTTCGTAGGGGATCCATCCATTCCCGAGATCCGCCTGCGCTGCGACGGCTACACGGCCGCTCTCAAAGCGTCACGCAGCCGCTCGCGACCCAACGTGCTCAACGCGCACATGACCGCTGACGGCGCCTATCGAGCGATGCGCGAGTTCATCGACCAGGGACACGAATTCGATGCGGTGTTTGCGGCGACCGACGTCATCGCCATCAGCGCGATGCGGGCCATCGCGGCGTCAGGCCTGTCGATCCCGCACGACGTGGCCGTCGTGGGCTTCGACGACATCGCGATGGCGGCTCACGTGCACCCTTCGCTGACGACCGTGCGTCAGGACGTCGCCCGCGGCTCGAAGCTGCTCGTCGACCTCGCGCTGAGACGCCTGGCTGGCGAGGACACCGCGTCGGCGGTCATGCCCGGCGAACTGATCGTGCGCGAGTCGAGCGGCGCGACGAGGTAACCCGTCACGTCGCGGGCGTGTAATCCGACTCGCGGCGCCGCGCGAGCCGCTCTCCCGCAGGGTCGAATCGCCAGTTCAGCAACGTCCCGGCGAACAGCAACAGCGCAAACCCGGTCGCGAGCACGAAGCCGAACTTGATGTGGCCGAACGCATCGCTGACAGCCGCCATGGCCAGCGGCCCGACGGCTGCGGCGAAAGCCGTGAAGAACAGGATGACTCCCGCGACCGCGCCGTGCTCGGACGGCGGGAAGCAGCTGATGCCCTTGGAGTTGAGCGTCGGATACACGACCGACATGAACAGTCCCGACAGCGGCAGCAGAAAAATGCCCCAATTCGCACCGCCATAAAGGCTGCCCACGAAGCACGCCAGAATCGCGAATGAGGACACGGTCAAGACCGTATTCCACGACCACCTGTTCAGCATCCATGCGCCGACAAATCGCCCGGCGGCCCGCAAAACGAAGAAAATCGTCAGTGCATAGGCGGCCAGCCACGACGCGGAGCCGGTGTAGCCGTCGAGATACGTGGGCATCCACACGTAGATCGCGACCTCGACCGCCACATAGAGCATGATCAGGGACGAGAATCCGAGCGCATACGCGTCGCGCATCATCGCCAACGTGCGGGCAAACGTCGCGGGTGCGCTCGCCGGCGCGAGCGTGCCTGGATAGCGCGCCGCCGCCGCGATGATCATGAGCAGCACGCAAATGATGGCCGCGAAGACGTACAAGTATTTCCAAGATAGACCCGCGGCAAGCAGCGTGGCGACGATGGCCGGCCCGACGATCGCGCCCACCGCGAAGAACCCCTCCACCGTGTTCATGAACGCAGTGTGCTCGCGCGTCGAGCGCGAAAAATCGCCGATCAACGCGAGCGCCCCGATCTTGAAAACGCTTACGCCGACACCGGCCGCGCCGAGCAGCACGACGAAGACTTGGAATCGGTCGCCGAACGCGAACAGCAGCGAGCTCGCGGCGTAGATGGCCAATCCGATGAGAATCGTGGCCTTGCGTCCAATGCGATCGGCGAGATACCCGAGCCCGAGCGCACCGGCCGCGATCGCGGCCATCGGCACGTAGTGAAACGCGCTCGCGGCCTTGAGCGATAGCGCGAACTCCTCGAGCAAAGTCGGAATGATGCTGCCGACGGCGTCGGTGGTCATGGCGAACGTGAAGAACATCATGCACGTCAACGCCTTGATCACGAGGGTGTCGTAACCGCCGCCTACGTTGCCTCGACTCGGCATGAGCCCCCGATCTGGTTCGAGCGTGGCGGCCGCCACACCGCGCGTAGTCGTTTCTTTACGTTGCCTGCAAACGATTGCATCATAGCGACGCCGCCAGCGCGCGTAAACGGCCGCCATGCAGAACCAGGTTCAATTGATTACGTACGTGGATCGGCTGTCCGGCGGCGGGCTAGTCGAGCTCGACGCGCTGCTCGCCGGGCCTCTGCGAAATCTGTTCGGTGGCGTGCATCTTTTGCCATTCTTCGATCCGATCGATGGTGCGGACGCAGGCTTCGACCCGATCGATCACGCGCGCGTCGATCCGCGTCTCGGGAGTTGGTCGGATGTCGAAGCCCTTGCCAGGCGCATCGACGTGATCGCCGACCTCATCGTCAACCACATCTCGCGTGACTCCCCGCAGTTCTGCGATTTCCGTGAGAAAGGGTCGGCATCGGAATATTCCGGACTGTTTCTGACGCGCGACCGCATCTTCGGGAACAACGTGAGCGCAGCCGACGTGGACTCGATTTACCGGCCGCGGCCCGGAGCGCCTTTCAGCGAGGTCACGCTCGGGGACGGAGCGCCGCGAGACACTCTGGACGACGTTCACCCCGAGCCAGATCGACATCGACGTTACGCACCCGCAAGGCGTCGCATATCTCGAGCGAATCCTTCAGACGTTCGCCCGTAACGGCGTCCGCGTGGTCCGCCTCGACGCCGTCGGCTACGCCATCAAGAAGCCCGGCACGTCGTGCTTCATGATTCCAGAGACCTTCGACTTCATCGCCGAGCTCGCTCGGCGCGCGCAATCGCACGGCATGGAAGTGCTCGTGGAGATTCACTCTCATTACCGCACCCAAATCGAGATCGCGAAGCAGGTTGCGTGGGTCTATGACTTCGCCTTGCCGCCGCTCGTTCTGCACGCGTTCGCGTTCCGCACGGCGAAGCGCCTGAAGGAATGGCTGCGCATCCGGCCCGCGAATGCGGTGACGGTTCTCGACACGCACGACGGCATCGGCATCGTCGACGTCGGCGCGGGCGGTCCCGATGCGCCGGGCCTCGTGCCGCCCCAGGAGCTCGAGCAGCTCGTTGAAACGATTCACGTGAACAGCCGCGGCGCGAGCCGCCGCGCGACAGGCGACGCCGCGTCGAACCTCGATCTCTATCAGGTCAACTGCACGTACTACGACGCATTGGCGCGGGACGACCGAGACTATTTGCTGGCACGCGCCATCCAGTTCTTCGCGCCCGGCATTCCGCAGGTTTACTACGTCGGTCTTCTGGCAGGCCGGAACGATCTCGATCTCTTGGCGCGCACCGGCGTGGGCCGCGACATCAACCGGCACTACTACAGCTCGGACGAAGTCCTCGAAGCCCTCGAGCGTCCTGTCGTGCAAAAGCTCTGCGAGCTGATTCGGCTGCGCAACACGCACCCTGCGTTTCGCGGCAGTTTTTCCGTCGATGACAGCTCCGACGACGAGCTCATCATGTGTTGGCGCGCGGGCGCCGAGTTCGCAGAGCTCATAGTTCGATTCGCCGATAAGAAGCACCGGCTCGTCGTCTCGCACGAAGGCGGTCGTCGAGCCGTGGATCTGCTCGCCCCTTCGCCGCTGCTCGACACGCGCCCCGCCATCGAGGTGCGCGCGTGCTGACGACGCGCCTCTACGGCGGAATCGAGGCGGGAGGCACGAAATTCGTTTGCGCCGCTGCTCGCGACACCGACGAGATCGTGACCGAATCTCTCATCCCGACGACGACTCCGGCGCGAACGCTGCGAGACGTCGAGGAGTTCTTCGACGCCGTGGCAACCAAGCTCGGGCCGTTCGACGCGTTCGGAATCGCGACCTTCGGACCCGTGGACCTCGATCGCGCCTCGTCGACCTTCGGTCAGATCCTCGAGACACCGAAGGCGGGTTGGTCGCGGATCGATCTGGTGACCCCGCTCGCGCAACGGTTCGATTGCCCCGTGGGGATCGACACCGATGTCAACGCGGCGGCGCTCGCGGAAGCGGGCCGCGGCACCGGGGATCTCGGGAGCACGCTCGTCTACGTCACCGTCGGCACCGGCATTGGCGGGGGCGCAATCGTCAACGGCGGGAGCGTCAAGGGCTTGCGACATCCCGAGATGGGACACATACGCGTCGTCCGCGACGCCCGCGACGTCGACTTCGCGGGCGTCTGCCCGTTCCACGGCGACTGCCTCGAGGGCCTCGCCAGCGGCTCCGCGATCGTCGCGCGTTACGGCGTCGCGCTCGAACGATTGCCCGAAGGACACGAGGCCTTCGAAATCATCGGCAATTACCTCGGCCAGCTCGCGGCGAATGCAATCCTGATGTTGTCGCCGCGGCGTCTCGTCTTTGGCGGCGGGGTTATGAAGAACGAGGCGTTGTTTCACACGATTCGGGCCACCGCGGCACGACTCCTCGGCGGCTACGCGGGCATTGGCACGACGGCCGAGTCGCTCGAGCAGATCATCGTCGCTCCGCGGCTCGGCGAGCGCTCCGGTCTCGTCGGAGCAATCACATTGGCAAAGTCAGCAGCGAGGAACGGGCAATGACAAAACGACAAAAGAACTCTCCGCCGCGAGATATCGTTGGCGCCATTGCAGCGATCGCAGCGATCGCCGCCCTCTTGCTCGTTGGCCACGCGCAAGCGCAGTCCGCGATGTCGTGCGACGCAGCGTCCTTCGCGCGAATCGACCTCCCGCGCACACGTATCGTCTCGGCTTCGAGCGTGCGCGACGACCCACGCGCGGGTCCGCACTGCGTTCTACGCGGGGCCGTCAACGAGCGCACGGGGATGGACGGCAAGCCGTACGCGATCGGTTTCGAGATGCGCCTCCCCGAGAACTGGAACGGCCGCTATTTCGACCAGGTCAACGGCGGCAACGACGGTGCGATCGTGCCCGCCTACGGTAACCTCCAAGGGAATCAGCCAGACAATGCGCTCGCGCGCGGTTACGCCGTGCTGAGCTCCGACTCGGGCCACGACGGCCAGGCGAATCCCGACGCCGGGCTGGTCGGCGGCAACCTATTCGGCTTCGATGAGCAAGCGCGACTCGACTACGGGTATGCGGCCAACGTCACGCTGACGCCGATCGCCAAAGCAATCATCCAAGCGTTCTATGGCCGGCGTCCGGAGTATTCCTACATGGTCGGCTGCTCGAACGGCGGGCGGCACGCGCTCGTCGGCGCGACGCGGCTCGCGAAGGAGTTCGACGGCTTTCTCGCGGGCGCGCCCGGATACAATTTGCCGATGGTCTCGCTGCAGCACGCCTGGGACGTGCAGAGCTTCGATCGCGCGGGCGGCGACATTCGCCGCTCGCTGTCGCGCGAAGACATGCAACTCGTTGCCGGCGAAGTTCGCAAGCAGTGTGATGCGCTCGACGGAGCTGCCGACGGGACGATCGGCGCCATTGCCGCCTGCCAGAAGGCGTTCGATCCGAAGCAACTCGCCTGCAAGGCTGGCGGCGGCCAAGCCTGCCTCAGCGAGCAGCAGGTCGCGGCGCTCGTCCGCTCGTTCGGCGGTCCGAAGGACCGGAGCGGCAAAACGCTCTATTCCGCGTGGCCATTCGACGCCGGCCTCGGCGCGAACGACTGGCGCAGCTGGAAGCTCGAGAGCCCGATTCCGGGGTTCGAGGGCCTGCCGCTGATCGCAACGCTCGGCGCGGGCTCGCTCGCGCAGGTCTTCACGACGCCGCCGACGCACGTCGCCGGCACGCCCGCGAGCCTACTCGAGTTCCTGCGCGGCTTCGATTTCGACCGTGACGCGCCGAAGATCCTCGCGACGACTCGCGATTACCCGGTCTCGGCGATGGACTTCATGGCACCGACGGACTGGCGGCAACCGAAGCTCGCGGAGCTCAAGGCCGCGGGAGGCAAGCTCATCGTCTATCACGGAGCCAGCGACGGCGCGTTTTCGCTGCAGGCGACGATCGACTGGTACGAGAAGGTGCAAGCGAACAACGGCGGCGACGCCCAAGGTTTCGCGAGCTTCTATCCGGTGCCCGGGATGACGCATTGCGGCGGCGGACCGTCCACCGACCGGTTCGACCTCTTCACCCCGCTCGTCGATTGGGTCGAACATGGGAAGGCGCCGGCAGGTGTGACCGCGACCGTGCGCGCAGACAACCGCGAGCTGCCGCAGAATTGGAGCCCGATGCGCTCACGCCCGCTCTGTAGCTGGCCGAAGGTCGCGCGTTACCGCGGAACCGGCGATCTCGAATCCGCCGATAGCTTCCGCTGCGAATGATGCGCTGCGGTTTCGACTCATCAGTAACAATTTGCCGGCGTTCGTCCGGGGGGAGATCACTATGTACCTGCCTAAAGTCCTAGCTCATGCCGCATTCGTATTGGCAATGACGGCGGTAGCCGCGTCGTCCAGCGCACAACCCGCCGCCGGGCGCCCCGACCGCGGCCGCCGCGCAGGCAGCCGCGGCGGAGCGCCAGCGTCAGCAGGACGCCACGCCAGATACGCCGGGAACGGGTCCTTACGCGGCAATGAAGGAGCTCGACCCCGGGCTACCCGATCATGTGATCTATCGCCCGGGGAACCTCGCTGCGCTCGGAACGACGAAGCTCGGCGTGTACGCGTTCGGCAACGGCGGTTGCACCGACGACGGCGCGAGCGCGCGGTTGCATCTGCTCGAGATCGCATCGCACGGTTATCTCGCGATCGCGCCGGGCCGCATCTACAACGGCCCCGGCAGAACCGAGCGGCCGGTTCGCCCCCCCGTCACGAATCCTGCGGATGCACCCGCCGTGACGCGCGCAGCGCAACTACAAGAAGCCATCGACTGGGCGCTGAAGGAGAACACGCGGAAGGACAGCCGGTACTTCGGACTCATCGATCCGCGCGCCATCGCGATCTCGGGCTACAGCTGCGGCGGAATCCAAGCGCTGCTGAACGCCAAGGATCCGCGTGTCGCCACGGCGGTGATCATGAACAGCGGCTTCTTCAAAGACGGCCCAACGCGCATGGCCGGCATCGAGACGACCAAAGCAGTGCTCGCCGACTTGCACTCCCCGACGCTCTATATCCTCGGCGGACCCACCGACATTGCGTACGCCAATGGCATGGACGATTTCGCACGCATCGACCGCGTGCCGGTGGCCGTGGCGAACATCGACACGGGACACGGAGGCACGTACTGGGAGCCGAATGGCGGCGCTGCGGCGCAAGTGGTCGTGCATTGGCTCGACTGGCGCCTGCGCGGCGACAAGAAGGCCGCGGACACGTTCGTGGGAGCGAAGTGCGGGCTATGCGTCGATCACACTTGGAAATTCGAAACGAAGGGTTTCGACACGCTGCATTAGCCACACTTGCAACTGCATCCGACTCCGGCGCGTACCGCGTACGTGAGAACCGAACTAAACCCGAGGGGAACCGCGATGAGAATTCAGTTACTGATGACGGCCGCCGGCATGTTGCTCGCGGCCGCGACGCAAGCAGTGCACGCGCAGGCGCCCGCGCCCGTCACGGCCGAGAGTCTCGTGACTGCGGCTAAGAAAGCCGCGGGCCAGAATTACTCCGGAACTTTTCTGCGCATCTGCGTCGCACCCGACAATCTCTCGCCGCGGCCCGCCCCGAATCCGGCGGCCGGCCCACGTACCGTTCCCGACCGCGCGACCTGGTACGCCCAGCCCTACAAAGTGTTCGACAACCTCTACTTCGTCGGCACGAAGATCCATTCGGCCTGGGCGCTCACGACGAGCGAGGGCATCATCGTCATCGACACGCTGTTCGACTACGCCATCGAGCCGGAAATCGTCGAGGGCCTGACCAAGCTCGGGCTCGAGCCGCGCAACATCAAATACGTGCTGATCAGCCATGCGCACGGCGACCACGATCAAGGCGCGGCGCTGCTGCAGAGCCGGTACGGCGCCAAGGTCGTGATGGGCGCGGCCGATTGGGAGGCGACGTTGCAGCGCCCCGCCACGGCCGCGGGCGGGGTGCCGAAGCGCGACGTTGCCGTGGGACCCGAAGGCTCCGCCATCAAGCTCGGCGACACCACCGTCAAAATAGTCGCAACGCCAGGCCATACGCCGGGCACGCTGTCGTACCTGTTCCCGGTCAAGGACGGAACCCGGACGCTGACGGTGGCCTATTCGGGCGGCACGGCTTTCAACTTCCCTCGGCGCGCAGAGAACTTCGCCATCTACCGCGACAGCGCGAAAAAGATGGCGGAAGCCGCGAGCGCGGCCGGCGCCACCGTGCTGATGACCAATCACACCGAGTTCGACGGCGCATACGACCGGGCTCGGATCGCCCAGCTGCCGCGCGCTTCGGGCGAAAAGCACGCTTACGAGACCGACGCCGCGACGGTACAACGCTATTTCGAGATGACGGGCGAGTGCGCCGAGGCGCAGCGCCTGACGATGAATTGATTCGAGGAAGGACGCGCTACCAGTTCACGAAAGAACCGTCCGGACGATGGTTCAGCAACATGCCGGCGCGATACGTCGCGTATTCGCCGAGCAGCGTTAGCTTGCTCGAGTCGAGCTCGATACCGAGCCCAGGCCGGTCGTTCGGCCACAGCTTGCCGTCCTTGAAGTCGTAGACCTTCGGCAGATGCGGCCACGTGCGGCTGCCGTCGCCGAGCATCTCCATCAGCGAGGTGATCGAAGTTGCGGTCAAGCAATGCACGAGCGCGGCTTCGGAGATGGGGCCCGTAAAGTGCGGGATCATGCCGACGTAGTGCGTTTCGGCCAGCGCAATGATCTTCATGAACTCGCTGATGCCACCGACGTTCGGCAGCGTCACGCGCGTGTAGTCGATGAGTTGGCGCTCGATCAACGTGTTGATGTCCCACTTGTAGCCGAACTGCTCGCCGACCGCGATCGGAACGCGAGTTCGCTCACGGATGGTCGCGTACGAATCCACGCCCTCGCTGCGAATCAAGTCTTCGCAGAAGTAAGGGTGCAGCGGCTCGAGCAGCGTGGCGAGGTTGATCGCATCGGGCGGATCGAGCTCCGTGTGGAAGTCGATTGCCCAACCGCCGTCGCCCGCCCCTTTGTGCAGCAGCACGCAGTCCTCGTGCATCTTACGTACGAGCTTGAAGCGATCGACCTCGCGCTCGCCCGGATTGTCCGTGGCATGTCGGTAGGTGCGAAACCCCGCGTCGACACACGCGCGCGCCGCATCTTCCAGCGTGCCCTTCGCCGGCCTCGGGAAAGCGGTGGCGTAGCATTCGACGTAATTGCGCGACTTGCCGCCCAACAGCTGCCACACCGGCACGTCGAGGGCCTTGGCCTTGAGATCCCACAGCGCCATGTCGAGCGCGCCGAGCGAATGAATCTTCTCGCGGCCCGCAGGGTAGAAGTAGCCGCGCATCATCCGCTGCCAATGCTGATCGACGCGGAACGGGTCTTGGCCGATCAGCATGCTGGCGCACTCGTCCATCGACGTCGGCTCTCCGCCCTCGCCGATGCCGGTCAGCCCCCCTTCCGTCTCGATCAACACGACGTTGGAGGACTGGTTGACCATGGGCTGGCCGCGCCGTCCCTCCGAGTCGCCGGAATTCTTGAAGTAGCGGATGACCTTGATCTTGTCGTCCGCAAGCCCGAGCGCATCGGCCGAAGTCGGCACCCACGTGCTCGCAACGGCGGCGCCGAGCCCGTTCAATACACTGCGTCGATTCCAGAGACCCGTCCCCATCGCTCCCCCTTTCGCCCGAGCTCCGCCGTCGGCGGCCTACCGAGCGTTTGCGTTTTTTCGGATAGACAACAACAGATTGCTTTCTCGCGCGCCAACACGCGCTGCGCAGCGCGGTGCGTCAGCGCACGCGGAACGCGCGGATGATCACGGCGCCGCCGCCCGCCGCCGGCGTGATCGTGCCGATGAAAACGGTCTTATTGAGCCAATCGTATTTGCCTTGCGGCGCATGGAAGCGCGGGCTCGTGCGCACGTAGCCCGCGGCGGGCGCTGCTGCACCGCCACCCGCAGCGGGAGGCGGCGGCACGATGATGCCGCGATTGTCGACGACGATGACGGCACCGTCGTCCGTGCGAATGGAATAGAGCGCATTGACCTCGACCACGCCGTCGCGCCGGCGCAATTGCCAGTCCGCGCCGCCCGGCATGACCTCGCCGCGGATGCCGTCGCCGCTGAATCGACCGCCCGTGATCGGGATGAACTGGCGCACGCCGTCATCGGACTCTCCGACCTCTACCCGCGGAGCGATCGCCACATACAGCTCGAGCGCGAGCTCCGTCGTGGGCGCCGCCACGTCCGCGATCGGCCAGCGGTTGCCGGCAGTCTCCTGCGCGTGCCCGAGCGAGCACGCAGCCGCCAAAGCCAGTGACGCGAACCACACGATCTGACGCATCGATCTCTCCTGTTGCGACGTCGTAGCCGCGACTACGATCGCGCAGCGGGCTGATGAACTCGACGAAACACCATCGGGGCGACACGAACACGAAACGTCCGAAGAGCGCCGAATCGGGTTCACGCGTACCTCAGCCAACGATAACCCGACCGTTTCGTCCGCTCCAGCCATCTTGCGGGCGTCGTATGCAGAAATTGGCCGCCGAACCCGCATCCTGGATTTTCCATCGAAACGGCATTGACGCGGGAGCCCGACCGGCCGCGCGGAAAACGGAGGAGTGCACGAGCCCGCCGGTGCGCGAAATCATCGCCGGCGTCTGCGCGAACTCGCCGTCGGCAAGTCCGTTCAAGCGGAGCTCGGCATCGCTCGCGCGCCGCGTCTCCCGGACCTCGAAGCCGAGACGAGCAGGGAACGTCCGGCCGGGCCCCGTTCAAGCACCGTCGAGCCACTGATATAGTAGTGTTCTACGAGGAAGCCACGATCGACAACTCCTGCACGGGCGTGGCTCAGGCCGGCTAACCCTACGAATCGGAATACGAGGTGCGCATCGTGAACACGAGTCATGTTCTACCCACACACCGGATCCGGCTGTTTGCGATAACGCTGATTCTCGCGTCGCTCGCGGCTGGCAAAGTCCTCGCACAGTCGACGGACCTACCGAACCGCAAAGATCCGCTCGAGGGCATCACGACCGCGGCGCAGCCGAGCGCTGAACAGCTGGCCGCGGCGGCGAAATCCGGATTCAAGTCCGTCATCGATCTGCGCGGTGTGAACGAGGACCGCGGCATGGACGAACGGTCCACCGTCGAAAAGCTCGGCATGAGCTACGTCACCCTGCCCGATCGAGGGATCCGGCGGTGTTACCTACGCCAACGCAACGGCGCTCGACAAGCTGCTCGCGGGCGCCGAACGACCGGTACTCATCCATTGCGCGACGCGGCAATCGCGCAGGCGCTCTGTTGGCGCTGCGAGACAAGCTCGATGGTGCGGACAACGAATCGGCATTGGCGCTCGGTGTCGCGAGCGGACTGACGGGCCTGAAGCCGACCGTCGAGCAAAAGCTCGCGCAGGGGCATGACTGAATCGCGACGACCGTTCCAAGCAGCAGCCAGTACGCCGTAATCTCGGCAGATGATCATTCCCGCCGGCTGCCGCAGCCGGTGAGGATCCTAGTACCAGGAGACTCCTATGACCGAAGACACGTTGGGACGGCGCTCGCTACTATCCGTGATGGGAGTGGCCGCGGCCGCCGTCGCGCTTCGGCCCGGGACCGCGGAGGCGCAGACGCAGACCGGAAGCTTCCAGCCGGCGCGGCACGCCGAGGACGCGTGGTTCGACGCCGTGCCCGGCAAGCACCGCACGGTCATCGACTCGTTCAGCCCTAACGGCGCCGGCGACGCGCTTCTATTCGCCAACAATCTCTACGTGGCCAACGGCGCGGGCTATGGCCTGACCGACGCCGATGTCGCGGTCGTCGTAACGCTGCGCCACCGCTCCACCGTCTTCGCATTCAACGATGCGATGTGGGCAAAGTACGCCAAGGGGATGGGCGAAGGGCTCGGGATGACCGACCCGAAGACCAAAAAGACTCCGAGCATCAACCTGTACAACACACCGGGCTACGGCACGGCATTGCCGAACTTCGGCCTGACGATCGACACTGTCGCGAAACGCGGCGTGCAGTTCGCCATCTGCCAAATGGCCACGCGACGAATCGCGGGCCAGATCGCGACCGCGGTCGGGCTCCTCGACGCCGGATGCAATCTACGACGAGCTCGTCGCGAACATCGTGCCGAACGGCCACATGGTGGCCGCGGGCGTGATCGCGGTGACGCGCGCGCAGGAGTACGGCTACACGGTGCTGATCGCGAGCTGATCGTGGCCCGTTCCGCGGATGCCGGTCACGGCCCCGTCGTCGACCACGCGCTCGTCCGCGCGCACGGCATCGCGGCGTTCGTCGCGCTGCTGATCTCGGTGATCGTTCGGCATCATCGTCGCGGAGCAGCTGGTGCATCCGGACGTGGCCGCCGACGTGCCGTGGCTCAGCTGGGGCCGCGTCCGTTACGCGCACACGCAGGGCATCATGCTCGGCTGGCTCGGCAACGCCTTCTTCGCGTTCCTCTATCACGGCGTGCCGCTGCTGACCGGCACTCGGGTCACGAGCGCGCGGCTCGGCTGGTGGCTGTTCGGCGTGTGGAACTTCGCGGTGCTCGCGCCGGGCTGGGTGCTCGTGCTGGCCGGCTTCAGCCAGCCGCTCGAGTGGGCGGAGTTCCCGCTGCCGGTCGACGCGTTCGTGGTCGTCGGGCTGGTGCTGGCGGCGGTGCAGTTCCTGCCGCCGTTCTTCGGCCGCGGCCTCGAGCATCTGTACGTCTCGAGCTGGTACATCATCGGCGGCCTGATCTTCACGCTGCTCGCGTATCCGATGGGCAACGTCGTGCCGGAGCTGCGTGCCGGGTGCGCAGGGCGCGGCGTTCAGCGGCCTGTGGATCCACGACGCGATCGGCCTGTTCGTCACGCCGCTGGCGCTCGCGATCATCTACTTCGTGATTCCGGCGGCCTCGCGCCGACCGATCTACAGTCACTTCCTGTCGATGCTCGGGTTCTGGCTGCTGTTCTTTCTCGTATCCGCTGAACGGCACGCATCACTACGTGTTCTCGGCGATCCCGATGGCGGCCCAGATCGGCGCGATCGCCGCGTCGACGCTGCTCGGGGTCAGCGTGATCCTCGTCGTGGCGAATCTGCTGCTGTCGCTACGCGGCTCGGGCATCGTCCCGCGCGACATCGGCCTGCGCTTCGTGGCCACGTCGACGGTGTTCTACCTCGTCGTCAGCATCCAGGGCGCGCTGCAGGCGCAGATGTCGGTCAACCAGGCCGTGCACTTCTCCGACTGGGTGATCGGGCACTCGCACCTCGCGATGCTCGGCTTCGCGACGTTCGCCGGCATCGGCGGCATCGTGCACGCGTGGCAGCGGATGCCGTCGGCGCGTTACAACGCGCGGGCGCTCGAGTGGGGCTACTGGCTGCTCGTCGGCGGCGTCGTGCTGATGTTCGTGGACCTGACGCTGGCCGGCCTCGTGCGAGGCGCGCGTCTGGCAGTCGGGCGCGCCGTGGCTCGACTCGGTCCGCGCGGCGCAGGCCGTACTGGATCGTCCGGGCGCTCTCGGCGCGTGCCGATCGCGGCGGGCTTCATCGCGCTGCTGGTGGGGCTGACGACGCGGTCCGCGCGGCGGCGGTCTGCGCGGCGCTCGACGCGTCGGACGGCACGCAGCTGGCACCCGAGAGCGGCATCGCGCCGCGGCTGGCCGCGACGCCGCGCGGAGGCCGTCTCGTGACCGACCGTTCGGGCGCGCGCTCTTACGGATGTCGTATCTCGTCGCGAGCGTGGCCGGCGTCGCGTTCTTCGCGATGTCGGTGCGTGCTGCTCGGCGTCTGGCCCGAGCCGGGTGCTCGAAGCAGCAGAGCCGAGCGATGGCGCCGGAGCACGTGCTGGCGCTGACCGCGAGCGAGCAGCGCGGCCGCGAGATCTACAGCCCGCGAAGGCTGCGCGTACTGCCACACGCAGCAGATCCGCTACCTGCACACCGACATGCTGCGGTTCGGCGCGCCGACGCTCGCGTGGGAGACGCGCCTCGACTACCCGCATCTGTGGGGGACGCGACGCATCGGTCCGGACCTCGCCCGGCAAGGCGGCACGCACACGCAGGACTGGCACTTCGCCCACCTGTTCGCGCCGCGCGCGATCGTGCCCGACTCGGTCATGCCGGCGTATCCCGTCGCTGTTCGACGGCGTCGGCCGACCGACCGCGGCAGTCGGCGCGCGACCTCGTGGCGTACCTCGAGACGCTCGGACGCGCGCGCGAGCTCGCCGGGCCCGAAGGCGAGGCGCACGCGCGCGAGGCGTGCGACGTGCGCGGACGACGAGATGGCGACGATGGCGTTGTCCGGCGACGATGCCGCTCAACGCGAATCCGGCGCGACCGCGCCCGCGAGGCGAGGTACCCGCGATGTGCCCGCCGTCGCCGATCTCGGCGCGGGGCCGTGCGCCTCTTCGCGGCCAACTGCGCCGGCTGTCACGGCGCCGCCGGCGCCGGCGACGGTCCCGGTGCGGCCACGCTGCGGCCGCGCCCGGCGAACCTGGCCGAGCACACCTACACGCGGGCGCGCGATCGTCGACGCGCTGTGGAACGGCGCGGCCGGCACGTCGATGCCGGCGTGGCGCGATCATGCGCCTTCGGACCTCGCGGCGCTCGTCGGACGCGGTGCGCAGCCTCGACGCAGACGCGCGCGCCGATCGCGCCGGTCGCGCCGGAGCGAGCTTGACGCTCGGGGCGCGCGTGTACGCGGCCAACTGCGTGCAGTGCCACGGCACCGCGGGCGACGGACGCGGCACGGCGGCGCCCGGAGCTGCGCATCGCGCCGACGGATTTCCGCGCGCAGCGTCCGAGCCTTCGGCGTGGCCATGCGGGCGATCGCCATCGGCGTCGAAGGCACGCAGATGGCGCCGTGGACCGACCGCCTGAGCGACGCGCGAACGTCTGGCCGTCGCCCACTACGTGCGCAGCTTGTTTCAAGACGACGGCGTTCGCGAAGGCGGCGACCGATGATCGCGGACGTCATCGTCGTGTTGTCCGCGCTGCTCAGCGTGGCATTCGTCGTGGCGTGGCTGGCTGCTGCCCGAACCTGCGGGCTTGGATCGAGCGGCCCAAGCACCGCTTCCAGGAACAGGTACGAGCGGTATGATCGGGACCGCAGTCGCGCAGACCGATTCGCGAGGGAACCGTTCCCACATGACGCAGCCAGACGCCAGCCCGCATCCGGGCTCATCTCGGCCGCGCTGGTCTGCGCCGTGATCGGCGTGATCACCGTGGCGGCGACAGTGATACACGAACGTGGCGGCGCGAGCGCCGCGCCCACGGGCATGCCGGAGATCGCGACCGAGGATTACGGCCGTCGGTCTGATCGCCGAGACCGCCGCACTGCTCGGGCCGGACCACCCGGATCCCGCGATGCGCTACTCGGGCAGCCGCTTCGCGTGCGGCGTCGTGCCACCTCGGGGCGGGCACCGAGCCCGGCACGCTGACGCTGCTGCAGACCGTCGAGCACTACCCGCGCTTCTCCGCGCGGGCGGGCGACATGACCGAACATCGAGGATCGCATCAACGAGTGCATGCAGCGCAGCATGAACGGCCGGCCGCTGCCGTTCGACAGCGCCGAGATGAAGGCGATGGCGGCGTACATTCGCTCGCTCGGCGGCCGGTACGCGGCCATGGGCGCGAGCCAGCGCACGGCCGTGGAGCCGGCAGCCGTTCAAGACGCCCGACCGCGCGGCCGACCTCGGCGGCGGGCAAGGCGGTGTTCGACACGCGCTGCGCGATCTGCCACGGCGGCGACGGGCTCGGCTTGCGCGCGTCGGCCAAGCCCGCCGATGGCTACGTGTTCCCGCCGCTGTGGGGCCCGGACAGCTTCAACAACGGCGCCGGCATGCACCGCGTGCTGACGGCGCGCGTTTCATCAAGGCGCGGATGCCGCTCGGCCAACGCCGACCTGACGAGCGACGAGGCGTTCGACGTGGCCGCCTACATCGAACGCGCAGCCGCGGCCGGAGATGGCCGATCTCGACCGCGACTATCCCGACCGCGCCGCGAAGCCGGTCGACAACGCCTACGGGCCGTTCGCCGACCCGTTACGGCGTTGCCGTTCTCGCAGTCTCGTTGGGTGCCGCGGCGCAAAGCCCCGGGCAGCGGCCCTTCGGCTTCGGCGATCCGCCGGCGACGGCAGAGCTGCAAAAGGTGCCGCAGACTCCCGGCGCCAAGGGCGATCAGGAGCGGCATTACTTCTTCAAGGACGCCGGCCGGGAGATGCCGTATCACCTTTATGTACCGTCGAACTACGATCCGAAGGTAGGCGCTCCGCTCGTGGTGGCGTTGCATGGGTACGGCGGCAACCACGACTACTTCTTCGCCGTCGTGAAGCAGGACCTGCAGGCGCTGTGCGACCGTTACGGCTACATCTTCGTTGCGCCGATGGGTTATTCCGTCAGCGGCTGGTATGGAGCGCCGATGTCGGTCCCCGGCGGGCCGCCTCCGACGAGCGGCAATCAGCCGGCGCGGCCGTTGCCGCCTCCGCAGACCGGCACTCCCGAAGAGCAGCTACGCGAGCGCCAACTGAGCGAGCAGGACGTGCTCAACGTCGTCGCTCTAGTCAGGAGCGAATACAAGGTTGATCCCGATCGCGTGTATCTCATGGGGCACTCCATGGGCGGCTTCGGAGCCTGGTATCTCGGCGCCGAGCACGCAGACCTATGGGCGGCCATCGCACCGATGTCGGGAACGACGCCGAGCCACGAAATCGACGTGGCAGCGTTGTCGAAGTTGCCGGTGCTCGTGGCGGTCGGGAGTGAAGAGGTTCCGACCGTCGCGGCCAGCAAGGCCAAGGTGGAGCTGTTGAAAGCGGCTGCAGGTGTCACGGCGTACGTCGAGATCGAAAACGGCACGCACATGTCGATGATTGCACCGTCGGTGCCGCAGATCTTCGAGTTCTTCTCGAAGCACGTGAAGCACTAGCACGAGGGCAACGAACCATGAACAAGACTTCGTTCGTTCCGGCGTTGGTGCTGCTCACGATGGGTCCGTGGGCGATGGCGCAGTCGCCGGCCGGGGGCGATGGTTCCCCGTCGAGCCAAGAGCTCGCGCAGCAAGCGCAGACTCCCGGTGCCAAGGGCGACCAACAGCGGCACTACTTCTTCAAAGCTGCCGGCAAGGAGATGCCTTACCGGCTGTATGTGCCGCGCAGCTACGATCCGAACGTCGGCGCTCCCCTGATCGTGGCGCTGCACGGCTATGGCGGCAATCAGAACTACTTCTTCGATAGCGTCAAGGAGCTGCCGGCGCTGTGTGAGCAGTACGGAATCATCTTCGCTGCCCCGATGGGCTTTGCGACCGACGGTTGGTACGGCGCCCCGTTGAGTATCCCCGGCGCCGCACCGCGCAGCGGCGGAGGCGCGACGCCGACCACGGGCCGCAGTCCCGACGAGGAGACGCGCTATCGCGCGCTCAGCGAGCAGGACGTGCTGAACGTGCTCGAGATCGTGAACCGCGAATACAAGATCGATTCCGGGCGGACCTATCTCATGGGTCATTCAATGGGCGGCTTCGGCACGTGGTGGCTGGGCCAGAAATACGCCGATACCTGGGCAGCCATCGCGCCGATGTCAGGCGTCTTGCCGAACGTGGACTATCAGCTACCGAAGCTCGAGGGCGTCCCGGTCATGGTCTCCATCGGCGGAGCGGAGAATCCCGCCTGGGTCGAGGCGAGCCGCAAGCAAGTCGACACGCTCAAGGCCATGGGCATCACCACGGATTACTTCGAGCCCGAAGGCGCGACCCATGGCGGCATGATCGCGCCGACGACGCCGCGGGTTTTCGAGTTCCTATCCAAGCAAAGAAAAGGCCGCTGAACGGCCGCTCTCGATCCGCCTTCAGAGCGTGCGCAAAAAAGCGATGAGCTCGACGCGCTCGTCGGGTGTGAGCTTCAGGCCGAACTCGTGCCCCGGGATGGCGCGCGTCGCCTTACCCGGCGGCGTGAATCCTTTCGGCTCGTGAGTGTCGAGGAGGCGATCGGGATCGAACATTTCCTCGAGGCTCGCGACCGAGCCGTCGTGCAGGTAATGCCCTCGATACCAAAGGCCTTTGAGCGAGGGAACCTTGTAGAAGCCCGTACCCTTGCGCGTGCGCAGCGCCAAGCCGGGATCGGTGTGAACGGAAGTGCGGACGATGTCGAGCGGCGAATCCTCGGGCGGGGTGAATCCCTCGGCGAGAGTGAGCTTGTTGTTCGTATAGAGCGGCGGCGTGTGACAACGTGTGCATCGTTCGCGCTCGAAAATCTTCCGGCCGGCTTCCGCGCGAGCGTCTATCGGATTCGGATTGTGCGGCGGCTCGAGCGAATACACGTAGAGCGCGAGCGCGTAGAGCGCAGCGTCCGGCAGCCGCGTGCGAAACCGTTCGGTACCTGGAAGAGTCACGCGCTGCCCCGCGAAGTCGACGTCGTCGGCGAAGCTCACGAGCGCCGCGTAGCGCATGAAGTCGCCGATGTTGCGGTGCAGATGCGTGCCGGTATGGTCGATGTATTTCCGATCCTCGATGCCGATGAGGTCGGGGATCTTGGCGGGATAAAGGATGCTGCCGTTCCAGCGCGCCACCCCGCCGCCCCTGATACCCGCGCCGATGTAGGCGTTGAACTCGGCGCCGGTGATTTCTCGCAAGGCCTCACCGGCGGGATCGTGGACCCACGGAGCCCCGTAGGCCTGGTAAGCCATGGCGCCGATCGAGCCGGTCAGCGCGAACGGCACTTCGCCGGGAAGCGTGCGCTCGGCTGCGCGTATGGCGGAGCCGAGGCCGTTGCGAAAGTTGTTCGGAATCGCAAACGACGACGCTCCCGGCACCGGTGTGTCGTCGGGCAAGTACAGCAGATGACACGCGCTGCAGTTCGTGAGCCCCACCGCCACGCCGGCCTTCGTCGGCACCCAGCGCAGTCCGTTGATGGTGCCGTCGGGCAACGGGCCGGTGCCGCGCGCCTGCATGGCCTCGAGGCTGCGGGCCATGGCGATGACCTCGGGATCGAGTGTCTTGAGCACGACGGCGTCGAGAAACACGCGCTCGCCGGCGGCATTCCAGTCCGCCCGCGTAGCGAGCTTCTCGGGCTCGATCAGCGGCTGCGGACCGGCGGATTGAAGTTGCTCCCAGTAGCCCGCCGGCTCGCGATCCGGCATGTACAGCGGATAGCTGCGCAGGTTCTCCTCGGGGATCGCGTAGTAGTCGGCGGCGGACATATGCTTCGGCGCCTCACCGAGACCGGCCAACGGTGTCGCCCAGCCGGCCAGCGCGGCCTCGTCCCACACGCGCGGAATGTCGGGGCGCCACGTGCGTGTCGCGCGGTACGTGATCGCAATCGCTATCGCGATCGCGATCGCGGCGAGCGCGAGGCCCCCTACGGCCACGGCCGCACGACTCTTTCCCGTGAGACGCGGTGCCAGCATGGCTAGCGCTTCGGCTGCTCGAAATCGAGATTCTTGCTGAAGAACGGAATCACGAAATCCTGAAACCGGAACGCCACGGCGCTCGTGTGCGTGCCGGGGTAGATCTCGAAGCCGTTCGCGACGCCGTAACCTTCGAGCAGCGTGTGCAGCGTGCCGGCGTCGACGCGCAGCTCGTCCTGGTCGCCCACGTCGATCGCGATCGCACGGTACTCGCGCAGACTGCCGATGTATTGATCGACGAACGCCAGCGGCGCGTTGGCCGCCCACTTGGCGAGCACGCTCTTCTCGTTCGCACCGACGGGCAGGTCCAGATAGAACGGCGGATTCTGCGGATTCGGCGACCAGGCCGAGCCCACGGCGAGCTGCGCCCGCAAACCGAACGGCAGCTTCTCCGCGTCTGCCGCCGACTTCACACCTGCGAGCGCTTCGTACCCGGGGCCGTTGAAAGGTACGGCCGCGCCGCGCGCCGAGAGGCAGCAGGGGCTCATGATGTACAGGCTGCCGAACTCCGCCGCGTGCTTCATGCCGATACGCGCAGCGCCGTAGCCGCCCATCGAGTGGCCCACGAGGCCGCGGCTCTCACGGTTCGGGATCGTGCGGTAATGAGAGTCCATGTACGCGACGACGTCGCGCGCCACGTAGTCCTCGAAGTTGCCGGTCGTGCCCGAGCTCGAATACATCGAGCCCAAGTGCAGCGTCTTCGAATCCGGCAGCACGACGATCAGCTCGCGCGCGCCCTTGGCGAACGAGCCCTCGAGCGTTTGCGGCACGTGGATCTCTTTCGACCACTGCTCGGCGCCGATCGTGTAGCCGTGCAGAGCGTAGACGACGGGATAGCGGCGGCCGCGATCCGCACCGTAGCTCGGCGGCAGCAACACCAGCGCATCGCGGTCGACGGCGTTGCCTTCGAGGTTGCCTTCGAGCGCTTTGCCGTGAATCTTGATTCGCTCCATCGCGACCGGCTTGGCGCCGGGCACGACGTCCGGTGCCGGCGTGCTCGCCTGGCCGAACGCCGCGGTGGACGTAACGAGGGCACAGATGACGGCGAGCGAAACGGCGGTCTTCAGCATGATGTCTCCTTCGGCTATCGGGCCCAACGCAGCACGAGCGGGTCGAGCGTGCGCGCGATGTTCAACAGTCCCGCGCGTTGGCGCGGCTGCACGGGTTGCACGGGCAGGCGGACCTTGTCGGAACGGATCACTCCGCCTTCCTTCATGAGGATCTTCGCGGTCGCGAACCCGCATTGCCGGTTCTCGTAGTTGATCAGGGGCAGCCAGCGCGCGTAAGCGGCCGCGGCTTCGTCGTGCCGGCCGGCGGCGAACGCGTCGTAGATCGCGCGGATGCCGTCGGGGTAGCCGCCGCCGGTCATCGTGCCGGTGGCGCCGGCCTCGAGATCGGCCACCAGCGTGATGCCTTCCTCGCCGTCCCACGGCCCTTCGATCAGCTCGCCGCCGAGCGCGATCAGCGCGGCGAGCTTGTTCGCGACCGGCGGCACCTCGAGCTTGAAGTAGCGAACGTTCGCGGTCTGCCGCGCGATGTGTGCCAGGAGCTCCGCCGACAACGGCGTGCCGGCCACCGGCGCGTCCTGGATCATGATCGGGATCGAGATGGCGGCCGACACGCTGCTGAAGAACTCGGCGATCGCGTGCTCCGGCACGCGCACGGTGGCGCCGTGATACGGCGGCATGATCATGACGAGCGACGCGCCGGCCGCTTCTGCGCGGCGGCTGCGCTCGGCGCACACCTGCGTGCCGAAGTGGGTCGTGGTCACGATGACCGGTACGCGCCCGGCCACGTGATCGAGCACGGCGCCCATGACGCGCTCGCGCTCGTCGTCGGTCAGCGAAAACTGCTCGGAGAAGTTCGCGAGGATGCAGATGCCGTGCGAGCCGGCGTCGATCATGAAGTCGATGCAGCGGCGCTGACCGTCGAGATCGAGCGCGCCGGTATCGTCGAAGATGGTCGGGGCCACGGGGAATACGCCACGGTAGGGACGCTTTGATGCCGGCGTTGCCATGCCTTCCCTCCTAATGATTGTCGCGGCCCACCGGCGCGCCGCTCCCGCCGACCAGGAAGTCGAAGTCGGCGCCCGCGGTCCGCCTGCAGCACGTGCTCGATATACAGCTTGGTGTAACCGCGCGTCGCGTGCGCCGGCGGCGGTTGCCAGCCGGCCAGGCGCTGCGCGAGATCCGTGTCGGCGACGTGCAGGTGCAGGCTGCGCGCCGCGACATCGAGCGTGATCAGGTCGCCGTTGCGGACCGCTGCCAACGGCCCGCCGACCGCGGCCTCGGGCGCCACGTGCAGCACGACCGTGCCGTACGCCGTGCCCGACATGCGCGCGTCCGAGATCCGGACCATGTCGCGCACGCCTTTGCGCAGCAGCTTCTTCGGGATCGGCAGGTTGCCGACCTCGGCCATGCCCGGGTAACCCCGCGGGCCGCAGTTCTTCAGCACCAGGATGCAGGTTTCGTCGACGTCGAGATCCTCGTCCTCGACTGCAGCGTGCATCTCTTCGGGCGACTCGAACACGACCGCGCGACCCGTGTGCTTCAACATGTTCGGCGAGGCCGCCGACGGTTTGATCACGGCGCCGTTCGGCGCCAGATTGCCGCGCAGCACGGCGATGCCGGCATCGCGCTTGTACGGGCGATCGAACGGCGTGATGACGTCCTCGTTCCAGCACGCGGCGTCCTGCACGTTCTGCCAGATCGTCCTGCCGTTGGCCGTGAGCGCGTTCTTGTTCAGCAGGCCGTGCTCGGCCAGCGAGCGCAGCACCACGGGCAGGCCGCCGGCGTAGTAGAAGTCCTCCATCAGGAACTTGCCCGACGGCATCAGGTTCGCGAGGCAGTGCACGCCGCGCGACAGCTCGTCGAAGTCGGCGAGGGACAGGTTCACGCCGATGCGCCCCGCGATCGCGAGCAGGTGGATCACGGCGTTGGTCGAGCCGCCGATCGCGGCGAGCGTGCGGATGGCGTTCTCGAACGCCGCGCGCGTCAGGAGCTTCGAGAGCACGAGGTCGTCGTGCACCATCTGCACGCTGCGCCGCCCGGCCATGCGCGCCAGCGTGTCGCGGCGCGCGTCGGCGGCGGGGATCGCGGCGTTCTGCGGCAGGCCCACGCCGAGCGCCTCGACGATCGAGGCCATGCTCGAGGCCGTGCCCATGGTCATGCAATGCCCGGCGCTGCGGTTCATGGCCGCTTCGGCCTGCTCGAACTCGCGCCTGCTCGAGCTCGCCCGCGCGTACCTGCTCGCTCATGGAGATGATGTGCGTGCCGGAGCCCATCAGCGTGCCGCGGTAGTGCGCGGAGAGCTGCGGGCCGCCCGAGACGCCGATCGTGGGCAGGTCCGTGGAAGCCGCGCCCATCAGCAGCGCGGGCGTGGTCTTGTCGCAGCCCATCAGCAGCACGACGCCGTCGAGCGGATGCGCGCGGATCGCTTCCTCGACGTCCATGGCCGCGAGGTTGCGGAACAGCATGGCGGTGGGCCGCATCGTGACCTCGCCGAGCGAGGATACGGGGAACTCGAGCGGAAAGCCGCCGGCTTCGAGCACGCCGTAACGCACGTGCTCGGCGATGCGCCGGAAGTGCGCGTTGCACGGCGTGAGCTCCGACCACGTGTTGCAGATGCCGATCACGGGCCGGCCGTCGAACTGGTCGTCCGGAATGCCCATGCCCTTCAGCCACGATCGGTAATAGAACCCCATCTTGCCGCTGCGGCCGAACCAGGCCTGGCTCCGAAGCTGCTTCTTGTCATCTGCCATGCTGTGAACTCTGCGTAGTGCGAAGCCCGTAATCCTTGCACGCGACGGCGATCAGGCAACCCGCGACGATCATGAAACCGCCGAGAATGGCGATCCCCGCCGTGGTGCTCCCGAGCCACTCCGTCAGGCCGCCGAGCAGGTAGGGGCCGAAAAAGCCGCCGAGGTTGCCGACGGAATTGATGCCGGCGAGTCCCGCCGCGATGCCCGCGCCGATCAGGATCGAGCCCGGAAAGCTCCAGAACAACGACATCGAAACCAGGCCCCCGGTGCTGGCCAGCGTGACGAACGCCACCGTCAGCAGCGTGCTGTCGGAAAACGCGGCGCTGAGCGCCAGGCTCGCGCCGCCCAGCGCAGCCGCGGCGGCGGCGTGCCAGCGCTTCTCGTTGCGGCGCTCGGCGTGACGCGCGATCAGCACGGCAAGAATCGCGCTCACGAGGTACGAGAGTGCCGTGATCCAGCCGATCGACAGCACCGAGCGCACGCCGGTCTGCTGGATGATCGACGGCAGCCAGAAGTTGATGCCGTACACGCCCATCACGATCAAGCAGATAGATGGCCGTGAAGATCCACAACACCCTGATCGAGAGCAGAGCCCGCAGCGAGTAGTCGTTCTTCGCTCGCGCCTCGAGCGCCAGCCGTTCTTTCAGCAGGCTCTTGTCGCCGGCCGCGAGCCACGGCGCGTCGTCGATGCCGTTGTCGAGATAGAACAGCACGGCGATGCGCGAAGACGATGGCGGGGGCGGCCTCGAGCAGGAACAGCCACTGCCAATCGTACAGGCCGTACGCGCCGCCGAGGCTCTGCATGATCGCGCCGGAAATCGGCGCGCCGAGCACGAACGACAACGGTTGCGCCGCGAGCAGCAGCGCGACCGCGCGGCTCTGGCGATGCGACGGATACCAGTAGTTCAGGTACAGCAGCACGCCGGGGAAGAAGCCCGCCTCGGCGATGCCGAGCAGGAAGCGCAGCGCGTAGAACACCGTGTCGGCACCGAGCCCCGTGAGCTGCGCGAACGATCCCGTGAACGCCATGGCGCCAGAGACCAGGCCCCACGTGAGCATGATGCGTGCGATCCAGATGCGCGCGCCGACGCGATGCAGGGCCAGATTGCTCGGCACCTCGAACAGGAAGTAGCCGACGAAGAACACGCCGGCCCCGAACCCGTAGGCGGCTTCCGACATCTCGAGATCGGCCAGCATGTGCAGCTTCGCGAAGCTGACGTTGACGCGATCGAGATACGCGATCAGGTAGCAGGCACCCAGGAACGGCAGCAGGCGCCAGGTGACTTTCGCGTAGGCGCGTTCCTCCGCTTCAGCTGCCGTCGTGCTCACGCCTGCATTCCCGGAGCGGCCGTCGCTAGGCGAGCTGCGCCTTTAGCTGCGTGAACGAATGCGGCGGGAAACGGTACTGCGCTGTCTTGCCCTGCGCCCTGGCGGTGCGGGACTCCGTGCGTACCTCGCTTTTGCCGAAATCGTTGCTGGTCTTGATGTCGGGCCCGTTGACCTCGGCGACCGCGAGCATTCCCGCGAACGCCTTGTCGTCGAGCGCGATCGTCGCGTCGATGGCCTGATCCTTGTGGCGGTTCACGACGTTCAGCAGCAGCGTGTTGCCGTCGATCGCACCCGATACGTCGAGGTACGGCACGTCGCCGAGCTGTTTCGTCGTGTAGGCCGGGACATCGACGTCGAGCTTCAGCGAGTTACCCCTCACGTTCTTCGCGAACAGCTGCAGCGGGTAGTAAATCGTCTGCAGGAACAGACCCTGGTCGTTCGTGAAGATCGGCGCGATCACGTTCACGAGCTGCGCCATGTTCGCGATCTTCACCACGTCCGCGTGGTTCACGAGCGAGTTCAGGAACGTGGCGACGACGAGCGCGTCCTCGAGGTTGTAATGCTCCTCGAGGATGCGGCGGCCGCGCTCCTTGTCGCCGCGGGCGCGATACCAGACGTTGTACTCGTCGAATGCGATGTAGATCTTCTTGCCGTCGGTGCGGCCCGCGAGGACGCCGTCGATGACCTTCGCCGTCGTCTCGATCTTGTCGTCCATGAGCCGTGAGCTCGCGAGGAACTCGCCGAAGTCGTCGTTCGGGTTGCCCACATAAAGATGAATCGCGAGATAGTCGATGTAGTTCTGCAGGTGCTCGACCACCGAGCGGTTCCACAGGGACCAGTCGACGCCCGCGGCGTAGTTCGACGAACCGGCTGCGATCAGCTTCACGTTGGCGTCGGTCCAGCGCATCAGCTTCGCGGCCTCGAGAGCGAACTTGCCGTAGTCCTCCGCCGAGCGGTGGCCCATCTGCCACGGGCCGTCCATCTCGTTGCCGAGGCCCCAGTACGTCACCTTCCACGGATCCTTGCGGCCGTTCTTGCGGCGCATGCGCGTGATGGCCGTGTCCTCGGCGGAGTTGCAGTACTCGACCCACTGCTGGGCTTCCGTCCACGAGCCCGTGCCGAGGTTGGCGCAGATGTACGGCTCGGTCTTCAGCTGCTCGGCGTAGTCGAGGAACTCGTGCGTGCCGAAACGATTGCTCTCGACGGTGCCCCACGCCATCTCGAGGCGCGGCGGCCGGTCGTCGCGCGGGCCGATACCGTCCAGCCAGTGATAATTCGAGGAGAAGTTGCCGCCGGGCCAGCGCAGCAGGCTCACGTCGAGCCCTTGCACGGCCTCGAAGACGTCGCGCCGGTAACCCGCGGCGTTCGACAACGGCGACCCCTCCTGGAAGATGCCGCCGTCGATGCACCGGCCCAGGTGCTCGACGAAATTGCCGTACAGCTTGCGATCGATCGCGCCGCGCGTGTTCTGCGTGTTCACTTTGATGCGGGCGCGGAGGTCGTCCGCTGCGGCTGCGGTGCGCAGGATCAGCGGCGAGGCCAAGGCGGTCGCTACGACGGTTCGGCGTGTGAGCTTCATCGACGTTCCCCCTGTATGGACGGTTCTCGTGCGGGCCGCGGACGGCTCGTTATTGGCCGAGGACGGAAAAGCGGAAGTACGACGTTTGCCGGTACGTCTGGCCGGGGTCGAGGCGCGCGCTCGGAAACGCCGCGTGATTCGGCGAGTCCGGAAACTTCTGCGGCTCGAGCGCCAGGCCGTCGCCCTGGCGGTACACGACTCGCGATTTGCCGACCGTCGTGCCGTCGAGGAAGTTGCCCGTGTATACCTGCACGCCGGGCTCCGTCGTGTAGAGCTCCAAGACACGCCCCGAGATCGGGTCCTCGACGCGAGCCGCGAGCTTCGGCGTGGTAGTGACCCCGCCGCGCAGCACGAAGTTGTGGTCGTAGCCGCGGCCGATCGCGATCTGCGGGTCGCTCGCGTCGCGGATTCGCGCGCCTATCTCCACGCTCTGCCTGAAATCGAACGGCGTGCCGGCCACGTTGCGCAGCTCGCCGGTCGGGATCAGCGTGGCGTCGACCGGCGTATACGCGTCCGCGTTGATCACGAGCCGGTGGTCGAGGATGCTGCGCGCCGCGGGGACTCCGGCGAGATTGAACAGGCTGTGGTTCGTCAGATTGACGATCGTCGCCTTGTCGGTGCTGGCCTCGTAGCTCGTCGTCAGAGTCTGGTGGTCGTCGAGCGCGTACGTCACGCTGGCTTGCAGCGTGCCGGGATAACCCTCCTCGCCGTCGCGGCTCGTGTACGTCAGCGTCACGCTCGCGACGGGGCCGCTCTTGACCTCGGCGATGGTCCACACGACTTTGTCGAAGCCTTTCGTGCCGCCGTGCAGCGCGTTCGGGCCGTTGTTCGCGGCCAGCGAATACGTCCTGCCGTCGAGCGTGAACTTGGCGCCCGCGATGCGATTCGCGTAGCGCCCGACCGTCGCGCCGAAAAACTGCGGCTTCGCCACATAGCCGGCGAGATCGTCGTAGCCGAGGGCCACGTCGGCGGAACGCCCCATCCTGTCCGGCACCAGCAGCGACTGCAGCGTGGCGCCGTAGGTGATGATTCGGGCCGTGATGCCGCGGCTCGTCAGCGTGACGGTTTCGACGGCGATGCCGTCGGGCGTAGTGCCGAAAGGTGCGCGTGTGACTTCAGCCGCATGCGTGGCAGTGGCGCCGAGACCGACCGCCACGGCGGCAATACCCGCCGAGAGTTTCATGCCTTCCCCCATTCTTATTGTCTGCGTGAGCTCGGCGTGTGATTCGGGCTCGCGCGATTTCAGAATAACATGTACTCAGACAAATTAAGGCCCTGCCGCCGGATCGAAGAATGCCGGCGCCGCTTCGCGGCGGCCGAGCAGGAACGCATCGGCTACGAGCGCCAGCGGGGTCGCGTCCACATCGGAGCGCTGCTTTGCGATGAGCTCCGCGAAGTGTGCGTACAGCGTGGAGTACTCGGTGTGCGGCAGAAGCGGCGTCTCGCGCCCGTCGAGCACGAGCCGCGCGCCTCCGTGCGATAGCAGCAAGTGCCCCTCGTCGGTGTCGACGGCGATCTCCCAGGTCTGCGGCCCGGTTTGCAGGAAGTCGAACGACGCGCTGATCGGCGTGTCGTCGGCATCGGCGAGCGTGAGCTCCGCGGCGATCGGCGTCGCGCAGTTCTCGGGACACTTCAGCAGTGCAGCGCGCACGAACAGGCGCTTCGGCAGGATCCGCGACGCGATCGAGAGCGCGTTGATGCCGGGGTCGAAGACGCCGAAACCGCCCGGCTTCCCAGATCCACCGCTGGCCGGGGTGCCAGACGCGAACATCCTCGCGCCAGTCGATGCGCACGCGGCGCAGCGTCCGCGTGGCGAGCCAGTCGCGCGCGGGCGTCACGGCCGGGGCGAACTGGGAGTGCCATGCGCAGAAGAGCGTGACCCCGCGGCTTCGTGCCAGCGCGCGCAGATCCTCGAGCTCGCCGAGCGTCGTGGCCGGCGGCTTCTCGAGCAGCACGTGCTTGCCGCGCTCGAGCGCGTGCCGGGCAACGCGGTAGCGCGCTTGCGGTGGAGTGCAGATCGCGATGGCCTGCGGTGCATCGTGCGCCGCCAGCATGCTCTCGATGCTCGGGTAGCGGCGCACCGGCGCCGCGGTGGCAGCGGCATCGGCAACGCAACGCAGCAAGAACGCGCGGTTCGCCTCGATCGCTGCGACGTGCTGGTCTCTGGCGATCTTGCCGAAGCCAACGATGCCAACCGCGATCGGCTCCGTCGACTGCGTCACGAGCCGCGTGCTGCGTCCGGTCCCACGCGGACGCCGTCGACCAGCCGCTCGAATCTGCCGTCGCCGTCGCGCAGCGCGCTCGGCAGCAGCGCGCCGGGAACGTCCTGGTAGCAGATAGGCCGCAGGAACCGCTCGATGGCCAACGAGCCGACCGACGTCGTCCTGCTATCCGACGTCGCGGGGAACGGACCGCCGTGCACCATGGCGTGTGCCACCTCGACGCCCGTCGGCCAGCCGTTGGCGATGATTCGCCCGGCCTTGTGCTCGAGCGCCGGGAGCAGCCGGCCGGCCAGCGCGAAATCCGTCTCACGCATATGGATCGTCGCCGACAGCTGGCCTTCGAGCGTGTCCACGAGGCCGAGCAGGGATTCGGCGTCGTTGACTCGTACGAGGATGGCCGACGGCCCGAACACCTCTTGTCCGAGTCGCGGGTTCTGCCTGAACGTGCCTGCGTCCGTCACGAACAGCGCGGCCTGGGCCTGGTGGGGTCCCGCCGGGTCGTGGCCGCGTGATCGTGTTTGCACGCCGTGCGCGCGCGCGAGCCACGCGACGGCGTCCGTGTACGCGTGGTGAATTCCGGGCGTCAGCATCGTTTGTGCGTTGCAGCTCGACAGTGCGCTGTCGGCCGCCGAGATGAATCGATCGAGGCCCGCACCGGCAATGGCGAGGATCAGGCCCGGGTTAGTGCAGAACTGCCCGGCGCCTTGGGTCACAGAGGCAACGAACCCCTTCGCCATGCCGTCCGCGTCCTGCTCCAGGGCGCCCGGTAGCAGGAAAACCGGGTTCACGCTGCTCATCTCGGCGTAGACCGGAATCGGCTCGGGCCGCGCGGCCGCCACGGCGCAGAGTGCGAGCCCACCCGCGCGCGAGCCGGTGAAGCCGACGGCTTTGATGTGCGGGTTCGCGACGAGCGCCTTGCCGAGCTCGTGCGCGGGACCGGTGACGTACGAAAACACACCCGGCGGCAGGCTGCAGTCGACGACGGCTTGCGCGATGGCGCGCGCGACCAGCTCACCGACACCCGGGTGGGCAGCGTGCCCGCGGACGACCACGGGACAACCGGCGGCGAGCGCGGACGCCGTGTCCCCGCCAGCCACCGAGAACGCCAGCGGGAAGTTGCTGGCGCCGAAGATCGCGACGGGCCCGAGCGCGACCTTGCGCATGCGCAGGTCCGGCCGCCGCGGCGTGCGCTCGGGTTGCGCCGTGTCGACGCGCAGCGTCAGCCAGCTCCCTTGGCGCACCACACCGGCGAACAGCCGCAGCTGGCCGATCGTTCGCGCGCGCTCGCCCTCGAGCCGCAGCCGCGGTAACCCCGTCTCGGCCATCGCACGAACGATCAGCTCGTCGCCGCTGCCGGCAATGTTGTCGGCGATGGCCTCGAGGAAGCGCGCACGCTCCTCGACGCCGGTTTCACGAAACGTATCGAACGCGTGCGCGGCCAGCTCGCAGGCCCGGTCGACGTCCGTGAGACTCGCGACGTGAAAGGGCGGCTCCAGGGGAGTGCCGGTCGCGGCGTCGAACGCGCGGTAGGTCTCGCGCCCCGCCCCTTCGCGAGCGCCGACGAAGAAATTGCCCGTGATCATTACTCGGACAATAAAGGCTGCTGTTGGGCGATTCAACGGCCGGTGCGACGCGGCTCGTCACTTCATCGAGAGCTTGGTGTCGTCCAACGCGAGCGACACGAGATCCTGCATCGCGAGGCGCGCGGCCTCCGCTCCACCGGCCGCGATCGCGTCGAACACGCGCCAGTGATCGGGCATCGGATCGCGCGGCAGACGGCGCTTGCGCTGCTTGAAGATCGTAGTCCAGCGCACGGCGGCGCCGATGCCGCTCGACAGCGCCACGAGCGCGGGGTTGCGCGTCGCCGCCAAGACGGCGTCGTGAAACTCGCGGTCGGCGCCCTGCCCGTCCGCGGTTGCGAGCCCGTGCCGCTCCATGCGTTGCAGGGCGTCGCGCATTCGCGCGAGGTCGTCCGGCGTGCGGCGGTCCGCGGCCAGCGCGGCCGCCGCGGGCTCGATGATCAGCCGCAACTCGAACAAACCCACGATGAAATCCTGGCTCGGCTGGCTTTCGAAGAGCCACGCCAAGACCTCGGGGTCGAGCAGGTGCCAAGCTTCCTTCGGACACACCTGGGTGCCGCGCTTCGGCCGGCTCGCCACGAGCCCCTTGGCCGCGAGGATGCGCACCGCTTCGCGGTACGACGTGCGCGACACGGACATCCGTTCGCTGGAATCCACCTCGTTGTCGAGCGTTTCGCCCGGTTTTATGCGGCCTGCCACGATGGCCACGCCGAGCTCGCGCGCGATGCTGCCATGCAGCCGCTCCTTGGAGCGCACGGTGCGTTTACGCGTGGGTGGCTTCGCCGGCGGCATTGCAGGGAGCGATCGCGGATGGGTGGCTCGCAATGATGAACTGCGGCGAACGCGGGCGCAAAAAAGTGCGCGGCTGCGGCACCGGTTGCATTGCGCCTAGAATTGCGCGGCGGTCACGGCGGTACCGCTGCGAGAGGAGCGATGGCGGATCGCGAGCACGACAGTGGCGGAACACGCGCGGACTCCGGCGACTCGGCTCGTTGTGTCTGCAACACGCGGGCGGCGCTCGGCGAAGGTCCGCTCTGGGTCGCACGCGAGAACGCCGTGTACTGGGTGGACATCAAAGGCCAGGCGCTGCATCGCCTCGCGTTGAACGACAACACGCACACGAGCTGGCCGATGCCGGAGATGCTCGGTTGGATCGTCGAGCGGCGCGACCAGCGCGGGTTCGTCGCCGGGCTGAAGAGCGGCTTCGCACGATTGTTCCTCGACCCGCTGCGTATCGAGCCGATTTGCGCTCCGGAAAAAGATTTGCCGGACAGTCGCATGAACGATGCCGCAGTCGATCGGGCGGGCCGCATCTGGGCGGGCACGATGGACGATCGCGAGCGGGCCGCGACCGGATGCCTCTACCGCCTCGATGCGGAGGGCAGCTGCAGCAAACACGACGCGGGCTACGTCGTCAGCAACGGGCCCACGTTCAGCCCCGATCACGACGTGCTGTATCACACCGACACGACGCGACGCGTGATCTATCGGTTTCCGCTCGCGGCGGATGGCACGCTCGGCAAACGCGAAATGTTCGTCGCTTTTCCGCAAGACTGGGGGTCGCCCGACGGCATGGCTACGGACGCACAAGGCGGGATCTGGGTTGCGCATTGGGGCGGCGCCCGGGTCAGCCGGTTCCTGCCGGACGGCCGTCTCGATCGGGCGATCGCCATGCCGGTCTCGCAGGTCACGAGTTGCTGCTTCGCGGGCGCGGATCTCGACCGAATGTTCGTGACCAGCGCCGCGATCGGGCGCGACGACGAGCCCCTGGCGGGGTGTCTCTTCGAGGTCGCGCCGGGTGTGCGCGGCGCGCCCACCTACGCCTACGCGGGATGAAACCCGCGGCGCGCGACGCGGCTAGCGGCCGATCGCCGCGATGTCATCGCGATAGCTCGGCGCTTCAGCCGTCGGGAACGACCCGGGCACGGCCTGAGTCACGTCGCCGGTCGCCGTCCACTCGGTGCCGCGCTGCAGCGTGACCGCGAAGTCGGCGGAGCTCAGCGCGCGCAGGTCGTGCCCGAACGTGGTGTGAAAGACGCGGCCTTGGCCGTACCGGAGCACCATGAGCTGCGGCTCGTCGCGGCCGCTGCCGGAGTTGCCGGGGTCGGAATAGGCCGTCGCGAGCACCGTCATGTGGTCGCCGGGGCCGCGCAGCTCCGCATACAGCTCGTCATCGCCGTGCATCCAGACTCTGGGGAGGCCGCGCATGATCGGATGGGTTGCGTCGCGAACGACGACCTTGAACGGGACGCGCGGGCCGTGGCTTCCCGCTGGGCCTGGTGTCTTGTCTGCGACGAGCGCGTCGTTGCGGTAGTACCAATAAGGCCCCGCGTGCTCGTCGCGCGAGCGCCAGCCGCCGACGCCGAGCATCTCGTTGTAGGCTCGCCAGCCCGGAAACGCGTTGTCGGCGGCGTGCACGCTGACGAGTCCGCCGCCGGCCTGCACGTAGCGCTCGAGCGATGCCTTCAAGGCCGCGGGCCAGCGCTCGTCGGGTACATCGTAGTTCAGCACGACGGTCGCGTACGCGGAGAAATTCGGGGCGAACGCTCCGAAGTCGCCGTCTGCCGGCGGCGCCGTCGCGACGTGAACCTCGAACAGGCCGCCTTCGCCGAGCATGCGCTCGAGCGCGGCCGTCACCTTCGGCCAATCGTGATAGGGGCCGCCACTCTCGCCGTCGAGAATCAGCACGGCGATGGGTGATGCCGCGCGAGCCGTACAGCCGATCAGCGCCGCGATCGCGGCAACGCCTGCAGACACCCACCGTTTCGTTTTCGTCATGGCCGCGTAGTTGACGCTATTTGAAGCAGCATGTTAACTCTCGCGCGATGCGCAGGTCCCCGCCCCTACTTCGCCGCGCCCCCCTCGTTGCGGTTGCGGCGATGCTCTGCGCGGCACCCGTTGCCCTGGCGCAGAACGGCAGCGAAGCAAGCCCCGCGGCGCGACCCGTTCCCCCGACTGCCGCGCCGCAAGAATATGCGCCCGAGCTCATCGCGGCCGGCCGGACGCGATTCGCGGCGAACTGCGGTTTCTGCCACGGACCGGAGGCCACCGGCGGCTCGGGCGGCGCGGACCTCACGCGCTCGGCGCTCGTCGCCGCTGACGAGCGCGGCAATCGCATCGGCATGCTCGTGACGGCGGGACGTGCCGAGGCCGGCATGCCTGCGTTCCCCACGCTCGCGGAATCCGACCTCGCCGCCATCGTAGCCTTCATCCACGACCAAAAGACGAAGGCGGAAGCGGCGACGGGCGGGCGTCGCTCCGTGGAGGTCGGCGACCTGCAAACCGGCAACGCGCGCGCGGGGCGGCGCTACTTCGAATCGGCCTGCAAGCGGTGCCACTCGGCGACGGGCGATCTCGCGGGCGTGGCGTCGCGCTTCGAAGGCCTCGCATTGCTGCGACGCATGCTCTATCCCGGCAGCCAGCTCGGCACGCCCGCGCGCAGGCCCACCGCCATCGTCACGACGCGCGACGGAGAGAGCGTCACGGGCGAAGTGGCCAACCGCGACGAGTTCACGATCGCCGTGACCGAGGCCGGCGGCCGGTACCGCTCGTGGCCGGTCGATCGCGTCAGCGTCACGATCAGCGATCCGCTCCAGGCGCATGCCGACCAACTCGCGCGCTACACGGACGCCACGATGCACGACGTTCTGGCATACCTGCACACGCTTCGTTAGGACGTACCGATGCAAACGACACGAGGCAGGTTGCGTGCGCTGGCGTATGCGACGGCCGTGGCACTGTGCGCGGCCGCCCACGGCCAAGCGCCGAGCGGCGGGTTCGATCCCGCGCGGCTGCTCGCCCCCGCGAAGGACTCCTGGCCCACGTTCCACGGCGAGTACTCCGGTCGACGGCACAGCGAGCTCGCGGAGATCACACCGGACAACGTCCACACTTTGGCGCTCGCCTGGGCGTTCCAGACGAATCAGGCCCAACAGATCAAGGCGACGCCGATTCTCGTCGACGGCATCCTGTACCTCACGACGCCGGATAATCTATGGGCGATCGACGCGCGCTCGGGACGGCAGATCTGGCGCCATCAACACCCCGCCAACGATGCGTTTCATATCGGGCATCGCGGCGCCGCCGTTTACGGGCGCTCCGTCTTCCTCACCACACCCGACGCGCACCTGATTGCGCTCGACCGCTACAGCGGCAAGGTGCAGTGGGATGTCGCGATCGCGGACTCGGCCCGCGGCTACTGGTCGACGAACGCACCACTCGTCATTCGCAACCATCTGCATCGTGGGAGTGTCCGGCGACTTCGACAACCTGCCCGGCATTCTGCGCGCGTTCGATCCGGAGACCGGCGCACCGCAGTGGACCTTCAACAGCACGGTGGCGACGGGCACGCCGGGCTCGATCAGCGGCGGCGCCACGGGCGGGCAAATGTGGATGACGGGCACCTACGACCCCGCGCTCAATCTGCTCTATGTGGGCACGGGCAACCCCACGCCGGTGCTGAACGGCCACGGTCGTCCCGGTGACAACCGCTGGACGTGCAGCATCCTCGCTCTGAATCCCGATACGGGCGAGCTTGCGTGGGGATTTCAAGTGTCGCCGCACGACACGCACGACTGGGACGCGGCCGAAGTGCCGGTGCTGGTCGATGCCAAACTCGGCGGCGTGGACCGCAAGCTGCTGCTGCAGGCCTCGCGCAACGGCTATTACGTGGTTCTCGACCGCACGACCGGTAAGAACTTGCTGACCACGCCGTTCGCCGCGACGAACTGGGCGCTCGGCACGGACGCGGACGGGCGGCCGATTCCGAACCCCGACAAAGAGCCGGCGCGCGACGGCCGGCTCGTCGCGCCCGACGAGCTCGGCGCCACGAACTACCGATCGCCGAGCTTCGACCCCGCGACCGGCCTATTCGTCGTGAGCGCGGCCGACGCTTACGGCATCTATTTCTTCAAGCCCGAGTATGGGCAATACGGTTGGGCCGGCGCCGACTACACGGTGCATAGCCGCGGCGAGCTGCGCGCGCTCGATTACGCGACGGGCGAGGTCCGCTGGCGCCACGATCTGTACGGCGGCGCGGGCAACGCAGGCGTGTTGACCACGGCAGCGGGGCTCACGTTCACCGGCGATTCCGCCAGCAACGCGTTGGCTTTGCGAACGGGCGACGGCAAGACGCTGTGGCATGCAGGCATCGGCCGCGTGGGCAACTCGCCGATCACCTACGAGCTCGACGGCCGGCAATACGTTCTCATCGGCGGCGGCAGCGCTCTGTACGCGTTCGCGCTGCCGGCGCTTCCCTGAGGCTCATGTATCTCGGCATCGACCTCGGCACGTCCGGCGTCAAGGCCACGCTGATCGACGACGATCAGGCGATCGTCGGCTCAGGTCACGCAGCGCTCGAGGTGTCGCGGCCGCAGCCGGGCTGGTCCGAGCAGCATCCGCGCGACTGGATAACGGCCGCGGAGCAGGCGGTCGCCGCATTGCGCGCGGCGCACGCCGAGGCGCTCGCGGCCGTGCGCGGAATCGGTCTGTCCGGGCAAATGCACGGCGCGACGCTGCTCGACGAGCATGACGCGCCGCTGCGGCCCTGCCTGCTGTGGAACGACACGCGCGCGCACGGCGAAGCGGCGGCGCTCGACGCGGATCCGCGGTTTCGCGCGCTCACGGGCAACATCGTGTTTCCGGGGTTCACGGCGCCGAAGGTCGCGTGGGTCCGTCGCCACGAGCCGCAACGTGTTCGAACGGACACGCTGGGTGCTGCTGCCGAAGGACTTCCTGCGGTTGTGGCTGACCGGCGAGCGCGTCTCTGACATGTCCGATGCGTCGGGCACGAGCTGGCTCGACACCGCAGCGCGGCGCTGGTCGGCCGAGCTGCTCGCGGCCACGAGCCTGAGCGAGCGGCAAATGCCGCGCCTCGTCGAAGGCACCGCAGTCAGCGGCGTGCTGCGGCGCGAGCTCGCCGCGCGCTGGGGCATCCGCGGCACGATCGTGGTGGCGGGCGGCGCCGGCGACAACGCGGCTTCCGCGTGCGGGCTCGGCGCGGTCGAGGATGGCGCGGCATTCGTCTCGCTCGGCACGTCCGGAGTGCTGTTCGTGGCCAACCGCGCCTACTCGCCGAATGCGGCGAGCGCCGTGCACGCTTTCTGTCACGCGGTGCCGCGCACCTGGCATCAGATGGGCGTGATCCTGTCGGCCACCGATTCGCTGAACTGGCTCGCGACGCTGCTGGGCGCTACGGCGGCGGAGCTCGCCGCGGGGCTCGGCGACACGCTCGTGCCGCCCGGGCAGCGTGACGTTCCTGCCGTACCTCGGCGGCGAGCGAACGCCGCACAACGATGCGACGGCCCGCGGCGTGTTCTCGGGTTTGGGGCACGAGACCGATCGAAGTGCGTTGGCGCGAGCCGTCGTCGAGGGCGTCGACGTTCGCGCTCTGCGACAGCCGCGATGCGCTGCGCGCGGCGGGCACCGAGCTCGCACGGCTGTCGGCTGTCGGCGGCGGAAGCCGGTCGCGCTACTGGCTGCGCGTGCTGGCGACGGTCTTGAACGTGCCGGTCGACGTGCCCGTGGCAGGCGATTTCGGCGCCGCTTTCGGAGCGGCGCGTTTGGCAATGATCGCGGCGGCGGGGGTGGAGCCGTCGCGCGTCTGTACCGCTGCGCCGGTGGCCGAGACGATCGAGCCGGACCGGAAGCTCACGGATGCTTACGCCGCGGCTCGCGAGCGTTACCGCGCGCTCTATCCCGCGATTCGGGGCGCGAGTTCGAGCATACTGCGGCACACCTCGTAGCTGCGAAGAGCGGAGCTTCCGGAATGACCACAGGCTTCTTCGGCGGCGTCGGCAAGATCCCATTCGAAGGGGTCGGCAGCACGAACCCGCTCGCGTTTCGCTACTACGATCCGGATCGCGTCGTGCTCGGCAAGCGTCTCGAGGACCACCTGCGCTTCGCGGTCTGCTATTGGCACACGTTCGTGTGGACCGGCGGCGACGCGTTCGGCGGCCAGACCTTTGATCGGCCGTGGTTCGGCGAAACGTCGGATCGGGCACGGTCGAAGGCCGACGTCGCGTTCGAGCTGTTCACGACGCTCGGTGTGCCTTACTACTGCTTCCACGACGCCGACGTGCGACCGGAGGGCGCGACGTTCGCCGAGAACACGGAGAACCTGAACGCCGCCGTCGATTACCTCGAGCGCAAGCAGGCGGACACCGGCGTCAAGCTGCTCTGGGGCACCGCGAACCTGTTCTCGCACCGCCGCTACATGGCCGGGGCGGCCACGAACCCCGATCCCGACGTGTTCGCATTCGCGGCCGCAACGGTGAAAACGTGCATCGACGCGACGCACCGCCTCGGTGGCGAGAACTACGTGCTGTGGGGCGGCCGCGAAGGCTACGAGACGCTGCTGAACACGGACGTGAAGCGCGAGCTCGATCAGCTCGGCCGGTTCCTCTGCCTCGTCGTCGAATACAAGCACAAAATCGGCTTCAAAGGCACGATCCTCGTCGAGCCGAAGCCGCAGGAGCCGACCAAACATCAATACGACTTCGACGTAGCCTCGGTCTACGGCTTCCTGAAGCGTTACGGGCTCGAGCGCGACGTCAAGGTCAACATCGAGCACGGCCACGCCGTGCTCGCCGGGCATTCGTTCGATCACGAGATCGCACTCGCGAACGCACTCGGCATCTTCGGCTCCATCGACATGAACCGGAACGACTACCAGTCCGGCTGGGATACGGATCAGTTCCCAAACAACGTGCTCGACACCGCGCTCGCCTACTATCAAATACTGCGCGGCGGCGGGTTCACGACGGGCGGCACGAATTTCGATGCCAAGCTGCGCCGGCAGTCGATCGAGCCCGTCGATCTCCTGATCGGGCACATCGGTGCGATGGACTGCTGCGCTCGCGCACTGCTCGGCGCGGCCAGGATGCTCGAGGACGGGGCGCTCGAGGCGCCGCTGCGCGAGCGGTACGCGGGTTGGGACACGGCGCAAGCCAAGAAGCTGCTTGCAGGCGAGTATTCGCTCGCTGATCTCGAGCAGCGCGTGCTGGCGGGCATCGACCTTGAGCCGCGCTCGGGCAAGCAAGAGTTGCTGGAAAATATCGTCAATCGCTACATCTGAGCGGAGCGGGAACGCAGTCCTTCGAGGGGGAATAATGAAAACGATCAAAGGCCCCGGGATCTTCCTGGCGCAATTCGCGGGCGACCGGGCGCCGTTCAACTCCTGGAGCGCAATCACACGTTGGGCGGCGGATTGCGGCTACGTGGGCGTGCAGGTGCCGAGCTGGGACGCGCGCCTCTTCGATCTCGACAAGGCGGCGGCATCCAAGACCTACTGCGACGAGATCGCCGGTGTCGCGCGCGACAACGGCGTCGCGATCACCGAGTTGTCCACGCATCTGCAAGGCCAACTCGTCGCCGTCCACCCGGCCTACGACGAGGCGTTCGACGGGTTCGCAGCACCTGCCGTACGCGGCAACCCGAAAGCGCGAACCGAGTGGGCGATCGACCAGGTCAAGAAGTGTCTAACGGCGTCGCGCAATCTCGGGCTCGAAGCGATGGCCACATTCTCCGGCGCGCTGGCATGGCCGTTCCTATATCCGTGGCCGCAGCGTCCGGCAGGCCTCATCGAGACGGCTTTCGACGAGCTCGCGCGCCGCTGGCGCCCGATCCTCGATCACGCGCAGCAGTGCGGCGTCGATTGTTGCTTCGAGATCCACCCGGGCGAAGATCTGCACGACGGCGTGACGTACGAGATGTTCTACGAGCGAACGGGCCATCACGGGCGCGCCTGCATGCTGTTCGACCCGTCGCACTACGTGCTGCAATGCCTCGACTACCTCGAGCACATCGACATCTATCACGACCGCATCCGGATGTTTCATGTGAAGGACGCCGAGTTCAACCCGACGGGGCGCCAGGGCGTGTACGGCGGGTATCAGAGCTGGGTCAACCGCGCCGGGCGGTTTCGCTCGACGGGCGACGGCCAGGTGGACTTCACGTCGATCTTCTCGAAGTTCGCGGCCTACGATTATCCGGGTTGGGCGGTGGTCGAATGGGAATGCGTGTTGAAGCACCCCGAAGACGGCGCGCGGGAAGGCGCGAAGTTCGTGAAGCAGCACATCATCCGCGTTACCGACAGAGCCTTCGACGACTTCGCAGGCGCAGGGGCCGACGAGGCGGCCAATCGCAGGATGCTCGGGATCTAACGATGACGATCGAAGGCAAAGCCGAGCAACGCGCGCCCAGGATCCGGCTCGGCATGGTGGGCGGCGGTATCGACGCATTCATCGGCAGCGTGCATCGCATCGCGGCGCGGCTCGACGACAGGTTCGAGCTCGTGGCCGGCGCGTTGTCCTCCACTCCGGAGCGCTCTTCGAAGTCGGGCGCTGCGCTCGGCCTCGACCCGGATCGCACCTACGGCGATTTCAAGGCGATGGCGATTCGCGAGTCGCGGTTGAAGAGCGGCATCGAGGCGGTCGCGATCGTCACGCCGAACCACATGCACTATCCCGTGGCGCGCGAATTCCTGAAGCGCGGCATCCACGTGATCTGCGACAAGCCGTTGACCTCGACGCTCGCCGACGCGAAGAAGTTGGCCGCGCTCGTCGAGCGCAGCGATGCGCTGTTCGTGCTCACTCACAACTACACGGGTTATCCGCTGGTGCGGCACGCGCGCGAGCTGGTGCGCGCCGGCGAGCTCGGCACAATTCGTCTCGTGCAGGTGGAGTACGCACAGGATTGGCTCACGGAGCCGCTCGAGCTCACGGGGCAGAAACAAGCCGCGTGGCGTACCGATCCCGCTCGCTCGGGCGCGGGCGGCGCCACGGGCGACATCGGCACGCATGCGCACAACCTAGCGGAGTTCGTGACCGGTCTGACGCTCGAGGCGCTCGCGGCAGAGGTCCACACGTTCGTGCCGGGCCGCAAGCTCGACGACAACGCGCACGTGCTGCTGCGCTACGCGGGCGGTGCCAGAGGAATTCTCTGGTGCAGCCAGGTGGCCGTCGGCAACGAGAACGGTCTTAAGCTACGCGTGTACGGCACGAAGGCCGGCCTCGAGTGGGCGCAGGAAGAGCCCAACTACCTCTACTGGTCGAAGCTCGGAGAGCCACGCCGCCGCGTCACGCGCTCCGGAGCCGGGGCGGGTGCCGACGCAGCGCGAATGACGCGAACTCCGTCGGGCCACCCGGAAGGGTATCTCGAGGCCTTCGCGAACATTTACTCCGAGGCGGCCGCGGCGATCAACGCAAGGAAAGCGGGAGCGCAGCAGGACCCGAGAGTGCTATACGCGACGGTGCACGACGGGGTCAGAGGTGTGGCGTTCGTCGAGGCTTGCATCACGTCGTCGCGGCGGGACGGGGCCTGGGTGAAGGTCGGTGCTGGGCGGCCGTCGCCGTAAGTCCGCGTCCCGCGCCATCGATGGCGCGCAGACCCGTCGACCGACTGCGTGGAGCGCTGCTCGGCTATCACCAGAAGTAGATATAGATCGCCGCGACGATGGCCAGCACGACGCCCGAATGCACGATGTCCGAGATCGACACGCCGCTGTGCACTTCCGCTTTCTGTTCCTTGCTGATGGTGCTGAAGGTGAGCCCGGCGAGGTGCTCTTCGCTCGCCCTCGGCGTGAATGCGCTGACCACGAAGATCAGCACGCAGGTGAACACGAACAATAGGAAGCAGAAGTAGAGCCAGTTGATGTCGACGAACCATTGCAGCGTGCGGAAATCCATGCCGCCCATCTCATGGGCCACCTGCATGAACAGGCGCGCCATGCCGATCACGAAGCCGGACACGATTCCCACGAGGCCCGAGATCGGCGACACATACTTCGAGAAAATGCCGAGCATGAACACCGCTGCGATCGCGGGCGCAAGCAGCGACTGCACGTTCTGCAGGTAGCCGTACAACTGGCCGCCGCCGATCTTCTGCATGATCGGGATCCAGGCGATGCCGGCCACTACCACCGCCACGGTTGCGACTCGGCCCACGTTGACGAGGTGGGCTTCACTCGCCTTCGGCCGGAGTCGTTCGTAGAAGTCGACCGTGAACAACGTGGCGGTCGAGTTGAACAGCGAGGCCAGCGAGCTCATCAACGCCGCCAGCATACCCGCCAGAACCAGCCCGCGAAGGCCTTGCGGCAAGAGATGGGCAGCTAGGCGCGGGAACGCCTCGTCGGGCCGCTGCATGTCGGCAAAGCCATCGACGCCCATGTTCTTCAATGCCACGGCGATCATGCCGGGGATCAGGAAAATGAACACCGGGAACAGCTTCAGGTAACCGGCCCAGATCGCGCCGCGCCGCGCCTGCGGCAGGTTGCGCGCGGTAAGCACGCGCTGAACGATGTATTGATCCGTGCACCAGTACCAGAGCCCGATGATGGGCGAGCCGAGCACGACGCCGAGCCATGGTGTCTCCGATGAATCAAATAGGAAGCTCAGATCGGTCGGGAGCCAACTCGTCCCGCCTGCTTGGTGCAGCGGGCGCCACAGCGAGATGGTGTCTGCGTTCGCCGCACGCAGTGCATCGAGACCGCCGATCTTGCCGAGGCCCACGAGCAGAATGACGATCGAGCCGATCAGGAGCAGCGGCGCCTGCAGTCCTTCGGTCCACAGCACCGCCTTCATACCGCCCACCACGGTGTAGATGCCGGTGACGATGACGAGCGCGAACGCCGAGAACCAGAAGAAGTCGACCTCGCCGAAGCCCGGCAGGTGGATCGAGTTGTAACCCAGAATGGTTTTGATCGTGATCGCGCCGGCGTAGATCGTGACGGACGCCTTGGTCAGGATGTACGACGCGAGAAAGATCAACGATAGCGCCGTGCGGGTGCCCGGCGTGTAGCGCTTCTCGAGAAACTCCGGCGTCGTGAAAACTTTCGCACGCAGATAGAACGGTGCGAACACCCAACCGAGCACGATCAGGAAGTAGGAATGCAGCTCCCAGTGCGCGAACGCCATGCCCGTGCCTGCGCCGGAGCCGGCGAGGCCCACGAGATGCTCGGCGCCGATATTCGAAGCAAAGATCGAGGCGCCGATCAGGAACCAGGTGGCGTCGCGCGAGGCGAGGAAGTAGTCGGACGTATCCTTCTCTTTCTGCAGCGCTACCCAGGTGGCGATGCCTGCAATCAGCAGGAAATAGAGCCCGACCACTATCCAGTCGAGCGTCGAGAAATAGACGGACATCTGCCCCCCCGTTTACGCCGTTCCATCCATCCGCCGCGTATATCGCCGCGGTGCCGATCCCTGCACCGGCGGATGTCCGCCGCTGCAATGTCGCCGTGCATTTAAGACGATGACGCGTCGATTTGGCTAGTGAAAAGCGCGGACGGCCTCGCCGTCACCACTCGTGAGAGGAGCGGCTGCGGTCGTCGGTGATAGAGTTTGCCATCGCAGACGGGAGCGCAAACCATGCCGAGAACTTCCCCTTACCTGGGCGCGTTGCTGGCTCTGAGCCTCGTACCGTGCCTGCCGGCCGCGGCGCAGTCGGGCGCCGCGCAGACCCCGGCCACGGCACAGTCGAGCGCCGCGCAGACCCCGCCCACGCTCATACCGGTGAGCAACGCTGATCCTGCCCTCGCGACGGATCGCCATCGGGCGGCCCAGGCGGCGGGTTACCGGGCCTTGCACTACTGCAGCGGAATCTTCTCCGCGAACCTGCCGGAGAGCTTGCTCGAGAAATCGATGAGCGCTCGCGCCGCGCGCGAAGCGCGCACGGTGGTCGATCGCGAAAGGAAGATCGTGTCCGTCTACTACGCGTCGGACATGGAGCCTCGAATCGCGGCTTGGCGGCCCGGCCTCGGCTGCACGCAACTGCCGATCGGCGCCACGGTCGATCTCGCGGCCACTCTGCCGCGCATGCGCGATTCGATTTCCGTGCCTAACCTCGATGCGCAGAAGTGGCCGATGGGTGATGTGGGCGCGACGGCGTCGCTGCCCAAGCGCAAGGACACAACCGTCGCCGCGGTGCTCGCGGCGGCGTTCGAGAATGAAGCCGGCGTGTACGGCGGCCATACCTGGGGCGTCGTCATCGTGAAGGACGGCCGGATCGTCGCGGAGCGCTACGAGCCCGGCTGGGGAATGCACACGGCCGCGCGCACCAACTCCATGTGCAAGACGCTCGGCGTTTCGCTGGTGGGACTCGGAGTACGGGCGGGGCTCCTCGATTTGGACCGAAAAGCTCCGCTCAAGGCGTGGCACACGCCCGGCGACCCCCGCGGCAACATCACGCTGAACCACCTGTTGCACATGGCCAGCGGCCTCTACACCGAAGCCGGTGGCGACCCGCTGCTCGACACCTACGACGCCGGCGCGCCTCCGTCGGAGATCTCGATGCTAAACATGCTGGATTCCCGGCCCGGCGCGCGGTTTGTCTATGCGGGCTCGGACACGATCCTGGCCGGCCGCGCCTTGCGTGAAGCGCTGAACGACGATGAGCAGTGGATCAGCTTCCCGTATCGTGAGCTCCTCTGGAAGCTCGGCATGACGCGCACGGTCGTCGAAACGGACTGGCGCACGGACTTCCTGGTCTCGGGCCAATGTTGGAGCACGGCCCGCGATTTCGGACGCTTCGGCATGCTGTACCTCGCCGACGGCGTGTGGAACGGCGAACGCCTACTTCCGGAGGGCTGGTCCAAGTACGTTTCGACGCTCGCGCCGGCGCAGCCGGCTTCCTATTCCGAAGGTGGTCCCGGGTACGGCGCCCAATTCTGGGTTCACAACGGCAGAGAGGGGTTGCCCGACGTTGCCTACGCTGCCGACGGCGCGGGCGGCCAGTACGCCATGATCGTTCCGTCGGCGAACCTGGTCGTCGTCCGCCGCGGCCTCGACGTCGCGAGCAATTTCAACATCGCCAGATTCTCGGCCGACGTGCTGCACGCCCTCGACGACTGAAGAACGCTCCGGCTGCGGCCGGACCTCTAATTTCGCGGCCCGTAGTGCGGCACGGGTTGCCCCACCTCGAGCGCACCGAGGTCGGGTGCGCGGCCGGCGAACCCATCGGTCACGTTCGGCAGCAGCGCGCCCTTGTCGACCGCGGCGGACCGGGGCTTGAGACGGAAGTCGAATTCGTCGGCTTTGTACAGCTTCTGCACGCTCGACGCATCCTGTGCGTCCAGTCGGCGCACGTTGACGAAGACGTCGTAGTCCACGGCCACACTGTGCGTGTCCTGGCCGGTGGCTGCAGCGTATTCCGCGAGTGACGTGAATCGCTGCGTCCGGAGGCTCGCCGCGTGTCCCGGTCCGGTGAAATCCGCGACGCCTGCGGCCGGCGTATTCCACTCGAACGCCGTCTCCGCTCCCGGGTTCACACGGAAGCCGTTGTAGTCGGACGACGTGTAGCTCGTGAACGTGTTGACGCTCAAGATCGCCGGCGCCGAGTTCTGCCCGAGCATCAGGTTGTTGCGCCAGTGGATGTTCGACGCCGCCGCAACCTGCGTCTCGGATAGGATCGTGTTGTTGTAGAAGAGCGCGCCGGCCGCGCCGTTGGTCAGCCTCGTCGAGCCGGCCGGCAAGTTATAGGCGATGTTGCGGATCCAGTAGACCGGTCCGCCGAGCGTCGGCTGGTTGCAGAAAGCGTGCGACGGGTGGTTGATCAGCATGTTCCGCATGATGCGGACGTTGTGCATGCTGCCGTCGGCCTCGATCGGATTGTCGTGCGAGTTGCTGATGTAGTTGTTGTAGAAGTCGATTGCGACCGGCCGGCGATCCCAGTACTCGCGCGTCGGATACCTGGGGCCGTCGATGATGTCGGGGCCCGACGCGAACGACCCGTCGGGGTTGCCATACGTCTCGACGTTGATGCCGTCGTGGAAGTCCGCGATGTAGTTGTACGCGACGACGTGCCCCGGGCCGTACAGCTTCACGGCGACGTAGGACGCCATCTTCGGCGGAAAGATCTGCCCCTCGACTCCGGCGTACTTCGTCCACATGTCCCCGGCCCATCCGATCAGGTGGCTGGGATCGTTCCTGCCGATGAACGTATTGTCGGCGACGTAAAAGCCGCTCGAACCGGCGTAGTTGGTGAAGATGCCGGCGCCGACGTTCTCGAAGCGGCTCTTCTTCACCGTCAACCCCTTCGAGCCCGCGATGAACTGCGTACCGGCCGCGATCCCGATCTCGGCGTTCCGGAACGTGATGCCCTCGAAATAGGTGTAGTCGGCGGCCTTCACGTCGAAGAGTGCGAAGTTGCCGTCCCCGTCGAAGACCACTTCCCCGTCGCCCGCCGCCTTGATCGCGATGGGCATGTCCGGCGTGCCGTCGGCCGTGAGGTAGTAAGTGCCGTCCAGCGGCACCGTCCGATTCACGCTCGGGTTATTGGTGTACTCGTAGCGGTTGTACTTGTAGATGCCCGCGTGCACGAGAATCGTGTCTCCCGGTCTGACGCGGGGGCGTCCCGAGGTCGCCCAGTCGGTGCCGGCGCACCAGTAGTTGTACGCGCACATGAGTCCTTCGAACGACGGCTCGGTCTTCTGCCCCTTGAAGCCGGGCGGATAGACGTGAAAGACGCGGCCGCCTGCGTACGGCTGCGGTTCCGCCCGCGTCCGCACGCTGACGATCCGTTCGGCCGTTCCACCCACACCGTCGGGATCGGACATCACGAAGCGCGCCTCGTACGGCGTGTCGGGCGTGAGGTCGAGAACGCTGCCGGCGAACATGTTGGGCGCGATCGACGTCGACGCGCGATTCCGCGTAGATGCGCTCACCGTCGAGGCGCAGCAGCGGCAGCGCAGGCTGCCATTCGGTCGTGCCCGCCTTGCGGTAGGACACTTGCACCGCCGCGTTACGGTTGGCGTCGCCCTGGATGAACCACTCGAAGCCGAGGTTGATGAGCGTGGCCGGCTCGATCACGAGCTCCCCCGGCGTCACGATGTCCGGCGACGGGGCCGGCGCCGGAGAAGGACCCTGTGCCTGCGTCAACGAAGTGAAGCTGATCAAAGCGGCAAGGATCGGGAGACGGCTGACGAAGCGCACTTGACGTCCTCGAATGGGAATTTCGCAAGACAACGAACGATCGGATACGGAGCTCGAGAGCAAAGCGCCCAGTCGACTCACCGCAGCGGCGGTAGCAGCGGTTCCCGGTCGGGCGGCAGATGCTGGTCGACGGCGTTCAGCACCATGGCCGTCATGGCGTAGTCGCCCATGACCATGGTGATTTCCATCGTGCCGCGGCGGCCGAACAACGCCACCATCTTGGCGAACAGCTCGGGCGGCACCTGGCGGTTACCGCGCAACATGGCGCGGCCGAACTCGATGGCGGTGGCTTCCTTCTCCGGTAACCCTGTGACCGGCCGGTCGTACTTGATGACGTCGATGACTTTCTGGTCGACGCCGGCGCGTCGGGCCCCGAGCTCGTGGCCCGGTCCACTCGTACTGCTGATTGAACTCGCGCGCGGGCACGAGCGTGCTGATCTCGAAGAACTGCGAGCCGATCACGTTGGCGTTGCGCAGCACTTGGTTCAGCTCGTCGTACGGCTCGGCTGCGGCCAAGCTGTACATCGTATTGTTCGGCGGGCCGAGGCGCGGCGTATTGCCTTCCTTGCCGTTGATGACCTCGAAGATGCGCTTGCCTTCCGCATCGAGCGAATCCTTGGGGATCAGCGGCAGACGCGAATAGGACTGCGGGTCGATGTCGGCGGGCAGCGGAGCCCGCGCCGTCTGGGCGCTCAACGCCGTGGCGGCGAGTGTCAGCAATAGTGCCGTGGTTCGCATGGTTTAGGTTCCTCGCGGATTCGTACGCAGGTCGACGAGTCGCATGATCGATCGTGGCGGGCCCGCTTTGCAAACGTTTGTAATCTCGCCGGGGCTCACTATCATTGTTCCGCAAACAATGGGTCGGCGCATCATGGGGGCCGGAATGCCGCTAACCGCGAGGCTGCTCGCAATCTTCTCGGTGGCTGCGTGGGTCGGCGTACCGGCGTTCGCCCAGGACGTCAGCCTCTGCCTCGTCACCAAGACCGACACCAATCCCTTCTTCGTGAAGATGAAGGAAGGCGCGCGGGCCAAAGCCCAGGAGCTCGGTGCCAAGCTCACGGCGCTCGCGGGGCGCGAGGAAGGCGACAACGAAGGCCAGATCGCGGCGATGGAGTCGTGCATCGCGAACCGCGTGAACGGCATTCTGCTCGTGCCGACGGACAGTGCAGCGATCGTCGCCACGGTGGAGGCCGCACGCGCCAGAGGCATTCTCGTGATCGCGCTCGATACGCCGCTCGAGCCCATCGAGGCCGCGGACGCCACCTTCGCCACCGACAACTTCAAGGCAGGCGAGCTCGTCGGCGCTTGGGCCAGAGCCCAACTCGGGAGCGCCGCGGCCGACGCGAAGATCGCTTACCTCGACCTGCTGCCCAGTCGCCCGAGCGTGGACGTGCTGCGCGATCAGGGTTTCATGCGCGGGTTCGGCATAGATATCGGCGATCCCGACAGAATCGGGGACGAGCGCGACGCGCGTAACGTATGCCACGACGTCACCTACGGCAATCCCGAGGGCGGACGCAAAGCGATGGAGAACTGCCTCCAGAGAGACCCGAGAATCAACGTCGTTTACACCATCAACGAGCCCGCGGCCGCGGGTGCGTACGAGGCATTGAAAGCCGCGGGCAAGACGCGCGACGTGCTGGTCGTGTCCATCGACGGTGGCTGCCCCGGGGTTCGGAACGTCGCAGCAGGCGCGATCGGCGCCACGGCGCAGCAGTATCCGCTGCTGATGGCGTCGCTCGGTGTCGAGGCCATCGTGAAGTTCGTTCGGACGGGGCAGCGGCCCGCGCCGACGCCGAGCCTGAATTTCTTCGACACCGGCGCCGTTCTCGTGACCGACAAGCCCGTGACGGGTACCGAATCGATCGACTCGAAAGCCGGCCTGCAGAAGTGCTGGGGCTGATCGAGCGCATTCGAGGCGTGCTGCACTCGCAGCTCGCGCTCGTGCCGTTCGCGATCCTGGTGCTCGCCATGGCGCTGTTCGGGCTGGTGCTCGGCCCGCGATTCCTGTCGCCGTTCTCGCTATCGCTGCTGCTGCAACAGGTCACGATCGTCGGCCTGGTCGGCGCCGCGCAGACGCTCGTGGTGCTAACCGCCGGCATCGATCTCGCGGGCGGCGCCGTCATGGTGCTCGCCTCGGTCTTGATGGGTCAGCTCGCCGTCGGATACGGCGTCCCGGTACCGGTCGCGATCCTCGCAGGCCTCGTGCTCGGCGCTGCGATCGGCTACGTGAACGGCGTCCTCGTCGCGCGCGTGCGGCTCCAACCGTTCATCGTGACGCTCGCCACCTGGCAGATCGTGCTCGCGGCAAACTTCCTCTACTCGCGCAACGAATCGATCCGCAGCCAGGTCATCGAGGAGCAGGCACCCTTGCTGCAGCTGTTCGGCTGGCCGATCGAGGTGGCCGGCGCCACGTTCACGCTCGGTGCGATCGCGATGATCGCGTTGGTCGTGGCGCTCGGTTACGTGCTGAACCACACCGCGTGGGGACGACACGTCTACGCCATCGGCGACGATCCCGAGGCGGCCGAGCTCGCGGGCGTGCAGGTGAAACGGACGCTGGTCTCCGTGTACGTGCTCGCGGGCGTGATCTGCGCGTTCGCGGGCTGGGTACTGATCGGCCGTGTGGGCTCGGTCGCACCCACGTCCGGGCAGTTCGCGAACATCGAGAGCATCACCGCGGTGGTGATCGGCGGCATCTCGCTGTTCGGCGGTCGCGGCTCGATCCTCGGGATGCTGTTCGGCGCACTGATCGTGGGCGTGTTCGGTCTCGGGTTGCGGATCGCAGGCACCGATCCGCAGTGGACCTATCTCTTGATCGGTGTGCTGATCATCGCCGCGGTCGTGATCGACCGCTGGATCCGGCAGTTGGCAAGCTAGCCATGGCCGAGCCTATCTTGAGCGCACGCGGTCTCGTGAAGCGCTACGGACGGATCACGGCGCTCGATCGCGCGGACTTCGACCTCGAGTCCGGCGAGATCCTCGCGGTCATCGGTGACAACGGCGCCGGCAAGTCGACGCTGATCAAGGCGATCTCGGGGGCGGTGAGCCCGGACGACGGCGAGATGCGGCTTCAGGGCCAGGCCGTTCGGTTCACGTCGCCGCTACAGGCGCGAGCCGCAGGCATCGAGACCGTGTACCAGGGTTTGGCGTTGTCACCCGCTTTGTCGATCGCCGACAACATGTTCATGGGCCGCGAGCTGCGGGTCCCCGGCTTTGCCGGAAAGTGCCTCCGCAAGCTCGATCGCGCGGCGATGCAGAAGTTCGCGCGGCAGAAGTTGACGGAGCTCGGTCTCATGACCGTCGAGGACATGCGGCAGGCCGTCGAGACGCTCTCCGGCGGTCAGCGGCAGGGGCTCGCGGTGGCGCGCGCCGCGGCCTTCGGCTCGCGGATCGTGATCCTGGACGAACCGACGGCGGCGCTCGGCGTGAACGAAACCGCCAAGGTCCTCGACGCGATTCGCGCGGTGCGCGCTCGCGGCGTTTCGATCGTGTTGATCAGCCACAACATGCCGCACGTATTCGAGCTCGCGGACCGCATCCATATCCACAGGCTCGGCCGCAGACTCTGCGTGCTGAATCCGCGCGACCACACGATGGCCGACGCCGTTGCGTGGATGACAGGCGCGCGCAGCGCCGATTCGATCGGTGCCGAGGTCTACCGCTATCCGACCGAGCCCCGGTAGAGCGGTCGAATGACCGTGGCCATGCACGCAGTCGGCAAGAAATAGCTCGCACGTCCTCGCCGACGCCTGCAACAGGCGGTCATCGCGAGAAGTCGAAGATCGAGTCCTCTGCGGGCCGTTCCATGCCCTGCTCGAAATAGCGCTCCCAGATCTGCGCCCACGGACGGCCGTACATGTCGGGCACGGTGTAGTCGATCGTTACGCCGGGGCTCAGCGGTTGGGGACGACCGTCGACGGGGAAGATCGTCTGGATGCAGCGCGTATAGACGAAGGGATCGACTTCGGAGAGCTCGCCGGTCTTGATGTGCACCTGGATGAGCCGCAGCGGCTGCGCCAGCGCTTCCGCGTCGTAGAAGACGATCTCGTGCTCGATTCCCGCGAGTTGCCCCTTTGAATCCAAGCGCGGGGAGAAGATCTCGACCGTCTGCATCTTGCCCGAGAACTCGAACACGCCGTGCGTGATCCACGGAATGACGTTCGAAGTCCAAGCGATCAACGCGTCGCCATCCCAGAACGCGATGCTCTCGCCGAACCAGCGCGGTACGTCCCGCCCGAGGCGCGGCACGGCACCGCTCATGTTGAACGTGCGCCCCACATTGAAGTGCCGAATGAAATTCTCCGCGCTGCTCGCCATGAGCTGCAGCCGCTCCGGCGTCGTGACGAAGTCCATCGCGAGATGCGCCTCGCGCGAGAACAACCGCATGAACCCGTCCGGCCAGCAGAACTGACCCGGCCACAGCGGCGCATTGTTCACGGCCTGGTGATAGTGCATCTGCACGGTACGTTTTCGGTACTCCGGCGTCAGCAGCGAAAGGATCGTCGAGGTCTGGTTGATCGAGGTGAAGAACCATTGCGGCGGTTCGGCCACGTACTCGGGTGTCGTGTAGGTCTCACCCCGTCGCTTGGCCATGAATTGCAGCGCGATCGCGCGGCTATAGCGCCCATTCCAATCGGGCGGCGGATGTTCGCGCGTGTAGACCGTGGGCCCTCCCTTCGCAGCCGTTTCCGCGAGCAGCGCCTCGTAGTGCTCCTGCGCGGTCTTGAACGGATACGGAGAGACGATCGCCTCGCGCGGATAGTCGATCTCGCAATGACCCCACGACGCGCTCGCGGGCGGCACCGTGCCGATCATGACGCGCGCGGTGGTGGGGTCGGCCTCCCACATCGCCTGTAGCGTCGAGGGACTGTTGCAGCGGAAGTAGCGAGGATCGGACCACAGCGCGAGGTCTTTGTAGAAGTCGGTCGTCGTGAAAAGATCGCGCTCGAGCGGCTTGATACCCTCGGGCACCTTGCCGTCCCATGCGACCTGCCGGCCCTCGCCCTCCAAACCTCCGCCGACGTAACCGAACTCGCTAGTCGAGACGCGCCAGCCGCGGCCGACACTCTCACGCTCGGCCTCTTGGCTCCAACCGAGCAGCGATTGGGCGGCGACGAGCGTAGCGATCGGCACGGCGAGCAATCTAGTCTTCATGAAAATTGTCGCCGGGAATCGTATTAACCTTCCATCGCTAATAGGCTCAACGCTCGCGTGGCGTCATTTGTCTGGCGAGAGCATTCGGATGGTAGCACCGCGGCGTGCGGATGGAACGACGCGGACCGCCCCCTCCGACGCCGGCCCGAACCACGTCACGGGACGATCGCGTGCCCGTGGCGAACGTAGATCTGCGGGGCGCGTTGATCTATCCTCGTCACGCGACTGCAAACGATTGCAGCCCGCACTATGAGACATCTCGAGGGGCGTGCCGATGAGATCGAAAACAACAGCATTTGCCGCCATCGGCTGCGGTGCGCATTTCTGGCTGTGGGTCGGGTCGGCGCTCGCGCAGCCACCGGGCACGCCGCTGCCGGAAGGTATCCGCGGCGGCTCCGAGCTCGTGCCGGAAGCGCGCGTGGAGATTCGCACCTACCGCTTCGAAGAGACCGGGGAAGAGCTGCCCTACTCCGTGTTCGTCTCCTCGAAAATCGCGCCGGGCGAGAAGGCCCCGCTGATTATCGCGCTGCGCGGTTACACCGGGACGACGCTGACTTTCGTGCGCGGCACGACGGTCGATCTGGCCGAGAAAGGCGGCTACATCCTGGTCGGACCGATCGGCTACAACAACCGCGCGGGCTTCGGCGTTGCCGCCCGACCGCGCCCCGCGCCCGCGGTGACGCCAGGCAGCGGCGCGCAGACGGCGGCCGCGCGCCCCGCGCCGCCGATGGTCGGCGGGACGGCGGAGACCGATCCCACACTCGTCACCGAGTACAGCGAAAAGGACGTCATGAATGTGCTCGAGAGGGTGCGGAAGGAATTCAGTATCGACGACCGGCGCATTTATCTGATGGGTCATTCGCAGGGCGGCGGCGGCGCGCGGCACCTGGCCGAGAAATACCCCGAGATCTGGGCCGGCGTGGCCCTGCTGGCACCTGCGCTGTTCGGCGTAGTGCCGAACGCCGACTCGAAGATCCTCGGCGTGCCGGTCCTGGTCACCGTCGGCGATCAGGATTCGTTGATGGCGAGCGCGAGAACGTTCAGTGAGCAGCTGAAGGCTCTGAAAGCCACGGTCGAGTACCGGGAGTTCGCGGGCCTCGATCACGGCACGATCATCCTCGGGAGCCAGCCGGAGGTCTTCGCGTTCTTCGCGAGACACGTCAAAGACGCGAGCGTGCAGCGATGAACCGCATCGACAGCAACCTTCGAGGGCACAACGAAGTGGGCGCAAGCTGCGCCCTGCACCATCATTCGATACCGGCGCTGTTCGCCGCGCTTGTGCTCGTCGCCGCTACGGCATCGCTCGCCCAGGCGCCGGCGCCAGGCCTCGTCGCATCCCCTTGCCCGCCGCCCGACCCCGCCGCCGAGGCGCGGTTCGCACCGGTCATCGAGCTCGTCATGACGCCCGCCGCCTCGCCAGAGGCGTACTCGAAGGCGTTCGAAGCCTGGCAGGCCAGCTTGCCGCCCGCGCAGCCGGGCGAGGCCGAAGCGCAACGCGCGCGCGACTGGCCGGGAATCTGCCGCTACAAGGCGGCGAACGCCGCGATCGGGGCCGGCGAGCGACCGCGCGCCGTGCTCATGGGCGACTCGATTACCGACAATTGGACTCGCGGCGATCCGGCACTGTTCACGAACGGCGTCATCGGCCGCGGCATCGGCGGGCAGACTTCGCCGCAAATGCTCGCGCGCTTTCGGCAGGACGTGGTCGCGCTGCATCCACGCGTCGTGCACATCATGGCGGGCACCAACGACATCGCCGGCAACACGGGTCCCGCGACCGTGCAGGATTACCAGAGCAACATCCTCGCGATGATCGACCTCGCGCGCGCGAACGACATCGCCGTCGTGCTCGCCGGTATCCCGCCGTCGCGCAAGCTGTCCTGGCGCGGCGACCTCGACCCGCGCCCGCTGATCCGCGAGCTGAACAGCTGGCTGCGCGGTGTGGCCTTCGACAACGGCTACGTGTTCGTCGACTACGCCGCGGTGCTCGCCGACGCCGAGGGCGGCCTGCGCGCGGATCTCGGCAACGACGGAGTGCATCCGAATCGCGTGGGCTACGCCCGCATGCGGCCGTTGGCCGACAGCGCAATCGCGGAGGCGCTCGAGCGCACGACCGCAGGCGTCGGCGCACGCCCGAGCACGGCACGCCGCGAAGAGCTCTTCGCGAGCATCGTGACGTCGGCAACGGCCGCGCGTAGTCAGCCGCGCTCGGGCAGCGGCCTCGCACCACCCCCGACGCCGCCGCAAACCTCGCGTGCGTGGACCGGCGCGCCGACCTTGGCGCTGTGGCCGTCCGCGCCGCCCGGCGGCACGTTCGTGCCGGTGACGCTGCCGGCCGGTTGGCCCGCGCCGTTCGTCGCGAACGTGGCGACACCCGAGCTGCGCATCTTCGCGCCGCAACGCCCGAACGGCCAGGCCGTGCTCGCGATACCGGGCGGCGGCTACATGTTCGTGTCCGTGCAAAACGAAGGCGCCGACTTCGCAGCGAAGTTGACTGAGCGCGGCTACACGGTGTTCGTGCTCGTCTATCGGCTGCCGGGAGAAGGCTGGCAACAAGGCGACGACGTGCCGCTGCAAGACGCGCAGCGCGCGATGCGCTTGATCCGCGCCAACGCGGCGCGCTGGTCCATCGACCCGCAAACGCTGAGCGTGGTCGGCTTCTCGGCGGGCGGTCACCTCGCGGCGACGCTCGCGACGGATTTCGCTCAGGGCATATATGCACCGGTCGACGCCGCGGACTCGGGCAGCGCCCGGCCGTTTGCGACGGCCTTGATCTACCCCGTCGTCACGATGGCGTTACCCGGAACGCATGCCGTGTCGCGCGAGCTGCTGCTCGGCCCCAATCCGTCGCAGACACAGATTGCACGCCGCTCGGCGCAGCTGCACGTGGGTGCGGACACGCCGCCGCTGTTCCTCGTGCACGCGCTCGACGATGCGGCCGTTCCCGTAACCAACAGCCTCGACCTACTCGCTGTCATGCGCGCCGCGAATCGTCCCGTCGAAGCGCATCTGCTGCAGGAAGGCGGGCATGCGTTCGCTTCGGGCTACGCGGGCTCCCCGACCGCGAGCTGGATCGGCACGTTCGACGCATGGCTCTCGCGCTTGCGCGCCAATCGGCAATGAAAGCGTTCGAGACGAAGGCGAGGTAGCCTCATACGGCCGCGGCGACCGCCGGTTTGGCGGCGCGCCGCTCGGCCAGCGCGATCACGACGAGCGACACTACCGCGAGCAGCGCCGGTACCGCGAACAGCGACATCACCGTCGTCTCGTCTATCCCCGCGCTCAAGCCCAGCCCGATCAGCACGGGCGCAACGAGCGTGCCGATACGCCCGACGCTCTTCGTCCACCCGATTCCCACGGCTCGCAGGTAATTGGGATAGAAGCTCGCGAGCACGACGTTGACGCCGCCGTACGCCCCAAGCACAAAGAACCCGCACACGGCGAGCAGCACCATCAGAACTGAACCCGGCGCCGATGCGAGCACTTGGCCAATGACGAATAGCAACACCGTTGCGATGGCGAGGAAGGAGATCAGCGTGCGACTCGCGCCGAACCGATCGATGAGCACGCCGACGCCGAGTGCCGCGATGATTCCGCCGAGCGAGAAAATCGATACCGAGAGCGCAGCGAAGCTTCGGTCCCGACCCACGTCGACGAGCAGCGTCGGCAGCCATGAGTTCAGGCAGTAGCTGATCGTCAGCATGGAGATGAACAGCAGCCACAGCATCAGCGTGCCCAGGAGAAGCTGCGGCGAGAAGATCACCAAGGCTTTCGACGTGCTGCCCAACCCGTCTGCGTCGTCGCGCACGAGTCCGTCTCGTGCAGGCACTCGCAGCCACAACCACGCGACGATCGCCGCGACGCCGCACACGGCGCCGACCGCGACCATCGCGGCACGCCATCCGCCGGCCTCCGCGAATCCAGCGGCGACGATGCCGGCCACGGTCGCGCCGAGCCCGTAGCCCGTGAACATGATCATGATGGCCAGGCCCCGTCGCGGGCGCGGCGCGATCTCCGTGACGATTGCGAGGCAGCTCGGGAGGCACCCGCCGAGGAACACGCCGGTAATCAGGCGCCAGACGAGCAGATCCGTCTGGCCGTCGGAAAGCGCGGACGCGCTCTGTGCGAGCCCGAAACCGATCAGCGACACGAGCACGATGCCGCGCTGGCCGATGCGGCGCACGAACAGCGGCAACACGACGAGCCCGATGCATTGACCGACGAGGTTGGCCGAAAAGATCGGCCCGAGCTCGGCGCTGCTCAAGCTCAACGAGCGCGCCATGTCGGGCGCGAGCGGTCCCAGAATCGAGTGAATGAGGCCGTCGAGGAAATACACGAGCGAGCAAATGCCGATCAGCACCAGCATCGGGGCGGAGAGTTTCGTCTCGACGGGGGACGTGAGCTTCGCTTCCGCATGAGACATCGGCGAATTTGTAGCAGATCGCCGCACGCGGGCCGGTCCTCTTGCGAGAGGACGCGAATTTCGTCCGCGGCGCGGAGAACCTCGCGGGCGAATCTCGGTGCTACTCCGACGGGTCGCTCACCGGAGTGAGCAACGGCTCTCCGGCGAAGTGGTGACGGACGTTCTCGCGTAGCTGCGCGAACATCGCCGCGCCTCCCTCGATCGTGAATCCCGCGATGTGCGGTGTGAGCACCACGTTGTCGAAGCGGCTCCAGACCTTGGCATCGACCGGCTCCTGCGCGAACACGTCGAGCGCGGCGCCCGCGATCACGCCGTTCTCGAGTGCATCGATCAGCGCGGGCTCATCCACTAAGAACCCGCGCGACACGTTCACGAGCACGCCGTCCGCGCCGAGCGCCGCGAGCACCTGGCCATCGATCTGGCCCGCGTTCGCGCGCACCGCGCGGCTCGCGACGAACAAGACGTCGCTGCCGCGCGCGAGCGCGGCGAGGCTCTCTGCTCGCGGGTAGCCAGCCGCCGGCTTCGCGCGCGGCCCCCACCAGCCGACCGCCATCCCGAGCGCGGCGGCTCTACGCGCGGTCTCCATGCCGATGCGCCCCAGGCCCACGATCCCAGCCCGCTTCCCGCGCAGCGACCGCCGCGGCGCAAACCCCTCGCGCCAGTCGCCCGCGCGGACCGCGCGATCCGCACGCGGGACGCCATGCCACCACGCGAGGAGGAGCGCGATCGCGTGATCGGCGACGTCGTGCGCGTTCGCGCCCGCCGCCGTGGTCAGCGCGATGCCGCGCGAGCGCAAGTGTTCGACGTCGATGCCCTCATACCCGGTCGTCCAACACGCCACGAGCTTCAGGTTAGGCAGCGCGTCCACGAGCCGCGCGTCGAGCGCGTCGCCGGCGGTGACGATCACTTCGATGGAACCTGCAAGCTCGGTCGAGGCACCGGCCGCGACGTCGGCCGGCTCAACCAGCGCATAACCGTCGTCCCACGCCTCGCGCCGGCGCATCAGCAGAGGGCTCGCGACGAGCACGGTGGGACGGGCCATGCGCCGCAGTCTAGATCCGGAATCGGGCGCGCGCTTCTTGCACGGTCGCGGGCGCCAGGCCGTAGATCGCGGCGATGCTCGTGGCCGCGCGCACCATCTCACTGTTGTCGCGGGCCACCGTGCCGTCGGGCAGGTGCACGCCGTCCTCGAATCCGACGCGCACGAGGTCGCAGCCGAGCGAAAGGCCGAGCGTCGCGATCTTGAACATGTCGCGCCCCGTGCCCGTTACGCCCCAGATCGCTTTCGGGAACAGCCGCAGGCCCTCGTCGATCGCGAACAGCACGTTGCGCGCGATCGGCGGCGTCGCGCCGAAGCCGCCGCCGTGCAGCAGCCAGACGTTGTCGCGGTCGCGGTCGAACAGCCCCTCATTCGCATAGCGCAGCAACCGATGTAACGAGCTCGCCTCGACCACTTCGTACTCGAGAGCCGACCCCTTCTCGTAGACCGCCTTGATCGTCTGCTTGAGCAGCGCGGGCGAGTTCACGTACGGCACCTCTTCGGGGTAGCCGCCCTCGGGATTATGGAAGTCGGCGGAGCCCGCAGCGATCCCGAACAGATCCTGCTGCGGATCGAGGTTCAACAAGCCGAGCCGCTCGCTGTCGGTAGGCCAGATGAATTGACCGGTCGCGGGATCGCGGCGCACACCGATGCCGTTCGTGGTCTGGATCAAGATCGGCGATCGCGCGCGGATTTGGCGGATGATCTCGGCGTAGATCTTGCGATCGCCACTGTTCTTGCCTTGCGGGTCGCGTGCGTGCACGTGCACCATCGCCGCGCCCGCCTCGTAGCAGCGTGCCGCGGCTTCGCCGATCTCGGCGGGCTGCTTCGGGATGACCGCGCCGCCGCGATCCTGCTGCATGCCGCCGTTGATCGCGACGGTGAAGATGACCTTGTTCCCGGCGAGCACCGCATTCTCCGCTGACAGTGAAGAGCGGAATCTAGCGCGCGCCGCGCCGGCGACTGTCCTCTCTCGACAGGACAGCGGCGAATTGCGCGCGGCGCGCCGTCGTTTATGATCGCTCGCCATGAAGCTAGCCACCCTGCGCGACGACTCTCGGGACGGCCGACTCGTTGTGGTCTCGCGCGACTTGGGGCGTGCGGCGAGCGCCATGCACGTCGCGAAGACTCTGCTGGCGGCGCTCGAGTCGTGGGAGCAAATCGCGCCCGCCCTCGTAGCCCTGTTCGACGATCTCGAGGGTGGCCGAGCGCAAGGCGAGTTCGCTCTCGCCCACGTCGATCTCGCCTCGCCGCTGCCGCGCACCTGGCAATGGCTCGACGGATCGGCCTTCCCCAGCCACGGCGAGCTCATGCAACGCGCGTTCAAGCACAAGTACGTCGACGACTCACGCGCTACGACGCCGCTCATGTACCAGGGCGGCTCCGACGACTTCCTGGGCCCGTGCCAAGACATGCCGGTGCCTTCGGAAGCCGACGGGATCGACTTCGAAGCCGAGATCGCCGTCGTCGTCGACCGCGTACCGATGGGAACTCAGGCGTCCGAGGCGCTCGCGCACATAAAGCTCGTGATGCTCGCCAACGACGCAAGCCTGCGTGCGCACGCGGTACCGGAAATGAAAACCGGTTTCGGCTGGATCCATGCGAAGCCGGCCACGAGCTTCAGTCCCGTGGCCGTGACGCCCGACGAGCTCGGCGGGTCGTGGAAGGACGGGCGCGTATGCCTGCCGCTCCAGGTGAGCTGGAATGGGCGGCGATTCGGCAATCCGGACGCCAGCGAGATGGGCTTCGGCTTCCACGAGCTGATCGCCCACGCCGCATACTCGCGAAACTTGAGCGCGGGTACGATCGTCGGCTCGGGGACTGTTTCGAACGCCGGCTATTCGACGGTCGGATCCGCTTGCATCGCAGAGCGCCGGGCGATCGAGATCGCCGATCAAGGGCACGCCGTCACGGACTACATGCGCTTCGGCGACCGTGTTCGCATCGAGATGCTCGACGCCGACGGCCGCAGCATCTTCGGTGCGATCGACCAGCGCGATCGTCCCGGCACGCACGATCCACGACGACTGACGACAGCGCACCCCCAATGCGTGCACCATAGGCCGGACGACGTCGGCTCGGGGGGATTCGTGTCGGACATAAGGCAGATCAAAGACTGGCGCGCGCCCACGAAATTGGCCGCCGCCTACGAGAAGCTACTCGCCTCGATCGGAACGGACGCATTCGGCGGTACCGTGCGGGACTCGGTGCTGTCCGTGACCGCGGGCGCGCGGCGAATCTACCTGTTCGAGGCCAAGAGCTGCGAGGACAGCACCCTGCAGTATTCCTTTTGCGAGCCCGCGGTGGTCGATCTCTTTCCCGCCTACCGCAAGTGGTACCTACGCCGCGACCCGATCGGGGACGCGTTCTGTGCGGCGCCAAAGCATAACGACGTGGCGCTGCAGCGAGTACGGCCGACGGACATCGCGCCTCCGTCGTTTCGCCGCCGCTTCTTCGACGACGCCGGGATCGTCGAGCGCATCTCCATCATCCAGCGCGGAGACGACGCCTGGCGCGGGATCAACGTCGCGCGACACGCGTCGGACGGCCGCTGCACCGACGAGGAGCTCGGCTCGCTGATCGGTCTCGCGTGCCTCTTGCTGCCGATGCTGCCGCTGAACCGTCGGCGGAGCCTGACTACGCAGCCGCTCACCGTCGCCGAGCTCGAAGACCGGTTCGCGAATCGATGCAGCAGCCTCACGCGCAGGGAACAACAGGTGTGCGCTCGAGCCGCTGTCGGCATGAGCGTCGAAGCCACGGCACTCGATCTCGAAATCGCGAAGACCTCCGTCCTGACTTACCGGCAACGCGCCTATCAGCGGCTCCGGGTCGCGAGCCCCGTCGAGCTCTGTGCGCTGGTGAGTCATTGAGAGCGGCCGTCTTCTATTCGTAACGTCCACGACGCGCTCGCACTCGTCCGCATCGCAGAGGTCCATTCGTGAGAATCCACTCAGTCGCACTACTGGTCGGCGCGTGCTGGGCCGGTACCGGTCTCGTCCGGGCCGTGGGACAGCCGGCGGCCGCGCCATCGATCCTGGCGGGCGCTTACACCGAGGAGCAGGCTCTCCGTGGCCGGGCGCTCTACTACGAGCACTGCCTGCAATGCCACGGCGAGACCATGGCGGGAGCGGACAAGGCTCCGCCACTCGTGGGCCCGCAATTCGCCAGTACGTGGAACGGTGCACCGCTCGCGGCACTGGTCGCGCGCATCGCGACGATGCCGCCGGAGAAGCCCGCGAGCTTGCTCCAGGAACAGCGGGTCGAGATCCTGACCTACGTTCTCTGGTACAACGGCTTGCCGCTCGGGAGCGAACCGCTGCCTGCCGAGCAGGACGCCCTTACCCAGACGACGTTCCAGATCCCGCCGAGCCCGTAGTCATCGTTAGCCGTGGGGAGAGCCTGCATGCGTAAATTTGGGATCGCCGCCTGCGCCCTCGCGCTCGGGGGCCTGCTTGGCGCGTCCGTCGGCACGGCACAACCGCCAGCCGCAGCGAGTCGTCGCGCCGAGCAGTGGCCAACCTACGGGGGCAACCTTGCGAGCCAGCGCTATTCGTCGCTGGATCAGATCGGCAAGGACAATTTCAAGGATCTGCGGATCGCTTGGCGCCTGCGCACGGATTTTCTCGGCCCGCGCCCCGACACGCTGTATTCCGCAACCCCGCTCTACGTGAACGACACCTTATATACGACGGCGGGCACGCGCCGCGCGGTGGTCGCGCTCGATCCCGCAACGGGCGAAATGAGGTGGCTGTACCGCGAGGACGAAGGCGCGCGCGGTAACGCGGGCGCTCGCCAAGGAGCCGGTCGCGGCGTGGCGTGGTGGTCGAGCCCGGACGGCACAGATCAACGCATCATCTACGTGACGCCCGGCTATCGCATGATCGCGCTCGACGCAAAGACAGGTTTACCCGTCGACTCGTTCGGCGACGACGGCAGCGTGGACCTCAAAGAAAACTTCGACCAGAAAGTCGATCCGGACGGCGGCAACATCGGGCTCAACGCCACGCCGCTCGTGATCGGCAACGTAATTGTGGTGGGCGCTGCGCATCGCCCGGCCGGCAGCCCCGACTCGACCTGGGACGTACGAGGCAACGTGCGCGGTTTCGACGCGCGCACCGGCAAACGCCTCTGGATCTTCCATACCGTCCCGGCTCGAGGCGAGCTCGGTTACGAGACGTGGGGAGACGGCGCGGCGGAGCGCAACGGCAATACCGGAGTCTGGGCGCAAATGAGCGCGGATCCGGAGCTCGGGCTCGTGTACCTACCCGTCGAGATGCCCTCCTCCGATTACAACGGCTTCAACCGCCCCGGCGACGGACTGTTCGGCGAATCGCTCGTGGCGATCGACGTGCGAACCGGCAAACGTCGGTGGCATTACCAAACGGTGCATCACGGCCTCTGGGACTACGACCTGCCGTGCGCGCCGATTCTCTTCGACGTGCAGCAGGACGGCCGCACGATCAAAGCGCTGGCACAACCGACCAAGTCGGCGTTCCTGTTCGTGTTAAACCGCGAAACGGGCGAGCCGATCTGGCCGATCGAAGAACGGCCCGTGCCGCAGTCGGAATCGCCGTTCGAGAAGACGAGCCCCACGCAGCCGTTTCCGACGCGGCCGCAACCGTTCGACCGTCAGGGCGTCTCCGCGGACGTGCTGAACGATCTCACGCCGGCGCTTCGCGCCGAGGCCGAGAGAGTCATGGCGCAATATCACATCGGGCCTCTGTTCACGCCGGCGGCGATCGATCGTCCGGGCGGCCCTGCGGGCACGCTCATGCTGCCAGCCGATGTCGGCGGCGCCAATTGGCCCGGCGGCAGCTTCGATCCCGAGACGAACCGGCTCTACATTCACTCGCATACGGCGGTCTTCACGCTGCAGAACATCCCCGCGGATCTCAAGCCGTTCGACCCGAGTCCGGCCGCGCGCGCGGCCGCCGCTCCGGTGGCGGCCGGACCGTCGCTGGCGGCGCCGCCGTCGGCGCTGCCGGGCGGCGGCCTAGGTCCGCGACCCGGCGCATTGGGAGCGCAGCCGGGGCCGGGAGGTCCGCGGGCGAGCACCTTCCTGCAAGGGACCATTCCGCTGACCAAGCCGCCGTACGACCGGATCACGGCGTACGACATGAATACGGGTGCGATGCTCTGGCAGAAAGCCCACTCCACGACGCCCGACAACATCCGCAACAACCCCGCGCTCGCGGGCCTCGATGCGTCGCGGCTCGGCGCCTACGGCCGGATCTTCATCGGCACGCTGACGACCAAGACGCTCGTGATCGCGGGCGAAGGCGACGTCCACACCGATGCGAGCGGCGGAACGGTGGCGCTGCTACGCGCGTACGACAAGGAGACCGGCGAGGACGTGGCGGGACAGGTAAGGATGCCGGCCAAGCAAACGGGCTCGCCCATGACTTACCTGCACAACGGCAAGCAGTACATCGTGGTGGCCGTGAGCCAATCGGGCGTCAACGCCGGTGCCGAGCTGATCGCGTACGCACTGCCGTAGCGGACGCGTATGCGGCGCTGACCAGTGCGCCGGTCGAGGTTCAGCAGATCAGGTGCGGGCGCAGGCGCGTACTACAGGCGAGGCGGCGCGGGCGTAGCGACGGCAGTGCCGTCGCGGCCGGATCCGTCCAGCGATCCCGGTTGAAGATGGCCGTCGTACAGGTCTTTATTGTTGTCGGTACAGGCGTACTCCATGATCTCCCACTCCTTCGGCGCGAGCGGTGTGACCCAACCCGTCGTCCACGGTTTCGTGTAGAACTTCGCGTCATCGATCGTCGCCTGGTACCAGAGCTCGTCGGCGCTCATGCGGCGCCATCGCTCGGTCACCCGCAGAGCATCGCTGTGGCGATTCCCGTGGTCGTCGAGCCAGGTTCGGTCCGTGAGGTTGACGGTCTCGATGACGAGCGTATCGCCGTCCCAACGCCCGACGGAGTCGCCCATGAGCGACGGCTCCCAATGCGCGCGATGGCCGCGACCGTCCGTGTAGATGACGCGGAAGTTGTGCATGTACTCGTAGACGAAGATGACCCTGTCCGGCAGCTGCATGATCTGGAACGGATACGGAGAGTTGTTGACGCGCGGCACACCGGGAAGGATGCAGCGGCTCGTCGGATCGATGAGTTGCGGGACGTCATTGAAAGCCTTGAGGCCCGCGGGCGTGAACGGCAGCGGCTCGACGGGACGCGAAGTGTTCGTATGGATCGCCTTATTCCAAACGCCCGAGAGATCCGCACGTCCGTCGGGAGTACGCGGCACCGGCGTACCGTTCGGTTTTGGCATCTCCGTGAGCACCGGGGACTGCGGAGGCTGGGCGTCGACTGACACGGCGGCGAAGAGCGACGCGGCGATCGCGACGGCGCAAGCGCTGGCGGTAAGTAGCCTCGTCATCGTACCGACTCCGCGAAATATGAAGGGGTCATCGGCCCGCCGCCGGAACGCCGTCGCTGGACGATCCGGCGAGCACGGTACGGTCGCCGACCTTCCACGTGCGCGCGTTGCAGGTCTTGCTGCCGTCCTTCGCGAGGTAGCCCTCTATGGTGAGCGGCTCGCCGCTCTCCAAGTCCTGCCGCGACCAACCCTGTCGCGTGAGGGCGTTCGGCGCACCGCCTTCGCACTGCCAGGCCGTCACCGAGCCGTCGGCGTTCTTCACGTCCATGTAGACCCAGATGTGGGGGTTGCGCCACTCGACTTTCGTCACCGTGCCTTGCAGCGTGATCGGTTTGGAGCCGTCGAACTGCGCCGCGAACGAGTGATGCGCGGACAGCGGCGCCGCTACGACGATCGAGATAGCGGCGGCGCACGCGACTGAGATGACTCGCATACCTTCCCCCCTGAGGAGCATTCGCGACTAACCGATGAGTATTTCCCCGGCCGCATGACCTGAGAAACGCGGGGCGTCGCGTTGCAGCTGAGACGCGGCCATGGCAAAGAGCATATCACCGCGATACTCAGCGAGCGTGCGCTCGGCCGCGCTCACGTCCATCGAGCGTGCAGATTCACGGCGGCGGCAGATGCGAGCTCAGCGCCGCGGAGCGAGCATGCGCGTCAGCTTCGACACGTCGTTCACGTTCTCGAGCCCGCGGATCATCGCGAGAATCTCTTCGACGCGTCGGGCCGGCAGCCTCGACTGCGGCATCAGCTCGCGGTACTTCGCTTCCACATCCTGCCATTCGATGCCGCGCGGCGCCGAACCGCGAGGCGCGTCCACGGTCCGCGTGATACGCGTGCCCGACGTCGTCACGATGGTCACCGTGCCGGCCCACAGCCAGCGCGTCTGCACGGCCGGCGGCGACGGATCCGGATCCACGAGCGCCATCAGCCCCTGCACGGTGGGATCGAAGATCTTGTCAGCCGTCGCGTGCACCCAGGTGAAGTTCTTGTCGGCGATCGCGGAGGCCACGAAGTACGGCAGGCTGTGAATGGCTTCGACGTGGTCCTTCGGACGGCGGCTGCCGAACATCGTGCGGACCGACGGACCGGCGACGAGAATCTGCGCCACGTCGCTCGCCTCGACGTTGCCTTCGCGCGCCGCCGTTACGGCGGCTTCGAGCATGCCGGAAAGCGGGTGGGCGCCGGGCCAGAGCTTGATGGCGAGGTAGTCGTCGATGTTCCAGGACGTACCGAGATCGGCCGTCAGTCGGCCGACGCTCGAGGCGCCACCCCCGAACACGTCTATGAAACCGTCGCGGCCGTCGATCATGTCCTCATTCACCGTGAAGCCGCTCCCCGCCGACAGCGCCGCTTGCACGCCCGTGAACGCCGCGTTGGCGCCCATGTATTCGCGGGCCCAGCTGTTCGTGCCGACGAGAAGGCCGCCGACCGTGGTGGCGATTAGCCCAAGCGCATGCGCCATCTGTCCGTCGCCGAGCTTCAGTAGCTTTGCGGAGACGGCGGCGCTCGAGAACGCCACGAGCTGCGACGCGTGCAGGCCCGGGCGGCCCCCCGCGCGGGCGTCGCCGATGCGCCCGCCGGCTTCGTAGCCAATCACCATCGCGAGCAACAGATCCCGACCGCTCGCGCGCGTGCGTTCGCCGAGCGCGAGGCCGGCCGCGGTCAACGTGGTGCCGAAGTGCGCAATGTTGCGGATGTCGCTGTCATCTGAGGCGGCGGCGTCGCTTGCGGCAGCGTTGACACGCGCGGCGAGCACGGCCGGCAGTTTCTTGCCGTCGAACCAGACGGTGCTCTCCGCCTTACCACCCTGATCCAGTGCGAGCTCGCGCTGAATGCGCGCTGAGTCCATCGTGACTCCCACGGCAGCGCTCGACAGCGTGCTCGCGAGAATCATTTTGGCGTGCTCGATCGCGAGCGGCGGCAGATCGGCGTACGCAGTCGTGTTCAAGAAGCGCGTAAACGCGAGTGTTGCGCCGTTGGCGGTCGCAGCCGGCGCGGCGCTCTGTTGCGCGTGGCCGGACGACGGCGCCAGCGAACCGAGCCCGAGCGCGCCGGCAGCGGCCAGCGCGCCTTTGACCGCTGCCCGGCGATCGATCGACGGATTCTGCGTCGTAGCGTCGTTGCTGCGTTCGCGTGTCATGAGTTCCGCTGGCCCCCGTAGTCGTCTCGAATGGCGCGCCGGCGTTCGCACGCCCGCGCGCGCCGAATCGTAGCGGACGGCGCACCATCATCGCCAGCTCGATTGCCGCGCTTCGCGGCGGCCCCGTGGACCTGGCGCGACGTCCGGGCTAGCACTTGCTACATTCGCCGACTCACACGACAACGGCGTTCTCGGCCGACTGAGCAACAGGGTAAGCTTGCGACGCTCGGTTACACGCAAGGTGAGCTCCGATGACCGCTAGGTTCTCCACTGCATTGGTTCTGGCACTGCTCGCGGCACCGGCGCTCGTCGGCGTCGAGGCGCAGAGCGTCGCACCGAACTTCGCGGGCTCGTCGCTGACTGCCCCACGGAACGACTGGCCCACCAACGGCGGGGACTGGTACAACCGCCGCTACTCGCCTCTGAAAGAAATCAACCGCGACACGGTCGAGCGTCTGAAGGGTGTCTGGCGGGTACGACTGAACGGCTCGGGATTCGGCCCGCGATATTCCGGCGAAGCACAACCAATCTTTTTCGACGGCGTGCTTTACGTTGCGACGCCCGCCAACGATGTTTTCGCCATCGATGTCGACAGCGGCGACTCCCTGTGGACCTACGAGGCGAACCTCGATCCCGGCATCTCGACGGCCTGCTGCGGCTGGACCAATCGCGGCGTGGCGATCGGCGACGGCAAAGTCTACGTGGGCCAGCTCGACGGCAAGCTCGTCGCTCTCGACCAGGTCACCGGCAACGTCGTCTGGAGCACTCAGGCCGAGCGATGGCAGGACGGCTTCACGATCACGACCGCGCCGCTCTACTACGACGGCCTCGTGATCACGGGCTTTGCGGGTGCCGAGTTCGGGGTTCGCGGACGCGTCAAAGCCTACGATGCAGACGACGGTTCGCTGGTATGGACGTTCTACACGATTCCGGGGCCCGGCGAGCTCGGCCACGACACCTGGCCGCAAGACAACGAGGTCTGGCGCAGCGGCGGGGCCACGGTATGGCAGACCCCCGCCGTCGACCCCGAGCTCGGGCTCGTCTACTTCTCCACCGGCAATGCCGGCCCCGATTTCAACGGCGCCGTGAGGCCCGGCGACAACCTGTTTGCCGCCTCGATCGTGGCGCTCGATGTGCGAACGGGGAAATACCGCTGGCACTTTCAGGAAGTACATCACGAACTTTGGGACTACGACGCACCGAATCCTGTCGTTCTATTCGACGCCGAAATCGACGGCGTCAAACGCAAGGGTTTGGCTCAGGCGGGCAAGACAGGCTGGGTCTACATCCTCGACCGAACGACGGGCGAACCACTGATCGGAATCGAGGAGCGTGCCGTGCCCCAGGAGCCGCGCCAGGCAACTGCGGCGACGCAACCGTTTCCGATCGGCGATTCCTTCGTCCCGATGTCGATGGAGGTCGCGCCCGAAGGGTTCGAGCTCATCAACCGGGGCAGTATCTTCACACCCTATTGGACGGACTACGTCTTGGTGAAGCCGGGCCTGCGAGGCGGCGCGAACTGGCCGCCGAGCTCAGTCGACATCGAAACAGGCTACATGTATGTCTGCGCGGCCGATGGCGCGGGCGCATTTCGGGCCTGGGACATCGGCGAAGAGCTCCCCCCGCCGGCGAGTTCTACATCGGCGGCAACTTCGGCACCAACCCGATGCCGCTGTTCGGCGTTTTTGCCGCGCTCGATCTGCGAACCAACAAGCTCGTCTGGCAGCAGCATTGGCCGGAGCGCTGCCTGAGCGGTTCCGTCGCGACGGCAGGCGGCCTCGTATTCGTTGGGCGCAACGATGGCCGTCTCACCGCGCTCGACTCCGCGACCGGCGCGAAACGTTGGGAGTTTCAAACCGGAGCGGGCGTGAACGCGCCGGCCAGCGTTTTCGAGCACCGCGGGCGTCAGTATGTCGCGGTCTACTCGGGTGGACATGTGCAGGGCGGCGCTCACGGCGACAGCGTCTGGTTGTTCTCGCTCGGTGGCACGCTCGATGAGGTCGCCGAAGCTACACAACCGCTGGTTACGCGGGCCTCGGGCGGCAGCAATGCTGAAGTGAGTCTCGAAAGCGGGCGGGCGGCCTACGTCAATTCCTGCGTGTTCTGCCACGGCGCCGACGGCCGCGGAGGTCACGGCGGACCCGCTTTCACGACGGCCCGGCCAGCGGACGAGATTCAACGCATCGTGTCGACCGGCCGCAACCTGATGCCCGCGTTTGGCAGCTTCCTCGACGAGGCAGCCATCGCGAACGTCAGCGCGTGGGTGCGCGAGCTCGCGCGGCGTGCCGAAGAGAAGCAGCCCAACTAGATCAGACGCTACCGAAAAAAGAGAAGACCGGCTATGGCGATCACTGTATCCCGCCGCAGCGTTCTGAAGACAACGATCGGCGCGACCATCGGCGGCACCGGTTTCGTCGCGACGGCGGCGCAAGCCCAGACACAGCCCCTCGGAGGTCCGACCGAGCGGTTTTTTCGCGACGATTGGTTCGGCGAGCCTTGGCGCAAGCCGGAAGCCGTCGTCCTGATTCACGGTGCGCTCGAGTCGGGCGTCGTCTGGTTCGCGTGGGTGCCGACCCTGGCGAAGGAATATCGCGTGCTTCGCCCGGACCTGCCCGGTTGCGGACTGTCGACGGTTCCGGCCGGCTTCGAATGGTCGTTTCCGGGTCTTGCGGGCTATATCGCGAGCGTGCTCGACAAGGCGGGCGTCGAGTCCGCTCATATCGTCGGCGCGAAAACGGGCGGCCCGGTCGCGATGCAGTTCGCTGCCGATTTCCCCGCAAGGACGCGCTCTCTGTGCGTCGTCAGCGGACCGGCTTCGGTCATCTCGATTACGAATCCATCGCCCGTTCCGCAGAAAGACAGACTCGGGTCGTCCGCGTCCGCGGAGATGATCGAGTACTGGAACGCGATGGAGAAGAACGCACCGCAAGCGGGCACGCAGGGGCTGAATGCGGCGCTATCGAGCTTCGACCTCGAAAGAGATGGCGTGCTGCAGCGCATCGCGGCGCCCTCGCTGATCATCACGGCGGACAGAAGCGCGCTGCAGTCCGTCGAGAAGGTGCGCAAGTATCAGATGGCGATACCCGATTCGCGGCTCGTCGTGCTGCAGAGCGACGCGTATCACATCGCCGTCGCGAATCCGGACGAGTGCGTCGCCAACGTGCTCGCGTTCATTCGCGAGCACGCCTAGAGCGGATGGACGTGCATCGACGTAGGTTCAACGCATGGTTGGCGGGCGCCGCGGGCTCGGCAGCGCTCGGCCGTTTCGGAGCGCTCGGGGCGCAGCAGCCGAGCACAGCACGAGCGGATATCTATGCCAACGTCGGCCCCCGACTGTTGCGCTACCGAATTGCGGACGACGGCAAATCCCTCGTCGAGCTCGGCGAACCTATCGTCGTTGCCGAAGAAATTCAGGAAGCGTGCCAATGGGGTCGGCGTTTCTACGTAGCGAGCAGCGACGAGCATACGGCTGCGAAGCCGCAGAACCATTATCTGAACGCCTTCGAGGTCGACTCGTCGGGAGCGCTCGAGCCGCTCGGCGATGCAGTCCGCTTGCGCCATCGGCCGATCCACATCACGGTCGACCATCGGGGCGAGCATGTGCTCTCCGCTTTCAACGATCCGAGCAGCATCGCCGTGCATCGCTTGAACGCCGACGGCTCGATCGGCGCCGAAGTTCGGCAGGAGGCGACGCTCGCTACCGGCGTCTATGCCCATCAGATTCGCGTCATGCCCTCCGGTCGTGCAGTGATCCTGCCTGCGCGCGGCAATCAGGCGATTCCGGGCCGAAAGGAAGAGGATCTCGGCTGCTCTCAAGATATTCGACTACGCCAACGGTCAGCTCACGAACAAACAGTCCGTGGCGCCGAACGGCGGCCGTGAGTTTCGCTGCCGCCACGTCGAGTTTCATCCGTCCGGCCGGTGGGTCTACGTCGTCATCGAGTCGCAGAACGAGCTGCATACGTTCGGCATCGAGGACGATCGGCTTTCGGCAGAACCTTTGTTCGTCACGAATCTCTTGGCGCCGGGTACGCGGTCGCAGCCAGGACAAGCGGCAGCGGCGATCCGCATGCACCCGACCAACGGCAGGACTCTGTACGTCGCGAATCGCGGTCGCGGTAAGGAAGTCTTCCGGGGTGAAGAGGTCATCGCCGAAGGCATGGAGAATTCGATCGCGGTGTTGTCCGTGGATCCCGCGACCGGCGAGCCGCGGCTGATCCAATCTGCGGATCCGCAGAGCCTCGATGTCCGGATGTTCGCGTTGCACCCCGATGGTCGCTCGCTCGTGGCCACGAGCCACGAGTCCGAAGGACCGATAAAGCGGCGCAGAGGAAACAGCGTCGAGGTCGTGCCGCCGCGCATCGTTCTGTTCGCGATCGAGCGCCGACGGCCGATTGACGTTTCAATACAAGCAGGACGTGCAGACCGACGGCCTGTTTCAGCTGTGGTGTGGGGACGTTCGGTATTGAGCGTTGCGGCGCTCCGACCGATTCGCGCGCGGGCGCGCAAGTACTGAGGGGATGATCGTACGATGAGCTCGATCCAGCGTTTCGCCTCGCTCGCGACGGTCGCGGCACTTGGCCTGCACTGCGCGCCGGCGTTCTCGTTCACGGCCGAGCAAGCCGCCGCCGGCCGCGCGGCGTTCGAGCAGACCTGCGCCACGTGCCACGGCGCGAACCTGCGCCAGCTACCGAACGCCTTGCTCGGGGGACCCGAGTTCGTCGCGCGCTGGGGCAACCGCGGCACGAACGAGCTCATCGCGCAGACACGCTCGACGATGCCGCCGGACAATCCCGGGCGGCCTCGGGGCCGAGGCCTACACGAACATCGTTGCCTATCTGCTCCAAGCCAACGGCAGTCCGGCGAGCGAAGCGGCCATCACGGCCGCCACGACCGAGCGCCTCGGCAAGGATCTTCCGGGCGCAGCGGCCGTCCTCACCACTCCCGAAGCCCAGGGGCCCACGGGTGTCATGGTCGCCGGCACGGTGCCGCGGTTCGTGCCGGTCACCGACGACACGCTGCGCCGCCCGGATCCTGCCGACTGGGTGATGCTGCGGCACGACTACAGCGCAACGAGCTTCAGCCCGCTCGCCGAGATCACGGCCGACAACGCCAAGCGCCTTCAGCTCGCCTGGATTTGGCCGATGCGCGACGGCGGTATCAACCAACCCGCACCGCTCGCCTACAAAGGCACGATCTACCTCGCCAATACCGGCGGCATCGTGCAAGCGCTCGACGCGCGCACGGGCAACCTGATCTGGGAGTACCGCGTCGGCGCCGACGTCGCGCCGCGCGGCATCTCGCTCTACGGCAACAAGCTGATCTTTCAGAGCACGATCACCTGGGCCAACCGTCCGCAAGAAGCGCGTCTGATCGCGCTCGATGCGCGCACCGGCGAGCTCGCGTGGGACGTCGTCATGCCCGACGTCTATGCCACGAATAGCGGCCCCGTCATCGCGAACGGACTCATCATCCAAGGCATGGGCACGTGCAGCATCTTCGAGCAGAACAAGTGCTTCATCAGCGCCTACGATCCGGAGGACGGCAAGCAACTCTGGCGGTTTCGCACGATCGCGCTCACGGACGAGCCCGGCGGCGATAGTTGGAGCGGCCTGCCGGATCTCTATCGCTCGGGCGGCGAGTCGTGGATCACGGGTAGCTACGATCCCGAGCTCAATCTCACGTACTGGGGCACGACGCAGGCAAAACCGTGGATGCCCGCGAGCCGCGGCATGAACGCCAACGACGCCGCGCTCTACACGAGCTCGACGCTCGCGCTCGACGCGACCACGGGCAAGCTCGCTTGGTACTTCTCGCATGCGCCCGGCGAATCGTTCGACCTCGATGTCGTCTACGAGCGCGTGCTCGTCGACTCCGGCCCCGATAAGTGGGTGTTGTCGGTCGGCAAGGACGGCATCCTGTGGAAGAACGACCGCCGCACGGGCGCTTACATCGGCCACGCGGAGACCGTGTTCCAAAACATTTGGGCCAGCTTCGATCGGGAGACCGGGCGGCCGCGCTACCGGCAAGACATCATCGACCAAAAAGTCGGCGAGTGGATCGACGCGTGCCCGAGCACGGCCGGCGGCAAGAATTGGCCCGCGATGAGCTTCCACGCGCCGACGCGGCAACTCATCATCCCGCTCAGCCAGAGCTGCGCTTCGATGCGCGCGCGTGCCGTGGAGCTCACGCCCGGCGGCGGCAGCAGCGGCGGCGCCGACCGACGTTTCTACGTGGCGCCGGGCGCGAACGGCAACGTCGGCAAGCTTGCGGCCTTCAACGTCGATACGCTCGAGCAAGTCTGGTCGCTCGAGCAGCGCGCGTCGTTTCTGACGTCGGTGTTGTCGACGGCCGGCGGTTTGGCATTCGCCGGCGATCTCGATCGGAGCTTCAAGGCCGTCGACGTGCGCGACGGTCACGTGGTCTGGGAAACTCGCCTCGCCACGTCGGTGCAAGGGTTCCCGATCAGCTTCGCGGTCGACGGCAAGCAGTACGTCGCCGTGACTACGGGGCTCGGCGGCGGCAGCACACGCGGCGTTCCGGCCACGCTGACGCCGGAAATCCGCGTGCCCGAGCGCGGCCATGCGCTCTACGTGTTCACGTTGCCGAGCGACTGACATGGAAGATCCGCTGCTGACGATTCTTTGGGGAAATTTTCTATGCGAGTTTTGCTGACAGCGGCTTGTGCGGCCGCCTCCATGTTGGCGTTGCCGCTTGGGGCGCAAACGACGCAGACTCAGAGCGTCGGCCGCGGTGCTCCGCTGCTACAAGAGCTGCCGCGCCCAACGGGCGCTAAGCCGGTAGACTTCTTCTCTACACACCCAGTCGTCGGTCCCTTTCGCTTCCCGCGCGACGGCAAGGTCGTCGACATCGGGAGCGCGTTCGATGGCGATGTGCCGGCCGGCGTGACGCCGTTGCCGGTCGATCTCTTTACCAGCAAAGACTTCTATCAGGACAGCAAGTACTGGACCGACCCGCGCTATTACCGTTGCAATAGCAGCTTTGCTCTCGAGCAGCAGCGCGGCGCAACCGCCTCTTTTAGCGACCCCCTGGTCACGAACGACGATCCCAAAACCGCTGCCTGGGGCTTTTGTGACCGGGATTACCCGCGCGCCGCGATCGTGAGCCCGTATCCCTTCAAGACGGCGGAAGAGCACTACGCCGCGCTGCTCGCCGAAACGAAGGCGCGCGGCGGCCCTACGGAACAGACTCGCGAGACGTTGCCGCTCGAATGGGACGGGGTTTATCAGCAAGTTTCGCCGCTGATCTTTACCTGGTACGGAAACCTCTGGAGCCAGATTTCCACGATCGTCTCGCTCCTCACGCCCGAGTATCAAAAGCGGATGGTTCAGCAGATCTATCATGAAGGCAACTCCAGTGCTCCACAGTGGCCCGGCATGTACTGCTGGCCTGAGGGCTTCATGCGTCGATTCCACTTCGCCGCTACGTTCCGTCACGAAATCCTGGTGTCGCCGAAGCTCGTGCGGATCATGACGTCTTCCGCAGACAACTACGTCACGGACGTGCACCTCGGCGCCGTGTTCAAGATGGACGGTGTTGTGCCGCACCTCGGTGCCGAGGTGCCGCGTTGGTATGGCGAGACCATCGGCTTCTGGGATCGCGACGCCTTGATTACCTGGACGTCGAACGTTCAATCGTGGATGTCGCATGGCAATTTCGAGTTCTCGAACAAAATGCAATCCATCGAGATCTACACGCCAATCCGCGATTCGAACGGCAAGGAGCTCACGGGAATTCGCCACGAGGCGGTGCTGTACGATCCCGAGGCGCTCGTCGGGCCCGTGCGGATCGTGCGGGAGTTCAACAAGCTCGGCGACTTCGACACAGGCGATCCGTTCGTTTTCGTGGAGTGCGTGCAAACGATTTTTCCGCAGAACGGGCGCGCAACGCCGATTGCTCCGCCGGCCGTGATCTCCTACGACGTGCTCGATATGTACAACCGGCCCTGGGCGCAGCTCTGGGAGAAGTATTGGGAGACGGGAATGAAGCGGCCGGAGGAGGCCGATGTGTTCGATTTCAGTCGGCAACCTGATTGAGGATGCCCATCGATCGAGGCGCGGCTTTCTTGATGCGCGGGCCGCGCCTAAGCAGCACGCAGCGACGAGCCAGGCGCGCGCCTTGTGCGTTACAGGCTCGTCAGAATGCTCCGCGCCAGACCGGGTCTTTGGGTGCCGCAGGGTCGTTTTGGCGCACCATCACATGAATGATCCGTTTTTCAGGAAGCCGGCTGTCCACGTAGGTGCCAGTCATACGGCCCTGAGATAGAAAAAGGACGAGAAGATTCGAATAGGCTTCTCCGGTCTTGTCCGCGTGAACGATACTGGCCAGGAACGTATTGCGAGTGATCGTGGCGGACTCGATGAACGCCGAGTACGAACCGTCCGCGCATTGGGCGTCGCATGCGATACCCATAATGCGATCACCCACTTGCTTAAACAGATAGGCGGAAGGACCCTGTGGCGATCTCCACACGCCAAGAGCGTTGTCTGGCGTGAGCGGCTCGGATGGACCCGGTGTCACGAATGACTCGGCTTCTGGGCGCGGACCTGCCGCTTTATCAGCCGCGAAGATTTCGGTCACTCTAGGAGGCGGCCGCTTCAGCATAAGCTCAACGGGTCTCGTGCCTTCACGCGATACGGTGAGCGCAATTTGCCCTCCGGCAGGCTTGCCACGAAAGGTCTCGCGATACGGTTTGCGGTCTCCCGTATCATGAAGAAGAACGAAGGAAAGGGCGTCTCCTTCGACTTTCCCGTCCGATACGAACGTGAGGTGGTCGAGGTCGTAGCACCTCGCGCAAACAACTCCCGAGAGTCGATCGCCTTGCACCGCGAAAATGTAGATGTAGCGCTCGCCGTCCCTTTCAGTGATCCAGGAGCCTCGAATCGTCGAAGCTACGCTCGGGGCCTGGGCGGCCGCACTGTTCGAGAATCCACCGGAACTCGTCAATGCAAGGGTTAGAAAGACAATTCGCCACACTCTCACAGCGTTCTCCTGGACAGCACCGGAGCCGGGCACGCACTCTGAATCGATCCCGAGTGCCACGCCGTACGGCGGCTCCCTGAAGCTGCCCGGGGACTCGGGAAACGCCGCTCGCGACCAACAACAACGGTAGGTGTCGAGGTACCGTACATGAAAGAACTCACTCGTAGGCAGTTTGCCGGGCATGCCCTTGGGGCGGCAGCGATCACCGCTTCGGCGTTGTCTGTCCCTGTCGCCGCTGCTTCCACTCTCATGGCCAAGCGCAAGATTCCTTCAACTGGAGTCGAGCTCGGCATACTCGGCTTCGGCAATTCGGCCGTATTCAATCCACGCACAGACGCCGAGGAAGCCAAGCAGACTTCGCGCGCACTATTCGATTTGCTGGTGGAAATGGGCGGCAATTTCGTCGACTCGTACCATGAAGCCTACCTCAATCTTGCCGAGTGGTTGGACATCGAAGTAACTCGCCAGGTCCATTTCTCCGCGGGGTTTGCCGGATTCGGACGACCACTGACCGAAGAGGACATCCCCGGCCTGCCTGGCCTTATGCAGAATGCGCAACTTGCCTTTCTCACCGTGCACCAGAACTTCGACATGTCGATGTCTGAACGGTACTGGCCGGTGGCGCGCAGGGCGAAGGAGGCCGGGTATGCACGGCACATCGGCGTGTCGTGGAACGCGTCGTTGGAGAGACCCGATGCTGACCAAGAGTTCATCGACTTTATGCGAACGGAAAGACCCGACTTCGTCGAAATCAATTACTCCATCATGACGCCTCATCCCGAAAGCCGATTGTTGCCGACAGCAATGGATCTCGGCATTGGAGTCATCGCGATGAAGCCGTTTCAAGACGGGGCATATTTCAGTCAGGTGAGTGGGAGAGAATTGCCAGGTTGGGCGAGCGAGTTCTGCGACAGTTGGGCACAGTTCTGTTTGAAGTACATAGTGTCCCATCCCGCCGTGACCGTAGCGATAAGCGAAACGGGCGACGTCGAACACGCCCGGGACAATCTCGGTGCCGGCATCGGCCCTCTTCCCGACGACGCGACTCGGAAGCGAATGAAGGAGTTGTATGCGTCCTTACCGAGCGCTACGCGTCCGCGATCGGAGAGGTGAGTCTGCCGTTCTCCGCCCGTGTGGTTACTGGGGGACCACACTGAACGAAGCGAGTATCGCTTCTCCCGCGCTCGGCACAAAGTCGAGCCGCAGTCTGCCATCTGCCACGTTGACAGGTAACGCGCGTTCCACGGCTGTCAGTGCATTGCCCGACTCGGCGACGATATCGAGATCGTTCAACAGCACTTTGCGCTGTGCCAGCACATCAAACACGCGCTTGCCAGCTACCTGCTCCGTGACGGGCTCGGCGAAGCGAAGCGTCACGAGATAATCGCCATTCGGCAGCACCAATTCGTAGCTGAAACTGCCAGAACGATACCCGGCATACAGTGCCTGGTCGCTGGCACCGGCAATGAGTTTGGGCGGCGGTGCTGGTCCTCGCCCTCGCGGGTTCAGATCGGCAGCTTGCCCTCCGGTAAAGAATTGATCAGAGCCGTAAAGGCCGGCGCTGGTCTGAGTCACTGTCAGCTGGCCTGCCAGAATGCGCCAGGTGTCGGGGCCGTCGCTGCGATGCCACGTGACGGTATCCCTCAAAGGCTTGCCATCAGACATGGCTTCCACAACCAGACGATTGTCACCCTGAGACAAGTGAATGTTCCGCCACAAACAAATCCGAGCCTCACACTCTGTCCAGCCGAGATCCTTGCCATTCAGGGTCAGTCTCGCTTTTGACGCATTGCTATAGGCCTTGACGTCTGCGACTGGGCTAGCGCGCTCCAGATATCGACGGCCCGTCAAATAGAGCATCGGCTCCGGATTCCACTGCGCCTTGTAGTAGTAGAAGGAGTCCTTGCGGGTCTGGCGGTCATAGCTCACCAGCCCCTTGTCGTTGGTATCGACCAGGTCGCCCTCCTGGCGCTGGGCCGACCCGAAATCAAACATCACCCAGACCCAGCTACCCCAGAGCCAGGGCCTCGCCTTGATTTGCGGCCACGTCTGTTCATGGAGATAGGCCTGAAACTCTTCCGGGTGCGGCCTCGAGAATGCATGGATTGGCCCGCCCTCCGCGTAGTCACTATGCTGCGACAGCGCACCACCGCCGCCATACTCGGTCACACCCAATGCCTTGGTGGGATAGAACTCGTGCACCTTGTCGAGATAGGCGCCGACGTCCCCGGCGGTAGCGTAGTACCAGCCAAAATAGGTATTCACTCCGAAGCCATTCACGGCCATCGGCGGTGAATCAAGGCCCTCTGCGTGCTCGCCGGGCGCGGCATCGCCGGGAAGAGTGCCGCAGCAGCTGGCGAGCACACCGGGACGGTAGGCATCTTCGGCATTGGCGAGCTTCACCAGACGCTCCAGCAACGGCAGCGTCCGCGCCTTTTGCTGCATGCGTGCGACAAGAAGATTCGGTTCGTTGGCGACTGACCAGACCGCGATCGAGGGATGATTGAAATTCTGGCGAATCATCTCGCGCAACTGTAGTTCCGCGTTCGCCACAAGGGCGGGCGTTGCTTCCGGTTGGCCTTCCGGTGCCGGCGTGTTCACGAAGGGCAGCTCTGACCAGACGATCAGTCCCAGACGATCCGCCAGTTCATACTCGAATTGGTCGTGCTGATAATGCGCAAAACGAACCGTGTTCGCGCCCAGTTCGGCGATCAGCTCGTAGTCCTTTTCAACGTCTGCTTCGCTGGCTGCCCAGCCCTTGTCCGCCACTTCCTGATGACGATTGACGCCATGCAGAACTAACTTCTTGCCGTTCAGAAAGAATCCATGTTCCGGATCGATGCGGATCGTGCGGATACCAACGTTCGTCTCGACCTGGTCGAGCAGCGTATCGCCGAACAGAACCTGGGTCCGAAGCTTGTACATATAGGGGTCCGGCACCCCGTTCCACAAATGGGGACGTGTCAGATCGAGAGCCGTCCGAACGTCGCCTGTCGTTCCTGCGGCAAGCATCAACTCCTGCGTCGCAGTTGCAACCACCGTTCCTTTCGTATCAATCAATGCAGTGCGGACCCGTGTCGCACTCTCCCCCGCTGCATCGTTCCGGATTTTTGTGACTATCGCCAGCTGCGCTTTCTGGTCGTCGGCCGAAACGGTATTCACGTAGACGCCCGAGCCACCGGCATCAGCAAGATCGATATGAACCGCGTTGGTCGAAATCAGCGAGACCTTGCGATAGAGGCCGCCATACATGAACCAGTCACCCGACATCGGAATCGTCTCCGCAGTCGCAGCACCCGGCGTGGCAGGAGCGGTGTTGTCGGTGCGGATGGCGAGCAGATTCTGTCCAGGTCGTACCTCATCGGTTACGTCGAAGCGAAAGCGGCTGAACGCGCCGTCGTGTCTGCCGAGGGAAACCCCATTGAGCCAGACATCGGCGACCACGCTGGCGCCATCAAACTGCAGCCAGGTACGCCGTCCATTTTCCAGACTCGGGTTCGTGGTGGAGCCGACCTCGAAATGCAACCGATACCAGCCCGTTCCCTTCGCTTCATTGGCACCGGGCGGCTTGGCACCGTATCCACCCACCCGATTCCAGGTGTGGGGCAGATCGACGCGCTGCCATGTGCTGTCGTCGATATCCGCCCGTTCATTCAGAGTGCCGCTCAGCGCAAAGCGCCAGCCGGAGACGAGCTGCCTCTCCTCCCGACCCGATTCATCGGCCGCCACATTCTTGGCGCAATTCGCAGACAGCAGCACTGACGCGAGACAGAGCAGAAACCTCGCTCGCATTGGCTGACTCATATCATCATCGAGCACGTCGTGGATCGCGCTACGACAGATTCAACTGCTGCTCCATCGCTTCACGAGCGATGCGGTCCGGGTCTTTCTCCACCCGAATCTCATTGTTGAAGAGCAGGGTGTCGCGCGTTGCCGCGGAATACGCGGGCCAGGTGGGCAGCTGCCGAATATTCGGGTTTCCAGTTCGCGCGAAGGCTACCCACGACGCGCTGACTTTCTCGGCGAGCGCGTAGGCTTCCGGCATCTTGGAAATCAACGGGCCTGCGATCTCGATGTTGTTGAACACGAACGGGATCTCGACCGTGTGGGGTGAGCGCATGTGCCCGCCGCCCTCCGGCGTCTCCCAGTCGAACCGATAGAGATAGACAGGTGCCCCGGCCTGAACCGCCTTGCGCTTGGCCAGCTCGCGGGAATGCGTACCTCTAGGATGATCCGTTGCGATCAGGATCCACAGATCCCAAGGTGTTGCTTGCGGATGGGCCTCGCGGAAGGCCGCGATCACGCGATCGGCGTTCCCGCCGAGGCGCTGGGTCACACGGTCCTTCAACCCCCCTTCATCGAGGGCGAGCGATTGCGGTGTAGGGCGGTCGTACCAGGTCTCTTCCGTTCTGGCATAGCCGATCAGCAAGGGAATGTGGGCCGAGAGCGCCGGTGCCGCCGGATCCCACGGATGGGACGGCAACGCGTCGCCGTCGACTGTCGGCGAGTTCTCCGTCATCCCCGGTTCGCGCAGCGTGAATTTTTCGTTGAGGCGTGTACCCGCCTGCGCCAGCTGCTCCATGGGCACGTTCTGCAGCTCCCGAGCCTGGGACACCTTCAGGCCCAACTCCGCGAGCAGCATTTCGGTTGCGCGATGCCCGTCTTCCGGCGTCGTCAATCGCAGCACTGCGCCGCTCTCGATGATCGCGCGATGGAACAGCCCCTTGGCGCTCGGCATCGACAGCAGCGTTGCGACTTTGCGGCCGCCGCCCGACTGCCCGAATATCGTCACGAGGTTGGGATCGCCGCCGAAGCGCTCGATGTTGTCGCGCACCCACTCGAGCGCCGCAACGAGGTCCAGCATGCCGACGCTGCCGGACAACGCAAAGTCGGAGCCCGCCGCTTCGCGAGATAGGTGAAGCCGAAGACGTTCAGCCGGTGGTTCAGAGTCACCACCACCACGTCATGGGTATGGGCCAGGCTCGTCCCGTCGAGTATCGGCGACGATCCGGCTCCCGCCCGGAAGCCTCCCCCATGCAACCACACCATGACCGGCCGTTTCTGGCGGTCGCCGACTCCAGGAGTAAACACGTTCAACACGAGACAATCTTCACCAGCGCCCGGCGATCCCTCCGGTAGCGCCGCTTGCGGCGAGCTGGGTCCGAAGGCCGACGCGTCACGCGTCCCGGTCCAGGCCGGCATCTTCACCGGCGGCATGAAGCGGTTCTTGCCCGCCGTCGATGCGCCGTAGGGAATGCCCTTGAACGTCTCGATGTCTTGTTTGACGAACCCGCGGACTTTGCCGGCCGAGGTATCGACGATCACGGGCTCGGCGTCTGCCGCCGCGGCGAGACTGCCATTGGCTCGCTTGCGCCGCGACCCACAGGCAAGAAGCGCTCTGGACAAACGTTCTGCGACTGCTGTTGCGAGACATCGACCACCCCCTATTTCTGAAGCGCTTTCGCCGTGGCCGTTTTCCGCATCACTGAGCCTGCGCGCGAGCTGCCTCGATCCGCAACAGCGCGTTCGTGTCGTTCTTCCGCGAGGCGTTCTCCGTCGCTGCGAAGAGATGGGGATGCGGCTAAGACATTTGACGAGCCTTCTGTCAAAGCCGAGTGTAACGCTGGAGGGTGGGCTCGTAACTGTGAGCATGAGCGGATTTGCGGTTGCGGCGCGCCTCGAGGCCCGTGCTAGGCTCGGGCAATGACGAAGGCGCTGAAGAAAGACGCAACCTATGCGGATCTCTACGGTGTTCCCGAGAACTTCGTCGCGGAGATCTTGGGCGGTGAGCTCTACGCCTCCCCTCGGCCGGCGTATCCGCACGCATTCGCGGCTTCCGCGCTCGGCAGCCAGATCGGCGGGCCGTTCCAATTCGGCGTCAACGGTCCCGGTGGCTGGCTGGTGCTGGACGAGCCCGAGCTGCGGCTGGGGGACGACGTGCTGGTCCCCGATCTCGCAGCCTGGCGGCGCGAGCGGCTGCCTGCAGTGTCGACGGGCGAGTATCCGGCCGTTGCGCCGGACTGGGTCTGCGAAGTGCTCTCGCCGTCGACGGCGAGGATCGATCGCGCCAAGAAGCTTGCGATCTACGCCCGCGAGATCGTTCGCTATGCGTGGCTCGTTGACCCTTTGCAGAAAACCTTGGAGGTCTTCGGCCTCGAATCGGCACGTTGGACGGTGCTCGCGACGCACGCGGCTGCTGCGCGGGTGCGCGCCGAGCCATTCGAGGCTATTGAGCTCGATCTCCGCACGCTCTGGCCGGATTAGCACGGCGAGATCCCTCGATCGCGAACGGCCGCGCATCCGTCATTTCAATCCTCCAACAGAGCGCCGCGAGCAGCGCAAGCTTGAGCGCGCTCGGCGAGCCCGACCGGGCGCTGCCGACCAGCACGAGCGACACCGCAAGGAGCCGTTGACGGCAAACCCTCGTCAGAAGGCCATTCGGACTCCGAGGCTGTAGCGACGACCTCGATTCTCACCCGTTACGCCGAGGCCGGTTCCCGACGTCGACGTTCGAGCTGAACACGGCGGTGAGAAAATCCTCGGGCTCGGTGTCGAGCAGATCGTTGACGTTGAAGAACAGGTCTAGGTTGCCGTTGGCCGTTTCGAATCGGTAGTCGAAGCGCGCATCGAGCACCGTCTCGGCGTCGGTCTCGTTGTCGGCCACATCCCACAGGGCGGGGGCCGCGCCGCCGGTGACGCCGGTGTTCCAGGTTCGCTGAATGACCATCGAGCTCGCGTAGCGAGCCGCCAGCGACAACGACAACGGGCCGCGGCTGTAGTTTCCCGAGATTACGGCCGACGTCTCCGGTAAGCCCGTGTTGGGCGTCGGGTACGACCCCGAACGTGCCCTCGAGCGAGGTCCTCACACCCGCGGCATTGATGTCGGTGCGCTCGTCGAGAAAGCTGCCCAAGAAGCGCAGGCCGATGACCTCGCCACCGCCGAACCAGTCGACGTCCTTGCGATAGTTCACCTCGTAATCGATGCCCTTGGCCTCGGTGCGTGCCTGGTTGTAGTAGGGCACGCCGATCAGCGAGATGTAGTTGATCGCGGGATTCTCGACGCTCGGCGGGCCGCCACGAGTGATCAGTGAGCACAGGAACGGATCGCTTTGCTGGTAGCAGCCGGTGACGACGGTCTGGGCCCCGGCCTGCTGGATGTTGTCCTCGATGATGATGGAGTAGAAGTCGACGGAAACGCTCAAGCTGTCGATCGCTGCCGGCTGGTAGACGATACCGAAAGTCGCCAGTCCTGGCTTGCTCGGGCTTGATGTCCGGCGTTCCATTGGAAAACTGCGTGGCCGTGTACTGCGCAGGCGTCGGGATGATACCGTAGTCGCTGAGCGGCGCCGTAAAACCACCCGTGCGGTCGAACTTCTCGCCCATCGTGGCGGCCCGAACATCCTGCGAGACCGTGGTGCGCAGGCGCACTTGATCGATGATCGCCCAGTCGAGCCCCGTCTTCCACGACTCCTGGTGTCCGGCGCCCGAATAGTCGGCCCAGCGGGCGGCCGCGGACAGATTCAACTGTTGGACACCCTTGACGCCCGAGACGAGCGGGACGAGGAACTCGGTGAAGGCCTCCGCCACGTCTTGCTCGCCCCGTGCGAACGGCACGTTCGAGAACTGAATCTCGACGGAGTTGCCGGATGCCAGCGCTCCGCCCGGCACACCGCGAATGCCAAGGGCAGCGTTGTTGGCCATGACGGGGCGAAACCTCGGATCACCGTTGATGTTGCCGCCTGGGCCGACCTCGACGACCTGCGTGAAGGATTCCTTGCGAAAACCGTAGCCGAACGCCATGCTGATCGGACCCGCCCAGCCCTCGGCGAGCTCGCCGTTCGCAGAGACTTCCCAGACGTCCTGCTCGATATGGATGACCCGTTGCTTGTCCGTTCCGGAGACATAGCTGTGCGGAAAGCTCTCGGTCGCCGATAGGAAGCCTTGGGCGTTGATCGGCACGCCCGGCTCGAACCCGGTCACCCAGTCGACGGCCGCTGGCGAGGCTCTGCCGCGGCCGAAGAGGTTCAACGGCACGCAATCGGGATAGAGGGGATTCGCGGTACCGCGTGTGGTCACGGTGACGTTGCAAGCCGGCTGACCCGTCAGAGGGTCCGTGACCACGTCGGCCGCGAGGTAGATGCGATCGAGGCGGATGCCGCCGCCCTGGATGGCTTTGACATCGGTTTCACCTGTTTGGTAGTAGCCGTTGAGCTGCCACCCGCCGTTGCCGAAGAAGCCATCCCCTTGGAAGTCGTACTTGAAACCGCCCGTCAGAGAATCCGTCTCGGTGGTCTGCGTCGTAAAGGCAGCGAAAGCGATGTCCTCGGGCGCACCGATACGGCTGAACTGTACCGACGCGAGATTGTTGGCGGTCATCGCCTGCTGGATGCTGGCAGGGAGGAACGGATTGCCGCTGTAGATCGTAAATGCCCGGTCCGCAGCCGCGCCCGGGGGATTGCGGGAAGAGGCCCGGATTGCCTGGTGACGTAACCTCGGTCTCACCGGATATGAGCTGACCGAAGACCGTCAAACCGTCAGCCGAACCCGTGCTCGATATAGGCGAAGATGTTCTCCCTGCTCGTCTCCGGGCTGATCTTGCAAGCCGCGGATCCCGCTGTCCACGCCAGAGCCGCCGTTCACCGTGGAGCAACCATGGGTGTTGCAGGGACTGCCCAAAACGAACGGTGAAGGGTTGCCGTTCGCATCGAGAATTTGCGAGCCGCCCGCCGCGGGCGGCAAATGCAGGATGCCGTCGAGCGAGAAGTTCATGCTGCGAATCTGGTCGTAAGGAACGTAAGGCCGGATTGTCCTGCGTCGTGCCGGCGCCGGCCGCGGTGTTCTCGAGCAGACGCGCGGGCCCGGTACCAGTCGTAGTCGAGCGGCCTGCTCGCCCCAGATCGGATCCTGGTCGTTGCTTCTCGAGCGACACGAGCACGTGCGTGTTGTCGCCGAGGGCGAACCCGGCCCCGAACGAGACCTCGTAATGATCGCCCTGCCCCTTGTCGTTCTCCCCGCCTGAGACGTTGGCCCTGAAGCCTTCGAAGTCGGTATCCAGGATGAAATTGACGGCGCCGGCAACCGCATCGGTACCGTAGGCGGCGCTCGCGCCGCCGGTGACGGTTTCGACCGACGAGATCACGGTCTCGGGGAACAGGTTGACGTCGGGCCCGCCGAAGATCGTCGATTGCACTACGCGGCGCCCGTTGAGCAACTGCAGCGTGCGCTTGCTTTGCAGGCCCCGCAGGTTGAGCGATCCGGCCCCTTCCGTGACGAAAAAGTTGCCGGGGTTTTGGGTCGTATTCGAGCCGTAGAACTGCGGCAGCTCAGCCATCCCCTCGATCAGATTGGTGGGGGCGATGATGCTGATTTCGTCTCGGGTCACCACGGTTACGGGGCTCGGCAGGTCCATGCCGCTCGTACGTAGACGGCTCCCGGTGACGACGATTTCTTCGAGCTCCGACCCAGCTTCCTGCGCATGAATCGCCGCCGGCGCGCCCAGGGCGACGATGATCGCAGCTGCCAAACGCGACTTGCAATTCGGCCCGATAGCAGTCGCTACCCGCTCGTGTCTCATGGTTCCCACCCCTCAGCCCCAAAAAATAAGGAATCGAATCGTTCTTGTTCTTGTGTCAGAAAACGAAAATCAGAAATCCGCAGACGCGAGATTGTTTCTGCACTTGCGCTCGTTCCGGCGCCGTGAACAGAATACAGATTCTTAGTTCTGCGTCAAGCTGCGCGCAACGAGCCCGACGACATTATGGCGAGAGCCTCTGAGTCCGTCTCTCCGGACCGACGCATCAAGCAGAAGCGGGGGCGCAAGACTTACGATGCCCTGATCGAGACGGGCTTCGCGCTGCTCGAGCATCGCGAGCTCGAGGCCATCTCGATCGCCGAGCTAGCCAGGGCCGCGGGTTACTCGACAGGCGCGTTCTATACGCGATTCCGGAGCAAGGACGAGTTTTTCGATGCCATGATCGCGCACCATCTCGAGTACCGAACCGAGGCGCGCGATCGGCTGCTCGCGACCGTGCCGAACCACACGCTCATCGATGCGCTCATCGAAGATCTCGTTCAGTACTATTGGAAGCGCCGGCGCTTCTGGCGCGCCGCGCTCATTCGCACTATTCGCGATCCCGGCTTTTGGGAGCCCATCCGAATCCACGGTCGGGAATTCGCAGGTCTTCTCGATCGAGCGAATCGGCAAGCACGCGCGTCGCCCGCTGACCAAGCAGGAAGATACGAACATTCGTTTCGCGGTCCAGTTCGCGCTCGGCACGATCAACAACGCGATCATCAATCGGCCGGGTCCCATCTTCCTTGGCCAAGAGCTGTTCGTTAAGAATCTCGTGCGCGCGTTTCGTCTCGTATCTGATTACGACAATCTCACGCGCGCCGCGGACGAGGGAACGCCGTCCTGAGAGCGTAAGCGGCGCGTGACTTCGACGTGACGCTCGCGCGCACGCGCGATGCTGCGCGCGCTGAGATCGCGGCGAGCGCACACGGCGTAGAGCAGCGACGCCGAGCACGACCCCGGCGTCCGGGGCGAAGACGTCGTGTTCACGTTGCCGAACGATTGATCTGGACCACCCGCTCCACGAAGTCGTCGAGGCCAAGCTCGGAAGCCGCTTGGGAGCGCCGGGGGCGTCGCGGTAGTATTGGCAAAAGGCGATCGCCCCGACGCCAATCAGCTCAGGATGCAAGCATGAAATTGACCTTGAACGTGAACGGCGCGAGCCGCAGCGTGGACGTGGATCCGCGGACACCGCTGCTCTGGGTGTTGCGCGACGAGCTCGAGCTCAAGGGAACCAAGTTCGGTTGCGGCATGAGCCTGTGCGGCGCCTGCACGGTGCACGTCGATGGCGCACCGATCCGCGCTTGCGTGACGCCGGTGTCCGCCGTCGCACAAGGTGCGATCACGACGATCGAGGGGATCGGTGCCACGCCGATCGGCAGCAAGGTCCAAGCCGCATGGCTCGATGTCGACGTCGTGCAATGCGGCTACTGCCAGGCGGGACAGATCATGTCCGCCGCGGCGCTCTTGTCGCGCAATGCCGCGCCGTCCGATGCCGACATCGACGCGGCGATGACCGGCAACATCTGCCGTTGCGGCACCTACACGCGAATCCGCGCCGCGATCAAGCGGGCGGCCGGGCTCCCGATGAACGATACGAGCGAGGGCTGACCGCGATGGCCATGAATGTCGTACCCGAAGCCGCGGCGAAGTCCGGCCTTTCCCGCCGCGTGTTCCTCAAGGCGAGCGCGCTGGTCGGCGGCGGACTGCTCCTCGAGTTCCACGTGCCGAACGTGCGGGCAGCTGTGTCTGCGACGGGCGAGGTGCTGAACGCCTATATCAAGGTGATGCCGGACGGCATCGTCACGATCACCGCCAAGAATCCCGAGATCGGCCAGGGCGTGAAGACCATGCTGCCGATGCTGATCGCCGAGGAGCTCGACGTCGACTGGAAGAACGTGCGGATCGAGCAGGCGATCGCCGACGGCGCGAAGTATGCGCCGCAATTCGCCGGCGGCAGCACCGCCGCGCCGCTCAATTGGGAACCGCTGCGGCGGGTCGGCGCCGCGGGACGGGAAATGATGATGCGAGCCGCGGCCGATGCCTGGGGCGTGCCGGCGAGCGAGCTCCGAACGGGGTCGGGCGCGGTCACGCACATGTCGAGCGGGCGGAAGCTCACGTATGGCGAGCTCGCGGCGGCGGCCGCGAAGGTCGCGCCGCCCGATCCGGCGTCGGTTCGTCTCAAGGATCCGAAGGATTTCACGATCATCGGCACGTCCGTGCGTGGCGTGGATAGTCCGCTGGTCGTCCAAGGCAAGCCGCTGTTCGGCATCGACGTGACGTTGCCAGGCATGAAGTACGCGATCTATGCGAAGTGCCCGGTCTTCGGCGGCACGGTCGTCAGTGCGAATGTCGCCGCGTTGAAGTCGCTGCCGGGAGTCCGTGATGCGTTCATCTTGCGAGGCGACGCCAGTGTCGCAGGCTCCACGGGGCCGCTCGACCGTCTCGTCGACGGTGTCGCAATCGTCGCCGACAACTGGTGGCTCGCCGAGCAGGCGCGGGAGCAGCTCAAAGCCGAATGGAACGAAGGCGACGCCGCCCGCGACAGCGACGCGCGCTTCGCTGCGGAGGCAGCGCGACTCAGCCGGCAGGCGCCCGCCACCTATATCTTCAAGGACGGTAACGTCGACGCCGCTCTAGCGAGCGCCGCGCAGGTGCTCGAGGCCGATTACGCGTATCCGTTTCTCGCGCATGCGACGCTCGAGCCACAGAACTGCACGGCGTCGTACTCGGGCGGCAAGCTCGAGATCTGGGCGCCGACGCAGAACCCGGAAAGCAATCGAACGGTGATTGCTCGTACCCTTGGGCTAGCCCCACAAGACATCACGATCCATCTGACCCGTTCCGGCGGCGGCTTCGGCCGGCGCGGAGCGAGCGACTACGCCGTGGAGGCCGCCGCGATCTCGAAGCAGGCCGGCGTGCCAGTGAAGCTGCTCTGGAACCGTGCCGACGATATTCGTCACGATTTCTACCGCCCCGCCGGCTTCCATCATTTCAAGGCCGGCCTCGACGGCCACGGCAAGCTCGTCGCGTTCCGCGACCATTTCGTGACGCCCGGTACCGGCGAGGGGCCGGCGTCGTCCGCATACGCCGGTCCTGACGAGTTTCCGGCGCGCTTCGTCGCTCACATGGAGTTCGCCGCGTCGTTCATTCCGTCGGGTGTGCCGACCGGACCGCTGCGGGCGCCGGAAAGCAACGGGCTGGCGTTCGCGTTTCAGAGTTTTCTCGACGAGCTCGCCCATGCCGCCGGACGCGATCCGCTGCAGTTCCGGCTCGATCTGCTCGGTGAGCCGCGAATAGTCGATTCGACGGACGATCGTTACGGGCCGCAGCCCGATTTCGATACCGGCCGAATGCGCGGCGTGCTCGAGCTCGTGCGCGAGAAATCCGGCTGGGATGCGCGGCGGCAGCTACCGCCGGGGACCGGGATGGGCACGGCGTTCTACTACAGCCACATGGGCTACTTCGCGGAGGTGGTGCAGGCCACCGTCGGTGCCGATGGCACGCTCAAGATCGACAAGGTGTGGATCGCGGCCGACGTGGGCAGCCAGATCATCAATCCGACCGGCGCCGAGAATCAGGTGCAGGGGGCCGCGCTCGACGGCATCGGCCAGGCGCTCGCACGGATCAACATCGAGAACGGCCGCGCCGTGCAGTCGAACTTCCACGAGTTCGCGCTGCTGCGCATCAATCAAGCGCCGCCTGTCGAAGTACATTTCCGCCGGACGGACAATCCGCCGACGGGGCTCGGCGAGCCGGCGCTGCCGCCGGTGATTCCGGCGCTTTGCAACGCGATCTATGCCGCGTGCGGCAAGCGGGTGCGGCGCCTGCCGATCGAGCAAGCGACGCTCGCACGCGCATAGTGCGTCCAATGCGTATGGTTCTGGCTGCGGGCCTCGTCGCGATCGTGAGCGCCGGGCATGCGGCCCACGCGCAGCCGGCGCCCGAGCTCGTATTCGACCCGACCTGGCCGAAGGTGCTGCCGAACCTGTGGAAGATGGGCGGCGTCACGGGTCTCGCCGTCGATCGCGACGACAACGTCTGGGTCTACAACCGTCCGAACGATCTGACGAACATCGAGCTGCACGCGGAGCTCGATCCGCCGTTGGCGCTGTGCTGCATCCGAGCGCCAGCGATGATTCATATCGACCGGGCCGGCAAGGTCATCGGCTCGTTCGACGCGCCACAAGGTCACGGCATGGACGTCGACCGCGACGGGTTCGCATACCTCGGGCAGGACACCGTGCGCAAATACGATCTCGAGACCGGTCGCGTCGTCGCCGAGGTTGCGCGGACACCGGAGCGCGAAGACGGCGGCCCCGTCGGGCTGTCGACCGCGGAACGCAAACCCGGCCAGGGCAGCCGCGGGCCCGTCGCGGGCTTTCTGCCGCAACCGCCGCGCGATCAGGCCGCGCAGGCGGCACAGGCCGCCGCGCGCTCGGCATTCCGCGCGAAGTATCCGCCCGGCACGCCAATGGTCGTCGGCACGATCGAGGAAATCCGCATCGTCGATGCCGACAAGGAAATCTATGTCGCCGACAACTACCTCGGCGGACGAGTCCTGATCTTCGATCTCGCCACGTTGGCGTTCAAACGCGGCTGGGGCGCGTACGGCAAACCGCTCGCGGAGATCAGCACGGACGACGCCGATCACGCCTACACACCGAACGGTCCGATGCCGCCGGACTTCGCCGGTCATCTGACGATCAACGTGTCACGCGACGGGCTCGTCTACGCCGCGGACCGCAACGCGAACCGAATCCACGTGACGACCACGCAGGGCAAGTTCATCGCCGAGTGGCTGCTCGCGCCGAGCACGGGGGTCGGCGGTTCCACCGGTGGTGTCGCAATGTCGCCAGACCGGGAGCAGCGACTCCTTTATATTTCGGATCTGACGAACAATCGGATCTGGTTCTTGAACCGAGCCGACGGCAGGCTCATTGGCGAGATGGGCCACATGGGCGAGAACGGCGGTCAGTTCTTCGGGCTGCACATGATCGCCGTCGATTCGCGGGGCAACGTTTACACGGGCGAAGTCTTCCAGGGCGAGCGCGTGCAGCGTTTCGTCCCTGCCGCAAGCGCGAAGGGTCGACTCCTCGGGCGGTTGCCCGACACGCCATAGCGGGCGAGCGTACGTTCTGCAATAACGGAAACCGTCCTTCCACAGTTCCGACGGTCACAATATAGGCACAGCGCTCTGCTTCGGGGCGCACGACGAGGTTGACGTGGCTAATACCGTTCACAGATGCAGTTCCCCGTTCGTCTCCCGCCGACATGTCCTGCGCGCTTCCGGCGCGATCGTGGCCGGCGCGGTGGCGCCGCACGTACTCGCGGACGCCGCCGGCGGAGTCAGCATCGGCATGCGGGCCTACACGGCTATTTTCCCGGGTGGCACCGGAGTCCATTTCGACTACGGCTACTACCGCGACCAGCACCTTGCGGTGATGCAGGGTCTGTATGGCGCTGCATTGACGCGCGTGGAAATGCGCAAGCCCCTGGTCGCTGAAGGCGAGCCGCCTTCCCCGTATGCGGCCATCGTCAATTTCTGGATTCCTGATCCCGAAGTTTTCGCCAAAGCCAGTGCCGCCCATGGCCAGACCATGGTGCAGGACAGAGCCCACTTCACCAATGGTGAGCAGAAGGTTCAGAGCGAGGTGGTGTTCGGCGAGACGGGCAAGCCTGCAAGCGCGATACGAGCGGGTGACCGGTGCCTGACCGTGCTATATCCCCATGATCCTGCGGACCGCTTCGATCATGAATACTATCGGGATCATCACATGACCTCACTCAGCAAGCTGTTTGGTCACGAGGCGATCAGCTCGGATGGAAATACGCAAGGGCCTGTCTTCGCCGGATGGGAAAAATCCTCCGCTTTATAGTTGCACTGCGAATATCTACGTCGCCGATGCGCAGGCCTTCGCCGCAGCCGCCAGCAGAAATCACCAGCGCGTCGTCGACGACATCCCCCACTTCACCTCGGTCAGCCCCGTCTCCTTCATGACCGAGGTCGTCGGTGCCTTCGACGCCTGAGCGCGCGTCCCGGAGACGGCGTCGCGATTCCTGCAGAGGAACGGCGCGAGCGCCATCCTTCATCTGCAGTGTGCCGCGGCGCTCAAGTTGTATGCTTGTTCGGAAAGGGCTTCTTCATGTTCCCGGCAGCCTCGGATTCGCGATCGCGGCCGCTACCAGCGCCATGACGCCGCGAGCGTCGCCGGTCTCGACGGTGCAGGGAGTCTTAGCCGGAGAAAAAAATGCAACTCGTTCTGTTGATGGTCGCGATTTTCGGAACGGCCGCTTGCACGACGATGCGCCCGGCAACGCTGTCAGCAGGTTCCAACGATCCTTCCGCAGTCGCCGTGGGAGATCAGGTTCGAGTAACGAAGAAGAATGGCGACGAGATCACCCTCGACGTCACCGTGCTCACCGCCACCAGCCTCGAAGGAACGAACCCGTCGGGCGACGTGGTCACGGTCGCGCTCGAAGAATTCGACTCACTCGCTGTCCGCAGGCCCGCCCCCGGTCGGACGGGCGCGTTGGTCGGAGCACTGGTGTTCGGCTTGCTCGGCGTCCACGATCTCCAAGGCTTCGACCCCCTATCGGGCCTTTGAAGCAGATGCTCAACGCGGGAACGGCTTCAGCGGCGGCGGCGTGCCGGGATCGAGTGGGGTGCGCGCGACGTTCATGAACATCGACATGATCGTGTATTCACCCTGAATCAGGGTCGCCTCGGCCACGCCGCGTTCGCCGAATTTCGCGAGCATCCGCTCGTAGGTCCGGTCGCTGACGCTGCGGTTTCGTAAGAGCTCGGTACAGAAGTCATAGACGATCGCCTCGTCCTCGGTCATGTTCGGCGGCCGCCGGCCCGACGCAAGCGCATCCAGGACCTCCGGCTTCAGGCCGGACTTGATCGCGTTCTTGTCGTGCAGATTCCAGATGACCTGCTGTGTCCAATGGCGCGCCACGATCAGCATCGCGAAGTGCGTGAGCTTCTCGCCGAGCGCGCCTTGCTCGGTTTCCATGACGCTGTGAATGTGCGTCTGGATCTGCAGAAACGGAATCATCACCTCGGGCACGCGCAGGTATCCCCACCAGAACCCGAACGGACCGTCCGGCCGAACCTTCACGAAGTCCTCGACGGCCTTCTTCTGTGCTTCGGTCATCTGGCGGGAGGGATGGGGCCCAGGCGCTCCTGGGCTGTAACCGTCGCAGCGACGCCGAGGGCGGCCACGGCGACGATTGCAAGTAGCTGTGGTCTCACGGTCGACTCCTCAGCGAGGGAATGGTGCAAGGCGGCCGCTTTGGGCCGACTCGGGATAGGCCATGTTCACGGCCATGGACAAGTAGCTGTACAGCCCCGCTGTAACGGCGGTCTGCACGACGCCCTCTTCGCCGAGCTTCGCAACCGCCCGGGCGTAAGTCGCGTCGCTGACGCGCTTGTTCTCCAGCAGCTCGATGCAGAAGTCGTAGACGATCTCTTCGTCTTCGGTCATATGTTCCGGACGACGGCCTTCCTCGAGCGCCGTGACGGTGTCGCGGCCGAGTCCCTCCTTGATCGAATCCTCTTCGTGGGCCGTCCAGATGTCGTTGGTCCAGTGCCGCGCCACGATCATGATGACGAAGTGCTCTAGCTTCTGGCTGATTCTCGAGTTCACATGCGACTGCTCGTGAAGTTGCCGGATCGGGCCGAGGATTTCCGGAAGATGCACATACACCGTCCATAGATTCGGACCTCCCGCGCCGACTCCGCCGGCCGCGCCGGCTCCACCCGCGTCGCCCAAGCCGTCCGGCCTCACCTCTCGGTATTCGGCGAGGGCCCTGCGGAGGGGCTCCGTCATCTTGTCCTCCGGGATGGCAGAGAGACGATTCTGCGGGCTCGCAGGTGTGGGCGCAGACACCTGGCCCTGCGCGGGCGACAGTGCCCGGATCTGATTCAGGATGGAGCTGACCCTCTGTTCGAGGAGGATTTTTCCCAATGCCGGGACCACAGCCGCGCGATCCTCGACGGCGATCATGTCGGGTCGCAGCCACTTGCGCTGCGGGATCCACGAACAGCAATTCGGCCTCGTCCTCGACCGCTCTTGCGGCGCTCGGCGGGAACCGTTCGGCTGGCCCACCGTCGCAGATAGTCGGCGTTGAAAGTCATTCCCTGCCCAGGCCGCAGCTCGTGGGCGGTGACGTAGTGCACGTGCACGCCCGACGGCTGCCAGTCCGCGTCGAGCCGTTCGGCAAGATTCTCCAGCGTGCTGTCGCTCGGCCCGGCGCCTTCATCGGCGATGATCACGACGTCCTCGAAACCACCCGCCCGAATCGCCCGGCTCACGACTGTCGTAGGCGTCGCCGGGCGCGCCACGCGCGGCAGGCCGCCGGGAAGTCGGCGACGCCGGGGCGTCCGGCGTAACGGGGAGCACCAGCGCGTTGCGCAAGTTCCTCTGCCACCCGCTGCGCCACGTAGCGCGCGACTTGCACGTGGTTCGCCACGGCCATGGAGCTGCCGCCGGAATAGATGAGAGTCGTCTTGCCCGACGCGACGGCCGCCTCGACCGTTTCCGCCGTGTAATCTTCCATCCAGACCGAACGGATCGGCGTCACGGACTGGGCCCAGAGAGGAGCTCCGAGCAAACAGGAGAGCAGCAGGACGGCTGCTGTCTTCACACCTCTCTCAACCACGCACTCGAGCCCAACTACCAGACAGACGACGAACGCATCACGTCGCGAACAGATGCGCGCGCCTCAGCGGCGACGACGTGCCCTGCGGCGGCCACTCCGGCCACACGTTCCCCGCCGTCGCCTCGATCGCGATCGGCCCCTGCAGCGAGAACCCAGGCACGAACCCCGGCGTAACGGGGCGCGGCGGCGGCGCCGGTAGGTGATCGGCCGCCGTCGTGGCGCGCATCTCGTTCCAGCCGATCTGCGCCGTCACGTGCTTCGCGAACGTCGGTATCGGACCGTCACCCCAGTCCTCGTGGAGGATGTCGAAACGCAGTGAGTCGCCCTGGATGCGGAAATCGTCGAGTGCTGCCATCGTGTACGGGTTGTCGCAGCTGCCGCAGACCATGCCGCGCAACCGGTCGCCGACCTTCTTGATGATGAAGAACTGCTTCGGCGCGCCGACGCCGAAGCCGAGCCATACGCCGACGACGTCCCGCTCCGTCAACGCCGACTTCCACGGCCCCGGTTGGATGTACGGCAACCCGTCCGCACCGTCGCCATTGCGCCGAGCCGGATTCGCAGCCACGGGCGGCCGGTCTTGCGGCAGGACGGAGACGGGCGCAGGAATCGGGTCCGGCCCGCGCGGATCCTTGATCAGCACGCGCTCGAAGCGGCCGCCGCCGGGCGCGCCGCTCGTGCCGCTCACGATCAACCGACCGGCCGAAAATCTCGCTACGGCTTCGTCTGTGAAAGCGGTGCTACCGTCCGTGTTCACGTGCGTGACGAAGAACTCGATGCCGTCGCCGCCGAACGTGCCGTCGACGAACGCGAGCGTCGTCGCGTCCGCGCAGTAGGTGCAGTAGATGCCACGCACTGCAGTGCCGCGGATCGAGAACTCGTAGGTGTGCGCCTCGCCCGAGTCCGTGCGCCAACCGCCGCGGTAATCGTCCGCGTTCTCAGCCGCAGCCACCTGAGCGACCGCGACCGTCGCTGCGGCCCATAGAAACCGTCGCATCGTGCACCCCCACATTTGTGTTCAGGGCTGTTTCAGCGCGAAGCGGGCGATCGACGCGAAACTTTGTCGTCTGCCATTGCGCCCCCCGATTCTGCCGACCATACCGAAGACCCGTCGTCACGCCGATCATAGCGATTACCCGAACCGTCTGTCCCGCGCATGTCGATCGCGTGCCGAGCGCTCGACCGTGACTCCTTTACCTCGCTGTGCCGAGCGCGTTGAAGCCCTTCGCCTCGCACAGGCCTCGACGTATTTGTCCTCTATGTGGGACTCGATTCGCCGGATCGGCACATCGCGCGAGTGAACGCACGTGTCATGCGTGGCGGTCATCCCATCGCCGCGGATAGGATTCGCGAGCGATATCCCAAGAGTCTCGCCAATCTCATCAAGCTACTCGCTTGCGCAAGCGAAGTGCGCATCTATGACAATTCCGCTGAGTCTGCCGATGGCACGCCCCGTGCTCGCCTCGTACTGAGCATGTCGCGCCGGCGAATCGTCAGGCCTTCGGTGAGCGAGCTCGTGGCAGCTGCGCCAGTGTGGGCGAAGCCCGTTGTGGCCGCGGCAATCCGTGTCCACGAAAAACTCCGCTCATCGAAGACCCGAAAATAGAGCTTCCTGCGGGTCGAGCGCAGCTCGTCCCAGTTGACAGCGCCACAGACCGCGTCTTAGATGCGGCGTATTGCAGATGGAGAGCCGCCGCATGACCGTAAGTCGCCTGACAATGACAGACGAACAGCGCAAGTCGGTCACCCTCGAGTACTTGAAGGCGTTCGACAACAAGGGCGTCACCTCCAGCGGCGGTAGCATTCTCGATCTGTTCGCGGACGACGCCCAGGTGTTCTTCCCGAAATGGGGTTTAGCCACCGGCAAGACGCAGATAGGACAGCTGTTCACCGACTTCGGAGGCTTGATCCGCGAGATCAGGCACGACTACGCCACCTTCAACTTCATCATGACGGGCAGCGACATCTTCGCTTGCGAAGGCACGAGCTACGGCGTGCATCAGGACGGCGCCTGGCGCGCCGGCGTCACGCACGCAGGGCGGTGGTGCGATGTCTTCGAAGTTCGCGATTTTCTGATTCAACGCTGTTTCATCTACCTCGACCCCGACTACGCAGGTCGCGACACGGCGCGCTACCCGTGGCTTTCGGAACGAGGTCGCGACTCGTCGAAGCCCATGGCCTGAACGCACGCGGCAAGCACGTGGGCAGCTCCGACAAGTGCGCTTCGGTCAATACGTGCGGTCAGCTGCGCGAGATCCGCGCCGTCGTGCACGGCATACCGAAAGGCACGGGCGCGGGTTGGCCCGCGCCGTCGTGAGGCGCGCTCGCTTGGTGGATCGACGAACGTTGCTGCTCGGCGGCGGCGCAATGACCGCCGCCGCGCTCGCGCGCATCGCACCGCTGCTCGCTCAGGAACACACCGTGCCCGGGCGCGTCGTCGACACGTCGAGCGGCGCAGTGCGCGGGCTCACGCAGCGTGACATCCACGTCTTCAAGGGCATCCCGTACGGGGCATCGACGGGCGGCGCGAATCGCTTCAGGCCACCGCGTAAGCCGGAGCCGTGGATAGGCATTCGCGACGCCTCGGCCTATGGTCCGCGCGCCTACCAGCCCGCACGCGCGATGATCCCCGAGATCGGCGACGCGCTCACGGGCAGCGGGCCGATGAGCGAGGACTGCCTGCGGCTCAACGTGTGGACGCCAGACGTGCAGCGCGGCTCGCGGCCCGTGATGGTGTGGTTTCACGGCGGCGGGCAGCGCACGGGTTCGGGCAACTCGATCTTCTACGACGGCACAGAGCTCGCGCGACAGCACGATGTCGTCGTGGTCACCGTGACGCATCGGCTGAATGCCTTCGCCTATCTCTGGCTCGCGGGGCTGCCGGGCACGGGCGAGCAGTTTGCGGACTCGGCGAATCTCGGGCTGCGCGACCTCGTGCACGCACTCGAATGGGTGCGCGACAACATCGCTGCGTTCGGCGGCGACGCGGGCAATGTCACCGTCTTCGGCCAATCGGGCGGCGGCGGCAAGACCGCGATGCTCACGGGCTTCCCCGCAGCGCATGGGCTGTTTCACCGCGCCATCATCATGAGCACTCTCGCGGATACGGCCGTCACGGGCCTCGAACCCGAGCGCGCAGCCGAAGCCGCGGAGCTGCTGCTGCGACGGCTCGGCATCGCGCCGGCGGACGCGGCGCGGCTCGAGACGCTGCGGCCCGAGACGATCGTCGCCGCCCTCGCGAACGACCCGACCGCGCGCGCCCAGCCAGCACCCGATCTCTCGCTGCGCTTCGTGCCGGTCGTCGACGGCGCGACGCTGCCGGCACATCCGTTCGAGCCAGCCGCCTCGCCGCTCTCGGCCACGATCCCGATTCTCACGGGCTCGAACGAGTGCGAGGGCGTGCCCTACGGCAACCCGAGCGACGCTTATTGGACGAGCGAGCCCGCAAACGATGGCGAGCTGCACGCCGCGCTCAAGCGAATCGTCGCGCTCGAGCGACGCGGACGCCGATCGGCTGATCGCGCTGTATCGCTCGAACCGCCCGCGCGCCTCCGCAGGCGATCTCGCGGCGATCATGGCCGGCGACAACTCGATGCTGCGGTTATCTTCATTCACGATCGCGGCGCGCAAGTTCGCTCAGGGCGCGGCACCCGTCTATCTCTACTACTTCGATTGGTACTCGCCCGTGCGTGACGGCAAGCTCCGCGCGATGCACGGGATGGAGCTGCCGTTCGTCTTCGCTCACCCGGACCTCGTGCAGTTCATGACGGGCATGGGCGACGAGCGCTACGCGCTCGCGCAGAAGATGAGCGCGGCGTGGGCGGCCTTCGCGCGCACCGGGAACCCCAACCACGGGAGCATTCCGCGCTGGGAGCCGTGGAACCCGACGCGCTGGCCGACGATGCTGTTCGGCCGCGACGTGCGCGCCGTCGAGGACCCGTGGGGCGATGAGCGGCGCGCCATGGCGGCCGCGAGAGACTCCGCGACACGCTGACGCGCTACCTCGACCCCGACTACGCAAGCCGCGACACGGCGCGCTACCCGTGGCTCTCGGAACAAGGTCGCGACGCGTCTGAGCCCATGGCCTGAACGCGGCGAGCACGTGGCGCGCGATCGGTACGCCCGACAGGCTATACGGCTGCGGACAGCGCGACGTCCGACAGCCGCTCGAAACGTTCGATGTTATCGCCCTCCTCCATGATGCCCGCCGTCAGGCAGACGAACGTGAGATCTCGCGTGGGGTCGACCCAGAACACCGTGCTGCCCGCGCCGTGATTGCCGAAGGCTTGGGCCGAGTTCAGCGTGCCAAAGTGATGGCGGCAGACCTGCTCGCCGCGCAGCGCGAACCCGAGCCCAAGGTACGCAGGCCACGACTCCCATCCGCGGCGCAACGCGAGCGCTCGATACAGCTCATTCGGATGCTCGCCGGTATGGATTCGCGTGGCCATGGCGAGCATCGGCGGGCTCAAAATGCGGGTACCGTCGAGTTCGCCGCCGCGACGCAAAGCTTCGGCAAACCGCAGCAAATCCGTAGCGGTCGAGACGATGCCCAGCCACGGCATTTCGGCCGTTTCGTCTTGCAACGCGCCGTGCGGGCCGTCAGTGTGACGCGCCCGATGGGTTGCGGGAAAATCGGCTGGAAAGTCAGGCACCACGTGGCGAGGCCGCAGATCCGCGCGAACACCCACCCAGGTGTCGGCCATTTGCAGCGGCCCAAGCAAATCCTCGGCCACGATCGTTCGAAAGTCGCGGCCCGCGCGATCCGTTCGCCGGAGCATTTCGCCGAGTAATGCGTGCGCAACCATCGGCGAGTACGCGACTCGTTGTCCCGGCTCTTCATTCGAGAACACACTACGGCAGATGGCTGCGACCACCTCCGCCAGATCATCGATGGGCATGGCCGGTGCGAGCGCGAAAACGGGCGGTAGTCCCGACATGTGCGTTAGCAGATGGAAGACCGTGATGTTCTCGCGAGGTTTGCCGCTGAACTCTGGAATGATGCCGGCCACCTTCGTGTGCAAGCTGAGCTGGCCCAGCTCGATGGCGCGCAACACGAGCACGTTCGTGAACGCTTTAGTCACCGAAAGCAAGCTGAAGACAGAGTCGCGCCGCACTCGACGCGTCCGGGCTCGATCGATGAAGCCAACGGCTTCATCGAGGCCAACGACACCATTCCGGGCTACTATGACGGCCGCACCCTGATAGCGGTGGCTGTCGATGTCCCTCTGGATCTCGTCGCGCAGATGTTGAAGCCGGCCGGCCGAAAGCCCGGCCGATCGAAGTTTACGCTGCATCATGGGCGCGCTCTGCGACTGATGGTGACCGGTGGCAGACTAGCGGCGACTGGGCCGCCGCGAACCTATCCTCACGATAGGAGGCGCTGACGAGACATGCTCGAAGGTACGTGGAACGAGAGCCACTCCGTCTACGCGCGAACAAAGACGCGTCTTCCGACTCTCGCAACCGAAGTTATCGAACGCCCACGCCTGTGGAACATGCTCGACGGCGCACGAGAGGCAAAGGTCGTGCTCGTTCAGGCGCCCGGCGGCTATGGCAAAACGAGTCTGCTGCAGCAATGCGGCACTCGCCTTGCAGCGCAAGGCGCTGCGGTGGCCTGGTTTACCGCCGACGCGACGGACCGAGAAGCCGAAGCGTTTTTGCTGTACCTGACTCGCGCTTTCGACGAAGCCGGCGTCGGGGACAGCGAAGCGATTCGAGCGTTGCGTAGCAGACCTCTCGTTTACTCGTGGCAGATGTTCGCAACGGAGCTTGCCAACAGCTTTGTGGGGGCGCCGCGGCCCTGCTTTCTGCTCCTGGACGACGTGCAGCACCTGCGCGACTCGCCTGCGTTCGAGTGCCTGCAGCAGCTCATGGAGCAAGCGCCGCCCGAGCTACGATTCGTGCTCGCGACGCGCGAAGAGCTCGGCATTCCACTCGGGCGGCTGCGGGCTACAGGGCAGTGCGTGGAGTTGCGCACCGAGCAGCTGCGGTTCGATAGCGCCGAAACCGCGGACTACTTGTCGCGCCGTGGGCACGGTTCCCTCACGGCCCAGCAACTCGTCACGCTCGAGGCGCGCACAGAAGGCTGGATTGCCGGCCTCAAGCTGCTCAGCATGGCGCTCGAATGGAAGCACCAAGACGAGATCGCTGCACCGGTCGTTACAGGCGAGCAACGTGTGATCGCAGACTTCTTCGCGGAAGACGTGCTGGCGCGGCAGCCCGCCGAGGTGCAAGAGTTCTTGCTGCGAACGAGCGTTCTCGATCGGCTGGGTCCTGCGCTGTGCGACAGTCTGCCCGGACTGCACGGCAGCCGCGAGCTGCTCGACCGATGCTACGCGGGAGGCTTATTCGTCGTGGCGCTCGACGGCACGCGGACCTGGTACCGTTATCATCAGTTGTTCGCGGATTTTCTTCGACGCAGGCTAAAGGACCGCGAACCGGCGCTGGCGAACGAGATCTGCGTCGCGGCCAGCAAACGCTGGAACGATCGAATTCTCGGCGACGCAAGACCACGCTCGACAGCGCGATCGCACAAGCTTGGTGCCGCCTCGCGGCCGTGACCGGCCAGCTCCCCGACGCGCTGGCGTTGGCGCGCCGCTGGCGCAGTCATGTGGCCGCGGCTCGGGCGGCTCATTCGGCGGCAGAGTGGAACCTGCTTCTCGCGGAGCTCCTGCTGCTCGCGGGCGATCGCAATGCTGCACAGCGCGCCCTCGCCAGCGCTCTCGAGCATGCGGTGCACGGCTCGTTCGTCCGGATGTTCGTCGACGCAGGGGAGCCCATCGCAGCGCTCATCGAACCCCTTGCAAAGCAAGACGTCGCAGCGCCGCACATGCCTGCCGAGTTCCTCCGTCGCGTCGCGGCGGCGTGCGGTGTGAACAGTGCCGCGCCGCCGCAGAGGTCAATGCCCGAAGGCACTGCGGCCATGAGCGGAGGCTTGCACGGCCGTGAGCTCGAAGTCTTGCGGCTTGCCGCTGCCGGCTCATTTCGCTTTGATGCAGCCAGTCGAGCCGCGGCGTAATCGTGCCGAACGGCAACGAGAACTCGTACTGGATGCCGGCACTGGCATTGAGCTCGGGTTGGATCAGGTTGGCGGGGTCTCGGTAGTTGACCGCCGCGGGATCCGTGACGTCCGAGCTGAAGTCGTTCGTGCCGACGCTCACATTGAGCAGCAGGCCGTCGACGGGCTCCGCGGTCAACTCCGCCTCGATGCCCGTCACATCGGCGCCATCGTTGAAGTAAGCGAACCACGGCACTTCGAACAGCGTGCCAGCCGGGCAAACCGCCGTCGGCAGCAACGGTATCGGTGCACCCGGGGCCCCGACACACTGCTTCAAGGTAGCCGAGCTCAGTCGGCTCTCGTAGTCACTATAGAATGCCGCGACATTCAGCCGCAGCCGGCCGTCGGCAAGCGTGGACTTCACGCCGAACTCATAGGACGTAAGCTCTTCGCCTTCGAACGACACGAGCTGGTCCGGCACGATGATCGGGCGCGGGTTGACGCCGCCCGGACGGTAGCCCGTCGAAGCAACGCCGTAGAACAGCACGTCGTCGTTAATGTCGTAATCGATCCCGATCGTCCAGTCCGGTCGTGTGTCCTCGAACGTGGCCGCGAACGGCAAACCGGGAGGAATCCCGATGTGCAGGTAGTCGAACCGCTTCTCGTTGCGCGAGTAACGAACGCCGGCCGTCCCGCGCAAGCGATCGGAAAAACGGTAGACGCCGTGCAAGAAAGCGGATTCGTTCTTGTCCGAGAACAGGTCGTCCTGATCGAAGCTAAGCCCGGCGTAGATGATGTGGCCGCCGAGCTCTGTTTCGGCATCGAAGTAAAACAGCCCCGCCGTCCACTCGAGACGCTGATCGAAGGCCTCGCCGCTGAGCTGGACCTCAACCGACGTTTGCTCGTGATCGATCGGATTCCAATTCTCGATGAACCCATACGGCGATGCGTCGGCATTGAACGAGGACTCCGAATCGTACTGGCGCTGACCCAGGATGATCTTGCTGCGCAAGTGATCGCTGATCTCGATCGAGGCCGATGCCGAGACGCCGTCCTCCGCGAGGTTGGAGACGTTCGGCGAGTTCATATATGCATACGACGAGAAGCGATCCGGCGCGAGAAAGCGCTCGTCCCAAACCACGGCCGGCGCGCCGGGATTGCGCGTGCCGTCCGGTTGAACCCACGGGTAGACACTGGGGTTCAGCAACCCTTGAGCTGCAGCCGTTGCTTGGGGCAACGCGGCCAAAGTCGTGTCGGGCGTCACCTCTTTGTTATCGACCGTGCGATCGATGGCCAGGTTGAGCTCGACGCGTTCCGTCGCGAGGTAGCGGAACATCAATCGGCCGGCATTCAGGTCTTGGCCGCCTTCGTGGCCCATCACACAATCGTCGGCGTTGGAAAAAGCGCGGCGCGCGACCCCCGCGGGAGTCAGTTGCGGCGTACCGCGGACGGCCATGTGGCACGCGAAATCGAGGAGCTGCACATAGCCGTCGCGACGGACGCGTCGTCGCCGAGGAGCCGCTGCTGCTCGAACGCTGCGAGCGCATGAGCAGCGTCAATGAGGGGCCGGACGGAGCGCTCTACGTATTGACTGACGAAGACGCCGGTCGAATCCTGAGAATCGAACCTGCTGCACGGGCACTGCCGTGAGGCACTCGCCGAGCCGACTCACTGCGTGGCCCGTTCGATGACTGCGCATCGAGATGTCGTAGGCACGCGCGAGATGCTGGGGACTTCGTTGAGATCCGCAACGACACGCCATGGCGGCCGCGAGAGACTCCGCGACACGCTGACGCGCTACTGCTCGCCTTCCGCGGGCCGCAGCGCTGCAGACGGACGCGCGATGCGCATTGCGGGAGAGGCCCACGCTTCCGCGTGCATGGACTCGGCGTCCCTGGCCCGACCCGGGAAGCCAGCTTTCAATTGCCAAACAACCCGGTTGCCTTCACAAGCTCCGAGTTGCCCATGTCCATGACAATCTCGCGCTTCGCGATCAACCACGCTCCATCCACTTTTCGATATTCGTCCTCGTAACGGCCAACGCTGAGGATTTCCGGGCCACGATCCGGCCGATTGACGACAGTCAGCACATAACACACGCCGGTCGCGGCGGTGTCCCCATCGAGCTCGATGACAGAATTGGTAATGACGTGGCGTAGTGCACCGAAAGATCGTTCCCCTTCCTTAGCACCGGCATTGAAGCGCTTGCGGTCATTGACGCCAATCGCGTGCAGTGCCTCGCGGCCCTTGGCCAGCAACCGCCCCGCCCCGTAAAGCTCGGCGTCCTCGGTGAATACGGACGCGTACATCGCTGGATCGGTCAAGTCATGCGCTAGAGCATAGCGAGACTGGAGCTCGTTGATGAGAAAGCGGTCGAGCACTTCCTGCTGGCTGTCAGCACGGACTGCGGTTGTGGGCAGCAACACAACGCTCGCAAAAAGGCAGGCGAAATTAATGCGGGAGAACATCGCTCGCATGACAGCAATCTCCTTCTAAAGAATCGGTTTGACAGGCTACTACAAGCGCGGCAGCAGACTCGAACCCACTTATTGCGCTGATCGCCTTCGACATGGATCTGTCGCGAGGGCACGCGCGACGAAAGGCAAAACCGCTTTGAAGTCCCGGCGACGAGCGAAGGAATGAGGTTCTTCGTGCGACTGGTATAGTGGGCTGAATACGTTTTGCCGCGCGGCAACTTCAAGGGGGGGGTGACGCATGCGTGTGAGCCGACAGCGTCTTCTCGGCATGCTGACTGCCGCAACAGCACTCCTCTCGATACGCGTCGCGACGGCGCATCACTCGACGGCGGAGTTCGACTACACGAAGCAGGTCACCATCAAGGGCATGGTGAAGGAAGTGCAGTGGACGAATCCCCATTCCTATATCCAGCTGCTGGTCGACGGACCGGGCGGACAGAAAGTGCAGTGGTCGGTGGAGATCGGTTCTCCAAGCCTGAACATCAACCTCGGGTGGCGCAAGAACAGCGTCAAGACGGGGGATGAAGTCACGATGCTTCTCTCACCGGCCCGCAGTGGTAAGCCCTATGGGACGCTGCGCGTGCTCACGTTTGCCGATGGTCGTCAGCTCGAAGGCGTCGCGGCGCGAGTCAGGGCGCTTCCGCCCCCACCGGCCAGCGGCCAGTGATGCGGGCGCAGGCAACGGCGACGGCAACGGCGCTTCCACAGTAGGAGAGCGGGAATGAGGACCATGCACGTCGTCGCCGGTTTCCTCAATCTGCTGCGCGTGGGGGCGCTGGGTTGCGTTGCAGGAATGGCTGCATGCAGTCCGACGTCCGACAACACTCGTGTGGCGAGCGGACCCGACGCCGTGCTTGGCATCTGGGTGCCCGATGCTGCTCCCCAGCGGCTTCTCGCGGTGGACGGATCGCCGGCGCCACTCACGCCCGAGGCCGCTCGGGTGCACGCGGAGAGGATCGAGCGCCTGCAATCCGGAGATACTTCGTTCGACCAGACCACGTGGTGTGCTGGGCCCGGCATGCCTCGTGTGATGACGATGCCGTATCCCTTCGAGATCCGCCGGGACGGTGACTATCTCGCCTTCATCCACGGCTGGTACCGTTGGCACCGTGTCGTCGATCTGGCCGGACGGCGCGGTCGACGACCCGCCGCTGCCGCTCACCATGGGCTTCCCGGTAGGTCGTTGGGATGGCGATACGCTGGTGATCCGCACCGTCGGGTTGAGCGACGTCACGGTGCTCGACGCCACGGGCCTGCCTCACTCCGACCAGTTGGTGCTGACCGAGCGCCTGCGCGTGCTCCCGGACGGGCGCCTGGAAGATCGCCTCACTATCGAGGATCCGGACACCTACACGACACCCTGGGAAGCCGCGCTGTACTTCCACCGCGACGCCGCGGCGCGCGTCGTCGACGACGTCTGTCCCGACAGGATCGCGGACGGCGAGCCGGCAGTGCGTACCGCACTACCCGCGCCGGTAGCCAATACGCAGCCAGCCATCGAGCTTCCCGCGGTGACGGCCGATTCCGGCGCCACTCCGGCACCGCGCCTGAGCGGCATGTGGGAACCGAAGACCTTCGGATTCATGGTGCCCGAGGCGCCGCTATCGACGGCCGGCCGGGCCCTGGTCGATCGCGGCGCCGCCGCGATGGCCGCGGGGCAGATCATGCAGACGGCCTGGACATCGTGCCGTCCGGGCGCCGTCTCGACGATGACGATGCCGCGCGAGAAGATCCTGGTTCTGCAGTCCGCCGACGAGCTCACCATCCTGTTCGAGATGCCGCGCATGGTGCGGCGCATCCGGTTGGGCGCCGGACATCCCGCGAGCGTACAGCCCAGCTACGTCGGCGATTCCATCGGCCGTTGGGAAGGCAACACACTGGTGATCGACACGGCGGGCTTCAACGGTTACGCCGAGCTCGACGCCCGCGGGCAACCGACCAGCGCGAAGCTGCACACGGTCGAACGGCTGACGCTCTCCGCTGATGGCAACAGTATCGATATCGAGGTGACGATCACTGACCCGGAGTACTACGACGGCCCATTCACGATCAAGCGCAGCTGGAAAAAGAGCGTCGCGCGGCACCCGTTCGAGTACGACTGCATGGAGAACCCGCGGCAGGAAGACTTCGAGAACGCGTATTACGTGCGCGAGCGCTATCGTCCGACCTGCATGCGCGTGGAAGGCGAAGGGATGGCGCTCTCGAAGGTGGTCTGCCAGCGTCCGCGAAGTGCTGCCGATGGCGGTCTGCCAGGACCGGATCTTCCAGCGAAGTGATTCGACCCGAACCGTGGCGAGGTAGCCCGATGGCCGATGCGCAGCACGATCCCGAGACCTTCGAACTTTCGCGCGTTCGGCGACGCACGTTGCTCGGCGCGTTGTGTGCCGGCGCCTCCACTACGATCCTGCCGCTCGCACGTACGCACGGCCAGGCACGCGCGCTGCCGCTCGCGAATCTAGGGCTCGAGCATCTCGATATCGTGGTCCCCGACCCAGCCGAGTCCGCACGCTTCTACAAGCGCGTGTTCTCCTCGCCGCTGCACGAGCAGGACTTCCGCGGCGCGAAGCGCTACTTCGTGCTGCTTGGCCCTCTGCCGCCCGACCGGCAAGTCGGCTACATCGCCATCGGCGCGGCGAATGGCCGGCCGGTCACCGTGGGCCACTACTGCGCGCTCGCCGGCTCGGCCGACCTAGTGGCCATCGGCAAGGAGCTCGCGGCTGCGGGATATCCCGAGCCGGCCGGCGGCTTCGGAATGATCCCCGATCCGGACGGGCTCGAGCTCCAGCTTTTCAAGCCGCCCGCGGGGCTCGTGACCGCGGCCGTGCCGTCCGCGCTCGAGGTCGCTCACGACGGTGTGCTCGCTCCGCTCGGGCTCGAGCACGTGCTGCTCGCGGTCAGCGACCTCGAGAGTGCTCGGCGCTACTACCGCTTCGTGTACGGCGAAGGCCTCGAGACGCGCGACGCGGATGCGCCGGAGCGCGTGTGGTTCAAGCTCGCGCGGAGTACGCGAATCGGCCTCGAGCCGGTTGCCGACGGAACCCTGCCGCACTTCGTGCGTTTCGGCATCAAGGTGGCGCCGTTCGACAGCGCGGCGGTCGCGCCGCTTTTGCGGGCGGCCGGCGCGGAGGTGCTCTCGGTGGCGCCGGCGCTGATCCGCTTTCGCGACAACTACGGCATCACGCTCGAAGTGGTCGCGGGCTAGCGCGTCGTCGACGCCGTCTGTCGCTCGAGGTAACGCGCCGCGGACAGCATGTTGCGCATGCCATAGTTGCCCTCGTGGCAGGCGTACTCGAACACTCCGGCATCGTCGGGCCGCGCCTTCAAGTCGAGGGCGGCGGTCCACGGAACAGTCCACGTGTGCGGATCGATGAAAGTGACCTGGTACTGGATCAAATCCTTCGACGCACGCGTAAAGCGCTCGACGAGGCGCAAGTCCCGAGAAGCGCCGCGCGTGCCGGCCTTGAGGTTGGTGGTTTCGACGACGAGCGTCGCACCTTCCCAGTGGCCGCGCGCGTCGCCCATATACATGCGAATGGCCGGCGACACGTGCTCCCCTTGCGGCGACGCATCGATCGGAATGACGCGCGTGTCGTGAATCAGCTCGTAGGTGATCGCAACGACGCCCTGAGCCTGAACGATTCGAAAATTCGCGTTGTAGACGGCCGGGAACATGGCGTCCGGAAAGCCGCCGCCGTGAACGATGCACCGTACGCCGAGCCCGTAGTCTTTGTACGAGTCGCACGGCTCGCCGCGCTGCAGGCTGCCGCACCGCTCGACCGGTAGCGCTGCTGCGTCGGGAGTGCGCGCCGGTAGACGCCCATTCGGCGGATCGATCACGAGCGATGTGCGCCGCGAGTCCGTCTCGTATTCTCGCCAATGCGGAATCGGCGCGTTCGGCGCATCGACTTTGCCGGCGAGCACGTCGACCGGCCGCAAGTCGCGCTCGTCGCGTTGCTGCACGTCGGCCAATCGCTTCGCGTACTCCTCATTCGTGAGGAACTCGCGAGCTCCCAAGTCGGCCGGCCGCTCGAAGGGGACGCCGAACTCCCCTTCGCTCGTCCACTCTCCCTGAAGGTTGGGGTCGCCCCACGCTGTTCGTTGCGCCCACTTACCTGGGTTGATTTGCGCCTCGGCGGGGCGCGTCAACCCGCCGAGGTCCGCCCACACGGCGATTACCAGCACGGACGCGAGAGTCGTCCAAACGGCCTTAGTCGTCAGATGTTTCACGCTCAACGATCTTAAACCGTTCAGGGCTCGAGGACGACCGTGACGCGCCGGCTACGCCAGTCGTCGACGCCGTCCGCCTCACGCTCACCGTCCTCCCAGTCGACGGAGAACGGTATCTTGAGACCGGCTCCCGCGAGCAGGTGCGCCACTTCCTCGGCGCGGCGCCGCCCTACGGAGTCCGACTCCTCGAGCAGCGCGCCGTCGCTGAGCCGATGCGCGCCGCGCATTCCCGTGACGCTGCCGCGCGTCGCTGCAATCTGACGCGCGCGCTCGAGAATCGCGACGAGATCGGCTGGATGGCGAAACGACACGCCCTTGTCGAAATCGAAATACAGCTCGATGGTTTGTGGGCCGTCGGGCTGCGGCGCCGGCGAAGGCGGGGCGGTCGGATCCGGTGCGAACGCGAGCCGGCCGCCGCTCGGACCCGGCGGCCGCGGATTGAAGTCGATCGTGTAGCGATCGTCGGCCGGCAGGAGCGAATTGCAGTTCGCGTCGCGCTCGGGCATCACCGAGAGCCGCACGGACGAAAGCACGACGCCGCCGCAGATCCGCGGCGCATCGGACACGATGCCTTCGACGAGCACGCGGTGACCGAGCATCGGCGGCTGAACCGCGGCGCTCACGTCGCTCTGAATCGTGAGGTAGTACGTCTCGCCCGCGTATTCGCTGAGCCAGCAAGGCACCGAGCGCGTGTCGCGCACGATCGGGCAAGCCACGAAGCTCAGCCGCTCGCCGGGCTTCGGCGCAGCCGCCGCGAGTGCGGGGCCGAGAGCCAGCGCGACGAGCATCCATCCGCGATCAGAACTACGCATCAGAGCACGCTCAGGAAATTGGTGAGGTCGACCTTTTCCTGCTCGGTGAAACGAATGTTGAAACGCCGGTCGTAGAAATCGACGATATCGCGCAGGCTCGCAGCCGAGCCGTTCGAAAAATACGGCGCACGCGCGGCGAGGCCGCGAAACTGCTGGATGACTATCGCTCCGACATCCTCGCACTTGCCCGAGATCAGCGCACGGCCAGGGTCCTGCGTGTAGATCACACGCCCGAGAAACGGATGCGGCGGCAGATCGTCGCGGCACGTGATTTTGAACAGGGGCAGCTCGGGCCGTTTAACGGCCCACGGGCTCTCGGGCGGCTCGAGCGCCCAGGGATGGTTCGTGGTCCCGAGGTCCATCCAGCCGTTGGCCGTGTCCATCCCGGTCATGTGCATGCCGTGACAGGTCGCGCAGGTGCGTTTGATCGGATTGCCGAGACCGACCGTATTGATGTGCATCGCATCGCTTATCCAGAACGTTCGGAAGAAGAACACGTCGTGGCCGCGCTGCACGGATTCGCGAGACGCATTGCGCGCGCGTTGCGCCGCGTCGCCGGTTTCGGGCAGATCGGCCCATTTGTTCTCCATCGGAATGACGAAGCGCGTCGTGTTGTTGCCGAGCACCCCGTCGGCGCCTTCCGCCATCGCGCGAGGGCCGAGACCCGAAGGACCGTCCGGCGCGTTCAAGTCGCCGGCTTTCTCCGACCAAGCCTGGGCCGCGTAGAGCTGGAGCTCGAAGTCGCGAATTCTATCGAGCTGCTCGGGCGAGAGCGGCTGAGCGACCTCGAGGTGCCCGTGCGCTGCGGACTGCGCTTGCGTCTTGAGCGTCGGCTCGCGCGCATCGGCCATCATGTTCATGTTGACGGGCCGGCCCGTGTCGGGGTCGACGGCCGAGAGCATCCCGGTCTTGCCGATGAAGGGCGTAACACCGAAGCGCGACGAGGCCACGTACCGGAGATTCGCGGCGGGACGCGGCCGGCGGTACACCGACACCTCGTGACGCTCGCCCGCCACGCCGTAGACCGCGTTCGTGTTGCAACCCGTCGGGTCGCGCACGACTTCGAGCGTGAACTCCGGCGTGATCCGCCGGCCCGCCGCGTCGACGGGGGGCCACGGCAGCGCTATTCGGAAAAGGCCGCGCTCGAGCAGCAGCGAATGCGACGCGGGATCGGCGGGCGCCCGATCGGGGCAGTCCATTCCGTCGATCGCGGCGAAGATCGGGTCCGCTCCTTTGCTGTCGTGCCAGCGCTGCACGATGCTCGAAAGCGCGAGCGACATCCCGTCGGCCGGTTGATGGCAAGACACGCACGCGCGGCCGTTCGTGCCGATCGCCTCGAAAAACGGATGACCGTCGGTGGCGACGTCTCCGCCCGCGTTGAGAATGCCGAGCCGTCCCGAGGCGTTCGCGTACTCGACGTACGCGGGTAGCGGGCGATCCTCACCCGGGGCCCACCACTGGCTCGCGACGGCGCTGCCTCCTGGCGCGGGTTGCGCCATGACCACCGTCGCCGTGAACGCCGCGTACAGGGGAGCAATGAGAAGAAGCCGCCCCGCCCTAACCCCGTTCTCGATCGAAAACGCCGATACATTCATTATCGAGCCCTCGTGAGCTTGCGCGCGACGAGCCATTCGTACATCCGCTCCGTCCACGCGTCGACCGGCAGACCCTGCTTGCGCATGCCGAATCCCGCGCTGACGCCGTCGTAGACGTGAATCTCCGCGGGCTTGCCGGCCGCTTTCCAAGCGGCGAACAGCGCGAGGCAGCCGTTCGTCACGTTGAAGTGCGTCGAGCCGACGGCGACGAACAGCGGCGGCGCGTCCGCGGGGACGTTCACATCCTGCAGCGACGGTCCGTAAACGGAAACGAGAAAATCGGGCGACGCGTCGGATCTCGGCGCAAGCACCGCGCCGACCGCGACACCGCCGCCGGCCGAGAACCCCATGATGCCGACGCGCATCGGATCGACGTTCCAACGCGTCGCGTTACGACGCACGAGACGCAGCGCCGCCTGCGCGTCCGCGACGGCGAACGCGAGCACCTCGGCGAGCGGCGCGTCGTCCGGCGCGGGGTTCGCGTTGGCGTTCGCGATCGCGAGTTCCTGGCGCGGCGCCGAGCCCGGTCCCGGAAGGCCCGGCAAAGGACCGCGGGGCGCGGCCGGGTCCTGTTGCAGCGTGCGGTACTTGAGCACGAAGCCCGCGATGCCGCGCTCGTTGAGCCACTCGGCGGCCTTCACGCCCTCGTTGTCGAACGCGAGCACGCGCAGCGCGCCGCCCGGCGCGATCACGACGGCCGCACCGGTCGCGATGGCCGGATCGGGCAGGAAGACCGACAGCGTCGGGTCGCTCACGTTTGCAAGCACGCGGTCGCCGGAAGGCGAGCTCGAGACGGACTCCGGCAGCGACCAGCTCTCCGAGCCGGGCGCCCCATCGGGCCACAGCCGAATTTCCGTTTGCGCGCTCAGCGCGAACGGAGCGATGCAGAGCGCGGCGCCGAGCCCGACTGCGAGCCTGGGCCGCAACGTCCTCATCGCACGCTCTTCGCGTCGCGCGCGGACACGCGGTCGAAAAAATCGAAGATCGCGGGCCAGACCATCGGCACCATGCCGCCGTGATCGCCGTCGACCTCGAGGTATTCGAAATCGAAATCGCCCGCGCGCATGAACTGCGCGAGCGCGCGGCTGCCCGCGAGCGACGGTGCGGCACCCGTGCCTTCGGTCACGAAGATCGGCAGATCGCGAATGCGCTCGAACGGATACGTCTCCCGGTCGATGAACGGCCCGGACATCGGCGCGACGGCACGCCAGCGATCCGGATACCGTGCGCTCAAGTGCCAAACGCCGCCGCTGCCCATCGAATGCCCGGCGAGAAAAGTCCGCGATCGGTCCGCGCCGTACTCTTCGGTGACGATCTCTAGCACCGTGACGACCTCGAGCTCGCTCAAGTCGAGCTCGCGCCGGCGCGCGGCCGTCACTGCAGCTCGTTGCGCGGCCGCGGTCGCCGATTCGCCGAACACGGCGGGCAGGCGCAACGGGTTGCCGTAGGCGCCGAGCGGCGTGAACCCGAGCGGCGAGACGACGATGTAGCCGTGTTTCTCGGCGAGCTTACGGAGCAAGCCGTCCGCCAAGTCGAGATAGGTGCTCTCGTTCGCGCCGGCCCCGTGCAGGAAGAGCAGGATCGGCAGCGAGCTTTTTCCGTCCCAGCTCGTCGGCACGTAGATCCGGTAAGGGATGGTCGCGCCCGTCGGCGCGAACTCGTAAGTGCGATGCTGATCCCCGGTTGCCTTTGCGCCCGCGGCCGGCTGCCCGAACGCGCCTCCGTGCGCGATGGCGAGCACCAGTAGGCCGGCAATGCGAATCCAGGCTTTCATTTCGAACCTCGCGTCATCCGATGCAGCACCACGACCAGCCCGAGCGTCGCGAGATCGCAAATCCCGACCATCGCGAATCCCGCCGCGAACGATCCCGTGAGGTCGCGCAGAATACCGAGCATTTGCGGACCGAAGTAGCCGAAGAGTCCGGCGCCGAGGCTCACGATGCCCATCGCGTTGCCCGCCTCGCTGCGCGGCATCAAGCTGCCCGCGAGGCCGTACAGCTGATTCGCCGCCGAGAAGCCGAAGCCAATCACGACCGCCGTGCCCACGCGAAAGACGAGCTCGTTCTCGATGGCGAGCGACATCGAAGCGGCGGCGAGTATGACGAACATACCGGCGAGGACGGCGAGCTTGTTGAAGCGATCGGCTAGCACGCCGATGACGAGATTCAACGCGATCGCCGCGAGGTAACCCGTGCTCAGGATGACGCCGGCCGCTGCCGCACCGAGCCCGTAGACGCCCTCCGCCACACTCGGCACGAAGTTCGTGACCGTGAACTGGCCGAAGCCCCCGAGACCGACGACGAGCGCGAGCAGCCAGACCACGGGCGAGCGAAATGCGCTGCGCGGCGAAGCCCCATGCGGCGCGACCGGCGCGGCCGTCGCGGCCTCGGCGCCCGGTACCGAGTCCCGCTCTACCGTGGGCCGGTAGAAAATCCAGAACGCCGTCGCTCCGACCAGCGCCATGAACGCGTAACCCAAGATCGCAGTGCGCCAACCGAAATCCGCGACGAGCGCGCCGCCGAGTGGCGCACCGACGACCGACGCCATCGCTGAAGTCGCACCAAGCACGCCCATCGTCCGCCCGCGGAGCCGCGGCGGCGCCGTCAGCGCGACCGCGATCAGCACGCTCACGAAAGCGAAGCGGTAACCGAAGATCGTGAGGCCGCGAAATGCGAGCGCAGACTCGAAGCTCGACGCGCGGCCGAGCAGCACGCTGCCGATCGCGACGCCGACGAGGCCGAGCACGAGCACGCGCTTCTCCCCGAACCGCCGCGCGCTGATCCCGGCCGGCACGCTGAGCAGCACGGCGAGCAAACCGTACAGGCCCGTGAACAATCCGAGCTGGGTGAAAGTCATGCCGACGTCGCGCTGGATCGACGGCAGCAACGGCGAGAAACCGAGGTTGGAAAGCTGCAACGCGAACATCGCGACGAGCGTGACGCCGAACGGCAGAACCCAGAGAGCGCGCGCGGCGCGGGTGCTCACGGCGCTCATGACGGCACCCGCTCGTTTAGAAACTCGCCGACGGCCTGGCGCGTCGCCGCGGGATTCCAGGCGCGCGCGTCGACGACGTCCGCCTCGATCGGCAATACCGGAATTCCAGCTTCCTCGAGCGCGCGCTCGATGAAGCGCCGGCCCGTCGCCGAGGGTTTCATGCTCCTCGGGTGCAGCACGAGCGCCGCGTCGATGCGATGCTCGCGCGCTTGCTCGACGATCCATTCCGCGGCCCACGGCGGGTTGTGCAGATACTCGTTGAAGCTCGCGGTGCGGCTTGCGAGCGCCTGAATCGGATCGTCGAAACCGTAGCGGATATAGCCGTCGGGACCGAAGGCGAGATACATCGACCAGACGAAGACGGCGCCGTGCGAGGCCTCGAAGGCCGTGTAGAAATCGGTGTCGTGCCAGAGACCCGCCCCGACCCACATGAGCCTTCGCTTCTCGCCCGGGCAGGCCGCTATCCCTTCGTCGACGCGGTGCTTCAGCTCCGCGTAAAACTGCTCCGCGTGCGCGAGCGCCCAGTCGGTGCCGCGCACCCATTGCGTGGCCATCACATTGGCGATTTGCTCCGTCATGCGTACGGGCGTAGCCGGAGCGGCAGCGATGAGCTTGCGCGCGGCGTCGAATATTTCTTCCTGCCGATTGACGCGCTCGAGCCGCTCGCGCAGGGCCGCCCGGTCGAGGCGCCGATTGCCGATCGCTTCGAGCCGCTCGACGAGCCGCTCGAGCGTCGCGGCGACGAAATCGAGCCTATGCGGCTCGACGAGCTCGCGCCAGCGATGCCGGCTCAGCTCCCACCAGCGCGGCGGAAGCTCGCTCGCGCCCGGATGATCGATCTCGAACAGCTCTGCGTCGAACGCCTCCGCCCAGAGTGAGAAGACGCGATGGATGCAGTCGCAGGTCAACCGCGCGCAGAGAATACGCGGCGTCGGAAGCCCACCCCACGGCGCCTCGCCCACTTGCCGGTAGCGGGTCGTCGCGAAACCGAGGCTGCAATAGCGGCAAAGCTGTTCGGGCAGGCCGTCTGCGGCCATCGCATCGAGGAAGGCCGGCGCCTGCCGCTTCGCCGCGACGAGCGAGGACCACCACTGGTTGCTCACGGCGGGAATCTCGAGCAGATCGAACAGCTCGAACGGCACGTCGGCCTGGACGAGCGCGTACGGCTGGCGCTCGTCGAACACACGCCGGCGCAGATCCGCGAACCATTGTTTCTGAAACGCCGCCGCGGCGGCCGTCGCCTCGAGCTGTTTCTCAGCCATGCCGTACTCCACTCGTCTGCGGTACGGCTCGAAGCAGCGTCTGGAGGCGTTCGCGATCGGTAGCCGTCATGCTCGACGCCGGATCGCCGCGGAGCACCGCGCTCGGAAGGGAGCGTCGCGCGAAGATCTCGCGCACGCGCGGGTAATCCCAACCGAAGCTTGCATCGTCGGGCGGCAGCGAGACGACGACCGCGTCGATGCCGTCGAGCGACTTCTCCATCCTGCGCATCAGTGCGCCGACCGGCATGCGCGCATCGATCGACTCGCGGCGATAGTGCTCGACGAGCGCCAGTAGAGGTTCAGCTGAGATGTCGACATCGGGCCCCGCGGCACCGCTGCCCAACGGGCTGAGCTCGCTCACGACCACGGCCCCTTGGGCTTCGATCTCCGCGTGCAGCGCCGTCGAATCGACGGGTGCACCTGCGAGCAAGACCCGCGGACCGCGCAGCGGCGATCGGTCGACGAGCGCGGCGTCTGCCGCTGCAGCGAGCGCGATGTAGCGCTCGGGATCGAGCTCCCAGAAAGCGCCGAGCAGCCGCACGGCTTCGACGCCCGCGATACGGGGCGTGTCCCGGCGCAGCGCATCGAACCGCCTCGCCGCCGCGCGCGCGAGATTGGCAAGGGCGATTTGCTCTTCGAGGTCGCCTCGCTGCGGCCGCCGTCCCGATAGCGGTGGCGAGCCTCTCGCGCAGCTCGCGCGCCCGTTCGCGGTCGTAAGCACGGCACGTCGGCGCCGCTCGACTGCAGCAAATCGAACAGCAAGATCGGGCGGCAGGCTCGCGACGACGCCGCGACGAACGAGCTCTCGCAAGTAGAGAAAACACTTGTAGTCGGCGTCGGAAGTACGCGGCAGCACGATGGCCGCGACGTCTGCAAGCCGCCCCGTCATCGCCGCCTCGACGAGCTGGCGGAGCCGGCTCGGAAACACGTCGGCTTCGATCACGCTGTCCGCGGCCGGCGTGGACGTTGCGCTTCCTCGCGCCACGACAGGCCGGAAGCCCGCGGCGCGAATGATCTCGACGGGAACGGACGGCCACGCGATAACGACCGCGCCCCGATCGCGCTCGGGTTCTCGGCCGAGCGCCGCGAACGGCGCCTCGAGAGCCCCGCTCAGCTCGGCAACGACGTTCGCGCCCATCTCGACCTCAAATGATTCCTTCCGCGCTCAGACGATCGAGCTCCGCCGCGCTGTAGCCGAGCCACTCCCCGTAGACGAGCGCGTTGTCCTGGCCCAGCGAAGGGGCCGGCCGCGGCGCGGCCGGCGCCGACCTCGAGAAACGGATCGGCAACCCGGGACCGATGACGTCGGCAACGCGGCCGAACTCCGGGTGCTCGATCGGCACCGTTTCGCCGCGCTCGAGCACGCGCGGGTCGCGCACGGCCGCGGCCGGCGAGCGCACCTCCGCCGCCGGCACGCCATGACCCTCGAACAGCGGCACGAGCTCGGCCGTCGGCTTGCTGCGGGTGAACGCCTCGATGTAGCCGTTGATCGCATCCATGTTGGCGACGCGCGCGTCGCGCGTCGCAAAGCGCGCGTCGCGCGCGAGATCTTGGCGGCCGATCGCCGCGAAGACGCCGCGCGCAAACTGCTCGGTCGGCGCGCAGATGGCGAGATAGCCGTCGGCCGATTCGTATACTCCGAACGGCGTCAGCCGCGGCACCATGCGCCCCGTGCGCTGCGGCAAACCGCAAGCTTCGAGCAGATCGAAAGGCTCGGCCGCGACGAGCGAGGTCAATACGCCGAGCATCGAAACGTCGACCTGCTGCCCTGCTCCGGTCACGTCGCGTTCGCGCAGCGCCGCGAGAATTCCGACGATGCCGAACACGGGCGCGAGCAAATCGGCAACCGGAACGCCGACGCGGACCGGAGGATCGGCGGGCGCGCCCGAGGTCATCATGAGCCCGCTCAACGCCTGGATGATGGCGTCCATCGCTTTGCCCGAGCCGCTCCTCGCTTGGCTGGCCCCGTAGCCGGAAATCGAGCAATAAACGATGCGGGGATTCTGACTCCGCGCGAACTCGTAACCGACGCCGAGCCGATCGAGCGTGCCCGGACTGAAGTTCTCGACGACGACGTCCGCCCGGCGCACGAGGTCGGCGAACACCTCGCGAGAACCCGGCTGCTTGAGGTTCAACGTCACCGCGTGCTTGCCGCGCAGCCGGTTCAAGGCCGCGACCGAAACATCGTCTGGTGCGGTTCGGCCCAGCGAAACGCCGCGGCGCCCGATGAAGGGCGCGTTCTCGCGACAATGATCAGGCGACGCGCGGTTCTCTATCTTGATCACGCGGGCGCCCAAGCTCGCGAGCAGGAACGTCGCGAAGGGCCCGGCCAGCGCCAGTGTGAGATCGAGCACCGTCAGGCCGGCCAGCGGAGCCGGGGGCGGGGCCACGTGTTCTACGGTGCTCATAGCTTTCGCGCCATAGTCTATTCAGCGGCGGGAGCACCGGCTAAGACTTCCTCGTCGGGCCCATCAGACGTGGCGCGTCTTAACGAGTGTTCACGCAGCGGCGCGCGAGATCGACGAATTCTTTTACGAGCCGCGACGCGTTGCCGCTCTTCCAAGCGATCTGCACCGATACCGTCGGCACCGGCGCGCAAGCGAGCGGCCGTGACGTCACGCCCGGCGGCAACAGGCCCTGGATGGAATCGGGCAGCAGCGCAAAGCCCATTCCTTCCTGCACGAGCTGCAGGTGCCCAAGCAGATTATCCGCGCTCGACACGGCATGCATCCTGATCTTCGCCTCGCGATACAGGCTCGCAGCCGCGTCGTGCAGCGCGGGCGATAGCGAGCGCGGCATCGTGATACACGGCAAGTCGTCGAGACTCTCGACGGGAATGCGTTTGCGTCTCGCGAGCGGGTGATGCGACGGCATCACGATCACGAGTTGCTCACGGAGAAGCTCCACGCTCTCGAGCCCCTCGGCCACGAGAGGTCCGCGCACGAACGCCACATCGAGCGCCCCGGACTGCAGGCCCGCAATGGAGTCGAGCGCGTACTTGCTGTGTAAGATCAAACGCAAGTCGGGAAGCCGCTCCGCGACGAGGTGCCGCAGCGCCGGGAGAATTTTCACGTCCGCCGACGTGAACGTGCCGACCGTCATCTCGTCGGCCAGGCCGTCCGCCGCGCGATTCGCGAGCCGCCGCGCATGTTCGACGCGCGCGAGAATATCCTTCGCTTGCTGCAGAAAGACGCGTCCCGCGCTCGTGAGGGTCACATGATGGCGGCTGCGGTCGAGCAGCTTCACGCCGACCGATTGCTCGAGCTGACGAATCTGCTGGCTCAGCGAAGGCTGCGCGGTCCGCAGACGCGTCGCCGCACGCGTGAAGCTGAGCTCTTCCGCGACGGCCACGAAGTAGCGCAAATGCCTGAGTTCCACGGCCGACAGGCTAGAAGCCGCTGCGCCCTCGCGCAAGCCGACGCGGCTAATCCGACTCTGCCCGTGAGATACGAGACGTCTAGCGCACTTCGCGGCCCGCCCGGAGACTTGTTACTCGAGCCGGTCGAGCCGTCGCAGGTCGGCGACCACGCGGCGCGCAAAAGGAACCGGCGCTCACCGGGACGGCTCAGCCCCATCGCTTGCCGCGGCCCCCGCTCTCGGCGCAGCCCCAGCGCTCGCCGCGGCCAGCACCGCCGCGTCGGCGTCCACCGATTCCTCCCAGGCCGCGATCAATGGCTGTAGCTCTCTTGCGACGTCTTGCCGCCATTTCGCGAGGTCGTTGCGCTCACTGAGGTCGCTGCGCAGGTTGAATACGTACGTGTGCGGACCGTCGACGAGCACCTTCCAATCGCCGCGGCGCACGGCGGTCTGCTTGCCCGTGCCCGTGCCGGAGCGCCAAAACAGCGTTCGCTCGAACTCTGGCGCCCGACCCTCCCACACGGGGAAGAGATTCGTACCCTCGAGCTTTGCTTCGTCGGGCACCGGCGTGCCCGTGACAGCGAGGATCGACACGGTGAGATCCATCGTGATGCCGACCTGACCGGAGACCTTGCCAGCCGGAATTCTATCGGGCCAACGCACGATGGCTGGAACTCGGATGCCGCCTTCGAACACGGTCCATTTGCGGCCGAAGAACGGCGCGCTGCTCGACAGCCACTCGCCGCCGTTGTCGTTCGTGAAGATCACGATCGTATCGTCGGCCACACCCGCGCGATCGATCGCCGCGAGGAGCTTGCCGATCTGCCGATCGAGGTGCTCGACCATGGCCACGTAGTCCGAGCGTGTGCTCGTCGCGAGATCCTGCGGCATCACATGGCGAGCGTTGTTGGGCGCGACGGACGGGCTGCCCGGCACCTGATAGGGCCAGTGCGGCGCCGTGTATGCGACGTCGACGAAGAACGGCGCGTTCTTGTGCTCCTCGATGAACCGAGCGGCACGCTCGGTCACGAGATCGGTCGTATAGCCCTTCTTCTCGATCGGTTTGTCGTTTTCCCAAAGATCGGGCTCGCCGTCGCCGCCGTGATGCGTGTAATAATCGTGATAGCCGCTCTTGAGCCCGAAAAAATAGTCGAATCCGTGCGAATTGGGACTCTTCTCGGGCGAATAACCGAGGTGCCATTTGCCGATGAGCGCGGTCGCGTAGCCATGGTCCTTGAGCAGCTGCGGCAGCGAATAGCCCGTGGCCGGCAGGCCGGCGTCGCCCGCTCGATCCGCGTTCGACAATGGCGCTTCGATTCCGTAGCGCTGCTGGTAACGACCCGAGACGAGCGCAGCACGCGTCGGCGAGCAGGTCACGCCGTTCGCGTAGAAATCCGTGAGCTTGAGGCCCTCCCGCGCGAGGCCGTCGAGGTTCGGGGTCCTAATGTCCGTCGCGCCATAGCTGCCGAGGTCGGCCCAGCCCAAGTCATCCGAGATGATGAGCACGACGTTGGGCCGCCCCTCGAATTGCGACTGCGCGTGACCGACGGTCGCGGCGACGCAGCCAATGATCAGTGTCGCCCACAGTGCGAGACGCATCGGACCTCCCCCCTCAAGAACTGCGATAGCGGCAAGATAGCGCAAGCGAGTTGCCTCTCGGCAGCGTAACGAAAGCATTCGGTCTTTTTCCGTCATTTTCGGTGACGGAGCGGGACTCCGGACCACTCCGTTGCTAGGTTCGAGCTCGGGTCGCGTCGCCGCGGCGACCACACGCGCGGCGGGAAACGATGTCTCCGTTCTTTTGGGAGGGTGCAGATCGATGCGGGTCAGCTCGCAACGCGGCATTCACTGGTCGCGGACGCTAGTACTCGTTGCCGTCGGTCTCACGGTGCCATGTCTCGGCGCTCTTGCGCAGGCGCCCGTGGGCCGCGGTGCGCCGGCGCCCCTGCACACCGACCTCATGGTCGGGCCGGACGGCAAGGGCACGTTCGTCGGACCCGGCGTGCCCGCAGGCGTCGTGCCGATCGTCGCCGCGACGAACGGAGCGGCACCGGCCGGGATCAAGCCGCTGCCGCACGACATCTTCACGACCAAAGATTTCTACAAGGATCGGGCGCTCTGGAGCGATCCTCGTTATTTCCGCTGCAATTCGCCGCTCGGCCTCGAAGCCCAGTGGGGCGCCGTCGAGACGCCGACGATCGGCGATGACCCGCCCGCGTCAGCGGCCTGGGGCTACTGCGACCGCGACTACCCGCGCGATGAGATCGTGAGCCCCTACCCGTTCGAGACGGCGAAGGCGCACTACGAAGCGATGCTCGCGGACGCCACGGCGCGCGGGGGGCCGACGGTTTATACGCAAGCGACCTTACCGGACTGGAACGGCAACTATCGGCGCGACGCGACGAAAACGGCCACGTGGTACCACGGCGCCGTGCTGCAGATTCCCACCTACCTCACGCTGCTCACGCCCGAATACCAAACCCGGTACGTGCAGCAGATGTACCACTACGCGGCCACCAACGCGCCGCAGTGGCCCGCCTCCTATTGCGAGCCCGAGGGGTTCATGCGGCGTATCGCTCAATATTCGGGATTCGCGCCGTCGGTCATGATGACGCCCGAGCTCTTTCAGGTTCTCAACGTGACGGCCGGGAACTTCATCACGCACGTGCTGATCGGCCGCAAGTTCAACGAGGACGGAAGCGTTCCCTACCTCTCGGCGGACGTCCGCCGCTGGTATGGCGAGACGATCGGTTTTTGGGACGGTGAAACGCTCGTCACGTGGACGTCGAACATTCAAGGCTGGATGGCGCATGGCGCGTTCGAGTTCAGCAGTGAGCTGCAATCGATCGAGATCTACACGCCGCGCAAGGACGCGCGCGGCGCCGTGAACGGCATCGACCACGAGGTCATTCTTTACGATCCCGAGGCGCTCGTGGAGCCCGTGCGCATCGTGCACCGCTGGACGAAAGCCGGCGAGCTCAACGAAGGCTCCCCGTACCTCTACATCGAGTGCGTGCGATACAACTACCCGATTAACGGCAGGGCCACGCCGATGCCGCCCGGCACGACGATCGAATACACCGTCCCGGACATGTACAACCGGCCCTGGGCGCAAATTTGGGAGCGCTATTTCGAGCAAGGCATGGAGCATCCCGAGCCGGAGCCTCTGTTCGGATTCAAGTGACGGAGATTCACGTGCAGAGACCGTGTGCTTCGATCGTCGCCGTTGCGGCACTCGCAGCGAGCTTCGCGGCAACGTTGGTTACGCCGGCGCGCGCACACCACTCGTTTGCGATGTACGACGAGAAGAAGACCTACGTGCTCACCGGCGTCGTGACGCGCGTGAGCCCTGACCCGAGCCACTTGAGCATCTTCTTCGCGCCGTTGAATGAAGCGCGCGATGCGGTAGTTCGCGACGCGTCGGGGAAGCCCGTGACTTGGGCAGTCGAGCTGCGCGGGGCGGCGCAAGTGGCCAAGGACGGCGTGACCGTTCAGAGCTTTCCGCCCGGAACGATCTTCAGCATCGGCTTACATCCGCTGCGGAGCGGTTTGCCGGGCGGCGGCCGCGGCGGCTACGGTCTCTTCAAGTGTCCGCCGCAAACGCCTCCTTCGCCGGGCAAGCACTGCGACAGCGTCGAAGGCGCCACGTCGCACGGCCAGGGAGCGCTGCCCGAACCCACGGCTCAGTGGTCGCCGTGAGACGCGCGCGCGAGCGCTACTCTACTTGGCGTGAGCTCGGCGACGACGCCGCATCGGTCTCCGCCCGCCAATTCACGACCACCGTGATCGTGCTATCGCCGCCGTCGTTGAGAGCGCTGTCGAGCAGGAATCGCCCGCCGTCGGCGGCGGCGGCGTAATAGTCGCGAGCGCCGTCGGGACCGCCTGCCATGGGCGCACGAAACAGGCGCCGGGGCGGGCCAAACGGATGCCGATCCTGCGCCACCGCCACGGCCACGAGCGTTCGATCGGGCGCGATGTAGTAGAGCTCGCGCTGATCTCGGCGCCACTGCGGTTGCCCGCCGCCGCCGACCGACACCTTGTACCGCTCGCCGAGCTCGGGGTAGCGCTGCGCATAGACCTCGAGCGCGCCGCTATCGTCCGCCACGTACGCGAGCCAGCGGCCGTCCGGCGACACTCGCGCTTGCAGCTCGTTGTGCGCGGACGTCAGGATCGGAAATGTCGCTCCGTCCTCGACCCTGATTCCCCAGAGATCGAGCTTGGTCCGCTCGCCTCTTTGCGAGTAGATGATGTGATCGCCGGCCGGCGACCAGTCGTTCAAGATCTTCACGACGCCGTCGCTGTTCAGCCGCGTGGACTCTGTGCCGGAGGAAGGGCGAATCAGCAGATCGAATCCGCCGCGTGCCGTGAATGCGATGCGCGCGCCGTCGGGCGACCACAGCGGCGCGATCGCGTCGGTCTCGATGCGCTCGAACTCCTGGCGCGACAGGCTCGCGAGCCAGAGCCCAGGATTCGTCGTCACCGAGCCCGTCGCGAGCAGCCGCGAGCCGTCCGGCGACACGCGCGGGTTGAACATCACGGCCGGCATCGGCAGCGTCGTGAGCACCTCGCCGGCGCGGTCCACCCACGCGAGCTGCTGCTGGCGGATGCCGTGACGATAAGCAATGAGATCGCCGGCGGCGGAGAAGATGTCGTCGTCCGCGAGCGAGGGAGGCGACACGTCGCGCGCCAGCAGCGTCGCGCGACCCGTGAGCTGCCAGGTGCTCACGTCGAACTCCTCCGCAATGAGCATGTCGTGCTGCACGTGCAGCAGGTGGCGCGGCGGCGCGAAAACCGCGGGCGATTCCGTATCGAGCAGGCGCACGCTGCGGCGCGTGTCGAGATCGCCGACGTAGACGCCCGAGCGCGCAGCATCGAGGCTCACGACCTGATAGAGGAAGTGGCGGCCGTCGGGTAAGAACTGCGGCCACGCGACGGCGATGTCGCGCGCCGCTCGGATCGAGCGCGGCAACGAGCGCGGGGTCCGAGCCCGAAGCGCGGACCGTGTACAGCCCCTTCGCCCAGTCCGCGAAGAGAATCGTGTCGTCGGGTGCCCAAGTTCCGCCGGCGGCGCTGATGCCGACGGACGCGACCCGCCGGACGCGGCCGTCGCGCAGGTCGACGGTCCTGAGCTCGCCGTTGGTGAAGAAACCGAGCCGGCCGGAGTCGGGAGACCAGAAGGGTCTGACGGCACCTTCGGTGCTGCTCGATGCGTTTGAGCGCCGACGAGCGCAACGCGCGCACCCACAGCGCGGTCTCCCCGCTCGCAATGTCGCGCGCCACGAAGGTCAGCGACTCACCGTCCGGCGACAGCACGCCGCCGGACACGATCGTGCGACCCGTCGGGCGGCGGCTGAAATAGCCGCACGGCGCGCTGAGGCGTCGCCGCGGCTCGGGGCTCATGGCCGTCCGGTTCCGGCTCGGCAGAGATGAGCGAGCGCGACAACCACGACCAGCGCGATCGCCGAGCACGCGAGCACCGCCGCCCTTCGGTGTCACGAAGCTAAGGCTCGGTGGTCGCCGGAGCGGAACAGGCGCGGCACTCGCAGCGGGCTGTGCAGTCGAGCCCGGGCGGCTCCGGCTCCGCGGAGCCGGCGAGCACGCGGACGGGTGCGACGAATCGATAGCCCCGGCGAGGGACGGTTTGCACGTAGTGTGCTTTGCTCGGGTCGTCGGCGAGCGCGCGCCGCAACACCGAAATCGCGTGGATGAGGCTGTCGTCCGTCACGACGACGTCGGGCCAAACGGCGTCGATGAGCTCGTTCTTGCGGACGAGCCGATCGCGGTGGTCTACGAGGTAGACGAGCGCGTCGAAAGCTCGCGACGGGAGCGGCACGGCTCCGACGCCGTCGCGCCACAGAACGCGGGACGACACATCGAGCCTGAAGTCGCCGAACGCGTACACGCCGGCTGCGCGCGGATGGACTGAAGAACGCGCGTCCACTTCGTCGTTATTCGTAGGGTTCCCCGTGGGAGGTGCGGTAGCGCGAACGCGGACGCAGTCTAGCGTGGGCTACTAAACGCGGCAATTCGGCCGGCCTTGCGCAGTCTCGTGCGGGACAGGCGTTGCGCCGGCCGAGCTCGGGCGCGGCGACGCCGCGCGAATGCGCGCGGGACGGGATGGCGGAAATGCCCGAGCCCGTTCGGCGTTTTTCCGTGCTTTTCAGACGAAATTCAGTACCCGACGCTGCCTGCATCCGACACTTGGGCGGGCGTGCCGCGGCGCCCAATGTCGTGCGCGGCGCTCGCAGGCCTAGGGGGAAGAAATGGCAAAGCTCCGGGGATTGTTCGCGGCGATCGCCGCCGGCGGTTGCCTGCTCGGTAACGCTCTGTCCGCTGCCGCGCAGCCCGTCACACGCCCAGCCGAGATCGCAATCGACGCCGACGACATCGCCGGCGTCGTCACGAGCGAGCACGGACCCGAAGCGGGCGTGTGGGTCATCGCCGAAACCGAGGACCTGCCGACCAAGTTCCGCAAGATCGTGGTCACGGACGACGAGGGTCGGTATCTGCTGCCCGGATCTGCCGCGCGCAACCTACGTGCTCTGGGTACGCGGCTACGGCCTCGTCGACTCGCCGCGGACGCGCGCCGACTCCGGGAGCCGCGTGGCGCTGCGGGCCGTCGTCGCGCCCGAACGCACGCGCGGCGGCCGCAGATCTACCCGGCCAACTACTGGTACTCGCTGATTCAGATCCCGGAGCGCCGATCAGTTCCCGGGGACCGGCGCAAACGGCAACGGCATCGAGCCCGGCATGGCGACGCAGCACCACTGGATCAATCAGATCAAGACCGGCTGCAACGTTTGCCATCAGCTCGGCAATCTCGCGACGCGCAACGTTTCCCGCGACGCTCGGACGTTTCGAGTCGTCCTACGACGCCTGGGATCACCGAACTCAGGTCGGCCAAGACGGCACGTCGATGATCGCAGCCATCGGCCAGCTCGGCCGCAAGACTGCGCTCACGATGTTCGCCGACTGGACGGACCGTATCGCGGCCGGCGAGGTGCCGCCCGCGCCGCCGCGCCCGGAGGGTATCGAGCGCAATCTCGTGCTCACGCTCTGGGAATGGGGCGGCCCTGCGACGTTCGCCCATGACGAGCTCTCGACCGACAAGCGCAATCCGACGGCGAACGCGAACGGTCCGATCTACGGCGTCGACTGGGGCAACGACGGTTTCCTCACGCTCGATCCGAATACGAGCTCGACGACCGAGGTGCGCATCCCGGTGCTCGACCCGCGCGTGCCGCCGGGCAAGCCGCAGGTCATGCCGAAGCCTTCGCCCTACTGGGGCAGCGACCCGTACTGGTTCGATCCCGCCATCACGAATCATGCCGCGATGGACCGCAAGGGACGCATCTGGATGTCGTCGCGCTTTCGCCGACCGGAGGATCAACCGGCGTTCTGCGCGAATCATCCCTCGGCGAGGCTCGCGCCGCGCGAGACGAGCTTCCGGCAGATTCAGTACTTCGACCCGCGCACGAAGCAGTTTCATCAAGTCGACATCTGCTTCGATACGCACCACGTGCAGTTCGCCGACGACGCGGACGAGACGCTCTACGGCAACGGCGTCTTCAGCGGCGCGCTCGGCTGGGTCAACACGCGCGTGCTCGAGGAGACGGGAGACGCGGGCAAGGCGCAAGGCTGGTGCATGCCGTACTTCGACGTGAACGGCGACGGCAAGATCGAGCCCGGCGTCGACAAGTACGCGTTCGAGGACTTCCCTTCGTCGGGCGGCATGCTCGCGGGATTGCAGGTGCCGAAGGCGATCTTCTACAGCGTCATCGCGCACCCGACCGACGGCAGCATCTGGGGCGCCGTGCCGGGCCCGATGCCGGGCCGCATCGTGCGCATCGATCCGAAGACTTGCGTCTCGGAGGTCTACGAGCCGCCGTTCAACAACCCCGCGGTCAACGTCAACGGCTACACGCCGCGCGGCATCGACGTCGACGGCAACGGCGTGATCTGGACGGCGCTCGCGGGCAGCGGGCATCTCGCGAGCTTCGATCGGCGCAAGTGCCGCATTCTGTCGGGCCCCGCAGCGACGAACGGCCAGCATTGCCCCGAAGGTTGGACGCTGTACCGGACGCCGGGCCCGAGCTTCAAAGGCGCGACCGACGCGATCCCGGTCGACATGCACTACTACAACTTCGTCGACCGCCACAACACGCTCGGGCTCGGCCCGAACGTGCCGCTCGCGAACGGCACGAACTCCGACTCGCTGCTCGCGCTGTTGCCCGACGGGCGCTTCGTGCGGCTGCGCGTGCCCTACCCGCTCGGCTTCTTCTCGCGCGGCATGGATGGGCGCATCGACGATCCGAACGGCGGCTGGAAAGGCCGCGGCATGTATGCGGACTACGGCCCGAACGCCGTGTGGCACACCGAGGGCGGCAAGGGCACGCGCAGCTCGGTCGTGAAGTTCCAGTTGCGGCCCGATCCCTTGGCCAAGTGACCATGTCGAGATTCGCTGCATCGGTCGCTTGCGCGTTCGCGCTCGGTGCGAGCACGGCCGCGTGGGCGCAGAGGGATCTCTCCGGCATGTGGGGCCAACGCTTCCACGAGGAGCTGCCCGAGCGCGGCGCCGGTCCCGAGATCGGCGACTACGTGGGCTTGCCCGTCAACGATGCCGCGCGTTTGCGCGCCGACTCCTGGGACGCGGCGAAGTGGACGGTGCCCGAGCGGCAGTGCGAGCCGCACCCCGCGGACTACGCGCCGCGCGGTCCGGCGAGCCTGCGCATCGGGAGCACCGTGGACCCGATCTCGCAGGACGTCGTCTCCTGGGACGTGACCGTCATGTGGAGCCTGTCGCATCGAACCATCTACATGGACGGCCGGCCTCGTCCCTCCGCAGTACGCGCAGCACAGCTGGCAGGGCTTTTCGACGGGCGAGTGGGACGGCGACATGCTGAAGGTCACGACGACGCATCTCAAGGAGGGCTGGGTGCGACGCAACGGATTGCCGCGCAGCGACCGCGCGACGATCGTCGAGTACTGGATTCGCAACGAGGACTACCTGACGCTCGTCACGATCGTGAGCGATCCCGTCTACTTGACCGAGCCGTTGGTCCGCACGTCGGACTGGGTGCTCGACCCGGGAGTGCAGTTGAGCCCGTTCTCGTGCATTCCCGCGGTGGAGATCGAGCGGCCCCGAGGAGCCGTGCCGCACCACTTGCCGGGCACGAACGAGTTTCTGACCGAGTACGCGACGCGGCATGGGCTGCCGCAATCCGCCGCGCGCGGCGGCGCACCGACGATGTACCCGGACTACTTGCCGGAGCTGCGGCGCGCGATCGAGGCGCCGCGATGAGCCGCGCGCTGGCGCGAACGGCGCTCTGCGCGCTCAGCGTAGTCGTCGCAGCGATCACCGCTACGAGCCGTGCGGCCGAGGCCGAGCTCGAGGTGCTGCCCGTGCAGGGCAACGTCTACATGATCGCGGGCGGCGGCGGCAACACGACCGTGCAGATCGGCAACGAGGCGGTTGTCGTCGTCGACACGAAGACGGCCGCGGTCGCGGATGAGTCTGCTCGAGGCCATCAGGAAACTGAGCTCGAAGCCGATCCGCCACGTCATCGTGACGAGCGTGGATCCGGATCACACCGGCGGCAACGAGCGTGTGTCGAGCGCGGGCACCTACGTGCGGCTACTCGACACCTTCGATCCGCGCGGCGACGAACACGAACGCTTCGATCATCGCGCACGTCAACGTGCTCGAGCGCATGAGCGGCCCGAGCGGCAGCGCAGCGCCAACGGCGCCCGGCGGCCTGGCCGAGCGACACCTATTTCACCGGCGACTGGGCGCTGTACGTGAACGACGAGGCCATCCAGCTGCATTCACGTTCCCGCGGCGCACACCGACGGCGACACGATGGTGTTCTTTCGCCGCTCCGACGTGATCAGCACGGGCGACATCTTCACCACGACCGGCTATCCGCGGTTCGATCCGGAGCAAGGCGGCAGCGTCGACGGCATTCTCGACGGCTTGAACCGCGTGCTCGAGCTCGCGATCGCGGGCGAGAACCAAGACGGGCGGCACCGCCATCGTGCCCGGGTCACGGCCGAATCAGCGACGAGACCGAGGTCGCGAACTACCGCGACATGATCACGATCGTGCGCGACCGCGTCGCGGCGCTCGATCGCGGCCGGCATGACGCTCGAGCAGGTGCAGGCCGCGCGGCCGTCGACGCGACTACGACGGCATCTACGCGGGCCTCGGGCGGCCCGACGCCCGAGCAGTTCGTCGCCGCGCTCTATCGAGACCTCAAGGAGCGCGGCCATGAGCGCGCACGCCTGGCGCGCCGCGGCACTCGCGGCCGCGTACGCGGCCCTGCCTCTGCTCGCCCGACCGACAGCCGTCGGCGCGCAGCCGCCACCGCCGCCGCCGGACACGCGCCCCGCGCGCGAGCGCGCGCCCGTCGATCTCACGGGCCAATGGGTGTCCGTGATCACGGAGGACTGGCGCTGGCGAATGGTGACGCCGCCGGTCGGCGACGCCGCGAGCATTCCGCTCAATGCAGCAGGCCGCGCCGCGACTGCGGCCTGGGACTTCGCCAAAGACCGCAGCGAAGGCGGCTTCTGCAAGGCTTCGGACCGCCCGGGCCTCATTCGGCAGCCGACGCGGCTGCGCATCGATTGGCAAGACGCGGACACGCTGCGCTTGCAGTTCGACGCCGGGAATCAGACTCGGCTCTTTGCACTTCACGCCGCAGCCGGCGCGGCGAGCGATCGCTCCAGGGCGATTCGACGGCGAATTGGTTCAGGCAGACGCAGTCGCGCGGCGTGTTCGCCGCGAATACGCCGACGGGCGGCGGCTCGCTGCAGGCTCGCACGACGAACATGACGGCCGGGTATTTGCGCCCGAACGGCGTGCCTTACAGCGAGAAGGCCACGGTCAAGGAATTCTTCAATACGTTTACGCTCGCCGGAAGCAGGAACGTGGCTCATCGTGACGACCGTCGTGAGCGATCCGGAGTACCTCACGACCGACTTGATCATGAGCACCCAGTTCAAGAAGGAAACCGGCCGCTCGCGTTGGAATCCGCGCGCCTGCGACATCGCGCCGCCGCTCGTCGTGCGACGCCGCGAACGAGGAACAACGATGAAACGTTCGACGGTCATCCTGTCGCTCGCGGCTTTGTTCGCGGCCACCGGCCTCGCGCAGCAGATAGAGGTCACGCGCAACGGCACGCGGCCCACGATCCTCGGGCCCGCTTCCGCGTATACCGGCCGGGCCATCGCCGACGTGCTGTTCGCCGCGACGGCCGAAAACCCCATGATGGCCGTGAACGTCACGTTCGAGCCCGGCGCGCGGACGGCCTGGCACAACCACCACGCCGGACAATATTTGATCGTCACGTCGGGCGTCGGCTGGGTGCAAGAGCGCGGCGGCAAGAAGCGTGTCGTGAGACCCGGCGACGTCGTCTGGACGCCGCCCGACGTCGTTCATTGGCATGGTGCGACGACCACGAACGCGCTGAGCCACCTCGCCGTCTGGCAGTTCGTCGACGGCAGCGGCGGCGAGTTGTTCGAGCACGTGACCGACGAGGACTACCTCGCCGAGCCGGCGGGCGACTGAGCTACCTTCGCGCCGGGTGCGATCATCGGCGGCGCCGCATTGAGACGGTCCATCGCGAAACCGGCTGCAGCGCGATAGCGGCTCATGAACTCCTCGCGTTCTGGCGCCGGGATGACGGCATCGATGTCGTCGAAAACGCCGCCGCAGCGCTCGTCGAGCAGATTCAGCAACCCGAATGGACCGGCGCCTCGGTTGCGCAACACGACGGCTGAGATCTCCGCGCACAGCTTCCGGTCGTAGGCCTCGAAGCGCCCCGCTCGTGACGCCGTGCTCGATCATCGCCGCACCGAGCACGCGCGCGTCGACGATGGCTTGGCTCGCTCCGTTCGAGCCCGTCGGGTACATGACGTGGGCCGCGTCGCCGAGCAGCGCGACGCGGCCGTCCACCCATGTCGGTACCGGGTCACGGTCGATCATTGGGTATTCGAACACTTCGTTTGCACCGCGCAGCATCGCGGGCACATCGAGCCAATCGTACCGCCAGCCGTCGAAGTGATGGATGAACGAGTCGATGGCGACCTTCTTGTTCCAATCGCCGTCGCTCAAGCCCCGCGAGTTGTCGACCGTGATCTCCGCGATCCAGTTGATCGCAGCGAGTCCCGTCGCCGGGTCAGGCTGCGAGATGGGATAGAACACGACGCGATGGCGGTGAGTGCCGAGGCCGACGAAGGACGCACCGCTGCGAATCGGAGCTCCGGGCGTCACGCCGCGCCACATGATGGCGCCGCCCCAATGGATCGGCGGCTGCGTAGGATGCATCTGCGCCCGCACGGCCGAATGCAGGCCGTCGGCGCTGATCAGCAGCTTCGCGCGAACCTCCGTCTTCGTTCCGCCCGGAGTGCGAACCAGCGCCGTGACGCCATCGGCGTCGTTGCGATAACCGACGACGCGGTGCCCGGTGAGCACCGCGCCCGAACCGAGGCGCTCGACCGTCGTGCGGTGGAGCAGCATCTGTAAGCGGCCGCGATGCACCGCGTACTGCGGCCACCGGTAACCGGCGAGCAGACCGCGAGGCTCGGAGTACACGTCCTTGCCGTTCAATCCGACGAGCGCCCATTCGAGCGCCTGCACCCCGATCGCATCCAAGTGGCTCGGACCGATGTCGAGCTCGTATAGGGCACGCACGGCGTTTGGCTGGAGGTTGATTCCTACGCCAAGAGGCTTGAGCTCGGCGACGGCTTCGAGCACGAGGCAAGGCACGCCGATCTGCTGCAACGTGAGAGCGACGCTGAGTCCGCCGATTCCGCCACCGGCAATGAGTACGGGCAAATCGGCCATCGGATCCGGTCGCCTGGGGGTCGTGATTGCGGCGCAAGAATCCCTCGACCCCAGGCCAGCGCGCAAGACCTGGAAATCGAACCACGTTCGCTGTGCGCTGTTCGAAAGGCGCTTCCGAGAGCAGCCGCCTGGCTGCCGCGCACGCGGCCACCGGCGGGGAGCGAATCTTAGAGCGCCCGCTGTCTACTCGGTCTTTTTCCGGAATTTTCCGGAGCGAGGCGGGACGCCCCGACGCCCCGTTGCTACGATGGCTCTCGATCGTGTGGCGGCATACGGCGAGACCTCACGGCGAGCACAGCGAACAACAAATGGGGGAAGGTTATGTCGATCGTTGGTTTTCGAGCCATAACAAAAACCATAGCGAACAGCGCGCAGACAATCGCGTTTGCGGTGATGGCCGGCGCGGCGCTCGCGCAGCCGCCGTTCGGTAGCCCGCCGCAACCGCGCCCGGATGCCACCCTGGCGGCTGCGCCCGCCGGGTTCGACGCGCGGCGCGAAGGCGTGCCCGCGGGGCTCGTCGAGCGCATCGAGTTCGATTCGAAGGTCACCGGCGGCAAGCGGCCCGCGTCCGTGTACCTGCCGCCGGGCTACGCGCCGGACAAGAAATACCCCGTGCTCTATCTGCTGCACGGCATCGGCGGCAACGAGACGCATTGGCCCGGCCCCGGTGCTGCGGGGGCGATCCTCGACAATCTGATCGCCGACGGCAAAGCGGTTCCGATGATCGTCGTGATGCCGAACGGGCGCGCGTCGAACAAGCCGTCGACGCTGTTCGCCGGCGGCCGTGGCCCCGGCGGGGCCGGTCCGGGAGGCGCTGCCCCCGGCGCGGCGGGCGGTGCACCGGCCGGCGGACCGCCCGCCGGCGCCCCACCGGGCGGAGCCCGCGGGCCCGGTTTCGATCCCGCGGCCATGGCCGTGGAGTTCGAAGCGTACGCGGCGTTCGAGCGCGAGCTCGTCGGGGACCTTGTGCCATTCATCGAGGCACGCTATTCGGTCAGCGCCGATCGCATGCACCGTGCGCTCGCTGGTTTATCGATGGGTGGCGGCCAGTCGCTCAACTTCGGGCTCAACAACGTCGACACGTTCGCTTGGGTTGGGGGCTTCTCGTCAGCGCCGAATACCAAAGCGCCGGCCGAGCTGGTGGCGGACCCTACGGCCGCGCGCCGGCTCGAGCTCCTCTGGGTGTCGTGCGGTAACGAGGACGGGCTGTTCAACATCAGTGCCGGGCGTTCACGAATACTTGGCCGCGCAGAACGTGCCGCACAAGTGGTACGTCGACGCGGGCGCTCACACATTCCCGGTCTGGAAGAACGACCTCTACCACTTCGCGTCGCTGTTGTTCCGCAAGTGAACCATTCGCTGCACGTCGTTCGCGAGCGCACGCCAACGGATTGGGCGGTGCTGACGCCGGAATATCAGCAACGGCTCGTCCAGCAGCTCTATCACCTGGCGCGACAGGGCAACTTCAACGACGTGCCTCCGAACAACTTGACGCACTGCAATCAGACGTCCGGCCGGCTCGACGCGAAACACGACGCCCCGCCGGACGGCTCTCTCTACCCACGCTGGGCCGCGGTCACTTCGGTGCCGCGGTCTTCCAGCGCGAGTAGTCGGACTTCAGCAGGTTCTTTCGATCGTACGGCGAAATGTGATGGCGGACGCCGTTCTCGTCCTCCAAACACTCGTCCTCGATGATCCGGGCGCCGCGGTCCGTCACGCGTCGCAGCTCCGTGCGCAGCGTCCACGGTCTCGAGTAGACCTCGGGGTCCTCGATCCGCGCCTCGTATTCGATCGTGTCGGCGCCGGTCATCCGGTAGCGCTCCACGACGTGCACGGCGGTGCTGTGGAAATTTCCGGCGCCGTCGAACCAGAGCTGGTCCGTGATAGCCGCGACGTCCGCGACGAGCGTGTCGCCGTCCCAGTGGTAGCGAGTGTCGCCCATCCACCAGTCCGTGGCATCGAAATGCGGCCGCGTGTTCGGGTGGAACACCCGGAACGCGTGATTCTCCTCGTAGACGATCGCGAAGTTTCCGGGGCTCTGAAGGATCTGGAGCGGAGTCGCGAGATACGTGGCACGCGGCACTCCGGCCTGATAGCACTTGAGCGACGGATCGGCCGTCGCACGCGCCCGGTAATTCTCGTCGCGTTTCGCAAGCGCCTCGGGTTTGTAGGGAATCTTGCCGCCGGGCGGATCGACGACAATGCTCGCCGAGGCGGCGATCCCGCGCTCACCCTTGTGACCTTCGATGTTCACGTACGCCGTGCCTTGCGCGCGCCAGATCCCGCGGAAATCCGGCGTCTTGCCGTCCCATAGGCGCGCGGGAGAGAACGATGTAGCCGCGCGGTCCTGCGCGTCGACGAAAGGCTCGACGCCCGCGACGGCGATGACGAGCAACACGCACGCGGCGAGCCTCGACACTCGACTCTTGCTCATCTCACCCTCTGCTTCTTGCCGCCGTCTTCTTCGGTGTAGTGCTGGAGACTGCGCTCGCCTTCGAGACAGCTGTACTCGAGGATCTGCTGCTCGGGCGGCACGCGTTTCAACGTGAAGCGCATCTCGACGGGCTTGACGAACACCGTCGGGTCCGTGACCGTCGCCTCGTAGAGGATCGTGTCTCGATCGACCAGAGTGAACCGCTCGAGCACGTGCTCGTTGTCGTCGACGAAGTTGCCTTGCATGTCGAGCCATGTTCGGCCGTTGAAGTTCGCGACGTCCACGACCAGCGTGTCGCCCTCCCAGCGGCCGCGGGAATCGCCGTCCCACGCCCAATAGTTCCGTGGATGCGGGCTGTTGTCCGTCGGGATGATGCGCACGTCGTGCATCGCTTCGTGTAGCAGCGCGACGCTCTTTTCGTCTTGGATGATCTGCACCGGGTACAGCCCGCCAGGCTGATCGAGCGATCGCGGAACGCCGGGCAGGTGGCAGCGCGCTTCGGGATCCTCGTAGCCGCGGCGTTGGCGGTCGAGCCTCTCGGCCTCGGCCTCGGGCGTGTACTCGTAGCGTGGCGGAGCGGGTCCTCGCGCACCGCCGCCCGCGGCGAAATTCGTGCCCTCGAGCGAGCCAATGAATAGCCCCTGGAAGCCGCCGGCGCTCTTGAGCCAGAGGCCCTGAAGGTCCGGATGCCCGTCCGGCAGCCGTGGGAGCGCCGCGGCGGCGGGCGAGGCAGTGGGCGCAGTCGGCGCGGCTGGCGCAGCCTGAGCGGAAGCCGTGCGCGCAGGGCCCGTGCTCAAGGTGATGCAAAGGCCGAGCGCGGGGAGCCACTTTCGCGAATGAGCGAGCGTCATCGCACCCTCACTGCGCCGGAGGCGGCGCGCCAGGCGCCGCGGGCGGCGTGCCCGGCGAGCCGGCGAACACCTTGCTGCCGTCCGCGAGCGTGATCCGCGCGGCGTTGGCCGTGTTGGAACCGTCCTTCGAGCGGTACGCGTCGACGGTGATTCGATCGCCGGGCTTCAGCGAATTCTTCGTCCAGCCGAGCCTCATGAGGCCGTTCGGATTCGATGTCTCGACCTTCCATTCGGTGGTTTTGCCGTCCGGCTCGACGACGCCCATCGTGATCCAACCGTGCGGGTTGATCATTTCCCATCGCACGACGGTGCCCGCGAGCGTGATGGGCTTCTCGGCGTCGAACTCGGCCGCGAACGAGTGATGAGCCGAGGCGGGACCGGCGGCAGCGAGCATCGCGACAGAAAACGCGTGAATAAGAGTCTTCACGGATGGCACCTCCTGTCGTGCACTTCGAACATTGAATGAGCGCTGCGCCGGAGCAGCAAGCAAACGGAATCGGCCGAGTGTCGCGCGATCATGGAGTCGAGCTCAAGCTACGGTACACCATCGCGATGAACGACTCCGCGTCGGCCGGCCCCTGCACCGTACCGTAACGCGGGTCGTAGTCGCGTGCGAGGCGCGCCGCCCTCACCTGCTCGAGCGTTTGACCCTTGTCGAGCGCGTCGCGAACGCGGTCGCGAATGATCGTCACCATGTCGCGGTACTCCGCGACGTCGCCTTCGTCGTAGACGCGGCCTTGATTCGGGATCACCATCGTCCCGCCTTCGGCCCGCCATGCGGCGACCGTCAGGCCGAGGATACTGTTCAACGCCGCGATAGTGCCGTTCAGCGTGCCGCCGTTCTCGAGTCGCACGACCGGATAGGTCAAGTCCTGGATCACGTCGCCCGCGACGATGACGTCAGACTTGCGGAAGAACACCAGCACGTCGCCGTCGCTCGTAGCCGCGGGCACGTGAATGATCTCGATCGGCTCACCGTTGAAGTAGAGCTCGCGCGTGCCGCGGAAGAACGTATCGGTCGGAGCGACGCCCTCGGGTAGATCGGCGAGTGCCATGCGGAGCGACGCGTTCTCGTGCGCGATGACCGCGGCGCGCTGCGCGCGCGGCGACGGGCCCGCGGCAAGAGTCGCGTTGCCGCCCACGTGCGAGGCGTCGTCGTTCGTGTCGACGATCACATGTATCCGCTTGTCGCCCGCGATGCGGCGAATCTCCGCTGCGACTGCGTCGGCGAGCCCCGCCGGGCCCGGGTTCACGACGAGCACACCTTCGTCGCCGATTTGCACGGCCACGTTCCGGTCGCCGGCCGCGAGGAGCCACACCTGCCCCGCCACGTGCAGCGAGCTCACGGCGGGCTGCGCCGCTGGCGCGCTCGACGGCGTGGACACCCTCGACGCGCGTGCCGCGCTCGGAGCGCGGGTGGCCGAGCTCGCCCGCGAGCCGGCGTCGCTTGGCGCGGCCGCGCGCGGCTCGTTGGAGTCGGGATATAGCGTGGCGCTGCCGCCGAGCGCCACCTCGAGCGGCACGTGGTGACGCTTCGCGAACATGTCGAGATCGCCGTTCGTGCCGGGCATGAACGACGGCACGCGGCCCGGCTCGGCCGCGATCTCGTCGGCGGGCGCACATTTGAAGAAGACGTCGCTCGCGCCGAAGCCCTCGCCGTCGCCGCCGTTTGCGAACCCGCCGAATTCGAACAACCGCGTGTTCGCCTGCGTATTCAGCCGGAAGTCGGTCGAGCGCACGAACGGCTCGTCGAGATAGATCGGGTCGTCGACGCCCGTGACGAGCGTGAGCCAGTCGTCGTGCCGCAGCAGATACTCGGTCATGCGCGCGCGATCGCTATGGGCAATGCCGTTGCGGCGCAGGAAGCCGGCCTTCAGGTGCGACGTTTCGATCACGAGCCGGTCGCCGTCCCAACGGCCGGTAGAAAACCCTTCGTACATGTGCAACGCGTTCTCCGGCGGATGCGGCCTGCCGTCCATCCAGACCGTGCGCGCGAGGCCGTAACTGCCGTAGAAACGGTACGCCGTGAGCCGCTGCGTGACGGGATCGTACTCCTTCACGATCGAGAGGCCGCCCGGACTTCGGTATTGGTAGGTGGCAGGGTGCGGCAAGCATTGATGCTCTGGCACGGACAGCCACGACGGCGAATATAGCGATGCCTTGTAGCGAAGCGCGTCGTTGATCGGAAGCCCGACGTAGTCGCCGAGATCGGGGCCGCCGCCTCGGTCCAAGCTGTCTTCGTAAAACCCGAAGATGCCGCCGCCGGGCTGATCCCAGTCGCCCGCGACCTCGATCTGGGCGCGTGCGGGCATGGTCGCGAACGCAATCGCGATCGAGCTGAGCACGGCGGCGGGCGAGCGACAAAGGTGTCTCACGTTCATCACGGCAAGAACGGCGACGGCACGAACGTGCCGAGCGGAGCAGCGGTAGCGCACGGCGTCGGACGCCACTTCGATTCGTCGCGCTCGAGCTTGAAATGGTTGCTCACCGCGAACGGCACACGCAGATAGGCGGGGTCGGTCACGACGGTCACCACCTGCAAGTAGTCGTTGCCAAACATCGACACGCGATCGTAATACTCGGTAATCACCGCCTGTCCGCTGTACGGCACGCCGTTCTTACGCAGATACCCCGGCTTGAGATCGGTCGTCGTCACTTTGAGCGCGCCGGCCGGCGGAGCGCTCGCCGGAGGGGCGGCGCCACGAGCGGCCGCCGCTGCCGCGCCGGGCGGCGGTCCGCGATTGGCCGCGGCTGCGCCCGAGCGGGCCGTCGACGCTTCGCGCGTCGGCGCCACCAAAACGAAGAAGGGAGCGGCTGGCGCGCCGCCCATCCACTCGGCGACGGAGCGGCCTTGCCAGCTCGGCTCCGTGTCGGCCGCAGCCGTGCGCTGGAAATGGAAAATGCGGGTTTGCTCGCCCGAGTCCGTCTTGATCTCGAGGGTGTTTTCGTCCGCCCACGCGATTCGCAGGCGTGTCGGCTGCCGCATGATCCCGCCCGCGCCGAACGCGCGGCACGCTTCTCCTGCGGCTTCGTCCTTCGCGGGATCCCAGCCGTCGGCCACCTGCCGGCCCATCGGCGTCAGCGGCACCGACGTGTAGTCGCCCTTCGGCGGCGTGATCATCCGCCAGCGCCAATCCTCGGTGACCTGCGCGACCCATTGGCCGGTAAGGTCTGCGCGCGCGGCCGCCTTGGCCGAGCTCGGCGGCGCCGGCGGCGCCGGCGGCTGAGCGCCGACGGTCCGCGCGAGACCGAGCAGCGCCAGTCCGAGCGAAGCCGGCCACAACCGCAACGACCAATCCATAGGAACCCTCGGCGGCACGAGCGGCGCCGCGACGCGAACGCTACCGCCGAGCTCCGGCGCGGCTGAAATCAGATCTGCGAATACTTGGAATCGTGGGCGTCTATGGCGAGCCGTGCAGCCATCCAACGGCGCGATGGGTGGAATCCGCAAGCGCGATTGCCGCGGGCACGGGATCTGTGGTCTCTTGAGCGCGCGCGATCAAGTCCGCGCGTGGGGGCCTCGCCATGTATCGTCTTCGGTTGCCAGCCGCCGCATTTGCGGCCGCGATGTCGCTCTCGACGGCGCACATGCTCAGCCTCCGATAGAGCGTTCGCCGGCGAAGGACGCGGCTGCCGCCGCCGCGGTCGAGCGTGCGCGCGCCGCCGCGGGCGACCAGTGGTCCGACACCGTCGAGTTCTTTTGCGGCGATTCGGGCCGCGCGAATCGCGCAGACGATCCCGTGATCGCGCCGACGCGCGTGTTCGATAATCTGTATGCGCTCGGCCGCACGAGCACCGTGATCTGGGCGGTCACGACTCCGGCAGGCATCCTGCTGATCGACGCGGGTTATCCAGATCAACTCGAGTCGGTGCTGCTGCCCGGGCTGCGCGCCGCGGGCCTCGATCCGAACGACGTGAAGTATGTCTTGCTCGCGCACGGGCACGCCGATCACTTCGGCGGCGCCTCGTACTTTCAGGAGCGCGGCGCGCGGGTCGCGTTGTCCGCAGCTGATTGGGACTTGATCGAACATCCTCCCGCCCCGCCGGCGGGTGCGCCGCCGCCGGCGGGTGCACCGCCGCCGTCCGGCCTGCCTCCGCCACATCGCGATGTCGTCGTAACCGAAGGCGAGCCGATCGTGTTCGGCGGGCTCGAGATCACGCCCGTGCTCGTGCCGGGGCATACGCCGGGATCGCTCGGGTTCGTGTTCGCGGTCCAAGACGGCGGTCGCGCGCATACCGCGGCGCTATTCGGCGGCTCGATCTTGCTCTCGGGGAGGATCTCGGACGACGGCCTGCGCCAATACGTGCGCTCGGTCGAGCACTTCGCGGACGTCACGAGCCGGCGCGGCGTCGACGTCGAGATCCAGAACCACCCGCTTTACGACGGGTTCGGTGCAAAGCTCGCTCGTCTTTCGCAGCGCGGCGCGGGCGAGCAGCACCCCTTCGTCGTCGGGCCCGACGCGTATCAACGCTTCCTGACGGTGATGGCCGAGTGCGGGAACGCGCAGCTCGCGCGCCGCTAGTTCGAGACGTCGAGAAGGAGACTCCGAATCGAGCCCGTCAGCGAGGCGGCTCGGCTGGCTTGCCCGTGCCTGCGGGATCGCGAATGAGCCGGTTGAAAGTGTCCACCTCGTCCACCGGAGCGCAGAGGTCTTCGAGCAGGCCGCTCCAGCCCGTCGATTGAATGAAGTCGCGCGGGATTAGGTGCATCCGCTTGGTTTGTGCGACCCAGGGTTTCGCGTAGTACGCGGGATCGGTCAACACCATCTTCAGCTCGAGCGTGTCGTAGTTGATCCGCGTGTAGCGCTCCTCCAGCACCATTCGATCGCTGTGCGGGTAGCCGAAGTGATCGATCCAGGTGCGTTCGTCGTAACCCGTCGAAGTGACGACGAGCGTGTTTCCGTCCCAACGCCCGACGGCGTAGCCCCACCAGCGAGCGAGATCGATCTCTTCGGGTTTCGGCAGTCGCCGGCCGTCCATCCAGATCGTCCGTAGGCCGTAGCCCCACTGAAAGTGCTGGAGGATTCGGTCCGGCAACACGACGAGCTCCTCCGGATCCGGATACAGGATCGCGCGCGGAATTCCCATCGGATTGCACTGCTGGTAGAGATCGTTGCCGAGCGCGGGAGGCTGCGCCCGACGACGGCCGATGTGCTCCTCGGGATGCGCCTCTGCATCGGCGCTGCCGAGCGCCCGTCCGTACGAGGGAGTGTTGGCGTCGAACGCGGCTTGCCCCGCAGGCGTAAACACCGGGAATTCGAGGCTGAACCCGCGGTCGCCGCAGTCGCGGCACCGCCCACCGCCGCCGAAACCGACGACGTTCGGCGTCCATATCCCCGCGATGTCCCTGGCATCGAAGGGCATCGCGGGATCGTAGACCCGCGGATAACCCGGTCCCGATGTCGGCGCGCCAAGCGGCGGCTGAGCGAGACCCGCCGATACGCAACAGGCCGCCGAGGCGGCGATAGCGATGCGCAATGCGACGCAGCGCAATCGCGCGCGCACTCCGTCAGGGTTTCTGGGGGTCGGCATTGGGCGGCTGCGGATAGCTCACGGTGTCGGACACGAGATCCGCGCCCTGCTGGTCTGTGATCTTGAGCACGAGCCCCACCGTGCCGCCGGCCTTCGACGGCGCGATCGTGACGTTGATCTTCTTGCCAGGCGCCAGCGCTTCGACCGACTGCGAACCTTCGTCCAGCCTAGCCGCAGCAACGCAGACGGGTTCGACAACATTTCGGCCGACCAGTGCTCGGTACTGCCTTTGTCATCGACGACGTCGAAAAACAGCTGCGGGTGCGGATTCGCGTAGTGAAAGCTCGTGACGGTCGCTTCGCGCGTCCACTGCTTGTCCCGGTCATAGGAAATCAACGTGCCGTGGTGCGCGGCGGCCGGCACGGTAGCGGCAAGCAACGCAGCGCCAAGGCTCAAGTCTGCTACGAGTCGGCGCATCAGGGGCTCCGGCGAAGAATGGCGCCATCGTTCTTTGCGACAGGGTCTATTGGGAAATGGAATCGCCGAATACCGGGTATCGGCCTGCACGATACCTGGGCCGCCCCCGTCGGGCGGGGCCGGGGCCGGGGCCGAAACGCTACAGCGCCTGCGCGACTTCGACGAACCGCTCGCGAATCCAGGTGTGCGCCGCGCTCGCGGTGTGGCGCGGGCTCCAGATGAGCTTCTCTCGCAGCCGCGGCACCGTGAACGGCGCCTCGACCAAGCGTATGTTCGCCGCCTCACGCAGCCGCTCGCCGAGACGACGCGGAACCAGCGTGACGAGCGGCGCATCACGGAGCAGGAACGGTGCCGTCGCAAAGCTCTCGGTGGATGCAACGATCCTGCGCTCGCAGCCGATCTCGGCAAGGTAGGTCTCGGCGATGGAGCCGTGGTCTTGGCCCGCCAAGCGGAAGCTCAGATGCGGGAACGCGAGGAACTCGTCGATCGTAAACTGCTCGCCCGTGTGCGGATGACCCGACCACACGGCACAGACCCACGAATCCTCGAACAGGGGCACGGAAGGCAACCTTGGCTCGAACTCGGCCGGCAAGATGGCGAAGTCGATGTCGCCCGCAGCGAGGCGGTCCCCCGCCGTCGGCTCGAGCGCGAAGAAGCGGACGGAAATATTCGGAGCGCTCTCCGCCAGCAATTTCAGCAGCGGCCCGAGCAGGAGAAACGTAACGTAGTCGCTCGCGGCGATGCGAAACGACCAGCGTGACGCCTCCGGCGCGAACGGTTGGCGGAGATTCAGGAGATCTTCGACCTGCTGCACCGTGTCGTGCACCGGTGCAGCGAGCTCGGCAGCTAGCGCCGTAAGCTCGAGGTTGCGGCCGACCCGAACCAATAGCTCATCCTGAAACGAATGTCGAAGCCGCGCGAGAATGCCGCTCATGGCCGGCTGACTAAGAAAAAGACGCTCACTCGCGCGCGTGACGTTCCGCTCGCTGAGCAGCACGTCGAGAGCCACGAGCAGGTTCAGATCGAATTGACGAAGATTCACGCGCCTAGCAGGGGCCTATAATAAAGGAGGCAACCACACGCTCATATTTGACATGAACGTTATTGTTTAACTAATTGTTTTAACTAGAATATTATATCGACTTCCAATTGGGACCTCCAACCCGCGCCAAGCCTCACCGCGAACTGGGCTACCTGCGGAGTTACCCCCACTGTCACCCCTTCCCCTGTAGTTTCGAGCGAAGGCAACCAACATCCGGCGCGACTGATCGTCCGTGAGACGGCGGCGACGTTGCGCTACTGCGTCGTGTCCTGCGCGCCGAACAGTTGCTTGCCGTCCGGTAGCGTGACCTTGTCCGCCGCGGCCTTCAGGCTACCGTCGCGGGCGCGCGAGCCCGAGATCGTCACGGTGGTGCCTGTCGCCAGCGAATCCTGGTTCCAGCCGTAGCGCATCAGACGGTTCGGGCTGCCGAGCTCGAACGCCCACGCTTCGGCCGCGCCGTCGTCCTTTTTCACATCGAGGTAGATCCACGTGTGCGGGTTCATCCACTCGACGCGCGTGACCGTGCCGGTCACGTTCACGGGCTTGGCCGCGTCGAAGATGGCGGCGAACGAGTGGTGCGCCGCGGCGGGCAAGGCGGCGGCGAGCAAGGCGGCGGCCAGGCCGAGGACCCAAGGGCTTCGATCACTCACGACGCGTTCCCCCGATTTGCGGAACGCCGCTAGTCTAATTCGCGGCGGCGACGCGCGCACGCTCGGTCGCCCGGCGGGGCGGCCGCCTGTCGGGTCCTTGCGTTGACTCGCCCGCTGAACGCACGTAGGTTCTTCCCCCATGCCACGCGCCCGTGGGATCAAGCTCATGGCACCGCTCTGCGCGGTGTTCTTCCTGTGCTCCACGCCGCTCGCGCTCGCCCAGTGGCGCAATGCGCCGCCGGAGGCGAACGTGCCGCGCACGCAGAGCGGCGCCGTCGATCTCGAAGCGCCGCCGCCGCACCACGCGAATGGCCGCGTGGATCTCGAGGGCGTGTGGATGCCCAACGACAACCGCTACATCCGCGACCTCGCGCTCGATATCGGCGAAGCCAAAGTCCCGTACCAGCCCTGGGCACGCCGCCTCACCGACGAGCGCAAAGACGGCTCGCACTCGCGCGAGGACCCCGACGCACACTGCCTGCCGCAGGGCGTGCCCAAGATCGACTACGTGTCGTACCCGTGGAAGCTCGTCGAGACGCCGACGTCCGTCGTCATGTTGTTCGAGACGTTCACGTTCTGGCGGCAGATCTTCACGGATGGCCGCACCGCGGACCCGAGCGCCAAGCCCGCGTGGATGGGCTACTCGACCGGCCGTTGGGAAGGCGACTCGCTCGTCGTCGAGACCACGGGCTTCAACGGCAAGCTGTGGCTGGACCAGATCGGCCACCCGACGACCGACCGTCTGCGCGTGACGGAACGCTTCACGCGCACGCACTACGGCCACATGCGCATCGACGTGACGGTCGACGATCCCGGCGCGTACACGGCGCCGTGGTCGGCCTCGCAGGTCGTGCATCTGCGCTCCGGCTGGGAGCCGCTCGAGTTCATCTGCGAAGAGAACAACCGCGATACCGAGAACCTGCCCGGCGACGGCGCGCTGGTCGGGCTCTCGAACATCGAGGCCGCGCGCCGCAAGGGATACCTGAAGTAGCGATGATCGGCTCGCGCTACGGCGCCGAGAGGATCACGATACGGTTGCCGCGGAACGAACCGACCCAGAGCATATCGCCGACCTCGACGGCCGCGGTGCCCGCGTTGAATTCGGGCGAATCGGCTTGCACGAGCACGTCGCGCACGGCTAGCGTGTCGGGATCGACCTTCACGGCCTTCCAGCCCTGCTGCGCCTGGCCGACGGCGAGCAGCGAGCCGTCGCGCGCCCAGTGAATGTTGTCGACGCGGAAACCGAGCGGGACCTCGTCGCGCCGCGGCGGGGTGGCGCCGCGCGACAGGCGGAAGAACGACTGCGTGCCCCACGCCGCGACGTATAGAGTCCTGCCGTCCGCTGAGAGCTCGAGGCCGTTCGCGCCGGCCGCTTCGCTGCCAGGCACCCTCTGCCAGCCCGTCGCCGTATGCCACTCCCAGAGCTCGCCGTTCTGCTCGCCCTCGCGCATGCGCTGTGTCGCCTCGGGCGTGCTGGTGCGCGAAAGGAAGTTGGTCGTGATGAAGCCGCCATCGGACAGGCCTCGCACGGAGTTGAGGCCGATCGGGTCGGGCGCGATCGCGCAGCCGAGCCACGTGGCGACGGGCGTCTCGGGCCGCGTGTCGAGCTCGAAGATCTCGATCGACTCGCGCGCGCCGTGCCCCACCACGAATAGCTTGTGGATCGGACCGGCGCCCGGCTCGGCGTAGAGCCCGTGCGTCGTGAAGCGCTGCGGATCCGGCGGCCCCGGGCAATCGGGATAGGCTTGCCGGTCGTGCCGCGTGCGTGCGTTCGCGGCCGGATACACCGTGAACGGCACGCGGTCGCGCGCCCGCACGACCATGACACCGCCCGTGCCGGCCATGGCCGAGGCGGCGACCCAATCGGCCCCAACGCCCACGAGATCCTCGGGGCCCTGCTGCTCGCAGACCACGCTCAAGCCCGGGGAGCACGGCGGCGGTGGCGGCGCGGTCGGCGGCTGCGCCACGAGCGGCGCGCTCGCGCAGCACAGCCCTGCGACAGCGAGTATCGTTCTATTCACGGTTGAGTCCCCCTCTCGTTACTGCGTTCGCGGCGCGTTTAGGGTTGCAGCCCCAACAGTCGCGCCGGGTTCTTGCGCGACATGACGTCGATGTCGGCGGCGGAGATGCCTTGCGCCATGAGGCCTTTGTACAGGGCGAGCAGCCCGTCCGTGTGCAGCGGGTTCGGCGGCTGCCCAAGATCGCTCGACAGTACGAACGACGCTGCGCCGATCGCTCTGATCGCGTCAGCCTCCATTGCGCAGCTGCTCGTCGGTGATCGGCGAGTGCACGAGCTCGAGCAGCGCGCCGAGCTTCGCCGCTTCGCGCATCTGTGCGAGCGTCATCGATCCGCCGGGGCTCGCCATCGCGTGCGTCACGAGCATGTGCTTGACGCCCTGCCGTTTCGCCTCGGCGATGATCAGCAGCGATTCCTGCGGGGCGGAGTGCCCCATCTCGAGCACGAGATCGTGCTTCGCCGCGAGTGCGATGACGGCAAGCACTTCGGGCAAGATCTCGCCGTCGCGCGTCACGGGCGCGAACGGGCGTTTGTCGCCGGTCAACTTCACCTGCGATTCCGAGTCGAACGTCGGCAGCCAGACCACCTTGCCGTAGCCGCCCTCGACCTTCGTCATCCATTCGACAGCGGCGGGATTCACGCCCCCGACCGTGAGATCGAGCGAAATTCCGCCGAACACTTCGATTCCGGGCACGGCCTTGCGCACGACGTAGGCGAGCGATGCCGTGGGCTCGTAGTGGTTCTTGATGACGATTGCGCGCATGCCGGCGGCTTTCGCCATTCGCGCGAGATCGAGCACATCGATCTTGCGCGGCGTGCCGTCGGGCGCCGCGTGCGCGTGCATGTCGATGGCGCCTTCGAGCGTCTGCGCGCGGCCGATCGCGAACGGCCCAGCTAGACTAAACGCGAGTAACCCGGACACTATGTAGCGCATGACGTCACCCCCCTTCGACTGTTGGCAAGAGTACAGCGCCCCTCGGACCCACAGCGGTGACTCACCACGCCAACGTTGGGCCAACGCGCCGAGCTAAACGTCCGCTGCGTCTAGTAGGGCCGGCGACAGAAGCTCAGCGCGAACACGCCGACGCCGGCGATCGCCGCCACCGGAATCAAGTACGCGACGACGCCCGATGCCGAGGTGCCGCCGCCGAGCAGGAGGCCCGCGAGCAACGGGCCGGTGATCGATCCCACGCGCCCCACCGCGATGCTCGCGCCGGACCCGGTGCCACGGGTTTCCGGACTGTAGTAGGTCGGCGCGAGCCCATAGAGCGCGAAATTCGCTCCGAGCACGAAGAAGCCCGCGGCGCCGCTCAGCACGAGAATCTCTGCCATCGTGCCCGAGCGGCTGAGCCCGAATAGCGCCACGACCAGGCCGGCGTAGGCGACCGTAAGCGGCCAACGCAGGTCGAATCGATCCACTAGGCGTCCGACGAGCAACGCCCCCGCCACGCTCGCGAGATTGAACGCGAGCGAAGCCAGCGGCGCGACCGCACGGGTCATTCCCTTGGCGGCCGCGAGCGTCGGCAGCCAATTGAGGATCAGGTAGAGGATCAAGAGCGTGGGCAGGAACGCGATCCAGAGCAGCAGCGTCGCTGGCGCGCGACCTCCGCCGAACAGCGTCGTCCACGCGCTCTGCCGGTCTCGTCCATCGCCCGCGCGACGCTGGAGCGTCTCCGGCATCAACGCGTACAAGAGCAGCGCGAGCAGCACCGGAACCATGCCCCCGACGTAGAACAGCAACCGCCAATCGAGCCCGGCGAACGCTTGGATCAACAGAGCCGCGCCGGCGCCGCCGATCGGCATGCCGCAAAATATCGTCGTCGCCGTCTGCGTGCGCTTCTCCGCAACGCTGACCTCGGTCGCAACCGCCATCATGATCGGGAACGCCGCACCCAAGTTCAGGCCCGCGAGAAGACGCACCGCGAACAGCGTCTCGAACGTCGCACATGCGGCCGTTGCGAACGTGAACACGCCGAACAGCAGCACAGCTCCGATGAACACCGGCCTGCGTCCGAGCCGATCCGCGAGCCAGCCGCCGGCGCTCGCGCCGAGCACGAGCCCGAAGTTGCCGATCGCAAAGATCCATCCGAGAGCCTCGGCCGAGAGCCCGAGCTCCGGCGCGAGCCGTGGTGCCGCCACTCCGATCGCCTGGATGTCGAACCCTTCAGCGATCGCAACGCAGAAGCACACCGCCACCGTGAGAGCGGAGCTACGAGTGATCGTCTTCGCGTCGATTGCTGTGGCCATGGGGCGGGTCGAATTCTAGCGGGCATCGGTCGCGCACTCCATGGGCGACGCTCCGTTATCCCCCCGAGTTACCCCGAAAGTTACGCCGATTCAGTTTTTCCGGACTGGATAAGGCCCAGAAGCGCGGGGCAAACCCTCCCCTTTTCTCGCTTGCCGCATCTGCAACGGCGTCTGCCCCGTGCGTGCACGGAGAACTTTGCTGAAGTGGATTTTCCGAGGGAGTTGTCTATCCCCCAGCGTCCCTGCGTTGCGGCGCAGCGCCCGGATGACTACGCTACTGAACGCAAAGGGGAGATGCACGGTGACAGACCGGTCGCCAGCGCAGCGGCGCTTCTGCTCGGTGGGAACTCTGCTGTCGCTCGGCGCCATGCTGGGTGTCATGCCCGCGGCGGCCCAGCAAACCGTGTTGCCGGTCGAAGAAACGCCCTATCACGTGCCGGCCTTCAGTAACGAGCTCGTGCGCGTGCTGAATGTCTTTATTCCGGCACAGCGAACATCCGGATTTCACCGTCACTCGATCGACAGTCTCGGTGTGCTGATCGGCGAAGGACCACGCACGACTCAGGTGCTCGGCGCCGCCGTGGTGAGTCCGCCGGTGCGAACGGCGGGTGCAGTGACTTTTTCGTTCTATCGCCGCGAGCCAATCGTGCATGCCGTGACCGCCACGGGTGACACGCCGTTTCAAAATGTCGTCGTCGAGCTGCTGAGTAGCGGGCCGGAAGGCTTCACGCCGAGCTCGCGCGATCGCAGCGCAGGCTACACGCAGGTACTCGACAACGAGCGTGTCCGCGCCTGGCGTCTCGTGCTCGCGCCCGGCGAGGAAGCGCCCGCCATCACGCAGACGGCGCCGGGGATCCGCATCGTCGTAGCGGGCGGCGAACTCGTCGAGCGCGTACCAGGACATTCCGATCGCGGCATAGCGCCCCACGCGGGCGAGTTCTTCTGGCAAGACGCTGGAACTACTCGCGCGCTGCGCAACATCGGCACCACGCGGGTCGAGCTCGTTGAGGTCGAGCTCAAATGAGACGGGCCGCCGCTTAGCGCGGCGCTAACCCAGCGCGAGGCGCTCCACAATCTCGCCTGGCACTCATCTGCGGCAATTTGCCACACGTCGGCGCCGTCCAGCCTCCGTACCATGACCGCGTGGTTGATTTGCGGAGCGGCGATGGCCGAGTCGACTCGCACTCGCTGCTCGGCCTTCGTACCGGGTTGATCACACAAGCGCCTACTCATGACGGAGGGTACCGATGAATCGAAGATCGTTCACAAAGGCTCTCGGACTTGCGACGACTGCCGCGGCCGTAACGGAGAGCGTGCAATCGCAGCAAGCCGCCCCACGCCGACCATCCGCTTCCGCCGGTGCGCCCGATGCGTCCAGCCAAAGCGGCGAGGTGTTTTCGATAGGGATGATCATTTTCGAGGGTATGACGAACTCTGACTTCGCAGCGCCCGCCGACGTGTTTGCGCGCGTTCGAGCGGCGCAGGTGCACGTGCTTGCCAAATCGACGAACGCTGTGACGACGGATGGCAAGGTCCGCGTTGTGCCAGCGACGGCGCTGCGTGATGCGCCGCCTCTAGACCTGCTATTCGTTCCAGGCGGCCCCGGTGTCGGCGCAATGATGGAAGATGCCGAGGTTCTCGAGTTTCTTACGGAGCGGGCGCCGCGCGCGCGATGGATCACCTCCGTCTGTACCGGCGCGCTAGTGCTCGGCGCCGCCGGTCTCCTCCGCGGATATCGCGCTACTACGCATTGGTCTGCGCTGGACATCCTGCCCTTGCTCGGCGCCGAAGCCGTCGATGAACGCGTCGTAATCGATCGCAATCGCATCACTGGCGGCGGGGTGACCGCCGGCATCGACTTCGGCCTTACGGTTGTGTCGGAGCTCTTCGGCGCCGAGATGGCGCAGCTCATTCAGCTCGGCCAAGAGTACAACCCGCAGCCGCCCTTCAACGCAGGCTCGCCACATACGGCGCCGCCTGCGGTGGTTGAGCGATACCGGTCGCTCACGGCGAAGCAAACCGAGGATCGCATTGCCGCAGCCAAACGCGCTGCAGCCAGGTTCGCGTAGGAGGCTAGCGGATCGAACTGCTTGCCGTCCGCGCGGGGCGCGGCGCCACGCCGCAATCAACCGGCCATCACGGCTCGTGCGGGGTTGAGACGCTACTCGCAGCAGTGGACGTCTGTGGGCAGCACTTGCTCGATTCCGCGCCGAACGGGTAGACGCCAATTACTCGGAAGTCGAGGTCGGTTCTGCTGTGGCCGTCCGCTTCCAACAAAACTTCGAAGCCATTGGAAGTCTCGACCTCGGTGGATCGCAGCATCTCCTCGATTCGCGCCGCTGCACGCTGCGTGCTGAAGGAATGCACCGCAGCCAAAACGCCGACGTCACCGATGCCAGATAAAACGAGGATCTCGTTTCCCGCGGGACCGGTGAACCGTGCGACTAATCCGTAGTCTTTGTTGTGTTGCGGCACTGGGCCGGAGCGCAGGTACGTCGTGCCGGTGGAGGTGTCCACCAAGCTCATGAACAGCGGTGGGTTCGACTCGAAGTTTGATCTCGCCAAGTAGTAGTCTCGGAGGACCGACCCCATGGCGCGCACGAAACCGATGTAGATCACATTGTAGTCACGCACGTCCTCGGACGTGAGCTCCGAAACCAATTTGAGAGTGACCTTCTGTGAGGACAAATTCACGATAGGCAGAATCGTCTGCAAGCTGTACGCCACACTCTTCGGTAGATACGACAATGTCTCAAACACGAGCCCTGGATTGGATTCGTGGTGCGGAGACTGCAGCAGATCTTCTTTCGAGTTTATTTCGACGTCGCGAACACGGATGTGGGTACCACTCTCGCCGAAGAAGAAGTGATCGCCGAGTACAACGAGAACCGGTCGCTCGCCGTCGATGAATCCCGACAGTACCGGGTTCGCGAGGACGTCACGCTGGTCGGTGGTTCGGTCGTTGATCAGAAGACTTACGTTCAAGGCGATCGAGACAAGCAGCAGCGCCCAGCCGGCGTAGGATGCTACGCGTCGCTTCGGCGCTGGCGCCGCGACTTTCTCCCCTGGTTCGCGAGCAACGGCCGCTAGGTGATAAGCGCCTTTGGGGATTTCCAGCCGAAACGAATCATTCGAACCCAGACCCGCGTAATAGGTATCCAAGCGGCTGCGGAGCTTGTAGACCTGTACTCGCGTTTGAGCGTCGCTCCCGTCGGCGTTTGCCTCGTGCTTTCCGAGGACGTCCACGGAAATGTCGAACTCTTTCGGTACCTCGCCGCGTACCGCCCGGTCGGCGAGATACTCGAGAAGGCGCGCGAGAATTTGGCCTCGCCCCAAGACACCGGACTGAATGATGCGCGAGGTACATTCTCGAATGACCTCGGGATCGGTCGTTCGGACCCTGTCCGTCATGCGCAAATACTAGCATGTAGATCCGTCCGTCACTCGAACACGGCCCCGCCGTCCGGACCCACATTGCGATTGTTCTCCAGGCAAACGTACTCCCGGAGCCGGAGCGCCGGCTTGTGGATATAGACGTATCGGTACTTCCAGGGCGTCACGAACACTTCGGGATCCTCGATGGTGATCTCGTTCACGAGCACGCCTGGCGAGACCTGACTGAAGCGTTCGACGAGGCGTACCTTCGGGCTGTGCGGTATCCGGCTGCGATCGAGCGGCACGTCTTCACGGAGACCCACGGTGTCCACCACCAGGGTGTCCCCCTCCCAATGGCCTATCGAATGACCGGCGTACGTATCGTCGAGCTCCTCGGCCGGCGGATGCTCCTTCAGGTCCATCCAAATGCGGCGACTAAACGCTTGCCATTCGCTGGTGATGGCGATGATCTTGGGCGTCTGCAGGATCTCTATTCCGTAGATCGCGCCCATCATCGCTGGCATCCCCGGCGGTAGGCATAGGGCTGTCGAATCTCTAAGCTCCCCGGCGGCTGCTTTCGCCACGAGCTGCTCGTATCGTTCCTTGTATGGAGACTTCATCTCCGGAATGTCGCGGCGCATCGTCGGAACGTTGTTGGGTCCGGCCGGAAGACCCGTGACGCCGCTGGGGCCCCGGTAGACATCGAGCAGGCCGCCGGGCGGCACCCAGAACCCCGTCAGATTCGGACGGCCGTCCGGCAGCCGTTCAGGACTGAGAGCAACACCTTTGAGGGACTCGAGCGGAGGCGCTGGGAACTGAGCCGCCGCGGGGATCCCAAAGGAGGCGGCCAAGGCCAAGGCGAACAGCTTGCCACGCGTCATTCCGGCGGCCCGCCGATCGTAAGGCCCGTCTCGTCGCTGACGCTGATCATGTTGCCGCCGGGCGCACCCGTGCGAACCGGGTTGATGACGACCGTCACCTTGTCGCCGGGCTTGAGCGAGTTCTTCTTCCAGCCCATCCGCCCCAAGACACTCGTGCTCAACATCTCCACGGACCACTCTTCGCTTTCGCCCTTCTCATTGACGACCTCCAACTGGAGCCAGGAGTGGGGGTTGGTCCACTGGAATTCCCGAACCACTCCTTTGAGGGTGATCTGTTTGGTCTGATCGAACATGGCAAACGAATGGTGGGCCCAGGCAGGCGAAGCGATCGCTGCCAGGATTACCAGAGCGGCGCGGCGCCACGTCGTTGTCATCGCGGGCTTCTCTTGGTGGCTATTCGCGAACGTTAGACTCGAAGCTCGGCAGCTCGCGCATCTGCTCGTAGATGCAGACGTGCTCTTCGATGTCAGCTCGGTCCTGGCGGTTGAAACGCTTGGTGTTCTTCCACTCACCTTCCCAGTTGTCCGGGTCGGTCATGGTGAACTCCACCTCGAATGCCTTGCCCCCGTCGATTACTCGATACCGCTCGACCACATGGAGTTTCGACCCCGCGGGAATGCCGTTCTGGATCCAGTGGTGATCGTCGGTCATGCCGACCGTGTCGACGACTAGAGTGTCGCCCTCCCACCGGCCAATCGAGTGCCCGTTGTAGGTGTAGACGAGCTCATCTTCCGGCGGATGCGTACGACCATCCATGTAGATCCAGCGAACGCTGTTGAAGAACATCGCGGTCAGCTGGATCATCGTCGGCAGCTGAATCACCGAGATCGGCCAGAAGCGCGTCATCACTCGCGGCATACCCAACGGCCAGCAAGCTCCGGAATCGTCCCGATAGACGAGCCCCCTCTTGCCGTAGTCGCCGAACTTAGTCAGCTCGGCCTCGGCTGGGCCCTTGAGTTTGGGCACCGGTATGAACTCGTGCCTCCCGTTCTTCGCCTCGATCACCATGTTCCAGGTGCCGGTCAAGTCGAATGGCGGCTTGGGCCGGGTCTTCGCGAGGTTTTCCGGAGCCAGGGCACTCAAGTTCTGGCCTTCCAACGCTGTCTGCGCCTGCGACGACGGCGCGCCGCCGAGGCACGCGATCGCGAGCAGCGCGATCCACGCGCACTTCTTCATTGTCTTTCCTCCCCGACGCGAGGAGGAACGCCGCCCGGCGGCGGCGGTCCGGGGCGCGCCGATAGCTTGCTTCCGTCCGGCAGCGTCACCTCTAGGAGGTTTCCACCAGGCCGGCCGTCGAGCAACGGCTGCGACAACACGGTGATCTCGTCACCGGGCTTGATGCTCTCGCGCTTCCAGCCGTTGCGAACTAAATAGCCGGGACCGTTGGCCTCGTAGCTGTAGTCCTCGATCTCTCCCTTGCTGTTGCGCACGCTCACAATCAGCAAGCTATGCGGGTTGATCCAGAGAAACTTCTTGACTGTGCCTTTGTGCTCCACCGTCTTGCTGGCGTCGAACATCGCGGCCGAATGGTGGGAAAGCGCCGGTCCAGCGGCCGCAGCGGCGATCGCAGCGACGATGAGCACTGAACCGCGAACTCGCGCGGAAATCGTTTATCCATTCGTAGACCTCCCTCAAATTACTGGCGCGAAGTCGCTGCAGCGCCAAAGTTGTACTGGAACGTCAGACCGTATTCGCGTGGCCGTGCGCGAGTCACGCCGAGTGCCGAGCGTTCGGGGCCGGCGATTGGACCTTGGATCCCCGGCGCACCGGCGCCGGTCGGCGCATCCCAGAACGCGCCGCCGAAACGACTCGCAAAGCTTCCGTACACCTCGTCCGTCAGGTTGTTGCCGAACAAGGTGAGCTCCCAGTTGCCGCCGCGGCTGGTGTAGCGAACTCGGCCGTTCAGGACACTGTAGTCCGGCAGCTCGTAGCGCGAATCGATTAACCCCGGATTGGCTAACGTGTTGACAGTGCCGTTCGGGTTGAAGCACGTAAGTTGCGTGCCGCCTTGGTGCGTCTCCTGTGGACCGGTATACGCATAACTCAACGCAAACGTGAGGCCGCCACTCTGCATCGGTACTGACCATCGGCCGCCGAGTGAGTAACTGTCTTCGACGGCACTCGGGGTCAGGAAATCACCGTTGTTCGCGCACGGATCCTTGACCGTAAAATCGAGCAGGCCCGCGGACAGATCGATCGTGAAATTGTCGGTCACGACAATCTGGCCATCGATCTCGTAACCGTCGAAGTCGACGTCGCCGGTGTTCGCAAGCTCGATTCGGAAGCCCGTCGCCAGCGAAAGGTCGACGACTTGAATGGGCCCCTGGCGGTCGGTGTAGAGCATCTGGAAGTAGGTGAGATTGAGGCGCAAACGACCGTCGAGCCATTCGGTCCGGAAACCGATTTCATCGTTCTGAGCGCTCTCCGGGGGCGTGAATGCCACAATCGCGCCGCTCGCGATCGCCGCAGTTTGCGCAGCGCCACTAGAAGTCGCGGCGATGCTGTAGCTGTACGCCCCCGACCGAAATGCCTCCGACGACGTGAAGTACACCATGTGGTTGTCGGTGATCCGGTAGTCGAGCGTCAACCGCCAATCGGTGTTGTCCCAGTCGTCGGCGGCGAGGACGGTTCGCGGCAATCCGTCGGTCGGTACGAAGTCGTCCGCCACGAAGCGGGTCTGCTCGACCTCTTTTTCGTCGGATGCGACGCGTATGCCGGGCGTGAGGTTGAGACGATCCGTGATGTGCCATGTGACGTTGGCGAATATCCCTATCGCCTGTGACGTCTGCAGGCCGTCCAATAAAACGGTCTGAACCAATCCGTTGGGGCCCCTGCCGACTACTACACCGTTGCCATTCGCAGCCTGAGTGGCGAACGAGCTCGTTCCTTGTCGCTCGTAGTTGGGCCCGCCCGTGCCGGGGCTACCGTTGACGTCTTCTTCGAAATACGAGACGCCCGCCACGACATCGAATCGGTCGAACGCCGCGTTGAGCTGCAGCTCCTGGTAAAAGACTTCCGAGTCCGAGTCGAAGTGCCGCGAGTCGCTGCCGAGCATCACCCAATCGGAGATGCCATGGCTCTCGAAGTCCGACAGCCCTGTCACCGACGTGAATGTCCAGCGTTCATTCAGCTGCCATGCGAGGTTGATGTCGAACTGTCGATACTTGGAACTGTTCGATATCTCGCACGCCGCGTCCCAGTCCGGATTCGCGTCATCGATAAAACACCAGTCGGGTAACGTGAAATCGTCCAACACGATCCGTGGGTCGTTGTTCGGGTCGATGCGCGGTTGACCGGCGGCCTGGAGGAAATCCGAAATCCAATCGGCGCGGTTGCCTTGAAAATTGATGTTCGGAAGCATGTCGAACGTTTCGAGATCCTGCGGATTGCCGCTGGACTCGGACTCCATCGAGCTCACGCCGAACGTGACGTCGAAAACATCACTCGGCTGGAACCGTAGTTGTATACGGCCCAACGTGTCGTCCGAGTCACCCAGCATTTGGGAGCCGCGCCGAACGAAGCCGTCTTGACTCAACGAACCGCCCTGCGCCCGAAACGACACCGAATCGCCGAACGGCAGGTTCACCATTGCGCTCACGTCGGCGCGGTCAAAGTCTCCCGCCGTGAGTCGTATGGAGCCTTCAGGATCGGGGCCGGGCCGCTTCGTAAACACACGAATCGCGCCACCGGTGCTGTTGCGGCCGAAAAGCGTGCCCTGCGGGCCGCGCAACACTTCGACGCGCTCGATATCCAACACGCTCATGTAGGGTCCCGTCGAGCGCGGTACGTAAACGCCATCTAGGTACATCCCGACGGACCGTTCGCCGGTCGTACCCCCACCAGTCAAGCCGCGAATCATGTACGTTGGATTTGTGTCACCGGAGCCGCGCGATCCTTTGATGTCCAGGTTCGGCGTCAAATCGGCGATGTCCTGGAGATTCTCCACGCCCTTGAGCTCCATCGTCTCCGCGTTGAACGCGGCGACTGAGATCGGAGTCTCCTGCAACGACGTCTCGCGGCGTTCAGCCGTGACGACAATCTCGTCGAGGCCTTGCTGCGCGTATCCGTTCGCGGAAATGCTCGCCATGACTGCGGCGACTGCGGTGCTCAACGTCAACCGTCGATTGAAACGATCCATACTCCCCCCATTCGTTCGTTGGACTCTCAAGCGCGCCTCCGGCAGAACTTCACGGCGGCGCGGTTTCTTCCTGGACTTGCACGCTGCCATCAGCACCGGTGCGATAGCGGTTTCCTTCGAAACACGCGTACTCCTGCACGTAGTAATCCGCGGGAGCCCGTGCAAAACGCTTCACGGTTGACCACGGGCGCTCGAGCACCACGGGGTCGTCGAGCGTCACGTCCACCTCGAAGTAATCCGGAGTGAGCTTCTTGATCCGCATCGTGACGGTCAGTTGATCGCTGTGCGGAATTCCGGTGGTATCGACGAGCGTGTCGCCGCGCAAGCCGACGGTTCGCGTGACAAGCGTCGTACCCTCCCAGTGACCGGTGGTGTAGCCGTAATAGCTCGGTTGCAGATTTGCGGGAGGCGAACGACCGTCGAGGTAGATTCTCAACGTCGCCTCACTCCATTCGGCGTACCAATTCAGCTGGTGCGGTGCTTGAAGGATCTCCCCCGGGAACACCATGCTCAGAAACCGGGGGAAGCCCGCGGGCAGGCACTGCGCCGTCGGGTCCGCGGTCGAGCGACCGGCCGCTGCGTCGGTCGAGCGCTGCCGCCACCGCGCCATGTACTCCGGTTTCAACGGCGGCTTTTGACCCTCGCGCGGCACCGCGGTGTCGAAGTGAATGCCCCCATTCGCGTTCAACCACATTCCGTTGAAGTCGCGTGCGACGGCATCCGACATCGGAACCGGCTCGGGACGGGGCACGCGCTTGATCGTCGACCCGGCGAAATCGGCCAGTTGCGCTTGGTTGCCCTCGCCGACTTGCTTGAGTCCGACCAAACGGCCGACGGGCCTGCCGCCGTGCGCCGGATGGATCTCGACCGCGACGCGATCGCCAGGCTTGAACGTGCTGCGCGTCCAACCTTGCCGCGACAGCATGTTGATCGGGCCGAGCTCGATCTCCCAGGCTGTTTCTCGGCCGTCGTCGGAGGTCACGAACAGCCAGGAATGCGGATTGGTCCAGCGAAACTCCTGCACCTCGCCCGTCACCGTCATGGGATTCTTGTCGTCATACATCGCAAACGAGTGGTGCGCCGCGGCGGTGAACGACATCGCCAAAAGGACGAAGGCAGCTGAACCCAGCAGCCTCACGGTCGCGACTCTCCGCCACAGTCCCTGCGGCCCGATTGGAGCTGCTTTCAAGACTCGTTCCCCTCGATGTTGTCCGTCAGAGCGCGTGATACCGGGACCACGGTCGTTTGTGAGCGACGCCAACCACCCGATCCTCTGTCCTATCGCGAGCGTCGGACAAGGTTGGAAACGGTTGCCGAACAGTTACCAGCACTGTGATTTCGCGCCGGCGTTGTTCTCTGTGCGGTCGCTTGGGACGCGAATCTCGGCTTTTGCCCCGAGAGTGCTTTGAACGGCGATGGGAATCCCGAGCTTCTGTTGCTCGGTGACTACGGTGCGGTCGATTCGAGGAAAACGTCGCGAAGGCTGGCCCTTCCGGGGCTCGAGCAACCGCGTCTCCCGAAACGTGAGAACAGCAGCATGGGAGCCGCCTGCCCTTGACCTGCCGCGGCAGCCCTTTGAGTATCTGGTAGTCACCTCACGTCGAAGATGGTCATGCGTCAATCCTTATCTATAGTCATCGCCACCTCGCTATGCGCAGGCTCGATCGGAGCGCAAACGCCGTCCAGTCAGACCGACGTCGAGAAGGCGTTTGACGCTTCCATCAGCCCGGATGAAATGAGCGGCTGGATGAAGACGATGGCCGCCGAACCGAACCATGTCGGTTCGGCTCACAACAAGGCCAATGCCGAATTGGTTCTGAAGCAGTTCACGGACTGGGGCTGGGACGCGAAGATCGAGACCTTCAAGGTGCTCTATCCCACGCCGGTGAGGGAGACGCTCGAGCTTACGGGTCCGAATCGTTTCAGGGCGACGCTGACCGAGCGGCCGGTGCCGGGCGACGCAACCTCGTCGCGGACGAAAGACGAGTTGCCAGCCTATCTCGCGTTCCAAGGCGATGGCGACGTGACGGCGCCGCTCGTCTATGTGAATTACGGCATGCCGGACGATTACAAAGCGCTGCAACGGATGGGCGTCGACGTCAAAGGTAAGATCGTGATCGCGCGCTATGGAGAGGGTTGGCGCGGACTGAAACCGAAATTGGCGCAAGACCACGGCGCAATAGGCTGCATCATCTATTCCGATCCACAGGACGACGGATATTCCACCGATGACGCGTATCCGAAGGGCGCCGCGCGGCCGGCCCAGGGGTTCCAGCGCGGATCGGTAGCGGACATGACTCTCTACCCGGGCGACCCGCTGACACCCGGTATCGGCGCTACCGATGATGCGAAACGCCTAACGCGGGAAGAGGCGCCGGCGATCCTTAAGATCCCCGCAATTCCGATTTCCTACGGCGACGCGGAGCACTTTCTGAACGCGCTTCAGGGCCGGGTCGCGCCGCCAGACTTCCGGGGCTCCCTTGGCATCACTTATCACGTCGGCGGCACGGACGCAGCGACGGTTCACCTGCAAGTCGAATCGGAGTGGTCGCTCAAGACCATCTACAACGTGGTTGCGATGATGAAGGGTTCGGAGCTTCCTGATCAGTGGGTGCTGCGCGGCAACCACCATGACGGCTGGGTTTTCGGTGCCTCCGATCCGATGAGCGGCCACATCGCGCTAATGGCTGAAGCCAAAGCAATTGGAGCGCTCGCGAGAACGGGCTGGAAGCCCAGGCGCACGCTGGTCTATCTGAGTTGGGATGCCGAGGAGCCAATGTTGTTGGGCTCGACGGAATGGGTCGAGACCCACGCCGCCGAACTGAAGCAGAAGGGCCTCGTCTACATCAACAGCGACGGCAGCGGGCGCGGCTTCCTCGGTGTCCGAGGTAGCCATTCTCTGCAGAGCTTCGTTTCAGACGTCGCCGCCGACGTCACGGATCCGGAAACCGGCGTCTCGGTCGAAAAGCGCCTGCGCGCAAATGCCATGGTTGAGGGCACATCGTCCGACGCCAGCGAACGCGCCAAGACCGAGGCAAAGATAGCCGCTGATCCCAATAAGGACATGCCGCTGGGTCCGCTCGGCTCCGGGTCGGACTACTCCGCCTTCCTGCAACACCTCGGCCTCGCCGCACTCGACGTCGGCTATGGAGGCGAGGATCAGAGCGACGGTATTTATCACTCCGCTTACGACACCTGGGAACATTATTCGCGCTTCTCGGATCCAGGCTTCGTTTATGCCGGTTTACTCGCCAAGACGACCGGGCGCCTCGTCCTGCGCATGGCCGACGCCGCCCTGCCCGTTCAGCGTTATTCGGACTTCGCCGACACGGTATCCACCTATCTCGACGAGGTGAAGAAGCTCGCCGACACCAAGCGCGACACCCAGATGGAGCAAGCGAAGCTGCTGGAGGCCAACGCATTCCAGTTGTCCGATGATCCGACCAAGACCCGCGGACCGCCGACTCCGCTGAAGCCGGTGCCGTTTTTCAACCTCGCTCCGCTGGAGAACGCGGTTGCCCGCGTCGGCGCCAGCGCCAAAGCCTATGACGCCGCCCTCACCGCTAAAGGTGCGAGCCTGTCGGTCGAGACGAAGAGCAAGCTCACGGCCCTCGCCAGCCAGACTGAACAAGCGCTGACGCTGGAGACCGGGCTCCCCGGCGGGCGCGACTGGTATAAAAACATGATCTACGCGCCCGGCAGATTCACCGGCTATGGCGCCAAGACGTTACCCGGCGTGCGCGAAGCCATCGAGGACGAACGCTGGGACGACGCCGCCACCTATTCCGAGCTGACGGCCAGCGCGCTCAACGCGTACGCAGAGAAGCTGGATGAAGGTATCGCGTTGATGGGCGGCATGGCTAATTCGGCGGGATCGAACGCGAAGTAGCAGCGGGGTTGACGACACGGGTAGGGTTCCAGGCAACATCACGAGCATCGAAGCGACCGGCCCCTCAACCGCGTCGAGGTTATCCTCCATGCTCGTCAATAGCGTCGTCTACCAGAACGGCGTCCGAATCGCGGGAATCGCATCGAGCGAAATCCACGAGTACGTCATGCGCCCCGACAGCTTCGTGTGGGTCGCGCTGCACGAGCCGGAGGCCGCGACACTCGATCAGATGCAGGAGGAATTCGGGCTACATCCGCTCGCAGTGGAAGATGCTCGTCACGGCCACGAGCGGCCCAAGCTGGAAGAGTACGGCAATTCGCTGTTTGCCGTGCTGCACATGATCGAGCGAGACGGGAGCGACCTTAGAGTGGGTGAAGTCGACATCTTCGTCGGCCCCAACTATGTGCTTTCGGTGCGCAGCCGGGCGGACAAGGGCTTCCAAGACGTGCGCGCCCGGTGCGAGCGTGAGCCTGAGCTCCTGCGCCATGGGTCCGGTTACGTTCTCTATGCTCTGATGGATGCCGTCGTAGACCGGTACTTCCCGGCCCTCGAAGCTCTCGAAGCCGAGCTCGAGGGCATCGAAGAGCGGATCTTCGACAACGCGTCCCCGAGGGCGAACATCGAGGCCCTCTACGCTCTGAAGCGGCGACTCATGATCGTGAAGCATGCGGTCGCGCCCCTACTCGAGAGCGTCGGCAACCTGACGGGCGGTCGAGTACCGACGATGTGCAGCGGTATCCGTGAATACTTTCGCGACGTCTACGATCACTTACTGCGCCTCAACCAGGAGGCGGAGAGTGTCCGCGAGACCATCGGCACGGCGATCTCCGTAAACCTGTCCATGATCACGCTGCAGGAAAACGAGACGATGAAGCGTCTGGCCGCTTACGCTGCGCTCATAGCGGTCCCCACACTGATTGCCGGAATCTACGGCATGAACTTCGCGCACATGCCCGAGCTCGATTGGCGCTACGGCTACGGACTGATCATGGGGATCATGGTTCTCGTCGATGTCGCGATCTTTTTCCGCTTGCGCAAGGCGCGCTGGCTTTAGGGACTGCGGGCGGTCGCGCACTCTGGTTGGCACTTGGAGTAAGGCTCCCTGTCCTTTGATTTGCGCCCGGTGGTCCTGGCCGATAAGCTCCGCGCACAGCAACGCTCGTCCGCCCGCACTGTGACGCATCACGACGCACCGTCGCGAGCACATCTTCGCGAATTCAAACAGATCACCGAGGGCCGCTCATGAGCGACGCCAAAGACCTCATCAACCAAATCCTGAACCGCCGCCCGCGCGGCCCACGCGGTGTCGCGCCGCCGGGCGGCAACGCGCCCACGGTTCAGCCGAAAGCCCTCATTGCGGGACTCGCCGTGCTGTTGGTGATTTGGGCTGCGGCGACCTCCCTATATACAGTGCAACCTGAGGAACGCGCCGTCGTCAAACGCTTCGGCCGAGTGACCGGCATAGCCGACCCCGGGTTGCATTTCAAGCTGCCGTTCGGCGTCGACTCGGTTCAGATCGTAGCCACGGAGCGGGTGCTCAAGCAGGAATTCGGATTTCGCACGGAGAACTCCGATGACCGGCGTTCCCAGTTCGCCGGCGGTTTTCCCGACGAGTCGCTGATGCTCACCGGTGACCTGAACATCATTCAAGTCGAATGGGTCGTGCAGTATCGAATCGACGACGCGGTCCAGTTTCTATACAGCATGCGCGAACCGACGAAGACCCTCCGCGACCTGTCCGAGTCGGTGATGAGGCGCGTCGTCGGCAACCGGATCGGCAGCGACGTGCTGACCGTCGGGCGCATCGAAATCGCGAACACGGCGCGGGACGAGATCCAGGAGGCGATGGAACGCTACGAGAACGGCATTCGGGTCATCGCCGTGCAGCTACAGGACGTCGTGCCGCCGGCGCGCGTGCAGCCAGCCTTCAACGAGGTGAACGAGGCGCGACAGGAGCTCGAGCGAATGGTCAACGATGCGACGCGGCAAGCGAATGAGGTCATTCCGCGCGCTGACGGCACCGCAAAACGTACGATTTCGGAAGCGGAAGGCTACGCCACGGAGCGGGTCAATCGCGCGCTCGGCGAAGCGGCACGCTTCACGGCCGTGCTGGCGGAATATCGCAGCGTCCCCGAGGTGACGCGGGCGCGGCTCTACCTCGAAACGCTCACGAACGTCCTGCCGAAAATCGGCTCCGTTGTCGTCGTGCAGGAGGGGCAAGTCTCGCCGCTGCCTCTGCTGAACCTACGCGATGCTCAACGGCTGCCTCAAAACACGGTAGCGAAGCCATGAAGAACGTAACGTACGTCGTCCTGGCTCTCGTAGTCGCCTTGCTATTGATGACACGCACTGCGTTCGTCGTCGATCAAGCCGAGCAGGCGATCATCGTTCAACTCGGCGAGCCGGTGGGCGACATCATCACCGACCCCGGCCTGCACTGGCGCCTGCCGTTCATCCAGGATGTCCGGCGCTTCGACAAACGCCTGCTCGATTGGGACGGCGACGTAAGTCAAATCCCGACGCTCGGACGCGAGTTCATCATCGTCGACACGACTGCACGATGGCGGATCACCGATCCGCTGCAGTTCCTGCGATCGGTGCGCGACGAGGCTGGCGCTCGGACGCGTTTGGACGACGTCCTCGACTCGGCGGCGCGCGACATCGTGTCCGGTACCGAGCTCGAGGAGATCGTGCGATCGGCGGACTGGCAAGTGGACGTTTCGCAGCTCACATTGGAGGACGCGGCCGCGCTCGAGGAAGCGGACCTGCAGCGGCCGAAGAAGGGCCGCGGGCAGCTGGAGCGAGACATCCTCGCAACGGCATCGCAGCAGATGCCCAACATCGGCATCGAGATCGTGGACGTGCGGATCAAGCGCATCAACTACATCGAATCCGTGCGCGGTCAAGTCGAAAGCCGAATGATCTCGGAGCGCCAAAGCATCGCGGCGCGCTTTCGCTCCGAGGGCGAAGGCCGCAGCCAGGAAATTCTCGGCAACATGGGGAAAGAGCTGCGCCGAATCAGCTCGGAGGCCGAGCGTCGCGCCCAAGAAATCATCGGCGCCGCCGACGCGCAAGCGACGAAGATATACGGCGAAGCCTACGGCCGGGATCCCGCCTTCTATGCGTTCTCCAAGACTCTCGAAAGCTATTCGACGCTTGGTGAGAACACCACCCTCATGATCGACGCCGAGTCGGAGTTCTTCCGGTATCTCGAATCGACCGCAGGTCGTTAAGCTCGCCCTCCCCGGACACGGTCAACAAGAGCACGGCCGCTTACGCCGGCTCTGGAAAGCGCGCGGCTGCCGAGGATCCGACGAACTCGATGCAGCCTGGGTCCTTGGAGCGCTTAGTAAATCGGTCGCGATCGCACTTGAAACCACGAAATGCGCTCGGCCAAGTCATGAATGTCCACGGGCGTTTCGACCAACGCATCGCCGCCATGCAGGTAGAGCGACTCTCCTAAAGGGTCTGTCGACACGAGCATTCGACACGATTAACCAGCTCCTCGGTGTCGTCCGACGCAACGCATCCAGGAACCGAAGACACTCTTCATTGACCAAGTCGGCCGCGACGAACAAAACACAAAAGTGAGTTTGTCTGACGGACTGCAACGCGTCGTCAGTGCTCTGCGCCACGCGAACCGAGATTCCCTGGCACGCCAGTTGCTCGGCGATCTTTTGAGCGTTCGCTAGGTGCGGATCAAACACGAGGGTTGGAAACAACCCCGCATCTGGAATCAGCGGCTGCATCGGACGCTACCTCAGATCGGGACCTCCAGACGTTGTAGGCGCACGCCGCCCTGCTATGGCCGTGAGAATACCGGCGAGAATCCGACTCGGGCTCGGAGGGCAGCCCGGCACCGCGACATCGACGGGGATCACGTTGGCCACGCGCCCCGCGCTCGCATAGCTCTCGCCGAAAATGCCGCCGGTGCAACCGCAATCGCCGACCGCAACTACGAGCTTGGGCTCGGGGGTCGCTTCGTATGTCCGTTTGAGCGCGAGCTCCATGTTACGCGACACGGGTCCGGTCACGAGCAACAGGTCTGCGTGCCGCGGACTCGCGACGAATTTGATACCCAATCCCTCGATGTTGTAGATCGGATTGTTAAGCGCGTGGATCTCAAGCTCACAGCCGTTGCAGGAGCCGGCGTCGACCTGACGGATGCAGAGCGCTCGCCCGAGGATGCGGCGAATCTCCTCGTGTAGGCGCTCGGCAACGCGCAGCGCGTCGTCCACGGCCGGCGGAGGCTCGCTCACGATACCGATCGATCCGATCTTGTGGAGTGTCTTCCACATGAGCTAGAGATCGTGACCGCTATAGGAGAGGTTGAAGGATTTATTGATCAGCGGAAAATCCGGCACGATATTGCCGATCACTGCGTGCTCGAGCACAGGCCAGTTCTGCCAGGACGGGTCGTGAGGGTGACACCGCGCGACGTATCCATCCGCGCCGGCGCTGAGGGCGATCATCACCGGTCCACGCCATCCCTCCACGAGACCGATGCCGGCGGAGCCCGCGGGCGGCACCGCAATGCCCACGCGCGGATCGCCCGACGGCGCGTGCTTCGCGATATCCGTCACCAGACGGAGCGACTCGAACAGCTCATCGAAACGTACGGCGACGCGCGCGGCAACGTCACCTTCCTCGCGAGCGTACTTGTGCACAGCCAGCGCGCCGTAGGGATCGCAAGGCAGATCTGCACGTAGGTCGAGGTCCTGGCCGCTCGCGCGGCCCGCGAGACCGATGAGCCCGAGCCGCTTCGCCAAATCGGCCGTCACCGCACCGGCGCCTGCAAATCGATCGCGCACGCCGGCGTGCTCATCATAGATCGTACGGATGACGGCGGCCTCGCGCGCAAGAGTGCGCGCGCTGGCCATGAGTCTTATGAGCCGGTCGCGGTCCGAGTCGCGAATAACTCCGCCCGGGACGACGAAGTCGAACAGATAGCGCTGGCCCAGTGTCGCCTCAAGCTCGCGCAGCCACAGTTCTTTTAGTCGCGAAAACTGTGTGAGACCGAAGGCGAACCCTGCATCGTTACCGAGTGCACCCAGGTCGCCGAGGTGATTGGCGATGCGTTCGCTCTCGAGCGCGAGCGCGCGCAGCCACAGCGCACGTGGGGGCACTGCCGCTCCCGACATACCCTCGAGGGCCTGGCAATACGCCCACGAGTACGCGACCGCGGAATCCCCCGACACGCGGGCCGCGAGGCGATGACCCTCTAGCAGCTTGGTCTTCGTGAACAATAGCTCGATGCCCTTGTGCACATAGCCGAGCCGCTCCTCGAGCTTGAGCACCTTCTCACCAACGACCGAGAAGCGAAAATGCCCGGGCTCGATGATGCCCGCGTGCACCGGCCCGACCGGAATCTCGTGCACGCCGTCGCCCGAGACGCGCACGAATGGATACCCATCCGCGGTTAGATTGCCGGCCGAGTGCTGAGTCGCGGTCCGCGCAGTGAGCGGAAAGTACTCAGGCGGCCACGCCGCGTGGCGTAGCCATGGCCGCGAATCCGGATCGCTCGCACGGATTCCCGTTAGATCGGCGGCCGCACGCTGCATCCGGGCCGCGCATGGAAACAAATCGGCGATCCCGGGATAGCTCTCCTCGTTCGCGGGCAGCTTCGCTTGGATCACCAACACCGCGCGGTCGCAGAGGTATGCAGCGACCACGGCGGTCTTCCCGGGCTGGCGATCCACCCACAGCGACAAAAGGCGCGCGCCGCCCGCCGCGATGTCGCGCGCAGTCGGATGCCACGTATCGATCGTCGCCTCGAGACACCGCACTCCGGGCGCACCCGGTAGCATCGACGATCGCTCGAGCAGAGAGTTCAGCACCGGCTCACGCTCCCGCGATCAGGCTCGCCGCCAGTCGAAACCAGTTGGCGAGATACGAGGGGATGAAAAGACCCAGCATCAGCACGAGTCCCAAATGCGCAAACACCGGCAGCAGCGCGGGTGAATGCGGCAAACGCTTGGCCGTGGTTTCGCCGAACACCATCGGCTGCACGCGGCCAAAGATCGCGGCGAACGCGACGCCAAGCGCCATCAGCAAGATCGGCGTCGCCCATGGTTGCTCGCGCATCGCCGTAGTCAAGATCAGGAACTCGCTCGCGAACACGCCGAACGGCGGTAGCCCCAAGATCGCGATCGCGCCGAGCATCAGCCCCCAGCCCACGGTCGGGCTCAGCGTGATCAGCCCGCGAATCTCGTCCATGATCTGCGAACCGGCTTTCTGCGCCGCGTGGCCGACCGCGAAGAAGATTGCGGACTTCGTGAGCGAGTGCACGGTCATGTGCAGCAGTGCCGCGAAGTTCGCTACTGGTCCGCCCATGCCGAACGCGAACGTGATGATGCCCATGTGCTCGATGGACGAGTACGCGAACAGGCGTTTGATATCGCGCTGCCGCCATAGGAAGAACGCGGCCAAGACCACGGACAAGAGGCCGAACGCCATTAACATCCGCGACGGCAGCGGCGACTGCAACGAGCCTTCCACGAGTACCTTGCAGCGCACAACCGCATAGATCGCCACGTTCAGCAACAACCCCGACAGCACGGCGGAGATCGGCGTCGGGCCTTCGGCGTGCGCGTCGGGCAGCCAATTGTGTAGCGGCGCCAAGCCGACCTTCGTGCCGTAGCCGATCAGCAGGAACACGAACGCAAGGCTCAGCACCGCGGGCTCGAGCTGGCCCTTGACGGCGTTCAAGTGCGTCCACAGGAGCGCGGTCATGCCCTCGCCCCCGAGGACTTTTTCCGCCGCAAAGTACAGCAGGATCGTGCCGAATAACGCCTGCGCGATGCCGACGCCGCAGAGGATGAAATACTTCCAGCCCGCTTCGAGGCTCGCGGGTGTGCGGTACAGCGTGACGAGCAACACCGTGGACAGTGTCGCCGCCTCCATCGCGACCCACACCAACCCCATGTTGTTGCTCGTAAGCGCGATCAGCATCGCCGCGATGAACAACTGATACATGCTGTGGTAGAGGCGCAGCTGTCCCGCATTCACCCGCCCGTGCTCGCGCTCGATGCGCATGTACGGCCGCGAGAACAACGACGTCGTGAAGCTCACGAACGCCGTCAACGAGACCAAGAACACGTTGAACGGATCGATGAAGAACTGCTCGGCGGCGGCCGTGATGTTCCCTTCGCCGATGACACGCACCGTGAGCGCCCCCGCCGCGATCAGAGTGGCGAAGCTGAACACCGCATTCGCTTCGGGCGCCCAGCGCCGAGCGCCGAACAGCGCGAGGAACGCCGCGCCGGCGATCGGGCTGGCCAGTAGCGCCAAGAATTCCACGCTACTTGTCCTCCTTCAGCGATTCCAGGTGATGCAGATCCAGACTGTCGAACTGCTCGCGAATCTGAAAGAAGAACACGCCGAGCACGAGCATCGCGACGAGCACGTCGAGCGCGACTCCGAGCTCGATGATCATGGGCATGCCGTAGGTGGCACTCATCGCACCGAAGAACAAACCGTTCTCCATCGACAGGAACCCCACGACCTGCGACATCGCCTTGCGGCGCGTGATCATCGTAAGGAAGGACAACAGCACCACCGCGATCGCGATGCCGATACCGTTGCGGGTCGCCGTGCTCGCGAGCGCCGCGATCGGTTGCGCAAGACCGAAAGAGAAGATCACGACCAGCAGTCCGAGCAGCATCGTGCTCGAAATGTTGATCAGCGGCTCGCTGTCCCAATACACACCGAGCCTATTGATGAGCCGGTGCAACAACCACGGCAGGAACGCGACCTTGAGCGCCAACGTCAACAGCGCGGACAGGTACAGATGGTTCTGCCCGGTTCGCCACGCGAGTAAGAGCGTCGCGCCGCACAGGAGCGCGCCCTGAACGGCGAGCAGATTCACGAGCGCGACGACGCGGCGCTGCGACAGCATCGCGAACGCCAGTAGCAAGAACAGCGCGGCGAGCGTATTCAGGACTTGCAGGTCGAACGGCGTGTCCGCCATGCGTCAGGCCCTCAGCAGCAGGTTCACGAGCAGCCCGAGAACCGCCAGCAGAAATGCCGTCGCCAAGAACTCGGGGGCGCGGAACACTCGCAGCTTCGCCGAGACGGTCTCGATGGCGGCCAGTCCGGCCCCGGCTGCGACGAGCTTCACGGCGAGAATCGGCAAGGCGGCGAGTAGCGCGAGCGGCGTTTGGCTCTGCTCGGTCGCCACGCCCCAAGGCGCAAACAACGCGAACCCGATGCACGCGTAGTTGAACAGCTTGAGCGACGCCGCCCACTCCATGAGCGCGAGATGGCGCGCGGAGTACTCCAGCAGCATGGCCTCGTGAATCATCGTGAGCTCGAGGTGCGTGGCGGGATTGTCCACCGGAATGCGGGCGTTCTCGGCGAGCAAGACGAGCACGAAGGCCACGGCCGTAAATGCCAGGCTCGGATACAGAGCAAACGGCTGCGTCGCCAAGTTATCCGAGATCGCCGGCAACGCGGTGCTCGAGGAGATCAGCGACGCGACGAATATCACCATCAGGAGCGCCGGCTCGGCCAGAAATCCAACCATCATCTCGCGGCGCGCGCCAAGCGTGCCGAACGCAGTGCCGACGTCCATGGCGGCGAGCGAGAGGAACACCCGCGCCGTCGCGAGCAAGCCGACCAGGGCGATTGCGTCGGCTGCGTTGGAAAAAGGCAGGCGTGTGCCCATCGAAGGAATGATCGCGGCCGCGCACGCCATCGATCCGAATACCACGTAGGGTGCGAACCGAAAGAGCGGCGAGGCGCGTTCGGCGAGCACGGCCTCCTTGTGAAACAGCTTGTGAATGCCGCGGTACGGCAGCCAAATGCTCGGCGCGGACTTGTTCTGCAGCCACGCCCGGCACTGCGCGATCCATCCGCCAAACAGCGGCGCCGCCGCGATCGCCGCCAGCACCTCGAGCATCTGCGTGAGCCATGCCAGCATCGTCACAGCACCAGCGCCAACATCACGAGCAACGTCACGAAGCTGTACATCAGGTACGTCGCGATGCGGCCTTGCTGCAGCCACGCCACAGCGAGCGCCACGCGCTGGACGAGCGCCGCGAGCGGCAGGTACGCGTGCGTCCAGATGCGGTCGGACACGATCACCCGGTAGTGCGGCGCGCGATCGAACGGCGTCGGCAGATCTCGGTGCATTCCGAAAAACGGCTGGAAGATGTGCCGGATCGGCTGACCGAACCCTTCCGCCGTGTCTTGCATACGAGCGTCGAGTCGCACGAAGCCGCAATCCCAGGGAGCGGAGCGGCGTGTGCGCCGATGATAGAAGCGACGCACGGCCAAGACCGTCAGCACGATTACGACCGTGATGACCGACAGGAAGACCAACGGGGCGTACGAAGCTTGGCGCCCCATGACGGGAACCACTCGCCACCAGCTGCTGCCGAGGGTCGGAGCATCGATCAGGCCGAACTGCATCGGAACGAGTTCGAGGAGGCTGATGACGTGAGCTGGAAACAACCCGAGCGCCACGCATCCCGCGGCCAACCAAACCAGACCTATTCGTTCGAACCAACCCGCATCGTGAGCCCGATCCAACGACGGCTCTCGCGGCTGTCCAAGGAAGATGACTCCGAAAAACTTCACCATGACGTAGCCGGCCAGCGCGGCCGCCAACGCGATCAGCGCCGCACCGAGCGGAAGCAGCATGTTCAGAAACGGCTTCGGCACGGCGTACGACGACAGGAACGCTTGCAGCAGCAACCATTCCGACACGAACCCGTTGAGCGGCGGCAGCCCCGCGATGGCAAGGCAGCCGACCAACGTGAGCCACGCGACCCACGGCATACGATGGATGAGGCCGCCGAGCTTGCCGAGGTTGCGTTCACCCGTGGCGTGCAGCACGGAGCCCGTGCCGATGAACAGCAGGCTCTTCATGAAAGCGTGGTTCAGCGCGTGGTACAGCACGGCCACTAGCGCGAGCGACGCGAGCGCGTTCATGCCGACGCCGTAGAACACAGCAGCGAGCCCCACGCCGGTAAACAGAATGCCGATGTTTTCGATGGACGAGAAGGCAAGGAGCCGCTTCATGTCGGTCTGCGCAGCCGCGAACACGACGCCGTAGATCGCGGTCAGCAATCCCAGGGCGAGCGGTACGACGCCCCACCACCAGACCGGCCCGCCGAGCAAATCGAACGTCACGCGTAGCAAACCGTACAACGCCGTCTTCAGCATCACTCCGCTCATCAGCGCCGACACCGGCGAAGGCGCCGCGGGGTGCGCTTCCGGCAACCACACGTGCAGCGGAACCAGGCCGGCTTTCGCGCCAAAGCCGAGCAGCGCGAGCAAAAACGCGACGGCGGCCCACGCGGGGGGCAGCTGCGCCGCGCGCATCGCATCGAACGTGAATTGCCAGCTACCGCCCTGCATCACGCCGAACGACAGCAGGATCCCGATCGCGCCGAGGTGCGCCATCAGCAGATACAAGAAGCCTGCGCGCCGAATGTCCGGTAGGCGATGTTGCGTCGTCACGAGGAAATACGACGACAGCGCCATCGTTTCCCACGCGAACATGAACGCGTAGGCATCGTCGGCGAGCAGTACAAAACCCATGCTCGCGAGAAACAAGTGGTATTGCAGGCAGAGCAAGCCTGGGGCCGTGCCGGTTCCAATACGAAAGTAGCCCGCCCCAAAAACCGAGATCCCCGCGGACACCGCGCCGAGCAGGAACAGGAAGACATCGGTGAGCGCGTCGCGTCGCACGTGAAACGGTAGATCCGGGAGCCCGATCGCGAGAACGAGGCGGTCGGGAGGCTGTGCGATACCGGCGAGCGCGACGAGCGCCAAGGCCAGACCCACTAGCGCGCCGAGCGGAAACAGCACGCGGCCCACGACGAACACGCTCGCGGGGCGCGCCAGCCCCGCCAAACCGATAATCCCCCACGCGCCGAGAAGCACGAGGCAAGACGGTGTGAGAGCGGGTAGCAGATCAGTCACGGTGATCCGTGGCGAGTGGGGACCGAGGCGGGCGTGTGTGGCACATCGCGTTGAACTCGTATGATAATCGCATTATCATTTAGAGCCAATGTGCTACCGCTCGGGTAACGGCTCTTGGCCTTAGAACAGCGCACCGCTCGCCTCACGATCCTGATCGACCCGCGCAAGAAGGCAGTATTCGAGCGCCTCTGCGCCGAGGAAGACACGACACCTTCGCAGGTCGTGCGCCGGCTGCTTCGCGCCTACATCGAAGAGCGGACAGGCAAACCCTGGAGGCCCGACGAACCGGAGCAGGCTGAAACATCCAAGAAGACACGAGCATCGCGCGGCGGTTGATGGATTGGATCCGGGAGAGTTTTTCCGTCACCTGCGATCCAGCCAAGCTGGATCGCGATGTGCTCACGCGGTGCCTGTCATCCTCGTACTACCCCCACGACGAAGTTCATCCACGAGCACACGCTTTAGCTCACCGGTGAACGCGAAGGGCGATTCGTATTCATCGGAGACAGGCGACACCAGGTCGCAGCCCACATCGAACCCCCGCCCCGCTCCATGTGCACGAGTGCGGCGTGTCCAGAAGATGTGAGAACGGCATAGAAGCCGCGGACTGCACTAGCTCGCGAGTCCAGCCTGGTCCGCGGCGGCGAATAGCGCGACCCCGTCGAGCATATAGCTCGTTGCTTTCGGGCTCCCCGCCCGCCATTCTCGTGCGCGGGCGGTCTTTGCCGCCGGGGGAAGAAGTTATGCGAGTTGTGTCATACGGCCGCGCGCGGATGCTCGGCTTAGGCTTAGCGCTGCTCGTCGGCGGCGTTGCTGCGGCGCAAACGGCCCAGAAGCTACCCGAGGGCGCCGGCGCGATCGGCAAGGGCCCGGACGCCATCGTTCTACCGGGCTACGCAGACGTGCCGCGACCTCCCGCATTCGACGAAGCGAAGCGCCGCGAAGTGCTGCAGCAGTCGACGCTCGTCGACGACTCCACGCCGCAACCCGCCTTCGTTGGGCAAACGCGTGCACCGAAGCCTGCGAAAACCGCGCAGTATCGGCTCGAGGTCGCCGCCGAGGGCCTCGACCGACCGTGGTCGCTCGCGTTTCTTCCCGATGGACGCATGCTCATCAGCGAGAGCCAGCGCGGGCTTCGCATCATCGAACGCGACGGCGAAGTCGGTGCTCCGATCACGACCGGCCTGCCGCTCGATTTCACCAAACGCGCGCAGGAGCTACTCGACTCCGTGCCCGATCGCGATTTCGCGCGCAACCGCACGATCTACTTTTTGTTCCGCAAGCCCCCGGCCGAGGCCCGCGATATCGGCAAAGGCGAAGAGGATTTCCCGATCCACTACCCGCAGATCGAGATGGCCGCGAGCGCGCAGCTCTCGCGCGACGAGCGCAGCCTCACGAACGTGAAGGTGCTGCTCAACGTACAAGGCATCGAAGGGCGTATGGCGCAGGGGCCCGACGGCAAGCTCTACATCACGTCCGGGCCGCTCGCGGGCCGCGGCATTCTGGTGCGGAACTGGATGCAGCCTCAGTTGCCGGGGTCGCTCATGGGCAAGTTGCTGCGCATCAATACCGACGGCTCCGCGCCCGCGGACAATCCTTTCGTCGGTAAGGCGGACACGCGCCCCGAGATCTGGGCGTTCGGCGTGCGCGATGCGCAGAGCATCACGTTCGATCGCGCAGGGCCGCCTCTGGACGGCCGAGAACGGCCCGATGGGCGGCGACGAGCTCAACCTCATCGAGAAGGGCAAGAACTACGGCTTTCCCGTCATCTCGTACGGCCGCGAGTACTCGGGCGAGCTCATCAACGGCGGCCTCACGAGCAAGCCGGGGCTCGAGCAGCCGATCTATTTCTGGACGCCGTCCGTCGCGCCGTCGGGCATGACGTTCTACACCGGCGATCTCTTCCCCGAGTGGAAGGGCAATCTCTTCATTGCGACGATGGCACCGCGCATCGGCCGCAAGGTGATTCGGCTCGTGCTCAACGAGACGCCGCAGGGCTGGCGCGTCGCCGGCGAGGAGTGGCTGCTCACGGAACTCGACGGCATGCGCTTTCGCGACGTGAAGCAAGGGCCGGACGGCGCGCTCTACGCGATGAGCGACGCGCGCACGCCGGCGGGCGACAAGATCTACCGCATCGTGCCGAAGTAACTGCCTCCGACTAGAGCAAGTAGATCACTGCCAGTAACCCGGTCAAGGTCATCGTGATTGTGTATGGCAGGGCCATCACGACCATTCGCATATACGACAACCGAATCAGCGGGGCGAGCGCCGAAGTCAGTAGGAAAAGGAACGCCGCCTGCCCGTTGGGCGTTGCGACACTCGGAATATTGGTACCGGTATTGATCGCGATCGCCAGCGCATCGAACTGTTCGCGGTCAATCGAGCCGGTCTCCAACGCCTGTGCGATTTCCTTGATGTAGACGGTGGCGACGAAAACGTTGTCGCTGATGGCTGAGAGAAGTCCGTTGGCGACGAAAAACATCGGCGCCTGCACTTCTCTCGGAAATGCGAGCACGCCATTGGCGATAGGCAGGAAGAGGTTCTGGTCGTGAATGACCGCAACGATCGCGAAAAACACGACGAGTAGCGCCGTAAACGGCAGCGCCTCTTCGAAGGCGTGACCGAGCCGGCGTTCCTCCGTTATCCCCGCGAAGGCGGTCGCGAGAACCAACACGGAGAGGCCGATCAAGCCCACTGCGGCCCAGTGAAACGCGAGAGCGACCACGAGAAACACCGCCACCACTGCCTGCACGATCAATATCGCCCGATCGTGGGCCGTGCGCGTCTCGGTCGCCAGTCGATCGAAGTCCTCCAACACGTGACGTACCGATTCCGGTAGCCCTTCGCCATACCCGAACCAGCGGAAGCGTTCCAGCAGCGCGCACGTAATGAGCCCCACGATCAGCACGGGGACCGAGACAGGCGCCATGCGGACTGCGAATTCGATAAATTCCCAATCGGCGACGGTACCGATTAGCAAGTTTTGGGGCTCGCCGACCAGCGTGGTGACGCCGCCAAGGGCGGTGCCAACGGCGGCATGCATTACGAGGCTGCGCAGGAACGCACGGAACTGCACGAGGTCTGCGCGATGAACATCCTGGAGATGCGCGTCAGCCGACAGATCGTGATCGCTGTGATTGAAATGCTTACCCGACGCAACTCGGTGGTATACGCCGTAGAACCCCGTCGCTACGGCGATTACCACGGCCGCCACCGTGAGCGCATCCAAGAACGCTGACAGCACCGCGGCCAACCCCGAGAACAGCAGCGACAGTAGAACTTTCGAGCGAACCCCTAAGGTCAATTTCGTAAACGTGAACAGCAACAGGTCTTTGAGAAAGAAGACCCCGGCTACCATGAAGATGAGCAGCAGGATCACTTCGAAAGCGTTGACCGTCTCCTGGTAGACCGCTGACGGCGACGTCATGCCAATGACCACCGCCTCGAATGCCAAGAGCCCGCCGGGTTGGAGCGGATAACAACTCAGCGCCATCGCGAGCGTGAAGATGAACTCGATTACTAGAACCCAACCCGCGATGTACGGGTCGATCGCGAAGACGATCGGATTCAGGACGAGGAATCCCAGGATCGTGCGTTTGTACCACTCGGGAGCATTGCCGAGAAAACGCTCCGCGAACGCACGTAACTGCTCTTGCGAACTCACTCAGACGAGCCGGGAGCGATCGTTGTCATTTCCCGGGATCATAACCCGGGACCGCCGAACCATTCGCCGATCGCGCGTAGAGAAATCCGGCACTAGTGCGAGGCAACTGGGTGTAGCCGTCGGTAGGCATACCAATAGATCCCCGCACACACGACGAAACCGAAAGCAGCCGGCGGAACGATCGTCCACCCGCTCTCGCCCCCGAAGTACAAGCTCCATGTGACTTTGAGAAGAGTTCCAGCACATATCAACACGAAGCCGGCGACCCACGCGCGCCGCCAGCACGCCCAAGCACACGCGATGAACCAAGCCGGTACCAACGCCATCATCGCGATCTTGCCGGCAGTCCATGGTCCCGTCAGGTACTGCCTCTCCATTGCTAAGAACGCTGTCGCCTGTGGATCCACGGTAGCTGGTGACGGAAACCAGAACATGCTCGAAAGCACAGCCAAGACCGTAAAAACCATGCCCCACCAGTTCTTCTTGTACGCGAAGTAGCAGAACGGCAGAACGAACAGCGGCCGGATGTACCAACTCAGAGGGTTGTGATGTCGGGCCCACGCCCAGTCGAGAAAGTCCTGAAGTCCGTCCATCGGCATACCTCCAGGTCGGGCTAACGTCCTGCTTCACCAACGGCGCGTCGACGTTCGTGCGTTGGCGCCTCACCCCTCAACTTCCGCTGCAACCGTCTGTTAGGCGGCTGCACGATCGTCTCTGAGCTGGGCCATCGTTCATGCACGCAGCAGCGCGATGACAAACAACAGCATGCCAACGGCCGCAATATTCCACACCAACGAGCGGACGAGCGGAATACCGAGAGCATAGAGCGGCAGGTAAGCGACGCGCGCACCGAGGTACAAGAATGAACCCCATTCCGTAAGCGTGCCATGAATGCCGGCAGCCTGCGCAGCGAGTACCAACGCGGCAAAAAACGGAAACGTCTCCAAGTAGTTGCTCGAGGCTCGCTCCAGGCGCCCGGCCATTCCCTTCAGAGGTGGAACTTCTTCATCGCGGGCACCGGCGGTCCACCGGTAACCACGCTGCAGACTCTTGGCGTGCGACGAGGCGATGAGGTGCACGAACCCAAGAACGACGCTCCACGTCAGCACAAAGAGTTCCACGTTCAACTGCGCCCTCCGCCGGGCGGTGAACGAGCGAAGTTCCACCCGAACACGAAGCGCCCGGTAAAGGCCGCGACGGACACCAGGACCACGACGACTCCACCATGCCACGCGAACGTGACCGCGCTGTTGCCATGCGGTAGCGATAGACACGCGCCCACGTTAGCGAGACACCCTACTGCCAACGCCGCGAAAGACGCTGTCATCGCGGGATTCAGCGGTGCGCCGCGACGCAGCATCATGGCCAGCACCAGCATCAGTGGTGCGCCGCCGATGACGATAAAGCCGACACATAGCCACTCGTGGCTTGCAGCCGGAACCGTGGCCCAGTCGAAGCCGCGCGGCGACGCCACGACGAGAGTCCCAAGCCAAACGAGCGCCGCCAGCCCGGCCCACACGCGGGAATGATCAGACAGACCGGGAACCACGGAGGCGAACGCCGCTCGGGTTGCCAGCAGACCCGCCACGACGGCGGCGATCTGCGAAACCCAGAAGGCCGTGTCGGCGACGTTGGTGTCCGCCCTCACGGCACTCATTCCCAGAACAAGGACGCCAAGATACAGAGCCGCGCAAACGGACCATGCCACCGCTCGCCTATCGGGCCTCCACAACGGTGCGACGGGTTTGAGCCCTCGTGCCAAGTCTTCGATCAAATCGTTTGTACTCATTCGTGCCTTTTGACAAACGTGCGCCGCAGCGTGGCCATCGCGCGGTGCGTGGCCACCTTGAGCGCACCCACGCTGGTGCCGGATATCGCTGCCGCCTCCTTGAGCGACATCTCCTTGAGCTTCAGTAGTTCGATTGCTTGCCGCTGACCCTCTGGTAGAGCACGCACGGCCTCACGGACAGCCGCCGCGTCGCCCAGCTCACCGATATCGTCATTCGCTTCGGGCGTGAAAAAGGTTACGTCCTCCTCATCCACGTGGATCTCGCGCCGGGCGATTCGCGCGTACCGCCTTGCACCGTCGACGAGCCGATGGCGGACAATGGCAATCAGCCACGGTACGAATGGCCGTGCCGGATCGTAGGAGGCACGCACGGTGTGCACCGACAACAACACGTCTTGCACGAGATCTTCGACCTCAGCGATCCCGGCAAAGCCCCGCTGCCGCCTGACGATTTGGCGAATACGCGGCGTGATCGTACGCAGTAGCTCCACATAGGACGCGGCGTCGCCCTGTTGCGCCGCGCGCATCAGCTCACCGAGAGAATCGTTGGGCGACGTTAGGTCAGTCATGGCCGGCAAAACCCAGTTTACGGCACACGTAACCTTTTTGCGGGCTACGCCGAATTAGCCATCACTGGTCAAGCGGACCAGCAACCACGGCGCTCGAGCGCCGACTCGTCAAGATCGTAAGGAGTTTCTCTATGAGCAAACGCGTACTCATTGCATCGGCCCTCGCAGCCGCCATCCTCGGCCCGTCGCTCGCCTCGGCGCAGCCCGCTCCCGAGCCAACCTTCAAGGCAGAGAAATGCTATGGCATCGCCAAGGCTGGCAAGAACGATTGCGCCTCCACGGGGAACAATTCGTGTGCCGGCACCGCCAAGGCGAATGCGGACCCGCGGGCGTGGATCTATGTACCTGCGGGCTACTGCGAGCGCATCGTCGCCGGCAGCCTGAAGCCGAAGGCATAGCATGAGGGGGGCGGTCGCCACTCGAGCCAAGCGCGGAGCCAGCGACACTCGCCTAGCGGGCGTCGGCTTGCGATTGCCGCATTTGGCCGAGGTGGCGGCCGGCGCTCCCGCTACCGACTGGCTCGAGGTGCATCCGGAGAACTTCCTCGCGAACCCGCACGCGAGGGAGCTGCTCCTCGAGATCGCCGAGCGGCACGCCATATCGCTCCACACGGTAGGGTTGTCCGTTGGCAGCGTCGCAGGTGTGGACCGCGAGCATCTACAGCGGATTCGCCGGCTTGTCGACGAGCTCGAGCCGATTCTCGTATCAGGGCACCTGGCTTGGTCCACGAACCAGGGCGTGTACCTCAACGACCTGCTACCGCTGCCGTACGACGAAGAGACGTTGCGCGTCGTCGTCGCTCACGTCCACGAGGTACAAGACGCACTCGGCCGCCCCTACGTCGTCGAAAATCCCGCGAGCTACGTGGGCTTTGCCGGGTCCACGTTCGCGGAGACGGATTTTCTCGCGGAGCTCGTGACACGCACGGGCTGCCAATTGCTGTGCGACGTGAGTAACGCGTTCTTGAGCGCGGCCAATATGGGCTACGACGCCTATGCGTACATCGATGCGTTCCCGGCGCACGCCGTCGCGGAGTTTCATCTCGGCGGATTCACGCGCGAGGACGACGAGGCCACGCCCGGTGGAGAGATCCTCATCGATACGCATGCGAGCGCCATTGCGGAGCAGGTGTGGGATCTATACGCGCATGCACTACGCCGGTTTGGCCGCAGGCCAACGTTGATCGAATGGGACAACGAGCTCCCCTCTTTCGCTCGATTGCTGGCAGAAGCCGACCGCGCTGACGTCGTTGCGACTGCCGCGCTCGACTGTGGACGCTCGCATGCCATCACTAACTGATCTCCAAGGCAGCGTCGCTCGTGCCTTGACGAGCGGCGAGTGTGGGTCCATCGGCGCGCTCCTACTCGGCGGCGCCGATCCAGACAAGCGGCTCGAAATTCATGTCCGCCACTACGAAACGAGCTTGACGGCCGCGCTGCGCGACAAGTTTGCTGCCTGCGCGTGGCTTGTGGGCCCGGAACTGGTGGACGCTGCGGCACGCGCGTACGTTCGCGCGCGTCCGCCCGGGCGACCTTGCATCGCAGAATACGGCGACGACTTCCCGCAGTTCCTCGCGAACCACGGTAGGGTGCACACGATCCCTTATCTCGAGTCGTTCGCCGCACTCGAGTGGCTCGTTGGCGAGGTGTCCATCGCGGTCGACCATCCGCCGCTCTCCTGGTCTCACCTAGCGCAACTGGGATCTGAGCGCCTGATCGACTCAGCTCTAACGCTGCAGCCGGGCGTGCGGTATTTGAGCTCAGCCTGGGGCGTAGATCAGCTCATGAACCTGTACTTGACCGGCACCGAGCCCGAGCGGTTCGTGCTCGCTGAAGCGGATACGTTCGTCGAGGTCCGGGGTGCACGCGGCGCCGTGTCGCTCGCACGACTCGAGGTCGCGAGCTTCGTATTCCGAAGGAAACTCGCGGCCGGCGGCTCAATTGGCGCCGCCGCCGATGGCGCGCTCGAGTACGACGCGAGCTTCGATCCGGGTGAAGCACTTCAGCTGCTCGCGCACGCTGGCCTCATCGCCGAAACGACCTTCATCGGAGTAAACATATCGTGATCCCACTGCAAGCACTTAGGGACCGACTCGAGCGCTTCCCGTTGTCGATCCTTCAGCTCGCCATGCGGATCGGTGTCGGCACGGTGTTCTTTCGCTCTGGGCTTCTGAAGATCGCCTCTTGGGATTTCACGATTCAGCTATTTCGCGATGAGTACAAGGTACCGTTGCTCGATCCCGTGCTAGCTGCCCAAGCTGCCACGATCGTAGAGCTCGGCGTGCCCCCGCTGCTGTTCGCCGGAATCGCCACGCGGATTGCAACGCTGCCACTCCTCGGGATGATCGCCGTGATTCAGGTGCTCGTGTACCCGAACGCGTGGAGCGATCATTTGATGTGGGCGTCGGCATTGCTGCTCGTTCTGACCCGCGGCCCCGGGCTCTACTCACTCGACCACGTCATTGAACTGCAGGCGGCTCGATGGCGCCGGTGATCGATCACCTTCAGCGGCTGCTACGTGAGCGTGGCTTCCGGTTTCCGGACGAGCGCCGAAGGCGCTTCAGGCCATTCATCGAACGCGCCGAGAGCGGTTGCCATCACTTCGCCGGGAGCGTCGCAACAAATTCGAGCGCCGCATCCAGATAGCGCCGCAAGTCCGTCTTGCGCGCCGCACCCGCGGGCGCGTGAAATCTACCCCATAAGTTTCCCGTAACCCCCCTTACCGGTTCAAATGACCTCGGCGTTCTTCGAGCCGTCCACGACCTGACAGAGGCGGAAGACAGCCCGAGGTCTCGCTAGACGATTAGACGGTCCCCAATCGGCAACCGCCGGATCGGTTTCCCCGTCACCGCACGAATCGCGTTCGCGACGGCGGCGGCGAGCGGCGGCAGCCCAGGCTCGCCCACGCCGGTCGGCGCCACGTCCGACGGCACGATGTGCACTTCGACGACGGGCATGTCGTTGATCCGCAGAGGCATGTAATCGGTAAAGTTAGATTGCTGCACGGCGCCGTCGACAAGCGTGATTTGCTCGCGGCGCGCGGCGCTGAGTCCGTAACCGATGCCGCCTTCCATTTGCGCGCGCACGACATCGGGGTTCACGGCAATTCCGCAATCGACTGCACAGACGACGCGATCGACGGAGTAGCTGCCATCCGCCTTCACAGTGACCTCTGCGACCTCGGCCACGAAGCTGCCGAACGACTCGTGCACGGCGACGCCGCGACCGCGGCCGGCCGGTAGCGGCGTTCCCCATCCGGCCTTCTCGACCGCGAGGTTCAAGACGCCCAGGTGCCGAGGGTGATGCTCGAGCAGCTCGCGCCGCAACTCGACGGGGTCGCGCCCGCCCGCGGCCGCGAGCTCATCCAAGAACGTTTCGACCGCGAACGCGGTGTGCGTGTGACCGACGGAGCGCCACCACAGCACCGGCACGCCGACATCTGGGTGATGCGCCTCGACATGCAGGTTCGGCACGGTGTAAGGCAGGTCGCTCACACCCTCGACGGAGGATGAGTCGATGCCGTCCTTCATCAGAAAAGTCTCGAGCGCCGTGCCCTTGACGAGCGATTGACCGACGATGCGGTGCTGCCACGCGACGATGTTGCCCTTGGCATCCACACCGCCGCTGACACGGTGGAAGTGCATCGGCCGGTATTTACCGGCGCGCATGTCGTCCTCGCGCGACCATTGCAACTTCACGGGCGCGCGGCCGCCGATCGCCTTCGCGATCGATACGGCTTCGGCGATGTAGTCGCTGTCGGGCACCGCGCGCCGGCCGAAGCTGCCGCCCGCAAACAGCGTGTTGATCTTGATCTGCTCGACCTTGAGGCCCGTGATCTCGGCGGCTTTCTGTTGATCGAACGTCTGGAATTGAGCGCCGGTCCAGATCTCGCACTCCGCGTCGCGCAGCTCCACGAGGCAGTTCATCGGCTCCATGCTCGCGTGCGCGAGGTATGGAAACTCGAAGTCCGCATCCACGCGTTTCGCGGCGTTCGCGAGCGCCGCGCTCGCATCGCCTTCGTTGCGCGCCACGAGCCCCGGCTTACCGGCGAGATCCTTGTAGAGCGCGAGCAGCTCTGCGCTCCCACGTTGCTCGGCGCCGCTGTGATCCCAAACGACGCTCAGCGCATCGCGGCCGTTCTTTGCGGACCAAAAGCCATCGGCGAGCACCGCCACGCCGGTCGGAATCTGCACGACGTCGACGACACCGGCGACTGCCCGCGCCTTCGTCGCGTCGAACGACGCGACCCGCGAGCCGAACTTCGGCGGATGCGCGACGACCGCGACGAGCATTCCGGGACGCAGCACGTCGAGCGTGTAGACGGCCTTACCGCTCGTCTTCTCGACGCTGTCGATGCGCGGCACGTGCTTGCCGATCAGCTTGAACTCAGCCGGATTCTTGAGCGCTGGTTCCGCCGGCGGCGTCACGTGAGCCGCGTCCGCGGCGAGCTCGCCGAACGTCGCGGTGCGGCCTGTGCCGTCGCTGATCGAGCCGTTCTCGACCGTGATCGACGACGCGTCGACACCCCACCGGGCGGCGGCGGCCTGCACGAGCATCGCGCGAGCTCCAGCAGCCGCCTGCCGATACTGCATCCAGGAGTTCGCGATCGAAGTCGAGCCGCCCGTGCCCTGTAGGCCGAGCCCGAGATTGGCGTAGCGCGCGCTATCGGCCGGCGCAAACTCCCACGCCATCTGATCCCAATCCGCGTCGAGCTCCTCCGCGATGATCGTCGTGAGCCCGGTCGTGACACCCTGCCCCTTATCGAGGTGTTTGATGATCGCCGTGACTTTGTTGTCCGTCCCCACCTTCACGAACGCATTGAACGGCAGGGTGCGGGCGGGGCGCGCCGCCGAAGCGGCGCCGGCGGCCGCAGCAGGTGCCGCGACGTCGGCAGAGTCGCCGCAACCGACGATGAAGCCGGCGCCGGCGAGCGTAGTGACCTTCAAGAATGTGCGCCGCGTGGTCGGAGCCGACGAATCGAGCAGCGTAGTGAATGCCATGGCCGACTCCTCCCTCAAGCCTTCAAATTCGCGGCTGCGCGATGAATCGCGGCGCGAATTCGGTGGTAGGTCGCGCAGCGGCAGAGATTGCCCTGCATCGCCGCGTCGATATCCGCATCGGTCGGCACGGCGTTCTTCGCGAGCAGCGCGCTCGCCGACATGATCTGGCCCGACTGGCAATAGCCGCACTGCACGACGTCAAGCTCGCGCCACGCTTGCTGCACGGCTTTGGCGGCCGGTGAGTCGAGCCCTTCGATCGTCGTGACGGATTTACCGGCCACCGCGGAAACCGGCGTCACGCACGTCCGAATCGCCGTGCCGTCGAGATGCATCGTGCATGCGCCGCACATCGCAACACCGCAGCCGAACTTCGATCCCGTGAGGTGTTGGCGGTCGCGGACGAACCAGAGCAGCGGCATCGCGGGATCGCCGTCGTGCTCCACGACGGTTCCGTTCAACGTGAAGGAAACGCTCATCGAAGTCTCCTGATGGCTATGAGACGAGCCAGAAAGCGACATCTTCTCTTGTGCGGGCGGTGAGCGTCCAGATTGAGAGGCTCGAAAGCGTTCTCCGACTTCGCGGTGGACGAAGGCTGCTTCGCACATCGCGGCTACTGGGCGCCAAGCGGTCGCTGTAATTTTGTGCGCGGCGACAGGGCGGCTGCCCACAGGAGATTCGGCCAACGGAAGGCGACCCAGGGACAGGCTTCCGGGTTGACCAAACGATCTCTTCGGGGGGGAAGCAACCATGCTCACGTTAGTTCGGAGTGGAGCGCTCGTCTGCGCAGCCTTTCTCTGCGCCCTGCTCGTCTCGCCCGGTGCGGCGGTTGCGCAAGGGGCCGACGGCGATGACCGGCCCCGCGCGCTCGAAGAAATCATCGTGACTGCCCGATTCCGCGAGGAAAACCTGCAGCAGACGCCCGTGGCCATCACCGCCGTGTCCGGCGATGAGCTGGCAGCGATGAGCTTCACGAACATGAGCGAGATTGGCCGCGCCGTGCCGAACGCCTTTTTCCGCCAGGCAACCGGTCCCTACGCGCGATCCAATCAGGTGTTCATCCGCGGCGTGGGGCAAGGCGATTTTCAGTTCACGCAAGAACCCCGCACGGCGACGTATGTCGATGACGTCTACTTCGCGTCGGTCTTCGGCTCGATCTTCGACCTTCTCGACGTGCAGCAAGTCGAAGTGCTAAGAGGTCCGCAAGGCACGCTGTTTGGCCGCAACGCGATGGGAGGTGCGATCCGACTCGTGTCGAAGGTGCCCGAGGGCGGCGGCACGGGCAACGTCGAAGCCACGTTCGGCGATTTCGATCGCGTAGAGGTGCGCGGGTCTTTCGATCAAACGTTGGTCGACGACAAGCTGTTCATCCGCGTTTCCGGCGCAGCCAAGCACCGCGATGGCTATCAGAACCAACTCGACTTCACCTGCGACATGATCAATCGGGGCACGCCGCAGCTCGCCGGTATCGGCGACGGCGTGGTCGGCTGGAACGCCGATCCGGACGGGCCGTTCGGCCCGGGTCAGGGCAGCCCGATTTTGGGAGCCGTCGGCAGCGCCGCAGACAACGCGTTCTCGTTCCCGAGCAGGCGGCCGGGAGGCGGCGAAGTCGCGGACTCGTGCGTGACGAACAAGCTCGGCGGCGAGGACGTGCAAGCGGTGCGCGCGATGATGCGCTGGGTCGCCAGCGACAAGTTCGACGCGACGCTGACCGCGCATTACTCGGACGATGAGTCGATCGTTCAGGCGAATTGGTTGTACGGTATCGGTAATGCCGCCGGTGTCCAGAACACCGTGCCGGGCACGACGACCGGAATACCTGCGTACATCGCAGCCTACAACAATGCGGTCATCGGCGCCGAGTGGGGTATCGCCTACGACTCCCGGTTCGTTCCGACCGATCCCTTCGTTACATACGGCACGTACACCGATCTCATCAAGGGCCAGGTATATCCGCCCGTGAGCACGGCAAGGAGTCAAGGCTGGTCGGCCGTGTTCAATTGGGATTTGCGCGAAAACCTATCGCTGCGATTCATCCTGGCCGAGCACGAGGTGGCTGGCGAGTACTCGGACGATAGCGACGTGTCGCCGGTGGCGCTGTCGAGCGTTTGGGGGCCGATAGAAAGCGACGAGAGCAGTTTCGAGACGCGGCTCTCTGGACGTGCGTTCAACGACCGCTTCGATTGGACCATCGGTGCGTTCTTCTGGGATGCGACGCAAACCAATGGCGGCGTCGTGTCGCTCGACGCGTACCAGGTCCCGCTTCTGATCTGGGACAACAACGACATCAACGACGCCGAGAACGAAGGCTACTACTTCCACTCGATCACCTCGCTCACGGATAAGCTCTCGCTGACGGCTGGTTATCGAGTCTCCAAGGACGACAAGGTTTTCCAGTTCAACCACTTCTTCAGTGCAACGGTGCCCGGGGGCGGCGACTCGGACGATTGGAAACTCGGCCTCGATTACCAGATCAACGACACCATGATGGTTTACGCACAAGCGGCCACTGGTTACACGGCCAGCACCTTCAACGGCCGGCCGTTCACACCCGAGCAGCTCATCGCCCAGCCGGCGGAGGATCTGCTTGCGTACGAGGTGGGCTTCAAGACTGACTTCGAGAACGTTCGCTTCAACGCGACGGTTTTCCACAGCGACTACAAGAGCCGCGTGGCCGGAGTCGCCAACGCGATCGACGCCGCCACGGGCCTGCCGAGCACCGTGGCGGTGACCGGACCGGCGATCATCGATGGACTCGAGTTCGAGGTGAACGCCGCCTTCGGTCAGTTCTGGAATCTGAACGTCGCGGTCGGCTGGCTCGACTACTCCTCGGATGCGATCGCGGCCGGCCTGCCAAACCCGGGTACCCCGTGCGGATTCGACGTCTGCATCGCCGCGGACAATAGCGGCGCACCCCCGGGCCAACCGCGCAGCAACGTGGGCACGGGTCTCTCCTACGTCGCGATGCTCGGGAATGGCGGCACGATCACGCCGCGGATCGACGTGTTCTGGACCGACGAGGTAGCCAGCCTGCAACCGGGCAGCACCATCGACGCTTACGCCTTGACGAACCTGCGAGTCACCTATCAAACACCGAGCCGCGATTGGTCGTTGTCGTTTGCCCTGACGAACGCCACCGACGAGTTCTACATGCTGAACAACTTCGACCTGCGGGCCTTCGACATCGGCACCGCCAGTGGACAGCCCGGCCGGCCGAGCGAGTGGGCCGTGACGTTCCGCCACGATTTCGGCGACAAGTAGGCGGGGCGGAGCGACGCGGAGCGGCATGAAGCGAAGCTCGAATGTGCGAGGGACTGCTGCGTTCCTCGCGCTGGCGGCGTTGAGCTCGTCGCCAGCCGCTGCGCAGCCCGCCGGCACCACCGAAGCGTCGCGCCGCGCTTTGGAGGACTACGCGCGCCTACTCATGATCGAGCGAAACGTGATCGAGGCGATGGGGCGGCATTTCGATGCGAACCTCATTCAGCACGATGCCGAAATCGGCGACGGCGGGCACGGCGACGAACAGTTCCTCACGAACCGGCGGCAACAGCATCCCGAGCAATTTCTGTCGGAGGAGGAATACCACACGGTCGTCGACAACCTGCTGGCCGATGGGGACGTCATCGCGCTGAAATCCCATGTCTACACGAACCCCAAGGATCCCGGGCGGGTCTTCGTCGACATATGGCGCGTCGCAGCCGGCGGCAAGTTCGTCGAGCACTGGGACGTGATTCAGCCCGTGCCGAGCGCGCCGCTCAACGATGCAACGATGTGGTGCGGAGGCGCGAGCGACTACGACGAGGCCGACAAGGTCGGCGATACGGTCGCGCAGCCCGGCTGCGGTCATTCCGGACCGGCCGCTCATCGGCAGGACGCGCTCGCCGCGGTCACCGCCTACACGACCATGAGCCAAGATCCCTTGCAATGCGCCGCAGCCGTCGAACGGTATTTCGCCGAGGATTTCGTGCAGCACAGCCCCTACGTCGCGCAGGGCAAGGGAGCTCTGGTCGCGTACGAGCGAGAGCAGGCCCAACCCCGGCTGGCGAGCGGTCGAAAGTCGCAGACCGCGCGCGTCATCGCCGACGGGGATCTCGTGATGACGCATCGGCGCGTGACGACGAGCGCGGATCCGCGCGGCGCGGCTCATCTCGATCTGTACCGTGTACGGGACGGCAAGATCGTCGAGCACTGGGATGTGATTCAGCCCATCCCGCCGTTCAGCGTCGCCGGCCACTCCATGGTCGACGGACCGCTCGAGCCTGGTCGCACGGTCGGGAGGCCTGGCGAAACCGCGAAGTGATTCGCGACGACGGTCGCGGCGGCCCTCGCCCGAGTCGCGCATCCTAGAACCGCAACGTCAGCCGGCGTCCTGCCCCCAAAGCTCCTGGCTCGCGAGTCGTGCGCCTTCCACGAGAGCCGCAAACTTGGCCCACATGACGGTTGGATGCACCCGACGGATGTGATCCACCTGCGCGAATCCGCAGTCGGTTCCGGCGATGACGTTCTCGCGGCCCACGATCTTTGCAAACCGAATGATGCGGTCGGCCACCACACGCGAATGTTCGACGGTGACGGTGTGATGCGTGATGACTCCCGGGATCAGGAGCTTGCCTTCGGGAAGTCCGACCTTCTGCCAAACTCGCCACTCATGTTCGTGCCGCGGGTTGGCCGCCTCGATCGCGTACGCGCCCGCCTTGACCTGCAAGATGAATTCGATGATCTCTTCCAGGGGAGCATCCGAAGTATGGGGCACGTGCCAGCTTCCGAAGCAGACGTGATACCTCACGCGATCTTCTGGAATGTCGCGTAACGCAAAATTGAGCGCATCGACGCGAAGCTGCGCCCATTCGCGATACCGCGCCGCACTCTGTGAGGTCAATGCGTCGTACATGTTGGCGAGCACCGGGTCGTCCACCTGAACGATCAGCCCAGCGGCGTGGATCGCGCGATACTCTTCCCGGAGCGCCTCGGCGATCGCAAAAACGTAGTCCCGCTCGCTCGAATAGAACTCGTTGACGCCGTCGTACGCCGTGCTGCCCGGAGCCACTGCAGTCATGAAAGCCTCGGAAGCGCGCACGCCGTGCAATGCGCCAGTCAGGCTGTCGATCGCACGATTCAAGACGTCGTGGCCGCGGTAACGAATCGGTCCGACACAGGCTTCGGTCGGAACGCCCGTCATCGCCCGCGGGAACGCTTCGGCAAGAAATTCGGCGAACGTTTCGCGTTCCCGCCCCAGCCATTCTAGCTGCCGGAGCTGATCGGGCCGGTGCTCGAACCCGCTGATTCGCGCGAGGATGTAAGTGGCCCAGCTATCCTTGCCAAATTCGCCGTCGTTGACGATGTCGATGCCGACCTCTGCCTGTCGGCGCACGACGTCCGCGACTGCGTTACGCAACCGCTCGGCGTACACGACCGGATCCTTCGGAGGACCGGTCTGCATGCTGGAGAGCGCGAGGAGCTCCGGGGGACGCGGAAGGCTGCCAGTGTGCGTGGTGAGGATACGATCTATGCTGCGTTTCATGCGCCCGACCGGTTTGCGAGTCATCCTGCCGAAACTGGGCTAATCGTGCACTTCGCGGGAAGCGAAGCGTGTTTCGCGGATCGCGGCTTCCGGAGACCATGATGCCTCGTAGACTCGATGGTTCGCGGACGAATGGCAGGAACCCGGCGCTCATGGCGACGATTTGTGCAGTGATCTGTGCGTCGCACTCGCCCTTCCTGTATGCGGCACCGGAAGAATGGACTGCCGCACGACTCGCGCGAAACGCGTCAGATGCATTCGCGCCGGACCTTCCGCTCGATTCGACGGATGAAAACAAGGCAAAGCACGCGAGGTGCCTGCGCGCTTTCGACATCCTACGCACACAGCTCTCGAAGGCTCGTCCCGACGCTTTGATCGTGTTCGGCGACGATCAGCTCGAGCAATTCAACTTCGGCAACCTGCCCGCTTTTTGCGTATTCGTAGGCGAGAGCATCTCCGGCTACCGGATATCGAGATTCTTCGGGCTCCCTATCGGGCGTGATCGGCCCTTGAGACCGAAAACGCCGGAGCATTGGGTGACGCTGAAAGGCCATCCGGCGCTGGCAAAGAAGCTGGTAACCGAGCTCGTCTCGCGGCGCTTCGATATGGCCTTCAGTGCGGAGGGCAGCGGAGACGGCATCGGGCATGCGTTCACGCGGCCCCTCGAGTACCTCGTACCGGACGCGACGATTCCCATCGTTCCGATCTACATCAATTGTTACTACGGTCCACAGCCGACGGGGCGCCGGTGCTACGAGCTCGGGCGCGCGGTTCGCGAAATCGTCGATGCATGGCCGTCGGAGGCACGCATCGCGGTGATCGGCTCGGGCGGACTGTGGCACACGCCGATGGAGCCCAATGCGCACATCGACCGTGCTTTCGATCGTCAGATCTTGGACGCTCTTGCTCGCGGCGACGGCGAAACCATGGCCGCGATATTCGATTCGCGTCGGCCGGAGCTCGATCCGGCAGACGCCGGCCAGGTCGATCGCGTGAGCGGCGGAACGGGAATGATTCTGGGGCTCGGTAGTGGCGTCGGGGAGATCCGCAATTGGATCGCGGCGACCGCAGTCGTCGACGGTGTGCCGGGCACCGTCGTCGACTACGTGGACCTCAACGCGTCGCCCGCAGGGATCGGCTTCGCCTACTGGAACCGGAGTAGCTGAGATCGAACATGTACGAGAATCACGCCGTCATCGACACTCATGGCCACATTTCGACGCCGCCGCAGTTTCGAGCTTATGCATACAACCTCATAGTGCTTCGCAATCCCAAGGAGCCCTTGGTCATCCCGGACGAGGCCATGCGGCCGGCACTCGAGCGCCATCTGCGCCTGATCGATGCGCAAGGCATCGATTTGCAGCTGCTTTCCCCACGGCCGGTCGCGATGATGCACTGGGAACGACCCTTCCTCGTGGAGGCCTGGACGCGCGCAACGAACGAGGTCATAGCACGTCAATGCGCCATGCACCCCGATCGTTTTCAGGGCGTTGGTCAGCTGCCCCAGACACGCGGCGGCGACATGCTGCGCTGCGCGGACGAGCTCGAGCGCTGCGTCAACGAGCACGGGTTCGTCGGCGCTATCGTCAATCCTGACCCGGGTGCGGATCGCTCCTCGCCGGGCCTGAACGACCGCTACTGGGATCCGCTGTACGAGCGAGCTCAGGCGCTCGACGTCACGCTGATCGTGCATCCGTCGTTGACTCGCGACCCCCGGCTCGACGGTATTCCGAACGCGTATCAGTACAATAACCTCACGGAGGAGACGCTCGCGACACTGCTGCTCGAGAAGAGCGACGTTTTCGAACGCTACCCGCGACTGAGAGTCGTCGTGTGCCACTGCGGAGGGGCGCCGCGACGTATGCTCGAGTTCGGGACACCGCTCGATCATACGAACCCTTCGCGAGGCCCCGACAACATGATCGGCGACAGCGGCGAGGTTGCAGGCGGTCAAGTCGGCAGTCTTTTTCGAAAGGAGAAGCGCCCGCCACCGAATCTCGATGCCAATCTGTTCTTCGATACGTGCGCGTACGATCCGCACTTCTTGGCCGCCGCGCTCAAGCAGCGCGGCGCGCATCGGATGGTCTTCGGAACCGAGGTGCCGGGCAGCGGCTCGGACTTGCTGAACCCGCGTACGGGCGCCGGCTCGGACAACGTGCTCGCCCTCCTCGACAGCTTCGAATTTTTGAGCGCCGCGGCGAAGATCGACATCGTGCATCATAATCCGCTCAAGGTATTTCCGCGGATCGACAAGAAAAGGCTCCGAACCGCGCCTACGCTCGGCCGAGGTTGACGGCTCGAGTCGATCCTCCGGGGGGACGCGTCATGGTCACGTGCCTGTCGCCGAACGGTCCGATGGTCCACCATGTGGGACCCGCGGCGTCTCGCCTACTGGTCGCGACGACCCGCGGCGTTGCGATCTTGGACCCCGAAGGACCCGCGCACTGGACGGTCACCGCAATCACCCTCGAAGGACGACACGTCAGCGCGCTGCTATTCGAGCCCTCCCGAGGCGGCGTGTTCGCCGGGACGCACGACGAAGGAATTTTTTTCAGCTCGGACCAAGGAGCGACGTGGGCGGCGGCGCACGGACTCACGCATACCAACGTTTTTTCCCTCAACTATTCGATCACCGACCGCGCGGTGAGGCTGCTCGCAGGGACCGAGCCCGTCATGCTCTATAGCAGCACCGACTACGGCCGCACGTGGCGGGTGCATTCCGCCATCGGCGAGATGGCCGGCCGTGAGAAATGGACCTTCCCCGCTCCTCCTCACGTCGCGCATCTCAAGTCGATCGCGGTTCACCCGGCGCAGCCCGACGTTTACTATGCCTGTATCGAGCAAGGTGCTCTGCTGAAGACGACCGATGCCGGACGCACGTGGCGCGAGTTGAGCGCCTATGCCCTCGCGGACGACCGTTGGTACCGCGATATCCACAAGCTCGTCCCGGGGTCGCGTGATCCGCGGCAGCTCTTCATGAGCACGGGCGTCGGCGTCTATCGCAGCGGCGACGCCGGTGAATCGTGGGAGAAGCTGACGGGCGATGACTTCGCGATCGGCTACCCGGACCACCTGATCGTGTCGCCGCGCGACGAGAAAACGGTGTTCGTGGCAGGCGCGTCGACGTCGCCCAACGTGTGGCGGCAGACGCATGCCGCGAAGTCGGTCGTGATGTGCAGCCGAGATGGGGGTATCCGCTGGCACCCCGCTGCCGACGGCCTGCCCGTCAACGGACGCGCAGCCATCGAAGCGATGAGCGTTGCCATCGCGGAAGACAAGTATGAGCTGTTCGTAGCCAACACCGACGGTGAGGTGTATACGAGCGGCGACGAAGGCGCCAGTTGGAGGAGGATCGCGTGCGGCCTCGCGCCTATCGCTAAGGCCATGCACGCAAGATATCTCACGTAACCCGTGTCGTCCGCCTCTCGCCAATCACAGAAACTCCGCGCGCGGTTTCGGCAAATGAATCCGTCGCGATTCAATTTCGTGACTCTCTCTCTTATCGTAAGCGTTGTACGCGCGGGCAGTATTTCCGCAGGCGCAAAAACGATGAACCTGGCGCTCGCGGCCGCGAGCAAGAGGATTGCCGATTTTGAAAGCTACGTCGGAGTCGCGATTTTCTCGCGCCTCCCGCAGGGCGTGGAGCTCACCGATGCCGGTCGGGCGATCTTTCACAATATTCTGAACATCTTGGAAAACGTGGAGCTTCTGCACCGGAACATCGAGGAGATCGGTGCTGGAGGCCGTAGCCACGTACGTATCTGGGTGAGTCCGGCGGCGATCAGCGAGCGTATTCCGGAGGAGCTCTCGAGCTTCATGCAGGCTCATCAAGACATCACCGTGGCGCTCGAGGAGCGGGACAGCTCGGACATCATCAAAGCCGTGCGCGAGAACCGCGCAGACGTCGGAATATTCGTCGACACCATGAACAGCAACGGTCTGCAAACCAGAATCTACTGCGAGGAGGAGCTCGTCGTGATCGTTCCCGCGAACCACGCCCTCGCCGCTACGGATACAACCACGCTCGCCGAGGCGCTGACTTACGATTTCGTGGGCCTGCAGTCGGGCACACCGCTTGCGGCGCGCGTCGATTATGAAAGCAGCCGGCTCGGCCGCACACCAAACTTCAAAATCCAGGTTCGCGGAGTGGAGACTACGTGCCGGATGGTCGCCGCCGGGCTAGGCATTGGGATCCTTCCCGAAGCGGCAGCCAGGCGTTATCTGCACCACATGGGCCTTCGAAGCGTCGCAATCGATGAGGCGTGGGCAAAGCGGCGCCTCTTCCTCGGCTACCGCGACGAGGCGACTCTGCGGCACGCCGCACGGCTTCTCGTCCGTTACCTTGCTGGCGAGCAGGACTAGCGGCTGCCGGCGCGCCGCCGCCGCTTTCGCAGAGTACGAAGTGCACTCCTCGAATCGCGGCAACTCCGCTCGAGGCGAGGTGATAGGTTCGACGCCGTCGGCCGACGCGTTCGTCGAGTCCATGAGGCAGATACGATCGTCATGATGACCCACGAGGAGAACACGCAGCTCACGCGCGTCGGCCCAGGGACGCCGTGCGGGGAGCTCATGCGCCGCTATTGGCATCCAATCTACCCCGAGGTCCTGTTGCGCGAAAATCCTGTCCGCAAGGTGCGCATCCTCTGCGAAAACCTGACCTTGTTCCGCGACCGCCAAGGAAATCTCGGTCTCGTGCAGGAGCGATGCGCACACCGCTCCGCCAGTTTGCATCTCGGTATTCCCGATGAGCGCGGATTGCGTTGCTGCTATCACGGGTGGCTCTTCGATCGCGAGGGGCGCTGCCTCGACCAACCGCTCGAGCCACCCACGCTCAAGCTCAAGGACACGATCCGGATCAAAGCCTACCCTGTGCAGGAGATGGGCGGCTTGATCTGGGCGTATCTCGGTCCGGAGCCGGTCCCGTTGCTGCCCCGTTGGAACTTGTTCGTACGCGAAGACGGCTTCCGCCAGATTCTCGCGCATCAGCTGCCGTGCAACTGGCTCCAGAACATGGAGAACCGCGGCGACCTAGGTCACTCCGTGTACTTGCATGGCGCGCTGTCCAAATACGTTCGCGAACGGAAAGGCCTGCCGCATGACGACCCGGAGGCACGGTACAACGCGACGATGCGCGACTTCGAAGCGATGCGCGCCCGCGGCGCCTACATCAAGTGGCGCGCAAATTACAACGAGTTCGGCTTCACCAAGGGCAGCCTCGAGTCGGATAAGAGCGAGGACTCGCGAAGCTGGACCATCGGACAGAATCCGATCCTGTTTCCCTACATCCTGGCTTTCGGGCCGCAGGAGGGGGACGAGCGCATACGCCGGCTCTATCAGATCGGCGTGCCGATCGACGATACGCACACTTGGCATCTCCAGTACTGCTGCTACGTCTTCCCGAAGGGCGTGGACATTCCTAGCCAGGAGGCTATTCCGTACCGCGAGCTGCCGATCACCAACGAACGTGGCGAGCTCATCCTCGACTACGTTTTGGCTCAGGACATGGCATCTTGGTCTCAGCAGGGCGAAATCACGGATCGAACCCAGGAGCATCTAGGCGCGAGCGATCGTCTCGTCGTCGCCTATCGCCAGCTGCTCCGGAAACAAATCGACAGGGTCGCGAGCGGTGGGGAGCCAATGAACGTGTTTCGCGATCCGTCGAAGGTCGAGAGCCCGGAATTGCGGATACCCGGTAACGAGCGCGGCGACGCAGCGCCGACGCGCAGCACGGTGCTCGGTCGCTCGATCCGTTATCGCGACAACTATCACAAGCAAGCGCCCGACGGCGGACTCTATATCGACGAGGACGTCGACGGCCTGTGTCCCGATCGCGAGCTGATCCTCGACCTCTACCGGCAGGCCGAGAAAGTCCGGCTCGCGGCGGCCCGCGGTGCCGGAGCCGAATGAGTGCGTGACCATGAATCGCCGCGTCCTCGGCCGCACCCGGTTGTCCGTGTCCGAGATCGGCTTCGGATGCGGCCCGACCGCGGGGCTCGTCGCATCCGGCCCACGCGAAGCGCAACGAGCGGCCGTACAGCGTGCGCTCGACCTCGGTATCGACTACTTCGACACGGCGCCGCTCTATGGCGCCGGGGAGTCGGAGCGCAATCTCGGCTTGGTGCTACGCGAGCTCGGCGCGACGCCGCGTGTCGCGACCAAAGTCGCTCTCGCCGCCTCCGACTTCGGCGACATTCGCGGGGCGATCTTGAGATCCGTGGAGGGCAGCCTTGCGCGACTCGGGCAGCCGCGCATCGCGGTGCTCCATTTGCACAATCGGATCGGGATGCAACGCGCGGCAAAAGCCGAGATCGGATCCGGCGCGCTCCTCGGCGTCGAAGACGTGCTCGGGCCGCGCGGCGTCATCGAAACGTTCGAGAGCTTGCGGGCGCAAGGCGTCGTCGAGTTCTTGGGCTGCTCGGCTTACGGCGGCGACATGCGCGCCGTCGAGCAAGTCGTGAGCAGCGGCTCGTTCGATTGTCTCCAGGTTCACTACAGCCTGTTGAACTGCTCCGCGTGGGATCGCCCGGCAGACGGCGCCGCGGCGCGGGATTATCGTGGCATCGCCGCCCATGCGGCTGCCGCCGGCATGGGCATCGTCGCACTGCGCGCGCTCGAGGCCGGATTGCTCACGGAGCGGCCTCCGAGCACGGCGCGCGACGGCGAGTTGAGCACGACGCGACGCGCCTCGCTTGCAGCGCTGCTCGCGCCCGAGCCGCTGACCGACACCGCGCTGCGTTTCGCCTTGTCGAGACCGGAGGTGGCGACCGTCCTCGTGGGATTTTCCAACGTGACGCAGGTGGAAGCGGCCGTTGCAAGCGCCGCGAAAGGCGCGTTGCCGAAGCCGCTGCTGTCCCGAATAGAGGCGTGGCGAGCCGAGGCCGCCTGACGTCGACGGAGCGCGAGGTCGTCGGGGGCCGACCGCGGATGACGGCGTGGCCCCGGAGCCCAACATACCGGCATTCGCGTGTGCGCCGGTGGTGCACACAACCGTGAGAAACGATAACGATAGGAGGGGGACATGAAGATCAATGCCTTTTTGCTCGCAGTGCTGCTCGCGTCGCCGGCACTCGCCCAGAATGCGGATGCCCTGCGCGGCGGGTGGATGGCCGACGTGAACGGCGTGCGCCACATCTACATGCTGACCGTGCGAGGCACCGCCGTCACCGGCACCTACTGCACGGACTGCAGCAAGGTCGACGACCTAGCGTTCATCCAGGCGGGCGTGCTCGACGCCGACGGCGCGCGTTTCGAGGTGCACAACCCCGGGCCGACGGCCTACACGGACACGGTGACGGCTCGGCTCGCAAACGGCGAGCTTCGCGTTACGCGCCAGCGGCAGGGCTCGTCGAGTGCACCCGTCACTATGGCCTTGCACCGTTCCACGTCGGCGCCCGCCGCACCGCCGCCGGCTGCGCCGGGGCCGGCCGCGGCACGCCCCGCCTATGTTCTTCCGGGTCCGGCCGAGCAGTTGTCGCCGGCGAAGGTCGCGGGCTTGTGGCTCCGAGGCGAGGGACCGAACAAACAGTACTTCATGTTCAAGCAGGCGGGCGCCGGGGCAGTGCTCGGTCTGGCTTGCGGTCCGTGCGACGACCCCAACCACATGGGCCCGTTGGACCGGATCTCGATCGACGGCACCACCCTGCGATTCAGTATCGTCCACGAGAACAATGCGCTTGCGTTCTCCGACAAGGGCCCATTCAGCAACGACGTTCGCGCCAACATCGCGCACCACGAGCTGCACATGTGGGTCGTGCCGAGCTACGAAGGTGCCGGTTTTACGCCGCTGGAGATCACGATGCTCGGACCGGTCGAGGTGCACTGAGAGAAAGGAGGTTCGCCGATGAGACTCGAGAAGTGGCTGGCGTGGGCGCTTGCGATGCTCGGCGCGGCATCGGCGAGCGCAGCGCCGTCGGTCTATCCAACCGGCGTCACGATCTACGACCCGGCCCGCACGTGGAACGGCTACACGGTGCTCTCCCCGCTCGCGACGCACGCCGTGCTCGTCATCGACATGAACGGCACCGTCGTCAAACGATGGGACGACGTCGACAATTCGGCCGGCGGTCCCGCACGCGTGCTTCCGGGCGGCAGCGTGATCACGGCGCGCGGCGCACGGCCGCGGCATCAGGAATCTCTCGAGCTCGTGCAGCGCGACTTCGACGGCACGGCCGTCTGGCGCTTTGAACGCAACGAGCAAATCGAATCGCGCGACGCCCGCAGCGCCTGGTCGGCGCGGCAGCATCACGACTGGCAACGCGAAGACTTCCCCGCGGGCTACTACTCGCCCGACGCCGTGCCGGCGCGCGAAGGCGCCAACACGCTCGTCCTCACGCACCTGAACCACGTGGTGCCGGCAGTCGCCGATGTCATGCTGGAAGACGACCGGCTCATCGAAGTCTCGTGGAAGGGCGAAGTCGTTTGGCAGTGGGCCGCGGCAGAGCACATCGAGGAGCTCGGCTTCGCGCCCGACGCGCGCGTAGCGATCAGGGAAGCCGCCGACTTCAACGCCGAACGCGGCTCGTTCGACTGGCTTCACATCAACTCAGCGACCTACGTCGGACCGAATCGTTGGTTCGACGCCGGCGATCGGCGCTTCGCGCCCAACAACGTGATCGTGAGCAGCCGGCAGGCGAGCCTGCTCGCGATCGTCGCGCGCGACGGCAGCGTCGTTTGGCGCTTGGGTCCGGACTTCAGGGAGCCGGAGCAACTGCGCAAGATCGGCCAGATGATCGGCCAGCACCACGCTCATCTGATTCCGAAAGGCTTGCCGGGCGCAGGCCACCTGCTCGTGTTCGACAACGGCGGCGCAAGCGGATACGGCTTCGCGAATCCCATCGCGCCGAACGGCGTCGGGGCGTTCGTGCGCACCGGCTCGCGCGTGCTCGAGATCAATCCCGTGACGCTCGATCTCGTCTGGTCGTACACGGCACCGCGGTTCTTCAGCAGCAACATCAGCGGCGCGCAGCGGCTGCCGAACGGCAATACGCTCATCACCGAGGGTGCGGGCGGACGCGTGTTCGAAGTCACGAGCGACAAGGCGATCGTCTGGGAGTACGTGAACCCACTGTTCGAAGGCGCACGTTCGTCGAACGACGTCTACCGCGCGTATCGGTTGCCGTACGCTTGGATACCGCAGCTCGCTCGCCCGAGCGAGACCGCGGTAATGCCGCGTACTCCTCCGCGCTGAAGACCACTCGCCCGCCGTCCGGATTCCCGGCGACGCTACGACTCCGCGCCGAGCTCGCGGCGCACGATCTTCGCGCCCTCCACCATCGCCCTGAGCTTCGCGAACGCGACGTCGCGCGGCAGATATTTCATGCCGCAATCGGGGGCGACGACGACGTTCGCGGCCTCGACGTACGGCAGCGCGCGGCGAATGCGCGTGGCCACCGTCTCCGGCGACTCGACAGTCATGTCGTCGAGGTCGATCACGCCGAGGATCACTTTCTTACCCGGCAACTGCTTCAACACCGCGCAATCGAGATTCGCTTGCGCAGTCTCGATCGAGACTTGTTCGCAGCGGCACCCAGCGAGCTCGCTGAGAAAGGAGTAGCCGGAGGGGCGCTCGTGAATGATCGCCGCGTATCCGAAGCACAGGTGTACGGCAGTGGTTCCGGCGACGCCTTCGAGCGCGCGCTCGAGCGCCTTCAAGCCATACAGCCGCGCGTCGTTGGGGCGCGCCTGCATATACGGCTCGTCGATCTGCACGACGTCCGCGCCGGCCGCGAACAGATCGCGAATCTCTTCGTTCACCGCGGCGGCATAGTCCATCGCGGCGGCCTCCCGGCTCCCGTCGTAGTAGTCGATCTGCGCCTGCTGCGACATCGTGAACGGTCCCGGCAGCGTCATCTTCACCAGGCGATCGGTGTGCCGCCTGAGGAACTCGAGGTCCGCGACGCCGACTGCTCGCTTGCGCCGGATCTTGCCGGTCACTCGCGGCACGGGATTCGGATGGCCGCTGCGATCGAGCGCCGTCCCCGGATTGTCGCTGTCCACGCCCTCGAGCGCGGTGGCGAAATGGTTCGAGTAGCTCTCGCGCCGAGTCTCGCCGTCGGTGACGATATCGAGGCCCGCTTCCTCCTGCGCCTTGATCGCCGCGATCGTAGCGTCGTTCTGCGCTTCGGCGAGCAGCGGCGCGGGAATGCGCCACAGCTCGGCGGCGCGCACGCGCGGCGGGAATCGACCGGCGAGCTTCGTCCGATCGATCAGCCATTCTGGCTGCGGATAGCTGCCGACGAGTGTGGTCGGCAACAACATCGTGCGCGTGCCCGCCATTTCGACACCGGCTCCCGACGGTCCGGAGATGCAGCAACCTACAGCGACGCAATGCGTTCTCAGTAGCCGCGATCTGCGAAGCAGCCTTCGCTCACCACGAAGGTGACGCTGTACGTCCCCCGACCTCGACGTCGACCACCGGAGGCAGGGCTCCGGGTTCACCAGAGCCCGTTGGAGTTCTGCGCCTTGTCGGGAACCTCCTGCCTGAGATCCCAATGCTCGCTGATCTTGCCGCCGCTGATGCGGAAGATGTCGATGTTGGCGCTCCACGACTTCGCGCCGTAATCCAGCTGCAGGCGGTGACGCAGCACGTAACCGCCCTCAGCCACCGTCCGCATCGGACCGAACTTCGGCATCTTGTCCTCGCCCTTGCCGTACTCGTTTTGCAGAAACGCGATCGCGCCCGGAACGCCGTCGGCGATCACCGGGCTGTGCTGACGGTAGTCGCTCGAGAACCAGCGCAAAATCGGTTCTTCCACGTTGCCCTTCCAGAACTCGGCAGCGTAGGCGTCGAGCACCGCGAGGGAGTCCTCGCGCTTCTCGGCCGGATCCGGCAAAGCGCACGTGGGCGCGGCAATCGTATCGCCGAGACCCCTTGCGCTCGCGTAGTCGTCGCCCTTGCCGCAGGCCATGCCGTTCGCGTGCGCCATCGTGCTCGGAATTGCCTGGCGGACGGCCCAGTGCTCCACGATCTTCCCGCCGTCCACGCGCCAGATGTCGACGGAAACGCGGCCGGGGTCGTCGCGTCCCGGAAAGGCGTGGTGATGAAGCGCGAAGAGATCACCGTCGACGAGGACGATATTGTTCACGTTCACGGCGTCCCTCGCTGCACCCGGCGATTGCCGAGCCAGTTCCGCGAGGTAGGCGTTCTGTCCTTCCAAGCCGTCCGCGATGTCGGGATCGTGCTGCTTGAAATCGGGGCTCGAATAACGTTCATAGGCGCCGCGCACGTCGCCGTCGGCGAACGCTTGTCGCAAAAAACCGTTCGCCACTTCGCGTGTAGAAAGCGACCCGGCGTCCGTAGGCGGCGGCGCCGATCGCGTCTGGCATCCCGCGAGCACCAACGCGGCGACGATCGCGACCGGGCGTGCGCGTAAGTTGCGCGTTCGACGAGCTGGCATGGCGGCTAATCCCCTTGTGGTCGCTGTGGGCGGCGGGGTCGCGTGAGAGACTGCGCGGCGAGCTCGTCGCGACGATCTCGCTGCGAGCTCGATGCGCGACCGTCGCTCGTCACCATCCCCTGGAGCTTGTCGAAAGCGGCGCTGTAGGGCAAGTACCTCGATCCTTCGTCCGGGCGCGACGACGAAGTCGGACACCTATGATGCAACCCGGTCGCGGACGATAATCGGCCGCGAGCACGCCGGCGTGCGTGAGCAACGGAGAGGTGATCGATGCAGAACGAAACGACGGAGCGTGCGAGGATCGAGCGCCTGCGGGACTTCGATGTGTGCACGATCTCGGATGCGCTGGATCGTCTCAAGCTCAGCGGAATCGTCTCGGGCTTGACGCAGCGATCCGGCGACGGCCGGATCGCCGGGAAAGCGATCACGGTGCGGCTCGGCACCGGCGACCCCGCGCCCGGGCCGACGCGACATCTGTGCGCGGCGGCAATCGAGGCCGCCGACGACGGCACGGTCATCGTCGTCGAGCAGCGCACCGGCATCGAAGCGGGCTGCTGGGGCGGGCTGCTCACGCTCGCCGCGCGCGCTAAGCGGGTCGCGGGCGTCGTCGCGGAAGGGCTCGTCCGCGACGTGGACGAGGCTCGCGCGGCCGGCTTTCCGATCTTCGCGCGAGGCCTCACGGCGCGCACGGCGCGCGGCAGGATCGTCGAGAAGGCGACGGGCGTCGCCGTAACCGTCGGCGACGTCGAGGTCGAGCAAGGCGACTTCGTCGTGGCCGATCGCAGCGGCGTCGCATTCATCCGTGCCGCGGACCTCGACGCCGTTCTCGCAGCGGCGAATGCGATCGCGGCGCGCGAAGCCGCGATGGCGAGCGCACTGCGCTCCGGAGCCCGAGTCGGCGACGTGCTCGGCGGAAACTACGAGCGCATGCTCGACGCTTGATGCGCCGATACTTCGCCTGCGGCGAAGGCGACTTCGTAGATCGCGGCTACTGGCTGCGCACCGCCCCCTGTAGCTTTTCGCGCAGGCCTTGAGAATCCGAGGCGTATCCATGCTCGCAAAGCCACACATAGATCGGCCGGCGCGCAGCGCGCTGGCCGCGATCGCCCTCGCTTTCCTCGCGGCGAACGCGGCCGCGGCAGAGCTCGCGGGGCGCTGGACGAGCGCCGGCGGATACGTTTTCACGTTCGCGCGCGCCGGCAACGAGTACCGCGGGTCGATAGAGCACACGCCGACGGGACGCCACTACCGAGTCGACGACGTCACGGTCCGCGGCAACAAGGTCGTGTTCTACGTCGTGCACGAGGCGAAATGGGACGACGAGGTCGCGCAGAACGGAGGCCAACCGTTTCGCAACTACTCCGAGGGCACGATCGCCGACAACGAGATCGAGCTCGTCGGCGGACGTGAAGGCACCGGCAACCTCGCACCCTGGTCGCTCACGAGCGTCCCACTCACGAGCGCCGGACGAGGCGCGCCGGCGCCGTACCGGCCCGACGGGATCGTCGGACCCGATGGCAGGGGAATGGTCGTCGGCGTGCAGACGCCGGAGGGCACGCGCCCCATCCTCGCAGCCGAGAACGGCGCTGTCCCGCGAGGCGTCAAACCGTTGGCCGTGGATATCTTCACGACGAAGGATTTCTACCTCGATCGCGAGCTCTGGTCCGATCCGCGCTATTTCCGCTGCAATGCGCCCGCGGGCGTCGAGCTGCAGTGGGGGGCGACGAGCGCGCCGACGATCGGCGACGATCCGCCACGCACCGCGGCATGGGGCTACTGCGACCGCGATTATCCGCGCGACCAAATCGTCAGCCCGTATCGGTTCAAGACCGCGAAGGAGCACTACGCGACGCTGCTCGCGGAAACGAAGGCGCGCAAGGGCCCGACGGTCTACACGCGCGAGACGGTGCCGAATTGGGATGGACAATACCGCCGCGATCGCACGAAGACGGCCTCTTGGTATTTCGGCGGAATCTCGCAAATTCCGACCTATCTCTCGCTGCTCACACCCGAATATCAAACGCGCTTCGTGCAGCAGATGTACCACGACGGCGCGACCAACGCGCCACAGTGGCCCGGATCGTACTGTTATCCCGATGGATTCATGCGCCGCTTCGGCCAGTACTCCGCCGGCAACCCGAGCGTGATCGTGACCCCCGAAGTCGTGCAAATCCTGAACTACAGCTCGCAGAACTTCATCCAGCACGTCTACCTCGGCCGCGAGTTCACGGAAGAGGACGGCGCTGTGCCGCGGCTCGGGGACGCCGTGCCTCAGTGGCTCGGCGAAACGATCGGATTCTGGGACGGCGAAGCGCTGATCACCTGGACGTCGAATATCCAAGGCTGGGTTTCGCACGGCGCGGCGGAGTTCAGCAACAAGCTGCAGACAGTCGAGATTTACACGCCGCGCAAGGATGAGACCGGGCAAATGATCGGGATCGAGCACGAGGCGGTGCTCTACGATCCCGAGGCGTTCGTAGAGCCCGTTCGGATCGTTCAATACTGGGAGCGGACCGCCAAGCTCAACCAAGGCGAACCCTACCCGTTTCTGTTCTGCGTTCCGCAGAACTTCCCGATCGACGGCTTCACGACACCGGTAGCGCCGGGCACCACGTTCGAATATACGGTGCCTGACATGTACGGCCGCCCGTGGGCCGAGGTCTGGGAGAAGTACCACGAACAGGGTATGCAGGCGCCGCGAAAGGAACACCGTTTCGGCCTGTGAAGGCTGCAGGAGACGATGATGAGAGTCACGCGCTTCATCTGGTACGCAGCAGCGGCGACTTTCACGGGCCTGTTGCTGCCCGCGTCCGCACATCACTCGTTTGCGATGTACGACGTCGAGAAGACGTATGTGTTTACCGGCGTCGTGCTCGGGGTGAGCCCTGACGCCAACCACTTCCATATCTTCTTCGCGCCGCTCAATGAGCAACGGACCGAAGTGCTGCGCGACGCGAAAGGCGCACCGTGGCGTTGGTCCGTCGAGATGGAAGGCGCTGCTCAAGCCGCACGCTACGGCGTGACCGCCGATTCGTTCCCGCGCGGCACCGTCTTCAGCGTCGGCCTGCACCCGCTGCGCAGCGGCCTGCCCGGCGGCGGGCGCGGCAAAAACGGCCTCTTCAAGTGCCCGCCCGACTCCGTGCCCGCGCCCGGCAAGCATTGCGACTCGATCGCGAACGCCACGTCGCACGGCGCCGGAACGCTGTCGGCCGACGCAACGTCACCCACGTACGGAGCCGCAGACTAGCGCCGGCCCGGAGGCGACTTCGTCGGAGTCCGCCCCTCAGATTCGCGCAAATGGGCTCGGGGGGATGCCGAGGGAGGCTCTGCCGAAATCATTCACGGCGTCATCCCAGGAGAACGCGACGTGTGCGCTCGCAGCGTTCAAATCCCGCCACACACGTTGGAGAGGTTCCGCGTCGTAGATTGCGCCGCCGCCCGCACCCTCGAACAGGCTGTTCGCGGCACCGCGACACCGACCGACGGCATGGGCGAGATCCCGCCGCAAACGAGCTCGATCCGTCGAGCTCATCTCCGCGGGCTTGCCGAGACCGTCGACGAAGGCGCAGTCGGCGAGAATCAGCGCCATGCTCGCATCGATCTCGGCGCCCGCAGCGGATAGACGCGCGAAAAGCGCCCCTCGTTCAGCCACCTGCTCCGCGGGGAACCCGCGCAGCTTGTTGGCCGTCGCCGCCGCGAACCCGTCGAAGGCGCCTCGCGCCATGCCGAGGGGCGCCCCAACGAGGCAAAGCGCGGCGCCGACGGAGAACGGCACTGCGTACACAGGAGAGTCGGTGTGCAGTCTCGAGCCAGGCGAAGCGCCCTTCATGAGCTCCGCGGTCGGGCAGGTCCGATGCTCGGGAATGAACGCTTCGGCGATGCGGACGGAGCGGCTCCCGGTACCGCGCATGCCGACGGTGTGCCAGTCGTCCACGATCTCCACATCGCTCATCGGCACCAAGCACATGCGCGGTTCGCGCGATCCCGCGCCGCGTTTCACGGACACGCCCACGATCAACCAATCGGCATGATCGACTCCGCTCGCAAATCGGCCGCTTCCATCGAGGAGGCGATAGCCGCCGTCGACCGGGACGACGTCGGCCATGTAACGAAAGGCGGACGCGGTCAGCGCACGCGGGTCGGAAAATACCTCGATTTGCGCGCGTTCGGGGAATAAGCCGATGAGCCAATTGTGACCGGCGAACACGTTGAAGACCCAACCGCTCGATCCGCAGGCGGCGCCAAGCTCCGCTCCGACCGCGACGACTGCCGTGAAGCCCAGCGCGGCCCCTCCGAACCTGCGCGGGACCATGAGCTGCAACAAGCCGGACTCCTGGAGGCCGTCGACCGTTTCGTCCGGAATGCGTCGCATCAGCTCACAGCGCGCAGCTCGCTCCCGGAGGGCAGGCGTGAGCGACTGGGCGCGGGTCAGTGCGTCATTGGCGCTGGAGATCTTTGCCACGAGCATTCTCTGTGAACAGATCGGCGCTCGACGGTACCAGATCCGGCGGCCTCGAGCCTACTCCGTGCGTGGCTAGTCCCAGGCGCTGCGGTAACGGCGGAGCTGGCCTCACGGGAGGAGCTTAGAAGTTTGCCCAGCGCGTTCTCGGCGTGGCCGCACGCGCAGCATTTGTGGAAACCACGTGGTGCGCGTGCGGCCCACGTAGGCGCATTCGACTCAGCGTGTTGACGCCCGTGTCGGGGAAGCGGGGCTCCGTGATTAGTTACCCCCACGCACCAAGTTACGCCCAAAGCTACCCCCGAAAAACGAGGGTGTAGTGGTACGTCCTGGAACGTCACGGGACGCCGAAGAGCCATGCTGCATACGGATCGCAGCGAATAATGGTGAATCATCGGGACGTTCTGGGACGTCCTGGAAGGCGGTGGGACGGCTGTAACTGGAGGCTAGGAGCGCCTTCCAATAAAGACCTCTAAGCCGCGCCATTCCTCGACTCTTGCCGAGGCGACCGGCGGAGTTACCCCCCACTGTTACCCTTCTCCTATCTGACGGTCCCATCCCGTTGTACCGAAGCTCAACCCAAACGCAACGAAATTGAAACCTTCGCGCTGAAGAATGTCGCCCGGAGGTGATGACATGGAAGACGACCCGATCGAGCTCTCCGATGCCGAGTTCATGAAGTGGGCTGGCGTCCACTCGCAGCGCTGGGCTGCGTTGCCGAGCGAGAAACGCGAAGCTTGGCTTGAGCACCTTGTGGCCCGCGTCAGAACAACTTCCGATCCCGATCAACGCAAAGCCTATTGGACGCTCGCACACATCATCGTTCGCGCGGGCGAGCCTGCATCGCAAGCGCACGGGATGCAGGTCAGCGGATCAATGTAGGAGGGCCCCCGGAAACCGGGCGGTTCTTCGACGCGCGTCCGGCGGGCCTCGCCACGGATAGCATCAGCGTCGCGATTTCCTGGAGTGCCAAAACGTCGGCCACCGTCGTCGGACCCGCAAACGCGACGTACGGCTCGAATTGCGCCCAACACTCGCCGTCGTCGCTCCAATGCAGCTCAGCGCAGTAGCACCCCGCAGCGTCTACCAGTAGATAGGTGTCGCTCTCGGGTTCATGCTCGATCGCCCATGCGCTGGTGCGGTGAATTATCACGGGTTCTCGTTCGACTATGCCGGCGCGGCTTGCGATGTCGGTCAGCGGCTCCTGGGTCTGCATCGTCGCTCCGGAGAACGGCCGTTCAATACCATTCCGGGACCAGCATCTCTGCGGGCACGGCCTGCCGCGAGTAGTGCTCGTGGCGCTCGCGCTCGGGTAGCACGATCGGCGCCTTGGGCTTCTCGACGTACGGAAACTGGGTGAGCAAGTGGCGAATGCAGTTCAGCCGCGCGCGCTTCTTGTCGACGGCATGGACCACCCACCATGGCGCCTCAGCGATGTGCGTGCGTTGCAGCATGACTTCCTTCGCCCGTGTGTAGTCCTCCCAGCGCCGTCGCGACTCCAGATCCATCGGGCTCAGCTTCCACTGCTTGAGCGGATCGTGCATCCGCCCGAGGAATCTCAGGTATTGCTCCTCGTCGGTAATCGAGAACCAGTACTTGATCAGCCGAATCCCCGAGCGCACGAGCATTCGCTCGAACTCCGGCACGGAGCGAAAGAACTCCTCAACGTCGTCCTCGGTGCAAAAACCCATGACGCGCTCGACGCCCGCGCGGTTGTACCAGCTTCGGTCGAAGCAGACGATCTCGCCCGCCGCGGGTAGGTGTGTCGCGTAGCGCTGAAAATACCACTGCGTCTGCTCGCGGTCGCTCGGAGCGGGCAGCGCGACGACACGGCAGACGCGCGGGTTCAAGCGCTGCGTGATGCGTTTGATCGCGCTGCCCTTACCCGCAGCGTCGCGGCCCTCGAATAGGATCACGACTTTTTGCCGCGCGTCGACGACCCAGTCCTGGAACTTCACGAGCTCGGCCTGCAGCCGAAACAACTCCCGAAAATAGCGGCTGCGGTCGTTGCCCTTGACGTCACCGTCGGCGACGGGCGCCCCCGCGGGCAGCGGATGGCGATCCTCGATCTCCATCTCGAGCTCTTCGTCGTAGCTATCCTCGAGATCCGCGCTGATGCGCCGGATCAACTCGTCGTGATCCATCGGGGGAGTCATATGAATGAGCTCAGAAGAGTTGCGCGAACAGCCAGTAAAGGCCGCCCGACAATAGGATCGCCATCGGCAGAGTGAGTACCCACGCCATTAGTAAATTGCGGATCGTGGTCCATTGCAATCCCGAGCGGTTCGCGGCCATCGTTCCCGCAACACCCGATGACAGCACGTGCGTGGTGGACACCGGCAGGCCGAACATATCCGCGGCGCCGATCGTCGCCATGGCCACGAGCTCGGCCGAGGCGCCTTGCGCATAGGTCAGGTGCGACTTGCCGATCTTCTCACCTACCGTGCGCACGATCCGCTTCCATCCGACCATCGTGCCGAGCCCGAGCGCGATCGCGACGGCGACCTTCACCCACAACGGGATGAACTTCGTCGCCACGTCGATCTCCTTCCTGAACGCCGCGACAGAGGGCGCGGAAACCGTTGTCGCCGTCGAGCTCGCCCCCGCCGCGAAGCTCACGCTGTTGCGGCTCACGCACGCGGGGTTCCCGGACGAGGAGTCGAAGCGACGGCACGAGGAGGCCTGGCCCCGCGCCCTCGCCGAGCTCGACGAGCGGATAGCTAACCGCGACTAGCGCCAAACCTGCTGTCAGTCCGCCGCAATGAGGGGGCGTGGACGAGTGCGATGCTGAGCCACACGGCAGCGCTGAAGTACAACGTAAGCCAGGGCATGTCCTGCCGCCAGGCGGCGACTACATAGGTCGGCGTACAGCGTCGTAGAACTTCTTCGACGCCCGCCACGAGCGGCAACCCGGCCCCGCCGCTCGCGTACCAACGGTTCAGGTACATCGGAACGTCGACAGTTAGCATGAACACGAGATAGACGGCGATGGCGGCGATGCCTGCGGCGAGCCTGCGCTCGTCGCGCGCGTCAGCGCTCCCTCGCAATGCCCACAGAGCCACGAGCACGAGCGCGGCGCCGAAGGTCCACAGCGAGTTCTCCACGGCGTGCAGAAAGTTGTTGCGCGTAAGAATGGCGAGCCACGACGCGCCCTCGGCTGCGACCGCGAGGGGCAGCACGCCGAACGCCACGTGCTTCACGAATCGGTGGCCGGCGGTCCCGGCGGCTTCGCGCAAAAGCAGCGCCCATTGCACGACGAAACACAGCTCGGCGATTGTCGCTATGCCGCGCCCGACGGCGATCCGCGACAGCACCGTATCGTGAAGGCAGATTCGCGGCTCATCGAGCATCGGAAATACAGCTCGGAAGGCGCAGCCGAGCACATACACGGCGGACAGGCCAAGGAGGCGGCGGCGAGTCGCGAGCACCTCCGCGGACAGTTCCGCGGAGCGGAGCGCCAGACGGCGCGCCGTCCACGCCCACGCGACCACATTGAGCAATGCAAAGGCGCAAAGACAGGCGTACCAGAGCAACAACGCAGTCGGCATCCGCTCTCTCCGTCGGGGTGATCCCCTAGACCAAGCGGCTCTATGCCGTGTCGTCGGCTACTTCGCTTCGCGCGAGGAAATCGTACAACCGCCGTGTAGCGGTCAGCAGCGCGATACGTGCAGCCCGGTGTTCCACGAGCTCTTGTTCGGTGGGAGTCGCGTAAGCCACGCGACGTGCCGCAACAGCGGACGAGGCCGCCTCGAATCGCTCCCGTGCCTCGGAGTACTCGCTACTCAGGCGCTTCCACTCGGCTGTCAGACTTACCACGCGCGCAATGGTAACGATCCTTTCGTTCGGGAAGTGCTGCAATTTTGTTACAGCGAAATACCTTAGCCGCAAACGTAGCGACCGATCGGTCTCGGAGGCTCGCAGCGCCTCGACATGGGCCTCGTCACAAATCCGACATACTCATCGGCCGTCACACAAACTGTAGGTAACCGAAACATTCGCGTTACAAAATTGGAACGAGCGACCCGCCAGCCGTAGAGTTCAGAGTTCGCAGAGCCCTAAGAAGGAATCAAGAATGGCGAGCGGCGACACCGATATGAAGAGCGTGCTCTCCGACTACGACGCAGCGCGGCTCGAATTTGAAGCGATCACGACCGAGATCGCTCAGCGCTTAGCCAGAGGGGAACCGCTCACCCCCGAAGACATTGTTCGCAATGAAGACGCGCACTCCCGGCTCTCGAAGGCTCGCCAAGAAGTGCTTGTTGCGTATCGGCTCTACCAGCACACCTAGCAGCCTGACAGTAGTCGCCAAGCCGTCGCGCTCACGGCAATCGACCTGAAACAACGTCAGGGAAACTGCGACTGGCTTAGCAGCGCCCGCATTTTCGTTTCCGCTAAGCTCGCGCGCATGTTCGCCCCCAAGCGCGTCTTCAGTCTCACGTGCCCCCAGTGCCTTCAGGCGCGCGCGCAGGACGGTTACACGGAAGTGGAACTTCTGGACCGGCTCCTAACCGTCGAGCCGATAGAAGGCTATTGCATCGAGTGCGATTACGAGTGGGACGCCTCAGCAACCGATAGAGCGGCCCTTGAGAAAGAATTGAGCTGAAGTTCGAAACGCGCCTCCGTCGAATGTACGCGGCGCCCGTGACGGAGGCTGGTCGCGTCACTGAACGCGAAATCTCCGTTGTTTCCACGGAGCTCCAGGCCGCGCCGGACCTCCTTGCAGAGTTAGGGTACTCTTAGAGTTACCCCCATTGTTGCCCCTCCCCTTGCTAGCCCGTCGATACGCATCCGACGGGAATTGAATCGATGTCGCGACACCTCGCCAGATTATCCATTTATGCTGCGCTCGCCAGCAATCTCGCGATTGCGGCCGTGAAATTCGCTGCGGCGGCAGTCACCGGGAGCTCCGCGATGCTGAGTGAGGGTGTTCATTCGGTCGTCGACACGACCAACGAACTCCTTATCTTGTATGGCATCAAACGAGCCGCCCGACCGGCCGACACCAACCATCCCTTCGGACACGGTCGCGAGCTCTACTTCTGGAGCTTCATCGTGGCCGTTCAGGTGCTCGTGGTCGGGGCCGCGGTAGCCGGCTATCAAGGCGTCAACCATCTGCTGCACCCTGAGCCCGTGCGTGACCCGCTCGTAAACTACATCGTGCTCGGCGCGTCGTTCGTGTTCGAAGGCGTGTCGTGGTGGTTCGGCCTCAAAGCCTTCCGCGCGACCCAAGGCTTGCAGAGCTACGCCGACGCATTTCGGAGCAGCAAAGATCCGACGACATTCCTGGTTCTGTTCGAGGATACTGCCGCTCTCCTCGGCTTACTGATTGCTGCGGTAGGCATCGCCGCGGCTCACGCGTTCGATGCGCCGAGACTCGACGGAATCGCATCGATCGGGATCGCGCTCGTGCTCTTGGTCTCGTCACTGCTATTGGCACGCGAGACCAAGGCACTGCTGATCGGCGAAACGGCGCACGCCCACGTCCGCGAAGCGATCCTGCGCGTCGCAGGCGAAGACTCGGGCGTTCGCCGCACCAACGGAGTCCTGGCGCTGCAACTCGGCCCGAATCAGGTAGTCGCAGCGCTCAGCGTCGAGTTCCAGGAGACGTTGAGCACCAAAGAGATCGAAAGATGCGTCAACCGCATCGAGACGGCGGTGTGCCAAGCATCTCCCGACGTCGTTACCTTGTTCGTGAAGCCGCAAACCGCGGAGACCTGGCGAGGTCGGGCGGAGCGCCTCGACGGCGGTTCCCGACGGCTCCGACGACTAAGCCGGGCCATCGGCCACAATCAATACCATCGTGCAATCGCGCCAAGCAGGGATCTCTGGCTTAATCGTTCAGAAGACACGCTGGAGGACACGCATGAACCACGGCCATCACCCAATCGAGCTCGTCGACGCACCGAATCGGACCGACCATTCGATCGGCCCCGACCACGCGCCCGTCGTGCTCGTCGAGTATGGCGACTACGAGTGCGCGACCTGCAAGGAAGCCGCGCCGGCCGTCGAGCGGCTGCTGCGGCGCTACGCCGAGAAGGTGCGCTTCATTTTCCGGCACTTCCCGATCATCGACGAACACTCGCATGCGCTTGCGGCGGCCGAGGCCGCGGAGTGCGCGGGCGGCCAAGGCAAGTTCTGGGAAATGCACCGCCTCCTCTTCGAGCATCAGACCCACCTGGACCTGGAGCACCTACTCCGTTACGGCACGGATCTCGGGCTCGACGTCGCCCGCTACACCGCCGAGATCGACGACGAGGTCTATCGGCAGCGGGTGCTCGAGCACATCGACAGCGGCAAGCGCAGCGGCGTGCGGGCCACGCCGACTTTCTTCTTGAATGGAGGCGTAGTCGACGTGTCGAACGGCCTCCATACCCTGGCCGACGCCGCCGACGGCGCGCTGCACGCGCGCGGAGGCAGAGCCCGCTAGAACCTCCGCTCGAACGACAGGTATGAGCCCGACAATCAGCATAAATACACGACGCGCGTTAGTTGCTTACGGCGGCAATCTCGCCGCGGTGTCCGAGGACCGAGGCGAGACGAGCTCCCGCTTTGCCGACGCCTCCCCCGCCCTCCTCTCAACACGCCTCAGAAATACCAGGACATGCTGAGCGTTCCGAAATCCGCAGCCTGCCGCTGCGTCTCGAATGTTTCAGCGAAAAAAGTCGCGGCAAGACTGACGACGAAGGTACCGTGCCGCGCAGCGATGCCGAGTGAGCCCGTGCCGATGAAGGGCTCTGGAGTCTACGGAGCGACTGTCGTGAAACACTGTGCCGTCGAGCGGCAAATAGTGAATGACACCGTACTCCGCAGACGCCGCCGAAGAATGAAACCGACCAGCGATCGACCGGTCCGACGCCGACCGTCGATGCGGCATTGAGCCCGCTACGCAGCGCGGCGCCCGCGAAGGCGTCCACGAGATTCCAGCCGACTTCCCCGTAGACGCCGGCGCCGACGCCGGTGAAGTAGTTGCCGAGACCGACCGTTCCCACGGGGACGATTCTCCATTCGGCCGACCGGCCCATGTGCCCCGACGCCGCGAGATAAGACCCCGTGTAGCCGATGTTGATCGACCGGCTCGTTCGGAAGTTGCGTGTCCCAACCGAGCGGCTCATCGCTTCCGATGAGATCGTGAACCTTGTTCTGCACGCTCTTCGGCCTGCGCCGCGGGTCCGACGACACCGACCCTGAGCTGCCAAACATGCGCCCAACGCTCCTTCCGAGCGTAGAGCTGACTGTCGACGTAGAGAATGCCGGCATACGGCTGGTCGTCCTCGGGCGGATTCGGATTCTGGATCTCGTCCGGTGTATCCATCTCCTGCACGAGCGACCAACTTTCGTAGGTGTTGTAGCCGTCATCGTCGACGAACGGCAGGAACTTCCAGAAACGCGCCCATTTGCTCACGAACCTATCGCTGTCGTAGGTCTCGAGGTCGTCCGAAACCCATGTGATCGCGCCTCCGTTCGTGTAGTTGTTGTCGGAATTCGTGAGCACGTCGTTCTCGCCCGTGATAGTCAGGGCGTCACCGCGCGCATTGGCCGAGTGCATCGCGCAGCTTGCTGCGCACAACCACAGCGCAACGTTTGCGGCTTTTGTAGTCAAGCTCATGTCGTTCTCCTTGCGTAGTAGGTTCAAGAAAATTTGTGGAAACTCACCGTTCCTGCGGCCTCAAGACGCGAGCACGAGATCGCTTGTCGCCGAGCTCGTCTCTGGGACGGTTCGGCGCGCGATCCGGAACCACGCCGCGTACAGCGCCGGCACGAAGAAGATCGTGAGCAGCGTGGCGATGGTCAGCCCGCCCATGACGGCTATGGCCATCGGCCCCCAGAACACGCTGCGCGTCAACGGAATCATCGCGAGCACAGTGGCAATCGCGGTCAACACGACGGGGCGAACCCTGTGCACCGCCGCCTCCACCACCGCGTCCCAAGCATCGCGACCTGCGGCGAGCTCCGTTTGCACCTGATCGATCAGGATCACCGAATTGCGCATGATCATTCCGCTCAAGGCGATGATTCCGAGGATTGCGACGAAGCCGAGCGGCGCATGGAACAACAGAAGCGCCCCGACGACTCCGATGAGCCCGAGTGGTGCAGTCATGACCACGATGGACATCCGCGAGAAGCTCTGCAGCTGCAGCATCAGTATCAGGAGGATCGTGAACAGCATCGCCGGTGCGACCGCTACGAGCGCCTGATTCGCCTTGTTGCTCTCCTCGACCGCGCCGCCCACGTCGATTCGATACCCGGCCGGTAACTTGGCTTCGATGGCCGTTACCGCCGGTAGCAGGGCTTGCGTCGCCGAGACGCCCTGCTCCCCGTCCTTGACGTCGGCGCGCACGGTGATCGCCATGTCCCGATTCCGGCGCCAGAGCACGGGCTCCTCGAGCTCGTAGCGAACCTTGGCGATCTGCGAGAGCGGCACCACGGTCCCTTTGCGCGTGAACACGTTCACGTCTCGCAACGCGTCGAGGTCGAGCCGCTCCGAGGGCACGGCTCGCGCGACGATGTCGATGAGCTCCTCGCCTTCGCGAAGCTGCGACAGCGTCAGGCCACTCGTCAGCGTCTGAGTCGCGAGCGCGACGTCAGCCGGCGTCAAACCGAGCGCGCGCGCTTTGTCCTGGTCCACGTCCATGCGCAGCACGCGCACGGGATCGTTCCAGTCGAGCTGCACGTCGCGCAGCAGCGGACTCGCGTTCATCACGCGCTCAACGTCGCGCGCGATCGAGCGAACGACCTGCGTGTCCGGACCCACGACCCGAAACTGCACCGGGAATCCCACCGGCGGCCCGAGCTCGAGCCGCGTGACCCTGACCCACGCTTGCGGGAACTGCTCGCCGGCGCTCGCCATCAGCCGCGCCCTCACTCGCTCGCGAGCTTCCGGATCGCTCGTCATCACGACGAGGGCGGCATAGCCTGGATTCGGCAACTCGGGCGAGAGCGCGAGATAGAAGCGCGGCGCCCCGGCGCCTGTGTAGGCGGTGAACGATTTAACGTCTGCGTCCTTCGCGAGAATCGCCTCCATCCTCTCGACCTGCTCGGCCGTTGCCGCGAACGATGCGCCTTCCCGCATCCTGAGCTCGACGATCAGCTCGGGCCGAGAGCTATTGGGGAAGAATTGCTGCGGAACGAACTTCATTCCAAAGACAGCGATGGCGAACGCTGCAGCGGTTCCCCCGATGACCGCCCAGCGGCGCTTCATCGCGAGATCGATCCAACGCCGGAGCCTGCGATAGAACGGCGTCTCGTAGGGGTCGCCGCCGCCGTGATGCTTACCGAGATCCTTTGGCAGGAACTGTGACCGCCAGATAGGGGGTGAACACTCCGGACACGATCCACGAGATCAGCACCGCGGCGCCGACGATCCAGAAGATCCCGCCCGCGTACTCCCCCGAGCTCGACTTCGCGAACCCAATCGGCATGAACGCTGCGACAGTGATCAGCGCTCCCGTGAGTCGCGGCACGGCGGTTGCCGAATAAGAGAAGGCCGCTGCTTTGGCGCGCTCCCAACCGCCCTCGAGCTTCACCATCATCATCTCGAGGGAAATGATCGAGTCGTCGACCAGCAGACCGAGCGCGATGATCAGGGACCCGAGCGAGACCCGCTCGAGATTCCAGCCCGCCATGAGCATCACGACGGCCACCGCGCCGAGCACCAGCGGCACGGACATCGCGACGACGATGCCGGCGCGCCAACCGAGACTCAGGAGGCTCACGACGAGCACGATCACGAGGGCCTCGAGCAGCGAGTGCTCGAATTCTCCGATTGCGTCCTTCACCGTAGTCGGTTGATCCGCAACGCGCTCGAGGTCGACGCCGTACGGAAGCTCGCTCTGCAGCTCGCTCACCGCTTCCGTCATCGCCGCACCTAGCGTCACGATGTTCCCGTCATCGGTCATCGAGACACCGAGCATCAGCACCTGATGGCCGTTCTGTCGGACGGCGTAGGTTGGAGGGTCTTGGTAGCCGCGCTCGACCGTCGCGAAATCGCCGAGCCGGATGAGCCGCCCGCCGGCTTCGATCGGCACGTTGCGGATGTCGTCCTCGCTCGTGAACTGACCGGTCACCCGTAGGTGCACGCGATCCCCGGCGGTATCGACGGACCCGCTCGCGGCCACCGCGTTCTGGTGCGCAACGCTGTCGATGATGTCTTGCGGGATGAATGCCGAGCGCGGCGAGCCGTTCGTGTGAGAATTCGACGTAAACGCGCTCGGCTTGCTTGCCCAGAACGTCCACTTTCTTGACCATCGGCACCTTCAGCAGACGGCGCTTGATGTCCTCGGTGATACGCGACAACTCGGCGAGATTGATGTCGTCGCCTTTGACCGCGTACAGCAATCCGTAGACATCACCGAACTCGTCGTTGAACAGCGGACCGACGACGCCAGGCGGCAGATCGAGGCTGATGTCGCCGAGCTTCTTGCGAGCCTGGTACCACGCCTCGAGCTGGTCGGCCTTCGGCGTTCCGCTGCGCACCGTGAGTGTCATGCCGCCGTACCCCTGGCGGGCGAACGTGACGACCTTCTCGAAGTGATCGATCTGCTCGAACTTCTTTTCGATCCGGTTCAGCACTTCGTCCTGGATCTGCCGCGACGTGGCACCGGGCCAGATGACGAGCGCGGTCATCGACGGGACCGAGAAGTTCGGGTCTTCGAGCTGGCCGAGCTTGGCGAAGCTGACGGTCCCGCCCACGGCGACCGCGAGGAGCAGGAAGAGCACGATGGCGCGGTGGCCGAGCGCCCACTCGGTGAGATTGAACGACTTCATGGCGTACTCCGGTTTGCAAGAGCCTCGTTGGCGGCGCCGGGCAGCGCAACGCGCAACCCCGGAGCCATCTTCTGCACTCCCGCGGTGACGACGAGCGTGCCGGCGGGTGGACCGGACACCAGGACCTTGTCGCTTCGGTATCCGTGAACTTCGACGCGGACGAGCTCGACGGTGCCGTAAGATTCGACTCCGTCGCGATGCGTGATCCAGAGCGCGGGTTGCCCGTCGCTCTGAGTGATCGCGGCGGCTGGGAGCACGGCGAGCGGCGGGCCGGTCAAGTCGCGCTCCGCGACGAGCGTCGTGGTTCCACCCAGCGGGAGATGTCGCGGCGCGGCCGGCTTCAAGCGAGCGCGATAGGTCCGGGTCTGCGACGCCGCCTGAGCCGAGAGCTCGCGCAGGACGACCTCGAACACGTCCTCGGGCGCGCTCGCGAGCGACGCTCTGAAGGTCGACGTCTTGAACTCTTGAAGGTGGTCCTCCGGGACGTCGACGACGATCTCGGGCTCGTCTTCGTTCGCGATCGCGATGGCGGGTTGACCCGCGGCGACCACCTGGCCGATCTCGAGCCGGACGCTCGTCACGACGCCGCCGCTCGATGCACGCAGCACGGTGTACTTCACCTGATTGCGCGCGAGCTCGAGCTTCCGCGCCTCGGCCTCGGCCGCTGCACGCGCCGTGAGCAGGCCGCTTTGCGCGTGCTCGTCATCGGACTCGCTGACCGAGCCGTCGGTCTTCAGCGATTGCATGCGCTGCCAGTCCGACTCGGCTTGGCGCGCTCGCGTCTTCGCGGCATCGAGCTGCTGACGAGCCGCGTCCTCCGCGAGTCGGTAGTCGACGTCGTCGAGCACCGCGAGCACGTCGCCTTCACGCACGCGCTGGCCGACGTCGACGCGGCGCTCGAGCACCTTGCCGCCGACGCGAAACGCCTGATCCACTTCGTGCCTCGCCTGGACCGCGCCGAAGTAGCGGCTCGTGTCGCGCGCCGGCTCGTAACGCAGCTCGACGGCTCGAACGGGCCGAAGCACCTCGGCTGGAGGCGTGTGCGGCGCACACGCGGACAGAAGCGCTGCAATCGTTGCGGCGAGCGGCGCCGCGACCAATGTATTTTTCACGACGGATCCTCGTTGGTGGAGACCAGGGTGGGGGAATCGGATGGGCGGACGGCGCTCGCCGCCGGCGCAGCGCCGGGCTCGAACAACTGCCAGCCGCCGCCGAGCGCCTTGAACAGCTGCACGCTGTCGAGCCGCAGCTTCGTGTTGCTCTCGTTGGCATTGACTCGGACGGACAAGCGGGCGCGCTGCGCGTCGAGCAGCGGCAAGAGATCGATCTGCCCGCGATCGTAGAGGGACTGCGCGCGGCCAAGCGCGGCTTCCGCCGAAGCGGCCGCGCCGCCGCAGGAGCTCGCTGCGCGTGCGTTCGTCGCGCAGCGCGACGAGCGTGTTCTCGACGTCCTCGAGCGCGCGTACGATCGCGTCCTCGTAGCGCAGCAGCGCCTCGGACTGGCCGCTCTCGGCGATCTCGTTGATCGCCCGCGTGCGTCCGAAGTCGAAGATCGGCGTCGTCAAAAGCGCCGACGCGTTGGTAAAGCGCGCGGTTCCAAGACCGTTGTCGTTCAGATCCAAGCTCTGGCGGCCGAATAGCGCGCTCACGAACAGGCGCGGGAACCATTCCGCGGCGGCCTGCCGGCGCCGGAAATTCGCGGCTTCGAGCCGCGCGTGCGCAGCGAGCAGGTCCGGCCGCCGCTCGAGAAGGTCCGCCGGCTGTCCGGGCACGACCTCGGGAACGATGGTCGCGCCGCTCCAGGGCACGATGGCGGCGGCGTTCGAACGCCTGGTCTCCGACCAAGACCGCGATCCGGTGCCGCGCGACGGCGGCGAGCGTCTCGAGCGGCGGGATCGTTGCGCGTGCCGTCGACGCGTCGGTACGCGCGCGCTCGACGTCGAACGGGGACGCGAGGCCCGCCCGCTGCCGCGCAGTCACGAGGCGCAGCGTCTCGTCCTCCGCGGCCGAGATCGCGCGCACCGTCTCGAGCTGTTCGAGGGCACCCACCAGCGTGAAGTAGCTCGTGGCGACGTCGCCGAGAACGAGCAGGCGCACTCCGCGTGCAACGTCCTCTGTGGCCATCGTGTCCGCAGCGGCCGCGGCGGCCCCCGCGCGCAACCGTCCGCTCAGGTCGAGCTCCCACGAGACGCTGAGCGCCGCCGTTCCTGTCTCGGCGTCCGGAACATCGCGCTTGACGGCGTCGTCGTAGCCGGTGCTGTGATCGAGCGCGCCCGCCGTCGCACCGATGCTCGGAAAAAGGGAGGAACGGCTGATGGTTTCGCCGCCGCGCGCGGCTCGCACGCGTTCCACCGCGATCTTGATGTCGCGATTCTCGCGCGCAGCGCGGCCGATGAGCTCCGTGAGCACGGGGTCGCCGAAGCTTTCCCACCAGGCGACGTCGGGCTCGGTCTCGGCCGCGGGCGCCGCCGCGAACTGGCTCGGCACGTCGACCGTCGACTGCAGCACGGGCGTCGCGCATCCGGTCAGGATGAGCGCGAGCGACATCGAGAGCGTCTTCAGGCGTGGCGACACGCTCTTGAACTTTGGAGCTGGTTGCGAGTTGTCGAGTCAGTTTGGATCTCACTGTGCGTTAACGATCTGGGAGCCAGCGTATGAGATCGCCGCTCGCGAGTGGTCGGGGAACCGTCGACCTTCGGTCGGGAAACCGTCGGGAACTCTGAGCGGGGAGAAGAATCGCGAGGAGCGCGTCGCCGAGGAATGTGCGCTAGACGCGCGCGCGGATCGACTTGAGCTCTGCCCTGCACGTTTCTCCGAAATTCCGGAGCGGATCGGCTTCGCTGGAACGCGAGAGCTCGCGCAGCTCGTGCAACGACAGATTCGTGGAGAAGTACTGTTCGGTAATGCGGTCGAGAAGACGCTCGGCGGCGGCGAGCACGTCCTTAGACGCGCGCAGGCGGATGCGATTGATCAGCGCGTACGCAGGCAACAGCGTCTCGGGTTTCTCGAGCGTGTGCTGGAACGCATCGAGCAAGAGGCGCGCGCTCTCCGAGATGAACTCGCCGTAGAGCGTCTCGCGCGAGCGTATCTCCTCTCGTACGAGCTCCCGCCGATTGAGCGTCCTTTGCGTGATCCAGGCGATTACGACCGTCGCCGAGACGCCCAGCACGGAGACCAGGATGCCAGGCAGTGTGCTGACCCACGACATTCGCGCTGCTCCTCGTTTCGTTGCGGGTGCGTCAGCGGTCCTGCGCGGGCTCAGTGGCGCACGATTCGAGATCGCGAGCGATCAATTCGCAGAGCTCGTCGGCCGAGGCGAAATCGAGGTGCTCGCTCGTGACGAGGTTTTCGAGTCGGCCGCAAAGCTCGTCGGGCGTCGCGTCGCTGCGCAGCTTCAGCACGTACGCGCGACGGTTGGGATACTTGGAATCGGCTCTGAGAATCATGGCACCCTCTGGCATTTACTACTCGCGCCAGACTAGCCGGCCCCTAGCGTCGAGTGGTCGCTGAACG
>CAWEOP010000003.1:0-1020000 GCA_963810755.1 uncultured Gammaproteobacteria bacterium
GCTCGACGGTCACGCCGCCGGGGCCGGGCACGGCGAGCGTGAAATAGATGTGCGGGTTCATCCATCCGACCTTCGTGATGGTGCCCGCGAGCACGATCTCTTTGCTTTGATCGAACGCCGCCGGGCTGTGGTGCGCGAACGCCGGGCTGCCGGCCACGAGACCGGCGACGCCGGCCACGAACGTGCGAGCGAGAATCATGAAGTGTCCTCCACTGCAGGAACGTACCGCCGCAAGCCCCGTTATCTTACCGCGCAGCGTCGTGCCCGAACGCGGTGATCGAAAAACACCGAGGCGCCCGCCAGGGCAGTGGCGCCTCGAAACTCGGTATACTCGCGGCCCCATGCTGCCGCGACGCGAGCCGCATTCCGCCGCAAAGCTGCGACTCCCATCACGCTCAACCGTAGGACTCCCAGATGCGACATTCGCTGCTTCTCCCGTTCCTTTTTTGCATCGCTACGCCGGCCCTCGCAGAGTCGTTCGATTTCCCCAAGGAGTTCCGCACGCAAGACGTCGTGACGAACGGCACGACGATTCACGTCCGCGTCGGCGGCCGGGGTCCCGGCGTCGTGTTGCTGCACGGCTACGGCGAAACGGGCGACATGTGGGTGCCGATGGCGCGCGAGCTCGTGCGCAACCACACGGTCATCGTGCCGGATCTGCGCGGCATGGGTCTCTCGTCCAAGCCGAGCGGCGGCTTCGAGAAGAAGAACCAGGCCAAGGACCTCGAGGGAGTGCTCGCGAGCCTGAAGGTCGACGCGATCGATCTCGTCGCGCACGACATCGGCAACATGGTGGCGTTCGCCTTCGCTGCGGAGCACCCGAGCCGCGTGACTCGTCTCGTGCTGATCGACGCGCCCGTGCCCGGCGTGGGCCCGTGGGACGAGATCCTCAAGAACCCGCTGCTGTGGCACTTTCGGTTCGGCGGGCCGGACATGGAACGACTCGTCGCGGGTCGCGAGCGCATCTACCTCGACCGCTTCTGGAACGAGTTCTCGGCATCACCTGCCAAGTTCACGGAGGCCGCGCGCGAGCACTACTCGGCGCTGTACGCGCTGCCGGGCGCGATGCATTCGGGGTTCGCGCAATTCGCCGCGTTCGATCAGGACGCCGTGGACAATCGCGCTTGGCTCGCCGCCGGCGGTAAGCTTGCGATGCCGGTGCTCGCGCTCGGCGGCGAGAAGTCGTTCGGCTTGACGATGGCCGCGGTGATGCGCGCTGCGGCAGCGAACGTCACCGAAGGCGTCGTGCCGGACTCGGGCCACTGGATCATGGAAGAGAATCCGGTCGCAACCGTGCAGCTCGTTCGCGGATTCCTGGAGGGCAATTGACATGACCATTCGTAAGCCGATCGTCTCCGCCGCGTTGCTGCTCGCCGCGCTGACGGGCTTCGCGCTCGCGCAGCAGAAGCCCGCCGAGGTTCGCCTCACGCCCACTGAGATCGGCGCGCTGCCCGCGGGCGGCGCGAGCGCCGGGACGTCCGGCGTCAGCGGCATCGAGACGCGGATCTTGAGCGGCGATCCCACGGCAGCCGGCCCGTACACTATCGCGCTGCGCGTTCCAGCGAACACGCAGATTCAGGCGCACACGCATCGCGACGATCGCACCGCCGTCGTGGTATCCGGCACCTGGAACTTCGGCTATGGCAAGAAAGCCGAGCGCGCGCTCGAGAAGGCCCTCGGTCCCGGCAGCTTCTACTCCGAGCCGGCGGGAGCCGCGCACTTCGCGCGCACCGGCGGGGATCCCGTCACCTTATATATCTCCGGCTACGGTCCGACGGACACCCACTACTTAGACGAGAGCGCCGACCCTCGCGGCTCGCGCTAGAACCGCAAGGCCGACGATGCCGGCGATGCGGGGCGATGCGGCACCTGTGCGCAGCACCGCGTTTGTCCGATACTGCGAGCTCCACACTCGGCCACACGCACCATGACCAAATCACTGCTCGTCGCGATGCTCGCGCTCACCACCGCAAACGCCGTCGCCGCACCCTGCGACCGCGCGTGCCTCGAAACCACGCTCGACCAATACCTCACGGCGCTCGTCAAGCACGCGCCCACGGCGGCGCCGCTCGGCATCGCGTTCCGCCAAACCGAAAACGCCGTGGTCGGCATGCCGGGCACCGGCCTCTGGCAATCGACGACGGCGCTCGGCAAGCTCCAGCGCCGCTACTTCGACACGACCACCGAGCAAGCCGGCTACTTCGGCACGCTCGAGGAAGCCGCGGGCCCCGCGATCGTCACGCTGCGTCTCAAGGTCGAGGACCGCTTGATCACGGAAGCCGAATGGGTCATCAATCGCAAAGGCGATCCGGGCTTGGGACCGCTCGGCGGCGGCCAGGCGAACGCCGCGTTCTACGATCCCGAGTATCTGATCGCGCACGCTCCCGCGGAGCGCGTCGTGCCGAAAGCCGATCGCCACACGCGCAGCGAGCTCGTCGCGATCGCGAACAGCTACTTCGACAGCCTCTCGGCCCACAACGGCAAGATCATGATGGCGCACCCAGGCTGCGTGCGCGTCGAGAACGGCGCGCTCACCACGCAGCGCACGCTTCCTGAGGGCGGCCAATCGGACTGCACGGCCGAAGGCGCGATGCGGAACATCTACGCCGTGACGGCGCGACGTTATCCCGTCGTCGACGAGCAAGCCGGCGCGGTGCTCGGTCTCGCGCTCTTCCAGCGCTACCCGGGCGTCGACATGCGGCGCAACCTGCTCGCCGAGTGGTTCTACGTGGACTTAGGAAAAATCCGCACGATCTACGCCGCGATGTTCTACCCCACCGCGGACGCGATGCTGCCGAACTGGCCGCCGTTCGACGGCAACTGGCCGGCGAAGTAGCACGAGCCCTCGGCCGCCGCGGCTTATCGCCCCTGTTAGATCCAGAGCGCGCCGAGCTCGAGCTCGATCGCGTCGAACGGACGCGCGCGAACTTTCGTCCGACCAGCGAAGCGGTCGAGCACGGCCCACTTTCCGCTTTCGAGCGACAGCACCTCGAGCGTTTGAGCAATCGGGTTCAGCAGCCACGCATGCGCGACACCCGCGCGTGCATAGCGTATGAGCTTCTTGCCGCGATCGAGCGCCTCGGTGGATGGCGACAGCACCTCGCAGATCCAATCGGGCGCGAGCGTGAAGTACGCCACCGACGGCACGACGGGCAGCCGCTCGCGGCGCCAACCGGCGATGTCGGGAACGAGGACGTCGTTGCCGAAATGCAGCTCCGGCTCGTCCAGGATCACCCAGCCGCCCGGCCCGCTCTCTCCCCAGTCGAACAGATCGCCGAGCTTGCCGCCGAGAATGCTCGCTGCACGCGCGTGTGGCGACGCGGGCCGCGGCGACGCGTACAGCTCGCCGTCGAACATCTCGGCCACGAAGTGGTCGGGGACGTCGCATAGGTCGTCGTACGTCGCGTCCTTCTTCAGTGGCTTCATGATCGCGCCGCCATCTTCGTCATCATCATCGTCGTCGTTGTGCGAGTGTAACGCCCGCGGCTTTTCGCGAGTCAACCGCGAATCAGCCCAAACGGTCCACGAACGTGGCAACGCCGCTTGCGGAAAGCCGAGAGATGCCCGCGGGCGCCCGACATTCCGCTAAGTCCCGCGGTCGATGACCGGCTCGAGGTCGCTGATGCGGGCGAGTGCGCGGATGCTCGCGGGGAGGTTAGCGAAGCGCAGCTCCCGGCCGTCATGCTGCGCCCGCGCCACCCACGTGAGACAGACTGCGAGACCGGCACTGTCGGCGGCCGTCACCGCTGCGCAGTCGATCTCCAGCCGTCGAGCGGCGGACGCGTTCATGGCGCGCAAGCCCGCCTCGCTCGCACGCCGTGCGGTCTCGAAGGTGAGCGCGCCCCGTATGGCGAGCCGGTCGGCAGCGACGCTCACCACTTCGGGCGGCGTGGCCGACGGCACGCGCCTCATTGATTGCCGGCTTTCGCCGGCGCCGCGGCATCGCCGCCCTTCTCGATGCGCTCGATCACCGCATCGAGCCCCTGCTGATCGATCGCGGCGCCGAAATCCTCGCGAAAGCTCTTCACGTAGCTGATGCCCTCGATGACGACGTCCCAGGCCTTCCAGCCGTCATCAGTCTTGCGCAGGCTGTAGCTCACGGGCACGCGGTCCCCGTTGCCGCGCGTAACCTCGGTGCGAACCGTTGCACGGTCCGTCTCCGCCTCGACCTTGGTCGGGAACACCTTGAGCCGGTCGGGGGTGAATTCGGCCAGCGCGCTACCGTAGTTGTCGACCAGGGTGTGATAGAACGCAGCGGCGAAGCGCTCTCGCTGCTCCGGCGTCGCGTCCCGCCAGTGCATGCCGAGCACCATGCGGGCCGAGTATTGGATGTCGAAGTGCGGCAGCAGGTATTTCTCGACCAGGGTGCCGACCTGCGACGGGTCCTTCCGATAGGCGTCACGATTCGCCTCCAGCCCATCGAGCATGGACCGCGCCGCGCTCTCGACGACCTCGCTCGGTCCGAGCTGCGCTTCGTCGGCGGCCGCGGTGTCCACGGCGACCGCAAGACCGCTCGCAATCAGACCCAAGATCGTCACCAGTGCTCTCATCTCTCGCCCTCGTTCGCCGCCCCGCCGCCTTGCTGCGCGCCGGACGCATCCGGGTCCTTGCTCACGAAGCTGGCGAACAGCTTGTTGATCAGGTTCTCGAGCACGAGCGCCGACTGTGTGAGCTCGATGCGCCCGCCGTCCTTCAAGTAGGTATCCGAGCCGCCCGGGCCGATGCCGATGTATTTCCCACCTAGCAGCCCCTGCGTCTGAACGCTCGCGTCGCTGTCGTCGGGGATCTGGTTGAACTGCGGATCGATGCGCAGCGATGCGACCGCCTTGTAGCTCCGTGAATCGAAGCGAATGGCCTCGACCTCGCCGACGCGCACGCCCGCCATGGTAACGGGAGACCCGGTCTTCAGGTCCCCGACGTTGTCGAACTCCGCCGTCAGAAGATACCCGGCGGTCGTGCCGCCGAGCCTGAGCCCGTTCGCCGGCAGCTGTGTGGTGAGAAAAAATAACGCGGCAAATCCCAGCAGCACGAACAGGCCGGTGCCGACTTCGAGGGTACGTGTGGCGCGCATGATTGATCTTTGTCTACAGGAAAGCGGCGGTCAACATGTAGTCGAGAAGCAGCGTGAGCACGGAGGAAACCACCACGGTGCGCGTCGTGGCGAGCCCCACGCCTTCGGCGGTGGGCTCGGCCGTGTAACCGGAGTGAACCGCGATCAGGCTGCACGCCACCCCGAATACGCAGCTCTTGACGACTCCTTCCATGACGTCGTTCAGCTCGACGGAGCCCTGCATCTGCGACCAGAAAGCGCCGCGATCGACTCCTAAGAGGTGCACTCCGACGAGCTGCGCTCCGAACAGGCCCACGACGTTGAACATGGCGGCAAGCAGCGGCATCGCGATCACACCGCCGAGAAACCGCGGCGCCACGACGTAGCGCATTGGATCCACGGCCATGATCTGCATCGCAGTGATCTGATCCGTGGCGCGCATGAGCCCGATTTCCGAGGTGAGCGAGGTTCCCGCACGCCCGGCGAACAGCAGGGCCGTGACGACGGGGCCTAGCTCCTTGAGCAACGAGAGCGCCGCGGCAATGCCGAGCGAATCCTCGGACCCGAATCGTTGCAGCAAGTCGAAGCCCTGCAGGCCGAGCACCATGCCGACGAACAAGCCGGAGAGCATCACGATGATCAGCGAGCGCGCACCCGCGTTGTAGATCTGATCCACGATGAGGCGCGGCCGTGCGAGCGCCGGGCCACAGTGCGCCAGCACGCGCAACAGGAACAACGCCACCTGTCCGGTCGCGCGCAGAGCCTGTATCGGCAGCGACTCCCGCCCGGGCGCGCTCACTGCTCGTCCACCGGCGTGAGCTGCGCGAAAAAATCCGGGGCCGGATAGTGAAAGGGGACCGGGCCATCGGCGATGCCCTGCATGAACTGGCGCACCGCGGCCGAGTCGCTCGCGAACAGCTCTTTCGGCGTGCCGTGCGCGACGACCTTGCCGCCGGAGAGCAAGTAGCTGTCGTCGGCGATCTGGGCAAGGTCGTGCACGTCGTGCGAGACGACGATGCTGGTGATCCCCAAACCCTCGTTCATCTGGCGAATGAGCCGCAGTATCACGCCGCGCGAGATCGGATCCAGACCCACGAAGGGCTCGTCGTAGATCAGGATCTCCGGATCCATCACGATAGCGCGCGCGAGCGCGACCCGCCGAGCCATGCCGCCGGAGAGCTCAGCCGGCATCAGCGCGGCGGCACCGCGCAGGCCCACCGCATTCAGCTTCGCCAGCACCAGCGCACGGATCAGCGGCTCGGTCAGGTCCGTGTGCTCGCGCAGCGGGAATGCGACGTTCTCGAACGCGTCCATATCCGTGAGCAAGGCGCCCTTTTGAAACAGCATCCCCATTCGCTTGCGTATGGCGAACACCTGCGCGCGGCCGAGGGTCGCAAGGTCCTGACCGCACACCAGGACACGCCCGCGAGTCGGTGCGACCTCGGCCGTGATCAGCTTCAGAAGCGTGGTCTTGCCGGCGCCGCTCGGTCCCATGATCGCCGTGATGCGGCCGCGGCGCACCGCGAGATCGAGCCCGGAAAGGATCACGCGCGAGCCGATCTGATATTCGACGCCGCGCAGGTCGACGATCACGTCGGCGCTCGGAGCCCCTGGTGTGCCGTGCGGAGAATCGTTGGTCACGCGCCGTCGCGCAGCGTCATAGGCCGCCAGACTCCTCCGCCGTGTACAGTCCCCGACTTGGGCGCACAAGAATAGCAAATCGGATGGGGAACATCCGAAGCGGTCGGCTCGCGAGCTCAGTCATCGGCGTCGAACGAGGGGTCCTCTTCTTCCGGTTCTTCCGGCGGCGCTCCGTCGTAGACCTGATAGCGGCGGCGCTGCATATACGCTTTGCGGACGAACGTGTACTCGTCGAACGACGCCTCGAGCGCGGCCTCGGCCGGCAGCAGCGCCGCTCGGTCCGAGATGAAGCGCCAAGAGATGAGCCCGAGCTTCGGGTCCGAGTCGTGGTTGTACCAGAGCACGTCGCCCTGGACGTCGATCGTCCAAGCCCCCCAATCCCGAATCGTGCCCATCCCGAGAATCGGCAACATCAGGGGTCCGCCCGACGGCACGCCCCAGACCGCGAGAGTCTGTCCGAAGTCCTCCGGGTGCCGCTGTAGACCGAGCTTCGCGGCGGGATCGAAGAACCCCGCGCCCGCCGCGGTGTTCAGCAGGAAACGCCCGAAGTCGGAAAACCCCGGCTTGAACTTCGCTTGCAGGAAGTTGTGCAGAACGTCGAGTGGAGCGATCAAGTTCGTGAAGAAGTTATGCATGTGCCGGTCCACGGGCGCGGGCACGACTCGATCGTAGCCGCGTGCGATGGGCCTCACGACCGTGCGATCAAGGGCCCTATTGAACTTGTAAACGCCGCGGTTCAAGCGCTCGAAGTGATCGGGCACGTCCTCCCGCACGGCGCTCGCCGGCGTGCAGCCGATGCAACACGCCGCTCCGGCCAAGAGCACGCATAGCGACGGCAGCAATCGCATTCGGGTTACGCCCCTGCTCATCACGCTCGACGATCGGGGAGGGCGGTGAGGTGCACGCAACGGCAAGCGTTGCGGGGCGTCGCGTCATTGATGTTCATATCGGTCGGGCTCGGCGTGGTTTTCCGCACGGCGCAGAACGTCGCGTGATCTTCGGGGCACGCGACGGCCGCGGTCCGGACATTGATCGCGGCAGTATTTTAGTGCGGCACACGAGCATTCCCCAAATACAGGGAAACTGCTCGCCTTCAGCCGGTCGGCGCACATCGACGAAGCAACGCTTGGACCGTCGATCGACCAGTCCGACTAGCGCGCACAGAGTGACGCGACGGGTGAGAGCTTCTAAGCCGTGGGCGTCCCGAATCGATTGGCCTCGGCCTGACCGCTGCCGATGAGACCCCAGACGATGAAGCCGGCGGAGACGACGACCGCAGCCACGCTCACGATCCCTTTTGCCTGCGCTTCGGGAACGAAAAAATGGAGCCACGCGGTCGCCACGATCAGGGCGGCTGGAACGAGCACCGGCCAAGCAGCCCAACCCATGTCGTGCAGGCGCCGGGCGTGCAGCACGATGGCCGGGAACAGCAGCACCAGTTGGACCCACTGGCTGTTGCGGCCCGGGACGAGGAAATAGTAGAAGGCGAACACCGCGAGCACGGTGATCAGCGCTCCGATGAACTCGCTGCGCGCGGTGCGGCCCGCCGGGTTCACGAATAGGGTGTCGAAATTCATCGCGTCCTCCTCAGGCTTCGCCGATTGCGAGCGCGCGCCGCTGCAAGACACCCTTGTAGTACTCGATGTAGGCGAGCATCAGCAGACCATTGAGCGCGACGGCGGCGAGTCCTAGCAGGACTCCGACGGGCTCGTGATCGAGTACCTCCCAGAAGGCCGCGCACACCGAAATCGGCATCACCACGCAGAGCGCCAAGGGGACGAAGACGCCGACGAGGATCAGCGCCCCGGTGACCAGCTGGATCGCCATGACCAAGTCGAGGAGATGGCTGTGAGCGAGGGCGCTCATCAGCTGCACGGCGAGCGGCTCGTGCCCGGTCGGCATGGAATACAGCGACACGAAAAAGTAATTGATCCCGCTGACGAGCATCCAGGCGCCGAAGATCAGCCGCCCGGCCAGGGCAAGGTGCTTCCCGGCTCCACTCCCGTCGGAGCCGCCCAAGGTCCGCGGCGTCGAGCGCACGGCGAACATCGAGCGATAGCTCCCGATGTACGCCAGGCACAGCAGCACGTTGCACACCAGGACCGCGGTGCCGAAGATCGAAGCGACCGAGCCCCATCCTTCGAGCGGCGTGTCCCAGTACCACACGCAGAACGAGACGGGCATGCATATCACGAGGGACAGCGGCACGTAGAAGCCAAACAGCACGCCGATCCCGGCGACCAGCTCGACCGCTTTGACGAGGTCGAACAGGTGGCTGTCGAACAAAGCCAAGAACAATTCCTGGCTGAGAGGCTGGCTGCCCAAGGGCTGGGGGAACAGCGTAACGAAGTGATTCAGCCCCGCCGGAATCATCCATGCCGCGAATACGAGACGCACGAACCACACCGCGTATTTCATGGCGCACCCCCCGGCTCGCATGGTCTGCCACTTATCCGGCGGTGTCCATCACGGGAAGCGGGCGCTGAAATCCGATCTAGCACGCCTTCGAAGGCATCGCCGCAAGCAACTCGCGCTGCGCGGCCGCATTCGCGACCTTGAGGTACGCCGGCAGCATGTCTTCCGTGGCCACTTCGAGTAGCACTCGGTTCTCGACCCACAGCTCGTAGAGCTCGAACAGGCGCACGCCCGGCGGCCCACGCCAGAAGTGCCGCGTGCGCCAACCCTCGCGCGCCCCGATCGCCTCGACCTCGGCGCGGCTGGCCTTTACGGAGAGCAGCGCGTGAAACGCGACCGCGCGAGGCGCATCGCCCAACCGCACGCTGCCCGCCTCGTCGGCATCTCCCGGCATGAGCAGCGTGCGTTCGTCGTACACCTCGATACCGGTCCCAAACCCGTCCTCTTCGTAGACCGCCCAGGCGCCGTGCATCGGTCCGACGAACGGACCGGCGTAGCCGCCGAGCAGCTCGGCCAGCACGCGAGCGACGTGCTCCGGATTGCGCGCCGGGATCGACACGTGGTGAATCATCGGTTAGCCTTTGGTTCTGAAAACTGACCAATATAGTCAGGTGAACTGACCATCATGTCAAGCCCAGACTCCGCCCAAGGCCCCATGCTGGGTTCGCTCCTTCGCGTCGCGTCGCAGTTCATGAACGAGCGGTTCTCGAACTGGATAGCTGAGTCGAAATTCGAGGGCGTGCAGCCCGCGCACTCGGCCGCCATACAGCCGCTGTGGGAACGCTCCGAGGGCGCGCGAATCACGGAGCTTGCACGCGCATCGCGCATGACCAAGCAATCCATGAGCACGTTGGTGTCGGAGCTCGAGGCGGCCGGCTACGTGGAGCGCGTCGAGGATCCCGACGACGCGCGGGCCACACGCGTGCGGCTCACATCCCAGGGCCGCGCCTACGGACGCGCCGTTCGGGCATTTTCGCGGCGCATGGAGGCGGAGCTCGCCGATCGAATCGGCGCGTCACGCGTCGAGGAGCTGCGCGCGACACTCGACCTGCTACGCAGGAACGTGTTCCTGGCCGAGCCGTAGCGCAGCGGCGAGCGTCATCCACCGCGCCGTGCGGTCTCGACAGCAAACCCAAACCGCGCCATCGGCCGAGAAACGATCGTTGAGCCCCCTGCATGCCCGCGATTGAATCGTCGCGAAACGAGCACTGGACTTCAGCACAAGTCGAGGACATAGAATTGGCCGCAGGACCAGCGTCGGTGGAGAAACCCATGGAAGCGCGCGTCGCGCGGCTCGAGGCAGATGTCGCACACCTGCGATCCGATGTCGGAGACATCAAAGCCGACGTGCGGGCTCTGCGCGACAAGATGGATACGATGAGCGAGCGCTTCGATGCGAAATTCGACGCGCTGAGAGGCGAGATCGCCGCCACGAACGCTGCGCTCAGGGATGGCCTCGCAGCCACGAACGACCGAATCGCCGACGCGAAAGTCTGGGCGCTCGTTCTCGGCGGCGCTGTGGCGGCCGGTACGTTCGGAACGATGGCGCGCGCCTTCGGTTGGCTCTGACCGCGGCGACGCGAACGCGCGTGAAGACCGGCCGGCGGTGACCGACCGTTGCCTCCTCGAAAGCCGGCGCTCGGCCGCGACGCCGACGCTCTGACTCGAGGGGTCCTCGGCGCGATCGTCAGGCTAGTTGTCAATCGACGGTAGAACGACAAGTAACCTGACAATCGCGCGGGAAGGTATGCAACGAGCACCCCGAGAGAAACGGCGAGCTCGGCGGCCGCCCTCGCGAAGACTCGAATCAAACGTGGCAAGTGCGCGAGAAATGCGGGTTGCGAGCCGTGTCACGAGATGGAATCTTCCGCGACGAGGGCTGGACTCGAGCACAAGTCGGGAGCATAGAATTGGCCGCAGGACCAGCGTCGGTGGAGAAACCCATGGAAGCGCGCGTCGCGCGGCTCGAGGCAGACGTCGCACACCTGCGCTCCGATGTCGGAGACATCAAAGCCGACGTGCGGGCCCTGCGCGACAAGATGGATACGATGAGCGAGCGCTTCGACGCGAAATTCGACGCGCTGAGAGGCGAGATCGCGGCCACGAACGCTGCGATCAAGGACGGCCTCGCGGCGACGAACGCTGCGATCGCCGCCACGAATCTCGCGATCAAAGATGGCTTCGCAGCTACGAACGACCGAATCGCCGACGCGAAAGTCTGGGCGCTCGTGCTCGGCGGCGCGCTGGCGGCCGGTACGTTCGGAACGATGGCGCGCGCCTTCGGTTGGCTCTGACCCGGCCCCGTCACCCAGCAAGCCGCCGGACCCTCCCCGAAATCCTACCGGCCCACCTACCCGGCGCAACCATCATCGTAATCCGCGGCGCCCCGGTGTCTCCCGTGTAGAGATTGCCCAGCGCGTCCATCGCCATGTAGTTGGACTCGGCGAACTGGCCTTCTCCGGTGCCCGGTCCGTTGCCGATCGCGCCAAGGACATTTCCATCCTGCGCTCACCGCGCGAGATAACTCTCCAACTGCTCGATCAACGCCTGCTGATCTTGGATCACCGCTTTGACGAGATCCCCGATCGACACCATGCCGATGACGCCCGACGCGTCGACCACCGGCAAATGTCGGATGTATTTCTCGGTCATCACCTGCAGCCCGTCCTGCACGGACGCGTCCGGGCGAATGGTGAGCACCGGGCTGCTCATGATGGCGCTGACCGGCGTATCCCTCGAGCGCAAGCCGCGAAGCGCGAGCTTGCGCGCGTAGTCGCGCTCGGAGAAGAGGCCCACCGGCTTGCCGTTCTCGAGCACGAGCAGAGCGCCGATCCCGTGATCGGCCATCAGCTTGAGCGCGTCGAACACGGTCACGCTCGGATCGATGGACCGAACCGTCGCGCCTTTCTCGCGCACGATGTCGCGGATGCTATGCATTCATTCCCCCCTCGACGTTGCAGCCGCGGTCTCCGAGCGGCTTGCACGTTCGACTATTTCTACCACGGCTTCGAGCCGCTTTTGCAGAGGTGCCTGCTCTTTGCCCGCGCTTTCGCTGTGCTCGCGGTCCCAGCCCTCGACCCGCTCACGCCGTAGCTGCTCGCGGGAGTCGAGCCAGGCTACGCGGGCGGCGGGGTCCATGGCTTGCGCGACTCTGCGCTTGCCGACCCGGAAAGTCTCGACGAGCCGAATGTTGCTCGGGCACACGACGTCGCAGCACCCGCATTCGATGCAATCGAAGAGCCCCAAGTTCTCGAGACGGTCGAGCTCGCCGTGCTGGGCCGCGGCATGAAGGTCCTGCGGCATGAGATACGCAGGGCACACGTTCGAGCAGTTGCCGCAGCGAATGCAGGGCAGCTCGCCCTCCTCGCGCAGCACTTCCGCGGTGAGCGCAACGATGCAGTTGGTGGGCCGGCCGACGGGGACGAGGTCGTCCTCGAGCGTCACCCCCATCATGCTTCCGCCCATGATCAGCCGGGCGACCTCGCGCGAATATCCTCCGCACGCCGCGACCAAATCCGCGATGCGCGTGCCGAGGCGCACTTCGAGATTGCGCGGTCTCGCAATGGCATTGCCCGTCACGGTCGTGATGCGGCTCGTGACAGGTTCCCCTGACGAAAAATACCGATAGAGCGCCGCCGAGGTGCCCACGTTTTGGCAGAGGTAGCCGATGTCGGTCGGTTTGGCGAGCGACGGCACCTCGTGTCCCGTGAGCGCCTGGATGAGCTGACGCTCGCCGCCGGCGGGATACACCGCCGGCACGGTCACGACGGAGAGGCGCTGTTGCGGTGTCGAGCGCCGGCAGAGCGAGTTGCAGTGCTTTGAGCGCTTCCGGTTTGTCCTCTTCCACCACGACGACGCCTCGGTCCGCACCGGCGAGCTCCACGAGCACGAGCGCGCCTGCCAATACGTCGCGCGGTGCCGTTCGCATCAGCATGTCGTCGCAGCTGATGTACGGTTCGCACTCCGCACCGTTGACGATGACGAGGCGCATCCGATGGCGTGCCGCCGCGGCGAGCTTGAGGCCCGTCGGGAACACGGCGCCGCCGAGCCCGGCGAGACCTGCTCGCGACAGCGCCACGGCGAGCTTGTCCGGCGTGTCCCACTGCGTCGGATCGGGCCGCGCGAGCTCGGGCCAACGTTCGTCCTTGCCGTCGACCTCGATCACGGCGCACAGAGCCTCGCGCCGGCGCGGGTGCGCGATCCGCCGCCTTTCGAGCGACCGCACCACGCCCGAGGTGCTGGCGTGCGTCCAGGTGGACAGCGGTCCGCCGCCTTGCACGAGCGGCTGCCCGCGCAGCACGCGCTGCCCGCTCTCGACCGCCGGACGCAGATCGCGCGCGGACAACCCGCCTTCGAGTGGCAGGAGCACCTCGCTCGGTAGAGGCGCGGGCTCGAGCGGTGCTTGCGTGCTCGCGCTCTTGTGCGAATCCAAAGCGACGCCGCGGACGCCGCGTCCGCGGTGCGTTTCGTTCTGCGCGTGGATTGACTCCGTCATCGGGGAAACATGCGTGCGACGGCGTTCGAGTGTTCGCCGGGATTGTACCTGGCGTTCAAACTCTGGACTTCAGCACAAGTCGAGGACATAGAATTGGCCGCAGGACCGGCGTCGGTGGAGGCACCCATGGAAGCGCGCATCGCTCGACTCGAGTCGGACGTCGCACACCTTCGCACCGACGTGGCAGAAATCAAAGTCGACGTGCGAGCGCTCCGCGACAAGATGGACGGACTCAAGGACAACCCGCCAGCGCGCTCCTCAGGCAGCGCGCGCCAGACGCGGCGCGAGCTTACCGAAGACCTTGTCCCGCACGTTTGTCAGGGCGATTGACAGTCTTCGGTAGAACGTTGGGTAACCTGACAGTCTCCCGCGCCACCCCATGCGAGCATGGGGCTGTGGCGCCTCGAAAAGCGGCTGCGTCGACACGTTCCGACGCGAGCGCGACGCGACAGCGTGTCGTGGCTAAATAGCGCGGGGCGGGTAGGAGCGACGCTATGAGATTCGCCATCCTCGGTGCGGGTGCGCTGGGCACGATCCTAGGTGCGCACCTGTCGCGAGCGGGGCACGACGTCGCGATGATCGCGCGCGGCGACCGCGCGCGTGCCATCCAGCGGCAGGGACTCGTCGTCTCGGGGCTGTCGAGCATCGAGGCGCGGCCGGCGGTGATCGCCGATCCGAAAAGCATCGGCGAGACCGACACGCTCGTCGTTGCCACGAAGGCCATCGACACTGCGGAGACGCTCGCGAGCATCGCGCACGTGCGGCTGCAAAACGCTCTCTCGTTGCAGAATGGCGTGATCAAGGACGAATTGCTCGCGCGGGTGTTCGGTCCGTCGCGCATGCTCGGCGCGATGGCGGACTTCTCCGGCGAGCTCCTCGCGAGCGGCGAAGTGAAGTTCACGCGCAACGCCGGTCTGTACTTGGGCGAGACCGCGGGCGCGCGCGGAGCGGCGCGGAGGGCGCGGGCGGCGCGGAGCGCGCGGGCGGCGCGGAGGGCGCGGGCGGCGCGCGGGGCGGAACGAGCGCCCGCGCCGAAGAGATCGCGAAGCTCGTCGACGCCGCCGGCGTGCGCTGCGAGGCGACATCCGACATTCGCACGCGCGAATGGTCGAAGTTCGCCGGCTGGATCCCGATGTTCGTCCTCGCCGTGCTCACGCGGCAGATCACGTGGAAGTTCCTGATGGACCCGCAGACCGCGGTCGTCGTCGTGCGCATCGCGCGCGAGACGGCCGCACTCGCGGCGGCGCTGAAGATCGAGCTCGTGGACATGTCGCCGCTGCCCGTCCCGAGCATCGTGAATGCGAGCGAGGAACGCGCGATCGAGATCGTCCGCGGCGTCGGGAAGACTTTCTTCGAGAAGTCGCCGGAGCATCGAATGTCCGCGCAGCAGGACGTGCTGCGCGGCAGCAGGCTCGAATCCGCGGAGACGGTGGGGTATGCGCTCGAGAAGAGCCGCGCGGTAGGCGTGCCGATGCCGACGCTGGATAGCTGCTACCGGATCCTGTCGGTGGCGCATCCGTGACGATGACGTTCGCGCGATCGCGAAACCGTTGCTCGCCACGACAAACGCGTCTTCTACCCGCGGTTCGACACTCGTTAGCATCACGTCTCGCCAGCCACTCAGCGCCCGAGACTCCCCTCTCGCGGAATGAAGACCAGCGCGTACTTCGACACGATTCGCCAACGCACGGATCGCCGCTCCATCAAGGACGAATGGATCGAGCGCGTGATTCACTCGCCCACCTACGAGGAATCGCAGTCCGACGGCCGAATCAGGCGTTGGGCCCCTATCGCCGAGATGGACAATCGCTTCTTGCGAGTTATCCTCTTGCCCGACGGGGAGACGGTTCACAACGCGTTCTTCGACAGGCGGTTTGTGCCATGAAGGTCCGGTATTTCAAAGACACGGATACGCTACTGATGGAGTTCCGCGATGCGCCGATCGCGGAGACGCGCGACCTCGACGAGAACACGGTTCTCGACCTCGACGGTAACGGCAACATTTGCGCAATCACTATCGAGCACGCCTCGGCTCGGGCCGGTGCACCAGACTTCTCGTACGAGCAAGTGCCGGCGTGAGCCGCCCATAGCCCCGCTGCCAGAATCGCGCTCGGGCCGGTCCGACTAGCGCGCAGAGAGGCAAGAGCATGATGGACGCCATTGAGCTGAAGGCACACGTCCCGGCCAAAGACTTCGAGCTCTCGAAGCAGTTCTATCAGGACCTGGGTTTCACGTTGTGTTGGGGGACTGAGGGAGACTTGGCCTACTTCCACTGGGGCGACCACGGCAGCCACGGCAAAGCCGGCTTCCTTCTGCAGCGCTTTTACGTGAAGGAATTCGCCGAGAACCTCCAGATGCACCTGCTAGTGAAGGACGTGGATGCCTGGTGGGCCAACGTCCAAGACAAGAAGATCCCCGAGAAATACGGCGTGCGGGCCGAACCGCCCGAGCTGCGGCCGTGGAAGATGCGCGACTTCGTGCTCGTCGACCCTTCCGGGGTCTTGTGGCGGATCGCGCAAGACGGTCCGTAAACGCGGCGATCAATGTCGAGGTAGTGCGTGTCCTGTCGTGCCGTCGCCGGAGGAAGTAGTGCGTGTCCATCGTGCCGTGGCCGGAGAGATACGAGGACACACGTCCGCGAGATGGGAGAGCGTTTCGCGATCTTGGCCTCGCGCTGCGCGCTTGTGAGCACCCTACCTGCGCGTTTGTAAGGTCGACTGTCAATCGGCGGTAGAAACTCAAGTAACCTGCATCGTCCGGCACCCCCCCTATAGTAGAGCTCGTTGCGCGGGCTCGGCCTTCGCCGAGGGCGTATCCTAGTCGCCGCGAATCTCGCCGTTTCGGAGTGCACGAACGTGCCCACCAATCCCATTTCATCCGTCGATCCCGACGGCCTGCTCGAATTCTCGGTCGTCTTCACCGACCGCTCGCTGAACCACATGTCCGCGGCCTTCCAGGCCGTGATGCGCGACATGTCGGCGACCTTGAAGAAGGTCTACGGCGCACGCTCCGTCGCGATCGTGCCCGGCGGCGGCACGTACGGCATGGAGTCCGTGGCGCGCCAGCTCGCCACCGGCAAGCGCTGCACGGTGCTGCGCAACGGCTGGTTCAGCTACCGCTGGACGCAAATCTTCGAGGCCGGCGGCATTCCGGCCGCGGCCACCGTCCTGCAAGCGCGGCGCACGCGCGATACGGCCGAAGCACCCTTCGTCCCCGCCCCGATCGAGGAAGTGGAAGCGCACATCCGCACGGAACGGCCGGACCTCGTGTTCGCGCCGCACGTCGAGACGGCGTCCGGCATCCTGCTGCCGGACGACTACCTCAAGCGCGTGACCGCGGCCGTGCACGCCGCGGGCGGCCTGTTCGTGCTCGACTGCATCGCGTCGGGCACGCTGTGGGTGGACATGAAGGCGCTCGATGTCGACGTGCTGATCACGGCGCCGCAGAAAGGCTGGTCCGGGTCGCCGGGCGCGGCACTCGTGATGCTCGGCGGGCGCGCTCGCGAGCGCGTCGCGGCGTCGAAGAGCACGAGCTTCGCGATGGATCTCGCCAAGTGGCTGCAGATCATGGAGACCTACGAGGGCGGCGGCCACGCGTATCACGCGACGATGCCCACCGACAGCCTGCGCCGGCTCCGCGAGCTCATGATCGAGACGGAAGGCGTTCGGCTTCGAGCGCTTACGTGAGCGGCAGATCGAGCTCGGCCGGCGCGTGCGCGCGCTGCTCGCCGAGCGCGGGTTCGCGAGCGTCGCGGGGCCGGGCTTCGAGGCGCCGTGCGTCGTCGTGTCCTACACGAAGGACGCAGACCTCGTCGCGCGCTTCGCGCGCGCCGGCGTGCAAGTGGCGGCCGGCGTGCCGCTGATGTGCGGCGAGCCCGCGGACTACCGCGCGTTCCGCATCGGGCTCTTCGGCCTCGACAAGCTCTACGACGTGGACGGCACGGTGGCGCGCATCGAGGAGAAGCTCGCGCAAGCGACGGGAAGCGGCTGAGCTGTATCGATCTCCGTCGGACTGCTCGCGCTCTACCGCGCCGCAGTCACGGTCGCCGGCGACGTCGAGCTGAGCAAGATCGACGATTGCCACGAGCTCGTCTCGATGCAGGCGCGCAGCACCTCGGACGTCGCCGCGTCGCCCTGCGCGTCCATCATGATGAAGTTGCGCTTGCCGCCCCACTCGAGCGCGTCGATGTGGGCCATCGGGTCGACTTTGTCGAGAACCTTGCCCGTGATCGCCACGGGCGATGTGAGCAGTAGATACGCGGCGAACATCGCTCCCGACCCCACCTGCTCGGCGTAATCGGCCGCCTCTTCGCGCCCGCTCTTACGCATGACCTGCGCGACGCCGCCGTAGGTGCCCGCGCAGCGCGCGAGGCGATCGGCCGCGTCCTTCACCCACGTGGCGTCGTTCAGGTGAACGGTGCCGGCCTCCGTCGCGTCGTTGAGAGAGACGGTGTCGGCCTTCGCAGCGTCGTTGAGAGGAACGGTGTCGGCCTCCGTTGTATCGGCCAGCGCGGCGCGACCAACGAGCAAAATAACGAAGGCGGCGAGGCGGATGCTCGTCATGACGGTCCCTCGGGGAAGCGATTGGAGTGTACTCGAGTCTAGGAGCCGATTCCCGGCGCTTCAGTGTGGTGAGTCACATCCCGCCGTCGCATCGGGCTCAACGCCAGGGTCGCCGGAGCTCCTCCTCATAGCGGCGGAGCGGGCGGTCTGCTCGAAGCCGCGGGCATCTGGAAAACGCTGCCGTCGGGCGACCCGGACCCGGGCGTGCGGCGGACCCCTCCATCCCCAACCGGAGCCCCCTTCACGTTGAAAGAGCTGTTCGTTCGGACAGGCTCGACCCCAGCCCTACAACTGCAAGCTGGGGTATCAGCAATAGCGCCGACTTCGGGGGAGGAAGGCCATGGCAGACGAGCTCGTGCTCGAGGTGAACGCGCAGCGGTCGACCGTCACGGCACCGCCGGACACACCTCTTCTATACGTGCTGACGAACGACCTCGGGCTGCTCGGCCCGCGCTTCGGCTGCGGCCTCGGCCAGTGCGGCGCGTGCTCCGTGCTCGTCGACGGCGTGGAAATGCGCTCGTGCATCACGCCGACCGCGGCGGTCGTCGGCAAGTCCGTGACGACGCTCGAAGGGCTGCCCGCGTACTACGCGAGCCGTGCGAAGGTGTCGCCGGCGCCCGAGCTGCATCCGCTGCAGGAAGCGATGATCGCCGAGCAAGCGGCGCAGTGCGGCTATTGCTACAACGGCCAGATCATCAAGGGCGCCGAGCTGTTGCAGCAGAACCCGGAGCCGAGCGAAGCGCAGATCCGCGCGGCGATGAACGGCCACCTCTGCCGCTGCGGGACGTACCCGCGGATCCTCGCGGCGATTCAGCGCGCGGCCAAAGCCATGGCGGCGCACCGGGCTGCAGCACGCCGGCGGATCGCGGGGAGGCGGCCCATGCGTGAACCAAACGACATATCTAACGACATCGGCGGCGTAGATCGCCGCGCGTTCTTGAAGGCGACGGGCGTCGTCGTCGTCGCGTTCAGCGTCGCGGGTCGCGGGCGCGCGCAGCCCAAGGCCGGTAAAGCGGCGCCGGCGCGCGGCCTCGTGTCGGGTCCGCCCGATCCGAACGCGGTCGACTCCTACATCGCGATCAACGCGGACAACACCGCGACGCTCTACACGGGCTACGTCGAGCTCGGCCAAGGCGGCCCCACGGCGCTCGTGCAAATCGCGGCCGAGGAGCTCGACCTCGAGTTCGCGCAGGTGAAGACCGTCACGGTCGACACGTTCGTATCGACGAACGGCTTCACGGCGGCGAGCCGCACGGCCGGAATCGGCGGCACCGAGACCCGAGCCGCCGCGGCCGAAGCGCGCCGCGTGCTGCTCGCGCTCGCGGCCGAGCAGCTCGACGCGGCCGTCGGCGATCTCACGGTCGCAAAGGGCATCGTGAGCGTCGGCGGCGACGCGCAACGCTCCGTCAGCTACGCCGACCTCGTGGCGGGGAAGTCTTTCGACAAAACGTTCGAGCAGTTCGCGTTCAACGGCGGCATCGAGCTGCCGCGCAAGAAAGCCGACCACGCGGAGCCCAAGCCGCGCGACGCGTATCGCATCGTCGGCACGCGCGTGCCGCGGCCGGACATCGCCGAGAAGGTGCGCGGCACTTATCAATACGTGCAGCACGTGCGCCTGCCCGGGATGCTGCACGGGCGCGTCGTGTGGCCGCGCGGACAAGGCGCGCACGGCATCACCAATCCCACGGTCGTCGCCGTCGACGAGGCGTCGATCGCCGGCATCCCCGCGCAGGTCGTGCGGCGCAACAACTTCGTCGGCGTCGTGGCCGAGCGCGAGTGGGACGCGGTCCGCGCCGCGCGGCAACTGAAGGTGACGTGGCAGCCGTTCGCGAAGGCGCTGCCGGGCCACGAGCGCTTGTTCGACGCGTTCAGGTCCGCCAAGACCGAGGACTTGATCGACACCGACGCGGGCGACGTGGACGCCGCGCTCGCGCGCGCCGCTCACGTGGTCACGTCCACGTACCGCGGGCCGTACCAGATCGCACGGCGCGCTCGCGCCGAGCTGCGCCGTGGCCGACGTGAAGGCGGACGCGGCGCTGATCATGTGCTCGAGCCAGAACATCTACGCGCAACGCTTCGCGCTCGCGCAGGTGCTCGGTCTGCCGCCCGACAAGATCCGCGTGCAGTACTACGCCGCCTCGAACACCTACGGCAACAGCTGCTACGGCGAGTCCGCGAACGCGGCCGCCGTGCTCTCGAAGGAAGTCGGCAAGCCCGTGCGCGTGCAGCTCAGCCGCGAGGACGAGCACGGTTGGGACAACTACGGGCCCGCGCTGCTCTCGGACGTGCGCGCGGCGGTGGACGCGACCGGCAAGCTCGTGGCGCTCGACTATCGCGCGTGGTCGCACGCCACGGCGTGGTTCGAGACGGCGTCGCAGCTCGCGCTCGGCACACCGCCGCCGACCGGCGGCTTCGGCGCAGGTCCGCGAGCGCGGCCGGCTCCGGCTTCGTGCCGGGCCCGGCGGCGCGGGCCTGTTCTCGGTGCACCTGTCGCAGACCGACATGTACGACGTGCCGAATCGCCGCATCGTGAACCACCGAGTGACCGGCGCCGGGTATCTGCGCACGGGTGCGCTGCGCGCGCCGATGGATCCGTCCACGTTCTTCGCGTTGGAGGGAACGCTCGACGAGCTCGCGCACGCGGCGCGGACTCGATCCGTTCGAGTTTCGCAAGCGGAACATCTCGCACGCGCGTTGGCTCGGGGTGCTCGAAGGCCGCGGCCGGCGCGGCGAGCTGGACGCCGCGCGTCGCGGCATCGAACGTGTCGAGCGCGCGCGTCGTCACGGGCCGCGGCATCGGCGTCGGCACGCACCATCTGCCGCAGAACCAGGGCGATCGCGTCACGTATGCGGCCGCCGTCGTGGACGTCGAGGTGAACAAGGACAGTAACTTGACGGTCGTTGAGGACCGGTGTGCGCAGCACTCCGCCGACCGCTCGCCGACGCGCTAGCGGTAGCGCAATGCCGCCGCCCGCAGCTCGGCCGCGATTTGCTCGCGCAGCTCCGGCGGAGCGACCACCTCCACGCTCGCCCCGTTCCGCATCACGTCCATCACGAGCTCGCGCGCCTCGCGATACGGAATCTCGAGCTCATACGATCCGTCCGGCAACCATCGCCCCTGCTGCTGCGGATGCCACTTCTCGTCCGCGACCCAGCGCGCGCGCTCCGGGGTGAAGCGCAGCACCGCGACCTTGTCCGCCTTGCCGCCGAAGATTCCGTACGCGCTCGCGTAGTGCTCCTCGAGCTCGGCTTCCGGCACGTCGCGCGCCGCGCTGCTCGAGCACCGTCGCCCGCGAGATTCGATCGACCGAGAAGCTGCGCAGCGCATTCCGCTTCTCATCCCACGCATCGAGATACCACGCCTCGCGGTAGTGCGTGATCCGCTGCGGCGACAGCGTGCGCTCGCTGCGCTCGTCCGTGCTGCGCGCGTGATACTCCATCCAGAGCTTGCGCCGCTGCAGCGTCGCCGACGCCACGGTGTCGAACGCCTCGCCCGCCGGCCGCGCGCCGATCGCGGGGAACCGCAGGCGGCTCGCCGCCTCGCCGAGATTCAGCCGCTGGTGCTGCGTGAGCTCGTCGAGCCGCTTCGCGAGCGGTCCCAAGTGCTCTTCGAGCAGACCGCCGCCCGCGTCCTTGAGCAGCCGCTGCATGATCGCGAGCGCCTGCAGCTCGTTCGAAGTGAACCACAACCCGGGGAGCTCGAACGCCTTGCCCGCGCCATCCCCGTCATCGACGCTGCCGTACTTGTAGCCGCCGGCCTCCGCGTCGAACACCACGGGCGCGTTGAGCTGATCCCGAAGCGTGTTGATCGCGCGATGCAGCGTGCTCTTCGAGCACTCGAGCCGCGCCATCAGGTCCTCGAGCGGAATGGCCGTGCGGCGCGACGAGAGGATCGCGTGGAGCTGGAAGATGCGGTCGAACTTGTCCACGGCGCGGGATAGTGTCTACGGTCCGGCGTGCTGATGCGAGCCGCTCGCCCATTCACGAAGAATCGCAATCCGACGGCCCGCGCCCGCTCAGTTGATCAGATACACCCCGGCAGCCTCGCGCACCTCGGCGGTGCGAAATCCCTCCGCGGAGGGATTTGCGGGCCGCTGCGCATCCGCGTCGGTCGCGCCCGCTGTCTCATCGACACGATCCTCGAGCCGATAGCCGCCGCGCGGAATTACGCGGCCGTCGGGCCGCCGGAAATAGACCTCGCCCTGCGCGTCGCGGCGGATCGCAAAGCCACCCTCGTGCAGCAGCCGGTGATGATGCGTGCACAGGAGCACGAGGTTCTCGAGCGAGGTGTCTCCGCCGTCCGCCCAGTGATGGATGTGATGCGCGTCGACGAAGCGCGTGCGATGACAGCCCGGGAAACGGCAGCCGCGGTCGCGCGCCCAGAGCGCGCGCTTGAGCGGCGTCGATACGGTGCGCTGCTTGCGGCCGACGTCGAGCGGCGTGCCGCGCTCGTCTTCGAGCACCGTCACGGTGTTGCCGTCGCACGCGAGCCGCCGCACCGTTTCGATAGGCAGATCGGAACGGCCGGCCCCTCCACGGAGGGCCGACGCATCGACGTGCACGACGACTTGATAATGATCCGCGACGCCGCCCGCGCACCCGTCCCGCGACCGCGCGTCTTCGTCCGCGGATCCCTCCGCGGAGGGATTCGCGCCGACAAGCGACGCCTTCGCGATCGCAAGCAGCGCGTCGCACTGCTGCGCAAGCCAACCATTGGGCGACGCTTCCGACGCGTCGCGCACACCAGCGGCCTTCCGCGCCGCTGCGAACTCGAGTCCGTTCGTCGCGTCGCACGCTTCGGCGGCGCGCTCGATCGCTTGCGCGATCACCTCGCCGTCCTCGATCGGAACGTCGATCGTGATCTTCATCATGCCGCGCACGCGATCGCGATAGACCGTGAGCGAGCGATGCTCCCACGCGCGGAACGCGCCGGCGGTCGAATCGTCCGGATTCGCGTTGCGGATCTCGCGGCAGCGCTCCTCGACCTGCGCGGAGGTGACGTCGAGCGCGTACGCGAGCAGCACTTCCTCGCTACCGTACTCGACGACGCGTGTGAGCGCGCGCACCTTCGAATAGGAGAGCCTGCCGTCCGCGAACGCGGCTGCGATCGCAGGCGTCTCGCGCAACGCGTGTGCGGTGCGGATTTTCTCGCGCGCCGCTGACAGCGATACGCCGCAGCGCCACGCGAGCCATTCGGCGCAGCTCGGCAGTCCCCACTTCTGCCAACCGAGGCGCTCGTCGAACTCGCGCACGAGCACCAACATTCGGTACGTGTCGGCGTTCATCTGACGCGCGAGCTTGCAGATCGCGTGGTCGAGAGCATCGACCGAGCGGCTGTCGTCGACCGAACGGCTGTTGTCCATCGGACGGCTGTCGTCGAATCGATCAGCGGCGAGCGGGGAATCCCACCCCGCGTAGTGCGCTTGGGCATACATCGTGGAGCTCCCGGAGTCGGACTGCGGATACTGTTATTATAACCAGTACTTAAACGTATTCCAAATAATTTTCAGTTACTTAGAGCCGTTCCGCGACGATCCGACAGTGTTAGGTATACTTGACACATGGTTAAGGTAACCATACTCTATCGACTGTAAAGCAACATTGACACTCAGATGCGAGGTCGACGTCATGAACGGCTCGAAGACGGCTAGCACCGACCGAACACCCTGGTGGCAAGCGGCCTTGTTGATTCGCGGACAGACGGAGGCGGATCAACGCAATATCCGGGCAATTTGGATTTGGTCCTTCATCTGGGCGGCCGGCTTTTCCGCCGCAATGATTGCGCTTTCATCCTCTCAGCAACTTAGGGGCCCGCTCGCATGGCTGTTGGCGATGACTCCTATCGCTCTGGGCGTCCCTCTAGTAAATACGTTGCTCCGCTTTCTTCGCGAAGCGGATGAGTTCACGCGCAAGGTGCAACTCGAGGGAATCGCCATCGGCTTCGGTGCGGGCTCCGTTTTTTGCATGGGTTATCACCTCCTCGAACGCGTCGGTGCTCCGGCACTACCCATGGTATTCGCGCTATTGCCGATGATGTTTGGCTGGGCGATTGGCTCGTTTCTCGTCGCGTTTCGCTACCGATGAAGAACCGGTTGCGCGTCCTACGAGCCGAGCGGGAGTGGTCGCAGGCAGAGCTTGCCAAGCGCACTGACGTTTCTCGGCAAACGATCAACGCTCTCGAGACCGGAAAATACGATCCGAGTCTGCCATTGGCGTTCAAGATCGCCGCAGTTTTCGAGAAGCCCATTGAGGAGATTTTCGATCCCGGTGAATAGAATGGCCGCAGGACCCGCGTCGTCGGAGCTACCCATGACCTTCCTGGCTCGCTTGATGGTCGCGCTCGTCTGCGCCGTCGCGCCGGCGGCGCTCCGCGCCCACCACTCGACCGCCGAGTACGACTCCGCGACTGTTGTCGAAGCGCAAGGCGACGTCACCAAAGTGCTGTGGGCGAACCCGCACGTGCGCCTCGAGATCAGCACGCAGCGCTTCGACGGCGTCGCGGAGCTCTGGCTCCTCGAAGGCCAGAGCCCCGGCGACCTCGATCGCGCGAACATTCCGCGCGACATCGTGAAGCCCGGCGACACGGTCACGTTCGCCGGCAACCCGTCGACGCGGCGCGAGCGCCGGATGTACGTGACGAACGTGCTGCTGCCAGACCGAACGGAGGTCGTGCTGCGAGCGAGCGCCGCGCCGCGCTGGTCGTCGGATCGCTACTTGAGCTACCGGCAAGCGACGATCGATCCCGCGCGCGCGGCGGCGGACCGAGGCGAAGGGATCTTTCGCGTTTGGGTACCGACCGACTCGAAGACGCCCGACTGGGCGAACGATCCGCCGCTCACGGATGCCGCGCGCGCCGCCTGGAAAGCCTTCGATGCGATTCGCGACGATCCCGTTATCGACTGCACGCCTCCCGGCATGCCGCAAGTGATCACGCGCAGCGGCCGCTACGGGCTTCGCTTCGCGCGGAGCGGCGAGGACATCGTCATGAAGAACGAGTATCGCGAGATCGATCGCGTCATTCATATGAGTGCGCAGCCGGATGCGGCGGCCGCTCGCGCGCCGACACCGCTCGGTTGGTCTACGGGACGCTGGGACGGCGCGACGCTCGTCGTGACCACCACGCACATCAGCTGGCCGTACTTTCAGCTCTACGGCCTCGAAGGCGTCCCGCAAAGCACGGACATGACGATCGTCGAGCGTTTCACGCCGAGCGCGGACGGCAACGAGCTCGGCTACGACATCTCCGCGACCGACCCGCGCACGTTCACGCGAACCGTGACGGCCGAAGGCTACCGCACGTTTCGCTGGCAGCCGGGCTTCGAGTTCCTGCCGCAGGACTGCGTGCTCGAGGCGGGCGACGGTAGCCGCTGAGCCGACGTCCAAAGGTTCGCGGCCGGCGAAGTAGCTAGTTCTTCGCGCGCGCGTCCGCTTCTTGCTTCCGTGCGCCCGCGAGAATTCCGAACATTCCGTAGTTGCCCTCGTGGCAGGCGTATTCGATCAGCGGCTCGTCGATCTGCTTCATCGGAATGCGCACGGTCCACGGCTGCGTCCACGTCGCCGGGTCGCTCATGGTCGCGTCGTACTGCAAGACGTCCGGCGCGATGCGGGTGAAGCGCTCCACGAGGTGCAGACCGCTCGACGATCCCTGCATGTCGCTCTTCGGCGAGAAGCCGATCGTGTCGACGACGAGCGTGTCGCCTTCCCAATGCCCGCGCGAGTTGCCGTCCCATTGCGGCATGCCGGACGGAAGATGCGGCCGCCCGTCGAGCGAAATCACGCGCGCGTTGTGGATCGTCTCCATCACGAAGACCACTTCGTTCGGCGACTGCACGACCTGAAACACGCTGCTGTACGCAGCGGTGAGCCGCGGCACGCCGAACGTGATGCAGCGTTCTCCTAGGCCGCGGCTCGACGGCCCGTCGGCGGGATGCAACCGCCGCTGCTCGGCCGCCGCCGCTCGCTTCGCCTGCGCTTCCGGCGTCATGGGCGGAATACGGCCGTTCGGCGGATCGATGATGAGCGACGTCCGCCGCTCGAAATCGCGGGGCGGCAACCAGAACCCGTTGTAGTTGCCGGTCTCGGTGTCGTGCGACTCCGCCTCCGCACTTCCCTCGATGGCGTCGAGGATGAGCTCGTCGCCGAAGAGCGCGTCGCCCTCCTCCTCGAGCTCCCGCGCGGCACCCTTCACGGTCTCGAGCTCGGCGTCCGAGAGCAGCGCCTTGTCGGCCCATTGCGCCGGACGCTGCAGCGGCGTCGCGTTGTTGTTCGTCCAGGTGCCCGAGAGGTCGGGATGGCCGAACGAGGTCTTCGGCGCCGTGTACGGTTTCAAGGGCGGCGCGCCCGGCTTGCCGGCCTGAGGCCACGCAGCCAGCGTGGCGGCGCACGCGATCGCGAGAATGCCGGCGACGGCAGCGATACGGCTCATCATGCGACGGACTTTAGACCCGCGGGATTTCGGGCGTCAACGCGCTTCGGTCGCGAGCTCGGCCGGGCGAAGGGCGGAGCACCCTGTGCGCACGCCTCGGCCGTGCGCCGCCGCGCGAGATCACGGCCGCAAAGACTTCTTGAGACATTAATGTCGCCCCCGGATACCGCACTCACGACAAACCCGATTATCGTGGCGCCTGGATATCGAACCGTTGCCGGTGTCCGACGCGAATCGGGTACCCCGGCCATCAGGACGTCAACGCACTGGCCCAGTGATTGGGCCCTTCAAGGAATCGCACATGAAGATCGGAAACATGAAGATCGGCTCGCTCAAAAGATCACTGACCCTCGGCGCCGTTCTACTCGCGGCTGCGCCCGCCATGGCGCAGGTCATGCCGGACATCGGCTTCAAGAGCGTCGGCCGCGGCCGGCCGCTCGCCGCGAGCGTGTACGACCAGAAAGGGGAAGTCGGACCGAATTGGGTCCGCGAGTTCGGTCAGCGCTACGACCCGGCGAAGCCGTTCCCGCTGAACGGCTACAAGCCGGATGCACTGCCGAAAAACTACAAGCCCTTGGAGCGCGACATCTTCACGAGCCCGGACTTCTACGCCGACAAGGCGCTCTGGATGGATCCGCGCTACTACCGCTGCAACAGCCCGCAAGCGACGGAGTACCAACGCGGGATCCTGTCCCAGCCGGCGTTGAACGTGAAAGAGGACAAAGACTCCCCGTGGGGACATTGCGAGCTCGGGCTGCCGCGCGAAGCGATCGTGAGCCCCTACGGTTTCAAGACGGCGCAGGAACACTACGAGGCGCTGATGAAAGAGACGCAAGGCCGCGGCGGCCCGAGCGTCTACACGTACGCCAACTTCCCGAACGCCGAGTGGAACGGCGTCTACGAGCGCCCGGCCCGCGGCGGGGCCACTCAGAACAACTGGTACTGGGGCAGGAACACGCAGATTCCGACGGTGCTCTCGGTGCTGACTCCCGAGTACCAGCAGCGCATGGTGCAGGAGGCCTACCACCAGATGCGCGGCAACGCGCTCTGGCCGTCGACGTTCTGTTGGCCGGAAGGCTTCATGCGCCGCTGGTATCCGGCGGCCGTGTGGGAGCACTACGTGATCGCCACGCCCGACCTCGTGCACGTGCAGGCCGGCGTCGCGCGCAACTTCCTCCAAGACATCTACGTCGGCCGCAAATTCAACATGGACGACGTGGCGAAAGGCGGCGTTCCCCGGCTCGGTGCCGCGGTGCCGCGCTGGTACGGCGAAACGGTCGGCTTCTGGGACAAGGACGTGCTCATCACTTGGACGAGCAACATCCAGGGTTGGAAGTCGCACTCGGAGTTCGAGTTCTCGAACAAGCTGCAGTCGGTCGAGATCTACACGCCGATGCGCGAGAACGGCAAGTTCGTCGGCTTGAACCACGAAACGATCCTCTACGACGACGACGCACTGGCCACGCCGGTTCGGATCGTGCGCAACTTCCGCAAGATCAACAACTACACCGACGCCGATCAGACTCCGTACGCGTTCATCGAATGCGTGCAGACGATCTTCAACGTCGACGGCCACAACTCGCCGCTCACTCCGGGCACCAAGGTCGAGTACGAGATGCCGGATATGTACAACCGGCCGTGGGCGAAGATCTGGGAAGAGAACTTCGAGCAAGGCATGAGCAAGCCCGAAGTGAACGAGGACTTGTTCAACTTCGACAAGTAACAAACCTCACTCGTAACGCAGCGTCACCATCGGATCGACATGCGTCGCTCGCCGCGCGGCGAGCGACGCGGCCGCGAGCGCCACGCCGAGCACGAACAGCACGGCACCGATCAATCCGGCGGGATCGAGAGGGCTCACGCCGAACAGCACGCCCGTCAAGATCCCCGATGCCGCCAAGGCGGCTGCCACGCCGAGCGTCGCGCCCGCGACCACGGGCCGCAACGTCCGGCGCAGAATCATCCCGAGCACCGACGCGCGCCCGGCTCCGAGCGCAACCCGAATGCCGATCTCGCGGAACCGCTGGCTCACGAAGTACGCCACGACACCGTAGATGCCGACCGCGGCGAGCACGAGCGCGAGCCCGCCGAGCGCCGCCGCGAGCGCGGTCACGAGACCCGAAACGGCTTGCCACCGTGCGAGGTTCGCTTCGAGCGGATAGACGGGAACCGGCAGGCTCGGGTCGAGCCTGCGCACGACGCCGCGGATCGCCGCCGCGATCGCCGCCGCGCCGAGGTGGCTCCTCACGATCAGCTTCTCGGCCTGTCGCACCGGCTCGTACGCGTAGTACGGGTCGATCCGTCCGAGCGAGACGACTTCTGCGTCATTGACGACGCCGACGACCTGGAGCTCCGTTTCCTGGTCGCGACCGACGCGCTGCAAGAACGTCCGACCGATCGGATCGCCGCCGGGCCAGAGGTTGCGCGCTGTGGTTTCGCTGACGATCGCGACGCGCGCACCGTTGTCGAGATCGGTCGCGGTGAACGCGCGTCCGCCCACAATGGATAAGCCCACGGCGGCGAAATAGTCGGGACCTACGCCGTTCACCGCCGCGAGCCGCGGCTCGCTTTCGCCGTCACTCGGCAGACGGATCTGCGTGTAACCGGAGTCGTCGCCGAGCGGCTCGCGCGTCGCGTATGCGGCCGCGTCGACGCCCGGGAGCGCGGCGATCTCGTCGCGCAACCGTTGCCAGAACGCGGCGTCGCCTTCGTGACCCGTGTCGTCGACGTAGTCATAGGACAGCACGCTGACGTCGCGGTAGGCGAAGCCCGGGTCGACCGAATGCGCCGCGTACAAGCCGCGCAGCAGTAAGCCGGCACCCGCCATCAACAACATGCAGAGCGCCACTTGCGCGCCGACGAGCGCGGCCTGCAACCGTCCGCCGCGGCGGCCGCCCGTGCCGGACGAATCCTGCTTCATCACCGAGCTCAGGTCGGGCTTCGACACTTGGAGCGCCGGCGCCAGCCCGAACAGCAATCCCGTGCCGAACGTGAGCGCGAGCGTCAGGGACAGCACGCGGACGTCGGGGCTCACGTCGAGCGCGAGCATCGGCAGCCCGGCGGGCAGAATCGTCGGCAGCGCGACCGCGAGCAGCGCCTCGAACGACCAGAGCGCCAGCACGGAGCCGAGCGCGCCGCCCACGATCGAGAGCAGCGCGCTTTCGACGAGCAGCTCGCGAACGACGCGCGCGCGGCTCGCGCCGAGCGACAAGCGCACGGCGATCTCTTTGCCCTTCGTCGTGCCGCGCGCGAGCAGCAGGTTCGCGACGTTCGCGCACGCTATGGCCAAGATCAAGCCGAACGCCGCCATCACGACGGCGCCGGCGCCCATCGCGGCGCCTCGGACGAACGGCGGCACCGTGAGCGGCTTCGCGCGCTCGACACGCAGCGCCGTCGAGCGCCCGGGTTCCCGCGAGTCGATCTGCGCCGCGATGACGGCGAGCTCCGCACGAGCCTCGTCGAGACTGACACCGTCGTTCCGCCGGCCGAGCAGGAACAACCAGCTCGCCTGGTCGCTCGCGAATTCGTTGGCCTCCGGAGCGAGAAAACGCTGCGCGGCAACGGGGGCAAAGAAGCCCGCTCGAAACATGCCGCCGTAGACGCCCCGCGGCGCGACGCCGGCCACGGTGAACAGTTGCCGATTGAGCTCGATCGTGCGGCCCACGACGCTCGGATCCGCCGCGAACGCGGTCGTCCACAGCTCGTGCCCGAGCACGACGACGGGGTCCGCGCCGCTCGCGCAGTCGCGCTCGACGAGGCCTCGGCCGATCGCAGGCGGCTGCTCGAGAACGTCGAAGTAGCCGCAAGTGACGAGCAAGCCGTTCGTTTGCCGCGGACTCTCGCCGCCGAGCATCGCGCTCGCGGGAGCGGAGTGACCCATGATCGAGAGTGTCTGCGAGCGCTCGCGGTAGGCTTGGTATTCCGCCGTCGAGAACAGGCCGAGCCCCACGGCGCCCGTGCGATCCGGCGCACCTTCGATCGACTGATGCATCGACACGAGCTCGTGTGCATCGGGCGCGGGGATGTCGCGGAACAGCACGCCGTTGACGATCGAGAAGATGCCCGTGTTGACGCCGACGCCGAGCGCGATCGTGACGATCGTCGCTAGGGTGAAGCCCGGCGAGCGCGCGAGCGAGCGGGCCGCTAGGCGGACGTCGTTGAAGAGGCTTCTCAACATGCGGTGGCTCCGCTCTTTTGAAGGGCTAGCTGCAGATCGCATGCCAACGCGTGGGTCCTCGCAACCCGTTGAACCGGCGACGCCGGCGTTGACGCACGCGCGCGGGGCCGGCGCGAAAACGGGACACGCTATCCCGCGAGCGGGACGGCTAGCCGGCGGGCGCCGCCTCGATCTGGAGCGACCACGCTCGGCAGGTCAGGAGGCGCCGTCAGCGCGCATTCTCCGCGCCGTCCGAGAAATCGAACAGGCTCTCGTCGGCCTCGGGGCGCTTCATGCCCTCCTCGAAATATTCCTCCCAGATCCTCGCCCACGGCCGGTCGTACCAGTCGGGAATGCGGTATTGAATGACGGTGCCGGGCGTCACGGCCTCGAGCCGGCCGTTCACGTTCCAGAGGTACTGCTGGCATTCCTTCCATTGGTAGCGCTGCTCGGAGTCCGGTCCGTCGCGATAGGTGTAGATCACCTCGAGATGCAGCGGGACGACGAACGCCACGGGGTCGTACAGCGTGATGTCGAGGTGGATGTTGCGCTTCTCGTCGCGCGTGTAGACCTCGACCGCCTCGAGCTCGCTGCTGAACTCGGGCAACGCGTGCGACATCCACCAGCCTTGCACGTTGTCCGTCCACGCGACGAGCGTCTCGCCGTCCCAGAAGCCGACCGTCTCCCCGTACCACTGCGAGATCTTCGTCACGTGCTTCTGGCCGATGAGGATCTGGCGAAGAATGTTGAGCGCGGTGCCCGACAGGAGCTGCACCTGGTGAGGCGTGACCGTGACCTGGATGTCGCGGATGCCCTGAGCCCACCAGCGAATCATGCCTTCCGGGTAGCAGGTGGACGACTGCCACTGCGGCGAGTTGGTCACCGCGACGTGATAGAGCACCTGCGCGAACCGGCGGCGATATTCCGGCGTGAGCACCTGCATCAACGTCGCCGCTTGCACGTTGTTGCCGAAGCTCCACTGCTTCTGCTGGAGCGTGCGGGAGTTGTAGTAGCCGTCCCAGTCCGGCGGCGGACGGCTGCGGTCGTAGGCCGTCGGTCCGCCGTTCGCGCGCGCCTTCGCGAGCAGCGCGTTGTAATGCTCCTCGGCCGTCTTGTACGGGAGAGCACTCGTGAGCTCTTGCAGCGACTGCCCCGCTTTGCAGTCGCCCCATTCGCCGACGTCATTGGCGACCCACATCTGGTCGATCCGCTCCGGGGTGTTGCAGCGCGTGTAGCGCGGGTCCGCCCAGAGCCCGGTATCGAGGTAGAAGTCCTTCGTCGTGAAGAGATCTGTTGGCAGCGGCTCGACGCCCTTCGGCGGCTGCCGCGCCTCGATGGTCTTCTGCAGCTCGGGCGTCACCTGCGCGAGCGCGGCCGCACTGAATAGCAGGGACGTTGTAAAGGCAGTGGCAGTGGCAGTGGCAATGGCAAACGCAAACGCCGACGCCGGTGCGCCCGTGATCACGCTCTTACTCAAGTCCCCTCCTCGGCGCCTGCGCGACAAGAGTCGCACGGAAAGCTGATGCGGCGCGTCTCGCTACTCTACATCGCGACGGGCGTGCTCACGTGGACCCCCTCCGCACGTTTGTAAAGGCGCTTGTCAATCACCGGTAGAATGTTGAGTAACTTTACGATCTCTGGGAGGCCCTGAGCGGCCGCCCGAAGGAAGGCACTTTGACCACCGACGACACGCACGATTGGCGGACCCACGGTGTCCGGGTCATCAAGGGTAACCAGCTCGATCCGAACACCCCGCAGACCCCCGGCATGAATCGCCAGGCGGCAATCGACTACGCCCGTGTGGGCGCTCAGAAGATCTGGGCGGGTACCGTGACGATTCACCCGAACGCGAAGACCGGCGCGCATCATCACGGCCCGCTCGAGAGCGTCATTTACGTCGTGCGCGGCAAAGCGCGCATGCGGTGGGGCGAGTCACTCGAGTTCGTGGCCGAGGCCGATGCCGGCGACTTCATCTATGTGCCGCCTTACGTGCCGCACCAAGAGATCAACGCGAGCCGGTCCGAACCGCTCGAGTGCGTGCTCGTGCGCAGCGACAACGAAGCGGTCGTCGTGAACCTCGACATCACGCCGGTCGAGCAGCCCGAAGCCGTGTATTGGGTCGACCCGATCCACAAGCACCCGCACGGCTAGAGCGACGAGACGCCGTCACGCGGGGCAGCGCGGGACGTTTGGGCAACGTAGGGCAACGTAGCGCGACGGTTGCCGTCAAACCCCCACGCTCTCGATCTGCTCGTACGCGTGCTTCAGCCACATCTTCACGCGCTGCCGCTCGAGCACGCCGAGACCGTTCACGTTCGCCGCGCTCTTGTGCTGCGCGGCCCAAAAGCTCGTGTTGCCCGCGTCGATCTTCGTGATCACTTCCTGATTCAAGCGCTTGAGCGTGACGATCGTCGCCTTGAGCTCGAGCGCACGCTTTTTCTCACCCGACTTTTCGAAGATGTCGAAGGTCTCGCCGCGCAGCTGGTTGAGGACGATCGCGTAGTTGAGCCGCGAGCCGAAACGATCGAGCAGCTTCTTCAATAGAGCCACTGAATCCTTGCCCGAATCCATCACGTGCCAATAGGTGAGCGAGAGACCGAGCTCGGCAAGCGCCTCGAGAACGCCTGCCTCGTTCATCCATCTGACGAGCGCCCCATGGGTCTGCGCGGCGAGATCGACGAGAATTCGTTTGTCGGGATTCTCGGTCGCGGTTTCGACCAGCAAGTCGAGGCTCTCCGTTCGATCGATGAGCACCGGCGACGCGTAATCGGAATAGAACCGCATCAGCGCTCCGTGCGAGCTATCCGTATCGAAGCCGAGGAACGGAATCCTCCGGTCGATCATGTATTGCGCGAGCACGCGCGCCATCATCGACTTGCCGACTCCGCCTTTCTCCCCACCGATCAGATGAATGTTTGCCATCGGGATCAGGGCTTGCCGACCGGCACCGCCGTCGCCTTGTACGGCTTCACGGGCGCGGGCGGCGAACCGGGCGGCGCGAACAGCGCGGCGAGCTGGCCCTCGAGCACGTACGCGTTCTCGCCGACCACCGTCACCGCCACCGGGCCGTCCGGGAAACCGGACTTGAGCACGGTGCGCTTGCCCTCGGTCTTCGCGCCGTTCAGCACGACCTTGCTCAGCCTGCCGTCGCCGCCGCCTTCCGCGACGAGCAGCGCATTCGCGCCGAACGAGCGCATTCCGTCGGGTCCCTCGACGGCGGAGTCGAGCTTCACCTCGTTGACCTTGCCGGGCTTGCCGTCCGTGCCGATGGCGACGCTGAAGATCTTGTTCGTGCGCAGCGCGTTCACGAGCAACGTATCGCCGAGCACTGCGATGCCGTCGAGCACGCCGCCGGTGGGCCCGAAGGCGCCATCCGCACCCGCCCAGACTTCGAGCGACTGCGCGCCCGGCTTGAGCCGCGCAACCTGCATGTTCTGCGTGTCGCTCGCGTACGCGGTGCCGTCGCTGCCGACGGCGATGTCGTTGCAGAACGCGCCGGCGGTCGGCATGTTCCACTTGCCCTTCGGCGCGCCGCTCTTGAGATCGAACGCGTAGAGCGCGGACGGCGGCGGCGCCGGAGCGCCGGCTTGCGGCGGCCCCGGCGGAAAGCTGCCCGAACAGGCCCAGAGCACGTTCGCCTTCTCGTCGGCGAACACGCCGAACACCGCGCCGATGCCGTTGGTTTTCGCCGCGATGAACGGCTCCGCCCTGGCGGCGTCCGGCCGCGCGCGGAAGATCTGGCCCGCGCCGACGCTGCCGATGTAGACGGTGCCGTCACGAGTGGAGGTGAGGCTCTCGGTCGCGAGGCGCTCGCCCGGGATCACGATCTCGGCGGGCGCGGCTGCGAGCACCTGCGAGACGGCGGCGGCGAGCCCCAGTGAAACGAGACCTGCGTGGGTTGCTGCTTTCATGTTCTTTTCCTTGAAGGAGGTTTTTTCGGCTGGCTGTTTTATATGCCAGCCGGTGCCATCGGTCCACCCTGCCCCCCCGGCTGGGTCCACCGGTAGCCGGCCCGGCCAGCGCTGACGTACGATCCATCCGACGACCTGACCGGGTCGCGGTAGGGGGGAGCGCACCATGATCTCGACTTTCTTCGGTACCCGCGCGTGCTTCGCTACGCGCACGGCATTGGCCATCGCAGGCTCGATCGCGTTGCTCGCGTGCGGCGGCCGTAGCGCGTTCGCGCAGTCGAACGGCGCGGATCCCGGTTTCCTCGAGCACGACGCGGAGACGCCGCCGCTGCTGTTCCGCGAGGTCTGGCAGCAGCCGCCGCATACGGGACCGCTCACCGACGAGAATCGCCGCATCACGCCGCAGGCGCTGACCAATCCGGACCTCGAGCTCAAGCTCTACGGCACGGACGCGGCCAACATCCAGGTGACCTCGCACAACGGCGTCCCCGATCTCTGGAACGGCTTCACGACCTCGCCCGTGGCGTTGACGCTGCGGCACAAGGGTGCATACCTCGACCTCACGGGGCTCACGCGCATGCGTTGGCGGACACGCACGGAGAATCTGCACGTGCTGCATCCGGTCGTGAAGCTCGCGGACGGCACGCTGCTCGTCGGCAGCCAGACGTTCGAGAGCCCGCAGAGGCGGATGGTCGGAGCGAAGGGGTTCACGGGCAATTTCGTGGTGTCCGAAGTGACGTTCGACGATCAGCGCTGGTTCGAGCTCGATCCGCAGAAGGTCGTCGTGAAGCTCGAGGTCAACAACCCGGACCTGAGCCGCGTCGATGAGATCGGCTACACCGACCTGATGCCCGGCGGCGGACACGGCACGGCCGGATGCACCAACGTCTCGTGGATCGAGGTGTATGCCGTCGCGCGCAAGCGTTGAGCCGCTATCTCCGCGTCCCGATCGTGCTCGCTGCCGCATGCAAGCGCTGAGCCGCGGTCAGCTGATGTCGACGCGATCGAGTCGGTTCTGCGCACTGATCACGTTCGCGGCCGCATGCTGCGGCATCGCGCATACTCACGCTCAGCCCGCTCCGCAAAGCGACAGCGAGTTCCGAGTCACCGCGTGGGCACCGAAGCCGCTCGAGCTGCCGCCGTACGTCGGGGTGCACCGCCCTCATTGGAAGCTCACGGAGCTCCTCGCGCAGCACTCGGCCAGCAAGAGCTGGAGCGAGACGCTCGTCGACGACCGCCACGTGCTCGCGAAGTACATCGCAATGGCGCCCGGCGAGCGAACGCCGCGGCGCCTGCATCCCGATACGCGCAGCTTCTGGGTCGTGGAGCGCGGGCAGATTCGGTTCTCGATCGAAGGGCAAGAGCCGTTCGTCGCGTCGAAGGGCTTCTTGGTCCAGGTGCCGTACCGCACGCCTTACCAGCTCGAGACCGTCGGCGACGATGCGTCGCTGCGCCTCGAGGTCATGGTCGCGGGCGCGAGCACTCTCTATCCGCGCGGCGAGACGCCGGTGCCGGTGGCGGGCCAGGAATTCATCGAGGTCACGCTACCCGGGCGCGGCCAGTACGACGAGACCACCCGGCCGTACCTCGACTTTTTCGGCGACGTGGTGCGCGGCGGTCGTCGGCCCGGCATGTTCGTGCGCGACGATCGTCTGATGGCCGTGCTGATTCGCGGCCGAGGCACGCCTCCCCCGCCGGACACGGATCGGGGCCACATGCACATCGACTACGGCGAGCTCTGGCTGATCCTCGAAGGCAAGACGGACTATTTGATCGAAGGCGTGCCGTTCTTCACGGCCGACGAGGGCGACGTGGTCTATGTGCCGGCGGGCCGATTCCATCGGCCGACGTTCGGCGGCAGCGGAATGTCCACGCGCATCGGCATCAACGCCTTTCACTCCGGGGTGCACGTCGAGCTCGTTCCGGCGCACTGAGCCCGATCGACGGCCGCCATCGGTGAGCCGCGGATTCCGCGCGCTTAGGCCTTATCCCAAGTCCTCATGTCGCGCAAATACGTGCTCGGCTGCGAGCTCGCGAGCAGTTCATCGACCGCGGCGACGAACTCGGCGTTGAACGCGAACCGTCCCAGCGCCTTCCACCATTTGCGGGCACGCGGGGTGCCGAGATGGATCGGGATGACGTCGTGATAGGCCGTGTAGACGTCTTTGTCGATGATGCCGTCCCTATACTCGAACCATTCCCACTCTCTTTGCCGCATGAATGCGATCAAGAAGAGGCTCAGCTTCGCTTGCTCCTCCTCGGTGAGCGGGCCGGGTTTCACGTTCGCGTAGGTAATTGACGGATCCGCCATCTGACCATACAGCTCGTCGTGCGCCTGCTCGATCATGCGCTGCCGCGCTTGCAACTTCGCGAAGCGATTCCCCTGGCGAACTTGCGCCGCGACATAGATCAAGCTCAGCACGACCACCACCACGCCCAAGATTTGGCCGATCGCGCCGATGGCTTCCCAGTTCATTGCAAAATCTCCGTGCGGTCTTCGCGCCGCATTGCTCAGCCGGGTCCGGCCGAGCAGCCATTCTCGCGATCCGCGCGCGCTCGATCAACTGACCGTCGGATAGCGTCGTCACTGACAATTCTTATGACCCCACCATCGTCGCCGACTTAGCGTCGGGCTATCGATCATCCTTGCCGGATAGCGGATCCCCTTTGCTTCGCGTCGGCTTTGTTCTAGGGTCCACTCTGGGATTGGCGGGACCCGTACGCCCGGAGGGCATCTCATGAGTGTCGTTTCACTACGCGTCAACGGCGCGACCCACGAAGTGGACGTCGACGCCGTCGACTCCTCTTCTATACGTGCTGCGCAACGACCTCGACCTGCGCGGCCCGCGCTTCGGCTGCGGGCTCGCGCAGTGCGGCGCCTGCACCGTCATCATCGACGGCGTCGCGATGCGCTCGTGCATCACGCCCGTGTCGGCGGCGCACCGGCGAGATCACGACGCTCGAGGGCCTCGCGAAGAACGGCACGCTGCATCCGCTGCAGCAGGCGTGGATCGACGAGCAGGTGCCGCAGTGCGGCTACTGCCAGAACGGCCAGATCATGACGGCCAAGGCGCTGCTCGACCGGAACCCGAACCCCACCGACGCCGAAATCCGCGAGGGCATGGAAGGCGCGCTGTGCCGGTGCATGACCTACTACCGAATTCAGGCAGGCGATCAAGCGCGTGGTGAACGGCGCGGCGACGGCGAGCGCCGACGGAGCGGTCGAAAGCGCAGAGGAAGCAGTCTGATGAGCACCACACTTCAGCTTCCGAAAGCCATCGAGGACGCGCTTCTCGCAGCATCAACCCGTCGACTTCGCGCCGCAGCTTCCTGCGCGCGTCGGGCGCGTTGGTCTTGAGCTTGGGCGCTCGACGCGATCCCGAGCGGCCGCGTGCTCGCACAGGCCGTCGGCGCCGGTCCGTATCCCGATCCCGATTTTCGGCAGCTCGACACCTGGATCGTGATCCATCCGGACAACACCGCGACGTTCTTCGTCGGCAAGACGGACGGCGGCCAAGGCACCGGCACCGCGTTCCGGCAGATGATGTGCGACGAGCTCGACATCGCCTACGACAAGACGAGCCTCGTCATGGGCAGCACCGACATCACTCCCGATCAGGGCGGCTCGGGCGGTTCCGACGCGATCGAGCGCGACGGTTGGCCGATGCGCAAGGTCGCCGCCGAAGCGCGGCGCGTGTTGCTCGAGCTCGGCTGCCGAGCGCTTGGAGACGCCGGTCGCCGAGCTCGCGGTGAGCAACGCGACGATCTCGGCCAAGTCGAATCCCGCGAAGAAGGTCACCTACGCCGAGCTCGTCGGCGGCAAGCGCTTCGACGTCGCGCTCACGGGACGCAACGTCGACGCCACCACCGGCACGGCGGCGGTCAAGCCCGTGCAAGAGCTGCGTGTCGTCGGTCAGCCGCTGCAAGCGCTACGACATTCCCGCCAAGGTCGACGGGTCGCTGACCTGGGCCGTCGACATGAAGCTGCCCGGCATGCTCCATGCGCGCAACGTGCGGCCGCCGATCGCCGGCGCCACGCTGCGCAGCATCGACGAATCGTCGGTGACGAGCCTTCCAGGGTTCGTGCGCGTCGTGAGTCGCGGCAACTACGTGGCGGTGATCTGCGAGCGCGAGGAGCAGGCCATCGCGCGCCGCGCGGCAGCTGAAAGCCGAGTGGACGCCGCCCGCGAAGGCGCCGTTCCCGGCGTCCGCGGACCTGTTCAACTACATCCGCGGCGCGACACCCACGTCGAGCGACGAGCCGACCGTCACGGGCGATCCCGCCGCGGCGTTCGCGAGCGCCGACCGCGTGGTCGAGGCCGAGTACGAGGTCCCGTTCCAGGGACACACCGCGATCGGCCCGGCGCACGCGCTGGCCGATCCGTCCGACGGCCAGATGACGATCTACTCGAACGACATGAAGTCGTACGGCCTGCGCAACGGCGTCGCGCAGTTCCTCGACATGCCGCGCGAGCACGTGCGCGTCGTCTACATGGACGGACCGCAGGTCTACGGCCGCACGGCGGCCGACGACGTCGGCTTCGAGGCCGCATTCCTCGCGCACGAGCTCGGCCGGCCGGTGCGCGTGCAGTGGATGCGGCACGAGGAGACGGCCTGGGACACCAAGGGCCCGGCCTACGACTTCAAGCTGCGCGGCGGGCTCGACGCCAAGGGCAAGTTGACGGCGCTCGAGTACGACGCGCGCGCGATCGACTACAACCACCTCGGCTACAACGAGCCCGACACGGTGCTGATCGCGCAGCTCATGGGCAAGCGGCCGCGAGATGCCGGCCCAAGGCAACGCCGAGACGCCCTCGGTCATGTACGCGCATCCCGAATCAACGCATGACGGCGCACGTCGTGGCGCTGCCGATGATCTGGGAGACGCCGCTGCGCACCGGCAACCTGCGCGACCCGAACGGTCCGCAGGTGACGTTCGCGTTCGAGTCGTTCATCGACGAGCTCGCGGCGGCGGCCAGCGCCGACGCCGCGCAGTTCCGGCTCGACATGATCAACGCGAGCACCGAGGACAACGTCTTCCGGAAAGCGCGCTCGCTCGCCGTGGTCCGCGCGGCCGTCGAGAAATACGGCTGGGACACGCGGCCGTCGCCGCAAGCCGCGCAGCGCACGGGCCCGATCGCCACGGGGCGCGGCATCGCCTACACCTACCGCAGCAATACCGTCGTCGCGGTGATCGCCGAAGTCGAAGTGAATCGCGAGACCGGCCGCGTCTGGGTCAAGCGTTTCGTGTGCGCCCACGACTGCGGATTGGCCATCAACCCGTGGGCCTTCGCCACACCGTCGAGTGCGGCATGCTGCACGGCTTGAGCCGCGCGCTGTGGGAAGAGGTGCAGTTCGATACCGAGAAGGTCACGAGCGTCGACTGGGCGTCGCACCCGAGCCTGCGGCATTCCGACACGCCGGAAACCATCGACATCGTGCTCGTCAACGGCGACCCGAACCCGAATCGTCCCGACCTGCCGCACTACGGCGCCGGCGAGACGAGCCACAAGCCGGTGATCGCGGCGGTCGCCAACGCCATTTACGACGCCACGGGCGTTCGGTTGCGCCGGGCGCCGTTCCGCAAGGAACGCGTGCTGGCGGCACTCAAGTCGGCGGCGTCGTAGGTCACGGCGACCGCGCGGACGGACGCGGCGGTCGCTCGGTTAGATCTTCTTCGCGATGAGGAACAACGCGGAATTCTTGCGCGGGCGCCATTGGTGATCGATGCGAAAGCCCGCGCGTTCGATGTAAGCGACCAACTGCGCGGTCGAGAACGTGTTGATGTACGGCACCCAGCCGGTCGGCGAGACCAACGAAATCACCGTGCATATGATCTTTGCCACGATCGAGTCACCGGGACACACGGTACTGCTGACGAACACGCCGTCCGGTTTCAGCGTTCGATGAATCTTCGCCAGCACCGGCTCGATGTCGGTCAACAAATGCAGAATGCTGTGGGCCATCACGACGTCGTATTCGTTGTCTCGAAGGCTCGACTCTTCGATGCCTGCCACTTCGAACTCCACGTTGCCGATGTTCTTGGCCGCCGCTTTGCCGCGAGCAATGTCGATCATGTTCTTCGACACGTCGATGGCCCGAACGCTCTTCACGTAAGGCGCGTGGTGGATGCCCGTCGTGCCGGTGCCGCAGCCGAATTCGAAGACCGACATCTCCGGCGTCAGGTATTCGCGCGTCTTTTCGAGCTTGTGCTGGTAGGAGGCTTCGTCGGCCACCGGCCGCCGTGAGTAGCCCGGCGCGATTCTGTCCCAGAATTTCGCGAAGTCTTTCAAGTGTCACCTGGACGGTAAGGAACGATTAACGACTGTCTAGTATCGCTTCACTTGCGCGTTCCGGTGTAGTCCTTGGAGTCGAGTCCGCGCGTGATTGTGCCGTTGATACGATTGCCGTCTACGATACCGGTGAAGCGTGTCGGCGCTTCGCCGTCCATTAACGCGAAATCGATCTTAGCACCGCTGAGCTTGCCGCTGACTGCCGCGCCGCCCGCCGAGCCACGCAGCTTCTGGAACGTCTGCTCGAGCGCGACCTCGAAGAGCTCGTTGCCGCTCTGCGAGCGGAACGTCCACGCGCCGCCAACCTTCGCCGGCACGACCCAGAGATACGCCACACCGCCGTCCGTCTCGATCTGGGCGTCCGGCTCCCAGTCGCCCATCCCGAAGGAATACGATGCCACGCGCGTACCGGGTTTCATGTCGAGCAGCGTCGGCCGCAGCCGCTTGTTGAGGTCGGGCAGTAGATAGAGCGTCACCACGGTCGCCGCGCTGAAGTCCGTCGCGAAGATGTCGCCCTGAACGATCTTGACGCGCTTCTGAAGACCTTCGGCCTCGACGAGGCACTGGGCGTGCTTCACGAGATCCGGGTCGTACTCGACGCCGACCGACGTTGCGCCGAAGCTCTTGGCCGCGGCAATCGAAATCTTGCCGTCTCCCGCGCCGAGGTCGTAGACCTTGTCGGCGGGCGTCACGCCGGCCATCGCCAACATGGGTTGCACCACGGAGTCTTCGATGGGAACCCAGATGACGTCCTTGCCGTCTTGGCCGCGCTGCGGCGTGTACTCCTTCTCGCAGTCCGCGCGCGTCTTCGCATCGGCCAGCGATACGAGCCCGACTGAAAGCACGAGCGCTGCGGCGCGGGACAGCCATTGTCGTCGCGCGACGACGTGCACGAGAACGAATCTGGCCATGCGTCTTCCTCTGGAATCGTCTCGCGGCATCTGTACTACGCGCGGGAGCGCTCGCGCAAGCGAGTCGGACGATCGAAGGCGGCACGCTGAACGTCCTCAAGAATTCACAACCGTCGGGGATCACGCGGCGCCGGGAGCTCCGCCATAGGGGCGCGGTGCTATTCTCCGAGCGATCCAACCCTCGATCGGGAGACGCAGCAATGCTACGACACGCGAAGGCATTGGCTTGTGCGGCGACGGTCGCTGCTTGCGGCGGCGCGAATCACACGGCGCTCGCTCAGAGCCAGAACCAGAGCATGCCGTTCACGGTCACGGAGCTCGCGAACTTCGAGGTACCGTGGTCGATGGCGTTCCTGCCCGACGGAGGCCTGCTCGTCACCGAGCAAAAGGGCGCGTTGAAGCTGCGCTCCGCGAATGGAACGATCGCCACGATCAAAGGCGTTCCGGCGGTCAGCTACGGCGGTCAGGGCGGTTTCAGCGAGATCGTGCTGCACCCAATTTCGCCGCCAACAACCTCGTATATATGAGTTACGCCGAGGCGGGCCAGGGCGACACTCGCGGCGCCGCCGTCGCGCGCGCGAAGCTCGTGCTCGAGCCACCGCGACCACCGGCGGCGAGCTCCGCGACCTCGAGGTGATCTGGCGCCAGTCGCCGAAGGTCGAAGGCGGCGGCCACTACGGGCATCGCATCGCGTTCGGCGCCGACGGCAAACTCTGGATCAGCTCGGGCGAGCGTCAAAAGTTCGATCCCGCGCAAGACATGAGCATGAACCTCGGCAAGATCGTGAGGCTCAACGACGATGGCACGGTGCCGGCCGACAATCCCTTCGCGGATCGCGGCGGCGTCACGGCGCAGATCTGGACGCTCGGCCACCGCAATCCGCTCGGGCTCGCATTCGATTCCGCAGGGGCGGCTCTGGAACGTGGAGATGGGGCCGATGGGCGGCGACGAGCTCAATCACGTGCAGCGCGGCGCGAACTACGGTTACCCGATCGTCTCCAACGGCGATCACTACGACGGCAAGGTGATCCCCGATCATCCGACGCGTCCGGAGTTCAAGGCGCCCGCGGCGTTCTGGAATCCCGTGATCTCGCCGTCGAGCCTGATGTTCTACAGCGGCAGCGAGTTCCCGCAGTGGCAGGGCGACGCGTTCATCGGCGGCCTGTCGTCGCAGTCGATCGTGCGAATCGAGTTCGACGGCGAGAACGCGCGCGAAGCGCAGCGTACGCGATGGGCATGCGCGTGCGCGCGCTCGAGCAGGGGCCGGACGGCGCGATCTGGATGCTCGAGGACGAGCGCGACGGCCGCGGCGGCCAGGGCCGGCTATTCCGGCTCACGGCGCGCAACTAGCACTAGCGCGCACCGTCTCGATCGGCATCACGGGCCGCCAATGGCCCGATCGTTCCCTATCGTTCCCTATTGATAAATGACAATAGGGATAATATAGTGCCCCGCCTAGCCCACTCGGCAGCACAGGCGGAGACCTCCCATGCACCAATCCCAAGAACTGCTCTCGATCTTCGAGATCGCGAAGCGCCTCAAGCTGCACGTCAAAACGGTCCGCAATTACGTGCGCGACGGCCGTTTGAAAGCCGTGCGTATCGGCAAGCAGTACCGCATCTCGCGCGCCGACGTGGAAGCGTTCACTGGCTTCCCGCTGCCGCTCACGGATGGCGAGCGCGCTCGGCGGCAACGCGAGGTGGGTGCCTCGTGCGTGGTTCGCATCGACGCGATCAGCGCCGAGGATTCGAGCCAGCTCGCTACGTCGCTCGAGGCGTTCGCACGTCGCGATGGGATCGGTGACGAGGCGTTGCGCGTCGACACGATTTACGACAAGGACATCGGCCACTTTCAAATCATGCTGTTCGGCGGCGTGAACAGCACCGCCGCCGCGCTGAAGCTCGTTGCCGCGCTCACGGAGAAGTGACCGCCGCCGCGCGATCGCAGGCGAGCTCAAGCGTCGGCGTCACGGACCACCGGCCGAGCGGCATAGACGTAGTCAGGCGCATCGCGAGCCTGAGCGCTCACTGCTTCGTCGCTAGTTCCTCGCGAACGATCCTCCGAACCTGAGCCGCGGTTATCGGGCGCGGATTTTCGGCGCCGTAGGACGCGAGCGCCTCGTTGATGAGAGTCTGGTAGCCTTTTCCGGTCTGCGCCGAAAGCGCCTTGAAACGCTCGATGATCGCATCGTCCAAATAGATGGTGATGCGCGTCTTTCCGCGTGTAGAAACCACGGCACCTCGGCGGCCGCGCGAAAAATCAACCGGTTTCTTCATAAGCGCGTCGTTCCTGGGGATCCGGCCTGCGCACCGAGATCACGCGAATATTCCGCCCGCGGTGAGTCCACACGACGATCATCAGCTCACCGAATGAGCTCGAGCCGATCGTCTGCCACCGTTGCTCGCCTTCCGCGGTCACGTCCTCGACCGTGAGGGCCAGCGCATCGAGCAGGACACCGTCGCCTTCCGTCATAGAGACGCCGTGCTTGCGGACGTTGGCCTCGTCCTTGCCCGGATCGAACTCGACGGTCATTTGAGGATATGCATGATGTGCATATGTGTCAAGTAAGCCTCGAGAGTGGCGTGGGGACGCCAATCGAGGCGATGCAATCGCAAACGCGTAAGCCTTTGTCACGAGTCGAAAGTGCCCGCCATCGATCGAAACGATGGGCAAGACCGGTCAATGCTCATGCACGCCATTCGTCGGCGACGCGAGGCGCCTGACGGCGACGCGACGGTGATATTCTGCGTCTGATCCCACTTTCCGGAGACGCAGCATGCTCGGACGCTCGAGGAGCGAATGACCCGTAAGAAGGCGACCAGCGCCCGCCCCACACCCGTCGAGAAGCTCACCGAGCGCAAGGCCGCCGCCGAGCTCGAGCGCCTCGCCGCGGAGATCGCGAAGCACGACATCGCGTATCACCAGGAGGACGCCCCCACGATCTCCGACGCGGACTACGACGCGCTGCGCCAGCGCAACGCCGCGATCGAGGCGCGTTTTCCGGCTCTCGTCCGTCCCGACAGCCCATCGAAGCGGCTCGGCGCCGCGCCGTCGGAGAAGTTCGAGAAGGTCCGCCATCGCGTGCCGATGCTGTCGCTCGACAACGCGTTCGAGGACGACGACATCGCGAGCTTCGTCGACCGTATCCGCCGGTTCCTCGGCCTTCCGGCGGAGGAGCAAATAGTGATGACCGCCGAGCCGAAGATCGACGGGCTGTCGTCGTCGCTGCGCTATGAGCGCGGGCGCTTCGTGCTCGGCGCCACGCGCGGCGACGGGTTCGAAGGCGAGAACGTGACGCGCAATCTCATGACGCTCGACGACATCCCGAAGCACGTGCGCGGCATGCCCGACGTGTTCGAGGTGCGGGGCGAGGTGTACATGAGCCACGCGGACTTCGCCGCGATGAACGAACGGCAAGTGGCGGCAGGACGCTCGCCGTTCGCGAATCCGCGTAACGCCGCGGCCGGTTCGCTGCGCCAGCTGGACCCGTCCATTACCAAAGAGCGCCCGCTGCGCTTCTTCGCCTACACGTGGGGCGAGGTGTCGGAGCTTCCGGGCAAGAGCCAGAGCGAGATCTACAAGGCGCTCAAGAACTGGGGCTTTCCGACCAACCCGCTCTGGCAATCCTGCGACACGGCCGAGAGCCTGCTCGCGTTCTACCACGAGATAGAGCGGCAGCGCGTCGACCTCGGCTACGACATCGACGGCGTCGTCTACAAAGTGGACCGGCTCGACTGGCAGGAGCGTCTCGGGTTCGTGTCGCGCGCGCCGCGCTGGGCGATCGCCCACAAGTTTCCGCCGCAGCAAGCCGAGACCGTGCTCGAAGACATCGACATCCAGGTCGGCCGCACGGGCGTGCTCACGCCGGTCGCGAAGCTCAAGCCCATCACCGTCGGCGGCGTGGTCGTCTCGAACGCGACGCTGCACAACGAGGAGGAGATCGCGCGCAAGGACGTGCGGATCGGCGACACCGTGATCGTGCAGCGCGCGGGCGACGTGATTCCGCAAATCGTGCGCGTGATCGCGGAACGCCGGCCGCGCGCCGCCAAGCCCTACGCATTTCCGGAGAGCTGCCCCGCCTGCGGGAGCCGCGCCGTGCGCGAGGAGAACGAGACGACGGGCAAGCTCGAAGCGGCCCGCCGCTGCACGGGCGGTCTGATCTGCCCGGCGCAGGCGGTCGAGCGCTTGAAGCACTTCGTATCGCGCCACGCGTTCGACATCGAAGGCCTCGGCGCTACTTATATCGAGACTCTGCATGAGGAGGGGCTGCTCAAGGATCCGTCGGACATCTTTCGGCTGCCCGAGCGCTCCGACGAGATGGACAGCGTTCTCAAAAAGCGCCGCCAGGAGCTGAGTCAGTTGCGCGCGGAAGCCTCCGGCAAGGAGTCCGGCGCGGCCGCGAAGAAGAGCAAGACCAAGGACGAGGGCAAGTTGCTCAAGAACCTCATGGCCGCGATCGAGACGCGCCGCGAGATCGCGCTCGACCGGTTCATCTTCGCGCTCGGCATCCGCCACGTCGGCGAGACGACGGCGCGGCTGCTCGCGCGCAACTTCGCGACGCTCGAGGAGCTCGTCGCCTCGATGGAAAGCGAGCACGCTCTCGCCGATCTCGACGCGATCGGCGGCATCGGTGAAACCCTCGCCAAAGAGATCGTCGAGTTCTTCGGCGAGCCGCACAACCGCGAAGTGGTCGCGCGGCTCATGAAGGCCGTGAAGACGCTCCCGCTCGAACGGGTGAAGGCGGACTCCCCGGTGTCGGGCAAGACCGTAGTGTTCACGGGCACGCTCGAGAAGATGACGCGCAACGAAGCGAAAGCGCGCGCGGAGTCGCTGGGTGCGAAGGTCGCGGGCTCGGTCTCGGCGAAGACGGACCTCGTCGTCGCGGGACCCGGGGCGGGCTCGAAGCTCAAGCAGGCGCAGGCGCTCGGCGTTCAGGTGCTCGACGAGGACGGCTGGCTCGAGCTGATCGGCAAGGCGTGACTTCGCCGCGCCGCCCTAGAGCGCTCGACGTACGCGCTCGAACGTGAGCTCTAGAAAGCAAACGGGGGCGGCCTAACGAAGGGCCGCCCCCGTACGCGTCGTAATGCCGAGAAAACCGGCCGCTACTTCTTCAGCTCCGCGAGCATGCGCTGCGCGGCGCCGTTCTTCGGGTCGATCGCGAGCGCTTTCTCGAGGCTGGCGATTGCTGCCGGCGTGTCCTTCTTCGTCTGCTGCGCGTTCGCGAGCGCGACGTAACTGCGGACCGACTGCGGGAACAGCTGCAGGTTCATCTGCAGGAACTGGATCGCCTCGTCGGTGCGCTTCTCGATCAGCGGGTTCGCGGTCGCGATCAGGCCGCTCTCGCTGAAGTCATACGCCTGCGCGCCGTAGTACTTCGTCTTCAGCTCCGTGTACTGCGCCGATGCCGCGGGGAAGCCTTTCTCCGCGGAAGTCTTCGCAAGAATCTCGCCGATCTGCTTCGGCACCGGCACGCCGCGATGGCAGGTGATGCAGCCCACGCGCGTGAGCTCGTTCGCCGGCACGCCGAAATCCGTCGGCAGCCGCGCGTTGAGGTCCGTCGTGATCTTCATCATCGCGCGCGCCAGGTCCTTCTCCTTCTTGTCGTCGGACGCGAAATCCGGCGGCGCTCCCTGGGTCACCACGTGGCAATGGTCGCAGCCCACGCCGAGCGCGGCGGTGATGTTCTGCATCACTGCGGCGACCTGCGCGCGCGTCCAATCCTTCGGCAGCACCTTGAGGTTCTTCGGCGCTTCCTGCGCGGGCGCCTGCGCGAACGCGGCTCCCGCGAGCAGCAACAGCGCGGCGGCAACGCCGTGACGGCCTAAGAATGGATGACACTGACATGACTATCCCCCTACCCCTTGTTGTTGTGCGTCATTCGTCGTTTCGGCTCAGCGGCCGGATTCCGCTGCTCGGCAATCACTGCCTACTCTATCTCACCTTGCACGCGAAGGGCGATGCCGGGGACCCGTTCGTTGCTCGACTTGCTCGGGCTGCCGCGCGACGCGCAATACCGCGACCCCGACGACCTGTCTTGCTCATTGCCGTTCTGTTCGAGCGCGCGGCGCTCAGCCGCGGCGTCCCCGCGTGTCGCGGATGTGACGCGGCCAAATGCCGCCGCGTCCCGCCGAGATGATGCCGTTCGGATCGACGGCATCCTTGAGCGTTTCACTGAAACGGCGCAACGCGTGATCGTTGAACGAGTAGTGGCTCATGACGAGGTCTTGGAAGATCGGCGGCGTCCGGTACTCGCCCCAGCCGCGCGCGGCACCGGCATTCGCGAGACGAGTGAACGCGTCCCGCAGCCGCTGATTGGCTGCTACATCGGTACGCGAGACGGGTAGCCCCATGATGAAGATGAACGTGCGGTACATCCACGTCGCCGGCACGCTCGCGGGATGCGTGAACGACGGCATGCCGATTTCCCGGAACGTCTCGGTGAACACCTCTTGTGCCTCGAGAACGGCCGCACCGGTCTTCGGAATGATCGGCGAGAACCAAACCTCGCCGTCCCAACCCGGCACTTCGGCGCTCTGCCGGCGGCCGATGTTGAAGATCTCGAGGTTCGGAATCCCGAGTGCGACTTTATGCAGCCCCTCGGCCCGTTCCGCCGTGATTGGAAAGTCGAGCTCTTGACGCAGCTCGAAGCGCGCGCCGGCAATCTCTTTGAGCAGACGCTGCGCATAGCCCCAGTTGGCACGGACTGTTTCCTTCGGGCCGTAGAACTGCAGCTCACAGGTGTAGTAGCCGGTGCCGTTTTCTTGCGCCCAGCGCTCGAGATCGCGCGCGGCCTGTGCGAACGGGCGCTGCAAGATTTCCGCAACCGCCGGATTGCGGAACTGCGCTTGCAGCGGCGTTCCGTAGTTCGGCATGCCGATGAGACCCATGTGCTCGAGCTTGTTGACGATGTCGACGAGCCCGACGATGTCGTTGCGGCCGGGCACGGTCACGACACCCGAGAGATAGGCCTCGGGCTCCGGCATCAGCCAGAAGCCCATCTTGGTCACGACGCCGAAGTTACCCTGCGAGAAAAGGCCGTCGACATACGGACCGAAGCCATAGCGGTACTCGGCAGACGTCGCGGCGCCGGGCAATGCGCCCATGCCCGTGCGCATGAGCTCGCCGTTCGGCAGCACCACTTCCATGCCGCAATGGGAGTTGAAGTGGTCGCGATAATGGCCGTAGGTGTAGCCGACGCCGTGATCGAGCGAATTGCCGATCAGGCTGCCCCAGCCCGGATCCGGAGTATCGATCCAGACCTTGAGCTTGTGCTGCTGGATATGGCGGTAGAGATCGAAATACGACACGCCGGGCTCGACGATCGCGAAATGGCGCTTGTCGTCGACCTCGATGACCCGATTCATGCGCTTCAAATCGAGGACGACGCTGCCCGAGAGATTCGGCGCGGAGCCGCCGTAACCGAGATTCTTGCCCGTGGAAATCGGGTAAATCGGGATGCGGTACTGATTCGCCGTGCGGACGACGGCTTGGACCTGCTCGGTGTTTTCCGGAGCCACCGCGGCTGAAACGAGCTTCTCGCCGTCCTCGCCACGCACGGGCGAATAGGCATCCCGATATAAGGCGACGTCCTCGTCGCGCGTGAACACCCATTCGGCGCCGACGGCACGCTCGAGCTCGCGCAGAGCCGTAGCGAAATCACGCTCGCTGACGCCCGGTGGCAGTGCCATCGCTAACCCCTTCCGCTCCGAGTGAGATAGCGCGCAAGCGCCTCGAGGTCGGCGTTGCTGATCTCGGTAGGTCTGAAGAACGGCATCATCGAGATGCCCTCGCGGACCCAATGCTTGACGACATCGGGCGTCATGTCGGTCCGCTCCGCGAGCGCCGCGGGGAGCGAACCGCGATACTTCGCCGCGAGTGCAGCGGTGCCGGGCTTGACCATCTCCGGGCCGTGGCACGCCCGACACCAATAGTTGAAGACCGCCTCACCGCGCGCGATGAGCTCCGCGGGCTCACTCGGCGGCGCTTGCAGGATTCCGAGCTCACGCGACGTCTGCCCATCCTCGGGGACCTGACCCCAAAGGGCGCTCCCCGAGACCATGCCGGCGAGGAAGAGTCCGATCGATAGAGACCTCGCCATTCGCTCGCTGCCGCTCATTGGCTTGGCTCGTCCCGGTCAGCTCGCCTTCTGAGCCTACTTACCGGCCGCCCAGGCCACGACGTCGAAGTCGTCAGGCACGTGCAGGAACACGTTCGTGATCGGCCCGAGCGCCCGAGTGACGTGCCCCTTGCCGGTCAGGTCCTCCAGAAACACGAGGTCGCTCCCGATCTTGCGGCGCGTGCCGTCGGTGAGCTCGACCTCGAGCTCGCCCGTCATGTTGATCGCAAACTGTTTGCGCGGAGCGGTGTGCCAGTCCGGCGCACGCGCACCCGAGCCGCGATAGGCCCCGGCCGTCATCCGCGTAATGTCGATCGGTTTCGCCTCGGGCGAGATCGTGAGCACCTCGACGCGCGAGCCGCCGTCGGGTGTCGCGTAGACTCGCACGACCTTCGCCTCGTTGACGGCCGCACCCGATTGCGCGAACGCACGTGCGCCCCCGAGCAGCAGCGCGGCGCCGCTGAGCGACAGAACATCCCGTCTATCCATCGTCATCCCCCCTCAGAGGCTCCGGGTTTCGGAGCCGTATTGGTTATGCACTATAACGAAAGCGCACTAGGTTCGGCGACATCGCGGGGCAGCGTTCCCCAGCTCTCACGCCCCCGATGGCGCGGGCGTCGTTCCGCCAGCCTGCACGAGCCGCACGCGCGGCACCCGCGCGGCAAACCGCCCCGCGAGCTTGCGACACAGCACGTAGAACAGCGGGCGTGAACACGAGCCCGAACACGGTCACGCCGATCATGCCGAAGAACACCGCCACGCCGAGCGCCTGGCGCAGCTCGGCGCCGGGCCCGCTGCCGAACGCGAGCGGGATCACGCCGAAGATGAAGGCGGCCGACGTCATGAGGATCGGCCGCAGGCGCGTCTTCGCGGCCGCGATCGCGGCGTCGACGGCGGACAGGCCGTGCTCCTCGCCCTGGCGCGCGAACTCGACGATCAGGATCGCGTTCTTCGCCGCGAGGCCGATCAGCACCACCATGCCGATCTGCGTGAGGATGTTGTTGTCGAGGCCGCGCAGGTTCACGCCGAGTATCGCGGCGAGCAGGCACATCGGCACGATGAGGATCACCGCGAGCGGCAGCGTGAGGCTCTCGTAGAGCGCCGCCAGGAAGATGAACACGAACACGACGCCGAGCACGAACGCGAGCGCGCCGGCGTCGCCCGACATCTGCTGCTGGTACGCGAGGTCCGTCCATTCGAACGCCATGCCCGCGGCAGCGTGTCGCGCGCGAGGCGCTCCATCGCGGCGATCGCCTCGCCGGACGAATGGCCCGGCGCCGTGTCGCCCTGGATGTCGGCGGCCGGATAGAGGTTGTAGCGCAGCACGCGGTACGGCGCGGTCGCGGGCTGCAGCTTCGCGATCGCGTTGAGCGGCACCATCGCCCCGGACGCCGAGCGCGTCTTGAGCTGCCCGACCCACTCCTCGTCCTGGCGATAGCTCGCGTCGCCCTGCGCGATCACCTGGAACGTGTGGCCGAGCAGGTTGATGTTGTTGACGTAGGTGCCGGCGAGATACGTCTGCAGCGTGGCGAACACGTTGCGCACCGGCACGCCGAGCATCTCGGCCTTGTCGCGGTCGACCACCGCGTCGAGCGTCGGGTTGCGCGTGTTGAAGTTGCTGAACGCGAGCCCGATCGCCGGGTCCGCGGTCGCCGCCTCGGCGAGCTGCTGCACGGCCTCCTCGAGCGCGCGGTAGCCGAGCCCGCCGCGATCCTCGACCATCATGCGAAAGCCGCCGGTGTTGCCCAGGCCGCGCACCGAGGCGGGGTTCACGACGCGGATCTCGGCGGCCGTGACGCCGGCGAGCCGCTTGCGCAGCTCCGCGGCGATCACGGCCACCGTGAGCCCCTTCGGCAGGCGCTCCTCGAACGGGCTCGAAGATCGCCCAGATCTGGCCGGAGTTCGTCGCGTTGCTGAAGGTGGTGCCGTCCATGCCGGCGTACACGGACGCGGACGACACGCCCGGCGTGCCGAGCACGATCGGAATCACCTGCTGCACGACCGCGTCCGTGCGCGCGAGGCTCGTGCCCGGCGGCATCGTGAGCGAGATCGCGACGTCGTTCTGGTCCTGCGCGGGGATGAAGCCGCGCGGCGTGTCGAGCACGCGCCAGCCGGTGAGCACGAGCAGGCCCGCGTAGAGCACGAGCAGCAGCGCGCCGCGGCGCAAGCGCACGCGCCGGTGAAGCGCGCGTAGCCGCCGCTGAGCCGCTCGAGCCAGCCGTTGGCGCGCTCGCCGAACGCGTGCAGCCGCGCGCCGATGCGGTCGTGCGCGCGCGCGTCGCGTCGTGCGGCTTCAAGATCACGGCCGCGAGCGCCGGCGACAGCGTGAGCGACACGACCAGCGAGATGACCGTCGCCGACGCGATCGTCAACGCGAACTGCTTGTAGAACTGGCCCGCGATGCCGCCCATGAACGCCGTCGGCACGAACACCGCCACGAGCACGAGCGCGATGCCGATCAGCGCGCCGCCGACCTCGTCCATCGTGAGGTGCGCGGCGTCGCGCGGCGCCATGCCGGCGCGCAAGTGCCGCTCGGCGTTCTCGACCACCACGATCGCGTCGTCGACGACAATGCCGATCGACAGCACGAGCCGAACATCGACAGGTTGTTCAGCGAGAAGCCGAACGACGGACATGACCGACAGCGTGCCGATCAGCGACACCGGGATCGCGAGCAGCGGGATGATCGCCGTGCGCCAGCGCTGCAGGAACAGCACCACGACGATCACCGCGAGGATCATCGCCTCGAGCAGCGTCTCCTGCACCGCGTCGACCGCGGCGCGCGTGAACGCGACGGGGTTGAAAATGATCTCGTAGGCGACGCCCGGCGGGAACTGCGTCTTGAGCTCCTCCATCGTGTCGCGGATGTTGTCCCAGGTTTCGAGCGCGTTGGTGTCCGGCGCCTGCTGCACGCTCAGCGACACCGCGGGCTCGAGGCTCTTGTACGCGTTGACCGAGTAGTTCTGCGCGCCGAGCTCCACGCGCGCCACGTCGCCGATGCGCGTGACGCGTCCCTGAGCGTCGCGCTTGATGATCGCGTCCGCGAACTCCTCGGGCGTATCGAGCCGTCCCTGCGCGCGGATGCTGAGCTGGTACGCGGCGGGGTTGTCGTTGAACGGCGGCGAGCCGATGGCGCCGCCCGCGACCTGCAGGTTGTTGTTGCGCAGCGCCGCGACGATTTCGTCCACCGTGAGGTCGCGCGCCGCCGCGCGGTCCGGATCGATCCACACGCGCATCGCGTAGTCGCGTGCCGCGTTGATGTTCACGTCGCCCACGCCGGGCGTGCGCAGCAGCCGCTCGCGCACCTGCAGGTTCGCGTAGTTGGCGATGTACTTGCGGTCGACGCTCGCGTCGGTGGCGAACATGTGCACGATCAGCAGGATGTCCGTCGAGCCCTTGCGCACCGTGATGCCGAGGTCGCGCACCGTCTGCGGCAGCTGCGGCAGCACCGACTGGATGCGGTTCTGCACGTCCACCTGCGCGATGTCGATGTTGGTGCCGTTCTTGAAGGTCACCGTGATCGAGATGCGCCCCTCGCTCGTCGACGAGGACGACATGTAGAGCATGTCGGCGATGCCGTTGATCTGCTGCTCGAGCGGAGCGGCCACCGTGTCCGCGATCTCCTCGGCCGTCGCGCCCGGATAGAGCGCGTTCACCGAGACCGTGGGCGGGGCGATCGCCGGATATTGGTCGACCGGCAGCGTCAGATAGGCCATGAGGCCGGTCAGCGTGATCACCACCGACACCGCGGCCGCGAAGATCGGCCGGTCGATGAAGAAGTGCGAGAAGCGCATGGCGTGCGCGCCTCAGCGTCCGCCGCTGGGGGTGTCGCTCGGCGCGCCGTTCGCGGCGGCGCTCGGCTCGCCGGAGCGCTGCGCGCGCCGCCGCTCTGATCGCCGGGCAGCGACAGCGTGCTGTTCTCGCCGCGCGAGACGCCGGTCGGGAACGCCGTGACCTCGCCTTCCGTCACCGTCACTCTGCGGCCCGGGCGCGCGCGCTGCACGCCGCTGATGACGATGCGGTCCTGCGCCGTCGAGACCCTCGCGGATCACGCGCAGGCCGTCGATGAGCCGCCCGGGGCGCACGACCTTCTGGCCGACTACGCCCTCCGCGTCCACCACGTACACGACCTGGCGCATCTGGTCGGTGACGATGGCTTGATCCGGCACGAGCAACGCCTCGAAGGGCTGCGTCGCGTAGAGACGCATCTGGCCGAACATCCCGGGCGAGATGAAGCCATCGGGATTGTCGACCACCGCGCGCAGACGAATCGTGCCCGAGGCGCGATCGAACGCGTTGTCGAGAAAATCGACGCGGCCTTTCCAGCGATATTCGGTCTCGTCCTGCAGGCGGATCTCGACGCGGCTCGCACGCGCCCCGTCCGCCTCGCGCTTGTACTTGAGCAGCGCGGACTCCGGCACGTCGAACAGGAAACGGATCGGGTTCTCGGTGACGATCGTCGTGAGCACGGTCGTGTCCGCGGACACGATGTTGCCCGGCGCGAAGCGCCGGTACGACGCGCGGCCCGCGAGCGGCGCGGTCACGCGCGTGAACGAAAGGTTCAGCTCCTGCGTCTGCACCGAGGCTTCGGCCGCCGCGAGATCCGCCGCGGCCTGCAGCTGGCCCGCGACGCGCACCTCGGTCTCGGCTTCGCTGACGAGCTTGGCTCCGACCAGCGCGTTCGCGCGCTTGAGCTCCGCGTCGGCGTTGGCGAGCTGCGCCCGCGCGCCCGCGAGCTGCGCCTTCGCGTGAGCGAGCAGTGCCACATAGGGCCGCGGGTCGATGACGAACAGGAGCTCGCCCTGCTGAACGAGCTGCCCGTCCTGGAAGTGCACGGATTCGATCGCGCCCGATACGCGCGGCCGCACCTCGACCGCATCCACCGGTTCGAAGCGGCCCGAGATAGTCATCCCAGTCCGCCACGCGTTCGGAAAGCGGGGTCGCCACCTCCACCGTCGGCAGCGCCTGCGGCGGCGGCGCCGGCTTGCTGCAACCCGCGCACAACGCGGCAAGGACGGCGGGTAGCGAGGCGATCGTCCTTGTTCTCATTGTTCTCGAAGGGCTGCTCGGGCGTGGGACCCGTCACAATAGCAGCCCCGCGGCCAAAGCAAACCCCACCCGCTAGCGCGGGCGCGGTGTCTCATAGAATCTTGAGCTAGCGACGGTTGGCCGTGGCTCAGAAATCGAAGCTCAGGCCGAGGCGACCGGCCCGGACTCGGTGTCGCAGTCGACGTCGGCACACGCCGCTCGGCGAGTACGACACCTATCGCGCGAGTATGCTGCTCAACCATCGACCAGACGGTTCCTTTACCAACTGGTAGCCATCGTCGGGGCAACAGCGTGAGCAAATCCACAAAGGTCGCAGTCACAGTGCTCGCGGCATTCGCTGCCGTTACTCAGACGGCTTCGGCCGCCGCGCCAGCGTGCGATCGAGAGTGTCTTATCGACATTGCGAATCGCTATCTCGCGGCCCTGGCCGCGCACGACCCGGGAGCGGCACCGCTATCTACCACGCTCGCGTTCGTCGAGAACATCCAGGCGATGAAGCCCGGTGAAGGCCTGTGGGCGTCGGCGGCCGGCGCGCCCACGGCGTTCCGGATCTACGTTCCAGATCCGGCCGAGGGCACGATCGGCTTCATGACGGTGCTCGACCGACGCAGCGCGGATCGCGTGGTGGCGGCGCAGCTCGCGGTACGGCTCAAGATCGAGGACGGCCGGATCACGGAGGCCGAGCACCTCGTCGCCGACGTGACGGACCAGGAAGCTCTCGCGCGGCTCGAGAAACCGCGGCCGCCGCTCACGGCCGTGGTGCCCGAGCGCGGGCGCGCGTCACGTTCCGAGCTCGCCGCGATCGCCGCGTCGTATTACGACTCGCTCGACGAGAGCGACGGCCATTTGGCTCCGTTCGCGGCCGATTGCGAGCGGCAGGAAAACGCCCACATCACGGCCGGACCCGGACTCGCTCCGGCTCCGTTCGACAGCGTGGACGTGAACGGCCGCTCGCCGCCCGCGGTGGCGCGCGACTGCGCAGGGCAAATGAGCTCGCGCCGTTTCGCGTACATCGACAGCATCGACAATCGCCGCGTCTTCGCGGTCGACCCCGTTCAAGGGCTCGCGATGGGGCTGTCGCACTTCCGCCAGTCGATGAAGCGCGGACCGCAACCGATGGTCACCGCCGACGGCAAGCGCGTGATGTGGGAGGAGCGCCGCGATCCCTACGACCTGCCGGCCGCGCACGTCTTCAAGATCACGGACGGCGAAATCCACGAGGTCGAAGCGATCGGAATCTTCGTTCCCTACAACTCGCCTACCGGCTGGAAGTAGTCCCGAGCGTCTTCGCGACGCGGAAGCCCAGATAGTTACGGCCGCGCGTCGTCGCGGGATACGGAGCGCCGCGCCGCGCCGAGCGTTGCATGTACGGGTTGCTCATGAACGTCCCGCTACGGAAGACGCGGTTGGCGCAATTGCCTTCCTTGTTCGCGGAGCCGTCCGTCGGCGTGTGCGCTCGGTCCGCTTCATAGCAATCTTCGGTCCATTCGAAAATATTGCCGTGCATGTCGTAGAGGCCGAACGCGTTCGGCGGAAACGACGCGACGGGCGCCGTCTCGTTCACCCACACGTCGCGCCCGTCGGCCTTACCGCCGAGCTCGTGGCCGTCGGCGCCGAAGTTCCCGTAGTCGTGGTCGAGCTCGGTTCCCCAAGGAAACGCCGTCGTCGTGCCCGCGCGCGCCGCGTACTCGAACTCCGCCTCCGACGGTAGGCGGTACGCGTCGTCCTCTCCGGTCTTGGAGTTCAGCCAGCCGACGAAGGCCTGCGCGTCGTACCAGCTGACGCCCACGACCGGCCGGGTTCCGCGTCCGTAGTCTTTGTAGTCGGGATTCGGCGCGCCGTTCGGCCCGGTCCGGAGCGCCGTGTCGACGGCGCTGCCGTCGCACCACGTGTCGCGCACGCATGCCTCCCACTGGTCCCAGGTGACCGGCGTGCCCGATATGGCGAACGCGCGTGCGATGGTGACTCGCATTTGCGGCTCGTTCTCGCGGCGCAGCGGCTCGTCGGGCGGAGACCCCATCGTGAACGTGCCCGCCGGCACGACGACCATCTCGGGGCAATTGCGGCACTCCTTGAAGGTTTGCCCGGCTTTCGGCGGGCTGGCGGCGACGGCTCGGGCGGTTGGCCACGAGAACGCCAGCAGAGCGCCGATCGAAAGTGCCGCAAGAACTCGATGTCGTGGCTGGTGCATGTCGTCACATGGTACGCCGCGGTGAGAAAAGTCCAAGTGTCTGACGGCTTCCTCCATGTTCCGAGGGCCGCAAGCGGGCTCGGGGGGAGCGCACTCCCCGCCGCATTCCCAGCGCACCTCTCGGCGCAACCGCCGCAGGGCGTCCCGGAGGGCTCGCTGGTTGGATCGAGCGCGAATACGCTGGCACAGTATCGCTCGGCCTGATAGGAGATTCGTGTAATGAAAGTGGGCTTCATCGGCCTTGGCATGCAGGGCAAGTACATGGCCATCAATCTCGCCGCGGCGGGCCACGACCTGATGGTGTACGACACTCGGGCGGAACCGCTCCGCGAGTTGGCGGCAGCGGGCGCCAAGGTCGCCCGGTCCAACGCGGAAGTAGCTCGGCATGCCGAGGTCGTCCAGGTCTGCGTTCTCGACGACGCCCAAGTCGAAACCGTGGTGGCTGGGCCGAGCGGGCTGTTGGAGACGGCGGCTCCCGGCACGATCGTCGTGATCCACAGCACGATCGAGCCCGCGACCATCGAAAAACTAGCGCGGCTGGTCGCGCAGAAGAACGTCGACATCATCGACGCGCCGGTGAGCGGCAGCGAGAAGGGCGCGAAGGCCAAGACGATGTCCTACATGGTCGGAGGTTCGGCGGAGGCGCTCGAGAAATGCCGCCCGCTGTTCGAAACGTCGGGGCCGAAGATCCAGCACGTCGGCAAGCTCGGCGCCGGTGTTCGTGCGAAGCTCGCCCATCAGATCATCATCACCGTCAACATGATGGCCGCCTACGAAGGCATGAAAGTCGGAGTCGAATCCGGTCTCGACCCGAAAATCTTGGAGAAGGTCATCCATGACGGACTCGCGCAGAGCTGGATCGCCGACGAGTGGTCCGAGCTCTCGTTCGGGCCCCACTCCCGGCAGGTCTTCTACAAGGATCTGAACCTCGGCCTGAAACTGGCGCGCGAGTTGGGCATCTCGGTGCCGGGCGCGGGATTGGCGCAGCAGCTGTTGGACAAGATCGTTCCCTAGGCAAAACGCGAGCGAGACCGACATGAGCAGTACCCGCTTTTCGGCGCGCGACATGGTCGACACGACCGCCGGCGAGATCAGCCGCGAGATTTTCGTGAATAAAGATATCTACGAAGAAGAGAAAGCGCGGATATTCAGCCGCGCCTGGCTCTGCGTCGGCCACGAGAGTCAGATCAAGAATCGCGGCGATTTCTTCGTCTCCAAGATGGGCGCGGAGTCCGTCATCCTGACACGCGACTTTGTCGGGAAGGTCCATGTCTTTCTGAACAGCTGCGCCCATCGCGGCATGCGGGTTTGCCGCTACGACGAAGGCAATACCAGCGCCTTCAGGTGTCCGTACCACGCATGGACCTACAAGACGGATGGCACGCTGATCGGTGTGCAGGATTACGAGAAGGCTTATCAGCCGCCGTTCGACAAATCGAAGTGGGGGCTCGTCGAAGTGGCGCAGCTAGCCAACTACATGGGCACGATTTGGGCCACGTGGGACAAAGACGCGCCGCCGTTCGAGGAGTACCTCGGCGGCGCACGCTTCGCTTTCGACCAAGGACTCTGCGCGTGGGACGGAGGCGATGGCGGCACGGAGCTGCTCGGCAGCGTCCAGAAGTGGAAGGTGCCCTGCAACTGGAAATTCGTCGCGGAGAATTTTTCGGGCGATTGGCTGCACGGCGTGAGCCACAGGTCGGTCGACATGGTGCGTCTCGGCCCGAGCGGTAACACAGGTCGACGGGACGATTTCGGGCAGCTGATGGTCACCGCCTATCCGCAGGGTCACGGGATCTTGTACAGCGTCTATCCGAACGAGGAGAAGCGAACCGAATACGCCATGTCTCCCGTGACGTCCGAGTATTTTCAGCAACGCTGGGAACACCGTCTCAAGAACCGAGGCGAGCTCGCCGGGACTTGTCCGCTCGTCGGAACGATTTTCCCCAACATGTCCTTTCACGCTCAACAGCCGCGCACGCTGCTCGTCTCGCATCCCACGGGTCCCAACGAAACCGAAATGTGGCGAACGTACTTCGTCGACCGGAGCGCGCCGGAGGAGGTCAAGCAATTTCTCCGGGAGTACTACATGCGCTATTCCGGGCCAGCCGGAATGACCGAGCAGGACGACATGGAGAACTGGAACTATGCGCACGCGGCCAGCGGCGGCACGATCGCGCGGCGGCGCCCCTATCATTACAAGGCCGGCCTGGGTGCCGGCGGCCCCCACCCTGTAATCCCCGGCGTCGTGACGGAACAGCCCATTACGAGCGAACAGAATCCGCGGGCTTTCTACAAACGCTGGGCGCAATACATGGACATGGATAGCTGGGACGAGTTGCTGGCTGCCCAGACGGCCAAGGCTTGAATGGACGCGTCATGAACGAGCCTCAACTCACGCCGGAACGCCTCGCGTATCTCAACCTCATGCGGGAGATCGAGGACTTTTTCCACACCGAAGCGGATCTGCTCGATGAGCGCGAATACGATCAATGGCTGGATCTGCTCACGGAGGACATCGTCTACTGGATGCCGATGCGCAAGAACGTGTCGTATGCAAAGCGGGACATGGACATCACGGCCGAAAACGACATCGCCTGGTTCCACGACGACAAGGAGACGCTGAGGAAACGCGTCAAGCAGATACAGACCGGCATCCATTGGGCCGATGAGCCCATTTCGCGTGTGGCGCACGTGATCACGAACATTCGACTCACGGACGCGATTTCGGCGCTCGACGAGGGCGCGAAAGCGACGACGAAATGCCGGTTCATCGTCTACCGAAACCGCCTCGAGTCGGAAACCGATTTGCTCGTGGGCCGGCGCGAGGACACGCTGACGCGCTTTCATGGATCACTCAAGATCGCACGGCGCAAGATCATCCTCGACCAAAGCGTGCTGTTGGCGAAGAACCTAACGATGTTCTTTTGAGGTCAGTGAGCGGCGGCCGTCGCGTTCAGATCGGGCTTGCGGACGAAGAACGCGCAAACGACGGCAAGCAGCGCGCCGACGGCGCCGCACAGGAACGCCGCGCGGATGCCGCCGGCCAGCGCTTCGATCGGTGCCGCGCCGGCCGCTGCGAGCCGCGCCGTCTGCCCCGACATCAGCGCGACGAACAAAGCGACGCCGGCCGCGCCCGCCACTTGCTGCAGCGAGCCCAACACGGCGCTGCCGTGTGAGTACAGCTCCGGCCGCACGGACGACAGGCTCACGGTGAACAGCGGCGTGAATAGCAGCGCGAAGCCGACGCTCATCACGACGTGGCCGATCAGGATGAACTCGACGCGGCTCTGCGTGCCGAGCAGCGTCATGGCCCATAGCACGGCCGTGACGATGAGGATGCCGGGGATCACGAGCTTCGTCGGGCCGACGCGGTCGTATTGCCGGCCGACGGACGGCCCGAGGAGGCCCATCAGCAACCCGCCCGGCAACAGCAACAACCCCGTTTTCAGCGTGCTGAGCTCGAGCACGTTCTGCAGGTAGATCGGCAAGACAATGATCGTGCCGAGCAGCACGAGCATCAGAATCGCAAAGAGCAGCAGCGCGACGGTGAAGTTGCGCGAGCGGAAGGTGCGCAGGTCGAGCAGCGCGGAATTCGTCCGCTGCAACGTGAGCTGCCGGCGCACGAACACGGCCATCGCCACTCCGCCGACGACGAGCGGGATCCACGCCGGCGGATTACCGGGTTGCCGCGGCACGCCGAGCAGGCTCAGGCCGTATACGGCGCCGCCGAACGCGAACACGGAAAGAACGACGGACAGGATGTCGAGCGGCGCCTCGCGCGGCGTCGTCACGTTCTCGATGCGCCGCCACCCGAGCCACAACGACGCGAGCGCGATCGGCAGCACGAGCACGAACATCCAGCGCCAGTGCAGGTAATTCAGGATCAGCCCCGACAGCGTCGGGCCGATCGCCGGCGCGACCGAGATCACGGTCGTGATGTTGCCCATCGTCCTGCCGCGCGTCTCGGGCGGCACGAGCGTCATCACGGTCGTCATGAGAAGCGGCAGCATGATCGCCGTGCCCGACGCCTGGATCACGCGCGCGACGACGAGCAGCTCGAGGCCGGGCGCGAGCGCGGCCGCCAGCGTGCCGGTCGAGAACAGCGACATCGCGAGGATGAAGATCGCGCGCGTGTGCAGGCGCTGGAGCAGGAAGCCCGTCATCGGAATGACGACGGCCATGGTCAGCAGGAACGCCGTCGTGAGCCACTGAGCGGCGCCGGCCGTCACGCCGAGGCTGGCCATGAGACGCGGGATCGCGACGCCCATGATCGTCTCGTTCAGGATCACGACGAACGACGAGACGAGCAGCAGGTTGATGACGAGGCGGTTGCGCACGGCGTGCTCGGCACCGGCGGCGAGTGTCGTTGTATTCATGGCGCGCATAGTAAAGGAAGCCGCACAGCACGGGCGAACCGCACTAGAACCGCGCTACGACGGCGAGTGATTGAACGTATAGTCCGCGATCACGCGCTCGTTCACGCCTTCGACGGCCACGAGCTGGGCGCGCTGTTGGTTGTGGCCCAGCGTGCGCAGGTACGCGACGCTCGGCACCATGGTCACGCCGTCCGCGGCGGGATCGAAGGCGACGTCGCTCACGCGCAGCGTACCGGCCGTCGGGTCGTGGAGCACGAAGTCGAGCCTGCGGACGTCGCGCAGCGGCGCGTGCAGGTGCGCGACGACGAGGTCGTCGTCGGGCGTGACGGTGCAGTTCACGCTGCCGCCGGGCTCGAGGTTGTACTCGCGCACGCGCAATCCCGCGTCTTTGATTCTGCGAATGAAAGAGGCCGGCAGCACGAAGCCGAAGTTGCCGCGCAGGAGCTCGCCGCGGATCGCGGCGCCGACATCGACGATCCCGCGCAGACGCTCGCTGCACGCGGAGCACGCGAGCAGGTGCTCATCCAGGCGCGACTCGTGCGCTTCGTCGAGCTCTCCGAGCCAATACGCCAAGAGGTCCTGCGGCGAGGTCGTGCACGAGGCGCGCGTCATGTCGTTCCTCCCGCGCCGTCCATGCAGCCGCGGAGTCGCTCGAGGCCGCGGTGCCGGATCACCCTGACGTTGCCGGCCGAGAGCCCGAGCTCCGCCGCCACCGCGTCCGCGGGCCGGTCGTCGTAGAACGTCATCACGAGCACGGCGCGCTCGCGCTCGGGCAGCGCCGACAGGCACTGGCCGAGCCGCCCCGTGTCGAGCGGCTCCGGCGCCTCCTCGTCCGCCGGCATGAGATCGACGGGGAAAGCTTCGAGTATCCGCACGCGCCGCCGGCCGCTGCGCCGCCCGTCGATCACCATTTGCCGCGCCGTGCCGAGCACGAACGACGCGAGCCGCTCGGGCTCGCGAACGGCCCCCTCGCGCAGCTTCTGCAGCATCATGACCAGCACGTCCTGCATGAGGTCCGAGGCCGCGGCCTCGTTGCGCAGGTGCCTGAGCCCGTAGAGCCGGATCCTGGGCCCCAAGCGCCGGCAAATCTCCGCCTCCGCGTACGCATCGCGCTCGGGCGCGCGATCGATGATCCGCCGCGCGAGCGCAGCGTCGTCATCCGCGTCTGAGGCCGAAAGGCTCATGCGCAAAGGATACGATTTGGCGGCCGCGAGCGAAAACATGCATGGAGGTGTCACGACGCGCCGGCTCGTTACACGCCTCCGCACTTTCGCGCAATGCTCGTTCCGCGCAGACCGCGCTATAGTCACTCGCATGAGCTTCATGGAGACGGTGCGCAAGGAGTGGTATCGACGCTCCACGCGGCGCCGCCTGGCGCGCGGGGACTGGAACGCGCCCTATTGGCGCGACGACGCGGACGGCCGAGTGGTCGCTTGCCGCACCTGCCCGAAGTTCGACGAGCAAGGGCAGCGCTGCAGCGTGCCGTTCGGCAAGCCGCTGCGTAAATGCGTCGCGGCCTCGCTCGAGGCGCATTTGCACACGACGCGGGGCATGAAGACGCTGGAGCTCGGCTACGGCAGCCGTTCCCTCGCCCGAGAAGTCGTCGTTCACAGCGGCGGGTCGTGGACGGGCCTCGAGCCGACCTCGCAACGGACCCCGGCGATCGGCAGAGGAGGCTACGGGCACGCGGGCCACATACCGTTTCCGGACGCTACGTTCGACGTGGTATTCGGGATCCAGTCGATCGAGCACTGGGAGGAGAAGCAGCCGAGCCTGCCCGACGGTCTCACCTATGCGCAGTGCCTGAAAGAGATTTGGCGAGTGCTCAAGCCCGGCGGCTCGATCTATTTCGATGCGCCGATTCATCTGCACGGCCACGAAATGTTCGTGCTCGGCGATCTCGGGCGCATCCGCCGTTCGTTCGACGAGACGCTGTGGACGAACGTGCTATTCGAGAAGTGGCGCTACGATCACGAGCCTTTACCCAAGTGCCTACCTCCTGCGAAAGAGATCGCGAATTGGGGTAGTGATCTCGCGGCGCGTGCGGCCGTACGGCGACTCGAGAACGAGAGTATGTGGATACTCGCGCTGACGGCGACCAAGAGCGCCTAGCTCACCCGAGCGCGCGCCGTGTGCGCCTACGTGTAGCCGCGCAGCGCGTTGTTGGTCAGCGCGCCGTTGCCCCGTCCGGGGGCTCGGCGAGTGGCATGCCTCGCAGTCTTTCCCACAAGGTCTGGCGGCGCGGACGAGAGCGCGCGAACCGATAGAGGTCGACGTACTGCCGCACCATCACGTCTGTCGCGAATCGCGCGGTGACGCGCTCGATCGCGGCCGCGCCGTGCGCTTTGACCGCTTCGCGGTCTCGATAGTAGAACAATACTTTGTCGGCGAAGTCGCGAGCGTCGCACGATTCGAAGAACCGTCCGTTGACGCCCTCTTCGATCAGATCGAGCAGTCCGCCGGTGCGCGAGCCGATGAGAGGTTTACCGCACGCCATGGCCTCGAGATTCGAGCGGCCGAAAGCTTCGTTGTGGCTCGTGGACGCGAAAATGTCCGCGGCGGCGAGTATCGGAAACGGTTTGCTCTGGTGCCCCAAGAAGTGGATGTTGGCCGACGCCTTGTCTACCCACTGCTTCGCGTTGCCGGCGTGCACGAAGTGGATCGGATGGCCTTCGAGCATTTTCGCGGCGCTGACGACCACTTCGAAGTGTTTGTACGGCCTCAAGGACGCCATGCTGAGCACGATGAAAGCGTCATTGGGGAGGCCGAGACTAGCCCGCAAGTCGTGACGATCCGTCTTCTGCGCGTCGACCCAGGCTCGATTGATTCCATGCCCAATCGCGTGCACGTTCTGCGGCCGCAAGAACCCGAAGCCTTCGAGATACTCTTTCACCGCGCCGCTCACCGCCGCGACCGCGGCAAGACTGGGGTTGCGGACGCTCCAGTAAGTCGAAGGGTTCTCCCTGAATTTGAGGTGGCCGATGTACGCGCGGTAACCCACCAATGGCAGTTTCCGAGTATTCCACTGGATCAGATTCGCGAGTTGGGCGTTGCCGTGGAAGCTTTGGATCACGTCCCAGGGCCACGCGCGGTATAGGCGTTCGACCTCCAACTGAAATCGGTGGTCGAATCGCGAGCGCGGCACTACTCGCACGGCGCTGACACCGATGCCGAGCAACGCGCGGGTCCACTCGTTTTCCATCTCGAACAACACGAGGACCTCGGCGTGGCGAGCCAGGTCGCGCAGAAAGAAAAAGAGGATATGGTCGATGTACTGCGTGACGAACAGGACCCGAATTCCGGGATTCACCACGAGCGTGTCCTTCGCTTGCCCTCGAACGGTGCCGGCTCATGACGCCTTGAGCTGCTGGAGGCCGGGTTGGGTGGGGCACGCACTTGGAGACACAGTGTAGGGAAGGCCGCCGAGTTCGGCCATTGGCCTTTTGGCCAGACCCGCGGGCGACAACCAATTTGGGGGGTCCATCCTGCTCCAAGCAACCGATAATCGACCGCGCGAGCGCAGGCTTCGTAACCTTTCCGAAACAATTCGGGGCGTACGGCTGGCGGCTTGCCATGAATTCACGCATGGCCGTGTAACGCTTCGCCGAGTCGTCACACTCCCCTTGCACTTCAACCTGGGAGGCTCGTCATGATCACGAACACGCAGTCCGGCACGAACGTCGCCGAAATCGCTGCCGGGATCTTTCGCATCAACACCCCCGTGGCGCTGCCGGGCGACATGGGTTTCAACTTCAACCAGTACTTGATCGTCGACGAGGCGCCGATGCTGTTCCACACGGGCATGCGGGGACTCTTCCCTCTCGTCAGCGAAGCGATCCGCGCCGTGATGCCGCTGGAGCGGCTCAAGTACGTCGGGCTATCGCACTTCGAGGCCGACGAGTGCGGTGCGCTCAACGCGTTCCTCGCGGCGGCACCGGATGCCGTCCCCGTCTGCAGCCAGCTCGCGGCGATGGTCTCGGTCGGCGACTTCGCCGACCGCGCACCGCGCGGCCTCGCGGATGGAGAGGAGCTCGCCCTCGGGTCGCACACGATTCGGTGGTACGACACCCCGCACGTGCCCCATGCGTGGGAGTGCGGCCTCATGCTCGACGTGACCACGCGCACGTTCTTCTGCGGCGATCTCTTCACTCAAGGCGGAGCTGGCGAGGTGGCCCTCACCGAGGCCGACATCCTCGGGCCGAGCGAAGCGTTCCGGAAGCCGATGGACTACTACGCGCACGCGCCGCAGACGCGGGCCACGCTCGAGCGTCTCGCGCGCGAGGCGCCGACGACGCTCGCGGTCATGCACGGTAGCGCTTGGCGCGGCGACGGCGCGCGGCTGCTGCGCGAGCTAGCCGCCGTCCTCGGGACGTCGCTGCGCGCCGAGGAGCCCGCGGAGCGTCAGAACGCGAGCTCGCGGCCGATGCTCGCCGCGGCGGCGTCGTAGTCGAACCGCCGGCGGCGCGCATCGCGCCGCCGGCGGCCGTCTCACTGGGTCACGCACTCCCAGTTGCCTGCGTCCGCGTCGTCGCCCTGCCCTTTGTACTTCGCCTTCTGCGGATACGCGCACACGGGCCGGGTGAATTCCTTGCCGGGTGCGGCAGGCGCTCCGCCCGGGGGTCCGGTCGGGATCGCGAGGTGTTTCGCAGCAAGCGAGGTCGGCGGTTCGCCGGTCGCGTCGAACCGCTCGAGCGCGCCGAGCCAATCGATTGCGAACGCGCCTTCGCCGCCGCTGCAGTGGTCCATTCCCGGGACGAGGTAGAGCGCCACGTGATCCTTAGCCTTATCCGCCCCGAGCTTCGCGACGACGCTGTTGTAATAGTTCACCGAGTTGCCGTACGGAATCAGGCCGTCCGTCGTACCGTGATAGGTGATCAGTTTGCCGCCGCGTGCGATGAACGCGGACAGATCCGGGTCCATCGCCTTCGCGGCGCCGCCGTCCTGGGCTTCCGCCCGTGCAAGGTCGGCGTCCACGTCGAAGCTGGCGGGATTCCAGCTCTGGTCGCGAGCAACGACGTTGCGAAAGTAGCTCGTGCCGATCGCGAATTCCGCTGACGAGTACGCCGCCCAGAGGGGCTCGCTCGCCGGACCCGTGCCGGGCATCTGAACCTCTCCGCTCTTCGTGACGACTCCGGCGTAGATCCGTTTGGACGCCGCGACTTCGGCGGGGCTCAAGCACCCCGCGGTCTTGCCCGCGGTGCACTGCGTCGTCGCTGGGTCGAACGCGCACGCACGCGGATCGGCGATCACGCGGTCGACGACGCCGTCCTGCGCATCGCACATCGCGATCGCGGCTTCCTTCAGCACACCGAGCTTGTCGGCGCCGAGACCGTCGGGCGGAATCATGTTGCGTTGCGCCGAGACGGTGAATGACATCAACGCGGACCAATTGCTGGCGGGCGCGCCCGCGACGATCGCGTCGTAGTCGTTCGGAAAGCGCTGCGCTTCCTTGAGCCCCTGGCGCCCACCCGTCGAGCAGCCGCTCCAGTAGGATTTCGCGGGCTCCTTACCGTAACGCGCGGCCGTGACGGCTTTGCCGACGACCGTGAGCTCGTGGACCGCACGGTAGGCGTAGTCGGTAAGCTTCTCGGGATGATCGGCGGCCCACGCGAAGTCTCCCATCCCGCCTTGATGGCCCGTGTCCGTGTTCGCGACGGCGTAGCCGCGCACGAGCGGCTCCGCGAATGAATCGTAGACGATCGCGCCGGCAGCGCCGCCGTTGCCGGTTTGCATGAACTTGCCGTTCCAATTCTGCTCGGGCAACCAGAGCTCGAACCGAATGTCGGAATCCGCGGACGGCTTGATCGACCCCGCGACCCGACAGAAGGCCGGGAGTTTGGTGTAGTCCGGGGCGAATCCAGGGAAGCCGGGCGCCGGCGACTGGAACGCGCCCGCGGCGACGACTTCCGCGCCGAGCGTCGTGTTCGGAAAGCTGAGCGCCGCGAGCTCGGCGCAGGTCTTCGGCGCGGACGCCGCGGCCGCTGAGGGTGCGGCGTTACCGCGCTCCTCCGCCTGGTCGCAAGCCGCGAGCAACGTGGTGGACGCACATATGAGCACAGCAATCGCAACGCGCATGACTCCCCCCTATCGTGAACCGACCTTTCTAGAGCGTGTGCTTGCGGAAGAAATCCCACGCCACGGCGGTCGCATCGACCTCGTCGCGCGCCCATCGGTGCACGAGACCGTCGACGCGAATCAGGCGCACCTCGGCGCCTGCAACGCAACCCTCGTAGCGCATCGTCGACAACGGACCCGGCGGGTCTTCTTGTATGACGGAGGCGCCGCAGCCGTTGTGCTGTGCCCACGCAGAGAGCGCGTCGGGCACGCTTTCGACCCACTCGCCGCCGCGCCCCTCGGCGTGCCCGGCGTAAGTGTTCTGCGGGTCGGCCAAGCCGTGCACGGTAAGCACGGGAACGGGCCGCGCGTCGCACGCGTCGGGCCACCGCAACCCGGCCATCGGGGCGATCGCCGCGACGCGCGCGCTCAAGCGGCAGCCGAGCAGCGACGACATGCGCGCGCCGCCCGAGAAGCCCGTCGCGTAGACGCGCTTGAAGTCCGTGCACGCGCGCGCCGCGACGTGGTCGATCACGTCGGAGGCGTACTTCACGTCGTCGGGGCGACCGTCGGCCACGGGCACATTCCAGCGGCTGTTCTCGGCCTGCAGCGTGGCGACGAGAAAGCCTTCGCGCGCGGCGAGCGCCTCGAAGCGGCTGTTGCTCGCCTGGCCCGCCGAATTTCCGCCGCTGCCGTGCAGGTCGAGCACGAGCGCGAGCCGGGTGTGGCCGTCATAGCCCGGGGGCACGAACAGCCGATAGGTTCGCGGGCGCCCGCCCGGACGTCAGCAGCTGATCGGCGACGCCCGGCGCCGCCGTGAGGTTACAAGGTGCAGCTGCCGGCGGGCTCTGCGCGAGCGCGTTCGACGACAGCACGACGGCCGCGAGCGCCGCCACGACGATCGATGACATGCGCACGTTCTTTCTCCGGATGGAAAGCCGCACGGATGTTCGCACGAACCTCTCGCTCGCGCCTATTTGCCTATTGGTTATTCCTTGGCACGCGACTGACAGAGCCGCTCGACCGGCATGCCGCCATCGGCGCCCGACGGCAAGGGCAGGCCCGGACGCGTGAACCACGCGATCAAATCGTCATGAACGGTTCGCGCACCGAGGTCGCGCGTGAGCAAGTGCCAACCGTCGGGATAAAACGCGAGCCGCCAGCCGCCATTCGGCGCTAAGCCTTGGATCCAGGCGCACGTGGCCTCCGGCGGCACGATCTCGTCGTGGGCTCCATAGAGAATGAGCACCGGCACGTCGGCCGTCACGGGCTGCGAGGTGGCGGCGTCCATCAAGTCCGCGAGGCCCCACAGCATGTCCACGCGAACTCGCTGGATCACGAGGGGGTCCTCATGCCGCTGGCGCAGGGCTTGCGCGTCGTCCGTCGGGACGCGGCCCGTGATTCGCCCCGACACTTTCATGCCGCGCCAGCTGTGGGACAGGACCCTGAGCGGCGCGCGCGCGTACCACGGCATCTCGGCGCGATTCCAGACGGCCGGAGCGAGCAGCGCGGCACCGTCGATCCAGCCCGGAGGATGGCGCTGCAGCGCATGGAGCAGCACCGCGCCGCCCATGCTCTCGCCGAGGCCATACAGCCGTGCCGCGGGGTACCGAAGCCGCAGCAGCCGCGCGACTTCGAGAACGTCGTCCGCCATGCGGTCGCCTCCCGCCCAGACTCCGCGCTGCGCCGTCCGGCCGAACCCGCGCTGATCGAACGCGTAGACGGCAAAACCCTGAGCGGCGAGAAACGACCCGGTTCCCTCGAAGGACCCCGCGTGATCGCCGAGCCCGTGCACGGCCAGGATCACGGCGGCTGGAGGTGCGGCCGGCAGCCAAGCCTCGAGCGGCAATCTCGCGCCGTCGGGCATCACCGCGAAGTCTTGATCGAGCCGCGCCTCTTGCGGCTCGTTCGGCGCCGTCTGCACGCGCGGATCGACGACGCACGCGGCGAGCGAAACGCACGCGGCCCACGCGAGCACGCGGCGCAGTGGCGACATCAAGCCCAGATCAGTTCAATCTCGTCACGGGATCAATACTACTGTTCGGACCCGTCCGCGACTAGGCGGCGACCGATCGCAGCGCCCGGCGCACGCCGGCCTGCAGTCCGATGATCGGCGTAATTCGCCAATGGTTGGTGGGCTGCGACAGGCCGGTGTCTAGATCCGCACCGGTGGCTTTCGTGAGTGGCCGAGAACTATGGAGCATGCGGTTGGCACGAGTTTGGCAATGATCCGCCCCATTACTGCCAAGGACTCGCACCATGCAATCGGAATCTCGCCCGCTCGACAACATCACCGCGAAGCTCATCGCCTGTGTCGTGATCATCGCCTGCCTCGCGCTCGGCGCCGTCGGCTTGATCGTGCCCATCATTCCGGGGCTGCTGTTTCTCGTGGTTGCGGCCGCGGTCGCCGCGAAGCTGTCTCCGGCGTTCGAAAGCACGCTGCGCCGCAACACAACCATCGCCGGCTACCTCGACCGGACCGACGGATTCGTCGAGCTGCCGCTCGGCCAGAAGATTCGCGTCGCGTGCCTGCTGGGCGTGAAGATGCTCGTCGACGGCGTCGCACTGCTGGTAGCGGGAGTCATGAAGATCATGAAGGCGGCCGAGCGGGCCTGAGCCAATCGACGCGCTGCTCGAAGATCCACTGCGTAGATTGGGCAGCGCGCCCACCGCCCCGGCCGAACATCATCCGCAGAAACACGTCGCGGATCACACGCCCGAACGTCCCGGGCGTCTTGCCGCTCCCGTTGCGCCTGCCCTGGGCAACCACTCTCTCCACGCGCTCGCGCCGCAGTGACTCGTACGTGGCGAACGCCGTTTCGATGCGGTTCGCGTCACGCAGGCACTGTGCGAGAACCACGGCGTCCTCGATCGCCATGGACGCGCCCTGCCCCGACGACGGCGAAGCCGCGTGCGCGGCATCGCCGATGATGATCATCCGGCCGGCGTGCCAATGCGGCACCGTCGGGAAGTCGTAGGTGCTCCAGCCGGCAATGAGCTCCGGCGTCGCGCGGATAATCGCGAGCGCGGGTGTCGCGTCCTTCGCGAACAGCTCGAGTAGATCGTTGCGCCATTGGTCCGGGCTGATCGCGGCGAGCTCGCTCTTGGTCGGCTCGCGGCGACGGAACGGATTCGCGAACCACAAAACGTCGCCATTCGGATGCGGCACGTAGGCGAAGAAACATCGTTTGCCGAAGAACATCTGCATCGTGCCGAGCGGGCCGGGCGCGCGAATCCCTCGCGCAACCCCACCCACGTTGAGCAGCCCGACGTAGCTCGCGCGCGGCGCGCCTGGATCGATAATCTCGCGCACACGCGAGTGCAGGCCGTCCGCCCCGACGAGAAGATCGCCGCTCGCCTTGGTCCCGTCGGCGAATCGCGCCGTTACCCCGCCCCCGGCGGACGCCCGAGCCTCGACGAGTCGCTTGCCGTACTCGACGCAAACGCCGCGCTTTACGGCTTCGTCGCGTAGACCCGTATATAGCTCGGAACGGGAGATGGTCCGCGCGACGCCGCCGCCCGGCAGCGCCGGGCCGAACGGGAATTCGGCAAGCTTGCGGCCGTCGCCGAGATGCAACGCGAGGCGCGGCGTCTCGAACCCGCCGAGGCGCGCGGCGTCGATATCCACCGCGCTGAGCGCATGGATACCATTGACGGCGAGCGTGAGAAACGCCCCCACACCGTCCGCCCCACGATCGAATGACTCGTAAATCACGGGCTCGAGGCCCGCCTTCTTCAAGGCCAGCGCCGCCACCGTGCCCGCTATGCCGCCTCCGATAATCAATGCCTTCATGGCTGTCTCCTTAGTCATCCCATGACTATTATACATGGCATGACTAATACGGCAAGATGCCGCCGGGAGAGACGACCAATGACCGACCGATCGGAACGCAAATCTCCGCTAGCCCTCGTCGTGCTCGCACTGCTGGCCGAAGCGCCGATGCACGCCTATCGGATGCATGAGCTCATCAAGCGGCGCGGCAAAGACACCGTGGTGAACGTCGCGCAGCGCAACAGCGTCTACCAGGCGATCGAGCGGCTGCAGCGCGCTGGTCTGATCAGCTTGCAGGGCACCTCGAAGGCGGACGGCCGGCCGGAGCGCGCTGTCTATGAGATCACGGAGAAAGGATCGGCTGCGGCCGAGACGTGGCTACAGCATATGCTGGCTGCACCGGCGCGCGAGTTCCCGGAATTTGCAGCGGCGCTCTCGTTCATCATGTTGCTCACGCCGAAGAAAGCCCTCGAGCAACTCGAGGCGCGCGCGAGCGCGCTGCAGCGCGACCTCGAGCGCCGGCAAGCCGTCACGACCGAGGCTCGCGATCGCGGCCTGCCGCGACTGTTTCTGCTCGACGACGAGTACCGCGAGACCATGCTGAAGACCGAGCTCAAGTGGGTGAGCGCGTTGATCGGCGACATGAAGGCAAAGAACATCACTTGGAGCGAGTCGTGGCTGCGACGGATCGCAGCGAAGTTCGAAGGCTCGAACCCGTAAGTGACGGTGTTGGGCGCTCATGGAGCGCCAGCGGCTCGTTTTTTTGTGATCGCGCGGTTGCGAATCGTCGACACGCTCTCCGGTACAATGATTCCTCCTCGGGAACGATGCGAATCACACGCACCGTTCCGTGCTCAACGGACCTGGACCGAGCGACCGATATGAACGCCCTCACTGCATGGCGAAAGCCGTTCTTTTCCTCGCTGCTTGCCGCGGCGCTCACCGCATGCGAGCAACCGGCGCCCCCTCAGGCGCCGCCGCCGGCCGAGGTCAGCGCGCTCGAGGTGCAGCCGCGCGAGCTCAAGCTCGCGCTCGAATACGCCGCGCAGCTGCGCGGCGTGCGCGAGGTGGAGGTGCGTGCGCGCGTCTCGGGGATCTTGCTCGAGCGGCGCTACGAGGAGGGGCAGGCCGTGAAGGCTGGCGACCTCTTGTTCCGCATCGATCCAGCGCCGTTTCGCGCCGAGGCGGAGCACGCCCGGGCGCAGCTCGGCGTGCAGCAAGCGCTGCTCGCCCAGGCGCGGCGCGAGCGCGACCGGATCTTGCCGCTCTATGACCAGAAGCTCGCGAGCCTGCGCGATCGCGATACGGCCGTCGCGGCATTCGAAGGCGCACAGGCGATGGTCGCCGCCGCCGAGGCGGCCGTGCGCACCGCGGAGCTCGCGCTCTCGTACACGGAGGTGCGCGCACCGATCGCGGGGCTCACGAGCCGCGAGGTGCGCTCCGAAGGCAGCCTCGTCACGGCCGGTGAAGATTCGAGCCTGCTCACGTACCTCGTCCAGGCGGACCGGCTGTACGTCGAGCTCGCGCTGCCGGAAGGCGACGCGCTGCTCGTGCGCACCGCGCAAGCCGCGCAGCCCGACGCGGTTGGCGTCCACGTCGTCGACGCGCGCGGAGCTACGCTCGGCCCCGCCGCACGGATCGAGTTCATCGCGCCGCGCGTGGACGACGCGACGGGCACGGTCGCCGTGCGCGCCGTGCTCGACAACGGCGCGAACACGTTGCTGCCCGGCCGCGTCGTGCGCGCGCGCATCGACGGCGTGAGCGTGGCGAGCTCGCTCGTCATCCCGAAGCGCGCGCTCATGCACGGCGCGCAAGGTCCGTTCGTCTGGGTGGTCGGCGCGGGCGAGCAAATCGCCGCGCACCCCGTCGAGCTCGGTGTGAGCGCGGGCAACGACGTGGTGGTCGCGAGCGGCCTGTCGGCCGGCGACCGCGTGGTCGTGGACGGTATCCTCAAGGTCCAGCCCGGCGCGGCGGTTCACGCGACGCCGCTCGCCGCGGACGGAACCCCGCCGCCTAACACCGGCACGGCGGGTCCCACCAACGGCGCCACGGGCGCGCCGTGATCTCGAACTTCTTCATCGACCGCCCGTTGTTCGCGACGGTGGTCTCGGCGTTCATCGTGATCGCCGGGCTCGCGGCTTATCGCGAGCTCCCCGTCGCGATGTATCCGAACATCGCGCCGCCGCAGATCAGCGTGAGCACCGTGTATCCGGGCGCGAGCTCGGACGTGATCGCCGAGACCGTCGCCGCACCGCTCGAGCAGGCGCTCAACGGCGTCGAGAACATGCTCTACATGCGCTCCGGCAGCTCCGCGGCGGGCTCGCTCGAAATCGCGCTGACGTTCGCCGTCGGCACGAATGCCGACCTCTCGATGATCAACGTGCAGAATCGCGTGCAGAGCGCCGTGCAGCTCTTGCCCGAGGAGGTGCGCCGGCAAGGCGTGACGGTCGCGAAGTCACTGCCGAGCTTCCTGATGATCCTGTCGTTCGATTCGCCGGACGGCCGCTACGACGAGCTGTTCGTCTCGAACTACGCGACGCTGAACGTGATCGACGAGCTCCGCCGCATTCCCGGCGTCGGCAACGTGCAGGTGTTCGGTGCGCGCGACTACTCGATCCGGATTTGGCTGCAGCCGGATCGGCTCGCGGAGCTCGGCATGACACCGGCCGACGTCGCCGCGGCCGTGCGCGAGCAGAACACGCAGTCCGCGGCCGGCCGGCTCGGCGACGAGCCCATCGACGAGACCGTCGATCTCACGCTCAGCGTCACGACGCAAGCGCGCCTCTCGGATCCGTCCGAGTTCGAGCGCATCGTGGTGCGGGTCGGCGACAACGGCGAGATCGTGCGCCTGAAAGACGTCGCACGCGTCGAGCTCGGCGCCCGCGACTACTCGTTCGGCATCACTCGCAAGGGCCGTCCCGTGACGGGCGCGGCGCTGCAACTGGCTCCCGACGCGAACGCGCTGCAAACCGCGGCCGCCGTGTACGCCAAGATGGACGAGCTCGGAGCCAGGTTTCCGGCCGGCCTCTCGTGGTCGATACCCTACGACACCAGCAAGTACGTGCGCACCTCGATGCGCGAGGTCGCGTTCACGTTCTTCGAGGCGCTGATCCTCGTGTTCTTCGTCGTCTGGCTATTCCTTTACAACTTGCGCGCGACCGCGATCCCGTCGGTCGCGGTGCCGGTGTCGCTCGTCGGCACGTTCGCGGGTATGTATCTGCTCGGCTTCTCGATCAACTCGCTCACGCTGTTCGGAATGGTGCTCGCGATCGGAATCGTCGTCGACGACGCGATCGTCGTGCTCGAGAACGTCGAGCGGCACATGCGCGAAGAGCATGCGGACCCGCGCGAAGCGACGCGGCGCGCGATGGCCGAGGTCAGCCGGCCCGTGATCGCGATCGTGCTCGTGCTGAACGCCGTGTTCCTGCCGGTGGCGTTCCTCGGCGGGCTCGTCGGGGAGATGTACCGGCAGTTCGCGATCACGATCGCGGTGTCGGTCACGATCTCGGGCTTCGTAGCGCTCACGCTCACGCCCGCGATGTGCGCGCGGATCCTGAAGTCGGGCGGGGAGGAGCCGAAGGGTCTGCTCGCGAGGTTCGACCGCGCGTTCCGGCGCCTCACGCATTGGTACACGGACGGCGTGCGCTGGACGACGCGCCACGGGAAGCTCGCCGTCGCGGCGATCGCGCTGATGGTGGTCGCGATCTGGTGGCTCGAGCGCTCGGTGCCGAGCGCGCTCGCGCCGAGCGAGGACCAAGGCTACGTCATCGCGATCGCTGCGCTGCCGCCCGCGGCTTCGCTGCAGCGAACGAAGGCCGCGCTCGACCAGTTCGATCGAGCGGCGTTCGGGCACCCGGCATACGACGACGACATCACCGTTTACGGCCTCGACGTGCAAACCAACGGCCAACGCAGCAACGCGGGTGTCGGCTTCGTTCTGCTGAAGGACTGGGCGGAGCGGCGGAGCCCGGAGCTCGCGGCGGACGCCGTCGCGGGCGCGCTGTTCGGCGCGTCGGCCGGCATCAAGGACGCGTTCATCTTCTCGCTGGCGCCGCCCGCAGTCGAAGGCATGTCCAACACCGGCGGGCTGGAGGGATTCGTGCAGTCGCGCAGCAACGACTACGTGGCGCTCGAGCAAGCCACGCAAGCGCTGGTCGCCGCGGCCGCGCAGCGCCCCGAGCTCGCCGGCGTCAACACGACCTACTCCGCGCAGGTGCCGCGCGTGAACGTCGCCGTCGACCTCGAGAAGGCGAAGCTCCTGCGCGTGAGCCTGGACGACGTGAACCTCACGCTGCAGAGCACGTTCGGCGCGCTCTACGTGAACGATTTCAATCGCGACGGCCGCGTGTACCGCGTGCTGATGCAATCGGACTCGAAGTTCCGCGCGCATCCCGAGGACCTGCGCGACGTGTCGGTGCGCTCGGCCGACGGCTCGATGATTCCGCTGACGGCGATCGCTGCCGTACGCGAGACGACGGGCCCCGACATGATCGAGCGCTTCAATCTGTTCCCGTCCGCGCGCCTGTTCGGCGGGCCCGCGCCGGGATATAGCTCGGGCCAAGCGCTCGCCGTGATGGAGGAGCTCGCCGCGAAGCACTTACCCGAGGGCTACACGCTCGCGTGGTCGGGCGAATCGTACCAAGAGAAGACGAGCGGCCAGAGCACGCTCGGCATCTTCGGCCTCGCGGTGCTCATGGTGTTCCTGATCCTCGCGGCGCAATACGAGCGCATCACGCTGCCGTTCGCGGTGATTCTCGCGGTGCCGTTCGCGGTGTTCGGGGCGTTCCTCGCGGTGTGGCTGCGCGGCCTCTACAACGACCTGTATCTGCAGATCGGGCTCGTGACGCTCGTGGGTCTCGCTGCGAAGAACGCGATCCTGATCGTGGAGTTCGCGGCGCACATGCACCGCGACGGCAAGCCGCTGCACGAAGCGGCGATCGAGGCCGCGCGGCTGCGCTTCCGGCCGATCGTGATGACCTCGCTCGCGTTCATTCTCGGCGTTCTGCCGCTCGCGCTCTCGACGGGCGCCGGTGCCGGCAGCCGCCACTCGATCGGCACCGGCGTGATCGGCGGGATGCTCGCCGCCACGTTCATCGCGGTGCTGTTCATTCCGCTGTTCTTCATCTGGACGTCGCAGGCGGGGGACGCCCTGCGGCGGCGGTTTGCGCGGAGCGAGACGACGCAGCCGTCGTAGCTGTGCTCGCCCATCGTGGCTCATGCGGCGCGCAAGGTGCGCGCGCCTCAAAGCTCCGCCAGCACCCGCTGCAAGTCCTCGAACGCTACCGGCTTCGTGATGTGCGCGTCGAAGCCGGCGTCTTCCGCGCGCTGCACGTCCGCGGCCTGGCCGTAGCCCGTCACGGCGACGAGCACGAGTCCCCCGTGCTCCGCGCGGATTCGTCTCGCCACCTCGTAGCCGTCCATCTCGGGCAGCCCGATGTCGAGCAACACTACGTCGGCGTGCGACCGCCGCATCCGCTCGAGCGCATCGCGGCCGGTGTACGCGGTGTCCGCGTCGTGGCCGCTGATCCTGAGCAGCGCGGCGAGCGAGTCGGCCGCGTCCGCGTTGTCGTCGACGACGAGCACACGGCGCGCATCAGTCCGCCGCCTGTCGGCCAACGGCGCGGCCCGCTGAGCAGGCGCGCTCGACAACGGCAACCGTATCTGGAACTTCGAGCCGCGGCCGACGCCGTCGCTCGCCGCCGCTACTTGGCCGCCGTGCATTTCCACGAGCCGGCGGACTACCGATAGTCCGATACCTAGCCCGCCTTCCGCTCGGTCGGCCGTTCGGCTGCCCTGCACGAACAGATCGAAGATGTTCGGGAGCAGCTCCGGCGGTATGCCGGTGCCGTTGTCCGCGATTGCGATGACGGCGTCCCGGCCGACGCGCTCGAGCGTCACTTCGATTTGGCCACCCACTTCCGTGTACTTCGCAGCATTCGTGATCACGTTCGAAATCGCTTGCACGATCCGCGAGAGATCGCCATGTGCGTATAGCGGGACGTCGCTGCCGACGTTGACAACTTCGTGCCGCTTCGCGCGCACGAGCGGCTCCACGGACTCGAGCGCGAGCGCAATCGCGCTGCCGAGCTCCACGGGCTCTTGTTTCAGCTCGATGAGGCCCTGCGAAATGCGCGAGAGGTCGAGCAGATCGTCGACGAGCTTGCCGAGCTGCGTGACCTGACGCCCGAGCAGCTCGCCGACCATTCGCGTCGCCGGATCCGATGCGGTGTTGCGCAAGAGCAGCTCGCTCGCGTTCTGAATCGCCGAAAGCGGATTGCGCAGCTCGTGGCCGAGCATCGCGAGGAACTCGTCCTTACGCCGGTCTTCGTCGCGCAGCGAATCACTCGCGCGCACTCGCTCGGTCACGTCGTAGCCGTTCACGAAGATTCCGGTCACGGCGCCTGCCGCATCGTGCACGGGCTGATACACGAAATCGAGGTACCTGCGCTCGCGGCCTTCGTTCGGTCCGTGCTCGAGGAACACGGGCGTCGCGACGCCCACGTGCGGCTCGCCGCTGCGATAGACCTCGTCGAGCAGCTCGACGAAGCCTTGCGCCGCCACGTCCGGCAGCGCGTCGCGAACGCTCTTGCCGAGCACGGCGCGGCCGCCGATGAGCGTGAAGTAGTTCGGGTTCGCGAACTCGAACACGTGCTCCGGGCCGCCCAAGATCGCGACGAATCCCGGAGTCTGCTCGAACAGTGCGCGCCACCGCGCCTCCGCGGCCTTGAGGCGCCGCTCCGCGAACACCTGCTCGGTGGTTTCCGTGCACACCACGAGCACGCCGCCGACACCGTGCGGCGCGGTCGGATCGTCGATCGGGCCGTAGCTGTACGTCCAGTAGACGTCCTCGCGCTTGCCGTAGCGAGTGATCGGCACGAGCTGATTCTCGTGCCACGTGTAGCCGCGGCCCGTCATAACCTGCTCGATCTGCGGCCCGATGATGTCCCAGATCTCGGCCCAACACTCGCGGCCGCGCTGGCCGACCGCGCTCGGATGCCGTTCCGGCCCGATCGAGCGGCGGTACGCGTCGTTATAGAACTGGATGAGCTCGGGGCCCCACCAGATGAACATGGGATGACCGGTGGAAAGCAGCACGCGCACCGACGTCTTCAGGCCTTGCGGCCACGAGCCGGGCGGGCCGAGCGGGCTCGAGGCCCAGTCGTAGGCGCGAATCAGCGCTCCCATCTCGCCGCCGCCGGACAAGAAGTCGTGATCGTCCATGAGCGAATAGTAACGGAAGCTCGGCGAGGGGGGGTCGGCCGCGCCTGTATGGCGAGCGCCCGCGCTCGTTCCGCGCCAACGTCGCGTCTTGCCCACTACCATCGATCATCGCGTACGACTTCTGGGGCGCCGTGAGCGCATCGAGACAGGCGGATGACATCCTTGCTCAGCCTAGCGGGCGGCTCGACGATCATGCTCGACCGCGTTCGTAAAGGCGCTTGTCAGTCATCGGTAGAACGTTGGGTAACCTGACAATCTCTCGGCGACACTTCATGCGAGTGGGGGCCGCGCGAGCGCACGACCCGCGAGGACGTACAATCGCTGCACACCGGAAACAACGCGAAGGAATGAAAGCCAAGATCGCTCGTTCTAAGTAGGAAGCGGCAACGGTTCGTTCATGAGGATCTACGACCAAATCATTGCCGGCTGTTGGATCGCGTTTTTCGCGGTCTGGCTCGCTTTGTCGATCGCCGGCGTGCGCGGCAGACGCCAATATTCGCCGAGTCGCAGCGCGCTGCGCTTGGTGATCGTGGTCGTTTTCGTGATCACTCTTCGCTATGGCGATCGCCTGCCCGCGACGCTGTTCGGGCGCGTCACGGACGAAGTCGCCGCGGTCGGCTCTGCCGTGTGCGTCATTGGCGTCGCGTTCGCCATTTGGGCGCGCGTGACGCTCGGGCGGAACTGGGGAATGCCGATGACGCTGCACGCCCAGCCCGAGCTCGTCACCTCCGGACCCTATGCGTACGTACGCCATCCGATTTACACGGGGGTCCTCGCGATGTTCATTGGAACAACCCTCGTTCATCCGCTCGCCGCCGCACCGTCCGTGATCCTGCTCGCGTACTTCTTGTTCAGCGCGCGCCGCGAGGAACGCGACATGGAGCGGCAGTTTCCGGAAGCCTATCCGGCGTACAAGAAGCGCTCGAAGATGCTCGTGCCATTCTTGCTCTGAGCGAGCGCTCGGCGGACGGAACTGCCGGCCCGCCGTCGCACCGGCGATCGGCGGCCGCGTCGGCGTCGGCGTCGGCGTCAGCCGATACGGGCGATCCGCTCGACCGACGCCCCCGCCTCGCGCACCAGGAGCTCCGGTGCCTGCAACGCCCGCGGCAGCGTATCCACGGGCGCCGGTGCCTCGACTTCGCCGTCCTCGGGCGCGGCTTTGAGGTCCACGAACTTCCTGGCCGTCACGAGCACGCGCGTCTCGAGCGTGCCGACGCTCTTGTTGTACGAGCCCACCGCCTTCTCGAGCTTGTCGCCCACGTCGCTCCAATGCGCGGCGAGCGACGCGATCCGCTCGTAGAGCTGCTTGCCGAGCTGCGCCACGTCCTGCGCGTTGAGCGCGAGCGCTTCCTGCGTCCACGTGTAGGCCACGGTGCGCAGCAGCGCGATCAGCGTGGTCGGCGTCGCGAGCACCACCTTCTCGTTCACGCCGAGCTCGATCAGCGACGGATCGCTCTGCAGCGCGGCGCTGAACAGCATCTCGCCCGGCAGGAACATGATCACGAGCTCCGGCGTCTGGCTGAACGTATCCCAATAGGCCTTGCGGCCGAGCGCGGCCATGTGCGAGCGCACGAGCAGCGCGTGCCGCTTCAGATGCGCCGCGCGCTCGTCATCGTTCGCGGCCTCCGCCGCTTCGAGATAGGCCGCGATCGGCGTCTTCGCATCGATCACTACTTGCTTGCCGCCCGGCAGCTTCACGATGAGATCGGGGCGCAAGCGGCCGTCCTCACCCGCAGCGCTCGGCTGCTCGACGAAGTCGCAATGCTCGAGCATGCCCGCCATCTCGACGACACGGCGGAGTTGCATCTCTCCCCAGCGGCCCCGCACGGTGGGTTGACGCAACGCTTTCACGAGGTTCGACGTCTCGCCGTGCAGCCGCGGTAAGTGCGTCTCGACGAGGCCGCGCAGCTGCTCGTTCAGCGCCGAGTACGCCTGCTCGCGGGTGCGCTCCATCTCGCCTAGCTTGCCGTCGACTTTCGTGAGCGATTCACGGATCGGTTGCACGAGCGCGTCCACCGCCTTCTCGCGCGCCTCGAGATCGCCGTGCGCTCGCTCCTGGAACTTCTCGAGCGACGCGGTCGCGAGTTGCAGGAAGCTCTGATTGCTCGTGCTCAATGCTTCGGCGGACAGCGCCTTGAATGCGTTCGCAAGCTCGCTCTTGGCATTCGCGGCGAGCTCGAGCTTCTCGGCCGCGGCGCGAGCCTGCTCGTCGGCGCGTGCCCTGGTTCCGGCCAGTTGCTCGCGCGTCTTGCCGCCGAGCGCCCAGGCGGCTGCGAAGCCAACGGCAAACGCGGGAGCGGCATATATAAGGAGTGCTTCGAGCATGGCGGCGGCCCTCTTTGGAATGTCGAGCCATTGAAGCAGGGCGCGGTCGCAAAACGTGACATCGCGGTGAACGACAGTGCTGGACTCGGGCTCAGCGCATGGGCTTAGAATCGGCGACAAGGCGCTCACTGAATCCATGTGTGAGCCTCGATAATCGTGCTGCCCATTCGCCACGGGGCCGGTACAAACTGGAGGCATGGGACTCGTGACAACGAAACTGCACTTGAGCAACCCGCGCGACCCGTCTCTCGCTGCGGTCGAAGTCACCGCGCTCGCCGACACCGGTGCCGTGTTCCTGTGCATCCCCGAGCACGTGCGCCTGCAACTGAAGCTCGAGGTGCTCGAGACGCGCGAGGTCAAGCTCGCCGACGGCTCGCGTGTGACCTATCCCTACGTCGGACCGATCGTTCTGCGCTTCAAGAACCGCACGGGTTTCGTTGGCGCGCTCGTGCTCGGCGACGAAGTGCTGCTCGGCGCAATCCCGATGGAAGAGATGGACCTCGTCGTGAACCCCCGCGACCGGTCGGTCGACGTGAATCCCGAGAGCCCGAACATCGCAACGGGCATCGTCAAGCGGGCGGCGTAGCCCGCGGCCTCCGGCGTGCCCGGACTACGCCGATTCGACAACTCCGCCCGATGCGCCCACACTGGTCGTATAGCACGGAGGAGCCACCATGGACTATCGAGTCGAACGCCTACGCACGCCCGCCGAATGCGCGATCTTCGTCAAGAACGCAATCGCCGGAAAGCGCCCGGACCTTGCCCTGGAAGCCCAGCGCAAAGCCGTCGATTTGCAGGCTGCGACCCACGAGACGCAGTCGCCGGTCGAGAAGGAAGCGTTCGCGGCCGTCTACGCGTATGAAGCACTGCTGACTCGAAAGAACGGCAAGAAGACGCGTGCGACGAAGACTTGGCAGGTGGTCAAGAGCCACGGAATCATCGAAGCGATCCAACGGGCCGTGAGCCGTCCGCCGGATGCAGCGGCGCTCGCGTCTCTGCGCGAGCTCGGGCTCCAGGACCTGGCGTTCGAAGCGCTCGTCCTCCGCCACGAAGCAGCATTCAGCGCAGCGACGGTGCAGATTTCGAAAGCTCGGCTGGCCGAGGCCGCCTAGTACACTAGCGCTTCGGCCCCGGCATCAACCCGACGGTCTTCATGCGAATCCGGTACACCACATCGCACGCGGTGATGTACAGGCTCCTGCCGTCCGCATCGCCGAACGCCGCGTTCGTCGCACAGATCTGCCGCTTCGGCTCGTCGCCGTAGATCGGCAAATTCAGGTAACCGAGCAGCGTGCCGGTCGGCGCCGTGATCCGGATGATCCCGGGTCCGGCGCCGCTGGTCGAATAGACGTTGCCCTGTTGGTCGACCTTGATACCGTCGCCGATACCCGGGCCTTCGGTGAACAACATGCCGGCGCCGAGCGTGCCGTCCGATTTCACTTCGTAGCGCATCATCTTCTGCAGCGCGGTCGCGTACAGGTAGCGCTCGTCGGGCGACAGCGCGATGCCGTTCGGAATACCGCCGAGGGTCGCCGCCTCCAAGACCAGCGTCGACTTGCCGTCCTTGATGCGCCAGATGCCGTTCGGCATCTGCTTGTCGGGATTCCTGCCCGCATCGCGGAGCCCGAAGTCGTTGTCGGTGAGATAGACGGCGTCGTCGCGCGCCACGACGATGTCGTTCGGGCCGCTGAAGCGCTTGCCGTCGCTCGAGCCCGCGGACAGCACCGTGCGCGACCCGTCCTTCTCGAGCCGCATCACGGTGCGGTCGTTGTCCGCGCACCAGATGAGCCGGCCTTGGGAATCCAAGCTCGCGCAGCTCGGCCCGATCAGCAGCACGTGCGAGCGGCCGCTGCGTGTCTGTGTGCCGGCGTGATCGACGTCCGTTCCGGTGTACCCGGCCTTGTCCAAGAACACCGACACCTTGTTGTCGGCCGAGATCTTGTAGATCACGTTGTCGAGCAGTCCGCCCACGAGCAGATAGCCGGACCCGCCTTCGCGCACCCACACCGGCCCTTCGTTGAGCCCGAAGCCGCTCGCGATCTGCTCGGCCTTCGTGTCGGCTGCAACGAGCGCATCGAGCGCCGGATCCAAGCGAGTGATGCTGAACGGCTTCGCGGCCGGCGCGGGACCGTCGCCGCGCATCGTCGGTGCGGGCGCCGGCGCGGGTGGCGCGGGCTGTGCCCATACCGCACTTGCCGACAACGCCGCTGCTGCGGCAAGTAGGTTCGTAAATCGCAGGCATCGAGTTCGCATGATGGTTTCCTACGGCTCGTTTATGCGCGCCCCATCCTCGCCCAGCATCTTTCGCGGCGCAACGCTGCCGATGTCGGAGGATCGGCGGTAGGCGCCGAACCTGGAACGCGGCGCGACCGCGGCGTACGATCCAGCACGATCCGTCCACCCGGGGGAGCACGATCCGATGCGTCTCGCACACTCGTTGATCCGTTCGGCGCTCGCGATTCTGTCGCTGCTGCCGGTCTCTATCGCGCTCGGTCAAGGCGCCGACTGCCCGGCCGTCCGTGACGTGCTGCTCACCAACGGCGCGATCCACACGATGGACACTGCCAACCGCGTCGTGAAGTCGGTTCGGATCTTGGACGACCGCGTCGTCGCGGTCGGCGACGGCCGGCTCGGCGCGACGCGCTGCACGCAGACGATCGACGTGCACGGCCGCGCCGTCGTGCCGGGCCTGATCGACAACCACAACCACGTCGTCCTCCTCGGGCTCCGGCCGGGCCACGACACGCGCCTCGAGTCGGCCGCCTCGATCGACGACGTGCTCGCGCTGCTCAAGGCACGCACGACGGAGCTGCCCGCAGGCGACTGGATCACCTCGATCGGCGGCTTCGACATCAATCAATTCGTGCCGCCTCCGGGGACGCCGCGCTTCCCGACGCTCGCGGAGCTCGACTCCGTCAGCCCGCAGCACCCGATCTACATCCAACAATCGTTCGCCGGCCCGAGCGTGACGAACACCCTCGGCAAGCGCTTCTTCGAGGGCTAAGGGAATCGCAGTGGGCGCGGACGGCGCGCTCGCGGGCGGATTTCAGACGCCGAACCCGACGACGCAAGCGCTGTTCGAGCTGCGCAAGCTCCAAACGCTCGATGACCAGAAGCGCGGCACGCTCGACGCGCAGCGTTACGCGGCGAGCTTAGGGATCACGACGCACCTCGACGAGGGCGGGTTCCCCGCGGCGGGCACGGCGGCCGACGGCGCGGCGCACTGCGATCTCTACCACTGCTACGACGCGCTGCTCGCGCTGAATCGCGAAGGCAAGCTCTTGAACCGGATCCGCGTGAACTTCCTGCACATGGAGACCGATGCCGCGACGCCGCAGCTCGCGGCGCGCCTCGCGAACGTGTTTCCGGACTTCGGCGGCGACCTGCTCAAGGTGGTCGGCATCGGCGAGTTCACGGCGGGCGCGAGTCCGATCATTGCCGCGCCGAGCGAGCCGTGGGTCAACGGCACGCGGCGCGTCGCCGAAGCGGGCTGGCGCAACGAGAACCACTCGCTCACGCCGGCCGACTACAAGGTGATCATCGACGACTGGGAGCAAGTCGCGCGCGACGTGCCGAAGCTGCGCGACCTACGCTGGGTGGTAGCGCACGTGCCGTTCATCACTCGCGAGTATGCCGACAAGCTCAAGGCGCTCGGCGGCGGCGTGAGCGTGCTCGGCGGCTGGCGCTACGTGAGCGGCACCGCGCAACAGAATGGGCCGCCGTTTCGGATGCTGATGGACAGCGGCATCCCGATGGGCATGAGCTCCGACGGCATGCAGATCTCGCCCATGAATCCGTGGATCGGCTTGTACTACGTCGTCACCGGCAAGAACGCGCGCGGCGAGCTCATCAACGCGGGCCAAACGCTCACGCGCGCCGAAGCCTTAAGGCTCTATACGGCCGCGAACGGCTGGTTCTTGAACGAGGAAAAAGTGCTCGGCACGATCGAGCCCGGCAAGTACGCCGACCTCGCGGTCTTGAGCGCCGACTACTTCGACGAGAAAGCCGTCCCCGACGACGCGCTCAAGAAGCTGCACTCCGTGCTCACGCTCGTCGGCGGCAAGGTCGTGCACGGCGACGCCGGGAAGCTCTAGGCCTCACGAGTCGCGCGCGAGCGCGCGGCCTAAGCGCCGGCGTGGGCTCGCCGCCGCGCATCGACGGCCGCCGCCCCGAGCGCCGCGCACGCCGCGAGCACCGGTGGTATCGCGGCGGCCCAGAACACGTGCCGTATGTCGCTCACGGACACGAGCAGCCAGCCGCCGATGAACGGCCCGATGATCGACCCGATCCGGCCGATCCCGAGCGCCCAGCCGACGCCCGTCGAGCGGCTCGCCGTCGGATAGAACTCCGCCGCGAGCGCGTTCGACGCGGTCTGACCGCCGATCACGCAGAAGCCCGCGACGAAAATCGTGAGGCTCAGCGACAGGAGCCCCACGCCGGCCGTCCCGATCGCGACCACCGCGACGCACGCGGCCAGATAGATCGCCGCGAGCAGCCTGAACGAGAGGTGCCGATCCATCCATCTGCCGAGCACGATCGCGCCGGCGGTTCCGCCGAGCTGGAACAGAGCCGTGATATTTGCCGCCGTCGAAAGGCCGATCCCGGCCTCGGTCATGATCGTCGGCAGCCAATTGTTGAGGAAATAGAGATCGAGCAGGCTCATGAAGAAGATCGCCCACAGCAGCACGGTCACGCCCGCGCGCCGCTCCGCGAACAGCTCCCGCACCTGCGATCCCGCGGCCGGCTTCTCGGCCACCTCGAACGACGCGTTGGCTAGCGGCAGCGCCGGCGACATCCGAGCGACCAGCTTCGCGACGCGCCGCACGACCTCGGGCGCGTGCCCGCGCTTGAGCACGAGAAACCGGATCGACTCGGGCAGCAGCACGGCCGCGAGCACGGCTGCGCCGATCGGCAACACGCCGCCGACCACGAAGATCGAGCGCCAGCCGAACTCCTCGATGAGCGCGGCCGCTACGAAGCCGCCGACGGCGGCGCCGAGCGATACCCCGCAGAACATCAGCATGACCGCGGTCGCGCGAAAGCGTTTCGGCGTGTACTCCGCGGTGAGCGCTATGGTATTCGGCATCGCGCCGCCGAGGCCGAGCCCCGTGAGGAATCGATAAACGAGCAGCGCCTCGTACGATTCGGCCGTCGCGCACACGAGCGAGCCCACACCGAACACGAGCGTCGACACGATCAGCACGGGCCTTCGTCCCCAGCGGTCGGCGAGCAAGCCGAGCCCGAGCGCGCCGAACATCATGCCGGCCAAGCCGCTCGAGAGCAGCGGCCCCATCGCCGTGCGCGCGATGCCGAGGTCCGCCGCAAGCGCGGGCGCGACGAAGCCCATCGACTGCGCGTCGAAACCGTCCATGAATACGATCGCACCGCACAGCAGTGCGACGAGCAGCTGATAACGGCTGAACGGGCCCTCGTCGATGAGCCGGCCGATCTCGATGACGCGTGCGTCCGGCATGCCGATGCCTGTTCCAGGGCGAAGCGACGGTTCTACTAGGGATCGGTCCGCCGACGCAAGCGATCGAGCGGGCCGCTCTCCCACTGAGCCTACGCCGCCCCCTACAATGGCGGCATGAAAAAGCAACGCCTCGGCCAATCCGCTCTCGAAGTCGGACCTCTCGCACTCGGCGGCAACGTGTTCGGCTGGACCGCCGACGAACAGCGCTCGTTCGAGGTCCTCGACGCGTTCGTCGCGGCCGGCTTCAACCTGATCGACACCGCCGACGTCTACTCGAGTTGGATCAAGGGCCACGTCGGCGGCGAATCAGAAAGCGTCATCGGCCGCTGGCTCGAGCGCCGCGGCCGGCGCGACGACGTCGTGATCGCGACGAAGGTCGGCATGGAGATGGGCCCCGGCGACAAGGGCCTCTCGCGCGCCTACATCTTCAAGGCGGTCGACCGCTCGCTGCAGCGACTGAAGACCGACTACATCGACCTCTATCAAGCGCACAAAGACGACGCGGATACACCGCTCGAGGAAACGCTCGGCGCGTTCGCCGAGCTGATCGAGGCCGGCAAGGTGCGCGCGATCGGTGCGTCGAACTACGAGCCGGACCGCCTCGCCGCCGCGCTGAAGGTCAGCGCCGTGCAAGGGTTGCCGCGCTTCGAGACGCTGCAACCCTGGTACAACCTCTACGACCGCGTGCAGTTCGAAGGCCCGCTCGCGGAGCTGTGCCGCCGCGAGCGGCTCGGCGTGATCCCCTATTTCGGCCTCGCGAGCGGCTTCCTCACGGGCAAGTACCGTTCCGTGAAGGACACCGAAGGCAGCGCCCGCGCGTATCGCGTGAAAGAGATGCTCAACGAACGCGGCCTCAGGATTCTCGCCGCGCTCGACGCAGTCGCGGCGGAGCACGACGCGACACCCGCGCAGGTCGCGCTCGCGTGGCTGCGGTCGCACGGCGTCGCGGCGCCGATCGCGAGCGCGACGAGCGCGAAGCAGCTCGACGAGCTCGCCGGGTCCGCCGATGTCGAGCTCGACCGCGACGCCGTCGCAAAGCTCGACGCGGCGAGCGAAGGCGGCTCGCCGCCGCCCGCTTGGTGAGCGAGGACCATGCGCGGCCGCCCGACACGTCGCGAGTTCCTCGGCAATAGCGCCCTGCTCGCCGCGGGCGCCGCGTTCGCGTCGCGCAGGGTTCGCGCACAAACGATAGGCCCCGTGATGGACACGCTGAGCCGCTACATGGCCGCGGCGCTCGCGCGTCCGCTGCCGACCGACGTTCACGCGCAAGCCGCGCAGCACGTGCTCGACACGTTCGCCGCGATGATCTCCGGCTCCGAGCTGCCGCCGGGCCGTGCCGCGCTCGCGTTCGCGCGCACGCAAGTGGGCGGGCGCGCGGCTGCGACGATCGCGGGCTCCACGCTGCTCGCGAGCTCCACCGACGCCGCGCTCGTGAACGGCGTGCTCGCGCACTCGGACGAGACGGACGACTCGCACGGAGAGTCGCAATCTCATCCCGGAGCGCCGATCGTCCCCGCGGCGCTCGCGCTCGGCGAGGAGCTCGACCTCACGGGCGCGCAATTCTTGCGCGCCGTCGCGCTCGGCTACGACGTCGGCACGCGGCTCACGATGGCGCTCGGCGCGGTCGAATTCCGCAACGAAACGCGGCGCAGCACGCATGCGTTCGCGGGCACGTTCGGCGCCGCCGCCGCGGCCGGCTGCAGCGCGCGCCTCGGCGCGCGTGAGATGCGCTGGCTGCTCGACTACGCGTCGCAGCAAGCGTCGGGCTATCAAGTGTGGGGCCGCGACACGGATCACATCGAGAAGGCGTTCGTGTTCGGCGGGATGCCTGCGCGCAACGGTGTCACGGCCGCCCTGCTCGTCAAGGCGGGCTGGACCGGCGTCGACGACGTGTTCGCGGGCGAGGACAACTTCTTCGCGGTCAACGCGCCCGAGGGTGACCCGAGCGTGCTCGTCGCGGGGCTCGGCGAGCGCTACGAGATCGTCAACACGGACATCAAGAAGTGGACGGTCGGCACGCCGATCCAGGCGCCGCTCGACGCGATCGAGAGCTTGCGCGCGAAGCACCCATTCTCTGCGGACGACGTCGCGAGCGTCGCGGTGCGGCTCGCGCCCACGGTCGGCGCCGTCGTCGACAACCGCGACATCCCGGACATCTGCCTGCAGCACATGGTTGCCGTGATGCTGATCGACGCGACGGCATCGTTTCGCGCGGCGCACGACGCGGCGCGAATGCGCGACGCCGCGGTGCTGCGCGAGCGCGCGAAAGTGAAGTACGTGCCGGACGAGGCGCTCGCCAAGCTGCTGCCCGTGCGCGTCGCGATCGTGGAGATCGTGCTGAACGACGGCACGCGGCTCGAGGAACGAGTCGAGGCCGTGCGCGGCACCGTGCGCAATCCGATGCGGCAAGACGAGGTCGTCGCGAAGGCTCGCGACTTAATCGCGCCGGTGCTCGGTGCGCCGCAAACGCAGAAGTTGATCGACGCGACGCTCGCTATCGATGCGTTCGATAGCGTACGCATGCTGCGGCCGTTGCTGCAGAAGGCTCCTTGATCGCGAGGCTCTGGGCGGGCTCCAGCGATAGTCGGACGGCCAGAGGCCAACTCCTATACACTGGCCCACTAGCCAGATCCGCTGGCGCATCCCCACCAGAGGACTCCCCGCGTGAGCACGACGCTTTACGTGAGCAATCTGCCTTTCACGGCCACGGAGGACATGTTGCTGGCGAAATTCGGCAAGTTCGGGACGGTCATTTCCGTCAAGCTCAATCGCAACGCGGTCACCGGCTATAGCGAGCGCTGCGGCTTCGTGGAGATGAGAACCGATATCGACGCTCAGACGGCCCTCAACGGTCTGAACTTTGCGGACTTCGATGGACGGTTGATGTCGGTGATCAGAGCCGTGACTCCCGCAGCGGTGCGCACTTGAGCGCGCGCGCGGCCGGCGGTAACGGCGCCGCAGCCGGTGCCGGCGATCCGCTCGACGAGGCCTACCGCATCGTTTCGATCCACCGCACGGACGCGCCGAGCGGCAGCGTCGGACGCGACTGGCACATGTATCGCATCGCCCAAGGCATCAACATGATCACGGGCTATCGGCGCGGCGACGCAGCCGGCGTGAAAGCCGATGTCGAAAAAATCGTCGATGCGCTGAACGAGCGCCGCAAGCACCACCGCAGCCGCACGAGCCTCAGGCCGAATCGTCCCGCGGCGGCACCGGCCGCGGCGGCGCCGGCGGCGGAAGACTCTTGAACCGCCGCGCGCCCGCGCGCCGCGTTCAGCGCTCTTGGGCGCACCTCGCCTTGCTCGCTTGCAGCGTCACGCTGCTCGCTTTCTCGCTCGTTACGCCGCCCGCAGCCGCACAGACGATCGCCGCGAGCGCCGCGGCCCCCGACAACGCGACCGCGCGACGCTACGGTGGCGGTTGGAACTGCGACCGCGGGTATCGCCAAACCGGCAATACTTGCACCGCGGTCGTCGTGCCCGCGAACGCGCACTTGAGCCCCTTCGGCAACGACTTCGAATGCGCGCGGCTCTATCGAAAGAGCGACAACGCTTGCGTGGCGCTGATCATTCCCGAGCACGCATTTTCGGATGACAGCAACTACGGGCGCGGTTGGCACTGCGAGCAGGGCTATCGAGAGAGCACGGCGGGCACCACCTGCGTCGCCATCCAACTCCCCGCGAACTCGTTCGCGGTGGACTCGTCGTTCGGCCCGGGCTGGCGCTGCGAGCGCGGCTTTCGCGAGGCCGCCAGCGCCTGTACCGCGATCGTCGTGCCAGCGAACGCGCTGCTCGACGTCGTCGGCGATCGATGGAAGTGCAGCCGCGGGTTCGTACAAAGCGCGGAGGCTTGCGTTCGCCTAATCGTTCCGGCCGACGCGTACCTGGACGCCACCGGCGCGTCGTGGCGCTGCGAGCGTGGATTCAACAGCGACGGCCGCGCCTGCGTACCGCTTCGCGTTCCTAGCAACGCGCACATCGATTTCTCGGGAAACGATTGGGCGTGCAACGAGCGCTTTCGCAAGAGCACCGACGGCTGCATCGCCGACGCACAGCTCTGAGCATGGCCGTGACCACCACACTGTGCGTCAGCAATCTGCCGCCCTCCGCGACGGAGGAGTCGCTCGCCGGCAAATTCGGCCGATTCGGGACCGTGGTCTCGGTCAGCCTGCCGCAAGACCTCGTCACGAGCAGGATGCGTCGCGGCTTCATCGAGATGAAGACGGTCGAGCAAGCTCGGCATGCGATGAACGGATTGAATTTCTCCGAATACGACGGCCGATTGATGGCGGTCCACGCGGCACTCGTGCGCGAGCCGGCAGCCTCGTGACTTCCAAGGCGGAAATCAGCCGAATTCTGCCTACCAACAACGTCGTCAACGACGCCTACCGCGTGTTGTCGATCGAACGCACCTCCGCACCGGGGGGCGCCGACGAAGCGGATTGGTTCAAGTACACGATCGGCGTAGGCGCGGACGTAGTCACCGGCTATCGCCGCGGCACGCTGCCGGTCGTGCAGCGCGACGTCGAAGACGTCGTGGACGGACTGAACGGCCGCCGCATGGTCGGTCGCAACCGCTAATCGGCCTAGCGAGCGCCAATCGGCGCCGCCCGCACCTCGACCCCCGCGCGCGTAAAAGTCTCGTCCACGGCTCTGCTCGTGAACTTTTTATTGCCCCGCGCACACGCAGCGGCGGTTTTCAATACACTGTTGCGCCAAATCGGGGAAGCCGCATGCGGAACAACGACGCCGTGGAATCGGAGAGGGTTGCTCGGGGAACGCTGATTCAGCCGCGCTGCTGCGCGTCGCGCTCGCTCGTCGCGAGTGCCGCCGCCGCGTGCGCCGCGCTCTGCGGATGCGCCGCACAAGTCCCGTCCGGCGCCGCCGACGCTCCGCCGAAAGTGATCTTGATCATCGGCGACGGCATGGACGACAACCAGATCACGATCGCGCGCAACTACCTCGTTGGGCACGACGGCCGATTGCGGCTCGACGACATGCCCATGCGCAGCGCCGTGCAAGTCCAGACCTTGAGCGAGGACGACCCCGCGGTGCCCGTTTACGTCGCCGACTCGGCGAACAGCGCGACCTCGATGGCGAGCGGCGTGCTGACGAGCGCGGGCCGGATCGGGACCACGGCCAAGACCGATCGCGACGTCACGACGATCATCGAGCTCGCGATCGCCGCTGGCTTCGGCACGGGCCTCGTGACGACGTCGAGCGTCACGGACGCGACGCCCGCGTCGTTCATCGCGCACATCAACCAGCGGCTCTGCGAGGGGCCGGCGAACATGGTGCGTGTGAACGAGCGCTTCCCTTGGCAATCGACCGACTGCTCCGTCGATTTGAAGAAGAACGGTGGCCCGGGCTCGATCGCCGAGCAAATCGCGGCGTCGCGGGTGGATGTCGTGCTCGGCGGCGGCTCGGTCTTCTTCGGGCAGACGGCCGAGGGCGAGGCGACCAAGACCGTCCGGGATCTCGCGGCGGAGAACGGCTATCGCGTGGTCGGCACGGCCGACGAGCTCGCGCGCGCGCCTGCGGCCGGCAAGCTGCTCGGCCTGTTCGCGCGCAACACGATGCCGGTGCAGTGGCGCGGCGCCGGCGATGCGATCGCCACACGCGTCGCGCGAACACCCGACGGCCGCGTTCAGTTGCCGGCGCCGTTCGCGTGCGAGCCGAATCCCGCGTTCGCAGGGCTGCCGCGGCTCGCGGAAATGGCAAGCACCGCGCTGCGCCGCTTGGACGACGGCCGCTCGTTCATGTTGATGATCGAATCGGCATCGATCGACAAGCAGTCGCATGAGCGCCGGCCGTGCGGGCAGATTGGCGAAGTCGCGCAGCTCGAGGACACGCTCGGGGTCGTGCTCGACTATGCGCGCGAGCATCCCGAGACGCTCGTGCTCGTCACGGCGGACCATGGGCAGGCGGCGCAGCTCGTGCCCGAGACGAGCGTGTACGTGCAGGTGAATGCCGCGAGCCCGGGGCGCTTCGCGCGGCTGCGCACTCTTGAAGGCGCCATCATGGGCGTGAACTACGCGACCAACGACTCAGATCTGCAAGAAGACCACACCGGCGTGACGGTGCCGCTGCTCGTGAGCGGCCTGCACGGCAGCGGGCTCCGCGCGATGGTGCCGCAAACCGAGATCTTCCAGCTCGCGGCCGCGCACTTGGGGCTACGCTCTCCGTAGCGGCCGCCGTCGACCCGGCCGTACTTTACCCGAAGGGTATTTCGCCTATCGGATCAACGACCTTCTCGCATTATCGGATTGACGACCTTCTCAGCCGCGCGCGAAACCCCCTTGAGCGAGGCGCGCGCTTGTATTAATCCTATTCGAATATTCCAGACGGAAGGACCTGTATGGACGCGCATTCCGCTTCTCCCACGCAACGCATCTCCCGCTCGAAACGTCCTTCGTCGAAACCATCGCCCGTATTTCCGTTCCGCAGCCTGATCGCCTGTGCAGCTCTAGTCGCCGGTTGCGGCGGAGGTGGCGGCGGAGACAGCACGCCCCCTCCAGCGACGACGCCTCCCCCTGCGACGACGCCTCCGGCGACGTTCACGGTGGGCGGGTCGCTCACGGGTCTCGCTAGCGGTGCGAACGTCGTACTGCAGAACAATGGCGGCGCCGACCTGACGGTGAGCACCAACGGCGCGTTCTCGTTTACGCCTGCGATCAGCAGCGGCGGCGCCTATGCGGTGACGGTACTGACGCAACCTTCGAGCCCGGCGCAGACATGCGCGGTTACGAACGGCAGCGGAACGGTGTCGGCCAACGTGACCAACGTCGCAGTCAATTGCGTCAGCGTCGACCAGGTTGCCCCGACCGTGACGGGGCGTACGCCGTTGCCGAACGTCGTCGGAAGCAAGGTTCAGGGGAGCGTCGTTACGGTGACGTTCTCGGAGCCCGTCAATCCGCTGTCCGTGAACACCTCGTCGTTCACCGTGCAGGGGAGCTCGGCAGGTGCCGTCAGCGGCGAGATCACCTTTGCGAGTGGCAATACCCAGGCGATCTTCACGCCGGGTTCCGTGGCGGTCCCCGCAACGCTCGCGTTCGACGAGCGCTATACGGTCACGCTCACGACGGCGGTGACCGATCCTTCCAACAACCCGCTCGGGGCCAATGTGGTGTGGGCGTTCAACACCGGCAAGAAGATCGTGATCGGCTTCCGGCACACCTGCGCGCGGCTTGCCGATGGCCGCGTCAAGTGTTGGGGCAGAAACGAGTACGGTCAGCTCGGCTATGACGACGTGCAGAGCCGCGGCGACGGCATCGGTCCCAACATGAACACGTTGGCAGCCGTGAACCTCGGCACGGGTCGCACTGCGGTCGCGCTCGCGGCAGGCGACGATCACACCTGCGCTATTCTCGACAACGGCGACGCCAAGTGCTGGGGTCGCAATGACTTTGGGGCGTTGGGACAGGGCAGCACGTCCAGTCTCGGCGACAACGCCGGTGAGATGGCAGCGCTGCAACCCATCAATCTCGGAGCGGGCCGTACCGCGCTCGAGATCGCCGGCGGTCAGGATTTCACCTGCGCGCGGCTCGATAACGACGCGGTGAAGTGTTGGGGGCTCAACACCAGCGGTCAATTGGGGCGGGGTAACACCGCGCCGCTCGGCGTAGCGGCAGGCGACATCGCCGCGGCCGCGGCCATCGATCTCGGGGCCGGCCTTACGCCGTCTGCGATTTCGTTGGGACATCACCACGCGTGCGCGATCCTCAAGGACTCTGCGGGCAGCAATCATCTGAAGTGCTGGGGCGATAATCGTTGGGGCCAGCTCGGAAAGGGCAACACCGCCAATGTCGCCGACAACGCGGGCGAGATGGGGAGCACGCTAGCGGACGTCGATCTTGGGGCAGGGTTGAAAGCCGTCTCCGTGCACGCGACGGGAGGGCACAACTGCGCCGTTCTCGACAACGGCGCGATCAAGTGCTGGGGTCTCAACACCTGGGGCCAGGTGGGCTTGAACGTGGCCAACAGCAATCCGGCGGACAGGCAGGTATGTACCGGCGGCGCCAACGACTGCGTCGGCGATGCCGCGGGCGAGATGGGCGATACGCTCACCGCCGCGATTGCCGGCAATACCGCTCGGCTCACGATCGGCTATCGCCACAACTGCGCGCTGCTGACCACCGGCCCCCTGAAATGCTGGGGTTCGAACGAACAAGGTCAGATCGGCTTGGGTACTATCGCCGGCAACAACGCGATCATTGGCGACCAGGCCGGCGAAATCGCTGCGCTGGCCACCACGGCCTTGAAAGCCCCCGTGGTGGAGGAGCTGACCGCCGGTGGGTTCCATACGTGCGTATGGAATACCGACGACACGCTCAATTGCTGGGGCTACAACTCCGATGGCCAGCTCGGGCACAACGACGCCGTCATCTGGGGAGACGGTGCCAACGAAATGGGCCCGTCCCTGCCCAACACGGACCTCGGCACTTGAGCAATCGGCTTCTCTCCGAAATACACACGTCGCTCTAGAACACTGCTGCCGCACCTGGGACACGCTTCCAATGGACGAGGAACAGGTACTCCAGCTCGTGCTCGCGACCGTTAGCGGGGAAGCTGACGATCTCGGTTACGAGGAGCTGCGCGCGCCGACCGCTGCAACGGCGCTGTTCGGCGGCGACTCGGGTGTCGATTCGCTGTCGCTGGTCCGACTGGTCGCCGCGGTCGAGCGCGCGGCGCAGGTTCGCTTCGGCAGAAACCTCGTGCTCGCGGACGAGAAGGCGATGTCGATGCGCAGCAGCCCGTTCCGCACCGTCGGCACGTTGGCCGACTTGCTCCATCAGCGACTCGGTGCGCTCGATACCTGAAGTCGCGTCGACGGGCAGATCGCGCCGTGTATGCTGCGATCACTCGACCGAACGGAGCGCGCGATGATCGATCTACACTACTGGCCCACGCCGAACGGCAAGAAGGTCACGATCCTGCTCGAGGAGTGCGGCATTGCCGTACCGGATCGTGCCCTGCAACATCGGCCGCGGCGACCAATTCAAGCCCGAGTTCCTGAAGATCAATCCGAACAATCGGATGCCGGCGCTCGTCGACGACGAGCCGCTCGGCGGCGGCGCGCCGATCGCGCTGTTCGAATCGGGCGCGATCATGATGTACGTCGCCGAGAAGGCCGGCAGTTTCTGGCCGCAGACACCACGCAAGCGCTACGACGTCGTGCAGTGGGTCATGTGGCAGATGGCGAACCAAGGGCCGAAGACCGGCGAGTGCGGCCACTTCCGCAGGCTCAGCCCCGAGCAGGGCGATCAGTCGTACGCGGTGCGCCGCTTCACGGACGAGGTCAACCGTCTGTACGGCGTTCTGAACAACGCGTTGTACGACAAGCGTTATCTCACGGGCAGCGAGTACACGATCGCGGACATGATCTGCTATCCGTGGACGGTCAATTGGCAGGGGCAAGGCCAGGACATCGAGGAGTTTCCGTACTTCAAACGCTGGTTCGAGGAGCTCGGCGCGCGACCCGCGGTGCAACGCGGGATGGCTGTGGGCGCCGATCTCGTCCAGGACTTTTCGAAGCTGCCGCCCGAGGAAATGGCACGGCTCCGCAACCTGCTCTACAACCAGCGCGCGCGGGCCGCGCCGCCGGGCGGATTGCTGAAGATCTGACGGTCGCCACTCGCGAGCATCCGGCGTCCCTCGATGGCTGAGAGGTCCGGCGTCTCGGTCAAGAGACGCGGCGTGTCGGTCATGTTCGACGGCGGCCGCGCGGCGAATACTGCGCCGCGTGGACGCTCTACCGACACAATCCGATCCGAGGCCCCGCGCGCTCGACGAGCTGCGCGACGCCTTCCTGCGCAGCGCGGCTCCCGACTCTGCGGGGTCGCTCGAGGCGCTGCTCGCGGAGCGCCCCGGCCTCGTCGCCGCGCATCTGCTGCGAATCGGCAAGGCCGTCGTCGCCAAGGACGTGCGTGCGTTCGCGTCGCTCGAAAGCGCGCTTGCCGCGGCCGAGCCGCACCGCGGGCACGCGAGCGAGCACGAGCTCATGCACATCGCAGCCGCGGAGGCATGGCTCGCGCACAAACCCCTCTTGGCTGCGCACCTGTATTCGAACATCGTCGCGAAGGATCCGTTCGATCTGCTCGCGCTGCGGCTCGCGCAATCGTGCTGGTTCTTCCTCGGGCGGCGCGCAAAGCTGCACGCGGTCGCGGAGCGCGCGCTGGCCGCATGGTCGCCGCTCCAGCCGGGCCACGACATCGTGCTCGCGATGACGGCGTTCGGCTGCGACGAGGCCGGCGACGCGGTGCGCGCCGAGGCGCTCGCGCGCCGCGCGCTCGAGATCGAGCCGCGCAACCCGTACGCGATCCACGCGCTCGCGCACGCGCTCGGCGCACAAGGACGGCAGGACGCCGTCGTGAAGCTGCTGAAGGCGCGCGCGCCGGAGTGGCGCGTCGGCGGGCGCCTCGACTCGCACATCGCGTGGCACTTGGCAGCGGCGCAGGTCGAGATCGGAAACCTCGCCGCGGCCCGCATGGCGCTCGACGTGGAGCTCGTGCCGGTCGCGAGCCGCGGCGCGAGCGCGGCCGGCGACGCGACGGATCTTGCGTGGCGCCTCGAGCTCGCGGGAGCGAATGTCGGCACGGCGTGGGAACGGCTGGCGAACGCCTGGTCGCGGCATCACGCGCCCGGATTCTGGGCGCCCGACGACCTGCTCGCGGGTATCGCGTACCTACGGGCCGGCTGGTCGGAGCGAGCGAGCGCGCTGCAGCACGGCCTCGCGGCGGGGCCGCATCCGCGCCGCTGCGCGGAGCGCGCGGCGCGCATGCTCACGCTGCCCGCGCTCGCGGCGCTCGACGCGTTCGTGCGCGGCGGCTTCGCGGCCGCGGAGAGTCACTTGCGCGCGACGATCGAGCGCATGGGTGGGAGCCTCCTGCAACGCGAGCTGTTCGAGCTCACGCTCCGAGCCGCGAGTCGCCTGCGCGCTCCTTTCGCCACGCCGCCGGAGGCATCGCGAATTCCCGCTTGAAGGCGCGGTTGAACGCCGACTCCGACTCGTAGCCGCAACGCTCGGCGATGCGAGCGATCGACTCGTTGCCGGTGCGCAGCGCTTGCGCCGCGAGCGCGAGCCGCCAACCGGTGAGATATTGCATCGGCGGCTCGCCGATCAGGTCGGCGAACCGCTCGGCGAGCACGGAGCGCGACATCGCGACGTCGCGCGCGAGCTCGTCCACGGTCCACGCTTGTGCCGGACGCGCGTGCAGCAGCGCGAGCGCGCGGCCGACCTGCGGATCGCGCAGACCCGCGAGCCAGCCCTTCTGCGCCGGCGGCAGCGACGCGGCGTAGCGGCGCATCGCCTCGACGAACATGAGCTCCGAGAGCTTCGCGAGCATCGACGTGCCGCCCGGATTCTCGCTCGTCGATTCCTGCACGCCGACGTTGAGAAGCTGCAGCAGCCAGGCGCTGTCGCCGTCGCGGCCGAGCGGAACGTGCATCAACCGCGGCAGCGACGTGAGGAGCGGGCGGCAAACGCGGCGGTCGCACGCGAGATAGCCGCACACGAACTGCGTGAGCTCGCCGCCGCCGCCGTGCTGCATCCGAATCAGCCTCCCGCTCAAGGGCTCGATACGCTCGCGCTCCGCAGGGCCGAGCTTAAGATCGCTGCCGAGCACGTGCAGGTCGTCGTGCGGGAAGAGCAGCACGTCCCCCACACCCGCTTCGATCTCCTCGGTGCCGTCCGCAAGCCGCGCGCGGCAGCGGCCGTTAGTGAGCACATGGAAGAACATGACGTGGTCGGTCACGGGCAAACGTTGCGCGGCGGTGTGCAGGCCGAACTTCGCCTCGACGCACCACGGAGCCGTGAACTCCGCGGCGAGGTAGACGGCCCCGTCGAGCCGAATCGCTTTCAGAACCTCCGATAGCGCGTCCATGGGGTGCTAGCATCGCGGTTCGTCACGAGCGAACGCAATGCCCGAGCTCTTTGCAGCAGACCTTAGGCTCGAACGCCGCCGCGCCAACGGCATCATGGTGAACGTCCGTTACGACGCCGCCGCGGACGCGACTCGGCCGCCGCTCCTGCTGCTGCACGGCTTTCCGCAAACTCACGCGATGTGGCATCGCGTCGCGCAGCGGCTGCGCCAGCGCTTCGCGCTCGTGCTACCGGACCTGCGCGGCTACGGCGACTCCGACAAGCCCGACGGCCCGCCGGATCACTCGGCCTACAGCAAACGCACGATGGCGCTCGATGCGCTCGAGCTCATGCGCGGACTCGGTTTCGACAGCTTCTTCGTTTGCGGCCACGACCGCGGCGCGCGCGTCGCGCACCGGCTGGCGCTGGATCATCCGCAGGCCGTCCGCCGGCTCATGCTGCTCGACATCTCGCCGACGTTGACGATGTACGAGCGCACCACGATGGAGTTCGCGACGGCCTACTACCACTGGTTCTTCCTGATCCAGCCGGCACCGCTGCCGGAGCGGCTGATCGGCGCCGCGCCGGAGCTGTACTTGCGGACCAAGATCGGCGCGTGGGGCTCGGGCGGCGGCGCGCCGTTCGACGCCCAAGCGCTCGCCGAGTACGAGCGCTGCTTCACGGCGCCCGCGATTCACGCGATGTGCGAGGACTATCGCGCCGCGGCGACGATCGATCTTACGCACGACCGGGCCGACGCGGACCAGCGGATCGAGTGTCCGGTCCGCGTGCTCTGGGGCGAGCGCGGCGTCGTGCATCGACTCTTCACGCCGCTTCGAGGACTGGCGCGACAAGTGCGCGGGCGAAGTGACGGGCCGGCCCACGCCCACCGGGCATTACATCCCCGAGGAAGCGCCCGCGCTGCTCGCCGAGGAGATCGAGACGTTCTTCGGCGCCTAGCGGCCGGGCTGCGTCACCAGCACAATGTCGCCTGTAGGCGCCGACGGGCGCCCGCGTCAAAAACACGAAGGGGGGTTCAGCCATGCTCAAGACCATCATGACTACCGCGGCGGTGAGCTTGCTCATCGCGGGCGCCTCGACCGCCGTCGCGCAACCGAGCGGCGCGGCCACGCTGCCGAAAGACATCGATCCCGTCTCGTTGTCGCGCTTGCCCGCGCTCACGCGCGCGCAGCTCGACGCGGAGGGCCAAGCGACCTACGACCGCATCGTGAAAGATGGCCCACAGCCGAAGACCGGCCCCGTCGCCGTGACGCTCTACAGCCCGAAGGTCGCGCAAGCGTTCAACGACTTGAACGGCTACCTGCGCTACAACGGCGACCTGAGCCCGCGTCATACGGAAGTGGCGATCTGCGTCGCGGCCTGGGAGATCGAGCAGCAGTACGAGTATTCCGCGCACGAGCCCGCGGCGCTGCGCTACGGCGCCCCGCAGGCCGTCATCGACACGATCAAGTTCGACCGCGAGCCCAAGGGCCTGAGCGCGGAGGAGACGCTGATCATCAAGTTCGGACGCCAGCTCATGCGCGAGCACAAGCTCGACTCGGAGCTGTTCGCCGAGTCGGTCAAGCTGTTCGGCAAGAAGGGCACCGTGGAGCTCGCGACCGTGATGGGCGACTACGTGATGGCCGGCATGGTGCTCACCGCGATCGACCAGCACCTGCCGCCCGATCGGCCCGCGCTGCTGCCGGCGCGCTAGATTCAGGAATCGGGCGCGGTGCGACGCAGCGTGCCGAGCCGCCGGGCGGCGAGCGCGGCTTGCTCGGTGGAGGAATCGTGAAAGTCACGACGATCGATTCGGTGACCTACGGCGTGCCGGATCTCGGCACGGCCAAGAGGTTCTGGACGGACTTCGGCCTCGCGCTCGTCGCGGAGAGCGATCGCCGGCTCCTGTTCAGCTCGCTCGACGACTCCACGGTCGAAGTGAAGCTCGCGAGCGATCCGTCGTTGCCGCCGCCGATCGAGACGGGTCCGGGCGTCCGCGAGGCGACGTTCGGCGTGCAGACGCAGGCGGACGTCGACGCGCTCGCGGCCGAGCTCGCGAGAGACCGCGACGTGCGCGTGGACGCCGACGGCACGATCCACGCGCTCGATCCGCTCGGGATCGGCATCGCGTTCCGCGTTTCGCGCTGCAAGAAAGTCACCGCGCCCGAGCCGCAGTTCAACATGCCGGGGCGCGTGGGCCGTTTGAACGCGCGCGCGAAGCTCTACAAGGACGCGCACCCGATGGAGATGACGCACGTCGTCTTCATGGTCCCGGACACCGAGGTCGAGGTCGAGTTCTACGTCGGCCGGCTCGGTTTCAAGGCGAGCGACAGCTATCCCGGCCGCGGCTATTTCCTGCGCGGCGGCGCGTCGACCAACCACCACAATCTGTTCCTGCTGAACCCGGGCGGCAAAGGCGAGAAGTTCGGGTTTCACCACCTCGCGTTCGAGATGGCGAACATCCACGAGCTCTTCGGCGGCGGGCTCAACATGACGCGCAAGGGCTGGAAGACGATGCTCGGGCCGGGGCGCCACCCGATCTCGTCGTGCTACTTCTGGTACTTCTTGAATCCGTGCGGCGGCGGCGCGGAGTACGACTTCGACTCCGACGTCGTCGACGAGAACTGGGTCGCAGGCGAATTCGAGCAGACGCCCGACGCGTTCGCGGAATGGAGCCTCGCCGGCGGCATGGAGGAATCGCTGCTCTATCGCGGCGTGCAGACGGGCGACACGATCAAGCCGCGCTAGGTTTCAGCAGCAGCTTGCCGGTGCTGCGCCGCGCCTCGAGTGCCGCGTGCGCCTCGCCGGCCTCGGCGAGCGGCCACACGCGATCGATGCGCGGCGTGATCTGCCCCGCCGCGACCCAGCGAAACAAATCCGCCGAGCGCTGCAAGAGCTCTTCCCGCGTCGCGATGTACTGATTGAGCCCCGGCCGCGTGAGGAACAGCGAGCCCTTCGCACCGAGCAGCGCGGGGTCGAACGGCGCGACGGGGCCGCTCGAGAATCCGAACAGCGCGAGCATCCCGCGCGGCCGCAGGCAATTGAGGCTCTTCGCGAACGTGTCCTTGCCGACGGAGTCGTACACGACGTCGACGCCGCGGCCGTTCGTGAGCCGCTTGATCTCCGTCTCGAAGTCTTGCCGCGTGTAGTCGATCGTCTCGTGCGCGCCCGCCGCGCGCGCGATTTCGGCTTTCGCGGCGCCGCCGACCGTGCCGTAGACGGTCGCGCCGAGCAGCCGCGCGATCTGCACGACCATGGATCCCGCGCCCCCGGCGGCCGCGTGCACGAGCACGGTCTCGCCCGCGCGGAGCGCGTAGGTGCTGTGGGTGAGGTAGTGGGCCGTCATGCCCTGCAGCATGATCGCCGCGGCCGAGTCGAGGGTAACTGCATCGGGGACCTTCACGAGCCTGCGCGCCGGCACGACCGCGAGCTCGGCGTACGAGCCCGTCACCATCGCGTACGCGACGCGCTCGCCGACCTTCACCTCGGAGACATCGGGGCCGACGGCCGTGACCGTGCCCGCCGCCTCCGATCCGAGCGTGAACGGCAACGCGGGCGGCGGATAGCGACCCTCGCGGTGCTGCACGTCGATGAAGTTCACTCCGGCGGCGGCGATCCTGACCAACGCCTCGCCGCGCCCCGGCGACGGCGCCGGGACGTCCTCGTAGCGCAGCGCTTCCACGCCGCCGCACGCATGCACTCGAACTGCTTTCAAGCCGAACCTCCGCTTCGCGCCACTATATCGCGCCGGCCCGCGGCGCCAACGCCAGCCGCTACGAACGCTGACGGCCAAGCCAGACCGCGACGGCGGGTGCGTTTGCCCGTAAAAAATCGCCGTGCTACGGTCGGCCGCCATGCCCAAGGATGCGCTCGAATACCAGCTCGGCTTCGGCAACGAATTCGCGACCGAGGCGTTGCCGGGCGCGTTGCCGATCGGGCAGAGCAACCCGCAGACGCCGCCGCTCGGCCTCTACACCGAAGAAATCAACGGCACCGCGTTCACTGCGCCGCGCGCGCAGAACCGCCGCACGTGGACCTACCGCATCCGTCCGTCGGCCGCGCACAAGCCGTTTCGGCAGATCGACTTGGGGTCGATCCGCAGCGCGCCGTTCGACGAGGCTCCGGCGCCGCCGAACCAGCTGCGCTGGCGGCCGTTGCCGATCCCGAAGACGCCGGTCGACTTCGTCCAAGGCATCGTCACGTTCGGCGCCAACGGCGACCCGGCGCAGCAGTACGGCGCGGCGCTGCACCTATACGCCGCGAGCGCGTCGATGACCGACCGCTTCTTCTACGACGCCGACGGCGAGCTGCTGATCGTGCCGCAGCTCGGGAACCTCGTCGTGCGCACCGAGCTCGGCATCCTGCAAGTCCGCCCCGGCGAGATCTGCGTGATCCCGCGCGGGATCAAGTTCCGCGTCGAGCTTCCGGACGGCGCCGCACGCGGCTACCTCTGCGAGAACTACGGGGCGCCCTTTCGGCTGCCCGAGCTCGGCGTGATCGGCACGAATGGGCTCGCGAACGCGCGCGACTTCGCGGCGCCCGTCGCGGCGTTCGAGGAGCGCGACGGCGACTTTCGCGTCGTCGCGAAATTCCTCGGCGGGCTCTGGGAGGCCGAGATCGACCACTCGCCGCTCGACGTCGTCGCTTGGCATGGCACGTACACGCCGTACAAGTACGACCTCGCTCGGTTCAACACGATCAACACCGTCACGTACGATCACCCGGACCCGTCGATCTACTGCGTGCTCGCGGCGCCGTCGGCCGTCGCGGGCACGTCGAACATCGAATTCGGGTTGATCGCGGACCGCTGGAACGTCGCTCGGCACACGTTCCGGCCGCCGCCGTTTCACCGCAACGTCTGCAGCGAGTTCGTGGGTCTGATCCGCGGTGAGTACATCGGCAAGCGCGGCGGCTTCGAGCCCGGCTGCGCGAGCCTGCACAACTGCATGTCGGGGCACGGCCCTGACAGCGCCGCGTTCGAGCACGGCACCGCCGCCGCCGATGAGCCCACGTATCTCGCGGACACGATGACCGTCATTTTCGAGACGCAGCTACCGATCCGCCCGACGCGCTTCGCGCTCGAGAGCGAGCTGCGCGAGCAGGACTACTACCTGCACTGGCAGGGCTTGAAGAAGCGGTTCCGGAGCCCCTAGAGCGAGCTCGCCTACTACTGCAGCGTCTTGTTGATATCCGCCACCGGAAACGCGTTGACGAGGTCGCCGATGCCGGCGAGAGCGGCGTCCGGATCACGGAAGTCCGGCGACGAGAAACCCAGGAACGAGCCGTCTTTGAGCGTGACGGTAATCGTGCCGTCCGGGCCCACGTTCGCGGGCAATCCCGCAACCTTCACTTGCTTGCCCGACGACTGCACGCCGAGCTTTGCAAATCCGCCGAGCAAGCCGCCGAGCGCACCACCGCCGCCGCTGCCGCCCGTGAGCGATACAGTGGCGGTGTTTTTGTCCTTGGCGTACGTCCCCGTGATATTCGTGAAGCCGAGCGCCTGATTCTGCTCGATGTTCGTGCGCTTCCACCCCGCGACCTCGGGCAAGAAGAACTTGCCGGCGGCGCCATTCACTTCCTGCTCGAGGGCGTCGAGGCACGTGCGCGCCGCATCGCGGGCTTCCGTGAGCTTGTTTGCCTTGCGCAGGCCGTCGATCTGCGTGCAAGCGTCGACGTTGTTGCCGACGTCGAGCTGAGCGTTCGCGCTTTGCACGACCAAGATCAAAAGGCCGCCGATCAGCACGCCGTACTTTGCGATTGTCATTAGTGTTCTCCTAGCCGCCTAGAACCACACTCCGCCGGGTCCGAGATGCCGCGCCGCTACTTCGGCACGGCGCACTCGAAATTGCGCTCGTCGTTCGCGTCGCCTTTGCCCTTGTAGACCGCGACTTGCGGATGCGGGCACAGCGGCCGCGTCATCACGACCTTGCCGCCGTCCTGCTTGCGCGCGACGATCCGCGTCGGCGCCTCGCCGCGCTCGACCCAACCCGCGATCGAGCTCATCCAATCGGCCTGGTCGGGCCCGGTGCCGCCGCGCACAGTGGCCCATGCCCGGCATCATGAACAGGCGCAAGTAGTCGTCGGTCGCGGCTTTGCCGTCGCCGCCGGTCGCCTTGCCCGCGTATTCGACGATGCCATCGTAGAAATGCAGCGTCTGCTTCGGCATCACGCCGGGGTCGTTCCAGCCGTGGTACACGATCAGCTTGCCGCCGCTCGTCTTGAACGGGCGTAGGTCGGGATCCACGGCGTTGAGCACACCGTAGAGCTTCGCGTCGACGAGCTCGACGTCGCGATCGAAGTCGAACGTGCGCCAATCCCACTTCGGATTGCCGAAGCCCATTCCGCCGAGCACGGGCGTGTCGATGAAGAACGGATCCTTGCCGTTCATGAGCATCGCCCAACCCGGGTTGCGCGGCTGCGCGATCTCGCCGCCGGGCTCGAGGCCGGCGTAGAGCTGCTCGCCCGTGCGCGGATTGCGCGGGCCTTGGTAGATCTTCTTCAGCGCGTCGACTTGCGCGGGCGCGAGGCACTCGCTCGTGCGCCCCGATTGGCACTGCAGCACGCTCGGGTCGAACCGGCACGTGCGCGGGTCGGTGAGAATTCCGTCCTTGACGCCGTCGTTCGCGTCGCATTGCTCGAGAACGGTCTTGCTCACGAGCGCGAAGTCGTTCGCCGCGAGCGCCGCGCCGGGCGTCTTGAGAGTGGCGTGCGCGGTCCAGAGCTGGCTCATGTGCAGGCGCGTGAACGTGTTCACCGGCGCGCCGGACACGATGCCGTCGTAGTCGTCGGGATAACGTTGCGCTTCCATGAGTCCCTGGCGGCCGCCGGTCGAGCAACCGTTGAAGTACGCGAACTCCTGCGGCTTGCCGTAGTGCGCCTCGATCAGCGACTTCGCCTTCACCGTCGTCTCATGGATCGCGCGCGAGCCGTAGTCGAGCACGCGCTGGCGGTCGTACAGCCACGCCGAGTCGGTCGCCTCGTGGCCCGTGTCGGTCGACGTCGACGCGTAGCCCCGGCGCACGGCCTCGGCCATCGCGGGGTAGCTGATGATGCCCGCGAGCCCGCCGCCGCCGACCATTTGGAACCGGCCGTTCCACGCGCTGCCTTCGGGCAGCCATACCTCGAACTTGATGGCGGGCGCGATCACGCCCGCGACGCGGCACAGCGCGGGCACGTCGAGCGGCGGAACGGCGCCGGGTCCCTGAGTCGGCCCCGGCACGGTGAACTTGCCGGCCGCGAGGCGCTCGGAGCTGGTGATCCGTGTATCGGGGAGCTTCAGGCTCGCGAGGTCGGCGCACGCGGTCGCCGCGAGCGCGGGAGCCTCCGCGAACGATGCCGAGAGGACGATCATCGCAGCGGCCACGCCGCAGACGCGCAGCGCGATTCGGGTTTGCATGGCGGTCTCACTTCGCCGGGGCGGGCGTTATTCGTTGTGAGCGCGATAGTAGGTCGAATCGCCGCCGCCGCCTAGGCCATATCCGTAACCCGATCGTCACCCAATTGCTACGCAAATGTCGCTCGACGTCGGCGAGAATGCGCCTTCGGTGACGGGCGACGCCGGGGTACCCCCCTCCCCCCCCGAAGGCTGCCCCGGACGTCGCTCGCCGCCACCAACCCGCGCTCCGAACGCGCCCGCGCCATCCCTCGACGCCCCGGACCGGATCGGCGCACCATTGCGTCCTCGAGCGTCATCGCTAGGGGGTACCATGCGCGGCAAATTTTCTACGGCTTGGCTGTCGATCGCGGTCATCGTCGGGGGCGCCGCGATCCTTCTCGCCGCGTGCGAGCGCGGCGATTCGCAGCCGTCCGCGAGCGCGGCTCAGAGTGCCACGCCAGCTCCCGCCGCGAGCCCCGCGCGTTCCGAGCGCTGGAGCTATCAGGACTGGCCGACCGGGCCTTACAAGGTCGCGGAGAACTGGCCGAAGCCGTTGCCCGATGCGCGCCATTCGCACGATGGCTGGACCTGGGGGTCGTTCGGCGGCGTCTACGCCGAATCGCCGGACCGCATCTGGATCGCGATGCGCGGCGAGCTGCCGCTGCCGACGGGCGCGGCGCCGTGGACGCCGTACGCCGCGCTGACGCCGCCGCGCACCTCGACCGGCAACGGCGACGGCATCACCGCGACGTGCGGCGACGAGCCGAAACGCGGCTGGGAGCGACGCTTCGAGCATTCGATCATCGTGGTCAATCGCGAAGGCGAGCTGGTGGACGAATGGCCCGAGCTCGAGAGGCTATTCAGCGCGGGGCCGTGCGGGCGCGGGCCGCATCAAATCAAGATCAGCCCGTACGACGCCGAGAAGCACGTGTGGATCATCGACGATCAGCTCCACATGATTTACCGCTTCACGTACGACGGTAAGCTCGAGATGAGCAAAGGCGAGCTTGGGGTACGCGGCCGCGGGCCGAACACGTTCGACCGCCCGACGGACGTCGCGTGGCTACCCGACGGCACGTACTTCATCACCGACGGCTACGGCGGCACGCGCGTCGCGAAGTACGACAAGAACGACAACTTCGTGAAGGACTGGGGTGGCCCGCCGAAGGACCCGCAGAACCCGGGGCCGAACGAGTTCAACACGGTGCATAGCATCGCGATCAGCAAGGATCAGCGCCTCTTCGTCGTCGACCGCGGCCACCAGCGCATGCAGGTGTTCGACGTGGACGGCAATTTTCTCTATCTGTTCCCGCTGCGCTCGCCGCACTGGCCGGCGTCCCAAGGCACGCTCGTCACGAATCACTTCATCGACGACAAGGGTTTCATCTGGGCCGGCGACGCGTTCACCAACCGAATCTTGAAGTTCGATCTCGACGGCAACTTTCTCTACAGCTGGGGCGCGCCGGGCCCGCAGCCCGGACGGTTGGGCTGCTCGCACGGCATCACGACGGATCAGCTCGGCAACTTGTACCTCGCGGACTGCTTCGCGGGACGCGTGCAGAAGTTCGAGCCGATCGCGGGCGCGGACCCCGACAAGATCGCGGGGCAGATATTGCGGACCTGGGATACCTGGAAGCCGAACTGAGGACCGCGCCGCAGGCGACCCGACGTGCGCGAACCACGCGACTGCGCCCGGCGCGGACAGCATCCGCGGTCAGCAGCGTGGCAGCGTACCGAGCTACCGTCGGACGCTAGAGCGGCGGCTCCCGCCGCGGCTCAGGCGGACCTGCGTCCGGCCGCGGATCCGCGTGCCCGCCGTGCGCCTCGGCCGACGGGTGCACTCCCGCCGCAAGCAGCGATTCCGCCATCGCGAGATGCTCCTTGAGCGTCGGCAGCGTCTTGGTCGCGAAGGCCGCGATCGCCGCGTTCGGATTCGCGTGCGTCTGCTCGCCGAACTTGCCGACCGCCTCGCGGTGGCCCGCGACCATATGGTTCACGAACGCCGCGTCGAACTCTTGGCGGGACAGGTTCGAAAGTGCCGCGTACTGCTCCTGCGCCTCGGCGCTCGGCTGCGACGGCGGGGTCGTGCCCTGCGTCTTGGCAAGCGCCGTGGCCTCCTGCATCGACGTCGAATGATCGGTCTGCAGGCGGTGCGCGAACTCCCTGACGCCTTCGTCGCGCGAGCGCTGCAGCGCGAGCTCGCTCATCTTGACCTCGGCGATGTCCGTTCGAATCGCTTCTTGCAAGAACGCCGAATCGTCGCCGTCCGCGGCGCGTGCCGCCGACGCGAAGTGACCGCAAGCGCCGCACCGAGCAGCGTGAGCTGGTTCGTTCGTTTCATGACTGGCCCTCCTGTGACTCCCCTACTGTGATTCCCTATCACGCTGCAATGCCCGTGCCACCGGTGTCCAAGATCGGCACGCACCTCGCAACCGCCAAGGCATGATTCGGAAGCTGCCCTCCGGCGAATATCGCCTTTACTCGCGGAAGATCGACCCGCGCACCGGCAAGCGCAGGAATCTCGGCACGTTCGCGAGCCGCGCGGCCGCCGAGAAGCACGAGCGCGAAGTGCAATTTTTCAAGCGCCATTAGCCAAAACTGGAACGGCGAGATCGAGGCCGCGGGCGCTTGCGGGCCCCGCCCCCGAGGTCTACCGTCTGCCGTAACTACAACAACAAAGGCCAAGGGAGCTCTCAATGCCGAGTACAGCAACGGCGGCGCTGCCGCCGCACGCGCAGCTCATTGGAATGGGCACTGCGTATTGGGCCTCGAAGCTGTTGCTGGTCGCCGCGCAGTTGGATCTCGCTGACCGGCTCGCGGCACGGCCAACGAGCGCGCAGGATCTCGCGCTGGAGCTCGGACTGCACGCCCCGTCGCTCTACCGGTTCATGCGCAGCCTCGCCGGAATGGGCCTACTCACGGAAGTCGAGCCGCAGACGTTTGCGCTTACAGCGCTCGGCGAGGCGCTTAAAAAGGACGCACCGGGCTCCGCGCGCGCTTCGATTCTCACGCTCACGGGTGATCTCGTCACGCGCGCGTGGGACGAGTTGGCGTACTCGCTGAAGTCCGGCAAGACCGGCATCGAGCACGTTTTCGGCAAGCCGCTGTTCGACCTTCTCGCAGAGCGGCCCGAGGAGGCATCGCTATTCAGCGAGACGATGGTCGGCTTCCACGGCGCGGAGCCGCCGGCGGTGGCGGACGCCTACGATTTCTCCGCGCTCGAGAGCATCGTCGACGTCGGCGGCGCGACCGGCAACTTGCTCGTCCACATCTTGCGCCGTCACCGCCAACCGCGCGGCGTGTTGTTCGATCTGCCGCACGTGGTCAGCGACGCGCCTGCCTTGCTCGCGGCGCACGGAATGGCCGAGCGCGTTGCGATCGAACGGGGAAGTTTTTTCGAGACGGTGCCGCAGGGGCACGACGCCTATATCCTGTCGCACATCATTCACGACTGGACCGAGGATCTGTGTCAGACCATCCTCGGACACTGCAGACGAGCCATCGCACAGAACGGCCGGCTCCTGATCGTCGAGATGGTGCTCCCCGAGGGCGACACGCCGCACCCCGGCAAGATGCTCGACATGATGATGCTCGTAGGACCCGGCGGGCAGGAACGTACGGGCGAGGAATACCGCGTGCTGCTGAAGAAGGCGAACTTCCGTATGACGCGCGTGGTGCCGACGGCGTCGGCCGTCAGCATCGTGGAAGCCGTACCGAGCTAGCGATGCCGAGCGCTGACGGCTCCCCGGGGCGCCCGTGGACACGCTACGTCGCCGCAGACGCGAGCCCGCTGATTGGCCTCGCCATCGCGGGCGCGTTCCACCTCCTGCGCGAGCTCTACGGGACGTTGACGATTACCCGGCTCGTCAAGGACGAGATCACGGCGCGCGCCGATCTGCCGGGCGCGCCGGAGCTCGAGGCCGCGATGCGCGAAGGTTGGATCAGGGTGGCGCCCACGCCGCTCGACACTTGGAAGCTCACACAGATCGACGCGGGTGAGGCGAGCACGATCGCGCTCGCGTGCGAGCACGCGCAGGCGCTCGTGCTGATGGACGACACGCAGGGCTGCGAGCAAGCGTCGGCTCTCGGTCTCCAAACGACCGGGCTCATAGGGGTCCTGCTTGCCGCGAAGCGCGCGCAGCTCGTCGAGCGCATTCGGCCGCTCGTGGATCGGCTCACTCGCCGCGGCTTCACGATTCCCGAGGCGACGCTGCGTGCAACGCTCGCCGAAGCGGCCGAGCTCGAGCCCAGCGAGGGCGGTCGCTGACCGAAAATCAGCTCGCTAGCCCCATCGCACTCCACAACGCGAGCCGCTGCACCGCGAGCGGATCGTTCTCGACCTTGCTCTCGTTGTTGAACACCATCGTCGGCCGCTTCGCCGCGTCGAACGCGGGCCAATGCGGCAGCTTCGGCGTGTTGGGATCGCCGCTGCGCGCGAACGCGAGCCACGCGTCGCTGACCTTGTCCGCGAGCGCCGGCGCGTCGGGTGCGCCGCGCGTGAGCCGCGATGCCTCGAGGTTGTCGAACGCGAACGGAATCTCGATCGTGTGCGGCGACTTCAGGCGCCCGCCGTCGAGCGGCGTCTCCCAGCGGAAGTAGTAGAGGTACACCGCGCCCTTGCCGAGCGCCGCGCGGCGCTCCGCGATCTTCATCACGGGTGCGCTGTAGCGGTGGTCGCTCGCGATCAGGAAATACAGCTCCGCCGGCGTCGCGGACGGGTTCGCCTTCCGGTAGACGTCGAGGATCGCGCCGGTCGCTGCTCCGAACAGCTCCTGCACCCGGGCGCGCATCCCGGGCTCGTCGAGCGAGAACGCCGCGTCGTCCGATTGCAGCGTGAGCTCCGTGCGCGTCGAGCCGAGCATCAGCGGCACGTCCGCCGACACGTCCGACGCCGTCGGATGGAACGGATGGCGCGGCACCGCTGTGCCGTCCACGGTCGGCGAGAAGCCCATCGTCATCTGATCCACGTTCATGCTGCGCACCGTCTCGAAGTACGCGCGCATGACGCGGTCGACCGGCAGCGCTTGCAGCTCGCGCACCTGCGCCGGCTTGAGGCCGAGCCTCGTCATGAGCTCGCGCGCGACGATCGCGCCTTGCTCGCGCTCCACGAGCTTGAGCGTCGCGCCGCTCTCGATGATCGCCCGGTGGAAGAGCCCCTTCGCCGACGGCATCGCGAGCAGCGTCGCGACCTTGCGGCCGCCGCCCGACTGGCCGAACACCGTGACGTTGGCCGGGTCGCCGCCGAATCGCGCGATGTTCGCGTTCACCCACTTCAGCGCGTGCACGATGTCGAGCATCCCGACGTCGCCCGACTGCGCGAACTCGCGCCCGCCCGCGTCGCCGAGGTAGGTGAAGCCGAGCACGTTCAGGCGGTGGTTGATCGACACGACGACCACGTCGCCGCGGCGCGCGAGGTTCGTGCCGTCCGTCACGGGCGACGAGCCCGAGCCGGTGGCGAAACCGCCGCCGTGGCACCAGACCATCACGGGCCGCTTGCCGCCGTCGCCGACCGCCGGCGTCCAGACGTTGAGCACGAGGCAGTCCTCGCCCTCGGGCGGCAGGCCCGCGGCCGCGACCGAGAGCCCGGTGCCGTCGCCGCCGGGGCCGGCGCCGCGGGGTCGCGCTGCGGCGCGCTCGAGCCGTACGCGAGCGCGTCGCGCACGCCGGTCCACTTCGCGGGGTCGACGGGCGGCATGAAGCGGTTCTTGCCCGCGGTGCTCGCGCCGTACGGAATGCCCTTGAACGTCTTGATGCCGTCGGCGTCCACGCCGCGCACGCGGCCGAACGTCGTTTCGGCTTCGACGTTGGCTGCTTGCGCGTACGCGCGGCCGAGCAGCGCGCCGCCGCCGGACAACGCGACGAGCAGCGAGCCTTGCTTGATGAAATCGCGACGAGATTTTTCGAACCCCATGGCACCCCCCTCGAAGTTATTGCGGGAACTTCACGCTGCCTTCGGACGAGACCGGCGCCTGCGGCTCGAGTCGGCAGATCCCATCCCCTCGTACGTCCACCGATAGTAGCGCTGCCCGGTGTTGACCTCGCCGAGAAATAGATTCCCCTTCGAGTCGACGGCCGCGCTGTGAATGTGGAAAAACTCGCGCGCGTTGTGCCCCGCGCGCCCGCCGACTTTCGCGACTATCTCGAGCGTCTGGCGGTCGAGAATTCGCACGGCCTTGTTCGAGCCGTCGACGACGTACAGGTACCGCTGCTCCTTGTCCGGCGAGAATGCGAAGTGGTGCACGGTGCCTTCGGCTTGCAGCGTGCCGCGCGCGACGAACGCTTCCTTCACGAACGTCCCGTCGAGGCGGAATACCTGGAGGCGGTTGTTCGTTCGGTCGGCGACGTAGACGAAGTCGTCGCTCGACACGAGCACCGCGTGCACGGGATTGTTGAACTGCGGCGGCGGCGTTCCCTGCACGAGCTGCGCGCGCGGCGGGAACGCGTAGTCGTCCACCGGCTTGTTGCCGTAGGCGCCCCAATGACGCTTGTATGCGCCCGTCGTCGCGTCGAACACGATCACGCGATGGTTGAAATAGCCGTCCGCGACGAACAGCTCGTTGGTCTTGCGCAGCACGAACAAGCCGGCGGGGCCGCCGAGATTCTCGCGGTCGTTGCTGCCGGTGTTTTTGCCGGCATGCCCGATCTGCATGATGAATTTAGCCGGTGCGCGTGAACTTCAGGATCTGGTTGTCTTCTTTCGCGCTGCCGCTGAGCCAGACGTTGTCTTGGTCGTCGATGAAGATGCCGTGCTCGGTGGTGAACCACTCGTAGCCTTCGCCCGGGCCGCCCCACGCCTGGAGGAACTCGCCGTCCGGCGCGAACTCAAGCACCGGCGGCGCGGGGATGCAGCACTCGGCCTGCGGCGGATTCAGCGACGCGGCCTTCTCGCCGTCCGGGATGCTCGCGGGGCGTTGGAACACCCAGACGTTGTCGTGCGAATCGACGGCGACGCCGCCGACGGCGCCGGTCACCCAGTTGTTCGGGAGCGCCTGCGACCACAGCGGGTCCGGCTCGAAGATCGGCACGCGAGCGCTGCGCGCGTTGCTCTGCGCGCCGCCGCTGGGCGCGGCCGCCTGGCCGTGGCTCGCGCTCTCGAGCACGGCCGCCGCAAGGGCGATCAAAACCCACGGCGCGAGACGCGCCCGGCTCATCGTCGTCGTCATCGTCCCCCCTTGGCACGCGCCTGAAGAGCGCGAGCCTCGCTGCCCGCGATGATACGCGCGCCGCACGCTCCGGACACGCGGCGCCAACGCGGGCGGTCGCAGGGCGGACCACCCCCGCGGCCGGCGCGCGTGTCGCCGGCTCTCTCGACGCCACGTAGTCATTGGATCAACATCTGTTGCGACGGCCAAGCGCACAACCCGAGGGGGAATCGTATGCACGTCTCGAAACTCAAGCTGCTTCCGGCCTTGGCGTTGCTCGCGGCCGTCGGGATTTTCGACCCCCAGGACAGTCACGCCCAGGCACCGAGCCGCGCCGCCGACGAAGCCGCGGTCAAAGCAGTGATCCAGGCGTTCCTCGACACTCGCGAGAAGAACGACGCCGCGGCGCTCGGCGCGCTGCTGACGCCGGACGTCGATCAGCAGCAGACCTCGGGAGCGATGCGCAAGGGCCGCGACGCCGTCGTGTCGGGCTCGCTCTCGACGCAGCGCGAGACGGGTGGCACCCGAACGATCTCCGTCGACGCGGTGCGCTTCGTCAGCGCCGACGTCGCGATAGCGGATGGCCGCTACGACAGCCTCGGCCGCGCGGACGGCACCGACCAGCACATGCTCACGTCGATGGTGCTGCGGCGCGAGCCGAGCGGCTGGAAGATCGCTGCGATCCGCAACATGCTCCCGCCGCCCGCCGCGGCGCGCTGAGCGAGGATTTCGCAGCCGTCACGGGGCACGCAACTCCGGTACGATCCGGCTGCATGACGCCGGCTCGATTCATTTTCACCGTCTGCCAGATCGGCTCCGAAGCGGCTCTCAAGCAGGAGGTCGGTCGGCGCCATCCGGATCTCAAGTTCGCGTTCTCGCGCCCGGGATTCGTGACGTTTCGCATGCCCGACGAAATGGCGGTCGAGACCGGAGCGAAGCACTCCGCTCGATTTTCGCGCGGCGTTCGCGCGCACCTGGGGCTTCTCGACCGGCAAGGTCGCCGGCACCGACGTCGACCAAACGGCCGCGAGTTCTGGAAGACCATGTTCGCAGCCCACGGCGAAAACCCTCTCGCGCAGTTCCGGCATCTTCACGTCTGGCGGCGTGATCGCGAGTTGCCGGGCGATACGGGGTTCGAGGCCGCGCGTGCCACGGAAGCGCAAGACGCGTCGTCCGCGATCATGCGCCACCGAAGCGTATTCGTGCCGTCCATCAACTTGCACGCCGAGCCCGGCGACCTCGTGCTCGACTGCGTGCTCGTCGAGCCGAACGAATGGTGGCTCGGCTGGCATCGCGCGGGCGCGCCCGAGACGCGCTGGCCCGGCGGCGTTCCGCCCCTGCAGCCGCCGACCGGCATGATCTCGCGCGCGTATCTGAAGCTGCTCGAAGCGCTGCTCTGGGCCGAGCTGCCGCTGCGCGCGGGCGACCAGTGCGTCGAGATCGGCAGCGCACCCGGCGGGTCGTGCAAGGCGCTGCTCGAGCGCGGCTGCGTCGTGGTCGGGATCGACCCGGCCGAGATGGATCCCGCGGTGCTCGCGCATCGGCGTTTCACGCACGTGCGCGCGCGCGTCAAGGACGTGGACCGCGGCGTCTTTCGCGGCTGCCGGTGGCTCACGTCGGACATCAATCTGCCGCCGAACTACACCCTCGACGCCGTGGAGGCGATCGTGGGCGCGCCGCAAGCCGCGATCGAAGGCCTCGTGCTCACGCTGAAGCTCGCGGACCCGGTCGCCCAATCCGACGAATTGCCGTTGTACAACAAGAGGATCCGCTCGTGGGGCTACCCGCGCGTGCGTACCCGCCAGCTCGCCTTCAACCGCCAAGAGGTGTGCGTCGTGGCCACGCGGTCGTAGACTGGCAGCATGTATTGCTGAGGCCAGTATCCACTTCAGGGGGGAGAACATCGATGCAAACCGCGAACGACATCCTCAAGGACAAGGGGCGCGCCGTCTGGGCCGTGAAGCCCACGGACACGGTGCTCGCAGCCCTCGGCGTGATGGCCGAGCACGACATCGGCGCCGTGCTCGTGATGGACGACGGCAAGCTCGTCGGTGTGCTCACCGAGCGCGACTACGCGCGCAAGGTCGTCCTCGCCGGGCGGTCCTCGAAGGAATCACAGGTCAAAGAGGTCATGACGGCGCACGTCGTGTGCGTGGCGCCCGAGCGCTCGGTCGACGAATGCATGGCGCTGATGACGAACAAGCGCCTGCGCCACCTGCCGGTGGTGGATCACAAACACGTCGTCGGGATCGTTTCGATCGGCGACCTCGTGAAGGCGACGATCGACGATCAACAGTTCACGATCACTCAGCTGCAGATGTACATCGCGAGCTGACGGGCTCGACGGCACGCGACTCTACGGCGCCCCCGGTTGCCGGGTGCGTCGACGCAGAATCAAAGGGTAAGCAGCGGTCGAAGCTCGCGCACGTCCGCGAGGCTCTCGAGCGCACCGATCCGCTCGATCAACGTCCGCGTCTTCTCCGCGCCGAGCACCGGCGTCATCAGGCTGCGCGCCTTCTCGTTCACGCCGCGCGTGTCGAGCGGGTTCTCCGGCGTGCCAGGCGCGTGGCTCACGAACTTCTCCACGCGCCGGCCGTCCGCGAGCGTTACCTCGACGAAGCCGCTGCGCGGCGCGTCGACGTTCACGAGCTTGGGATCGGCGACGAGCTCGATGCGGTCGCGCACCGCGAGCACGCGCGGATCCTTGAGGCGCTCATACGAGTGGCTGTTCTCGAACGTGATGCCGCCGTCCACGAGCGCGAGCGCCACGATGTGCTGGATGTTGACGTCGGGCATCGCGCGATTGTCGACGATGCCCGCACCGTCGGCAGGCAGGCGCAGCTCGATACCCGCGACGTTGTCGGGAGTGAGCCCATACTGCTCGCGCAGGCTCAAGAACGCGTCTAGCGGCGACTGGATCGGATAGCCGACCGGAAACGTCTTGATCGCCGTTTCCTCGACGTAGAAGCGGAGCCCAAGGTCCGCGACGATCTCCTCGGGTGCGGGCGCGGGCGAGTGCGCGCGAAATACGTTCGGCTCCGCGTCGAGCGCGTCGGCGACGCCCGTGAAGCCGGCCTGGATCATCGTGGCGGCGGCCACGCCGTTGCGTGCGCCCATGCCGCTGAAGTCGAACGCCTTCTCGACGTGCTCGGCGTCGCGCTCCCAGCTCCAGATGCCCGACACCTGCTGCGCGGCGTACGAGATCGCGAATCTCATCCGCGTCTCGTCGAACCCCGCGATCGCGGCCGCGGCCGCCGTTGCGCCGAACGTGGAGCTGTAGCCTTCGGCGCTGCGGTCCGCGGCGCGCACGGAGTCCGGCCCGAGCGCCATGAGGAATCGGCACGCGAGGTCGTAACCGAGGACGACGGCGCGGATCAGCGCGACACCGGAAGCTTGCTCGCGCTCCGCCATCGCGAGCGCCGCCGGCACCACCGAGCAGCCCGGATGCGCTTTCGTGAACGGATGAAAGTCGTCGGTCTCGTCCGCGTGCGCGAACATGCCGTTCGCGAACGCCGCGTTCTGCGCCGTCGTGACGATGTCCGTGGTCGCGACGCAAGCCTCGGGCGTGCCGCCGAGCGTGCGGACGTATTCGATCGTGACCTCCCCGGGCTTCAGGCGAGCGCCCGACACGATCGCGCTCAGCGTGTCGAGGATCCGATGTTTCGCCGCGAGCTCGACGCGTGCGGACAGCGGCTGCCCGCGAGCGCCGGCCATGTAGCGCGCGAGCCTTCCCGTGAGATCGGCCGCGCGCGCCCGTGAATCTTGGGTCCTCTGCTGTCCGAACGCCCAGCGCGGCAGCAACGCCGCCGCGACGATGGCGCCGGTCGCCTGCAGCGTTCGCCGCCGCGAGATTGTGCGCTTCATGCCCTACCCCCTCGCGCACACGATACTTCACTTGGGCGCGCCGGGTCCTCCTGCGGCCGCCGCGGGCGCGGCAAGCCGCCCGGTCGGTGCGGCCTGCGGCGGCGCGCCCACGAAGCGCGTCTTGTCCTCGGCCGGCACTGGATGCGCACGTTTCTTGCGCCAGACGGCGAATGCGGCGAGCGCTACGTGCATCGCGGCAATCGAGCCGAAATAGGCGCCCGGCCCCGCCGACTGCATCGCGGCCGAAACCACGAGCGGCCCGACGACGGCGCCCGCGCCGTTCACGAGGATCACGGTGCCGCTCGCGGCAACCATCTGCTCGGGACGCAGGTGATCGTTGATGTGCGCGACGCACAGCGCATACGTCGTCAGCGACATCCCGCCGCACGCGGCGACCGCGACGGCGAATGCTCCCCAAGCCGGCGACGAGGACAGCACGAGCGCAGCCGACGCCGCGACCGCGGCGAGCAGCGACATCGCAACGAGCACCGTGCGCCGATCCATCCGGTCCGACCAGCGGCCGACCGGCAGCTGCACGACGACGGCAGGCAAGATGCTGCAGGCCATGAAGGCCGCGATTCCGGCGTTGTCGAAGCCGCTATGGACCGCGTACACCGAGCCGAGCGAGAACAGCGTTCCGGACACCGCGCCCGAGCACAGCACGCCGAGCACGCCGAGCGGCGAGACCACGGCGAGCTCGCGGAAGCTCACCCGGTGCGGCAGCGCGAAATCCGGCGCGCGTTGCGCGCTGAGCGCCATCGGCACGACCGCGAGCGAGATCAGCACGGCGATCAGGATGAACAGCTCGAAGCCGCGCGGATCGGCGAGGTTTAGCTCGAACTGCGCGAGCCCGAGCCCGAAATAGATCACGACCATGTAGATCGACAATAGGCGGCCACGCGTGCGATTGTCGGCGCGGTCGTTGAGCCAGCTCTCGGCGATGACGTAGATTCCGGCGAAGCAGAATCCAGACACCGCGCGCAGCAGCCCCCAGATCACGGGCCCCACGAATACGGCTTGCGTCAGGATCGTCGCTGCTGCGACCGAGGTCAGCGCCGCGAACACGCGGATGTGCCCGACGCGGGCCACGAGCGCCGGCGCCGCGAGCGAGCCACAAATATAGCCGACGTAGTACGCGGCCATCACAGCGCCCGTGACCGCGGTCGGGAACCCTTCGAGCGTCGCGCGGAGCCCGAGCAGTGTGGCCTGCAAGCCGGCGCCGAGCATCAGCACGGCCATGCCGAGCAGAAGCGCGGAGGTCGCGTTGAGCGCGGCTCTCATCATCCTTGATCCGGTGCGTCCATCGAGCGAAAGGCTAGCCGCGCGCGCGGCCGATTGCAGGCGACTGTTTCACGATCGCGCAAGCGCGATGCGCGTGCGCGCGACGCGAAGCGGGCGTTAGGCGATGTGCGCTCCCTTGACGCCGACGTACACCGCGTAGAGCGACTGGCTCGCCGTCATGAACAAGCGGTTGCGCTTGGCCCCGCCGAAGCACACGTTCGCGCAGACCTCGGGCAGCCGGATCATCCCGATCCGCTGGCCGTCCGGCGCGATCACTTGCACGCCGGGCCGCGCGCCGGCCCAGAGGTTGCCGTCGACGTCGCAGCGGATGCCGTCGGCGGCGGTCGGCGTGCCGGCGCCCGGAATGTCGATCTGCGCGAAGCGCCGCGGATTGCGCAGCGCCGCGCCGGCGACGTCCCAGACCTTGATCTCGCGCGGTGCGCCCGTGTCCGCGACGTACAGCTTCGTGTAGTCGGGCGAGAAGCACAGGCCGTTCGGTCCGCCGACCTCGTCCGAAACGAGCGCGACGCTTCCCGACTGCGGATCGACGCGGTAGACCGCCTCCTTCGTCTCGGACTCGGCGCGGTTGCCTTCGTAGTCGCCGCGGATGCCGTACTGCGGATCCGTGAACCAGACGCTGCCGTCGGGATGCACGACCACGTCGTTCGGCGAGTTCAAGCGCTTGCCATTGAACTTGTCCGCGATCGTCGTGACGCTGCCATCCGGCTCGTAGCGCGCGACGCGCCGCCCGCCGTGCTCGCACGACAGCTGCCGGCCTTGGAAGTCGAACGTATTGCCGTTGCTGTTGCCGGACGGATTCCGGAACGTCGTGACGTGCGCGTCCTCGTCGATGTAGCGCAGCTGGCGATTGTTCGGGATGTCGCTCCAGACGCACGTAGCGGCCGACGCCGTTCCACGCGGGCCCTTCGGCCCAGAGCGAGCCCGTGTAGAGACGCTGGATCGGGGTGTTGAACAGGATGTAGGGCTGGAAGCGCGGGTCGAGCGCGACCAGGTCGGGATCGGGGTAGCGCAGCGGCGCGACCCCGGACCAGTCGCGCGGCGTCGCTTCCGGCGAGATTGCGCCGGACCGCTGGGCGGCGGCGTCGCGACTTCCGGCGGCCAAGGTGGCCGCGGCGCCGATCACGCCGCTCAAGAAAGCGCGGCGGTCGACACGCGGAGCGCGCAAGACGGACAACATCGGCTTCGTCATGGTCGTAGACCTCGCGCTAGAAGACGACGGATGGTATCTGGTTCGAACCATCAAGTGCGATACTCGAGCGACGCCCGGATCAAACGCTGAGGGACTACCAGAGGCTCACCTCATGGGAACGATCACCCGCCGCGCTCACCTCGCTTCGCTCGCCGGAGCCGCCGCGGCTTCGGCCTTGCCGCGCTATCTCGGAGCGCAATCGGCCGACGAGGCCAAGCGCGAGCGAGCCGCGGCGGCGGCCGCCGACATCCCGCCCGAGGGCATCGGCAACCGCATCCGCCACGTGTCGTACAGCGACATCGGCGGCCGACCCGACAGCGTGCAGACGATGACCAATCGCGGCCACCTGTACGTCGGCCACATGTTCAGCGACGGCGTCACCGTGCTCGACGCGCGTGACCCGCGCAAACTCAAACCCGTGCATTACTTCGTGACGCCGAACACGCGCACGCACCACTTCCAGATCGCGGGCGACTACCTGCTCCTCGCGAACGGCGCGAACCTCGCGCGCGCGCAGTCCTATGACAACTCGCGGGACTACTTCGAGAACACGCTCGCGGACAGCATCACGAAGCGCGATGCCTCCAGCGCCGGGTTTCGCGCTGGGCTGTCGATCTTCGACGTCGCGAAGAATCCCGCGAAGCCGCGCGAGATCGCGTTCCTCGAGATGCCGGGCATCGGCGTGAACCGGTTGTGGTGGGCCGGCGGGCGCTTCGCCTACGTGTCGGCGCACTTCGACGGCTTCACCGATCACATCCTCTGCATCGTCGATCTGCAGAACATCACGAAGCCGGAAATCGTCTCGCGCTGGTGGCTGCCCGGCATGCATCGCGCGGGCGGCGAGACGCCGACCAACCCGCAGGGCAAGCGCTACGCGCTGCACCACATGATCGTCGCGGGCGACCGCGGTTACGCCGCTTGGCGCGACGGCGGCTTCACGATCCACGACGTGAGCGACGCGTCGAGCCCGAAGCTCTTGTCGCGCGTGAACTGGTCGCCGCCCTACCCCGGCGGCACGCACACGCCGCTGCCCTTGCCGGGCCGCAAGCTCGCGATCGTCGCGGACGAATCGAACGCGGACTTCTGCGCGAAGGGCTTGTTCTATACCTGGGTCGTCGACGTGCGCGCGGACGCGAACCCGGTCCCGATCGCGACGCTGCCGACGCCCGCCGGGCCGCGACTTCTGCGCGATGGGCAACTTCGGCCCGCACAACCTGCACGAGAACCGCCCCGGCAGCTTCGTGAGCGAGGAGACGATCTTCGCGACCTATCACGACGCCGGCGTGCGCGTGTTCGACATCCGCGACGCGTACGCGCCGCGCGAGATCGCGTCGTGGATTCCGCCGCTCCCTGCGAAGATGCTCGACCCGCGGCCGAACGTCACGCGCAGCGCGCTCACGTGCGACTGCTTCGTGACGCGCCGACGGGCTCATGTACGTCACGGACTGGAACGCCGGATTGCACGTTTTGCAGTACGACGGCTAGCCGCCGACGCCTCCGTCCTCGGCCGCGGCCGCCGCCACACCCGTGCAAGACCGCGGCACGCGAATTGCACGTCGTCGCCATGATTTTCGATGTGACGGCTGAGCTCGACTACACCGTGCGGTTTCGCTCCGCGATGATCCTGAGCGTGCATGCGCAACGCAATGCGTCGCAGACGATCGTGGAGGAGACCTTTACGGTCGAGCCGGAGGCTGACTTCGCCGAGTTCGCGGACGACGCGGGCAACCGGTTCGTGCGGCTCGACACCGGCGCGAACGAGACGCTCGCACTTACCTATCGAGCGACGGTGGACTGCGACTTCGAGATGCGCGCCGCGTCGCGCATCGACGCTACGCCGGTCGCGGCGCTCGAGAACGCGGCCCTCCCTTATCTATTTCCGTCACGCTACTGCCAGAGCGACCGGCTCGGGCGGCTCGCCTGGGACTTGTTCGGGAAAATCGAGAAGCCTCACGACAAGGTCGTGGCGATCACGGACTGGATCTACGACAACGTGGAGTACCTGCCGGGCAGCACGGATTCCGGCACGTCCGCCTTCGACACCGTGACGCAGCGCGTCGGCGTGTGCCGCGACTTCGCGCACCTCGGCATCGCGCTGTGTCGCGCGCTCAACATCCCCGCGCGCTACTTCACGGGTTACGCGTACGAGCTCGATCCGCCCGATTTCCACGCGTGCTTCGAGTGCTACATCGGCGGGCAGTGGATGGTCTTCGACGCCACGCGGCTCGCGCATTTGAACGGCCTCGTGCGCATCGCGTCCGGACGCGACGCGGCGGATACCGCCGTCGCGAGTGTGTTCGGCTCCGTGAGCTGCACGCGCATGAGCGTCGCTTGCGAGCTCGGCGCCGACCAGGAGTTCGTGCCGATCCCGCGCCGGCACTTGGAACGGCGCGGCATCTCGCTTCCGACCGGCGCGAGCTGAGTTCCGTTCACCTGACGCACTCGCGACGCGGGTCGCTTCGCGGGCGCAGCGCGTCGTAAGCTGAGGCCGTGCTGCGCCTCCACATCTATCACCGTACCGCGTATTCATACTCGCAGCCCGTAACCTTCGGGCAGCATCGGCTCGTGCTGCGGCCCCGCGAAGGTCACGACCTGCGGATCGTCGACATGCACGTCCAGATCGAGCCCGCGCACCAAGTCACGTGGGTGCGAGACGTCTACGGCAATTCGCTCGCGCTCGTCGACTTCACGGCGCCGGCCGCGCGGCTCGAGATCACGAGCGACGTGACGGTGGAGCGCGTGGAACCGTTCCCCGAGAAGCACTTCCACGAGCCTTGGCTCGTGGCCTGGCCCGCGCCCTACGCCGTCGAGGAGCTGCCGGTGATCGACGCGTACCGGCACCTCTCGTTTCCCGACGACGCCGGCGAGCTCGCAGAAATGGCTCGACGCGACTCTCGCGGCGGCGCGCGGCCGACGCGGAGGGCATGCTGCTCGAGCTCTGCGGCCGCGTGCATGCGATCGTCGCCTATCGGCGCCGTGCCGAGAAAGGCGTGCAGACTCCGCGGCAAACCCTGCAAGCCGCGAGCGGCTCGTGCCGCGACATGGCGACTCTGTTGATGGATGCCGCGCGCGTGCTAGGCATCGCGAGCAGATTCGCGAGCGGCTACGTCCACGGTGCCGCGTCGCTCGCGGGGCACGCGTCCACTCACGCGTGGACCGAGTGTTACTTGCCGGGCCTCGGCTGGCGCGGCTTCGACCCGACGTCCGGCAAAGCCATCGGCCTCCAGCACGTGGCAACGGGCGTGAGCCAGCACCCGCGCGGCGTGATGCCCGTTTCGGGTTCGTTCGTCGGTGCGCGCAATTTGTTCCACTCGATGAACGTCGACGTGCAAACCCGCGAGCTCGGCGCCGGCGAGACTGCACGCCGCGGCCCGTAAAGCGCGCGCCGAAGCTCGGGTTCGAGACCTTCTAGCGCGCAAATCCCAACCTTATCGGGGACAATGCGCGAAGGAACACCGTCACGGTGCAAGGCCGCGTAAGGGGGATGGGTGAGCCGCAGCACTCCATATATATGTGTCGCCGCGTTGGTCTGCGCGCTCGGCGCGCTGCCTGCCGATGCCCAAGTGGACCTTTCCGGCGCGTGGCGATCGCTGCGCCACGAAGACCTGCCCGACCGCGGGCCCGGCGTCGGCTACGGCGACTACACGGGCATTCCGCTCACCGATGCCGCGCGGCAATTCGCCGAGAGCTGGGACGCCGCGCGCTTGAGCATGCCGCAGCAGCAGTGCCGCGTGCACGTGTCGCCTTACATCTATCGCGGCCCGATGAATCTGCGCATCTGGGAAGAGAAAGACCCGCGCACGCAGGAAGTGATCGCGATCAAGCACTACATCAGCACCTACGAGCAGACGCGCACGATCTGGATGGACGGCCGGCCTCATCCGCCCGCGTACGCGCCGCACACCTGGATGGGTTTCTCGACGGGGCGCTGGAGCGGCGACCGGCTCATCGTCGAGACGACGCACATCAAGTCCGGCTGGCACCGGCGCAACGGCGTGCCGTCGAGCGATCAGACGACGATGACCGAGCACTACATCCGGCACGACAACGAGCTCACGCACATCGCGGTGATCCGCGATCCCGTCTATCTCAGCGAGCCGCTGGTCAAGAGCCAGAACTTCGACTTCGTGCTGCACGCGCTGCCGGCGCGCAGCTGGCTGTGGCCGTGCACCGCCGTCGAAGAGGTGGACCGTGCCGCGGACGACGTGCCGCACTATTTGCCGGGCAAGAATCCGTACCTGCAGTCGTCGCGCGTGGAGGTGCACCTCGACATCCCCGGTGCCGAGGGCGGCGCGAGCACGCTGTACCCCGAGTGGATCGGAACCGCGTCGGCCGGCGCCGGGCCAGGGCCGGCGGGCCCCGCAGCGCGAACGGCGGCCGGCGCCGCCGGGAACGCGCCGGCCGCGCGCGCGGCCAAGACCGCGGCTCCGGAGCACGCGCCTGCGCACGCGACACCCGCCGCGACCGACGAGATCGCCGTGTGGCCGATCCGCGAGAACGGCCAAAACGGCGTCTACATGCTCGTCGGCGCGGGCGCCAACACGACCGTGCAGGTCGGCACGGACGGCGTGCTGGTCGTCGACACCAAGCTCGCCGGCGCGAGCGCGAAGCTGCTCGCCGCGATCGACAAGCTCGCGAGCGGCAGGCCGATCCGCTACGTTCTCAACACTCACGCGGACGCGGACGCGATGGGCGGCAACGAGCCCGTCGCGGCCGCGGGCAAGACGCGCACCGGCGGCGTGGTGGTCGCGCAGATCGGCGCCGGCGTTACCGACACGGCCGCGATCATCGCGCACGAGAACGTGCTCGCGCGCGTGAGCGCGCCGTCGGGTGAGGCCGCTGCGTTACCGCAGCGCGCATGGCCCACGGACACGTTCTACGGCGCGCGCCGCGAGCTCTCGTTCGACGGCGAAGGCATCGAGCTGCGCCATCTGCCGGCCGCCCACACGGACGGCGACGTGATCGCGTACCTGCATCGCTCCGATGTGATCGCCGCGGGCGACGTGTTCAGCACGGTGAGCTACCCCGAGATCGACACGGCACGCGGCGGCACGGTGCAAGGCACGATCGACGCGCTGAACACGATCATCGAGCTCGCGATCCCGGACGTCGACCATCAAGGCGGCACGATGATCGTGCCGAGCCACGGCCGCTTGAGCGACGAATTCGACGTCGCCGAATACCGCGACATGGTGGTGATCGTGCGCGACCGCGTGCGCGAGATGATCGGCCGCGGCCTCACGCGAGCACAGGTGCAGGCCGCGCGTCCAACGTTCGATTGGGACGCGCGCTACGGCGCGGAGACGGGCCCGTGGACCACGGCGATGTTCGTCGCCGCGGTCTACGACAGCCTGAAGGGAGAAACACCATGAGGCGCGCGACGAGGCTGGCCCTCGCAGCGGTCATAGCGCTGTCGGGCGCAGGCTCCGCGCTCGCGCAAGTGTCGGAGCAGCGCGCGCGGACGCAGCCGCCCGCACCCGGCGCGGCAAACGTAACGGCGCCCGCACGCAACGCGCGTCCCGCGCCGGCAGTGCCGCCGACCGCGCGCGCCGGCGCGCCGGTCGACCTCACGGGCTACTGGGTCACGGTCGTGAGCGAGGACTGGGCGTGGCGCATGCGGACGCCGCCGAAGGGCGACTACGCGAGCGTGCCGCTGAACGCCGAAGGCACGCGCGTCGCGAACACGTGGACCGAGGCGCAGAGCGGCTCCTGCCTCGCGTTCGGCGCCGCGGCGCTGATGCGCACGCCGACGCGCGTGCACATCACCTGGGCCGACGATCAGACACTGAAGCTCGAGACGGACAACGGCCTGCAGACGCGCTTGCTGCGCTTCGAGCCGCCAGGCGGCGCCGCGGCACGCAGCGCGACCGCCGCGGCGGCGGGCGCAGCTCTCGCGGCGGCGGCCGCCGGCGCGAACCAGCCCGCCGCGGGCGCAAGCTCGGCCGCGGCGGGCGCCGCGCAACCGGCGCCGCGCGCGAGCGCATGGATGGCGGCGGCACCGACGCCGGGCGCAACGCACTCGCTGCAGGGCGAATCGCACGCTGCTTGGGAGATCGCGCAGCTCGTGCGCGGTAGCGGCGCCGACGGCGGCGTCGTCGACACGCGCCTCGACGAAGCGCGCTGGGCATCGCTGAAGGTCACGACGACGAGCTTGAGCGCGGGCTGGCTCCGCTCGAACGGCGTCCCTTACAGCGCCGACGCGGTCGTCACCGAGTACTACGACATCTTCGCCGAAGGCGACGACCTGTGGTTCACCGTGACGACGAGCGTCGACGACCCCGCCTATCTCAACGAGCCGTTCGTCACGAGCTCCAACTTCAAGCGCGAGCCGAACGGCTCGAAGTGGAAGCCGACGCCCTGCAAGAGTTGACGCGCGGCGGACGGGCGGCGGGCGCGGCGGGCGGCGGCGCGGGCGGGCGGACGGGCGGGCGGCGGCGGGCGGGCGGGCGGGCGGCGGCGGGCGGGCGCCGGGCGGCGTTTGCTACCGGCGTGCGCAGGCGCCCGCGTACGGCGGGACGCGGATCCTGCTAACGGCTCGCGGTTGCCTGCTAACGGCGCACCTCACGCCGCTCGCGTTCGTCGCGGGCCAAACGCTCGCGGATGACACGCAGAACACGCGTGGCCGTCAACATCGGCTCCAGGTTCAATCCAAGCAAGAGTTTGTCGGCCCAAACGCGTTCATCTCGCGTCGCCCGTGCGAGCTCCGCCCGCGTACGCGGCGTGAGGAGTATCTGGACGATTCGATCGTCGTCGGAATTCGGAACAAGCTCGATCGCTCCGGCGAGCTGCGCCTTGTGCGCGAGCCTCTGGGCGCGCTGACGCGACACGCGGATGAGTCTCGCGACGTCCGATATCGAGCAGCAGTAGTTCGCGCGCTGGACGGCACGGAGAAACCTCCATAGCGGGTCCGTGCGAACAATCGGTACGCCGTCGGGCGTGGTCGCTTCGCTGATGCGTTTTCCGGCGCCGAGGATCTCGTCGATCAGCTCGGCTTGAGCGAGCTGCCAACGTTGCGCACGGCGGCGCTCGATGGTGTTGCGGGTGAAAGAGTCGCTGTCCATCTGTCGGTACCAAGCCGCAACGCAACGACGCCGAATGTCGAACGAGCGTGTGCGCAGTGTGCCCGCACCCGACTGTCAACCGCAGCGACAAAACTCGGTAGATCGTCCGCAAAGTGTTGACGATCTCCGAGATTGTCACCCTTCGGCGGACGGTCGGTTCGTGACTGTCGCCGGAGGTGACAATCGCCGTGGGACCCCTGCGCGAAGGGTGGTCCCGCGCAGACATCACCCCGTGACCCGATCGCGAACTCTTTCGTCACGGTTTGCGTAGCGCGATCGCGGTCTCTCCCGTCACGGTATTCGTGAGCCGCTGCGTCGCGATCAATCCGATTGGGTTGATGAACCGGGGGGTTCGAGCGGCGCGTTTCGAGCCGGGCGGTTCGAGCTCGGCGGTTCGAGCGGGGTGCTCCACGGCGCGGTAGCGCTTCCGAAGCCGCGTGCGCCGCGCTACAGCGCCTTCCAGCGCCGCGACAACACCAGCCGGAGCTTGCGCTGCTCGTGCTCCGCAAGCGATTCGGTGCACGTCGCGAGCTCCGCGTCGAGCGCGTCGAGGTCCGCGTGCGCCGCGGCGGCGTCGAGTCGTCCCTTGAGCGAATAGAACAGCGCCGAATACTCCCCACAGAGCTCGCGGATGTAGGTGAACGACTTGCGGTGGATCGCGCAGGGTCCGTGCGTGCGGATCGCGTCCTGGTGCTCGGGTGTGCTGTAGCCCTTGTGGCGGTCGAATCCGTAGGCCGGATAGCTGCGCGCGAGCTCGTCCATCAGACGGTCGCGATGCGTCTTCGCGACGATCGACGCGGCCGCGATCGAAAAATTGATGCCATCGCCCTTGTTGAAGCAGTTCTGCGGGACCTCGACGCCCGGGATGCTGCGAGCGTCCACGAGCACGTGCTGCGGGCGCACCGGCAACGCCTCGACCGCGCGGCGCATCGCAAGCAGCCCCGCGTGATAGATGTTGACGGTGTCGATCTCCTCTACTTCAGCGCGGCCGATGCCGATGCCGGCGGCCGACTCGCGAATCCGTCGCTCGGCGTCCGTGCGCTGCTCGAGATCGAGGCGTTTCGAATCGTCGATACCCGGCAGCTCCGTGTGCGGCGGGAAGATGACGGCGGCGGCGATCACGGGTCCCGCGAGCGGGCCCATGCCGACTTCGTCGACGCCCGCGATGTGTTCAACGCCCGCGCGCCACAAGACGCGCTCGAAGTTCAGCATCGCGTCGAGCCGCGTGCGCTCGGCGAGCTCGCGCTCGTAGCGTTTTTTGAGGCTCTCGTAGAGCTGGCGCACGCCGTGCCGCGGGTCGCGCTTGAGCTTGCTGAGCGCTTGCGGCGTGACGGGCTCGTCGGCGCGCGCGTAGCGCCCACGGATCTCTTCGATCGACAGGCGGGCCAGCTTCAAGCGCTCTCCTCCATCACGCCCGAAACTTAACCAACGCAGCCGCCCGCGACAAGCGCCGCCCCGACGCCGGCGCCGCCGCGCTCCGATCTGGCGCGTTCGCGTTCGGCGTACTCGGCGCCCCTGTCGCGGCTGCGACGTCGCGCCCGCCGCCGCCAGCGATCCAGCGATGACGACGGGCGCCGTGAACGTCGCTGCGTCCGTCACGGTCACCTTGGATTCGAGCTGCGAGCCGTCGGCGCTCGGCGTGTACCGCTCGAGCACGCTCACGGCGGCGCTTTGTGGCGTGCCGGCGAGATCGAAGTACGGATACGCGATGTAGGTCGTGAAGATCGCGAGCGTCTCGCCTTCCCACCGGCCGAACGAGACACCGAACGCAGATGGCTGCTGCGTCGGCGGGCCGTTACGAGGATTCGTATAGACGGTGCGCGTCGCGTCCCACTCCGTGTAGCGGAAGCGGATGTTGTCGCCCTGCTGAGCGATCTCGACGGGGGCACGCGTGTCGAGCAGTGCTGGCATGCCCGGGGCAGCGCACGGGCGCGTATCGGCAGCGGCGGTCGCGCCGACGACCGCGGTTGCGTCCGCGGCTGGCGGTCGCGCCCACCGCCTCGTTCGCGCCAGCCGCCCCGGTCGCCCCTGCCGTGGCGGTCGCGCCGACCGCCTCGTTCGCGTGAGCCGCCTCGGTCGCCTCTACCGCCCGCGCCGCGTCAGTCGCACGCCGCGCCGCGGCCGTGAGCGGGAGGGGGTTGGGCGCCGCGCGATCGCCCGGCACCCAAGTTCCCACGATCCGAGGGTGCTGCTGCGCGCGCGCCGCGCCGCCGAGCGCAAGCGCCGCGACGGCGACTACGGCCGCGGCGCCCGCCGCCACGCGCGCGGCCGCCATCGGCGCGCTCGCTCAGCGCGCCGTAGCGGGTGCCGGCGCCGCCGGTTGCGGGCGCATGTAGTAGTTGAACGCAGCGTTGTGGCCGCGCGCGTTCGCCCAGACGATCAACATCTCCTCGAGCACGTGGGCGAAGCGCAGCGGCCCGAAGTCGACGGCCTCGAGCCCCATGCCCTTGATGAGCCCCGTGATCGTCGCCTTCGCCTGCGCGTCGTCGCCCGCGATCGCGATCGTGATCGGGCCGCCCGCGGTGTCGGGGTCGGTCATCTGCCGCACGTTCAGCGTATTGAACGCCTTCACGACCTTCGCACCGGGCGCGAGCGACTGGATCAGCTCGGCGTTCGACGCCGCGTTCGCGGGCTTGTCGTAGTTCACCCAACCGTCCGGAGAGTTGCGATTCACGCGGTTGGTCGGGTCGAGGATGATCTTGCCCGACAGGTTGCCGAGGCTCTTCACAACCTCCTCGGCGGCGCCGCCCGGCACCGCGATCACGACGATGTCAGCGCCCGCGACGGCTTCCTTCTGCGTCGTAGCGCTCGCGCCGTGCCCCGTCTTCGCGACGAGGTCCTTCACGTCCTGGCGCGTCGGCTCGCGCGAGCCGTACACGATCGTGTGTCCTTGCGCGGCGAACTCGGGCCCGAGGGCCTCGCCGACGTTGCCGGTGCCGATCACCGCGATTTTCGCGGCGAGCGCGGGGGCCTGGATCGACGTGAGCGCCGCGGCCGCGAGCACGCCAGCAATGAGACCTGAATTGATACGCATGATGTCGTCCCCTCTTATTGGAAGGCGATCATCATAGGCTAGCCCCGAGCGTCGAGAACAGGCCGACAAGAGCGCCGCGAACGGTGCCGCGAGCGGTGCTGAGAACAGCGCCCCGAGCGGCGCCCCCGCCGAACCACCCGGGCCGGCAGGACGGCGTGCGAGCGGGGGGTCAGAGCCCCACGATCGCGCGCGCCGCGCCCGTGAGCTCGAGGATGTGCAGCCCCGTCGACGCGCGATCGAGCGCGTAGATGTAACCGCGGTCGTCGAGGTTGACGTTGTTGGTCTGGATCGCACGCTTGCATTCGCGTGCGCCGCCGATGTCGATGCACGACTCGATCGTGTTCGCGGTCATCTCGGGGATGTAGCGCGCCACCTCGACCGGCACGAACGGGTTGCGGATGTCGACGACGCGCACACCGGCGTTGAAATACGCGAGCACTACGAGCTTCTTGTCGAACGCCGGGTGATACGCGTCCGCGAACGAGTGCGGGCCGAAACGGCCGCCGCGATGGCAGAAGTCGCCCGGCTCCTCGGGGACCTGGAACGTCGAGATCGCGACCGGATGCCGCTCCTCCGTGATGTCGAAGATCATCATCACGTCGCGCGGCTCCTGGCAGCGGAACGTCTCGGACTCCGACGACACGAGCAGGAGATCGCGCGTCCGCGCGTCCTTGTTGTCGGCGTAGTCCGCGACCTCGAATCCGTAGATCGGCTTCGCCGTGTGGACGCCCCAGTAGCTCGGCATGTCGACGCGCGCGATCTCCGGGTAGCGCAAATTCGCGGCCGTCGGCGGGATCGACGTCGGCGACACGAGCGGCCGGCTGAACGCCTCGCGCACGAGCGAGCTGCCGCTCTCGCCGATCAGGAACTTGTCGCGATCGACGATCTGCAGCACGCCGTCGTCGCCGCTGTTGTAGCCCAAGTACATCCGGCCGCCGACGACCGTCGGCTGGTGCAAGCCTGCAATCTGCGGCTCCGGGTACGGACCGGCCGCGTCGGGCTCATAGCCGACGAGGCCGAAGTCGCGGACGTGCTTTGGTCTCGTCGGGTCCGCGACATCGAACGTCTGCAGCACGCGTGTCACGCGCCAGCCTTGTGCCGTGCCATTGAGATACGCGATGCCGGTCTCGCAGTCCCACTGGAACTTGTGCGTCTCGCGGCCGCCGCGATCCGATTTCGGGCGCGACGACGTGCCGGTCTCGGCGATGGTCGTGACGAACGTCGGGCTGCTCGGGTCGGTGACGTCGAGGACCTCGTAGCTCAACTGGCCGTTGGTGCGGATCGCATAGACCTTCGCCGGATCCGCTCCTCGTCCATCGACGCGCGGGAGCACACTACCGTCGCATACCTGCACGTGCTGCGTGCCGCTCGCGTCGGGCCCGGTCGGCGGCACGTGCGCGAGATACTTCGGTGCGGCCGGATCGGTGACGTCGAGGATCGAGAGTCCGTTCTTCTCTACCTTGCCGGTGAGAGGATTCGGCGCCTCGCCCGCGTGGTGACCGACGAACAGAATCCGCCGCTCGCCGTACGCGTGGACGATCGGCTGATACGCGGAGCGCGCTTGCAAGTCGTCATGGCCGACGAGACGCATGTCGACGACGCTCGAGTACGCCGCGTCGCCGCCGGCCGCGCCGGCGGCCGGCGGATTGCCTAGCGCGCTCGCCGCCGAGCCGGGAGGAGGCGAATCGCAACCCGCCGCGATCGAAACAACAGCGAGACTAGTAGCCGCGGCGAACGCGGCGGCCGAAATTTTCTTGGACACGAGCACCCCCCACATGTGCCGCGCGTCATTCACGCGCTTCGCGAATGCTAGGACCGATTCGAGCCGTTCGCTACCCTTGTGATGCGGCGACTTGCACGGTCGCGCCGCTGCACGTATTACTATCCGTGCGTCACAGCATGCACGTTCGAGACCAAGTACGCTTGTGAACACGATTCGGCGACAAAGCGGCGACTCCCTCTAGATGGACATCACTATCCTCGCCTACCTCGAGCCCGGCGACGAGAAACCGGACATCGTCATGGAGCAAGTCGCGAAGGCTCTCGAGTCGGACGGCCACAAGACGTCGATCCTCACGATCCGCCACGACGTCAAAGAGATCATCGACGGCCTCAAACGGCCGAAGCCCGACCTCATCTTCAACCTCGTCGAGTCGTTCGGCCACGACATCCTCGGCGGCACGATGGGCGTCGCGGGGCTGCTCGACCTGCTCGAGCTGCCCTATACGGGCGGCGGACCGGGCGAAATCTTCCTCCAGGAGGACAAGGCGCTCGCGAAAAAGCTGCTCGCGTTCGAGCACATTCCGTATCCCGACTTCGCCACGTTCGCGCCGAACGCGGACTTCGAGACCGGCGGCAACCTGCGCATGCCGCTGTTCGTGAAGCCGCTGCGGATGGACGCGTCGATCGGCATCGACGAGAAATCGTTCGTGCGCAACACGCAGCAGCTCATGGAGCGCGTGCTCTACATCCATAAGACCTTCGGCGACACGGCTCTCGCCGAGGAGTACATCGAGGGCCGCGAGTTCTACGTGGGCGTGCTCGGCAACGAGGAGCTCACGGCTTTGCCGCCGCTCGAGATGGACTTCTCGGGCATGAAGGACGGCAGCGTCAAGGTCATGGACAAGCAGGCCAAGTTCGACGAGACGAGCGACCGGTTCCATGGCACGAAGGTCGTCGTGCCGGACCTCGAGCCGGAGCTGCGCGCTCGCCTGCAGAAGGTGTCGCTCGAGGCGTATCGCGCGCTGCGCGTGCGGGACTACGGCCGTATCGACTTGCGGCTCGCCCAGACCGGCGAGATCTTCGTGATCGAGGTGAATGCGAACTGCTACCTCGAGGAGCACAGCGAGTTCTCGGTTGCCGCGAAGGCGCACGGCATCGAATATCCCGCGCTCGTGAACCGGATCGCGGGGCTCGCGATCGAGCGCTGGAAGCATCGCAGCCGGGCGCAGCGCAAGCGCAAGAAGGCTCGCGAAGCCGGGACCTGATCCCTCCGACTTGATCGCTCCGCAAGCGGCCCCGGCTAAGGTCGGCGGGTCGACGTCCTTGCCGGCTTTGTCCGGCTCGGGCTTCGGAGCCTCGGCCTTCACCACCTCGGTGTCGGCTGCCTCGGTCTTGGCAACCTCGGCTTTGACGACGTCTGTCTTCGCGGCGCGCGGTTCTTTCGCCTCGGCGAGCACTACGGTTTGCGCCGCCGTCTCCGGAAAATATGCGCCGCGATGCACGAAGTTCATCGCGAGCGACGTCACGAGGATCGTGACGCCGACGATCGCGGCACTCTCCGCGTCCTGCGGATAAACCTGCTCGAGCGCCTCGGCCCGCTTCGCGAGATCGCGTACCAGGCTGCGCGTCTTCTCCGGGAAGTGCCCGGTCCAGCGGAACACGTCGGCCATGAGCTGGCGCTCGAGCTTGCGAATCAGCGCGCCGGCCGGCCGCGTCTCGGCTGCTGGGCCCTGCTCGTTCACGTCCGGCAGATCGTCGAAGATCGCGCGCAGGTCGCCGTCGAGACCCGCGGCGCCGGGCTCGGTCTCCGGCGACATGTCCTTGTAATAGTCCTCGATCGAGAAGTGCAGGCCCGTGACGTCCTCGTCGTGCTCCGCAGCGGTCACGAGCGGCTCGCGCGCGACGATCGCCTGCAGCGTGCGATCGCAGTATTCGAGCTTCGCGAGCGCGGTCGGGAGCTCCCCGTAGTCAGAACGCCAGTCGCTACCGGGCGTCATCCACACCGCGAACGTCTCGGACCAGTCCTCGTCGGGATGCTTCTGCGCGTACCAGCCGGGCAGATGGCGCACGAACCGGCGGCTGAACGGCTGCGGCCGATATTCCTCGCGATAGGACTGCGTGATCGAGCCGAACAGCTTCACCCACGCTTCGTCGTCGTAGAGCTTATAGGCGTAGTTCACGACGTGGCCCATCTCGTGCCGCAGGTAGCGCAAGATGTCCGCCTGGTTGAAACCTTCGATGTGGCCGACCTCCTCGCCATGCAGCTCCGTGAGCTCGGGACGCGCGAGGTAGAACGGAATCGCGATCGCGACGGTGCCGAACGGCACGCCCCACTCGGTCGACAAATAGAAGCTCGGCGTCACTTTCGCGATCCCGAGCTTCGCGAGCTCCGCGCGAAACTCCGCGATCACGGGCTCGAGCCGCGTGTCCTCGATCGCGAGCCCCAGGTCGCGAATCGGCGACCCGAAGAGGTTGGACTCGCGGAACGAGGACATGTCGGCCATGGTTTGGGGGTTCTTGGCGTTGGCGGGCTATGTTCGTGCCTCGCGCAAATCGCAGCAAGCGCCGTGCCAGAAACCCCGGTATCTCAACGATCACCGCGGGTCTCTCGCGTTCCGTCACATGCCTCCGCGCGCGTCCGAACCGGCCGGTCTGTCATCCGGCATAACGTTCCGCGCGGATTGACACTCCGGCGGCAAACGCCCTAGTGTTGACGGGCGTTGTAGGGGGAGAGCGCATGTCGAGACCGGTGCGAGCGATCGCTTGGGCGGTCTTCTTTTCGTTCGGAGCCTGTGCGCCAGCCGGCGCGCAGTGGTGGCTCGGCGTCCCGGCGGGCAAGGCCCCGCGCACGGCCGCGGGCGACTTCGACTTGGCCGCCCCCGCCCCGCGCCTGGCCGACGGCCACCCCGATCTCAACGGCGTGTGGGAACCGATCAAGACCTATTCGCGCGACCTCGCCGCCGACCTGCATCCCGACATCAAGAGCGTGCCGTTCCAGCCCTGGGCCAAGAAGCTCGCGGACGAGCGCGCCGATGGCGCGCACTCGCGCGACGACCCACCGGCTCGATGCCTGCCGCAGGGCGTGCCCCGGCTCGCGGGCGCGCCGGGCCCCTGGAAGCTCGTGCAGACCCCGGGTCTGATCGTCGTGATCTACGAGTCGTTCACTCTGTGGCGGCAGATCTTCACGGATGGCCGCAAGCTCGCGGACGAGGTAAACCCGACGTGGCTCGGCTATTCCACCGGCAAGTGGGACGGCGACACGCTCGTGGTCGAGACGCGCGGCTTCAACGGCAAGGCGTGGCTCGATCAAGTCGGCAAGCCGTCGACCGAGCAGCTGCGCGTGACGGAGCGCTACCGGCGCAAGGATTACGGGCACCTCGACATGCAGATCACGATCGACGACCCCGGCGCGTACACGGAGCCGTGGACCGTCGTCGAGCACTTCGATTTACGGCCCGCGACGGACCTGCTCGAGTTCGCCTGCAACGAGAACAATCGCGACTTGGCGCATCTTCAGTCCGCCACCGACTGACGGCGCAGCCGAGCGCAGGCACGCAAGAGGACGCAACATGAAGACCAGGACCGCTCTCGCTTCGCTCACGCTGACGCTGCTCGCCGGGCTCCCCGCGCAGGCGCACCACTCGTTCGCCGCGCAATACGACGCGGCGAAGCCGATCACGCTGACCGGCAAGGTCACGAAGGTCGAGTGGACGAACCCACACATCTATATCTACATGGACGTGCCGGACGAGAAGACGGGCTCCGCGGTGAACTGGGCGCTCGAGATGGGCGGGCCCAACGCGCTGATCCGCTTGGGCTGGACGCGCAACTCGCTGAAGCCCGACGACCTCATCACTGTTGAAGGCAGCCTCGCGAAGGATGGCAGCCATCTCGCGAACGCGAAGTCGATCGTGATGACCGCGACCGGTAAGAAGATGCTCGCTGGCTCGAGCGGCGGCACCGGCGGCGGCGCCGAAGAGCGCTAGCATGCGGCGCCTCGCCGCTCTCGCGCCGCTCGCAGCCTGGCTCGCGCTCGGCGCAGCCTCGCCCGCGAGCGCCCAATGGTGGCTCGACGTTCCGAGCACGGTGCCGCGCAACGCGAACGGCGAGCCGAACCTCGAGGCGCCCGCGCCGCGCACGAAGGACGGTAAGCCCGATCTCAACGGCCTCTGGAATCCCAACGCGAACAAGTATCTGCGCGACATCGCGGTCGACCTCAAGCCCGGCGAAGTGCCCTTCCAACCGTGGGCGAAGAAGGTCGCCGACGAGCGCGCCGACGGCTCGCACTCGCGCGAGGATCCGGACGCGAACTGCCTGCCGCAGGGCGTGCCGAGAATCGGCGCGGCGCCGGCGCCGTACAAGTTCGTGCAGACCGAAGGCCTGATCGTCGTCGTGCACGAAGCGTTCTCGCTGTGGCGGCAGATATTCACGGACGGCCGCAAGCTCGCCGACGAGGTCAATCCGACTTGGCTCGGCTATTCGACGGGCCGCTGGGACGGCGACACGCTCGTCGTCGATTCGCGCGGCTTCAACGGCAAGACCTGGCTCGATCAGGTCGGCAAGCCGACGACGGAGAAGCTGCACGTGATCGAGCGCTACACGCGCAAGGACTTCGGCCACATGGATCTCGAGATCACGATCGACGATCCCGGTGCGTACACGAAGCCGTGGACCGTGAAGCAGAACCTCACGCTGTTGCCCGACACGGAGCTGCTCGAGTTCATCTGTAACGAGAACAATCGCGACCTCGACCACTTGCCCGGCGGCGACGTCCAATAGCCGACGAGCTGGCGCGGCGGCGAGCGAAAAGACCGTCAGTCGAGGTAGGTCTGCTCCGCGGCGCCGAGCACTTCGGTGCTCGTCGGCTCGATCCAACCCGCGTAGCGAACGACGCGTCCGGCGAGCGGCAGGTCGATCGCGACGCTGAACTCGAAGCGGCGCTGCGCCTCCGTCTCGAACGATTCGCTGCGCGGCGCTAGCCGAAGCGGCAGTGGTATACCGAACGCGCTCCAGCGACGTACGACGAGCTCGAGCTTACCGTGCTGAACGACGAGCGCGATTCCGAACGTGAACGGACCGAACCGCTCGCAGAGGAGCGCTTCGTAACGGCCGGTGCCTGCGAATTGCACGCTCGTGAACCGGTGCGAGCCGAACTCGCGCAGCCACGTTTCGACGCCGCGCTCGCGCTTGAACGTCACTCTGAGCTCGACGTCCTCCGCCGCGGGCGGGAAACGGAACAGCGTGGCGACGAGCCGGGCGAGCACGCCGTCGCCGCGTGTGACGGTCGCGCGCCCAACCACGGTCGAGGTCGTCACCGAGCCGTGCACGTCGCGCAGCGCTTGCGGCAGCGCGCGCCACGCGTCGCCGAGAACCGCGCGGTAGAGCGGCACGTCGCCGCGCAGCTCGTCCGTGCGCTCACCGCAGTGGATCGCGCGGCGGGCGAACGCGCTCTCGTATTCCGCAAGCTCGATCTCATGCACCGCCGCTCGAGCACCCGGGACGGGCGAGTGCCCCTCGAGCACGCGACGGACGAGAATCTCGGCCGCCATCGACGGGATGTTCGGCCCGTCCTCGCCTTCCGCGATGAGGTGCCACGAGCGCGTGAGCCGCGAGCCGTCCGCCCGCGTGCCGCGCATCTCGACGAACATGCCGCCGCGCAACTCCCCTAACTTCAGCGCATTGGCGACGCGGTGCATCGTGGACGCGAACGGCGCGAGCGTCGGCAGGAGCCGCAGCCGCACGCAGTGCGCGAGCACGCGCAGGCACCAATGCAGGAACGCAGGAGTCGGCGCCGCGCCGGCCCAGACCGATTGGATCTCCGGACGCACCGCCGCGAGCGCCTCGAGGTCGGGCACGTCGACGAGCGAATACGTGAGTGGCGCGAGCGGCACGCGGCCCGGCGGCGCGATCGTGAAACGGCGCGTCTCGCAGAGCGCGTACGCGGTGGCCGCGCGGCCGGCCCGAATGAGGCGCAGCGGCTTGCCCGCATAGCCCGCGATCGCGCGCATCACGGTGGCGCCCACGCCCGCGTACGGCACGGGCGCGATCCCCACCGTGCTCGATTCGACGGCCGCGACGCCGCGCGCGAGGTGCCGAAGCACCGCGGCATGCAGCACGGGAAAGCTGCTCGCGCCCGTCAGCACGAAACGATCGGCTGCTTTCGCGGCCGCATCGAGCTGCACGATGTCTCTCACGAAGGCCGACCCGTCCGCTAGATCGAGGTAGTGAGCTCCAACTGCGAGCGCCGCGCGCGCGACCCGGTAAGGATCCTCGCCGTACGCTTGGAACGGGCCCGATGCGTCCACGACGATGTCGGGCCGCAGCGCCGCGATCGCCCGCGCAACGTCGCCGTCGCGATCGACTACGGCGGGCGTGCGCGCAGCGTTACCGGGCAGCGCGGCGCAGAATGCGTCGGCCTTGGCGCGCGAGCGCCCGGCGATCACGAGGTGAACGCGCGGCTCGTCGCAGAGCAGGTGCGCGAGACGGCCACCGAACGCGCCGTAGCCGCCGAGGATCAGCACCGTGAGTTGCGAGGGCACGCGCGAATCCTCGCAACACCGCGCGGCCGCCACAAGGCGGCGGGCACTCAAAGTCCGCTCGCCGTCGCCACTGCGCGCGCATACCTAAAGTCGCTACACTGGCGCACCGACGTCGTATGCCACGGCTCCCGCTCGACATCGCCGGAGACGGCCATGCTCAAACTGCTCGGCAGGATTCTCGTGTGGGTGGCCGCGATTGCCGTCGTGCTGATCGGCGCCGGCCTCGGCTATCGCGCGTGGCGCGTGAACGAGGCGGACGCGGCGCTCACGATCTCGTCGCCGAACGGAATCGACGAAGCGATGTTCGTGCCGATCAACGGCAGCGAGCAGTGGGTCACGATCCGCGGCCAAGATCGCAAGAATCCCGTCGTGCTCGTAATTCATGGCGGGCCGGGCACGGCGCTTGCGCCCTTCGCTGCGCCGCTTCTCGCCTACGAGCAGCGGTACACGCTCGTGCAATGGGATCAGCCCGGCGCCGCGAAGACGTTCCGGCGCGCCGGCAACGAGCTCGCGCCCGGCATGACGATCGACTCCGTCGTGCGAGACGGCGTCGCCGTCGCCGAATTCGTGAAAACGCATCTCGGCGCGGACAAGATGATCCTGCTCGGCTGGTCGTGGGGCTCGATCATCGGGGTCGAGATGGCGAGACAGCGTCCGGACCTGTTCGCGGCCTATGTCGGCACGGGACAGATCGCCGACCTGCAAGCCGGAGAAGCCCTCGTGTACTCGCGCGTCCTCGCGAAAGCGCGAGCGCAACGCAACGCGGATGCGATTCGCGAGCTCGAGGCCGTCGGCCCCCCGCCCTACGACTCGACGAGAGAGCTCGAAACGCAGCGCAAGTGGGCGTCGACTCTCGCCGGGGAACCGCCGGCTGCGACTCAGATATTGAGACAGCTGGCATTCGCGCCGCGGTATTCGCTGATCGATGTCGCGAGCTACCTGCGCGGCGTGCTCGCAAGCAGCGACCACTTCTTCGGGTCCAAGATGGACGGCCCGGCATTCGACGTGGATCTTGCCGCCACCGCCACGGTTTTCGAGATCCCGGTCATCTTCATTCAAGGGTCGGAGGACGACTTCACGCCGGCCGAGCTCGCGCGCGGCTATCTCGATTCGCTCACGGCGCCGCAAAAAGCCTACGTATCGATCGAAGGCGCGGGTCACATGGCGTTGATCGCCAACAGCGATAGGTTCCTAGCGGCGCTGAACGAGCGCGTGCGGACACTTGCCGCTGCCGACTAAAGGCGGCGCGTTGGCGCCGCGGGCGGGGGCGGAGGCGTGTGCAAAGGCGCTTTTGGGGGCACAATGACGCGTCGAGGAGGGGAGCACGAAATGAACACCATCACTCAGAGCTGCCGCCATGCGGCCGTCATCGTCGCATTGGCTGTCGCCGCCGTTTTCGCGCCGCACGTCCAAGCCCATCACGCGTTCGCCACCGAGTTCGACGCGAGCCTCGAAGGCGAGGTGAAAGGCACCGTCACGCGCGTCTGGTGGCAGAACCCGCACATCCGTTACGACGTCTCGATGAAGATGCCGGACGGCTCGACGCAAGAATGGGCGCTGCTGCCGCCCGGCAACTTGCCGACGTACCGGCGCGAGAACTGGACCGAGCAGACCGTTCAAGTCGGCTACTCCGTCACCGCGAAAGGCAACCTGGGCCGCGATGCCGCGAAGAAGCTCTACGCCACGTGCATCAGCCTCGACAGCGGTCCCGAGAAGGGCCGGCAGCTCGGCCGCTGCGTCGGCAGCGCGGGCACCGTAACGGAGGTCACCGCCGATCCGAACGTCGACTACACCGTGCACGCGAAGAACTTCCCCGTGAACATCACGGGCTTCTGGGAGAACCGCTACAAGTTTCACGTGACCGTCGACGACTTCGACCCGAAGCCCATGCCGATGACAGCCGAGGCGAAGGCCATTTACCAGGGCCGCAAGTACGGTGACGACCACGTGCTGCGCTGCCTGCCGGCGGGGCTGCCGCGGATCTTCGGCTCGCCGTACCCGATGCAGGTGCTCGACTCGGGCGATCACTATTTGATGGTGTTCATGCAAGACAACACGCCGCGGCGCATCTGGATGGATGGCCGGAGCCCGCCCGCGGAGCAGCCGCTCACGTCGATGGGCTTCTCGAAGGGCCACTGGGAAGAACGCACGCTGGTGATCGAGACGACGATGCTCACGCCGGGCTGGCTCGACGGGTCGGGGTATCCGATGAGCGGCGGCAACGACACACGGATCGTCGAGCGTTGGACCGTCGCGGCCAACGGCGTCACGATCGACCGCACGATGACCGTGTACGACAAGCTCTACACGGCGCCGCTCGTGCGCACGCGCGGCTCGCAACGAGGCGACGCGAAGCTGGGCCTGATCGAGAGCGAGCCGTGCGACGCGACGCCGTTCTACTACGAGCTTCTGCAAAAGGGCGAGCTCGAGCAGCGGCTGAAGTAGCGCGCTAGTCGTATTCGGTGTATTTGCGCGAGTCGCCGCGCACGCGCTCGACTGGATACTTGCGCTCGTTGAGCACGAGCTTTTCCGCGGCCGCGGCGAGCAGATCGATCTCGAGCTTGTCCGCGATCCGCAGCAGGTAAATGAACACGTCGGCCGCCTCGAGCCGCACGCGCTCGCGGCGCTCTGCGTCGAGTCCGCGGCTCTGCTCCTCCGTGAGCCACTGGAATTGTTCGACGAGCTCGGCCGCTTCGACTGACAATGCCATCGCAAGATTCTTCGGCGAGTGGAACTGGTCCCAGTCGCGAACGGCGGCAAATTCCCTGAGCCGGCGCTGCAGCTCCGCAATCCGATCAACCGACATCGATTTCCTCCTTCAAGCTTCACGGGCGGCACCAGCGCGCAGTCCCGCGTCGCCTAGCGGGCCCACGAAGTATTCCACATCTAATATGATCCGCCGATGCGTCTCGTCGACGACCTGCTCCGACTCTCCGCGACCGACCTCGCGAATCACCTCGGCTGCCTGCACTTGAGCCAGCTGAATCGCGCCGCCGTGGAAGGCCGCGCGCACCGACCGAAATGGCATGACCCGATCGGAGACCTGCTGCGCGAGCGCGGCATCCAGCACGAGAAGGCGTATCTCGAGCATCTGCGCTCCGGCGGCGAGGTATCCATCGCAGAGATAGATCGGGACGACCCTGCCGGTCTCGAAACAACGGCCGCCGCGATGCGCGCGGGCGCCGATGTGATCTACCAGGCGCAGCTCGGCGGCGAGCGCTGGTACGGCATCGCGGACTTCCTGCGCAAGGTGGAGCAGCCCAGCGACGCGCTCGGTGAATGGTCGTACGAAGTCACGGACGCGAAGCTCGCGACCGAGACGCGCGCGGGCACGATCCTGCAGCTGTGCGTCTACTCGGAGCTGCTCGCGGGCATCCAAGGCGTGTGGCCGGCCGAGGCGCACGTGGTCGCACCGCACCACCACTTCGATCCGGAGCCGTACCGGCTCGCGGACTTCACCGCGTACTACCGGCTCGTGAAGCGCCGGCTCGAAGCGGCGTTGGACGAGAATGCAACGACCTATCCCGAGCCCGTGCCGCAGTGCGAAGTGTGCGCGTGGTGGTCGCACTGCGACCGGGTGCGGCGGGGCGACGATCATCTGTGCTTCGTCGCCGGCATCAGCCGTCTGCAGATCAAGGAGCTCAAGCGCATCGACGTCGCGACGCTCGAGCGGCTCGGGGATCTACAAGACGTGCCGAAGCCGACCCGCGGCTCGCGCGACGCGCTGGTGCGCACGCGCGACCAGGCCGCGATCCAATTGCGCGGGCGTCGTTTGGGCTCGCCGCAGCACGAGATCCTGGAGCCGCTCGGCCCGGAGCACGGGCTCGCGAGGCTGCCCGCGCCTTCGACGCACGACATCTTCCTCGACCTCGAGGGCGACCGGCTCGCGTCGAACGGCGGCCGCGAGTACCTGTTCGGCCTGCTGGTCGCGGACGACGCTGCGCGCCGCCCGGGCGCTCCACCTCCTCCGCTCGTCTATCTCGCGCCTTGGGCCACGACACCCGAGGAAGAAAAAAAAGCGTTCGAGCTCGTCGTCGACCTGATCCTCGCGACGTTCCACGCACATCCCGACATGCACGTCTATCACTTCGGCGCGTACGAGCCGTCGACGTTCAAGCGCCTGTCCGGCCGCTATGCGACCCGCGAAACGGAGCTCGACACGATCCTGCGCGCCGAGCTGTTCGTCGACCTCTACACGATCGTGCGGCACGCGCTCAAAGCGAGCGTCGAGAGCTATTCGATCAAGGACCTCGAGCGTTTCTACGGTCTCGTGCGCAAGCAAGATCTGCGCGCGGCGACCGCGAGCCGTCACGCCGTCGAGTGGGCCATCGAGATGCGCGAGGATCTCGGCTTCGGCGAGCGCGCCGCCGCCGACGCGCAGCTCGAGCTGTTCGACGCGAACGCGCCGCCGCTGAATCCGATGGTCGCGCATGTCACGGCAGTCGAGCTCTACAACCGCGAGGATTGCGTATCCGCCGAGAAGCTGCGCGACTGGCTCGAGCGGCTGCGCAGCGGGGCTGAGCGAGCCCGCGACATCGAGCTACCGCGCCCGCCGCTCAAGTCGGGCGAAGCGAACGAGCGCATCGCTGCGACGGCCGAGGAAACGCAGCGCGTGATGCTGGAGCTCATTGCCGGAGTGCCCGTGGACGCGGCCGAGCGCAGCCCCGAGCAACACGCGCGTTGGCTCATGGCGCACCTGCTCGAGTGGCATCGGCGCGAGGACAAAGCCGCATGGTGGGAGTACTACCGGCTGCGCGACTTGGCCGTAGAGGATTACGAGGAGGAGCGCTCGGCGCTCGCGGGGCTCGCGTTCGTCGGCACCGTCGGCGGCACTGCGCGCGTGCCCGTGAATCGGTACTCGTTCCCGCCGCAGGATCACGACATTCGCAGGAAGGACGAGGCTTGCCTGCCGCCCGACGGCGACGGGCTCGGGGAGGTCGTGGCGGTGGACGTGGGCGCACACACGATCGACATCCAGCAGAAGGGCAATCGCGCGAACGAGCGGCCGGAGCGCATCTTCGTGAAACGCCAAGTGCCGTCCGGAACGAAGCCAGCGGTGTTGCTCGAGATCGGCCGCTGGATCGCCGCCAACGGCATCGACGCGCCCGGCGAGCACCGCGCAGCGCGCGACCTATTGCTGCGCCGTCCGCCGCGGTTCATCGCTGGATCGAGCGGGCTCGTGCAAGACGCGGCTGCCGCGCGCAGCTCGGACGGCGAGCCGCGCGACGGCCGCGAACAACGCGTGATCTCGTTCGCCGCCGCGCGTAGCGCGCGCGAGCAGCGGCTCGCGGCAACGGTCGGAGCGGCACGCAAAGATGTCGACCCCGAGGTCGTGCAGGCGCGCCGCCTCGGCTTCGAGCTCGACCGCAGCGTGCTGCCGATCCAAGGTCCGCCCGGAACGGGCAAGACGTTCACGGGCTCGCACATGATCCTCGAGCTCTTGAAGGCCGGGAAGAAAGTCGGCGTGACTGCCGTCGGGCACGAGACCATCCGCCATCTGCTCAAGGGCGTGTGCGAGCGCGCGGCCGAGCAGCAAATCGCAGAATTCAAATGCCTGCACAAAGGCGAACGCGGCGGGAGCGATCCCGACGAGCTGCATTCGGTCGACGACAACGAGCGAGCGGCGCGGTTCTTTCGCGGGCCGGAGTACTCGCTGCTCGGCGGCACGTCGTGGCTCTGGGCGCGGCCCGAGTTTCGCGATAGCGCGGACGTGCTGTTCATCGACGAGGCCGGGCAAATGTCGCTCGCGGACGTGCTCGCCGTGTCCGCGGGCGCCAAGAGCCTCGTGCTGCTCGGCGATCCGCAGCAGCTCGAGCAACCGCAGCAAGCGAATCACCCGCCGGGCACGCACGCGTCGGCGCTCGAGCACTTGCTCGCGGGCGCGAAGACCATCGCGCCGGATCGCGGGCTGTTCCTGCATCAGACGCGCCGGCTGCATCCCGACATTTGCCGTTTCACGGCCGAGGTGTTCTACGAGAGCCGCCTCAGCTCGGTGCCGGAGCTCGCGAATCAGGCGGTGCTCGCGCCCCTGGGCACGTTCGCCGCGCAGCTCGGAGGCGCGGGGCTCGTGTACGTGCCGGTCGAGCACGACGGCAATCAAGCTCGTGCGGCGGAGGAAGTCGCCGCGGTCGAAGCGCTCGTCGCGGAGCTCGTGCGCGGCGGAGTGCGCTGGCGCAGCGCGAAAGGCGAAGAGGCTCCGCTCGAGCACCGCGATCTCATGGTCGTCGCGCCGTACAACGCGCAGGTCACGGCACTCACGGAGCGCCTGCCGGGCGTGCGGGTCGGCACCGTCGACAAGTTCCAAGGCCAGGAAGCTCCGGTGGTGATCGTGTCGCTCACCACGTCGACTCCCGACGATGCGCCGCGCGGCATGGATTTTCTGTATAGCGCGAACCGGCTCAACGTCGCGACCTCGCGCGCGAAGGGCCTCTGCATTCTCGTCGGCAACCCGCGTCTGTTCGAGCCCGATTGCCGCACACCGGAGCAGATGCGCCTCGCGAACGCGTTTTGCCGCTATCGCGAGCTCGCGCGAGTGGTGGCGCCGCCGTGAATGCGAAACGCGAATGGAACCCGTGTCTCGATTGCGGCGCGTGCTGCGCGTACTTCCGCAATTCGTTCTACTGGAGCGAGGCGGACCCCGAGGCTGGCGGCATCACGCCGCCCGAGCTCACGCTGAAGCTCACGCCGTATCGCGCCGTGATGCGCGGCACCGAGCAAGTGCCGCCGCGCTGCGTCGCGCTCGAGGGCGAGATCGGCAAGAAGGTGAAGTGCGCGATCCATCCGCTGCGGCCGTCGCCGTGCCGCGAGTTTCAAGCGTCGTGGATCGACGGCGTGCACAACGAGCGTTGCGATCGTGCGCGCGCCGCGCACGGCCTGCCGCCGCTCGAGCCGTTCGAGCACCTCGAGCCGCTGGGCGACCAAGCGCCGTAAAAGCGTCGCCGATTTGCGACCGGTTACGTTCAATCCCCGGCGCAAACATGACCCTGTGACTGCAGTCACAGACCCTCCTCGCACGCCGCGCGCACAGTGTCGGCCGAACCTCAGGAGGACTTTTCGATGAGTAACAAATCGATGTTGATCGGCATGGTCGCTGGCGTCGGCATTGCAGCCGCGGGCGGCGTCGCCGCATACCAATTTCTTGGCAACCGGAACGAGCAAGGCACGGTCGCCGTCGTCGAGGAAGCAAGCCCCGCGCAGACGCAGCAAGGCTCGCCCGAGCTCGTCGTCGCGCGCGCCAATCCCACGCCGGCTCCTGCGCCGCGCGTTGCCCAAGCGACCCCGGCTCCGCGCCCGAAAGCGGCCCCTGCCGCTGCGCCGGCCGAGGAGTGCTGGGACGAGGAAGTCACCGTGCAGCTCGATCCGAAAGACGAGCACGCGATCGCGGGCACCGCGGTTGGCGCGGTGGTCGGTGGGGCAATCGGCAAAGACGTCGGCGATCGCGACCTGACGACGGCGGCAGGCGCCGCCGCCGGTGCGTTCATCGGCCGCAAGATTCAGAAGCACATCCAGGAGAACAATGCGGAGCAGCGCACCGAGACGCACATCGAGCATCGTTGTGCGCCCGCGGGCACGCCGCACTGATCGTCTCTTAGTCATACGATCCGCTAGAGGGCCGGGCTCCCGGGAGGGGCTCGGCCCTTCTCTTTTCGCCCCGCAGTCGCTTTGGCAAATGAGAACCATTTGCGACAAGCAGGGCTTTTCGCTACGCTGACGGCCCTCGTGCTCGCTCTCGGTTCGGAAACGGATGCTGCGTTCGACGATCTTTTGGATTCACCTCGCCTGCGGTGTCGCCGCCGGGCTCGTCGTGCTGATGATGTCCGTGACCGGAGTGCTCCTCACCTATGAGCGGCAAGTGCTCGCCTGGGCGGATCGCGGCCACTACGCCGATCCTTCGGCGGGCGCGCAGCGGCAGACGATCGCGGCGCTGCTTGCGGCAGTCCGGGCTCACGAGCCGGATTTCGCGACTACGACGATCACCGTTCGGAACGATCCGCGTGCGCCCGTCGCCTTCGCGGCCGGCCGCGACGGTACTCTGCTCGCAAACCCGTATACCGGCGCAGTCGCGGAGCAAGGCGGCGAAGGCCTGCGCTCGTTCTTCGACGCCGTTACCGGTTGGCATCGTTGGTTCAACGCGAACGGGGAGAGTCGCGCGGCCGCGCGCGCGATTACGGGCGCGAGCAACCTCGCGTTCCTATTCCTCGTGTTGAGCGGCATCTACCTCTGGCTGCCGCGAGTCTGGAAATGGGCCGCGTTCAAGACGCGTATTCTCTTCAACCCCAAGGCGGGCTCGAGCAAGGCGCGCGACTTCAACTGGCACCACGTCTTCGGAATCTGGTCCGCGCTTCCACTCGCCGTGATCGTCGCGACAGCCGTCGTCTTTTCGTACCCGTGGGCGAACAACCTCGTGTATCGCAGCGTCGGCGAGGAGCCGCCCGTTCGCGGCGCGCCGCGTGGCGGAGCGGGTGGTCCCGCCGCCCGCGCGCGAAGGCGCCGGTGCGAATCGCAATGGCGGCACGGATTGGGGGAGCTCCGGCGAGGACTTGTCCTACGACGAGTTGTTCGCTCGAGCCGCGACGCAGGCAGGCGAATGGCGCACGCTGACGCTGAATCTGCCGGCCGATACGAACGCCGCGACCGTGCGCTTCGGCGTGGATCAAGGCAACGGCGGGCAACCGCAGCTGCGGCACAATCTCACGCTCGACGCGGCGACGGGCGCCGTGCAGTCCTGGCAACCGTTCTCGAGTCAATCGACCGGGCAGAAAGCCCGATCGTGGATCCGCTTCCTACACACCGGCGAAGCGTTCGGCATCGTCGGCCAAACGATTGCCGGTATCGTTTCGCTCACCAGCGTGTTGATGGTGTGGACGGGACTCGCGCTCGCCTACCGCCGTTTGTTGGCGCCGCTCTTCGCGCGCCGCTCCGCTACGCGGAACGTCTCAGCTGTCTGACGGTGTCGCCGTAGTAGTCGAGCATCGCTTGCGTGACCGCCAGCGGAACCTGGTTCCGGCAGGTTCTTGTGGTTGGTCACGAGCTGCTTCTTGCGGCGGTCGGTCGGGTGGCTCTTGTAGCTGATGACGCCGATGTTGCCGCCCTCTTCCGTCAGCGACCACACGACGCGTGACGCCGTCGAGAACGGCATCTTGAGCTTCTTCACCAGCGACGCGAGCGTGTGCGGCTCGCCGTCACGTTCGGCCTTGCGCACTTCGAGCGCGATCAAGTATTGCGGCAGAGTGATGTGCGGAAAGCACTCGTAGACGCACTCGAGCGCGGCGAGGATCGCCATCTTGACGCCTTCGTCGTCGAACAACTGAGGGTTGTCGTTGGCTGGCCTGGACGCGGAGCGTGCAGTCGATTTCTTGGTGGCGCGTGGAGTCTTTTTCATTTCCCTGTGTTCTTTAGTGATTCGAAAGTTGAAAATCTGGACGCGTATGCTAGTGGACTGAAACGCTCTGTCAATCAGGCCACGGCTCAAACATTCCCGCGGGCGCAATCTGTGCGGCGTTCATCCATCGACCACACTTCCTTTGTTCGCGAGTCCGGTGAGTATTGCAGGGTTCCCCCGATTCGCGAGCAGAGAAAATCCCGCAACGAATTGATTATGTTGAAGCTCTCCGCAAGGCGCGCCTCTTGCGCTAGCACCCATCGAACGATTGCGTGACTACGTTAACGTCCAGCACGGTCTCATCGGCGTACGCTCAAAACCATCCCGGATCATGGAACGCGTGATGATGAAAGCACCCGGCCCGCAGTCGCCGTTACGCAAGCTCGAGATCGACATGGATCTCACTCAAGAGATCGATGCGCCGCTCGAAGATTTTGGGCGTCCGGACGAACCCACCCTCTCGAAGCTCGACTTCGAAGAGCTCGAGATCAAGCTCGACTTTTGATCGCCGCTCGGCGGTCAGATCGCTCGTAAATCCTCAGGCGGCGGCGCTTCACGCTCTCGCCGAATCGTCGCCCCTTGCAGCCGGCCGTCGATCTCGCGCCATAGCGAGCGATAGAGTTTGCGCCGCCGTGCTCGCAGGGGCGTACGACTCGATGGGCGCGCGCCGCAACGTCATCCTCTCGAAGTCGCTGCCGTACGGAACTTCCGTCGCGAGAATCATCGGGAACTGGCCGCGCAAAGATTCCATCGTCTCGCGATGCAGAGACTTGCGCCGATCGACCATCGAGAAGAATGGCAACACTCTCAACTCGGTCCAGCTCTTGCGCTCGACGAACTCGAACAGCTGCTCGAGCGTGCGCACGGACAACGGCGACGGCAACAGCGGCACGACGAGCCCGTCGGCGGCGTACATGACGTTCTCGGATACTAGCGACATGCCGGGAGCGCAGTCCAATACGAGACATGCATAGCGCTCTTGCAGCGGCCGCATGAGCTTGAGCAGCCGCTTCGCGGGACTCTTGCGTTGGTGCAAATGCACGTCCATGCGGCGGTACGAAAAGTCCGCGGGCAAGAGGTCGAGATTCGGGTGATCCGTGGTGACAACGAGCGAATCGAGAGCAGACTCGCCGCGGATCAGATCCTTCGATCCGCCTTCCACGTGCGGCTCGCGGCGCAACAAGTAGGTCGCGGCGGCCTGACTGTCGAGATCCCAGAGCAGCGTGGGCCACCCCTCCGCCGCGGACCGATACGCCAAGTTGACGGCTGTGGTCGTCTTGCCGACGCCGCCCTTGATGTTATAGACCGCAATGATTTCCATAACATACGGACGTAAATTGCCGACGCGGGTGAGTACGTGCGCCTAACTCGCAACAAATCAGTAACGGAAGTCGCGGTTGACACTCTGGGGGCGTCTCACTAATGTCACATTCGCGTGGCACGCGCAAGCCCGCGAAATCCCATGGACGACTCCGCAGTACAGCCGATCATTTCGTCGCAACGCGACGTATTACCCATCGCCACGACGAGCGTGAGCGATGTGTCGCCCGTCGTCGTAACGAACCTGCTCGTTTCGCCCGTCGCACCGCCGAGCGCGAGCGACGTTTCGAGCGACGTTTCGAATGTGAGCGTGGAACCCGTCGAGAACACCGCGACGGCGGCAACACCGCCGACGTCGGCACAGCCGTCGAGCTCCGCATCAGCTGCCGCGTCTGAAGAAAAAATAAAGCTGCGCCCGAACGATCCCATGATCGTGTTTGCGTACGATTGTCTGCGCCGCGAGTTCGAGGCGTTGCTCGCGCGACAACCCGCGAGCGATGCGACGCCGCCAGCCGAAGACGTGCATCAGATGCGGATCGCGACACGCCGGCTGCGCGTCGCGCTGAGTCTGTTCCGGCGCATGCTGCCGAGTGAAGCGAAGCAGTTCCGCAAGGATTTCCGCTCGTTCGCCCGCGCGCTCGGCGACGTTCGCGACCTCGACGTCTACACCGAGAACTTCCGCGACTACGCGCAAGCCGTCCCGCCGGAGAGCGTCGGCGAGCTCGGCGGCTACGAGCTCCATCTGCGCAGGGAACGTGCCGAGGCGCGTAACAAGCTGACCACGTTGTTCGGCGACGAGCGTCATGCGGCATTGCTGCGCTCGTTCGCAGCGCTTCTCGATGGCGCGCCGAGCCCCGCGGCCGTGCGCCGTTGGCGCTCGTTCAAGATCTCCGACGGCGTCGACAAGTATTTGAAGAAGAGCCTGAAGCGCGTGCTCAAGCTCGGCAACAAGATCGGCGCGGAAGCGCGCGCGAAAGATTTGCATCGCCTGCGCATCCGCACGAAGCGCTTCCGCTACGAGCTCGAGTTCTTCGTGGCCGTCTATCCTTCGCTGGCCAAGGCCGCGAAGGCGACGAAAACGCTGCAGGACTTGCTCGGCGTGCACCAAGACGCGTGCACGGCCACGGAGCGCCTCGAAGCGTATGCGCACAGCCTGCGCAAACGCGGCGCGCGCGCGACGATGCCCGCGGCGCTCGGCACGCTCGTCCAAGGCCAGCAGGCGCAAGCGCTCGAAGTGCGCCAGAAATTCGGCGCCGCGTGGCGCGCATTCGAACGCGCCGTCGCGCGCGGTAAGCTCGCGGCCTGAACCCGCCTCGCTCCCGCCTTATCCCAAGGGGAACGCCCGTGCTACGCCTCGTGCTAGTGCTCGCTTTCGCCGCGCTCGCGCCGCTGCAAGCCACCGCTCAGAACCGGCTCGCGCGCAGCGCCGAGATCGACGCCTATCTCAGCCACGCAGTCGAAGCGACCAAGATCCCCGGCATGGTCGCGATGGTTGCAGACGCCGATGGCGTTCTTTATCGCGGCGCATTCGGCCGCGCCGACGTCGCGAATGACAAGCCGATGGCAGTCGATTCGCTCTTCCGGATCGCGTCGATGACGAAGCCCGTCACGTCCGCCGCCGTGATGATGCTCGTCGAGCAAGGCGCCGTCAGTCTCGACGATCCGATCTCGAAATACCTGCCGGGGTTCGAGCACCCCGAAGTGATCGTGACGTTCAACAGCCAAGACAAGACGTTTACGAAGCGGCCCGCGACGACTGAGATCACGGTGCGTCACTTGCTCACGCATACCTCGGGGCTCGGCTACTCCTTCTCGAGCTCGATTCTCGCGGCGCTGATCGGCGGCGATCCCACCGCGAGCGCGACGGGCTTCCCGCTGCTGCACGATCCCGGCACGAAGTGGACCTACGGAGAGAGCACGCGAGTGCTCGGCAAGCTCGTCGAGAAGGTTTCGGGGCAGCCGCTCGATCGATTCATGACGGAGCGCGTCTTCGTGCCGCTCGGCATGAACGACACGTTCTACGTGGTGCCCGCCGCGAAGCACGACCGCGTCGTCACGACGTTCCGCACGACGGACAAGGGCCTCGTCGAATCGCCGAATCCCGAGCAGATTTCCGCGCCGATTTACGGCGACGGCGGGCTGCACTCGACGGCCGCCGACTACGTGAAATTCATGCAGATGTTCCTGAACGACGGCCGCGCCCCGGACGGCAAACGGCTCTTGAGCGAGGAGTCGGTGAAGCTCATGGGCCGCACGCAGACGGGCAAGGTGAAGGTCGAGCTGCAGCCGACCGCGAACGAGGCCGTGAGCATGCCGTTTCCGCTCGGCGCGGGACGCGACACGTTCGGGCTCGGCTTCCAGGTCACCGGCGAGCACAACGACCCCGGCGCTCGTTCCCCAGGGAGCCTGAGTTGGGCCGGCATCTTCAACACCGAGTTCTGGATCGATCCCGAGCGCGGCATCTCGGCCGTGCTTGATGATGCAATATCTGCCGTTCTACGACGCGGCGGCAATCGAAACGCTGCAGGGCTTCGAGCAGCGGGTCTACCAGTCGCTCGCGAAGTGACGCGGGCCGCTTCGCGCGCGCCTCAACGCGTGGCACCGCGACGCGTCCCGGCCGCGTAGCTGTCCGCTGCCGTGGCGCGGCACACCACCCATTCGAGTACGATTCGCACGCATGTCGAGCTCATCCGGCCAGTCGTCCGCAGCGGGCGCCGCCTACGGCGTTCTCGCCTCATTGATCTGGGCGGGCTTCCCCGCGATCACGAAGCTATCGATGGCGAGCGACACGCTCACCGCGTGGGACGTGACGGCGCTGCGTTTCGCCACTGCGGGCGTGATATTGCTGCCGATGTTCTTCCGGCTCGGGCTCGGGACCCTGCGCTGGCCGACGGCGCTGCTGCTCGCGTGCGGCGCCGGCGCGCCGTACGTGCTGCTCACGGCCGGCGGGCTCGCGTTCGCGCCCGCAGGGCACATGGGCGTGATCACGCCGAGCTGCATGCTGCTGTGCTCGACCGTCGGCAGTTGGCTGATCCTCGGCGACAAACCCGCCGCCGGCCGCATCGCCGGCGTGCTCACGGTATTCGCGGGGCTTGTGGTGCTCGGCTGGGACGGCCTCGCGAATCACGGCGACCGTACGTGGATCGGCGACGCGATGTTCGCGCTCGGCGGCGTGTTCTGGGCGTCGTACACGATCGGCTCGCGCGTCTGGTCCGTGCAGCCCTTCCACGCCACGGTGATCGTCGCCGTGATTTCGATGCTCGCGTATGTGCCGGGCTACACGCTGCTCGCGGACTCGCATTTGAGTGCCGCGCCATGGAGCGAGATCCTGATCCAGGCGATCTTCCAGGGCCTTCTGTCGGCCATCGTCGCGCTGCTCCTATACACGCGCGCGGTTGCGATCTTGGGCGCGGCGCGCGGCGCGGTCTTCGCGGCGCTCGTGCCGAGCTTCTCGCTGCTCGTCGCGATTCCGATTCTCCACGAGCTACCGACTGAGCTGCAGACGATCGGCGTGGTGCTCGTGACGATCGGCATGGTGCTCGTGCTCGGTCTATACGATCCCGCGAAGTGGCGCCGCGCAGCTCGTAGCGCGACGACCTAGCCGACGCGTTTCCGCACGCACCACCGCCACCGCGAACACCGGGCGCGCGACGAGTGACGCCAACCGAGAGGGAGACGCGCCGCTACGCGGCGCGAACCCAGCGGATCAGCGTCGCGAGATCGGGCGGCTTGCCGAACATCAGCAGGCCGATGCGGAACACCTTGGCCGCGAACCACACCGCGCCCACGACGCCCGCACACCCGATCCCGATCGTCAGCCACACCTGCCACGCCGGCGGCGGGTGCTGCGACGCGAGCCGCAGCAACATGCCGAACGTGTTCACGGGGGGCAGGAAGCTCACGACTATCGCGAGCGGCGAATCGGGATTGCGCGAGATCGGAAACCACAAGAACCACACCGACGTCAGCGACAGCATCACCGGCATCATCAGCGACTGCGCCTCGCGCAGGTCGTTCACCGCCGCACCCACCGCCATCATGATCGAGCCGATCGTGAAGAACGCCAGCAAGAAGAATATGAACAGGTACACCACGAGCGAGAAGTCGAGCAGCCCCAACAGCGAGAACGACGACAGCATCAGAAGACCGAGCCCGATGTAGAGGCTCAGCGCGACGAGGCTGATGCCCATGTGGCCGAGCAGCTTGCCGGCCATGAGCTGCATCGGCGACACGGCCGAGAGCAGCACCTCGATCACCCGGCTCGACTTCTCCTCGATCGTGGTCGTGAGCATGCCTTGCCCGCTGCCCATGACGCTCATGAACAGCAAAAGCATGAACGCGACCGGCAGCACGAAGCCGAACGCGCCGACGGTACCCCTGTCCGCGCCCTCCGTGACGGTCACAGAGCGCACGCGCGGCACGGACGTGAGCGCGTTGAGCGCGCTGCGATCGAGCCCCTCGCGCTTCACGCGCGCGCTGATGATCGCCTCGCGCAATGCCTGCTGCACCGCGATCTCGACGCGTTGATCCTGCTTCGGCGGAATGTACAGGTCGAAGCTGCCGAACGACGTCTCGCCCGAATTCGGCTGCGCGGCATTCGGGTGGATCACCGCGAGCGCGAGATGCGGAGACTCCTTGTCCTCGCCGAGCAGCCAGGCCTTCTCGGTTTCGACGTCCGCGGCTGCGGGGCGCTCGACTAGGGTGAGCTTCGGCGCGAGGCCGAGCGCCTCGAGAACCGCGCCGCCGCCGGCCGCGTCGGCCCGAGCTCGGCGAATGAGATCCGTGATCTCGGCCGCTGGCGTGCCCTGCGTGAGCGCCGCACGCAGCTCGTTCGCGACGTCGCCCGTGGCGTCGACGACGGCGAGCTGCCCCGATACGGCGAAGTTGCGATCGGCGCCGAACAGCCGCGGCCCGACGAGCACGCCGATGCCGATCATCGTCGGCAGCACGAGCAAGCCAATGATGAATCCCTTGGTGAACACCGTCGCGACGAACTCGCGAGCGGCGATCTGCAGAATCTTGCTCATGAGGCTACCTGCACGGCGCCAGCGAGCTCGGCGCGCAGGTTGCGCTCCGCATCCGGCGAGCGCGACCCGTCCGCGACGAGCTGCACGAACACGTCCTCGAGCCGGGGCCGCTTGAGCTCGATGCGTCCCACGGGGACCGCGGCCGCGATTCGCGATATCGCACCGGCCGCGTCCGCGCCCTCGCGGAGGAGGAGCTCGTAGCCGCCGTCGACGGGCGCGCAGCTTTCGACGTCGGGCAGCGCGCGCACGGCCTCGACACTCGCACGCGCGTCGAGCGGCTCGAAGCGGATCGTGCGCGGATCGTAACGGCTGAGGATCGAGGTCGTGGGATCGTCGAGCACCTTGCGGCCGCGGTGGATCATCACGACGTGGTCACAAATTTCTTCCGCCTGCGGCATCACGTGCGTCGAGAACAGGATCGTCGCGCCGCGCCGGTGCTCCGCGACGATCTGGTCGCGCAGGAGGCGCATGCTGACGGGATCGAGCCCGCTGAACGGCTCGTCGAGGATCAAGAGCTCCGGCTCGTGAATGATCGCCGCGACGAATTGAATCTTTTGGAGCATGCCCTTCGAGAGCTCCTCGCACTTCTTGCTCTCGACACCCGCGAGCCCGACGCGCTCGACGAGCGCGCTTACGCGCGCCTCGAGCCCACGCTGCGCGACGCCTTTGAGGCGCGCGATGAACGCGAGATACGCGGCGACCTTCATCTTGCGATAGACGCCGCGTTCCTCGGGCAGGTAGCCGATTTTGTCCTTCGCGTCGAGGGCGGATGCGGACCCGAGCACGCGGAGCTCGCCCGAGTCCGGCAGCAGGATCGACATGATCATCCGGATCGAAGTCGTCTTGCCCGCGCCGTTCGGGCCGATGAATCCGTAGAGGCCGCCGCGTGGAATCACGAGGTCGAGACCCGCCACAGCGGTCGTGCCGCCGAACGTCTTCGTCACGCCGCGCAGGTCGATCGCCGCGTCGGGCGCGCTCATGCGCCGGTCAACTGGCCGGCAGGCCGCCGTGCGCTTCGGCGACCTCGGCCTCGGTGCGCGCGATCGGCATCACGAACATCAGCACGACGTAGGCGACCAGCAGCGCGCCGCCCGAGAACATCGTGCCGATCAGGAAGAGGAATCGGATCAGGCCGACATCGACGTCCGAGAACGCCGCGAGGCCGGCGCAGACGCCGGCGATGTGCTGACCGTCCTTGAGCCGGTAGAGGCGCCGCCGGCGCGAGCGAGCGTCGGAGCTTCCGAAAGAAGGCCCGGACGCGGACTCCTGCCTCGAGCGCGGCTCCGGTCCAGGCGGCGTGCGGTTCTTAGGGCCCGTCGCGGGGCCCGATGCCGGCTCCGCTGCGCCGAGCTCGGGGCCGTCGACGCGGCCCACTTCCTTCAGCGCCGCGCGCATCTCGCCTTCGTCGAGCGGCGCGCCCTCGCCGGCCGGGCCGCGCACGAGCTTCGCCGCGATCGAGTGCTCGAGGCCCGCCAGGACGTCGGCACGATCCGGATGATTGCCGAGCCGTGCAGCCGCACGGTCGAGATAGGAACGCAGCGCGTCGTAGGCGCCCTGATCCAGCACGAAGGTCGAGCTGTCGAGCTCGACGGTGATTGCCGCCTTCATAGCGAACTCCCCGATTTTTCCGAAATTGCGGGTCCGCTAGTAATACGAGCGGCCGCGCTTTTTATTACACCGTCGGCAGCGAGTCGATGAGCTCGACCATCCGCTTCCGTTCCGCATCGTTCGGCAACCGGCCGCGCGCGGCGGCCATGTTGTCGACCATGTGCTCCGCGCGGCTCGTCGCCGGCGTCACCACGGTGACGGCCGGATGCGAAGCCGCGAATTTCAAGAAGAACTGCGCCCATGTCTGTGCGCCGAACTCGTTCGCCCACGCAGGCACTTCGTGCCCCTTCACGCGCTCCCAGAGGCGCGTTCGCCCGAACGGCATGTACACCATCACCGCGATCTTGCGTTCCTGCGCGAGCGGGAAGATGCGCTCCTCCGCGCTCAAGTTGTCCACGGCGTAGTCGATGCCGATGAAATCCGGAGTCTGCTCGCGCATGAAGCGCTCGAGCGTCTCGTACTGCGGCTTGAACGTGGACGTCGTGCCCACGTAGCGCACGCGGCCCTGCTGCTTGAGCTCGCGCAAGATCGGGAACTGGCCGGCCAAGTCGGCGACGTTGTGCACCTGGATCAAGTCGATCTTCTCGCGGCCGAGCCTGTCGAACGACGCCGCGACTTGCGCACGCGCCGCGGCCGGGTCCGCCGAGCCGCCGCGGAAGCCCGCGACGTTGAGCTTCGTCGCCCAGAAGATCTCGTCGTGCATGTCGAGGTCGTCGACGATCTTGCCGGCGAACTCCTCGGACGCGCCGTAGCCCGGCGCCGTGTCGAACACCTTGCCGCCGTGCTCGACCATCGTTTGCAGAACGCCGCGCACGGCGTCCGCGTCTTCCTGACCCGCGGCCTGGCTGAACGTCGCCGAGCTGCCGCAACCGATGATCGGCAACGGCTCGCCCGTCGCGGGGATCGGCCGAGTGATCACCGGCCCGCGCTCCTGCGCCGCAAGCAACCGCGGCTTGAGCGCCAGCACGGCGCACGTGTTCGCGGTGAGCGCAAGGTATTCGCGGCGAGTCAGCATCGGCGTCTCCTCCCTTCGGGTCTTCGCCCGACTCTAACGTTCCGATGCTCGCAACTTTCTTCAGATTGATCAAGTTTGCGCCTGAGGCATACCGGGCGTCGCCGCGCTCGGAATTGCGGTGGGCATCGCCGCGAGCGCACTCGACGCCGGCGGCGCGCTGCGCGCGAGCACTTCACCCGGAGGGAGCCGCTGCGGTCCGCGTGCCGGCGAGCCCGGATCGTTGCCCAGCGCACTCTTTTTGCGCGGATACTTGCGGCCGTTCAGGATCTGGCCGATCCACGTCGGCCGCACGAGATAGTGGTAGCTCGTCAGCAACACCGTGAGCGTGATCGCGAGAATCAGCGGGAACTTGATCGCCCAATGCCACGGCACGAGCGCGAACGCGGCGCACAAGAAGAACACGATCGGCAGGTGCGCGAGATACAGCCAGTACGACGAATCGGCGAGGTAGCGGCGCACCGGACTCTCGGACGCGCAGAACTTGAGCGCCGCGCCGATGATGCCGAAGCCCCAATACCAGATCGAGACGAGGTAGCACGCGGCGTAGACGGTTCTGCTCCATTCCGCGCTGTCGAAGAGCCACGACGCGGTCGTGCCGATCTTCACGCCCGGCACGGTGAGGCAGACGACGCTGAGCGCGATGCCCACCACGAGATGCCCGAGCCAACGCTTGCGCCACTCGCCGAGCACGTCGAGCTGGCGATGCACGAGCCAACCGAGCCCGAACGCCGTTCCGAACCCGGCGAGTGCGGGAAGCTGCGGTATGAGGCTGCTGTCGGGCGTCGGGATGCCTCCGAGCAGCAGGATCCGCTGATCGAATCCGAGCACCGCGAATACCGGCGCCGCGAGCACGATCGGCGCGACATAGCTGCGCAGCAACGCGCCCACGACTTTGTCGAGCGCGCCGCTCACTCGCCCGGCACGATCGAGCTTGAGACCCAAGCCGCGCACCGCGAGCACGATCATGTAGAAAATGCACAGGTAGTAGAGGAACCACAGATGCACGAGGGGGAACGCGCCGGGGCCCGCGCTGGCGGCCGCGGCCGTCATCGCCTCGCGCGTTGCGGGATCGGCCGAGCGCGTGACTCCCCAGATGAGCGCCCCGATCGTCAAAGGCGCGAGCACGACCCAGCCGACCAGCATCGGCCCGAGAATTCGCTTCGCGCGATCCGCGATGAAGCCGCGAGTACCGCGACGCTCGAGCAGCAGCCGCGCGAACAGTCCCGCGACCACGAAGAACGTCGTCATCCGAAACGTATGGATCACGAAGAACAAAACGCCGAGCGTGGCGCTCTGCGAGACGTCGTGCGCCGGTATCGGCAGGAAGAACGACATCGTCGCGTGCAGCACGATGCCAGCGAGCAGCGCGAATGCGCGGACCGCGTCGAGGGCGTGTAAGCGTTCTTGGCTGGACATACGAGTCTCCTTCAGACGAAGTTCTTCTTTCGCGATTGGATGAAAAGAGCGATTGCGATCGCCACCACGCTCAGCACCAGCTGGAGCGCGATGAACGTGACGATATCTGCCGTCCAGACGGCCGTCTCACCCTTGCCGTTCGGCGGTGAACGACGGCAGACGGAGCAGGACCTGGATCACGATGTTGATGCCGACGTTGCCGCCGACGATCACGACGCCGGTCCAGCAGTGCGGAGTCGGTCAAGAGCGCCACGGCGAGCAGCACGCAGAAGTAGAGGAGCATGTAGACCATCAGCGCGACGCTGACCGGGATCATTCCGTTCGGGATCGGCGTGAGGTCGAACAGGACGAGGCACCCTGCCGCGAGAAGCGCCCACGGCGCGAGGAATGCGATCAGCGACGAGACGACTTTTGCGACCGTGTACTGCATCGTCGAGATCGGCAGGCTCAGCACGAACAGCGCGATCTTTTCCTTGCGCTCGCCGATGACCGATGCCATCACGAGCGCCACGTTCAAAACGATCAGCGCCACCATGAACGACGTGACGCCGACGTAGAAAGCGACCGGTCGACCACGGCATCAGCGCGAGCGACAAGACGCCGCCCACGAGCGCGGCGAAGATCATCCCGCGCGCGAGGTACAGGTCCTTCACGACGAGCGTGCGAATGAGCGAGCTCACGAGTTGCTCTCCTTGCGGCTGTTCATGACGTTCGCGACGAAGATCTCTTCGAGCGTCATGCGCTGCACGTCGCGAACGGTTGCGCCGGCCCGTGCGTACGCGGAGTCGAGATCGGGCGTGTACGCATTCGTCGTGGCGGTCGCGAGCCGACCGCTCGCCGCAACGTCGATCACGCCCGGGAAACGTGGGCAACACCACGCCGGTCGGAACGTCGAGCTGCAGACGGCGCCAGCGATCGACGAAGCTCTCCTTGTCGCTCGACTCGATGATTCGGCCGCGGTCGATGAACGTGATCTGGTCGGAGATTTGCTCGACGTCCTGCGTGTTGTGCGAGGAGAACAGAATCGCGCGGCGCTCGTCTGTCAGCACATCCATGAGCTCGGTGAGGATTTCGTGCCGCGCGACGGGATCGAGGCCGGTAGTCGGCTCATCGAGAATCAGAAGCCGCGGACGCCTCGCGAGCACGAGGAGCAGCGTCGCTTTCGTCCGCTCGCCGTGCGACAGGCCTTTGATCGTTTGCTCCGCATGCAGGTTGAAGTTGCGCAGCAGCTTTTGAGCGTAGGCTTGATCCCAGCCCGGATAGATCGAAGCGACGAAGCGCATGTGCCACGCGAGGGTCGCGTGACCGTAGAGGCGCATCTCCTCGGACATGAAGCCGATGTCGCGTTTGGCGAGGGCCTGCTCGCGCGGCATCGAGCAGCCGAGCACGCGCACCTCTCCGCGGTCTTGGCGGATCAACGACATGATGATTCGGATCGTCGTCGACTTGCCCGCTCCGTTCGGCCCGACGAACCCCATGATCTGACCGGGAGCGAGCGAGAGGCTCACGTCGCGCAGCTGGAAGAAGCGATACGCCTTGTCGACTCCTTCGAGCTCGATTGCCAACTCCGTCATCGTCGCTCCTCGTCCTTGTTAGCCACTGCTTCGCGCAAACGCTCTTCGAGCTGTTCGGCGCTCAGGCCGAGCTGCCGGCCGACGTCGGCGGCGGCTCGCAAGTGCTCGTCGAGCTCTTCGTGTCGCAACTGCGTCCCGATATCGACGTTTTCCGCCACGAACGATCCTTTGCCCTGTCGCGTCGCGATCACGCCCGCGCGCTCGAGCTCGAGGTACGCGCGCTTCACCGTGATCACACTCACTTGCGTCGAGACCGCGAGCGCCCGGATCGAGGGAATCTCCTGCCCCGGCTGCCAGTCCCCCACCGCGATCCGATGCCGGATCTGCTCCATGATCTGGAGGTACATCGGGCGCCGGTCGGCGTGGGAAATGGCGAGATCACTGTGCATATCGATTATGCACAGTATATACGGTAAGAACACGAACGCAAGCGGCTCGCGTGAGAGGGCGAAAAGACCGAGCATTGGCGCGGGTCTTGGGCACTTTTCGGTGAGAGGGCTGGGCGACAAAACGGGCTATACACAGTGGGCCTCGAGGCCCTCTGTGCTCGTCGAGATCGCCGAGGGGCGAAGCCGAGAGCATCGCAGCCCCAGGCGCGTCCACGACAGAACGATGGCGGAAGCGGGCGCTGTCGCGGGCTACGGACCGAGCGGCGTGCGCAGCGCGCGTTCCACGGACTCGATCTCGTCCTCGGTCACCGGCACGCAGGTGACGGCCAGGATCTGCGGATACATGTCCCAATTACGTACGAGCAGCTTCCAGCGGGCGCCGTAGGCGATCACGTGGCACTTGTTCACGTCGTTCTGAATGCCCGCCGCGATGAACTCGGGGAAAAAGACGTTGTGATTGCGCACGAGGCTCCAGATGTGATGCGCGAGCGACGGCTTGATCCGGAAATAGATGCTCGTTTGATCCGAGCAGTTCACCGACGCGCAGCCCTGCGCCGAGAACACGTTGTTGACGTGATCGAGCTCCTGCGACTTGCCGAGATACCACGTCTCGTCCGAGTGATAGGTCGTCGTCATCCAAGCGGTGTCCCACACGAGCTCGACGAGCCCGCCCAAGAACGCGGGAAGGAACCACAAGGCGACCGCCGTCGCGATGACCATGCCGCCCGCTTGGGCTTTCGAGAACTGCGGATCGCCGTCGGCGTCTAGGCGGTAGACGATTCTGCGCCAGAGCCGTCCGTACCAGCGAAACAGCGCGCCGAGCCACGGATGCGTCACGACCGGCGAAACGACGTTCGCCCAAATCCACTGCGCGGCCGCGACTGCCTGCACGAAAAATTTGTGCACGCTCGTGACTTGGCGCTCGACGCCGGCGGCCGCGGTCTGCTTGTGCTTGCGCCGCTGCGAGTCTTCCGTCGACTCCAGAATGCGCTGGAGCCGCTCCGCATCGCGTAGCAGCTGCTCGGAGTCGGGTGATCCGCCCTGCCCCTTCGTTCGCTCGTCGGCGCTCATGTGTCCGACGCTACGCGCGCGCTTGCGCCGCCGTGGGCGGCTCGCGGCTCGCGGCCGGCGGCGCGCCGTCGACCTGGCGAATCGCGAGCTTCTTCGCGTCGCCGTCGTAGACGACTTCCATCGTGCCGCGCAAAGACTGTGTCTCGAGGATCGCGTTCGCGACGGCCGGATGGATGTGCGCCGCGAAATAGCCCGGAAGTCCACGCGCGCCATTGGCCGGCACGTATTGATCCTTGCAAAGCGCGGCGAGCGATTCGTCGCTGATCGCGATCGTGATGTCGCGTCCCTGCGCTTTGATGCGCTCGTTGAGCTTGGCGATCTCACGTCGCGCGATGCGCTCGATCACCGGCAGCCCAAGCGACTTGAAGCACACGATATTCTGGCGGCCGTTGAAGCGGTTCAGGAACTCGGGCCGGTAGTGGACGTCGAGCTCCTTGATCGTCTCGGCCGCGGCGTCCTCGAAGTCGAGGCCGGGGTCCAAGAAATGGCTCTGCCCGATGTTGGTCGTCATGATGATGATCGCGTCGCTGAACGACACCGTGAGCCCACGGTTGTCGGTCAGGCGACCGTCGTCGAGCACCTGGAGGAAAACGTTGAACACGTCCTGGTGCGCCTTCTCGATCTCGTCGAACAGGATCACGACGTAAGGGTTACGGCGCATCGCGTTCGTGAGGATCCCGCCGGCCTCGTAGCCCTCGTAACCCGGCGGCGCGCCGATCAGCTTCGCGACCGCGTGCTTCTCCATGTATTCCGACATGTCGAAGCGCAGCAGCGCGCGTTCGTCGTCGTGCAGCGCGGCCGTGAGCGCCTTCGCGAGCTCCGTCTTGCCTACGCCCGAGGGCCCCAGAAACATGAAGGACGCCTGCGGCTTCTGCGGGTCCTTGAGACCCACGCGCGCCACGCGCACAGCGTCCGCAAGTTTCTCCACTACGTGGTCCTGACCGAACACGCGCGCCGCGAGCGTCTCGTCGAGGTTGAGAAGCTTCGCGCGCTCGTCCTGATTCAGCTTGCTGACGGGGATGCCGGACAGCTGGCTGAACTCGGCCAGCACGTGTTCGGCTTTGAGGCGTAGGCCGTCGTTGATCTTGCTCGTGAGCGCGACGAACGCGCCCTTCTCCTTCTGGATCACGGCCTGCACTTTGTCGATCTCGGCCTTGATGCGGCGCACTTCCTCGGACTCGTAGCCGCCCGCGGCCGCTCGCATGCTGAACGACTTGAACTCTTTGGGCTTGGCGTCCTCTTCCGCCTCGCCCGATTCGCGCAACTCCGCGTCGCGCTTGCGCTGCTGCTCGAGCTGATCCTCGAGCGCGTGGATCGTCTCTTCGCCATCCATCTGGTTGCGATGGAGCTTGTTGAGCGTTGCCTGCGTCTCCCTCCACGCGGCTTCGATCGCCGCGACGGAAGCCGTGAGCTCGGCGCGCAGCGCTTCGAGATCCTTCTTGCCCTTGCCTAGGAGCCCCGAGGGCTTCCGGCTGCCGTCGAGCGCGCCGACGACGTCCGCGAGCTGCGCCTGCTTCTCCGCGAGGCCGGGCGGGCGCGTGTGAGCCTGCTGGCGATACGCCGTGAGCGCGCGATCGAGGAGGTTCAAGCTGCGCTCCGGTTGTGCGCGGCTCAAACTCGACTCGCGCACGCGGTATTTCGTCGTGAGCTCGATCGCCGTGTCCACCGCCTCGTCGTCGACGGGAAGGCTGTGATGCCGCTCGAGCCCTTTCGCGGAGTCGTGCACGATGATCCGGAGAGAATCCGCGTCCGGCTCGGCGAGGTCGAGCATCGTGTAGAGCTCGGTCATGTTCGAGTGGCACTTGAGCACGATCTCGAGATCCGAGTCGCGCGACTCGAAGATGGCCTGGAACTTGTGCCCGTCGACGCCGCGCATCAGCGCGTTGATGAAATGCGTACAGCCGTTGTTGCGCGTCGCTTCGACGAAGTCGCGCATGTCCTCGATCATCAGCAGCGTGTCCGGGTAGCGCGACAGCTGCCGCAGCACCTTCTGGAAGTTCTCGTTGAGCGTCGGGGCGTCGCCCGAAGAGAAAAGGCCGTCGGTGTCGAGCCAGAAGATGCGTTTGTTGACGATGTCGAACGGCGTCCCCGGATCCTTGCGCGCGGCCTCGAGCCCCAGACAGAGCGCCGTGCACCCGACTCCGCCGGGACCGACGAGCAGCACGCTGTTCGCCTTGCTGCGCATGAGTATCCGGCAGAGGCGGCGGAACTCGCGGTCGCGCCCCACGAGCCTGAAGTCGGGGTGGGTTTCGAGGTAGTCCGCGCCCCGGATCAGGAAGTTCTGGCTCGCGTCCTTCGCGTCCATGTGAGCTCGAGTGGCGGCGACGCGCGGTTAGCGGCCGAGCTTGAACGGGTCCGGTGGAGCGCCGCTCGGCTTCGGCGCATCAGCCGGCCCGGCCTTGGGCTTGTCGTCGCCCCGGCCCGCGAGCACGTCCGCCGCGACCGAGAACGACTCCTTCACGTCGCGCTGCACGTCGTGCGCGGCGTGCTCGAGCTTGCCGAGCAGGTCCTTCGTTTCCTTGAGGCCTTCGCGCGTGATCGTGGTCGCGGTGCGGATGACTTCGCCGTATTGCTCGAGGTCCTGGAGCGCCTTGCCGAGCTCGCTGTTCGTCTCGTGCGAGCCGAGCGCGAGCCGGATCACTTCCTTCTGCGAGAGATCCTGCGTCTTCGTGTTCATCCGATCGAGCGACATGCGCGCCATCTCGGACGACTCGCCGAGCGCCGCCGCGGACACGGCCTGGAGCACGGTGCTGAGTTGATCCGCGACGCCCGCGACGCCGGAGCTGTGGATCTGGCGTGTCTTGCTGATCTGGGCTTCGTTGCCGTCCTTCATCGACTTGATGCGGTGGCTCGAGTTCGTGAGCTCGGCGAGCACCGAGGTCGTGTCGACCGATGAGGCGTTCAGCGAGGTGATGTAATTCTCGAGATCCCGCTTGTTGCGCTCGCGGTTCATCTTCTCGAGCTCGCCTTCCTCGGCACCCGTGGGCTGGAGCGAATCGCGCCGTTCCTCGTTGAACTTGTGCGCTTCCTTGGTCGCATCGTTGAGCACCGCGTAGATCTCGCGCATCGAGAAATTCGCGTCGAGCAGGTTGTTGATCTGCTTGTCCATGCCCTCGAAGTGATTCGAGATGCCCACCACGCGCTGCTCGGTGGTGTTGACGAAGCCCTGAGCCGCGGTGACGAGCTCCCGCTGGCGCTTCTTGTGCTCGTCGGAACTGATGTCGAGCAGCTCGCGGAGCTTGTTCTTCGCAGTCGCGAACTCGCCGCTCAGCGTCGACTCACGCGGCGAGGCGTTCGAGATCTCCTTGATTCGGCCCGTGAGATCGGCGAGCTCCGCCTTCTTCTGCTCGAGGATGACGCCGTTCTTTGCGATCTCCTCGCGTGAAACCTTCTTGGTGCCGCCCATGCCGAAGAACGCCTTGTTCTCGGCGAGCACGGCGTTGCGCTCGGTGATCGCCGTGATCTCCGTCGACAGCTTCTTGAAGTCGAGCTCCTGCTGGGCGCGCAGCGCCGCGAGCTTCGCCTCGGCTTCCTTGTCGAGGATGATCTCCTTGAAAGCGTCGAACGTGAGGCCGTTCATTCGCAGCGTGTATACCGCGTCCACGATGTCGGTGAGCGGAGCGATCTTCTGCTCGAACGCGAGCAGCGCGTTGTTGAGCTCGTCGTAAACGGACTTGAGCTCCGCGAACGCTTCGGTGTCCGTAAGGTCGATGATCTGCTGCGCCATCCGCTTGCGCTCGTACTGCAGATACTCCTTGAATGCCTTGAACTCCTCGAGCCGCTGGCGCGACTCCTCCTTGCTTTCGGCGTACGCGAGCGCGCGCGCGCAGGCTTCCATCTTCGCCTTCGGATCGGCGTCGCCGTCGAGCATGATCTTGTAGAAGGTGTTGGCAGCGATGTTCGCGAACTGGCTCGCCGCCGGCGCTTCCTCGCGGCGCTCCACCGTGGCGGCGGCGGTCGCCTGACGCTTCGATGCCGCGCGAGCGCGGTCGAGCATCTCGAGCAGCTCGTCTTTCTTGGCTTGTTGCTCTTGTCCCTTGGCGGCGCCGTCGGTCATGTAGGGTTCCCCCTTACCGTTCGTGGGATTGCAAATATAGAGGAAATGTACCGGCGCGCTAGAGACTCCGCGGCCGGTGGCGTTCTGCGGCCCCTACGGGCCACTCGCGAGCGCCGCGAAAGGCCAATTCCGCGGAATTCGCCGGCGGCGCGCAGTTGGGCCCTGCGCGTCGAACCAGCCCTCGCAGCGCATGGCCGAAAACTTCGTTTTGATGACATATGTTGTCAGCAATGCGCTGGCATCCTTCTCTTCCAACGCCGCGAGAGGAGAGAAGAAAGTGATCGGACACGCAACTTTGGGCACGAACGACCTCGGAAGAGCCACGGCGTTCTACGACTTCCTGTTCCGTATCGTCGGCATCCCCCGCTACAGGGAGGAGCCCGGCCGCTGGGTCGCGTGGGGTGCCGCGAACGGCGAGCCCGCCGTCGTCGTGGCGTTGGCGGACGGCGAGCGCGCGACGGCCGGCAACGGCGCGATGGTCGCGCTCGCCTTCCGAACACCCGCCGAAGTGGCAGCGATTCACGCGCTCGCGGTAGCGCTCGGCGGCGCGGACGAAGGCGCGCCGGACCTGCGTGACGACGGCAAGCGCTTCACCGCGTTCTTCCGCGACCGCGACGGCAACAAGCTCAACGCATTCTGCGACCTCGCTGCGTAACGCCGAGCGTTCGTCGCTGCTGTGCTAGCCTAACCGCGCCAGTGCCGGCCTTCGCCGGCGCGGCCGGGGAGAAAAAACATGACAGCGACGATGTCGGGCGCCGGCGCACGCGCTCTGGATCTGCGGGTGTTCGTGGCGTTGGCCGCGCTCTTCGGCGCGGCGCAAGCACAGGCGCAGGCGCAGGCGGCGGCGTGCGACCGCGCGTGTCTCACGGGTTTCGTCGACGCGTACTTCGCGGCGCTGCTCGCCAACGACGCGAGCAAGCTGCCGCAAGCGGCGAAAGCGCGGATCACGGAGAACAGCCTAGAGAAGAAACTCGCCGACACTTTCTGGCCAACTGTCGAAGCAGTGATCTACCGATTCGATGCCGTGAACACGCGCCGCGGCGACACCGGCACTCAAACCGTGATCCGCAGCGTGGACGGCAGGAAGACGATGCACATGGTGCGCCTCAAGGTGCAGAACGGCGCGATCACCGAGATCGAGACGATCAAAGCGAACCAGGGCGAAGCGGACCGGCTCTGGGGCCCGGATCAGCTGACGGAGGTATCGCCGTACCTCCAGCAATCGATCCGCGAAGCCGACCGCGATTCCTACTACGATCTGATCGGCGCGGCGGAGAGCTACTGGCGCGCGTTCCAGACGAACGGTACGCCGAACTATCGCAAGGCGCGCCTGCTGCCGGACTCGAAGCGCTTCGAGAACGGCCTCCAGACGACGGGCCTGATACGCGACGGCCGGTTCAACGACACGTCGCGCGGGTTCGACGAGGGCCGGTTCCTCGGTCGCAACATCTGGGACCGGCGCTATCCCGTCGTCGACGAGGAACGTGGCATCGTGCTCTCGATCGTGCGGTTCGGGCTCAAGGGCGGCGCGCAGAGTCAGAGTGTCGCGACCTCGAACGACCGGCTCGTCGCGGAGTTCTTCGCGATCAAGGTGGGCTGGATTCAGGAGATTCAGGCCGTGCTGTTCAACTTGCCCGATGCGAAGCCGACGGGGTGGCCGGCGGACTACGGCCCGTCGCGCGGCGCGACCGAGTAGATGTCGGATATTTCGCGACGGGGTGCCAGCCGACTGGAGTGTGGAGGAAATGACCGAGACGAAGGCGACGCGCTGGGACCGCCGTACGAAAGCGGCCACCGTGGTCGTCGCCGCCGCAGCGGTGCTCGCGGCCGCGGTCATCACGCTGATACAAGCGGGCACGCCAACGGTATCGAGCACCCACCAGAGCGGCGGCACAACCGCTCATACAGTGAACGTGAACCCGCCAGTGGGTCCCGCACCGCGACACCTGACAGATGAAACCATAGCGCAGCTGAAGACGATAGCCCGCGATGCGATTGTCGTCGTTGCGACGGCCGGCGACACCCGCGAAGCAGCCGCCTATGCCAATGAGATAACCGCGTGGCTGCTCGCGAACGACTATCCCAATCTGGTAACGCAGCGAGAAGACAACTTTCCGCGTTTCTTCGGCGAGAAGATGGGCCCAGAAGAAGGCGAATATCGAATCACCATCGGGGATCAGCAGCCGTAGCTATTCAGCCGGCGCTGGAACGAATAGCAACGCGTAGCGGTGCTATTCCGCCCTCCGAACTCCCATCGTTATGACTAAACGCCCGGGCGCGCACCGCGCGCGGCGAGCACAATAGCGCTCGATCACGGTCGGCAATTAGGCCGAAGGCGGGTCCAAGGAGGACCTGTCGATGTTCGTGACCAACGGAGAAGCTCGCGCAGACGAGCCAGCTGATTTCATAGTGCGAAAACTTCACGGATCCATCGTCATCCTCGCGTTCGAGACCGAGGCGGCGAAGCTGTGGCTCGGCGAACCCACGTTGCAGCCATGAACGCGCACCACGCGAACCTGATCGCGTTCGCGCGCACGAAGCGATGCCGTCGCACGGGCACCGTGATCACGACGCGAGTCGAGCTGCTCCGTGACGCGTTGCCGGTGGAGCACATAGAGCTTCGCTACGAGCCGCGCGAGCCTCAGCGTCGATCTCGGGCACGCTGATGGGCACCGTCGTTCCATTCGCGCGACCACTGGGCTGGGTGCTGGATCTCGACGTGCGCGGAATGTACGAAGCGCAGATGGTCGGCGAGGTGCTCGCCAACATTCCGACATCGATGAAGAACCGTTCGTACCGCGGGCTGGCGCTGCGCATGCGCGTTCTCGAGCGCGTTGTGGTGCGCGACGATGTACGGCGCGATCTCGCGGCGCTGGCGGAGCGATGCGACTCCGTCCCCAGCCGGGCGTTCTCCGTCACGGGTGCCGCACTCGTCGCACGTTATCCACGCGACCATGCGACGTGCGCGCAGTTGCGAAAGCTGACGCGCGACCAACGCGTACTCGAGCGCTTGGGACTCTAGTGTCGCGCCTTCGCTGCGACTGACCGGAACGGGTGTCCGACCGCACCGTCGGTCATGTTGGCTTAGGCCGCGGCGCACTCCGCCGTGGCAGGAACTTTTGTCTGCGCAATCCCCTACACTTGGCGCGAGTTGAGCGCACGTCGGCGGGCTGACGCGAGTGCGCAGGGTGGATCACGCCGTTCAGCACGGGAGGCCGGATGAGAGTCGTTGCCTTGATCGTCATGCTGGGCGCCGGCCTCGGCAGTGCGTTTGGACAGAGCGCGACACCCACCGCGGAGCACCTTCAATCCGGGGCGACCCGTTTCACGATCGATCCCGAATCCGGTTCTCGTCTGCCGGTGCTCGCGCGCGGCGACATGCACGACGAGGCGAGCGCGCGGATTTACGACATGCTCGCGGGACCCGGCGGCGAGCCCCCGCGCGGCACGATCGCCATCGCGCTCTACAGCCCGGCGACGGCGGCGGCGCTCGGCCGCATATCCACCTACCTTTGGACCGAGAGCGCCCTCAAGCCCCGGCTGCTCGAGCTTCTGAGCTTGATCGCGGCCCGTGAGATGAACCTGGCCTACGAGTGGAGCGCGCACCATCGAACCGCTCTGCAGGCTGGGCTGGAGCCGGCCGTCATCGAAGTCGTGCGGATGAGCGAACCCAGCACCGGCCTCTCGAGCTCCGACGCGCTCATCGTCGATTTCGGCCGTCAGCTGTTTCGCAGCCGGCACGTGGACTCAGGTACGTTCGCGGCACTCGTGCAGCGACGTGGCCGACAGGAAACGTTCGACATCATCATGGCGCTCACCTATCCCATGATGGCTGGAGTGCTGCAACGCGCGGTCGACCAGCAGCCGCCGGAGGACTGGGATCCCGCGGCGCTGCCGGCGGTCGCAGGCGTCGGCACACCTACCGGCCGACCGGGAGATTTCGTCGCGCTCGGATCGCGTCCGCCACTCCCTCCCGACGTTCATGAAGACGCCTACTACCGATTCCCGCTGCTCCGGCGCGAGGAGCTTGATCCGCGGGGCCGGGAGATCTTCGATCGGGTCGTTGGGAAGGACGGTGACACGGCGCCGCGCGGACCCGTCGGAATGACCTTCAATAGCCCGGAGCTCGTGGAACCGATCCAACAACTCAATACTTCGCTGCGGGTGAACGGCGTGCTGGACAAGCGGATGGCCGAGATCGTCATCACAGCCACCGGCCGCGAGATGAACAGCCAATACCAATGGCTGGTGCATGGCGCAGGAGCCGAGCAGGCCGGCGCGGGACAGCAAGTGCTCGAGGCTATTCGCGTCGACGGAGACCTGTCCGGTCTCGACGATCGGGACGCGGTGGCGATCGCCTTCACGCGCGAGCTGTTTCGCGATGAGAAGGTCCGGCCTGAAACGTTCGCTGCCGCAGTGGATCTCTTCGGCACTCAAGGCACCGTCGAGATCGCGGCGCTGATCGGCGACTACCTGATGATCACTACGGTGTACAACGCGCTCGGAATGCGTCTGCGTCCCGACCAGACTCCGACGCTCCCGCACCGCGCAGGCGCACCCGTCGGCGCGGAGTGGCGGTAGCGTCGCACCCGATAGCAAGTGTGGCGCGCCCGGAGTGCTCCACGGCCCAGGCCGGGCGCGGCTCCCAGAGCTGTGTTCCGCATTGTGTCCCGACTTTCGAACCTGTTCGGGGGCGGTCACCTCCCACGACAACGTCGTCGCCCCGGGGCATGATTCGCTGCTGCATGGCCTGGGCCAAACCCAGATCGAAGGAGCGCCGAATGAAAACCGCAGTGCTGCTCGCCACTGCCTTCTTGTCCTTGACGGCCACCGCACAGACGCGTGAGGCAGGCCCATGGTGGCCGAACGCGGAATGGGGCCCCACGGATCAAGCCGGCGCCTCCAACCGGATCACGCCGGAGAAAATCGTCGCCGCGATGCGACTCGTTAAGACGGGGCGTGTGTTCGAGATCGGCCAGGTCTACGAGCGCGGTATGCCGCTCGGCGGAACGCGCGATTTCGCGCTGCGCCTGGTCCCCGCGATCGAGCCGACCGGCAACAACCGTGTGCTTTACAACGACGACTTTCTCGCGACCGAAGTGGGGCAAGTCGGTACGCAGTTCGACGGCCTCGGCCACATCGGCAGCGAGCTTCGCTTCGCCGACGGCTCGCTGCACCGCGTGTTTTACAACGGCTACACGACGGCCGAGATGAACGCTGGCACCGGTTTGAGAGAGCTCGGCATCGAGCACGTCAAGCCGATCATCACTCGCGGCGTGCTCGTTGACCTGCCGGGCTACAAGAACGTGCAGCACCTCGAGGGAGGCTACGAGGTGACTCTTGCCGACGTGCGTGGCGCGCTCGCCCGCCAGGGCATTGCGGAGAGCTCGATCGCGCCAGGCGACGCCGTATTGTTCCGTTATGGCTGGGCGCAGCTGTGGAGCAGTCCGGCGCAATACAACGCCGATGCGATCCCGGGCATCGGTCTCGAGGTCGCGCATTGGCTCGTAGAGCACAAGGTGACCGTGACAGGCAGCGACACCTTCGCCACCGAAGTATCGCCGAACCCGACGAACGGGCTCGTGATTCCCGTGCACCAGGAGCTGATGATGAAGAACGGGATCTTCAACATCGAGAACCTGACGTTCGAAGAGCTCGCCGCGGCACGCACCTACGAGTTCCTGTTCATGGCGACGCCTATCCGCTTCAAGGGCGCGACCGGCTCGCCGCTGCGCCCGCTCGCCATTCGCTGACGCTTGGTATCGAATTCGTGAGCGTACGCTCGATGGTCCACGGTGGCCGTTTGAAAAATGGCGCGCCCGGAGTGCTCCACGACCGAGGCCGGGCGCGACTCCCAGAGCTGTGTTCGACGGCGTGTCCGGGAGCGCGAACGCGCCGCCGGCAAGCTCGCCGCGCTCCGACGAGTCGCTAAAACGCTTGTTTGTATTTGTCTCTCGCGCCCGGATCGCACGTATCCGTGTCCTGCGAGAGCTCGAGATCGGGGCGGTGCTCCCATTGTTGCGTCAACATGGCCGGCGCTGTGAGATACATCGGGTCTTCCACGGTGATCTCGTAGCGCAGGCGCACCTTGTCCGGAGTCAGCACGAATCGCTCGACGGTGTGCTTGGCCGGGCCCGACGGCACGCTTGCACCGAGGCCGGACCGGTCGGGCGTGAAGGCGACGGTGTCGACGACGAGGGTGTCGCCGTCCCACCTGCCGATGGAGTGGCCGTGCTGCGTAGGCTGTACGTTGTCCGGATGCGTGGCGGTCATGTGGACGATGCGCTCGAAGTGATCGCCCGTGTTGTCGAACTTCATCACGACTTCGTTCTTGCCGACGTCGATCGTACGCAGCTCGTCGAGTATGGCGCCGAACGGGGCCGGCTCGACATAGCAGAGACCGTCGCCAAGGTCCTTCGCCTGAACGGCCTTTGCGTCGGCGTTCAGCGGGAAAGCCGCCATCGCCCCGAACGCGGCACCGGTCGAGGCGCGGTTCGGGGCCCAGTGTCCCGCGATGCTCGCCGCTGGCGTCAACACTCGCGTGCGCGTGTTGGCCGCGTAGAACGGATGAATCTCGCCGTCTTGAGTCGTGACGTCGAGGATGCGCACCTGCTTGCCCCAGCCGCTGCGATTCGGATTGACGCGGACGACGACCGGAGTGCCGGGCTTCAGGTCCTCGCGCTTCAAACCGTCGACCAGCGCCTGCGTGATGCCGAGGCCTTCGCCTTCGATGAGCGCAGGTTTGCCGTCCGGCCCCTTGGTTTCGATGGCCAGGTACATGTGCGGGTTCGTCCACTCGAGCTTCGCGACCTTGCCTTCGATCACCTCCACTTTCGACATGTCGAACATCCACATGCTGTGGTGGGCGAATGCGGAGCCGCTGAGCAGCGCGGCGGCGGCGAGAACCGGAGTAGTGGCAGTCAGACGGTGCATTGGACCCCCTCCAAACGGAAATCAAACCGAATGATAGTGAGAAACGCTGGGGATGGAACACAGTTACCGCCACCACCTGGCCCCAGGGACACCGCGGCGGCCGACCGGGCCAACGATTTCAGGTGCTCGAGCAGCCGACACGATAGACCGTGGTTGACACTCGTGGACAAGAATCACGAGCACCGACGCGGGGTTGACTGGACATCGGTGGACAGTCATCGGCAGGGATGTGGCGCGCCCGGAGAGACTCGAACTCCCGACCCTCAGGTTCGAAGCCTGATGCTCTATCCAACTGAGCTACGGGCGCGAAGGCACATATCGTAACTGACGGGCCGACGGCGCGGTGCTACCGCACGTGGGCAACCTAGTGACGACGATTCCGCGGAATCGTCGGGCGCGCGGCAACGAAGCTTAGGCGAGCGTCAACCGGCCGGCCCGCGCCCGAAATTCACGACCTCGCTGCCGTCCGGCAACGTCGCACGCTGCAGCGTGCCGCCGGGCTCGCCGCTCTTCAGCGGCCAGAGGGCGACCTTCACCTTGTCGCCGGGTTTGAAGGTGTTCTTCGACCAACCGCGCCGGCCCAAGTAGTTCGGGCTCATGCCTTCGAGACCCCAACGCGTCTTCGTGCCATCGGCGTTCGTAACGTCGAGCCAGGTCCACGTGTGAGGGTTCGTCCATTGAAACTCGACGATCTCGCCCTCGATCTCCTTGGTCGTCGTCATGTCGAACACGCTGAACGAGTGATGCGCGCTCGCCGTGCCGACCACGCCAAACAACGACGCGCTGACAACGATCGCTGCAGCCGCACAGGCAAGCCTGGCGCGCGCTTCGAAAGCCTTCCGTATCGTCTCGCTCATTGCTCTTCCCCACGCTTCAGATTGATGCCGGACTTGCCGTCATCGGTCGTGAAATTACGGTTGTTCTGCTGGCACACGTACTCCGCGAGAGTCCAGTCGCGGTGACGACCGTAGCTCGCGGTGCGCACGAGCGGCTTCGTGAGCGCCTCGGCGTCGGTGATCGTCGTCTCGATCGTGAGGACGTCCGGCGCGGACAGTTTCATCCGCTCGACGATCCGCATCTTGTCGCTGTGGCGCGCGCCGCCGTTGCCGAGGAACGTGTCCGTCGCGAAGCCGACGCTGTCGACGACGAGCGTGTCGCCTTCCCAATGACCGGTGGAGTGGCCGTTCCAGGTGAGATCGGGATCCTCAGGATGCGCGCGGCCGTCCGTGAAGATCTGGCGCCACTGGCTGTAAGCCTCGATCATGATCGTGATCTTGCCCGGCGTGAACAGGATCTCCATCGGGTATGGCTGCGTCATGATCGACGGCATGCCGTTCGGCACGCAGTTCGCGGACGGGCCGTCCTCGATCTCGCCGCTCTTCTGCTTGTCCTGATAGTCCTTGAGCTTCGCGGCGTATGCCGGCGTGAACTGCGGCGGCTCGCCCGCGCCGCGCGGCCCGCCGCCGAACGTCACTTCCCAGATGCCGCTCCAATCGGGCAGCTTCGCGATCGATTCCCAGGTGTCGCCCTGTGGCGATTTCGGCGCAGACTGCGCCGCGGCGCCCTGCGCTACGCCGGCTGCCACGGCGACCAGCAACGCGAGAACGGCGGCGTTTGAAACACGATTCATACGGCTCCCCCTTTGAACGGGCGTCATCTTACCGCGCGAGCGTGCCGGCAGAAATGAAGCACCCGTCCGTTCGTATACACTACGACCTGCCGATCGCCCGCCCGCACGCCCGCTAGAGAAAACTACAGACCGCCGATGCTACGCAACGACCACACGGAGCTCGCCCCGTCCTGGCTCGACGGCGCGCTCGCCCGCTTCGCGGCCGACAACGACGATCTTTCGCTTCAGACGCGTTCGCTGCTCGCACGCCTCGTGCCGGACGCGCCGCGTCACGCGCGGCTCGTGAACACGCTGTCGATGCTCGAGCACATCGGCAGCCACAAGATCATGTCGACCCAGCACGCGGCGGACATCGACCAGCCGACGCTGAAGCACGTCGCGGAAGAAGCGCAGCACGCGTACTTCATGAAGCGCCAGGCGGAAAAGACCGCCGAGCGGCCGATGGAGTACGTGACCGAGGACCTCCTCGCGCCGGCCGCCGCGCGCATGTACTTCCAGCGCCTCGAGTCCGCGATGGTCCGCACGCTCGCGCGTCAGCGCAGCGCGCGCGCCGTGTACCTATATATGTCGATGATCGTGGAGTTCCGCGCGTTGTGGTTCTACGGTCTGTATCAGCAGACCTTGCAACGCGCACGCCATGCGTTGTCATTGAAGCGCGTGATCGGCGAGGAGCAGAACCACCTCGGCGACATCGCGAACCGCCTCGAGCTCGCGGGCGAGCTCAGCGACGTGCGGACCGCGGAATTCTTGGACGTTGAAAAGGCGCTCTACCTACGGCTACTCGGCGCCCTGCAGCGCGCCGTCGCGTGAGCCGCGATTCTGGCCCTCGCGGGTCGCCGCAGACCGCTCAAAACCTGAACGTGTAGCTCATCTTCGCGACCACGTCCGACGTCGCGGTCTGGAACGAGTTGTCGCGGTCGACGTCCTGCAAGTTGTGGTTGATCACGAAGAAGAACTCGCGGCCGGCCTCGGGAATCCAATTGAGCCGCATGTTGATGCCCGCGATCTCGCTCACGTTGTCGTACTGAATCAGGTTCGTCCACGAGAGCTTCGACGAGAACACCCAGTCGATGCTCGTCGTGATGATCCGCGTCGTGAACGTCTGCGTGCCGTGCGGCAGGTCGATGTAGTTCGATGTTGTAGCCGAAGTTCGTGCTGAACTTCGGCGACGGCGTCCATAGGAGATTGCCGAACACCCGGCTCCGCGTGCCGTCGTAGAACTCGCCGTCGGTGTACGCGAAGCGGCCCGAGACTTTGCGAAATGACGACGTGCCGAGCTCGAAGCCGTGCTCGTCGAACGAGTAGTGGCCCACCGGGATCACGATACCCGGCGAGATCGCGAACGGCACGTCGAGCACTTCCTGCTGGAATGTCGAGCGCAGGAAGATGTAGTCGCCCGTGCGGTTCGTGATGCGCAGCGGCGTGAGCCCGACGGACTGCGACTCGAGCCCGCCCGCGAGCTTCTCGATCCGCTGGCCGTCGAGGCTCCAGAACATCTGCTGCCAGTAGCCCGCACCCGGCCGATGCGTGTACGCGAGCTGGTACTGATAGTCGCGCACGTCGCGGCGGCTGATGAAGCCGAGCGCGGGATTGAAGTTCGCCTCGACCTCGCGCACCGAGAGGCCGCCGCGGAACTTCGCGTTGCTCGGGATCGAAAGGCTCAGGCCGCGCGCCGCGTCCTCGCCGACGAGCCCTTCCGTGTCGGACTGCTGGTACCACGCGCCGGCTTCGATCGTGCGCCCGCCGGGCAGCCGCGAATTGCGGTAGAGGAAGTCGACCCCGGCGAGAGAGTTGTCGACGTTCGAGAGCGGATCGCCATTCGTGAACACCGCGCCGACCGTCGACTCGGCGCCGATGCTGCCTTTCGCACGGACTACCGACAGCGTGTCGGCGGCGACGCGGCAGTCGGAGCGACCCGCGGTGGCCGACGGAACGCAGTCCGCGCCGGCGGGCTCGCGGCCTTGCACCGCCGGGAAGGCGTTCTCGTCCTGGCGGATCGACAGTGCGCCGATGTCGAACCGGCCGATGCGGCCGCTGATCTTGCCGCCGTAATCGAGGTCGACGGGCTCGCCGAGGTTACCGAGCCCGATTCGGCGCGAGAAGAACGGGCGCGCATTCTGCCGCTCCGCGTTGCTCAGGGATCCCGTGCCGTCGCTCGCCCCGATCCGGCCGAACTCGAAGATGTCCGCCTCGCGTAGGAAGAAGTCGCGCTTTTCCGGGAAGAACAGCCCGAACCGCGTGAGGTTCACCTGGCGGTCGTCGACCTCGGTGGCAGAGAAGTCCGTGTTGATCGTGAGCGATCCGTTGAGCTGCGGCGTGATCTTGTAGAAGAGGTCGAGCGAAGGCTCGAAATCGGACTCCGAGGTATCCGGCGTGCCGGTGAGGGCCACACGCTTGTTCGTCAGGCTCGCCGACGGAACGATGTCGAGCCCGATGCCCTGATCGAGATCGTGCAGGCCCGTCATCAGGCCCGCGGTGCTCGGATCCCAGCGCCGGTTGCGCGACACCCACGCACTGTCCTCGTCGATGTTCTGAATCGAGCGCGAGAAGTTCAGGCCCCAGGTGTCCGTGCTCGGATCGAACGAGATCGACTTGAACGGGATCTCGTACTCGATGATGTAGCCGTCTGCGACGATGCTCGTCTCGGCAGAGAAGATGGTGTCCCAGTCGGTGTAGTACTCCGACACGTTGCGATAGAGGCCGTCGAATCGCACGCCGTTCGCGTTGACTCCGAAGAAGTAGCCCGCGCGGCGCGAGTTGAACGGATCGATCGTGACGAACAGCGTGTCGTCCTGGGTGATGTTGCCGTTCTGCCGCAGCGTGTTCCGCGTGATGTCTTCGGGCGGCTGGAACATCTTCGCGCCGATGTAGAGCGCGTCGTCGTCGTACAGCAGGCGAATCTCCATCCGCTCGGCCGAGGGCGCGTACTCGATCGGGTTCACCTGGTGGAAGTCGGTGATCACGGCCGCCGTCGCCCAGACGGCCTCGTCGAGCCTGCCGTCGATCACGGGCCGCGCATCGGTGCGAACGACTTGCACGGTCTTCTGACCCGTTGCGCCGGAGCCGAGCGACGCGGCGGGGCCGGGCGGCGAGTCCTGCGCGCGCGCGACGGGTGCGCCGAGGAACGCGAGCGCGGCGGCCACGGGCAGCGCACGCGCGGTCCACCAAGCCGAGGACCGACACCCGGAGGCACGCCGGTCGAGAATCGAGTGCAAAGCGACGCTCCCTGTCAGAACCTGAACGTGTAGCTCACCTTGGCGGTGACGTCGGACACCGCGGAGTGGAACTCGCCGTCGAGATCGTAGTCCTCGAGGTTCTGGTTGATCACGAAGAACACCTCGCGGCCCGCGACCGGAATCCAATGCAGCCGCATGTTCACACCCGCGGTGTCGCTCACGTTGTCGTACTGGATCAGGTTTACCCAGGACAACGTCGAGGAGAACACGATGTCGAGGCCGAGGCGCACGAGCCGCGTCTCGAAGTCGCCCTGCGGCAACGTTATTTCGTTGAGCTCGTAGCTCACGTTGGTTCGGAAGTGCGGCGAAGGCCGCCACGTGAGGTCGCCCAATTGCGTCTTGCGGCGCCCGTCGTAGAAGTCGCCGTCGATGATCCGCAGCGTACCGGCGAACTTGCGGTGTTGGCCGGTGCGCAGCTCGCCGCCGATGTCGCCGAACGAGTAGTCGCCCGGCGGGATGATCACGCCGGGTGAAATCTCGAACGGCGTGAGCAGCACTTGGCGCTCCGTGCGCGGAACGAACAGCAGCACGTCGGCCGTGCGGTTCGTGATCTCGAACTGCATCGCCGTGATCGCTTGCTGCAAGCCGCCGTCCACCGGCTCGATCCGCTGTGAGGTGGCGCTCGTGAGAAAGGATTGCACGTATTTGCCGCGCGGCCGGTACGTGTAACCAACGTCGCCCGAATAATCGCGCACGCCGCTGCGATCGAGGTAGCCCAGGCCCGGGAAGAAGTTCTGCTCGAGCACCTTCACTGCCGCGCCGCCGCGAAACCCGGTTGCGTTCGGCACCCTGATGGCGGCGCCGTATGCGGCGTCGTCGCCGACGAGCCCGTCGGTGTCGCTCTGCTGCAGCCAGGCGTCGCTTTCGAGCGTGCGGCCGCCGGGCAGGCGCGTATTGCGGTAGTAGAAATCCATGCCCGCAACGGAGTTGTCGACGTTCGAGCTCGGGTTGCCCGAGGTCGCGATGACGCCGACGCTCGACTCCCCGAACACGCCCATTTTTGCGCGCACGACCGAGAGTGCCTGTGAATTCACGGTGCCGAAGTCGTCTTGCACGATCGACAGCGCGCCGAGCTCGACGTTGCCGACGCGACCGCTGATCTTGCCGCCGTAGTCGAGGTCGACGAGCTGGCCGGTGCCGCTCAAGCCGATCTTGCGCGAAAAGAACGGGCGGCCGTTCTCGCGCAGCGGCCGCATGATACCGAAGCCGGTGCCTTGGACGCCGATTCGGCCGAACTCGAAGATGTCGGCCTCGCGCAGGAAGAAATCGCGCTTCTCGGGAAAGAACAACCCGAAGCGCGTGAGGTTCACTTGGCGGTCGTCGACCTCCGTAGCCGAGAAGTCGGTGTTGATCGTGAGCAACGCGTTGAGTGACGGCGTCACCTTGTAGGCCAGATCGAGCGACGGCTCGGCGTCCGACTCGGAGCTCGTCACGGTCGGCGCGGCTGCCGTCTCGAAGCTGTGGTGGCGATTCGCACTGAGCGACGGCACGAGATCGAGCCCATGCGGGTCGAGCCCCTCGAAACCGACGGCCGTGCCCGCGATGCTCGGGTTGTACGCACGGTTGCGCGAAACCCAGGCGAGGTTCTCGTTCTTGCGAACGACGCCGCGCGAGAAGTTGAGCCCCCAGGTGTCGGTGTGCGGATCGAACGACAGCGATTTGAATGGAATCGCGATCTCTGCGATCCAACCGCCCTCGAAGCGCCCGGACTTGCCCTCGAAGATCGTGTCCCACGCGCCGTAGAAGTCGGTGACGTTGAGGTACAACCCGTCCGTTCGCACACCGTTCGGATTCAGCCCGAAGTAGTAGCCGCTGCGTTGGTTGAAGAACGGATCGAGCGTGACGTAGAAGCGATCGTCCTGGCCGATGTTGTCGTTCTGGCGCAGGTTCTGCGCCGTGATGTGCGCGGGATCGTTGTCGTAGAGCTTCGCGCCGACGTAGAGATTGTCGTCGTCGTAAAGCAAGTAGATTTCGGTGCGCTCGTCGGGCGTCGCGTATTCGACCGGCGCGGTCTGGTGCAGATCGTCGATGAGGGCCGCGGTGGCCCAAATGGCGTCGTCGAGCTTCCCATCGATGACGGGCCGCACCTCGGTGCGGACCATCTTCACCGACTTCTCACCGGGATCTTGCAGGGGCGCTTGCGCGAGCACGGTGCCGGACGCCAGCAAGGCCAGCAGCGGCCACCCCCGCCGCCCGAAATCGAACATGAGTCCCCTTCACGGTCGCGAAACGAAGCGCGAACGATAACCGAAAGTTCGGACTGGAGGCGGGATAGTAACGACCGGAAGCGCCTAGAGTTTTCCCAAGCGGGACGCACCCGCGCCGGGTGCCGTCGGCACTCGATCGACGTACACGGCGCGAGCGCGTAGCACTATTTCATCAAGCCCTCCGCCTTCAGCGCGGCTTGAACGGCGGGCCGCGCAGCGACCCGTTTCTGGAACGCCCCAAGGTTCGCGAGCGCCGAGAGATCGAGCCCCACGTGGCTCGCCCAGCTCGTCATCACGAACAGATACGCGTCCGCGACGGTGAACTTGTCGCCGAGCAGGAATGGCTTGCCCGCGAGCTTCGTGTCGATCGAGCCGAAGCGCTTGCGCAAAAGCCCAAGCCGCTCCTCGCGAACCTCGGGCAGCACCTTCGGATTGAACAGCGCGCCGAAGGTTTTGTGGATCTCGGAGTTGATGAACGTGAGGATCTCCTGCAGCCGATAGCGCTCGATCGTGCCGTTCGCAGGCGCGAGCCCCGATGCGGGTTTCTTGTCCGCGAGGTACTGCTGGATCACCGGCCCCTCGGTCAGCACTTGACCCGGCTCGTATTCGAGCGCGGGCACATAGCCGTTCGGGTTGATCGTGAGGAAGTCCTTCCCGGACTCCGTCTTCTTGGTCGCGAGATCGACCTTTTCGAGCTCGAGGTCGATGCCGGCCTCGCGCGCGACGATGTGCGGGGCGAGCGAGCAGGCGCCCGGTGCGTAGTAAAGCTTCATTGTCGTCTCCTTATCTCTATGGTGCTGTCGAATCTTGTCAGCGCAGGGGTGGCGGGTAAAGATAGCGGGCCGCGCCGGAAATCAGGGGACTCGAGCGCGAACCACGGGCGCGCGCTTCGCGTCGATCGACAACTCCGGAACACACCCCTACCTCGATGAGCCCACGACGCGTCCTGTTCGCGAGCCTGATCGGCACGACGATCGAGTTCTTCGACTTCTATATCTACGGCACGGCTGCCGTGCTCGTGTTCCCGTCGCTGTTCTTTCCGGGCGGCAATCCGACGACCGCGATGCTGCAGTCGCTCGCGACGTTTGCGCTCGCGTTCCTCGCGCGGCCGATCGGCTCGGCGCTGTTCGGCCACTTCGGCGACCGGATCGGCCGCAAAGCGACGCTCGTCGCCGCACTGCTGACCATGGGGTTGTCGACCGTCGCGATCGGCCTGCTGCCGACCTACGCCTCGATCGGCGTGCTCGCTCCGGCGCTGCTGGCGCTGTGCCGCTTCGGACAAGGCATCGGCCTCGGCGGCGAATGGGGAGGCGCGGTGCTGCTCGCGATCGAGAATGCGCCGGCCGGGAAGCGCGCTTGGTACGGCATGTTCCCGCAGCTCGGCGCGCCGATCGGCTTCGTCTTCGCGACCGGAGTGTTCGTCGCGCTCACGGAATACTTGAGCGACGCACAGCTTTTCGCGTGGGGCTGGCGGCTGCCGTTCCTCGCGAGCGCGCTACTCGTGTTCGTCGGGCTGTACGTGCGCCTCAGGATTACCGAGACGCCCGCGTTCCAACGCGCAATGGTGAACAACGAGCGCGTCGCCGTGCCGATTCTCGCCGTGCTGCGCGAGCACACGGCGACGCTGCTCCTCGCGACCGTCGGCGCGGTCACGACGTTCGTCACCTTCTACTTGATGACGGTGTTCACACTGAGCTGGGGCACGACGCAGCTGAACTTCGCGCGCCAAGAGTTCCTGCTGCTGCAGATCGTCGGCGTGTTGTTCTTCGCGGCGACCGTACCGCTGTCTGCGGCCGTCGCCGAGCGGATCGGCCGGCTGCCGATGCTGATGATCGCCACGCTCGCGATCGTGGCGTTCGGCCTTCTGTTCGAGCCGCTGTTCGGGGCGGGCAGCAGCGCGCTCGACGTGGTGGTGTTTCTGTCGGCCGGGCTCGCGTGCATGGGGCTCACGTACGGACCGCTCGGCACGGCCCTCGCGGAGCTGTTCCCGACCGCCGTGCGCTACACGGGCGCGTCGGTCGCGTTCAACCTCGCGGGCATCCTCGGCGGCTCGCTCGCGCCGTACATCGCGACCTCGCTGGCCGCGCGCTATGGGATCGCCGCGGTCGGCTACTATCTCTCGGCGGCCGGCGTGCTCACGTTCGCGGCGCTGGCGGCGATCGCGGCACGATCGGGACGCACGGCGATCCCACGCGTGGAATCGGTTCCGGAAACGACGCTCTGAGCGAGTGCGAAGGCTGCAGCCGCCGCGCCCCTCGCGGCGCGGCGAGCCGTCGTCGATAATGCCCCACGGAGCTCCGCTCCCCCGGGGGTACTCAAGTGATTCGTGCATCGACTGCGGCGCAAAGCACCGCGCGCCGCTCGCTCGTCTGGCTCGCCGTCGCGGTCGCCGTCGCCTGCTCGGTTTCGCTACTGGCATCGGCGCAACGTACCGATGCGATCAAGCGCGCACCCGCGTTCGCCGCGAAGGCACTCACGACGCCGCCGACCACCGCGTGGGTCACGAACGGCGGCACGCTCTACAACCAGCGCTATTCGCCGCTGCGCCTGATCAATCGCGACAACGTCGCGCAGCTGAAGCCGAAGTGGCGGGTGAGCCTGAACGGCTCGGGCGCCGCGAGCAAATATTCCGCGCAAGCCCAACCGCTCGTGTACGACGGCGTGATCTATCTCGTCACGGGTGCCGACGACGTGTTCGCGGTCGACGCGGAGACCGGCAAGTTCCGTTGGACGTATCAGGCGGGTCTCGACGAGGCGATCGATGTCGTCTGCTGCGGCTGGGAGAGCCGCGGGCTCGGGCTCGGTGAAGGCAAAGTGTTCGTGGGTCAGCTCGACGGCAAGCTGGTCGCGCTCGACCAACGCACCGGGACCGTCGCGTGGTCCACGCAAGCGGAGCGCTGGCAGGACGGGTTCTCGATCACGGCGGCGCCGCTGTACTACGACGGCCTCGTGATCGTGGGATTCGCAGGCGGCGACCGCGCGACGCGCGGGCGCATCAAGGCGTTCGACGCGAAGAACGGCAAGCTCAAATGGACCTTCTATACGATCCCGGGGCCCGGCGAATTCGGCCACGACACGTGGCCGAGCTACAACGACGCGTGGAAATACGGCGGCGCCGCGATCTGGCAAACGCCGGCGATTGACCCCGAGCTCGGCCTCATCTACTTCTCCACCGGCAACCCCGGCCCCGATCTGAGCGGCGGCGTGCGGGCGGGCGACAACCTGTTCAGCACCTCCATCGTGGCGCTCGAAGTCGCGACCGGGAAATACCGCTGGCACTTCCAGCAGGTGCATCACGATCTCTGGGACTACGACTCGCCGAATCCGGTCGTGCTGTTCGACGCACCGATCCGCGGCGAGATGCGCAAAGGGATCGCCGAGGTATCGAAGACGGGCTTCACCTACATCCTCGATCGCACGAACGGCACGCCGCTGATCGGCATCGAGGAGCGCGCGGTGCCGCAGGAGCCGCGGCAGGCGACGTCGGCGACTCAGCCGTATCCGCTCGGCGACTCCGTCGTGCCGCAGGAAGTGGACATCGTGCCGGAAGGTTTCGAGCTCGTGAACGGCGGCAAGATCTTCACGCCGTTTTGGGACAAGCCGATCCTCGTGAAGCCGCAAGCGACCGGCGGCGCGAATTGGCCGCCGAGCTCGTACGACCCGGAGTCGCATCTGCTCTATGTGTGCGCCCACGACGGCATGGGCGCGTACTCGGGCGACCTGCAAGTCGACTTCATGGAGCCGATGCCGGGCAAGCGCTACTTGAACGGAACCTACACTCGATCGGGGATCCGCGTGCGCGGCGTATTCGCGGCCGTCGACGTCACGACGAACAAGCTCGCGTGGCGGCAGCAGTGGGATCAAATGTGCTACAGCGGGACGCTCGTCACGGCCGGCGGGCTCGTGTTCGTCGGACGCAACGACGGGCGCTTCACCGCGCTCGACAAGGCGAACGGCCGGCAGCTCTGGGAGTTCGAGGCCGACGCGGGCGTGCACGCGCCCGCGACGACCTTCGAGCACCTCGGCCGCCAGTACGTGGTCGTGCACGTGGGTGGGAGCTTCTTTCCGGGCACGAAGCACGGCGATGGGCTCTGGCTGTTCTCGCTCGACGGCCAGCTCAAGGTCGACCCCTCGGGCGGTTCATCCGTGAGCGGTTCGACCGGCGGCGCGCCGGCCGCTCCGCGGACGGACGCCGGGGACTAGGACGGCTCCGCTGGCGCACTGGCCGCGGCCACTCGCTGCCGCTGCCTGGCCGCCCGACAGGGCTCCAGAATATTTGAGTTGACGGCCGCGCGGTTATCACTACACTTGTAGATATCATCTCTACGAGTGTCGTTATGGCCGTGCGCTTGTCGGAATTCGAGCTCGACGTGATGACCCACTTCTGGGCCGACCGCGAGCTGTCCGCCCCCGAGCTCTTCGAGCGCATCGGCGGCGAACGCGGCGTGGCCTATTCCACCGTGAAGACGATCGTCGACCGGCTCGAGGAGAAGGGCGCAATCGAGCGCGTCGCGAACCGCGGCCGCACGATCGTGTACTCGCCCGTGATCAAGCAGGAGCGCATCCGCAAGCCGCTCGTCAAAGCGTTCTTGCGCCGCTTGTTCGGCGACGACCTGCGGCCGTTGTTCGCGCAGCTGCTGCAAGACGAGAAGCTGAGCGACGACGAGCTCGAGTATTTGCGCAAGCTCGTCGCCCAGGCTCCACAGAGCAAGGCTCCCCAGGGCAAGAAATGAGCGCGCTCGTCGAGACATTCGCCGCCGCGCTCGTGTTGAGCGCGCTCGCGTGCGTCTGCCTCGCGCTGCTGCCGAACGCGCCGCCGCGCGTGCGTTTGGGCGTGGCGATCGCGGGCCTCTGCGCGTGGCTCGTTCCGTGGGCGTGGATTCGCGTCCCCGTCACACAAGCGAACGCGGTCCACCTGGAATTGGGCGAGCCGCTCGAACGCATTGCGGCTCTGGGCGGCGCACTCGCGGGCGGCGGCGCGTCGGACGCGCCCGCATCGCTCGCGTACGCTGTCGCGGCCCTGTTCGTCGTCGGGCTCGCGCTGTTCGCGGGCGATTGGCTCGCGCTGCGCCGCTGTGTGCAGCGCTGGCGAGCCGCGGGCCGTCCAGGCGACGCGCTGCGCGCACTATTACCGGCCGAGCTGCACGGCGTCGCGGCCGAGATCCGCGTGGTGCGCGGCAGCCGCGTGGCCGCCGCGTCGGGGTGGCTCCTGCCCACTGTTTGGATCGGGGACCGCCACACCGGCGAGCGCCTCCGACTCATCCTCGTCCACGAGATGTGGCATGCGCGACGGCGCGATCCGGTCCGGCTCGCTTTGATCGCGGCAGTGCGCCGCCTCTATTGGTGGAATCCGATCGTCGGTCACCTCGCGCGGCAAGCGGTGCTGATGATCGAGTCGGAGTGCGACCACCGCAGCGCCGCGCTGCTCGGCAAATCGAGCTACATCGCTGAGCTGGCGGCGTTGATGCTCGGCGACGCGTCCGCTTCCCCGCGGCTGCTCGCGACCGTGCGCAGCGCAAACTCTAACGTCGCGCGGCTGCGTTTGCTCGGCGCGCCGCTGCGGCTGCGCGCGCGCGACGTCGCTGTGATCGGCGCGTTGTCCGCCGCCGGCGCGGTGACCGCGGCGGCGAGCGTCGTCGAACGCGGCTACGGAGCTACGCATGACGGTGCGGTTTTGGGCAGCACTGCGCTCCCGGGCACGCCCGCGGGCCGCGCGCTCGAGGCGCTGCTCGGCGCAGTCAACGCCGGCGACACCGAGCTCGTGCGCGAGACCTTGGGCGCGTACACGCCGCAAGAGCTGCCGCTACCGTTCCCGAGCGGCGAGGTCCGCGTCGTCGACGTGCTGCGCAGCGAGCCGCTGCGCATCGAGTACGTCGTCGAGGCACGCGACGGCGGCGCGCGAGGGATCGGCGAGATCGAGGTCGCCGATGCTGCCGCGCGGCAGATCACGAGCGCGCGCTTGCGGGCGCTCCCGTGAGCCGCGGTTCGGCGGAGGCCGGACTGCGACGAGTGTCCAAGCAATACGAGTGACGTTGCATTCGCGGAGGTTATCGACATGACTCGCAACGCAATCCGAATCGCGGCGATCGCCGGATGCTTGGTTTTCGGCCGCGCGCACGCTCACCACAGTTACGCACTATTCGACGTCTGCAAGGACGTCGCGCTCGAGGGTGAGATCACGAGCGTCTCGTGGGTGAATCCGCACATCGTGATCGATCTCAAGACGAAGGACGTGCCGGCCTATCGCGTCGAATGGCTCAGCCTCGTGCAACTTCAGCGATTCGGCGTCGAAGAGGCACTGAAGGCCGGCGACCGGGTCGTGATCACAGGCAACGCGATGCGCGACCCCGCGGTGAAGGTGTTGTCGCTCGTGAGCGAGATTCGCCGCCCCAGCGACGGCTGGGGCTGGACGCGCGAGCCGCGGCCGGCGCCGACGGGTTGCCCGTCCGGCTGATCAGTAGCCGAGCTTCACGATCCCCGTCTTCATTCCTTGCACGGTGCCGCTCGTGAGCCACTCGAGCGACGCGCGGAACAAGATGAGATGGTTCCGCTCCCACATCGCGTTGTGCGACGAGCAGCCCAAGTCGAGCAACACCTTCTGCTCCGACGCGAGGTCCTCGTAGAGCTCGTGCACGCGCTTCGGATCCACTTGCTTGTCGTGGATGCCCGCGACCATGAGCATCGGCACGCGGATCTTCTTCGCAGCGTCGGGGCCGAAGCCCCAGCTCGTCGTGTTCGGCGCGCGCCGCACGCCCTGCCCCCAGGTCGCTCCGACGGGATCCGACGCGAGCATCGCGTCCCACACGGAATCGCTCGCGGCCTGCTCGTATTGATTCTCGCAGCCGACTTGCCGATCCCAATTCGCGGCGAACTCCGCGTGCGACTGCGCGTTGAACGCGGGGCCTTTCGCGGGATTGGGGTTCGGCGGTTGCGGCGTGGACATCCGGTTGTACGCGGGCGCGAGCACGACGATCTTGTCGATCTTGTCGGCGTGCTGCGCGGTATAGCCGCCCGTGCGCGGGCCGCCGAGCGACCAACCGACGAGGCTCACGCGCGCGACGCCGCGTAAATTCCGGACGTAGTCGACCACCGCATCGATGTCGTCCCAGTCGGACTCGATCGTCGTGAGCTGCTGCTCCGAGGTCGGCTTGCACGCCGCGCGGCCGAGCGCGACCTGTTGCTCCGCGGGCAGGTTGCAGACCTCGTTCATCACGTTTGGGCGCGTCGAACGGCCGTAGCCCGTCATGTCCATCGAGAACACGTCGAAACCCGCGTTCGCGAGGAACGCCATCCAGCTGTAGTCCGCGTACGGCACGTCGAATGCGACCTCTGCCGGAGTTCCGGCGCCGTGCACGAACAACACGACGCGCTCGGCGCCGGGCGAGCCGCGCATGCTCGTTGCCGGTTTCACGCGCTCGCGCACGTAGATTTGCGTCGTCTGACCCGGAATCGTCGGCACCTTCGACTGATTCGCCACGTAGTGATCGATCGTGAGCAGCGTTTGGCTCGCCTCGCCGCGGGTCGGCGCTTGCGCCGCGATGCGCGTAGCGAACGACGCTGCGACCACCGCGAACGACAGCAACGCGGCCAATGCCGCCACTCTTGATCTCATCACGTGAATCCCCCCGGAAACTATCATTGCCCGCCGGCTCGGCGAGGCGCCGTTATGGTGTCAGGTTTGGCCCATTGCGCCTAGACGCACGCGCCTAGCCGGAGCGACTCGCGGCTTCCATCAGGCCCGCGAGCGCCGCGTCGTTGTCCGTGCCGCTCGCCGCGAGCTTCGCGATCACACCCGCGCGATCGGCGGCCGAACGATTCTGGCTCAGCTTGAGCTTGCCCTGGATCTCCGTGATCCGGATCTCGATGCCGACGATTCCGGCCAGCCGTTTCGGGTCATAGCTCGGCTTCCACGGCGCCGGGTTGCCGCGCTCGAAGCGCGCGGCGAGGGCCTCGACATGCCGTGCGGTGGCCTCCGGGTCGTCGATCGTCACGGCGGTGCCGTAGACGTGCACGGCCGCGTAGTTCCACGTCGGCACGCCGGGATCGACGTACCAAGTCGGCGAAATATAGCCGTGCGGGCCTTGGAAGATCGCGAGCACCTCGCGCGTAGCGCCGAGCCCTTGCCACTGCGGATTCGCGCGCGCGACGTGCGCGTGCAGCACGCGGCCCGCGCGCTCGTAGAGAAACGGCACGTGAGTCGCGAACGGGCGGCCGTCCGCGAGCGTAATGAGCGTGCCGAACGCGTTCGTCTCGATGAGCGCGGCGAGCGCGTCTTGATCCGTCTCGAGAAAATGCTTCGGGATATACATCGTCGTTCTCCGACCGCTTCCGTCAGACAGGATGCGGAAGCGGAGCGCGATGATACGCCGCGCTACGACGCTGAGCCGCATGGTATCCCCGTATACTCGAGATCCGTCAGGAGCTCGAGATGAACCACGTCGCTACGGGCGCGGCCGCGACGGCCGCGCTGCTGATCGTCGGATTGCCGCCCGTGCTCGGCCTGCTCACCGAAGCGCAAGTCCGCGCGCGCGTAGCCGCACTCGCGGGGTCCGGCGCTCTCACCGCCGAAGTCCGCGCGTTCGAGCGCGGGTGGTTCGGCGGTCGCGCGAAGATCGATCTCGGCATCGCGCGCGACTACCTGCAGTCGGGCGCGGCGAACGGGGCTCCGCAGCTCGAGGCACTGATCGGCGAGACAGCGCCGCTCGAAGTGGCGTTCGCCTATGGACCGATCGCGTTCTCCGACGGCATTCACTTCGGCCTGTCGCGGATGGTTGCGCGGCTCGACCCCGAATCGCCTCGGGTCGCGAACCTCGAACGGAGCCTCGGCATCCCGTACGTTTTCGAGTTCCGCGGCCTGACCGGTTTTTTCGGCAAGCTCACGTTCGATGCCGACATGCCGCCGGTCGACTTGCCGATGGACCGCGCGCGCGTCGAGTTCTCCGGCGCGCAGCTCGCCGGCACGTTCGCGAGGAATCGCCTCGCCGCCGACGGCAGCATGGACCGGTTCCAATTCTCTTCGCCGACGGGCGTGTTCGCTGTCGAGCGTGTCGTCGCCAAGGTCGACAACGAGATCCGCTCCCGGTACGTGATGCCCGGCAACGCGGCGTTGTCGGTCCAGAGCGTCACGGTCATCGATTCCGCGCGCGGGCCGGCTCCCGTGTTCGAGGCGGCCGGCGCGAGCTTCGACAGCGTCGTGCAGCTCGACGAGACTCGGAACCTGCTTCGCGTCCAGGCGAACGGGACGCTCGACTCCGCGTTCGTCGACGGCGCTCGGATCGCCGACGCGAGCGTCGGCATCGCCGTCAGTAACCTCGACGCCGGCGCGCTCGAGACGTATGCGACGACGCTGCGCGGGGTCGCTCGCGCGGATCGCGCCGGGCTGGGCACGCTGCGCCCAGCGCTCCAGCGCCTGCTCGCCGCCGCGCCGAGTGTGGCGCTCGACCCCGTTCATTTCACGTTCGATGGCGAGCCGCTCACCGGCCGGCTCGAGATCGTGACGAACGCCGGCGAGTTACCGGCCACGGGAACCCTCGACCTCGAGGACCCGGAGACGTTGCTCACGCTGTTCGACAGCTCGGCGGATATCGAGCTATCCAAGAAGCTCGCGCAGAGCCTCGCGGCGCTCGCGATGCAGATGCAGATGTCGGGCGACTCGACGCTGACGAACGAAGACAGCCGGCGCCTCGCGGAGGCGCAGTCGGGTCTCGTCATCGTCGCGCTGATCGGCCAAGGACTCCTGACCGAGAACGGCGACTCCTATCGCACCGAGCTGCGCGTCGCGGACGGGGCGGTCACCGTGAACGGCGCGCGGCTGCCTTTCAGCGTACCGTGACGCCCGAGCCGCGGCGCTGAGCCGGTTTCGACGGCGGCGCTGACGCGGGCGCGCTCGCGGCGCTGTCCGAGGAAGCATCCGCGGCGGCATCGTCGGCGCGGCGGCATCGTCAGCCGCGGCGGCATCGTCAGCCGCGGCGCTTGGGGGCTTCTCCCCTTCCGGCGGCAGCTCCGCGGGCTTTGCCTGGATCGTGTTGCGCTTGAGGGCTTGGTCTTCCTGATCGAGCTTCAGGTCCTGGGCTTCTTCGGCCGTGATCGGAATGAACTTGCCGAGCCGGCAAGTAAAGGTCGGGGTCAGCGATACCCCGATCTGCTCGAGCACGGTGATCACGTCGACGTCGCAAAGCTTGCCGTTGCGTGCCTCGTAGGCGAACCGGTCGTTGCGCTCGAGGCCCGGGCACTCGCGCGGCAGGTACGCGCGGTATGTCTCCTTGTTGCCGCGCAGGAAGAACAGGATCGTACGGTCGTCGATGATGTCCGTGTTGCGAATCCGCGAAACCGATAGGCAGTTGATCGGCGTGCGATCGAACTCGTCCTCGGCGTCGTCTTGAGCCCTGACACTCGAGGCGGACAACAGGGCGACCGTGCTGACGACGCCGATAGACATCAACGGGAAACGAATCGATTCGAGCATGTTTCGTACCCCTCAGTCTTTGGGTCGCGACGCCACTGTTCGGGACCTCTCTTTATAACGCGTGCCAAGCCGAGCGGCGAGCGCCCCGACGCAACTGTGAGCGTTGTCACGGTCGTAGCCCGGCACCCCGCCTAGAGTCCCTTCTCCTGCTAAGCGCTAAGGCACCCGGGAGATGAGTTTGTTCCGTATTGCGGCGATCACGATCGCGTTCGCCGGCACGGCCGCTCTTCTGGGCTGAGCCATGGCCGACCCGCGCGGCGCGCCCGCACCGAAACCGAAACGCCCCGCCGAGCGCCCGTCCGCTCAGGCTGCGGCACCGGCGCTCGCCGCGTCCGAGCACATTTTCATGGGGTCGGACGACGCCCCCGATCCGCGCAAGGCCGGCCAAACCGTGCGCGAGCGCGTGGACCTGCGCAACCCTCTGCGCCGCGCCAGCACGGAAGTCGTCGTGTTCGAGGAAGGTTTCGCGCAGATCGTCGAACGACGCAACGGCAGCGCGGGCGAACCGTTCCGACTCGATCTGCACTATCTCGATCCGATTCCGTCACTCACTCGCGTGATCGCGAAACGCGCGTTCCTGGCGGCCCTCGGCTGCCTGCTCGCGACGGTCGTCGCGCTCCTGCTGGCGCGCTGGCCGGTGCTGCGGACGATCGCCGTGCCGACGGCGCTGCTCTCCGCCTGCGGCGCGTTGATCGCCACCGCCATCGCACTGTACCGAAGCCACGAGCGCACCGACTTTCACACGATCCACGGCCGCGCGTGCGTCCTGTCGCTGGTCGCGAATTTCGGTTCGATCAAACGCTACCGGGCATTCGTGCCCGTGCTGAGCCGCGCGATCGAAGAGTCGGCGGAAAAGATCACGAGCGACACGTCCGCGTATCTACGCGCGGAGATGCGCGAGCACTACCGCTTGCGTGAGGACGGAATCCTGAGCAACGACTTGTGCGCCGAATGCACGGGCCGAATTCTCGCGCAGTTCGACATCCAGATTTAGCCGCGCGGCGCGACGGTTTGAGCCTCGGCGCGGGCACGACCCGGTTATCATGTGCGCCGATGACGCGCGAACCCGCCGCCGTTCCGGACCGAGCCGTGCTCGACGCGTTCGATCTCGCGCCCGCGCCGATCGAGCGCGCCGCGTCGGGTCTCATCAACTCCACCTGGTACGTGCGCTCGCGCGCCGGCGCGCCTCTCGTGCTGCAGCGCGTGAACCCGATCTTTCCGGCCGAGGTCAATCGCGACATCGACGCCGTCACGCGCCACCTCGCCGCGAAAGGCCTCCCGACGCCGCTGCTCGTCCCGCGCCGCGACGGCGCGCTGTGGCTCGAGCACGGCGGGGTCTGGCGCGTTCTCACGCGGATCGACGGCGTGAGCCGCGACTCACTCGGCTCCGGAGCGGAGGCGCGCGAGACGGGCCGCGTGCTCGCGGACTTCCATCGCGCCGTGAGCGATCTCGACCACCAGTTCAAGAACGCACGGCTCGGCGTGCACGACACGGCGCGGCATCTGCAGAACCTGCGCAGCGCACTCCGTGAGCACGACTCGCACCGCGACATCGAGGCCATCAGGCCGCTCGCCGAGCGCGTGCTCGCCGCCGCCGCGCAGCTGCCCGAGCTGCCGCCGATGCGCGACCGGATCGTGCACGGCGACCCGAAGATTTCGAACGTGATGTTCACGCCCGACGGCCGGCGCGCGTTGTGCCTCATCGACCTCGACACGCTCGCGCGAATGCCCGTAGTGCTCGAGCTCGGCGACGCGCTGCGGTCGTGGTGCAACCCGACGACCGAGGACGCGACTCAGTCGCGATTCGTGCGGCCGCTGTACGAGTCGGCCGTCGGGGGCTACGCGGATGCCGCGCGCGGCTTCCTCGAGCCCGAGGAATGGGGCGCGATCCCCGAAGGCACAGTGACGATCACGGTCGAGCTCGCCGCCCGGTTCTGCGCCGACGCGCTGCGCGAGAGCTATTTCCGCTGGGACGAGCGGCGCTACGCGAGCGCGAGCGCGCACAATCAAGCGCGCACTCGCGGCCAGCTGCAGATCGCGGAAGGCATGCTCGCCGAGCTGCCGGCGCTGCGCGAGATCACGGCCCGCGCGTTCGGCTAGCCGGCGAGAGCCACGTCTCGTTTTTGCGCTGCGACGGCCGGCTGGCGCGGGTTGCACGCCCGCCGTGACATTGCCGTGACAAACCGCCTCGCCCCGCGGCGCAGGCTCTGCGGCCGGTAACCCTCCGCCGGTGAAACGCGTTGCTCGAGCACCTGGGTCTGATAGGCGTGTCCTGGCGCCAAGGCGGCAGCGAGTCGCTCGCCGAATTCGCGCTGAACCAAGAGCGCGCGGCCGCGCAGCTCCAGGAATTCGCTCGCCGCATGCAGCTCGGCGAGCTCGCGTACCTCGCCACTTGCAATCGTGTCGAGCTCATCTTCGCGCGCACCGAGCGCACGCCTCTCCAAGACTTGCGCCGCGACGCGTTCGAGCTGCTCACCGGGCGCGCCGCCGCCCACGGCGAAGCCGAGCGGCGCCTGCGCGCGTGGCAAGGCGAGGGGGCGGCCGAGCACCTCTTCCTGATTGCTGCCGGTCTCGACTCGGCCTGCGTCGGCGAGACCGAGATCGTCGGGCAAGTGCGTTACTGCCAGGAGCGCGCGCTCGAGAACGGCCTCTGCGGGCCGAGCTTGGGACTCGTGTTCGAGGAGGCGCTGCGGATCGCGGCGCGCGTGCGCGGCGAGACGAAGCTCGGCGAAGGCCGCGTGTCGCTCGCCGAGATCGCGGTGCAGCAGCTGCGCGAGCGGATCGCGCGCACGCCGGGGCGCATCGCGCTCGTCGGCGTGTCGCCGATGACCGAGCGCGCGGCCGTATCGCTCGCGCAGGCGGGGCTCGAGTTCGTCGTGGTCAACCGTAGCGCCGACAAGGCGGCGGCGCTGGCGGCACGCTTCGGCAGAGCGCACATGTCGCTAGACCATTTCCGCCGCGAGCCGCCCGCGATCGAGGCGCTGCTGACTGCGACCGGAGCCGAGCAAGCGATCCTCGAGGAAGGCGCGCTCGAGCGGCTCGCGGCGCACACGCCGTCGGGCCAGCCGCCCCTCGTCGTCGACATGGCCGTGCCGCCCGACGTAGAGCCCGCCGCGTGCGAGAAGCTCGCGATCCCGCGCGTCGGGATGGACGAGATCGTGCGGCGCGCGGAGCAGAATCGTGCGGCGCGGCTGCTCGAGGCCGCACCCGCACGCGAGCAAGTGGACGACGCGCTCGATCACCTGCAGGACCGCTTCACGGAGCGCTACTACGGCCCGCTGTTCGGCGCGCTGCAGCAGCGCTATCGGCGCACGGCGCAGGAAGGCGTGAAGCGGCTGCTCAAGAAGGAGCTCAAAGGACTGGGCGATGCCGAGCGCGCGGCGATCGAGACCTGGAGCGAAGTGCTCGCACGCCGGTTCGCGCATATCCCCTGCCTCGGCCTGCGGGGCCTGCTGCACGACGGGCCGGACGGCTCGATCGAAGCGTTCTTGAACGGCCTCGAGCCCGAGTTCGCGGAGGAGCTGCGCGCGGCGCTGAACGGCGCCGCGGCGGCAAGCGCGCACGCCGAGCGCGTCGCCGACGGCGCGACGGACGAATCCGCGGGCACCGGGAGCGCGGCCGACCGCTCCGCACGCAACGCACGCTGATGGGCGATACCAAGACATTGCGGCTCGGCACGCGCGGCTCGGATCTCGCGCGCACGCAGTCGACCACCGTCGCCGACGCGCTGCGCGCCGCGGGCCACGACGTCGAGCTCACGATCATCAAGACCGCCGGCGATCGCGATCAAACCGGCGCGTTCAGCTCGATCGGTCCGCAGGGCGTGTTCGTCCGCGAGATCGAGACGGCGCTCGTCGAGCGGCGCATCGAGCTCGCGGTGCACTCCTTCAAGGACCTGCCCACGACGTCGCCCGCGGAGCTCGTGATCGGCGCCGTGCCGAAGCGCTTCGACGCCGCCGACCTGCTGCTCGTGCGCACCGAGAAGCTCGCGGGAACGGCGACGGACTGGCTGCCGCTTAGCGTAGGCGCGCGCGTCGGCACCGCGTCCGCGCGCCGGCGCGTCTGGCTCGCGCATTTCCGGCCCGATCTCACGATCCTGCCGCTGCGCGGCAACGTGCCGACTCGTATTCGCCGGCTGCGCGACGGCCAGCTCGACGCGATCTTGCTCGCGGCCGCCGGCGTGGAGCGCCTGCGGGACGGCTCGAGCCTCGACGGCGCGCTCGACGGGATCACCGTGCTGCGGCTGGACCCACAACGCTTCGTACCGGCGCCCGCGCAGGGCGCGCTCGCCGTGCAATGCCGGCTCGACGACGCGCGCATGCGCGAGGTACTCGCCGGGCTCGATCACCCGGCGAGCCGCGCCGCGGTCGACGCGGAGCGCGACGCGTTGCGCCGGGCGGAAGGCGGCTGCGACATCGCGTTCGGCGCGTATTTCGTGCACGGGGACACGGACGCCGGCAGGCGTCCGGGAGCGATGCACGAGCTGCTCGGAATGCACGAGCGCGCCGGGCGCGTCCGCGCGGCGCGCGTGCGCGGCACGGATCCCGGCAAGCTCGGCGCCGACCTTTGGGCAAAGCTCGACGGCGGGCTCGGAGACGCGCGATGAGGGCGGCCGCGAAGACGCTCGCGGGGCGCCGAATCCTGCTCACGCGGAGCGCCGACGATTGCGCCGAGTGGGCCGAGCAGATCGCGCAGCGCGGGGCCGAAGCCGTCGCACTGCCCTGCATCCACTGCGAAACGCTCGACACGCCGGCGCTGCGCGCGGCGCTAAACAACGCGCTCGGCGACGCCGACTGGCTCGTGCTCACGTCGCGGCGCGGCGTCGAGGCGTTCGCGGAGCTGTGCAGCGCGCCGCTGCCGGTGAAGACGCGCGTCGCAGTCGTCGGTGCCGCGACTGCCGCCGCCGCGCGCACGATCATCGGCCGTGTGGACCTCGTCGGCCGCGGCACGGGCGCCGCGCTCGCCGCGGAGCTCGCTGCCGACGGTGCGCTCGAGCAGCGAGCGAACGTGCTGATCGCGATCGCGGAGAACGCCGGCGACGTCCTCGAGCGCACGCTCGGCGCGGCCGGAGCGAGCTGCACGCGGCTCGACCTCTATCGCACGATCGCAGCGCCGCCGGCGGCGAACAAGCGCCCCGTGTCGACTCTCGGCGCCGAGCGAGTCGTGCTCGCGAGCCCGTCGGCAGTCAGCGGGTTCGTGCACCAAGTGGAGCTCGACGCTCCGGTCGCGATCTACACGATCGGGCCGTCGACGACGGCCGCGGCGCGCGCACTCGGGCTCACCGTGACGGCCGAGGCCCGCGAGCCGAGCCTGGAAGGAATTCTGGAGGCGATGCAATGAACGACGACTCGTCTAACGAGCGGGGGACCCCGAAGCTGGGTTCGACCAACCTGGGGGCAATGGAGCTCGCGTCCGTCGAGCAATGGGGCACGCAGCCCGCGATCACCACACCGGGCCGCACGCGCTTGCGCCGCCTCCGGCGAACGCGCGAGATGCGCAATCTCGTGGCGGAAACGCGCGTGACGGCCGAGCAGCTCATCATGCCGCACTTCGTGCTGCCCGAAGAACACGCGGACCAACCGATCTCTTCGATGCCCGGCATCGCGCAGCAAGGCGTCGAGACCGTCGTCGCAACGATCGCGAAAGACTTCGAGCTCGGCATCCGCGCCGTGCTCTTGTTCGGCCATCCCGAGCACGGCGGCAAGACGCCCGACGGCCGCGCGGCCGCGGCCGCCAACGGCGCCGTGCAGCGCGCGTGCGAACGCTTGAAGAAGGAATTCGGCGACCGGCTCGTCGTGATCACGGACGTGTGCCTATGCGCGTACACCGACCACGGCCATTGCGGCGTGCTCGACGAGCGCGGCCGGATCGTGAACGACGCGTCGCTGAAACCGCTCGTCGACATGGCGGTGTCGCACGCGCGCGCGGGCGCCGACGTCGTCGCCCCTTCCGACATGATGGACGGCCGCGTTGCGGCGATCCGCGACGCGCTCGATCAGTCGGGATTCGAAGATACTGGGCTCCTGTCATACGCGGTGAAATTCGCGTCCGCCTACTACGGGCCGTTTCGCGAGGCGGCAGATTCGCGCCCCGCGAGCGGCGACCGTCACAGCTACCAAATGGACGCGCGCAACCCGCGCGAAGCCGTGCGCGAGGCGCTGCTCGACGTCGAGGAAGGCGCGGATTGGCTCATGGTGAAACCGGCGCTCGCCTACCTCGATGTGATCCGCGCGGTGCGCGAGGCGAGCCTGCTGCCGCTGTCCGCTTACAACGTCTCGGGCGAGTACTCGGCCGTAAAGGCGGCGGCGGCGAACGGCTGGCTCGATGAAGCGGCGATCGTGCGCGAGAATCTCATCGCGATCCGCCGCGCGGGAGCGGATCAGATCATCACGTACCACGCGCGCGACGCGCTCAAGGGGAAGTGGCTGTGAAAGGACCCAAGGCCGGCGCGAAGGCCGGCCCCAAGAGCAAGAGGCAACAGAGCGACGACTGGTTCGAGCGCGCGAAGAAGGTCACGCCCGGCGGCGTGAACTCACCCGTGCGCGCGTTCGGCAGCGTCGGCGGCGCACCCATCGTCATCAGGTCCGCAGCGGGAGCCATGATCGAAGACGTCGACGGCCGCGAGTACCTCGACTTCGTCGGCTCGTGGGGCCCGCTGATCCTCGGGCATGCGCACGCGAAGATCGTCGCGGCGGTCGAGGCCGCGTGCCGGCGCGGCACGTCGTATGGCGCTCCGTGCACGCCGGAGATCGAGCTCGCCGAGGAGGTCGTCGCGGCCTATCCCGGCATCGACCAGGTTCGGTTCGTGTCGTCCGGCACCGAAGCCGTGATGAGCGCCGTTCGGCTCGCGCGCGGCGCGACCGGCCGCGATCTCGTCGTCAAATTCTCCGGCTGCTATCACGGCCACGTCGACTATCTGCTCGTCGCAGCGGGCTCGGGCCTCGTGACGTTCGGCCAACCGACATCGAAGGGCGTGCCCGCCGACCTCGCCGCGCTCACGCGCGTGTTGCCCCTCGACGATGAGGCGGCCGTGGCGAAGCTGTTCGCGGCGGAGGGAGCGAAAATCGCGGCCGTGATCATCGAGCCCGTGCCCGCGAACAACGGTCTATTGCTGCAACGCCCCGAGTTCCTGAAATCGTTGCGCACGCTCTGCGATCAGCACGGCGCCCTGCTGATCTTCGACGAAGTGATCACAGGCTTCAGGCTCGGCCCCGGCGGCGCGGCCGCGCACTACGGCGTGAAACCGGACCTCGCGACGTTCGGCAAGGTGATCGGCGGCGGAATGCCCGTCGGCGCGTTCGCCGGCCCCCGGGCGATCATGCAGAACCTGTCGCCCGAAGGCGGCGTGTACCAGGCCGGCACGCTTTCCGGCAATCCGGTCGCGATGACCGCGGGACTTACGACGCTGCGGGTGCTGCAAAAGGAGGACGGCTGGCGCCGCCTCGAGTCGCTCGGCGCGCACCTCGACCAGGCGCTCGGCGCCGTGCTCGCGGAATCTCCCGTCAAGGCGAAGCTATGTCGCATCGGCTCGATGTTCTGGATCGCGTGGCTCGCCGACGAGCAGCCGCGCTGCGCGGAAGCGTTGGATTCGAATGCGGCGCCGCTCTACGCGCAGATCTTCCACTCGCTGCTCGACGCAGGCGTCGCGCTCGCGCCGTCCGCCTTCGAGATCGCCTTCCTGTCGCTCGCGCACACGCGCCGCGACGTCGATCGGCTCGCCGAAGCGCTGCATGCCGCGCTCGTCGCGGCCGCTTGAGTCTCGACGGGCGAGAGCGGAGAGACCGATGACGCTGAAACGCGATCCGAGCCAAGCACTGCAGGTCGGCTTCGTCGCATTGCTGCTGATCTCTACCGTGCAGGTGGGTTATTGGATCTACGACCACGTGGAGAACGAGCGCGCCGTCGAGCGGCACTTCGCGGAGCTCTATCAGCACGACGCGGACGCGGCGACCGCGTTCTACTCGGGCGCCGCTCCGCGCGAGATCGCCGACTTGCTGCCGCACGTCGCGCTCACGCCCCCGCGTGCGACCGTGCGCCCCGAGGCGCTCGCGACCTTGCGCGACGTGCGCGCTTCGCGAATCAACCGCTTCGTGTGGGAAGGCGGCTTCTTCCTGGCCGTGCTGCTCGGCGGCATCGCGGTACTCACACGGACGATCCGCCACGACGCCGAGCTGCGTCGCCGTCAGCAGAATTTCCTCGCCGCCGTGTCGCATGAGTTCAAGAGCCCGCTCGCGAGCATCCAGCTCGCGTCCGAAACGCTCGTGCTGCGCTCGCACGAGAACGACACGCAGCGGCTCGGCCGCCGAATTCTCGAAGACTGCGAGCGCCTGCTGCGGATGATCGACAACCTGCTCGACACGACGCGGCTCGAGGAAGGCCGCCAGCGGCTCGCGCCCGCGGTCGTCTCGGTGCGCGACGCGGCGGCGGCGGGCGTCGCCGAGATCGCCGAGCGTGCGCGTCTGAGCTCGATCGACGTGACGCGTCGACGTGCCCGAGGATCTGAAGCTCTCGGTGGACCCCGGCGCGCTCGAGACGGCGCTGCGCAATTTGCTCGACAATGCGGTCAAGGCGTGCGTCGCGGGCAGCGGGCATTCCGTGACGATCCGGGCGCAGCGCGTGGCGCGCGGCGTCGAGCTCGCCGTGAGCGACGACGGTATCGGCTTCCCGCCCGAGGACGCCGCGATGATTTTCGAGAAGTTCTATAGGATCGGCGACGAGCTGCGTCGCTCGATGCCCGGCACGGGGCTCGGGTTATACATCGTCAAGCGGCTCGTCGAGCTGTCCGGAGGCACCATCGGCGCGCGCAGCGATGGCCCGGGGCGCGGCGCGACGGTGACGATTCGCTGGGCGGAAAAAGCATCATGAGCAAGTCGTTCGCTTCTGGCGGCGCCAACATCCTGGTCGTGGACGACGAGGCGCACCTCGCGGCCGGTATTCGCGAAAACCTCGAGGCCGAGGGCTACTCGACTGAGACCGCGCAGGACGGGCTCGCGGGTCTCGCGCGAATCCGCGACCGGCACTTCGACCTCATCGTGCTCGACGTGATGATGCCGAACATGGACGGCATCGAGCTCTGCGCGCAACTGCGCCGCGAGGGCCATCAGACGCCCGTATTGTTCCTCACCGTCAAAGGCGACGTCGCCGACCGCGTGCGCGGCTTCGAAGCGGGCGGCGACGACTATCTCGCGAAGCCGTTCCATCTGCAGGAGCTACTGCTGCGCGTCGCGGCGATCCTGCGCCGCACGAGTTGGTACCAGGCGAGCGGCGGCGCGCTGCAATTCGGCGGCAACACGATCGACTTCAAGACTTACGAGGCGCGCGCGTGGGACGGCGCCGAGCACGCGCTCACGCACAAGGAGGCGATGATCCTCAAGGCGCTGTCGGAGCGCACGGGCCAGATCGTCACACGCGAGGAAATCCTCGACCGCGTCTGGGGCTACGAAGTGTTTCCCTCGACACGCACGATCGACAATTTCATCGTGCGCTTGCGTAAGCGCTTCGAGCGCAACCCGGAGGCGCCCGCCCACTTCCACACCGTACGCGGCGTGGGTTACCGCTTCACGGCAGAGCCGCAACCGTCCGAACAGCAGAGCGAGTGAAAGAATCGATGCCGCCGAACGAATCTCATGCGGACAAGCTGCTGCTTCGCGCGATCCGGCGCGAGGCGGTGGAACGTCGGCCGCTCTGGATCATGCGCCAAGCGGGCCGCTACCTCCCCGAATATCGCGCGTTCCGCGAGAAGCACAGCTTCAAGGCGCTCGCGGGCTCACCCGAGCTCGCCGCCGAGGTGACGCTGATGCCGCTGAAGCGATTCCCGCTCGACGCGGCGATTGTCTTTGCGGACATCATGAGCCCGCTCCCGGCGCTCGGGATCGAGTTCGACTTCGACCCGGGCCCCGTGGTGGCGAACCCGATCCGCGACGCGCGCGGCCTCGAACGGCTGCGCGATCCGGACCCGGAGGAGATCGCACCCGAGGTGATCGCGGCGCTCGAAGCTCACGCGCGCGGCGCTGCCCGCCGAGACGGCGCTGCTCGGGTTTCTGCGGCGCGCCGTGGACGCTCGCGGCGTACCTCGTCGAGGGTAAGGGCACCAAGGACTTCCCCACGCTCCGTGCGTTCGCAGCGGCCGAGCCGCTGCTGCTCGACCGTCTGCTCGCACGGCTCACGAATCTCATGATCGATTACTTGCGCCGCCAAGCCGCTGCGGGCGCGGACGCCGTACAGATCTTCGACTCGTGGGCCGGGCTCTTGTCGCGCGCGAGCTGGGAGAAGCTGATTCGCCCGCACCTCACGACGCTGCTCGAGGCCGCGGGCCGCTCGGGCATTCCGCGGATCCTGTTCCTGCAGAACGCCCCGCATCTCGTCGACGCGTACGCGAGCCTGCCGGCCGAGGTGCTCGGCGTCGATTGGCGCGTCGACTTGGCCGATTTGCAGAAGCGCTATCCGCAGCGCGCCGTTCAAGGCAATCTCGAGCCCGCGATCCTGACGGCCGGCGCGGCGCCGACGCGCAGCGCGGCACGGGAGCTGCTCGCAGCGACCGCCGCCGCGCGGCCACATCGTGAATCTCGGTCACGGCATCTTGCCGCAGACGCCGATCGCGAGCGTCGAAGCGCTCGTCGAGGTCGTGCATTCGGAGGAACTATGAGCGAAACGTCCCCTCGTCCCGCCGCTGCAGAAGCGCCGGCACCCGCCCGCTCCGCTCGATCTCGCCGAGAAGGGGCGGCGCAACGGCCAAGAGATCGCGCTCGACCGGCGCCTGTTCATGAAGTTCACCGCGTTCGGCCGCTGCTTCGACCCGCACGCGGCCGTCGCCGCGCTGCGCGAGGACGGCGCCCAAGGCGCCGTATACCTCGATGCGAACGACCCGCAGGGCATCGGCGTGATGATCGCGTCCGAGAACCCCGAGTACTTCGTCACGAACCTGCGGTCGGTGTTCAGCCACCGGCCGTTCGCGGATTTCGTGCACAAGGACGAGCTCGACATGCTCGGCCGCACGTATTCGATCGGGTACGAGCCCGACCTCGAGGAGACGCTGCTCAAACGGCCGATGAACAAGATGCTCGACGCGAAGAATGTCTGGGCCGTGTGGTATCCGCTGCAGCGCGCGAAGAACTTCTACACGTTGCCGGCCGAGCATCAGCGCAAGATCCTCGCGGAGCACGGCACGCTCGCGCACCGCTACGGCGCGGGTGGGCACGTGAACGACGTGCGGCTCGCGTGCCATGGGCTCGACAAGAACGACAACGACTTCATCGTGGGGCTGCTCGGGCCGAAGCTGCATCCGCTGTCGGCCGTCGTGCAGGAAATGCGCAAGACCGAGCAGACCTCGCAATACCTCGACAGCCTGGGACCGTTCTTCGTCGGCAAGGCGGTCTGGCAGAGCAAACCCTAATGTCCCCGTCGACGTCCGCGGCGGACTACGACGCGCTGCTGATCGTTTCGTTCGGCGGACCGGAGGGGCCCGGCGACGTATCGCCGTTCCTCGACAACGTGTTCAAAGGGCTGCGCGTGTCGCCGGAGACGAAGGCGCACGTGGCGCAGCGCTACGAGCAGTTCGGCGGGGTGAGCCCGATCAACGCGCAGACGCGCGCGTTCATCAAGGCGCTGCAGCACGAGCTCGACGCCCACGGCCCCGCGCTGCCGATCTATTGGGGCAACCGCAATTGGCATCCGCTCCTCAAGGACACCGTCGCGCAGATGGCGCACGCCGGAATAAAGCACGCGCTTGCGTACGTCACGAGCACATTCAGCTCGTACAGCGGCTGCCGCAAATACCGCGAGGATCTCTACGAAGCCGTGAGCGAGCTGCCGAACGCGCCGCGGATCGACAAGCTGCGCGTCGGCTACAACCATCCGGGCTTCATCGCGGCGATGGCGAATCGCGTCGCTGCCGCGCTCGAAACCCTGCCCGCCGCGGAGCGCGCTGCCGCGCCGATCCTGTTCACCGCTCACAGCCTGCCCGAATCGATGGCGCGCGCTTCGAGCTACGAAGCGCAGCTGCGCGCGAGCTGCCAGCTCGTCGGCGACGCGCTCGAGCGGCAGCGCTGGCGGCTCGTATACCAGAGCAACAACGCGTCGTATGGCCGCGAGCCTTGGCTCGGCCCTGACATCGTGACGGCGCTCGGCGAGGCGAAAGCGGCTGGTGCGACGTCGGTCGTCGTCGCGCCGATCGGCTTCGTCTGCGACCACATGGAAGTCGTGCTCGACCTCGACGTCGAGGCCGCGGCCAAGGCGCGCGAGCTCGGGCTCAACATGGCGCGCGCAGCGACGGTGGGCACGCACCCGAAATACGTCGGCATGGTGCGCGAGCTCGTGATCGAGCGGCTGCGGGGCGGCGCGCCGCGCCCGGCGCTCGGTTCTCTCGGCCCGAGCCATGACCGGTGTGCGCCCGACTGCTGCCTCTCGGGGCGGCCCGGGCCCGCGAAGCCTTCGCTGTGCGGCGTCGACGACCCAATCCTCGCGCGTAGTTGATGGCCGCGACCACCGATCGCGACGTCGTCGTCATCGGCGCGGGCCTTGCGGGGCTCAACGCCGCGTTGACGCTCGAAGCCGCGGGCCTCGACGTGCTCGTGCTCGAGGCGCAGCGGCGCGTGGGCGGCCGGATTCACTCGATGCGCCAGCTCGGCGGCCCTGCCGAAGCCGGCGGCACCTATATCGGCGCAGGGTACGCGCGCGTGATCGACGTCGCACAGCGCTACGGCGTCGAGCTCGTCGACGTGACCCCGGTGCTCGAGTTCTTCCGCGAGCAAGACCTCGTGCTCGGCGAGGACATCATCCGGCAGGCGGACTGGCCCACGCACCCGAGGAACCCGTTCCCCGAGCGCGACAAGAAACAGACGCCGTGGAACTACCACCGCGTGCTCACGACGCGCGACAACCCGCTCAGCCGCCCCGCGGATTGGCTCGACCCGCGCTACGCGCATCTCGACGTCTCGGCACACGACTGGCTCCGGACCCTCGGCCTCGACGAGCCGGCGATCGAGCTCGCCTACGGGCTCAACGTGAGCTTCGGCCGTGACGCGCGCGACGTGTCCGCGCTGCTGCTGCTGTTTCGCGGCGCGTTCTCGAAGACGCAGCGCGCGCTCGCGCCGAAGGACATCGTCGGCTTCACCGCGCGTGACGGCGTACAACGGATTCCCGAAGCCATGGCGGGTGCGCTGCGCGGCGGCGTCGAGCTCGGCCGCGGCGTCGTGGGAGTCGCGCTCGAGCGCGACCGCGCGACCGTGCGCTGCGGCGACGGCACGCGAGTCAGCGCGAAGCACGTCGTCGCGGCCGTGCCGCCCGGCGTGCTGCGCGCGATCGCGATCGACCCGCAGCTGCCGCCGGCGCAAGCCGAGGCCGTAGCTCGGATTCCGTCGCAGCCCGTCACGCAGATCTACCTCGCGCCCAAGCGAACGTTCTGGGAGAGCGACGGCTTTGCGCCGAGCCTGTTCACCGATTCCGGCGCGGGCATGATCGCGGCAGCACGCAGCGGCGACGATCCGAACGAGGTCACGAGCTTCACGTCGTGGGTGATGGGCGACGCGGCGGCGGCGCTCGACCGCCTGCCGCCCGCCGCTGCGGGCCGCGCGGTGATCGCGGAGATCGAGCGCATCCGGCCCGCCGCGAAGGGGCAGCTCGAGCTGCTCGGCTCGCACTCCTGGGGCGGGGACCCGTACGCTGCGGGCGCGTGGGCGTACTTCCGCCCGGGCGAGGTAACACGGTTCGCGCCGCACCTCGGCCGCCCGCACGGCCGGCTGCACTTCTGCGGCGAGCACCTCGGGATCGAGAACCGCGGCATGGAAGGCGCGATGGAATCCGGCGACCGCGCGGCGGGCGCAATCCTCGGAGCCCAATAACGGCGCGGGTTGCAGCGATTCTTATGCGCTTTGGCTATAGCGGCATAAGAAGTTAACCGTTCAAAGTTATCAGCCCACCTTTTAACTTAGCACCCCTCCTCAGAAGACCTGCTCGCGTCCACTGGGTGTTGACGGTGACCGAGCCGCAAGAGAACAAACAATGAGCGCATTGCTGAACGTGGTCGACCACGACGCCGCGGAGCCTCTCGCTCCCTTCGTCGACGCGAAGTCCTACGACGAGGAAGCCAGCCGCAAGCTAGCCATCGACCTCTGCAATCGCAAATTCGCCGCGCTCAAAGCCGATCAACGCGTCCAATGGGCGCTCGAGAATCTCCCGGGCAATCACGTATTGACGTCGAGCTTCGGCGCCCAAGCCGCGGTGTCGCTGCATCTGATCACGCAGGTCGAGCCGAACATTCCCGTCGTGCTCGTCGACACGGGCTATTTGTTCCCTGAGACCTACCGCTTCGTCGACGAACTCACCGCGCGCCTGAAGATCAATCTCAAGGTGTATCGCGCGGAGCTTTCGCCGGCGTGGCAGGAGAGCCGCCACGGACAGCGCTGGACCAAGGGGCTCGAGGGCCTCGACGCGTACAACGAAGAGAACAAAGTCGAGCCGATGCGCCGCGCGTTGCGCGAGCTCGGCGCGAACACCTGGTTCGCCGGACTACGCCGCAACCAAACCGAGAGCCGCTCGCAGATCGAGTATCTCAAGTGGTCGAGCGGACGCTGGAAGGTTCATCCGATCGCGGATTGGACCGATCGCGACGTCTACCGCTACCTCACGAAGCACAACCTGCCCTACCACCCGCTCTGGGAAAAGGGCTATGTGTCGATCGGCGACTACCACAGCACGCGTCCGATTCACGAAGTGGCGACGGCCGACGAGACACGCTTCTTCGGCTTGAAGCGCGAGTGCGGGATCCACGAGATCAACCTCGGCGACCTCTAGATCGCACTCGTCTCCCGCCGGAACGGCCGGGATCAAACCGCCGCAATCTGCTCGCAACCGCTCTTGAGCGGTAGCCCGATTCCCTGCAGCAGCCCTTCGACCTCGTCGCGGCTTTGCGCGCGCGCGGCGTCGCGGATCAGCCTCGTCGAATAGTGCGGCGCGAACAGGTGGATGAAGTCCACCATGTAGCCGCGCAGAACCATATCGCGCGGGAAGCCGAGCCAGGTCGTGACTTGCGGGAACAGCTCGCTCGCGTCGATCGCGACGAGGTCCTCGCGGTCGACGCACTCGAACGCCATCGACGCGATCACGCCGACCCCCATGCCCATGCGGACATAGGTCTTGATGATGTCCGCGTCGCGCGCGGTGAACACGACGCGCGGCTCGAGCCCATGGTCGCGGAACGCACGCTTGAACGACGACTCGCTCGTGCCGCTGAAGACGTACGTCACCAGCGGATACTCGGCGAGCGTCCGCAGCTCGAGCGGCTTCGTCTCTTTCGCGAGCGGATGCTGCTTCGGTACGAGCACGATCCGATGCCAGTTGTAGATCGGCAGCGTCGTGAGGTGTGGGAACAGGTCCTGCGAGCCCGTCGCGATCGCGAAATCCACCTTGTTCGTGCTCACGAGCTCGGCGATCTGCTCGGACGTGCCCTGGTGCAGCTCGAGATCGACGCGCGGATAGCGCTCGCGAAACGCCCGGATGACCTCGGGCAGCACGTAGCGGGCCTGCGTGTGCGTCGTCGCGATCGACAACGTTCCGTCGAGCTCGGCCGTGAGGTCGCTCGCTAGGCTCGTGATGTTGCCGACTTCGCGGAGAATCTTGCGCGCCCGCGTGATGACCTCGCGGCCCGCGGGAGTGATCGAGGCGAGGCTCTTGCCCTTGCGCGTGAACAGCTGCACGCCGAGCTCCGCCTCGAGCTGCTTGAGTTGCTTGCTGATGCCGGGCTGACTCGTGTAGAGCCGCTCGGCGGCCGAAGTGATGTTCAGCCCGCTATCGGCGATCCCAACGAGATACTTGAGCTGCTTCAGCGTCACGCGCTTGAGGCGTCCTTGGCCCAGATGAAAAAGCCGCGTCCTCGGGTTCGAGTCGGCGGCTCGCGGCTATATAACCATTGGTTAGATCGAGGTGTCAACCGACTCAGGTGTGCCCGCGGAACGGCGCGCCGGAGCGCGCGCGGCCTAGCCCGCGGACCCAATCGGCCTGGATTCGATGTTTATGTCGTCCTGCTATAACCGCAAGCGCAGTTCTTATTGTTCCGTCCCGGACCGAAGCGGTATCGTGCCCCGCTACGAGCTTCGCGACGCCATGCATCACCTACCCCTATTCGCCCAACTCACGAACCGCGCCTGCCTGATCGTCGGCGGCGGCGCCGTTGCGGAGCGTCGCGCGACGTTGCTGCTCGGAGCCGGCGCCGAGGTCCACATCATCGCCCCCGAGCTCGGGACGGAAGCGCTCGCCGACCTCGCGGCCGAGGGCAAGATCACGCACCACGCCAAACGTTTCGAGGCCGACTCCGTCGAGCCGTATTGGCTCGTCGTCGCTGCGACCGACGATCGCGCGTTGAACGCTCGAATCGCCGAGGCCGCGGCGGCGGCACGGCGCTTCTGCAACGTCGTGGACGACCCTGCGCTCTGCACGTTCATCACGCCCGCGATCGTGGATCGCGCGCCGGTCACGATCGCGATCGGCAGCCGCGGGCTTTCGCCCGTACTCGCGCGCTGGATCAAGGGACTCATCGAGTCGATCGTTCCGCAGCGCCTAGGCGCGCTCGCCGAGCTCGCGGGTGCGGCGCGCGAACGCGTGCGCGGTGCGATCCCCGACGCCGATGAGCGCCGGCACTTCTGGGAGCGCGTCGTGAACGGCGAAGTGGCCGAGCACGTGTTCGCCGGCCGGCAAGCGGACGCGCAGCGCGCGCTCGAACGCGGAATCGAGACGTGGGCAGAGAACGATCGCGAGCGCCGCGGCGAGGCGTACTTGGTCGGCGCCGGGCCTGGCAGCCCCGACCTCATCACGCTGCGCGGCCGCCAGTTGCTCGCGACCGCCGATGTGGTGCTCTACGACCGACTCGTTACGCCCGAGATCCTGAGCTTCGCGCGGCGCGACGCGGAGCTGATCTCGGTCGGTAAGACGCCGCGGCGGCCGTCGATCACGCAGAAGCAGCTCAATCGGCTGCTCGTGCAGCAGGTGCAAGCGGGCAAACGCGTGTGCCGTCTCAAGGGCGGCGATCCGATGATTTTCGGGCGCGGCGGCGAGGAGCTCGAAGCCCTCGTCGAGGCCGGCCTGCGTTTCCAGGTGGTGCCGGGAGTCTCGGCGGCGGAAGGCTGTGCCGCCTACGCGGGCATCCCGCTGACACTGCGCGGGATGTCGCAAGGCGTGCTGCTCACGACCGGACACACGCAAGACGAGCGTGCGGCCGCGCTCGCGGAGTTTCGGCCGGGGCAAACGCTCGCGTTGTACATGGGCGTGGCACAGTATTCGGAGATCGGCGCCGCGCTATTGGCGCACGGCCACCACGCCGACACGCCGGTGGCGGTCGTGGAGAACGGCACGACCGATCGCCAGCGCGTAATCCGGACGGTGCTCGGCAAGCTCGGAGAGGCGCAAGCGGCGCTCGATATCGTGCCGCCGGCGCTGCTGATCGTGGGCGAGACGACACGGTTCGCGGAGCGCTACAGTTGGTTCGAGCCGAGCAAGATCGAGACCTTCGGCGACGAGTCGGCGCACGCGCGCGCTCGTGTAAGCTACTAATCAAACGACCAACGAGGCAGGGGCGCATGATCTACGAAAGCATCCTGGACACGATCGGCAACACACCCGTCGTGAAGCTGCATCGGATCCCGCCGAAGCACGTCACGATCTACGTCAAGATCGAAGCGTTCAATCCGCTCGGCTCCGTGAAGGACCGGCTTGCGCTCGCGATCATCGACGACGCGGAGCGGCGCGGCGCGATCAAGAAGGGGCAAACGGTGATCGAGGCCACGTCGGGTAACACCGGCATCGCGCTCGCGATGGTGTGCGCCGCGAAGGGCTATCCGTTCGTCGCGACGATGGTCGAGACGTTTTCCGATCGAGCGCCGGAAAATCATGCGGGCGCTCGGCGCGAAAGTGATTCTCACTCCGGCGGCCGAGCGCGGCACCGGCATGGTCCGGTACGCGGCGACGCTCGCCGAGAAGCACGGCTGGTTCCTCGCGCGGCAATTCCAGAATCCCGCGAATCCCGCGTTCCACCGGCAAACGACGGGCCCCGAGATCCTGAAGGACTTCGCGGCGCGCCGCCTCGACTACTGGGTCACGGGCTGGGGCACCGGCGGCACGCTCACGGGCGCGGGCGAGATGCTCAAGCTCGCACGTCCCGAGGTGCAGATCATCGCGACCGAGCCCGCCGGGGCGTCATTGCTCGGCGGAAAAGAGTGGGCGCCGCACAAGATCCAAGGCTGGACGCCGGACTTCCTGCCGGACGTCTTGAATCCAAAGGTGTTCGACCAACTGCTGCCGGTGACGGACGAGGAAGGTAAGGAGATGGCTCGCCGGCTCGCACGCGAGGAAGGCATCTTCGTCGGCATCTCGGCCGGCGCGACGCTCGCCGCCACGGTGAAAGCCGCGGAGCGCGCGGCACCGGGCTCCGTGCTGCTCGCGATGCTGCCGGATACCGGCGAACGCTATCTCGGCACTTATCTCTTCGACGACCTCAACGCGGGCTCGGACGACGAGTGGCTCGCCAGCATCGATAAGAAATGAGCGCCGCGCACGCGGGTTAGGGTCAATTTCGGGATTGGCGGAGAGGGAGGGATTCGAACCCTCGAAGGGCTTTTGGCCCTTACACCCTTAGCAGGGGTGCGCCTTCGACCACTCGGCCACCTCTCCGCACGTACTGACATCGCAGTCGGGTCGTGATTCTACTGGCGGAATGCGACAAGCGCGACGGCTTCGTCGCACCGAAAAAAAACGGCGACGACAAAGCCCCCATGATTCCTGGGACGTGCTGCGGACGCGGTACGAACGAACCTAAGGGTGCGCCACGCCGTTCACTTGCGCTGGACGCTGCGGCTTTTCCTCGGCTTGCTCGCGCTTGATGCGCTCGAAAATTTCTTCTCGATGCACTGCAACTTCGCGCGGTGCGTTAACCCCGAGCCGCACCTGATTCCCCTTCACACCTAGCACAGTGACGGTGACGTCGTTTCCGATGACCACCGTTTCCCCCACTCGCCGGGTCAAGATCAGCATTGCCAAACTCCTTCTGGGCCTTGCGCCGTTCCCGTTTGCTGCATTTATCCCATGCAGTCTTTCTTGTTCGGGTTCGGCACCTTAGCTCCCGAGCGATCACGCTCTACGCAGGTGCGCGACCATCGAGATCTCCGTGGCTTGGCCGGCCTTTTGTTATCTTGCGTTCTGGCCGGTCCCCCCGCTCGCAGACCCTGTCGGCAATCTGCGACTGGCCAATCGTAATGCATTCTCGGCCGATTGGCCTGTTTTTGTAGCCGCCTATACGGTTAGACCTGCTCTAAGCTGCCGTCCCGGTGAGCCGCGCGATGATCCCGGGTACGAGCGCGAGCGCCTCGTCCGCCTTGTCGGGCCGGTTTCCCCCGGCCTGAGCGAAATCGGGCCGACCGCCGCCGCGCCCGCCGACGAGCTCCGCGATCGGCTTGATCACGTCGCCGGCTTTGACCCTGAGCGTGAGATCTTTGCTGACACTCGCGACCAGATGAACCTTGTCCCCTTCCACGGTACCGAGCACCACGATACCCGTGCCTAGCCGGTCCTTGAGCTGATCCGCCGTGTCGCGCAGCGACCTCGCGTCGGCGCCGTCGATCCGCGTCGCGAGCACCTTGATGCCGCCGACGACTTGCGCCCCTTCGAGCAGGTCCCGGCCGCCGCCGCTCGCGAGCTTGAGCCTGAGCCCCTGAATCTCGCGCTCGAGCGTCCGCGAGCGTTCGATGAGCTGAGTGACCTTCGCCGCAACGTCGTCGCGTCCCGCCTTCACGAGCCCCGCGACGTCGCGCAGCAGCGATTCGTTCGCGTTGACCCAATCGAGCGCGCCGCGGCCCGACACCGCTTCGATGCGCCGCACTCCCGCCGCGATGCCGCTTTCCGAGATGATCTTGAACAGCCCGATGTCGCCGGCTCGGCTGACGTGCGTGCCGCCGCAAAGCTCCGTCGAAAAATCGCCGAGCTTCAGCACGCGCACGCGATCGCCGTATTTGTCGCCGAAGAACGCGAGAGCGCCGGCCGCGATCGCTTCGTCGTACGGCAGCACTCGGACGTCGGCGTCGTGGTTCAGTCGGATCTGATCGTTCACGAGTGCCTCGATTTGCCGCAGCTGCTCGGGAGTCACGGGCTCGTAGTGCGAGAAGTCGAAGCGCAGCCGATCGGGCGCGACGAGCGAGCCCTTCTGCTGAACGTGATCGCCGAGCACAGTGCGCAGCGCCGCGTGCAGCAAGTGCGTCGCGGAGTGGTTCGCGACGATGGCGGCTCGGCGCTCGGCATCGACTTGGCCCGAGAGCCGGTCTCCGAGCGTGATGCGGCCCGCCTCGACGGTGCCGACATGGCCGAACGCGAGCCCGAGCTTTTGCGTGTCCGTCACCGCGAAGCGCGCTCCAGCGGCCGCGAGAGTGCCGGTGTCGCCGACCTGGCCGCCGCTTTCCGCATAGAACGGCGTCCTCTCGAGCACGACGGTGCCGTTTTGACCCGTCTCGAGCGCCTGGACCGCCTGGCCATCCTCACCCAGCAGCGCGACGACCGGAGCCTCGCTCAGAAGCGTGTCGTAGCCCAAGAACTCCGTCGCTTGCTCGAAGGACGGCTTCCCGCCTGCAACCATCGAGAAGCGGCTCGCCTTGCGGCCGCGCTCGCGTTGCGCGTCCATCTGCCGCTCGAAACCGGTGAGATCGACCTCGAAGCCGCGCTCGCGTCCGATGTCTGCGGTGAGGTCCTCGGGGAAACCGTAGGTGTCGTAGAGCTTGAAGACGGTCTCGCCAGGCAGCGTACCGCCTGACCCGAGCCGGCCGATCGCGTCATCGAGGAGCCGCATGCCCTGCGACAACGTCTCCGCAAACCGCTGCTCCTCTTGGTGCAAGCACCTTTTCGACGTGCGCGCGCCGGCGCCCGAGCTCGGGGTAGGCCGCACCCATTTCCTTATCGAGATCCTTCACGAGCTTGTAGAAGAACGGCTCCTCGACGCCGAGCTTGTAGCCATGGCGAATCGCGCGGCGGATGATCCGGCGCAGCACGTAGCCGCGGCCCTCGTTGCCCGGCGCGACGCCGTCCGTGATCAGGAACGAGCACGCGCGGATATGATCCGCGATCACGCGCAGCGATTTGTCCGCGAGGTCCGACGTGCGAGTGAGCGACGCGGCCGCCTCGATGAGATTGGCGAACAGATCGATCTCGTAGTTCGAGTGCACGCCTTGCATCACGGCGGCGAGCCGCTCGAGGCCCATGCCGGTATCGACAGACGGCTTAGGCAGCGGCTTCAGGTCGCCCTTCGTCATTGCGTTCGTACTGCATGAACACGAGATTCCAGATCTCGATGTAGCGATCGCCGCCGCTATCGGCCGTGCCGGGCGGGCCGCCCGCGACGCCCGGGCCGTGGTCGTAGAAGATCTCACTGCACGGCCCGCAGGGACCCGTGTCGCCCATCGCCCAGAAGTTGTCGGACATTCCTAGGCGCGCGAACTGCTTCTTGTCGACTCCGATCTCGTCGAGCCAAATCGCGGCGGCTTCGTCGTCGTCCTCGTAGACGGTGCACCAAAGCCGCTCCTTCGGCAGCCCGAGGTCCTTCGTGATGAACTCCCAGGCGAACCGGATCGCGTCGCGCTTGAAGTAGTCGCCGAAGCTGAAGTTGCCGAGCATCTCGAAGAACGTGTGATGGCGCGCCGTGTAGCCGACGTTCTCGAGGTCGTTGTGCTTGCCGCCCGCACGCACGCAGCGCTGCGAGCTCGCCGCACGCGGGATCGCTCGTTTCTCGCGCCCCAAGAACACGTCCTTGAACTGGACCATGCCGGCGTTCGTGAACAACAAGGTTGGGTCGTTGGCCGGGACGAGCGAAGAGCTCGCGACGACCTCGTGGCCGTTCTTCGCGAAATAATCGAGAAACGCCTGGCGGAGCTGGCTGCTGGTGGAGCGCATCGAATTCTCTGGAAACCTCAAGAGGCTAGGATATCAGCGGACGCCACGCTAATCGGAAATTAGTCGCGGTTCCAGGGCGTTACGCACGACCGGCATGCGCGCGGGGCGCCCGGGCCGCGCGTGGTCCGCTCCAAAGCTATGCGCCGCAGCGTATATTGGAGCTCAGATTCACTTTGGAGCGATGACAATGGCCGACAACCGCTTCTTCGAGCCCGTCCGGCTCGATTCGGGCACCACCGCAGCCTCCGCGGACGAGCGGGTCACGAGCTTTCTCAAGCGCGTCTACGGGTGGATGTTCGTCGGCTTGTCGGTCACGGCCGGCGTCGCGCTGTTCGTCGCGAGCCAGCCGGCTTTGGTCCAGGCGGTCGCGCGGACCGGGTTCTTGTTCTTCGCTCTGGTCATCGCGCAAATCGGCCTCGTCGTTTGGATCTCGGCACGCGTCAACTCATTGGCGCCTCGTACCGCGGCCGGGCTGTTCTTGCTCTACTCGGCGCTGAACGGCGTTACATTCGCCGTCATCTTGCTCGCTTACACGGGTGAGTCCATCGCGTCGGCGTTCATCACGACCGCCGGCATGTTCGGCGCGCTCGCGCTCTATGGCTCGATGACGAAGCGCAGCCTCGTCGGGCTCGGCCAGTTCGCGTTCATGGGCCTCATCGGCATCGTGATCGCGTCGCTCGTGGGCCTGTTCTGGCAGAACGACACGCTGCAATTCATGATCTCGGCCATCGGCGTGATCGTGTTCACCGGCCTCACGGCGTACGACGCACAGCGCCTCAAGGCGATGGCGCTGCAAGTCGAGGGGCCGCAAGCGGGGTCGTACGCCATCGGCGGGGCCCTCGCGCTATACCTCGACTTCATCAATCTCTTCTTGATGATCCTGCGGCTGTTCGGCAACCGGCGCTGACGCGCCCAGGCTAGTCGGACTCGGCTAGTCCGACTCGTCGAGGTCGAGCGCGGCGCGCACGGCGCTGCCGTCGAATCCGCGGTATTGAAGGAAGCGCGCCTGCCGGGCGCGCTCCGCGAAGCTCGCCGGCGCGCCCGCGCCGAACCGCTTGCTGCGCACAGCTCGAGCCGCCGCGGCCCAATCGATTCCGGAGTCCGCCAGCAGAGCCGCCGCTTCGGCGTCAGCCACACCGCGTTGCGCGAGGTCCATCCGAATCCGCGCGGGGCCTTGGCCTTTGGCCACGCGCGAGCGGATGAAGCTCTCGGTGAACCGTGCGATCGCGAGAGCGCCCGACGCCTCGAGGCCGTCGAGAGTCGGTGCTATCAAGTCTCCCGAGAACCCGCGCGCGGCGAGCTTGCGCTCGAGCTCGAGCCGGCTGTGCTCGCGACGCGCGAGCAGGTCGAGCGCCTTGCGCTTGCACGCGCCGGGGTCTTCGACGACGTCAGGCTTGGAGCGCCGCACCTTCTTCTTCGACGGCGGGAACCTCGACCGGCCCCTTCTTCGGCAGCAGCTTCGCGCGGACCTGCTTCTCGATGTCGGCCGCGATGTCCTTGTGCTCGAGCAGGAAGTCGCGCGCGTTCTCCTTGCCCTGGCCGATCCGGTCGCCGTTGAAGCTGTACCACGCGCCGGATTTCTCGATGATGTTCTCGCGCACGCCGAGATCGACGATCTCGCCTTCGCGCGAAATGCCGTGGCCGTAAAGAATCTCGAACTCGGCCGTCTTGAACGGCGGCGCGACCTTGTTCTTCACGACTTTGACGCGCGTCTCGCTGCCGATGACTTCCTCGCCCTTCTTGATCGCGCCCGTGCGGCGGATGTCGAGCCGTACCGACGCGTAGAACTTCAGCGCGTTGCCGCCGGTCGTGGTCTCGGGGTTGCCGAACATCACGCCGATCTTCATGCGGATCTGGTTGATGAAGATCACCATGCTGTTGGAACGCTTGATGTTGCCGGTGAGCTTACGCAGCGCCTGCGACATGAGCCGCGCTTGCAGACCCATGTGCTGGTCGCCCATCTCGCCCTCGATTTCGGCCTTCGGCGTGAGCGCCGCGACCGAGTCGACGACGATGATGTCGACGGCGCCCGAGCGCACGAGCATGTCGGTGATCTCGAGCGCCTGCTCGCCCGTGTCGGGCTGCGAGATCAAGAGATCGTCGACGTTGACGCCGACCTTGCGCGCGTACTCGGGATCGAGCGCGTGCTCGGCGTCGACGAACGCCGCCGTTCCGCCGAGCTTCTGCAGCTCCGCGACGACCTGCAGCGTGAGCGTAGTCTTGCCCGAAGACTCCGGGCCGTAGATCTCGACGATTCGGCCGCGCGGCAAGCCGCCGATGCCGAGAGCCACATCGAGCCCGAGCGACCCGGTCGACACCGCTTCGATGTCGCGCGCCGCGATCGAGTCGCCGAGGCGCATCACCGAGCCTTTGCCGAATTGCTTTTCGATTTGTCCCAACGCAGCGGAAAGCGCTTTCTTGCGGTTTTCGTCCATTCGATCGTCCAAATGAGAGGTGTTTGAAACTTTACGACCAGCGTCGCGTCGCCGGCGCGACAGCGGGGATTATTCCATAGCTGAGCCCGCCAACTGCGGCGGAATTCGCTCCGGTTTGCGGAGAAAAAATCGTGGCCCACGTATTGAACCGCGATACTGGTCTTTTGTCCAGTATATTCAAAGTGGCCACTTCTCGAGCAGCTCGTAGTGCACGTTGGGACCATCGGGCAGGGACTCGACGAGCGCGAGCTCCGCGACTCGCCACGCGATCGGCGACACCTCCGCCTCGACGGGCCGCCGCGCGCGGCGCGCGAGCGTCACGTGCGGCTGGTAGATCCGCTCTTCGCGGATGAAGCCGCGGCTGTCGAGCTCGCTCCAGAGGCGGCGCTCGAGCTCGATCAACGCCGGCGGCACCGATTTCGGCCCGAGCCACAGCACCCCGCCGTTCGCAAACGCGCCGAGCCGGTCGAGCGCGAGATCGAAGGCACCGACCTCGATCGGCGGCACACCGCGCGCGACGTCCAGACCGGCCGCCGTGAGCGCGCCGAGAAACGCGATCGTCACGTGCAGCCGGTCCTTACGCGTGGGCCGGCCGCCGCTCGAGCCGACGACCTCGCGGGTCGCGCGCACGATCTGCGCGCGGACCGCGTCATCCGGCCACAGCGCGAAGAACACGCGCCGGCTGGCCGGCGAGCGGAGTTCTCTCCGCTTCAGCGCTCATCGACCCACGACGAGATCGAGGAGTCGGCGCAGCGCAAGCGCGACGCTCTGCCGGCGCACGGCTTCGCGGTCGCCGCCGAAGACCTGACGCTCCGCCGTCGTGGCGTGCGGCGTAGCCCATGCGAACCAGACCGTGCCGACGGGCTTGTCCGCGGAGCCGCCGTCCGGCCCCGCGATGCCGCTGACGGCAACGGTGAGGTCTACGCCGAGCTGCGCGCGCGCGCCTTCGGCCATCGCCCGAACGACCGGCTCGGACACCGCGCCGTGCGCCGCGATCAGCTCGCCGGGAACGCCGAGCAGCGCATCCTTGGCCGAGTTCGAGTATGCGACGACGCCGCTCTCGAACCACTGCGAGCTTCCGGGAACGTCGGTGAGCGCCTTCGCGATCCAGCCGCCGGTGCACGACTCGGCGGTCGCGACTCGCGCATGGCGCACCAACAGCGCACGCCCAAGCCGCAGCGCGGCGCCTTCGAGATCCGAGTCCGTCGGAATCATCGGAGAGTCTCCCGTGGCGCCGCCGCGGCCGCTCGTCGCGCGGCTTGCGCGGCCGCCGGCTCGTGCAACACGGCGGAATAAAGATCGAGGTGGGCGGCCACCATCGCCCGAACCGAGAACCGGCGCTGCACGTCGGCACGCGCCGCGCCGCCGAGAGCCGCGCGCTCGAGCGGGTTCGACGATCAGCCGCGCGACCGCGGCGGCGAACGCGGGCCCGTCGTCGGGCGCGACGAGCACACCGGTGCACCCGTGCTCGATCACGTCGACCACGCCGCCCGCGGCGCATGCGACGATGGCCAACCCACAGCTCGCGGCCTCGAGCAGAGCGACACCGAGGCCCTCGCGCTCCGCGGGATGCGCGAGCAGGTCGAAGCCCGGCATGAGCTCCGCGAGGTCATCCCGGAAACCCGCGAGCACGAACTGCCGCGCGAGGCCGCGGGCCGCGATGGCCACGCGCAGCCGCGCCTCGAGCGGACCGCGGCCGCAGCACAGCAACGCGGATGCGTGCGTCGCGCCGCAAGAGCTCGCACAGTTGCTCGAGCAGCCACTCGTGACGCTTACGCGCGATGAGCTGCGCGACCACGCCGATGACGACCGCGTCCGCGGGCAACGCGAAGGCCTCGAGGACGCGCGGCCGCGCGCTCGGATCGGGGCGAAAGCGGCCGCTTTCGACCGCGCTCGGAATCCGCACGACCTTGTCGCGCTCGAGGCCGGACCCGACTAGCTGGGTCTCGATCATGCGCGACAGCGCGATGACGCGGGCGTACGGCCGATACTTCAGCCGCGCCCAGAGCGCGGGCTCGCGGGAGTCGACGCGCCGAGTGAGGATCGCGGGAATGCGTTCGAGCGCGGCGGCGACGCCCCCGTACAGATCGGCGCCGCGGCGTGAGTGAACGTGCACGAGGTCGGGCTTCGCGGCGCGCAACGCCCGGCGCAGCCGGCTGATCAGCGGCGCGTCGAGCTCACCGCGCATCGGAATGGCGATGACCTGCGCGTCGTGCGCGGCCGTTGCGAGCGCGCCCCCGGCCGCGCACAGCAGCACATTCTCCACGCGCACCGCGGCGAGGCCGCCCACGAGGTAGCGGACCTCGGCGCCGCCGCCGTACAGATGGCGGCCTGATTCGATGTGGGCCACGCGCATGGGCGAATCATACGTGCCGGCCCGAGCGCGCGACCACTCGACTCAACCGTTGCGGTCGCCGGCGCGCTTCGCTCATGATCGCTGCGCGGCTCGGTGCCGCCTCGCAACCTCCTCGCCCCACGAGCAAGAACAGACGAGCATGGATAGAGCCACACATACGCCGGTCATGCAGCAGTACCACGCCATCAAGGCGCAGTTTCCCGACACGCTGCTGTTCTACCGGATGGGTGACTTCTACGAGCTTTTCTACGACGACGCGCGCCGCACCGCGAAGCTCATCGACATCGCGCTCACGAAGCGTGGCGCATCGGCCGGCGAGCCGATCCCGATGGCCGGCGTGCCCGTGCACTCCGCCGAGACGTATCTCGCGCGGCTCGTGAAGCTCGGCGAGTCGGTCGCGATCTGCGAGCAGATCGGCGACCCTGCAACGAGCAAGGGACCGGTCGCGCGCGAGGTCGTGCGCGTGATTACGCCCGGCACGGTCACGGACGCCGCGTTGCTCGAGGAGAGAGAGACTCGGCTGCTCACCGCGCTCACGCTCGCGCCGCGGATCGGCATCGCATGGCTCGACCTCGCGGGCGGCAGGTTCAGCATCGCGGAGCTCGACGACCTCGACGCACTGCACGCGGAGCTCGAGCGCTTGAAGCCGGCCGAGCTGCTGGTTGCCGAGGATGCGGAGCTGCCGCTTTGGCTCGCGGGCACTCCCGGGCTGCGGCGCCGGCCGCCGTGGCACTTCGATGCCGGCACCGGCAAGCGGCTTCTGTGCGCGCAGTTCGGCACGCAGGATCTGCGCGGCTTCGACGCCGACGACGCACCGGCCGCCGTCGGCGCGGCGGGCTGCCTGCTGCAATACGTGAAGGACACGCAGCGCGCGCAGGTCCCGCACCTCCGGGCGTTGCATCGCGAGCGCCGCGAGCAAGCCGTGCTGATGGACGCACAGACGCGGCGCAATCTCGAGATCGAAACGAGCTTGGGCGCGCGCGACGAGTACACGCTCGCGGGACTCGTGGACCACTGCGCGACCGCGATGGGCAGCCGCCTGCTCCGCCGCTGGCTCAACCGGCCGATCCGCGATCGCGCGGAGCTCAAGCGCCGCCAGCAGGCCGTCGACTTGCTACAGCTTCGCGGGCCGCTCGAAGACACGCGCTTCATATTGAAGGAGATCGGCGACCTCGAACGCGTCCTCACGAGGGTCGCGCTGCGCTCGGCGCGGCCGCGGGATCTCGCGCAGCTGCGCGACGGTCTCGAGAGGCTGCCGGAGCTCCGCAAGCACTTCGCCGCCTGCGCGGCCGAACGCGTGCAAGCGCTCGTTGCGAAATGCGGCGCACACGAAGACGAGCGAGACCTGTTGCGCCGCGCGCTCGTCGAGACTCCTCCGGTGCTGCTGCGCGACGGCGGCGTGATCGCGCCGGGCTACGACGCCGAGCTCGATGAGCTGCGGACGATCAGCACCAACGCCGACCAGTACCTCGAGAGGCTCGAGCAACGCGAGCGCGAGCGAACCGGCATCGCGGGGCTCAAGGTCGGCTACAACCGCGTCCACGGCTTCTACATCGAGATGACGAAGGCGCAGTCCGCCGCCGCGCCCGCCGACTACATCCGCCGGCAGACGCTCAAGGGCGCGGAGCGCTACATCACGCCCGAGCTCAAGGAGTTCGAGGACAAGGTCCTGAGCGCGCGCGAGCGCGCGCTCGGCCGTGAGAAAGCGCTCTACGACACGCTGCTCGAGAAGCTCGGGTCTCGGCTCGCGGAGCTGCAGCAGACGGCCGAAGGCATCGCCGAGCTCGACGCGCTCGCGAATCTCGCGGAGCGCGTGGGCGCGCTGGATCTCGTCAAGCCGGAGCTCGTCGACGAGCCCGTGCTCGAATACGCCGCGGGCCGGCATCTCGGCGTCGAGCGCTCGAGCGGCGCGCCGTTCGTGCCGAACGATTTGGCGCTCGGCGAGCAGACGCGGATGCTGATCATCACCGGGCCGAACATGGGCGGTAAGTCGACCTACATGCGCCAGACCGCACTGATCGCGATCCTCGCGCACATCGGCAGCTTCGTGCCGGCGCAGTCCGCCGTCATCGGACCGATCGACCGGATCTTCACGCGTATCGGCGCGGGCGACGATCTCACCGGCGGCCGCTCGACGTTCATGGTCGAGATGACGGAAACCGCGAACATCTTGAATAGCGCGACGCGCTCGAGCCTCGTGCTGATGGACGAGGTGGGGCGCGGCACGAGCACCTTCGACGGCCTATCGCTCGCGTGGGCCGCGGCGCGCCACATCGTGCAGAGAGTCGGCGCGTTCACACTGTTCGCGACGCACTACTTCGAGCTCACGAGCCTGCCCGAGGAGTTTCCAGCGTGCGCGAACGTGCATCTCGACGCGACCGAGCACGGCCGCGAGCTGATCTTCCTGCACAGCGTGAAGCCCGGGCCCGCGAGCCAGAGCTATGGGCTGCACGTCGCGGAGCTCGCGGGCGTGCCGCGCGACGTCGTGGATCGCGCGCGCGAATATTTGCGCCGGCTCGAGCGGCACCAGCGGACGCTCGTGCCCGCGAGCCCGCAGACCGAGCTGACCTTCGCGCCGGAACCTGAGGCGCCGTCGGCGGAGCAGCGCGAGCTGCTCGCTAAGCTCGCCGAGCTCGACGTTGATTCCTTGTCGGCCCGCGCAGCGCTCGATCTGCTCTACGAGCTCGCGCAGCGGGCAAAGAAAAGCTGACGTGCCGGCGCAAGCGCCGTGCAGAAAGCTGGGTGCGCGCGGTCGCCGCTAGTGATGGTCCTCGACGATCACCTGCGGGTGCAGGCGCTGCTCGTTGAGCTTGGCGCGGACCTCTTTCACGTGCGCCGAGTTCGGATTGATGACTGCGGCCGCTTCGTTGTCGCGAACCGCCTCGGCGAGCATCCCTTTCAGCAGGTACGCACGCGCTCGCGCGGTATACACGCGCCAGTTGCCGTCGTCGAGCACGAGCGACTGGTCGCAATACGGGAGCGCCGCGTCGGGTTCGTTCTTCGAGACATAGGCGGCACATAAGTTTCCGAGCCCAGCCGCTCGATCGCGCACGCCGAGATTGCCGCGCTCGAGCCCGATCAGCGTGAGGCGTATGCCGTCGTCGAACTGACCGGCGCGAATCATTTCGGAGCCCGCGACGAGATATTCGTTGGCGCCGATCGTCATCCGCGTGGCCGAGCCGTCGAGCTCATCGGCGCCGCACGGGGCGACGGCGAAAAGCGCAACGGCGACGCATGACGCGCGGCTCATATATACCTCTCGCGCATCCCGAGCGGCGCCGCACCGCGCGTGCCGCCTTGGAGCCTCGCCGGAGCGAGAGGTGGGCGCCTTCTAACCGAAGGCGCCCACGGGATGCCGCGTTACAGCTTGTACGAGAAATTCAGCAGATAGCGCCGCCCGTAAACGTCGTACGCGTTCGCGGGATTCGTCTGCGAGCTGAAGCGCTGATCGAACGTCGGGATCGTCGGCGGATCCTCGTCGAGCGCGTTCGTGATCGCGAGCGCTAGCTGCCACGACTTGCCGTTCGAGAGCTCGTGGTCGTAGGTGAACGTGAGGTCCGTGTACGTCTTCGATTGCACGGTTGCGTCGTCGAGTGTCTGCTGGTTGAGCCCCGGCACGAGACCGGGCTGGAACTGCAGCATCGTGATCGGCCCCGGGCCGTTGAGACCCGTCTCGGACATGTAACGCTGCTGCCAGGCTACGCCGAAGCTGCCGATCTGGTAACGCACGCTCGCAAGCGCTCTGAAGTCCGGCTCGGAGATCTCTCCCGACAGGTCCGTCTTCGTGCCGGTCGGCGTGGTCGTGCTGTCTTCGAGCAGGCGACCCGCGAGGAATCGCAGCGTCAGAGATTCCGACTGACTATTGAACAAGTCGACTTCCCTGTTCCACAAAGCCTCGTAGTCGATGCCGCGGACGCGCGCGTTGTTGATGTTGAGATACGGGTTGAACACCGCCACGACGGCGTTGGTGGCCGGGTCGCGGAGCACGTTCGAGCACAGCGGGCTCGCCCCTCCCGAGTTCGTGCACTCGTTCAAGATGCCTTGCACGCCGATCTGACCGATCGCGTCGGCGAGATCGATGTCGTACCAGTCCATCGAAAACTGCAGGCCGGTGTCTTGCGGCTGGATCACGATGCCCGCGGTAATCGTATCGGCGATTTCGGGCTTTAGGTCCGGGTTGCCGACGCTCGTGCTCGTAATCTGGAACGTCGTCAGCGGGCCCCCAGGATTCGGGACGCCGGCGATCGCGTTCTCTTGGATGCTGCCGCCGCCGCCCTGGACGTCGAACCGCTCGGCGAACGTCGCTTCGCGGACGTCGCGCGACACCGTGGCCCTGAGCCGCAAGAATTCGGCGACCTGGAAGTTGAGACCCGCCTTCCACGAGGTGATGCCGCCGCTCGTGGAGTAGTCCGAGTAGCGCCCCGCGACGTCGAGCTCGAGCCGCCTCCCGCCGGTGTCCCCGGCCCACAGCGGCATGTTGAACTCGGTGAACAACTCCCAGACGTCGTAGCCGCCCTTGATGGTCGGCACGGTCGAGAACTCGTGCAGGTTCGGGCTGCCGTTCGAGAAGCCGCCCTGCACGCCGCGGATACCGAGGGCCGGTGCCTGCTTCGGCGGCCCATAGGCCATGAGCTCCTGCGGTTGGCCGCGCTGCCAGAACCACTGCTCGCGCCACGTGCCGCCGACGGCCATCGAGAACGCGCCCGGCCCGAAGCCGTCCCAGATATCGCCCGTGAACAGCACCTCGGCGAACTCCTGCGTGACGGCGCTATCGCCCCATTTCGGCGAGACGACGTAGTCGGCCGCCGCCTGGCTCACGTTGCCGGTGCCGAAAATGTTCATCGGCACGCAGTTCGGGATCGCGTCGGGACCGACCGGTGACGGGATCGGAACGAGGTCCGTCGGGCTGCCGTTGCCGAGCGAATCGTCGCCCTGGGCCGCCGGCACGAGGACGCCCGCGACTGACGCCTGAAGCGAGGCCGGCGTGATCAGGGCGTCATAGCGCCGCACGTTGCAGATGATCTGGCCCGTGCCGCGATCGGGCTCCGCGATCAGGTCGACGATGCCGTCGCCGTTCGCGTCTCGCTTGTCGCCGTACACTTCGACCGCGTCGATCGCGAGCATCTCGCGGTCGACCCGGATCTCGTTGAACACCTTCGTGAAGCGGTCCGTCGAGCCGCGCTGGATCCGCGCCTGCATCTGCCAGTTGTCGCCGATGTCCTTGTCGAGGCCGAGTTGCAGCGTCCAGCTGTCGTACTCGTTGTGGCGCTCCTCGTGGTCTCCCCACTGTCCCGGCGTATCGAGGTACTGGCCCTGCTTCTCGATCACGAACGAGTTGACGTTCTGCGCGATCATCGCTTGGCGCACGCTCGCCGGCAGGTAGGCGTTGTCGCGGAAGATCTGCGTCGTCCACGGCGACGCGAGGTGCGGGATGCCGCGTTGGTCATGATCGTTCGACTGGGTTTCGCCGCCGAGCAGGTTCATGAAGAAGCGCGTGCTGTCGTTCGCGTCGTACGTGAGCCCGGTGAAGACGTTGGTGCGTTTGACTTCCGCGCCGTACGGGCCGCCGTTGAACGCGCGGTTCGCGCGTTCCGCCTCGGTCAAATTAAACGTGTCGAGCTTCGGCGCGTTCGCGCCGCCGGCCTGATTGTTCGTGGCGGCGCCGATGATTGCGCCCGTCGCGTCGAACGGCCTGGTGCCGGTCCCGAGATCGGTGAACGTCTGGCCCACGAGCGAGAAGGTCGAACCGGCCGGCGCGCCGGCCCCGAACTGCGCCGCGCCGATCTTGCCGGCCGGCGTATGCTGGCGCGAGGTGGTGTTTGGCAGCACGAGCCGCGACGGAACGCTGGTATTACCGGGCGTCCAGGCCGGGTTCGCGACGATGCCGAAGCGTTGAAACCAGGCGTCGAGCTCGAGCGGGTCGTACTCGATCGGGTCGATGCTTTGGCTCTCGACCGAGCCGATGAAGTGCCACTTCTCGCCGATCTCCGTGCCGTACGCGACGGTGAAGTTCTTGTTGTCGCCCTGCCCGTCCGCGGTCGCGCCGTAACCGACGTTGAAGTCCAAGCCCTGGTAGTTTCGGTTCAACCGGAAGTTCGTCACGCCCGCGAGCGCGTCAGCGCCGTACGCGGCGGACGCGCCGCCGGTCACGACCTCGACTTGCGAGAGCAACGCGGTCGGGATGTTGTCGATGTGCACGCTGCCGTCGCGATCGGCCGGCGACAGCCGAGCGCCGTCGAGCAGCACCAGCGTGCGCTGCGGTCCCATCGAGCGCAGATCGATCACGCTTCGTCCCGCGCCGCCGAACAGTGCTCCGCCGCCGCGCTGCGCGCTCTGCGTCTGGAAAAACTGCGGCAGCTGGTCGAGCTGATCCGCCATCGTCGCGCCCGGCTTGAACGATGCGAGATCGGCCGTCGTGACCGCGGTGACCGGCACCGCCGTCGTGAAGCTCGTGTCGCGCTGAATGCGCGAGCCCGTCACCGTGATTTCCTCGACGCTCTCTTGCGCCTGCACGTGGCTCACAAGCAACAGTGTGGACGTACCAGTGAATGCGAAAGCAATGGCGGAAGCGAGCGGATTTAGCCGCAGTCGCGGCGTGTTGGCGTTCATTATTTGTCCCCCGGGTTGGAAAAACGAGACATCCCCAAACCCAAGAGTAAACCAGCCTGGACGGTCGTACAAGGCGGTAAACCGAAAACGCACAGAGCCCCAAGAAACGCTCGCGCGAGCATTCTCGTGGCGCGAAAAGCCGGCGCACGGGACGCGTCGGAGCTTCGTCAGCCGCGCTCGAACTTCCCTTGCCGCAAGAAATGATCCACTTGGCGCGCGACCTCGGGCGACCAGAGCAGCGCCATGTGCGCGACCGGCAGCACGATGTGATCGTGAGCGTCCGCGAGCCGCGTTTCCGCGATCGCGACCGTGCCGTCGTTGGGCTCGCCGAACGGTCCGAACAATCGGCCGAAGCCGATCGGCACGCGGCCCGCGATGATGCCGACCTCGCTGTGCGCGCGCCACGCGTCGAATCCGCCGCGCGCGAGCAGGTCGCGGAGGCTTCGGCCGATCAAGCGCGCTCCGCCCGGCAGCCGCGCGACGCGCGCGGCGGTGCGGCTGCCCGCGAATGGCGACCCCAGGCAGACGACGCGGCCGAGCCGCCGCGGCGCGGCGGTTTCGAGCATCGCGCGCACGAGCACGCCGCCGAGGCTATGGGCGACGACGTGCACGGTCTCGCCGGGCACGGTGTCGATAAACGCTGCGAGGCTCGACGCGTTCGCGGCGAGATCGGCGCGCACGGACCGGTAGCTGAAGGTGTGCACGTCGAAGCCGCTCGCTTCGAGACGCCGGCGCAACACGCGCATCGACGCGCCGCGCATCCAGACGCCGTGCACCGCGACCACCCGCGGCCGGGCACCACGCGCGGCGGCCATGCTCGAATCGGAATCGTGCGCAGTGCTGTTCACGATGCGTTCGACGACGCGCTCGCGAGCTGCTCGAGCGCCGCGCGGTTCGTCCACGAGGACACTCTCGCGATCGCAAGCTCGAGCGGGAGCCACTCGAACGCGACGTGCTCGGCGGGGTGCAACCGGACGGGCTGCCGCGCGGGCAATTCGAGATGCCAGACGTGCTCGCGGTTGGTCACGACGTCCGGGGCATAGCGGGCGCGCCAAGCCGGCATGATCGGAAACTCGCGCCGCACGCCCGTGTCGCTGAGGCCCGCCGCTCCGAGGCCCGTTTCCTCGCCGAGCTCGCGCGCGGCGCATTCGGCCGGCGTCTCGCTCCAACGAAGGGACCCCGTCACGGACTGCCAAAAGCCCACCGGATTCGCGCGCTCGAGCAGCAGACACTCGCGCGTGCGCGTAAACACGACGACGAGCACCGACTCCGGACGCTTGAAGTCCGACGCGGCCCGCACCTGAGCCTCAGCTCGGTGCGGACGTCTTGAAGCGGATGCCGAGCTCCTTCAGCTGCGCGGGATCCGCGGCGCTCGGCGCGCCGGTCAGGAGGTCGCTCGCGGTGGCGGTCTTCGGGAACGCGATGACGTCGCGGATGCTCTCCGAGCCCGCCATCAACATCACGAGGCGGTCGACACCGAACGCGAGGCCGCCGTGCGGCGGGCAGCCATACTCGAGCGCGCTCAGCAAGAAGCCGAACTTGAGCTCCGCTTGCTCCTTCGTGATGCCGATCAGATCGAACACCGCGGACTGTAGCTCCGGATTGTGGATACGGGCCGACCCGCCGCCGACCTCGTAGCCGTTCAGCACGATGTCGTAGGCGCGCGCGCGCGCTTCGCCCGGGGCGGCCTTGAGCTGCTCGGGAGTCATCGAAACAGCCGCCTGGCCCGCGATCCGCGGCGCCGTAAACGGGTGATGCACCGGAGTGAAGCCGCCGTCCGGCAACGCCTCGAACATCGGGAAGTCGACGATCCAGAGCGGGGCCCAGGTCTTCGCCGTGAGCTTGCGATCGCGCCCGAGCGCGAGCCGCAGCGCGTTCAACGCTTCGTTGACGACGCCGGACTTGTCCGCACCGAAGAACACGAGGTCGCCGTCTGCCGCGCCGACGCGCTCGAGCACGCCGTCAATGGCAGCATCCGGAAGGAATTTCAGGATCGGCGACTGCAGCCCATCGCGGCCTTTCGATCGATCGTTGATCTTGATGTACGCAAGCCCCTTGGCGCCGTGGCGGCCCACGAGCGTGGTGTAGTCGTCGATCTCCTTGCGCGTGAGCTCGCCACCCTTCGGCAGCTTCAGCGCCGCGATGCGGCTCTTGGGATCGGCTGCCGGACCGGCGAACACCTTGAACTCGACGCCGCGGAACAGATCGGCGACCTCGACGAGCTCGAGCGGGTTGCGCAAGTCGGGCTTGTCGCTACCGTAACGGCGCAGCGCGTCCGCATACGTCATCCGCTGGAACGGGTTCGGCAGCTCGACGTTCAGCACGGACTTGAACGTCTCGCGCAGCAGCTCCTCCATGAGAGCCATGAAGTCGTCCTCGGACATGAACGACGTCTCGATATCGAGCTGCGTGAACTCGGGCTGGCGGTCCGCGCGCAGGTCCTCGTCGCGGAAACACTTGACGATCTGATAGTAGCGGTCGAGGCCCGACATCATCAGCAGCTGCTTCGTGAGCTGCGGGGACTGCGGCAGCGCGAAGAAGTTGCCGGGCTGCGTGCGGCTCGGCACGAGATAGTCGCGTGCACCTTCGGGCGTCGTCTTGCCGAGCATCGGCGTCTCGACGTCGACGAAGCCGTGCTCGTCCATGAACTTGCGCAGCGCCCGCGTCACGGCGTGACGCAAACGCAGGTTGCGCATCATCGGCTCGCGGCGCAGATCGAGATAGCGATAGCGCAGCCGCAGCTCTTCGCTCGCGTCCTCGTCGTGATGGAACGGCGGCGTTTTCGACTTGTTGAGGACGGTGAGCTTCGTCGCGAGCAGCTCCACTTCGCCGCTCGGCAGATTCGGATTTGTCGTTCCGGTGGGACGCTCGCGCAGGCGTCCCTCGACCGTGAGGACGAACTCGCCGCGCAGGCGCTCGGCCTCGGCGAACATCTCGGCTCGATCGGGATCGAACACGACCTGCAGCAATCCCTCGCGGTCGCGCAAGTCGATGAAGATCACGCCGCCGTGGTCGCGCCGGCGGTGCACCCAACCGGCGACGCTGATCTCGCGGCCGATCAACTCTCGATTCACTTGACCGCAGTAATGACTGCGCATCGCTTGAGCCCTCAGGCCATCCCAACTAGAGCCTAACCTATTGAAACAGAAAGGCGGAATGAGGAAAAAGAGGCCGCGATGTTACGGGGAACGTTCGGGGCGCGCAAGCGCGCTCGAGGGTCGCGCAAGCGCACCTGAGGGATGCAGCGGGTGCCATTCGGGCACGACGACGCCGAGGGATAGCACGAGCTTGAGTGCGTCCTCGACCGACATGCTGAGCTCGATGACGTCGGCGCGCGGAACGAACACCGTGAAACCCGCGGTGACGTTCGGCGTGTTCGGCACGAACACCGTCACGAGGTTCTGCTGCGTGACGGACTGGATCTCTGGAACGGCTTCCGACGTCTGCAGCGCGATTCGGTAGATTCCTCTGCTCGGGTACTGGATCAGCAGTACCTTCTTGAACGAGCCGCTGCTGCCCGAGAGTAGCGCCGAGGAGAAGTTCTTGACGCCGCCGTACACGCTGCGCACGAGCGGTATGCGTCCGAGCAGCGATTCGTACCAGACCACGAGCTGCTTGCCGAGCAGGTTGGCGGCGAGCATCCCCGTGGCGAGCAAGACGATCAGTGCGAGGATCGCGCCGAGCCCCGGGATCCGGAAACCGAGCAGCGTTTCGGGCCGATAAGCCACGGGGACGAGGAACAGCAATCGATCCATGAGATCGAGCAGCGCCTTGAACACGAGCAGCGTGACGCCGACCGGGATCCAGATCAGCCAAGCCCGCCACCAAATAGCGGCGGAGGTGCATCTAAGCCCTCGCGGATTTCTTGGCGTGCAGCTTGCGCTTGCTGGCGGACTTCTTCGCGACCTGCGCAGCGACCTTCTCGGGCTTCGGTTTCTTGTCCATGGCCTCCGAGCTCTTGGACTCAGAGCTCTTCGCCTCCGCGACTTTGGCGGACGCTTCCTTGCTCGCGGAGTCCTTCGCCGAGTCCGCGCTCGAGCTCACCGACCCGCTCGAATCGCCGCTCGCCGTTTCCACTAGGTTGCGCTTCTTCTCGCCGTTACCCTTGAAGTCCGTCTCGTACCAACCGCCGCCTTTCAAGCGAAACGACGGCGCAGACACCAAGCGCCGCAGCTGCGACTTGCCGCACTCCGGACACTTGCGCAGCGGGCCGTCGCTCATCTTCTGCAGCGCGTCGAGCTGATGGCCACAGGCCCCACAGCGGTATTCGTATATCGGCATAGTTCCAAACTCTGCTTGGCGCGCCCGGCATGATCGCGCAACGCGCTCCGTTTTCAAGGGTCGGCGTCTCGGTCGAGACTCGCCGCGCGCGGTGCAACCCGTAGGAGGCGCCCGCGGCGAGCGTCACGCTGCCGCGTGCTTGACGCCTTTGTCGAACGACAGGCCGCCATCGGAGACCCCGACGCGGATCGTATCGCCCGGTCCGAAATCGCCGCGCAGGATACGCTGCGCGAGCGGATTCTCCAATTGTTGCTGGATCGCACGCTTGAGCGGCCGCGCGCCGTAGACGGGATCGAACCCCGCCTGCGCGAGTCGATCGCGCGCCTCTGGCGAGAGCACGAGCCCGAGGTCGCGCTCCGCGAGACGCCGATGCAGGTACGCGAGCTGGATGTCGACGATCTTGCGGATGTGCTCCGACTCGAGCGGATGGAACACCACGACATCGTCGATCCGGTTGATGAACTCGGGCCGGAAATGCTGGCCGACGATCTCCATGACTTCGGACTTCATTCGCTCGTAGTTGGCGGCGCCCGCGAGCTCTTGGATCCGCTGACTGCCGAGATTCGAGGTCATCACGATCACGGTGTTGCGGAAATCGACCGTGCGCCCCTGGCCGTCCGTGAGCCGCCCGTCGTCGAGGACTTGCAGCAGCACGTTGAACACGTCGGGATGCGCCTTCTCGACCTCGTCGAGCAGCACGACGGAGTACGGCTTACGCCGCACGGCCTCGGTGAGATACCCGCCCTCCTCGTAGCCCACGTAGCCCGGCGGCGCGCCGATCATGCGCGCGACCGAGTGCTTCTCCATGAACTCCGACATGTCGACGCGGATCATCGCTTCCTCGGTGTCGAACAGGAACGCGGCGAGCGCCTTCGTGAGCTCGGTCTTGCCGACGCCCGTGGGACCGAGGAACAGGAACGAGCCGTTCGGCCGATTCGGGTCGGACAGGCCCGCGCGCGCACGCCGGATCGCATTCGCTACGGTCTGCAGCGCCTCGCTCTGACCGACGACGCGCTTCTCGAGGAACTCCTCCATGCGGATCAGCTTGTCCTTCTCACTCTCGAGCATCTTCGAGACCGGAATGCCGGTCCACTTCGAGACGACCTCGGCGACTTCCTCCTCGGTGACCTTGTTGCGGAGTAGCTTGTTGCCCACCTCGCGCTCACCGCGTTGTGCTTGCTCGAGCCGGCGCTCGAGCTCGGGAATCTTGCCGTATTGCAGCTCCGACATTCGCGTGAGATCGGACGCGCGGCGCGCCTTCTCGAACTCGGCCTTCGCGTGCTCGAGGTCGGCTTTGATCTGCGCCTCGCCTTGGGCGACGGCCTTCTCGGCTTTCCACACTTCGTCGAGGTCCGAAAACTCGGCGTCGAGCTTTGCTATCTGGCCCTCGAGATCGGCGAGACGCCGCTTCGACGCGTCGTCCGACTCCTTCTTCAATGCCTCGCGCTCGATCTTCAGCTGAATGAGGCGCCGCTCGAGCCTGTCCATCTCCTCGGGCTTCGAGTCCATCTCCATCCGGATCCGCGACGCGGCCTCGTCGATCAAGTCGATCGCTTTGTCAGGCAGCTGGCGGTCGCTGATGTAGCGATGCGAGAGCGTGGCGGCGGCGACGATCGCGGGGTCCGTGATCTCCACTTTGTGGTGGACCGCATAGCGCTCCTTGAGGCCGCGCAGGATCGCGATCGTGTCCTCGACCGAGGGCTCGTCGACGAGCACCTTCTGGAAACGGCGCTCGAGCGCCGCGTCCTTCTCGATGTATTTGCGGTATTCGTCGAGCGTGGTGGCTCCCACGCAGTGCAGCTCGCCGCGCGCGAGCGCGGGCTTGAGCATGTTGCCCGCGTCCATGGAGCCTTCAGCCTTGCCCGCGCCGACCATCGTGTGGAGCTCGTCGATGAACAGGATCACCTGGCCTTCCTGCTTCGCGAGGTCTTTGAGCACGCCCTTGAGGCGCTCCTCGAACTCGCCGCGGAACTTCGCACCGGCGATCAGAGCGCCCATGTCGAGCGACAGCACGCGTTTCGACTTCAGCCCCTCCGGGACCTGGCCGTTGACGATCCTCTGTGCGAGACCTTCGACAATGGCGGTCTTACCGACGCCGGGCTCCCCGATCAGCACGGGGTTGTTCTTGGTTCGGCGCTGGAGCACTTGGATCGTGCGGCGGATCTCGTCGTCGCGGCCGATCACGGGATCGAGCTTCTCCTGCTCTGCGCGCTCGGTGAGATCGATCGTGTACTTCTCGAGGGATTGACGCTGCTCCTCGGCGTTCTGGTCCTCGACCTTGCTGCCGCCGCGGATCTCGTCGATCGCCTTCTCGATCGCGCCTTTCACGGCGCCGGCCTTCTCGAGTACGCGGCCGAGCTCACCCTTCGCCTGCAGGGCCGCGAGCACGACCAACTCGCTCGAAATGAACTTGTCGCCGCGCTGCTGCGCGAGCTTGTCCGCGACGTTCAAGAGCTTCGCGAGCTCGTTCGAGCCGTGGACTTCGCCGGGCGCGCCCTCGACGCTGGGGAAGCGGTCGAGCGCCTCGCCGAGCTGCGAGCGCAGCACGTTCATGTTCACGCCGGCCTTCGTGAGCAAGCCGCGCACGGTACCGCCTTGCTGCTCGAGCAGCGCGGACATCAAGTGCACGGGCTCGATGAACTGGTGATCGCGTCCGACGGCGAACGACTGCGCGTCTTGCAGCGCCTGACTCAGCGGCGTCGTGAATTTTTCCTGTCGCATGAGCGTTGATCCGTATTGGCCGAAAATTCGATCGCCCCGACATGAGGGTAGCCCGCCGCGATTCCAACGGCTATCGCGGCAAACACCTACGCGCGGCCGCGCTTCCAGGCCGCAGCCACCTCGGTGCCCCTCAGGCGAGCCAGATCAGCGTGGCCATCCGCCCGCACGGCGCCTCGCGGCGGTGCGAGAAGAAGCGCTGCGATTCGGTGTAGGTGCAGAACCCCCCGCCTGCGACGGCCGTGACCCCCGACGCAGCCAAGCTCTGGCGCGCGAGGCCGTACAGGTCCGCCTGCCAGCGTCCGCGGGCGTTCGGCGCAAAAAAACGCTCCGCAGCAGGATCCTGGGCAACGTACGCGTCGCGCACGTCGGCGCCCACCTCGTATGCCGACGCGCCGATCGCGGGCCCGAGCCAAGCAATGATGTCGCGCGGCAGCACGCCGAACGCCCCCACCGTCGCGGGCAACACGCAGTTCAAGAGTCCGCGCCAGCCCGCGTGCGCGACCCCGACGCGCCGGCCCGCGCGATCGCAGAACAGCACGGGGAGACAGTCCGCGGTGAGGACGGTGCAAACCACGCCCGCGCGCGAGGTCACCGCGGCGTCCGCGGGGCCCAGACGATCCTCGTCGAGGTCGAGCACCGTCGCGCCGTGCACTTGCTCGAGCCAGACGGGCTCGCTCGGCAAGTCGATGCCGGCCATGAGCAGCGCGCGGTTCTCCGCGACGTTCGGCGGCGAGTCCCCTACGTGTGTCGCGAGATTGAGCGACTCGTACGTGCCCGTGCTCGCGCCGCCCGCACGCTGCGTCACCCACGACCGCACCCGCGCCGGCGCGGGCCACTCGGGCGCGAATCCGAACCGCGCGCTCATCGCGCGGCCGCCGCATCCGCGTGCAGGGCCGCGACGAGCTCGCGCATGTCGGGGGCGAGCGGGCTCTCGAACGCGAGCTCGGCGCCGGTCTGCGGGTGCACGAGCGCGAGTCGCGTCGCATGCAGAGCCTGCCGATTGAAGCGCAGTAGCACGGCGCGAAGGTCCTCGCTCGGGCCGCGCGGCGGCCGCGGCCGCCCGCCGTACACGGGGTCGCCGACGAGCGGCGCGCGGATGTGCGCCATATGCACGCGGATCTGATGGGTGCGGCCGGTCTCGAGCTCGATCTCGCAGTGCGTGTGCGCGCGGAAGCGTTCCAGCACGCGGTAACGTGTGACCGCGGCGCGGCCACCTTCGACGACGGCCATCTTGGTGCGCTCGCGCCGGTGGCGGCCGATCGGGGCGTCGACGGTGCCTCCACCGGTGAGCACGCCGTGGCACACGGCCTGGTAGGTGCGGCGAATCGCGCGCCGCTCGAGGTTCGCGACGAGCGTCTTCTGGCTCGTGAGCGTACGCGCGACCAGCAGCAAGCCGCTCGTGTCCTTGTCGAGCCGATGCACGAGCCCCGCGCGCGGCAGTACGGCGAGCTCGGGGAACGCGTGGAGCAGCGCGTTCTGCAGCGTGCCCGAGCGATTGCCCGCGCCGGGATGCACGACGAGACCCACCGGCTTGTCGATCACGAGTAGCGCGTCGTCCTCGTGAACGACGGCAACGGGAATCGCCTCCGCGGCGACCTCGCCGGCCGCTTCGAGCTCGGTTTCGAGCCTGAGCTCCTCGCCGCCTTTGAGCAGCGTTCGGGGGCGGGCGCTCTGGCCCGCGACGGTTAGCCGCCCGCCGTCGATCCAAGTCTTTAGGCGGCTCCGCGAAAACTCCGGCAGCAGCTGCGCGGCGGCCTGGTCGAGCCGCCGGCCCGCGAAATCCGTGGGTACGATCAGCCGCCGCTCGATGCGTTCCATGCGCCCGCCCGGGGAATCGGAAACTTTCGGCTATACTTCATCGTCCAACTAGGCCAACCGCCACAACTGTTGCCCTCATTATGCTTTGGGAAGGGCGTCCTCATAGGTCGCACGTGCTTCGAATTACCCGAATGATCCTGCTCGCCGCGTGCCTCGCGGCCGCCGCCACGGCCTGCGGCCGGCGCGACAACACGGTCGAGGACTCAGGTCCCGAGCTCCTCTACATGAAGGGCAAGGACGCCATGGACGCGTCGAACTACGCGGGCGCGGTCCAATATTTCATGGCGCTCGAGTCGCGCTACCCATTCAGCCCGGAGACGCGCCAGGCGCAGCTCGACCTCATTTATCTCTACTACAAGAGCCAGCAACCCGAGTCCGCGATCGACGCGGCCGACCAGTTCGAGCGCGAGAACCCCACGCACCCGCGAGTCGACTACTGCCTCTACATGAAAGGGCGCGTGTTGTTCGACCAAGCCCCGAACGTGCTCGAGCGGCTGTTCAAGGTCGATTTGTCCGAGCGGCCGCCGAAGGACACGATGAAATCCTTCTCGACGTTCCAAGAGCTGGTCCGGCGTTATCCCGAGAGCGAGTATGTGCCGGATGCGCGCCAACGCATGGTATTTCTGCGTAACCGGCTCGCGAAGTACGAGAACTACGTCGCCGAGTACTACGTGAAACGTGGTGCGTACGTTGCCGCGGTGAACCGCGGGAAGTACGCGCTCGAGCACTATCCCGGAGCGCCGCAGCTCGAGCAGACGCTCGCGATCATGGTCGACGCCTACGAGAAGCTCGGGATGCAGGACCTCGCGGCAGACTCGCGCCGCGTGCTGACCGAGACGTTCGGCGAGGAAGCGGCGGCCGAAGCGACCGCGCAGCGCTAGCCCGCCGCACTCACACGCCGCGCGTGCTTCGCGGCGGCCAGCCTCACGCTCAGTAACCGGACGTGATCGGGTAGCGCCAGTCGCGTCCAAACGCGCGATTGCTCACGCGCACGCCCGGCGGGGCCTGACGACGCTTGTACTCGGCGCGCTTGACCATCTGCAGCACGCGCACGACGGTCGCGCGGTCGAAGCCGAGCGCCGCGATCTGGTCGACCGAGTGATCCTTCTCGATGAACTCCTCGAGGATCGCGTCGAGCACGTCGTACGGCGGCAGCGAGTCGCTGTCTTTTTGGTTATCGCGCAGCTCCGCGCTGGGCGGCCGCGTGATTACGCGCTCCGGAATGACGGGCGCGACCGAGTTGCGGTGGTTCGCAAGCTGGTAGACGAGCGTCTTCGTGCAGTCCTTGAGCGGTGCGAATCCGCCATTCATGTCGCCGTAGAGCGTGGCATACCCGACGGCCATCTCGCTCTTGTTGCCGGTCGTGAGCAGCATCTCGCCGAGCTTGTTCGATATCGCCATCAGCAGCACGCCGCGGCAGCGAGCCTGGATGTTCTCCTCGGTCGCGTCCGGAGGCAGACCCGCAAACACGTCCTTCAACACCGCGAGTGTCGTTTCGAACATCGGCTCGATCGATAGTGTGTCGAAACGCACGCCGAGACGGCGCGCCTGCTCGGCCGCGTCCTCTCGGCTCATCTTCGAGGTATAGCGCGACGGCATCATCACGGCATGGACACGCTCCGCGCCGATCGCGTCGACGGCGATCGCGAGCGTGAGTGCCGAATCGACGCCGCCGGACAGGCCGAGCACGACGCCCTTGAAACCGTTCTTCTCGATATAGTCGCGCGTACCGAGCACGAGCGCCCCGTACACGCGCTCTACGAGCGGCGGCGTGGGCGCCGGCTCGGCCCCGCGGGGCACGAGCTTGCCGCGGTCGCGAGCGAGCTCCACCACGTACAGGTCTTCCTCGAACAGCGGCGCGCGGAATCGAACCGTGCCCGCCGCGTCGACGACCAGCGAGCCGCCGTCGAACACGAGCTCGTCTTGCCCGCCGACCATGTTGACGTAGATGAGCGGCAGCGAGTTCTCCTTGGCTCGCGCCGCGAGCACCTGCTCTCGAGTGCGCTGCTGCGTCATGTGGAACGGCGAACCGTTGATCACGAGTATCGCTTGCGCGCCCGCGGCGGCCGGGGCGCGGCAGGGTTCCGGCACCCAAACGTCCTCGCAGATGATCAAGCCGAGCCGATCGCCGTCGAGATCGACCACGGTCGCCGCTTCGCCGGGCTGAAAGTAGCGCTTCTCGTCGAACACCGCGTAGTTCGGCAGAGCCACCTTGCGGTGATTCGCGAGCACCGCGCCGTCGCGGAGCAGCGCGGCGCTGTTGTAGATCGCGTCGCCGACATACTCGGGATAGCCGACGTAAACCGCGATCCCGCGGACGCCGTCTCTCACCTTGGCGAACGCGGCCTCCACGCGGCTGCGCAGACCGCGATGCAGGAGCAGATCTTCCGGCGGATAACCGCAGAGCGTGAGCTCCGGAAACAGGACGAGCCCGCAACCGAGCTCGTCCCGGGCACGTGCGGCGCAGTCGAGGACCTTCTTGGTGTTCGCGTCGATCGCGCCGACGCGCGTGTTGACCTGCGCGAGAGCGATCTTCACCCCAGCGCCTTGGCCATCGTCTCGCCGAGATCGGCGAGCGAGCGCACGGTTTGCACACCGGCCTTCTCGAGCGCGGCGAACTTCTCCTTCGCCGTGCCCTTACCGCCCGAAATGATCGCCCCCGCGTGGCCCATCCGCTTGCCGGGCGGCGCCGTCACTCCGGCGATGTAGCCGACGACGGGCTTCGAGACGTGCTCCGAGATGTACTCCGCAGCCGCCTCCTCGTCCGCCCCGCCGATCTCCCCGACCATGATGATGCCGCGCGTCGCGGGGTCTTTCTCGAACAGCTCGAGGCAGTCTATGAAGTTCATGCCGCGGACCGGATCCCCGCCGATGCCGACGCAGGTGCTCTGGCCGAGCCCGCGAAGCGTGGTCTGCGACACCGCCTCGTACGTCAACGTGCCCGAGCGCGAAACGATACCGATCGAGCCCGGCTTGTGAATCTGGCCCGGCATGATGCCGATCTTGCACTGGCCCGGGGTGATGATGCCGGGGCAGTTCGGGCCGATCAGCCGCACGCCGCTGCCTTTGAGCACGGCCTTGACCTTCACCATGTCGAGCACGGGAACGCCTTCAGTGATGCAGACGACGAGCTCGATCCCTGCGTCGGCCGCCTCGAGGATCGCGTCGGCGGCGAATGGGGCCGGCACGTAGATCATGCTGACCGTCGCACCCGTCTCGCGTTTCGCCTGCGCCACCGTGTCGAACACGGGCAGGTTCAAATGCTTCTCGCCGCCGCGGCCGGGAGTGACCCCCGCGACGACTTTCGTGCCGTAGTCGAGGCACTGCTGCGTGTGGAACGTGCCCTGCTTGCCCGTGAGACCCTGGCAGATCACCTTGGTGTTGTTGTCGATCAAGATGCTCATTGCAAAGCTCTCACTTGCGGGCCCCGGCCAACTTCACGACTTTGGAGGCGGCGTCGGTGAGACCCGTCGCGGCCGTAATCTTGAGCCCGCTCTGCGCGAGCAACTCGCGGCCCTTCTCGACGTTCGTGCCCTCGAGCCGCACGACGACCGGCACCTTCACGTCCACCTGCTTCACCGCGGTGATGACGCCCTCGGCGATCAAGTCGCAGCGCACGATGCCGCCGAAAATGTTCACGAGGATCGCGCGCACGTTCTCGTTGGAAAGGATGATCTTGAACGCCTCGGTAACGCGCTCGGCCGTGGCGCCGCCGCCGACGTCGAGGAAGTTCGCGGGCTCGCCGCCGTGTAACTTGATCAAGTCCATGGTCGCCATGGCGAGGCCGGCGCCGTTGACCATGCACGCGATGTTGCCGTCGAGCGAGACGTAGTTGAGGTCGTGCTCGCGCGCTTTGCGCTCGCGGTCGTCCTCCTGCGCCGCGTCGCGCATCGCGGCGAGCTTCTTCTGGCGGAACAGCGCGTTCTCTTCCACGTTGATCTTCGCGTCCAGCGCGACCACGTGGCCGTCTTTCGTGACGATCAGCGGGTTGACCTCGACCAGGCTCGCGTCGCACTCCCGGAAGAGCTTCGCGAGCTTGCGCAGAATGTCGCCGAACTCCTTCTGCTGAGCCGCATTCAGACCCAAGCCGAAGCCGAGCTTGCGAGCCTGGAAATCCTCGAGACCCGCGGCCGGGTGGAGGTTCAACGTGAGAATCTTCTCGGGCGTATCGTGCGCGACTGCTTCGATGTCCATACCGCCCGCAGCCGACGCCATCACGGCGATCCGCTCGGCACTGCGGTCGACGACGAGGCTGAGATACAGCTCCCGGTCGATGCTCGAGCCCGTCTCGACGTAGACCCAATCGACGGGCAATCCCTCGGGGCCGCTTTGATGCGTGACGAGCCGTGTACCGAGCATGGCCTTGGCATACTGCTCGACCTCGGCGGCCGACTTCGCGAGCTTCACGCCGCCGGCCTTACCGCGGCCTCCCGCGTGAACCTGCGCCTTCACGACCCACAGGCTGCCTCCGAGCTTCGCGGCCGCGGCCTTCGCCTCCCCGGGCGTCTTCGCGGCGTACCCCTGAGGAACGGGGATCCCGTACTCCGCGAACAGAGCTTTCGATTGATATTCGTGCAGATTCATAGGGATTGCGTAAATGGGTGGGGGCGAAAGGCGCCGTATTCTCCCCGAAAGCGGCGCGCGCCGTAAAGCGCATCGGCCGGCGTCTACAGGTCACCGCGCGTGCGGCGGGGCGACACTCCGCTCGTGATCGAGATCGCCGCTACGTCGCTACGCCCCGGGCCGTCGGCATCGTTCACGCGGACGCGCCGCTCGCCAAGCACGCGAAAACTGAGACGTGAGTCGCTTCGCCGCGACAGCGATCAGACATAATTCGACGTCGCGATCACTCGGCGGTGACGATTCGTGCGCCGAAGGTCAGCAGGTCGTTCTCAGGCAACGTCCGTAGGCTGTCGCCGTCGCCGAGATGGTGATCGCCAACCAAAGAGTCATTGAAGCAGCCGTAAGGGACTACCCGATGAGCACGACGTCCGCCGCCGCACCGCCGACTGTGGGGCTGAAGCTCCGCAACGCCGCGCCCCGTTGGGTGTACTTCGCGATCTTCACGATCTCCGGGTTCTCGGGGCTGATCTACGAGTCGATCTGGTCCCATTACCTCAAGCTGTTCCTGGGGCATGCCGCCTACGCGCAGTCCCTCGTGCTGATGATCTTCATGGGTGGCCTCGCGCTCGGCTCTTGGCTCGCGGCGCGGTTCTCGGAGCGGTGGCGCGCACCGGTGCTGTGCTACGCGCTCGTCGAGGGCGTGATCGGCTTGATAGCCCTCGTATTCCACCCCCTGTTCGTGGCCGTTTCCGACGCGTTCTTCTTTTCGATCCTGCCCGAAATCGGTAACCCGGCGCTCGGCAGTGCGCTCAAATGGATTGCGGCCGCAACGCTGATCGTGCCGCAGTCGGTGCTGCTCGGCATGACGTTCCCGCTGCTCAGCACGGGGATCCTGAGGCGTTTCCCCGATCATCCGGGCGGCAGCCTCGCGATGCTGTATTTCACGAATAGCGTCGGTGCCGCAGTCGGCGTTCTCGTAAGCGGATTTTGGCTAATCGGCCTCGTGGGTCTTCCGGGAACGATCATGACGGCGGGCCTGCTGAACGTGGGCCTCGCCCTCGTCGTCTGGACGCTCGTGAAGCTCGATCCGAACCCCAATGCACCGCCGCTGCAACGAGCCGCCGCCGCGGGCATCAAGGAAGACGGCGGTTTGGCGACGTTGTTCTTCTTCGCCGCGGGCGTCACCGGCGCCGCCTCGTTCATCTACGAGATCGGGTGGATCCGGATGCTGAGCCTCGTGCTCGGCAGCACGACGCATTCTTTCGAGCTGATGCTCAGCGCCTTCATCACGGGCCTTGCGCTCGGCGGGCTCTGGATAAAACGACACATCGATCGCATCAGCAATCCGATCCGCTTCGCCGGGTGGATTCAGGTACTGATGGGCGCGCTCGCCGTGCTCACGATCCCGCTCTATGTACGCACGTTCGATTGGATGGCCGCGATGCTCGCCGCGTTGCAGCGCACGGACTCGGGCTACAACCTGTTCACCGCGTTTAGCCACGCGCTCGCGCTGCTCGTGATGGTGCCGACCACGTTCCTCGCGGGCATGACGCTACCGCTATTCACTTATGTCTTGATCCGCGGCCACCACGGTGAGCAAGCGATTGGCCGCGTCTATGCCTCGAACACGCTCGGCGCGATCTGCGGCGTGCTGTTCGCGGTGCACATCGGGTTGCCGCTGCTCGGGCTGAAGTTCTTGATCGTGCTCGGCGCAGGGCTCGACATCCTCCTCGGCCTCGTGCTGCTGCACCGCGCTACCCGCGATGCGCGGGACCTCCGTTCTCTGTGGCAAGGCGCCGTGGTCGGCGCGTGCGTGCTCGTAGGAGTCGTCACGACCGTGCATCTCGACCCGCGCCGACTGAGCTCGGGCGTTTACCGCTACCGGTCGGCAGAAATGAGCCCAAGCACAAACGTGGTCTTCTATAAAGACGGTAAGACCGCGACGATCGCGCTATCAGCGAGCGCGGAGCCGTCTTACGATCGCGACCAACGGCAAGCCGGATGCGAGCATTCAAATGGATCCGCGGGCGCCGGCGACGCTCGACGAAATCACGATGGTCATGGCCGGCGCCCTGCCGCTCGCCTACAGCCCGGCCGCGAAACGAATCGCGAATATCGGCCTTGGGTCCGGGTTGACGGCGCATACGCGCTCGCCGATCCGGACATCGAACAAGTCGACACGATCGAGATAGAGTCCGCGATGGCGCTCGCCGCGCAAGGATTCGGCGAACGCGTGGCCCGAACGTTCGCGGATCCGCGCAGCAAGATCCACCTCGAGGACGCCAAGACGTTCTTCTCGCTCGAGAATCGCACGTACGACGCAATCGTTGCCGAGCCGTCGAACCCGTGGGTCAGCGGCGTCGCGAGCTTGTTCTCGCACGAGTTCTACCGCTCCGTGAAAAACTATCTGACACCGGACGGGCTACTCGTACAGTGGCTGCAGCTCTACGAGTTCAACGACGACTTGTTGGTGTCCGTGCTCAAAGCGTTGACGGAAGAATTCTCGGACTACGTGGTTTACAACACCGACGGCAATAACATCCTGATCGTCGCGAAGCGCGGAGGCACGCTCGGCGAGCCCCGCTTCGATCGGCTATTCCGCGGCGAGCTCGGCGCGGAGCTCGAGCGCGTGGGATTGCACAGCGACGCCGACTTCCTCGTGCGCAAGACGGGCTCGAAGGTCCTGATCGACAGTCTGGTCGCGAACACCGGCGTGCCGGCGAACTCCGACTACTTCCCGTTTCTCGATCTACGCGCCGGCAAGGCCCGCTTCCGCGAGCAGACGGCCGACTCCTTTCGCAGTTGGAGCGTATCGCCGCTGCCGCTGCTCGAGCTCCTCGACGTGAGCGAGTTCGACCCGGATCGAGTCGTGCCCGACGTGACGTTTCAGCGGACGGAAATCATCGGCAGAGCCCGCGCGATCTACAGCAGCCTCATGAGCGGCGCGGAATCGGGCCGGGTAGTCGACGATCCCGCGTTGACGAACCTTCGGCTCCTACGCCCCGCTTGCGATCTAACGCGCTTCGAAACCAATTGGTCCACCGAGCTTCACACCCTCGCGTTGACCACTCTCGCCTATCTGGACGCGGCGTCCGCCAGCAGCTTGCTCGATGCCGTCGTGCCCGCCGAATGCTCGCAGACTGCGCCGAAGCGCCTGAAAACTTGGATCGACCTGTACCGCGCGATCGCCGCGCGCGATGGGCCTCGAATGACATCGGCAGCCGAGGCGCTGCTCGCGAACAACGCCCCCGAGGAACCCGCCAAGGAATACTACGTCGTGGTAGCCGCGATGCTCGGCAATCTCTTGGAGAATCGCAATGACCGAGCCATCGAGATCTGGGAGAAACGTCGTGCGACGCTAGGCGACCTCGACGCGGCGCCCGATCTGAAGCTTATACTCGGTCTCGCGTTGAAGCGGCACTCGGCCATGATCTCGCAGGCTCCGTGACTCGGCGAATAACGCCACGCTGCGACTCCGCGGCACCTCAGTGCGAAACGGCTGCGGTTTGCCGGCAGATCGTACCCTCGATGAACTAATGTGACGTCCATGTCTGTCGCTCAAGCCGCCGCGCCCCGCCGCGCAAACTCCGGGCAGCGTCAGCCCACCTTCGCTGTGGACACCAGCGACTTCTCTTGGCGCGTCTTGATCTTGTTGAATCTGTTCCGGCTCACCGTCGGCGCACTATTGCTCGTGATCTTCCTGTTCGTCGATGAGCCTCGCATCGTCGGCGAAACCAGCCCTGAGCTCGCGCGCGGCGCGCTGATCGGAATGCTCGGGATTGGCGCAATCGAGCTCATCGTATTGCAACGCAGGCTCCTCGGGGCGACGATTCAAACGCTCCTGCAGTTTGCGACGGATCTCGTCGCGGTGTCCTTGCTGATCCATGCCAGCGGGGGAATCACGAGCGGCCTCGGCGGCGTGCTCGTCGTGTCCGTCGGGAGCCTGGCGCTGTTGGTCCGAGCAGATCGTGCGTTCTTGCTCGCAGCGGTCGCTACGCTCGTGTTGTTGCTCGAGCAAACCTACGCGCAACTTCAGGGCATGACGACGAGCGCGCAGTTCGCGCCTGCGGGGATCCTCGGCGCAGTGATCTTCGTCATCACGGCGGTCGTGCAGCTCCTACGCAACCGCATCGTGGAAACAGAGGCGCTCGCCGAGCAGCAGAGCCTCGACCTGCGCAACTTGGTGGAGCTCAACGAATACATCATCCAGCACTTGCGCGAGAGCATCGTCGTGGTCGACGGCGGCAATCAGATTCGCTTGATCAACGGCTCGGCAGCGAGGCATCTGGGCGGCGGGTCACAAGACGAGAACCTCGCGAGCGTTTCACCGGCGCTCGGGGAACAGTTGCGCGCGTGGCGAGAGGGCGGTCCCGGCAAGGATTCGAAACCGAGCGGGTTCAATTCCGAAGACGGCACGACCACGATTCGCCCGCATTTCGCACCGCTCGGCAGCGGCCGGAGCACCGGCGCGGTGATCTTCCTCGAGGACACCTCACTCATCGCAGAGCGCGTACAGCAGGCGAAGCTCGCGGCGCTCGGACGCCTCAGCGCCAGTATCGCGCACGAGATCCGCAACCCCATCGGCGCCATGAGCCATGCCGGGCAGCTACTCGCCGAGTCCGAACGCATTGGCAGCGAAGAGCAGCGGCTCACCGATATCATCCGTCTGAACGCGCGCCGCGTCAGTCAAATCGTGGAAAGCGTCCTCGCGCTGTCGAGACGCGACCAGACGCGCCCAGAGCGTCTGCAAATCACGCCGTGGCTCGAGGATTTCGCACGCGAGTTCGCCCAGACACTCGAGCTGTATGAAGGCGCGGTTGCGGTAGTCGACAGCGTGCCGGACTTGGAAGCGCGCATCGATCCGACGCATCTCCATCAAATCGTATGGAATCTTTGCGATAACGCGGTGAAATACGCGAGCGAAGCGGCGGGAGCGATCGCCGTTGAGCTGCGCTGCGGCTTTCTCGAACCTTCAGGTCGACCGTACCTCGACGTTGCCGATCGAGGCCCAGGCATCAGCCCCGACAAGGTCGAGGAGATCTTCGAGCCGTTTTTCACGGGCCAGCCCGGCGGCACCGGCCTCGGACTTTACATTTCGCGCGAGCTCGCCGAGCGCAACGGCGCAACGCTGCGGTATTACGCTCGGGCGAACGGCGGCAGCGTATTTCGCATGGTCTTTGCCGACCGTAGTCGTTGGCACACGAGCACAGAGGACGTATGAAACCGATCGCATTGGTCGTTGATGATGAACCGCACATCTGCGAGCTGCTGTCCATCACGCTCGAGCGCATGGATGTCGCCACGCGCACTTGCGCGGACCTCGGCAGCGCGAAACAGTGCTTGAGCAAGGACTCTTATGACCTGTGTCTCACGGACATGCGCCTGCCCGACGGCGACGGACTGGAGCTCGTCGAGTGGATCCAGCGAGAAGTGCCGGGAACGCCCGTGGCCGTCATCACGGCGCACGGTAGCGTCGAAGCCGCGGTGCGTGCGCTGAAGCTCGGCGCATTCGATTTCGTCTCGAAGCCGCTCGACCTGAACGGGTTGCGCAAGCTCGTCACGACCGCCCTCAAGCTAAAAGGCGAAGCCGCGGCACCCCGCGGATCTGCCACGGACGGTCTCGTTGGCCGATCGCCCGCCATCGAGCGGGTTCGGGCGATGGTCGCGAAGGTCGCGCGGAGCCAAGCACCGGTCCACATCTCGGGCGAGTCCGGAACCGGCAAGGAGCTCGTCGCGCGAATGATCCATGAGACGGGCCCTCGCCGCGACGGTCCGTTCGTGCCGATCAACTGCGGCGCGATTCCGACGGAGCTGATGGAAAGCGAATTCTTCGGTCACAAGAAAGGCAGCTTCACCGGTGCCGTAGCGGACAAAGTCGGGCTCGTGCAGACGGCGGAGGGCGGCACGCTATTCCTCGATGAGGTCGCGGATCTGCCTTTGCACATGCAAGTGAAGCTGCTGCGCGTGATTCAAGAAAAAACGATACGTCCGGTGGGGCAACCCAACGAAATGCAGCTCGACGTCCGGATCTTGAGCGCGACGCACAAAGACCTTACCGGGCTCGTGGCCGAGGGTGGATTTCGCGAAGACCTGTTCTACAGGATCAACGTGATCGGCGTGCACGTTCCGCCATTACGCGAGCGTGGCGACGACGTGCTGATGCTCGCGCATCACGTATTGATGCGCTTGGCACAGTCCCAAGGCGTCGCGACACCACACCTTACGCGCGAGGCGCAGGATGCCCTCTTGGTCTATCGATTCCCCGGCAACGTCCGCGAGCTCGAAAACATCCTAGAACGCGCGCTGACGCTCTGCTCGGACGAAGAGATCGACGTTGCAGACCTGCACCTTCGTGACGAGGGCGAGACTTCGGCCGCACCACCGACCGAAGGCCGCGCGCCGCTCGGCACGCAGCTCGAAGGCATAGAGCGCGACGCGATACTCAAGGCGCTCGAACAGACGCGCTACAACAAGACGGCGGCGGCAAAGCGGCTTGGATTGACGTTCCGCGCATTACGCTATCGGATCAAGAAGCTCGGTATCGAGTGACGTTCGATACCGTCGCTGGTTCGCGAATCCGCTGACAATTCTCGTCAGGTTTGGCCGAAAATACGCCCGCAGCGGTGGGTACGCCGCGCTGCAATATGTCGCATGGGCCCGGCTTCTCGCCTCCTCGATGACACGCAAGCCCTGGATTTCCTGAGGTTTTCACATAGTCGCGCGGCGGTGGCACAGCGCTTGCAAAAGGGCCGGCAGACGCATGGGCGTCGCCCTTACCCGAAACCGCTAGAGGAACTCACATGAAGAAACTGCAACACGGCTTCACGCTCATCGAGTTGATGATCGTGGTGGCCATCATCGGCATCTTGGCTGCGATCGCCATTCCTGCGTACCAGGACTACACGATCCGCGCCCAAGTGTCGGAAGGCCTGAACCTGGCCGCCGCTGCGAAGGCAGCCATCGCGGAAAGCTTCCTGAACACGGGCGTCGCCCCGGCCGATCGTACGAAGGCTGGCATGTCCGCCAACGCCGTCGATACGCAAGGCAAGTACGTCGCGAGCGTCGGCGTTGCCAACGGCGTGATCCTCATCACCTACGGCAACGATGCGAACGCGGCGCTCAAGACGGCCCCGGAAACGTTGGGCATCACGCCGTATCTGAGCGTCGATCGCTCGGTCATCTGGAAGTGCGGCGCGGCCGGAGTTCCTGGCGGCGGCGCTGTCATCATGCCGACGGCCGTGGACACCAAGGGAAGCCTCGGCACGAACGCGCTGACCAACAAGTACCTGCCGGCAGCTTGCCGTCCGTAACTTAGACTCAGCAGTCGTCTAGCCTTAGGAAGGCCTCCCGCGGATTCGCGGGGGGCCTTTCTCTTTTGAGACCCCGTTAGATCGCCCAACTGCCGCAGAACACGCAGGAAGGACACCTCGCGTCGTGAGCACCAGCTGCCTAGGCCGCAAGCCAGATTTCTGTTGGACGACGCGGCAAAGGCGATCGGGAGCTCGCGATGCCGTCGGCGTCGCTAAGAAGCGAATCGGGCTGACAAATTTGGGCAGATTGTGCCGCTTCGTTGTCTATCGCGCGGGCGCCGGAAAGCACAATATGTTGAACGGACCGGAGCCCGACGCCAGTACGTCGTCTTGCAACGAGGCTCCAGCTCGATTTTTGACATAGTCGCTGCTTCATTGGCACAACGCTTGCAGACATCCTCCCGACGCAAAGAACGTCGCCCTTACCCGAAACCGCTAGAGGAACTCACATGAAGAAACTGCAACACGGCTTCACGCTCATCGAGTTGATGATCGTGGTTGCCATCATCGGCATCTTGGCTGCGATCGCCATTCCTGCGTACCAGGACTACACGATCCGCGCCCAAGTGTCGGAAGGCCTGAACCTGGCCGCCGCTGCGAAGGCAGCCATCGCGGAAAGCTTCCTGAACACGGGCGTCGCCCCGGCCGATCGTACGAAGGCTGGCATGTCCGCCAACGCCGTCGATACGCAAGGCAAGTACGTCGCGAGCGTCGAAGTCACCAATGGCGTGATCCTCGTGACCTACGGCAACGATGCGAACGCGGCGCTCAAGACGGCCCCGGAAACGTTGGGCATCACGCCGTATCTGAGCGTCGATCGCTCGGTCATCTGGAAGTGCGGCGCGGGCGGAGTTCCTGGCGGCGGCGCCGTCATCATGCCGACGGCCGTGGACACCAAGGGAAGCCTCGGCACGAACGCGCTGACCAACAAGTACCTGCCCGCGGCTTGCCGTCCGTAACGGATGCCTCGAGAGCAGACGACTCTATAGTCTGACGGAGAAGGCCCCTCGCGATGCGAGCGGGCCTTTCTCTTTTGAGAGCCCCACCGCCCGTGACGATGCTACCGCCGCGCAGCCTGGGCTCCCGGCTTCACGGTGATCGAGCTCGTGTTGGCGATCGTCGTCACCGGGGTCCTTGCCGCCCTCATCGTCTCCGCCTACCGCACGCACGCCGTGCGCGCACAAGTGACGGAAGGCATCGAGCTCGCAGCGGCCTGGCGCGGCGTGGTGGAAAACGCCTTCGAGCGCTCCGGCCAGGTACCGGCGAACTGGGAAGCCGCGGGAGCGGGGCCGCAGTCTCCCGAATCCCCGAACGTGGCTTCGGTCCGGCTCGTCGACGGGCGGCTCGACGTGATTTTCGGGGAAGACGCGGACCGGGCTATCGCCGGCCGGCGGCTGTCCCTGACACCCTACGAGACAGCGAGCCAGGAAATCGTCTGGATCTGCGGAAACGCCATCCCCCCGCGGGGGCTCGAGCCACTCGGCTTCGCAGGCGGCGGCGGACAATCCGTCCAAGAAGCTGCGACCGTCGACGCGCGCTATTTGTCCTCGGCGTGTCGCTGACGCACACCGCCGCACGATAGCTAAATCTCTGTCACAAAAGGAGAACTCCGCGGTTGACAGTTTTGGTTCTAAGCGGTGAAAGTAGCACGCTTATTGTCAAGCTGACCCTGGCGCGAAGCACCAAAACCAATGGCGGTTACCGCAACGCAAGGTCCTCTAACTGGCCTGCCACGTCGGCTCGTCCAGGACGGCGTCGTATCCGAAAGCGACCTGATGGCCGCGCTGGAAGCGATCGGCGGCAAGAGCACGCATCTGGTTCCGCATTTGGTTGCAAACCGGCTTGGCGACCCCCGCCAAATCGCGATCGCCGCAGCCCACGAGTTCGGCGTACCGCTGCTGGACCTCGACGCGGTCGACCTCGACCTCGATGTCGTGAAGCTGGTCGACGAGAAGCTCCTATCGAAGCACCGGATCCTCCCGCTGCTGCAACGCGGCAAACGCCTCTATATCGCTGTCTGTGACCCGACCAACCTGCAGGCACTGGACGACATCAAGTTCCAGACGACCTTGCGCATCGAGGCCGTCGTCGTCGAGCAGGACAAGCTCGACGCCCGTGTCGCGCGAGCCATCGAAGCAGTCGATACGACCATGTCGAGCATGGACGAGGACGACTTCGATCTCGAAAACCTCGAAGTCTCGGCTGGCGACGAAGACGTGGGCGCCGAGGTCAGCAGCCAAGAAATCGACGACGCTCCGATCGTGCGTTTCGTGAACAAAGTGATGCTCGACGCTATCAAGCGCGGCGCGTCGGACATCCACTTCGAGCCCTACGAGAAGCACTTCCGGATTCGGCTGCGCCAGGACGGCGTGCTTACCGAGATCGCGCGACCGCCGGTCGCGTTGTCGATGAAGGTTGCCGCGCGTCTCAAGGTCATGGCGCGGCTCGACATCGCGGAACGGCGCATCCCGCAAGACGGCCGCATCAAGATGAAGCTGTCGAAGAACCGCGCGATCGACTTCCGTGTGAACACGTGTCCCACGCTGTTCGGCGAGAAGGTCGTGTGCCGGCTGCTCGATCCGTCGAGCGCGCAGCTCGGCATCGACGCGCTCGGTTACGAGGAAGAGCAGAAGCGGCTCTATCTACAGAACCTCGCCAAACCTTACGGGATGATCCTCGTCACGGGCCCCACCGGAAGCGGCAAGACGGTCTCGCTCTACACCGGCCTCAACATTCTGAACACGGCGGATCGAAACATTTCGACCGCGGAGGACCCGGCCGAAATCAACGTGCCCGGCATCAATCAGGTGAACGTCAACCCGAAAGTGGGCCTTACGTTCGCTTCGGCGTTGCGCGCGTTCCTTCGCCAAGATCCCGACGTGATCATGGTCGGTGAGATTCGCGACCTCGAGACGGCCGAGATCGCGATCAAGGCCGCACAAACGGGTCACTTGGTTTTGTCTACGCTACACACGAACGACGCGCCGAAAACCCTAACCCGGCTCGTCGACATGGGCGTCAAGCCGTACGCCATCGCGAGCTCCGTGAGCTTGATCATCGCCCAACGACTCGCGCGCAAGCTCTGTAGCAACTGCAAGGAGCCCGTGGACATCCCGCCGGAGGCCTTGCGCAAAGAAGGATTCACGACGGCCGACATCGAGGGCGGTGTGACGATCTTCAGCGCGAAGGGTTGCGGCCAGTGCACGTCGGGCTACAAGGGCCGCGTCGGCATCTATCAGGTGATGCCGTGCACCGAGCAGATCGGCCGAATCATCATGGAAGGCGGCAACGCGATGCAGGTCGCGGCCGAAGTGAAGAAAGAAGGCATCGCCGACCTGCGGATGTCGGGACTGAAAAAAGTCAAGGACGGCATTACCAGTCTCGAAGAGATCAATAGGGTTACAATCGATTAGCAAGCGGCGCCGTCCGTATTTCTCGTTCTGTAAATTCGTTTCCCGTTGGAGTCCTGACGCATGGCTACAACCGCTACGATGGGTCAAGTTCCCTTCACTTGGGAAGGCACCGACCGCGCCGGCAAGAAGGTCAAGGGCAAAGTCGTCGCGGCTAGCGAGACAGCCGTGCGCGCGGAGCTGCGCCGGCAGGGCGTCGTTCCCACCCGCGTCAAGAAACAGAGCATGCTGTTCCGCAAGCAGGGCCGCGTCACGGCCGCGGACATCGCGATCTTTTCGCGGCAGATGGCAACCATGATGACGGCGGGCATTCCGCTCGTTCAATCGTTCGACATCATCGGTGCGGGACACGAGAATCCCGCGATGCAAAAGCTGATTCTAGCGATCAAGGGCGACGTCGAAGGGGGCACGGCGCTCGCCGACGCGCTCGCGAAGCATCCGCTGCACTTCGATGACCTGTTCGTGAACCTCGTCGCCGCGGGCGAGCAGGCCGGCGCTCTCGAAACGCTGCTCGACAAGATCGCGACGTACAAGGAAAAGACCGAGGCTATCAAGAAGAAGATCAAGAAGGCGCTGTTCTATCCTGCCGCCGTCGTGGTCGTGGCCCTCGTGGTCACCTCCATCTTGCTCATTTACGTCATCCCCGAGTTCGAGTCGTTATTCCAGGGATTCGGCGCGGACTTGCCCGCGTTCACGCGCTTCGTGATCGACATCTCGAAGTTCGTGCAGAGCACGGGCTGGTTGCTATTGCTGCTCACGATCGCGGCCATTGTCGGCTTCATTCAGGCCAAGAAGCGCAATCGCGGCGTGCAACACTTCGTCGACCGTGCGATGCTCAAGGTTCCCATCATCGGGACGATCCTCAACAAGTCGGCGATCGCGCGCTATGCGCGTACGCTGTCGACTACTTTCGCGGCCGGCGTGCCGCTGGTCGAGGCGCTCGATTCCGTCGCCGGCGCGTGCGGCAACATCGTCTACGAGACGGCGGTGCTCCGGATGCGCGACGAAGTGGCGACCGGTCAGCGTTTGCAGCGCGCGATGGAGAACACCGAGCTGTTCCCGAACATGGTCAACCAGATGATCGCGGTCGGCGAAGAATCGGGTTCGCTCGACGCGATGTCGAGCAAGGTTGCCGATTTCTACGAAGAGGAAGTCGACAACGCGGTGGACAGCATGTCGAGCTTGCTCGAGCCGCTGATCATGGCGATCCTCGGCGTGCTCGTCGGCGGCCTCGTCATCGCGATGTACCTCCCGATCTTCAAGATGGGCGCCGTCGTCTAGCGTCGCGCGCAAGGTCCCGCGGCGAACTTGAAAATCGGCTTCTGCGCCCGCGTGCTGGCGTCGACGCCGCTCCTTGGCCACAATACGAGCTTCGCTATCAGGCCCGAGCCAACTAAACCGTGGAAATCTTCGAGCTCTGGCCGCTCGCACTGTTGATCGTCGCGGGGCTGGTCGGCCTCGTCGTAGGCAGCTTCCTCAACGTCGTCGCGTATCGCCTCCCGATCATGATGGAGCTCGCGTGGCGCGCCGATGCCGCGGACGCGCACAGCGTTCATGTGCCCCCGCATGCGTACGCGGAGCGCTTCGATCTCGCGTGGCCCCCGTCGACATGCCCGAGCTGCGGCGAGCGAATCGCGGGGCAACACAACGTCCCGGTCTTGAGTTTCTTGTTCTTACGGGGCCGCTGCGCCCGCTGCGGCTATCGCATTTCGGCGCGCTATCCGATCGTCGAGGCCGTTACGGCCATACTCGGAATAGCCGTCGCCTATACCCTCGGCCCGTCTTGGCAGACGCTCGCGGCGCTCGGCTTCACATGGACGCTCCTCGCGCTCACGTTGATCGACCTCGATCATCAATTGCTGCCGGACTCGATCACACTGCCGCTGCTCTGGGTGGGCCTCGTGCTCAACGCGTCCGGCATCGCTCCGTTCGCGCCCGACCTGCACGCGAGCGTGATTGGCGCCGCCGCGGGTTACTTGAGCCTCTGGACGGTCTACTGGCTGTTCAAGCTAGCGACCGGTAAGGAGGGAATGGGTTACGGAGACTTCAAGCTGCTCGCGGCGATCGGTGCCTGGGTCGGTTGGCAGATGTTGCCGCTCGTGATCCTGTTGTCGGCGGCCGTCGGCACGGTAGTCGGCGTCGCGATGATCGTCGCGGCCGGCCGCTCGCGACACACGCCGATTCCCTTCGGACCCTATCTCGCGGCCGCGGGCTGGATAGCATTGCTGTGGGGCGAGCCCCTCGTGCAGTCGTATGTGCGCATCTTCAGCCCCTGAGCACCCGCCCTGCCGATCCGGCTCCAACTCCTGGTGGGACGCAATGAAGCTCCGCCGTGGCTGAAGACTCGAACCTACCCCGCGCGTTCGCCGTCGGGCTCACGGGCGGCATCGCGAGCGGCAAATCGGTCGTCGCAACGATGTTCGTCAGGCTCGGAGCCGAGCTCATCGACACGGACCTCATCGCCCGCGAGGTCGTGGATCCCGGCGAGCCCGCGCTGAATGCCATTCGGGCCGCCTTCGGCCCCTCGGTGTTCACGGCGAGCGGCAGCCTGGACCGCGCGGCGCTGCGCAGGCTGATATTCGCGGACCCGGCGAAACGCAAAATCCTCGATGGATTGCTTCACCCGTTGATACGCGCGCGGACGCTCGAGCGGCTCGCGCTCGTCACGCGTCCCTATGCGATCGTCGCGGTACCACTGCTCGTCGAAACCGACTTCGGCAGCGTCGTTGACAGGATCGCGGTCGTCGATTGTCCCGATACGATGCAGCTCGACCGCCTCATGCGGCGCGACGGCGTGCCGCGCACCGAAGCTGCCGCCGCGATCGCCGCGCAGACGGATCGTGCGACGCGTCTGCGCGCGGCGCACGACGTGATCGACAACAGCGGCGACCTCGAGCACACGCGCAGGCAGGTCGCGCAGCTGCATCAGCGCTACGTCGAGCTCGCGTCTCGCAAAATGGGCGCCGGCCCGAAGCACGAATGAAGTTTGCCGAGCGTCGCTCGGTCGCGCAGAATAGAGGTATGAATTCGGCCGCCGAGCTTCCGGCGCTCGTGCCCGAGCACGGGTTGATCACCTTCGAGCAGCCGCTCACGGAGCGGATGCGGACCTTCCTGCGGATCGAATTTCTCTACGAGCAAACGGTGTTTCACGCCGACGAGCCCACCGACTTCGGCGCGCGCGCGGCCGTCACCGGCCTGCTCGAGATCGTGACGATCTTGGGTCGAGGCGACGTGCGAACCGACGTCATCAAGGAGCTCGAGCGCCACGCGGGGCTGCTCGGGCGCTACCGCAGTCAGCCCGGCGTCGATCCGAGCCGGCTCACGGGGCTCATCGACAATATCGACGTCCTCAGGAGCAAGCTCGCGGACGCCGGCCCGCAACTCATTAACCCGTTGAAAGAATGCGAGTTTTTGAGCACGATCCGGCATCGAAGCGCGATTCCCGGCGGCACCTGCATGTTCGACTTGCCGGACTACGGATTCTGGCTCCATCTGCCGGGCGCCGAGCGGCGGCGCCAGCTCGAGGTGTGGATCCAAAAGCTCAAGCCGTTGTGCGACGCCGTGGCCGAAGTCTTGTGGCTCACGCGCGAGGCAACCGAGCCGGCCGAGAACGTCGCGGGCGGCGGGTTCTATCAGCACAGCTTCGACCGCAGCGAGCAGATGAACCTCGTGCGCGTGCTGCTCTCCTCGAACGCGGGCATCTACCCCGAGATCAGCGCGGGTCAGCATCGCTTCACGGTACGGTTCCTACGGTGGCGCGGCGTCGACGAGCGGCCGCTTCAGGTCAGTCAGGACGTCCGCTTCCAGCTCGCGCTCTGCTGAGCTCGCCGCGATTCTACGAGTCGCTCAGCGTGCGCGGCGTTCGCGCAACGCGGTGATGATCGGCAGATCCGCCGCCAGCAGCGGGAGACCCGCGAGCGCGTCCACGTCGACCCAATCGAGCAGCTGCCCCTCGCGCGCCGTCGCCGCGCCGCGATATTCGAGCACACGCCAAACATCCAAGCGCACGCGCTTGTCGGGATATTCGTGCTGGATCTCGAGCAACGGCTCGGCCGCGACGAGCTCGATGCCGAGCTCCTCGCGGAGCTCGCGGCGCAGTGCGGCGAGGCGGCTTTCGCCGGGTTGGAGCTTGCCGCCAGGGAACTCCCAAGCGCCAGCGAGGTGAGTACCTGGCCGGCGCTGGTTCACGAGCCAACGTCCCTGCGCGTCGCCGATGAGCCCGACTAGCACGTGGACGGGATCGCCAGGATTCACGGCGTCAGCTGAGGCGGCCGTGGCACTGCTTGAATTTCTTGCCCGAGCCGCACGGGCACGGATCGTTGCGCCCGACCTTCGGCTGTTCGCGCACATACGGGGCGATTGGCTCGGCGGCCGGCTGCGGCATGGCCTGCGCACCCCGTTGCGGCGGCCCTGCCGCCGGCTCCTGCTCGGGGGCCGCGGCGGTGATCGACGGCGCCGCCGCGTGCTGGAACTTGAGCGTGCGCGGATCGGGTGCCGCGGGCTCGACCGCCTGCACGTCCTCCGGCTTGCGTATCTGGATCTTGCAGAGGATCGCGGTCGTGTCGTGCTTCACGCGATCGAGCATCGAGCTGAACATCTCGAACGCTTCGCGCTTGTACTCCTGCTTCGGATTCTTCTGCGCGTAGCCGCGCAGGTGAATGCCCTGACGTAGATAGTCGAGCGCGCCGATGTGCTCCTTCCAGTGCGCATCGAGCTGCCGCAGCATGATGCCCTTCTCGAGCTCGTGCATGAGCTTGGGTCCGAGCTCCGCCGCTTTCCTCTCGTACTCCCGGTCGACCTCGGCGACGATCAGGCGGCGCAGCGCCTTTTCGTCGATCGTATGATCCTGCTCGAGGACCCGGGCCGCGTCGAAGCGGATTCCGAACTCGTGCTCGAGCGCTTTCCCGAGACCTTCCTTGTCCCAGATCTCCTCCACGCTCTCGGGCGGGACATGCTCGTCGACGACCGTGTTGACGACCTCGCCGCGGATCGCGCCGACCGCCTCGCTGATGTCCTCGGCCTCCATGAGCTCCTGGCGCTGCTGATAGACGACCTTGCGCTGATCGTTCGAGACGTCGTCGTATTCGAGCAGCTGCTTGCGGATGTCGAAGTTGTGGGCCTCGACCTTGCGCTGCGCGCGCTCGATTTGGCGCGACAGCATCTTGCTCTCGATCGCCTCGTCCGTTTTCATGCCGGCGCGCGCAAGCAGCCGTTTGATCCGCTGGGGATCGCCGAAGATGCGCATTAGATTGTCGTCGAGCGAGAGGTAGAAGCGGCTCGAGCCAGGATCGCCCTGACGGCCCGAGCGGCCGCGCAACTGGTTGTCGATGCGCCGCGATTCGTGCCGCTCCGTGCCGATGATGTGCAGGCCGCCCATCTCGAGCACCTTCGCGTGCCGCTGTGTCCAGTCCTGGTCCAGCTCCGCGATCGTCGCCTCGGTCGGCGACACGAGCCGCGCTCGCTCGCCCGAAAGGTTGCCGCCGAGCACGATGTCCGTTCCGCGGCCGGCCATGTTGGTGGCGATCGTGACGGTGCCGGGCCGCCCCGCCTGCATCACTATCTCAGCCTCGCGCTCATGGTACTTCGCGTTCAGCACCTGATGCGGGATCGCTTGCTTCTTGAGCAACCCCGATAGGAATTCCGACGTTTCGATGGACGTCGTGCCCACGAGCACCGGCTGGCCGCGCGTGTTGCAGTCCCTGATGTCCTCGATGATGGCGCGGAACTTCTCCTCGGCCGTGAGGTAGACGAGGTCCGGGGCGTCGTCGCGGATCATCGTCTTGTGCGTCGGGATCACCACGACCTCGAGCGCATAGATTTGCTGGAACTCGTAGGCTTCCGTATCGGCCGTGCCTGTCATGCCCGCGAGCTTGCGGTACATCCGGAAGTAGTTCTGGAACGTGATGGACGCGACCGTCTGGTTCTCTTCTTTGACGTGCACGCCTTCCTTCGCCTCGACAGCCTGGTGGAGGCCATCCGACCAGCGGCGGCCGATCATCGTGCGGCCCGTGAACTCGTCGACGATGATGACCTCGCCGTCCTTCACGATGTAGTCGACTTCACGCTTGAAGATGCCGTGCGCACGCAGCGCCGCCGTGAGGTGGTGCATGAGCCGGATGTTGGCGGCGTCGTAGAGACTCTGGCCTTCGGCGAGGATCCCCGCTCGAGCGAAGATTTTCTCGACCTTCTCGTGACCTTCCTCGGTGAGGTGAGCCTGCTTCGATTTCTCGTCGATCGTATAGTCGCCGGGCACGATCAGCTGCGCCCGCGCAGGACTCGCTTCCTTGTCGACCTCGACGACATGCAGGCCCTCGTCCTTCGCGCGCGCGATGGCCTCGCCCGTCGACATCTTGCCAAGCGACTCACCTTTCACGCCGATCAGCTCGACCTGCGACGACTCGATCTCGTCATTCGCCTTGCCGGGTGGCGGGTTGTGGAGCTTGAGCTGCGGGATCAAGGTGTTGATCCGCACGTAGAGCTCCGTGCTCTCTTCGGAGCGACCCGAGATGATGAGCGGCGTGCGCGCCTCGTCGATCAGGATCGAATCGACCTCGTCGACGATCGCGTACACGAGCTTGCGCTGAACGCGGTCTTCCGGCCGGAACGCGAGGTTGTCGCGCAGATAGTCGAAGCCGAACTCGTTGTTGGTGCCGTAGGTGATATCGGCGGCGTACGCGGCCCGTTTGTCCTCGACTGATTGGTTGCTCTTGATGACACCCACTTGCAGGCCGAGGAACCGATAGACGGGGCCCATCCAATCCGCGTCGCGCTGCGCGAGGTACTCGTTCACGGTCACGACGTGCACGCCTTCGCCGGTCAGCGCGTTGAGGTAAGCGGCGAGAGTCGCGACCAGCGTCTTGCCTTCGCCGGTTCGCATCTCGGCGATCTTGCCTTGGTGAAGCGCGATGCCGCCGACGAGCTGAACGTCGAAGTGCCGCATCTTGAGCGTCCGCTGCGCGGCTTCGCGTACGAGCGCGAACGCCTCCGGAATCAGCGCATCGAGATCCTTGTCCGCGGCGTAGCGCTGCTTGAGCTCCTGGGTTTGTGCGAGCAGCTCTTCGTCGCGCAGCGCCTGGAGCTTGGGCTCGAGCGCGGTCGCCGCGGCGACCAAACTGCCATAGCGCTTGATCAGCCGCTGATTGCGGCTGCCGAACACGCCGGTCATGAGATTCGAGACGGTGCTGAGCACGCGGGCTGTCCTTGGGACGCGATGAGGCGGCCTATTCTAAGGACCTGGACCGGTTTTGGGCACCGGTCGACCGTTACGCGGGGTTAATGTCGGCGGGAAACTGGCGGGTTGCGCCAGCGGGCACGGCCCTTGTCTACTGGCCGCCGATGTAGGTCAGAGGATCGACCGGCGCGTCGTTCAACAAGACCTCGAAGTGGAGGTTCGGCCCGGTCGCACGGCCCGTGTCGCCCATGCGCGCGATGACCTGGCCGCGCCGGACGGTATCACCAACGGCCACGAGATTGTCCGCGTTGTGGGCGTAGCGTGTGACGTAGCCGTTGCCGTGATTGACTTCGACGAGCTGACCGTAGCCATAGCGCTGGCCGGACCAGATCACGACACCCGACGCGACGGCAACGACCTCGGCACCCTCGCGGCCCGCGAAGTCGACACCCTTGTGGAACGCGCGCCGACCCGTGAAGGGATCCGTGCGGCCGCCGAACCGCGATGATATGTAGCCCTGCGTCACGGGGCGCCCTTCCGGGTGCACCTCGTCGTGCAGCTTGCGGTTCAGCAGCAGGTCTTCGAGCACGCCGAGCTGGCGGCTACGATCGGCGAGCTGCGAGTCGAGCACGTCGAGCGCGCTGACTACGCCGGAAACCTTGGTGAACTCGGTATCGGCAAGCGGTTCTTCGGGGCCGCCGAGCGACGGGCCGGTCGTGAAATTGAATTCGCCGTCCTTGAGGCCCGCCATCTGCGTAAGACGGGCGCCGAGCGCGTCGAGGCGCACGACGTGGGCGTTCATTTGGCCGAGCCGCAGCGCGAGCGCGTCGAGGTTCTGCTGCAACGCACGCCGTGTCGTGTCGACGATCGATTGCTGCTGCGAGAGCTCGGTCCGCCAGGTCTCGACCTGGGCCTGCGGATTGCTGACGCCGAATATGGCGGCAGCCTTGAATCCAACATAGAAGACGCCCGCGCACACGACGAGCGCGATCGACAGGACACCGAACCACGCACGACCTGAATCAAGCCGCAGCTGGCCTAAATGCCCTCGTTCCTTCGACAGGAGGATTACTTGCATGCGATGCCCCGGCTCCTGGCTTCTAGTTCTTGGATCCAGCGCCATGGGTGACGCCGGCATGCAGGCCGAGTATAGCTGGTTTTGTAAACTGTCAACTCGGCAACCCCGCTATCGTAGGAGAGACTCCCGTAGATCGGTGGCTTTGCGTCCCGCCCTTTCAGACGGTTTGCCAGGATCGAGCCGCGACAGCGTGCCCAGAAACCCGCTATGACTCAAGCTTTTAGCCCTAAAATCCTGACGTCCGTCTCACTACCATGCCGAACGAACCAAGACCGCTCGTCGAGCTTTTAACATCTGGCCCCCTCGGCAATCTCACGCGCGAAGCAGAGCGTCGCCGTTTGGAGACAGTGGAGATTCGCAAGCTGTTGCCGGCCGACGAGGGCGCGCACCTCGTGAGCGCCGCGACCAACGCCGCTGGCGAGCTCGTGCTCGTGATGGACTCGCCGAGCTGGGCCGCCCGGGTCCGCTACTGCCTCGCCGGCCTACCCACCACGAACGTCCGGATCAAAGTCCGACCGCACGGCGGTTGACGGCTGCCGATCGCGCCGCGTGGCGCAGCCCGAGATACCCTCGGGGTCGTCCGGAGGAGACGCGAGTCGGGGAATCGCGATCAGGCCCGCGCGGCCGCGCGGTCAGTGCCCGGGTGCGAGCTGGTAAGAAACCGGAGAGCGGTGTTGGTCGTCGTCGAACACGACTTCCTCGTAGGAATCAGGGAGCTCGAGCAGCCGCCTGAGCAGCAGGTTGTTGAGCCGGTGACCGCACTTGAAGCCGGTGAACTCACCGATCAGACACGAGCCGAGAAGATAGAGATCGCCGAGCGCGTCGAGCACCTTGTGGCGTACGAACTCGTCGCGGAAACGCAAGCCGTCCTCGTTGAGGACACGGTAGTCGTCCATCACCACCGCGTTGTCGAGGCTGCCGCCGAGCGCTCGCTCGCGCGCGCGCGAAGTCTCGAGGTCCTTCAGGAAGCCGAACGTCCGCGCGCGGCTGATCTCCTTCAGAAACGTCGTCGTCGAGAAATCCAGCGTCACGGCCTGGCGGTGCTTGCGCAGCGCCGGGTGATCGAAGTCGATCTCGACGTTGACTCGGAAGCCGTCATGCGGGTCGAGCCGCACCCACTTGTCGCCCTCGACGACCTCGATACGCTTCAGCACGCGGACGAAGCGCTTCGCTGCGTTCTGTTCCTCTAGGCCGGCGGACTGCAGCAAGAACACGAACGGCGCGGCGCTGCCGTCCATGATCGGCACCTCGGGTGCCGTGAGATCGACGAATGCGTTGTCGACGCCGAGGCCCGCCATCGCGGAGAGGAGATGCTCGATGGTCCCGACCTTGGCGTCGCCTTCGCCAAGCGTCGTGCCGAGCATCGTGTCGCTGACGTTCAGCGCCGTGGCTGGTATGTCGACGGGCTCGGGCAGGTCGAGGCGTCGGAACACGATCCCCGTGTTTGCCGGCGCGGGGCGCAAGGTCATGTAGACCTTCTCGCCGCTATGCAGGCCGATGCCCGTCGAACGGATCGTCTCTTTTAGAGTGCGTTGTCGCACGCCGTCGGTACTCCCTGACGCCTCAAGCTAGCTGCCGCGTTCCCTCGCCATCGCTCGGCCGGTGGCCCACACCGGCATCGTGCCGGCAGCGCCGCGAACGGCCGAGCAAGCTACCATAGCGACAATTACGGCGGCAAGGAAACCTCCCGTGCCGCCGGGCGCCGCTTCAATCCGCCTGTCGCCGCAAGAACGCCGGGATATCGAGCAAGTCCTCGAGGCTTTCACCGCCGCCGGTAACACCGTCGCCAACCGCGCGCTTGCGCTGCACGGCGGGCTTCTCGAGCTCGTTATAGTTCGGCTCGCGCGGCTTCATGAGCGGGACTTTGCGCACCACCTTCATCGGCTTCTCGGCGAACCCGGCCGCCTGGCCGAGGCCAGTCGCGACCACCGTCACGCGGATCTCGTCGGTCATGTCGGGGTCGATTACCGTGCCGATCACGACCGTCGCATCGTCCGACGCGAACTGCTTCACCGTGTCGCCGACCTCTTGGAACTCGCCGATCGACAGGTCCATGCCGGCCGTCACGTTCACGAGGATGCCGTTCGCGCCCGACAGGTTGATGTCCTCGAGCAGCGGGCTCGACACAGCGGCTTCGGCCGCGATCCGCGCACGGTCCTGCCCGCTCGCGACACCGGAGCCCATCATCGCCATCCCCATCTCCGACATCACGGTGCGTACGTCTGCGAAATCGACGTTGATCAAGCCCGGACGCGTGATGAGCTCGGCGATGCCTTGGACAGCGTTTTGCAGCACTTCGTTCGCGGCCTTGAACGCGTCGAGCAGCGTCGTCGTCGGCCCGAGCACGGACAAGAGCTTCTCGTTCGGGATCGTGATCAGAGAATCGACGAAGCGGCCGAGCTCGGCGATGCCCTGCTCGGCGATGCGCATCCGTTTGCCGCCTTCCATCGAGAAGGGCTTCGTGACCACCGCAACGGTCAGGATGCCCATCTCTTTTGCGAGCTGCGCCACGACCGGTGCCGCGCCGGTGCCCGTGCCGCCGCCGAGACCCGCGGTGATGAACAGCATGTCCGCGCCCTCGATCACTTCTTGGATCCGATCGCGATCTTCCATCGCGGCTTGCCGACCCACTTCGGGATTCGCGCCCGCGCCGAGCCCCTTCGTGATGTTGCAGCCGATCTGCAGGCCCGTCTTCACCTTTGCGCCCTTGAGCGCCTGCGCATCGGTGTTCGCGCAGATGAAGTCGACGCCGTCGATGCCCGCCCGCACCATGTGAGCGACGGCGTTGCCGCCCCCTCCCCCGATACCGAGCACCTTGATGACAGCCGTCTGGCTGTATCCGTCCATCAGTTCAAACATTCCAGATCTCCTCGTTCAGAGTATTGAAGCCTAAAAGTTTCCCTTGAACCACGTTTTCATTCGGTCGAACGCGCCCGTGATGCCAAACTTCGACTGCGCACCTTCCGCCTTCGTCTGCATTGCTTGCTTGCAGTACAACAACAACCCGACTCCGGTGGCGTGAATCGGATTACGCACGACGTCGGAGAGACCTTCGACGAATTGCGGTACACCGAGACGCACCGGCATGTGAAACACTTCTTCCGCCAGCTCGATCGCGCCTTCCATCTTCGCGCTGCCGCCCGTGAGCACGACGCCGGCCGCGATCAACTCCTCGAAGCCGCTCCGCCGAAGCTCCTCGCGGACCAGCTGGTAGAGCTCCTCGTAACGAGGCTCGACGACTTCGGCGAGCGTCTGGCGCGCGAGCCGCCGCGGCGGCCGGTCACCCACACTCGGCACTTCGATCGTTTCGTCGGGATTCGCGAGCTGCGAGAGCGCACACGCGTACTTGATCTTGATCTCTTCCGCATACGGCAGAGGCGTGCGCAGCGACACGGCGATGTCGTTCGTGACTTGGTCGCCCGCGATCGGGATCACGGCCGTGTGCTGGATCGCGCCGCCGCAGAAGATCGCGATGTCGGTGGTGCCGCCGCCCATGTCGACGAGGCACACGCCGAGCTCTTTTTCGTCCTCGGTCAGCACGGCCAGGCTCGAGGCGAGCTGCTCGAGGACCATGTCCTCTACCGTGAGCCCGCAGCGCTGGATGCACTTGACGACGTTCTGCGCCGCGCTGACGGCGCCCGTCACGAGATGCACCTTCGCTTCGAGCCGCACGCCCGACATGCCGATCGGCTCCCGGATCCCTTCTTGCGAGTCGATGATGAATTCCTGCGGCAGCACGTGAATCACGCGCTGGTCGGCCGGGATCGCGACCGCGCGTGCCGCGTCGATCACGCGCTCGACGTCGCTCGCGCTGACCTCTTTGTCGCGGATCGCGACGATGCCGTGGGAGTTCAGGCTGCGCACGTGGCTGCCGGCGATCCCGGTGAGCACCGTGTTGATCTCGCACCCCGCCATGAGCTCGGCCTCTTCGATCGCGCGTTGAATCGACTGCACGGTCGATTCGATGTTGACCACGACGCCCCGCTTGAGCCCGCGCGACGGATTCGAGCCGATACCGATCACCTCGAGCCGATCCTCCGCCGAGATCTCGCCGACGATCGCGACGACCTTCGACGTCCCGATGTCGAGCCCGACAACGAGCTTGCGGTCGTCCCGCCTACCCACGCCGACTCCTCCTGATCGAGCTCTCAACCACGGTCCGGCACCGCCCCAGCCGCTGCGAACGCCGCGTTTTCCGCGGCTCGCCAGCCGACCGCAAAACCATTCGTGTAGCGCAAATCGACATAGCGCACCCGCGACAGCTCGGCCGCGAGCGCGGGCGCCACGACGTCGAAAAAACGGAGCAGCCGCTCGTCGATGTCGCGACGACCCAGCCGAATCTCCTGGCCGCCGCCGAGCACGAGGCTCCATGCGCCGCGCTCGTCCATGCTGAGACGCTCGAGCGTCAAGTCCGCCTCCGCGAGCCGGCCGCGCACGGCGAGGTAGCGCTTCGCGACTTCCTGCTCGCTGCCGGCCGGCCCTCCGAGGCTCGGCAGCTCGGGGAACGCGTGCTGCGAGTGCTCGGTGAAGAGCTCGCCGCGAACGTTGAGCAATCCTTCGTCCCCCCAGCGTGCGGCAGCTTGATGCTCCGTGACGCTGACGATCAGCGTGTCCGGCCAAGCGCGGCCCACATTCACGCGGTCGACCCAATCGAGGGCCTGCACACGCTCCCGCAAATGCGCGAGATCGAGCGAGAGGAAGCCGTGGCCGAGATCCTCCGCGACCGCGGCCTCGACCTGGATCGACGTCACGCGCTGGAAGGTTCCCTCGACGACGAGCTTGCGGACCGGTTGATCGAGCAGCGCGGTCAAGCCCGTGAGCGCGCCGTAGAGCGCAGCGGCGACGAGCGGCGGAACGAGCGTGAGGCGCAGTCGCTTGCGCCACGAGGCACCGATCGTCGGCAGCTTGAGCCGCTTGAGACGGCTCTCGACTCGCCGCCGATTCCCCCTGCGGCCGATCATCGCTTCTCTCCCACGACACGCACTTCGAGCTCGAGCCGCAGGCCCGACGTCTTCTCGACGGTCGAGCGCACGCGCTCGATCAACGTCTCGATGTCGGCCGCGGTCGCGCCACCTGAGTTCAAGATGAAGTTCGCGTGCTTGTCGGACACCGCGGCGCCGCCCACGCTTGCGCCCTTGAGCCCCGCCTGCTCGATCAGTCGTCCGGCGAAGTCGCCGGGCGGGTTGCGGAACACCGAGCCGCAGCTTGGGACGCCGAGCGGCTGGGTCGCGTTACGGCGCGCGAGCATTTCCTTCAGGCCCGACGCGGTCGTCCGGTCGGGCGCGAGCGCGAACGTCGCTGCGAGAAACCATTCGGCGCCGGCGGCGCCGCGTACGCTGCGGTAGCTCACCGCGAAGTCCGCACGCGCGCGCTCGTGAATGACCCCCCGCCGATCGATCGTGGTCACGCTCTCGACGTGCGTCCAGGTTTCGCCGCCGAACGCGCCGGCGTTCATCGCGAGCGCGCCGCCGACGGTGCCCGGAATGCCGGCGAAGAAGGCCGCGGGGCCGAGCTGCCAGCGCACGCATTGGCGCGCGAGCAGCGCGCACGGCAGACCCGCACCCGCGCGAACTCGCGTCTCACCGCTCCGCTCGAGCTCGCGCGGCAGGCCGCTAGTCGCGATCACCGCACCGCGAACGCCGCCGTCGCGCACTAGCAGGTTCGACCCCAAGCCGAGCCAGAGCACCGGCGTCTCGACCGACAACGCGGCGAGGATCCCTTGGAGCTCTGCGACGCTCGTCGGCTCGTAGAAAAAGTCGGCGGGACCGCCGACGCGCCACGACGTGTGCTTGCGCATCGGTTCGTCGATCAGAGGCACGCCGCGCTGTGTCACTTCGTCCGCCACGGCGCTCATTTCTGCACCCCGACGGGCGCGCGCACCGCGAGCGCCTTCGGCAGCGTCGGCGCGACCGCGCCGATGCTGCCTGCGCCGAGCGTGAGCACGACGTCGTCGGCGCGCAAGATCGGGCCGAGCACGGCCGGCAGCTCGGCGAGGTCCTCGACGAAGATCGGCTCGACGGCCCCGCGTACGCGTACCGCGCGCGCGAGCGACTTGCCGTCGGCGCCCGCGAGCGGCGTCTCGCCGGCCGAGTACACATTCGTCAGCACGAGCGCATCGACCGTGGCCAAGACCTTTGCGAAGTCGTCGAGCAGCGCGAACGTGCGCGTGTAGCGATGCGGCTGGAACACGACGACGAGCCGCCGGCCGGGCCAGGCGTCGCGGGCGGCGGCGATCGTCGCCGCGAGCTCCGTCGGATGGTGGCCGTAGTCGTCGACGAACGTCACGCGGCCGGCCGCTGTCGTGACAGTGCCATGAACTTGCAGCCGCCGGTCGACGCCGGAGAATTCGGCGAGCCCCCGCAGGAGCGCGCTATCGGCGATCTCGAGCTCAGCCGCCACGGCGACGACCGCGAGGGAATTCAGCACGTTGTGCGCGCCCGGAAGGTTCAGCTCGACGGTGAGCGGCTGCCGCCGCTCGCTCGACATGACTTTGAAGCGCGTGCGCAGACCCAAGCGCTCCACGTCGTAAGCGCGCACGTCCGCACGCTCGCCGAAACCGTAGCTCACGACCCGGCGCCCGAGCGCCGGGATCAGCTCACGGGTGTTCGCGTCGTCGCTGCATAGCACCGCGAGCCCGTAGAACGGCAGGTTGTTCAAGAACTCGAGAAAGCCCTGCTTCAGGCGCCCCATGTCGCCTTCGTAGCTGCCGAGGTGATCCGCGTCGATGTTGGTGACCACCGCGATCATCGGCTGCAAATGAATGAACGACGCGTCGCTCTCGTCAGCCTCGGCCACGAGGTACTTGCCGAGCCCGAGCTTGGCATTCGCGTTCGCGCTCGCGAGCCGGCCACCGATCACGAACGTCGGGTCCACGCCGCCTTCCGCGAGCACGCTCGCGATCAGGCTCGTGGTCGTGGTCTTGCCATGCGTGCCCGCAATCGCGATTCCGTAGCGGAAGCGCATGAGCTCTGCGAGCATCTCGGCGCGGCGCACCACCGGGATCCGGCGCTCGTGCGCGGCGAGCACTTCGGGATTGTCCGCCGCCACCGCACTCGATACGACGACGACGTCGGCCTTGTCGAGATTCGCGGCGGCGTGACCTTCCTTCACCACAGCGCCGAGCGACCGCAGCCGTTCGGTCACCGGCGTGAGCTTCAAATCGGTACCGTGCACGGCGTAGCCGAGGTTCAAAAGCACCTCGGCGATCCCGGCCATACCCGCTCCGCCGATGCCGACGAAGTGGATCGTATGGATCCGGCCCATTCGATCGTTCATCGGCGCGCCTCCGCCGCTTCGAGGCATGCGGCCGCGAGCCGCTGCGCCGCGTCCACGTGCGCGTGGCCGCGCGCCGCCTCGGCGAGCGCAACGAGCCTGTCAAAATCGCCGAGGTAGCCTTCGAGCGCGCGCGCGAGGGCCGCCGGTGTGAGCTCCTCCTCCGCGATCGAGACTCCTGCACCCGCGCCGACGAAATGCCGCGCGTTGTGCGTCTGGTGATCGTCGATCGCCGCTGCGAACGGCACGAGGATCGCGCCGACGCCGACGACCGCGAGCTCTGCGAGCGTGATGCCACCCGCGCGCGCGACCACGAGGTCCGCCCACCGATACGCGCTCGCGACGTCGTCGATGAACGGCTCGACGCGGGCGTCGACGCCCGCGTCCGCGTACGCCTTGCGCGCCTCGTCGACGCCGTTGCGCCCGGCCTGATGCCAGATCTCGGGCCGGATCGCGATCGGCAGACGCGCGACTGCGGACGGGAGTGTTTTGTTCAAGATCCGCGCGCCCAAGCTGCCGCCCACGACGAGCAGCCGGCGACGCGCGCCGCGACGCACCGCAAGACGCTCGCGCGGCGAGTCGCTCGCTACGATCGAGCTGCGGATTGGATTGCCGATCACCACGGCGTCGGAGCGGCCGCGGAAGCTGCCGGGGAACGCCTCGAAAATCTTGGTCGCGAGCGGCGCGAGCAACCGATTCGTCGTGCCGGCGACCGCGTTCTGCTCGTGCAGCAGCAGCGGCCTGCGCGCGAGCCACGCGGCGACGCCGCCCGGGCCCGCGACGAAACCGCCCATGCCGAGCACTGCCGCAGGCCGGCGCCGGCGCACCGCCCCGAGCGCCTGAGCGAGCGCGCCCACGATCCGAAACGGCGCTGCGATCCACGCAAGGACGCCGCGGCCGCGCACGCCGACGATCGAGATCCACTCGACGTCGATGCCTTGCGCCGGAACGATGCGCGCCTCGAGCCCGCGCTCGGTGCCGAGCCACACGACCGCGCGGTTGCGCGCGCGCAGCGCATCTGCAACCGCGAGACCCGGGAACACGTGCCCGCCGGTTCCGCCCGCCATGATGAGGATGGGACCGTCGACGCGCGCGCCGCTCATCGCACGTACCCGCGCTGCACGAGCCGCCTTTGGCCGCCGTGCACTTCGTAATGGATGCGGAACAGCACGCCGAGCGCGAGCAGAGTCACGACCGTGCTCGAGCGGCCGTAGCTCACGAGCGGCAGCGGCAACCCTTTCGTCGGCAGCAGACCGGAGTTCACGCCGATGTTGATGAAGGCCTCGAAGCCGAGCATGAGCCCGATGCCGGTCGCAACGAGCGCCTGGAACGGCATGCCGCTGCGCATCGCGTCGCGGCCGAGCTGCACTGCGCGATACACGATCACGCCGAACAGCGCGACCACGATCGACGCTCCCACGAAGCCGAGCTCCTCGACGAGCACGGCGAACACGAAATCGGTGTGCGCCTCGGGCAGGTAGAAAAGCTTCTGCACGCTCTCGCCGAGGCCCACGCCCGTCCACTCGCCGCGGCCGATCGCGATCAGCGACTGGGTGAGCTGGAAGCCGCCGGCGTACGGATCGGCCCACGGATCCAAGAACTTCGTGAGCCGTTCGAGACGATAAGCGGACGAGAACGCGAGCACCGCGAGCACCGTGCCGCCGACCACGACGGCGAGCACGAAGTCGCGCAAGCGCGCGCCGCCGACGAACAGCACGCCTAGGCTCGTCGCGACGAGCACCACCGACGCGCCGAAGTCGGGCTCGAGCAGCAGGAATCCCGCGGCGGCGCCCACGACGAGCATCGGCTTCGCGAGCCCTTTCAAGCTCGCGGCGAGCTCGTCGGTTCGCCGGACCGCATAGCCCGCGAGATACAGGAGCAGGCACAGCCGCGCCGGCTCGGACGCCTGCAGCGTGACGGGTCCGACATCGAGCCAGCGCCGCGCGCCGTTGACGGCGTGGCCGAGCGACGGCACGAGCACGACGATCAGCAAGCCGAACGCCGCGACGAGCATGAGCCAACTGGCGCGATACCAGAGGTCCGTCGGGATTGCCATCGCGACGAGCATTCCGCCGCCGCCAATCGCGAGCGCGCCAAGATGGCGCGTGAGATAGAAGTAAGGATCGTCGAGCGGCGGCCGGTCCGCGATCGAGATCGACGCGGAGCCGACCATCATCGCGCCGAGCGCGGCGAGCGTGATCAGCGCGCAAACGAGCGCGGGATCGAAAACGAGCGCGCGCGATTCTTTCGTTGCGACCGCGCTCATGCGGGCAGCTCCTGCGCCGCGCGCGCGAACAGTTCGCCGCGGTGCTTGTAGTCGCGGAACATGTCTTGGCTCGCGCAGGCGGGCGATAGCAGCACGATGTCGCCGCCCTGCGCGAGCGCGGCTGCCGCGCGCACCGCCTCGTCCATGCTCGCGGCGCGCGTCAAGGGCGCGAGACCGCGGAGCACGCGCGCCAATCTCCTCCGCCGCCTCGCCGATCAGCACCGCGGCGCGCAGCTTGCCGCGCGCGCCGGCCGCGAGCGGCGCCATGTCCTGGCCCTTGCGGAGGCCCCCGGCGATCAACACGAGCGGGCCGGCGAACCCATTCAGCGCCGCGAGCGTGGCGCCGACGTTGGTGCCCTTCGAATCGTCGATATAGGTCACGCCGCGCCGCTCCACGACGAACTGGCAGCGATGCGGCAACCCCGCGAACGTGCGCAGGACTTCGAGCGAGGCCTCGATGTCCGTCGTGAGCTCGAAGGTGACCGCGAGCGACGCGAGCGCGTTCGCTTCGTTGTGCGTGCCGCGCAGCGCGAGCTCCGAGCGGCGCATCAGCGGCTCGCCGTCGCGCGCAAGCCAGCGCTCGCCGCGCCGCTCGACGATCGAGTAGCCGCGCGTGAGCGTCCGCTCGATCGAGAACGGAATGGCGTGCGGATGGCGCTTGGCCATCGCGGCGACGACCGGGTCGTCCGCGTTGAACACCGCGTTCTGTGCGGCGGCGAGCACTTTCGCCTTGAGGTCGGCGTAGCGTTGCAGCGTACCGTGTCGATCGAGGTGGTCGGCGGACACGTTGAGCACCGTCGCCGCGAGCGGCCGCAAGCTGTCGGTCGTCTCCATTTGGAAGCTCGAGATCTCGAGCACCCAGGCGTCGACTCTCGCATCCGCGTCCGCGGCGAGCAGATCGAGCGCCGGCGGCCCGAGGTTGCCGCCGGCCGGTGCCGCTAGGCCTTGGGCTCCGAGCATCTTCGCCGCGAGCGTCGTGACGGTGCTCTTGCCGTTCGAGCCCGTGACGGCGATCACGGGTTTGCTCGCCGCGCGCGCATCGCGCGCGAACAGCTCGACGTCGCCGATCACTTCCAACCCGCGCCGGCGCGCCTCGGCCGCCAGCGGGATGTCCAATCCGAGCCCCGGCGACAGCAGCACGCGGCGTACGCCGTCGAGCCAGCGCGCGTCGAGCGTCTCGAGCGCGACCTCGGCGGTGGGAACCGCGCCGCGCAGCTCGGCGAGCCCGGGCGGCGTCTTACGGCTATCGATCACGCGCACTTTTTCGCCGCGCGCCGCGAGATAGCGCGCGACCGAGACACCGGTTGCACCGAGTCCGACGATCAGGCTATCCGCGCCTGCCGCTACCACCGCCTCATCCTTGCGCGACTGCGCCCGTCGCTCTCGTTGCCGTGGAATTCGTTTCGACTCCTCCGCTGCGAATGACTGCGCTGCCAACATCAGCGGATCTTCAAGCTCGCCAAGCCGATCAGCACCAAGATCACAGTGATGATCCAGAAACGCACGATCACCTTCGGCTCCGCCCAACCCTTGAGCTCGAAATGGTGATGTAACGGCGCCATGCGAAAAATGCGCCGGCCGGTCATCTTGTAGGAGGCAACCTGGATAATGACTGAGACGGTTTCGACGACGAAAACCCCGCCCATAATGAACAGCACCAGTTCTTGCCGCACCGCCACCGCCACGAGTCCAAGAGCGGCGCCGAGTGCGAGAGCACCGACGTCGCCCATGAACACCTGCGCGGGATAGGTGTTGAACCACAAGAAGCCCAAGCCGGCGCCAGCTAGGGCCGCACAGAAAACCAATAATTCTCCTGATCCCGCGACGTACGGGATTCCGAGATAAGACGAATAGATGACGTTGCCGCCGGCGTACGCGAACACGCCGAGCGCAGTGCTCACGAGCACCGACGGCATGATCGCGAGGCCGTCGAGGCCGTCGGTCAAGTTCACGGCGTTCGAGAAGCCGGCGATCACGAACGCGACGAACACTGACGTACGTGACGGCGCCGAGCGGCACCATCACGTCCTTGAGATACGGAATCAGCAAGCGCGTGCTCGATGTCGGGGTTCTCGGCCGTGAGATAAAACGCGAGCGCCGCCCCGACCGCGCCGACGATCTGCCAGAAGAACTTCACGCGCGCGCTCAAGCCGTTCGAGTTGCGCAGCGACGAGCTTCTTGTAGTCGTCGACGAAGCCGATCACGCCGAAGAACAGCATGCCGCCGAGCACGATCCACACGAAGCGGTTCGTGAGGTTCGCCCAGAGCACCGTGCTGATCGCGACGGCGAGCAGAATCAGCGCCCCGCCCATGGTTGGAGTGCCGGCTTTCGGCAGGTGACTCGCGGGCCCCACCTCACGGACCTGCTGTCCCACCTTCTGCATCTGCAGCTTCTGGATCAGGAACGGGCCGATCGCGAACGACAGCACGAGCGCCGTCAGCGCGCTCAAGATCGCGCGCGTCGTGAGGTAGCTGAAGACGTTGAAGCCCGTGTAGTAACGGGTCAGATACTCGGTGACGAGGATCAGCACGCTTGCATCCGATTCGGCGCATCGGCCGCGAGTGCCTTGACCAGACGATCGAGCCCCATCACGCGCGAGCCCTTCACGAGCACGGTCACGTTGGGTGCGAGAAGCGGCTCGAGGGCCGCGCGCGCGGCTTCGCAGTCCGCGAACGCTTGCGAGTCGGGACCGAAGCCCGCGGCCGCCTCGCGCGCGAGCGTGCCGACCGTCAACAGGGAGTCGCAGCGGCCGCGCGCGTACTCGCCGATCTCGCGATGCAACGCCTCGCCCGCCGGCCCGAGCTCCGCCATGTCGCCGAGCACGACGATGCGCCTGCCGCCGAGCACCGCGAGGTAGTCGAGCGCCGCGCGCACCGAGCCCGGGTTCGCGTTGTAGCTGTCGTCGACGAGCGTCGCGCCGCCGCGCCCGGGCAGCGACTTCAGGCGGCCGCCGACAGCCGCCGCGCGGCCGAGACCGGTGACGATGTCGTCCGTGCTCACGCCGATCGCTTGCGCCGCGGCCGCCGCCGCGAGCGCGTTCGCGACGTTCTGGCGGCCGAGCAACGGCAGGCGGATCTCGACGGTCTCGCCGTCGGGCAAGCGCATCGTGAAGTCCGCACCCGACGTATCGAACTCGGGCTCACCGATCACCGTGCAGTCCGCGTGCGGCGCGAAACCGAACGTCACGGTGAGCTCGCATGGGCTGCGCGCGACCCAGTCCGCGCGGAACGTGTCGTCGGCGTTCAGCACGGCGGTACCGGCCTTCGGCAAGTGGTCGAGCAGCTCGCCCTTCGCGGACGCTACGCCCGCGAGCGAGCCGAAGCCTTCGAGATGGGCGGCCCCGGCATTCGTAATGACACCCACCGTCGGCAGCGCGAGGCTGGCGAGGTAATCGATCTCGCCCGCGTGGTTCGCACCGAGCTCGATCACGAGCGCGTCGTGCTCGTCGGTGAGCCGCATCAGCGTGAGCGGCACGCCGATGTCGTTGTTCAAGTTGCCCTGCGTCACGCAAACCGAGCGGCTGACGCCGAGAACGGTCGCGATGAGCTCCTTTACGGTGGTCTTGCCGCTGCTGCCCGTGATCGCGATCACGGGGATCGCGAACGTCTCGCGCCATGCGCGCGCCATCGCCCCGAAGGCGCGGCGCGTATCGTGGACCTCCACTTGCGGCAGCGGCGAATCCGCCACCTTCGACACGAGTGCGCCGGCCGCACCCTTCGCCTGAGCGTCGCGGACGAAGTCGTTGCCGTCGAATCGATCACCCGCGATTGCGACGAACAGCGCGCCCGCCGTGAGCGCGCGAGTGTCCGTGGTCACCGGCCCGAAGGCGCCGTCGGCGCCGACCAGGCGTCCCCGCACTTCGCGCGCGACCGCGGCGAGAGTCCGTGTCATCAACTTGCGCCCCCGAGCAATTCGAGCGCAACCGCACGGTCGTCGAACGGTCGACGCTCTGCACCTTGTATCTGTTCGATCTCGTGACCCTTACCCGCGATCAACACGACGTCGCCCGACTGCGCATGCTCGAGCGCCGCGCGAATCGCCGCGCGCCGGTCGTGAATGACGACGACGTCCTGGTGCTCGCCAAGCCCGACGCGAATGTCGCGCACGATTTCGGCGGGATCTTCGTTACGCGGATTGTCGTCCGTGAGCACGATGCGGTCCGCGATCCCAGCCGCCACACCGCCCATGATCGGCCGTTTGCCGCGGTCGCGGTCGCCCCCGCAGCCGAACACGCAGGTGATCGCGCGCGGCCCGAGAGCCTCTAGAGTCTTGAGGGCGCGCTGGAGCGCGTCGGGCGTGTGCGCGTAGTCGATCACGACCCAGGGCCTCCGCGGCGAACCGCCGAGCGCCTCCATGCGTCCGGGAGCAGCCTGTGCGCCCGCGAGTGCGGCGCAAGCTTGCTCGAGCGGCATGCCGTCGGCGAGCAGCGCGCCGAGCGCACCGAGGAGGTTCTCGGCGTTGAAGTCGCCGATGAGCTTCGACACGAGCCGTGCGGCGCCGAAGCGGCCGGAGATCTCGAGGTCGAGGCCGTCCAAGTCCGCACGCTTGAGCCGCGCGCTGAGCTCCGCTTCGCGCGCGCCGCGCACCGTGGTGCGGATTCGCTCACAACCGACGGGCAGATTCGCTGCGAGGCTCGCGCCGAACGGATCATCCACGTTCAGCACGGCGTGCTCGAGGCCGGGCAGCTGGAACAAGCGCGCCTTCGCGCGGCCGTAGCGCGCGAGGTCACCGTGCTCGTCCAGGTGGTCGCGCGTGAGGTTCGTGAACACGGCCGTCCGGATCTTGAGGCCCGCGATGCGATTCTGCGAGAGCGCGTGCGACGACACCTCGAGAGCGACGCGCGGCGACCGAAGCGCCGCGATCTCGCGATGCAGCGTGAAGGTATCGGGCGTCGTGAGCGCGTGGCGCGTGAGCTTCGGCGGCACTCCGAACCCGAGCGTGCCGATGTAGCCGCAGCCCCGCTGCGGAACGCTGAGCGCCTGGGCGGCGAGGTACGCGACAGTGGTCTTGCCGTTGGTGCCGGTCACGCCGATCAACGCGGGCTCTGGCAGCGTCGCGAAAAACGCCCGCGCAAGCTCGCCCAATCGCGCCTTGAGGTTCGGCACGGCGAGGCTCGGGCTCGGCGGGTCCGCGTAGACCGCGCTCGGCTCATAGAGCACGATCGCCGCGCCGCGCGCGAGTGCGTCCGCGGCGTAGCGCAGACCGTGCTCCTTCGCCCCTTCGAGCGCGACGAATGCAGCGCCCGGAATCACCTCGCGGCTATCGAGCGTGAGGTCGGTCAGAGGCAAACGCGCGAACGCGCCCGCGTCGGTGCCGAGGATCTCGCCGAGCGTGCGGCCGCGTGTCGCGAGCGCCGCCATCATGGGCCCACCTGCGCTTGCGCGACCACGGTAAGGGTCGTGGCCGACAACGCGTCGGGCGGCACGGCCAGCACGCGTAGTGCGCCCGAGACGATGCTCGAGAACACGGGCGCGGCGACGTCCGACCCGTAATACGCCGCGCCTTGCGGCTCGTCGATCACTACGACGACGACGAGCCGCGGCTCGCTCGCCGGCGCGAAGCCCGCGAAGAACGCCGCGTGCCGATCGTCCGCATAGCCGCCGACCGTCGCCTTCTGGGCGGTACCCGTCTTGCCGGCGACACGGTAGTTGCGCACCGCCGCGCGCTTACCCGTGCCCGTCGGCGCTGCCACAGCCTCGAGCATCTGCGTGAGCTGCCGCGCGGTGGACGCCGACACGGCGCGCTCGCCCGCCGGCGCCTCATCGATCGCTAGCAACGACACCGGACGGACGATGCCGCCTGCCGCGATCGCGGCGTAGGCGCGCGCGAGCTGCAGCGGCGTGACCTGCACGCCGTAGCCGTAGGCGATGGTCGCCTGACCGATCATCCGCCAGTGCTGCGGATCGTTGAGCACGCCGGCCGATTCGCCGGGATACCCGCTGGCAGTGAGACGCCCGATGCCGAATGCCGCGAGCACGCGCCAGATTTCCTCAGGCTCCATCGTGAGCGCGACGCGCGCGGCGCCGACGTTGCTCGATTGAGAGAGGACGGTAGTGAGGCTGATCCTGCCGAGGTTCGAGTTGTCGTGCGTGATTTGCCGATCGTTGATCCGCAGGACGCCGGGCGACGTGTCCACGATCGTGTTCGGCCCGTATTTGCCGCTTTCGATCGCCGCAGCCATCACGAACGGCTTGAAGCTCGAGCCCGGCTCGAAGATGTCGGTGACTGCGCGGTTGCGGTACCGCTCCGCGACGTATTGCGTGCGGTCGTTCGGGTTGTACGACGGCTGATTCACCATCGCGAGCACTTCGCCCGTGCGCGGATCCATCACGACGACCGTGCCGGAGCGAGCGCGATTCTCGGTCACGGCGACCTTGAGCTCACGGTACGCGAGATATTGAAGGCGCAGATCGATGCTCAAACGCAAATCGCGACCGGGACGCGCCGAGGAGATCAGCTCGACGTCGCCGATCGAGCGCCCCAACCGGTCCTGGAGCACGCGCTTGCTGCCGTTCTCGCCTTTGAGCCAGGGATCGAACTCGGCCTCGACGCCTTCCTGTCCGCGATCATCGACGTTCGTGAAGCCGAGCAGATGCCCGACGACTTCGCCCGCCGGATAGTAGCGGTGATACTCGCGAACGGTGCCGACGCCCGGCAACCCGAGTCGCAGCACTTGCTCCGACGTCTGCGGTAACGGGTGCCGCTGCAGATAGATGAACTCTCTGCCAAGGTTGCTCGTGATCTTGCGCGCGAGCGACTCCTCGTCCTGGCCCAGTGCATCGGCGAGCTCACCGAGCCGATCGAGCGCCGTCTTCAGCTCCTTCGGATTCGCCACGACCGAGTCGACGGGCGTGCTGACCGCGAGCGGCTCGCCGTAGCGATCCGTCAGCGAGCCCCGGTGCGCCGATATCTGCGCGGTGCGCAGGTGCCGGCCGTTCGCCTGCTCGGTGAGGAACTCCTTGTTGACGAGCTGTAGATAGAGTATCCGACCCTCGAGCGCGAGCCCGCCGAGCGCGAACGCAGCGAGCAGCAGCGTGCCGCGCCAGCGGACGCGATCGACGTGCTGTTGTTGGGACGGCTTTCTCATGCCTACCGGGCCGCCTCCCTGACGACGACGAGCTGCTCGTCGGCCGGGGTCGTGAGATTGAGCCGGTCGCGCGCGAGCGACTCGATGCGCGGATGCGTGGCCCAGGTGCTCTGCTCGATTTGTAATCGACCCCAGTCGATCTGCAGCCGGTCTTGCTCACGATTGAGCTCTTCGAGCTCGACGAATAGCTGGCGCGCGCGATGCTTCGCACCCGTTACCCAAACTCCCGACGCCGTCACTCCGGCCGCGAGCAGCAAGAGAACCGCGAGCTCCACAGCCTGTCTGCGGCCGGGCTTCATGCGGGCTCTCCCTGCGGCTCGCGCTCCGCGATCCGCATGCGCGCGCTGCGCGCGCGCGGGTTGCGAACCGCCTCGTCGTCGCCGGGACGCACGAGGCGACCCACGAGCTTGAGGCGCGGCCGCGCGTGCGCCGGGATGTTCGGCAGCCCCGCATAAGCCTCGTCGCCGCGCGCTTCGCGCGCCATGAAGCGCTTGACGATCCGGTCCTCGAGGGAATGGAAACTGATCGCAACGAGCCTTCCACCGGCGGCCAGCAGCTCGAGGCTTTGCTCGAGCGCGCTCTCGAGCGCGCCGAGCTCGTTGTTGAGCGCAATACGGATCGCTTGGAACGCGCGCGTCGCCGGGTGGATTCGACCCTTCTGACGGCCCGCGTGCGCCGCGACGATCTCCGCGAGCGAGCGCGTCGTAGTGAGCGGCGCGACGTCGCGCGCCCTCACGATCGCAGCGGCGATCTGCCGCGCGCGGGGTTCCTCTCCGTAACGAAACAGCACGTCTGCAAGCTCCGTTTGCGAAACGTTCGAGAGCCACTCGGCGGCGGTCGCACCGCTGGCCGTGTTCATTCGCATGTCCAAGGGCCCGTCGTTGGCGAAGCTGAACCCGCGCGCCGCTTGATCCAGTTGCGGCGAGGAGACCCCGAGATCGAACAGCACGCCGTCGAGCTTGCGGCCGCCGAGCCAAGGTGCAGCAACCGCGCGGAAGTCCTCGAAGCCGGCGTGACGGATCGCGAATCGCACATCGCTCGCGAATCGCGTTTCGCCGTCAGCCACTGCTTCCGGGTCCTTGTCCAGTGCGAGCAACCTTCCTTGAGTCCCGAGCCGCGCCAATATTTCGGCGCTATGTCCGCCGCGTCCGTAGGTCGCATCTACGTACCAACCGTCATCCCGCAAGGCCAAACCTTCGAGCGCCTCCCTCAGCAGCACGGGCTGATGTCCAGAGGTTCTGGTCAACGCCGGTGCTCTAGAGAGACAGCGATTCGAGTTCTTGAGGTAAGCCCGCCTGTTCGCCTTCGTCGTCAGCCAGCCACTCGTCCCGTTTGGAGCCCCATCGTTCTTCGCTCCACAGCTCGAACTTGTTGCCCTGCCCGATCAACATCGCTTGCCGCTCGAGACCGGCGAATTCGCGAAGCTCCCTCGTCAACAGGATTCGGCCATGGCTATCGAGGTCGAGTTCGGTGGCGTAACCCACCATCAAACGTTGCAGACGACGCGCCTGTTTATTCAGCGCAGGTAAACGGACCAGCTTGCGCTCGATCTCCTCCCAATCAGGCAGCGGGTAGATGAGAAGGCAGTAGTCTCGATCGACCGTCGCGACCAAATGTCCGTCCGCGCGAGTGATCAGGCGTTCCCGATACCGGCTCGGGATTGCCAGACGACCCTTTGCGTCCAGGGTGACTTTGGTAGCGCCGCGGAACATCGTTATTCGACCGGACCACTAGGCCCATTCTCGCCCACTTCTTGCCACTCTCCGCCACTATAGGGATTGCCCCGCCCGGCTGTCAACGGCGGTGAGCTAGAAATCTTTGTACCGACAGAGAGTTAGATAGTGGTGACGAAATCTGATGAAAAATGGCGAGCAAGCGCCTCCCCACTTCCCGGACGAAGCGAGTGTTTCAGGCGCCACGAGCGCTGCAGGCGGATTAAGAATGAGCGCCGCGGCCTGACAAGAACGCCCGCCCCATACGCCCCCGCATGGCCAGAAAAGGCGCACCGCCCAGGGCGCTTTAGTGATCAGTAATGAAAAGGGAGCCGGCCTGTAAGCCGGGTTCTGTCGAGAGCAGTCATTCCTCTAGGACACGCGTCGCCGCGCATCTCGAGCGACCTACCCGGGAGCTCGTGTGGGCACACTCAACGCTCCCCTATTCGGTCTTGCTCCGGGTGGGGTTTGCCGTGCCGCAGAGTGTTGCCACCTGCGCGGTGCGCTCTTACCGCACCTTTTCACCCTTACCTGCCATTGCTGGCCGGCGGTATATTTTCTGTTGCACTTTCCGTAGGCTCGCGCCTCCCAGGCGTTACCTGGCACCCTGCCCAGCGGAGCCCGGACTTTCCTCCAGGATTGCTCCCAGCGACTGCCCGGCCGACTCCCGCGCGTAGTGTCTCACTTTGACTCAGGCGAGTTGCGTGTTTCGCGCCGCTAGGTGCGGACGAGCTTGTAGAGCGCGTTGCGCGCAACGCCTGTGAGCGTTGCGGTGAGCTGCAGCGCCTTGTTTGGGTCGATCTCTGCGACGAGGGCGTCGTAAATCTCGCGCGCGCGCCGTTCGTCGGGCGCGCTATCGGTCTGGTCCCCGGCGACCAAGATCACGAATTCGCCGAGAAGCGGTATGTCCACGTCGAGCTTCGTGAGCAAATCGCCGAGCGTCCCCGAACGGATTTGCTCGTGGATCTTCGTAAGCTCGCGCGCGAGCGCCGCCTCGCGATCGGGGCCGAAGTGCTCGGCGAGCGCCGCCAGCGTTTCAGCTACTCGGTGCACGCTTTCGTAGAACACGAGCGTGCGGCGTTCATTCTTGAGCTCACGCAGGCGTTCCGCGCGTGCAGCGGCGCGACGCGGCAAGAATCCCTCGAACACGAAACGATCCGTTGGAAGTCCGGCGGCAGCAGAGCGCGACGATCGCTGCGCTCGGCCCAGGCACGGGCACCACTTCGAGCCCCGCCGCGCGCGCCGCATGCACGAGGCGCCAGCCGGGATCGCTGATCAGCGGCGTGCCCGCGTCGCTCACGAGGGCGACGCTCTCCCCGCCAGCGAGCCGCTCGAGCAGCTCGTCGATGCGTTTCTCCTCGTTGTGCTCGTGATACGCGATAAGCCTAGCTTCCACGCCGATTCGCGATAGCAATCCCCGGGTGCGGCGGGTATCCTCCGCTGCAATCACGTCGGCCGCCGCGAGCACTTCGCGCGCTCGCGGGGTCAGATCGTCGAGGTTGCCGATCGGCGTGCCGACGACGTACAGCTTGCCGCGAGTAGCCGGCGTGTCTTGCATAGACGCCGAGTGTGTTAGGGATGATCGACGTCAAGTCTACAAGCGCATTGCGGACTGCAGCTAGGAAAGCGCTCGTCGTCGCCGTGATGGGCGGGATCGCCGCTACTACGTCGTGCGTTTCCAACGGCCCGCCGACCGCGCGCCCCGTGAGCGGGGGCCAAGTCCAGAGCCTCGAGGCACGCGCCCGCGCAGCTGTGCAGACCGGCGATCTCGCGTCCGCCGCGGAGCTGTACGCGCAACTCGCGGCGAGCGTCGCGGTGCCTCAGCGCGCGGATTACCTCATCGAAAGCGCTCGTTTGTCGGTCGAGCGCGGCGACGCGCAAGTCGCGCGGCGCAGGCTCAACGACGCGCGTCCCGGCGCCAGCCGCGACCAGCTGCAAGCGATTACGGTGCTTCTCGCGCGGCTCGAGGTCGGCGACCGACGGCCGCAAGCGGCGCTAGACCTGCTCGCGACGCTGCAACCGCCGTCGACCGATCCCGTGCTGCGTGACGCGGCCGCGGCGCGTGGCCAAGCGTTCTTCCAGCTCGGCCGTCACGCGGACGCCGTGCGCGCGCTCGTCGAGCGCGAGGTGTGGCTGGAGGATTCGGCCGCGATCCTCGCCAACCAACGCATGATCTGGGACGGCTTCCGGCAGTACCCGCCGCCCGCGACCCTGGCACCGACCGGCGACCGGATCGTCGACGGCTGGCTCGCGCTCGCACCGCTCGCGACGAGCGGCACCACGGACCTGCGGCGATCGCTGCTCGCGTGGCGCGAGACGTACACGGATCACCCCGCCGCGGGCGTGTTGCTCGCCGAGCTCTTGTCCGCACAACGCGCGGTCGGCTTCCCCGCGCAGATTGCACTGCTCTTGCCGCTGAGCTCACAGCAACGCACGTTCGCGCTCGCGATTCGCGACGGCTTTCTCGCAGCGCACTTACGCAAGTCCGGCGCCGCCAGTACCGCGATTCGCATCTACGACACGCAGCAGGGCGGCGCGCAGAACGCGTACTTGCGTGCGCAGCTCGACGGCGCCGACTTCATCGTGGGACCGTTGCTGCGGGCCGACGTCGAGCAAGTCATCACGCAGGCGGGCTTCGTTCCGACACTCGCGCTGAACCTCGCGCAAATCGAGACTCCGCTGCTGCGCAGCTTCTATCAGTTCTCGTTGGGGCCCGACGACGAGGCACGCGTGCTCGCGGACTCCATCGCGAATAGCGGCGCGACCACGGCGATCGCGTTCGTGCCCGGCACCGACCGCGGTTTTCGCACGCTCGCGAGCTTCAAGACGCAGTTCGAGGCGCGCGGCGGCAAGCTGCTCGACTTCGTCCCCTACGAGCCCGCGCTGCAAGATTTTTCGAAGTCGGTGGCGGGCGTGCTGAACATCACGCGCAGCAACCAGCGACTGCGCCGGCTCGAAGCAAACCTCGGCACACCCGTGCAATTCGAGCCGCGGCGCCGGGAGGACGTCGACGCGATCTTCATCACCGCAGACGACACGCGCGCGGGACGGCTACTCGCGCCGCAGCTGCGCCTAAACTCCGCGGGCGACATTCCGACCTACGCGACCTCCGACATCTTCGACCCGGGCAGCACGGGACGCCTGAATGACTTGAACGGCGTGATCTTCACCGACTCACCCGCGGTCATCGCGCCCGATGCGCGAGCGTCGGACCTGCAGCAGGAGGTTCAGGCCTACTGGCCGCAGCGCAGCAATTTGGTTCGCTATTACGCGATGGGCGCCGACGCATACTCGCTCGTGAGCTCGCTCTACAACGGCGACCGAGCTGCCTGGCCCGTGCGCGGAATGTCCGGGGACCTGAGCCTCGACGACACGGGCAAAGTCCATCGCTCGCTGCCCCTCGCGCAGTTTCGCAACGGCCGCCCGGTCGCTTACGAAACACCCGTGGGCGGCTCGACGCCGGCCGAGCTCGTCGGCACGCGTTGACATGCGGCTGCCGCGCGGCCGCCATTGGGAGGCGGTCGCCGCCGACTACCTCGAAGATCACGGCCTCACGGTGCTCGAGCGCGGCTATCGCTGCCGGCTCGGCGAGCTAGATCTCGTCTGTCGAGACGATCGCGCACTCGTCGTCGTCGAGGTTCGCGCTCGCGCGAGGTCGTCGTACGGCTCCGCGGTCGAGAGCATCGGCCCGCACAAGCGCGCGCGAATCGTCCAAGCGACGCGGCACTTCCTCATGCGCCGCCGCGAATGGCACGAAGCGCCGATCCGCTTCGACGTGATCACTTTCGACGCGATCGATACGGCCGAACCCGCGGTCCAGTGGATCAAGAACGCGTTCGACGCCAGTTGAACGCGCCGCTCGTTAGCGGCACAGTGACGAGCGTTCGGCAGGCCTGAGACGAATATGGAAGAGAGAGTCAGACGGCATTTTTTGGAGAGCATTGCGACCAAGCAGGCCTCGATCGTCCTCGCGCCCGCGATCTCGGCCGCCGCCGCGATGATGACGCGCTCCCTACTCGAAGACGGTAAGGTGCTGAGCTGTGGTAACGGCGGCTCGGCCGCCGACTCGCAGCACTTCTCGAGTGAGCTCTTGAACCGCTTCGAGATGGAGCGTCCCGGGCTTCCGGCCGTCGCGCTCACCACCGACAGCTCGACGCTCACGTCGATTGCCAACGATTACTCGTTCAACGAGATCTTCGCGAAGCAGGTTCGCGCGCTCGGGCAGCCTGCCGACGTGCTGCTCGCGATCTCGACTTCCGGCAATTCGGAGAACATCCTGCGAGCGATCGACGCGGCACACGAACGCGGGCTGCGCGTGGTCGCGCTCACGGGGCGCGACGGCGGCAAGATTGCCGGTGCGCTACGGCCGAGCGACATCGAGATTCGCGTACCGGCGGAGCGCACGGCTCGGATCCAAGAAGTCCACCTCCTCGTGATCCATGCGCTCTGCGATTTGATCGACGCCGAGCTGCTCGAGCCGCGGTAGACGAGTCCGCTATTTGACGACTTTGAGCTTCGGCTTGCGCGCGATGCCGGCGCCTGCGGTACGCGGCGCGGGTGCCGGCGGCGGAGTCGGGCTGCCTCCCGGCGGCGGATCTTCTTCGCCGAAGATCATGCCCTGACCCGTCTCGCGAGCATAAATGCCGAGCACCGCGGCAATCGGAATTTCGAGGTGCCGCGGAACGCCGCCGAAGCGCGTCTCGAATGCGACGAACTCGTTGCCGAGCAACAGGCCTTGCGTCGCGGAATGGCTTACGTTCAGCACGATCTTACCGTCCTGGACGTGCTCCGCGGGAACTTGCACGTCGTCGCGGCGCGCATCGACGACGAGGTGGGGCGTAAAGCCGTTGTCGACCATCCAATCGTGCATCGCCCGTAGCAAGTACGGCCTCTGCTTGGTCGGAGTGACGGCTACTGACGTATCTCCTGCTCGAACTCGGTGAGGCTCTGCTGGAACGACGGCCGCGAGAAGACCTCGTCCATGTAGCGCTGTATCGGCCGCGCCTGCGCCGGCAGCTTGATCGAGAATATCGGCAGGCGCCACAGAATCGGCGCGATCGTGCAATCGACGAGCGAGAACTCGTCACTCAAGAAAAACTTCTTCGCCGAAAAGATCTCGACGCTCGAGAGGATGCTCTCTTCGAGCGCCTTCACGGCACGGCCCGGCGGCTTGCGGTCGACGCCTCCGCCGATTTCCTCGGCGAGCGTGTACCAATCGCGCTCGATGCGAAAAAGCGCGAGCCGAAACTGCGCGCGCGTAACGGGGTCCACGGGCATCAACGGCGGATGCGGGAAGCGCTCGTCGAGGTACTCCATGATCACGCGCGAGTCATACAGCACGAGGTCGCGGTCGACGAGCGTCGGAACGCTGTTGTACGGATTCAGGTCGAGCAAGTCCTCAGGAAGACTGCCCTCGTCGACGTCGACGATGTCGATCGTGATGCTCTTCTCGGCGAGGACGAGGCGGGTGCGGTGGCTCCACGGATCGGCAGGTTTCGAGAATAACGTCATCACCGAGCGACGATTGGCAATGACGGTCATAAGAGAGCTCTCCTTAACATCGCGCGGGGCTGGGAAAACGAGAAGGACTAGTGGACGTCCTTCCAGATTTCCTTCTTCAACAGATAGGCGATCAGCAGGAATACGAGCAAGAACCCGATCACGCGGATGCCGAGCGCTTCGCGCTCGCGCTTGATCGGCTCGCCGATGTAGTCGAGGAAGTTGACGATGTCGCGCACGACGTCGTCGAACTGGGCTTCGGTGAGTTGCCCCGGCTTCACGGTTTCGAACCCTTCGAAAACTTCTAGGCCGCCGTGCTCGGCGTCGACGGTGAACTTCGCGCGCTGCACCCCTTGGAGCTCCCAGAGCACCGGGGGCATCGCGGCACCGCGAAGCACGACGTTGTTCGCGCCCGTCGGGCGCGACGGGTCGAGGTAGAAGCTGCGCAGAAACGTGTACAGATAGTCAGTCCCGCGCGCGCGCGCGATCAGCGACAGATCCGGCGGCTCCTTGCCGAACCAGCGCGTCGCATCCTCGGGCTTCATCGCGATCGCCATCGTGTCGAACGGCCGCTCGCCGGTGAACATCAAGTTATCGACGAGCTGCTGCTCGGTGAGCTGCAGGTCTTCGGCGAGCCGGTTGTACCGAACGTATTTCGCCGAGTGGCAGCCGAGGCAGTAGTTCACGAAGTATTTCGCGCCGCGCTGCAGGGACGGCTGGTTCATGATGTTCGTGTTCGCCGGTTCGAGCTCGGCCTCGGTCTGCGCGACGGCAGCGCCGCCGACGCCGCAACAAAGGGCGAGCGCGGTCAGAATGGACGCGAGGTTCGCGGCTCTCACGGCGTCACCCTCGTCGGAACGGGCTTCGTCTTCTCGACGCGCGAATAGAAAGGCATCAGCACGAAGAACGAGAAGTACAACACCGTGAAGATCCTCGACAACACCGTGTAGGCACCGGTCGCCGGCTGCAGGCCGAGGTAGCCGAGCGTGAGGAACGTGATCGCGAACACACCGAGCGAGACCTTGTAGATCCAGCTGCGGTAGCGGATCGACTTCACGCGGCAGCGGTCGAGCCACGGCAGGAAAAACGGGAACAGCACGGCCGAGCCCATTAGCGCCACGCCGAGCAGCTTGTCGGGCACGGCGCGCAGCATCGCGTAGAACGGCGTGAAGTACCACACGGGCGCGATGTGCTCGGGAGTCTGCAGCGCGTTCGCCGGCTCGAAGTTCGCGTGCTCGAGGAAGTAGCCGCCCATATCGGGCGCGAAGAACACCACCGCGCAGAACAGGATCAGGAACACGATGATGATCACGAGGTCTTTGCTCGTGTGATACGGGTGGAACGCCACGCCGTCGAGCGGTATGCCGTTCGCGTCCTTGTGTTCCTTGATCTCGATACCGTCCGGATTGTTCGAGCCGACCTCGTGCAGCGCCATGATGTGCACGACGACGAGCAGCACGAGCATCAGCGGCACGGCGATCACGTGAAACGCGAAGAATCGGTTCAGCGTGATGTCGGAAATGTAGAAGTCGCCGCGGATCCACTCCGAGAGATCGTTGCCGATGACGGGAATCGCGCCGAACAGCGACACGATCACCTGCGCACCCCAGTACGACATGTTGCCCCACGGCAAGCAGGTAGCCGAAGAACGCCTCGCCCATCAGGCACAAATAGATGAACATGCCGATGATCCAGACGAGCTCGCGCGGCTTCTTGTAGGAGCCGTACAGCAGTCCGCGGAACATGTGCAGATAGACGACGATGAAGAACGCAGAGGCGCCGGTCGAGTGCAGATAGCGGATCAGCCATCCCCAGTCGACGTCGCGCATGATGTACTCGACCGAGGCGAACGCGTCCTCGGCCGACGGCTTGTAGTTCATCGTGAGGAAGATGCCCGTGACGAGCTGCATCACGAGCACGACCGTCGCGATGACGCCGAAGCCGTACCAGACGTTGAAGTTCTTCGACGCGTAATACTCGGTGGCGTGCTCCTTGATGAGCTTCGTCATCGGGAACCGGTCGTCGATCCAGGCCCCGAGGGAGCGCAGACCCCGACCCAAGCGGTCGAAGACGTCAGCTTCGGTGCTCGCCATCTATGAGTTCCCCGCGTCCGAGCCGATCAAGATCGTGCTGTCGTTGATGAAGCGGTATGGCGGCACCGTCAGGTTCGCCGGAGCTGGCACACCGGCGAACACGCGACCCGCGAGGTCGAACTTCGAGCCGTGACACGGACAGTAGAAGCCGCCCGGCCAAGTCGGGCCGAGGTCGGCCGGGGCCACCTCGAAACGCGGCATGGGTGCGCAACCCAAGTGAGTGCAGACGCCTTCGAGCACGAGGAACTCGGGCCGGATGCTGCGATGCTCGTTCGTCGCGTACGCGGGCTGCTCTGAGTCCTCGGAGCTCGGATCGCGGAGCAAGGCGACGTCCTTCTTGAGCTCCCCGAGCATCTCGTCGGAACGGCGCAGGACGTAGATCGGGCGGCCGCGCCATTCGACCTTGGCCAACGCGCCAACCTCGAGCTTGCTCACGTCGAATTCGACGGGCGCGCCCAGCGCTTGCGCGCGTGCGCTCGGCTTGAACGATGAGACGAACGGCACTGCGGTCGCGATCGCGCCGACACCGCCCGTGACGAACGTCGCTACGGTCAAGAAGTGCCGGCGCGTGAAACCGGTGCTCTCAGCCATCGAGTGTCCCTCTATTCACGGGCTCGACTCACGGGGCCATGCATCAGGTAGCCTCCCAAAGCGACCAGAATTCGTGCCTGAAAAGTTTGATCTGCCAACACTGCGAGGGGTGTCGCACGTCCCGTGTGCGCCGCGCCGATGGAATTTTCTTAAGGCGCCGCATTATACACAGCGGCCAAACGGGTTGGCCACCGAACTCCGGAGCGCAGCTGCTAAACTCCGAACCATGTCGCCCGTCTGGAAGGTCACCGCCTTCTTCGCACAATCCGCCGCGATCGGGCTTGCCGTCGCGTTCCTCGTCGTCCTTTTCCGGCCCGATCTCGTCAGCTCCGGGCCGAGCGCTCCGAGCCGCGGCGCGGCGAGCTATGCGGACGCGGTCGCGGTCAGCACGCCCGCTGTGGCGACGATCTACACCGAACGCACCCTGAACCCGTCGGCCGTGCGCGGCGGCATCGCCTTGCGCGGCCGGGCGCTCGGCTCCGGCGTCGTCATCGACCACGAGGGCTACGTCGTAACCAACTGGCACGTGATTCGCGACGCCGACGAGATTCGCGTGCAGCTCGCGGACGGCCGGGTGGCCACACCGCAGCTCGTCGGCACCGATCCGGAGACCGAGCTCGCGCTGCTGCGGATCGAGCTGCCCGACCTGCCGACGATCGCGCTCGGCCGCTCGGACGGCTTGCAGGTCGGCGACGTCGTGCTCGCGATCGGCAACTCGCTCGGTTTGAGCCAGACGGTCACGATGGGAATCGTGAGCGCGACCGGACGCGGCAACCTCGGCGTCACGGTATTCGAGGACTTCATCCAGACGGACGCGGCGATCAACGTCGGCAACTCGGGCGGCGCGCTCGTGAACTCCCACGGCGAGCTCGTCGGGATCAACACGGCCGTGATCAGCGCGGCGCCGCGCGACCCGACGATGCCCGAGGGCATCGGCTTCGCGATCCCGGTGAACCTCGTGCGCGGAGTGATGGAGCAGCTGATCGCGCACGGCCGCGTGATCCGCGGCTACCTCGGCGTCGACACCACGGACCTGCCCGCGCTCCAAGCGAAGGTGCTCGGAATCGACGGCTCCGCGGTGCTGCTGCAAGCCGTAAACGGACCGGCGGCGGCAGCGGGGCTGAAGATCGGCGACGTGCTCACGCACATCAACGATCAGCGGATGTTCACGCAACAGCAAGCGATGAACCTCGTCGCAAGCTCGCAGCCCGGCGAGCGCATTCGCATCCGCGTCACGCGCGACGATGGCACGACGTTCGCGACCGAGGCCGTGCTCCAGGAGCGGCCGCCGCAAGACGGCGGCTGACGCCACACGCCGTTTAAGACTTCGCGCGCTTGATGTCGGCGCCGAGCCGACTGAGCTTCTGCTCGATGTGCTCGTAGCCGCGGTCGACGTGATAGATGCGCTCGACGGTCGTCGCGCCTTGCGCCTGCAGCCCCGCGAGCACCAGCGACGCAGACGCGCGCAAATCCGTTGCCATCACTTGCGCGCCCATGAGCCGCGGCACCCCGCGCGAGATCACCGTGTTGCCCTGGATCGAAAGGTTCGCGCCGAGCCGCTGGAGCTCGAGCGCGTGCTGGAAGCGATTCTCGAAGATGGTCTCCGTAATCGTTGCGGTCCCCTCCGCAATCGAGTTCAGCGCGCAAAACTGCGCCTGCATGTCGGTCGGGAACCCAGGGTACGGCGCGGTCTTGACGTCCACCGCCACCGGACGCCGGCCGCCCATGTCGAGCTCGATCCAGTCGAGGCCGCGCGTCACGCTCGCGCCCGCCTCGGTGAGCTTCTGCAGCACGGAGTCGAGGTGGTCGGGCTGCGTGTGCACGAGCTTCACGCGGCCGCCCGTGATCGCGGCCGCTACCAGGTAGGTGCCGCTCTCGATTCGATCCGGCATCACGCGATACGCGGCGCCCGACAGCCGCTCCACGCCTTGGACGTGAATCGTATCGGAGCCCGCGCCTTCGATCTTGGCGCCCATCTTCGTGAGGAAGCTCGCGAGCTCCACGATCTCCGGCTCTCGCGCGGCGTTCTCGATCACGGACTCGCCGCGAGCGCACGCCGCCGCCATCATGAGGTTCTCGGTGCCGGTGACGGTCACGGTGTCGAGCACGAGCCGCGCGCCGCGCAGCTTGTCCGCGCGCGCGCGAATGTAGCCGCCGTCGATCGAGATCGTCGCGCCCATCGCGCGCAGACCCGCGACGTGCAGATTCACCGGCCGCGCGCCGATCGCGCAGCCCCCCGGCAGGGACACGTCTGCGTGTCCGAAGCGGCCGACGAGCGGGCCGAGCACGAGGATCGACGCGCGCATCGTCTTCACGAGGTCGTACGGCGCGATGCACTCTTTGATCCCTGCGGTATCGACCGATACTGTCGTCTCGTCTACTGCGATCTCCACGCCCATGCGGCGCAGTAGCTTCACCGTCGTCGCAATATCGTTGAGATGCGGCACGTTGGTCGAGTACGACCGGGGAATCCGCGAGCAGCGTCGCGGCGAGGATCGGCAGCGCGGCGTTCTTGGCGCCGGAGATCTGCACCTCCCCGTCGAGGCGGGCACCGCCGACGATCACTAGCTTGTCCAAGGCCGCTCCGTCACGCCGGCCGTCATTGGCCGCGGGCGCTCCACTCTTCGGGCGTGAAGGTCTGCAGCGCTAGCGCATGGATCTCTCGACCGACCCGCGAGCCGAGCGTCGCATAGACGAGCTGATGGCGTTGGAGGCTGCGCTTGCCCGCAAACGCGTCGCAGACGACGGTGGCTTCGTAGTGGCCTTGGCCGTCCGTTTGCACGTGCGCGCGCGAGCCCGCGAGGTTTTGCTCGATCAGCGCAGATATTTCGCGAGGATCCATCCTAAGACTCGGCGAGCGGCACAGACCATCAGTCTAGCCGATGACCCGCCAAAGCGTCGCCCGCGGCCGGCACGCGCGCGTACAATCCTCTGCACTGCGGCAGATCGCCGCATCCGCGGGGCCGAATGCGCAACGTCATCTTGATGCTTCTGCTCGGCGCCGGTGCGGTCGCAAGCTGGTTCTACGGGCGCACGGAGCCGGTTGCCGCACCGCGCCAGGCGCGCGGCGACGACGCCCCGCTCGGCTACTTCCTGCGCGGCGCGCAGCTGACCGGCACGGACGCGAACGGCCAAGTCGCCTATCGAATCCTCGCGGAGCGTCTCGAGGAACAGTCGGAACGCCTGCTGCTCGAAGGCGTTCAGGTCGAGTACCGCCCCGCGAATGAGGTCCCGTGGCACATCACCGCAGGCAGTGGGAGCACGCCGAAGGACGGGTCGCAGCTCGATCTCAGCGGCGGAGTGGAGCTACGCAGCGAGCCGACCGACGGCGGCATGCCTTGGCGGATCACGACCGAGAGCCTGCGCTTCGAGCCGCGCACATCGATCGCCGCGTCGGATGAGCCCACCCAGCTGCGCGTCGGCGACTGGCAGCTAAAGGGAAACGCGCTGCGTGCGCACTTGAAGGAAGAACGACTGCAGCTAGAATCCGGTGTACATGGCAAATTTGCTCGCTAGTCTCTTGATCTGCGTGCTCGCACTGGGCAGCTCCGTGGTCGCGGCACAGGAGCGCGCCCGCAATTGCACCGAGGTGCTGCTCGACATGCAATCGTTCGAGCTCGACAGCAAGACGAACCTGATCAATTTGCGCGCGCCCCACATCACGCAATGCGAGATGACCATCGTCGCCGACCAGGCGGTCGCGACGAGTACCGATTTCCAGGCCAAGAGCGAATGGCGGTTCAACGGACACGTGAAGATCACACTCGCATCGGGCGTGTTGACGTCGGACACCGCCGTGTTCACCTTCGACGAGAAGCAGCTCGCACGCGGCGAGCTCACGGGGCAAGCCACGTTCGAGGATCCGAACGCGGGCGATAAAGATCCCGCGCGCGGCGGCGCGAACAAGATCATCTACGACTACGCTGCGCGCACCTTGCGGCTCACCGAGAACGCGTGGTTCCATCGCGATCAGTACCAGGCTTCGGGATGCGACTTGGTTTACAACCTCTCGACCGAGCACTTGACGTCAGGCTCGACGACTTGCGCGGACAGGTTTCAAATTAGAGTGCTGCCAAAACAGGGCGAGCCCGCGGCCGGCGCAGACGCTCCCCGATGAGCAAACTCGAAGCGCTCGGAGTGGCCAAGCGCTATCGGTCGCGCGAGGTCGTCAAAGACCTCAGCATCTCCATCGACAGCGGCCAAGTCGTAGGGTTGCTCGGTCCGAACGGGGCCGGCAAAACCACTGCGTTCTATATGATCGTGGGGCTCGTGCGCTGCGATCGCGGTAGCATTCAATTGAACGGCCGCGATATCACGCGGCTGCCCGTGCACCGGCGCGCACGCCTGGGCGTTGGATACCTGCCGCAGGAAGCGTCGGTATTCCGCAAGCTCAACGTGGCGGACAACATCCGTGCGATCCTCGAGACCCGCAAGGACCTCGACCGCGTCGGCCGCCAGACGAAGTTGGAGGAGCTCATGGAAGAGTTGCACATAAGCCATGTCCGCGACACGCTCGGGGTGAGCCTCTCGGGTGGCGAGCGGCGGCGCGTGGAGATCGCGCGCGCGCTCGCGGCGGAGCCGAAGTTCGTGCTGCTCGACGAGCCGTTCGCGGGCGTCGACCCGATCTCCGTGCTCGACATCCAGCGGATCATCCGCCACTTGGCCCAACGGGACATCGGCGTGCTCATCACGGATCATAATGTGCGCGAGACCCTTGGAATCTGCGGGCAGGCTTATATCCTGAACAACGGGGCCTTGATGGCCTCGGGCTCGCCCGACGAGATTCTGTCGAATAAGAGCGTCCGTGAGGTTTATCTGGGAGAAGGGTTCTCCCTCTGAAAGTCGCCCCCGAAAGTTCGCTAGACTGACTTCATGCTCAAACCGTCCCTGCAGCTAAAGCTGACCCAACAGCTGACGATGACTCCGCAGCTGCAGCAGGCCATCCGCCTGCTGCAACTGCCGATCATGGAGCTGCAGACCCAGATTCAGCAGGCTCTCGACGACAACGTGATGCTCGAGGTCGAGGAGCCCGAGGTTCCCGCGGAGACCCCCGCCGAGACCGCTACGGACGAGACCACCGATTCCGACGGCGGCAGCGACGAGCCCGAGGACTTCACCGAGCCCACGGAACCCGTCGAGACCACCGTTGCGAGCGAGGCAGAGTGGGAAGACACCCAGAAGACGGGCCCCGCGGAAGCGCCGAAGAGCTCGGAGCCGCCGACCACGTTCGAGTACGCGGACCGGTCCGAGGAAACGCTGCGCGACCACCTGCTCTGGCAGCTCGAGCTCGAGAACCTCGACGCCCGCACCACGACCATCGGCCAAGCGATCATCGACGCGATCAACGACGACGGCTACCTCACGGACGATCTCGAGATGATTCGCGCAACGCTCGCGCCCGACGTGCTCGCGCCCGTCGACGAGGTCGAGAAGGTGCTCGTCGAGCTCGTGCAGCAGTTCGATCCGGCGGGCGTCGGCGCGCGATCGGTGAGCGAATGCGTGCTGCTGCAGCTCGCGCAGCTCGCTCCAGACACGCTGGGTCTCGAGCTCGCACGCGCGATCGCGCGGGAGCACCTGCCGCTCGTCGCGGAGCACCAATATGGCGCGCTCAAACGTCTGCTCAAGGTTTCCGACGAAGAGCTCGAATCCGCGATCGCGTTGGTGCGCTCGTGCCATCCGCGGCCGGGCGCCTCGGTGTTCGCCCCCGCGGCAGAATATGTCATACCGGACGTGTTCGTGCGGCGCAGCGACGGCCATTGGGTGGTGGAGCTGAACAACGCCGTGTCCCCCACCCTACGCGTGAATCAGATTTATGCCGGGTCGCTCGGCCGAGGCGAGGAGTATGATGTTCTACGGACTCAGCTCCAAGAGGCGCGCTGGTTGATACGCAGCTTGGAAATACGTAACGAGACTTTGCTCAAGGTGGCCCTCACCATCGTGCAACGGCAGACCGATTTCCTCGAGCAGGGCGAAGAATACATGCGGCCGATGGTGCTGCGGGACGTCGCCGAAGCCATCGAAATGCACGAGTCCACGGTCTCGCGCGTCACCACCAACAAATACATGCACACGCCGCGCGGCGTGTTCGAGTTCCGCTATTTCTTCTCGAGCCACGTGGCCGGTGAGGAAGGCGAGCAGAGCTCGACGGCCGTGCGCGCGAAGATCCGCAAGCTCGTGAGCGGAGAAGACCCCGAGAAGCCGCTCAGCGACAATCAAATCGCGCAGATGCTTTCCGAAGAGGGAATTACAGTCGCTCGTCGCACCGTCGCGAAATACCGCGAGGCCATGAAAATCGCGTCGTCGAGCGACCGCAAACGGAGCAAGTTGGTGGGTTAAGTCTCACGGAAAATTAGAAACCCAGTGGAAGGAGCGGAGCCATGCAGCTGAATGTTACAGGTCATCACGTCGACATCACGGACTCGCTACGCAACTACGTCGGAACCAAGCTAGCCAAGCTCGAACGGCATTTCGACAACATGACGGACATTCACTGCATCCTCACGGTCGAGAAAAAGCTCGTCCACAAAGCCGAAGCCACCGTCTACATGGGCGGCGGCGCAATCCACGCCGACTCCATCCAGGAAGACATGTACACCGCGATCGATATGCTCGCCGACAAGCTCGATCGCCAGGTCAAGAAACACAAGGAAAAGCTCACGGACCATCACGCTAGGGAAGTGGAGAAGCGCGTAGTCCGCTAGCGACCGTCCTCAACGCCCGGTCCGGCGAACCGTGAGCTGAAGCGGAGAACAGCGTGCGCCTCGTGATCATCAGCGGCCTCTCGGGCTCGGGCAAGAGCGTCGCGTTGCACGTGCTCGAAGATCTCGGGTTTTATTGCATCGACAACATCCCGGTGGCGTTGCTGCGCTCGTTCGTAGACGAGATCCTGCCGCGCAAGGATGCCGCGTTCGAGAACGTGGGGGTCGGTCTCGACGCTCGCAATCGGCCGAGCGACATCGCGGCAATTCCGGACCTCGTCGCCAAATTCCGGGCAGATGGCGTCGCGTGCGAGATCATCTTTCTCCAGACCGACGACAAAGTGCTCTTGTCGCGTTTTAGCGAGACGCGCCGCAAGCATCCTTTGACCGACCAGGGCACGAGCTTAGGGGAAGCGATCGCGAAGGAACGCGAGCTGCTCGGGCCCGTAATCAACACCGCCGAGCTCGTGATCGACACCACCGGCATGACGGTGTACGAGCTGCGCGAGCAGATCCGCGCGCGCGTGGCGCCCCGTACCCCGGGATCGCTCTCGATCCTCGTCGAGTCGTTCGGCTACAAGCACGGGCTGCCGGCCAGCGCGGACTTCGTCTTCGACGTGCGCTGTCTGCCGAATCCCTACTGGGAGCCGAAGCTGCGGCCCCTCTCCGGCAAGGACGAGGGCGTGCGGAACTTCTTGGACGCCCAGCCCGTCGTGCAAGAGATGGTCGACGACATCGTCGCGTTCCTCGAGGACTGGATCCCGCGGTACCAGGACTTCCAGCGGTCCTATCTCACGGTCGCGATCGGCTGCACGGGCGGGCTGCACCGCTCGGTGTACGTCGCCGAGGCGATCGCGAAGCGGCTCGCGACGAAATACGGGCCGATTCGGACGCAGCACGACGAGCTACGGTAGGTGGCCGCCGTCGCGAGGCCGGTGGGAGCACCCCATCGGCGCTCCGCGGCCCGCAACTCGCCTCCCGCAGTGGGCACTTCACCGGTGCTGTGAGTTGCTAATCGCCGCTGAGCACCGACGCGGTGCTCCCACCGGCCTCGCGACGGCTCAGTGCCAGGTTGGGGGGTGGGGTTAGCGCTCGAGGGCGAGCTTCAGGTGTGCGGGCGCGTAGAGCGTGTCCATCGGCTGATCGAACAGGAAAGCCCGTAGCTCGTCCTCCATCGCGAACGCGTCGCGATAGCCCATCTCGATCAGCTCGCGTGTGAAGCCGGACTCGAACAGCAAATAGCTAACGAGCTGCATGCCGTTGCGATTCATCGCACCGAGCCCGCCGAGCAGCAAGCGCACGCCGCGCGGCAGCTCGTTCGAGTGGCGCGCGGCGATCGCACGGATATCTTCCTTCGGCACGATCACGATCGTGTGCAGCGGCCGCAGGTTCTCGAGGCCCGCCTTGGGTCTCGCCGTGCCCGCCTGCTCGATGATGTGATTCAGCCGCGACAGCCGCTCGAGATCGGTATAGAGGCCGTCCATGAACAGCGTATCGAGCATGTAGCCGCCGAGATGCGCGAACGTCGGCGCCCCGGGATCGCCCTCGGGCGGCGGCTCGGGATCGGGGCGCTCGTCGCGCACGCCGATCACGAGCATGCGATCCGCGCCGAGATGGATCGCTGGCGACAGAGGCGCACGATGCCGCATCGAGCCGTCGCCGTAATACTCGCCGGCGATCTTCACGGCCGGAAACACGAACGGCACGGCGGCGCTCGCCATCAGATGATCGATCGAGATCCTCTCGGGTCGGCCGATCCGGCGCACACGCGCCCAGGCCTTCAGCGCCGGGCGACCCTGGAAGAATGTCACGGAGCGCGCGGACGTATACGCCGACGCCGTGATCGCGAGCGCCTCGAGATGGCCGCGCTGGATCGCGCGCGCGATGCCGCCGAAACGCACGTCACGCTTCAGCAGATGCCGCAGCGGCGAGTTGTCGAGCAGCGACGCGGGGTTGCGCACGCCGAGGCCGCCGAACATCGCAGCCGCGAGCCAGTGCAGGCTCGTCTTCAGCATGGTCCAATTGTCCGTGCGGAAGACTTGGTCGGCGCTGAAGTTGGCCCAGACGCGCTCCATCTCGCCGATCGCACGCTCGAAGTTCGCCGCGCGGCCCGCGAGCACCGCGGCGTTGATCGCGCCCGCCGATGTGCCCGAGATGATCGCGAATGGGTTGTGCGCGTCCTTCGGCAGCAGTTGCGCCACCGCCTTCAACACACCGACTTGATACGCGCCGCGGGCGCCGGCGCCGGGAAGCACCAGGGCCTTGCGTGTGACCTCAGCCACTCGCCTGCGGGCGGGCCGCGTCGGCGGCGGGCACGGTAAGGATCTGCATCGTATTCGTCCTCCCTGCCACACCTTGCTGATCACCCTTGGTGAACAGCACGAGATCGCCCGGGCTCACCGCGCCGACAGTGAGCAGCGTCGCAAATACCTGCTCGTGTATGAACGGATCGGTGCCGGTGGCGTCGAACGGAACCGCGTACACGCCGCGGTACATGCTCACGCGGCGACGCGTCGCCTCGTGCCGCGTGAACGCGAATACGGGAATGTCGGAGCGCACGCGCGACATCCACAAGGTCGTCGAGCCGGACTCGGTCAGCGCGCAGATCGCGCGCACGTTCAAGTGATTCGCGACGTACATCACGGCCATCGCGATCGCCTCGTCCACGTGCGAGAACACGTCCTCGAGCCGATAGTTCGCCGCGCGGCGAAACGTTTCGTGCTTCTCGGCGCCGATGCATAGCTCCGCCATCGTGCTGACGGCGCGAACCGGGTACTTTCCAACGGCCGTCTCCGCCGACAGCATCACGGCGTCGGTGCCGTCCATCACGGCGTTCGCGACGTCCGACACCTCCGCGCGTGTCGGCGACGGCGAGTTGATCATCGACTCGAGCATCTGCGTCGCCGTGATGCAGACTCGGTTGCGCGCGCGCGCGAGCCGGATCAAACCCTTCTGCAAGCCCGTCATCGACGCGTACCCGACCTCTACCGCGAGGTCGCCGCGCGCCACCATGATCACGTCGCTGGCGTCGATGATCGAACGGATGTTCTGCACCGCCTCGGCGCGCTCGATCTTCGCGACGATGTGGGCCTGGCCTCCTGCCGCGCGGAGCAGGGAGCGCGCCTCCTCGATGTCCTCGGCGTTGCGCGCGAACGATACCGACATGAAGTCGAGCGAAAGGCGCGCGGCCGTCTCGATATCGCGCCGGTCCTTGTCGGTGAGCGCAGGCGCGGACAAGCCGCCGCCCTGCTTGTTCAAGCCCTTGTGGTCGCTGAGCTTACCGCCCTGCTGCACACGGCACGTGATGCGCGTGCCTTCGACCTTCTCTACGGCGAGCACGACCAGGCCGTCGTCGAGCAGCACGACGTCGCCCGGCCCGACGTCGTTCACGAGGTTGCGATACGCGACCCCGACGCCGTTGTCGTCGCCTCCGTGCGGGTCCATCGCGGTATCGAGCAGGAATTGCGCGCCCTCGACGAGCACGATCGGGCCGTTCTTGAACGACTCGATCCGGATCTTGGGGCCCTGGAGATCGCCCATGATCCCGATGTGCCGGCCGACCTTGTCGGCGATCTGGCGCACGGTCGCGACGCGGGCGGCTTGGTCCTTCGACGTGCCGTGCGAAAAGTTGATCCGAAACACGTCCGTGCCCGCGCGAATCAGCTGCTCCAGCACCGCGGGGTCGTCGGTGGCCGGCCCCAAGGTCGCGACGATCTTCGTGCGCCGGCGAGCGTCTTCCTGAGGCGCCGCGGGCACGAGGGACGAGCTGTCTCTTCTATTTACGGTTGACACAGTATCAATCTGAAGTCGTTCACGTTCGTTCGAGTCGGTCCGGTCCTGAGCAAATGCCCGGCGGCGTCAAAGTAACTGTAAGTGTCGTGTTGCGCCAGTGCTCGCGCGAGCGAATCGCCGCGCTCGGCGCCGAGGCGCAACGTTTCGGGAACGATCGTCGCGCCAGCGTGATCGCCCGCGCCGTCGATGCCGTCGGTGTCGGCCGCGAGCGCGAAGATCCCTGGAGCACCGTCGAGCTCGAGGGCGAGGGCGGCGATGTATTCCGTGTTGCGGCCGCCCCGGCCGCGCCGCCTTCGCCGAGCACGACGCGCGTTTCGCCGCCGGAAAGAATCGCGACGCGTCGGCCGGAAGCGCGCGTGCTGCTTCGCGAGCCGCGCGTGCTCACGACCCAGCGCTTGCGCCTCGTCGGCGAGATCGTCGCCGAGATAGACGACCTCGTAACCCTGCTTGTGGAGGAATCTCGCCGCCGCATCCATCGCGGTGGACGCCGTCGCGATCAAGTGCACCGCATCGCGCGCGAACTCGCGCGCGCCGGGCTTCGGCGTCTCGCAGCTCGGGTCGCGGAGCACGGCTGAGCTCGGCGACCTTCGGGTAGCCGTAGCGCTCGAGAATCTCGATCGCGTTCGCCTGCGTCGTCGCGTCCGCGATCGTCGGGCCCGAGGCGATGTCCCCGACCTCGTCTCCCGGCACGTCCGAAATCACGAATGTGATCACCCGTGCGGGATGCGCGGCCGCCGCGAGCCGTCCGCCTTTGAGCTTCGATAAGTGCTTGCGCACACAGTTGATTTCGCGGATGTCCGCACCCTGGCGGATGAGAAAATTCGCGGCCGCACGCTTCTGCTCGAACGAGACGCCGGGCAACGGTGCCGCCGCGAGCGACGAGCCGCCGCCGGAGACGAGGCAAATGAGATACTCGTCGGACGCCTCACTCGCGCTCGCCGCGAGCTCGAGCAAGCGCGCGCCCGCCGCGAGGCTCGCGGCGTCGGGCGACGGGTGCCCCGCCTCGACGATCTCGATACCGGCGCTATCCTCGCCCGCTCCGAGCCCGTGACCATAGCGCGTGACGACCATGCCGCGCGTCGGCGCGGGCCAATTCGCAGAGAACACAGCGGCCATCGACGCCGCGGCCTTGCCGGTGCCGAGCACGAGCGCCGGTCCGCGGGTGTACGAAGCGAGCGCCGGCGGCAAGCAGGCCGATGGCGACGCGGCGCGCAACGCGGAGTCGAACGCCTGCCGCAGAACTTCGTTTGGAGCACTAGCCTTCACGATCTCGATCGCAGGTTCGGGGGCGAGCGCGGTGACGGATTCCGGACGCGGGCGCCCTCAACGCTGCGCGCGCTCCTCGAGCGTCGCGACCGCCGGCAGCGTCTTGCCCTCGAGGAACTCGAGGAATGCGCCGCCGCCCGTCGAGATGTAAGAGATCTTGTCGCCCACTGCGAACTGCTCGATCGCCGCGAGCGTGTCGCCGCCGCCCGCGATCGAGAACGCCTTGCTCGCCGCGACGGCTTCCGCGACGCGCCGCGTGCCGCCGGCGAACTCGTGATGCTCGAATACGCCGACCGGGCCGTTCCAAACGATGGTGCCTGCGCGGTCGAGCCGTTCCGCGTAAAACGCGGCGGTCTCTGGGCCGATGTCCAGAATCATCTCGTCGGCCGCGACGTCCTTCGCGCGCTTGACCTTGCCGCGCGACGACGGCTCGAGGCTCGTCGCAACGACGACGTCCGTCGGCAGCGGAACCTTCGCCTTGCCGAATTTGCCGTCGAGCAGTTTCTTCGCGAAGTCGACCATGTCCGCTTCGTAGAGCGACTTGCCGACGGGGAAGCCCGCGGCAGCGAGCACGGTGTTCGCGATGCCGCCGCCGAGAATCAGCTCGTCGACCTTGCTGCTCAAGCTTTGCAGCACCTCGATCTTCGTCGACACCTTCGAGCCGCCGATGATCGCGAACACCGGACGTTTCGGCCTATCGAGCGCCGCAGCGAGCGCCTCGAGCTCGGCGACGAGCAGCGGGCCCGCGCACGCGACGGGCGCGTGGCGCGCGACCCCGTTGGTGCTCGCTTGCGCGCGGTGCGCCGTGCCGAACGCATCCATCACGAACACGTCGCAGAGCTTGGCCATCCTCTTCGCGAGCTCGTCGTCGTCGGACTCCTCGCCTTTCTCATAGCGCACGTTCTCGCACAGCACGATCTCGCCTGGCGCGACGTCGATGCCGTCGAGCCACTTCGTCACGAGCCGGATCTTCGCTCCGAGCAGCTCGCCGAGCTTCTCGGCGACCGGTGCCAGCGAGCTCTCGGGATCCGGCTTGCCGGCCTTCGGGCGCCCGAGATGCGACATGACCATCACGCGGGCGCCGGCGTCGCGCGCGGCGCGCAGTGTCGGTAGCGCGGCGTCGATGCGCGCGGTGCTCGTCACGCGCCCATCCTTGACGGGCACGTTCAAGTCCTCGCGGATCAGCACGCGCTTGCCGCGGAGGTCGAGGTCGGTCATCCGTTTGACGGCGAGCGCCATAGGGCTCCTTGCATCAACTCGCGAATCTCGGCCGCGAGTGTTCCACCTACCGGCCTTCAGACCTTCGCGAAAGCGACGGTCGTGTCGAGCATCCGATTCGAGAAGCCCCACTCGTTGTCGTACCACGCGCAAACCTTCACGAGCTTGCCTTCGATCACCTTCGTCAGCGTGGAATCGTAGACCGACGACGCGGGGTTATGGTTGAAATCGATCGATACGAGCGGCTCGTCGGTGAACTGCAAGATGCCCTTGAGCTCGCCGTTCGCGGCCTTGCGCACCGCGTCGTCGATCTCCTTCGCGGACGTAGCGCGCGCGGCTTCGAACGTGAGATCCACGACCGACACGTTGATCGTCGGCACGCGCATCGCGAACCCGTCGAGCTTGCCGTCGAGCTCCGGCAGCACGAGGCCGACGGCGGCGGCGGCGCCGGTCTTCGTCGGAATCATCGACTGGGTCGCCGAGCGCGCGCGGCGCAAGTCGCTGTGAAAGACGTCCGTGAGCACTTGGTCGTTGGTATACGCGTGGATCGTGGTCATCAGGCCGCGCACGATGCCGATGTTGTCGTGCAGCACCTTCGCGAGCGGCGCCAAGCAATTCGTCGTGCACGACGCGTTCGAGATCACGCGATCGCTCGACTTCAGCGTCTTGTGATTCACGCCGTACACGATGGTCGCGTCCACGTCCTTACCCGCGGGCGCCGAGATCACGACCTTCTTCGCGCCGGCCTTGATGTGCAGGCCGGCCTTTTCCTTGGTCGTGAAGAGGCCCGTGCACTCCATCACCACGTCGACGCCGAGCTGCCCCCACGGCAGTTTCGACGGATCGCGTTCCGCGCAGACTTTGATGCGGTCACCATCCACTACGAGGCTGTCGCCGTCGACCTCCAGCTTGTAAGGGAACGGGCCGTGCGCGGTGTCGTAACGCGTCAAATGGGCGTTGGTTTTCGCGTCGCCGAGATCGTTGACCGCGACGATTTGAATCTCGTTGCGGCGCTTGCTCTCGTAGAGAGCCTTGAGCACGTTGCGGCCGATGCGGCCGTAGCCATTGATAGCGACTTTGACGGGCATGTTATCTCCAATCACTGATCACTAAAGCGCGTTTCGCGGCGCGTATTGTACTGATCGCCAGGAGCGTTGCGCGGCGTCATGACGCCCGCCGTGTCCGCCGCCGCTCCACAACCGAGCACGCGGCGCTCAACGCGCTCTAGCGATCAGCCATCAAAATCCGGGCCGCCTGCGCGACCGCGGCGACGGTGAAGCCGTACTTCTCGAACAGCGGCTTGGCCGGCGCAGAGTGACCGAATTCGTCGATGCCATGGACTCCGCCGCGGTCACCCGCGTAGCGCCACCAGCCGCCGGTTGCACCAGCCTCGATCACGAGCCGCACGCCGCCGGCGGGCAGCACGTGCGCGCGGTAGTCCGCGTCCTGCGCGTCGAACACTTGCGTGCACGGCATCGACACGACGCGCGCCGCGACGCCCGCTGCGCCAAGCTCGGCCGCGGCGCCGATCGCGAGCTGCACCTCGGATCCCGTTGCGATCAACGTGATCGCGGGCTTGCCGTCGCCGTTCGACAGAATATAGCCGCCGCGCGCGATGGCGCCGATCTGATCGGGCGTGCGCTGTACGTGCGGCAAGTCCTGGCGCGTCAGGATCAGGCTCGTCGGGCCGTCGCGGCGCTCGATCGCCGCGCGCCAGGCGACCGCGGTCTCCACCGTGTCGCACGGCCGCCAGAGGTGCATCCGCGGCATCAGGCGCAGGCTGCCCAGGTGCTCGATCGGTTGGTGCGTGGGGCCGTCCTCGCCGAGGCCGATCGAATCGTGCGACAGCACGAAGATGCTCTGCAGCCCGATCAGGCACGCCATGCGCAGCGCGTTGCGCGAATAGTCGGAGAACACGAGGAACGTGCCGCCGTACGGGACGACGCCGCCGTGCGCCGCCATGCCGTTCATCATCGCGGACATGCCGAACTCGCGCACGCCGTAGTGCAGATAGTTGCCCCCGGGCTCCGCCGCGCTCTGCACCTTCGAGTACGCGTGCAGCGTATTGTTGGAGCCCGTGAGGTCGGCGGACCCGCCGATGAGCTCCGGCAGCTGCGGCGCGAACGCCTCGAGCGCCGCCTGCGACGCTTTGCGAGTGGCCATGGTCTTGCCTGCCGCCGCGGCCTTCGCGATCGCGGCGTCCGCGTGCTCCTGCCAGCCCTTCGGCAACTGCGCCTCCATGCGCCGCTCGAACTCGGCCGCGAGCTCCGGATACTTGCGCGCGTAATCGGCGAAACGCCTCTGCCACTCCGCCTCGAGCTTCTTGCCGCGCTCGCGTGCGTCCCACGCGCTTTTCACGTCGTCGGGAATTTCAAAGGGCGGCAGCTCCCACCCAAGGTTCTTGCGCGCGGCCGCGGCCTCGGCGGCGCCGAGCGCCGCTCCGTGGGTCGCCGACGTGCCCTGCACGTTCGGCGCGCCGTAGCCGATGATGGTCTTGCAGCAGATCAGCGATGGCCGGTCGACCGCCGCGCGCGCTGCTTCTACGGCCGCGCGAATTGCCTGGGGATCGTGACCATCGACGTTCGGCACCACGTGCCAGCCATACGCTTCGAACCGCTTCGGCGTGTCATCGGTGAACCAACCGCGCGTCGCGCCGTCGATCGAGATACCGTTGTCGTCGTAGAACCCGATCAGCTTGCCGAGCTTCTCGGTGCCCGCGAACGAGCACGCCTCGTGCGAGACGCCCTCCATGAGGCAGCCGTCGCCAAGAAACACGTACGTGTGGTGATCGACGATCTTCGCGTCGGGCTTGTTGAAGGCCGCGGCAAGCGTGCGCTCCGCGAGCGCCATGCCGACGGCGTTCGCGAGCCCCTGGCCGAGCGGCCCGGTGGTCGTCTCGACGCCGAGGTCGAGATCGCGCTCCGGATGACCCGCGATCCGCGAGCCGAGCTGGCGAAAGCTCTTGAGCTCTTCGACCTTTACGTCGTACCCCGTGAGATAGGCGATCGCGTAGAGCAGCATCGAGCCGTGGCCGTTCGACAGCACGAACCGGTCGCGGTCGTGCCAGCGCGGCGCGGTCGGCGCGAAGCGCAGGTAGTCGTTCCAGAGCACCTCTGCAATGTCGGCCATGCCCATCGGCATGCCGGGATGGCCCGAGCGCGCGGCTTCGACGGCGTCCATCGCGAGCATGCGGATCGCGTTCGCGAGGCGCCGGCGCGACGGCCGTCCCCGAGTTTGTCGGTCCGCCTGGGATTCTCGTTCGGCAGGGGCCATCGGCGAATGCTCTTCGTGTTTTTTTGGAAGAGGGCTATACGAAAAGGCCTCGAGGTCGGCCTCTGATTTTTTCTTGAGCGATACGAGCAGCGTGCGCGCGGAACGCAGGAAACGAGCCGCGATTGTCGCTTACCGCGGACACGTCACGCAACCGGCCGCCCGCACGGAATCGATCTGTGAGGCAGTGCCCGCTCCACCCGCGAGAATTGGTTATTATTCGATCAACCTCCCGTTCGAGCCCCGACCTACGAATGGCCAAAAGCCCTCAAGATCGCGTGCTCAAGGTCTTGCAGATCAGCGACACGCATCTGCACGCCGCCGCCGACGGCCGGATGCGCGGCATGACGACGTATGCGACTTTCCTCTCCGTTCTCGAGCACGCGAAGCGCGACCGGCGCTGGCCCGCCGATCTCATCATCGCGACCGGCGACGTGGTGCAGGACGAAAGCCGCGCCGGCTACGAACGGTTTCGCGCAAGTCTCGAGCCGCTCGGTATCCCGGTCATCTCCATCCCGGGCAACCACGACGACCCGAAGCTCATGGCCGAGATCCTCACGAACGGCGCGTTCCAGCTCGGCGGCGAGGTGCGCCGCGACAAGTGGTCGCTGGTGCTGCTGAGCACCTACCTCGCGGGCGAGGACGCGGGCGGCCTCGGGCCCGCGCGATTGGCAGGGCTGCGCAAGGCGCTCGCAGCGCACGCCGATCAGCACGTGCTCGTCGCGATGCACCATCATCCGCTGCCGATGGGCAGCACGTGGCTCGACGGAGTCGCACTGCGCGATGCGGCAGCATTCTGGGAAATCATCGACGCGAGCCCGCAGGTGCGCGTGATCGTGTGCGGCCACGTGCATCAAGCCTCCGACAGCGAGCGCAACGGCGTACGGTTCTTGAGCACGCCGTCGACGTGCGCGCAATTTCTGCCCGGCAGCGCGTACTTCGCGCTCGATGAACGGCCACCCGGGCTGCGGTGGCTCGAGCTCCATCCCGACGGCCACGTCGAAACGGAAGTCGCGTGGGTACCGCAACGCGCGAGCGCTTGACGGCGCCGCAGGAGCGCCCGGCCGCATTGCCGCGGCGCATCGCCGCACACCCGGGGCTGCTCGGATGCGTCGCAGCGCTAGCCGCCGCGCTGTCGTGGGCCCCCGCGGGGGCGGCGCCCGCAGCATGGCGAATCGCGGGCGACAACGGCGGCGAGGTCGTGCTGCTTGGCTCGATGCACGTGCTGCGCGCGTCCGACTATCCCTTGCCGCCGCTCGTCGACGAGCTCTACTCCCGCGCCGAAACGCTCGTGATGGAGCTCGACCTCGACGACCCGAAGCTCGGCGCAGAGCAAGCGACGCTGCTCGAGGCGGCAACGCTGCCGCGAGACCAAGTGCTGCGCGACGTCGTCGACCCGGGCCTCTACCGGCTCGCGCAGCAACGCGCCCGCGGGCTTGGTTTCGACTTGGGCCTTCTCGACCACATGGAGCCGTGGCTCGTCGCGATCACGCTGCTCGACGTCGGCATGCAGCGGATCGGCTTCGAGGCGCAGCGCGGGCTGGAGCGCTATCTCGTCGGCAAAGCGGCCGCGAACCACAAAGAAATAGTCGGGCTCGAGTCGCTCGCGAAGCAGATCGGGATATTTGCGGACCTCTCGGCGCACGACCAGGAAGCGATGCTCGCGCAAACCTTGCAGGAGCTCGACGGCGCCGATGCCGCGATGAGCGACCTCGTCGGCGCGTGGCGCGAGGGGCGGCTCGACGACCTGAGCGAGAGCCTGATCGAGGACTTCGGCGACTTCCCGGGCCTCTACGAGACGCTCGTGACGGAGCGCAATGCCAAGTGGACTGTCGACCTCGAGCGCATGCTCGGCGACGGACACAAGTATCTCGTCGTCGTCGGCGCGCTGCATCTCGTGGGACGAGACAGCGTGATCGATCGGCTCACGGCGCGCGGTCATCGCGCGGTCCGCGTCGAAGAAACGAACTGAAGTACGCTGGCGGCGGGTCTAAACGCCTCTCACACCTCGACCATCTCGAAGTCCTCCTTGCCCGAGCCGCAATCGGGACAGCGCCACGACAACGGTATGTCGGCCCATTTCGTACCCGGCGGAATCCCTTCTTCCGGTCTGCCCTTCGCTTCATCGTAGATGAAGCCGCAGATGAGACACATATAAGTCTTCACGTCGCTGAATCCTGATTACCGCGCAATCCCGCGCGAAGGGTAGCACGCGAGCGCGGGCGTTCGCCGCGTCAGACCTCGGACGAATCGCTGCGTAGGCTCGCGGCTATGCGCTCGAGCCGCACGATCGGATCGCGCGTCTCGAGCACCGATTGCTTCAGCGGCACGGCAAGGGGAAGCACCTCGGCCAACCGCGCGCCGACCCAGACCGCATCGTCATACGGTGCGGGTGCGTCCGCGTACATCGGCAGCTGCGCGAGCAGGCTGCGCAGCAACGTCGCGAGCGCCGCGTGCGCCGTCGGCAGCGCCACGCTCGCGGGTTCCTCGATCATCGTGACCCGCGCGACGTAGAGCCCGTCCGGTTGGCGGCTCGTGTGCTCGACGCGGAAGCTCTCGCGACCGACCGCGCGAATGCCGAGCATGCCCCCGCTCTCCTGATGCCAGTCGACGATCTCGGCAGTCGTGCCCACGTCGAATGTCTCCGCGACGCCGACCTCGGAACCCGAGCGGATCGCGACCACCCCGAAGCGATTATTTGCGCGCAGGCTGCGCGCGATCATGTCGAGATAGCGCGGCTCGAAAATTCGCAGCGCGAGCAGTCCGCCGGGGAAGAGCACGGTCTTGAGCGGGAACAGCGCCAGCTCGACGCTCTCGTTCACGCGCGGCTCGCGAGGGCCTGCTGCAGGCGTGCTGGCAGGCCCTGGAAGCCGCCGTTCGACATGAGCACGACGCGATCGCCCGGGCGCAGCTCAGCGAGCAACTCGCGAAGCAGGTCATCGACGGTCGGGCTGACCGAAGCCTTGCGGCCGAGCGGCGCGAGCGCGGCGGCCGCGTCCCAGCCGAGGTCGCTGCCGCCGAGCACGAACAGCCTGTCCGCACCCGTGAACGCCGGCGCGAGCGTGTCGCGATGCACGCCCATCCGCATGGTGTTCGAGCGCGGCTCCATCACGGCGACGATGCGCTGCTCGGTGTCCTGACTGCGCAGGCCGGCGAGCGTGGTCGCGATCGCGGTCGGGTGATGCGCGAAATCTTCGTAGAGGCTTATGCCGGCGAAGGTGCCGCGCTTCTCGAGCCGGCGCTTCACGCCCTTGAACTCGGCGAGCGCCGCGAGCACGACGTCCGCCGGCACGCCAACATGCACGGCGGCCGCGGTCGCCGCGAGCGCGTTCTCGAGGTTGTGCGCGCCCAGAAGGTCCCACCGCACGTCGCCGAGCGCCGCGCCGCGGCGCCGCACGGTGAAGCGCGGCGTCTCGCCGACGGAGTCGTAGGCGGCGGCCCAGTCGACCGCGGCGTCGTGGGCACTGAAGGTCTCGACTTTCGTCCAGATGCCGCGGGCGCGAAGCTTATCCACGTTCGGGTCGCGGCCGTTGGCGACGATCAAACCGTTGCCCGGGACCGTCCGAACGAGCTGGTGGAATTGCCAGAGGATCGCTTCGACGTCCGGGTAAATGTCGGCGTGATCGAACTCGATGTTGTTGATCACGAGCGTGCGCGGCCGGTAGTGGACGAACTTGGCACGCTTGTCGAAGAACGCGGTGTCGTACTCGTCCGCTTCGACGACGAAGTATTTCGAGCCGCCGAGACGAGCCGAGACGCCGAAGTTCGACGGCACGCCGCCGATCAAGAAGCCCGGATCGAGGCCCGCGTACTCGAGAATCCATGCGAGCATGCTCGTGGTCGTGGTCTTGCCGTGCGTGCCCGACACCGCGAGCACCCACTTGTCGCGCAGCACGTTCTCGGCGAGCCACTGCGGGCCCGAGTAGTAGGGCATGCCGGAGTCGAGCAGCGCTTCGACGACGGGCTTGCCCCGTGACAGCGCGTTGCCTACGACCACACAGTCCAGGCTGCCGTCGATGTGCCGCTGGTCGTAGCCCTGCTGTAGCTCGATGCCTAGCTGCTCGAGCTGCGTGCTCATCGGCGGGTACACGTTTTGGTCCGACCCGGAAACTTCGTGGCCCGCGGCCTTCGCGATGGCCGCGATGCCTCCCATGAACGTGCCGCAGATGCCGAGGATGTGGACGCGCATCAGGACGCCGGCGGAAACAACGTGATCTGCAGGCTGAACGAGAGCAGCAGGTAACCTACCATGATGGATACACCCAGGAAGTACGGGCGGTCGAGAGCTCGGGCAACGACGAACGCGCTGATGTCCGTGGCCCACACTACGGCAACCAAGAGATACAACACCAGCGGGAACGTGAGCTCCGTGGCGGGCGCGTGCAGCGCGCGATGCCACAGAGCGAACCACAGGCTCACCAGGCTCATGAGCGCGTCGACGCCGAGCAGCGCGCTCGCCGTTTGCAGGAACCGGTGTTGCCGCTCGAACGCCCGGAGCAGGCACCAAGTGAACGCGATGCCAAGCGCGCCTTGCACGACGACGAGCGCATAGGGGTGCGCTACGCCATCCGCGAACTGGATCGTGAACAGCGAGACCGCCGCATACAACGCGAGAACGAGCGCGAAGAAAAAGCGCGACGCGGGAAGGTGCTCCGGTCCGCGTCGATGAAACGCGATCTCGACGAACGCGTAGATCAAGCGCAACACGGGGCTGTTTCCTGGATCACGGACCGTGATAATAGCGCAAGGAGCAGCACGAGCCTCCGGGCACAAGGACGAGTTTGGTCGAAACGCACGAACACTCTTGGATCGCGAACGACGCGGCGCTCGCCGCGCTCGTCGACGCGGTTGCCTCGAGTCCGTTCGTCGCCGTCGACACCGAGTTCGTCCGGGAAAAGACGTACTACCCGCAGCTGTGCCTGATCCAGATCGCGACGCGCGACTACGCCGCGTGCATCGACTGCCTGGCACCGCTCGACTTGAGCCCTCTGTACGCGCAGCTGTTCCGGAGCGACCGTACCTGGGTGCTGCACAGCGCACGTCAGGATCTCGAGGTGATCTGGCAGCGGGCCGAGCGCATGCCGCCCCGGCTCATCGACACCCAGATCGCAGCCGCGCTGATCGGCTGGCCGCCCCAGGTGGGGCTCGAAGGATTGCTCGCGCGCACCCTCAAGGTGGAGCTCGGCGAGAGCTACGCACGCACGGACTGGAGCCGCAGACCTCTGCCTCCGGAAGCGCTCAACTACGCGATCGAGGACGTGCATTACCTGCTGCGCGCGTGGGACGAGCTCGAAAAAGAGCTTGCGTCGCTCGGCAGACTGCAGTGGCTACACGAGGAATGCGCACGCGCGCTCGCGGAGCGCCCCGTCGCGGACGCGGCTACGGTGTGGGCCAGGATCAAAGGTGTGCATGCGCTGCCGCCGGCGGCGGCCGGCGCCGCGCTGGAGATCGTCCGCTGGCGCGAGCTCGCTGCGCAGCGCTCGGACCGCCCGCGCCGCTGGCTGCTCGACGACGAGAAGCTGCTCGCACTCGCCGCCGCGCTGCCGCGCTCGCCGGAGCACGTCGGCGACCTCGTGTCGCCGAAATTCGCGGCGCGCAACGGCGCAGACATCGTCGCCGCGATCGCGCGCCGCGACGACCCCGAAGTGCAGCAGATCGTGCGCGCGCATTCGGGCCCGCCGGCCGACCGCAAGACGCTGAAAGCGCTGCAAGAGGAAGTGCGACGGCGCGCCGCTGCGCTCGGCATCGAGCCAGAGATTCTCGCCACGCGGCGCGAGCTCGCGGCGCTCGCGACCGGCAACCCGCCCGCGCATCTGAAGGAAGGGTGGCGCGCCGCGGAGCTCGCCGGGATCGGCGCGCCGCTCGTGGTCGCGCTCTAGCGCTTGTTGGCGCGCGCGCGGCGTTTCTTGTTCGACGCGCGCTTGGTTTTTTTCTTCTGGGTTTTCTTCTGGGTCTTCTTCTGGGCTCTCTTGTGGGCGGACCGCTTCGCCTTCTTCTTGACCGCGCGCGGAGCCTTGCTCCTCGCGGGACGTGCCGTCTTCTTCTTCGCCTTCTTTTTCGCTTTCTTCTTCCGTGGGCCCGCGCTCTTCTTCTTCGCGGTGGGCGTGGCCTTCTTTCCGTTCCGCAGACCGAGCGCCGCCGTGAGCCGGCCGTAGACGTCGTCGACCTCGCCGGTCGCGCCGACGGTCTCGAGCAGCCCGAGCTCACGGTAGTGGGTGATCAGCGGCGCGGTCTGTCCCTCATACACACGCAGACGATTTCCGATCGTGGTCTCGTTGTCGTCCGCGCGCTGCAGCAGCTCGCCGCCGGCCTGCTTACAGGCCTCGAGCTCCGCGGGGGGCGAGAAATAGATGTTCAGCACCTGGCCCGTCTTCGAGCAGGTGCGCCGCCCCGTGAGCCGCTTCATCAGGATGTCGAACGGGACGTCCATCAGCACCGCGGCGTCGATCTTCCAGCCGCGCTTCCGGAGCGCGGCCTCGAGGTCTCGCGCCTGTTTGCTGTTGCGCGGATAGCCGTCGAGGATGAAGCCTCGCGCGGCGTCGGGCTGCGCAATGCGCTCCTCGATCATGCCGAGCACGATGTCGTCGGACACGAGGTTGCCAGCGTCCATGACGGCCTTCGCCTGGAGCCCGAGCGGCGTCTCCTCCGCGACCGCGCGGCGCAGCAGGTCGCCGGTGGACACCTGCGGGAAACCGAAATCCTTCTGGAGCCGTTGCGCCTGCGTGCCCTTTCCCGAGCCCGGCGCGCCGAGCATCACGATTCTCATATTTGTTTTTCTCCAGACCACGAGGCGACCGCAGCAAAATAGCCGTCCGCCGCGGCCCCAGTCAAACGCGGCGCGCCCATTGCGGTGGACACCCGGCGCTCGCACGAATGGCGGCGGCGTTTGCTATCCTGCGGCGGGGTATTTTTTCGGGAACGCGCGATGAAGAAGAATGTGTTCTACGCTCAGTCGGGCGGTGTCACGGCCGTGATCAACGCGAGCGCTTGCGGAGTCATCGAGACGGCCCGCAAGCACAAGAACAAGCTCGGCAAGGTCTACGCCGGCGTCAACGGCATACTCGGCGCTCTCACCGAGGACATGATCGACACCACGGCCGAGAGCGCGAAGACCATCGCCGCGCTGCGCCATACGCCCGGTGGGGCGTTCGGCTCCGCGCGCTACAAGCTCAAGGGACTCGAGCAAAATCGGGCCGAGTACGAGCGGCTCATCGAAGTATTCAGGGCGCACGACATCGGCTACTTTTTCTACAACGGCGGCGGCGACTCGATGGACACCGCGTATAAGGTGTCGCAGCTCGGGGCATCGCTTGGGCTTCCCGTCGTCTGCATCGGTGTACCGAAGACCGTCGACAACGACCTACCGATCACGGACACCTGCCCCGGCTTCGGCTCCGTCGCGAAATACGTAGCCGTGTCTACGCGCGAGGCGGCGCTTGACGTCGCGTCGATGGCGCGCACCTCGACTCGCGTGTTCATCCTGGAGGTCATGGGCCGGCACGCGGGCTGGATCGCTGCGGCCGGCGGCCTCGCGGGCGAGACGGAGGCGGACGCGCCGCACATCATCCTGTTCCCCGAGATTCCGTTCGACGAGGCCGCGTTCCTCGCGCGCGTGAAGGAATCCGTCGAGAAGTACGAGTATTGCGTCGTCGTCGTGTCCGAGGGCGCACGCTACGCCGACGGCCGGTTCCTCGCGGAGGCCGGCGGCAAGGACGCATTCGGGCACGCGCAGCTCGGCGGCGTCGCGGCTTCGATCGCGCAGCTCGTGCGCGGCAAGCTCGGGTACAAATACCACTACGCTATCGCCGATTATTTGCAGCGCGCCGCGCGCCACATCGCCTCGAAGGTCGATGTTGCGCAGGCGTATGCGGTCGGCAAGGCTGCGGTGGAGCTCGCGCTCGCGGGCGAGAACGCCGTGATGCCGACGATCGTGCGCAAGTCGAGCAAGCCCTACCGCTGGACGGTCGGCAGCGTTCCGCTCGCCAAGGTCGCGAACAAGGAAAAGATGATGCCGCGAAACTTCATCAGCAAAGACGGCTTCGCGATTACCGCTGCGTGCCGAACCTATCTCGGCCCGTTGATTCAGGGCGAGGATTATCCGCCCTACAGAAACGGCCTACCGAGTTATGTCAGCCTGCGTAATCAGCGGGTTACCAAGCGGCTCTCGAGTGAGTTTGTGATAAAGTAGCGCCGCTTTTCGCGCCGGGGGGCGGCGAAGCAAGAAAAACAGGGTTGAACCCGTTCGCAACCGCCGACGCGCCGAGCTCGGCGCGCGGTTCCAACATGGGTTGATCCAGCTTTGACGGGCTGCGCCGGTTGGCGCGCTCGAGTTTTAGGCTCGTTTGGGAGACAACGGAATGAGTCCGAATATCACGCTTTGGCTGTCGCTCGGCGCCGCGCTTCTCGCGGTGGTCTATGGCTTCATCACGGTGCGCTGGGTCCTGTCCCTCTCGCCCGGCAACGCGCGGATGCAAGAGATCGCGGCCGCCATCCAGGAAGGCGCCAAGGCATACATGAACCGCCAGTACTCGACGATCGCCATCGCCGGTGTCGTGCTATTCGTGATTCTCGGCTTCGCGCTCAATTGGGAAACGGCGCTTGGTTTCGCGGTCGGAGCGGTGTTCTCCGGCCTCGCGGGCTACATCGGTATGTTCGTCTCGGTGCGCGCTAACGTGCGCACGGCGCAAGCTGCGACCAACGGCTTGAACGCGGCGCTCAAGGTCGCGTTCCGCGGCGGCGCGGTCACCGGGCTGCTCGTCGTCGGCCTCGGCCTCCTCGGCGTCGCGGGCTACTACGCCGTGCTGCACTCGATGGGCTACGAGCAGGAACAGATTCTCAAGGCGCTCGTCGGCCTCGCGTTCGGCGGCTCGCTGATCTCGATCTTCGCGCGGCTCGGCGGCGGCATCTTCACCAAGGGCGCGGACGTCGGCGCGGACCTCGTCGGCAAGGTCGAGGCTGGGATTCCCGAGGACGACCCGCGCAACCCGGCCGTTATTGCCGATAACGTCGGCGACAACGTCGGCGACTGCGCCGGCATGGCAGCGGACTTGTTCGAAACCTATGCCGTGACACTGATTGCGACGATGCTGCTCGGCGGACTCACGGCCGCGTCGCTCGGCGAAAACGCGGCTCTCTACCCGATCGTGCTCGGCGCCGTTTCGATCGTCGCGTCGATCGTCGGCACGTTCTTCGTGAGCACCAAGACCGGCAAGATCATGCCGGCGTTGTACAAAGGCGTGGTCGTGTCGGGCGTTCTTGCCGCGATCGCGTTCTACCCGATCACGATGTCGTTGATGGGTGCGACAGGCAACGCGCTGAACCTGTATTTCGCGGCGCTGATCGGCCTCGCATTGACGGCCGCGATGGTCGTGATCACCGAGTACTACACGGGCACGAACTTCAGCCCGGTGAAGAAGATCGCCGAGGCGTCGACGACCGGCCATGCGACCAACATGATCGCGGGCCTCGGCGTATCGATGAAGTCCACGGCGCTGCCCGTGCTCGCGGTGTGCGCCGCGATTTGGGGAGCGTTCGAGCTCGGCGAGCTCTACGGCATCGCGATCGCGGCCACGAGCATGCTGTCGATGACGGGCATGATCGTCGCGCTCGACGCGTTCGGTCCGATCACGGACAACGCGGGCGGCATCGCGGAGATGTCGAAGCTGCCGAGTGACGTGCGCAAGGTGACCGACGCGCTCGACGCGGTCGGCAACACGACCAAGGCCGTGACGAAGGGCTACGCGATCGGCTCGGCCGGTCTCGCGGCTCTCGTCCTGTTCGCGGACTACACGCATAGCTTGACGGAGGCATCGCAAGGCGGTGCGACCACGTTCCTGTTCGACCTGTCAGACCACCGCATCATCATCGGCCTGTTCGTCGGCGGCTTGATCCCTTATCTCTTCGGCGCGATGGCGATGGAAGCGGTCGGCCGCGCAGCGGGCTCGGTCGTCATCGAGGTGCGCCGGCAGTTCCGCGAGATCAAGGGAATCATGGAGGGCACGACGAAGCCCGACTACTCGACGGCCGTGGACCTTCTGACGAAGGCCGCGATCAAGGAGATGATCATCCCCTCGCTGTTACCGTTGTTGGTCCCCGTGATCATCGGGTTGTTGCTCGGCCCCGAGGCGCTCGGCGGACTGCTCGTCGGCACGATAGTCACCGGTTTGTTCGTCGCGATCTCGATGACGACCGGCGGCGGCGCGTGGGACAACGCGAAGAAATACATCGAGGACGGCCACTTCGGCGGCAAGGGCTCCGACGCACACAAGGCCGCGGTCACGGGCGACACCGTCGGCGATCCGTACAAGGACACGGCCGGCCCCGCGATCAACCCGCTCATCAAGATCATCAACATCGTCGCGTTGCTCTGCGTGCCGCTGCTCTAGACCGCGCGCAAAGCTTCGTTCAAAGACGGCCGCGCGAGGGCGTACGCGCAGCCGTTCCTTTTCTGGATCGGCGGCAGCGAGCGGACCGCGCGCAGCGTTGCTCGGCGCTTTAGACACTTCTGCTCGAGCGCGATCGGTAGCGTCACTCCGCCGTCGCGGCGGGGTCCGGCGGCAAGTGCCACGACACGACGAACGTCGCGATCAACACGAGCGTCCCCACGACGAGGATCGCAGGCACGGCCTGGGCACCCAAGCCGACGGACCCCGTGTACGCGCCGACGGCGACGAGCATCGCGGAATTTTCGAAGAAACTCTGGAGCGCGACGGCGCCGCCGCTGCCGATGCTCTTGTGGCCGATCTCCTGGAGCGCGGCATTCATCGGCACCATGAACAGGCCGCCGCAGAGCCCGATCGCGACGAGCACGATGCGCGCGGGCCACGCCGTAGCGACGAAGCCGAATACGAGGATGCACACGCCCATCGCATAGGCCGCGAGCCGCGCGCGGCGCAGCTTCTCGATCGGTATCAGGCGCGGCACCACGAGCGCGCCGCCGACGATACCGAGCGCGAGAAACAGCGTGAGGTCCGCGACGTCCGTTGCACTCCGCGTCGCGAGCACCGCGGGCGCCCACGCGACCAGCAGCAAGCGCAGCACCGCTGCGGACGACCAGAACAGCGAATTACCGAGCATCGCGAAGCGCGCCCGCGCGGTCGCGAACATCAAACGCATCTTGCCGCCGAATTTGCCGAGGCCGGTTCCGGCGCGAACGCCCAGCGGCGCGAGCCGCGGCAGAAATACCGTCGCGGCCGCCGACGCGGTATAGCACGCAATGACGGCACCGAGCGCGAGCTCGATGGATCGATCCGCGACTCGCGCGCCGACGACGGTGCCGACGACGATCGCCACTATCGTCGATCCTTCGATCAGGCCATTGGCACGCACGAGCGCCGACCGCGCGACCAGCTCCGGCAGTATTCCGTACTTCGCCGGACCGTAGACGGCAGCGCCGACGCCCACGAGCGCGTAGGCAGCCATCGGCTCGATGCCCGCGAACATGAGGCCAGCGCCCGCGGCCTTGAGCACGTTGCCGATCAGCAGCACCTGCGGCTTCGAACGACTGTCGGCGAAAGGCCCGGTCCACGGCGCGAGCGCGACGAACGCGACGAGAAATGCGCTCTGCAGCGCGGGCACGTACCACGCGCCGCGGGGCGAATCGATCAACATCGCGATCGCGGCGAACAGCAGCGCATTGTCCGCGAGCGCCGTCAGGAACTGCGCGCCGAGCAGGATGAAGACGGCGGGGCTCAAGATACGGCTCGCTCGCCTCGCGGCAGCGCCTCCTCGACGAGCGCTTGCACGGCGGGGTAGTCGGCTTTGCCGCTGCCGAGCAGCGGGATTTTCTCGACGTGGACGATGCGCTTCGGCACGTTGAGCTCGGTCATGCCGTCCGCGCGCGCACGCGCGGACAAATCCTGACGCGCGGCGTCGGCTTTCGTCGTCACGAGTATCAGCTGCTCCCCTTTCTGGAAGTCCGGCACGCTCACGACCGCGTGCTGCAGGTCGGGCCAGGTACGCGACGCGAGCTCCTCGACCGCCGTCAGCGACACCATCTCGCCGCCGATCTTCGCGAAACGCTTCGCGCGCCCTAGGATCGTGACGAACCCTTCCGCGTCGATCGACACGATGTCGCCCGTGTCGTACCAGCCGGCACCGCGTTCGGTCGCGGGCGGCTGGATCACTCCGGGCCGGTCGTGCTTCAAGTACCCGAGCATCACGTTCGGCCCCCGCACGGACAAGCGGCCGCCCTCGACGCCGGGCACGGGATCGAGCGCATATTCGATTCCCGGAAGCAGCCTTCCGACGGTCCCTACGCGCGTGTCGACCGGCGTGTTCGCCGCGATCACGGGGCTCGTCTCGGTGGCGCCGTAGCCCTCGAAGATCTGCACGCCGAATTTATCCGTCCAGATCCGGCGCGTCTCGTCCCTGAGCTTCTCGGCGCCCGCGAACGCGTAGCGCACGCTGTAGAAGTCGTACGGATGAGCGAAGCGCGCATAGCCTGAGAGGAACGTGTTCGTGCCGAACATCACCGTCGCGTTGATGTCGTAGGCCATCTCGGGAACGATCCGATAATGCAGCGGCGACGGATAGAGGAACGTGCGCATGCCGGACAGGATCGGCAGCAGCGTCCCGGCCGTGAGCCCGAACGAGTGGAACAGCGGGAGCGCATTCAGGATGATGTCCTGCGAGCTGAAGTCGAAGCGGGCCATGACTTGCTCGCGGTTCGCCAGCAAGTTCGCGTGCGACAGCACGACACCCTTCGGCAGCCCTTCGGACCCCGACGTGAACAGCACGACAGCCGGCTCCTCCGGCCGCACTCGCTCGCGGCGGTAACGCCAGCCCGCGAAGCTGCGCGCGAGCAGCGCGCCGATCTTCATCGCGGGCGTGACGCGCGACCGCACGTCTTCGAGGAACACCACGTCCGCGGTCTGGCGAAGCGTGTCCACGATCTTCTCGAGCTTCGCCGCTTGGACGAAGCGCTCCGAGGTATAGACCTTCTTGATGCGCGCGCTCTCGAGGGACGCGACTAGGCTCTTGGCGCCGAGCGTGTAATTGAGCATCGCGGCGACCCGGCCACGCGCCTGCAGCCCGAAGAACGCCACGATCGCCGCGAGCGCGTTCGGCAACATCAGTCCCACCATCTCGCCGCGCTGCGTGTCGCGCGCCATCAAGTTACCGAGGATCGTCGTACGCACGATGAGCTCGTTGAACGTGATCGGCTTGCGCTCGATGTCTTCCGCGATCACGTGCGCGCCGCCGTGCACGCGCCGCGCATCGAGCAGCGCTTCGAACAGCGTACGCCGGTAGTTCGACGTCGCGAACATCATCTCCGTCATCAAGTCCGCGAGCTGCTTGCCGGCCTCGCGGCGGCGCTCGCGGCCGCGGACCTCCGGCGGGATCGCGAACCGGCGCGGCCGCAGGATCGTGAGCGTGATCTGCGGAAACATCCGCAAGCGAATGCGCCCGCGCATGCGCGAGAACGGCGTGTACTGCGCGCCGTCGATCCGCACCGGCAGCAGCATCGCACCCGACTTGTCCGCGACGAGGCCCGGGCCCGGATAGATCTTCATGAGCGAGCCGGTTACCGTGATCCGGCCCTCGGGGAAGATCGCGGCGCGCTTGTCTTGCGAGATGTAGCGGATCAGGGATTTGATCGAGTAAGGATTCGTCGGGTCTAGCGGGAACGCGTCGACAACCACGAGCAGCGGCCGCATCCACCAACGCTTCGAGATCTGCGTGTTGATCGCGAACGTGAGCCGATCCGGCAGGAATACGGCGAGCAGCACTGCGTCGAGGAACGACGTGTGGTTCGCGACGACGAGCACGCGCTCGCCCGCATCGGCGTAGTTGTCGAGACCGACGACGTGCACGCGGTAGACGACGCGCAGCAGGATGCGCACGAACCAACGGCAGAGCTCGACCATCAGCGCCTCGAATCACCGCAAAACGCGTTGTCGGAATCGCGGAATAGCAGATCCGGACCGGCATCACAAGGTCGGTGTGACTTCCGGAAGTCGGGCGACGGTCGCGGCGCGGCTAGTGGACGGCTTGCAGAGGGCGAGGCTTCTCGACCACGTAACCTTGGACGAAGTCGACGCCGAGGGTGCGCAGCGCTTCGAACGAAGCCTGATCCTCCACTTGCTCCGCGACTACCCCGAAATCGAGCGTGCGTGCGAGCTTCACCATCGCGGAGATCATTTCGCGGTTCACGCCGCCCTCCTCGAGGTCGTGCGTGTAGACGCCGTCGATCTTCAGATAGTCGAGCGCGAGGTTCTTCAGGTTGGAGAACGAGCCGATGCCGCTGCCGAAGTCATCGAGAGCGAATTGACAGCCGATGCCGTGCAGCACGTTGATGAACCGCTGCGCCTGCTCGAGCTGAGTCACGACCGCCGACTCGCGCACCTCGAAGCAGATTTTGTCTGGGCTCACACCGGTGTGGTCGAGCACATCCACCACGAACTCGAGGAAGTCGTCGTCGCCGAGCGTCTGGGCGGAAAGATTGATGCTGCACGTGCGCCCGTTCGGCAGATGCGGTGCTCCGCCCGCGATGGCGGTGAATGCCGCCTGCACGACCCAGCGGTCGATGTGCGACATGAGCTGATAGCGCTCCGCCGAGGCCAGGAAGTGCACGGGCAGAATGCTCTTGCCCGACTCGTCGCGCATCCTGAGCAGGATCTCGGCAGCGGGTCCCGACTGCGACCGGCCGCCGACGGCGATGATCGGCTGCACGTAGAGCTCGAACTCGTTTTCTTTGAGCGCGCGCTGCAACCGCTGCAGCCACTGAATCTCGCCGCGCTCGCGCGCGAGCACCTCGTCGCGCGTCGAGTAGACGTGGATGCGGCCGCGTCCTTGCTGCTTCGCGACGTAGCACGCCGAGTCCGCGGCGGAGAGCACGCTTTCCGCGGAGCCGCTTTCTTTCCCGACCTCGACGAGGCCGATGCTCACCCCGATGTCGAAGGCGCGATCCTGCCACGCGAACTTGTGCTCCATGACCGCCGAGCAGACGTCGTCGGCGATTTGCCGCGCCTTGTCGAGCGGACAACCTGCGAGCAGCATGGCGAACTCGTCGCCGCCCACGCGTGCCACGGTGTCGGAGTCGCGAACCCGCTGCTTCACGAGCGCCGCGATCTCGCGCAGGAGGTTGTCGCCGGCGATGTGGCCGGAGCTGTCGTTCACGAGCTTGAACCTGTCGAGATCGAGATAGGCGACGACGTGACCGACGCCCTCGCCGCGCGCGGAGTCGAGCGCAGCGCCGAGCCGCCGCTCGAACTCGGCGCGGTTCACGAGACCGGTGAGCGCGTCGTGGCTCGCCTGATACGACATCTCGCGTGCGAGCCCGCGAAGCTCGCTGACGTCGTGGAAGATCACCACGCAGCCTGCGATGTGGTTGTCCGGCCCGCGGATCGGCGACGCCGTGAGCTCGGTCGAGAACTCGCGATCCGCCTGTTTGCTGAGGAGCAGCGCGCGACGACCGAGGTTGATGCGGCGCCGCTCGCTGAGACACTTCGCCACGGGGTCGCCGAGCGTGCTCCGATCCACTTCGTCGACGAGGCCGATCAGATCGAGCAGCTGCTTGCCTATGCCTGCGCTGCGCGTGCCGCCGATCAGCTGCTCGGCGGCCTCGTTCATATAATCGATCGTGCCGTTCCGGTCGGTGGTGATCACACCCTCGCCGATCGATTCGAGCGTGATCCGCGCCTGCAGTTTGCCGCGCCCGAGCGAAGCCTCCAGGCTCTTGCGATGCGTGATGTCGCGCGCGACGGTGAGGAAGGCCGCTTCTCCGCCGTACGAGATCCGCCTGCTATGAAGCTCCACCCACGCTCCGCGGTCGTCGCCGCTGATGAGCTGCACCTCGAGTGGCTGCACCGGCTCGGTTGAATCGAGCTGTGTGCTGACGTGCTTTCGCATTAGCGCGCGATAGGCCGGCCGCAGGAGATCCGTGATTTGTTTGCCTTGGAGCGTCGCCGCCTCGATGCCGAACAGGTCGCCAGCGGCGGGGTTCGCAAACAGGATCGTGTTCGCATGAATCAGCGCGACGTCGGGCAGCGTCTGCGCGAGCGCATCGAACAAGCCCGCCTTCGGGTCCGGCGGCGTCGGCTCTTGCGGCGGAGCGCCCGCGACCCGCTCTTCGGTGCGATCGATCAGCCGATTCACGCTCGCGCTGATGTCGACGAAGGGGCTCAGCCGCCCGCTCACGGTGAGCCGCGCATTTCCGCCCGCGAGCAGCTTGTGGAGATCGTCGCGCAGGCGTTCGATTTCGCGAACATACGGCTGCCGCGAGCCGGCCCAGACGAGGGCGAGCAACAGCACCGCGAAGAGCACGCCGGCGATCACGAAGACGGGATCGGAAAGGAGCCCGCTCATCGCAACCACCGCGCGGCGGCGCCGACGATACGGCTTCGACGCGCTCGACAACGCGTCGGATCCTGAGCGACGGGATGATTCAGCGAGGTCCCTGCTAGCACGTAAGTGCGGAGCCCTGTTTTCGTCGTCGGCGCCTTGCGGCAGCGACTCTTGTTGTTATTACACCCCGAGCAACCGTCGGCTTCCTACGGAGGGCCGTCCGTGCCCGGCGGGGGGCGCAAATTCCTGTTTTGCCGTGGATTTAAGATACCCCAACGCGCTCGGACGGTCGCGCACTATTGACCATAATTCTTCAGGGACTGCCTTGTAGGACCCCCCTAAACTCCGTACTCTAGCGCGTTCTTCTCCGCCATCGCCGACCCGCAATCGACGCAGCAATGAACTTCGAAGTCGCACGAGCGCAGATGCTCGGCCAGCAGATCCGAGCGTGGGAAGTGCTCGACGACCGCGTGCTGCGCGCGCTCGAGCAGACGCCACGCGAGCGCTTCGTGCCAGAGGAATATCGCGACCTCGCGTTCGCCGACGCCGAGATCCCGCTAGCTCACGCCCAATGGATGCTTGCGCCGAAGATCGAGGGCCGGCTGCTCCAGGCGCTGCAAATCGAGCCGATCGACGAGGTGCTTATTGTCGGCACAGGCACGGGCTTCCTCACCGCGGTGCTAGCGAGGCTCGCGCGGCACGTCGTGAGCGTCGACGTTTTTCCGGATTTCGTCGACGCGGCGCGCGCCAAGATCGCCGCCGAGAACCTCGGCAACGTCGAGGTACGTACGGCGGACGCGCTCGACCTCGAGCTTGCGGGCCGTTTCGACGCGATTGCCGTGACCGCCTCCGTGCCGGTGCTCGATGACTACTTCGCGCGGATGCTGCGTCCGCTGGGCCGCCTGTTCGTCGTGGTCGGCCGCGCGCCCGTGATGGACGCGCGCCTCATCACGCTGACCGCGAACGGCGACTCCACCTCCGAAAGCCTCTTCGAGACCGTGCTGACACCTTTGATCAACGCGGAGCGCCCGGAGCCATTCGTCCTCTGACGAGGACCGGGCGATATCATGCCGGTAGTTCCGGAGCTCACGCCTACGGAATTCTGCGAGCGCTGGCCCGCGGACGAGCGCCAAGCGCGCGTCGTGCTGCTCGACGTGCGTGAGCACGCCGAGCTCGAGACAGCGGCGGTCGCGGGCGCACGCCACATCCCGATGCGCGAGATACCCGCGCGGCTCGCCGATCTCGATCGGGACACCCCACTCGTCGTGATGTGCCATTCCGGCGGACGAAGCCGGCGCGTCGCGGAGTATTTGCTCGGTAACGGTTTCGAGAACGTTTTCAATCTCAGAGGCGGCATCGACGCTTGGTCAACGGAGATAGATCCGCAAGTTCCGCGCTATTAGTAGTCAACTAAATGAACTCAAAGACAGGGAACAATACGATGGCGATCACACTACGACTGTTGACCATGGCGCTCGCGGCCTGCGCGTTCGCCAGCACTGCTCTCGCTCAGCCCGAGAGCCTCTTGGACGTTTATCAGCGCGCGCTGCAGAACGACCCGGCGATCCGCGAAGCAGAAGCCAATTATCTTGCGACGGCCGAGGTGAAGCCGCAGGCTCGCAGCAGCCTGCTGCCCGATTTGAACCTCAGCGCCGGCCTCTCGCACCAGTTCAGCGAGAGCCCCGGGGGCGCCGTCGTCGGCGGTGTCGGCCAACAGAGCCAGGCAGTCAAGACGCAGTTCGACTCCGATCGCGACAACTGGAGCATCGGCCTCACGCAGACCCTCTTCAACTGGGGGCAGTTCGCGACCTTGAAACAGGCCGACAAGCGCGTCACGCGAGCGGAGACCGACTACTCGGTCGCGAAGCAAGACTTGGTGATCCGCGTCTCGACGCGGTATTTCAACGTGCTCGCTGCGGAAGACAACCTCTCGTCGGCCGTCGCGGCGCGCGAAGCGATCGCGCGCCAGCTCGAGCAGGCGCAACGCCGCTTCGAGGTGGGTTTGATTGCGATCACCGACGTGCAGCAATCGCAAGCCGCGTTCGATGACGCGGTTGCGACCGAGATCGACGCGCAGCGGCTGCTCGCCACGGCGCAGGAGTTCCTGCGCGAGATCGTCGGCGAGATCGTCGCGGACCTCGCTTCGCCGATCGACGATCTGCCTCTGCTGACGCCCGATCCCGCGAACGCGGAGCAGTGGGTGCAGGCGGCGCTCGAAAGCAACCTCGCGCTCATGTCGAGCCGGATCGCCGCCGATATCGCACAGGACGACATCGATATCCAGCGCGCCGCACGCTATCCGACGCTGAGCCTCACGGCTGCATATACCGACTCGACGACCGACCAGGTCGTGACCAACTTCCCGTTCACGGGCGACCCGATCGTCAATCCCTCGCGCCAAGCGCCGGAAGGCTACAACTGGTCGTTCGACCTGCGCTTCCCGATCTACACGGGCGGCTTCAATCGGTCACGGATCCAGCAGTCGGTTTATCAGCACCGCTCGGCGAGCGAGGCGCTGCAGCGCGTCGCACGGCAAACGGAACGCGAAGCCCGCGACGCGTATCTCGGCGTGATCTCGGAGATCTCGCGCGTGCGCGCGCTGCGCCAAGCGGTCGAGTCGGCTCGCACGGCGCTGCGTGCCACGGAAGCGGGGTTCGAGGTCGGCACGCAGACGACGGTCGACGTGCTTGCCGCGCAAAACAACTTGCGCCGCGTCGAGACGACCTACTCGCGCAGTCGCTACGACTACTTGTTGAACGTGCTAGCGCTCAAGCAGGCCGCGGGCAACCTCGAGATCGGCGACATCGAGCAGATCGACGGCTGGCTGCAGAAGTAACGCGAGCCCGCCGCGCCGGCGCTCAGTCGTCGGCGCGGCGAAGCGCATCGATCAAAGCGCTCGTCGAGCGGCCGGGCTTGAAGCCAAGCACGCGGACGTCCCCGCCGTTCTTGCGCACCGCTTCCCCGCCCGCGATGTCCTCGGCACGGTAGTCGCCGCCCTTCACGAGCACGTCCGGCAACACCTTCGCGATCAGGTTGGCCGGCGTATCCTCGGCAAACGGACACCACCCAGTCGACGGATGCGAGCCCCGCGAGGATCGCCATGCGATCCGCGAGCCCCGTGACCGGCCGCGGCGGGCCCTTCAGGCGCCGCACCGAGTCGTCGTCATTCACGGCCACGACCAAGCGGTCGCCGCAAGACTTCGCCTCTTCGAGATAGGCGACGTGCCCCGCGTGCAGAATGTCGAAGCAGCCGTTCGTCATCACGACGCGCTCGCCCCGCGCCTTCGCTTCAGCGACCAGCGCCACGAGATCCGCGAGCTGCACGACGCCGTCCCCGCCGCCGCCCAAACCGTGCAGCGCGCGCTGCAGCTCCGAGCGTGTGACCGTCGCGACGCCGATCTTGCCGACTACGATTCCGGCGCCGAGATTCGCGAGCGCTGCCGCGTCGCCGAGCTCGAGACCCGCCGCGACGCCGGCGGCGAGCAGAGCGATCACGGTATCGCCCGCACCGGTCACATCGAAGACCTCGCGCGCGCGCGTCGGCAGCGTTAGCGGCTCTGCGTCGCGCCGGAAAAGGGTCATTCCGTGCTCGCCGCGCGTAACGAGCAGCGCTTGAAAATCGAGCTCGGCGCGCAACGCCATCCCCTTGCGAAGCAGATCAGCCTCGTCGACGCACGGGCCGACGACCGCCTCGAACTCGCCTCGGTTCGGAGTCAGCGCGAACGCACCCCGGTAGCGCTTGAAGTCGGTCCCCTTCGGATCGATGAACGCCGGCACACCAGCCGCGCGGCACGCCGCGACGAGCTCTGGTGCGCGGCTCAACGTGCCCTTCGCATAGTCCGAGAGCACGACCGCATCGACGCCGCCGAGGAGCTTCGCGAACGTTTTGCCGAACTCCTCGGCGCACGGCGCGAGCGATTGCTCCGCATCGACGCGGATCAGCTGCTGGCTGCGCGCGATGACGCGGAGCTTATGGATGGTCGGTACTACGGAGGAGCGCACGAGCTCGGAGCGCACACCGCGCGCCTCGATGAGCGCCGTCAGTAGCTTGCCGCGATCGTCGGCGCCGATCACGCCGGCGAGAGACGTCGTTACGCCGAGGTCCGCGAGGTTCAAGGCGACGTTTGCGGCACCGCCGGGACGCTGTTCCGCGGAGCGCGTACGCACGACCGGCACCGGCGCCTCGGGGGAGATCCGCGCCGTGTCGCCGAACCAGTACTCGTCGAGCATCGCATCGCCCGCAACGAGCACTCGCAGACGGGAGAAGTCGGGAACTGAGAGCGTCACCGGTGCTTGGGTCGAGTGGCTGACGGTGCGGACATTCTACTCAGTTTGCTCACGACGCGCGGCCGCGGCGGCAAAAAAGGGCCCGCCCCGTTTCGAGGGGCGGACCAACGGCGGACCGGTAGACCTTAAAACCGCAAGCCGTCGGCGACCGACGCTGCAGGTCTTAGCCGCACTTCGAATATCCGCAATTCAGGCATGTCATACAGCCGTCGAGCATGACGGCGGCGGCCGTGTTGCACTTGGTGCACAGCTGCGCGCCCTCTGGAAATCGCCCCGCTGCGAACGCGTCCTTCTGGCGTCCGCGCTCCTCGAACTCCGCGCGTTTCTCCTCGATGAGCTTGCGCTGCTCGACGCTGAGCTCCGGGCTCTTGAGCAGTCCTATCTCGAGCAGATGCTTCTCGACGATGTGTCCGAGCTCCGCGATGATCGACGGCATGAACTTGCCGCCGGGCTGCCAATAGCCGCCGCGCGGATCGAACACGGCCTTGAGCTCGTCGACGAGGAAAGTCACGTCGCCGCCCTTGCGGAACACGGCCGACATGATGCGCGTGAGAGCGACGATCCATTGGTAGTGATCGAGATTCTTCGAGTTGATGAAGATCTCGAACGGCCGGCGCTGCTCGTGCTGCGTACCTTCGTTGAGCACGATGTCGTTGATCGTTACGTACATCGCGTGATCCGACACCGGCGTCTTCACTTTGTAGGTGGAGCCGACCAGCATCTCCGGACGCTCGAGCTTCTCGTGCATCCGGATGACGTTGTCCTCGCGCTCCGCCGGGACGGGCGCCGCATTCTTCTCGGCGTCGTCCTTCGCGACCGCGAACTTCACGATTTTCTTGTCGATGGTGATCTTTGCCATTTTTCCGCCTCTTGTCCCGCCCGGTGGCGGGAACGCCTAGAGCTTGCCGTAGTAGCCTTCCTTGAGCGCGTCGAAGAGATTCGCGGCCGTATGGGTCTCGCCGTCGTATTGAATCTCCTCGTCGCCCTTGACCTCGATCGTGCTCCCGTCAGCGAGCGTGAACCGGTAGGTCGTGTTCTTGAGGTCCTTCTCCTTCACGAGCACGCCTTGGAAGGCTTCCGGGTTGAACCGGAACGTCGTGCAGCCCTTGAGCCCCTTCTCGTGCGCGTAGAGATAGATGTCCTTGAACTTCTCGTACGGGTAGTCGGTCGGCACGTTCGCCGTCTTAGAGATCGAGGAGTCGATCCACTTCTGCGACGCGGCTTGAATGTCGACGTGCTCGCGCGGCGTGATGTCTTCGGAGCTCACGAAGTAGTCGGGCAGCTTCTCGCCGGGCTTGGTCGAATCCGGCAGCGCGCGCGGATTGACCAACGCGCGATACGCAAGCAGCTCGAACGAGAACACGTCGACCTTTTCCTTCGTCTTCTTGCCCTGCCGGATGACGTTCCTGAAGTAGTGGTGGGCGAACGAAGGTTCGATGCCGTTGCTCGCGTTGTTTGCGAGGGACAGCGATATCGTGCCGGTCGGTGCGATCGAGCTGTGATGGGTGAAACGCGAGCCCGTCTTCTCGAGCTCGTCGACGAGCTCGGGAGCGACCTCACGGACACGCTGCATATAGCGGCTGTAACGCGCATGCAGCACACGCCCCGGGATCTTCTGGCCGACCTGCCAACCGTCCGCCCGCATTTCGGGACGCTTGCGCAGCATCGACTCCGTCACCTCGACATCCTCGAGCAGGATCGGCGCGGGACCTTTCTCCTTTGCGAGGTCGAGGCCCGTTTGCCAACCAGCAATCGCGAGCTCGCGCGAGACGTCTTCGGTGAACTTGATCGAATCGGGCGAGCCGTAGCGCATGCCGAGCAGCGTGATCGCCGAACCTAAACCCAAGAACCCCATCCCGTGTCGGCGTTTGCGCATGATCTCCGCGCGCTGTTCCGGCAGCGGCAGGCCATTGATCTCGACGACGTTGTCGAGCATCCGCGTAAACACCTTCACGACTTCGCGGAACTCTTCCCAGTCGAAGTACGCGCGCTCACTGAACGGTGCGACGACGAATTTCGTGAGGTTGATCGAGCCGAGCAGACATGCGCCGTATGCCGGCAGCGGCTGCTCACCGCACGGATTGGTCGCGCGAATGTCCTCGCACCACCAGTTGTTGTTCATCTCGTTGACACGGTCGATCAGGACGAAGCCCGGCTCCGCGAAGTCGTAGGTCGACGACATGATCACGTCCCACATGCGCCGCGCGGGCAGCGTGCGGTATACGCGGTTCGCGACGAGGCCGCGCTCGTCGCAGACGTAGCTCGCCTTGCTCGGCCAGTCGCGCCAGACGACCTGCTCGGGATCGCCCAGGTCGATACCGTCTTCCTCGGCCTCCTGCTTCGTGATCGGGAACGCGAGCTGCCACGGCTTGTCCTTTCTGACAGCGTCCATGAACTCATCCGTAATCAGCAGCGACAGGTTGAACTGCCGGAGCCGTCCGTCCTCACGCTTGGCCCGGATGAAATCCATCGCGTCGGGATGACCGACGTCGAACGTACCCATCTGCGCGCCGCGTCGCCCGCCCGCGGACGACACCGTGAAACACATCTTGTCGTAGATATCCATGAACGACAGCGGGCCGGACGTGTATGCGCCGGCGCCGCTGACGTACGCGCCACGCGGCCGCAGCGTCGAAAATTCGTAGCCGATCCCGCAACCTGCCTTGAGAGTGAGGCCGGCCTCGTGCACCTTGCTCAGGATGTCGTGCATCGAGTCCTGAATGGTGCCGGAGACCGTGCAGTTGATCGTCGACGTCGAGGGCTTGTGAGATTCGGCTCCGGCGTTCGACGTGATCCGGCCGGCAGGAATCGCGCCGCGTTGCAGCGCCCAGACGAATCGCTCATACCACTCGGCGCGCTTCGCCGGTTCCTCGACCGCCGCGAGCGCCTTCGCGACACGTTCGTAGGTGCCGTCGATGTCGCGGTCGACCGGGTCGCCCGCCTTGGTCTTGAGCCTATATTTCGTGTCCCAGATGTTCAGGGACGCTTCCTGAAGCGCGATGTCCGCGAGTCCCCTTGCCTTGAGCTCGAATGCCATGTTCATAGTGTGCTCTTCCCCTTGTCCTCTTTTTTACAGCCGCCCCGTACGGCTCGCTCTCGGTAGGTTTTCGGCGTTCGTCGTGACCGATCGTCTGCTAAATCAGCGCGAAAGCTTTCCCACTGGGCTGATATGCGCAGCCGCCAAAACCGTCCTTGAGACTTTGAAAACGACCGACACAAGATCTTGTGTCGTTGGGACGTAGAGTAGGCGTGTGACGTTTTTCTGTCAAGATTTTATGACAAAGAAGTGGCGATCTTGTTATTCTTTATAAACAATCAGTTACAGATACAACCTAAAATCTACTCAAAATATTTTCGCCAGTCTGCCGTGCGCACACGACCACTAGATATTGTGTTCCGGAAATCCCCAGGGTATCCCCCTCGCAGCCACAAGAAATGCACAGGGTTATTCACCGAAAAGCGCGTGCGACGGAGCGTTCGTCCGTTGCGGCAATGCTCGGCGCTGCCAGACAATGCCGGAACGCGCGAAGCGCCCGGCGTTCAAACGAGTTCGTTGCTGAGATTTGCGATAAGGTGTGGATCATGATCGAAGATAATCAACGCACGGACCGCGTCCGTAGCCGAGCGCAGATTCCCGCGTTCGTACTGCTTTGCCTCGGCGCTTTTTCGGCCGCGGCACAGCTGCCCCCGAACGTCCCGAGCCTTGCGCCGATGATCGAGCGGATCTCGCCAGCCGTCGTGAACATCTCGGTCAGCGGCAGCGTGGAAAACGACAACCCGCTGGCTCAAGACGAGTTCTTCCGCCGCTTCTTCGATTTTCCGCAAGAGCAGGACGGCAAGCGCGAGGTGGAAGCCGCGGGCTCGGGTGTCATCGTGGATTCGAGACAGGGCTACATACTGACGAACCACCATGTCGTCGAGAACGCCGACAAAATCACCGTCACTCTGTCGGACAACCGGAGCTTGAGCGCCAAGGTCGTCGGCTCCGACCAGGGCTCGGACTTGGCCGTGCTGAAGGTGGCCGGCGCGGAGCTCGTGGACATGCCCCTCGGCGACTCGAACAAGCTGCGCGTTGGCGACTACGTCGTCGCGATCGGCAACCCATTCGGCTTCTCGAACACCGTGACTTCAGGAATCGTGAGCGCGCTCGGCCGCAGCGGCATCAACCGCGACGCGTACGAGGACTTCATTCAGACCGACGCGTCAATCAATCCCGGGAACTCGGGCGGCGCGCTCGTGAACTTGAACGGCGAGCTCGTCGGCATCAATTCGGCGATCATCTCGCGCAGCGGCGGCAACATCGGCATCGGCTTCGCGATTCCGGTGAACATGGTCCGCTCGATCATGGACCAGCTGATTACGCACGGCTCCGTGAGCCGCGGTCTGCTCGGCGTCAGCATTCAGGACATCACGCCCGAGCTGGCCGAGACCTACGCGTTGCACGACAACTCCGGCGCGCTCGTCTCGGCAGTGTCGCCAAGCTCGGGCGCGGAGAAGGCCGGCATTCAGATCGGCGACGTGATCGTCAGCATCAACGAGCATCGCGTTCGCGATTCTGGGTCGTTGAAAGCGACCGTCGGCCTCTTGCGCCCCGGCGAGGCGGTGCAAGTCGGGTTGATTCGCGATGGCCGCGAGCAGAAGGTTACGGCCACGCTCGGCGAAGTCTCCGCGGTCACCGCCGCCGTCGAGGAGCCGGACGAAGAGGAAGAACCAGCGCAACTCGACCCGGTGTTCGAAGGCGCGGAAATCGTCGAGAACCAGTCCGGCGGCGCTCCTGGCCTGCTCGTGGCTCGCGTCGATCCCGGCAGCGCGGCAGCGGATCGCGGCCTGCGGCCCGGCGACATCATCACGAAGGTCAACCGCGTTCGCGTCCGCAACCTCATGGAAGCGGAGCAAATCATCGAAAACGCTCGGTCGATCATCCTCGAAGTGCAGCGCGGCAACCGCAGTCAGCTGATTCTGATGCGCTAGACCGCAGCGCATCGCGACCAACGATTCGTCCAGGCTCGAGCGCGTTCGATGGCAATGAGGCATCGCGCGCACCGCGTGGTCGTGCTCGGCGGCTCGGGATTCGTAGGCCGGCGGCTCGCGGCCCTGCTGGGAGAAGCCGGCTACGTCGTGCGAATTCCGACGCGCAGCCGGGCGCGCAGCCGCGCGCTGCTCGTGTCGCCGCATGTCGAGCTCGTCGAAGCAGACATCCACGACGAAGAGCGGCTCACCGAGCTGCTCGCAGATTGCGACGCCGCCGTGAACCTCGTCGGGATCCTCAACGAAACCGGTCACCGCGGCGCCGGGTTCGAGCACGTGCACACGGTGCTCACCGCCAAGTTGGTTCGTGCGTGCCGCGCGCGCCGGCGTCGGCCGGCTACTACAAATGAGCTCGCTGAAGGCCGACGCAGAGCGCGGCGCGAGCCACTACCTCAAGTCGAAGGGCCGCGCCGAACGCATAGTCGCGACCGAGAGCGGCGGCGCGATCGCATTCACGGTGTTTCGCCCATCCGTGATCTTCGGCGCCGAAGACTCTTTGTTGAATCGGTTCGCCGCGCTGCTCCGCGTCCTGCCGGTGTTGCCCCTCGCTTGCGCGCAGGCGCGGTTCGCGCCCGTGTTCGTTGACGACGTGGCCGCCGCGTTCCGCGCCGCGCTCGCGGATCGCGGCACGCATGGCAAGACCTACGAGCTCTGCGGGCCGGACATCTACTCGCTCGAGGAGCTCGTGCGCTTCGTGCGCGCGCGGCTCGGGCTACGCCGCGCGATCGTGTCGTTGCCGGCGCCGCTTGGGGTTCTTCAGGCGTGGATTGGCGAGTATCTCCTGCCGGGCAAGCCGTTCTCGCTCGACAATTTCGCGTCGCTCGGAGTCGCGAGCGTCTGCGGCGCCGACGGTCTGGCCAGCTTAGGTGTTCGTGCGCAGTCGATGGCAGCAATCGCGCCCACGTATCTCGGCGCGGCCGGCCGGCACGAGCTGCTATCCCGCCTGCGGCGCGGACAGGGGCGACGTTGATACGGTGTTGAGCCAACTCTCGAGGCGCGCCGCGCGGTGCGCGACATCGAGCTTCGCGAGCTCCGCCATCTCCGCGTAGAAAGCTTCGAGCCCGAGCGTGTCCATCCGGGCGCGCAGCGCCGGCACCCAGCGGCGGTAGGTCGCGACGGCTGCGATCGTCGCGTTGTTGAGCGGCTGCGCGAACCACGCGTCGTAGTCGCTGTTACCGCCCCAGGCCTGCTTGATCGACGTGTAGTCAGCGCGCATCGCGTCGTACGCGTTCGCCTTCGCGGCCCGCATCTCTTCGGGCGACTCCGCGCTCGCGAACACCGCGCGCAACCGCGTCTGCTGCGCCCGGATCAACTCGGCGAAATCGGCGCGATACCGCAGCCGCCCGTGATAGGCGTCGAGAGCGCCATCCTTGCCGTGCGTCTCGAGCCAACGCTCCGTTCCGTACTCCTCGATCGCCGTGGCGAACGCTTCGCTGAACTCACTATCGTCTTTCACGTAGAGCTTCTGGTGCGCCAGCTCGTGAAACAACAGACTTGCGACGTATTGCTCGCCGCCGCCGATCATCGTGTTCAGCACGGGGTCCGCGAAATACCCCAGCGTCGAATAGGCGCTCGAGCCACCGCTGTAGGTGTCGTAGCCCTCGCGGACGAGCTGTTGCTGAAATTCCTCGGCGTTCGCGCGATCGAAGAATCCGCGATACGCGACGCAGCCCGCGAACGGGAAGCACCAGCGCTTCGGCTCGACCGAAAATTCTTCCGCGGCGACCACGTTCCAAACGACGTAGGGCCGCTCGAGGTCGACGTAGGTCGTGTAACTGTCGTTGTCGGGGAGCTCGAGCTCGGCCACCGCGAACTTGCGGATCTCGGCGACCGCGCCAAGCGATGATTTCAGACTCGGATCGAGCGCGGGGTCAGCGAGCAGCGTCTCGATCGGCGTTCGCTTACGCAGGAGCTCGAGCTGCCCGCCGATCGCCTGCCAATAGAACGGCAGCGCGCAGCCTGCGAGCGCAGCCGATGCCGCGACGATCGCGAGACCTCGGCTCCAAGCTCTGCCAACGTTGCCCATTCCGAAAATTCGGCGCCGAAACGCTATGATGCTGTGATGAAAGTGTACGAGGTCGGCGGGGCAGTACGCGATGCCCTGCTCGGCCTGCCGGTCAAGGAGCGCGACTGGGTGGTCGTCGGCTCCTCGGCCGAGGAGCTTGCCGCGCAGGGATACCGCCGCGTCGGCAAGGATTTCCCCGTCTTTCTGCATCCGCAGAGCGGCGAGGAGTACGCGCTCGCACGTACCGAGCGCAAGGTAGCTCCAGGCTACGCCGGGTTCACTTTCGATACTGCGGCGAGCGTCACGCTCGAACAAGACCTCGAGCGCCGTGACCTGACGATCAATGCGATCGCGCGCGCGCCGGACGGCACGCTCGTGGACCCATGGGGCGGCCGGAGAGACCTCGACGCACGCGTGCTGCGCCACATATCGGACGCGTTCGGCGAAGACCCGCTCCGCGTGCTCAGGGTCGCGCGCTTCGCCGCACGCTTCAAGGACCTCGGCTTCACGGTCGCGCCCGAGACGAACCGCCTCATGGCCGCGATCGTCGCGAGCGGCGAGATCGAGGCGCTCCGGCCGGAGCGAGTCTGGCAGGAGACGGTCAAAGGGCTGCGCGAGGATCGGCCCGAGGTCTACTTCGAAGTGCTACGCGAGTGCGGCGCGCTCGCGCGCGTGTTCCCCGAGGTCGACGCACTGTTCGGGATTCCGCAGCCCGAGCGCTGGCATCCGGAGATCGACACGGGGGTGCACGTCATGATGGCGCTCCGCCTCGCGGCACGGCTCTCACCGAGCGAAACGGTCCGCTTCGCCGTACTGATGCACGACCTTGGCAAGGCCGCGACTCCGAAGCTGCTGCTGCCCGGCCATCACGGCCACGAGGAGCGCTCCGTACGGCTGCTCGAGGCGTTCTGCGAGCGCTTACCCGTGCCTAACCGGTTTCGCGAGCTCGCGAAACACGTCGCCCGGTATCACGGCACGGTGCACCGCGCAGCCGAGCTCAGGCCGCAGACGGCGTTCAAGGTGATCGTCGACGTCGACGGACTGCGGCAACCCGAACGGTTCGAGGAGTTCCTGCTCGCGTGCGAGGCCGACGCGCGCGGCCGCAAGGGCCTCGAGGAACGGCCGTACCCACAAGGCGAGCGCTTTCGCACGGCGTTGCGCGCAGCACGCGGTGTCGACGCGACGCGCGTGCGCACCGAGCGCGGGGTCGAGGGCGAAGCGCTCGGCAAAGCGCTGTACGAGGAGCGGCTCGCGGCCGTGAAAGCCGCCTGGCGCGATTGAACCCAGCCCGGGCCCGCGCTCAGCGCCCGTAGACCAAGAACAGAACGCCGCCGTAGATCCCCGCTTCCGCGAGCTGCGAGCGCCCATGACCCAAGTTCACCTCGAGATCCACGCGCTTGCCGATCGGGAACAGCAACGCGGCATCGAAAGTCTCGAACTCGGTCCCGTCGATGGCGGAACTGTCCGTCGTGTAAGTGACCGTCAGCAGCTTCGCGCCGATCTCTCGGTCGAAGCCGATGAGCCTCTCGTGATCGAGGAAGCTGTTCGCGAGCGTGAGAGTCGAAGCGCTCAAGAGATTCAACTGCGCTATCCGCGGCAACGGCGCGAGGTCGCGGTCGTAGTCGTACTCGGTCGCGCCGAAATAGATCTGCCAACCGGCCGCTGGCTGCACACGCACATCTATCCTGACGCCATCGCTCGACAGCTCCGCGGTGCGGTCGAGCCTTCCGCCGAGCGGCCCGATCGTCGTGAACGGGATATCGATGTCGCGATGCTCGTATGCGAGGCCGATGCGGTAGCGTTCGGGCCCGTAGTAGACCGTTCCGCGCCAATCGCTCGTCTCGAGCGCGTCCTCGTCGCCCCACCGCTCGATCGCGAGCGCAACTCCGACAGCGCCGAACCTGTGATCGACGGACGCGACGAGCGTGTCGGCGTCGACACCCCCGCGATCGTCCGGCGAGCTGCTGCGTCCAGCCGTGAACGACAACCACGTGCCCTCGGTGACGCCCCAGTTGAACGTCGCGAGCAAACTGTCGTTCGACTCCGTGTCCACTTGGCCTGCGACGCCGAGCAGCCAGGCGCCGCCCGGCTCGCTCGCTGAGGATTGCGCGAGAACGGCAGTGCCGATCAAGAGCGGCACGACGCCTGCCAAGATCCGCAGAGGTCGAAACATCCTTAAGCCCCCAGAGGCCGGTAACGGCGCGAACCACGCGGAATCGATCGTATCAACCCCGCGCGCCGGAAAACTGTGACGGGCCGCGCGACGCCTCAAAGGCGGCTGCGGAAGTCCCTGCCGGGCAGCGGCTCCCCGCCGTCATCCCTGCGCAACGCGAGCACCTTGAAGCGCTCGCCCATCTCACCGGGCAAGACGAGTGTCTTGAGCGCGCTGAGCTCGCTAACGGATGCGCGGTCCGCGGCGGCGCGCGGCGGCTCCGCGGCGAGCGTTCCGAGCAGAAACTGCGCTTGCGTCGTGAAGCCCGCCACGCGCAGCCCCGCCGCGCGGGCCGCGTCGCAACACGCACTGAAGTCGACCCACGCGGTGATGTCCTGCAGTCCGGGGTAGAGAAACGGGTCCGCGTGGGCGCGGTGCCGATAGTGGCAGATCAAGGTGCCGCTCGAGCGCTGCGGGTGGTAGAGCTCGCGGCGCACGAGCCCGTAGTCGACGAACAGCAGGCAGCCGCGGGCGAGCGGAGCGGCTACGCTCTCGAGCCAAGCCGGCAAGCGCGGCACGAGCTCACTCTGGAAACCGTCGGGCAGCGGCGCGCCGAGCGCGCCCTCGAGCGCCGCGACCGCCGCGCCGAGCTCGGCGTTCTCGCGCCCGTCGGCCCACGCGAACCCGTGTCCGCTCGCGATCACGCCGCGCGGCAACACGCGGCCAGCGCGCTTGACGAAGCACGACACGGGCAACGCGTCGAGCACCTCGTTCGCGATCACAGCACCGTCGAACGGCTCCGCGGGGAGGCGATCGAGCCACGCGACGCGCGTGCCGAATCGCGCGAGCGCGCGGCGCTGACGTTCGCGCAAGTCAGCGCTCGGCTCGAGAATCCGATACGCGACGCTCGTGTCGCCGAGCGCGCCCAAGATCTGCGACGCGAGCGCACCGCTGCCCGCACCAAGCTCGAGGATCAGCGGCGACTCGCTGCCGGCGAGCTCGGCCCGCAGCGTGCGCGCGAGCGCACGGCCGAGCAGGTCCGTGAGCTCGGGCGCCGTCACGAAGTCGCCGGCCGGCCCGAGCTTCGCGCTGCCGGCGCTGTAGTAGCCAAGACCCGGCGCGTAGAGCGCGAGCTCCATGTACCGCGAGAAATCGAGCCACCCGCCCGCGCGCGCGATCTCGGCCTGAATCTCGCGCGACAACGCGTTGCTCACTGCGAGCGCCGCGGCACTCGGCTCTGGAAAGTCGGGGAAAGCGCTCATGGGTTCGAAAGGGAAACGCGTGGCGATAGTGTACGCTTACGCTCCGAAACACTTGGGGTGGTGCATTGGTGGCGGGCGCTGCAAGATCGTTGAACCTCGACGGCCGATGGGCACTCGTGACGGGCGCCGCGAAGCGCATCGGCGCCGTGATCGCCCGCACGCTGCACGACGCCGGCGCCAACGTCGCGATTCATTATTACAGCTCCGCCGACGCGGCTGACGCGCTCGTCGCAGAGCTCGATGCACGGCGTAAGGGTTCCGCGTTCGCCGTGAGCGCCGACATCCGCAAAGTCGCCGAGCTCGAGCGAATGGCGCGCGAGGTCCTCGCCCGAACCGGCGGTCGCCTCGACGTGCTCGTGAACAACGCCTCCAACTTTTACCCGACGCCGCTCGGAACCGTCACCGAGGAGCAGTGGGACGACCTCGTCGGCAGCAATCTCAAAGCGCCGTTGTTTCTCGCGCAGGCGCTGCTGCCGGCGCTTCGCCAAGCACACGGCGTGATCGTCAACATCGTCGACGTGCACGCCCAGCGGCCGTTGCGCGATCATCCCGTGTACGGTCCGGCCAAGGCGGGCCTCGCGATGCTCACGCGCTCGCTCGCCAAGGATCTCGGCCCCGCGATTCGGGTGAACGGCGTCTCGCCGGGCGCGATTCTTTGGCCGGACGAAGGCATGTCGGACGCGCTGCGCTCCGCCATCATCAAGCAGACGGCACTCAAGCGCAGCGGCGAGCCCGAGGACATCGCCGCGGCCGTGCTGTTCCTCGTCCGCGACGCTCCGTACGTGACCGGTCAGATCATCGCCGTCGACGGCGGCCGCAGCGTCGGCTGGTAGCGCCGGCGCTGCACGCGGCTCACTCCAGCGTTTCGACATTCCCGATGTTCTCTATCGCCGGCGACAACGTCGCGAGCCGTGCTCGCGCGCTCCCGAGCCGCTCGCCCGTGACGGGATGAACGAAATCTGGCGCTAGCTCTGCGAGCGGCCCGAGGGCGAACGCGCGGCGCAGCACGTCGGGGTGCGGCAGACGCCGCTCGGCGTCCACGCGGCAGCCGTGAATCAACAGGTCCAGATCGATCGCGCACAGCACCGAGCGCGGCTGGTCGCGCATTCGGCCCACGGTGGCCTCGATCTCGACGAGCACGGACTTCACGGCGTCGGCCCCGCGCTCACAGTCGAACGCGGCCGCGAGGTTCAAATAGTCGGGTGCGGGCGCGCCGACGGCCACGCTGCGATAGACGGACGAGCAACACAGGCTGCCGAAGGCTCGCTCGAGCGCCGCGACCGCGGCACGCAGTCGCACGACGGGCTCGGAGTTGCTGCCGGCGCCAACGTACACGACCGTCATGGCACCTCGAAGAGTTCAGCGGAAATCGGCGGTGCTGCGCTCGATTACGATGCCTACGCCACCCGCGCGCGGAATCGCGCCAGGCTTCGCGACCAACACCTTCACCCAGGGCGCGCCGAACTCGGCGACGACGATTTTTGCGATCGCTTCCGCGAGCGTCTCGACGAGCTTGAACTCCGACGCACCGACGAACTCGAGCACGCGCTCGGAGAGGCGCTCGTAATTCAGAGCGGCCTCCACCGCGTCGGCGCGCGCGGCGACCTTCGCATCCGTGGCGATCTCGAGATCGATGCTCACGATTTGCTTGACGCGGCGCTCCCATTCCCAGAAACCGATGATCGCCTCGACCCTGAGCTCACGTACGAAGAGTCTGTCCACGTTGGTCCTTTCCATTGTTCAAGACGGCGGCCCGAGCTCGTCGAGCGGCCAGCGCGGCTTCGCGACGATCCGCGGCGGCCATGCGCCGGCCGCGGCCGCAAGCCGGCACCACCCCGCGTAGGCAATCATCGCGCCGTTGTCGGTACAGAGCGCCGGCCTCGGATAGTACACGCGTGCGCCGATCCTCAGCCCGAGAGCGGCCAGGCTCGCGCGCAATCGGCGGTTCGCACCGACGCCACCCGCGATCACGAGCCTGTCCAAGCCCGTCGCCTCGAGCGCCTGACGGCACTTGCCCGTCAGCGTATCGACGGCCGCCGCTTGAAACGATGCCGCGATGTCCGCCCTCGTATGCTCGTCGAGCTGGCCTTCGGCTCCGCGCTCGGATTCGATCGTGTGGCGCGCGGCCGTCTTCAGGCCGCTGAAGCTGAAGTCGAGGCCCTGATTCTTCAGGGGGCGCGGCAAGGAGAACCGGTCGCCGGCGCCGGAGTCCGCAAGCTTCGCGAGCGCCGGCCCGCCGGGGTACGGCAGACCGAGCAGCCGCGCAACCTTGTCGAAGGCCTCGCCCGCGGCGTCGTCGAGCGTCTCCCCGATGATCCGGTAACGGCCGAGCCCCGCGACCTCGATGAGCTGGGTGTGGCCGCCCGACACGAGCAGAGCCAGGAACGGGAACTCCGGCGGCTCCGCCTCGAGCATGCTCGCGAGCAGATGCCCCTCGAGGTGGTGCACCGGAATCGCGGGGATCTCGAGGCCGTAGGCGAGCGAGGACGCGAGCGCGCCGCCCACCAGCAACGCCCCGATCAAGCCCGGCCCGGCGGTGTAGGCAATCGCGTCGAGGTCCCCGAGCTTCAGATCGGCCTCGCGCAGGACGTCCTGAATCATCGGCAGCAGCTTCGCGATGTGGTCGCGCGAGGCGAGCTCCGGCACGACGCCTCCGAACGCGGCGTGGATCGCGACCTGGCTCGCGAGCCGCTCGGCCAGAATGCCGCGCCCGGCCTCGAACACGGCCACGCCCGTCTCGTCGCAGCTCGTTTCGATACCCAGCACCCGCATAGACGCCTGCATCCTAAGCCTTTACAGCCCGCGGGCACCGCGGCTAATATGCCGCTCTTGCGCCGGCTCCGCCGGCCTATTTTTCTGTACTCGGTTCATGGCAGCACGCGTTCCGAGTCAATCATTAACGCAACTATTCATTTCGTGAGCGATCGATGCCTGGCGTCCGAATAAGAGAAAGCGAACACTTCGACGCAGCCCTGCGCCGCTTCAAGAGAGCCTGTGAGAAGGCCGGCGTGCTGACGGAGCTGCGCCGACGCGAGTTCTACGAGAAACCGACCCAGGAACGCAAGCGCAAGAAAGCGGCCGCGGTCAAACGGCACATGAAGCGCAACTCGCGAACCCCGACGACAAGGCGCCGCCGGCTCTACTGATCCGCTGTTTCGGTCATGGCACTCAAGGACCGCCTCACGGAAGACTCCCAAGCTGCGATGAAGGCGGGCGACAAGCCGCTCGTCAGCGTGTTGCGCATGGCGCTCGCGGGCGTCAAGCAGCGCGAGGTCGACACGCGCCGGCCGCTCGACGATGCGGGTGTCACGTCGGTGCTCGAGCGCATGATCAAGCAGGGTCGAGACTCGGCGACGCAGTATCGCGACGGCGGCCGCCCGGAGCTCGCGGAAAAAGAAGAGTACGAGATCAAGGTGCTGCAGACCTACCTGCCGCAGCAACTCACGGACGCGGAGCTCGATACTCTGATCGTCGAATGCATCGACGCCGCCAACGCCACGAGCGTGAAGGACCTCGGCAAGGTGATGGGTGTCATCAAGACGCGCGCCGCAGGCCGCGTGGACATGAGCACCATCAGCAGCCGCGTTCGCTCGATGCTCACGGTGGAATAGCCGCCCGCTTTCTCAGCTTGTGGTTCCCGGGGCCCCTCGGATAATGCCCCCCAATGGCAGGCCGGATTCCACAGACGTTCATCGATGAGCTGATCTCGCGAGCGGACATCGTCGAGATCGTCGGCGCACGCGTCGCGCTCAAGAAAGCCGGCAGCAACTACAAAGGCCTCTGCCCGTTCCACGGCGAGAAGACACCGTCGTTCACGGTGAGCCCGACGAAGGGCTTCTATCACTGCTTCGGTTGCGGCGAGCACGGCACGGCGATCGGCTTCCTGATGAACTACGACAACCTGCCGTTCCCGGACGCCGTCGAAGCGCTCGCCGAGATGCTCGGGATGGAAGTGCCGCGCGAGGCCGGAGCGCCCGAGGAGCGGCGCAGCGAGAACGACGAGCTGTATCGCGCTGCTGCGCGAAGCCGATCAGATCTACCGCAACGCGCTGCGCGAAAGCCCCAAGGCGATCGCATACCTGAAGAAGCGCGGGATCGACGGCCCGACGGCGGGGCGATTCGCGATGGGTTACGCGCCAGACGCGTGGGATACGCTCATGCGCGCGCTCGGCACGTCCGACGCGCGGATCGCTCTGCTGACGCAGGCCGGGCTGCTGAGCACGAACGATAGCGGCCGGCGCTACGATCGTTTCCGCGACCGGATCATGTTCCCGATCAGGAACGCGCGCGGCCAGATCATCGGCTTCGGCGGCCGTGTGCTCGAAACAGGCGAACCGAAGTACCTGAACTCGCCGGAGACTCCGATCTTCCGCAAGGGCCAGGAGCTCTACGGCCTGTTCGAGGCGCGCAAGTCTCCGGGCAAGCCGAAGGAGATCATCGTCGTCGAGGGCTACCTCGACGTCGCGAGCCTCGTGCAATTCGGCGTCGAGAACGCGGTCGCGACGCTCGGCACCGCGATGACGAGCGACAACATGAAGCGCCTCACTCGTCTCACGGATCGCGTCGTCTTCTGTTTCGACGGCGACCGAGCAGGCCGAGCGGCCGCGTGGCGTGCGATGGAGACGGCGCTGCCTTACGGCGGCGGCATGGTCGAGCTGAAGTTTCTGCTGCTGCCGGAAACGGACGACCCCGACACGTTCGTGCGCAGCCACGGCGCGGACGCCTTCAGGGCGCTGGCAGGCGGTGCGGTGTCGCTGCCGGACTTTCTCGTTAAGGAATTGGACGAGCGTGTCGACTTTGGGAGTGCAGGCGGCCGAGCTCGGTTCGATGCCGTCGCCAAACCGTTGTTGCGGCGATTGCCCGAAGGTAGCTATCGGGAGACGACCCTGGAGATGCTGCGCGGCGAAATGGGCCTCACTAGGGACGTGTTCGAGCATTTGATGCTCGATGCGCCGCCGGCCGTCGTCGCGAAACCGAGCCAGCCCGCGGGCATCAAGCGCAAGACCGCCGTGCAGAAGGTGATCAATCTCGCGCTCCACTATCCGCGCGCGGCTGCGCAAGTCGCCGACCCCGAGCTGCTCGCGGTCTTGAGCCAGCCCGGCGCGGACGTGCTGCGGCGCGTGTTCGACGCGGCGATGCGGCTCTCGGACGTGAATACCGCGCTGCTACTGGAAAACCTGCGCGGCGACCCCGACTTCCCGCATCTCGAGCGAATCGGCGTCGAGCCCCCACTCGGCATCGAGGACGAAGCCGCCGCCGCCACGGAGCTCAAGGAGTCTTTAGAGAACCTGCGCAAGGACGCGCATAAGTCAGCCAATGTCGAGAGGATTAGAGCCCACCGGCCAGGGGCCGGGACCGAATAGCCCGTCTAGGACTAGAGGAACTGAGACGCAGCTCACGGAACTATGCCCTAGCCCGGTCGATCTGAGGCAGGTATAGTGCGCCGTTTGAGTTGCGCCCTCACCCGCCATCAGGCACCCCCAGAGGACAACAAACCATCCATGGATACGCCAGCTCAGCCACAGGAAGACGAACGTCAATCGCAGCTCAAGCTGCTGATCGCGAAAGGTAAGGAACAAGGTTACCTCACCTATAGCGAAGTCAACGATCACTTGCCGAGCGACATCGTCGACCCGGAGCAGATCGAAGACATCGTCAACATGATTAACGACATGGGCATCACGGTGTACGAGAAGGCACCGGACGCCGAGTCGTTGCTGCTGTCCGATTCCGCAGTATCGAATGACGAAGACGCGGCCGACGAAGCGGCCGCCGCGCTCGCGACGGTCGACGCCGAGTTCGGCCGCACGACGGATCCCGTGCGCATGTACATGCGCGAGATGGGCACCGTCGAGCTGCTCACGCGCGAAGGCGAGATCCGGATCGCGAAGCGTATCGAGGAAGGCCTCGATCAAGTGCGTTCCGCGCTCGTGCAGTTTCCGCTGACCTGTCAGCTGATCTTCGACACCTACGACGCGATCCAGCGCGGCGAGACGCGCCTCCAAGACCTGATCACGGGCTTCATCGATCCGAACGAGCAGATCGCGGACCCGAACGCGCGCGCCGCCGAGCCGGTCGAGCAGGAAGCGGCGGACCCCGACAGCGACGACGAGGAAGCCGCGGTCGACACGGGGCCGGATCCCGAGGAAGTGGCCGCTCGCCTGAAGAAGGTGAAGCGCCTGCACAAGAAGTACTTCGAAGTCCTCACCGAGAGCGGCGTGAAGCACGCGGCGACGAAGAAGGCGCTCAAGGGCCTCACGAACGAGTTCATGGAGCTCAAGCTCGCGCCGAAGGTTTTCGACGCGATGGTCGCCCAACTGCGCGACATGGTGAGCCAGGTCCGCGGTCAGGAACGCCTCGTCATGGCGCTGTGCGTGCGCGATGCCGGCATGCCGCGCAAGGACTTCATCGCGAGCTTCCCGAAGAACGAGACGAACCTCACTTGGATCGACAAGCACATCCGTTCCAAGCGCAAGCATTCGTCCGCGCTCGGCAAGCTCAAAGAGGAAGTGCAGCGCGCTCAGAAGCGCTTGCAGAAGCTCGAGCAGTCGACGTCGCTCTCGATCAGCGACATCAAGGACATCAATCGAGAGATCTCGCTCGGCGAGGCGCAAGCGCGCCGCGCCAAGAAGGAGATGGTCGAGGCGAATCTGCGGCTCGTGATCTCGATCGCGAAGAAGTACACGAACCGCGGCTTGCAGTTCTTGGATCTCATCCAGGAAGGCAACATCGGCTTGATGAAGGCCGTCGACAAGTTCGAATACCGCCGCGGCTACAAGTTCTCGACGTACGCCACGTGGTGGATCCGCCAGGCGATCACCCGCTCGATCGCCGACCAGGCGCGCACGATCCGCATCCCGGTGCACATGATCGAGACCATCAACAAGCTGAACCGGATCTCGCGGCAGATGCTCCAGGAGATGGGCCGCGAACCGACGCCGGACGAGCTGGCCCAGCGCATGGAGATGCCCGAGGACAAGGTCCGCAAGGTGCTCAAGATCGCGAAGGAGCCCATCTCGATGGAGACTCCGATCGGCGACGACGAGGACTCGCATCTCGGCGACTTCATCGAGGACACCGCCGTGTCCTCGCCGATCGACTCGGCCACGGACGAAGGCCTGAAGGAAACGACGCACGCCGTGCTCGCGGGCCTCACGCCGCGCGAGGCGAAGGTGCTGCGCATGCGCTTCGGCATCGACATGAACACCGACCACACGCTCGAAGAGGTCGGCAAGCAGTTCGATGTCACGCGCGAGCGCATCCGGCAGATCGAGGCGAAGGCGCTGCGCAAGCTGCGCCATCCGTCGCGCAGCGATCAGCTCCGCAGCTTCCTGATCGACGACTAGTAGACTCGCGGTCGGCCCTGGGGCCGACCGCTCCTCCCCTCTTCTCCCCCCAACGCTCGCGGCGACCTAAAACGCGCGCGGGGTGAGGGTGCGTGGGTCGTTCCTCCAGCGCTCGGTCGGCCCAGCGAGAGTGGGCCACTAAGTCCGCGATGGCTCTTGCGAATGGCACGCGTGCTGAGTGGCGATGTAAGAACGTCGATGGCACGCCCGGCCCACGCTGTGGGGAAAAGCGTGACGCGTTTAGGCCGACCGGGCGGTAGCGGGAGGAATGACCCACGCGGCCTCGCCCCGCGCGCCGCTGGAGTTTAGGTCGCCGCGAGACAGCCGAGTTACCATACCGCTCGTGTGGGCCTGTAGCTCAGTTGGTTAGAGCAGGGGACTCATCGAAAAAGGTGCCTCCGCGTGCGACGAGCCGCGGAGTGGACGGGATGAATTCAGGGAAACCGAAACGCGCGGCTGCAATCGGATGCAGCGCGGCGCCGGCAATCCTGAGCCAAGCCGGCGGTGCACCGCCGGACGGTGCAGAGACTACCTGAGAGCTTCAGTGCTCTTAATGACAGGCGCGAGCGTCCCGCACCCCACGCCGGCGACGGACGGGTGAAGAGATAGTCCACTTCCGCCGGAAACGGCGGGAAAAGTGAATCCTTTGGTCGTAGGTTCAAGTCCTACCGGGCCCACCACTTCACCTGCCGACCGGGCGGGAGCGATCCGAGCCAGGCGATGAATGTGTCGACGGAAAGCAGACTACTCTTGTGCCTCGCCGGCCTGTTCCTGTTGATAGCGACCATCGGCGGAGCCGTTGCGAGCCACGTATTGACGGGACTCGACGAGCGTTCGCTGCACTCGTTCGAAACGGCCGTCGACTTTCAGTTCTTCCAGGCGCTCGGGCTCTTGGCCGTCGTGCTCGTGACCGAGCGCTCCGGGCCGAGCCTCGTGCTGCGCGCCGCGGCGTGGCTGCTGGTCGGCGGCATCGTGCTCTTCTGCGGCAGCATCTACGCGGCGACTTTCGGTGCGGCGCGCGGCGTGCTCGCGCTCGCGCCGTACGGCGGCGTCGCCTTGATGGTCGCGTGGTTGCTGTTCGCCACCGGCGTCTGGTTGCGGCGCGTTTGAGCCGGCAATCGCCGGAGCGGCAGCGCTCTAACGGTCGCGCTTCGGCCGGCGCGCGAGCGCGCCGCGGCAGATGCGCTCGCAGAGCTCCGGAAAGCTGATCCCCACCGCCGCGGCTGCGCGCGGCAGCAAGCTGCCCGATGTGAGACCCGGCAGCGTATTGACTTCGAGGCACCAGAGCCCGCCGTCGGGATCCATCCGGAAATCGACGCGGCTGTAGACGTCGAGCTTCAGCGCGCGGTGCACGCGCAACGCGAGATCCTGGGCGCGGGCGGTCTGCTCGGGCGTGAGGTCCGCGGGGAAGATTTCCTCCGCGCCGCCTGCTTGGTACTTCGCCGTGTAGTCGAAGATCGGCCCGGTCTTCGGGATGATCTCCCCCACGGCGAGCGCACGATCCTCGAGTATGCCGACCGTGAGCTCGCGGCCGGGAACGTAGCGCTCGATCATCACGGCGCTGTCGAAGCTCGCGGCCAACTTGATCGCGTCGCCGAGCTCGCTCTTGCTCTTCACGAGCGTGAGACCCACGGTCGACCCCTGCCCGTTCGGCTTCACGATCAGCGGGAATCCGATCCTGTGCTCGACGACGTCAGCCGTCTGCGGAGCCATGAGCCAATCCGGCGTCGGTACGCCGGCCGCGAGAAACAGTCGCTTCGCGATGTCCTTGTCCCACCCGACCGCGCTGCCGAGCCGCCCGCTGCCGGTGTACGGCACGCCCGCGAGGTCGAGCAGCGCCTGGACCGTGCCGTCCTCGCCGCTGCCGCCGTGCAGCGCGAGGAACACGAGGTCCACGTCTGCGAGGTCCGGAGCCGAGACGACGGTCGGAAGGCTCGAGACCGCCGTCTTCTCCGGCGGCAGTCGATCGATGCGCCCTGCAAACAGCCGCTGCTCGTCGGGTCCGCTCAAGCGGCCGCGCCCCGAGTCGAACGAGATCGACCTCGTGGCCGCGGCTGCGCAGCGCGCCGACGACTTGTGACGCGCTCGCGATCGACACGTCGCGCTCCATGCTGTCGCCACCGAACAATACGGCGATTCTCAACCGAAACTCCCTTAGGTCTCGAAGGCCCGCGCAATTGTACTCGAACGTTTTGGGGCGATTGATGCGCGCGGGCTGAACTGTGACGCCGGTATATACTCGTCCCGAGGCCGATCGGCCTTCGGAAAAACAAGAGCGGGGGGCATGCGTCCATGCAACGCTTGAAGATTCTCTCCGTGCTGGCGACCGGCTGGTTGAGCGTGGGCCTCACCGGCTGCGACAGCGGCAGCGCATCCACGGGCCCCGATCCGATCGTGTTCGCGCCGGCGCCCGCGCCCGCGGGCATCGGCTTCGTCGCGCTCTACGCGCCACCCGTCGACGTCGGCCCCTACCCCTCCGATCTCTACAATCCCACGGGCGGCAAGCTCGCCGTACCCGTGAAGGTCACGACGCCGCTCGCGAACGCGCTCAACACTCTCGACGGCTTTTCGACCACGGCGGTGATCAGCGCACCGTTCAACGCGCCCGTCGATCCCGCGTCGCTGATCGGGTTCAACCCGCTGCTGCCCGCGACGGCCTCAACCGCATCGATTTACGTCCTCGATGTGACGCACGGCACGCCGCTCGTGCCCGGCGTCCACTACACGGTGCGCGTATCGAGCGCGGCCGGCGGCGAGGGTCTCGTCGAAATCGTGCCGCTGCGCCCCTTGAGCCCGCGCACGCGCTACGCGTTCATCATCAACAACAAGATCCGCAGCACGATGGGCGTCGCGGCCGGCCCCGACCTCGTGTTCGGCGCCGTACGCAACGCGCATCTCGCGGGGCTATCTGCCGTTCCGGGCCAAGCGGCGCTCACGCCGCTGTTCCCCGCGATCACGCCGCTGCTGAACGCGGCGACCGGGCTCCTCGGCATTCCCGGCGACACGGTGGTCGTCGCGTGGAGCATGCAGACGCAATCGATCAGCAACGTGCTCGACGTGATCGACCAGACCGCGACCCCGCGGAGTGCGGCGCTCGCGTCGGCCGGCATCACGACAGCGCAGCTCGGGCTCGGGCTGCCGGGCCTCGCGAGCATCTACGCCGGCTACCTCGAGGTGCCGTACTACGGTGATCCCGCGAATCCCCTCACGAGCTTCTGGGTGAACGCGGCGCTGCAGCCGCCGACTGGCGCGAACCCGATGCCGGTGCCTAGGGTCGCCGCGAAGCGCATTCCGCTGCTCGCGACGCTGCCGAACGCGACCACGGGCCTCTCGCAACCCGGAGCGGGCTGGCCCGTCGTGATCTTCCAGCATGGCATCACGCTGAATCGCACCGTGCTGTTCGCGATCGCGGACGCGTTCGCCCAAGCCGGTTTCGCAGTCATCGCGATCGACCTCCCGCTGCACGGCATCACCGATACGGCGAGCCCGTTCTATCAGGGGCCGAACAGCCCGTTCGGCAACAACGAGCGGCATTTCAACCTCGACAATGTCGGCGCCACCGGCGTATTCGCACCCGACGGCAAGATCGACAACGGCTGGCAGATACTGAATCTGCAAAACCCGCTGAACGCGCGCGATCACATCCGCCAAGCGGTCGCGGACACGATCGCGCTCACGCGTACCGTGCCGACGTTGAATTTTCCGGACGGCGATCCGAACCCAGATCTCGACGGCTCGCGGATCCACTACGTGGCGATCTCGCTCGGCAGCATCATCGGCGGCGTGTTCCTTGGCGTGAACACGGACGTCACGACCGCGACGCTCTCGAGCCCCGCGGGTCCGTGGACCTCGATCCTCACCGACAGCCAAGCGATCGACTTCGGCGCGCCGATCCGCGCCGTGCTGTCCGCCCAGGGGCTGCCGCCGGGCACGGTGGGCTTCAACGACTTCGTGCGCGATCTGCAAACGGTGATCGACGCGGTCGACCCGATCAACTACGCGGCTGACGCGGCCGGATCCCACGCGCTGCACGTGCTCGAGATCCCAGGCGACACGACGGTGCCGAACGCACCGACGGATTACATCGCATCGCTCTGGGGCCTGCCGAGCGTGCACGCGACGGTCGCCCTGTCGCCGCCCGCGACAACGAGCGGCATCGTGCGATTCACCGCGGGCGGACACTCGTCGCTGTTCAATCCCGCGATCAACGCGGCCGTGACCACCGAGATGCAGCGCGAGACCGTGATTTACGCGGCTTCGCGCGGCAGCGTCATTCAGATCACGAACGCCGGCGTGGTCCAGCAGTAGGGGGGAGCCAACGATGAGCGCAGCGCGATCCGTTCAGTCGTCGCCGACCCGGGCCTCGCGCACACGCGCCAGCGCATGGGCGACGAAGCCGCCGATCCGTTGCATGTGGGCCCTGATCCTCGGCACGGCGGCCGCGATACCCGGCGCGGGGTCGTTTGCCCAGGAACAGGGTGTCGACGAGGTCGTCGTCACGGGCACCTACATCCGGCGCAAGTCGCAGCTCGACTCCCCGTCGCCACTCGTGGTGCTGTCGGCGGACGATCTCGCCGCGACCGGCGCGAACGACGTCGGCGACGTAATCGAGGACCTCACGATCAACACGGGCTCGCAGAACAACCCGGACGCCTTCACGCAGAACTTCACGACCGGCACGAGCAACGTGAACCTGCGCGGCCTCGGCGTGAGCTCGACGCTCGTGCTCGTGAACGGCCGCCGCCAAACGCAGAGCGCCGCGGCCACCGACCGCGGCGAGAACTTCGTCGATACCTCGTCGCTGCCGCCGATGATCGCGTTCGAGAACATCGAGCTATTGAAAGACGGCGCGACGGCGTTGTACGGGTCCGAGGCGGTCGCCGGCGTCGTGAACTTCATCACACGCAGCAACTTCGAAGGCTTCAACCTCGAGCTCGGCGTTCAGCAGGTCGACGGCCATCCGCAGGAGGACCAGGAGATCAGCGGGCTCTACGGCTGGGGTGGCGAGCGCATGCACCTGCTCGTGGCGTTCAACCACCTCGACCGTGACATGCTGACGACCAACGACCGCCGGCTCTCGGGACCGACCGACGATCTCAGCCAGGCCGGTATGCCGGGCTCGTTCCTCGTGCCGTCGCTGCCCGGCAATCCCGCGTATCGCAGCGTTTGGACCGCGGCGTTCGACAGCAACCGCAACGGCGTCGCGGACTTCGTCGAGCCGACGCTCGGGCTTCCGGCGGTGCCCGGCGCGCAACCGCCGGTGTTCGCGGACCAGGATTGCGCTGCGATCGCGGCCCAGGATCCGAAGGTCGTGCCGAGCTTCGCGGCGTCCGTACCGAGCCCCTCGGGCCCGATCAATATCGGCCTCTGCGAGTTCGACTTCGGCAGCTTTTACTCGGTCGTCCCGAAGGAGACGCGCAACAGCGCCTACGTCGAGCTCAGGCGCGAGCTCAAGAACGACGTCGTAGGCCGCCTAGAATTGCACGTCGCGAACAACGAGGCGTCGCGCAACAACTCACCGTCGTTCCCGTTCGCGGCATTCCCGACCGTCGCCGCGAGCCACCCGGACAATCCCTACGGCAGCGACGTGCGCTTCATCGGCCGCATCATCGGCGCCGGCGGCACGGCGGTCGAGAGCATCCACGACTCGGATACGCGCCGGATCGCGGGCTCGCTGACGGGCAACATCTCCGACGTGTGGGTTTGGGAGATCGGCGGCCAATACAGCGACAACGATTTCTTCGTGCAGGCGCCCGACGTGCTCGTCGACCGCTTCAACCTCGCGATCCGCGGCTTCGGCGGCGCAGGCTGCAACTCCGCGACCGGCACGGCCGGCGTCGCGCCGTGCGCGTACTTCAATCCGTTCGGCAGCGCGCTCACGGGTACCGGCACGCGCAACTCGAAAGAGCTGCTCGATTACCTCGTCGGCTTCGAGAGCTTCGACGCGCACAGCGAGCTGCTGACGGTTGAGGGCTTCGTGACGCGCCAGCTCGGCGACTTGGGCGGCGGGCCCGTCGGGTTCGCGGTCGGCGCGCAGTACCGCGGCGAAGAGCTCTCCTACGACTACGACGAGAACGCGAATCGCGACAACTTCCTGTTCCTCGTCGGCAACCCGGATTTCGGCGACGAGCGCGACATCGACGCGCTGTTCGTCGAGCTCGCGCTGCCGTTCAGCGAGTCGCTGAACCTGCAGGTCGCGACGCGCTACGAGGACTACGGCCACGGCGTCGACTCGACGGATCCGAAGGTCACGCTGCTCTGGCGTCCGTCGCTGAAATTCTCGCTGCGCGGCTCGGTCGGCACGTCGTTTCGCGCGCCGTCGCTGTACCAGGCGTTCGGCACGCAGACCACGCTCGCGGAGCTCATCGATCCGAACGTCGGCTCGGCGCAGTTCTTCCCCGTCCGCACGCAGCCGAATCCGAACGGCGCGCCGCTCGAGCCCGAAGAGGCCGACGTGCTGAACTTCGGCGTGAGCTTCGCGCCGACCGAGCACCTGGATCTCTCTCTCGACTATTGGTCGTTCGACTATAAGAGCGTGATCATCGAGCAGAACGCGCAGGCGATTCTGAACGCCGCGGCGCTCGGCAACGCGCAGGCGCGCTGCGCAGGTCATCCGCGATCCCGCGAGCGGACTGCTGCTGCGCGTCGATTCGTTCTACGCGAACGCCTCCGCGCTCGAGACCGACGGCTTCGACCTTGCGGTGTCATACGATCTCGACCTCGGCGGCGGCGGGTCCGTGCGGGTCGGTGTGGACGGCACTTACATCTCGAGCTACGACATCGAGGACCCGCAGGCCGGACGCGTCGACGGCGCGGGCCGACGCAACTTCGCGAACTTCGGTACTTCGACGCCGCAATGGCGCGCGAACGCGTTCGCGAGCTGGAAGCGCGATCGCCACGCGCTCAACGGATTCATCCGCTACATCGACTCGTATATCGACGACGAGGTGGATCTCGGCCAGAGTGCGGCGTTTTTCCGGCCGATCGATAGCGAGGTCACGGTCGACGCGCAATACATGTTGACCCTGCGCGCCAAAGGCGCGCCGACGCTGTCGCTCGGGTTGATCAACATGTTCGACGAGGCCCCGCCGCGCGTCGCGACCAGCGGCGGCTACGACTCGAAGGTCCACGACCCGCGCGGCCGCCTCTGGTACGCCAAAGCCGTGTTCAAGTTTTAGGACCGCAGCCGCCGTTTCGGCCCACGCGCGACTCGTTGCGAGCGCGCCGTTCAGCGGCGACGCCAACCCACGCGTTGCAGTGGCGGCAGCGGCGAGTCCGGAGCGAGTAGCGACGCGACATGGCGTTGCTCCGTCGGGGCGAGCTCCGCGCGCCAGTCGATCCCCACGCTGGTCTCCGCCGCGACCGCCGCGCCGTTCTTGAACACGAGCCGCCGGCTCGGCTGAGCGGGCGCGCGCGGCAACGCAGCGACGAGGCTCGAGAGGTTCAGCGGGTCGGCCGCCGACAGCACGACCCATTCGTCCGCGCCCTTCGTGCGGCGCAGTCGGCGCAATTCCTCGACCGCCTCGACCAGCGCGAATTGCTCGCCGCCGAGCGGCTCGACGAACCGGCCGCCGCGAATTTCGCCGCGCGCCTCGGCGCTGCGATAGAACGGCAGCAGCTCGCGCCAGCTCGGTGCGAGCGTTTCGCGTGCGAGCAGTGCGCGGCAGACGACGCCGTAGCGGCGCAGCAGCGCCTTCGCGGCGTGCTCCACCGCTTCGCCGCGGCCCGCACCGGCCGGCGCCGCACCCGCGGTTCCCACCACCGCGGCGCCCGTGGTCTCGAGCAGGGCCCAGCGGCCGGCCGCGTCGAACGCCGCAGCGCCGCGCAGCCGCCCGCGGCCGCGGAAGCCGCGGCGGCGGCTCTGCGGCGTGAGCACCGCGCGCAATCCGTGGAACGAGTCCGCCGTGACGATGCCGCGCGCGACGAGCTCACCGAGCGCCTCCTCCACCTGCACTCGCAGCAGGCCGCTCGCCTGCACGATCTCGACGAAGAACGACGCGCCGCGCGCGCGCAGCGCCGTCGCGACTCGCTCTGCGGCGCCGGTGAGCCCTTGCTCGGCCCAGTCCGGGGAAGCAAGCGCGCGCCAGCTCGGCAGCGCCGCGCGCGGCACGATCGCGATCGGCGACGTCGCGACGGTGCTCGCGCGCCCCGGCGGCGCCGCACCGTTCGGCCGCGGCCGCCACCAGACGACCTCGCCGGCCGCGCATAGCTGATCGAGCAAATGCGGCCCGTAGTCCTCGATCCGCGCCGGCAACACCTCCCGCTCCCACAACGCCGCGGGCAGCGTGAGGCCCTGTAGCTCGCCGAGCACGGCCGCGAGCGCCTCGCGCCCTTCGCGACGCTCGTCACCGAGCCCCTGCCAGTGCAGTAGGAAGCGTTGATAGTCCGCGAGCGTCGCGGGCTCGATCTCGCTGCGCAGCCGCTTCAGCGTGTAGCGATGAATCCGCGCGAGCAGCCGCCGCTCGCACCATTCTTCGGCCGGCCCGCCGCTGAGGGTAGTCGCACCCGTGAAGTTGCCGCGCATCGCCGAGCCCTGCTGCTCGAGCGCCGCGAGCGCGGGCAGCACGTCGAGCGCGCGCAGGCCGAACGGCTGCGCGAGCACCTCCGCGCTGACCGGGCCGAGCGCCTCGAGCCGGCTGCGCACGAGCTCGCGCAGCGCGGTGTCGGCATCGCGCGGCGCGTCGTCGAGGGCGCGCGAGCCGCTCCGCCGCGACCGCTCGCGGCAACGCGAGTGTGAGCTCCGCGAGCCGCTCGGCGCTGACCCAGGCCGTGCCCGCGGCCGCGATCTCGACCGTGGTCGCGCGGCCGTCCGCGCGCAATCGCGCGAACGCCTCCTCCCAACCCGTGCTCGCTTCGGCGGCCGTGACGAAGCCGAGCAGCACGAGCGCGTCGTGCAGCTCGTCGGGATTGCTCGCGTCGGGCCACGCCTCGAGTCGCACGCGCTCGATCGCCTGCGGGTCGAGCTGGCCGAGCTCCGCGGCCTGCTCCGCGTTCATGAAGCGGCGCGTCTGGACGGCGAGCGTGCGGCGCTCCTCGGCCGGCGCATCGTCGAGGAACGCGTAGGGCTTCGCGCCCAGGATCTCTTGCGCGAGCGGTGACGGGCTCGTGAGCTCGCGGCACAGCACTTCGACTTCCCCTGCCTCGATTCGTTTGAGCAGCCTCTCGACGCCGTCGATGTCCATCGCTGCCGTGAGGCAATCGGCGAGCGTCTGCACGACGAGCGGGTGATCGGGTATCTCGCGGTCGCCGCCAGGCAGGTTCTCGGCACAGGCGAGCTGATCCGGGAACACCGTCGACAGCAGGTCCTCCGCGTCCGTGCGCTGGAACTGCGCAGGCTGCTTCTTGCCGTTGCGGAACCGCCGCACCGCAAGCGCAGTCGTAGCGTTCCAACGCCAATACGCGCCGAAGAGCGGCGCATCGAGCACCGCTTGCGTGAGCACGTCGCGGACGGTCGTGCTCGTGAGATAGCGCGCGACCTCGTCGAGCGCGAAGCTGTGCACCGCGCCGAGCGAGATCACGATCGAGTCCTCGAGCGCGGCCGCCTGGAGCTCGAAGTTGAACCGGCGGCAGAACCGCTTGCGGAGCGCGAGGCCCCATGCCCGGTTCACGCGCGACCCGAACGGCGAATGGATCACGAGATGCGTGTCGCCCGTCTCGTCGAAGAACCGCTCGAAGATCACGCGCTCAGTGCTCGGCAGTGCGCCGAGCGCGGCCTTTGCCGCGCCGAGGTATTCGACGATCTGCTCCGCGGCCGAAAGCTCGAGGCCTAGCTCGCGGGTGAGCCACTGGACGGCGCCGGCCGGACCGCCCTCGTCGATCTGAACCGCGATCATGTCGTTGAAGCGGCCCACGGACGCCGACAGCTCGTCGGTGCGGCCGAGGCCCTCGCCGAGCCAAAACGGGATCGTCGGCGGCTGACCCTGGGCGTCGGCGACGTACACCTTGCCGGACTCGACTTTCTGGATTCGATACGACGCGTTGCCGAGCTGGAACACGTCGCCCGGCATGCTCTCGAACGCGAAGTCTTCGTTCAACGTGCCGATGGAAGTCTCACTCGGCAGAAGCACCACGTCGTAGTCGAATTGATCGGGAATCGCACCACCGTTCGTGATCGCCGTGAGCCGTGCGCCGCGCCGGCCGCGCAGCACGTCGTTCACGCGATCGAAGTGCAGATGCGCGCTGCGCCGGCCGCGATGCGTCGTGAAGCCGTCTGCGAGCATCTTCGCGACGGCCACGAAGCGGTCGCGCGGCAGATCGCGGTAGCTCGCCGCGCGCGTGAAGCGCGCGAACAGGTCGTCGACCTTCCACTCCTGCATTCCGACCTCGGCGACGATCTGCTGTGCGAGCACGTCCAGCGGCGCGGATCTCGGCTTGATCGCGTCGAGCTCCCCGCGGCGGATGCTGTCGATGAGCGCCGTGCACTCGACGAGATCGTCGCGCGACAGCGGAAAGAGGCGCCCCTTCGGCAGGCGGCCGAGCCCGTGACCCGAGCGGCCAACCCGCTGCAGCAACGCCGCAATCACGCGCGGCGAGCCGAGCTGACACACGAGGTCCACGTCGCCGATGTCGATACCGAGCTCGAGCGAGGACGTGGCCACGAGAGCCTTGAGCCCGCCCGCCTTGAGCCGTTCCTCCGCGCGCAGCCGATGTTCCTTCGCGAGGCTGCCATGGTGCGACGTGACCGCGTCGTCGCCGAGCCGCTCCGCGAGGTGGCGCGCAGCGCGCTCCGCGAGCCGCCGGGTGTTCACGAACACGAGCGTCGTCCGGTGCGCGCGGATCAGCTCCGCGAGCCGGTCGTACTCCTCGACCCAGACCTCGTTCGCCATGATCGCCTCGAGCGGCGACTGCGGCAGCACGAGCTCGAGATCGCGCTTGCGCACGTGACCTTCGTCGATCACGGTGCACTCCGTGTTCACCGTGCCCGTCAGGAACGCGGTCAAGAGGTCGATCGGCTTTGTCGTGGCCGAAATCCCGACGCGCGTCGGCGACGCCGCGCACAGCGCATCGAGCCGCTCGAGCGACAACGCGAGATGCGCGCCGCGCTTGTTGCCAGCGACCGCATGGATTTCGTCGACGATCACCGTGCGCACCGTGCGCAGCATCTCGCGGCCGGACTCCGCGGTGAGCAGGATGTAGAGCGATTCGGGCGTCGTGACGAGAATGTGCGGCGGCGTGCGGCGCATGCGCGCCCGCTCACTCTGCGGCGTGTCGCCAGTGCGCACGGCCGCGCGTATCGGCGCGTCGCCGAGCATTTGCGCCGCGAACTCGCGGCCGATGCCGTCGAGCGGCGCGCGCAAGTTCTTCTCGATGTCGTTCGACAGCGCCTTGAGCGGCGAGACGTAGAGCACCTGCGTCTCGTCGCGCAGCGCGCCGGCCGCAGCCTGCTTCGCGAGCTCGTCGATCACACCCAAGAACGCCGCGAGCGTCTTGCCCGATCCGGTCGGCGCGCTGATCAGCGTGTTGGTCCCGGACCGAATCGCGTCCCAGGCCTTGAGCTGGACGCTCGTGGGCGCGGCGAAAGCGCTGCGGAACCAGCCCGCGACGGCTGGGTGGAAAGTCTCGGGGAGCATGCCCTAAGGATAAGGAAAGCTGGGTTTATGTCCAGTACCGGCTTTTTTATGTCCGGTTGGGCTCAAGTTCCTCGCCGACCGGTCGTCTCGCCGGGCTATGGACAAGATCTCAGGCATCACCGGCAGCGCGCTCGGCGGGGTTCAGGCGAGCTTGAAGAAGCTCAACCGGGCGGCGAACGAGATCGCGACCGCGCCCATGCGGCGCACCGAGCCGACCGAGCTCGTCGACCCGCTCGTCGACGCGCTCGAGGCACAGCGCGCGCTCGAAGCCTCGGCGAAAGTGGCGCAGCGGGCAGACCAAGTGCTCGGCACGCTGCTCGATACGTTCGTCTGAGCCACCAACCGCGTGCGACTCATGCGATGGCCCGCCCTCGTGCCACGCACGCGCTCGATAACCGTTAGCCCTGCGCTGAGCCGCGCGCGAGCGCGTCGAATGCCGCGACGATCGTTTCTTCCGTGATGAGCTCCGGGGTCAAGCAGCGCAGGAACGTGAGCCCGTCGGCCAGCGCGTGCAGCACGGGAATCAGATTCGCGGGGTCGAGCGGGAGCTGCTCCCGTGGGAACGTCTGCGCCACGCCTTCCGCCATTCGCCGATAGACATCCTTGTTCAAGGCAGTGAGCTGCTTCCGCATTTCCTCATGCGTGAGGGCGTACAGCATGAACGACAACGCGCCAAGCGCCTGTGCGCGCCGCGCGGGACCCACCGCCGCCACCGCCTTGCCGACGACGTGCAGATGCTCCTGGAAGCTGGCACCGGGCGTGTGCGGTGGCATTACGGGTTTCCACCTCGTCTGGACGACCGCGAGGAATAGCTCTTCGCGATCCTTGAAGTTGCCGTAGATCGCGCCGCGCGACATTCCGGCGCGGCGTGCGACCTCGTCGAGCGACGTTCGATCCCAACCCTTCTCTCCGATCACCGCTGCCGCGGCTTCGACCAGTCGCGCGCGCGTGCGCTCGCGCTTGTCGCCCTTCGGCCGGCGTCGCGGGTTGTCTGGATCGGGTTTCGCCCGTGCCTTGGTGCGCTTCTTCATCCGCGGGATTATACGTATTTGTATTTTATACGCTAGTGTATTAAATTGTCGCCAAGGAGCACTTCGTGAACACTTCGGCATCGTCCCCGAGAGTTCCCGCGAGCGACGCAGAAATCCGGCAACTGCTGATCGAGCGCGTCGACGTGCAGCGGAAGGGCGTCGGGATGGTCGTCGGCGTCGTCTCGCCCACGGGCCGGCGCGTGATCGCGCACGGCGTCCGGCACAAAGGGGGCGCCGCCGTCGACGGCGACACGGCGTTCGAGCTAGCGTCCGCGACCAAGGTGTTCACCTCGCTGCTGCTTACGGACGCGATCGAGCGCGGCGAAGCGAGGCTCGACGAGCCGCTCTCGAACCTGTTGCCAAGCGACGTGCGAGTCCCCGAGCGCAACGGCCGCAAGATCACGCTCGTCGATCTCGCGACTCACACCTCAGGGCTGCCGCCGCACGCGCCCGACCTCACGGGACTCGACGACCCCGCGGCCCCCGGCTACTCCGTCGAGCGTCTCTACGCCGCACTGTCGAGCTACACGCTGACTCGCGACATCGGCACCGAATGGGAGTACGGCAATCTCGACATGGCGTTGCTCGGCCAGGCGCTCGCGCACCGCGCGGGCACCGACTACGAAACCCTCGTCCAAGAGCGGATCGCGCGTCCGCTCGGGCTCGCCGCGACGTCCACCGCGGAGTCCACCCTCGGGGCGAACGCCGCGACGAGCCACGATTCGGATCTCGAGCCGACGCATCGGCTCGCACTCGGCTCGCTCGCTCCCGCGGGCGCGATGCTGTCGAGCGCGAACGATTTGCTGACGCTGCTCGAGGTTTGTCTCGGGTATAGACCGTCTCCGCTGCACCCGGCGCTCGATGCGATGACGCGCACACGCAGGCCCGTGCAGCCCTCGTTCTTCGTCATTCTTCGCCGCTATTGGCGCGTGATGCTCAAGATGGCGTTAGCGCGGCGCCACGGGCCGCGCGCGAAACCGCCGCCCCGGACGTTCACGCGCATCGAGCAAGGCCTCGGCTGGTTCATCCTCGGCCGCGATCGCGAGGAGATCGCCGTGCACGACGGCGCGGCGCCGAGCTGCGCGGCGTCGATCGCGTTCGACCGCGGCGCACGGCTCGGGATTGTCGTGCTCTCCAATGCGGGCGTGAACGTAGAGGACATCTCGCGCCACCTGATGCGCCACGAGGCGCCGCTCGCGCGCGAGCGCCGCGAGGTGCGGCTCGATGCCGCAGTCCTCGACCGTTACGTAGGCGAATACCAATCGCCCGAAAGCCCGGTGTTCGGCGTCATCCGCCGTGACGACCGGTTGTTCGTAAAGGTGCCCTACATTGGAGCCTTGCCGCTGCGCGCGGAGAACGAGCACTGCTTTTTCATGCACGAGCTGCTGTTCGAGTTCGCGTTCGACTGGGACGCGGACGGCCGCATCCATGCGATGCAGTTCAGCCCCGGCCGCGGCCAACCAATGTTTCCGTTACCCCGCAAACTGGGCTGAAAACCGCGCCGGGCCCGCCCGCGCCCACGTATAATCTGCCGCTCACGGTTTTCCGGTTCTCACAGCCCATGCGAATGACGCGCTCGGAGTTTCTGCGTTGGCCGCACAAGGCCATCACCTTGCTCGGCATGTCCGGCGTCGGTAAGACGACGCTCGCCTACAAGCTGCCGCGCTCGAAGTGGTTTCACTATTCGGGCGACTATCGAATCGGCACGAAGTACCTCGACGAGCCGATCCTCGACAACATCAAGCGTCAGGCGATGAAGGTCGACTTCCTGCGCGATCTCCTGCGCAGCGACTCGATCTACATCGCGAGCAACATCACCGTGCACAACTTGGAGCCGGTCGCGACGTTCCTCGGCAAGATCGGCCGCACCGACCGCGGTGGGCTGCCCGTCACGGAGTTCAAGAAACGCCAGAAGCTGCACCGCGACGCCGAGATCGGCGCGATGCGCGACGTCGAGTCGTTCATCGTCAAAGCGCAGGAGATCTACGGCTACGATCACTTCATCAACGACGCGGGCGGCAGCCTCGTCGAGCTCGAGGACGAGCGCACGATCCAGACGCTCGCGAACAACACGCTCATCCTCTATCTCAAGCCGGACCCGCAAACCGAGCGCGCGCTCGTGCAGCGCGCGATCGACGATCCTAAGCCTTTGTACTACCAAGAGTCTTTTCTCGACGCGAAGCTCGCCGAATACCTCGCCGAGGCCGAGCTCGACACGCCGGAAGAGATCGTTCCGGACGACTTCGTGCGATGGATCTTTCCGGCGCTCGTCGCGCACCGGCGGCCGCGCTACGAAGCGCTCGCCGAGAAGCACGGCTACACACTCAACGCGCGGCTCGCCGAAGCGATCGGCGGCGAGCAAGACTTCCTCGATTGTGTCGCGGCCGCGCTCGACTGACGCGGCTCGGCGCTCAGCCCGCCGCTACTAGCGCCCACGCCCACGCCGCCGCGACGCTCGCAATCGCGACGGCCGCGCACACGGCCTGCCGGCGGCGCGAACGGAGCCATTCGATGCGCGCCCAGCGTGCCAGCGCGAGCCCGCCGGCAAAACCCATGACGAAGCCGAAGAGATGCGCGGTGAGATCGGTGTTCTCGCCCGCGGTCCCCGTGAACGCGAGCAATCCGATGCCGGCGACGATCGGCGCGATCCGCCCGCGCCACGGCGTCTCGCGCAGGAAGCCGCGGCGCCACGTGTAAGCCGTGAGCAGGCCGAGCGCCGCGAACACGGCGGTAGACGCGCCGATCGAGCGGTGGGCGGGCGACTGCACCACGGCATTCAGCGCGTTCGCGAGCGTCGCCGCGCCGAGGATCGCGAGCCAACCGACGCCGCGGCCAAGGTAGCGCGCGACGAAGTATCCGAAAAACGCGCCGAACGCGAGGTTGCCGCCAAGGTGATCGACGTCGATGTGCACCGTGAGCGCGGTGACCGTCCGCCACCACTCTCCGGCGACCACGCGGCCCGCGTCGAGGCGCCCCGCGCCGAACCAGTCGAGGTACCACACGCTTTGGTGCAGGCAAACGAACACCGCGAGCAGGATCGCGACGTACACCGCGACGCCCGGCAACGCACCGCCTACTTCCTCGACGCGCCGCTGCCCGATGGGCCGCTTGCTCTCCGTGACGTACTCCGCGAGCTCGCCGCGCGCCTGCGCCGCGCTCGCCGCAGGAACCCAGATCTCCCAACCCGCGCCGCCTGGTGAGCGCTCGTGCTCGATTCCGAGCGCGACCAGCACGAGCCCTAGCTCAGCCGCCCGCTGCTCGTTCGAGACGGTCGCGACCGCAATCCATGGCTCTGTTTGGTTTTCCATCTCTGCTAGCATCCGAGCGCGTGTCGACGGCGCGCACCGGCGCCGCGGACGCGCAAACCAGCAGCACGATAGCAAAGGCGGAGGGACGAAGAGCGATGACGTGGACGAGTGGCACGACGAAGGAGCCTCGCGGCGCAGCGCCGCTCCCCCGATGCCGACCGCACTGAATTGCTACAAGTGCGGCGAGTCGCTGGCCGCGTTGTCGTTGCCGCTCGCACGCCTCGACGAATGCCCGAAGTGCCGCGCGCAGCTGCACGTGTGCCGGATGTGCGAGCGGTTCGCGCCGCGCGTGCCGAAGGGCTGCAGCGAAGAGGACGCGCCGGACGTGCGCGACAAGAAGAGCGCGAACTTCTGCGACTATTTTCGCCCGAGCCCAAGGGCGTACGATTCCGCCGCGCAGCAAGCCGAGCAGGCCGCCAAGTCCGCGCTCGACGCGCTATTCAAGAAGTAGGCCGCGACCTCGACCCGTCGGGTTCATCGAATCAAGAAGGCTACCGGGATCCGGCGGCCCGAATGGCGCTAGGAGCGGGTGATCACCCTCGGCCGCTGATCGGCGTCGATCGTCTCGAGCGAGATCCGCCGGCGCCACACCTTGTGCATGTAGTCGAGCACGCGCTCGGCGCGGTCGACGTCTAGGCCGCGGCCGTCAGTCGCGTGCTCGTGGTATAGCTCGAGCGAGCCATCGCTAGCGATGTGCTTCGCGAGCACCGCGGGCGCGCCGAAGTTGTACTTGGGTCCCAAGACGGTCTCCCGCAACGCGTGGATGTCGTGGTCGAGCACGCGGACGCTGCCGTCGGCGGTCTGCTCGTAGCGGAACAGCTTGAGCTCCTCGGCGAGCTCTTGCGTGAGGTGATTGCGGATGAAGCTGAAGTCGTCGTCCTCTGCGCGGATCTCGAACGCGCGCTCGATCCCGTGCTCCTCCACGATCGACTCCCAGATCGAGAAGCCCAGGTGATACGGGTTCACGACGAGCGACGCCTGCTCGGCCGCGGCGTGCGGCCGCACGACGTCCGAGTGAGTCTTGAGCGCGTCGAGATACTCGTTCTGCGGCAGGAAGTCAGCTTCGCGGAGTAGCCGCGCGTGCCAATAGGACGCCCACCCTTCGTTCATGATCTGGCACGCGAACACCGGGTAGAAGTAGAACGACTCCTCGCGCACCGCGCGGAAGATGTCGCGCTCCCACTCCTCTAGCTCCGGCGCGTACTCGGCGATGAACCATAGCAGATCGCGCTCGGCGGTCGGCGGGAGCGGCGCGCGGACGCGCTCGAGGGGCGCGTCCACGACGGCCGGGTTACCCGGCAAGCTGTCGAAGCGATTCTGGAACGCGTCGTGGCCGCCGCGGCGCGTCTGATCGACGTACTGCGGATAGCGTTCGCGGCGCAGGAGCTGGAACGTGTCGATGTGCGCTTCGAGCGCGAGCGCCGCATCGAGCACCTTCTCGACGCGGTCCTGCCCGTACTGCTCGACCGCATGCCCGATCTCGCGCGCATGCGTGGCAGCCTGCTCCACGATCTTGTAACCCACTTGCTCCTGGCTGCGCTTGAACAGTGAGTTGTTCTTCGCGAAGTCCGCATGCCCGAGCACGTGGGCGGTAACCAGCGTGTTCTCCTGCAGCGAGTTGTTGCCCGCGAGGTACGCGCGGCCGGGGTTACCGGGGAACACCACCTCGAAGAGCCGCGAGTGCCCCATCCGGTGCTGCACGAGCTGGTAGATGTAGCGAACGCCGAACGACCAGTGCGGCATCCGCACTGGCAGGCCGTACACCGCGATCTCCATCATGAAGCTCGACGGCACTTCCTCGAAGTGCACCGGGAAGTAGTCGAGGCCGCTCGCCTTCGCGAGCTCCTCGAGCCTCACCGCATAGCTCGCGAGGGATTGCGCCACGCTAGACCTCGGCGTGGGATTGTTGGCTGAAGAACGCGCGGATCGCGTCCCAGACGGACTCCGGCGTCGACAGACCGTAACGGCCCGCGACGCCGATGTCGGCCTCGAGCTGCTCGAACAGCGCGGACGTCTCGCTGCTCAGCGCTTGCTGCGCGGCGGAAGCGGTCTCGACGTAGCCGATGTAGTTCACGATTTCGCCGAGCTCCGCGAGCGCCGCTTGCGCCGGCTCGCGGTCGTGCCGGAAGTTCGCGCCGTCGGACGCATAGAACACATAGATGTTGAACCGGCTCGGGTCGTAGCGCTGCGCCGAAATGTCGACGATCTTGCGAAACGCAGAGGACGCGACGGTACCGCCCGACCCGCTGACTTGAAAGAACTCCGCTTCAGCGAATTCCCACGCGTCGACGGTGTGCGCGACGAACACGGGCTCGATGTGCGTGTATTGGCGCCGCAGGCCCTGCACGACCCAAAAGAAGAACGTCTTCGCGAGCTTGCGGTCGCGCTCGGTCATGCTCGACGAGACGTCCATTGCGAAGAACACTACGGCCTCGGTGGCCGGGCGCTGGCGCAGCGCGAGCTGCCGGTAGCGAAGGTCGTCGTCGGTGAACGCCGGCGCATCGTGTTGGATCGCGCGCCGCTTGATCGCTTCCTTCAGCGAGCGGCGCCGGTCGAGCCGCGAACGGACCCCGCGCCGGCTCCAGCCCTCGCGCGCGAACTCGTCGTTGCGGAGCGCGCCCGTCTTGACCTTCAGGTTGGGCAGCTTCAGCTCTTCCCAGAGCCAGTCGACGATGTCGTCGATCTTGAGCTCGAGCACGAACTGATAACCGCCCTCGTCGTTGCCGCCGGTCCCCTTGCCCTCGCCTTCGGCGGGTCTCGCGAGCACGTCGCCGGGTTTGCCGTCGCCTTGGCCTACGCCGCCGCCTTCGCCGGAGTCGCGCAGCCGAAAGCGGGCGTGCTCGAGGAAGTGCACGGGCACCTGCACGGTGCTGTCGGCGCGCGGCATCACCTCGCTGTTCGCGATCAGCTCGGGCAGCTTCTCGCGGACGGCCGAACGAACCTTGTCGTTGTGGCGGAGCCAGTCGCGCGCACCGCGCGAGAACAAGTCGTACCAGTTGCGGTCCGCCCCGGGGCGCTCGATGAAGTCGGACGATTCGTTATCCATCGCCCTGCTCCTCGCCGCCTATTCTTGCGACAGAAGTGTCGTTACGTAGTTGAGAGCCTCTTTCGCGCCGTGCGCGTCGTAGCCGTACTCGTTGATGAGCCGCTCCTGCACGGACGAGATCTTCTGCTCGGCGTCCTCGTCCGGCCGCGCACGCGAGGTGACGAGCCGCAGAACGTCGCGGCGCTCCTCGAACAGGTATTGTTCGATGGCCTCGTGTAGCCGCGAATGGTTGTCGAGCGTGAACTTCTCGCCGGACTTGAACGCGACCATCGCCTTGCGGACGACCTCTTGCCGGAAAGACATCTTTCCGGATTCCGATATCTTGATCTTCTCCTCCACCGAGCGCAGGAACCGCTCATCGGGCGGTCGCGAATCGCCGGTGATCGGATCCTCGACTTCGCGCTTGTCGAGCGACGCCTCGACCTCGTCGAGGTACTTCTCGAGTAACTCCTGCGCCTCCGTCTGGAACGACGCGAACAGCGCGCGATGGACGTCTTCCTTCACCCAACGGTTGTAGAAGTCCTTGCGCGCGAGCACGAGGAACTCGATCCACTGTTTCTTGCGGCCGGCGTCCATGCGCGCGTCCGTCTCGATCGCGTCCTTGAGCGCGAGCAGCATGTCCATGCTCGTGAGACTAGCGACGTCGTTGCGCGTGATCGCGTTGGAGATCGCGTTGATCACGAACCGCGGGCTCACTCCGGTAAGGCCTTCGTCGGACGATTCCGCACGGATGCGGGGCAGATCGGCCGCGGTGAAGCCCTCGACGTCCTCCGCAGCGTAGAGCTTGAGCTTCTTCGTGAGATCCAGGCCCTCGCGTGTCGGCTTCTGCAGCCGCGTGAGAATCGAGAACACCGCGGCGAGATCGAGCACGTGCGGGTCGAAATGCACCTTGCGGAACGCGGGCGCGCTCGACACGAGCTTGCGGTAGATCCGCGCCTCGTCACGGAACGACAGCGTGTACGGCACCTTGACGATCACCATGCGATCGAGCAGCGCCTCGTTCTCCTTCTCTTGAAGGAACTTGTTGAACTCGGCGAGATTCGTGTGCGCAAGGATCGTTTCGTCGAGGTGGATCAGCGGGAACCGCGATACCTTGACGTTCTTCTCCTGCGTCAGCGTGAGCAGCAAGTACAGGAACTCGCGCTTGACCTTGAGAATCTCGATCATCTCGAGCACGCCGCGGCTCGCCGCGTAGACGGCTCCGGACCACGACCACGCGCGCGGGTCGCCTTCGTCACCGATGTCGGCGACCTTCGACAGATCCACCGAGCCCACGAGGTCCGCGATATCGGCCGTCGTCGGGTCGTGCGGCGCGTACGTGCCGACGCCGACGCGTGCGGCTTCGGACAAGAACACGCGCTCCACCGGGAAACGCATGAAGTCGCCCTGGAACTCGTCGTCTAGCCGCGCGCGAGCATACGGGGACAGCTCGCCGTTGATGTCGACGCCGTAGGTCGCGCGGAAGCGCGGCCGCAGGCTCGCGGGAATGAGGTTGAGCGGTGATTCGTGGAGCGGCGATCCTTCGAGCCCGTAGAGCGCGCCGTCCTCCGTGCGGCTGTAGTCCTCCATGCCGCGCTTCATCAAGATCACCATCGTCGACTTACCGCCCGAGGGCGGGCCCAGCAGGAGTAGCAGTCGCCGGCCGACGTCCGAGCCGGCCGCCGCCGCCTTGAAGTAGTCGATTACTCGATCGAGCGCGGAATCGATCCCGAACAGCTCCCCGGCGAACAGGGATTTCTCCGACGCGATCGCTTCGGCGTCGGCGTTCGGCTCTCCCGTAGGAATCCGCGCGTCGCGATACCAGCACAACATGTCGTACATGTACTGGTGCGAAGAACGCGTGAACTTGGTCGGATCCTTCGGAAAGACGTCGTGCAGGAATTCTGCGAACGTGCCGCGCCAATGTTGCGCGTGATGCTCGGTGGCGAACGCCGTGAGATCATCGATGAAAGAGCTGCGGTCCCGGTGGGAAATCATTTCCCGATGAGCAGCAAGAGACTCCGATAGTGTCATCTTTATCCTCTTACCTTGTGTTCGCGGTGCACACAGGCGTGCGGCTCGTGGTTCTTGTTGTTCTTCCAGTCGTTGGTCGAAACGCCCTCCGTTAAGTGATCAGTTGCGAAATTAGACGAAACCGAGTCAGCAACGTTCCGTCAAATTCGGCTCGAGGTCAGGCTCGATGTTTCGTCGCGAAGTGTCTGTGAGAGCAGTCACAATAATGACGAATCGTTCAACATAATTGAGCGCGACGCAACATAACTTTTGCAACGATCGACCGAGCAAAATCGAAACGACTGACTGCTCAATAGGTTGAGCGAGATAGCGCCTCGACGGCGCGTGGCGGGCTTGGGGGGGACTGAGCGCCCTAGAGCGCGGCTACTTTTCGCCGCTGCCTTGGGAGGCGGCGCGGCGCGCCTCGAGAAGCGAGCGCCGCATGTCTATCGCGATCGTCGCGTCCGATTTCGTGTCGACGGTTTGCTCCAGGTGCTCGATCGCGCGCACGTCGGTGTCGCTGAGCGTCGGCAGGCTCACGGAGGTCTCCGCCGTGGAGCTGTGCCCCTTCACACCCTGGTACTTGCGCTTCCACGCCTCGGCGCTGCGCTTGAGCTCCAGGATCGTGTTCGAGTGGCGATTTAGCGACGCCTCGAGCTGCTCGATGATCTCGCGTTTCTCGTCGATGCTCGCTTCGAGCGTACCGATCCGCTCCTGGTCTGCGCGCAGACTCTTGATCATCGATTTGCGCGCCTCGAGCTCGGCGCGCAGAGCCTCGAGCTCGGCGGACTCCTCGCTGGCCTTCCCGGCCACCTCGCGCACCGCACTGAGCTCCTTGTTCTGATCCTCTATACGCTGCTCGGCTCGCTGGATCTGGCCTCTCAAGTCCTCGATCTCGCGATCCTTGAGCTTCGCGTCCGCTTTGAGCCTATCTACGACTTCTGCATCGCGGCGCAGCGCGCGAACCAGCTCTTTCTTGCTGTCGAGCTCCGAGCTCAAGCGCTCGAACTCGAGATCCTTGCCGCGAACTTCCTTGCGGAGCTTGGCGACTTCCTCGCCTTCGGCCTTGAGCGTCTCGATCAGTTGATCCTGCCCGGCGAGCCGCTTCTGCAGCGACTGCATCTCGTCGTCGCGGCCGGCGTGTTGGCTCTCGAGCGCCTCGAGCCGGGCGCGCTTCTCCTCGAGCTCCTTGAGCACCACGGACAGCTCGGCGCCCCAATCGGCCAGCAGCCCTGTCAAGCGGTCACGGACACCCTGGATCGATGTTGGTCGGTCGGACATCGGCTTTGAGCCCCACGCACGAATTCAGCGTCCTAAACTGCCGTTTTCACTTACGGATTACGGTGAATCACGTCACAACTGCGAGAGCCGGCGCGGGTTTGCGGCACACCGGGGCACGCGCTCAGGGAAGCGCGCGCACCTGGGGGAGGCAACGAGAAAGGTAGCTAGCGGAAACGCTTCTGGAGTGCCGCGAGGGTTTCGGCGCCGGGGCATAGCGCTTCGAACGGCACTTTGTTCAGAGGCACCGCGGTCGTGCCGTTGACGCCGTGCAGGTCGGGCTCGCTCTCGTCGACGTAGAGCAGCCCCGTCACGATTTCGCCGTCGCGGTGGTGCCTGCGGATGTATTCGATGGCCTCGCCGCGATTGCCGACGTTGTAGTCTTTCGCCACCTTGCGCAGAACGATGCGGCTGCCGTCATGCAGCTCGATCGGCATCGCCTCACCCTCGTCGTAGGAGGCTTTGATCTCCTCCGCGGGCGGCACGAAATCCGCGTGGATCACAGGGTGTACGAACTCGCGCGCGTGCGCATAGCTCTTCGTCGAATCCTCGTGATCGTTGAATGTCACGCACGGCGACAACACGTCGATGAGCGCGAAGCCGCGATGCCGCACGCCGGCCTTGATCAGCGGCACGAGCTGATCCTTGTCGCCGGAAAAACTGCGTGCGACGAACGTGGAGCCGAGCGCCATCGCGACTTGGACCGGATCGATCGGCGGCTGCTTGTTCACCTCCCCACGCTTCGCCGTGGAGCCGACGTCCGCCGACGCCGAGAACTGACCCTTCGTCAGGCCGTAAACGCCGTTGTTCTCGATGATGTAGACCATGTCGAGATTGCGGCGCAGCGCATGCATGAACTGGCCGAGGCCGATCGACAGAGAGTCGCCGTCGCCGGAGACGCCGAGCAGATACAGCCCCCGATTCGCGGCGTTTGCGCCGGTCGCGATCGATGGCATGCGACCGTGCACCGAGTTGAAACCGTGCGCGGCGCTCATGAAATACGCCGGCGTCTTCGACGAGCAGCCGATGCCGCTCATCTTCGCTACGCAGTGCGGCGGAATGTCGAGCTCGAAAAACGCCTGGACGATCGCCGCCGTGATCGAGTCGTGGCCGCAGCCCGCGCATAGCGTGGACATGCCGCCCTCGTAGTCGCGAACCGTGAGCCCGAGCGCGTTGCGCTTCAGGCCTTGGTGGACGATTTTCGGCTTCGCGATCGACGTCATGCGGCCTCTCCCTGCGCTGCCGCGAGCTCGAGCGCGTCGACTACGCCGCGACAATCCATCGGCAGACCGCCGTAGTGCAGAATCGACTGCATCCGCTCAGGCGCGTGGCCAGTCTCGAGCGTGAGCAGGCTCTTGAGCTGGGCGTCGCGGTTCTGGTCGACGACGAACACGCGCTCGTGCTGCTCGAGGAACTGCACGACTTCGGCACCGAACGGGTAGGCACGAATCCGGCAGTAGTCGATCTGGATCCCTTTCTCCGCGAGCCTATCGAGCGCCTCCTGGACCGCGGCATCCGAGCTCCCGACCGCGACGATCCCCCACTTGGCGGGCTTCGCGGCACGCCGGATGACGGCCGCCGGCACGATCGCGGCCGCGGCCTGCCACTTCTTGCTCAAGCGATCGACCACCTGCTGATACTCGACCGAATCCTCGGTATACGCACCGAATTGATTGTGTCCCGACCCGCGCACGAAGTACGCGCCGCGCGGGTGCTCCCCGGGCAGCGTCCGATAGGGGATGCCGTCGCCGTCCGCGTCGAGATAGCGGTGGAAGGTCTTGGCGCTCTCGAGCTGCTCCGCGGTGAGCACCTTGCCGCGATCCGGCTTGTAGCTCGGATCCCATTCGAGCTCCTTGCACATCCAATCGTTCATGCCGATGTCGAGGTCGGACAGCACGATCACGGGCGTCTGAAGGCGGTCGGCGAGGTCGAACGCCTTCACCGCCAGCTCGAAACACTCGCGCGGATCGCGCGGGAACAGCAGCACGTGCTTCGTGTCGCCGTGCGACGCGAACGCGGCGGACAGGATGTCGGCCTGCTGGGTGCGCGTCGGCATTCCGGTCGACGGCCCCACGCGCTGCACATCGAAAACGACGGCGGGCAGCTCCGTGAAGTAAGCGAAGCCCAGGAACTCGTTCATCAGCGAGATGCCGGGCCCGCTGGTCGGCGTGAACGCCCGCGCGCCGTTCCACGACGCGCCGAGCACGATGCCGATCGCGGCGAGCTCGTCCTCTGCCTGCACGATGCAATAGAGCTTGTCGCCGGTCTTCGGGTCCTTGCGGTAGCGCTCGCAGAACGCCTTGAACGCGTCCATCAGCGACGTCGACGGCGTGATCGGGTACCACGCACCGACCGTGGCACCCGCGTACAGGCAACCGAGCGCCGCCGCCGTGTTGCCGTCGATCATGATGTGGCCGGCGGTCTTGTCGAGCGCCTTGACGCGCGTAGGCAGCGGGCATTCGAAGTTCGCGACCGCGTGGTCGTAGCCGAGGTTGATCGCGTCGATGTTCGCCTGCGACAGCGCCGCCTTGCGCGCGAAGGTTTCCTGCACGAGCTGTTCGATGATCTTCCGATCGAGATCGAGCAGCGCCGCCAGGGTCCCGACATAGGCCATGTTCTTCATGAGTATCCGCGTGCGCGCGTTCGCGAAGTGCTCGTTGCACATCCGCGCGAACGGCACGCCGAGGATCTGTATGTCGCGGCGCGCGAGCAGACGGTCCCGCGGCCAAGTCGAGTCGTAGAGCAGCGTGCCGCCCGGAGTCACCTCGGCAAGGTCGCGGGCGTAAGTCTGCGCGTTCATCGCGACCATCACGTCGACGGCACCCGAGCGGCCGAGATAGCCGTCGCCGCTCACTCGGATCTCGTACCAGGTCGGGAGCCCCTGAATGTTGGACGGAAAGAAGTTCTTGCCGCTGACCGGAATTCCCATACGGAACACGGCCTTCATCAGCAGCGAGTTCGCACTGGCGGAGCCGGTGCCGTTCACGTTCGCGAGCTTCAGAACGAAGTCGTTCAGCCGGCTTTTCTTGTGGTCTGCCACTCGTCCTGGTCCTGCCGGTCGCCGCCGTCACCCGCATACGGGATCGACACCGTTGATTTCTGCATGTCCCACGCGCCCGTCGGGCAGCGCTCGGCGCACAGCCCGCAGTGCACGCAGAGGTTCTCGTCTTTGAGCATCACGCGGCCGGTCTGCTTCAGAGCCTCGGACACGAAAAACGGTTGGTCCGGGTTGCAGACGAGGCGCCTTGAGCCGCGCCTCGAGGGCGGGCTGGTCGCCGTTCGGCGCGATCGCGAGGCAATCTACGGGACAGATGTCGATGCACGCGTCGCACTCGATGCAAAGATTCGCGGTGAACACAGTCTGCAAATCGCAGTTGAGGCAACGCTCCACCTCGGTCAGCGACCTGCTCCGCGCTGAACCCGAGCTCGACTTCGATATCGAGCTTCTTGAAGCGGCTCTTGAGATCGACGTGCGGCATGATGCGGCGCGCGGATGCGTCGTAACCGTTGCTATAGCTCCACTCGTGAATGCCCATTTTCGCACTCACTAGGTTCACACCGCGCGGCATCCGTTGCTTCAGGTCGTTACCCTCGCAGCGCTTGTGAATCGAGATCGCCGCTTGGTGGCCATGCTCGACTGCCCAAATGATGTTCTTCGGCCCGAACGCCGAATCGCCGCCGAAGAACACGCCGGGGCGCGACGACTCGAAGGTGACGGGATCGATCACGGGCACGTCGTACTTGTCGAATGTGAGCCCCAAGTCCCGCTCGATCCAGGGGAACGCGTTCTCCTGGCCGATCGCGAGCACGACGTCATCGCATGGCAGAAACACCTCGCGAAGCACTCTCTGAGCGACGATCTCACCGGCGCCGTCGAGCTCGTACTCGAGCTCGTCGAACCTCATGCCGACGAGCTTGCCGGCTTCGATCACGAACTCCTTCGGCGAGTGATTGACGACGATCTCGACGCGCTCTTCCTCGGCGTCCTCGAGCTCCCAGTCCGACGCCTTGAAGAAAGTGCGCGGCTTGCGTGCGATGACCTTGACGTCTCGAGCGCCGAGCCGAAGCGAGCTGCGGCAGCAGTCCATCGCGGTGTTGCCGACACCGATAATCAACACACGCTCGCCGACGGATTCCGTGTGACCGAATGCGATCGAACCGAGCCAGTCGATCCCAATATGGATACGGTCGCTCGCATCGCGACCCGGAATCTTGAGATTCTTGCCTTTCGGCGCGCCGCTGCCGATGAACACCGCGTCGAACGGTTCGTCGAGCAGCGCACGGAGGCTATGCACCGGCGACGACAACTTGAGGTCGACGCCGATCTCCAGAATGTTGTCGATCTCCTCGTCGAGCACCTCGCCGGGTAGCCGGAACGCGGGAATGTTGCTGCGCATCAGCCCACCGGGCTGCTCGAGCGCTTCGAAGATCACGCATTCGTAGCCGAGCGGGGCGAGGTCGTTCGCAACCGTGAGCGAAGCGCAGCCCGCGCCGACGAGCGCGACCCGCTTGCCATTTTTGACGCGCGGCGCTCTCGGCAGCCGGGCGCTGATGTCGCCGCAATTGTCGGCTGCGACGCGCTTCAGCCGGCAGATCGCGACCGGCTTGTCCTCGACGCGGCCGCGCCGGCAGGCGGGCTCGCACGGACGATCGCAGACCCGGCCAAGGATTCCAGGGAACACGTTCGACTCGCGGTTGAGCATGTAGGCGTCATCGAATCTGCCTTGCGCGATCAAACGTATGTACTCGGGAACGTCGGTATGAGCAGGACACGCCCATTGACAGTCCACGACACGATGAAAGAAGTCGCCTGCGGTGTTGGTAGGGTCCATCAGTCGGAGGGCTGGCCGGAAACGGCTTCCTTGCTCTTCAGTGCTCTGTGACCCAAGGCTTCAGGCAACGTTCAACGGTGGGAGTCGCCGCAGTCCTCGGCAGTCGCGGGCAGGCTGTAGCCGCGGCGGCAACTGCCGTACGGCACGGTGACGAGAAGCGTGACGATGAACACACTGAACCATCGCGTTCACCCCCCCAGGTGGCGCGCCATTATAGACTCAACGAGTGCCGTGCACACCCGCGCCGAAGCCCTCATCCCCGTGAACGTTAAATGAGCAGTGAGGAACTCAATTCCGCCATGAGACCGCGAGCCAAGGTCCGTCCCGCCGCTCGCCGGCCGCCCGCGGAGCAACCGCTGCTCGACTGCGGCACGGCAAAATTTGGGGATAGAATGCTGGCGATGGCGAATTTTCGCGCAACCGGTCGCAACACGCGCCGCAACGGATTGCAGCGACTCCTCGTTGCGCTCGCAGGTTGCTGTGTGCTGTCGACCGCGTTCGGCCAGTCCGCCGCACCGCCCACGGACCCTACCGACCCTACCGTCACGGCCGTGCCGTCGGCGGCCGCGGCAGACAGCGGCGCAGACGAGCGCCTCGTCATTCAAACCAATCCGAAAGAGGTCGTAGCCGCGAATGAACGGCTCGTCAAATCCACCGAGCTGGAATTCGGGAAAAACAGCCGTCAGAGCGCCGAAGCGTATACGGACCTCGGTGACGCGCAACGGCGCGCCGGCGACCACGACGCCGCCGAGAAGAGCTACCTCACCGTCGTGGAGATCTACCGCTCGATCGATGGGCCTTTTTCACCGCTCGTGATCCAGCCACTCACGAACCTCGGCGACAACTACCAAGAGGGCGGCGACTACTTGCAAGCGATCACCGCCTACAGCGAGGCGCGCACGGTCAATCGCCGCGCTTTCGGCTTGCTCAACGAGGACCAAGTTCCGCTGCTCGATCGAATGACGCGGTCGTTCGTCGAGCTGAACAAGCCGGCCGAAGCCGAGGCGCAGCAGCTCGACGCGCTGCGGCTCGTCGAGCGCGGCCACGCCCCCGCGTCGGACGAAGCGCTCGGTGCGATCTATAAGTACGCGGCGTGGCTGCGTGAGGGCGGACGCTATCAAGAGGAGCGCGATCAGTACGCGCGCGCGCTCCGCACGATTCGCGACAACCTCGGCAAGGACGATGTGCGGCAAGTGCGCCCGCTCATGGGTATCGGCAACAGCTTCCGCAATCAACGAATTCCCGAGGGCCAAGGTGCCGGGGCGCTGCGCGACGCGCTCGCGCTTCTAATCGCGCAGCAAGACCCTGACGAGCTCGCCGTGGCTGAGGTGCTGCGCGATATCGGTGACTGGGAAGTCGCGTTCACGAAGGTCGATTACGACGGCGCCGAGTACCGGCGCGCCTGGGAGCTGCTCGCCGAAGTGCCGAACGCGGACAAGCTTCGCACCGAGTGGTTCACGGGGCCCAACTACGTGCTGCGCGAACCGATCAGCTTGCGTGGCTTGAGCCAAGAGCCGAGCGCGCTCGCAGGCCACGTGCTCGTCAGGTTCGATCTCGACAAATCGGGTCACAGCGAAAACGTTCAGGTGGTCGAGTCCGATCCTCCGGGTCTCAAAGACGAAGCAGTGCTGCGGCACATCCGACGCTCGCGCTTCCGGCCGCAAATGGCGAACGGCGACGTGGTGCGGCGCGAGGCGCTCGCGCTTCAATTCAACTATCGGTACACGCCAGATGCACTTACAACAGAAGAAGACGGCAAGGCGCGCAAAGACTAGCTGCCTCTTGCTCGCATTCGCGGCCGGCTCGTTCGCCGGCTCTCTCGCCGCGCAGCCGCCGGAAGCCGTCCCAACGCGCCCGGCCGCGGCCGCGGATCTCGACGCCGCGGATCAGGGCAAGTTGCCGGCATTGCGACGGGGCCGCGACGTGCTCCTCGGTGCGCGCGACTTCGACGCGGCGCTCACACCCGCGCTGGCCGCCGTCGCCGAGCAGAAGATCGTCAAGGATCCGGGATATCCGGCGGACCTTGCGGCCCTTGCGCGTATTCAATCCGAGCTCGGCCAGGCCGACAAAGCCGAGGAAAACTATCTCGAGGCCATCGATCTCGTAGAGGCCGCCGAAGGCGAGTTCTCCATGACGCTCGTCGATCCGTTTCGCGGCCTCGGTCGCGCGTACATCAAGGCGGCTCGTTATCCGGAGGCGATCGCCGCTCTCGAGTCGGCGCAACACGTGAGCCAGCGCAACCTCGGGCTCTTCAATGTCGAGCAAGCGCCGCTGATCGACGACATCACGACGGCTTACCTCGGCATCGGCGACACGGTCGAAGCCCGCAGGATGCAGCTCGAGCGGCTCGACAACGCCGTGCGGCGCTTCGGCGCAAGCGACCCGCGCGTGATTCCCTACCGTTATCAGCTCGCGGACTATTACCAGCGGTCGCGGCTCACGCTCAGCGCGCGCGAGCAATACGAAGAGGTCTTGAAGTCGCAGGAGACGCAGCTGGGTGCGACGAGCCCGGCCCTGCTGAGCCCGCTGCGCCAACTCGTGCGCATCGACTTGCTGACGACTCAGAACGAAGAGGACGATCCAGAAGATGCACACGCGAAGCTAGTCGCGATCCTCGAGCAGAACGCGGACATCGATCCCGTCGAGCGCGGCTTGTCGCTCGCGACGCTCGGCGACTGGGCCATCGTCGCGAACGATCCCGCGACCGCGCGCGACTATTATGGGCAGGCGTGGGCCGCGTTGAGCTCGAAGCCGGACGTCGACACCGCGGCCTTCTTCGCAAAGCCTTCGATGATCGATTTCATCGCGCCGTTGACCCCGGTGGATCGCGGCGCGCGCTCGAAGCCCTATTCGTGGGGGGAAATCTCGTTCAATTTCGCTGTGTCCGCCGAAGGACGACCGTTCAACGTCGAGACCGTCGGCCGGCAGAGCGGCGAGCCGAGCCCGATCGAGACGCGTTACAACCGGCGGCTTCGCGAGGCGCACTTCCGTCCGAGACTCGTCGCGGGCCAGCCCGTGGCAACCGACAACGTGCAGTTCACGCACTACTTCCGGTACTACGTGAGCGACAAGGACAAGGGCGAATCCAAGGACGACGAAGACGCGGGCAAGAACGCCAACGAAGGCTAGCCCCTTTACGCCGGGACTCGCTCGAGCAGTCGCAAAAAAGAATGGCCGCCGCGAGCGTCGAGCTCGGGGCAGCCATTGCGTTCCTTCGCCGAGTCGCCGGCCGCGCCGCTTTACGGGCGCCGCACCGCGCGGCGATCCATCCGCCTGTCGATGCTCTGACCGCGACGATCGAGTTGCCGATCGCGTGCTTCGCCGCGCCGGTCGAGGCGCGCGTCGATACGGTCGCCTTTCGCATCGAGCCGCTCGGCGGCGAGCGCGTGCCCGGTCGCGTCGGCACGATCCGACGCGCGATCGAGGCGCCGGTCCGCCTGGTCACCACGCCGGTCGAGGTGGTTCTCGATGCGATCACCGCGATTGTCGAGGCGCTGCTCGATGCGGTCGCCACGTGCGTCCGTGCGATCCGCCGAATCCGCGAATGCCTGCGCGCTGCACACCAAGAGTCCTAGGCTCACCAACAAAGCAGTCCGTTTCATGTGCGGTCTCCCTGACCAAGAAATGTGAGTGTTCGGGTCTAACAACGCCGGAGCGAGTGAACCGTTGACCGCGACGCCGGATCTGCGCTCTTATGTAAAGGTGGAGATCAAAGGCCGTGGCGCTCTATCGAACCCCGAGGGGCGATTCGCCCGGCGCGAGCGCGTGCCAGACGGAGACGCGCTCGACGCGGCGTTGCTCGAGGACGACGCGCCCGTGCCGCTGCGCACGGAACTGCACGTCGACGCCGCACGCACGATCATCGCGCGCAACGACTCTCCCGACGTCGGATTCGATCAGTCCATCAATCCATATCGCGGCTGTGAGCACGGCTGCATCTATTGCTACGCCCGGCCGTCGCATTCGTATCTCGATCTTTCGCCGGGACGCGATTTCGAGACGCAGATCTTCTACAAGCCTAACGCGGTCGAGTTGCTGCGCGCGGAGCTCGCGGCCCCGCGATACGCGGTAAAGCCGCTGCACATCGGCGGCAACACGGACCCGTATCAGCCCGTAGAGCGAAAGTTGCTGGTTACGCGCGGGATCCTCGAGTTGTTGCTCGAGCTAAGGCATCCGCTCACGATCATCACAAAAGGGGGATTGATCCTCCGCGACCTCGATCTACTCGAGCAGCTCGCGGCTGCCAACCTCGTCGCGGTGATGGTGAGCGTCACGACACTCGACGACGAGCTCAAGCGCAAGCTCGAGCCCCGAACTGCGGGGCCGAAGCAACGCCTCAACGTGATCCGCGAGCTCGCGAGCCGCGGCGTTCCGACGGGCGTGATGGCCGCGCCGATCATCCCGACGCTGAACGACCACGAGATCGAGCGCATCCTGGAGCAAGCCGCCGGCGCGGGGGCTCGCTCGGCCGGCTATGTTCTCTTGCGCTTGCCGCACGAGCTGAAGGAATTGTTCGAAGAATGGCTGCGCGAGCACTACCCGGACCGAGCCGCGCACGTGCTGAGCCTCATCCGTCAGATGCACGGTGGCTCGCTTTACGATTCCACCTTTCACGGCCGCCAGCGGGGCGCGGGGCCGTTCGCGGCGCTGCTGCGTGCGCGTTTCGAGCGCGCGCGCCGGACCTTTGATCTCGACCGCGAAACCGTCCTGGACGCAACGGCGTTTCGGCGTCCTCCGGCCCCGGGCGGTCAGCTCGACCTCTGGGCGCGCTAGCCAGCAAGTCGCCCGAGTCTCAATATTCGTCAGTCTCAATATTTGTCAGATTCTCAGCCGGTTCCTTTGGGTTTCGTGGCCTTTTGTGGACAATTTTCGTCCGTCCTGGAGCGCACGCCGTGGCAGACAGCCGTTTACTCATGATCGACGACGACGCGCGTCTCGCAGAGATGCTCGTCGAGTACCTCGCACCGGAAGGCATCGAGCTCACTACGGTTCCATCCGGCATCCAGGGCCTGCGCAACGCACAACGCGAAAACTACGACCTCATCATCCTGGACGTCATGTTGCCGGGCTTGTCGGGGTTCGACGTATTGAAGCAGCTTCGCGAGTCGGGATCGAAGACGCCCGTGCTCATGCTGACCGCGCGCGGTGACGACGTCGACCGGATCGTTGGACTCGATCTCGGCGCGGACGACTACTTATCGAAGCCGTTCAACCCGCGCGAGCTGCTCGCACGTGTGAAAGCGATCTTACGGCGCACGACCGAACCCGAGGGCGACGAGCCCGTCGAGATGTCCGTAGGCAAGCTCCGCGTGAACCTGCGGCGCCGCGAAGCGTGGCTCGGCGACCAGGCGCTGAAGCTCACGAACGCAGAGTTCGTGATTCTCGTGACGCTCATGCGCGCACCGGGCGAGGTCGTGTCGCGCGAAGCGCTCACACGCACCGCGCTCGGCCGACAGCTCCTGCCCGACGATCGCAGCCTCGACACCCACATCAGCAACCTGCGCCGCAAGGTCGGCGGCGAGGAGAGCGCCGACGTCGTGATCCGCAGCATCCGCGGCAGCGGCTACGTGCTCGTGCCTCCGGAGCAATGACCCGTGAGCTTGTTCTGGAAGATCCTGATCACGTTCATGGTAGCGATGACCATCACGCTGGTCGGCGCCGTCTACGTGAGCTTCAGGCTTGCAGGACAGTCGTTCGATCAGGTCAACATCGAAGGCCGCGACAGGATCATTCAGGAAGTTTCCGCAGCGCTCGCGCGCGGCGGTGAGCGCGAGCTCAAGCAGTGGCTGTTCAAGCATCCGCGACCCTCCCCGGGCACGGTGCTGCTCGTCACCAACGAGCGCGGCGACGAGTTGCTGGGCCGCGCGATGCCGCGCGAGCTCGCACGCTTGCTCGTCACGCGGCCGTTCGTGCGCCCGCAGGCTCCCCCCAACCTGCGGCCGATGCAGCTCACGCCGCAAATGATCGGGCCGAACAACGAGGAATACCGCCTGCTGTTCGCTCGTGCGCCGCTCACGGTGTTCGGTGTCCTGATGTGGCCCGGCACGCAGGTCGCGGTGATCGGCATCGCGCTGCTCGCCGCCGCGCTCACGTCCCTGCTGCTCGCGCGCTATCTGTCGTCGCCGATCGTGCGGCTGCAGAAGGCGAGCCGCGCGCTTGCGGCCGGCGCCCTCGAAACGCGCGTCGGACGGCCGTTCGACCGGCGCAGGGACGAAGTCGGCACACTCGCGCGCGACTTCGACAAGATGGCCGAGCGCATCCAGGCGCTCGTGACCGACAAGGAGACGCTGCTGCGCGACGTGTCGCACGAGCTCCGCTCGCCGCTCGCGCGGATTCGCGTCGCGCTCGCGCTCGCGCAACGGCGTGCGCCCGCGGCCGCGCAACCGGACCTCGAACGCATCGAACGCGACACTGAAAAGCTCGACGAGCTCGTCGGCCAGGTCATGACGCTCACACGCTTGCGCACGGCCACGGAACCGCGCCGCGACGCCGTGCGCCTCGACGCGCTCGTCGCCGAGGTCGTCGACGACGCGCGGTTCGAGCATCCCGAGACCGCGGTCGAATACTGCGCCACGGGTGACGTGCAACTGCTCGGCGACCCGGCTGGCCTCAAGAGCGCCGTGGAGAACGTCGTGCGCAACGCGTTGATCTACTCGGACCCCGGCAAGCCGATCGAGGTACATGTCGACAAGGGCCTCGGCGCTGCCACGGTCCGCGTGCTCGACCGCGGCCCCGGCGTACCCCCGGACGATCTCACGCGCATCTTTGAACCGTTCTACCGAACGGACAAGAGCCGCGATCACGCGAAAGGCGGCCAGGGTATCGGGCTCGCGATCACCGCGCGCGTGATGGAGCTGCACGGGGGCTCCGTCGAGGCACGGAACCGGGCCGGGGGAGGCTTGGAAGTGATTCTCAAGCTCCCCCTCGGCCGGGAAGGCGCAGCAGGCTAGAGGCTGTAGCCGCGCTCGTCGTGCAGAACGAGGTCGAGACCCTCGTTCTCCTGCTCGGCGGACACCCTCAGCGGCAGCACCGCGTTGACGGCCTTGAGGATCACCCACGTCGCGATGCCGCACCAAGCGGCCGTCGCGACGGCGCCAATCAGCTGCGTGAGCAGCTGCTGACCGATCGACACTCCGTCCGGCAACCCCAAGCCGTCGAGCGACGTTGCGGAGAACACGGCAGTCAGCAACAGGCCCGTGAATCCGCCGACACCGTGCACGGGAAATACGTCGAGCGAGTCGTCGATCTTGAGCTTCCGCTTGACGGTCTGCGTCGCGAAGAAACAGATGACGCCGGCGGCAAGCCCGATCGCGAGCGCGCCCATCGGTCCGACGAACCCGGAGGCGGGAGTGATCGTTCCGAGGCCCGCCACCATGCCCGTGACGATGCCGAGCACGCTCGGCTTGCCGAACTTCGCCCACTCGAGACCCATCCAGGCGAGCGAGCCCGCCGCCGCCGCCGTGTGCGTGACGAGCATGGCCATTCCGGCCGAGCCGTTCGCCGCGAGCGCGCTGCCCGCGTTGAAGCCGAACCAGCCTACCCACAGCAGCGATGCGCCGCTCACGGTCATCGTGAGGTTGTGCGGCGGCATCTGCGTGGCCGGGAATCCGCTCCGGTTCCCGATGACGAGCGCAGCGACCAGCGCCGCGACGCCCGCGTTGACGTGCACGACGGCTCCGCCGGCGAAGTCGCGGAAGCCCATGTCGGCGAGCCAGCCGCCGCCCCATACCCAGTGCGCGACGGGCAGATAGACGACCACGAGCCAAAGCGTGCAAAACAGCAGCATCGCCCCGAAGCGCGTGCGCTCGGCGAATGCGCCCACGATCAGCGCCGGCGTGATGATCGCGAACGTGAGCTGAAACATCACGAACACGGTCTCCGGAATCGTGCCGCTGACGGAGCCGACTTCGACTCCGCTGAGCCACGCCTTCGACCAGCCGCCGATGAGCGCGCCGTCTCCGGTGAACGCGACGGAGTAGCCGAAGACGAGCCACAGCACCGACACGATGCAACACAGCGCGAAGCACTGCATCAGCACCGACAGCACGTTACGGCTGCGGACGAGCCCGCCGTAGAACAACGCGAGCCCCGGCAGCGTCATCATCAGCACGAGCACGGAAGACGTGAGAAGCCACGCCGCGTCGCCGGAGTCCGGTGTTTGTGCGAGCCCCAGCGCCGGTGTGAGGGCTCCAAGGAGCGCAAACGGCCACTTCGCCGCTACTTTATTCAGCACGATCGATCCCCCCAAGTTGTTCGTTCTTATCGTTCGATCAGATTGCTTCGTCGCCAGTCTCGCCGGTCCGAATTCGATAGACCTGTGCGAGGTCGGTCACGAAGATCTTGCCGTCGCCGACTTTGCCCGTCTTGGCCGCTTCGATGATCGCCTCGATCGCGCGCTCGACGAGCTCGTCGGTGACCGCGATCTCGACCTTCACTTTCGGCAAGAAATCGACGACATATTCCGCACCGCGGTAGAGCTCCGTGTGTCCCCGCTGCCGTCCGAATCCTTTCACCTCGGTCACCGTCATCCCCTGGACGCCGACCTCGGCGAGCGCATTGCGCACGTCGTCGAGGCGGAACGGTTTGACCACTGCCGTAATTAGCTTCATTAGGCCCCCCCAAAAAAAACTTCGATTGCAGAGACTTAGAGTAGACAACGCCCGCTCGACGGGTCGTTTTGTGTATCGCCGGGACCGGCGTATTCTAGCCAACTCCGGCGGCGCGGTGCACGATGTTGGTGCATTCGGGTCGCCGCTCGCGATGAAGCCTCGCGTCGTCAAACTTTTCGGCGATTGCGACGTCAGAAGCCCAGTACGGATCACCACGACGGGGACCAGCATGCGCAGCCACTTCGACCGCGGAATCAAACCTTCCGAGATCACACCCGAGTCCGCATTCGTTAGCCGCCGCGCCGTCTTGGCCGGTGCCGTCGCCGCGGGGCTCCTACCGAGCATCGCGCCGCCCGCCGAAGCCGCGACGATTCCGCCTGGCGGGGAGTTTGCGGACGTCAAGAAGTGGCCCGATTCGGCAACCGACAAACTCAACACCTTCGAAGACATCACGACTTACAACAACTTCTACGAATTCGGCACCGGCAAAGGTGACCCCGCCGCCAATGCGGGAACGTTGAAGACGAGTCCTTGGTCGGTCCAAGTCACCGGCGAGGCGGGGAAGCTCGGCACCTTCACGCTCGAGGAGATCCTCAAGCCGCACGCGCTCGAAGAGCGCATCTATCGACACCGCTGCGTGGAAGCCTGGTCGATGGTCGTGCCGTGGGTCGGATTTCCGTTGGCCGACCTGCTGAAACGGTTCGAGCCGAATTCGAAAGCCAAGTACGTCCAGTTCTTCTCGCTCGCCGACCGCGAGCAGATGCCGGGGATCCGCTATCCCGTGCTCGAATGGCCTTATCGCGAAGGGCTCACGATCGCCGAAGCGATGCACCCGTTGACACTCGCCACCGTGGGCCTGTACGGCAAGGTGCTCCCGAATCAGAGCGGCGCGCCGCTGCGGATCGTGATTCCGTGGAAGTACGGCTTCAAGGGCACGAAGTCCGTCGTGCGCATCCACTTCCTCGAACGTCAGCCGCAAACGAGCTGGAACATGGCGGCCGCAAACGAGTACGGCTTCTACTCGAATGTAAACCCGAAGAAGGATCACCCGCGCTGGAGTCAGGCCACCGAGCGGCGCCTCGGCGGCGGCTTGTTCACGCCGCGAATTCCCACGCAGATGTTCAACGGTTACGCCGAGCAGGTTGCCCAGTTGTACACGGGGCTCGACCTCAACAAGAACTACTGACGCGGCTCGTCGTCTTTTGCCTGCATGACGACGCGCCGCCTCGCGATTCTCAAGGTCCTCGTCTTCGGCGCGTGCCTCGTGCCGCTCGTGCTGCTCGTCCTAAAGGCCGTCGGCGTCGCGTCGATGTCGCTCGGCGCGAACCCCGTCGAGGAAGTGCTGAACACTTGCGGCAAGACCGCCCTCAATCTGTTGATGCTCACGCTCTGCGTCACGCCGATTCGCCGGGCGACCGGTTTCAACAAGCTCATATCGTTCCGCCGGATGCTCGGGCTGTTCGCGTTCTTCTACGTAGTGGTGCATTTTCTGACCTATGCGCTGCTCGATCTCGGTCTCGCGTGGGACACGCTGCTCGTCGACATCGCGAAGCGGCCGTACATCACGGTCGGGTTCACGGCGCTCTTGTTGCTGGTGCCGCTTGCCGTCACGTCGACGAACGGCTTCCAGCGGCGCCTCGGGCGCACTTGGGTCAAGCTGCATCGGCTCGTCTATCCGATCGCGCTGCTCGCTCTGATTCACTACTGGTGGCAGATCAAGAGCAAGGCCGACGTCGGCGACCCGCTTCTGTATGCGTTCTTGTTGGCTGTGCTCCTCGGCGTGCGCGTCGCACATTGGCGCGGCGTGCAGCGGAAGCGGGCGGGCTCAGTAGACTCGAAAGCCGCCATGGCGCCGACGTATCAGCGCGTCGAGCCACCATAGGCCCGCGACGAATCCGGCCGCGAGCGTGACGACCAGCGCGGCACCCACCCACGGCAGCGGCAGGCTGCGCCGATAGCTCTCGAGGCGCGCTTCGTACGCTTCGTTCTCGCTCTTGAGCCGGTCCAGCGTCTCCTGGATCGCGTCGGTCGATCCCGCCGTCGCGGCCGCTTCCTTGTCGAGCCGACTGAGCTCGTGCTCGGCGCTCGAGTGAGCGCTGCGCACTTCGTTGAACTCGCCGCGCAATCCCGCGAGCTCGGCCTCGAGCTCTGCGACCCGCAGCAGCGCCGGCTTCTGTTGCACGAGGTAGTTGGATTTTACCCAGCCTTCCTGGCCATCGGGCGTTCGAACGCGGGCATAGTTGGTGTTTCGTTCTATGATCTCGAGTGGCGTACCGCTCACGAGATTCTCGAACGGCCTGTCGCTCGTATCGTCAGTGTGGTGCAGGCCGAGCCGTAAGCTGTCCGTCACATAGGCGGTGTCAGCCTCGGCGGGCGAGACGAAGGCCGGCGCGGCGCTCGCACCGAGCGCAACGGTCAAGATCAGGCGTCTGAGCATCCGTCACCTCCGTGCCGTCAGCCGACCAAACACGCGGGCCAAACACGTCGGCGATTATAGGCAGAGCGCGACAGCGGCCGATGTGAACTCCGTCCGCTCGCACTCGGGGAACGGCGAGTGCTACGAAGTGGTCGAGCGGAGGCCGAGAGTCTGCGTTTGACTCTCGATCGCCTTGCCGAACGCCTGAGGTCGGCCAAGGTAGAAGCCCTGTCCGTATTCGACGTCTAGCTCGCGGAGCCGGTCGGCGATCGCGGCGCTCTCGACGTGCTCGGCGATTGCGCTGACCCCGAGCGTTCGAGCGGCCCTCGCGATGCCCGATACGATCGATTCGGCGACGCGGTCCTCGAGAATCCTGCGCACGAACCGGCCATCTATTTTCAGGTACTGGACCGGCAGCCGCTTCAGATGCGCGAGCGAGCTCAATCCCGAGCCGAAATCGTCGAGCGCCACCTTGCAGCCCGCGCGCGTGAGGTCGCGGATGAACTGCTCGGCCGCGTGGAGGTGGTTCACGGCCGCGGCTTCCTTTATCTCGAAGCAAAACGCCGCTGCCGGCAGGCCGGCGTTCGCGAGCTGCTCGAGCACGAACGTCGAATACTTGCCGCTCGCGATCGACTGCGCCGAGACGTTGACCGCAAAGCAATAGGGCAAATCCGAGAGCGAATTTCCTTGGGCGCGCAGCGCGTCGATCGCCGAGCACATAACCCACCGGTCGAGCGCGGGCAGCAGCTCGTAGCGCTCGGCGGCATCGAGAAATTTGTCCGGTGCGATGAGCTCACCGGCGGGGCTGCGCATTCGCACGAGCAGCTCGTAACCGACGATCTCACCGTCGCGTGCGCGCAGCCCGACGATGGGTTGGGCCTCCAGTCGAAAATCGTTGTTCTTCAGAGCGTCCTGCAAGCTCGTCGCTGCGAATGATTGGCGCGTACGCGTCAACGTTCCCGTGCCGGAGTCTTCGTGACTCGCGATGCGATTGCGCCCTTGTTGCTTCGCTCGCTTGCACGCGAGCTCCGCGGACGCGAGCAGATGCGCGATCCTCTCGCGCACCGCGGAGACTGCCGCGACGCCGATGCTCACGGACACCGGCACCGACTCCGCGCCGTCCACGTAGCCCAGTTGGCTCGCCGCCGCGAGGATTCGCTTGCCGACCTCGGCGGCATCCGGGACGCCGCGGCGCGGCAGCAAGATGGCAAACCGGTCGCCGCCGATCCGGCTTGCGAGATTGTCGCCTCCGGCATGGCGGCGCACGACGTCGCCGACGCGCTGAATGACTTCGTCGCCCGCATGGAAGCCGAACGCCTCGTTGATCGTTTGGAGCTTGTCGACATCGATATAGAGTAGGGAATGGCCGGCCGGCGACTCGACGTCAAGCTGGCTCTGTGCGCGCCGCTCGAAGATCAGGCGGTTCTCCAAGCCCGTCAGTGTGTCGTGGTGGCTGCCGAGAATACCGACGGCCTTGCGGCTCACGAATTCCAATATCCGGACGTCGCGCAGCTCGAAGTCGTCCGCCGACGCAGCGCGAAACAGAGCGATGAGACCCGTGACGCGATTGTGGGGGTCCCGCACGGGACACGAGAGGATCTTGTACGGAGCCACCTCGGAAGCTCCGGCGACGCGATTCACGACCATCGGCCGGTTGTTGAGCTGCGCCCACGCGAGCAGGTGCTTCTGCGTGCGATCCAGCAGCTCCGAGCCCGCCGACGCATCGTCGAGCGCGCAAGATATCGCTAGGTTCTTGTCGGGCACGAGGAACGCGCCCACGACGCAACCGAGATGCTCGACGCAGTGCCGCAGCAGCCGTTTTAGCGCGCTCGCGTCCTCGCGGTCGTTCTCGTCGATCGTAAGCAGTAGATCGAAGCCGCCGGTGTCGGCGGGCTCGCTCTGAGGCGTCGTAGCCTCGAGGCTCATCCGACTTTCGAGGCAGTCGAGCACGGGGCGCAGCAGGCTCGCGACCATCGAACCGCTGTAGCGCGAGTTTTGGGTTTGGTTGAGCTCGATCACCACGGAGCCGAGCGGCCGCATGTCCCTGCCGCGAAGCCCCGAAACGAACGCGGGCACACCGGCGGACGTGCTTTCGACTTTGCCGCGGCCCGCCACCGTGTCCGACGCGCGCAGGCTTTCGAGAAGTGCGCGCAGGTCTGGGCGCTCGTAGCCGTCGGAGCACCAGACGAGGTCGCCGTCGGGGCCATAGATCGCGATGCTGCCGACGCTCGGCATCAGCATCTTCACAAGCTGCCCGTACGGAGCGTAGCTACCGCCGGAAGGCGAAGCAGGCGCGTCGTCGTCACCGGGCGCGGCGATCGGGGACTCTGGCATTCGATTAAGCGGGAAGATTTCGCGTCACCGAATGATGCGCGAATCGACCTCCCGAATCCTTGATGGAGGTCGCAAACGGGGGGCGTAAGCCCCGTTACGCGTGAGCCCTGCTCAGCGGTTGGTCAGGTAGCGCGGCGGCTTCTTGGTCGAGCTGACCACCTTTAGAGGCTCGGCGCGCTCGGTGTGGCTCAGGAGCTCGACATAGAGCTTCACGATGGTGTCGGCGTGGCCGTGCGCCTCGAACGGAGACATTTTCTGGACGCTCGCATGCACCCGAGTCTCTTTGCCCACGGGCTGCACTCGGCGCAAAGCGGCCTGCAGGTCGTTGAAGTCGTGTCGAAGCGTCAGCGGAAATTCGGCGTCGTCGAGACCTTCGAGGTGCTCGGCAAAAGCGCGGCTCAGCCGCTGCTTGAGGGGACCGTCGCTGACGAGGGTCCGCACCGCTTCCGCAAATCGCTCAGCTAGATGCGACATTGAGGAGCCTTTCTTGTTGTTGGTTAGTGGCTTCGCGTCCGGCCAGGCGCGTCTTTCTTCTTAGCTCGCGGCGCCAGGCTTATGTAGCTAACGTATACCAGAGATCACTAATCTGGTGCAAGCCTTTGACCAACGGCGAAATGGTCCGTCGAACCGGACCTTCTCATGCGCGGCGCCGCGGTTTCGCGATCTTGAACTTCCGCATGCGGTCCGCGAGCGTCGTCGCCTTGACGCCGAGCAGCTTCGCCGCACCGTTCGGCCCCGATACTCGCCAGTCGGCCAAGCTCAACGCGAGCTCGGTGTTCTTGCGCTCGAGCTCGCGCAACGCGGCATCCGTGAGGAGCGTCGTTCCCGCACTCTCCTGCCCCACCTCGTCGTGCACCACCGGCGCGTTGAGAATATCGCTCATGGCGAGGTCGAGGCGCAGCACCTTGCCGCGCGATAGGATCACCGCCCGCTCGATGACGTTCTTGAGCTCGCGGATGTTGCCGGGCCAGTCGTAGCGCTTCAGCAGCGCCGCCTGCTGGCGCGACAGCGTGAGCGGGCGATGCCCAAACTCTTGGCAGGTCCTCTCCAAGAAGTGGCTCGCGATCTGCACGACGTCGTCTCCGCGTTCGCGCAGCGGCGGGACATCGATCGGGAACACGCTGAGACGGTAGTAAAGATCCTCGCGAAACTTTCCCTCGGCGACGGCCTGCTCGAGGTCGCGGTTGGTCGCTGCGACCACGCGGACGTTGACGGAGTGAGTACGATCGTCGCCGACGCGCTCGTATTCGCTCTCCTGCAGCACTCGCAGCAGCTTGCTCTGCAGATCTAGCGGAATTTCGCCGACTTCGTCGAGAAAGATCGTTCCGCCGTCGGCGAGCTGGAATCGGCCGACGCGATCGCGATGCGCGCCGGTGAACGCACCCTTCACGTGCCCGAAGAATTCGCTCTCGAACAACTCGTGCGGAATCGATGCGCAGTTGACCTTGACGAGCGGCCCCTGGCTGCGCGGACTCCGCGCGTGAATCACATGCGCAACGAGCTCCTTGCCGACGCCGGACTCACCCTGGATCAACACGCTCGCCGACGTTTGAGCGACAGCCTCGAGCCGAGCGAGCATTTTCTTGAGCGCCGGGCTCTCGCCGATGATTCGGCCGAAGTTCATCGATACTTGCACTTCTTCGCGCAGATAGTCGCGCTCGCGTTCAAGCTCCTCGCGCAGTCGAGCGTTCTCCTCGAAGGCTGCACGCAGCTGGCGCTCCTGGCGGTTGCGTTCCGTAACGTCCTTCGACGCAACCATGAGTGCCACGACGGCGCCCGTCTGATCGCGGTCCGCGGTCGCAGACAGTTGGACCTCGACGATCTCGCCGGACTTGGTGACATAGGTGCGCGGCTCGTTCTCCAGCTCGCCGTGCGCGATCACATCCACGAGACGGCTGCCGCCAAGCGTGGCCTGGAATTCCGCTCCCATGAAGTCCGTGATGAGCTTGCCCAACACCTCTTCGCGGCGGTAGCCGAGTTTCTTGAGCCAACGATCGCTCACGTGAATGACCCGGCCGGCCGCGTCGACCGTGTGCAGCATCGCGGGCGCGGCGCGATACAGCTCGCGGTAGCGTTGCTCGATGCGTGCCTGCTGCCCTACTTCCGTGTAGACGACGACCGTGCGCAGCGAAGCGCCGTCGGCGCCGCGCTCGACCACCGAGCTCGCGAGACAGTCGATGCGTTCTCCCTGCTTGGTCCGCAGATCGACGGGAACGCTATCGAGCCGACCAGTACGGCGCAGGACAGGGAGGTACTCCTCGGTGATGCGCTGCGCGGCGTCCTCGCTGGCCAGGTCTTTCGGACGAACGTTCGTAAGGTCCTCGCGTGAATAGCCGAACCGGCGCAGCCAAGCGTCGCTCGCGTCAACGATATAGCCCTCTTCGCTGACCAACAGGGTGAGAGCTGGGCTCTTTCGGAAGAGCCACTCGTAGCTATCGGGGATAGACATGCACGTACATTACGGAATTCCGTCGGCAAAGACAACGGAATTCCGTGGATGACGATAATCCGTGAATCTCGATTATTATAACCTATTGTTTTTATTGATGAGGACCTTTGGCACGCCGCGTGCAATAGCGTGCACACATAGGTTCTCCGCAGACGACGAATCAGGACGATTCGAAAGGAAAGGATGATGAGTACGGTTACGCACAAGCTGTTGACGCCAGTCGTCATTGGGTTGGCGGCGGGCCTGCTCGCTCAGCAGGCATCCGCGACGGAGGAGATGGTTGTTTACGGTTCAGCCGCAGCGGCCGGCTTCCGTGTGGAGCGAAGCGTGTTTCAGGCGGAGATCGAGAATTACATCCGCTCTCTGAATGCCGAGCTCCGGATTACGCTCGATCAGGATCTGAAACGTACGCTGACGCCGAAGCTCACGCTCGCGAGCACCGTTGCTCCCGCGCGCGGCTGAGGCGACACGAACAAGCGGCCACCACTCCTCCCCCCGTGGTGCCCGCTGGCCGAGTCGGACGGCCGTTCCTCGGGGGGCCGGGTTTCCGGCAGCGAACATGGATAGTCTTCGAACGAAGAATATGGATGTTCTTGCACCCGGCCCCCTTTTTTTTGCGCGACCGCCCGGTCGCGGAACGCTCGGCCCACCGCCGTCAGCGAGCTCCTGCGCCTTTGAGGTTCTCGTCGAGGAACTTCAGCGTCTCTTGCCAGGACTCTCGCGCGGCCTTCTCGTCGTAGTTGCCTCCGCTCGGATTCGCGAAGGCGTGATTGGCGTTGGGGTAGATGAGGATCCGCGCGTTCTTCCCGAGAGTCTGCAAACGCGTCCGAAAGTCCTGAACGTCCCGGATGGGAATGCTCTGGTCTAATCCCCCGAAGAATCCCAGCAGCGGCATCTTGAGCGTCTGGAGCTCCGCGTCCGTCTCCGTGAGCTGGCCGTAGTACATGACCATCGCGTCGAGGTCAGTGGGGAACAGCAGCCCTGCTTGCAGCGACCAACCCCCGCCGAGAGCCCAGCCGATGCTGCCGATGCGCGGTGCGAACGCGTACTTCTCGAGATACTCGTAGGCCTGACGAAGGTTGGCACGAGCGGCATCCGGCTGAGCGACGAGCTCGGTCATCAAAGCCTGCGCTTCCTCCGGCGTGGCGGCGGTCTTGCCGTCGTAGAGGTCGACGGCGAGCGCCACGTAACCTTCGCCGGCGAGGCGCCGCGCGGCGGCCTTGATGTTGTCGTTGAGCCCCCACCACTCGTGGATCACGATGATTCCGGGCAACGGTTCGACCGCGTCGCGCGGCATCGCGAGGAACCCGACGTGATTGCGTTTCTGGGCCTCCCCGTAGGCGAGAGTCTGCTCGAGCAGCGGGACTTTCGGCGGCTCTTCTGTCAACGGCGACGGCGAGTCGTGCGCGCGCTCGGCCGCGGTGGCCTGCACCGCATTCGCAGCAGCCCCGCTCGGCTGACCAGGCGGCTCGGAACCGCCGCAAGCGGAGAGCGCCCAGGGAGCCGCGAGCACCGCCATGAGCCTGATCGCGCGATCCAACCGGCTTGCCATCCCCAAGACTCCAACACAACGCCCGCGCCGTTGGCAAGGTACGAGGTAGCTAACGAGCTTTGAATTCCAGCGCGCGTGCGGCGCGGTTACCGACCGGCTGGCCATCGCGACAGACGGTCGTGCCGTTCACGACGGTCAAGGCGATACGGGAGTGAAACTCGGTGCCTTCGAGCGGCGACCAACCGCACTTGTAGCGGATCTGTGCGGCATCGACGCGCGTCGGGGCGTGCAAATCGACCGCGACGAGGTCGGCGAAATAGCCCTCGCGCACGAATCCACGGTCCACGATTCCGAACAACGTTGCCGGATTGTGTGCTGCTTTCTCCACGATCTTCTCGAGGCTGAACAGCCCGTCGCGGTGCTGCTCGAGCAGCATCAAGAGAGAGTGCTGCACGAGCGGCAGACCCGACGGCGCCTCGAAATAGCCGCGCGCCTTCTCGCCGAGCGTGTGCGGAGCGTGGTCCGTCGCGATCACGTCGATCGTGTCCGCGACGACGGCGCGTCGCAGCGCCTCGCGATCCGCCGCGCTCTTGATCGCGGGATTGCATTTGATCCGCGTGCCGAGATCCGCGTAGCTCGATTCCTCGAACCACAGATGGTGCACGCACACCTCCGCCGTCACTCGTTTGCTCGCGATCGGCCCCGTGTCGAACAGCGCGAGCTCGCGCTCCGTGCTCAAGTGCAGCACGTGCAGTCGCGTGCCGTGGCGGCGCGCGAGCCCCACTGCAAGCGACGAGGACTTGTAGCAAGCCTCGGCGGAGCGTATCCGGGGGTGCTCCGCGATCGGCACAGCATCGCCCCAACGCTCGCGCGCGCGTTGCTCGGCCTCCCAAATCATCGGCGAGTCCTCGCAGTGCGTCGCGACCGGCAGCCGCGCCTCGCGGAAGATCCCGTCGAGCGTGGCGGGGTCGTCGACGAGCATGTTGCCCGTCGACGCGCCCATGAAGACCTTGATCCCGCACGCGTCCGCGTGTCCGACGCGGCGGATTTCCTCGAGGTTGGTGTTCGTCGCGCCGAGGTAGAAACCGTAGTTGACGTGACAGGTAGCCGCCGCGATCTTGCGTTTCTCGGCAAGTGCCGCGCGGTCCGTCGTCGGCGGCGTGGTGTTCGGCATTTCCAGGAAGCTCGTGACGCCGCCGCAGGTCGCCGCGAGCGACTCGGTCGCGAGCGTTGCCTTGTGAGTGAGGCCGGGCTCGCGGCAATGCACCTGACCGTCGATGATCCCTGGCAGTAGGTGCTTACCCGCAAGATCGACGACCTCGGCGCCCGCCGGAACGGCACCCGCGCCCACGCGCTCGATCCGATCGCCGCGGATCAGCACGTCCGTCTCGACGGATCGTCCTTCGTTGACGAGCGTGGCGTTGACGAGCGACAGCGCGTTCATTTTGCGCCCTTACGCGGCGGGCTCAGGAACCGATCCGTCGCCGCGACGAGCTCCGCCGTGATGCCGGGCTCGTAGGCCGAGTGGCCCGCGTCGACGACGACGCGAAAATCGGCTTCGGGCCAGCGCTCGTGCAGCTCCCAGGCGCTCTCGATCGGGCAAACGACGTCGTAGCGACCCTGCACTATGACCGCGGGAATCTGGCGAATCGCATCGACGCCGCGCAGCAGCTGATCCTCTCCGGTGAAAAATCCGCGATTCACGAAGTAGTGTGTCTCGATGCGCGCGAGCGCAAGCGCGAACTCGGGACTCCCGAATTGGTTGGCACGCTCGGGGTTCGGCCACAGCGAGCTCGTGGCGCCCTCCCAAACCGACCACGCGCGCGCTGCCGCGAGCTGTTCGGCCGGGGGCGCATCGAGCAGGCGGCGGTGATATGCCCCGAGCAAATCGCCGCGCTCCGCCTCAGGAATCGGCGCGAGGAAGGACTGCCAATGCTCGGGGAACAACATGCTCGCACCGTTCTGGTAGAACCAATCGAGCTCCTTGCGTCGCAGCAAGAAGATCCCGCGCAGGACGAGCTCGCTGACCGCGAGCGGATGGGTCTGCGAGTAGGCGAGCGCGAGCGTGCTGCCCCACGACCCGCCAAACACGAGCCAGCGGTCGATCGCGAGACGCCGGCGCAACGCTTCCATGTCCGCGACGAGATCCCAGGTCGTGTTCGCCTCGAGCGATGCATGCGGGCGGCTGCGGCCGGAGCCGCGCTGATCGAACACCACGATCCGGTAGCCCGCCGGATCGAAGAAGCGCCGCGCGTTGACGTCGCCGCCGGCACCGGGACCGCCGTGCACGAACAGCGCGGGTTTGCCCTGCGGGTTGCCCGACTGCTCGTAGTAGATCTCGTGCCCCGCGCCCGCCTTGAGATAGCCGCTGTCGAACGGTTCGATGGGTGCGTACAGCTCACGTCTCTTCACTTTGATTCGTTACTCCTCGCGCCCGGTCGCTTCGTCGCGTCGAGCGTCGCGCTTATACTTCGGCGCCCGCGCGAACTGCTCGGGCGGGACCCCAGCGGGATTGCGGGCCGCCGGCGCTGGCTGCTGAACGGCCGACAGAATGCCACCGCGACCGTCGCGCGCGCCACCCGTCTGCTATCGCATTCGTACCCTGGGCGTTTCGTACCCTTAAGTTCAGGCGGCGCCGAGGCACGGCCTCGGAACTCGAGCCCGCAACCGCAGTCTTTATCCGCGCTCGGGCCGCGGAGGGAGCTCCGATGAAACGATTGTTCGCGTTCGCTTGCCTCTGGCTCTGCGCGTCGCCATCGGCCTTCGCCGCAGGCCCAGAGATCTCGTTCGACGAGTTCTACCTCGACAACGGCCTGCGCGTGATCGTGCACGAGGACCGCAAGGCGCCGATCGTCGCTGTCACGATCTGGTACCACGTCGGCTCGAAAAACGAGGCGCCGGGCAAGACGGGCTTCGCACACCTGTTCGAGCACCTGATGTTCAACGGCAGCGAGAATCACAACGACGAATACTTCCGGCCATTTCAGGAGATCGGCGCCACGAGCATGAACGGCACCACTGACATCGACCGCACGAACTATTTCGAGACCGTGCCGAGCACCGGCGTCGACCTCGCGCTTTGGATGGAATCCGATCGAATGGGTCACCTGCTCGGCGCGATCGATCAGGGCAAGCTCGACGAGCAGCGCGGCGTCGTCCAGAACGAGAAGCGTCAGGGCGACAACCAGCCGTACGGCAAGGTCATGGAGCAGATCGTGTCGAATCTGTTTCCGCCGGGGCACCCCTACTCGTGGGACACGATCGGCTCGATGGACGACTTGAATGCCGCGAGCCTCGAAGACGTGAAGCGCTGGTTCCAGACCTACTACGGCCCGAACAACGCGACGCTCGTGCTCGCGGGCGATATCGACGTCGCGACCGCGAAAGATAAGGTGCAGCACTTTTTCGGCGACATCCCGCCGGGTCCGCCGCTCAACACGCGTGACCGCTGGATCCCGAACGACGTGCCCGCGAGCCGGATCATCATGCAGGATCGCGTGCCCGAGGCCCGTCTGTACAAAGTGTGGCGCGGCCCCGAATGGCGCAGCGACGACACCACCCTAATGGAGCTCGTGGACGCAGTGCTGACGTCCGGCAAGACGTCGCGGCTATACAAACGCCTCGTCTACGACGATCAGATCGCGACCGACGCGGGCGCGTTCTCGCTCACTGGCGAGATCGCGGGCGCATACATCGTCTACGCGACCGTGGCGAACGCGAAAGACATCCCGCAAGGTCGAAAGCGTCGCTCGACGAGGAGCTCGCTCGGTTCCTCCGGGAGGGCCCGACGCGCGCGGAGCTCGAGCGCGTCCGCACCGAGATCGAAGGTTCGTTCATCCGCGGCATCGAGCAAGTCGGCGGCTTCCGCGGCAAGTCGAACATCCTCGCGGAAAATGCGGTGTTCGGCGGCCGCCCCGACTTCTACAAACATTCGCTGGACGTGCTGAGCTCCGCGACGCCCGAGCAGTTGCGCGCGACGGCTCGCCGCTGGCTCACGGGCAACGCGCTCGCGCTCGAAGTACATCCGTTCGCCGAGACGCTCGCCGCGAACGGCGGCGGCGCGGACCGAACGAGGCTGCCGATGCCGGCGACGTTCCCGCAGACGTCCTTCCCCTCACTCAGCCGCGCAAGCTTGAGCAACGGCATGCGGATAATCGTCGCCGAGCGTCATGCGGTTCCAGTCGTCCAGCTCAGCCTGCAGCTCGACTCGGGCTTCGCGTCCGATCAGTTCGCCACGCCCGGCGTCGCAAGCGTCGCGATGGAGATGCTCGACGAAGGCACCGCGACGATGGATGCGCTCGAGATCAGCGACACGCTCGCGGGCCTCGGCGCAGACCTCGCGACCGGCGCGAATCTCGACTACTCCGTCGTGAGCCTGTCGGCGCTCAAGGAGCATCTCGACGCGTCGCTCGCCGTGTACGCCGACGTGATCCTGAATCCTGCGTTCGCGGTTCAAGATCTCGACCGCGTCAAACGCTTGGCGGTGGCAGGCATCCAGCAGGAGAAGAGCACGCCGACCGACATGGCGCTGCGGATCCTGCCGCGTCTGCTCTACGGCGACGGCAACGCGTACTCGCTCGCGATGACGGGCTCCGGGCACCGAAGAGTCCGTCGCCGCGATCACGCGCGCGGATCTCGTCAAGTTCCACGACAGCTGGTTCAAGCCGAACAACGCGACGCTGATCGTCGTCGGCGACACGACGCTCGCCGAAATCCAGCCGAAGCTCGAGGCGCTGTTCGCGCGCTGGAAGCCGGGCGAAGTGCCGAGAAAAACGCTGCCCGACGCCGCGCTGCCCGCGAAGCCGCGCGTATTCCTGATCGACCGGCCCGGATCCGAGCAAACGACGATCATCGCGGGCCATCTCGTGCCGGCCAAGAATCCTCGTGACGACATCGCGGTCGACGCCGCCAACGACATCCTCGGCGGCGCGTTCACCTCGCGGATCAACATGAATCTGCGCGAGGACAAGTCTTGGTCGTACGGCGCCGACACGGTGATCGTCGATACGCAAGCGCAGCGCCCGTTCCTCGTGATCGCGCCGGTGCAGGCGGACAAAACCGCCGAAGCGATGCTCGAAATCGGGAAAGAGCTCGACGCCTATCTCGGCAGCCGGCGCGCCACGGCGGAGGAAGTCGCGACGAGCAAGAACGGCAGCATCCTGACGCTGCCGGGGCGCTGGGAGACCGCGCGCGCAGTCGCGCGCGATATCGCGGCGCTCGTGCGCTTCCGCTTGCCGGACGATTATTGGTCGCGCTACGCGGAACTCGTCGCGGCTCTCGATGTCGATGGGGTCAACGCGGCGGCCCAGCGGACTCTCGCGCCCGACAAGCTAACGTGGGTGGTCGTCGGCGATCTCGGAGTGATCGAAGACAAGGTCAAGGCGCTCGGACTCGGCGAGATCAGCGTGATCGACGTCGACGGCCGCTCGGTAGATTAAAAAACGTTCATGCGCTACGCGGGCTCGAGTCTTGAAAGACAGTTAGGCTGTATGCAGAATTCGCCGCTCCGCAACTCCGATTCGTCCGTCAACAACTCGCCGGCAGTCATCCCATGATCGAGTGTCAGGGCCTCACCAAACAGTATGGTCGGCTCAAAGCCGTCGACGATTTGAGCTTCCGAGTAGAGCCCGGCGAGGTACTCGGTTTCTTGGGTCCGAACGGCGCCGGCAAGACCACCACGATGCGGATCGTGGCCGGGTTTCTCTCCGCGACGTCCGGGACGGTGAAGGTCTCGGGCTTCGACGTCGAGACGCAGGCCACGCAGGCCAAGAGCCGAATCGGGTATCTGCCCGAAGGCGCGCCGAGCTATCCCGAGATGACTCCGCGCTCTTTCCTCGACTTCATCGCGGCAGCGCGGAACCTTTCGCCTGAGCGCCGGCGCAAACGCCTCGATGAGGTGATCGGCCTCCTGCACCTCGAGCGCGTGCTCGATCAGACAATCGAGACGCTCTCGAAAGGTTACCGGCGGCGCGTCGGCGTCGCTCAAGCGATCTTGCACGACCCCGAGGTGCTGATCCTCGACGAGCCGACCGACGGCCTCGATCCGAACCAGAAGCACGAGGTTCGCGAGCTGATCGGCCGGATGGCGAAGAACAAGATCATCGTGATCTCGACCCATTTGCTCGAGGAAGTCGAAGCAGTCTGCAACCGCGCGATCATCATCGCGCACGGCAAGATCCTCGCCGACGACACTCCGAAGGGCCTTGCGTCGCGAGTACCGTCCGGCCGGCTCGACGAGGTGTTTCGGTCGATCACGGGCGGAGCAGCTGCATGATGACGGGCATTTCCGCGGTTCTGAAGCGCGAGCTCGCGAGCTATTTCGCGACGCCGATCGCGTACGTGTTCATCGTGATCTTCTTGGCCGTGTCGGGCTGGTTCACGTTCTTTTTCGGCGCGTTCTACGAACGCGGCCAGGCGGACCTCGCGTCGTTCTTCACCTGGCATCCCTGGCTATTCTTGTTCCTCGTGCCCGCGCTCAGCATGCGGCTCTGGGCGGAGGAGCGAAAATCCGGAAGCATCGAGCTGCTGATGACATTGCCGATCGAAGCGTGGCAGGCGGTGCTCGGCAAATTCCTCGCCGCCTGGATTTTCACGGGTATCGCGATCGCGCTCACGTTCCCCATGTGGATTACGGTCAACTATCTCGGCTCGCCCGACAACGGGGTGATCTTTGCTGCGTATGTCGGCAGCTTCTTGATGGCCGGCGGCTTTCTCGCGGTCGGCTCGTGCCTCTCGGCCGCGACCAAGAATCAGGTCATCGCGTTTATCCTCTCGGTCGTGGTGTGCATGCTCTTCTTGATCGCGGGCTTCGAGCCCGTGCTGGACCTCTTCACGGGCTGGGCCCCGCCGCTATTCGTCGACGCGATCGCGAGCCTCGGCTTCCTCACCCACTTCGGCAACATCAACAAAGGCGTGATCGACATCCGCGACCTCGTGTACTTCGGGTTGCTGATTTGGGCATTCCTGTATGCCAACACGATCGTCCTGCAATTGAAGAAAGCCGACTGATGAGACCGCAGCGATGACTACGCGCTCCCGGAAACGAATCGGATATTCGACACTCGTAGTGTTGTTCGCCGCGTTCATCGTGGCCGTGATCGCGAGCAACGTGCTCTTGCGCGGCCTGCGGATCGACCTCACGGACAATCAGCTCTACACGTTGTCTCCGGGCACGCGCAAGCTGCTCCAGGGGATCGACGAGCCGATCAATCTGTACCTGTTCTTCTCGACGCAGGCGACCTCGAATCTGCCCGCGCTGCGCGCCTATGCGAATCGCGTGACCGAAACGCTCGAGGAGTTCGCCGCGCAGGCGCCCGAAGGCCGGCTCGTGTTGCACGTCGTCGATCCCGTCCCGTACTCGGAGGATGAAGATCGCGCGGAGCAGTTCGGTCTGCAGGCCGCGAACATCGGGCAAGGCGGCGAGGGCGTCTACTTCGGCCTCGCGGGCTCGAACAGCGTCGGCACGACGGACACGATTCCGTTCTTCCAGCCCGATCCCGCGAAGGAAGCGTTCCTCGAATACGACCTCGCGAAGCTCGTCTACAACCTCGCGCATCCGCAGAAGCCGGCCGTAGCCCTGCTCTCCGGCGCACCGATCGCCGGCAGCTTCGACCCGCAGACGCAGCAGCCGACGCAGGCGTGGGTGATCGTCGAGCAAGCGCGTCAGCTGTTCGACCTTCGCACGCTGCAGCCGAGCACGCTCAAAATAGACGACGACGTGAACGTGCTCTGGGTCGTGCATCCCACGATGCTCGACGACTCGACGCTCTACGCGATCGACCAGTTCGTGCTGCGGGGCGGCCGCGCCCTGATTTTCGTCGACCCCGACGCGGAGATCCTCGCGCAGTCGCAGGATCCGGCCGGGTTCGGCGGCACGCCGAGCTCGAACCTCGAGCGGTTGTTCGCGACCTGGGGCGTGCAGTTCTCGCCGATGGAAGTGGTTGCCGATAGCCGTTACGCGCTCAGTATCCGCGGCGGCACGCGGCCGGTCCGCCACATCGGGCTGATCGGCCTCGACATGGAAGCCATGAGTCAGCAGGACGTGATCAGCTCGGGGCTCGGCCAAGTAAACCTCGGCTTGGCGGGGTACTTCACGCTCGCTGACGGAGCCGCCACGAAGCTCACGCCCCTGCTCACGTCGAGCATGGAATCCGCGACGCTGCCGGTGGAACGCTTCCAATTCCTTCCCGATCCCGGCGAGCTGTTGAACGGGTTCAGGCCGAGCGGCAAGCAATACGTGCTCGCGGCGCGCCTCGAAGGCCCACTGAAAACCGCGTTCCCCGATGGCCCGCCGTCGGCGCCCGAGCGCGAGGCACCGGTCGACGAGACACTGAAGGCCGCGCACCGTGCGTCGGCTGAAAACGGCAATGTCGTGCTCGTCGGCGATGTCGACATCCTGAGCGACCGCCTCTGGGTGCAAGTGCAGAACTTCCTCGGACAGCGCATCGTCCAGGCGTTCTCGAACAACGGCGATTTCGTGATCAACGCGCTCGACAACCTGGCGGGCAGCGCCGACCTGATCGGCCTCCGGAGCCGCGCGACGTACACCCGCAGCTTCACGACGGTCGACGAGCTGCGCCGCGTCGCGGATGCGCGTTTCCGCGAAACCGAGACGCAGCTCCAAGCGGAGTTGACCGAGACGGAACGCAAGCTCGGTGAGCTCCAAAGCGCGCGCAACGACAAGGGCTCGCTGCTGATGAGCTCCGAGCAGCAGGCCGAGGTTCAGCGCTTCCTCGACGAGCAGCTGCGGATTCGCCAGGAGCTGCGCACGGTGCGCCGCAACCTCGACCAAGACATCGACAGCCTCGGAACGAAGCTCAAGGTTCTAAACATCGCGGCGGTCCCGTTGTTGCTCACCGTGATCGCGCTCGTCGTGGTCTTCGTGCGGCGCAGCAAGAAGGCGGTGCGATGAATCAACGCGGCATCATCGGCCTACTCGTCGCGCTCGTAGTCCTCGGGCTGCTGGTGTTCTTCGTGCAGCGCGACCGCTCGCCTGCCTCGGGCGCCGGCGCGGCGCTCGTCCCGGGCCTGCAAGCAGCGCTCAACGACATCGAGCGCGTCACGCTGGCGAAGGCGGGCGGCGAAACGGTCGCCACGCTCGAGCGCCAGGGCGACGCATGGGTCGTCGCGGAGAAGGCCGGATACGCTGCCGATGTCGCCAAGCTGCGGCAAGGCCTGCGGACGCTCGCCGAGGCGAAGGTGCTCGAGACGAAGACGTCGAACGCGGCGTTTTACGACAAGCTCGGCGTCGAAGACGTCGCCCAGGCGAACGCAGGCGGAATCGCGGTAACGGTCGTGGCTCCCGGCAAGGATTTCGGCTCGTTGATCCTCGGGAACGCGGTCGGCACGAAGCAGCGCTACGCGCGGCACGCGAGCGAGGCGCAGAGCGTGCTGCTCGACCGCAATCCCGATTTCCCGAAAAACACGTCGCAATGGCTCGACGCCAGCATCGTCGACGTTCGCCCAGAGCGGGTCCGGCAAGTCACGATCAAGCACCCGGACGGCGAGACGGTCTCGATCTCGAAGGCGGAGGCGCCACCGAGCGACCTCACGCAAGGCACCGTCGTGAACTTCGGCGTCGCGGGCATCCCCGCCGGACGCGAGCTCCTCTATCCCGGTGTCGCGAACGTGATCGGCAGCTCGCTGCGCGAGCTGAACCTCGAGGACGTCGAGCGCGTCGACGGCGCGGCCCCCGAACGGCCCGTGCAAGTGGAGTTCAAGACCTTCGACGGGCTCGTCGTCAAAGCAGTTGGAACGTCGCGCGGCGAGGAAGACTGGGTGACCTTCGAAGCGAGCGTCGACGCGGACCAAGCCGCGCGCTTCGCGGCGCCGACCGCCGCCCAGCCTGAAGGCGGCGCCGCACCCGCGGCGGGCGCCGAGCCGAATGCAGCGGTTGCCGCGGCCGACGCCGCGAGCGCAGCCCCCGCGGCCGGCAACGGCGCGACCCATGCCGATCCAGCCGCCGAAGCGGAGCAAATCAACAAGCGCGTGGCGGGCTGGCGCTACAAGATCGCCGGATTCCAGTACGACCAGATGACGCGGCGGATGGCGGACCTGCTCAAGCCGGTAGGCTGAGCGCGGGTTCGCCGTCTCTAGCTCCCTGGGATCCCCACCTTAGATCGGCCCGCCCGCGTAACCCAACGGTCGTAGCCTTTAATCACCGTCCGGGCGACGAGTACACTGCAGCCCCGGCCGCCGTGTCCACCCCATCGCGTTTGCAATGAGCTCTTCGCCGAAATCCCGTTCCGTCGCCGCCGGCTATTTGCCGCTGATCGAGCGCGCGAGCGTCTACGACGTCGCGATCAAGTCTCCGCTCGATCGCGCGCGCCGGCTGTCCGAACGTCTCGGGAACGACGTCTCATTCAAGCGCGAGGACCTCCAGGCGGTGTTCTCGTTCAAGCTGCGCGGTGCATACAACAAGATCGCGCAGCTGCCGCCCGCTGCGCTCGAACGCGGCGTGATCTGCAGCTCCGCGGGCAACCACGCCCAAGGCGTCGCGCTCGCGGCCCGCAGACGCGGAATCCACGCGACGATCGTGATGCCGACGAGCGCGCCCATGATCAAGATCGAAGCCGTAGCGGCGCTCGGTGGCGAAGTCGTGCTCGAAGGGGAAACCTACGACGACGCGTACCGTTTCGCGCTCGAGCTCTCGAAGCAGCACCAACGGGCGTTCGTCCATCCATTCAACGATCCCGACGTGATCGCCGGCCAAGGCACGATAGGAATCGAGCTCGAGAGTCAGTGGCAAGGCGTGCCGGACGCGATCTTCGTTCCGGTCGGCGGCGGCGGGCTGATCGGCGGCATCGGCGCGTACGTGAAGCAGCGTCACCCGACCGTAAAGATCATCGGCGTCGAGCCGCTCGAGTCCTCGAGCATGTATGAATCATTGAAGCGGGGTAAGCCGTTTACACTCGACCACGTGGGCACGTTTGCAGACGGAGTCGCGGTGCGCACCGTCGGCGACGAGACCTTCAAGCTGGCTCGCGAGGTAGTCGACGAGATGATTCTCGTGAGCACGGATGAGATCTGCGCTGCCATCAAAGACATCTTCGAGGACAGCCGCGTCGTGGTCGAACCCGCGGGCGCCCTCGGAGTCGCGGGCCTGAAGCGCTGGGTCGCTCAGCACCCGGGCCGCGACCGCGGCCTGATCGCAATCAACAGCGGCGCGAATATGAACTTCGGCCGCCTCCGGCACGTCGCGGAGCGCGCGGAGATCGGCGAGCACCGCGAGGCTCTGATCGCGGCCGAGATCCCCGAGCGCCCCGGCGCGTTCCTACAATTCTGCGAAACGCTCGGCTCGCGCAATATCACCGAATTCAACTATCGGTACGCACCCGGCGAGGTCGCGCGGATCTTCGTGGGTGTGTCCCTGCAGCACGGCGAGCGTGAAGCACGCGACGTGCTGGCGGCGCTCGAAAAAGGCGGTTACCGCGTCCTCGACTTGAGCGGCAACGAGCTCGCGAAGCTGCACGTGCGCCACATGGTCGGCGGACAGGTTCCGGGGCTGCGAAACGAGCGGTTGTATCGCTTCGAGTTTCCCGAGCGGCCGGGCGCACTGCTTGCGTTCCTCAAGGCGATCGGACATCGCTGGAACATCAGCTTGTTCCACTACCGCAATCATGGTTCCGACTACGGGCGGGTCCTCGCCGGCGTCCAGGTGCCGCCGAGCGAGCGCGCGGAGCTCGCGCAGCATCTCGCGGCGCTCGGCTACGCCCACTGGGAAGAGACCGATAACCCGGCCTATCGCCTGTTCTTGAGCGCGTCGCCCAACCGCTAGCGCGCGTGCTTCACCCGCACTCGATGTGCTCGATCTTCGATCCCTGCGATAGGCGGTAGAAGCGCCTGAGCTCGCTCTTGAGCGTCTCATCCGCAGCGTCCCGCGCGATCGCGGGCGCGAGCTTGCGGCAGTACTTGCCGGCATAGCGGTTCGCGCGGCGATATCGGTCGAGCTCTTCGCCGTCGAGCCGCTCGTCGAGCCGCGGCAGCTCGAATAACCAATGATGCAGGCCAGGCGGGTGGCGCTGACCCTGGCGCAGCAGCAACAACGTCGTCGCGACGTATTTGTCGACCTCGGCCTGGAGCTCCATCTCGAGCAGCGTAACGGGCTTCTCGAGCTGCGCGTTCCACGCGTAGTAGGTGAAGTGGCTTACGCCTTCGAAAGCGGTCCAGAAATCCTCGAGGTTGTCGGAGTCGAGGCGCGTGAGCGGATCGCTGCGCTCGAGGCGCTCGAGCAGGCTCTCCTCGAGATAGAGCGAGACTTCCGCCTCGCCATCGTTCTCCGCGATCAAGAGCTTTTCGTCGAGCTCGCGGCCGCCGCCGTCGAGCGCGCGCGCGAGCTTCTCGTCCGTCGTGACGAAGTCGTCGACCTCGTATTCGAGGTCGAGCGCATAGAACTCGCTGAGCAGGGCTTGCAGGCCGCCGAGGCTCATTCGTTAGTGGCGCGTGCTCGCGTCGAGCGTAGCGTTCGGCTCGATGCCTTGCGAGCGCAGCAGACGCGCGGCGCGCAGGCTGCCGGTCTTCAGCCAAAGATCGTAGAGGCGAAGGATGTCGAAGTCGTCGGACGCGCGACCCGAATCCCGGATCTCCGCGAGCACGTCGACGAAGTCGCGAAACTTTCGCGCGAGCTCGGCGAACACCGCGCTGAACGCGCGGCCTCGGACCGTGCCGCGCACGTTGTCCGACAACCAGCCGTAGGCTGCACCGCCCATGTCGATGTAGTAGTCGACGTCGACGAGCTTGCGCGCGAAGCCGTCGCCGAAAAAGCCCGCGACGAATAGCGACGTGTCGCCCACGCGTTGCAGCACGAGATTGCGGGTCAGCGAGTCGTTCGCGGCGGCGGCCTCTGCCAGCAGCAGCGCGAGCGGCGGGGGTCCCGGTCCATCGGTGCTGCGGTCGTACAGCTTCTCAGACCGGGCAAAAAGAGTAAGGAGGTTGACCACGTAATAAGCGGTGTGGTCGTTCGCGGCAACGCCCTGCTTCTCCATGGCTTCCGCAACCGAGTCCTTGAAGAACTCCTGCAGACTGGCAACCGGGCGAATCTTGTCGGCCTGTTTCGCGCGCAATCGCTTCTCCGTCCGCGGCGCTGCGCTGCCTCATACGGCAGAGCGATGCCGTTGGGTTCGAGTATAACCACGAGCGCTTCGTCGTCTGCGCGCGGCTTCACGTTTCTTCGGACTGTGAGCTGAGTCGCACTCATCTGTGCTTGACGCGCTCTCGGCCGATGAGGGTGCGCTCAAGCGTCGCGCGGGAGGCGGAATCGGGAGAGAGCGCGGCGGCGCGCTGCGCGGCCGCCACTTGCGGCCGCAACGCACCGAGCATCCGCGCGCAATGCCCGTGGATCCGGTCGTGCCAGTGTTTTCTGAGCAGCACCGCCGCGCCGTTCAGAGTGTAGCGAGCGTCGAGCAGCACGCACGCGCCCGACTCGAGCGGCTCCAGCCGCCAGTGGAGGCGCAGCTTCACGCAGCACGGCGGGTCGAATAGCGTCTCCTGCAGAGTCATCGACACCGGCCGCAGACACTCGAGCACCTTGCCGCGGCGGAACACCGCTCCGCGTTGCTGCGCATAGATGCAACCAGCCCTGGGTTGCGGCGCGTCGAGCGCGAGCCGTGCGCTACCCCATCGACCGCGGGCCGCGACGTCGATCAGCGCCGCGAATACGTTCGTGATCGGCACTTCGAGCCGTGCCTCGTGACGTTGCCTCGGCATGCAGTCCTCCCTGACGGCAGTGCGCAACGTAGCGCCCGCGCACGTGATTCGCGAGCCGCATTAATCGCGCGGACGCTCAGAAACGCAGGGGAGCAAGGTCGAGCAACGGCCGTCTCGGTTGGCGCTGCACGCGCGCCAGCCGAGACAAAACTTCAAGGGATGAAGACCGACTGGCCGGTCGTGCGCCGCGCTTCCAGATCGCGATGCGCGGCCGCCGCCTCCGCGAGCGGATACGTCTGGTGCACCCCGATCGCGACGACGCCCTTCTGCACGAGATCGAACAGCTCCGCGCTGCCCGCGTCGAGATCGGCGCGTTCGCGAATGAAGTCGTAGAGCGTGGGCCGCGTGACGTATAGCGAGCCGCGTTTCGTGAGCTCCGCGAGCGCAAACGGCTCCACTTTGCCGGACGAATTACCGAAGCTCACCATCACGCCGTGCGGGCGCAGGCAATCGAGTGACTGCAAAAAAGTGTCGCGCCCGACGGAGTCGTAGACCGCGGGCACGCCTTTGCCGTCCGTAAGCTCGCGAACGCGGGCCGGGACGTCGTCGTCCGCGAGCACCACCTGCTCACAGCCGCTCGCGAGCGCGAGCTCGCGCTTCTTGGGCGTGCTCACGACACCGATGACGCGGGCGCCGAGATGCCGCGCCCACTGCGACGCGAGCGAGCCGACGCCGCCGGCGGCCGCGTACAGCAATATCCAATCGCCGCGCGCGACGCGGTAGCTGCGCTTCAAGAGATACCAAGCCGTGAGACCCTTGAGCATCATCGCGGCGCCCGCTTGATCGCCGATCGCCGGCGGCAATTTGACGAGCCAGCGCGCGTCGAGCACGCGCTCCTGCGAGTACGACCCGAGCGGCGCGGGCGCGGTGTATGCGACGCGGTCGCCCGCGTGCACGTGCGTCACGCCCGTCCCCACCGACACGACGACGCCCGCTGCTTCGCCGCCCAGCCCGCTCGGGAGCGTAAGCGGGTAGAGCCCGGTGCGATGGTAGACGTCGATGAAGTTCAGACCGATCGCGGTGTGCGCGACCCGCGCCTGCCCCGGCCCGGGCGCGCCGATCGGCACCTCGCGAACCTGCAGCACCTCGGGCCCGCCGAATCGATCGAATTGAATTGCCCGGACCATGCGAGTGACCCACGCTTGACGCGTCGTTGTTAGAATTTCGGCCTCTTTTGGGACTATAACACCGCGATGACTGAGCATTTCGTAGTGGTCGGCGGCGGCCAAGCGGCCGCGCAAGCGGTGCAGACGCTGCGCCAGCAGAATTTTGGCGGGCCGATCACGATCGTCGGCGACGAGCCGTACGCACCGTATCAGCGACCGCCTCTGTCGAAGAAATACTTCGCGGGCGAGGTGCCGCGCGAGCGCTTGCTGCTGCGGCCCGCGGCTTTCTATGCCGAGAAGAGCGTCGTGCTCGAGCTCGGCCGCAGGGTCGAGGAGCTCGATGCCGCGGCACGAACGCTGCGCCTCGACGACGGCCGCTCGCTCCGCTATGACCGCCTGCTGCTCGCGACCGGCAGCCGCGTGCGCAAGCTCGAAGTACCTGGCTCGGCGCTTGCGGGCGTCCACCACGTGCGGACCATCGCCGACATCGACGCGATCAACGCGTCGCTGGCGCCAGGCGCCGCGATCGTCGTGATCGGAGGCGGCTACATCGGGCTCGAGATGGCGGCCGTCGCGCGCCAACGCGGGTTCTCGGTCGCCGTGCTCGAAGCCGCGGACCGCGTGATGGCACGCGTCGTGAGCCGCGAGGTCTCGGCGTTCTACGAGCGCGCGCACACGGAGGCCGGAGTCGAGGTTCACTGCGGCGCCGCCGTGCGCGAGCTGCATGGCGCGACGCGTGTCGAAGCGGTCGAGATCGCGGACGGGCGGCGTTTCAAATGCGACGCCGCGATCGTCGGCATCGGCATCGTGCCGAACGTGGAGCTCGCGCAGCGCGCGGGGATCGAGTGCGTCAATGGGATCAGCGTGGACGAGCATGCACGCACGGCGGATGAAAACATCGTCGCGGCCGGAGACTGCACGAGTCATCCGCATCCACTCTACGCGCGCCCGATCAGGCTCGAGTCCGTGCAGAACGCCATCCATCAAGCCAAAGTGGCGGCGGCATCGCTTCTCGGCACGTTAACTGCGTATTCGGAAGCGCCGTGGTTCTGGTCGGATCAATACGACCTCAAGCTGCAGATCGCCGGTCTCTCGCAGGGCTACGACGACGTCGTGCTGCGCGGCGATCCCGCCACGCGGAGCTTCGCGGCGTATTACCTCGCGGGCGGCCGGTTGATCGCGGTCGACGCGGTGAACAGCCCGCGCGAGTTCCTGCATGGCAAGAAGCTCGTCACGGCGGGGCTGATGATCGACGCGGATCGGCTGCGCGACCCGCGCACGGACGTGTTGGCGCTCGGTTGACGGGATCGGAACGACGAACGGGGCTCGCTACTCTCCGGCCGCGATCTGCGGCTCGCCTAACCGCAAATGCAGCTCGCCGACGGCCGCCACGCTGCGGCTCGCGGGATCGAGATCCGTGAGCCGGTAGCTCTCGATGGCGGTGCCCTCGAGACCGGCGAACCGGCCGGTCGCGCCCATGACCACGGCGACACCTTCGTCGCCCGGTCCCGCCGTCGGCCGATAATTCGCCGGGCCCGCCCAGGGCCTGCCGAAGAACCAGACGGGCAATAGCGTCTGCTTCAGGAACGGCCAGACGTTGGAGTCTGCGCGCAAGAACAGCGTGCCCTCGTTCGGGATCGTGAGCAGCCAGTAGTCGCTAACGAGCACGCCGCTCAACAGGAAATCCGTCGCCGCGGACCCAGCGAGTAGTCGGCTCGCGACCGCCGCGGGCTTGTCGTCCGCGTCGTCGAGCACCAGGCCGAGCAGCGCGGTGCGATCGATCGTCTCTTCCCAGAAACCCTCGATCTTCGCGGTGCCGGGCGGCAGAGCGTGCTCGCCGAGCGTGAACCCGAGCACCTCGCCCGGCAGATCGTAGTGCAGCGTCCGGTCCGACGAATCGGGCTCGGGCGCCCGGCTCTCGGTGAGCGGGTTGAAGTAGATCACCGCCCCGGCTGCAGCCGCGCCGACGATGAGCCCGAGCAAGGCGACGAATGCGAGCTTCATATGCCGCGCCGCGTAATGGTGTTGAGCTCGATGGTGCCGCGCAGCTCGCCCGAGTCGGTGACGCCCGTGAGCGTCCAGACTTCCGTGTAGCGGCCTTCGAGGCCCGCGAACTCGTCGCTGCCCGCCGCGACTACGCCGCCGTTGTCGTCATCGGGTGCGAGGGCGACCTGCACCTCGCCGTTCCAGACGCTGCCGGCGCTGTAGCCGGCCTTCTGCAGCGCCGCGTCGAGCGCGCCGCGCGCCTCCCCGGGCGCAGTCAGCAGCATCGCACCGCGGCTCGGAATCAACAGCGACCACGCCGTGCCGGTACCGCTCGAGTTTGTGCTCCAGTGACGAGCGGCGATCCCGATCACGTTGTTCGAGGAGTCCCTGACCTTGAAGTGCTCGACTAGCAGCGGTTGCGCAGTGAGGTCGGGCGGCAAGCTCGCGCCGCCGGCGACGCTCGGGACGCGAAGCCCCGCGCTGCTAGCACCCGTAGCCGCGATACGGTCGGCGGGCAGGCGAATGATGAACTGCTCCCCTCGGCCACCGTTCGCGACCACCGTGGTTTTCGACGGCAACCGCACGTGTGGGAACCACGGGACGAAGTGCCCGGCGGCGAGCACGCCGACGAAACCGAGCAGGACCGCGATTAGGAACGTCGCTTTCATCACCGTCTCAGACCATCAAAGTGCGGCCAGTATTGGCCGCGGGCGCGCTTCGCGCGGTTAACGGAATCACAGATTCGAGCCTCGAGCCGCACCGGTACAGGGGCGGCGGCTCACGAGCGCCGCGCCACGCGGCGCTCAGCCGGCGCTCCAAAACCGCGCCCGGTGCGGGGCGCGTTCCATCCTAGAGCGCGCCGGGCGTACAGAGTTCCGGCCGCGACCCGCCCGCCCGTCAGACCTTCGCGAAGTACTCCCGGAGGTAGTCGTCGAACGTTTGCGTCCGCTCGCGCTCGAGTGCGGCCGCGTCGACGAGGGATTGCGCGGCAAGCTCGTCGAGCCGCCGCTCCTGCTCCGCGCCTAGGCCAAGCTCCAGAAAATAGTTGTGATGCTCACGCGCGAGCGCCAGCGAATATTCGAAAAACGTCGCGCGCTCGCGCTCGAGGTCGCGCAGAACGCCGGCCGACGGCGTCGCCGCGGGATCGCGAAACGCCGACTGCGCATGCTCGACGGCGGCGACGTAACCCTCTGCAGGCGCGTCGAGCAGCTCCGCAATCTCGCCGACCGCCGAGACGAGCTCCGTGCCGACCTCGACGAGCGGGCGCTCGCGGCCGCGGAAGATGATCTCTAGGCCCGGCCGCCGCCCCTCGCGCGCGACGGCAAGATCGCGTCGGTCGATCTCTTGCTGCTCGGCCGCGTCGATCGGCGGACTGTCCGCGAGCAGACAAAAGATCAAGAGCGCCTCGATGAACCGCATCTGATTCTGATTGATGCCGACGGGATCCGTGAGATTCAGATCGAGCGTGCGGACCTCGACATATTCGACGCCGAGCGTGCGCAACGCGACGATGGGTCGATTCGGCGAGGTCTTGCTCGGCTTCGGTCTGATCGCGCTGTAGTACTCGTTCTCGATTTGCAGGATGTTCGCGTTGAGCTGACGGTATTCGCCGTCGACGACGACACCGATCTCGGCATAGCGCGGCTCGACCGTGGTGACCGCCGCGGTGAGACCGGCGATGTAGTCCACCAGGGAATTCGCGGAGATCGCGAGCCGGCCTTGCGTCTTGTTCCGGTAACCGAGATCGCTCATCCGCAGCGACGTCGCGAACGGCGCATACCAGGTCGCGCGATCGAGCTCCGCGAGAAGCTCGTGGCCGTCCGGGCGGAACGATTTGCAGAGCGCGGGCGACGCGCCGAAGAGATACGTCACGAGCCAGGCGTTGCGCCGGTAATTGCGGACGACCCCCATGAACCCCGCGGAGCGGAAGTCCGCGAGCGGTTCGCTCGCGCCCTCGCGCTCCCGATAGGCGGGCCAAAAATCGCTCGGCAAGGAGTAGTTGAAGTGTACGCCCGCGATGGCTTGCATCGCGCGGCCGTATCGGTAGCCGAGCCCGCTGCGGTAGACGCTCTTCATGAGGCCGGCGTTCGACGTGCCGTAGTACGCGATGGGGATGTCCTGGTCGGCGTTCAGCACGCACGGCATGCTCGCGGGCCAGAGAAGCTCGTCACCGAGGCGCCGATGCGTCCACGCGTGGAGGTCGCAGAGGAGCTGCAGCGTCTCCCAATTGCTGCGCTGCGCAGAAGTCACGAACTCGGGCAGCGACTCGGAGTAATCGGTGGTGAGATAAGGATGCGTGAGCGCCGCGCCGAGGGCCTCGGGATGGGGCCGATGCGACAGCCCGCCGTCCTGCCGGACCCGCAGACTTTCCTTCTCGACGCCGCGCAATCCGCGCCGAATCAGCGAAGCGTTGCCGCCCTCGCGCAACCAGCGCAAGCGCGCGGCGAGAAGGCCGCGGCTCGGGTCGGAGTCCGTTGGGGGGCGAGTGTGGGCCAAGCGTGGTCGGTGTCGCGGTGCAGGGAGGGCATTATAGGGCGCGCACCCCAGTATTGCGTTGCTCCGCGCGGCGATTCAGCATACGTTCAGCGAAACGGTTTAGGCTCGCAGGTAACGATGAGCGTGCGATCCAAACGAAGAAGTGGCTCGGCAGCTGTTCTCGCCATCGCGTTGCTCGCGGCGAGCCTGCCGGCGCACGCATTCCGCTGCGGGACGCGGATCATCGCGCGCGGCGACCACGTGACCAAGCTACTCGAGTTCTGTGGGGAGCCCGCGAACGTGCAAAGCCGCTACGCGCAACGATCGCTCGTCGGGAACTATGGCAACCGGGTCTACATCCCGGGCTATCTCGAGGAAGTGCTGATCGAGGATTGGACCTACAACCTCGGGCCTTATCAGCTGATGCGCAGCGTGCGACTCGAGAACGGCTTCGTGAAAGAGATTCGCAACCTCGGCTACGGCTACTGAGCGCTCGCCCGTGCCATTGGCGCCGCGGAGCGCGTTCAGCTCGCGGCACGAAGCAGCGGGACCTGCTCCATCTCGTAACCGATCACTTCGCGCGTCTCGGGGTCCCGAATCGGCTTACCGCGACGGAAGCAGCCCGTCGCGCGCGCCGCACGCTCGAACTCCTCCTCCGATCCCACGGGCTCGAGGCGAACGCTGCCGTCCGGGCGCCGGATCAGGCGCTGCGCGCCTTTGCCGAGCTGGCCCGCGTGCCAGCGCTCGCTGGATTCGCCGAGCACCACCGCGATGATTTCGATACTGCCGTCCATTGAGAGCTCCGCGCCGCTGCGAGTTGCATTCATCGGCGAGCCCAGCAACCTCCGTGCCAAGAATTCGCGCGCAACCACGGAACAACGACTTGCGATTCGAGCGTGAAGCGGCGCACGGTGACATAACAGGTCAGATTCTGCCCCCCTACGGCGATATGTCGCCTCGTGACGCTCTCGCTCGCACGTTCGATCGGGCTCGGCTAACTTCCGCGCGGGTTTCACGGAGGTCTGCACGATGATATTCAAGCGCCGGATTCGGGACTCGTCGGCCGGGCCCACTACCTATATCGCACCTTCCACGAAAATCGTCGGGACGATCTCCGGGCAAGGCGCCTACGTGTTCTGCGGAAGCGTGGAAGGCGACTGCGACATCGACGGTCCGCTAACCCTGGCCGCGGGCGGTCACTGGAAAGGCGTGCTCATGGCCACGGACGTCATCGTCGCGGGTACTGTCGAAGGCGACGTCGTCGCGCGACAACGCGTGGAGATCTCGGGCACTGCTCGGGTGAGCGGCAGCCTGTCTGGGAATTCCATCGCGGTCGCCGAGGGTGCCGTGATCGAAGGCGAGATCAAGGTCATCAACGGCGAGCCCCACGTAGATTTTCAGGAGAAGCGCCAGTCCTGAAGTCGCGCGTTCTAAATCTCGAGCTCGTCGAGCACGGCTCGATCGAGCCAGCTATGCAGGCGGTAGCTTTCGAGAAACGCGCAGTGACCACCGCGCGGCAAGACATCGACGTCGAGTGCCGCAGGCCGCGCGAGATCGGCCAGGTCGGCAATCGGGATCACAGGGTCATCCGCCGCGACGATCATGCGCGTAGGAACCGTGAGGCCGGCGAGCACATCGCCGGTTATGGCATAGCCTCTCAAGTACGTATCGAGGTCTGGAAATGGCGTATACCGCGTTACGAAGAACTCGGTGGTCGACGTGAGCGTCGGAAAGCGCCGCAGGTCGCCGAAGTCGTAAAGGTCAGGGAAACAAGCAGCCTTCGCGAGCAACGAGCGCCGCCAGCGCCAGAGAAAATACTCGCGGTAGACCCACAGTCCGCTCTCGAGCGCCTGCATCGTGCTGTGTGGCCGCAGTACCGGGCAGATCGCGACGACCCTGGTGAGGTCGAGCCCCGCCGCGGGCGCGCGAACCGCGACACGCATTGCGAAGTTGCCGCCGAGCGAATGACCGATCAGGAAGGTCCGGCGAGCGGGATGCGCTGCCATCGCGCTGCGCGTCGCTTCGACGACTTCGTCGATCCTGCACGAGTGGAACAGCTCGCGGTTGAGCGCGTGGGTGGCGCCGTGATCGCGAAAGTTCAACCGAAATATCTCGAAGCCCGCCTCGTGGAGGCACGAGCCGGCCGACACGACGTAGTTCGCCTCCGCGCTGCCCTCCCAGCCGTGCAGTAGGATCGCTAGCCCGCGGCTCGGCCCCGGCGCGGGGCTGTAGATCCCGAGCAGCCGTATCCCGTTGCCGCAATCGAGGATCTCGGGGCGAGCGGCGCGGAAGAGCCCCGCCGCGCGTCGACGAAGCATATGCCGGCGCAGCGACCAACTCGCGAGCAACGATTGAACATGGCGGTGGCGAAGACCCGGGGGCGCACGAAAATCGCGCGTGCGCTGGTGCGACGAAATCGGCATCGTAATAAACTGTGACATCCGAAAACCGGGGATGGCGCTCCGTGGAAGTCCGCCGGATTCTGTTGCATCCGGCTGGGCAAACCAGCCGGAATGTGGTGTGCTCAAACGTTGAGAGCGCCGCCGATAACTATAACAACGAACGCTGCGAATGACTCCCAAAGCCCCTACTCCAGGCCTCACGCACCGCTATTTGCTCGCGATGTGCGGGGTCACGATCGCGGTACTCGCGGTTGCCGCGGCGCTCTTGGCCATACACGCGGCAGGCGGGATGTCCGATCGCACGCTGCGCTGGGGCCTGGTTTCGATCGTCGCGCTCGTTGGCCTCGCGGGGATCGGGCTCATCGCCGCGCTGGCCAATAGCTTCGTTCGTCCGCTGCGCGCCGTCGTGGCTGCGCTCAACGGCGCCGCAAGAGGCGACTACGGCACTGCAACCGATATCGGACCCGCCGGCGAGCTTCGCGAGCTGGCCGACGCCGTCGACTCCATGCGCATCAGCCTCCGTTCGAGCACGATTTCGCGCGACTACCTCGATCGCCTGCTCGCGAGCATGGGCGAAGCGCTGCTGATCACCGACGCGGATGGCCGGATCGAGCGCGCCAACGTGGCCGCACGCGAGCTGTTCGGTCATTCGGAGGCAGAGCTCGTCGGCAAGCTCGCGGACGAGCTGATCGTTTCGAACGACCGTCGCCGCGGGGACGGTGCGGCGTCGCGGCCCCGCGAAGGTGCAGTGCCGCGCCCCGACGGGTCGACGGTGAGCATCTCCTACACCGTCGCGAGCGTGCGCGACGGCCGCGACGAGGTCGAGAGCAAGGTTTACGCAGCGCACAACATCGACGAGCGCAAACGCGTCGAACAGCGGATCCGTTATCTCGCGCGTACCGATCCGCTCACCAAGATCGCGAACCGGATGCAGTTCCAACACTTGCTGCAGCAAGGAATCGCGCGCGCCCGTCGCACGCAGCAGTATCTCGCGATCCTCTATCTCGACGTGGACAAGTTCAAGGACATCAACGACACGTTTGGCCACGCCGCCGGCGACACGAGCCTCGAGATCTTCGCGCGCCGCGTGCTCGCGGAGCTTCCCCAGAACGCGCATGCCGGACGGCTCGCGGGCGACGAATTTGCGGTGCTCGTCACGGGTTTCGATCGGCTCGAAGCGATGCTGAAGAGCCTCGCCGAGATGGCGCCGCGGCTGCTGCACGTCGCGGGCAAACCCTTTCAAGTGCACGGCGAGGAGATCTTCCTCACCGCGAGCATGGGCATCGCGGTGTACCCGCGCGACGGCGATAACGTGATCGACCTGATCCGCAACGCAGACGCGGCGCTCTATCAGTCCAAGAAGGCCGGCGGCAACACCTTCGAGTACTACTCGACCGACATGAATACGGCGGCCGTCGAACGGCTGATGCTCAAGAGCAAGCTCCGACGAGCATTCGAGCGCGACGAGCTGCGCGTGCACTATCAGCCGAAGTATCGTTTGACGACCGGACGGCTCGAAGGCGCGGAAGCGCTGCTGCGTTGGGATCTTCCGGAGCGCGGCATCGTGCTGCCGTCGGACTTCGTACCGCTCGCCGAAGAGACCAATCTGATCCTGCAGCTCGGCGACTGGGTGCTCAACAGGGTCTGCGAGGACTATCGCGGCTGGCAGCGGCTCGTGCCGTCGCCTTCACGCGTGTCCGTCAACCTCTCTCTGCGGCAGCTACAGCAGCGAAAATTCCTCGATCAAGTCCGCGAGACGTTCCGCAGGAACGGCGTCTCGCCGACGTCGCTCGAGCTCGAGATCACCGAGACGACTCTGATGGAGGATCCCGAGCGAACCATTCGAATTCTCGATGCGCTCTACGGCATGGGCTTGCATCTTGCGATCGACGACTTCGGGACGGGCTATTCGTCCCTGAGCGCGCTGCAGCAGTTCCCAATCAACACTCTGAAGATCGACCGGTCGTTCGTCCGCGACGTCGCGATCGACCGGGACGACGCAGCTATCGTCGACGCGATCATCCAGATGGCGCACAGCCTCGAGCTCGAGGTCGTCGCCGAGGGCGTCGAGGACGAGCAGCAGCTCGATTTCCTCCGCAAACATGGCTGCGACTACGCGCAGGGCCACCTGTTCGGCGACCCGGTTACGGCCGACAAGTTCGGCGAGCTGCTGATCGCGGAGATCGATGGAAGCGGCAAGTACCGTGCGCTCTTCGCCTGAACGCCCGCCCGAGCCGACGCCAGGGAACTCGCGGCTAATGACGCTCCGGCGGGGGCTGGGTTATATTTCGAGGCCAGGGTCCGTTCGATAATAACGAGGGTGTGATATGAGAGCTCAGACGTTTTCCTGTGTGGCCGTGCTGGCGACTTGCTACGCGTTCGCGGCCTCCGCCTGTGAGACTCCGGCGATGATCCAAATCCCCGATGGCAAGAGTGCGACTATGGAGCAGCTGCTCGCCGCGCAAGCACAAGTGAAGACGTACATGGCCGCGATGAATGACCTCCTCGCTTGCATCGACAATGAAACCGAAGCAAAAGGCGAAGACGCCCCAGAGCAGTTCAAGGCACTGATGGTGACGCGGCACAACGCAGCGGTCACCGAGATGGAAACGGTCGCCAGTGCATTCAACGACCAGGTCAAAGCCTACAAGACGGCGAATCCCACGCCCGCCCCGAAATAACGGCTGCCCGGCCGTCCAGTGTGACGGCTGAGCTGCTTCTCAGCGTTCGAGCTCCTTGAACTGCTGCTTCAGATCGAACCGCTCGTCCGTCACGATGCGTTCGAGCACGCGAACGCGTTCTTCGACTTCGTCGAGGCGCTGGACGAGCGCCGCGCGCGCCGGTTCTTCGACGTTCACTTGCGTACGATGCCTCATCCATCCTGCGAAGAGCTTATAGATCAAGCTCAGGATGACGACGATGATTACGAATTCGAACACGTTCATCGGCGGCGACCTCCCCGTGCGCCCAACGCCCGCGGCTACTACTTGAGGTGACGAAACTCCCGGTCGAGATTGAACCGGTTCGACGTCACGTACTTCTCGAGACGCTGTAGGCGCGCGTCGAGGTCACGAAAACGATAACGGACGCCCGAGAGCATGTCGTGAGGGTCCGAGCGAGCCTTCTGCTGGACAGGGTCGTAGACCTCCGAGCCGGGCCCTTCGTTGGGCTTGCGCGGCAGGAGCACACCGAGCAACACATATGTGATGCAGACTATCGGGAACGAGAACAGCGCGCCGATCACGACCAGGACGCGCGTAGCCGTGAGGTCGAAGCCGAAGTACTCGGCCATCCCCGCGCAAACGCCGAACAGCTTCCCGCGGCGCGGATTGCGATAGAGGCGGTTGATCAATCCAGGCTCCGTACGATATTCCGTGTTCATGTGGTTGGCGCCGAGCAGCTTTGCGGCGGATGCAGTCGCGCTGCCGCTACAGTTTCTTCCTCCAATCGGGGACCTCGTCATCCAAGATCGTCTCGAGCGCGTTCAAGCGACTCTGCATCGCCTGGCTGTCCTTCCATAAATCCTCGAGCAGCCTTTGCTCGTCGTTGGACAGGCCCTTCGTGGCCTTCCACTTCGTCACGTAGTGCATGATGACGATGATCGGCAGGACCACCGCCGTAAAGACGATGCCGATCACGAACCACGGTGCTGGCGCCATGCCGATTACGCCGGTTCGTTACGCTTCTGACCGGCGCGCTTCGACTTGAGCTCGCGCAGTTCTTTTGCGACAGCGTCCTCTGTCTCGAGCTCGGAGAACTCGCTCTTGAGATCCTTCTTGTTGCCGAGGTCGTATGATTCGGCGTGCGCCTCGAGATCGTCGATCCGGCGCTCGAAGTGGTCGAACTTGAGCAACGCGTCGTCGATCTTGTAGCTGTGCAGGCGCTTGCGCACCTCGAGCCGGCGAGTCGCAGTCTGGTGGCGCGCGAAGATCGCCTGCTGGCGCGTCTTCGCGTCGACGAGCTTCTCTTCGAGGCGAACGATGTCGTCGTTGAGCTTCTCGAGCCCGTCGGTGATCGCCTTCTGCTGATTGCGAAGCCCGTCGGCGGCGCCCGTCGCGCGAGCCTTCTCAGCCAGCGCGGCCTTCGCGAGGTCCTCGCGCTCCTTGTCGAGCGCGAGCTCGGCTTTGGCTTGCCAGTCGCGGGACTCTTGATCGAGGTTATTGAGGCTGCGCGAAATCTCCTTCTTGTCGGCGATCGCGCGGGCCGCCGTCGAACGGACTTCGACGAGCGTGTCCTCCATCTCCTGGATCATGAGTCGGACGAGCTTTTCGGGGTCCTCGGCCTTGTCGAGAATGGCGTTGATGTTCGAATTCACGATGTCTGTGAAGCGGGAGAAGATACCCATACCGGCGGTCCTCTGTGGCAATTGGGGCTCCTATAGCAGCTTCCGTGCCAGAGGCGCGTCGAGTGACGCAAACCCAATTGTGGCGCGAGCAACAGCGGCTTGGCGGGCGTCTCTGCGGGTAGGCGCCGATTGGCAAATCGGCTAAGATTTCGCGCAATCACCTAGTTCTTAGCGACTTTGACAAGCGTGGCACGCAACGCTCCCCCGACGACTGCGCTGATCGGCGAGGCCCCTGCATTCCTCGCGATGCTCGAGCACGTCTCGCGCGCGGCCAAGCTCAGCAAGCCCGTGCTCGTGATCGGCGAACGTGGCACGGGAAAGGAGCTGATCGCCTCGCGGCTGCACTACCTCTCCCCGCGGTGGGAGCAGCCGATGATCAAGGTCAACTGCGCGGCGCTCACGGAAACGCTGCTCGAGACCGAGCTGTTCGGCCATCAAGCCGGCGCCTTCACGGGCGCGACGCGGACTCACATCGGCCGCTTCGAGCAGGCCAACGGCGGTACGCTCGTGCTCGACGAGCTCGGCACGATTCCGCCGCGCATGCAGGAGAAGATCCTGCGCGTGATCGAATACGGCGAGTTCCAACGCGTCGGCGGTTCGGAGACGATCTCGACCGACGTGCGGATCGTCGGCGCGACCAACGAGCACCTGCCCCGGCTCGCGGAGCTCGGCCGTTTCCGGGCCGATCTGCTCGATCGCCTCGCATTCGACGTCGTGCACGTGCCGCCGCTGCGGGCGCGTCCAGAGGACATCGATACGCTCGCCTATCACTTCGCCGTGAACGTCACGAGCGAGCTCAAGCGCCCGTTCTTCCCGGGATTCACGGCCGACGCCAAGGCCGCGCTGCTCGGCTACGGCTGGCCAGGCAACGTTCGCGAGCTCAAGAACGCGGTCGAGCGCAGCGTCTACCGGACAGACGAAGCCGACAAACCGATCGCGCGGATTTTGTTCGATCCTTTCGCGTCGCCGTACGCGCCGGCACCCACGCCGTTTCCCACGACGCGCGAAGAGGCGCTCGAAACCGCGACCGAACGTGTCGCGGAGCAGGAAATCCCCGGCGACTTTCGCTCCGCGGTCGCCGCGTTCGAGCAGCGCGTGCTGCAGCGCGCGCTCGAGCGGGCGCAGTTCAAGCAGACGACGGCTGCCAAGCTGCTCGGCTTGAGCTACCACCAGCTCCGTAGCTTGCTGCGCAAGCACGCCCTCGCGAAGACGGCCACCGGCGACTCGGACCCGGATTGAGCCCAGCGGCCTCTTGTACCGCGACCTGACCAGCCGAACGGCTTACGGCGGCCGACCGCTCGCGAGGCCGCTCCCGGCCCGCATGTTAAGATTCCGCCCTGCCCTGACATGCAGAGCTATTCCCAGTCGACCCGTAGGATCCATCCATGAAGCAGAAGAGCAAGACGCCGGTGCGCGTCGCGATCACCGGTGCCGCAGGACAAATCGGCTACCAGTTGGCCTTTAGAATCGCCTCGGGCCAGCTATTTGGAGCCGACCAACCGATCATCCTGCAGCTCCTCGAAATCACCCCCGCGCTCGGCGCACTCAACGGCGTCGCCATGGAGCTCGACGACTGCGCATTCCCAACGCTGCACGGCCTCGTGGTCACGGACAAGGTCGACGTCGCGTTCAAGGACATCAACTACGGACTCCTCGTCGGCGCCAGACCCCGCGGCCCCGGCATGGAGCGCAAAGACCTGCTGCTCGCGAACGCTCAGATCTTCTCGGCGCAGGGCAAAGCCCTCGCCGCGGTCGCCGATCGGCGCGTGAAGATTCTCGTCGTCGGCAATCCCGCCAACACGAACGCATTGATCGCGCGCGAGAACGCCAAGGGCCTCGATCCGAGGAACTTCACAGCGATGACCCGGCTCGATCACAACCGCGCGAAAGCGCAGCTCGCCGGGAAAACCGGCACGCACGTGAGCGAAAGCCGCGGCGTGACGATCTGGGGCAATCACTCGGCCACGCAGTTCCCGGATCTCGCGCACGCGACGATCGGCGGCAAGCCGGCGCTGAGCCGCGTGCCGCCGGCCTGGTACCGCGACGAGTTCATCCCGACCGTGCAGCAGCGCGGCGCCGCGATCATCAAAGCGCGCGGCGCGTCGTCGGCCGCCTCGGCCGCGTCCGCCGCGATCGATCACGTGCGCGACTGGGCCCTCGGCACCGCAGGCGACGACTGGGTCAGCATGGCCGTTGCGTCCGACGGCAGCTACGGCATCCCCGAAGGCGTGGTCTACTCGTACCCCGTGCGCTGCGTGCGCGGCGAGTACCAGATCGTCCAGGGGCTCGAGATCGACGAGTTCGCACGCGGCAAGCTCGGCGCGACGGACGCGGAGCTACGCGAGGAGCGCGCGGGAGTCGCGAGCCTGCTCTAACGGACCGCGCGGCGCGATCGGCGCCGGATTTGCCACAAGGAGTAGCGATGGGAACCTTCGTCTGGCTCGTGCTCCTGCTCGCCGTTCCCATCACGCTCGCGTATCGCCGCACCGACTTGCGCACGTCGACCGTCGTGCTCGGCGCGCTGCTCGTCCTCTACTCCTTCCTCGGCGACGGCGGTTTCCTCTGGACGCTGATCCTCTGGATCCTGTTCGCGGGGCTCGTATTCCTCAACATCGAGAACCTGCGCCGCGACGTCCTCACGCGCCGCGTCATCGGCGTCTATCGCCGCATGTTGCCGCGCATGTCGAAGACCGAGCAGGACGCGCTCGAAGCGGGCAACGTCTGGTGGGATGGCGAGCTGTTCTCCGGCATGCCCGACTGGCGCAAGCTGCAGCACCTGCCACCGCCGAAGCTCACCGCGGAGGAGCAGGCTTTTCTCGATGGCCCGTGCGAAGAGCTTTGCCGAATGCTCGACGACTGGGAGATCACGCACGAGCTGCTCGACATGCCGCCGAAGGTCTGGCGGTACCTCAAGGAGCAGAGATTCTTCGCGATGATCATTCCGAAGGAATACGGCGGGCTCGGCTTCTCACCGCTCGCGAGCTCGATGGTGCTCACGAAGGTTTCGTCGCGCAACGCGACGGCGTCGTCCACTATCGGCGTGCCGAATTCGCTCGGCCCCGCCGAGCTGCTGCTGCATTACGGCACGGAGGAACAAAAGCAGCGCTGGCTTCCGGGCCTCGCGAGCGGCGAAGAGGTCCCGTGCTTCGCGCTCACGTCACCGCGCGTCGGCTCCGACGCGACTGCGCTCATCGATCACGGCGTCGTCGCGAACGGAGTCTACGAAGGCCGCGAGATCCTCGGGATACGCCTCAACTGGGAGAAACGCTACATCACACTCGCTCCGGTCGCGACGGTGCTTGGCCTCGCATTCAAGCTCTATGATCCGGATCATTTGATCGGCGACGTGGACGAATACGGCATCACCGCCGCGCTGATCCCTACGAACCTCCCTGGCATAGAGATCGGCCGGCGTCACTTTCCGATCAACATCCCGTTTCAGAATGGGCCGACGCGCGGCAAAGACGTCTTCGTGCCGCTCGACGCGATCATCGGCGGGCCGAAGATGGCGGGCCAAGGCTGGCGGATGCTCGTCCAGCTGCTGTCCGTCGGGCGCAGCATCGTGCTGCCGAGCAACGCGCTCGGCGCCGCGATGGCGGCCGTCTATGCCTCGGGGGCGTATGCACGGTTACGCCGCCAGTTCGGCTTGCCGATCGGCAAGTTCCACGGCGTCGGCGAAGCGCTCGCGCGGATGGCGGGTAACCTGTACACGATGAGCGCCGCGTCGCGCGTCACCTGCACCGCGCTCGCGAACGGCGAGAAGCCGGCCGTCCCGTCCGCGATCTTGAAGTACCACAACACCGAGCTCGGCCGCCAAATCGCTAACGACGGAATGGACGTGCACGGCGGCAAGGCGATCATGCTCGGGCCCAAGAACTACATGGCGCGCGGTTACGAGTCGGTGCCGATCGCAATCACGGTCGAAGGCGCGAACATCCTCACTCGCAACCTGATCATCTTCGGCCAGGGCGCGATCCGCTGCCACCCGTTCGTGCGCGCGGAGATGGACGCCGCGAAGGACGAGGACCGCGAGCGCGGGCTCGTCGCTTTCGACCGTCTCCTGTTCAAGCACCTCGGATACACACTTTCGAATGCCGCCCGCTCGTGGCTCCAAGCGATCACGCTCGCGCGGTTCACGGACGTGCCGAGCTTGGGCTCCACGCGGCGCTACTACCAGCACATCAACCGTTACAGCGCGTCGTTCGCGTTGATCACGGACGCCGCGATGCTCACGCTCGGCGGCGAGCTCAAGCGGCGCGAGCTGCTGTCGGCGCGGCTCGGCGACGTGCTGAGCTACCTATATCTAGCGTCGATGGTGCTCAAACATTATCAGGACCAGGGCGAGCCGCCCGAGGACCTCCCCCTCGTCGAGTGGGCGTGCCGCACGCTGCTGTACAAGACGCAAGAGCAGCTGCACGGACTGATGCGCAACTTCCCGAACCGCTGGATGGCCTTGCTGCTGCGCCTCGCGATTTTCCCGCGCGGACGGACCTACTCCGCGCCTTCCGACGAGCTCGGCCAGCAGATCGTTGAGCTCTTGATCAACCCCACGGCCACGCGCGAACGCCTGACCGAAGGCGCCTACAAGACGCTCGAGCCCGGCAATCCGCTCGGCCTGCTGCAGGAGGCACTCGAGCTCGCCGAGCAGGTCAAACCGCTCGAGCGCCGCGTGTTCGACGCGCGCCGCGCGGGCGAGATTCGAGCCGACGACACCCCCGGGCAGATCCGCGAAGCCGAAGCGCAAGGCATCATCACGGCGGCCGAGGCCGAAAGCCTCCGGGCGTTCGACCGCAAGGTACTCGAGCTCACGGGCGTCGACGACTTCGATCCTCGCGACCTCGCGCGCCAACCCTCCGCGCGTTAACCCTGCACGGGTCGGGCCCGAAGACCGTGTGTTAGAGTTATTTTCCGCCCTCGTCGGCGTGGGACGACCGTAGGGCGTGACGGACGATAGCCGCAGAGACCCGTAACGTGTACACCGAATTTTTCGGCCTCAACGAGAAACCGTTCGCGATCACTCCGGATCCGCGCTATCTCTACATGAGCGCGCGGCACGCGGACGCACTCGCTCACCTGGTCTACGGAATCTCGGAGAGCGGCGGGTTCATCCAGCTGACCGGCGAGGTCGGCACGGGCAAGACCACGCTGATCCGCAGCCTGCTCGAGCAGTTGCCCGCGAAGGCCGAGATCGCGCTGATCTTGAACCCGCAGCTATCGACGCTCGAGTTCCTGCAGGTGATTTGTCAGGAGCTGCGCACCGGCACGCCGCGCGAAGACTCCGTCAAAGCGCGTATCGACGCTTTGAACACGCATCTCCTCCGGGCATACGCCGAAGGCCGACGCGTCGTTCTGATCGTCGATGAGGCGCAAACCCTGAGCCCCGAGCTGCTCGAGCAGGTTAGGTTGCTCACGAACCTCGAGACGCCCAAGAAGAAGCTGCTGCAAATCATCCTCATCGGACAACCCGAGCTGCGCGACGTGCTCGAGCGGCCGGAGATGCGGCAACTCGCGCAGCGGATCACGGGACGCTACCACCTCGAGCCGCTGAGCAAGGATGATACGGCCGTCTACGTACGTCATCGCATGCGCGTGGCGGGTGCGCAGAGCGACGTCTTCAAGCCGACGGCGATCCGGCAGCTCTACCGGAAGTCGCGCGGCATTCCGCGTCTGATCAACGTAGTAGCCGATCGCGCGTTGCTCGCGGCCTATACTCAAGATCACCGCTTGATCGACGGCCGGCTCGTCGATCGCGCCGCCTCGGAGGTCTTCGGCGCGCGGCGCTTCGGCAAGCGCTGGTGGCCGTGGGCCTCGGCTGCGGTGGGGTTCCTCGCATTCGCACTCGCCACGACGAACTTGTGGCAAACGCGCGCGCAGCGCGCCGCTCAAGCCGCTGCCGCGCCGCAGCACGCAGTCGTCGCAGCGCTCGCCGTGCCGGCGGAGCCAGTGCAAACGTCGGACGCGAGCTCGAGAGCTGTGGACGATCCGCCGATCGACGCGGACGCGCCGGCCCCGCCCACACTCGCGGCGCTGATCGCCGACCCGGAGTTCATCACGGACCGAGACCGTGCGATCGGCGAGCTCGTTTCGCTCTGGGGCGGAAGATACGACGCGGCTCTCGGCAACGCCTGTGAGCAAGCCGAAAAGCAGGGCCTGCGCTGCCTGGATCAGACGAAAGGTTCGCTCAGCGAGCTCCGCCGCCTGAATTGGCCCGCGATTCTGACGCTCGTCGACGATCGCGGCGCGGAGCACGTCGTCGTCGTAGCATCGCTCGAACATGATGCCGCGGACGTGATCGCCAACGGCAAGACGTTCAAGTTGCCGCTCGCGGAGCTCGCGTATCACTGGTACGGCGACCATATGCTGCTCTGGCGGCCAGGCGACGCGGGTGAGAGGGACTTGGCGCCTGGGATGAGCGACGCGGGAGTGATCTGGTTGCGCGCGACGCTCGCGCGGATTCGCGGCGAGGATCCGCCGGTCGATCCGTCAGAGGTCTACGACGAAGGTCTTGCGGCACGCGTGCGCGAGTATCAACGCGCGCGGATGCTCAATGTCGACGGGATCGTGGGCGCGCGAACTCAGATCGCGATGATCGCGGACCTAGACGTGCCCGGCACACCCCTTCTCGCGGCAGGCCATTGAGATGTCGTTCATCCTCGATGCGCTGCGCAAGTCCGAGCACGACCGGCAACGCGCCGCGATGCCGGGTATCGCACAGGTTCCGTTCGCGCTAACGCGCCGCGAGCTGCCGCGTTGGGCGATCGCGCTGATCGTGGTCCTCGTGGTTGCGGTGCTCGCGCTTGGCGGCGCCTGGTGGCGCAGCACCGTGCAAGACTCGACGGCGGACGCTGTGCCCGCCGCGCCGCGCCGCGGCGAGATACCGCTAACGCTACCTCCGGCGGAGGTCTCCACTCCGCCCGCCGCGGTCTACTCCGCGCCACCGACGACGGAACGCGCCGCGCCCGACGCATCGACAGCCGGCAACGAGCGCCTGGCTCCGACAACACCGGTGGCGCGCCGCAACGACTCTGCCACAACGGCCGTGAACGGCGCTGCAGGCGCGGCGACCGATTCCGAGGTGCCGGCCGAAACGGAGGACCCGGCGCTGCCGAGCGCCGCGGCGCTCGCCGCCGAAGGCGTCACGCTGCCGCCGCTGCGCCTCGAGCTGCATGCCTATAGCCCGCGGCCCGCGGACCGGTTCGTGTTCATCAACGGCACGAAATACGTCGAGGGCGCGATGCTCGCCGAGGGGCCGCGCCTCCAAAAGATCGCGCCAAATGGCGCCGTGCTCGTCTATCTCGGCCACCGCTTCCTGCTCGCGCCGCAATAGCCCACCGGACCCGCTCCCTAGCCGGTTCGAACCGTTCCGGCGGCGCGCATTCGTTCGTCAATCCCCCTTCGGTTGCGGCGTCAGGACGCGCTCGTCGTCGTTGCGCGGATCGTTCACCGCCGTACCGACGGCCCACGCCTCCACTTCCGGGCCGTGCGCCGCGAGCTCGGCGATCGTCGCGACGGTGCTCGTCGGATCGAGCCAGACGTCCTGGGCCGCGCGCGTCAGCATCACGGGCATTCGGTCGTGGATCGGTGCGAGCGCTTCGTTCGCGGCCGTCGTCACGATCACGCAGGTCTCGAGTGGCGGTTCGCTGCCGCCTGCGCGCCAGCGCTCCCACAGACCTGCGAACGCGAGCACGGGCTCCGAGCGCGCACGGACGAAATAGGGCTGCTTCTTGCCGCTCGCGAGCTGCGCCCACTCGTAAAACCCGCTCGCGGCAATCAAGCAGCGGCGCCGCGACAGCGCTTCGCGAAACGCCGGCTTTTCGGCGAGGCTGTCGAGCCGAGCGTTGATGAGGCGGCGGGCTATGGCGAGGTCCTTCGCCCAGAACGGCACGAGGCCCCAGCGCAACGCGTGGAGCCGACGCGCGCCGCTCCGGTCGATCCGCACTGCCGCGACGTCTTGCCCCGGCGTGAGGTTGTAGTGCGGTGCGAGCGCCGGCCGCTCGCTGAGCGCGAAGTACTCCGCTAGGACCTCCGGCAGCGCGAACAGCGCGAACCGACCGCACACGTCAGGCGCGCACTCCGCTACCTCGATGCAGCATCACGAGTACGCCGGCGAACAGCGCTGCCGCGGAACCGATCATGATCGCGTACGCGGGCAGCAGCGGAATGTCCGACGAGCCGAGCATGCCGTAACGGAAGGCGTTCACCATGTAGAGGATCGGATTCGCGAGCGCGACCTTCTGCCAGAACGGCGGAAGCAGCGAGATCGAAAAGAACACGCCGCCGAGGTAGGTCAGCGGCGTCAGCACGAACGTCGGAATGATCGAGATGTCGTCGAAGCTCTTGGCGAAGATCGCGTTGAACAACCCCGCGATCGAGAACACGATGGCCGTCAGCAGGATCGTCGTGAGCGTGACGAGCGGGTGCACGACGTGCAAGTCCGTGAAGAACAGCGCGACTACGGTCACGAGCGCGGCGACCAACACGCCGCGAACGACGCCGCCGATCACGAAGCCGACCACAATCGTGGTGTACGCGAGCGGCGCGACGAGCATCTCCTCGAGATGCAGCATGAGCTTGCTCGAGAAGAACGACGACACGACGTTCGCAAACGAGTTCGTGATCACGGACATCATGATCAGGCCGGGTGCGATGAACGTCATGTAGGAAACGCCGTCCATTTGACCGATCCGGCTGCCGACGAGGCTGCCGAAGATGACGAAGTACAGCGTCATGGTGATCGCCGGCGGCACGATCGTTTGAATCCAGATTCGCACGACCCGGCGCGATTCTTTGCGCACGATGGTCATGAGACCCGTGAGGTTGATCTTGATCAGATTCGGCGCAGCCTGCCGCCCCAGCGGCGCTGCCGTCGTCATGTCGTTCATGTTGCGCTCTCCGTCTTGTCCTCGACGAGCCTGATGAAGAGCTCCTCGAGGCGGTTGGTCTTCGTTCGCATGCTCGCGACGTGCAGCGACTGCGCCGACAGTGCGGCGAAGACTTGATTCAAGCCCTGCCCCTTCGCCACGTCCACTTCGATTTCGCGGTCATTGCGCAGCCGCACGACGTAGCCGCCGACGTCGGGCGCGCGGCTGATCGGCTCTTGGAGGCTCAGTACGAAGGATTCGACCTGCAACTTGCTGATCACGCTCGCCATGCTGTCGTTCTCGATGATACGGCCTTCATCGATGATCGCGATGTTGCGGCACAGGCTCTCGGCCTCTTCGAGGTAATGGGTCGTCAGGATGATCGTCACGCCTGCCGCATTGATCTCGCGCATGAAGTCCCACATCGAGCGGCGGATCTCGATGTCGACGCCGGCGGTCGGCTCGTCGAGTATCAGTAGCCGCGGCTCGTGTACGAGCGCGCGCGCGATCATGAGTCGCCGCTTCATGCCGCCCGAGAGCGTGCGCGCGACGTCGAGGCGGCGATCCCAGAGGTGCAGCGCCTTCAGATATTTCTCCGTGCGCACTTTCGCGATATGCGCCGGCACGCCGTAGTAGCCGGCCTGGTTCACGAGCGTGTTGTCGTTGCGCTCGAACATGTTGAGGTTGATTTCCTGCGGCACGACGCCGATACAGGACTTCGCCGCTTCGCGGTCACTCTCGATGTCGTAGCCGAACACGCTGACCGAGCCGCCCGACTTGCGCACGAGCGACGTGATGATGCCGATCGCGGTGGTTTTCCCGGCGCCATTGGGACCGAGCAACGCGAAGAAGTCGCCCTCGCGCACGACGAGGTCGATGCCCTTGAGCGCCTCGACACCGTTGCGATAGACCTTGCGGAGACCCTTGAGAACTAATGCATCCATAGCCGCTCGCCGCCGGAGGATCCCGGCGGGCGGCTATTGTAAAGGGCGCGAGCCCGGCTCGCTTGCGCGCCGGCGTCAGGGCGACAGTCGGACCGCGCGGCGCGCCGGCCAGTCGCGCCCGAGGCCAGGCTGGAGCGCGATCAAGGCGAGATGCTGCCGTGCTTCGGGGCGCGTCTCGCTCATGAGCTCGCTCCAAATCCAATCACGGCCCGCAAACGCGCACAGCAGTATCCGCCGAGAATAGGCGAGCGGCTGCACCTCGCTCAGCTGCATCGCACGCAGCCGCTGAATCGCCCGCGCCTCGAGTCCGAGCAGCAGACGCGCTTGGTAAACGCTCTGCCGACTCAACGTCCGCGCGCACAGCAGGATCGTGAGACCAAGCGCGTGGTACGCGCCTTCGTCGCGGCTGCGCAGCGGATCGAGCACGGCCGACGGTGTGCGTTCGTCGAGCTTGAGATCGAACAGCGCGCGCGGAAATTCCGCGATCGCCGCGATCGATTCGGGGCTGGCGCGCCGCAGTTGCAGGCGCACAGTGTCTGGCAGGCCGCAGCAATCGAGGTCGCCCCGCACACGGGTTTGGAGGTGCGTGAGGAATAGCAGATTGAACTCGTGGATCTGCTGCAGCGGGTCGGAATTCAGTTGGTTCGGCGACATCGCGGAGGCCCTTTTTAGGAGGTTTTTGCCATATATGGTCCTAAAATACCACTAATGGTAAATGTAGGCTAAGCTCCCGAATGTTGCTGATCTGAGAGGAAAGGACGAATGAGGGCCACCGACGATCGGTATCGAGGCGAGCAAGCGAAGTTCGAGCTCGCGTTGCGGATGATCAGGCACGAAGCGCGAACCGGCACGATTCGCTTCTGGACCGGCCTCAACGACGATCGAATTCGCAAGCTCTACACCACCTACTTCAAGTTCGGCCAGGTCCCGGTGCGGCGCCGTCGCGGCCGGTCCCCGACTCGCATCGGCCCGCTCGTACGCACACCGACGCGCGCGTTGGAGTCGGGCGTGTTCACGAACCTGCTGCTCGCGAACGGGCTCTTCTCGATCGAGCATCCACCGGGACCGAGCTTGAAAGGCAACATCGACCTCGGCCAACGCTTCTGCGAATGCTACGAGACTTACGACTTACTCGTGCCGCGCGGCGCGCTGACGTTCGAGTGGGGCTGGAATCTCCTCACGAGCATTCGCCGCGGCGACGAGATCGGCATCGCGTGCTGCGAGACTTGCTCGGTCTGCTATGTCTTCGACTTGCTGTCACTCCCGCGCTCGGCGTGTCCCGCCTGCCTGCTGTTCGAGCAGCACGCCCCGCTCGAGGTCGCCACGGCGTAAGCTCGCCCGATGTGTCTCGTCGTCTTGGGCCTCGAGGCCTCGGAACGCTACTCCTTGGTGTTCGGCGCGAACCGCGACGAACGGCACGCGCGGCCGAGCGCGGCGGCGGCCTGGTGGCCCGATCAGCCGCAGGTGCTCGGCGGCCGTGATCTCGTCGCGGGCGGCAGTTGGCTCGCGATCGATCGCCGCGGCAGGCTCGCGGCCGTCACCAATTTTCGCGATCCCTCCGCCGCCGCGGCGCCGCGCTCACGGGGCGCGCTCGTCGCCGACTACCTGGCAGGTGCGGCATCGCTCGACGACTTCACGGCTGGCGCTGCACGGCCGGTTGGCTGACTACGGCCCTTTCAGCATTCTGCTGCTCGACGGCGCCGACCTGCGCTACGTCAGCAACCGCGCGCCGGCCGCTCGACTCGGCCGCGGCGTGCACGCGCTGAGCAACGCCGCCTACGGGGTCGAATGGCCGAAGGTCCGCAGCGCACGGGCGGGCCTCGAAGCGCTGCTCGCTTCGGACGCACCCGAGGACGGTCTGTTCGAGCTGCTCGCTCGGCGCGGCCCGCCGACGCACGGCGACGAGCGCTACCGAGCCGCTCACTTCATCGACGGCGAGACCTACGGCACGCGCTCGTCGACCATCGTTCTCATCGGTCGCGACGGTGTCGTCACGTTCGCGGAACGATCGTTCGATGCCGCCGCGCGGCTCACGGGCGAGGTGCGCGAGACATTTACGGTGGATTCGGCGCGTTGAGTGAGCTCGCCCGGAGTGTGCTCCGCGCGCCGCGTCGAGCTTAGGGCCGCACGAGTCCCGTGAGCCATTGACCGATCGCCTCGATCTCCGCAAGACACACGGAGTGCGGCATCGAATAGACGTGCCAATCGACGGCATACCCTTCTTGCTCGAGTCGGCGCCGCGATTCCTCGGCGAGCGCGAGCGGAATCACTGGATCGCTGCTGCCGTGCGCCATGAAGATCGGCAAGCCGGCGCTCGCGGCGCTCTTCTCGCGTGTCAGGGATCCGGCTAGCGGGAGATAGGTCGACAGCGCCAGCACGCCTGCGAGCCGCCGTGCCGAACGCAGCGCGAGCTGCAGCGCGATCGCCCCGCCCTGCGAGAACCCCGCGACCACGATCCGGTTCGCGGGCACGCCGCGTTCGACCTCGCGATCGACGAGCCGCGCGACGGCGGCGGCGCTCGCGCGGATACCGGCGTCATCTTCGGGGGCGCCGTTGAAACCCAAGATGTCGTACCAGGCGCGCATCCGCATCCCGCTGTTGATCGTGACCGGTTGGATTGGCGCGTGCGGGAACACGAAGCGCGCGCCGATCCGCAGACCGAGCTCGGGCACGACCGGCTCGAAATCGTGCCCATCCGCGCCGAGGCCGTGGAGCCAGATCACTGCCAACTCCGCCGGATCGCCGGTCACGATCTCGACGGTCTCGAGAAGAGGTTCAGTCACGGAGTCCCCTGATTTTTTCAATCGACTAGGCCCTTGCGAGTTTGCGCATAGCTGCTACTATATGCGCAATTTTATTCACGACCTTTCCCCCATGCCCAGCGCAACTCTCGATCAACAGGAGCGGCGGCGAGCCATTGCCCGAATCCTCGACGCGCACCCGATCAATCGGCAAGCGGAGCTGGTCGAGTTGCTGCGGCAAGAGGGATTTCCGGCGACTCAGTCGAGCGTCAGCAGGGATCTCAGGGATCTCGGCGCGGCGAAGATGAAAAACGGCTACAGCTTGCCGAAGCCGGCCGAGGTTGACAACGCGCAGGCCCTGCAAGTCGTCGCGGAGTTCGTCCGCGAGATTCGGACCGCCGGCCCGAACCTGCTCGTCATCATGACGCAGATCGGCGCGGCGCAGCGCGTCGCGGTCACGCTCGACCGCATCGATTGGCCGGAGATCGTCGGCACGCTATCCGGCGACGACACGATTTTCGTAGCGACCGTAGGCTCCACTCAACAGCGCCGGCTCAGAGGCCGGCTGCGGCAACATCTGAAGAAGGCGACGCCATGACCTCTGCTTCGCAAGCTCCCTCCGCCAAAACATCTGGCTCGGGCCCGATCGTGCTCGCGTTCTCGGGCGGGCTCGATACCTCGTTCTGCATCCCGTGGCTCAAGGAGACCCACAACCGCCCGGTCGTCACGGTCACGGTGAACTGCGGCGGCATCGACGCTGCCGCCGCGCGGCTCCTCGATGAGCGGGCACGCGCACTAGGGGCGGCCGACCATCGGCTGATCGAGGCGCGGCCGGAATTCTTCGACCGAGTCATCAAGTACTTGATCATGGGCAACGTGCGGCGCGGCAACATGTATCCGCTCAGCGTCGGCGCCGAGCGCGGCCTTCAGGCGAGCTACCTCGCGAAGCTCGCGAAGGAGCTCGGCTCGGATACGGTCGCGCATGGCTGCACGGCGGCAGGCAACGATCAGGTGCGGTTCGAGATCGTGCTGAAGGCCGTGGCGCCCGAGCTAACGATCCTCGCCCCCGTCCGCGACCAAGGCTGGCAGCGGCCCGCCCAGGTGAAGTACCTCGAGGAGCGCAAGATGCCCGTGCCGACGCGCGGCTCCGCGTACTCGACGAACCGCGGCCTCTGGGGCGTCACGATCGGCGGCACCGAAACACTCGACTCGAAGGGCAGCATCCCGGAGTCCGCGTGGGTGCTGTCCGCGGGTGCGCTCGACAAGCCGCAGCCGTTCAGCGAGATCGAGATCGAGTTCGCGCGCGGCGTGCCGGTCGCGCTCGACGGTGAGCGGCTCGACCCGGTCGCGCTCATCGAGAAGGTCGAGACGCTCGGCGCGCGCTATGGCATCGGCCGCGGCATCCACTTGGGCGACACGATCATCGGCACGAAGGGCCGCGTCGCGTTCGAGGCACCGGCCGCCGAGATCCTGATCAACGCGCACCGCGAGCTCGAGAAGCTCACGCTCACCGGCACGCAAGCGCGCGTGAAGGAGCCCGTGAGCGCGGAATACGGCCAGTTCATCCACGAAGGCAAGCAGCTCGACCCGGTGTGCCGCGACATCGAGGCGCTGCTCACGTCGTCGCAGGCGCGCGTGAGCGGCAAGGTGCGCGTGCAGCTGCGCCCCGGGAGCCTGTTCGTGCTCGGCGTGACGTCGCCGCATTCGCTGATGAGCTGTGAGCCGCGGCAAGTACGGCGAGGCGGCCGGCGAATGGACGCCGGCCGATGCGCTCGGCTTCTCGAAGATCATGGCGTTGCCCGGGATGTTCCACACCCGGGCCGGAGGGCAGTGACATGCGCTCGGTGCTGGTCGACAAAATCGCTTCGGTCGCGATCGCGGCGGATCTCGGCCAAGAGATCCGCGTGAGCGCCGAGATCCCGTGCGAGGAAGGCGTGCTGATCGCCGTCGAGGTGCTCAACAACAAGTCGCGCTACAACACGCTCGAGCTCACGAGCGGCCGCATGGCCGAGGTGAAGCGCGGCGACGTCGTCGTCGGCGCGCTCGGGCACCGCAAGGCGCTGTTCGGCTACTCGGGCCACCTGCCGACCGAGCTCAAGCCGGGCGACGTCGTGCAGCTGCTGAATCTCGGCGGCGTGATCGGCATCTGCGACTCGATCAATCCGTCGCACGGCGAGCCGTTCGACTGCCGCGTGCTCGGCTGCGTGCTCGACTTCCCGTACTTGGGCCAACGCGTCGGCGTGCCCGCGCGAGTCGCGACCGAGCCGCTCAACCTCGATGTGCCCCTCGAGACGCACGGCGTTCCGATCGTCGCGATCGCAGGCACCTGCATGAACTCGGGCAAGACCGCGGCCGCGTGCGCGATCGTGAGCCGCTTTCGGCATAACGGACTCGTCGTCGACGCGTTCAAGTCGACGGGCGTCGCGCTGCGTCGCGACATCCTCGCGATGGAGGATTCGGGCGCGCGGCACGTCGCGATGTTCTCCGACTTCGGCATTTGCGCGACAACCTCGAAGAACGCGCCCGCGCTCACGCGCAGCCTCCTGAACGAGCTCGCGGACGAGAAGCCCGATGCTATTGTCTTCGAGCTCGGCGACGGCCTGCTCGGTGCGTACGGCGTCGAGGCGATACTCCGCGACAAGGAGATCGTGAGCGTCATCACGTCGCTCGTGCTGTGCGCGAACGATCCCGTCGGCGCCTGGGGCGGTTCGAAGCTCCTGCGCGAGGAATTCGGAATCGAGCCAACGGTGATCTCGGGCCCAGCGACCGACAACCAGGTCGGCATCGACATCATCAGAGACCGGTCGAACGTCGCCGCGATCAACGCCATGACGCATTCGGCCGAGCTCGGCGACTTGCTGCAGCAGAGCATCGGGCTGGGCGACCGGCTCGCGAAGGCGACGGCATGAGCGTCGCGGCAAGCACTTATCCCACGATCGTGCTCGGGGGGTCCGGCTACGTCGCAGGCGAGTTCCTGCGGCTGATCGCGGCGCACCCGCAGCTCACGCTCGGCGCCGTCGTGTCGACGAGCCAAGCCGGTGAGCCCGTAGCCAAGACGTTCGCGCACCTCGCGCCCGCGTACCCGCAAGAGCTGTTCGTTTCGATCGACGCCGTGATCGGGAAGCTCCGTACGGCTCCTCACTGGCTCGTGCTGTCTGCGGCGCCGCACGGCGCCTCGGCGCAGCTCATCGAGCAGCTGCTCGGCGCGGCCGGCTCCGCGGACGTCGCGATGACGGTCGTCGACGCCTCGGCCGATTTCCGCTTCGCGGACGCGAGCGCGTGGACAAAGGTTTATGGCCACGAGCACGCGGCGCCCAAGCTGCTCTCCGAGTTCACGTGCGCCGTGCCCGAGCATCTCGAGAAAATCGAGACGCCGCATGCGGCGCATCCCGGCTGCTTCGCGACAACGATGCTGCTCGGCCTGGTGCCGCTCGCCGCCGCCGGGCTCGCGGACGAGTTCAACGTGAGCGCGTCACGGGCAGCACCGGCGCGGGCAGAACGCCCGCGCGAGACGACGCATCATCCCGTGCGCCAGAGCAACCTGTTCGCGTACCAAGCGCTGAAGCACCGGCACGATCCCGAGGTGCGCGCGCTCGTGAAGGCGGCAGCGGGCCGCGACATCGATCTGAAGTTCGTGCCCCACTCCGGCCCGTTCGCGCGCGGCATTCACGCGACGATCTTCGCGCGTGCGAAGGAACGCGTGACGCAGGCGCAAGTCGTCGAGGCTCTCACGGAGTTCTACCGCGGCTCGGAATTCGTGCGCATCGAGCCGGAGCCGCCGCGCGTGAAGGACATCGCGACGACGAACTACTCCGCGCTGCACGCGCTCGTCGACGGCGACACGATCGTCGTGTGCTCGGTGCTCGACAACTTGCTCAAGGGTGCGGCGGGCGGCAGCATCCAATGGGCCAATCGTTTGCTCGGGCTGCCCGAAAGCTTGGGATTGACCGCTCCGGCGGCAGGATGGCTCTGAATCATGAACGCTGCAGCTACGAACGAGATCGCCGCGGTGCACGCGCATCTCAACGAAGTCTATCCGATGCTTCCGTTCACGCCGGTGAAGAGGCTCCGGCGTGTGGCTCGAGAACGCCGCGGGGCGCCGCATTCTCGATCTCTACGGCGGCCACGCGGTCGCGGCGCTCGGCTACGGGCATCCGCGCCTGAGCGAGGCGATCGCGCGTCAGGCGCGCGACCTCGTGTTCCAGACGAACGCGCTGCCGCTCAAGGTGCGCGACGAAGCGGCCGAAGCGCTCGCGGCGTTCGGCCCCGCGGGCTTGGGACGCGTGTTCTTCGTCAACAGCGGCGCCGAGGCGAACGAGAACGCTCTGCGGCTCGCGCTCAAGGTCACGGGCCGGCCGAAGATCGTGGCGTTCGAGCACAGCTTCCACGGCCGGACGGCCGCGGCGGCCGCGGTCACGTGGGGCGCGCAGCAATCGTGGTACGGCTTCCCGCGCACGCCGTTCGACGTGCAGTTCGTCGCGCGAGGCGACGTCGCGGCGCTGAACGCCGCCGTCGACTGCGTACGACCGCGGGCGTCATCATCGAGCCCGTCCAGGGACTCGCGGGCGCGTTCGACTTCTCGACCGAGTTCATGCACGCGGTGCGCGCCGCGTGCGACCGCGCGGGCGCGCTACTGATCATCGACGAGGTGCAGACCGGCATGGGCCGGCTCGGCGAAGCGTTCGGCGCGCAGCTGCACCGGGTGCGGCCCGATCTACTCACGGTCGCGAAGGGTCTCGGCGGCGGGTTCCCGTGCGGCGCCGTGCTGATGCCGCACGAGATCGCGCGCTCGCTCAAGCCCGGCGCGCTCGGCACGACGTTCGGCGGCGGCCCCGTCGCCTGCGCGGCAATCAAGACCGTGATCGACGTGATCAACGAGGACGAGCTGCTCGCGCAGGTGCGCGAGGTCAGCGCAATGGTGCGCGCGAAGTGCATCGTCGGCCCCGTCGAGAGCGTTCAGGGCCGAGGGTTCCTGCTGGGCCTCAGGACCAGACCCAAGGCCGCGGCAGTGCGCGACGCGCTGCTCGCGAAGGACATCTTGACGGGCACGAGCGCCGACCCGCACGTGCTGCGGCTGCTTGCCGCCGCTGATTCTGACCGCCGAGCACGTGCAGCGCTTGGGCGAAGCTCTGGAGGACTTGACCGATGCAACGCTTTAACGACCTCGCCGACTTCTCGCACGCGGAGATCAAGGATCTCATCGCGCTCGCGGCCCGGCTCGACGCTAAGCCCGAGCCGCGCGCGCTCGAAGGCAAGGTTCTGTCATTGCTGTTCTTGAGCCCGTCGCTGCGGACGCTGTCGTCGTTCCAGGCCGCGATGATCCGGCTCGGCGGCGGTGCGTTCGTGATCTCGCCCGAGATGTCGATTCACGGCCTCGAGTCGCGCTACGGCATCGTGATGGACGGCGCCGCCGCGGAGCACGTGCGCGAAGCGATCCCCGTGATCGCATCGTACGGCGACGCGATGGGCGTGCGCGCGTTCGCGGAGCGACGCGATCTCGCCAATGACATCGCGGACAAGGACTTCCAAGCGCTCACGGCGCTGATCGACAAGCCGTGGATCAACATGGAGTCGGCGATCGACCATCCGTGCCAAAGCCTCGCGGATTGGAAGACTCTCGACGAGCTCGGCATCCCCGCGAACGGCGGCAAGTTCGTGCTGTCGTGGGCGTACCACCCGAAGCCCCTGCCGCTCGCGGTACCGTCGGCGACCCTCCACATGGCGGCCATGCGCGGCATGAACGTCGTGCATCTGCGGCCGCCGGGCTTCGAGCTGCCTCCCGCGATCATGGAGAAAGCGCGCAAGGCCGCGGCGAAATCAGGCGGCAGCGTGACGGAGACCACCGACCGCCGCGAGGCGATGGAAGGCGCGCACGTGATCTACGCGAAGTCGTATTCTTCGACTCGCCACTACGGCGACAAGCTCGGCGACCAGGCGCTGCGCGAGGAGCTGGTACCCTGGTGCGTCGACGAGCCGTGGTTCGCGAACGCGCGTGCGGACTGCAAGTTCATGCATTGTCTGCCGGTGCGCCGCGGCGTGGTGGTCGCCGATCGGATCCTGGACGGCCCGCGCAGCGTCGTGATCCAGGAAGCGCGCAACCGCATGGTCGTGCAGATGGCCGTGCTCTACAAAATGATGAAGGGCTGAGGATGACGGTCATGACTCGACTCACGACCAACGAGCGCGCGATCGTCGTGACGGCGCTGCGCCACGCGGTTCCATATCTGCGCGTCTACAAGCGCAAGGTGTTCGTGCTCAAAGCCGGCGGAGACGCGTTCATTTCGCCCGAGACCACGCGCGCGCTGATGGAGCAGATCGGCATCCTGCATCAGGTCGGCATCCGCGTCGTGCTCGTGCACGGCGGTGGGCCGCAGTCGACCGCGCTGTCGAAACGGCTCGGCCTGCAGACCACGATGGTCGAAGGCCGCCGCGTCACCGACGCGCAGACGCTCGAGGTGTCGACGATGGTGCTCAACGGCGAGATCAACACGCGGATCGTCGCGGTGTGCCGCGCATTGGGCGTGCCGGCGATCGGCGTGAGCGGCGTCGACGGCGGCCTGATCAAGGCAACCAAGCGGCCGCCCGTCAAGCAGGCCTCCGGCGACACGGTGGACTACGGCTTCGTCGGCGACATCCAGGGGATCGACGCGAGCATCATCTTGAAGCAGCTCGACAACGACCTGGTGCCGATCGTGAGCCCGCTGTCGTCCGACGATCACGGCGTGCTGCTCAACATCAACGCGGACACGGTGGCGGCCGCGATCGCCTGCGAGCTCAAAGCCGAGAAATTCGTGCTCGCGACCGGCGCGCCGGGAATTCTCGAGGCCGTCGACGATCCCCGTTCGCTGATCTCGTACGTCGATCGTCAGGGCCTCAAGCGCTTGCGCGACGAAGGCAAGATCTCGGGCGGCATGTTGCCGAAGGTCGCGGCGATCGAGCGCGCGCTCGCCGGCGGTGTGCCACGCGTGCACGTGATCTCGTACGCACAGCCGGACAGTCTGCTGCTCGAAGTCTTCACGAACGAAGGAACCGGCACGCTCGTCGTGAACGACTTGGAGCGCCTGCGACCCGAAGAGCAAGCGAGCTGACGACGATGCCGCGCCTTTGGGACAAAGGTCTGCCGCTCGACGAGCGTATCTTGCGCTTCACGGCGGGCGAGGATCACGTGCTCGACGGGCGGCTCGTGCCCTACGACGTGCGCGCATCGAGCGCGCACGCACGAATGCTCGAGGCGCAGGGTCTGCTGTCCGGTCACGATTGCGCGGCGATCTGCGGCGCCCTCGATGACGCTGGCCGCGGAGCACGCGGCTGGCGACGTGGTCGATCGAGCTCGCGGACGAGGACGTTCACAGCGCGCTCGAGCGTCGGCTCACGGAGCGGATCGGCGAGGCGGGCGGGCGCGTGCATCTCGGACGGTCGCGCAACGATCAAGTGCTCGTGGCGCTGCGCCTCTATCTGCGCGACGCGATCGGCGAGCTCGCGGCGGGCGCCGCACAAGTCGTCGGCGGCGCTCGAGCACATCGCACGCGAGCAAGGCAAGATCGGCCTGCCGGGCTACACGCACATGCAGCCCGCGATGCCGAGCTCGGTTGAGCTTATGGGCGCGCGGCTTCGCAGCCGAGCTCGCGGACGACCGCTTGGGGATTCTGCGCGTGCTGCAGCGCACCGAGCAGAACCCGCTCGGCTCTGCCGCGGGCTATGGGGTGCCGAATCTGCCGCTCGACCGCGAAGCGACGCGCGCGGCACTCGGTTTCGAGCGCAATCACGAGCCCGTCACCGCGGTCCAACTGTCGCGCGGCAAGGCGGAGGCCTCGCTGATCTTCGAGCTCGCGCTGCTGCTCGGCGACCTCGGCCGGCTCGCGTCCGACCTGCTGCTGTTCTACACGAGCGAGTTCGCATACGTCTCACTCCCGGCGGAGATGACGACGGGCTCCTCGATCATGCCGCAGAAGCGCAACCCCGACGTGTTCGAGCTCGTGCGCGGAGCGCAAGCCACGGTGACTGGCGCGCTGCAGGAAACGCTCGCGATTCCCGCGAAGCTCACTTCGGGCTATCACCGCGACTTGCAGCGCTTGAAGGCGCCGCTGTTTCGCAGCATCGACCTCGCGGGTGACGTGCTCGCGATCATGGCCCACGCACTACCCGGCGTTCGGTTCCGCGCGGACAACATCGTGCTCGGCCCGGAGCTCAACGCGGCGGCCGAAGCGAACGAGCTTGTCGTGAAGGAAGGACTACCGTTCCGCGAAGCGTATCGACGCGTCGCCGCGAAGCTCAAAGGCGAGAAGCCTTGACGAGCTCTGCTGCCGTGGACGGTGCGATCCGCGCGGGGCGCGGGCGCAGCGGACACGCGATCACGCTCGGCGCGCTGCTCGCGGTGTTCGGCGCGCTCTTAGGCTGCGGCCAACGTGGCCCGCTCACGCTGCCCGACTCTGCTCGCCCGGTCGAGCGCCTCGACCCGGCGGCGGCGCCCGCGGAGCCCGCCGTTGCGCCGCCGGCAACCGGCGCCGAGCCCGCCCGCGCAGCCCGAGCCGGAATCCGAAGATGACGGCTCGCAGAATGGGGCAAGGCGGCCCGAGAATGAGCGATAAACCGCTCGTCCTGGTCGACGGCTCCAACTATCTCTATCGCGCGTTCCACGCGATTCGAGACGGACTGTCTACTTCGACGGGCCAACGCACCGAGGCGATCCTCGGCGTCGTCAACATGCTCTACAAGCTGATGGACGACTACCAGCCGAGCGAGATGGCCGTCGTGTTCGACGCGCCCGGACGAACATTTCGCAAGGATCTCTACGAAGCGTACAAGGCCCACCGGCCGCCGATGCCCGACGAGCTGCGCTCCCAGATCGAGCCGCTGCTCGAGGCCATCGCCGCGATGGGCATACCGCTGCTGCGCATCGAAGGTGTCGAGGCCGACGACGTGATCGGCACGCTCGCACGGGAGGCGTCGGCCGCGGGCCGCGACACCGTGATCTCGACCGGCGACAAGGATCTCGCGCAGCTCGTCGACGACCACGTAACGCTCGTCAACACGATGGACAACACGAAGCTCGACCGCGCGGGCGTGCAGACGAAATTCGGCGTGACGCCCGAGCAGATCGCAGACTATCTCGCGCTGATCGGCGACCCGATCGACAACATCCCGGGCATCGAGGGCGTCGGGCCGAAGACGGCCGCGAAATGGCTGCAGCAGTACCCGGACGTCGCGGCGCTCAAGGCAAACGCGGCGCAAATTCCGGGCAAGATCGGCGACCGGCTGCGCGCGGCGCTCGACACGCTCGACCTGTCCAAGGAGCTCGCGACCATCCGCTGCGACGTCGAGCTGCCGCTGCACGTCGCGGATCTCGCGTTGAGCGGGCCCGACGTCGAACGCCTTGCTGGGTTGTTCGAGCGGCTCGAGTTCGGGCGGTTGCTGCGCCGGCTGCGCGGCGAGCCCGGGCCGCAGGGCGGCACGTCGAGGGCGGCGCCGAACGCGGAGCCCGCGGTCGACGCGCCGAGCGCGCCGGCGGCGCGCATTGAAGGGCACTACGAGACGATAGTCTCGGACGCGGACCTCGGCCGCTGGCTCGACAAGGTTGCGGCCGCGCCGCTGGCCGCGCTCGAGATCGCGACCACGAGCCTCGCGTACACGCACGCCGAGCTCGTCGGCATCGCGCTCGCCGTGAACCCGGGCGAAGCCGCCTACATCCCGCTGGCGCACCGCTATCCGGGCACCCCGGACCAGCTCGATCGCGCAGCCGTTCTCGCGCGCCTCGGCGGCTGGCTCACGAGTAACGCTCCGAAGGCCGGCAGGAACCTCAAGTTCGCCGCCCACGTCCTCGCGAGTCACGGCGTGACCCTCGGCGGCCTCGACCACGACACGATGCTCGAGTCGTACGTGCTGAACTCGACGGCGACGAAGCACGACCTAGACTCGATCGTGACACGCTACCTCGGCCTGGCGACGACCAAGTACGAAGAGCTCGTCGGCAAAGGCGCGAAGCAGATCGTCTTCGATCAAGTGGAGGTCGCGATCGCGACGCGCTACGCGGGCGAGGCCGCGGACGCCGCGCTCCGCGTACATCACGAGCTCGCGCGCCGGCTCCACGCGCTGCCCGACCTCGAGCGCGTCTACCTCGAGATCGAGCGGCCGCTGCTGCGCGTGCTGGAGCGCATGGAGCATGCGGGCGTGATGGTGGATGCGCGAATGTTGCGCGCCCAGAGTCAGGAGCTCGCGATCACGATGGCCGCGACGGAGAGAGCAGCTTTCTCCGCGGCCGGCGGACCGTTCAACTTGGGGTCGCCGAAACAGCTACAGGAAATTCTCTACGATCGCCTGGCGCTGCCCGTGCTCGGCAAGACTCCGAAAGGGCAGCCGTCGACGGCGGAGAACGTCCTCGAGCAGCTCGCGGAGGACTACGACCTGCCGCGGCTAGTGCTCGAGCATCGCGCGCTGTCGAAGCTGAAGTCGACGTACACCGACAAGCTGCCCGGGGAGATCGACGCACGCACGGGGCGCATCCACACCTCATATCAACAGGCGGTCGCCGCGACTGGCCGCTTGTCGTCAGCCGACCCGAATCTGCAAAACATTCCGATTCGCACCGCCGAAGGCCGGCGCATTCGCCAGGCGTTCGTTGCACCCGAGGGGTCGAAGCTACTCGCGGCCGACTACTCGCAGATCGAGCTCAGGATCATGGCGCACCTGTCCAGCGACGCGGGTTTGCTCGCGGCGTTCGCGGCCGAAAGCGACATTCACCGCGCGACCGCGGCCGAAGTGTTCGGCATGCCTCTCGACGCGGTGACCGACGATCAGCGCCGCTCCGCGAAAGCGATCAACTTCGGTCTCATCTACGGCATGTCCGCGTTCGGCCTCGCGAAGCAGCTCGGCATCGAGCGCGGCCAGGCGCAGCGCTACGTCGATCTTTATTTCGAGCGGTATCCCGGCGTGCGGCGCTACATGGATGAGACGCGCCGCAGCGCGCGTGACCTCGGCTACGTCACGACCGTGTTCGGCCGGCGGCTGTATCTGCCCGATATCAACGCTCGCAACGCCGCGCTGCGCCAATACGCCGAGCGCAGCGCGATCAACGCGCCGATGCAGGGCACGGCCGCGGACATCATCAAACGCGCGATGCTCGGCGTCGACGCGTGGCTCGAGCAAAACGGGCGCGGCGCGCGCTTGATCATGCAAGTGCACGACGAGCTCGTGATCGAATTGCCGGCGCGCGAGCTCGATGCGGTGCGCGCCTCTATCATAAGAATTATGGAGTCCGCCGCAGAGCTGTCCGTGCCGCTGCGCGTAGACAGCGGCGTCGGCGACAACTGGGACGAAGCGCACTGAGCTCGCCGATATTCGGGTGAGGGAACTTTGAGCGGGGCCATCGGGACTAAATCAGCGGCACTCAGGAAGAGTGCTCCCGCTATCCTCCCTAAGCGGGGTCTGTGGATCCCGGCCCACCCCGCCGGGATCGAGTGCCCCGGGTGCGTCCCCTGAATCCCGCACCCGGGGTTTTTTATTGGTTGTCTGGTCCTGCTGCGCCGCCCCGGTCGATTGTGGTCGCGGGATCGAGCCATTGCGCGAGCCACGCGCGGGCCTCCGGCACGCCGTCGCGCGTCAGCGACGAGAACCGCGTGAGCTTCGCACCCTCCCCGATTTGGCGCTCGACCTCGTGTTGCCGCGTGAGGCCGGCACCTCGGCTCAACTTGTCCGCCTTCGTGAGCAGAAGCGCGACCGGAAGGTCGAGCGCCCTGAGCCAGCGCAGGAGCTCGTCGTCGAGCTCCGTGATGCCGCGGCGAATGTCGATCGTCACGATGACGCCCACGAGCGAGTCGCGCCGCGTGATATACGCCTCGATGAGCCGCCGCCAACGCTCGCGGGTACCGGGCGCTACGCGCGCGAACCCGTACCCGGGCAAGTCGACGAGCCGACGCTCCGGAGCGACCTCGAAGAAGTTGATGAGCTGGGTGCGCCCCGGGGTCTTGCTCACGCGCGCGAGCTTGCGCAGGCCGGCGACCAGGTTCAGCGCGGTCGACTTGCCGGAGTTCGAGCGGCCGACGAACGCGACTTCGCGGCCGACGTCGGCCGTGAAATCCGCGGGAGCCGCGGCGCTCTTGAGGAAAATCGGTGTGGACACGGCCTTCGAGTGGGACGGCGGCTCACTCGTGGAGCCGGTTGTTTAGTGTACAATCGGCCGCCGTTTTCGAGTAAAAACAATCGGGAATTGTCGAGCGTGAAGTTGCAAACGACGATCGCGAAATCTTTCTTTCGACACTCCTTTCGCAAGTCCGCAGTCAGTCTGCTCGCGATCGTGATCGGCGCGTCCGTGCTCGGCTCCGCGGCCGCCCAAGAAGGCGCCGCCGCTGCGGCAACCGAAGGCAACGTCGAGGCCGGCAGGACGAAGTCCGCGACCTGCGCGGCATGCCACGGCGCAGACGGCAATAGCGTCACGCCCGACTGGCCGAGCCTCGCGGGTCAGCACGCGAGCTACATCGTCCGGCAGCTCAAGGCGTTCAAGGCCGGCGACCGTCAAGACGTCACGATGAAACCGTTCGCCGACATGTTGTCGGAGCAGGACACCCTCGACGTCGCGGCCTACTTCTCGGCGCAAAAGCCGACGCCGAAGGGCGCGGATCCCGCCCTGGTGAGCCTCGGCCAACAGATCTATCGCGGCGGTGTTCCGGAGCGCGGCATCGCGGCTTGCATCGCGTGCCATGGCCCGGGCGGCCACGGCAACTCGGTTTCGGCGTATCCGCGGATCGGCGGCCAGCACTCGGCGTACGTCAGCAAGACGCTGCACCAATACGCCTCCGGCGACCGGCGCTCGGACGTCGAGGTCAATCAGATGATGCGCAACGTCGCGGCCTTGCTGCTCGAAGACGAGATCAAGGCACTGTCGAGCTACGTCCAGGGACTGAACTAGCGTCCGCCGCGGCGGGAGGAGCATCCCCATGCAACCGAGACACTGTTGGATTCTGACCGCGCTCGCGCTGATCGCGGGTTGCGGCGGCGGCGAACCCGCGGCGAATCCGGCCCTTCAAGCCCCGGTCGCGGCCGAAGACATCGCGGCCGGCGCCGAGGTTCCGGAGTCCGAAGTCGCGGCCGTCACGCCCGCTCCCGCGGCGGCGAGCGTCGTCGCGAACGACTCGGGCGTCGCGCCGACATCCGCGCGCTTTCAGCTCGGCACGCACTACAACCGCTTGTCGCCCACGCAGCCGACGAGCTCTAGCCCCGACAAGGTCGAGGTCACCGAGGTCTTCTGGTACGGCTGCCCGCACTGCTTTGCGTTCGACCCATACGTGAAGAGCTGGGTGGCGAAGAAGCCCGAGTATGTGAGCTTCGTGCGCGTCCCGGCCGTTTGGAATCCGCTCGTGCGGACTCACGCGCAAATGTTCTATGCCGCCGAGGCGCTCGGTAAAGGCGCCGAAATGCACGACGCGTTCTTCAAAGAGATCCACGACAACAAGAATCTCCTCGACACGCCGGAGAAGATCCAAGCCCTGTTCGGCAAGTTCGGCGTGGATGGGGCCGCGTTCAAGAGCACGTGGGAATCGTTCGCCGTGCACACGAAGCTGCAGCGTGCCGACGAGCTGAGCCGGCGCTACAAGATCTCGAGCGTGCCGACGATCGTCGTGAACGGTAAATACACCACCGACGGCGGCATGGCGGGCAATTACGAGGACTTGTTCGCGCTCGTCGGCGAGCTCGCGGCGTCGGAGCACGCCGGCAAGTAGCGGGAAGCGCGCGCCGCGCGGCGCGCTGTGAGCTTCTTACGCGGCGTAGCCGACGGCTCAGTCGCCCCGCAGCACGCAAGACCCGCCCGTCAGAGCGCGCGCAGCCGGCGCACGGCCTCGTCGAGCGTCGCGTTCTCTTTTGCGAAGCAGAAGCGGACGAGCCTCATCTCCGGCGGCGTCTGATAGAACACCGATACCGGAATCGTCGCCACGCCGTGCTCGATCGTGAGCCAGCGCGCGAAGTCGACGTCCGGCAGATCCGAGATCGCACGATAGTCCGCCAACTGAAAGTACGTGCCCGCGGACGGCCGGACCCGCAAGCGCGTGTCCGCGAGCAACCCATTGAAGTAGTCGCGCCGCTCCTCGTAGAACGCCGGCAACCCAACGTGATGCTCCGGGTGCTCGCGCAGGTAATCGGCGAGCGCGGCTTGCAGCGGCGAGGTCGACGCAAACGTCACGTATTGATGCACGCGCCGCAGCTCCGCGGAGAGCGGTGGCGGTGCCACGCAATAGCCGAGCTTCCAGCCCGTCGCGTGATAGGTCTTGCCGAACGAGAACACCGCGAAGCAGCGCTGCCGGAGCTCATGGTGCGCGAGCGCGGTCGCGTGCGAGCGGCCGTCGAACACCACGTGCTCGTAGACTTCGTCGCTCAGGAGATAGCAGTCGAACGGGCGTAGTAGCTCCGCGAGCCGGTCGAGGTCGGCCTTGCCGAGCACCGTGCCGGCCGGGTTGTGGGGCGAGTTCACGATCACGAGCCGCGTGCGCTCGCTGAGCACCGCGCGCAGCCGGTCCCAATCGATCGCGAACTCGGGCGGTGCGAGCGGCAAATGCACGACGCGCCCGCCCGCGAGAGTCACCGAGGGTTCATACGAGTCGTAGCACGGATCGAACACGACGACCTCGTCGTCGCGGCGCACGGTCGCCTGGATCGCGCAAAAGATCGCTTCCGTCGCACCGCTCGTCACGGTGATCTCGGTGTCGGCATCTGCGCTGACGCCGTAGAGGTCGGCAAGCTTGGTCGCGATCGCAGCGCGCAGCGGCACCGATCCCGGCATGGGTGCGTACTGGTGGAAGCGCCCGCCGCTCACGTAATGCTCGACGCGCTCGATGAGACCGGCCGGCGGCTGAAAATCGGGGAAACCTTGCGACAGGTTCACCGCACGATGCTTCTCCGCGAGCTGGGACATCACCGTGAAAATCGTCGTGCCGACCGTCGGCAGCTTGCTTTGCAGAGCTTTCATCGGCGTGTCTATGATGGTCGAGGCGAAGTCACCGCGCGGTAAAGGAGCCAGGCGGTGACCGCGAGAAAGGCGAGCCCGAGCCACTCGGCCCACAGGCCGGCCTGTAGCGTTTCGGGCAATGCGAGAACGTCCGCCTTGCCGGAGGTCACGATCGGGATCGCGATGAGAATGCCCATCAGCGCCTCGCCGGTGATCAGACCGGCCGCGAACAACACCCCGGGGCGATGCAGACGCTCGCGCGCGTCAGGGTCCTCGCCGACATCCTTCTTTCGCTCGACGAGGTACGCGAGTAGCCCGCCGAGGAAGATCGGAACCGTGAGCTCCAACGGCAAGTAAATGCCAACCGCCGCTGCGAGCACGGGCGCACGGTAACGCGCCCCCCGCGCCTTGAGAGTCTCGTCGACGGCGATGATCACGGCCCCGATCGCAGCCCCGATCCAGACCATCCCCCAAGGCAACGCGCCACCGAACATCCCTTCCGACACCGACGCCATGAGCGTCGCCTGCGGAGCGAGCAGCGGGTTCGGATGGGCCGCCGTCGGCACGCCGATGCCGTATGCTTTCTGCAGCAGATTGAGGACCGGCGCCATGATCAGCGCACACGACGCCGCGCCGATTGCGAGCATCACCTGCTGACGCCAGGGAGTCGCGCCCACGATCTGCCCCGCCTTGAGGTCCTGGAGGTTGTCACCCGCCACTGCGGCTGCGCAACACACGACGGCTCCGATCATGATCGCCGCAACCGGGCCGAGCTCGGCTTCGCGGCCCATGAGCAGAATCAGCACCAGCGATGCAAACAGGATCGTCGCAATGGTGATGCCGGAAACGGGGTTGTTCGACGAGCCGATGATGCCCGCCATGTAGGCGGACGACTGACGAGAACAGAAACCCTGCGACAATCATGATGATCGTCATCGGCAGGCTCACCGCGAAGTCCGAGACGATCGCCTGGTAGAGCGCGAAGATCGGCAACGCGAGGAGCACGATGCCGACCAGCACGGGCTTCATCGGCAGGTCCTGCTCGGTGTGGTCGAGGAGGTGCGCCGCGCCGGCGCGTGTCGCGGCGAGGCCGCTTCGGATACCCGAGAGAATCGACCCGCGCAGCGAGATCAGTGTCCACACGCCGCCGATGAGCATCGCGCCGACGCCGAGATAGCGAATCTGCGCCGACCAGATGACGTTCGCCGCCGTCTCGGCGTCCGCGCCGGCTATCCGCGCGGCGAGCTCGGGATTGCCGTCGACGAAATAGCCCGCGTAAATCGGAATCGCGAGGCTCCAGGAGATGAGACCGCCCGCCACGACGACGATACCGATGTTGAGCCCGACGATGTATCCGACCCCGAGCAGCGCCGGCGACAGATTGGTGCCCACAAAAGCGATACCTTTGCCGACATACGTCGCCGCGACGGCCGAATCGGGAATCAGCCGCGCGCCGCTGCCGGCGAGCAACTTCATGACACCGCCGAGAGCCGCGGAACCGGCGAGCAGTTTCACGCCCTGCGCGGGGTTCTCACCGGTCTTGAGCACCTCGGCCGCGCACTTGCCCTCGGGAAACGCGAGGTTCTGCTCGATGATCAGAGCGCGCCGCAACGGCACGGAAAATAGCACGCCGAGGATGCCGCCAAGACCTGCTATCGCAAGAACCCAGAGGTAGTCGAAGTCGCTCCAAAAACCCATGATCACGAGCGCCGGGATCGTGAAAATCACCCCTGCGGCGATCGAGGCGGCGGCGGAGGCGCCGGTCTGAACGATGTTGTTCTCGAGGATGTGCCCGCCGCCGAGCACCTTGAGCACCGCCATGGAGACGACCGCAGCCGGAATCGCCGAGGAGATCGTGAGTCCCGCGAACAGGCCGAGGTAGGTGTTAGCCGCCGCGAGAATCATTGCGAGCAGGATCGATAGAAAGACCGCGCGAAACGTGAGTTGCGGAAGCTTCGCAGTCGAGTTGGTCATCTAGTGCAGCCCGCCCATCAGGCGGCGCAGAGGCTTCGCGAACAGGAGCAGCACAACACCCGAGCCCATCGTCGTAAACACGATCTGCGTGTACTGCCAGGGCCAGTCGGACAGCGCGCCGACGTCAAACGTACCCGCGACGACGCCTGCGATCGCATTGCCGAGCGCGGTGCACATGAACCACATGCCCATCATCTGGCCGACGAACCGGCGCGGCGCGAGCTTCGTCATCGCGCTCAAGCCCACGGGGCTCAACGCGAGCTCTCCCATCGTGTGAAAGAGATACGTGAACACGAGCCAGGTGGGCCATACCTGCCGTCCTTCCGCCACCAGGGCAGCGGCGCCGATCATCACGGCGAAGCCGAGGCCGAGAATCATGAGGCCGAACGCGAACTTCGCGGGCGCAGCCGGCTCGAGGTGTCGGCGTGCGAGCCACACCCAGAACATCGCGTAAAGCGGCGCGAGCAGGATGATGAAAGTTGGATTCAACGACTGGAACCAGCTCGCGGGAATCTCAAAGCCCGCGAGGTCACGCAGCGTGAAGCGCTCCGCAAACAGGTTCAGTGACGAGCCCGCCTGCTCGAATCCAGCCCAGAACATCGCGCACGCGAGCACGAGCACGACTATCACGATCACACGGTTGCGTTCGACGGCCGTGAGCTTGCCGGCGATGAAAACGTAAGCGAAGTACAGGATCATCGCCCCGATCAGCGAGATTGCGGTCCCGCGCGCGAGCGAGGGCGCGTCGAACACGATCCGGCCCGTCACGCCCGCGACGAGCAGGAGCAGTGCGAGCGCGAGGATCGCCCCGACGACCGTCCACGCGGTCTTGCGCAGCCGCGGCGACGGCGGCGACGCCGGCGCGAGCCCCGCCGTGCCGAGCCCCGCGCGCATCAGACGGAACTGGATCAGCCCCGCGAGCATGCCGACGCCCGCGGCCGCGAAACCGTAGTGCCAGTTCTGGGTTGCGAGGCTGCCGCATACGAGCGGACCGAGCGCGGCGCCGATGTTGATGCCCATGTAGAAGATCGTGAAGCCCGCATCGCGACGGGGGTCCTCGGGCGCGTAGAGTTCGCCGACGACGGCGCTCACGTTCGGCTTCAGCAGCCCGGTGCCGGTGCACACGAGCATCAAGCCCAAGAAGAACGGGGTAACGCCGGGCACCGCGAGCACGAAGTGCCCGCACATGATGATCAGCCCGCCGACCCAAACCGAGCGCTGCGCGCCCCAGAGCCGGTCCGCAATCCAACCGCCCGGTAGGCACACGAGATAAGCGAAACCGGTGTACAGCCCGTAGACCGCGGTCGCGGTTTGATCGCTGTAGCCGAGCCCGCCCGCATCTATCTGCTCCACCATGAACAGCACGAGCAACGCGCGCATCCCGTAGTAGCTGAAGCGCTCCCACAGCTCCGTGAAGAACAGGGTCGCGAGTCCGCGCGGATGTCCGAAGATTTCTTTCTGGTGAACGTCGAGCGCGGCGGAGGCTTGATTCATGATCAGTGCATGGCCCTCGACACCCCGTACGGCGACGCGGCCGTCAGGTTCCGACTTCTTTTTCGACGATCCTCGTCTTCTCGGGCAGCATGATGCGCGCCATCACCAGGCCGGCCTCATAGAGAAGATACATCGGCACCGCGAGCAGAGTCATCGAGAACACGTCTGGTGCCAAGAGCATGCCGGCGACGAAGCAGCCGAGAAAGATGTAGCCACGCGCGCCGGTCAGCGTCTTCATCGAGACTAGGCCGCTCCACAGCAGCATCACGGTAGCGATCGGCACCTCGAACGCGAGCCCGAACGAGAGAAACATCGAGAGCACGAAGTCGAGATACGAGTCGATATCCGGCGCAACCGACACGCCGGTTGGCGCAACCCTCACGAAGAACCCGAACATGACCTTGAACACTACGAAGTACGCGAACGCGATGCCCGTATAGAACAGCACGATGCTCGACACGAGCAGCGGAATCGCGAACCGCTTCTCGCGCTTGTACAGGCCGGGCGCCACGAACTGCCACACTTGGAACAGCACGACCGGCATCGCGATGAACAGCGCAACGAAGAACGCCGTCTTGAACGGAGTGAGAAACGGCGACGCGACCTTGATGACGATCAATTCATGGCCCGGCACGACGTTGCGCAGCGGTTCGGACACGTATTCGAACACGCGCTGCGTGAACGGCGTGAGCGCGAGAAGCACGGCGACGACCGCGAGCACGGCCTTCATGAGGCGCGACCGCAGCTCGAGAAGGTGCGACATGAGCGTCCCTTCCGCGAGCTCCTCCTTGTCTGGCTCGTGGTTGTCGCGCTGCTCGGTCATCAGGGGCTCGCGGGCTTGTCCGGGGCGGGCTCGGTCGCGGGGTTGGGCTCGGCCGGCGGATGCGCGGCGGGCGCCGACGCGGACGCGGAAAGCGCGTCCGAGTATTGCTGCTCGGGGGTCGGCGGCGCGGACGTCTCGGGATGCGACGTTTCCGACTGCGGCGGCTGACTCGACGGCGGCGGCTGTTTCGGTGGCTGGATTTCGCTGAGCTCGATCTCGCGCTCGAGTTGGCGGCGCAGCTGCGTCGCGGTGCGCCGAGCGCGACCCACCCACTTGCCGATCTCCGCGGCTACCTTCGGCAGCTTCTGCGGCCCGAGCACGAGCAGCCCGATTACGAACAGCAGGACGAGCTCACCAAAACCGACGTCGAACATGCGTAACCCGGACCGCTAACCGCGGCTGCTCCGATCTTTCTGCTCGGGGAATTCGGCGTCGGGCTCGGCGTTTTCGAGCTTGCGAGGCTTCGGCGCTTCGTCGTCTTCGCCCATCGCGCTCTTCAAGTTCTTCGCCGCGCCGCCGAGGTCCGCGGCGATGGATTTCAAGCGCTTGGTGCCGAAGATGAGTACCACGATCACCAACACGATGAGTAGCTTCCAGATGCTGATCCCGCCGAGCATGCCCCGTCTCCTTGACGCATCCCTTCGTTCTATCTCGCGTGATCCATGATACGCCAAAGGCCTTTGGCTAAGCCGGCTGCGGCGGCTCCACTTCGAGCCAAAACGTCACGGGGCCGTCGTTCGTCAGCGCCACTTTCATGTCCGCACCGAACTGGCCGACGGCGCAGGGTACGCCGCTTACCTTAACGTGCTCGACGAACCGATCGAACAGCGCTGCTCCGATTTCCGGCGGTGCCGCGGTCGAGAAGCTCGGACGCAGCCCGGAGCTGGTGTCGGCCGCGAGCGTGAATTGCGGTACCAGCAGAACGCTTCCGCCGATGTCGCGGACCGACCTGTTCATTCGCGCCGCGTCGTCCGGAAAGACTCGGTAGCCAAGCAACCGTTCGGCGAGCCGGTTCGCCTCTATCTCGCGATCGCCACGCGCGACGCCGACGAGCACGACGAGGCCACGCCCGATCGCGGCGATGACGTTCCCGGCGACGCTGACCCGCGCATCACTGACTCGTTGGAGCAGCGCGATCATTCAGATTGAGGGTGCAAAATGCAAAATAATGATTCTCGATCCCACTTAATAATCAATTCCGATCGAAGTACGTGACCATTCTTCCACTCATTTCCGTAATCTACATGGTTCGCACGTCTTGTACGCGAAGCCGCGTCTTGTTCCCGATCTAGCGTCAAATACGGCCGATTCTTCCTAATAGACCACGCTAGAGTGGGCTGCTACTACGTATTCTCGACGATTTGTCCAACATAGTGGGGGTTGCACCCTTCCGTTTGCTTGCACGGCGGCCGCTCGACTGCAAAAGCCTAATGAGTTCATTTCTCGTCAGCGCCGCACCGGGTGTCCCCAGCACTCCTTACTCTTATCCTTTCTTCAGCTTCGAAAAGGCGCCGTGCTCAGTTACGCGCGGCACTCCCATACGGCCAAATCCGCGCGTCATCGGCCGTGCGTCCGCGTTGCGCGTTCTGCTAACATCCAGCGTTTCTTAGCATGCCTGGGTCAGGAGTTGATACCACAATGAGACGGAGCTTTTACGCAGTTGCGTTGGCCGCTTCTTTGCTCGCCGGTCAAGCTTGGAGTCAAGAATGTTCCCTCAGCATCGAGGGAAACGATCAGATCCAATTCAATAAGAAAGAGCTGAAGGTCAGTAAGAGCTGCAAAGAGGTCAGCGTGACGTTGAAGCACGCGGGCCAGCTCGCCGCGGCCGTCATGGGTCACAACTGGGTGCTTGCCGCGACGAAGGATTACCAGGCGCTCGCGCAAGCCGGTCAGGGCGCCGGTCCGCCGAACTACCTGCCCGCGGGTGATGCGCGTATCCTCGCCTCGACCGCCGTGATCGGCGGCGGACAAGAGGTCACGGTGAAGTTCGATATATCGAAGCTGATGCCGGGCGGGGACTACACTTATTTCTGCTCGTTCCCTGGACACTTCGTGCTGATGAACGGGAAATTCATCATCGAATGACACGTAGATAGAGCCCGCAACGCGGGCTTTATCCATTTGGGGTCCAGCGGCAACAGTCTCTTGCCTAAGCTATCGGGGGTTCGGTCGGTATGGTGGCTTTAGCCGTCGTCATTGTCTTGCTCGTCATTGGCTCGCTGATCTTTCACTTCGCGAGCCCCTGGTACTTCACTCCGCTCGCATCGAATTGGAGCACCATCGACGACACCGTCAACATCACGTTTTGGGTTTGCGGGATCGTGTTCGTCGCGGTGAATCTGTTCACCGCCTACTGCGTCATAAGGTTCCGCCACCGCAAGGGGAACACGGCCCACTACGAGCCCGAGAGCAAGAAGCTCGAGATCATCCTCACCGCGATCACCACTGTCGGCGTCGCTGCAATGCTGACGCCGGGCCTGTTCGTCTGGGGCGAGTTCGTCACCGTGCCGGCGGACGCGACTCGGTTCGAGGCGGTCGGTAAGCAGTGGCATTGGAGCTTCCGTCTGCCGGGCGCCGACGGCCAGCTCGGCAACAGCGACGTGCGCCACATGTCGGTCGACAACCCGCTCGGTGTCGATCCCGAGGACCCGACCGGCCAGGACGACATCGTCATCGCCGCGCCCACGATGCACCTCCCCGTGAATCAGTCCGTGAACGCTCTGCTGCGCTCGACCGACGTGCTGCACGACTTCGCAGTACCGCAGTTCCGCGTGAAGATGGACCTCGTGCCGGGTCTCGTGACCTACCAATGGTTCAAGCCGACGGTGCCAGGTACGTACGAGATCCTCTGCGAGGAGCTCTGCGGTACCGGCCACTTCGCGATGCGCGGCAAGATCGTCGTCGACGAGCCGGCCGCGTATCAGACCTGGCTCGCGAAACAGCAGACGTTCGCGCAGACGCAGGCCCGCCCGGTCGGCAACGCGCCGGCCGGTGCCACGAACTTCGCCGTGTGCTCGGCCTGCCACGGCCCACAGGGCGAAGGTAATCAGCAGACCAACGGGCCGAAGCTCGCGGGGTTGAACGACTGGTATATCCGCAGACAGCTGCAGCATTATCAGACCGGCATGCGCGGATACGACGCACAGCGCGACCCCATCGGCGCCCCAATGGCACCGATGTCGCAGACGGTGCTCGATCCCACCGTGCGCGAGAACGTGATCGCATACATCAACACGCTGCCCGACACTCCCGCGCAGATCACGCAGAGCGGCGATCTCGAGCACGGCGCGAAGCTGTTCGAGACGTGCAGCGTCTGCCACGGCGAGGACGGCAAGGGCCGGTGGGGCACGAACGCGCCGAGGCTCGCGGGAATGAACGACTGGTACCTCGAGCGTCAGCTGCATTCGTTCAAGGATCGCGTGCGCGGCGCTCACGCCGAGGACATTTACGGCGATCAAATGAACTTGGTGTTGAACGTGCTCCGCGACGACGAGTCCTTCAAGGACGTCGTCGCGTACATCAACACGCTACGCTGACCGAAGGATTCGGAGAATTCTCGGGCAGGATGCCTCGGGTAAATGAACTCTTAGTCAACGACTCCGGCCGAAAAGGCCGCTGAAGGAAGCTCTGACATGGCATACGTTGCAATAGCAGATCGTGACCATCACCTTCACGACCCGCAGACGTTCATCGAGAAATACGTCTGGAGCCAGGACCACAAGGTCATCGCGATCCAGTACGGCAGCGTGGCGATAGGCGTAGGCCTCGTCGCCTTGGTGCTGTCGCTGCTGATGCGGCTCCAGATCGGTTTCCCCGAAACCTTCCCGTTCATCACGCCGTACAACTACTACCAGTTCGTGACGATGCACGGGATGATCATGGTCATCTACCTGCTCACGGCGCTGTTCCTCGGAGGATTCGGCAACTACTTGATCCCGCTGATGTGCGGAGCACGCGACATGGTGTTCCCGTACATGAATATGCTGAGCTTCTGGGTCTACCTGCTGTCGGTGATCGTGCTGCTCTCGAGCTTCTTCGTTCCCGGAGGGCCGACGGGTGCGGGCTGGACGCTCTATCCGCCGCAGACGGTGCTCGAAGGTACAGCTGGCGCTCAGTGGGGCATCGTGCTGATGCTCGCCTCTCTCGCGATCTTCATCGTCGCGTTCACGATGGGCGGCCTCAACTACGTCACGACGGTGCTCCAAGCGCGCTGCCGCGGCATGACGCTCATGCGGATGCCGTTGTCGGTCTGGGGAATCTTCGTCGCGACGATCCTGGGCCTGCTCGCGTTCCCGGCGCTGCTCGTCGCCGCGATCATGATGCTGCTCGACCGTCTGATCGGCACGAGCTTCTTCATGCCGGCGCTGATGTCCCTCGGCGAGCAGTCCGAGCACAACGGCGGCAGCCCGATCCTGTTCCAGCATCTCTTCTGGTTCTTCGGCCACCCCGAGGTGTACATCGTCGCTCTGCCGGCGTTCGGCATCGTGTCGGATCTGCTCTCCACGCATGCGCGCAAGAACATCTTCGGCTACCGCATGATGGTCTGGGCGATTGTTGCGATCGGTGCGCTTTCGTTCGTGGTTTGGGCCCACCACATGTACGTCAGCGGCATGAACCCCTACTTCGGGTTCTTCTTCGCGACCACGACGCTGATCATCGCGATCCCCACCGCGATCAAGGTCTACAACTGGGTGCTGACGCTGTGGCGCGCCGACCTCCAGCTCAACATTCCCAATCTGTTCGCGATCGGCTTCATTTTCACGTTCGTGCACGGGGGGCTCACGGGCTTGTTCCTCGGCAACGTGACGGTCGACTTGCCGTTGTCGGACACGTATTTCGTGATCGGCCACTTCCACATGGTCATGGGCGTGTCGCCGGTCATGGTGCTGTTCGGCGCGATCTATCACTGGTTCCCGAAGATGAGCGGCAAGATGCCGAATCCGACGTTGGGCTACATTCACTTCTGGATGACGTTCCTCGGCACCTACGCGATCTATCTGCCGATGCACTACCTCGGGATTCTCGGCATGCCGCGCCGGTACTACGCGTATGGCAACACGGACTTCATCCCGGGCTCGGCGCACGCCGTGAACGAGGCGATCACGATCGCCGCGATCGTCGTCGCGACCGCGCAGGTGATCTTCCTGATCAACATCGTGTACAGCCTGATCAAGGGCAAGACCGCGGATTCGAATCCGTGGCGCGCAACGACGCTCGAGTGGCAAACGCCGCAGACGCCGCCGGTTCACGGCAACTGGGGACCGAAGCTGCCGGTCGTCTATCGCTGGGCGTACGACTACAGCGTGCCCGGCGAAGCGAAGGACTTCATCCCGCAGAACGAGCCGCCGAAAGGCCACTCGTCGCTCGGCTAACCGGATCTACGCGCCATGCTGACGGCAATGGTCATTGCGATGCTGACGGCAATCACCGCCTGGTGGTTGCTCGTGCAGCGTCTCAAGGACAAGCCGTGGACGAAGCAGGGTGTCATCCCGACGAGCCCGGAGTCGGAGGCCACTTCTTCGGCACCGAAGATCGGGCTCTGGCTGTTCCTCGCCGTGGTGTCGAGCTTTTTCGGCATCTTCGCGAGCGCGTACTTCATGCGGATGCGCCACGTGCACGGCGGGCTCGAAGAGTGGGCACCGCTCGCCGAGCCCAGCGTGCTGTGGATCAACACGTTGATCCTCGTCCTCGCGAGCGGCGCGATGCAGATCGCGCGCAACCGCGCGGATCGCGACGACTTCGGCGGCGTCCGCACCTATTTCACGGTGGCGGGATTGCTGACGCTGATGTTCGTCGGCGGCCAAGCCTTCGCCTGGGAGCTGGTAACGGCCACGGGCAACTACGGACCGGGGAGCCCCGCGTACACGTTCTTCATATTGCTGACCGCCGCGCACGCGCTGCACATGCTCGGCGGCTTGTTCGTCCTTTCTCGCACGACAGTGCGCGTCTGGCGCGGCATCGATAACCTTGCGGTGGTCACCCGCGGGAAGATTCGCCTGAGCGTCCAGCTCTGCACGACGTATTGGCACTGGCTCTTGCTGATCTGGCTAGGCCTGTTCGCATTGCTGCTTTCGACTTAAAGAGCGACTTAGAGGGAAAAACGTAGGTATGGCGCACGACGCAACGACCGACGCGGCGGGGGCATCCGAAGCGCGTTGGGAAGCCATGGTCACCGATTGGTCCTCGGACAAACAGACGTTCCGAGTGCCATGGGGCAAGGCCATGATGTGGATCTTCCTCCTCAGCGACACGTTCATCTTCAGCTGCTTCCTGACGGGCTACATGAACGTGCGCCTTTCGACGCCTGTACCGTGGCCGAATCCGAGCGAGGTCTTCGGCCTAGAAGTATTCGGCGTCAACGTGCCGCTCCTGCTCATCGGCATCATGACCTTCGACCTGATCACGAGCAGCGGCACGATGGCGCTCGCCGTGAACTACGGCTACCGGCGCGATCGCGGTCGCGCCGCGGCGCTCATGTTCCTCACGGCCGCGTTCGGCGCGATCTTCGTCGGCATGCAGGCGTTCGAGTGGACGAAGCTCATCACGCAGGAAGGCATCCGGCCCTGGGGCAACCCGATGGGCGCGTCGCAGTTCGGCGCGACGTTCTTCATGATCACGGGATTCCACGGCCTGCACGTGTCGGCGGGCGTCGCGTACCTGTCGATCGTCGCGATGAAGGTGCTGCGCGGCGACTACGAGTCGAGGGGTTACGAGATCGTCGAGATCGCCGGGCTTTACTGGCACTTCGTCGACTTGGTGTGGGTCTTCATCTTCGCTTTCTTCTATCTCTGGTAGGGAGCCGTCATGGCAGCAGAGGGACAACAACATCCGCTGAAGCTTTACTTCTGGATCTGGGGACTGCTGTTTCTGTTCAGCGGCGCCTCGTACGCGACGGACTTCCTCGAGCACGGCTATTTCCGCTGGGGCCTGATCCTGTTGTTCATGTTCCTGAAGGCCGGCTTCATCATCGCGATCTTCATGCACATGGCGTGGGAACGGATCGCGTTGATCTACGCGATCCTGGGGCCACCGGTAGTGCTGCTCGTGCTGATCGGGTTGATGGCGGTCGAAGGCGACTACACGGAGCTCACGAGGCTCGACTTCTTCTCGGCGCCGCTCACTCCGGCTGGACATGAAGCCGGCGCACACGATGGCGCGGGCGAAGCAGAGGCCCCGCATTAACGAGCCGGGCGCTGCCGGCTAGGACGGACGCGATGTTGACTTGGTTGCTCGGTATCGTCGTGTTCGTCGTGCTCTGGGCTGGCCTCTGGCGGACTCAGCCGAAGGCAGCTTTCGGCGTTCTGCTCGGACTTCCGATCGCATGGATTCTCTCTAGGCTCATTACTCCGTACGTGACAGGCATGAATGACATACCCGTTTGGCTTCCTCCCTTACCGATCGTCGTCATCGCGTCCACGCTGTTCTTCTTCGGTATCCGCACGTGGTTGCGCGCCGACAGCCTGCCGCCGCCGCCGAAGCAGGATGACGACCACGGTCACGGGCATGACGCCGGCCATCATTGACCCGCGTCCCGGCTGCTGATCGCTGATCAAGCGCAACAGGGGGCTCCGGGGACTTCTCAGCGCGGCGGCTCTCGGGCCGCCGTCTCCTTTTCGAGGCGCTTCAGGAACACTTGCATCTCCTTCGCGGCTTGTTTGTCGCCGCGCGCCTCGGCAACCGCGATCCCGCGCCGGTAGCTCTCGGCCGCGTTCGACCGGTCGCCTGCGGCCGCCTGAGCCTGGCCGAGCACCTTCCAGCCCGCCGAGTAATCCGCGTCCAACGCGACGCACGCCTGTGCGTGCCGCACCGCCGCAGCCGCGTCGCCGGCCGCGAGATAGCGCGTCGCGAGCGCGAAGCGCAGAGGGGGCACATCGTTCCCGTTCGCGAGCAGGGCTTCGAGGTTCGCGGTGAGGTCTTGCGGCATCGCGTTGCGGCGCTCGCTCGTCAGTGCGCCGCTTCGAGCGGTCGGACCATCAGCTTCACATGCCGCGGCTGCGCCGCCACGCGCGCGAGCCACGCGTTCACGTGCGCGTACGGCGCGAGGTCGTGGCCGCCCTCGTGTGCGACGTGCGTGTACGCGTACAACGCGATGTCCGCGATGCTGTAGCGCTCCGCGACGAAGAACCGCCGCGTCGTGAGGTGCGTCTCCATCACCGCGAGCGCCGCGCGACCCCGCGCGAGGCGATCAGGCATTTCCGCGCGGCGCGGATGATCCGGAGGCAAGTGCTTCACGATATAGCGCGGCGTCGCGACATAGGGCTCGTGGCTGTACTGCTCGAAGAACATCCACTGCAGCACCTGTGCGCGGCCGAGCTGATCGCCGGGCACGAACGCGGACCCCTCCGCGAGATACCAAAGGATCGCGTTCGACTCGGCCAGATTCGTGCCGTCGTCGAGCTCGAGCGTCGGGATGCGTCCGTTCGGGTTGCGCGCCAGGAACTCGGGTGTGCGCGTCTTGCCCGTGTCGATGTCGAGCTCGGTCCAGTCATAGGCCTGCCCGAGCTGCGCGAGCAGCAAGCGAACCTTGTAGCCGTTGCCCGAGTCGAGGTTGTCGAAGAGCCGCATGCCGATCCTCCGCGTGGCGAGGGCGCATAGTATCCGCTCGGCCGTTCGCGTTAGCGATCCACACGGCCTGCCGCTGAGGCTAAGCTATTCTTAGCCATGCGCCGCCGCCTACCTCCGCTCAACGCCTTGCGCGCCTTCGAGGCCTCCGCGCGGCTCGGCAGCTTCGTCGCGGCCGGCGCGGAGCTGCGCGTGAGCGCCGCGGCCGTGAGCCAGCAGGTCCGCCGGCTCGAGCGCTATCTCGACGCGCCGCTGTTCCAACGACTCGCGCGCGGCCTCGTGCTCACCGAGCAGGGTCGCGACTGGCTGCCCGAGCTGTCCGCCGGGTTCGAGCTGCTCGGCGAATCGACGGCGCGGCTGCGCGCGAAGCACGCGGGAGGCGTGCTCACCGTCACCGCGCTTGCCGGATTCGCCAACGGCTGGCTGCTGCCGCGGCTGCACCGCTTCCGCGAGCGTGCCCCGCGGATCGAGGTCGTGCTGCGCACGAGCCGGGCCCTCGCGGACTTCCGCCGCGAGGACGTCGATCTCGCGATCCGTTTCGCGCCTGCGCCGGGGCGCGGCCTGCACGGCGAGCTCCTGGTTCCCGAGGAGCTGTTCCCCGTGGCGAGCCCGCAGCTGTTCGGCGGACGCCGCACGCCGGACAGCCTCGCCGCGCTCGCCTCGTACCCGCTGCTGCACGACATCGACGCGCACCCCGAGCAGCCGTGGATGAGCTGGCGCGCATGGTTCGAGCGAGCGCGGCTCGACCCTGAGCCGGCCGCGCGCGGCCTGCAGTTCACCGACTCGCTCGTCCAGCTCGGCGCGGCGGTCGCGGGCTTGGGGCTGGCGCTCGGCCGCGACACGCATGTCGCGCCGCAGCTCGCGCGCGGCCAATTGATTCGCGTGACTCAAGAGAGCTGGCGCGCGGAGTGGAGCTACTTTCTCGTCGCGCCGGCCGCGCACTTCAAGCGGCCCACCGTGCGCGCGTTCGTTGACTGGGCGCTCGAGGAAGCACGGGCCGCGCGCGCGTAGTGGCGTTCGCAGGGCAATGAGCGGGAGGGGCTAGTTCTTCAGGCGAACGCAGCGCCGGTCTCGAACAACCGCTCGACCTCGTCGATCTGGCGCCGGTCCGCGATGAACAGGATCACGTGGTCGTCGGCCTGGATCAGCGTGTCGTGGTGCGCCATCAGCACCTCGTCGCCGCGCACGATCGCGCTGATCGTGGCGCCACGCGGCAGCCGGATCTCCTCGACCATACGGCCCACGACGCGCGACTCGCGCGCCTCGCCGTGCGCAACGGCTTCGATCGCTTCCGCTGCGCCGCGGCGCAGGGAATGCACCTTCACGACGTCGCCGCGCCGCACGTGCGCGAGCAGAGTGCCGAGCGTGATCTGCTGCGGCGAGATCGCGATGTCGATCGTGCCGGACTCGACGAGCTCCGCGTACGCGATCTTGTTGATCAGCGCCATCACTTTGCGGGCGCCGAGCCGCTTCGCGAGCATCGCCGAGAGGATGTTCGCTTCCTCCGCGTTCGTCACCGCGACGAACACGTCCGCGGTATCGACGTTCTCCTCGAGCAGCAGCTCCTCGTCGGCCGAGTCGCCATGCAACACCACGGTTCGGCTCAGCTGCTCGGAGATCTGGCGGGCGCGCTGGTAGTCGCGCTCGATGATCTTCACCTGGTGGTTCGATTTCTCGAGAGCGCGTGCGAGATCGAGGCCGATGTTGCCGCCGCCCGCGATCACGACCTTGCGGACCGGATCGTCGAGCTTGCGCATCTCGCGCAGCACCGCGCGAATGTCCTTGCGAGCTGCTATGAAGAACACCTCGTCGCCTTCCTCGACGACGGTGTCGCCGTCCGGGATGATGCCTTTGCCGCCGCGGTACATCGCGACGACGCGGGACTCGACGTTCGGGATGTGCTTCGGCAGCTCGCGCAGGGGATGCCCGACCAACGCGCCGCCGCGGTGTGCACGCGTCGCGACGAGCCGCACCCGGCCATCCGCGAAGTCGAGTACCTGGAGCGCACCGGGGAAACGGATGAGCTGCTCGATGTAGTCCGTCACGAGCGACGCCGGGCTGATCGCGACGTCCACCGGTATGCCGCCGGGGGCGAACAGCTGCTCGCGGCTCGTAAGGGCCCGCGCGCGGATGCGCGCAATGCGCGTCGGCGTGCGGAACAGCGTGAACGCGATCTGGCACGCGAGCATGTTGATCTCGTCGCTGCTCGTGAGCGCGATGATGATGTCGGCCTCGCGGCAGCCCGCGCGCTCGAGCACGTCCGGGTGCGACGCGTTACCGACCACTGTGCGCACGTCGAGCCGATCTTGGAGCTCGCGCAGCACGTCCGGGTTGCGGTCGACGATCGTGACTTCGTTGGCCTCTTCGCGCGCGAGACTGAAGGCTGCGGTGCTGCCGACCTGCCCTGCACCCAAGATGAGAATTTTCATGTGTAGACCGCTTCGCGGCCGCTGTGTGCGACAGGTGCCATCGGTCGCGGCAGTCTACATCAGCTCTAGGTTCGCATAGGCGACGACGAGCCACTTCGGGCCCTCGTGCTCGAAGTTCACCTGCACGCGCGCGTGCGCGCCGCTGCCTTCGCTGTTGAGCACCACGCCCTCGCCGAACCTGCCGTGCCGCACGCGCTGCCCGAGCCGCATTCCGCCGATCTGCATGTGGCTCTCGGCGCGCCGGTAGATCGGCCGAGACACGATCATCGCGGGCCGGACCTCCTCGATGAGCTCTGCCGGGATCTCGCGCAGGAACCGCGACGGGATCGAGAACCGTTGCTCGCCGTGCAGCCGCCGCTGTTCCGCATGCGTGATATAGAGCTCGTTGCGCGCTCGCGTGATGCCGACGTAGCAGAGCCGGCGCTCCTCCTCGAGACCCGCCGGATCGTTGAGCGACCGTTGGTGCGGGAACAGGCCGTCCTCCAAGCCGCAGAGGAACAACAGCGTGAACTCGAGGCCTTTCGCCGAATGCAGCGTCATGAGCTGCACGCTGTCCTGATACTGCTCGGCCTGACCGTCACCCGATTCGAGCACCGCGAACGCGAGAAACTCCGCGAGGGGCGGCAGGTCGGACGACTCGTCCGTGAACACCTCGCGTGCCGCGGTCACGAGCTCCTCGAGGTTCTCGACGCGCGCTTCCCCGCCCGCGTCCTGGTTCTTGCCGTGATGCGCGATGAGGCCGCTCTGCTCCGTGACGCGCGCGACTTGGTCGTGCAGGCTGGCGCTCCGGGTCTCGGCGGCGAGCCGGTCGATGAGCTGCAGAAACGCCCACAGCGACTCGTTCGCGCGCTTGGGCAACGAGCCGTTCGCAATGACCGCCGCGGCCGCGCGCCATAGGCTCGTGCCGCCCGCGCGCGCCTCGTCGCGCACGAGCTCCACCGTGCGCGCGCCGATGCCGCGCGGCGGCGTGTTCACGATGCGCTCGAACGAGGGGTCGTCGTCGCGGTTCGCGATGAGCCGCAGGTACGCGAGCGCGTCCTTGATTTCTGCGCGCTCGAAGAATCGGAGGCCCCCATACACGCGGTACGGGATCCCGGCCGCGAGCAATCCCTCCTCGAACACACGAGACTGTGCATTCGAGCGGTACAGCACGGCGATCTCGCTGCGCGTGCCGCCCGTGCCGATGAAATCCTGGATCCGGTTGATCACGAACTCGGCCTCGTCGCGCTCGTTGAACGCGGCGTAGAGCTTGATCGGCGCGCCCGCGGCACCGTCGGTCCAGAGCGTTTTGCCGAGCCTGCCGGAGTTGTTCGCGATCACCGCGTTGGCGGCGTGCAGAATGTTCGACGTCGAACGGTAGTTCTGCTCGAGCCGCACGATCTGGGTACCCGGATAGTCCTGCTGGAAACGCTGCAAGTTCTCGACGCGCGCGCCGCGCCAACGGTAGATCGACTGATCGTCGTCGCCGACGACGAACGGCACGCCGGCGGGCCCCGCGATCAGCTTGAGCCAGCGGTACTGGATCGCGTTCGTATCCTGGAACTCGTCGACGAGCACGTGCTTGAACCGGTCGCGGTACTGGCGCAGCAAGTGCTCGTTGTCGCGGAGGAGCTCGAGCGAGCGAATCAGCAGCTCACCGAAATCGACAAGGTTGGCTGCCGCGCACGCTTTCTCGTAGCGCGCGTACAGATCGATCATTTGGCGGCGGCCCGCGTTGCCCTCGTCGCTCAGGTCCTTGGGCCTGAGCCCCTCGTCCTTCTGCGCGTTGATGAACCACGCGACTTCCTTCGGCACCCAGACGTTCTCGTCGATCTCGAGCGAGCGCAGCATCCGGCGAACGAGGCGCACCTGGTCGTCCGAATCCATGATCTGGAAACCTTCGGCGAGGCCCGCGTCGGCCGCGTGGATCCTGAGTAGCCGGTGCGCAAGGCCGTGGAACGTGCCGATCCACAAGTGCCGCGTGGGAAAGCCGAGCAGCGCCTCGATGCGCTCGCGCATCTCGGCCGCCGCCTTGTTCGTGAACGTCACTGCGAGCACGTGTTGCGCGGCCACGCCGTTCACGCGGATCACCCACGCGATCCGGTGCACGAGCACACGCGTTTTCCCGCTGCCCGCGCCCGCGAGCACGAGCGTCGGCCGGTCGGGCGCAGTGACGGCTTCACGCTGTGCCTCGTTCAGAGGATCGATGATGTCGGTAACGTCCATCGCGGGGGAGCAACGAAAGGGAAACTACCCGGGAAGCTCGCCGGGCGCCGGCGTCTATTGTAGGCCCGATCGCGGCCGGCGCGAGGGGACCGTCAAGGCCAGAGCGCGGGGAGGTAATGATCGACGAGCAAGAAGCTGAACAGGGCCATCAGGTAGCTGATCGAGTACCCGAACGTCGGCATCGCGAGCGCGTTGCTCGAATCGCGCTTTAGCTTCAGCGCGTAGTAGAGGAATCCCGCGCCGAGCAGCAGCGCGCCGAGAAGATATAGCACGCCGCTCATCCCCGTGAGGTACGGAAGCACGGTCACGATCAGCAGCAGAATCGTGTAGTAGACGACGAATGACTTCGTGAGCTCGATGCCGTGCGTGACGGGCAACATCGGGATCTCGGCGCGCTCGTAGTCCGCTTTGCGCGCGATCGCAAGCGCCCAAAAGTGCGGCGGCGTCCACGTGAAGATGATCAGGAATAGCAGGAGCGCGTACGGGTCGACGTGGTTGGTTACCGCGACCCACCCGAGCATCGGAGGCGCAGCGCCCGCCGCGCCGCCGATCACGATGTTCTGCGGCGTCGCACGCTTCAGATACACCGTGTAGACCACGGCGTAGCCGATCAACGAGAAGAATGTGAGCGCCGCGGTCAACGCGTTCACTAGCAGCGCGAGTATCGCGAGGCCCGCTAGCCCCAAGCCCATCGCGAAGGCGAGCGCGTCGCGTTCCTGTAGCCGGCCCGTCGGCAACGGACGATTCTTGGTCCGTGCCATCTGTGCGTCGAGCCGCTGATCGAGCACGTGATTGACGACGGCGCCCGACGCCGCCGCGAGGCCGATGCCGAGGCTGCCGAAGATCAGCACGTCCCACGGCACCATGCCCGGCGTCGCGAGGAACATACCGACGACAGCGGTGAACACGAGCAGCTGCACGACTCCGGGCTTCGTGAGCACGTAGTAGTCGCGCCAGCGCGCGGCGGGCCGCGCCTCGTCAGCTTTGTCTAATTCTCTCGTTAGCATTGAGCACTGCGAGCAGGAGCAATGCCGCGACGCCGTTGTGCGCGACCGCGACGGGCAGGGGAACGCCGAACACGACGATACTAACACCCAGGGTTAGCTGTAGCAGGAGCGCCGCGATCACCGCGAGACCGTCCGGCCGGGTCGCAGACTCGAACGCGAGCCGCACGCCGAGCAGCGCTATCAGGAGCGCGGCGGCAATCGCGCCGAGACGATGGGTGAAGTGCACCGCCACGCGTGCGGGATGATCGAGCACGCCGCCCTCGTAGTTCTGCCCCACGCCGCGCCACAGCACGAACCCTTCCTCGAAGTCCGCGATCGCCGGCCACCACTGCGTTTGGCAAGTCGGGAAGTCGGGACACGCGAGCGCCGCGTAGTTGGAGCTCGTCCAGCCGCCGAGGAAGATCTGCAGCGCGAGCGCCGCGAAAGCCGCGAGGCCGAGCATGCGCAGCCGCGGACTCACGGACGGCAGAGTCGACGAGCGCCAGCGCGCGAGCGACGACATCACCGCGAGCGTCGCGAGCCCGCCGAACAAGTGCGCGACGACGATGAGCGGCTTGAGTAGCAGCGTCACGGTCCACATGCCGAGCAGCGCCTGGAACAGGATCAAGCCGAGCAGCACGATCGGCCGCCGCCGCGGCTGCTGCGGATCCTTGCGATTACGCCATGCCACGGCCGCGAGCGCCGCGCAGACGAGCACGAGCGAGCCCGCGAGGTAGCGGTGGATCATCTCGCGCCACGCTTTGCCTTGCTCGAGCGGCCGCGCCGCGTACTGCTCGCTACCGACTTCTTGCGCCGCGGTTGCATGATCGGGCACGACGAGCCGCCCGTAGCAACCCGGCCAGTCGGGACATCCGAGACCCGCGTCGTGCAGTCGCACCCACGCGCCGAGCATCACGACGAGAAGCGCGAGCCCGGTCCCGAACCGGGCGAGTCGGAGGAAAGTGACGTTCATCAGTTCGTTCCGGATACCGAGAGCAGGCGCTTCAAGTCGCGTAATAGTTCTTTCTGTTCGACTTCCGCGGGGTAGCTCGCGACGAGATTTCCCTGCGGATCGGCGAGGAGCACACGCCCGAGCCGCAGCCGATCCGCGCCGAGCGTGCGCGCGATCAGTGCGCCTTGCGCGTCGTCGAAGCGGCGCAGCAAGAGCGCTGGATCATCCTTCCTCAACCCATCCTGATCGGGAATGGCCAGCGGCTCGCCGCGCTGAAGAAAGACCCGTTGCACGCGGTCCGTGTCGCGGCCGAGCGCGCCGTGCACCTGGCGCACGCGCGCGAGGTCTTGGAGGCACTGCTGCTCGCAGGCGGCCATTCTTGCATAGATGAGCGACCATCGGTACGGACCGGAGCCGGCTCCCGGCGCGGCTCGGAGCCAGTCCGCGGAGACGCTGAGCCGGGGCTCGATCATCTCCCGGGAACCCGGCAGCCGGGGCAGCCATCCCAAGTCCGGCGAGCCGTAATAGATGAGGGTAGCGACCGCGAACGGCCCGAAGATCACGAGCCCGACGAGCCACGGCACGAACGACTTATGTCTCACGCGCCACCCTCGCCCCTATGCGGCCTCCGCGTCCAAGATCGGAACGCGATGACGACGCCGGCACCGAACGCTCCAAGCGCGAGCAGGAACCACTGGCCCGCGTACGCGAGGTGACGCTCGATCGCGAGCCCCGGCGCGCGCCAGTCGCGCGCATAGCCGCCGGGTGCGGCATCGTCGAGCAGCAGCTCGTAGTCGAGCAGCGGCTCGCCGAGCAGCGCGCCGAGCTCCTGCGACGTTGGATAAACCACGACGGCGAGCGGTTCGGCCGCTGCGTTCGCGTTCGCGGGTCCCGCGCCGAGCCGGATTCCGGGCCGCGGCAAGCGCTCGATCCGCCCGTCGACCCAGCGTTGCGCGGATTCGACCGTGACGTCGGGCAGCACGCGCCGGTCGGGATCGGCCGGCACCCAACCGCGATTCACGAGCAGCCTGCGGTGATCGTCAGCGAGCGCGAGGGGCGTGAGCACTTCGTAACCCGCCACGCCGTCGCGGATCCGGTTGTCGAGCAGGAATTGGTGAGCGGTCACGTAGCTGCCGGACACTCGCAGGCGGCGGAAGCGGAGCTCGTCGGAGACGGCGTCGGGCGCGCGTTCGAGCGCCGGCTTCTCGGCCGCGGCGGCGAATTGCGCCCCGATCGCGCGCGTCTCGTCGGCGCGGCGCAGCTGCCAGGCCCCGAGCCGCGCCAACACGCCGGCAACGAGCAACAGACCCGCGATCGCTACGACCATGCGAACGGACGGCGCGCGCGCGCTCACGCTAGAATCTCGAGCATGGCACGGATCGCGTCCACTTCATGATTCCCGTCGCGTTCTTCTTCGCGATGCTCGCGAGCCTCGCGTTCGCCGTCTATGCGTTTCGCCGCGGCCGGTCGCTCTCGCTCGCGCGCGCGCTCACCGTGCGCATCGGCATCTCGGTTCTGTTCTTCGTGCTGCTGATGCTCGCCTGGTGGGCGGGGATCATCAAGCCGCACGGCCTCGGCGGCTGACGGTCGCGACTCTCTGTCGCTAGACCCAGTAGACGAAGAAGAACAGGGCTAGCCACACCACGTCGACGAAGTGCCAGTACCAGGCGACGGCTTCGAACGCGAAGTGCTTATCCGGCTTGAAATGTCCGCGCAGCACGCGGAGCCAGATGATCACGAGCATCAACGCGCCGAGCGTGACGTGCAGGCCGTGGAAGCCCGTGAGCATGAAGAACGTACCGCCGTAGATGCCCGTGTCGAGCCTGAGTCCGAGCTCCGTGTACGCGTGGATGTACTCCTCCGCCTGCAGGCCAAGGAAGACGAACCCGAGGATGAACGTGGCCGCGAGCCAGAAGATCAGCGCGCCGCGATGGCTCGCGCGCAGCGCGTGGTGCGCGATCGTGAGCGTGACGCCGCTCGAGAGCAGCAACGCCGTGTTGACCGCGGGAATGCCCCAGGCGCCCATGCGCTCGACCGGCGCATTCGCGGGGCCCGTCGATGGCCAGGTGTTCTCGAACCCGGGCCATAGCAGGAAGTTGGTGAAGAAGTTGTCGCCCTCGCCCGCGAGCCACGGAATGACGAGCTGGCGCGCGTAGAGCAACGTGCCGAAAAACACGCCGAAGAACATCACCTCCGAAAAGATGAACCAGCTCATCCCCCAGCGAAACGACGAGTCCACCTGCTTGTTGTACAGCCCGCCCTCGCTCTCGCCGATCACGGTGCCGAACCAGCCTACTAGCATGTAGACGAGAGACAGCAACCCGAAGAGCGCAACCCACGGTCCGAGGCTCGAGTCGTTGAACCAGAGCGCCCCACCGAGCATGAGCCCGAATAGACCGATCGAGCCAAAGATGGGCCAGCGCGTGCCATGCGGCACGTAATAGCGTCCGGCCGGCGCGTGTTCATGATGAGCGGGGGAAGCGGCGTGGCTCATGACGGGGAGTCCTTACTCTGAAGCCGTGAAATACGTGTAGGCGAGCGACAGCGTGTCGACCTGCGCCGGCAGCTCGGGCGCGACCATGAACGCGAGCTTGAGCTCGCGCGTCTCGCGCGCCTCGAATGCCTGGGTCGTGAAGCAGAAGCACTCGGTCTTGCGGAAGTACTTCGCTGCCGCGCCTGGCGCGATGCTTGGCACGGCCTGCGCGACGAGCGGCGTTCCCGTGAGGTTGGTCGCGTGGAAGTGCGTCTCGTAGATCTCGCCGGGGTGGACGTCCATGTGGCTCACGTCCGGGGCGAACTCCCACGGCGCGCCGCGCGCGACGGACGCCAGGAACTCGACCCTTACGGTGCGGCTCGAATCCACTCGCTCGACGACTTGCTCGGCCGCGTTCGCGGTCTTGCCGCCGTAACCGGTGAGCGTGCAGAAAGCGTCGTAGAGAGGCACGAGAGCGAAGCCGAACACGAACATTGCGGCGACTATTCCCGCAAGCTTCCATGGGAGCCAGCGATCGACCGGGTTGCTCATGGGATCAGAAACCGGCGCTCGCGCGCCACAGGTTCCAAGCGATGAAGCCGACGTAGAACAGGACCGCGAGCGCCGCGATCGTCCAAGCGTTGCGCTTGATCTTGGCCGCGAGCGCGGGATCGCGCCCGCCCGCTCGGTGCGGCTCGGCCGTCCTTGACCGCTCCGCGCTCGTCATTTGATCACCGGCGGCTCGTCGAAGGTGTGATGCGGCGCCGGCGACGGCACTGTCCATTCGAGGCCGGTCGGGTGGTCCCAGACCATGTCGGTGGCCTTCGGGCCGCCGCGGACGCACTTGATGATCACGTAGACGAACAAGAGCTGCGACAGCCCGAGCCCGAACGCGCCGACGCTCGAGATCATGTTGAAGTCGACGAACTGCACGGAGTAGTCGGGAATGCGGCGCGGCATGCCCGCGAGCCCCAAGAAGTGCTGCGGGAAGAACGTGACGTTCGTGAAGATCGCGGTGAGCCAGAAGTGCAGCTTGCCGAGCTTCTCGTCGTACATGTGGCCGGTCATCTTCGGCAGCCAGTAGTACGAGCCCGCGAACGCACCGAACAACGCGCCCGGCACGAGCACATAGTGGAAGTGCGCGACGACGAAATAGGTGTCGTGGTACTGGATGTCGGCCGGCACGATCGCGAGCATCAAGCCCGAGAAGCCGCCGAGCGTGAACAGGAACAGGAACGCGAGCGCGTACAGCATCGGCGTCTCGAACGACAGCGAGCCCTTCCACAGCGTGGAGGTCCAATTGAAGATCTTCACACCCGTCGGCACCGCGATGATCATCGTCGACAGCATGAAGAACAGCTGGCCCGCGAGCGGCATTCCGACCGTGAACATGTGGTGCGCCCAGACGACGAGCGACAGGAACGCGATGCTCGCCGTGGCGTAGACCATCGCGGCGTAGCCGAACAGCGGCTTGCGCGCGAACGTCGGGATGACCTCCGAGATGATGCCGAACGCCGGCAGGATGATGATGTACACCTCGGGATGGCCGAAGAACCAGAAGATGTGCTGGAACAGCACCGGGTCGCCGCCGCCCGCGGCCGAGAAGAAGCTCGTGCCGAAGAAGCGGTCGGTGAGCAGCATCGTGACGCCGCCCGCGAGCACCGGCATCGCGAGCACGAGCAAATACGCCGTGATCAGCCAGCTCCAGACGAACATCGGCATCTTGAGCAGGATCATGCCCGGAGCGCGTAGGTTCATGATCGTGACGATGATGTTGATCGCCGCGAGGATCGACGATATGCCGAGCAAGTGCACCGCGAAGATCAGGAACGGGAACGCATCGCCGGTTTGCAGCACGAGCGGCGGATACATCGTCCAGCCGCCGGCGGGGGCACCGCCCGGGAAGAACAGAGTCATCAGCAGCAGCGTGGTCGCGAACGGCAGCAGCCAGAACGACCAGTTGTTCAAGCGCGGCAGGGCCATGTCGGGCGCGCCGATCATCAGCGGCACGAACCAGTTCGCGAAGCCTGCGAACGCCGGCATGATCATGCCGAAAACCATGATCAGCGCGTGCACCGTGGTCATCTGATTGAAGCGCACGGGATTGACGAACTGCAGACCGGGCTCGAACAGCTCCGCGCGAATGACGAGCGCCATCGCGCCGCCGATGAAGAACATCAGCAGCGCGAACAGCATGTAGAGCGTGCCGATGTCCTTGTGGTTCGTGGTGGTGACCCAGCGCAGGATCCAGGCCAGCGCGCCGCCGTGCCCATGACCATGGGAGTGATCGCCATGGGAGTGATCGCCGTGCGTGTCGATGACCGTGCTCATGCGTGCTCTTCCTTGTCCTTGCGCGCGCGTTCCGATGCGCCGCTCATGGCCGCGCGGCGCGGTGCGCCGTCAGCCACGTTTCGTATTCGGTGCGGTTCACCACTCGAACGACGATCGGCATGAAGCCGTGGTCCATCCCGCACAGCTCCGCGCATTGGCCGCGGTACGTGCCTTCGGTGTCGGCTTTGAACCAGGCCTCGTTGATGTAGCCCGGCACCGCGTCCTTCTTCACGCCGAACGCGGGCACCCACCACGCGTGAATGACGTCCGCGCCGGTGACGAGCAGCCGCACCTTCGCATCGACCGGCACGACGACCGGATTGTCCACCTCGAGCAAGTAGTTCTCGACCGTGCCTGGATCCACGCCGGAGTCGAGCTGCCGCGCCGCATTGCTCGCGCGATCGAGCACGCTGTAGAACTTCACGCCTTCGTCGATGTAGTCGTACTGCCAACGCCACTGAAGGCCCGTGACCTTGATCGTGAGATCGGCGTCGCGCGTGTCCTCCATGCGGATCAGCGTCTCGGCCGCCGGCACCGCGAGCGCAACGAGGATCACGGCCGGGATGACGGTCCAGATCACCTCGGCCGTCGAGTTGTGCGTGAACTTCGCCGGCTTCGCGCCCGCGGACTTACGGAACTTGACGATCGCATAGATCATCGCGCTATAGACGCCGGCCGCGATGAGCACGCAGACCCAGAGCACCATCATGTGCAGGTCGTAGATCTCGCGGCTCGTGGTGGTCACACCGACCGGCATGTTGAGCTCGAAGTCTGCCCAAGCGGGGGCGGCTGAGCTCAGAGCGAGCAAGGCCGAAGACAAGACGAAAACGCGGGTCCTGTTAATCATGCGTCCTGCAGAATTTTGAAGCCGGCGGAACACGCGTCCTGCGCGTGCGGCGCGAATTCTAGCAGAAGCGGGCTCCGCGCCGAGGGAACGACGGTTATTCGCCCTCCGGCCTAGGGCGTATCCCGACTCCGCCTGCGTCCGATTCGCTCGACCGCGAAGGCCGTTTCGGAGGAACCGGGCACCGGCGCTCGACGTGGACCGCCGCCCCAGGCCTGCCCGAGCACGAGCTCTACCGTCACGGCGAACCGGCCGTCGCGGCCCGCGGCCACCATGCGCCGCTCGAAGGCTGCCCAGCGCCTCGGCCCCGTGAGCTCGCGGCGCCGGCCCGCCGCGACGTTGACGGCGCCCCACGCGCGCAGGTCGCGCACGAGCGCCGCGGGCTGCGCGTAGGTGAGCTCGAGGCGGTCCACATCGAGCACGGGCTCCGCGAGCCCCGCCGCGAGCGCGAGATCGCCGAGGTCGTGCATGTCGAACGCCGCGTGCACGTGCAGCCGATCGTCGACCTCGGCCCACGCGCGCCGCACCTCCTGGAGCGAATCGGGACCGAGCGTCGCGAACAGCAGGAGGCCTCCGGCTTCGAGCACGCGCGCGGCCTCCGCGAACAGATTCTGCGGCCGGCACCAAGGCAGGACGAGGTTCGCGAGCATGAGCTGCACGCTGCCGGTCGCGAGCGGCAGGCGCTCCGCGTCGCCGCCGACGACGGCAATCGATGGGTCCGCGGCCGCCACGGCGCACGCCGAGCGCGCGGCCGCGAGCATCCCGCGGCTCGAGTCGACCGCGAGCACGCGGGCACCGGGATAGCGCTCCGCGAGCGCGCGTGCACCGCGCGCGGTGGCGCAGCCGAGATCGACCGCGACGCGCGGCTCGAGGCGAAAAAAGCTCAGGCGTTCGAGCAGACGCGCGCGCGTCTCGTCGTGCACGACCCACGTGGCGTCGAAGCCGCTCGCTCCGTCGAACGCGCCGGGCGAGGCCGCGGGGTCGAACGCCCCCCTTGCGGCCGCGGGGTCGAACGCGCGCCTTGCGGCCGCGGGGTCGAATGCGCGCCTTGCGGCCGCGGCGGGTCGGAATGCGCGCCTCGCGGCCGCGAAGTCGAATGCGCGCCTCGCGGCGCGACGCTCGGGCAACGCGGAATCGAGGCTAACGCTCATCGGCTCGCAGCCGCACGGCAGCGCCGCTCAAGAGGCGAGCGGCTCCGGCGCGATGCCGAGCCGCGCGAACAGTCGCTGGTCGGCCTCGCAGTCCGGGTTGCCCGTGGTGAGCAGCTTCTCGCCGTAGAAGATCGAGTTCGCGCCCGCAAAGAAGCACAGGGCCTGGAGCTCGTCGCTGAACTCGGCGCGCCCGGCCGACAGCCGCACGTGCGAGCGCGGCATCAGGATGCGCGCGACCGCGATCGCGCGCACGAACTCGAAAGGATCGAGCGGCGCTGCCCCCTGCATCGGTGTACCGGGGATCGGCACGAGGTCGTTGATGGGCACGCTTTCCGGTTGCGGATCGAGCGTCGCGAGCGTCTGGAGCAGCGCCGCGCGGTCGGCGCGCGTCTCGCCCATCCCGAGGATCCCGCCGCAGCACACCTTGAGGCCCGGCGGCGCGCACGCGCGCGAGCGTCTCGAGCCGGTCCGCGTAGGTCCGAGTGCTGATGATCGTCTCGTAGAACTCTGGCGACGAATCGAGATTGTGGTTGTAGTAGTCGAGGCCGGCGGCCGCGAGCTTCTCCGCTTGGCCGGGCCGCAGGAGCCCAAGCGTCGCGCACGTCTCGAGCCCCAGTGCTTTGACCTCTTCGATCATCGCGAGAATGGGCTCGAGCTGCGCATCCTTCGGACCGCGATACGACGCGCCCATGCAAAAGCGCGTCGCGCCCGCTTCCTTCGCGCGGCGCGCGGCCGCGCGGACCTCGTCGAGCGGCATCAAGTCATGCGTGTCGACGCCCGTCTGGTAGCGGATGCTCTGCGGGCAGTACGCGCAATCCTCGGGACAAGCGCCCGTCTTGATCGACAGCAGCGTCGAGACCTGCACCGCGTTCGGATCGAAGCTTTGCCGATGCACCCACTGCGCGCTGTACAAGAGGTCGTTAAGCGGGAGCGCGAACAGCGCCTCGACCTCCTCGAACGTCCAATCGTGCCGCGGCTCCGCGGTGATGCGCGTGCCGCCCGCTTTTTCCCGCTCGAGTGCCGACATTCCGTGCTCGCTCCGTCGTTGCGATGCGCGCCAGTCTGAGTAGCGGCGAATAGGGCTGTCAACCCAGCGCACCGCACGAGGTTTACGGCGAACGTGCTCTTGGAGTTGTTCGGCGAAGTGTGCCCCGGCTGCGGGGGCCGGGCGGCGGCGGGCTTCTGCGCGGGGTGCAGCGCGGCGCTCGCGCGCGTGTCCGCGCCCTGCCGCACGTGCGGGCTCGCACTGCCTGCGGCGCGTTGCCCGCGGCGCGCGGTCAACTGGCGCGTCGACGCTATCGTGGCACCGTTCGAGTACGCGGTGCCGCTCGCCGGCCACGTGCACGCGCTGAAGTATCGCGGCTCGCGTCATCTCGGCCGTGCACTGGGGCTGCTACTGGCGCCCGCGGTGCAAGCCGAGGATGTCGACGCGCTCGTTCCCGTGCCGCTGCATCCGCGACGCCTGCGCGAGCGCGGCTACAACCAGGCAACAGAGATCGCGCGCACGCTCGGCCGCGCGCTCGCGCTGCCGGTGCTGCTGCGCGGCGTCGAGCGCCGCGGGCCGCATGAGCCGCAGACCGGCCGGGCGGCAGCCGAACGCGTGCGCAACGTCGCGTCCGTGTTCGCGGTCGGCCGGGATGTTGCAGCGCTTAGGATCGCGATCATCGACGACGTGATCACGACGGGCGCAACCGTCAACGCGCTCGCCGCAGAGCTGCGCGCGGCGGGCGCCGCGCGCTGCGTGGCGTGGGCGATCGCCCGCACGCCGGAGTCTTAAGGCCGAGCACGCAAGCCCCTAGCTGCCGAATATTCTGAGCCCTAGCCCTTGAACCCCTAGTTCTTGAACAGATAGTCGAGCGCGATGCCGCAGAACACTGCGCCGCCGAGCCAAGCGTTGTTGAGAAACGCGCGGAAGCAGCTCGCGGGCTCGCGGTCCCTGATCAGGAGCTGCTGATGAACACCGAACAGCGCCGCCGCCACGAGCCCGCCGTAGTACCAAGATCCGAGCTCAGCGCTGCGGCCGACGAGGTAGAGCGTCGTGAGCAGGAGCACCTGCAGCGCGCCGATGAACACGCGATCGAGATCACCGAACAAAATCGCCGTGGAGCGCACGCCTATCCTCAGGTCGTCGTCGCGATCGGCCATTGCGTACTGGGTGTCGTAGACGATCACCCAGACCACGGCCGCGAGGAACAGGAGCCAGCCGAGCCGCGGCACTTCACCGAGCTCGGCTGCGAACGCCATCGGCACGCCCCACGCGAACGCGATCCCGAGCACGAACTGCGGCGCCGACAGGAACCGCTTCGTGAACGGATAAAGCACCGTGACGGCTGCGCCCGCGGCGGACAGAAGCAGCGTAAGCCGATTGAGCGTGAGCACGAGTCCGAGCGCGATCAGCATCAGCGCGGCGAACAGAATGAGCGCTTCGACCGGCGCAACCTCACCCGTCGCGAGCGGGCGATCGGCCGTGCGCTCGACGTGCGGGTCGATCTTGCGGTCGGCGAAGTCGTTGATCACGCAGCCCGCGGAACGCACGACGATCGTGCCGATCACGAGAATCAGGAAGATCGTTTGGTCGGGCTTGCCAGCGCCCGCTATCCAAACGGCCCAGAGAGTGGGCCACAGGAGCAGCCAGATGCCGATCGGCTTGTGCAGCCGCATGAGCCGCGCGTAGCGCGAGTAATGCCGCAGCAGGATCTGCGCGTGTTGCCAGGCAGAGAGCGCGCGGGTGGGGGCCTGCACGCTGTCGCCTTGCGGACTGTCGCTCAACGCTCGTGTCCTTGCGGTCGCGGGTTCGGTCGCGATTCTAGGTGCCTAGCGTGGTGCACAGCAATTCGCGGCTACCGCGGGGTGCTCGCGCGCGTTGAAATACACGCGCCGTTAGACCTTCGCGTATTCCGCCGCGCCGCGGCTCCAGCGCCTGATCAACGGCACGACGCGCTCCGGATGGCTCGCGAGCAGACGGTCCGAGATCTCGATTACCGCCGGCAAGAGATCCGCGTCGCGCAGTAAATCGGCCACGCGCAGCTGCATCACGCCGGTCTGGCGCGTGCCGAGCAGCTCGCCGGGTCCGCGTAGCTCGAGATCTTTTTGCGCGACCTCGAAGCCGTCGTTGGTCGCGCGCATCACGCGCAGCCGCTCGAGCGCGAGCGCGCCCAACGGCGGCTTGTAGAGCAGCACGCAGTTCGACGCCTGGCGTCCGCGCCCCACGCGGCCGCGCAGCTGGTGCAGCTGCGCGAGGCCCATGCGCTCCGCGTTCTCCACCACCATCAACGTCGCGTTCGGCACGTCCACACCGACCTCGATCACGGTGGTCGCAACGAGCAGGTCGAGCTCGGCCGACTTGAACGCGCGCATCACGGCGTCTTTGTCCGCGGCCTTCATCCGGCCGTGGATCAGGCCCACGCGCGCGCGCGGCATCGCCGCACGCAGCTCTTTCTCGAGCGCGCTCGCGGCGCTCGAGTCGACGAGCTCCGATTCCTCGATCAGCGGGCACACCCAATAGGCCTGCTGCCCGGTAGCGCAGTGCGCGGCTACGCGCTCGACGAGCTCCGGCCGCCGGCTCTCCGGCAGCACCGCCGTGCGCACCGGCTCGCGCCCCGGCGGAAGCTCCGCAATCACCGAGCAGTCGAGGTCGGCGTATGCCGTCATCGCGAGCGTCCGCGGAATCGGGGTTGCGGTCATGATGAGCTGATGGGGCGTGCGCGCATCGTGCTCGCCCTTGCGCTTCAGCGCGAGCCGTTGCTGCACACCGAAGCGGTGCTGCTCGTCGACGATCACGAGCGCGAGCCGTCGGAACTCGACGCCCTCCTGGAACAGCGCGTGCGTGCCGATCGCGACGGCTGCGCTGCCGTCCGCGACGCTAGCGCGCGCGGCGCTCCGCGCGCGCGCGGTCTGCGAGCCGAGCAGCGTTGCGACACGCAGGCCGAGCGGCGTAAGCCAGCGCTCGAAGTTCGCGACGTGCTGCTCTGCGAGTAGCTCCGTCGGCGCCATCACCGCCGTCTGGCACCCCGCGGCCGCCGCGACGACCGCTGCCAGCGCCGCGACGACCGTCTTGCCCGAGCCCACGTCGCCTTGCAGCAGCCGGCTCATCGGCATGCTGCCGCCGAGGTCGGCGAGGATCTCGGCCGTCGCGCTTTCCTGCGCGCGCGTGAGACTGAACGGCAGCGCGGCGCGGAACCGCTCGAGCTCTGCGCGCGGGGGCGGCAACGGATACGCGCGTTCAGTGCGGATCTCCGCGGCCGAGGCGCGCAGGCTCAAGCGCTGCGCGATCAGCTCCTCGAGCGCGATGCGACGCTGCGCCGGATGCAGGCCGCTCGCAAGCAGCGCCGTCGGCGCGTCCTGCGGTGGTCGATGCAGCTGCTCGAGCGCGTCGCCGAGCGACGGCCACGCCGAGGGTTGTGCGTCCGTGCCCGGTCCCTGTGCGGCAGGCCGGGCGCGGAGAAGATCCGCGAGGTGATCCGTGAGCGGCTCGCGAGCGAGCCGCGCGAGCACCTGAGCGATGAGCCGCCGCAGCAGAAGCTGATGCAGCCCTTCGGTGCTCGGGTAGATCGGCGTGAGGGTTGCATCGGGCTCGGGCTCGGTCGCCGCGATCACCCGCGTTTCGGGGTGTACGAGCTCGAGGCCCGTGGGGCCCGACCGGACCTCGCCGAAGCAGCGCAAGCGGGCGCCGCGCACGAAGGTTTGCTGCTGAGCTCGCGTGAAGTGGAAGAACCGCAGCGTGACCCCACCCGTACCGTCGGCAACTCTGCAGAGCAGGGAACGCCGCCGCCGGAACGCGACCTCGGCTAGCTCGACCACGCCTTCGATCAGGGCTTTCTCGCCCACCGTGAGACTACCGATCGGGCGCAGCTCCGAACGGTCTTCGTACCGCTGGGGTAGCAGGCAAAGGAGGTCGCCGAGCGTCCGAACGCCGAGCTTCGCGAGCCGTTCGGCCACTTTCGGGCCGACGCCCGCGAGACTTTCGACCGGCCGCTCGAACGTCGATTCCGACTTGCCCTCGATGCGCAGGCGCCTACAGCACGAGCACGGCGTCGACCTCGACGGCGGCGCCGCGCGGCAACTGCGCGACACCGATCGCGGCGCGCGCGGGATAGGGCTCTTTGAAGTACTCGGTCATCACTTCGTTGACGAGCGCGAAGTTCTTGAGGTCCGTGAGGTAGACGTTGACCTTCACGGCGTCGTCGAGGGTGCCCCCCGCGGCCTTCGCGACTGCGGCTAGGTTGTCGAACACGCGCTTGATCTCGGCGCGAATGTCGCCGCTGACGAGCTGCATGGTCTTGGGATCGAGCGGTATTTGCCCGGAGAGGTAGACGGTGTTGCCGGCGCGGATCGCTTGGCTGTAAGTGCCGATCGCGGCAGGCGCAGCCGCCGTGTGAATGGGTTGCTTCGCCATGTCTTCGTGATGCCTTTGTTCGTTGTCAGCCGGCGCTGCGAGTGACGCGCACGACGCCGGGGATCGTGCGGATGCTGCGGACGACCTGCGCGAGTTGGCGCCGGTCGCGTACCTTCAAGCGGAACGACAGCGCGGACGCGTCGCCTTCGGTGTCGACGCGCACGTGCTCGATGTTGGTATGCGTCGCGGAGATTCGCCCCGCGACCTCGGCGAGCAGGCCGACGCGGTCCAGGGTACGCACCTGTATCTCCGAATCGAACTCGCCTTTCACGCCCTTCGTCCAATTTACAGGGATCCACTTCGACGGCTGCTTGCGGTATTCCGCGAGGTTCCGGCAATTGTCGCGGTGGATCACGATGCCGCGGCCGCTCGACATGAAGCCGACGATCTCGTCGCCTGGGATCGGATAGCAGCAGCGCGCATAGTTCACGACCATGCCTTCGGTGCCCGCGATCTCGAGCGGCTTGCGATGCTCGGCGACGGAGTCGCTGTCGTCGTCCTGTTGCGCGAGCATCCCCGCGACGACCGGCGCGAGCCGTTCGCCGAGGCCGACCTGCTCGAACAGCGTTTCGTCGTCCTTGATGCCGAGCTCGGCCCGCAGCGCGTCGAGCTGTTTCTTCGGCAGCTTGCGCAGGCTCAGCGAGTACGGCATGAGCTCCTGGTTCAGGAGGCGTCGGCCGAGCTCCTGGGCCTCGTCGCGCTTCAGGTTCTTGAGGTAGCCGCGGATCGCGTTGCGCGCTTTCGCCGTCGTGACGAAGTTCACCCAGTTCGGGTTCGGGCGCGCGCCGCGCGCCGTGACGATCTCCACGGTCTCGCCGTTGCGCAGCATCGTCTTCAGCGGCACTAGGCGCCGGTCGATCTTCGCGGCGACGCAGCGGTTGCCGATGTCCGTGTGCACCGCGTATGCGAAGTCCACGGCCGTCGCGCCGCGCGGCAGCCGCATGATCGCGCCCTTCGGCGTGAACACGTAGACCTTGTCGGGGAAGAGGTCCGCCTTGACGGTCTCGAGGAACTCTTCCGAGTTCGCGGCGCGTTCCATCTCCATGAGCCCCGCGAGCCACTCGCGCGCGCGCTCCTCGGTGCTGTAGGTGTGCTTGTCGACGGCTTTGTACTGCCAATGCGCGGCGACGCCGCGCTCGGCGACCTTGTCCATCTCCTCGGTGCGGATCTGCACCTCGAGCGGCAGGCCGTTCGGGCCGAACAGCGTCGTGTGCAGCGACTGATAGCCGTTCACGCGCGGGATCGAGATGAAGTCCTTGAACCGTCCCGGCATCGGCTTGAACAACTGATGCGTGTGGCCGAGCGCGCGGTAGCAGCTGTCGACGTCCTGCACGATCACCCGCACGCCGTACACGTCGACGATGTCCGACAAGTGGGCGTGCTTGCGGTGCATCTTGAGATAGATGCTGTAGAGGTGCTTCTCGCGCGCGAGCACGCGCGCCTGCAAACCTGCTTCGCTCAAGCCCTTCGTGAGCCTGCTCTCGATCTTGCGCAGCAGCTGCCGCTGATTGCCCTTCGCGCGCCGCAGCGTGCGCTGCAGCACACGGTAGCGGAACGGGTAGAAAGTCTTGAAGCCGAGCTCCTCGAGCTCGGTCTTGAGCGAGTACACGCCGAGCCGGTTCGCGATCGGTGCGTAGATGTCGAGCGTCTCGCGCGCGATGCGCCGCTGCTTCTCCACGGGGAGCGACGCAATCGTGCGCATGTTGTGCGTGCGGTCCGCGAGCTTCACGAGGATCACACGCAGGTCCTTCGCCATCGCGAGCAGCATCTTGCGGAAGCTCTCGGCTTGCGCCTCGGCCGCGCTGTCGAAACGCAGATGATCGATCTTGCTGACGCCGTCGACGAGCAGCGCGACGTCGGCGCCGAAACGCGACTCGATGTCCGCGAGCGTGCTCGAGGTGTCCTCGAGGACGTCGTGCAGCAATGCGGCCTTGATCGAGCCCGAATCGAGATGCAGGCCGGCGAGGATTTCGGCGACGGCTATCGGATGCGTGATGTACGCATCGCCGCTACGGCGTTGCTGCCCTTCGTGAGCCTTGGAGCTGTACTCGTAAGCGGCCGTGATGCCCGGCAGGTCCGCGCGCGGAAGATAGGTCTCGAGCTGGGCCATGAGCCGCCCGAAATCGTCGGTGCGCCATACCGACGACAGACGAACTTCGCGGAGGGCGGCACCATAGTCCATGGCGGCTTTTTTCTAACCGGCGCTCAGCCGGCGCCTCGTAGGGTGGTGGTCAGTCGCCGATCGAAATCGGCCTCGACCCAAGCAGGTCGTCACGGTCGGGAATCACCGGCGGCGCGGACGAGAGATCCACGAGCAGGTCCTCGACCGGCTGGTCGCGCTGCGTGAGGATTTCCTCGTTCACGTAGCCGTCCGCGATCTCGCGCAGCGCGACGACGGTCGGCTTGTCGTTTTCCCAATCGACCATCGGATGGGCGCCGTTGGCAAGCTGGCGCGCGCGTTTGGCGGCCACGAGCACGAGCTGGAACATGTTCGGAATCTTCTCCAAACAGTCTTCGACGGTAATTCTTGCCATGCGGAAACGCCCTCCTCGGGGCTAAGGACCTCGAAGTTTACTTCAAGACCCCCTCGCGCAAGCAAGTTTTAGGTCTCGGGCGCGCTCGCGAGAATAGCCGCGGCTGCGGCCCTGACGGCCGCCGAATCGCTGCGGTGGCGCCGCTCGCCGCCCTCGATCACGGCGACCAGACGCCCTAGCGCCGCCTCGAATTCGTCATTCACGACCACGTGGTCGAACTCGCTCCAGTGCGTCATGTCGGCCAGCGAGTCGCGCAGCCGGCGCTGGATCGTGGCCTCGGAGTCGGTGGCACGGCCGCGCAGGCGGCGCTCGAGCTCGGGCACGTTCGGCGGCAGGATGAAGATGCTCGCGGCATCGGGCGCTCGTTCGCGCACCTGGCGCGCACCCTGCCAGTCGATCTCGAGGAGGACGGAATGGCCCGAGTCGAGCAGCTGCTCGACGTGCTCGCGGCTCGTGCCGTACCAGTTGTCGAAGACTTGCGCGTACTCGAGGAACGCGTTCTTGGCGATGAGCTCGCGAAATTCGGGCTCTTTGACGAAGAAGTAGTCGCGTCCGTGGGTCTCGGACGTGCGTTTCGGGCGCGTCGTGTAGGAGATCGAAAAGCGCAGCTGCGGGTCGCGCTCGAGCAGCTTGCGGACGAGCGATGTCTTGCCCGCGCCCGACGGCGCGGCGATCACCCACAGCCGGCCGCGACCCGGCTTTCCCTTTCGATCCGGAACGCGCTGCTGCATCGCTATTCCAGGTTCTGGACCTGCTCGCGCATCTGCTCGATCTGCACTTTGAGCTCGACTGCCGCGCGCGTGAGCGTTTCGTCCTGCACCTTCGACGCGAACGTGTTCGCCTCGCGATTGAGCTCCTGGATCAGGAAATCGAGCCGCCGCCCGATCGGCTCGTCGCGCACGAGCGCCGCACGAATCTCGGCGATGTGCCCCGCGAGGCGATCGACTTCCTCCGAGATGTCGAAGCGCTGCGCTATCAACGCGAGCTCTTGCTCGAGCCGTTCCGGCTGCGCCTGCACGTCGAGCCGCTCGAGCCGCTCGCGAAGCCTTTCGCGATAGCGCTGCTGCGCGCCGTCCAGCAGCGGCTGCACGCCCGCGAGCAGCGCGGTGATCGCGGCGTTGCGTTTCTCCAGAAGGTCCGCAATGCGCTCGCCCTCTCGCCGCCGCGAGTCTTCGAACGCCTTGAGCGCGACCTCTAGGCAGCGCTTGGCCGGTGGGCCGAGCGTCGCGAGGCGCTGCTCCGGCTCCTTGAGCACGCCTGGCCAGCGCAAAACCTCACCGACCGACAGCGGCCGCGCGTCCGAAAACACTGCGCGCACGCGATCTTCGAGCGCGCGGACCGCGAGCAGCGCGTCGGCGACGAGCGCGCCGTGCGCCGCGTCGTCGTCGGCGGCGACGATCTTCAGCGTGCAATCCACCTTGCCGCGCTTCGCGGCCGCGGCGATTCGGTCGCGGCACTCGGGCTCGATCGAACGCAGCTCCTCGGGCAACCGGAGCGACAGCTCGAGAAATCGGTGATTGACGCTGCGGATTTCCCATACGAGCCGAAAGGGCGGAGCACCCTCTTCTGCAGTCGCGAATCCCGTCATGCTGTGAGGCATTCGATTGAGTCCGTGGATCGTTTCAGCCAATCTGTGCGCCGTCCGGCGCCCTCGAGTGTACAACAGCGGGTTTCGGACACCGTGCAGCGCGGGCTCGGACGCCGGCGCGGGGCTCGGACGGGGGGCATCGAGAAAAGAACGTCTTCGGGGGAGCGGGAGCAGCGTGCGCGTCGATTATGCAAAGTTGAGCCTGGCCGGCAATCGGCCGGAGAACCAGGACCGAGTCGATATCGTTGCCAACAACGACGCCCTGCTGATGACCGTCGTGGACGGCATGGGGGGCCACGCCCACGGCGCACGCGCGGCCGAGGTCACGGTCGCGACTCTGAAGGAGTGCTTCGCGGAAAGCCCGATGCCGGTGTTCGATCCGCAGGGCTTCCTGACGCTCGCGCTCGCTCGCGCTCACGACCGAGTCGTGAAGCTCGGCGACGGCGTGGCGCTCGATCACAAGCCGCGCGCGACGTGCGCCGTGTGCCTCGTGCAGGACGCGGGCTCGTATTGGGCGCACGTCGGCGATAGCCGCGTGTACCACTTACGCGGCGGCGCCGTGCGCGAGCGCACGCGCGATCACAGTCACGTCGAGCTGCTGCTGCGCGAAGGCCTCATCCATGAGCACGAGATGCGCGGTCATCCGATGCGCAACTTCGTCGAATGCTGCCTCGGCGGCGACGCGCCGTTGCCCGACATGAGCGTGACCGCGCGCAAGCCGCTCGGACCCGGCGACGTGCTGCTGCTGTGCACCGACGGCCTTTGGTCGGGGCTCGAAGACGCAGACATCGGCGAGCTCGGCGGCAACGTCAAGGAACCGCTCGAGCGGGCGCTGCGCTCGCTCGCGGAGCGCGCCGTAGCGCGCAACTCCCCGTACAGCGACAACACGAGCGCGACCGCCGTCCGCTGGCAGGGACCTTAGTCTTCGACGACGCGGCGGCGGCACGCGCCACGCGAGCTGCTAAGCTCTCGCTACTCGTAGCAACGGAGCACATCGCATGCGGCCGAGTGGACGCCGCCCGGACGAAATGCGCAGCGTGCGCTTCACGCCGAACTTCACGCGCCATGCCGAGGGCTCGGTGCTCGCAGAGTTCGGCGAAACACGCGTGCTGTGCACCGCGTCGATCGAGCCCAAGGTGCCTCCGTTCCTCAAGGGCAAGCAACAGGGGTGGGTCACCGCCGAGTACGGCATGCTGCCGCGCGCTACGCATACGCGTACTCAACGCGAGGCGAGCAAAGGTAAGCAGGCGGGGCGGACGCTCGAGATTCAGAGACTGATCGGGCGCAGCCTGCGCGCGGTCGTGGATCGCTCGGCACTCGGCGAGCACACGATCACGATCGACTGCGACGTGCTGCAAGCCGACGGAGGCACGCGAACCGCGGCGATCTCGGGCGGCTACATCGCGCTCGCGCTTGCGGCCGAGCACCTGGTGACGACGCGCAAAATCGCGCGCAATCCGATCCATGGACAGGTCGCGGCCGTATCGGTCGGCATCTTCGAAGGGGTACCGCTCCTCGACCTCGACTACGCGGAGGACTCGGAGGCCGAGACCGACATGAACGTCGTGATGAACGACGCGGGCGGCTTCGTCGAGATCCAAGGGACCGCGGAAGGGCACGCTCTGCAGCGCAGCGAGCTCGATGCACTGCTCGCGCTCGCGGAACGCGGCATTCGGTTGCTGGTCGCGGCGCAAGCGGACGTGCTCGCGAAGTGAGCGCGCCCCGGCGCTGGGTGCTCGCGAGCGGCAATGCCGGAAAGCTCGCGGAGCTCACCGCGCTGCTCCGCGGCGCGGAGCTCGACTTCGAGGTCATCGCCCAGTCCGACCTCGGCGTCAGCGCCGCCCCGGAGGACGGCGCGACTTTCTTGGAGAACGCGCTCGCGAAAGCGCGACACGCCGCTCGCGCGACCGGCCTCCCTGCCATCGCGGATGACTCCGGGCTCGCGGTCGACGCGCTCGGCGGCGCGCCCGGCGTGCGCTCGGCGCGCTATGCCGGCGAGAACGGCGGGGACCGAGCCAATGTCGCAAAGCTTCTCGCAGCGCTCGAGTCGGTCCCCGACGGGCGGCGCACCGCACGTTTCCACTGCGTGCTCGCGGCGGTCTCGAGCGCGGCCGACGAGGCGCCCGTAATCGCGACCGGCGAGTGGGTGGGCGAGATCGCACACACACCGGCCGGCGGGGGCGGCTTCGGCTACGATCCGGTGTTCTTCGACCCCGGGCTCGGGAAGACTGCAGCCGAGTTACCCCCCGCCGTTAAGAATCGGGTGAGCCACCGCGGCCAGGCAATGCGGGCGCTCATCGCGGTGCTAAAGGCTATGGATGCGGCGCATCTCCGCGGCGTCTGAACAGTTTTTATACACATGGTCCAAGTGATCACCCAGAAACAAACGTCTTGCAACGCTTTCCTCTAACGGCACCTTGGATAGGCGGCTAACGCGTTGAAATTGCTAGCGACAAGGTGCTTGATCGTTTTTTGATCAAAAACGGCAATATTGTTTCCGGACAGGGACTCAGTCGCGCAGCACAGTCGATCTCCACAGAGTTACTCACAGTTTTTGTGGATAACACCCGGCGGGTCCAGCAGGCCGGGCCGGCCTTGTGTTTGGCGATGCGGCGCCTTATTCTCTCGCGCCCCGCTCGGAGCCGCGACCATGAAGCCAGAGATCCATCCGAACTACGCCGAAATCAAAGTCATCTGCAGCTGCGGCAACGAATTCGCTACGCGCTCGACGCTCGGTCAAGACCTGCACGTCGAAGTGTGCTCGTCCTGCCATCCGTTCTACACGGGCAAGCAGAAGATCGTGGACAGTGGCGGGCGCGTCGACAAGTTCCGCAAGCGCTACGCGAAATCCGCCGCGACCTGATCCGGCCCCGCGTTTGAACCGCAGCGCCGCGCTGCTATAGACTGCGGCGGCCGCGCTGCGCTTGGGCGCTCGCTCCGAGCGCACCACAACCAGAAGCGAATCCGCGAAGCTCCGAACGCACAGCGCTCGAAGCTGCGCTCAAGTCATCTGCTAGGGACGCCGCATGACCGAGAAGAGCTACACGTTGGTCGATCCGGACGGGACGAAGACGGCGTTGCCCGTGCGCAAACCGACGCTCGGACCGAACGTGCTCGAGGTCGCTCATCTCTATGGCGAACGCGGCGTGTTCACGTTCGATCCGAGCTTCGCGGCGACGGCAAGCTGCGAGAGCGCGATCACTTATATCGACGGCGAAGTCCGGCGTGCTCCTCTACCGGGGCTACCCGATCGAGCAGCTCGCCGAGGTTTCGAGCTTCATCGAAGTCTCCTATTTGTTGATGCATGGAGAGCTGCCTACCCAGCCGCAGCTCACGAGTTTCGACCAGTCCATCCGAACGCACACGATGATCAACGAGTCGTTGCTGCGGTTCTTCAACGGCTTTCACCACAACGCGCACCCGATGGCGATGGTCTGCGGCGTGGTCGCGTCGATGTCCGCGTTCTATCACGACAGCACGGACATCCGGAATCCGCAGGACCGCGACACGTTCGCGCACCGGATCATCGCGAAGCTGCCGACGATCTCGGCCGCCGCCTACAAGCATTCGCTCGGTCAGCCGTTCGTCTATCCGCAAAACAGCCTCGACTACTGCACCAACCTGCTGCACATGTTCTTCGCCGTGCCGTCCGACGAGTACTCGGTGAATCCCATCGCGGCGGAAGCGCTCGATCTCCTGTTCATCCTGCACGCGGACCACGAGCAGAACTGCAGCACCTCGACGGTTCGGCTCGCCGGCAGCTCGGGCACGAACCCCTACTCGGCGATCGCGGCCGGAATGTCGGCGCTCTGGGGGCCGGCGCACGGCGGCGCGAACGAAGCCGTGATCAACATGCTCGAGCAAATCGGCCGCGTGAGCGAGATCGACAAGTACGTCGCGCGCGCCAAGGACAAGAACGACTCGTTCCGCCTCATGGGCTTCGGCCATCGCGTCTACAAGAGCTACGACCCGCGCGCGGCGATCATCCGCAAGATGTGCCACCGCGTGCTCGAGAAGCTCGGCCACAAGAACGACCAGCCGTTGTTCGAGCTCGCGCTGAAGCTCGAAGAGATCGCGCTGAAGGACGAGTACTTCATTCAGAAGAATCTCTACCCGAACGTGGATTTCTACTCGGGCATCATCTACCGCGCGCTCGGCATTCCGAAGTCGATGTTCACGGTGATGTTCGCGATCGCGCGCACGGTCGGCTGGGTCACGCACTGGCGCGAGATGGTCGCGGACCCCGAAACGCGGATCGGACGTCCGCGCCAGCTATACATCGGTCACGACAAACGCGAGTACGTGCCCCTCGCGAAGCGTCGCTAGACGTCGAGAAGCGCTAGCACGGCCCCGCGCCCTGCGCGGCGCATCGGCCGTTGGTCGACGGGGCTCAACGGCGCATGGTGTGCGCCGCGCTCCGGGAACACGATCACTTCGACTTGCTCGCTTGCGCGGGTGAAGGCAAAGCCAGGCATCTGCACGACGGTATCCGCATCGAGCCGGAAACGGCGGTGCACGTCGCGCAGTCCTGCCGAACCGTCGTCCTCCAGCGCGGCCGCGACGAGCTCCGGCGCATCCGCAAACACGTGCAGCTCGATCGGCGAATTGATCGTCGCGGTTCCCGCGAGCACCGCGCCCACCAACCGTGGACCGAAGCTCTCGAGCTCGAGCATCACATCGGCGGCAATGCCGCGCAGCGCCGCAAGACGCTGATCATGCCTTTCGGGCTCGAATAGCCGCTGGCGCTCGACGAGGCTCGCCTCGATCTGTGCGTTCGTCGGGAGTGCGCCCGCGCCGCGAGCACCGAGCCGCTCCGCGGCCTTGCGCTTCGCAAGGCCGAAGTTGTCGATGCCGTTCTCGACCATCAGGCGCGCTGCTTCCTGCGCGAGCCGCTCGCGCAGCTCCGAGTTGGAGCGGGACACAGGTTTCGAGCGGCGGCCGCCCATCTTCAGGTCTCCCGGAGCCCGAGGCTCAGAAGATGTTGCCCGAGCCAGAGCGGCCCGGAATCGTCGGGTTTGCGAGATCGAACGAAGCCGAGCCGGACTCGGCTTCGCGCTCCGGAAGGTGGTCGATGTCGAACTTTTCGAACACGCTGTCGCGAGTCCCCTCGCTCGCGATCAGGCCGCTCTGAGGATTGATGCGGTATTCGACGATGCCCGGCGGACGGACCATCGTGTGCTCCGGCAGCCGTTGCAGACGCTTCGCGCATGTAGTCGATCCACATCGGTATCGCAGTGATGCCGCCCTGCTCCTTACCGCCGAGCGGCCTGTCCTGGTCGAACCCGACCCAGACGGACGCGACGACGTCGCCATTGAAGCCGGACGAACCAAGTGTCTCTGCCGTCGTTCGTCGTACCCGTCTTGCCCGCGAGGTCGTTGCGCTGAAGCGCGCGACGCGCGGCCGCTCCGGTGCCAGACGTGACGACACCCTTGAGCAGATCGGTCATCAAATAGGCGTTCTGGGGCGTGATCGCCTCGGGCGCGACGCGCATCGGCGGATAGAGCTCCGTGGGGCTTTCGATGAGTTGCGGCGCCGGGGGATCCGCACCCGGCTCCCCGGCCGCGGGCTTGCCGCAGTCGGGGCATGCGAAGGCCGGGTTCGCCGCGTAGAGCACCTCGCCGTTCGCGTCCGCGATCCGTTCGATGACGTAGTTCTGGACGCGATAGCCGCCGTTGGCGAAGGTCGCATACCCGGTCACGAGGTCGAGCGGGGCGACGCCGCCCGAGCCGAGCGCGAGCGAGAGGTTGTTCGGCACCGCGGCTCGTCGAACCCGAAGCGACGGACGTGCTCCGCCACGGTCGGTACGCCGATCTCCTTCGTCATTCGAATCGAGACGGCGTTCAGCGACTCCTGCAGCGCGAAGCGCATGCTCACGAGGCCGAAGTATTTGCCGCCGAAGTTCTCGGGCTTCCACACGCGCTCGAGCTCCGCTTGATAACCGACGTCGGGCGGCGAGTCGTTGACGATCGTGGCCGGCGTGAAGCCGTTGGCGAGAGCGGCGGAATACACGAACGGCTTGAAAGCAGAGCCGGGCTGGCGCTTCGCCTGCGTCGCGCGGTTGTATTTGCTCAAGTCGAAGTCGAACCCGCCCGTGAGCGCCACGATCGCGCCGTCCTGAGGATCGACGGACGCGAGCGCGCCCTGCACCTCCGGAATCTGCGCGAGCCGCCAATTGCCCATCGCATCGCGGCGGAACCGCACGATGTCGCCTGGGCTCAGAACGTCGGAGACTGTCGTCGGTTTCGCGCCGACGGTGTCGTCGTTCACGAACGGCGCGGCCCACTCCATCGCGTCGAAACCGATCGACTGCTCGCCGTGTCCGGCGAAGAACACGCGCGCGCTCTTCCGGCTCCACGGAGAGCACGATTGCGGTTTCGTAGTCGAGCAGCGGCGGGTAGTCGTCGAGCAACTCCGTGAGCGCGGCAACGCGGTGGGCGGCGACGGTCGGCGCTCCGGTTGCGACGAAGTCCGGCAGCTCGACGTGAGCGAGCGGCCCGCGGTAGCCGTGCCGCTCGTCGTAGGCAATCAACGTGCTGTGCATCGCGCGGTTCGCCGCGGCCTGAAGGCGGCTATCGATGGTCGTCGTGACCTTGAAGCCCGCCTCGTAGGCCACGGGCCCGAAACGCCGGATCATTTCGGCGCGAACCATCTCGGCGACATACGGCGAATGGAGCTGCGTCTGGGTGCCGAAGCGCTTGCCGACGACCGGCTCGGCGAGCGCCGTCTGGTACTCGGCGTCGTCGATCGCGCCGGTCTCGCGCATCCGCCGCAGCACGTAGCTGCGCCGCGCGGTCGCCCGCTCGGCGCTCGCGATCGGGTTCAAAGCCGCCGGCCGCTGCGGGATACCCGCGAGAATCGCGACCTCGGAGACCGTGAGCTCGCCCAAGTCCTTACCGAAGTAGGTACGCGCGGCCGTCGCCACGCCGTACGAGCGTTGACCGAAGAAGTAGGTGTTGAGATAGAGCTCGAGGATCTCCTGCTTCGTGAACTCGCGCTCGATCCGGAACGCGAGGATGATCTCCCTGAACTTCTGCACGAAGCGCTGCACGCCGGGCTGCAAGGCCCGCGCGCGTGAAAACGTTGAGCGTCCGCGTGACCTGCTGCGTGATCGTGCTGCCGCCGACGCTGCCGCGGCCCGCGCTGATCTCGTTCAGGAGCCCCCGAATCACACCGCGGTAGTCGACGCCCGGATGCTCGAAGAAGTGCTCGTCCTCGGCCGCGAGCACCGCCTTGACCAGCAGCGGCGGGATGTCTTCGTAGGCGACCGGGCGTGCGCTTCTGATCGCCGAACTCCTCGATCAGGCGGCCGTCGCGGCTATAGACCTGCAGCGGCACCTTGATCTTGACGTTCCGGAGGTCCTCCGCCCGCGGCAGGCTCGGGGCGACGTAGTAGTAGCCCCCGATCAGCACGGCGGCGCCCAGGACCCCCACCGCCGTTATGCGCAGCGCACAAAACGTCAACAGAATCTGTAAGTAACGATTCATTGGTGAAGTTGGATTCTACGCCCTTGCTAAGGAAAGGGCCTTTGTGCATAGTCCGCGGCGTCAGGCAAACCCATTGAAAGGTGGGGACGCAAAGCCTCCGGTCTACGGGCGCGGCGATAGCTGCGCACGTCTAGGATAGCGGGGCTGCCGAAGCAGTTGAATTCGCATCGTCATGCTTCGCCAGCTACTCCTTCCTTCTCGCCAATAGACCGCCGAGATCGTCCCAACCCGAATTCGGGTGTTGCCGGGGTTTTCTACACGAAGCGGCGTACTCGAGGGTGGCCTAACCTCGATGCACAGAGCGAGAGCCGGATCACACTGTATATATCTCCCGCGAGTTATAGTTAAATTGCGCAGTTCAGGGAACGTGTAGGATTCTAACCCAACCTCCGGTGTTGGAAAGGAAAAGCTGTGTTTGCGAGCCGTCGGAAAGGATCCCTGGTCGGCCTGGATATCACGACCTCGTCCGTGAAGCTGATCGAGTTGACCGAGAGCGGTAGGGGTTACCGGGTCGAGTCCTACGCAGCCGAGCCCACGCCCCCGAACGCCATCAACGAAAAAGCGATCGTCGACGCGGACGCCGTCGGCGAGGCGATTCGTCGCGCACACAAGCGCGCGGGCACGAAGTCGCGCGAGGCCGCGATCGCGATCAGCGGCGACGCGGCGATCACGAAAGTCATTCAGATGCCACGCAGCTTGGGCCCGGCGGACCTCGAAGGCCAGGTCGAGCTTCAGGCCGACCAATACATTCCGTTCCCGATGGAAGAAGTCAGCTTCGACTTCGAGGTCATCGGCGAGAGCGAACGCGACCCGGACATGGTCGACGTGCTGCTCGTCGCGACGCGCACGGAGAACGTCGAGCAGCGCCAAGTCGCGGTCGAAGCGGCCGGGCTCACCGCGCGGGTCGTCGACGTCGAAGCGTTCGCGGTCGAGAACGCTTGCCAATTGCTGACGCACCAGATGCCCGACGCGGGCGCCGACAAGTTCGTCGCGATCGTCGACTTCGGCGCGAGCACGACGACGTTCAGCGTGCTGAAGGATCTGAAGGTCATCTACACGCGCGACTTCGCGTTCGGCGGGCAGCAGCTCACCGAAGAAATCATGCGCACCTACGGCCTCAGCATGGAAGACGCGGGCCGCGCGAAGAAAGAAGGCGGCTTGCCGAGCAACTATCAGCCCGAGGTGCTCGACGCATTCATCGACGACATGTCGCAGCAAGTGAGCCGCTCGCTGCAGTTCTTCCTCGCTTCGGGCAGCGGCCGCGAGCAACCGGATCAGATCCTCGTGTGCGGCGGCTGCGCGAACATTCCCGGCGTCGCCGACGTGATCGGCAGCCGTGTCGGCATTGCGACCCAGATCGGAGACCCGCTCGGCCAGATGAAGATATCGTCGCGCGCCAAGTCGCAAGGCGTCGACCGGGATGCCACGGCCTTGTTGACCGCTTGCGGCCTCGCGCTCAGGAGCTTCGACTAAGATGCCGAGAATTAATCTACTGCCCTGGCGTGCAGAGCTACGCCAGAAACGCAAGAAACGAGTTCCTCGTCGCGCTCCTCGGCGCCGTCATCGTCGGTGCCGCGCTCGTGTACGCGTCGAAGCTCACGATGCAGGGCTGGATCGCGAACCAGCAGGGCCGCAACGCGACGCTCAAGACCGAAATCGCGGCTCTCGACAAGCAGATCGCAGAGATCACGGGTCTCGAGAATCAGCGCGAGCGCCTGCTCGCCCGCATGCGCGTGATCGAGCAGCTGCAGCGCTCGCGCCCCGAGGTCGTGCACCTGTTCGACGAGCTCGTGAAAGCGGTGCCCGAGGGCGTGCACTTCACCGAGGTCAAGCAGACGAGCAATCGCATCGAGCTCGCCGGCCAGGCTCAGTCGAGCACGCGCGTTTCGACGCTGATGCGCAACATCGACGGCTCGGAGTTCCTGCGCAACCCGGGCCTCGACGTCGTCGAGACCGTCGTGGCGGTCTCGAGCCATTCGCAGTTCAAGCTGTTCGCCCAGCAGATCGACGACCGACAGCGAGGAAGGGGCGGAAGGGACGAATCGGAGGAGCAGCACAATGAGCATCGTCGACGATCTGCGAGCCCTCGACACGAACGACCCCGGTCGCTGGCCGCTACCGTTCCGACTCGTCGCGATCGGCATCGCGTTCATCGCGGTGGTCGCGTTTGGCGTCTACATGTTCGTGATCAAGACCGACAAGCCCCTCCTCGATCGTGCCAAGCTCGAGGAGACGGAGCTCCGGGCCGCTTTCGAGGATCGCCAGCGGAAGGCCGCGAACTTCGACGCGTACCGCGCGCAGCTCGCCGAAATCGAGCGCGACTTCGGCGCGATGCTGCGCGAGCTGCCCGGCAAGACCGAGGTGCCGAGCCTGCTCGTGGACATCTCACAGACCGGCCTCGGCGCGGGTCTCGAGGAGCAGCTGTTCCAGCCGACCGGCGAGATTCAGAAGGACTTCTACGCAGAGCTGCCGATCAAGTTGCGCTACACGGGCAGCTACCACGAACTCGGCAATTTTGTGAGCGGCATCGCTGCACTGCCGCGCATTGTGACTTTACATGACATCGACATTAAGCCGATCAACGACAAAAGCTTCGACGAGCTCACGCTCGACGTGACCGCGAAGACCTATCGTTATTTGGACGAGCAGGTCGCGGAGGGGCAAGGGAAATGATGTTGAAGCGTAATACCGCACTCACGCGCTTGCTCGCGGCTGTCGTGCTCGCGGGCGCGCTCGGTGCTTGCGGCCGCGGCAACAGCGACCTGCAAGCGTACATCGATGAGGTCAAGGCCCGCCCCGGCGGTCGCATCGATTCGCTGCCGCAAGTCCGTCCGGCCCCGACATACACGTACGTGGCGGGCGACCGCCGGTCGCCGTTCTTACCCGACACGCCGCAGCGGCGAGTCAGTGAAGATCCGAACGCGATCCAGGGACCCGATCCGAATCGGCCTCGCGAGTTTCTCGAACAGTTTCCGCTCGACACGCTGCATATGGTCGGCACGTTGGCCGACCGGCGTGCGAGCTTCGGTCTAGTGCAAACCGCCGACGGTCTCGTTCACCGCGTGACGGTCGGCAACCACATGGGCCAGAACTACGGGCGCATCGTGGCGATCTCGGATTCTGAGATTCAATTGGTGGAGATCATCTCCGACGGTATTGGCGGGTTTTTGGAGAGACCCGCCAAGATCGCGTTAGCCGATTGAAGCGCAGGGGAGTTTTTAGGGAGTGAATCGTATGTGCAAGTCAGCGCCCGTTCGACGCGGGAAATTCTCATCGTGGCTCGGCCGGTTGGCGGGCTCGGCGTGGATTCTCGCGCTCGCCCTCTCGACCTTCCCCGCGCGAGCGCAAGACCTGCGCCTCGAAGCGATCGACGTGCAGCCGCTCCCCGGGCAGCAGGTCGAGCTGCGGCTGCGGTTGAGCGGTCCGGCGCCGGAGCCGATGAGCTTCACGATCGACAACCCCGCGCGAATCTCGCTCGACCTGCCGAACACGGCTCTCGCGCTGGATTCGCGCCGGCAGGACGTGAACTCGGGTCCGCTGACCACCATCAACACGGCCGAAGCGAACGGCCGCACGCGCGTCGTCCTGAATTTGAACGAGATCGTGCCCTATCAAACCCGCGTCGAGGGCAATAGCGTCTACGTGACGCTCGGCCAGGCACCGGGCGCGCCTCCGCAGCCCGCATTCGCCGCTCAGCCGGCACAGCAGAACGCCGCCCCTGCCGCGGCCGCCGCCGTCGGCAGCGATCGGTCGATTCGCAACATCGATTTCCGCCGCGGCACCGATGGCGCGGGCCAAGTCGTCGTGGAGCTCAACGATCCACGCACGACCGTGGACGTTCGTGAGGAAGGCGGCCGCATCGTCGTCGACTTCCAGAACACCACGCTGCCGGCCGAGCTGATGAAGCGGCTCGACGTCACCGACTTCGCGACACCGGTGTACACCGTCGACGCGCTGCGCTCGAACCGCGACGCACGCCTCGTCGTGAGCGCCGCCGCCGAGTACGACCAAGTGGCCTATCAATCCGACAACCTGTTCACGCTCGAGCTCAAGCCATCGGCTCCGAAGGCGGCCGCAGTGTCGGGCGCTTTCAATCAGAACCGCGAATACACGGGCGAGCGCCTCACGATGAACTTCCAGGACCTCGAGACACGCGCGGTGCTGCAGCTGATCGCCGATTTCAGCGATCTGAACATCGTCGTGAGCGACACCGTCCAAGGCAGCGTGACGCTGCGCTTGCAGAACGTGCCGTGGGATCAGGCCCTCGACATCGTGATGACGACCAAAGGCCTCGACATGCGCCGCAACGGCAACGTCATCATCGTTGCACCCGCCGAAGAAATCTCCGCGCGCGAAAAGGCGGACCTCGAAGCTCAGGAAGCGTTGCAGACGCTCGAGCCGCTGCGCTCGGAGTTCATCCAGGTGAACTACGCGAAGGCGGCCGAGCTCGCGGACCTCATCAAGGGCGACAACATGAACACGCTCATGTCCGAGCGCGGCAGCGTCGCGATCGACGTGCGCACCAATACGTTGCTCGTGAACGACACGGCGCGCAGCCTCGAGAACATTCGCCGTCTCGTCACCACGCTCGACATTCCGGTTCGTCAGGTGTCGATCGAGACACGCGTCGTGATCGTGAACGACGATTACAGCCGCGATCTCGGCGTGCGCTTCGGCTCCACGATCGTCAAGGACAACTCGTCGGACGGCATCATTTCGATGACCGGCAACAGCCAGGGCTCCGACACGATCGTCGGCTCGGCGCTCGACAACCTCCAGAACAACGGAACGCCGTTCCCGGTGACCGTGCCGCCGATCAATAACCGCTACAACGTGAACTTGCCGATCGCCAATCCGGCCGGCTCATTCGCGCTCGCGATCCTCGACTCGGATTACCTGGTCGACCTCGAGCTCACGGCCCTCCAGGCCGAAGGCAACGGCCGTATCGTGTCGACGCCGCGCGTCATCGCGACGAACCAACGCGAGGCCCGCATCGAGCAAGGCGTCGAGATCCCCTACCAGGAATCGTCGTCGAGCGGCGCGACCACCACGCAGTTCAAGGAAGCCGTGCTGAGCCTGCAGGTAACGCCGCAGATCACGCCGGACGATCGCATCATCATGGATCTGCTCGTCACCAAGGACTCGGTCGGCGAAGTCGTCCCGAGCGCGACAGGCGGCTTCGTGCCGAGCATCGACACGCGGTCGGTCACGACGACGGTCGTCGTCAACGACGGCGAGACCGTCGTGCTTGGCGGTATCTACGAAACCGAGCTACGCGACACCATCAATAAGGTGCCGGTGCTCGGCGATATACCGGGTTTGGGGTATCTGTTCCGCAGCCATAGCAACGTCAACAACAACGCAGAATTGCTGATCTTCGTCACGCCGAAGATCCTTCGCGACGGTGCCAGGATCAACTAGCGCTCGGGTGATGAGTTAGGGACGCCACCGGAGAAGCTCCGGCAGATTCAAAGGATTAGGGACCATGCACAAGCTAAAGCTATTCTTGTTGACGGCTACCGCGGTAGCGCTCTGCGCCTGTGGCGACGACCAAACACTCACGGGCGACGCCGCTGCTGGCGGTGGCGGCAGCGGCGGCGGCGGCACTGGCGGCGGGGGCGGCGGCACGACCACGAGCACCGTGCGAATCGGCAACGGCTTTGGCACATCGTTCCAGGAAGGAATCCTCCAACTTGGCGTCACGAGCCTGGCCGCCGGCGGCAGCACGGGCGTGACCGCGACCTTCGTCACCAACACCGGCAACCTCTATACGGCCACCGACGTCGACGCGACCTTCAATTCGCCGTGCGTCGCTCAAGGCTTGGCGACGGTCACGACGCCCGTCAAGACGAGCACCGGCATCGCAAACTCGACCTACGTCGCGACGGGCTGTAGCGGCCCCGACGTGATCACGGCCACCGCCACGGTCAACGGTGTCACGATGGCCGCCAACGGCACCGTGAGCGTCGCGGCCGCAGGCGTCGGATCGATCCAGTTCATCTCGGCGACCCCCCCGAACATCGCGTTGCAAGGCACGGGCGGCGCGGGCCGTTCCGAGAACTCCACCGTGATCTTCCGCGTCGTCGATTCGACTGGCGGACCGGTCGCGAACACGAACGTTTCATTTGCGCTGAACAGCACCGTCGGCGGAATCGCGCTGCTGCCCACGACCGCGACAACGAATTCGTCGGGTCAGGTCCAGACGGTGGTGACGTCGGGAACCGTCGCGACGACGGTTCGGGTCACCGCGACGGTCGTCGGCCTTTCGATCGGCACGCAGTCCGACCAATTGACGGTCACGACCGGCATCCCCGACCAGGACAGCACTTCGCTGAGCATCGAGACACTGAATCCCGAGACTTGGAACCGCGACGGCATCGTCGACAAGATCACGATCCGCCTGTCGGATCGCTTCAACAACCCCGTTCCGAATGGCACGGCGGTCACGTTCAACACTGAAGGTGGACAGATCGTCTCCCAGTGCGTTACGACCGGCGGCGCGTGCACCGTGGATTGGACGAGTCAGAACCCGCGTCCGGCGAACGGCCGCGTCACGATTCTTGCCACGGCTATCGGCGAGGAAAGCTTCACGGACGTCGACGGTAACGGCCGCTATGGGAACGGTGACTCCTTCGTCGATATCGACGAGCCGTTCCGGGACGACAACGAAGACGCTGTGCGGCAGTCGTCCGAGCCGTTTTACGACTTCAACACGAGCGGCACGTTCGACGTTGCAGACGGCATGTTCAACGGGCTGCTGTGCGACACGGCGAATCCTGCAGGCGACTGCAACCCAACCGCCAAGACGGTTGCTGTCAACGATAACGCCGTGCTGGTGATGTCCGGCTGCGACGTGGACCTCACGCCCTTTGCGCCATCCCTCGCGGCGCCCGGCACGTACTCCGCAACATTCCGGGATATGCGCGGCCAACCCTTGCCGCTCGGAACCACGATCACGTTCTCCACGACAAACGGCACGATCGTCGGCGGTAACGCGTTCACCTATCCGAACACGCTGTCGCCGCAGACGTACGGCGTGACAGTCAACGCGGACACCACTCCGAGCTCGGGATCCATGTTCATCGCGGTGAAGTGCCCGAGCAACTTGACGGTCAATATCGGACCGATCGCGGTCACCGACTGACGTCGGGTCGTCACGAGCAAACGAGGCCGGCCATTGCGCCGGCCTTTTTGTTTTGATAAACGCTTGCGGCAGACAGCGACCGTGCGCACTCATGACCAAAGGGAACCTCTACCTGATCGGCCCGATGGGCTCGGGCAAGACCGCCGTCGGTAAGCGCCTCGCTGCCGTGCTCGGGAAGCAATTCTTCGACAGCGACGCCGAGATCGAGCGGCGGACGGGTGTCGACATCCGCTACATCTTCGAGAAGGAAGGTGAGCAACGCTTCCGCGAGCGCGAGCGCGAAGTGATCGCGGACCTCGCCGCGCTCGACGGCGTGGTCGTCGCGACGGGCGGCGGCGCCGTGCTCGATCCAGCCAACCGCGAGCGGCTCGCGCGCACCGGCACCGTGGTCTATCTGCAGGCGACCGTCGACGCCCAACTGCAGCGCACCAAGCCGTCCCGCAGCCGGCCGCTGCTGATGAACGACGACCCGCGTGCCGTGCTCGAGCGTTTGTTCGCGATCCGCGAGCCGCTCTACGACGAGATCGCCGACATTCGCGTCGATACGACCGGCCGACAAGTGCGTGCGGTCGCCGCCGACGTTCGGAGCCAGCTCGACGGGCAACCCTAGGCGGCGTTGCAAAATCGCACCCCGCCTGCGAACCTTCGCGCCGTGGAAACCATCACCGTCGCGCTCGGCGAGCGCAGCTATCCGATCCACATCGGACCGCGGCTGATTGGCGACGCGGCGCTCTACGGCAAGTCGGCGAAGCAAATCCTGATCGTCACGAACGAAGTCGTCGCACCGCTCTACTTGCAGGCGGTGCAAGCCGGGCTCGGTCATGATCGTGACGTCCAAACGCTGGTGCTTTCCGACGGTGAGCGCCACAAGACGCTCGCGACGTTCACCACGATCATCGACAGACTCGTCGACGCGCGCTTCCATCGCGACTGCTGCCTGGTCGCGCTCGGCGGCGGCGTCGTCGGCGATGTTACGGGCTACGCCGCCGCGAGCTTCCAGCGCGGCGTGGATTTCATTCAGATCCCGACGACGCTGCTCGCGCAAGTGGACTCGTCCGTCGGCGGCAAGACGGCCGTCAACCACCCGCGCGCGAAGAACATGATCGGCGCGTTTCACCAGCCCGTCGCAGTGCTCGCCGATACCGACACCCTCAAGACACTACCGCCGCGCGAGCTCGCCGCGGGGCTCGCCGAGGTCATCAAGTACGGCGTGATCATCGATCGCGGGTTCTTCGAGTGGCTCGAGAACGCGATGCCGCAGCTGCGCTCCCTCGACGCCGCGGCGCTTGCGTATGCGGTGCGCCGCAGCTGCGAGATCAAGGCGGCGATCGTCGCCGAAGACGAGCGCGAGCGAGGCTCGCGCGCGCTGCTGAACCTCGGCCACACGTTCGGCCACGCGCTCGAGTCGATCGGACGATACGAGCGCTGGCTGCACGGTGAGGCGGTCGCGATCGGCACGGTGCTCGCTGCGCGCACGTCGGCCGCGCTGGGCTTCATCGGCGAGACCGATTGCGAGCGGATCGAGCGGTTGTTCGCAGCTGCGGGTCTGCCGACGTCCGCGGACGGCGTCGACCCGGACGAGCTGCTCGAGCGCATGCAGCTCGATAAGAAGGCCGACAAGAAAGGGCTGAAGCTCATCTTGATCGAAGAGCTCGGTCGCGCCGTCGTGACGCCCGCCCCCGATCGCGCGCTGCTGCGCACGGTGCTCGCCGCCGAGCTCGAATGAGCGTGCCCACTCCCGTGCTCGCCCCGTACGCCGCCGAGCCTTCGACATCGCGGGGCCGACGCTTCCTCGAAGACCCGCCGACGTTCCGCACGGAGTTCCAACGCGACCGCGACCGCGTGATCCACGCCACGGCGTTCCGCCGCCTCGTCTACAAGACGCAGGTCTTCGTGAACTACGAAGGCGACCTCTATCGTACGCGGCTCACGCACTCGCTCGAGGTCGCGCAAATCGCCCGCACCGTCGCGCGCGCTCTACGCTTGAACGAGGATCTCGTGGAGGCGGTCAGCCTCGCGCACGACCTCGGCCACACGCCGTTCGGGCACGCGGGGCAAGACGCGCTCAACGATTGCATGCGCGATTTCGGCGGCTTCGAGCACAACTTGCAGTCACTGCGCGTCGTCGACGAGCTCGAGGAACGCTACGCGGCGTTCCCCGGGTTGAACCTGACGTTCGAGACGCGCGAGGGAATCCTGAAGCACTGTTCGCTCAAGCACGCTCGCGAGCTCGGCGACATCGGGCGCCGGTTCCTCGAGCGGCGGCAGCCCGGCCTCGAGGCGCAGCTCGCAAACATCGCCGACGAGGTCGCCTACAACAACCACGATGTCGACGACGGCCTGCGATCGGGCCTGATCTCACTCGAGCAGCTCGAGGCGCTCGCGTTCTTCGCGGAGCACATGCGCTGGGTGAAGCAGAAGCATCCCGGCATCAAGGCGCAGCGGCTGGGCGCGGAGACCGTGCGGCGCATGATCGGCGAGCTCGTGGGCGGCCTGATCCGTGCGAGCACCGCTGCGATCGAAGCCGCGGCCCCGCGCGACATCGACTCCGTGCGCGCGCTGCAGGAGCCGCTGATCGGCTTCACGGCGCCGCTCCGCGATGCGCAGCGCACGTTGAAGGCGTTCCTCCGCGATCACCTCTACACCCACGCGCGCGTGCGGCAGATGACGGAGCAGGCGCAGGAAACGGTGCGTTGGCTGTTCGACACGTTGTCGGCGGACTACGCGCGCATGCCGGACGAGCACGCGGAGCGCGCGCGCGCCGCAGCCGAGCGCGGCGACGCGGCAGGCGCGGCTCGCGTCGTGGCGGACTACGTTGCGGGCATGACCGACCGCTTCGCGCTGCAGACGCGCGACGCGTTGCGAGCACGGATACGGAGTTGATGTCTGGTAGAATCGCCCGCGTGTCCGCCGTGCACGCCAATCCCGCCCGCTCGATCCCGACGCGCGAACGCCTGATCTTCGCCCTCGACGTACCCGACCTCGCGGCCGCGAAAAAGCTCGTCGGCACACTCGGCGACGCCGTGTCGTTCTACAAGATCGGCCTCGAGCTTGCGACGTCGCCGCACTACTTCGAGCTGCTGCGCTGGCTCGTGGATCAAGAGAAGCGCGTGTTCGCGGACCTCAAGCTCTACGACATTCCGGCCACCGTGGGCGCGGCAGTCCGCCAGCTCGCGCGCTCGCGCGCTTCGTTCCTCACCGTGCATGGCGATCGTGCGATCGCGGCGGCGGCGGCAGCCGAAAAAGGCGATACCTTACAGATACTTGCGGTGACGGTGCTCACGAGCGTCGGACCCCGCGACCTCGCCGACATGGGCGTCGCGCTCACGCTCGAGGCGCTCGTCGAGCTGCGCGCGAAGCAGGCCGTCGGGGCGGGTTGCGACGGCGTGATCGCGTCGGGCCTCGAAGCCGCGCGGCTGCGCACGGCGCTCGGTCCTCTGCCGCTCATCGTGACGCCCGGCATTCGGCCCGCCGACAGTGCGGGTGGGGACGATCAGCGCCGCGTGGTCACGCCGAGCCGCGCATTCGAATCCGGCGCGGACCACATCGTCGTCGGCCGGCCGATTCGCGACGCCGCGGATCCGCGCCGCGCGGCGGCGGCGATCCAGGATGAGATCGCCGCTTTGTTCGGATGAGCGCGAGCTCGCCCGAGCCCACGCCCAACCCCGACCTAGAACCGCGACGTCGCCTGCGGCGCATGCGCACCGTCGCGACCGCGCTGCTCGTCGCGATGGCGGCGGTCTTGATCGGCGCTTCGTGGCTCGCGCCCCAGGTGCCGAGGTTTGGGCCGTGGCTCGGCGCACTCCGCGCGTTCGCCGAAGCCGCGCTGATCGGCGGCCTCGCGGACTGGTTCGCGGTCACCGCCCTGTTCCGCCGCCCGCTCGGACTGCCGATTCCGCACACCGCGATCGTGCCGTCCCGCAAGGACGACATCGGCCGCGCGCTCGCGCGCTTCATCCGCGATCATTTCCTCGTGCGCGACGCGATCGAGCGCCGACTCGACCGCACGGATCTCGCCGGGCGACTCGGCGCTTGGCTCGCCCAGGAGAAGAATGCCGCGCGCGTGACGCAAGATCTCGGCGCGGCGCTCGCGTGGCTGCTGCGGGCCGGCGACGGCAACGAGCTGCGCGCCGCGCTCGGCGGCAGCCTGCGCGGCGCATTCGATTCGGTGCCCGTGAGCGCGGGGCTCGCGGCGCTGCTCGAGGTGCTGTTGTCGGGTGCTCACGCCCAGACGCTGATCGACAAGCTCGTCGAGCTCGGCCGCGGCCAGCTCGAGAGTCAGCGAGTGCTGATCCGCGTCCGGATTCACGAGCGCAGCCCGTGGTGGATGCCGAAATTCGTCGATCAGCAGATCTTCGACCAGCTCGTCGGCGAGCTCGAGCGAATACTCGACTCGATCGCATCGGACCCGAACCATCCGGCGCGCGCCGAAATTGGCGCGGCGCTCAAGTCGCTCCAAGACGCGCTCGCGCACGACCCCGAGCTCGCGGAGCGCAGCCGCTCGTTGCAGCGCGACGTGATCGATCATCCCGCCGTGCGCGCGTACGCGCACGATCTGTGGGAGACGCTAGACGCGGACCTGCACGCCGCGCTGTCGGACGCTGAGTCCCCGCTGCGCGTCGGCGTGCGGCGCGAGATCCGCGGGATCGGCACCGCGCTCGCGACCGACGCCGCGGTCGCCGAGAAGCTCAACGGCTGGCTCAAACAGCTGCTGCTCTATCTCGTCGAGAACTATCGTGACCCATTGAGCGAGATCGTCTCCGAGACCATCGAGCAATGGGACCCGAAAGCCACGTCGCGCCGGATAGAGCTCGCGATCGGCACCGACCTGCAGTACATCCGACTGAACGGCACCGTCGTCGGCGGGCTCGTCGGCCTGCTTCTATACGTCGTCTGGGCTGCGTTCACGTGAGCGCCGTGCGCGGCGTCACCGCTTCGCCGGCGCGTCGCGCTCCTTCAGCTCCCGCCGCAGCACTTTGCCAACGTTGCTCTTGGGCAGCTCGTCGAGAAACTCGACTTGGCGCGGGATCTTGTAGCCCGTCAGGTTAGCGCGCGCGTGCGCGATGACGTCGGCTTCCGTGATCTTCGGGTCCTTGCGCACGACGAACAGCTTCACGGTCTCGCCGGACTGTCCGTCGGGCACGCCGACCGCCGCAACCTCGCGCACGCCGGGCTGGCTCGCGGCGACGTCCTCGATCTCGTTCGGATACACCTTGAACCCAGACACGACGATCACGTCTTTCTTGCGGTCTTCGATGAACAGGTAACCCTGCGTGTCCATGCGGCCGACGTCTCCCGTGCGCAGCCAGCCGTCGCCGAACAGCACCTGCGCGGTCTCGTCGGGGCGGTTCCAATAGCCCGCCATCACTTGCGGGCCTCGTGCGCAGATCTCCCCGACCTCGCCTTCGCCGAGGCGCTTGCCCGCGTCGTCGAAGATGGCGATGTCGGTCGACGGGAACGGTAGCCCGACCGAGCCGTTGAAGCTCTTGAGATCCAGCGGATTCGCCGAGACGATCGGCGACGCCTCGGTGAGGCCGTAGCCCTGCGCGATCGGCACACCCGTCACCTTCTGCCAACGCGTCGCAACCTCGCGCTGCACGGCCATTCCCCCACCCATCGACACGCGCAGAGCGCTGAAGTCGAGCTCGGCGAAGCCCGGTGCGTTCAAGAGCGCGTTGAACAGCGTGTTGACCGCCGTCATGAACGCGAAGCGCGTCTTCGCGAGAAGCTTGATGAGGCCGCGTATGTCGCGCGGATCGGTGATCAGCAGATTGTGGCCGCCGAGCTCTACGAAACAGAGCAGATTCGCCGTGAGCGAATACACGTGATAGAGCGGCAACGGCGTGAGCACGACGCCGGCGTCGGAATCGAAGAATGGGCCCGCCCAAGCCGCTGCCTGAAGCACGTTCGCGACGAGATTGCGGTGTGTGAGCATCGCGCCCTTCGCTCTACCCGTCGTGCCGCCCGTGTATTGGAGGAACGCGACGTCGTCGCCGCGCATCTCCGGCCGCTGATATGACATCGTGCGGCCGCGCGCGAGCGCTTGGGAGTACTCGACCACTCCCGGAATGCGCCACGCAGGCACGCGCTTCTTTACGTACTTCACGACGAAGTTCGCGATGGCACCCTTGAGCGGCGGCAAGTGATCGCCGATTCGAGACACGATCACGTGCTTGAGCCGCGTGTTCGGCAGCGCGCGCTCCACGGTCGACGCGAAGTTCTCGAGCACGACGATCGTTCGTGCGCCGCTGTCGGCGAGCTGGTGCTCGAGCTCGGGAACGGTGTACATCGGGTTCACGTTCACCGCGACCATCCCGGCGCGTAGGATCCCGAACAGCACGATCGGCGACTGCAGCGTGTTCGGCAGCATCACCGCGACGCGGTCGCCGCGCGTGATGCCCGGCAGCGACTGCAGGAAGGCCGCGAAGGCGCGGCTTTGAGCTTCCGCGTCCGCGAAGGTCAAGGTCGTGCCGAGGTTCGTGAATGCGGGCGCGTCGGCGAAACGGCCGAAGCTCGACTCCAGCAGCTCGCAAAGCGATGCGTACCTATCTGCGTCGATCTCCGCGGGCACTCCGCGCGGATAGGCGGCCAGCCAGGGTTTGTCGGTCATCCGCGGGTCATCTGGAGTTCAACAGGTCCGCGAGCACGGGCCACACGTTCGCGAATACGATTTTCTGGCCGGCGGCGTTCGGATGAATGTTGTCCTGCTGCATGAGCTCGGGGTGCAGTGCGACACCCTCGAGCAGGAATGCGACGAGCGCGACATCGAATTGCGCCGCGAGCTCGGGATACACGCCCGAGAGGGAGCGCGTGTATGCGGGACCGTAGTTCGGCGGAATCTGCATGCCGGCGAGCAGCACGCGCGCGCCGTGCGCCTTGCTGAGCTCGATCATCTTCGCGAGATTCGCGCGCAGCGTCGCGACGGGTTGGCCGCGCAGGCCGTCGTTGCCGCCGAGCTCGATCACGACGAGCGCCGGCGCGTGCGCTTCGAGCAGCCGCGGCAGGCGGGCCAGGCCGCCAGCCGAGGTGTCGCCCGCGATGCTGGCATTCACGACTTCATATCCGTACGCTTCGGCCTCGAGGCGACTGCTAAGCATCGCGACCCACGATTGCTCGGCGGTCAACCCGTAACCGCTGCTCAAAGAGTCGCCAACCACGACGATCGTCTGTTTTTGACCGGCAGACCAGCCCGCCGGCACGTACAGGACGGCGAGTGCCGCGAGCACTGCAAGCGTGAACAGGCGGAGGGCTGCGAGGCGTTTGAGCATGAGCACCGGCGACGTGTTGCGAGCCGAAGGGCTGACCAAAAAGGTTAGCAGCCCCGAGGGTGAGCTGACCATCTTAGACGACGTGACGTTTAGCGTCGCGCGCGGCGCGACTGCCGCGATCGTGGGCCCGTCGGGCGCGGGCAAATCCACGCTGCTCGCGCTGCTCGCCGGCCTCGATGAGCCGACCTCCGGACGCGTTTGGTTGAACGGCACGGAGCTCACGGCGCTCGACGAGGACGGCCGCGCCGGGATGCGCAATCGCGAGGTCGGGTTCGTATTCCAGTCGTTTCACCTGTTGCCGTCGTTGACCGCGATCGAGAACGTGCTGCTGCCGCTCGAGCTCAGCGCCACGCCGAATGCGGCCGCGCGCGCGCGCCAAGCCCTCGTGGACGTAGGGCTCGAGCACCGCTTGCGGCACTATCCGAAGCAGCTCTCGGGCGGCGAGAAACAGCGCGTCGCGATCGCGCGCGCGTTTGTCGCGGGTCCGTCGCTGCTCTTCGCCGACGAGCCTACGGGCAACTTGGACAACAAGACGGGCGCGCGGATCCTGAACCTGCTGTTCGAGCTCAACGCGGCGGCGCGCACGACGCTCGTGCTCGTGACGCACGACCTCGAAGCCGCCGCGCGTTGCGACCACCTGATCGAGCTCGCGGGCGGGCGGCTCGTCGCGGCTGCCTAGGGCGTCACGCGCTCCGAGCGTCGAGCTGCAGCGCGTCGAGCACGAAGGTGCCGTCGGGCTCGATCCCCAATCTGCGCCGCACCTCCTCGGGCGCGCCTCGTTGGAGCGACAGGATCGCATCCGAGTGCAGCGTCGGCGTGCGGGTGCGCGCGATCCACGAGGAGAACTCGATCCGGAGGCGGCGCGTCGTGAGCGCCGTGACCTCGAAGCCGGCGCGCGCAAGCGCCGCGAGCCATTCGTGCGCCGTGTAATTGCGCACGTGCGACGGATCGCGCAGGAGCTCGAGCGTCTGCAGGTGTGAGTCGATGAGCGCGCTGCTCGGTGCGATCGAGTCTATGAACACGGCGCGGCCGCCCCGCGCGAGCACGCGCGCAGCCTCCCGCAGGCCGGCGTCGAGATCGTGCCAGTGGTGTGCGCTGAACCGGCTCACTACGAAGTCGAAACGCGCGGCATCGAACGGCAGGTGCTCGGCCGCGCTCCTTCGTGCGGCGATGTTGTGCAAACCGCGCTCTGCCGCTGCTCCGAGCACCACGTCGAGCATCGGCTGCGACAGATCCACGGCGAGGACTTCGCCGACGTGCGGCGCCACACGGTAAGAGACGTGCCCGGCCCCGCAGCCCAAATCGAGCACGCGCGCGCTCGCGCGGCCGCGGCACAGCGCTTCGAGCGTGTCGAGATCCTCGCCGCTCGCGTGCACCGCGCTCGCGAGGTACTCGTTCGCGCGCGGGCTATAGGCGGCGTCCACGAAGCTGTGGTGCGTCTCGGTCATGGCGTCGATCTCCTGATCCGGGGCGCAAAGGATCGGCCGACTAACAACCTGGTACAAGACGCCGATTTATCCTGTTATAAAGTCTTCCTACATGTCGACTATCGAGCAACGCCGCCATCTCGGCGCCTTCCTCCGGGCACGACGCGAGCGGCTCACGCCCGCGGAGGCCGGCATCCATGGCGGGCCCGCGCGCCGGCGTACCCCGGGCCTGCGCCGTGAGGAAGTGGCCCTGCTCTGCCACCTGAGCCCGACCTGGTATACGTGGCTCGAGCAGGGCCGAGACGTTTCGATGTCGTCCGCCGCGCTCGCGAGAATCGCCGAAGCGCTGCATCTCACGGCCGCCGAGCGCGCGTACTTCTTCGAGCTCACGCGCAAGCGCGATCCCGCTGCGCCAGCGGACCGCGAGCACGATGCGCTCGTGGGCTCGCTCGCCGCGGCGCTCGACACGATTGCCGCCCCCGCGTACATGCTCGATCGAAACTGGCTCGCGTGCGCCGCAAATCCAGCCGCGCGCCACCTCTTCGAGCGCTGGCTCGGCGGCCCCGAGCGCAACCTGCTGCGCTACGTGTTCCTCGATCCGAGCGCGCGCGAGCTCATCTGCGATTGGGAGACTCGCGCGCGCAGACTCGCCGCGGAGTTCCGTGCCGATACCGCGCGCCGCACGAACGACGCCGAGCTCACGGGGCTCGTGGAGGATCTGCGCAGCGCGAGCCCGCGCTTCGCGGACTTCTGGGCAGACCACGCCGTGCTCGCGCGCGAGGGCGGAGCGCGGGAGTTCCATCATCCGCGCGACGGACTGCTCCGCTATCAGCAGATCACGCTGATCCCTGCCGCTCGTCCTGGCTTCAAGCTCGTGATGCTCGTCGCCGAGTAACGCGGACGCGCGGCGCACGCGACATCGCCATCGAGCTTACACTGTCGATCATCGGCCGACTGCTCGGCCGATTTTTGAGCGGGGTCACGCAATTGCTGCCGTTTTGGCAACGCAAGACGCTGAGTGAGATGACGCCCAAAGAATGGGAGTCTCTGTGCGACGGCTGCGGGCGTTGCTGCCTGAAGAAACTCGAAGACGCGCAGACCGGGAGAATCGCTTATACCGACGTCGCGTGTCGCTTGCTCGATCGCGATCGCTGCCGCTGCACGCGCTACGCGAAACGGCGCGAGTTGGTGCCGGATTGCATCGCGCTCGACGCCGAGAACCTCGCCGCGTTCCGCTGGCTGCCGAGCACGTGCGCGTATCGGCGAATCGCGGAAGGCAAGCCGCTCGAATGGTGGCACCCGCTCGTCTCCGGCGACGCGCGCACGGTGCACGACGCCGGCATCTCCGTGCGCGGTCGCGCATTCTCCGAAGCGGATTTCCGCCCTGAGGAACTCGCGCACCGCGTGATTCGCTGGATCAAAGCCCCCGCCCTACGCCCGCGCAAACCCAAAGAACACCCGTCTCGCTGAGCGGGCGGTTCGTCGCGTCACTGGCGTGCGGCGATAGCAACTCGCCGAGGCGGCGTATTCGCACGCGGAACTAGCCCCGCGCGTCTTCGCGCGGGGTGCGAGCAGGAGCGAGCACTCGTCTGCGGGCCATGGATGGCCCGTCAGACGAGCCCGCGGGCGAAGGCGGCGGCTCGGGAACCCGCGAAGCGGGCGAGTTGCGTGCCGCAGGCCAGTGACGCGACGGACCGCCCGCTCAGCAAGACACGCTACCCCGTCGTCTGCATCGCGTGCGCGATGCCGTTGATGCTCGCTGTGAGCGCCTGGAGCACCGCATCGTTCTGCCGTCCTGCGGCGCGCCAGCGCTCGAGCAAATCGACCTGCAGGAAGCTCATCGGGTCGACGTAGGGATTGCGGAGGCGAATCGCGCGCCGCAGGATCCGCGACGCCTCGAGCAGCTCGCGTTGACGGCTGAGCCGCAGCACGAGATCGACGCAGCTCTTGTATTCGCGGCGAATCGCCGGGAAGAACTGCTCGTGCCGGGGGCCCGCGAGCCGCGAGTAGAGCGCCGCGATGTCCAGGTCGGCTTTCGCAAGCGCGGTACCGACGTCACCGAGCAGAACTCGAAAGAAATGCCACTTCTCGAACATCTCGACCAGCGAGTCTTCGCCGTGCTGCTCGATCGCCACCTTCAGTCCCGTCGCGACGCCGTACCAGCTCGGCAAGAGACAGCGGTTCTGCGTCCACGCGAAGATCCAGAGCGCCGCGCGCGGCTCCTCCGGCGCCTCACCGAGATGCTCGGCGCGCTCGGACTTGCTGCCGATGCGCTCGATCACGTCGATGGGCGTCGCTGCGCGGAAATAGCTCATGAAGTCGCCGGACTCGTAGAGCAGGCTCTGATACGCGCCGCGGCTCGCGGTCGCGATGTCTTCCATGATCGCGTGCCAGCGCGCCTCCGAGGGATTCTCGGGCGGCGGCCGCGCGGTTACGAGCAGCACCGCGGAAAGCGTTTGCTCGAGGCTGCGCATCGCTATGCCGCGGAGGCCGTATTTCGCGTTGATGGTCTCGCCTTGCTCGGTCATCCTGAGCCGGCCCGCGATCGCGCCGTGCGGCGCCGCGAGGACGGCTTCGTGCAGGTGCCCGCCGCTGCGGCTCATCGTCGCGCCGCGCCCGTGGAACAGCGTAAGGCCTATCCGGTGCTTCGCGGCCGTCTCGACGAGCGCGGCCTGCGCCTTGTGCAGGCTCCAGCGCGCCGCGGCGAAGCCGCCGTCGCGGTGGCTGTCCGAGTAGCCGAGCATCACGATCTGGTGGTCGCCGCGCCCGACGAGATGCGCGCGGTAGCGCTCGTCGGCGAGCAGCTTGTCCATGATCTCGGGGGCGCGTTCCACGTCCTCCACCGTCTCGAATAGCGGCGCGATGTCGAGCGGTACGGCCGCGCCCTTGGGGCCCAAGTGGCCCCACTTCGCGAGCAGCAGCACGCTGAGCACGTCGTCCGCGCCGTGCGCCATGCTCACGATGTAGGGTCCGATCGCGTCGCGGCCGTACTTGCGGCGGCAGTGCGCGATGGTCTGGAAAATTGCGAGCGTCCGCCGGCCCTCCGACGTGAGCGCTCCGATCGGCGACTCACGGCGTTCGAGCGCCTCCGCGAGCCGGCGCGTGCGCTCGGCGCTGTCGAGTGCGAGCCAGCCGTTCTCTTGCAGTGCCTCGCCGATCACGCGCCGATGCACGAGCGCGTTCTGGCGAATGTCGAGCGCGGCGATATGAAAGCCGAACGTGTGCGCGCGGCGCAGCGCGCGCCGTACCGCGAAGAGTCCCGCGTTGCGTCCCTTGTTCGCGCGCAGGCTGTCCGCGAGTAGGTCGAGGTCCGCGATGAACTCTTCGGGCGATTCGTACGGGAACGCGGCATCGGCGTAGGTCGCATGCAGTCGCGCGCCGACCAGCCTCAGGAATGCGCGATACGGCATTTGTCGATGCCGTGCGGGCAGGGAGCTCGCGGCCTCCTGGAAGTGGCCCGCATAGAGCTGCGCCTTGCGCTCGAGCTCTTCGGACACGCCGACGCGGCTGCCGCCCTGGCTCAGGTGCCCCGCGAGCTCTTGGGATTCGCGGTAATAAAGGTCGAGCACGAGCGAGCGCTGGCGCGCGAGCGTCTCGCGGATGCTCTTCGCCGTGACGTGGGGATTGCCGTCCATGTCGCCCCCGACCCACGTGCCGAAGCGCATGATCTGCGGCACGCGCACGCGCGAGCCCGGGTACGTCGCCTCGAGCGCGCTCTCGAGGCTTTCGTAGAACGGCGGGATCATCCGGTAGAGCACGTCCGTGAGGAAGAACAGCACGTGCTCCGCTTCGTCGCGCAGACGTATGCCTTCCTCGGGATGCTCCGAAGTCTGCCAGCCCGTCGTCATCTCCTGGCGGATCTGGCCGAGCGAGGCTTCGAGCTCCTGCGGCGTGAGGTACGGGTCCATCATCTCGACGAGATGGCGCGCGATGCTGTGCTCCTTGCGCAGCAGCGTGCGGCGCGTGACCTCGGTCGGCAGCGCGGTGAAGACGGGCTGGATCTGCACCGTGTTGATCACGCGCTCGATCTCGTCCGCGCCGACGCCTTCGGCCTTGAGCCCCTGGAGGATGTCGAGGAAGCCGAACGGCTGCGGCGTCTTCGTGTCGCGCAGATAAGCGCGGCGGCGACGCAGCCGATGCACCTTCTCGGCCATGTTCACCATTTGGAAGTACGTCGAGAACGCGCGGATGAAGTCGCGCGCCGTGCTCGGCGCGAGCGCCCCGAGCAAGGTCTTGAGCTCGCTGTAGGCCGCGGTGTCGCCCTCGCGATGCGCGATCGCGGCTTTACGTGCCGTCTCCACGAGGTCGAATAACGCCTCGCCGCCCTGCTCGCGCACGATTTCGCCGACGAGCTCCCCGAGCCTATGCACGTCCTCGCGCAGCGCCTGATCTTTTTCGGCGAAAAAGATGTTGGCGCGGACGGTGCGTGAAGTGGATGACATCGCGGCGGCTGACTCCCGAAGCGCCGTAGCCGGCGCTTCTTCGTCGGGGGCAAATTGTAACGCAGTGCGGCGGACGCGCCGCGGGCATCGCGGCTTTTTGCATCCCGCCGGCGGACGACTATATTGAGCGGGCCCGAACGTCACCGCACCTGGGGATCAAAGAAATGCTTCGCGTTCGATTGGTAGCCGCCGCGCTCGCCTTGGGCGCCACTTGGCCTGCCGCCGCCCAAACCAGCAATGAGATCGGCAACGAGACCGGCAACGCTTTCGTTCCAGTCACCGACAAGATGCTGCAGAACCCCGCTCCGGGCGACTGGCTCAACTGGCGGCGCACGCCGAACGGCTGGGCATTCAGCCCGCTCGATCAGATCAACAAGCGCAACGTTGCCAAGCTGACGCAAGTCTGGACCGCCGCGATGGGCACGGGCCCGCAGGAAGCCACTCCGCTCGTCTATCGCGGCGTGATGTACGTGCCGAACCGCGGCGACTATATCCAGGCTTTCGACGGCAAGTCCGGCCAGCTGCTCTGGGAGTACAAGCGAAAATTCCCCGAAGGCGTCATGGGCAGCACGAATCGGAGCTTGGCCATCTGGGGCACGACGCTGATCGACGCGGGCGGCGACAACCAGATCTACGCCGTCGACGCTCGCAGCGGCACGCTGGTCTGGGAGACGCCGGTGCACGAGCCGACGGTGCGCGCGCACGCGACCGCGGGTCCGTTGATCGCGGGCGGCAAAGTCATCACGGGCCGGCAATGTCAGCCCGACGCGACCTTCGAAGGGTGCGTCGTCACCGCGCACGACGCCGCCACCGGCAAGGAGCTGTGGCGCACGCATACCATTCCGCAGCCCGGCGAGCCCGGCGACGACAGCTGGGGCAACGTGCCGATGGAGCAGCGCTGGCACGTCGGCACGTGGATGGTGCCGAGCTTCGACCCCGTGCTGAACAGGATCTACATCGGCACGTCGGTCACGATACCGTCCGCGAAATTCCAGCTCGGCGGCGCGGACAAGCAGCACCTGTATCACAACTCCACGCTCGCGCTCGATCCCGCGACCGGCAAGATCGTCTGGTACTACCAACATCTGATCGACCACTGGGACCTCGATCATCCGTTCGAGCGGCTGCTCGTCGACACGGCCGTGGCGCCGAAGGCGGGCGAGGTCGCGTGGATCAACCCGCGCATCAAACCGGGCGAGCGGCGCAAGGTCGTCACCGGCATTCCGGGCAAGACGGGCATCGTCTACACGCTCGATCGCGAGACGGGCGAGTTCCTGTGGGCGCGGCCGACGATCTTCCAGAACGTCGTGCAGAGCATCGACGGCGCGACCGGCAAGGTCACCGACGACCCCGAGCGGGTGTACACGCACAAGGATCAGTCGATCTTCGTTTGCCCGGGCATGAACGGCGGCAAGAATTGGCCCGCGGGTGCCTACAGCCCGCGCACCAACGCGATGTACATGCCGATGCAGAATCAATGCATGAACGCGAAGACTCAGGACGACCAGCGCGACCCGAAGCTAGTGTACGGTCTCGAGCAGGAGCAGGTGCTCTCGCCCGGCGCCGGGGGCCAAGGCACGATCTGGGCGGTCTCGGTCGAGACCGGCGAGGTGCTCTGGCGGCGCGAGCAGCGCGCCGGCGTGATGTCGATGGTCGCGACGGGCGGCGGCCTGATCTTCGGCGGCGACGTCGCGGGCAATTTCACGGCGTACGACGAGAAAACGGGCGAGGTGCTCTGGCAGAAGAACGTCGGCACGCCGATCAGCGGCTACCCGGTCGTCTACGCGGTCGCGGGGAAGGAGTACGTGGCGGTGACGTCGGGCTCGTCGGGCGTCTACACCAACGGCCGCAAATTCGCGCCCGAAGTCGTGCCCGAGAACGCCGAGAGCGCGGTGTTCGTGTTCGCGCTCCCGTAGCGCAGGACGAGCGCCGTCGACGCGCCTCGCGCGCTCGACGGCCTATTTCGGCGGACGCAAATCGGCATCAGTGCGCGTCCGTGAGCAGATCGAAGTGCCGGCCGGCACGGTCGAGCACGGCCGCCATGTCCTCGGGTAACAAATACCGGTCGGCGACGAGCTTGTCGCCGGCCTTCTTGATTTGGTCGAGATACGCTTGCTTCGAGGCATAGCGCTCCGCGATACCGGCGCGCGGGTCCTTCGCCGCCGCGCGCGCTTCGGCGGTCGCCGGGAAGGGTATGTAGGAGCCGAGCAAGGGATAGAGAGTGTCGGCGCCGCCGATCGACGCGTTGCGGAAGTTCCAGCCGGTATAGGTCGCGAGCGGTGCCTCGATCTCGGGCAGACGCACGCCCGCGAGCTCGATGCCGTCTTTGTCGGTCTGCGGCACCAAATACGGCAGCGTCGTACCCGGCGCGCCGTCCTGCGCGACGAGCGGATTCGCCGCGCGCGCGCCGGCCGGCAGCTGTTGCGGAGCGCGCACGCCGGGCAGCGCCGGGAACGCGACGGCGGCCGCGGGCACGAGCGTGCCGTTCGCGAGCTGCGGATAGCGGCTCGCGGGCGGCGCCTTGCCGCTGCGCAGCCAGTCGTCCATCGCGATCAGGAGCGCGCGCATCGTGAGCCAGTAGTCGTTCGGGTTCTCTCGCTGCGCGCCGCGACGCGCTGGGGCGGGCGGAAAACGCGTCGGGCCGTGCTGCGAGCCCGTGAGGAAATACACGCGCTCGCTACCCTGCAACACGAGATCCTTCGCGCCATCCGGCGTCGTATGGATCAGCGCGGCCGAGCGGCCGCCGCCCCAGTACTCGACGCCGGTGTTCGTGTAAAAGATCTTCGGTTTGAAGTCCTTCGCCCGCGGATTGTCGAGCGCACCTTCCGCCGCACCCGTCGCGGGATCGCGCAACGCCGCGTCTGCGAACGGGAACGACGTAGCGTCGAACTGGCCGAGCCCTGTTGGAGTGGCCCAGCGCCGATTCAGATCGAGCCGCGACGCGCCCGCGATGTGCGCCATCACGCCGTCGAAAACGAGCCGGTTCTTCTCGTCGCCATTGAAGCCGAAGTAGAGGAACGTGCGCAGATACCGGCCGCTCTGCGACGACCCGAACGCGAGCGCGCGCTGCGCCTTGACCGGCGCGTCCGCCGCGTACTTGATCCACGCGGCCGTGTCGCGCACGGCGGCGAATCCTAAGCCCGCGACCGGCGGATCAGCGGCGTCGTACTCGAGCTCGTACGTGCGGCCCGCGAAGAAGCCGCCCTCGAGCGACACCGTGTTCCCATCGAGCTTGAACTCGCTGCGCTTGTACGCAAACGGTTTGCCAAGCGGGCTCTGGCGCACGGTGAGCGTCGCAGTGGCGGCCGCCGCATCGGCCGGCGAATAGCGCACGAGATCCGCGAACTCGGCCGTCGGCGCGGAGCTCGTCGGCGTCACCGTCGCGCGCACGCGGCCTTTGACGCCGGCAGCCTTGGGCACGTCGATCCGCACCGCGCCCGCGCGCTCCGGCACATCGAACTCCCACCCGACCCACGCGACCGTGAACCCGTGGCGCATTAGAAAGCCGTCGCCGAAATCGTTCGGCGCGGCTCGATTGAAGCTCGTAAGAACGGTCTTGTTACCGCGGTTCACGACGTCGAGCAGCAGCGTGCCGTTAGCCTTGTCCGACGTCCTTCGGCTTCAGGATCGCAATATCAGCCGATAGCTCGACCTTACCCGCGGCACTGCGCGGCGCCTTGTCGAGATCGACGATGACTTGATTGCGGGAGTTGTTCGGATCCACCGCGAAGTGAATGCGGCCTTGCAGCAGCTCGTAGGCGCCGGCGTCGCCGAACGCCGCGCCGTCCTGCACGTCGGCGCGCGTCGTGATCTCGACGCGTGTGACTTCCGCGCTCGCAAGCGGCCCGAAAAAGAGCGCGAGCGCCGCGACGGCGAGCGCGCGAACGGACGAAATCTGCATGGACCTGCCCCCCGTAACCCTCGCGGGATCATACCTCAGGGCTCGCGAGCCTCCGGCGCCGTTACGGCCGGCGGAAACGAAAGACGAAGCGGTCCGTTTTGCCGCGCACGGCGGGGTCGAACACTGCCTTGCCGACGTCGTCGGCCGGGTTGCGCAGCAAGTCGCTCTCGGCCTCGAAGACGAAGCCTGCTGCGGCGAAGTCGCGCTTCACGAGCTCGGGATCGATTCGATGGAGCGTGCCGCCCGTCTCCGCGGGCGAGCCCGGAGCGGCGGCGTGATCGATCAACCCGAGTGTCGCGCCCGGCTTCATGCTCGCGAACACCTCCGCGAGCATCTTCGGGCCATCGATCTTCGGCCAGCCGTTCGCCGCATTGACGAAATAGACGTCGTGGTAGACCGCGCTCATCAGCACGAAATCGAAACTGCCGGGCGGAAGATCGAGCGCGTTGTTCTCGGCCGCGAGGCGCTCGACGTTCGTCAGACGCGGCTGAGCGGGGAACCGCCGCGCAAGCTCGTCCTTGTCCCCCTCGAGATACGCGCTGTTGTTGTGCGCGACGACGCGCCCCGTCGGTCCGACGACGGCGGCGAGCAGCTCCGTGTAGTAGCCCCCGCCCGAGAACAGATCGAGCACCGCTGTTCCGGGCCGCACGCCGAAGAACGCGAGCACCTCGGCAGGCATCCGCCGCGCGTCTTGCTCGCTGTCCCCGGGCAGGCGGCCCGGCGCCGCGAGCGCGGCCCGATATTCGTCGGCGCCTGCATCGGGCGCCGCGCGATTCGGCGCGGCGGCGGGCGCACTCGCTGCGGGCGAAGCCGCGGGCGTCGCCGGCTCTTGGCGACCCGAGCAGGCGGCGGACAGTAAGAGGAGCGAGAATCCGGCAAGCCGTAGCGCCGTGCGCATTTCACCTCTGCGCGCGATCGAACGGGTTCGCTGCTGATCGAACGCGTGGCTTCGCACGGAAGGCTCCTCGGTGATAGTCGCGGGTCGCGTCGAAAGGCGTTTAAGTCTAGCTCGATAGTCGTGGACCCGCGATATCGCCCTCGGGCACTCGCGAGCGCTCCCACTTACCCTCGGTGCGTGGCTGCGCGATGATGCGCGTCCAGCTCGATGCCGGTTGGAGGGGGGACGCATGCTCGGCAGTCGTTTGTTCGTACGGATGATCCCGCTCGCGCTCGGGGCAATCGCGGCGCACGCGGCAACGCCCACGGTGCGGCCCGAGACCGTCGGGCTGTCGAGCGCCCGGCTCGCACGCGTCGCCGAGCTCATGCAGCGGCAGATCGACGCCGGCACGTTTTCGGGGTCGGTCACGCTCATTGCTCGCAACGGCCGCGTCGCCATGTTGACGGCGCAGGGCGTCATGGACCTCGAGTCGAAGACGCCGATGCGCACGGACGCCGTGTTCCGGATCATGTCGATGACGAAGCCGATCGTGGCCGTCGCGATCCTCATCCTCGCCGAAGAAGGCAAGCTGCGGCTGACGGACCCCGTCGGCCAATTCATACCCGAGCTCGAGACGCTGAACGTGACGGTGCCGAACACGGAGGGCTTCTCACCGCCGTCGCCGGCATTCACGGCGTCCGCGCCGCTGCCAGGGCGCGTCGTCGAGGCGCAGCGGCCGATCACGATTCGCGATCTGCTGACGCACACCTCGGGCCTCATGAGCGTCGGCGCGAGCAGCACGTACCCGTTCGCGGTCGGCGCCGGCGAGACGCTCGCTGAGGTATTGCCCCGGCTCAAGAGCATCCCGCTCGATTTCCAGCCGGGCACGCGCTGGGCCTACAGCCCGCAATACGGGTTCGACGTGCTCGCGCGCGTCGTCGAGGTGGCTTCGGGCATGCCCCTCGACCGGTTCGTCGAGCAGCGGATCTTCGCGCCGCTCGGCATGAAGGACACATTCTTCTATCGCGACGGGCTCGAGGCGCGCAAGCCGACGCTGTACCAGCGAATCGACGGTGCGCTGCGCAAGGTCCCGGATGCGGTGTGGATGAACGGCGCGTATTTCTCGGGCGGCGGCGGGCTGTCGAGCACCGCCGAAGACTATCTGCGCTTCGCGCTGATGCTCGCGAACGGCGGCGAGCTCGACGGCACGCGGGTCCTCGGCCGACGCGCGGTCGAGGCGATGGCGTCGGTGTTCGCGCCCGACACGTTGCCGGGCCGCAATCCGGGCGAAGGTTTCGGGCTCGGCGTGCGCGTCGTGAGCGATCCCGCGGCACGCAACACCTGGCTCTCGCAGGGCAGCTTCGGCTGGAGCGGCGCGTACAACACGCACTTCTTCATCGATCCGAAAGAGAGAGTCATCGGGATCTCCATGACGCAGGTGACGTTCCTCGAGACGCGCGGGCAGTTTCGCGACGATTTCGAGACGGCCGTCATGCAGGCGGTCGTCGGCAACTGAGACAAGGCGCTCGCCGCCGCGTGAGCCGCGAGGCTCCGCGTCGCCGCTCTACTCCCAGCCGCCGGACCTGAGCTCCACGGGCATGATCTTCATGAACGCTTCGACGGCGTGGATCTGACCGTCGTACACCTTGAAGCTCTCCCACACCGTGAGCTGTTCGCCGCCCTCCTGGCGCACGCCCCACGCCATGCGCAGCCAGACGACGCCTAAGCGCTCGTCGACGCCGATCACGCGGGTCTGCACGTCGCCGAGGCGCTCGAAGATCGCCAGCGACTGCGTCGAGATGTTCTGGCAGCCCGGCGCGAACTTGCAGTCCGGCCCGGCCATGACTTGGCCGTTCTCGTACCGGTAGGCATTCGGCGCGAACGGCGCGTTGACGGCCGCGAAAGTCTTCGCGGCATTGAGCCCGGTCGGATAGTGCATCGCCGCCTTGATCGCGTCCTCGCGCGAGGCGAGCTGCTCCGGCCGCGGCGCGTAGTTCATCGCTTCGCTCGGCGCGCTCAGGCCGTCGATGTTGAAGATCAGCCCGTCGCTCCGACTGCGCGTCGCGACGGTCTCGATCTCGGTGATCTTGCCGTCCACCACCTTGAGGCGCACGACCAGCATCACCGGCGCTCCGACCTCTTCCACGATCACGTCGGCACCGGCCATTCCGGCGCGCTCGTCGAGGATGTCCTGGCGGTAGCCGCGCAGCCGCGTGACGGTGCTCAGGAGACCGACCTTCGCGAGCGGCTTCTCGACGCCGTCCTCGGTCACGCGGACGGCCTCGGCGACCGGCACCTTGCTCGCGTCGTGCTCGAGCAGAGCATAGAGGAAGGTGGTCATCGTGCCGCGCAGGCACTCGCGGTCGCAGGCAGCGGAGGCGGCCGATGCGGATAGATCGGCTGTCGCAGCCATACCCGCTAGCGCCCCGAGGACCAACACGGTTGTCGTCTTCATCCTCTCCCTCTTTCCCCAGGGCGCGCCCCGACGCCCGTGCCGGTGAGTCTAGACCTTCCGCCTCGTTGCCGCCGCTAGCGATACGCGCGCGCTTGAGACGGCGCCACGCAAAGTGGGTACGCTCGGCCTCCATGCGCAGTGCGAGGACTATTTGTCGTGTCTGCTGAACCGGCATCCGACTTCGCGGCACTGAAGCGCCGCACGTTCCCCGCGTGGGCTCGCTATGCGAGCTATGTTCCGTTATACGGCCTCGCCTACCCGATCATGAAGTTGCTCGATGCGAGCGGTGCTTTATCGCGTATCTTGACCCGGCGCAGGCCGCAGTTCGCGGGGTTCGGCGACTATCGACCCACTGCAAGCGACGTCGTCGTGTGCTCGTACTTCAAGAGCGGCACGAACTGGACGCTGCAGATGGCTGTGCAGATCACCCACAAGGGCCAAGCGGAGTTCGAGTACATTCACTCCGTCGTACCGTGGCCCGACTGCCCGCCGGTGCTAAGGTCTGTGGTGATTTCGCTCGACAACGATTCGCCTCGGCAGCGCTCGCCGACCGGCCTGCGCGTCATCAAGTCGCACGAGAGGCTCGACAACGTACCGTTCACGCCCGAGGCACGTTACATCGCGGTCACGCGCGATCCGAAAGACGTGTGCGTGTCCGGATATCACTTCCTGCGTTCGCTCATGTTCGGGCCGTTGATGCCTTCGGTCGAGACGTGGGTGCGACTTTTCTTGTCCCCGCACTTTCTGCAAGGGCAATGGGCCGAGCATCTCGCAAGCTATTGGGCGGTACGCGACCGGCCGAACGTGTTGTTCCTCACGTACGACCAAATGCGAAAAGACCTGTCCGGAACGATCCAGAGCATCGCGAAGCTCATGAACGTCGAGCTGAGCACGGACGAGGCCGCTGAGGTCCGCCGGCGCTCCGATTTCGCCTACATGAAACGCGAGGGCTCGAAGTTCGAGCCTGGGCAGATGGTGCCGTGGGGCGGCTCCGGGTACATGGTTCGCAGAGGAGCGAGCGGCGGCGCGAACGAGCTGCTCACGCCCGAGCAGCAACGCCGCATCGACGACTACTGCCGCGCTGAGCTCGTGCGCCTGGGTTGCGAGTTCCCGTACGATGAAAACTTCGGCAGCGGACAGCGGCGTCGCTAACGGTACGCCCGCGCCTGCAAATCGAACAAGCGCGCGTAGCGGCCGCCGAGCGCCATGAGCTCGTCATGCGAGCCCTGCTCGACGACCTGCCCCTGGTCGAGCACGACGATCGTGTCCGCGTGGCGCACGGTCGAGAAACGGTGCGAGATCAGGATCGAGATCTTGTTCTCCGTGAGCGAGCGGAAGTGATCGAATACTTGCGCCTCGGTCTCGGAATCCATCGCGGCCGTCGGCTCGTCGAGCACGAGGATCTCGGCGCCGTTTCTCATGAACGCGCGCGCTAACGCGATGCGCTGCCACTGGCCGCCCGAGAGCTCCTGGCCGTTGTTGAACCAGCGGCCGAGCTGCGTCTCGTACGACGCCGGCAGGTTCGCAATGAAGTCCGTCGCCTGGCCCTTCGCCGCGGCGTCGCTCCAGCGCGCGCGGTCATCGAACGCCGAGACGTCGCCCGCGCCGATGTTCTCGCCGACCGTGAGCTGGTAGCGGTTGAAGTCCTGGAAGATCACCCCGATCCGCCGGCGCAGCGCCGCGGGATCCCAATCGCGCAAGCTGCGCCCCTGATAGCGGATCGTGCCGGAGTCCGGCAGGTACAAGCCCGCGAGCAGCTTCACGAGCGTGGTCTTGCCCGAGCCGTTGAGCCCGACCAGCGCGATGCTGCGCCCCGGCTCGATCGTGAGCGTGAGATCGGCGATCGCCGGGAACGTCGCGCCAGGGTACGTGAAGTGCACGTGATCGAATTCGATTCCTGCGCGCGGATCGATGCCGTCGAGCGCCGTGCCGTTGACGCCCGCGGCGGGCTGCTCGAGGTAGTCATAGAGATTGGACAAATAGAGGTTGTCCTCGTACATGCCGCCGATCGCGGAGAGCATCGCCGCGACGGACGATTGACCCTGCTTGAACAGCAGGAGATACATCGTCATCTCACCGAGCGAGATCGTCTGCGACACGGTCTCGAACGCGATCCACGCGTACGCGCCGTAGAACGCGACGCTGCTAACGAGCCCGAGCGCGAAACCCCACGCGTTGCGCCGCAGCGTGAGGTGCTTCTCTTCGTCGTAGAGGCTCTTGAAGATCGCGCGGTAGCGATCCATCAGGCGCGGGCCGAGATGAAACAGCTGGACCTCTTTCGCGTGGTCCTCGCGCGCGAGCACCACTTCGAGATACGCGAGCATTCGGCGATCGGGGCTGCGCCATTGGAACGCGCGAAACCGCTCGCCCGAGAATTTCGTCTCCGCTACGAACACCGGCAGCCCCGCGACGACGAGGATCGCGACCGCCCATGGCGAGAAGTGCAGGAGCAGTCCCGCGTAGCTCAAGAGCGCGACGCCGTTTTGCGCGAGCGCGAACGTGCGGTTCACGAGACTCAGCGGCCGAACGGACGCCTCTTGGCGCGCACGATTGAGCTTGTCGTAGAACTCCGAGTCCTCGAACTGCGCGAGCGTTAGCGTCAGCGCCTTGTCGAGAATGAGCAGGTGCACGCGCTGCGACAGGAGCACGCGCAGCAGCGACTGGCAGAAATCGATACCTCGCTGCGCTCCGGAAATGGCCGCGACGAGCGCGCCCTCGAGCGCGACGAACGTGAGCACGCGCGCGACGTCGGGGTCCGCGCCCGCGCGATTCGCATCGATTGCCGCGACGACCGCGTCGACGATCAGCTTGCCGACATACGCGATCCCGGCCGGTGTCAGGCCGGCCGCGAGCGTGAGCAACGCGAGCGCGATCGTGAGCCCCCGGTGCGTCGACCACACGAGCGCGAGCGCCCGCCGCCCGTAGCGCCAAATTCCCCACCACCCCTCAAACGTACGATTCGGGGGGGCGGTTGCAGCGGGGCGGTGATGCGGCGCCATCGCGCTCATAGACGATTCGTCTCCGTTTGCGGCCGGCGGCGGGGTTTGGGCATGGGTCGTTCCTCCGGCGCTCGGGCGGCCCCGCGATAGTGGGCCACGATCCCGGCACGACGCTCAGAATGGCAGGCGGACGGTCCCAGAGTTGCCATATTTCGATCGGCACCCGGCGGCCCACGCCGTTTCTGGAGGTGATACAAAATCAGGCCGCCCGGGCGGTAGCCGGGGGAATGACCCAGGCCCGAGCACCGCCGCCGCCGTAAACGGAGACACCGCACGTCCTTGACCGCAATGGGGGCGCACCGACATACTCCCGCCCCCATGAACGCGCAGCCGACCCTGACGAACACCCGCTGGTGGCGAGCCACTTCAGCGGAGCGGGTAGTGCGCGCGTAGAAGACCTCAATTCGTCTCGACTCATGCAGACCCATCTTCGCGAACCCGAAGATGGGTTTTTCGTTTTCAGGGGGTCGAGAAATTGGGTTGAGATCGGCTCCTTCAAGGTAACAACCCGAAGGTAACAAGGCAGACCACTCATGGAGTCACCGTTCGACATAGCGGCCGATCTCGATACGCCGGTATCGGCCTACATGAAGCTCAAGCCGTTCAAGCCGCGTTTCCTGCTCGAGAGCGTCGAGAGCGGCGAGCGGCTCGCGCGCTATTCGTTCATCGGCCTCGGCGAGGCGCTCACGCTCGAGCTCTATCCCGACCGCCTCGCCATCAACGGCAAGCGCGAGCAACGGCCGTCGAACGCGGCCGAATGGACCGCGATGATGCGCGGCGCGCTCGACCGCGCGCCGCTGCTGAAACCGCAGATCGACGGCATCCCGTTCGACGGCGGCCTCGTCGGCACGACGGGCTACGACGTCGTGCGATTCTTCGAGCGCCTGCCGCCGAACCACGCGGAGCTGCCGGGGCTGCCCCAGGCCGTGTACGTCGCGCCCGAGTCGCTGCTGGTGTTCGATCACCTCACGCGGCGCGTCGCGCTGCTGCACTCGGGCTCCGAGCGCGACCGCCAGGCGCTGCGCTCGCAGGTCATGAAAGCGCTGCGCGGCGGGCTCGACGCGCCGGATCGGCCCGGCAAGTTCGCACGCGCCGAGGCGAGCATGGCGGAGCGCGAGCACGCGGCGGCCGTCATCAAAGGTAAGGCGCACATCAAGGCCGGCGACATTTACCAGATCGTGCTGTCGGTGCGCTTCGCGGGACGCACGGATCTCGATCCGTTCCAAACCTATCGCGGCTTGCGTCTCCTGAACCCGTCTCCGTACATGTATTTCTTCGAGCTCGGGAGCTTGCGCGTCGCGGGCTCGTCCCCCGAAGCGCTCGTGCGGCTCGCGGGCCGCAACGCTTCCTTGCGACCGATCGCGGGCACGCGCCCGCGAGGGCTCACGCCAGAGCACGACGTCGCGCTCGAGCACGAGCTGCTCGCGGATCCGAAAGAGAACGCCGAGCACGTGATGCTCGTCGACCTCGCGCGTAACGACTTGGGGCGCGTCGCGAGCTCGGGCTCGGTGCACGTGGAGCCGTACCGCAAGATCGAGCGCTATAGCCACGTGATGCACATCGTGAGCGGCGTGCAAGGGCTCGTGGCGCCCGACCGCGACGCGTTCGACCTGTTCGCCGCGGCGTTCCCGGCCGGCACGCTGGTCGGCGCGCCGAAGGTGCGCGCGATGCAGTTGATCGCCGAGCTCGAGCCCACCGCCCGCGGCCTGTACGGCGGCACCGTCGGCTATTTCGCGAAGAACGGCAACATGGATCAAGCCATCACGATCCGCACGATGGTGTTCGATGGCGACGAGTACAGCTTTCAGGCCGGCGGCGGCATCGTCGCAGACAGCCTGCCCGACATGGAATATCAAGAGGTGCTCGCGAAGAGCGCGATCTTGCGGCGGGCGCTCGAGCTCGCGGAGGAAGGTTTGTGAGCGCGCGCCTCTTGTTGATCGACAACTACGACTCGTTCACCTACAACCTCGTGCAAGCGTTCCTCGTGCTCGAGGCCGACGTGCTGGTCTACCGCAACGACGCGCTGTCGGTGGCCGAGGCGAAGAAGCTCGCACCTTCGCATCTCGTGATCTCGCCGGGCCCGGGCCGGCCCGACGACGCGGGCACGTCGCTCGCCATGATCGACGCGTTCGCGGGCACGATTCCCGTGCTCGGCGTGTGCCTGGGACACCAGAGCATCGTGCAGCACTTCGGCGGGGAGATCATCGGCGCAGCGGCGCTGATGCACGGCAAGACGTCGCTCGTGCAGCACGACGGCGAGGGCGTGTATCGCGACATCTCAAATCCGTTCGAGGTGGGCCGCTATCACTCGCTCGCCGCGAACCGCGAGAAGATGCCCGCGGACCTCGTCGTCACCTCGCGCACGACCGACGGCGAGATCATGGGTGTCCGGCATCGCGCGCTGAACGTCGAAGGCGTGCAGTTTCATCCCGAGAGCGTGCTCACGCCCGAAGGGCCGAAGCTGCTCGAGAACTTCCTCTACCGATAAGGGGAAGGCCGATGATCCCCACGCCGGTCCAGCTGCTCGATCGCCTGCTCGCGGGCCAAAGCCTCGACGAGGCGGCCGCGACCGGCCTGCTGAAGGTCATGGCGACGGGCGAGCTCGCGCCCGCGCTCGCGGGCGGGCTGCTCGTCGCGCTCCGGCAGAAGGGCGAAACGGCCGAGGAGATCCGCGGCTTCGCGCTAGGGATGCGCGAGCTCGCGCGCCGCCCCGCGATCGCGCCGGGCCCGTACGTCGACATCGTCGGCACGGGCGGCGACGGCTCGCACAGCCTGAATCTCTCGACAGGCAGCGCGCTGCTCGCGGCCGCGTGCGGGCTGCCGGTCGTCAAGCACGGCAATCGCTCCGTCTCGAGCCGTTGCGGCAGCGCGGACGTGCTCGCCGCGCTCGGGCTGCCGATCCCGCTCGACGAGACGGCCGCGGCCGAGTGCCTCGCGCGCGTCGGGTTCACGTTCCTATTCGCGCCGCACTACCACCCCGCGATGAAGCACATCGCGCCCGTGCGCCAGGCGCTCGGCGTGCGCACGGTGTTCAACGTGCTGGGTCCGCTCGTGAATCCCGCCGCGCCGCCGTTCCACGTGATCGGCGCGTTCAGCGACTCGGTCGCGGCACTGATGGCCGAGACCTTAGCGGGCATGGACATCACTCGCGTGTTTGTCATTCACGGCGCCGCGGGCTGGGACGAAGCGACGCCCGCGGGCCCGTTCGTCTGTTACGACGTGCGGCCCGGACGCGTGGAGCGAGCGATGCGCGACTCGCGCGACTACGGCCTCGCGGAGTGCTCGCTCGACGACTTGCGCGGCGGCGACGCCGCGTCGAATGCCGCGCGCGCGAAGGCCGCGCTCGAGGGCGGCGACACCCAGGCGCACCGCGACGCGCTCGTGCTCGGCGCGGCGCTCGCGCTCGAGGTCACGGGCCGCGCGCCCGACGCGCGCGCGGGCGTGCAGCGCGCGCTTTCCGCCATCGAAAGCGGCGCCGCGGGCGATCTCGTCGCGAAGCTCGTCGCGTTCGGGAAGGAGCTTAAGCCGTGACGTTCCTCGAGCGCATGGCCGCCGCGAGCCGCGAGCGCGTGCAGCGCGCACGCGCCGCCGAGAGCGATGCGAAGCTCGCGCGCCGCGCCGAGCGCACGGCGCGGCCGCCCGCGCTCGAGCTCCACGGCTTCGACGTGATCGCCGAGCTCAAGCTGCGCTCGCCGGCCGGCGGAGGCCTCGCGGGCGCCGGGTTCGACCGCCACGTGCAACTCGACGCGTACGCACGCGGCGGCGCCGCGGCCGTGTCGGTGCTCACGGAGCCCACCGAGTTCAAGGGCGATCTCTCGCATCTCGTCGACGCGGCCGCATTGCTCGCGCCGCAGCACCGGCCCGTGATGCGCAAGGACTTCGTCACGGATCCGTATCAGGTGCTCGAGGCGCGCGCTGCGGGCGCGGGCGGAATTCTCGTGATCGTCACGATGCTCGACGACTCGGCGGTGCGGGCGCTCGTCGACAGCGCGCGCGAGTGCGGACTGTTCGTGCTGCTCGAGGCGTTCGACCGCGCGGATCTCGAGCGGCTCGCGCCGTTCGACGTACCCGCAACGGCCGGCCCGCCACTGCTCGCAGGCGTGAACTGCCGGGACCTGCGCGACCTCGACGTACGTTTCGAGCGTTTCGCGGAGCTCGCGCCGCATCTGCCCAAGCACTTGCCGACCGTCGCCGAGAGCGGCATCGGCACCGCGGACGACGTCGCGACCGTCGCGCAAGCTCGGGTACAGGCTCGCGCTCGTCGGCTCGTCCTTGATGCGCGCCGCGGATCCCGCCGCGACCCTCGCGGCGCTCGTCGCGACCGGCCGCGCAACGCGCGCAGCCGCCGCACGACGGGAGCGCTGAGGTGTTCGTCAAGATTTGCGGCATCAACAGCGCCGAGGCGGCCGAAGCGGCGGTCGCGGCCGGCGCGGACGCGCTCGGGTTCGTGTTCGCGGCGTCGCCGCGCGAGGTGACTCCCGAGCGCGCGCGCGAGCTGTGCGCGGCCGTGCCCGACCGCGTTACGCGCGTCGCCGTGCTGCGCCACCCGCCCGCGGCGCTGTGGCGGCGCGTGCTCGAGGTGTTCGAGCCCGACTGGCTGCAGTCGGACGCCGACGACTTCGGATCGGACGAGCTCGACGCTGCGCTCGCGGAAGCGTGCGCCAAGCTGCCCGTGTACCGTAGCGCGGCGGGGTTACCCTCACAGCCGCCGCCGCGGTTGTTATTCGAGGGTGCGGTGAGCGGCAGCGGTACGCCGGCCGATTGGGCCGCCGCGGCCGAGCTCGCGCCGCGCACACAGCTGATCCTCGCGGGCGGGCTCGACGCGAGCAACGTCGGCGACGCGATCCGGCGCGTGCGCCCCTGGGGCGTCGACGTATCGAGCGGCGTCGAGCGCCGGCGCGGTGAGAAGGATCCGAAGAAGATAAGAGAGTTCGTGGCCCGCGCGCGGGCCGTGGAGGAAGAGAAATGATCACGGACGCGAACGAACGCGAGCGCCTGCTCGCCGCGCTGCTCGAGCGGCGCTTACCGGACGAGAACGGACGATTCGGCCCGTTCGGCGGCCGCTACGTGCCCGAGACGCTGATGCCCGCGGTCGCGCGGCTCGAGCACGGGCGTACGGCAGCATCCTGCCGTCGCCGGATTTTCAGAAAGAGCTCGGGCAGGAACTGCGCTCCTGGGTCGGCCGGCCGACCGCGCTCACATTCGCGGCGACCTTAAGCGAGCGCTGGGGCGCCGAGGTGTGGCTCAAGCGCGAAGACCTCGCGCACACGGGCGCGCACAAGATCAACAACGGCATCGGCCAAGCGCTGCTCGCCAAAGCGCTCGGCGCGGAGCGCGTCGTCGCCGAGACCGGGGCCGGGCAGCACGGCGTCGCGGCGGCGGCCGCCTGCGCGCGCGTCGGCTTGCCGTGCACGGTGTACATGGGTGAGGTGGACGTCGCGCGCCAGGCGCCGAACGTCGACCGGATGGGCCGGCTCGGCGCGACCGTCGTGCCCGTGAAGTCCGGCGACCGTACGCTGCGCGCGGCGATCGACGAGGCGATCCGTGATTGGGTGTCCGACCCGCAAGGCACGTATTACCTGATCGGCTCCGTGATCGGCCCGCATCCGTATCCCGTGCTCGTACGCGACCTGCAGGCGGTGATCGGCCGCGAGGCGCGCGCGCAGCTGCTCGAGGCCGGCGGCCTGCCGGACGCGGCGTTCGCGTGCGTCGGCGGGGGCTCGAACTCGATTGGCCTGTTTCACGGCTTTCTCGCCGATCGCGGCGTCGCGCTCTACGGTGTCGAGCCCGGCGGGCGCGGGCCGCAAGCTCGGCGATCACGCCGCCACGCTGAGCCACGGCAGGCCCGGAGTGCTGCACGGCGCGCACACGATGCTGCTGTACGACGCCGACGGCCAGATCCAAGAGACGCACTCGGTGTCCGCGGGCCTCGACTATCCGGGCGTCGGCCCCGAGCACGCGTTCCTCCAATCGATCGGCCGCGTCGAATACATCACCGCGAGCGACGCGGACGCGCTCGCGGCGCTCGACGAGTGCTGCGCGGCCGAGGGCATCCTGCCGGCGCTCGAGAGCTCGCACGCGCTCGCGGGCGCGAAGCGCTGGGCCGCGCGAAACCGAGGCAAGCGCGTCGTGGTCGGGCTCTCGGGCCGCGGCGACAAAGACATGCCGATCCTCGCGCAATACCCGCTGAAGGGCTCGATCGCGGAGCGCCGACATGCAGCCGCGTGACCGCATCCGCGCCGCGCTCACGCGCGACCTCGCCGCAGCGCGGCGAGCCCGCGAAGCTCGTCGCGTTCGTCACCGCGGGGTACCCCGAGAAGCGCGAGTTCCTGAACGTGCTGCGCGCAGTCGCGAGCGTCGCGGACGCCGTCGAGATCGGCGTGCCGTTCAGCGACCCGATGGCCGACGGCGTGACGATCCAGCGCTCGAGCCAGCACGCGATCGAGCACGGCGTGAGCCTCCGGTGGATTCTCGACGAGCTCGCGCGCCGCGACTACGAGCTCGAGGCGCCCGTGCTGCTGATGAGCTATCTGAATCCGCTGCTCGCGTTCGGCGGCTCTCGACGAGACGCCTTCGGCTATGGCAAGCTCGCCGCGCGCGCGGCCGAGGTCGGCGTGAGCGGCTTCATCGTGCCCGACCTGCCGCACGAGGAGAGCGCGCCGCTGCGCGCGGCGCTCGACGAGCACGGCTTGGCGCTCGTGCAGCTCGTGACGCCCGCGACACCGCCCGAGCGGCTGAAGACGCTCTGCGCCGCGAGCCAGGGGTTCGTCTACGCGGTCACGCGCTTCGGGATCACGGGCGGCGAGGCGACGCTGCCCGAGGGCACCGCGAAGTACCTCGCGATGGTACAGAGCCGCCGCGGCTACTCTGCCGGTGTGCGCCGGATTCGGCGTGCGGCGCGCGGAGCAGGTTGCAACGATCGCAGAGCACGCCGACGGCGTTATCGTAGGCTCTGCACTGGTGGAAGTGCTCGAGCGGGGGGAAGATCCCGCCAAATTCCTGAGGTCACTGCGGCCCTAAGCGCCGTGAACCTCCGATGAGGCCGTCGACCAATCCGCGCGTGCGCCGATGAAAAGAGTCTGGAGCGGGGCCACACTCGCCGACACCACGCACTTGAAGAATCTGCTCGAGCATGCGGGCATCGGCAGCTTCATCAAGAACGCCTACCTCGGCTCCGCGATCGGCGAGCTGCCGGTCTACGATTCGACGCCCGAGCTCTGGGTATTCCGCGACGCGGACGCGGCGAAGGCCGAAGTCATGCTGGGCGACGCGATGCGTCCGTCCGCAGCGCCGGGCGGCGCCGCGTGGCGCTGCTCGGCGTGCGGCGAGAGCAACGAAGGTCAGTTCGCCGTCTGCTGGAGCTGCGGCGCGAGCGACGCGTCGAGCTGATGCGCACCGCCGATCACATCCTGAAGCTGATCGCGGTCGCCGCGGTGATCGCGTCACTGCTGCCCCTCGGAGCGAAAGCCTGGTGGGGCTTCGATCTCGCCTCGCACTTCCGCGTGCAGTACGTGGTGCTCGACGTGCTGCTGCTCGTGCTCCTCGCGCTGCGCCAGGAGTGGCTCTGGTCGGCGGCGCTCGCGGCCTGCGCCGCTTGGAGCGCTCTGTGGGTCGCGCCGTACGTGCCGTTCGGCCCGAGCGCGGCGGCCGCGGCGAGCCCCACGGTGGCCGGCGCCACGATCAAGCTGCTGTCCGCGAACGTGCTCTTTCGCAACCACTCGGCCACGCGGCTGCTCGAGATCGTTCGGGACGAGTCGCCCGACGTCGTGCTGCTCGTCGAATACACGCCCGAGTGGTCGCGGATGTCGGACGATCTTCGCACGACCTATCCGTACCATCTCGAAGCGCCGGCCATCGGCGCGTTCGGCATCGCGCTGTTCTCGCGCATTCCGTTCGACTCGGTGCGATCGTTCGCGCTCGGCCCGACGACCGCGATCGAGGCGCACGTGCGCACACCGGGCGGGCCGCTCACGCTGTTCGGCGTGCATCTGCGCTCGCCGACGACGCCGCGTCGCAGCGCAGTACCGCGACCGCCAGCTCGGCTTGCTGGTCGAGCGTCTCGCCGCGGTGAAGGGACCGGTCGCCGTCATGGGCGACTTCAACGTCACGCCTTATTCGCCGCTCTACGCCGATTGGCTCGCGAAGACGGGCCTCACCGACACGCGCCGCGGCCGCACTCTGAGCCCGAGCTGGCCTGCGTACTTGCCAATCGTCGGCATCCCCATCGATCATTGCGCGGTGAGCCGCGACATCGCGATCGTCGCGCATCGCAACTTGCCGAGCTTCGGCTCCGATCACTATCCGATCCTCACCGAGCTCGCGTTGCCGGGTCCGCGCGAGCCGCGTAACGCCGCCTGCGAGTCCACCATGAGCCAACCGACCGCCTGCATCCTCGTCATCGGCAACGAGATCCTGTCCGGCAAGACCCAGGACGCGAACATCCAGTTCCTCGGCTTCGAGCTCGCGAAGCTCGGCATCCGGCTCGAGGAGGCGCGCGTCGTGCGCGACGTGCCCGCGGCGATCGTGCAGCACCTGAACGAATGCCGCGCGAAGTTCACCTACGTGTTCACGACGGGCGGCATCGGACCCGACGCACGACGACATCACGGCCGAGTGCGTCGCGCTCGCGTTCGGCGTCGAGCTCGTGCTCGATCCGGACGCGGTCGAACGCTTGAAGCGCGGCGGCCGGCCGCTCAACGAGGCGCGCCTGAAGATGGCGCGCGTGCCGCGCGGCTCCGAGCTCGTCGACAACCCGGTCAGCAACGCGCCGGGCTTTCGGATCGGCAACGTGTTCGTGTTCGCGGGCATCCCGAGCATCGCGCGTGCGATGTTCGCGAGCGCGGTCCCGATGCTCTCGAGGGGGCTACCCATCCAGTCCAGCGCAGTCGACGTGTACCTGCGCGAAGGCGATTTCGCGGAAGTGCTCGAGAACATCCAGAAGAAGTACGCGGACGTCGAGATCGGCAGCTACCCGTTCAACCGCGACGGCCAGTACGGCGCGACGCTCGTCGCGCGCGGCACCGACAAGCCGCTGATCGCGCGCGTGGTCGCGGAGATCGTCGCGGCCATGACCGCTCTCGGCGGCGAGACCAAGACCGTCTAACGCTCAGCGGCGCGGCGCGAACATCAGCGCGAAGCCCGCGACCAGCCCCACCCACCCGAGCCAGCGCGGCTCGATGAGGCCGATCCAGAGGACGCCCGCCACGAGCAGCACCGCGCCCGAGCCCCAGAGATACAGCCGTGAATCGCGCCGCGGAGGCGGCAGCCGCCCCGCGCGCTGCTCGTCGGCGTGCCGCGTCTCGGCGCGGCGGATCGCGCGGTGCAAGAGGCGCGGCAGCAACGCGAGGTCCTCGCTGATCTCCGGCCACGCCGCGATCAACTGCTTGATCTGCGTGCGCGGGTCGCGGCGCTGCTTCATCCACTCCTCGAGCACGGGCTGCGCGGTCTTCCACAGATCGAGCTCGGGATAGAGCAGCCGGCCGAGCCCTTCGACGGCGAGCAGCGTCTTCTGCAGCAGCACGAGCTGCGGCTGCACCTCCATGTTGAACTGCCGCGCCGTCTGGAACAGGCGCAGCAGCACGAGCCCGAACGAGATGTCCTTGAGCGGCTTGTTGAAGATCGGCTCGCAGACCGCGCGCACCGCGGCCTCGAGCTCGTCGACGCGCGTGCCGGGCGGCACCCAGCCCGAGTCGATGTGCAGCGTCGCGACGCGCCGGTAGTCGCGCTTGAAGAACGCGAGGAAATTCTCGGCCAAGTAGTGTTGATCGCGCGCGTCGAGCGTGCCGACGATCCCGAAATCGACCGCGACGTACTTCGGCTCGAGCGGATTCGTCACGTCGACGAAGATGTTGCCGGGGTGCATGTCGGCGTGGAAGAAGTTGTGCCGGAACACCTGGGTGAAGAAGATCTCGACGCCGTTTTCCGCGAGCCGGCGGATGTCCGTGCCGGCGGCCCGCAGCGCCGCGATGTCGTCGACGCGGATGCCGACGATCCGCTCCATGGTCAAGATGTTCGGCCGGCAGTAGTCCCAGTAGATCGCGGGCACATAGAGCAGATCCGAGCCCACGAAGTTACGCTTGAGCTGCGACGCGTTCGCGGCCTCGCGCATCATGTCGAGCTCGTTGAACAGCGTCTTCTCGAACTCCGCGACGACCTCGCCCGGGTGCAGCCGCCGCGCCTCCGCCCAATACGCCTCCGCGAGCCCCGCGATCGCGTACAGCACCTCGAGGTCGCGCGCGATCAGCGCGGCTACGTTCGGCCGCAGTACCTTGACGACGACGTCGGTGCCGTCGTGCAGCTTCGCCGTATGCACCTGCGCGATCGACGCGGCCGCGAGCGGCATGCGATCGAAATCCGCGAACATCGTTCCGACGGGCTTACCGAACGCGCGCTCGAGCGTCTCGATCGCGAGCTCGCCGGGGAACGGCGGCACTTGGTCCTGAAGCTTCGCGAGCTCCTCTGCGACTTCGGGGGACAGGAGATCGGGCCGCACGGACAGCGCCTGGCCGAACTTCACGAAGATCGGCCCGAGCTCTTCGAGCGCGAGCCGCAGCCGGGCGCCGAGCGGCAGCGAGGTCCGGCGGCGCGGCAGGATCCGGTTGATCCACGCGATCGGCCGCAGCAGATGCGTCCGCCACACGATCTCGTCGAGGCCGTGGCGGACGAGCACGCGCTGGATCGTGAGCATCCGGAGCAGCAGCCGAATCCGGTGCGGGCTGCGGGTCATGCGCGCTTCGGGTTGAGCTTGGGGCGTTCGAGCCGCGCGAGCCGCGCGGCCGCGCGCTCGACATCGTCGCGCAGCCGCTCGACGTCGGAATAGAACGCCTGCGCCTCGAGCTCCGCCGGCAGCACGCGGCTCTCTTCCTGCAGGAACTCGGCCGTGTTCATCCGGAACGCCGTGGCCGCGCGCAGGAGCCAGCCGCCCGCATCGCGCGCGGCGCGCGCAAGCGCGTGCGCAGGCACGTCGCCGATCGAGCGCGCGAGCGCGTCCTCGAGGTCGGGCCGCGCGTGCTTCAGCAGCGCCGCGAACCGCTCGGCCACCTCCGGCGATCCCGAGAGCTCGGCGCTCGTGCCCTTGAGGCTCGTGACGTCGGCCGCGCGCGCGAGACGCAGCAGGTCGAGCGGCGTCGCCCGCAGCGTCGCGCTCGCGGTGATCCGCTGCGGGTCGACGAGCTCCGGCTCGACGACGACACGCTCGCCCTGCGCGCGCAGCACGCAGCGAACCCCGAGCCCAAGCACTTCGATCGCGAAGCTTTCGCCGTCGAGCCCCGCGAGCACGTCCGCGGCCGTGGTCGATGCCGCTATCTCGTCATTTAGGGCTCGATTCAGCGCGCGCTCGAGCAACGCGCCGAGCTCGCGCGCCATCGTCGATGCGAGCGGGGGCAGGCCTTCGTCCGAGGCGCGCGAAGGCTCCGGCGTTGGTGGCGAAGATCGCGTCATCGAATGGGGGCTAGAGCCGGAAGCCGACGTGCAGCGCGACGATCCCGGCCGTCAAGTTGTAGTACTCGCAGCGCTCGAAGCCCGCACGTTCCATCATGGCTTTCAGCGTTTCTTGATCGGGGTGACGGCGGATCGACTCGGCGAGATAACGGTAGCTCGCCGAGTCGTTCGCGAGCAACCCGCCGAGCCGCGGCAAAACCTGCATCGAGTAGAGCTCATATAGCGGCCCGAGCGGACCCAGGTGCGCCTTCGAAAACTCGAGGATGAGCAGTCGTCCGCCGGGCTTCAGCACGCGGAGCAGGGACGCCAGCGACTTGTCCTTGTCCGTGACGTTGCGCAGCCCAAAGCCGATCGTCACGCAGTGGAACGACGAATCCGCGAACGGCAGCGCTTCCGCGTCCGCAAGCACGCAGTCGACATTGCCCGCGTGACCCGCGTCTAGAAGGCGGTCGCGGCCCTCCGCGAGCATCTTCGCGTTGATGTCGGTGACGACGACGCGGCCGGCTCGGCCGACCTGGCGCGCCATCCCGATGCTCAAATCCCCGCTGCCCGCGGCCACGTCGAGCGCGCTCTGCCCGCTCCGCAAGGCCGTCTTCGCGAGCGTGAAGCGCTTCCAGAGGCGGTGCAGCCCGCCCGACATGACGTCGTTCATCAGGTCGTAGCGCGGCGCGACGGAGTCGAATACGCCGCGGACTCTGTCTTTCTTCTCGGCCCACGGCACGTGCTCGTAGCCGAAATCCGCGAGCGGCCCGGGCGCCTCATTTCGATCGGTCATCGAGCTGCCTTACCGACGGTGCACCAAGGCCGAGAGTATACCGTTGCGGCCGGCGCCCGTGGCCGAGACCGAACCGGCGCAGCGCGGCGCGCGACTCCTAGTCATCGGCACGAGCGTTCGGAGGGTGCTAGCCGAGATCCTCGGGCCGGGCGTACGCTCGACGCTTCGAGGAGGCAACATGATCGCGATCAGACCTGCCGCGCAGCGCGGCCACGCGGAGCACGGCTGGCTCGACAGCCGCCACACGTTCTCGTTCGCGGACTACCACGACGATCGGTACATGGGCTTCGGACCGTTGCGGGTGATCAACGAGGATCGGGTGCAGCCGGGCCAGGGCTTCGGAACGCATAGCCATCGGGACATGGAGATCATCTCCTACGTTCTCGAAGGCGCGCTCGAGCACAAGGACAGCCTCGGCAACGGCTCGGTGATCAGGCCGGGGCACGTTCAACGGATGTCGGCCGGCACCGGCGTGCGCCACAGCGAGTTCAATCCCTCGCGCGACGACGTCGTGCATTTTCTCCAGATCTGGATCGTGCCCGAACGCCGCGACATCGCGCCCGGTTATGAGGAGCGCGTGTTCGGTGACCAAGAGAAGCGGGGACGGCTCAAGTTGATCGGTTCGCACGAGGGCCGCGAGGGCTCCGTCGTCATACATCAGGACGTCGACCTATACGCGGCCGTCCTCGCTCCGGGCGAGCAGGTGACGCACGCGCAGCGGCCCGGCCGCCGCACGTGGATTCAAGTCGCGCGCGGCGCCGTCGAGGTGAACGGGCTCGCGCTCGCGGCGGGCGACGGCGCTGCATCGACCAGCGAGCGCGACGCTCACGATCCGCGGCACCGCCGACGCCGAGATCCTGCTGTTCGACATGCTGTGACGCGCGCGTCGACTCGGGGCCTCACTCGTAACGCAGCGAGCTGATCGGATCGAGATTCGCGGCTTTCGCGGCCGGCAGGATGCCGAAGCCGATGCCGACCGCGGCGGAGAAACCGAGCGCGAGCGCCACGGCCCACCACGGCGTGTGCGCGGGCGGGAATCCCGGGATCAGCGACGCGGCGAGCGCACCGATGCCGTAGCCGAGCACGAGCCCCGTGAGCCCGCCGAGCAGGCACAGCACGAGCGCCTCGAGCAGGAATTGCAGAAGGATGTGATGTCTTTTTGCACCAATGGCCTTGCAGATGCCGATCTCGCGCGTCCGCTCCGTGACCGACACGAGCATGATGTTCATGATGCCGATGCCGCCGACGAGCAGCGAGATGCCGACGAGCCCCGTCATCACGATCGTGACCGTGGTCAGGATCGAGTCGAACGTCTCCTGAACCTGCTCGGCGGTCTGGATCCGGAAATCGTCCTCGTCGTCCGGCCTGAGATCGTGCGCGCTGCGCAGCAGGCGCGTGATCGTCTGCCTGACGTTCTCGAGGTCGCGCAGGTCGACGAGCGTGAGCTGAATCTGGATGTCGGGCCGGCGCTGATTGCCCTGCAGGCTCGTCATCGTGCTGTAGGGAATCATCACGCGATTGTCGAGGCTCTGACCGAGGATCTCGCCTTTCGGCTCGAGCAGCCCGATCACCTTGATCCACTCGCCGTTGATCTGCACGAACTCGCCGACCGGGTTTTCGGGCATCGAGAGATCGTCGCGCACCTTCTCGCCGATCGCGGCGACACGACGGCGCGTCACGTTGTCGCTGTCGGACAAGAATCGGCCGCGCTGCGAGAAATACTGCGCGACGTCTTGAAACGTGTACGTCGTGCCGAGCACCTGCGAGGTCGTGGTCTGCGAGCCGTAGCGGATCTGGCCTTGGCCGTTCGGTGTGAACATGATCGGCGTGATCGACGCGATTCCGTCCACACGAAACCGGATGAGATCGAGATCCTCGTCCGTGAGCCGCGCGCGGCGTCCTTGCAGCGCGTCCTCGAGCGCGGTGTACGACGCCACCGTGACGCTATTGCTACCGAGCCCTTCGAACTGCTGGCCGATCGTGAAGCTCAAGCCCTGGATGATCGACACCATCGCGATCACGGACGCGACGCCGATCACGATGCCGAGCGTGGTGAGGAAGCTGCGGAACGCGTGCGCCTGAATCGAGCCGAGCGCCGCTCGCGCGCCTTCGGTGGCGGCGAACCACACCGAGACGCGCGCGCCGGCGCTCCGCCGCGCGCCCGCGCGCTTGGCCGACGCGGCGTCAGTGGCGGGGGGCACGCTTCGGCTCCTGCGCGTAGTCTTCGACGATCTTGCCGTCCTTCAAGCGGATCACACGCGCTCCGTGCTGCGCGACGTCGGGCTCGTGCGTCACGAGCACGATCGTCTGGCCGTCGGCATGCAGCTCGTCGAACAACGCGAGAATATCGATGGAGGTCTGCGAGTCGAGGTTGCCGGTCGGCTCGTCGGCGAGCAGGATCGACGGGCTCGTGACCAGTGCGCGCGCGATCGCGACGCGTTGCCGCTGGCCGCCCGAGAGCTGATTCGGTAGGTGGTCGCTGCGGTCAGCGAGCCCCACGCGCTCGAGCACGCGCTGCGCTTCCGCGCGCCGCTCCGGGTAGCTCAAGCCGCGGTAGATCAGCGGCTGCATCACGTTCTTGAGCGCGGACGCGCGCGGCAGCAAATTGAAGTTCTGGAAGATGAAGCCGATCTCCTGATTCCTGATGTCGGCGAGCTCGTCCTCGTTGAGACCGCTCACGTCGTGGCCGTTCAGCACGTAGCGGCCCGCGGTCGGCGTGTCGAGGCAGCCGATGATGTTCATGAGCGTCGACTTGCCCGAGCCCGACGAGCCGATGAACACGACGTACTCGTTGTGATCGAGCGTGAGGTCGAGGCCGTCGACGGCCTTGATGAGCTGCTGGCCCATCAGGTAGTGCTTGCTGATCGACGAGAGCTCGATGACCGACATGGCTCAGCGCCCGTCTTTCTTGATCGTGACGCCGTCGCCGTCCTTGAGCGCGCGCAGCACGCGATCGGGCCCGATGATCACGGAGTCCCCCGCCGCGAGCCCGCTCGCGATCTCTTGATACGTGTCGTCGGAGAGTCCGACCTCGACCGCGACGCGCTTCGCGGTGCCGGCGCGGTCGACGAACGCGTAGCGGCGCGTCTCGTTGCGCGTCATGTCCTCCTCGACACGAATCGCCTGGATCGGCACGGCGAGCACGTTGTCGCGCGACGCCGCGAAGATCTCGGCGCGGCACGACATGCCCGGGCGCAGCGTGATCTGCGCGCGGTCGAGCAGTTTTATCTTCACCGCGAAGCTCAGGCCCTGCTGGCCCTCCGCGACCTTCGCGGACACCGCGATCGACGTCACCTCGCCGTCGACGGGCTTGTCGGGGTAAGCGATCGCGTAGATGCGCGCGCGCTGCCCCGGAGCGATGTTCGCGATGTCGGCCTCGTCGACGTTGACCTCCGTGAGGATGCTGTCCGGGTTCGCGATCGTCATCAGCGTCGAGCCCGGAATGTTCGTCGTGCTCGAGATCGCCATCTCGCCGACCTTGATGTCGAGCGACGTGATCGTGCCCTCGATCGGCGCGTAGACGCTCGTCTTCGCGAGCCGATCCTTCGCCTGGTCGAGCTGGGCGCGCACTTGCGACAGCGTCTCGCGGCTCGAGCGCAGGTCGACCTCGGCGATCTCGAGGGTGTTGGTGGCCGTCGTGAACTTGTCCTCGTCGATGAGGCCGCGCTCGTGCATCGCTTTCGTGCGGTCGAATTGCGTGCGCAGATTCGCGACCTGCAGCTGCTGGCGCTGGATCGCGATCTCCTGGACACGCGCGGCGGCCTCGTTCTGCTCGACGGCCGCGCGCAGACGCTGGTCGTCGATCTTGAGCACGAGCTGGCCCTTCGTGACGTGCTCGCCCTCGGCCACGAAGATCTGCGTAACGCGGCCGATCTCCTCGGTCGTGAGCTTCACTTGCTGCTCGTGGACGAGGCGGCCCGACGCGAGCACCGACGCCTCGATCGAGCGCGCGGCGAGCGGCTCGACCTCGACCTCGACGGTGACGCCGCGCCCGAAGCGCGCCTGCAGCAGCGGAATCGCGATCACGACGATTACGATCCCGAGGATGATCAGGACTCGCCTGTTCATGGACCGACCTCTACCGCAGGGCGAAAAGCGCCGCGATCACGACGATCAGAGCGAGCGGCCCGAGGACGATGGCGACGCTCTTGACGAAGGACTTGCCCGTCCACTGCTGATAGCCGATCGCGGACAGAGCGAGTGACCAGATCGTGAAGAGGTCGAGCCCGAGCAAGATGCGCGACATGACCGGCGTCGCCGCCGTTCGCTCGATCGCGAGCAGGTTGCCGAACGCGAGCGGGTTGATCGCGTCTTGGAGCATGAACCGGGCGTCTTGGATGCTCAGGTTCACGAGCGTGGCGGCTAGGCCGAACACGGCCGGCAGCGTGCACCACCAGACGAACGCGAACCACTGCTTGAGCTTCACGCCGTCGTGCGACACGAACGACACGATCGTGTAGTAGAGCGCCACGAGGAATAGCACGAGCGAAATAATGAGCGTCGTGCTGACCGCGCTGATCGCGCCGTAGACGGCTGGCGAAATGCTCGCGGCCGCGGTCGCGGCTTGCTCGCGCTGTGCTTCCGTGAGCGCCGGGTTCGAAGCGAGCTGGGCGTCCATGAACCAGCCCAGATCCACGGAGTTGACGTACACGACGTTCACCGCGGCGTAGCCGCCGAGCAGCAAGAGCAGCGGCAGCCACACGCGCGGCCGTTCTTTGAGCGCGGAGAAAGCCGCGCTCGGTGCCGTGAAGATGTTCATGGCGATCGCGAGCGCTCCGCTCTCGGCCATGGAGACCCCCTGATGTTTCGAATTTGGGATTGCTTTCGCGCCAGGATTATACACACGCATTCTGGAGACTCACGCCGCGTCAGGGTCAAGCTCGCGCCGCGGCGGCGGCCCGGCGTGAACGTGGCGGCATGCCCGTCTCCGTGCCGGGAAGGACGGCACTACGCGCCCGAACGTTACCGCGGGCGATGCCACCGAATTACAATCGTCCGAGCTCCATTAGATGCGCCGGTCTCATATCTAGATGCAACTCCATCTCTATCACCACGGTTCGTCCGCGTGCGCTGCGAAAGTTCGTTTCGCACTGGGCGAAAAGCGGCTGCCGTGGACCGGCCACTACGTCGATATCCTGCGCGGCGAGCAGTTCCGTCCCGAGTTCCTGAAGCTCAATCCGAAGGCCGTAGTGCCCGTGCTGATCCACGACGGCGCGGTGATCACGGAGTCAACCGTGATCTGCGAGTACCTGGAAGAGGTGTTTCCAGAGCAGCCGATCTATCCCCGCGCGCCGCTCGAGCGCGCCGCGGTGCGGGTCTGGACGAAAGCCGTGGACGAGGAGCTTCATCCCGCATGCTCGGCGCTGACCTACGTCGTGTCGCATCGCCACACGATCTTGCGGAGCGGCGCCGGCAGCTTCGCGGACTTTCTAAAACGAGCCGGCACGGACGGCATCGCGGCGCGCACGCAGAAATGGGAGTGGATCCAGCACGGGCTCGCGGCGCCGGGCGCGGCGGACAAGATCGCGCTGTATGACGGCTATCTAGCGAAGATGGAGGACGCGCTCGCGGCGTCCGAATGGCTCGTCGCGGGCCGCTTTTCGATGGCGGACGTCGCGATGGCGCCGTACGTGAATCGCCTCGCGGCCCTGTCGCTGCACGGGCTCTGGGAGAACGGCCGGCGGCCGCGCGTCGCGAGCTGGTTCGAGCGTGTGCGCTCGCGGCCCGCGTTCAAGCCCGCGTTCGTGGAATGGATGCCGCCGGACCTCACGGCCGAGATGGCTGCGAACGGCGCGCGGTCGTGGCCCGAGATCGCGAGGTTGCTGAAGGTGGTCGAATAGCGCGCGCCTCTCGCCGCGCGTCGTCATTCGGCGGCGGGAACCTTGCGGGTCTTGCCCGCCGCCGCGAGCCGCTCGAGATAGCGGCGCCACTTGGCGTCGTGTTCACTGCAGAGCTCGTACAGCACTGCCCAGGTATAGAGGCCCGTGTTGTGCCCGTCGTCGAACACGAGCCGCACGGCGTAGCGGCCGATGGGCTCGATCTGCTTGATGCCGACGGTCTCTTTGTCCGTGACGAGGACGCCTTCGCCGGCCGCGTGCCCCTTCACCTCGGCGGACGGCGAGTGGACGCGCAGGTACTCGGCCGAGAGCCGCGCGGCCATACCGTTGTCGAACCGCACTTCGAGCTCGCGCGAGCGCTTGTGGTACTTGATGTCCGTCGGCGCTTGGATTTCGAGTTCGGCCATTGGTCGGCGTTCTACAGGATGTAGCGGCTCAAGTCTTCGTCTTGCACGAGCGCGCTCAAGTGAGCGTCGACGTACGCCGCGTCGACGACGACACTCTGACCGCCGCGGTCTGCGGCCTCGAACGACACGGTCTCGAGCAGCCGCTCGAGCACGGTGTGGAGGCGCCGCGCGCCGATGTTCTCGCTGCGGTCGTTCACTTGGAACGCTACTTCAGCGAGCCGCCGCACGCCGCTCGGCTCGAACTTGAGGTCGACGCGCTCGGTCGCGAGCAGACTCCGGTATTGCTCCGTGAGCGACGCGTTCGGCTCGGTGAGAATCCGCACGAATTCGTCGATGCCGAGCGCCGAGAGCTCGACGCGGATCGGGAACCGGCCTTGGAGCTCCGGGATCAGGTCCGACGGCTTCGCGACGCTGAACGCGCCCGACGCGATGAACAGCACGTGGTCGGTTCGCACCATCCCGTAGCGCGTGCTCACCGTGCAGCCCTCCACGAGCGGCAGGAGATCGCGCTGCACGCCTTCGCGCGACACGTCGGCGCCGTGCGCTTCGGCGCGGCGCGCGATCTTGTCGACTTCGTCGATGAACACGATGCCGTTTTCCTCGACCGCGCGCACGGCCTGGATCTTCACGTCCTCTTGATTGATGAGCTTCGCGGCTTCCTCTTCCTTGAGCAGCGCGACGGCGTCCTTCACCTTGAGCTTGCGGCGCCGCGACCGGCCCTGCGACAGGTTCTGGAACATGCTCTGGAGCTGGTTCGTCATGTCCTCCATCCCGGGAGGCGCCATGATCTCGACGCCGACGGGCGACGCTTGCACCTCGAGCTCCACCTCGCGGTCGTCGAGCGCGCCTTCGCGCAGCATCTTGCGGAAGCGCTGGCGCGTGTCGCGGTGCTCCCCGCTGCCAGACGCGGGCGCGCCGAGCGCGCCTGCTCCCGTCGCAAAGCCGATGCCGCCGCTCGCCGGCGCACCCGTGCCCGGCAGCAGCGCGTCGAGCAGTCGATCCTCGGCCGCGTCGAGCGCGCGGTCGGCGACGTGCGCCATCGCGTCCTCGCGCGTCATCTTCACGGCCATGTCGACGAGGTCGCGCACGATCGAGTCGACGTCGCGGCCGACGTAGCCGACCTCGGTGAACTTCGTGGCTTCCACCTTGATGAACGGCGCGTTCGCGAGCTTGGCGAGCCGGCGTGCGATCTCAGTCTTGCCGACGCCGGTGGGGCCGATCATCAGGATGTTCTTCGGGGTGATCTCGCTGCGCAGCGGCTCATTGATCTGCGCGCGCCGCCAGCGGTTGCGCAGCGCAATCGCGACCGCGCGTTTCGCTTCGTTCTGGCCGATGATGTGTTTGTCGAGCTCTTCGACGATTTCGCGCGGCGTCATCGACATCGGATCACAGCTCTTCGATCGTGATCTCGCGATTCGTGTAGATGCAGATGTCGGCCGCGATCTCGAGCGCCTTCGTGACGATCGCGCGTGCGTCGAGCTCGGTGTTCGCGATGAGAGCCGTGGCCGCGGCTTGCGCGTAGGCGCCGCCGGAGCCGATCGCGAGCAAATCGCGCTCCGGCTCGATCACGTCGCCCGTCCCGGAGATCAAGAACGACTGCGCCTTGTCCGCGACGATCAGGAGCGCCTCGAGCCGGCGCAGCATCCGGTCCGTGCGCCAATCCTTCGCGAGCTCGATCGCGGCGCGGGTGAGGTTGCCGTGCTTGTCGAGCTTCGCCTCGAAATATTCGAACAGCGTGAACGCGTCGGCGGTGCCGCCCGCAAAGCCTGCGAGCACCTTGCCGTCGTGCAGCCGCCGTACCTTGCGCGCGTTGCCCTTCATGACCTGGGTTCCGAGCGTGACCTGACCGTCGCCGCCGAGCGCGACCTTACCGCCGCGCCGAACGCAGACGATCGTGGTGCCGTGGAAAGTCTGCGTGGTCATGGATGCTATCGACCTGCAAAACCGCGGCAGGTTCGCGCACGCCGTACGCGCGGCCGCCGGCAGCTCAGTCCCGCCGGCGCTTCGCGCGAGGATGCGCCTGGTCGTAAACGCTCGCGAGGTGCTGGAAGTCGAGATGCGTATAGATCTGCGTCGTCGACAGGCTCGCGTGGCCGAGCATTTCCTGAACCGCGCGCAGATCCTTGCTCGATTCGAGCACGTGCGTCGCGAACGAGTGCCGCAGCATGTGCGGATGCACGCCGGACGGCACCGCCTGCCGCTTCGCCCAGTGATTCACACGCGCCTGCACGCTGCGGCGGCTGATCCGATCGCCGTTGCGGCTCACGAACAGCGCGGGCTCGCCGTGCGTCGCGAGCTGCGGCCGAACCTGCAGCCAATCGTGCAACGCGAGCAGCGCCTTCCTGCCGACCGGCACGACGCGAGCCTTCGAGCCCTTGCCGAGCACGCGCACCGTGCGGTCCGCCGCGTCGACTTCCCCGAGGTTGAGCCCGACGAGCTCCGCAAGCCGCAAGCCCGACGAATAGAACAGCTCGAGAATCGCGCGATCGCGGAGCTCGAGCGGCTCGTCGCCGCTGATCGCGAGCAGGCTCGCAACCTGGTCCGCATCGAGCGTCGACGGCAGATGCTTCGGCGGCCGCGGCGCTTGCACGTGCACTCCGGCATTCGCCTTCACGGCGCCAATCTCGACGAGATACTCGAGGAACGTGCGCACGGCGGACAGCCGGCGCGCGACGCTGCGCGCGCCGAGGCCCCGCCGATGGCTCTCGGCAGCGAAGCGGCGCACGTGGTACGAATCGAGCGCGGCGAGCGACGCGACTTGCTCGCGCTCGCAAAAGCCGAGCAGCGCGTTCAAGTCGCGCTGATAGGCTGCGACCGTGTGCGGCGACAAGCGCCGCTCGGTCTTCAGCCTCTGCAGGAAATCGGCGAGCTCTTTATAGCCGCCCACGTTGCTCACGCTCGTCGGTCAAAGCCACGGCCAAGAGGTCACCCAAGCGCGCGAGGAAGTCCATGCGCTTACCCGGATGGAAATGGTCGGGGTCGTGGCTTCCGATGATCAGGAATCCGAGATTCGCGTTCGGGCCGAGCGGCACGAGGGCGGCGGAGCTCACGGCGTCCGCGTCGCGCTCGAAGATATTCTTCTGGCGATCGCGCAGCGGCCCGCAGCGCGGCTTCGCCGCGCGCAGGAATGCGGTGAACGGCTTGGCGTCGGCGTCGTCTTGCGACATGCGCCGCACGAAACCCTCGCGCTGCGCCGACGCGGGCGCGGTCTCACTGAACAGCACGAGCACCGCGCGCTCCGCGCCGAAGTCTTCGCGCAGGCTCGTCTCGAGCTGCTCGAGTCGCGCGGGCAGATTCGCGGCGCGCATGAGCTTCAAGCCGAGCTGATGAATTTTCTCGACCAGCGCGTCGTTGCTCTTCGCGACGGCGACGAGATCCTTGAATTGGCGTTCGAGCTGCGCGTTGCGCTGCCGGAGCATCGCGACTTGGCGCTCCACGAGCGAGATCGCGGAGCCGCCGGTGCGGTGCGGAAGCTTCAAGCTCAACAGAACCAGCGGATGGCGTTCGAAGAAGTCCTGGTGAGTCTTGAGATAGTCGGCGACGAGCTCTGCAGGGAATTCCTCGCCGTGCGTCGCTCCGACAACCGCACCGCTCTTCTGTTGGCTCATAGGTCGATCTGTCCCTCGTACACTGCCGCCGTCGGTCCAGTTTGCCACAGCGCCGATCCAGGTCCATGCCAGCTCACTTCGAGAATTCCGCCGGGCAAGCTCACCTCGACGTCCTCGCCGAGCTCGCCCCAGACACGCCCGACCGCCACCGCCGCCGCCGCACCCGTTCCGCAAGCGAGCGTCTCACCCGCGCCGCGCTCGAAAACTCGGAGCTTGATACGACCCTCGCTCTCGCGCTGCATGAACCCTACGTTCACTCCCTGCGGAAAGCTAGGATGGCGCTCGAGCTCGGGTCCCAGTATACCGACGGGAGCGCGTTCCACCGAGCCCACCGGAATCACGATGTGCGGGTTGCCCATCGACACCGCGCCGAATTCGACCGAGTGCGTCTTCAGCTGCAGCCGGTAGCGGTCCTTGCGCGTCGGCGTCGTGAACGGCAACGACGACGGCTCGAAGCTCGGCACGCCGAGATTGACGCTCACGCGCTCCGCGGATAACACCTTTGCGGCGATGCTGCCGGCCGGGCTCACGAGAGTGAGCTCGTCGCCGAAGCGAGGCGCGAGAAAGCGCGCGAGGCAGCGCACGCCGTTGCCGCACTGCTCGACCTCACCGCCGTTGGAGTTGAAGATCCGGTAGCTCGCGTCGCCGCCGTCCGGCTGTTCCGTATCGAGCAGGAGCAGCTGGTCGAAGCCGACGCCGAGGCGGCGATCGCTCCAGCGGCGCACGAGCTCGGGCGCGGGCGGTTGCCGGTCCTTCGGCCACTCGATGACCATGAAGTCGTTACCGAGACCGTTCATCTTCGTGAACCTGATCCGCTCATGCGGAATGTTCTCGTCGGCGACGTTCCCGGTGGGGACCTTGGTGGCGGCGGGCATGGCGTCTGGTGTTGCGCTCTGTAGAAGACTAATGTCGCGGCGGCGCCGCGCGGGGTCCTGACCTTGGGCCGCCCGCGGCAAAGTAAACCCGCAGGCCGACTACGAGGGCCGATTATAGTGGAATCCATCTGGCTGAAGCCGCATCGCGTGTTCGGCGACTTGCGCGAGTTCCTCTCCTTCCTCGAAGGTCGCGGCGAGCTCAAACGGATCGACGCGCGCGTGAGCCCGAAGCTCGAGATCACCGAGATCTCGCGCCGGGTGCTCGAGCAACGCGGACCCGCGCTGCTGTTCACGAACGCGAGCGACCGCGGGGTCGCCGTGCTCGCGAACCTGTTCGGCACCGAGGAACGCGTCGCCGCCGCGATTGGCTTCGACAGCACGGAGGCACTGGGCGACCTCGGCCGGCTGCTCGCGGCGCTGCGCGCGCCGCAGCCTCCGCGCAGCATCGGCGAGGCATGGCGCTCGTTGCCGCTCCTCAAGGAGATCCTGAACATGGCGCCGCGCACGGTGCGCAGCGCGGTCTGCCAAGAGGTGATCATCGAAGGACCCGACGTGGACCTCTCTCTCTGGCCGATTCAAACCTGCTGGCCCGAGGACGTTGCGCCGCTGATCACCTGGGGGCTCACGACGACGCGCGGGCCCGCTCACGAGCGGCAGAACCTCGGCATCTATCGGCAGCAGGTGATCGGCCGCAACCAGGTCATCATGCGCTGGCTCGCGCACCGCGGCGGCGCGACCGACTACCGTGCGTTCCAGGCGGAGCACCCCGGCGAGCGGTTCCCGGTAGCCGTGAGTCTCGGGGCCGACCCCGCGACGATCCTCGCGGCGGTGACCCCGATTCCGAACACCCTCTCCGAGTACGCGTTCGCGGGACTGCTGCGCGGCAGACGCTCCGAGGTCGTGAAGTGCATCGGGTCGGACCTCGTCGTGCCGGCGAATGCCGAGATCACGCTCGAGGGCTACATCGCCCCTGGCGAGCTGGCCGAGGAAGGGCCGTTCGGCGACCACACGGGCTACTACAACCAGGCCGAGCGGTTCCCGGTGCTCACGATCGAGCGGATCACCCATCGGCAGGCTCCGATCTACCACACGACCTACACGGGTCGTCCGCCGGACGAGCCCGCGATCTTGGGGTTGGCGCTCAACGACGTGTTCGTGCCGATCCTGCAAACGCAGTTTCCCGAAATCACGGACTTCTATCTGCCGAGCGAGGCATGCTCGTACCGAATCGCCGTCGTGAGCATCAAGAAAGAGTATCCCGGCCACGCGAAGCGCGTGATGTTCGGCGTGTGGTCGTTCCTGCGGCAGTTCATGTACACGAAGATAGTGATCGTCGTGGACGACGACATCGACGCGCGGCAATGGAAGGACGTGATTTGGGCGATCTCGACGCGCGTGGACCCGAAACGCGACATGACGATCGTCGAGAACACGCCGATCGACTATCTCGACTTCGCATCCCCGGTTGCGGGGCTCGGCTCGAAGCTCGGCATCGACGCAACCACCAAGTGGCCGGGCGAGGTGGACCGCGAGTTCGGCCGGCCGATCGAGATGCGCGCCGACGTGGTCGAGAAGATCGATTCACTGTGGAATCAGCTCGGCCTCGAATAGCGCGACGCCAATGGACATTTGTCATAAGCCTGGCTACTTTATGCGGGCGCCGCGCCCCGCTCGTCGGCAATAACAACAAACAAACCTTCGGAGACCCCATGCGTCACATCCTGGTCACCAACGCCAAAGGCGGGTGCGGCAAGAGCACGATCGCCACGAGCCTCGCGGCCTACTTCGCCTCCGAAGGCTATGCAACAGCCTTGGCGGACTACGATCCGCAGGCGTCCGCGCTGACTTGGCTCGAGCAGCGGCCGGCCGACTACGCGCCGATCACGGGCGTGGCGGCGTACGAGAGCGGCTTGAAGAACGTCCCGCGCAACACGGAGTACCTGGTGATCGACTCCGCGGCGGGCTCCTACGGCAAGGACCTCACGGAGCTCGTGCGTAGAGCCGAGACGATCGTCGTACCCGTGCTGCCCTCGCCGATCGACATCAAGGCCGCAGAGAAATTCGTCGAGGAGCTGCTGAGCATCGGCAAGGTCGCGGATAAGAAAGCGAAGGCCGCGCTCGTCGCGAACCGCGTCAAAGAGAACACGCTGATCTTCGAGGAGCTCGACGATGTGTTGTCGCGGCTCAAGGTGCCGTATGTCGCGAGCTTCCGCGAGGCGCAGAACTACATCCGCGCGTATCAACGCGGGCTCGGCATCCACGAGCTGCCGCCGTATCTCGCTTGGCCGGACTGGGAGCAGTGGGATCCGTTGATCGAGTGGCTCGACTCGCGGCGCTCCCAGCCGAAAGCCTCCTGACCGGGAAAACGGCGCGCTAGGCGGCGCCCGATTCCTTCGCTGCTGGCCGCTCGAGAGGCGGCGCGTCGGACTTGAGCTCCAAAGCGGCCGCCGGGCTCGCGAGCGCGAGACCCGAGCGGAACGCGAGCCCCGCGCGCTCACCCTCGCCGAGCTCCGTGAGGAGCCTCCCGTACAGCGCGTACGCGTCGGGCACGGGCGCTAGCGCGAGGCTCGACTCGAGGTAGCTGCGCGCCTTGCCCCACAGCTCGATCGCCATGCACAGCCGCGCGGCGGTCAGCAGCAGCGCGCCGTCCTCGGGATAGGTCTTGAGCCAAGTCTCGGCCTGCTTCAGCTGCTTCGCGCCGTCGGCGCCGCGCACCTCGCCGTACGCGAGCACCGGCGCGCGGTGCCAGCTCTTCTTCAGCGCAGCGCGCAGCTCCTTTTCGGCCTCTTCGCCGCGACCGAGCCCTTGCAGCGCGAGCCCGCGCAGCGCGACGACCTCGGGTGCCGCGCGCAGCTCGGCTCGTGAGCTGCGCCCACAGCGCCGCGAGCCGCTCCGAAGTGAGATCAGCACGGCTGAGCTCGGCACGCAAAGCCTCGCACGCGATCTCCTCGCGCTCCGCGGGCGCGAGCCGCGCGCGGCCGAGCCGCGGCAGCAGAGCCGCAAGCTCCGCGCCGTCATCGCGTGCGCGGTAGGTGCGCGCAAGAAGCCCCAGCGCGCCCGGGTGATCGGGCTTCAGCTGCTCGAGTCGTTTCAACGTCGCGAGCGCCGCATCGAGCTCGCCGACACCTAGCTGCAGCTCCGCTTGCGTCAGGAGCACGGTCGTCTCTCCGCCCGACGATTCGTCGTACGCGAGCTTGAGCCACTCGTCGCGGCGCTCCGGCGCGCCTTGAAGCTGCGCGGCGCGCGCCGCGAGCAGGTAGTTGACGAGCGGCGCGTCGGAGGTCGCGAGACCGCGGGTGAGCAAGCGCTCGCCGCGCGCGAAGTCGCCTTCGGTGATGTGGATCAGTCCTTGCACGAGGTCCGTGCCTCCGCGCTTGAGGCCGCGCGTCGCGGATCGCTTTGCGAACCCAGAACGGCGCACGCGCGAGCGCGATGACGCCGCGCACGAGCAAGTAAAGCGCGACGAGCACGAGCACGAGGCCGGGCACCGACATCTCGAGGACGTAGCCGCGGAAGTTGATGAGCACATAGCCGCGGTCGGCGAGCACGAAGTGCGCCGCGAAAGCGCCGAGCAGCAGCGCGAGCAAACCCCAGAGCCCGAAACGCACGCTAGCGTGCCCCGGCCGCGAGGTCGCGCAGCTGATTCAGCGAGCCGCTGATGTCGGGTTTCTTCGGATCGATCTCGAGCGTTCGCATCTCGCGCAGCAGCGCGAGCGCCCCTTCGACCTCCGCCGAATCCGCGTCGAAATCGCGCTGCAGGATCGCGGTCGCCGCGTCGAGCGCGCTGCGAAACGCCTGCGGCTGCACGCGCAGCGCGGCCGTGCGCGCGACTTCGAGCTCGATCTCGACTTGCCGGCGCGCGAGCTCGCGCTCCGCGGCCGACAACGCCTCCGCGACCGGCTCGTCGCGCCGCTCGATTCTCACTAGGCCGAGCAGCGTGCGCTTGACCGCCACCCAGAGGCGTTCGAATCCGGGCTCCGCCTCGTCCTGCGCAGTGTCGGCGCCGCTCGGGTAGTTCGCGGGCAGGTCCGCGCGCATCGGCAGCGCCGGCGCGCGCGCCGCGAGCCTACCCAGACTGAACATCAGCCCTTCGATGTCCGGCAACCGGACGCCCCGTAGAGCGAGCAGCTCGCCCGCGATCGCTTCGCGCACGGGGCCGAGCTCGGGATTGGCGAGCTCCGCGAGCCGGCCGTCCGCCAGCTCGAGCGCGGTGATCGCGTTGTCCCAGTCGTTCGCGAGGTTGAGCTCCGTGTTCGCGACGCTCAAGTAATACTCGGCCTCGGAGCGCAGCAGCACGCCGCGCGCATCGAACGAGCCGCCCTGAACCGCATCGAGCCGCCGCTCGAGATCGACGAAGCGGCCCGGCAGCGCGTCGACGCGGTCCGCCACGCTCGCGTTGAGCTGGCGCAGCGTGTCGACGTCGTCGTTGACGTCCTTGATTCCGTCCTGCAGCGCGCGCTGCTCTGCGCGCACGCGCTCGAGCGCCTGCGCGGCCGTCGTATCGGTCTGATCCAGCGAAACGTAGAACTCGCGGTACTGCCACCACAGCATGCCCGCCACGCCGATCGCGATCAGCGCGAGCACGAGCGCGAGCGAGCTTGCGAACGAACCGCCGCGCGCCGGCGCGGCGCGCGTCTCGTCGGCCGCCGCATTCCGGCTGGCGTCCGTCCCGGCCGCACGCGGGCGCTGACTCTTGTCCGACGACAGCGAGGCCGCGAGCTCGGCCCAGTCCGAGGTCGTAGGCGTGCCGCGCGCCGCGCCTGCCGCGGCGGATGAGTCGGAATTCGGGTCCGCTATGGGCTTTTCGGTGTTGCTCATCGGCGTAGATAGTAGGGGGCGCGGCTCGGTTTGGCACGCCGGCGCTGCGCGCGGCGCGCTGGCGACGCCACGACCGAGCCGAGCGTGCCCACCGTTATCGCCCCGCCAAGCGCTTGCGCAAGTCCGCGACTTGGCGCCGGCTCACGGGCAGGGCCGCCGCCTCGCCCCGCAGCTTGAGCTCGTAGCCGTCGGCCGTTCTCTCGAGCGCCTCGACGTGCGCTATGGCGACGAGCAGGCTCCGATGCACGCGAACGAAGTCGTGCGCGAACTCGTCCTCGAGCTGACGCAGCGATTCATCGATGAGCTCTTCGCCACGGCTGTGCCGGACGGTGACGTATTTCTGCTCCGCGCGAAAGAAGCGAATGTCCTTCACGGGAATCAGCTTCAGCTCGTCGCGCACGCGCGCCGCAACGTGTTGGCGTGCGGCGAGCGGTTGCTCCGGCGTCGCGAGCTCGCGCAGCTGCGGCGAGCTCAGGCGCGATGCGTGCTTCAGCGCGTCCTCGAGCCGCTCGCGGCGCACGGGCTTCAGCAGATAGCCGACGGCGTGCGATTCGAAAGCCTGCAAGGCGTACTCGTCGTACGCCGTCGTGAACACGATCGCGGGCGGTTGCTCGAGTGCGCCCAAGTGACGCGCGACCTCGATGCCCGTCATCCCCGGCATGCGGATGTCGAGCAGCACGACGGTTGGCTGCAGCTTGCCGATGAGCGCGAGCGCGTCCGTGCCGTTCGCGCAGGCTCCCGTCACGACCCAGCCGGGCAACTCCGCGACGAGCCGTTGTAGACGCTCGCGCGCAGGCTGCTCGTCGTCGACGATCAGAACACTCCGGGGCGCGCCGCGAGCCTCGGCGTTCATTCTTCGTACGGGAAGCGGATCGTGACGCGGTACTGGCCCGAGGGCTGCTCCACCTCGATCGTGCCTTGGCTCCCGTACGCGAGCTGCAACCGCTGGCGGATGTTCTCGAGCGCGAGCCGGTTGCCGGCGCGCTCGACCGCGTCGCCGCGCGGCGGCGCGACCGGGTTCGCGACGACGATCTCCACGCGGCCGCTCGTCACTCGACCGCTGACCGTGACGGTCCCGCCATGCTCGAGCGGCTCGATGCCGTGGTAGATCGCGTTCTCGAGCAGCGGCTGCACGGTGAGGCCCGGCACGAAGGCCCGCATCGGCAGCTCGGCGACATCCCACCGCACTTTGAGGCGCTCGCCTAGCCGCGCTTGCTCGATCCTTTGATAGATCCGCGAGAGCTCGAGCTCCTCTTTGAGGCGCAGCGGGCTATGCGAGTCGCGCAGTGTCGCGCGGAACAGATCCGCGAGATCCTCGACGGCCTCTTCGGCACGCGCGGCGTCGCTGCGCGTGAGCGCTGCGATGGTGTTCAAGCTGTTGAACAGGAAATGCGGCCGGATCCTCGCCTGGAGCGCCTCGATGCGCGATCGAGCCTCGGCCCGCACGTGGCTCTGCCACTGATGCGTGACGAAGAAGTAGCGCAGCAGCAGCGCCGTGACGATCACGCAGATGCCTTCGTTGCGCAGCAGGAACGGCCAATGGTCGTTCGGGAACAACGCGGCCGCGCCTTGCTCACCGAAGCTACCGCCGAAGTACAGCGCAGCCTCGGAGATCAGCGCCGTGTTCGCCATCAGCAGCAGGAACGACAGCGCCGTCGCACGCGGCACGGAAAAGCGCGCGAGAAACTTGCGCGCGTAGCAAAGGATGGCGGCGCTCGTGAGCCCGAGCCATTGCAGGAACAGCGAGATTCGCGCGAGCTCCGTGAGAAACGCGGCCGACGGCCGCGCGAGGCTCAGCGTGACGGCCACGAGCTCGGCGACGAGCACGACGGCGAACACCATGCGCGGCGCGCACAGATCCGGAATGAAGAACTCGTCGAGGGAGCGGGCCGTCTCTTTGGCGGGTCCCTGGTCGTCGGCGCTCGCGCGGGCGGCCCCGTCTCGGTCGCCTCGCGGCGGCTCCGGCGGTGACGCGGTTAGAGGGATTGCGGCGGCCGGGCGGTCGTGCCGAGTCGACGTTTCAATCGCACCAGGTTGCGACATCCGCAGCCGCTTTCGCCTTGGCGTCGTCTATCTCGCTGTCGCTCAAATACTCGCGCTCGCCGTTCCCGGTGTCGCGATAAAGGCGGTGCGCGACAGCGTACTTCGCGGCGCGCTCGCGCGCGGTATCGCAATTCTTCGCGCGCTGCGCGGCCTTGTCGGCCGCCGTCTGCTGCGGCGGCTGGCCGGCCGCCGCGTTCGCGGCGGCGGGTTGCGTGCCGGGCTGAGCGGCGTTCGCGTTCGCTTGTGGCGCCGCGGGTCGCGCGGCCACGGTATTGCCCGGGCGGCCCGCCCGCGGCGTCGCGATGTAGATGGTTTCGGAGTTGGCATCCGGCCTATCACTGAAGGTCGGTACGCCGTTCGCGTCGGTCGAACGATAGACCTCGGCGCCGTTGGCGGCGGTTCCGAGTAACGCCAGAAGCAAGGCCCACCGAGTCGTCTTCACTGTAATTGGTCTCCGGCGTCCGAGGCGGGGGAAGAGAGAGCGAGTCTAACAAGGCATCGACCGACGCCCGCGTGACTCAGTTCGCCTTTTCCGGCCGCTCGTTTTCCGAGCTCGAGCAAGACATTAAGTCAAATCTCGGGCTAAGCCTAGTCTTGCGGCTATGATCCTCCTTCCATCACTTGGGTTTCGCGCGCGTTTCTCGCCGTGTTCGGCGGATTCGCCACTGGCCTCGGGGTCGCGGAGGACGATGCAATGAACGACAAGAAACCGACACGCTTCAGCTTGGATGAGCTCGCGCGCCAGCTGGCGGAGTCGGTTCCGCAAAACCTGCGAGTGCTCGGCCAGGACCTGGAGCGCAACTTCAAGTCCATGCTGCAGTCGGGCCTCGAGCGCATGGAGCTCGTGACCCGTGAGGAATTCGACCTGCAGCGCGGCGTGCTCGAGCGCACCCGCGCGAAGCTCGAAGGGATGGAGCAGCGGCTCAAGGACCTCGAGAAGGCGCTGTCAGGCAAGTAGCGCGTTCCGAGCGCATCCGCGCAGCGGTTCGCGGCGTTCAGGCCGGAAGCGCGCCCCACACAGTCCTCCACGGCGATCTCCCGTGCGGCTCCCCACGCCGCGGCAAGCGTGTCGTCACTCGCGCGCGTACTGAGCCGCGGCCAGAGCGGGCTCGACGCGTACGTCGTGACCGTCGAGGTCCACATCTCGGGCGGGCTGCCGACGTTCGCGATCACGGGCTTGCCGGCGGCCGCGGTGCGCGAGAGCAAGGATCGCGTGCGCGCGGCGCTGCAGACCTCCGGCTTCGACGTCCCGGTGAGCCGCATCACGGTTCACCTCGGACCCGCGGACGTGCCGAAGCAAGGCGGCCGGTTCGACCTTGCGATCGCGCTCGGAGTCTTGCTCGCGAACGAGAAGAAGTCATGGGCGACGAGCAGCCTCGAGTTCCTCGGCGAGCTCGCGCTGAACGGCGAGCTGCGGCCGATCACGGGCGCGCTGCCCGCCGTGATCGCGGCGCAGAAGGCGGGGCACGCGCTCGTGCTGCCCGCGGCGAACGCTCCGGAGGCCGCGCTCGTGCCGAGCGCCGACGTCTACGTTGCGAAGCATCTGCAGGATGTCGTCCGGCACTTGGACGGGATCGAGCCGCTCGCGCGTGTCGAGCGCCGCGACGGGGCGGCGGAGGCCGTCGAGGCGCCGCTCACGGACCTTGCGGACGTGCGCGGCCAAGCGTTCGCGAAGCGCGCGCTGACGGTCGCGGCGGCCGGCGGCCACAACCTGCTCATGGTCGGACCGCCGGGCAGCGGCAAGAGCATGCTCGCCGAGCGGCTGAGCGGGCTGCTCCCCCCGCTCGCGCGCGAAGACATGCTGCGGGTCGCGTGCATCGCGTCCGTCGCAGGCGAACCGAGCGCCGCGAGCCCCACTCAAAACGCGCCGTTTCGCGCGCCGCATCACACGAGCTCCGCGGCAGCGCTCGTCGGCGGCGGCAGCCGGCCGCGCCCCGGCGAAATCTCGCTCGCGCATCGCGGCGTGCTGTTCCTCGACGAGCTGCCGGAATTCGGCCGCGACGCGCTCGAGGCGCTGCGCGAGCCACTCGAGAGCGGCGTCGCGCGAATCTCGCGGGTGCACGAGCAGATCACGTTTCCCGCGGAGTTCCAGCTCGTCGGTGCGATGAACCCGTGCCCGTGTGGATTCCTTGGAGACGGCTCGGATCGGTGCAAATGCACGCCATATCGCCTCGAACAGTACCGCGGCCGTTTGTCGGGGCCGCTGCTCGATCGGTTCGACCTGCACATCGAAGTGCCGCGCGTGAGCTTCACCGAGATCGCCGAGCCCGGCTCGGGCAGCGAGTCGGCCGCGGTGCGCGACCTCGTCGCGCGCGTGCGGCAGCGCCAGATGATGCGCGGCGGCCGTCTCAACGGACGGCTCGACGCGCGCGCGCTCTGGCGCGTGGTCAAGCTCGGCAGCGAGGAGCGCGCGCTGCTCAAGCGCGCGGCTGACCGTTGGCACCTCAGCGCGCGCAGCACGCTGCGCGTGCTGAAGGTCGCGCGCACGCTCGCCGATCTAAACGAAGCGGACGCGGTTTCGCCGGTGCACGTCGCGGAAGCGTTGCAGCTGCGCTGCCGCGATCGCACGAGTTGATCCGCCGAGCACGAGCTCGTGCGTCTCCGGCTCAGCCGCGGCCGCTGCGCTACCGCGGCGCCCGCGCCTTCAGGTCGAAGCTCGCATCGATCGCCGGATCAGCAGCACTCCAGCGATCACCACGACTACGGCCAACACCACCCATCCGATCGTCGCTAGCGAGCTCGTCGGGGCCGGCTCCGGTACCTTGACGACCGCGGGTGCGGGACGCGGCGCCGGTGCGGGAGCTGCCTGCACGGGTTGCGGCTGCGGGGCGGGCGCTGCCGGCGGCGGCGCTGCCTGCGGTGCCGGCGCTGCTGCCTGCGCGGGCTCCGGGAGCCGTGCCGGAATCGAGTCCATCGGGAGCTCTTGGATGGCCGCGGTGGCCGGCGGGCCATCGAACAGGTCGACCGCGAGCCGGGTCTCGGGAATGTAGAAGCTCAGCTGGTCTCCGCGCTTCAAGTCGCGCACGCGCGTGCGCTTGTCGTTGATCGACACGTTCATGTTCTCGGGCGGACTCACCGTGAAAACGCCGCCGCTCTTGAAGTCGATGGTCAATTGCTGACCACCGTCGATGACTCGCACGACCTCGCCCGTGAATTTGACGTACGACTTGCCGTCGCGCTGCAAGACGTCCTGGCAGGCCGAGGCGATCGTCGGATACTTCTGTAGCGCGTCCTGCGACCAAGTCACCGAGCTGCAAGTCTTGGCGGTCGTAGTGAACGCTGCGCCCTGTCCAAACGCCGGCAGGCAAAACGCGAGCGCAATGGAACCGATACCCACTTTGCTAGGCTTCATGACGTTGCTCCCCATCGTTGTTGTTTCGTCTTTCTTTCGATCTCGCTTCTTCTTGACGCCACCGCATCGGCGGTGGCGACTCAAGCGTCAGGCACCCTGTGGCGAACTCTCAACGGATCACGGCTGCTGCGCGGCTTGTTGAGCGGCGAACGCCTTGTACGCCGAGTAGTACTTATAAATGTTGCCGACATAGTCGACGGTCTCGCGGCCGATCTCGCGCGCTGCAATGACCTCGACGTTGCCGAACCACTGATTCGGGTCGAGGCCCACGGCCTTCGCCTTCTGCCGGAGTGACGCCACGCGGGCCGGGCCCGCGTTGTAAGCCGCGAGCGTGAGCAGCCCGCTGTCCAGGGGATCCAGGCCTTCGTCCGCGAAGTAGCGATCTTGCAGAAAGTGCAGATACTTGATGCCGGCGTGGATGTTGTTCTCGAGCTTGTCCACGTCTTTGATGCCCACGTTGCGATCCGCCGCCGTCGACGGCTTGATCTGCATGACACCCACCGCTCCGGCGCTGCTGCGCTTCGATTGGTCGAGCCGCGATTCCTGATATCCCTGCGCGATGACCAACACCCAGTCGGAGCCGTATTGTTCCGAGTAGGCGCGAAAATGCTGCGCCATGGCCCGATACTTCGCGATCTCGGCCTGGCTCATTGGATTCGCGAGCCGCTCGACGCTTCCCAAGTAACGCTTGAGCAAGACGTTGCCGAACAGCGTGCCGGCGCGGTGCTTCACGACGAAACCGTCGATGACCTTCTTGACGTTCGGTGTGTCCTTGCGCAGTGCCCAGGCGATCTGCCCGTCAGAACGCAGGGGCACGTCCGAATTCACGACGATCCCGTCGTACAGCTGCGCCCAGAATTCCGCGACTGGGCGCTTCGTGACGGTCGCCGGAATGATGCCCGCGTCGACCATCTGCAGGATGTCCTCGTCCTCGAGGTGACCATCGGCTTCCTTGATCGAAACCGGGGCAGCTCCGCCGCTCTCGAGACGCTGGTTCAACGCGACGAGATCCTCGTAGTAACTACTGTCACGGCGCACGAAAATCTCGCGTCCGGCGAGATCGGCCTCCGCGCCGATGGCGGGCGAGTCTTTGCCCGTCACGACGACGTCCTCGATGCCCGACATCGTCGGCGCCGAGAAGTCGGCGATTTCGCGTCGCAGGTCGGTGACCGTGAAAGCGCCGATGGCCACATCCCCGTACCCTTCCGCCAGCGCGGGCAGCAGACGATCGCGCGTGGTCGGAATGATCACGATCTTCGGGGTTACCTTCGACTGACCGATGCGCGGCAGCTGACTTTCGAGCTCGCGCAACAGCTCGTAGGCAATGCCTTTCTGCTCGGGTCCATCCAAGTAGTACAGCGTGCGGCTGAAAGGCACGAGCACGCGCAAGAAGCGCCGTTTCTCGAGCTCGTCGTAGTCGCCGGTCCAGCGCTGGTTCAGGTCGAGAATGTCTGCCGCGGCGAGATCCTGAAACGGTATGGGATCCGCCGCGGGCGCTTCCTGCGCGGGTTCCGCGGGAACATCCGCGGGCGCCGCCTCTTGCGACACTGCCTCGTTCGGTATGGTGGCCGACGACGATTCCTCGGCCGCGGGGTCGGGCGTTCCTCCCCCGCAGGCCCCCAACAGGAACGCACACGAGGTCACGAGCGTTCGCGTGCCGATCGCCCATGCAGCCCGGTTTCTCCGAGCCGCGTTGGCGGACCGGCGAAAGCGCCGCACAGTTCCCCTCAAGGCTGCCAGCAGACTCGCCCGCCCGAAAAGAAGCAGCGAAGGCCCACCACGGGCCGAACCTTCGCTGCGAGCTGCCAGCACGAGCTAGAAGCGGAACGCGACGGCTACGCTCGCGAACAGCGGATCGACACTAATGTCGTCCGCTAGTCCCGCATCGATGCTCGCATCGATGTAGCGCAAGCCAACTTGAATGCCGAAGGTCTGGCCGAGGCCGAAGACGAGACCCGTCGATACCCCCCACGTCGTCTGACTATCGACATCCCGCTTGGTGCCGTTGGCGAGCTCGAGGTCGCTCCAAGAGATGTAGGACAGCGTCGGCCCGATGTACCAATTGAAGGCGTTCTTATCGACGAGATGGAAGTTCAGCGTGAAGTTCCACGGACGCATGCTGATGTCGCCGATCGTGCCGGTACTACTCTCGATGTCAGAGTCCTCGTCGAGGTAGGCGATCTCGACGCCGAAGCGGTCGGTCCCCTTCCATTCGATGCCGATCTCGTAGCCGAGCTCGTCCGAGGCCTCGAGCGAGTTCCCGACGTTGGCGATGTCGCTGTCGCTGAGCGGGGAGACATAGGCAGCGCCGATGAACAGCTTCCAGTCGTAATCGCCTTTCTGCTCCTGCGCTTGCGCGACCGACGGTGCGAATACGACGCCGGCCATTGCGAGCGTGGCGGAGACAAGCACCGTGCCGGTTAGGGCGCCGCGGTTGAAAGCGTTCCGTGCGTGCAGCGAACGTGAGTTCTGCGGTTCCATTGTTGTCACCTCTGAGTTACGACAGAAAAAAGAAGCGAACCAGAGTCGGACCATTTGCGAGGACCAATTGCGTTACCCAGGCATCCCTTGGATGACACGAGCATCCGAGCGATCAATTCGAGGCGGTCTTACCGAGCGCGCCGGCCTCCGCGAGCGCCTTTCCGCACGCGTCACCTTCGGCCGTCGCGCGGTCGGCCATCCCGCGAACGAGCAGCGAGATGCCACCCGTGAGCACCGCCGCACCGCCGGCCAAGAGCGTACCCTTTGCGTTCAGGCTCAAGCCGGGCTCGAGCATAGTCCCGGTCATCTTCACGAACGGCGTGACGAACATGTCGGCCGTCAACCCGACACCCGTGCGCGGCTTCGTGTTGAATTCGATGTCGAGCTTTTCGGTTTTGAGGTCCACCGTTCCGCCGCCGACGATCAGCAACTTCTTCTCTTGAGCGAGCATCGGCTCGAGCACGCCTACACCGTCGGTGACCTTGAGAGCCACGACCGTGCATTCCCAGTTCGAGTATTTCTCTTCCTTGGCAAACGGATTCAGCGCGGTGAAGAGCTGCGCGAGTATGTCCCCCGATGCGAGGCCGACCGCCGCGTTGTCGATTAGCCCGGCGCCTTGCGTCAGCACGAGGCGGCCGTTCGCCGCCGAGGCGAGCGTCCGGGGCGAGCCGCCGCTCGAGCGCAAGCTCGCGGACACGCCGACGGGCGGGATCTTGCTTGGGTCGTCGATGTCCCCGGAGGCGACGTTCAAGCGCAGATCGTGCGCGGTGAAATCGACGCTGAGATCGGCGTTGGTCCCGTGCGTCGCAAGCACCAAATTGCCTTCGGCCGAGCCACCCTCTTCGATATCGAACTTCGTTTCGAGCTGCAGCATTCCGCCCTCGTTTTTCAAACCGAGAGCGACGTTGTGAATCCGCGCGTCCCGGCTCCTGACCTCGTCCACGGCGAGCTCCGCGTCGACGGACAAGACGGCCAAGCGGTCGAACGGCAGTGGCTCTTCACCGAGTAGCCACTTGCTCGTCGGCGCGTCTTTGGCGGACGTAGCGGGGGCAGCCGGCGCTTTAGCGCCAGGAGCGCTCGCGTCAGTAGCGCTCGCTCCCTCCGGCGCCACCGGCTCTTGAACCGGCGTGAAATCGAGGAGCTTCGATTTGCCCTTCAGGACCACCGACATCGCCTCGCCGAGGGTCGCGCGCAGCGACCCGGAGTAATCGCTTTCGCCGACTTTGATCTCGAATGGATCGAGCGAGATCTCGTCCGCCGACAACCGCGCCGTCGCCGTGGAGCTCAGCGCGAGCATCGGTAGCTCGGCCCTGAGCGCGTTGAGATTCGGCGCGTCGATCGAGATCTCGAGCTCGGTCGGAGCATCCCCGCTGCTCGGTATGCGCGCGGCGATTCGAGATTCCACGTCGAGCAGCTTCAACGAGCCATCACGCAGCTCGTAGCGATCGGCGCCGAGCAGCAACGTTCCGGCCAGATCGAGATCCGCGGCCGGCAGCCCAGCTACCTCGAACAACTCCCCGAGCTTGTTCAGCGGCGCAATGGAGCCCTTGAACTCGACTTGCTTCGCGCTCATGGTCGCGTCGGCGCGCAGCGTCGTTTCGGCAAGCGACGCGTCGATGCCGATGCGCGCACCAGCGCTTCCTTCGGCCGCGATCGTGCCCTCGACCTTGAATGGAAGCTCGCCGATCGAACCGGCTCCGTTCGCGACGACGACACCGCGCTCGTCGGTTCGCAGCGTGAGCGCGACGAGAACGCGGGAATCCTCGCGCTCCGGTCTGCGTAACAGGACTTCGCCGTTCTCGATCGACGCGAGCTCGATGACGACCGGCAGGCGCGCGCCGCTCGAGTCGGCCGTCGTTTCGGGTTGCGTGTCGGAGCCGAAGACCCAGTTCGCCCCGCCCGCCGCGTTCTGCTCGAGCAGAATCGCGACGTCCCGCAACTCGAGCGATTTGATTCTGATCGGGCCGAACAGGAGCGACCAAAGCCCGACGTCGACGGACGCCCTCCCGATCGCGACCATCGGAGTCGGCGCGCCCCAGTCGGCGTTCGCGAGCGTTACGCCTTCCGCGACGACCGACGGATTTGGCAGAACCTTGGGCTTGAACTCGCCCGTAATCCGGACGTCGCGGCCGATGGCGGACGAGACGATCGCCTCGACTTCCGGCCGGTAGCGGCTCAGATCGGCAAACAATAAATAGAGAAGGGCGGCACCGATCACGGTGAGCAGCAACCCACTCACAAACATGAGCGCCCGCGTCATATTGCCTAACTCGTCTATTCATTCTTGAGGCTACGCTCGGCAGGAAACCGGAGATATAGGTCCTTCGGCCATGGGGGCCGGAAGTCGTGACGAGCGCCCGCCCCCCCGGTCGCGGAATCCGGCGCTAATTCGAAGTGCTAATGACCTGCGATTGGCACGCGCGCTACGTTGGCGTGCGGAACTGCCGCCGGTGGCTATCTATCTCGCAAGACCGAGCGAGCGACACTCACGGGATGTTGATACCCGCCGCGCGCAGCCCGTCGACCGTCGTCTCGATCAGCGCGTCGTCGAGGTACCACTTCGCGAGCTCGGCTCGCGCGTGCGCGGGAAAGTCGGGATACAGCTCGAGAAGCCGAGCCGCGGAACGTCGCGCGATCTCACCGTGATCCGCGAGCCCGGCCGACGCCGCGGCGAGCATCGGCGCCATGAACCAGCTCGGGGCATCCATCTCGAGCGCCCACCCGAGCGCGTGCTTGTAGTTGCGATTTTCGATCTCGCTAAACACATGCGCGACATAGAACGAGGCGGGCGGATTCGAGGACAGCTCGAGCGCGCGGTCGATGAGCGCGATACCGCGCTCGCGCTGGCCCCCGAACGCGAGCAGCGTGCCGGTGTAGCCGAGGGTGTTCGGGTCGTTCGGCGCGAGCTCGAGCACCCGCGCGGCAACGCCGTCGAGCGCCTCGAAATCGCGCGTCGCGAAACTGACATTGAGCATCGCGCGGTTCGCGAGCCGGTTGTTGCCGTCGATGTCGAACGCCGTGCGAGCCGCTTCGCGCGCCCGCTCGATCGGATCACCGGGCTCGCGGTTGTAGCCGTGCGCGTGCTCGGCGAGATAGGTCAGAGACAGGCCGGCCCAGGCGTCGGCGGAACGCGGCTCCTGCAGCACCGCGCGCTTGAAGCAGTGCAGCGCGTCGGCGTGACGAGCGGAATCGAGCGTGGCTGCGTAGTAGTAGAAGCGCAGCACGCAGTCATACGTGTCCAGGCGTTCGGCCGGCTTGCCCCCCGTGCGCGCGAATTCGCGCTCGAACAGCGGGCCATATGGCACGCCGATCGTCGACGCGACGCGTTCCGCGAGCCGCTCTTCGATCGCGAGCAGGTGCTCGACGTCCAGCCGCGCGTCGAACGACTCGGCCCACAGCTGTGCGCCGTTCTCGACGTCGACGAGCCGCGCCGCGACGCGGACGGTGTCGCCCGCGTGCCGCACGCTGCCGGTCAACACGTAGTCCGCGCTGAACTTGGCCCGAATCGACTCGAGGTCCGGGTCTTCGTCCCCGCTCGCGGCGCGCGTGGTGTCCGCGAGCACGACGACGCTGAAGCTGCCGAGCCGCACGGTGACTTCCTCGGTCATCCCGAACGCGAAGTAGTCGAGGTCGCGGCTATCGCTCAAGTTCGCGAACGGCAGCACGAGCAACTTGGGACCGGCAACTCCGGCCGCGACTCGAGCCGCGCGCGCGGCGACCGGAGCCGAGCCGAGCGGGCCGGGCGCGGCGCCGTCGTAGCGTGCGAGCGCGGCCCAGACCGCGAGCGCGGCGGCGATGGCGGCATTTGCCACGGGCCGCAGCTTTCGCGGCGGCGCCGCTTTCGGGTGGGGAACGGCAGGCGCGTACGAGAAGCGCGGCACGTAGCAACCGCGCGGCAGGTCGATCCGCAGCCGGCTACTCCGGCCGTGACCCTGGTAGTGCTCCATCAGGCGGTGGCGCAATCGTCCGGCTTCGACGCGCACGAGCGGGTCGGACTGAGCGTCGAAGTCCGCGCTGCGTGCGAACACGTCGACGGCGATCGTATAGCCCTTGAGCCGGTCGTCGCGGCCGGCGAGCGTTTCCGTGACGACGAAGCGCAAGAACTTCTGGGCGCGGCCCGCATGGTCGAATGCGCGGCCGGCGAGGACCGTCTCCAGCTCCACGAGTATTTCATCGTTGGTGGGCTGCCCGCGTTCATCGCGGTCTTGTTGATATGCCATCCTAGGCTCGGTCTCCCTCCACAGGCCGTAACGGCGCCGTTCCGTCACGCTACGCTAAGACGATCCGCCGCGCCGTCAAGAACACGACATCCAGCGGCGGACCGGCGAGACCCCATGCACGCATAGGACGGCGGCTCGCCCGCCGCACCCGACGCGGCGTTCGCTCGAACATCGACGGACCCCCCCAAAAAGATTCTTCTCGTTCTGGCGCGGAGGATACCGGGCGCGTCGTCGGAAGCAAGGAGACGCGATCGTCTACGCCGCCGGCGAACCCCGTCCCGAGCCGCGCGGGTTCTGGGCTATAATCGCGCGCGGCTCCCGGGAGGACCACGACGTTGCGCAAGCACGATCAGCAGTTCTTTGACTCTTTCATGCTCGTGATCGGCATTCTGATGGGTGTCGCCGTCGGGCTGTTTTTCCTCGTGCGCGCGATCTCGATCGACACGCAAGGCCGGTACGTCAAAGAGGACCCGTCGGTGCAAGCCGAGATCGACAAGCGGATCGAACCGGTGGGCCACGTGATGCGGCTCGGCGACGCCGAGCTCGCGGCCGCGGCCGCCGCCGCAGTCGCCGCGCCGACGCCGGTCGCGACCGTGCTGTCGGGCCCGCAGGTCTACAACGCGGCTTGCATCGTGTGCCACGCGCCGCCCGGGAACGCAGGCGCGCCGCCGCTCGGCGACGTCGACGCGTGGACTCCGCGCATCGCGCAGGGCATCGACACGCTGCACATGCACGCGCTACAGGGCTACCAGGGCCAGAAGGGATTCATGCCGCCGAAGGGCGGCCGCGTCGATCTGTCCGACGCCGAGATCATGTCGGCCGTCGATTACATCGTCGGCGAAGTCAAGAAGTAGCTACGCGCCGAGAGCGCGCGCGTCTTTCGAGATCACGTATCTAGACGAAACGCGTGAATCGAATCGGCCGCGTTTCGACTACGACACGGCGATCTTGAGCCGCGCAGTCACCATCAGGTTCTGATCAGCGCGGCCGCCGCTGCAACCGGTCTAGTCTGTAAACGATGTGACCGGGCAGCACCCGATGAATTTGGCGCGCCCGGAGGGATTCGAACCCCCGACCCTTGCCTCCGGAGGGCAATGCTCTATCCACTGAGCTACGGGCGCGACGAGGGCGCAGTATATCCCGCCCGCGACGTCTCGCGGCCCATCAGCCGCCGCGGCGAGCAAGGCCCGGTCGGGCGTTCTAGCGCCGCGCGGGCAACGCAAATACATACAACGCGTTGCCGGTCTGCGGGTGATGGATGTCGGGCGCGATCAACGACGGCACGACGCGCGGGCTGCCGCCGCCGACGCCTGTCGACACGGCGACGTACTGCCGGCCGCCGACGCTGAACGTGATCGGGAATCCCTGGACCGACGTCGACAGCCGCGTGTCCCAAAGGATCTTGCCCGTGTTGACGTCCACCGCCTTGAAGTGCCGGTCGAGATCGCCGACGAACGCGACGCCGCCGCGAGTCGAGAGCACGGCGGTCAGGAACGGCGCGCGCTGCTGCAACGACCAGATCTCTTGCAGCGTCGTCGTGTCGTACGCCGCGAGCTTGCCGATGTTGCCGTCCGTCCCGGGCATCTCGAAAAACCGCCGATCGGCGCCCGAGCTCCCGCCGCCTTGCACCTGCGCGACCTCGAGGCCGCGCATCTCGATGCAGCTCTGGGAGAGCGGGATGATCAGCCGCCGCGTCGGCGCGTTGTACGTCATGGCCTGCCAGTTGTGGCCGCCTTCGGTGCTCGGGCAGCCCTGCACCCATTCGTTCTTCTTGTGCGCGATCAAGTCCGCGCGATAGTGCGGCTGACCCGTCTCGGGATCGATCTTGTCGAAGATATTCTGGAGCACCGTCTCGTGGTGGTCGATATACGCGCCGCTCTCGCGGTCGAGCTTCCAGAGTATTCCGGGCTTACCGATCGTGAACACGGCCTTCTCGCCGCCGACGTCGACGAGCACCCGCTCGTACACCTCGTCCAAGTCGAGCGACTCGCCGGGTGCGTGCTGGAAGTACCACTTGAGCCGCCCCGTGCTCGGGTCGAGCGCGAGCGTCGAGCTCGTGTAGAGGCCACGGTCGAGCGGCGAGTTGCCCCGGCTCGCGGCCATCCACGGCTTCGCCTGCGCGACGCCCCAGTACGTCGTGTCGAGGTCCGGGTCGTAGCTGCCGGTGATCCAGGTGTCGCCGCCCGCGCGGAAGTAATCCGAGACGTCGCCCCAGGTGTCGGCGCCGGGCTCGCTGCCGGTCGCAACCGTGTTGAAGCGCCAGAGCTCGTGGCCGTCCTTCGCGTCGTACGCGCTGATGAAGCACTTCTCCTTGCGGAAGCGCGTGCAGTTGCCCATGCCTTGGACGACCTTGCCCTTGATGATGATCGGCCCGCTCGACGCCTGAAAGTCGCCTTCGGTGCGCTCGCCGATGATCGTCTCCCAGACCGTCTGGCCGGTACGCGCGTCGAGCGCGACGAGCCGCGCGTCGTTGGTCGCCGTGTAGACCTTGTCGTCGAAGATCGCGATGCCGCGCATCGCGCTGCCGGTCGGCCCGGGACCCACCTTGTTCTCCCAGAGCAGCTCGCCGCTCGCGGCGTCGAGGGCCTGGATCACGTTGCCCTGGTTGTATAGATAGAGCACGCCGCCGCGGACTATCGGTGCGGGCTCGTTCCAGCCGCCGTCGGTCATCGACCAAATCCACTGGAGCTGCAGGCCGTCGACGTTGTCGCGCGTGATCTGATTGAGCTCGCTGTAATTCCACGCGCGGTAGTTGCCGCGGATCATGAGCCAGTCGGCGGACGGGTTCGCGAGCAACTGCGCGTCGGTCACGGGCGCAAAGCCTTCGATGTTTCCCTGCACCTTGAGCCCCGCGAGTCCCGCGGCGGCCGCGGCAGCCGCCGCGACCACGGCCGACGGCGACGCGGGCGCGCTGCTCGCGAGCGCCGTGCGCACGCCGTCGGGCATCGTGCCGTTCGCGACGCTGCCGATCGCAGTCGACGTGCTCGCGGTGAGCACCGCCGTGCCGGGCGCCGCGCCGTTCGCCTGCAGTAGGAACGCCGCGAGGTTGACGTACGTCTGGTTGCCGAGGCTGCCCGGCGCCGCCGGCGGCGGCGGCATCGCGACGCCTAGGAACGCGACGAGCTCTTGTGCCGTACGCGGCCCCCAGGTCCGCATGAAGTCCGCGCCGACGAGCGGCCGCGCCTCGTTCGTGCCGCGCAGGTCCGGCTGATGGCAGCCGGCGCAATTCGCGAGATACGACGAGCGGCCAGCGGCGGCTTGCTGCTCGGTAAATGGGCCGCTCTGCGCGGCTGCCGCCCCTGCGCCGCAGAGCGCGGCCGCGGCCGTGGCGAACGATAAGCTTCGATTCCAGACGAACATGACGACTCCTCGATCGGCTCTTCGGCCGCTTCTGAAGATTCGGATTAGCGGAGCAGCCAGCCCCAGAGGTTGCCGTCGGGCGCGGCGGCGCTGTGGATCTGCAGGTACATTCGGCCCTGGCGCAGGCTGTCGGCTTGCGCCGCCGTCAGCGTGAACTTCGCGGTGAACGAGCCGCTCGCGGCCTGCGGCACGGTGAAGTCTGCGACCGCCGCGCCTCGAACACCGGTCGCGGCACCCTCGAACAGGTGAGCGACCGTGGCCGCGCCCTGCAAGCCTGCGAACGAGCCGTTGACCGTCAGCGTCGTACCGTCGAGCGACGCCGTAGCGCTGCCCGTGCCCTTGGTCTTCGCGGCCGTCGATGCCTCGATCGGCACCGGCGTCAGGCGCACTTTGAACGCGTCGGCCGCGTTGACGGCACCCGGCGCGAAGACGAAGACGGCGAACGCTGCGGCGGCGAGCCGCAGACAAGATCCGAACAGGCGATGCGCTGCCATTCGATTCCCCCCGGAATGACGCGTCGTGGCGGGTCGAAGAAAATGACCGGCGCGGAGCCGGCGCTGAACGTCTCTCGGGATTCTACTCAGCGAACGAGCAAGTGGATATCCGGGGGCGGATTAGGTGTCGTTCGAGCGCGAGGCGCCGGCGTGCCACAGCGATTCGAACTCCGCTTTGCTCACGTTGCTCGTCAACATGAGCAGCGACAAGCGCGCGAGGCCGAACCAGCCGGGCCGGGAGTTGCTCGGCACGAGCTGATGCGTGATCAACCCGTCGTCACCAATACCGAGCTCGCGCTGCACCCAACCGTCTTCGTCTACCTCCGTGTACAGCGCGCCCACCCGCAGCGTGGCGAGCTCGCTCGGAGTCCATTTGAGATAGATCATTTGCGCCTTGGCGGCCTTCTTCCCTGCGTCGCCGCAGCGCGCGCCGCAGCTTGTCGTTGTAGTAGGAAACGACGGGAATTATAGCGGGCAACCCGCGTGCGCAGACGAGCTGCACGAGACATAACGTGGCGCATCGAGACGCGCGAGCGAGGGGCTGCGCCGAGCGCGTCGCGCTCGACCGTGGGATACACGAGATCGGCCAGTGCTCGGTCTCGTAGTCGCGACATCCAGTCGAGCCGCCTCGACCGAGCACGAGCTCAGCGCGGGAGCGTATTAACGCCGCTCTCTTGGACGTGCTTCGTTGATGCGCAACGCACGCCCGCCGAGATCCTTTCCGTTGAGCTGGGCAATCGCGGTTTCGGCATCGCTCTGGTTCGGCATTTCGACGAACCCGAAGCCGCGCGAACGGCCGGTCTCACGATCGATCAGGATTTTGGCGGACGATACTTCCCCGAACGCGGCGAACGCATCGCGAAGCTCAGTTTCACTCATGCCGTAGGACAGATTTCCGACGTAAATATTCATCACCTAGGCTCTCACGCCGCCGCACTCAGCTAGCGGCTCAACCGACGGCGTGAGATCGAGCGCTAGAGTGGCGATCAACTTTTGTTTTCGTTGGTTCTTGGCGTCTAGCGAAATCCTTTTTGGCACACGTTGATCGGCCACCGCCAACTGCCTTGAAAGGCGCTTAGACTCTACGGCTGGCAAAACGACCGGTCAATCCCGCAGCCGCTACGGCGCGAGGGCGGTTACCGCCGTGAGCCGCACGTCGAGCTCGTCGCCGATGAAGTTCGCGTCGTAGTCGATATAGACCTGCGTCGGGTAGCCGAGCTTCGGGTCATAGCTCGCACGCACGTTGGCGCCGCGCGCGAGCGCCGCGTCGACGAGCTCGAACAGCCCGTCCACGGTCCAGTAGAACTGCAGGTTGCGCTGCTCGGCTTGCACCTCGTTCGTGAAACCCACGGGCCTATGGCGCACGCCGACGACCTGACCAGCGCGCACCGTGACGACGGTCTCTGGAGGCGAATCCGGGTGACACTCGCAGAACTTACGATAGCCGTACTCGTAGTTGCTGAGCGCGGCGGCGCGCCATTTCGCGCGGCCGGCGGCGAGCTCGCTCTGCTGCGCGGCCGCTGCGAACGCCAGCAAGCTCGCGGCGGCGGCGAGCATGGCATGGCGGAGAAGGGTTTCGAGGTTCCTCATGGATACGGCGTCAGTTCAGCACGCAGCTACGCGCGAACTCGAGCGCCTCGTTCGCGGTCCAGTCGCCGCGCGACTTGCCCTTCATCACCTCGCACCAGCGCGCTGACCCGACCTCGGGGGCGCAACCTGCGAGCAGCCACCCGCCGAGGAGCGCGAGGAAAAGCGCGCGACTGCCCCGCCCAAGACGATTCGACATCGACGTCCTCCGCGCCCGCGAGGCGCACCGTAGAGCGCATTCTAGCAGCGGCGCGACGCGCCTCAGCGCGGCAACGGCTTGAGCTCGCCGATGTGCTGCTCCCAGTTTGCGCCGTCGAACTCCTGCACGTTCATCCCGCGAACCGTTGCAGGATCGAGGCAGCGGGCGTTCACGCTGAACCCGTCCGGATGGGAGCGCGGTACGTAGAACGACTTGATGCCACAAACGCGGCAAAACAGATGCTCCGCGACGCCGGTGTTGAACCGGTAGCTCACGAGTGCGTCGCGGCCCGCCGTGAGCCGGAACTGGCCCATCGCGACGAGCAGATGCAGATAACCCGTCATCCGGCAGATCGAGCAGTTGCACGAGCTCACTTCGAGCGAGTCCGGCGCGTCGACTTCGAACGCGACGCGCCCGCAGTGGCACCCGCCGCGGTGGGTCGTGATCGCTGCGGTCATTGCGCCTCCGGCGCCGGCGGCGCGGGTGCCGCGGCGCGGGTCGTCCAGAGCAGCACGGCCGCGGCGAGCAGCCCGAGATCCGCCCAGCCCGACCAACGGAGCCAGTGATCGACGCGCATTAGAAACAGGCCCACCGGGAAGAACGACGCGAGGAACAGCAGTACGAGCACGGTCGGATGACCGCGCACCGACGCGATCACCGCGAACAACGCGAGCACCGTGAGCAGCAGCGCGGTGACGACGCTCACGCCGACGAGCGTGAGCCCCGCCGTCGGCACCCAGAGCGCGAACGCCCATGCGACGGCGAGCAGCGCACCGCAGAGCGCGCCGAGCGCGCGGCCGAACGTATTCACGACCTTCAACATGCTTCGATCTTTTCGACCCCGTGCAGCAGCGTCAGTCCGCCGACGCGACGACGATCGCCGCCGCGAACAGCGTGAGGCCGATGCCGATCCCCAGTCCCGCGCCGATCGCCGCGCCGATCACGACGTTGCCGAGCAGCAGTCCCGTGACTACGCCGAGCAGCGTCCCCCAGAGAAGGCCCGCGGGGATCGCGAGACTGCCCCAAAGCGGGAACGTTCTTGGTTTGCGCCCGCCGTCGTCGCTCATCCGAAGTTCGCCGGCGGGTTCATCGGCCGTCGCTCAGTCGATCATGACTTCGCTGATCTGGACGACGGGCTCGATGTCCGTGTAGTTCGGAATGTCGTTCAGGATCGTGTCGGCGTTCGAGCCGAACGCACCTTGAAAGTCCTCGACGGAGTCGAACCACAGGTGGCCGATCGCAACGTACGCGGGCTCCGATCCCGGCGCCTCGCCGGCGAGACCCTTGTCAACCGCGAAACCCTTCAGCGCCGGCCTAAGCGTCTGCTGCACGAGCGGCATGTGCGAGTCGCAGTAGTAGTCCATGTCGAATTTCGCATCCGCTCGATACGGATACAGCACACTGACTTTGATCACGGCGCGCCTCGTCTTCTCGTCGTCGTCGATTCCAGCCCATCATAGCGCGCCGAGCCGCGGCGCCGGAAACGCGTCAGTAGAGCGGGACGTCCGTGCCGACGACGAAGGTCGTGCGCGTAAAGATCGTGGCGCGGAGCTCGGCGAGAGCCGTGAGGTCGGAATCCTCGCGGTAGGCCGCGAGCGCTTGCGCCGATGGGAAGCTCACGACGTGAACCTCGAACGGGTCCGCCTCGTTCGCGGCCGAGCCCGTAACGCGAATGGCGCGCTCGATTCGCGCTCCGTGTTTGGCTTGAATCGCGGCGACGCGCCGCTCGAACGCCTCGAACTCGGCGACGGCGCCCGCACGGATCCAGAGGCTCGCAACCAGAATCGTACGTCCGCTCATCGTCGACCGAGGCTAACGCTTCTGGATGACGAGCTTGCCCTTCGGCGGATCGCGGAGCTCTTTGTCCTTGTACATCAGCCGGTCCGCGGCCGTCATCACGGGCTGGAGCGCGTTGCCGCTCTCGGGGAAGCTCGCCGCACCTACGTTGACCTTGAGTCGCACCATCTTCACGTCGACCTCGAGCGTCGTCGCGAACACCACGTTGCGCACGCGCTGCGCAACCTCCTCTCCGGCCGCCTTGTCGGCGTTCACGAGAAATACGATGAACTCATCGCCGCCGTAGCGCGCGACGATGTCGCTCGAGCGCGTGAGCCGCTGCAGCGCCTCGGCGACGAGCTTCACGGCGCGGTTGCCGGCCTCGTGACCGTACGTGTCGTTGATCGTCTTGAGATGCTCGATGTCGACCATCAGTACCGAGTAAGCGCGCTCGGTACGGCTCGCAACGTCGTGCTCGGTTTCGGCGAGCCGCGTGAAGGCTCGCATGTTGTAGATTCCCGTGAGCTCATCACGGTCGGATAGCGCGCGGATTCGCTGCTTCGCCGTGTTGATGTTGTCGACGAGCAATGTCGTGCAGAAGGCGACTAGCACGAACGGTGCGAGCACGCCCACCGCCCCGACCGCGAAATCGGCCGTGAGCGCGCTCGTTCCCTCCGTGAGCACCTCGACGAGCGGGTAGCACGCGCACACCAGCACCACAACGAGGGCCGTCGCGCGCTTACCGAGCGCAAGCGCCGCGGTGACGATCGGCAACAAATAGAGATTCACGAGCGGGCTGCGAACGCCGCCGCCGAAAGCGAGCACGGCCGTGAGGAACGCGAACATCGCGAGGACCTCGGTCGTAAGCTTCAAGCGCGCGCGCTTCGCGAGCGGCCGCGCGTACCGGAACACGAGCACGAAAGCCGTGAACGCCATGAGCACCGACAGCACGGCGCCGCTGCGCGCGAGCGCGGGGTTCACGCCGAACAGGTAGAGCACGACGAGGATCAGCATCAGCCATTCGATTTCGGAGACGCTGCGCGCAAAGCCGCGCAACTGCGCCTGCTCGATCTCGAGGCCGCGCTCGATCGGGTCGTTGCTCATCGCGATTCCTCCGCCGCGTGCGCGGTGGAAGGCCGGAGAGGAAGCGCGGCCGTCGAGTCGAGCCGCACGACGCTCGCGCGTATCGCCCGCATCACTGCGCGGAGCTTACGGAGATCGAGTCGTAGCTGATGAGCCGCAGGGCTTCTAGTAATTGTTGGTCGTCGCGCATCGCGACCGGGCTGTGCGGCCCGCGATACTGACGTTGCGGATCGGCGTTGTGCACGACGACGTCGGGGTCGATGCCAGTGCCATTGATCGAGCGGCCCGACGGCGTGAGATAGCGCGAGGTCGTGAGCTTGATCGCGCTCCCCTCGCCGAGCGGCATCACGGTCTGCACGGAGCCCTTGCCGTAGGTGCGCTCGCCGACGATCTGCGCACGCTGATGATCCTGCAACGCACCGGCGACGATCTCCGACGCCGATGCCGAGCCGCCGTTCACGAGTAGGACGGCGGGCACACCCTCGAGCTCGTCGCCGAGGCTCGCGTATTGCTCGAACCGGGCCTGACGCACGCGGCCCGTGCCGCGGACGATCAAACCTTCGGTCAGAAACGTGTCCGCGACCTCGATGGCCGCGTCGAGCACGCCGCCCGGGTTGTTGCGCAGGTCGAGGATCACGCCTAAGAGCTTCCCGCCCGCCTCGGCTTTGGCGTCGTGGGCCGCGCGCGCGAGGTCGCGCGGCGTGCTCTCGGCGAACGCCGTGAGCCGGAAGTAAGCGAGACCGTTGCCGAGATATTCGCTGCTGACAGTCTTCACCTGCACGGCCGTGCGCGTGAGCGCAAAACGCAACGGCTCGACAGCCCCGCTGCGCAGCACGTCGACGGTGACCGGTGTGCCGACGGCGCCGCGCATCCGGTTCACCGTCTGCTCGATGTTCGCCTGATCCACGGGCACGTCGTCGACCGACACTACGACGTCGCCCGGCAGAATTCCGGCTTGCGCGGCCGGCGCGCCCGCGAGCGGCTCGACGACGGTGACCTTGCCGTCGTCGAGGCTCACGTCGAGCCCAACTCCCGTGTAGTTGCCGGAAGTGCTGATACGAATCTCCTCGTACTGCGTGGGATCGAGATAGCTCGAGTGCTGATCGCCGAGCTCCTTCATGATCCCGCGGATCGCACTCTCGACGAGGACGTGATCGTCGATTCGATCGACGTACTCGCGCCGCACACGATCGATGACCTCCGCGACGAGAGCGGCGGATTCCGGCGAGTAGGTGACAGCGGGCGTGTGCGCTTGGGCGTTCGAGCCGAGTGCCGTCCAGACGGTCGCACTGACCGCCAGGCCAAGTCCGAGCACCACACCGACGAGGAGAACGAGCAGGCTGCGTAGGGTCAGCGGCATTTTTTTGTTATTCAACCTCCCCGAAGACGACTGAACCTTAGCATAGCCGCTTTGGGCCGGAAATCCGGCGGACCTTATGTCACGCGTGACACGGCACGGCGCGGCTTCCAACGGCTCTCTTCAGCGGACCGGCGGCTTACTCGCTATCCATGGATGCGGGTTCACGGGCTCGCCGTTCTGACGGATCTCGAAGTACAGACCCGGGCCGGGACTGGCCGCCGGTGTCCCCCACCTGCGCGATCGGCTCTCCCGACTCGACCGAGTCCCCGGGCTCCTTGAGCAAGGCTTCGTTGTGGCCGTATAGGCTCATGTAGCCGTCGCCATGGTCCACGATGATCAGTAGCCCGAGCCCGGGCAGCCAGTCCGCGAACGCGACGCGGCCGCGGTAAACCGCGCGCACCGGAGTGCCCTGGCTCGTCTCGAGCAGAACGCCGCTCCATTTCACGGGGCCATCGCCCCGCGGCTGACCGTAGTCGCCCGCGAGCCGGCCCTGCACGGGCCACGCGAGCTTGCCCTTGAGCTTGCCGAAGGGCTGCTCCGTACCGACCGGAAAGCCGGCCATGAGCTCGGCGAGCTTCGCAACGAGCTCCGACAGGCGCTTCTCGTCGGCGTGGAGCTTCGTCACGGCAGCGGTCGAGCTCGCAATGCTCGACTCGAGCTTCGCTACGGCCGCCTTGCGCTCGTCGCGCGCCTGCGCGAGCGCCGCGGCTTGAGCCGCCTGCGCTGCTTCGAGCTCGGCGAGCTCCGTCGCAACCCGGTCGCTCTCCGCTCCGAGCTCGCGCAGCTTGCCGACTTCCGCGCTCACGGCGCCGATCCGCGCGCTGCGGGCGCGGTTGAAATAGTCGTAGTACACGAGCATCCGCCCGAGGCTTGCCGGGCTCTCCTGGGACAGCAGCAATTTGAAAAGCTCCTGGCGGCCGTTCATGTAGCTCAGCCGTACTTGGCTCCCTAGCGCCGCCCGCTCCCCGGCGAGCCGCGCGTTCGCGCGGCTCGTCTGCTCGCCGAGGGAGCGCTGCTGACCCTGCTGCGCCCGAAGCTGCGCACGCAGCTCCGCGAGCTTGCGCGCTTCGGCGGCCGCCGCCACTTCCGCCGAGCGCAGCTCGCGCGACGTGTCGTCGCGCTGCGCCACTTGCCCGGCGAGGCGGCTCTCGAGCGCTTTGATTTCTTTGCGGACCGTCTGCAGCTGCGCGTCGCGCTCCTTCGCGCTCTGCGCGAGCGCAAGCGACGCGCCCAGTGCGGCGACACCGGCGACACCGGCGGCGCGGCGGCACAGACGGCGAGCGCGGCGAGCCGCGCGCTCACGCCGCATCGCCCGATGCGCCTATCGTCCGTGCTCATACGGGTCGCGAGTGTAAGCCGTTTACGCCGCGGATTTAACCGCTCTAGCAGTGGCCGGCCGTGCAGGCCCGCGCTGCTATACTGCGCGTCTTTGCTCGAGTGCGTCGCCGCCCCTCATGGCCCAGCTCATCGAATTCGCGAATCATCATCCGTGGTTGATCGGCGGACTGTTCGCCTCCTGGATCGCAGTGATGTTCTACGAGCTTCGCGCGCGCGCGGGCGGCGTCACGCACGTCTCGGCCGCCGACGCGGTCCGGCTCATCAACAAGGGCGCGCTCGTGATCGACGTGCGCAAACCCGACGAGTTCCAGGCCGGGCACATCGTGAACGCCCGCAACTTGACGCTCGATCGCCTGAAGGGCGAGGAAGACTCGGTGGCGAAGAAGAAAGATAAGGTGTTGCTCGCAGTGTGCGACAACGGCGGGCTGTCGGGTAAAGCCGCGAGCATGCTTCGCAAAGCCGGGTACACCAACGCCTTCAGTCTCAAAGGCGGGCTCGGCGGCTGGCGCGCCGACAACTTACCGCTCGTGAAATAGATGAGCGCGCCCGAGCGAATTCTAGTTTACTCGACGCCGTTCTGCGGCTATTGCAGCGCGGCGAAACGTCTGCTCACGAACAAAGGCGCGGAGTTCACGGAGATCGACGTGATGTTCGACGCTGCTCGCAGACAAGAGATGCTCGAGAAGAGCGGCGGCCGACGCACGGTCCCGCAGATATTCATCGACGGCCGCCACATCGGTGGCTTCGACGATTTGAGCACGCTCGACTCGAGCGGTGAGCTCGACGGCTTGCTCGCGGCGGGCAAGACCGCACACCCCTAACAATCATTAAGGACGGATCGGAACAGCCATGGCAGAAGAACAGACCCCCACCGCAGCGCAAAAACAGCTGCTGCTACAGAAGATCTACGTGAAGGACCTGTCGTTCGAGTCGCCGAAGGCGCCGAACGTGTTCACGACGAGCGTCTCCCCGCAGACCCAGCTCAACATCCGCTCGAGCACGCAAGAGCTCGGCCCGAACATCCACGAGGTCACGCTCACGCTGACGGTCGAGGCGAAGGACAAGGACACGACTTTGTTCTTGGTCGAGATCGCACAGGCGGGCATTTTCCAGATTCAGGGCTACACGCCAGAGGAGCATTCGGTGCTCGTTGGCAGCTTCTGCCCGAACACGCTCTACCCGTTCGCGCGTGAAGCGATCGCCGACGTCGTCGGCAAAGGCGGTTTCCCGCAGCTGCTGCTGCAGCCGATCAACTTCGATGCGCTCTACGCGCAAGCGATGCAAGAACGCGCGCGCAACGGCGGCACGGCCGCCGCACCCCAACCCGCGGCGGGCGGGGAGACGCATTAACGCGGGCCGAATCGCAGTACTCGGCGCCGGCTCGTGGGGTACGGCGCTCGCCATTCAGTTCGCTCGCGCCGGTCACCCGTCCGTCCTTTGGGGTCGCGATCGCGATCACACGGTCGCGATGGCGCGTGCGCGCCGCAACGCGCGCTACCTCGCCGACGCCGAATTCCCTCCGGGCCTAGAAGTTACGAGCGACCTCGGCGCGGCGGTACGCGCGGCGCAGGACGTGCTCGTCGTCGTGCCGAGCCATGCGTTCAGGGCGTTGCTGACTGCGCTCGCGCCGCTCGGCGTGAGGAACCTCGCGTGGGCTACCAAGGGATTCGAGCTCGACACCGGCTTGCTGCCCTACCAAGTGGTCGCCGAAGTCTTCGCGAGCCGCATACCCACCGCCGTGCTATCGGGCCCCACGTTCGCGCGCGAGGTGGGTCTCGGCCTACCGAGCGCGATGACGATCGCCTCGGGCGACGACGATTACGCCCAGCGGCTCGCCGAGTCGATCAGCACGGACACGTTTCGGGCGTACACGTCGGGCGACGTCGCCGGCGTCGAAGTCGGGGGCGCGACCAAGAACGTCTACGCGATCGGCGCCGGGATTGCGGACGGGCTCGGTTTCGGCGCCAACACACGAATCGCGCTGATCGCACGCGGGCTCGCTGAGATGACTCGCCTGGGACTAGCCCTCGGCGGCAAGCAAGAGACGTTCATGGGTCTCGCTGGCATGGGCGACCTCGTGTTGACTTGCACCGACGACCAATCGCGCAACCGCCGCTTCGGCCTAGCGCTCGCACGCGGTGCGAGCGCCGCGGATGCACTCCGCTCGATCGGCCAGGTGGTCGAAGGCTACAACGGCGCGCGTGCCGTACACCGCGTCGCGACGCGGCTCGGCGTCGCGATGCCGATCGTAGAGCAGCTGCACAAGGTGTTGCACGAGGGTCTAGAGCCGCGCGCCGCGGTGGCCGCGCTGATGCGCCGGCCGATCACACCCGAGCTCGACTGAGCGTGCAGCGCTAGATCCCGCCGGCGAAGCCGACCTGCCGCCACGCTTCGTAGACCGTGACCGCCGCCGCGTTCGACAGATTCAGGCTCCGATTCCCCGTGCGCATCGGCAGACGCAGGCGAGACTCGGGCGGCAGCGTGTCGAGCAGCTGCGCCGGGAGGCCGCTCGTCTCCGGTCCGAACAGAAACGCGTCCCCCGCGGCGAATCGAACGGAATAGAGCGACCGCGTCGCGCGAGTCGTGAGGGCGTACAGCCGCGCGGACCCGATCGCGTCGAGGCAGGCGGGCAGATCGGCGTGCTCGCGCACGCTCGCGAGCTCGTGATAGTCGAGCCCCGCGCGTCGCACCCGCGGCTCGTCGAGCGTGAACCCGAGCGGATGCACGAGATGCAAGGTCGCGCCGACGTTGGCGCACAAGCGGATCAGATTGCCCGTATTCGGCGGGATCTCCGGCTGGAACAGGATCACGTGGAACATCGGCGCGATCATAGTGCGGACTGGTGGAGTTCGCGCCGTGCGTCGCGGATAATTCGCGCACCGCACTCCGGGGAGACCCGATGAACGACGCACCCGCGACGTCCCTCACCCGCTCGAGCCGCCTCGCACTCGAGTTCTGCGGCATGAAGCTCAATTCCCCCGTGGTGCTCCTGTCCGGCTGTGTCGGCTTCGGTGAGGAATACACGCGTATCGAAGGATTCTCGAACGCCGCCGTCGGCGCGATCGTGCTCAAAGGAACGACGCTCGCGCCGCGGCTCGGCAATCCGGCGCACCGTGTTTGGGAAACGCCCGGCGGCATGCTCAACGCCATCGGCCTGCAGAACCCAGGTGTCGACTACGTCGTGCACAACATTCTTCCCGAGCTCGACTTCAGCGAAACGCGCTTCATTGCGAACGTTTGCGGCTCGACCATCGAGGAATATGCCGAGGTGACGCGGCGCTTCGACGACTCGCCGATCGACGCGATGGAGATCAACATCTCTTGCCCGAACGTCAAGGAAGGCGGCGTGCAGTTCGGCAACTATCCGGAGATGTCGGCCCGCGTGGTCGCGGCCTGCCGCAAGGCGACGAAGAAGCCGTTGATCACGAAGCTGTCGCCGAATCAGACGGACATCGCCGCGAATGCGCGCGCATGTATCGACGCCGGCACGGACGCGTTCGCCGTGATCAACACGCTGATGGGCATGGCGATCGACGTCGAGACGCGGACACCCATCATCGGCAACGTGCAGGGCGGCTTGTCGGGTCCGGCGATCCGGCCGATCGCGCTACTCAAAGTCCATCAGGTGTTTCAGCAATGCCGCGAGCGCGGCATTCCGATCATCGGCCAAGGCGGCATCGAGACCGCGCGCGACGCGCTAGAGTTCGTGCTCGCGGGTGCCACGACCGTCGGGCTCGGCACCGCGCTCTTCTACGACCCGCTTGCGCCACAGAAGGTCAACTCCGGGATAGATGAGTATCTGCGCACTCACGGCTTCCGCGCGATCACCGACCTGATCGGCGGAGTCGACACGCGCAGAACCGCGAACCAGGCAGCGAGCGGTTGACGGGATGAGCATTCACGCGAGCGCGACGGTGAGCGGTCGCGCGGCCATCGCGGCCGATGCCGAGATCGGGCCGTACTGCGTGATCGAAGGCGAGGTCGAGATCGGCGAGCTAACCGTCGTCGAGTCGGGCGCGCGAATCGGAAGCCGCTACGGCCGCGTGAAGATCGGAGCACGCAATCACATCCAGCACGGAGCGGTGCTCGGCGGCCCACCCCAGGACTTGGGGTACGAAGGCGGCGCTTATACCGCGCTCGAAATCGGCGACGACAACCGAATCGGGGAGTTCGTGAGCATCAATCTCGGCACGCAGAAAGGGGGCGGAGTCACGCGCGTCGGCGATCACAACTTCATCATGGCCTACACGCATATCGGTCACGACTGTCAGCTCGCCGAGCACATCGTGATCGTCAACGGCGCGCAGTTCGCGGGTCACGTGACCATCGAGCATCACGCGCTCGTGAGCGGCCTCGTGGGTGTCACGCAGTACGCTCGGCTCGGGGCGTATTCGTTCCTCGCCGCGGGCGCGTTCGCGAACAAGGACATCGCGCCGTTCACGATCGCCGAGGGTCACTGGGCCGCGCCGCGCGCCGCGAATCGCGTCGGGCTCAAGCGGGCGGGTTTCGACTCTAGCGAACGCCGCAACATCGATAACGCCATCCGCATGCTGCTCGACCGCGCATTGACGATCGACGAGGTGGCCGCGCAAATCGAGAAGGAATGCCACCCGAGCCCGCAGATCACGCACCTCGTCAAGTTCTTGACCAGTTCCGATCGAGGTATCGCACGAGGGTGAGCAAGCTGCGCGCAGCGGTCGTCGGCGTCGGCTATCTCGGCCGGTTTCACGCGCAGAAGTATCGCGCGCTCGAGGGTGTCGACCTCATCGGCGTTTGCGATCGCGACCAGGCCGCGGGGCGCGCGGTCGCGGAGGGCCTCGGGACGGCTTACTTCGGGGATCACCGCGACCTCGTCGGCAAGGTGGACGCCGTCACGATCGCCGCAAGCACCTCGGCGCATTTCGAGCTCACGAAATTCTTTCTCGAGCACGACGTGCACGTGCTCGTCGAGAAGCCGATGACGCGAACGAGCCAAGAGGCGGCCGTGCTCACGGACCTGGCGGCGCGGCGCAACCTGAAGCTGCAGGTGGGGCACGTGGAACGTTTCAACCCCGCGCTCGTCTCGGCCCGCGAAGGTCTCACGGCGGTGCGGTTCATCGAGTGCCACCGCCTTGCTCAATTCAAGGGGCGAGGCGCCGACGTCAACGTGATCCTCGACCTCATGATTCACGACCTCGACGTGATCCTGTCGCTCGTCGACTCTAAACCCGTGAGCGTGTCGGCCGTCGGAATCCCGGTGCTGACGGACGACTTCGACATCGCGAACGCGCGGATCGAATTCGCCAATCAGCGCGATCGCGAACGTCACTGCGTCGCGCGCTTCGACGAGCGCGCAGCGCAAGTTTCGTGTATGGCAGCCGAACCAATACGTCTCGATCGATTTCGGCGGCGGCGAAGTGCGGCGGGTGGCGCGCCGCGGCGATCCGCGCGAAGGCCAGGCCACGCTCGAGGAGGAGAGCTGGAACCTCGAGAAGGGGGACGCGTTGCTCGCGGAGACGCAGTCGTTCGTCGCAGCGATCGTCGCGGACAAACCGTGCGAGGTGTCGGGTGCCGATGGGGTCGCGGCGCTCGAGCTCGCCGAGATGATCGTCGCGGACATCGAGCGGCGCGCCCGCGCGTCGCCGCCGTAGCGCTAGACCCTGCCTTCGAGCCCGAGCTCTTTGATCTTGCGCGTGAGCGTGTTGCGGCCCCAGCCGAGCAGCTTCGCCGCCTCGAGCCGCTTACCGCGGGCGCGGCGCAGGGCCGTCACGATCAGCGTGCGCTCGAACGCGGGCAGCGCGTCATTCAGCAGCGGCGGCGCGGCGGGCGCCGCGAGCTGAACCTCGGCCCACTGCGCCAGGCCCGTGGTCCAGTCGTTGACCGGCTGCGCCGTGATGCCGCCGAGCTCGTGCGGGAGGTCCTGCACGGCGATCTCTCGTCCGGCGGCCGTGACCGTTAGGCGGCGGCACACGTTCACGAGCTCGCGGACATTGCCGGGCCAGTCGTACTTTTGCAGCACGTCGCCCGCCTCGCTGCTCAGCGTCTTTGGTGCGACGCCGAGCTCGTTGGCAGCCTGCTCGAGGTAAAAACGCGTGAGCTCGCGGATGTCCTCGCGGCGATTGCGCAGCGGCGGCACTTCGATGCGCATGACGTTCAGGCGGTGATAGAGATCCTCGCGGAAGCGGCCGGTCTGCGCAGAGCTCGCGAGATCCTGGTGGGTCGCCGCGATCACGCGGACGTCGACGCGGATCGGGGTTTGGCCGCCGACGCGGAAGAACTCGCTCTCGGCGAGCACACGGAGCAAGCGCGTCTGCAGCGCGGGCGACATGTCGCCGATCTCGTCCAGGAACAGCGTGCCGCCGTTCGCCTGCTCGAACCGGCCGATGCGGCGCTCGGTCGCGCCCGTGAAAGCGCCCTTCTCGTGGCCGAACAGCTCCGACTCGAGGAGCTCGGCGGCTATCGCCGACGTGTTCAGCGCGACGAACGGCCCGTTAGCCCGCGGCGAGTTGTCGTGCAATGCGCGCGACACGAGCTCCTTGCCGGTGCCCGACTCGCCGGTGATGAGCACGGTCATGCTCGAGCGCGACAGCCGGCCGATGGCCTTGAACACGTCCTGCATCGCCGGAGCCTGGCCGATGATCCGAGGTGTCGGTTTCGGCTCGACTTGCGCGGCCGGGCCGCGGCTGCGCTGGCGAGCCGCGCGCGACACGAGCTCCATCGCCTCGTCGATATCGAACGGCTTCGGCAAGTATTCGAACGCGCCGCTCTGATAGGCCGCCACGGCGCTATCCAAATCCGAGTGCGCGGTGATGACGATGACTGGGATGTCGGGATCCGTCTGCGCGAGCTTCTCCATGAGCTCGAGGCCCGTCATATCCGGCATCCGGATGTCCGTCACGAGTACGTCGGGGCGATCGCGCTCGAGCGCCGTAAAGAACTGCCGGCCGCCTTCGAAGACGCGCGGAATCATGTGCGCCTGCTTGAGCGCCTGCTCGAGCACCCAACGCACCGACTCGTCGTCGTCCACGACCCATACACTCAACCCGGGCGTCGCCATCAGCTGCGCGCTCCCGAGGTTACCGGACCGTCGGGTGCGTGCGCGCCGCCCGAATGCACCGCGCCACCGCTGCCGTTGCTGCACGGCAAGCGGAGCTGAAATACCGTGCGGCCCGGCTGGCTCACGAACTCGATCAAGCCGCCATTGCGGCTCACGAGGTCCTGCGCGATCGTGAGACCGAGACCCGTGCCCGTCACCTTACCCGTCACGAGAGGATAGAAGATCGTGTCCTTGAGCTCGTCGGGAATGCCGGGACCGTTGTCCTCGACCTCCGCCGACAGCACGAGGCGGTGCTGCTCTCCGCCGAGCGTGAAGTTCGGGAGCGCGCGCGTGCGGAAAATCAGCCTGCCCTGCTTGCCGACGGCTTGCATCGCGTTGCGCGCGATGTTCAAGAACGCTTGAATCATCTGATGCCTGTCGACGTGGACCGGCGGCAAGCTCGGGTCATAGTCGCGCACGAGCTCCACGCTGTCCGGCTTTTCAGCTTCGATCAGGTGGGAGACATGCTCGGTGATCCGATGGAGATTCACTTCCTCGATCTTCGGCGCGCCGCCGGCGCGCAGGATCCCGTCGACGAGCGACGCGAGGCGGTCTGCTTCCTCGATGATCACGCGCGTGTAGGCCTTGAGCTCTGGGTCGGGAAGCTGGCGCTCGAGCAGCTGCGCTGCGCCGCGCAACCCGCCGAGCGGATTCTTCACCTCGTGGGCGAGCTGGCGGATGATCCGCCGCGACAGCTGTTGCTGCGACACGAGCGCGGCTTCGCGCCGTACCTTGCGGTCGCGCTCGGTGTCGAGCAGCTCGAGCAGTAGAAACCGCTCGTTCTCGAGCGGGGCTGCGCGGCAGTCGAGTACGACCTCGCGCTCCGCGACGCGAGCCGTGAGCTCGCGGAGTCCAAAAGTGAGGCCTGTGGAGAGTGCGCGTTGGCACAACGCGACGAGCTCGGTCGAAGGATGAACGAGGTCGCTGATCGGGCGGCCGACGACGCGCCGTGCGCTCACGCCGAGCAGGCTCTCGGCGGCCGTATTCAGATGAGCGATCAACAAGCCGTCGTCGAGAACGACGAGCGCCGTGGTCAATCCCTGGAGTACGTTACTAGGATCGGGAGCGCGTTTCGCACGGCGCGGCGAGCCCGCGGGCTCGAAACCGCCCGCTAGTTGCCGGCTTTCGGCTGCGCCGCCGGAGGCCGCGGCTTCGCCAGCGGAGCGTTCGGGTTCTGAACGCTCGTCTGCTGCACCATGAAGGTCGTCACGAGCGAGCGCAACACTTCCGTGCCGCCCTGGTCCACGATCACGGCCTGCAGCTTGTGGGTACCCCGGAACACGTCGGGCACGGACAACTCCGTACTCGTCGCGTTGAGGTTGCGGCGCTCCCCGTCGATGAGGACGTCGAGCCGATGAGCCGACTGCAGGCGAGGATCGAGAGCAATCTGCACGTTCAGGGTCGTGCCGATGTTCCAAAGAGTCTCTTGTTGTCCCGGGCTCAAGATATTGAACGTGCGATAGGCCGAGGTGGCAGCGGCCGGTGTTTGCGCCGCGTTCGCCGCGCCCGGTGTCGAGCTCGACCGCGGCTGCGTCCGCGAGGCGGTTCCGAATCCCTGGGCGCCGGTGACCTCTATCTGCTTCGCGCCCGGTACCGGCGTATCGGAGTAGTGCACCGTGCCGTTGGCGTCGACCCACGTCCACGCGGGCGCTCCGCTTGCGGAGGTCACCGACAGCGCAGACAGTAAGATCAGCCACTTACGCATGCTCCAAGCTTAGCGCCAACCGGCATTCCGTGCCAACCAACGGGCGGGATTCTTGAGAACCCCGCCACGTTTGGTATTTGACAAAAGCGGCCTGTCAGCTCCGGCCCGATCAGAGGCTGTAGTACATGTCGAACTCGACCGGGTGCGGCGTCATCGAGAACCGCGTGATCTCTTGCTCCTTGAGACCGATATAGGCATCGATCAGGGAGTTGCTCATTACGCCGCCCGCGGTGAGGAAGCTGCGATCCTTGTCGAGCGCCTCGAGCGACTGCTGCAAGGAGTAGGAGACCGTCGGGATCAGTTTTTCTTCTTCCGGCGGGAGGTCGTACAAGTCCTTGTCGGAAGGCGCTCCGGGGCTCAGCTTGTTTGCGATACCGTCGAGACCCGCCATCATCATCGCGGTGAACGCGAAGTACGGATTGGCGGTGCTGTCCGGGAAGCGCACTTCGATACGGCGCCCTTTCGGGTTCTGCACGTAGGGGATACGCATCGACGCCGAGCGGTTGCGCGCGGAGTAGGCGAGCAACGTCGGAGCCTCGAAGCCCTTGACCAGGCGTTTGTAGCTGTTGGTCGAGGCGTTAGTGAACGCGTTGAGCGCGTGAGCGTGCTTGAGGATGCCGCCAATGTAGTACAGCGCCGTCTGCGAGAGACCGCCATAGCCGTCGCCGGTGAAGAGATTCTTACCGCCCTTCGCGAGAGATTGGTGCACATGCATGCCGCTGCCGTTGTCGCCCACGAGCGGCTTTGGCATGAACGTGGCCGTCTTGCCGTAGCTGTGCGCCACGTTCTGCACCACGTACTTCAGCATGATGACGTCGTCGGCCTTCTTCACGAGCGAGCCGAATTTCACGCCGATTTCGCACTGACCCGCGTTCGCAACCTCGTGATGGTGCACTTCGACACTGAGCCCCATCTCCTCGAGCGCGAGGCACATGGCCGCGCGGATGTCGTTCAATGAATCAACCGGCTGGACCGGGAAGTAGCCGCCCTTGATACCGGGACGGTGGCCCATGTTGCCTTCGGGAATCGCTTTGCCGGTCTGCCAGAAGCCTTCGCTCGAATCGATCGCATAGAACGATCCCTGCATTTCCGACGCCCATCGAACGTCGTCGAAGATGAAGAATTCGTTTTCCGGTCCAAAGAACGCCTCGTCGGCGATCCCGGTGGTCTTGAGATACGCTTCGGCGCGCTTTGCCGCCGATCGCGGGTCGCGCTCGTAGCCCTGCATCGTGGACGGTTCAATGACGTCGCAGCGGAGGATCAGCGTCGGCTCCTCAGTGAACACGTCGACGACGGCCGTGCTTGCGTCCGGCATCAGAATCATGTCGGAGTCGTTGATGCCCTTCCAACCGGCGATCGACGAGCCGTCGAACATTTTGCCGTCTTCGAAGAAGCCCGCATCGACCTGGTGGTGCGGCACGCTGACGTGCTGCTCCTTGCCGCGCGTGTCCGTCAGGCGTAAGTCGACGAACTTGATTCCTTTTTCCTTGATGAGCTTGAGAACGTCGGCAGCCGACATGAGTGTTCCTCCGTTTCTTGGTTTCTTCAGATCGTTCTATTCGTTATCTGCCGGAGTCATCGTCGGATGCTCGCCCGGACAGTCGCCCTTTTATAGAGCCGCACACTGTGCACCTCTTGTGCCAGCCGCTAGCTTGCCCGCTAGTACCTTGTTTTTATTGGCACTGAGTCGATTCAGGCAGCACGGAGCGCTCCAAGACAGTGCGCATCGCCGCGCATCATGCATTATCGCGGTGCGGGAATGAAAGGGTCGAATCGTGACAGCACGGCCTGGCTAGCACTCTGTCCGTCGACACGCGGGACCGCGCCGCTGCTGGTGCGACAGGTCCGCATCGCTATACTTGCGCGCTCTTTCACGCAGCCGTTCGCGGAGAAGTCATGGATTCCATGGAAAAGGTCGTGTCGCTTTGCAAGCGCCGCGGATTCATCTTTCCGTCTAGTGAGATCTACGGGGGCCTCAACGGCTGCTGGGACTATGGCCCGCTCGGCGTCGAGCTCAAGCGCAACGTCAAGCAAGCCTGGTGGGAGGACATGGTAGCGAGCCATGACGAGACCGCTACACCGACAGGCGCGCCGACGCCTTACGGCATGGTCGGGCTCGACAGCTCTCTACTGATGAATCCCCGCGTCTGGGAAGCGAGCGGCCACGTGGGCGGATTCAGCGATCCGATGGTGGACGATCGCGAGACGCGCGCGCGCTACCGCGCGGACCAGCTCGCAGTCTTTCGGCTCGAGTTCGTCGCGGCCGACGGAGCGGTGGAGAGGTTCGACGACCTACTGTTCGCCTCACCGGGCGAGGTCGGAAAGACGGACAACACCGAGCTCTTCGCGCCCCATCGCAAGCGGATCGCGTCGATCGAAAAGTCGCGCGCTGGCAAAACCCTGCGCGTCGCCGAGGTACCGGGTGCCCTGCAGGACGAGCAGCTGCGTGCGAAGGTGCTCGCGCCCGCCGCGTCGGCGCCAGGAACTCTGACCGCGCCGCGCGCGTTCAATCTCATGTTCAAGACACACGTCGGTGCGCTCGAGGACAACTCGAGCGTGACCTATCTGCGGCCAGAGACCGCGCAGGGCATCTTCGTGAACTTCAAGAATGTTTGCGATACCGCACGCGTCCGAGTGCCGTTCGGAATCGGCCAAGTCGGCAAGGCGTTTCGCAACGAGATCAACCCGCGCAACTTCACGTTTCGCAGCCGTGAGTTCGAGCAGATGGAGATCGAGTTTTTCTGCCGCGCCGCGGACGCGCCCCGGTGGTACGAGTATTGGCGCAAGCGCCGCTTCGAGTGGTACATCAGCCTCGGAATGAAGCGCGAGAACCTACATCTGCGCGAGCACGACAAGTCCGAGCTCGCGCACTACGCAGCCGGCTGCGCCGACGTGGAGTACGACTTTCCGTTCGGGCGCAGCGAGCTCGAGGGAATCGCGAACCGCACGGACTTCGACTTGCGACAACACATGCAGATGAGCGGCAAGGATCTACGATTCTTCGACGACCAGGAGAGCGACGAAAACGCGCGCCGCTACTTGCCGTACGTCATCGAGCCGTCCGCCGGTGCGGATCGCGGCACGCTGGCGTTCCTCTGCGACGCGTACAGCGAGGACGAGGTCGGCGGCGAGCCGCGAACGGTACTCAAGTTGCACCCACGCCTGGCGCCGATCAAAGCGGCCGTGTTTCCGCTCGTGAAGAAGGACGGGATGCCCGAGAAGGCGCTCTCGATCTATCGCGAGTTGAAGAAGCGCTTCAACGTCTTCTATGACGAGAAGGGCGCGATCGGTCGACGCTATCGGCGGCAGGACGAAGCAGGAACGCCTTACTGCATCACAGTCGACGGCGACACATTGAGCGGCGGAACGGTGACAATCCGCGAGCGCGACAGCTGCGAGCAAGTGCGCGTCGGTGCAAGCGAGCTCTCGGGCTTGCTCGCCGAGAAGCTCGGAAGCTGAGACACGACGTGGCCTCCGAGCACGCGAAGCTCGTGGTCCTCGATCGCGACGGCGTCATCAACGAGGACTCGGGCGAGTTCATCAAGTCGGTTGCGGAGTGGCGGCCCATCCGCGGCAGTCTCGAAGCCATCGCGGCGCTCACGCGAGCGGGGTACCGCGTCGCGGTAGTCACGAACCAATCGGGTATCGGGCGCGGCCTGTTCAGCGAAAGCGTACTTGCGGCGATTCATCTGCACATGACCGATGCTGTGCGCGCGGCGGGCGGCGAGCTCGCGGGTGTCTACTACTGTCCGCATCATCCGGACGTCGGCTGCGATTGCCGCAAACCGAAGACTGCGCTGTTGCGCCGCCTCGAACGCGATCTTTCTTGCTCGCTCGTCGGTGCGCCGTTCGTCGGTGACCGGTTCAGCGACATCGACGCGGCAGAGCACGTCGGCGCGCGCGCGTTGCTCGTACGCACCGGAACGGGTGCGGCGACCGAGCGAGCGCTCGGGCAGCGGACGGTCGCTGTGTTCGACGACTTGAGTGCAGCAGTGCGCGCGATCCTCGCCGAACGGTAGGCCCTCCGTGCGCCAGTGGTTCGGTTCGATTGCGTTCACGTCGTTCCTCGTTCTCTCCGTTCCGGTGTACGCGTCGGCGCTGATGGTGGCCGCACCGTTTTCGCGACGACTCACTTACGGCGTCGTGGTCGCGTGGGTCGACGCGGTGCTTTTCGTGCTGCGGATCTGCTGCCGACTCGACTACGTGGTCGAGGGGCGCGAAAACCTGCCGAGCTCCGCGTCAGTCGTCCTGATGAAACACTCATCGGCCTGGGAGACGCTCGCCCAAATCCAGATGTTTCCCTTGCAGACCTGGGTACTGAAGCGTGAGCTGCTGTGGATCCCGATGTTCGGCTGGGCGCTGCGCATGCTGAAGCCGATCGCGATCGATCGCAGCGGCGGCGCCGGAGCGGTGCAGCAGGTCCTGGATCAGGGGCAGCGGCGGCTCGACGAGGGTTTCTGGGTTGTGATCTTTCCCGAAGGTACGCGCGTGGCAGCGGGGCAAAGCCGCCGTTACGGGCTGAGCGGCGCTCTGCTTGCGAGCGCCGCGGGCAAACCCGTAGTGCCGGTCGCGCACAACGCGGGCTACTACTGGCCGCGACATGGCTTGCTGAAACGCCGCGGCACGATTCGTGTCGTGATCGGCGAGCCCATTCCGACCGCCGGTGTCGGCCCCCGTGAGCTCAACGAGCGGGTGCAACGCTGGATCGAGGCACAGGTTGAGCGGATCAAGCCGGCCTCGTGATTGGCCGGCGCGCCTCCACGAGAACGCTAGACGTCGAGGTTCGCGACCGCGAGCGCGTTGCGCTCGATGAATTCGCGGCGTGGCTCGACTTGATCTCCCATCAAGGTCGTGAAGATCTCGTCCGCCGCGACGGCATCCTCGATCCGAACCTGCATGAGCCGACGTGTGTCGGGATTGACGGTGGTGTCCCAGAGCTGCTCTGGATTCATCTCGCCGAGACCCTTGTACCGTTGAATCGTCTGACCCTGCTTGGCCTGCGTCATTAGCCAGTCAATGGCCTCGGCGAAGGTGGCGACTTCGCGGCGCTCCTTGCCGCGTTCGACGGCGGCGCCTTCGCCGATGATGTCCTTCAACTCGGTTCCAATCGACGACAATCGGCGATATTCCGGCGATCTGAAGAAGCTCGGATGGATTGTCTTCGAGGTCAGCGTGCCGTGGTGGTCGCGCAGCACGATGACGCTCGGGTCGACGCCCTCACCGCCAGGCTGCGAGTGAACCCGATAGCCTTGGCCGCTGCCGTTGATCGCTTTGAGTTGCTGTTCGAGCTGTTGGCTCCAACGGCGCCGGAACTCGTTGTCCTCGAACTCCGCAGCGGTAATCTCGGGCATGGTCATCAGCGCGCGCAGCACCGTGCTGTCGTAGCGCTTGCCCCAACGCTGGATGATCGAGTTGGCCTCCATGTGCTGAAGCGCGAGGTTATCGAGCATCTTGCCCTGGACGGGCTCGGCGCCCGCGCGGGGGTACAGAACCGCGTCGGCCATCGCACTCGTGAGCAGCAGTGAGTTGAGCTCCGCGTCGTCCTTGACGTAGTGCTCCTGTTTGCCGCGCTTGAGCTTGTAGAGCGGTGGCTGCGCGATATAGATGTGACCCCGCTCAATGAGCTCGGGCATCTGGCGGTAGAAAAAGGTCAGCAGCAGCGTGCGAATGTGCGAGCCGTCGACGTCCGCGTCCGTCATGATGATGATGCGGTGATACCGGAGGTTCGCTACGTCGAACTCGTCGCGCCCGATACCGCAGCCGAGGGCGGTGATCAGCGTACCGACCTCGTTTGACTGTAACATCTTGTCGAATCTAGCTTTTTCGACATTGAGGATCTTGCCTCTGAGCGGCAACACGGCCTGCGTTCGCCGGTCTCGGCCCTGTTTTGCCGAGCCGCCCGCCGAGTCACCCTCGACCAGGAAAAGCTCGGAGAGCGCCGGATCCTTCTCCTGACAGTCGGCCAGCTTGCCGGGCAGTCCTGCAATATCGAGGGCGCCTTTGCGGCGCGTGAGCTCGCGCGCCTTGCGGGCCGCTTCGCGCGCGCGCGCGGCCTCGATGATCTTTCCTACGATAGCCTTCGCTTCGGCGGGCCGCTCGAGTAGGAACGCCTCGAAACGGCTAGCGACCACGGACTCGGTCGCGGCCTTCACCTCGGACGACACAAGCTTGTCTTTCGTCTGCGAAGAGAACTTTGGATCCGGCAGCTTCACGGACAGGACTGCCGTTAGGCCTTCGCGCGCGTCGTCCCCGGAGGTCGCGATCTTCTCGCGCTTACCGATACCTTCGTTCTCGATGTAGGCGTTTAGCGTCCGGGTCAACGCAGCCCGGAACCCGATCAGGTGTGTGCCGCCGTCGCGCTGCGGGATGTTGTTCGTGTAGCAAAACATGCCTTCCTGGTAGCCGTCGTTCCATTGGAGCGCAACTTCGACCTGGATAGTCCCGCGCGTTTCCGCGAAATAGAGCACGCTCGGGTGGATCGGCGTCTTGTTGCGGTTCAGATGCTTGACGAAGGCTTCCACACCGCCTTCGAACTGAAACACGTCGTTGCGATCATCGCGTTCGTCGCTAAGCCTGATCCGCACTCCCGAGTTCAAAAAAGACAGCTCTCTCAATCGCTTAGCAAGCGTGTCGTAATCGAACTCGATGTTCGTAAAGATCGCGGAGCTCGGCCGGAAATGCACCATGGTGCCCCGGCGATCCGTCTTGCCCACGGGCGCGAGCGGCGCCTCGGGCTCGCCCATTCGATAGGTTTGCTGGTAGACCTGTTCGCCGCGGTAAATCGTGAGCACGAGCACTTCCGACAGCGCGTTCACCACCGACACGCCGACACCGTGCAAACCACCCGAAACTTTGTAGGAGTCGTCGTCGAACTTACCGCCGGCGTGTAGCACGGTCATGATGACTTCGGCGGCGGAACGCCCTTCCTCGGGATGGATGTCGACCGGAATGCCGCGGCCATCGTCAACGACCGTGATCGATTCGTCCGAGTGGATCGTGACGCTGATTTCTTTGCAGTAGCCAGCGAGCGCTTCGTCGACGGCGTTGTCGACGACTTCGAAAACCATGTGATGGAGGCCGGTTCCGTCATCGGTGTCCCCGATGTACATTCCGGGCCGCTTGCGAACGGCTTCGAGGCCCTTTAAGACCTTGATATTTTTCGAAGTATATTCGTTCTGGCTCATCCAGAAATTTCTCTAGCCGGGGAGGTGGGCGATTATAGCGCGCGCACCTCTCCGCGTTCCACGTGAAACACTGCGGAGCCCTGGCGCGGCGGGAGCTGCGCCGGCGTCAGCCCTGTGAGAACGAGCTGTGCTCCCACCGTATCGAGCGCAAGCAGCAGCCGCTCGAGTGCGGCGCGGTCGAGCTCAGCAGCTGGATCATCGACCAGTAACACGCTGCCGCCCCTAACGCGGCTGAATACCGTCGCTTGAGCGAGAACCAACGACGCGGCTGCGAGCTTCTGCTGACCGCGCGAAGCTTCCTCGTGCACTCGGTGCCCGCCGACGAAGATCGCTAGGTCCGCCCGATGCGGTCCGGCTTCGGTATTTCCGAAAACGCGGTCCCGGCCTTCGGTCGCACGGAGCGCGTCGACAAGCGAGCTCTCCTGAGGCCATCCACGCTCGTAATCGAGCGTGAGCGGTCGATCCAACATCGCCTTCCCTCTTTCGGCGACCTCGGGCGCCAAACGACTCACGTAAGCCGCGCGGCTTCTGTCGATGGAGGATCCCGCTTCAGCCAGCGCCGAGGTCCAGGTCGCGAGCTCCGACGGTGGCGCGCCCTTCTTCAGAGCAGCGTTCCTCTGCCCAAGCACGCGGCGATACCGGCGCCAGTCTTCGAGATAGCCGTGTTCCACGTGGAACACTCCCCAGTCGAGAAACCGTCGACGTTCGCTCGGGCCGCCCTCGATCAGTTCGTGGCTGCTCGGATCGATCGTGTGCACCGGCAAGATCTCGACCAACGAAGCCGTCCCGGCGGCGGGATCTCCGTCGATCCGCTTCTCCAAATGACCTTCACTGAACGCGACGCCGATGCGGCGCAGCCGCTGACCTTCCTCCACTTCCCCAAAGACGGCCAGGCCTGATGAACCATGGCGAATGAGGCGCCGAACCTGCCGTGTCCGAAAGGAACGACCTCGCCCAAGCAGGAAGATAGCTTCGAGAAGGCTGGTCTTGCCGGCCCCGTTCGGGCCGTAAATGTAATTTCGCTCGGGGTCGAGCGCGATCTCGACTTCAGCCAAGCACCGGAGATCGGTGACCCGTACCCGGCGCAGAGCCAACGTTCGCGAACCCGGCCGTCGCCTACAGGCGCATCGGCATGACCACGAACTTGCTCTTGCTACCGCCGGGCTCACGGATCAGGCAGCTCGAGTTCGAATCCTGAACGCCGAACTCGACCTGCTCGCTCGGCACGGCTGCAAGCGCGTCGAGCAAGTAATTCACGTTGAACCCGATCTCCATCGCATCGCCCGAGTATTCGACTTCGAGCGTCTCGACCGCCTCCTCTTGCTCGGGATTGTTCGCTTGCAGTACGACGCTATTCGCGCCGAGCTCAAGGCGGACGCCGCGATATTTCTCGTTCGAGAGGATTGCCGTTCGCTGCAACGCCTGCCGCAATAGATTGCGATCCGCAGTGATTACGTTCTTCGGCTGATTCGGGATAACACGCGCGTACTCCGGGAAACGACCGTCGATCAGCTTCGAAGTGAGGCGAATTCCTTCGATTTGCACGCGTATGTGATTCGCGCCCAGGGCGAGCTCCACATCGCCGTCACCTTCGAGTAGCCGGTTGAGCTCGAGCACGCCCTTGCGCGGCACGATGATTTGCTCGTCCCGCGACGCGGCCGTCGCAAGGCTGACCTCGGAGAGTGCGAGTCGGTGGCCGTCCGTCGCGACCGCCCGCAGCGTCTTGCGCTCGGTCTCCAGCAGCAGACCATTCAGGTAATAACGGACGTCCTGCTGCGCCATCGAGAAATGGGTCTTGTCGATGAGCTGGCGGAGATCTGCGCGCGTCAGGCGTAGCGACTGCTTCGCCGCAATCTCCTCGACCGCCGGAAAGTCCGCCGCACGGAGCGTGGACAGAGTGAACCGGCTGCGACCCGCTTTGACCGTGAGCCGCTCCCCGTTCAACGCGACCTCGACCGTCGCGCCCTCCGGGATCGCTCGGCAAATCTCGTGCAGCTTGCGCCCGGGCACCGTCACTTCGCCCGAGCCGTCAACCTTCACCTCGGCATCTGCGACGATCTCGACTTCGAGATCGGTCGCGGTCACCCGCAATTTCCCACTCTCTGCGGCGAGCAAGACGTTGCTGAGGATCGGCATCGTCTGACGTCGCTCCACGACACCGATGACCGTTTGGAGAGGTCTGAGAATTGCTTCCCGGGTTGCGCTGAACTTCATTATTGTTTCTGCCTATATTTAATACTGTTGTAGCTATTAGCTACCCGCAAATCACTGTATAAGCCTAATTATTTTTTAGATTCAATGTGTTAGAACCATACGAATTCGTGCACAAGTACCCAGGAGGCCGTGCCGTAACTGTGGATGAAAATCCTTCCAAAAGTTGTCGACAGGTTGTGCGCACTAAGCCGTAAGCGTTCTCAACAGGTTGTTGTAGTCCTCTTTCACGCGCGTATCCGTCTCGCGCAATGCCTTGATCCGGCGGCATCCGTGCAACACCGTCGTGTGATCGCGGCCGCCAAACCCGTCACCGATCTCGGGCAAGCTATGCGTGGTCAATTCTTTCGCGAGAGCCATCGCAATCTGTCGCGGCCGCGCGATCGAGCGATTGCGGCGTTTCGACAATAAATCCGCCACGCGTATTTTGAAATACTCGGCGACCGTCTTCTGAATGTTCTCGACCGTCACGAGCTTGTCTTGCAGCGCCAGCACGTCGCGTAGCGCATCCTTAGCGAACTCGAGCGTGATCGGCTGGCCAGTGAACCGCGCGTTCGCCAGGACTCGCCGCAACGCACCTTCGAGCTCCCGAACGTTCGAACGAATCCTCTGCGCAACGAAGAACGCGACCTCCTCGGGGAGCACTTCATGCTCAGCTGCGGCCTTGCTCATCAGTATCGCCACGCTGGTCTCGAGCTCCGGCGGCTCGATCGCCACCGTCAGTCCCCAACCGAACCGCGATTTAAGTCGCTCTTCGAGGCCCGTGACTTCCTTCGGATAGCGGTCGCAGGTCAGGATGATCTGCCGCTGTCCCTCCAGCAATGCGTTGAATGTATGGAAGAATTCTTCCTGGGACCGATCCTTGTTAGCGAAGAACTGAATGTCGTCGATCAGCAGCGCGTCCAGCGACCGATAAGCTCTCTTGAACTCCGCGATCGTGTTGTGCTGGAGCCCACGCACCATGTCGCTCACGAACCGCTCGGAGTGTACGTATGCAACCTTGGCGCCGGGATCCGCTGCGAGAATCAGATTGCCAACCGCCTGCATCAGATGCGTCTTACCGAGACCGACGCCGCCGTAGATGAACAGTGGGTTGTAAGCGCTGCCGGGGTTCTGCGCGACCTGAATCGCCGCGGCGCGGGCGAGCTGATTGCTCTTGCCTTCGACGAAGCTATCGAAGGTGAACCCGACGTTGAGCCGGCTGCCTAGCAGGGGCGTGACCGCCCGGACCTCTACCTCGGCAGCGATCGGCGCCTCGCGCTTAGCGGTAGGCCGGCTGCCGACCTCGACGACCACCTCGGTGCCATTCTGACCGTGCGTGCTCCACCACGAGCGAATCTTCTCGAGGCAGTGACTCTTGACCCAGTCCACGACGAACCGATTCGGCGCGAGCAGACGTAACAGAGCGCCGTCCGCGACCGGCTGCAGCGGCCGGATCCAGGTGTTGAACTGCTGCTCGGACAGATCCGCCTCGAGCGCGCGGATGCACTGACTCCAGAGGGACGAGTAAACCGCCGAGTTCTCTGCCACGGGAGATCTTCGAGTGTCGAGAGTAGTGTGGGTGCAGGGTCAGGGAGCGTTCGTGAGTCTAATCGTTGCGCGTCCCTTTTATCCACAGCTTAACGAGCACGCGCCGAACCCTCAATCCGCTTCGCGCACAGAGCTCCGCAGTATTGACGGACCAATGTACGCCGCGTACAGTTCGCCGCTCTCGGACGCTCCTACATCCTTTTGTTTTCCCTAGAACTCTTGCCATCCCTGGGACGCAAGCATGAAACGCACTTTTCAGCCCAGCAATTTGCATCGCAAGCGTACCCACGGCTTTCGCGCGCGCATGTCCACGAGCGCCGGTCGCAAAGTTCTCGCAAGCCGGCGTGCAAAGGGTCGCGCTCGCTTGACGCCCTAACGGGCTGGGATTTGGCGCGACGTTGCCCGGCAGGCCCGCAGGGTTTTCGCCCGAGCAACGCCTACACACTTCGAAGGAGTTCGGGCGCGTCTTTGCGGACCCGGCGCGCTCGAGCGATCGCTTCTTCACGATCCTCGGCAGGCCAAACGCTCGGCCGATCGCGCGGCTCGGATTGACGATCTCGCGGCGAGCGGCCAAAAGGGCGGTCGATAGGAACAAACTGAAGCGCCTCGCGAGGGAAGCCTTTCGCATGCAGCAATCGTTGCCTTGTTGGGACTTCGTCGTGATGGCGAAGACGGGCGCGGAGCGCACCGAGCGTCGCGTCCTGCGCGAGAGCCTCGACCGGCATTTCACGCGGTTGAAAACCCAAGCGTCGGCGGCTCACCATGGATAGCATCCGCGACAACCTTCGCCTATTTCTCTGGGTCACCTTCCTCGCGCTGTTGTGGCTCGCCTATACGACCTGGACGAACGATTACTCGAGCGCGGCCGGCCCGCCGGCGACTCCGGCCAGCACCCCTGTGGTCCCGGGCGCACCGGCCGGGTCCGAGACACTGCCTTCGCTCGATCAACAGAGCTCCGGAAACCGGCCGACCGCAACGCCCGTTTCCGAAACAGCCCCCGCAGCGCCGGCGGGATCCGACCTCATCCGCGTACGCACCGATGTGCTCGACGTGCAGATCGATTTGCAAGGTGGCGACCTCGTGCGCGCCGACCTGCGCGCCTATCCGGTCGCGAAGCACGAGCCCGACAAAGCCGTGCGCCTGCTCGACTACGAGCCCGACACGCGTTGGGTATTCCAGACCGGAATCCTGAGCGCGGGCGGCGGGGCGTCGCCGACGCACCTCGAAAGGTTTCGGGCCGCAAGCACCGATTACACGCTCTCAGACGGCCAGGACACTTTGGTCGTGACGCTCGACTGGGCGGGCGAGGGCGCCGTCGCGGCGCAAAAGGTGTACACGTTCCGACGCGGAGCGTACGCCGTGGACCTCGAGCTCAAAGCGAATGCGTCCGCTGGTACGTCCTGGCGCGCTGCGCCGTACGCGCAGATGACGCGGCTCTATCACGCGGTCAAGCGCTCCTACACCTCGGTCGATTCCTACTCGGTGTCGGGGCCCACGCTGTTCGACGGCACCGCGTTCCAGAAGCTCAAGTTCGACGACCTCGCCAAGACGCCCGTGATGCAAACGGCGAAGGGCGGCTGGTTCGCGGCGATCCAGCATCATTTCGTCGCGGCCGCGGTGCCGCCGGTCGCGGACGAGGTGAGCTACGAAGCAAAGGCCCGCGGCCAAGAGTTCGTGCTCAGTGCTCGGGGCGCGGTAGAGACCGTCGACGCGGCGACGCCTCTCGACTATCGCTTCACGCTGTTCGTCGGACCGAAGCTGCAAGACCAGCTCAAAGCCGCCGGGCCGAAGCTCGAGCGCACCGTCGACTACGGCCGGCTCTATTTCCTCGCCCAACCGCTGTTTTGGCTGCTCTCGCGGGTTGAACTGTTCGTCAACAACTGGGGTCTCGCGATCGTTCTCGTGACGATCATGATCAAGCTCGTTTTCTACAAGCTCACGGCGATGAGCGGCCGCTCGATGGCGAAGATGCGCCGCCTCGCCCCGCGGATGAAAGCCTTGCAAGAGCGCTACAAGGAAGACCGGCCAGCGCTGAGCCAAGCGATGATGGAGCTCTACAAGAAGGAGAAGGTGAATCCCGCGGCCGGCTGCCTCCCGATGCTGATCCAGATGCCGTTCTTCTTCGCGTTTTATTGGGTGCTGATCGAAAGCGTAGAGATGCGCCAAGCCCCGTTCATGCTTTGGATCGATGACCTCTCGGCTCGCGATCCGTTTTACGTGCTGCCGCTCTTGATGGGAGTGGCGATGTTCTTCCAAACGCGGATGAGCCCGCCGCCGCCCGATCCGATGCAGGCGCGCGTCATGCAGATCATGCCGCTCGTGTTCACCGCGTTCTTCTTCCTGTTCCCAGCGGGCCTCGTGCTGTACTGGCTCACGAACACGGCGCTCTCGATCCTCCAACAGTGGCGCATCAACAAGGTCGTCGCGCGCGAATCCGAGGCTGCAGCTTAGGGAGTCAGCCACGGAGCGAACCGCGCGCGCGGCGCTCGCATAACGAGGCTCGCCCGGGAGCGTCCAGTGCAATACCGGCGTCACGACACGATCGCGGCTCTAGCTACCGCGCCCGGCACTGGCGCCGTAGCGATCGTGCGACTTTCCGGCCCAAGCGCGCCGTCGATTTGCCGAGCGATCATCGGTCGCGATGCGCGGCCGCGCTATGCCGAGCTCTGCTCCTTCCGCGACGCCGAGGGCGAGCGTATCGATCAAGGCATCGTCCTGTACTTCCCGGCGCCGCATTCCTACACAGGCGAGGACGTCGTCGAGCTCCACGGCCACGGCGGCCGCATGGTCAGCGACCGGCTGCTCGAACGTGCGTTTGCGCTTGGCGCACGCGCGGCCGAGCCCGGTGAATTCACGCTGCGCGCTTTTCTAAACGACAAGCTCGATCTGCTCCAAGCCGAAGCCGTCGCGGACCTCGTCGCGAGCGGCTCGGCTCGCGCTGCGCGCGCCGCGGTGCGCTCGCTCGACGGTCAGTTCTCGGCGCGCGTAACGCAGATCCAAGCCGCCCTCACGCGCCTGCGCGTGAAGATCGAGGCTTGGCTCGATTTTCCGGAGGAGGAGCTCGCGTTCGACGCGGCAGCCGAATGCGAGACGGAGCTCGACGCGCTGCTCGCCGATCTCGCGGCGCTCGCGAGTCAAGCACGCTCGGGCGCGACGCTGCGCGACGGGCTCAGCGTGACGATCGCGGGTCCGCCGAACGCGGGCAAGTCGAGCTTGCTGAATCGTTTGGCGGGCTATGACGCTGCGATCGTCACCGACATCCCGGGAACCACGCGCGACCCGTTACGCGAGCATCTCTCGCTCGACGGACTGGCCGTAAGCATCGTCGACACGGCCGGCCTGCGCGAGTCTTCGGACCCAGTCGAGCGCGAGGGCCTGCGCCGTGCTCGGGTCGAGGTGGGCCGTGCGGATCGCGTGCTCTGGGTCGCCGACGTGCGCGAGCCGCTCGACGTGTCACTCGCCGCCGCACGCGCCGCGCTGGCCGACGCTCCATTCACGATCGTCCGCAACAAGCTCGATCTCCTCGAGCGGCCGACGTCCACACCGAGCCGCCGACGGGGGACACGATCGTGCTGCGGGTCTCGGCGCTCACGGGCGACGGGATCGATGCGCTGGTCGCGCATCTACACTCGGTCGCCGGCTTTACGAGCGACGCGCCCGGCACGTTCAGTGCCCGGCGGCGTCATCTGGACGCTCTCGAACGCGCTCGCGGGCGTCTCGCCGCGGCACGCGAGGCCATAGGCGGCGCGCTCGAGCTCGCAGCCGAAGAGCTGCGTCAGGCACAAGCCGCGCTCGGCGAACTCACGGGAGAGCTCACGAGCGACGACTTGCTCGGGGAGATCTTCGCGACGTTCTGTATCGGTAAGTAGCGTCCGCGCGTGGCGGATTGCTTGCCGCTGAGGGTGTGCAGCGAATGCAGCGAGCGCGCGAGGTCAGTCGCGGATGCCGACGACCTTCGCACGCTCGACGCGGCTCGGCGGCGTGGGCGAGACCTCGACACGATCGCGCCCGAACTGTTTCGCGAGGTACATCGTGCGCTCGGTGCGTGCGAGCAGCGAGTCGATCGACTCGCCGATCCGATGCTGCGCGACGCCGATCGACACGGTCGCGCTCTGTCGGTCCGCGAGCGGCGCCTCGGCGACGCCGAAGCGCAGCGCCTCGGCGAGCGTCTCGCCCTGATGCACGCTGCAGGGCCGCGCGAGCACCATCAGCGCGCCGCCGTCGTAGCGCGCGAGCGTGTATTCGGAGCGATGCCACGCAGGCGCCTCGAGCACGCCGCGCAGCCGCGCCGCGAGCCCCGTGAGCACCGCATCGCCGGCCGCGACGCCGCGGCTGTCGTTGATGCTGCGCAGGCGGTCGACGTCGATGAGGCAGAGGCAAAACACGTTGCCGGTGCGCTGAGCGTGCGCGGCCTGCTCGTTCAGCAGCGTGATCAGGCTCGGACGCGCGAGCGCACCGGTGAGCGAATCGCGGGAAACCGGAGTAGACGGGTTCGGCGGGCTGTTGTGACATCGCTGCGGTCGGCAATCGAAGTGGACTGCGCCGCACTTTGCCAGCCGAGAAAAACTCGCTACGTGATGGTGCTCCCAGAAGCGGGCCGCGAAAATTTACATAAGCCCGCTGGCTTCGCTAACCGAGAATTGCTTCGCGCTGATAGAGCCGAATCGCGATCCAAACGAGCACCACGGCGAACGCGAGACTGCTGATCGCGGACATCGCGACGAGCAGCGGATCGAGCGGTTGGGCCTTGATCAGCGTCGTCACGAGCAGGTGCTGGCTCAAGCTCGGGATCCACATGAGCGCCCGCCCCGGCTCGACGTTCAACATGCTCGCGAAAATCACCGGCAGCGTCGGGAGCTGCAGCAAGAGCCCGAGATACGTCTGAGCTTCGCGATAGGTCTTCGTGAAAGACGCGACGATCGTCATCAAGGCCGCGCCGAGCGGCGCGATCGGGCAGAGCAACGCGAACGCGGTGAGCGCTGTGCCGAGCCCGAAGCTCGCGCTCATGCCGAGCTTCTCGAGCGGCATTCGCGAGAGCGCGATCGCGAACGCGGCGAGTGTCAGCGCGAGCGCGAGCAGCGAGTAGCAGACCGTCGCGCCCATCTTGCCGACGATCAGCTGAGTGCGGGTGACGGGCAGCGCGAGCAGCGGCTCGAGCGACTTGCGCTCGCGCTCGCCGGCCGTCGTGTCGATCGCTAGGTGCATGCCGCCAGCGAACGTCGCGAACAGCAGGAAGTAGGTCAGCACGCCGAGCATCAGCACCGAGCGGCTCTCGGCCGTCGAGACATCGAGATCGTCGACGATCAGCGGCCGCAGCAGCTGCGGATCCACGCCGTGCGCAACGAGCCGCAGCGCGCCGATCTGCTGCCCGTAGGCCGCGACGGCGGAGCGCACGCGCTCGACGCGGCTCGCGGCCCGCGACTTCGACCGGTCGTAAATCACCGTGACCCGCGCCGCGCGCGCGCTGCCGAAGTCCTCGCCGTAGCGGTCGTCGATCACGAGCACCACGTCGCGCCGCCCCGTGCTCACGGCCGCGGCGGCAGTCGTCGATATCGGCGATCTGCGAATCCTGAACGTTGTGAATGCCGCGCGCGTTCAGGAATGCGACGAGGTTCGGCGCGTGCTCCGCGCCCGGGATCGGCACGTCGAGCGGCTCGTCGAGTGACGACAAATTGCGGCTCACGACCACGTTGATGAGCACCGCGAACAGCGCCGGGCCGAGAAGCGGCGCGAGGAGCAGCGAGCCGAGCGTGCGCCGGTCGCGCGCGGTCTCGAGGACTTCCTTCACGCAAACGATCCAAGCGGCCGACCTCATCCCGCCTCCGCGGCGCTGCCGCTCACGGCGTGCACGAAGATCTCTTCGAGCGAGCGGCCCGGGAAGCGCTGCGCGAGCTCGGCGGGGGTGCCGCGCAGCGCGACGCGGCCGGCCGCGATGATCACGAGGTCGTCGACGAGTGCGTCGACCTCCTGCATCACGTGGCTCGACAGCAGCACGCAGCGCCCTTGCGCGCGCAGCTCGCGCAGCCAGTCGCGCAGGTGCCGCGTCGCCATCACGTCGAGGCCGCTCGTGGGCTCGTCGAGCAGCACGTGCTGCGGCTCGTGGATCAGCGCGCGCGCGACGGCGACCTTGGTGCGCTCGCCTTGCGAGAAGCCCTTCGCCTTGCGGTCCGCGATCGCGCCGAGGTCTAGGCGCGCGATCAGCTCCGCGGTGCGCCGCGCGAGCAGAGGCTCGTCGAGGCCGTGGAGTCGTCCGTAGTAGAGAATGTTCTCGCGCGCACTGAGGTGCGGGTAGAGGCCCGAGCCGTGCGGCAACACGCCGAGCAGGCGGCGCGCCGCGAGCGGGTCCGCCGCGAGATCGGTGCCGCCGATACGTGCGGTGCCGCGGTCCGCCGTAAGCACGGTCGAGAGGATCCTGAGGCAAGTGGACTTGCCCGCGCCGTTCGGGCCGAGCAGCCCCGTGATCTTGCCGTCGGCCGCGGTGAAGCTCACGCCGTCGAGCGCGCGCACGTCGCCGAACTGCTTGCCGATCCCGTCGACCTCGATCATGACGCGCGGCTCACGGCGCCGGTCCGAGCAGAGTCAAGAAGAACGGCGTCGGCGGCTCCGCGTCGAGGCAGTCCGCCGCGACCGACCGCGGGTTCGGATCGTCGATGAATTTCGCGATGAGCCGCGGCACGCAACCGACGGGCAACAGGCCGTGCCCCTGACCCCGCCCGACGAGCTGCGCGCTGTTCGGCAGCGTCGCGGCGACTCGTCTGCGCGTAGTCGGGCGGCGTGATCGGGTCGTTGCTGCCCGACAGGAGCAGCACGGGGCGGTCGGACCGGACGGGCGTCTTGAAGTCGGAGTCGATTTCACCCGCCGGCCAGCGCGAGCAGATCAGGTTCAGCGAATCGACGATCGTCGTCCCGAGATAGGTGTCGGCGAGGCCGTCGCGCGCGCTCGGATCGACGAACGGGACGTCTTCCGTGCAGAGCACGGAGTTGCTCATCGCGAAGCTCAACGACTCGGGCAAGCCGCGCAGCAGCGTGCCCGCCTGGCTCACGAGCGGGTCGTAGTTGCCGTTGTAGCGCCTCGTGCAGGAGCACCGGCAGCAACGCGACGGTCGCGCCGTTGTAGCTCATGAAGCGCACGAGCGCGCGGAGCTCTTGCGCGCCGAACGTCGACTTTTCGGACGGCGCTCGAGGTGCGTCCGGCTCCGACGGCGGTGCGTCGGCGGCCGCGACGCGCGGCGCCGCCGACGGGCGCGGCCTCGAGCCGCGCGAGCAGCGTCGCGAACTCCGCGGGCAAGTCCGCGAAATGCATTCCGCAGCCGTCGTCGGCGCGACAGCGCGCGAAGATTTGCTCGAGCGCCCGCTGCGCCTCGCGAGCGACGTCGGGGCCGAGCGCGAGCGCCGGCGGCACGACGCCGTCGAGCACGACCGCGCGCGCGTGCTCTGGAAAGCGCCGCAGATAGTGCTGCGCGACGCGCGTGCCGTACGAGATGCCGTAGACGTTCCACTGCGCGATGCCGAGCGCCGCGCGCACTCGCTCGAGGTCGGCGACTGCGACCGTCGTCGTGTAGAACCGCGGGTCGTGCTCGAGCGCCGCGACGCAGCTTTCGATGAACGAGCCGAGCTGCTCGGGCCCCGCCGTGTCGAGCGCGAGGTCGTCGGGAACGCTGCAAGTGAAGCCCGCGGAGGAACGCCCCGTGCCGCGTTGGTCGACGAGGATCAAGTCGCGCTCGCGGCGCACAGGCTCGAACGCGCCGCGCATCTGCAGATAGAAGTCGACCGTGCTCTGCCCGGGGCCGCCCGCGATCAGCAGCAGCGGGTCGGGTTTCGGCGTCGACGTGAGCGCCGCGACGCGTGCGACGAACAGCTCGACTTGCGCGCCGTCGGGCGCGGCCGGGTTCTCCGGGACCTTCAATACGCCGCAGCGCGCGAACGCCGCGGGCAGCTGCTCAGTCGTGAGCCGGCAGCGCTCCTGGCTCAGGTCGTCGCCGCGTGCGAGCCCCGGAAACACGAGCGCGGCGGCCGCGGCGAGCGCGAAGCTTACGATCGCTAGGCGGTGCATGGCGGCGAATGTTCGCCGACGGATCGCGAACTTACCAGTGCGCAGATGCGCCGATTTCACGCCGCGAGCGCTGGCCAGCCTCGCGCCGCAGGCCATAGAATCGGGCCAAAGGACCTGAGTTTCTGATGGACTATCCCAAGCGCTACGACTGTATCGTGGTTGGCGGCGGCCACGCCGGCACCGAAGCCGCGCTTGCGGCCGCGCGCATGGGGGTCCGCACGCTGCTGCTCACGCAGAACCTCGAGACGCTCGGCCAGATGAGCTGCAATCCCGCGATCGGCGGGATCGGCAAGGGGCATCTGACGAAGGAGATCGACGCGCTCGGCGGCGGCATGGCGCGCGCGATCGACCGCGCCGGCATCCACTTCCGGATCTTGAACGCGAGCAAGGGGCCGGCCGTGCGCGCGACGCGCGCGCAGGCCGACCGCCAACTCTACAAGCGCGCGGTCCGCGAGCTGCTCGACGCGGAGCCGAACCTCACGCTGCTCCAGCAGAACGTCGACGACCTCATTCTCGACGGTCAGCGGGTGCGCGGCGTCGTCACGCAAGCCGGGATGCGGATCGCGGCCCCGACCGTCGTGCTCACGGTCGGCACGTTCCTCGACGGCAAGATCCATGTCGGCCAGGTGAACTATTCGGGCGGCCGCGCGGGCGACCCGGCGTCGATCGGGCTCGCGCGCAAGCTCCGGGACCTGGGCCTCGCGGTCGGACGCCTGAAGACCGGCACGCCGCCGCGCATCGACGGCCGGAGCATCGACTACTCGAATCTCGCGGAGCAGCCCGGCGACGTGCCGGTGCCCGTGTTCTCGTTCCTCGGCACGCGCGCGGAGCATCCGCGCCAGGTGTCGTGCCACATCACGCACACGACGGAGCGCACGCACGAGATCATCCGCACGGGGCTCGACCGCTCACCGCTGTTCACCGGCGCGATCGAGGGTATCGGCCCGCGCTACTGCCCGTCGATCGAAGACAAGGTAGTGCGATTCGCGGACCGCACGCGGCACCAGATCTTCATCGAGCCCGAAGGTCTCTCGACGTTCGAGGTCTACCCGAACGGCATCTCGACGTCGCTGCCGTTCGACGTGCAGCTCGACCTCGTGCACTCGATCCCGGGCTTCGAGAACGCACACCTGACGCGGCCCGGCTACGCGATCGAGTACGACTACTTCGATCCGCGCGACCTCAAGGGCACGCTCGAGACGAAGGCGATCGAGGGTCTGTTCTTCGCGGGCCAGATCAACGGCACGACGGGCTACGAGGAAGCCGCCGCGCAAGGCATCGTGGCCGGCATCAACGCGGGCCGCGCGGTGCGCGGGCGCGAGCCGTGGTTCCCGCGCCGCGAAGAGGCGTACATCGGCGTGCTGATCGACGATCTCGTCACGCGCGGCACGACCGAGCCGTACCGAATGTTCACGAGCCGCGCGGAGTATCGCCTCTCGCTGCGCGAGGACAACGCGGACTTGCGGCTCACGCCCGACGGGCCGCGAGCTCGGCGTCGTCGACGACGCGCGCTGGGCGAGCTTCGAGGCGCGGCGCGATTGGCTCGCGTCCGAGACGGCGCGCCTGAACGGCATCTTCGTGCGCCCGGGCGACGTGCCGCCCGGCGGCGCGCTCGAGCCGCTCGCGCGCGACAGCTCGGCGCTCGGGCTGCTGCGCCGCCCCGGCATCGCGTACGGCGACGTCACGGCGCTCGCGCGCGTCGGCGAGTCGCGCGCGCTCGCGGAGCTCGACGAGGAGACCGCGGAGCAGTGGATCGGCAGCCTCGAGATCGACGCGCACTACGCGGGCTACGTCGCACGCCAGAGCACGGAGATCGAGCGCCAGAAGCGCCAGGACGGCACTGCGTTGCCCGAGGACTTCGACTACGCCCTGGTTCACGGACTGTCGAACGAGATCCGCGAGAAGCTCGCGCGCATTCGGCCGCACGACATCGGCCAGGCCGCGCGGATCTCGGGCATGACGCCGGCCGCGATCTCGCTGCTGCTCGTGCATCTCAAGAAACGCCAGCGCCGGATCGCCTGAGGAACCTCCTCGGCTCCGACGCGCTCAGTGCCCATGAGACCAACCGGAGTGTCACGAGGATGAAGACGATTCGGTGTTCTGAGCGGCGGCGATCGCCGAGCCTAGCGCTCGCGGGTTGCGGCGGCGGCAGCGGCGAGGCCGGCGCGACCCCGGCGCTCGCGCCTCGAGTCGGCGGACCGAGCGGCACGGAGCTCGCCGCGGTCCAGGTCCTGCGCATCGGCAACGGCGCAGAGATCCAGACGCTCGACCCGCAGCGCGGCGAGGAAGTGCCAGGCGCCAACGTCCAACGCGATCTGTTCGAAGGCCTGATCGGCGAAGCACCGAACGGCGAACACGTGCCCGGCCGGCGCGGAGTCGTGGACCGTCAGCGAGGACGGCAAGACCTACGTGTTCATGCTGCGCCGCAACGCGCGCTGGTCGAACGGCGACCCCGTCACCGCGAAGGACTTACGTCTTCGGCTTGCGCCGCGGCGCCGACCCGAAGACCCTGTCCCTGTACAGCTTCATCCTGAGCCCGATCTTGAACGCGGACGACGATCACTGCCGGCAAGATGGCGGCGACGGAGCTCGGCGTCACGCGCGATCGACGACTACACGCTCGAGATCAAGCTCGCGAAACCGACGCCGTATTTCATCGGCCTGCTTGCGCACAACACCACTTATCCGCTGCACCAGGCGAGCGTCGAGAAATACGGTGACCAGTTCACGCGCCCGGGAACCTCGTCTGCAACGGCGCCTTCATGCTCGGCGGAGTGGGTCGTTCAGTCGCACATCAAGCTCGTCCGCAACCCGAACTATTGGGACAACGCGAACAACAAGCTCGACGAAGTGTGGTTCTATCCCACCGAGGATAACAACGCCGAGCTGCAGCGGTACCGCGCGGACGAGCTCGACATGACGGACGTCGTGCCGTACGCGCAGGTCAAGTGGATCCGCGAGAACATGGCCGATCAATTCGTCGTCGCGCCGTACCTCGGCAGCTACTTTTACGGCTTCAACACGATTCGACCGCCGTTCAAGGACAAGCCGAAGCTGCGGCGCGCGCTGAGCCTCGCGGTCAACCGCGAGGTCATCACGGAGCAAGTGCACCGGCGCCGGCCAGCTGCCGTCGTTCGGCTGGGTCCCGAAGGTCGCGAACTACGAGCCTCAAGCAATGCCCGAGGCCTCGTGGACCCAGCAGCAGCGCGAGGCCGAGGCGAAGCGCCTGTACGCCGACGCGGGCTATTCCGCCGAAAACCCGCTGCGCATGGAGCTCATGTACAACACGCAGGAGAACCACCGGCGGATCGCGGTCGCGATCGCCTCGATGTGGAAGCAAGTGCTCGGCGTGGAGACGGAGATCATCAACCAAGAGTGGAAGGTGTTCATCGACACACGCAACAAACGCAAGGACACGCAAGTCTTCCGGCACGGCTGGATCGGCGACTACAACGACGCCTTCACGTTCGCGGAGCTGTTGCGCTCGACGTCGGGCCAGAACGATCCGGCCTACAACAATCCGGAGTACGACAGGCTCGTCGGGGCCGCGCAGTCGGAGCTCGATCTCGGCAAGCGCGCGAAGCTGCTCGAGGAAGCCGAGCGCGTGATGCTCGCCGACATGCCGATCATGCCGATCTACACCTACGTCACGGCGCGGATGGTGAAGCCGTGGGTCGGCGGCTATCAGTCGAACATCATGGATCACCACGAGCACAAGTACTTCTACATACTGAAGCACTAGGTCCGACGACTTGCTTCGCTACTCGTTTCGGCGGCTGCTCGGTGCGATTCCGACGCTGTTTCTCCTCATCGCGTTCTCGTTCTTCATGATCCGCACGGCGCCCGGCGGGCCGTTCTCCCGCGAGCGGCATCTCACACCCGACATCGAAGCGAATCTCAACGCGGCCTATCACCTCGACGAGCCGCTCTATCAGCAGTTCGGGCGCTACCTCTGGGGTCTCGCGCACTTCGATTTCGGGCCCTCGTTCCAATACAAGGACTACACGGTCACCGAGCTCATCATGACCGGGTTCCCCGTGTCGCTGCGGATCGGCGGTGGCGCGATGCTCGTCGCCTTGCTGTTCGGTGTGACGGCGGGGTGCATCGCGGCGCTGCGGCAGAACTCCCCAACCGACTACACGGTGATGGCCGTCTCGATGACGGGCATCTCGATCCCGAACTTCGTGATGGCGCCGTTGTTGATCCTGATCTTTGCTGTCTATCTGCGCTGGCTGCCGGCCGGAGGCTTGGGCGACTTCCACAACATGATCCTACCGACGCTCACGCTCGCGTTGCCGCAGATCGCCTATCTCGCGCGGCTCACGCGCGGCAGCATGATCGAGGTGCTGCGCAGCAACTTCATCCGCACGGCGAAGGCGCAGGGATTACCGACTTGGCAGATCGTCGTGCGCCACGCGTTGAAGCCCGCGATCCTGCCCGTCGTCTCGTACGTCGGCCCCGCGACGGCCGCGGTGATCACGGGCTCGGTCGTGATCGAGCAGATCTTCGGCGTGCCGGGGATCGGTCGATTCTTCGTCACCGGCGCGCTGAATCGCGACTACACGCTCGTGATGGGCGTGGTCGTGTTTTACGGCGCCCTGATCATCGCGCTCAACTTTCTCGTCGACGTCGCGTACGCCTGGCTCGACCCGAAGGTGAAGTTCGGGTGAGCACGCAGGCCGCCAACGTGGTCGTCGCCGGCTCGAACGGCCGAAGTCTTTGGTCCGACGCCTGGCGCAAGCTGCGCCGGAACCGCGCGGCGACGGCGAGCGCGTGGATCGTCGCGGGCATGGCCGTGCTCGTGATCGTGGGCCCGTGGTTCAGCCGTTGGGCCTACGACTTCACCGATTTCGCGAACGTGACGATCGGTCCCACTCTCGAGACGGGCCATCTCTTCGGCACGGACTCGCTGGGCCGCGATCTCTACGTCCGCACGCTCTACGGCGGGCGCATCTCGCTACTGATCGGCGTCGTCGCGACCGCGGTGAGTCTTTTGATCGGCGTCGCCTACGGCGCGGTCGCCGGCTACTTCGGCGGGCGGATCGACGGCGCGATGATGCGCATCGTCGACATTCTCTATGCGCTGCCGTTCATGTTCTTCGTGATCCTGCTCATGGTGTTCTTCGGCCGCAACATTCTGCTGATCTTCGTCGCGATCGGCGCCATCAATTGGCTCGACATGGCGCGCATCGTTCGCGGCCAAACGTTGAGCTTGAAACACCGCGAGTTCGTCGAGGCGGCGGAGGCCCAAGGCGTCGGCGCGTTCGCGATCATCCGGCGTCACATCGTGCCGAACCTGCTCGGCGTCGTCGCCGTTTACGTAACGCTCACGATCCCGCAGGTCATCCTCGTCGAGTCGTTCTTGAGCTTCCTCGGGCTCGGCGTGCAGGAGCCTATGACCTCGTGGGGCGCCCTCGTGCACGACGGTTCGGTCGAGCTACAGAGCGCGCCGTGGATGCTCCTTTTCCCGGGCGCATTCCTCGCGCTCACGCTGTTCTGCTTCAACTTCCTCGGCGACGGCATGCGCGACGCGCTCGATCCGAAGGACCGCTGAACCGTGGCCGTGCTTGCGGTCAAGGATCTCGACGTGCGGTTCGCGACGCCGGACGGCGAGGTGCACGCGGTGCGCAAGCTCGGCTTCGAGCTCGTAGCCGGAGAGACGCTCGGCATCGTCGGCGAGTCTGGCTCCGGCAAGAGCCAGAGCGTGATGAGCCTGCTCGGGCTCTTGGCGGCGAACGGCCGCGCGACGGGCAGCGCGTTGTTCGACGGGCGCGACTTGCTGACACTCGAGGAGCGCGAGCTCCGGGCGGTTCGCGGCCGCAAGATCTCGATGATCTTCCAGGACCCGATGACGTCGCTGAATCCGTACCTCACGATCGCGGACCAGATGGTCCAGGTGGTGCGTGCGCACGAACGCGTGTCGAGCACCGCGGCGCGCGCACGGTGCATCCAGATGCTCGAGGCGGTCTCGATCCCGGAGGCCGGCGCGCGCTTCGACCGCTATCCGCACGAGCTGTCGGGCGGCATGCGGCAGCGCGTGATGATCGCCGCGAGCCTGCTGCTCGGTCCCAAAGTGCTGATTGCCGACGAGCCGACCACGGCGCTCGACGTCACCGTGCAGGCCCAGATCCTCGATCTCATGAGGGGGCTCAAGGGCCGCTTCGATACCGCGATCATCTTGATCACGCACGATCTCGGTGTGATCGCCGGGATCGCGGACCGCGTGCTCGTGATGCAGGGCGGCGAGCTCAAAGAGCAGGGACCCGTCGACGACGTCTTTTATCGCCCGCAGCACGACTACACGCGCGCGCTTCTCGCCGCGATCCCGCGGCTCGACTCCCCACCGCGCAACGAGCCCGTGACCGGCGCCGCCGCGGTCGCGGCGCTCGACGCGACGCTGCCGCCGGTCGCCCCGCCGCTCGTCGAGGCGGCGGGCGTCAAGGTGCATTTCCCGGTGCTTGGCGGCGGCTGGCGGTCGCGCCGCACGCTCAAAGCCGTCGACGGCGTCGATCTCGTGCTCGCGCCGGGCGAGACGCTCGGCATCGTCGGCGAGTCCGGCAGCGGCAAATCGACACTCGCGCGCGCGCTCCTCAAGCTCGTGCCCATGACAGCGGGCCGCATCTGCGTGCTCGGACGCGACCTCGCCGAGCTTTCGACCGCGGAGTTGCGCCCGCTGAAGCGCAACGTCCAAGTCGTGTTCCAGGACCCGCTCGCGTCGCTGAATCCCCGGATGACGGTCGGCGACATCGTGAGCGAGCCGCTCTGGACTCACCGGCCTGAGCTCGGGGCGGCCGAGGTGCGCGCCGCGGTCGTGGAGGTGCTGCGGCGCGTGGGTCTCACGGGCAGCGAGCTCAACCGTTACCCGCACGAGTTCTCCGGCGGCCAGTGCCAGCGCATCGGCATCGCCCGCGCGCTCGTGCTCAAGCCGAAGCTCATCATCTGCGACGAGCCCGTGAGCGCGCTCGACGTCTCGATCCAGGCGCAGATCGTGAACCTACTGCTCGACCTCAGGCGCGAATTCGGGCTCGCGCTGATCTTCATCGCGCACGACCTCGCCGTGGTGCGCCACATCAGCCACCGCGTGATGGTGATGTACTTGGGGCGTGTGATGGAGCTCGCGCCGAGCGCGCATCTGTACGAGCGGCCGAGCCATCCGTATACGCGCGCTTTGATCAGCGCGGTGCCGCTACCGGACCCGAAGGCCGAGCGGGCGCGGCCGCGAGAGATCTTGAGCGGCGACCTACCGTCGCCGATCGACCCGCCGAGCGGCTGTCGGTTCCAGACCCGCTGCCGCTACGCGATTGAGCGCTGCCGCACCGAAGTCCCGCTGCTGCGGCCGTTCGACCGTGCACTGGTCGCGTGTCATCGCGCCGAGGAATTGGCTAACATGCGCGCCTGAGAAAGGAAGCTCACGAGGAGCGCGCGCTTGTCCGGACCGAGTTTGTTTCATCTTCTTGCCGCCGCGACCGTGATCGCTGCCGGATTCGTCTCTCTCGACGCGCGCCGCGCAGGCTCCGCCGCCGCCGCTCACTCCGATCGCACTCGACGGCGATGTCGCGCGCGGCGCCGTGCTCGCGGAGACGTGCAAGGGTTGCCACGGCGTGCCGGAGTCGCACAACGCGTATCCGTCGTATCACGTGCCGAAGCTCGGCGGGCAAAAGGCGGACTACATCGAGGTCGCGCTCCAGGGCTACCGGCGCGGCACGCGAAGTCACGCAACGATGCAGGCGCAAGCCGCGTCGCTCAGCGACCAAGACATCGCCGACGTCGCGGCGTACTTCGCGGCGCGCGAGGGTGCCCCGGAGTCCGGCCGGTCGAGCGCGTCGGCGCTCGAGATCGAGGAAGGTAGCCGCGTCGCGGGGGCGTGCGTGCAGTGCCACGGGCAGGGCGGCGTCTCCGATGCGCCGCAGTGGCCGAATCTCGCCGGGCAGCACGAGTCCTATTTGTTGCAGGCGCTGCGGCAGTATCAAACCGGCCAGCGGTCCGACGTGCTGATGGCGCCGATCATCGCGAGCCTGGACGCGAACGCGTTGAACGAGCTCGCGGCCTACTTCTCGTCGCAGCCGCTGCTGTACCAGACGCCGACCGAGTAGCTCTAGCTCCAAATATCTTCGCTCACGGCGGGACGTGTGCCCGCCGGCACCGCGGCGCGGCATACTGGCCGCATGCCGCGCGCCGAACCCTCCACACCCCTGAACGAGGTTGCGCGCCGCCTCGAGCGAGCAGGCTTCCACCTGCCGGACGCGCAGAGCGCCGCGCTTGCGCGTTTCCTGGATCTCCTGATGCGCTGGAACCGGGTCTACAACCTCACGGGCATCCGCGATCTCGCGGAGCTCGTCGACCGGCATCTGATCGAGAGCCTCGCGCTCAAGCCGCTGCTCAAGGGCGTCCGAGTGGCGGATGTCGGCACCGGCGCTGGCTTGCCCGGCGTGCCGCTCGCGATCACGGAACGCGAACGCACGTTCACGCTGATCGAGAGCCGCGCGAAGCGCGTGCGGTTCTTGCGGCACGTCGTGGGCGAGCTCGACCTCGCGAACACGCAAGTAGCACATGGCCGCGCCGAGCACTTACGCCCCGAGCGCCCGTTTGATACCGTGCTCGCCCGTGCCGTGGCGCCGCCGGCCGAGCTGCTCGCGATCTGCCGGAACCTCACGGCGCCGGGCAGCATTCTGCTGCTGCTCACGGCGACGCACTTGCAAGCCGCGTTCGACGGCCTCGCGCCGGATTTCGTCTTGCGGCACGTCGCGCAGGGTCGCGGAACCGCACCGAAGCTTCGAAGCTCGATCGTATTGTTGGAACGGACCGATGCGAAGACCTAGCGCCGCCGATCGCCTCGCCGCCGTGCGCGCAACCCGAGCGCGACGCTCGTCCGCAGCCGGAGGATCCGCATGGGTACGGTAATCGCGGTCGCGAATCAAAAAGGCGGCGTGGGCAAGACCACTACCTGCGTGAACCTCGCGGCGTCGCTCGCGGCGACTCAGCGCAAGGTCCTGCTCATCGACCTCGATCCGCAAGCGAACGCTACGATGGGGTCGGGCATCGACAAGAACGCGCTCGAGTACACGATCTGCGACGTGCTGCTCGACGATGTGCCGATTGCGAGCACGCTCCAAACCCCGCCCGAGGGCGGCTTCACGATCCTGCCGAGCAATCAGGAGCTCACCGCGGCCGAAGTCGAGCTCGTGCAGAAGCCCGACCGCGAGTATCGGCTCAAGCGCGCGCTCGAGGCCGTGAGCCGCGACTACGACTACGTGCTGATCGACTGCCCGCCCGCCCTAAACATGCTCACGGTGAACGCGCTGATCGCCACGGATCACGTGCTGATCCCGATGCAGTGCGAGTACTTCGCGCTCGAGGGCTTGAGCGCGCTCGTGAGCACGATCGACAGGATCCGCGGCAGCGGGAACCCGAAGCTCGAGATCCACGGAATTCTGCGGACGATGTTCGACCCGAGAAACAACCTCGCGAACGAGGTGTCGTCGCAGCTCATCAACCATTTCGGCGATCGCGTTTATCGCACCGTGATTCCGCGCAACGTGCGGCTCGCCGAGGCCCCGAGCTTCGGCCGGCCCGTGCTATTCCACGACAAATACTCGCGTGGGGCGCTCGCTTACCTCGCACTCGCGGGCGAGGTGAACCGGCGCTCCGGTGCGCCGCTCGCGCGCCCGTCGACCTGACGCGCTGCCGGTGCCGGCGCGCGCCGCGCCGAGCGGCTGCGTTGTGGGGCGCACGACCCGCGCGGGCGCATGCGCCGCCCGCTGGCACACCGAGGCAGAGGCGCTACAATCCGGCCCTGTTTCGCTGCGAGCGCTGAACCATGAATAAACGAAAAAGCCTCGGGCGCGGTCTCGATGCGCTGCTCAGCAGCGCGACTGTCGGTGGGGGCGTGCGCAGCGCCGATCCGCCCCTTGGGGCTGGCACCAGCCGCCTCCGGCGGCGAGCCCGGGCTCCGCGAAGTGCCGGTCGACCTCCTCCAGCGCGGCAAATATCAGCCGCGCGTCGACATGCGCGAGGAGACGCTCGCGGAGCTCGCGGAATCGATCAAGGCGCAAGGCGTCGTGCAACCGATCGTCGTTCGGCCCCTGCCGAACCCGGGCGGCGGAGAAACGCGCTACGAGATCGTCGCGGGCGAGCGCCGGTGGCGCGCGGCCCAGCTCGCCGGGCTGCATTCGATTCCTGCGGTCATCCGCGACATCCCGGACGAGGCGGCCGTGGCGGTCGCGTTGATCGAGAACATCCAGCGTGAAGACTTGAACCCGCTCGAGGAGGCGCGCTCGCTGCACCGGCTCGTCGAGGAGTTCGGCCTCACGCACGCGGACGCCGCGGAGGCCGTCGGCCGGTCGCGCGTCACCGTTTCGAACCTGCTGCGGCTGCTCGAACTGCCGCGGCCGGTCCGCGAGTTGCTCGAGCAACGCCAGCTCGACATGGGCCACGCCCGGGCGCTGCTCGGTCTCGGGTCCCCCGAGCAGCAAGTCGAGGTCGCCGAGCGGATCGCGAAGCAGGGCTGGAGCGTGCGCGAAACGGAGGCCGCGGTCCGGCGCGTCGCGGGCCCGCTCGGGAGCTCGAAACCGGCGAAGGCGGCGCGCGACGGCGATCCGAACGTGCGCCGGCTCGAGGCGGATCTCGCGGAAACGCTCGGCGCCACGGTGTCCATCGAGCACGGGGCGAAAGGCGGCCGCGTCGTGATCCGGTATCACGGTCTCGAGGAGCTCGAAGGGATCCTCGCTCACATCAAGTGACCATAAGGCGCGCGTGCTTTCCGGGCGTTGAATAGCGGGTGGCGACTGCTTAGAATGCCGCCGGGCCGCGATACGCACGCGGCCTCAATGCCGCTCCTCCGAGCTGCGCGAACCAGAAGGTTCGCTGGATAAGCTCGGCACAATAAGAGGCCGCGTCAATGGACGTCCAACGCTTAGTGCCGTTGACGTTGCTCGCGCAAGCGGGCGTGAGCTCGGCCCTGGCGGTGCTGCTGTGGCTGACGTTCGGGGATGTGGTAGCCGCGTCGACGTTGCTCGGCGGCGCTGCCGCAGTCGTCCCGAACGCGTTCTTGGCGTCGTGGGTGCTGAAGCCGAACCGCGACGTGAGCGCCGGCGCGATGATGCGCGCGGCTTGGCTCGGGGAAATCGGCAAGGTGCTCCTGACGGTTTTGGCGTTCGGAGCGATCTTCGGGTTCGTGAGGCCGATCTCACCATTGGCCGTATTCGCGGGCTTCATCGCCGCGCAGTTGGTGGTGTTCGGGGCTCTGCTGGTCGGCAACGGGTTCAAAGCGGGTCGATTGCCCGCGAAGCAATAACGAAGAGCTGAGGAATGGCGGAAGAAGCTTCAGGCGGTCACGGGGAAACTGCCAGCGAATACATCCAGCACCATCTCACCAATCTACAGGTGTGTCGCGCCGACGGCGCGTGGGTCTGGAACGAGTGCAAAGGCAATTTCTTTGCGTTGAACGTCGACTCGATGGCGTTCTCCATCGTGCTCGGTGTCGTGTTCTGCTATCTGTTTCGCAAGGTCGCGAAATCCATGACGACCGGCCGGCCCGGCAAGCTCCAGGCCGCGATCGAGCTCGTGATCGGGTTCATCGATACGTCCGTCCGCGACGCGTTCCACGGCCACAGCAAGCTCATCGCGCCGCTGTCGCTGACCATCTTCATGTGGGTCTTCCTCATGAATTTGATGGACCTGATACCCGTCGACTGGCTGCCGCTCGCGGCTGGCGCGGTAGGCGTGCCGTACTTGAAGGTGGTACCTACCACCGACGTGAACATCACGTTCGCGATGTCTCTGACCGTATTCCTCCTGACCATTTTCTACTCGATCAAGATCAAGGGCGGCATCGGCTTCAGCAAAGAGTTCACGATGCACCCGATCGCGCCTTCGTTCAAAGGTCCCGCGATCATCGCGGCGCCGCTCATCATCGTGTTCAACTTCGTGCTCGAAGGCGTGTCGTTCATTTCGAAGCCGCTGTCTCTGTCCTTGCGGCTCTACGGCAACATGTACGCGGGCGAGCTCATCTTCATTTTGATCGGATTGCTCGGCCTCTATCAGCTGCCGCTGCATTTCGGTTGGGCCGTGTTCCACATCCTTGTGATCACGCTGCAGGCCTTCATCTTCATGATGCTCACGATCGTGTACCTGAGCCAGGCGCACGACAAAGGTGAGGCGCACTAGGCAGTTTTCTGGGTTCTTCGTGTTCTTGAACGATAAGACTCTCGACTGGAGACATAGATGGAAATCGTGATTGGTTTGACGGCGATCGCCGTGGCACTCCTGATCGGCCTCGGCGGCCTCGGCGTGGGTATCGGCATGGGACTGCTCGGCGGCCGCTTCCTCGAAGGCGCGGCGCGTCAGCCCGAGCTCGCACCGATGCTGCGTACCCAAATGTTCCTCGTCGTCGCGTTGCTCGACGCGATCGCGATGATCGGCGTGGGCATCGCGCTGTTCTTCACGTTCGCCAATCCGTTCGTCGGCGCGCTCCAGACCGCGACCGGCGGCTGAGCAGCCGCGAGCGTCGGCGCCGGCGGCGCCGACAATCGCGAACACGAGGGAGACCGGCGTGGATATAAACATGACGTTGATCGGCCAGGTGATCGCCATGGCCGTGTTCGTCTGGTTCTGCATGAAGTACATCTGGCCCGTGATCAACGGCGCGATCGAAGCGCGCCAGACCGAGATCGCGCGCGGTCTCGCGGCCGCTGAACAGGGTGCGTCGAGCCTAGAACGAGCCAAGACGGAAGCCGACAAGATCATCGCGGCGGCGCGCGAGCAGGCGCGCGGTATCGTCGATCAGGCGAACTCGCGCGCGAACGGCATCGTCGAGCAGGGGAAGACCGACGGCGAGACCGAGCGCAAGCGCCAGGTCGAAGGCGGGCGCGCCGAGATCGGCGTCGAGCTCAACCGCGCTCGCGAGGAGCTGCGGGGCCAAGTCGCGAAGATCGCGATCGCGGGCGCCGAGAAGGTACTCGCGCGCGAGATCGACGCGAACGCGCACCGCGACCTCTTGAGCCGCTTGGCGAGTGAGCTGTAGAGAATGGCCGACCACAGCACCGTCGCCCGACCGTACGCGAAAGCGCTGTTCGACCTTGCGAACGGGAGCGGTAAGCTCGGTTCGTGGTCGGAAGCGCTCAACGCCGCGGCGGCCGTGCTAGCGGATCCGAGCGCGAAGCGTGTGCTCGCGACCCCGACGCTCGACGAAGCAAAGCGCGCCGACTTCATCCGCGCGATGAGCGTTGGGCTCAAGGGCGCGGACGTTTTCGAGACGACACACGGCAAGGCGCTGCTCGCGCTGCTCGCCGAGAACGACCGGCTCACGGTGCTGCCGGAGATCGCCGCGCAGTTCGACGCGCTCAAGGCGCAGGCAGAGAACAAGATGAAGGTGAAGTTCATCTCTGCGACGCCGGCTGATCCGAAAGTCGTGGAGCAAGTAGCGCAGGCGCTCAAGAAGCGCTTGGGACGCGAAGTCGAATTGGAGCTCGAGGTCGACGCCGCGCTGATCGGCGGCGCGATCATTCGGGCCGAAGACATGGTGATCGACGGCTCGGTGCGGGCTCGCTTGGAGAAGCTCGCGCATACCCTGATCGACCGATAGCAAGATCGCTGGACGAGCCGGCGCGCCGACCAAATTACCGAGGACGACAAGATGGCAATCAAAGCATCCGAGATCAGCGACCTGATTCGGCAGCGAATCCAGAACTTCGAGGCGAAGGCCGAGGCGCGCGACGTCGGCACGATCATCGCTTTGACCGACGGCATCTGCCGCATCCACGGCCTCAGGGACGTGCAGTACGGCGAGATGATCGAGTTCCCGGGCGGCAGCTTCGGGCTCGCGCTGAACCTCGAGCAAGACTCGGTCGGCGCAGTCGTGCTCGGTGACTACAAGCACATCTCGGAAGGCGACACCGTAAAGACCACGGGCCGCATTCTCGAGGTGCCGACGGGCGAGGCGCTGCTCGGCCGGGTCGTGAACGCGCTCGGGATGCCGATCGACGGCAAGGGCCCGATCGACACGCCGCACTCCTCGCCGATCGAGAAGGTCGCGCCGGGTGTCATCGACCGCCAATCCGTCAACCAGCCCGTCCAGACCGGGTTGAAGGCGATCGACGCGATGGTCCCGGTCGGCCGCGGCCAGCGCGAGCTCATCATCGGCGACCGCCAGACCGGCAAGAGCGCGGTCGCGATCGACGCGATCATCAATCAGAAGGGCGGCGACCTGAAGTGCATCTACGTCGCGATCGGCCAGAAGAACTCGACCGTCGCGAACGTCGTGCGCAGGCTCGAGGACAGCGGCGCGATGGCGCACACGATCGTCGTGGCTGCGACGGCGGCCGAGTCCGCCGCGATGCAGTACATGGCGCCGTACTCCGGTTGCGCGATGGGCGAGTACTTCCGCGACAAAGGCGAAGACGCGCTGATCATCTATGACGACCTCACGAAGCAGGCGTGGGCGTACCGGCAAGTGTCGCTGCTCTTGCGCCGCCCGCCGGGCCGCGAGGCGTATCCGGGCGACGTTTTCTATTTGCACTCGCGTCTGCTCGAGCGTGCGGCCCGCGTGAACGCGAAGTACGTCGAACGCGTGACGAACGGCCGCGTGAAGGGCAAGACGGGCTCGCTCACGGCGCTGCCCGTGATCGAGACCCAGGCCGGCGACGTGTCCGCGTTCGTGCCGACCAACGTCATCTCGATCACGGACGGTCAGATCTACCTCGAGACCGACTTGTTCAACGCGGGCATCCGGCCCGCGATCAACGCGGGCCTGTCGGTGTCGCGCGTCGGCGGCTCCGCGCAGACGAAGGTCATCAAGAAGCTCGGCGGCGGCGTGCGCCTGGCGCTCGCGCAGTACCGCGAGCTCGCGGCGTTCGCCCAGTTCGCGTCCGACTTGGACGCCGCGACCCGCAAGCAGCTCGAGCGCGGCCGCCGCGTCACCGAGCTCATGAAGCAGAAGCAGTATCAGCCGCTCACCGTGGCCGAGATGGCGCTGTCGCTCTACGCCGTGAACGAGGGCTACATGGACGACGTGCCCGCGAACAAGATCGTCGACTTCGAGGCGGGGCTGCACGCGTTCGCGCGCGCGAGCCACAAAGCCGCGCTCGACAACATCAACGCGAAGGGCGACTACAGCGACGCGATCGTCGCCGACATGAAGAAGGTCGTCGAGGCGTTCAAGAAGACGGGCACGTACTAGACACATGGCCAGCGGCAAAGAAATCCGGACGAAGATCGCGAGCGTCAAGAGCACGCAGAAGATCACGAAGGCGATGGAGATGGTCGCCGCGTCGAAGCTGCGCCGCACGCAGCAGCGCATGGCCGCGTCGCGGCCGTACGCCGAGCGGATCAGAACGGTCATCGGCCACCTGTCGGAAGCGAATCCGGACTACCGGCATCCGTATCTGGTGTCGCGCGACGTGAAGCGCGTCGGCTACATCGTGATCAGCACGGACCGCGGCCTGTGCGGCTCTGTGAACGTCAACATGTTCCGCGAGGTCGTGCGCGATTTGCGCAAGCAGCGCGACCAGGGCGTCGAGACCGACCTCTGCCTCGTCGGCGCGAAGGGTATCGCTTACTTCCGGCGCCTGAACGTGAACGTGGTCGCGGCTACGAGCCATCTCGGAGAGGCGCCGAAGGTCCAGGATCTCGTCGGCGCGATCACGACGATGACCGACGCGTATCGCCAGGGGAAGATCGATCGCCTCTACCTCGTGCACAGCGTGTACGTGAACACGATGAGCCAGCAGCCGACGATCTCGCAGCTCCTGCCCGTCGAGGCGATCGACAAGGAAGCGCTGCAAACGCACTGGGACTACATCTACGAGCCCGACGCGGGCGATCTCCTCGACGGCGTGCTCGACCGCTACATCGAGTCGCAGGTCTACCGCGGCGCGGTCGAGAACGTCGCGTGCGAGATGGCGTCGAAAATGGTCGCTATGAAGGCCGCGACCGACAACGCGGGCAAGTTCATCGGCGGCCTGCAGCTGCAATACAACAAGGCCCGCCAGGCTGCGATCACGCGCGAAATCTCGGAGATCGTGAGCGGCGCGGCGGCCGTCTAGGCTGGCGCGCCGAATCGACGACCCGAATCGACGACTAATTGGCGCAGCGTTAGAGAACACAGAAAGAAGGTAAGACCATGAGCACCGGCACGATTGTTCAAGTGATTGGCGCGGTCGTCGACGTGGAGTTTCCGCGCGACGCGATCCCGAAGGTTTACGACGCGCTCAAGCTCGAAGACCGCAACCTCACGCTCGAGGTCCAGCAGCAGCTCGGCGATGGCGTCGTGCGCACGATCGCGATGGGTGCCTCCGAGGGATTGCGCCGCGGCTTGAGTGTGGCGAACACCGGCAAGGCGATCTCGGTGCCCGTCGGTCCGAAGACGCTCGGCCGCATCATGAACGTGCTCGGCGACCCGATCGACGACGCGGGCGAGATCAAGGCCGAGCACCACTGGCCGATCCACCGCGCGGCGCCCGTGTATGAGGACCAAGCGGCCTCGACCGAGCTGCTCGAGACCGGCATCAAGGTCATCGACTTGATCATGCCGATCGCGAAGGGCGGCAAGGTCGGACTGTTCGGCGGCGCGGGCGTCGGCAAGACCGTCACGTTGCTCGAGCTCATCAACAACATCGCGAAGGAGCACGGCGGCTTCTCGGTGTTCGCAGGCGTCGGCGAGCGCACGCGCGAAGGCAACGACTTCTACCACGAGATGAAAGACGCGGGCGTGCTCGACAAGGTCGCGCTCGTGTTCGGCCAGATGAACGAGCCTCCCGGCAACCGCCTGCGGGTGGCGCTCACCGGCCTCACGATGGCCGAGTACTTCCGCGACGAAGGCCAAGACGTGCTGATGTTCATCGACAACATCTACCGTTACACGCTTGCGGGTACCGAAGTGTCGGCGCTGCTCGGCCGTATGCCGTCCGCGGTCGGCTATCAGCCGACGCTCGCGGAGGAGATGGGCGTTCTTCAGGAGCGCATCACATCGACCAAGACGGGCTCGATCACGTCGTTCCAGGCGATCTACGTCCCCGCGGACGATTTGACCGATCCGTCGCCCGCGACCACGTTCGCGCACTTGGACGCGACGCTCGTGCTGTCGCGCAAGATCGCGGAGCTCGGCATCTACCCCGCCGTCGACCCGCTCGACTCGACGAGCCGGCTGCTCGACCCGAACGTCGTGGGCCAGGAGCACTACGACACCGCGCGCGCGACCCAAGCGACGCTGCAGCGGTTCAAAGAGCTCCAAGACATCATCGCGATTCTCGGCATGGACGAGCTCTCCGAAGACGACAAGCTCATCGTGCAGCGCGCGCGCAAGATCCGTAACTTCCTGTCGCAGCCGTTTTCGGTCGCGCAGGCGTTCACGGGCACCGAAGGGAAGTACGTGCCGCTCAAGGACACGATCAAGAGCTTCAAGGCGATCGTGAACGGCGACTACGATCATCTGCCCGAGCAAGCGTTCACGATGATCGGCGCGATCGAGGAAGCCGAAGAGAAAGCGAAGAAGCTCCAGTAGCGGCGGCGGCAACCAGCAAAGAAGGCGTCACCCAAGCATGACCATTCACGTCGATATCGTCAGCGCCGAAGGCGCGATCTTCTCCGGCGACGCCGAGATGGTGTTCGCGCCCGCGAAGATGGGCGAGATCGGCATCGCGCCGCGGCATGCGCCGCTGCTCACGGACCTCAAGCCCGGGCTCGGTGCGCGTGAAGACCGCAGACGGCGAGAAGCTGTTCTACGTCACGGGCGGCGTGCTCGAGGTCCAGCCGCACCTGGTCACGGTGCTCGCCGATAGTGCGCTGCACGCGGGACAGCTCGACGAAGCCGAGGCGCTTGCGGCCCGCGACCGGGCGCGCGAGTTGCTCACGGGCAGGCCAGAGGGGCGTAGACCTCGCGCGCGCGCAGGCCGAGCTCGTCGAGGCCGAGGCCCGCTACCGGGCCTCGCAGCAGCTCAAGGGCCACCGCGGCTGAGTCCAACCGGCGTTCGCGCCCGCGCAGCCCGCTGCGCGCCGTTCCTCTAGCACTGGCTGATTCGGACGCCACCGTTCACGTGCAATGTTTCGTGCGCGAGCCTTTTCCAATACAGTGCCCCGACCGTTGCGTGGATTCCGGCGGAGGAGCCCATGATCGGCAACTACCTGTTGCTCGCCGCGCGCAACCTGCCGCGCGCCGGCCCGTTCGTGGCTGTAAGCATCGTGGGACTCGCGATCGGTCTCGGCGCGGCACTCCTGATCGCGCTCTACGTGCACGACGAGCTCGGCTACGAGCGCTGGCTGTCCGATAGCGATCGCGTCCATCTGATCTCCGTTCGCTCCCCGGCCGGCGGTATGACCGACGGCAGCCCGTCCAACGTCGCCCAATGGATCGCGTCCGAGTATCCGCAGTTCGAGGCCGTCACGCGCCTCACGCCGAGCGGCGGGTTCTTCAAGCGCGACGAGCACGAGTTCAGTGAGCAGGTTTTCTGGGCCGACGCGAACTTCTTCGACGTGTTTCAGTTCCCCGTCGTCGCCGGCACGCTGAAGGGCGCGCTCGACAAGCCCGACACGCTCGTCCTCGCGCGCCGCCACGCGGAGAAGTACTTCGGCCGCGCTGATCCGCTCGGGCAGACGATGGTTCTCGACGGCAAGCACGCGATGACGGTTACGGCCGTCATCGAAGACCTGCCGTCGAACACGCATTTCGCGATGGACGTGATCGCGGCGGGAGTCTCGGCCTACTCGCCGATCAGCGAGCAAGACCTGGTACCGATGACGGTCGTCGGCGCGAAGACATGGGCGTTCCACACGTACGGCCGGCTCAAGCGCGGCGAGTCGATCGCAGCGCTGCGCGAGGGCATCAGGACGCTGCCGGACCGCCACTCCGATCGCGCCGCGGGAGGGCAGGCCGCGAGCGAAATCTGGCCGCTGATCGTGCGCCCGATCCGCTCGCTGCATTTGAGCGCGTACGACGTCGCGTCGCCCGAGAGCGAGAGCCTCGGCCGGCTCTACGGCGCGATCGGCATCGGCGTACTAATCGTCCTCGCTGCCGCGATCAACTTCGTGACGCTGCGCACCGCGCTCGCGATGCGTCGCGCGGTCGAGGTCGGCGTGCGGAAGGCATGCGGCGGCAATCGGCGCACGCTGTTCGCGCAGTTCATCGGCGAGGTGTTCGTGCACGTTGCGATCGCGACCGCACTCGGGCTTGCGCTCGCGGCGGCGGCGCTGCCCACGCTCAACGCTTTCCTGCTCCGGACGATCGAATGGCAGACCCTTTTCAGCCCGTTCTTCCTCGGCGGCATCGCGGTGCTCGCCGTCGTGGTCACGTTCCTCGCGGGCAGCTATCCGGCGTTCGTGCTCGCGTCCTTCCGGCCGAGCTTGGTGACGAAGGGGCGCTCGAGCGGTCGGCTGCAGAACGGCGTCCGCCAGGGGCTCGTCGCTTTGCAGTTCGCGATCGTGATCGGCGTGCTGATCGCGACGATCGTCGTGCACCGGCAGACGGCGTTCGGCATGCGCGAGTCGTTGCGGCAGATCTCCGATCCGATCGTGCTGCTGCGCACGAGCTGCTCGGACGCCCTCAAGGATGCGATGGCGCGCCTCCCAGGCGTGAAGGGAGTCGCATGCTCCCGCAATCCGCCGCAAACGGGCGGAGGCGTCGGGCCAGTGCAGCACAACGGCGGCGAGCGGCTCGTGCTCGGCGAGATCGCCATCGACTTCGGGTTCTTCGAGCTGTTCGGCAACGAGCTCGCCGCGGGAAGGTACTTCTCGGACGACTTCGGCGCCGACAAGACGCCGGACGATCTCGTCTGGACGACGCCCCAGTCGATCATGTTGAACGAGGCGGGCGTGCGGAAGCTTGGGCTAGCGTCGCCGCAAGCGGCGATCGGCGAGATCGTCAACATCAACTACCCGTCCGGCCTCGTGAAGACGTTCTCGGGCGAGCACGCCGCGCAGATCGTCGGCGTCGTGAAGGATTTTCAGATGGGTTCGGTGCGCAACGAGATTTATCCGGCCGTGTTCTATGTCGACGAGCTCTTGTTCGGCGTGCTGAGCCTCAAGCTCGACGGGCGCAGGGCGCCCGAGACGCTCGATGCGATCGACCGGGTCTGGCGCGAGATGGGCGACCCTGGTCCGCCACAGCGCTGGTTCTTCGAGGATTCCGTGCAGGAAATGTACGGCGACATGCGGCGCGATTTCGAGTTGTTCACCGTGTTCGCGAGCGTCGCGATCCTGATCTCCGCGCTCGGGCTCGTCGGGCTGGCCGCACACACTGCTTCGGTGCGCACGAAGGAGATTGGCGTGCGCAAGGTCCTCGGCAGCAATCGCGCGGGGATCATGAGCCTGTTGATGTGGCAGTTCGGCAAGCCCGTGGTGCTTGCGAATCTAATTGCGTGGCCAGCCGCCTACTTCGCGATGGAGAGCTGGCTCGCGAGTTTTGCGCGGCGGATCGACCTCGAGGCGTGGATGTTCTTGGCTGCCGCCGCGGCGACGCTCCTGATTGCCGCGCTGACCGTCGCCGCCCATGCTTGGACGATATCCGGTGTGCGGCCGGTCGTGGCGCTCCGGCATGAGTAGGTAGGAGGCTACCTAGCGCCGAGCCGGTGCGTCCATGAGCTCGGTCGCGAACAGCAGCGCCATCGCGCCGCCGCGCGCGTCCTCGCCCAAGATCGCGGCGCGGCCGAGGTACTGCTCGAGCGACGTCATGCGCGCCGTCGACTCGCAGACATCGATGAACGTGCCCGCAGAAGAGGTGCGCGAATTCACTGCTAGCCACGCGCGGTCGACCGCCTGCTCGTAGTCGCGGCCGCGGAGCCAGCCGCTTTGCAGGCCGCGCAACATCGCGAATCCGATCATCGCGGTGGCCGAGAACTCGGCGTACGCGCCGGGGTGATCGACGACGTTACGCCAAAGCCCGTCACGCGTTTGCCGCGGCAGCAGCGCCGCCATGAGGTCGCGATAGCTCTGCAGCGCGTGGGCGTAGCCTTCCGTGGAGCGCGGCAGCTCGGAGAGCGTCAGAGCCAGGCCGAGCGCCGCGAACGCGTTGCCGCGCCCCCATGCCGCGTCGGTTGCGGGCTGATGGCGATACAGACCGTCCGGCCGGAGGTCGAGCTGCTGCATGAATCGCAGGTGCCGGTCCGCCATGTCGAAGTACTTGCGGTCGCCCGTCAACGCGCCGGCTTGCGCGACGATCGCGGTGCCCATGAACACGGAGTCGCTGAACTCGTTGTGGTACGGCATCGCTTCGAGCATCTGCCCCGACGCATCGAAGCCGAGATCGGCGACCTTGCGCACGGCCGCCACGTAGCGTGGGTCGCCGGTCCTGCGCGCGAGCTCGGTGAACACGATGTGGCCCGCCATCACGAGCGAGTTCGGCTGCGCGAGGCTGTCTTTCGTGCCGTCGACGTAGGGCTCGACTAGCCGGCGCACGTCGCCCAAGTCGCCGAGCCGCACGCGCGCGATCAACGCGATCGCACCGATGTACCACGGTTGGTCGAAGTCGCGGCCGTAGCGTCGCGCGAGCTCGTCTGCGAGCTGCCGGGGCGAACGCGCGCGGCGACGCTCGAGCTCGCTGCGCGCCTCGGATCTTGCGATGGACCCGAGCTCTGCCCCGACGTCGGCAATCGCTCCGGCGGTTGCGGACCAGCGCCGCGCCGGAATGCGGCCCATGTCGGCCACGGCCTCCGCGCCGAGCGCCGTGGCAAGGCCGAAGTCGTCGTCGCCCGCGATCAGCACGAGATCGGGCGCTTGTGCGCCGAGCCAGCGCCACAGAGTGTGCGACTCGGAGTGCTCGCGATACGCGACGCCGGTCGGCGGGAACTGCGGGGTGACGCCATCGGGGCCATCGGGGTTCGCGACCGGCACGGCGAGCAGCCGCACCGCGCGACCGCGGTGTTGCTCGTACGCGGCCACCGCCGCCCGCACGGCGGCTGAGCTGCCGTCTTCGCCTTTCAGGCCTCCGACCAACACGACGGTCGGCGCCGGGACCGAGCGCGCGTCGACCGCGAGCGCGTCGATCCGTGCGCCGCTCGAGGCGAGACCGATGTCGAACACTTCGGCGGCGGATAGAGGCCCCGCGAGCAGCGCGGCGAGCGCCGCCAACGAGACGGCTCGAGCGATGCACCCGCGCTCCGGCGGCTGTCGGCCGAGCCTGTGTTGGGTCTGGTGTACTGAAGACGGCATGAGGCCTCGATGGATTCCGATCGCACGCGATTTACGCTCGCGGGGAAGCGTAAGCCAGCGCGTGGAGCTGCACAAAGGAACCGCTCGCGCCGCGTTGCGCGCAGTCCCGCGGATGCCGCAGGCTAGCCGACCGATGCGGATCGTGAGCTGGAACGTCAACGGGCTTCGCGCGTGTGCTCGAGACGCGTTCCCGAAATTCCTGCGCGAATCGGGCGCAGACGTCATTGGCGTGCAAGAAGTGCGTGCGTTGCCCGCGCAGCTCGACGCCGAGACGCGGGCGCCCGCCGGGTGGCACGCGTGCTTCGCGCCCGGCGGGCCAGGCTATAGCGGCGTGGCGATCTACTCGCGCGCCGAGCCCGACGAGGTCGCGATCGGCGTCGGCGAGCGGCGCTTCGATGTGGAGGGCCGGCTCATCACCGCCCGGTTCGGTCGAACGTTCGTCGTCAACGGCTATTTTCCAAAGGGCAGCGGCAGCAAGCGCGACAACAGCCGCGTGCCGTACAAGCTCGATTTCTATGCGGCGGTGTTCGCGCGCGCGCAGTCGTTGCGGCGCCGGGGCGCCGTGTTCGTCATCGGCGACTTCAATACAGCGCATGAGGAGATCGATCTCGCGCGGCCGAAGGAAAACGCGAAGTCGAGCGGGTTCCTGCCCGAGGAGCGCCAGTCGTTCGGGCGTTGGATCGACGCGGGCTGGGTGGACACCTTCCGCGCGCGCCGTCCGCGCGAAGGCGGGCACTACACATGGTGGCGCCAATGGGGCGGCGCGCGGGAGCGCAACGTGGGCTGGAGGATCGACTACGTGCTCGCGTCGCCGGCGGCCGCCAAACGGGTGGCCGACGCATTCATTTGGCCCCAAGTTCTGGGCTCGGATCACGCGCCGGTCGGCGTAGACGTCGAATAGCGCGCCTCACGGCGCCACTTGAAATGGAAAGGCGCGATTCGAGCCAGGCGCTAGTTGCGCCCGCCCGGGTGCTCCGGCGCCTGCTCCGCCCGCGCCCGCTCCGCCACCGCCCGGTGGGCCGGCCGCGGCGAGCGCCGCCGATGCTTGGATGAGGCTACGCCTCGTGATCCGCGACATGTCGATTTCCCCGGGTTCAAGAACTCGCGGGATCATACTGACGTTCCCTTTTCCAGGCACCGTCCGCGCCCGGGGCGCTCAGCCGAATGGGATTGCGTGACGAGGTGAGCAAGTCTTGGCGCTCGCGCCGCGCTATCATTCCTAGCTCGACTTGAGGCTTCTTGAGGTTCTGATCGGTGCCTGTGACTGTCGTCGTTCTCGCTGCGGGCCAGGGCAAACGAATGCACTCGGCGCTGCCGAAGGTGCTCCAGCCGCTCGCAGGCCGGCCGCTGCTCCGGCACGTGCTCGAGGCGGCGCGAAAGCTCGAGCCCGGCCGCTATCCACATCGTCTACGGGCACGGAGGCGACGCGGTGAAGGCCGCGTTCGCCGATCAGCCCGACTTGCGCTGGACGCTGCAGTCCGAGCAGCTCGGCACGGGCCACGCGGTGATGCAGGCGATGCCGTCGATTCCCGACGATCACCAGGTGCTCGTCCTGCTCGGCGACGTACCGCTCGTGCGGACGCGCACGCTGCAGCGCCTCGTGAACGACTCGGGCGAAGGCGAGCTCGCGCTGTTGACGGCGGTCGCCGATGATCCGAGCGGATACGGGCGCGTGATTCGCGACGAGCGTGGCGAAGTCGCGCGCATCGTCGAGGAGAAGGACGCCACCGACGACGAGCGGCGCGTGAACGAAGTGAACACCGGCGTGATCGCGTTCGGCGCCGCGGAGCTACGCCGCTGCCTCGCTTCGCTCGACAACGACAACTCGCAGGGCGAGTACTACCTCACCGACGTCATCGCGATGTCGGCGCAGCGCGGCATCAAGGTGCACGGCATCGTCGTCGACTCGGCGACGGAGGTGCTCGGCATCAACGACCGCGCGCAGCTCGCGCTCGCCGAGCGAACGCTGCAGCGGCAGATCGCCCAAGACTTGATGAGCCGTGGAGTCGCGTTCGCGGATCCCGAGCGCGTCGACGTGCGCGGCACACTGACGGCCGGCCGCGACGTGTTCATCGACGTAGGCGCCGTGTTCGAGGGCAACGTCGAGCTCGGCGACAACGTGACTGTCGGACCGTACGCGGTGATCACGGACAGCAAGCTCGGCGCCGGCACCGTAGTGCACCCGCACTCCGTGATGAACGGTATCGTCGCGGGGCCGAATTGCGAGATCGGCCCGTTCGCGCGCCTGACGGCCAGGCGCGGCCCTCGCGTCCAAGGTCAAGGTCGGCAACTTCGTGGAGATCAAGAAGAGCACGGTCGCGGACGGGAGCAAGATCAATCATCTGAGCTACGTCGGCGACGCGACGATCGGCCGCGACGTGAACGTCGGCGCCGGCACGATCACGTGCAACTACGACGGCGCGAACAAGCATCGCACCACGATCGGCGATCGCGTGTTCGTCGGCTCCGGCGTGATGCTCGTGGCGCCAGTCTCGCTCGGCGACGGCGCGACGATCGGTGCCGGCTCGACCATCACGAAGGACGCGCCGGCAAGCGAGCTCACGCTCGCGCGGTCGAAGCAAGTGACGGTACCGGGCTGGCAACGCCCGAAGAAGAAGTCCCCGCGATCGTAACGGCGAATCGCCCCATTCAGCGAGGTTAGAGTCAACACGGTATGTGCGGAATCGTCGGTGCAATTGCTGAACGGAACATCGTCCCCGTCCTCGTCGAGGGGCTGAAGCGGCTCGAGTATCGCGGCTACGACTCGGCCGGCGTCGCGGTATTGCAGCAGAATCAGTCGCTCGGCCTGCGGCGCACGGTCGGCAAGGTCTCGCAGCTCGAGGAAAAGCTGTCGCGCGCGCCGCTCGCGGGACGCCTCGGCGTCGCGCACACGCGCTGGGCGACCCACGGCGGCGTGACCGAAGCGAACGCGCACCCGCACGTCTCGGGTGACCGCGTCGCGGTGATCCACAACGGCATCATCGAGAACTACGAACCGCTGAAGGACGAGCTGATCGCGAAAGGCTACGTGTTCAAGTCGGAGACGGACACCGAGGTCGCGGCGCACCTGGTCCACGACTACCTGAAGCAAGGGCACGACCTGCTCGAGGCGGTACGGCTGGCGGTGCAGCGGTTCGTCGGCGCCTACGCGCTGCTCGTGTTCGATGCGCAGGATCCCGACCGCTTCGTGGTCAGCCGGATCGCGAGCCCGCTCGTGATCGGGCTCGGGATCGGCGAGAACTTCGTCGCGAGCGGGGTCCCGGCGCTCTTGCCCGTCACGCAGCGGTTCATCTACCTCGAGCAAGGCGATCTCGCGGAGATCACGCGCGACGCCGTGCGGATCTTCGACCCACAAGGCCGGCCCGTCACGCGCGCCGTCCACGAGACGCAGTGGAGCACCGAGCAGGCCGAGAAGGGTCCGTATCGGCACTTCATGCTCAAGGAGATCTTCGACCAGCCGAGCGCGCTTGCGGACACGCTGTACGGCCGCGTGGTGAACAAGCGCGTCGTCCCCGAGTCGCTCGGGCCGCGCGCGGCCGAGCTGTTGTCGAAGGTCGAGCAGGTCCACATCGTCGCGTGCGGCACGAGCTACCACGCGGGCAGCGTCGGCCGCTATTGGCTCGAGTCGCTCGCGAACATCCCGTGCCAGGTCGAGATCGCGAGCGAGTACCGTTACCGCAGCGTCGTCGTGCCGACGCGCACGCTGTTCGTCACGCTTGTCGCAGTCGGGCGAGACCGCCGATACGCTCGAAGCGCTGCGCGTGGCGAAGACGGCCGGCTATATCGGCTCGCTCACGATCTGCAACAGCGCCGCACAGCTCGATGGTGCGCGAGTCGGACCTCGTGATGATGACGCAGGCCGGCCCCGAGATCGGCGTCGCGAGCACGAAAGCGTTCACGACGCAGCTGCTTGTCGCTGCTGCTCGTCACCCTGATGCTCGGCCGCCATCGCGGGATGACGGCGGCACGCGAGACCGAGCTCGTCACGCACCTCTATCACGCGGCGGCGGCCGTCGAGCAGGTGCTTACGATGAACGATCTCCTGCGCCTGCTCGCGGAGGACTTCGCCGAGAAGCAGCACGCGCTGTTCCTCGGCCGCGGTCCGATGTGGCCGATTGCGATGGAAGGGGCGCTGAAGCTCAAGGAGATCTCGTATATCCACGCCGAGGCCTACGCGGCCGGCGAGCTCAAGCACGGCCCGCTCGCGCTGATCGACGAAGAGATGCCCGTGATCGTCGTCGCGCCGCAGAACGATCTGCTCGACAAGCTCAAGTCGAACATGCAGGTGGTCCGCGCGCGTGGCGGCCAGCTCTACGTGTTCGCGGATCGCGAGACCGGTCTCGAGTCAGAGCCCGGCGTCAAGGTGATCTCGATGCCGCACGCCGACCGCTTGATCGCCCCGATCGTCTATACCGTGCCGCTGCAGCTGCTGGCGTATCACGCGGCGGTGCTCAAGGGCACCGACGTCGACCAGCCGCGCAACCTCGCGAAGTCCGTTACCGTCGAATAAGCTCCCGTATCGGCGGCCTCGAGGCCGCGCCAGCGCCGCTGTCGTCAGCATCGGCGCTATTTGCTGGAGCGGTGAGATGCACAACAACAGCTGGTACTCGCGGTTCGCGAAGGGCGCGTCGCGCTTTTGCGGGCGCCCGCGCGTGTTCGTGTTCGCGGTCGGGATCATCATCGCGTGGGCGGTCAGCGGCCCGCTCTTCGGCTTCAGCGATACCTGGCAGCTCGTGATCAACACGAGCACCACCATCGTTACGTTCCTGATGGTGTTCCTGATCCAGAACACGCAGAACCGCGACACCGAGGCGATCCAGGTGAAGCTCGACGAGCTGATTCGCGCCACGCATGGCGCGCACAACGCCCTGCTGGACCTCGAGGAGCTCGAGGACAAGGAGCTCGACGCGTTTCGCAAAAGGTACCAAGCCCTGGCCGAGGCGGCGCGGCAGTGCGGCGTCGACACCGATTCGCCGGAGCCGTGACGGCCGCTGATCACGATTTCTTCGCGGGTTTCTCCGGCTTGCGTGGTACTGCGTCATTCGCCGTCGAGGCCGCAATGTGAAGATCGCCGCGGTTCGCCGTTTCGCGCTGGCGCTCCCCGAGGTGACCGAGGAGCCGCACTTCAATTACTCGTCGTTCCGCGTGAAGGGCAAGATCTTCGCGACCGTGCCGCCCGAGAGTACCTATCTGCACGTCTTCGTCGGCGAGCCCGAGATCGAGATTCTGCCGGTCGCGCAGCCGAAGGCCTACGAGAAGCTCATGTGGGGAAAGAAGGTCGCGGGTTTGCGCGTCACCCTCGCCGCGGCCAAGGCGCCCGACGTCGAGGAGCTGCTTCGGGCCGCGTGGCTGCGGAAGGCGCCCAAGAAGCTCGCAGCGTCGCTCGGCTAGTCGAGGCGTTTGCGCACGCGCGACACGGCGATCGTGAGAACCACGACGATGAACGCGCCGAGCGCCGCGAGCGACGGCCACAAGTCGGCGAGCCCGGCGCCACGCAGCATGATGCCGCGCACGAGCCTCAGGAAATGCGTGAGCGGCAGGATCTCCGCGAGCCACTGGGCGGGTGCGGGCATGCCCGCGTACGGAAACATGAACCCGGAGAGCAGGATCTGCGGTAGGAACGTGAAGAACGACATCTGCATCGCCTGGAACTGCGTCTTCGCGAGCGTCGACAGGAACACGCCGAGCGCGAGGCTCGCGACGATGAAGACGAGCGCGACGAGGTAGAGCTCGACGAGCGAGCCGCGTACCGGGACGCCGAAGAGCAGCGCGCCGAACGTCAAGACGACCGTTACCTGCACGAGGCCGATCAGCACGAACGGCAGCACCTTGCCGATCGTGAGCTCCCACGGGGATACAGGTGTCGCGATCAGCATCTCGAGATTGCCGCGCTCGCGCTCGCGCACGAGCGCGATCGAGGTGAACATCACGAGCGTCATCGTGAGGATCACGCCGACGAGGCCGGGGACCGTGTTGAGCGGCGCAACGCGCTGCGGGTTGTAGAAGTTCACGACCTCCACGGGTGGGACCGCGGCGGTCCAGCCGCGGCTGTCGTAGACGGGGAATGCCGCGAGCTGGCGCGCGGCGCTCTGGATCACTTGATCGGACCCGTCGACTACGATTTGCACCGGCGGGCGGTTGCGCAGCTCGAGACGCGTCTCGAAGTCGGGCGGAATCACGAGCACGGCGCTGACGGCTCCCTCCCGCAGCAGTGCGTCGATGTCGGCGGGGCTGCGCACCTCGTGCTCGAGCCGCAGGATGTCGGTGGCCGCCATCTGCGCGATGAGCTCGCGCGAGCGCACGGTGTTGGCCTGATCGAGCACGCCGGCTTCGAGGTGGCGCACGTCGAGGTTGATCGCGTAGCCGAACAATACGAGCTGAATGATCGGGATGCCGACGATCATCGCGAACGTAAGCTTGTCGCGGCGCAGCTGGAGCAGCTCCTTGACCACGATCGAGCCTAGCCTGCGGAAGTTCATGGTGCGGCCTCGAGCGGCTTACGCGTCGCCGCGACGAACACGTCTTCGAGGTTCGGTGGGACGGGCCGCACCTGAGCTGCGACGCCCTCGGCCCGTAACTTGTCGCCGACCCGGCGCTCGAGCTCCGGGTCGGGCGCGGCGAGCACGCGTAGCGACGTGCCGATCTGCGCGAGCGCGATCACACCGGGGAGTCCCAAGAGCGCACGTTGCGCGCGCCGCGGGTCGTCCGTCTCGACGAGCAGCGTCCGCCCCGGCAGATTCGTCATCAGGTCGTGCGGTGTGCCGTCCGCGACGATTCGGCCCGCGTCGAGGATCGCAAGGCGCGTGCAGCGCTCCGCCTCGTCCATGTAATGCGTCGAGACGAGCAACGTCGTGCCCTCCGTCCGCAAGCTCGAACAACGAGTCCCAGAACTCGCGCCGTGACTGCGGATCCACGGCGCTCGTCGGCTCATCGAGGAACAGCAGATCCGGCTTGTGCAGCACGGTTCCCGCGAGCGCGAGCCGCTGCTTTTGGCCGCCGCTCATCGTGCCGGCGAGCTGGTCGCGCTGCTCCGTGAGCCAGTAGCGCTCGAGCAGCTCCGCGATACGCGCGCGCGCCTTGGCGCGCGGAATGTCGTGGACCGCCGCGAGAAAGGCGAGGTTCTCTCCGACCGTGAGGTCCTCGTACAGCGAGAACCGCTGCGTCATGTAGCCGATGCGGCGCTTGAGCGGCTCGGCATCGCGCGGGATGTTGCAGCCCAAGACGTCGATCTCGCCGCCGGTGGGCAGCAGCAGCCCGCAGAGCATCCGGATCGTCGTGGACTTCCCCGAGCCGTTCGGACCGAGGAACCCGTAGACTTCGCCTCGGCTCACCGTGAGGTCGAGCTCGTTCACGGCCGTCAACGCGCCGAAGCGCTTCGTGAGACCGCGCGCGCGGATCGCCGGGGGTGCGGCCGCGGCGCTCATCGTCCGGCCGGATACGCGGAGACCGGCAGCCCCGCCGGCAGCTCGCTTGCTTCGGCGCCGTCGAGCAGCAGCTCGGCGCGGTAGACGAGACGGCTCGCGTCGTCGCCCGCGAGCGCGTAATACGGCGTGAAGCTGGGCTCGCTGCGGATGCTCCGAAGGGTCGCTTGATAGACGCGGTCGCTGCCTTCGACGTGGACCTCGAAACGGTCGCCGATCTTCAGTGCGGCACGCCGCGGCGCCGGGACGAACACGCGCGCGTACGGAGCGTCGCCGACCATCAGGCTCACGAGCTCCGCGCCGACCGGCGGTTGATCGCCGGCGCGGAACGGCAGCGCGTCGACGCGCCCCGCGCGCGGTGCGCGAATCGTGAGCCGCGCGCGCGTGAGGTCGAGCGACGCGAGCGCGGCCCTGGCGCCTTCGACGGCCGCCGCGGCCTGCTCGATCTGCTCGGGCCGCGTGCCCTGGGTGAGCTCGCGCAGCTGCGCTTCGGCGGCCCGCGTCTCGGCGCGGCGCTGGTTGCGCGCGGCGAGCGCCTGGTCGACCGTGGACGTTGCGACGAGCTGGCGCGCCTTGAGCTCCGCGACGCGCTTGTAGTCGGCATCGGCGTCGTCCTCGGCGACGCGCGCCCGCGCTAGATTCGCGCGCGACGCGTCGATGGTCTCGATCCGCGCTCCGTGCGCGAGCTCTTCGAGCCGCGCTTCGGCTTGCATGACGTTGCCGTGTGCCTCCGCGATGCGCGCGTCCTGACGTTGCGCGTCCTGCTCGAGCAGCACGGCGCCCGCTTCGACGCGATCACCCTCGGCGACCGCCCAGCTCAGCACGGGCTCCGCGAGCTCTGCCGTAACCGCGATCCGGTCCCACTCGAGAGCGCCTATGAGCGGCGGGTTCTCGTCACGAGCGCACGCGCCGAGCAGCACGGACGTCGCGGCCAAGGAAAGAACGACCAGCGATCGATCAAGGTGCATGGGATCCTCCGAACCCGTGATCGAGCAATGCAAGCGTATGGCGCTCGAGCGTGGCGTAGTCGATGTCGGGCGCGTCCAACACGCGTCGCCAAATCGGCTCGGCCGCGAGCGGGAACAGAGTGAGACCCACCAACGAGACCACGAGCAACCGGGGCTCGAGTCCCGCAGCGAGGGCGCCTTCCTTCTGCAGCGCCGCGAAGCGCGCCGCAAGCACGCGCGGCACGTGCTTCGAGATCTGCGAGAACAGGACCTCGCGCAGCGCGCCGTTCTCGCTGATCACTTCGCGGAGCCAGAGGGCCGGCAGCCACGGACTGCGGCGCACCGCGGCGTGCAGGCCGCGCACGAACGCCGCGACGAGCGCGCGCGGGTCGTCTCCGGCCGCGCGAATGCCACCGCCGAGCTCGGCTATGAGCGGCAGCAAGCGCTCCGCGACGAACGCGTCGAGCAGCCGCTGCTTGCTGCCGAAGTAGTAGTTCACCATCGCGGGGGTTACGCCCGCCGCGACCGCGATGCTGCGCAGGCTTGCGGCCGCGATTCCGTCCGTGGTGAAACACGCGACCGCCGCGTCGAGGAGGCGCTCCCGCAAGCTCGTCGCGTCCGCGGGGGGTCGGCCGGGACGGCGCTTTTTCGCGCGGGCTTTCCGCTTGGGACTGTCTTTCGTTGCCATGAGGTAATTTAAACATACGTTTAATTAATTACAAGTCATTGGGCCCTGTTGCGGCGACGGCCGCCGGGATCGGCCGTTTAATCATCGACTTACGGCGTCGCGGCGTTGCGATCGGGCCGCGCTCCAGCCCCGAGCTGCGCCTTCAGGTTGTGAGCGTTCGCCGCCAGCGGACCGGTGCCGCCGAGTTTTTTCGCACAGAGCGCGAATCGCGAATGTGAGATCTCGTCGCCCGTCCGCTCCGCCGCAACTGCAATAAGCTTTGTCTTCCACGAGCGGAGCCGAACTTGCTCGAATCCAACGTGTCCACGCCGCCCGAGAGCGTCCAAGAGCGCCTTGCGCGCTCCGGCCACAGCGCCGCACGAGGACCGTCCCGGTGCCCCCGCGCAGTCGTTTGGTTGACGTTTCTTGGCGTCGCGTCGGTATGGCTTGGCGCGCCGACCCAGCGGGCGGGCGCGCAAGCCTCGGCCGTCCGCGTCACGCGCGAGGCGCCGGTCGTCACCCGCACCGAGTTCGATCCGCGCCGTCGGCCGCGGAATGTGCCCGCGTTCGGTCCTCACGAGAGCGGTCTGTGCAACGCGGGGTTCGAAATCCAAACGAGCGTCGCCTATTCCTTGGAAGTGGTGTCGCGCAAGAGCGTGCGCGCGCGCGTGACCGGAATCGAAGTCGTGACGCGGCTGAAGCTCGACATCTTCACGCTGATGGGCAGTTCCCCGAAAGTGCACGCGCACGAGGAGGCCCATCGGCAGATCAGCGAGCACTACTACAAGGACGCGGCCGCAGTCGCACGCAAGCTCGGCGAGCCGCTGATCGGCAAGGTCTTCGCGGGTACGGGCGCGACGCGGGCCGCCGCGGAGAAAGACGCGTTCGGCAAGATCGTAACGGCCTACAACGAGAGCTATTTCGCGCGCACCCGGATGCGGAGCGCCGCCGCGAACGACCGGTTCGACGAGATCACCGACCATAGCCGCAACGCCATCGCCGAGGCGGAAGCGATCGCGCGCGCGATCGCGCCCGACCCGTAACCCGAGCTCAAAACGCGCTCTTGACCGTGCCGCCGTCGACACGTAGCGCCGCGCCCGTCGTCGCCGACGCGAGCGGGCTCGCTATGTACGCGACGAAGTTGCCGACCTCGTCGGTCTCCGCGAAGCGCTTGATCAGCGACGTCGGCCGGAACGTGTCGAAGAACTGCCGTTCAGCGACTTTCGGATCCCGCCCCGCTTCGACTTGCCGTTTGAGGAAGCTCTCGGCCCCGCGCGTCTTCGTAGGCCCCGGGACGACCGTGTTCACCGTGATCCCGGTGGTCGCCGTCGCCTCGGCGAGCCCCCGCGCAACCGCGATCTGCGCGGCTTTCGTCATGCCGTAGTCGATGCTCTCGGGCGGGATGTGGTAAGCGCTCTCGCTCGAGATGAAAATGATCCGCCCCCAGTTCGCCTCGCGCATCCGCGGCAGGTAGAGGCGCGATAGCCGCACGCCGCTCATGACGTTCAAGTCGAAGAGGCGATACCACTCCGCGTCGGGCGTGGTCTCGAACGGCGCGGGACCATAGCCGCCCACGTTGTTCACGAGGATCTCGACATTCGGGAATGCCGCGTGAATCGCGTTCGTGCCCTCCGCCGTCGCCATGTCGGCCGCGAAGCCCTTCGCGGTCTTGCCCGTCTCTTCGCGCAGGCCCGTAATCGCGGCGTCCACGGTTTCCTGGGAACGGCCATTCACGATCACGTCGGCGCCCTCCTTGAGTAGCGCTCGTGCTATCGCGTAGCCGATCCCCGACGTGCTGCCGGTCACGAGCGCCTGCTTGCCTGCGAGCTGCAGGTCCATCGCCGCGGCCGGTGCCGCGGTGCATGCGACGCCGAGCAATAGAACAATGAGTCGCATCGACATCTCCCCTCGAGCCGGTGGATGAAAATTCGGGCGCGCTTCGCGGCGCGCATGCGAACCGCCCGGGCCTCGCGTTGGTGAGACCTCGCGGCTATTCTTCGATTATATGACTGACCAGGCGACCGCCACCGGCGCGGTAGTTGAGTTCATTGGCCGCGCGCGGTTCGCCGACTTTCCTTCCGAGGCGGTCGAGATCGCGAAACGCTGCATCATCGACGGGCTCGGGGTGCTGCTCGCAGGCTCGACGCAGGAGGCGGGAACCATCCTGCACGAGCACGTGCGCGGCACGGACACCCGGGCCGAGTCGACCGTGCTCGGGCCCGCGCCGTTCAAGACCGGGGCCGCCGCGGCCGCGCTCGTCAATGGCACGAGCGGCCACGCGCTCGACTGGGACGATACGCAGCTCGCGACGAGCGCGGACCGGATCTTCGGCTTGCTCACGCACCCGACGATCCCGCCGCTCGTGGCTGCGCTCGCGCTCGGCGAGCGGGAACGGATCCCCGGGAAGCAGTTCCTCGAGGCGTTTCTCACGGGCTTCGAGGTCGAGTGCAAGATCGCCGAGGCGATCCACCCGAACCACTACAAGAAGGGCTTCCACTCCTCCGGCACGATCGGCACGTTCGGCGCCGCGGTCGCGGCCGCGAAGCTGATGAACCTGAGCCCGGCACAGGTGGCGCACACGCTCGCGATCGCGGCGAGCTCCGCTTCCGGCATCCGCGTGAGCTTCGGCAGCATGACGAAGCCACTGCACGTGGGGCGCGCGGCGCAGAACGGCGTCGTGGCGGCGCAGCTCGCGGCGCGCGGGTTCACCGGCGGTAAGGACGCGCTCGATCCGCCGTGGGGCTTCTTCCAAACGTTCAGTCACGGGGAGGGCTACGACGATAAGCGCATCGTCGGCGTGCTCGGGAACCCGCACACGATCGTGACGCCCGGAGTGTCGATCAAGCCGTATCCGTGCGGCGTGCTCGGCCACCCGACGATGGACGCGATGCGCAGGCTCGTGATCGCCCACGACGTACAGCCCGACAGGATCAAGGCCATTCGCGTACGCGCCGGGTCGAACATCCTGAATCCGCTGCGTTACCCGATCGCGAGCAACGAGCTCGAGGCGAAGTTCTGCCCCGCGTTCATGGTCAGCGCGATCGCGCTCCGCCGCAAAGCGGGGATCCGCGAGTTCAACGACGAGTTCGTGCGAAGCACGCCCGTGCAGGCGCTGATGCGCAAGGTCGAGCGGGTGCTCGACCCCGAGATCGAGGCGAAGGGCTGGGAGAAAATCCGCAGCACCGTCGAGGTGGACCTCGCGGACGGCCGCACCCTCGTCGAGCACGCCGACGAGCGCTATCGCGGCGGGCCCGACCTGCCGTTCACGCGTGACGAGCTGTTCGAGAAGTGGAGCGACTGCGCGTCGCTCGTGCTCGCGCCGGCCGCGATCGAGAACGTGTTCGGCACGCTCGAGAATCTCGACGAGCTCGCGGATGTCGCGACGCTCGTGGGAACGCTCAGCGCGCCTGCGAATGCCGCTCGTTAGCCCCACTCGATGAGCGCGGGCCGATGAGTCTCGCGTGGATCTCCGTCGGCGCGCTCGTTCTCGCGGTCACGTTGAGCTGTACGACGGCCATCAACGTGGGGCTCGTCGCGCTCGCGCTGGCGCTCGCCGTCGGCGTACTGATCGGCGACATGACGCCGGCCGCGGTCCTCGACGGCTTCCCCGTAGACCTCTTCATCACGCTCGTCGGGGTGACGCTTCTCTTCGCCATAGCGGAGGTCAACGGCACGCTCGAACGCCTCACGGCGCGCGCCGTGCGCCTGTGCCGCGGCCACGCCGGGGTGTTGCCGATCATGTTCTTCGTGCTCGGGTTCGCGATCGCGACCATCGGCGCGGGCGCAACACCCGCGAGCGCCCTGCTCGCGCCGCCCGCGATGGCGATCGCCGCGCGCGCGCGCATACCGCCGCTGCTCATGGTGATCATGACCGGCAACGGCACGCTCGCGGGCACGTTGTCGCCGTTCGCGCCGACGGGCATCGTCGCGCACGGCGTGATGCAGCGTATCGGGCTCGGCGGCGTCGAGTGGCAGACCTTCGCCTACAACGCGCTCGCGCACACGCTCGTGGGCGTCGGCGGATTCCTGCTGCTCGGCGGCTGGCGGCTGTTCCGGACGAACGCTCAGCCGCTTGCCGCGGGAGCGTCCGCAGCCGCCGGTTCGTCGGCTGCGCCGTCGCGTGCGGTCGCCGCGACGGACGGCGCGACTTCCGCGGCCGGAGGGGGCCTCGGCGGCGACGCGCCCTTCGAGGCGCGCCATTGGCTCACGACGGCAGGCATCGGCGCGTTGATCGTCGCGGTGGCGGGCTACGAGATCAACGTCGGCATGGCGGCGCTGATGATCGCGACGCTGTTGATCGCGCTGCGCGCCGTCGACGAAGGGCGCGCGATCGCGCGCATGCCGTGGGGCGTGATCCTAATGGTGACCGGAGTGACGGTGCTGGTCGCGCTGCTTCAGGAGACGCAAGGGCTCGCGCTGATCACGGACGGCATCGCGCGGCTGTCGACACCGCTCACGATCGAGCCCGTGGTCGCGTTCGGCACGGGGCTCGTGTCCGTCTACAGCAGCACATCGGGTGTGGTGCTCCCCGCATTCCTGCCAATGGCGCCGCAGCTCGCGGAGCGCCTCGGCGGGCTCGATCCGCTGTCGATCGCGTGGTCGATGAACGTGAGCGCGAGCCTCGTGGACCTGTCGTCGCTGTCGACCGTCGGTGCGCTCTACATCGCGGGCGCGGCGCCCGGGACCGATGCGCGCAAGCTGTTCAATGCGCTGCTCGCCTGGGGACTGTCGATGACGGTGGTTGGCGCGGTGCTCTGCTACCTATTGTTCGGCTAGCGCGCGGCGAGGGTTGCGGCCTCTGGGGCGCCGAAGCTTTGTAGAGGGTGGGACGATGCGTATCGCGATTCTCGACGACATTCACGATGCTTGGGGTCGCACCGCCGGGGTGCGGCGTTTGCGCGAGCGCGCGGACGTCACGATTTTCACGAAGCCGTTCGGCACGCCGGACGCGCTGCGCGGCTTCGAGATACTGATCGCGAATCGCGAGCGCACGAAGTTCACGCGCGAGCTGCTCGCGCAGCTCCCCGACGTGAAGGTGATCGCGCAGACCGGCAACCACGCCGCGCACCTCGACTTCAAAGCGGCGGCGGACTTGGGTGTAGTGATCGCACAGGCCTCGGGCGGCTACTCGATCGGCGCGGCGGAGCTCGCGATCGGTCTCGCGCAAGCGGTGATGCGCCAGATCCCGAGTTGCGACGCGGCGCTGCGCCGCGGCGAATGGCGGACGCCGCTCACGCCGATCCTGCACGGCAAGACGCTGGGGCTCGTCGGTCTCGGACGCGTAGGCCAACACGTCGCGCGGATCGGCCAGGCGTTCGGGATGCGCGTGCTCGCCTGGAGCCCCCGGCTCACGGACGCATCGGCGGCGCAGGCCGGGGCGCAGCGCCGCGAGCTCGACGATCTGCTCGCGGAGAGCGACGTCGTCTCGGTACACGTGTCGCTCGCCGCATCGTCGCGCGGGCTCATCGATGCTCGCCGGCTCGCGCTGATGAAGCCGACGGCGTATCTCGTGAACACCGCGCGCGGGCCGATCGTCACCGAGACCGCGCTCGTCGCCGCGCTGCAGCAGCGGCGGATCGCCGGCGCGGGCCTCGACGTGTTCGACCAGGAGCCGCTACCCGCCGGACACCCTCTCACGAAGCTCGACAACGTCGTGCTCGCGCCGCATCTCGGCTGGCCCACGGACGACGGCTACGAGCGATTCGCGAGCGCGGCAGCCGACGTGCTGATCGCGTACCTCGACGGCCGCGACTTCCCGCGGTTCGCGAGCCACTGACGAGTCGAGCGCGGGAGCGCCGGACGGACGGAATTAGAAGCTACGGCGCCGCGACGGGCTGCGGCAGTCGCGCGGTCGCGGCCTCTTGCGCCGCGGACCAGCTCTGGACGCGCTGCAAGGCGAGCTCCATCAGGCGCGCCTCGCCGGCCGGATCCGGCATGACGCACGGTGGACGGCGCCGCAGCCGCTCCCAGTCGCCGACCTTGATCACGCCGCTCAGGAACGTGAGGTTCTTGCGGATGAACTGGACGTACGGGCTTTGGCCGCCTTCGAAGAAGGCTTCCATGTAGCGGTACCCGCGGTTGAAGTTGTGCTCGAGCCGATGCCGCGCGGAGCTCTGGTAGAAGGACAGCGTTTTCGACAGCAGGTCGTGCGGCGAGCGGTACAGCACCTTGCCCTCGGGGCGCTCGTCGATCGCGACGCCGCCGAGCACGAACTCGGGGTAAAGCCGGTCTCGGCACTTTTCGAGGTAGCACCGGTCCGAGATCTGCGCGACGAGGTCCGCGGTGCCGAGCAAGTGGCCCACGATGCTGTCTTTCGGATCCTCGAGCTCGATCTGATCGATGTTCAGCTCGTAGCCGGTGAAGTGCACGATTCGCGAGACGACCGGCGTGAACTGCTCGAGGCCGATCCGCGGCAGATAGCTCTCGAGGAACCGGCCGCTGCGCGTGACGTGCACGCGCGTGAACACCGCGCCGTTCACGGCGCCCGCGTCGAGCTCCCTGTGGCGCAGATACCCGGCGTCGTGGAATAGCGCGCTCACGAGCGCGAGCTCGGCGCGGTCCGGGCCGAGCCGGTCTTTCGGCTCGACGCTCATCTCGTGTCCGGCGATCAGTCGCGCGAGCGCGAGCGTCATGTCGAGCGTGTGTTGGATGTCGTGGTAGGTGGTGTCGACCGCGTGATAGCTCGGGTCGAGACCATGAAACAATCGTTCGAAATCGTGGAACGCGAGCCAAACGGAGTCGAACGACCGATTCGGGTAGAGCGCGCAAAAAAGATCATTGACCGCCGCCCGAACCTTCTGCGGCGAGCTGACTTGCACCGTGTTGGTTACGTCGAAATCGTTACGCCGTTCTTGCAGGTCGTCTTCGGTCGGCATGGTCCAGTCCCGGGCAGTAGGTCAGTCTAGGAGATTCGCGGCGCGCGCGGCCCGGAGCATCTCACATAAATGTCAGGCTCCCGCGAATTCTGCGACGACCGGCACATGGTCGGAGGGCCGATCCCAACCTCGCGGCTCGCGGTCGATCCGGCACGCCGAGCACACTTTACTTAAGGTGCGCGACGCGAGCATCAGGTCGATCCGCAGTCCCTTGTTGCGGCGGAACATTCCCGCACGATAATCCCACCAGCTGTAGGTGCCGGGGGGCTGATCGAATAGCCGAAACGTGTCGCGCAGCCCGAGCTCGGCGATCGCCGCGAGCGCTGCGCGCTCCGCCGGCGTGCAGAGCACCTGCCCTGCCCAGGCCTTGGGATCGTAGACGTCGCGATCGTCGGGAGCGATGTTGAAGTCGCCGACGACGAGCAGTCGGGGATGCCGCTCGAGCTCGGCCGCGAGCAAGCCGCGCAGTGCCGTGAGCCAGCCGAGCTTGTAGGCGTACTTGTCGGACTCGACGCTCTGACCGTTCGGCACGTACAGGCTCCAGACTCGGAGCGTACCGAACGTGGCGCCGATCACTCGTTTCTGGTCGTCGACGTAGCCGCCGCCGATGCCGTGCGCGATCGCGTCCGCGGGAATTCGCGAAACGATCGCGACTCCGTTGTAGGCCGCCTGGCCGCTGAACACCGCAGCGTAGCCGCGCTCGCGAAATGCGTCGACGGGGAAATTGTCGTCGCGGGTCTTCGTCTCTTGCAGCGCGAGCACGTCGGGTTGCTCGCGCTCGAGCCACGCAAGCACGTGGTCCAGCCGAACCTTCAGGCTGTTCACGTTCCAAGTCGCGACCTTCACTGCGGCGACGTGGGCCTGGCGATCCCCGATTGGCGCAGCAACGCGTCGAGCTGCGGCGGGCGCCCGCGGAAATCGATGAACGCATCGAGCGCTTTGCGGCTGCCGCCGACGCTCAAGATCGCGCGGCGGAAGCGTTCTGCCGTGCTGCGGTCGAACACGCCCGACTCCTCGAAGGCGGCGAATGCGTCCGCGGCGAGCACCTCGGCCCATTTGTAGCTGTAGTAGCCCGCCGCGTACCCGCCGCCGAAGACGTGTGCGAAGGTGTTCGGAAAACGGTTGTAGCTCGCGACGGGCACGACGGACACCTCTTGCCGGACCTCCGCGAGGATCTCGTGCACGCGCGCGCCTTTCTCGGGCGAGTATTCCTGATGCAGCCGGAAGTCGAAGAGCGCGAACTCGAGCTGACGCACCATCCCGAGCCCAGCGAGGAACGTGCGCGAGCGCTTCATCGTGTCGAGCTTGTCGCTCGGCAGCGGAGCGCCGGTTTGGTAATGACGTGCCATGCCGCCGAGCACCTTGGGATCCCAAACGAAGTTCTCCATGAATTGGCTCGGTAGCTCGACGGCATCCCACGCGACACCGTTCACGCCGGCTATCGACGGATAGTCGACCTCGGTCAGCAAGTGGTGGAGCGTGTGGCCGAACTCGTGGAACAGCGTGACGGCCTCGGAGTGGGTGAGCAGCGACGGCGTCTCACCTACCGGCGGATTGAAGTTGCAGACGAGATGCGCGACGGGCGCCTGAGCGGACCCGTCGATCTTCGAGCGGCTCACGCAGCTGTCCATCCACGCGCCGCCCCGCTTGTTGGGCCGCGCGAACAAGTCGACGTAGAAGCTGCCGATCGGCGTGCCATCGCGGTGCGCAAGCTCGTAGTACTTCACCGTCGGATGCCAGACGCTCGGCGCCTCAGCTTCTGCCACGACGAGGTCGAACAGGTCGCCGACGAGCTCGAACAGCCCGGCGAGCACCCGCGGCAGCGGGAAGTACGGCCGTAGCTCTTCCTCCGCGAGCTGCAGGTGCTCCTGGCGCAGCCGCTCCGAATAGAACGCGACGTCCCACGGCTCGAGGCTCCTACCCGCGTAGTCCGCGAGCATCGCGAGCTCCGCGGCGGCGACCGGACGGCTGCGCCGCGCAAGATCGTGCAAGAACTCGATCACGCGCTCGGGCGAGTCGGCCATCTTGGTGGCGAGCGACAGCTCCGCGTACGTCTTGAATCCGACGAGCTGTGCTGCTTCGTGACGCAGCGCGAGGATCTCGTCGATCAGCGGGCCGTTATCGGACCGCCCGGCGTGCGGGCCTTGATCGGACGCCCGCGTGACCCAGGCGGCGTAGAACATTTCCCGCAGTTTCGCCGACTCCGCGTGCGACAGCACGGATTGGTACGTCGGCGCGTCGAGCCGCAGCACCCAGCCCTCGGTGCCGCGTTCGGTCGCGAGGGCCTTCGCGCGTTCGAGCGCGATCTCGGGAAGGCCCGCGAGCTCCGCACGATCCTTCGTTTGGTATTGGAACGCGTCCGTCGCGTCCATGAGGTTCTGCTCGAACCCGGCTTGGAGCGCCGCGAGCTTTTGCCATACGTCGCGGAAGCGTTGCCTCGCTGCGCCGACGAGCGCGACGCCGCCGAGCCGAAAGTCGCGCAACGCGAGCTCGATCAAGTTCGTCTCGACGGCTTGGCGCTGCGTGACGCTGCTGCGCAGGGCCCCGTAATTGCGGTACAGGTTCTCGTTCTGACCGAGAGCCGTGCCGAACTCCGTGACGAGCGGCAAGCAGCGATTGAACGCGTCGCGCAGCGCCGGGCTCGACAGCACCGAGTTCAGATGCGTCACCGGTCCCCAAACGCGATGGATCTCGGTGTTGATCCGCTCGACGTCGCGCAGCCAGTCGAGGCTCGGCGCGGCGACGCTCTCCGCCCGCTCGAGAGCAGCCCGCTGCTCCGCGAGCACACGGCGCACGGCCGGCTCGACGTGCTCTGGGCGCACCGCATCGAACGCCGGCAATGGGCCCGAATCGATCAGTGGATTGCCGGGCGCATAGGTAGCGGCTGGCGCCGGGCCGGCCTCGGCGGCGGCGGTGAGCTCACCGCCAGCATTCTGGAGTCGTTCGATCATTCGGGCACTCTAGCGCGGCTCGCGCCGCGAAATCTAATCTCGCCTTGGTGCCCGAATCGTAGTTGCCCCATCTCGCGCGGCGATTCGCGGCGGTAACTCCTGTCCGGGCCCGACTCGCTGTACTCTTCTTCGCTTTGAAATCCACTCGGGGGACGGCGTGCAGACTTTCGATCTCATCGTGCTTGGCGGCGGCAGCGGCGGCCTCGCGAGCGCGCAACGCGCGGCCGAGTACGGCGCCCGCGCCGCGGTGTTCGAGCCGGGCCGGCTCGGCGGCACCTGCGTCAACGTCGGCTGCGTGCCGAAGAAAGTAATGTGGAACGCGGCAGAGATTGCGGGTGCTCTCGAGCACGCGCAGGGCTACGGTTTCGATGTGCGGGTCGCCGGCCACGACTGGGCCAAGCTCAAGCAAGGCCGAGACGCGTACGTGCTGCGCTTGAACGGCATCTATCAACGCAACCTCGAGCGCAAGTCGATCCCGATCGTGCGCTCGGCGGGCAGGCTTGCCGGCGCGCACGAGATCGTCGACACGAGCGGCGAGGCGTATCGCGCGGAGCACGTGCTGATAGCGACGGGAGGGTATCCGAAGGTGCCGCCGATTGCAGGCGCGGAGCTCGGGATCACTTCGGACGGATTCTTCGAGCTCGAGCGCTTGCCGAAGCGCGTGGCGGTGGTCGGCAGCGGCTACATCGCCGCCGAGCTCGGCGGCGTGCTCAATGCGCTCGGCAGCGAGACCTCGGTGTTCTTGCGCTTCGACAGAATGATCCGGCATTTCGACACGATGTTATCCGACCGGCTCACGGAGCAGATGCGCGCGGCGGGAATCGAGATCGTGACGGGTGGAGTGCCGAGCGCTGTGGCCGGCAAGCCGGGCGAGCTCACGCTCCGGACCGCGGACGGCCGCAGCTTCGGCGGCTTCGACACGGTAATCTGGGCGATCGGCCGCGCACCGCGCACGGCCGCGCTCGGGCTCGAGGAGGCCGGCGTGGAGGTCGACGCGGCCGGCGCCGTGATCGTCGACGCGTACCAGAACACGAGTGCCGAGCGCGTCTACGCGGTGGGCGACGTGACGGGCCGCGCTGAGCTCACGCCGGTCGCGATCGCGGCAGGGCGGCGCCTCGCGGATCGAGTGTTCGGCGGACAGACGGAGCGGCATCTCTCCTACGACTTGCTCCCGACGGTCGTGTTCTCGCATCCGCCGATCGGCACGGTAGGCCTGTCGGAAGCCGCGGCGCGCGAGCGCTATCCGGATCAGCCGATCAAGATCTATCAGACCGAGTTCGTGCCCATGTTTTACGCGCTCGGCGACGTGAAGCCGAAGACGGCGATGAAGCTCGTGACGGTCGGAGCGGACGAGCGGATCGTCGGTTGCCACGTGATCGGGCCCGGCGCGGACGAGATGATCCAAGGGTTCGCGGTAGCCGTGACCATGGGCGCGCGCAAAGCCGACTTCGACGACACGCTCGCGATCCATCCGACCAGCGCCGAGGAGCTCGTCACGATGCGCTGACGGGCAGGAGGCGTCAGCGCACGAGCTGCTTCAGGATCGGCCTCGTGTCGGGGCGCACGCCGCGCCAAATGAAGAACGACTCGGCCGCCTGCTCGATCAGCATGCCCCAACCCTGCACCGCGCGCGCAGCATTGTTCGCGCGCGCCCACACGACGAACGGGGTGTCGTTCACGCTGTAGACGAGGTCGTAGCAGAAACTCTGCGGGCCGATCAGCGACCCAGGAAACGGCGGCGCTTCGCCCTTCAAGCCCGCAGACGTGGCGTTGAGCAGCAGGTCGAACGGCGGCAAGTCTGCGAGCTCGGCGAACACGACGGCGCGCAGCGCCGGCGGTGACTGGAAATGCGCGACCAGGTCGTCGGCTCGTTCCTTGGTGCGGTTCGCGACGACGAGCTCGCTCGGCTTCGCCGCGAGCAGCGGCCCGATGATGCCGCGCGCGGCGCCGCCGGCGCCGAGCACGAGCATTCTTCGGCCCGCAAGCGTCTGGTGCTGGTTCGCGACGAGGTCGCGGATCAAACCGACGCCGTCGGTGTTCTCGCCGTACAGCATCCCGTCGACGAACTTGATCGTGTTCACGGCGCCCGCGGCGTCGGCCGGCGCGCTGATCTCGTCGACCAGCGCGTAAGCGGCTTCCTTGTGCGGCACAGTGATGTTCAAGCCCTTGCCGCCCGCGGCGCCGAAGCCGCGCACGGCCGTCTCGAAGCTGCTCGGCTCCGCGTCGATGAGCTCGTAGCTGATATGGGCGCCGGTCTGCCGCGCGAACAGCGAGTGGATCAACGGGGAACGGCTGTGCTCTACGGGGTGGCCGACGAGCGCATAGCGCTCGGGCGGCAAATCGTTTCTCGTCACGTTCGCCTCTTTTGACGCTAGGGATTCTGCTTGGTTTTCGCTACCTTTGCCACGGGTCGAGAACGGAGGGACATCTCGCGTGTGTGCCGCAGAAGTTCAACGTTGTGTTTGGAGCGTCGGCATCGATCCGGCTTACGAGCGCTACCACGACTCGGAATGGGGTGTGCCCGTTCGGGACGATCGCACGCACTTCGAGTTCCTGTTGCTCGAGAGCGCGCAGGCGGGGCTCAGCTGGTGGACGATCCTGCGCAAGCGCGAGGGGTATCGGCACGCGTTCGCGGATTTCGACGCGGAACGAGTCGCGCGCTTCAATGCGCGCACGGTGGAGCGGCTGATGAAGGACGCGAGCATCGTCCGCAATCGCCAGAAGATCGAGGCAGCGATCGCGAACGCGCGCGGCTTCCTCGACATCCAGAAGGAATTCGGCAGCTTCGATCGCTATGTCTGGCCGTTCGTCGGGGGCAAGCCGCTCGTGAACCGCTGGCGCAAGCAGAGCGAGGTGCCCGCGACGAGCAAGGAGTCCGACGCGCTCAGCAAAGACCTCAAGGCTCGTGGCTTCAAGTTCGTAGGCTCGACGATCGTTTACGCGCACATGCAGGCGACCGGGCTCGTGAACGATCATCTCGTGACCTGTTTTCGCTACAAGACCGCCGACGGGACCGGCCGCCGCAAGTAGCCGTCGCTTCGGCTGCAGGACGTTTCCGCATGCCGGCCGCGGCGAGCCCGACCCGCCACCCCCGCTCCGCGGCCCGCAACTCGCGCGCTGCGCGCGTCCCCTCGCCGCCGCGTTCGCCCGCGGGCTCGCCTGAGGCGACATCCCTGTCGCCCAGGCGAGTGCTCGCTCCTGCTCGCACCCGCGCGCTACGCGCGCGGGCTATTTCCGCGGCCGAACGCGTCGGCTCGGCGAGTTGCTAATCGCCGCGGAGCGGGGGCGGCGGGTCGGGCTCACCGCGGCCGGCGCAGCGGTCGCGCAGAGGAAGCGTGGCTACGGGGCGGTGATGTCGACGATCGTGAGTTGGTAGAGGCCGAACGGAGTGTCGTGAGAGATCGCGCCGAGGTAGCGCGTGCTCGGATCGAGCGACGACCAGCTCACGTCGAGGTTGAGCCGGTCGCCCTGCGCCACCGTCGCCGGCGCCGAGACGTCGAGGTTGCCGACGTCGTCGGTGACACCGAACGACCAAGTAAACAACGAGTAATTCGCGCCTGGGCCGCCCGCGACCTGGTCGGTCTCGAAGCCGTGCACCACGGCGACGTAAAGGCCCGGCTCGGGCGTCGTGAGGTTGACCTGCTCGTCGGACGTGAAGCCGCCGCTTTGCGCGATCTGCGTGCAGTTATCGGGGGTGCCGTTAGCGCAAAAGAATAGATAGAGATCGAGATCGTCGTCGCCGTCGGTGAACTCGTCGAATAGCGCGACTCGCAGGTACAGCTGATCCGCCGGCACGTTGATGCCTTGGAGCGCGATGCCGCTGCCGCCTGGGAAACGGAAGGTGTTGCTCGGGTCGTCGTCGACAAAGCCGCTCGGCACCTGGCCGGTCGTGCCGTCGCGAAAGGGTGCGCGCAGCCCGTGGCTGCGCGCCGTGTACTCGCCGTTGTAGCCGAAGGCGATGGGCAGCGTCGTGTTTCCCGAGCGGCCGCGCAGGCGCAACTCTAGCGGCACGCGCAGCGCGACGGGCTGGAGGGCGATCGGAGTCACCACCGTGTGCGCGTCGTCGGTCCACTTGAGCTCGCCGAAGTCCCAGGCATCGAGCGGCGCGCCGTTGTTGGCGAAGCGCACGGAAAACTCACCCGTTTGCCCCGTGTTGAGCACGAGCGAGGGCGGGTCGACGCTTACGCCGATGTCTTGCGGCGACGTCACCTCCGCGCGGTAGCTCGCGGGCGGGCCGACGTTCGTTACGCGCCGCTTCACGGTGTCGCCGGTGATGAGCTCCGCGACCGCGATCGATGGCAGGTTCACGTCCGTGGACGCGCTCGAGAAGCCCGCCGCGGCGAGCGCCGTGCAGTCGGCCGGCGGGAACGGCGGCTCGAGCAGGCCGCAAAGGTAGGCGGCGTGATCGCGGTATTCGTTCGGATAGACGAGCCCCGGGTCATTCGCCCTGTTCGCGTCGATATGACCCGCGCCGCGGTCGAATGGCGTCGCGGCCTCGCCGTCGGAGTTCACTACGCTCTGATATGCAGAAGTCATGAGCGCGGACTTGAGCGCCCCGGGCGACCAGTCCGGATGCGCCTCCTTCAGCAGTATCGCGACGCCGGTAACCTCGGGCGCGGCCTGCGAGGTGCCCGAGAAGTATCGAAACGTCTCGCCCTGCAGGCCGTTCGCGGGCGCAGGGGTCGTGCCCGCGAGGATGTCGACGCCGGGCGCCGTGACGTCCGGCTTCAAGAAATTGCGGTCGCTGAGCGGGGGGCCGCGCGAGGAGAAGTCAGCCATCTGGTTGCCGGAATCCTGCAGCGAGACGAAGGTGCCCTTCGCGAGCTCGACGCGCACCTCGTCGTCGCCGGCCAGCGCATCGAGCAGTAGCTCGCCGTCGGCCGCACCGATCATCACGGCCGGGATGTCGACGGAACCCGTGTCGCCATTCATGACGATCGGATCGCCGGAGGTGTTGTAGATCACGACGCCCACCGCGCCGGCCTCCTCCGCGTGCATGATCTTCAGCTCGAACTCGCAACCGCCGCGCTCGATCAGCGCGATGTGCCCGTCGACGTCGCCGCCGTTGACGAGCGATTCGCAAGCGTCGCGCGTGCTGCCGGTGCTACCGTTGCTGCGCGTCTCCTGGCCGTCGTCGGCTTCGACGAGCACCTCCTCGATCGGGTCGTCGCTCGTGAGCTTCGGCGTGAAGCTCGCCTCGCGCATCAAGATCTCGCCCGCGATATCGGTAGGCGCGGTGATGCTGATCGCTTCGTCGAACACCGTGCCGTTTTGCGTCGATGCGCCCACCGTCATCACCCACGGCGCGCTGCTTGGGCTACCGATGGTGTCGAGATCCGGCCCGTCGTTGCCGGCCGCGACGACGGTCAGCACGCCGGCGTCGAACGCGTTGAGCAGCGCGAGGTCGTCGGGCGCGCTCAAGTCCGTCTCGAGGCTGCCGAGCGAGTAGTTGATGATGTCGACGCCGTCGGCGACCGCGGCATCGACCGCGCGCGCGAGATCCGACGTTGCGCAGGTCGCGCGCGTTTCGCCGGGCTTGATCCAGCACGCTTTGTAGACGGCGACGCGCGCACGCGGCGCGATGCCGGCCACGCGTGCGACGCGCGTGCCGAACAAGAAAGCGTCCACCGCGTTGCCGGCGATCGTGGTCGCGACGTGCGTGCCGTGTCCGTCAGCGTCGCGCGGCGAGCGAAACTCGCGAGGGTCGAGCTCGTTGCGCGATAGGAATCCGTCGACGTAGAACCGCGCGCCGACCAGCTTGTTGTTGCAGGCCGTCGGCTCGAAGCCCGGTCCCGCTTCGCAGGCACCCGTGAAGCCGATCGGCGGGTCGTACTCGAGCCGAGTCGGCGGGTTGTTGCGGTACGGTGTGCACAGCCATAGGCCGAGCCACGACGCCTCCGCCCAATGCCCGCTGCACGCGCGCGGAATCAGCTCGACGGTATCGGCGAGGGATGGGTGATTCGGCGTGACTCCGCTATCGATCACGCCGACCACGATGTTCTCGCCGCGCAGCTTCAGATCGGCGCGCAAGCCTCCGTCCTGGTCCTCGAGACCGAGGAAGATCGCGCTGTTGTTCGTGTTCACTGCCTGGTCGCTGTCGAGCCAAATCCGCTCGACCTCCGGGCGTTGCGCGAGCCGCGACACTTGCGCCGCGGTGAGCTCGGCCGCGAACCCGTTCAGCGCGTAGCTGTAGCTGTAGACCTTGGCGCCCGCGGCGCCGACGGCGGCGAGAAGCCTATCGTGGGTTTGCTCGAGGCGCCCGACATAGGTCTGCACGGCCGCCGAATGGGCGCTCATGCTCTGACCCGCCCCGGGCTTGGTCGCCGCGAAGCCGGTTGCGCCGCCCTTGTAGGTCGCCGCGCCCGGTTCCTTCAGTTTCACGATGTAGATCGCGGAGCCGCCCTTTACGGGACGAACAGGCTCGGTCAGGCCCATCGGCTTCGCGAGGGGCACGAACGTGGCTTGTGCCACGGCTCCGTGCGCCGCGACGAGGCACCAGAGGACACAGAGGCCGGTGGCCGCTTTGCGCAGCATCGTCATTTTCTGTTTTTGGGCCCGGACCTTAGGTCGGTTTCTTGAAACGTTATCACAGCCTGGGCGATCAGCGTCACACGGCCGATTCGAGACGCGAGCTCCACGACTCGCGCCGCCCTTGGAGAGCAGTTCACGCCCGCAGTTCCCCGGGACGGGTGCTTTTCAGGCGCCGCGCAGGATTCGGCCGGTGCGGCCATCCTTGATCATCGTGGGCTGCGCGAGCCCGCCGACCTCGCCCCCGAGCACGTAGTCGACGGCGCCGCCGAGCGCGCGGCGCACGAGGCGCGCCGCGCGCAGCGGTGGGCGCCGGCTCACGTTCGCGCTCGTAGAAACGATCGCGCGGCCGACACGCGCGCACAGGCGCGCGGCGACGGGGTGGTTCGTGACCCGCACTGCGACGGTGTTGCGGCCGCCGCCGAGCCAGCGCGGCACGCGCGGTCGCGCCGGCAGCACCCAGGTGACGGGCCCGGGCCAGCTCGCGACGATTTCGCTGCGGCGCGGCTCGGGCGGCAGCACGACGATCTCCTCGATCTGATCAAGGTCCGACCCGATCAGGAGCAGGCCCTTACGCCAGGAGCGCCGCTTGATCGCGAGCAGGCGGAGCACCGCCGCGTGGTCTTGCGGCAGGCAGCCGAGCCCGAAGACAGCCTCGGTCGGATAGGCAATCACGCCGCCCGCGAGCACGACGCGTGCGGCGCGGTCGATTTGCAGACGAGAGGGCAAGCGTCAGGCGTCGCGGCCGCCGTCCGCGCCGTCATCGACGGTCCCGACGTTGGCGGCGGGCGCGTCGGCCTTACCGGTCAATTTCTTGGCACGCGGCTTGCTCGCGGCCTTCTTCGTTTTCTTCTTGGTTTTCTTGGCGGCGGCGGCCGCGGCCAACGGTTGCGCCGGCGCCTGCGCCTGCGCTTCCTCGGGCGCCGCTTTGCGCTTCATGCCCCGTGCGCGACGCTCCGGAGCCGCAGCGAGCAACGCCTCGCACTCCTCGAGCGTAAGCTCCGCGGGTACCCGGTCTTTCGGGATTTTGGCGTTCTTCTTCTTGTTCGTGACGTACGGACCGTAGCGGCCATTCAGCACCTGAATGCCTTGCTCGGGGAAGTCGCGGATCAAGCGATTGGCGTCGGCGATCTTCTTTTCGGCGACGAGCTCGAGCGCGCGCTCGAGCGTGATCGTGTATGGATCGTCGCCGCGGATCGAGACGAACTTCGAGCCGTAACGCACGTACGGGCCGAACCGGCCGATGTTCGCCGAAACGGGCTCGTTGTCCGCCGTGACGCCGAGCTCGCGCGGCAACTTGAAAAGGTCGAGCGCGACATCGAGCGTGATCGTGTCCATCTTCTGGCCCGGACGCAGCCCCGCAAACTTCGGCTTGTCGACGTCCTCTTTCGTGCCGATCTGCACGAACGCGCCGTAGCGGCCCATGCGTACGCTCATGGGACGGCCACTCGCGGGATCTACGCCGAGCACGCGCGACTGCGACGCCTGCTCGCGAGTGACGTTCGCCTCGGTGTGCTCGACGAGCTTGGTGAACGGGCGCCAGAACTCCTCGAGCAGCGGCACCCACTCGCGCTCGCCGCGCGACACGGCGTCGAGCGAGTCTTCCATCCGCGCGGTGAACTCGTAGTCGACGTATTGCGCGAAGAATTTCACTAGGAACCGATTCACGACGCGGCCAACGTCGGTGGGAATGAACCGGCGGTTTTCCATCTCGACGTATTCGCGGTTCCGCAGCGTCGAGATGATCGACGCGTAGGTCGACGGTCGCCCGATCCCGAATTCCTCGAGCGCTTTCACGAGGGACGCCTCGGAGTAGCGCGGCGGCGGCTCGGTGAAATGCTGCGCGCTCTGCAGGTCCTGCAGCGCGAGCCGGTCGCCCTCGGCGACGGCGGGGAGGATGTGGTCCTGCTCGTCTTGAACCGTGTCGTCGAGGCCTTCCTGATAGACGGTGATGAACCCGGGGCTCACCAGCACGGAGCCGGTCGCGCGGAACGAGATGTCGCCCGTCGTCGACTCGCCCGCGACGAGGTCGAGCGCGACGGTGTCGTACACCGCCGGATTCATCTGCGACGCGACCGTGCGTTTCCAGATGAGCTCATAGAGCCTGAACTGATTGGCGTCGAGATAGCGGCGCACGTCTTCCGGCGCGCGGGAAGCGGAGGTCGGCCGAACGGCTTCGTGCGCTTCCTGAGCGTTCTTCGCCTTGGTCGTGTAGCGGCGCGGCTCTTCGGGCAGGTTGTCCTTGCCGTAGCGGTCCGCGATCACGGAGCGCAGCTCGCTCAGTGCTTCGTCGGCGAGCGTCACCGAATCCGTGCGCATGTAGGTGATCAGACCGACGGATCCCTCGCCGATGTCGACACCTTCATATAGGCGCTGCGCGACGGTCATCGTGCGCTGTGCGCCGAAGCCGAGCTTGCGGGAGGCCTCCTGTTGGAGAGTCGAGGTCGTAAACGGCGCGGCCGGATTACGACGGCGCTGCTTCTTGTCGACCTTCGCGACGGTGAGCTTGCCGCGCGCAGTGTCGCGGATCCTCTGCTCGGCCGCGCGCACGCCCGCTTCGTTCGTGAAGGTGAACTGCTCTACTTTGTCGCCTGCGTAGACCGCGAGGCGCGCCGGGAAGGTCTGCGAGCTCTGCTCGGCGACGGCCTCGATCGTCCAGTACTCCTGCGCCCTGAATGCGGTGATCTCGTCCTCGCGCTCGACGATGAGGCGCAGTGCGGGGCTCTGCACCCGGCCCGCCGATAGGCCGCGCCGCACCTTCTTCCAGAGCAGCGGCGAGAGATTGAAGCCGACGAGGTAGTCGAGGGCGCGGCGCGCCTGCTGCGCGTTCACGAGCTCCTCGGACAATGGCCGCGGCTGCCCGATCGCTTCCTGAATGGCGCGCTTCGTGACCTCGTGGAAAACGACGCGGTGTACTTGCTTCGAATCGAGCACGTCGCGCTCTTTCAATACCTCGTGCACGTGCCACGAGATCGCCTCGCCTTCGCGGTCCGGGTCGGTTGCGAGATACACGGCCGAAGCCTTCTTCACCGCTTTGACGATTTTCTCGACGTGCTTCTCGTTCTTCTCGATGAGCTGATACTTCATCGCGAAGTTGTTCTCGGGGTCGACGGCACCCTCCTTCGGAACGAGATCGCGAACATGCCCATACGAAGCGAGGACCTCATAGTCGCTGCCGAGGTATTTCTCGATCGTCCGTGCTTTCGCCGGAGACTCGACGATGACGAGATTCTTGCCCATAGATCAGCGCGTGCGGTGGGCTCGCGGCGACTCGAAACAATCGGCGTGCGAGCGGTTCTAGAGGGTACCGGCCGTTAAAGAGGTTCGGCAGGATAGCCGATTCTCGTCGCCGCGTTAAAGGTCCGGCGGCGCGGACTCGAGATTGGCCGGCCTAATGGACCCAGGCCGAATCGTCAGCAAACACGAGATCCTCCATCTGCGCATAGGCCTCTTTTTGGCCCGGCTGACTGAAGAGGACCATCATGACGACCCATTTCGTCTGCTCGACGTCGATTTCTTCGTTGTCGAGCGCAAGCAGTCGATCGATTACGAGCTCGCGTTGCGCGGGCTGCAAGATGCCGATCTGCTCCAAATTCAGCAGATAGCCGCGCGCACGCGCGTCGAGACGCTCGGTCTCGTTGTGGTCGAAGATCCTCATTGCCGCGGAGCGCGGCGCAGTGCTCGTGATTTCGGTGGCGTTCAGGCCGTCAAGCCAATCGAGAGCTCGGTCGATTTCGCGATCGCCGAATCCGGCGAGTGCTAAGTCTTCTCTGAGTTCGTGGCGATTCGGCTCGGGCTCGTCTTCACTATCAACGAAGGATTCGAACAAGTACATGAGGACGTCGAGAACGCTTTCTTTCATCACTCCCTCTTGGCCACACGCATATAGCGACCGCCGGGCAGTGCCTCGACGAACCCTTCCAGCTCAAGCACGAGGAGCATGGAGGAAAGCTCCGCTGCCGTCAATCCAGAACGGTCGATGAGATCGGTGATGGAACGAGGCTCGAACCCCAGCGTTTCCAATACCTTGCGATACTCTGGATCTTCGAGTGGCACGTCGCGATGCGCGTCGTTTTTGCTCGGCGGCGGCACTCGTGCGAGGTCGATTTTCAGTTGCGGTGCGAGCTCGACGAAAATGTCCGCCGCCTCTTCGACGAGCTTCGCGCCGTTGCGAATCAATCGATGACAACCACGCGCGAGCGGATTGTGGATCGAGCCGGGAATCGCGAAGACCTCGCGGCCGAAATCCAGCGCGAGCTTCGCCGTGATCAACGAGCCGCTGCGAAGCGTTGCTTCGACGACGAGCGTGCCGAGCGTGAGGCCAGCGATGATGCGGTTGCGCTGCGGGAAGTGGTGCTTGCTCGGCTTCGTGCCCGGCGGATACTCCGAGACGAGCAGCCAACGCTCGGCGATCGATCGCGCGAGCTCTGCGTGGCCGTGCGGATAGATCGTGTCGAGGCCGCTCCCGAGCACCGCGATGGTTCCTCCGACCTCGCTGAGCGCGCCGCGATGGCTCGCGCCGTCGATGCCTATCGCGAGGCCGCTCGTGATCGTGATGCCGCGCGCCGCGAGATATCGCGAGAACTGCTCCGCGGTGTCGCGTCCCCCGCTCGTCGGGTTTCGGCTGCCGACCATCGCCAGCTGTGCGTCGGCCAACAGCGCCGGACTAGCGCCTTCGACCCAGAGCGCTAGGGGCGGATCGGCGATGTTCGCGAGCAGCGGCGGATAGAGCTCGCTGCCGAGCGTGACGAGATGGCGGTTGGCGCCCGCGAGCCATGCGCTCGCGCGGCGCAGCGCCTGCGTGTCGGGAGACTTGAGCCTATCGACGGAGTCCTCGCGCAAGCCGTCGCTCAAGAGGGAATGGCGCGAGCGCGCTAGCAACGCTTCGGGCGAGCCGTGCGCCGCCAGTGCCGCGAGCCAACGCCGATCGCAGGGCGGAGCCGCGTGCAGCAGCGTCAGCCAGGCGTCGGTCGCCATGGCTGCGCCGGCCGCGGCGCGCGAGCAGAGTATCTGTGGTTACGGCGTGCGGACGGTGTCGAGCACGCTGATAGCGTCGGTGGCTTCCATGATGAGTGCATAGCTCATCCGGTCGAATGTGCGGAAAACCATCATCGTGCCCGCAGGTTCGTCCGGCAAGCGCACTTTCTCGCCGAAGGCGCCCTTTCCGCGAACTTCGTCACGCACGACCTGACCCGTCTTGAATACGCGCAGCACTGTGCCCGGATCGAGCCCGTGCTCGGCGCCGCGATTCAGCACTACGACCTGGTATTGACCGATCAGCGACACGCCGTCCATCACTGAGATGATCCGTCCTTCGACGTTTTGCGTCGGCGGGTGCGGGAAGAAATTCACGGGCGCGATGTGCTCCTCGTTGAGCAGATAATCGCCAATGAGGGTCTCGCGGGTGCTGTCGAGAACGTGAACCGTCGAAGGATCGCCCGTGCGATCGATGCGGCCTTCGCCGATGAAGATGCCCTGGTAGCCGAGCACGGAGTTGTCATCCGGGTCGACGAGCTCGTCGCCGAGATGCACGAGGTTGAACACGGACCCGACCGGCGCATCGGTGCCGCGGGCGTATACGTCGCGACCCGAGCTCGCTATCAGGCCGTCGCGTTGTTTGAAGACGTACGGCAAATCCTTGAGCTGATCCTTGTCGAGCACTACCGAGCGCGTCAGGAACGCCGCGAGCGTCTCGTACGGAATCGTCGAGATCGCCTCCTCGAGCGGCTGCTCGCGGACGCGGGGTGACAAGCGATCGACGCCGCCGCCGCCCGTGAACGCCGGGCCTCGCTCGACGTTGACGACCGGGCGGCCGTCGTCGAGATAGGCGAGCGACAGTACGTCGCCGGGGTAAATCAGATGCGGGTTCTCGACCTGCGGATTGATCTGCCAGATCTCCGGCCAGTACCACGGGTCGCGCAGGAACATCGCGGCGATATCCCAGAGCGTGTCGCCGCGTTGCACGACGTAGCTATCGGGATGCCGCGGATTCAGCACGGGCGGCGGCGCGGGTTGGCCGACGGCAGCCGCCAGGTCGAGCCGATTGTTGCGCTCTTGGGCGAGGCCCACGGACATTAGGATGACGCTCGCAGCAGAAACGGCGATGACGCAAGCGGTCCGAACGATAGGTGTGCGCGCGTGGAACATGGTTCTTGGCTCCCTAATCCCAATACGACCCTGACCTTGACTCCGCACCTCGGAACCCCGCTGCTATAATCGGCCGAGCCCGAAGGCGCGCCCGAGTTCCCTATCCAGCACGGCGGGACAGATCACTATCCCTGTAAAGTCAGAGGGTTAAGCTAACTTCGAGGCGTTATACACGAAATCGAGGCCGAACGACAATGGCACGTCTCCCAATACTCGAGTATCCGGACCCGCGGCTTCGAATTCGCGCCGAACCGGTCACAAAAGTCGACGCCGAGGTACGGCAGCTCGTGGCCGACCTTTTCGCGACGATGTACGCCGCCCCGGGCGTCGGCCTCGCGGCTACCCAAGTCAACGTTCACAAACGCATTCTTGTGTGCGATGTGTCCTCCGACGGCAAGGAGCCTTACTGCCTCATCAACCCGGAAATCGTGAGCGCGGAGGGCAAGACGAACGCCGAGGAAGGCTGCCTTTCCGTACCGGAGTTCTACGACTACGTGGATCGAGCGGCCAAGATCAAGGTCCGCGCGCTCGACCGGGACGGCAAGGCGTTCGAGCTCGAGGCCGAGGGCCTGCTCGCCGTCTGCATTCAGCACGAGATAGACCATCTCGAGGGCAAGCTGTTCGTGGACTATCTGTCCGAGCTCAAACGCGAGCGGCTGAAGAAGAAGGCCGCGAAGAAGGCGAAGCGCGCGGCGACCGACGATTCCGTGGGCGAGCGGAAATCCGTTCCCGTCATCTGAGCGCGCGGCTCACCGTACGCGAGCGGCGTGGAGCGGCACGTTGAAGGATGGCCCACGCATCGCTTTTGCCGGCACTCCCGAGTTCGCGGTTCCGTCGCTGAACGCGCTGGTGGCCTCCGGCGCGCGCGTCCCGTGCGTGCTGACGCAACCCGACCGGCCCGCGGGTCGCGGACGCGTGGTCACGCCGTCGCCCGTAAAGGTCGCCGCGCGACTGCATGGGCTCCGCGTCCTGCAGCCCGAGACTCTGCGCACGCCAGACGTCATCGAGGCTCTCGGCCCGGAGCCGGATCTTCTGATCGTGATCGCTTACGGCTTGCTGCTACCGCAACGAGTGCTAGCTTGGCCGCGCCTCGGCTGCGTGAACTTGCACGCGTCGCTGCTGCCGCGCTGGCGCGGTGCTGCGCCTATCCAGCGCGCGATCCTCGCACGCGACGAGACGACGGGGATCAGCGTGATGAAGATGGAAGCCGGCCTCGATACGGGCCCCGTGTATCTCGCGAGCACGACTGGGATCGGTGCGCACGAAACAGCGGGAATGCTGCACGACCGGCTCGCGGAGCTCGCGGCGCATACTCTCGTCGCGGCATTGCCTGACCTCCTCGCCGCGAAGCTCGCGGCGCAACCGCAGCAGGATGCGCTAGCAACAAACGCACCGAAGATCGCCAAGGCGGACGCACTGCTCGATTGGCGCCGAAGCGCTGTCGAGCTCGACGCGCAAATCCGCGCGTTCAATCCTTGGCCCATCGCGGAAACGCACGTCGCGGACGGGCGCCGGCTGCGCGTCTGGCAATCGGCGGTGGTCGCTGCAGCGCCTACTGCGCCGCCCGGAACCGTGGTCGCAGCCGGCCGCGAAGGCATTGATGTCGCGGCGTCGGCCGGCGTACTGCGTCTCGTGAGAGTTCAGCCGCCGTCCGGCCGCGTGATGGACGCGGCCGCGTATCTCGCGGCGCATCCGCTGCATGACGCGGTTTTCGTCTAGTAACGGGGCGCGGCCCGGCGCCGCCGTGCGCGCCGCGGCCGCAACGCTCGTCGCCCGCGTGCTGCGCGAGCGTATCGAGGCGGACGACGCATTGACGGGAGCGCGAGCCGAAGCGGTCGCGGAGCGCGACGAGCCGTTGCTCGCGGCGCTCGTGTTCGGCGCGCTGCGCTGGCATCACCGCCTCGAGTGGCAATGCGCGCGCCTACTCACGCGCCCGTTGAAGACTGGTCAGCTCGAGCTCGCGGCGCTGCTGCGGATCGGCTTGCTGCAACTGCAACACCTTAGAATTCCGGAACACGCGGCAGTGTCCGCGACGGTCGACGCTGCGGCCGCGATCGGTCAGCGCGCCGCGGCGCCGCTCGTGAACGCGGTGCTCCGGCGTTTTCAACGCGAGCGCGCGACGCTCGACGCCGCGCTCGAAGCAGACGCCGAGGCGCGCTTCAGCCACCCGGCTTGGCTCCTCGAAGAGCTCGCGCGCGATTGGCCCGAAGAGTGGCGGCGAATCTGCGACGAGAACAACGCTGCTGCGCCGATGTCCCTGCGCGTGAACGAGCGCAGGATGACACGCGACGAGTACCTCGAGAAGTTGCGGGCCGCGGGCATCGGTGCGCGCGCTTCACCGATCGTTACGACCGCCGTGGTACTCGACGCACCGCACCCGGTCGAAGCCCTGCCGGGATTTGCTGCAGGCGAAGTGTCGGTGCAGGACGTCGCCGCACAACGGGCGGCGGGATTCTTGGACCTCGAGCCGGGCCAGCGCGTGCTCGATGCGTGCGCTGCGCCGGGCGGCAAGACCGGACACATTTTGGAGGCATGCCCCGGCCTCGCGGAGGTCTGGGCCTTGGACCGCGATGACGCGCGGCTCGCAAGGGTCAGAGAGAATCTTGCGCGGCTCGGCCTTGCTGCGCGCATCGTTGCCGGCGATGCGACGCGGCCGGAACGGTGGTGGGATGGGCGGCCGTTCGACCGGATTTTGCTCGATGCACCGTGCAGCGCGGTCGGAGTCATACGCCGTCACCCCGACATCAAGGTCTTGCGCCAGCCCGAAGACGTTGCGCGCGCCGTGGAGCTGCAAGCCAGGTTGCTGCACGCGCTTTGGCCGCTGTTGCGCCCCGGCGGCCGGCTCGTTTACGCGACATGTTCCGTGCTTCGGCGAGAAAACGACGCGCAGATCGACGCGTTTGCAGCCGTGGTCGGCGCTGTCGAGCCAGCTGGAACCGAGGCCCGGAGCCGTTGTCAGACGTTGCCTGGAGACGCGGACGGCGATGGCTTCTATTATGCTTCCTTACTCAAGCCGGACACGTTGCCAACCGCCAGTGTCTCCATATCGCAACAATAGGTTCCTGCCGCCGGGCCGCGCGGATCTGCGCGGTGCGCTCAACATGGCCGCGGCGATCCTGCTGTTGCTCGCGAGCTCGGCGGGTGCGCAGGAGTTCATTGCGCCACAGCCGGCGGCGCAGCCGCCGCCGCAAGCGGTGATTCAGGAAGAAGACCCGGGCCGCTTCGCAATCCGCGACGCGAGCGTCGAGCTCGGCTCGGGTGTGTATTTCCTCAACGCGTCGATCGAATATCGACTGTCGACGGAGGCGCGCATGGCACTCCAGTCCGGCGTGCCGTTGACGATCCGTCTCGAGGTCGAGCTGCTCAACAAGCGTCGCTTCTGGTTCGACAACGAAGACGCCGCGCTACGTCAGCTCTATCAGCTCGAGTATCACGCGCTCAGCGAGCGCTACATCGTACAAAGCCTGAACAGCGGCGACCAGGCAACCTTCTCGACGGTGTTCGCGGCGCTCGACTATCTCGGCCGCATCAACCATTTGCCGCTCATCGACGCGACGCTGATCGATCCCGACCGCGAGTACGATATTCGCCTCCGAGCGGTGCTCGACGTCGAGCAGTTCCCGGGTCCTTTGCGGCTGCTTGCGTTCTGGCGCCGCGACTGGTCGCTCGGGAGCGATTGGTACCGATGGCGATTGCAAGGCGACTGAGAAGCGCGCTTTTCGCGCTGCTTGCAGTATTCGGAATACTGCTGTGGTTCATCGCACTGCTTCTGTTTACTCGGGTCACTGAAAACACCGCCGACTTCGCACGCCTGCAGAACTGGATCTTGCCGATCAATTCGGTCGGTATCGGCGTGCTGCTGTTCCTCATCGTCGTCAACCTCGCGCAGCTGATCCGCGACTACCGACGCCACGTTCCGGGCTCACGCTTACGCGCACGGATGGTCACGGTGCTCGTGATGGTAGCGATCACGCCGCTCGTCGGCGTCTACATCTTCTCCGTCGCATTCATCAACCGCGGGATCGACAACTGGTTCAACATAGACGTCGAGAGGGGGTTGGAGGACGTGCTCCAGCTCGGCAAGACGGCGCTCGACATCCAGAAGCGCAGCAAGCTCGAGGAAGTCAAGCGGTTGGCGAATCGCCTATCCACCGTCGAGCGTCGCGATCTGGTAGCGGAGCTGAGCCGACTCCGCGTCGAGAGCTCGGCGCTCGAGCTCACGCTTTACGCCCCGAACGCGCAGATTCTCGCGACGACGGCCGTCGATTCGCTGGCCACCGTGCCGAAGTATCCGAGCGATGAAGTCGTGTTCCAGCTGCGGCAGTCGCAGATGTACGTGAGCATCGACCCGCAGCCCGACGGACTCTACGAGATCGTCGCGGCCGCGCCCCTAGAGACCCGAGGTTCGCGCGAGCCGGAGTTCCTGCAGGCCATCTTCCCAATGGACCCGCAGCTCGGCGCGCTCGCGAACGCGGCGCAAGCGAGCTACACGCAGTTGACCGAGCTGCAGTATTTGCGCACCGCACTCAAGTACGCGTTTACGCTGACGCTGAGCCTCGTGCTCCTGATCTCCCTGCTCGCGTCCGTGTACGGAGCATTTTTCTTCGCCCGCCGCCTCCTGGTGCCGATTCAGCTGCTGATGCAAGGTACGCGCGCCGTCGCGCGCGGCGACTTTGCGACGCGCGTGCCGACACCGACGCGCGACGAGATCGGCTTTCTCGTGCACTCGTTCAACGACATGACGCAGCGGCTCGCGAAGGCGAGCGAGGACGCGCGCGTGAGCCAGCACCAGGTGGAGAGCGAGCGGCGCAAGCTCGAGGTAATTCTCGCGCGGCTGTCGACCGGCGTCGTCGCGCTCGAGCCGGACTTCAGGATCCGTACGGCGAATCAAGCCGCAGGCGCGATCTTGAGTGCCGATCTCGACACGCACGCGGGGGAGTCGCTCGCGGACCTCGCGTCGTCGCGGCCGCTGCTCGCTCAGTTTCTCACGGTCGCTGCCGGTCATCTCGAGCGCGGCGACCACGAATGGCGCGAGCAGATCGCACTCCGCGGGGACGGCGGGCGGCGGGTGCTGATGTGTGCGTGCACGGAGCTGCCGGGCGAGGCCGACAGCCCCGGCGGCTACGTGATCGTGTTCGACGACATCACCGCGCTGCTGCAAGCGCAGCGCGACGCGGCGTGGGGCGAAGTCGCGCGTAGGCTGGCGCACGAGATCAAGAATCCGCTCACGCCGATTCAGCTCTCCGCCGAGCGGCTGCGCCGCAAGTACTTGAAGACCGAAGGCGCGGGCGGCGAGCTGCTCGATCGCGCGACCCACACGATCATCCAGCAAGTCGAAGCGATGAAGCAGATGGTCAACGCGTTCAGCGAGTACGCGCGCACGCCGAGCATGGAGGTGAGTCGAGTCGACGTGAATGCACTGATCGCCGAAGTGAGCGAGCTCTACCTACATCAGGAAAACCCTCTCGCGATCAAGCTCTCTTTGAATGCGAATCTGCCGCTGATCGAAGCGGACGCCGGCCGGCTGCGGCAGGTGCTACACAATTTGCTGCGCAACGCGCTCGAGGCGATGGAGCATCAGGCCGAATCCTACGTAGAGATCTCCACGCGCCGCATCCAAAGCCCCGACGCCGATTTTGTCGAGATCAAGGTGATCGACAACGGGCCGGGGTTCCTCGGCGACATCGTCCATCAGGCGTTCGACCCTTACGTCACGAGCAAGCCGAAGGGGACCGGCTTGGGGTTGGCGATCGTGAAGAAGCTGATCGAGGAGCACGGCGGGCAGATCGTCGCGCGCAACCGCGAGCAAGGGGGCGCCGAGATCAGTATACTCATCCCGACATCGGTGGATTCGGGCGGCCACTCGATGGGTCGGCGGCAGGATCATAATAGGAGAGAACGCGCATGAGCGCGCGCATTCTGGTCGTAGACGACGAAGCCAATATCCGAGCTCTCATCGACGAGATCCTGAGCGAGGAAGGCTACGATGTAACGACCGCCGCCGACGCGAAACAGGCGAGAGCCGCTCGCAAAGAACACGAATACGATCTGATCCTGCTCGACATCTGGATGCCCGACACCGACGGCATCTCCCTGCTCAAGGAGTGGTCGGACAACGGCGCCGCGGGCGCCGTGGTGATGATGTCCGGTCACGGCACGGTCGACACAGCCGTCGAAGCGACGCGCCTCGGCGCCGTGGACTTCATCGAGAAACCGGTTTCACTCGCGAAGCTCCTGCGAACGGTCGAGAAGGCGCTCGCCGCGCGCCGCTCGAAAGAGCAAAGACGCGTAACGCTTGCGCAAACCACCGCGCCTGCCGGCAAGAGCCAGCCGATGCGCGCGCTGCGCGAACAGATCGCGCGAGTCGCGCTGCATGATGCGCACACGCTGTTCACGGGGGAGCCCGGCAGCGGCCGCGAGCTGTTCGCGCGCTATCTCGCTAGCCAGAGCGAACAGTCTCGCGCACCTTTCGTGATCGTGATGGGCGGCGACTTGAGCGACGAGGACGCGCAGCGCCAGCTGCTGGGCGACGGCAGCCAACCCGGCGCGCTCGAGCGCGCCGACGGCGGAATTCTCTTCATCAAGGAGCTCGGCGACGTGGCCCCGGCCGGTCAGCGACTCCTGCTCGGTATTCTCGAGCAAGCCGCATATCGGCCGTCGGGGCAAACTGCCGACAAGCCGCTCAACGTGCGAATTCTCTGCAGCGCGTTTCCGGGATTCGAGCGCAGCGAGAGCGTGCGCCGCGAGCTCCTGTCGCACCTGAGCATCGTGGTGATCCGCGTGCCGCCGCTGCGCGAGTACTCGGAGGACGTACCGGAGCTGTTGCGCCACCAAGTCGATGTGCTCGTCGATGCCGAAGGCTTGCCGTTCCGCCGCTTCAGCGTGGCGGCACAGAATCGGCTGCGCAACTACCCATGGCCCGGCAACGTCCGCGAGCTCAAGAACATGGTGAAGCGCCTGCTGATCCTCGGCGGCGAAGAGGAAATCTCGCTGGTCGAGGTGGAAGCGCAGCTCGCGACCGACTCACCCGAGGGCGAGCCTCTCGTGAAACAAGACTTGCTCGCCATGCCGCTGCGCGAGGCGCGCGAGCATTTCGAGCGCGCCTATCTTCAGCAACAGCTGCTGCTGTGCGGCGGGAAGGTCGGGCAGCTCGCGAAGCGAGTCGGGATGGAGCGGACGCACCTCTACCGCAAGCTGCGCTCGCTCGGCGTCGATTTCCGCCAAGCGCTCACCGAGGACTAAGCTCGCCGCGCGAGAAGCGCTATCACGGGATCTTCATCAGCATCGTGTCGATGTGCGCGTCGCGAAGCTGACGGCGGATCCGGTTGAGCTGGCTCAGGTCGTTGATCGGGCCGACACGGACGCGGTGGAAGACGTCGTCGTCGATCGTCACGCGCTGGATCCGCGATTCGATGCCTAGCAAAGCGATCCGCGCCTTGAGCCGATCCGCATCGCCGAGCGCGCTGAACGAGCCGGCTTGTAGCACGTAGCTGCCGGGCTCTTCCACGGCGCGAGCGCGGACCGCGGGGCTGGCGGCCGTCTCGACCTCCGGGACCACGACCTCGAACTGCGGCAATATCTCGTAAAAATCGAAACGCGCCGCACTCGGGTCCTCGGTCTCGGCGCCGCGCGCCTCGGTACGGCGGCGCCCAGGAGCGGGGGCGGTTGCAGGCGCGGCCGGCGCCGGCGCCGCGACGGCTGCGATGCGTGCCGCAGGCGGCTGCGAGCGAAAATACACGCCGGCCGAGACGACGAGCCCCAACGCGAGGCCGAACAGCATCCACACCCAGCCTGGTGCGGGATCTTTCTTTCGCGCGTTGCGATTGCGGCGTGCCATTGGAAGCGTCGAATTCTACCCGATCGTGCGGCGCGGGCGTTCAGAGCTCGAGCGGATCTACGTCGAGACTCCAGCGCGCTTTGCGCGCTTCCGAAGCGGTGCGCAGCTCGGGCAGCGTTTGCCGCAGCAACTCGTGTAACGCCGCGCGCTGCGCGCTTTGGAAGAGCAGCTGCGCGCGATAGCGTCCATCCTTGCGCTCCATCGGTTGCGGCGCCGGTCCGAGGATCGCAACCTCGCCGGCGATCTTGCTCGCGAGCCGCTTCGCGATTCCGCGCACGCGCTCGAGCAGTGCGAACGCCGGCTCGCGCTGCGCGGCCTCAGCGCGCCAGGCGGCGAGATGCGTGAACGGCGGCCAACGTGTTTCGCGGCGCTCCGCGAGCGCGAGCGCGGCGAATGCGGCGTAGTCCTGCGCGAGCAGCCGCTCGAGCAGCGGATGCTCCGGGTAATGCGTCTGGATCACGACCTCGCCCGGCCGGTCCGCGCGGCCCGCGCGGCCCGCGACCTGGAGGATCGTTTGGGCGAGCCGCTCGTGGCTGCGCGGGTCCGTGCCGAACAGGCCTTGATCCGCGTTCAGCACGCCGACGAGCGTGACGCGCGGAAAGTCGTGGCCCTTGGTGAGCATCTGCGTGCCGATCAGGATGTCGGTGTTGCCGCTCGCGACGTCGCCGAGCACGCTCGCGAGTGCGCCCTTGCGGCTCGTCACGTCTCGATCGAGCCGCGCGATCCGCGCCCTCGGAAATAGTGCGCCGAGCTCCTCGTCCACGCGCTGCGTCCCGGCGCCGACGGCGATCCGCTCGGCGCCGCACGTGGGGCACACCCACTCGAGCTTGCGCTGCGCGCCGCAGTGATGGCAGCGCAGCTGCCCGGCCTTCGCGTGCACGGTCAGCCGTGCGTCGCAGCGCGCGCATTGGACCGCGTCCTTGCAGCCGGGGCAAAACAATGCGGGCGCGAAGCCGCGCCTGTTCAAGAACAGAAGCACCTGGTTGCCGGCAGCGAGATGCTCGCCGATTGCCGCGACGAGCGGTGTCGACAGCGACTGCCGGCTTGCGTGGTGCTTGAGATCGACGATCCTGAGCTTGGGTACGCCCGCTGAGCCGATTCGGTGCGGCATCTCGAGCTTACGATAGCGGCCTTGGTCGGCGTTGTGGAAGCTCTCCAGCGAGGGCGTCGCGGACGCGAGCACGACGGGAACGTCGAGCCTGCGCGCGCGCACGACGGCGAGGTCGCGGGCCGAGTAGCGGAAGCCCGTCTGCTGCTTATAGGAGGAGTCGTGCTCTTCGTCGACGATCACGAGGCCGGCGGCCGGAAGCGGCGCGAACACGGCCGAGCGTGTCCCGACCACGACCTTCGCGTCCAGTCGATGAGCGCGCCGCCACGCTTCGAACCGCTCGCGCTCCGTCAGAGCCGAATGCAGCAGCGCGAGCTGCGCGCCGAAGCGCTCGCGGAGCCGTGCGACGAGCTGCGGCGTGAGGCCAATCTCGGGGACGAGCAGCAGCGTTTGGCGGCTCGCGGCAAGCTCGCTCGCGATCAACCGCAAATAGACCTCCGTCTTGCCGCTGCCCGTGACGCCATGCAGTAGGTACGCACGAAAGCCCGAAGAGCGGTCCGTCTCGATTGCCGCGAGCACCCCGCGCTGGTCCGCCGTGAGCTCCGGTAGAGCGGGCGACGCGGGCGCCGTGGCGGACGACGCGTCCGGCGAAGACCTCGGTGCAATTCCAGCGGCGCCCGGCTCGCCGGGCTCGATCCACCCTTTGTCCGCGAGCCGCTCGAGCGTGTCGAGCGAGATGCCGGCGCCACGCAGCTCCGCTTGGCCCGTGTCGCTCTCGCGCAGCGCCGCGAGCGCGCGGGCTTGCTGCTTTGCGCGGCGCGCAATTTCGCCGAGCGATTGCGCACGGCCCTTTTCGGTGAGGTGCCAGACGTTCTCCGGCGGTTCGTCGAGAGCGCGTCCTTCGCGCAGCTGAGTCGGTAGGGCGTGGCTCAGCACTTCGCCGACGGGATAGTGGTAGTACTCCGCGGCCCAGCGCAGCGTCTGTAGGAGCTCGGCGCCGATCGTCGGCGCGATGTCGAGCACCTCGCGAATCGGTTTGAGCTTGGCGGGTGCGAGCGACGATGCCGCCGCGTGCTCGACGACGATGCCGACGCGCTCGCCCCGCCCGAACGGCACGCGCACGCGGCTGCCGAGCGGCGGCAGCTCGCCGTCCGGTGCGCCAGCCGGCGCCAGATAGTCGAACGCGTCCGCGAGCGGTACAGGTACCGCTACACGGACGACGGGTCTTGGGCTCGTCATCGAGGTTCCGGTTCGCGCCGTGGAAACGAGCCGCGTGCAGCGGCCGGCCGGGCGGCGAGGCGCGATTATGTGAACAGAAACGGTCGTTAGGTCAATGACTTATAGGACCGCCAATGGCGGCGCGGTCAACCGTACTCCGACTGCCGCGTTGCATGCTCGAGGACGCCGCTAAACGCGGTAGCTAGGCGCGGCCACGGAGTGGCGGAGATGGGGTTAGCATTGAGCATCGCTCGAGACGGTTTCTCGAAGGGCCTCAGATCGGAGCACACGCTGGAGTCGCGAGTCGCAATCGAGGCCTTTCTTCGTGACGTGGAAACTCGGGCTTTTCGGATCGCCGTAATGAACATCCGCGATCGCGACGAGGCGCTGGATATCGTTCAAGATTCGATGATTCGGCTCGTGCGGCACTACGCGGGCCGGCCGAGCGAAGAGTGGCGCCCGCTGTTCTACCGGATTCTGCAGAACCGGATCCGGGATGCGCAGCGGCGCCGCACCGTGCGCTCGCGCGTCTTAAGTTTTTTCGGCGGACTCGAAGACGAAGAGTACGACCCGATCGTCGAGGCGCCGGGTCCGGTCTCGGACAATCCGCTGGATCGGCTGCAAGCGAGCGACGCGATGCAAGCGCTCGAGCAGGCGCTGTTGATGCTGCCGGCACGGCAGCGTGAAGCGTTTGCGCTACGTAACTTCGAGGGGCTCGACGTCGCGCAGACGGCGCAGGCGATGAGCTGCACGGAAGGCAGCGTGAAGACGCACTACTCGCGAGCGGTGCATCGGCTGCGCGAGCTGCTCAAGGAGCATGGCGAGGAGACTGGCAATGACCGATCGTAAGGATGAGAACGTCGGCGAACCGAATCTCGACGGCGCCTTCGAGCGCCGCGCGAAGGAAGTGTTCGACCGCAGCACAACGGAGCTCGACGCGGCGACGCGCTCGCGGCTAACGCAAGCGCGATACCGCGCCCTCGAGGAGCTGCCGAAGGACGGTCGACGGCGCGGCTGGCAGTGGTCGCTGGTGCCCGTCGGCGCCGTCGCGGCCGCGGCGCTGGTCGCGGTTCTCGTTCTCGACCCGAACAATCCTGCGCGCGACCTCGGCACCCAGGTTAGTGCGCTCGCCGATCTCGAAATCCTGATCGGCGAAGAGGATCTCGAGATGTATGACGAGGAGATCGAGTTCTACGCGTGGCTGGAGGAGCAGCCGGAGTTCACGCCGCCGGCCGCGACTGGCGATGGCGTCGGCTGATGCGCGGAATCGCGGCGGCACTCCTAGCCGCGGGCGGCTTGTGGCTACGCGGCGCGCACGCACAGCAGCCCGCGCCGCCGCCCGCGGACGCGGCACCGGACCTCGAGTTTCTCGAGTACCTCGGGAGCTGGCAGGCGGACGACGCAGAGTGGCTCGCGATCCGGGAATGGGACAAGGACAACCCTCCCGCAGTCAAGGACGAAACCGATGAGCAGGACGACGGCGGCGAGCCGCCGGAACGATCGAGGGATGACGATGACGAGAGCAAGTAGGTTCGTCGCGCTGTGCGTGGTGCTCGCCGCGTTCGCCGCGGGAGCGCACGCTCAGGGCATCGCGTGGGAAGACTTGAGCGACGCGCAGCGGCAGCTGCTCGCGCCGCAGCAGCAGAATTGGAGCCAGCTCGAGCCCGCTCGTCAGCAGCAGATCGCGCGCGGCGCGGAGCGCTGGCTCGAGATGAACGGCAGCGACCGGGCCGCAGCCCGAGATCGATTCCAGGTCTGGCAAGGGATGACCGACGAGCAGCGCGCCGCCGCGCGCGAGCGCTATCAGGAGTTCCGGCGGCTGCCCCCGGGCGAGCGCGCGCAGCTGCTCGAGAACTATCGCCGCTATCGAATGATGCCGCCCGAGCAGCGTGCGCAATTGCGCCAGCGGTTCCGAGAGTTGACGCCCGACCAGCGCCGCGTGCTGCGCGATCAGCGGCTGCGGCGGCTCAATCGGCCGTAGAGCTCGGGCGTCGTCCGTGTGCGCCGTCGCGCGGCGGCTCAGAGCTGCTTGACGGCCTGGACGAGCTCCGCCGCTTTCGCCTGGCCGTCGCCGTAGAGCATCCGCGTGTGGTCGAGATAGAACAGGGCGTTCTCGATACCCGAGAAGCCCGCCCCCTGCCCGCGCTTGATCACGATTACGTTCTTCGCTTTGTCGGCATTCAGGATCGGCATGCCATAGATTGGGCTCGATTTGTCGGTGCGCGCGACCGGGTTCACGACGTCGTTCGCGCCGATTACTAGCGCGACGTCGGCAGTCTCGAATTCCGCGTTGATCTCGCCCTCGTCGTAGATGAGGTCGTACGGCACGCCCGCTTCCGCGAGCAGCACGTTCATGTGGCCCGGCATTCGGCCCGCGACCGGGTGGATCGCGAACTTGACGGCGACGCCGCGCGCGATGAGCGCCTGGCAGAGCTCCCAGACCTTGTGCTGCGCTTGGGCGACGGCCATGCCGTAGCCCGGCACGACGATGACCTTTTCGGAGAACCCGAGCATCACCGCGACGTCGGCGGTATCGATCGCCTTCAGCGCGCCGGCCGGGCCCGTCGCAGCGGCCGTCGACGACTCGCCGAAGCCGCTGAACAGCACGTTCGCGAGCGAGCGGTTCATCGCCTTCGCCATGAGTTGCGTGAGCAGCGTGCCGGCCGAGCCGACCACCGTGCCCGCGATGATCATCGCCGCGTTGTCGAGCACGAAGCCTTCGAATGCGACCGCGAGGCCCGTGAGCGCGTTGTAGAGCGAGATCACGACCGGCATGTCGGCGCCGCCGATAGGCAGCGTCATAGTGAGACCGAGCACGAGCGCCAGCACGAACAGCGCGGTCACGATCAGTCGCGTATCGGCGCCGGCGTGGATCACGCAAGCTGCGCCCGCGAGCACCGTTGCGGCGAGGATCACGAGGTTCACGAAGTTCTGGCCGCGGAAGCGGAAGCTGCGCTTGATGAGCCCCTGGAGCTTGCCGAACGCGATCAAGCTGCCCGCGAACGATACGGCTCCAATGATGCCGCCGAGCACCCCCAGCACGAGCTGCGCGAGGCCGTGCGCCTCACCCGAGAACAGCTCCACCGCCGCGATGGCGCCCGCGGCGCCGCCGCCCATGCCGTTGTAAAGCGCGATCATCTGCGGCATGTCGGTCATCGCGACGCGCTTGCCGGATACCCACGCGATGACACCGCCGACCGCTATCGCGACCGTCATCAGCGCGTAGTTGTGCATTTCCGGCCAGAGGAACGTCACGAGCGTCGCGACGAGCATGCCGACGCCGGCGGAGATGATGCCGCCGCGCGCCGTCACCGGCGAGCTCATGCGCTTCAACCCAAGGATGAAGAGCGCCGCGGCGACGAAGTAGCTCGCCTGGATTACGGTCTCCGCTCCTACGACCATCTCTCCCCCATCGATTCAGCCCGCCGCGTGGCGGGACTCAGTGCTTCGCAGCACCTTTAGCCTTGCTGCTCTTGAACATCTCGAGCATCCGCTCCGTCACCACGTAGCCGCCGACTGCGTTGCCGGCCGCGAGCACGACGCCGATGAACGCGATTACGATCTCGAGCGTCGTATCGGCGCGCCCCATCGCGACCATCGCGCCGACTAGCACGATGCCGTGCACGAAGTTCGACCCCGACATCAGTGGCGTGTGCAGGATCACCGGGACCCGCGCGATCACCTCATAGCCGGTGAACGCGGCGAGCATGAAGATATAGAGCGCGATGAATCCGTCGATCATGAAGTGACATCCGTCATGGGTTCTGTGCTCCCAGCAACTTCGCGGTGCCCGCGTGCTTCACCTCGCCGTCGTGCGTGAGCACCGACTGCGCGAACACTTCGTCCTGCCAATCGATCGAGAGCTCGCCGTTCTTGAGCGCGGGCTGCAGGAAGTTCAGCAGATTGCGCGCGTACATCTGGCTCGCATGGCGCGCGAGCTCGGACGGCAAGTTACGGGGCCCTAGTACCTTTACCCCGTTCGGCGTCACGACCGTCTCGCCGGGCACCGTGAGCTCGCAGTTGCCGCCGCTCTCGGCGGCGAGATCGACGATCACGGCGCCGGATCCCATCGCCGCTACCGCGGCCCGCGAGATAATTTTCGGCGCCGCTCGACCCGGAATCGCGGCCGTCGTGATCACGACGTCGGCCTTCGCGATATGTTGATCGAGGATAGCCTGCTGTTTCGCTTTCTCTTCCGCCGTGAGCTCGCGCGCGTAGCCGCCCGTGCCCTCGGCCGCGACGCCCGTGTCGACGAACTTGGCTCCGAGCGACTGAATCTGCTCTTTGGTCGCGGAGCGCACGTCGTATGCCTCGACGATCGCGCCGAGCCGGCGCGACGTCGCGATCGCCTGGAGGCCCGCGACGCCGGCGCCGATCACCAGCACCAGAGCGGGGCGGATTGTGCCGGCCGCAGTCGTGAGCATCGGCAAGAACTTGTCGAGCGCGTTCGCCGCGAGCAACGCTGCCTTGTAGCCCGCTACCGCGGCCTGCGACGACAGTGCGTCCATGGACTGCGCCCGCGAGATTCGCGGAATCAGCTCGACCGAGAAGCTCGTGATCTTGCGGTCGCGCAACGCGCGCACGACGTCGAGGTGGTTGTGCGCTTGCATGAAGCCGACGACCACGGCGCCGGGCTGCAGCGCGTCGACTTCGGCGAGCGTGGGCGGCTGAACTTTGAGCAAGACGCGGGCGGCGCCGAGCACGTCGCCGGCCGACGGCTGGAACTGAACACCACGGTAGAGCGGATCGTCGAGGTGGCTACGTTCGCCGGCGCCGCGCTCCATCCGCACCTCGACGCCGCTTTCGAGCAGCTTCGCGGCGACATCGGGCGTCAAGGCGACTCGCGCTTCGTGAGCTGAGCTTTCCTTGAGCACACCGAGGGTGAGCGGCATTTCTTGGCTCCGTTGTTTTTTTACTCAGGCGCGCGTCGCCGAACGACGACGCGGCAGGCAGCCATTCGCGCTGAATTTTTCGGCATCGGATGATGACACAAAGGTGCAATCCAGGCCATTGAATATTAGGACAGTCTCAGGGACACTTTAGCGGTTTAGCTCGGGCTCGCTGGTGATCCATGCAACGACAGTTTCATGCGTTGAGCCAAGAAGTTCTTCGAACCGATGTGGCGGGTATGCCACTCGAGTGGATCGATTACCGCGTCGCGGCCACCCTGTACTACAGCGGTCAGGTTGCGTACTCCTGCGGGTCCCCTCTTTACCGGATCCGCGGCGGCTACAGCGCGAAGTCCGGGGCCCGCAGCATCATCGAGGTCAACTCCATCATCGCGACGCAGGGCGACACCCGCACGCTCGAGCGCAACCGGGACCGCTACACGCCGCCGCTCAACAACCGCACGCTGTTCAAGCGCGACGCGAACCTCTGCATGTACTGCGGGCAACACTTCCGCGTGAGCGAGCTCACGCGCGACCACATCACGCCGATCAGCCGCGGCGGGCGGGACTCGTGGACGAACGTCGTCACCGCCTGCCGGCGTTGCAACAACCACAAGGGCGGACGCACACCCGAAGAGGCGAAGGTGCAGCTCGTGGCGGTGCCGTTCACGCCGACGTACGCCGAGTACATCTATCTCAAGGGCCGTCGGGTTCTCGCGGATCAGATGCAGTACTTGCTCACGCATTTCCCGCGCACGAGCCCTCTGCACGCGCGACTCCGCAACGCCCTCGCGGAGGTCAACGCCCGCGCAGACCTCTGACGCTCGCGGCGCGCGCGTGTTCCAGTTGTTGGCGATCAGGCGCTCGCCGACCGCGTGACCTCGGTGGCTCCCTCAATGCGCTCGCTCCGCACTCTCGACGAGATAGATAGAGTCGCCGCCGGGCGCGGTCAGCATCGCGGCTTCGCGGATACGTTCCGAGTGGGGTCCGCCCGGCCGCACGCTCATCCCCTTCGCTCGCAAATATTCGAGCCGAGCCTCTAGCTGATCGGAGCGAAAGCACAACCCCGAGCCGAAGCGAGCTTGATGCAGGCCGAGCACGAGACCGTGCCCAGCGAGCCGTACCCAATCGTGCGGCGAACGCCCGTCGGCTACGGCAGCGAGCCCAAGCGGCTCCCAGAACGCGCGCGACTCGTCGAGCGAGTGGGTCGCGAGGCTGTACTCGAGGAAACGGCCGCAGGCCGAGACGTTCTGCCGATTCCATTCTCCGGGCGCGAACGTGCGCGCCTCGAGCAAAGCCACGGCCTGGCCGTTCGGATCGCTGAAAACGACATGGTTGAACTCGTCGTCGGCGAGGTGCGCTTCCCCGACCTCGACGCCCGCTCGGCGAAGCGCGCGCACGTAATCACGTAGCCGCGGACGAACGAATGTGAGCACGGGGCCCGGCTGCTCGCGATCGTGCAACCCGATCGCGACGTCGCCATCGAACAATGCGAGGTAGGGGTCCCGGAGTTGGTCGCCGACCTCGATCGACGTGAAACCAAGCGAGCGATAGAACTCGTACGCGCCCGCGAGCGGGCGCGCGGCGAACGAGAACTCGAGGAATTGTCCGAGCATCGGCGCTGCAATTCTGGCAGACTTTCGCGCGCGCGCCGACCCCGCACGGCGTCGCCTGATCTCGTGAAGCCAATTCTCCAACCTTTGTCCCCGCCGTGATCGCAGAAGTCGCCGCCGTCCTGTTACCGGTGTTCTGCATCGCGACGCTGGGTTATGCCTGGCGGCTGTTCGGCGCGCCGTTCGACCTCGCGTTCGTGACGCGGCTCATTATGAACGTCGCGGGACCGTGCCTCGTGTTCGGCGGGCTATCGCATCTCGCACTGCCGCTCGATGAGTTCTTCGAGATGGTAGGCGCCTCAGTCGCGATCCTGCTCGGCACCGCTCTCGTCGCCTTCTTGCTGCTGAAGGTGCTGCGCTTGCCAGTGCGCTCGTACTTGCCGGCCCTCACTATCGGCAACGTCGGTAACTTGGGCTTGCCGCTCTGTCTCTTCGCGTTCGGCGAGCAAGGCCTCGCACTCGCGATCGCGTTGTACGTCACGAACTCCGTCGGTCAATTCACGCTCGTGCCGCTGCTGCAGTCGCGCGCGTCGGTTCTCAGGACGCTGATCACGACGCCCGTGATCTACGCCGCGGTCGGCGGGATGGGCGTGGTGCTCACGGGACTCGTGCTGCCCAAGTGGCTAGACGACACCGTCGACTTGCTTGGCGGTCTCATGATCCCGCTGATGCTGCTCGCGCTCGGTCACACGGTCGGGGGCTTGCGGGCGCGCAACTTGAAACGCGCGTTCGGGCTTGGCGCAGCGCGCCTCCTGATCGCCTTCGGTGTCGCGGTGGGCGTAAGTGAGGCTCTCGGGATCGAAGGCGTGGCGCAGGGCGTGCTCGTGCTGCAGGGATCGATGCCGGCAGCGGTATTCAGCTACCTCTTCGCCGCGCGTTACGAGCGAGACGCGGAGGACGTCGCGGGAATCGTGCTGGTCTCGACGCTGCTGGCCGCGGTGGCGCTGCCGTTCGTCGTGTCGTACGTTCTTTGGCTCGCGGGTTGAAGAGCGCGCGGCGAGCGGCACTAGATCGACGCCGCCGACGGCAAGCGTTCAAGCCGCCTCGAGGATCGCGGTCACACCCATGCCTCCGGCGGTGCACACCGAGATGAGCCCGCGCCCACGACCGTTCTGCTTGAGCAGCTTCGCGAGCGCGGCGACGAGCCGAGTGCCGGTCGCGGCGAACGGGTGACCGACCGCGACGCTGCCGCCTTTGACGTTGAGCTTCGAGCGATCGATCGAGCCGAGCGGGCGGTCGCGTTTGAGCCGCTCACGACAGAACTTCTCCGACTCCCAAGCCTTCAGCGTCGCGAGCGTCTGTGCCGCGAACGCCTCGTGTATCTCGTAGTAGTCGAACTCCTGGAGGGCGAGGTTCGCGTCCGCAAGCATCGCGGACACGGCGTACGCGGGCGCCATCAGTAGCCCTTCGGCGTGCACGAAGTCGACCGCGGCTTCGCGCGCGTAAGTGAGATACGCGCTGACCGGTAGCGAGCGTTGCTTCGCCCACTCCTCCGAGCACAGCAGCACCGCCGATGCGCCGTCGGTCAATGGCGTGCTGTTGCCGGCGGTGAGGGTGCCGGCGGGGCTCTTGTCGAATACGGGCTTGAGCTTCGCGAGCTGCTCGAGGCTCGTGTCCGTCCGCACGTTGTTGTCGCGCTTCACTCCCTGAAACTCGACTAGCAGGTCGTCGTAGAACCCTTCCGCGTATGCCTTCGCCGCGTTCTTGTGGCTCGCAAGCGCGAGCTCGTCCTGCTCGCGGCGGGAAATCTGCCATTCCTTCGCCGTGATCTCCATGCTTTCGCCCATCGAGAGATGCGTGCGCGGCTCAATCACTCCGGGGAACACGGGCTTGAAGTGCCGCGGACGAAGCTTGAGCCACGGACCGATCCGCGCGCCGAACGTCCGGCCGCGCGCGCTCTCGAGCAATAACGTGCGATAGGCCTCGGGATAGACGATCGGCACGTCGCTGATGCTGTCCGTCCCGCCCGCGATACCGGCGTCGATGAGCCCGGTCGCGATCTTGCTGCCGATCAGGATCGTCGCGGACAGACTCGTCCCGCACGCGCGCTGGATGTCGAAAGCGGGCGTCTCGGGAGCCAGGCCCGACGACAACGTCGACTCGCGCGCGAGGTTCCAGTCGCGCGAGTGCTTGATCACCGCGCCAAGGGAAACGTCTCCGAGCCGCTGACCCTCGAGCCCATGCTTCGCGACGAGCGCGCGCAGCACCGCGGTCATCATGTCCTGGTTCGACGAATGGGAATAGGCTGTATGCGCGCGGCAAAACGGAATACGAACGCCGCCGACGATCGCTACTCGACGGGAAATTTGACTACTCATCGACCGCTCCGCCGTTCAAACGAGAGCGAGCAGTATATGCTCGCGAGTCGTCAACGAGGTCGTGTTTTGCGCCGGGCGCACACTACAATCGAACGCATGAAACTCGCGCGGCTCGGTCCGCTCGCATTATCTTCCGCCCTCTTGGCGACGAGCTGCAGCACGAACGATCCCGTGGCGGAGATTCGCGCGACGCTCGCGGCCGCAGAGGCCGCAGCGGAAGCGCGCGACGCCGGCTTTTTCCGCGACTTCGTCGGCGCCGGCTATCGTGACTCGCGCGGAAACGACCGCGAGCAACTCCTGAATCTCGTACGCGGTTACTTCATCGCGCACCAGAGGATCGAGATCGTGAGCCGCATCGACGAGATCAGGCTCGAAGGCAGCGACGCAGCGCACGCCGTGGTGCATGCGGGTCTCGCCGGTCAGCGCGCGGGCGAGTCGCTGCTCGGCGGCGTCGGCGCGGACGTCTACCGCTTCGAGCTCGAGCTCGTGGACGACGGCGGCGAATGGCGCATGATCGGCGCACAGTGGGAACGCCTAGGTGGAGAGTGAAATGAGTGGTGAAGGATCTAGAGCTCGATGGAAGACCCCGATCGCGGGGTTATGCATCGCGCTCGTTGTGGCAGGTTGCGCGGCGTCGCCGCCGTCGATCGCGATTCCGCGCATCCAGGCGACACAGCTGGCGCCGCTGCAAGCGGGCGCGAGCGGCCAGCGTTACCGCCTGAGTCTTCTCGTCGACAATCAAAACCCCGAGCCACTGCCTATCAAGGAGGTTCGCTTCACCATGCGAATCACCGGGCAAGGTGTGATCACGGCCCGCCACGCGATGCTCGTCACGGTCGAGGCGCTCGATCGGCAGACGCTGCAAGTGGAGGTCGACGGTGACGTGCTGCCGTCGCTGTCGCAATTGCGCGCTGCCGCGGCACCGGGCAACACACTCCCCTATGAGATCTACGGCAACATCACGCTCGATCGCGCGTTCCAGAACACGCTGCCGTTCACTGCGACCGGCGCCGTGACGTTGTCGGCGAGCGAAAGGTAACGCCATAGCGCCGTGTCGCTGCGGATTCAGCTGCTGGCGTTCGGGGTATTGACGCTGGTCTTGCCGTGGACCGGCTTCCGCTACGTTACGGAGATGGAGGCCGCGCTACGCAGCGGCCTCGAGCAATCGTTGATCGCGAGCGCGACGACCGTGGCAGCCGCGCTCGAGGAGCAGGGCGTGCCGCTTTGTCCCGCGCCGCAATGCGTGCCGCCGAAGACGCGCACCGGCGCCACGATCTACGCGGCGCCGCTGCGTTCCGAGCCGCAGATCGACGGGGTCCGCGACGACTGGAATCTCCCCGACGACGCAGCGGTCGCGCTCGGCGGCGGCCATCGGCTCTGGGCCGGAGTCGAGGGGCGCTTTGCCTATCTCTTCATTGCGGTTCGCGACGCGCACCTCGTCTACCCGCCGAGGCCCGGCGAGATGCCCTACGGCGACCGCGTCGTTCTCGCGACCGAGCCGTCTCCGGAGATCGTTCGCTGGCTCCTGCTCGGCACCGGCGCGCCGGGCACGTTCCGCGCGCAGGAGACTGCGCCGGACCTATTCGCTCCGACCGAAGCGTACGACACGCGTGTGCTCGGCGCGTGGCAGGAGACGGCCACGGGCTATTCGATCGAGCTGCGCGTACCGCTGAACCTCGTCGGCGCGGCGCTTGCCGTCGGCGTGATCGGTGTCGATCCCAGTGGTGCCGACTACGCGGTCGCGCTGAGCGCGTCGTGGGATGCGGCGACCCTCGGGCTAGGCCGCTTCGTCTATCAGCGTCCCGAGCTCGAGACGCTGCTCGGGCAGTTCGGCCGCGCGGGGCTCGGGCGCTTCCGAGTGATCGACGCGGACGGCTGGGTGTTGTCGGACGCTGGCAGCGTCGAGCCGCGCGAAATCGATCGCGAGTCCGCGAGCTTCGTCGCGAGCGTATTCCGCTGGGCCTTGCGGCGCGACGACCCGCCCTACCCGCGCGAGCTTCCGTACGGCAGAGTATCGGACCCGAAGCTGCGCGACGCGTCGAGCGGACAACCGGCCACCGCGTGGTACGGCGACGATCCGGATCGCGACGCGATCGTCGCGGCTGCCGTGCCGATCGCGGGCCCGCGCGGCGAAGCCGGTGTAGTTCTGCTCGAGCAGGCGAGCGATCCGATCCTCACGCTCACGAACCAGGCGCTCGTGCGGCTCATGACGTTTACGGTGCTCCTTAGCGTCCTCGCTTCCGGTGGCCTGCTCGGTTACGCGACGTGGTTGTCGCTGCGCGTGCGACGGCTCGCGCATGCGGCGGAGAACGCGCTCGGGCCGCAAGGCGAGATCCGCACTGCGATTCCGGGACAAGGCGCGCGCGACGAGATCGGCGATCTCGCGCGTAGCTTCACGAACCTGCTCGAGCGGCTGCGCGAGCACACCGAATACCTCCGGACGCTCGCTGGCAAGCTCTCGCATGAGCTCCGAACGCCGCTCGCGGTCGTCACGACGTCGCTCGACAACCTCGAGCACGAAGCCAAAGCGCCGGGCGCGGAAGCGTACCTCGCTCGCTTGCGGCAGGGTGCCGAGCGGCTCGACGCGATTCTCGTTGCGATGAGCGAGGCCACCGAGCTCGAGCGTGCGATCAACGACACGGTAGCTGAGCGATTCAGGCTCGCGGCCGTCGTGGAGTCGTGTTGCCAGGCTTACCGCGACGTCTATCCCGAGCGCCAGGTCGACTGTCGTATCGGCGCGGTTGCGACAGAGGTGGTCGGCTCGGGGGAACTCGTCGCACAGCTGCTGGACAAGCTCGTCGACAACGCGGTGAGCTTCAGCCCTGTCGGCAGCAGCATCGAAGTCGAGCTCGCCGCAGCGGGCAACGAGCTCGTGCTCAGCGTCACGAATCGCGGCCCTACGCTCCCTGAGAAAATGCGCAAACAGCTGTTTGATTCGCTCGTGTCGATTCGCGATCGGCGTGACCGCCGGCCGCACCTCGGGCTGGGTCTGCACATCGTCGCGCTGATCGCCAAGTTCCACGGTGGGCGTGCAGACGCCAACGACCTCCCCGACCGCAGCGGAGTGGTTTTCCGAGTCTGGTTTCCGACCGCAGGTTAGAGCGCCGTCGCGGACGACGTCGCTGCCGAGTAAGCGATCCCACACCCGCCGAGCCCGCAGTATCCGTTCGGATTCTTCGCGAGGTATTGCTGGTGGTAGTCCTCGGCGTAGTAGAACGGAGGCGCTTGCGACACCTCGGTCGTGATTTTGGGGAAGCGCTGCGCGGTCAGCAGCTTCTGGTAGCGATCGCGGCTTTCCTCCGCTTCGTCGAGCTGCTCGTCGTCGAAACAATAGATGGCGGAGCGGTACTGCGTCCCGATGTCGGCGCTTTGGCGCATTCCTTGCGTCGGGTCGTGCGACTGCCAGAAGGTCGCGAGCAGCTTTGCGAAGCTCACGACGTTCGGGTCGTAGACCACCAGTACGGCTTCGGTGTGACCTGTGAGGCCCGTGCAGACCTCCTCGTAGGTGGCGTTCTGGGTGTAGCCGCCCGCGTAGCCGACGGCCGTCGTGTAGACGCCCCGCTGCGTCCAGAAGCAGCGCTCGGCACCCCAAAAACATCCCATACCGAACAGCACGGACTTCATTCCGGTCGGGAACGGCGGCTTCAGCGGGTGATCGAGGACGAAGTGACGATCGGTGATCTCGAGCGCCGCAGAGCGGCCCGGCAGGGCTTGCTCTGGCGTCGGTTTATCTAGCGCTCTACGGCCGAACATAGAGTCCCTCCTTGCGAGCGGCGCTCGATTCGCGGGGCTCAGCCCGTCGCGCCCCCCAAACTGATCTTCGGGGCCGGCAGCAAGGTCGATCCCATGAGGAATTGATCGACCGCACGGGCGGCGCCGCGCCCTTCGTTGATCGCCCACACCACGAGCGACTGGCCGCGGCGGCAGTCACCCGCCGCGAACACGCCCGGCACGCTCGTCGCGAACTTGCCGTGAATGGCCCGGTAGTTCGACCTTTGATCGAGCTCGACGCCGAGCTGTTCCGCGACGTAGCGCTCCGGACCGAGGAAGCCCATGGCCAGGAAAATCAGGTCCGCGTCGAGCAGCTCGGCGGTCCCGTCGATCTCGACCATCTTCGGCTGGCCGCTGTTGACCTGCCATTCGATTCGAGTGATGCGCACGGAGCCCACGCCGCCGTGGCCATTTGCCGCGAATTCCTTCGAAACGACCGCGAAGTTGCGCGGATCCGCGCCGAACTTCGCGATTGACTCCTCGTGTGCGTAGTCCGTGCGCCGGATCTTCGGCCAAAGCGGCCACGGGTTATCGGCCGCGCGCCTCTCGGGCGGCTGATCGAGCAGCTCGAGGTTGATCAGGCTCTTGCAGCCGTGCCGCAGAGCGGTGCCGATGCAGTCCGCGCCGGTGTCGCCGCCGCCGATCACGACGACGCGCATGTCCTTCGCGTCGATGAACTGACGGTCCTCGAGGTTGCTGTTCAGCAGGCTCTTGGTATTCGCGGTCAGGTATTCCATCGCGAAGTGGATGCCCTTGAGGTCGCGGCCCGGGATCTTGAGGTCGCGCGGCTGCGTCGCTCCCGTCGTGAGCAGCAAGGCGTCATGCTCCGCGCGCAGCTTGCCCGCGTCCACGCCGCGGCCGACGTCGGCGTTCGTGACGAACTCGATGCCCGACGCCCGCAGCAGGTCGACGCGCCGGTTCACGACCTGCTTGTCGAGCTTCATATTCGGAATGCCGTACATCAATAGGCCGCCGATACGGTCCGCGCGTTCGTAGACCGTGACCTCGTGTCCGGCTTTGTTGAGCTGATCCGCCGCGGCGAGGCCCGCAGGACCCGAACCGACGATCGCCACCTTCTTGCCGGTTCGTGCCTCGGGCACGTGCGGCTCGATCCAACCTTCGGCGAAGCCGCGGTCGACGATCGCGTTCTCGATGTTCTTGATCGTCACGGGAGGATCGGTGATACCGAGCACGCATGCGCCCTCGCATGGCGCGGGACAGGTGCGGCCCGTGAACTCAGGGAAGTTGTTGGTCTTGTGCAGCCGCTCGAGCGCGTCGCGCCACCGGCCCTGATAGACCAGGTCATTCCACTCGGGGATCAAGTTGTCGATCGGGCAGCCGTCCGGCGACTGACAGAACGGCACGCCGCAGTCCATGCAGCGCGCGCCCTGATTGCGTAGATGCTCGTCCGCGGAGTGCGTAAAGATCTCGCGGAAATCGCCCACGCGCTCGCCGGCGTCCCGGTACGGGACGCTCTTCTTCGGATACTCCATGAAGCCGGTCGGCTTACCCATGCTGCAAACCGTCCGACTTCATCTACCGGCCGCCGCGAAAGTGCCGGTCTCGTCGCCGGTGAGCGTCTGCTCGACTTCCTCGTCGTGCCGCTTGCGCTCGGCAAGCACGCGTTTGTAGTCCGTCGGCATGACTTTGACGAACTGGCGCAGGGACATCGGCCAATCGTCGAGGATCCGCGCCGCAACGGTCGAGCCGGTGTATTCCTTATGGAGCTCGAGCATTTCCCGGAGCTCGACGATGTCCTCGTCCTCTTCTACCGCCTCGAGGTCGACCGTGCCCGTGTTGCACTTCGACGCGAAGTCCTTCTTCACGTCCCAAACGTACGCGATGCCGCCCGACATCCCGGCCGCGAAATTCAACCCCGTCGGTCCCAAAATCACGGCTCGGCCGCCCGTCATGTATTCGCAGCCGTGGTCGCCCACGCCCTCGATGACGGCCTTTGCGCCGCTGTTGCGCACGCAGAAGCGTTCCGCGGAGCGTCCACGGAAGAATGCGCGGCCGCTAGTCGCGCCGTACAGCGCCACGTTGCCGATCAGCACGTTGTCTTCGGCCGTGAAGGGGCTGTCCTTTGGCGGATAGATGATGATCCGGCCGCCGGAAAGCCCCTTGCCGACGTAATCGTTGCTGTCGCCTTCGAGCTCGAGCGTGATGCCCTTCGCGAGGAACGCTCCGAAGCTCTGGCCCGCGGTGCCCGTGAACTTGAAACGCACCGTGTCGTAGGGCAGCGCCTCCGCGCCCCACTTCTTCACGACCTCGTGGCTCAGCATCGCGCCGACCGTGCGGTTCGTGTTGACGATCGTGAGCTCCTTCTTCGTCTTCTTGCGCTGCTCGATCGATTTCTTCGCCCACGCAATGAGCCTATTGTCGAGCGCGAGATTCAGGCCGTGGTCCTGCTTCTTCGTGCAGTAGACCTCCGTCGAGTCGTGCGGCTTGACGGCCGGAGCGAGCAGCGGCGACAGATCCAAGCCGTCCGCCTTCCAGTGGTTGATCGCGGCACGCGTTTGCAGGACGTCGACGCGGCCGACCATGTCGATGAAGCGTCGGAAGCCGAGCTCCGCCATGATCTGGCGGGCTTCCTCGGCGACCATGAACAAATAGTTCACGACGTGCTCGGGCTGGCCCGCGAACTTCTTGCGCAGCAAGGGATCCTGCGTCGCGACCCCGACTGGGCAGGTGTTCAGATGACACTTGCGCATCATGACGCAGCCGAGCGCGATCAGCGGTGCCGTCGAGAAGCCCATCTCCTCCGCGCCGAGGAGCGCTGCGATCACGACGTCACGACCCGTCTTCAGGCCGCCGTCCGTCTGCAGGACGGCGCGGCTGCGCAGGTCGTTCATCACGAGCGTCTGGTGCGCTTCCGCGATGCCGAGCTCCCACGGCAAGCCCGCGTGCTTGATGCTCGTGAGCGGCGAGGCGCCCGTGCCGCCGTTGTCGCCAGAGATCAACACGTGATCGGCGTGCGCCTTCACGACGCCCGCGGCGATCGTGCCTACGCCGACCTCGGACACGAGCTTCACGCTGATCCGCGCCGAAGGATTCGAGTTCTTCAAGTCGTGGATCAGCTGCGCGAGGTCCTCGATCGAATAGATGTCGTGATGCGGCGGCGGGCTGATCAGGCCCACGCCAGGCGTCGAGTAGCGGATCCGTGCGATGTTGTCGTCGACCTTTTTGCCGGGCAGCTCGCCGCCCTCGCCGGGCTTCGCGCCCTGCGCCATCTTGATCTGCAGTTCGTCCGCGTTCGCGAGGTACCAGATCGTGACGCCGAAGCGTCCCGATGCGATCTGCTTGATCGCCGAGCGGCGCGAGTCGCCCGACGGCAGCGGAATGAAGCGCGCGGGGTCTTCGCCGCCCTCCCCCGTGTTGCTCTTGCCGCCGAGCCGGTTCATCGCGACGGCCAGCGTTTCGTGCGCCTCGGTCGACAGCGAGCCGAAGCTCATCGCGCCCGTGCAGAAGCGCTTCACTATCTCGCTCGCGGGCTCGACCTCGTCGAGCGTGAGCGGCTTGCCGGCGATGCCCGGCTTGAAGTCGAGGAGGCCGCGCAGCGCGCCCGCGTCGCGCGCCTCTTTGTTCACGTGGTCCGCGAACAGCTTGTAAGCGTTGCTGTCGCCGCGCCGCGCCGCGACCTGCAGCGAGAAGATCGCTTGCGGGTCCCACGCGTGCCGCTCGCCGGCACTACGCCAATGAAACTCGCCCGGATTCGGCAGCGACGGCAGCTTGTCCTCCGGATCCTGCGGATAGCCGAGCGCATGACGACGCAGCGTCTCTTGCTCGAGCACGGCGAAGCTCACGCCTTGCAGGCGGCTCACGGTGCCGTGGAAGCAGCGCTCGACGACCTCGTCGGCGATTCCGAGCGCCTCGAAGATCTGCGCGCCCTTGTACGACTGCAGCGTCGAGATGCCCATCTTCGCCATCACCTTGAGCATGCCCTTCGCAACCGCCTGGCGGTAATCACCGACCACGTCGACGTCCTTGTCGAGCAGCCCGTCATCGCGCGATTGGAACAGCGCCTCGAACGCGAGGTAAGGATTGATCCCATCCGCGCCGTAACCAACGAGCAAGCAGTGGTGATGCACTTCGCGAGCTTCGCCCGTCTCGAGCACGATGCCGATGCGCGTGCGCTTCGCACGGCTCACGAGATGGTGATGAACGGCGCCGCACGCGAGCAGAACGCTCACCGGGACGCGCGTCGGGCCGACGTTGCGGTCGGACAGCACAAGCACGCTGTAGCCGTCGTCGATCGCCTTCTCGGCCTCGACGCAAATTCGATCGATCGCGTGCTGCAGACCGCCGGGCACGTCGCTGCGGTCGAACGTGATGTCGATCGTGAGCGAGCGCCAGCCGCGGTGGCTCAGGGTCTTCAGGCCCGCGAGCTCCTCGTTCGACAGGATCGGTTGGCGCAGCCGCAGCCGCTCCGCGTGCTTCGGCGTAGTCTCGAGCAGATTGCCTTCGGGACCGACGTAACACTCGAGCGACATGATGATTTCTTCGCGGATCGAGTCGATCGGCGGGTTCGTCACCTGCGCGAACATTTGCCGGAAGTAGTCGTAGAGCATCCGCGGCTTGTCGCTCAGCACGGCGAGCATGCTGTCGTTGCCCATCGAGCCGACCGGGTCGCGATGCTCCTTGACCATCGGCTGCAGCATGAATTGCAGCGTCTCGGTCGTGTAGCCGAACGCTTGCATCCGCGGCAGCAGCGTGCCGCGGTCGGTATGCTCCTGCTGCGGTCTCCGCGGTTACGTCGCGCAGCGCTATGCGATTCGCTTCGAGCCACTCGGCATATGGATGCCGGTTCGCGAACTCGTTCTTGAGCTCGCCGTCCGGCACGAGCCTGCCGCGCTCGAAATCTATCAAGAACATACGGCCGGGCTCGAGACGCCCCTTCGCCTTCACGTTCTTGGTGTCGATCGGCACGACGCCGACCTCGCTCGCCATGATCACGCGGTCGTCGTTGGTGAGGTAATAGCGGCTCGGACGCAGGCCGTTGCGGTCGAGCACCGCGCCGATGTACTTGCCGTTCGTGAATGCGATAGACGCGGGCCCGTCCCACGGCTCCATCAGGCAGGAGTGGAACTCGTAGAACGCGCGCTTGTTCTCCGGCATCAGCTCGTTCTTCTGCCAAGCCTCGGGGATCATCATCATCACGGATTCCGGGAGGCTGCGGCCCGTCATCATCAAGAACTCGAGCACGTTGTCGAACGTACCGGAGTCGGAGCAATCGGGCTCGACGATCGGGAAGAGTCTCTCGAGCGAATCTCCGAACAATTCGCTGCGCACGACGCCTTGGCGAGCCCGCATCCAGTTCTCGTTGCCGCGCAGCGTGTTGATCTCGCCGTTGTGCGACATCAACCGGTTGGGTTGCGCGCGGTCCCAGCTCGGGAACGTGTTCGTCGAGAACCGCGAATGGACCATCGCGAAATGCGTCTTGTAGTCGGGGTCGTCGAGGTCGGGATAGAAGTTCTTGAGCTGCCCCGGGGTAAGCATGCCCTTGTAGATGAGCGTGGTGCCCGAGAGGCTGCAAACGTAGAACTGCTTCGCCTGACGCAGAGAATGGTCGCCGCGCAGCTTGTGGCTCGCGCGCTTGCGGATCAGGTAGAGCTTGCGCTCGAACGCATCGCCCTCGAAGCCGTCGCCGGCTGCGATGAACACGTGCTCGATCTGCGGCATCGCCGCGCGAGCCGACTCGCCGACGTCGGATTCGTCAGGCAGCGTCGGCACGCGTCGCCAGCCGATCAACCTCTGGCCTTCCTCGGCGCACAAGTCCGCCACACATGCCTTGCAGCGCTCGCGCTCTGCTGCGTCCGTGGGGAGGAACACCACGCCGGCCGCGTACTTGCCCGGCGGCGGCAGGTCGACGCCGAACTCCTTCTTCGCGACCTTCGCGAGAAACTCGTGCGGCAGGCCCGTGACGATGCCGGCACCGTCGCCCGTGTTCGGCTCCGCGCCGCGCGCGCCGCGATGATCCATGCGGCACAGCAGATGGTCCGCATCGGCCACGATCTTGTGGCTGCGCTCGCCCTTGATGTGCGCGACGAAGCCGACGCCGCAGCTGTCGTGCTCGAACTCGGGCCGATAAAGGCCTCGTGCCGGCGGTGGGCCGTACTGGTAGCTGTCACTCATGCTCGTTGCCGCTCCTCACCACGCCGTGGACGGCGAACGGTGCGATGTATGGGCGGACGCGACCGCCGACAATCGAGCAACGTTTTCCGTATCTGCAGGTCATGGTTCTACTTGGCGGTAGCCGTCGGCTCCGCTTATCAAAGTTTTTCTAGTGGCTGGCAGTTACGATGCTAGAGCTGTCAAGCCGTCGGCCAATCGATCTGCCGCGGAGGGGCCCTTTTCTTGGACCGGAGCAGGCCTGTGCCAGCCTCAACTATATGAAAGCGCTCAACTCCGCGTCAATCGCAGCCCGTGTCAGGGCTCGGCTCGCCTCCCCGCGTCAACTCGCCTGCCAGCGGTACCCCATCCCGTAGACGGTTTGAATCGCATCAAACGCCGGGTCGACGGCGAGGAACTTGGCTCGGATCCGTTTCACTTGCGACGTCACGGTACCGTCGTCGAGCACAGCGTTCGCCGCCGCCATCAATTGCTCGCGGCTACGGACGTGCCCCGGGTGCACCGCGAGGGCGTGGACGACCCAGAACTCGGTCAGCGTCAGCGGCACACTATGTCCCGCCCACTCCGCGGTCATGCGGTCCCGGTCGAGCACGAGCGCGCCCTGCTCGAGGCGTTCGTGGGCGGCGTCGGTTGACCGCAGCGCCTCGACTCGACGAAACAGCGCGGCGACTCGGGCCAACAGGTGCTCGAGGCTCACGCGCTTGGTCAGATAGTCGTCGGCGCCGAGCCGCAGGCCCGAAACGGCGTCTAGCTCGCTCTCGCGGGCAGTGAGAAAAATGATCGGGAGCTGAGTCGACTTTGCCCGCAGCTCGCGGCAAAGCTCGAAGCCGCCTTCGACCTCCGCGCCGAGATTGATGTCGATGATCACGAGGTCCGGGAAGCGGTTCTCGAACCCGGCGAGCGCTTCCTTGCGGCCGGCGTAACCGGCGACTCTGTAGCCCTGCCGCCGCAAGCCCGCGAGGTAGTTGTCGCGGATGGCGAGGTCGTCCTCTACGACCGCTACGAGCTTCGGTGTGGACATAGGCAGCGTGGGTTGCAAACTGGGCTAGACGAGGTCGAGCGTAACAGGACGCCGCCCGAATCCCTTGGAGCATATCGGCGGACAGCCGCGCCAGTATTGCGTTTTCAGCCCCAAGTCACGTTCCGTTCAGGATCGGATTGGCATCATACCGCCGCCATTGTCAGGTGCTAAAGGAGTAGCTTCATGAGGATTCGTAACCTGTCGAAGGTCGGTGCCGCGGCGATCGGGATCGTCTTGGGCTTGTCCGCGTGCACGACGGTGGACCCATACACTCGCGAGGAACGCGCCGCGCATGCTCAACGGCAGGCGGTGATTGGCGCAGCCATCGGCGGGGCTGTGGGCCTGATCACGGGCGACAGCTCGATGGAACGGAAGAAGCGCGCGCTCGTCGGCGCCGGCCTCGGCGCCCTTGCTGGCGCGGGCGTCGGCTCCTACATGGACCGGCAGCAGGCGAAGCTGACGGCCGAGCTCGAGCGCACAGGCGTCAGCGTCACGCGGATCGGCGACAACATCACGCTCAACATGCCGGGCAACGTCACGTTCGCGACCAACAGTGCGGACCTGAACGCGGGCTTCTTCGAGGTGTTGAACTCGGTCGCGCTGGTTCTCAACGAGTATGAGCAGACCGTGATCGAAGTGGCCGGGCACACGGACAGCACGGGCACGGACGCGTACAACCAGCAATTGTCGGAGCGCCGCGCGAACGCGGTGGCGGCGTATCTCGGCACGCGCAGCGTTCGTTCGGATCGGATCACGACCGTCGGCGCCGGCGAGTCCCACCCCGTCGCGACCAACGACACGGACCCCGGTCGTCAGTTGAACCGACGCGTGGAGCTCACCCTCGTCCCGCTCACGCTGAGCTGACGGTTCGCGCTAAGTAGGAAAGGGAAGGGCGCGTCGCGGCTGCGACGCGCCCTTTTTCTTTCGCCTAGAGCCTAGGGTTCTTCTTAAGAAGCCGATGCGCCCATTTGTTTGCGAAGCTTCGCGATCGCGCTCGCCTCGATCTGACGGATACGCTCCGCCGACACGTCGTATTCCGCCGCGAGCTCGTGCAGCGTCGCCTTGTCGTCCGTGAGCCAACGGCGCGCCAAGATGTCACGGCTCCGGGCATCGAGTTTGGCGAGCGCGCCGTCGAGGCGATCGTGCGCGTCCGCGTCCCAGTCATCCCGCTCCACCGAGCGCGCGGGATCGCTGTTCGGCGCCGCCGGCAGATAGGCGGCGGGCGCGAAGTCCTCGTCGTCGCTCGGATCCGGGTCGAAGGAGACGTCGTAGCTGCTCAGCCTTTGCTCCATCTCGTTGACCTCGCGCGGGGTCACGCCGAGATCGTTCGCGACGGCCTCGGTCTCCGCACGGTTCAACCAGCCGAGGCGCTTCTTCGACTTGCGAAGGTTGAAGAACAGCTTGCGCTGGGCCTTCGTCGTCGCGACTTTCACGAGCCGCCAGTTGCGGAGCACGAATTCATGGATTTCGGCGCGAATCCAATGGACCGCGAACGAGACGAGCCGTACGCCCACGTTCGGATCGAAGCGCTTAACGGCCTTCATGAGGCCGATGTTGCCTTCCTGGATTAGGTCGCCGAGCTGCAGGCCATAGCCCGCGTAGCCGCGCGCGACGTGCACGACGAAGCGCAAATGGGCGAGGACGAGGCGTTTGGCGGCATCCAGATCGTTGGCGTCCCGGAAGCGGATCGCGAGCTCGCGCTCCTCTTCGACGGTCAGTAGCGGGATCGAGCTGGCGGCCTGAATGTAGTGGTCCAGGCTGCCGAGCGGGTTGGCGAGCAGAAGCTCAGCCTGGCGGGGCGCTAGTGCAGTGGTCGTCATGTCCTGTACCTCCCGGAGAAGTCGGCGATATTAGCACTCGGGGCATTAGAGTGCTAAGAGCCGCATCCGTTCCCGGCGGAATCGGGCTACGGCCCAGCAATGGCGCGGAGATGGCGCCCGCGTGACGCCTCCTGATCCGCTCCGCCCGGGGCCAGGCGAGGCCGGCAGAGCCGCGCCCGAAGCGCCGTGTCCTGCCGAAAGGGAGCCAGTACGTTTGCTTGGGCCATGGAAGACTATTTGGGCTCGATCGCGCGAAGATGGCGCGCGGTCGCAAGGCCGGCGCCCGCCCACCCGAGCAGCGTTCCGCCGCCGAGGAGCGCGAGGTTTTCGCGCAGCGACAGGCCCGCGAGCGCGAAATCGCTGCCATAGAGCGCCGCGAGCTCGCGGACGGGTGATCCGATGAGCGCGAGCGTCACGACGCACGAGCAGCTCTGCGAGCACGGCGCCCGCGAGGCCGTAGCAAACCCCGAGGTACAGGAACGGCCGGCGGACGAACGCGTCCGTGCCGCCGACCAGCTTCGTTACCTCGATCTCCGTGCTCCGGTTGTTGATCTCTAGGCGGATCGTGTTGCCGACGACGATGGCGACCGCGAGGGCGAGCAAGCCGGTCGCGAGATCGACAATCCGTCCGGCGAGCGCGAGCATGGCCCGCAGCCGGGCGACCCACTGCGTGTCGAGCTGCACCAAGTCGGTCTCGGGCAACGCGTCAATCGCGGCCGCGAGGGCCTCGACGTCGCCCGAGACACCGCTCGCGGGCCGAACGACGACGGTGTCCGGGAGCGGATTGCCGTCGAGCGCCTCGAGCGCGTCCCCGAATCCCGAGTGTGCGCGAAACTCGGCGAGCGCCGAGCTGCGGTCGATGAACCGCACGCTTGCGACGTCGGCGCGCGCTTCGAGCTGGTGCGTGACCGCGCGCGCGCGGTCCGTCGGCACGTCCGTTTTGAAGTAAACGGTGAAATCGGCCGCGCTCTGCCATTCGCCGCTGAGCGCGCCCGCGTTGTTCACGAAAACGCGGAGGCCCGCCGGCAGCGCCATCGCGATCGCGATCACGAGGACCGTGAGCAATGTCGCGAACGGCTGGCGCGCGAGCCGGCCGCACGCGCCGAGCAGGTTCTGCAAATGCAGGTCGAAGTAGCGACGCATGTCGACCGGCGCCCCTAGGGTGACTCGACGGACGTGCCGGCCACGAGCTGTCCCCCGACGAGACGCAGCCGCCGATGCGGCACCCGCTCGATCAGCTCGAGATCGTGAGTCGCGATGAGGATTGTCACGCCGACCTCGTTGAAGCGAGTGAACAGCTCCATGATCTCGCGCGACAGCTCCGGGTCGAGATTGCCGGTCGGTTCGTCCGCAATCAGCACGTCGGGCCGCGGAGCGACGGCCCGAGCGATGCCGACGCGCTGCTGCTCGCCGGTCGAAAGCGTGATCGGCGGATGCGCCTCGCGGCCGAGGAGCCCGACCTGATCGAGGGCCGCGCGCACGCGTTTCTCGATCTCGCGCCGGCTCGCGCCAGCGATGACGAGCGGCAGCGCAACGTTGTCGAAGACGCTGCGGTCGTAAAGCAGCTTGTGATCCTGAAACACCACGCCGAGCCGCTGGCGAAAGCGCGGGATCTTGCGGCGCGGGAGGCGCGTCGTGTTTTGGTTGTTGACGAGCACGCTGCCGCGCGTCGGCCGCTCGATGAGTGCGATCAACCGGAGCAACGTGCTCTTGCCAGCGCCGGACGGACCCGTGATGAACGCGAACTCGCCGCGCTCGATATTGAACGAGACGCCGCTCAGCGCCTCGCGTCCCGTCGGGTAGCGTTTGTGGACGTTCTCGAAGCGAATCACGCCGCGCGCTCGCCTATCAGTGCGCGCACGAACTCCGGTGCGCGGAACACCTCGAGATCGTCGACGCCCTCGCCGAGCGCGACGAAGCGAATCGGCACGCGCAGCTGACGCGCGATCGCGAGCAGGATGCCGCCTTTCGCGGTGCCATCGAGTTTCGTGATCACGAGCCCCGTGACGCCGAGGCGCTCGTGAAATTTCAACGCTTGCGTGAGCGCGTTCTGACCCTGGCTCGCGTCGAGCACGAGCAGTGTTTCGTGCGGCGCGCTCGGATCGAAACGCTTCACGACGCGCTTGATCTTCTCGAGCTCGTCCATGAGACCGGAGGCGGTGTGCAAGCGGCCCGCGGTGTCGGCGAGCACGACGTCGACGTTGCGCGCGCGCGCCGCGAGCAGCGCGTCGTGCACGACGGCGGCGGGATCCGCGCCCGGCGCCTGCGCGACAACCGGCACGTCAGCGCGCTTGCCCCATTCTTGGAGCTGCTCGACCGCAGCCGCACGAAACGTGTCGGCCGCTGCGAGAAGCACCGACCGGCCTGCGGTCTTGAGTCGATGGGCGAGCTTGCCGACCGTCGTGGTCTTGCCGGTGCCGTTCACGCCGAGCACGAGGATCACGAACGGCTTGTGCGAGCCGTCGATGTCGAGCGGCGACTCGACGGTCCGCATGAGGTCGAGCGCGGTTTGCGTGAGCGCATCGGCGGCGGACGGCGACTCCGAGCGCCGATGCACCTTACGCATTTCGTCGATGCAGCCAAGTCGTGGCGTCGACGCCGACGTCGGCCGTGAGCAGCCGGGTTTCGATCTCCTCGATCGTCTCGTCGTCGAGCGGGCGCTGACCGATCCCGAGGAGATCCGACGTCAGCCACGCGGTGCCGCGATTGAGGCGGGCTTTGAGCTTTGAGAAAAAGCCCCCGCTCTTTTCCGATTTCGATTCCACCGCCACTCGTAAAACGCTCCGCAAGTTTCTTCTGGTAGTGTTGCGCACATGGCAAAGCGCGGCAACGCCCGACGCGCGCCGAATGGCAGCGTGCGAATCATCGCGGGAGAGTGGCGCGGGCGGCGAGTGCCAATCGCGCAGGGCACTGCGGTGCGCCCGACGCCGGATCGCGTGCGCGAGACGTTGTTCAACTGGCTGCGCGACGACGTCGCGGGCGCGCGTTGTCTCGACCTGTATGCGGGGACGGGCGCTCTCGGCTTCGAAGCGTTGTCGCGCGGCGCGGGCGAAGCTTGGTTCGTCGAGCAGGACCCCGTGCTCATTGCCGCGCTCGAATCTCAGGCGGAAGTGTTCGACGTGCAGCCGCGCATCATTCGGCAGGACTCGGCGTCCTTTCTGCGCGCACGCGCTCTGCAGAGATTCGACTTGGTGTTTCTCGATCCGCCGTACGCGCTCCCCGTCGAGCCGCTGCTCGCGCTGCTGCTTCCGTGGCTCAGCGACCAAGGGCTCGTGTACGTCGAGCGTCCGCGCTCGCCCGGGCTGCCGGCGGTGCCGGAGGGATCTTGGTTCAAGCGCAGTCACGCAGGCGCCGTGGAGTACGGCCTGTTCCGCGTCGGTGCTGCCGTATGACGTTGCGCCGTGCGCAGCTACAATGCCGGCTCCACGTTACTTCCCGGAAGCTCCCCACGTGAAGATTGGCGCCATGTATCCGGGCACTTTCGATCCCATCACCCGCGGCCACGAGGAAATGGTTCGTCGTGCGGTGCGGCTGTTCGATCGCGTCGTCGTCGCGATCGCCGCGAGCCCCAAGAAGGCGCCGCTGTTTCCGCTCGAGGAGCGCGTCGAGCTGGCGCGCGACGTGTTGCGCGACTTGCCCGAGGTTTCGGTCACGGGCTATTCGGGGCTCACGGTCGACTTTGCGCGCGAGAATGGACTCAAGGCGATCATCCGCGGCCTGCGCGCCGTGTCCGATTTCGAGTACGAGTTCCAGCTCGCGACGATGAATCGACATCTCACCGAGGGGGTCGAGACGATCTTCCTCACGCCGGGCGAGCAGCACACGTTCATTTCTTCGAGCTTGGTGCGCGAGATCGCGGAGTTCGGCGGCGATGTGGCCGCGTTCGTCCATCCGCACGTCGCGGAGCGCTTGAAGGCGAAGTTCGGCAAGCAGACGTGATCGCTGTGCTGCAACACGCCTCCGTCCGCGCGGCACGCGCGGCCACGCTCGCCGTCTGCGCCGCCGCGTTCGCGTTCGGTGTCGCCGCGCAAACGGCTCCGGCATCCTCGGTTCACGCCGCTACGCAGATGGTGGTCACCGCGAACGGCTACGCCACGGACGCGGGGCTCGAGATCCTGCGTGCGGGCGGCAACGCGGTGGACGCGGCGATCGCGGTGCAGCTCGTGCTCACGCTCGTCGAGCCGCAATCCTCGGGTATCGGCGGCGGCGCGTTCATGCTCCTCTACGACACGCCGTTTTCCGGCGTCGGCGAGCCCGTGATCACGGCGTACGAGGGTCGCGAGACCGCCCCCGCGGCCGCAACGCCCGACATGTTCCTGAACGAAAACGGTAGCCCGGCGTCGTTCGGCGCCATCGGCGTCGGCGGGTTGTCCGTCGGTGTGCCGGGCGTGCTGCGGATGCTCGAAGCGGCGCACCGCAAGCATGGTCGCTTGCCGTGGGCGAAGTTATTCGAGCCCGCGCTCGCGCTCGCGGAATCCGGCTTCGAGATGTCGCCGCGGCTGCATTCGCTGCTCGACGGTTTCAAGCGTTTCGCGCGCGGCGAGGAATTTCGTCGCCATTTCTATGACGCCGGCGGCGAGCCGTTGCCGGTCGGCTATCGAGTGAAGAGCCCCGAATACGCGGCGACGCTTCGGCTGCTCGCGGAGAAGGGGGCCGAGGCGATGTACTCGGGCGAGCTCGCCGCTGCGATCGCGAAAGAGGTTCGCGAGAACAGCGTGCGGCCGGGCCGGATGACGCTCGACGACCTCAAGCAGTACAGCGCGCACGAATCGGCGCCGTTGTGCTCGCCGTACCGCGAGTGGCGGATCTGCGGGCCGCAGCTGCCGTCGTCCGGCGGCATCACGACGCAGCAGATACTGCGAATGTTGAGCGGCTTCGAGCTCGCCGAGCTGCGCGACGATCCCGCCACCGCGATTCACTTGATCAGCGAGGCCAGCAGGCTCGCGTTCGCGGACCGGAATCTCTACCTCGGCGATCCGCAGTACGTAGCCGCGCCCGTCGCCGCCTTGCTCGACGAGAGCTACCTCGAGTCGCGCGCGAAGGCGATCGACCTGAAGACGGCGCTGCCATCGGTCGCGGCCGGCAAGCCCGCGGGCGCGATCGCTTGGAACTACGCGTCGGCCGCGTCGACCGAGCGGCCGTCCACGAGCCACTTCTCGATCGTCGACCGCACGGGCGACGCGGTCGCCATGACCACCAGCGTGCAAGGCGCGTTCGGCAGCCAGCTGATGGTCGGGGGCTTCATCCTGAACAACCAGCTCACCGACTTCGAATACGAGCCGGAGTCTGGCGGCAAACCGGTCGCGAATCGCATCGAGGGTGGGAAACGGCCGTTGAGCAGCATGGCCCCGACGCTCGTGCTCGATGCTCAGGGCCGGCTGCGGCTGCTCGTCGGGTCGCCGGGCGGTACGCGCATCATCGGCTTCGTCGCGCAGACGATCGTCGGGGTGCTCGACTTCGGGCTCGACGTGCAGCAGGCCGTCGCAGCTCCGCACTTCCTCGCACAGGAAGGGCCGATCGAGCTCGAAGAGGGCACCGCGGTCGCGGCGCAGGCGGACGCGCTCGAGGCCCTCGGCCACACCGTTGCGCTGCGCGATCTGAACAGCGGGCTGCACGCCATCGCGATCGACTACGGCGAAGGGCGCGTGCTGTCGAGCGGCGTGGACCCGCGCCGCGAAGGCGTTGCACGCGGCGACTAGGCTCCTCTGGCCGCCGGCCGCGCCGGGCCCGCCACTCCTCGCTTCGTTATTTCTGGCAGCGCGGGCAGAAGTAAGTCGCGCGTTGTCCCTGAACGCGGCGTTTGATCGGCGTGCCGCATCGCTTGCACGGGTCGCCCGCGCGCTCGTAGACGTTCAGCGACTGGCGGAAGTAGCCCGGATTGCCGTCGCCGTCGACGTAGTTGCGCAGAGTCGTTCCGCCTTCCACGAGCGCGTCGTTGAGCACGTCGCGCACGGCCGCGACGAGCGGTCCGAACCGTGCGCGCGCGACCTTTCCGGCCGCGCGCAGGGGATGTAGACCTGCGCGAAACAGCGCTTCGTTCGCATAGATGTTGCCGACGCCGACGACGACCTTGCCGTTCATGAGGTGCTGCTTGATCGCGACGTGTCGGCCGCGGCTCGCGGTCCACAGGTAGTCCGCCGTGAAATCGGCAGAGAGGGGCTCCGGCCCGAGCTCCCTGAGCAGCCGATGCTTCGCCGGTTCGCGCGTGAGCAGCCAGCTGCCGAACCGGCGGGGATCGTTGAAGCGCAACAGACCGCCGCCCGTGAAGCGCATGTCGACGTGATCGTGCAGCCCGTGCGCGACCGGCTCGCGCAGGTAGCGCAAGCTGCCCGACATGCCGAGATGCACGAGCAGGGTGCCCGCCTTCGTGCCGAACAAGAGATACTTCCCGCGCCGCTCGAGCGCCTCGATTCGCTGGCCAGCAAGCTCAGCCGCGAGCGTCTTCGCGACCGGCCAGCGCAGCCGCGGCTCGCGCACCTCGACCGCTGCTATCGAGCGGCCGACGACGTGGGGGGCCAGGCCGCGCCGCGTCGTCTCTACTTCCGGGAGCTCAGGCATACAGCAATCTTATGATGGCGTCGCGCGGGGCCGCCAGGCGGGCTGTGGGCCTTCCGTGACGCCACGCACGGCGCAATTGGGCTCGTTGGAGTAGGCTCATGCGATCGGCTATATTGGCCCGTCAATCGACGAATGGCCGGCACGCACTCCGGCCTCCTGTGGAATAAGCGAGGACCCGAAGACGTGGATTTTCTCTATACACATTTCTACGGCTTAGCGAACCTAGGTTTCTGGGGCTACGTGGCCGTCACGTTGCTCTGGGTCCACGCGACGTTGATCGCGGTGACGATCTATTTCCACCGCGATCAGGCCCACCGCTCCGTCGATCTGCATCCCGTCATCCGTCACATGTGCCGTTTTTGGCTCTGGCTCAACACTGGCGCGTCGACCCAGCAGTGGGTGGCCGTGCATCGGAAGCATCACGCCCATTGCGAAAAGGAAGGCGATCCGCATAGCCCGCGGCTGTTCGGTCTGAAGAAGGTGCTGCTCGAGGGCGCGGAGCTTTACCGCATCGAGGCGCAAAAGCCGGAGACCCTCGAGAAATACGCGAAGGGTTGTCCCAACGACTGGCTCGAGAACAATCTGTATGGCCACCCGGTTGGGAGCTACATCGGAATTTCCTTTCTCGTCGTGGCGGACCTCCTGCTGTTCGGCGTCCCGGGCATCATCATGATCGCGCTGCAGCTCGTGAACATGCCGATCCTCGCGGCCGGCGTCATCAACGGCCTGTCGCACGCGAAGGGCTATCGCAATTTCGAGACCGACGACGCGTCGACGAACCTCTGGCCGATCGCCGTGCTCATCGCGGGCGAGGAACTGCACAACAATCATCACGCGTTCCCGACATCGGCCCGTTTCTCGATGCGGCGTCACGAGATCGACATGGGCTGGCTGTACCTGAAGGTGCTCGAGTTCTTCGGGCTGGCGAAGATTCGCCGCGTTGCGACGGTGCCGGAGCTCTCGCGACGCGCGACCCCCGCACCCGAGCTCGACGAGCTGCGTGCGATCATCGTGAACCGAATGCACGTGCTGCGGCACTACACGTACAACGTCACGTTGCCCGTGCTGCGCCGTGAGATCGAGAGCCTCGGCGACAATGCGAGCTCGATGCTGCGGGCCGCGCGGCGGGCGCTGAGCCGCCACCCGCAGATGCTCGACGAGTCGTCGCGCCAGCGCCTCGCGGATCTAGCGTCGCGTCACCCGCGGTTTCAGACCGTTCTGCAGTTCCGCAGTGAGCTCAAGAATCTGTGGGAAGGCGCGCACACGAGCAACGAGCGTTTGCTCGCGGATTTCCGCGAGTGGTGTGCACGCGCAGAGCACAGCGGGATTCAGGGCCTCGAGGAGTTCGTCGCGTATCTCAAGTCGTTCCGAGCGATGAGCGAGCCTGCGATCGTCTGACCCGGCCCGGCGCCTACGCCGTGAAAGTCCCCACTAAGCAAAAACCCGCCTCTCGGCGGGTTTTCTTTTTCGGCTAGCGGCGCGTCGATGCCGCGTACTACTTGATCTTCGTTTCTTTGTACGCGACGTGCTTACGAACGCGCGGGTCGTACTTCATGACTTCCATTTTCTCGGGATGCAGCCGGCGGTTCTTCGTCGTCGTGTAGTAGTGGCCGGTTCCGGCCGAGGACATCAGTCTGATTTTCTCGCGCATGATCGTTTGCTCCTGGGGACGGCTCCTGGCGTCGCTCGTCCTATAGCTAGATGTTCGCGCCTTCTGCGCGAAGGTTCTTTACGACCTGCTCGATGCCGAGCTTGTCGATGATCCGAAGGCCTTGCCGCGACACGCGCAGCCGAATGAAGCGCTTCTCGCCCTCGAGCCAGAAACGTTGGCTGTGCAGGTTCGGCAAGAAACGGCGGCGCGTCTTGTTGTTCGCGTGGGAAACCTTGTTGCCGACCATCGGCCGCTTCCCGGTGACTTCGCATACTTTGGACATTGCTCGGATTCCAAGAGCCCTCGAAGGGCCCGCGACTATACCGGCTGACCAGCTTCCGCAGCAAGTCGGGCGGGCGCCTGCCCGGCAGCGGCGCGCGGCTCGCGACCGATCGGGGGTAGGGGTAGCTAGCCGGCCCAGCGCCGATCATCGAGCGGCTTCCCAGGCACGGCCCGCTGTGGCAGCGTCGCCGAATGAGGTTCGTCGTCGTGGGTGCGGGCGCCGTCGGAGGGGTTGTCGGCGGGCGGCTGGCTCAGCATGGCGCGGACGTGGTGCTCGTCGCGCGCGGCGAGCACGGGCGGAGGATCGCGGAGCGCGGTCTCGCGATCGAAGACGCCGACGGGACCGTGCGCGTGAGTGTACCCGTCGCCGCGGACATCGGCGCGGTGGGCTTCACCCCGGACGACGTGATCCTGCTCGGCGTGAAGTCGCAGGATACGGTCCCAGCGCTGGACCAATTGCGCGCCGCGACGGATCGGGATCTGCCGATCGTGTGCCTGCAGAACGGTGTTACGAACGAGCCCGAAGCGCTGCGCCGGTTCGCGCAAGTCTACGGCGTTTGCGTGATGTGCCCATCGGGCTATCTCGAGCCGGGTGTCGTGCAGGCCAAGGCGTCGCCTCTGGCGGCAATCCTCGACATCGGTTGCTACCCAAACGGCATCGACGACACGTGCAGCGCGGTGGCCGCCGCGTTCGCCGCGTCCACGCTCGTGTCGCTGCCGCGAGCCGACATCATGCGGTGGAAGTATTCGAAGCTGTTGATGAATCTCGTCAACGCCGTCGATGCGCTGTTCGAGCCAGGCGAACGCGCCAGGCGCCTCGTCGAGCTGGCGCGGGCAGAGGGCCGGGCCGCGCTGCGCGCCGCGGGCATCGACTTCGCGAGCGAGCACGAGGAGGCCGAACGGCGCGGCGATCTCCTTCAGCAGCGGCCGATTCCCGGCCGATCGCGTACCGGCAGCTCGAGCTGGCAGAGCCTCGCACGGGGCTCCCGCAGCATCGAGACGGATGCCTTCAACGGCGAGATCGTGCTGCTAGGCCGCATCCACGGCGTCGCTACGCCGGTGAACGAGAAGTTGCAGCAGTGGGCGCGCCGCGCCGCCGTGCGAGGCGACGGTCCCGGCGCGGCGTCTCTCGATGAGTTCTTGGCCGGCATCAGCCTGCTTTGATGGTGCCCGCTCAGAGCCAGCCGCGCTCCGCGAGGGAAACATGGCCGCCGCGGCTCACGACTACGTGATCGAGCAACCGGATCTCCACGAGCGCCAGCGCTTTCGCGAGCTTGAGCGTGATGCTTCGGTCGGCCTCGCTCGGCTCGGAGACTCCGGATGGATGGTTGTGCCCGAGAATCACCGCCGACGCGTTGTGCTGAAGCGCGCGTTTCACGACCTCGCGGGGATAGACGGTGGCGCCGTCGATGGTCCCGCGGAACAGCTCCTCGTAACGGATCAGCCTGTGGCGCGTGTCGAGAAACAGGCAGCAAAACACCTCGTGGGGTAAATCGAGCAGCCGGGCTTTGAAGAACCGCGCCGCGTCGACGGGCGCCTGCAGAGCGCTGCGAGGGTCCTGTGGGGCTTCGAGATAGCGGCGGCCGAGCTCGAGAGCGGCCAGGATTCGAGCCGCGCGGGCGGGTCCGAGGCCCTTCGTGCGGGCGAGCTCGGGTGCGCTGCCCGCGAGCAGCTTGGCGAGGCCACCCCACTCGTCGAGCAGCCGGCGCGCGAGCTCCGCCACGTTCTCGCCGCGAATACCGGCGCCGAGCAGAACGGCGAGGAGCTCGCCGTCGGAGAGGGAGGCGGGCCCGGCCGCGAGCAAGCGCTCCCGGGGGCGTTCGGAGCGAGGCCAATCGCTCAAAATCACCGCGCATCTCCTATCGTGACTCGAAGCCTCATCCTCACCGACCGGCACGCAGCGGCGCAGCGGTGATTAGTCCCCGAGGACATAAGAAAAGCTCGATTCCTCAGTGGAGCGACTACTGCCCTCGGCGTAAGCTCCGGCGCTGGAGTCCCCATGCCGCCAATCGAACGAGCCAATCCTCCGCGTGTGCTGCTCGGCGTGACCGGCGGGATCGCCGCGTACAAGGCGCCCGAGCTCGTCCGCAGACTCACCGAACGCGGCTGTGACGTGCAGGTCGTGATGACTGCCGGGGCGAAGCAATTCGTAACGCCGCTGACATTCCAGGCGGTATCCGGGCGGCGGGTTCGCGATGATCTCTGGGACCCGGCCGCCGAGGCTTCGATGGGACACATCGAGCTCGCGCGCTGGGCCGACGTCGTCGTCATCGCGCCGGCGACGGCGAATTTCGTTGCAGAGCTCGCGGGCGGACTCGCGGGCGACCTGCTTTCCACACTGTGTCTCGCAACAACGGCTCCCGTCGTGCTCGCTCCGGCGATGAATCAAGCGATGTGGGCCAACCCTGCCGTGCAAGCGAATCGAGTGCTCCTCGAATCGCGCGGGATCCGGTTCCTCGGTCCTGCCGAAGGCGATCAAGCTTGCGGTGAGACGGGCCCGGGTCGAATGCTCGAGCCGCTCGCGATTGCCGACGCGCTGCTCGATGTGCCGGGACGCTTGCGGCTGCAGTCGCTCGCGGGGCTCAAAGTCGTGATCACCGCAGGACCGACGCGCGAGCCGATCGACCCGGTCCGCTACATTACGAATCGCAGCTCCGGGAAGATGGGTTTCGCGCTCGCGGCGGCGGCACGCGAGGCCGGTGCCGAAGTCGTCCTCGTTAGCGGTCCCGTCTCGCTGACGACGCCCGCCGGAGTGCGGCGCGTCGACGTGGAAACGGCCGAGCAGATGTACGCGAAGGTCCACGAGGAGGTCGCGAGCACCGACATTTTCGTCGGCTGCGCAGCCGTGTCGGACTATCGTCCCGACAAGGTCGCACCGCAAAAGATCAAGCGCAGCGCGGCCGAGATGGAGCTCGCGCTCGTGCGTTCGCCCGATACGCTAGCAAGCGTGGCTGCTTTGACGAAGCCGCCATTCACTGTCGGTTTCGCCGCAGAAACCCAGGAGATCGCGAAGCACGCGCGGGAGAAGCTCGAGAAGAAGCGGGTCGATATGATCGCCGCCAATCAGGTCGGCCCCGATTGCGGCTTCGACCGCGAGACGAACGCGCTCACCGTGTATTGGAGCGGGGGCGAGGTTGCGCTCGGCGAAGGCTCGAAGCCCGTGCTCGCCCGCCGGCTGCTGGAAGTGATCGCGGAACGCTACCGCCTTGTGCGGCAAGGCGTGCAGTCAGCTTCGCGAGCGGGCTGATTTCCGATCGTTTCGTTCTTCGTCCAGATCACGGCGCGACTGCGGTCCGCTCGCGCTTGCGTGCGCCGAGCGCCCCGGGGTGCAGCTGTGCGACCATTCGCGCTCCTACTCACCAAAACGAGGAACAACCATCGTGGGTAATCCGGCGCCGCGGCTCGTCGAGCTCAAGATAATGAATCCGAGAATCGGCGCCGAGCTGCCGTTGCCGAAGCGCGCGACGGTGGGCTCCGCGGGTCTCGATCTGCGCGCATGCCTCGAGCACCCGCTCGACCTTCAACCCGGTGCGGCGGAACTGATTCCGACGGGACTCGCAATCCATCTCGCCGACCCGGGTCTCGCCGCGATGATCGTCCCGCGCTCCGGGCTGGGCCACAAGCATGGCATCGTGCTCGGCAATCTCGTGGGGCTCATCGACTCCGACTACCAGGGAGAGCTTCTTATTTCGTGTTGGAACCGCGGCTCGAAAGTATTCCGGATAGAGCCCGGAGAACGAATCGCCCAGCTCGTCGTCGTGCCCGTCGTGCAAGTGGAATTCGAGGTCGTCGAGAGCTTCGCGGAGAGCCACCGCGGAAGCGGCGGGTTCGGCCACACGGGCCGCGGCTGATCAGCCGCCCTTGAGCACCCGGAAGCGCTCGATGTCGTTGTCGAACGCGCTTCTCAGCTTTGCCTGATCGCTACGTGTGCGCGCCAGCGTCTGCTCATACAGGTTGATCGACGCAGTCGTCCGCGAGATGTCGACAGCGAGATTTTCAGGAACCTGTGGTGCGTTCTCGCGCACCGTGTACGGCTTGTAGGCGCTCGCTTCCTCTTGCAGCGCTACGAGGCGCTTGCGCAGGTTCGTCAGGTAGAGCTCGGTGACCTTGATCTGCGACTCGAGCAGCTCGAGCCGCCGATTCCGCAAATCCTCTATGTCGGTGACCGTAAGGTAAGTCTCGAGCAGCATGCGGTCGCGACGCGCGATCTCGGCCTTCGCCGCACGATCGGCCTCCTCGGCAGCCTTGCGCGCCTCGATCACGGCGCGTTCCTCCAGCGTTACCTCGCCCTCTTCGAATCCCACTCGCACGCCTTTGTCGTTGAGGACGTTGCGGTCGCGGTTCGCGTATTGCGGTGGAATGCTGTCGCCGTAGTGCACCTCGCCCTTGTCGTCCACCCACTTGTAGAGCTTCGCGCCGTTTGGCTTCTGCGCGTGCCCGGCGAGCGGCAGCGCAAGCGCTGCGAACGCGACGAAAGCGATGTAGCAACGAGCGTTCAAGATTATGTCAATCCCGGGCCTCGGTCAGCGCTTAGATATACCAAATTTCAGCCGTCGAAAAGGCGGTTGCAGGCGATTTTTGCAACGTACCTCTCACTAACGGTGCCGCGGAATCCGCTCCGATCTCAGCGATCGAGGGTCACGCCGTAGCGATTGCGATACGCCCGTACCGCGGGCAGGTGGTCCGCAAAGTCCTTGTCCTCTTCGAGGTGATCGATCAAATCGGTTAGCGACACGATGCTGCGGATTGGCACGCCTAGCTCTGCCTCGAGCTGCTGCACGGCCGACACTCGCGTTTTTGGGGCGACTTCCTCTCGGTCGAGCGCAACGAGTACCCCCGCGGGAGTGGCTCCCGCGGCGCGAATCACGCCGAGCACTTCGCGGATTGCCGTGCCCGCTGTGATCACGTCGTCGAGGATCAGAACACGGCCGGCAAGCGGGGCACCGATGATCGTGCCGCCTTCGCCGTGATCCTTGGCTTCCTTGCGGTTGTATGCGAACGGATAGTCGTCGTCGTGGTGCTCAGCGAGCGCAGCGGACGCCAGCACGACGAGCGGGATGCCCTTGTACGCGGGGCCGAATAGCATGTCGAACTCGATGTCGAGCGACGCAATCGCCGAGGCGTAGCAGCGTCCGAGCTTGGCCGCCGCGTAGCCGCTGTTGAACAAGCCGGCGTTGAAAAAATACGGGCTCACGCGTCCCGATTTGAGGGTGAATTCGCCGAAGCGCAGAACGCCGAGCTCCAACGCCAGTTCCAGGAACTCTGTCTTATAGGCATTCATTGGAATCGATCCGGAACGGTTCCGTTATCATACCGCCCTTCATTCTTACCGGCGATTTTTTCCCTTGCGAGTGGTGAGTTTCAACGCGAACGGGTTGCGCAGCGCTGCGCGCAAAGGGTTCTTCAGTTGGTTCAAGCGCCAGCGCGCCGATGTGCTCTGCGTGCAGGAGCTCAAGGCGCAGTCGCATCAGCTCGAAGACCGCGCGTACGCCGCGCGCGGCTTTCATCGCGTCGTGCACAGCGCACTCAGGCCGGGCTACAGCGGAGTGGCGATCTACACGCGAAGTGAGCCGCACGAAGTCGTGCGCAGCATCGGCGCTCCCGAGTTCGACGACGAAGGGAGGTACCTCGAGGTCCATCTGCGCTCGGTCGCCGTCGTGAGCGCGTACTTTCCGAGCGGCTCGTCGGGCCCCGCGCGTCAAGAAGCGAAGTTTCGTTTTCTCGCGGCGTTCGATCGGCGTCTCGAAACGCTACGGCAGCATAACGTCCCGTTCATCTTCTGCGGCGACTTCAACATGGCGCATCGCGAGATCGATTTGAAGAACTGGCGCGCGAACTGGGACTACCCGGGGTTCACTCCGCCGGAACGGGCCTGGCTCGATACGCTGTTCGACGGCCGCGGTTTCGTCGACGCGTTTCGCGCGGTGAATCAGGAGCCCGACCAGTACACATGGTGGTCCAATCGCGGCCGTGCGTGGGAGAAGAACGTCGGCTGGCGCATCGACTACCAGGTCGTTAGCCCGGCGCTGCGGGCGGCCGTCCGCGGCGTCGAAATCTACAAGCGGCGCCGGTTCTCGGACCACGCGCCGCTCACCGTGGACTACGACTGGGAGCTCTGAGGAACTTGGGTTGCGACCCCGGGATTATCGGCGGGTTTGCCCGACCACGGTGCCACCTTGAGCAGCAGCAAGACGCCCGGCACGCCGACAGCCGTGCAGATCAAGAAGAAATTGAAGTAGCCGACCGCTTCGATGATGTAGCCGGTGACCGAGCCTGCGAAGGTCCGCGGCACGACCATCAAGCTCGTGAGCAATGCGAGCTGCGTCGCCGTGAAGCGCCGATCGGTTTGCTGAGCTATGAACGCGAGTAGCGCGACGGTGCCGAGCCCGACGCCGAAGTATTCCCAGGCAGCGGCTGCCGCGAGCATGTAGGGATTGGGTCCGACCGCCGCGAGCGCCGCGAAGCCCAAGCTCGTCGTCAGCTGAACGATGCCGAACACCCACAACGCCCTGTTGATCGCCAGCTTGAGCATGATCAACCCGCCGAGCGTGCTTGCGACGATCGTCGAGGCAAGAATCGAGAACTTCGCAATCGTGCCGATCTGCGTACGCGAGAACCCCACGTCGAGGAAGAACGGTGTCTGCAGCGCGACCGCCATGTTGTCGCCGAGCTTGTAGAAAAACAGGAACGCGAGCACCAACAGCGCGGACCCGACGCCGTTGCGCGTGAAGAACTCGCGAAACGGCTCCACGATTGCCGAACGCATCGATCGCGGCGCTAGACGGTCGTCCGAGGTCTCCGGCGCGAAGAGCATGGTGACGATGCCGACGAGCATGAACGCGGCCACGATGAAGTAAACGGTCGACCACGGCAGGCGGTCCGAGAGGATCAGCGCGAGGGAGCCTGGCACGAGCGACGAGAGCCGGTACGCCTGGACGAAGAAGGAGTTGCCCGCTCCGAGCTCGTTGTCCGCGAGCAGCTCGCGCCGATAGGCGTCCAGCACGATGTCTTGTGTCGCGCCGCAAATCGCCGTCGCGAACATCAAAGTGACGATGGCCGAGCCGCTCGTCGGGGCAGTCACACCGAATAGGGCGATGGTCGCGAGCAGCAACACCTGGCTGATGATCGCCCAACCCCGCCGGCGGCCGAGGAAGGGCGGCCGAAAGCGATCGAGCAATGGCGACCAAGCGAACTTCCACGTGTATGGGAGAGTTGCGAGCGAAAGGAGGCCGATCGTCGATAGGTCGACACCTTCGCTGCGCAGCCAACCCGGAACGAGCTGGATTAGAACGTAGAGCGGTAGGCCGGAAGAGAACCCCTGCAGGACGCAAAGCAGGAGTCGTCGGCTGAACAGAAACGCATACCACGGGGCCGCGGCGGATTCGGTGGCCGGTCGGTTCATCGATCAGCGCGCGGTCGCTTCCGTTGGTGTGACGAGCTTGCGGTAGTACAGGTCCACGACGTCGTGCCCGAGCCGCCGGCCGCGGCGCTCGAATTTCGTCGGCGGCCGGAACGCGAGCGGATTGTGGCACAGATCGTCGGGCGGAACGGGCGCGAAGCGCGCGTCGCGCGCCACTACGTCGCGCGTGTGATCGGCATAGTCGGCCCAGTCGGTCGCGACGTGGAACAGGCCGCCCGCCGTCAACACGCGCGCGACTTCCGCGACGAACACGGGTTGCACCAGTCTGCGTTTGTGGTGCCGCTTCTTGGGCCACGGATCCGGGAAGAACAGGTTCACGGCGTCGAAGGACGCATCCGACAGGAGCTCGGGAACGACGTCCGCCGCGTCGCGTGCGATCACGCGGACGTTCGTGAGCCCCGTCTTCTCTAGCAGCAGGAGCAAATGACCGATCCCCGGCTCATGCACTTCGACGCCGAGATAATCGAGGTCGGCGTAGTTCGCGGCGCAGCTAACGACGGCCTCGCCATCGCCGAAGCCGATATCGAGGACCCGATGGGCGTCGCGGCCGAACAGTGTGGCGAGATCGAGCGGTGCGTGGCTCGCCGCCGGCGAAAAGCGCGGCAGGAGCTCCGCGAGCGCGCGGTGTTGCGCGCCCGTGAGCCGTCCCGGCCGGCGGACGAAGCTCCGCACCTTGCGAAAATGAACCGTCGACATTCGAGGAGAGGCCTTCGTGGATGGAGGGCCATCTTCCCAGAGAATTGGATCGAACAAGAAGCGACGGACGGGATCGCAGTCCCTTGCGAAGCGCCGGAACTACTCCGACTCCCGCCCGCCGCGTTTACTCTGCGGCCAACGTTAGGGCGCGGACCTTCACACGATCGAACGCCCGTTGCAAAGTGTCTGTGGAGGGAGACATGCCGGCGCGTCGATTCGCTCGGCTGCGCTAGTCCGCTCGAATGGCGCGTATAGGTGGGAATCGGGTAGAGTATTTTCGGGAAACGCGGGTGTAGTTCAATGGTAGAACTTCTGCTTCCCAAGCAGATAGCGTGGGTTCGATTCCCATCACCCGCTCCACCTCCCAAATCGTTTAGCCCCTGCATCTAATCTCGTGTCTGAGATCGTTTCCAACGTTCAGGGCTTCCCTGATAGCTAGTCTTTGCATCATCAAACATACTCACCGGTATACCGTTTCAGCTCAGTGTGTTGCGAGACGCCGCCCGGGGGGATGCACTGGCAGCCACCGCCCAGAACGAACGTTATCTGCACGGCTTCCAGCCGGGGTCCGCGCCCAACGTTTCCGACGGATTCCTAACCTGCCATCGCCGTAACGCCGGGCTCGTCCTTGCGTACGCGGATGATCGGCTGCTGAGGCGTCTCGGCTTCTCCGCGCTGCCCGACATCGTCGGCGCGCCGCTCGCCGACCTTCTCGGCTTCCGCTTGTCGGCCGACGGCCGCAAGGACCTCGTTTCCGCGGTTGCGTACGCTCGACGCGTGACACTGAAGCTCGCCGGAACGGAGTTGGCCGGCCACTCGAGCCTGGTTCTCGCGCCGACGCTCGTCGACGGCGTCTGGGTCGGGGCGCTCGTGGCGGGCGACGATGAGCACGAAGTTCGGATCGAGGCTGCGGCTTTGCACCCCGTGTCGGCCCCGCAGTTCGCGCTGGGCGCGAAGGCGGGCGACGACACGGGTTCCTCGATTCCTCGGGTCGCGAGCATCCTCGACGGAGTGCGCTCACTGATAGGTATCCGCGACGCCGCCGGGCGGTACTTGCTCGTGAACACCGCCATGGCCGAGTTCTATGGCGTGTTGCCGAGCGCGTTCGTTGGTAGGACCCCCGAGCAGCTCGGGCTGCCCGACCAGGTACTGATCGAGGCAAAGACGCGCCTCGGGGTCGAGCCGCTGATCGCGCGCGACGTCGAGCTCACGGACGCGACTGGCCACCACCGCCGGTTCGACATCACCTGGCGCGGTGTGCCGTCGGAGGACCAACGGGCCGATTACCTGCTCGAGATCGCGACGGAGAACGTCGGCGCGGCTGAATCGCCTGTGCCCGGCGAGCGTGCCCCCGCCGGTGCGCGGCCGGCCACGAATGCTCGTCCCGCAGAAACCGGCGACGCAGACGCGGCCGCCGTCCCGCCCGCCGACGTGCAGTCGCGCCTCGACCTCGTACTGCGCAGCGGTAACCTCGTGCTGATCGACTGGGACATCGCGTCCGACAAGCTCGCACCGAGCGATCAGCTCGCGCAGCTCCTCGAGATCGAGCCGCACGCCTTGCCGACAACCGCGACGGCGCTCGCGCGTTACGAGCACCCGCGCGACAAGACGCGGATACAAACCCATCTCCACGCGCATCTGTACGGCGACGACAGCGAGTACTACTGCGAGTATCGGCTCAGGAGCGCGAAAGGACGCGTGCGTTGGGTCATCGCGAGCGGGCGCGTATGGGCGCGGTCGCCCGAGGGCCGGCCGTTGACCTTTCTCGGCACGCTCCAAGACATCACCGAGTCGCTTGAAACGGGACAAGAGCTGCAGCGCCAGCTCGCGCGGTCGCAAGAAGCGATGCGACTGTCCGACGAGCTCGCGCGTGAAGTTCGCCAGCTCGAGGCCGAGATTCGCGAAATAAGCCAGCGCGAGCACGAGCGCATCGGCCACGATTTGCACGACGGGCTCGGCCAGGAGCTTACCGGCGTGTCCCTTCTGTTGAAGTCGCTCGAGGACGCGATCGAGCGGGACGCGCCGCAGCTGCGGGCTCGCGTGCATTCGGTGCGCGACATGGTCGAGCAGAGCATCGCGACCGCGCGCGCCCTCGCACAGGGGCTTTCGCCGGTGCATCTCGACCGCGACGGCTTCGCGGGCGCGCTAGAGCAGCTGGCCGCGAGCAGCGAAGCGCTCTACGGCATCCCGGTGACCTTCACGAGCGAGCGCAACGCGGCGCTGCCCGCGGAGCTCGCCGGTGCCGCGGACCTGTACCGCATCGCGCAGGAAGCCGTTCGCAACGCGGCGCGCCATTCGGGCGCCAGCGAGATCCGGCTCGGGCTCGCCGTCGACGGCGAGAAGCTCGTGATCACGGTCGCGGACGACGGTCATGGGATGGCGCTGTCGGCGAGCGCGGCGGCCAACGATGGGATGGGATTGAAGATCATGCGCTATCGCGCAAGTATTGTCGGCGCGTCTCTCGAAATCGGGGCAAGAGACGGCGGCGGTACCGTGGTGCAGTGCCAGCTGCGCCATGCAAAGGGGGGCTAAACGTGAGGAGATGGAAATGAGCGAATTTGCCGGGAGGCAGAGGAACGTTTTTCTTGTCGACGATCACCCGATAGTTCGTCAAGGACTCGTGCAGTTGATAGAGCAAGAGCCCGACCTGAAGGTGTGCGGTGAGGCCTCGGACGTCAAGGAGGCGCGCGCGAGCCTGAGCAAGATCGTTCCCGACATCGTGATTCTCGATCTCTCGCTGCGCGACAGCGACGGGCTCGAGCTCGTCAAGGACATTCGCAGCAAGTATCAGCAGCTGCCCGTGCTCGTCTTGTCGATGCACGACGAGAACATTTACGCGGAGCGGCTGCTGAGCGCCGGCGCCAATGGCTACATCATGAAGCAGGCCGCGGCCGACCAGCTGCTGGTCGCCGTGCGCCGCGTTTTGGCTGGCGGCATCTATGTCAGCGAAAAAGTCGGCGCGAGCATGATCGAGCGCTTTGCGGTATCGGGGCGTGTGCAGAGCGCGGATCCGATCGATCGGCTCAGCAACCGCGAGCTCCAAGTGCTGAACCTGATCGGGCGCGGCAAGACCACGCGCGAGATCGCCGACAACTTGAACCTCAGCGTAAAGACCGTCGAGTCGCATAGGCAGCGGATCAAGAAGAAGCTCAATCTGCACACGGCACCGCAGCTGGTTCAGTTCGCCGTGAATTGGTACTCCGGCCATCACTGACGGCGGCGCTCGCGCATCGACATCGCAGTAACCGGCCTGTCCGGTCCGGCGGCGCAATCCCCTTGGGTTTCTCGAGCCCTCGCGCCCCCGGGCGGTCCCCGTTGTCCATTTGACATAAGCACTGCCGCGCGATCTGTTAAGAAAAATGAGCGGCGGTCGATACAGGCGCTAACGACGGCGACGGCACGATATGACAGAAGCACGCTGTGTGCTGTAGCTCACCGAGCCTGGCCCCGACCGGACGTGCCGTAGCATGACTGACAACGTCAATCGACTTCTCGTGGTGGACGACGAACCGGGCGTCGTCGATTTCATTGCGGCGGCTGCTCGCCGCTACGACTACGCGATCGCAAGCACAAGCAACGCAGGCGAATTCCTCACGCTCGTCGAAACCTTCCGGCCCACGCTGATACTCATGGACCTGCACCTGCCCGATAGCGACGGCGTCGAGCTCTTGCGGCTGCTCGTCGCGCGCGGCTGCAAGGCGCCGATCCTGCTCATGAGCGGTGTCGACGAACGCGTGCTGACGGCGGCCTACGAGCTCGGCATGAGCCACGGGTTGTCGATGTACGGCATGCTCTCGAAGCCGGTGTCGCTCGTCGATCTGAGAATCAAGCTCGCGGCGGCTCAGAAACAGGACCGCGCGCTCGACGTCACGGAGCTCAAGCGTGGGCTCGCGGCCAACGAGATCGTTCCCTACTACCAGCCGAAGGCGAGCCTTACGGATCGCGGCTGGATCATCGACGGCGTCGAAGCGCTCGCTCGCTGGCAGCATCCGCGGCTCGGTATCGTGATGCCCGACGAGTTCGTGCCGCTCGCCGAGCGCACGGGCGTGATCGGCGATCTCACGAACAGCGTGCTCGCTGCGGCGCTGAAGCAAATGAAGCAGTGGAACGACGAGGGCCTGCGGCTGTCGTGCGCCATCAACCTGCCGCCGACGCTCGTCACCGACTTGAGCTTCCCCGACCGAGTCGCGGCGCTGCTCACGCAGCACGCCCTCGACGGCAGCCAGCTCGGTCTCGAGATCACCGAGACTGCCACGATGCAGAACCCGACGACGACGATGGACATCCTCACGCGCCTGCGCGTGAAGCGCATCAGCCTGGCACTCGACGACTTCGGCACGGGCTATTCGTCGCTCACGCAGCTCTATCAGATGCCGTTCAACGAGATGAAGATCGACAAGAGTCTCGTGATAAACGTACCCCACAGCCGCGAGGCCAACACGATGGTGGGCTCGCTGATCGAGCTTGGCCATAACCTCGGTCTCACGATCTGCGCCGAGGGTGTGGAGAACCGGGCCGCGCTCGACATGCTCGCGATCATGGGCTGCGACCGCTGCCAGGGCTTCTTCATCAGCCGTGCGGTGCCCGCGAGCGACATTCCGAGCCTGGTGAATCATTGGAACCGCGAGAACCCGGCCGCGTCGTTCACGACGCTGCCGCGCGCGGTGATCTGACGCGAAAGGAAAACTGCAAGTGAGCGAGAACCGGCTGCTGGTGATGGACGACGACCCTGACGTCGGCACTTTTTTCGGTCAGGTCGGCGAGGACCTCGGATTCGAGACGAAGGTGCTGGCCGAGCCGGCGCAGTTCGGGGAGGTCGTCATGGCCTTCTCGCCGACAGTGATCTTGCTCGACCTGCAGATGCCCGGCCGTGACGGCATCGAGCTGCTGCGCGAGCTCTCGACGCTCGATCGCCATCCGAAGGTGCTCATCGCGAGCGGTCTCGATAGCCGCGTGCTCACGACGGCATCGGAGCTCGGCATCTCGATGGGCGTCGACATCGCCGGCGCGTTCTGCAAGCCGATCGCGTTCGACGAGCTCGAGGTGCTGCTCGTGCGGTTGAAGTCGCAGAAGAAGGTCATCTCCGCGAAACACCTCAAAGAGGCGATCGAGAACGGCCAGCTCGTGGTGCACTATCTGCCGAAGGCGACGTTCAAGAGCCCCGGCCGCTGGATCATCGAAGGCGCCGAGGCGCTCGTGCGCTGGGAGCATCCGGAGTACGGCTTGCTCTATCCGAAGGATTTCCTCGGCATCGCGGAAGAGAGCGGGTTGATCACCGAGGTCACGGACTTCGTGTTCCGTGCGTCGATGGAGCAGGCGCGCGTCTGGTTCGCGAACGGCCTGTACATGGAGCTCGGAGTGAACCTCTCCGCGCAATTCCTAGGCGATCTGCAATTCCCCGACCGCCTGCTCACGCTGATCCGCGAGAACAATCTCGACCCCTCGATGGTGACGCTCGAGCTCACGGAGACCGCCGCGGTGGGCGACCCCGCGGTCGCGCTCGACATCCTCGCGCGGCTGCGCGTGAAGAACATCAACCTCTGCTTGGACGACTTCGGCACGGGCGCCTCCTCGCTCACGCATCTGTACAAGATGCCGTTCAGCGAAGTGAAGCTCGACAACCAGTTCACGAGCGACATGCGGCTGCGCGAGGACGCGCGCGCGCTCGTCGAAGGCCTGGTCTACCTCGCGCACAAGCTGAAGATGCGCGCGTGCGCCGAAGGCGTCGAGGACGAAGGGACGCTGAAGCTGCTCGAGACGATGCACTGCGACAAGGCGCAAGGCCACTACATCGGCGCCGCGGTGCGAGCGAAGGATCTCGAAGCGGTCGTCGAGAACTGGAACAGCCGGTTTCCAGGAAAGCTGCGCTCGAAAGCGGTCATGTAGGTCTTAAGGGCCGCGATCCGCGGTTATCTCGTCATCCGTCGTTTGTTACGATGCGCCCCTTGGCTCAAGCCGGAGGGCACACCCATGAGTCGCATCGCCAAAATCATTGGGATCGTCGTCGGCGCCCTGGTCGTCCTCGTCGTCGCCGCGCTCGTAGTCGTCGGGATGTTGCTCGATCCGAACGACTACAAGGACGACATCACCGCCGCGGTCGCGCGCGCCACCGGGCGGCAGCTCACGCTCGACGGCGACCTCTCCCTCGAATTGTTCCCGACCGTGCGCATCGCAGTGGGCTCGGCCTCACTCAGCAACGCGCAGGGCTTCGGCTCCGAGCCGATGGCCAAGATCGGCAGCGCCGAGCTCAGGCTGGCGCTGCTGCCGCTGTTGTCCGGCAAAGTGCATGTCGGCCAAGCGCGGCTCACGGGCCTCGAGCTCAACCTCGCGCGCGACGCGCGCGGCCGCAACAACTGGCAGGACCTCGGCGGGCCAGAGCACGGAGGCCGCGCCCGGCCGCGCCGAGCGAGGCCGGCGGGCAGCTCGAGCATCGATCTCGGCATAGACTCCATCGAGATCGCGGACGCACGTGTCACCTGGAACGACGCGTCCACGGGCAGCCGCTGGGAGCTCACGAGCTTCGCGCTCGACGCCGACGACTTCGGGCTCGGCAAGAAGTTTCCGCTCGACATGCGCTTCGCGCTCGCGGGCGCGAACGTCGCCGTGAAGGTGGACGGCGAGCATGCAGGCGACGCTCTCGCTCGCCGCGAACGAGTACCGCCTCGAGCAGCTCGGCGTGAAGGTGTCGGGCAGCGGCGCGGGCTGGCCCGGCGGGCAGGGCGACGCGACGCTGAAGGTCGACTCGCTCGCCGCGAACCTCGGCGAAGGAGACGCTCGAGCTCGAGCGGTCTCGCGCTCAACTTTCTCGGGATCACGATGGCGGGCTCGCTGTCGGGGCAGAAGCTCATGAGCGATCTCTCGCTGTCGGGCGCCGTCGACATTCGCGAGTTCAATCCGCGCGACGTGCTCGAGCGCGCTGAAGGTCGAGCTCGAGACGGCCGACTCGCGGCGTGCTCAAGAGCGCGAGCGCGAAGGCGAATCTGCTCTATACGCTCGACGCCAGCTCGGACTCCGCGACATGCAGCTCAAGCTCGACGACTCGACGCTCAGCGGGCCGCGTCGGCCTCGAAGGCGAGAAAGCTCGCGTACAGCCTCGCGATCGACGACATCAACATCGACCGCTACCTGCCGCCGTCGGAAGAGTCCGGCGCGCCGGCCGACGAGGGCTCGCTCGACGCGGTCGACTTGCCGCTCGACGTGCTGCGCACGCTCAACGCGCAGGGCGAGCTCAAGTTCGGCAAGGCGAAGTTCAGCGGCTTGACGCTCACGAACGCGGCGTTCGGCCTCACCGCCGCGAACGGTACGCGTGCGCTTGAAGCCCAGCGCGTCGCTCTACGGCGGCACCTACGGCGGCGACATCACCGTGACCGTGCAGAACGATGCCGCGCGCATCGCTGTGAATCAGCAGATCGACGACGTGGACCTCGTGCCGCTCGGCCGGGACCTGCTCGGCTCTGCGGACGTCGCGGGCACGGGCGACGTGAAGCTCGACCTCGTCGCGAACGGCTCGAACCTCGGCCAGGTGCGCCGCGGGCTCGACGGCAGCGTGTGCTTTCACCGTGACGAACGGCGCGCTCGAAGGCATCGACTTCTGGTACGAGCTGCGGCGCGCACGCGCGCGGCTCGACGGCGACGCCGTACCCGAGCGCGGCGACGCCCCGCGGCGCACGACGTTCTCGTCGCTGTCGGCCGACCGGCATGGTCGAGGACGCGCTGCTCACGAATCGCGACCTGAAAGGCGTGCTCGACTTCATGACGATCACGGGCACGGGCACCGTGAACCTGCTCGACGACATGATCAACTTCGACCTCAAGGCCACGGTCGTCGACGGACCGGTGCTGCAATCCGATCCCGCGATGGTGAAGTACGCGGGCCAGTCGTTGCCGCTGCGCGCGACCGGCACGCTCGACGCGCCGAGCGTCCTGCCGGACTTCAGCGCCGTCGTGCGGCAGCGCGTGACGAGCGAGGTCAACAAGGCCGTCGACGAGGAAAAGGCGAAGCGCAGCAGCGCGTCGACGAGCAGCGCGACGAGGCCAAAGAAAAGCTCCGGGGCAGGCTGCGAGGCTTGCTCAATCGCGGCGGCGAGCCGGCGCCGGAAGCCGCGCCCGCAAACCCGCCGCAGTGAGGGGGCGCCGCGCCGCAATCGCAGCGCTCGCCGCCCTCGGTGCGAGCTCCGTCCTCTGGGCCGCGACGATCGACACGCTCGACGTCACGCGCGACCACGGCCGGTACGCGCTCGCCGCGAACGCGCACCTCGACGCGACGTCCGAATCGATCTACGCGGTGCTCACCGACTATGGCGACAACGCGTTCAGCCGAATCTCGAGCGCGTACAAGGAAAGCCGCTTCCTCGATCCCGCCGCGGACGGTACACCGATCGTGTACACGCGAATGGAAGGTTGCGTGCTGTTCTACTGCATGACGCTGCGTCGCACCGAGCGCCTCGAGACCGTCGAGCCGCGGCTCATCAAGAGCGTCACTCTTCCGGAGCAGAGCGACTTCAAGTACAGCGTCTCGGAATGGGTGCTCGAGCCCGACGGCGCGGGTGGCACGAACATGGTCTACAAGCTCGAGATGGAGCCCGACTTCGGAGTCCCGCCCGTCATCGGCCCGTGGTATCTGAAGCGCACGCTCTCGCAGGGAGGCATGCGCGCGGTGATGCGCATTGAACGGCTCGCGCGCGAGCTCGACGGCTTGCCGCTCGGGCCCGAGATACCGTTCAGCAGCGGCCGGCGCTGATGCGGCGCCGGGCAGCACGCGGGCAAGTCGCCGCCGAGCCCGTGGAGCGCGCTCGCCCGGCGGCGATCGCGCCGCGTTTGCTCGCGTGGTTCGACGTGCACGGCCGTCACGACTTGCCGTGGCAGGTCGAGCGCACGCTGTACTCCGTCTGGGTGTCGGAGGTGATGCTCCAGCAGACGCAGGTCGCGACCGTGATCCCGTTCTTCCAGCGCTTCATGCGCCGCTTCCCGGACGTGAGCACGCTCGCGGCCGCGCAGCTCGACGACGTGCTCGGGCTCTGGTCCGGTCTCGGCTACTACGCGCGCGCGCGCAATCTGTGGCGCGCGGCGCGCGTCGTCGCGGAGGAGCACGGTGGCCGCATGCCCGAGACGTTCGACGCGCTGCTCGCTCTGCCCGGAATCGGGCGCTCGACCGCGGGCGCGATCCTCGCGCAGGCGTTGGGGGCAAAGCTGGCGATCCTCGACGGCAACGTAAAGCGCGTGCTCGCGCGCTACCACGCGGTCGACGGCTGGCCCGGCGACAACGCCGTGCAAGAGGCGCTCTGGCAGCACGCTGAGCGGCACACGCCGAACGAGCGTGTGGCGGATTACACGCAGGCGATCATGGATCTCGGCGCGACGCTGTGCACGCGCGCGCGGCCCGCGTGCACCGTGTGTCCGCTCGCAACGGACTGCGCGGCGTGCGGCGCGGGCACGCAGGCGAAGTATCCCGCGCCGCGGCCGAAGCGCGCGCGCGCGCCATCGGCGGGTGACGGTGCTCGTCGTCGAGGACCCGGACGGCCGCATCTTGCTCGAGCGCCGGCCCGGCGCGCGGCGTCTGGGGCGGGCTCTACAGCCTGCCCGAGGTCGGCGAGAACGAAGTCGCGGCGGAGTGGTGCGGCCGCGAGCTCGGCGCAGCCGTGCAAGCCGAGCACGAGCTCGCGACGATCGAGCACGCGTTCACGCACTTCGATCTCGACCTCGTGCCGCGCCTGCTACGGCTCGCGACCACGCCGACGGTCGTGAACGATCGCGACGATCGGTTCTGGCACGTGCCGACCGCGGAGCTCGAGGTCGGAATCCCGGCGCCAGTCGCCGCTCTGTTCCGTTCGCTCACGAGCGGCTCCGCGGAGCTGCGGCGCGCGCGCCCGCGTGCGAAACGCGGCGCTCTCGGCCGCCCCTCGGCAGTATGATGTCGCGACAAGGAAACGAGGAGCTTCGACTTGGCGAGAATGGTCCATTGCGTGGTGCTCGGCGCGGAAGCCGAGGGGCTCGACCGAGTGCCGTATCCCGGTGAGCTCGGTAAGCGGGTCTACGAGAACGTGTCGAAGCTCGCGTGGCAGCGCTGGCTCAAGCACCAGACGATGCTGATCAACGAGTACCGGCTCACGCCGATCGAACCGAAGGCACGCAAGTTCCTCGAGGACGAGATGCAGAAGTTCTTCTTCGGCGACGGCTCCGAGAAGCCGCCCGATTTCAAGCCGCAGGGGACCTGACGCGCGCGCCCGCTGACTTCGCGCCGATCGTGGCGCGCTTTTGAGCTCGTCAGCGCTGCGCGCGATTCTTGATCAGGTCGTCGACGACGGACGGGTCCGCGAGCGTCGAGGTGTCGCCCAGCTCGCCCGTGTCGTTCGCGGCGATCTTGCGCAGGATCCGGCGCATGATCTTGCCCGAGCGCGTTTTCGGCAGGCCGGGCGCCCATTGGATGAAATCCGGCGTCGCGATCGGGCCGATCTCCTTACGCACCCACGCGACGAGCTCCTTGCGTAGGTCCTCGGTCGGTGACGCGCCGACCTTGAGCGTCACGTACGCGTAGATGCCCTGGCCCTTGAGCTCGTGCGGGAAGCCGACGACCGCGGCTTCCGCCACCTTCGGGTGCGCGACCAGCGCGCTCTCGACCTCGGCCGTGCCGAGCCGGTGGCCGGCGACGTTGATCACGTCGTCGACGCGGCCCGTGATCCAGTAGTAACCGTCCTGGTCGCGGCGCGCGCCGTCGCCCGTGAAGTACTTGCCCGGGTACTGCTTGAAATACGTGTCGACGAAGCGCTGATGATCGCCGTACACGGTGCGCATCTGGCCCGGCCAGCTGTCGAGCAGCACGAGATTGCCTGTGGCTTCGCCATCGAGGACCTTGCCTTGCTCGTCGACGATCGCGGGCTGCACGCCGAAGAACGGCCGCGTCGCGGAGCCGGGCTTCAAACGAGTCGCGCCCGGCAGCGGCGTAATCAGGATTCCGCCGGTCTCGGTCTGCCACCACGTGTCGGAGATCGGGCAGCGCGCGTCGCCGACCACGTGGTAATACCACTCCCACGCCTCGGGATTGATCGGCTCGCCGACGCTGCCCAGGATCCGCAGGCTCTTGCGCGAGCAGCTCTTTACGGGAGCCTCGCCCTCGCGCATCAACGCGCGGATCGCAGTCGGCGCGGTGTAGAGGATGTTCACGTGGTGCTTGTCGACGACTTGCCAGAAACGGCTTGCGTCGGGATACGTCGGAACGCCTTCGAACATCAGCGTGGTCGCGCCGTTCGCGAGCGGGCCGTAGACGATGTAGCTGTGGCCCGTCACCCAGCCGACGTCGGCCGCGCACCAGTACATGTCGCCGTCGTGATAGTCGAACACGTATTGATGCGTGAGCGACGCGAATAGCAGGTACCCGCCGGTCGTGTGCAGCACTCCCTTCGGCTTGCCCGTGGAGCCCGACGTATAAAGAATGAATAGCGGATCCTCCGCGGACATCGGCTCGGCGGGGCACACCTCGGATGCCGCTTCCGCGATGTCGTGATACCAGTGGTCGCGCTCGTCGGTCCAACCGATCTTCGGCGCCCGTGCGCCGCACGACGACTACGGCGTCGATCTTGCCTTTGATGGCCTTCAGCGCCTCATCGACGTTCGCTTTGAGCGGAATCTTCTTGCCGCCGCGTACGCCTTCGTCGGCCGTGATCACGACGCGCGACGCGCAGTCGTCGATTCGTCCCTTGAGCGCCTCGGGCGAGAATCCGCCGAACACGACGGAGTGCACGGCGCCGATCCGCGCGCACGCGAGCATCGCGACGACGGTCTCCGGGATCATCGGCATGTAGATCGTGACGCGGTCGCCCTTCGCGACGTGGAGGCGCTTCAGCGCGTTCGCGAAGCGGCAGACGTCTTCGTGCAGCTCGCGGTAGCTGATCGTGCGCACGTCCTCGCTCGGATCGTCGGGCTCCCAGAGGATCGCGGTCTGCTCGGCGCGTTTCGTGAGATGGCGGTCGAGGCAATTAGCAGACGCGTTCAGCTGGCCGTCCGCGAACCAGCGAACGTGCAGATCCTGCGCAGCGAACGACGTGTCTTTGACTTGCGTGAACGGCTTGATCCAGACAAGGCGCTCGGCTTGCTTGCGCCAGAAGCCTTCGGTGTCCTCGATCGAGGCGCGATAGAGCGACTCGTAGCTCGTGGCGTTGATCCAGGCTCGCTCGGCAATCGGCTTGGGGACGTCGTAGATTTTTTCGTCGCTCATCGGGGCCGGATGATAGCGCGGCGCCCGAACGCGGCGCACTCACTGGACCGTCAAATAGTGAACGCTGAAGAGCCGGTCCTCGTCGCACCACACTCGCTTGGGCTCGAAGCCCGCCTGGCGTGCGAGCGCGTGGAATTCCTCTACGGAGTATTTGTATGAGTGCTCCGTGATTATGTATTCGTCCTTCGCGAAATCGAGCTCCTCGCCGGCGATGTGGACGTGTTGCGGCACGGTGCTCACGAGGCGCATCTCGATGCGGCCTTTTTCCTCGTCGTAGACGGCGCGGTGGCAGAACTTCTCGACGTGAAAATCCGCACCGAGCTCGCGGTTCAGCCGCTCGAGCACGTTGAGGTTGAATTCGGCCGTGACACCCGCCTTGTCGTTGTAAGCCGCGCGCAGTCGCTTCGGGTCTTTGCGCAAATCCACGCCGATCAGCAGAGCGCCATCGTGCTGGGCTTCGAACGCCATCACCTCGAGCAGCTCGAGCGCCTGTCGCCTCGAGAAGTTGCCGATCGTCGATCCTGGAAAGAACACGAGATTTCGCCGCGGATTCACGTGATCGCGAGGCACTTTGAACGGCTGCGTGAAATCCGCGACCACGGGAAACACGTAAAGGTCCGGATAGTCGGCTGCGAGCTCCTCGGCCTGCTTCAAGAGATAGTCGGCCGAGATATCGACGGGCACGTACGCGAGCGGGTCGATCAGGTGATCGAGAAGCAGCCGAATCTTCTGGGTCGATCCGGCGCCGAGCTCGATCACTTGAGCGTGCGGGCCGACGAGCGCTGCAACCTCGTGCATGTGCTCTCGCATCAGCGCGAGCTCCGTACGCGTCGGGTAGTACTCCGGTAGCTCGCAAATCCGGTCGAACAGCTCCGAGCCGCGCTCATCGTAGAAGAATTTCGGCGAGATCCTCTTCTGCGCGGCCGTCAAGCCGTCGAGAATTTCCTCGACGTCTTCCGCCTTGTCGTGAACCTCGCCGTGGCTGAGCGGTGTTTGTGCGCCGTGTTCCATCGGACGCGGTGTCTGCAAGATGTGCGCCAGCGGGGGAGCTGCCGTCGGCGCGGCCCTTTCCCACCGTTCATGAATCTTTTGCGAGCCTGAATCCCAAAAATTGCCAACGATCGTGCGGATAGAAGAAGGAGCGATAGGTCGGCCGCAGATGCTCCGCCCATGTCGCGCAGGAGCCGCCGCGGACGACGAGCTGGTTGCACATGAACTTGCCGTTGTACTCACCGAGCGAGCCTGCGAGCGGAACGAAGCCGGGGTAGGGCGCATAGCTCGACGAGCACCACTCCCAGACGTCTCCCCAGAGCTGAGTAATCGGTCCAATCGGGCCGACCGCAGAGTGCGGCGCCCCGGCAATCGGGTGAAGGTAGCCGCAGTCGAGCAGGTTTCCGGCGACAGGCGTGTCCGCGGCGGCGAGCTCCCACTCGGCCTCGGTCGGCAGCCGTGCGCCGGCCCAGCGGGCGAACGCGTCGGCCTCGTAGTAGCTCACGTGGCATACGGGTGCGTGCGGGTCGATCGCGCGCCACCCGCCGAGCGTGAATTCGCTTGCCAGACCCTCGGACCAGCAGAGCGGCCGACTCCAGTCGAGCTCGCGTATTTTCGCCCAACCGTCCGAGAGCCACAGCTTCGGGTTCCGATAACCCCGGTCGTCGATGAATTCGCGAAACTCGGCGTTCGTCACGAGCCGGTTGGCGAGGGCATGGCCGCGCACCAGCACCGGGTGCTCGGGTGTCTCATTGTCGAAGCAGAACCCCGCATCGGCGCGACGCGCCGATGGATCGCTCGCCGCCGGAGCGGCTCACGAATCGCAGGGCGGGGGCCTTCTCGGCCGCCAACTTTTGGCGGTTCCTATATGCGGGGCCGAGCGGATTGAGGAAGAACACCTGCTTGATGTCCGTGAGCAGCAACTCCTGATGTTGCTGCTCGTGGTGCAGGCCGAGCAGCACGAGCGACTCGAAGTTCGCGGCACCCAGGCGCTCGTCGATCAGGTGCAGCATCGCCTCGTCGACGTGCGCGCGGTACGCGTGAATCTCGTCGACCCCTGGCCGGCTCAGGAGCCCGCGAGCCGCACGGCCGTGCATCTCACCGATCGTGTAGTAATAGGAGTTGAACAGATAGTCGTAGCGCGGATCGAACGCCTTGTAGTCGCGGGCGTGCGGCACGAGGCAGAACCGCTCGAAGAACCACGTCGTATGCGCGAGATGCCACTTCGTCGGGCTCGCCTCGGGAATGGCCTGGACGACTTGATCCTCGGCCGTGAGCGGCTCGCAGAGCAGGACCGTCGTTCCGCGCACGCGCGCATAACGCGCGCCGAAGCTTTCGGCGCGTTGGGCAGGCAGTGCGCTTGCGACGGGGGTCGCCATGCGCAAAGGATGCAAGTTGTGGGCCGAACGAGCGCGTCGCGCGTATCGCCTTGACGCGGCCGCGACAGGGCCGGTCTAATACTCGCCGCTTCGCGCCCGTCGGGGCGATTCGGAAGCGAGCTCTCTCGGATGGCCAGGTAGCTCAGTTGGTAGAGCAGCGGACTGAAAATCCGCGTGTCGCTGGTTCGATTCCGGCCCTGGCCACCATCCCAAACAAGCACTTACCGAATTGTCGATATCGTTGCTGAGCCGCTGATTCAGCAGCTAGTCAGCAGGACAGTCGACGTAGGGACCACCGTCGGGACCTCAAATGTTCAGCGCTATGATGGATGTGGTGACGAGCGCGAAAAGTGGTCCGTGGAGTCTTCCGCTCTTGGTCAGGATTTAGCGCTGACGCCGTGGCTGAAACTCATCCTTCGGGCGCCAGAGTCTCGGGAGAGTCGTGGATGAGCACGAAGTCCATTTTTCGATTTGGCGCATTAGGCGCTGCGCTGTCTTTCTTGATGCTCATCGCCCTTGCCGTAGTAGTAGCTCCTATCGATTTCGTCGATCCGGCCGAAGTAATTCTGTTGGCGCAACTCCAACCCGTCGCAACCGACGTCAACCGCTACATCGCTGTCTTACCCACGCTCTATGCCGTCGATAGCATATTCATCATCGGCTGGATTGTTGGATGGCTCGGCGTTGCGGCGCTGGTGCATACACGGAACGCGGTCTTGGGTGTCGTCGCGCTCGTCGTAGGATTGATTGGTCCAATCCTCGATTTTGTCGAGAATGGAATTGCATGGGCGCTGATCGAAGGCCATCGGCAAGGGCTGCCGGTGCCAGTCGATTGGTATCTTGCATGGAGTGTGGCGCGTCATCTCAGCTATGTGATCCCGTACGCGGCTGTCGCAGTAGCTGGGGTGGGACTGTGGAGCCGTAAACCGCTTGATATGACGGTGACGGGTGTGGGAACTGTTCTTGTGGTCGTACCAATCGTGGGCACGTACGTCTCAGCTCTCGCATCCATTTCTATGCTGTGGTGGTTCATATGGTTCTTCTGCATCGGACTGCTGTTGTGGCGGCGAGCTGGCGAATTTTCTGAGGTTCCCTAACCTCTCCGGCTGTTGAGCTAGCAGATCGGCGGCAGGCAGTGCGTTGGCGGTGCCCCCGCAGGTGCCTAAAGCAGCGTCGCTCAACGTGATCGGACGTCAAGCACGGTGGTCCGAGGACGCGCTCGAAGGTCGCGTTGAGTTGCGTTAGCTAGGGTTGGAGTAGCGGTTCAGTTCACTGAAAATCCGCGTGTCGATGGTTCGATTCCGTCCCTGGTCACCGTTTCCAATCAAGTACTTACGTCCCATCGGCACGCGGCCGCACCGCGCACGGTGGGCTGTGGTGCCCACTTGGTGCCCGTTTTGAGAGGGACGCTTCAACGGCGCTCGAGCGGATGACGCCGCGAAAATACCTCCCCCGTATCGACGTTGGTGATGTGTCTGTATTTGTCTCGAAGTCGTTCGAAGCGGAGGCGCTCGGCATCGGCGAGGTCCGGTGACGCAAAGTACTTAGTAAAGATCCCAAGTAGTGCGTCCGGTATCGCGATCGCAGGCTCCGTCCGCTTGGTGCACACCTGTGCGGTCGGTGCTTTGATTGGTCTTCGGTTGTTCGATTCTTCAAGCGAGCGATACGAGTACCCGCGGAATCGCTTCACGGGTATCGCGTGGAGTTACCCGAAGGGTTCGGGCTAGGTCACGAGCATGTGGCCATGCTCCACACGGCGCGCCGGGCTGGTGTTGGCCAAGAGGCCGTCAATCTGTTCATCGCTCAGATGATCGCCGACGGCTAACGCACTCCCCACGTCTCGCGGCTAACGTAAGCGCGCGTTTTCCCGTGCTCGCATCGGCCGTTTCTCCCGACGGCGGTTCGAGCACGGAGGGCGGAATCCAAACAACGGCGCGCGAGAAGGACTATAGTCGCCGGGCTTCTAACCTCTCGCCCTCAAGAACGAAAAGGACCCTCCTATGCGCACTCACTTGATCCTGCTGTCCGCGCTCCTCGTCGCTCCTGCCCTCACGTCGGCGCAAGCGCCGCGGCCTTCAATCGCAGCCGGCAACACGGTGCTCTTCGCGGCGTATAACTGCGCGACCGACCAATTGATGCGCGCTGACGCTCTCGTCAACGAAGTCCTCGCGCCCGTCCTGAACAAATACGTGGCGTCCGGAAAGCTTCTCAACTGGGGCTACGTCGGCGTTTACATCGGCAACCAGAACAATCGAAGCATTTACGTGTGGGCCGCGGATCCGGTCGCACTCGTACAGGCACGCCAGGTGTATCTGCCTGAGGTCACTGCAAATCCGAAGTTCGCCGAGTTCAACAAGATCTGCGGGTCGGCCACCATCACGCTGCACAACCTGATCACGGCTGCGAAATAGTCGCCGCGGTACAAGGCGCGCGGATTTCAACTGGTGTCGTGGATTCGGTCCGCCCCTCAGACATTTGGGCGCTGGAGACCCATCAGTGAACGTCAACCCGAGAATTTCGGCGCGTGCACGTGCCATGGCGCCCGTGTTCAGGGCGTGACGCTGGCCCAGGCCCCCAACGTCCGGTTTCGGGAGCAGAGTGGACCACGGGCATCGGGGTGCTCGAAGGTCCGCTTTCGGCCAACTCCTGCCGTAGCGGCGACTTCGTCTGAATGGCGGGGTCCATACAATCCGGTCATTGCCGCGTGTGTCACTACACGGCTGGAGTTGGCCGAAAGCTGCCATCGCACAACAAGTTGGAGATTTGTTTGCGTTGGACCCCTCTCTCGGACAGTGTCGTTCGGAAGCGACGTGAGATACGCGGCTGGGGAGACAGGAAGTGGCTGACGGATTTGATTTTGTTGTGGTGGGCGGCGGTTCAGCCGGCGCGGCAATCGCCTCGCGGCTGAGCGAAGATCCCAAATGCCGCGTCGCGTTAATCGAGGCGGGTGAGCGCCCTCCTGAGCGCGAATTGATGCCCGCAGCTTGCGCCAGCCTTCAACTCGATCCCGAGACCGATTGGATGTTCTGGGCCGATCCCGGCAAGGCAGGGCTTGGCCTCAAAGGGCGGCGGATGCGGACCCCGCGCGGCAAGATGCTCGGTGGATCGTCGGGCATCAACTACATGGTCTGGGTGCGCGGTCATCCGCAAGATTTCGACCATTGGGCGGAACTCGGCGCGGACGGCTGGCGCTATGACGACGTGCTGCCCGCGTTCAAACGCATGGAAGACCTTGTTCCCAGCAATGAGATCGTCATCGATCAAGATGCGCATGGCCGCGGCGGTCCGGTCGGCGTCGCGGTGCGGTCGCCCATGATCCCCGCGACCCGTCAGTTTGTCGCCGCCGCCGAGGCGGCCGGCATCCCGCGTGGCGACTATAACGGCCGGGACCGCCTCAACCCGGCGGGCGTTTCGTCGGCGCATCAAACCAATACGCGCAAGGGCAATAGGTCGAGCACTTATCACGCCTATCTGGAGGGTGCGGCGGAAGCGCGGCCGAATCTGACCATCATCACCGGCGCTTTGGTCACGCGCGTGATGCTGGACGGCGAAGGCGATACGCTGACAGCGAGCGGTATTGAGTATCGCGACAATTCAGGGGCAAGCCACATCGTCCACGCCCGCCGCGACGTTGTCTTGAGTGCTGGAGCCATCGGCTCACCGCATATCCTCATGCTCTCCGGCATTGGGCCGCGCCGTGAACTTGAAGCGGCCGAAATCGCCGTCCGGCATGAGCTGCCTGATGTCGGCAAGCACCTGAAGGATCACCCGCTCGTACCGATGCTGTTCCCCGCCCCTGGCATCGGCGTGTCTCTGTCGGAGATCGGACCGTCATTGGGTGTGGACGCATTGCGCGCGCCGGCGGGCCCCTTGCCGGCCGATCCAGCAGACGATTCGAATCTGACAGGAGAACTCGCCGAACTTAAGGCCGAAGCCGAACGCCGGATCGACGAATGGCACGCGACCGGCAGCAGCTATGCCGCCTCCTCCTTCAACGACGCGAGCGCGTTCTTCTCGACGGGACTTGGCGCGGGGTACAGCCATGACGCCCAGATCAGCTTCATGCCCGGCGGGATCTCCGCCGATTTGATCCGCAACCAACTCAACATGGACGGCGCAAAACTGTTCGATGATGTGGACAAGACCTATGCGCCCGATGCCGAGGTTGTCACGCTTATCATTCAACTCGAACTCCCGCGCAGCGCAGGCGAGATCGTAATCGAGAGCGCCGATGCGGCGGCGCCACCACGCATCGACATGAATTACTACGCCGATCCGGTCGACTTGAAGGTGATAGTCAATGCGATGCGTCGTGGCCTCGACATTGCCGCCAACTGGCCGGGGCCTGCCAAGCTGGGGCCATGGACGGCCCCGCCGGAACTTTCCCGCAAGCACGGCCATTTCTCAGGCGAACGGCCGAGCGATGCGCTGCTCGAAAACACCGCGCTGCACTTTTCGCACACAACCTATCACCTGTCCTGTACATGCCGGATCGGCAGCGTCGTCGATTCCCGCCTTCGCGTTTTCGGCGTCAAGAACTTGCGTGTGGCGGACGCGAGCGTGATGCCCGAAATCACCAGCGGCAACATCAACGCGGTCGTGATCATGATCGGCGAAAAGGCGGCCGAGATCATCGCGACCGACCACGACGTGAAGCTTAGGCAATTCGCCGGCGACTGACCGGATTGGGGCCAACTCCGGACGGTCGTATAGGCCTTCGCTGCGATGGAAGCACCCATCAAGCTGACGGCGATTAGGCCTCAGTCGCCAGAGGCGCTATTGCACCCCACAAAGCAAAAGCGCCGCTCCTTCGGCTTGGATGTCGGCACCCAACACCCGTGTGCTCGGGCCACGGCAGCCTTTGAGAAATCGCAACACGCTGCGGTTGAAGATTTCGGGTTGCTCCCAAGCGATCGAATGGCCCGCATCGGGCACCGACGCCCATTCCCCATTCTTTAAGTAGGCGGACCACTGCCTCATCAGCCCCGGTGGCGCAAGCAGATCGGCGTCTGCCGCAAGGACCAAGACTCGCGTCTCGATCTCGGCAATCTTTTCGTAAGTGTTCGGAGTGCGCAGCGGTTGACTCGGCGCGCCGTCTTGGCGCGCGTGCTCTTCGATCTCGGACCACCTCTTCGTGCCTTCCGGATTGGCGCCGATATACGAGGAGCCGAGCTCGCGGTACATCGCGGGTAGCTCTCTGATGCCCGGAATCGTGATTCGCTCCCGGAAGGCGACCTCGGGCGCATCGGTTAGCGCTCCGGTGCTCGCGGCGGCCACCAGCGTGAGCACACGCTCCGGCTGCCAAGCTACGTAGTCCAGCGCGATGAAGGTGCCGCCCGCTACGCCGACGAGGTGAAAGCGCTCGATGTCGAGGCTCGCGACGAGGTTGTGCAGGTCCTCGGCGACCGTGCCCGGCTGTGGTCCAGTGACCGGATTGGCGATGCTTTTTCCCCAGCCGCGCCGATCGAACGCGATGACGCGGTAGCCAGCCGCCGCGAAGGCTTCGTTCTGCGGCTGCCAATTTTCGCTGGTGCCCGTATTCGCATGGAGCAGGATCAGTACCTCTCCGTCACCGCCGGTATCGGTGTACCAAAGCCGCACGCCGGGCAGTTCCGCATACGCTCCCGCCACGGCGGCGTTGGCGCTGGACGCCGCAAGGCACGACCCGATGCACCACCATACCGCGCCCATCAGCGAGCGCCGCACGCGCCGCATCGATGTCACCCGAGACCGATGTTTTGTGTGCAGCTGCATGACGATGAAAGTGCTGCTCGCTAAAAAGTCGCGATCGGATTGAGCGGCGATCCGGTACCGCCGCGAATTGGCAGCGGTGCGGCGGTAAGGAGGAACTCCCACCGGTTGCGTGCGGCAGCCGCCTCGGCGAGCGCTTCGAGGTCGCAGTTGTCGAACAAGTGCACGCCTAGGTACAACAGCGCGAAGTCGTGCACCGCGCCGCGCGGCGCGGCCCCGGGCTCTCCCGGCGAGACATACTGAGGGTGGTCGCTACCGAGCAGCGCAACGTCGCGCGCTTTTAGCCAAGGGATCACGGAGGGGTCGAGCCCCGCCGAGCGTCCGCCTTCCGCGCGGCCTCGTAGCCACGGGCCGACGGCTTGGCGCCGCGCCCATACGCCCGTGCGCACGAACAACGCGTCGCCCGCGGATACTCTGATTCCCGCCTCCCTCTCCCATGCCTCGAGGTCCTCGACGTAGATCGGAGTGCCGGGCTCGAGGTACGGCACTCGTTTGAGCCTCGGGATATCGATCAAGATGCCGCGGGTGAACACGCCGTTCTTGACGTTGTGGATCGAGTTCTTCGCATGCCCACGCGCGAGGACTGCGGCTTCTTCAGGCTTGTAGCCGTTATAGAACACGCCCTGTTCGTTGATGTGCGCGAGCGAGTCGAGATGCGTGTGGGTGATGCCGTGATAGCTGACGGCGATCCGATCGGAACCGATGCTCTGCATCGTGACCTCGTACGGTTGCGGGTTGTCGACGGCCTGTACGGTATCGGCGTCCGATGCCAGCGACACGGACACGCCGTCACGAACGAGCGCAGCAGCCTGCCGCCGCTTCTCGGGCGTGATCAGATTCAATGCGCCGATCTCGTCCGCCGCGCCCCAACGCCCCCAGTTCGAGAGCTCCACCTTCCAGCGCGCGTACTGCTCGGCGGTCACGGTGTGCGAGTCGCCGCCCTGTCCGTACAGCGCCGTGCTTGCCAGGGTGATCGCCACGAACAGTCCTAGACACACCTGTCCCTTCATGGAAGCTGTACTGTCTTTCTTCATAGCGCCTCCGCTTTATGCAGATTTACGGGTCCGATCCGTCGCGAGTTGACGATGTCCGCGAGGGGATTCGCGTCGAGCACGAGGAAATCCGCACTGCAGCTCGGCCCGCTACCCCGGCGTTCACGCCGCCATTGCGGCCGCTTCACGCGTTGCCGCGATGATGGCCTCAGTCGGCGTGAGCCCCACGTTCACTCAACTCTCCAAGCCGCTCCATCCAGCCGATGAAGAATCGACACTCGAGCGGCGACCTCGTCGAAAGAACCCTAAATCGAAATCGACGAAGCTGATTCTCGCGATCGTCGTCGGCCTTGCGCCGACTCAAGCGCGAGCGAGCGGTTCAGTAGGGCGGCCCGACCGCGACCCGCTTCCCAGTCACCGTGCGGCTCTCCGCCATGTCGATCACCGCGATCGCGAAATCTTGTCTAGAGATGTACGTCTCGCCGTTTCGATCGACGAGCGTGTCCTGGTTCCCGAGCCGAAATCGTCCCGTGTATTGGCCCCGCTCCTGAATTGAACCGGAATTTGCCGACATCACGGTCCAGTCAAAACCCGTTGAATGCTGGTACGCCTCCATCGCGAGCCAGTGGCCCTGGGCCAAAGCGTACCTCTCCGTGCCTGGTGGGAGCGTATCCATGATGCGTACACCATCCCGGTAGAGCGTCACACCGCCGCCGATCTGTATGACATACGGGGTCGCGTCGCCGAGCCGGGATGCCGCTTCGATGTAGGCCGTCGCAGCTCGAAACGTTACAGCTTCCTGCGGCGTGTTACCGGGCCCGACGCCGCGGACGGAAATCACGACGACGTCCGCGCCCCGCACGGTCGCGGCGATGGAATCCGGATCGGTGACGTCGCCGGGCGCAGCAGTGAAGCGAGCGTTGTCGAATTTGAGGCTTTCGGGATTGCGTGAAACGCCGATGACCTCGTGACCCCGGCTCAGCGCTTCCTCGACGATCACGCGGCCGACACTGCCGCTGGCGCCGTAGACGACGATCTTGTCGGCCAGCGCGTTTCGCGCGAACGGCCCGACAAGGCTCAGAACGACGACCGTAGCGAGTGTGCGCATGAATCCCAATCGCATGTCTTGAGCTCCCGCGGCTGTGGTCAGTGCTGTACACGGACCGAGAGTAGACGTTAGCACGGACTCGGATACAAACGTCCGATCCGCGCGGGTGGCGATCGGCGTCGTCGTCGGGCTCGTAGCCGCGTTCGCGTTGACGCGCCTGATGTCGTCGCTGCTGTTCGGCATCGGTCCGCTCGACGCGCCGACCTATCTCGCGGCGCTCGGCGTGCTGCTCGCCGCGGCGGCATTTGCGAGCTACGTGCCGGCCCGCCGCGCGGCCAGCATCGACCCGGTCGAGACGCTGAAGACGGAATGATCGACGGATAATTTCGCAGCATACCCGGTCGCGAACACGCGGCCTGCGCGCGCATCGAGCCACGAGAGGACTATTTGGCTCGCCCGATGCGCTCTAAGGGGGGATGCGTAGGTGCCCGCGCAGGTGCCCAAACCAGCGTCACCCAGCAGCATCCTTGCTGACTCATCGGCTCGCGGGAAAATTCGCGTAGGTCCGGTTCCGTTACGCTCGTTGGCGTTGGATTGGCTTTTCAATTCACTGAAAATCCGCGTGTCGATGGTTCGATTCCGTCCCTGGCCACCATTTCCCAACAGTGACTTACGAGCGGGCTTCGGCACTTTCGTACCGTCGCTGCGGTCGTTAGTGCCCGATTAGTGCCCAACTTGCCCCAAGCGCGGATATGCCCTAGGCCTGCGGCGTCGACTCTGCGCTCAATCGCCGGCGAATTCGACGAGCATGCCCGCGATGTTCCCCGCGGCGAGGCCCGGACCGACGCCCCAGTTGAACTCCGCCGCGAGGGCCTGAGCGATCTCGCTCTGCGACTTGTGCGCACGCACGAGCTCCTCGGCGCGTGTGCGAATCGCCGCCATCTTGGCGCGGTGCGCGAGGAACTCGCGCTTGGTGAGCACCGGGCCGTGGCCCGCGATCATGAAATCGAAGTCGAGCTCCGCGAGCGCGTCGAGGCTTCTGACCATGTCGGTCCAGCTGCCGCCATCGGCGTAGTTCGTTACCTGCGGAATCGAGTCGGGCGTCGCGACCAGATCGCCGGCGATCACGACGCGCGCATCGGGCAAATACACGACCGTGTCGCCGCTCGTGTGGCCGCAAAACTCGAGGAGCTCGATGCGCTTGCCCCCGAGCACGATCTCCGCGTGCCCGTCGTAACCGACCTGCGGGAGGCCCGGGTCGTTGACGCCGCCCATGCGCTTGCGGTCGGCGGCCGACATGATCACCGTCGCGCCGAGCGCACGGAGCTGCGCGGCACCGGCACTGTGGTCGGCGTGGTTGTGGGTCAGCACGACGTACGAGATCGGTGCGTTCGTGAGCGATCGCACCTTCGCGACGAGGTCGTCGTGCATGCGTTCGTTCTTCGAGTCGACGAGCACCACGCCGCCGTCGGTGAGGTAGATTCCGACGTTGCCGCCGTAGAGCGGGATGTCGGGAAGCACCGCGTTGTTGACGTTGACGACCGCGTAGACGTCGTCTCGCACCTTGACGAGCTTCGTGGCTTCCGCGGGCGTCAGGTTCGACGCAAACGGCGGCCGGCCCTGTCCGACGGCGGCCGCCGGCCCTGCGCCTGGTCCCGCGCCCGGCGGCCCTTGCCCAGGCTCTCGCGCAGGCCCCGCACCCGGCCCGGGTGCGCCCGCAGGTGCGGGCACGGTCACGCTGCGCGTGCACGCGGCGCCGATGCTGCGGCCCATGGGCAGCGGGCGCTCCTGAGCCGCGAGGCTCGACGCCAGCAAGATCGATCCCAGCGCACCCGCGGCGACACTGGCTAAGCAGCGGTATTCAGATCGCATCGTTGGCTCCTCGGCACGTCGTTCGCGGTCACCGGCGTCTGCCGCGCCGGAGTTCCGGTTGCGGCGTTCGGCCACGCGTGGGGCGAATCACTACTGTGGGGCACATCGAAACGAGCGCGGCGGATTACTTCTGCGGGTCGGGCTCCGTTTTGCCGACCCCGGCCGCGCGATCGCGGAATTGGTTGAACAGCGATTCGTCGCTCGGCACGCAGCGGTCTTCGAGCAGCCCGGACCATCCGCCAATCGCCATCGCCTCCTTCGGGATCAGAGCCCAGACTTTGGTGCTGCTCTCCCACGGCGCGGTGTAGTTCACGGGGTCCGTGAGCTTGAGCCGTACGCGGAGCCGATTCGGGCTCGGGCGGTCCCAGCGCTCCTCGAGTACGGCCTGGTCGCTGATCGGAAAGCCGAACTGGTCGAGCCACTGGCGATCGTCGAACCCGACCGAGGTGACGACGAGCGTGTCTCCCTCCCACTTGCCGGCCGAATATCCATTGAAGCGCGGTAGGTAGTCGTCGACCTTCGGTAGCTTGCGCCCGTCCATCCAGATATCGCGGAACTCCCAGGTCCACTCGAAGAGCTGGAGCATGCGGTCCTTCGTCTGCACCATTTCCATGTTCGCGCCGCCGCCCGAGAAGGTGATCAAGCGCGCGAGCCCGAGCGGCTCGCAGCGCATCTCGGGGTCGTTGCCGAAGGCCGGCAGCACTGCACGGCGGAAGCCTATGTCGAGATCGGTGCGCTTGCGGGCCGCTTCACTGCCGAGCTCGAGGCCGCGCGCCGGCTTGTTGAGGTTGAAGCGGCGCTCGCCCTCGGCCGTGCGCGTCGGAGGGGTCCCGAAAAAGCCGTAGTTCGGGAAGAGGTCCGGGGGGTCGCTGCACTCGGGGCAGGCCGGCTGACCGAGCTGCTGAGGGAAGCGGCTCCAGAGGCCGCTGAAATCGTGCTTGTCGTACGCGCGCGTGTCGGTGTCGGACGAGCCGAAGCCGCCGGGGCGTGCGTCGCTTCGCTGAGCCGCCGCTTCGTGAACGGTCGCCAATGACCCAGCGACGGCGAGCGCCGCCACGAGAGCTAGGAACTGCGGATGTCTCGCGCGTGTGCGCATTCTTGTCTGCGTGCTGCTCATATTTCCTCCGCCGCGGGCCCTGCTTGACCGCTTTCGCGGAAAGCCGGCTATCGGCTATCGCGCCTGGCCGGTCCGCTTCGCGTGCCGTTTTCCGCCGTTACTGGGTCGGCTGTCCCGGCAACACCGCGTTGCCCTCGGGCTGTAGGCCGCCGGGTTTGCCGTCCAAGTCGACGCCCTTGAGGTCGCGGGGAGGGCTCGCGAGGGTTTGCCCGCTTTCGTCCTCGATCTTCATGACGACCGCGCTGAAGCCGCCGGCGCGCGCGGTCGCGAGGTAGAGCTTCAAGCGGGTCCCTGGACGCAAAGCCTCCAACGTTCGACTCTTCGTCCACCCTTGGCGCGCCATCATCGAGGGGTTCGTGATGAGCTCGGCGGTCCAATGCTCGATCTTGCCGCCGTCGACCTTGCGGTCGAACGTCATCGTCGGGTGTGGGTTCATGTAATTGAACTCGGTGACGGTGGCCCAGGTGGTCCAGATGCTCGCCGTGTCGTACGAGATGCCGCTGCCGTGATGCGCCGAGGCGGAGCCCGCCATCAACACGAGCCCCGCAACGAGCGCACAAACCTTTCCGCCCATCGTCGATCTCCTACGTGCGTCTTTCACTTCCCGCCCAAGCTCCGAAACGCGGCCTCCACGAAGGCCGCGCTCGTCCACGTTGCGCCCTCGCCGCCAAACACGCCGTCGTACTCGAGGGTCGGCCGGCTCTGCACGACTTGACGCAGCGACTTGCCCCCGGTCGATCGCGCTCTGCACGCGATCTCTGACGATGACGGTCATGTCGCGGTACTCGACGACGTCGGCCTCGTCGTAGAGGCGGCCGTGACCCGGAATCACGATCGTGCCGCCCTGTCCGCGCGTCTCGGCCACGGTGATGTCGAGGATCCGATTGAGCGCGTCGATCAAGCCGTTGACCGAGCCGCCTTGGGCTGCGTCGAAGCTCGGCAAGCTCTGCGTCGAGATCACGCCACCGGCGCTCACGACGTCTGAGCCGCGGAAGAACACGATCGAGTCGCCGTCCGTGTGCGCGGCCGGCACGTGGATGATCTCGATCGGCTCGCCGTTGAAGTAGATCGTCTTCGAGTCGCCAAAGAAGGTGTCCATGACGAGCTTGCCGGCTTCGGCGTCCGACTCGGCGAGACGCAGGCCGACGTTCTCGTGCGTCAGGATCGCGGCGCGCTGCAGCGGCTCCTCCGAGAGCACCACATTGCCGCCCGTGTGATCGGCGTGCCAATGCGTGTTGATGATGTAACGGATCGGCTGATCACCGGCGATCTTGCGTATCTCCTCGCGAACACGCGGCGCCTTCTCGACCGTTCCGGTATCCACGACGAGCACGCCCTCGTCGCCGACTTGAACCGTCACGTTGCCGCCCGCGCCAGTGACGAGCCAGATGCCGCCTTTCACGTGCATCGAGCGCACTTCGTCGGCGGGCGCCGCGCGCGGCGGCACGACGGCCGGTGCCTCGCGCACGCCGCGGCCGTCCTCGCGCGCGAGCCGCGCGGCGAATTCCGGATACATCGTTGCGGCGCCGGCTTCCATCGCCCATTGCGGGATGCGGTACTTCGCCGAGAACTCGCCGAGCAACTCGTTCTCGCCGGGCAGGTAGTGCGGAACGTGGTGCTTGTCGGCCGTCGTTTCCTCCGCCGGAAAGCACTTATAGAAGACCGGAGCGTCGTTGCGCAGCAGCGGGAACCCGATGACGGGCAGCGGCCGCCGATTCAGCACGTACTCCGTGGTCCGTACGAACGGCTCCGCGAGATAGACGGGGTCGTCGACGACGGTCGTGACGAGCAGATAGTCGTCGAAGCGCGTGTAGTACTCCGTCATCCGCGCGCGCTCGCTCGTCGGCGTGCCGTTACGCCTGAGCCAGCCGAGCTTCATGTGGCTCGTCTCGACGACCAAGGTGTCGCCTTCCCAGTGCCCCGTCGAGAAGCCGTTGAACGTGTGCAGCGCTTCCTCGGGCGGCGGCGGCCGACCGTCGATCCAGACGACGCGGTCCAAGCCGAAGGTGCCGTCGAGCCTGATCCCGATCACGACGCGGCGGATCCGGTCGTACACCTTGTTCACGCTCAGCGTGTTCGGGCCCCAGGTCTGATACGCGGCCGGATGCGGCGTGCACTGATGCTCGGGCACGCTGAGCCACGAGCCCGAGTAGCTTTCGGCTTTGCGGAGTCCCGCCTCGTTCAGCGGCAGGCCGAGGTAGTCGCCGATTTCCGGGCCGCCGCCGCGATCGGTGATGTCTTCCTGGCCGAACACGCCCGGATGATCCCATTCGCCGGCGAGGTCCACTTGGGCGAGCGCCGCAAGGCTCGGCAGCGCGGCGAGCAACATAGAAAGGAGAAGCCGCTTCATCGTCTACTCTCCGGCGGGCGCGACGCTGGCACGCGCGGCGGCGCCGTGCTGCAAGGCGTGGGGTTCCACTTCGCCGCGTCGGGCTCGCGCTTGAACTGCGACGACGTGATGAAATCGCCCGCGAGATACGTGGGGTCGTGCACGACCGTGAGCACCGTCAGGTAATCGTTGCCGACCGCGGAGAACCGCGAGAAGTACTCCGTCAACTGCGCGTTCTCGCTGTAGGGAATGCCGTTCTTGCGCAGGTAGCCCGCGCGCAGATTGCGTGTGACGACTTTGAGCGCGCCTTCGGCGGTGCACCTGCGTCGGTCGGCACCGCGGCGCCGGCCGCGATCGCCGCGAGCGGATTGAAGCCGCCGACCGGGCGCGTCCACTCGGCCGTCGAGAATCCCTGCCAGGAGCGCTCGGTGCCCGGTGCGGCATTCGGTACGGCGCTCGCGGCGGCGTTCGGCTGGCGGCGCTCGGCGCGAAATGGAACAGGCGCGTCTGCTCGCCTGCGTCGGTTTCGATCTTGAGCGTCTCGTCGTCCTGCCACGTGACGTGCAACCGCAGCGGCATGCGCATCAGCGCCGCGGCCCCGAACGGCCGGCACGCCTCGCCGTTCGCCGCGTCGCGCTCGGGATCCCATTCGGCGGCCACGCGCCGCCCCGCCGGATTCAGCGGCACGCTCGTCGCATCGCCCTTCGGCGCCGTGATCATGCGCCAGGCCCAGTCTTCCGTGACCAACGCGACCCAGTAGCCCGTCAGATCCACCTGCGCCGACTCGCGCGGCGATTTCGGCGGCGCGGGCGGCCTGCCGGGCGGCCCCGGCTGCGCGAGCGCAACGCCGCCGAAGAACGTGAACGCGAGCACCGCGGCCGCACGCGGCCAGACTCTCGACATCGCCGCGCGCATCAGTCGACGACCTGCGCCCGGCGCCGTGCCCCAGCCGAACCCGTCCGTGGTGCGCTTGATCGAGAGCATCCGGATGCGGTGCTCGGCCGGATCGCGACCCGGGTTGCCCGTGACGATCACGGGATCGCCGGGCCGCAGCGTCTGCCCCGTGATACCGCCGGCGCCGAGCTGCGTCGCGCCCTGCCACTCGACGGCCCAGCGCGTCATCTCGCCCGACTCGTCGGGCGCGAGCACGTGCAGGATCGAGTGCGGGTTTCTGAAAAGGAGCTGCACGACCTCGCCCTCGATCTCGACCTTTTGGTCGGCGCGGTAGATCGCCGAGAACGAGTGATGAGCACCGGCCGGCGCCGTGAGCGCCGCCGCCGTCAGGGCCAAGACTATCGGGAGCCATCTCGATTTCATGGTCCTCTACTCCGTGTTCCTATTCGGTGTCGGCGCGTCTGGCGACGTCCGCCTCCGAAACGGCGCGTACACGCGTGCGGCTCGCTTGCCATGGTTCGACTCGTAGCGCGCGCACTTTCGCCGCGAACGGTGCGCCCTCTCCAGACAATATTCCCCAGCAGTGGGAATTGTCAACCGTTCGGCCCCGCCCGGCCTCGAGGCCGACGGGATCGCAACTGCGCTGTGGCTGGCCCGAGCACGTGCGGCAGCTGATTGCGTTGGGCGAGTATCAGCGCCGCAGGCGTGGCCCCGGCGCGCAGCCTCGTTCAGCGCTGGCGTAGGCCGTCGACGACGTAGTCGCGGATGAATTTCTCGTACTCGCGGGCGACGGCTTCGGCATCGTAATCCTTGCCGAAAGCCACCTTGAGAATCGGCGCCCCCATGACGAAAAACTCGCACATACCGATTATCGCGATGTACAGGAATGCGCCATCAACGGCCCTCGTCTCGTCTTCGCGAGCAGCGGCGTGCGTCGTCGCGCGCACCGCCGCAAGGGCCACCGATGTCAGGGATTCGAAGAACGCTTTCGCCTCGGGATCATCCGACACGAAGATTTCGTCGATCATTAATCGATGAAAGTACGGATGCTCGAGCTGAAACCGCAGCAACGCGACCGCGTTCGCGCGAATCCGCGCCTCGGGGTCCGCAGGGGCGGATTCGCGCGCTGAATCGAGCTCGGATTGCAACGCCCTGAAGAGATGCCGCGCGGCAGCGAGGAGCAAGGTCGAGCGATTCTTGAAGTAATAGCGGATCAGCGAGCGGTCCACGCCCGCATGCTGGGCGACGCGCAACAGCGTCACGTCGCGTGGCGCGAAGTCGCGGAGCAGCTCGCAGACCTCCTTCACGATCGTGTCGGAGCCGACGCGTTTGCTCCCTTGCGCTAGCGGGCGCCCCGGCTTGCGCCGCGCGTTCTTTTTCCGGTGCGGTTTGGAAGGGCGCTGGGGGGGCAAAGAACAGCCTCGTGCACGACAACCGGACACACTCTAACTCAGCTCGAGCGGCGGCGGCCCGCCACATGCACCGTCGTCCGCCTTCATACCGACGCTGCAGTGCACGTGGATCGTTAGCGGCTAAATCGAGTGGCTCACGGGTCGGAACGTTGCAACTCATTTGCACTTGTGCTCCGAGCGAGCAGTGCTATAAATTACCTGCGCATGGGAATTAGGGGCCCGCGACGGTTGGCCTCGTGGGGGGCGCTGCGGCGGGGGAGGCACGAATACGGCGCACTGAAAGCGCGTAGGGGGGGGTGTGCATAGGATTCAGTTTAGGGGCCGCGCCGCAATGGCGTGCGGCGCTCTGGTCTCGATGTTGCAGGCGCCGGCGTTTGCCGCCGGACCCGAAGACGGCACGCTGGAAGAAGTGGTGGTGACCGCTACCCGGCAGAGCGACACCGTGAATCACGTCCCGCTGGCCGTGACGGCACAGACCCAGCGGGATCTCGATCAGCAGGGCATCAACAACATCGCGGACCTCCAGACGGTCGTACCTGGACTCAGGCTGTCCGGCCGCGAAGCATCCGGCAACGCGACCGTGGCCATCCGCGGCATTCGCCAGCAAAGCGCAACGGCTGCGACGACGGGCTTCTATCTGGACGAGACCCCACTGCAAAAGCGCTCCGCGGGCGGCTTTGCCTCGCAGAACGGCACGCCGGTGCCGCCGCTGTTCGATCTGGAACGCGTGGAAGTGCTGCGCGGACCGCAGGGCACTTTGTTCGGCGGCGGTTCGGAAGGCGGAACGATCCGCTACATTCAGACGGCGCCGGGCCTCACCGACTTCTCGTCGTATGGCCGCGCACAATATCTTTCGACCGAGGGCGGCGCCTCGGGATACGAGGCGGGGTTCGGATTCGGTGGGCCGATCATCGAGGATAAGCTCGGCTTCCGGGCGAGCCTGTTTCGCCGCGACACCGGCGGGTACATCGACCTGACGGACTACCGAAATGGCAGCATCTACGACAGAGATAGCAATGAGGGCCAGGTGGGCGCCGGCCGCGTCGCGTTTACCTGGGCACCCTCCGACGCCACCAGGCTGACGGTCTGGTACCTGAAGTCAAGGGACGAGACGGACAATCTGACCACCGCGTACAACTTACCCGAGCCGGGGCAACTTCAGGTCGGGCCGCTTTGCTTCAACATTCCGTACATCCTGTCCCTGCCGGTCGCAGCACGCGCGTTCCTGGTTCCGCCCGCCGTGCTGCCCCCGAATCCGGGCTGCAATGCCGCCACCGGCGCCTATGTCGCTCCAGGCTATACCGTCGGGCCTTTCGATCCCGACCGCTTCCAATCGCTCGCGTTCGGTCCGACGCCGACGCGCACCGACATGGAAATCGCGAGCGCAACCTTCCAGTGGGACATCAACGACAACCTAGAGCTGACCTACATCGCCTCGTCGACCTATGACTTGAATCGCGGCCAGAGCCCGCAGAATTTCCCGGCAACCTTGCTCGTCTACCCCGGCACCGCGCGGATCGTCACTCCAGGCGCGCCGACGGTGCCGGTTCCGACCGGATCCGGATTCAATCCGAACATCGTCACGGTCCCGAACGGCCTCGGTCTAGGCGCACTGATCGAAACGAATACCAACAACAAGCGCCGCGCGGTTTCGCAGGAGCTGCGACTCGCGTCCTCGCCGAATCAGCGCGTGAGCTACGTCGTCGGTGCGTACTTCGCCGAAACGAATGCCGACGTCCGGATGATCGCAGAAACGACGAACGAGGCGTTCCTAGAATTCTCAGGGATGAGCATCGAACAGCGATACGGAGTGCCTTTCAACGGGTTCTTCTCCAATATCTACGAGTTGGATGAAGACACCGAGGCCGCCTTGTTCGGCGACGTCACCGTACGCTTCACCGACAAGTTGCACGCGAGCGCGGGCGTTCGCGTCACGCGCGTCGAAACCCAGTTCGAGCAATTCAACTTCGGCCCGAATGGCGGCACCTCTGATCCCTCGCAGGCAGCAGTCACAGGGGAGATCTCGGAGTCGCCGGTCACGCCGAAGTTGTCGCTGCAATACTTCTTCAATTCCGACGATCTGCTGTACGTCACGGCGGCCGAGGGGTTCCGCGCCGGCGGCGTGAACCAGGTGCTCACTTCCGCGGCCCAAGGCTCGCTCGCCCAGTACGATCTCACGACTGACGTGCTGCCGAAAACCTATGACTCGGACACCGTCTGGAGCTACGAGCTCGGCGCCAAGTTCGGGCTGCTCGACGGCAAGGCCCAGATCAACACAGCCATCTACGATCTCGAGTGGAAAGACGTCCAGACATTCTTGTTCCTCGGCGATGGCGCCGTCTTCAATGTTCCGAGTGCGCGCAGCCGCGGCATCGAGATCGAAGGAGACTTCCGTCCCATCCGGCGGCTCACGATCAATGCTGCATTCAGCCATACCAAAGCGGAGTACACCTCTTCCCTGATCATTCCCGGCGGACCCGCCTCGCGCGCCGGAGACCTCGTCGTTGCGCAAGACGGCCAGGAGTTTGCTCAGCCGCCAGAGACGCTGGACCTCGGCGCACGGCTCGACTTTGAGATCGGTTCAACGCCGGTCTATGCGCGCATCGACTATCGGTGGCAGGACGGCTATGCAACCGTCGCTCGCAGCAGTGGCGCGTATTCCCCCGACTCGAGTGACGTGCCGGCGCAGAAGAGCATCAACCTGCGCCTCGGGTTCGAGCGCGGAGGATTCGACGTTAACCTGTTCGCGCTGAACGTAACGGACGAGAAGCTAGGGCCGCGCTTCGGTGGCCGGTCTCAGTGCACCAACGCCGACTGCTCCACCTACAACAGCTATACCTATGGAGCTACCGTAGCTGCACCGTTGCCGCGGCAAATTGGCGTGCAGCTCGCCTACCGGCGCTGAGGGCACGTTCACGCCCGCCGCAGTGGCCGCGGTCGCGGCGCTCCAACGCGCTGAGCGCCGTGGGCACACCAACGGCGACACCTTCGTGCTGTTCACCGCCGCGCGCCTGTTGTGCATGGGCGATGTGATGGCGTGGAACATGGCGCCGTTCCTGCCCGCCCGGTGCGGCCGTCGCCGACTTGCAGAAGAACCCGGACTTCGCGCCGCTGCTCGATACGCATATCAAAAAGGGGCTCGAATACGGCAACACGCCGCTCGCGCGCGCGCACATGAACGTGAATGTCGCTTACACGGAGCTCGCCGGCGAGCAGATCGGCTTCGGAATCGCCAACGGCGCGCCGCTGCCGGCCAACGACAAGCACAAGGGCTCCGACCCCAAGGACACCGCTCCGCCGACTCCTGAAATGCTGGCGACCGAGGTTGCCAAGTAACCGGAGGCTGGAGTGCGGCCGGGCACTGCCGAGCGGGTGACCCGGCTACTTCTTCAGGAGTCGGTGTTGTGTAGTGATCTCGGCGTCGCTGGTCGTGCCCACCGAGGTGCCCGATCTGCGATCACGTACGGTCAACGAACGTCATTCGTTGTGAACGCGTGAAGTCGGGAATTTCTTCCGTGCCTTACGCTGAGTGAGCCTGCGTAAGCGTTTCAGTTCACTGAAAATCCGCGTGTCGATGGTTCGATTCCGTCCCTGGCCACCATTTCTCATCAATCACTTAGCCACGCCTGTCTTGGCGGCGGGTTACGACGAGCCCACGTCGGCTCTATCGTGCGCGACGCAACGCCATCATTTCAGGGTAGTTGTAAATCGTGCTCTGCGTCGGCGGATTCAAAGCAGCAGCCACCATCGCTTCCGCAATCTCGGTTGTGCGTATCGAACGAAACTTCGCCGGAGTCACCGGTGCAAACAGCGGCAGACCGACTGCGAGCAGCCACGGCGTGTGCCGAGACCCGAGAATCATAGAAGGACGAAAGATACTGACGACGGCTGGCCCTTCCTTCTTCACGGCCGCCTCGGACTCGCCTTTGACGCGAAGGTAGCGCGGCATGCCGGCGGCGCCGGAACCCGTAGTCCTGGCATTGATGTCGGCACCGATCGACGACATGAACGCCAAGTGCTGAACCTTTCCCGATGCCTTCAGGCCGCGGGCAAACGCAGCGTTGAGCTCGACGTCGACGGCACGATGCTCATCCAAGGACATTTTGGCCGTGCCCGCGCCGACTCCCAGAACACTGAACCCAACCACTTCGCGGTCGACGTCGCGCAGTGCGTCGACGACAGCTCGCGCAAGCTCGTCCGGCTCCATTCGCGGCACTAGCCGTTCTTCTACCTGTGGACCCAGCTGAAGGCCCAGCGGCCTTCGCGTCATCACGAGAATCCGGCTGAAACCGCCGCAGCGCACGACTTCTGCCAGGAGGGCCTGTCCAACGGAGCCCGACGCTCCCAGAATAACCGCTGACTTACTGGCCATCCGTACGAGCGCCGCCTTGTCGAAGTTCTAAGTGATCCAAGACCCTATCTTTTACCTGCTGGCGGCGCCGGCTGTCATCTTGCTCGGCTTTGCCAAAGGCGGGCTGGCGGGCGTCGGCTCGCTCGCGCTGCCGCTCATGGTGCTCGTCATCGATCCCGTGCAGGCCGCGGCCATCTTGCTTCCCATCCTGATCGCGCAAGATATCGTCGGCGTCTGGTCGTTCCGCCGAAATCTCGATTGGTACGTGCTCGGTTGGACGATACCCGGCGCGACGATCGGCATTCTGATCGGCTATCTGTTTGCAGCGAACATCCCGGCCGCCGGCGTCATGGCGCTCGTAGGGTTCATCTCCATCGCGTTCGGGGCCTACCGTCTCTGGCTGGGACGGCACAGCCCGCCCTCAGCCGTCTCCGCGTCGCCCGGCTGGATAGGTTCGCTCGCGGGCGTGGCCTCGGGCTTCACGAGTCAGATCGCGCATGCAGGCGCACCGCCCTTCCAGCTTTGGGTCTTGCCACGCCGTCTCCCGCGCGACGTGCTCGTCGGCACGTGGGCCGTGTACTTCGCCTCGCTCAACTGGATCAAAGTGCCTGCCTTCTTTGCGCTCGGCCAGTTCACCCGCACCAACCTGCTGACGGCTGCGGTGCTTCTGCCGATTGCAATCGTCTCGACGTTCGCGGGCGTCTGGCTCGTGCGTCGCATCGACGGCGAACGCTTCTACAAAATCATCTACTACTTGATGATCTTCGTCGGCGTGCTATTGATCGGTGAAGCCGTGCTCTGATTACGCTCACCCGAGCGTCGCCTGCGCCGTCTCCTTGATGAGGGTTGCCTCCTGCGCGACCACGTACCAACTTCGCGCGGAATCGTTCACGACGATGAAAACTGAGCGTTTACACCTGTGACGGCCAAACGATAGTTGAGCATCGCGCGACTCACGCCGCAGCTAGACGAAACAGATCCGCGGTAAGCGTACGGCCATCTCATCTTGATACGACAACCTCGTCGGGGTTCGCTTCCGCGTAGTGAAGAGCCAGGCAGCCGACGCGAGATCGACGACTTCATCACCGTCCCACGCTCGCGCCCAGGGTGACGAGAAGCTCGTCCAGTTGCTCGAACGTCTCTCCCATCGCATCCGCCGCCCCGGTGCCGGCGGCGTCGAGAGCTTCCTTCGAGGGATAAAGCTCGTGCATGACCAGCAACGTCTTGCCGCCTTTTTCCGCGAAGGTCACCGTCGTGACGGAACCCTCGTCACTTTCCTGATTGGTCCAGACGAGGCGCGAGTGCGGTGTTACTTCCTTGTACGTGCCGAAGAACGCCGCTTGTGAGTCCCCGTGTGCGAACTCCAAACGGTACCTGCCCCCGACACGAACATCCATTTCGCAGGAAAGCAGGGACATTCCCATCGACTTCGGCACCCACCACTGCCTGAACAGCTCGGGCTTGGTCCACGCCTCGAACACGAGGCGCGCCGGGCCGTTGAAAGTTCGCGTGACGACGAGCTCACGCTCGGACTTCCGCTCCACCGTCGTACGGTTCTTCATGGGGGCAACCTCACTCTCTCTTCTTGCGTCCATCGACCTTCGCCTTCCGTTTCAATTCCTCGACAACTTTGTCCAGCTCGTCGAAGCGTGCGTCCCAGCGCTGGCGGTATCTCTCGATCCATGCAGATTCCTCCTCCAGTCGGTGCGGGCCGAGCTTGCAGGTCCGCACGCGCCCGACCTTCTCCGTGGTGACTAGCCCCGCCTGCTCCAAGACGCCGACATGCTTCTTCATGCCCGTGAGGGTCATGCGGAATTTCTCGGCAAGGTCCGTGATCGAAGCGTCTGCACGCGCGAGCTGCTCCAGAACGCCACGTCGGGTGACGTCCGAGAGCGCGGCGAACGAGGCATCAAAGCGGGTCCGGCTATACTGAACCATATGGCTCAGTATTTAACACACGGATAGGCGCAACTGCAACATTAGATCCGTTGGCTGCAACGCTAGTGTTGCTACGAGTGCCCGCTCAGGTGCCCGATCCGGCGTCGCTTACCGTGATCTGACGTCACGTACGCGCGATTGGGACGCACGCCAACGCTAGGTCTGCGCGATGGACGAGCGGACTGAATCATTCCGCCCTTGCGATCATTGCTCTGTTTCTGCAATGTCAGGTGGGTTTCATCGCGGCTACGAGGGGATATGCGTAGATATCCACTGATCGCCTTCTTCGTGCTGGCGTACGTGTTCACCTGGCTTACTGCGATACCGATGTTCATCGCAGCGGAGAATCACGTCGATCCGAGTGCGTTCGCCCTGGGTGTGTTCTTGCTCGTCGGCTCAGCGGGACCGACGTTCGCAGCTTTCTCGATGGCGCGCGTGGCCGATGGTCCCGCCGGCATCAACGATCTCGTTACTCGCTTACTTCGCTGGCGCGTTCCTCTGCTCTGGTGGTCGATCGCGCTGTTCTTCTTTCCTGTGACCATGTTGGCGGCCGCGGCGGGTTACTTGGTCGCGGGCGGCACCATTGATTGGAGCGTGCCCGCAACTCCATACGAGTTGCCTTTTTGGCTCCTATTCGCGGGCCTGCCTGTGTTTGCGCTGCTCGAAGAGATCGGCTGGCGCGGCTACGCGTTGCCGCGTCTCCAACGCCGTCACAGCCCCCTCGTTGCCAGCATCATTCTCGGCGTCTTGTGGGCGTGCTGGCATCTGCCGACATTCTTCATCGAGGGCTCGCCGCAATACGGCGCGCCCTTTTTGGGGTATCTCGTCGCAACAACCATGTTCGCCATCGTCGTCACTTGGTTCTACAACCACACGCAGAGCGTCCTGCTCACGACCGTTCTCCATGCATCCTATAACTACAGTTTCTTAACGGTTCCTGTCGGTCGGGAACCCGTCGTCCTCGCGACGTTTGGCACGATCGGCCTTCTGTTGACGATCGTCGTGATTGTCCGAGGGCGCATGGCGAAACGTCTCCACGCGCCGCCTGCCGTAGCACCGCAACTCGCGTAGCCCGTTGCGTGTCGATGGTTCGATTCCGTCCCTGGCCACGCGCGCTCCTTGGGCCTGTGATAGCCTCTGCGGCCATGCAACGTTCGATCATCGTCGGGTGCGCACTGGGTATCGCGACGATCGCTCGCGCACAGGTGCTCCCCTTCAACGAAGCGGGTGTGACGATGGGGCACCATCACTTGATGGTTGCCGACGTCGACGCGCAGCGGAAAATTTGGGTCGAGGTGCTCGGTGGCGAGCCATCGGGCAATCCGCCTTTGCTATTCGTCAAGTTTCCGGGCGTCTTTTTGATCCTGTCGACCGGCAAGGGGAGCGAAGGCACCAAGGGGTCGGCGCTCGATCACTTCGCTTTCAACGTTAAAGATCTTCGCGGCACGCGCGACAAGCTCGCGGCCGCGGGCGTCAAGATCACGGAAGTCAGCGACGTGCGTTTCGATGCGCTGATTCCGCCCGGTCTCGACGTTCACTTTTTCGCCGCTCCCTCGCTCACGACGTCGATCGCGCACCGGGCCGTCGCCTTCGTCTCGACGGATCCCGACGGCCAGCGCGCCTGGTGGGAGCGCGTGCTGGGCGCCAAGACGACGCGAGAAGGTGACCTGACCGTCAGCACGATCCCCGGCGCACGCCTCTTGTTCGCGCGGGCCGAGTCGGCGCCGGCGCCCACGCGCGGGCGGGCGCTCGATCACACGGGTATCGGTGTCAAAGACGTCAAAGCGTTTTGTGAGGAGCTCGCGAAAAAGGGCGTGACGTGCGAGCTCATGTTCAACGGCGCCATCGCCACCATCACGGATCCGGCCGGCGTCACGATCGAGATCAACTCGGGTCTGGAAAAACGTTAACACGCTCCGAGCCGAGCTCGGAAGCCGTCGCGACCTGCGCCCGTGCGGCTAGCGTGTTGAGAACCGGCGCGGAAAGGGGTGCTGCGTGATCACACTGCAACGTTGGATCTTCGTCGCGGTCGTCATTTTCACTGGTGCTGTTGCGCCGTCGGTCGTCGCTCAGAATGCGAACGTCGCGCAACCGGCGCAGCAGGCGGTCGCGCCAGCGTCCGATTGTCGCGACGAGCAGGGACTGACGTACATCTGTGAGCTCGTCGTCCCCGAAGATATTCTGACCGTGGGGTCGACGGGTCTTCTGCTGGCGTCCGGTCACCGTGCACCCGGTCATCTTTACCTGATCGACCCAGTGACACGCACGCAGTCGGAGCTCATCCACGGCCCTAACTTCGCCTTGCAGCACGACACGCGTGCGTATCCCGACTGCCCGGGGCCGCTGAATCTGCAGGCGTTCGATACGCACGGTCTGAGTCTCGCCGAGACGTCGCCCCGACACTTCAGCCTCTACACCACCAGCCACGGCGCGCGCGAGGCGATCGAAATCTATGAGCTCGATCTTCGCGGCGCAGCGCCGAGCCTTACCTGGAAGGGCTGCGTGCTTCTGCAGCAAGACCGTTACCACAACAGTGTGGCGAGGCTCGCCGACGGCGGATTCATCACGACCAGCATGCGGGACCAGAGCTACAGGGCCACCCCAGGCGTCGCGGCCGGAATCACCGGCCAGCTAATCGAGTGGCACCCAGGCGGCCAACCGCAGCCGCTCGCAGGCACCGAGCTGTCGCTGCCGAACGGTGTCGACGTCTCGAAGGACGAGCGCTACGTGTTCGTTGCCGCCATCGGTTCGCAAGAGATCGTCCGCTTCGATCGCCGCGCGACGCCGATGGCCAAGCGCACGGTGTCGGTGCCCATTCGGCCGGACAACATCCACTGGGCTTCCAATGGCAAGCTTCTGACGGCCGGTCCCAACTACGTCGCGCCGACAGTGTGCAGCGGCGCGGGCTGCGCGACGGGCTGGTCGGTGCTGGAGGTGGATTCCGAGACGTTAGCCTTCACGCGACTCGGCGGCGCCGATCAAACGGCCGCGATGCAGGCCGTGAGCTCGGCCATGCGCGTCGCCGACGACATCTGGGTGGGCAGCAACGACGACCGTGTCGCGCGCTTCTCACTGCGGCGGCCTGGCGCACGATAGAAAATCCTGCGGTTCCTCCAAGCTCTTGGAGGTCAGCGCGCTATGTCGATCCGCTCAACCGACTTCAACGGCCCGGCTTGAGGCCACTCAACGAATCGCAATCGGGCGCACCATGGAGCCCGTGGCGCCCTTCACGCGCTCCGGCAGCGTCAGCAGCAGAAACTCGTATGCCTGATCCCCGGCCAGTTCCCTGAGCTCCATGTTCTCGAGCATCGGAATGCCGGCCGTCAACAAGTCGTAATGAACGTTGTCAGTTCGCGGAGTCGGCCGAACTTCCACACAGCAGCTGTCGGCGCCGACCATGGATACCTCGCGTTCGATCAGCCACCGCCCGATGTCCCCATAGATGCCGGGCGATCCCTGGTTTTCGCCTCTGCCAACGAACGAATCGTTGTATTTCGAAGGATTGTTCCAGTTGACTGACCAGCCATAATTGAACAGCACCGCATCACCCGGCTTGACGGTGGATTCAGTCATGCCCTGCCGGGTCAGAGCGCCTCGCAGATCAGCAAGGGTCACTTCATAGGCTGCGGGCAGGGTCGCCACTCCCTTGTATCCGGCAACATCGATCAGGATGCCCCGGGTGATAATGGGCCTCACGTGCTCAATGCCAAGGGCCTCGATACCGTTCAGGCCGAGATCCTCACCGGCGAGTTCCTGATCGGTGAAGCCGTTATAGAACACCGCCTGCTTCGAGCCATCCGCCATCTGCACGGTACGGCCCTGGTGCCCCAACGCGTCGAACTGCGTGCCCATTTGACCAATGTAGCCGGTGAAGAAATCCGTGAACACCGCTCCGGTGCCGGCATCGCGACGGATTGCCTGGAGGAAATACGGACGGGATCCATACTGGGGCATACCCTGCTCATAGAGATGCCCAAGCTCGTAGGTTTTCCCGGTCTTCGGCAGCTTGAGCGCTTCGAGGATTTTTTTTGGCGTAATCGTATTGGTGGCGCCGGCCTGATCCGTTGGACCGTACTTCGACGGCCACCACGGTCCCGCGTCACGAGTCTGCGCCGCGCTCGTTAGCGTGACCATTCCGGCCACCAGACCGGCGAATACCAAGCCTGCTACGCTCCCGGTCATCAGCATGCCTTTTCCCCTGTGAGTTGAAATTCCTGGTCGAGGTTCTCCGCCATTTTAGGCACTTGATGCGCTCTTTGCCGCGAACTAGCGAGCCAGGGGCTATGCGTTGGACGGGAAATCGCGCGCGCTGATCCCAGCTATTGGCGGATGCGATTTCAACGGCGAACGGCAGGGCGCTAGCGTCCGGGTTCCGGGAGCCGGTGCTCGGCGGGGGTATCCATGTTTTTGTTAGGGCGGCGCGGCGCTCGCGCTCGCGTCGTCGTGGTTTGTGCGTTCGGCGTGTCCGCGCAGCCGCCCACGCGTTCGCAGCGGCGACGGCAGACCTCTCGGACAGTAGCGTCATCGCAGACTGGACGTATCCCATGATTCCAACGGCGGATGGCGGCACCGTTAGCGGAGCGCTCGATTTCAGAGAAGGACGCGGCGCAATGAAGCAGACCCACGAGCAAAGGAGAGAAGGGATGCCCGGATCGAAATGGAATCTCACGATACTCGCGGCAACGGTGGTGACCGTCGCGGTGGGCGCGTGGCCCGCGTGCGCCGCAGCCCACCATTCGTTTGCGATGTACGACCAGAGCCAAGTGAAGACCATGACCGGAAAGTTGACTCGCTACATCCCGGGTGCGAACCATGCTCAGCTGATCTTCGAGTTGCTCGAGGCCGACGGCACACCCGTCGTGGATGCCGCCGGTAAGCCCGTGATGTGGGGAGTCGAGACGGGCCCGGCCGCACGCATTGCGCAGCAGGGCGTAACGCCCGCGAACTTCCCGATCGGCACGATCGTAACGGTGACGCTGAACCCGCTGCGCAACGGCAAGCCGTTCGGCGCGATGCCGAATGGCACGCCGATCGTTCACTGCGGCGCGACGATGCCGCAGGGCGGCTGCACGGCCGACACGGGCCGAACGTACCTCGGGCAGAACGAGTGAGCAGCCGGCACATGCGAACATCGATCGTCGTCACGCTTGCCGCCGCCATAGGCGCGCTCGGCGCAACCGCTCAGCAACGATATGACGGGGCCGACCCGCCGCCCGGCGTCGAGCCGCTGCCGGTCGACCTCTTCACGACGAAGAACTACTACCTCGACCGCGAGCACTGGACGGACCCGCGCTACACGCGCTGCAACACGCCCGACCAGCTCACGAACATGTGGGTGCGGCAGCGCGTCGGCCATTGGGGCGACTGCAACTTCGGAATGAAGCTCGACGAGCTCGTCAGCCCGTATCCCTACCAGACTGCCGAGGAGCATTACGAAGCGCTGCGAGCGCAAGCTGAGCGAGACGGCGGTGTGACCAAGCACACGCGCGCTACGCTGCCCGATTGGGATGGCTGGTACTTCCGCGGCACGCCTCGGCGTCCGCCGGAAGGGCAGTGGCTAAACGGCAGTCTGGTGCAGACCTCGACGATGTTGTCGTTGTTGACGCCGGAGTACCAGGCGCGCATGACACAGATGAACTTTCACGAGTCCGTCAACAATGCGCCGCAATGGATGGCGTCGTTCTGCTACCCCGAGGGGCTGATGCGCTGGTGGTACGTTTGGGGCATTCGCGACATGGAAGTGCTCGTCACGCCGAATCAGGTCCAGCTCCTCGCTGGCGTCGCCGACAACTTCATCCGCAAGGTGTTGATCGATCAGCGCCACAGGCAGCTGATTCCGCAGTGGTACGGCGAGACGGTGGGGTTCTGGAACGACGACACGTTGATCGCGTGGACGGCGAACGTGCAAGGTTGGACGATGAGCCATTCGATGCTCGAGTTCAGCAACTCGCTGCAAGTCATCGAGATCATTCGCCGCGCACCGGACGGTGAAGGGCTCGTGGTCGAAGCCGTCTTCTACGACCCGGAGGCGTTCGCGCGACCGTTCCGCATCGTGACGCCGTGGACGCGCACGGGCGGCATCGAGAGCCCGGAGCGGCGCTACAACTTCGTCGAGTGCCGTGTCGAGAACGGCATCGTGCTCGGGCCCGACGGGCGCCCGTCGCAGCTCACGCCGTTCGACGAAGGCTACATCGACTTTCTGGGCCGGCCTTGGGCGCAGAACTGGGAGAAGTTCTTCGAGCAAGGCTGGGAGCGGCCGTCGCCGCTCGCGCCGAACCGCAATTGATTCCCCGGGAGCTCAAATGCAACTAACGAAACGACTCGCTGCCGCGCTTCTAGCGGTCGCTCTGTGCGCCGGCGGTTTCGCGCAAGCGCAATCGACCGGCGACGCGCGCCAAGTCGTCACTCGCGCCGCCGAGGCGCTCGGCGGCGCCGACCGCATTCAGGCGCTCAAGACGATCCGGCTGCGCGGCTACGGGCACGACCCGTATCAAGACGGCGGCAGTCTGATCACGACCGAACTGACGGCGCCCGAGAAGATGACGATCATCACGGCCTACGAGCGCGTCATCGATCTCGCGAACGGCCGCACGCGAGTGCGCGCGAAGCAGTCGCGGGCGTTCGTGTTCGCGGCGGAAGCGATGATGACGGGTCGTCCCATCGACCAAAGGCTCGACGGCGACGTTGCGTTCGATGTGGCGCCCGGCGGCGCCGCACGTCGGGCTTCGAAGGAAGCCGCGACGCAGCGACGCATGGAGCTGCTCGCGAACCCGATCGTCGCGGTGCGTGCAGCGCTCGATTCGAACAGCCGCATCGCGAACCGGCGCACGGAAGGTTCGGCGACACTCGTTGACGTCACGACGGCGAGTAACTCGTTCACGCTCGCCGTGACGACGGCCACAGGCCTGCCGCTCTGGGTTCGCTGGGTGGGGCCGCACGAGAACCTCGGCGACCTAACTTATCGCACCGAGTTCAGCGGCTACGAGCCCGTCAACGGCGTGTGGGTGCCGATGAGCTTCAACACTGTGTCGGATTTCAGGGACAACGTGCAGCAGCGCCTGCACATCGACAGCTACGTGCTCGACGGCGACGTCGGCGATCTGGCCGCGCCGGCAGCCGTGCGCTCCGCGTCCGACGCCGCGCCCACGTATACCGTCGATGCGACGGCGGTCGCGGAGGGTGTGTGGTTCTTATCGGGCAACGGCGGCGCAAACTCTGTGTTGCTCGAGTTCGCGGACCATCTGACGTTGTTCGAGGTGCCGACGAACCGGGCGTGGACTGCGGCGCTGATCGCCAAAGCGCGCAGCACGGTGCCCGGCAAGCCGGTCACCGAAGCGATCACCTCGCACCATCATTTCGATCATACGGGCGGTCTGCGCACCGCGATTGCCGAAGGCCTCACGATCATCACGCAATCGGGCAACGTCGCGTGGTTCGAGGAGCTCGCTCGGCGGCAGGTCACGGCGTTTCCGGACGCGTTGAGCCGCAACCCACGGCCGCTCAAGACGACCGCCGTCGCCGACCATCTGCGTCTCAGCGACTCTAAACTCACCGTCGATATCTATCGCGTGGTTTCGAATAACCACATGGCGCACGGCCTCATGGCGTACGTGCCCGAGCATCGCTTGTTGATCCAGGGCGACCTGTTCGATTTGAACTGGGAGGTCTATTTCTGGGGCAACACGTACGAGGACAACCTCGCGTATCGCAAGCTCGACGTCGAGCGCGACGTGCCGATCCACGGCCGAGTGTTGCCGCTCGCCGAGGTGCGCGCGAAGCTCGCCGAGCAGACGCGCAACGCCGAGCAGTTGTGCGCGCGAGTGGAGGCGGCCGGGTTGTCGATGCCGGGCTGCCCGCTGGCGTGGGAAAACTGATCGAAGACTCGCTGAAACGCACAACGCACGCTGCCACGGACGATAGTCGACCAACACCACCTTTCGAGGCGCAGCCGATGAAGACGTGCCGTCGCTCGGAGTCCACCGCCCCACTGGTATCGCCAACGTCGCGGCGAGAGCTATTGCAGCTCGCTGCGGCTACAGCTTGCTGGCCGCTGCTGGCTGCGGCTCAGGAACGCTCGCCGGAATTGTTGCCCTTGCGGACCACTGGGTTGCAGCACTTCGGCATGCAGGTGGCCGATGTCGAAGTGGCGGGCCAGTTCTATGGGCGACTATTCAGCCCCACGTTGACCAAAGAACCCGAACCGCCGCTGCGCTACTACGTCAAGCTCGGCAGTGACAGCATCGCGATCGGCGGCGCAAACGGTCGCGCGTCGCGGATCGACCACTATTGCGCACTGATCGAGGACTATCATCCACCAGCCATGATCGAACGGCTGCGGACCGAAGGGCTTACGGTTGGCAACCAAGGGTTGGTTGGCGACCCCGACGGGATCAGGCTGCAGCTGCTTGGCCTGAACGAGAGCGTCTCTTCGCTGCCCGCGGAAGCCTTGGCTTCGCGTCGCCCCTCCGTGCGCATCACGGACCAAGGACCCGTGGTCACGCCGATCGCGCTCGAGCGCGTGGTCCTGCTGGTTTCCGATCTCGAGCGCGCGCTGCCGTTCTACCGCCTGTTCTTCGGCGCGGAATCGAGACGCGACGCTGATGGCGTGTGGTTCCAGCTGGCCGACACTCGCCTCGGCGTCCTGACGGCGCCTCGTGGGGAGCCGCCGCGAATCGATCACTATTGCGTCAACGTGGCGCCCTTCGACCGCGACACCGTGGCGGCAAAGGTCACCGCGCTCGGCGCGACGCTCGTGGGGAGTGCTGACGCCGACGAGCTACATTTCAAGGATCGCGACGGCATCCACGTGGTACTGCGCGCGGCTTGAGCGCGTAGCGCGTAAGCTCGCCGTCGCCCATCGTTCGCTACTGCAACCGGTAGCGACGGCGTGGGCGACAGCCGCGCCTTCGAAAGGTCGCCTAAGCGCCTACTTCTTCTCTTGGGCTCGCGCGCCAGCCAATATGCCTGCGAGACCGATGTTCCCTTCGTGACAGCCCGCTTCGTAGATCTCTTCATCCGTGCGCCATAGGCTGTTCTCCAGCGTCCACGGCTGAGTGAACGTCTGCGGGTCCGAGACAGTCAGCCGGTAGTCGATGGTGTCGTTGTCGACGCGGGTGAAGCGTTCGACAAGCTTGAGATTTTCTGTGGCACCGTGAAAGCGCCGGCGGCTGTTGAAGTTCGTCGTCTCGACAACGAGCGTCTTGCCTTCCCACCAGCCGCGTGAGTCGCCAGTCCACTGCTTGATGTTCGCGCTTAAGGGTGGACGGTGATCAAGCGGGATCACGCGCGTCTCGTGCATGCTCTCGAGGCGGATGACGATAGAGCCCGGCGCCTGCACGATCTGCATGTAGTTGTTGTAGAACCCGTTCGGATAGAACATCGTGTCGGAGGTGATGCAGCGCTCCTGGAGCGCGCGATCCTCCAACGTGTCCGCGCGCAGCGTGTTTCCGGTGATCCGTTCCGTCGTCAGGTGCGGCGTCTCCACCCACCGCGCTCTGCCTTCGGGTGTGTAAGGAATCTTTCCGTCAGGCGGGTCGATCACGAGGGACGTGCTCAGATTGCGGGGCACTCGACCCTTCGCCGACTCCAGCCAGGTCTCGTTGAACTCCCCGCTCGTAGCGATGGATGCCGAGACGTTCTTGAGCGTCGTGGCGAGCGCGTTTTTCTCAGCCTCGGCCGCTTCAGCCTTTGTGAAGAATGGCTTGTCGGCCAGTGCGGCCGGGCGTTCGAGCGGAATCGGCGTCAGGTTCGACCACACGCCCTGAAGGTCGGGGTCGCCCCATGGCGTCGTCTGAGCGAACGTGTCGGCAGACGCCAACAGGGCCAAGGTGAGCAGCAGGCGAGTCGCGCGCATTTGCTTCTCCTTTGGACTGAGTGTCCGGCTTGAGGCCAACCGTGGCAAGGTCCAAGCGAAGCCGCGACGCACTATATGCCGCCGCGCACGCGTGCTGTTCCGAATGATGCCCGAGCCGGGCAGGGGCCCAAACCAACACATAGGTTTCCGCATGTCGGTCACGGTTTTGAGACCGTCGCGATGCGCGCGGGGTCCGGGAAACCGCGGCGTAGTAGGCCGCCGCGGCCCCGGTGTTCTGATATTGCCCTCAGTTGTTCAGCGCGCCAGCCAGCCGGAGCAGCGCGGCGTGAACACGTTCGTCTGAATCTGTGTCAGCGTCGCAGCGGGAGCCTAATTCGCGACGGTAACCGTCAGGATTCCCGTGCTACCGACGTTGCCGTTGGCGTCCGTCGCAATCGCACGCAGCCTGGCGGAGCCGTTCGTCACCGTGGTCGTGTTCCATTGCACGGTGAACGGGCTCGTCGTGGCCTCGCCGATCTTCGTGGTGCCGTTCACGAAGAACTGCACTTTGTTGATCACGACAAGGTTCGTCTGGTTTGCCTGCAGCGTCACCGTGCCGCTCAGGTTGCCAGCCGGCACGATTAGCGTGAGCGTGGGCGGGGGGCCGAGCGTCGGCGCGGTAGCGCCGAGATCGATGCGGCCGTAGCGACCGTTCACCTCACCGTTCGTCCCGGCAGCGAAGAACAGCGTGCTGTGGGGCTGGTTCGCAGCGTCGTTGCCGAACGTCAGACCCCAAAGGCCCGTCACGGCGAATGCGGTGCCTGCGTTGTTGCTAAGCTCCCCGAGATAGCGGCCGCTGTCCACGTCGTAGCCGTGGATCTTGCCGTCGCCGAAGTTGCCGACGATCAACGCGTCGCTTAGCGTGCCGAAATCCGCAGGCGCCAGCGTCAGGCCCCACGGCGCGTTGAGCTTGCCATTTTCGCCGACGAGGCGCTTCACGAAGACGCCGTTCGTGTCGAACACATTCACGACGCCGAGTCCGGCGCCCGGCGCTTCCTCCGCGGGATTCGACGTGTCGCGCTTCGCGTACGCCACGTAGATGCGCGTGGTGCCGCCCTTCGTGATGGCCTGGACGCCGAACGGCCCGTAGCCCGCGGGCAGCGACGGATCGCTGAATGCAAAGCTCGCGGCCGGTTGCTTCGCGTATGTGGCGTTGAACACGTCGATCTTGCCGTTCTTGAAGTCTGCGGCGTACAGGAAGTTGCCCGTGCCGTTGTTCGCGATCGCGAGGCCTTTGTACACCGCGCCGTCGTTCGCCGTGAACACGATGATGGCATTCGCAGCGTCGACAGCTCCGGACCAACCCGCGATGCTGCCGCCGTCGCCGTCGAAGATGAAACTGGCCGCGGCGCTCGTCGTGCCGTTGCCGATGACGAAACCCGTGGTGGTGTTGGCCACGATGCCGGTGGGATTGAATGGCACCCCGCCGGTCGCCGCAAAGTGCGCGACGACTGGCGTGATGACGCCGTTGCCGTTGTACAGCGTCGAGGTCTCGCTGTGGTTGTTCGCCACCCACATGGGCGACGTGGCTCCGAGCGCTAGTCCCCATGGGTTCTTCAGCTGCGGATCGGTGACGGGCGCCGTGCTGCCCGCCTGGTCTTCGACCAGGCTCGTCGCGGTGTACGCGCTTGCGGCGTTCACCGTGAGATTGGCGGTCTGAGTCGCGGTGCCGCTATACCCCGCGCCGAAGCACGTCACTGTGTATGGCACGGTACCCGTTGTCGTCGGCGTCACGTCAATCGTGCCGTTCGCTGCTTGTGCGCCGGTCCAACCGCCGCTCGCCGTGCAGTTCGCGTTGGATGACCATGTGAGCGTTGCGCTTTGCCCAGCCACGATGGTCGTTGGCGAAACCGAGATCGTTGCCGTCGCCGCGGATGTGCTCGATCCGTCGCCACCGCCGCAACCGCCGAGTGCGGCGGCCAGCGCCGAGAATGCGATGAGCTTGGAGATCGTGTGCGCGATTGGATGTTGTGTCGCCATGACTGGGGCCTTTTGCCGTGGTGTAGGCCCATGAGTACCCGGCAGGACGCGCGTGGTTCATTCAACGCGCATCGAAGATCGGAGGGTTGCCCGGGGTGATCCAAGAACTTACGCATTATCCGCCGGACAGTGCGTTTAAGGAGGTTAGAATCCGCGGGCTGGAGGAAACCGCGCAGTGAACGAACGCCTGATTCCCGTGCGCCAAACGTGGGCGGCGATTCTCGCGCTCGTGCTCGCATCGATCTTGAGTTGCGCGCTCGTCGTCGTGCGGGCTTATTACGCAGGAACCACGGCTTACCTGTTCTTCTTCTGGAATCTGTTCCTCGCATGGGTGCCGCTCGGCGCCGCGTTGTTGTTCTACGGTCTCGCGGCACGCCAGAGCCGCCGCTGGACGCTGCTGCTCGGGGTGGCAGTCATGTGGTTCCTGTTCTTCCCGAACGCGCCCTACATCGTGACGGACATCGTGCATCTGCGCGAAACACCGCCGGTGCCGTACTGGTACGACATCATCTGTGTGATGGCTTTTGCGCAGACGGGCCTCTTCGTTGGCTACCTTTCTCTCTATCTCATGCAGGAAGTCATCCGCGCATGGATGGGGCGGTCGGCCGGCTGGCTGTTTGCGCTCGCGATGCTGAGCTTGAGCGCTTTCGGCGTTTACCTCGGGCGCTTCCTCCGTTGGAACTCGTGGGATGCGCTCGTGAGTCCGTTCGATACCCTGTACGACGCCGCACGCGTGGCGAATCCGTGGAACGACGTTCAACCACTCGCCTTCTCGATGACGTTCTTCGCGTTTTCGCTCGTTTGCTATCTGATCCTGTATTCCTTCGCGCACCTCCACGGCTGGGTGCAGAAGGCGTCGGCCCGTCCCGTTTGAGCGGGCGCCTACTTGCAGCGGTTCTCGACCACCCTGGGCCGCCATTTCCGGTGGCAGTGGACGCAGGAATCGTTTATCGCTTCGGAAAGCTCGATCATCTTGTCCCGATCCTTCGCCTGGGCCGCTGCATAGGCTTCTAGACCGGCATCACGAAGCTCGTCCACGAACATCGACCACGCCGGGTCGGTGATTGGAGCGGGCGCGCCGTTCGAGCATAGGCGGCCCTGGACCAACAACAAATTAGCGGACTCCGCGAGGGCCAACGCTGAGTTTTCAATCGCCTGCCATCCGCCGAAAACGCTCACGAGCGGGTCGGTTGCCATCGCCGGGTCTTTGCTCGGGGGGCGCTCCAAGGCCGCCGGATCCTCGGTTTGCGCGGAGAACAGAACGTTGGCCGCGGGATATACAACTCCCTGCATGAGTTGGTTCAACGTCGCGTGAACCTCCTGAGTTGCGATCGTCGGCGACGTTTGAGCCGTCAACGACAGCCATATCGCGGCCGTGAGGAAGAGAGTCAGTACCGTCTTGAGCATGTGCGCAGGGTAGGGGAGCGGTCCGAGCAGCGTCAACGGAGCTTGGAGCCCAACGCGCTGTGCCCGTCGGCAGGAGCGCTAAAGCGAATCACGATCTCTGACTCAGGGCATCCGGATGACGATCTTGCCCACGTGCTGGGCGTCCCGGAATCGCGTCAGCGCCTTTCGCAGATCAGAGAAGGCGAAGATCTGATCGATCACCGGCTTGAGTGCCCCAGAGCCGACGAGGTCGCTGATCTCGGCGAGATTTTGGTTCGGCTTCAACATCACCGCCTTTAGACGCTTACGCGTCAACGGAGCAATGAGAGGCGCGAGCAGCATGAACGAGAAGACCTTGTCGCCGCCGACGGTCGCGTACACGCCCGCCGGTTTCAGAGCGCGCAAATACGCGTATGCGGGCGCACTCGTCTTGACGTCGATGATGAGGTCGTACAGCTTGCCGCGCCGGGTGAAATCTTCCTCGGGATAGGCGACCACGTGGTCGTACCCGAGCTCCCGCAGTCGTCCGAGCTTCGCCGCGCGATCGACGCCCGTGACTTCAAGACCATAGCGTTTGAGGAGCTGTATCGCGAGCGTCCCGACGCCGCCCGCGGCGCCGTTGACGAGGACTTCCTGTCCCGTTCGCAGCTCGCTTGCTGACCGCATCGCCTGCAGCGCCAGCTCGGCCGCGTGCGGAATCGCAGCCGCCTGCTCGAACGATACCGCCGCCGGTTTGCGGTACAGATGCCGCGCACTTACGCACACATACTCCGCGAAGCCGCCGAAGCGATAACCGCTCAGGTCGCCATAGACCTCGTCCCCGGGAGCGAACGTACTGACCTTGCGGCCGACGGCTTCGACACGCCCGGCGACGTCGCAACCCATCACGTGGAATTTGCCTCGCGGCCTGCGCAGTCCGATGAAGAACCGCGTCATCCACGGCGCCCGCAGCATGCCCCATTCCCAATCGTTGACCGCGGAGGCGATGACCTTCACCAGCACCTCATCCTCCGAAGGCACGGGCTTTGTGACATCGACGAGCTCGTAGACATCGGCGGAGCCGTAGCCGTTCTGGGCGAACACCTTCATGACTTCGCTACGGCTCGAGGTTGAAGCCGGCCATCGCGAGGCGGCATTGCAGCATAGGGACGATGATTCGCGACATCGGACTAAGGTCGGCCCGGGACCTCCGTCCGCCGAAACTAGCATGGGAACGACCGCCTTAGGGGCTGAAGCGGACATTTCGAGCGACTGTTCCGCGCGCGACACTTCGTGAACTAGCGCTGGCTACGGCGGTCGATGATGGAACAGCGCAAGCCGGTGTCTCAATGGGCATATCAAGCAAGGTTGGAGCGGCCGATCTGTCAGACGATGGCGTGAAATGCTTCGAGCGAGGATGAAAGGACTCTTGGCACTCGCGGTCACCTTCGCCATCGCGGTGACGGCATACGTCATGGTGACGACCAAGTCCTCGGTGCTGCCCCAGCAATCTGCAGAGTCGCCGTCGACAGTCCGCGCTACGACGAACGTGAGCCGATCTGAGCAACGGATCTTCCCGACTCAGCCGCTGAATAGGTCGATCTCAAAACCAGAGCTATCGACCGAAGAGCGCACGGCGGAGATAAAGCGCACCCTGGTTGGAGTCGTGGGGACATGGCGCGAAACCTCGGCGAGTGCGCTCGTCGAGCGTGGCCTTGCACGGGAAGACAGCGAGCGACTGGCGCAAAGGTTCGTCGAGGGAGTTGCAGACTGCCTTCTCGAGGCAGTACGCAAGCAGTACGAAGCCAGTGGAAAACCGGATGGGGATGAGCTGACTTGGACGCAGACGATGGCGTACATCAACCTCAACAGAGTCCAGTCCGCTGCAGTGCCTTGCGTAGTGAACGTCGGCCAGCAAGCTGGAATCCCGGTACCCGCCAACTTTGGGACCGCGGGGAGCCGTACCGACGACATCACCCCGGAATCCCCGTCGCCTCCTTGGGCGGCAGATATGGAAGCCCGTATCCGCGATCACGTCGCGTCGTATTCTGCGCCCGCGATAGAGGCTGTGATCGTCAGCTGCGTCGAAGAAGGATGCAACGTTACGCTGACCGGTCGCGACATTCGCATCTTCGACTTGGAGTTCGACGTTTTCGCGGAACGGAACGGGTTCCAACACGCAGTGCTGCGCGGTGACAGCAACGTTAGATTCGTTTGGCTGCAACGCTAATGTCGCTGCGGCTCGAGCGACGCACGCGACGCAGCGCAAGGAACGAAGGGTTGCGAGCGCAGCGGTCGTAGTCAGAGCTTGCCCGGCTCTGCAGTTCATGATTTCGCGTCAGCGCGGAGGACCTGACGATGGTGTCGGACCTGCTTAGGTCACAATCACCGGGCCTTCGAACGGTCGCCCGAGCTGGCGGCATGTCGCCCGGGCGAAGGCGCGTGATACGCGGCAGATGCTCAATTGGCGATTAACACCGGCAAACGACCGACCGGCTGAGGTACCCGCAAGCGGCTCGGAAGTCGTGGATGCGCTACTTCACTCGTGTAGACACGATCACATGAAGTCGCCACACCGTCACGTAGTGCGTGCAGTAGTTGCCGCGACGCGTCGGCTCGATGGCGGTGCCGTGCGTGAGGCCCAAGTTTTCGCCGAGGCTCATGCTGACGTTCATGCTGCTCTCCTTGCTGCTTCTGACGCATTATCGAGGAGCACGCCGATCGATGCCAACCGGTGGACACTCGAGGCATCGTGCACGGTAGGCGACTTCTCGCTCACCATGACGTAGTTGCGCGATCTCGCGCTCGATCGGCAAACGAGATGAAAGGCCGTTCGGCAGCTAGCGCTAGTTGACGCCTACGGGAAAGCGAACGACGGACCCGGGGCTACGTTCTCCTCGTCCATCGCGCATGGTCGATCGTTCGCTTTCACCCGTAGACGTCGCTGACGTGAGGTGGTAGCGAACGACGACCGGCGAGTTGTCGGCGACACGGCCGTCACTCAACCTGGGTCGGAACGTGCTTCGGTCGATCACTCGCACGAGGCTCTTCTTGTCGGCGTCCGTCACGTTGCTCGTGCTACCGATGATCTCGATCCCGTCGCTCTTCCCGTATTTACTGATCTCGAACGCAACATCGACATAGCCGTTCGACTCCGGCGTCTGCTCGGACGCCAAAGGACTCCGAAGAAAGCTGGGGAGGACGACAGGCGCTTTGGGCGAAAAAGTCTTTTCGATCGATGCGTGCGAGGCTCCTGCGTTCTCGAGCTCGCTGTAGGCCGCCTCATAGGTAGCTAGCACGGCGTCGCGCTCGCTGCGGCCGTTCGCGAACATGAGGTCCCAGTCGGCCATTTCCACGAGCGACTGGACTCGAGTCTCCCAGGGGGCCGCGTTCGCCACATCGTAGGCCAGTAAGCGGCGAAGGCTCGCTCTGCCAATGGAAGGGTCGCGGCCGTACAGATAGCTAGCGCGCACGAGCTCGATCTCGATGCTCCGAAGCTCATCGCTCGAGTAGAGCTCGTTGCGCTGCATCACTCGGATCGCGTCCGAGTAAAATCGCTGCGCGTCCCAAAGGATCCCCTGTATGACGACGCGCCGGCTGCCCGCGCTGCAGTTTCGCTGAGCGCCCTCTATCCCGTCGTTGCGCAGCGGGTCGTAGTAGCAGCCGAGAAAAAGCTGCGGCGGAAACTCTCCTTTGACGTACCGTCTCAGAAGCTCCATTCGCCTGTCGCCGATCTCGCGGAAAACGGGCGCTGCGCGCACGTCGTTTGGGTTTCTATATGCGAGCGCGAGAAGCCCTTGCTCGAGGTCCCACGCCATCTGGAAATCCCGCATCTTTTCCGCGTTATTGGCCCATTGCAGTATCAGCGGCGCCTGGTCGAGCGTGCGCAGGCCGTAGTTCGCACGCTGCACTTGTAACGCTCGCTCGATCGCGGCGATCGCGAGATCCCGATCACCGCTCTCCTGATAGAGAAAGCTCAACGTCGTGAGCGGCTCGACCAACGCCGCGGAATACACGCCGTTCTGGGTTTGCTCTTCGCGGATGCGGTCGACGATCTCTGCCTGCCGACTGTCGCGTGCGGCAGGCTCGAACAGGGGCTCACAAAAACCGAGGGGCGCGACGGCGAGCGCGGCGAGGAAAAGGATGCTTGCCGTTATTTTTTTCGGATCTGGCGCTGCGAACGAGGCCATGGGATCAATCGGATCGATTCACGCTCCGGCCGAACAGTGAAAAGTCGATGCGTGGAAGTGTAGCACCAGGGATGCGCGCACGATCAAGCGCCAGCGCGGACGGCGGCCGCCGCGGCGACCGACGGCGAGCTTGATGTCGCCGACCTCGCAATGAGTGCGCATTTCTCGAGGCGAAGCGATGAAATTCGGCCCGGCCCAGTCGCAAGACGATCTTGAGGTCGATTACTGACTCGCCGCTCAAGTTGCGCATCGGCAACGTGAACGAACCTGTATTGCACGCCAATTTACATGGTGCTAGCCTCGCGACAATCTGGGTGTCGCGAGCAACAGACTCGGCGCTCAGCGGGGTTGCGGGGCAGTTGGTCGCTTCGCGAGCACGGTGAATGTCTTGGGGAGGAATCATGAAGTCATCTAACGCCGCGGGCGTGCGCCCGCGTCTCGGAGCTTTGTCTCTCGAAATCAGCGAAGTGCTACGCGGCACGGCTGCTCGCCGGCGTCTCGCAGCGCCGTCGGTGCTTGTTGCGTCGGCACTGGCCGTTTCATTCGTCGCTCCATCGGGCGCGCAAGAGGCGACACCGGCCCCCAGCCAGCAGCTCGACGAGATCACTCGTGACTGGTTCGCGCATTGTGCGGCGCGACTACGAGTCGAACAGCCCGATCGTGACGATCAACAGCGAAGACTTCGAGACTCGCACGGGCTTGAACGTCGAGTCGTATCTGAACCAGATGCCGCAGTACAACCCGGCGGCATCACCCGTGACGACCGACGCCGACGTGCAGATCACGCCTGTCAATTCCGTCGGCATTGCGTCGATCTCGCTGCGCGGCTTCGGCCCGAACCGCAGCCTCGTGCTCGTCGACGGCAAGCGCGTCGTGCCGATCAACCCCTTGATGGTGACGGACGTCAACGGTATTCCATCGGCGCTCATCGATCGCGTCGAGACGATCACGGGCGGCGCGTCGGCCGTGTACGGCGCCGACGCCGTCGGCGGTGTGACGAACTTCATTCTCAAAGACGACTTCGAAGGCTTCGACGTCGACTTCCAGACCGGAATGTCGACGGAGGGTGACGGCGAGGAGATCCCGCCTGTCCGCGATCCTCGGCACGAACTTCAGCGACGGGCGCGGCAACGTGACGATCGGCTTCGAAGGCTACAAGCGCGAAGCGTCGTTCGACATCAATCACGATCAGTGGACCGACTATTGGGCGCGCACGGACACGGTCGGCACGTTCGCCGGCTTCTTGAACGGCGTCAACGGCTATGCCTGCAACGGCCCAGATTGTCCGTCCCCCGGGGCCGTGAACGCGTTGTTCAACGACAGCGCTCCGGGCAGCGTACGCTTTCTCGCCCGAACGGACCGCAGACCGGCGCGCGCGGGTTCAACTTCACCTCCGACGGGCAGATTTTCACGAACAGCCGCGGCGGCTTGTATCGGTCCGACGGCACGATGCGGTTCTCGCAGCCGGTCGACGGCGGGGAATATCGGACTCTTGAACTCGTACGACACCAACGTCCCCACGGGACAGTTGCCCGTCGAGTATCAGAACCTCAAATGGTTTCACCAGCGTAATTACATCGGTGCGCCGCAGGACCGCCACTCGTTCTTCGCCTCGGGCACTTTCGACGTGAGCCGAGCGCGTGCGCGCGTTCGGACGTGCCACGTTCGCCGAAAGCGACACGAAGACGATCCTGTTCGGCACGAACGCGATCACGGGCTGGGAAACCCAGGTGCCCTACAACCCGACGACGGACAGCCCGGTGAACCCGGCCCTGAACTATCAGGATCCCGCGGTCGTCGCGGCCGTGCGCGACAATCCCGCCGCATTCCCGAATCCGACCTTCAGACCGACCGGCTCGGCGGGTGCACTGTTTCCGGTGCCCGCGCAGTTGGCGATTCTGCTCAACAGCCGGCCGCCGGCCATCTACTGTCAGGCCGGGACGCTCGTACCCGTTCCGCTCGTGAACGCTCCCCCGGGGTCGCCGCCCATTGCGCCGCAAAATTGCGGCTGGGACGGTTCGAGAACCATCGCGACCGGGAATCCCGCGCTCTGGGGCACGACGACGAACTCGTATGACTGGCAGCCTCAGTGGAACCCCGACGACAGCCTGCCACCGCGCAGCACCGTCAATACCAACGCGCAGTGGCAGGTCGACGTCGGCTTGAACTTCGACATCGGCGAAGACTGGACCGGCGAGTTCTACCTGTCGCACGGCGAGTCCGCGACGTATAACAACGCCGGCGGCAACTTGTCGCTCGAGCGTTACCGAGCGCTGACGCAACCAGCCGGACTATGGCCGCAACGCGAAACTCTCCGGCAACGAGCCGCCCAACAGCCAGCGCCCGTTCTTCGGCGCCGGCGACATTACGTGCACGCAGCGGCTTCTACGACACGTTCTTCCGCGGCGACCAACCGCTCTCGCAAGACTGCTACGAGGCGGTCAATGCGACCCTGCAAACGCGCACGCAGAACCAGCAGGACATCATCGAGCTCAACTTCCAGGGCCCGGTGTTCGAGCTGCCGGCCGGCGAGGTTCGCGCCGCAGCGGGCTATCAGAGCCGCCGCAACAAGGGCGTCTTCGTCCCGGACATTCTGCAATCGGAGGTCTCGTTCACGGATCAGGTCATCGGCGTCTATCCGACGGGCTACCTCGATGCCGACACGTCGGTCGACGACTACTACATCGAGGGTCTGATTCCCGTGCTCCAGGGCAAGACCGCCTTCGAGCGACTCGAGCTCGAGATCGGCGCGCGCTACTCAGACTATGAGGACACGGCCGCGGAGAACACCTACAAGTTCCTGGTCAACTGGCAGGTCAACGACTTCCTGCGGTTCCGCGGCGGCTTCAACCGCGCGACGCGAGCGCCGAATCTCGGCGAGCTGTTCCTGAACCCGCAGGAGATCTTCACGGGCGCCGGCGCGTTCGGCGATCCGTGCGGCGTCCGCTCGAACTCGCCGTTCGGCGCGGGCGGCACCAGCAACGACCCCGTGGTCGGTCCCGGCGAGCCGGTGGACGGAAGCACGGTGCTCGCGGCTGGCCAAACGGCGGCCGGCGCGGCCAGCACGCGCCTGATCTGCGAGCAGCTGATGGGTGGACCCGGCAGCCCCGCGGTGAACCAGTACTACAACACGCTCAACGCACCCGCAGCGACGGGCGGCGGTTTTGCGTGGGTCCTGCAGCGCGGCAACCCGGGCCTCACGTCGGAAACGGCGGACACGTACACGTGGGGGTTGGTGGCCAGCTTGAAGAACAACCTCACGCTGTCGTTCGACTGGTACAAGACCAAGATCGACGACGCGATCATGCTGTACTCGCTGACGTACGCGGGCTACCGCTGCTTCGGCAACCGGATCGTGACGAACGCCGCCGAGGCCGCCGAGCAGGCAGCCAGTCCGGGCTGTGTGCTGACACCGCGTGACCTCAACAACGGTTCGGCGTTGAACGCGTCGCTGTCCTACGACAACCAGGCCACGATCGATATCTCGGGCTTGGATGCCACGGTGAACTGGACCAGGCCGCTCGGTGAGGCGACTCTCGGGCTGAACTTCACGGCGACGATCTTGGACTACTACGAGACGAAGACCTCGCCGGCGCCGTACGACCCCCTGATCGACTGGAAGGGCTCGCTCGGCCCGTCAGGCCAGCTCACGGGCACGAATCCCGGCGCGTATGACTTCCGGTTGCTCGGCTCGATCAACTACGCGCGCAACAACTGGAACCTGAACCTGCGCTGGCGTTACCTGCCGCCCGTGTGGTCGAACGAATGGGCGACGGAGCAGGCGATCAAGAAGAACAACGCGGCCGTCACTGCGGGCGGACCGGGCATCCTGCTCAGCTATACGCCGAGGACCGATATCCAGTCCGACGACTACAACGCCTTCGATCTGTCGTTCGGCTGGGACCTCAGCGACAAGCTGTCGCTGCGCGGCGGTATCACGAACCTGCTCGACACCGACCCCGTGATAGTGGGCGCGCAGACGGGATACTCGGTCAACGGCACGCCGACGACCCAGATCTGCTCGAGTCTCGGCAACCAGCCGGGTTGTGCGAACCCGTTCGCCTACGGCACAGGGACAGGACCGGTCACGGGCTCGGGCACCTACGGCACCTACTACGACACGCTCGGCCGCCAGTTCTTCGTCGGTTTGAGCATGCACTTCTAGCACCGACGTTACTCAACCCTCTCGCGGCGGGCCCCATGGCCCGCCGCTTTTTTTGTGCACCCGGCAGGGCGCAATTGAGAGGGCCGCGGGGTAAGCACGCGCCTTGCGCGATTTGAAGGGTGCGGGAAGAGCGAACGGTATCTACGCCTTGAGGAACCTCCGCAGCTCCGCGAGCACCTCCTCGGGCGCGCCCTCCTGCATGTTGTGGCCGCCCGGCATCCCCTTGCCCGTCACGTCGCTGGCGCGCTCGCGCCAAATCGCGAGCACGTCGTAAATCTTGTCCATCGCGCCGCCGTCGGCCCAGAGCACGTTCAGCGGGCAGCGGATCTTCCGATCGATGTCGGCGGCGTCGTGCTTGAGGTCGATCGAGGCGCCCGCGCGATAGTCTTCGCACATCCCGTGGACGCCTTCCGCCGTTCCGTTCGCGCGGTCGTACTCGGCCTGAGCGCCGGACGGGGCCGGGCGCGCCTGCCGCTGCGCGAGCAGCTCGTTCTCGGGTAACGGCGCGGGCCGCAGATAGTTGAACCAATGGAAGTAGGCTTGCACGAATTCGATCGTCACGTGCGTGTACAAGTAGTAGGTCGGCACGATGTCGATGAATACCGCCTTCGTCACTTTGTCCGGGTGATCGAGCGCCATTCGATGCGCGACGCGCCCGCCGCGATCCTGGCCGACGACGGCAAAACGATCGAAGCCGAAGTGCTTCATGACATCGACTTGGTCGAGCGCCATCGCGCGCTTCGCGTAGTTCGAATGATCGGGCAGACCTGCGGGCTTGCTGCTGTCGCCGTAGCCGCGCAGATCCGTCGCGACGACGGTGTACTCCTCCGCGAGCCGCGGGGCGACCTCGCGCCATGTGTAGTGCGTGAGCGGCGCGCCGTGCAGCAGCAACAGCGGCGGGCCGTTGCCGCCCTTGACGGCGTGGATCGTGGCCCCGCCGCTCGTCTCGACGCGCTGCGTCGCGAAGCCCGGAATCTGCGGCGGACCTCCGGGGGAAGCGGAGCGCGCGGCGGGCGGCTGGGCGCTCGCGGTGTCGCCGAGCGCGTGCGCGAGCGTCGCGCCCACGGCGAGCGTCGACGCGGTGCGGAGCACTCCGCGGCGCGTGAGCGGCGGCGCGTCTCGATCGGCGTGCGGTGGTACGTTCTTATCGGTCATCGGTGAACCCTCATGGCCGCGTCGGCGGCGTTGTCGTGGTCGTTGCCGCGGTTGCGCCGGCGGCGCGCTCGCGCTGCAAGCGTTCGAGCAGCGCGATCGTGTGCGGTTTCGGAACCGGCGGGTGCGTCGCGAGGAACACGCCGGCCGCCCAGTCGAGCGGCGTGCGGCCCTGCGCGTCGGGCGCATCGAGCCGCGCGCCGTTCGCCGCGAGATACTCGATGACGGCGTCGGCGCCGCGATTCGCCGCGCCATGAATCGCGGCGAGCCCCATCGAGTTCACGGCGTTCACGTCGTTGCCGAGCTCGTGCGAGAGCCTAACGGCTTCGAGCAGCGCCTCTTCGCCTTCGTCGTAGGTCTCGGCGACCGCCCAGTTCACGCCCGCGGCGACCATGAGCGGAGTCGTGCCGGTGTAGGTCGCGATGCTCGGATCGGCGCCGTGCTCGAGCAGCAGCCGCATGACGGTCAGGTCGCCGGCCGCGGCCGCGCGCAAGAACGGCGTCTGCCCGGTGAGATCGGCCCACGCGACGGAGCCGACGATCGAAACGGTGTAACGCCGCTCGTGCGGGAACTCGCGCGTGCGCGCGTTCGGGTTCGCTCCAGCCTGCAGCAAGCGCTCGATCAGAGCGAGCGCTTCGTCCCGGACTTGGGTTCTCTTTTCCGCCGGCCCGAGCTCGAGGTTGCGGAGGTCGACCGCGGTCCAGAGCGGCGTCTCGCCGTACCAGTCCTGCGCGTTCACATTCGCGCCCGCGTCGAGCAGGAAGCTCGCGATCGCGAGGTGGTCGCTGCGCCCCGTCCGGTTCGCGCGGAAGACGCTCGCGTTAAGAATCGCGTCGATCAGCGGCGTGACGCCGTTGCCGTCCGCAAGCTCGAGGTTTGCGCCCCGCTCGACGAGAAGCCCCACGACGTCGAGGTGGCCGTCGCGCGCCGCGTAGAGCAGCGGCGTCTTCGCACCCGCGGCCGGGAACCGCTTGCCTCGGTCCGCGGGCCAGCCGGCGCGGACGATGCCGATGCCCTTCGAGAGCCCCGGCGGCGACTCGCTCGGCGGTATGAATCGCGGCGGCTTCTCGGCCGGCGTTTGCGCATTCGGATCGGCGCCGGCGTCGATGAGCAGCTTCGCCACCGCCGCGTGCCCGTCGCGGGCCGCGACCATGAGCGGCGTCTGGCCGAAGCTCGCGTCGCGCGCGTCGACCGCGGCGCCATGCTCGAGCAGCGCTCGCGCGATCTCCGCTTCGCCCGCGTGCGCGGCAAGCATCAGCGGCGTCTCTCCGGCCCGGTTGGGTCGTGCGGCATCGGCGCCCGCCTCGAGCAGGCGGCGCGTGAGCGGCACGTCGCCCTGCTCGATCGCGAGATGCAGCGGCGTCACGCCATAGCGGTTCGCGGCGTTCACGTCCGCTCCGGCCGCAAGCAGGCGCTCCGCGAGCTCGCGCTCGCCGCGGTGCGCGATCCAGTGCAGCGGCGGCGTGCCGTCGCGATCCGCGGCGTTCGGGTCGGCTGCGCCGGAGTCGAGCAAAGCACGCACCGCCGCGAAGTCGCCGCGAGCCGCGGCTTCCGCAAGCGCCGAGCTAGGAACGTCGCCGGCCGACGGCGCGAGCGGCGCCCGCGCTTCGGTATCGCTCGGTCGCGGCGCACCCTGAGCGAGACTCCCGGCGACCGGCGCCAAGAGCACGATCGTTGCGATCGCCAAAGCCGCGAGCCGAGCGCTCGATGTCGTCATGCGTGCGACCAATCAGATCTCGAGCGCGGTGGTGCCGTCGCCGAATGACTCGACCGGTACGTCGAGCTTGTCGAGCACGGTCGCGAGCAGGTTCGCGGCGGGCGTGCCGTCCGCGACGCGAACGTGCCGCCCGCCTTGCAGCCGCCCCGAGCCGCCGCCTGCGAGCAACATCGGCAACGGATCGTGATCGTGCTGGTTCGGATTGCCCATGCCGCTGCCGTACAGGACGATCGAATGATCGAGCAGACTGCCGTCGCCATCCGGCGTGTTTGCGAGCTTCCTCAGGAAATAAGCGATCGTCGTCCGCGTGTGATACTCGTTGAGCTTCGCGAGCCGGTCGATGTTCGCCTGAATGCCCGAGTGGTGCGACGCGTTGTGGAACCCCTCGTTCACGCCGCTCTTCGGATAGAGCCGGTTGCTGAGCTCGCGAGCGACCATGAACGTCCCGATTCGCGTGAGGTCCGCTTCCCAGGCGAGCGCGAGCAGATCGAACATCAGCATCGCGTGCTCCTCGAAGTCGGCCGGAATGCCGTTCGGCTTGTCCGGTACTTCGATCTTACCGAGCGGGGAATCGGCCGCGAGCGCGATCCGGCGCTCGAGCTCGCGCACGTCGTCGAGATAGCGATCCATGCGCTCGCGGTCGGCGCCGGGCAGGTCGCGCTTCAGCGAAGAGACCTCGCCCGTCACGGAATCGAGCAGGCTCGAGAGTTGCCGTTGCCGTGCGGCGCGCTCCGCCGGAGTGCTACCGTCGCCGAGCAGGCGCTCGAATACCACGCGCGGGTTCGTCTCCATCGGCAGCGGCGTTCGCGGAGTCAGATAGGAGATCGATGAGCCGGCTTCGAGCGCGAGCTCGAGCGACGGCAGCGGCGTTTCCTGTCCGACGTGTCGCGCGGCGACTTGGTCGACCGAGGTCGGCGATGGCCCCGTGTCCTCGGGCATGCACGTGAGCCAGCATTGCGAGGAGCGCGAGTGATTCGCGGCCGCGGACGATTCGCCGACGTAGGCCGCCGTGCAGTTTGAGACCGCTCACGATGTTGACCCGCTCGCGAAACGGCTCGAGCGACTGCAAGGTCGGCTGAAGCTCGAAGTCGCGGCCCTCGGAGGAGGGCATCCAGCGGCTCATGACGCAGCCGTGCGGAATGTAGACGCACGCGAGCCGCGAGCGCGGCACGCCGGCCGCCGAAGCGTCGCGGACGCCGGCCGGAATCATCGACTCGAGTAGCGGCAGCGCGATCGCCGCGCCTGCGCCGCGCAGCACCGTGCGCCGCGAGAGGTGCTTCCTGGTCAAGTAACGCATCGTGGTTCCCCTTTCTCGAGCGCGCTCAGTCGGCGCTCATTCGCAACGCGACGAGATCGAGCGCCACGGCGGGCGGACTGCTCGCGTCCACGCCGCTGACCGTCTTCACGCGCTTCTGAAACGGGTCGCTCGCGACGATGCCTTGGATGAGCGCCTCGAGCGTGTCGCCCTGCGCCGCGGCCGCGCGAACGATGCCGCGCACGACCGGCCGGTCGTAGTCTTCGAGCTCGCGGCCGAGCGCGTAAGTCATCAGGCGCTCCGTGAGCGCGGTTACGAACGCGCCGGAGCGCGCCAGGAGCGCGCGCGCGCAGATCGCTTGGGCCGGCGAGCCGAGTGCCGTCCGTCATCTCGGCCGCGGCGTCGATCGCATGGCCGTCTTCCTGCTCGCGCCAACGTCCGAGGAGATCGAAGTTCTCGAGCGACAGACCGAGCGGGTCCATGATCGCATGGCACGCGGCGCAGGTCGGATTCCTGCGATGCATCTCGAGCCTCGCGCGAAGCGTGTCGCCCGCCAAGTGCGTGGCGTCGGCCGCTTCCTTCGCGAGATCGGCGGCCGCGCCGGGCGGCGGGTTCGGCACCGCCGCGCCGAGCAGGTTCTGCACGATCCACTGCCCGCGCACGACGGGCGAGGTGCGGTTCGGCGCCGACGTCGTCGTCAGGAAGCTGCCGTGGCCGAGCAACCCGCGCCGCGGGCTGCCCGGCGGCAGCGCGACGCGCCGCATGTAGCTGCCGCGCACCCCGTCGATGCCGTAGTGCGCAGCCAGGCGCTCGTTCAGATAGGTGTAATCCGCGTCGATGCAGCTCGAGCACGCTGCGGCGCTCGCGCAGCACGGCGGCGAACAGCAGCTCCGTCTCGCGGCGAAATGCGTCACGCAGGTCTGCGTCGAAGTCCGGATCTTGGGACGGGAAATCGGCGAGCTTGCGCAGATCGAGCCACTGGCCGGCGAAGTTCTCGATGAGGCGCTGCGAGCGCGTGTCGGCGAGCATGCGCACGACTTGCGCGGCGAGCACCGGCGGGTCGTGGAGCTTGCCGGCGGCCGCGAGCCGCGAGCAGCTCGTCGTCCGGGATGCTGCTCCAGAGAAAGAACGACAGGCGCGACGCGAGCTCGAGATCGCCGATCGGATAGACGGCGCCGGCGGCGACGTCGGTGGGGTCGCTCTCGAACCGATAGAGGAACCGCGGATCGACGAGTAGCCGCGACAGCGCGTATTGGATGCCGACCTCGAAATCGCCGCCTTCCTCGCGCCCGAGCCGATAGAACTCCAGCAGCGGTTTCAGCGCGTCGTCGTCGACAGCCACCGGGCGGCGGTACGCGCGCGTCGCGAGCCGCGCGAGGATGCGCTGCGCGCAGGGCGTCTCCGCCGCCGCGGACTCGGGCTTGCAGGTGAAGATCTCGCGGCGGCTCGGCGTGTCGCCGGCGCCCGTCGCGTCGAATGGTCCGTCGATCACGAGCCCGGTGACACCGCCCTCGAGCGCGACTTCGCCGAGATAGAGCTCGTTGACGCCGGCGCACGGTTTCGGGTCGACGAGCGCGGCGGCGATCCGCTGCGGACCCGCGGCGACGCGCAGCCGGACATGTCGCCGCGCGTCGATGTCGATCGGCGCGCCGTTGAACGTGAGGTTCACGGTGGGGCCGTCGCACCACACGAGTCGACCGGTCGGATTGTCCCAGCCGGCGGACGGCAGCACGGCCTGAACGGCGATCTCGTATTCGGCGTCGAGGGGGAAGTAGTGCTCGACCGCGAGCCCGCCGCGCGTGCCGAGCGGCAATCCCTCGATGTGCCGCCGCTGCGCGGACCCGTCTTCCGCCGCGTAGCGAATCTCGGCGTGGCCCATCGTGCGATCGCCGACCGCGCGGCGGCCGATCTGCATGGCGGCTTGCGCGTAGCCTTCGAGCAACGTCGGCGACACGCCGAGCGCCGCCGCAACGTTGTCGAAACCCGCGACGGATACGTCCTGCGGCAACGCCGCCGCGACCGGGCCCGGATCGTACGCCAGAAGGTCGCGGATCGCGTTCGCGTACTCGGTTCGGTTCAAACGCGCGAGCGGCTTCGCGCCGGGATTCGGCTTCTCTGCCCATGCCGTGTCGAGGCGCTGCTCGAACCAGCTCGCGACGCCGTCGAGGGCCGCGCGATCGGGGCGCTGCTCGCCCTTCGGCGGCATCAGCCCGGTGCGCAGCTTCCGGACCGCCGCTTCCCAGACGGCCGCGTTGCGGCCGATGTCGGCGTGGTCGAGCTTCTCGAACGACGTACCGCCGGCCAAGTCGACCTCGTTGTGGCAGCCCGCGCAGTAGCGATCGAGGATCGGCCACGGCGGCTGATCGTTCGCGGCGAGCAGGGACGAGCGGGCCGCGCGCCACGTCGCCTGCAGCCGGTCCTTCCCGGCGGCGAGACCCAAGACGAGGCACGCGCCGACCACCGCTGCGACTGCGATGACTCGACGTGTAGAGGGTGGCGGTAGCTTCACGCTGCGTGCTTTACCTGCTGGCGGCAGAAATACGATACGCCTGCTATCGCGTATAACAAATGTGCCTGTAACAAATGCCAGCGACCGGCGGCGAGCCGCTAGCGGCCGTCGCGCCGGTCGAACGGCGGCCCCTCGTCCCGCGCTGGTGGTTTATGCGCTCACCTGCGCTCAGAACTCCATACTGAAGCCGAGCTCGTAGCGCCGCCCCCATTCATCATAGGTGTTGTCGGTCGACTGGGCGCCGAAACGCGTGTCTGCGGCCGAAGGGATGATCGGCGGGTCTTCGTCGAAGAGATTCAGCACGTTGAGCGACACGCGCCACGAGCCCTTGTCGCCGGCCCCGCCCTTGAACGCGAGCACGAGATTCGTCCAGGACTGCGAGTCGATGGTGTTGTTGTCGACGTCGATGCCCTCGACCCACGTGCGATTCAGGATCACGTCGTCGATGAATCGCTCCTGCAGCTGCACCGACCAACGCGCCACCTGATAGGCCACGGTCAAATTGGCGGTGACGTCCGGCAGAGTGCCAAGATTGCTGCGCGTACCGGCGTACTCCGCCGGAGTACCGCCAACGACGGTGCTGGTCCGCTTGTCAAGCTTGCCGCCCAGCATGCGGATCGACAGCGATTCGTCGTGCCGCGCGAAGAAGTCGACGTCGCGCGCATAGGCTATTTCAATGTCCGTACCGACTGCGCGCGCCAGATCGAGATTCAAGTACGGGCTCCCGACGCGACTCAGCACGCCGAGATCGTCGCGGAACACGTACTCGCACAGGACGCCGCTGTTGAAGCACTCGTCGACGACGCGCTGTGCGCCGAGCGTGGCGATCGAGTCGGAGATGTCGATGTCGTAGCGGTCCACCGACATGCGCAGGCCCTCGGCCCAGCGCGGCTGATAGACGAGCCCGATGACCGTGGTGTCCGCCGATTCTGGAACCAGGTCCGGATTGCCGACCGTCGTGATCGTGACCGTCGATTGCGCCTGGTTGCGCGCCGGATCGAGCACGCTGCCGCCGCCCGGCGAAAGATCGAACCGTTCGGTGAACGTCGCTTCGCGAACGTCGCGCGACGTCGTGGCACGCAAGCGCAGATCGCGAAAGAGTTGGAAGTCCAATCCCGCTTTCCAGCTATCGAATTGGCCCACGCTCGAGTAGTCCGACGTCCGATACGCGAAGCTGGTACCGAGGTGCTGCCCCCTGGAAGATTGCCAAATCGGCACGTTGACCTCGCCGAACACCTCCCAGACGTCGTAGCCGCCGGAGATGGCCGAAACGGTAGAGAACTGATGCAGGTTCGGGCTCCCGGTCGAGAACGTCGATGCGATGCCGCGAATGCCGAGGTTCGGCGCGTTGAAGGGCGGCCCCAGCGCGTCGATCTCGACGGGATAGGAGCCATCGTTGAACGACTGCTCGCGATACGTGACGCCCGTGGCGAGCGACAGCGGTCCCGCGCCCCAGCCATCGGCGAGCTCGCCGCGCACGAGCAGCTCCGCAAAGTCTTGCTCGACCACGCCGTCGCCCCACTTCGGCGTCGTGATGTAGTCCGCGGCCGCCGGCGTAATCTGCCCGTGGCCCATGATGTTGAACGGCACACAGTCGCTGATCGTGTTATCGAGGCCGATCGGCGACAACACTGGTACGACACCGTCGACCGTCGTCTTCGTCTTGCCCTGAATCGCGGGCACGGCGGCGAGCTGCGCCGGCGTCGGGTTGTAGCGCTGCACGTTGCAGATGATCTGGCCGGTGCCGCGGGCCGCGTCGGCGACCAGGTCTGGCAGACCGTCGGCGTTCGTGTCGCGCCGGTCCGAGTAGACCTCGACGGCGTCCGCGGCGAGCGCCATCCGGTCGACGCGCAGGCCGTCGAAGACGCCGGTCATCTTCTTCGTTTCGCCGGTCTGCACGGCCACGCGCATGTCCCAGTTTTCGCTCATCGTCCATTCGAAGCCCGGCGCGGAACAAGCTCGTGTCGAATTCGTTCCGCGATTCGCTCGTGTTGTAGATATCGAGCTCGCCGGGGTAACTACCGCCTTTGGAGATGAGGACGCTTTGACGGTTCTCCGTGACCATGGTCGCGCGGACGGCCGCTGGGATATACGCGTTCTCGCGAAACACGGTGGCGGACCAGGGGCCCGACATCGACGCGCCGCTCACGAGCTGCGTGCCGTTCGACTCGATGTGCCCGCCGAGCAGGTCGAAGAAGACGTCGATGGAATCCGACACGGCGTATTTCAGGCTCAAGAACTCCGTGTGCTGATCGACCTCGGAGCCGCTCGGGCCGCCGGGCTGCGTGAGGTTCGAGATCTGCGCATCGGGACCGCCCGAGATCCACGACGCATCGGATAGCGTCCCTGGATTGAACGGCACGATGGCGGTCCCATTGTCGTTGAACTTCATGTTGGCGAGCGCGCTCGTCGCAGGCACGCCGGCGATCTTGCCGTTCACGTGCAGGCCGATGGGCGCGACCCAAGGCACCGTCAGGCGGCGCGGGTTGGTGCCCGGCGGATCGGTGGCCACCCAGGCGGGGTTCTGAACGTGGCCCCAGCGCTGGAACCAGCTCGGGTCGAGATCCGCTGGGTTGCGGACGATTTGGTCGACGTGCCGCGCTTCGAACGAGCCGATGATGTTGAGCCGCTCGCCGACGCGCGTGCCGCCCGCGACCGACATGTTCCAGTTCTTGCCTTCGTGGTCGAACTCGTTCATGCCGGTGCCGGCGTTGAACTTCAGCCCTTCGAAATCGCGGTTCAAGATGAAGTTCGTCACGCCGCCGAGAGCATCGGCGCCGTAGGCGGCCGTGGCGCCGCCCGTCACGACGTCGACGGAGCGGACCAGCGCCGTGGGTAGCGCGTCGACGTTGACCGAGCCGCGCTTGTCCGCAGGCGGCATCCTGAAGCCGTCGAACAGCACCAACGTGCGTTCGGGACCGAGCCCGCGCATGTTCAAATAGCTCCCGCCGCCGTTGCCGAACAGTGCCGGGCCGCCGCGCTGCGCTGTGCTCGTGGCGAAGAACTGGGGCAGTGCGTCGAGCTGCTCGCCGACCGTGCTGCCGGGCTCGAACATCTGCAGCTCTTCCGGCGTCAACGTCGTGACGGGCACCGGCTCGGCCATGCCGTCCGTGCGGCGGATGCGCGTCCCGGTGACCGTGATCTCCTCGGGCACAGGCTCCGCGGTCTGTGCTTGGGCAATTCTGCCGCCGAGCGACAGCAGCGGCACGGCGGCCGCAAGCAGCGATGCCCATACGCCGCGCGATACGAACGCGTTTTCCCCGATCATGACTGTTCCTCCCCTTTTAAGTGTGGTCGAGAGGTCGTGCGGCGGACCGCTCCGCCGAGCGGAAGCCGTATCCGGCAGCTCGACCGGAGACGATCCCGTTCTTGCGAACGTCTACGCGCCGTTTCCTCTCACTCGCGGTCCGAAGAGGCGTTACGCGCGCGCCATGCAGCGCGGCGAGACCTTCGGCCGATGCCTATTGTTATTCGATATAGCAATCGCGATTAGTTATAGCAGATAGCATTCTAGGTGGCAATTCCACCCGGTCATGCGCGCGTGGATCGCGAGCCGACTCGCAACGCCTCGAGATCGTCTCAGGGACAACCTTTTCTCGACGTGCTGCGAGGTTCGGCGGACTGAGCGGATCCGCGCACTGCCGGAATGCCGTTCGCCTTGTCCGGCACGCCGAGCCTCGCGAGCGCGCATGCTCGCCGGACGCGCGCTCGCAGCGGCTCGTCGAGAGCTTCGCCGGCGAGTGGCTCGAGGCGATTCGATCGGGTTTTTTGCGCGACTCCCGGAATTCGGGTCGCGGGGGAAGACCGTTTGAAAGTACTATCCGCCGATCTGCTTTGGAGGATAGAACAATGACAAAGAACCCCATCGTGACCGCCGTCGGTATCATCGGTCTCGGCGCCAGCCTTGCGCACGCGCAAGTGCCGCCGCCGGCCCAGACTCCGGGCGCCGGTCAGCAGCCGGCTTATGCCGTCGCCTCGCCCCCGATCACGTCCCCACTGTCGGCTCCGGCCGGGAAAGACAGCGGCGCCATCAAGACCGCTCCGGCGAACGCCGTAAATAGCGGTCCGTTCGATCCCGCGACTTGGAAATACGGGCCGGCTTTCGACGCGCCTCCGGGGGCCAAGATCTGGAATCCGGTGAAAGCCAAGCTGATGGCCGGCCAGAAGGTCTCCGGCGGCACGCTCTTCAACGTGACCGATCCGACCGTGTACTGCGCCATGGCCAATGCCGGCTACGACTTCATTTGGACCGAGATGCAGCATTCCTCGGTCACTTGGGATCAGGCGGCCAAGATGTGGGCTGCCTGCCCGTACGCTCGCGCAGTCCCCGGCGTGCGTGTCGCCTACACCAACGAGAAGGAAATGCAGCACGCGCTCGACAACGGCGCGCTGGTCGTCGTCGTGCCGACCGTCGACACCGTCGAAGAGGCGACCGCGGCGCGCGACTGGGCGTTCTTCCCGCCGCTCGGCCGGCGCAGCAACGGTGGCGGCTCTGCGTTCGCCGCCGATATGTACGGCCGCGTGCCGGGCGGGTATCGCCAGACAATCAACGACAACCTCGTCCTGATCCTGATGATCGAGACGCTGGAAGGCGTGAAGAATGCCGCGGAGATCGCCAAGATTCCCGGCGTGACCGCGCTGTTCGCGGCCTCCGGCGACCTCGGCAACTTCTCGGGCTACGCTCAGGGCTCGCCCGATTACGAGCGGCTGATCAATGTCGTCCACGACGCCGCGCTCAACGCGGGCAAGCGTCTGTGCGGACCGTTTGCGTGGCGCGAGCGGCCGGACTTCACGTGCTTCCAAGCGCAACAGCAAACTGGCGCCATCGCGACCGGTGTGCGCGTCGAGCTCGGCGATCTGTGGAACACGACCGGCAAAGTCGAGGTCGGTCCGTGGGCCGGCCCGACGAAGTAGGGTGACCGGCGCCGTCGAGTGAGTCGCGTGCGCGCGTATCGCCCAATGCCCCGAAGCTAGTCCGCCTGCTGTGCGGAGTCTTCGCCGCGGCGGTCGCGGCCGGAGGCGCTGCGCAACCCCGCGTGGATTTGGCGTTGGTCAACGGCACGGTGATCACCGTCGACGGCCAGAGCACCGTCACACAGGCCATCGCCGTGGGCGGCGGGAAAATCGTAGCGGTCGGAACGTCCGCGGAGATCGCGGCGCGCGTCGGCACCGAAACCCGGGTGATCGATCTCGCGGGCAAATCCGTGATGCCCACCTTGATCAGCACGCATGTGCACCCGGGATTCCAGCGGGGCCTCACGTACGAAGCGGCGAACTTCACGCGTGACACCGTGATGAACGACCTCAATCGCGCCCTGTACTTCGGTGTCTCGGTCGTGCAGTCGCAGGGAATCGAGCGCGGCGACGTGCTGTATCGGATCCGCGCCGATCAGGCGGCCGGCATGCTCGGTGGCGCGAAGCTGCTGGTCGCGGGTCGGGGCATCGGCGCGCCGAACGCGGGGCCGGGCGCAGCCGCCTACGCGGGGATCGCCTACGAGATCACGACCGAGGCCGAGGCGAGGCGGGCGGTGCAAGAGCTCGCGGTGAACAAAGTGGACGTCGTGAAGATCTGGGTGGATGACCGCAACGGTCGCGCGCCGCGCCTCAGCCCCGCGCTGTACCGGGCCGTGATCGACGAAGCCCACCGACGGGGCTTACGCGTCAACGCGCACGTGTTCTATCACGCCGATGCGGTGGATCTCGTCGCTGCGGGTATCGATGGCCTGGTGCACATGGCTCGCGACGTCGAGATGAGCGACGCGCTCATTGCCGAGATCGTCAAACGCAATGTGTACGTGAACGCGAACATCTCGAGTCCCCGCAGAGCGACGCAGGTGGGCAGCCCGCCGTGGCTAACCCCAGCCGACCCGATGCTGCAACTGTTGAAGGAGTCCGTCGCGCCGAACGTGATCGCGAGAATGGAGACTGACTTTCGGCCGCCGCGACCCGACGGCCGCCGCGGCCGCGCGCGAGCGGTACTCCATCCTCGAGCGCAGTCTCGCGAAGTTGAGCGCGGCCGGCGCGAAGGTGGTGCTCGGCGCCGACACCGGGCTCGAGGATCACTTCTTCGGCCTGGCCGAGCACCTCGAGCTCCAGGCGATGGTGGACGCCGGCATGACGCCGGCGCAAGCCTTGGTCGCCGCGACGAGCCGAGCCGCCGAGTACCTGCATCTCGACGATCGCGGCAGCCTCGTTCCCGGCAAGCGAGCCGATCTCCTCGTGCTCGACGCGAGCCCGCTCGACGACATCGTCAACACGCGGCGTATCGCGCGAACGTTCATCGACGGCATCGAGATCGACCGAGCCGCGCTTCGCGCGCAGATCAGAGACTGAGATCCTGCGGCGATCCGCGGACTCCCATCTCGGCCGCTCGCCGTTTCGGACGTTTGAAATTACTATCCGCAGGCGATGGCGGCGTTACCCAACACAGACGTCCGCGCTCTTCGTAAGAGCGGCGGGTTAGCTCTCGTCGCGCTCGCCGCTCTCGTCGCGCTGCCGACGGTCGCGTGCGCCGATCCCGCGTCCGTCGTGAACGCGTTGCGCGCCGACGGCTGCGCGGGCGTAGCGGCCATCGGCTCTCCGGCGCGCCGTGACAGCGCGCTCGATGCCGCGGCCCGCGAGCTCGCGCGCAGCTACAAGCTCGGCGATGCGCTCGCGCGCGTCGGCTACAACGTAGCGACTTCGACGTCGTTCCACGTCAAAGGCTCGCGCGACGACTCGGCGGTCCGCCGCATGCTCGCTGAGCGCTACTGCGCCGCGGTGAACGACGCTGCGTTCACGGAGCTCGGGGTACATCAGAGCGGCGACGACACCTGGATCGTGATGGCGAGCCGGGCAGAGATGCCGTTCGCGGCCTTGCGGGATCCCGCCGCAGTCGCGCAGCGCGTGCTCCAGCTCGTGAACGCGGCGCGCGGCGAAGCCCGGCGCTGCGGTCGCGACGACTTCGCGGCCGCACCGCCGCTCGCGCTATCGACGACGTTGACGGCCGCGGCGGCGCTGCACTCGCTCGACATGGCCGAACGCGGCTCGCTCGGTCACGGCGGCTCGGACGGCAGCGCGTCGGGCGAGCGCATGACGCGGGCCGGCTATAGCTGGCAGGCTTCAGGGGAGAACGTCGCAGCCGGACAGCGCGACGCCGAAGGCGTCGTCGCGGCGTGGCTCGAAAGCCCCGGCCACTGCGCGACGCTCATGGGGCCGTCCTTTACCGACACCGGCATCGCGTTCGCGTTGGCACCGGGCAAGAACCCGGGCGTCTACTGGACCCAGGTGTTCGCGGCGCCGCGCTGAGAGCGGCGCCGATTTTGCCCCGCTCGCCAGGTTGTCAGCGCGGGCGCCCGGTGGGGAAAGTACGACCCATGTCGCGCTGCTGCGTGGGTCGCATCAGCGCGTCGTCTGGGACGTGAACCGGCCCTCGACGACCGGATTGCGATCGGTGGTGGAGTCGCACTCGGTTTCGTCGATCATCCGATCCGTGTCCGTGACGCGCGCGTACCTGAACGTCGCTTTCAATGGCTGCGTCAATGCGACGGGGTCTTCCATCGTGAACTCATCCTGGATCTCGTCGTGACTCACCATCCGAATGCGCTCGACGAAATGGAGCTGATCGCTCATCCGCACGGAAACGAAGCTGAACGGCAGGATGTCGGGCTTGATCGCCACCGTATCGACCACGAGCGTGTCACCCTCCCAACGTCCGACCGAATCGCCGACTTTGGTCGGCCACAGCTCGTCGCTCGGAGGGTGCGAACGCCCGTCCGTGTAGATGTGCCGGATGCCATTGATCGTGTCGACGATCGTGGTTTCCTCGGGCGTGATGCGCCATTGGTACAGCGCCGGCGAGATCATGTTCATGACGAACGGCGGCGACGAGCAGTTGTCGTACGGCGGCGCCGGCGGATGATCTGGGTCTGCGGCCACGGCATCTGACTGCGCCTTCAGCGCCGCGTCGTACTTGGCCTGCCATTCGGGGTTGAGCGGCATCTTGACGCTGACGCCTAGGATCGGCGCCGCGTTGCGCAGTCCCTCCGCGCTCAAGCTTTGACCGATGCCTTCACCGGAAAAAATGTTCGGCTCCCACAGGCCGGACCAGTCCGGCAGCTTCGCGAAAGCCTCGGCGCGCGCCTGCGCCGGGGTCTGTGCGGTTTCGCATCCCGTGATGGTTGCGAGCACCGCCGTCGCGAGGGCCGCTCTGATTGCATATCTCATCATCGATCCTCCGCGACCCTGCTACTGCGGCTTTGCCGCGGGCGTGCCGACCGGCGTGCCGTCCGCCTTCGTGACCGAGACTACCTGTCCGCCGTGGGTGCCGTCGCGCAGCGGATGGGCCACGACGACGATGCTCTCGCCCGGCTTCAAGCTGCTCGCCTTCCAACCATGGCGCGACAGCCCGAGCGGATTGTCCATCTCGATGCCCCATTCCACGGGCGCGGCGTCGGGATGGGCCGGGTCCGGCACGAGCAGCTGGATCCAGCAGTGCGGGCTGTTCCATTGGAACTCTTTGACGGTGCCGGTGAGCGTCAGCTGCTTGCTCGCGTCGAACATCGCGGCGGAGTGGTGGGCGGCGGCGGACGCTGCGGCGAGTAGCGCGCCTACACCGAGCAGCGCCCCGAGAGTGGCGGTTCGAGCCGTGTTCATGTGATCGACCTCACGTGGTGCCCGCGATTATCGGCGCGGCATTGGAATATACGCAAAGCCGCGCCCGTCTGTATCTGGTGAGTCGTTGGTCGAACGCGACACCAGGCATCGGGAATGGCCACACGCTAAGCGCTACGTTGGTTTTTCTCGGAACTTGAAATTGCGTAGGCACAACACTCGCTGCGACCGTGGTCCGAGTGGCACGGGCCGCAAGGAAGCACTCTCTACAACCAAGAGGTTTGTTCTATGCGATCTAGACCAGTCGGCTGCCTGTTGGCCGCCACCATTCCAACTTTTCTCAGTTTTCATGCCTACGGACAAGAAGGAGGTCTCGAAGAGATTGTCGTGACCGCGACCCGCCGAGAAGCGAACCTTCAGGAGGTGCCTATCTCGATCGTCGCCGTAACGGGCGACACGCTCGCGCTGCGTGGCCTCGATTCGCTCGAGCGCGTGAGCCAAGCCATTCCGAACCTCGTCGTGACCGGCGGCGGCGGTGGGACCGGGCAATCGAACTTCACCGTGCGCGGTATCCCGAACGTGGGCACCTACGTGGACGGCGTGTGGCAAGTCGGCACGAACGGACTATTGACGCAAGCGTTCGTCGACATCGACCGAATCGAAGTGCTGCGCGGCCCGCAAGGCACGGAGTTCGGCCGCGACTCCACGGGTGGCGCGATCCGCATTTGGACCAGGAAGCCGACCGACACTTATAACGCCGACGTGTCCGCAACGGTCGGCTCGTACGATCGGCACGACGTGACGATGTCGGTCGATTTGCCCGTGACCGAAAAGTTTCTCACGAGATTCACCGGCGCAAGCTTGAACCGTGACGGCTACGTGACGAGCCTCACGACCGGTGAGAGCGGCGGCGGTATCGATCAGCAAGTATTCCGCGGCGACCTGTTGTGGATGCCCACCGACAACCTGACATGGCGCTTCAACTATCAGTACGACAGCAACGTCAACACGGAGCCGCGCCTGCAGGACGCCGTGTTCAAGCAAACGTATCCACAGGCGGGCCAAGCCGTCGGCGTTCCTGACCTCTACGAGGCGGCGGGTCAAGGGGCGTACAACGCGCATACGATGACCGCGGGCGAGCCGGGCGGACTGGTCGGCGAGTGGGAGAACCGCTCCAACATCACCCTCCCGAACGACCTCGAGACGAGGCAGTTCTCGTCGGACCTGACCTGGAACCTCAGCGACACGATGAAGGTCCAGTTCGTCACGGCGCAGACGGATCAAAACGTCGCCCTGATCACCGACTGGGACAACAGCCAGTGGGACCTCGTCACGGACGTGAACCAGAACCACCTCCGTGTGTTCAGCCAAGAGATCCAGCTGTCCGGCGGCAAGGACCGCGTGAAGTGGATCGGCGGCTTGTACTACTGGAACCAGACCAACGACACGCGCGGCACGCGTTATCAGGTCGAGGAGTTCGTGTCGGGCCTGTACGACATCAACGCGGCCTATGCGAGCCCGATCTGCACGTCGGTCGAGCACCCGCGGCCGGTGCCGCCCGGCCCGCCGCCCTTGAGCGACTGCCAAGACGTCTATGCGGCGGCGAGCGGTCCCGGCGGTCGGTTCGACAGCATCACGCGCTATGACCAGGACGGCTGGGCAGCGTTCGGCGAAGCGACGATCAGCCTCACCGACAAGATCGACATGACCGTCGGCATGCGCCATCACGATCAGGACGACCTCGCGACGCCGGAGTCGGTCGTGGCCGGCGTGACCGCAGCGCGTGCGCCGAACGCGAACTCGCGGTTCGTCGGCGACGTCTTCGAGGGTTCCTCGGTCGGCCAGGTGTCGACGCCGTCGAGCTTCGACAAGAACACGTACCGGTTCTCCGTGCAGGATCAATTCACCAAGGCCGTGATGGGCTACATCGGCTACTCGGAGGGCTTCAACTCGGGCGGCGCGTCGGTGTACACGGATCCGTCGACCGCCCAGCGAGTGGTCTCGCCGTACCTGCCGCAGCTCCTGAAGAACACCGAAATCGGTATTCGCTCGGATCTCGTGAACGATCACCTGCGCTTGAACGCGACGATCTTCCACACGGATTGGGAGGACATTCAATCGCTCGCCGCGGTGTTCGACTCGCAGGGTCACCAGCTGCCGATCCTGTCGACGCAGAACGTCGGCAGCGCGACGGCCGAAGGCGCCGAGCTCGAGATGACCATCGTGCCGACCGACAACTGGCTGTTCAACGTCAACGTCGGCTATCTCGACGCCAAGTACACGGAGATCAATCCGGGCACGTTCGCGCTCGACACGAACACGGCGTTCGCGCAAGCGCCGCAAGACACGGGCAGCGTCGGCGCGCAGTACACGGCGAACCTGAAGAAAGGCGCGTCGCTCGTGACGCGGCTCGACTATCTGTACCAAGGGCAGTTCTGGCGTTCGCTGCCGTTCCTGCGGACGTCGTTCTGGACCGCGGTGCCGCCGGGCTTCGACGAGAGCGGCGGCTCGGGCATCGTGAACCTCCGCATGGCCTACTCACCGGCCAACGCCAACTGGAATCTCGCGGTGTTCGGTACGAACCTCACGGACGAGCGCCTGATCAACTCGGGCTTCTTCCACGGCATCTGGGGCTTCGACTTCGCCACCGTGGGACGTCCGCGTGAGGCCGGGGTCTCGTTCAACTTCAAGTTCCAATAACGGCCAGTCTCGCGACTGTCCGGACGAGGGCGCCGGCGAGCGATCGCCGGCGCCTTTTTCTTTGTAGCGGCCTAGCTCCAAGCGCGGACCTTGCGCTAGCCGCTATTTCAAACAAATATCTGCCTCATGAAACGTCGCACACTCGTCATGGCTGCCGCGTTGTCGTTGCTAACGTTCGGCGTCGCCGCCGAAGAAGCAACCGTGAAGATCTTTGCGACGATCGGTGTGCAAGGCGCGTTCGCGGAAATCGAGCCGATGTTGCCGGCTCGCGCGGGCGTTCCCGTAAAGGTCGAGTTCGCGACGACGCAGGCTCTCCTCGAGCGCCTGATGAACGGCGAAACCGCGGATCTAGTCATCTTCACCCAAGAGGCGGTGCAACAGCTCGCAGCCAAGGGGGCGGTGCACTCGCCGACGGACCTAGTGCGATCTTCCATCGGCATCGCGGTACGTGACGACGCGCCGACGCCGGCCATGAAGACGACGGAGGACTTCGTAGCGTTCATGAAGTCGACGCCATCGATCGCCTACACCGTGCGCGGTGTGAGTGGACTGCATATGGCGAAGTTGATCGAGCAGCTCGGGCTCACCGGCGTCGTGAAACCGAAGGCCACGCTCATCGATGGTTTCTCGGGGACGCTCTTGGTCCAAGGCAAAGTCGCGGCCGCTGTGCAGCAGATCAGCGAGCTCAGAGTTGCCGGCGCGAAGAACATCGTACCGCTCCCGGACGCGATTCAGGTGCAAACCATCTTTTCGGTGGGAGTACTGAGCGCCACGACGCGCGCGGACGCGGCGGCGAGAGTCGTGCGAGCGCTGACGTCGACAGAGGCGGCCGCAGCTTACGAGCGCTCCGGAGTTTCGCCTCTGTTCAAGTAGAACAACGCCGCTTCGCGCCGCCACCTGGGCTCGCTAGGCGCACACGCTGCTCACGAAGAATTGGCTCGGTGGCTCGTTCGATCAGGGCTTGCCGGGCTGCTGCGAGCAGGTGTCCTGCACGATCTCGACGTCCGGCGTGTAAAGCCAGGTCTTCGTCATGACCAAGGGCTTCGTGAACATAACCTTATCCGTGAGCGTAACCGTGAGCTCGAGGCGGCGCGGTTTGTCGCGCACCGTGTACCGTTCGACCGCCGTGAGCTCGCCGCTATGACCGATTTGCGACGTATCCGAGACCAAATCCGGCGTCACGAGCGCCGTCTCCACGATCAGTGCGCCGGCCTCGACGCGTCCCACGGAATGTCCTAGCAGCGTCGGCGTTTTTTGCGCGGGGTGCGGCCGGCCGTCGAGGTAGATATTGCGGAACAGCGACCATTCCTCGTAGCGCACTACGAGGTGATCGCCATCGCGGCGGATCTGCATCGGCAACGGATTCGTCACCTCGCGGACGAAGCCGTACGGCTGGCAATTGATGAACTTCGGATCGTCCTCGGGTTTGTTCGCGGCTCGAACCTGTTTCCCGACGGGGGTCAGCATCGCGTCGAATGCAGCAACCTGGGCGGCATTGGCACGTCCGGACAACGCCATGATGGGAGTGGTGTCGTTCGCGGGATCCGCTAGCAGGGCGCTCAATTGATTGTAGAACTCGAGCGGGCAACCGACGAAGCATTGAATGTCGGCGAACGTCCAGTACTCGTTGCTCTGCGAGGTGAATACGCCGCTCCACACGCCGAGAAACGGCGCGACGGGATCGGCTGTTTGCGCCGAAGCGCCGAGCGGCACCGCGAGCAAGTGCGCCGAGTAACAGATTCCGCGCCCGAACGGCGCCGGTGCTTCACGATGCTGTGTGTGACTCATCGTGGCCACGATCGTCATTCCGGGCGCCGCCGGCGATCGTTGTACTCGCCGTAATTGATGTCCTCGGTGAATCGCTCCGTGCCGTCGGGCAAGACTAGATACTCCATGTGAATGAGCTTCGCGACGCCGTCGCGCGCGGGATGGCCGCGAACCGACACTTTGTCGCCCGGGACCACTTCCATGCCGGTCCAGCCCACGCGCATCAGCTGCGTCCGCGAGCCGCCCTCGGCGAGCCACTTCTCGGTGGTGCCGTTGTTGTCGACGTCGAGATAGATGCGCATGTGCGGGTTGCCGAGCTGATACTCGGTCACGACGCCCGTGACCGTGATCTCGCGGGTCAAGTCGTAAAGCATCGCCGGCGAATGATGAGCCGCGACGTGCGTGAGCGGCACGAGGGCGATCGTCAGCAACAGCATCCAGTATCTCGTCCGCATCGTAGTTCTCCCGAAAATCGAGGCGCACACCTGTAACACGCCGCCGGTTCTCAGTCCATGGAAGCGATAGCACCTGGGCTTAAGAACTCGAATATCGACTCGGCCTCGGGCTTCTTCAGCGTTCAGTTCTTTCGAGCCGAGAGACCGGCGGTATCGAGAAACTGCGAAAGCAGATCGGCCACCGCGACATTGTTCATGTCCGCGAACGGAATGTGCGTGTTGCCCGTGAGCCCCTTGTCGCGAAGCATGACGATCTCGGCTTTGCCTCCGTACTTGTTGACGACCTCGACGAAGCGCTTGGCCTGCTCGAGCCTCGCGCTATAGCTCTCCGATTTGGCGACGTTGTCGCCCCAGACCGCCTGTAGCGGGATGCGCGTGAGCTTGCGAAAGTCCTCGAGCGGGACTTCGAGCGGCCCGAAGCCGCCCGGGTCGAAGCCGGCGGGCAGCTCGCCTTGCGGAAAGACGTAGCCGACGTTCTCGTACATGACGATGCCTTTGATGTTGTCGCTCTTGGTCGCGGTCATGAGTGCGCGAAGGCCGCCGGCGGAGTTCGTCAGCGCCACGGTCGGGCCGATCTTGTCGACGAGCACCGCGGCCGCGTCGGACTGCAGGTGTATGTTCTCCACGATGTCGAACTCCTCATAGCGAGCGCGCATCGCCTGGTTGAACGCCTCGGCGTCGTCCTTCGGAAACTGCACGCCGTCGAACCAGTTTGGGTACTCGGTGCCGAACCGCCACGCGATGAAGTTCTGCTGGTCGCGCCCGATCCCAGGGGTGTACGTCGTCTCGGCGCAGCCCCAGTTCGCGCGCCCGACGCGCGGGCCGTCCCAGAGGTACACGGGGAAGCCGCGCCGCAGGAAAATGCTCTGGTAGCCTTCGCCGCCGTCCCAGCGCTGTTGCCATGCGACCGCGCTCGCGCTGTGCCACATCAACAGGTTCACCGCGCGCGCGTTCGCGGGGATCTGGTATTCGACGACACCGTGATCGCAGTGCAGCGACGCGCTCGCGTCGCCGACCACGCGACCTCCGACCGCGAACGCGCCTTGCTTCTCGATGACAATAGCCGACGTGTCCGCGTTCGTTTTGGCGCAACCGCTCGCGAGCCCGGAGAAGAGAGCTGCGGCGATCCAGAGCGCCCGCTTCGAGCGGCGGTGAGCGGTTGGGATTGGGAATACGCGCCCGGACGGCGCCATCAGTCCTTGCATGTCGTCCCCTTGCGAATTGCGCTCGTGCCGTGCCCCGTGCTCGGCCGTGCGAGCACTAGGGCTGTTGCTGCGGCGCGGATCCAGACAGAAACACCTTGCGCCCGTCGGCGAACGTGATGTCTCGGCCGCTCATGCGGTTCGAGCCGTCGCGAGCCCTGTAACCGTCCACGGCGATCAGCGTTCCCACGGGCAGCGTATTGTCGTTGATGCCTTTGCGGAACAACGTGTTCGGCGTGCCGCCTTCCACTTCCCACGCGGTCTTCGTTCCGTCGGCGTTCGTGACTTCGATGTGGATCCACGAATGCGGGTTGATGAACTCCACCTGCGTCACGGCGCCCTTCAACGAGATCGGCTTCGCGGCATCGAACTCGGAGGCGAACGAGTGGTGCGCCCGCAAGGCCGCGGGCTGCGCCGCGACCACGAACAAGACGGCAAACAACGCATTCTTCATCTTCGCTCCCTCGAGATTCGCGCGGCGAGCAGCTCGCGCGGACGTCACTTCGCGGCCCCGGCGGCCTGCCGCTCTTCTTTGCGGGCACCGCCGAGAATGCCGGACATGGCCTTGTTGCCCTCGTGGCACGCGTACTCGTACATGAGCTCGTCCTTGACGCGCGTCGACGTGATCTGCGCCGTCCACGGCTGCGTGAACGTTTCCGGATCGTCGATCGTGAACTCGTAGAGAAGCACGTCGTCGGCGACGCGAGTAAACCGCTCGGTCAAATGCATGTTCTCGCCCGAGCCGCGAAACGGCGTATCGGCGCGCCGGTTCCGCGTCTCGACGACCAACGTGTCGCCCTCCCAGTGACCGCGCGAGCTGCCGCGCCACTGGCGAATCTCGGCCGGCGGGAACGGCCGCCCGTCGAGCGGGATGATCCTCGTCTCGTGGATCATCTCGTTGACGATCAGCACATGGTCATCGGTCTGCACGAGTTGGTAGTTGTTGTTGTAGGACCCGGGCGTCATCGGCGGACCCGCGGTCGCGTAGTAGATGCAGCGCGCGTTGAGCGGTTGCGTCTCGGGGCCGTCGGCCGAGAACGGCGGCGTTGCGGCGACGCGCTGCTTCCCCTGAGCGGTGAGCTCCGGGATGCGCCCGTTCGGCGGGTCCACGATCAGCGACGTGCGCAGCGTGCGGACCACGGAGTTGCCGGAGTCCCACCAAAAGTCGTTGTAGGCCAGCACGACGTCGGCGTCCGCGCTGTTCGCGCGCGAATCCCGGTTCGTGGCCTCGACGCGCTTACGTGCGTACTCGCGCGCTTCCTCCTCGGTGAGGACGGCCTTGTCCGCGAGATCCGCAGGCCGCTCGAGCGGCGTGACGAGAGCGTTCGACCACAGGCCCTGCAGGTCCGGCTTGCCGGACGCAAGCCGCGGCGGCGAATACTTGGAGCCGAGCGAGGCGGGCGCCTGTCCCGTGGATAGTCCGGCGAACAGGACGCCGCAGCACAAACTCACGAGCGGCAGAGCGATCGATCTCATCGCAGTCCTCCGGGGGGCTTCTCCTGAAGAGAGTCGCAATTTGCTTGTGTTCACTTCGTGCGCGCCTCTACTGAGCAGGTGTGCGCTCGCCGTCACGGCCTTTGCGCAGGTGACCGTAGAGGACCTCTTCGGCGAACGGAACGCATTTGAACTCGAGCAGCTCGGCATTCGCCTCGAGCCGGCGGTAGAGCGGGAAGCTGATCTTCCAAGGCCGTGAGAACACCTTCGGATCTTCGAGCGTCGCCTCGTACATCAAGTGATCCGCGCCCATGAGCGTGTAGCGCTCTTCGACGCGCAGCTCACCGCTGTGGAAGTTGCCAGCACGATCGAGCCACGTGTCGGGCTTCTGGTTCGTGACGTTGACTACGAGAGTGTCGCCCTCCCAACGTCCGACGGACCAGCCCATCCAGAACGACGTCGGTGCGGGCCCCGGATCCTGCATGTAAATCATGCGTACCGAGTTGGCGAACTGGTACGTGATCACGACGTTCTCGCCGCTCTGAAAGATCTGAAACGGTTGCGGCATGTACGTGGCGCGTGGAACGCCGGGCATGAAGCACTTGCGCTCGGGGTCGAGCTCGAATCGATTCGCGTAATTCTGCTGTTGTTGTGTGAGCGCCGCGGGCAAGTACGGGATTTCGCCGCCTTCGACGATTCCGTTGTTCGGCGGCTCGGCACCGCTCGCACCGAGCACCGCGAGCGGCGCCGGCCGGGCCTCGTGCGGGCGAATGTCCCAGTTCGCGGGCACGAGCGCCTGCCAGATCCCATTGAGATCCGGTTTGCCGTCGGGCGTGCGCCGCATTTGCGAGGCCGTGTCGCCGCTCGGCGCGGAAGGAGGCGCCGCGGGCGCACACGCGACGAGTGCGGTCAGCGCCGCGAGCGCGAGTCCGATTTTCTCGAGCTCACCTCGAGAGACGCGGTTCGTCACGAGATGCACCTCGAGCCCGCTAGCGCGCGGGCCTTGCGATCGCCGGATTCACGTAGCCCGCGGGCAGCACGCGATCGGGATCGGGCCGGATGCTCAAGTAGTTCACGTGATCCGGGATCTCGACCCAGCCGTGCAACACGCCCGCAGGGATCACGACGACGTCGCCCGCCGACACCGTGCGCCGCTGGCCGCCCATGAACGTCGCGCGCAGGCTCGGCCCGACCGCGACCTTCACGACCTCGTCATCGGGTTTGAGCTCCACGGGGTTCGCGATCTCGCTGCCCGTGATCAGCACTCCGGAGCCCGACAAGACGTAGTAGACCTCGGTGACCTGCGCGTGCGAGATGCCGGTGATGGGCTTGCCGTCGTTCGGCTTCTTGGCCATCTGCAAGACGCCGACGCCGATGTTGAGCTTGCCGACGTCCACGACCTTGATCTGGCGATCTGCGCCGCCCTCTTTCGCGGCTATCACCGCATCGATGTCGGTCTTGAGCACGTCGACCGCCGGCTTCGGAGCCTGGCCCCAGCACAGCGCCGGAATGGCGAGCCCGGACAAAATGGCGGCGGCCTTCGCAGCGCGACCGAGGCGGTTTTCGTTCATCGTCATCGTTGCACCTTCACCCATTTTTGTAGACAACCGCCGGACGGGCTCACGTCGCAGCGTCCCGTGAGCCCGGCGAAGATGTTGCCGAGCTCGTCGCCCGCGAGGCCCTCGGGGCGAGTCCCCGGAATGAAAAACGTCAGCGCTCCGTTCTTCGCGTTCCCCAAGCGGATACCCGTCTGCCAGCCCGGATTGCGAATCACACGTCCGCCGCCTTCGGGAGCCTGCGGCGGCCCGTCGATGTAGTTCGTAGACTCGGAGTCGGACACGATCAGAGTGTCGTCCTTCAAGATCGCCACGCCGCTCGGCCGGCCGAAGTGCCGCCACTCGTCGACGAACTCCAAGTTCTCGTCGAGCACCTGCACGCGGTTGTTCGAACGGTCCGCGACGAACAGCCGCCCGCGCGAGTCGAACGCGAGCGAATGGGGGCCCATGAACTGCCCCGGGCCCGAGCCGAGGCTGCCGACGGCCTTCACGAACGTGCCGTCGGGCTTGAGGCGCACGATCCTGTCGCCGTCCTGCTGCGCGCTCGCGGGGCGCGGCCAGTGCCCGTCGGCGACGAGGATGTCGCCGTTCGCCGCGACCGCGCACGCGGTCGGGCCGATGAACGTATCGGTGCCCGCGCGCGACACGCCGGCCTTGCCGAGGCTGAACAGGAGCTTCCCGTCCTGCGTGAGCTTGTGGAGCTGGAACCCGCGGCGCTGGGTCGCGCCTTGGGTCGCCGGGTCCTCCGCGAACGGTCCGCTGTCGCCGACCCAGAGGTTGCCGTCGTGGTCCATGCAGAAGCCATGGCCTTGCACGAGCAGACCGCGAGCGAAGCTCTTCGTGATCTTCCCCGACGCGTCGATGTAGTTAACCGGCGGCTCCGAGCGGAACATCATCCACGTGCCGCCCTTGTTGTCGGGGATGATTCCGATCGCGGCGCCCCAAGTCATGCCGTCGTTCAGCGTCGGCCAGCGCTCGACGATCCGATACGGACTCTCCATCGTCGACGTCGTGCGTCGAGCGAGCTGCTCGAGCGCCGACGGCGGCGGGTCGGCCACCTGCGCGGTGACCACGGCGCCGATCACGAGACTTCCCGCCGCCGCTGCGACGGCGCCCAAGCAGACGAGCGCTCGACGAGCGCGTTTCTCTTTCGCCACCACGAGCTTCACCTCCACCCGGGCCTCACTTGACCGGCAAGCCGAGCAGCCGAGCCGGATTCTTTCTGAACATCAGGTCGAGATCGGCGTCGTTGAATCCGTTCTTCCGCAAAGCCTGCGCGGCCTCGGAGAGACCTTGGACGTGCGACACGCTCGGTCCGTCGTGCCCTTCCTCGCCGCGCCCTTGGCCTTTGTCGCTCGACACGATGCAGTGCTCGGGCCCGATCTCGCGAATCGCCTCGGAGTACTCCTTGATGGTGGCCTCTTGGCGCGTGAACGCCGTGACGAACTCGAGATAGGCGCCCATCGCGACGGCCTTCTTCATCTGCTCCATGTTCATGCCGACCGATTCGAGCAGCGGGTGAGTGATGAGCACGTCGATGCCGAGTCGGCGCGCCTCGGCCGTGATGAGCAGGTCCTCCTCGGGCGAGTTGTGGCCCGTCGCGATCACCACCTTGCCGTTGCTGGTGCGAGTCTTACCGTTGACCTCGGCCACGGCCGCGATCAGCGCCTTGGCCTCGGGAGTCAGCTGGCCGTTCTTCGCGACCGTGATGAACGGCCGGTCGTTGCCGTTGTGCTCCACGTAATGCTTCGCGTCCCATGTCGGCATCCAGACGATGCGGCCCCAGCCGCCTTTCACGTCCGCCATCTGTTTGATCGCGGCGGGATTCAGGCCGCCCGTCGCGAAGTTCGTGCCGATGCCGCCGAACACCTCGAGCTCCGGATAGAGCTTGCGCACGTAGTACGCGTCGTCCGCGGATTGGTCGTAGTGCATCTTGATCACGAAGCCGCGCATGCCGGCTTCTTTCGACAGCTTCGCCATGTCGAGCACGTCGTACGCGCGGCCGTTGCGGCCCGGTCCGAAGCCGTCGGGATCGAGGTGCGCGTGGACGTCGATCATGCCCTTGATGATCGGATCGATGGCCTGGGCGAACGCCGACGGCGCGAACGCACAGACGAGTGCCGAGACGGCGAGCGCGGCGAGGCGCGATTTCGTAGCGATCATGATGTTGTTCTCCGCAGTGAGATGCAGCGCGTCAGTTGCGGTGCTCGGGGAAACGAATGTTGAGCCAAGTGATGGTCTGGGTGTCGATCACGCCGTGGTAGATGCCGGCCGGGATGAAGACGACGTCGCCCACTTTGATCGGCTGCTGGACCGCGCCCACCTGCTTGCCGCCCTCCCACTTGCCGCCCGTGAGCAGCGTGCCGGAGCCCTCTTGGACGACCCACACGTCGATCGTGTCCTCGTGGAACTCGGGTTTGTAGTTCGCGGCCGTCACGTTCTCGTCGTGGCGAATGTTGACGTTGTAGAGACCGCCCTCGAGCATCCGGACGACGCCGATCTGCTCCTTCTTCATCTTCGTGATGTATTCCGCGAGCTTCTCTTTCGGGATCGGCACGGCGTGATCGAGCGGAGCCTCGTCGAGAAACAGCCGGCCGTCTTGTGCCACGGCGATGCCCCCCAACACGCACACGACACCGACCGCCAGCAGCGGAATGATCCTCTTCATGATTGCCCCCGATTTGGTTGAAGTTGAGCCCATAGTTAGGTGGTCCTAATGACCGAACGTCGCGCGACGCGCGCTCGTGTCACTGCACCGGTAGTCCAAGCAAGCGCGCTGGGTTGTGCTTGAACATCGTGTCGAGCGCGTTCTCGTCGACGCCGTTCTCGCGCAGCACTCGCGCCGCGAGCACGAGCGCGTCGGTGTGGTTCGCCGTGCCGACGAGCCCGCTGTCGCTGCCGACGAAGAACTTGTCCGGCCCGATCGCACGCACGGCTTCGAGCACACGCGCGCGGCCCGGGCCCTCGCGATAGAGAGAGCCGGCCGTGATCTCGATGAGCGCGCCGAGCGCGACGGCCTCGCGCAGCTGCGCCACCGACATGAACGTGAACTGCGGGTCGAGCAGCGGATGCGTGACGATCATGCGCGTAATGGCGCGCTTGCGCGCTTGCGCGAGGATCATCAGCGTCTCTTCCGGCGTCACGTGCCCGGTCGCGAGCGTAAGCTCGTGCTCGGCGATGAGATCGAGCACCTCGAGCACCTCGGGCAAGAGCTTGCCGTCGCGCGACACGCTGACGAACGGCCGTGTTTCCTTGTTGTATTTCACCTCGTGCTCGGAGTCGTGTGTCGGCATCCACACGATGCGGCCGTACCCGCCGGTCACGTCGACCATGTAACGAACGGCCTGCGGGTTCACGCCGCCCGTCGGCGTGTCGAGCGTGACGGCGCCGAACACCTCGATGCCCTGCGTGCCGTACTTGCGAGCGAGATAGGCGAGACCCGCGGTCTCGGAGAAGTGGTTCTTGAGCACGATGCCGCGCAGCCCGCGCTCTTTCGCGAGCGCGACCACCTCGAACGCATCCCACTGGCGCGGGTACGAGTCGGGGCCGAAGTGAGCGTGCAGGTCGATCGCGCCGTCGAGGATCCGGTCCGTGAGCTTCTGATCGACGGACGGCGCCGCCTCACGGTTCTTGTACGGTTCCCAGTGGGTGTGCGCCGCCTGCCCGAGCGCGTTGCTCGAGATCGCGAACAGGACGGCTGCCACGGCTATTGTTGTTCTCATTGCACGTCGCACCGGGGGCGGCGCTGCAGCGCGATCGCGAGCAACGCCCCCTGTTGCTACGCCGACCGAGGGTCATGAGACCCTCGTCCGAGTATACCTATAGACGCAACCGAGTCTGCTATGCGTCATTACCGACGCGCCGGTCGTTTACGGAATCAACGCCCGTGCGATTCCGGCCAGACGACGCCCTGATAAGCGGATTCGACGGGCCGCAGGCCGAGATTCACGAACTTCTGGACGCGCTTTCCTTCGAACGTCTCGGTCGTGTAGACGTTGCCCTTCGAGTCGGTCGCGATGCTGTGCACGCCGAAGAACTGCCCGGGCTGCCGGCCGCCGTCGCCGAAGCTCGTGAGGACTTCGAGCGTCTTGCGCTCGATGATCCAGACGCGCTCGTTGCCGCCGTCGGCGAGGAAGAGGTAGGTCTGCGCCGCGTCCTTCGAGAACGCGATGTCCCAGACGGAGCCGCCGCCGCGCGTTTTTGGTGCAACACGCAGCTCGCTGACGAACGTGCCGTCCTTGCGGAACACCTGGATCCGATCGTTGACGCGATCGCAGACGTAGAGCAAGCCGTCCGCCGTCGGCTCGGCGCAGTGCACGGGATTGCGGAACTGCTGCGCCGGCGGCGCGTCCGGATCGTAGGCGCCGAGATCGGCGTCGTCGGGGGCGTTCCCGTAGGCGCCCCAGAACCGCTTCATCGCGCCCGTGTTGATGTCGAGGACCGCGACGCGCTTGTTCAGATACCCGTCGGCCACGAACGCCTCGTTCGCGGCGCTATCGAACGTGACCTTTGCGACGCGGCCGAAATTCAGCGGATCGCGGCTGCCGGCGTTGCCCTTCGGCTTGCCGAGCTGGAGCAGGAACTTGCCGCTGCGCGTGAACTTCACGATGTGCGCGTCGTCCGGGCCGTTGCCTCCGATCCAGACGTTGTCCATCGGGTCGACCGCGACGCCGTGATTCGTCGTCGGCCAGTCGTAGCCCTCGCCGGGTCCTCCCCACGAGCCGACCAGGTTGCCGGCGGGATCGAGCTCGAGCACGGGGGGAGCAGGCGTGCAACATTCTCCGGCGGGCGTGAGCACGCCGGCTTTCGCTTCTCGATCGTTCAAGGACGAGCGCGTGTGGATGATCCAGACGTGGTCGCGAGAATCGACGGTCACCCCGACCGTCGAGCCGATGACCCAATGATTCGGCAGCGGCTTCGGCCAGAGCGGATCGACCTCGAACCTCGGCGCGACGCGTCCGACGGGCGTCGCGTTTTCCGACTGGCCGCAGCTAGCGAGCAGGACTGCGACGCACGGGCCTACGATTCTGATCCACGGTGCCATTCCCCCCCCTTTTTTTCCACGATCGTCGAAATCGCTACGCCGCGATAACCATCCGAGGCGCGTACACCCGCGCGTCACCGGAGCCGTAGGTTACGGTCGAGTCGCACGGTCGGGCCTGGGATGCGATCCTGGCTGCGATAACGCGCATCCGAGAAGCGAACGATGTAACCGTCGTCCGTCGAAGCATCGTCCGCACCGGCGTCCCCCGCCGCCGAAGGCTCCACCTCCGCGATCGGGAATCTCGCCCACGACAAGTATCGCTGCGCATCGCGCGTGCGCGCCGCAGCCTCGAACACCTCGCCGCGCGGACGCGGGATCGATTCGCTCGCGAGCTCGAGGTGCGGCTCCGCGAGCCATTGCCAGCGCCCCAGGTAGTAAGCGTCCGCTGTCGCAACCACGACCTCACCCGCGAACGGGTTCCCAGCCGCGGGCGCGACCATCACGCGCTCGACGCTCGCGATACCGCGCGCCGCTACGTCGGCCCGCACGAGTGCTCGCGCGGCCGCGCTCGCGCCGACCATCGCGACCATGTACACGGCGACGATCGCGAGCGCGGCGGCCGCCGCGCGGTCGAGCGCCGCGTCGTGCTTGACGATCGTGTCGCGCCGCCAGCGAACCGCAACGATCGCCGCTAGTGCGACGACCCAAAGAGCGCGCACGGGCCACGCAACGAGCGCCGGAGGAGAGGTGAGCACCGCGAGCGTGCTCAAGACCCAGAAGACGGCCCAGCGCGCCTGCGACAGGCGGCGGTTCGAATAGCGCACGTACAACACGCCGCCGAGCGTGAGCCATATCCACGGATCGATGATGAATAGCGCGTCGCCGTAAAACCATTTGCCGTCGAACGGCATGAGCCAGCGCATGCCGTAGTTGTTGAGCCAGTCGAGCACGGGATGCGTGAGCACCGCGAGCGCCGACACCGCGAGCAGCGGGCCCGCGCGCGCGGGCGCCGCGGTGGGATCACGCCGGCGCCGCACCCAACGATCCCAGAGCAGCAGCAGCCCGGTCAGCGCGAACGGCCAGAGCGGCAGCGCGAGCACGCCATGCGTCCAGCCGCGCCGGAACGCAATCGATGCGAAACCGTCTGCGAAATAGGAGAGCCCGTCGACGTCGGGCGCATTCGCACCGAGGATCAGCGCTGCCGTCGCTAGCGGCGTCGCCCGGCGCAACCCGGCCGCGGCGAGCGCGGCGCCCGTGAAGGTGTGCGTGATCGGATCCAAGGCGCCGACGTCAGCCGCATCACTGCGCGTGCGAGCTCGGTCTCACGAAACGAAAGTCGAGCTTGAACAGCAGGTCGTCGTCCCACCCTAGAACAGCGGGCTGGCCGGGCGTCGAATAGCGGTCGAGGTTGTATTCGTTGTACTCGGCGCTGAAGCTCACGGTGCTGCCCTTGGCCCAACGCTCCGTCGCGACGCGAAACCCCGCGAAGTATTGGGTCTGGATCCAGTCGTCGCTGTCCCACCATTTCTCGCCATGGCCGATAACCTGCCACGATTTTCCGACCTTGAAGCTCGTATCGGCGGCGAGGGCCCCCGCTTTCTGGCTTTGTCGGAGGTTGGTCCGATCGATACCGCGCAGCCTCGGGGCGTCGTCGTCGATCTCGAGGAAGTTGTAGCCGACGCCGCCCCTCACGGAAGCCTGAAAAGAGTCGCCGTTGAATCCGCCCTCGAGCGCGGGAAGGATGTGCCACTCCCGTTCGATGGAGCTCACCGTGTTCATCCTGGTGTTTTGCTCTATCGTCCAGCCGAAGAACATCTTGCGGGAGCCGCGTAAGAACGCGTTGTCGATACCGAGGTCCGTCTGCCACCAGACGGGGATGTGGTCGGGATCGAGGTGGTCGTGGTCGTTATCCAAGGAGACATCGAAGTTCCCGAACAGATGCCTGCCGGCTTTGGTGACTCCGTCCACTTCGGCATGGCCAGTGATGCCGAGCGTGGTCGAGTCCACGTCTCGCACCGCCATGTCATGAATTCCGAGTGCGTATTGCCATTCGCCTTGTCCGGCGGCTTCAACGGCACCCGCGGCCAGCGTGAGCGCGAGAACGGAGATTGCGCGTGAGAGGGTCCTGGTCACGGTGAGCTCCTCGAATTTGTTCTTGGGCCTCGTCGGCGCGGCACGAACGTATACTACATTGCGCCTCGTCGCGTTTTCGGGGATTTCGGCGCCACACTCTCGTGATGGGCTTTGCGAATGCGAATCATGAATAAGCACCGCGACACACTCTCGCGGCGGTCTCGCAAAACTGTGTGCCGCGCACTCGTCGTTTGCTTCGCGCTCTTCGGAAGCGCTTTGCCCGCGGCGAGCCGCGCTGCGGATGCTTGCCCCGGCGGACGAGACTGGGTCCTGACCAACGGCACGATTCTGACGATGGATGCCAAGGACAGTACGGCGAGCACCGTCCGGATTCGGGACCACAGAATCGTCGCGGTGGACGGACGGGTCGACCGAAAAGAGGACTGCGTTCGCGTGGTCGACTTGGGCGGCCGAACCGTGATCCCGGGATTGATCGACGGGCATACGCATTTCGTGCGCACGGCGCAGGCGCCGGGCCCGTTCATCGAAGGTCTCGAGGCAGCCAGCTCGATCCGCGAGCTTCAAGACGCGCTCGCCGCCGCCGCCAAGAAGGCCGAGCCCGGCGAGTGGCTGGCCGCCATCGGCGGGTTCACGCCGCGTCAGTTCGCCGAGCGGCGGCTGCCGACGCGCGCCGAGCTCAACGCTGCAGTCCCCGAGCATCCCGTGTATATGCAAGTGGGGTACTCGACGCAGGGGCATCACGAACGATGCCGGCCGTCGCGTGCTCGAAGCCGCCGGAATCCGCGTCTCCGACGACGGCGCCATTCCGCCCGACGGCGCTGGGCTCACGTTCGTGCTCCGGTCGACGAACGAGGAGCGAATGAAGCGCCGTTTCCCGGACTATATGAGCTATGCGACCTCGCTCGGGCTCACGACCGTCGTCGATCACGCGTGCTGCGATTTCCTCGGAGCGCATCTCACTGCGGCCGATCGGCCGAATCTCGCGATAGCGGAATACTTCTGGCGCGCCGGCAAGCTGCCGCTCCGGCTGCGCATTCAATACGACCACCGCGACACGCGCGACCAGAACGACATCCATTCGGTCACCGCGCGCCTCGCCAACGCCACGCAAGGTCTCGGCGACGACATGTACAAGGCCGTGCGCCTCGGCGAGCAGGTCATCGCGGGGGGCGCCACGGATCAAGAGGTGCTCGAGGTCTACCAGCGCGCCGCGGACGCCGGCTGGGCTCTCTCGCAGCACACGATTCGGCAAGACGAGATCGAACGCTACACGCGCATCATGGAACAAGTCGCCGCCAAGACTCCGGTCCGCTCGCTGCGCTGGACGCTGGAGCACGTCTTCGAGATCACGCCCGACCAGATCGAGCGGCTCAAGGCGATCGGCGTCTCGGTTCGCGTTCAGGATCACGACTACATCCGCAACGACTACTCGAGCTGGAAGGCGGGGCCCCCGTTTCGCACGCTGCTCGCGAGCGGCATCAGGATGGGCGCGGGCACGGATGGGGGCGTCGTCGGCCCGCTGAATCCGTGGCTCTCGATCTACTACATGGTGACGGGCAAGGACGCCGGGGGCGAGGTCATCATTCCCGGCGAGCAGATCGGGCGCAAAGACGCGCTCCGTCTCTACACCGCATCCAATGCCTGGTTCAATTTCGAGGAGAACGAGCTCGGCTCGATCGAGACGGGCAAGCTCGCCGATCTCGTCGTCCTCGATCGGCCCTATCTCACGATCGACGACGAAGAGATCAAGCAGATGAAACCGGTGCTCACGATGGTCGGCGGACGCGTGGTCCATGCCAGGGCCCCGTACGAGGCGCTCGCGGACTGATGCCCCTACACATGCCCGCAGCTGTCCGCTTCGCACACCTCGCTGTCGCCGTGCTGCTGCTCGCGGCCGCGCAGAGCGTGGCCGCGCAGTCGTCGACCGGCCTCACGGTTGCGCTCGTCGATCAGCGCATCGCTGTCCTTCGGGGCGGCGGTACGCCGAGCGACAACGCGACCCTGACAACCTACGAGCAAGCCCGCGCTTTTCTCAACGAGGCGGACTCTTTCGCGCGCGAAGCCACGACCTATGCGGAGTCGTTGACGAGCGCGCCGCAGCGAGAGGCGGAAATCCAGCGGCGTCTCGACGAGCGCGACGAGGCCTACGATCCCGCGAGAGAGATCGAGGGACTCGCCGCGGGCGAGCTGACCGCACGGCTCGCTCGAGCGAGCGCCCAGCAGCGCGAGCTGCAGAGCCAGCGCCAGACCCTGGACCGGCGTCTCGCGGCCACGGAGATAAACGCTACCTCCATTCCGGCCAGGCTGGATGAAATCGATCGGCGTCTCGGCGCGTTGCCGGAAGGCGATCTGGCGCTCGATGCTACTGCGCAGCCCTCGCTGGCCGAAGCCAATCAATGGCGGCGCGCGGCGGAGGCGGCTGCTCTCGTTGCCGAACGCCGGGCCGAAGAAGCTCAGCTCATGAGCGATCCCGCGCGCCACAGCGCGATGATGGCGGAGCGGGCCGAGCTCGTGCTGCAGCTGCAGCAGCTCACTGCTCTGATCCGGGAGCTGGAAACCCGACTGACGAGCGCGGCTCAGGCCGTCGCCGAGTCCACGGAGATCGCCATCGAGCCTACGGATCCCGCCTACGCGATCGCCGCCGGTCTCGCCGCCCGGAACGCGGACCTCGGCCGGGAGCTCGCTTCGGCGAACGAACGGGTCGCCGGCGTGCGCGCGCAGAACGACGAAATCGCACGCAACTCTCGGGCACTCGACGAACGCTCCGCGACTGCGAAGCGAATCGTCGAGTACGACAGCAGCGAAGCGCTCGGTGAAGTGCTGCTGCGCTACCGGGCGGAGCTCGCGAACTACGACGTGGCCGACCCGACCGAGCGACTCTCGCGCGAGATGGGCCGGGCGATCATTCGCCGCATCAACTACGAGGAGGCGCTGACTGGGCTCGTTAGCGCTTCCGGCTTCGTCAACCGGCAGCTGCGCGACGCGGGTCTCGAGCCCGAATCCATCGCCGGCGGCACGCGAGCAACGCTGCTCGACCTAACCCAGACTTATCGCGACCGGTTGCGGGCCGTGATGGCGGTCGAGCCTGAATACATCGCCGCCCTCGGAGAGCTCGAGAGGGGTTACACCGCGCTGTCTGCGCGGCTCGAGCAATACCGGCACTTTCTCGAGGCCCGGATCCTGTGGATTCCGAACAGACCCCCGTTGTGGACCGTCGAGCCGGGCACGATCGTTGCCGCCTGGGAGCATTTCGTGCAGAACGTGTCCACGATTCGTCTCGCGCCAGACGTCGATCTCGCGCTCGCGGTGATCGCCGTTCTCGCTATCGTCGGCTGTCGGCGGCGAATCCTGGCGTTGCAGAACGCCAGCAATAACGCCGTCGGCCGGCCGCACGAGGATTCGATCGCTCAATCGGCGCTGGCTCTCGGCGCGGCGGCCCTCCGAGCGGCACCGGTGCCGCTCCTGTTGCTCGGGCTCGCCGGCACGATCGACATCGCTGCCTCCGCGGAAGGCGAGGGCCTGCGAGCTCTCCTTTCCAATCTAGCGCTGGTCCTATTCGCATTCAGCCTGATGAGAGTCGTCAGCGAGCCCGACGGCATAGGCCGCATTCACTTCGGCTGGCGGTCCGCAACGATGGACCGCGTGCACGGGCAGTTGACCTTCTTGATCCGCGCATGGCTCCCGGTCGCGTTCGCGACTGCGCTCGTCAATCGTCTCGCGCCGTTCGCGGAAGGGGCGACGCTCTCTCGTCTGCCCATGGTCGCCGCGATGCTCATGCTCACGTTGTACTTCGGCTGGGATCACGTGCGGGAGATCCGCAGGGTCGGCCAGGCCTGGTTCGGCATCCCCTACAACCGCCTGCGCGCGCTGCTGGTCGTGGTGTTTTTCGCGTTGACGGTCGCTATCGTCTACGGCCAGAGCTTCACGGTAACGGTGATGGCGGGCTGTCTAGTGAACTCGGCGTATGTGGGAATCCTCCTGCTGCTGGTCCATGCCTTGATCACGCGCTCGCTCAAGGTCACGCGCTGGCGTCTGCGGCTGAAGGAGCTCGAGGCCGAGAGGGCCGCTCGCGCCTCCGCCAGCGAGGATTCCGGTACCGTCCAAGAGGAGGTCGCGGACGTCGGGCACGTCAGCGCCGCGACCGCGCAGCTCGTGAACGTCGCGACGATCGCGGTCGCGGCGGCGGCAGTGCTCTACATCTGGGAGCCGCTGTTGCCTGCGCTGGCGGCGTTCGACCGCGTCGAGCTCTGGACGTCCACGAGCGTCGTGCAGGGGGAAACGGTGGTCAACCGCATCACGCTGGCGACCGTCCTCAACGTGCTGATCCTCGCCGGCCTCACGGTGTTCGCCGCCAAGCGATTGCCCGCCGTGATCGAGATCGTGCTGCGCAGCCGGTCCAACGTATCGGCCGGCACGCGCTACGCGACGAGCGCGCTGCTCAATTACGTGATCGTCGGGGTCGGCATCGTCGCGGCTCTGTCCGCGCTCGGGACTCAAGTGGAGCCAACTGCAGTGGCTCGTTGCCGCGCTCGGTGTCGGCATCGGCTTCGGCCTTCAGGAAATCGTGGCCAATTTCATCAGCGGCATCATCATTCTGTTCGAGCGCCCGATTCGCGTCGGCGACATCGTCACGGTCGGCGACAAGGAGGGTACGGTCACGAGGATCCGCATTCGCGCGACCACCATACGCGACTGGGACGGCAAGGAGCTGCTCGTGCCGAACAAGGAGTTCATCACCGGCAGGCTCCTGAACTGGACGCTGTCCGATACGCAGACGCGCGTCGTCATCAAGGTCGGAATCGCGTACGGCAGCAACGTGGAGCAGGCGCTCCAGATTCTCCACGACGTGGTGAGCGCGCATCCGAGAACGCTGCAGGAGCCGCCGCCTCTCATCGTGTTCGAGAACTTCGGCGACAATGCGCTCGAGCTGTCGGCGCGCTGTTTCCTCGACTCGGTCGAGCAGCGGCTGACGGTCATGACCGAGCTGCGCACGGCGATCAACAACGCGTTCCAGGAAGCCGGTATCGCGATCGCGTTTCCGCAGCGCGATGTTCACCTGGATACGGGCGGGCCGATACGAATCGCTATCGAGCCGACGCCGGCGGTGGAGAGCCGCGGGCGGACCGAGCCGCTCTCAAAGAGCGTTCGCGAAGCCTGACGTTCGAGCGCCGATCCAGATGTGATGGCGCGGTCCCTTGCCGGCGCGATGCGGACGCACCACGTGCTCGCGCACGTCGAAGCCGGCCAACTGCAAACACTTGCTGAACGCGCGATCCGGACCGGCAGACCAGACTGCCAGTACGCCGCGCTCGCGCAGCGCGGCGCGCGTGGCTCGAAGTCCCGTGCGGCCGTATAGCCAGTCGTTCTCACGGCGAACGAGCGCTTCGGGGCCGTTGTCCACGTCCATCAAGATCGCGTCGAAGCCGCCCACCTCGCGCTGAATCAGGTCGGCTACATCGCCGACGTACACGCGGCTGCGCGGATCGGCCAGAGGATGGCCGGCCGGTCCCGCCGATCAACGTGCGATTCCAAGTCACCACTTCCGGTACGAGCTCCGCCACGACGACCTCGGCATCGGGACCGAGCGTCTTCAGCGCCGCGGCCAAAGTGAAGCCCATGCCAAGCCCGCCAATCAGTAGCCGCGGGCTCTCTCGACCGCCGAGCTTTTCACAGGCGAGGTCTGCGAGGGCTTTCTCCGAGCCGTGCATACGGCTGTTCATCAAATCGCCGCGGCCGGGAATCTTGATGGAGAACAGGTCGCCGGACTGATAGAGCCGCATCTCCTTGTCGGTGTCCGGGATCGATGCGGTGCCGAGTAGCGATGCGAGGAATCATCGGGGGCCTTGTCGCAGATCCATGGAACGGGTGCAATGAGTGGGCTTCAGTGTGGCATGCGGACACTCATCCGCGGTTACGAGAGCGGCGATTGACGGCGGAGTAGGGGAGTACCGATGAATATGCATCTGAACAAACGCGCAACCGCTGAACGCCCGGCGCTGGACGTGCGCCCCTTGCGTCGCGCGTTCGGCGCGCTGCTGGCTCTAGTCGCGCTCGGCGCGTCGAGCGGCGTGCTCGCCCATCACGGCCTCGGGCGGTTCGATCGGACGAAGCAGGTCGACTTCACGGGCGTGATCCAGGGCATCGACTTCGTCAATCCGCACTCGTACCTGCATTTCGACGCGATGGGCGCCGACGGCAAGACCATTGCGATGCGCTGCGAGATGCGCGCCGCAACGCTGCTGCGGCGCTCGGGCTGGACCCCGGAAATGTTCGTGGTCGGCGCGAAGGCCGTGGTGCACGGCTTCGCGCACCGCGACGATCCCGCGTCGTGCTATCTCGAGGACATCACGATCGGCGACGCGCCGCGCATGAATCGCAACGACCAGTTCGAGCACACGACGAAGACGGACCTCACCAACCGGCCGCTACGTCTCCCGTCCGGCGAGCCGAACATCTCGGGCGACTGGGCTCAAGAGCAATACGTCGTCGCGGTCAACGGCGCGCGACTCGTGCCGAAGAGCATGGTTGCTGCGGTGCGTGCGGGCACGATCAAGCCCGAGAACACGCCCGACTCCGGTTGGGGCCCGCGGCCCGTGACGTTCACGAAGCGCGGCAAGGAGGAGGCCGACGCGTTCCGGATGTGGTCGCCCGAGGACAACCCGCGTCTGCGTTGCCGGCCCACGAGCATCATTTTGGATTGGGTGTTCGACGGCGCGGTGAACCGCATCACGCAAGAGAAGGACCGGATCGTCATCAACTACGGCCTCTTCAGCTTCGAGCGCGTGATCCACATGAACATGGCCGAGCATCCCGCGAACGTCGCGCCGAGCTACGCGGGCCACTCGATAGGGCGTTGGGACGGCGACGATCTCGTCGTCGACACGATCGGCTTCGAGCCGGGCGTCATTGCGGCACCGGTGCGCAACAGCGACGAGCTCCACGTCTTCGAGCGCTACTCGCTCGATCCGAAGACCATGGCGCTCACGCGGAGGTACGTCGCCGTCGATCCGGTCTACTTCATCGACACGTACTTCGGCTCGGACACGGTGCTCGTCGCGGACGTGCCTTACGAGCCCCATCCCTGCAACGAGCTCACGCCCGAGTTTCGCGCGCAGTAGGGACGCAAGGACTAGGACCGTTCAGAACGCGTACTCGAGCGACAGCGCCATGAACGTGTCCGTGTTCTCTATCCCGGGCAGCACGTCCGAGTTCTTCTTGATCGTGTACGACGCGACGAGCGCGAGATTGCCGACGAGCTTCGCCTTGACCGCTGACTTGAGCTCCGTGTAGCGGTTCTCGTCGCCGATTTCGACGAGCGCCTTCTGGTTGAACTCCGAGTTCTCGCTGATGTGCAGGACGTAGTCGAGCGCGCCGCGCACGATGGCTTCGTCGAGACTCGTCCCGTCGCTTAAGGTCGACTGCTTCGCACCGCCGCCGCCTTCGAGCGCGAGCATGTGGCGGGTCGTGTCGATGAGCCTGCGGCCGTAGCCGACCGCCTCGGTCGTCTGGTCTTGGTAGCCAGAGAACCGGTCCTTCCGCCAGTCGCCCGTGGTGAACAGGTAGCTGGTCTCCGAGAAGTCACGCTTCGCCTTGTAGCCCGCGGCGTAGGCCTCGGCGGTCGTCTCGCTGTCCGTGCTCGCGTTCACGGCCATCGCCGTCCACCCGTGCACCCAGGCGCCGCCCCGGTCCCAGTCGAGCTTGAAGCTCGCGTTCGCGTTGGTGCTGTCGGTGTTGCCGTTCGTCGCGAGATAGCCGAGCGCGGCGGATCCCGTGATCGGGTCCGGAGGCGGGTTTTGAGCCAGCGCGGCCGTCGAGGCGAACAACAAAGCAATCAGTCCCAACGCTCGCATACGTGAGTTCCTTTCAGCCGGAAATTTCGGGGCGCACAGGTTACCGCCGGTTCGGGATCAATCCAACCCGCGGGAGCTTGCCTGTATTCCTCGTCCGGCGGATCATCACGCGCACCGTTCGAGACGCCGTCAGTGCCCGATACCCACACGTCTGGATTGCCCGATGTGCATGCGGACTTGCACTCCGCGCGTGCCGCGGTGGGGCGCGCGATCGCGGATTCGCTCGAAGTATCCAAAGCCGCGCGCCTGCTCGGCCTCACGCGTGCACAATTGCGCTCGCGGATCGAGAAGCACGGCATTGCGGCGGAAGGTTCGTAAACAACGCTAACGATAAGGGAGCTCGCAATGTCTCACATCACCGCCCGCGCCGCGCTCGGCGCGCAAATCGTCGCCGCGCTGTGGTGCGCGCAACCGGTCGTCGCCCAGCACGAGCACGCGGCGCTGCCCGCGGCCGCTACCGAGCTGCATCCGGGCTTAGGCGACTACCACTTCGCGATCACGACCTCGATCTCCGAGGCGCAAGCCTACTTCGACCAGGGTATTCGTCTGCTCTACGGCTTCAACCACGACGAAGCCGCGCGTTATTTCCGCCGCGCCGCGGAGCTCGACCCGCAGGCCGCGATGCCGTACTGGGGCTTGGCACTCTCGATCGGCCCGAACTACAACGACACGGCCGTCGACGAGAACCGCGCGCGTGCGACGTTCGAGGCGGTGCAGAACGCGCAGCAGCGCGCGGCCGGCGCCAGCGAGCGCGAGCGCACGTACATCACCGCGATCGCGAAGCGCTACGCGTCTCCGGACGCCAATTCCGACTGGCTCGCGTTCCACAAGGAATACAGCGACGCGATGCGCGCGATGGTCGCGAAGTATCCCGACGACCTCGACGCGGCGACGATGTTCGCCGAGAGCCTCATGATGCTGCGCCCGTGGCAGCTCTGGTCGCTCGCGGGCGAGCCCGCGCCCGGCACGCTCGAGCTCGTCGACGTGCTCGAGTCCGTGCTGCGCCGCAACCCGAACCATCCGGGCGCGAACCACTTCTATATCCACGCGGTGGAGGCCTCGCGCAACCTCGAGCGCGCGATCCCGAGCGCGATGCGCCTGATGACGCTGACGCCGGGCGCCGGGCACCTCGTCCACATGCCGGGCCACATCTTCCTGCAGACCGGCGACTTCGATCTCGCGGCGGCGACCAACGAGAAGGCGTCCGAAGCGGACCGCGCGTTCGTCCAGCGCACGGGCGCGCAGGGCATGTATCCGCTGATGTACTGGACGCACAACATCCACTTCATCGCGTACGCGCGCGCGCAAGAGGGCAAGTACGAGGACGCGAAGAAGGCCGCGCTCGACATGATTACGAACGTGAGCCCCGGCGTTGCGCAGATGCCGCTGCTCGAAGGCTTCCTGCTGTACCCGCTGATGGTCGATCTGCGCTTTCACAAGTGGGAGACGATCCTCGCGACGGGGGCGCCTGCCCGCGACCGCCCGCTCACTCACGCGTTCTGGCGGTACGCGCGCGCGATGGCGCTCGCGGGCCAAGGCAAGATTCGCGACGCGGCCGCCGAGCAGAAGCGCTTCGAACGCGAGCGCGCGGCGCTCGCTCCCGAGTCGATGTACTTGGCGAACAACAAGGCGGCGCCGCTGCTCGACATGGCCGCCGCGACGCTCGCGGCGAAGATCGCCGGCGTGCGCGGCGAGATCCAGAAGTCGCTCGGCGAATGGCGCAGGGCGGCCGGTCTCGAGGCGGCGCTGATGTACGACGAGCCGCCTGCGTGGCTCTATCCCGTGAACCAATCGCTCGGCGCCGCGCTGCTGAAGGCGGGCCAAGCGCCCGCGGCCGAGAAGGTGTTCCGCGAGACGCTCGCGACCCACCCGCGCGACGGCCGGCTGCTGTTCGGGCTCTGGCAGTCGCTGCTCGAGCAGAAGCGCGACAGCGAGGCGATCCTCGTGCAGCAGCAATACGAAGCGGCGTGGAAGGACGCGACCGTGAAGCTCACGGTCGACGAGCTCTGAGCGCGGCGCGGACACGTCCCGCCGCGGACACGGCCGCCGCGGGGCGTCGGCCGATGAGCTCGGAACGGCAAAGCGCGCGCTCGCGCTACGGCCCGCCTGGAAGATCGAGACTGTGGTGCATCTCCACGGGGTGCACTTCGATCGGCATGTTGAGCGGTTTCCCGCCCGGACCCGGCGCCGCCGACGCCTTGGCCGCGATCTCGTATGCGCGCTTCGGGGTTTTGACGTCGACGAGCCAATAGCCCGCGAGCACTTCCTTGGACTCCGGGAACGGTCCGTCGGTAATCGCCGGATCGCCTTCGCCGTCGGCGTGCACGATCTTCATTTTCTCGGGTCCGCCGAGGCCTTCGGTGCGCACGAACTCGCCGGACTCCTCGAGCTCCGCGTTGAAGCCCCTCAAGAACGCGATGTGGGCCTTGCGATCCTTCTCGGGCCACACCTCGAGGCGATTCGTTTTCCACGAGGACAACGGGAACTGCATCATCAACATGTACTTCACGATCAAGCTCCTTCGCATTCAGCACGCCGCATGGGTGCTTTCATGGGTTAGTCGTAGCCGACGGCGTGTTTTCTACCGATCTGCGAAAAAGTTCTAAGGCGCTCGGCGCCGGCGCTAGGCGGACCATGGTTGCGTGGGATGCCGAAGAACGATCAGCGGCGATCGGGACGGGGATTCGCTACGGGAATTGGCTACGGAGCCGCGCACTCGAAATTCACTGGGTCGTTCGTGTCGCCCGAGCCTTTGTACTTTGCTTCGAGCGGATAAGGGCAGAGCGGCCGCGACAACGGCGAGCTCGCCTTCGTCGCGATGATGGTCGCGGGCGCTTGGCCGCGTTCGACCCATTGCTCCATCGCCGTCAGCGTGTCGATCTGGTCCGGCCCGTCGCCACCGCGGCAGTGCAGCACGCCTGGCGCGAGGAACAGGCGTACCGAGTCCTTGGCCGCGGGCACCTTGCCGTTCACCGCGGCGAAGTACGCGATCGTCGACAACGGGCTCGGGCCGGGATCGTTGAACCCGTGCCACAAGAGCAGCTTGCCGCCGCGGCCGATGAACGCGGAGATGTCGGGATTCTGCTGATGGACCTCGGCCGCGGCGATGCCGCCGTCGAGCGCGGCCATGTCGCGCTCGGGATCGAACGTCATGTAGTCGTACTTCGGGTCCGCTTTCACGATGTACGCCATGAACGGTGCGCTGAGCACCGCGTTCACGCCGCGCGGCTGCGCGGCTGTGCCGATCATCCGCGCGACCCAGTCGCTCTCGCCGCCGCGCATCAACGGCATTGCGGCGAACTTTCCGTCCTTGGTCTTCACGCCGGCGTAGACGCGGCGCACGGTCTCCACTTGCGCCGGCGTGAGGCACGACGCGCCCGAGCCCGTGCCGCTGCACGCGAGCACGCCGGGATCCCACGAGCAGGTGCGCGGATTGTTGAGGATGCCGTCCTTCACGCCGTCGCGCGCGTCGCACGCCGCGATCACCGCGTCGTGGATCAGCGGCACGTGCTCGGGCAGCAGGTTGCTCTCGGGCTTCGCGTGAAACGTCTGCACGCGCAGCATCGCGTTCGCGTAGGTGAGCGGCGTGTACACGGGCGCGCCCGCAATCACGCCGTCGTAGTCGTCGGGATAGCGCTGAGCTTCGGCGAGCCCCTGTCGGCCGCCGGTCGAGCAGCCTTGCCAGTACGCGCGCTGCGGTGCGCGGCCGTAGAGCTTCGTGGCAATGTCCTTGCCGACCGTCGTCGCGAGGTGCGTCGCGCGATGGCCGAAGTCGACGATGCCTTCGACGTTCGGCTTGCCGTCCGCGAGAATCGCGAACTTCGGATCGATCGCGCTCTCGCTCGAGTGCCCCATGTCGTTTTGGATCACGGCATAGCCGCGTGCGAGCCCATCTGCGGCGGCTTCGATGCGCAAGTTGCCCGCGAAACCGCCGCCGCCGATGCCGAGCACCTTGCCGTTCCACTCCTTCGGGAGCCGGAAGATTGCGCCGATCTTCGACGCGGGGACGGGCGAGATGGTCGCGCGGACCTCGCAGAACGCCGGAAGTTTTTTCGCCGCATCGGCCGCGACCTGCGTCGCGGATGCGATCGTCGTGTTGGCCGGCGGCTTCGCTGCGAGCGCGGCGCAGAGATCTTGCGCGGCAGCGGGGCCGGACACACCGATCGTCGCCGCGGCGCCGATCAACGCCAACGCGAGCGACCGCGCTGCGAGCGTGCGCACGTCTAACTCCGACGCGCGCTAAGCGCGCGAGACGAGGTCGCCCTTGCGCGCCGCGCGGATCAGGTTGTCCGCTGCCCGGAACGCGAGCGCCTGGATCGCGAGGGTCGGGTGATTGCGTCCGCCCGTCACGAGATTGCCTTGAAATTCGCGGCGAACCAAGCCGCTCCGAGACCCGACACGGATTGCGCGAGAAACGCGCGCCGCGATTTTCCCCCCGTGACCATGGATGTGTCCCCCTGTTGTCCGCGGGTTGATAGACCGGCCCACGGACACTCGCTCCGCCGGTAGTGCCGTGTCAAGCACGGAGGGGTTCGCCCGCGCCGGGCCCGGTGGTAAATTCGGCTCCATGCCTCTCTACGACTTCAGATGCAGGAAGTGCGGCCACCGGTTCGAGGAGCTCGTGCGGCTCAACGACACGGTGGACTGCCCGAAATGCAAGGCTCGTAACGCCGAGCGGCAGTTCTCGATGTCGGCCGCCGTGAGCACCGACAAGACGCGCGGCCGCACCGCCAAGATCGCTCGCAGAGCCGCGACCAGCGTACACAAAGAGAAGAAGGCGGCGGACGACGCCTACACGCGCAACTACATCAAAGAGCACAGCAACACCGACTAGGCGAAGAGCGCGTGAGACAGCGAGGCGGGCGGGAGACACGCTGGCCGCCTCGCTGCGCTCGCGAAGCAAGCGGACGCAAAAAAGCCCGGCCGCGCGTGACGCGAGCCGGGCTTCGTTTCAAAGAAACTACTTCGGGCGGTACGCGGTTCGCGCCGTGTCGCCGTACGGCACGGGGCCGACGGTCACACGGATCTTCGACTGCTTGTGGCGCTCGACGGTCGGCTTGGTAGTGCCGCCGTCTTCCTCGCCCCAGAACAGCGTGAGCTGCGTGCCGGGTTTCGCGTGCTTTGTGTCGACGACCGCGAGCGACAGCATCGAGCGCTCGTTGAAGCTGTAGCCCGTGTAGGTCGACACGCCCACCTGCTTGCTGCCCTTCGTCACTTTGTCGAACGGCAGCGTGGCGTAGTTCGCGAGCGGCAGGTCGATGTACTTCGACACGTTGCGGCCGGCCGTGAACAGCGTGCCGAGCGCTTTCTGCACGTCGTCGCCGTTCCAGGCGAGCGTGACCTTCTGGCGCGGCGGATTCTTCGCGTGCTTCTCGAGCGCCTTGCGGCCGACGAACTCGTGGTCGAACCTCACGAACGAGCCGTAACCCAAGTCGTACGGCGTGAGGTAGTAGTCCTCGATCTTCTTCGCCACGAAGCTGCCGCCGAGCGACGCCATCGCCTCGTAGCTGTTTCCCGCGAGCCACTCACGGTAGGGTTTCATCTTCGTGCCCGTGTAGACGGCCGGCACCGGCGACGGAATCCAGCCGGATTCGAGGGTGCTCGTGGGATACGTGCGTGCACCGACCTTCTTGATGCCGAGCTTCTTACCGGCCTCCATCAGCGCGTCGCGCACGGCGTCGCCTTCGGCCCACGGCCCGAACAGCTCCCAGCCTGGCTGGCCGACCATCCCGTGACGCAACGCGCGGACCTTGTGGCCGCCGACGTCGACGGTGCTCATGTTGAAGAACTTGATGTCGGGCATCGGCTTGCCCGTGGCCGCCGCCATCACCTTCGCGGCGTTCGGGCCTTGCACCTGGTAGCGGTACACCATGCGTCCGCCGGTCCTGTTCACGAACGAGCGCTCGTCGCGCTCCGTCTTCGCGTTGTAGCCGCCGGTCTCGGCGTGAAACTGCACCCAGTTCAGCGCGGGCGGACGGCCCACGAGGTTGAACTTGTTGGGCTCGAGGTGAAACAGGATCGCGTCGCCGATCACGTAGCCGTCGTGGTTGCACGCGACGAACTGTTTCGCGGTGTCGACGCGGAAATTGTTGAACGTGTTGATGCCGAGGTCGGAGAAGACCTTGAGCGCATCGGGCCCCTCGACATACAGATCCGTCATGTGATGCGACTGGTCGAACAGAGCGCACGTCTCGCGCCACGAACGTTGCTCGTCGCGCCAGTTGGTGAATTCACTCGGAACGACCGGGAATGCGTACGGCCCGATTTGCGAATTGCGCAGCATGTTGACCGGGTTCTTTGCTGCTTGGATCGCTTCCTGCAGATTCTTGTAAGACATGATTCCAGTACCCCTCACCCTATTATCAGATGCCCCCAGATACCCCACTCTATGCGGTCTGGACTTTCACGAGTGAGAGCATGAGCGTTTTCTTGTTTTCATCGCCCAGTCGCCCGCGCCGTGTGAGTGCTGACATGATCGGGGGCGGGTGTCGGTCGACACCCGCCCCCTTTACGAAACCGTCGTAGCTTAGGCTTTGCCCGTGCGCCAGCCGGACGCGTAGGTCTCGCGCGCGACATTCGAGTAGGGCACCGGGCTCACGATGGCGCGGACGTCCATCTGCTTGTGAGGCTCGACGGTGACCTTCTTGGTGCCGCCATTTTCTTCGCCCCAGACGAGCGTGACCTCGTCCCCGATCTTGACGTCCGGATCGACGATGCCGAGCGACAGCATCGAACGCTCGTTGTAGCTGTAGCCCGCGAACATCGAAGCACCGACCACCTTGCCATTGCGGGTGATCTTGTCGAACGACGCCGACGCGTAGTTCGACAGCGGCAGATCGATGTATTTGTAGTGCTGCTCGCCGCTGAACATCGACGCGAAGATTTTCGCGACGTCGTCACCGTTCCAGGCGAACGTGACCTTCTGACGGTGCGGCTTGCCGGCGATCTTCTCGAGCGCCTCGCGGCCGATGAACTCGTGGTCGAACTTCACGAACGGCCCATAGCCGATCTCGTACGGCGTGACGTAGTAGTCCTCGATCTTGTTCGAGACGAAGCTGCCGGCCAGCCCGCCGGTGGCCTCGTAGCTATTCGCGGGCAGCCACTCGCGGTACGGCTTCATGCGCTCGTCGGTGTAGACGGCCGGCAGCGGCGATGGAATCCAGCCCGACTCGAGGGTGTTCGTCGCATAGGCGCGCGCGCCGACTTGGCGCAGGCCGAACTCTTTGCCCGCCTCGACGATCGTCTCGCGAATCTCTTCGCGCTCCTCGTACGGACCCCAGACCTCGAGACCCGGGGCGCCGGCCATGCCGTGGCGCAGCGCGCGCACGGTCTTACCGCCGATCTTGATCGTGCCCATGAAGAAGAACTTGATCTCGGGGACCGGGCCGCCGTTGAGCTTCTCGATCACCTTCCAAGCGTTCGGGCCTTGGATCTGGAAACGATACGAGATGCGGTTGACGGCCTTGCCCTTCGGGTTACCGGGCGAGCGATCGTCGTTGACGATCTTCACCTTGTAGTTGCCCGTCTCGGCGTGGAACCGAATCCAATTCGCGGACGGCGCGCGCCCGACGAAGACGAGCTTGTTCTGCTCGAGGTGGAACAGGATTCCGTCGCCGATCACGTGGCCGCTGTAGCTCACCGGCACGAATTGCTTCGCGCGATTGACCGGGAAGTTATTGAAGCTGTTGATCGCGAGGTTCGACAGGAGCTTCAGCGCGTCGGGGCCTTCGATGTACAGGTCCACCATGTGGTGGGACTGGTCGAACAGCACGCAGGTGTTGCGCCAGGCGGCTTGCTCGTCGCGCCAGTTCGAATACTCGGACGGGACTACCGGATAGACGTAGGCACCGATCTGCGAATTACGAAGCATGTCGACGGGATTGCGGGCGCTCTTTAGAACGTCCTCGAAAGTTTTCTGAGCCATGGCTTCTTGTGTCCTCCTGCCGCGAAAGCTCTTATTGATTCCCCCGAACGGCGCAGTTTAGCACCGGTCGCGAAAAAGTCGCTCCGGATGGCGACAAAATCGCTCGCCGGCGGGCCGTTTGGGCTCGGGCGAGAAGCCTGGGAGATGGTCTCAGCCGTCAGGCGATGCCGTCGATGATCTTATTCAGCGTCGCGCTCGGCCGCATCGCGGCTGAGACGAGCTTCGGATCGGGGTGGTAGTAGCCCGCGATGTTCACGGGCTTGCCCTGAACGGCGGTGAGCTCGCTCACGATCCGCGCCTCGTTAGCCTCGAGCCGCCGCGCCACATCCCCGAATTTTTGCTTGAGGCCCCGTCTCTTTCGTTTGATCCGCGAGCGCGCGCGCCCAGTACATCGCGAGATAGAAGTGGCTGCCGCGGTTGTCGAGCTCGCCGATCTTGCGCTGCGGGGACTTGTTGTTCTCGAGGATCTTGCCGTTGGCCGCGTCGAGCGCTTCCGCGACGACGATCGCCTTCTGATTGCCCGTCTTGCGCCCGAGGTCCTCGATCGACACCCCGATCGCGAGGAATTCGCCGAGCGAATCCCAGCGCAGGTAGTTCTCCTGCACGAACTGCTGCACGTGCTTCGGCGCGGAGCCGCCCGCGCCCGTCTCGTAGAGGCCGCCGCCCGCGAGCAGCGGCACGATCGACAGCATTTTCGCGCTCGTGCCGAGCTCGAGGATCGGGAAGAGATCCGTGAGGTAGTCGCGCAGCACGTTGCCGGTCACCGAGATGGTGTCGACGCCGCCGCGGACGCGCTTGAGCGTCGCGCGCATGGCTTCTACGGGCGGCAGGATCCGGATGTCGAGCCCGGACGTATCGTGGTCTTTGAGGTAGCGCTGCGTCTTCGCGATGATGTGACGGTCATAGGCGCGCCGGTCGTCGAGCCAGAAAATCGCGCAGGAGCTCGTCGCACGCGCACGGTTCGCCGCGAGCTTCACCCAATCGCGAACGGCCAAATCCTTGGTCTGGCACATGCGCCAGATGTCACCGGCGTCGACGTCGTGCTCCGTGAGCGCCTTGCCGGTCGCGTCGACGACGCGGACCTTGCCCTTGCCCGCGATCTCGAACGTCTTGTCGTGCGAGCCGTATTCCTCCGCCTTCTGCGCCATGAGCCCCACGTTCGCGACGCTGCCCATCGTCGCGACGTCGAACGCGCCGTTGCGCTTGCAGTCGTCGATCGTCTCTTGATAGATGCCGGCGTAGCAGCGGTCCGGGATGGTCGCCGTGGTGTCGTAGGGCTTGCCGTCGGGGCCCCACATCTGGCCCGATGCCCGGATGGCCGCGGGCATCGACGCGTCGATGATGATGTCGCTCGGAACGTGGAGGTTCGTGATGCCCTTGCTCGAGTCGACCATCGCGAGCGGCGGTTGCTTCGTGTAGACCGCGTCGAGGTCCGCCTTGATCGCGGCTTGCTGATCTTCCGGCAACGATTGGATCTTCGCGTACACGTCGCCGATGCCGTTGTTCGGCTCGACGCCGATCTCGGCGAACGTGGCGGCGTGCTTCGCGAACACGTCGGCGTAGTACTCGCCGACCGCGTGCCCGAACATGATGGGGTCGGACACCTTCATCATCGTCGCTTTCAGGTGCAGCGAGAGCAGCACGCCGTTCTTGCGCGCATCGGCAATGGCTTGGCGGTAGAACTCGCGGAGCTCGCGCTTGCGCATCACGGACGCCGCGATCACTTCCGCGTCCTCGACGCCGATCGACTCTTTCAACACGGTGGTCTTACCGGCCGCATCCGTGTACTCGATCTTGAGTTTCCCGGCCTTCGCGATGACGGCCGCTTGCTCGCTGCCGTAGAAGTCGCCGCCGCTCATGTGCACGACGTGCGTCTTCGAGTCCCTGCTCCACTTGCCCATCGAGTGCGGGTGCGTCTTCGCGAAGCGCTTCACCGAGGGCGCAACGCGCCGGTCCGAGTTGCCTTCGCGCAGCACGGGGTTCACGGCGCTGCCGAGCACCTTCGCGTAGCGCGCCTTGATCTTCTTGCCCGCGTCGTCCTTGGGCTCCTCGGGGTAATCGGGTAGCTCGTAGCCCTGCTGCCTGAGCTCCGCGATGGCGGCCTGGAGCTGCGGGACGGACGCGCTGATGTTCGGCAGCTTGATGATGTTGGCCTCGGGTGTTTTCGCGAGCTCGCCGAGCTCCGCGAGGTCGTCGGCCTGGCGCTGGGCGGGTTTCAGCGACTCCGGGAACGCAGCGAGGATTCGGCCTGCGAGCGAGATATCTCTCGTCTCGACCGTGAGGCCGGCGGCCTTCGTGAACGCTCGCACGATCGGCAGTAGGGAGTACGTGGCGAGCGCAGGCGCTTCGTCGGTCTGCGTATAGATGATCTTCGTGCTCATGGAGTCCCGTGCGTTGGCGGACAGAAAAGGGCGGAAAGTCGCCGCATTATATGCGGGCGCGGCGCGCGCGCGACCGTTCGGCCTTCCCGCGTGAACCGCGCCCACGCCGCCGCAACGCGTGAACGCAGGTCAATCGTGAGACGAGCGGCGAGCCGCGGCGCGGCCAAAAGCCGCGCCGCGGGAACGAGCGTCGGCGCTAGGTGATCGACGCCTGGTAGATGCTCTCGATCGACTTGTCGAGCATGCCGTTGAAGTCCTTGTCGGACTGCTGCGCGGTGAGGCCCTCGGCAAGCGCGCGCGAGAAGCTCGCGGTCATGCCGTGCTGGCGCGCGAGGCGCTTGTTCGCCTCGTCGCGCGAGTAGCCGCCCGACAGCGCGACGACCCGGAGCACGTTCTTGTGCTTGATGAGGTCGGCGTAGAGGTTGTCCTTGTCGGGGATCGTGAGCTTCAGCATCACCTTCTGGTCGGGCTTCAGCGCGTCGAGCTCCTTCGTGAGCGCGGCCTTGAGCAGCTCCTCGGCCTGCGCCTTGTTCGGGGTCTTGATGTCGACCTCGGGCTCGATGATCGGCACGAGACCCGCGGCGATGATCTGCTTACCGATCTCGAACTGCTGCTTCACGACGGCGTCGATGCCGCCCGCGTTCGCCTGCTTGATGACGGAGCGCATCTTCGTGCCGAACACGGCCTTCGACTTCGCCTTCTTCAAGAGCGCGTCGAGGCCGCCGATCGGCTTCATGAGCTGCACGCCGTCCTTCTCGTCGGCGAGGCCCTTGTCGACCTTTAGGAACGGCACGACGCCTTTCACGTCCCAGAGGTAGGTCGGAGTCGGCTTGCCTTCGACGTCGCGGTCCATCGTGTTCTCGAACAGGATCGCGCCGATCAGCCGCTTGCCGCTGAACGCGGGCGCCGTCATGATGCCGCGTGCGCATCTTGTGCACGACGTCGTACATGCCCTTCTCGTCACGTCCACGCGTCCTCGTTGACGCCGTAGAGCTTCAGCGCTTTCGGTGTGCTGCCGCCGCTCTGGTCGAGCGCCGCGATGAAGCCTTTGTCGTTCTTGATCTTTGCCAGCTGCCTGTCGAAATTGCTCACAACCCACTCCTTGCCATGCGCCGGTCGACCCATCGACCGACGGCTCATTTAGAAGAACCCGCGCCCCGAAAGAGATGACGGCCGGGCAGGGCCGCGGCCGAGGCGGCTATTCTAGCTCAGCCATCATCGGGCAGAATTCGAAAACTTCTCTTGGGGCACTGCATGCGCGGATTATGTTGGTTGCTGCTCGCGGCGGCGGGCGTTGCTCGCGCCGATTTGCCGCCCGAGATCGAGCGCGTGCTCACGGGGCACTCGATCCCGCTTAACGAAGCGAGCGTCGTCGTTCAGGACGTCGACGCCGCTCAGCCGATCCTGAGCCACCTCGCGTCCGAGCCGCGCAGCCCCGCGTCCGTGATGAAGGTGATCACGACTTGGAGCGCGCTCGAGATCCTGGGGCCTGCCTACACGTGGCCCACGGAGGTCTACTTCCTCGGCGACTTCGACGGCCAGAAGCTCGACGGCAACCTCGCCATCAAGGGCTACGGGGATCCGTACCTCGTGGTCGAGGAATTCTGGAAGATGCTGCGCGCCTTGAGGCGCGGCGGGCTTCAGGACATCGGCGGCGACCTCGTGCTCGACGACAGCTGGTTCGACGTGAGCGGCGAGCGCGAGCCCGGCGCGTTCGATGGCCAGCCGTATCGCACCTACAACGTCGTTCCGAGCGCGATCCTGATGAATTTCAAGGCCGTGAACTTCCAGTTTCGCGCGGATCCGGCGCGCGGGCGGGTGACCGTGACGACCGACCCCGCGCTCGACAACCTCGACGTCAAGAACGACCTCGAGCTCGTCGACGGCGCGTGCGCGGGCTACCAGGCCGGGATCGCGTTCAATCACGCAGACGCTGCGACGCTCGCCGAGGTCGTGCTCGACGGCAAGTTCTCGCGCCGCTGCATCAACGGTTACTCGATGAGCCGCACGGCGCTCCAGCACGACACCTACGACTACGGCTTGTTCCGCGCGTTGTGGAAGGAGGTCGGCGGGCAGTTCAACGGTAAGCTCGGCAAGGTCGTCGTGCCGGCGGATCAGACGCCCGCGCTCGTGTGGCAGTCGCGGCCGCTCGGCGAAGTGATCCGCAGCATCAACAAGAACAGCAACAACGTGATGACGCGCCAGCTCGTCTACACGCTCGGGGCGGAGCTCGGCGGCGAGCCCGGGACGGCCGCGAAGGGCGTCGATGCGATCCGGGATTTCCTACAGAAGCGCGGCATCGACGCGAGCACGCTCGTGCTACAGAACGGCGCGGGGCTGTCGCGCGACGAACGCGCGTCCGCCGCGCTGCTCGCGAGCGTGCTCCGGGCCGCGCAGAAGAGCGCGTATGCACCCGAGTTCATGGCGTCGCTGTCGCTCGGCGGGCTCGACGGCACGACGCGCGGCCGCTTCGAGCATTCAGGCGAAGCGCTGATGCACGTAAAGACGGGCCGGCTCGACCACGTCTCGGCCCTCGCGGGCTACGTGCACGCGGCGAACGGCAAGACCTACGTCGTGACGATCATCATGAACTCGGAGGACGCGCACCGCGGGCCGGGGCAGGAGCTGGAGGAGGCAGTGGTGCGCTGGGTGCAGGGGCGCCCCTAACATCGCGACGATCCATGCGCTCTGGAGCGACCGATCTTGCGCGTATGGTGTCGCCGATCAACGTGCGGGCCGCTATTGCGCCATGAAGCCGCCGTCGAGCGCGAGCGTGTGTCCGGTCACGAATGACGCCTCGCCGGAGCAGAGCCACAGCACCGCGTTCGCGATCTCCTCGGGCCGTCCGACGCGGCCGATCGGGTGGCCTTTGCCGAAATCTTCCATCGTGATCTTGAGCCCGCTCGCGAACGCGCTGCCCATGTCGGTGTCGACGACCGCGGGCGCGATCACGTTCACGCGGATCCCGCGGCGTGCGTTCTCGAGCGCCGCCGCCTTCGTGAGGCCAACCACCGCGTGCTTCGACGCGACGTAGTTCGCGACGCCGCGCCCGGAGCCGAGCACGCCCGCGACCGATGCGTTGTTGACGATCGCGCCGCCGCCTTGCTTGAGCATTTGCTTGATCTCGAACTTCATCGCGAGCCACACGCCCTTCGCGTTGATCGCCATCGCGTGGTCGAAATCTTCCTCGGTCTGCTCGTCGACATTGCGCAGCGGCGTGAGGATTCCGGCGTTGTTGAACGCGCAGTCCACTGCACCGAACTCGCTCACCGCACGCGCCACCAGCGCCTCGACGTCGCTCGCGATCGCGACGTCGGTCTTCTGGAACACGGCCGTGCCGCCCGCGTCGGCGATGAGCTTCACTGTCTCCGCGCCGCGCTCGGCGCCGCGATTGCCGATCACCACCTTCGCGCCCGCGCGCGCGAATGCGAGCGCCGTCGCGCGGCCGATGCCGGCGCCGCCGCCCGTGATCAACGCCACCTTGTCCGTGAAGTCCTGCATCTCGCACCTTATATATGCGCCAGGACGCGAGACCCGCGTCGAAGTCCCGCATCATCCGTCCCGGCCGAAGCGGACTCAACAGTGAGCGTCGACGGCGTCGGCCCGCGGTCGCTTCGGTCGTGCGATTGTGCCGCTCGGTGCCGCCCGCGTAGCATCGCCGAACGCTTCATCGATGGAGTCGCCGCCATGTGCCCGAGCTACGTGTCCGGATTTCGCCGCACGCTCCTGCGCGGCTTCGCCGCGTTGTGCGCGGCAGGTGCGCTCGTCGCGGCCGGGAACGCATTCGCGCAAGCGTCCGGCGCGCCGACGATTCGGCCGATGCTCTGGCAGGCCGGAATGAAGCCCTCCGACATCGGCGAGGTGAACGTCTTCCGCCGCTTCCCGGCGGAGCGCACCGACAAGATGCGCGAGTTCTACAACGAGGTGCTCGGGTTGTCCGTGCTGCCCGCCACGGCGCTCGGCGGCGGCGCGATGATCCGCTATCCCGTCGGGTTATCGGAGGTGAAGCTGTTTCCGGTCAAGGATGCGGAGCCGAACACCGCGACAGTCGGAGCGTCGATCGGCGTACGACTGCTCACGTTCTTCTACAAGGATCAGGCGGCGATCTCGCAGAGCTTCGCGAAGCACGGCCTCGAGCCGCCGTTCTTCCAGCGCCCGAGCTCGCGCCCGGGAGCGACCGCGGCCGCGCTCGCGCAGGATCCCGCGGGCGAGTGGGTCGAGCTCGTGATCGTGCCGAACGCCTCGGCCGATGAGCTCGCGCGCTTCGAGATCGGCGTCGCGGCCGCGGACCTCGAGAAGAGCCGCGGTTTCTATCGCGACCTGATGGGCCTCGAGGAGCACGCGCCCGTGCGCGACGAGTTGCTCGGCGCGACCCGCTACGCGTACACGCACGGCACGACGACGATCAACGTGTTCACTTTCGGCGCGGACTTGCCGAAGCGAGCCCAGGCGGCGGGCATGCAGTACATCGTCTGGAACGCGGCGCGGGTCGACGAAGTGGCGCAAGCGCGCGGCGCGACGATCGACCGGCCGCTGTCGAATCCCGGTCAGATGCGGACGATCTGGCTGTTCGACCCGGACGGCGTCAGCAACTACTTCGCCGAGTTCGCCGGCAACGACAACACGCCGCCGGTGCGCTAGACGACGCGCCGGCCCGCTCAGCCGCGCTTCGCGGTGAACGTCACCTCGTTGGGGCCGCCGTCCGGCCGTGGTCCCTCGACCTTGCTCGTGAGCTTCATCTCGTCGCCAGTGACGGTGCCCTTGTAGCCGACCACAACCGCGCCGTCCGGCCCGTCGAACTTGATCTTGAACGCGACGTTCGTGCCGTTGATCGTCCCGTCCGAAATCGGCGTCGTGCCCGTGAGCTCGTTGGTCATGGAGCCCGTGAGCGTCGTGCCGTCGACCGCGAACTCGAGCTCGAACGCGAACGGCCCCTGCGGCGTATCGATGCTGGCGCTCCACTTACCGGCCGCTCCTTGCTGCGCCGCGGCCGCGAGCGCGAACGCCGACAGCAGCCCCACGACTAAAGCATGGCGAATGGTCATTGGGTTCCCCCTCAGATGTCGAGCGGCCCGGTGCTGTCGCCGATGCTGTCGGCCTCGACGCCGAGCTTGTGCAGCATTGCGAGCAGCAGGTTCGACATCGGCGTGTGCTCGGCGTACTGCAGATGCCGGCCGCCGCGCAGCTGTCCGGACGCGCCGCCCGCGAGCACCACGGGTAGCGGGTCGAAGTTGTGCTCGTTCCCGTCGCTCAAGCTCGAGCCGTAAAGAATCATCGAGTGGTCGAGCAGCGTGCCGTCGCCGTCCGGCGTCGAGCGCAGCTTGTCCAGGAAGTACGTGAGCGTCTTCACGTGGTAGCGGTTGATCACGGCGAACTGGTCCATGTTCTTGCGCTCGTTCGAGTGGTGCGACGCGTTGTGAAAGCCTTCGCGCACCCCGCAGCCCGGATAGATCGCGTTGCTGTTCTCGCGCGCGAGCATCAACGTCGAGATCCGCGTGATCTCGGACTTGTACGCGAGCACCTGCAAATCGAACATCAGGTTCAGGTGCGCCTCGAACGTGTCGGGCACGCCGGTCGGGGCTTCCGGCAGCTCGACGCCGGACGACAGGCGCTGGTCGACGCTGATCACGCGACGCTCGACTTCGCGGACCTCGTCGAGGTAGTCGCTCATGCGGCTGCGGTCGGCCGCCGGCAAGTCCTGGCCGAGCGATGCGGCCTCCCCGATGACCGAGTCGAGCAGGCTCTTCGCCTGATCGCGGCGCGCTTGGCGCTGCGCGTCGGTGCTGCCGTCGCCGAACAGGCGTTCGAACACCACCTGCGGATTGTTCTCCATCGGCAGCGGCAGCGTCGCCGACTTCCATGCGAGCGTGTTGCGATACGCACACGTGAAGCCCGCGTCGCAGCTCAAGCCCAGCTCCTCGATCGAGAGCTCGACGGACGGCAGCGGCGTGTCCTGACCGATGCCGGCTGCCGCGAGCTGGTCGACCGTCGGGCCGACGAACGCGCGGTCGCCTTTGACGGGATGCGCGCCGCTCAAGAACACCGCGGCCGCGCGCACGTGATTCTCGGCGCCGCCCGTGTCCTCGCCCGTCCACGGCGCGACGGGCTTGTGCGCGAGGCCGCTCACGATGCAGAGCTGCTCGCGGAACGGCTCGAGCGGCTGCCAGGGTCTCGGAGAATTCGAACTGGGTCCCTTCGCCGCGCGGCGTCCACTTGTCCATCGTCGCGCCGTGCGGAATGTAGATGCAGCCCAAGCGGCTCTTCGGCGCCGCGGCGGTCTGCGCGAGCGCGGTGCGCGCCGGGATCATCGAGTCGAGCAGCGGCAGCGCGATCGCGGCTCCGGCTCCGCGGAGCAGCGTACGGCGCGACAGATGCTTCTTCGTGATGAACATGCCTCGCCTCAGCCTGCGTTCGCCTGCGTGCCTGCGGCAGGTTGCGCTTTCGCCTTCATTTGGAACGGGACGCTTTGCACGATTCCGAGCACCAACGCCGAGAGCTTGTAGTCGTCGTCCGCCGCGCGCCGCACGATCGCGCGCACCGCGGGCATGTCGTAGTACTCGACCTTCCTGCCGAGAGCGTAGGTCATGAGCTTCTCGGCGGCGGTCGCGACGAACAGCTCGCGCCGCTCGAGCAGCACGCGCCGCAAACCAGCCGCGCCGTCGAGCGCGGTGCCGTCGATGAACTCGCCGTGCGGGTCCACGGGCGCCGCGCCATCAGCATCTCGCCACTTCCCGATGAAGTCAAAATTCTCGAGCGCAAAACCGATCGGATCCATGAGCTTATGACACGCCGAGCAGCCCGGGTCCGCCTGGTGCCGCTCGAGCCGCTCGCGCATCGTCCTCACCTCGGTCGCCGGTGCCGTTTGGTCGAGGTTGGTCTCGACGCCCTCGGGGGGCGGCGGCACGGGCGAGCCCAAGATGTTCTCGAGCACCCACTGGCCGCGCTTCACGGGAGAGGTGCGGTTCGGCGCCGAGGTGACGGTGAGGATGCTGCCGTGGCCGAGCAGCCCACGGCGCGCTCCGTCCGGCAGCTCGACGCGGCGGAAGCGGCTGCCGCGGACGTTCGGGATTCCATAGTGGCGCGCGAGCCGCTCGTCGACGAACGTGTAATCCGCGTCGATCAAGTCGACGATGCTCCGGTCCTCGCGCAGCACGCTCGCGAACAGCTGCTCGGTCTCCTCGCGGAAGCTCTTGCGCAAGTTGCCGTCGAACTCGTTGCTTGCGGGCACGACGGTGTCGAGCTGCCGGAGCAGCAGCCACTGCGACGCGAAGTTGCGCGTGAGCGCAGCGGCTTTCGGGTCCGCGAGCATCCGGCGAACTTCGCGCTCCAGCACGGCGGGCTTCGCGAGGTCGCCCGCTTCGGCGGCCGCGAGCAGCTCGTCGTCGGGGATGCTGCTCCAGAGGAAGAACGACAGCCGCGATGCCAGCTCGAAGTCGCCGAGCCGGTAGCTCGATCCGGGCGGCGACTCCGCGGGCTCCTTCTCGAAGCGGAAGATGAACTCGGGATCGACGAGCACGCGCGCGAGCGCGTGCTGGATGCCGCTGTCGAACGTGCCGAGCGCGCGGCCTTGCTCGTAGAACTTCATCAGGGTCGCGAGCGCCGCGTCGCCATCGGCGACGGGCCGCCGGTACGCGCGCCGCGCGAGCGCCTTCAGGATGGTCGCGGCGCACGCGGGCTCGTCGGCCGCACTCGCCGGAGCGCAGACGAAGATCTTGCGGCGGCTCGGTGTGTCGCCGGGCCCGGTCGCGTCGAGCGGCCCGACGATCGAGACGTTCGCGATGCCGACGCTCGCGGCGTGCACCGCGAACAGATCGTCGACGCCTTGCGAGTCGCGCTTCTGCACGATCGCGACGCCGAGCTTCTGCGCGCCCGCGGGCACGTCGATCACCGCGCTGCGCTGGCCGCGGCCGAGCAGGGCCTTGCGCTCGCCGTTCACGGTGACCTCGACGTCCTCGTCGCCGCCGACGGCCTCGAGCCCGAAGCCGCTGCCCGCGCGCCCGACGCGGATCTCGTACTTCGCGTCGAGCGGAAACACGTGCTCGATCGCGAGCCCGCCGCGCGTGCCGAGCGGCTGGCCTTCGATGTGGCCGGATTGGTTCAACGCTCGCGGCGCGCGGTACGCGGCGATCTCCGAGGTCACCGTCGGGTCGCCGATCGCGAGCCGGCTGATCTTCGCGGCCGCGCTCACGTAGGCCTGCAGCAGCGCGGGCGACACGCTGAGCGCGTTCGCGATGTTGTCGAAGCCGCCGCTCGAGTCGTCGCCGGGCAGCAGCGCCGCACCGTTGATCGGCAAGTCGATGAGATCGCGGACCGCGTTCGCATATTCCGCGCGATTCAAGCGGTGCAGCGCGGGCGCGCCGGGGTTCGGTTCGTCGGCCGCGGCCGCGTCGAGCGACGACTCGAGCCAGCCGCGCGAACGACTCGAGCCGCGCGGCGTCGGGCCGCGGCTCGCCCGGCGGCGGCATCAGGTGCCCGCGCACCTTGCGGATCGCGGTCTCCCAAACCTTCGCGTCGGCGTGCAGATCTTGGGGCCGCATGCGGTCGAACCCGAGGTCGCCCGCGAGCTCGACGTCGTTGTGGCACGTGACGCAGTAACGGTCGAGCAACGCCCACTGCTGCGCGGGTGTGGGCTCGCGGTGCGCGAGGAACCACGCGCCCGCGGCGCCGACCGCGGCCACGGCCGCGACGCCCGCTGCGACGCTGCGTGCAGTGAGGGTCACGGCTTCGGCGTGTCGCGCCGGCTCTTCATGCGCTCCGCGTGCACTCGGCGCCGCACGAGCTCGCGCCGCTCCGCGCTCGAGCGCGGTTTGGCCGGATGCTCGGAAGACCGACTAACGCGCGGCACTCTGCTCTTCTCCCATGAGCTCGTTCAGCAGCGCGATCGTCGCGGGCTTGCGCTCCGCGCCGACGGCCGCGAGGAATACGCCCTCGGCCCAGCGCACGGCGCCGCGCCCTTCCTTGTCGACCACGTAGAGGTCCGCGCCGTGCTCGGCGAGCTTGGCGATGATCTCGTTCGAGCCGCGGTTCGCGGCGCCGAGCAGCGCCGTGAGGCCCATCGAGTTCGTCGCGTTGACGTCGGCGCCGTGCTCGAAGCAGAGGTCGATTGCCTCGAGCAGCGCCTCCTTCGAGACGGTGTAGGTCTGCGCGACCACCCAGTTCACGCCGGCCGCGGCCATCAGCGGCGTCGTGCCGGCCGGTGTCGCGAGGTTCGGATCGGCGCCGTGCTCGAGCAGCAGGCGCATCGCGGGCACGTCGCCCGCGAGCGCCGCGCGCAGGAACGGCGTCTGCCCCGTGAAGTCGACCCACGACACGTCGCCGAGCGAGTAGAGCCAGCGGCGGCTCGGCGGCACCTCGCGCGTCCGCGCGTTCACGTTCGCGCCGTGATCGATCAACAGCGCCATCATCGCGAGCAGCGGCTCGCGGTCGACGTAGTTCGTGGTCGGGCTGTCTTCGTCGCGGTTGTTCATGTCGAGGTTGCGGTAGTCGACCGCTGCGAATAGCGGTGCTCGTCCCCAGAAGTCGTCGGCGTTCGGATCCGCGCCGTGCTCGAGCAATAGACGCGCGACCTCGACCTTATCGTTCAGAAGAGCCATCAGCAGCGGCCGCATGCCGTTCGCTTCGGCGCGCTCGATGTTCGCGCCCGCGGCGACGAGCAGCCGCGCTTCTTCGATCCGCCCGTCGCGCGCGGCGTAGAGCAGCGGCGTCATCCCGCCGAGCGCCGCGCTGCGCCGGCCGCGATCCGGCAAGCCGCCGCGGTTGATGCCGACGCCTTCCGAGCCGCAGCCCGTGCCCTTGCACGGCGGCACGAACTTCGGCGTCGGGCCGATACGCGTCTGCGCGTTCACGTCCGCGCCGCGCTCGATCAGGAGCTGCACGGCGTCCGGATGGTTCTCGCGCACGGCGAGCATGAGCGCGGTCTGCTGGTACTCGGGCTCGCGCGCATCGACCGTCGCGCCGCGATCGAGCAGCAGTGCGATCGCGTCGAGCTTGCCGGTGCGCGTCGCGGTCATGAGCGCCGTCTCGCCGGTCGGGGCGGGGGAATCGACGCCGACGCCGGCATCGAGCAGCTTCGCAAGGAGCGCCGTGTCGCCATTCTCGGCCGCGAGGAATAGAGGCGTGATGCCGTAGCGGTCGGCGGCGGCCGCGTCGGCGCCGGACTCGAGCAGCAGCGTGGCCGTGTCGACACTGTCGGCGCGCACGGCCCAGTGGAGCGGGGTGGTGTCGTCGATGGCGCGTGCGTTGACGTCGGCGCCTTCGTCGAGCCAGCGGCTCGCGGCGATGCGGTCGCCACGTTTCGCGGCTTCGATCAGGGCGGAATCGTTCGGGGCCGCGTACGAGGCAACCGGCCCGAGCAGTGCGGCGGCCGGCGCGGCGATCGCCAGCCACTTCGCGAGTCCTGTCGTGCGCGCCCTTGCCATTGGTTGGATGCTCCCCGAGCCGCTCGCCGCGGCCGTTCGGGGCTTCGCTGACGAACTTGAAAGTTTACACCTGCCTCGACGAGACCGGCGAAGGCGGCGGTGGGCCCCAGGGTGCCGAAGCGCCGCTCGCGTAGAGTCGCGAGGTCGCCCGCCGCCGCTCGGGCGACGCGCACGAACCCCGCGTCGTGCGCCGGGCCGGGTAGGTTTACTGACACTCAAACCAGCTGGATGCCGCGTCCCGTCTGGCAGGCAGGCTAGCGCGGCGAGGCTACAGAAATTTTAAGATTAGCCGCCGCGCGCGGCGCTGTTATGGTGGCCGCGCGGCGCGTTTCGGCGCGCGGCGAAGCGATCGCGGCACCCGCGGTGTGCCTCGCTCGTATCGTGGACATGAACAGGGGGGAACGACTCGCAATGCGGACCTATAAGACTGCCTTACTCGCGATGCTCGCTGTTGGCGGGCTCGCATCCGCCGCCCATGCGCAAAATCCCGCGACGGCGACGACGAATCCGGATCCCGCCACGATCGCTCCGCCGGCCGGCGTCACCGCGCTGCCCGTGGACTTGTTCACGACGAAGAACTTCTACTTCGACGGCAAGTACTGGGCCGACAAGCGCTACACGCGCTGCAACACCCCGAACGAGCTCTGGGGCATGTGGTCGTCGATCGACCGCGGCCGCCAACACCGCGGCGTCGGCACCTGGGGCGACTGCAATCGCGGCATGACCGTCGAGCAGATCTCGACGCCATACGCCTACAAGACCGCGGCCGAGCACTACGAAGCGCTGATGGCGCAAGCGAAGGCGCACGGCGGTCCGACGCAGAAGACGCACGCGAATCTGCCGAACTGGGACGGCTGGTATCGCCGCGACCGAGAGAACCAATGGATCTTCGGCGACTCGGTGCTCGCGGGCACGGTGTCATCGGTGCTCACGCCGGAGTACCAAAAGCGCATGGCGCAGCTCAACTACTACGAGGCGGTGGTCAATGCGCCGCAGTGGATGGCGTCGTTCTGCTATCCCGAGGGGCTGATTCGCTGGTGGAGCGCGCCCGCGATCCGCGACATCGAGCTGCTCGTGACGCCGGAAGAAGTGCAGTTCATGGGCAGCAACTCGGGCAACTTCGTCCGCAAGATCCTGATCGGCCAGAAGCACTTCGAGAAGGTGCCGCAGTGGCTCGGCGAGAGCGTCGGCTTCTGGGACGGCGACACGCTCGTGATCTGGACCGCGAGCGTGCAGGGCTGGACGATCACGCACTCGATGTTCGAATACAGCAGCCAGATGGAAGTCGTCGAGGTGATGAAGGCGCAGCCCGACGGCAAGGGCGTCGTCGTCGAGGCCACGTTCTACGATCCCGAGGCGTTCACGCGGCCGCTCCACACCGAAACGAAGTGGAACGCGGTCGCGAAGATCTCCGATCCGAAGCGGCGTTACACGTACACGGAATGCCGCACGCAGAGCTCGATCGTGCTCGGTCCCGATGGCCGGCCGACGCAGCTCACGCCGGTCGACGAGGGTTACGTCGACTACTTCGGGCGGCCGTGGGCGCAGAACTGGGAGAAGTACTTCGAGCAGGGCTGGGAGCACCCGGCCGAGTAAGAGCGCTGCGGGTCGTTCGTTTGCGGTCGCGCCGAAGAAGGACGTTGGAGCCGACCGGCTACTAGCGTCTCAGCTTGGCGCCCCGGAGGCCGTCGCCGCCGTCGTTGCCTTCGCCGCGACTTCTTCGCGAAACTGCATGCCTTCGATCGCCATGCTGTAGTCCATCCGCTCGCCGAGCCATTGGCAGCGGCTCGTGCCCGCGTCGATCTTCAGCTCCGGGTCGGGATTGAGGCGCTGCATATGGAAGCGGAGCGCTTCCTCGAACGCCTCGAGCCCCGCATCGCCCAGCGGCGGCGCGCTCGCGACGATTCCGCGGAATCGTTCGGCATCCACGAGCCCCGCCCCGTCGGTCCGCGCGCCTGACGCGACGATTCCGCGGAATCGTTCCGCGCTGTCGATCGTCCCGTCGCTCGCCGGCCGCGGTCCGCTCTCCGGGATGCGGCTGCCGTCCGGCCGCGTGAACACGAACACCCCGTCGTCCGTCGCCGTGACTCCGAAACCGCCCTCGTGCACGAGCGTGTGATGGAAGGAGCAAAGCGTCACGAGGTTGCCGAGCTTCGTCTCGCCGCCGTTGGCCCAATGCTTCACGTGGTGGCCATCGCAGAAGCGCGTGCGGTCACAGCCGGGGAAGCGGCAGCCGCGGTCCCGAGCGCGCAGTGCCCGCATGATCGCCGGTGGAATCGCGCGCGTCTTGCGGCCGATGTTGAGCGGCTCGCCGTCGCGGCCCTCGAGGATGCCGACGAGCGTGCCGTCGCAGCAGAGCCGGCGCACCGTCGCGAGCGCGAGCGCGGGACCTGCGTCGAGCTCCGAGCGGTGCGGCTCGCTCTCGGCCGCGGCGGCAGGCGCCGCGAGCACCTCTTGGTCGACGTGCACGATGACCTGGAAGCGGTCGCCGCTCGACGTCGATTCCACTTCCTCGGAGCGAGCCGCGAGAAACGCCTCGGCGACTAGACGCAGCGCGTCGGCCCGGTTCTCGGCGCGCGGATTACTGAGTGCCGAGTACCGCCACTCGTTCACGGATACGTGCGGACGCAGCTCGTCGCGATTCTCGCGCAGCTCGTTGTTCGACTCGCGAACCACGTCACCTGCCGACTCGAGCGCCTTGACGACGATCGCGCCGACCTCAGGCGGCAAGCGCGCGCTCAAAACGAACGTGCCGTTGTCGTCGTAGAAGTAGTGCACGCAACGATTCAGGTGCTGCGACTGCGCGTTCTTCTCGGCGTCGCGCCGTTGCGTCCAAGCGTATTTGCGCACGAGCTTCTCGACATGCGACGCGGTGCCGTGGCGAGCCGTGCTGGCGAGCACCGACTCGTTCGCAGGTGTCGCGACGCGCACGATCGCACGCACCTTCGAATACGAGAACTCGCCGCGCGCGAAGCCGGCGCTGACTTCGGGCAGGTGCTCGAGCGCGCGCGCGACACGGACCTTCACGCGCGCCGCGGTCATGCCGATGCCGCATTGCCAGTTGAGCCAATGCGCCGTGCTCGGGAGGCCGTGTCGCACGTACGCTTCGCTGCGATCGAACTCGGCGACGAGCGTGAGGAAACGGTAAGTCGCGGCAGTCACGTGGCCCCAGAGCTCGGTGATCTGCGCTTCGAGGCGCTCGAGCGCCGCAGTGCTTGGACGCTCGCGTGAAGGCGCCGCCGGGGCAGGTTTGGAGTCCATTCTTCGCCCTCTGATAGCTGGTTGGATATCCAGTATCATAGCGAATTAATGTCGATCGATCAACGTGTTACATCACGGCGCAGCCCGGCAACGACGCTCAACGCCGCGCCAACACCAGCGCGCCGACCAGACACAAACTGAACCACGCGCCTTCCAGCGCGCTCGTCACGCTAGCGGCGAACGGCCCGAGCACGGCTGCGAGCGGATCGAGATGCAGGCGCGCGTCGGGGAAGCTTTTGGCCAGCAGCGCGAGACTGCCGCCCAGCAGCTGTCCTCCCGTCGAGGCAATGAGCAGCCCGGCCAGTGCGCCGGTGGCTGCGGCCAGCAGCACATTGCGCTGAATACTCCCGTCTGCGGCGAAGCGTCGGGAGAGATCATCCGCAAGTCCCACCGCCGCACCCAGCAACAGGCCTTCGAGCGCGCCGGTGATGTCGCCGGGCGCCTGGCCGAACAGCAGCAGGAACGCGTCGCTGCCGATCAGTTTGCCGAAAGCGCCCACGAGCAGACCGCCCACTGCGCCGCCCATGAGACGGCCATTCAGCCCTTCCTCAGGGTTTGCTCATGTCATTCAGCGCGAGCGGCGCTAGCCTGAGCCGTCCCATTATCACTGGAGGACAACGCGTGACAACCGCGCAAGACAAGCCCAGACGATGGAGCAGCTGGACCATTGAAATTAAGGTATGGAAGATCCTCGCCGCGCTGGTCATCCTGCCGATCCTGGTGCTGTGGTTCAGGGTCGTGCACCAGAACGACGAGATCCTGGCCCTGATCCGCAACGAGGTGGTGACGGACGCCGCGGGCCAGCGCACCTGGGCCGGTAGCTTCGTCAATACCAACGACAGAACCCTGCGCGACGTGGCCGTGACAGTGGACTTCCTCGACAGCCGGGACCGCACCGTGGGGAAGGCCGAAGCGGAAGCCGCTGAACTGCCGTTCAGCAGGCGACTGGACCTGCAAGCGCCGCTACCGACCGACGCCGTGAGGCTCCGTATCTATTCGGTACAGTGGCGCATGGACCGGACCGCGGCCGACAGATGGCTGCGGAGGGCGTCGGAATCGGCGCTGATGGGCCCTTTCCGCGAACCCTGGGAGTTTGGTTACCTGATGGTCGACCCTGCCAAGATCGAACGCTAACCCGGAGGATGAGTCGTCGTTACCGCCGTGCCTCGCAGCGGAAGTTTCCGGCAACCCAGTTCGCGCGATCGTTCTCGCGGCCGGCCGGACCTGTGTAGACGGCACGTTCGGGGTACGCGCAAACGCGCCGCTCGTTGTCGACGGCGCCGTTCGTCTCGTGGCGCGCGACGACGGAATCCGGCGCCGTGCCTTTCTCCACCCACGCGACGAGCGGCGCGAGCGGGTCCCAGCGGTCGGGACCGGCGCCGCCGCTGCAGTGCCCCATCCCGGGGAACATGAAGAGCCGCGTACGCTCGCGCGCGACGTCGAGGTCGCCGCCGAACGTCGTCTTCACTACGTCCTGGTAGTAGTCGAGTGTGGGCTCGGGCGGCGCGCCGCCGTCGGCCCAGCCGTGCCAGAGGATCAGCTTCGCGCGGCGTTCCACCAAGAACCGCGACATGTTCGGATCGTCCGCGTTCGTGATCGCCTTCATGAAGTCCGCCTTGCCTGCGGTCAGGTCGTCGATGTCGAACTGCCACCACGCGTGCTCGGGCGGCATCCGCGTGAGGTCCGGCTTGCGCGAGAGGTCGTTCAGCACGGCCACCGGCACGCCGGGGTCCTTTTCGTAGAACAGAAACTCCGTGTGACCGTTCGCCGCGCCGCGCAGCATGCCGGGGAAGTTGCGGTTGCCGGCGTGCGGAATGTACTGCTCCCAGTCGAGCTCAGCGCCGGGCGCGCGGCCTTTGATGATCGAGCGACCCTTGCTGTCGTACGGCCCCCGGTAGAAGTCCTTCACCGTTTGCAGCTGCGCGGGCGTGAAGCACGCTTCGCCGTCTTGTCCCGAGGGGCACATCAGCTTCGCGAGCGCAACGTCCGGATCGAACTTGCACGCGCGCGGGTCGTCGATCACGCCGTCCTTGATGCCGTCGAGCGCGTCGCACTGCTTCATTACCGCGTCGGCAAGGATTTGAACCTTCTTCACGCTGTCGAAGTTGCCGTCGTGCTTCGTCGAGTACGCGAGGTTGCCCGCGAAGTCGTCCTTGAACGTCCGCTGCAGGAGCCACGTGTGGCCTGCGTTGAGCTCTTGATAGTGCAGCACGGGCGCGCCCGCGACGATGCCGTCGAAGTCGGTGGGGAAACGCTGCGCCTCCATCAAGCCTTCGCGGCCGCCGGTGGAGCAGCCTTCGAAGTAGGAATACGACGCGGCTTTGCCGTAGTAGGCGCGAACGAGAGTCTTACCGGCCGTCGTGCTCGTGTGTACCGCGCGGTAGCCGAAGTCGATCTCGGCTTGGCGGTTGTCGAACGCGAACGACGCGCCCGGCTCGGCGCCGTCGTCGTGCCCCATGTTGCTGTTCACGACGGCGTAGCCTTCGGCGAGACGGTCGTCGGCGAAGTCGAGGTCGCCGTCCTTGCCGCCGTCGCCCGCCGCGAGGAACCGCCCGTTCCAATTCGCCGCGAGCGGCAGCTGCACGTGGTAGCGGATCCCCGGCGGAATCGCGCCCTTCGCGTAGCAATACGCCGGAGTCTCCCCCTTCGCCGCGACGATGCGCGCGCTCGCGATCGTGAGATTCGGTGTATCGACCAGTCCCTCGCACTTCGCCCGATCCGCCGCCTCGTCGGCCCGTGCGGACGCGCACGCGAGCGTCACGAGAACGAGAGCGCTCGCCGACGAAATGAGCGACGTCTTCATCTTTACTCTCCCCCAAAAAGCAAACGATGGCGTCCTTGCGCCGAACCTTACTGCGTTCCCGCATCCGACTCGAAATGCCGCTCCCAGTTCTCCGCCCAAGGCCGTCCGAAGTAATCGATGTAGCCGTCATCGGTCGGCAAGAGCTGCGTAGGCCGCCCGTCAGGCCCGTTGACGATCGTGCTCTGCACGCGGCACTCGATGAACGTGTAGCGCTTCTTCGGGTCGTCGATGCCCGCGGTGCGATTCCACGGTGTCACGAGATGCAGCGGCTGCTTGAATGCTTCGGGGTCGTAGAACGTCGAGTCGACGACGAGGCTGCCGTTCTCGCCCGGCTTGATCGTCTCGATGACCTCGAATTTGTCGCTGTACTCGAACATCGAGTGCGACAGCGTCCACGGCTGCACGTTCGCGGTCCAGACGACCAGCGTGTCGCCGTCCCAGAAGCCGACGCTCTCGCCGTACCACTGCGGCACTTTCTGGATGTGCTGCTGGCCGATCAGAATCTTGCGCACGAAGTTGTCCGCGACGCCGGCTGTGAGCTGCACTTCGTGCGGCGTCACGAGGATCTCGATCTCGCCGATCGAGAACTCCGCCCACCAGCGCATGAGCCCCTCGGGATAGCAGAACGCGGCCATCCACTGCGGCGCGTTCGTCACCGACTCGTGAAAGCTCATCTGCGCCATGCGGCGTTGATATTCGGGCTGGAGCACCGCCATCAGCGTCGCGCTCTGGAGGTTGCGGCCGTAGGTCCACTGAGCGTCGCGCGCGCCGCGCCGATACCAGCCGTCCCACTCGGGCAGCTGCGCGCGCGTCTTCTGCGTGGGGCCGCCGCGGGTCTTCGCCTGCGCCATCAGCGCCGCGTAGTGTTCCGCCGCGGTCGTGTACGGGTACGGGCTCACGATGTCCTTCAACGGGCGGTCGACGGAGCAGTCGCCCCACGCGCCCATGCGCCGCACGGTCCACGTGTCGGTGAGCTGGCGCGGGGTGTTGCAGCGCGTATAGCGTTTGTCGGTCCACGACAGCGCGTCTTTGCGGTAGTCCTTCGTGTTGTACAGATCGACGGGTAGCGGCTGCACGCCCGCGGGCGGCGTCGTGTCGACGGCCTGCTGCGCATGCGACGTGGCGATCAAAGCCCAAGCAGCCGCGGCGGCACCGAGCAAGGTGGGTTTCATTCGGATCATCGGTACGAGCCCCTCTCGCTCGCAGACGAAGCAGTGGACGCGAAGTCTCTCACACCGTCGCGCGGGCGTGCCGCTTCTCTCGGCGACGGACGAATCGAGTGAGGAGACCGGACGGGCCGGTTCGTGCGTGTCAGCGTCGCTCGAGCGTGAGTCGTTCGCCCGCGAACGGCGCGGCCGCGTAGACCACTTCGCCGCCGACCATCGTGAGCACGGACTCGATGCGGCCGATTTCGTCGACGGGCACCGTGAGGTAGTCGGCGGACAACACCGCGAGATCCGCGAGCTTGCCGACCTCGAGCGAACCGCGGACGTCGTCGTCGTGCGAGAACCACGCGCTCCCCAGGGTGTAGAAGCGGAGCGCGTCCTCGCGGCCAGCGGTTTCCTCGGGGCCACGAATTGCAATGCCGCCGACGGTCTTGCCATCGAGGAACCATTGGAGCGACGTGAACGGGTTGTACGACGCGACGCGGTGCGCGTCGGTGCCCGCGCCGATCGCGACGCCGAGCCGCTTGCCGGTCATCACGGGCGGGATCCGCTTGCCGGCGTCGGGTCCCTGAGTGCGCACGAGCGCGTCGCCGCCGAAATACATCGCGTCCTGGACGGTCCAGCCGACACCGAGCGCGTGCATGCGCTCGAGGCTCGCGTTCGACGCGTCGTTCAGATGCGCGATCGACCAGCGCAGGTCCGCGATCGGCACTTCGCGGTTCACGCGCTCGAAGATTTCGAGCAGATGATGAACCGTCGAGTCGGGCCCCCAGTGCATCGTGAGCGTGAGCCCGCGCTCCGCCGCCCACTTCACGATCTCGTAGTAGCGTTCCTTGTCCTCGTCGCTCGGCGCGGGGTTGTTGTTCATCGCGAGCGTGATGCGCTCGCCGATGCCGTTGAACTCGAGCCTGTCGTCGCCGAAGCCCATCGGCAGCATCGCGGTGAGGTCCTTGAACTCGTCGAGCTCCTTGCCAGCCACTTGGCCGTTCAAGCTGTACGCGACGCGCACGGTCATGTCGCCGTGCCGCCAGACGTCGAACAAGGCCTGATAGTCGCGCGGGAAAAAGATTGTTTCCGCCGGGATCGACGACCCCCGTGAGCCCGAGCCGATTGAGCTCGCTGAAGAACGCTTTCGTCCCTTCGACTTGCTCCGCGTAAGTCGGCCGCGGCAGCCGGTCGAACAACGCGACGATGCCGTTGTTGTTGCCCGCGATCGCACCCGTCATCGCGCCCGACGCGTCCCGCTCGAGCTTGGCTCCCGGCGGCAGATCCTCGTCGCCGTCGATGGCGAGTTTCTTGAAGCCGTCGTCGGTCATCACGACCCAGCCGTAGCCGAGCTGCACGTACACGGGATTCGCGGGTGCCGCGGCTTCGAGCTCCGCCTGCGTCGGGCGGCGCCTCTCCGCGAATTGCAGCTCGTTCCAGCCGCCCGCGACGATGAGCCAGGCACCCGGCGGGCGCGACTTCGACGCCGCGGCGATGCGTGCCGTGGCCTCGCCGAGCGAGCGCGCGCCGATCCAGTTCACCTCGGTCGCGAACGTGAGCGCGGCGCGGATCGCGTGCAGGTGCGAGTCGATGAGCCCCGGGATCACGGTGCGCCCGCCGAGGTCGATGACGCGCGTCGCGGGGCCGGCGAGCTTGCGGATGTCCGCGCTCTTGCCGAGTGCCGTGATCTTGCCGTCGTGCACCGCCAGCGCCTGCGCGACGGACGAGCTCGCGTCGACGGTTGCGATCTTGCCGTTCACGAGGATCGCGTCGGGTGTTTGCGCGAGGGCGGGTGGCGCGAGGCATGCGCTCGCGCACACCAAGCCCACGAAACGTCGGGCGAAGCTCAGCACGTTCCACTCCCCTTGCTTCGCGCTCGAGCGAGCGCGCGACGGTCCAACACTAGCGCACCGCTCGGCCGCTGGCATCACCGGCTCGCGCGGGAGAGCCGCTGCTGCAGCTCCAAGCTTCTGGCAACGGTGCCGTAACGAAGGCAAAATCGCCCGATCCCCGACATCGAGAGAGACCGCTAATGCCGTTTCGAACTGCAGCGCTCGGTCGCGTTGCCGCCCTCGCCGCGCTCATGCTCGGCCTGGCCGTCGTTGTGACGGCGTCGGCGCAGACGGCCGCCCCGCAGCCCGGGGCCGCGGCACCGGAGACGGCGCCGGCCGCAGTGGCGCCGCCCGGTGCCCCGCCGCGCGCGCGGCTCGGCGGCTATCTCGGTCCCGATCATTTGCCGGACCACACGGCGTTCCTGCCGCCGCCGCCCGCGGTCGATTCCGTGCTCGGCAAGGCCGACCTCGCCCTCTTCGAAGAGACGCGCAAGCTCGAAAACGGCCCGCGCTGGCAACTCGCGACGAACGACGACCACATCGACCGGCGTTCGATGCTCGCGAACTTCAGCTGCGCAGTCGGCGTCGACCTCGCGGCGGCCGAGACGCCGGCGCTCTCGCGCGTGCTGATCCGCTCGGGCGCCGATCTCTTCCCCGTGATCGGAGCCGCCAAGGACACGTACCAGCGCCCGCGGCCGTTCGTCACGGAGCAGGGGCCGGTCTGCATCACGCCGTCGGAGGACTTCGCGCAGAGCGGCTCGTATCCGTCGGGCCACGCCGCGAGCGGCTGGCTCTACGCGCTGTTGTTAGCCGAGATCGATCCCACCGACGCCGCGGCGATCGTCAATCGCGGCCGGGCGTTCGGCGAGAGCCGCGTCGTCTGCGGCGTGCATTACCTGACCGACATCGAAGGCGGCCGTCTCACGGCCTCCGCGCTCGTCGCGGCGCTGCACGGCACGCCGGAGTTCGAGACCGATGTCGCCGCCGCGCGCGCGGAGCTCACGACCTTGCGAGCCGCGAACGCGGCCAAGCGGGCGGCCGCGGCCTGCGATACCGAGAGCGCGAGCCTAGCGACGCCGTGGTGAGCGCCTCGCCGGGGCCGCCCGCGGCTTCGGACGGAACCGCCCCGCACCGCCGGCTCACGGCGTGGCACGCGGTCTCGGTCTGCGTCGGCATGGTCATCGGCGCCGGCATCTTCAAATCGACTCCGCTCGCGGCCGCCGTCGACTTGCCGTCGGACGCCGCATTGCTGCTGCTCTGGGCGTTCGGCGGCGCGATGTCGCTCGCCGGTGCGCTCTGCTTCGCGGAGCTCGCGGCCGCATTTCCCGATCAAGGCGGCGATTACTTCTTCCTGCGCAAGGCTTACGGCGCCGAAGCGGGGTTCCTGTTCGCGTGGTCGCGGTTCGCGGTGATCCACACGGGCTCGATCGCACTGCTCGCGTTCAGCTTCGGCGACTACCTCGCAGCGATCGTTGACGTCGGTCCGTACGGCGGGCCGGCGCTCGCGGCCGCGACGATCGTGAGCCTCGCGGCCGTGAACCTCGCCGGTTTGCGCTTCGGCATCGGGACGCAGGTCGTGCTCATGTTCGTCGTGATCGGCGGCTTGCTCTGCGTCGGCGCCGCGGGCGCGTGGCTCGCGATCACGGGCCTGCCGCCGAAGCCCCCGTCCGAGCTCGTCGCCGGGTCGCGCGGCGCTTCGCCGTTCGCGCCGATCGCGGTCGGTAGTGCGCTCGTGTACGTGTTTCTCGCGTACGGCGGCTGGAGCGACGCCGCGACGCTGTCCGCCGAAATGCGCGACCGCGAGCGCGGCATGAAACGCGCGCTGATCGTCGGCATGAGCATCGTGACGGCGCTCTACCTGCTCGTGAACTGGGCGTTCCTGCGGGGCCTCGGCCGCGAAGGGTTCGTCGCGAGCAACGCGCCGGGCGCGGACCTGATGCGCTACGTGTTCGGCACGCCGGGCGAGCTCGCGATCGTCGCCGTCGTCGCGGTGACGTCGATCACGTCGATGAACGCGATCCTGATCGCGGGCGCGCGCACGACCTACGCCGCCGCGCGCGACACCGACGCGTTGTACCGGCTCGGCCGTTGGCACCTCGCGCGCGGCACGCCGTACCCCGCGATCGTCGCGATCGCGCTCGTGGCGCTCGGGCTCGTCGCGCTCGGCACCTACACGCGCGGCGGTTTCTCGACGATGGTCGACTATCTGTCGCCGGTCTACTGGCTGTTCCTCACGCTGACGGGCGTCGCGGTGCTCGTGCTGCGGCGCCGCTATCCGGACGCCGAGCGGCCGTTTCGCGTGCCGCTCTATCCGTACGTTCCGCTCGTGTTCATCGCGAGCAGCCTCTACGTGTTCTATTCGAGCCTCGCATACGTGCGCGTGGGCGCGGTCGCGGGCGTCGGCGTGCTGCTCGCGGGCGTCGTGCTGCTCGTCGTGCTCCGGACGGTCGCCGGCCGCAAGGTAGTCGAGGCCGGCTGACGCGGCCCGTCCGGCGGCGACGGCGTTCACGCCCGCCGGCCAGCGATTCTGCTATCGTGCGGCGCGTCCGCGTACGAGCTTGAGATTCAAGAGGGACCGCAAGACTTGGACGTCCAATTCGCACCGAACGAAGCACGAGTGATCGGCTGTCTCATGGAGAAGTCGATCCTCACGCCCGATCAATATCCGCTGTCGCTGAACGCGCTCGTGAACGCGTGCAACCAGAAGTCGAGCCGCGATCCGGTGTTGTCGCTCGATCAGGGCGTCGTGCAGCGCGCCGTCAACGACCTCATCGAACGCAAGCTCATCATGATTCAGCCGTATGGCGGGCGCGTCGACAAGTACCAGCAACGCTTCTGCAACACCCAGTTCGCGACGATCAAGCTTTCGCCGGCGGAGTTCGCCGTCGTGTGCCTGCTGCTACTGCGCGGCCCGCAGACGCCGGGCGAGCTCAAGTCGCACAGCGGCCGGCTGCACGAGTTCGGCGACGTGACGGAGGTCGACGCAGTGCTCGAGGCGTTGCTCACGCGCTCGGACGGACCGTTCGTCGCGCGGCTGCCGCGCGAGCCGCGGCGCAAGGATCACGCGTGGGCGCACCTCTTCGGTGGGCCGATCGCGTCGGTGCCGCCGTCCGACGAGCTTGCCGTGCCGCCGGAACGTGCAGCACAGGAACGCGCGCCGCTGCGTACGGACGCGGGCGATGCCGTCGCCGCGCTCGAGGCGCGCGTCGCGCATCTCGAGCGAGCGCTCGCGCAGATCAAAGAGTCGCTCGGCATCGACTGAAGCCGAGTCGGCAGGCTCGTCGCCGCGGCGGGCTTCAAGAGTTGAACAGCGCCTTGCCGTCGACGCCGGCGGTTTCGCCCGCGTTGAATTCGAGAAGCTTCGCGGGGCGGAAGCCGCCCATCCCGGCCACGAGGTTGCCGGGAAATTGGTCGATCGCGACGTTATTCTCGTTGACCGCCGTGTTGTATAGCTCGCGCCGATCCGCGATGCCGGTCTCGAGACCCGAGATCCGCTGCTGCAGGACCACGAACGTCTGGTTCGCCTTGAGCTCCGGGTAGTTCTCCGCGAGCGCGAACAGCTTGCCGAGCTGGCCGCGCAGCTCGCTCTCGGCCTTGCCGAGCGCCGCCGGGTCGGACGAGTGGCGCGCACCGAAGATCGACGCGCGCGCCTCGAGCACGCGGTCGAAGGTCTCCTGCTCGTATTTCATGTACTGCTGGCAGGTCTCGACGAGCTTCGGCAACTCGTCGTGGCGCTGGCGCAGCAGCACGTCGATGTTCGACCATGCCTGCCCGATGCGCTCGCGCGTCGCGACGAGACGGTTATAGGTCGAGACGTACCACAGGAACGCGAACATGATCGCGACGAACACCATCACTCCCAAGAACATCGACGGATACCTCGGCAGAAGATCAGTTACGCAGCGCGCCGACGAAGAATCGGGTTGATCACCGGGGCGCGTCGGCGGCCGCCCGGTCGAGTAGTCCGGCGACTTCCTTCGCGAGCACGTGCGCGAGCACGAGGTGCTGATCCGCGTCGAGGTGCACGCCGTCGATCGCGCTGACCTTCACGACGCGCCCCGCGTCGTAGAACGGGCAGCCGAGCTCGGTCGCGACCTCGGCGAACGCCTCGGCGAGGCCCTTGCTCTTCCCGTCGGCGCCCTCGAACTTCGGTGCGATCGCGCCTTTCGGCGTGCGCGCCGGCGGCGGCGCGACGATGAGGATCTCGGGCACCGGCAGGCCGGGCTCGATCGGCGCGCTGCGAATCGCGCGCACGAGCGTCGCGATGCCCTGCGACGAATGCCACGCGTTGAACTGATGCGTGGACTGGAAGTCGTTCGTGCCGAGCAGCAGCACGACGAGCGCGAGCGGCGAGCTCACCTCGATCCGCTGCGCAAGTCCGACGAGCCCGTTGCGGCCCGGCTTGAACGGGTCGTCCCAGACCGTGCGCCGGCCGTTCAAGCAGTCCTCGATCACGCGGACGCTGCGGCCCGAGCGGATCAAGTGGTCCTCCATCGCGCCGGGCCAGCGCTCGGCGAATCCCAAGCGCTTGCGCGTGTTGGGGATGATGCCCCAGCTCAGCGAGTCGCTGTAGACGAGGATCTGCTGCATGGCAGGGATCGCGCTTCCTCTCTAAATCGGCACCTTGCGATCCGGGAACGCCTTGTGCCAGCGATTGATTCGCACGGTCGCGCGCATTCCGTTCGTCCAGAACGGATCGTCCTTGAAGATGTCGCGGACCTCCGCCTCATCCTTCGCCTCGACGATCCACAAGCCCCCGAGCGGCTTGTCGCTCGGCACCTCGCGCATCGAGCCCGGAATCAGCACGCGGTCCTTGTTGTCGTCCAGGAACTGCTTGTGCGACGCGAACAATTTGTCGCGCAGCTCGCCCATGTTCGGCTTGTCCTCGAATTGCACTATGTAGAGCATGTCGGTCCTCGGGTCTTTTGTTCTCTAGGTCAGGAGTCCGCGCCGTCGCGGTTGACGCTGCGCGCGATCTCGCCGAGCAGCGCCTGGTTCGCGCGCGTCGCGCGCTCGACCACGGAATCGTAGTTCTCGATGAGCCGCTCGCCGAGCTTCGTGAGCGACGCGCCGCCGCGGGATTTTCCGCCGGCCCATGCCTCGACGAGCGGCTTCGCGAACAGCTTGTTGAGCTCGGCGACGAGCAGCCACGCGCGCCGGTACGACATCTTCATCGCACGCGCGGCGCCGGAGATCGATTCCTGCTCGCGGATCTGGCGCAGCAGGTTGATCTTGCCGGGGCCGATCTGCCCGACGCCGGGCAGGTTCACTTTGATCCAGAGCTCGGCGCTCTGCGTCTTCGTCATGGCGCTTAGCGTAGCCTAGATCTCGATCTCGGTCGCGAGCACGACCACGCGGTGCGTCGCATCGGAGGTCGATTGCCTCGGGCGTCTTCGCGCGCGTTGATAGTTCGTTCGATGTATTGGCGGTCCCGCGACCGCGGCGTATATTCGAAGCTCGGCTGGCACCTGATCTCACACAGTCAACAGCTGAGCACCGTGGCCGTTTCCTGTACTACAGGTTCTATCGGCCACAAATCTCCTTGGGGCCGGTAGTGAGCAGGTACCAGCCGATCCCACTACGAGCCGCCGGGCGGGCACGCCACCCGACTGCGCACAGTGCTGGTCACGGGACTACGCTGGCGGACGCGCATCGTCGGAGCCTTCGGCGCGAAATCGATACCCGAGCCCGACCTCCGTGACGAAGTGCCGCGGGCGGTGCGGATCGGGCTCGAGCTTCTCGCGCAGGTTCTTCATGCAGACTCGAAGACTGCGCGCGTCGCCGCTCTTGTCGGGACCCCAGACTTCGCGCAGCAGCTGCGCCTGCCGCACGATCATCCCCGAGCTCCGCACCAGGGCCTCGAGCAGGCGAAACTCGAGCGGCGTGAGATGCACCTCGCCGCTCGGTCCATGCGCTTCGCGGCGGGCGAGGTCCACGTCTGATATCGCCGATACGCAGAGTCGTCGGCTCTCCGGCGCCGCGCACGCCGCGGCGCAGCGCCGCGCGGACTCGTGCGAGCAGCTCGCCCGCTTGAAAGGGCTTCGTCACGTAGTCGTCGGCGCCCGCGTCTAGGCCCGCGATCTTCTGACTCTCGAGCGTACGCGCGGACAACACGATCACGGGCATCGGCGACCATGAGCGCACGCGGCGGATCACGTCGAGCCCATCGCCGTCGGGTAGCCCTAGATCGACGATCATGAGATCGGGCTTGTGCGAGCGCGCCTCGATGTCGGCGCGCTCCGCCGTCGTCGCTTCGACGACGCGATAGCGCTCCGCCTCGAGCAGGACGCGCAGCACGTGCCGAATGTCGGGCTCGTCCTCGACGACGAGGACCTGATGCATCGCCTGCGTCACGTGGCCTCGGCGATCGGCAGAGTGAGCTCGAAGCGCGTTCCTTTCTTCGGCAGGCGCTTCGCCTCGATGGTGCCGCCATGCGCCTCGACGATCGCGCGGCAGATCGCGAGCCCGAGCCCGGCCCCGACGATCGTCGCCTCGCTCGCGCCGCGCCGGAACTTCTCGAACAGCCGCGCGGGATCGCCGGGCGGCAGCCCGGGCCCGTCGTCGTCGACCGTCACGCGCACCTGCGGGCCGTCGACGGTCGCCGTCACCTGTACGCGCGTGCCCGCGGGCGTGTACTTCGAAGCGTTGTCGAACAGATTGCCGAACACCTGCACGATGAGGCTTGCATCCACGTCGACCGGGGGCAGGTCGGACGGGATCCGGACGTCGACCGGATGATCCGCGAGGCGTTCCTCGAGCTGGTGCAGTGCGGCGCCGACGAGGTCCTCGAGCTGCTCGGCGTCGCGCCGGAGCGGGACCTCGCCCGCGTCGAGGCGTGTGAGGTCGAGCACGTTCGACACGAGCTCCGACATCTCGCGCGCCTTCGTCTCGATCGAGCGGGCGAGCCGCATGCGCGTGGCCTCGTCGAGCTCGGCGCCGCGCGACGCGAGCGCGCTGCCGGCGCCGGCCATTACGGCGAGCGGCGTGCGCAGGTCGTGCGAGATCGACGAGAGCAGCGTGTTGCGCAAGCTGTCCGCTTCGGCGGAGACCCGCGCGGTCTCCGCTTCCTCCGCGAGCCGGGCGCGCTCGAGCGCGAGCGCGAGCTGGCCCGCGAACGTCTCGAGCAGGTGGCGTTGCTCCGGGAGTAGCACGCGCCGCGGGTTCGCGGGGTGCACCGCGAGCACGCCGAGCGTCTCGCGCCCCGTGTTCAGCGGCACATACAGCGCGGGCGACGCGGGGAGCGTATCGGAGCCCAGTCCCGCGCGCTTGCCGTGATCGTGGACCCATTGCGCGACCGCGAGATCGGCCCCGAGGTAGGAGCCTTCCATCGGCCGTTCCTTCGGGTAGACGAGCTTACCGCTCGCGTTCGGGAACAGCACCGCGCAGCGGCATTGGAACACCTCGGCCACGTGCCTCACGGCCACGCGCGCCATGCTGGCCGTGCCGCGCGTGCCGGCGAGCTCGCGGCTCATCGCGTAGAGCAGCGACGTGCGGCGCTCGCGCGCTCCGGCGACGCGCGTCTGCTGGCGCACGCTCGACATCAGCGTGCCGATCACGAGGCCGATCGTGAGCATGACGCCGAACGTCACGATGTACTGCACGTCCGACACCGCGAACGTGAAGCGCGGCGGCACGAAGAAGAAGTCGAACATCACGACGTTCAGCACCGACGTGACCACCGACGGCCGCCGCCCGAGCCGGAGGCCCGCGATCGTGACGCCGAGCAGGTAGATCATCACGAGGTTCGAGAGCTCGAAGTACGGGTACATGCCCCACGCGAGCAGCGTGCAGAGCACCGAGATACCCGCGGCCCACGCGTAGCGTTTCGGCCGGGAGGCCTGCGTGATCGCGGGCGCGGAACTGCGTGCCGCGGCTGGGCCGCCGCGTGCCGAAGCGTTCGTCGCCGGGCGCGATCGTCACGACGTCGAAGCCGCGGGCGCGCCGCACGAGCTCCGTGGCCGTCGAGCGACGTAGCAGCGCGCGCAGGCCGCGGCGCTTCGGAGAGCCGACGAGCACGCGCGTCGCCTTGCGAGTGCTCGCGTACTCCGCGAGCGTCGCGCCGGCCGTCGGGCCGTCGAGCGTGACGGTCTCGGCGCCGAGCGACTCGGCGAGCCGCAGCAGGTCGATCCGCCGGTTGCGTTCCTTCTCCGACAGACGCTGCAGCCACGGCGTCTCGACGTAGACCACGGCCCAATCGGCGGACAGCGCGTCCGCCATCCGCTTGCCCGCGCGCACGAGCTGCTCGGCCTGCGAGTCCGGGCCGATCGCGACGAGCAGCTGCTCGCGCGCGAGCCACTCGCGCGACGTGCGGTCGCCCGCGAGCGACGCGCGCGCGGCGGCCTCGACGCGGCTCGTCGTGCGGCGCAGGGCGAGCTCGCGCAGCGCGATCAGGTTCGGCAGCCGGAAGAATCGGTCGATCGCGCCGCGCACCTCGTCCGGCATGTAGACCTTGCCGGCCTTCAGACGCGCGAGCAGGTCGTCCGGCGGCAGGTCGATCAGCTCGACCTCGTCGGCTTGATCGAAGACGCGGTCGGGCACCGTCTCGCGCTGCTTCACGCCCGTGATCTGCGCGACCAGGTCGTTCAGGCTCTCGAGGTGCTGGACGTTCACGGTGGTCCAGACGGTGATGCCCGCCTCGAGCAGCTCCTCGATGTCCTGCCAGCGCTTCGGGTGGCGCGGCGCGGGCTCGCCGCCGAGCAGATTCGAGTGCGCGAGCTCGTCGACGAGCAGGATCGCGGGGCGGCGTTTGAGCGCCGCGTCGAGATCGAGCTCGTGCCGCACGATCCCGCTGTAGCGGATCGCCAGGTGAGGCAGGGCTTCGAGCCCTTCCATGAGCCGCTCTGTCTCGGCGCGGCCGTGCGGCTCGATGTAGCCGATCACGATCTCCGCGCCGCCCGCGCGCGCCGCGCGTGCGGCCGCGAGCATCGCGAAGGTCTTGCCTACGCCGGCCGTGGCGCCGAAGAAGATCCGGAGCTTGCCACGCTTCGCGCGCGCCTCTTCCGCCTGGACGCGGGCCAGGAGCTCGTCGGGGTCGGGCCGCAGCTCGGCCGTCATTCAGCGCCTTGTTGTTTACTTCGCCGCGTCGTCGAGCGCGAGGTTGAGCTCGAGCACTTCACGCGCGGCTCGCCGAGGACGCCGAGCGTACGCCCGCTCGTGGCGGCGCGCACGAGCGTCCGCACCGATCGTTCGTCGACGCCTCGCGCGCGTGCGACTCGCGCCACCTGATACTCCGCGGCGGCCGGCGAGATCTCGGGGTCGAGGCCGCTGCCCGACGCCGTCACGAGGTCGACCGGGATCGGCAGGGTGTTGCCCGGGTCCGCCGCTTTGAGCGCCGCGATCCGGTCCCGCACGGCCTGCTCGAGCGCCGGGTTGATCGGCCCCTGATTCGAGCCGCTCGAAACCGCGCCGTTGTACGGCATCGGCCCGGTCGCAGACGGCCGGCTCCAGAAGTACCGCTCGCCCGAGAACGGCTGGCCGATGAGCCGCGAGCCCACGACGCGGCCGTCTCGCTCGATCAGGCTACCGGTCGTCTGGTCGTGGAACGCGAGCGTGCCGACGAGGGTCGTGATGCCCGGATAGACGACGCCCGTCACGACCGTGAGCAATAAGAACACCACCAGCACCGAACGGATTTCGCGAGTCATGATTCGATCCTCTGCTGCGCGGCGCGCCTCACGCGAGTCCCACGAGCGTAAGCAACACATCGATGAGCTTGATTCCGACGAACGGCACGACGACGCCGCCGACGCCGTAGATCAACAAGTTCCGGCGCAGCAGCACCGCCGCGGATGCCGCGCGCGTCTTCACGCCGCGCAGCGCGAGCGGCACGAGCGCCACGATGATCAGCGCGTTGAAGATCACGGCGGACAGGATCGCGCTCTCCGGGCTCGTGAGATTCATCACATTGAGCGCGCCGAGCGCGGGGTAGGTGGTCGCGAACGCGGCCGGGATGATCGCGAAGTACTTCGACACGTCGTTCGCGACCGAAAACGTCGTCAGCGCGCCGCGCGTGACGAGCATCTGCTTGCCGACGTCGACCACCTCGATCAGTTTCGTCGGGTTCGAGTCGAGGTCGACCATGTTGCCGGCTTCCTTCGCGGCCTGCGTGCCCGTGTTCATCGCGACGGCGACGTCCGCTTGCGCGAGCGCGGGCGCGTCGTTCGTGCCGTCGCCGCACATCGCGACGAGGCGCCCCTCGGCCTGGTGCTTGCGGATCAGCTCGAGCTTGGCCTCCGGCGTCGCCTCCGCGAGGAACTCGTCGACGCCGGCCTCGGCCGCGATCGCGGCGGCCGTGAGCCGGTTGTCGCCGGTGACCATCACGGTCTTGATGCCCATCTCGCGCAGCTCCGCGAACCGCTCGCGGATGCCGCCTTTCACGACGTCGCGCAGCTCGATCACGCCGAGCACGCGCGCGATCTTGCCGGCCTCCGCGACGACCAGCGGTGTGGCGCCCGCGCGCGCGACCTTGTCGACGATCTCGCCGACGGTCCCGGGCCACGAGCCGCCCTCGGCCTCGACGAACGCGCGGATCGCGTCGGCGGCGCCTTTGCGCAGGCGCCGGCCGTCCACGTCGACGCCGCTCATCCGAGTCTGAGCCGAGAATTTGTGGAACGTGTGCGCGACGGTCGAGATGTCGCGCCCGCGCAGCTGATACTTGCTCCTTCGCGAGCACGACGATGGACCGACCCTCGGGCGTTTCGTCCGCGAGCGAGGCGAGCTGCGCCGCGTCCGCGAGCTCGCGCGCGTCGATCCGCGGCGCGGGGTGAAACACCGTCGCGTGGCGGTCGCCGAGCGTGATCGTGCCGGTCTTGTCGAGCAGCAGCACGTCGACGTCGCCCGCGGCTTCGACCGCGCGGCCCGACGTCGCGATCACGTTCGCGCGCACCATCCGGTCCATGCCCGCGATGCCGATCGCGGACAGCAGCGCGCCGATCGTCGTCGGGATCAGGCACACGAGGAGCGCGACGAGCACCGTGGCCGTGACGACGGTACCCTGCCCCGAGCTCGCGACCGCGAAGTGCGAGAACGGCAGCAGCGTGGCGGTCGCGAGCAGGAACACGATCGTCATCATCGCGAGCAGGATCGACAACGCGATCTCGTTCGGCGTGCGCGTGCGCTTCGCGCCCTCGACGAGCGCGATCATGCGGTCGAGGAAGCCCTCGCCCTCTCGATTGGTCACGCGCACGACGAGCCAGTCGGACAGCACCTTCGTGCCGCCCGTCACGGCCGAGAAGTCGCCGCCGGCCTCGCGAAGCACCGGCGCGGACTCGCCCGTGACCGCGCTCTCGTTGACCGAGGCGACGCCTTCGACCACCTCGCCGTCCGCCGGGATGATGTCGTTGGGCTAGCACGAGCACGAGGTCGCCGCGCTTGAGCGCGCTCGCCTCGACGGTCTGATGCTCGTTGCGGTTGCGGCCGAGGAGGCGCTTCGCGTGGACGTGCTGGCGCATCGACCGCAGCGTTGCGGCCTGCGCTTTGCCGCGGCCCTCGGCGACGGCCTCCGCGAAGTTCGCGAATAGCACCGTGAGCCAGAGCCACGCCGCGATCACGAGCACGAAGACCGGATGGCCTTCGTTCTCGACCGCGCCGAACGCGGCCGCGAGGCCGATCAGCGTGGTGTAGATGCTGCCGAGATAGACGACGAACATCACGGGGTTGCGGAATTGCACGCGCGGATGGAGCTTCGCGAACGAGTCGCGCAGCGCGGCCGAGACGATCGGTCCCGTCATGAAATTCATCGGACGCGTTGCACGTACGGCAGTGACGCTCATATCAACCTCTTCCAATCATTTGCAGATGCTCGACGATCGGCCCGAGCCCAAGGGCCGGGACGAATGTGAGCGCACCGACCATCAAGACCACGCCGACGAGCCACGACACGAACAACAGCGTGTGCGTCGGCAGGGTGCCGGCGGTCACGGCCGTTGCCCGTTTCGCCGCGAGGCTGCCCGCGATCCCGAGCACGGGGATCATCAGCCAATAGCGCGACAGCCACATCGCGACTCCGAGCGCGGAGTTGTAGAACGGTGTGTTCGCGGACAGCCCCGCGAACGCGCTGCCGTTGTTGTTACCCGCGGACGAGAACGCGTAGAGGATCTCTGAGAAGCCGTGCACCGCGGGATTCGCGACGCTGCTCGTGCCGGCGGGGATGGCGCTCGCGATGGCGGCGCCGATCAAGCACGACGGCCGGCGGCACGAGGATCGCGAGCGACGCCATCTTGATCTCGAACGACTCGAGCTTCTTGCCGAGGTACTCGGGCGTGCGTCCCACCATGAGCCCCGCGATGAACACCGCGATGATCGCGAACATCAGCATGCCGTAGAGCCCGCTGCCGACGCCGCCGAACACGACCTCGCCGAGCTGCATGAGCCACATCGGGATCAAGCCGCCGAGCGGCGTGAACGAGTCGTGCATCGCGTTGACGGAGCCGTTCGAGGCCGAGGTAGTCGCGACGGCCCAGAGCGCGGAGTTTGCAATGCCGAAGCGCGTCTCCTTGCCTTCCATGTTGCCGCCGGCCTGCGTGTCCGACGCCGTCTGGTCGACGCCGAGCGCCGCGATGCGCGGATTGCCGGCCTGCTCGGCCGCGATGTCGCCGACCACGAGCGGCACGAAGATCACGAGCATCGCGGCGAGCACCGCCCAGCCCTGGCGCGTGTCGCCGACCATGCGGCCGAACGTGTAACAGAGCGCCGCGGCGATCAGCAGGATCGAGAGCATCTCGAGAAAGTTCGTGAGCGGCGTCGGATTCTCGTATGGATGCGACGAGTTGACGTTGAAGAAACCTCCGCCGTTCGTGCCGAGCTGCTTGATCGCGATCTGGCTCGCGGCCGGGCCGAGCGGCAACGTCTGCTCGGTGAACTGCGTCGGGGCGGTGACGGGATCGCCGGACGCGTCGAGCACGGGCTCGCCCGCGTCGTTCTTCACGGGCAGCTCGACCGTCACCGGCTCGACGAGCTGCGCGGTCGCATAGGGCGCGAAGGTCTGCACGACGCCCTGCGACATCAGCACGATCGCGAGCACCAGCGACAAGGGCAGCAGGATGTAGAGCGTCGAGCGCGTAAGGTCGACGAAGAAGTTGCCGATCTCTCCGGACTGGCGGCGCACGAAGCCGCGAATCAGCGCGACGAGCACGGCCATGCCGGACGCGGCCGACAGGAAATTCTGCACGGCGAGCCCGAGCATCTGCGTGAGATAGCTCATCGTCGCCTCGCCGCCGTAGCCTTGCCAGTTGGTGTTCGTCGCGAAGCTCACGGCCGTGTTGAAGGACGAGTCGGGGCTCACGGCGGGCAACCCGGCGGGATTCAGAGGCAGCACGCCTTGCAGGCGTTGGAGCAGATACACCGCGAGGAACCCGAGCAAGTTGAGGAGCAGCACTTGGGCTGCATAGCGCTTCCAACCGGTTTCTTGGGCTTCGTCGACGCCCGCGGCCTTGTAGATCAGCCGCTCCACGGGACGCAGGACGGGCGACAGGAACGTGCGCCGGCCCTCGTAGACGGAGGCCATGAAAGCGCCGAGCGGCTTGGCGAGCGCGACCAGCACCGCGACGTAGAGCGCGGCCTGCAACAGACTCTGCGAGGTCATTCGAACTTCTCCGGGTAGAGCAGCGCCGCGAATAAGTAGACCGCGACGCCGAGCGAGAGCACCAAACCGATCCATTCCATGACGCTCATCGGCGTGCCTCCAAGGCGATGACGAGCTTGAGCACTAGCCAGGTGGACACGCTCAGGAGCGCGAACAGCGCCAACATCAGGAGTTCCATAGGACGCCTCTCTCGTGGATACCGCAGCCGAGAGATGCTAGTTCTTGGCGCGTGAGGAAGGCGTTAGTAAATGTACTTACGTGTGCGGCGCGGGGACGCGGTCGGCATCGAGTGCCGCGAACGCAATCAGGCGAGTTGAACTCGGGAGTCCAGCGTTACTTGCCAGTCAGCGTCCGCCATTTGTCGCGCCAGCGGACACGCTCGTCCGAGAGTGCGTCGAGCAGATCGGCAAGTCGCTTCGACTTCGCGACCGTGAACATCGTCAGCGCGCCGGTCGCGAGCAGCACCGCGACGAAGAACGCCGTGCGCCACAGCAGCGGCTCATCCGCGGCCGCGATCACGTTCATGCCGATGAAGCCGGTCGCGATCGTGCCGATCATCGCCATGATCGTGACGACGGTGAGGCGCAGGATCGTGTTCGCTTGCCGGCGCAGCGCGTCGCTGTCGAGATAGCCGTTCATGTCCATCATTTCCTCGCGCACCTCCTCGTACAACACCTCCGTGGCGAGGTGATCGCGCATCCGCTGGAACAGATTGCGAGCGAGGTCCTGGTTCGACACCTGGTGATACCAATAGCGATGGGTGAAGCGAAGGAAGATCTCCATACCCTGTCGAATGGAGCGCTTGAACAGCCTCACCGATTCCGTGTCGCCGATTTCGAGCCGATTCATCGCGACGGCGAGCTGATCGGACATCGACAGCAGCGCGGAGCGGTGAAAGTGCGCGATCAGGAACAGCAGGAAGTACTGGTGACGAAACTGGCCGAGCACTCCCGTTTCCGACCCGCAAAAGAACGGGTCGCCGTGACGCCCCACCATGCCGAGCACCCTGCCCGAGACCAGGATGCGCGTGTTGCTGCTGCCGGCGCCGCCGCGGTTCCAGTAGCGATCCTCACAGTAGTCGGCCTCGAATCCCTCGAGCGACTGCGTCGAGTACGGCGCTACGTCGGGCTCGCCCGGCTGAGCCGCGAACGCAATCCTCATGAAGTCCGCACGCGTCATCGCGGTCGGATCGTCCACCGTGAGGAACGCTAGGAACGGCATCCTGTAGTACTCGAGTGGGCGGAATCGGAGCGAGCCGGCTTCCTCGGAGTCCGCCGGCCGCAGAGGCTGGAGCAAGTATTCCCAATGCGCCGCCAGACGCGCCGTGCGGTGGCGTGCGACGTGGCTCAGGTAGCGCCGCCGCTCGTCGTAGTCGGAGACGGCTCGCACGTTGCCGGCGGAGTCGAGCCACTCGACGCGCCGCAAGCAATTCGCTCCCTGGCCCGAAGAGTCCCAGAAGCCGGGGTATGCGCGTCCGAACCGGAACATCGTGTCTTGGGCGCGCGCGAGTGGAATCTCGTCGATAGATAGCTCGAACGCGTGCAGCACGATGTCTGCGTCGAGGAAAAAGTACAGGTCCACGTGGCCGACCTCGAAGACGAGCGAAGAGTCGTCCGAGTACGTCATGCGCACCTGGCGGATATCGTGCCGCCGATACACTCTGACGCTCGGTTCGCCCTCCCTGCGCGACGGGTCCCTGCCGACCTTCGATCCGTAGAGGAAGCGCTGGACGAACGGCAGGAACGTGACGAACTCGCGGTAGTGGCGTTCCTTGAAATCGTCGGGATCGCATTGAAACTCCTCGACGACCTCGGACCATTCGTTGTTCTCGACCACGGACCCGAGCGCTTCCCAGCGCCTCTGCAGCTTGCGGGACTCCTTCTCAGGTACGAGCTGCAGCGGCCAGAGCACGATCTGGCGGAAGTGCCGTACGACGATCTCGGGTGACGGTTTCTCGCTCAGGCGCGGCACTCCGCTTGCAGCCTCGACGCGGGCGCTAAGACTAGCGTTTCCGATTTCAGAACGCGATGCGATTTGCGTGCCGGCTGGTTAGACGAGCGTTTTCTTAACGCGCGCCTAATACGCCCGCGCGTAATCTCTCGAGGAAACGAGCACCGAGAGAACGCTTTCGATGGAACTTGCGATCTTCTCCATCGCGCTGCTGCTGATCGCGGCTGTATGGATCGCCGTGGAGAAGCAGCGCTCGCGTCAGTCGAAGCACCGTGAGCCGCAGACGAGCGACAAAGGCTAGATCTCGATCTCGGTCGCGAGGACAACGACGCGGCGCGTCGGCATGCGGAAGAACTCGGCGGCCTGCGCGCCGCGCCGCTGCAGATACGCAAACGCCGCGGCCTTCAGCCCCGCGATGCCCGGGTCGCGGTACCGCGCGCACGAGGTGCCAGCCCAGGAAGAACGTGCAATCCGCGTCGATCACGCGCAGGCCGCGCTGGCGCGCTCCGCGCAGTGCTTCGCTCACGTCGGGCGTCTCCATGAAGCCGAAGCGTGCGCGCACGGCGTGCACGTTCGGCATGAGCTCCTCGACCCACGCGCGCGCCGCGCGGTCCTGGCGCGGCTGCCGCAAGATCTCGAGATGCAGGATCACGATGTGCTCGTGATAGACGTGGTTGTGCTCGAGGTTGCGCAGCATCGCTGTCGGCACGAAGCCGCTGTGGCTCACCAGGAATACGGCCGTGCCGGGTACCTTCGTCGCGTTCTCCGAGTAGGGACGGCAGCTCGGTCCACGGCACGGCTCGCGCTGGAGCGCGCGGCGCAGCCGCGGCGCGGCCGTCGCGCCACGTGATGAATCCCATGAACATCAAGCTCGCGAGCAAGAGCGGCACCCAGCCGCCGCTCGGGATCTTGGTCACGTTGCCGACCACGAACGCGATGTCGATCAGGAGGAACAGGCCGAACACGGCGACGATCCGCCAGGTCGGCCATCGCCACGAGGTCTGCGCTACGACGGCGCCCGAGCAACGTCGTGATCATCATCGTGCCGATCACCGCCGCGCCGTACGCGGCCGACAGCGCGCTCGGAGGAGCCGAAGGCAAGCACGAAACCGACGACGGCGAGGAACATGAACAGGTTCACGGCCGGCACGTAGATCTGGCCGCGCTCGTCCGGCGACGTCTGCAGGATCTGCACGCGCGGCAGCAGGTCGAGCTGCACCGCTTGGCGCGTCACCGAGAACGCGCCCGAGATCGTCGCCTGCGACGCGATGATCGTCGCGGCCGTCGCGAGAATCACGAGCAGCGGCAGCAGCGAGCTCGGCGCGAGCTCGAAGAACGGGTTCACGAGCGCGCGTTTGCGCTCCGAGCATCAGCGCGCCCTGGCCGAAATAGTTGAGCAGCAAGCCGGGCCATACGAGCGCGAACCACGCGAGCCGCACGGGCTGCCTTGCCGAAATGGCCCATGTCGGCATACAGCGCCTCGCCGCCGGTGAGCACGAGGAACACGGCGCCCAGGATCGGCAGCGCGACCGCGGGATGCTGCGCGAGCAGCGCGAGCGCGTAGCCCGGAAACAGCGCGAGCAGCACATCGGGTTGGCGCACGATCGCGACGATCCCGAGCACGCCGAGCGTGACGAACCAGATCACCATGATCGGTCCGAACAGGCCGCCGACGCGCGCGGTGCCGCGCTTCTGCAGAACGAACAGCGCAGCGATGATCACCAGCGTGACCGGCAGGACCGCCTGCTCGAACGTCGGGTTGAGCAGCTCGAGGCCCTCGACGGCGCTCAAGACCGAGATCGCGGGCGTGATCATGCCGTCGCAGTAGAACAGCGCCGTGCCGAGCGCGGCGAGGCGCGACGAAGCGTATCGCCCAGGCGCTCGTCGTGCCGAGCTTCTGCTGCACGAGCGCGAGCAGCGAGAGGATGCCGCCTTCGCCCGCGTTGTCCGAGCGCAGGATCAGCACGATGTACTTGAGCACGATGACGATGAACAGGCTCCAGAAGATCATCGACAGCACGCCGAGCACCGTCGGCGCGATCCACGCCGCCCGCGGCCGCCGTCGCTTCCTTGAGCGCGTACAGCGGGCTCGTGCCGATGTCGCCGTAGACGACGCCGAGCGCGCCGAGCGTCGCGCGAGCCAAGGAGCGTTGCTCGTTCATACGACGGTTCGAATGGGCATGTGTGCGGGGAAGGGCCGGAAGAATCGAGTGCGCGTAGTCCGCTGCGTTAGAGCTTGTGCGCGGGGTCGAAGGTGGGTTTGACGGTGCCGAGGCGCTTCGCGACCTCGAACAACGTCGGATAGAACTGCACGAACGTGTTGTCCACGGCCGTGTTCGCGGCGTGACACGAGTAGCACGAAGCGGACGTCGGCAAGGCCTTGGCGGAGCTCGCGGGTCCGTTCTCGCCGTCGAAGCTGAAGTAGCCCCAGCCGTTGCTGCCGGCGTTGCCGCCGAAGCGCGCGACGTCCTTCACGGCGGCTTCGATCGCGGCGAGCGCGCCTTGCGACTTGCCGACGTTGTCGATCGACGCCGCGCTTTCCGCGCGCCGTACTTCGAGGATGAACATCGTCTTGTCGGGCCAGGTGCCCGACTTCATGAACTCGCGATAAGCCGGCGGCGTGACGTATACGTTGGTAAAGACGGATGGGCGCTTGCCGTCCGCCGTCGGTGCCAGTGCGGCCGGGCCGTAGAACATGTCGAGCCCCGAGGTGAGATAGATCCACTCGCGAAAGTCGGCGGGCCGCTCGAGCTCGCCGGCCGCATTGAACGACGGGGCGTCCGCCTCCGCCGCGAGCGTGCACGTCAAAGCGCTCAGCAACGCGAGCAAGGGGGTGCCGGCTCTAAGGGTGTTCGTAGTCATCTCGCTCGGGCTCCGTCGATTCTGGCCGTGCCGGCTTTCTGAGAACGCCCGCGCTCGAAGGAATCGTCGGCTGCGAATTGTACTCCTCCGTTTTCGCGCGCGGTAATGCGGCTAGCGCATTGGATTCACACTTTCTCGACGGAGCGGCACCCGACGCGGCCCAGTCGGCTCCGGCACGGCGCACCAGCTCGAACCTCCGCCTATCGCCGAGCCCGCCTGAGACTTCAACAAACCTGCTCGGGATTTTGGAACAGGTTCGATTGGTCTTCGTCGCCCCGGGGGGACACGCACTTGAAGTCCTTCTCGACGAGTAGCTTCAGAGGGCCGCCGCGCGGTAACTTCAGCTCGCCGTGCAGCGAAACGGCCGTGTCGTCTTTCGCCCACGTAGAGATTTCGCGCGCCGGAAGCTTCACGACCATACGATCGCGCGTGTAGGAGGCGCTCGCATTCGAGCTGTTCTCGAGTGACTCCAACGCGAACGTGAACACGGAGCCGTCGGGGAAGCGCGTCTGGCCTTCGACGATGCCTTGCTCGTCGGCGGCGACTACTTCGTCACGCGACAACCGCAATCTGATGGAATCGTCCAGCAAGCGGAGCTTCATTCACGGTCCTTGTAACGAAAGTGGCCTGCGCGATTCCGGCTCGTCAAGCCGCCAGATCGATTCTGCCGAGGTAAACGCTCTTGCGCAGCTCGAGGTCGAGCCGCTTCGCTTCACGGCCGGCGACCTCGACGACGACCCGATAGCGTCCGCTGTCGGGCTTGAGACCTTCGATCTTGAACTCGCCGTAGGCGTCGGTCAGCGCTTCGCCCACGACGGATCCGGAAGCTTCGAGCTTGATCTTCGCATTGGCGACGCAGTCGGTTACACCGTTCACGGTCTTGATGATCGTGCCGCCGACGAACTCGTGCGTGTAGCGATCGAGATTCTTGTAGTGAACCCTGGGCTTGGTCGCCCACTCCGGATTTAGCTCGCGCAAACCCTCCCGGGATTTGATCGCGGCCATTTCCTCGTCCGTGACCTTCACCGACTTGAGCGCCCCCGTTGCGCACACCGTGACGCAGCGCGGTTCCGCCCAGCCGCGGTCGAGCAAGTGCGCGTCGAAGAACCAGTGCTGAGGAAGCTTGAGCTCCTCGTTCCAGCGTACGGCGCCATAGGGACACGCGTCGGCGATGGCCTTCTGCCCCTTGGCCTTGACGGGATCGATGTGCACGATCCCGTCCGGGCGCTTCGTGACCGCTCCGTTCTTGGCGGCCGCGATGCACGGCGCGTCGTCACAGTGCTGGCACATCACCGGCAGATAGGCGACGTCCATGACGGGGCCCGAGCCGCGCTCGTTGGAGCGAATGTCGATCCATCGAGACCCATGCTTGGGCATCGGCGCGGCATAGCCTTCGAATTCGTTATCGACGTGCTCGTCCTGATTGGCCAACGTGCACAGATTGCAGTTGGTGCACTTCGCGACGTCGACGATCAGATTCCACTTCTTCATTGAGGTCGCCCAGTCCGGGATCGCTTGAGTCTCACGCCACTCTCACCTTCGGTTCGGGAACCGGGACGGAGATCTCGCCCTCGCTCCACCTCTCGACTTCGATCAGGCAGCAGCTCGCGCCCATCGAGTGGGCCTTGCTGATCTGCGACTTGCTCGACGACAGCAGGTTCACGCAGCCGCCGCGGTCGGCCGACTTCCCCGGCTCGCCGACGGGATCGTAGACGCCCGAAGAGCTGTAGGAGTGCACGACGCCTTTCAGCATGCGGTGCGTGACCTTGGCGGCGCACACCACGGAGCCGCGCGCGTTGTGCAAACGAACGAGATCGTTGTCGCGGATGCCGCGTGCCTTCGCGTCGTCGGGATGGATGCGCAGCACCCAATAGTAGTAGCCATCCACGAGCACGCGATGATCGGGGATGTCGTTCAAGAAGCTGTCTTTGCCGTCCATCTGGGTGTGGAACGAGAAGCGTGGATGCGGCGAGATGAGCTGCAACGGAAAGTCCTCGAAGCCCTTCGCATTCGGGCTCTCCGCCGGCCGCTCGTACTTCGCGATGGGCGGCCGTTCCACGCTATTCGGATCGAAGCGCTTCAGGCTCTCGCAATCGAACTCGATCTTGCCGCTCTGGGTCTGCAACCCCTTCAAGTACTCTCCGTTGTAGTCCGACGGTAGCGGCATCGGCTCCGGCACGTCCTTCTTTCTGCCCTCATAGAACCAGTTCCACGAGAGCGGCGCGCGCTGCTCCTCTTTCTCCGTCGGGACCACGAAGTAACCCTTGCGAACGAACTCCTTCCACGAAATGTACTTCGGCAGGTCCGATCCATCGAACTGCCGCTTGACCCAGCCGAGCTCGCCGACGCCTTCGGTGAAATAGGCCGCGAGCCCGAGCCGCTCGCAGACCTTCTGGAAGATCCAGAAATCCGATTTCGATTCGCCGAGCGGCTCGATGCACTTGTGTTGGAAGGTGATCACGCGATGGTTCAGCTGCTGCTCGCCGTGATGAGCGTAGCCGCCGAGTCCGGCCCACTCGCTGATGTCGTAGCGCTCGAAGTTCGTGCAGGCCGGCAGGATGATGTCGGCGAACTCGGTGTCGCCTTGCAGCCAGATGTTCTGGCTCACCAGGAACTCGAGGTTCTTGTGCCGGAACATGTTGATGTAGCGGCTGCTGTTCGGCATCGACGCGATCAGCGAGCCGCCGTACTTCCAGAGCATGTGAACGGGCGAGAAGCCGGGCTTCGGATACGTGATCTTCTGGAACTGCGCCTCGATGCTCGAGCCGTTCCACACGTAGCCTTCCGCTTTGCCGTCGATGATGGCCTCGGGCAGCTGCATGCGCGGAATGACCTGCGTGTTCGTGTTGATCGACGGCAACTGCGGCATGCGCTGGTAGAGCGTCACGCCCATGGCGGTGTGGCTGTAGTCGCCCGACATGCCGCCTTCGGCGTATCCCGGGAAATAGAAGTTGAAATCGAGCGGCGTTCCCCACTGGAGGTTGCCCATGTTGACGCCGGGCTTGCCGAGCCCCTGCATCGCGATGAGGCACACCATCGTGCGCGCCCACTGAATGCCGGTCGCGTTGCGGCACGCGCCGCCGTGACCGTTGCCCCAGGCTCCGGCGCCGAGATAGGTCTTCTTGCTCGCCCATTCGCGCGCGAGCGCGCGCACGTCGCTCGCCGGCACGCCCGTCTCGGTCTCCTGCCACTCGGGCGATTTCGGGATGCCGTCGGATAGCGCCAAGCACGTAGTCGCGCCACTTCTCGAATCCGTGCGTGTGCGTCTCGACGTACTTCTTGTCGTACGTTCCCTCGGTCATCCAGACGTACGCGATCGCGATCGCGAGCGCCGGGCTCGACGTGGGGCGCGGCGCGATCCACTTGCCGCCGAGGAGCTGAATCGAGTCGTTGTAGTACGGGTCGATGTGGACGAGCTTGATGCCGGCTTCTTTAAGCCACTGCCGGCGAATCGTGCCTTCGAGCGCGCCGTAAGCGCCGCTGTTCGATTCCGGGTTGCTCGACCAGAACACGACCATCTCGGCTTCTTTGAGGCAGTCTTCGACGGTCCCGTAGGTCTCCGACTGGCCGACCCGCATCGAGCCGCCCCAGTGATGCGTCGCGCCCCAGTACCAGCCTTCCCAGCTGTCCGGGTTGTGATGCACCTCGGTCATGCCGACGGCGTTCTCGAACTTGCGAAGCGCGGAGAGGTAATAGCCGATGTTGCCCCACGCGTGATGCGACGGGTGGCTGCACGCGATCGCGCCGTTGCCGTGCACCGTCTTCTGCCGCTTGATCTCGTTCGCGACGATGTCGAGCGCCTCGTCCCAGCTGATGCGCTCGTAGCCCGAGACGCCGCGGTTCTGCGGGTTGCGCTCACCGTTCGGATCGAAGTCGACTCGCTTCATCGGATAGAGGATCCGGTCGGGCGAATAGATCGTCGACTTGACGGTCTGGCCGTGCGGGGCGAGCGACGTCTTGCGCGGCGGCGTGAACTCTTTGCCTTTCGCTTTGATGGTCCACGGTTGCGGGTCGTGGTCGTCGAACTCGATCGGCGTCATGCGAACGATCTTGCCGTCCTTGACGTAGACGAACAGAGGTCCGCCGTTCGCCATGTTGGCGTAACGCATCTCGCCGTTGCCTACGTCGACGCCGTAGCGCCAACCGGCCTGCAGCATCGACTCGAGCGTGAACATGAACCAGATGGCTTTGTCCTGCTCTCCGTCGAGCGTCATGCTGAAGGACTTGGCCGCGTTGATCCTGCCGAGCTGGTCGTTTGGGTGCGTGAAGATTCTGCAACCCCAAGCGCGCGCTCTTGAGCGCGACGACGACGTCGGGATTCGGGTGGATGCCGTGGCGCGACGAGACCTTGCCGTTCTTGATGACGTAGTACCGGCCCGTGCCTGCTTTCACGCGTATCTGACCGACGAGGTCCTGCTCTTTGAGCCGCTCGCGGAAGGCGGGATGACGCCACGCGGTGAATTTCATCGCGAGCGCGATGCCATAGAGCAGCGTCGAAAACGCGAGCGTGCTGATTCTTTCCATTCGGTCGGCCATCCCCAGGGTCTTCGTTGACGTTGTTACAAAATGGCGAGCTTGGGCGCCGGCGTCCCACGTTTTTAGCGTTGCAGCATGGAGTTGCCAGCGCAAGAAATCGGCGCCCTAGGGTACGGTCTCAGCCGCCGGGCGTAAAGGTCGCGCCGGTGCTAAAAGCACCACGTCGATAAGCTCCGGAGGGTTCTGTTAAGCTTGAAAAAATCGACGTGCTAGCGTCTCCCGAACCGGGCGAGGAAACGACCTTGAGCGCAACGAAACAATCTGTCCGAGCCTCCACCGAGGTACCGGAAAACGTCAAAATCTTGAAGAGCGTCTGCCGCAGTTGCCACGGCGGCTGCAGCACGCTGATGCACGTCGAAGACGGTAAGCTCACCAAGGTCGAAGGTGATCCCGAAGGTCCGCTGAATCACGGCTACCTCTGTCCGATCGGCGCTGCGACCACGCAGCTCGTCTATCATCCGGACCGCCTGAAATACCCGCAGCGCCGCATCGGGCCGAAAGGCTCCGGCAAGTGGGAGCGCATCTCGTGGGACGAGGCGCTCGACGAGATCTCGGAAAAAGTTCTCAAGATCCGTGCCGAGAGCGGGCCCGAGTCGATCGCGATGGGCACGGGCACGGGCCGTCATCACATCCGCTGGGTGTCGCGCTTCGGCAACGCGCTCGGGACCCCGAACTGGTGCGAGCCCGGTTTCGCGCAGTGCTTCCACCCGCGCGTCAACACCTGCATCCAGACGATGGGTGATTTGCCGGTGTGCGATTTCACGGGCGGCACGCCGCCGGCGCTCACGATGTACTGGGGGCACAATCCCCCGCATTCGGGGCCCGACGGCGAGACGCGGTTCAACGTCCGCGAAGCGTTGCTGACCAAGCCGCGACTCATCACGATCGATCCGCGCGAGACGGTCCTCGCGAAGAAGTCCGAGGTCTGGCTGCAGCTTCGGCCCGGCACCGACGACGCGCTCGGGCTCGCGTTTCTCAACGTGATCATCGAGGAAGATCTCTACGATCACGAGTTCTGCGAGAAGTACACGCACGGGTTCAAGGAGCTCGCCGAGCACGTCCACAAATTCACGCCGGAGTGGGCCGAGCCGATTACCTGGGTGCCGGCCGACAAGATCCGGGCGGCCGCGCGTCTGTTCGCGACGGTCAAGCCCGCGATGCTCGAGTGGGGGTGCGCGATCGAGCACACGCCGAACACGATCCAGACGATTCGCGCGCTGTCGATGATCCCGGCGATCACGGGCAACATCGACGTGCCCGGCGGTTGGATCTTCGGCATGCACGGCGCCGGCCGTTTCCCGAGCCTGATCGAGAATCTCGATCCGGAAGTCGAGAAGAAGCGGCTCGGCTACGAGAAGTACAAGATGCTGTGCGGCGAAGGCGCCGACCTTCCGGCCTGTCACATCCCGACGCTGATCGACGCGATGCTCTACGGCAGAGCCGTATCGCGTCCGGGCGTTCCTCGTGTTCGGCAACAACACGCTGACGACGTATGCGAACACGAACATGGTCTACAAGGCGCTGATGAAGCTCGACTTCATGGTATGCGCCGATCTCTTCATGACGCCGACGGCAGAGCTAGCGGACATCGTGCTGCCCGCCGCGTCCTGGCCCGAGCTCAACCAGATCTGCGCGCTGCCCACGATTGCGGGCAACGTGGTCATGAGCAACCAGCAAACCGTGCGCATGGGCGAGTGCAAGTCGGACGAAGAGATCTTCGTCGAGCTCGCACGTCGCATGAATCTTCCGGTGTGCCAAGAGCCGGTCGAGGAAGTGCTCGACAAGATGCTCAAGAACGGCGGCCAGAAAGTCGACTTCAGGGGTCTGACCGAGCAGGGTTGGATCCACATGAAGCAGGAATACCGGAAGTACGAGAAGAAAGGATTCAAGACGCCGACCGGCAAGCTCGAGCTCTACTCGACGCGGCTCGAGGCGATGGGTTACGCGCCGCTCCCGTACTACGAGGAACCGCCGGAGAGTCCGCTCTCCACGCCCGGCGTAGCGGCTGAGTTTCCGCTCGTGCTGACGACCGGCGGACGGATTCCGACCTTCTTCAACTCGGAGCACCGGCAGCTGCCGCTGTGCCGCAAGGGCCACCCCGATCCGCTCTGCGACATCCACCCGGACACGGCTGCCGAGCACGGGATCGAGGACGGCGAATGGATGTTCATCGAGACACGCCGCGGCCGAATCAAACAGATCGCGAACGTGACGACCAAGATCGATGCGCGCGTGATCCACTGCGAGCACGGCTGGTGGTTCCCGGAGAGGGAGGGCCCCGACTACGGAATCTGGGAGTCGAACGCCAATCTCCTGACCGACAATCAGGGGCCGTTCGATCCGCAGATGGGCACCTATCAGCTGCGCGGGCTGTTGTGCCGCGTCGGGAAGATCACGCCGGAGAACGACGTGTTCGGGCCTCCGGAGTTGGAAGCCGCGACCGCTTAAGTCTGGACGCCGCGGCCGGCCTGACGCGAGTGGTCGGAGCCGGCGGAGGAGCTCGCCAAGCAGGGATCACTCGCATCGATGGCTGACAGGCACGAAAACGAAGAACAAAGCCTGACTCTCGGTATCGCCGGATTTCGCTACGAGGACCTTTCGAGACCCGAGGGGCTGAAGCGCCTGCACGATACGTTCGTCGCGGAGCTCGCTGAAACGTCCGCGGGCCTGCACCGGGAATATCAGGACTATCGCAGCTGTCGCGGCGAAGGCATGACTCCGGTCGCCGTGTCCGATCTCCTCGTCAGATTGGCACCGCGCGTCGGCGAATTCGTCGCGCGGCTGTTCGACGTGTCGGCGGAGCGTGAGCGTCAGCGCGCAGCCATCCAGCGCGAGCTCGACTCGGTCTTCGTGTTTCGTAACGCGATCGTCGGCGAGCTAGCGAAGCACTTCAAAGGCGTCGATGCTCACGCCTGGGACGCGGCCGCCGTGCAAAGCCGAGCTCGAGCTCCTGATCCAAAGCGGGTTTCCGGATCTAGCCGATGACCCGGATCAGGAACTCCGTATTGCGGCAACGGCCGCGCGATTGTGGCGCTGGGCGAACGCGGCTGCGGGCGACGATGCGGACGCTGCTCGCGCGGCCGTTCGGGGGCTGCGCGCTCGACTCGGTGCCGACGGCCGAGCCGCCGCGGCGTTTGCAGCGGCGATGCAGCTGCACCGACGGCGAGCTCGTCGCGGCTCTGCTCGAGGTCGTCCGGCGCTGGTCGCATCTCGCGCACGTCGATCCGGAGCTGGCGAGGACCGTCGCGAATTGGGTCAGCTTCAAGGAGCCAGAGAAGACGAATTTCGACTCGTTGGTGCCGCACGAGATCGAGACGCGCGACGGCTACGCGGTCTGGAAGGGGCGTGCGGAGACGCGTCGTCGCCGCGATGGTTTCGCGTTGACCGATGAGCGTCACGGCTTGCGGCATGTCCTCTACGAGATCGATCACTGCATCTATTGCCACGACCGCGATACCGATTCGTGCTCCAAGGGCATGCGCAATCGCAAGGACGGCAGCTACAAGGTCAATCCGCTCGGCGTCAACATCACCGGCTGCCCGCTCGAAGAGAAGATCTCCGAGATGCACCTCGTCAAACGGCAGGGCGACAACATCGGCGCGCTCGCTCTGATCGTCATCGACAATCCGATGTGCCCGGGCACCGGGCATCGCATCTGCAACGACTGCATGAAGGGCTGCATCTATCAAAAGACGCAGCCCGTCGACATCCCGCAGATCGAGACGAGCGTGCTGACCGACGTCCTGTTCATGCCCTATGGGTTCGAGATCTACAGCTTGCTCACGCGCTGGAATCCCCTGAACGTACGTCGTCCCTATGCGTTGCCGTATCACGGAACGAATGCGCTGGTCGTGGGTCTCGGGCCGGCGGGCTATACGCTCGCGCACTATCTCTTGAACGAGGGGTTCGGCGTCGTCGGCGTCGACGCGCTGAAGATCGAGCCTTTGCCGGCCGAGCTCGTCGGCGACGGCGAGCACGCGCCAAGGCCGATCAGGGATTTCAAAGCACTCTACGACGATCTCGACAAGCGCATGCTGGCCGGATTCGGCGGCGTTGCCGAGTACGGCATTACGGTGCGCTGGGACAAGAATTTCCTGAAGGTCATTTATCTCGTTCTCGCGCGCCGCCAGAGTTTCCGCTGCTATGGCGGCGTGCGTTTCGGCGGAACATTGACGATCGAGGACGCATGGGAGCTCGGTTTCGATCACATCGCGATCGCGACGGGCGCCGGTAAGCCGACGATCATCGATCTCGAGAACAATTTGATTCGCGGGATCCGCAAGGCGTCGGATTTTCTGATGGCGCTGCAGCTGACGGGCGCCGCGAAGATGTCGTCGCTCGCCAATCTGCAGGTACGCCTGCCTGCCGGCGTCATCGGCGGCGGCTTGACCGCGATCGATACGGCGACCGAGCTCATGGCCTACTATCCGATCCAAGTCGAAAAACTTCTGAAGCGATACGAGCAGATCTGCGCCGGTCGCGATGAAGCGGAGCTGCGCCGCGGTTTCGATGCGGAAGAACTGGAGATCCTCGACGAATTCCTCGGACACGGACGCGAAATTCGTAACGAACGTCAGCGCGCCGCAGCGAGCGGTGAAGAGCCGGACTTTCAGCCGCTGATCGATCGCTGGGGCGGCGTCACGCTTTTCTACCGCAAGGGTATCGATCAGGCGCCCGCCTATCGACAGAATCACGAGGAGATCGCCAAGGCCCTGGAAGAAGGGATCGGCCTCGCCGAAGGCATGAATCCGCTCGTCGCCATCGCAGACGACTACGGCCACCTCTGCGCGATGCGGTTCGAGAAGGCGTCAAAGTCCGATGATGACGGAACCGTCGCCGGCGACAAAGTCGACGTCCCGCTCCGCAGCCTGTACGTCGCGGCCGGCACGTCGCCGAACACCATCTATGAGCAGGAGCACCCCGGCACGTTCCAGATGGACGGCAAGTTCTTCCAGCGCTACGAGCCGCGCTGGCTCGATCGCGAGATCGCGCTCGAGCCCATGCACGACACGCGCTGGCCCAAGATCGGCAGACCGGCGCCGCTGACGTCCTATGCCAAGGACGGTAGATACATCAGCATCTATGGCGACAATCATCCCGTCTATGCCGGCAATGTCGTCAAGGCGATGGCCAGCGCCAAGGACGGATATCCGTGGGTCGTGAAGCTGCACGAAGCCAAGATCGGCGCTGCCGATGCGGATCGGCAGCGCGATCGCGACGCCGCGCTGCGCGCTCTCTTTGCCCGGCTGGACGATCTGCTGATCGCGACCGTCGTGGCCGTCAAGCGGCTGACGCCGACGATCGTAGAGGTCATTGCTCGTGCGCCGACCGCTGCGAAAGGCTTCGCGCCCGGCCGCTTCTACCGAGTTCAGAGTTTCGAGAGCAGCGCGCCGCGGATCGACGATACGGTTCTCGTAACCGAGGGACTTGCGCTGACCGGCGCCTGGGTCGACAAGGAACGAGGGCTGATTTCACTGATCGCGCTCGAGATGGGAACGTCATCGCGTCTCTGCGCCGAGTGGCAGCCCGGCGATCGGATCATCGTGATGGGGGCCACGGGCACGCCGACGGAGATTCCGTCGGGCAAGACCGTGCTTCTCGCAGGCGGCGGCCTCGGCAATGCGGTGCTGTTCTCGATCGGCAAGGCGATGCGGGCGGCCGGCAACCGCGTGATCTATTTTGCGGGCTACCGCGACGCCGGCGGCTTGTTCAAGGCCGAGGAGGTCGAAGCCGCGGCAGACGTCGTCGTCTGGGCCGTCGATCGCGCGCCCGGCGTGCGGCCTCTAGCGACGCATCGGCCGCAGGACTTGAGCTGCATCGGCAATATTCTCGACGCGATGGAGGCCTACGCGAAGGGCGAGCTCGGGCCGCAGACGATTCGGCTCGATGAAGTCGATCATCTCGTCGCGATCGGATCCGACCGCATGATGGCCGCCGTGAAGGAAGCCCGTCATGGGCGACTGAAACCGTATTTGAAGCCCGGGCACATGGCGATTGGTTCGATCAACTCGCCCATGCAATGCATGATGAAAGGCATCTGCGCGCAATGCCTCTGCAAGCAGATCGACCCCGATAGCGGTGAGGAGTACTTCGTGTACTCCTGCTACAACCAGGACCAGGAGCTCGACCGCGTCGACTTCGAAAACTTGAACGCGCGGCTCCGCCAAAACTCCGTTCAGGAAAAACTCTCCAACCGGTGGCTGGATCTGCTGCTGGAGCGCGACAGGATCGGCCGGGCTTGACGCGTACCCGCCGGCCACGGGCGGCACCGGCCCGAGCAGACTCTTCTGCGCCAGATCCTCGAGCAGCACTACCTGCCGAGGACGCGAGCCTATTTCAGGTTCGCGACCTGCATCGTTTCTGAACCGAGCACGCGCCGCAGCTTGCCGCGATCGACCGCCGCCTGACTTTGGGCCGCGACGGAGCCTTCGACCTGTTTGGCGATCTCGTCATTCTTGGCCATTGCGCCGTCGAGGGCCGCCCAGTTCTTGTAAGTGATGACCAAGTAGACATCCGCGTCATTCTCCGTGCGCGGCTCGGCCACGAGCACCTGGTAGTCGACGATATAGCCGGCTTTCTTCGCCGCTTCCTGGGAAGTTTTCCAGGTCGTGTCCAGGTATTTCATGTAGTCATCGAACTTACCGTATTCGGTCCGAATCCTGGCTACATTCACGATTTCGCCTTCGGTGTAGGCGTGGTCGTCGGCGAGGGCGGTCGTGCAGATCACGCTCAAAGATCCGAACGCGGCCAACGCCGCGGATCGCAAGGTCGTTCGCATTTTGTTCCCCTTTCGGTAGACGTTGTTATTGGTGAAGGAGGGCGGCGAGTCCGGGTGGAAGCGGGCCGCGCTATCGGCTCGACGGGACGCTACGCCCCCCCTTGGCGCGCGTCAAACGTCCGCGCTGTGACTGAGCTATCCGTAGGTCTCGCGTTCGCGTCGGCGCAACTCTTTCGAGAAACGCTCGGCCAACTCGGGGTTGCACTCGACGACGTTCTGCCGGTGCAGGCTTCCTGAGCGCGTGTCGCTATTCCTTTGCGAACGAGAAGCCCTTGGCCGCGGCCACTTCGCGGATCCCTTCGAGGATCGCGGCGTCGAGGCCGTCTGCAGTGCCGTCACTCTTCTGCTCCGCGATGTAGCGACTGCGCTCGGCGGCGAGCTCGCTGATCTGACGCTGCATCGTCTCGCGGCGCTCAGTTGTTTCGAGCACGTACGCTTCGCGCTTTTCGGGCTCCATCGCCTGCATCTCGGCCGGTAGCTCGGCGGCTGGAATGTCCGCGAGTGCTTTGCCCGACTGCACGGCGTCCACGAGATCCCACTCGGAGCGATAAAGCGCACCGGCCTTCGCGACCGTGCGGCTTGCCGCCGCCGCCGGACTCATCGCCGCGGCGTTGCTGTCCTGCGCGACTTGATTCGCCCGACCGCTCTCGCCGGCGTTGCCGAACGCGATGTAGGTGGAGTTGAGCTCGTCGTTGAGTGCCGCGAGGCGCGCGTCGAACGGCGTCGCGACGTTCGCGACCGCGGCCGCGCTTTGATCGATGCTCGCGTAGAGGCCGTTCGTGCTCGCCGCAACCCGCTGCCAGCCGCGTGCGTCGGCGTCATTGTCGCTGCCGCAGAAGATCGCGTTGACGACGATGCCCCGGCGCGCCGCCGCTCTGGTCGCCCCGTCGAGGGTCAGCTGCGGATCTTGCTCGGCGGACTCGTTGCCGGCGACGAACACGACTTGTAGCGCGTCCGGATGTTGGCTCCATTGCAGTTTGTCGAGCGACGTTTGAATCGCACGCGCGACGTACTCGTCGCCGCCGTCGGTCTGGAACGCGAACAGCGTGGCGTTCACGGCGTCGAGATCGGCCGTGAACGGCAGATCGACGCGCACATAGCCCGATTGCTGGCCGTAGCTAGGCCGGCCGTAGCTCAAAATCGCTACGCGTAACGCGGGGATGGGGCGCGCTTGCGCGAGCTCGTTCGTGATGTCCCAGAGCCGCTGTTTGGCCGATTCGATCAAGCCGTCCATCGAGCTGCTGACGTCGAGCGCGATCACGAGGTCGACGTCGCGCCGCGCGGCGTCGGTCGCGACGCTCTCGGCGTAGGCGTTCGTAGAGGCTGCACAGACCGCTAGCGCGGCGAGGCTGGTGAGTGTGTTAGCCCGAAGCATTGGTCGTCTCCATACGGGTGAACGTTGGGCGACATGCTGCGCGCGGCGGTTGAAGGGCTCCAGGCGCGAAACGGCAAAAGTTTGCGCCGTCTTTTTACGTGCGCTTTACACGCTGGCGTACGCGTGTTCCTAAGGACGTGACAGCATGCCGAGCAACGTACGCGCAGCGCGGGGCCACCACGGAGCGCTTACCCAGCCGTCGGCGGCGGAGGTCGCGAATGTCCGTAGCGCGAGCGGCGTGCGACCTGCGCGCCGATACAGCGTCGCGAGGGTCAGGGCGCAGATCGCATGCCGTTGCCGGCAGATACCGCGAAGCCGCTGGTTCAGGCTGGCCCCATGTTTGGCATACAGCCGCATCCATCCTTCGTACGCACCCATGCGATCCTGGCTGTAGTTGTCGAGATGCACTCGCACGCAGGCGAGCGGCTCGGCGAATGCGGCGACTTCGCTCCGCATTGCGAGGCGCAGCCATAGGTCGTAGTCCTCGCAAAAGCGTTGCTGCTCGTCGAACGCGCCGGCCTCGAGCACGAGATCGCGCTCCGCTATCACCGAGGGCGTCGCGATCAGCGCTTCTAGCCGCAGAAGCGGCTCGACGATGTCGCCGTCGAGTGCGCGCCATGGCTTGACTCCTGCCGACGCGGCGTCATTCCCCTCGACGTCGATGCGGCGCACCTGCGTGTAGCTCCAGCGCCGCGATGGCGTAGCCCTCATCAGGGCGAGCTGGCGTTCGAGTTTGTGCGGCAGCCACAGGTCGTCGGAATCGAGAAAGGCGAGAAACTTGCCCGATGCCGCGCGGATCGCCGCGTTGCGCACCACGGAAGGATTGCCGGAATGCTCCAGCGAGAGAACGCGAATGCGTTGTTCGCGGAGCTCGCTCAGAAATGCGCGTGTCTCGCCGTCGGAGCCGTCGTCGGCAATGATCAACTCCCAGTCCGTCAGCGTTTGGGCGCGAACGGACGCGACGGCCGCGCGCAGGTATGTCGGCCGGTTGTATGCCGGCAGGATCACCGAAGCGAGTGGGTACGCCACCGCGATCCTACGAGCGCCTCCAGACGGCGACGCGGCTCTCGAGCCAGTGCGGCGGCGCCCAGGCGCGCCGTTGACGCGAGCGGTAGCTCAGGAACGTCGGGATCAGGGAAGGGTGGCGGAGCAGCCCGAGCGCTAGTTGCTTGCGGTGCCTGCGCTGTTCATCGGGAGCGGGTGGATCGAGGCGCATCACAACGAGCTCGGAAAAACCCGCGTCGCGAAGCGACTTCCCCCACGTGGCCGACGTTACGGGCTCCTTGGACGCCATCGGAATCCCGAAGATCTGCTTCGTTTGGTCGTGGATGAGCGCGGTGACGTCCGGTTTGGCGGCGTCGGTCCAGAACATCTCAGCGAATCCGAAGAGACCGCCCGGGCGAAGCAAGCGGTGCGCCTTGGCGAGGCTGCTCGGAACATCGAAAGCGTAGAAGACACTCTCGCTGATCAGCGCGTCGTAGGAGCCGTCGGAAGCCTCGAAGGTCTCGAACGGCGTCGAGCCCGCTTCGATGCGCAGGCGCTTCCTCAGGATCCCGCACAAGGTCGGGTTCGGCTCGATAGCCGTCACCGCGAAGCCAGATTGCAGCAGGCGCTGAGTCGTATTGCCGATGCCCGCGCCCACCTCGAGAACCCGACTGACGCCGTGTTTGCGCAACTCCGCCAGGAGAAAGCTCGAGGAGGCCTGTCCCCCGGGATGAAGATCGCCGACGCCCAGGCGAGCCATCATCTCGTGATATGCCACCCGGTGCGTGAACGCCATCAACTGCGACCCGGATCTGCCGGGCCTGGCGCGGCTAGCTCTGGTTCCACTCCACGAGCGGCGCGTCTTTCGCTTCACGCTCGTAGAACCACTTGAGCCCGAGCGCCGCTTCCTTGCTCAAGATCGTGGTCTTGAAGCTCCGCCACGCCTGAATCTCGAAGTAGTCGAGCGGACCGTCCAGAGCGTTGAGCCGATGCGGCACGCCCGGGGGGAAATAGACGAGAGTGCCGGGCTCGATCGCCTGCGACGTTTCGCCGACGTCGACTTTGCCGCGCCCCTTGAACGTCATGTAGACGTGATCCGCTCCATTCGGGTTCGCGTCGGTGCCCTTGTGCATGTGATAAGGCGATGCGCCGCCGTCGTTGTAGTGCATCTCGCCCGCCTGGATGGCGTTGGTCGACGTCAGCCGGCTGCCGTCGAGCAGCCTGACGCTCGACTCCGCGCAGAAGCGGCGCACACGGCCGCCGCTCGCATCGCTCAAGCCGCGCAGCTTCTTGCGGTTGAAGAAGTACCCGGGCCCGCCGGGCAGATCGCCCTCGACGGCGGCCGGCGGCTTCGGCGTGACGGTGTGCAACAGCTCCAGATCCGACCCGACGGCTTCGAATCGCGCCGATTCGCCCGGTACGAGCAGCACGCCTGCGCCGTCCTCGGCCTTGTGCGATTCATCGTCGAAATACAAGACGCCCTTCGATGAGCCCCGCATGACATAGACGATGTGATAGTTCTTGCCCGCGTCGACCGTGAACGTCCGGCCTTTGGAGATCGTTCGCCGATAGACGGTCAGGTTCTTCGATCCGCACAGACTCGGGCTGCAAATCGTCCGTTCCAAACCGGACTCGACGGGCTTGGCCTCGGCGGTGTTCGAATCGATGATGGAAACGTCGCTGATCGTCGGCATCTTTATTTTCTCCTCACGAGTCTGCGGTTCTAGATTTCGTACCGGCACGCGGCGGCAGCGCTATCGTGCGCGAGACGGTGGCTCCTAATCGCTCTTGGGCTTGTGGCTGCCTGCGACGGAGTACAACACCGACGTTTTGCGGGTCTTCTGATAGTCCTCTAGAGACTCACCGCGCATGGCGGCGTAGATCTTTTGATTCGGTACGCCGACGGCGGCAGCGAGCTTTTCCAAGATGAAGAAGATCACGCCGTAGCGGATGAGCGCGCGCCAGTCGAGGCGCCGCACCATGTCCTTCTCTTCTTCCGTGAGGCCGCCCCTCACGTACGAGCCTTCGCGATCGTACAGGAACCGGCCCCGCAGCTCCGGCTGGATGATGCCGTGGAGATACTTGTTGAGGCGATACGCCCTCGTGCTGCTCTCGAACGTAAATGGATAGGAGCCCTCGATTTTCGACACGCCCTCGTACTCGCGCCGGGCTCTTGCGAAATGGGCTTCGGGACTCTCGCCTTCGTCGTCCTCGGATAGATCCTCGTAGATCACGGTCGCCGTAGCGGTCATCGACGGGAGGCAATAGGACTGATGCACCTTGCGTACTTTCGGCGTCAGGGCGCCACGCATGACGAGCCACATGACGACTTCCGCGCCCTCGATGCCGCCGCGCTTCGCGAAGTCCGCAATGGACAGCTCGGTCAGCTTTTCGGGGTCCTTCTCGAGGAGCTCGAGAAACTCCATGTCCCACTCGGTATTGTTGAAGCCTGCGCGCTCGCCGCTGACCTGATGGGAGAGGCCGCCGGTGCCGACGATCGCGACTTTGAGATCCTCGGGAAAGCTCTGAATCGCCTTGCGCAGCGAGCGGCCGAGCGCGAAACAGCGCCGGGCCGTCGGGATCGGAAACTGCAGCACGCCGACTTGGAGCGGCACGAGGGCCACGGGCCACTCGTGCTCGTGCGGCAGCATGATGGACAGCGGCGAGAACACGCCGTGGTCGAGACCCTTCGACTGAAAGAACGAGAGATCGAACTCGTCTGCGACGAGCCCATTCGCGATGTGCTTCGCGAGCGCCGGATGTCCCTTGATCGCGGGCAACGGCCGCGGACCTCCGCCTTCGTCCGCGACTGCGAACGTTTCCGCGAAGCCGAGCGCGAAGTTGGAATAGTGGTCGAAGAAGAACGAGGTGACGTGATCGTTATAGACGAAGAACAGCACGTCGGGGGCCTTCTCCTTGAGCCACGCTTGCACCGGAGCGAAGCCCTCGAAGATCGGCGCCCAGATCGGATCGTCGGGCTTTTGCGTGTCGAACGCGAAAGCGATCGCAGGCGTATGTGAGGCGGCGATTCCACCTACTATCGTCGCCAAATCAAGACTCCGTCGAAAATGTAAGGACTGAATTATAGGGTATTCGGACCCCTTTGGGGCCCGTCAGCGCGCGTCCATGAGCTCGCGGATCACCTTCACGGGCGCGTTGCCGTAGCTCGAGAAACTGCTCGTGGAAGCGCTTGAGGTCGAACTTGTCGCCCTGCTGCGCTCTTGAGGCGCTCGCGCAGATCGAGGATCGCGGCGTAACCCGAGAAGTAGCTCGTGAGCTGCACGCTCGTGCGCGTCACGCGCTTCCACTTGTCGGCGGCCTCCTGCTCGGTTTGGAACGCCTCGCGCGTGAGCAGGCTCATGACGTCTGCCTCGCTCATCCCGAGCACGTGCACGCCGTAGTCGAGGATCGTGTTGCAGACGGTGCGCAGATTCCACTTCGAGTAGATCAGCCAAGCCTCGGCCTTCGAGTCGCCGTAGCCCGATTCGAGCATCATCCGCTCGGTGTACACGGCCCACCCTTCGATCATCGCGCCGTTGCCGAAGATGCTCTTGATCAAGCTCGGCGACTTGTTCGCGTAGATGAGCTGCACGTAATGGCCGGGCACGGCCTCATGGATGTTCAGGATCGGCAGCATCCAGTCGTTGTACTCGCGCAGCCAGCTCTCGGCGCGCTCCGGCGAGAGGTCGTCGAGCGGCGTCACGTTGTAATACGTCTGCGCGCCGGGGTCGTACGGGCCAGGCGCCTCGATGCTCGCGCCCGCGATGCCGCGCTGATGCGCCGGCGTCTCGCGCACCGTGAGCGGCTTCGTCGGGTCGAGCGTCACGAGATCGTGCTCGCTCACCCAGCGTTGGAGATCCGGTATCTGCTCCTTCACCGCGGCGATGAGGTTCTCGCGCGCTACGTGCTGCTCGGATAGCTTCGCGATCACTTGTCCGATCTTGTCGAGCCTGTCGCCGGGCGGCGCCGCGTTCGGGAAATACTTCGGCCACAGCAGGTCGGACAAGAGCGCCATGCGGGCGAGCAGCGTCTCCTTCTCCGCAAGCGCGCGCTCGTAGAGCGCCTCGGCCGTGTCGCCGGATTGGATGTCGAACGCGAACTTCTTGGCGTAGAGCTCGCCGCCGAGCCTGAACGAGCGCGCCTCGATCTCGCCGCTCGCGAGCTTGCCGTCGAGCGACTCGAGCCACGCGACGTAGTCCTCGACGCCCGCTCGCGCGGCCGCGAGCCGCTGCTTGAACACGCTGCGCTCGGCGGGCGAGAGCTTCGAGCCCGCGATCTGCGCCTCGAGCTCCGGGCCGAATACCGCGAGCGCGCCGCGGTTCTGCTCGATCGCGAGCTGCGTGTGCTCGCGCGTCGGCTTCGCGATGTTCGCCTTCGCGGCGGCGTAATAGGCGGGCACGTTCTCGAGCCGCTCGAGAAACGTGCGGAGCCGCTCCTCGAGCGGCGCGTACTCGAGAGTCGTGAGCAGGGCGAACGCGTCCGCGACGTTGTATCCGGCCGGATTCCACTGCCAGGCGCGCAGCTCCGTGATGCGCCCAACGCGTCGACGCGAACTCGTTGTCGAGCATCTCCCAGTCCGCGCGCACGTTCGGCGAGAGCTTCTTCGGATCGATCCGGTGCAGCTCGCTCGTCCAGCGCTCGTTCTGCTCGAGCCGCGCGGCGCGAGCGCGGTCGTCCGGTACGACGAGCCGCTCGGCGTACTTGTAGTAGCCGTTCGCGATCGCCCAATCCGGATTCAGTTGCCAGAGGCGGTCGAAGAACGCTTCGCCGAATTGCCTGCGAAAGGCCGAGTCGGTCGCGGTGTCTGCCGAGGAGGGCGTGCTGTGCATGAGGGTCACCGCGACTAGCGTCAGTGCGCGAAGGAGGGCTCTGAAAGGGCTCGAAACGGTCATCGCGGCTCACTTGCGATCGATGCGGCCATTGTGCCGACGGCGACGCGTCGTAGACAACCCGAGGCGGTCGGCTAGGCGCCTTCGGTGAGGATGCGCGCGGCGCAAGGGCAGTGCCACGGGCATACGAGCGCGATTTCCGTTCCTCACCGCGGCAACGCGGCTTCCCACGACGGCACTCCTTCTTCCCATTTGTTGTGGGTTAGCCGCACGGTCGTGCCATCGGCTATGCGGTACGCGAACATCTCACCGTACGCCTGCGCCGCGAATTGAACCGCGCGCAGGAGCGGCTCCTCGTCGCTGATTCCCGCTTGCTCGGACGAGAAAATCAGCCATTCGCCGTCGTACGAGAACGCGAGATGACCTTCTTGGGCGTTCGTATCCGTTATGCGGTGCACGCCGCCCGGAGCGCCGTCGCGGGCGACGTCGACCCACCACACGTCGTAAAGGTCCGACGACGGATTACCGCGATTGGAGACGAACGCGATGCGCGAGCCATCCGGCGCAAAGTTCGGGAACAGGTCGTTCGCGTCGTCGTCGGTGATCTGCCGGACATTCGAGCCGTCGCCGTTCATCGTAAACACGTCGTAGTGGCCGCTGCGGCGGCTGCGGAATGCGATCCGACCGTCCGCCGCGAAGCTCGGGTAGCCGTCGTAGCCCGCGGAGCTCGGCGTGACGTTCGTGAGGCTCGCGCCATCGGCGCCGACGATCCAGATGTCACCCTCGCCGCCGCGTGGATCGAGCGGATTCCGATCGCCGCGCGTGAAGCCGACCTTGGTGCCGTCGCGCGACCATTGAAACCCTGCGAAGCCCGCGATCAGAAGCTGTGGCGGGTCAAGGGCCACCAACGAGCGTTGCGCTGCTCCGGACGTCGAGGAAACGAATAGTGTTGTCGGGTCGGCCGGAGCGTCGTAGACAAGCGCGTCCGTTCGCGGATTCAGCACGGCGCTGAAGTAACGAAGCGGATAGAGCTCGATCGTGCGATCCGCGAGCTCCGCGCGAAACGGCGCGCCCTCGACGAGCACGGCTCCGTGAGCGCCAAACACGTCCGTGCCGATCGGAGCTCCGGGCACGTTCGGTGTCGTGCCGTGCGCGATGAAGCTGCCCGCGGTCGGGCCGCGCGTCGGCTCCCAAAAATTCTCCTGGGAGGGGGCGCTTTCGACTCGCTCGTCGGAGCCGTCGTTCGCGATCGTGACGATCTGCCAGACGCCCGGCGCGTAAAGCTCTTGGTTGCCTCCCCTCTGCGGGCCAAGCCAGGGCATGCGCTTTGCGTAGACGATCCGGCCGTTCGGCAGGAACTCCGGCGATAGCGCCGTGAAGTCCTTGATCGACGTGAGCTCGCGCTGATTCGAGCCGTCGGCATTCATTACCCAGACGCTCGCGTGCTGCGGCGGCACCGGTCCGAAACCGCGGTCGGAATAAAACGCGATCGACTTGCCGTCCGAAGACCATGAGGGCGAGCCATTCCAAGTGTCCGGCGTCGTCAGGCGCGTCTGCGCCCCGGTCTCGAGATTGCGCGTGTAGATCGCGCCGGTGCGTGAGCGCGTGATCGACGCGGCGGGGCCGAAACCCGTCGCGGGCAAGTCGCGATCGGAGCTGAACGCAAGCGTCTTGCCGTCGGGTGAGAACGCGGGACGGAAATCGCCGCCCGGAGACCGTGTGATGTTCGCCGCGTCGCGCATCGTCGCGGTCTTGCTCGGACGAAACGCCAGCGTGTAGATCTCCGCGTTGCCCGACGCGGTGGCGACGAACGCCAGAGTTTTTCCGTCCGGCGAAAACGCCGCCTGATCCTCGAGCGCGTCGCTCTCGATCAGGAGCCGCGGCTCGCCGCGCTTCTCGAGATCGAGCACGAAGAGATCGGGGCTGCCGCGGCGCTCCGAGCAGAACACGAGCCAACGGCCGTCGGGCGACACCGTTGGGTCGTAGTCCAGAGCGACGTCAGTCGTGAGCCGCTCGGGCGGCTTGCCGCCGCCGGGGAAAAGATAGATGTCCCAGTTGCCGGGACGCGAAGTCGTGTAAGCAACCCGATCCGGTTGCGCGACGCTTTTGGCGGTCAGCGTAATTGCGACCAGACCTACCGCGAAGACTGCGAGGTGCCGTCTCATTGGAGGCGTCCGATTCGTCTGTTTTGTGGGCGCTTGGATCGCGTCCAGCATTCTTCTATGCGACTGCGCGGAGCATAACCCGGAGCGAACTACGCGGTATACGAACCGTACTTGTCCCGATCGGCAGGACGCTGCGGCGGCGTCAGCACAACTCCGGGGCCCTCGTCAGGTTTCGGGGTCGCTGAGCACGCGCGTGTTGCGCAGCAGCACGGCGACGATCGCGCCGACGAGCATCACCGCCGCGAGGAACATCATTCCCCCCGCGAAGCTGCCGGTCATGCCGCGCACGAGGCCGACGGCGTACGGGCCGACGAATCCGCCGAGCGAAGCGAAGGTGTTGATCAGCGCGATGCCCCCGGCGGCCGCGCTGCCCGTGAGGAAGCGCGTCGGCAGCGCCCAGAACGGCCCGCGCGTGCTGAGGTCGCCGACGGCCGCGACGGTCAGCGCGATCATGCTCGGGACGGGCGAGGTCAGATACGCGCTCGCGGCGAAGCCGAGTGCCGCGACGGCACTCGGGATCGCGACGTGCAGCAGGCGCTCGCCGGTGCGATCGGAGCTCGCGCCGATCAAGATCATGCCGACGGCCGCGGCCGCGTAGGGAAGCGCCGAGATTGCGCCGACCGCGAGCTCGTCGAGCCCCGATAGCCGCTGCACGATCTGGGGTATCCAGTACGTGAGCCCGTAGCTGCAGCACTGGCATGCGAACAGCACGATGCCGAGTTGCCATACCGTCGGATGCAACAATGCGGCGCGGAGCCCGACGCCGTGGCGCCGTTCGGCGGCCGCGCTCTCGGCGCGTATCTTGGCCGCGAGCCAGCTGCGCTCCTCGGGCTCGAGCCAGGTCGCTTGCTCCGGCGAGTCGGTCAGATAGAAGAGCACGACGAATCCGAGCACCACGGCCGGGATGCCTTCGAGCAGGAACAACCACTGCCAGCCCGTGAGCCCGTGCCAACCGTTCAACCCGAGAATCGCGCCCGCGAGCGGACCGCCGACGACGGTCGACAGCGGAATCCCGAGCATGAACCACGACACGGCGCGCGCGCGTTCGGCGTTCGGATACCAGCTGCCGAGGTAGTAGATGATGCCCGGCAGGAATCCCGCCTCCGCGACGCCGAGCGCGAAGCGCAGCAGGTAGAAGCTCGTGGCGCCTTTGACGAACAGCATCGCAATCGACAGCACGCCCCAGGTGAGCATGATCCGCGCGATCCAGAGGCGCGCGCCGACGCGCGCGAGAATCAGATTGCTCGGCACCTCGAACAGCGCGTAGCCGATGAAGAACACGCCTGCGCCGAATCCGTACACGGCCGGGCTGAAGCCCAGGTCGCGGTTCATCTGCAACGCCGCGAAGCCGATGTTCACGCGGTCGATCCACGACACGATGTAGAGGAGCAGCAAGAACGGCAGCAGGCGCCAGCCGACCTTCGACAGCGTCATGCGTTCGAGTGCGGAGCTGTCGCCGGCCAAGGCGCGAGGGGTGGTGATCAAGACGCGTCCCACGAGGATAGACGCGCGATTGTCGATGCTTTCGTGCGGGCGCGGCAACCGCCGGCGCGCTCCACCGCTTGCAGCGGCTCCGGCCGTCGGAAGTGCGCCGAACGTCCCTGTTCGGCGCGAGCTACTCGTTTCAGCGAGCTGTTAGTCCGGCGAGCGCACGACCAGCCGGTTCCGCACCTCGGCGCCGGCCGCCGCCTGGGCCGCGATTCGGCCAGCGGATTCCTTCTCGGCAACGGACGTCACATCGCCCGTGAGCGTGACCACGTCGTTGCGGGTGTGCACGTCGATGTCGCGCTGCGCGAGCCGCGCGTCCGCGTGCAGGCTCTGGCGGATCGCAGCTTCCGTCGAGCCGGCCGCGTGCGCCTGTCGCTGGCCGGAGGATGCGCCGCGCCCGGAAGCGCCTTCGACGAAGAGCGTGTTGCGCACGCGTGTCACGCCTGCGATGCGGTGCGCGATCTGCTCGGCCTTCTGCTTGTCCGCTTCGGTCGCAACCGTGCCGGTCAAGGTCGCGACGCCGTTGTGGACGTCTGCGCGCACGCCCGGCATTCCGAGCTGCTGCGTGAGCTGCGATTGCACCAGCACGCCGACTTGCGCGTCTTGCACGCCGCGCACCGCGCCGTCGACTTCCGCGCCCGCGTGGGCGCCCGCGCCGATTTCGCCGGGCGCGCGACCCGCCGCGCTCACGCCGCCCGCGGCTCGGCCCACCGCGTCGACGTCGAGTTGCGCGTTCGCGGTCACCGCGCCGAGAAGCACAGAACTGCCGAGAACGAGGATCATCGATTTGGGTTCAAACATCTGCCGGCCCTCCTTGACGTAATGGCCCTCGTGGGCAAACCCGCTTAAGCTTTGCAAGCCGCATGCCGGGGCGCGGGCCGCGCCGTTGGCGGGTTTGAGGGGGATCGGCGCCGCGGTGCCCGTATCTCGCGAGGCCAGCGTCGAAGAACAATTCCAAGATTTGCAACGCGCCGGCCGCGCTCAGGAGACTTCGAGTGGCGAGCATCGAGACGAACGCCGAACCGCACGGCCACGCGCGTGGCCACCGCTACTACGACCTCGTGCTCGCGGGATTCGTCGCGGTCTTGCTCTGCTCGAATCTCATCGGCACCGCGAAAGTCGCCGAGGTCGAGCTGCCGTTCGAGTTGCCGCTGATCGGCGCGGCGCTCGTGTTCGGCGTCGGCAACATATTTTTCCCGATCAGCTACATCTTCGGCGACGTGCTCACCGAGGTGTACGGCTACGCGCGCGCGCGGCGCGTGATCTGGGCCGGATTCATCGCGATGGTATTCGCCGCCTTCATGTCGTGGGTAGTGATCGGTTTGCCGCCGACGCCCGACGAGCCGTTCAACGCGCAGCTCCAGCCCGCGATCGAAGTCGTGTTCGGCAACACGTGGCGGATCGTAACGGCGTCGATCGTCGCCTTCTGGGCCGGCGACTTCGTGAACGCGTACGTGCTGGCGCGGATGAAAGTGCTCACGCGTGGCCGCTGGCTCTGGACGCGAACGATCGGCTCGACCATCGTCGGGCAGGGCGTCGACAGCGTGATCTTCTATCCGATCGCGTTCGCGGGCATCTGGGCCGGCGAAACGTTGTTCACGGTGATCGCGTTCAACTTCGCGTTCAAGGTCATGGTCGAGGTCGTGATGACGCCCGTTACCTATGCGATCGTCGGCTGGCTCAAGCGCCACGAGCGCGAGGACTACTACGACGTGAAAACGAACTTCACGCCGTTTTCGCTTGCAAGACTGACCGCAATTCAGACGAGCTCGACTGGAGCGGGTGATGGCCACCGTAAAGTTCAGTGTCCCAGACGACGTGAAAACGGCGTTCGATCGTGAGTTCAACGGACAGAACAGGAACGCGGTGATTGCGGACTTGATGCGGCGCGCGGTTGCGGAGGCGATTCGGCGGCGGCGTGTCGCACTGTTCCATGCCCTCACCGCAGGACGCCGCAGCCGGCCGAGCGCGACCGATGAGGAGCTCCGGAGTGCGCGTTGCCAAGGACGTTCGTGAGGATCGCCACCGAAGCTAGCGGTCTTAACCGTTGCAGGGGCGGCGCGCTTCGAGGATGATCGCCGCCCCTATGACCGAACCCGCCCTCCAAACACCCCCAATCGGCTTCGACGGCCTCGGCCTCGCCGACGCCGTGCTCGCGGCCGTGCGCGAAGTCGGCTACGAGACGCCGTCGGCCATCCAGCTCGCCGCGATCCCCCCGCTGCTCGCGGGCAAGGACCTGCTGGGCCAGGCGCAGACCGGCACCGGCAAGACCGCGGCGTTCGCGCTGCCGCTCCTGAGCCGCCTCGATCTCACGCTCGCGCAGCCGCAGCTGCTCGTGCTCACGCCCACCCGCGAGCTCGCGATCCAAGTGGCCGAGGCCATGCAGACCTACGCGCGCCACCTCAAGGGCTTCCACGTGCTGCCGGTGTACGGCGGCCAGGGCATGGACTTCCAGCTCAAGCAGCTGCGCCGCGGCGTGCACGCGGTGGTCGGGACGCCGGGCCGGATCCAGGATCATCTGCGCCGCAAGACACTGAAGCTCGGGGCGCTGAAGACCGTCGTGCTCGACGAGGCCGACGAAATGCTGCGGATGGGCTTCATCGAGGACGTCGAGGACATCCTCAAGCAGATGCCGGAGGAAAAGCAGGTCGCGCTGTTCTCGGCGACGCTGCCGGACCGCATCCGCAAGATCGTGCAGCACCACTTGTCGGACCCCGTCGAGATCAAGATCAAGGCGAAGACCGCGACCGTGGCTTCGGTCGACCAGCGCTACATCGAGGTACGGCAGTTCGACAAGCTCGACGCGCTCACGCGCATCCTCGAGGCCGAAGAGTTCGACGCGATGCTGATCTTCGTCCGCACGCGTACCGCGACGACCGAGGTCGCCGAGAAGCTCGAGGCGCGCGGCTTCGCCGCCGCGGCGCTCTCCGGCGAGATGACGCAGGCGCTGCGCGAGCGCACCGTCGAGCGGCTCAAGAGCGGCAAGCTCGACATCGTGGTCGCGACCGACGTCGCGGCGCGCGGCCTCGACGTGGAGCGCGTGAGCCACGTCGTCAACTTCGACATTCCGAACGACATCGAAGGCTACATTCACCGGATCGGGCGTACCGGCAGGGCCGGGCGCGCGGGTCACGCGATCCTGTTCGTGACGCCGCGCGAGCGCCACATTCTCGCCGCGATCGAGCGCACGACGCGCCAGCCGATCAAGCAGATGCGCCCGCCGACGCGCGAGGACGTCGCGGACCGGCGCGCGACACAGTTCAAGCAGCGCATCACCGAGGTGATCGCGGCGCAGGATCTCGTGTTCTTCGAGCGGCTCGTCGCCGGGTACGAAGAGGAGCACGGCAAGGAGCCGCGCGAGATCGCCGCGGCGCTCGCGTATCTCGCGCAGAAGGATCGGCCGTTGCTGCCGCCGCCCGCACCGCCGCGCGATGAAAGCTACGGACGCAGCGAGCGGCCCGAGGGCCACGAGCGCTCGCGGCGCGAGCGGCCCGCCTATCCCGAGCGGCCGCAGCGCGCGCGCACGGCCCGCGACGAACGTCCGGCATCGCGCGAACAATCAGGACGCGACGAGCGGACGCCGCGCGAAGCCAGCGCGCCGCGTGAACGACCCGCACGCGAAGCGCGGCCGCCGTTGCCTGAGACCGCCGCGCCGCGCGCGGCGCCGGGCGGCGCGGAGCCGGCCGACGAGCGAGCGGAGCGCGTCCGCAAGCGCAGCACGCTGGAGCTCTATGCGCCGCGCGAAGAGAAGCGCCCGGCGCGGCCCGAGCGCGCCGCGTCCTCGGGTGCGCCGCGCGGCAGCGTCCGCTATCGCATCGCGGTGGGCCATGACCACGGCGTGCTGCCCGGCAACATCGTCGGGGCGATCGCGAACGAGGCGGCGATCGACTCCGTGCACATCGGCCGGATCCAAATCTTCGACGCGTACTCGACCGTCGAGCTCCCCGAGGGAATGCCCGACGAGACTTACGAGCAGCTGCAGAAGACCTGGGTGTGCGGACAGAAGCTCGCGATCCGTGTAGATTCGCCGGGCGACGAGCCGTTTCCCGCGCCGCGCGCGCCGCGACGCCCGGGCGGCGACGCGAAGTTCGACAAGCGCGCGAAGCTCGGCAAAGGCGCGAGGTTCGACAAGCCCGCGAAGAAAAAGCACAGAAAGGGTCCGCCGCCGCCGCGCAAGTGAACGGCGAGCGCCCACGAGAAGAACGAACGGCACGAGGAAGCCATGAATCAAGAAGCGAACATCGTCAACGCCAACACCGTCGTGACGTTCCACTACAGCCTGCGCGACGAGAGTAACGCACAGATCGAAAGCTCGGCGGGGCAGAGCCCCGTGGTCTACATGCACGGGCACAACAACATCGTGCCGGGGCTCGAGGAGCAGATGAGCGGCAAGCAGGCCGGCGACAAGTTCAGCGCCACCGTGCCGCCCGAAGGCGCGTACGGCCTGCACGATCCGAACGCGGTGCAGCGCGTGCCGATCAAGCACCTCGCGTCGAAGGGCAAGATCGAGCCGGGTCAGATGGTGGCCGTGAATACGCGGCAGGGCGCGCGCCACGCGCGCGTCGTGAAGGTCGGGCACTTCAACGTCGACCTCGATCTCAACCACCCGCTCGCGGGCAAGACGCTCGTGTTCGACATCGAGATCGTGGACGTGCGGCCGGCAACCGAAGAAGAGCTCGCGCACGGGCACGCGCACGGTCCGGGCGGCCACGGCCATGATCACGGATCACGAACGACCATGACCATGACCACGACCATGATCATGGGCATTCCTGAGCGGAAGAGAGCCCGACTCTTTGCCCGAGCGCGCCGCCTAACCGCCGCCTAACCTAGACGAGCCGTAGGCCTGTAACCCCCGGTCGATGCATGCCGACTCCGCACGCCGCTCGGCGCGGGCTGCGGCTCCGCGGCGCGCCGGCGGGGTCGCACGCGAACGTCTAGGCCCAGATCTCCTCGTCCGTCGGCACCTTCTTGCCCGTGATGACCTTGCCGATCCGCGACACGTTCATCAGGTGCTTGTAGTCCAAGTTCTCGGAGATCGAGTTGCCGCCCCACGACCCGCAGCCGAGCGTGGTCGTCGGCGCGAAACCGTTCGTGAGCGAGCCGCCCGCGGTCAGCGAGCTCGCCTGGTTCACGACGAGCCGGCTGATCGGTAGCTCCACGCCCGCTTCGCGGATGTTCTTCTCGTTGTTCGAGTGCAGCGCGGCCGAGTGGCCCGCGCCTTCGACGAGCAGATTCGCCTTCGCCTTGCTGACCGCCTCGTGGAAGGTCTTGTACGGCAGGATCGCGACGACGGGGCACAGCTTCTCCTTCGCGAGGATGTCGGCGGTGCCGGCGCCCTTCGCGGGCAGCAGGATGATCCGCGCGCTCGCGGGCACGTCGATGCCGGCCATCGCGCCGATCTCGCGTGCGGTGCGGCCGACGACGTCCTTGTTCAAATGACCGTCGACGAACACGACGTCGCGGAGCTTCTGGACTTGCTTCTCGTCCTTCGTGAACCACACCTTGCCGGTGTCGTTGAACTGCTTGACGGTCTCGTCGTAGCTCTCTTCGGGAGTGAGCACGAATTGCTCGTGCGAGCAAATGATGCCGTTGTCGAACGCGGCGCCCGTCACGATCTTGCCGACCGCGTCCTTGATGTCGACACCGCGGTCGATGATCACCGGCACGTTGCCCGCGCCGACGCCGTAGGACGGCTTGCCCGAGGAGTACGCGCTCTTCACCATCGCGCCGCCGCCGGTCGCGACGACCACGTCGACGGACTTCATGAGCTCTTGCGTCTTTTCGACCGAGCCCTTCTTGATCGTCTGAACGAGATTGTCCGGGCCGCCGTGCTTCTTGACGATCTTCATGAACTCTTTCGTCAGATGCTCGGTGCACTTCTGCGCCTTCGGATGCGGCGCGAAGATCACGGCGTTGCCGGCCTTGAGCGCGAACATGCCGTTGCACATCGGCGTCGCAATCGGGTTCGTCACGGGGCACACGGCGCCGACGACGCCCATCGGCTTCGCGACGAACACAAGGTTGTTCTCCGCGTCCTCGCCGATGATGCCGCGCGACTTCTTGCCCTTCAGGTTGTTCCAGATGACGCGGGCCTTGCCCTTCTTCTTGAGGATCTTGTCCTCGTAGTTGCCGATGCCGGTCTCGTCCACCGCCATGCGTGCGAGCGACTCGGCGTTGTCGTACACGAACTTCGCCATGTCGCGAACGATCGCGTCGACCTTCTCCTGGGAGAACTCTTCGTAGACGGCTTGCGCGGCGCGGGCCTTGGCAACCAATTCTTTGACTTCGTTATCAGCGACGACGGCGCGTTCCGGCATGCTCATGGAGATCTCCTGCGTGTCCTTACCTGGACGTTCGAAAGTGGCGGTAGGGCGGCCCTCTTAATAGAGGATTATCCAAGGTTGACGGCTTTTCGAGCAACCCGCACGATGCCGCAGGCGACAATAATAAAGGCAGCCCCGTGCAGAGCGGCTATTGGCAAGACCGCACCACCGCGGATTTCCGGCTCGTCGACCCCGAAGCGACCGTCGCGCTGCTGCCGGTCGCGGCCGTCGAGCAGCACGGTCCGCACCTCCCGCTGTCCACCGACGCGGTCATCAACGAAGGCATCGTGCGCGCGGCGCTGCAGCAGGTTCCCCCGCAAGCGGTGCTGCTGGTCCTACCGGCTTTGAGCATCGGCTTGAGCCCTGAGCACACGAGCTTCGGCGGCACGCTGACGATCGCGGATACGACGCTCGCGGACGTCTGGACCGACGTCGGCCGCAGCGTCGCGCGGGCGGGGGTGCGCAAGCTCGTGATTCTCAATACCCACGGCGGGCAAAAGGCGCTCGTCGACCTCGTCGCGATGCGGCTGCGCGCGGAGTGCGCGATGCTCGTTGCGCGCGCCACCTATTTCGCCTTCGGGACGCCGCCGGGCGTCTTCGACGCCGCGGAAGCCGCGCACGACATTCACGGCGGCGAGATCGAGACGTCGCTGCTGCTGCACCTCGCACCCGCGCTCGTGCGCACGGAGGCGCTCGCCGACTTCAAGGGCTTGCCGCACGCGCTCGCGGCGCGCAACCGCGTGCTCGGCGCCGAGAAGCCGGTGGGCATCGGCTGGCGCAGCGAGGATCTGCACCCGTCCGGCGCGTGCGGTAACGCGACGCGCGCGGACGCGCGGAAAGGCGCGAAGCACCTCGCGTACCTCGCCGAGCGACTCGCGCTGTTAGTGGGCGAGCTGGCCGCGACGCCGCTCACGACGCTGAAATAGGCGCGCCGCAGGTTCGGCTCGCGCGGCGCGCCCGTCGGGGAAGGCTCTGAAAAAAAGCGCGCGCGGCGCATCCGGGGCCGTGCAACTCGCATCTTGTGGAGCTATTCGGTCGAGTCGCGCGCGGCGTTGGTGCTCGCGCGGACGCGATTCGACAATAACGGGAGCGAAGCATGATTAGCCTGGGAGCTGCTGCATTTTGGATCTCTTTGGCCGCGGTTCTGATCGCCAGCGGCTGGTTCAAGTCGCGGTCGGAAGCGCAGAAGCACGAGACGCTGCGCCGGATGATCGAGAAGACGGGCACGGTCGACGCGGCTCAGATGAACGAGCTTTTTCGGCCGGCTGGATCACATTCGGGCTGGACCAATCCCGAGCTGTGGAAGATGCCCGTCTCCCCGCCGGGCGAGAACCGCAAGAATGCGCGCATATTCGGCGCGCTACTGTTGTCCGTCGCGGCGGCCCTCGAGATTCTGTTCATGATTCTCGCCGCTACGGGTGTCAACGGCCCGAAAGAGACCTCGATCGCGTACGCGATCGCGGCGGGGATCGGGGTCTTCGGCGTGGGGATGTTCGGCATTGCGCTGCTCGCGGACCCGCCGCCACCGAAAGGCGAGAGAGAAGGCGGCGGGACGGCTCGATAGCTAAATGGACAGCCGGCTATCGGCCGCCGAGCTTCGCGCGGCGGCCGACCCTGATCATCGCGCTCGCCTGCGCGGGCGACAGCCGCGCGTTCGCGGAGATCGTGACGCGCCGGCATTCGCGCGTGCGCAAGTTCATGTATCACTTGTGCCGCCGGTCGGCGCTAGGCGACGATTTGGCGCAGCAAGTGTTCCTCACGGCATGGCGATCGGTGCATCAGCTGCGCTCCGCCGCCGCGTTCGATGGCTGGCTCAAACGGATCATGGTGACCACTTGGCTCGAAGAGGTCCGGCGTCAGAAGATCAGCTACGCGAGCGAGCAAGAGGCGGACGCGAGCGCGGGCTATGCGGAGACGACGGCGGAGCGGATCGACCTCGACGCGGCGCTCGCGCGGTTGCCGCAGGACGTGCGTCTGTGCCTCGTGCTCGCGTATAACGACGGCATGTCGCACCCGGAAATCGCCGCGCTCACGGGCTTCCCGCTCGGCACGGTGAAATCGCACATTTCGCGCGGCGCCGCGCGCCTGCGCGACTTGCTCGCGGACTACGAAGGATTGTGAGGGCGGAGGCTATGGAACCCAGCGAACGCACGGACCCGATCGACCCGAAGCTGCGCGCGCTGTTCGAGCGCGAGCACGCGCACGTCCCCGACGAGCCGTTCTCGAAATTCCTGATGCAGCGCGTCGCGGCCGAGCGCCGCCGCCGGTTGGTCGCGAGGCGCGTGTTGCAGATCGCGGGCCTTGCGGCCGTAGTCGTGCTCTCGCCATTGCTCGTTGCGGCATCGCAGGCAGCGTCCGCGAGTCTCGACGCGCTGTTCGCGCTCGTCGAGGAATGGCTGTCGACGCCCGGAGGGATGCTTGCCGCAGCGTTGTGCGCCGTGGGAGCGCTCGTGATCGCCGCGCTGAGGCGGAGGCCGTCGATCCGTTGAGGCCGCGGGACCGCATCGGTGCACGCGCGGCGGCGCGCACGCGCGGTTAGAGCCATGGCCCGGCGTTCCGCGGCCGACGAGGCCTCGATCGAGAAGCAGCTCGCCGAGCTCGACGCGCTGCCTGCCGATCGAGCTCTGCGGTCCGAGCCGCTCGCCGCGGCGCTCGCGCACAAGCACTACCGCGTCGTCGCGAAGGCCGCGCGGGTCGCGGCCGACGGGCTGCTCTACGACCTCGTGCCGGCGCTGCGCGGCGCGTATCCGCGCTTCCTCGACAAGCCGCTCAAGAGCGACCCGAATTGCTTCGCGAAGAAGGCGATCGTGCGCGCGCTCGTCGCGCTCGACTGCGACGACGTGGAGTTCTACCTCGCGGGGCTGCGCCTGAAGCAGATGGAGCCCGTCTGGGGCGGCACCGCGGACACGGCCGCAGACGTGCGCGGCAGTTGCGCGATGGGGCTAGTCGCCAGCGGCGGCCCGCGCGCGCTCGTCGCGCTCGCGGAGTTGCTCTACGACCCGGAGCCCGATGCTCGCATCGGCGCCGTGCGAGCCGCCGCGTGCGGCAATCCGCGCGAGGCGGAGCTGCTGCTGCGGTCGAAGACGCTGGCCGGCGACGCGGAGCCGGCGATCATCGGCGAGTGCTTCAGCGCGCTCCTGTCGGTGGAGGCCGAGGAATCGCTCGCGTTCGTCGCACCCTATCTCAAGCACGCCGACCTCGCGCTCCGCGAGCTTGCGGCGCTCGCGATCGGCGAATCGCGCGCGCCGGGCGCTCTCGAGATCTTGAAGACTGCATGGAACGACGTTGTCGTCGCAGAGGAGTTTCGCTTCGCACTGATTCGCGCGGCCGCCGCACACCGCAGTGAAGCGGCTTTCGATTGGCTCTTGGGCGTAGCGGCAGAGGCGCGCCGGCCCGTGGCCGAGCACGTGATCGAAACGCTCGCGCTCTACAAGCACAACGCGCGGCTCGCGCAGCGGCTCGCCGGCGTGCTCAACGCGCGCGGCGACCACGAGCTCGTGGACAGCTTCGGGAGGCTCTGGAAAACGGTGCCGTGAGCGTCGGGCGCGTGCCGCGTCAGCGGCTCCACTCTTCCGCGAGGTGGCCGGCGCGTTCCGTCTTCGCTTTGAGGTAGCGCTCGTTGTGCGAGTTGCTGCTCGTCACGAGCGGCATGCGTCCCGCGATCTCGATGCCGTGATCGCGCAGCGCGTTGATCTTCTGCGGGTTGTTCGTCAGCAAGCGAATCCGCTTGATGCCGAGCTCGGTGAGCAGCGCCGCTGCAACCTCGTAGGTGCGCTCGTCCGCGAGGAAGCCGAGATGCCGGTCCGCGTCGACGGTGTCGAGGCCCTCGTCTTGCAACACGTAGGCGCGCAGCTTGTTCGGCAAGCCGATGCCGCGGCCTTCTTGATCGAGATAGAGAAGCACGCCGCCGCCGAGCGCCTCGATGCGCTGCACTGCCGTGCGCAGCTGCTCGCCGCAGTCGCAGCGCAAGCTGCCGAGTAGATCGCCGGTGAGACACGCCGAGTGCAGGCGGACCGGAACGGCGTTTTGCTGGTCCGGAGTGCCGATGATTACCGCAACGTGCTCGGCGAGCCCGTGCTCGTCGCGAAACAGCGCGATCTCGCAACCGACTGCATCCGCGAGCGGTACGCGCGCGCGGCTGATGAGCTGCACGCTGTAATGGCCGAAGCGCGCGCGGTGCTCGACATCGCGCGCGTGAATCGTGACGACGCCGGCCGACGGCGCGTCGCCGCTCTCGAAGCCGATCAGCGCGGGCACGAGCCGTCCGGATTTCGCGAGCTGGAAGCCTGCGTGAGCGAGCGGTGCGCACGGTGGCGCGCGGTCGACGCCGAATCCCGAATGCTCGACGGCCATCGAGCCGACGCCCGCAAGCGAGCGGAGCTCCTCGAGGCTCATGTCGCGCGGAAACGCGATCGCGACCGGGCCGCTCAACTGATGCGATAGCCCCGAGGCGAGCGCGCGCTCGGCAGTCACGAGCAGCCTGGCCTCGCCCGAGCCCGCGGCCAAGAGGCGCACGAACACCGGCGCTTGCAACGTTTCGATGGCTCCCACGAGCAGGGTTCGCTTGCCGTCGGTGATCTGAATGGCGCGTCCGCGCCGAAGCTCGCCTATCGCCCGATCCACGGTGAGTGCAGCCGGATCGCCGTTGATCGGGTCTTGTTCTTCTTGTCTGTCGTTCGTCATACGAATGCTAGGATACCAGCTAAGGCATTTGGGTTCCGAAACCGCTCGAATTCGTTCAATGCGAACGCCGCCGCTACCCTCGAGCTCCGTTGCGTCCGACGAAGCGCTGCAACGCGCCGCGTGGCGAGTTTTGCTAGCGGCGGCGGGCATCGCACGCGAAGTTCCGGAGCTGAACAGGCTGAACGAAGGCCGCGCGCTGGGCCTGAGCGAGGCCTCGTTCGGCCTCGACGAAAATGGCGTGCGCGTGCCTCTTTCGCGCGAGCGCGCGAGCGCCTGGCTCGTACGCGACGCGGCAGCCGGCTGGGTCGTGGGGCCCGCCGCCCCGGCCGCCGCGCGGGGATTGCTCGACCTTTACGCGCCCCTCTGCGCGATCTGCGCGCGCCGTCCGCTCACGATCGCGCATCTCGGCCAGAGCCTCGATGGCTACATCGCAACGGGCTCCGGCGATTCGTACTACGTCACCGGGCCCGCGAACCTCGCGCACCTGCATAGGCTGCGCGCGCTGTGCGATGCCGTCGTGGTCGGCGCGGGCACGGTCGCGTGCGACGATCCGCAACTCACCGTGCGGCACGTCGAAGGCGCGAATCCTACGCGTGTGATTCTCGATCCGCAGCGCCGGCTCGGTGCCAAGCATCGCGTGTTCTCGGACGGCGCGAAGTCGCTCTTGATCTGCGCGGAAGGTGCGGCGGCCGGCCGCGAGCACGGCGCCGCCGAGGTCGTCGAAGTGCCTCTGCGCGACGGTACGCTCGATCTCGCCGCGCTGCTCGCTGCGTTGCACGCGCGCGGGTTGCACGGCGTGTTCGTCGAAGGCGGCGGCGCGACCGTGTCGAGCTTTCTCGAAGCGGGCTTGCTCGACCGGGTGCAGATCGCCATCGCTCCGCTCGTCACAGGTCACGGCCGGCGCGGACTGTCGCTGCCCGCGCGCGACAAGATCGCCGAGTGCCTGCGCCCGCGACACAGGGTGTTCACGATGGGGGGCGACGTGCTGTTCGATTGCGACCTGCGCGCAAGTGCGCAAGCCCCGAGCGCTGCTCCCGGAGGTCACGTCGATCTGATTCGCGTCGTCTAGCAGCCGCTCCGGTGTCCGGCCAGATTGGTACGAGCTACGACCTGCTCCGAGCGCGAGCTCCGATGCCGTCGAGCGCCGCCGCGAACTTCTCCGCTGCGCCGCGCCACGTGGGCAATTGGGAGCGCGCCTTGCGCGCGCTCGCAGCGAGCCGTTTCCGCGCGCCGTCGTCGTCGAGCACCGTGGCGAGCGCCTTGCAGAGCGCGCGGCCGTCACCCGGCGGCACGAGGATGCTCGAAGCTGCAGGCACGGTCTCGGGAATCGCACCGCCCGTGGTGCTCACGACGGGGATGCCGCGTGCGACGGCCTCCGCGAGCGCCATTCCGTAGCCTTCGAGATGCGACGCGAGCACGAACACGTCGGCGCGCTCGTAGTGGCGCTCGAGGGTTTCAGTGTCGAGATGCCCGAGCACGCTCACGCGGGAGCGCAGCGCGAGCCGATCGAGCTGCCTCTCGAGCGCCGCGACGGTCGCGGTGTCGTGCGTGATGCTGCCGGCGCACGTGAGATGCCAGCGGCGGTCGCGCAGCTCCCCGAGCGCTTCGAACAGCAGCGCGTGGCCCTTGCGCGGCGTCAGCGTTGCGACGCAAAGGAGGTGCAACGTATCGCCGTCGGGGCGCGCGCTCGATCCCGTCGCCGTGTGTGCGCCTTTCGCCAGCGGGTGACGGTCGACGCCGGGCTCGACGACGCGAATCTTGGGCGTAGGCACGCGATAGTCGGCCGCGAGCGCGCGCGCGGTCCACTGGCTCGGGCAGATCACGCGCCGCACGAGCGCGAGCGCGCTTCGCTCCGCGTTTTCGAGCAGCTTCGCGCTTTCGGCGTCGATGCCGGTTTCGAGCGCGAGCGGATGATGCACGAGAGCGGCCACGCCGAGGCGCTTGCCCTCGGTCTCGAGCACGCGCTCGAGGCCCGCGAGCGCGAGCCCATCGATGACGACGACGGCGTCGCCCGGTAGACCCGCGAGCACCGCTCGGGCCTCGCGCAGCGCTGCGGGCGTCGGACGCGGAAAGCTCTGGTCGAGCGAGTGCACTGTCGTCTTCCAGCCGAGCTCGGCGAGACCCGCGAGGATCTGCCGGTCGTAGATGTACCCGCCGGTGGGTGTGTTCGGATCGCCGGACACCACGAAGTCGATCGTCGGCACGACGCGCGTAGCTTAGCGCCGCAGCGCGGCTTCGTAGGACGCGGAAGCGACGTGCGATTCGTTCAGCGTCACGCACAGCGACGTGAGCCCCAGCGCGGCATCCCCGAGGGCACCCGTCTCTATCTCGGCCGCGATGCGCTCGAAGATCACGGACGCGAGGAACTCCGTCGTGGTGTTGCGGCCCTTGAACGCGGGTTCCTCGTCGAGGTTGCGGAAGTTCAGCTCGGCGAGCACGACGTGCAGGATCTGCGAAGCGCGCCCGATGTCGACGACGACGCCGTCGTCGTCGAGCTCCTCGCGCTTGAACGTGACGTCGACGACGTACGTCGCGCCATGCAGGTTCTGCGCGGGCCCGAACACCTCGCCCTTGAAGCTGTGCGCGATCATGAAGTGGTCGCGAACCCTGACGCTGTACATGCTGGTTGTAGCTCCCTCTACGAATATTCGATCCGATGACACAGAGTGTACTCGGAAGGCGATGCGAGCCGCGCGAGCACCGCCGGCAACTCATCGAATGTGCTCGCGCCGCTGATGAGCGCATCCAGCGCGGGATCGCGGAGCAGCCGCAGGACGAGCTGCATGCGACGCTCCGTGCTCCAGCGCGCGCGCTGCGCCGTCGCGATTGCGCCGACCTGCGACGATCGCAGCGTGAGCCGCCGGCTGTGGAACGCTTCGCCGAGCGGCGCGGCGGGACGCCGGTCGCCATACCAGCTCATCTCGAGCACGGTGGCCTCGAACGCCGCGAGCTCGAGCGCCGTCGCAAGCCCGGCGGCGCTGCCGCTCGCGTGCACGACGACATCCGCGTCGCGCGCTGCGCCGCCGGGCGGCTCGAACGCAACGCCGAGGCGCTGCGCGGCGGCGCGTTTCCGCTCATCGACGTCGACGAGCTGCACGTCGCATCCGGCAATTCGCGCGGCGAGCCACGCGACGAGACAACCGACTGTGCCTGCTCCGACAACCGCGATGCGATCGCCGACGCGCGGCGCCGCGTCCCAGAGTCCGTTCACGGCCGTCTCGAGATTCGCGGCGAGCACCGCGCGCGCGGGCGGCACGTCGTCCGGCAGCACGTGCACGGCCGCGGCCGCGACCACGTAGCGCGTCTGATGCGGATAGAGGCAGAACACGTGCCGTCCCAGCAGCGCGGGCGGGCCTCGTTCGACCACGCCGACGTTGCTGTAGCCGTACTTCACGGGCGCCGGGAAATCTCCGCTTTGGAACGGCGCCCGCATGCGCTCGAATTCGCCGGACGGAACCCGTCCCGAGAAAACCAACGTTTCGGTGCCGCGGCTGACGCCGCTGTGGAGGGTGCGCACGAGCACTTCGTCGGCGCTCGGGGCGCGCAGCCGCTCGGTGCGGATCTCGCCGCGGCCGGGCTCCGCGACCCAAAAAGAACGCGCGTCATCGCCGGGCATTTCTTGGTCTCGCTGGTGGAATGCGGCTTCCGCGCTATCGCGCGAGTCGCATACTTGCAACGCGACTGTAAACATGCAAGCGTTTCGCTGTCCAAGAAAAACATGCCCGCGCCACGGGCGCACCCGAGAACCCCCTATGCACGGAGAATCGCGGCCGACGACTCGGCAGTGGCTGCTGCTCGCGGTCGCGTTGTTCCTGCTGAACGCTGCCGTGACGTTCCAGAACGTCTGGCCGACGCCGCTGATCACATTGCGCCCCGAGCTCTCGATCGAGCTAGCGGTGCTGCTGCTCCTCGTCGTGCTCTATGCGGAGATCGCGGCGCGGCTCAAGTGGCGACCGCTCGGGCGCGGTACGACGAGCGCGCTGACGCTCCTGCTATTCGTGCTCGCGGTCGGGCGCTACGCCGACGTGACCGCTCCCGCGCTGTACGGCCGTCCCGTGAACCTCTATTGGGACGCGCAGCACCTGCCTAAGGTCGCCGCGATGCTCGCGCAGGTCGCGCAACCTTGGATGATCGGCGCGGTCGCGCTCGGCGTGATCGCGTTCGTGGTCGTGATCGGCGGGCTGCTCTTCTGGTCGCTCGCGCGCGTGTCGGAAGCGCTGCGCGTGCGCGTGCCACGGCGTGCGCTCGGCACTCTCGCGATAGTGCTCGTCGCTGGATATCTACTCGGCCCCTCTCTCGATTGGCCGACGCGCGACTACTTTTCGCTGCCTGTCACGGCCACGTACAAGCAGCAGCTCGAGTTCATCGCCGACGCCTATGGGGCAACGCGCGAGCTTCCGGTGGAGCCGCTCCCAGAGTCCGACCTCGAACGCGTCGCGGGTGCGGACGTGGTCCTGATGTTCCTCGAGTCGTACGGTGCGCTCACTTACGACTCTCCCGAGATCTCCGCCATCGTCGCGCCGGGCCGCGCCGAGCTCGCGGCCGCGATCGACGCGACCGGACGCGAAGCCGTGTCGGCGTTCGTCGAGTCGCCGACGTTCGGCGGATCGTCGTGGCTCGCCCACTCGACGCTGATGAGCGGCGTCGAGATCCGCGAGCCCGGCGACTACGAGCTGCTGCTCACGCAGAAACGCGAGACGCTGTCCTCGCTGTTCGCGTCGGCCGGACATCGTGCAATCGGTCTGATGCCGGGCATGAAGAACCCGTGGCCAGAGGGTGCTTTCTACGGATTCGACGCGATGATCGGGGAGAAGGACCTCGACTACCGCGGCCCGGAGTTCGGTTGGTGGCGGATCCCGGATCAGTACTCGCTCGCCAAGCTCGACGAGCTCGCGTTCGCGCGCGCAAAGCACGCGCCTACGTTCGTTTTCTTCCCGACGATCAACACGCACATCCCGTTTCGGCCGATTCCGCCGTATCAGGCGGATTGGCAGCGCTTGCTGACGGCGCACCCGTTCGACGACGCGGACACCGCCGCGAGCTTCGCGCAAGCGCCCGACTGGACGAACCTCGGCGTGCCGTACGGCGAGGCGTTCGCGTACACGTTGCGCTATCTCGGCGGCTATCTGCGCGCTCATCCGTCAGCGGATATCGTGCTGGTGCTCGTCGGCGATCATCAGCCGGCCGCGGGCGTCACGGGACCGGGTGCGCGCTGGGACGTGCCCGTGCACGTGATCACGAACCGCGGCGACGTCATCGGCTCGCTGCTCGATGCGGGGTTCACCTCCGGCGTAGAGCTCGCGCCGCAGCAACGCGCCGTCGGTTCGATGCGCGATCTGACCGGGCTCCTGCTGCGCGCGTTCGACTCGACGGGCGGCACGCCCGCATACGGGTCCGGGCGCGACTCGGTCCGCTAGAAATCCAGCTCCCACGCACGTCACAGTTCGCCCGAGTCGGGCGCGATTTGTGAGGCAGTTCCCAACGTCAGAGACCCAAGCGGACTAAGGTTTCCGCCGCGCGCGTCGATCTTATGACGAACGGCTGGTTTTGCGCCGACGGCGACGGCGGCAGCGACCACCGCCGGTTGGCTCGCGAGCGACCCAGGGACTGACGAAGCCGGTGGCGGCGAGAGACGAGATGGCACAGGAGGCAGACGAGCTTCCGGGCTACCAACGCGGTGAGCCCATCCACGACAGCAGCGCGTCGTCCGTTTATCGGGCGCGCCGGACTTTGGACGGCGCTTGCGTCGTCGTCAAGCGCTCGCGCGGCGCCGTGGTCACCGCCGGACAGCTCACCCGCTACCGCAACGAGTTCGAGCTGCTGGGCGCGCTCGAGTGCGAAGGCGTCATCAAGGCGCGCGATCTCGTCCGGCACGAAGGGCAGATTGCGCTCGTGCTCGAAGACGTCCCGGGAATGTCGTTGCGTCGCTGGATCGAGACGCAGGTCGGCGAAGATCTCGAGCGCCGTCTCGAGATCGCCGAGCAGCTCGCAGCGATTCTCGCCGACGTGCACGCGGCGCACATCATTCACAAGGACATCAGCAGCCACAACGTCGTCTACGATCCGGAGACGCGGCGCTGCAAGCTCATCGATTTCGGTATCGCGACGCGCTTGCGCTCCGAGGAGAACAAGTTCCAGGCGCCCGCGGCGCTCGAGGGCACGCTCGCCTACATCGCGCCCGAGCAGACGGGGCGGATGAACCGCAGCCTCGACTACCGCGCGGATCTCTATTCGCTCGGCGTCACGTTGTACGAGCTGTTCACCGGCGTGCTGCCGAACGACAGCACCGATCCGCTCGAGATGGTGCACTTCCACATCGCGGGCAAACCCGTGCCGCCGCGCGAGCGCCGCGCGAGCGTGCCGGAAGCCGTCAACGACATCGTGATGAAGCTGCTCCAGAAGGAGCCGGAGAACCGGTATCAGAGCGCGACCGGCCTCGCGGCGGACTTGAAAAAATGCCGCGCGCAGCTCGCGGCGGGCGGCCAGCTCGAGCGATTCCCTCTCGGGCTCCACGATGCGGTGGACCGGTTCGAGCCACCGCAGAAGCTCTATGGCCGCACCGCGGAGACGCAGGTGCTGCTGCAGAGCTTCGAGCGCGTCGCGCGCGGCGGCGTCGAGGCCGTGATGGTCGCGGGCCAGGGCGGCATCGGTAAGACGTCGCTCGTCCAAGAAATCTACCAACCGATCACGCACCGGCGCGGCTACTTCGTCGCGGGCAAGTTCGATCAGCTCCAGCAGAACGTGCCGTTCAGCGCGCTCGTCACCGCGCTTCAGGATCTCGTCCAGCAGCTGCTCACCGAAAGCGAGGAGGCGATTGCCTCATGGCGGCGCGCGATTCGCGACGCGGTGCATCCGAACGGGCAGCTGATCGTCGACGTCGTCCCCGCGCTCGAGCTGATCATCGGCAAGCAGCAGCGTGTGCCGGAGCTCGAGGCGTTCGAAGCCCAGAATCGCTTCAACCTCGTCTTCCAGAACTTCGTTCAGGTGTTCTGCAAGCGCGCGCACCCGCTCGTGCTGTTCCTCGACGACATGCAGTGGGCCGACGCGGCCAGCTTGAACCTCGTCACCCTGATCGTGTCGGCCCGCGCGACCGAGTCGCTGCTTCTGGTGACGACCTACCGCGACAACGAGGTGTCTGCCAATCATCCGTTCATGCTCGCGGCGAAGGAGCAGGCGAAGCAGGGCGTGCAGATCCACACCATCAACTTGCGCGCGCTCGGCGCGCCCGAAGTTGCGGAGTTCGTGGCCGATGCGCTGCACCAGGACATCGCGACGGCGACGCCGCTCGCCGAGCTCGTTCACCAGAAGACGGCAGGCAACCCGTTCTTCATGCGGCAATTCCTGCAGGCGCTGTACGACTCGAAGCTCATCTACTTCGAGCCGCGCGACGGCGCGTTCCGCTACGACGCGGGCGCGGTGAAGAACGCCGCGATCACGGAGAACGTGGCCGACTTCCTTGCGGCGAAGCTCGAGAAGCTGCCGCGCGCGACGCGCGAGGTGCTGCGCGTCGCGGCCGCGATCGGCAACCGCTTCGAGCTCAAGGCGCTCGCGCGCGTCGACGAGCGTTCGGCGGCGGAGACGGCGGCGAACCTCAAGCCCGCGATCGACGAAGGATTCATCGCGCCGCTCTCGGGTCTCGAGAGCGCCGACCCGAACGCGCTCGAAGCGCCGCTGGTTTACGGACGGTTCGCGTTCCTGCACGACCGCGTGCAGCAGGCAGCCTATGCGACGCTGTCGAATGCGGAGAAGCCCGCGCTGCACCTCGCGATCGGCCGTGCGCTGCTCAGCAGCGTGTCGGCGGCGCAGCTCGAGTCGCGGTTGTTCGACGTCGTGAACCACCTGAACCACGGCGTTGCGCTCATCGGCGATCCCGCGGAGCGCCTCCGGCTCACGGAGCTCAACATCCGGGCGGGCGCGAAGGCGCGCGACGCGACGGCCTACGACCTCGCGGTGCGCTGCTTCCGGCACGCGGTCGAGCTGCTCGGCGAGGCGGGTTGGCGCGATCGCTACGACATGCAGTGCGACGTGCACGAACGGCTCGCGGAGAGCCTCGGGCTCGTCGCGGACTACAACGGCGCCTTCGCCGTGCTCGACGCCGCGCTCAGCCACGCGGCTTCGATCATCGACCGCGCGAAGCTGTACACGATCAAGACCAACGTGCTGCTGATCATGGGCCGGATCCCGGCCGCGCTCGCGTGCGGCCGCGAGGCGGCGCGCATGTTCAACGTCGACCTGCCCGAGGAGAAGGAGCAGGTACGCGCGTTGCTGCAGAGCGAGATCCAGACGATTCTCGAGCGCACCGGCGCGATCGGCATCGAGAAGCTGCTCGATCTGCCCGTGATGAAGGATCCCGCGAGCACCGCCCTGCTCGCGCTGCTCACGCATTGCCTGCCGGCGGCGTATCAATACGATCAAGACTCGTACGCCCTGCTCACGTGCACGATGGTGCGCCTGTCGCTCGAGCACGGTAATTCGCCGTTGTCAGCGCGCGCGTACGGCTCGTTCGCGGCACTCATCGTCAGTGCGCTGCGGCGTTACGAAGAGGGCTATCGGTTCGCGAAGCTCGGTGTCGATCTCGCGCACAAGCTCAACGAGCCGTCCGTGCTGTCCGGCGTGTATTTCCTCTGGGCTATGTTCGCGTCGCATTGGATGAAGCCGATCGACGAGAGCGTCGACCTGTACCGGCAGAGCATCCAATACGGCCTCCAGAGCGGCGACCACTTGCACGCGGGCTACAGCGCCGCGCGCCGCTTCTCGCACCTGCAGTTCCGCGGTATGCCGATCGACGAGCTGCGCGAGGACGCGAACGCGACGATGGAGCTCCTGCAGAGGATCGGGGATGCGACCAACACGGAGTTCGTGCTTCCGCGCGCACGCTTTCTCGACTGGCTCCAAGGCGATCGGCGCCACGGGAGCACGCTCGGCAGCGACGAGCACGACGAGACGGCGTGCACGGCGATCATCCGGGCGCGCGGCAACCGATCCTTCGAGTACGACTGGTTCCTACGGCTCGCGATGCAGCGCTATTACGCCGGTGAGTTCGCGGCGGCGTACGAGTTCGCGCGCACGGCCGAGGACCTCGTGCCGTACAGCGCGGGTTTCGTCACGCGCGGCGAGCAGGCCACGTTCCTGTCGCTCGCGATCACGGCGCTGTACGCCGGCGCCGACGACCAGCAGCGCATCGCCTATGACGGCGAGCTCGCGCTCAATCGCGAGCTGCTGCGGCAATGGGCGAAAGGCTGTCCGGAAAACTACGGCCACCTGCATCTGCTCGTCGAGGCAGAGGCCGCGCGGATCGCCGGTGCGCGCATCGAGGCGGCCGATCTCTACGATCGCGCGATCAATGCTGCGCGCGAGCAGAGCTATGTGAACATCGAGGCGCTCGCGGCAGAGGTCGCCGCGCGCTTCTGGCAGGCCGACAACAAGCCGGATTTCGCGAAGGTCTACCTCGAGAAAGCATTGCATGCCTACGAGGTCTGGGGCGCCCATGGCAAAGTCGCCGACCTGCGCGCTGCGCACGGCTTGAGCGCGCCGCGCCTTGCGACCACCTCGTCGACGGCCGGTGCGACGACCCTGGGCGGCACGACCGAAGGCGGCAGCGACGCGCTCGATCTCGCGACCGTGCTCAAAGCGAGCCAGGCGATCGCCGGCGAGATCGTGCTAGAGCGCCTGCTCGGCACTCTCATGAGCATCATCATGGAGAACGCGGGCGCAGAGTCGGTCGTGCTCGTGCTCGAATCCGATGGCGAGTTCCTCGTGCAAGGCACGAAGAACGCGTCGGGCAACGTGCGCGTGATGATGGCCGAGCCGCTGCGCCAGTGCGTCATCGTGTCCAAGGGCATCGTCAACTACGTGATTCGGACGTCCGAGCACGTCGTGCTCGCGGATCCCGGCGTGCGCGGCAAGTTCCGCAACGACCCGTACGTGCGCAACCGCCATCCGAAGTCCGTGCTGTGCGCGCCCGTCTCTCACAAGGGCAAGCTCAACGGCATCATTTATCTCGAGAACAACCAGGTCGCGGGCGCGTTTACGCCGGATCGGTTGGAGGCGCTGAACATCCTGATGGCGCAGATCGCCGTGTCCATCGAGAACGCGACGCTCTACGCCAAGCAGGAGCAGCAGACTCGCGCGATCGAGGCGGCGAACGTCAAGCTCACGAAGGAGATCGCCGAGCGCAAGCGCGCGGAAACCGAGCTCGGCCGTTACCGCGACCACTTGGAAGATCTCGTGAAAGAGCGCACCCGCGAGCTCGAGAACGCACAAGGGCGGCTCGTCGACATGTCGCGTCGCGCGGGCATGGCGGAGGTCGCTTCCGGGGTTCTGCACAACGTCGGCAACGTGATGAACAGCGTGAACGTCGGGGCGAGCGTCGCGCGCGATCAGGTCAAGGCGTTGCCGGTCGAAGGCGTGACGCGGGCATGCGAGCTCATCGATCAGAACGCGCAGCGGCTCGCCGAGTACCTGCGCAGCGATCCGACCGGCCGCAAGCTGCCCGAATACCTGCGCAAGCTCGGGCTCGCGTTGAGCAACGAGAAGGGCGCGATCCTCACGCAGATGGATCAGCTCTCAGGCCACCTAGAGCACATGAAGAAGATCATCGCGGCGCAGCAGTCCTACGCGAAGGTCAACGGCATGACCGAGGTGTGCACGCTCGAGGAGATCGCCGAGACGGCGCTGCAGATCAGCGAAGGCGTGCTGCGCAACAGCAACATCGAGGTCGTACGCGACTACGAGAAGCTGCCGCCGGTGCTCGTCGACCGCCATCAGCTCATGCAGATCCTCGTGAATCTGGTATCGAACGCGAAGCACGCGCTCGAGGAAGCGAGCCCCGCGAAGCGCGAGCTGATGGTTGCGATCGCAAAAGTCGAGGGCGGCGTGCGGATCGAGGTGCGCGACAACGGCATCGGCATCTCCGCGGCGAATCTCGCGAAGATCTTCAATCACGGCTTCACGACCAAGAAGCAGGGCCACGGCTTCGGCCTGCACAACTGCGCGAACGCCGCGCAGCAGATGGACGGCAGCCTGACGGCCTACAGCGACGGCCCCGGTAAAGGCGCGAGCTTCGTGCTGCGGATGCCGGTGGAGTACGCGGACGCGATCCCGCAGCGCGCCGGCTTCGCCGAGGCTGGAGGCGCGCAGTGAGCGAGTCGGGCACCGTCAGGCGCCTGATCGAGCCGAATCGGCGGATCCTGATCGTCGACGACAATCGCTCGATCCACGAGGACTTCGGCAAGATCCTCGGCGGCGGCCGCGCCGACCGTGCCGACCTCGATGCGCTCGAAGCCGAAATTTTCGGCGCCGAGCAGGAGTCGTCGGCCGAGGGTTTCGACCTCGACTCCGCCTATCAAGGCGACGAAGCGCTGCAGAAGGTGAAGGCCGCGCTCGAACGCGGTGAGCCGTACGCACTGTTGTTCGTCGACGTGCGGATGCCGCCGGGGCTCGACGGCATCGAGACGACGGCCCGACTGCTGGAGCAGGACCCGGAAGTCGGCATCGTGATTTGCTCCGCCTACTCGGACCACAGCTGGGAAGAGATGACGGAGGCGTTTGGCACGACCGATCGCGTGCTGATCCTCAAGAAGCCGTTCGACACCGTCGAAGTGCGCCAGCTCGCGCACGCGCTCCACCGGCGCTGGGAGCTCGCACGGCTCGCGGCTCTGCGGGTCGAGGATCTGACGGCCGTGATCGAAGCACAGACGCGCGAGCTCAAAGCCGCGAACGAGGCGTTGAAGCGCGAGGCCGCGCTGCGTGAGGACGCACTGCGCCGGCTCGGCGAGTCGCACGAGCAGATCCGGGCGCTCGCCTATCAAGACGGGTTGACCGGCCTGCCGAACCGGCGACTGCTCAACGAGCACCTGGAGAAGGTGCTCGCGCGCGCGCGCCGCAAGAGCACCGAGTTCGCTGTGCTGTTCATCGACGTCGACAACTTCAAGCTCATCAACGACACGATCGGTCACCACGCGGCGGACCTCGTGCTCAAGCAGCTCGCCGATTCGTTGAGCGAGCTCATCCGCTCCGACGACGTGCTCAGTCTTTATCTCGAGGAGACGGATCTCGCCGCGACGATCACGACGGAGCCGATCGACGAGTCCGTGCTGTCGCGACTCGGCGGCGACGAGTTCATCATCCTGTTGCCCGATACGCGCGATCGTTTCGCGGCCGGCACGGTCGCGCGGCGCATCTTGAAGCACCTCGAGCAACCCATCCGGGCCGAGGGCCACGAGGTGTTCGTCACCGCGAGCCTCGGCATCGCGACGTTCCCCGAGGACGGCCTCACTAGCGAGATCCTGATCCGCAACGCGGACACGGCCATGTACCACGCGAAGCAGCAGGGTAAGGCTGCGTTCCAGTACTACTCGGCCGCGATGAACGCGGCCTCGGTCGAGCGCCTCACGCTCGAGAGCGGCCTGCGGCGGGCGCTCGAGGACGACGGCCTCGAGCTGCACTATCAACCGCAGGTCGACGTGCGCACCGGCCGGATCATCGGCGCGGAGGCGTTGCTGCGCTGGCATCATGCGCAGCGCGGCTTCATCTCGCCGTCCACGTTCATACCCATCGCCGAGGACTCCGGGCTCATCCTGCCGATCGGGGAGTGGGTCATCGAGCAGGCTTGCCGCCAGGCCATGGACTGGCAACGCTCGGGGTTGCCGAAGGTGCCGATCGCCGTGAACGTATCGGGCGTGCAGGTGCGGCGCCAGGACCTTTGCGAGCTCGTGCGCAAAGCGCTTGCTGCGACGGGCCTCGAGCCGCAGATGCTGCGCATCGAGATCACGGAAACCGTGATCGTGTCGGTGCGCGAGCGCGCGATCGAGCTCCTCGCTCAGCTGCGCGATCTCGGCGTGAACCTCGCGCTCGACGACTTCGGCACGGGGTACTCCTCGCTGAGCTATCTGAAGAGCTTCCCGATCAACATGCTGAAGATCGACCGGTCGTTCGTCGCGGAGATGCTCACGGACCATACGACTGCGTCGATCATCGAGGCGATCATCTCGATGGCGCGGATCCTCGGGCTCAGCGTGCTCGCCGAGGGAGTAGAGGACCAGGCACAGTTCGCGTTCCTGAAGCAGCTCGGCTGCGACGCGGTGCAGGGTTACTTATTCAGCACTCCCGTGCCTGCAGCGGAGTTCGCGAAGCTGCTCGCGTCGTTCGACGGTTCGTCGCTGGCCGCCACCGTTCCGCTCAAGATGTCGGCCGTTCCGAAGTAGCCTAAACGCGGCGCGCGCCGCGGCGAGAAAAGTCACCATGTGCCGCTTCGTTCTGTATCTTGGACCGCGTACGCGACTGAGCTCGTTGATCGTCGACCCCGATCATTCGCTGATCCGCCAGAGCGTGCACAGCGCCGAACGCGAGGAGCCGTTGAACGGGGATGGGTTCGGTATCGGCTGGTATGCGAACGAGCTCGCGCCCGAGCCCGCGGTGTTCCGCTCGATAACGCCGGCGTGGAACAACCGAAATCTTCAGAACTTGGCGCGCGTCGTCGCGAGCGACTGCGTGCTCGCGCACGTACGCGCGGCTACTCAATCGAGCGGCGTGAACGAGGCGAACTGTCATCCGTTCCGTTGGCGGCGCTACCTCTGCATGCACAACGGCGACATCGGCGATTTTCGCGAGGTGCGCCGCAAGCTGCTCGCGTCGATCGGCGACGAGGCTTTCGGCAACGTCTACGGAAGCACGGATTCCGAGCACTTCTTCGCGCTGTTCATCGACAGCTGGCTCGCGAGCACTGAGCAGGATCCGGCGCTCAGGATGGCGCTCGCGCTCGCGCAGTCGATCGACCGTGTGCTCGAGCTCGTGCGGTCGGTCGGCAGGGGCGGCGCGAGCTACTTGAACGTCGCGATCGCGGACGGCGATCACGCCGTCATCTCGCGGTTCACCGACGAGCCCGGCGGAAAACCCGAGTCGCTGTACTACTTCAGCGGCAACCTCTACCCGGACCTCCCGGATCCGCGGCGGCCCGGTCCACCCGCTCGTCACGAGGTGACCGTGAGCTCCGAGCGGCTTACCAGCGACCCGGGTTGGGCAGAAGTGCCCGCCGGTCAGATCATCATCTTGCGCCGCGACCGCGACCCCGAGTTCATCCCCGCCACCGTCCGGCCATCGGTCGTCTCGCCTAAATTCCGCGCGCTGCAGTAGGGTCGAAACGCCCGCCGGCGCGCCTTTACCTTCTCGCCCGCCTGCGTGCGCGCCCGATCTCTGTGGCGCGATCGCCACGTGGTTTACATCTGTCAAATACCAAGCGGGCTGTGTAGACTGGCGTACCGGCGATTACCAGTTGTTGGGAAACGTCAGACGCGGCGCCCCCTGCACGTCGGAGTGCAGCGCCGCAATCGCCGCTATCGCGCAATCGGGCAAAACGATAACCGTGCCGTTCGAACGGCCGCACTCACTAAAAAGGGGACCATCATGTCGACCAACCAAGGCAATCGACGCGTGCAGCGTTGGGGTACCGGGCTGAGCTTTGCAGCCGGCACCCTCGCTATCTGCGCTCCCGTCATGGCGCAGCAGCAAGGAGGGCTCGAGGAAATCGTCGTTACCGCGCGGTTCCGCGAGGAGAATCTCCAACAGACGCCGCTCGCGATCACCGCGTTCTCGGGCGAGAACCTGGAGGCGCGTAACCTCACGGACGTCACGCAGATTGATACGTTCTCGCCGAACACGATCATCCAACCGCTCGGCGCGGGCTGGGGCTCGACCGCCGCCGCGTTCATCCGCGGCATCGGCCTCGGCGACAACTCGCTGTCGTTCGAGCCCGGGGTTCCGATCTACATCGACGACGTCTATCACGGCCGTCCGCAAGGCGCGATCTTGGACCTGCTCGACCTCGAGCGCGTCGAGATCCTGCGCGGCCCGCAGGGCACGCTGTTCGGCAAGAACGCGATCGGCGGCACGATCCGGCTCGTCTCGCGCAAGCCCGAGGGCGACAACACGGGCGACGTCGAGGTGAAATTCGGCAGCTACGACCGCATCGACCTGCGCGGCTCGTACGACATCGCGCTCGTGCCCGACAAGGTGTACGCGCGCTTCTCCGCGTCCTCGAAGCAGGCCGACGGGTACTTCAATATCCTCGACTACGAATGCGTGAACGGCCCCGGGAGCCTAGGCGGCGGGGGCACCGGCATTCTGCCGGGCGCGACGCACACCGCGTTCGGCTTTCCGGTGCCGTTGCCTCCGACGGCCCCGATCAACCTCCACAGCCAGCTCGGCTCGCAGGACATCCGCACCGAGGACGGCTGCGTCGTCGATCACCTCGGCAACGAGAACGTGCAGACGGGCCGCGCGGCATTCCGCTGGCTTCCGAGCGACAAAGTGGACATCAACTTCATCGCCGATATCACGCAGATGGACCAGGAAGGACCGTCGGACAAGTACACGTACCTGAACCCGCAGTTCAACTTCAACCAGCAGTTCAGCAACGGCGTCGCCGTGCCGGTGTTCAACCTGCCGTACGACACGCGCTTCATCACGAGCAGCCCGTACACGAGCTACCACCGCTTCGGCAGCGATCCGCTGTTCAACCGCGACGTCGAGAACGTGAACCAGATGGAGCACTGGGGCGTGTCGATGACGGTGGACTGGGAGTGGTCGGACAAGGTGCAGTTCAAGTCGATCACCTCGTATCGCGAGTTCGAGAACACGTTCGGACGTGACTCCGACGGCACGCCGCTTCCCGTCGACCACACGTGGGACACGAGCATCCACAATCAGACGACGCAGGAGTTTCAGATCACGGGCCTCGCCTTCGACGGCAAGCTCGACTGGGCCACCGGGCTCTTCATGTACGACGCGGACGACTCGAACCAGGGTTGGAACTTCCTGTATCCGTTCATTCTGTCCACGAACAACCACAAGGACGTGCAGACGATCGACAGCAAGGCGGTGTTCTTCCACGCGACCTACAACTTCACCGACGTGTTCAGCCTCACGGCCGGCGTGCGCTACACGGACGACTCGAAGAGCGTGAATATCTACCGGCAAGACTTCCGCACTGGCACGGTAATCATCCCGAACACCGGAGTCAGCGTGGACGCGCAAGAGACCTCGCCGAAGATCGGCTTGAACTGGCAGCTCAAGCCGAACCTGCTCACTTACGTGCAGTGGGCCACGGGTTTCCGAGGCGGCGGCTTCGGTCCGCGGCCGGCGAATCCGCTGCAGGTGGCTGCGTTCGACGTCGAGGAGGACGAGACTCTCGAAGGCGGTGTGAAGACCGAGCTCAACGACGGCAAGCTGCGTCTGAACAGTGCGATCTTCTTCAGCGAAGTGACGAATCAGCAGCAGGGCACGCAGGAGTTCGATTCCTCGGGCGCGATCTGGTTCAGGACCGTCAACACCGGTAAATCGGAGTACAAGGGCGTCGAGCTCGAATTGCTGTCGAACCCGATCGATCCGCTCCAGATCGAGGCGTCGGTCGGCTACATCGACTACGACCGCGTCGACCCGGGCCGTTCGGGCCTGTGCCGCACGTTGCCGGACGGCACGAGCTGCCCGGCGCCGCGGACGCCAGAGTGGACGGCGGCGCTCGGCGCGACCTACGACTGGGGCTTGTCGAATGGTGGCTCCATCGCGCTGCGCGGCAATGCGACGTACCAGTCGAAGATGTTCTTCGGCACCGATCCGATCAATGGCTTCCAGGATGCGTATACGTTAGTCGACGCGCGCCTCACGTGGATGTCGCCGGATCAGGGGTGGTCGATCGCGCTGTTCGGCACGAACTTGACCGACGAGGTGTACTTCAACGGCATGCTGAGCTTGGTCACGGTGCTCGGCCGCGAGCAGGGCAACGTCGCCGTGCCGCGTCAATGGGGTCTCGCGCTCAAGCGTTCGTTCTAACGAGGACGCGGGCGATCCCACGCTTGCGACGCACGGGCCGAACCTGGCGACGGGTTCGGCCTTTTTTTTCTCGCGACGAATTCGCTTCGGCCGCGCGGCTCGCAGTTAAACGACGGTGCCGACGAGCTCGCCGATCCCGGCCGTGAGCGCCATCGCGAGCGCGCCCCAGAACGTCACGCGCGCCACGCCCACGGCGATCCTAGCGCCGCCGGCTCGCGCCGCGACGCCGCCGAGCAGCGCGAGGCAGACGAGCGACGTTGCCGCGATGACTACGAGGACATTCGCCGGCGAGGCGAGCGCTGCCACGAGCAGCGGCAGCGCCGCGCCGACCGCGAAGCTCCCGGCGGAGGCGAGTGCCGCTTGGAGCGGCCTCGCGGTGACGACGCTCGAGATTCCGAGCTCGTCGCGCGCGTGCGCGCCGAGCGCGTCGTGCGCCATGAGCTGCTTTGCCACCGTGCGCGCGAGCGCGGGCTCGAGCCCGCGGCCGATGTAGATCGCAGTGAGCTCGTTGTGCTCGGCCGCGTTGTCGGTCTCGATCTCGCGGCGCTCGCGCTCGAGATCCGCCTTTTCCGTGTCCGCTTGCGAGTGCACCGACACGTATTCGCCGGCCGCCATCGACATCGCGCCTGCGACGAGCCCGGCGCTGCCCGCGATGAGAAGGCTCGAGTGGCTCGCGTCGGCGGCCGCGACACCGAGCAGCAGGCTCGCGGTCGACACGATGCCGTCGTTCGCGCCGAGCACCGCGGCCCGCAGCCAGCCGATGCGGTTAGTGCGATGCCGTTCCCAATGGCGCGTCGGCATGTCAGCGTTTCGCGGGGGGAGTCGTACCCGCAACCTCTTCGATAGTCATGTGCCTCTCAATGCTCGTGCTGGCGCAGCGCGTTTTCGATGCGCCGATCGGGGATCAGCCAGATCAGCGCGACGAGCACGTAGATCCCTTGGGCGATCCACTTCGCCCAAAACGTCGTGAGGATCGCGACCACGTAGAGGATCGGCGACAGCTTGCCTTTCCAGTCCGAGCCGATCGCGCGTCGCAGCACCGACTCGGGCCCGTCCGACGACATGATTACGCGCTGTAGGATGTAGTAGGCGATGGCGGCCATCAGCAGCACGCCGCCGTATACCGCGGAGGGCGTCTGCGCGAAATGATTCTCGCCCATCCAGCCCGTCGCGAACGGAAACAGCGAGAGCCAGAACAGCAGGTGCAGGTTCGCCCAGAGCGTGGTGCCGGTCACGCGGCCGCTGCTGTGCAGCAGGTGGTGGTGGTTGTTCCAATAAATGCCAACATACACGAAGCTCAGCACGTAGCTCAGGAACACCGGCAGCAGCGGCGCGAGCGTCGCGAGGTCCTCGCCGTGCGGCACGCGCAGCTCGAGCACCATGATCGTGATGATGATCGCGATCACTCCGTCGCTGAACGCCTCGAGGCGGTTCTTACCCAAGCGCTTCTGGCCTGTTTTCGACGCTCCGCTTACCGGCGACGGAGTGCGCGACGAACGTCATTTTCAAACGGCCTCTGTCTTGGCGGTACGCCGAGAAAGGGCGCAGGCTAAACGGTTCGCACGGTTTTGGAAACTGAGCCGGCCGGAATGCACCAACAAGCGAAGTGCGACGCCCTTCGCAGTGCCGAGAACCAAGCCTGGACGGCGGGGCGGTCGGGGCACGATATTTGCTCATCCGGCCACGGTATGGACGGCCGGTGAGAGATTTCAGACTCGTGAACGAGCATCCCGTCGGTCCCAGGGAAAAGGCGCTCGAGGTCAACCTCGACCCGCGCCATTACGGAACCTTCGCCGAGATCGGCGCGGGGCAGGAAGTCGTTCGCTGGTTCTTCCGCGCGGGCGGCGCGGCTGGCACGATCGCGAAGAGCATCTCCGCTTACGACATGAAAGTAAGCGACGCGATCTACGGCACCTGTGCGCGTTACGTGCATCGCGACCGCCTGCAATCGATGCTCGATTACGAGCAACGGCTCAACGTCGAGCGGCTCGGCGGAATGCGCGGCGACAGCACCATGTTCTTCGCGTTCGCCGACACGGTTTCCGCGCGCAGTTTCCGCGGCAACAACGAGTGCCACGGCTGGATGGGGATCAAGTACCAGGCGCGGCCGGGCGGCCCCGACCACCAGATCGTCGTCCATGTGCGCATGCTCGACGTCGAGAATGCGCTCCAACAGGAGGCGCTCGGCATCGTCGGAGTGAATCTCGTCTACGGTGCGTGCTTCCTGCACGACGAGCCCGAGGCGCTGCTCGAGTCGCTGCTCGACGGGCTCAGCACGAACCGGATCGAGATCGACGTCGTCGACTTCGCCGGCGACGACTTCGGTCACGTCGACAACCGTGTGATGAGCTTGCGGCTCGTGCAGCTCGGCCTCACGGGTGTGGCGATGTTCTCTGCCGAAGGCAAGGTGCTTCAGCCCTCGGAGGTTCTCTACAAGAAGCCGGTGCTCATCGAGCGCGGCCGGTTCCGCCCCGTGACGTACGTGAATCTCGATCTCGCGGCTGCGGCGCTCGAGAAGTTCGAGTCGGAGAGCGGCGACGTCGCGCCCGGCGAGACGGTGTCGATCATGGAAATCACGATGCGCAACCTGATGCGCGAGGGTGAGGTCGACTTGGGCGACTTCATCAGCCGCGCAGAGGTGCTCGCGACGACGGGACACACCGTGATGATCTCGGACTTCGCCGAGTACTACAGGCTCGCGGCCTATCTATTTCGCTACACGAGCCGCCGCATCGGCCTCGCGATGGGTGCGATGAACCTACGCGAGATCTTCGACGAGTCGCGCTGCGCGCAGCTCGAGGGCGGAATCCTCGAGAGCTTCGGCCGTCTCTTCAAGAACAACCTGAAGATCTTCGTCTACCCATACGTCGACCAGAAGACGCGCGAGCTCGTCACGATCGACAAGCTCGAGCTCGACCCGTCGCTGCGGCAGCTCTTCGGCTACCTCGTGGACCGGCGCTGCATCGTGCAGCTCACCAACATCAATCACGCGTATCTGAACATCTATTCGCCCGACGTGCTCAGCAAGATCAGCGCGAAGAGCACGGAGTGGGAGTCGATGGTGCCGCCCGACGTCGCGAACGCGATCAAGTCGCGCGGGCTGTTCGGTTACTCGTAACCGTCAGCGCCGCAAGGCGAGGAAGACGCCGATCACCATCAGAGCGGCGCCGAGCAAGCGCGTCGGGGTCAACGCGAACGTGAGCGAGCGCAGCACCCCGTAGTGGTCGATCGCGAGCGCCGAGATCACTTGGCCCGCGACGACCAACGCGATCGCGGCGCCGACCCCCAGGCGCGGGCTCAAGAACGTGATCGTGAACACGTAGAACGCCACGATGAACCCGCCGCTGTAGCTCCACCACGGCGCCTGCTTGAGATCCGCCAACGTCGGCACTCCCTGGCCGGCCGCGAGCACCGTGAGCGCCGTCGCGGCGGCCGCGACGAGGAACAGCGTCATCGCCGCGAACGGCACGTTGCCGCCGACCGCGCGGCTCAACGCGGAGTTCGAGGCGGCCTGCACGGGGATCAACGCTCCGCTCGCGAGTGCGAGCAGCCAGAGCAATGGCGTCGTCGTCATGGTCTTCGTCACTCCTAATTTCTCGGGCGGAATCGCGCAACGAGGGGGCGATTCGTTCGACGGGTTATTTGCTCGACCACACCGCGAGCTCGTTGCCGCTCGGGTCTGTGAAGTGGAATCGGCGCCCGCCGGGAAACGAATAAGGTGCCTCGAGAATCCGCCCTCCCGCAGCCGTCACGGCTGTCACGCTCGCTTCGAGATCGTCCGAGTAGAGGATGACGAGCGGCCCGTGGGTTCGCGCCTCGTCGCCGCGCCGGAGCCCGCCGACCTCGCCGCCGTCGGAGCCTTTGATCCCAGCGTACTCGGCGCCGTAATCCGTAAAGCCCCAGCCGAAGGCCTTCGCATAGAAGCGCTTGGCTGCGGCAACGTCGCGGACGGTGAACTCGATGTAATCGATGGCGTGGTGCGTGTGCATGATTGCTTCTCCCTGCCGTCTATAGGCGCCGAGGCGTGGTGACGCGCGGCAGTCTGCGGAACCTGCCAAGCGCCGAGGTCACGAATAGTAGTACGACGGAGCGAACCCCGTTGCGTGCCGCCGTCGGGTCCGCGGCCTAAGCGACTCCGCTCAGCAGCGCGCCGGCCGACAGGACGATGACGACGATCACCACCCAGCGGACGAAACGTGCGCCGCGCTTCACGGCCATCCGCGCCGCGAGCCACGCGCCGAGCGACTGACCCGCCGCGAGCAGCAGGCCGAGCGTCCAGTTCACCTGATCGTGAGCGATGAACACGACGAGCGCCGCCGCCGTGAACACGAGCACCATCAGGTTTTTCACCGCGTTCGCGCTGACGAGGTTGAAGCCCGCGCTCAGCACGAGCGCCGCGATCAGGAAGATACCGACGCCGGCCTGGAGGAATCCGCCGTAGATTCCGATCACGAAGAACAACGGCACTTCGACCCAGAGCCGCGCGCGTCGGGTCGCGACGTGCTCTTGGAGCCAGCGCTCCGGCTGGATGAACATCACGACGATCATCAGCAGCATGAGCACGCCGATGATCTGACGCAGCAACGCTTCGTTCAGATCGACCGCGAGCTGCGCGCCGATGATCGACCCCACGACCGAGGGCACGACGAGCTGCCACGTCCCGCTCGCGTCGAGCGCGCCTAGCCGGCGGAACGTCGCGACGGCCACGACGTTCTGCATCACGACGCCGACGCGGTTCGTGCCGTTCGCGACGTTCGCGGGCAGGCCAAGCAGGATCAGGATGGGCAGCGTGATGAGCGAGCCGCTGCCCGCGAGCGTATTGATGAAGCCCGCGGCGACCCCCGTGACGGGCACAGCCGCGAGCAGCCAAAAATCGGAATCGAACGTCAAGCTCAGCGCGCGTCGCCAGGCAGCGTCGCCGATTGATTTCCCTCGCTATCGGATTCGTTGCGCTGGTTGTCGCAATACGTACCTTCGACGTTGAGCTTCTGGTTCGCGTGCTTGCCGAAGTAGCGCGTTACTTTCCACGGGCCCGTGAACATCACGGGATCCTCGACGACCATGTCGATCTGCAGCCGGCCGTCGTCGACCTTCGTGATGCGCTCCATGAGATGGATCTGATCGCTGTGTGGTGCGCCTGTGCGATCGAACTGGCCCGCCATCATGTTGACGGTGTCGACGACCAGCGTCTTGCCTTCCCAATGACCGATCGAATGTCCCATTACGGTGGGCCACGCCTCGTCGCCGGTCGGATGCGAGCGCCCGTCCGTGTAGATGCGGCGCAGCTCGTTCATGTAGTCCCAGATCATCCAAGTCTGCTGCGGGGTCACGACGATCTCGATCGGGCCGGGTGCGCCGCCCATCACGCGCGGCATGCCGTGCGGCAGCATGCAGTTGCCGACGGGGTCGTCCACGAAGAATTCCTCCGCGCCGCGTTTGACGAGCGCGTCGTAGCGTTTCTGGTACTCGGGTTTGTACGGAACGCCGGTGATGTAGCTGCCGGGCAGAGGTCCGTAGGAGAACCCGCCTTCGCCGCCGGCCGGGTCCTTCGCGAGCACCGTGAACTTCGGCCCCGGAAACGTGATGCCCTCGAGCGGCGTCCAAACACCGGTCCAATCCGGCAGCGACGCAAGCTCGGCTCCGTAGGCCTCGGCCGCGTTGTCGGCGGCGCGAGCGGCCGGCGAGTGCACGAGCCAAGCGGCCGCAAGCGATGCAGCGGCAGCGAAAGCGCGGAAGTTGCTCATGACGATCTCCCCGCCGTCAGCGCGAATCGATCACGGTGCCGTCGGGCAGCGTGATGTTGATGAAGCTGCCGCCGCTGCGGCCGTCGCGCAATGGATGCGCCTTGACGACGACCTTGTCGCCGGGCTTGATCGCCGTTGCGCCGAGGCCGAGCCGCGTCATCGTCGCGCGCGTCTCGGCTTCGATGCTCCACTGCACCGGCTTGCCGTCGGCACCGGGCACCATCACCTCGATCCACACGTGCGGATTCTGGAACTGGTACTCCTTGATGGTGCCTTCGAGCGTGACCGCCTTGGCGCGGTCGAACATCGAGCCCGAGTGGTGGCCGTGCGCGGCCCCCGTCAAAGCCGTTGCGCACAGCGCGAAAACTGCCGATCTCATCGAAGCTGGCTCCCCCTAAAGCGCCCGACGAGACTCTAGCGGGCTTGGCGATCGGTCGGCAATGAGATTTGCGCACTGGCGCCGGCTTTGACGATTGGCGAGATTTCATCTGTGAAACTCGCGCAGGAACAACGGGGCACCTTCCGCGTCGCAGTCCGGCGAGACAGCGGCATCGAGGCCGCGCTCCACCTTGCCGGCAAGCGACTTGCCGCGACCGTCGGCGATATCAGCGCCGAGGGCATCTTCCTCAGGCTCGATCGCGGCCCGATCGCGGCGTTGAAGGTCGAGCGGCAGCTGGACGTCGAGATCTCGTTCGAAGAAGAGACGTTCATGCTGCACGGCGTGATCCGCTCGGAGCGCGGCGGCGGGTACGGCATCTTCTTCCCGCCGCGCGATCGCGCGGGGCGCCCGAATCCGCTCGACCGGTTCGAGCGCATCTCCGCCCACCTGCAGCGCACGTCGCTCTCGCAGCGCCTCAAGGTGCTGAAGCTGCCGGAGTAGGCTGCGCGCCTCGGTGCGACGTTCGTTTGTCGTCCATCCTCCCTGCGCTTCGTAACAGTCGAAACCGAATCCGTCGGCGTGTCGCACGCCGGGTCGGCGCGCGACGCTTCGGTTACGCTTCACGCAGCACACGGCGCCCCTTCGAGGACGCCGCACCACACGGGGGAAGTCATCATGAGACGGCTGGCGGCGCTCGCGTTCATCGGTTCGACCGTGCTCGGAACGGCGGCGGCTCAAGGACCGGCCGCCGATGCGCGCGAAGGCGAGGCGGAGCAACAACGCCTGCGCCAGTTCAGCCCCGGCGGACCGCTGACTCCCGGCGTCGAGCTGCCGCGCTGGCCCGCGCCGCGCGATCCGCTCGCGGCCGCGGTGCCCGTCACCGACGCGCTGCTCGCGAGCCCGTCGCCGAACGACTGGCTCTCGTGGCGGCGAACGCAGGACGGCCTGGGGTTCTCGCCGCTCATGAGCATAAATAAGGAGAATGTCGCCCGGCTCCAGCTCGCGTGGTCGCTTGCGCTGCCGCCCGGGCAGAACGCCGCGACGCCGCTCGTGCATGACGGCGTGATCTACGTGCACTCGTTCGGCGATCACGTGCAGGCGCTCGACGCGACCACGGGCGACGAGCTGTGGCACTACGCGCGCACGCTACCCGAGAACTTTCGGCCCACGGTCAAGCGCAACCTCGCGCTCTACGGCGACAAGATCTACTTCGGAACATCGGACGTGCACGTCGTCGCGCTCGATGCGAAGACCGGTCACGTGGTCTGGGATCAGCCGATCACGGAGCCCGGCAGCGGGTTCGGGCTCACGGGGGGCCCGCTGGTCGCACGCGGCAAGGTGATGCAAGGCGTGAACGGCCAAGCGCCGGGAGGCGCGTACATCGTCGGGCTCGATTCCGAGACGGGCAAAGAAGCTTGGCGCTTCTACACGATCGCGCGGCCGGGCGAGCCCGGCGGCAACACCTGGAACGGCTTGCCGCTCGAGAAGCGCTCGGGCGGTTCCGTTTGGACCGCGGGCAGCTACGACGCGGAGCACAACGTCGCGCTGTTCGGCCCCGCGCCCACTTACGACACGGGTCCCATGCGCGACGCGGTGGAGCGCCGCGGCGTGTCGAACGAAGCGCTCTACACGAACGCGACGATCGCGCTCAATCCCGACGACGGCAAGCTCGTCTGGCACTTCCAGCACGTGCCGAACGATCAGTGGGACTTCGACTGGGCGTTCGAGCGCCAGCTCGTGACGCTGCCCGTGAACGGCCGCGACCGTCGGGTGCTCGTGACGTCGGGCAAGGAGGCCGTGTACGACGCGCTCGATTTGAACGGCGGGCGCTATCTCTTCTCGATCGACCTGGGATTGCAGAACTTCATCACCGCGATAGACCCGAAAACGGGTGCCAAGCGCATCGATCCGAGCCTGATTCCTTCGCGCGAACGGCCGATCACGGTGTGTCCGCACGCGGGCGGCGCGAAGAGTTGGATCCCGGCGTCGCTCAATCCGCAGACGAAGATCTTGTTCGTGCCGCTCGTCGAATCGTGCATGGCGCTCACGCCCGTGCCGCAGGACGAGCGCGGCTCGCTCTCGACCGGCGTTCGTTGGACGATTCGCCCGACGCAGGACAGCGACGGCCGCTACGGCCGGATCCAAGCGATCAACCTCGCGACGAAGGAGACCGTCTGGACCGAGCGGCAACGCGCGCCGCAGACGAGCGGCGTGCTCGCGACCGCGGGCGGCCTCGTGTTCGCGGGCGCGCTCGACCGCTGGTTCACGGCCTACGACGACGCGGACGGCAAGACGTTGTGGCGCGCGCGCCTGAGCGACGTGCCGAGCGCGGCGCCGATCAGCTACGCGGTGAACGGCAAGCAGTACGTCGCGATGGTGGTCGGCTACGGTACCGCGCAGGCGATGACGTTCCCGATGCTGACACCGGAGATCGATCTGCCGGTCGTGCGGAGCTCTACGATTTGGGTGTTTGCGTTGCCCGACGGTTGACGGGCGTCGTCGCGCGTTGCGCGTGGGCGTTGCGCCGCGTCGCACGTCGCTGGCGGCACGCAACTCGCCCGCTTCGCGGGTTCCTCGCCGACGCGTTCGCCCGCGGGCTCGCCTGAGGCGAAATCCCGTCGCCTAGGCGGGGCTCGTGCGGTCGCACCTGCGCGCTGTGCGCGCGGACGGTCTGCGGCGAAGGACGCTCGCGAGTCGCATCGCGCACCGCGCAGACGACGCACGCGTATCGCCGACGGGCCGCACGTTGTCGCGGTTGCGGTGGGGCGGTGCTACGATCCGCGCGTTCGGGGGCAGCGCGCAGGGGAGTTCGTCGATGGTTAGCAGATTCGTCGTGTCGATCGCCGTGGCGTGATGCTCGCGGCCGCGTGCACACCCGAGCCGCCACCGCCGCCGCCCGCGGCGCCCGCAGCTCCGCCCCGTCCCGCCGGCGAATCGTTCACCGCGGTGCGCGGCGGCTTCATCCCGGAAGGCATCGAGTACGACAAAGCGAACGGCCGCATCCTCACGGGCTCGCTCGCGGAAGGCTCGATTTTCGTGATCGGCCGCGACGGCAGCGTCACGCCGTTCATCACGGACGCCTCGCTCGTGTCGTCCGTCGGCATCGAAGCCGACGAGGCGCGCGACCGGCTGCTCGTCGCGAACTCGGACCGCGCGGCGTTTCAACCGGGCAACCCGGGCCAGGCCAAGCTCAACGTCTACAACCTCACCACGGGCGAGCGCCTCGCAATGGTCGATCTCGCGGCCGTGATCGGCACGCCCAGCGATCCGCCGAGGTATTTCGCGAACGACGTCGCCGTCGACGCCGAAGGCAACGCTTACGTCACGGACACGATGACGAACGTCATCTACAAGGTGACGCCCGACTATCAGGCGTCGGTGCTGCACCGGTTCGCCGCGCTCGAAGGCGGCGCCCAGGTGAACGGCATCGAGTACCACGCAGGCGGCTACCTGCTCGTCGTCGCGGGTCCGCTCGTGTTCAAGGTGCCCGTCGCGAATCCCGCGGGCACGACGCAAGTGCAGGTCGCGGCGCCCGTGCCGGGCCAAGACGGCATCGTCTGGGCCGCCGACGGCACGTTGGCCGCCGTGAGCAACAGCGAGCAGCAGGTCGTGAAGCTCACGAGCAGCGACGATTGGGCGAGCGCGCAGCGCGCCGGCGTCGCGACGCTCGTCGGGCAGGCCACGACGGCCGCGGCAGTCGGCAACGACATGTGGGCCGTGCACCCGCACTTCGCGGACGCTGATCCGCCGAGCTTCGAGCAAGCCGTCTTCAAATAAGCTCTCAGGGCTCGAGCACGATCCGCGTGACGGCGGGGCCTGCGAGGAACGGCGTCGGGGCGCCGCTCACCCAGTCGTCCTGCAAGTCGGCGAAGTGCGGCGACAAGAAATGGCCGCTCTGTCCTCCGCTCATCTCCAAGATGCCGTCCTCGGGGTGCGCGGGCGAGATCGACATCCGGATCAGGGCGCCGTAGCTCGGCGTCGCGACGCGCAGCGCGAGCGTCGCGCCCGGCACCGAGTCGCGCGGCAGGCGCAGCCAAGGGCCGAGCAGGTCGCCGATCACCGGAAGATTGGCGAACGGATGCGCCGCCTCGATCACGTTCACGTCGCCCCACGGCGCATCGAGCCCCGGCCGGGAGCCGTCGCGATCGAGATCGTGCAGGGCGTCGAGCAGCACCGCGCGTAGGAACGCGGGCCAGTCTGCGAATTCCCGCGTAAGAAGATTCATTGGCCGCTCGTCGAGCAGCCGGCGCAATGGCTCGTCCGCGAGCGGCCAACGGTAGACGAACCCGGGGTCTGCTTCGACGGCCGGCGCGAACAGCGGCGCGAGCGCCCGCTCGAGCAGCGCGCGATAGTAGAGCTGCACGATCCGGAACCCGGCTTGATCCGTGTCGGCGCGGCCGTTCCACGCGAGCACGTGCGCGCGAGCGCGCGCGAGCAGCGGCTCGGTCTCGCCGCTCGGCACGACTTCGAGCAGCACGTCGCGAATCTGGTCGTAGCCCCGCGTGCGCGTGTCGAGCTGCATCGCGAGGAAGTCGGGCTCGGCGAACGTCGCTTTCGCCGCGAGCAGCTCCGCGATGCGCGCCGCCCGCAGCGGCGTCATCCACACGCGGCTCAACGGGTCCGAGCGCTCGAGCGGCAAGGTGCGGTTGTTCGCGGTGAGCAGCGCGCCGTCGCCGCTGCCGGAGAGCGTCGGACGCTCGAGCTCGCCGTCCCAAGAGCGGCTGCCGTCGGCCCAAGACTCCGGCCGCGATCCGTCGAAGCCGACGCGCCGCGGCAGCGGTCCGTTCACGGTCCACGCGACTCGGCCGCTCGAGTCGGCGAGCATCCAGTTGAGCGACGGCCCGGCCCAGCGCTCGAGCACCGCGGCGCCGTCGCTTATCGTCGTGGCCCCCGCGAGGTCGAGGAGGTCGAGGTTCAGCCCGCCGCGCTCGAGCCACGCCGCGTGCAGCGCGAGCGGCCGGCCGCGCCAGTCGTTACCGGCAATCGGGCCCCAACGCGTCGAGCGCAGCTCGAACGGCTCGGGGTCGCGGCCCGCGACCGCAATCTGAATCACCTCGGTCGCAAAAGCCTCGCTTCCGCCCGGCGTCGCGTAGCGGCTCGGATCCGCGGGGTCCACGTCCACGACCACCCAGTCGCTTTGATCCGCGTTGCTCACGGTTGCGCCCCACGCGAGCGTGTCGCTCGCGCCGATCAGGATCGCGGGCACGCCGGGAATGCTCGCGCCGCGTAGCGCACCGCCGGGCCATAGCAGCTCGCAGCGATAGAAGATGTTCGGTACCCGAAGGTCGAGATGCGGGTCGTTCGCGAGGATCGCGTCGCCGCGCGCCGTGCGCGACGCGTCGATCGCCCACTGGTTCGACGCGGGTCCCACGAGCGGCGGCGCGACGCGCGGTGCCGCGGGCGACGCGCGCGGCGCGGCGCGCGTGCGCAAGTCGACGACGTCCGAGCTCGGGATGGGGGCGGGGGAGTACCCGCCCGTCGGATCGGCGGCCGTGGCGACGAGCGGGCGGTCGAAGCGCGACGCGGATGGCGTCAGGAATTCGTACAGCGGCTCCGGCAACACCGCGCGCAGCACGCCCTGCGGCCGCTCATACACTTCGTTGTTCGAGAGCCGCGTGTAGAGCCCGAACACGACGAGCACGCTGTCTTCGTTGCGCCAGGGCTGCGGCTCCGCGCCGAACAACCAGTACTCGGGCGGGCGGGCACCGAGGTCGCTCAGTCCCGCATTCACGCCTTGCGTATACGCGCTGAGCCACGCGACTTGGTGTTCGGGCAACTCCGCGAGGACACGCTCGGCGCGGCGCCTGAAGGCGAAAGGCTTCTGGGCGCGGTCGAGCGGCAGCGCGCGCTCGCCGAACAGCTCCGCGAGCTCCCCCGCGGCCGAGCGGCGCAGCAGGTCCATTTGGAAGAACCGCTCTTGCGCGTGCATGTAGCCTTCGCCGCGCAGTGCGTCCGCGAATCCCGCGGCGCGGATCCGCGGGACAGCGCGGGCGTCGAGCTCGATCTCAAGCGGGGCCGTGAGGCCCGAGAGCACGGAGTCGCCGCTCCGGCGAGGAAGCGCCGCGCGAGCGGTGAGATAAACGGTGCCGATGAGCACCACTATGGTGCCCGCGACCGCGGCGATGCACCATTTGACCCGATCGATTCTCATCTTTTTTCAGCGTATCTTTGGATCGACCTCATGCAGATCGACTGGAATCAGTACCAACCGGGCACGTTCTTCGACGAGCTCTTCGCAGCGCCTGGCAAGGCGCGGCCGGCGGCCGCGCACCTGACGAGTTACCTCGCGTCCCTCGGCAAGGGCGAGCTCGCCGAGCGGCAGGGCGACGCCGAGCGCGCGATCGCCGAGATGGGCATCACGTTCACGGTCTACACCGAAGGCCAGAACATCGACCGTGCGTGGCCGTTCGACGTGATCCCGCGCACGATCGAGGCGACCGAGTGGGCGCGCATCGAGCGCGGCCTCGTCCAGCGGCTCACGGCGCTCAATCATTTCATCGACGACCTCTATCACGACCGGCGCATTATCGCCGACGGCATAGTGCCCGAAGACGTCATCGCGACGTCGTCGAACTTCCTCGAAGGCTGCATCGGAGCCAACCCGCCGTACGGCGTTTGGGCGAACATCTGCGGCTCGGACCTCGTGCGCGACGCCGACGGTACCGTCTACGTGCTCGAGGATAACCTCCGCGTGCCGTCGGGCGTGTCGTACATGCTCGAGAACCGGATCATCACGAAGCAAGTGTTTCCGGAAGTGTTCGAGCACGCGTCGATCCTGCCCGTGGACGACTACGCTTCGCAGCTGTTCGACATGCTCGCCTCGCTCTCCCCGCGCAAAGCCGAGTTCCCGCGCGTCGTGGTGCTCACGCCCGGCATCTACAACTCGGCCTACTTCGAGCACTCCTACCTCGCGCAGCGCATGGGCGTGGATCTCGTCGAGGGCACGGACCTCGTCGTCGCGGACGACGACTGCGTCTATATGCGCACGATCCGCGGTCTCGAGCGCGTCGATGTGATCTACCGCCGGATCAACGACACGTTCCTCGACCCCGACGCGTTCGACAAGTCGTCCGTGCTCGGCGTGCGGGGGTTGATGCGCGCTTGGCGCGCGCAGACGGTCGGGCTCGCGAACGCACCCGGCGCGGGCGTCGCGGACGACAAGGTCGTCTACGCGTACGTGCCGAAGATCATCAAGTACTACTTGGGCGAGGATGCGATCCTGCCGAACGTGCCGACGCATCTGCTGCGCGATGACGTGACCCGCAAACACGTTTGCGGCGATCTCTCGAATTGGGTGGTGAAGCCCGCGAACGAGTCGGGCGGTTACGGCATGCTGATCGGCCCGCGCTCGACGGCGGAGGAACGTACGGCGATGACGGTCGCGATCGAGGCGAACCCGCGCAACTACATCGCGCAGCCCGTGCTCGCGCTGTCGACCGCGCCGACGCTCGTGCACGGCGAGATCGAGCCGCGCCACTTGGACCTGCGGCCTTTCATCCTGCAAGGTGAGCGGATCTGGGTCACGCCCGGCGGGCTCACGCGAGTGGCCCTGCGGCGCGGGTCGCTCGTCGTGAACTCCTCGCAGGGCGGCGGCAGCAAGGATACGTGGATCGTGGCGACGGAGTGACATGAGCTTGCCCCAATGAGCCCGCGCTCGATGAGCCCCGCTAGATGAGCCTATTGTCGCGAGTCGCGGAACGCATCTACTGGAGCGCGCGCTATCTCGAGCGCGCCGAAACCACGTCCCGGCTCGCGCGCGTCTACGGCAACCTGTTGCTCGACCTGCCGCGCCAGGCGGGTCTCAAGTGGGACGCGCTGATCCAGATCACGGGCGGCGCGGAGATCTACCGCGAGCTGCATCCGAGCCCCGGTCTCGACACGGCCGAGCGCTTCTTCGTCGCGGACAAGAGCAATCCGAGCTCGGTGCGCTCATCGCTGCTGAACGCGCGCGAGAGCATCCGCACGACGCGCGACATCGTGCCGTCGGAGGCCTGGCGCTCGGTGAACGAGCTCTGCATGTACGTCGGCGAGGAGCTCGACGCGGCGACGTCGCACCGGCGCCGCTATGGCATCCACACGCGCGTGGTCGAGGGATGCCAGCAGATCAGCGGACTGCTGCACGACACGATGAGCCACGACTCGGGCTATCAGTTCTTCCGTGTGGGCCGCTCCGTCGAGCGCGCCGACATGACGACGCGGATCATCGACGTCGCTGCCGCGACCCTGATCGGCCGCGAAGACCTCGCGCGTTTCGACAACACGCTCTGGATGGCCGTGCTGCAGTCGCTGTCGGCTTATCAGATGTACCGCCAGCAAGTGCGCCGGCGCATTTTCGGCCCCGACGTGATCGCGTATCTATTGAAAGACGAACAGTTTCCGCGCGCGTTCGCGTTTTGCCTGCGCGAGCTTGGGCAAGCGCTCGCCGTGTTGCCGCGCAACGCCGAGCCGCACAAGAAGCTCGGCGAGCTCAGGCGCATGCTCGCGGTGCTCGAGATTTCGCGCCTGCCGATCGCGGCCATGCACCAGTGGATCGACGACGTGCAGCGCGAGCTCGGCGAGCTCCACGGCCTGATTCATCGCACCTGGTTTGAACCCTCTACCGATTCGACCGGTCAAACTGCCGTCGCTAGCCAATCGCAGACTCAGAGCCAGGCGCCGGCACCGCTCAAAGCCAAGGCGTAGGCCGGAGACGGAGGCGGGGGATGCTTAAAACCGTTGTGCTCGTGGCCGCCGGTCTCGCGGCGGGCTTCGCCGTGGCGTATTGGGCGACGGATTCCGAGCCGCTCGCCGGGTCGCCAGAGACGACCGGGTCGCCGGACGTGATCGGGACGCCGGCGTCTTCCCCCGGCGGCGAAGCGCTCGGCGCGCAGACCGCGGCGGGCAGCGTACCGAAGCGGATCGCGGAGCTCGAGAATGCGCTGCGCTCGGAGACCGAGCAGCGTGCGGCGCTCGAGCAGCGTGTCGCCGAGCTCGGCGAAGCGCTCGAGGAGCTGCGCGGCGGAGCGGGCGCCGCGCGCGAGCGCGGGGTCGAAGCCGTCGTGGCGGTGCAGAATGGCACGCCGCCGTTCGGTGATTCCGCCGGCGCGGGACGCAGGTTCCGCGGCCCGGAGACGACCGAGCTGCGCGTCGAGCGCCTCGTCGGGGCGGGCTTCGCGCCGGATCGCGCCGCGTGGATCGAGAGGCGAACGTCCGAGCTCGCGATGCAGAGCATTCAAGCGCAGTACCAACGCCGCCGCGGCGAGACCGTCGATCCCGCGCTGTTGCGCGGCAGTCAGCAGACGCTGCGGCAAGAGCTCGGCGACGCGGACTACGAGCGCTACCTCACGGCGCTCGGCCGCCCGACCAAGGTCGGCGTGTTCAACGTGATCGCGAGCTCGCCCGCGGAAGCTGCGGGCCTGCGCGCGGGCGACGAAATTCTGAGCTATGGCGGCACGCGCGTCTTCGACATGAGCGAGCTCAACGACCTCACCGTCGAGGGCACGCCGGGCCAGCCAGTGACACTCGAAGTGCAGCGCGACGGTGAGAACGTCCAACTCGTTCTGCCGCGCGGACCCATCGGCATCGGCGGGGGGCCGTTCAACCGCCGGCCGTGAGCGGCGCGCCGCTGGGGGCGACGCTTCGAGCAGCAAATAAAAGGCCGCCTCACGGGCGGCCAAAAGCGGGGTGGCTACAGGAAACTTGGCGCCATCCTCGCGTGGACGCGTTTAACCTGCGTTTCGGTTCCATGAACTTTCGATGACCCGATCCTTGATGTTTCGTAACGAATCCCGGAGCGGCGCGAGTTAGAATGTCGCGCTTTAGCTTTAAGACAATCCAAGTCCATGTCGCTACAAGAAAAGTTTCTCAAGCTCGAGACCCATTTGAAGGGTCTCGTAGTCGGCCAAGAACGTCTGCTGAATCGAATGCTCGTGGTGCTGCTGTGCGACGGACACTTGCTCGTCGAAGGTGCGCCGGGCCTCGCGAAGACGCGCGCGATCAAGGTCTTAAGTCATAGCATCGAAGGCGACTTTCATCGCCTGCAGTTCACGCCGGATCTGCTACCCGCCGATCTCACGGGCACCGAGATCTATCGCCCGCAGGATGGCTCGTTCGTGTTTCGCGAGGGCCCGCTCTTCCACAACCTCGTGCTTGCAGACGAGGTGAACCGTGCGCCCGCGAAGGTGCAGTCCGCGCTGCTCGAGGCGATGGGCGAGCGCCAGATCACGGTGGGCTCCGTGACCTATCCGTTGCCCGCTTTGTTCATGGTGATGGCGACGCAGAATCCGATCGAGCAGGAAGGCACGTATCCGCTGCCCGAAGCGCAGCTCGACCGGTTCCTGCTGCACGTGTTCGTGAACTATCCGGATGCGGCGGGCGAGCGCGCGATCCTCGCGCTCAACCGCGCCGAGCAGAAGCGCTCGGTGACCGACGAAACGCTGTTCACCGCGACCGAGGTGCTCACGCAGCGCGAGGTCGCGGCCGCGCGGCTCGAGGTGCTCGAGCAGCATCTCTCCGAGCCGCTGCAGGAATACATCGTGCAGATCGTGCTCGCGACGCGCCAGCCGGAGCGTTACGGCGAGGACTTGAAGGGCGTGCTGCAGTACGGAGCGAGCCCGCGCGCGACGATTGCGCTCGACCGCTGCTCGCGCGCGCACGCCTGGCTCGCGGGGCGCGACTTCGTGACGCCCGAGGACATCCAAGAGGTCGCGCACGACGTGCTGCGCCACCGGATCTTGCTCGGCTTCGAGGCCGAAGCATCGGGCCGCACGCCCGACGAGCTGGTCAACACGCTGCTGAAACGCATCGGAGTTCCCGTGAAGCCATGGCCAGCGCCGCGCGCGTGCCGCAGTCGCCCGTGCGAGTCGCGCTCGCCGACCTCCTGCGGCTGCGTGTCGCCGGCGAAGCGATCAAGCTCACGGCACCGCGCGTGCGAGTCGCTGCGTCCGGCGGTCACCTCTCACCTTATAAAGGGCGCGGCGTCGAGTTCGACGAGTCGCGTCCGTACCAGCCCGGCGACGACCTGCGGACGATCGATTGGCGCGTGACGGCGCGCACCGGCAAGCCGCATACCAAAGTGTTCCGCGAGGAGCGTAACCGCCCGGTGTTCGTGTGGCTCGATCTGCGCCGGCCGATGCTGTTCGCGACGCGCGGTGCCTACAAAGGCGTGCGCGCGGCCGAGATGGCGGCGCTGATCGCCTGGAGCGCGGTGGCGAATGGCGACCGGCTCGGCGGCCTCGTCTTCTCCGAGACAGAGCATCATGAGCTGCAGGCCCGCGCTCGGGCTGCGCTCGGCCCTGCGGCTGTTCCAGAAGATTGCGGCGGACTCGTTGTGGCAGCCTTCGTCGAGCGACGCGCCGCCCGAGATCGACGCCGAGCACGCGCTCCTCAGGCTCACGCGCGTCGCGCGGCCCGGCAGCCTCATCTTCTTGCTCAGCGACTTTCGCCGGCTCGGCGCGGACGCCGAGCGCCACCTGCGCCAGCTCGCGGGTCATTGCGACCTCATCCTCGTGCACTTCTTCGACCCCGTCGAGGCCGAGCTTCCGCCGCCGGGCCGCTACCGAATCCAAAGCGGTACGCGGACGTTCGCGATCGAGACGGCGAACGACGTGCTGCGGCGCAGCTATCGCGAGCGCTATGCCGCGCGCATCGCGAGCTTGAAGTCGCTCGCGCGGCTGCCGGGAATCAACTTGGTGGAATGCGCGACGCACGCGGACGCGCGCTTGCTCTTGGCGCAACAGTTTCGACAGCGCTGACTAGACGACCATGCCGGCCACCGTCGACATCACACAGCTGCCGCTTCGCGACATCCATCTACCTGGATTGATCGCGTGGTGGCCGCCGGCGGCCGGCTGGTGGATCGTAGCGGCGCTGCTCCTTACGGCGCTCGTGGTGCTCGGCCTCTACTACCGCAGCGGGCGGCATCGGCGCGCGGCGCTGCGCTCCGTGCGCAAGGTCCACGCCGCCCTCGAGCAAGGCGCCGAGCCCGTCGCGTGCTTGCAGCGCGTATCGACGACGCTGCGCCGGTTCGCGATGACGACGGCCGACGCACAAGCGGTGGCTTCGCTGCGCGCCGTGGACGGCGTCGCCGAGCGCGCATCGTCCGACGAGGTCGCCGGCATGATCGGCGACCGCTGGCTCCGCTATCTCGACAGCCGCTGGCAGCGCGACGAGTTCAGCCGCGGCGCGGGCCGCCTGCTGCTCGCCGCGCCGTACGCGCGTCCCGCCACGATCGAGCGCCAGCATGCGATCGATCTCGCGGCGCTGTGTGCGGAGTGGCTCAAAGCGCAGAGCGTGCGGCGCCGCCGCGCGCGCGCTCAGAAGCTCGGCGGTGCTCGCAGGCTCGTCGGCGCCGCGGAGTCCATGTGGGCGCGCACGGCGGGTAGGAGCTGACGCCCATGTGGACGCTCGCATGGGGTTGGATCCTGCTCGCGCTGCCGCTGCCGTGGCTCGTGCGCCGGCTACTGCCCGGCGACGCGCTCGATCGCGACGCCGCGCTCAAGGTGCCGATGGCGGCGGAGTTCGCCGACCTCGCGGGTTTGCGCGGACCGGCCCTGCGCCAGGAATGGCGGCTCGCCGCGCTCTGGTGCGTGTGGCTTCTCGCGCTGCTCGCGGCCGCGCGGCCGCAGTTCGTCGGCGATCCGATCGCGCTGCCGATGACGGGCCGCGACCTGCTCATGTCCGTGGATCTCTCGGGCAGCATGGAGGAGCAAGACTTCCAGCTTCAAGGCCAGTGGGTCGACCGGCTCACGGCGCTCAAGGCCGTTGCGAAAGACTTCATCGAGCGGCGTGTCGGCGACCGCGTCGGCCTGATCCTGTTCGGTCGCGAAGCCTATTTGCAGACACCTCTGACGTTCGATCGCAAGACCGTGCAGACGCTGCTCGACGAATCGGTGATCGGGCTCGCGGGCAAAGAGACGGCGATCGGCGACTCGATCGGGCTCGCCATCCGCACGCTCGACGACGCGGGCGTCGAAGCGGGGCGGCGCGTGCTGATACTGCTCACGGACGGCGCGAACACCGCGGGCTCGGTCGACCCGATGAAAGCCGCCGAGCTCGCAGCACAGCGCAAGCTCGTGATCTACACGATCGGTATCGGCGCCGACTCGCTCACCGTGCGCTCGTTGTTCGGCCTCCGCCAGATCAACCCGTCCGCCGATCTCGACGAAAAAACGATGACCGCGATCGCGGACAAGACCGGCGGCCGTTACTTCCGCGCGCGCGATACCGAGGAGTTCGCTCAGATCTACAAGATCTTGGACGAGCTCGAGCCCGCCGAGTCCGACGAGCGTGGCTTCCGGCCTATCACGGAGCTGTTCTTCTGGCCCCTCGGCGCGGCGCTCGTGCTCGCGCTCGTCGCGGGTGCGCTGGGGCTCGCCGCGGCTTACGCGCGCGGCGTGCGCGCGACGCCGATCGCGCTGCGGAGCGAGGCGCCGCAGCGATGAGCATGTGGGGCGAATTTCATTTTCTGCGGCCGTGGTGGCTCGCGCTGTTGCCGGTCGGCGTCTGGCTGATCTGGCAGCTGCTGCGCGGGCGTGCCGATAGCGGCGGCTGGCGCAGCGTCGTCGACGCGCCGCTGCGCGCGCACGTGCTCGCCGAGCCCGAGGTCCTGCGCGAGAGCCGCTGGCCGCTGATCGCCGCGCTCGCCGCTTGGCTGCTCGCGCTCGTCGCGCTCGCGGGGCCCGCGTGGGAGCGCTTGCCCGTGCCCGCGTTTCGCTCGGAGGAGGCGCTCGTGGTCGCGCTCGACCTGTCGCGCTCGATGGACGCGACGGACGTCGAGCCGTCGCGGCTCGCGCGCGCGCGGCTCAAGCTGCTCGATCTGCTCGAGCGCCGCGCAGCGGGCCAGACCGCGCTCGTGGTGTTCTCGACGCACGCGTTCACGGTCACGCCGCTCACGACGGACACGCGCACGATCGCCGCGCTCGCGGGTGCCGTGAACACGGACATCATGCCGACGCAAGGCAGCACGCTGTCGTCCGGTCTCGAGAAAGGCGCCACGCTGCTGCGGCAGACGGGCGTGAACGAAGGCGAGATCCTCGCGATCACCGACGCGGATGTGACTCGCGAAGACCTGAGTCTCGCGGGCGATCTGCGCGGCGAAGGCTTCCGAGTGAGCGTGCTCGCGGTCGGCACGGAGCAGGGGGCACCGATTCCGCGGCGCGAAGGCGGGTTCCTCACCGACGACAACGGCCAGGTCGTGATTCCGCGGCTCGACGTCGCGGGCTTGCAGCGGCTCGCCGCCGCGGGCGGCGGCCGGTTCGCGCGGCTCGCGCCCGATGATCGCGATCTCGCGAGCCTGTTTCCCGCTGCCGGGCTGCCGGCGAGCGCTTCGCTCGAAGCGGCCGGCGAGCAGTACAAGGCCGACGTCTGGCGCGATCGCGGGCTCCTGCTCGCGCTCGCGCTGCTGCCGCTCCTCGCGCTGAGCTTCCGCCGCGGCTGGATCTGCGTGTGGGTCTTGGCTCTAGCGCTGCCGATTTCGCGGGCGGACGCGTTCGAATGGTCGCAATTGTGGTACCGGCCCGATCAGCGCGGCTACGAAGCGTTGCAAAGAAATGAGGCCGAGCGCGCCGCGCAGCTGTTCGAGGATCCGGAGTGGCGCGGTGCCGCGGAGTATCGCGCGGGGAAGTTCCCGGAGAGCGCCGCGAGCCTCGACGGCGTCGACACGGCCGACAGCAACTACAACCGCGGCAACGCGCTCGCGAAAGCGGGCCGGCTCGAGGAGGCGATCGGCGCGTACGACCGCGCGCTCGAAATCGACCCGAATCATGCTGACGCGACCTACAACCGCGATCTCCTGAAGGACTTCCTCGAGAAGAATCCCGAGCAACAGCAACAGAATCAGCAGCAGGGCGACGGGCAGCAGAACCAGCAGCAGGGCGAGCAGAAAGGCTCGAGCGGCAGCGACGATCAGGCGAACGGCGATCCGTCGCAGGGGTCGGACCAGCAAGGGGATCAGTCGCAGGACCAACAAGCGAATGAATCTGAGAACGGTCAGGAGGGCTCGCAGGATCAGCAGCAGCCCGGCGAGGAAGACACGAACGGCGACGAGTCCGATCAAGCGGCGAACGAGCAAGCCGAGGGAGAGCAGCAGCAGGCGAATGCGGCGGGGCCGCAGGACGTCGAGAAGTGGGCGTCCGAGCAGGCCGCGGAGCAATGGCTGCGGCGGATACCGCAGGATCCGGGCGGCTTGTTGCGCCGCAAGTTCCAATATCAATATCAGCGTTTCGGCGTCGATCAGGACGGCAAATCGGTGTTGAACGACGGGCAGAAGAAGCCATGGTGAGCGGATCGGCCCGCCTGCGCGTGCTCGCCGTCCTCGCGGCCGGCGCGCTCGGCGCCGTCGTCGTCGGAGCGCCGCGGCCTTCGCACGCCCAGGACACCGTGCTGCAGGCGAGCGTCGATCGGCCGGTCGTGCGCGACAACGAATCGTTCACCTACACGATTCGCGCCGAAGGCGCGGTGCGCGGCGAGCCCGAGCTCGCGCCGCTCAAGGAGCAGTTCGACGTGCTCGGCAGCGCCAGCGAGAAGCGCGTCGGGATCATCAACGGCCGCACGTCGCAGGTGACGACGTGGACGTATCAACTGATGCCGAAGGCCGCCGGCGAGTTCGAGCTGCCGCCGGTGCGTATCGATGCGGCGCAGACGAATCCCGTTCGCTTGCGCGTCACGGCTCCCGATACGTCGAGCAAGGCGCCGTCCGACATCTTCATGGAGCTCGACGCGCAGCCGTCGACCGTGTATGCGCAGTCCCAGGTGATTTTCACGTTGCGGCTCTTCGTCGGCGTCGCGACGGGCCGTGCGACGCTGACGCAGCCCGAGGTCACGGGCGGCGAAGCGATCGTCGAGAAGCTCGGCGAGGACGCCACCTATCAAACGGAGCGCGCCGGGCGCGCGTTCCTCGTGCGGGAACGCCGCTACGCCGTGTTCCCGCAAGCGGCGGGCACGCTGACGATTGGGCCCGCCACGTTCGAGGCGATGGTGATTCCCGATCGCGGCTTTTCGCGAGTCGGGCGTTTCCGCTCGGGATCGATCGACGTGCAAGTGCAGCCCGCGGTGCCGCCGCCCCCAGAGTTTCCCGACGCCGCGTGGCTGCCCGCGCAGCGCGTGACGCTCACCGATAAGTGGAACGACGAGTCGAGCGATCTGCCGGTCGGCATCCCGCGCACGCGCGAGGTTGCGATCGAGGCGGACGGCCTGCTCGAGACGCAGCTGCCGGAGCTCACGCTCCCCGAGCAGCCCGGTATCCGGCAGTACGCGGATCAACCGGAGCTCGTGCGCGAGATCACGCCGCAGGGTTTCAAGGCGGCGCGGCGCGTGAGCATGGCCGTCATTGCGCAGAAGCCCGGAGACGTCGCACTCCCGAAGATCGAGCTGCCGTGGTTCAACGTGGCGACCCAAGGCTGGGAGGTGGCCTCTCTGCCGGAGCGCACGCTGCGCGTCACGCCGAGCAGCGAGGTCGCGCCAGCGGCGCCGGAGCCCGACGTCGCGACGGCGGCGGCGCCGGCCGGCGCACCCGCGAGCGGCGCGTGGCCTGCGGTGAGCGCCCTGTTAGCGCTCGGTTGGGCCGTTACGGCGCTGCTCTGGTGGCGCTCGTCGCGGGCGGGCGGCGGTGGCGCGCCGCGTACGCGCAGTGCGCGCGCCGGATTCCGGGGAGCGCAAACCGGACGAACGCAGAGCGCTGCGCGAAGTCGAGGCCGCGTGCGCCGCGAACGACGCGGACGCCGCGCGGCGCGGGCTGCTCGAGTGGGCCGCCGCGCGGTTTCCGGCCGCGCCGCCGCGCAGCCTCGGCGCGCTCGCATCCGAGCTAAGCGGTGCGCCTGCGCGGGAGATTCTCGATCTCGAAGCGCACATCTACAGTGCAGCGCCCGGTCAGTGGGATGGGCGGGCTTTGCGGGGTGCGCTCGCAGACCTCGACGCAAGTCGCAATTCCGCAAATCAGCAAACGGAAGAGCCGCTGCTGCCGCTCTACCGCTGAGCCGGCGAGGCGCGGAGCTCCGCGGGCGTTCAGCTTTCGCCTCGCGATTGTGAATTGCGTTAGGGAATTCCCGCTGGTTCGCGGGCATTCTTCCAGAACTCGGGAGGACCTGGCCCGCCGCTTCTTCGACTTATGGACTTGAACAAGCTCGACACGGACAGTCTCGGCTCGCCGTACGCCGATCAGCTGAAGCGCGGATTCGCGAAGCTGCGCTTCGCGGGTCTTCTCGAAAAGGATTTCCGCGACTTCTACGTGCAGCAGAACTTGCCGCGCGCGCGACTCTCGGGGTTGATCGCCCTGATACTCGTTCTCGCGGTGACGTGCATCGATCTCGTGCTCGGCGCCGCGACGGGTGCCGAGCTCAACACCCTGCGGCTCGGCGTCCTCTGCCCGCTCGTTGCGGTAATCGCCATCGCGATCTCGCTGCCCACGGCGCGGCGCTATTACACGGAGGTCGCGTCGGTCGGCGTCACGCTGATCGGCTTCGTCGTCACCTACATCGCGCACCTGGCGGCACTCCAGGGAGCGTCCTACGTGCTCGCGGGGCTCGTGCTCGTGATCCTCTACGCGTGCCTGTTCCTCGGCCTGCTCTTCAACCTCGCGATCGGCATCGCAACGCTGCTCGTGCTCACGCACTTCGTGATGGGTGTCGTGCTCGAGTTGCCGCTCAATCAGCTCTATTACATGACGGCGATCCTGGGTGCCGCCGCCGTGATCGGCGGTATCTCGACGTACAACCTCGAGCACGCGCTACGAACGAATTTTCTCGAGACGCGCCTCCTGAACACGCTCGCGGAGCGCGACGGTCTCACCGGCCTCTACAATCGCCGCATCTTCGACGAGTACATCGGCCGCGTGTGGCGGCAATCGCAGCGCGAAGACGTGGCGCTCGAGATCATCTTCATCGATATCGACTACTTCAAGATCTACAACGACCTGCACGGCCATCAGGCGGGCGACGACTGCCTGAAGAAGGTCGCGACGAGCATCGCGCGCTGCGCGAAGCGGCCTTTCGACTTTCTCGCGCGTTACGGCGGCGAGGAGTTCGTGCTGGTGCTCTATGGGCCGCCCGACGACTATGCGCGCAGCCTGCCGGAGCAAATCCGCTGCGACGTGATGGACCTGCTGATCCCGCACGCGGGCTCGGAAGCGGCGAAGTACGTGACCGTCAGCGTCGGCGTGGCGCTCGCGCGCGCGGGCTCGACGCGCAGCCTGAACGGGGCGATCCAGACCGCCGACGAAGCGATGTATCAGGCGAAGCGCGAAGGCCGCAACCGCGTCGTGTTCAAGGACACGAACGACTCGGAAGTCGAGACCGGCAATTTCCGCGTCGTCTATCGCGAGCGCGGCTAGCGGCGCAGCCTCACCAAGCTCCGGTATTCGGCATCGAGGACCACGGCTCCGCCTTCGGCAGCGGATCGCCTTTCTGCAGCAGCTCCACCGAGATGTTGTCGGGTGAGCGCACGAACGCCATCTTGCCGTCGCGCGGCGGCCGGTTGATCGTGACGCCCTCGGCCATGAGCTTCTTGCAGGTGGCGTAGATGTCGTCGACCTCGTACGCCACGTGCCCGAAATTGCGCCCGCCCGTGTACTCCTGCGGGTCCCAGTTGTAGGTGAGCTCGATCGCGCAGTCCTCCTGACCCTCGGGCGCGACGAACACGAGCGTGAAGCGGCCGGCCTCGTGGTCCATGCGCCGCACTTGCTTGAGGCCGAGCTTGCGGCAGTAGAAATCGAGAGAGTCTTCCAGGTTGCTCACGCGAACCATTGTGTGCAGGTAGCGCACGACCTATTCTCCTTCGCACGTCGTAGGCAGCGAATATAGCGCGTCATCAACAACGCACGCATCATCTTCGTGCCCGGCTTGAAGCCGAAGCCGCACCCCGAAGTCTATGGGCCGCAGCTCGTGCGCGTGCTGCAAGCGGGTCTCGCGCAGTCGCGGCCGACTGCGGCGCAGTGGCTCGCCGCGCACCCCCATGCATTCGTCGTCGTCGCGTGGACGCACTTGTTCTACGGAACGTACCGCGACATCGCGCTCGATCTACCCGGCATCGAACGGCTGCTCGCGCACCAGGCGCCGTCGGAGCAGGATCGCCGCGAGCTCGAGTCGTGGCCACGGCGCTTGATGCGCGTCGCGCACATCGTCGGCGATGCGCTGCCCGTGCTCGGACGCCGGATCGCGCAGCCCGGGACTCGTTCCCAGATGCACGAGGCCACTCGTTACCTGCGTGATCGCGACGGTATCGGCACGGCGGTCCGCGCGCTCGTGCGCGCGGAGCTCGACGCGGCGTGGGCGGCCGGCGCCCGCGTCCTGCTGCTCGGCCACAGCCTGGGCTCGGTGATCGCGTACGACACGCTGTGGGAGCTTTCGCACGAAGGCAGAGCGGAGCGCGTCGATCTGTTTCTCACGATGGGCAGCCCGCTCGCGACGCGCTTCATCCGCCGGCGAATGCGCGGAGCCGGCCTGGCGGGTCCGGTCGCGTACCCATGGGGTATCCGCCGCTGGGTGAACCTATCGGCGCGCGGCGACACGACCGCGCTGCAGCCGCGTCTGAAGCCCTCCTTCCACGAAATGCTCGATCTTGGGCTCACGGAGTCGATCGAGGACCACGTCGATCTCGAGAACTACTTTCGCGGCAGCCTCGGTCTGAACGCTCACGAGGCCTACGGCTATCTCGCGCAGCCCACCGCGGCCGAAGTGATCGGCGACTGGCTAGAGCGCACCTGACCCGCGGTCGCTACTGCGCCGACTCGAGCTGCGGCTCGATGATGACGTCGATGCGCCGATTCCGTTCGCGTCCCTGGCCCGTGTCGTTGTTCGCGATCGGCTGCGTCTCGCCGTATCCGACCGCGCTGAGCCGCACTGCCTGCATGCCAAGACTGCCGCTGAGATAGGCGCTGATCGCCTCGGCGCGCCTGCGCGACAGCGCTAGGTTCCCATCGTCGCTGCCGTACGAATCCGTGTGCCCCTCGATCACGACCTGCGACCGCGGGAAAACGTCCGCCGCCTGCTGCAGCTTCTGCAGGAGCGGCCGTTGTGCGGCCGTGACGTCGGACCCGCCGCTCGGAAACGTGAGCCCCACGAGCCGGATGATCATGCGGTTGCCCTCGCGCGAGACGCGCGCCTCGTCGCGCTGGAACAGGTTCTCGACTGTCGCGAACTGCTCGCGGATCCGCGCCTCGGATTCGAGCCGCTGCACCAGCGTGACGCGCTCCTGCGAGACGCCGCCGAGCTGCGCGTCGAGATTGCGGATCTCTTCCTCGAGCTCCCCTACACGCGTACGGCTATCCGCGAGGTCGACCTCGGACTGTGAGGCCCGCTCGCGCAGGCCCTCGATGTAGGTGGTGAGATCCCTCACGACGGGATCCGTGCCCTCGTCGAGCTGCACGACCTTGTCGGCCGCGGCTCCCACCTGAACCAACGGTTCCTCGTAGGACAAGATGATGTCCTCGAGCGAACGATCCTCGTCGCGCATCGCGCCGAGAACCTTCGCGAGGTAGATCGCATGACGCGCCTCGTAGTTGGCTTGCTGTGCGAGGCTGCGCGGCAAATCGGTGTCGTACCGGTTCTCGTTGAGCTCGCGCTCGGCCTGCTCGAGCAATGCGCGCGCCTTTTCGTAGGTCTTCGGCGCGACGCGCGCGACGCGCGCCTGATCGGCTTCGGCGAGCAACGCGCGAGTCTGGCTAAGGTATTGAGCCTTGATCGCCGTGAGCTCCGCGTCGCGATAGAGCGCTTCCGCTTCGTCCGCGCGGCTCCGCGCGCCGCGGATGTCGCCGGTCTCGAGCCGGCGCGCGGCCGAGTCGAAGCGCTCCGCAGCGTCGGCCCAGAGCTGTGCGGCGAACGTCGCCGCATCCGCCTTGCTCGCGTCGGCTCGCGTCTTGATGAGCGACGCGAGCGTCACGTTCGCGATTTCCGCGGCGCCCTTCGCCTCTTTGAATGCCATCGTCGCAGTCGCGAGCGCGTCGCGAATCCGCTCCATGTTGCGGCCGCGAGCGAGGTCGGATTCGGCCGTCATGTACGCTTCAGAGCCGCGTCCGAAAGTCGCGGGCGCGAGCAGCTCGGCATTGGCGGCCCGCGCCGCGGCGAGCGCCTGGTCCGCTTCCACGAACAGCGTCGCGCGCAGGTCCGCTTGAGCGAAAGCAAATGAGGTAAGCGCAAGCGCGAGCAGCGCCGTCGCCGTTGCGGAAAACGATCGTTGTTTGGCCATGCGCGCGCGACTCCAAAGCGTTCGTTCCTCTATAAGCTGCTCAGAAAATATGTCAAGAGGCGCGAGTTTTCGTGCTCGCGCGAGCAGCCGAGACCGTTTTACAAAAGTGCCAAATAGTGCCGCCGCGAACTGTGCAATTAATCACAGACGATGCGACACCCCCGACCTAGACTCTCGTACCCATGGGCGTCAAGTATTACACGCACTTCGTGCTGACCGGAGAAGCCGCGGAAGGGTCCGATCAGGAGTTCAGCGGAGTCGTGGAAGTGAATCAGCCGACCGAGACGCGCTACGAGACCAAAGACATCGAGGCGCTGCTCGCACGAAATTTCGACTTGCGGTCTGGAGATGTTCGATTGATCAATTGGGCGAGGTTGCAATAGCGCCGCGCCGGCCATCGATCCAGGTTTCTTAACGTTTTCCCCCTGTGACTCGCCCGGCCTCGTGCCGGGCATTTTTTTTCACACCTCGGATTTCGCGGCGGGTTGGTAGCGCACCCCGATGATCGCATAGCTCGCCTCGCCCTCCGGCGTGCGCACGACGATGTCCGCGGCGATGCCCTTGCCGAGCACGGCGCGCCCGAGCGGCGAATCCATGCTGATGTTGCCGGCAGCGAAGCCCGCCTCGTCGGGACCTACCAACCGATACTCTTTCCGAGCGCCGGCGTCGTCACACAGCTCGAACCACGCTCCGAAGTAGATCTTGCTGGTGTCGGTGGGCTGCTGATCGACGACGTGAATCCCCGTGAGCCGCTTACGCAAGAACCGGACGCGGCGGTCGATCTCGGCGAGCTGCTTCTTGCCGTAGATGTATTCCGCGTTCTCCGAACGGTCGCCCTGAGCGGCCGCCTCGGACACGGATTTCGTCACCGCCGGACGCTTCACGCGCCAGAGATCGTCGAGCTCGCGCCGCAGCGCGGCGGCCCCTTCGGGTGTGATGTACTTCGAGCTCTCGGGACGCGGCGGGCGATAGCGGGCCATAACACTCGGGTTCCAAACAGTGCGATACTCGGGCGCGTCGATACGGAATGTTAGCAGGCAGGATGGACGAGTTCCGCGGCATCCGCGTCATCACGACCGGCTCCAAATACCAAACCGAGCACGGCTTCACGGCGATCAAGAACGGAGTCAAGGCGCGCGAGGATCGGCGCGTGACGCCGAGCGAGCCGAAGCCGCCTTGGTTGAAAGCGCGATTGCCGAGCGGCGAGCGTTTCGAGAATTTGCGCGCGACGGTGCGCGCGCACCGGCTCGCCACCGTGTGCGAAGAATCGATCTGCCCGAACATCGGCGAGTGCTGGAACAACGGTACGGCGACGCTGATGCTCATGGGCGCCGTCTGCACGCGCGCCTGTCAGTTTTGCGCGGTCGACACCGGCAACCCGCGCGGCTGGCTCGACCCCGAGGAGATCCAGAACTCGGCCCGCACCGTCGAGCTGATGAATCTCAAATACGTCGTGCTCACGTCCGTCGACCGTGACGATCTGCCGGACGGTGGCGCGGCGCATTACGCAGCTTGCGTTCGCGCGATCAAGGAAAGGTGTCCGGAGACCGCCGTCGAGGCGCTCACGCCCGACTTTTCGGGGAGTCTCGCGGACATCGAGACCGTCGTCGCGTCCGGGCTCGACGTGTTCGCGCAGAACGTCGAGACGGTGAAGCGGCTCACGAGCCGTGTGCGCGACGCGCGTGCAGGTTATGGGCAGACGCTGTCCGTCCTCGCGCACGCGAAGCGCTTCCGGCCGAAGGTTCTCACGAAGACCAGCCTCATGCTCGGGCTCGGCGAGACCGAGGACGAGATCCTCGAGGCGCTAGACGATCTCAAGCGCAGCGCGGTCGACATCGTGACGTTCGGCCAGTACCTGCGGCCGACGCCGAATCACTTGCCCGTCGAGCGCTACGTCACGCCGCAGGAATTCGAGCAGTACCGCGAGTGGGGGCTCGGCAGCGGCTTCCTCGAGGTGGTCGCGGGACCGCTCGTGCGCTCGAGCTACCGCGCGGACCGCGTGTTCGAGAGAAACAACGTGGGTCTCTCGACGGAGTGAGCGAGTTCCTGTCGTCGTACGGCCTGTTCTTGGCCGAGCTCGCGACGCTTGCGGCGCTCGTCGCCGTCGTCGTGGTGCTGATCGTGGCGAATCGGCGCGGCGGTCATCCCGAAGGGCTGAACATCGAGCATCTGAACCGCCGGTTCGAGGATTCGGCCGACGCGTTGAAGCGCGCGATGGCCGGCAAGGCGCGCTCGAAAAAGGAAGCGAAGGCGCAGAAGAAGGAACGCAAGCGCGCGGAGCGCGAGCGAGCGAAGCAGGCCGCGCCGCGGCCGCGCCTGTTCGTGCTCGATTTCAAGGGCGACATCCGCGCGAGCGCCGGAGCATCGCTGCGTGAGGAAGTGTCCGCGATCTTGAGCGTCGCGACGGACCAGGATCAAGTCCTGCTGCGGCTCGAAAATCCCGGCGGCACCGTGCACGAGCACGGCTTCGCCGCCTCGCAGCTCGTGCGCATCAGGCAACGCGGTCTGCGCCTCCTGGTTTCCGTGGACAAGGTCGCCGCGAGCGGCGGCTACCTCATGGCATGCGTCGCGGATCACGTGATGGCCGCCCCGTTCGCGATCGTAGGCTCGATCGGTGTGGTTGCGCAGCTGCCCAACTTCCACCGCCTGCTCGAGGAGAAAGGCGTCGACTTCGAGCAGCTCACGGCGGGACGCTACAAGCGCACGCTCTCGATGTTCGGCAAGAACACGGAAGAGGGCCGCGAAAAGCTGCAGCAAGAAATCGAAGACGTGCACGAGCTGTTCAAGAACCAGATCCGCGAGCATCGGCCTCAAGTGGACGTCGAGCGCGTCGCCACCGGCGAGCATTGGTACGGCGTTCGTGCGCTCGAGCTCAAGCTCGTCGACGAGATTCGCACGAGCGATGACTTCCTGCTCGAAGCCGCGAAGGAGCGTGATCTCTACCGCCTTTCGTTCCGCCGGCGCCGTCCGCTCGCGGAGAGGGTGCTCGGCGGCGCCGAGAGCTTGCTGTCGCGCTGAGCCCCCGCATCGCCCGCGCATCGCGGACTAATCCGCCCAGGTAATCCGACTAGGCGCTTATGTCCAAGTTACGCCCCGCGGTCTGAGCGGCTCGGCATACTGCGTGGCAGAACCGAGCATCCGCTAACAACAAGAAACGAATGAGGATGAAGGGACTCACCCCGAAGCATCGGCGCGCGGGTCTGTGCGCCGCGTTCATTGCATCGATCGTCTGCGCAGAGCTCGCGCAGGCTCAGGAACTTTGCTCAGCCGCGGCGCCTTGCACGCCGCGCGACGCGGCCGCGGTTGCCGAGATCGGCGATTCGGCGTTGCCGCCGGCGCCGCTCGACGCGCTCGGAGGCGGCGGGCGCGCGGCGCGAGCGCACGGTCCGTTGACTGCCGGCGCGCTCGCATGGTCGACGGCGATGGACCGTCACGACCTGATCGTCGGGGCGATCGACCCCGATCACGACGATGGCTACGAGTACCGGCTGCCCTACGGCGACACCGAGAGCTTCCCCGTGATCCAGGGTTACCGCGCGCGTTTGAGCCATCGTGGCTCCGAGCAGTACACCGTGGACTTCGGCATGCCGATCGGCACGCCGGTGCATGCGGCGCGCGACGGCGTCGTCGCGCTCGCGGAGGACTCGCACGACTTGGGCTGCTGGCGCGAGGAGTGCGGCCGGCTCGCGAACTTCATCGTGCTGCTGCATCCCGACGGCACGACGGGCGAGTACTTCCACCTGCAGCGCGGCAGCGTCCAAGTGCAGCTCGGCCAGCACGTGGAGCGCGGCGAGCTGCTCGCGTTCTCGGGCAACACGGGTTACACGACGGCGCCGCACCTGCACTTCGGTGTGTACCGCACCGGGCGCGACGGGGAGACGCAGTCGCTCGCGGTCCGCTTCGTGACGCGCAGCGGCATGGTCCGCGAGCCGCGCACGGGCGCGCGCTACCTCAACGTGCGCCGAGCGCTGATCGCTGATCGCTGACCGCTCGAGCGCCTCTGGCGCGCCGCACGCGCGCATCGTCGTCCTCGTTCGCGGCACGCAACTCGCCGGCTTCGCCGGTTCCCTCGCCGACACGCTTCGCCCGCGGGCTCGCCTGAGGCGACATCCCTGTCGCCCAGGCGAGTGCTCGCTCCTGCTCGCACCCGCGCGCTGCGCGCGCGGGCTATTTCCGCGGGCGAACGCGTCGGCTCGGCGAGTTGCTATCGCCGCGACCGACGACGACGACGCGCGTGCGGCGCGCCAGAGGCGTGCGTTGCGGGTCGTGTCCGGCGGCGGGGTTTGCGGGGTGGATGGTTTCTCCGCGCTCGATCGGCCCCATCCCGCGGGCCGAATGAAGTTGCGATGATTCTTCCGAATGGCACGCGCGAGACGCGCCGCTGCAGAACTTTGAATGGCAGTCGCCGGCCCCGCCCGGCTACGGAGTGAACGCGAATCAGGGCCGAGCGGGCGGTAGCGGAGGAACTATCCACACCGCGAGCCCCGCCGCCGGACTCCACTGGTCCAAAAAAAGAGTGACGCTGGCGAGTAGCACGTGAGCGCGCGACCGTGCGCGTGCTCACGTAGCGGGCGGCGAGCGGTTCGGTATACTCCGCCGCATGCTGAATGGAACGGTCGGAACCCGGAGCGCGCGCTCCGCGGGGCTCAAGGGTGCGGTTTGCGTCGGTCTCGCGCTGCTCGGCGGGTGCGTGTTCATGCCGACGAAGACCGAGGTGGCGCCGGCTCCCGTCGAGGTCGTGCGCGGGCCCGATCCCAAGGCGCCGCGGCTCGAGCCACTCGAGACGCGGCATGTTGCGCTCGCGGCGCCGAGCCAAGAGCTCATCGGCGAAACCCAGGTCCTGTTCAGCCACTACGAGGACACGTTCTCGGCGATCGGACGCCAGTACAACTTGGGCTACGAAGAGCTCCGCCAAGCGAACCCGACCGTCGATCAATGGTTGCCGGGCGAGGCGACGCCGGTCTACTTGCCGACGCAGACGATCCTCCCCGACGCGCCGCGCGAAGGCATCGTCATCAACATTCCGGCCATGCGGCTTTTCTACTTCACGACCGAGAAGAGCGGCACCGACCCCGCCGTGAAGGTCGCGAAGGTGACGACCCATCCCATCGGCATCGGCAGCGAGGGATGGGCGACGCCCACCGGCGAAGCCACGGTCACCGGCAAGGCACGAGATCCCGTGTGGTACGTGCCTGCGTCGATTCGCAAGGAACACGCGGCACGCGGCGATCCGTTGCCGAGCAAGGTGCCGCCGGGGCCCGACAATCCGCTCGGCAAGTTCGTGATGACTCTGTCGATCCCGGGCTACCTGATCCACGGCACGAACAAGCCGGCCGGCGTCGGCATGCGCTCGAGCCACGGCTGCGTGCGACTCTATCCCGAGGACGTCGAAGCGTTGTTCGCGCGCGTCGCGAGGGGTACGCACGTGCGGTTCGTGAACCAACCCGTGCTCGCTGCGTGGCGCGACGGCGTGCTCTACCTCGAGGTGCACCCGGCGCTCGCGGAAGAGAGCCGCGACCTCGCAGTCGAGGCGCAGCACGCGCTGGCCGCGGCTCTGAAGCGCAGCGGCAGCAGCGCGCCGGTCGAAATCGATGCGGCGGCCGTTCAGCGGATCGTCGCGGAGCAGCGCGGCATCCCTTTCCCCGTGCTGCGCGGGAGCCGCACGCCGGAGCAGTACCTCGCTGCGGCGCGGATCGTGGAGAACACGGTTCCGGTCGAGCAAACCGCGAGCGCCGCCGCAGTCGACCGAGTCCCGGCCGCGTCGAGCGCGGTCGCGCCGAAGTCACCGTAGTCCCGATCGCCGAGCTGTCGCTCGAGCGGCAGTCTCGAGCGCGCGTTCGGGAAGTGCCGCATCAGTTCGCGAGAGATGTTCTCACCGTGTGGGACTGCCAACCGCGGCGCGGCCCGGCTATCATAGGCGCGTCTTTCGAATCGCGGGCAGCATGGCGTCCGAACCCCTCGACTTCTCGTCCCAGACCGAACGGTCCGATCGTGGCGACGAAGTCATCCCCCTCGTCACGCCGACCATCGTCGCTTTCATCGGACGCACGGAACGCGGACCGCTCAACGAGCCCGTAGCGCTCAAGAGCTTCGACGATTACCGCCGGGTGTTCGGCGGGCATTGCACGTTCAGCTTCGTTTCGTTCGCAGTGCAACACTTTTTCCTGCACGGCGGCGAGGCCGCGGTCGTGGTGCGCGTGGCGAATCGTGCGACCCGCGCGTTGCTCGAGGTGCCGGCCGGCGCCGACGCGCTGCTGCTCCAGGCGCGCCAGCCGGGAAGCCGCGAGTTCTTGCGCGCGTCCGTCGACTACGACCGCGTCGAGCATTCGCAGGACCGCTTCAATCTCGTGATCCAGCGCTTAGGAAGGCCCGGCTCGCAGCTCGTCGACGACCAAGAGCTGTTCGAATCGTTGTCGATGGACGCGACGGACGAGCGCTTCATCGTCGACGCGCTGCACGACTCGGAGCTCGTGCGGCTCATCGGGCCGTTGCCGCTCACGCGGCCGGACGCGACGCGTCCCGCGCGCCCCGGCGAGCCGGTTCCGTATCTCGCCGCCGCCGCGTCCGGAACCGACGGCGAGGAGCTCACCGATTACGACGTGATCGGCTCCAACAGCGAAGGCACGGGATTGTTCGCGCTCGATCGCTGCGAGCAGGTCGATCTCGTCTGCGTCCCGTCGCCGCCCGGCCGCGACCTCGGCAGCACGAGCTTCGTCGCCGCGACGCGCTACTGCGAGCGGCGTCGCGCTCTCTTGATCTGGGATCCGCCCTGGAGCTGGTCGAGCGCGAGCGCGGCCGTGTTCGGGATCCGCACGTCGGACCAGATCAGCAGGCACGCCGTCACTTACTTCCCGCGCGTGCGGCCGCGCGGCGACCCGGGGCGCTATGCGCAGGGGATGCCCGCGAGCGGCGTCGTCGCGGGGCTACTCGCGCGCTGCGACCGAGCGGGTGTATGGCATACGCTGCCGCGGGAGGAGACCGCGCTCAAAGGCAACCTCGTGCCGGTCGTCGACGTCAATCCGAAGCAGGCGCTCGTGCTCAATCGCGCGGGGGCGAACGCTTTCGTGCGCACGCAGCCCGGCGGAGCCGCGCTCGCCGGCAACGTGAGCTTCGCGGGGCCCGCGGCCGTCGCGAGCATGTGGCAGAAGCTCGGCGTCGTGCGGCTCACGTCGTTCGTGTTGCGCTCGATCGAGCGTCACACGCGCTGGGTGTTCGGTGCGCAGCGCACCGATGCGCTCGCGGCGGATCTCGAGCGGCAGGTGTGGATCTTCTTGTCGCGTCTGAAGCAGGCCGATGCGCTCGTCGGCAAGACTCCGGAGCAGGCGTTCTTCGTCCGTACGAGCGCTGCGCGCGGCACGGGTTCCGCGGCCGGGGGCGACGTGGCGATCACGCTTCGCATCGGGTTCGCGCCCGAGCGCGCGAACGAGTTCGTGACCTACGATTTCCGCTATCACGAGCGCAGCACGACGACCGAGGTCGTGCTCGTCCCGGATGCGGAAAGCCACTTGGGCTAGGAACGCTCCGCGCCGTAGCCGCCGCCGCCCGGCGTTTCGATCACGAACCGATCACCCGCGACTAGCTCGACGGACGCGGTCGCGGCGAGCGGCTCGACGGCGCCTCCCAAGCGAATCACATAGTTCTTGCCGCACGCGCCGGCGCCCCCGCCCGCGAGGCCGAACGGGGGCACGCGGCGCCGGTTCGACAGGATCGCGGCGTGCATCGGCTCGAGGAACTCGATCTCGCGCACGACGCCGTCGCCGCCGCGCCGCGCGCCGCGGCCGCCGCTGCCCGCGCGGATCTCGAAGCGTCGCACCCGCACGGGATAGCGCCACTCGAGGATCTCGGGATCGGTCAGCCGCGAGTTCGTCATGTGCGTGTGCACCGCGCTCGCGCCGTCGAACTCGGGGCCCGCGCCCGCGCCGCCGCAGATCGTCTCGTAGTACTGGTGGCGCGCGTTGCCGAACGTGAAGTTGTTCATGGTGCCTTGGGCAGCGGCGCACGCGCCGAGCGCGCCGAGCAGCGCGTCGGTGATGCACTGCGACGTCTCGACGTTGCCCGCGACGACGGCGGCGGGGTAGGCCGGGTTCAGCAGGCACGGCTCGGGCAGGCGGATCGTGAGCGGCTTCAGGCATCCGGCGTTGAGCGGGATGTTTTCCCTCACCAACGTTCTGAACACGTAGAGAACGGCCGCGCGAACGATCGCCGAGGGCGCGTTGAAGTTGCCGGGGCTCACGCCCGACGTGCCCGCAAAGTCGATCGTCGCCGCGCGCGCATGGCGGTCGATCGCGATCTCGACCGAAATCCGCTCGCCGCCGTCGAGCTCCACGCTGAAGCGCCCATCGCTGAGCCGTTCGATCGCGGCGCGCACGCTCGCTTCGGCGTTCTGCTGCACGTGCCGCATGTAGGCGTGCACGCCGCGCAGCCCGAAGCGCGCGATGAGCTTGTCGACCTCCGCGATCCCGCGCGCGTTCGCCGCGATCTGCGCTTTCAGGTCCGCGATGTTCTGATCGGGGTTGCGTGCGGGATGCGGTCCCGAGCCGAGCAGCCGCCGGAGCTCGGTTTCGCGGAACATGCCGCGCGCGACGATGCGCACGCCGTCGAGCAGCACGCCTTCGTCGGCGATCGTGCGGCTGTCGGGCGGCATCGAGCCCGGCGTGATTCCGCCGATGTCGGCGTGGTGCGCGCGGCTCGCGACGACGTAGCGCGGGCGCGTGCCGCGCGGCGCGAAGACCGGCGTCACGACGGTCACGTCGGGCAGATGCGTGCCGCCGTTGTAGGGCGTGTTGAGCAGATACACCTCGCCGGGTTTGGGCCTCAGGCGCAGCACGCTCTGCACGCTGTCGCCCATCGAGCCCAAGTGCACGGGGATATGGGGAGCGTTCGCGACGAGCTCGCCGTCCGGATCGAACAGAGCGCACGAGAAGTCGAGCCGCTCTTTGATGTTCACGGAATGCGCCGTGTTCTCCAGCACGACGCCCATCTGCTCCGCGGCGTGCATGAACAGGTTGTTGAACACCTCGAGCATCACGGGGTCCGCGCGGCCGCGCACGACCTCGCGCCGCGCCGCGCGGCGCGAGCGGGTGAGCACCAGGCTCCCGAGCGCGTCGACACGCGCGCGCCAGCCGCGCTCGAGCACCGTCGTCGCGTTCGCCTCGGCCACGATCGCTGGGCCCGCGAGCGTCGCGCCGGGTGCGAGCTCAGCGCGGTCGTAGAGCGGCGTCGCGCGCCACTCGCCGTCGAAATACACGTCGCGCGTCGCTACGGGCCTCGCGCGACCAAGCGCCGCCCGCGGAGCGGGTGCTCGAGGGCGCGCTGTGCGGGCCGCGCCGGTCGCGTTCTCCGGCGCGCGCGCGATGGCTTCGGCCTCGATCGACTCGACGACGAGCGCTGCGCCTTGCGCCGCGCGGAAGCCGTAGTGCCGTTCGTGCGCGGCCGCGAACTCGGCCCGCAGCTCGGCTGCCGTGGACGTGCCGGCGAAGCGCGCCGTGAGCGTTGCGTCGGTTCCTTCGATCTTGAGCGCGACGCGCCGCTCGACCTCGATGCGCGGCGCGGCCGCGCCTTGCGCCGCGAGCTCCGTGCACGCTTCCGCCGCGAGCGCGTCGAACGCGGCCGCGAGCGCCGCGGGCGACTCGTCGTCGAGCCGCGCCTCGAAGCTGCGCCGGCGCAGTACGCGCACGTCCGCGACGCCGATGCCGAAGGCCGACAGCACTCCCGCGAGCGGGTGAATCACGATGGATCCTATCCCCAGCGCGTCCGCGACCTGGCACGCGTGCTGACCCGCCGCTCCGCCGAAGCAGCACAGCGCGAAGCGCGTGACGTCGTGGCCGCGCTGCACGGAGATCTGCTTGATCGCGTTCGCCATTCGCTCGACGGCGATTCGCAAGCTGCCCGCCGCGAGCCGCTCGGGTGTCGTGTGCTCGCCCGTTTCGTCTCGGACTTTGCGCGCGAGCGCGGCGAACGCGGCGGACGTCGCGCTGGCATCGAGCGGCGCATCGCCGCCGGAACCGAACACGCGCGGGAAGAAGTCGGGCTGAATCCGTCCGAGCAGCACGTTCGCATCGGTGACCGTGAGCGGCCCGCCGTTGCGGTAGCACGCGGGCCCCGGCAGTGCGCCCGCGGACTCGGGGCCGACCTGCAGCCGGCCGTTCGCGAACGCGATCACCGAGCCGCCGCCCGCGGCGACCGTGTGAATGCGCAGCATCGGTGCGCTCACTCGCACGCCCGCGATCACGGCATCGGCGGTCCGCTCGAGCTCGCCCGCGTACAGCGACACGTCGGTCGAGGTGCCGCCCATGTCGAAGCCGACGACGTCGTCGAACCCGGCCGCGCGCGCCGCGTGCAGCATGCCGATGACGCCGCCCGCGGGACCGGATAGCAGGCTGTCCTTGCCTTCGAAGTGCGCGGCGTCGGCGAGCCCGCCGTGGCTCTGCATGAACCTGAGCGGCGCCGCATCGAACGGCGCCGCGAGACCGTCCCGCACGCTCGCGACGTAGCGCCGCAGGACGGGCGAGAGGTACGCGTCGACGAGCGTCGTGTCGCCGCGTAGCACGAGCTTCAGCAGCGGGCTCACTCGATGCGAGACCGACACTTGCTCGAAGCCCGCGAGCCGCGCGATGCGCTCCGCGCTCTGCTCGTGCCGCGGGCTACCAACCGCATGCAGTAGCACGATCGCGGCACTGCGCAGTCCGGCGGCGTGCGCGGCCGTGAGGTCCGCGAGCAGGCGCGGCTCGTCGAGCGGTACGAGCACGTCGCCGGCCGCGGACACGCGCTCGTGCGCCTCGATCACGCGCGTGTAGAGCATCTCGGGCAGCCGAATGTCGAGCGCGAAGATGTCCGGCCGCTGCTGGCCGCCGATCCTGATCGCGTCTTTGAGCCCGGCCGTGATCACGAGCGCAGTCGGCTCGCCGCGCCGCTCGAGCAGCGCGTTCGTCGCGACGGTCGTGCCCATCTTCACGGCCGTAATCCGCAGCTCGGCGCGTTGCTCGGCCGGAACGCTCGCGAGCACCCGCCGAATCCCCTCGACCGCCGCGTCCGCATATTGACTCGGGTTATCCGACAGGAGCTTGCGCGCCTGCAGCGCGCCGTCCGGCGCGCGCGCGACGACGTCAGTGAACGTGCCGCCGCGGTCGATCCAAAACTCCCAGCCCGTCACGCGGCCCGCCCGGACAGCAGCGCGGGGTTCCGTCGCCCGGCCGACGCGCCTTGCAGAGCAGCCGCGCCGCGCTGCGCCACGCTTGACGTGCGTCGCAGAATCCCGCCGAAACGGCGGGGTGGCCCGAGAACTGAGACCCGCTTCTCAGGGCTAGGGCACGGCGACGGATTAAGTTCAATTCCGGCGCAGTGCGGCCACCGGTCGCGCGCGCGGAGCATTGCCCGACGTTTCGGGATCGAGAAGCGATCAAGCATGTTGTCGTTATTTAAGCGCGCTCGCCGCACGGGTAGCCAGCTCGGCGTACTGGTCACGGCCGACGGCGTCGCCGCCGCGCAGGTCGGCGCGTCCCCGCCGGGCCGCAAGCCGCGGCTCGAGCGCTGCATCTTTGAGACGCGCGGCGAGGCGCGCGGCAACGACGACGCGATCGCGCGCGTCTTGGGCAAGTTGCCGGGCCGGCGCCGCGCGACGGTGAGTGTGCTCGACCCGGTCGGCTATCACCTGCTCCTCGTCGAAGCACCGGACGTGCCTCCCGAAGAGCTCCGGGCCGCCGTGCGCTGGCGCATCAAGGACCTCATCGACTTCCACATCGACGATGCCGTCATCGACGTGTTCGAGATGCCGCGCCACGCGCGCGGCGGCGCGAACCGCATGATGTATGCGGTCACCGCGAAGGCCGAATTCGTCAAGCAACAGATCGACGCGATCGAGAGCGCGGGGCTCGAGCTCGACGTGATCGACATTCCGGAGCTCGCGCTGCGCAATCTCGCGACGCTGCTCGAGACCGAGCAGCGCGGCACCGCGTTCCTGCATCTCGGCGATCGGCGCAGCACGCTGCTGCTCGTGCGGCAAGGCGTTCTGTACCTCGCGCGCCACGTCGAGACGGGTGCGCTCACGCTCGCCGAGGCGGGCGAGCTGCGGCGCGATCTCGTCGCGGGTCTCGCGCTCGAGGCGCGCCGCTCTCTCGACTACTTCGAAAGCCACTACGAGCAGACGTCGATCCCGCAGCTCTATTCGAGCGGTCTCGAGCCCCAGGACCTGCAGTGGCTCGCGCAAGACCTCGGCATTGCCGTCCGCGAGGTCGATCTCGCGAGCATTTTCGAGACCGCCGAGAGCATTCCGCCCGACGTGCAGCGCCGCTGCCTGCCGGCCGTGGGCGCCGCGCTGCGGCACGATCCGGTGGCGCTGTGACCGCGATCTACCAGCAGGTCAATCTCTATCAGCCGATCTTCCGCAAGCAGCGGCAGATCTTCTCGGCGCTGACGATGGTGCAGGCCGGGGGCATCGTCGCCGTCGCGCTGATCGGCTTCTATTTTCTCGGGTTGTGGCGCGTGACCGCTCTCGAAGGTGAGGTCGAGCAGCTCGAAGGCGCCGAGGCGAGACTGCTGATGCAGCTCGCGGGCATCGACCCGTCGCTCAGCATGAATCGGCGCGTCGAGGTCGAACAGGAGCTCGCGAAGCTCAACGCGACGCTGCGCGACCAGCAGCGGCTCGTCGACGCGCTGAACGAGCATCCGCTCGGCACGACCGAGGGCTTTTCCGGATTCCTCACCGCGCTCGGGCGGCAGCACACGCCGGAGCTCTGGCTCACGGACTTCGCGATCAACGGCAGCACGCGCGCGCTCGAGCTCGCCGGGCGCAGCACGCGTGCGGAGCTCGTGCCGGACTATCTGCAGCGGCTCGGCCGCGAGCCGGCGCTCGCAGGCCAGCGGTTCGATCGGCTCGAGATTGCGCGCGACGACGCGAGCGCCGAAGTGACTTTCCAGGCGACGAGCAAGGCCGCGGACTCGGAAGAGCCCGAGGCCCTCGCGAGGCAAGCGCGATGAGAGCGCGCGTCGAGAAGATCATGCAAACGGTCGATCGGCTCAGCCTGCGGGAGCGGCTGTTCCTGTTCGCCGCGATGCTCACCGTGCTCAGCGGCGCGTGGGAGGCGCTGCTCGCGGCTCCGCTCGACGCTCGCGAGGAGGCGGCCGGAAACAAGATCACGGCGCTTCAGCAGCGCCTCGCCACGCTGAACGAATCGATCACGACGACCGCGGACGGCATGAACGACACCCTGCCGAGCGCGCTCGATCGGCTGCGGACCTTGCGCGACCGCGTGGCGAAGGGCGACGAGCAAGTGCGGCTCTTGACGACGGACCTCGTCGACCCGGCACAGATGAGGTCGGTGCTCGGTGAGCTCCTGCAGCGCCACTCGGGCTTGCGCCTCGTCAGCGCGACGAATCTTCCGCCGCGCCCGTTGCTTGACGACGCAGCCGCCGCGGCCGAGGGGCAGGCCGGCGACGCGGCGCCGAAATCCGACGCACCGAAGCTCTACCGGCACACGTTCGTGCTGCGTCTCGAGGGCGGTTACCTCGATTGCTTGAGCTATCTGCAAGCCGTCGAGCGGCTACCGTGGAACCTGTATTGGGGGCGGCTCGAAGTGGCGTCCGGCGACTATCCGAACAACGAGATCGTGATCGAGCTCCGTACCTTGTCGCTCGACGAGGAGTGGATCGGTGTTTAAGGGCGTAGCGATCGCGCTCGTCTGTGCGGCGGCCGCTGCTGCCCTCGCTCATTCCGCCGAGCCGCCGCTGCACGATCCGATGCGACCGTTCCAACCGGTCGCGGGCGACGGCCCGGGGGCCGCGCCGGTCCCGCGATTTAGGCTCACCGCCGTGCTGATCTCGCCGGCGCGCCGCGTCGCGATCATCAACGGCAAGTCGTATCAGGAAGGCCAGAAGGTCAGCGGGGCCGAAATCACGCACATCGACGCGCAGTCCGTGGAGCTGCGCGACGGCGGCGACGAATGGGTCGTTCATCTCGGCAAGACGCACGCGAGCGCCGCGATCGTCACAGGAGAGTCTCGGCAATGAATTCAATCATCCAGGCGGTCGACCGCGCGCGGCCCGTGCTGCTCGCGACGCTAGCGAGCATGCTCGCGTGCGCCGGCTGCTCCACGAATCGCGGCGTCGAGACCGCGGACAGCATCCACGATGCGATGACGGAGGCCGTGCAGCCGCCCGCGCAGACCGCCGCGCCGTTCGCCGTCGCGCCGCCGGTGCCACCCGCCGCGCCGGCCGAGGAGCGCTTCGACGTCAACGTGATCGACGCCGACGCGCGAGAATTCTTCATGGGCCTCGTCGAAGGCACGAACCGCAATCTGATCGTGCATCCCGACGTCACGGGTCAGGTGACGCTCACGTTGAAGCAGGTCACTCTGCCCGAGGTGCTCGACACGGTCCGCGACGTGTACGGCTACGACTACCGGCGCAGCGGCGGCGGCTACATCGTGATGCCCGCAGCGCTGCAGAGCCGCGTCTACGAGATCGACTACCTGAATCTGATCCGGTCGGGGCTGTCGCGCACGCGCGTGAGCTCGGGTCAGGTTACCCAGACGGGCTCGGACAACAACTCATCGAACTCGATGGCGGGCGAAGCGGTCGCAAACGACAGCGGGGCTCAGCAGGAGTCGCAGACGACGGGCTCGGTGATCGACACGACGAACATGTCGGACTTCTGGGCCGATCTGCAGGGGACGCTGCGCGCGATCATGGGAGACGGCGAGGGCCGTCAGGTGGTCGTCAACGCCCAGTCCGGCGTCGTGTTCGCGCGCGGCATGCCCGAGGAGCTGCGCGCGGTATCCGATTACCTCGAGCGCATCCACGACTCGGCCAAGCGCCAAGTCGTGCTCGAGGCGAAGATCATCGAAGTGACGCTGAACGACGGCTTTCAAGCCGGCGTCAACTGGGCCGCCGTGCAGCAGCAGGCGGACGGCGACGTGATCGCGGGCGGCAACCTCTCGGGCGGCGGTCAGATCGACCGCGGGCCACCGCTCGGCGGTCCGTTCGGCGGCCAGGACATCACGGTCGGCCCAGGCAATCCCGTGACCAGCTTTCCGAGCCAGACGGTCGGCGCCGCGTTCGCGCTCGCGCTCGACATCGGCGACTTCAACGCGTTCGTCGAGCTCCTCGATGCGCAGGGTCAGACGCGTGTGCTCTCGAGCCCGCGCGTCGCGACACTGAACAATCAGAAAGCCGTGATCAAGGCCGGCACCGACGAGTTCTTCGTGACCGACGTCAGCAGCAATACGATCACGGGCACGGCCGCGAGCACGAGCCGCGACGTGACTCTGACCCCGTTCTTCTCCGGCATCGCGCTCGACGTGACGCCGCAGATCAGCGCGAGCGGTGAAGTGATCCTGCACATCCACCCGACGGTGAGCGACGTGACCGACCAACAGAAGGAGCTCACGGTCTCCGGTCAGACGGACACACTGCCGCTCGCGTTCAGCGAGGTGCGCGAGTCCGACAGCATCGTCAGAGCGAAGAGCGGTCAGATCATCGCGATCGGCGGCTTGATGCGCAACTCGTCGAAGAAGCAGCAATTTTCGACGCCGGTGCTCGGCCGCGTGCCGGGGCTCAAGCATTTCTTCGGCAGCACCCGCGAGGTCGAGTCGAAGACCGAGCTCGTGATCCTGCTCCGACCGATCGTCGTCGACGACGACGATGACTGGCCGAAGATCATCCAGCGCTCCGCGGATCGTTTGAGCGCGTTGAGCCCGCCGCCACCCTGAGACGACCGTGACGACAGAGAACAGGAAACGCGTCCGGCTCGGCGATCTGCTGCTCGAGAAGAAGTTGATCTCCGAGCAGCAGCTCAAGGAAGCGCTCGCTGAGCAGCGCACGAGCGGCCGCAAGCTCGGCCGCGTGCTCATCGACATCGGCGCGGTGTCCGAGGCGGATCTACATACCTGCCTCGCGACCTACCTCAACATCCCGTTCGTCGATCTCGCGCATATGACCTTGGATCCGAAGACGGTCGTGAAGCTGCCGGAGAATCACGCGCGCCGGCATCGCGCGCTCGTGCTGAAGGAAGACCAGCGCGGCTACCTCGTCGGCATGGCCGATCCGACCGATCTCTTCGCGTTCGACGAGCTCGCTCGCCTGCTCGCGAAGCCCGTGCGGCTCGCGCTCGTCAAAGAGGCGGCGCTGCTGCGCACGATCGACCTCGTCTACCGGCGCACGGACGAGATCATGTCGCTCGCCGAGGAGCTCGACGAGGAGCTGAGCCAGGCCGACGTCGACCTGCAAGCGTTGTCCGCGGAGGAAGGCTCGCCGGACGCGCCGGTCATCAAGCTCATCCAGTCGATGTTTCTGGACGCCGTCAAGGTCAACGCGTCCGACATTCACATCGAGCCCGACGAGCGCTGCCTGAGGATCCGCCAGCGCGTCGACGGGCTGCTCCAGGAGCAGGTGATCGACGGCAGCCGCGTGGGGCAAGCGTTGATTACTAAGCTGAAGCTCATGTGCGGGCTCGACATCGCGGAGAAGCGCAAGCCGCAGGACGGGCGGTTCAGCATCAAGGTGGACGGCAAAGCGCTCGACGTGCGTCTGTCGACGATGCCGATCTATCACGGCGAAGCGATCGTGCTCCGGCTGCTCGATCACTCGGCCGCGCAGATGACGTTCACGCAGCTCGGAATGCCCGCTCCCATCATCGAGCGGTTTACGAGCCTCATCGAGCGCCACTCGGGCATGGTGCTCGTCACGGGCCCCACGGGCAGCGGCAAGACCACGACGCTGTACGCCGCGCTCAATCACGTCAACTCGCCCGACACGAAGGTCATTACCGCGGAAGATCCGGTCGAGTACCGCCTCGGCCGCATCAATCAAGTCCAGGTCAATCCGAAGATCGGCCTGACGTTTGCGACGATCTTACGCACCGCGCTGCGCCACGACCCCGACATCGTGCTCGTGGGTGAGATGCGCGATCAGGAGACCGTGGAGATCGGCCTGCGCGCGGCGATGACGGGCCATCTCGTGTTCTCGACGCTGCACACGCAGAACGCGATCTCGGCCGTGAGCCGGCTGCTCGACATGGGCGCCCAAGGCTATCTCATCGCATCCGCGCTCGACGGGGTGCTCGCGCAGCGGCTCGTGCGCAAGATCTGCGAGAACTGCGTGCATCCCGCGGAGGTCGGCGTCCATCAAGCGGCGTGGCTGTCGCGCTATCTCTCTCCCGACGAGCTCCGCGACCTCAAGTTCGCCGAAGGCGTCGGCTGCACCTACTGCAACATGACGGGCTACCGCGGCCGCGTCGGAATCTACGAGCTGCTCGAGGTCGACGCACCGATCGCGGACGCGATCAGGAAGGCCGACTTGGGCGAGGTCGAGCGGCTCGCGGCGCGATTGCCGCACTTCGTGCCGATCATACGGGGCGCGCTGCAGCTCGCGATCGACGGCGTGACGTCACTCGACGAGATCATGAAATCGACCTCGGGGCTCGAGGAGCGCGGGCGCGGGGACGGGTTGCTCGAAGACGTGCTGAGCGGCGCGGCCGCCGCAGACGCGGCCGGCGAGCGCCAGGCGGGCTGAGCCGCGGATGGCACTCTTCCGTTTCAACGGACGTACGGCTCGCGGCGAGGCGGTGAACGGCTCGCTCGAGGCCGATTCCGCCGAGGCCCTCGCGACGCACCTATTCGCGCGCGGTATCACCCCGACCGACATCAAGCCGATCGCGAAGTCGCAAGACGCGGCCCGGGATCTGTGGCGCCGCCTCGGCGGAGGTCAACCGACGCTCACCGACCTGATTCTGTTTTCGCGGCAGATGTACTCGATCACCAAGGCCGGGCTGCCGCTGCTGCGCGGCATCCGCAGCATCGCGGAGTCGACGCCGAATCTCGTGCTGCGCGAGGTGCTCGGGTCGGTGATCGACAGCCTCCAGGCCGGCCGCGACCTGTCGTTCTCGCTCGGGCGTTTTCCCGACGTGTTCACGAAGTTCTACGTGAGCGTGATCCGCGTCGGCGAGAGCTCGGGCACCCTCGAGACCGCGTTCCTGCGGATGTACGAATATCTCGCCATGGAGAAGCGCATCCGCGACAAGGTGAAGGCGGCGCTGCGCTATCCGATCACGGTCATGATCGCGATCGGGATCGCAATCATGATCATCACGATGTGGGTGCTGCCGAAGTTCGCGCCGATCTTCGCTGCGCTCGGCGACGGCCTGCCGTGGCCTACTCGCGTGTTGATGGGCACGTCGACGTTCGTCTCCGAGTATTGGTATCTCGTCGTTGCGCTGATCGGCAGTGCGGTCGTCGCGTTCAAGCTCGCGTTGCGCGACCCCGCCGGCCGCTATCGCTGGGACAAGCTCAAGTTGCGCACACCGATCCTCGGCGGGATCGTGCGGCGCGCGAGCCTCGCGCAGATCTGCCGCTCGTTCGCGCTGACGCTCGAATCGGGTGTGCCGATCATCCAAGGGCTCAACATGATCGCCCGTGCCTCGGGCAACGAATACATGACCGAGCGCGTGTTCGCGCTCCGCGACGGCGTCGAGCGCGGCGAGGGCCTGTACCGCACCGCGCAGACGGCCGACCTCTTCACGCCGCTCGCATTGCAGATGATCTCGATCGGAGAAGAGACCGGGGCACTCAGCGACATGCTCGGCGAGGTCGCCGATTTCTACGAGCGCGAGGTGGATCACGACCTCGAGAATCTGAGCGCCGCGCTCGAGCCGATCCTGATCGTCGCGGTGGGCGTGATGGTGCTGATTCTCGCGCTCGGCGTCTTCTTGCCGCTCTGGGACATGGCCGCGAACGCGGGCGGCCTCCACTGAGCCGCGCGCCGTCCGGCGCCCACGAGCCGCGCCACGCATACCGCGGCCCAATCGACTCAGGTCCGAGAACTGTGATCCCGATCACGGGTGCCGCGGAGTCGCTGTGGCGGCAATCACAGACGCTTTTCGTTCTGTCAACTACGCTAATCCCTTAGTCGGACGAAGTTTTTTCCGGAATTGCGAGGCCCTTGGCGGCAATCGCCGGAGCGAGTCCAGATGCGGCGCTTCCCTTACGAGCGCCAACCGTCGACGGATCGGCGGTCTGTGCCAGCGAACGATTCCAGGAGGAATGGGAATGAACGGCAGCGCGAAGCAACGCGGTTTTACTTTGATCGAGCTCGTGGTCGTGATCACGATTCTGGGTATTTTGGCGGCCTTCGCCGTGCCGCGCTTCGCGCGGCTCGAGGTGCAGGCCCGAACCGCGTCGCGCGACGCGATCGGCGGCAGCATCCGCGCGGGCGCCGCGCTGTCGCATGCGTTGTGGCTCGCTTCCGGCCAGCCCGCGACCGTGACGATGGAGGGCGCGGTCATCACGATGGTGAACGGTTATCCGAACCTCGCGACGATCGACGACACCTTGAGCGACCTCACGGGCTTCACGTATACGCCTGGAACGGGCGTGTTCCTGCGCACCGGCGGCGCGGCGACCTGCACCATGACCTACGCGCAGGCTCCCGCCAACGGCGCTCCGACCATCACCACCGGCGGCGCTTGCTGATCGGCGGGCGTCTCGTAAATCTCGTCAGCGAGAGAGGCGCCGTCAGGCGCCTCTGTCGTGTGAGCCACTCATGAACTGCATTTCGCGACCGCGCAACCGCCCGAGTGGATTCACGCTCGTCGAGCTCATCGTCGTCATCGTCATCCTCGGAATCCTCGCCGCCGTCGCGGCGCCACGGTTCTTCAGCGACCGCACGTTCCTCGAGCGCGGCTACTACGAGGAGCTCGCGGCGGCGCTCCGCTACGCGCAGAAGCTCGCGGTCGCGAGCGGCTGCCCGGTGCGCATGAGCATCGACGCGGCGGGCTACGAGGCTCGCCAACAGAACGCCGTGAGCGGCAGTTGCGACACGTCCGATTCGACGTGGACCACCGGCATCGCGCTCGCGGACGGCCGCGTCCTCGCGGGCGTGAGCCCCCTCGGAGTCTCCGCGGCGCCGAACGTGACGATGGTGTTCGACGCGCTCGGCCGCACCAACCTCGCCGGCGACCAGAGCATCAACGTCGGACCCTTTGCCCTGACCGTGAGAGCCGAGAGCGGGTTCGTTCAGACGCCCTGAGCATGCGCGGCGCCCGCGAATCCGGTGCAACGCTGATCGAGCTCGTGATCTCGATCGTCGTGATCTCGATCGCCGTGAGCGCCGTGCTCGGGCTCCTGTCGAGCACCGCCTCGCACAGTGCCGACTCGATGGTCCTGAGCCAAGCCGTGTCGATCGCCGAGGCGTATCTCGAAGAGGTGTCGCTCAAGCCGTTCGCGGATCCCGACGGCGCCGACGGCGAGGCGAACCGCGTCGACTTCGACGACGTCGACGACTACGACGGTCTCGTCGACCTCGGAGCACGCGACCAGTTCGGCAACGCGATTGCCGCCCTCGCGGGCTACACGGTATCGGTCTCCGTCGTGCCGAGCAGCGCGCTCACCGGTGTGCCGAGCGCCGATGCCGCCCGTGTCGACGTGCGCGTCCGGTTCTCGCCGTCGGTGGACATGTCCCTGAGCGGCTACAGGACGAGGCTGTGACGCCGATGAGCGTGCGTTCACGCGGCGCGGGTTTCTCGCTGATCGAGCTCGTCATCACGCTCGTCATCAGCACGATCGTCGTCTCGTTCGTTTCGATGTTCATCAGCGGTCCGGTGCGCGGTTTCATGGACCAGTCGCGGCGCGCGCGGCTCGTCGACGCAGCGGACGCCGCGGTGCAGCGGCTCAGCCGCGACGTGCGCCGCGCCTTGCCGAACAGCGTGCGCACGACGAGCTCGGCCGGTGTCGTCGCGCTCGAGCTGCTCGGCACGGTCGACGGCAGCCGTTATCGCGCGCAGCCGCCGGGCGGTGCGCCGGAGATTCTCGATTTCGCCGGCGTGGACGGCTCGTTCGACGTGATCGGGCCGTTCACCCAGATCGCGAAGCCGTTCAGCTCGACGAGCGCCTACCTCTCGATCTACAACGTCGGCGTCGCGGGCGCCGACGCGTACGAGCTCGCGAACGTGATCACGCCGGCCGGAACGCAGATCGATATCGACGCCGGGGCAGCGGCGGGCGAGGACCGCGTCATGTTGAGCCCTGCGTTCCGCTTCGCGTACGGCTCGCCGACGCAGCGCGTGTACCTCGTCGACGGCCCCGTGACCTATCTCTGCGATCCCGTCGCCGGGACGTTGACGCGTTATCAGGGCTACTCGATCGTGCCGAATCAGGCGATACGCGACAGCCACGCCGAGCTCACCGGCGCGGGCGCGACCGCGAGCCTGATGGCGAATCAGCTGAGCGCGTGCGCCATCACCTACACGGCGGGCACCGCGGAGCGCGCCGGCCTCGTGTCGCTCGAGATCACCGTGAGCTCGCAGGGCGAGCTCGTCTCGCTGCTGTCGCAGGTCCACGTGGACAACGTCCCATGAGCGCGCGCGCCGCCGCGGAGCGTGGTTTCTCGCTCGTCTCGGCGATCTTTCTGCTCGTCGTGCTCGCGGCGCTCGGCGCGTTCGCCGTGCGCATCAGCGTCTTGCAGCAGCAGACCGTCACCGCCGCGCTGCGCGCGGACCAGGCGTTTCACGCGGCGCGCTCTGGCATAGCTTGGAGCGCGTATCGCGCGCTGAACGGCGGCGTTTGCGCGCCCGCTGCGCTGAACCTCACGGAAGGCGGTACCGCGGGATTCCGCGTGTCCGTGCAGTGCTCGCAGACGACGCACGTCGAAGGGACGGCGACCGTGAACGTGTTCGTGCTCGACGCGCGCGCCGAGTCGGGGGCTTTCGGCGGACCGGACTACGTCTCGCGCCGCGTTCAGGCGAAGATCACGGACGGCGCATGACGACGATGACGGCGCTCGCGTCCCGGTTAATGCGGTTCATGCGCAGGCGGCCAGCCGCGCTCGCGCTGTTCCTGCTCGCCGCCCGCGCGCACGCGGCTCCGTCCGGAACCACGATCTCGTACGGCTTCGAGGAAAGCTCGTGGAACGGCTCCGCGGGTCAAGTGCTCGACGACAGCAACTACGCGCTGCACGGCACCGCGTTCGGCGGCGCGACCACGGCGAACGCTTCGCCCGCGCTCACGAACGACCCCGGCACTTGCCGCTACGGTGTGTTCGACGGCGTCGACGACTACGTGGAGGTCCCGGACAACGCCGCGCTCAACATCGCGAACGAGCTCACCGTGTCGGTGTGGATCAACATGCGCACGCTGCCTTCGGAGCTGCACACGATCGTCTCGAAAGACACCAACTACGAGTTTCACATCGACAGCCAGGGCCGAGTCTATTGGTGGTGGGGCCCGAGCTTCCTGACGAACGGCTACTCGATCACGCTGAATCAGTGGCACCACATAGCGGTGACCTACCGCTCGGGTAGCCAGGTGATCTACGTCGACGGCGTCGTGCGCGCGACGGCCGCAAACACGGGTGCGCTGCCGCAGAACAATCTGCCGTTCTACGTCGGCACCGATTGGAACCTGATCGGCCGCGCATTCGACGGCTTCATCGACGAGGTGCGGATCCTGCCCCGTTTTCTCACGCAGGCCGAGGTGCAGGCACTCGGCGCGGAGACGCATCCGTGCCCGACGGCGGCCGCGCAGTTTACGATCAACCACGACGCGGTCGGCATCAACTGCCTCGCCGAGGCCGTGACCGTCAACGTCATCGACTCGCTGGCCGGCACGCCGCTCACGAGCTACAACGCGCAGGTGCGGCTCGACACGCAGACGGGGTACGGCACCTGGGCGCTCGTGTCCGGGTCGGGCACGTTCGACGACGGCGCCGCCGGCGACGGTGTCGCGACCTACGCGTGGGCGCTCGGCGAGTCACAGGCCGTGTTCTCGCTCTATTACCCGCAAGGCCCGCCGGCCGTCGACGTCGACGTTTACCAGATCAGCAACAACGGCATCCGCGACAACGACGCGGAAGGCGCGCTCGTGTTCCTGCCGAACGGCTTCACCGTGACGGCCGCCGCGCTCGCGAACCCGCCCGGCGCGATCGCGCCGTTCGCGTCGAACGAGACCGCGGGCACGAGCTTTCGCGCTGCACCTCGCCGCGTACGGTCAGACGCCGGGCGATTCGGTGTGCGGCATCATCGAAGGCTACACGGGCGCGAAGAGCCTGAAGTTTTGGTCGCAGTATCAGAACCCGGCGACCGGGACGCGCAACGTCACGATCGACGGCGTGCCCGCGGCGACGGGCGAAGGCGGGGCCGCGCCCCAGGGCGTCGCGTTCGTGAACGGCCAAGCCGTGGTGACCGCGAAGTACAAGGACGTCGGCCAGATCCGCGTCTTCATGAAAGACGACACGACCGTCGACCCGGTCGAGCTGCCGACCGGAATTCGCGGCGCGACGGCGGGTTTCGTCTCGCTGCCCGCAGACTTCGTGCTGAGCGGGATCAGCGACGCGGGCGGCACCGTGGTGAATCCCCAGGCGAACGACGCGAGCGGCGGCGTGTTCCTCGCGGCGGGCAGCCCGTTCCGCACGACGGTCACGGTGCGCGACGCGGAGGGCAGCACGACTCCGAACTACGGCAGGGAGGCGATCCCAGAGACCGTGCGCCTCGGGGTGCAGCTGCACGCGCCGGGCGGCGGCGCGAGCCCCGCGGTCGGATCGACGGCCGGGTTTGGCGCGTTCGTGAGCGGTGTCGCGACCGGCACGGACTTCACTTGGTCGGAGGTCGGCATCGTGCGGCTGCAGCCCGGCGTCGGGGACTCGAGCTATCTCTCAGCGGGCGACGTGACCGGCACGCTGAGCGAGCGCGTCGGCCGCTTCGTCCCGCACCACTTCTCGGTCGCCGTGAACACACCGGAATTCACGACGGGCTGCAACGCCGGCGGGTTCACGTACGCCGGTCAAACGTTCGGCTACTCGACCGCACCCGTGATCACGGCTACCGCGCTCGCGGCCGGCGGCACGATCACTCAGAACTACACCGGCGCGTTCTTCAAGCTCGCCACCGCGACGCTTTCCAATCGCACTTACACGCCGGCGTCCGGGTCGCTCGACACGAGCGGGTTGCCGACGACGGCGGTCGATCCCGTCGTCGCGGAGATCGGCGGCGGCAATGCGACGCTCACCTTCGGCAGCGGCATCGGCCTGTCGTTCGCGAAGACGTCGCCGGTCGCGCCGTTCTCGGCCGGTATCCAGTTGTCGATCGACGTGCTCGACGCGGACGGTGTCGCCGCATCGGGCAGCGCGCCGCTCACGAACCCCGTGACGATCGGCTCGCCGTCAGGTGTTGCGTTCGATGCCGGGCAGGAGATTCGCTACGGCCGAATCCGCATCGCGAACGCGCTCGGGTCGGAGCGCGTCGATTTGCCGGTGCGGATGCTCGCGGAGCACTACGTGAGCAGCAGCGCGGGCTTCGTGACCAACACCGCCGACAGCTGCACGGCCAACGTGTCGCTCGCGTTCGCGGGCTTCACGGAGAACCTGGCGCCCGGCGAAACCTGCGTGCGCGATGCCGGCGCGCCCGGCGCGAGCGGCAGCGGCTGCCCAGCTGCCTCGCCGCTCGGATTGCGTTACGCCGAGCCGCCGGCCGTCGGCGACTTCAATCTGCGGCTCGCGGCGCCGGGCATCGGCAACACGGGAAGCGTGCTGATCAACGGGACGGTGCCGGCTTGGCTCGAGTTCGACTGGAACACGAGCACGCCGGGCGACGAAAACCCGACGGGCCAGGCGACCTTCGGCCTGTTCGGCGGCGAGTCGCGCCAGATCTACCTACGCGAGATCTACTGAGGTTGCGGCACCCGAATCGGTCTAAGCGAATCGGAGGAACGGCGGCTCCGAGGCTATCGTCCCCGGGGGCGGCCGCCAGAAATGGGGACTCATCGAGCGGTCGAGTCGCAAGAGTGACTGCCGTTTGAGACGTGCGAGCGATCCGCTCACTGTCGCAAGGGCGCGATGCCGAATGCAGTCGTTCCGCCAGGAAAAGTAGGAACGCTGTCGCGACCCTGCGCCGTAGTCTCGGCGCCACTCACCATCGCAAGGACGCGAGGCCATGGCCGCCACTGCCACGGGGCCGAGATCACCGCGCCGGCGTCGCGCCGTCCCTGATGGGACATTCGATCGGCCGATCGGGGAGCTTCAACGACTCTACCACGGGCCTGCAAACGATTGCATGACGCCCTGAGGCGCGTATGCTCCGCACAACTGCTCCGACGGGAGTTCCGCGATGAAACCGATTCACCTGACCGCCACGCTGGCTCTCTGTGCGCTGCTCGACGCAACCGTTGCGCACGCCGCACCGTCGGAAAATCTGCGCGCGGGGGCCGCGCGCATCGACTACACGCCGCGCGGAGCGGAGTTGCCGAGGAATTTCACGGGCGTGCTCGACCCGATCTTCGTGCGCGCCGTCGTGCTCGACAACGGCAGCACGCGTGCGGCTCTCGTCGCGATCGACGCCGGCGCGCTTCCGACTGAGATCTTCAATCACGTGAGCGAACGTGCGGCGAAGGAGCTGAAGATTCCGCCGAGCCAGCTACTGATGTCGGCGAGCCATACGCACAGCGTGCCCTTCAGGCTCGACAACAGCGTCGAGGAGATCATCCTGCGCAGCCTGCGTGAGGCCGTCGGCCGGCTGCAGCCAGCGCGCGTCGCTTACGGCACCGGCGTTTCGTACATCAACGTGAACCGCGACCGCGTGGATCCCAAGACCAACCGCTGGTGGGAAGGGCCAAATTACGAAGGCCCCTCGGACAAGACGGTGGCCGTTGTGCGCATCGACACGCCCGCCGGCAAGCCGATCGCCGTGTACTACAACTACGCCGTGCATGGCGTCATCACGGGCACGCTCGACATGATCAGCGGCGACATTCCCGGCGCCGCGTCGCGCTACGTGGAGGAGTCGCTGGGCGACGATGCGGTGGCGCTCTGGACCAGCGGCGCGGCGGGCGACCAGAACCCGATCTACTTCAACCAGACGTACGAGCTGCGCGACATCCGCATCGCGGATTACGCGAAGCGCGGCGAGGACATCAGCAACGCGATGCCACCCGGCGGCCAGGGGATGGACCGCAACAACCCGCGCGTGAAGCTGCTCATGGACCAGCAGAAGCGCATCAACGAAACGCTGGGCCAGATGCTGGGCGAGGAAGTGCTGCACGTGCTGCGCGAGGGGCTCGAGAAATCGCCGGCCGACCCGACGCTGCGCGGCGCGCAGGTCAGTTTCTCGTGTCCAGCGCGGCAGCGCACGGACTCGGGCCGTGCCGGCAACCCCGGTTCGTACGTCGAGGGGGGCGATGTGTCGATCGGCCTCGGCGCGCTACGCATCGGCGACGTGTACGTCGGCGCCGTCGATGCGGAGGTCTACAACGTGATCGCGCAGCGGCTGAAGCGCGAATCGCCGTTCAAGCACACCATGATGGCCACACTCACCAACGGTAGAGCCGAGACCGGCTACATTCCGAGCGACGACGCGTTCGGCCGCAACACGTTCCAGGTGCTGAGCTCGCGGCTAACGCCAGGCTGCGCTGAGGCCGGCATCGTCAACGGGCTGCTGGAGCTCATGCGCGGGCTGTAAGCGAGCTTGCCAGCCCGCTCTGCCTCGCGGCCCGCCGGGAAGCTCGTCGCGTAGATCGCAGTTTGCGTCGGCACGTGGACGCCGAGCGCGCGGCGGCGGCACCCTCTGGTATCGTAGTGGCCTCGCGTACAGAGCCACGCCTGCCATTGACCTCGTCGATGAACGAGTCCAGGCGGCCGGCCCGAGGCGACGCTGCTCTACCAGCTCGTCGAGCGGCACTACCCCGAGTTCGTCACCTCCCGTGAGGCCGCCGGGCGCCCACTCCCGAAATACGTGCAGGCGGAGTTCGAGGCGCATCTGAAGTGCGGCCGCCTCGAGCACGGGTTTCTGCGTGTACGTTGCGAAGACTGCCACGCCGAGAAGCTCGTCGCGGTCAGCTGTAAGCGCCGCGGCTTTTGTCCCTCCTGCGGCGCCCGGCAGATGACGGACCTGCGTGCGCGACGCCGGCGCGCCCGGCGGCGAAAACCCGGCAGGCCAGGCGACCTTCGGCCTGTTCGGCGGCGAATCGCGGCAGATCTACTTGCGCGAGATCTACTGACGGCGGGCGGCGCGTACGTCGCGCCAGACTACCTGCGTGAGATCGACTGACGGCGGGTGGCGCGCGCGTCGCTCAGTCTTCGACGCGCGGACGGAACGACTCGACGAGCGCGGCCTGCACGGCGGGCGGCGCCGGCGAGTAGTGGTCGTGCTCGACGACGAACGTGCCTTCGCCGCCCGTGAGCGATTTCAGGGCGGCCTGGTATTCGCCGAGCTCGGCGAGCGGAGCTTGCGCGAGCACACGGCAGCGCTGACCCGGTAACGCCTCGTTGCCGACGATGCGCCCGCGGAGCGCCGCGAGATGCCCAGTGATGTCGCCTACGCACGCGACGGGAATGGTGATCGCGAGCCGCGCGATCGGCTCGAGCACGATCGGGCCCGCTTTCGCGACGCCGTCCTTGAACGCCTTGCGGCCCGCCGCGATGAACGCGATCTCTTTCGAGTCGACGGAGTGGTGCTTGCCGTCGTAAACGACGACACGCACGTCGACGAGCGGGTAGCCCGCGATCGCGCCTTCGGCGAGCACCTGGCGCGCGCCTTTCTCGACCGCGGGGATGTATTGCGTCGGGATCGCGCCGCCGACGACCTCGCTCGCGAACTCGAATCCCGCGCCGCGCGGCAGCGGCTCCACCCGCAAGAACACCTCGGCGAACTGGCCGGCGCCGCCCGTCTGCTTCTTGTGGCGGTTGTGGCCGTCGGCGCGGTGACTCACCGTTTCGCGGTACGCAACCTTCGGCGGCCGGGTCACGAGGTCCAGCCCGAACTCGCTCTGCATTCGCTCGAGCACGAGCCGCACGTGCAGCTCGCCGAGGCCCCGCAGCACGGTCTCGTTCGCCTGCGAGTTGAACTCGATCTTCAGGCTCGGATCCTCGACCGCGAGCTTGTGCAGCGCGTCGGACAGCTTCTTCTCGTGGCCGCGCTGCTTCAGCTCGATCGCGACGCCGTGCATCGGCGAGGGCAGCTCGAGCGCACGGAGCGCGAGCTCGTCCTCGTCGTGGCTCGAGTGCAGCACGTCGCCGAACTGCAGATCGTCGATCTTCGCGACCGCGCAGAAGTCCCCCGCGACGGCGGCGGGCACCTCGCGCAGCTCCTTGCCTTGCATCGTATAGAGGTGCGCGAGCTTCACGGCCTTGCGCCGCGTGCCGATGAACACTTGGTCGCCCGTGTGGATCTCGCCTTGGTGGACGCGCAGGGCGGCGAGGCGGCCGACGTACGGATCCACGTTGAGCTTGAACACGTGCCCGACGAAGTGGCCGGCGCCGTTGCGGCCGTCGATCGTGAACGCGCGGCGGTCGCTGCCCGCGACGAACTCGGGCGGATTGCCCTCGAGCGGATTCGGCATCAGCTGGGTCATCACGCGCAGCAGCTGCCTGAGTCCGACTCCCGTTTTCGCCGACACGAAGCAGACGGGTACGAGGTGCCCGCGGCGCAGCGCGCGCTCGAACGGCTCGTGCAGCTGCTCGACCGTGATCTCCTCGCCCTGCTCGAGGTAGCGGTCCATGAGCTCGTCGTCGAGCTCGACGACGCGATCGGTGAGCTCGTCGTGCGCCGCGCCGATCGACGAGAAGTCCGGCGTTTCGGTGGCGGGCGCGAACAGGCAGTCGGCGACCGCCTCACCGTGGCGGGCCGGGAGGTTTACGGGCAGGCACTGCTTGCCGAATACGCGGCGGATTTCCTGGAGCACTTGCTGCAGATTGACGCCGCTCGCGTCGATCTTGTTGACGATGATGAGCCGGCAGAGGTGGCGCTCGGCGGCCGACGCCATCATGCGCTGCGCGACGAGCTCCGCGCCGCACTCGGCGTTGATCACGATCGCCGCCGTTTCGACCGCCGGCAGCACCGCGAGCGCGCGGCCCATGAAGTCGGGGTAGCCGGGCGTGTCGAGGAGATTCACACAGCGGCCGTCGTGGTCGAAGTGGCACACGTGCACGTCGAGCGAGTGCCTGAGGCGCTTTTCTTGCTCGGTGAAATCGCAGACCGTGGAGCCTTTCTCGACGCTCCCCGCGGTGCGGATCTCGCCGGCCTTGGCGAGCAGGGCCTCGATCAAAGTGGTTTTGCCGGCCCCGGCGTGTCCGAGTATCGCGATGTTGCGAATGCTCTCGGTGGAGTGCGACCTCACGGAGTGACTCACGAAACACCTCCGCTGTAGCTCTAATACCAGGCAGTGCCGGCCGTTGTCGTCTCGTCTACAGGACGGGCCCGCATCGGTTGGGCGCCCGCGTGAACATTCTTCAGATCCTCATCGGCCCCGGCGTCTCGGCGCCGCGCCTCAAGCTTTCGACTCGTGTGCGCCGGACGGTAAGACGTGCTGCGGCGTCGTTGCCCCGCCTTCGAACCGGCGTCCTAGCCACCAGCCGACGACGCCCCAGATGGCCGAGACCACTGCGCCGACGATCATCACGCCGATCGCCGTGACGCCGACTTTCTCGAGCCCCACCGTCGCCTGGCCGCCGATGTAGTCCGCGATGCGATAGACCGGAACGTCGAGCGTGTTCTTCGCCTTGTACTTCGTCTCTTTGTCGAGCGGGCTCCACAGCATCTCGCGGCCCGGCCGCACGAACGCATACTCGCCCGCGCGCCTCATGATGAAGACGGCCGCGAATAGCACGAAGCTCGTAGATCCCGCGAGCGTGAGGAACCCGACGATCATCGCTACGGGCACGATGGTGAGCAGCGCAGTGACGCCGAAGTATTTCGCGATGCGCCCCGTGAGGAAGATCTGAGTGACCACCGTGAGGCTCTGCACGATCCAATCGATGCGCGCGAACACGCGCGTCCTTTCGGTGGTATTCGCGAACGTGTCGGAGACGATCCGCAGCTGCTCGAAATAAAGGAGCGTGCTCACGGCCGAGATGCCGACGATGAACAACGCGATGCCGAGCAGGTAGGGCGAGCGGGCGATCAGCATGATGCCCGCGAACCAGTTGCCGCCGATCGGCCTGTCCTCGCGTGCGCTCGAGGCCGCGACCGGACGATCCGTCCAAATGCGCAGCAGCACGCGCTGACAAACGATCGCGACCACGAACAGCGCGGCGCTCACGAATAGGATGCCGCTCTCGCCGATGAATTGGACGGCGAGGTCGGAAACCAGCGGGCCCGCGAGTGCTCCGGCGCTGCCGCCGGCCGCGATCACGCCGAACAGTCGCTTCGTCTGCCCGCGGTCGAACAGCTCGAGCAAGAAGCTCCAGAACATCGACACGAGAAAGAGGTTCACGACGCTGATGAACACGTAGAACGACTTGCCGAGCAGCGGGTTGAACTCCGCCGGGTCGAGCAGCACGCCCACGCCCGCAAGTGCCGCGGCCACGAGGCCGTAGGTCCACGGCAAGAAGGTGGTGCGGCGGAAACGGCCCACGACGGCGCCGTAGATCGGGATGATCAGTATCGAGAACGCTCCGGTCCAGAGCCACAGATCGGCGACTGCGTCCCGCCCGAGGAGCGTGCCGACGGTCTCGCGGACCGGACGCACCGAGAAGTAGCCAGCGAACATGAAGAAGAAGAGACAAAACGCCGCGACGACGGCGCTCACTTCTTTCGGTTCTATCGGAGCGAGCCGCGAGAGCAGCCGGCCGAGCGGAGATGTTGTTGTTGTATTCATTGGGTCGAGGATACACCCGGCCGCGTGACGCATGGAATCGGCGGGCGTGCGCCGCGCGGGCGCGCCGAGCCTACGCTGTCAGACCCGCGCCGAGACGCACTGCACGGTTCGGTGCGCGTCGCCGGTGCTACGCTCCTCGAGTAACACCGCTCCACGGAGGCGACGGCGATGAACGCGCGATGGTTCTTGATCGGCACGGTTTGCGTGCTCTCGGCCTGCGGCAGCTCCGAGGCGCCGCCCGCCGCGGAGGCTCCGAAAGCCGAACGAGCGGAGTCGGTGTTCGATCCATGGGTAGGCACGATCGACCGCGCCAAGGGAGTGCAGAGCACCGTCGACGAGCAGGCCGCGGAGCAGCGGCGGCGGATCGAAGAGCTCGAGCGCTGAGCGGCGGCGCTCAGCCCGCTGAGCCGGAGTGCTCAGCCCGCAGAGCGGTGTCTCAGCCGTAGCCGAGCAGCGTTCGCAGCCCGCGGAACGCCGGCAACGGCGCGGTGATCACGTGGGTCGGAATGGCCGACATGTAGTCGCGGTAACGGCCCTTCGCCTCGAATCGTGCGCGGAACTCCGACTGCGCCAACGCTTCGGTCATCCGCGGCACGATGCCGCCCGCGATGAAGACGCCGCCGCGCGCTCCGACCGTGAGCGCGAGATTTCCCGCCGCAGTGCCGAGCATCGCGAAGAACATCCCCTGCACCTTGCGCGCAAGCGGCTCGCCCTGCTTCGCTAGCGACGTTACGTCGCTCGGAGTCACGGTCGGGTGGCCGCGGCCGGCGCGCTCCGCGAGCGCGACGTACAGATTCACGAGTCCGGGTCCCGACAGCACGTGCTCGGCGGAGCAATGGCCGTCGTACCGGCTGCGGACGAGCGCGATGACCTCGGCTTCCTCGTCCGTGTAGGCCGCCATCGTCGCGTGGCCGCCTTCCCCGGTCACGACGGCCCACCCATCGGTCGCGGGTGTCAACGACGCCACGCCGAGGCCGGAGCCGGGCCCGATCGCGGCCAGCGTGGCGCGTGCGGCCGCTTTGCCGCCGCCGACGGTGAATAGGTCTGCGGGGCCGAAGCGCGGCAAGGCCCATGCGATAGCGGCGAAATCGTTGCAAACTACGAGCCTGCTCAAGCCGAGCGCTTCCTTGAGCGCAACTTGCGAGAAGCGCCAGTCGATGTTGATCATTTGCACTTCATCGCCGAGGATCGGAGCGGCGACGCAGATCGCGGCGCGCTTCGGGCGATCCGACGTGCGTCGATGATCGAGATAGACGTTCAGTAGGCCCGTGACGCCCGTAAAATCGGCGTTCTCGAACACCTCGGAGGCTAGCTCTTGGCCCTTGTCGTTGAGCAGGGCGCAGCGCGTGTTCGTTGCGCCGATGTCGGCCATCAGGTCCATGGGTAACTCTCCTCTGGCGCCGTTCGCATAGTAGCGAGCGAATGGCCGAGAGCAAGCACCTGCACGATCCACCGCTGACGCCAACGTCGAGCCGCGCGAGCGCGACGGGTGAGCGTGCGCGCCGCGGGTGGCGCCGTTGGGCGGTCTTGCCGTTCCGCTACGAGACGCAGCAGTCCGCTCCGCTCCCGAGCGACGCGAGGATCTGGTTCGTGCTCGAGACGGATCGTTTCCTCGACCGATTGATCCTCGAGGACTTGTGTGTCCGGAGCGCATGGCCGGAGCCCCGCGACGGCGCCGCCGGGCTCTGGAGCGTGCGGACGATCAAGGGGCTCGTGTCGCGCCGACTCGTGCCGCGCGATGTCGCGCAGCTGCAGCCCATCATCGCGCGCGACCGTGCGCTCGGGGGCGCGGAAGGCGTCGCGTTCGTGCCGATCGCGATCTTCTGGGGCCGGGCGCCACAGCGCGAGAACTCGCTTCTCGAAGTGCTCTCGTCGGAGGATTGGGGGCTCGCCGGCCGGCTGCGGCGGTTGATCGCGGTGCTCGTTCACGGCCGCAACGTGCTCGTGAAGGTGGGCGAGCCCATTCGCGCCGCGTCGCTGGTCGAGGGCGAAGCGGAGCGCGGCGTCGAGCTCGTGGCGCGCAAGGCGGGCCGATTGCTGCGCGTCTTCTTCCAAGAGCAGCGCGGCGTCACGGTCGGCCCGGATCTTTCGCACCGGCGCCTGCTGCTCGACGAGGTGCTCGAGAGCCCCGGCGTCGTCGCTGCGATTCGCCGCGACGTGCGCGCGTCGACGAAGTCGGAGCGGCGCGTGCGCGCGCGCGCGCGCCGTCTATGCGGCCGAGATCGCGGCCGACTACTCGTATCCCGTGGTGCGGCTTCTCGAGCGCGCGTTCACGTGGCTGTGGAATCGGCTCTACGAAGGTATCGACGTGCGCCATCTCGACCGGCTCGCTGAAGTCGAGCCCGGCTGCGAGCGCGTGTACGTGCCGTGCCATCGGAGCCATATCGACTACATGCTGCTCGGCTACGTGATCTATCGGCAGCGGGCTCGCGCTGCCGCACATCGCGGCAGGCCTGAACCTCAACCTGCCGATCGTGGGGTCGATCCTGCGGCGCGGCGGCGCGTTCTACATTCGCAGGACGTTTCACGGCAACGCGCTCTATACGGCGGTGTTCCGCAGCTACTTCAGCACGATTCTCGCGCGCGGCTTCCCGATCAAGTACTTCATCGAGGGCACTCGCAGCCGCACGGGGCGGCTGCTGCCGCCCAAGCTCGGGCTCGTCACGATGACCGTGCAGAGCTACCTCGCGGACCGCGGCCGGCCGGTGGTCTTCGTGCCGGTGTATCTCGGCTACGAGAAGATCGTCGAGGGTCAGACGTTCATCGGCGAGCTCAGCGGCGAGAAGAAAAAGAAGGAGTCTCTCGGCGGCGTGCTGCGCTCGCTGAAGACGCTGCGCGAGCGATTCGGCGACCGCGCAGGTGAGCTTCGGTGCGCCGATCCGCCTCGACGACGTGCTCGACGACGAGCAGCCCGGGTGGCGCGAGGAGCAGCTCGACGAGCAGGTCCGTCCGGCGTGGCTCGGTGCCGTCACCGAGCGGCTCGGGCTAGGCATCATGACCGCGATCAACGAGGCGGCCGTCATCAACGCGGTCAATCTCGCCGCGCTCGTCGTGCTCTCGATGCCGAAGCACGCGATGGTCGAGATCGAGCTGCGCGCGCAGCTCGCGTTGTACATCGAGCTCGCGCGGCGCGCGCCGTACTCTCTGCGCGCCGGTCAGTGCGAGCTCGACGCTGCGGCGATGATCGAGCGCTGCGAGCGGATGCGGTGGCTCAAGCGGCGCCCGCATGCGCTCGGCGACATTCTTTACATGGACGAGCGCAGCGCGGTGTTGGCGAGCTATTTCCGCAACAACATCCTGCACATGTTTGCGCTGCCCTCGTTGATCGCAGCGGGGTTCATCAACCGGCCCGAAATCACGATCGCTCGGCTGCACAGCCTTGTCGAGGAGCTCTATCCGTGCCTGCGCGGCGAGCTGTATTTGCGGCTCACGCACGCGGAGCTCGGGGACGAGGTCGACCGAACGATCGCAGCGATGCTGCAAACGGGCATGCTCGAGACGCGCTCCGGCTCGCTGCTGCGGCCCGCCGAGAGCAGCGCACGCGCCGCGCAGCTGCGGCTCTGCGCGGAGATCGTGCAGCCGTTCCTCGAACGCTACTACCTTTGCATCATGCTGCTGTTGACTCAGGGCTCCGGCGTGCTCACGAGTCGCGAGCTCGTGCGCCGCTGCGCGGCCGCGTCGGAGCGGCTCGCGTTGATCTATTCGTCGAGCTCGCCGGATCTGTTCCAGGGCGATCTATTCGACACGTGGATCACCTTCCTCGAGCAGTCCGGGGTGCTGAGCGAGGACGCGGAGAGGAAGCTGCTGTTCGACCAGGCCCTGCTCGAGGAGCTCGCGGGCGCGCTCGGCTTCGTGCTGCCCCCGCGGCTGCATCAGACGCTCGTGAACCTTGCGGGCGCAGCGAGTCCGTCGCCGCCCCGCGAAGCGGACGAGCCGTCAGCGGCGAGCAGTGCTGCCGTCAGGCATTCAGATCGGGAATCCGAGCGCTCTCGAGCTGAGTGATCATGTCTTTCAGCATGAGCTTTCGCTTCTTGAGGCGCTTGAGCATGATCTGGTCCACGTGCGGATCGTGGACGAGTCTGGCGATGACCTGATCGAGGTCTTGATGCTCTACCCGCAACTGTTTTAGTCGCTCCACGTTCCTGAAGGTCTCAGTGTCGATTTTCTCATTCACGATTCGCTTGACGAGTCGATTGAATAGGGGCCAACCAGTCCCGCCGCGCGTCGCCAAAAGCCAGGAAGTGAGGGTTCAGCAAGTCGTCTTTGGTGTTGTACCGAAGTGGCTCGCCGAGGCGGTCAATCATACGCCCGCCGGCACTTTCGAGGATAGCCTGGGCCGCCGCCGTGTCCCATTCCGACGTAGGACCGAGCCGCGGGTAGATGTCCGCAGCCCCCTCGGCAATGAGACATATTTTGAGCGAGCTGCCCATCGGCTTTAGCTCGTGCGGACCCAGTGCCGCCACGTAGCTTGCGAGCTCGCCGCCTCCATGGCTGCGGCTGCCGACGATTCGGAGCGGCGCTGCCGCGGTCTTGCGTACGCGGATCGGCTGCGGGTCGCCCCAATTGTCTCGGCGCCAGGCGCCGTGGCCTACCGCGCCGTAGTAAAGCCGCCCTAGCACGGGTGCGAGCACGACGCCGAGCACCGCTCGCTTGAGATCGACGAGCGCGATGTTGACGGTGAACTCGCCGTTGCGCTTCAGGAATTCCTTCGTACCGTCGAGCGGATCGACGAGCCAGTAGCGGGTCCAAGCGCGGCGCTGCGTGATGTCTTGCGGCGCAGACTCTTCCGATAGCATCGGCACCGTCGAGTCGAAAGCACGCAATCGCTCGCCGATGATCCGGTGCGCGAGGCTGTCGGCTTCCGTGAGCGGCGACTGATCGTCCTTGAGCCGCACGCTGAACTCGCGGCCGTAGACCTCGAGGATCGCATCGCCTGCCGCGCGCGCGATCGTGCAGATCTCGGCAAGCAGGGGCCCGGGGTTGCGGAGGTCGATCATGGCGCCTCTTGTATCATAGTGCGATGGAGGGAACGGCTTCGCCGCTCGTGGACTGGGAACGAATCGACACGGTGCTCGTCGACATGGATGGCACGTTGCTCGATCTCGCGTTCGACAATTTCTTCTGGCTCGAGCTCGTGCCGGCGCATTACGCCGAGCTCAACGGCTGTTCCCCCGCCGAAGCGCGCGAGCGACTGTCGCGACGCTTCGACGCGATTCAGGGCACGCTCAATTGGTACTGCCTCGATCATTGGAGCCGCGATCTCGGGTTCGACGTCAAAGAGCTCAAGCACCTTCATCGGCACCGCGTAACTTATCTGCCGCGTGCACCGGCGTTTCTCGCGGCGGTTCGCGCACGGGGCAAAAATCTCTGGATCGTGACGAACGCTCATCGCGATACGCTCGCCGTGAAGACTGAGCAGACCGGCATCGACCGCCTCGTCGATCGCATCGTGACTTCGCACGACTTCCGCGCGCCGAAGGAGAGCGCCGCGTTCTGGACGGAGCTTCAGCGCGCGCATCCGTTCGACCCGCGCCGGACGCTGCTCATCGAGGACAGCTTGCCGGTGCTCGCCGCCGCAGCGGCTCACGGCATCGCGCACACCCTCGCGATACGCCGCCCGGATTCGCGGCACCCGCCGCGCACGATCGACGCGTTCGTGGGCGTAGATGGAGTGTCCGACCTGGTTTAGCGCTTGGGCCCGGAGCTCGGCCGTCGTCCGCCGCCGCCACTGCGCCGACCGCCGCCACCGCCACCGCCATGTGGTCGGCCCCCGCCGCCGTGTGGCCGACCGCCGCCGCCGTGTGGGCGAGGGCGCCGGTCTCCGTCGCCGTGCGCGTAACGATGCCGCGCTGGCACGTGCTCGATTTTCATCAACGAATCGCGGTCGAAGTTCGCGACCGGGATCTTGCGGCCGATGAACGCTTCGATGTCCGGCAGCGAAATCGCGTAAGCCTCGCAGCCGAAGCTGATTGCGTCTCCCGCGGCGCCCGCGCGCGCGGTGCGGCCGATCCGGTGAACGTAGTCTTCCGGATCTTGCGGCAAGTCGTAGTTGAAAACGTGGCTCACGCCCGGCACATGTAGCCCGCGCGACGCGACGTCCGTACCGATCAGCACCGCGAGCTTGCCGGCTTGGAAATCCTTGAGCATCCGCAGCCGCTTCTTCTGCGGCACGTCGCCCGACAGCGCCTCGGCTTCGATACCGTTGCGCTGCAGAGCCTCGCGCAGCCGCTCCGCTTCGCGGCGCGTGTTCACGAACACCATCGTGCGGCTCGCGTCGCGGTCGCGCAGCAGCGTGAGCAGCAGCGGGATCTTTTCCTCGTTCGACGGGAAATAGATGCTCTGCGTCACGCGGTCGACCGTCATTTTGTCCGGCTCGATGCGCACGAGCTCGGGATCGTTCATGTGCTCGTAGGCGAGCTCGAGGACGCGGTACGACAGCGTCGCCGAGAACAGCATGTTCAAGCGGTGGTCGCGCTCGGGCAGCCGGCGCAGCACGAAGCGGATGTCCTTGATGAAGCCGAGATCGAACATACGATCGGCCTCGTCGAGCACGAGCACCTGCACGCCGCGCAGGCCGAACACGCGCTGCTTGAAGAAGTCGATGATGCGGCCCGGTGTGCCGATCAGCAGGTCGACGCCGGCTTCGATTTCGCTGCGCTGTTTGTCGTAATCCGTGCCGCCGAAAGCGAGACCGAGCTTGTAGGGGAGGTGCTTGCCGAGAAGCTCCGCATCGGCATGGATCTGCACGGCCAGCTCGCGCGTCGGCGCGAGTATGAGCGCGCGCGGTTCGTGCCGATCGATTCTCGACGGCGGCATCGTTTCGAGGCGGTGAAACAATGCGACTAAATACGCCGCCGTCTTGCCGGTTCCGGTTTGCGCTTGGCCGGCGGTATCTTGTCCGTCGAGCGCAAGCGGCAACGCCTTGCTTTGAATCGGCGTGCAATTCACGAAGCCGGCTTCGGCGATCCCGCGTTGCAGTCCTGCCGAGAGCGGCAGGTCGGAAAACCGTAGATCGGTTAAGTGCTGACTCGGTGGTGGGGCGGTGTCTATTGAGGGTACCAATACTTGCAAAATGTCTTCTCGACGGTTAAAAATAGGTGCCAGCCCTCCCAGATGCCCACAGAACCCCGCGACGCCTCAAGGAAGCAACTAGTTGCGACATTGTGCCTGACCCGCCAGGCCGCGTCACTTTCGGCTTTCGTTCTACTGGGCGTTTAGCGTTAGATCTTTCCACCCGCGGGTCCGAAAACGGGCTGGTTAAGACCCCTAGAGGAATCTTTAGCCGTGAATGATCAGATCGTACACACGACCGACGCCGCTTTTGATCAGGACGTCGTCAAAGCCGCGCAACCCGTGCTCTTGGACTTCTGGGCCGAGTGGTGCAGCCCGTGCAAGATGATCGCACCGATTCTCGATGCGATCGCCGACGAGTACAAAGATCGTCTGCGCGTGGTGAAGCTCAATATCGACGAGAACCCGAAGACGCCGCCGAAGTACAACATCCGCGGCATCCCGACACTTCTTTTGTTTCGCAATGGCACGGTCGCCGCGCAGCAAGTGGGCGCGGTTTCCAAAGCTCAACTCGAATCGTTCCTCGACGCGCACCTTGGCGCGCAAACTAAAACGGGCGAACAGCCCACGGTAACAACTTGAGAGGATATCTCGGCAATTCAGCACGCGCTCGGGTCAAAGATGGCCCGCGGCAGCCGCGTGATAACAACAATCCAAACAACCAGAACAACAACAACGGCAAGCGTTCCTCGCGTCGCGGCGGTGGCGGCGGCGGCGGCGGCGGCGGAAACAAGCCGATGCGTGAAGAGTTTCCGGACGACGAAGAGTTCGACGTAATCCCGGCTGCCGAGCTGGAGATATCGAAGAACGCGATGAATCTCTCCGAGCTCAAGACCCGACCGGCAGCGGATCTAGTGGAGCTCGCCGAGTCGATGGGGCTCGAGAATCTCGCCCGGTCCCGCAAGCAAGACATCATCTTCTCGATCCTCAAGGCCCACGCGAAGAACGGCGAAAACATCTTCGGCGAGGGCGTCCTCGAGATTCTCCAAGACGGTTTCGGTTTCCTGCGCTCCGGGGACAGCTCCTACCTCGCAGGGCCCGACGACATCTACGTGAGCCCGAGCCAGATCCGGCGCTTCAATCTGCGCACCGGAGACACCGTTTCCGGGCTCATTCGTCCGCCGAAAGACGGCGAGCGCTATTTCGCGTTGCTCAAGGTCGGCAACATCAACACCGACGCGCCCGAGAACTCGAAGAGCAAGGTGCTGTTCGAGAACCTCACGCCGCTGTTTCCGAAGAAGCGGCTGAAGCTCGAGCAGGGCAACGGCAGCACCGAGGATCTCACCGCGCGCATCATCGACATGGTGGCGCCGATCGGCAAAGGCCAACGCGGCCTCATCGTCTCGCCGCCGAAAGCCGGTAAGACGATGCTGCTGCAGAACATCGCAGCGTCGATCGCGCACAATCATCCGGACGTGACGTTGATCGTGCTGCTCATCGACGAGCGGCCGGAAGAAGTCACGGAGATGGAGCGCACGGTGCGCGGCGAAGTCGTGTCGAGCACGTTCGACGAGCCCGCCACGCGCCACGTGCAAGTCGCCGAGATGGTCATCGAGAAGGCGAAGCGCCTCACCGAGCACAAGCAGGACGTCGTGATCTTGCTCGACTCGATCACGCGGCTCGCACGTGCCTACAACACGGTCGTGCCGTCGTCGGGCAAGGTGCTCACGGGCGGTGTCGACGCGAACGCGCTGCAGCGCCCGAAGCGCTTCTTCGGTGCGGCGCGCAACATCGAGGAAGGCGGCAGCCTCACGATCATCGCGACGGCGTTGATCGATACGGGCTCGAAGATGGACGACGTGATCTACGAGGAGTTCAAAGGCACCGGCAACATGGAGATCCACTTGGATCGCCGGATCGCCGAGAAGCGCATATTCCCCGCGATCAACATCAACCGCTCGGGCACGCGTAAGGAAGAGCTGCTGACGGCAGCCGACGAGCTGCAGAAGATGTGGGTGCTCCGGAAGGTCTTGCACCCGATGGACGAGCTCGCGGCCGTCGAGTTCCTGCTCTCGAAGCTGCAGGACACGAAGACGAACGCGGAGTTCTTCGAGGCGATGAAGCGCTAGCGCTAGCGCTTCGCTAGCTCGCGCTGCACGGCGCGATAGCCGATGTCCTTGCGCCAGAAGGCGCCGTCCCACGACACCTTGCCCACCGCATCGTAGGCCGTGTCGCGGGCGGCGGCGACGGTGCTTCCGCGCGCCACGGCGCACAGTACCCGCCCGCCGTCCGTGAGCACTTCGCCGTCTGCGAGGCGCGTGCCCGCGTGGAAGATCTTCACGTCGTCGCTCGCGACGCGCTCGAGTCCGATGATGCGCTTGCCCTTCTCGTACGCGTCGGGATAGCCGCGGCTCGCCATGACGACGCCGACCGTCGCGCGGCTGTCCCAGTCGATCGGCGCATCGCCGAGCGTGCCATCGAAGCAGCTCAAGCAGACGCGCACGAGATCGGATTTGAGGCGGAATAGAATCGGCTGCGTCTCGGGGTCGCCGAGTCGGCAATTGAACTCGACGACCCTAGCTCGGCCCGCCGTGTCGATCATGAGCCCGGCGTACAGGAAGCCGCGATAGCGGATGCCGTCCGCCATCAGGCCGCGCACGGTCGGCAGCATGATGTCCTGCATCACGTGGCGATGGACCGTATCCGTGACCACCGGTGCGGGCGAGTAGGCGCCCATGCCGCCGGTGTTCGGACCACGGTCGGCGTCGTCGCGCGTCTTATGGTCTTGCGAGCTCGCGAGGGGTACGACGCGCGTGCCGTCGACGAGTGCGATGAAGCTCGCTTCCTCGCCTTGCATGAAGTCTTCGACTACCACCTTCGAGCCGGCCGCGCCGAACTGGCGGTCCTCCAACATGCCCTGGAGCGTCGCTTCGGCGGCCGCTACCGTAGGCGCGATCACGACGCCCTTGCCCGCGGCGAGCCCATCCGCTTTGATCACGATCGGCGGCGTGCGTGTGCGCACGTAAGCGCGCGCGCTCGCGAGATCGGTGAATGTCGCGTAGGCGGCGGTCGGGATCCCGTGCCGCGCCAGGAAGTCCTTCGTGAAAGCTTTCGAACCCTCGAGCTGAGCGCCCGCCGCGCCTGGCCCGAAGCACTTGAGCCCCTCGCGCTCGAAGCGATCGACGATGCCCGCGACGAGCGGCGGCTCGGGTCCGACGATCGTGAGGTCCACGCGTTCCGAGCGGGCGAGGGTCACGAGCCCCTCGGGATCGTCAGCCGCGACGGCGACATTGCGTGTCTTTACTTCACGCGCCGTACCCGCGTTGCCCGGCGCCACGAGCACCTCGCTCGCGAGCGGCGACTGTGCGCACTTCCAGGCGAGCGCATGCTCGCGTCCGCCGCCGCCGATCACCAGGACCTTCACGTGCGCCGACCCATCAATGCCGGAAGTGGCGCATGCCCGTGAACACCATCGCGATGCCGTGCTCGTCGGCGGCCCGGACCACCTCGTCGTCGCGCATCGATCCGCCCGGCTGCACGATAGCGCGCACGCCGTGCTCGGCCGCTGCATCGATGCCGTCGCGGAACGGGAAGAACGCGTCGGAAGCGAGCGCCGCGCCTTCGGTTTCCAGATTCGCTTCGCCGGCCTTGAGCGCACCTATCCGCGCGCTCATCACGCGGCTCGGCTGCCCCGCGCCGATGCCGACCGTCGCACAATCGTGCACGTACACGATCGCGTTCGACTTCACGAACTTCACGACCGTCCACGCGAATTGCAGGTCGCGTAGCTCGGCTGCGGTAGGCGCTCGGCGCGTGACCACTTTCGCGGTCGCGACGTCCGCGCCACCCGTGTCGCGGCTTTGGACCAGGAGGCCGCCGTCGATGGTCTTGAGATCGAGCTGCGCGCCCGCAGTCCGAGCCGGCCAGCCCGTTTCGAGCGCACGGATGTTCGGTTTCTTCGCGAGCGGCGCGAGCGCGCTCTTGCCGATCTCGGGCGCGACGATGACCTCGGCGAACTGCTGTCCCACGATCGCTTCGGTCGCGGCCTGATCGAGCGGCCGATTGAATGCGATTACGCCGCCGAACGCCGACGTCGGGTCCGTCCGGTAGGCCAGCGCGTAGGCGAGCGCGGGAGTCGCGGCGACCGCGACGCCGCACGGGTTCGCGTGCTTCACGATCACGCACGCGGCGCCCTCGAACGCGTTGACGGCCTGAAACGCCGCATCGGCGTCGACGATGTTGTTGAACGACAGCTCCTTGCCCTGGATCTGCTTTGCGTGTGCGACCGTGCCCGGGCGCGGCTGCGGCGTGCGATAGAGCGCCGCTTGCTGGTGCGGATTTTCGCCGTAACGCAGCGCCTCCGCGAGCCGCCAGCTCACGAGCAGCGGATCGGGCCATGGTGCGGGCGATGCGTTGTGCGTGCGCAAATAGTTGCTGATCGCAGTGTCGTAGCTTGCGGTGTGACCGAACGCTTTGATCGCAAGATCGCGCCGCAGCCCCGCGGGCACTTCCGGCTCTTCGAGCGCCGCGAGCACGGCCGAGTAGTCCGCGGGATCTACGACGACCGTGATCCGTTCGTGGTTTTTCGCGGCTGCGCGGAGCATCGCGGGCCCGCCGATATCGATGTTCTCGATCGCCTCGGCGTCCGTGCAGTCGGTCCGCGCCGTCGTCGCCTCGAAGGGATAGAGATTCACCGCGAGCACGTCGATCATGTCGATGCCGTGCTCGATCAGCACGGCCTCGTCGACGCCGCGGCGTGCGAGCAGTCCGCCGTGGATGTGCGGATGCAGCGTCTTTACGCGGCCGTCCATGATTTCGGGGAATCCCGTAATGGTCGCGACCTCGACGACGGGAATGCCGGCGGCGCGCAGCGCCTTCGCCGTCCCGCCCGTCGAGACGATCTCGTATGAGGCTGCCACGAGGCCTTGCGCGAACGCGACGACGCCTTCCTTGTCGGCAACGCTCAGCAGCGCGCGGAGCCCCCGACGGCGCTCGGAGCCGCCGCCGCGGACCGGTCTACGTCGATCGGTGCCCGGGCGGCTCTTTCGCGGTGGGCTCATCGACCCTGGAGCTTGTAGGTCTTCAGCTTCTTTCTGAGGGTCCCGCGATTGATGCCGAGGATCTCGGCAGCCTCGCTCTGGTTCCCTCGAGTGTAGGTGAGCACTGCTCGAAACAACGGCTTCTCGACTTCGCCCATGACGAGTTGATAGAGATCGCCGGGCTTGTGGCCGTTGAGATTTGCGAAGTAGCTGTGCAAGCACTCGTCAGTCAAGCTGCTCAGCGGTTTGGTCTTGATCCCTACTTGAGTGGTTGCAGCGGTAGACCGTTTGGTTCTCTTTCGTGTCGTCGTTCTTTTTATGCTGGTCGCGATCACTACGTTCTCCCCTATAGAACGCAAATTCACATCACTCGAGCTCTCCACCGCCAGTATTCAGCGTAAACCAGCATCCGATCGCGAAAAGCGAACTTGGCCCGGCGAATTACCGGGTCGATGCTCGTTGACGTTGACCCCGTTTCTAGCAGTAAGAAATACCGACTCGAGGTGGCGCGATCATAGCACGTGCGCGCGAAAAAAAAGGCGCGTCGCACGATGAAATTTCGCGCGAATTATTTTGCTACAAAAAAACTTTGTCGCTACCGCAGCTTAGTACGTGTGTCTCGACTTCGATGCAAACATCGAGCTCAAAACCATACGCGTCCTGGCCCGGGTCGACGACTTCGATTTCCGCGCGCGTGGTCTCGCCGGGCGCCATCAGCTCGCGCGGCGTCGCGGCGAGATATTCCGTCGGCGCGAACACGCGGCTCCCGACGGCTGTTTCCCAACGATCCTTCAGGCGTAAGTGCACGGAGGGATAGGGTTGGAACTGAGGGCCGCGATTCTTGATGCGCGCCGTGATGCGCAGACTGCCGCGGCCGCCGGTGTTCGGCTCCGCCGTCGCAACCCAGTCGAGAATCTCGTACTGGTGGATATCCCAGTGCGGCACGATGTCCGAGCCGAGCATTGCGTAGGTGTGCTGGACGATCGGTCCAACGGCGGCGTTCGTCACGAGATCCGCGCGGTAGTGATGCACGCTCTGTGCTGCGAGCATCGCGAGCGCGACCCCGGAGCCCACCGCCCACCAGCGCGCGGGCACGCGCGGCTCGGGCGCTTCGAGCGGCCAGCGCTCAGCAGGCTCGCTCTCGAGCACTTGCTGCACCTCGGAAGGACTGATGCCGGCAGCTTCGCCGTCCGCGACCGAGAGGGCGCGCATCTCGCCCGTGTCCGCGTCGTCGTCCGCAGCCGCGCTCTCGACTTGTGCGACCACATCGGCGACGGACAGCGTGCCGAAGGCTTCGTCGCTCCTCGGCGCGGGCGCGACTTCGCGCCGGTCGATCTCGTGCGGCGTCGGACCCCGCGTCTGCGGGATCTTGACGCTCGGGAGCGCAGGGCCTTTTGCGCCTGCGGGAGGTGCGGCTGCGGGAGGTGTGGTTACAGCAGGCGCGGCGGCGGAAGGCGCAGCGGACGCCGCTACCGGACGGTCCGTCGCGGGAACCGCTCTCGCAGGCGGTGCGCTCGCCGGTTCATCAGCGGGCGCCGCCTCGCCCGGGCCGTCGCGGCGCTCGGCGTACGCGTTGAATACGCTCGCGCATCGGCCGCAACGAACCTGCCCGTTGGCTTTCTGCAGCGCGTCGTCGGTGACGCGAAACGTCGTGTCACAATCCGGGCAGCGCGTGAACAGCATGTGGTGTCGTGGCTCCTCGCGCGGGCAAGTCTACTCGTTCTCTTATCCCTTCAACCATTCCGGCGCACGCCCTCGAGCCGAGCCCAGCCGTCGCGCACGGTGTGCTCGAGGCGCTCGAAGTCGGGCGCGTATGCAGCGGCCACTGCGGCCACGTGCCGATCGAGCAGCCCGCTGAGCACAACCTTGCCGCCCGGTGCGAGGCAACGTGCAAACGTTCCGGCGAGAGACACGAGCGGTGCCGCGAGAATGTTTGCGAGCACGACGTCGACCGTGATCAGCGGCAGCTCGCCGGGAGCTCCGACGAACAGGTCGCGGCTGCAGCCGTTCAAGCGCGCGTTGTCGTTGGTCGCGGTGATCGCCTGCGGGTCGTTGTCGATCGCCCAAGCTCGGCGCGCGCCGAGTGCGAGCGCCGCGATCGCGAGAACTCCGGAGCCGCAGCCGTAGTCGAGCACGGCCGCGCCGCGCACGAGGTGCGCGTCGATCCAATCGAGGCACAGCGAGGTGGTCGGATGCTCGCCCGTGCCGAACGCGAGCCCCATATGCAGCTTGATCCCGGTGCGCCCCGCGGGCACCGCGGGATCTTCGGCGGGCGCGAGCCACAAACGGTTGCCGAACGGCCGTGCGACGAAACCCCGGCGGGCGGCTCTGCGCCAGTCGTCATCGTCGACGCGCCCGATGTGAGGCGGAGCGAGCGAAGCGCACGCGCTCGTGAGGAGGTGGCATAGCGGCTCGAGATCGACGCCAGCCGCGAATAGTGCGCGTAGCTCGACGATTCGCCAAAGCGGCGTCTCCTCCGGCAGCGGCTCGAGTATGGGATCGTCGCCTGCGTCCGCGAGCGTCAGCGACTCTGCACCGGCGAGCTCGAGCAGGGCTTCGGCTTGCGGGACGTCCGCGGCTGCGACGCGCAGCGTGAGTTGTTGCCGGCTCACCGCAGCGCGAGCGCTATTTGAGGCCCAGGCGCCGTTCGAGATAGTGAATATCCGTGCCGCCGGCCTTGAACGCGCCGTGCTGGAAGATCTCTTGATGCAGCGGCACGTTGGTGCTGATGCCGTCCACGACGATCTCCTGCAGCGCCGTCGTCATTCGCGCGATTGCGGCGCGCCGGTGCTCGCCGTGTGCGATCACTTTCGCGATCAGCGAGTCGTAGTACGGCGGCACCGCGTAGCCAGAGTACATGTGGCTGTCGACGCGAATCCCCGGCCCGCCGGGCGGGTGCCACAGGCTCACGGTGCCTGGCGACGGCACGAACGTCTTCGGGTCCTCGGCGTTGATTCGGCATTCGATCGCATGGCCGCGCCAGCGGATGTCTTCCTGCGCGAACGCGAGCTTCTCGCCGGCCGCGATCGCGAGCTGCGCCTTGACGATGTCGATGCCGGTGACGAGCTCCGTGACCGGGTGCTCGACCTGGACGCGCGTGTTCATCTCGATGAAGAAGAACTGGCCATCCTGATAAAGGAACTCGAACGTGCCAGCGCCGCGATAGCCGATCCGCGTGCACGCGTCGACGACGACGCGGCCCATGCGTTGGCGCTCTTCGTCGGGGATTCCCGGCGCCGGCGCTTCCTCGACGACCTTCTGATGCCGTCGCTGCATCGAGCAATCGCGCTCGCCCAAGTGGATGGCGTTCCCGTGGCTGTCCGCGAGAACTTGAAACTCGATGTGGCGCGGGTGATCGAGGAACTTCTCCATGTACACCTGATCGTTCGCGAACGCCGACAGCGCCTCCGCGCGTGTGATCGCGACCGCGTTGAACAACGCCGCGTCGCTGTGCACGACGCGCATGCCGCGGCCGCCGCCGCCCGCCGCCGCTTTGATGATCACTGGGTAGCCGATGTCGTGCGCGAGCCGGGCGTTCTCCTGCGGGTCATCAGTGAGCGGTCCGTCCGAGCCTGGCACGCACGGAACGCCGGCAGCACGCATCGTCTTGATCGCCGAAACCTTGTCGCCCATCAAGCGGATCGTCTCGGGCTTCGGGCCGATGAACACGAAGCCGCTTTCCTCGACGCGCTCTGCGAAGTCCGCATTCTCCGACAGGAAGCCGTAGCCGGGATGGATTGCGACGGAATCCGTGACCTCTGCCGCGGCGATGATGGCCGGCATGTTCAGATAGCTCTGCTGCGAGCGCGGGGGGCCGATGCAGACCGTCTCGTCCGCGAGCAGCACGTGCTTCAGCGTCGTGTCCGCCGTCGAGTGCACGGCCACGGTCTTGATGCCGAGCTCTCGGCAAGCGCGAAAAATGCGAAGTGCGATCTCGCCGCGATTGGCGATCAGGACTTTGTCGAGCATCGGTGATTCCGGTCTAACGCCGTGAGGCCGCTGACCATCATTCTTCTATGAGAAAGAGGGCCTGGCCGAATTCGACGGGGCTGCCGTTTTCGACGAGGATGCTCACGACCTTGCCCGACACTTCCGACTCGATCTGATTCATCATCTTCATCGCCTCGATCACGCAGAGCGTGTCGCCGGCCTTCACCTCGGTGCCGATCTCGACGAACGGCTTCGCGCCCGGCGCAGGCCCGCTATAGAACGTGCCGACCATCGGCGCCGTGACCTGCTGGCCGCGCGAGGATGCCGCGGGCGCCGCCGCAGCCGGGCCGTTGCCGTTCGCAGGCGCCGCGGCTTGGGGCGCGGCGGCGGGCGCGGGAGCTGCGATGGTTTGGACGCTCACCGTGCCCGGGTTCGGGTAGCGGCTGATCCGCACTGATTCCTCGCCCTCGGAAATCTCGATCTCCGAGATCCCCGATTCCTCGAGTAGCTCGATCAGCTTTTTTACTTTTCTTATGTCCACTATTTGTTCCCTCGCGCCAAGTAGTGAATCGCGGCGTCGAGCGCGAGCTCGTAGCTGGCGACGCCGAAGCCGGTGATCGTCCCGATCGCGACGTCGGAGAAGAAAGACCGCTGGCGGAAGTCCTCGCGAGCGGCGACGTTCGATAGATGCAGCTCGATGAACGGTATCTGAACGGCGAGCAGCGCGTCGCGCAGCGCGATGCTCGTGTGCGTGAAGGCGGCCGGATTGAATAGGATCAGCGCGACCTTGTCGTCGCGCGCGCGGTGGATCCGTCGGATCAGGTCCGCCTCCGAGTCACTCTGGAATGCCTCGAGATCGTGACCGGTCGCCGAGGCCCGCTTCTTGGTCGATGCTTCGATCTCGGTGAGTGTCGTGCTGCCGTACAAAGCCGGTTCACGGGTCCCGAGCAGCCCGAGATTCGGGCCATTTAACAAAAGCAGACGGGCCATGGGGGACTAACCTGCCGGACGATTGCCAGCGAGTTTACCCGTTTTCGCCGCAATTGGCGGCATTTTTATCGGAATTAGCGACTTGGCGTGGTCGAAACTCGGCGGCTAGATCCGGCCCGCAAGCCGCCGTCGGGCCATCAGAACGTCGATCTTGCCGTCCCGAAGATCGGCGATCACGGCGATGAGCTCTTGAAGGTGCTCCGGATGGAGCTCGCCGGTGTGCACACCAAGCACGCTGCCGTCGGCCCCCGTGAACACCGTGAACGGCATCGCGTAGACGTTGACGCCGAATGCAGCTGCCGCCTCGTACCCGCCCTTGTCGCCGATCAAAATTGGGTAGTTGAACTGCACCATATCCGCGAACTTCACGACTGGGTCGCGCCGGTCGAGAGCGATACCGACGACTTGGACCCCCGGCTGGCCCGTCTGGAAGTCCTTCAGCATCGGGATCTCGCGTACGCACGGTCCGCACCACGTCGCCCAGAAGTTGATTAGGAGTGGCTTGCCCGGCCAGCTCGCGATCGACTGCTCGCTGCCTGCGAGCGTCTCGAGCGAGAACTCGGGCAGCCGTTCCGCGAGCTTGAGCTCGTCGGAGTGCTCGGCTTCCTCGGCCTCGACGTTTTCTCCGAACTGGATCGTTGCCGCGGTCGGCGCTTCGACCGGGGCGAACGCGACACGGTACGCGAGATAGCCGAGCACCGCGGCGCCGCTGAGCACCGCCGTCAGGAGCGCGGGCCGAGCCTTACCCACGGGCGCAGACCTCAGAGAGCGGCGAGCTCCACAACGTGAGCGGTGAATTCGCCGGGAGGCACGAAGCCGACGAGCTTGAAGTTCTCGCGCTCGCCCCCTGCCGTGTCGAAAAAGGCGATCGTCGGCGGTCCGAAGCTCTTGAATCGCTTGAGCAGCGCTTGGTCATCGTCGTCGTTTTCCGTCACGTCTGCGCGGAGCAACATGAAAGGCTCGAGCGCGCTGATCACACCGGAGTCGGGGAACGTGTGCGTTTCCATCTCTTTGCAGGACACGCACCACTCGGCCGTGAAGTCTAGCATCACCGGCTGGCCCGCGCCGCGAGCTTCGGTGAGCGCGGCGTCGAGCGCGGCGACCGTTTCGATCTCACGGAACTGAAGCTTCGGCTGCGCCGGGGCGCCGACCGCGCCGCCCGTCGAAGCCGATGCGAGCGAGCCCCGCGGGATCGGCTGCAGCGGATTCTCCCCGCCGAGCGTTGCGCCGATCAGCATCAGAGCGCCATAGATGCACGCGAGCACGCCGAGCCCCTTCGCTAGCCGCCGGAGCGGCCGCGGATTCTCGGGCAAGTTCTCGAACGCACCGAGGAACACGCCCGTGAGGAATACCAACACGGCCCAGAGCACGAGCGTGATGGAGCCTGGCAGCACGCGCTCCATCATCCAGATCGCGATGCCGACCATCATCACGCCGAACCCCGCCTTGACGGTGTTCATCCAAGGGCCGACGCGCGGCAGCAGTTGCCCGGCCGAGGCGCCGACGAGAAGCAGCGGCGCACCCATGCCCATGCTCATCGCGAAGAGCGCACTGGCCCCGCGCCCGACGTCGCCCGTTTGCGCGATCGCCGTGAGCGCTCCGATGAGCGGCGGCGCGACGCAGGTCGTTACGATCAGCGCGGTGAGTGCGCCCATGACGCCGACGCCGAGGAACGTGCCGCCCCTTTGCTTATCGGCGAGCTGCGACAGCCGCGTCTGGATCGCCGTCGGCATCTGCAGCTCGAACAGACCGAACATGCCGAGCGCGAGCACGAAGAACGTGCCGGCGAACAAGCTGATGATCCAAGGCTTTTGGAACATGGCCTGCACTTGGCCGCCCGCGAGCGCGGCGAGCGCGCCGGCGGCGGTATAGGTGGCAGCCATGCCGAGCACGTAGCTCAACGAAAGTAAGAAGCCGCGGCTCGTCGACACGGTGCCGCCCTGGCCTGCGATGATGCTCGAGAGGATCGGGACCATCGGCAGCACGCACGGCGTGAGACTCAGTGCGAGACCCGCGACGAAGAACACGCCGAGCATCGTCCACCACGAGCCGTTGACGATTCGGTCGACGTACCGGTCCTGCTCCGACACGGGGCCAGCGCCGCCGCTAGAGCTCGTGACCGCGCTCGCGGGGAAGTCGGCCGTGGCCGGCAGCACGAGCGACATGGTTTGCTCGCCCGGCGGGTAGCAGATGCTGTCGTCCTTGCAGCCTTGGAAGCCTCCCGTGACGACGACGTCCAGAGCAGCCGGGCTCGCGCGGGAGAACGGTATCTTCGCCTCGACGTAGTCGTAGAAGACCTCGACGTCGCCGAAGTTGTCGTCGCGGTGCGCCTTGCCTTTCGGCAGCGCCGCGCGCCCGAGCTCGACCTTACCGTCGACTTTGAACGTGAGCTTGTCGCGATAGAGGTAGTAGTTCGGCGCGATCTGCCAGCCCACCGTGAGCTCGTTCGGCTTGTCGAATCTCGCGTTCATCACGAACGCTTCGTCGACCGGCAGCAGGTCGTCCGTCGACGCGCCGAGGACCGGGCTCGCCTGCCCGCCGAGGCTCAGCGGACTTGCCGCTGGCAACGCGATCGCGGCGTCCCACGACTGCGGCACGTAGCAGAGGCCGCGGTCGGCGCAGCCCTGCAAGCGGAGCTCGAGCGCAGCCGTGCTCGCCGCGGAGCTCCGGCGATACGGGAGCGCGATCTCGAACTCGCCGCGGTAGATCTCCTGCTCACCGAAGTACTCGTCGCTGTGAATCTCGCCCTTCGGAAACTCGGGCGCGCTGAGCGTCACGCCCGGCGTCGCGGTATCGAACCCGAAGCGCGCCCGATAGAGGTAATAACCGTCGAGGATCGCGAACCTGAGGTAGATCTTCTGCGCATCCGCAGCGGTGGTGTATCTGAAGACTTGCTCGGGCGGAATGACGTCCTGGTTTTGCGCGACGGCGGCGACGCCCGTCGTCAGCGACAACGCTGCGAGCAGCGCATGCAAGAAGTGCCGGGCAGTCATAGGTCGTTACTCCTCACCGTCGGTCACGGCCGCGCGCAGCCAATCGAGATAACGCGCCGAGCCCGTTTGCACCGGGATCGCGAGCACCTCGGGTAGGTCGTAGCTCGAAAGCTCCCGGATCGCCTGCTCGAGGGCAGCAAACCGCGCCTCGGTCGTCTTGATCACGAGCACGATCTCCGCCTCATGCCGCACCACACCCTGCCATCGATACGTCGACACCACGCTGCTCAGGGTGTTCACACAGGCCGCGAGACGTCGCTCGACGAGCGCCGAAGCCAGCCCTTTCGCCTCCGCGTCAGTCGCGCAGGTCGTGAGAACCACCAGGGCTTCGGAGCTCACCGGTAGACCGGTCCCAGGACCGCAATCGGTCGCGACGACAACCCCGAAGGATAGCGGCGCTCGCAAATAAGTGTCATGACTCCGCTCTCAAAAGCCTTGAAATCGGCGCGTCGATCCATATGATTGGCACTCACTTTGACCGAGTGCTAACAAAGCTGCCGGTCAATTTCAATTTTAATCATCCAATCAAGAGCTTGAGAAGGGAGACCACTCATGAAGCTTCGTCCTCTACACGACCGTGTCGTGATCCGCCGTACCGAAGAAGAGCGTAAATCGCCTGGTGGAATCGTGATTCCGGACACTGCGACCGAAAAGCCGATCCGCGGCGAGGTCATCGCCGTCGGTAAGGGCAAGATCCTCGAGAACGGCGAAGTTCGTCCCCTCGACGTCAAGAAGGGCGACAAGATCCTGTTCGGCAAGTACTCCGGCACCGAAGTGAAGGTCGACGGCGAAGACCTGCTCGTCATGCGCGAAGACGACATCATGGCGGTCATCGAAAAGTAACGCCGCCAAGAATTCTCAACGTAGTTAATCCATTTTCCAGGAGAAAGAGTCATGGCGACTCCGAAAGAAGTTCGTTTTTCCGATGACGCGCGCGCGCGGATGCTAAGAGGCGTCAACGTTCTCGCGAATGCAGTCAAAGTCACCCTCGGCCCGAAGGGCCGCAACGTCGTGCTCGAGAAGAGCTTCGGCGCCCCAACCGTCACGAAGGACGGCGTCTCGGTCGCGAAAGAGATCGAGCTCGAGGACAAGTTCGAGAACATGGGCGTCCAGATGGTGAAGGAAGTCGCCTCGCAGACTTCCGATCTCGCCGGCGACGGCACCACGACCGCGACCGTGCTCGCGCAAGCGATCCTCCGCGAGGGCCTCAAGGCCGTCGCGGCGGGCTTCAACCCGATGGACCTGAAGCGCGGTATCGACAAGGGCACCGTGGCGATCATCGAAGAGCTCAAGAAGCTCTCGCAGCCGTGTAAGAACGACACCTCGATCGCGCAGGTCGGCACGATCTCGGCGAACGCGGATGAGGAGATCGGCAAGATCATCGCCGAGGCGATGACCAAGGTCGGCAAGGAAGGCGTGATCACGGTCGAGGAAGGCTCGGGCCTCTCGAACGAGCTCGACGTCGTCGAAGGTATGCAGTTCGACCGCGGCTATCTCTCGCCGTATTTCATCAACGACCAGGCCAGCCAATCGGCCACGCTCGAGAATCCGCTGATCCTGATCCACGACAAGAAGGTCTCGAACATCCGCGAGCTGCTGCCGCTGCTCGAAGGTGTCGCGAAGTCCGGTCGTCCGCTGTTGCTCATCGCGGAAGACGTCGAAGGCGAAGCGCTCGCGACGCTCGTCGTGAACAACATCCGCGGCATCGTGAAGGTCGCGGCGGTGAAGGCGCCTGGCTTCGGCGATCGCCGCAAGGCCATGCTCCAGGACATCGCGATCCTGACCGGCGGCCAGGTGATCTCGGACGAAGTCGGCCTCTCGCTCGAGAAGGCGAGCACCGACGACCTCGGCGAGGCGAAGAAGATCCAAGTGTCGAAAGAGAACACGACGATCATCGACGGCGCCGGCAAGAGCGCGGACATCAAGGGCCGCATCGAGCAGATCAACCGGGAAATCGAAGAGTCCACCTCGGATTACGACCGCGAGAAGCTCCAAGAGCGCGTCGCGAAGCTCGCCGGCGGTGTCGCGGTGATCAAGGTCGGCGCGGCCACGGAAGTCGAGATGAAGGAGAAGAAGGCGCGCGTGGAAGACGCTCTGCATGCGACTCGCGCGGCCGTGGAAGAGGGTGTGGTCCCGGGCGGCGGCGTTGCTCTGCTGCGCGCGCTCAAGGGTATCGCGAACCTCAAGGGTGCAAACGACGACCAGGACGTCGGTCTCAACATCCTCCGCAAGGCCGTCGAAGAGCCGCTGCGCCAGATCGTCGCCAATGCCGGCGCGGACGCGTCCGTCGTGCTCAATGCCGTCGTCAACGGCAAGGGCAACTACGGGTTCAACGCCGCGAACGGTGAGTACGGCGACATGGTGAAATTCGGCATCATCGATCCGACGAAGGTCACGCGTCTGGCGCTCCAGAACGCTACGTCCGTCGCCGGATTGCTGCTGACGACCGAAGCGATGATCGCGGAAGCCCCGAAGGGCGAGAAAGAGCCCGCGATGCCGCACGGCCACGGCGGTATGGACGGGATGATGTAATTCATCGTCCTCGTTTCGTTCGAATGGAAGCCCCGCCCCGTGCGGGGCTTCTTTTTTCCGGCGCGGGACACACCCTATCGGCGCGCGCTTTTTGCGCTTACAGTCGCACGCCGATGCATTCGAGACGCTCCGCGTGAAGCTCGCAAAGCCTTCGGATCTTTCGCCGGAGCTGCAGTCGAGGTTCGATCGCGTGGCCGAGCGACTGGCCGAAGTTGCGCTCGAGCCGCCGGCGGAAGTCGCGGCGACCGCGGGGCGCGTCGCGGTCGTGAGCGACTTCGTGCTCGGCGTGCTGCAACGATTCCCGGAGGAGCTCGCCCTGCGCCTCCAAGACCGCGCGCCGCTCACGCGCGCGACCCTCACGGCGCGGCTCGATCTCGGATCCAAGACCGAAGCAGCTGCGATGACCGAGCTGCGGCGCGTCCGCAACGTCGAGCTCGCTCGAATCGCGTGGCGCGATCTCACGGGCTGGGCCGACCTCGATACGACGCTCGCGGAAACCTCGCTGCTCGCGGACTGCCTGATCGACGCCGCCGCGATTTTCGCCGCCGACCAGCTCGAGCCGCGTTTCGGCCGGCCGTGCGACGCGCTCGGCAGGAGGCTGCCGCTGCTCGTGCTCGGAATGGGCAAGCTCGGCGGCGGGGAGCTCAACTTCTCCTCGGACGTCGATCTCGTGTTCCTCTACCCGGACGGCTCGCTCGAGACCGCAGATGGGGCCGCGACCGAGCCCGAAACGTACTACGTCCGTGTCGCCCAGCTGTTGATCAAGCTGCTCGACCAAAATACCGGCGACGGCTTCGTCTATCGCGTCGACACTCGCTTGCGGCCGTTCGGCGCGAGCGGTCCGCTGGTCGTGAGTGTCTCATCGCTCGAGTCGTATCTCGTGCAGCACGGGCGCGATTGGGAGCGGTACGCGTACGTGAAGGCGCGGCTCATCGCGGGCAGCGAGTTCGCCGTCGACGTGTTCGACCTGATACTCACGCCGTTCGTTTATCGCCGTTATCTCGACTATGGCGTATTCGAGGCGCTGCGGCGAATGAAGACGCTGATCGCGCAAGAGGTCGCCCGCAAGGACATGGCGGAGAACATCAAGCTCGGCCCCGGCGGCATTCGCGAGATCGAATTCATCGTGCAGGCGTTTCAGCTCGTTCGCGGCGGCCGCCGGCCGGAGCTGCAGACGCGCTCGCTCTTGCGCGCGCTGCCGTTGCTCGCGGGAGATCGTCAGCTGCCCGACTCCACCGTCGCGGAGCTCGCGCGCTGCTACCGCTATCTGCGCACGCTCGAGAACCGGCTTCAGGCGATGGCGGACCGGCAAACGCACGACCTGCCCAGCGATCCCGACGAGCGTGCGCGTCTCGCGTATGCGCTTGGCGAGCCGAGCTGGGCCGGCGTCGAGCAGCGTCTGCGCGAGACGCGCGCGATCGTCGAAGGCGAGTTCGAGCACGTGGCGTGGGATGCCGACGGGCGCGGCGCCCGGAGCGGCGATCCCGCGAGCGCGGCATGGTCTGCAGGCGACGTGTCCGCGGCGCTCGCGGGCACCGCGCTCGCCGGCAATGCCGAGGCCGAGGCCATGCTGACGGAGCTCCGGCTCGGAGGCCTATATCAGCGCATGGACGAGGTCGCACGGCAGCGGCTCGCGGCGGTGATAGGCCGCACGGTGCAGCTCGTCGCCGCGCACGAGGCCCCGGCCAAATCCCTGGAGCGCGTGCTGCCGATCTTTCGTGCGATTTGCCGGCGCAGCGCCTATCTCGCGCTGCTCAACGAGAATCCCGCGGCGCTCGATCGTCTGCTGAAACTCGCCGCGCAAAGCGCTTGGCTCGCGAAGCAAATCGCGGAACATCCGATGCTGCTCGACGAGCTGCTCGACGCGCGTCTGTTCGACACGCCGCCCACGCGCGACGAGCTCGCGGCGCTGTTCGCGACGACCCTCAGCGGCGCGGCGCCAAATGACGTCGAGGCGACGCTCGATGCGATTCGCGTCTTCCAGCGCACTGCGATCTTCCGGATCGCGATTGCGGATCGGCTCGGGTCGCTGCCTCTCATGAAAGTGAGCGACCGGCTCACGGACACCGCCGAAATCGTGCTCGGGTTCGCGCTCGACGCGGCGTGGCGCGAGCTCGTCGTGAAGCACGGCGCGCCGCAGAGCGGCCCGCCGATGATCGAAGCGGGCTTCGCGGTGATCGGCTATGGCAAGCTCGGGGGCCTCGAGCTCGGCTACGGGTCCGATCTGGATCTCGTGTTTCTGCACGATTCCCGCGGCACGAAGCAGGAGACCAACGGCAATCCGCCGCTCGACAACGAACGCTTCTTCGGCCGGCTCGTGCAGCGCCTCATTCATTTCCTGTCGATCCAGACGAGCTCGGGCCGGCTCTACGAAGTGGATACTCGCCTGCGGCCGAGCGGCCGCGCGGGGCTCCTCGTGACGGGGCTCGACGGCTTCTATCGTTACCAAACGGAGGAGGCCTGGGTCTGGGAGCATCAAGCCCTGCTCCGCAGCCGCGCGCTCGCGGGCTCGCGTCGCGTCTGCGACGAGTTCGAGCGAATGCGGCGCGACGTGCTCGTGGCGCATGTCAATCGCGCGAAGCTAAAGACCGACGTCGTCGCGATGCGCAAGCGCATGCGCAGCGAGCTTTCGCTCGCGAAGAGTCGCGGTTTCGACCTGAAGCAGGATCCCGGCGGCCTCGCCGATATCGAGTTTCTGGTGGACTATTGGGTGCTCGCGAGCTCGCACGAATTTCCGGAGCTCGTCGAGTTCCCCGATAACGTACGCCAGCTCGAGGCGCTCGAGCGCGTCGGCCTCGTGCCCTCCGAACGCTGCCAGCGAATGAAGGAAGCGTATCTCGCGCTCCGCCAGCGGATCCACGAGCTCGCGCTCGACGAAGGCGGCCGCGTCGTTGCCGAGCACGAGTTCAAGGACCTGCGCGCGTGGGTGAAGGCCGTCTGGGACGAGGTGTTCGCCGGCGTCGACGCGGAAGCGCCGTTGTCCGGTCGAAGTGATGTGCAGCCCCCGCCCTGAGTATAATTCCGCGCCTAGGGCCTCGAGGAGTCGAGCGGTGCGCGAACGTCACGGTAGAGTCGAGGATCATTTGGAGCCGGCCAACGCCGATCGCGTGCAGAAAGTGACGCGCGGCGATTTGCCGTTGCACTGTCCGCTGCCGAGCATGTACCTCTGGAACTCGCATCCGAAGGTCTATCTGCCGATCGAGGCTACCGGCGAGGCGACGTGCCCGTATTGCAGCACCGCTTATCGCCTCGTCGACGACGCCGGCAGCTAGGGCAGAGACGGGGCCGCGATGATCCTAGTCACCGGCGGCGCCGGATTCATCGGCAGTAACCTGGTTCGCGCGTTGAATCGGCGCGGCCACTCCGATGTCGTCGTGGTCGATGACCTGAGCGACGGTCGTAAGTTCGCGAACCTCGTCGATTGCGAAATCGCCGACTATTGGGACCGAGCGGAGCTTGCGCAGCGGCTAGCAGCGGGCACCCTCGACCGTCCTGATGCGATTTTCCATCAAGGCGCCTGCGCCGTGACCACTGAGTGGGACGGCCGCTACATGATGGATAACAACTATCGCTACTCCGTGCAGCTCCTCGACTATTGTCTCGTGCGCGAGGTGCCGCTGATCTACGCGTCGTCGGCGGCCGTGTACGGCGCGAGCACCGTATTCAAGGAGCACGATCGCGCGAGCGAACGGCCGCTGAACGTCTACGGCTATTCGAAGCTGCTGTTCGATCAGTACGTGCGCCGGCGGCCGTCCGGCGCGCGCTCGCAGGTGGCGGGGCTGCGCTACTTCAACGTCTATGGTCCCGGTGAAAGCCACAAAGGCCCGATGGCGAGCGTCGCTTTTCACCTCAATCGGCAGGTCGCGACGGAAGGCGAGGCGCGCCTGTTCGACGGGAGCGACGGCTACGAGGCAGGCGAGCAGCGGCGCGATTTCGTGCACGTCGACGACGTGGTGAGCGTGAATCTTTGGCTGCTCGAGCAGCGGCGCGTGTCCGGGATCTTCAATGTCGGGACGGGCGCGAGCGCTACCTTCAACGACGTCGCGCGCGCGATCATTGCGTGGCACGGCAAGGGCTCGATTCGTTATATCCCGTTTCCGGACGAGCTGAAATCGCGCTATCAGAGCTTCACGGAGGCCGACATCACGGCGCTGCGGGCCGCCGGCTACGCAGAGCCGTTCATGGACGTTCGCGCAGGCATCAAGAGGTACCTGGACGCGCTCGCGCAATCTCTTGCCAAGCCGTGAGCGCGCGCGACAAGGTGCTCGTCGTCGGTCCGTCGTGGGTGGGCGACATGGTGATGGCGCAGGCGCTGTACCGGCTGCTCGCGAAGCGGCTCCCCGCGCCCGATGTGCACGTGCTCGCACCGGCATGGTCGCTGCCATTGATCGCCCGCATGCCCGAGGTCGCGCGCGGCATCGAAATGCCGCTCGGGCATGGCGACTTGCGGGTGGGCGTGCGCCGCAGGATCGGTCTCCGTCTGCGCGCCGAGGGCTATTCGCAAGCGATCGTGCTGCCGCGCTCCTTGAAAGCCGCGCTCGTGCCCTGGTTCGCGAGGATTCCGCGGCGCACCGGGTTTCGCGGGGAACTGCGTTACGGCTTGCTGACCGACCTGCGCAAGCTCGACGAGCGCCTCGATCAAACGGTCAAGCGGTTCGCGGCGCTCGGAGTCGATCCTCCGGACGAGCCACCGTTCGCGCTGCCGCGAGATCTCGACCCGCGGCTCGACGTCGATCCTGCGAACCAAGACCGCCTCCGGCGCGAGCTCGCGCTCTCGGATGGAGCCCGGATCGTCGCTTTGATGCCGGGCGCCGAGTACGGCCCGGCAAAGCGTTGGCCGGCGGCGAGCTACGCCGCGCTCGCGAGCGCACTTGCCGACGCGGGGGCGGACGTGATCGTGCTCGGCTCGGCGAAGGAACATCCGCTCGGCGACGAGATTCGCGCCGTCGCCGCAAGCTCGCGTGTGCGCAACCTCTGCGGTGCGACGACGCTCGCGGACGTCGTGGATCTCATCGCGGCCGCCGACGTCGCGATCAGCAACGATTCGGGATTGCTGCATGTCGCTGCCGCAACCGGCACCCACGTCGTCGCCATCTACGGCTCCTCGTCGCCGGCGTTCACGCCGCCGCTCACGGCGGCGGCGACGGTCCTCTACCGTGGGCTCGATTGCAGCCCATGCTTCGCGCGCGAATGCCCTCTCGGCCATCTGCGTTGTCTGCGCGAGATTGCGGTGAGCGAGGTGCTGGACGCCGTCGAGCGCGTGTTTGCCGCGCGCGAGCGAGCACGGCCGCGCGCGGCGCTCGCCGCGCAGGAGCCCATCGGTGACTGAGAAGGTCGTCAGCGCGGGCCGGCACGCCGTGCTCTACAGCGCGCGCCTTGCCGCGCCCGCCGACGCTAGCTGGTTCGACGCTGCCCGCTGGCGGACGGCCGGGGGGATCGCGCTCGAAACATCGGGCCGCGGCGCCGTGCTCATCGTGAAGAGCGGCGCCGAAACTTGGGTGGTGCGCCACTATCACCGCGGCGGCTTGGTCGCGCGCTTCGTCGCAGATCACTATCTGTGGTCCGGGCTCGACCGCACTCGCGCGTTTCGGGAGTGGCGGTTGCTGCGCGGTTTGCACGATGCCGGTCTGCCCGTACCCAATCCAATCGCGGCGCACGTGTATCGCACGGGCCCGATCTACACGGCCGACATCATCACGACCTATCTGCCCGACACGCGCAAGCTGTCCGAATTCATCTCCGAAGGCACCGTGCCGGCCGAGTGCTGGCGGGAAATCGGAAAAATGGTGCGTGCCGTGCATGCGCACGGCGTCGATCATCCGGACCTGACGGCGCACAACATCTTGCTCGACAAACGCCGGTCGTTGTTTCTGGTGGACTTCGACAACGCGCGCGTGAAAGAACCTGGCCCGTGGCAGCGAGCCGGCGTGCAGCGCCTGCAGCGCTCGCTCCGCAAAGTCGCGCTCGAGACCGGTACGGAGTTCGATCCGGTCGCGTGGGCGCAGATCGAGGCGGGCTATGCGGAGACGCCCGCGGCGACCGTGCCGCGGGCCGCGAGTACGTCGAGATCCTGAGTCGGCCACGAGCGCCGGCTCAAACCGGGGTTCAGCTCTTCGCCTTCAAGACGTCGCGAATCTCCATCAGCAGTTTCTCTTGCGTCGATGGGCCGGGCGGCGGCGCAGCTTCCTGCTTCTTCTTGAGCTTGTTGAGCCCTTTGACGACCAGGAATATCACGAACGCGACGATCAGGAAGTCGATCACCGTATTAATGAATAGGCCGTATTTCACGATCGGCGCGCCGGCGGTGGTCGCGGCTTCGACGGTCTCGTAGGTGCCGTTCAAGTTCAGGAATAGATTGCTGAAATCGACGTTGCCGAGCAGCAGGCCGATCGGCGGCATCAGCACGTCGTTGACGAGCGATGTGATGATCTTGCCGAACGCGGCGCCGATGATTACGCCGATGGCCAAGTCGACGACATTCCCGCGCATCGCGAATTCTTTGAATTCTTTTAGCATTTGCGTCTCCGTGTGGTACTGGCCGATTGAGCGGTGGCCGATCCGGTGCCGGCTAGTCTACAAGGAGTCGCGCCGACGGGGGTCTACGGCCGCGTATACGTCGGGATAGGGCGCCGGACGGCCCTTGAATTTCTTGTAGAGCCAGAGGTACTGCTCCGGCGCGAGGCGAATGTAGCTTTCGAGCAGCGCGAACAACCGGCGCGAATCCGCGGCGGCGTCTTCGGTCGGGAAGTCGGGCAGCGGCGGGCCGATGTCCACGCGATAGCCCTGTGTCCCAGGCAGCCGTCGAAAGAAGAACGGCAATACCGCCGCGCCGCTGAACTTGGCGAGCTTGGTCGTTGCGGTATTCGTTACCGCCGGCTCGCCGAAAAACGGCAGCAGCTGGCTCTGCTTGCCGAGACTGGTCTGGTCCGGCATGTACACGACGGCAAAGTTGTCGCGCAGATTCCGGAGGAGCGCTCGTACATTGTCGTGGGGAATCTGCTCGCGCGCGAACCGCGTGCGGCCGCGCTGAAGAATCACGTCCATCATCGCGTTGCGCTGCGGCCGATACATGCAGCTCGCGCGCGGAGTGATCACTTGGAGCACGGCAGGCACGCAGAGCTCGAGCGTGGTGAAGTGCGCACAGAACAGCAAAGCGCCCTTGCCAGCCGCGAGCGCGCGCTCGAGGTGCTCGCGGCCGTGGACCTCGACTCGCGCGAGCAACTCGTCGAGCGGTGCGAACCAGCCGACCCCCATCTCGATGAACGAGGTTCCGACGGCGTCGAAATGCCGCTTCAGCAGGTCCTCGCGTTCGGCGGAGTCGAGCTCGGGAAAACAGATCTCGAGATTGCGGCGCGCAGTGCGCAGCTCGCGACGCTTCACCCTGCGCAGCAGGCTTCCGAGCCGTCGGCCGATCGCGAGCTGCCAAGACATTGGGAATCGTGCCGTCACGTACAGCGCCGCGAGCACTATCCACATGGGCCAGTAGCGGGGCGTCCAAAACCGTGCAAGCGACAGATCCGGCGACCACTGGGTTTGCGAGGACGCGCTGGCCGCTCCAGTGGGCTTCACGGCGCGGCCGGCGACTTGGCGTATAGATCCGGCAGCGCAGGGCGACCTTTGAAGCGCTGGTGGATCCACCAGTACTGCTCCGGACATAGCCGTATGTATTCCTCGAGCAACTGAACCAAGCGACGCGTGTCGCGCACGTCGTCGCCGCTCGGAAAGCCCTCGAGCGCGGGGTAGATACTCATCACATAGTGATCGGCGTCGATCCGTCTGCAGAAGTACGGCAATACCACCGCGCGGCTCGCTTTCGCGATTCTTGCAATCGCGGTGTTGGTCATCGCGGGGACGTCGAAAAACGGGATCAGCGCGGAGCTCTTGCCAGAGTGGCTCTGGTCCGATGCATACCAGAAGACAGCGTTCTTCTTCAGCTCGCGCAGCATGTCGCGCACGCTATCCTTGTCGACCATCTGGTCGAAGTGGCGGCCTCGACCGCGATACATCATCTGATTCATGACGGGATTTCTCTGCCACTTGTACATCCCGGACAGACGGCGCGGACAGAGCGCGCGCAGCTCAGCCCAAAAGAACTCGATGCTCGTGAAGTGCGCGCCGAATAGGATGACGCCGTGACCTGCTGCGACTGCGGCCTGCAGGTGCTCCGCACCTTCGACGCGAATGCGCCGCCGCACCTTGTCGGCAGGGCCGAACCAACCGGTGGCCATCTCGACGAACGACGCACCGAGCGCCGCGAAGTGCTCGCGGGCAAGCACGTTGCGTTCCGCGCGTGAAAGACCCGGAAAGCACACCTCAAGATTTCTTTCGACGACTCGGCGGCGCGCCGGCAGCACGCGGTACGCGGCAACCCCGAGGCTCTTGCCGAGCGCGATCTGCCAGCGCATCGGCAACAGCGCGGCGCCACGCATCGAGAGGTAGGCGAGCCACGCTATTGCGTAGCGAAGCCGGGCGAACCTGAGTGTCCAAAAGGGGTCAGAGGGCATGCGCGTGTTCTCGTGCGGCAGCATCTTAGCAGCTGAGTCAGCTGACTGACGCCGGTCGCCGACGGCGAGCCGCCATTTGGACGACACCAGTGTCGGTGCGGGGCAGAGTGCCTTGAATACGGCGACCGCGGGCGCATCTTGCGACGAACCGTTTGGACTCGGAGCCGGCAAAAGAGATGAAGCGCATAGCGTTGTTCTTCGCGACCAATATCGCGGTGCTCGTGGTCATCACGGTCGTCCTCAGGGTGCTCGGGATCGATTCGATTTTGGCCCAGAGCGGCACGAGCCTGGATCTGCAGTCGTTGTTGATTTACTCGGCCGTGGTGGGTTTCTCGGGCTCATTGATCTCGCTCGCCATGTCGAAGTGGCTCGCAAAGCAGGCTACCGGCGCACGCGTGATCGACACGCCGCGCAACGCGACCGAGAGCTGGTTGCTGAACACCGTCCACAAGCTCGCCGACGCGGCGAACGTCCGGCGCCCGCAGGTCGCGATCTACGATTCGCCCGACGTGAACGCGTTCGCGACGGGGCCGAGCCGCAACAACGCACTTGTCGCGGTCAGCACCGGCCTGCTCAACCGGCTCGGCCAGCGCGAGGTCGAGGCCGTGCTCGGCCACGAAGTTACGCACGTCGCGAACGGCGACATGGTGACCCTCGCGCTGCTGCAGGGAGTCGTAAACACGTTCGTGGTGTTTCTGTCGCGCGTCGTCGGATTCATCGTGGACCGTTTGGTCTTCCGGACCGAGCGCGGGTACGGGCCTGGATTCCTGATCGCGAGCATCGCGGCCCAAGTATTGCTCGGGATCCTCGCATCGATGATCGTGATGTGGTTCTCGCGACGCCGTGAATTCCGCGCGGACGCGGGCGGCGCGCAACTCGCCGGCCGCGACTCCATGGTCCGTGCGCTGCAGGGATTGCAGCGCATCCAGCATCCGGCCGCGTTGCCGAAGGCGATCGAAGCGTTCGCAATCTCGTCGGGGCCAGCAAAGCGCTTCGGCGCGCTCGCGCGGCTCTTCATGTCGCACCCGCCGATCGAGGAGCGAATCGCCGCGCTGCAACCCGCGAGCTGACCGCGACGGCGGAAGCCGCGTGGCGGCTTGCGCGGTATGATCACCGGTGTGAATGCTCCCGGCCGTTTACCGCTTGTCCGCGCCGCGGCGGTCTTGCCGGCGCTGCTTCTGCTCGCTGCGTGTGGCGAGCCCGGCGACGACACGAGCTCGATCGACAAAGCCCGCGCCGCGGAGTACCTGCGGACGTTCCTGATCGAACGCGACTGGGAGCGCTGGCCCGAGTTCTTCGCGCCGAACGCTAGGATCAACGGCTCGGATCTCGCTATGCAGATCGTGCGCGGCTCGGCGGACGGGCTGAACTATTCGTTCACGGACCTCGAGCTCACGATTACCGATCAGCTCGCGGAGCCGCAGCACGTCGCGACGACGTTCGTGCTCGAAGGCGTCCATGTTCGACCGTTCAACGACCAGGCGCGCGACGAACAAGCGGCTGCGGATCGACGGCTTCGCTCTCGATCGGCTCGAGGGCGGCAAGGTCGTCGAGTCGCGCCTGTTCATCGACGTATTCGGTCTTACCCAACGCGCACGTGCCGCTGCGGCCGGTCGTTGACCCCGGGGTCTGCGGTGGCAGACCGTGCACCGGTTCATTGCTATTTCCGAACGGCTTGTTCTAGAGTCTCGGCCGATGAATCGGTCCGCGCTCATTATTCTTCTCGCCGTCCTGTTCCTGCGTGTTCCCGCAACCCATGCGGAACAGCCATTCGCGTCGGGGCACGAGCAGGCCGATGCCGTGCTAGTCGTGAAGTCCGAGCGCAAGCTCTATCTCCTGAAAGCGGGACGCATCCTCAAGAGCATCGACGTGTCGCTCGGCATCGTACCGACGGGCGCGAAGCAGCGCGAAGGCGACTTCCGGACGCCCGAAGGGCGGTACAGCCTTGAGAGCCGCAATGTCGACAGCGACTATTTCTTGTCGATCCTGGTCTCCTATCCGAGCGATGCCGATCGCGAGCGCGCCCGCAAGCAAGGCGTGGATCCAGGCGGCCAAATCATGATTCACGGATTGCCGAACGTTCCACGCTACGAGCCGACGCACTATCAGGGCACGGATTGGACCGACGGCTGCATAGCGGTGAGCAACTCGGACATGGTCGACATCTGGCTCATGACGCGCGAGTCCACGCCGATCGAGATCCGCCCGTAACGGGCGCGTAGCGAGAACGCGATGGATGCGCTGATTGCCCCTGAAGGCAGCCTCGAGATTCTTTCGAGGGCCGAAGCGAATCGGCTCCGCGACGCGGGCGAGGGTGGGCTCTACGAGCTCTGGCGCCAATGCTCGCTGGCCGTGCTCAATTCCGGAGCATCCGACGACGATGTCCGGAAGATCCTGAGTCGGCACGAGACCTTCAGGATCGCCGTCGTGCAATACGAAGGTGGGGTGGGTCTCGAGCTCAAGAACGCGCCGGATGTCGCGTTCGTGGGCGACCAAATGATCCGCGGCATCCGCGAGCACCTGTTCGCCGTTCTACGCGATCTGCTGTACGCGCACGAAGACATCCTCAGCAATCCGCGATTCGATCTCGCCACGACCGACGGCATCACGGACGCGGTGTTCCATATCCTGCGCAATGCGCGCGTGCTGCGCGCGCACGAGGAACCGCGGCTCGTCGTCTGTTGGGGTGGGCACGCGATCGATCGCGAAGAGTACGACTATACGAAGGTGGTCGGCTACGCGCTCGGGCTCGAAGGCCTCGACATCTGCACGGGCTGCGGCGCCGGCGCGATGAAGGGGCCGATGAAAGGCGCGACGGTTGCCCACGCGAAGCAGCGGATCAACCAGGGTCGTTACTTGGGGCTCACGGAACCGACGATCATCGCGGCGGAGTCACCGAACCCGATCTGCAACGAGCTCGTGATCCTGCCAGATATGGAGAAGAGGCTCGAGGCGTTCGTCCGGATGGCGCACGGCATCGTGGTCTTTCCGGGCGGGGTCGGTACGGCCGAGGAGATTCTCTACTTGCTGGGCATCCTGCTGAGCCCGCGCAACGATACCGAGCGGCTGCCGCTCGTGTTCACCGGCCCCGCGTCGAGCAAACCCTATTTCGAGCGGCTGCACGCGTTCATCGGCGAGACGTTGGGACCCGTGGCGCAGCGGCGTTACAAGGTGGTCCTCGCGGACCCGGGCGCCGTCGCCGCGGAAATCATGCGCGGTCTCAAGCAAGTGCGAGAGAGCCGGGCCGCGAACGACAACGCGTACTTCTACAACTGGGATTTGCACATCGACCTCGACTTTCAGCTGCCCTTCGAAGCCACCCACAGCTCGATGGCCGCGCTCGAGCTCAGCCGCGATCAACCCGTGCACGATCTTGCGTACAACTTGCGGCGCGCGTTCTCGGGGATCGTCGCGGGCAACGTCCGGGAAGCGGGAATTCGGCTCGTCGAGCAGCACGGCCCGTTCGAGCTGCGCGGTGACGGGCGCATCATCGGGGCGTTGGATCGCCTGCTGAAGGACTTCGTCGCGCAGCGGCGGATGCGGTTGTCCGACCCGAGTGCTTACGTGCCGTGTTATCGCATCGCGGTGTGACGTCGCGGAACGCCGACGACGTTTTTACCATTACGTAAACACGCGGATAACTCTTTGTTGCGGCTAAGTATTTCTCCATTTCGTTTGTGAAGCAGTTCCTGGGCCGAATGGTGCGCGTGGAGTAATCTGCCCGCACCTCGACAAGGACTGTCAGCAGACGATGAGCGAGCAGAAATCCCACCAGTTTCGCCCGGCTCTGTTCCAAGAGGGAACGGTAGCCGACCCGCCGAGATCTGGTGAGCAGCACGGCTGGGACGCGTACCGCAAATGGTTGTCGCGAGTCAGCACGAAGCCGGCCGGTGAGCGCACGCCGCTCGATCACTCGATCTACAGTTGGCGCGGCTATCACACGTGGGCGGACAAGATCCGCCAGGACTGGAAGGGCGAGGGCGAAGTCCCGGCCGAGCACTCGCGGAGCGCCGCGGCTACGAAGCCTCTCCGATAACGACGCTGCTCAAAGCAGGTTGAAGCTGCTGACCGCGCCGCTTGGCGCCGAGCCACTCCGTTAGTTGCCGCCAGTGCTCCACGTCCTGCTGGACTTGCCAGCGCGGCATCTCGTAGATCCCGACCCCGGCTTCCGCAGAGCGCACGTAGTTCTGCGTGTCGCGCAGCGTCGCGATGAGCGGAATGTCGAGGCTCTGCAAGAAGCGCATCAGCGATTGCGACACGAGCGTGTTTGCGCGCACGCGGTTGGCGATGATCCCGATGCGGTGATCCGAGCGGCGGATCTTCGCGACCAACAACAGATCGGCGATGCACTTCGCGGTTGCGTGTATGTCGATATCGGACGGCATCACGGGCACGAGCACCGCGTCGGCACCGCGAGTGATTTCCGGAAGCGCATGCGACTCGAGGGCCGCGGGCGTATCCACGATCACCGCGGTGCAGTCGCTCGGAATTCTGAGCTGCCAGCTGCGTGTGACGGTGGCGGTGCGCTCGAAACCCGCGATCCCGTGGATCGGCGGACTGTCATCCGGGCGTTTGCGGAGCCAGCGCATGCTCGAACCCTGCGGATCGAGATCCATCAGTGCGGGCCGATGGCCGTTCACCGCGTAGCATGCTGCGAGATTGCTGGCGATCGTGGTCTTGCCTGAACCGCCTTTCGGATTGAGGACGATGATTCGCTGCATTGTTTGCTCTAGCGAGCAACTCACCGCGGGCAACGCGTAGACGCCAACTTACAATAAGTTAAAGGCTTTGTCGCGCTGCTGAGAGTCTCTTCACAGCCCCTCACGGATGCGCTCGGTATAGTCGCATCAGTCACGGCTCAGATCTGCGAGCAATGGAAGCAAAAGATCGCACCGAGCGCGAACTCGAAAAGAATACCATCTGCCGTTTGGAATGGATTGCATGGGCGATGGAAGCCGCCCGACGGCACAAGGAAGCCGAGCACCTCGGCGTCTCCCCGCAAGAGCCAGACTTTTCCTCGGACGAAAACTGATCGCGGGCTCGGACGCGCCTATGGAAGCCGTATTGCTGTGGCTCGACGACCTCGACGATCTCGTGTTCGTCGTCGTCGCGCTCTGGACTCGACTCCGCCGATTTTGCCTGCAGATCGGGTTGCTTGCGGCGTTCCTGCTCGCCGGCTGCGAGCTGTCGTTGACGGCCGCCGATTGGTCGCCGGCGCTCGCCGGCATCGCGGGCTCGAGCGTCGCGGTATGGCTTGCCGGAGCGCTGCTGTTCCTACTCTCCCGCCGCCTCGATCTGAGTCCGTCGCTCGCGCGGTCCTGATCTCGCCTCTGCGGGTAGCCGCCTCGACCGATACGGCTTGAAAAAAACTCAGTCGCGCCTAACCTTAGCGCCCATCATCGTGATGGAGCAGCGCGCCGATGGTGAGCAGCGGTCCGGCGACTTTTGCGTTTCAAGCCGAGGTAAAACAACTCCTACGTCTCATGGTTCACTCCCTGTACAGCAACAGGGAGATCTTCCTGCGCGAGCTCGTTTCAAACGCATCCGACGCGAACGACAAGTTGCGGTTCGAAGCACTCGCGCGCCCCGAGCTATTGGGCTCCGCCGCGGAGCTCGACGTTCGCGTAGCGGTCGATGCCGAGCGGAGCCTGCTCACGGTCACGGATAATGGCATTGGTATGAGCCGCGACGAGGTGGTCGACAACCTCGGCACGATCGCGCGTTCCGGCACTGGCCAGTTCCTCGAGCGCTTGAGCGGCGATCAGCGCAAGGACGCGCAGCTGATCGGGCAATTTGGCGTTGGGTTCTATTCGGCATTCATCGTTGCGGACGAGGTCACCGTCTCGAGCCGCCGGGCGGATGCGCCCGCGGAACAGGGCGTGCGCTGGGTGTCCGACGGCCAAGGCGAATATAGCGTCGAGACGATAGAGCGGGCTGAGCGTGGCACGTCCGTGCAGCTCAAGCTCAAGCCCGAGGCTGCCGAGTTTCTGCGTCCAGAGCGGTTGCGTGCGTTGATTCGCAAATACTCCGATCACATCGCCTTCGCCGTGAAGATGTCGACGGACGGTGCCGACGAGACCGTGAATCGCGCGAAAGCGCTGTGGGCGCGGCCGCGTGCGGAGGTCGGCGACGACGAATACAAGGAGTTCTACAAGCATATCGCTCACGACCCGGAGGATCCGCTGGCTTGGAGCCACAACCGCGTGGAAGGCAAGCGCGAATACACGAGCTTGCTGTACGTGCCGTCGGTCGCGCCATTCGACCTGTGGAATCGCGAGTCACCGAAGGGCGTGAAGCTGTATGTCCAACGCGTATTCATCACCGACCAGGCCACGCAGTTCCTGCCGCTCTATTTGCGCTTCGTCCGCGGCGTCGTGGACTCGAGCGAGCTCTCGCTGAACGTATCGCGTGAGCTCCTGCAGCAGGACGAAGCGATCACGGCCATGCGCAGCGCCCTCACGAAGCGCGTTCTCGACATGCTCGAGCGCCTTGCGGAAGAGAGCGCGGAAAAGTACGCGACATTTTGGCGCGAGTTCGGCAGTCTCTTGAAAGAAGGGCTGGTCGAGGATCCCGCGAACCGCGACAAGCTCGCGAAGCTGCTTCGGTTCAACACCACACGCTCGGGCGGGATGGAGCAGGACCGCAGCCTGAAGGACTATGTCGCCGACGCGAAGCCGGAGCAGAAGAACATCTACTTCCTGATCGCCGAATCTCCGACCGCGGCGCGCTCGAGCCCGCATCTGGAGACATTCCGTGAGAGCGGAGTGGAGGTGTTGCTGCTCGCCGACCGCCTCGACGAGTGGGTGATGCAGCATCTGACGGAGCACGAAGGCAAAACGCTCAAGGACGTTCGCCGCGGCCAGCTCGACCCCGCCGAGCTCGGGGCGCAGCCCGCGCCGAAACCCGAGACAGACAAAGACCGCAAACAGTTGCTGAAGAAGGTGAAGCGGGTGCTACGCGAGCGCGTAGACGAGGTCCGCGTCGGCGGACGGCTGCGCCAGTCGGCGGCATGTCTCGTTCTCAACGAGCACGACCTCGGCTATCAAATGCGGGAGCTCCTGGCCGCCGCCGGACACGAGGCCCCGAAGTCGGTACCGAGTCTCGAGCTGAACCCGGAGCACCCGCTCGTGCAGCGCCTCGACCGCGAAAGTGATGAAGGGCGGTTCGAGCGGCTGTCTTTGCTCCTGTTCGAGCAGGCCGTGCTGGCGGAAGGCCGCCAGCTCGAGGATCCCGCCGCTTTCGTAAGCCGACTCAACGAGTTGCTCGTGGAGCTCGGCCCGAGCTCCTAGACCCGAGAGAAGCCCCTGACCGATAGCGCCCCCAAGCCCGCGGAAGTTAACGAATGACCCACCGCGTCGTGTCGTCGCAGAGCGTCGTGGTGCCGGGCCCTGCCGGCACGCTCGAAGCAGCGATCGATACCGTCGGAGCGGCGTCCGGCGCGGTCGCCGTGATCTGCCACCCGCATCCGCTGGAGCAAGGCACGATGCAGAACAAAGTCGTAACGACGCTTGCGCGCGCGTTCGCGCATCTCGGCGCGTTCAGCGTGCGTTTCAACTTTCGCGGCGTCGGCGGATCGCAGGGCCGCTTTGACGACGGCGTCGGCGAGCGGGCCGATGCGCTTGCGGTCGTGGCGTGGAGTCGCGCGCGCTGGCCGGGGCTCAGGCTCTATCTCGGCGGCTTCTCGTTCGGCGGGGGCGTAGCGCTCACGAGTGCCGCCGAGGCGCAGCCATTCGGGCTCGTCACGGTGGCGCCTCCGGTCGAGAAGTTGCCGCCGAGCTTCGTGCCCCCGAGTTGCCCTTGGCTGCTCGTGCACGGCACGGCCGACGACGTGGTGCCCGTCGCTCCGACCGAGGCGTGGGTCGCGGGCCTCGCGGCACCGCCGCAGGTCGTGCTGCTCGAGGGTGTGGGGCACTTCTTCCACGGGCAGCTCCGCACGCTAGAGAGTGCGGTAGCTTCGTTTTTCGGCGCGGACTTTGGCGTCGAGCCGCACTGATGCTCAAAGCGCTCAACGACCTGTTCGATCGCGCATTTTCAACCAAGGGCGCCGACCCGGTGGATCGCGAGCATGCGCTGCGAATCGCGACCGCGCTGCTGCTCATCGAAGTCGCGCGCGCGGATTACGAGGATGACCTCGAGGAAGGCGCCGCCGTGGTGGCCGAACTGAAGAAGTTCTTTTCACTAGGCGATGCGGATGCCGAGCTGCTGGTCGCCGAAGCGCGGCGGCAGGCGGATCACGCCGTGTCGCTCCAATCGTTTACCCGGAGGCTCGTCGAAGACCTCTCCGAGGCCGAGAGGCACCGCGTCGTCGAGATGCTGTGGCGCGTAGCCCTCACGGACCGCCGCCTCGACAAGCAAGAAGACTACGTCGTGCGCCAGGTGGCCGATCTGCTCTATGTTTCGCAGCGGGACCTGATCAGGATCCGCAATCGCGTCTACGAGCCGACGCTCTGAGCGGGCGCTCGGGAGGCGCTCGCCGAGCTACTGCTCGACGAAGAACTGCTTCTTGAAGCGGAGCGTGAAGCGGCTTGGATCGTTGCTCGGGGTTACGTCGATCGTGTAGATCAGCACTTCGCCGTCGGTGACCGCGAGCTCGCCGATATAGTAGATCGCTTCGGCCTCTTTGATTTCTCGCAACGTCATGGTTTTCAGCTGACCCGTGAGGTTCACGGCGGAAGCAGCGACGGCGCCGGTGACGGCCGTCGTCTGGCCGTTGTCGCCCTTGCGATGAATGCTGACGCTCAGCATCGCTCGGCTCTTGCTGCGCACGATCTGGTACTCGCGCGCGATTTCCGGTTTGAGCTGGTCCGTGTTCAACGCGTTGAAGTAGACCACGTAGTCGCCGAAGTCTTTGGAGCTTTCGGTCGCGGGCAGGACGCCTTCGAGCGTGTTCGTGACGTCGACCTCGTCGGCAGGCCCGCAGCCCGTGAGCCACGCGGCAGCCACGAGCCAGCCCAGAGATCTAACGCGCGCAACCATGTCTCCTCCCGGTCCCCGACTACACTTCCGCTACCAATCGCGTCGTCGCGCGGCAGCGCCTAGCGACATTACGCGCGCTCACTTGCACTGTCTAGGGAACGTAAGGCCACGGAGGCAGCGCGAGAATCAACGCGTACAGCAGAATCATCACGATCATCGGGCTGAAGTCCAACCCCGCGACGGGCGGGATGATTCTGCGCGCGGGCCGAAGCAATGGATCGATCAGTGTGCCGAGCGCGTCAGCGATCGGATGATAGCCCTGCACCACCCAGCCGAGCAGCACATAAATGAGAATGGCGCCCCAATAGACCCAGATCGTGAGGCTCACGAGCCGCAACACCACGGAGCCGGCGAATAGATCGAGCCGCAGCGGAAACGGACCGATTAGGTACAGCAGAAGCGTCGCGATGCATTCGAGCGCGACGAGAACCACGAGCGTTGGCACATCGACACGGCGCACGCTCGGCAGGATGCGTCGCGCCGGGATGACGAGCGGGGCGGTGACCTTCATCACGAACTGTGAAAGCACGGTCTGGTAGCCGCGGCGGACCCATTGCAGGATGAAGCGGATCAGGAACATCGCGACGTAGAGATCCGACAGATTGTCGACGATGAAGATCAGGGAGTTTTGCATCGCTCGATCGTCGTGTTGTACGTGCTCGAAATGACACCGCACGATAGCACGGCGTGCCGCGGCGCGCGGGGCGGTTGCGTCAGCCCCGTTCGCCGAAGATCGCCGTTCCGATCCGCACGCAATTCGCGCCGGCGGCGATCGCTTCTTCGAAATCCGCCGACATTCCCATCGATAGGGTATCGACCTCGAACGCGTCGCGGACGAGCGCGTCGCGCAGCTCGGCGAGTCGTCGGAACCACTTTTCTGCCGCGGCGCCGTCCGAGTGGGGCGGAATTGCCATGAGTCCCCGGAGCTTCAGCCGCGGCAGGGCCGCGATCTCGCGCGCGAGCCCCCGGACCTCGCTCTCCGCGACGCCGCCCTTTTGTTCCTCACCCGCCTGATTTACCTGTATCAGCACGTTCAGCGGCGGTGCGAAGTGGGGCCGCTGCTCGTTCAAGCGCGCGGCTATTTTCTGGCGGTCCACGGTATGAACCCATTGGAACCGTTCGGCGATCAAGCGCGTCTTGTTGGTCTGAATCGAGCCGATGAAGTGCCACGTAATGTCGAGACTGCGAAGCGCGTCCATCTTCTCGATGGCCTCTTGCGCGTAACTTTCACCGAAGTGTAGTTGGCCCGCGCGAAACGCTTCAGCGATTCGAGCGCTCGACTGCTGCTTGCTCACCGCGACGATCATGACGCTCGCTGCGGGACGATGAGAGAGCTCGGCAGCGCGAGCGACGCGCTCGACGATATCCGCCAGATGGTCCGTGATATCAGTCACGCTTTGCCCGGGGCCCTTAGCTATACTATGAACGTCTTATGGTAAGCCCTTCTCGAGGGCCCGGGCTTAGTCTCAAAGGATCGCTATGGCCGCCGTAGATATAGCGCAGCTGCTCGCCTTCGCCGTCAAGAACAACGCTTCGGATTTGCACTTGTCGTCAGGGGTCCCGCCGATCATTCGTGTCGACGGTGACGTCAAGCGAATCAACATGCCACCACTGAAGCACAAAGAAGTGCACAGTATGGTTTACGACATCATGAACGACAAGCAGCGCAAGGACTTCGAAGAGTTCTTGGAGACTGACTTCTCGTTCGAAATTCCGAAGCTCGCGCGCTTCCGCGTCAATGCTTTCAATCAGAACCGCGGTGCGGCCGCCGTGTTCAGGACGATTCCGTCGGTGATCTTGAGCCTCGACGATCTCGGGGCGCCGCGAATCTTCAAAGACATCTCGATGCATCCGCGCGGTCTCGTGCTCGTCACGGGCCCCACCGGCTCCGGCAAGTCGACCACGCTCGCCGCGATGGTGGACTACGTCAACGACAACAAGCCCGACCACATCATCACGATCGAAGATCCGATCGAGTTCGTGCACGAGAGCAAGCGTTCGTTGATCAACCAGCGCGAGCTGCATCGCGACACGCTCGGGTTCAGCGAAGCGCTGCGGTCGGCCTTGCGCGAGGATCCGGACGTCATCCTAGTCGGCGAGATGCGCGATCTCGAGACCATTCGTCTCGCGCTCACGGCCGCCGAGACCGGTCACTTGGTGTTCGGCACCCTGCACACGAGCTCGGCCGCGAAGACCATCGACCGTATCGTCGACGTATTCCCGGCGGCAGAAAAAGAAATGGTGCGCAGCATGCTTTCGGAGTCGCTGCGCGCCGTCATCTCGCAATCCTTGCTCAAGCGCATTGGCGGCGGCCGCATCGCGGCACATGAGATCATGATCGGCAGCCCCGCCATCCGTAACCTCATCCGCGAAGGCAAGATCGCGCAGATGTATTCCGCGATCCAGACCGGTCAAGCGCAAGGCATGCAGACCTTGGACCAGAATCTACAAGAACTGATGATGAAGGGGTTGATCACGAAGGAAGAAGCCCGTTTCCGGGCAGTCAACAAAGAGAATTTCTAGGACTCATGAGTCCTAGCTCTCGGCCGCGCGCAGAAAGGAGCGCGTTGTAATGGAACGCGATCAAGCAGTACGACTGACGCAGAACCTTCTGAAGAAGATGGTCGAGAACAACGGTTCCGACCTTTTCATCACGGCCGATTTTCCGCCCGCCATCAAGATCGACGGCACGATTCGCCCCTTCGCGGACCGGCCGCTCACGCCCGCGCAGGCCTCGCTGATCGTCCGCTCGATCATGAACGATAAGCAGGCGAAGGAATTCGACTCCACCAAGGAATGCAATTTCGCGATCGCGCCGCAGGGCATCGGCCGGTTTCGCGTGAGCGCGTTCGTCGCGCAGGGGCACGTCGGCGCGGTCCTGCGTACGATCGTCACGAAGATTCCGTCGTTCGAGGACCTAGAGCTGCCGCCGCAGCTCAAAGACGTCGCCATGACCAAGCGAGGGCTCTGTCTCGTCGTCGGCGGAACGGGCTCCGGTAAGTCGACGACACTCGCTGCGATGATCGGCTTCCGCAACGAGAACACGCGCGGTCACATCATCACGATCGAGGATCCGGTCGAGTACGTGCATCCGCACCGCGGCTGCGTCATTACTCATCGCGAGGTCGGCGTCGACACCGACAGCTGGCACAACGCGCTCAAGAACACTCTGCGCCAAGCGCCCGACGTCATCATGATCGGTGAGATTCGTGATCGCGAGACGATGCAGTACGGCATTCAGTTCGCCGAAACGGGCCACCTGTGCGTCGCGACGCTGCATGCGAACAGCGCGAATCAAGCGCTCGACCGCATCATCAACTTCTTCCCCGAGGAACGACGTCATCAGTTGCTGATGGACCTGTCCCTCAATATCACGGCGATGATCTCTCAGCGGCTGATCCCGCGCGACAACAAGATGGGCCGAGTCGCCGCGATGGAGATCATGCTCGCATCGCCGCTGATCAGTGACCTGATCTTCCGCGGCGAAGTCGCGATGATCAAAGACATCATGGCGAAGTCGACGCGCCTCGGCATGCAGACCTTCGATCAAGCACTGTTCACGCTCTACGAGGACGGCGTCATCTCTTACGAAGAAGCGATGCGCAACGCCGACTCGAAGAACGAGCTGCGTCTCAAGATCAAGCTCCAGAGCAAGCGCGAGGCATCTGCTGCCGCCGAGCACTCGGAAAGCTTGCAGCTCGCCGAAGAAGAGAAAGAAAGCCGCTTCTAACATGCCGGCCTCGATGGCGGCTCTCTAGATGAACGTCAAGCCTCTATTCAAGCTGATGGTGGACAAAAGGGCGTCGGACCTTTTCTTCACGACGTTCTCCCCGGTCATGATCAAGATCGACGGCAAGATCATGCCCGTCAATCAGGTCGAGCTCACGCCGAAGATGGTCCGGCAGGCCGCGCTCGAGCTCATGAACGAGACGCAGCTCGAGACGTTCACCCGCGACCTCGAGATCGACTTCGCGATATCCGAGCCCGGCCTCGGCCGTTTCCGCGTCAACGTATTCCACCAGCGCGGCAATGTCGCGATGGTGCTGCGCTTCATCACGCCCGAGCTGCCGCAGCTCGACGCGCTCGGTATGCCCGAAGTGATCAAAGACATGATCATGCTGCGCCGCGGACTGATTCTGATGGTCGGCGCGAGCGGCTCGGGAAAGTCGACGACGCTCGCCGCGATGATCGACTTCCGTAACAAGAACTCTGCGTCGCACATCGTCACGATCGAGGACCCGATCGAGTTCCTGCACAGCAACCAGAAGTCGATCGTCAATCAACGCGAGGTCGGGCTCGACACGCATTCGTACCATCGCGCGCTGCGCAGCGCGATGCGCGAAGCACCCGATGTGATCCTGATCGGCGAGATTCGCGATCGCGAGACGATGCAGGCCGCGATCGACCTTGCCGGTACGGGCCATCTCGCGATCGCGACACTGCACGCGAACAATTCGCCGGAAACGCTCGATCGCATCATCAACATGTACCCGAACGATCAGCACAAACAGGTGCTGATGGACCTGGCTCAGTATGTCCGCGTGATCATCTCGCAGCGGCTCGTTCGCTCCAAGGAAGGGAAACGCGTCGCGGCGGTCGAGATCATGCTGAACACGCCGCACATCTCAGAGCTGATCCTCAAGGGCGATATCAGCAACGTGAAAGAGGCGTTCAAGGACACGAAGGAGCCGGGTATGCAGAGCTTCGATCAAGCGTTGTTCGACCTCTATCGGCGCGGACTCATCAGCATGGAAGAGGCGCTCTCGAACGCCGACTCGCGCTCGAACCTCGAAGCGAAGATCAACTTCGGCTAGTCGGCGCGACGAGCTCGCAGCGCGACTGCTAATCGGGGTAGATTTCGCGCGAGTCGAACACGGGCCCGTCGACGCACACGCGCTTCATCGCTGGACCGTCGGGCGTGCGCACGAGCACGTTGCATCCCGCGCATCCGCCGATTCCGCACGCCATGAACTCCTCGAGCGCGAGCTGGCACGGCACGTCGAACTCGCGCACGAGCTTCGCGACCGTGGCGAGCATCGGTGTCGGCCCGCACGCGAACACTTGCGTCTCCGCGCGGGCCTGCGCAGTCAACGTCGCGAGCCAGTTGCGCGCCAGGTCGGTGATGTAGCCCCGGTGGCAGCCGGGCAGGCCCGCGTTGCTCGCGAGCCGCGACGCCACGCCCCAACGCTCCAGCAGCGCCACGGCGTGGCTCGCTTCGGCCGACGCGCCGGGTACTTCGAGCCGCGACGCCACGAGCTCGAACGGGAACGGAACCTCCGAGCCCATGAGCACGAGCATCTTCAGCTCGGGCCGCGCGCGGAGTTGGTCGGCTAGGAAGATCATCGGGGGAATTCCGACGCCGCCGCCGAGTGCGAGCAACCGCGGGCGCTGCGGGTCGGGCGAGAAGCCTCGGCCGATCGGCGCGAGCACGCTGAGCACATCGCCGGCCTGGCGCTCGGAAAGCTTATCGAGGCCGTGGCCCTTCGGCTTGTACAAGAATTCGAGCCAGCCCTCCGCGCCGCTCGCGCGCATGATCGACAGCGGTCGACGCAGCGGCACGGCGGGATCGCAGCCGATGTGCGCGAAGGTACCCGGCACCGCGCGGCGCGCGGCCTTCGGCGCACGCACGCGCAAGATGAATTGCCGTCCGGCGAACGCTTGCTGGTCGATGATCTCGGCGTCTTCGAGCGCGACGGTCGCGCGCTTCGGCTTATATGTCATATGGGGGCGTCATACGGTGAGGCTCATACGGCCGCTCCCTGCGAGCCGCGAATGTGGCGGTGGATCAGCGCGAGCACGGCCATGCGGACCGCGAGGCCGTTGGTCACCTGCTCCTGGATGACCGATTGCGGGCCGTCCGCCACGGCGCTGTCGATTTCCACGCCTCGGTTCATCGGCCCGGGATGCATCACGATCGCATTGGGGCGTGCGAGCTCGAGCCGCTCCTCCGTGAGCCCGTACCGCCGGAAATATTCCTGCGGATCTGGGATGTCGTCGAGCTGGGCGAAGCGTTCTCGCTGGACGCGCAGCGCCATCACGACGTCTGCACCGCGGATGCCATCCGCGAGCTCCTTGATGCGCACTGCGCCCTCGAACGTGCCGTCCTCGGGCAAGAGCTCCGCGGGGCCGACGAGGCGTAGCTCGCCGACGCCGAACTTCGTCAGCGCCTGATGCGCGGAGCGGGCGACCCGCGAGTGCTTGACGTCGCCTACGATCGCGACGCAGAGCTGCCGCACGTCGCCCTTGTGCCGCTGAATCGTCAGCAGATCGAGCAGCCCCTGCGTGGGGTGCGAGACATCCGACTCGCCGGCGTTCAGCACGCAGACGTGTGGCGCCACTTGCTGCGCGATACGCGCGGGCACGCCCGTGCTCGCGTCGCGCACGACGAAGATGTCCACCTGCATCGCTTGGAGCGTGAATATCGTATCCATGATGCTCTCGCCCTTGGCGCGCGAGGACATGTTCACGTCGAGGTTCAGCACGTCCGCTCGCAGACGCTTCGCCGCGAGCTCGAACGATGCGCGCGTGCGCGTGCTCGCCTCGAAGAAGAGGTTGGCCACCGTGCAGCCTTTGAGAATGTCGTCCCGCGGCGCGGAAGCGCCTACGGGGGTGAGGTAGCGCGCAGCGAGCGACAGGATCGCGTCGAGATGCTCGCGGCCGAGAAGCCCCAGGTTGATCAGATGGCGCAGCTCGCCGCGCTCGTTGAGCTGCTCGACCTCGGCGCTCATCGCGTCTCGCTCATCCACTGCTCGGCGATCAGGCACGCCGCAACGCGGTCCGTGCTATCGCGGCCGACGCGGCGGCGCAGGAACCCGGAGCGGCGCGCGCTCGTGAGCTCGGTCTGTGCCGCGGCCGACGTAAGCGTCTCGTCCACGGTTGCTACCGGCAGGCTATAGCGCTCGATGAGCTGTGCGACGAACGCGCGTATGGCCCGCGCGATGTGCGCGACCCCTTCGCCTTCGGGCAACCCGACGACGAGCTGCGCGGGCTGCCAATCGCCGACTACTCGATCGATGTCGGACCACGGAATCTCGCGATCGATTCGGAGCGTCGTGAGAGGCGACGCGGTGCGCGTCGCGAGGTTGGCGGTGGCGACACCCAAACGACGAAGACCAAAGTCGAAAGCGAGCAGAATTTGCGGGTTGCTACCGTGTGCCACGCCGGCACCCTTGCCGGAAATCAGGCGTGTCCGGCATAGCTGGTGATCTGATGTGCAGCGACGCCGAGCAGTCCGACGGCCGCCGTCCAGCGCTCCCCGAACGGCGTAGCGAAAACGAGGTCCGGGTCCGCCTGGACCGTGAGCCACGCGTTGGCTAGCAGCTCCGCTTCGAGCTGGCCGCGGCCCCAACCGGCGTAGCCGAGCGCGACGACGTAGGGTTCCGCGATCTCGCCGCGCGCAACGGCGCCCAGGATGTCGCTCGACAGGGTCACTCTGATCTCGCCGCCCGCGTCGAGGGTAACGTCGAATGGACGCTTCGAGCGGTGCAGCACGAAGCCTCGTTCCGGCTCGACAGGGCCGCCACGCAGCACGGGTCGCGCTGCTTGCGCGGTGTCGAGCGGCGCGATGTCGAGCTGACCGAGAAGCTCGCCGAGCGAGGTGTCGCCCGGCCGGTTGATGATCACGCCGAGGGCGCCGTCGGCATCGTGCTTGCAAAGATAGGTGACGGTCGCGTTGAAATTCGGGTCTTCCATCGCGGGCATCGCGATCAGAAAGTGATCTTGCAGCGACCGCATGGGAAGCTCCGGTTACGGATCGAACTGGAGCGCTATCCTAACATCCCCTGTCGGCGAGATTCAGGACTGGCGAGGGTGCCTCACTCGGAATCCGGTTGACTACGCGCGCCGCGACGAGAGCCGTCGAAGAAGTCCCACTCGTAGGCGAACCGGAGTACGTCGTATTCCTTGCGGACGTTCGCCGGCAACGGATCGAACGGTGCCGCGAGCCGCAGGATCTTGAGCGCGGCCTGGTCGAGCGCCTTGTCGCCCGACGAGCGGCGTACGACGATGCTTTCGAGCGCGCCGTCGCGGCCGATGACCACTTCGAGCGTCGGCCGTCCGTGGCCGCCGCCGAGAAACTCCGCGGGGTAGTTCGCCGTGCCGATCCGCTCGACGCGCCGCCGCCAGCCGTCGAGATACTCCGCAAGCAGCGACTGCTGAGTGCTCGGGGTTGCGATCAGCGTGCGGGTATCGTCGTCGCCGTTCGGCAGCTCCGCCCGCAGGTCGAGCTCGGCCGCCGTGGTTTGCGGCGCGAGCTGATCGACCAGCGCGGCCGCCTTGCGGCGCGTGTCGGAAGGATCGTCGGTCGGCTGCGGCTGCGCCGCCACGGAGTCGGGTGACTCCGCCCGGCTCACGAGCTGCTCCGCGCTCGGCACCGCTTCGCGCGGCGTCCCGTCCACGAGGTCCGCGCCATCCGGGCTGCCGAGCTGCGAAATGAGCTGCTCGGCGGACAACGCGTTCGTGGGCCGTACGCCTTCTGCGCCGCGCCCGACCCCGGCCTGATTGCGGTTCGCGAGAAAGTCGGCCTTTTCGGGGCTCGTTTCGTCGGCGCCGTCGATCAGCAGAGTGACCCGCAGCGAAGGCGAGGGGCGGTCGTCATGGTAGGTCGCGACCGTGAACGTGACTCCGAGGATCACGATTCCGTGAATCAGCGCCGCGACGAACAACGTAGATCCGAGTCGATCGTGGGCCGATTCGGGTGAGGAAGGCGGATCCACGTCTGTTTTCACACCTGAACCGCTGAGCCGCAATTATAGACGATGGGCTTGGCCGATGAGTCAGCGTCCGCCGGCGCTCTTGCCGCCGGCGCTCAGCTTCGCGTCGATGGCCGCGATGAGCTTAGCAGCGATGTCGATACCGAATTGGCGATCCAGTTCACGGATCCCCGTGGGGCTCGTCACGTTGATCTCGGTGAGGTAGTCGCCGATCACGTCGAGCCCCGCGAACATGACGCCTTTGGCCCGCAAGACCGGGCCGACTTGGCTCGCGAGCCACCGGTCGCGCTCCGAGAGCGGGCGCCCTTCGCCCTTCGCACCCATCACGAGGTTGCCGCGGCTCTCGCCGGGCGCCGGGATCCTCGCGAGCGCGTAGTCGATCGGCTCGCCGTCGATGAGCAGCACGCGTTTGTCGCCGTGCGCGATCTCGGGGATGTAGCGCTGCGCGAGCGTGAACCTCGCGCCGTGGTCGGTCAGCGTCTCGATGATCACGTTCGTATTGAGGTCGCCGGCCGAGACGACGAAGATCGAGCGGCCGCCCATTCCGTCGAACGGTTTCAGGACAATCCTGCGATGCTCGTCGAGGAAGGCTAGCAGCTCGGATCGCGAGCGCGTCACGAGGCTCGGCGGCGTGCATTGCGGGAACCAGGCCGTATAGGCCTTCTCGTTGATGTCGCGTAGGCTCGCGGGCTTGTTCACGACGAGCAGGCCGCGCTGCTCCGCGAGCTCGAGAATGTACGTCGTATAGATGTACTCCATGTCGAACGGCGGGTCCTTGCGCATCAGCAGCGCGTCGAGGTGCTCGAGGCCGTTGCTCCAGGGAGCGCCGAGCTCGAACCAGCTTTCAGGGTCGTCGCGAACCGTGAGTCGCTGGCCGTGACCGATGGCCACGCCGTCGCGTACCATCAAGTCCTGCTGCCGGAAGTAGGCGATAGCCCATCCGGCCCGCTGGGCCGCTAGCAGCATCGCGAGTGTCGAGTCCTTCTTCGGCTTGATCGTCTCGATCGGGTCCATGACGACGCCCAACAGGGGCCGGGATTCGGTCATCGGTCGTCCTCGTCTTTTGAGTGCAGGTTCGCAGTTTCGCCAAAGTGCGGAACGCTACCATAACGCGCTCTCGGAGCATGCGACGCCGGCTCCCCGAGGCCGTCGTGGTCTCGTGCGCGGCCTGTCGGTCCGTCGATGGAAGGCATCGAGCCGATGTGTTAAAAGGCGCGTTGAGTCCGAGGGTTGCGTATCGGGATCAAGGGGCGGGGAAGCTGAGCAGTCCTGCGGGAGGAAAACTAGTGTCCGGGAGTAGCGCGGCAAACCCGAAGAGCAGCTTGGCGGGTCTCAAGATTCTCGTTATCGACGATAGCAAGACGATTCGCAGGACGGCGGAGACGTTGCTCGCCAAGGAAGGCTGCGAAGTGTTTACGGCTGTCGACGGTTTCGACGCGTTGTCGAAAATCGCGGATCACCGGCCGGACATCATCTTCGTGGACATCATGATGCCGCGGCTCGACGGCTATCAGACGTGCTCGCTGATCAAGCACAACCGTGTATTCAAGGACACTCCGGTCATCATGTTGTCTAGCAAGGATGGCCTTTTCGACCGCGCCCGCGGCCGATTGGTGGGATCGGAGCAATATCTGACCAAGCCGTTCACCAAAGACGAGCTGCTCGGAGCCATTCATAGCCACGTCGCCAAGTAGACCGGCGCGAGGTAGGGGACTATGGCGCTGATCATGATCGTCGATGACTCACCGACCGAGGTGCACGTATTGAAGACGGCGCTCGAGAAGCACGGCTTCGATACGGTGTCCGCCGCGGACGGGTCGGAGTGCCTGAGCCTAGCGCGCGAGGTTCGCCCGGATCTCATCTTCATGGATGTCGTGATGCCACGCGTCAACGGCTTCCAGGCGACGCGCTCGCTCACGCGCGATCCGCAAACGAAGTCGATCCCGGTCGTGATGATCACGACCAAGGACCAAGAGAGCGATCGCGTCTGGGGCATGCGCCAGGGCGCCGTCGACTACCTCGTGAAGCCCGTCACCGAAGCCGTCCTCGTGGCGAAGGCCCAAGAAGTACTCGACCGGGGGCAGCCCGCTTGAGCTTGCAGGCTCTCGCAGAGCGCCCTTTCGACCTGCTGCTCGAGCTCGAGCAGCGTGCCCGCGCTGCGATCGCGGCCCGCGAGGGCTCGACCGCCGCGGTGGACGAATGGGTCGGCATCGGGTTTCGGATCGGCGCGGAGCGGTTCGTCACTACTCGCGGCGACATTCGCGAGGTTCTTCCCGTGCCGGAGCAGGTGACGCGCGTGCCCGGTGCGAAGCCATGGCTCCGCGGCATCGCGAACCTGCGTGGTCAGCTGCTGACGGTGGTGGATCTGAAGTCGTTCCTCGGAGCGGGCAGCGCAGCGACGGAACGCCAGGCTCGCGTCCTGATCGTCGCGAGCCGCGATGTGCCTACCGGGCTGATCGTCGACGAGGTCGTCGGCTTTCGTCGCTTCGGTGCAAATGAATACAAGGACGAGACTCCGGCCGGAGTGATTCGCTGCGAGCACTACGTCGAGGGGTGTTATCGTCGCGGCTCGGAAGTCTGGCCGCGGTTCAGTTTGTCGAAGCTGCTCTCAGACGAGCAGTTTCTGATGGCCGGCGAGACGGCCAAGGCATAGATCCAAGGCTCTCCGAACATGATCAAATCGAGTCCCTGGCCGAAGCTACTGCCGCCGCTCGCGATCGTCCTCGCCGTCGTGCTGGCCGTTGCGGCCGGCGCCTTGTGGCTCGGCGGCGGCAGCTCGGGCGCGGCGGACGATGGGCTCGGAAAGCTGATGGCCGTGGCCCAAGCAACCCGTGCCGACGCTCGCGGCGCTTTCGCAGGCGACTCCGACGCGTTCACGCGGCTCGCGAGCAGCACGGCGGAGCTCGCGCGCTTGCGCAAATCGGTCGGTGCGAGCGAGGCGAGCCCAGCCGCTCGCGAGCTCGTGAACGGGGGGACTTGGCAGAGCCTCGAGTCGGAGATCGTGAAGCTCGCTGCTGCGCGCGAGATGCTGCTCGAGCTCCAGGCCGCGCGCGAACGGCTGCTCGAGCTCGCGCCGCAACTGCTCGCGGCTACCGCGAATCTCGTCAGCGCCTTGCCGCCGGCCGATCTCGCGACCAATCAACCTTACCTCGACCGCTTCGAGCTCACCGTCGAGAGCATCCGGCAGAATGTGCGCGCGCTCGCCGCCGGCACGGCCGTCGACGAATCGGTGCAGCGGCTCAACGACGCCGAGCAGTACCTCAGCCAAATCATCCGCGGCTTGCGAGGCGAGGATGCGAGCCTCGGCATGACCGCCGTTCGCGGGCAGACGGCGCAAGCGAACCTCGATTCCGCGAATCGTCTATTCGATCAAGCGGGCGAGGCCATCCGCACGATCGTACGCGGCGGCGGGCAGCTCAGCGCGGCGGCGAGCTCGGTCGGCGCGCTCGACGCGGCGGGTGTAGCGCTGCTCGGGCAATACCAGCGCGCCGATGTCGCGGCCCCCGCGGTTGCCGGGCCGCTCGCGCGGTTGCCGATGGTCCTCGTAGGCGCGGCCCTGCTGCTCGTTGTGCTCATGATGCTCGTCTACTATCGCGCCCGCGACTTCCGCCGCGCGGCGGAGATCCAGGCCGAAGACAACGAGCGCAATCAGCAGGCTATCCTGCGCTTGCTCGACGAGCTGTCGAGCCTCGCGGACGGCGATCTCACCGTGCAGGCGACCGTCACGGAGGACATCACGGGCGCGATCGCGGACTCGATCAATTACGCGATCGAAGCGCTGCGCGAGCTCGTCGCGACGATCAACGACTCGTCGATCCTCGTGGACGCGGCCTCCAAGCAGACGGAAGGCACGGCGCGGCAGCTGCTGCGCGCGAGCGAGACGCAAGCGAAACAGGCCGCGGCGGCGTCGGAATCGATGGCGCGGATGGCGGTATCGATCGAGGAGGTGTCGGGCAATGCGGAGCGCTGCTCCGACGTCGCGCGCCACTCGGTCGAGGTTGCGCACAAAGGCGGCGAGGCCGTGCGCCGCACGATCGCCGGAATGAACACGATTCGCGAGACGATCCAAGACACGTCGAAACGCATCAAGCGGCTCGGCGAGAGCTCGCAGGAGATCGGCAACATCGTCGAGCTCATCGAGGAGATCGCCGAGCAGACGAACATCCTCGCGCTCAATGCATCGATCGAAGCGTCGCGCGCGGGCGAAGCGAGCCGCGGCTTCGCGGTCGTGGCCGACGAGGTGCAGAAGCTCGCGGAGCGCTCCACGAATGCGACGAAGAAGATCGAGGTGCTGGTGAGCACGATCCAGTCCGACACCAACGAGGCAGTGGTGTCGATGGAGCGCAGCACGACGGACGTCGTCGGCGGAGCGCTACTCGCGGAGAACGCGGGCGCAGCGCTCGACGAGATCGAGCAGGTGTCGCACCAGATCGCGAGCCTGGTCCACAACATCTCGGGCTCGTCGAAGGAGCAGTCGAGCGTCGCGGGTGCGATCACGAAGAACATGCATGTGCTGCGCGAGATCAGCTCGAAGACGACCGAGTCTTCGGCCGCGACCATGAGCGCGATCAGCAAGCTCGCCGAGCTCGCATCGCAGTTGCGCAAGTCGGTGTCGGGCTTCGCGCTCCCCGATCAGAGCGGCGGGACGGGCGTGCTGAGCACCGCGCGCGTAGCCGCGAACCTCGAGCGCGCACAAGCGGTGGGGCCGCCGCTCCCACCGACTCCCGTCGCGGAGCCCCCGGCGCGCCGACGCCAGTCTGGATAGGCTTGGGATCGCATGGCGGTCGGTAGCATGGATGATCTCGCGGCGCACTCGTTTGACTTGGTCAACCGGGAGCTCGCGAGCACGCTCGACGGCGCGCGGCGCGAGCTCGAGGACTACGTCGACGGCCACTCCGGAAAGGATGCCCTCGGCCGCACCGCGGATCTTTTGCACCTCGCGCGTGGCGCGCTGAAGATCGTCGAGATCCACGGCGCGGCGCTACTCGCCGAGGAGATGGAGCAAACCTGCCGCCGTCTGGCGGAGGCCGGCGACCAGGACAAGTCCGAGAAAGGCCTCGAGGCGCTCACGCGCGCGATGGTGCAGCTGCCCGCCTATCTCGAGCGGCTGCTTTCGGGCGGCAAGGACGTCGCGCTCGTGCTGCTGCCGCTGCTGAACGACCTGCGTCACGCACGCGACAAGCCGTCGCTCTCCGAAGGCACGCTCGTGCTTCTGAACGCGGGTCCGTTCGAGCGCCATTTGCAAGCCGCGCAAGGCGGCGGGCCCGCGGGTCCTGAAGTCGGGCGCGGCTTCGAAAAGGTCGCACAACGCGCGCGGCCCGCATTCCAAACCGCGTTGCTCGGCTGGATCAAGGGCGCCGACGTCGCGCGTCACCTGGACGAGCTGCTGCGCGTCAGCACCGGGCTCGAGCGCGCGGCCGCGACGGAGCAGGTCAAGCATTTTTGGACGGTGCTGACCGCGGTGCTCACCGCGATCCGCATGGGCGGCCTCGAGGCCACCGTGACTCTGAAACGCCTGATCGGCCAGGCGGACCGGCAGCTCAAGCGACTGATCGACGGCGGCGAGCCCGCGCTCGTCAACACGCCGCCGGTGGAGCTGATCAACAGCCTGCTCTATTACGTCGCGCGCTCCACGTCCGACGACACGCGTATTCAGAAGCTCCGCGACATCTACGGCTTGAGCGACATGCTGCCGGCGGAGGATCAGCTCGAGCAAGCGCGCGAAGGCCTCGCGGGGCCGAGCGTGAAGCTCATGCGCACCGTCGCGCAGGCCATCAAGGAAGACCTCGGCGCGGTGAAAGACGTGCTCGACATCTTCGTGCGCACGGGCATGCAGGACATCGAGAGGCTCGGTCCGCAGCTCGAGATGCTCAAGAAGATCGGCGACACGCTCGGCGTGCTCGGTCTCGAGAAGGCGCGTACCCAGATACAGCGCGAGACGCAGGAGCTCAACGCGATCGCCGCGAGCAACAAGACCGTCGATCGGGCGGTGCTCGAGAAGATCGCGGCCACTCTGCTCGAGGTAGAGGATACGCTCGACCGCGAGCTCGTGCGTTCCGTGACGCCGGGCGACGGCGAGGCGCCGTCCGAGGCGGCCGACGACGATGGTCAGCACAAGCACGTCACGCAGGCCGTGATGGGCGAGTGCATCGTGAATCTCGCCAAGGTCAAGGAAGCGGTCATCCAGCTCGTCGACCATCCGGGCGACGCACGCGTGCTCGAGCAGGCCAAGCCGCAGTTGCGCGGCATCGTCGCGGGCCTGCTGATGTTGAACAAGACGAAAGCCGTGCAGGTCGTGGAGCGCGTGGGTGCCGTGATCGCCACGCGGCTCGCGCCGGGCGGCGCGGCGTTCAAGCCGGAATACCTCGAGCGGCTCGCCGACGCGATCGTGAGCGTCGAGTACTACATGGAGACCGTGAGCGCGGGCCGGAACGACCCGTGGTACATGCTCGAGAACGCCGAGCGTTGCCTCGACCTGCTCGAGAAGCTCCCGGTCGTGAAGGTGGCACGCCCGCCGGCGCCCGCCGCCGCGGCGCCCCCGCCCGCCGCACCCGCGCCGCCGCCCGAAACCGGCGCCGAAGCCCGCGGAGAAGCGGCCGTCGGTAATGGAAATAGACGAAGACCGCTCGGATCCCGAGCTGGTCGAGCTGTTCATCGAGGAGGCGAAAGAAGAGGTTGCGAGCATCCAGCGGCATTTGCCGGCGTGGGCCGAGAACCTCCAGAACTCCGAGGCGTTGATCGCGCTGCGCCGCTCGTTCCACACGTTGAAGGGCAGCGGGCGAATGGTCGGTGCCCAACTGATCGGCGAGTTCTCCTGGAACATCGAGAACCTGCTGAACCGGTTGATCAATCAAACGCTCGAGACCACGCCGCCGATGGTCGCGTTCGTCGGCGAAGCGGCCAAGGCGCTGCCGCAGCTCATCGAGCAGCTCGAGCTCGGGTTGCCGCCTAAGGTCGATGTCCATCTTGATCATGAAGCAAGCGGAAGCGTTCGCCGAAGGTGACCCCGAGGCGGAGAGCCTGACGGGACAGTCGCTGCGCGTGCAGGTGCTCGAGCCGCCGCCCGAGCCCGAGCCCGCCCCGGCGGGAATGGATCCCGTCCTCGCGGACATCTTCGTCAAGGAGATGCGCGGACACGTCGAGGTCATTCGCAACTACCTCACGGCCGCGGAGAGCCGGCCCGAGCCGCATCTCGTGGAGGAACCCGTCTACCGCGCGTGCCACACGCTGCTCGGCAGCGGCCGAATGGCGGGATTCGAGCCCGCTATGGAGCTCGCGGGACCGATGGCGGAGCATCTGCGCCGGCATTTCGATGCCGGCACGGGTCTCACGAACGCGGGCCTCGCAGCGCTGCGTGCGGCCGCGGCGGAGATCGAGACGATGGCGGAGGCGATCGTCGTGCGCCGCGAATATGCGCTGAATCCTGCGCTGCCTGCGCTGATGAGTGCGCTCGCCGAGAGCGCCAGCGCGCGCGCGGCCCCCGTAAGCGAGCCGCCGGCGCAGGACGCCGTCGCTCGCGAGCCGGCGGCCCCCGCCGAGCCCGTGTCCCCGGCTGAGCAACCTGCCGCCGGTCCGGAAGAGCCGCTCATGCGCGTCGCGGCAGCGGGCTTCGATCCCGAGATCGCCGCGATCTTCGCAGAGGAAGCGGCGGAGATTCTCGACAACGCGGAGCTTGCGCTGCGCGCGATCCGCCAGAAACCCGAGCCCGCCGCGACGGTCGAGCTGCAGCGCTTGCTGCATACGCTCAAGGGCGGCGCGCGGATGGCCGGCGTCACGCCGATGGGCGATTTGAGTCACGCGCTCGAGACGCTGCTCGAGCGGATCGCGGACGGACGTCTGCAACCGACGAGCGAATCGCTCGATCTCGTGCAGCGCTCGCTCGATCAGCTCCAGCAGATGCGGGATGCCATCGACGGGGGGCGCGAGATCGCGTCTGCGCCCGCACTCGTCGCTCAGCTCGAGAGTGTCGAAAGCTCCGGCCCGCCGCTTCGCGAGCCCACGATGGCGCCGGCGGCGCCGCCCGCCCTCGAGTCGCCCCCGAGCGCGGCGCCGACAGCTGTCGTCCCGAGCGCGCCGCCGGAGGTTACGACGCCGATTCACGAGCCCGAGCTGCCCGTGCCGGCCGCGGCAGACTGAAGAGGTCTCGCTCGTCGAATCGACGGGCACCATCGAGCTCACGGCGGCGAACCTCGAGGAGCTCGAGTCGATCGAGTTGCCGATCCCCGCGGTCGAGGAGATCGCGGCCGCCCTCGCGCCCGTTGAGAGCGAGGACCCGACACTCGATGAGCCGATCGCCATCGATGCGCCGGAGCCGACGATCATCGAGGACAGCGGCGCTCTCGCCAACTTCGCGCTCGAATCGGCCGCCCCGGAACCCCCCGTCGAGCAACGCGTGGAGACTCCGGCCGCGCAGCCTCCCGCCGACCTGCGCAGCGCCGAGCGAGCCGAGACCGCGCGGGTCGACGCGGGGTTGCTCGACGCGCTGCTCAATGGTGCGGGCGAGATCAACATCTTCCAGTCGCGAATCACGCAGCAGATGAGCTCGATCGAGTTCCACCTCGGCGAGCTCGGCGCGACGGTGTCGCGGCTGCGCGATCAGCTACGTAAGCTCGAGGCGGAGACCGAAGCGCAGATCCTGCACCGCCACCAGGACGACGTCGCGAGCGATGGCGGCTTCGATCCTCTCGAGCTCGATCGCTATTCCACGATCCAACAGCTGTCGCGCGCGCTCGCCGAATCCGCGAACGACGTCGCGAGCATCAACGAGCTGCTGAATGGCCTCACCAACGAGACGGAGACGCTGCTCACACAACAGGCACGCGTCACGGCGGAGCTGCAGAACGGCCTGATGCAGACGCGCATGGTGCCATTCCAGCGCCATGTCGCCCGGCTCGCGCGGATCGTGCGCCAGGCGTGCGCGGACACCGGGAAGATCGCCGAGCTCATCGTCGAGGGTGAGAACAACGAGATCGATCGGCAGGTTCTCGAGAGCATGTTGCCGCCGTTCGAGCACCTCCTGCGCAACGCGGTCGCGCACGGCATCGAGGACCCCGCGACTCGGAAGCAGCGCGGCAAGCCCGAGACGGGCAAGGTCTTCCTCAAGATCAAGCGCGAAGGCTCCGAGGTCATCATCGAAGTCGTCGATGACGGCGGCGGGCTCGATCTACAGGCCATACGGCGCAAGGCGTACGAAAAAGGCTTGCTTGCCGAGAACCAGAGGATCACGGACGACCAAGCCATGGAGCTGATCTTGCAGCCGGGATTCAGCACGGCTGGCGAAGTCACGCACACGGCGGGCCGCGGCGTCGGAATGGACATTGTCGACAACGAGGTCAAGAAGCTCGGTGGCTCGATGCGGATCGAGTCGACGGCGGGGCAGGGTACGCGCTTCCTGATGCGTTTGCCGTACACGCTTGCGATCACGCACGCGTTGATCGTGAACGTGGGCGACGAGACATTCGCGCTGCCGCTGCCGACGGTCGAAGGCATCACACGCCTGTCGCGCGAGAAAATCCTGAAGCATCTCACCGAGGACGAGCCGAAGCTCGACTACGGCGGCATCACGTACCGCATCCAGCATCTCGGCAGCCTCGTAGGTGCGGCTCCGTCGGCGTTGCCGGAGGACGAGCACGCGGTATCGCTCGTGCTAATCCGCGCGGGCGAGAACTCGACTGCGCTTTTGACGGACTCGCTCGAAGGTAGCCGCGAGATCGTCGTAAAGACGCTTGGGCCCCATATCGCGAGCGTCGCGGGCGTCACGGGTGCCACCATCTTGGGCGACGGCCGCGTGATCATGATTCTCGACCCCGGCACGCTGGTGCGCGCGCAGCGCGCGCTGGAGCCGGTCGTCCCGGTCGCGCCACCGGTCGCCGAACGTCAGCTCACCGCGCTCGTCGTCGACGACTCCATCACGATGCGGCGAGTGACGCAGCGTCTGCTCGAGCGGCGCGGCGTGAAGGTGCTCACCGCACGCGACGGTCTCGACGCGATTACCGTGCTTCAGGAGCACGAGGCCGACATCATCCTGCTAGACATCGAGATGCCGCGAATGGATGGCTACCAATTCGCGACGCACGTGCGCAACGACGCGAAGATGAAGCACTTACCGATCATCATGATCACGTCGCGGTCGGGCGAGAAGCACAGAGCGAAGGCGATCGAGATCGGGGTCAACGATTACCTCAGCAAGCCGTATCAGGAGAACCAGCTCGTGGCGGCGATCGAGGCCCTGCTCGGGAGGCACCTATGAAGGCACGCAGATTCTCAGCGCGCGGACGGAAGGCGGCGCCGTGAGCCAGGAGCAGCAGAAGGAGCTCTATAGCTTGCTGATTCCGCTGAAGGGCGAGCGTCTGCTCGTGCCGCGGATGTGCGTCGCCGAAGTGATCGCATTCGCGGACACGGTGCGCGACCGCCAAGACGGGCATCCCGATTGGTACCTCGGCACGATCGAATGGAACAGCCGGCGACTGCCCGTGGTTTCGTTCGACGACCCCGATAAAGAGGAGCGTCGCTCGAAACGCAGTCGCGCGCGCGTCGTCGTGTTCCACGCCATCACTCAAGAGCTCAAAGGCGGATACTACGGCGTGCTGACTCAGGGCTTTCCGCAGCTCGTGCGAGTGAATCCCGACGTGCTCGGCCTAGACACCGAGCAGCCGTTGCCCGCGCGCCAGCCCGTGTTGTGCCGCGCGCGCATGATCCACGAATACCCGTTGATCCCCGACGTGGAACGGATCGAGCGGATGATCGCGGAGCTTCCGATTCGCCATTGACGCGACGCCACGGCGTCGCGCTCCGTTCTAAAGATCCCCCCAGAGCGCTTGCGCGACCGCGCAGGTGGCGATCGCGGCGGTTTCCGCCCGCAGAACGCGCGGGCCGAGGCCTGCGCGCCGGAAACCCGCCGCGTCGAGACGCCGCCAATCGTTCGCGCCGAAACCGCCTTCCGGACCCACAGCCGTGATCACGCTCGCGGGGACTTCCGCGCCTCCTGTGAGCCGGCCGACTGCTTCGAGGTCGAGCGCGATCCTCGCGTCTGCTTCGGGCAGGGCGTCGAGCGCTGTCGCGAGCGCGTCAGCCGCGTGGATCGCAGGCGGCTCATGGCGCCCGCATTGCTCGCACGCGCTCTGGGCGATCTTCCGCCAATGCTCGAGGCGGCGTTCGACGCGTTCACCGTCGAGCTTGACGACGCTGAACTCCGTATACACCGGAACGATCGTGCGCACGCCAAGCTCGGTGGCTTTCTGGACGATCAGATCCATGGCGTCGGACTTCGGGAGCGCTTGCACCAGCGTGAGGTCTAGACGTGAGGCAGGCAGTGCATCCAGCGTCGCTCGCAGCTCGAGCTCCGCGCCGCGCCGCTGCAGGCCGACCACGCCTGCCTGGCGCTCCGTTCCATTGCCGTCGAACGCGACGAGCTCGTCGCCGCGCTTCAACCGGAGCACGTGCACCAAGTAGTGCGCTTCGCGTTCGTCGAGCGTGAGCGTATCGCCGCGAAGGTCGCGCTCGAGAAACAAGCGCGGCACGCGGCGTCTGTTCATGGCCATTGGGTTCGCCGTTGTTTGCTTGCCGAGTCCCGAACGGGTCGCGGAGGGCTGGTATCATTCTCCCGGCCGGCTCGCGTCCGCTCGACTCGCATACACACTTTAACAGCTGGAATCGGAACCACCGTGATCATCGATCGAGTGTCGGGTTGGCTCGACGGCGTGCGTAGGGTCGAGTCCCCGAACAGCGACGACCGTCCACCGGGCCTTGGGCCGGAGCTCATCGTCGTGCACGGCATCAGTCTGCCGCCCGGGAGGTTCGGGGACGGTTGGATCGACCGATTCTTCCTGAACGAGTTGCCCGCGGCGGCCGATCCGTATTTCGCGACGATCGCCGAGCTCAGAGTCTCGGCGCACGCGCTCGTGACTCGCGACGGCGCGCTGACTCAGTACGTGTCCTTCAACAGGCGCGCTTGGCATGCCGGCAGGTCGACGCATTGCGGCCGCACGGAGTGCAACGACTTCTCCGTGGGCATCGAGCTCGAGGGTACGGACGACGTGCCGTACGAGTCCGCTCAGTACGAAACGCTCGCGACGCTCATCCGCGCGCTACGGCGCGCGTATCGCAGCCTGCGGAGTGCAGACGTCGTGGGTCACAGCGACATCGCGCCGGGACGCAAGACGGATCCCGGTCCGTCGTTCGAGTGGCAGCGACTGCGCCGGCTGCTCGACGGCCGCGCCGCGACCTGACCCCTAGGACTGCGGATCGCGGCTCCAAAGGACCTCGCGTCCGCCGTTCCGGCGTGCAAGCGCGCGCGCCATCACGAACAACAGATCCGACAATCGGTTGAGATAGCGAAGCAACTCGCCGTTCACGCCGTGCAGCTTGGCGGCAGCCCACGCCTGCCGCTCTGCGCGCCGACACACCGTGCGCGCGACGTGGCAGATCGCCGCGGCGCGGTTGCCGCCCGGCAGCACGAACTCCTCGAGCGGCGGCAACGCCGCGTTGATCTCGTCGAGATCGTGCTCGAGCTGCGCCACGTGGTCCGCTGCGATCTTCACGTAGCCCGGCAGCGAGAGCTCGGCGCCGATCTCGAACAACTCGTGTTGAATGCGGTGCAGCGGCTCGGCAATCGCAGACGGCAAATCCGGTTCCGCGAGCAGCAACCCGAGCGTGCTGTTCGTTTCGTCGACCGAGCCGAACGCCTCGACTCGCACGTCGTATTTGTCGACGCGTTCGCCATCGGCGAGACCGGTCGTGCCGTCGTCACCCGTGCGCGTGTAGATCTTGCTGAGTCGATTGCCCAAGTTCCGCCTCGCAGAGTCGGCTGCAACGCTGCGAATGATACGACAGGGGAACCGCGCGCGGCGGGCGGCCGCTCCGGTCAGCGGGGTCGGTCGCTCGGCCAGCCGATCTCGGTGGCCGTCGTTCGTCCGATCACAACTTGCCGTAGGCTCGCAGGAATCTCTGCGCGGTTCGCGTCGATAGGAATTCGGCCAGCCATGAGCTCGGCTTTCGATTGCGGCAGGCGTGGTGAAGCGCTCGGATCGGCGAAACCCTCGGGGAAGCGCGGCATGTTCTCGGCTCCGCCGTACTTGTCCGTCGCGCCGAGCGTGTGCAGCAACTCGTGTGCGAGCACGACTTGGTTCGGGCCGCGCGCGCCGCGGTCCGCGAACAGATGAGTGATCGCGACGAGCCCCTTCTCGAGCGCCGTCGAGCGGTCGAGCACGGCGGCCTCCGCCGCCTCGTGGAACACGGCGAACACCATGATGTCCGGGCTTGGCCGCGAGCTCTGCCAGTCGAGCTTTGCGGCCAGCCAACGCATCCTGAGGCTCCACCACATCGTCGCGAGTAACGAAGGTGAAGGCTCGAGCATCGGCAGCGGCTGCGCGTATCGCGGCGCGAGGCTCAGGCGAAACGGCTGCGACAAGCGTACGCCGTAACGGTTCGCCTCGGCCGAGAAAAATCGTTCGACATCTTTGAACTCGGCGTCGTCGAGCTTGTCGAGATATTGGCGAGTGCTTTCGCTCCCGTCGCCGTTGACGGGGTACACGTCGACCCAGAGCGTGTCGTCCCAATCGGTACTGCGCCGAGCCGCGAAGAATTGGGATGCTGCGACGAACAGCAGAACGAAAAGAAGAAACGCGATGCGCAGACGTTTGAACATCGATGCCGCTTCCGCAAGGAGCCGTGAGTCAACCATCTCACGCGCTGCGCGACGTCGCCTTCGATCACGTTTTCGCGGCTCCGCCGCGAATTTGCGCGGGCCCAAAAAAGAAAAACCCGGCGGTGGGAACGCCGGGTCAGACTTTTGTTGTTATCGGAGTTTACGGTTTCAAGTATGCGGCCTGGCTGTCGTTCTTGCCGCTCGAGAGCGGTGAATCAGTTTTGTTTTTGTTGTACAGCCAATGTTTTTTTCTTGTTCTTCTATTTTCTTGTTCTTCTTTAACGTTCCTAAATTTAACAGAACCCTTTGCGAAATCGCATCGTTTTCTGTCAGTTTGCGCACTCACTCGTCCCTGGGTGGGGACGCTCAGAGAAAAGCAAGACCCGTGCCATGGATGGATTAGTTAAATAAATCATAGGCATAGGTTTATTACCTGCCTCGTCGCACTAGAGATAGCGCTCCGCTTGTAAACTGCGTCGACAGCCTTCTTACATAAGATCTTTAATCTTTCAGCAGAGATGCAGCGCGTAAGTGGCTGTTTCGAAATGATGCGCAAATTTCGCTGTCTCCGAACAGCCCCGGAACCGTTCAAACCCCACCAACGTAAAGACAGCTGACAACATCAGGGTGCCGAGTCGAGGAGCTCGTGCCGGTCGAACCATCGTCCACCCTTGACGACGGCCACGATGCGCAACGTGTCCTCCAGGTGCCCAAGCGGATCGCCGTCGATCACCACAAAGTCGGCCAGCTTGCCGTCCTCGAGACTCCCGAGCTGCCGCTCGAGCCCCAGGGCCAGCGCGCCTTCCGCCGTCGCAAGCCGCAGGACTTGGTCGTTCGGAATGCCTGCCGCGGCGATCAGTGCGAGCTCGTAGTGAACCCCTAGCCCGTACGGTACGGCCGGGGCGTCGCTCCCGATAGCCACACGCCCGCCGCCTCGGATCAGTCGAGCGACTGTCTGCTGCAGCCTCGGTAGGCCGTCAGCCTCGGGTCCCGCAGCCGACCAGTCGGCTCGCTCCGACGGTGTGAACAGGGTCGAGTACGCGGAATCTCTATTCCGGGCGGCGAGCGGCGTATCCGGCCATGAGCGAAGGCCGGCGAGCGATCCCAATGCGGGCGGGAGCACCGTGAGCGATGTGATGACGGCGCTCAGCGAGTCCTGGTAGCTCGAAAGCTCCGGCGAAAGTTCGAGCTCGTAGTGCAGCCCCGAGCCGATCGCGAGCGTTTCGCGGTGCCGCTCGTGGTCGTCGAGCACCGGAGCGGCGAGCTGGCGCTGCTGACGCAACAAGCTGTGGCCGAGGCCGTCGGCGAGCCCGGGATAGGAGCGCACCGGTACCGGCGTGGCCTGTCCCGCGTCGAATGGAACCTCGGCCCCCGCGGCGGGGCTGACGATGAGCCGGGGACCGCGCGGCCGACCGTTCGCCCAGGACTCGCCGCGCTCGACTGCCTCGGCCACGTCGGTCGCGATCTCGCGCACGGTCGTGACGCCGTACGCGAGCCATGCGCGGCCGAGCCGCTCGCCGGTCAGTGCCGACTGATGAGCGTGGACGTCGATGAGGCCCGGAATGACCGTGGCGTCGCGCGCGTCGATGACCTTCGCGGGCACCGGCAGCAAGCCGCGCGGCACGATCGCGGCGATCCGGCCGCCGCGCACGTGGATGTCGACGTGCCTGCGGTAGTCGGCGCGCACACCGTCGAACAGTCGTCCAACCTCGACGACATAGTCCTCCGGCGGCGGGGCCGGCATCCAACGCAGCTCGATCGGGCGGTTCGCGCTATCAGGCGCCCCATCGTTGCGCTGCGTGGGCTTCGCCGCCGCTGGCCGTTCGGCCGAGGTAGCGACCTCGATCCGCAGCGGGGAGCCGGAGATCGCCGGCTCGCGCGAGTTGCGCGGCGGCGCGATCCGGACGCCGAGCGTGCGCCCGTCGGCACCCCAAGTCGGTCGTTCGGCGCCGATCAAGCCGGTCGCAACCTTCGTCGGCTCGCCCGGGCGTGCGAGGTCCGCGACCATGACTCGCGCCGGCGACCACGGTCCGAGCCCGTCAGTCTCGAGAAATGCGACGCGCCGGCCGTCGCCGCTGACCGCGGGCCGATGCGGCTGCAATGCGCCGAAGGTCACTTGGGACGCGACGCCGTCGCGGATCGGAACGCGCCACAGCTCGAACTGACCGCTGCGCTCGCTCGCAAACACGATCGACTCCCCGTCCGGGGTGAATGTCGGGTCGATCTCGACGTACGAATCGTTCGTGAGCCGCCGCAGGCCGCCACGCTCGAGCAACCAAACATCACCGAGCGCGGTGAACACGCTGCGCCGGCCGTCGGCCGTCGAATCGAGCCCCGCGATTCCGCGCGCGAGCTGCGGTCCGAGCTCGTCGAGCTTCGGCAGGTCCGTCGGCGGCGGCCGTGTCTCGACGGCGCGCCCCGCGAACAAGTGCACGGGGCGACGCGCCTGCACGGCGATGCCGCGGCGCCAGAGCTGCCCATCTGCGGCGTACAAGAACTCGGCTGAGGATAGCCAAGCGGGACGCGCCAGGAAGACGTCCTCCGGTACGCTCAACGATTTCTGCACCTGCGGCTCGCCGAGCACGAGCATTTGCAGACGGCTGCCGGCGGACCCGTCGCGTTCGCTGAACACGACCACGCCGCCGCCCGGCCGCCAACTCGGTGCGGAGAGTCGCTGGTCGCTCGACGCGAGCAAGGTCGAAACGCCGCTCGGGAGAAGCGCTCGCAGCTCCGACTGGCCGCCGCGGTCGAGCACGTAGGCGATCGGTCCGAGCTCCGACACCGTGGGGAACGACGCGTCGCCGGATTCCTCGGTCAGCTGCGTTTCCACGCCGCCGTCGAGACTCAGCGCCCAAACACAAAAGTGATTCGTGCGGTTCGATACGAACAGAACGGATCGGCCGTCCGCCGAGAACTCGGGATCGCGCTCGTCCGCCGCGGTCGCCGTGAGCCTGCGTTGCTCGGCCGTGCCAAGGTCGAGAAGCCACAGATCCCATTGATCCGTGTCGAACCGTTGATAAACGACCCGCGTGCCGTCGGGACTGTAGCGCGGGTTGCGCGCTTCTTCGCCCGGCACCGTGAGAGGTTCGGCTCCGCCGCCGGCGGAGGGTACCCGCCACAGCTGCCCCGCGAGACCCACGACGAGGGTCGCACCGTTCGGCGCGAGCGCGAACGTGAGGTTCGTGCCTTGCGATAGATCGGCGATCTCGTCCGCGCGAGTTGCGAAGACGCCGCTCAATGCGAGCAGCGCGGCGATCATTGGCGCGATTTTCATGCGTCGTTCTCGGGCGCGATCTCGAGTGAGCTCAGGCTCTCGCCGTCGGTCCGGTAAGCGATCACGATCGGCCGACAGCACACCGAGCAATCCTCGACGTATTGCTGTTCCTCGACCGACAGGTCGAGCGCGATCTCGATGGTTTCCCAGCAGTAGGGGCACGTGATGGATTCGTGCTGGATCAACGGTGCGCGGTCCGCTCAGGGTTGCAGGCGTTGCGCGGTCCAGGCGCCCGCCCGAAACGCGAATGCGTCGACACGGTCGAGCTCGCGCCGATAGCGCAGGCGCTCGTGGAACCGATTCGCGCCCTCAGCCCATAGCTCGAGCGAGTCGATCCATAGGCGATAGCCTCCCCAGAACTCCGGCCGCGGCACCGGCCGCGTCGCTGTCGTGCCGTCGGCAGCGATGCCAAGGTTGCGCGCGGCGCGCTCCGCCGCGGCGTCGAGATCTGCAAGGTTCGCGAGCGGGCGGCTTTGCTCGCTGCTCCACGCGTTGAGCTGACTGCGGAGCGCTCGGCTGGCGAAGTACGCGTCACTCTCGGCCGCGGGCGATCGCACGACTGGGCCCTCGAAGCGAACCTGCCGGCCGAGACGTTCCCAATAGAGTACGGCCGCGGCGCGTCCTTTGTGCTCGAGCTCCGCCGCCTTGCGCGACCCGTAATTCGTAAAGAAAACCGCGAAGCCCGCTGGGGCGAGCTCCTTGAGCAGCACCATCCGCACCGACGGCGCGCCCGATGCGTTGCTCGTCGCCAACGCCATCGCGTTGGGGTTGCGCAGCACGCCGCTCGCCGTGACGTCGGACAGCCAACTCGCGACGAGCGGCAGCGGGTCGTCGGGCGGAGGCGTCGGCAGGCTCGTCATTGCGAGGTCGTTGGCTTCAGCGGAGAGCCGCGGAATGAAACTTCAGGTGCTCGGCGATGAACGTGCTCACGAAGTAATAGCCGTGATCGTAGCCGGGCCGCTCGCGGTAAGTTAGTCGTTGGCCGGAGGCCCGGCACGCCTCCTTCAGGTCGGCAGGCCGAAGCCGTTCCAGGAACGGGTCCGCCGCGCCTTGGTCGACGAGCAGGTCGTGGCGGCTCGGTTTCTTTCGGATCACTTCCGCGACATCGTAGTCGAGCCAGCGGCTCTGGTCGGTGCCGAGATAGGCCGCGAGCGCGGGCTGTCCCCACGTCGACTTGCTCGCGGCAGCGATCGGTGCGAACGCTGAGATCGAGCGATAGCTATCCGGGTTGCGGAGACCGATGAGGAGCGCGCCGTGCCCGCCCATCGAGTGACCGCTGATCGACTTGCGCGCGGGGTCCACCGGGAGGCTCGCGTTGACGAGCGCGACGAGCTCGTCCTTGACGTAATCGTACATCTTGTAGTGCGCTGACCAGGGGGCCTGCGTTGCGTTCACGTAGAACCCGGCGCCAGTCCCGATGTCGATCTGCGCGTCCTCGCCCGGAATGTTGACGCCACGCGGGCTCGTGTCGGGGATGATGAGTGCGAGCCCGAGCTCGGCGGCGTAGCGTTGCGCGCCAGCCTTCACACTGAAGTTCTCCTCGGTGCAGGTGAGGCCCGAAAGCCAGTAGACCGCCGGCACTCGGCCGCGCTCGGCCGCGGGCGGCAAGAACACCGCGAAGCGCATCGTGCAGTCGCAGGCCGCCGAGCGGTGTTTGTAGACAATGTGGCGTCCGTCGAAGCAGCGCGCTTCGCTTACTTGCTCTAATTCGCTCATCGAGTGCTCCTGCCCCCCGCGACGCCCGTGGCCGACCGAGCCCAAGTCGGCAGGCTGTCAACCTTGCACCAGCACCCTGCCGAGGGTACAAACCGCCCTCACGAGGTACTCATGACGCTTGAAGAATTGCGCAAACGTCTGTCCGAGGTCGATCGCGAGCTGATCGGGCTCGTCGCCGCCCGTCAGAAGATCGTCGCGGAAATAGGCGCCCACAAAATCCAGAACTCCGTGCCGACGCGCGATTATGAGCGCGAGCGCGAGGTCTTGAAAGGCGCGCACGATCAGGCGCGCGCTCTCGGGCTCGAGCCGCGCCTCGCCGAGCAGATCATGGGCCTCTTGATTCGGTCGTCGTTGACACACCAGGAGCAAACGCGGGTAGCGGCCCAGACCAGCGGCGCCGGCAAGCGCGTGCTGATCATCGGCGGCGCCGGGAAGATGGGTTCGTGGTTCGCGCAGTTCTTGAGCTCGCAGGGTTTCGCGGTCGAGGTGGCGGATCCGAGCGACGCGCCGTCACCGTTTCCGCGGACCGCGGATTGGCGCGCCGACGTGCTCGATCACGATGTGATCGTCGTAGCGACGCCGATGAAGGTCGCGGCGCGCGTGTTGCTCGAGCTTGCGGAGCGCAAGCCGAAGGGCCTCGTCGTCGACATCGGTTCGCTCAAGAGTCCCCTGCGCGACGGCCTCAAGCGGCTCGTGGACGCAGGCTGCAAGGTGACCTCCATCCACCCGATGTTCGGCCCAGAGACTGCGCTACTGTCGGGGCGACACGTCGTGTTCTGCGACGTCGGCGTGCCCCAAGCGACGCGCGAGGCGCGCGCGCTGTTCGCTTCGACGATGGCCGAGCAGCTCGAGATGAGCCTCGACGAGCACGATAGGCTAATGGCGTACGTCCTCGGCCTTTCGCACGCGCTGAACCTCGCTTTTTTCACGGCGCTCGCCGAGAGCGGTGAACTCGTGCCGAAACTGCAGAAGATGTCGAGTACGACGTTCGACGCGCAGCTGTCGGTCGCGAGCTTGGTCGCGACCGACAATCCGCACCTGTATTTCGAGATCCAGGCGCTGAATGATTACGGCGCCGCATCATTGCAGGCGTTGCGCTCGGCCGCCGAAAGGATTCAGCGGCTCGTGGAAGACGGTAACGAATCGGGTTTCGTGGAGCTCATGGCCGCTGGCCGGCGATACCTCGAGAACCGCACATGATCAAGGACGACAAAAGGAGGTGCGAGCGTGCACCGAGACGACCGCGAGTTGATAGATCTGCGCCGGCGCATAGCCGCGCTCACGGACGAGGCGCGTAAGAACGAAGACGCCTGGCAGCGCTCGCAACGACGCGAGATGGAGTTGCTCGAGGCCGATACGCTTGGCACGCTGTTCGATCGGCTCACGACCGGACTGCGCGCGAGCTATCGCCTAGCCGCGGTGACCCTGGTGCTCGCGGATCCCGACCACGAGATCCGGCACTTGCTGATGGTCCAGGGTCAGCCCCTCGCCGAGCTTTCAGAGGTGCTATTCGTGGATTCGGTGCACGCGCTCGCCCCACAGCTCGCGCCGGGCCGGCGGCCGTGGCTTGGAAAGTTCGTGCGCTCCGATCACGCGCTGCTGTTCGCGGCGAACGCGCGGCTCGAGAGCGTGGCGCTGCTGCCGCTCACGCGGCGGGACCGGATCATCGGGAGTCTGAATCTCGGCAGCGGCGAGAGCCGCCGCTTCACCGAGAATCTCGCGACGGATTTCCTCAATCATCTCGCCGTGATCGCTGCCTTCTCGCTCGAGAATGCCGTGAACCGGACGCGCTTGGTCCGCAGCGGCATAACCGACGTGCTCACCGGTTGGCACAACCGGCGGTACCTTCAGACGCGCTTGCACGAGGAACTCGCTCGCTGTCAGCGCGACGCCTCCACGCTCACGTGCCTGATGATCGATGTCGACCATTTCAAGAAGGTCAACGATCGCCACGGCCATCTCGCGGGTGACGAAGTGCTCCGCCAGGTCGCGCACTGTGTCGAAGCGGAGGTGCGCGGCAGCGACGTCTCGGCACGCTACGGCGGCGAGGAATTCGTGATCCTGCTGCCGGGCACGGGCGTCGAGGCCGGACGCCTGCTCGCGGAGCGCATCCGCACAGCCGTCGCACTCGAGTCGTTCGAGGTGCCGGGGGCGGGGCGTCCGCTGCCGATCACGGTTTCGATCGGCGTCGCGGAGTATCGGCCTGGATCGAAGCAGGACGATCTCAAGGTCGCCGGCGAGCGGCTCATCGCGCTCGCTGATCTCGCGCTGTACGAGGCTAAGGCCGGGGGTCGGAATACCGTCGCTCAGGCGGCGAATAGCTAAGTCAGTCACACCTTCGGAACGGGTCTTTGGAACCGGTTGGGAGGATATGAAAGAATCGAACCGGCATGGACTTCATCGACGACCAAGGATTTCGCGCCAACGTCGGAATCATTCTGACTGACGGGCAAGGCCGTGTTCTGATCGCTGGACGGCGGGGCCGCGGTGGCTGGCAGTTTCCGCAAGGCGGGATTAGACCCGATGAAGACGTCGAGGCCGCCATGTTTCGCGAGCTGCACGAGGAGGTTGGTCTGCAGCCGAGCGACGTGGAGCTCGTGGGCTCGACCGAAGGGTGGCTTCACTATCGGTTACCCGAACGTTTCATCCGGCGCGAGCGCACGCCGCTCTGCATCGGCCAGAAGCAACGTTGGTTCCTGCTGCAGCTCACGAGCGACATGCAGCGCGTGCGCTTCGATTGCAGTGCACAGCCCGAATTCGATCGTTGCCGATGGGTTGACTACTGGCGGCCCGTGAAAGAGGTGGTGTATTTCAAGCGCCCCGTCTACGTGCGCGCGCTGAAGGAGCTGGGTCCACTTGCGTTCCCGGATGCCGAACCGCCGCCGCCACCGAATTGGTGGCCGCGACGTTGGCAACGCGCCTTCTCCGAGCATTGACGCTCCCAAATGAACCGTAGCTCCGGAAGACCCTGGCTCGTGTATGCGATCGGCATGGTCCTGGTCGCGGGTGCCTATCTCTCGTTCGAGCTCGGCCGCAATCGGGCAGGCTATTCGATCGTCGACCATCGGCGATCCCTTGCGGCGCTCAGGGAGCAGCTCGGCGCGGAGCGTGCGACGTCGGAGGAGCTGCGCCGGCAGCTGGCGATCTTCGAGACGTCCAAGGAGATCGACCGCGAGACGTACTCGCAGGTCGAGGCCAATCTGACCGAGCTCCAGGCGCAGATTCAGGCTCAGGAAGAGGAGCTCGTGTTCTACCGCGGGATCGTGTCGCCCCAGGATGGGATAGCGGGGCTACGTATCCAGAGTCTGGACGCGCTGCCGGCCGATGCCGAGAACCACTACTTGGTGCGGGTCGTACTCGTTCAGGCAATCGTTCACAGTCGCAAGGTCTCCGGCGTAGTAAAGTTGCAAGTCGAGGGCACGCGCGACGGTCAAACGGCGTCGTTCGACGCGGCTAAGCTAGTTGCCGATGGCGGCGACTATGATATGAACTACGAGTTCCGCTATTTTCAGGGGCTCGAATGCGAGCTTGCGCTGCCGGTAGGCTTCGAGCCCGCGCGGGTCGAGGTCGAAATCTTGCCGAGCGATACGCGCGCGGAGAAGGTGAGTCAGAGCTATGCGTGGTCCGCGATTACTGGTTGAGACGATGAGGGTTGATCATGCTCGGTAAAAAGTCGCGCGCTCAGGCACCCATCGGGACGCTGGTCGGCGCCGACACTCGAGTTAACGGTGACGTCGAGTTCGCAGGCGGATTCCATGTCGACGGCTACGTCAAGGGCAACGTTCGCGCGGGTAAGGACGAGAATGCGGTCCTCAGCATCAGCGAGCGCGGTTGTGTCGAAGGATCGGTGATGGTTCCGCACGTGCTCCTGAACGGCACCGTCAAAGGCGACGTTCGCGCGACGGAGCGCGTCGAGCTCGGTCCGAAGGCGCGTGTGATCGGCAACGTCCAATACAAGCTGATCGAGATGTCGATCGGCGCCGAGGTGAACGGTAAGCTGATTCACGAGAGTGAAGGCGGTACAGTGGGAAAGGCGAGCGCTCGCCCCCAGATCGAGGCCGTCCGCCCCCTCAACGCCGCCGGAGACTAGTGCCATGAGCGAACAGAACGTCGCAGCTCCCACCGATTCAGGACCGCCGCTGAACTTCACGGATGCCGCCGCGCACAAGGTCGGTCAGCTGATCGAGCAGGAGGGCAACGCGGCTTTGAAGCTCCGCGTGTATGTCCAGGGCGGAGGCTGCTCGGGCTTTCAATACGGTTTCACTTTCGACGAAGAGACCCAAGAGGGCGACACCGAGATCGCGAACGGCGGTGTCACGCTGCTCGTGGATCCGATGAGCGTTCAATACCTCATGGGTGCTGAGATCGACTACCGCGAAGATTTGTCAGGGGCGCAGTTCATCATTCGCAACCCGAACGCGGCCACCACCTGCGGTTGCGGCTCGTCGTTCTCCGTCTGAGCGTCACGCGACAGCAGCGGCCGCCTTGCCAGAGTTGAAGCCAGCCGCCGCAGTCGATCCCGCGGGGATCATGGCTGCGGTGGATCTCGGTTCCAACAGCTTCCACATGGTCGTCGCTCGCGCCGACCAAGGCCACCCCTCCATCATCGATCGGTTACGCGAGATGGTGCGGCTCGCGTCGGGCTTGAATCAGCACGGCTATCTCGACAACGCGAGCCAGGAGCGCGCGCTGGCCTGCTTGCGCCGCTTCGGGCAGCGCTTGCGCGACATGCAGGCCCACCAGGTTCGAGTCGTCGGCACGAACACCTTGCGGCGCGCCCGCAACGGTGACGCGTTTCTCGCTGCCGCCGAGCAGGCGCTCGGTCATCCCGTCGAGGTGATCTCCGGTATCGAGGAAGCGCGGCTGATCTACCTCGGCGTCTCACACCATACCGATACCGCGGAAGGCTCGAACCTCGTCGTGGACATCGGCGGCGGCAGCACCGAGCTCATCATCGGCGAAGGGTACGAGCCGAAATATCTCGAGAGCTTGTCGATCGGCTGCGTCGGACTGAGCCAGGAGAATTTCGAGGACGGAAAGCTCAGCGAGAAGCGGTTCGCGCGGGCGCGGCTCGCTGTTCGGTTAGAGCTGCGGCCGGTCGCAGCCGCTTTCAGGCGTCGCGGCTGGCGGCGCGCGATCGGCTCTTCGGGCACCGTGCGCGCCGCGGGGGACGTCGCGCACGATCTCGGTTTCGTCGAGTCGGGTGTTAGCCTCGCCGCGCTTGAGCGAATCATTGCGGCGATGATCGACGCGCGGCGGATCGACGAGCTCGATCTGCCAGGGCTGGGTCCGGAGCGCGCGCCGGTATTCGCAGGAGGCGTAGCGATCTTCGCGGAGATCATGAGCACGCTGAAGATCGAGCAAATGCAGATCAGCAGCGGGGCGCTGCGTGAAGGGTTGCTGTACGACATGCTCGGCCGTCTGCACGACGAAGACGCGCGCGAGCGGTCGATTCAGGCGATGCAACGACGTTACCACGTCGACATGGAACAGGCGGTGCGCGTAGAAGCGACCTCAGCTGCATTGATCGCGCAGGTCGAGCGCGGTTGGCAGCTGAGTGACCGGCGCTATCGGCAGCTGCTCGTGTGGGCCGCGCGCCTGCACGAGGTCGGGCTCGACATCGCGCACTCGCGCTATCACCACCACGGCGGCTACCTGCTGGCGAATGCGGACATGCCGGGTTTCGTGCGGCTCGAGCAGCAGTTGCTCGCGGCGCTCGTTACTTTTCACCGGCGCAAGCTCGATGACCCGTTTCTCGCGGACGTCCCGGCGGACTGGCGCGCGCCCCTGTTCAAGCTGATCGTGCTCCTGCGTCTCGCCGTGCTGCTCAACCGAAGTCGCAGCCCCGACGAGCTCCCGCAGATCGAGCTCACGCCCGGCAACGATCTCCTCGACCTGCGCTTTCCCGAGGGCTGGCTCGACCGCAATCCACTCACCGCGGCGGATCTCGAGCAAGAGCACTCGTGGCTCCAAGCCCGCGGCTTCGAGCTCAAGGTCAGCGGAGCGAGCGGAAACTAAGAGATTTCCGCGAGCTGGCGCAGCAGCGTGAGCTGCGCCGCTTTCGGCTCCGTGCCCGGTTCCCGAGCGAACTGCACGTAGCGACCATCCGCGCGCAACTCCCACGCTTGCACGTTGTCGGCGAGGTACGTGTCGAGGTCCGTCATCAAGCGGGTCTTGTAGCCCTCGTCGAGGATCGGGAACATGAGCTCGATGCGCCGGAAGAAGTTGCGATCCATCCAATCCGCGCTCGCACAGTAGATTTCCTCGTCGCCGCCATTGTGAAAGTAGTAGCAGCGGCTGTGCTCGAGGAAACGGCCGACGATGGAGCGGACGCGGATATTCTCCGAAACGCCTGGGACACCAGGCCGTAGACAACAGATGCCGCGCACGATCAGGTCCACGTAGACGCCGGCATTCGACGCTTCGTAGAGCGCGCGGATGACCTCTGGCTCGACGAGCGCATTGAGCTTCGCGATGATGTGCCCCGTTCCGCCGGTGGTCGCATTGCGCGTCTCGCGCTTGATCAACGCGAGCAGGCGCTCGTGCAAGTTGAACGGTGACTGTGACAGCAGGTTGAGAGCGGGCGTGCGCATCAGGCTCGTGAGCTGCATGAAGACCTGGTGGACGTCCTCGCCAAGCGCTTCTTTCGCGGACAACAGGCCGTAGTCGGTGTAAGAGCGCGCGGTGCGCGGGTGATAGTTTCCCGTGCCGAGGTGGACATAGCGCTTGAGCCTGCCGTTCTCGCGGCGTACCACGAGCGCCATCTTGCAATGCGTTTTATAGCCGACGACGCCGTATACGACGTGTGCGCCGGCTTCTTGCAGCTTGCTCGCGAGCGCGATGTTCGCAGCTTCGTCGAAGCGTGCGCGCAGCTCGATCAGCACCGTCACTTCTTTGCCTGCCTTCGCGGCGGATACTAGGCTTTCGGCCAACGGCGAGTCTGGCGTCGTGCGGTAAAGCGTCTGCTTGATCGCAAGCACATCGGGATCGTTGGCGGCGCGGTAGATGAAGTCGATTACCGGCGCAAACGACTCGTACGGGTGATGCAGCAAGATGTCACGCTTGGAGATCGCGTCGAAGATGCTCGTGTCCACGAGCTGCTTCGGCATTCCCGGCGTGAACGGGGGATATTTGAGCTCCGGACGGTCGACGAGATCGTAGACCGCGAGCAGGCGGTTCAGGTTTACGGGTCCCGGCACTTGGTAGGAATCGGAGCGAGTGAGCTGGAAGTGCTCGAGCAAATATGCGGCGAGCTCGTCGGCGCAGTCGTGCGCGGTCTCGAGCCGCACCGCGTCGCCGTAGCGGCTCTCGAACAACTCGCCCTCGAGCGCGTGCTTCAGATCGTCTACGTCCTCGTCGTCGATGAATAGATCGCTATTGCGCGTGACGCGGAACTGATAGCAGCCGTTGACCTCAATGCCCGCGAACAGTTGATCGACGAACGCGTGGATCACCGATGAGAGGAACACGAAGTCCGATTTGCCGGTACCCTCGATCGACACCGGCAAGGGGATCAAGCGGGGCAGGGAGCGCGGCGCTTGCACGATCGCTCGATGACACGGACGGCCGAACGCGTCGCGGCCATGCAAGCTCACGATGAAGTTCAGGCTCTTGTTGAGAATGCGCGGGATCGGTCTTGTCGGGTCGAGCGTGGTCGGGCTCAAGACCGGCACAATCTCCGTGCGGAAATACTGCTCGAGCCATTGCCTCTGAGCGGGCGACCAATCGTCGCGCCGGACAAAACGGATGCCTTCGTCGCGCAGCGCGGGGATCAGCTCGTCGTTGAGCACACGGTATTGCTCGCTTACGAGCAAGCGCGCTTGCTCAGTGACGATTCGCAGCAGCTCTGCGGATCCGAGGTTGTCCGGCCCGAACGGCGCAGCGTTAGCGGCGAGGCGATGCTTCAAGCCCGAGACGCGGATTTCGAAAAATTCGTCGAGATTGGTCGACGATATGCAGAGGAACTTCAGTCGTTCGAGCAGGGGCACTGACGTGTCTCTCGCCTGGTGCAAGACGCGCACGTTGAACGCGAGCTGAGCCAGCTCACGGTTGATGTAGTAATCGGGTAGCTTGAGATTCAGCGTGTCCACGGGTGTTCGTCGCGCGCGCCAATGTTTCGAGAATATTTACGGCGCTGCACCCCAGTATACGCCGCCGAGCACGGCTTCACGGCGGGCACCCGTCACACTGGGCACATTGCCGGCGAGTCCGCGGAGTCGAGCGCGCGCGAGCCACGCAAATGCGGCGCCTTCTACCCAATCAGGCGGCACGCCATGCGGCTCCGTCGTGGTCACGCGCGCCGCGGTGAGGCGGCGCAGCCGCTGCATCAGATCTGCGTTATGTGCGCCGCCGCCGCATACGATCACTTCGCCACACTTAGGGAGCTCCGCACTAATCGCCGCCGCAATGGTCGAGGCGGTGAGCTCCGCGAGCGTTGCCTGCACATCGGCGTCACTGAGCGCGCCACCGTCGGCAAGGCGGCGTTCGAGCCACGCACTGTGGAACAGCTCGCGTCCCGTCGATTTCGGCGGCTGTGCGACGAAGAAGGGTTCGGTCAGAAAGGAAGCCAGCAAGGGTTGGTTGACTGTGCCCGTTGCGGCCAATCGCCCGTCGCGATCGAAGGGCTCATTGCGACAGCGCCGCACCCACAGATCGAGCAACGTGTTACCGGGCCCCGTGTCGAAACCCGTCGTTGCGCGTCCCGGAGCGAGCACCGTGATGTTGGCGATTCCGCCGATGTTGACTACGACCCGCTCTTGGTTCGGATCACGGAACCGCCAGGAATGAAACGCGGGTACGAGCGGAGCGCCTTGACCGCCCAGCGCGACGTCGAGCCGCCGAAAGTCGGCCGCCGTGGTGATGCCGGTGACGGCTGCGATCACGTTGGGATCACCGATCTGCATCGTGAACGGCTCGCGCCCGTTAGGCTCGTGGAAGACGGTCTGCCCATGACTTCCGACGGCGGCGATTTCATCGGGTTTGTGTCCGGCCGCCGAGATCAGATTCAGCGCGCAGTCGGCGAAAAAACGTCCCACCGCTACGTCGAGCGCGCCGAAGTCGCGCAGTGAGGTGTGAGGCGTCACGACGAGCGCATGGAGTCTCGCGTGCAAGGGTTCCGGGAACGGGGTCGTAGCCGCGCCGAGAATGCGAAAATCAGCGTCCCCGACCTCTGCGAGAACTGCGTCGACTCCGTCCAGGCTGGTGCCGGAGATCATGCCGAGGAAAAGCTCACTCATCGGTCGTTAGCTTAACGCGTCGCGCCCGTGGAACGCAGGGACCCGCGCGAGGCCGATCGCGACGCGTAGCCGCAGCGTCCCTTCGGACCCGTATCGCTCGTCGGCGAGGAATCAATCGGAGGCGACTGCTGCGTTTTCGCCGTGGTACAGATCGAGCTGCTGCCACAGAGCGGTAGTAACCGCGCGGAAGTCTTCTTGATATTGCGCCGCCACCGGATCGGCCGGGGGCAGCGAGACCGTGCGTGGATTCCGGTGTACGCCGTTGACGCGGTATTCGTAGTGCAGATGCGGGCCTGTCGCGAGACCGGACTTGCCGACGTAGCCGACAACGTCGCCTTGCTTTACGCGAGCTCCTACGCGGGCGGTTCCGAACCGGGACATGTGACCGTAGAGCGTCGTGATGTTGTTGCCGTGCTGCAGGATGATCACGTTGCCGTAGCCGCCCTGGATTCCCCGGAACAGTACCTTGCCATCGCCAGCGGCGCGAATCGGCGTTCCGCTAGGCGCTGCATAGTCCACGCCCTGATGAGCTCGGATCGTGTTGAGCACCGGATGACGCCGGCTGGGATTGAAGTTCGAGCTGATACGCGTGAAATTCAACGGCGCGCGAATGAATGCCTTGCGGACGCTGTGCCCGTCCGGCGTGTAGTAGTCGGAGTGGCCGCTTGCGTCTTTGTAGCGGGCGGCGCGGTAAGTCTTGCCTTGGTTCACGAATTCGGCTGCGACGATCGCGCCATTGCGGAGCTTCACGCCGTCACGCCAGATCTCTTCGTAGATCACGGTGAACTCGTCCCCTTCCCGGACGTCTTGAATGAAGTCGATGTCCCATTCGAAGATGCCTGCCATGTCCATCGTGACCCGATCGGACATTCCGGCCGCCATACCGGCTTCGAACAGCGATGAATCGATCACGCCGTGCGCGCCGCTCTCGCGGACGTCGATCTGCCGCTCCAGCGTCGTGGTCGTGAACGCCGAACCTTCGCGCGTGATAGACAATACATTTGCTTCGTCGAGCTCGCGTCGCAGCGAAAGAATTTCCCCGTCGCGATGAGAGATCGCGAGCCGGTCGCCCGGCTTCAAGAGCTTGAGTCCAGCGCCGACGTTCGGCAGCGCTACGAGCTCCGCGAGGTCGCGGAGGCTCAAGCCGTTGCGGCGAAACAATAGCTCGAGCGTGTCGCCGCGTTGCACGAGCAAGTTCAGCGCTACACCCAATGGTTCGATGATCGGTGCGGGAGCAGGCTCTACGGGGAGCGGCGTTTCGTTCGCGACGCTGGGCGTCTGGATCGGGCCGACGGCGATTTCAGCGGGAATCAGGACCTGCTTGGATTCACGGGGCTGGGTCGCATAGAGCAGGGCGACCGTGACGAGGGGCAGTGAGAGGCCGAACGCGAATAGCAACCAGCGCCGGCCGCGCACGCCAGCAAAGGTACCGGAAGGAGCTTTGTAGTCGTGGCGAACGCCACCCGTATAAGGTTTCACCCAGCCGCCTGTAGCCCAAGGCGCTGGTACTGTAACTGCCGAAGTTTTTACCGTCAAAATTATTCCGCCTAAAATCAGCGAGCTACGAATGCAATCCGGTGGCAACGCAGGTTGCGACGGCACGCTGAAAAGAGATTCCAGCACGCGTAGCCGAGCGCCGAGAACTCGGTTGGGTCATCGGTTGGGGGCTCGGCGCGTCGACCGCGCGTAACTCGTGGTCTATTCTTCGGTCCCCTTTTATCGGCAACGGCAATGCAGACACGCGGGAAAGCGTCCCCATCGCAAGAGCTCGAAGAGTTGTGCCGCGGCGCGGAGGAGATCCTTGTCCGCGAGGAGCTGGCGCTACGCCTCCAGTCGGGCCGTCCTCTCAAGGTAAAAGCGGGCTTCGACCCGACGGCACCCGATCTACATCTCGGCCATGTCGTGCTGCTCAACAAGATGCGGCAGTTCCAGGACTTCGGGCACGAGGTGATTTTCCTGATCGGCGACTTCACCGGAATGATCGGCGACCCGTCTGGGAAGTCGACGACACGCCCGCCGCTCACGCGAGAGGAAGTGGTGGCGAACGCCAAGACGTACGCTGACCAGGTGTACAAGGTGCTCGACGCCGAGAAGACGAGACTGGAATTCAATTCCCGTTGGATGGGGAAGATGGATGCAGTCGGGCTCATCGAGCTTGCGGCGAAGCATACGGTGGCGCGAATGCTGGAGCGCGATGAATTCCAGAAGCGTTACAAAGCGGGGAAGCCGATCTCAGTGCACGAGTTCCTTTACCCGCTCGTGCAAGGTTATGACTCGGTCGCGCTGCAGGCAGACGTGGAGCTCGGCGGGACCGACCAAAAATTCAATCTGTTGGTGGGG
>CAWEOP010000003.1:1025000-1444140 GCA_963810755.1 uncultured Gammaproteobacteria bacterium
CCTAAGGTAGCGAAATTCCTTGTCGGGTAAGTTCCGACCTGCACGAATGGCGTAACGATGGCCACACTGTCTCCATCCGAGACTCAGTGAAGTTGAAATCGCTGTGAAGATGCAGTGTACCCGCGGCAAGACGGAAAGACCCCGTGAACCTTTACTATAACTTTGCACTGAATTTTGAATTTGTCTGTGTAGGATAGGTGGGAGGCTTTGAAGCGGCGACGCCAGTCGTCGTGGAGCCACCGTTGAAATACCACCCTGATAAATTCGGAGTTCTAACCTTGGCCCGTTATCCGGGTTGGGGACAGTGCATGGCGGGTAGTTTGACTGGGGCGGTCTCCTCCCAAAGAGTAACGGAGGAGCACAAAGGTACCCTCAGCGCGGTCGGACATCGCGCAGTGAGTGCATAGGCACAAGGGTGCTTGACTGCGAGACAGACAAGTCGAGCAGGTACGAAAGTAGGTCTAAGTGATCCGGTGGTTCTGTATGGAAGGGCCATCGCTCAACGGATAAAAGGTACTCCGGGGATAACAGGCTTATTCCTCCCAAGAGTCCACATCGACGGAGGAGTTTGGCACCTCGATGTCGGCTCATCACATCCTGGGGCTGTAGCAGGTCCCAAGGGTTCGGCTGTTCGCCGATTAAAGTGGTACGCGAGCTGGGTTTAGAACGTCGTGAGACAGTTCGGTCCCTATCTGCCGTGGGCGTTGGAAATTTGAGGGGAGCTGCTCCTAGTACGAGAGGACCGGAGTGGACGTACCTCTGGTGTTCCGGTTGTCACGCCAGTGGCATTGCCGGGTAGCTATGTACGGAAGGGATAACCGCTGAAAGCATCTAAGCGGGAAGCCCACCCCAAGATTAGATTTCCCTGAGGACTCGATCCTCCTAAAGGGCCCTCGTAGACTACGAGGTTGATAGGCTGGGTGTGGAAGTTCAGTAATGAATGAAGCTAACCAGTACTAATTGCCCGTGAGGCTTGACCATATAACACCCAAACAGTTTGCCCCACTCGATGTGGGGGTTGTTTGGAAGCAGTGCGACGAAACGGATCATTCCAAATTGCGCGTTCCGCGGCCCCGGCGTAGCCGAGGTTCAGAACGCATACCGGTTTGCCTGGCGGCTATAGCGGACGGGAACCACCCGATCCCATTCCGAACTCGGAAGTGAAAACGTCTTGCGCCGATGGTAGTGTGGCGCTATGCCACGCGAGAGTAGGTCATCGCCAGGCTCTTAACGCAAAACCCCCGTCCCTGATGAAGGGCCGGGGGTTTTCTTTTGCGTGATCCGAACGCGAATCAGCGCTCGGACTTTGGTCGTTGGAATCTGACGGTGTCGTACGGGTTCAGACCGCGCTGGCCTCGCCCGGCCTTGCCATCGTCCTCGAGCTCGAGATCGGGCACTTCGAGCCGCTCGAGAAAATCGTAAGTGCGGGCGCACGGATCGCACTCCGGGCGCATCGTTCTGCGGTAGTCGACCTTCCACTCCAGGACGGAGCGCCCGATGTCGTCTTTGCTGACGACCCAGTCCTTCCGCGGGGTCTTGCGTCGTTCCATCATCCTTGTGGACCGTTCGAATCTTAATTGTTGTTGGCGCCGCCAGGAGACAGCATGGATACGGTAACAAATTGATTCGTGAATGGAATACAGTTATGTAAACGTCGGCCCTGCCCGAGAAACCTCAGTAGCCCGCGAGCTCCAGATAGCCTTGGCCGGTCAACCGCGACCCCCCGGCGTTGCCGGACGCGCGCACGGCCCCCTCCCAATAGCGTACGGCGAGATCGATCTCCTGATTTTCGAGGTACGGCACGATATCGAGATCGATGTCCTCGCTCGGCACTTCCATATGCCACGTGACCGGATAGCGAACACCCGTCCGTTCGCTGCGCCAATAATCGCGAACGGTGAGGAGCACATCGTCAGCGCTTAAGCGCTGCGACTCGCCGCCGGCACTGACGATCGAGCCGCCACTGAACGGGCTCGCGACGCCGTCCGCCTTCCTCAGCCGGTAGTACATGAGCTCCCGCCCGTCCGAAAGCTGCAAAGCAAACCAATCCCAACCGACAACTCCCGCGCTCAGCGCGCTCGTCGACCATTCGCGGTCCATCCAGGCGCTGCCAATCACTTCGGTAACGACGCCGTCGAGCTCTATCGATCCCGTCGCGGTAAGGCGCGGGAACGAGTAGTAGTAAGACGCGTTGCCTGGCTCGGGTCCCTTGGCGTCGAACCCGTGGTCGCCTTGCGCGACCAGCGGTTTGGCCGCGTCTAACCGCAGCGCGAGCGCTGTTTCGCCATTACGCGCCGCTACCATGAGCTCCGCGTCGCTACTGCTCGCAGAGCCTTCGACGTACCAATCCTTGACCCAAACGCGAAACGGATCCGCGGCGGCGCCGGCGAGCCCGAGCGCGCCTCGCGCGAATCGTTCGGCGGTTGCGAAACGCGAGTGCGCGACGTCTGTGACGGCGAAATGTGCCATCCAGACCTGATTCGCGCCCCATGCCGAATCGCGTGCCGGCGCCGCCGGGCTCAGCGCGATCCTGAAGAACGTGAGCTCGAAGCCGAAGTGCGAGCCACCGGAGCCCTCCAAGTTGCCGGTGAAATACCACCACTCGCTCCGAAACTCATCGTGGCTTCCGTGATCCGCGGGAAACGAGAGCTCCCGGCGGGTCGTCGCCCGGGCGAATCCGGCGGCGTCACCCTCGCCCAGGAAGCGGATTCCCGTCGCACCGCGGGCCGCACCTGGGATCGCCGGATCCGATTCGCCATTGCCGTTCGCCGGCGCTCGGCCGCAGGCGGCGAGCGCCACGAGAATCGACACCAGCAAGATCGAGCGCATCACGTCATTCCTCGCGCAGGGCGCCGCCGAGCCCGATTCTGGCTGCGCGTACGGCCGGGTAGATACCCGCGAGCAACGCCGCGAATACGGCAAGCGCGACTCCAACGGCAAGAGGCGCCGGCGTGACCACGAAGTCCATGCTCCAGCCGAACGCTCGTCGATTGATCACGTGAACCAGCAAGATCGCGAGCGCCATCCCGATCGGCACCGCGGCGAGACCCGCCGTCGCGCCGAGAAGGCCGGTCTGTGTAAGTAGTGTCATCGTTAGCTCGCGCGGCGAGAATCCGAGCGAACGCAAGATCGCGAGCTCATGAGCCCGCTCGAGCTCGATCGACAGTAGCGCGCTCAAGACGCCGAGGAACGCTACTAGGGCGGCGAGCATTCTCAGCACATCCGTGATCCGAAAGGTTCGGTCGAAAATCTCGAGCGATATCTTCTGAATTCCCTCGGTCGATCGAATTCGCACGGGCCCGCGAACGGAGGAACGAATTGCCGCTTCGACTTGAGCGAACGCTGCATCGTCGTCGAGGTACACGCCGAGTCCGGTGAGCGTATCGTCCGCCCAACGGGCCCGATACCAATCGAGCGCGACGACGATCGAGTAGTCCCCGGTGTTGAAGTCGCGAAACGTGCCGACGATCGGTAAGCGCTCCTCGCCCTCCGGCGTGGGCAGCACGAGCTCGTCCCCGACCGCGAGTTTGCGCGCGAAAGCGAAGCGTTCGGAGACGACGGCTCCGCGGCCGGAGGCCACGTTTTCGAGCGCGCGCGCCGCGTCCCCCGCTACGATCTCGAGACCCCATCCTTCCGGACCCGGCCGCACCGCGCGAATGGCGAGCTCGCCGGCCGCCGTCGGCACGCGGACAGTGTGCGTGAGGCTGACGCCCTTCACGCCCGCGACGCTCACGATCCGCGCGAGCTCAGTGTCGCTGAGCGGCGCGCCCGCGTCGAAACCGACGTACAAGTCGGCCGTCAAGGTGGTACCGAGCCAATCGGCCAAGCTCGTCCGAAAGCTCGAGATCATCAATCCGACTCCGTTCACGGTCGCGACGGCGACCGCGAGCGCCGCGGTTGCTGTGCCCGTACGACTCAACGACGAGCCGACGCCGCGCAGCGCGAGCAAGCCCGCGAGCGGGAGAAAACGCCCCACGCAGCGCTCGAGCGCGTTCATCAGGAGCAGCGTCACTGCGGGAATCATCAGCGCACAGGCGGCAAGCACACCGAACAATGCGCCGAAGGCGGCATAGAGGCCGGGTGGTCCGGCTCCGAGCATCCCCAAGCTCGCCACGAGGAGCGGCGCCGCGAGCCATGCCGCTCTGAACGCGGCGCGCCGGGTCCCGCGTTCGAGCTCCGCGCGGCGCATCACGGCCGCAGGCGCCGAACGGGCGGCATCGAGCGCGGGTTTCGCGGCCGCCAATAGCGTGCCCGCAATCCCGAGCACCGCGCCGCGCAAGTACAGGGCGGGCGACGGCTGCGCGGCCGCAACGGCCGAGCTGAAATAGAGATCGCCGATCGTGCGCAGCACGAGGTCGATCAAGCGCGTGGCCAGCAGGTGACCGAGCAATAGCCCGATCGCGGTGGCGATCAGTCCGAGTCCGAGCGCTTCGAGGAGCACCGTGCCGAGCACTTCGCGTCGCGTGAGGCCGATCGCGCGCAACACCCCGAGCGTCGTGCGCCGCTGCACGATCGCGAACGACATAGTGCTATATATCAGGAACATACCGACGACGAGCGCGAGCAGTCCGAGCGCCTGCAGGTTGGTGCGGAAAGCAGCCGCGAGCTCGGTGAACGCGCGATTCTCGTTCTCCGCAGCCACGAGCACGGTACCGCGCGGGGCATTGCGTCCAAGCTCCTCGGCTTCGCGCTGCGAGAGCTTCAGATCGATTCGACTGATCGCTCGCGGCGTCCCGATCAGCTCTTGGGCCGTCGCAATGTCGGCGACGATCGGCGGCTCCGCCTCGGCGTCCCGCGACGCGGAAGTAATGGTTCCGATGACGCGAACGGCGACCTCGCGTCCGCGCACCGACAACGAAATCGAGTCGCCCGGCGCGATCCCGAGCTCTTCCGCGAGAGCGACCGGCAGGAGAACGGTGCCGGGCTCCGAGATCAAACGCGCGAGATTCGCGCCGCGGCCGGGAACGTAGCTCGCGAAGCTCCGAACGCCAGCCTCCTCGAGTGGGTCGATCCCGAGCAAGGGGTAGCGCGTGCCGAGCCGCCCGGCGATCCCGACTTCGAGCTCCACGACCGGAGCCGCCCGGATTCCACGCTCTGTGACGAGGTCGCGGTAGACCGTCTCGTCGAGCTCGGCGCCCACGGGAAGCAAGCGATGAGTCGCCTGGCCGCGCACCACCGCTGCCGACAGCTCGAACGCGCGTTGTGCGCCGTCGTTCGCGAGATCGACGCCGACGTACACCGCGACGCCGAGACTGATTCCGGCGATCGCGAGCACGAGCTGCCACGGATGCCGCAAGTAGAAGCGCGCCGAAGCGCGTCGCATGAGCCGATTCACGCTCCCGGCTCCTCGACGAGCGCATTGCGGATCGTGAGCACGCGGTCGGCCAGACCAGCTACCTCACGGCCGTGGGTCGCCATGACGAGCGTGGCGTTGCGGCGCCGGCAGGAGGTTTGCAGCAGATCGAGCACGTGGTCTGCGGTTTCGAGGTCGAGATTGCCCGTGGGTTCGTCGGCGAGAACGACCTTGGGCTCGTGGATCACGGCGCGGGCGATCGCGACGCGTTGTTGCTCGCCGCCGGAGATCTCTTCGGGAAACCGCCCGGCGCAGGCAACGACGTCGAGCTCCCCGAGCAGCTCGAGGCTGCGACGGCGCGCGTCGGTTCGCGGTACACCGTTCAACGCGAGCGGCAGCTCGACGTTCTCCGCAACGGTCAAGGTCGGAACGAGGTTGAAGAACTGGAAAACGAAGCCGAGCGACGTCCGCCGAAGGACGGCGCGTTCGGACTCGGACATCGCGCCGATGTCCCTTCCAAGGACGTGAACCGTTCCGCGGTCGGGGGATTCGAGGCCGCCGATGAGCCGGAGCAACGTCGATTTGCCCGATCCGCTCCGTCCGACCACGACGACGAACTCGCCGCGTCGAATCGACAGCGAGGTGTTTTCCAGCACCGCTTGCGGCCCGTAGGATTTGGCGACGTCGCGAAGGTCGATTCGTCCGTCGTCTACGCTGCTCATCCTGTCATCGTACCGGGCCTGCTGCACGCTGCCCGGGCTCTTTTGTAGTTCGTTTGGGAAGGCGTTCCCATGCCGAGTACACAGTTATTGACTTCGAAGTCACCGTAAATAGGATTGATCGCCTTACTAAGAAAAGAACGCGAATAATGTCCTACGACGCCATCCGCGATCGGCTCGCCCGCAGCCGAGAGGAGAAAGACGGCTTCTCGGAGAACGAGAAGTTGTTGCTCGATGCGCTTCATCAGCTGACGACGGTTCTCGAGTCCGATCTCACCCAAATCAAAGTCGCGCTCGGTCACGTCGCTCGCCTGCTCGAGGCGCGTCGGGACTAACCTCCGGCCTTCGCGAACATCCATTATGTCAAGCCGGGCCAACACCGGCACTTCCTAAAGTTTCCTAGCTATCGAGCCGACACCTAGGCCCGGACGGCTCTGCGTTGCGCCTAGGGCAAGCGTGTTCGTCGCTCGAATAGTTCGCCAAGTCTAAATGGAGTCGGCATTGCTCACGCCCGAACTACGGAAGCAGCTCGAGAGCTGCAAGAATTTGCCGTCTCCGCCCGGCGTCGCGACCAAGATCATCCGGCTCGCGAACGATCCGGAAGCCGACATGACCCGGATCGCCGAGGTATTGGCGCTCGACCCGGCGATCACCGCCAAAATCCTGCGCATCGCGAACTCGCCGATGTACGCGCGTCAACGCAAGACCGAGAACCTCCGTCAGGCGCTGATGGTCATCGGCCTGAACGCGACGATCTCCCTCGCGCTGTCGTTCTCGCTGCTGAAGTCGTGGCAGAAGAAGACCGAGGGCGGCGGGCTCGACTACCCGCTCTATTGGCGCCGCGCGCTGCTCTCGGCGACCGCGAGCCACGTGCTCGCGCGCACGATCGGCGTGAAGGACGGCGAGGAGCTGTTCCTCGCCTGTCTGATCCAAGACATCGGCCTCATGGCGCTCGATCACACGCTGCCCGATCTATACAAAGGCCTCGACCACGAGCAGGTTCACCAGACGGCGCTGATCGCTCGCGAGCATGGAGCGGCTCGCGCGTGGACCATGCCGTCGTCAGCGGCTGGTTGCTCGAGAAATGGCAGTTCCCCGAACGCACTCAGCAGGTCGTGGCGGCGAGCCACGATCCGGAGCGCTTGCCGAAGCAGAGCCCGAACGGCGTGTTCGCTCGCTGCGTTGCGTTAGCGAGCCTGATCGCCGAAGTGTTCCTCGACACCGGCGAGGATCGCAGCTTCGGGGAGCTCGCCGAACGGGCGAAGAGCTACTTCGCGATCGACAAGGAAGTGCTCGGCGAGCTGCTCGCCGAGATCGGCAAAATGATCCCCGACGCCGAGACGATCTTCGAGACCGAGATCCTGTCGGTCGACGCATCGGACAGGATTCTCGAGGAAGCGCGCGAAGCGTTGATGCTGCGCAATCTCCAGGCGCTGCAAGTCGTCGACGACCTGAGAACGGCCACCGAGTCGCTCGAGCAGCGTACGCGCCGGCTGGAGGAATCCAACAAGCGCGATCCGCTCACGAATCTCTACAACCGCGCTTATCTCGACCACTTCATTCAGGAAGCGTTCCTCAGCAGCGCGACGAGCGGGACGCCGCTCAGCGTCGCGTTCGCCGACCTCGACCGCTTCAAGTCGGTGAACGACACGTTCGGTCACGCGATGGGCGATCAGATCCTCGTGGCGACGGCGAACATTCTCAAGGCTAACGTGCGTGCGGCCGACGTCGTTGCGCGCTACGGCGGCGAGGAGTTCATGCTCGTCTTCCCGCACACCGACTACGGACTGCTCAAGACCATCTGCGAGCGAATCGTGCGTGCGTTCCAGGAAACGCGCCACGACGTCGGCGTGAAACGCGACTTGAACGTCACGATCTCGATCGGGATGGCGACGCACAACGACGGCCGGCGATTTCGCAGCGTCGAGGACTTCGTGAAGGCGGCCGACAAGGCGCTCTACACGGCGAAGCTCCAGGGGCGCAACCGCAGCGTGCCGTTCGATCTCGTCGCGAACAGCCAGCTCGCCTACATGTGATTGCGGCTCAGTGCGGCAGCGCGCGTCGCTTGTCGCCGGCAGCCATGATTTCCCAATCGTTCGCGAGCGCGACGTCGAGCAAGCGCGCGTCGGGCGAGACCGCGACCGCTTCGCGCACCGCCTCGAGCAAGAACAGGTCCTGGTGCGAGTCTCCATAGGCGCTCGCGTGCTTCAGGTCCGCGCCCATCTGCGTTGCCAGCTGTCTCGCTAGCGTGAGCTTCGCGGCGCCGAACGGGTGCGTCTCGGGCGGCTGCGCGAGATAGTAGCCGCTGCGCTCGCTGCAGACGGTCGCGCACACGTGCCGCACGCCGAGATGGTTGGCGAGCGCGCGCGCGATTGGATCCAACGTGCCCGACAGGAGCACCACGGTGTCGCCGCGCCGCACGTGCTGCCCCAACCGCTGCACGGCGGGCTCGTACAGCCGCTTCACGAGGCGCGTCGCGACGAAATCCGCCGCGAGCGTCGCTACGTCCGCGGACGCGAGCCCGCAGAGGTACGCCTTGTTCTTCTTGAACGTGTGGATTCCGCCCGTCGGCAGGTAGCGCACCAGGAACAACAGATACGCAAAGATTTGCCGCGGACCCTGTCGTCCGCGCGCGGCGAGGTAGCGCCAGAACATCCGTTCGGAGCTGCCGCGGACGAGAGTCCCGTCGATGTCGAAGATGGCAAGCTTCATTGCTTCTTCCCGGGCCGCCTCAGCAGGATATCGTTCTTTTGGGCGTAGACAAACTCCGCTATGACAGGCCAGCCGCGTGCGATGCACAGCACGACCGAAAGATAGACGAAGAAATAGGTGAGCCCGGTCAGGAGCCACCCGACGTATCCCCACAGCGTCGGCAGGAATGCGGGTCCGGGCTTCTGCAACGCGAGCCCCGCGAACGCGGACGCTTTGCAAACCGCGTAGAAGATCCGCATGAACTTGCCGGCCACGATGAACTTGCCGATCGGCGAGCGCATCAGAGCGAACGGCGCCATGCCCTGCGCGACCGCGTTGCTCGAGCGGATCGTGTCGACGATCACGCCGCGGATGATGAAGACGAGCGGCACCCAAATGGGCACGAGATCGTTATCCGCCGCGACGATCCAGAGCGTGAGCTCGACGATTCGGTCGCCCGCGATGTCGAACAGCGCGCCGAACAGGCTCGACTCGTTGCGCTTGCGCGCGATATAGCCGTCGAGCCCGTCCGAGACGAAGATCAGAATGATCAGAACGAAGTTCGCGAATGCCCACGGCGTCGGCGGCATGTAGAAGATCCAAATGACGAGCAGAAGGAGCAGCAGCCGGCTCAGCGTGACGAGATTGGCCATGGCGCGATTATACGAACGAACGCGGCGCCGAAACGCGGCAATGCAGCGCATGGGGGCCGTCGGACCGTTTGCGGCCGGTCACTGCCGCAGCATGTACACTGGGTCGCGACGCCCCAGAGAGGCTGCGCGCCGATGAAGTACTACGACTACCGCAACGCCCCGAGCCCGCGAAAAGTGCGGCTCTTCATCGCCGAGAAGGGTATCGACATCCCGACCGTCGAGGTCGACCTGCGCACCCGCGCGCAGCACGAACCCGAGTTTCTCGCGAAGAATCCGAGCGGCGCCGTGCCGATGCTCGAGCTCGACGATGGCACGTGCCTCACCGAGAGCCTCGCGATCTGCCACTACCTCGAGCAGAGATTCCCGCAGCCGAATCTCATGGGCCTCGACGCGAAGGAGCAGGCGCTCGTGCTGATGTGGAACGACATCCAAGTCTTCGAGGGCTACCTCGGAATTCAGGAGGTTCTGCGCAACGGGCATCAGGCCTTCAAGGACCGCGCGCTCGGCGGCCCCGTGCCGTACGCGCAGATTCCCGCGCTCGCGGATCGCGGCCGGCAACGCTCGGAGGTGTTCTTCGACCGACTCGAGTCGCGGCTCGCGGCGAGCCCGTTCATCGCGTCGGCGCGCTTCACGTACGCGGACATCGCGGGCTACGTTTATCTCGGGTTCGCGCTGCGCTCGCTCGGCCACGACCCCGCTGCGACGCGCCCGTCGATCAAGCGCTGGAGCGAAGCCATCGCGGCGCGGCCCGCGATCAAAGCCGCGGGCTGACGCGGCGCGAATCAGCCGAGGCGCCGCCACGGCACGATCAGCGGCTGCCCCTCGTGCGTCGTCACGAACGGCTCGACGCGGTAGTGGCGCGCGAGCGCGTCCGCCTTCAGCGCCTGCTCGGGACGATCGTCGTTCACCACGACGCCGTCGTCGAGCAACAGCACGCGGCTGCAAAACCGGGCCGCGAGCGCGAGGTCGTGCAGCACCGCGACGACGAGCGCGCCGCGGGCGGTCCCGGGCGCCTCTGCCGAGCCGTTCGCGCCGCTCGGTCTGGCAGGGCGCATGTCCGCCGAGCCGTTGCGCGTAGGCGCGCAGCACGGCCATCACGTGCAGCTGGTGATACGGGTCGAGCATCGCGATCGGCTCGTCGACGAGCAGCACGGGCGCTCGCACCGCGAGCGCGCGCGCGAGCAGCACGCGTGACCGCTCGCCGATGGAAAGCATGTCGACGCTGCGGTCCGCGAACGCGGCCGTCTCCGTTTGCTCGAGCGCCCAGCTCGTCGCGTCGTGGTCCGCGCCGTTCGGCGCGGCGCCGTAAGCGCGGTGCGGCAGGCGGCCGAGCGCGACGAGGTCACGCGCCAGCATCGGCCAGTGGAGCGCCGGGGCCTGCGGCAGGTACGCGATCACGCGCGCGCGCGCGCGCGCCTCGAGCGTCTCGAGGGCCTGGCCGTCCCAGGACGCGCGGTTCCGTCGTGGGGCAGCAGTCCCGCGATCGCCTTGAGCAGGCTGCTCTTGCCCGCGCCGTTCGGACCCACGAGCGCGACGAACTCGCCGGGCTCGAGCGCGAGCGATATCGGTCGAACCGCGACGCGTGCTCCGTAGCGGACCGCGACATCCCGAGTCGTGAGCGTCATCGCAGCGGCCTCTTCACGACGTCGCGCCCGCGCGCGGCTGCATGATCAAGTGGAGGAAGAACGGGGCGCCGAGCAGCGCCGTCACGACGCCGAGCTTGAGCTCCGGACCCGGCGGCATCAGGCGAATCGCGATATCCGCGATCGCGGCGAGCACGGCGCCGCCGAGAAAGCTCGGCACGAGCAGCCGGCTCGGATGGTAGCCGACGTGGCCGCGCAGCAGGTGCGGCACGACGAGTCCCACGAAGCCGACGACGCCGGCCACTGCGACCGCGCCGCCGACCGCGAGCGCGGTGCCGCCGATCACGAGCCACTGCGTGCGGCGCGGGTCGAACCCCAAGCTCGCGGCCGTTTCCTCGCCGAGCGTCAACGCGTCGAGCCCGCGCGCGGCCGCGATCACGAGGAGCCATCCGGGCACCATCAGCGGCAGCGCGAGCGCCACGTGCGCAAGGCTTCGGTCCGCGAGCGAGCCGAGCATCCAGAACAGGATCTCGAGCGCCGCGTACGGGCTCGGCGCGAAGTTGAGCGCGAGCGACGTGAGCGCGGCCGTGAACGCGTTGATCGCGATGCCCGCGAGCACGATCGTGAGGAAGTCGCCGCGGCGGCGCGCGAGCGCGTAGAGCGCCGCGAGCGCCGTGAGCGAGCCCGCGACGGCGCCAGCTGGCAGCACGAGCGACTCCGCGCCCGCGAGCCCGAAGTAGAACACGAGCACCGCGCCGAACGCCGCGCCGCTCGAGGCCCCTAGCAGGCCCGGTTCCGCCAGACGGATTCCGCAACAGCCCTTGCAGGGCGGCGCCGCAGAGGCCGAGCGTGCCGCCCACGAGCAGCGCGAGCAGCGTGCGCGGCAACCGGATCTCCGTGAGCACGATCGATGCGATCTCGGGCCCACCGAAACCGAACGTCGGTCCGCCGCTGCTGCGGCCGACGAGCAACGAGATCGCCGCGGCCGCGAGCGCGAGCACCGCGAGCAGCGCCGAAAGACGCCAGTGCGCCGCGCGACTCCGGCTGCCGGCGCCTGCTCGGGACGGCGGTTCCAGACGTGCAGCGGTCATCGCGCCGCCGCCTGCTGAAGCAGCGCGGCGGACTCGAGACTCTGCGGCAGCCCGCACGCCCAGTACGGTGCGGGCACGGTCACCGTGGGCCGCGTCGCGCGCACGCGCCGCAGGGCGGGATGACCGAGCGCGGCGTTCGCGAGCGACGGCTGCGACGCGCGATAGCCGGTGAGCACGATGAGGTCCGGGTGCCGCGCGCAGCAGCGTCTCCATCGACAGGCTGCCCCAGCGATCGAGTCCTTGCTCGGCGGCGACGTTGCGTACGCCCGCGAGCGTCATGAGGTCTTGCGCGAGCGAGTGATCGCCGACGGTGAATCCGCCGGGCCGCACGACCACGGCCGTGGGAGCGCGCTGCGCGCGGTTCGCCTCGAGCCGGCGCGATTCCGCGACGCATGCTCGCCGACCAGCTGCTCGCCGCGCTCGACACGGCCGATCGCCTTGGCGACGCGACGCAGGTTGTTCTGCGACCTCGGCGATCGCGGCCTCGGGCTCGAGCTCCACCACCGCGTAGCCGAGCCGAGCGAGCAAGGCCCGCGTGAATGCGTTCGTGTACGAGCCGGCGATCACGACGTCGGGATCGAAGCGCAGCAGCTCCTCGGCCGATCCGTAGTTCAGCGGATAGCGCGCGGCCGTGTCGGCGAGCAGCGATTCCTCAGGGTCGGCCGAGAGCCAGCTGACCGTCAGAATCTGCGAAGGGTCGGCGAGCGTGAGCACGAGCTGGTCGGCGCACAGATTGATCGATGCGACCGACGGCAGCGCCGCGTCGGACGCGGCCGCGGCGAGTGCGACGCACGCGGCTGCCGCCGCGAACGTCGCGCGCACGGCTGATCGAGTCGACGGCAAGTAAGGCACGGCTCCAACTCCAGCAATTCGACGGTTGGAGCCGCGCATGCGCGGCGACCAACGAGCGTTCAGAGTCGTCGCCACGACGGAATTCCGCACCGCGCGCTTTCCCGGCACACGGAAGGACGACATCGGCGGCAGGTTTCCTGGCTCACGGCTCGAGCGGCTTCGCTTGCCTTCCCGGGTAGCGGCCCAGTGGCGTCGCTGCGAAGCCTTGCCGTTTACAGTTGCGGGAACAGCCGCAGTCTCGAACTGCGTTCCCTCTTAGCCCAACGGGCACCGCCTGCGCACCACCTTAGGAGCGCGTAGGCGCGTTTGCAAGCGCGCTCTCAAGAGAGACGTTCATTCATGCGACAATGCGCGCACCTGAGCGCGCCGACGCGCGGAGAACGGCTCTGCTGCAATACCGTGTTCTCATGGCCGATCTCGAGCGGCACTTGTTCGAGATCGAGTGTCGCATCGACAATCCCGCGCCCGAGCAACGGTTCACGCTTCCCGCGTGGATCCCGGGCAGCTATCTGCTGCGCGAATTCGCACGCTTCGTCGTGAGCGTCGAGGCCGCGAGCGGCAAGGAAACGCTGCCGGTCGAGAAGGTCGAGAGCGGGACATGGCTCGTGCGCGGCGCCCAGGGGTCGCTCAAAGTGACCGCGACGATCTATGCGCTCGATCAATCCGTTCGCGGCGCCTACCTCGATCGCCGGCGCGGCTACTTCAACGGGCCCTGCGTGTTTCTGTTGCCCGAGGGCCGCGACCGAGAACCGATAGAGGTCACGATCGAGCCGCCGCTGAACCCGATTCTGTGCGAAGGCTGGCGCTGCGCGACGGCGCTCGAGCGCGTCGAGGTGGGCGACGACGGTTTCGGCAGGTACCGCGCGGCGGATTACGACGAGCTGCTCGATCATCCGGTCGAGATCGGTGATTTCGAGAGCGTGGAGTTCGAGGCGGCCGGCGTGCCGCACACCCTCGTGATCTCGGGCCGCTTTGAGTCCGATCTCGAGCGCGTCGCCGCCGACCTCAAACAAATCTGCGAGACGCAGATCGATTTCTTCGGCCGCCCCGCGCCGTTCGACCGTTATTGGTTCCTCTGCATAGTGGTCGGTAACGAAGGTTGGGGCGGCCTCGAGCACCGCGCGTCGACGAGCCTGATTTTCGGACGCGACGACCTGCCGAAGGCCGGCGAGCAGGGCGTGCCGCGCGACTACCAGCGTTTTCTGGCGCTCGCGAGCCACGAGTACTTCCACACGTGGCACGTGAAGCGCACGAAGCCGGCCGCGTTCGTTCCGTATCGGCTCGACCGTCGCAACTACACGCGCTTGCTCTGGGTGTTCGAAGGCATCACGAGCTACTACCAAGAGGTCATGCTGCTGCGCAGCGGCGTTCTCGGCGTGGCGGCGTTCCTGCAGCGTCTCGGCGAAGCGCTTACGCGTGTCTACCGCACGCCGGGCCGTCTCAAGCAGAGCCTCGCGGAGTCGAGCTTCGACGCCTGGGACATTTTGTATCGCCCGGAGGCCAACCATCCGAATACGAGCATCAGTTACTACACGAAAGGCGCGCTCGTCGCGCTCGCGCTCGACCTCACGATGCGCCGCGACAGCGGCGGCAAGACGAGCCTCGACGACGTGCTGCGGGAGCTCTGGAAGCGCTACGGCGCGCGGGCGATCGGAGTGCCGGAGGACGGCTTCGAAGCCCTGGCCGTGGAGATCGGCGGCTCCGGCCTGAAGCGCTTCTTCGACGCCGCGATTCGCGGCACGCAGGACTTGCCGCTGCCCGAGCTGCTCGCGGAGTTCGGCGTGTCGCTCGAGCTGCGCGCCGCTCTGGGTCCGGACGACAAGGGCGGCACGGCGCGCCCCGCGAACGGCGAGCTGCTCGCGCTCGGCATCGGCTACCGCGAACGCGATTCGGGGCTGGAGCTCACCGCCGTGCTCGATGGCGGTCCGGCCCAGCGTGCGGGCTTGAACCCGGGCGACGTACTGGTTGCGATCGACCGCCTCAAGGTGAACGAGCGCAACTTGAAGCGCCGTCTCACCCGTTTCGAGGCAGGCGAACGCGTGACCGCGAGCGTGTTCCGCGGCGACGAGCTGATCGAGGTGGGTCTCGTGCTTCGAGCCGCACCGCTCGACACCTGTTATCTCGCCGTCGAGGCGCAGCCCGCCCCGGACGCGGCCGAGCGGCGCCGAGCGTGGCTCGGCGAGTGAGCGCGCCGTAAAATCCAGTGGAGCGCCGGCGCGCGGACCGGCAAACGAGGCGGGGAGCGTAGCGCTAATCTCGAATGATCGAGCTCGGGACCAAGTTCACTCTGGCCTATCTGCTGGGCTCCGTGCTGGGCAGCCTGGTCGTCGGCTGGTTCCATGGCGGTGTCGACATCCGCAAGCTCGGCAGCGGCAACGCGGGTGGCACCAACGCGCTGCGAACCCAAGGCAAGTGGTTCGCTCTCTGGGTCCTGGTCATCGACATCGGCAAGGGCATCCTCGCCGCCGCCGTGATCCCGGGCCTTTCGATCCCAGGCATCGGCGTCGATCCCGAGATCGACCGAGCGCTCGTGCGGTACGCGGTCGCGTTCGCGGCCATCGCAGGCCACGTGTTCCCCGTGTGGTTCGGGTTCCGCGGCGGCAAGGGCGCAGCGACGGCCGCGGGCCTCATTGTCTATTTCGTGCCGACGCTTGCGCTGCCGGTGATCGGCGCGTGGATCCTCGTCGTGCTGCTCACGGGTTTCGTCGGGCTCGCGACGATCAGCGCGGCGCTCGCGGCCGTCGCGTCGGTCGGCTTCACGCGTCTGCCGGAGCAGAGCGGCTTGTTCGTGTTCGTGTGCGCTTGCGCGGTGCTGCTCATCTATGCGCATCGCGGCAACATCCGCCGCATGCTCAACGGCACCGAGTCGCGCTTCGCGCGCCTCCGCGTAGACCGGCTCCTCGGCGGAAAGTGACGGCGCGTGACCCCGGACGCACTGCTGCGCGCGCTCGCTGACGGTCATTCGCACTCGGGGGAAAGCCTCGCGCGCGCGTTCGGCGTCACGCGCGCCGCGGTGTGGAAGAGCATCGCGAAGCTAGCCGACTGGGGCCTCGAAGTCAGCGCGGTCCCCGGCGTCGGCTACCGCTTGGCGCGTCCTATCGATCTGCTCGACGCGCAGGCTCTGCGCGCGGCGCTCGCGCCGCGCACCGCCGAGCGCATCGCCAGGCTCGAGGTGTTCACGGAGCTCGATTCGACCAATCGCCATCTATCGAGTATTCCCGCGCCGCCCGTGGGACACCTCGCGGTGTGCATCGCGGAATTCCAGCACGCGGGCCGCGGTCGACGCGGGCGCCGTTGGAGCGCGCCGCTCGGCGGCGGGCTGTGCCTCTCGGTCGGCTGGCAGTTCGCGGACACGCCGCCGGAGCTGTCCGCCCTCACGCTCGCGGTGGGCGTCGTCGCACGGCGCGCGCTCGCGGCGGCCGCCGGCGTCGACGTGGGGCTCAAGTGGCCGAACGATCTCGTCCTCGACGCGCGCAAGCTCGGCGGCATCTTGCTCGAGCTCACGGCCGAGGCGCAGGGCGGGTGTTACGTCGTGGCCGGCATCGGCATCAACGTGTCGCTGCCGCCCGAATCGCTCCGCACGCTCAGCGATTGGCCGCGCGGCGCGATCGATCTTGCGACTGCGACGAGCGGTGCGCCGCCCGCGCGCGGCGCGCTCGCGGCGTGCTTGATCGACGGCCTCGCGGAGCTGTTCGCCGGCTACGCCGCCGCCGGGTTCGCGCCGTATCGCGCGGATTGGCACGCGGCGGACTTCCTGAAAGGCCGCAGCGTGACGCTCGACGATGTCGCGGGCAACGTGAGCGGCACTGCGCTCGGCATCGAGGCCGATGGCGCGCTCGTGATCGAGACCGCGACCGGGACGCGCCGGCGCGTGATCTCTGGCGACGTGAGCGTGCGGAGCGCGTGATGCAGATCGTGATCGACATCGGCAACACGCGGATCAAGTGGGCGGAAGTCGAAGACGGCCGGTTATCGACGGCCCGGCAGCGCCGTTCATCGCGACGCGACGGATCGCGCGTTTGCGGCGCTCGCGGCCGCGCTGCCCGAAGGATTTGTCGCGCGCGATCGTCGCGAACGTCGCGGGCGACGCCGTCGCGCAGCAGCTCACCGAGCTGCTGCGCATCCGGTCGCGGCGTCGTTCCGGAGTTCGTCGCCGTGCAGGCGGAGCAATTCGGCGTGCGCTGCGCGTACGCCGATCCGTCGCGGCTCGGCATCGATCGTTGGATCGCGGTGCTCGCGGCGCATCACTTGGCTGCCGGAGCGGCCTGCGTGATCGACGCAGGCACGGCCGCGACGTTCGATGCGGTCGACGCTCAGGGACGGCACCTCGGCGGACTGATCATGCCGGGCCCGCAGCTGCTCGCCGCCGCGCTCGACCGCAACACGAGCAACATCGGCGCGACGCTCGCGGCGGCGGTCGCACCGAGCGGCCTCGATCTGCTCGGCAAGAGCACCGATGCGGCCGTCGGCAACGGCGCGATGCTCGCGCTCGCCGGGGCGCTCGATCGCGCGGTGGACGCCGTGGAGACCGCGCTCGCCGAACGCTCGACCGTGTATCTCACCGGCGGCGACGCGCCAGCGCTGCGCGGCTGGCTGGAAACGGAGGTCGAACTGAGGGCAGACTTGGTGCTCGAAGGGCTCGCATTGTTCTCGGACGCGCCGTCGGGCGCACATCTACAGCCGAAAGGGACGAATGCGTAACATCTTCCTTGCGCTCGTTGCTCGCCAACCTCGCGTTCGCGGCGTGGCACGTGTGGTTCTCGGCGCCCCGCGCCAGCCGTTCGTCACGACGACTCCGATCTGCCGAGCATCACGTTGGTGAAAGAGTTGCCCCGGAGATGACGGCCGATCTGCGCGTTGCGCCCGCGGCCGCGCGGCGCCGGACGCCGGCCACGAGCGAAGGGAAAGCGTCGACCGCGCCGAGCGCCGCCGCCGGCCCGCAACCGGCGGCCGCTGCGGAACCGCGCCCGCTCGTGCAGCCGCAGCGGCAGAGCGCAACGAGCGTGCCGCCCAGAACCCGCGCTCCGCGAATGAGGCGCAGCCGGCGTCGCGTTGCAGCAGCGTCGGTCCGTTCCGCGAGCTCTCGCAGGCCGCGACCGCGGCCGCGAATTTGCGCGCGGCCGGGTATCAGCCGACGCAGCGAGTGGCCGAAGGCCAAATCTGGATCGGCTATTGGGTCTACATCGACGCGCTCGCGACCGAGAAGGACGCGAACGAGGTGCTCGAGAAGGTCCGCGGCGCCGGCATCGCGGACTCCTACGTGATCCCGAACAGCGACAGCGGCAATCTCGTCTCGCTCGGCGTGTTCAGCGAGATCGCGCGGCGTGAGCAAGCAACGCGAGAAGGTGCGCGGGCTCGGCTACGAGCCGAAAGTCGTCGACCGCACGCGGCGCGCGACCGTCTACTGGGTCGACGTCGTGCTAACCGGCGATCAGGTGCTCGACTTCGACACGCTCCAAACGCCGGGACGGATCATTCGGCTCGAGCAGCGCGCCTGCGAGGCTCCGGGCGCTTGATCGGCGCGGCGTGGCCGCACCCAGCGGGTTCAGGTTTCTTGAGATTGCCGACGAAGCGTGTCGCTACGATGGGGCCAGCCGCACGCGCATCCGGGCCCGCGGTTCCAGGTGTTCACCGCTCGGCGGCAGCATTGGCGCGATTGTCCGTTTCGGTTATGTTCTCGCGGCCTTGAACACAGAAGACGCACGCCACGTGCGCACGCCCACATCACCAGAACGTCAGGAGTCGAAAAAATGAAATTCTCGAAACAGATCGCGTGGACGCTTGCGCTGTGCGTGCTCGGCGGTGCGTATGGCGGAATCGCGAACGCGCAGGGGGATGAGCAGGTCACGCGGATGACCGCTGCACTCACCTCGCCGGATCGTCCTTTCGCCGACAAGGAGCGCGACCCGGCTCGCAAGCCGATCCAGACCATCCAGTTCCTCGGCGTCAAGACCGGACAGACCGTGGTCGATCTGATCGCGGTCGGCGGTTGGTTCACGGAAGTGTTGTCGGCGGCCGTCGGGCCCACCGGCAAGGTTTACGGCCAGAACCCGACCTTCTTCACGACTCGTGCCGGCTTCGATGAGACCGAGAAGACGCGCAACGACCGGCTCAAGAACGTGACGCCGATCCATGGCGAGCTCGCGGACGCGAAGATCAACGGCACGGTGGACGTGGTCGTCACGGCGCTCAACATGCACGACATCTACAACGGCCAGGGCGGCGAGGCGGCCGCGGTCGCGATGTGCAAGGGCGTATACGACGTACTGAAGCCGGGCGGAACATTCGGCGTGATCGATCATGTCGGCGTCGCGGGCCAAGACAACGCGCAGTTCCATCGCATGCAGGTCCAGCAGGCGAAGGACGTGCTCACGAAGGCCGGCTTCAAGATCGAAGCCGAGTCCGATCTTCTGAGGAATCCCGGCGACGATCACACCAAGGGCGTGCGCGACCCGTCCGTCGCGCGGCGCACCGATCAGTTCCTGATCCGCGCGCGCAAGCCCTGATTCGCGCTTAGTCGACTTCGACGAGAAGGGGCCGGTCTTCCGGCCCCTTTTCTTTTCACTCGGAGACTCGTCGCCCGCCGAGGCCGTAGGGTGTGCGGAGCCGCTCGCCGGCGGCCGCGGTCAAGCGGACTGCGGCTCGTGCGGCCCGCCGCCGTTCGGCGAGCGCGGGCTCGAGCCGCAGCCGATGCCAGTCGACGTTCCGCGTGACGTACATGAGCGCCGCGAGCGAGGCGAAGCAGCCCACCGCGCCGAACAGCAGCGCATAGTCCTCGGCCCGCAGCGTCACGTAGAGATACGAGTACATCGCGCCGAGCAGCGCTCCGACTGGCAGCGCGCGCCGCATCGAGCGCAGAACCGCTGCGCTGTATAAACCGATCAACGCGGTCGAGGCAGCGGCGCTCGCGAGATACGCGAACAGGAAGCCGATCTGCTCCGCGAGTGCGAGCAGCAACAAATAGAACACGCAATTCGCGATCCCAATGAAGAGATATTGGAGCGCGTGCAGGCGCAGCTTGGCGAACAGCTCGAACAGGAAATAGGCCGCGAAGGTCAGGCCGATCAGCAGCACGGCGTACTTTGCCGCACGCAGGCTCGCCTCGTGAACGCCGATCGGAGTGATCAGCGCTGCGCCGAACGACGACTCTTCGATCGAGCCTAAGAACGGTGCGGAGCGCCTCCACGTCGAGGCGAAGGCTCTGCCGACGTCGAGCACGCGCCATGACGCCGTGAAGCCGGCGGCCGTGATGATGGGCGGCTGCTCCGGAAGATACGCGCCGCCGAAGCTCGGGCTCGGCCAGTTCGACGTCATGGTCACGCGCGTGGTCGCGCCGAGCGGCAAGAACTTGAGCGCGCGTGACCCGTCGAGCGTGAGGTCGAGCGAAAAAGCCAGCGGCGCCGAGGGCGCGCCGCGGCCGAGCTCCGCATACCGCGCCACGAGCTGCGGGCCGAAGCCCGCTACGCGCGTGCCGCCGGGTTGGAAAGTGGCGCTCGCGCCGTCGGCCGTGAAACGCACGGGCTCTTTGATCGAGCGCGCGTCGCTGACCGGTAGCGAAATCTGGGCTTGGTTCCAGAGGATCTCGAGGTCGTCGTAGTCCGTGGGCGTACTCGGAGCCGCGAAACGGCCGCTCAGCTGGACCCGCGCCGTGTAAACGGGCACCGCATAGATTCCGCGCTTGCGCGTCGTGACCCGCGCATCGCTCGCGATCTCGAGCTCTTCAGGCAGGAGATAGAGCTCGTCCTCGACCGTGACCGGCTGCGCAAACGACATCCTCGTGAAGCGGAACGGCACGACGAGGATCGGTCCGCCGATCACCTGCGCCCCGCCCCAGGTGCTCGCGATCTCGGCGCGCGCGCCCTCGTAGCGCTGCGCGCGCTCCGCGATCAGGGTTTCGATCATCCCGAGAGGGATCAGCAGCGTGAGGATCAGCAGTCCGATGAGGAGGACCTTGCCCGTCACCGACGTCTGGAGCGATTGGAACAGTGTCATGGTGCTTCCCGTTGGCGGAACGGGGACCATTCTCGGCGGGCAATCTGGCGCCGCTCGGCCGAATTCTGACGAAATCTGGCGTGCGCGCTGGGGCTATAATGCCGCCCGCGCGCGAGGACGCGGAGCGGACGGCTTGCCGGAAACCCGTCCGAGCGCAGCACCCAGCGTTGGCCGAGAGCCGGTGTAGCACAGCGGTAGTGCAGCGGTTTTGTAAACCGAAGGTCGGGAGTTCGATCCTCTCCACCGGCACCAATGCTTCGACGCGCAAACGAGGAGACACGTAATGACCGTCCGCCGGGCGGCGCCTAGCGCGCTGCGCGCAGCGACGAGCGCCGCGCGCGATCGAAGGTTCTCGCCGTGGCGCTGACCGCGACGGTCTACACGTTCGACATCGAGCTCTCCGACGTCGATCGCAACGTCTACGAGAATCTGTCGCTGCGCGTCGCGCGCCATCCGTCCGAGACCGAAGACTTCCTACTCACGCGCGTGTTTGCGTATTGTCTCGAGTACTGCGAAGGGATCGCTTTCTCGAGCGGGCTGTCCACGCCGGACGAGCCCGCGCTCGCGGTTCGCGACCTCACGGGCACCATTCAGGTTTGGATCGAGGTCGGAGCGCCGGACGCCGCGCGGCTGCACAAGGCGAGCAAGGCGGCCGCGCGCGTCGTGCTGTATACGCACAAGGATCCGGACAGGGTTGCAGCGCTCTGGGCGGGCGAGCGCATCCACCGGGCCGCGGAGCTCGAGCTCTACGCGATCGACCGGGCGCTGCTCGCCCAGCTCGTCGCGCGGCTCACGCGGCGCATGGCGTTCGCGTTGTCGGTCACGGATCGGCAGCTCTACGTAACCCTCGACGGCGCCGTCCTCGAGGGTGAGGTTCGGAGGCTCGCTGCGCCGGGCTGAGCACCCGGTGCTATCGTGCGCCTCTCTTTCATTCGCGCACTTCGGGGGAACTTCGATGGCGACTTTCGTACTCGTGCACGGCGCGTGGCACGGCAGCTGGTGCTGGAAGCGCGTCCGCAAGACGCTGCAAGAGCGCGGCCACGACGTTTTCACGCCGACGCTCACAGGTGTCGGCGAGCGCTCGCACTTGTTGTCGCCGGAGGTGGATCTCGAGACGCACGTCGCCGACGTCGTGAACCTCATCCGCTGGGAAGAGCTCAACCAAGTCGTGCTGTGCGGTCATTCATACGGCGGCTGCGTGATCACGGGCGTCGCGGACCGAGTGCCGGAGCGTTTGCGCCACCTCGTCTTTCTCGACGCATTCGTGCTCGAGGACGGGCAAGGCTTGCACGATGTGCTGCCGCCGCCGGTGCGCGACGCGCAAGTCGCCACGGCGAACGAGAGCGGCGACGGCTGGAAGGTGGCGCCGATTTCGGCCGAGTTCTTCAACGTGAACGAAGCGGATCGCGCATGGATGGATGAGCAATGCACGCCGCAGCCGCTCGCGACGTTCCAGCAGCGGCTCGCGCTGCGTCACTCGATCCCACCAGCGAAAGCCACTCACGTGCTCGCGACGGGCTACGACCATTCGCCGTTCCCGCCGTTTCACGCGCTCGCGAAGGCGAAGGGCTGGAAGACGCTCACGGTGCCGTGCGGCCACGACGTCATGCTCGACCGCCCCGACGACCTCGTGCAGATCCTCCTCGACGCGGCTAGGTGAGCGCGATCGTGAGGCCGCCAGCGAGGCTCCGATGCCGAGCCGGGCCGGGCAAATTGGTCGAAGAGCCGTGTGGCACGAAGGCCACGCTGCTTAGCCGACCGCGGAACCTCGGCAAAATGAGAACCACGTCGTTTGACGCGACCGCTCCGGAATGGTGAAGTGCGCCCGCGTGACCCCTACCCAAAACAAAGCCTTCTGGGCCATCTTCGGCGGCTTCTGCGTCGGCACGACGTTCTCGCTCGGCGTGCAAGGCGCGTTCGACGGCATCGGCATCGGCGAATCGCTGATCTTCGTCGCGATCTACCTTGCCGTTGCGCGCGCGATCAACGTCTTCGTGAAGACCGCCTGGGCCACGGCAGACGAATAGTCGCGCCGTCGGCGCGTTGAGACGTCTCCAGCTTTCCCCGACAATCGACGGGCCGTTCGCCCGTGTGCTCGCGTACGCTCGTGCCGGCGTCGGCCCTTGACTCTCACGCAACGTGAGGCCCTAGAGTCCGCCGCCATGCAATCACGACGCCACTATCAGGTTAAGGAAGTCGCAGAGATCAGCGGCTTGTCGATTCGCGCGCTGCATCATTACGACGCGATCGGTTTGCTGATCCCGAGATCCCGGACGGCGGCTGGCTATCGGGTTTACGACGCCGACGATCTGTTGCGGCTGCAGCAGATCCTGATCGGCCGAGAGCTCGGGCTGTCCCTCGAGGAGGTTCGCCGGTCGCTCGACGACCCGAGCTTCGATCGGCGCCGTGCATTGCAGACACAGCGCGCGGCGCTCGAGCACCGCGCGCAACACACGGCCGAGATGATCCGCGCGATCGACGCCGCCATCGCAATCATCGATGGCGCGAGCGATGCCGCGATCGTCGAGGAAGTCTGCGACGCGCCGCGCAGCGGCGCGTCGTTCAGCGAGCAAGAGGGCACGACGGTGGACATGAAAAAGATCTTCAACGGATTCGATCCAGACAAGTACGCGGACGAGGTGAAACAACGCTGGGGCGACGCGGACCCGCGGGGCGCGAAGTCCTATACGGAAGCGGACTGGAAACGCTGCATGGAGGAGCAGGGCGCGGTCTACGCGGACGCAGCTGCCGCGATGAAGTCCGGCAAGGCTCCGAGCGACCCCGCTGCGATGGACATTGCGGAGCGGCATCGGCAAGCGATCGACCGCTGGTTCTATCCGTGCAGCAGTGAGAGGCATTGCGGGCTCGCGGACATGTACGAGGCGGACCAGCGCTTCCAGGAGAACATCGACAAGCACGGTGCCCCGGGTCTCACGACGTTCCTATCGGCCGCGATCCGCGCCAACGCGAAGCGCGCCGGCAAGTGATCGCGCCGGGCGTTTTGACACCGTTGTCCACGGGCGCTTAACATTCGCCCATATTTGGTGGCCGGCGACGCTAGTTGCCGCACCGGTTGTCGAGGGCTCTCGCGCAAAACGCGAGGGCCCTTTTCTTTTTCGATGCCCACCATCAAGAGGACATCGTAATGAGTGACGACACCCGAACGACCGAAGCGCGCGCAATCGACGAAGGATCATTCGTCGACATCCATGGCACCCTGCAATGGCTCACGATCCGCGGCGCGGACCGCGCGAATCCCGTCCTGCTGATGCTCGGCGGGCCCGGTGCCGCCTTCAGCTCGCTCACGCCGCTCTACGCGAGTTGGGAGCGGTACTTCACGGTCGTGCAATGGGATCAGCCCGGTGCGGGCGCGACGCAGGGCAGGAACGGCGACGCGCTGACCGGGCCGCTCACGATCGAGCGGCTGGTGCGCGACGGCGTCGCGGTGCTCGAGCTCGTGCGCGCGCGCCTCGGCAAGCGCATCGCGGTCATCGGGTTCTCGGGCGGCAGCATCTTGTCGCTCACGATCGCGAGCCGGCGCCCCGATTTGCTGTCCGCGTGCGTCGGCAGCGGTCAAATAGTCGATTGGGCGCGTCAGGACTCCGCGAGCTACGGATGGGTGCTCGCGCGCATGCGCGCCCTGGGTAACGCGGCGGCTGTCGCGGAGCTCGAGCAGATCGGCGCGCCGCCCTATCCGGACACCGCGACAGACGCCGTCAAGTCGAAGTACGCAGGCGCGTTCACCGCGGCCGAGACGGCGGCGTTCGTCGCCGTGCTGCCGGCGCTTCACGCGCCGCCCCCGGACGCGAAGTACGTCGCACGTGGCGTCCCGCTCGGCGACCCGCGCGCGCTCTCGTTTGCGGCTTACGATAAGCTGCGCGCGGACATCGTCACCTTCGACGCGCGCCGACTCGGACGCCGCTTTCTCGTGCCGATGTTTTTCTTTCAAGGGGAGCACGACATGTTCACCGTCACGCCCGAGGTGCGCGATTATCTCGGCGAGATCGAAGCGCCTCGTAAGCTCCTCGCGACCGTGCCCGAGGCGGGACACGGTACGTTCCTCATGAGCGGTGCGTTGCTGCAGCTGATGCTCGAGCACGTGCGGCCGCTCGCAGAGGCCGCGGAGCGGTGACGCCTGCGGTGGCGACGCGGCCGCCCAGCCACGGGGCCTCGGCGCTGCGCTGCGCGGCCTTCGCGGCCGCGGCGGCGCTCTGGTGCAGTAGCTCCGCCGCGCAGAGCCCGGGTCGCGTCGCGGATCTCGACGAGCGCCTCGACGGTCTCGAAGCGCGGCTCGTCCAAGCGGAGTCGATCCGAGCGATCAAACGCCTCCAGCACGCGTATGGTCAGTACGCCGAGTTCGGTTTGTGGCGCGACCTCGCGGACCTGTTCTCCAAGGACGCCGTCGGCCACTACCCGGCCGGCGACCTGGTCGGGAAGGACGCGATCGCGAAGCTCTTCTTCGACCAGGTGGGACAGGGCAGGCTCGGTCTCGCGAACGGCAGGCTCTATCCGCACATCGTGCTGCAGCCCGTCGTGACTCTCGACCCGGACGGCCGGCATGCGCGCGGCCGATGGCACGTGCTCGCGATGCTCGGCGGCTTCGGCGCGAACGCGTCCTGGGTAGGCGGGGTGTACGAGAACGACTACGTGCTCGAGGAAGGCGCGTGGAAGATCTCGGAGCTCCGTTATTTCACGCAGTTCAGCGGCTCGTACGAGATGGGTTGGACGAACCCGCGCGTCCCGGTCGCGCCCGCGCCGAGCGGGGGCGGCGCGCCGACGGCGCCGCTCGGCGGCGGCGCAGGAGTGCCGCCCGGGTCGACGATCTGCGAGAACTACCTGCTGAACGCCTGCACGATTCCATTTCATTACGACGTGACGCGAGCCGGTACGCCGGCACCGACTCCGGCGCCCACGCCCGCGGAGCGGCGGAGTGCCGCGACGGAATCCGATCTCGCCGACCTGCGCGCGCGCGCCGCGGCCCTCGAGCGGCGGGTTGCGCGGCTAGCCGACGAGTCGGCCGTCGCGAATCTTCAACATGCCTATGGCTACTACGTCGACCGCAAGCTCTGGGACGACGTCGCGGATCTGTTCGCCGCAGATGGCACGCTCGAGCTCGGGCTTCAAGGCGTCTATGCGGGGCGCGCGAGCGTCCGCCGCGCGCTCGAGCAGTTCGGCGCGCAGGGTTTGCGCGACGGCGAGCTCAACGATCACCTCCAGTTGCAGACGATCGTCACGGTTGCGCAGGGCGGCGCGCGCGCGAACGCGCGCGGCGTGGATCTCGCGCAGTGGGGCGCAAACGTCGACGGTGAGTATCGAGCCGAGTGGCGCGAAGCGATCTTCGACAACACGTACGTCAAAGAGAACGGCGTTTGGAAGATCGCCGCGATGCATCTCTATCCGCGCCTTGCGACCGCTTACGCGCTGGGCTGGGCGAAGGACGCGCTCCCGCCGCCCGCACCGAGCGAAGAGTTCCCGCCGGACCACCCGCCGACCGTCGTGCACGGCGTCTATCCCGAGTTCTACATTCCCCCGTTGCACTTTGCGAATCCCGCGACCGGCAAGGCGCCGCAGTATCCCGACGGAACGGCGGCCGCAACCCTGGTCGAAGCTGATCGCTCCGACGTACTCGCCGGGGCCGGCGGTGCGATCCGCGGCGCGCGCGCGATCGCGGCGCTCGAGAGCCGCGTCGCCGAAACGGAACGCGCGCTTGCGGTCGCGGGTGCGTACGACGGCGCCGAGAACGTCGCGAGCGCGTACAGCTACTACCTCGACGAATTCCGCTGGGACGATGCGGCGGATCTCTTCGCCGCGAACGGCTGGAAGGAGTTGCCGTACGTCGGCATCTACCAAGGCCGCGAGCGGATCCGTGCGTCGATGCGGATGCTCTACCCGACGGGCGGCCGCCCCGCGGGCTTTTTCGCGATCCACCAGACCATGCAGCCCGTGATCCACGTCGCCGCCGACGGCGCGAGCGCGAAGATAAGACTGCGCGTCCTGCAGCCGCGCGGGCGGGTCGGCGCCGACGGCGCTTGGGTCGCGGGCGTGTACGAGAGCGAGGCCGTGCTCGAGGACGGGGTGTGGAAGCTCAGCGCGATGGACCTCGACTACACCTGGGCCGCGGGTTACCGCGCAGGTTGGGCGGGCGCGGCGCGCGCCAGCGCGGACGGATCACCGGCGGCCGCGGCCGACACGCGCGAGATTTCGTCGGCGGCGGATGCGCTGCCGCCCGATTTGCCGCTCAGAGGTCCCGCCGACGCGCCGTTCCCGCGGATCGTCGACCTGCCGTTCCACTACGACAATCCGGTGAGCGGGCGGCCGCGCGCGCCGGCATCGCGGCGCTAGGCGCGGCCGAGGCGTGCGTCCGCTCGCCGAGCGCGCGGCCCGCAGCGCTACGGTATCCTTCGCATCCTCCGCGCAGCCGTTTCGGACCGAACCATGAAATACCGCGTCGACATCGACGTCGCGAACGACACCAAGGCCGGCCTCGGCGCCGTGATCGACGGCAAGGACCCGCGCGTCTTGAATCGTGTCGGCGCGTTCGCGTCGCTATTTGCGCTCGACGTGCGCCGTTTCGACGAGCCGGTGCTCGTGATGAAGACCGAGGAGCCCGGCAGCAAGCAAGTGCTGGCGGCGCAGCATGATCGGATCGAGTCCGTGTGCTTCGACATGATCAACCACCTGATCAACGACTGTGTCGTGATGGGCGCGGAGCCGCTCGCGGTGCAAGATCTCATCATCTGCGGCCGGATGGAGAAGTCGATCGTCACGCGGATCGTCGCCGCGTGCGCCGCGGCGTGCGCCGCGCAGGGCTGCGCGCTCACGGGCGGGGAGACGACCGAGCAACCCGACGTGGTGCCGGAAGGAACCTACATCCTGGGCTCCAGCGTGATCGGCATCGTCGAGCGCGCGAAGATCGTCGACGGCGCGAAGATCGAGAGTCGGCGACGTGGTGATCGCGCTCGCATCATCGGGCCCGCACACGAATGGCTATACGCTGATCCGCGATCTCTTGAAACGCGATCCGAAGCTCGCGAGCGAGGCCGTCGGCGGCCGTTCGTTCCTCGATGCGGTGCTCGAGCCGCATCGCTGCTACTACCCGTCGCTGAAGGGTTTGTTCGCGCGCGAGCTCGTGACCGGCCTCGCGCACATTACGGGCGGCGGCATCCGTGAGAATCTCGACCGCATCTTGCCGAAGCATCTCGACGCGAGCGTGGACTTGAGTGCCTACCGCATTCCTCCGGTATTCGAGCGGATCCGGCGAGCGGCGGCCGCGCCGGACGCCGACATGCTGCGGACGTTCAACCTTGGCGTGGGTCTCACGCTCGTCTGCCGGCAGCGCCACGCCGCCGAGGTGCTCGCGCATCTCGCGGCGCACGGCGAGGACGCCTACGTGATCGGGGAGATCGTCCCGGGCTCGGGCGTCGTCACGTGCCGCGGCTCGCTGCCGTTTTCGCGAAGGCTGAGCACGCCGCGCCCGCCGGCACGGAGGGGACGATGTCACAGACTGCTTCGTGGTTGGTCCTGGTCGTTGCGGGAATCTTCGAGGTCGGCTGGGCGATCGGCCTAAAGTACACCGACGGCTTCACGCGTCTTTGGCCGAGCGTCTGGACGGGAGTCGCGCTCGTGGTCAGCATGGGCTTGCTCGGGCTCGCGGTGAAGGCGCTGCCGGTCGGCACCGCCTACGCCGTCTGGGTCGGTGTCGGCGCGGTCGGTACCGCGATCCTCGGTATCGTGCTGCTCGGTGAGTCCATGAGCGCAGCGCGCGTCGCAAGCATCGCACTGATCGTCGCGGGAATCGTCGGACTGAAGCTCGCAACGTCCGCGTAGCGAGCACGCAGGTCCCATACGCGTCGCAACCAAGGAGGGGCCACGTCATGCTGAAGCAACGCATCGTGCGGACCACGGCGCTCGCCGTTGCGGCCGCGTTGTTGAGCGCTGCCCCGCCGGCGCTCGCCGCGCACTTCGATGCGGCGCTGTCGAGCGCACAGATCGAGGCCGAGTTCCAACGGTTGCGCGCGAGTCACGAGCTCAAGGTCGACACTGCGCTGCCCTGGGTATTTGCATTCTCCGGTCCGGATTCCGCGAAAGTGGAGGCGTTGTCGTTGCGGCTCGTGCGTGACGGCTTCCGAATCGTGTCGCTGCGCACGGAGGATGACGTTACGACGCTGCGTGTCACGCGTACCGAGTTGCTGACGCCTGCGGCGCTCGACCGCCGCAGCCGCGAGCTCGCCAAGCTCGCTGCCGCGAGCGGAGTGTCGTCGTACGACGGCGCCGAGGTGAGCGCGCTGCGTTGAAGGGTAGGTCGCTCGCGTATCGCCCTCGCCGGTGCGGCTAATCGTCGTCTTGGATCACGATTTCTATCTGTTGAGTGGGTTCCACGCGCCCGTCGGGTTGCTCGCGCTCCCCGAGGTTCACGTAGAAGCTTTCGACGCCTTCGGTCATGGAGTCGCCGACGATCGGGATGTGGATCGTGCGCGTTGACTCGCCTGCGGCGAATTTTTCGATGATCGTTCCGAGGTCCGCGTAGTCGTCGCCCGCGAGCGCGGTGCCGTCGCTCGTCCACCAAGCCACCGACGACTCGCCGAGGTCTCCTCCGCGGCGGCGCAGGTTGACCGCGGCGCCAGGCGCGCCTTCCGACACCGAAATCGTGCGAGCCGCGAGCTCGAAGGTCTCCGGCGCGGCCGGAGCCGCGGGAGCCGCGGGCGTCGCGGGCGTCGCGGGAGGTGACGGAACCGTTGCCGGCGCGGCCACGGCAGAGGGTGGCGCGGACTCGCGCAGCGTCGCCTCGGCGAGCTCGGACTCGGCCGGCGCCGGCGCGGTCGGCGGCGGCGCGTCGGCAGCTTCCGGCGGAAGCTCCGGCGTTGCGGCCACCGTGGGCGGCTGCGTGCGGGTCGGCTCCAAATCGCCAGGCGCCGCCTCGGCACCCCCGCCGGCACCGGGTTGCGCGCCTCCTGGGCGAACCAGCGCTAGCAACTCCACCGCATGCTCACTCCAATAGACCGCCGCACCGATTGCGCCCGCCGCGACAACGAGCGTCGCGACTGCCGCTAGAGGGAAGCGCCCGCGTCGCTCGCCGCTCCGCGTCCGCTCCGCGTACCTGTGAACGTCTTGAGGATCGAGGCGCCACCCACGGTCGCTCTTTCGCGGGGAGGGTCGCGGCGGCTCTGCGAATTGCTCCCGCGCGGGTCGTGCGTCGAAGTTGCCCGAGTGGTCGCCGATGATCGGCATGTCGTCGTCTTGCGCACGCCGCGGGAGTGGGTCAGCGGGCGCGGCAACCGGAGCGTCGGGGGTCGCGCTGCGTGCCGCGAGCGGCGCTTCGCCATTCGCGACGCCGAGCTCGGTGAGGAACGCGGCCACGGTCTTGGTCCTATCCGCGCGGCGTAACGCGAGACCGCGCGCGATCGCGTCCCACTGCCGCGCGTCGAGCCGCGGGCTCGGTGCGAGCGCGAGCCCGGCATTCGCCGCCTCGAGCGCCGAGCGTCCGTCGTAGGGACGCTGGCCCGTCAAGAGCTCGTATGCGATGCAAGCTAGGCCGAACACGTCGTCGCGCCGATCCGGGTTCGCAGCACTGTTCGGCGCCGCGTCCTCGACGAACGACGCCTCGGTTCGCGGCGAGCTCGCCGGGAGCAAATCGAGGACCTTTATCTCCCGATCTGTAGTGATGAAGAGGCTATCGGGCTTCAGCTCGCCGTGCACGGCGCCTTTGGCGTGCGCGTACGTCAATGCGTCGCCGGCCGCGCGAAGCACTGCGAACGACTGAGCGGTCGACCATTGCTCCGACGCTGGGTCGTCGAGCCGCGCTCGCAGCGATTCGCCGTCGAGCAGCTCCATGACCAGAAAATACTGGCCTCGCTCACTCCCGAAACCGCGCACTTTGACCACGTTCGCGTGCGACCAGAGATGCGGCTCTCGGTAGCTGCTCTCGAGCTTCTGCAGCAGTCGCGTGTGCTGCGCGACGCGCGGGTGCAGCAGGTGCAACGCGACGCGGTGCTCCAGGAGAAGCGACGGATCCGACAGCAGGCGATCGACGGCTCGATAAATTTCGCCATAACGCCCCGTGCCGAGGTGTACCTCGAGCGTGTAGCGATCGGCGACGACGCTGCCGGGCTCTCTGATCATGTCACCGCGGCGTCGGGATCGGTGTCGTCGCGGACGGGCCGTTGCCGATGTACGCGTACACGCCAGCCTTTTGGGGCGGCGGCGAGCACGATTCGAGCGGCGTAGCGCATGGCGGACTCCTCGAAGCGAAACGTCAGAGGTCGCTACGGGATTATGCCGCTCCAGCGTCCTGCGATCGCTACCCATTTGCGCGGGTGAATTCGCCGCCGACCGATCCTAAGGGCGCGACGTATGATAAGCGCCAGCGTCTCCGGTCTCGAGAACCACCGTTCGTGAAGCCCCGCGAGTTCCAGATCCCGACGTCGTGGCGCGTGCGCGGCACGGTCGCGCGCGTCTATGACGTTTTGAGCAAGCCGCTCGAATTCGTGCGCTGGTGGCCCGAGGTGTACCTCGATGTGCGCGAGGTGAGGCCGGGCGATGCGAACGGCGTTGGTAGGGTCATGCGGCTGCACACGAAGGGCTGGCTTCCGTATCGCCTCCGCTGGGAGGCCGAGGTGCTCGCGGTCGACAAGCCGCGCTCGGTGTCGATCCGCGCACGCGGCGACCTCGACGGCCGCGGCGAGTGGCGGTTCGCTCAAGACGGCGAGTTCGTCGCTGTTCGTTATGACTGGACGGTCTACGTGACGAAACCTTGGATGGTGGTGCTCTCGCCGCTGCTGCGCCCCATCTTCGTCGCGAATCATCGCTGGGCGATGCGGCGCGGCTTCGAGGGGCTCGAGCGCGAGCTCGCGAAACCTTGAAGGCCGCGCTCACACACCGAGGGGTGCTCGCGATCGCGGTGCCCGTGATGATCTCGAACGTCTCGACGCCGCTGATCGGACTCGTCGACACCGCCGTCGTCGGGCGGATCCCCGATCCCAAGTACATCGGAGCCGTCGCTATCGGCGCGCTCGTGTTCACGTTCGTGTTCTGGGGCTTCGGGTTCCTGCGCATGGGCACCACGGGCCTAACGGCGCAGGCGTTCGGCGCCGATGACCGCGACGAGGTCGCGGCGAGCCTCGGGCGTGCGCTGTTGCTCGCGGCGGCGGTCGGCGCCGGGCTGTTGGTCGTGCAATGGCCGATTCGCGAAATCGCTTTTGGCCTGCTCGGCGGCAGCCCGCAAGTCGAGGCGCTCGCGCGCGACTATTACGACGTGCGCGTCTGGGCCGCGCCCGCGACGCTCGCGAACTACGCGCTGCTCGGCTGGCTCATCGGCCTGGGACGCACCGACCTCGGGCTCGTGCTGCAGCTCGTGCTGAACGTCACGAACATCGCTCTGTGCGTGCTGTTCGTGATTGGCTTCGGTTGGGGCGTGCGCGGCGTCGCGGCCGGTACCTTACTCGCCGAGGTGATTGCGGCCGCCGTCGGGCTCGCGATTGCGCTCCGCCACCTGCGCGGATTCGGCGCGCACTTCGCGCGTGAGCGAATCATGGCGGCGGCGCCGCTCAAGCGCATGGTCACCGTGAACGCGGACATCATGATCCGATCGCTGGCGCTGATCTGCGTGTGGGTCTGGTTCGTCGCACGCGGGGCGTCGCAAGGCGACGTGATCCTCGCGGCGAACGCCGTTCTCATGAGCTTCGTCACGGTCGCGATCTACTTCCTCGACGGGCTCGCGTTCGCGGCCGAGGCGCTAGTCGGGCGCGCGATCGGCGCGGCGCACCGCGCCGGGCTCGTCGCAGCCGCGAAGCTCACCACACTGTGGGCGGCCGGCATCGCGGTGCTGATCACGGCAGTGTTGCTCGCGCTCGGGCCGGCGATGGTCGACCTGCTCACGATCGACCCCGCGGTGCGCGCGGCCGCGCGAACCTACCTCTGGTGGGCGGCGTTCGTACCCCTGCTCGGTGTCTGGTCGTTCCAGCTCGACGGCATCTTCATCGGCGCCACGCGGACCGTGGACATGCGTAACGCGATGCTCTTTACGCTAGCGATCTACCTCGCAGCATGGTGGTTGCTCGAGCCATACGGCAACCACGGCCTCTGGGGCGCGTTTTATGTCAGCTATTTCGCCCGGGCCGGGACCCTGCTTTGGTACTACCCCGCGTTAGTGCGCTCGGTGCCGGCTTAGAGCTATCCTTGGTCCCGAGCGCGGAGCCGATCCGCGCGCCGTAGAACAACAGGGGGGACCGCCATGATCGGATTACTCGCCACCGCGCTCGCCGCCGGACTCAACATGCCGTGCGAGCAGCTTCAGGGGGTCGCGCTCGAGCGTGCGACCGTGACCGCCGCGGCGAGCGTCCCGGCTGGCGTGTTCACGCCGCCCGCGGGGTCGGGACCCGGGGGCACCGCCGCACCGCCCGCGAAGCCGATCCCCGAGCACTGCCGCGTAACGATGGTGCTGAAGCCGACGCCGGATTCGAACATCAACGTGGAGCTGTGGTTGCCCACCAGCAACTGGAACGGCAAGTTCCTCGCGGTCGGCAATGGCGGCTGGGCAGGAGCGATCCAAGGCTACGGCGACATGCAGGAAGCGCTGCGCCGCGGCTACGCGACGGCGGGCACCGACACCGGCCATTCCGCTGCGGACGGGCCGGCCGGGATGTTTGCTCTCGACCACCCCGAGAAGATCACTGACTTCGCATTCCGCTCGATCCACGACATGACGGTGAAGTCGAAGCGGCTCATAGACGCGTTCTACGCGGCGCCCCTCGACTACTCTTATTACAAGGGCTGCTCGACGGGCGGCCGGCAGGGCGTGATGGCTGCGCAGCGCTATCCGGGCGACTTCGACGGCATCATCGCGGGCGCGCTCGCGAACCGGCACATCCACATGCACACGGCGGGCGCGTATCGCTCGATCGAGCTCGCGCGTCATCCGGACGAGGCGCTGCCGGAGGCGAAAGCGAAGTTGGTGAACGACGCTGTGCTCGCGCAGTGCGACACGTTGCACGAAGGGTTCCTGAACGACCCGCGACAGTGCTCGTTCGAATACGAGTCGCTCGCGTGCTCCGGGAAGCCCGACGACTCTTGTCTCACGCCGGGCGAGCTCAAGACCGTGCAGACGTACTACGGAGGCCTGAAGAACAGCAAGGGCCAGCTGATCTTCTCGGGGCAGGCCTATGGCGTGGCGATCCCGCCGATGAAGAGCTCGCAAGACCCGCCGAACCCGTTCGCGTTCGACTCGGTCCGGATCTTGGGCTTCCAGAACCCGAACTACGACTGGCACAACTTCGACCTCGATCGCGACATGCCGCTGATCGACAAGCAGGTGGGCTTCGTCGACGCAGTCGACCCCGATCTGCGCGCATTCGAGGCGCAAGGCGGAAAGCTGTTGCTCTACGCCGGCTGGCGCGACAACGGCATCACGCCGGAGAACACGGTCCTCTACTACGAGAGCGTGATCCGCGAGATGGGTCCGAAGCAGGACGACTGGATGCGGCTATTCCTCGTGCCGGGCATGGAGCACTGCCGCGGCGGCCCCGGGCCGAACACGTTCGACTCGATCACGGCGCTCGAGCAGTGGCGCGAGAAGGACACTCCGCCCGCGCAAATGCTCGGTGCGAACCCGGACTCGGGCCTGAAGCGGCCGATCTGCGCCTATCCGCAATCTGCGAAGTACGACGGCTCGGGCGACCTCAAAGACGCGGCAAACTGGAGTTGTGCCGCGCCCTGAGGGTTGAAATGGGTCCCCGCCGCCGGCACATGGCGGGGCTGTGGCGTAACTGTGGCGCTCTGAATTCGTTGCGGATGTCAGGCGCCGCGCGCGAAGGTAGCGTTCTCCTGGGATCGGAGAGCGCCGATGGACATGAAAGTCGACTCGAAGAGAATCAGAGCCGAGCGCGAACGCCGCGCTTGGAGCCAAGAGCATCTCGCGACCGTCTCGGGTCTCGGGCTGCGCACGATTCAACGCATCGAGAAAACGGGCGCTGCCTCGTTCGAGTCGGCGCGCGCACTCGCGTCCGTATTCGAAGTGGACGTGGCGAGCCTGCGGATCGCGCGCGCCGAAGTCGCAGCGGCGACGCCGAGCGTCGAGACCGCGCACCCCGCCGTCTATGCGGCCCGCACCGCGTCCCGATTTCGCGTCCGGGCGAAGCCGATGCTCGGGACTGCTGCCGCGGCGCTCACCGCCGCAGGTGCGTTATTCGTCGCGACCAAGGGCTTCGCCTTCGCGGACGTCGTGATGCTCGACGTCGGCGTGTCGATGAACGACAGCCGCGTCGAGGAAAGCCAGGTCGTCACCGAAGCGAACGACAACGTCGCGTTCCGCGCGATCGACGATCAGGTCCGCATGGTGATCGTGCCGACGATCGAGACGAACGGCATCATGCTGTCGACGGAGATCTACGTTCGCGAGGGCGGCGGCTACGTGCTCGCATCGTCGCCGAAGCTGCTCACGACGAACGGCCAGGAAGCCGAGATCGAGCTCACGACGAAGGACGGCACTCTATTGCGGTTCATGATCACGCCGCATCAGAACCCGCCGAACTTGCCGAAGGTCTTGAACGAGCGGTAAGCGCGGCCGGGGCGGCTCGGCCGGCGCGCGGCGCGAGTCGAACGAGCCCCGTGCGGAGCGGCGCGCTAGGCTTCCTTCTCCATGAGCTTCGCGACCATTCCGGCCGGCACTTCGGAGTAGTGGTCGAACTCCATCGTGAACGTGCCGCGGCCGCTCGTGCTAGAGCGTAGGAAGTTGATGTAGCCGAACATCTCGGATAGCGGCACGAAGCCGACCACCGTGACTTGCGCACCTTTCTGGCCCTGGTCGGTGACCTGGCCGCGGCGGCGGTTGATGTCACCGATGATGTTGCCGAGGTACTCCGATTCGCTGACCACCTCGATCTTCATGATCGGCTCGAGCAGCTTCGGCCGGCTCATCCGATGAGCCTCACGGAACATTGCGCGGCCCGCGATCTCGAACGCGAGCGCGGACGAGTCGACGTCGTGGTACTTGCCGTCGAGCAGGCGCGCCCTGAAGTCGACGACCTCGTAGCCGGCGACCTGGCCGCGCTTGCACTCGGTGACGATCGCATGCTCGACCGACGGGATGAACTCGCGCGGGATGCGGCCACCGACCACTTCGTCGGAGAACTCCACTCCGCTGCCGGCCGGCAACGGCTCGAAGATCATCTTCACTTCGGCGTATTGGCCCGAGCCGCCCGACTGCTTCTTGTGCGTGTAGACATGTTCGACGACCGTGCCGAACGCCTCACGGAAGCTCACGCGCGGGCGGCCCATGTTCGCCTCGACGCCGAGCTCCGTGCGCATGCGGTCGATCGTGACCTCGAGGTGCAGCTCGCCCATGCCGCGCAAGAGCGTCTGGCCCGTCTCCTGGTCCACTTCGAGACGCAGCGACGGGTCGGCCTTCACCATCTTGTAGAGCGCGGTCGACATCTTGTCGACGTCGGTGCGCGTTTTCGGCTCGACCGAGACGCTGATGACGGGGTCGGGGAAGCGCATGCGCTCGAGCAGCGCGGGCTTGTCCAGCGACGATAGCGAGTCGCCGGTTTCCGTTTCCTTCATCGAGACGAACGCGCAGATGTCGCCCGCGCGCGCCTCCTCGATGTCCTTCGTGGAATTCGCTTGGACCTCGACGATACGGCCGATGCGCTCCTTGCGGTCGCGCGTCACGTTGAGCAGCGTGTCGCTCTTCTTGATCACGCCCGAGTACACGCGCACGAACGTGAGCGTGCCGAACTGGTCGTTGATGACCTTGAACGCGAGCGCGCGCGCGGGCGCGTCGTCCTTTACTTCCTGAGTACCGAGCACCTTGCCGTCGACGTCGACGATCGAGATGCCGCCGTTCTCGCCGGGGAACGGCAGGTAGTCGACGACGGCGTCGAGCAGCTGCTGCACGCCCTTGTTCTTGAACGACGAGCCGCAGAACACCGGCACGAGCTTGCCGCTGACCGCCCCAATGCGGATGCACTCCTTGAGCTTCGCGGGATCGAACTTGCCGTGCTCCACGAACTCCATGAACGCGTCCTCGTCCATCGCGAGCGCGTGCTCGAGGAGCTCCTGGCGAAGCTCGGGAATGCGCTTGATCCAGTCGTTGTCCGCGGTGGTCGAAAACTTGAACCGGCCCGGAATCTGGTCGAGCGGCACGGTTTCCCACTCGCTGTCCTTGTCGTCCGAGTCCCAGATGTAGCCGACGCCCGCGACGAGGTCGGCCATGCCCGTGAACTCATCGGAGCTGCCGAACGGGATGTGGCACAGGATCGCGTTCGGGCTGAGCCGCTCCTTGATGCCTTTGACGCAGTGCGCGAAGTTCGCGCCGATGCGGTCCATCTTATTGATGTAGCAGAGGCGCGGTACGTTGTACTGGTTCGCGAGGCGCCAGTTCGTCTCGGTCTGCGGCTCCACGCCCGCGACGCCGTCGAACACGACTACCGCGCCGTCGAGCACGCGGAGGCTGCGGTTGACCTCGATCGTGAAGTCGACGTGTCCCGGCGTGTCGATCAGGTTGATCTGGTAGCCCTTCCACTCGGCGGAGACCGCGGCGCTCTGGATCGTGATACCGCGCTTGCGCTCCTGCTCCAGGTAGTCGGTGGTGGTGCTGGTCTTGCCGTCCTTGGTGTCGTGGACCTCGATGATCTGGTGCTTCTTGCCGGTGTAGTACAGCACCCGCTCCGTCGTCGTGGTCTTGCCCGCGTCGATGTGAGCAATGATGCCGATGTTGCGGTAAAGCTTGAGTGGCTTCTGCCTGGCCATAATCGTGGTCTCGCGAAGGGGTAAAAGGGGTCCTCGGGGGCCGCCCTTGGCGCCCCGAAGGCGAGCACTATATAGATTTGCCACGATTTTTCGAGCCGCCGGCGGCCGGGAACTCGGTATTTCGCGTAGGGGCTGCGATTTCTCGGGTCGTTCTGCACCGGGATCCCAGACCCGGCCGGGATCGCCGAGGCGGCCTGCGCAAGGGCGGCGAGCGCGACCCCACGGCTATTGGGCGCCGCGGGGCTCGCGAAGCCAGTGACCTTGGTCGAGCTCAGCCGGGAGCGGGTTGCGCGGAGGCGAGGAAGCGGGACCGATACGTCGACGGGTTGATGCCGAACTCCTGCTCGAACGCGCGGCGGAACGCGTCGGCGCTGCGGTACCCCACGGAGGTTGCGACGAGCTCGATTGCGCCGGCGCGTGCGTGCAGCCGGCGGCGCGCCTCGTCGAGCCGCAAACGCCGCACGAGGGCAGCCGGTGGGCAGCCGAAGCTCGCGTAGCACTGCCGGCTGAATTGGCGCGGCGAGACTGCCATCTTGTCCGCGAGCGCGTCGATGCGCAGGTCGCGCTTCAAGTTCGCTGTGATGTGCGCCGCGAGCTCCGACATCCGGTTCTTCGCGGAGCTCTGAAACCGCAACGGCTCGGAGAATTGCGCTTGGCCGCCGTCACGCTTCACATAGACGACGAGCTCGCGCGCGACCGCGAGCGAGGCGGCGGCGCCGAGATCTTCCTCGATGAGTGCGAGCGCCAAGTCGATGCCCGCCGTTACGCCCGCCGCGGTGTAGAGGTTTTCCGACTTCACGTACAGCTCGTTCGGCGCGACGTCGAGCTTCGGGAACCTCGCAGCAACGTCGGCAGCGAAGCGCCAATGCGTCGTTACGCGCCGCCCCTCGAGCAGCCCGGACGGTGCGAGCCCATAGATTCCCGTGCAGACGGACGCGATCCTGCGGGTGCGAGGCGCGCACCGCGTGATCCACTCGGTCGCTTTGCGATTCGTCGCGGGCTCGCGCAACCCGGCGCCGCCGGGGATGATCAACGTATCGAGCGCAGGCGCGTCGCCGATCGTGCACGACGGCGTCAGCGCCACGCCCGACTCGCTGACGCATACGCGGCGCGACAAGCCGACGGTGAGAACCTCGTAGGCCGGTTTCCCGTTCTCGGGGAATGCGGCGCACGCGAACGCTTCGGCCGGACCTGTAAGGTCGAGCGCAGTGACGCCGTCGAAGAGAAAGAACCCGATCCGCCGTCGCTTGGGCTTGGTGTGGTTGCTCATGAGCCCATCTTGCCATCGGTCGCGATGGCACAAAGGTCATAAATCCGACGATTTCGGACATCGTTCGGACGGCAAGGCTCAGATTCGGCCGGTCCGCCTCGCGATGGCGAGCGCCGCGAAGCCCGGCCGGTGCGCCCGGTTCAGTGCGCCGCCATGCTCGTTGCGACGACCGTGAGCTCGCCCACCGGCGCAATATGTGCTTCGATCAGATGGCCCGCTTTCGTCGAGCCGTCGGACGATCCGACGATCATGTGCACGTGCACGTAGGGCGCGTCGTTGCGCATCGAGATGTCTCCGATCAGCGAGACGATCTCGGTCTTGTCCTTGATCTCGATCTTCTTGAACCCGCCGACCTCCGGGTCACCCCAACCGAGAAGCGCGCCGGGCGCGAGACCGCCGATGCCCGTGATGTGACCCGACGTGATGTGGTGCTTGGCCACGAGGTCGTAGAGCCCCGACAGGATCTCGTCGCCCGTGCTGAAGCGCACCTCGAACACGTGCGCGGTGGCGGTCTTTTCCTCGTACGTCATCTTCGGTGCGAGCCCCGGCTGCACGGGCCCTTGCCGGATGAAGCCTTCGGGCAGCGGTTTCTGCGCGGCTTGCTGCGCCCGGCTGGGGGCCGAGGCGGCGAACGCGAGCGCGGCGGTTGCGGCGGCCAAAAGAGTTCCCCGGAGAATCCATCGAGGCTTGCGACTGCTGCGGATCATCTTCGTGCTCCTGAGCGGCGGTTGATGGGTCGGGCGATCGTACCGCAACGCAGCGGCGGCGGCGCCTGCCGCGGATCGTCGGTCCTTCCGCCAACCTGTAGTTATTGCTTCCATTCCTTGAAGCGCGATTCCGGGCGTCACGATAATCCGCAATCGAATCGACGATCCGTGAGTCGGGGGAGCCATGAATATTCGCAGCGCGGCGGCCGCGGCCGCCGCCGTTCTCTTGTTCGCGCGCGCAGAGGCCCACCATTCGTTCGCCGCGGGCTTCGACAGCGAAAAGCCGTTCACGCTGTCGGGCACCGTTGCCGGCGTCGAGTGGGCGAACCCGCACATGCATTTTGCGCTCGACGTCAAGGGCGAAGACGGCAAGCTCACTCGTTGGCGCTTCGAAGGCTACCCGCCGAACATGCTCGTGCGGCAAGGCTGGCAGAAAGACGTGACGATGAAGGTCGGCGACGACGTGACCGTCACGGGTTGGCTCGCGCGGAGCGAGCCGAACCTTGGTGCCGTCCGCAACGTGACGTTCGCCGACGGCCGCAAGCTCGCCGCGGGACCCCCGGCCGGCACGGGCGGTCGGTAGCCTCGAGTCGCGCGGCCACTCGCGTGGAGCCCCTTATGAAACTCATCAGCACCGCGTCGGTCGCGCTCGCGACGTTCGCCGTTTCGCAGCTCGCCACACCCGTCCGCGCCCAGCCCGCCGCGACTGCGGCAAAGCCGCCGGCCGTCGCGGGGGTGAAGCCGGCGCCGCGCGCCGCGAACGGCAAGCCCGACCTTTCGGGCATCTGGATCCTCACGAGCGCGTTGCCGCTTTTTGAGGGCGAGGAAGCGCTCGCCGCGGCGCGCGCTCAAGACGCGGCGCTCGGCCGCGCGCCCCCGGCCGCCGAGCCGGCGCCGTACAAGCCCGAGGCCGAGGCGAAACGCCAGGAATACCTCGCGCGCCGCGGCATCGACGATCCGATGGGCCGTTGTCTGCTCACGGGGGTGCCGCGAATCCAGTACCGGCCGCTGCCGCTCGAGATCATCCAGCTGCCCGACCGGGTGGTCATCCTCTACGAGATCCATCACGCGTTTCGGATCATCCCGACGGATGGGCGGCCGCATCCTGACGACGCGGAGGCATCGTATCTCGGCGATTCGGTCGGACACTGGGAAGGAGACACGCTCGTCGTCGACGTCACGAGCTTCAACGACAAGACCTGGCTCGCGGGCGTTGGCACGATCCACAGCGAGCAGTTGCGCGTGACCGAGCGTTACACGCGCGACACTTACGACACGATCCGTTACCAGGTCACGATGGAAGATCCCGTCGTATTCACCAAGCCCTGGCATATGGAGGAGAGCTTCCGTCTGCGTCCGAACGAGCGCATTCGCGAGTACGAATGCATCGAGAACAACGAGGACATCGCGCGGTTCGAGAAGCTTCTGCAGAACGACGCGTTGTATAAAGCTCCGCAATAACGAGCGCCGCCCCGAAGTGTCGCTCGCGGCTCCGCCGGTGCCGCCGCGATCCCGCGCTGACATTTCTCGATGCCGGCCGCGCGCGGGATTTCCTATAATGTCCCGCCTTAGAGAACCGGAGCTCCTCATGCGATTTCGATCTGCGCTGGTCCTTGCGCTCGCCGCCTCCCTGTCCGCCGCCGTATCGACGGCCGCGTTCGCGGTGGAGCAGGGGGACCGCGCGCCCGCGTGGCACGCCGCCGATTTTGCGGGGCGGCCCATCGATTTCCCGGCCGTCGGCCAAGGTAAGCCTGTCGTCCTCGTGTTCTGGGCCACTTGGTGCCCGTACTGCCGCGCGTTCATGCCGTATCTCAAAGCAATTCAAGCGGACTACGCGGCGCGGGGCGTGAAGATCGTCGCCATCAACGCGAAGGAAGACGGTCGCGGCGATCCGAAGGCGTACGTGCAGGGCCTCGGCTTCGCGCCGATCGCCGTCGCGAACGGCGACGCGATCGCGCAGTCGTATGGGATTCAATACATTCCCGGCCTCCTGATCGTCGACGGCGCAGGGACCGTTGCATATCGCCGGCCGTGGACGGACCTGCCGGCGGGCAAGACGGTCGGCGAGCTCTGGGACCAACAGGTTCGCACCGCGCTCGATCAGCTGCTATGAACGATTTCAATCGCCGCCGATTCATCGAGGGCGGTGCGCTGCTCGCGCTCGCGCCGTACTTCGGCAACGCGCTCGCGCAGGGCGTGCCGCGCAGCAACTTCGCCGCTGACGCCACGGCGGAGGACGTCACGGCCGGCATCGACTTGACAGGCAAGACCGTCGTCGTGACGGGGTGCAACTCCGGGATCGGCCTCGAGACGATGCGCGTGTTGGCACTGCGCGGCGCGCACGTGATCGGCACGGCGCGCACGCTCGAGCGCGGCCAAGAGGCCTGTGCGAGCGTGCAAGGCAAAACCACTCCCGTCGTGCTCGAGCTCAGCGATTTCGATTCGGTCGTCGCGTGCGCGCGCGAGATCCGTGCGCTCGATACGCAGATCGACGTGCTGATCTGCAACGCAGGCATGCTGCTCATGGAGCTCCAGCAAGCGCGCGGCATGGAGATTCAGTTCGTCGTGAATCATCTCGGGCACTTCATTCTCACGAACCGATTGCTCGATCGCGTGACTGCCGCGCCGCAGGGCCGCGTCGTCATCGTCGGCAGCGTCGCGCACCGCCAGGCGCCGAGTGGTGGGATCCAGTTCGACAATCTCTCGGGTCAGGGATGGGAGCGGCAGTCGTACGGCCACTCGAAGCTCGCGAATGGCTTGTTCTCGCTCGAGCTGTCTAAGCGGCTCGCGGGTACGAAGGCGACCTCCAACTCGCTGCACCCTGGCGTGGTGCAGACGAACATCATGAGGAATCTCAATCTCACGCCGCCGGCCGGTGCCGCGCCGCGCCAAGGCGGCGGTGGCGGCGGGTTTCAGTTCGAGCCGCCGGCGCGAGGCGCAGCGACGAGCTGCTATCTCGCCAGCAATCCGGCGCTCGCGGCCGTCACGGGCGAGTACTTCGCGGACTGCAACCCCGCGGAACAGAGCGACTATCAAAAGGATCCCGCGATGGCCACGAAGTTGTGGCAGGTCTCGGAGGAGCTCACGCGCCCGTACCTGACCTAAGTGGCGTCCGCCCCCAGAGCTGGCGTGAAGCGCGCGCGGCACCTTCGACGAGCGCACCGAGCTTCTTGTAGGCGATCCCGGGGTCGACACGGCTCAGACCTGCGAACGAGCCGAAGCCGCAGTCGGTTCCGGCGATCACGCGCTCTCGCCCGACGATGTTCGCGTACTGCACGAGCTGCTGCGCGATGAGCTCGGGGTGCTCGACGTAGTTCGACGTCCCGCTTGAATGTCTGCGTGCCCATCATCCGGACCATCGCATCGCGAAATTCGGGATAGGGGGCGAGATCGAGATGCGGCGGGCGAGGGTGATGCCCCGCGAAGCCTGAGAGCCGATCCTTGATATAGGTTGCGTACCCGATTTTGCTCGTCTCGCCGTCGTTCACGATGTCGATGCCGGTCGCGACCTGCTTGTGCACGACTTCGCTCACGGCAGCAGCGACCGCGGCGTCGAGCTCGTCCGCGTCGTACGGATCGCCGTTCTCTTTTTTATAGAGGAGATCGAGCACCGCGAGCTCGCGCGGGAGGCTGCCGACGTGCGTCGTGAGTATTCGGTCCGTGCTGAGCTTCATTCGTTCCCCGGGGTTGGACGCGGAGTCTTGGCGGCTCGGCTGCGAGCCACATTCTGTCTCAAGCTTGGCGCGAAATCCCGTTGACGCCTCTCCCGGCGGCATGGTCTAGTGCGGAGAAGGCCTCGCGCGACAAGGAAACGTTCGGAGAAACGTATGGTGAAATCGGTTTCGATCGCCGTCGTGATGCTGCTACTCGCGGTATCGACGGTACGCGCGGAGGACATCGGCTACGACCCGAAGGCCGACGCGTTTGCCGCGCTCGCGTCCGCCGAGTCGCGCGCGCACGCCGAGGACAAGCTCGTGCTGCTCGTCGCGGGCGGCGATTGGTGCATTTGGTGCCACTACCTCTACGCCTTCCTCGAGAGCAACGACGACGTCGATGGTGCGCTGCACGACGTCTTCGTCGTCGCGAAGGTTTATGTCGGGGATGAGAACCGCAATGAGGAGTTCTTTGCGAAGCTGCCGAAAGCCGACGGCGCGCCGCACTTCTGGGTGCTCTCGGACACGGGCGAGCTCTTGAAGTCCCAGCCGACGGTCGTGCTCGAGGACGGCAAGAAGAGCTACAACAAGGATGCCTTCATGAAGTTCGTCGCAGACTGGAGGCAGCGCGAGCACTAGCTCGCGCATTACGGTATGGAATCCGGGCAGCGATCCCCAGGCGTGATGCAAGCCGTCGCGGAATGGCTGCGGGCCGCGTTCGCGAAATCGGCGCACACACCACGCGTGAGCGGCGGCGAGATGGCTTACGAGATCTTGGTCGAGGGGCGCGAGCCGATCGAGGCTTGGAGCGTGTGTACGATCTGCTTGCAAGTCGACCGCACGGCGTCCGTGCAGCGCCGCCGTTGGCGCTGCTCGGACTGCAGCTCGATGCGCGAACTCCAGCGGCCACTTCCCGAGTATCTCGACGAGCATTCCGTCGACACGCTGGATAGGGATCTGAAGGAATGGGGCAACGCCAAAGGCGTACGCGCCGCGTACAAGATGCTGAAGTCCGCCCGCTTCAAATGTCTGATCACGCTGAATAGACGGCGACAGCCCGGCGCGGCACAGAGCTGAACGCCGTCGCGTCCACCTGAAGACTGTCCGCACGTCGCCTCGAGAGACCTCCATGCGCCCGCTCGCTAACAAACTCGACCACATCGTGCTCACGGTAAGCGATATCGGCGAAAGCCTGCGCTTCTACGAGCGTGCGCTCGGGTTCGAGCGCGAATTGTTTCGCGGCCCCGAAGGCCAGCCGCGGTTTGCGCTGAAGTTCGGCGAGCAAAAGATCAATCTTCAAGATCGCACCACGGAGACGCCGACCAAGGCGAAGCAGCCGACGTTGGGCGCCGCGGACTTCTGCGTGATCGCCGCGATCCCGCTCGACGAAATGCTCGCGCATTTGCTCAAGATCGGCGTTGCGATCGAGGCGGGACCCGTGCCGCGCCGCGGCGCGCTCGGGCCCCTGCGCTCGATCTATTTCCGCGATCTCGACGGCAACCTCGTGGAGGTCGCGGAGTACCTCGCCCGCTGAGGGCGCTCCTGCCCGTATAATCCGCGCCTTTGACCGGCGAAGGATCCATGGCAGACCCGCGTACCCTGTTAGCCGCCCGGCTCCAAACGGCCGTCGCTGCTGCGTTCGGCAGCGACGCCGCGGGCGTCGAAGCCATGGTGCGGCGCTCGGAGCGCGCGGACTACCAAGCGGACCTCGCGATGGGCCTCGCGAAGACACTCAAGCGCGCGCCGCGCCAAGTGGCCGAAGCCGTGGTCGCGAAGCTCGATCTCGAGGGAATCTGCGAGAAAGTCGAGATCGCCGGTCCCGGGTTCATCAACCTCACGCTGGCTCCCGAATTCCTCGCCAAGGAAGTGAGCGCGCTCGCGCGCGACTTGCGGCTCGGCGTGCCCGTCGCGGAGCACCGCGACAAGGTCGTTATCGACTACTCGGCCCCGAACGTCGCGAAAGAGATGCACGTGGGTCACCTCCGCTCGACGATCATCGGCGACGCGCTCGGCCGAATCCTCGAGTGCCTCGGTCACGAGGTGGTGCGGCAAAACCACGTCGGCGATTGGGGTACGCCGTTCGGCATGTTGATCGAGCATCTCGTCGACCTCGGTCAAGGGGACACGGGCGGCTCCGATTCGGACGTCAATCAGCTCAGCGAGTTCTACCGCAACGCTCGCGTGAAGTTCGACAGCGATCCTAAGTTCGCGGAGCGCGCGCGCGCGCGCGTCGTGCTGCTGCAAGCGGGCGATGCGCACACGCTGAGACTCTGGCAGGCGTTGATCGATATCTCCAAGCGGCACTTCAACGCGAACTACGCGAAGCTCGGTGTGCTGCTGCGCGACGAGCACCTGCGCGGCGAGAGTTTTTACAACCCGCTGCTACCGCAAATCGCGGACGAGCTCGAAAAAAGCGGCCTAGCGCGGATGAACGACGGCGCGCTGTGCGTGTTCGCGCCGGGCTTCACGAACCGCGAAGGCGAGCCGTTGCCCCTGATCGTCCGCAAGCAAGACGGCGGCTTCGGCTACGCCGCGACAGACCTCGCGGCGCTGCGCTTTCGTACGCAGACGCTTGGCGGCACGCGCCTGCTCTACGTCGTCGGCACGCCGCAGACCCAGCACCTCGCGATGGTTTTCGCCGTCGGCGAGCTCGCGGGCTGGCTCAAGCCTCCCGCGCGCGCCGAGCACGTCGCGTTCGGCTCGATCCTCGGGCAGGACAAGAAGATGTTGAAGACGCGGGCGGGAGATACCGTGTCGCTGTCGTCGCTGCTCGATGAAGCCGTCGACCGTGCGGGCGCGGAGCTCGCACGGCGCGAGCCGGATCTCGACTCGGCCGCCCGTGCCGCTCTTGCGCCGAAGATAGGCATCGGCGCCGTGAAGTACGCGGATCTCGCGAACGACCGGATCAAGGACTACGTGTTCGATTGGGATCGGATGCTTACTGCGGAGGGACGCACGGGCCCCTATCTCCAGTACGCGCACGCGCGGATCCATTCGATCTTCCGCAGAGCGGCGGAATCGGGCGTCGCTCGTGCGAGCGCGTCGGCCGTCATCATGCTCGGCGAGCCCGCGGAACGTGCTCTCGCACTCGAGTTGCTCGGCTTCGGCGCTGCCGTGCTCGAGGCGGGGGATTCGCTGCGGCCGCACCGGCTCGCGGGCTACGTCTACGACCTCGCGACCGCGTTCACGGCATTCTTCGAGAACTGTCCCGTGCTCCGGGCCCCGGACGACGCGACGCGTACGTCGCGGCTCGCGCTCTGTGAGCTCACGCGCGAGCGTGCTCGCGCGCGGGCTCGACCTGCTGGGTATCGAAGCGCCGGAGCGAATGTAGCGACGCCCGCGCGCCGTCGGCAGGCGGTTCGTGGTCGAGAAGCTGCGGCACTGGCGCGCGGGGCCGGTCGGGATGGCGTAGACTCAGGCGCGTACGCGCAGCTCGAGCCCACTACCGGAGCGCTGCCGTGGCGACCAAGAAAAACGGCGAGAAGCTGCAAAAAGTCACCGAGATCTGCCTCGCGCTGCCGTCGGCGGACTGCACGCGGGGCGGTGATCATGCGACATATCGCGTCCGCGGCAAGGTGTTCGCGTACTTCCTCGACGATCATCATGGGGATGGCATCGTGTCGGTCTGCGTCAAGTCAGAGCTCGGCGAGAACACGGACCGCGCCCGCCGCGACCCCGAGCGTTTCTACTTGCCCGCCTACATCGGGCCGCGGGGCTGGTTCGGCATGCGGCTCGACCGCGGCCGCGTGAGCTGGAAGGAAGTCGCGAACGTCGTCGAGCGCAGCTACCGCCTCACGGCCCCGAAGACGCTGCTGAGGCAGCTCGACGGTGCCTGAGTCGGCTATGAATTCCCGGCCGCGGCCGGGATAATTCCAACGATAAGGCGACGGGCGAGCCCAGTCGCAGGAGAGGTGGGGACATGTCGTGGTGGAGTTGGATCATCGTCGGCACGCTGCTGCTCGGTGTCGAGCTGTTCGCGGTCGACGCTCAGTTCTTCCTGATCTTCCTCGGCGCGGGCGCGATCGTCGTCGGTCTCATCGGGATGCTCGGTGTCGATCTCCCAGTGTGGATGCAGTGGCTATTGTTCGCCGCGCTGTCGATCGCCGCGATGCTCACGATTCGCCGTCAGCTTTACGCCGCGCTGCGCAAGCGACCGCTCGCGAAAGTCGACGGCGACGCCGATCAACGCGTCCGGATCCCGGAAGAGCTCGCACCCGGCAAATCGACGCGGGTCGAGTACCGCGGCAGCGGCTGGACCGCGCTCAACGTGGGCGAGCGGCTGATCCCGGCAGGCGAAGAAGTGCGGATCGAGTCCGTCGACGGGCTCACGTTACGCGTTCGCTCAACCAACGTTTCGACCTAGTCACCTCAACCGCGCCACTCGGAGCAGTCATGACTCAAACCGCATTTCTCGCAGCGCTCGCGATCGCGATCGTCGTGATCATCGTGCTGCGCAAGACGGCGATCGTCGTCCCGCAGCAGAGCGCCTTCATCGTCGAGTTGCTCGGCAAGTACAGCCGTACGCTGTCCGCGGGCTTCCACATCCTGGTGCCTTTCATGGAGCGCATCGCCTACAGGCACAGCTTGAAAGAGTCGGCGGTCGACATCCCGGAGCAGATCTGCATCACACGCGACAACGTACAAGTCGGTATCGACGGCGTGCTCTATATGCAGATACTCGACGCCGCGCGCGCGTCGTACGGTATCGCGAACTACGGTTTCGCGATCTCGCAGCTCGCACAGACCACGCTGCGCAGCGAGATCGGCAAGATCGAGCTCGACCGCACGTTCGAGGAGCGCGGCAGGATCAATACCAATGTCGTAAGCGAGCTAGACAAGGCGACAGAGCCCTGGGGCGTGAAGGTGCTGCGCTACGAGATCAAGAACATCAATCCGCCGCGCGACGTGATCCAAGCGATGGAGAAGCAGATGCGCGCGGAGCGCGAGAAGCGCGCTGTGATCCTCACGTCCGAAGGCGAGCGCGACGCGAAGATCAACCAGGCCGAGGGCGAGAAGCAGCGCGTGATCAAGGAGTCCGAGGCCTCGCGCCAGCAGCAGATCAACGTGGCGCAGGGCGAGGCCGAGGCGATCCTCGCTGTGGCGATCGCGACCGCCGAAGGTTTGCGCCGCGTCGCCGAAGCCGTTAGCGGCGAGGGCGGGCACGCGGCGATGCAGCTGCGCGTCGCCGAGGACTACATCCAGCAGTTCGGGAACCTCGCGCGTACGACCAATACGCTGGTCGTGCCAGCCAATGTAAGCGACATCGCGGGCATGATCGCCATGGCGACCAAAGTGTTCGAGCACACGCGCTCGGATCCGCCGAACCCGCCGCGTCCGGGGGGCTCGAGCCCGCCGCCGCGTCCGAGCGCTCCCCCGCGATCCGGTCCGTCCGGTGTGCCGCCGCCGGCCCTGCCGAGATAGTGCGATGTTCGTCGTCTTCGGCTGGGACAAGACGTTCAAGCAGCAGGAGTCGCTGCTAAAGGCGCATTGCCACCATTGCAGCAACGACGTGCTGTGGCACATCTGGCATGAGACGGAATGGGTGTCGCTTTTCTTCGTACGGCTCATCCCGCTCGTCACGAAGCATCACCTCGCGTGCGAGGTATGCCGCGATTCGCTGCCGCTCGACTCGAAGACGTGCCGCAACGCGCGCAATCGCCATGCGCTCGATTCGCGTGCGAGCCGCGAGTTGCACGACGACCTCGTGAAGCGGATCGAGGACCACCAGTACGGCGGCATGACCGAGGGCCAGCGCACCTATTACAAGCGCGCCCGCGCGCAGCGCCGCGAAAACGCATGAGCGAGACATCCGTCGTCTTCAGGAAGCTGAATCTCAAGGATCAAGCGGAGATCGCGATCGTCAATGCGCCCGCGAGCTTCGAGCCCGAGATCGCGTCGCTGCGCGGAGTCACCGTGCGCCGATCGCTCGCCAGCGGCAAGCCGCTGTCGTTTTCGCTCGCGTTCGTGACGAAGCAAACCGAGGTCGACGAGTGCGCGAAGGGAGCGGCGGAACGCACCGTGGGCGATGCGGTCGTATGGTTCGCGTATCCGAAGCAGTCATCGAAGCGATACAAGTCCGAGATCGACCGCGACCGCGGTTGGGACGTGCTCGGGGCGGCCGGTTTCGAGCCCGTGCGCATGGTGGCCGTCGACGAGGACTGGTCCGCGGTACGGTTTCGGCGCGTCGACTTCATCAAGGCGCTGACACGCGGCAAGGAGCACACGATATCCGCAGCCGGCAAAGCGAAGGCCGGTGCGCGCGCGAAGTCCGCCCCGAAGGCGAGCCCCGAGCCCCGATCGAAGCCGCGGGCGAAAGCCGCGCGCAAGACCGCGCGCAAGACCGCCGACAAGATCACCCACAAGATCACCAAGGGCGCGCGGAAGAAAAAATGACGGCCGATGTCGATCGCCGTTCTCGCCTCTAGAGTGGCGCGCGCGTCGATCGCCGCGGCGCTCGCGCCGCTCCTGGTCGCGTGCGCGGACCCTCCATCGCCGCCCCCTGATGGCGCCGTGGGCGGCACGGCGGCCGCGGCCTCGAGCGCGCTCACGAATCGCATCTGGATACGAACGTCGCCCGACTCGCCGCTCGGATCGATGCTGATCTTTCTGTCCGACGGCACTCTCCTCCAGGACTCGTGCGGGGAAACGTACCGACTTTCGCAGTGGCGGGCTGACGACGTCGACAGCATTCGCTGGCAGGAAGACACGGCCGAAGTCAGGGCAGCCGTAGTGAAGCTGACTGAGGCGGACCTTACGCTGCGGCTGGACCTCGTGAGCGGGGTGGGGATCGCCACGTACGTCGCAGCCACGGTCCCGTATGTGTGTCCCGACTTGCCGCGCTAGCGGGCGCGACCGGCGAGATACGCCTTGCGGCGCGGCTCCGGCAGCTTCTCGATCGCGTAGCGCAGCATCGTGCGCGGCATCGCGGCGTAGTGCTCGCGCAGGAACCGTTCCTCGAGGGCACGGTTGCGATTGCCGACTTCGCGCAGCATCCAGCCCGTGGCTTTGTGGATCAGATCCTCGCGGTCGGTCAGCAGCAGCCGCGCGATCGCCAGCGTGTCGTCGAACGAGCCGTTCTTGATGAAACGGAACGTCGCGATGATCGCCACGCGCCGCTCCCACAGGCTCGCGGAGCGCGCCAGGTCGTAGAGCGCACGGCGCTCGCGCGACTCCAGAAACGTGCCGACGATCTGATACGCCGAAGTGTCGACGAGGTCCCAGTTGTTCACGTAGCGCGGCGTGTGCTTTAGATACTCGGCATAGATCGCGGCGCGTGCCGCATCGTCGCCGCGCTCGAAGAGATCGACCATCAGCACGAGCGCGAGCAGGCGTTCCTCGTGGAGCCGCGAGCGTAGAAGCGTCAGCGCGGCCGCGAGCGGCGCGCCGCGAGACTCGCGCGCGATGGCGCGGACGACGGGCACCCGGACCCCGAGGAAACGGTCGTTCGCGGCGTAACCGCCAGGCCCCGTCTTGAAGAACCGCGCGGAGTGGGCCGCGATCTTCGGATTCGCGTGCTCGCGCAGTCGCGCGCGCAGCGCGGCGGCGTGGTTGCTCATCGGCTCGGGAGCTCGGACGCGCGTCGCATTCGCGCCGCCTATCGACGCTAGTGCTTGCGGTCGCGGGCCTCGGCCCGCGAATGCTGGGTGCGGAACGGTTTGCCGTGCGCGACTCGCTTGCCTTCGGACGACTTGCTCATGCCCCGCGGCTGGAATCGCGGCACGAGCTGATGCTTGCCGTTGCCGATCAAATCCTCGCGGCCCATGCGCTTCAACGCAGCGCGCAGCATCGGCCAGTTGTTCGCGTCGTGGTAGCGCAGGAACGCTTTATGCAGCCGACGTACCGTGATGCCGCGCGGAATGTGCACGGTTTCCGAGTCGCGCGTCACGCGGCGCAGCGGATTCTTACCCGAGTGGTACATCGCGGTCGCGGTCGCCATCGGGCCCGGCAGGAACGCCTGCACTTGATCAGCGCGGTAGCCGTTCTCTTTGAGCCACAGCGCGAGCTCGAGCATGTCTTTGTCCGTGGTGCCGGGATGTGCCGCGATGAAGTAGGGGATCAAGTATTGCTCTTTGCCCGCAGCTTGCGAGTAGCGGTCGAAGAGCTTCTTGAAGCGGTAATACGTCCCGACGCCGGGTTTCATCATCTTCGAAAGCGGTCCCTCGCCGATCGCCTCGGGGGCGATCTTGAGGTAGCCGCCGGTGTGGTGCTGCGCGAGCTCCTTGACGTACTCCGGGCTCTCGATCGCGAGGTCGTAGCGCACGCCGGAGGCGACGAGCACCTTTTTCACGCCGGGCAGTGCACGCGCCCTCTGGTAGAGCTTGATCAGCGGGGTGTGATCCGTGTTCAGGTTGGGGCACACGCCGGGATACACGCACGACGGGCGCCGGCACGCGGACTCGATCTCGCGGCTCTTGCACGCTAGCCGGTACATGTTCGCAGTGGGGCCGCCGAGATCCGAGATCACACCGGTGAAGCCCGGCACGTTGTCGCGGATGGTCTCGATCTCTCGCAGGATCGAGTCCTCGCTGCGGTTCTGGATGATCCGGCCTTCGTGCTCGGTGATCGAGCAGAACGTGCAGCCCCCGAAGCAGCCGCGTTGGATCGTCACGGAGAAGCGGATCATTTCGTACGCGGGGATCTTGGCGTTGCCGTACGCCGGGTGCGGGCGGCGCGCGTAGGGCAGCTCGTAGATGCCGTCCATTTCTTCGCTCGTGAGAGGCACGGGCGGCGGGTTGAGCCAGACGTCGCTCGTACCGTGGCGCTGCACGAGCGCGCGCGCGTTGCCGGGGTTCGACTCCATGTGCAGGATCCGCGAGGCGTGCGCGTACAGTACGGAATCCTCGCGCACTTGCTCGTGGCTCGGTAAACGGATGTAGCTCTTGTCGCGGTCCGCAGTGGCCACCTTGCGCGTGAAGCGGACGACGTTGATGCCCGGTTCCTTCGCCGCGGCTGCGCGCGAAGCGGCCGCGATCTCGGACTCCATCGCGTACGGATCCGGGAGTCTGTCGATTGCGCCCGGCAAATCCAGATGCGTCGAGTCGATCTCGGTCCAGCCCTCGCCGGCCGCGGTGCCGAGAAACGCCGTGCCGCGCACGTTCTTGATGTCCGCGGGTTTCGCGCCCGCCGCGAGCCGGTGCGCGATCTCGACGATCTGCCGCTCACCGTTGCCGAACACGAGGAGATCGGCGCGTGCGTCGAGCAAGATCGAGCGGCGCACTTTCTCCTGCCAATAGTCGTAGTGCGCGATGCGGCGTAGGCTCGCCTCGATGCCGCCGATCACTACGGCTGCGTCCGCGAACGCTTCGCGCACTCGCTGCGCATAGACGATCACGCTGCGATCCGGTCGGAGTCCACCGACTCCTTCGGGTGTGTATGCGTCGTCGCGCCGCACGCGCCGGTCGGCCGTGTAGCGGTTGACCATCGAATCCATGTTGCCGGCCGTGATGCCGAAGAAGAGCGCGGGCGCGCCGAGGCGCTCGAAGTCTTCCGTCGAGCGCCAGTTCGGTTGAGCGATGATCCCGACGCGAAAACCCTGCGATTCGAGCACGCGGCCGACGATCGCCATCCCGAAGCTCGGATGGTCCACGTACGCATCTCCCGTCACGAGGATCACGTCGCATTGGTCCCAACCGAGCAGATCCATCTCCTCCCGCGACATCGGAAGGAATGGCGCCGGCGTGAGCCGATGCGCCCAATACTTCCGGTACCCGAAAAGATCGGGTGCGGCGAGACGGTTTGCGGAGTTCGTGGACGGCATGCGGCTTCCGATCGCGCGGCGCTCGTTTCTCGTGCAGATCAACGGGTTGAGGGCGCCAGGGTACCATTTCCACGTGGCGGACTGCCGAACCCGTGGGCTAGGCCCTTGCTGCGCGCGGCGTCGAGCGCCGCAGGGCGCCGGGTCCGCACTGGCGTAGCGCGGCGTTCCTCCAGTACCGTTGGCCGCCGGCTGGGGTGGTCGGCGTCGTGGCGGGACTGGTCCAAGGTGAACGCGTGACGGTATTCGTTTCGATGCTGCGCGCCGTCAATGTTGGCGGGCACGGCAGGATCAAGATGAACGCGCTGGAAGACGCGTACCTTGCGCTTGGTCTCGCGGACGTGCGCACGTTGCTGCAGAGCGGCAATGTCGTCTTCCGCAGCCGGCTCAAGGATCGTAAGGCGCTCGCGAAGCGCATCACGCAAGAGATCGAGCGGCGCTTCGATTTGCAGATCGAAGTCATGATCCGCACGCTCGACGAGGTTCGAACGATCGTCGAGCGCGGGCCGGTGCTCTCACCGCGCGCAGACCCCCGAGAAGCTGCAGGTGATGTTTCTTTCGGACGTGCCGGACGCCGGCGGTCAAGCGTCCTTGATCAAGCAGCACAAGGGACCCGAGATGATCGAGGTCCGCGGCCCCGAGATCTATCTGTACTATCCCGACGGCGTCGGCCGTTCGAAGCTCACCAACGCGTTCATCGAAAACAAGCTCAGGGTTGCGGGCACTGCGCGCAACTGGAACACGCTCACGAAGCTCGTCGAGGCCGGCGAAGCGATCGAGCGCGCTTGACGCACGCCGAGTCGAATTTCAATGCGGCGCGCCCGTGCGGCCACTCCGCGTCGAACGGGAACGGCCGTACTTCCGTGTTGAACGTCAAGTAGGTCACGACTTGATACGTGTACGCGGCGAGCGATTGACCGAACTCGCGCAGCGGCTCATTGATCTGTCCCGTGAAGAGCACGTGGAAGAACTGCACGATGACGACGACGGTCGTGACGAGCCTCGCGACCGCGTAAAAGATGCTGACGACGATCATGAAGAACAACCGCAGCCAGGTGGAGCGCGATTTCAAGTGCTCTTCCAAGGGGCGTTGGTCGTCGGCGCTTTGGGTATAAGGTTCGTCCATGGTGGTCTCCTTGCTGTCAGCGAATCAGAGCTTCCCGAATAGCTTGCCCGTGAGCGTCTCGCGTGCAGGATGAAACGCCGCGACGGCCGCGCGCGCATACGGCGCGAGCTGGCGAGCGCCGTAGCGAAAGTAGCCGACGGCGCGAATTTCCGCGAGCGCCTCGCGGTAGTACGCCAGCAGCGCGTCGGATACGACGGCGCCGCTGCGACGCAGCGCGACCGCCGCCGACTTCGACAGCACCCGGACGCGTTCCGGCAGCTCGCTGACCGCGGACACCGCGAGCAGTGACGAGACCTCGAACACGGTGCGGTCCTGCGCGGCGGCCTCCGCGCGCAAGTCATCCCACACGCGCACGATGCTTGCGCGCGACGGCAGCTGCGGCGCGGGCAGACGCCGCACTTCCGTCGCGAGCTTGGACCACTCGCGCCGCAGGCCGGCGATGTCGAGCGGGGGTGCGTTGACGGTCTCGGCGAGCTGCGCCGCGCTGCGCTCGAGACCTTCGAGTAGCTGATCCATCGTGGTGAATGAGCCGGTCGTTTCGAGCAGCCCTTCGCTTTTCAGCACGTCCGCGATCTGGGGAATCAGGTAGCGCCCAAAACCGCAGAGATCCGCGAGCGCAGCGAGCACCCAGACGGGCGACGTGCGAAACGCGAGCACACCGAGGAGCTCGATCCCGTTGCCCGCGGCGCGGCGCAGCAGGAAGTTCTCGCCGAGCTCACGATCCGTGGCATGCGCGACGTCGACTTCGCCGACGTGCTCGATCAGGAATTGCAGCGTCGCGTCCGACGAGGTTCCGATAGACCCGCCCGCGCCGCACTCCGATCGGCAGTACGACTCCTGCCGTCTCGCGCACGAGCCCCGCGGCGAGCGCCGTGACGGAGCGCATCGTGCGCTCCGGCAACGACAGCGCGTAGCGCACGCCGCGATGGCGGCCGATCGAGCGGAGCTTCCCGGTGATCGTCATGTGCGGCGTCTCATTACTCGAAACGTAGCACGGTCGCCGGATTCGCACGCGCAGCGCGCAGCGCCTGGCTCGCGACGGCGATCCATGCGATCGCCACGACTACGCCCAGGCTCGCCACGAATGGCACCGGCGTCACGCTGATTCGCTGGATGAACACGCTGAGGTAAGCCTGCGCCGCCACATAGCCGAGCTGGCCACGCGATCAGGTTCGCGATGATCACGGGCTTCGAGAAGTCGAGAAGCAACATCCGCACGATCTGCGTTTTGCGAGCGCCGACGGATTTGCGGACGCCGATCTCGTGCCTGCGGCGCCCCGCGACCTGGATGGCCATGCCGAACAGGCCGATCACCGAGATCAGGAACGCGAACGCAGCGAGCCCGACGAATACGTGATTCACGCGAGCGTAGGTCTCGAAGTTCTCGTCGAACAGCTCGTCCATGAAGCGGCGCTGGAACGGCGCCTGCGGAGACAGCCGGCGCCAGACGGCTTCCGCTCCCGCCACGCCGCCCGCGATGTCGTCTGCGGACAGGCGCACGATGATGTTCTGCATGCCGGTGCCCGCCCTTAGCGAATACGCGTTCGACGTCGCTCCGAAACCGCGCAGCGCGAGCGGGCGGCTTTCGACCACGCCGATGACACGGAATTGTTGCAGCCTGCTCCCCCAAGACGGCCGGGAAGTAGATCGTCTGGTCGACCGCTTCCTCGGGGGACCGAAAGCCGAGCTGCTGAGCGAGGATTCGGTCGATCACGAGGTTGGTCGGCGGTCTGTTCGGATCCGGTGCGCCCTGCGGCGACAGGTCGTTGTGCTCCCGGTCGAATACGCGCCCCGCGATGACCGGAATGTCGAGGGTCGCAAAGAAATCGTAGGCGACGTTGTTCTGAAAGGCGGTCTGCAGCGACGTGGTCTCCTCGGGCGAGCGCGAGAAGAGGTTGAGGTTCACGTTGTCGCTCCATGGCGCGGAGCCCATCGCGGTGACGCCTTTCACCTGCGGCAGGCGTTCGAGCTCGCTGCGAAGGAGGTCGCCGTCGACTCCGGTCACCGGCCGAAAGTTGCTGATCACGAGGTGTTGATCGCGCGTGCTGCCGGCTCCCGTGCGAACGAGCGCGGCACTTTGCGAGTACATCACGATCACGGCAATCAGCAGAAAGCTCGCCGCGGCGAACTGGGCTCCCACGAGCAGAGTCGCAGCGAACCGCGGGCCGATGCGGATGCGTCCCAGCCGCAGCGCCTCGATCGGCCGCACCCGCGACAACACGAGCGCGGGGTATGCGCCTCCGAGCACCGTCACACCCACGAGCAGTGCGCCTATGAACAGCCAGAAGCGCGTGTCGATCGCAGCGCGCATGTCGATGCCCACCGCGTTGTCGACGAGCGGAGCGATCAGCGCGACGACGCCGACCGCGACCGCGAGCGCCGCAGCGGTCAGCACGCCAGCCTCGAGCAAGTACTGCACGACGAGCTGCAGGCGGCGCGCGCCTAGGACTTTGCGCAGGCCTATCTCGCGCGCGCGCCGCGCGGCACGGGCTGTCGAAAGGTTAGCGTAGTTCATGCAAGCCACGAGCAGCACGAGGGCGCCGAGCCCGAACAAGATCGTGGTGATCGACAGCCAGCCGCTCGCGCCGCCGAGCAGCTGCGCGTTGAGCCCCGTGACCAACAGGCCGCTCAACGGGACGGCGCCCACGTCGATGGTCGCCATCTTGAGCTGCTCGGGCGTCATGCGCCGTTCGGCGAAATCACGCAAGCGGGCGTTCAGGCTCGCCGCCGACACGCCGCTGCCGCGCTTCAGCATCGCGTAGGTCGTGCAGCAATAGCCGCCGAGCCAGTTTTCGTTCTGCGCGGGAGGGGGTGCGTCCGCGGGCGTCTCTGCCGCGGCTGGGGCCGCCGCATCGCTCGCCGCCGCAGGCGCGGCCGCGGCGCCCGCGCCGGTGGAAGCGCCATTCGCGTTCGCGCCGGCGGGCGGTGTCTGCGGGCGGTTGACCGCCACGGCGAGTCGCTCGTAGAGCTCGTACGGGGCCATGATTTCGAAATGCAACGGCGCCGACTGCGAGCTGCCGATGTGCGACGGCTCGGGGATCTCTCCGAGCACGCCGGTTACGGTGGCGTCGATGAGATTGCCGCCGAGCGACACCGTCTTACCGAGCGCGTCTTTCGTGCCGAACAGACGCAGCGCGGCGGTGTCCGTCAGCACGAGTGAATTCGGCGATTGCAATGCCGTTCGAGGATCGCCTGCGAGGAACGGCAGGTCGAAGATGTCGAGGAACTCCGGGTCCACTGCGAGTCCCACCACGAGAGCGCGGCGCCCGTCCGCGGACACGGACGCCTGGCGATTCCAGATGCGTGCCCGCGCGAGAGTTTCGAACTCTGGAAACTCGAGCCGCAAGTAGCGCTGATAGAAATCGGTCGTCTGAGGGAACGTTCCCGTGTTGATGCTGCCGTCGCGCAGTGCGAGGTTCGCGGTTATTACGAAGGTGCGGTCCGTGTTCGCGAAATGCCGATCGCTGTTACCCCAATACGCGACGACCGCATAGGCCGCGACGAAAGTGACGAGCCCGAGCGCAAGCGTCAGGACGTTCACGAGCGGCCGTGAACGGCGAGCGGCGCAGGTTGCGCAGCGCGATCGAGAAGTAGTGACCGATCATCGGCTAGATCCTCGTTTCGCAGGGCACGATACGGCCGTCCAGCAGATGCACGACTCGGCTTGCCTGTGCGGCGCGCGCGGGCGAGTGCGTGACCATCACCACGGTCGCCCCCTCGCGATGCAGGACGCCGAGCATGTCCATGACGTCTGCCCCGTTGCGGCTGTCGAGGTTGCCCGTCGGCTCGTCGGCGAGGATCAACGAGGGATCGTTGACGAGCGCGCGCGCGATCGCGACGCGCTGCTGCTGGCCGCCCGAGAGCGCGTCGGGGTATTGCTTCGCGCGTGAGTCGAGGCCGACGAGCTCGAGCACCTCGCGCACCCGAGTCGCCCATCGGGCGCGCGGCACCTTTTGATAGCGCAGCGGCAGCTCGACGTTCTCGTAGACGTTGAGATCGGAGATCAAGTGAAAGCTCTGGAAGATGAAGCTCACGTGCCGGCGGCGGAGCTCCGTGAGCTCGTCCACGGAGCGGCTCGACAGATCCTCGCCGCCGAAGACGTAGCGGCCGCTCGACGGGGTATCGATGAGCCCGACGATGTTGAGCATCGTCGTCTTGCCGCTGCCGGAGGGTCCCATCACCGCGACGAACTCGCCGCGCTCTATCGTGAGGTCGACGCCGTCGAGCGCCGCCGAGTCCGAGAGGCTCGAATAGCGCTTCGTAACCTGCGAAAGTTTGATCACCGGCAAACCCTCCCCGCCCCGTGAGCAAAGTTCGCTTCAGCAGCTTTCGTGCCAACGCGCGTCGAGGACTGCAAGCCTTTGACGCTCGGCCGGTTTCGTCCGCCGCACCGCCGCACCGCTCTGCGCTTCGAATAGCGGTACCCGCTACTCGTTGGCGCAAACCCGCAATCGTGACGCGGATCGCGAAGAGACACCGTGCACTCGGAGTCCTTCTTCACGCCCGGGTCCCTCTCCCGAGGCGCCACTGCGTTAGACGCCGGGAGCGACGCTCGGGGTCGCATCGATCGTCGCCGCGTCGCGCTCGCCGCGCTCTCCGTCGCGTCGAAGGATCGCGCCGCCGCTTCGGGTGCAACCGCTCGCCGAACGATTGGAAGCGTATGAGATTTCCGACGCCCACGCACTTGCGTTTTGGCCCGCGAATAGGAGACGCTTATGACAGGTCCCACAAACCAAAGGAGGTGATCCCATGTCTAGTGAGAGTTTTGGGGTTTCAGTAGGCTGCGAGTGGTCCCGTGAGGCGCTCAACAGCTGAAGACCTTCGGGTTACGAGACCCCGTCTCACGGAGGGCCGCGGCAAGCGGCCCTCTTTGTTTCCGCCCTCCCTAAACGCGGTCCGCTAGGCTGAGAAAACCGCTCGCGGCCGAAAACCGATGCGCGATTCGCTCACCGAGTTGGACGTTTGCACTAACTACTAGTCAGAACGCACAGCGAACGCAGCACCATCGCGCGCGCGCAATCGAGCTTTTCCCCTTTCCCAATCAGTAGCTTCCGGCGGCGCGCGGCGCCTGGCACGGAAGCTGCTTTGTACGCCGCCAAGGGTCTCCCGTCGGTGCAGCTCGTACGTCTGACCAACCGAAGAGCGGATGCTGTTGTTCTTCCTCCCCATCGCCCCGAACACGGCAGCGCGGCGGGAGACCCCCTCGAACAAAAGATGGCCGCGGGAGCGCGGCGGGCCGAAGGCACTGGTAAGGAGTGAACGACGATGTATCCGCACAGCTGGTCGATGTTGATCCCTTTCTTCTTCATTGGCGTCTTCGCCGTCAGCAAGATCATGAACACCTGGATCCGTGCAAAGCACGGCTATCCGCTCGAGGATCGTCGCCGCCGTGGTGAGGACGCGTCGGCCGATGACGTCGCGGGGCACGTAAAGTACGCGCTCAAGAATCGCGACGAGACGATCGCGAAGCTCGAAGAGCGGGTGCGGGTTCTCGAGCGGATCGTGACGGACGATTCGAAGCGCCTCTCGGACGAGATCGACGCGCTGCGTACGGTCTAACTTCGCGACGAGCTCAGCCGGCGGGCCTGGCCGCCGGCTGCTCCGCCGCGAGAGGAGTGATCTGCACGAGCCAGGACTCGACGTTCTCGCCACGCCCGCTGTCGAGCCAGCGAGAACACCACGCTGTGCCACAAGACGCGCTGCACGTAGTCGCGCGTCTCGTTGTACGGAATGTTCTCGATCCAAATGTCCGCGTCGATAGGCCGCGAAGGCAGCCACCGGTCCGCCGCGTTCTCACCTGCGTTGTAGCCCGCGAGCGCGACGACGGTCTGCTTGTCGAACCGATTCACGAGGTCGCGCAGGTGAGCCGCTCCGAGCGTGACGTTCACCCCCGGGTCGAACAACTCCGCCGCCCCGGGCACGGGCTGCTGCCAAGCGCGCGCGACGCGTCGCGCTGTCTCGGGAAGCAACTGGGCGAGCCCTAGGGCTCCCGCCGTCGATACGGCATCGCTACGAAACAGGCTCTCCTGGCGAATGACCCCGTAAATCAACGGAGCGTCGAGGTCCGTGAGCTTCGCCGCGGCACGTACCTCGCGGTCGTAGGGCTGCGGGTAAAGCAAGGAGTAGTCGAAGAAGACGCCTTCGCGCGAGGCAGTCGCGATCGACACGTCGTGCCACTGCCAACGCGACGCAAGGTGCACGGCCTGAGGACGTTCGGTCTCCGCGAGCGCGCCGAAGCCGCTCACCCACTCAGTCACTGCGGGACCGCGGAGCCCGCACAGGGATAGCTGGCGCGCGCGCACGAATGCGGGGTGGGCGGCAAGCAACGCGATCGCCGTATCGTCGGCGGCCAACCGTTTGGGATGTGGCTCCGCGCGGCGCTTCAGCCGCGCGGCGGAATTCGCAGCGTAGTAGTTGTCGGTTGGCAGCACGGACGTGTAGAGCGCCTCGGCGCGCTGCTCGTCGTGGCGCTGCGCAGCGGCACGCGCGGTCCAATAGCGCCACCGCGGCTGGTCGCGCTGAGCGTCGGACATCGCGGCGATCGTGCGCTCGACTTGCGGCCAGTCGCCGGCCCAGAGCGCCGAGCGCGCGGCCCAAGACAGCGCGTAGTCGTCGAGCTTCGCCTCGGGGACTGCCGCGAACGCTTCGAGCGCCTCGGCGGCGCGCCTGTCCCACGCGAGGCCGAAGGCGAGAGCCAACGCGTAGCGCTCCGTGCGCTCTGGTCCCACGGCGGCGGCGAGGCGCTCGAAACGGGCATGCGCCGCGGCCGGGTCGCTGCGCGCGAGCTTGGTCCAGCCCGCTAGTAGGATCGCGTCCTCGGTGCGTCTCGCTCGTGCGGGATCGCTGAGCGCGACGTCGATCGCCGCTGCGGGGCGCTCGAGGAAGTCGGCCCACTGCAGCAGCGGCGCCGCACGCGCGTTGGGCAGTTGGACCGCGATCGTGCGCGCGAAGCCCGCCTGATCGTTTTCGAGCAGCGCACGAACACGCCGCTCGACGAGATCGTCGGAAAGCGCCTGAGTCGAGCGCAGCCACTCGAACACGGGCTCGCACTCGGCCGGCAAGCGCTGCGGTGTGAGCCACAGCTCGGTCGCCGTGGCCGTCGCGGATGGCTTCGCAAGTGCGATTTGCGCGCGTGCGTTCTGACAGCGCAATGCGGCGTCCGCGACCGACGGATCGAATCGAGCGACGAGCGCTTGCCACTGCTCGCGCGCGCCGAGGCTCGACAGCCAGGTGCGGAGCAGGTCCGCCGCGACGGGCTCGCCCGCATGCGCGTCGAGGAACGCGTTAACGTCGTCGTCGGTGCTCGTCCACGCTTGCGTCGCCCCGCGTAGCGCGCTCGTGAGTCGCGCGCGCTCCAAGTACGGGTAGAGCACGTAGTCGCGCAATGCGGCCGGTTCCGTCGAGAGTGGCAACGGCGCCCCGGCCTCGGCGGCGGCGTAGGCGAACACGAACAGCAGCCGAACGCTCGCGAGCGGATCGTCGTCGGCCCTTGCGCTGGCGGCGATCGTGGCGAGCAGTCCGGCGCCGAGCAGTGCGCAGATTCGCGCACGGAGCGCGGTGCGGATGCGTGGACCTCGGCTCATCGCCGGAGCATAAATCAACCGCGCTGCGACGGTAACCCGCGGCTCGGAGCGGAATGAATCGCGAAATCGCGTCCAACGCGAAGCGGGAAAGGGCGTCCTCAGCGGCGTGCAACCTGCGCGCAACTGGCGGTTGGCGGGACGTTCGGTCGTGCTACGGTGTGCGGTAGTCGGCGGTTGCTCAATGGGCCCTCAGGCACTATGCCGCATGCGGCAGCCCCGAACTTCCGGGGATGCGCGCTGTCTAGGCTAGGTGCGTGCAGGGAAGCCAAAATGGATTTTCCATACTGCCGCGCGCAGAATGCCCCCTCTAAACGCCGACGGATAGGCGTTTGCACGGAGAAATCTTATGGGTCTCGCGATGAGCGTTCCGCAGCTGCTGATCATCCTCGTGATCGTGGCATTGATCTTCGGCACGAAGCGCCTCAAGGAAGTCGGCGGGGATCTCGGTAGCGCGCTGAAGAGCTTCCGCAAAGCGATGAACACGGGCGAGACGGACGAAGCGCCCAGCGACAGCCAGAAGCGCCTGATGAACGAAGGCGACGAGCAAACCGACAAGCAAACCGACAAGCAACGCGAAACCGAACAAAAGTAAGCGGATCTCGATCGCTTCCGGCGCGGTTCGCGTCCGTGCATCTTCTAGCTATTTTCATATGCAGTGGCTGACAGGGACCTCTAACTTCGACTTCATGAAGTACCGGCGTGTGGCCATGACCACGTCGGCAGTCGTGAGCGCGTTGTCGCTCCTGTCCGTGATTTTTCACGGGCTGAACTTCGGCATCGACTTCACCGGCGGTGTGCTCGTCGAAGTGGCCTACCCGGGCGAGGCGAACCTCGTCGAGATCCGCTCCGAGCTCGAGGCAGCTGGCATCACTCAGTCTCAGGTGCAGACCGTCGGCGCGTTGTCGAACGTGCTGATCCGTTTGCCGGCGGTCGGCGACCCGACCGACGCATCGGCTACGCGCGATAAAGTGCTCGAGATTCTGCGAGCGCGCGATCCGAACGTCGAGCCGCGCGGCGCGGAGGTCGTGAGTGCGCAAGTCGGCGAGGAGCTCGCCGAGCAGGGCGGTCTCGCGATGCTGTTCGCGATGATCATGATCTTCATCTACGTCATGCTGCGGTTTCGCTGGAAGCTCGCGATCGGCGCCGTCGTCGCGACCCTGCACGACGTGATCGTCACGGTCGGCGTGTTCTCGGTTCTCAACTGGCAGTTCGACCTCGTCGTGCTCGGCTCCGTGCTCGCGGTGCTCGGCTACTCGCTCAACGACACGATCGTCGTCTACGACCGCATTCGCGACAACTTCCGGCTCATGCGGCGCGGCTCGCCGGACGCGATCGTGAACGCGTCAGTCAACCAGACCCTCGGCCGCACGCTGGTCACCGGCGTCACGAGCTTGCTCGTGCTGATCGCGCTGTTGTTCCTCGGCGGGGAAACGCTCTGGGGATTCTCCGTCGCGCTGATCATCGGCATCGTCGTCGGCACCTACTCCTCGATCTACGTCGCGAGCTCGATGGCGCTACTGCTCAACGTCACGCCCGCTGACCTCGTCGCCGCCAAGGCCGAGAAGGTCGACGAGCTGCCCTGATCGCGTCGTCCGGCGCGTCGCAACAACGCCGATGCCGACGCTCGCCTTCACTCCGAACATGCTCGTGGCAGGCGTCGTTCTGGCGCTCACGTTCCTCGCGATCTTCACCGAGCAGCTGCACGGAGTGGAGCGCTCGAAGGTCGCGTGCGCCGGCGCCGTCGCGATGATCCTCGCGGGACAGGTCTTCCGCTTCTACTCGCCTACCGATGCGTTGACGGCCGTCGACTGGAACGTCGTGTTTTTGCTCGCTGCGATGATGACCATCATCGCGATCATGATTCCGACCGGTGGGTTCGAGTGGCTCGCCTACAAGCTCGCGATCTGGAGCGGCGGGCATCTGTTCGCCACGCTCGCGCTCACGGGCACGGCGGTCACGCTGCTGTCGCTGCTGCTCGACAACGTGACTACCGTCGTGATCTTCGCTCCGCTGCTGATCCTGATCGCGCGCGCGCAGCAAGTGACACCGGTGCCCTATCTGCTCGCGGCCGCGCTGCTCTCGAACACCGGCGGTGTCGGCACGCTCGTCGGGGACCCGCCGAACATGATGATCGGCTCTGCTGCGGACATCGATTTCAATACGTTCTTTTTCAGAATGGGCCCGATCGCGTTCGTCGCGTGGCTCGCGATCCTCGCGACGCTGCGCGTAACCTTCCGCAAGGAGCTTACGGCGCCGCCGGGCATCGCCCGGCACGAGCCGGTTCGGGTCCGCGACCCGAAGACCTGGACGATCTCGCTGCTCGTGCTGGGTGCGATGGTGGTGCTATTCACGCTGCACGGGCAGCTCGGATGGGACCCGTGGTTCGTCGCGGTGCTGGGGATGACGGCGCTGTTGATCGCGACCCGCGGCACGCGCATCGATACCGTCGCGGGTCATGTCGAGGTCGGGTTGCTGATGTTCTTCATCGGCTTGTTCATGATCATCGGTGGCGTCGAGCACAGCGGGTTCCTAAGCTACGTCGGGCAGATGATCACGCCGTTCGTCCGAGAGGACCTGTTGACCGCGACGCTCGTCCTCATGTGGGTTGCGGCGCTGCTGTCGGCCGCGATCGACAACATACCGTTCACGGCCGCGATGATTCCGATCTTGCTGAGCATGGAGGCGCAGGGCCTCAACGTGACGCCGTTGTGGTGGGCGTTGTCGCTCGGCGTCGGACTCGGAGGCAATGGGACGCACATCGGCGCCACCGCAAACGTGTTCATCGTGACCACCTCGGAGCGCCTTGCGCGAGAGGAGAACAATCCGAGTCTCGCGATCACGCCGAGCCAGTGGTTCAGAAAAGGTACGCCGGCGATGCTCGTGAGCTTGATCGCGGGATCCCTCGTATTCGTGCTGTTCTTCGAGTACTTCGAGCGCCCGTTGCGTTAGCCCCGTGCGAGCTCAAGGGCCCCATCTCGAGCGGCCGACGCTGCGCCGCGAAGCCGACTACCTCGCCGCGGTGCGCCGGAGCCGCAAGCTGCATCGCGGACTCGTGACTTGCGCGGCGACGCCGCGCGAGTACCGCGACTACGTCCGCCGCACGCGCCGCAAGAATCAGGAGTCGTTTTTCGTCGTGACGGCCGGGGGCGAGCTTGCGGGTGTGATCAACCTCAACGAGATCGTCCGTTACGCCTTCCAGTCCGCCTATCTCGGCTACTACGCGTTCACGCCGCATGCCGGCAAGGGTCTGATGCGCGCAGGTCTCGAGCTCGTGCTGGCACGCGCGTTCGGCGATCTCGAGCTGCACCGCGTCGAAGCCAACATCCAGCCCAACAACCGCCGCTCGATCGCGCTCGTTCGGAGCCTCGGGTTTCGCTACGAGGGGCTCGCGCGCCGCTATCTGAAGATCTGCGGCCGCTGGCGCGACCATGAGCATTGGGCACTGCTCAAAGAGGATTGGCGCGCGCGCCGCTCCACCGCGCGCTGACATCAGCCAGGTCGCGCCGACGTCAACCGCGTCGGGCGTAGGCGAGCGGCAACGCCGTCGTATCGACGGCTTTGCGCAGCACGAACGACGAGTGCACGCCGATCACGCCCTCGATGCGCGTGATCTTCTCGAGTAGGAAGCGTTGGTACTCGTCCATGTTCGGCACGGTGATTTTCAGCTGGTAGTCGGCTTCCTGACCCGTGATCAAGTAGCACTCCTGCACTTCCGGATGCGCGCGTACCGCGTTCTCGAACTGCTCGAAGCGTTCGGGCGTGTGCCTGTCCATCCGAATATGAATGAGCGCGGTGAGGTCGAGACCGATTTCGCGCGGCTCGAGCCGGACGACGCGCGCACGAATCACGCCGGCCTCCTCGAGCAAGCGGATGCGGCGCGAGCAGGGCGAGGCCGACAGCCCCACGCGATCGGCGATCTCCTGATTGCTCAAGCCGCCGTTTGCTTGAAGCTCCGCGAGGATCTTGAGGTCGAACGAGTCGAGTTTCTCGGCCATTGCGCAATTATTAGCCAAGATTAATCAAAAAACAGCATGGATTCGCCATATACATCCGATTCTTCGACAAATGAGGTCGAAAATGGCGCGAAACTCGGCATAGAATCGTCGCCTTGAATCGATGGCTCCGTTCTCGGAGCCGTCCCGCGAGTCGTAGAAGGAACCGTCCGATGAGCCAGTTCGATCACACGAAGTACCGCGCGTACCGCCCCATCAGCCTGCCTGACCGCCGCTGGCCGGATCGCGCGATCGACCGCGCGCCCGACTGGTGCAGCGTCGATTTGCGCGACGGCAACCAAGCGCTCGTCCAACCGATGTCCGTCCCGAAGAAGCTCGAGATGTTCGCGCTGCTCGTCGAGATCGGCTTCAAGGAAATCGAGATCGGCTTCCCGTCCGCCTCGCAAACGGAATTCGATTTCGCGCGCCGCTTGATCGAGAAGAACTTGATTCCGGATTCCGTAACCGTCCAAGTGCTCACGCAAGCGCGCCGCGAGCTCATCGATCGAACGTTCGAAGCACTGCGCGGCGTGAAACGCGCCGTCGTGCACGTCTACAACTCGACGTCGCCGGTGCAGCGCGAGCAGGTATTCAAGGCGAGCAAGGAAGAGATCGTCGCGATCGCCGTGAGCGGTGCGCGCCAATTGAAGGAAGTCGCGGCGCGTCATCCCGGCACGGACTGGACGTTCGAATACTCGCCCGAAAGTTTCTCCGGCACCGAGAGCGATTACGCAGTGGACGTCTGCAACGCGGTAATCGACGTCTGGAAGCCGCAGCACGGCCAGAAGGTCGTGATCAACCTGCCGGGCACCGTCGAGATGACGACACCGAATGTGTTTGCCGACCAGATCGAGTACTTTTGCCGTCACGTCGCGCAGCGGGAGCACATTCGCGTGAGCCTGCACACGCACAACGATCGCGGCTGCGCCGTCGCGGCATCCGAGCTCGGGCTCATGGCCGGCGCGGACCGGATCGAAGGTACGCTGTTCGGCAACGGCGAGCGAACCGGCAACATGGACATCGTCACGATGGCGATGAATCTCTACTCGCAGGGCGTGGATCCAAAGCTGCACCTCGCCGACATGGCGCGGATCATCGAGGTCTACAGGCGCTGCACCGATATGCCGGTCCATCCGCGCCACCCGTGGGCCGGCGACCTCGTGTACGCCGCGTTCTCGGGCAGCCACCAGGATGCGATCCGCAAGTCGATGGCGTTCCACCGCGACAACGAGCTGCCGCATTGGACGGTCGCCTATTTGCCGATCGACCCTCGCGATCTCGGCCGCCGCTACGAAGAGGTCGTGCGGATCAACAGCCAGTCCGGCAAGGGCGGCGTCGCGCTGGTGCTCGAGCGCGATCACGGCATCACGTTGCCGAAGTGGCTGCATCCCGCCGTAAGTAAGGTCGTGCAGCTGCAGGCGGACGCAACTGGCGAGGAGATCTCTTCGCGCCAGATCGCCGCGCTGTTCCAAAAAGAGTTCCTCTCGATCCCGGACGGCTGGCGGCTGCAGGGCTACGATCTGCACTCGGAAGCGCAGCGCACGCACGGGCGCTTCCGGCTTTCGACCGCGGGAGCGGAGATGCAGTTGAGCGGCGAGGGGCAAGGCCTCATCGAAGCGCTCGTCGACGCCGTGAGCCGGCGGTTCGGCCTGACGATCTCGGTGGTCGAGTTCGACGAGCATGCGATGTCGCCAGGTACGGAAGCGAAGGCGCTCGCGTCCGTAACCATCGAAGCCGGCGGCCGCCAAGCGAGTGCTTGTTGTATCGACGAGGACACGTCGCTCGCGTCGCTGCAGGCGGTGCTCTCGGCGGTCGGTCGGGCAATCGAGGCGCGCGCGGCGATGGCGCAAGCCGTTTAGCGCCTCCGGCGTTTCGTCCACGACGCTGGACGGCGTTCCGCATGGCAACGCCGCGTAAGCATTTCATCGCGAACCTTGGCAGCGCCTCGCCGCAAGTGGCTGCGCGTTGAAAGCGACTCACGTAGAGTGAGCGCCGTGACGACTCAAACCGCTCACGTCCCGGCGGACCATGCCTCGGCGCAGAGCCACCTCGGATCGCTCGTCTGGCTCACGTCGCTGTTCTTCATGTGGGGTCTGATCACCTCGCTTAACGACATCCTCATTCCGCATCTCAAAGCCGCTTTCACGCTGAGCTACGTCCAGGCGACGCTGATCCAGTTCAGCTTCTTCGGCGCGTACTTCGTGATGTCGCTGCCCGCGGGTTGGCTGGTCGAGAGGATCGGCTACAAGCGAGGCATCATCGTGGGTCTCGCGATCGCGGGCGCCGGTTGCATCGCTTTCTATCCGGCGGCCGCGGCGGCGGCGTACCCGCTGTTCCTCGGTGCGCTGTTCGTGCTCGCTTCGGGAATCACGCTCTTGCAGGTTGCCGCGAATCCGTACGTGACGATCTTGGGCCCGCCGCGAACGGCGTCGAGCCGTCTCACGCTGACGCAGGCGTTCAACTCCGCCGGTACGACGATCGGGCCTTGGATCGGCGCGAACCTGATTCTGTCGTCGGTGACCGGCGGGCACGCCCGGCCGCCGAAGCGGCGCTCGTGCAGATACCGTATCTCGGCCTCGCGGCCGTGCTCTTCGTGATCGCCGTCATCTTCACGATGCTGCGCCTGCCGGTGGTCGGCATGGGCGAGCGCGGCGCCACCGCGGCCGACGAGCCCGCCGCGAGCCTCTGGAGCCATCGCCACCTCGTGCTCGGCGTGATCGCGATCTTCGTCTACGTCGGCGGGGAGGTGGCGATCGGCAGCCTGCTCGTCAACTTCATGGCCGACCCCGGTATCGGCGGGTTGCCGGAAGACGTGGCGGGCGAGTACCTGTCGTACTACTGGGGCGGCGCGATGGTCGGACGTTTCGTCGGCGCGCTCGTGATGTGGTTCGTGCGGCCCGGACGCGTGCTCGCTTTCAACGCCGCGGCCGCGGTGGTGTTGCTCGTCGTCGCGATGTCGGCGGCGGGCGAGACGGCGATGTGGAGCGTGCTCGCGATCGGCCTCTGCAACTCGATCATGTTTCCGACGATCTTCGCTCTCGCGCTCACCGGTCTCGGCAAGCACACGGGCGAGGCCTCGGGCGCGCTCTGCATGGCAATCGTCGGAGGCGCGATCGTGCCCGTGATTCAGGGATACTTCGCGGACCACCTCGGAATCCTCCACTCGTTCGCCGTGCCGGTCGTCTGCTATCTCTACATCGTGTTCTACGGCCTGAGCGGGCATCGTCCGGCCCGGCACTGAGCGTCCACCTCGCGCAGCGAGCCGTCCTCAGCCGTGATCACCTCGAGCTTCCGCCATGTCGACTAACGCCGCGCGGGTTCGCACCGAGCTGTGCTTTCTCGAAGCGCGAACGCTCGGCACGCTGCTCGCGGCGCGCGAGCTCACAGCCGTCGACGTGATGCAGGCGTTTCTCGCGCAGATCGAGCGGCTGAACCCGCGCGTGAACGCGATCCCTACGCTGCGGCCGGGCGCGGAGTTGCTCGAGGAAGCCGCCGCCGCCGATCGAACGCGTGCAAGCGGCGCCGCCACTGGCCCTCTTCACGGGTTGCCGATCGCGATCAAGGACCTCTCGCTCACCCGCGGTCTGCGCACTACGTTCGGGTCCCGGATTTATCGCGACTTCGTGCCGACGAGCGATGACCTCTACGTCGAACGCATCAAGCGGGCCGGCGCGATCGTGATCGGCAAGACCAACACGCCGGAGTTCGGAGCCGGCTCGCAAACGTTCAACGCGCTGTTCGGAGCGACGCGCAATCCGTACGATCTCGCGAAGACACCCGGCGGCAGCAGCGGCGGCGCGGCGGTCGCGCTCGCTTGCGGCATGCTGCCGCTCGCGGACGGCACCGACCTCGGCGGCTCGCTGCGCAATCCCGCGAGCTTCTGCAACGTCGTCGGTTTTCGGCCGTCACCCGGCCGCGTGCCGCGGCTGCACCAGGCCGCGACCGACCTGCTCGGAGTGCACGGGCCGATGGCCCGGAACGTTTCCGACCTCGCGTGGCTGCTGTCCGTGATGGCGGGGCCGGATTCGCGCGACCCGCGCTCGCTCGGCGAGGCCGGCGCGGCGTTCTCGGGCTCGCTAGAGCGCGATTTTCGCGGCGTGCGTGTCGCTTGGAGCGAGCGGCTCGGCCGCTATCCCGTAGAGCCGGCGGTGACTGAAGTCTGCAACTCGGCCCGGCGCGTGCTGGCGAACCTCGGCTGCGAAGTGGTCGACGCCGAGCCCGACTTCGCGGGCGTCGACGAGATCTTCCAAACGCTGCGCGCCGCCGGCTACGCGGCGTCTCTCGGGCGCGACCTCGAGCGCCATCGCGCGTTGCTCAAGGAAACGGTGATTTGGAACGTCGAACGCGGGCTTGCGCTGACGGCCGACGACGTCGCCCGCGCGAACAAGGAGCAGGCCGCGCTCGAGCGGCGCGTCGACCGTTTCCTCGAGCAGCACGAGTTCCTACTGCTGCCGGTCTCACAAGTCGTGCCGTTTCCCGTCGAGGTCGAGTGGGTGCGCGAGATCGGGGGTGTCCGAATGTCCACCTACATCGACTGGATGGCGACGTGCTATGCAGTGAGTTGCACGGGGCTGCCAGCCATCTCGGTGCCGTGCGGGTTCACGCGCGCCGGCCTGCCGGTGGGCCTGCAGATCGTCGGCAGGCGCGGGCGAGACCGCGAGGTGCTCGAGCTCGCGTACGCGTTCGAGCGTGAGACGCGCTACGCCGAGCGGCGGCCGCCCATCGCTGAGAGCGCCGCGTAGCGCGGCAACACATTCGCCCGAAGGAGAACGCCATGGTCGATTCCATCCAAAGCAAGCGCGACGCCGCCCGCGAGACCGCGGTCGTCGTGGGCGTCGGAGCGGGGCTCGGGCTCGCGCTCGTGAACCGGCTCGTCGTGGAGGGCTACACGGTGCTCGCGGCCGCGCGGGGTACGGCGCTGGCCAAGCTGAATTTCGCGGCAGGCCCGGGGCGTGCGGTGCCGGTGCGCTGCGACGCCACCGATGCCGCGGACGTCGACGCGCTGTTCGCGCGCAGCGCCGAGCACGGCGAGCTCGCGATCGCAGTGTTCAACGCGGGCACGTTCGAGCGCGGGAACGTGCTCGACACCACACCGGAAGACTTCGAGCGCTGTTGGCGAATCGGCTGCTTCGGGGGATTTCTCGTGGGCCGCGCCGCGGCGAAGCTCATGGTCGCTCGGGGGCGCGGCACGATTCTATTCACGGGCGCGACCGCGTCCCTGCGCGGCGGGGCCGGGTTCGTGAATCTCGCGGCGCCGAAATTCGGGTTGCGTGCCGTGGCGCAGAGCATGGCGCGCGAGCTAGGCCCGCGCGGCATTCACGTCGCGCACGTAATCGTCGACGGGCAGATTCGCACGCCGCGTTACGAGCATTTGCTTGGCGAGCGCGGCCCGGACTCCCTGCTCGAACCCGATGCGATCGCCGGCGCCTACCTCGACCTACATCGACAGACGCGTGCGGCTTGGACTCAGGAGCTGGATCTGCGGCCGTGGGTCGAGCGATTCTGAGCGTGGGGCGAGCCCCGTACCCTTGAGCGCGCTCGACGGCCGCGGCGCCACGTGCAGCGGGTCCATGATTCTCCTCCGCAGCCGCTCGGCGGCGTCGTGCACCTCGGGCAGCAACGTCTCCAACATATAGGCCTTGCCGGTCTGTCGCGCACGAGCCCGGTCGCAGAACATCGCGAAGTACTGCGTGTACGCCGCCTCGTAGCGGCGCACGAGATCGACTCCATGCTTGTCGCCGGTCATCTCGAGGATGTCGGCCGTGCAGAGCTGCGTGGACGCGGCGAGCAGATAGTTGCGATGCTCCATGATTGTGGACGCACGCGGGTCCACGACGCCGTAGAACTCGCGAAGCGTCTGATCCCGCGCAACGCCGGTGACATGGTGATCGCGCAGATAACGAACGAGCGCCGCGCGGTGGATTTGCTCTATGGCGACCGCGCGCAGCGTCATGATCTGCCGCTCGCGCTGCCGAGCGCTCGCGACGACGTTCATCTGGTTTTCGTGGCGCACGTGCCACAGCGAATAACGCGGCGCATCCGCGAGCAGCTGGCTGCAGACGCGTTTCGCGATCTCCTCGTCCGAAGAGGCGCCCTCGTGCACCGTCCGCTCGGACTCGCGCATCAATCGCGCTCGCGTGAGGTAGATCACTTTTTGTTTTTGTCTTAGCAACCGTTCCTTGAGCGGTAGGGTGGTCGCTCGATGTTCGGATGACAAGCGAGCAGAAGTCACTGCTTAGGAGCGAGTTCAACTTCGCATCGTAAAGGCGTTGATCCAAAAGACGTGTTGCGATATCGCGGGCAACGCTCGGCGGCGGCTCGCATGTATCTGTCGTGCCGGTTTTGCGCAGCGGCCTCTCGAGAGTCGCGTAAAGACAAGGGCTTACAAGATCACAGTGCAAAAAAAAGCCCGGCCTTTCGGCCGGGCAATTTAGGGGGAAACCGTCAGGAGGAAAAAACTCTCCGATACTGGCCTCGAAGTATCCGCGCGCGGACGCCCGCAGCCTGTGACTCACGTCACAAGTTTTACATAAGCGTGCGTGAAGTGGTTCAACACTCGGCGAAGTCGCCGCGCGTCGAGAGCGCTATTCGATCGGGTAGGGACGCGCGAGGCGGTGTTGAGGATTCTCGCTGAGCCACTTCTCGAGGCGATCGCGGCGCGCAAGCGCGGTGGGGAGGAACTCGAGCGCCTTCTTCAGTCGATCGTTCGGCTCTGCGCAGCTGAAGCGCAGAAAGCCTGCGCCCGCCTGACCGAAGCATTCGCCGCCGAGGCAGGCGACACCGAAGCGATCGTCGGCGCCCTGCAGCATGAACAAGGCGAGCCCGTGACTCGTCACGCCGAGCCGATTGCAGACGCGTGCGACGTTTGGGAACACATAGAACGTTGCCGTGGGATCGAGCGCGCTGAAGCCTTCGATGCGGTTCAGGCCCTCCGTGAGCAGCACCACCTTCTCGCGGAACTTGAGCATCACCTCATCGCGTTCCTTCTGGTCCCGTTTGAGGGCGGCGGTACCGGCGAGCTGCACGATCGGTGGCGTGCACGACAACGTCGTGTTGATCATCTTGGCGATGACGTCGGCCACGTCGGGCGAGGCGACGGCGAAGCCGAGGCGCCAGCCGCTCATGCTGTATGACTTGCTGAACGTGTACGCCGCCACGCTCTGCGGCAACATACCGGGCTGGCTCAGCATCGAGTGATGAGTTCCTTTCCAGACCATGTGGCAGTAGGGCTCGTCGCTGAAGATCGCGACGTCGCGCCCGCGCACGAGGTCCGCGATGTCCCGTAGGTCCTGCTGCGTGGTGACGCCGCCCGTCGGGTTGTGCGGGGAATTCAGGAAGATCGCACGCGGCGACGCGTCGTCGCGCAGGAATCGCTCGATGTCGGCGACGTCGGGCCGGAAGTCGTTCGATTGCCGCAGCGGTGCGAGCACCGCGCGCGCTCCGCGCCGCTCGATGTTCGGCAGGTACGTCGGGAAGTAGGGGCTGAACACGAGCACGCCGTCGCCGGGGTTCAAGAACGCTTCGCAGAAGAACTGCTCGAACACCTTGGCGCCCGGGCCTGCGACGATGTTGTTCGCTTGAGCCGGGATGTCGAATTCCGCCCGCACGAAATCCGCGGCCGCTTGGCGAAACTCGGGAATTCCGGGCGATGGACAGTAGTGCGATTGATTGTTCTTGATCGCATCGATGCCGCCCGCGCGTGCGGAAGCGGTGCTGTCGAACGGGCTGTCGCCGATCTCGAGCTCGACGACGTCCTTGCCCTCGGCCTTCAGCGTTCTGGCCAATCCGAGCACGGTGAAGGCGGTTTCGACGGTTAGAGATCGAGCGAAGTCACTCAGTTGTGCGGACACGGCGGCACCTTCATCGGTTCATTCGGGAAGCGGGCGGTCGGGACTATGAGCCGAGCCTGGGTCTTGTTGTCGATCGTTCGCGGGTCAACACTTGCCCGCGTTCTCGGCTGCGTCGGACCGGCGGCCAGCATAGCATGCCGGCGTAGGCGCACCGTCCATGCTGATTTCGGCGCGCGCAGCGAGGCATAATTGGCGCGCCTCAAACCCTGCACCAAGGAGAACAGCAATATGATCGGGTACGTCACGCTCGGCACCAACGACATGGCGCGTGCTGCGAAATTTTACGACAGCCTGCTCGCCGAGATCGGCGGCAAGCGCGGTATGGAAAGCGATCGATTCATCTCGTGGTCGGCTGGCCCCACGTCCCCCGGCATCGGGATCATCAAACCGTTCGACGGCAAGGCCGCGACGGTCGGCAACGGGATGATGGTGGCGATTCATTGCGACTCGCCCGCCAAGGTGAAAGCCGTCTATGACAAGGCGATCAAGCTCGGCGCCAAGGACGAGGGCGCGCCGGGCACGCGCTTCGGAACCTTCTACGCGGGGTATTTCCGCGACCTCGACGGCAACAAGCTGAATGCGTTTTGCATGACGTCTTGAGCGCGAGCTCCACACGCGGTGCGGCGGCGGCGCTTGGCGCCGCCCGCCCCGCCGCCGCGCGGCGGCCGGCCGCGCTCAATTGATTCTTCGGTAGCACGCCATGCGACTCAACGTAATCATCCGCACTCTCGGCGTGCTGTTCCTGCTGTTCAGCACCACGCTGCTGCCGCCGATCGGCATCTCGTTCTTCTACGGGGACGGCGAGGCCGGACGGTTTTCGATCGCGTTCGCGATCGCCCTATTCGCCGGCCTCGCGTTTTGGCTGCCGTTTCACAAGCAGGCCATGAACATCCGCAGTCGCGACGGCTTCCTGATCGTTACACTGATGTGGACCGCGATGAGCGTGCTCGGTGCGGTTCCCTTCATGCTCGCGCTCGACGCGAGCTTCGCGGACGCCTTCTTCGAGTCGGCGGCGGGCTATACGACGACCGGGGCCACGGTGCTGGTCGGCCTCGACGAGATGTCGCCGTCGATCCTGTTCTACCGGCAGGAGATCCAATGGCTCGGCGGTATCGGCGTGATCGTGCTCGCGATAGCGCTGCTGCCGATGCTCGGGATCGGCGGGATGCAGCTATACAAGGCCGAGACGCCGGGGCCGTTCAAGGACGAGCGGCTCACGCCGCGGATCACGCGCACGGCTCGCAACGTCTGCGGTCTCTACGTGCTGCTGACGGCCATCTGCGCTCTGCTGTTCTGGCTCGCGGGGATGAGCGTTTTCGACGCGATCTCGCACAGCTTCAGCACGCTCGCGACCGGCGGCTTCTCGCCGCACGACGACAGCATCGCGTTCTTCGACAGCCCAGCGATCGAGGGCATCGCGATCGTGTTCATGCTGATCGGCGGCATCAGCTTCAACGCGCATTTCATCGCCTGGCGCACGCTGCAGCTGCAGCGCTACGGCCAGGACACGCAGACCGTCGCGTTCCTTTCCACGGTGGTCGTCGCGACCGTGGCGGCGACGCTCGTGCTCGCGGTCACCGGCACCTACGGCGGCCTGCTGCAGGCTTTGCGCTACGCGGCCTTCGAGGTCGCCGCGGTGATCACCACGACGGGTTTCACGCTCGCCGATTTTTCGCTGTGGCCGCTTGCGCTACCGGTGCTCATGATCTTCTTGAGCTTCCTCGGAGGTTGCGCGGGCTCGACCTCGGGCGGCATCAAGGTGATCCGGTTCGTGGTGCTCGGCAAGCAAGCGGCCGTGCACATCCACAAGCTGATCCACCCGCAGGCGGTGCGGCGGATCAAGGTCGACGGTCAGGTCGTGCCCGATTCGGTGGTGGAGAGCGTCGGCGGGTTCTTCGCGCTTTACGTCGCGGTGTTCGCCGGTTTCATGATGATCGCAATGATGGACGGTATGGATCAGGTGACGGCGTTCGGTGCCGTTGCCACGTGCATCAACAACACGGGGCCGGGCCTCGGGACCGTCGCGATCACGTTCAGCGAGGTCAGCGCGCAGAGCAAGATCGTGTTCGCGTTCGCGATGCTGATCGGCCGTCTCGAGATTTTCACTTTCTTGGTGCTGCTCGCGCCGGCGTTCTGGCGCCGCTGACGATGCGCCGCGGGGGCGGCTCGTTCCGACGCCAGGTTCGCTGCAACCCAAGCGCGCGGTTGGCCTTGCGTCTCGAGGAGGCTACACGACCTTTACCGGCGGTCAGCGCGCCTTGGGAGACGGGGTTAGCGCCGCGACGCGTGAGCCTGCCGAGAGCTCCGCAGAACGCATCGAGCTGACCGCGATTGCGCCAACGGCGAGCGGAATCGCGAACACGAGGAAGCTTCCGGCCATACCCATCCCGCGCGCGACGAGCACGCCCGCGACATACGGGCCGAGCACCGCTCCGAGCCGCGCGACGCCGATCGCCCAGCCGATTCCGGTGATCCGGATCGCCGCCGGGTAGATCCGTGCGCCGACCGCATACAGTCCGATGAAACCGCCCTGCGTAACGCCAGCGACTCCGAGGCCGATCGCGACGGCGGTCGCGCCTTGCAAGTAAGAGAATGAGAGCAGCGCCACGGCGGTCGCGGCGAGATACGTAGCGATCACGCGCCGCAAGCCGAAGTGGTCGGCGAAATAGCCGACCGATCCCATGCCGACGAACAGGCCAAGGTTGAGGATCGTTCCGGCGGAGAACGCCTGCGAGTCCGTCTGTCCCGCGTTGGCTACGAGCTGCGGCACCCAGTTCTGGAGGAAGTACAGCGTCAAGAGCGACATGAAGAACGCGACCCAGAGCAGCAGCGTGTCGACACGATGCTCGGCCGAGAATAGCTTCCGGAGAGCGGCGAGGATTTGCGCGATGCCGCGCGGCTCGCCACCCGTAGCCGCCGCGCCCGGTAGCGCTGCGATCTCGGCTTGGCCCATCCCGCGCAAGATCCTGTTCATTCGCTCGAGCGCGCCCGGCGGCTGCCTGCTCAGCAGGAACTCCGGCGATTCAGGCAGCAGCACGAACACGAAGGGCAGGCTCAGCACGGTGATCACGCCGCCGAGAACGAACAGCGACTGCCACCCGAAGTTCGGCAACATCCACGTTGCGAGCAGGCCCGTGATCGTCGCGCCGAGCGGGTAGCCGCCTTGTACGAGCGTAACCGCGAAGCTCCGATGGCGTTGCGGGGACAACTCCGCAGCGAAGGCGGCCATCGTCGGCACCACGCCACCGAGGCCGCAACCGGTGATGAAGCGCAGGATCAGCAGCTCGCGGACGGACGACGCGAACATCACGCCCAGCATGCCGACCGCGATGAGCGCGAGCGCGACGGTCAGCAGCTTGCGCCGGCCAATCACGTCGCCTAGCGGGGCGAGCAGCATGGATCCCGCCATCATTCCCGCGAGGGCGGCGCTGAACACGACGCCTAGGGTTGCAGGCTCGATGCCCCACTCGCGCGACAGCAGCGGCGCCGCGAACGAAATCGCGAGGATGTCGATGCCGTCGAGCATGTTGAGGAAGAAACAGAACGTGACCGCGCGCAACTGCAGCCCGGTCATCGGCCCGTGATCGATGAGATGACGGATGTCCAACGCGAGTCCCCCCTGCGCCCCGCAAGGGGAGCGACCCGCACACTAGCACTCGCGCGTGGTCGTTAGAAGTCGAGATCGAGCGCGCCGCAGAGGAACGCCATCAACGGCGCGGCGCTCGCAAAGCGCTGCGCGACGTCCGTCGCGAACCCCGCCGCGACGACGTCGCGATCGGCGAGATCGCACGACGCGATGAAGTCCTTGCGCCGCAAATCGTCCGCGTGCGGGGAGTCGACGGGAAAGCCGCGCGGTATTTTCGCGGCTTGCTCGCCGCCGAGAGCGAAGTGGCGTTTGAAAGCCCGGGCGTCGCGGGCGCGCTGCCAGAGCTGCGGTTGCTCGACGATCTCGCGGCGAATCGCAGCGAGCGCGCTCGGCTCGGGATGCCAGATCCCGGCGCCCAAGAAACAGCCGCCTGGCTCGACATGCACGTAGAACCCCGGCGCATGTACATCCTTGCCGCGCTCATGCCGGAACTGGATTCCGATGTTCGTCTTGTAGGGCGACTTGTCGCGCGCGAAACGCGTGTCGCGGTAGATTCGCATCAGCGAGCCGCCGCTGACTTTCGAGACCGCGAGAAAATGCCGGGAGATCTTCGCGATCGCGGGAGCGAGCGCTTCGATGAATGTCAGTGCCGGCGCGACGAAGTGGTCCTCGTAGCGCTGCTTGTTCGCGTTGAACCAGGCGCGGTCGTTGCTCCGCGCGAGCTCTGCGAGGAAACGCAGCGTCTCGCGGTCGAAGGTATGAACGGCCGTTGAGCGCGGCATGGCGCCCGAGGCGATCAGCGCGCTTCGACGTGACGCGCGACGCGCTTGCCTTCGCGACGCGGCACCGCGGCGCCAGGTTCGTCGTCGGACGGCTCGGTGCCGGCGCCGGCACTGTCGTCGAGCGCGGAGATGCAGCGGCGCAGATAGTCTTCGAGCGCCGCAGCTTCGGCCGGTGCGAGCGGCGCGAGCATGCGGGCGAAGACCCCCGCCGCGACCTCGCGCGCCTGCTCGAGCAGCTCGAGACCCTCGGGCGTCACGGTCCAGCTGTCCGCCCGGCGGCTGTCGGGGTGGGGGCGCCGCTCGATCCGGCCTTCCTCCTCTAGCCTGCGAAGCGCGGAATTCATTGTCTGCGCTGATACCATTGCACGCCTGGCGAGTTTCGCGCCGGTGATCCCCGGCTCACAATAGAGGCCGAAGAGCGCGGCGAAGTGCGCGAACGACAGCTCGAGGCCCCGCTTGCGCAGCGCCTCATCCATGGACTGCCGCAGGCTGTGCTGCAGGGACTTCATCAGGAAACCCACGATGTGCGCGGGTTCGTCGAGCTTGAGCCAAGCGCCGTGGCCTTCAGGTTTCTTGGGCATGTGTGATTTGCTAGTTATCAGATAGCTGATATCATATCAGCAAGCTGATCTAATTCAAGGACGACTTTCAATGCCAGTCGGGTCCCGTTTCTTGCGTCCGGGGCGCTACGTTGCGCGCGGTGCCATCCTCGTCGCGGGCGGCCTCGTCGTCGCTTCCTTGTCCGGCTGTGATCGTGGCGGCCCCGTGCAGAGCTCCAGCTCGACCGGCGCGCGCGACGCCGTGCTCACCGTGACGGCGGCCGAGATGCAGCCCGTCGAGCTCGCCCGCACGATTACGATGAACGGAGCGATCTACGCTTGGCAGGACGTGATCATCGCGTCCGAGGTCGGGGGTTACCGCGTCGCGGAGGTCAACGTCGACGTCGGCGATCGCGTGAAGCGCGGCCAAGTGCTCGTCGAGCTCTCGACCGCGTTGCTCGCGGCGGACGTGGCGACCAAGCAAGCGATGGTCAGGCAGCGCGAGGCCGAGGTCGTGAACGCCGAGGCGGCGCTCGAGCGCGGTCAATCGCTCTCGAACATGAACGTGTTCTCACAGGCCGACCTCGATAAACTCAAGAGCGAGGCGCTCGCGAAGCGCGCGGTAGTCGAGTCGGCGCGCGCCGATCTCGAGGCATCGTCGGTCCGCTTGAAGTTCACCAACGTGACGGCACCGGACGACGGCGTGATCACCGCGCGCATGGTGACCGTGGGTCAGATCGCGCAAGCGGGCGGGGAGATGCTTCGTCTGCTGCGCAACAACCGCATCGAGTGGCGCGGCGAAGTGCCCGAGTCGCGGCTCGGCGACCTCGCGCCCGGGCAGCCCGTGATCGTCACGACGGCGGACGGCAAAGTAGTCAACGGCACGATCCGAGTGGTCGCGCCCACGATCGCTGCCGCCAATCGCACCGGTCTCGTGTACGTCGACTTGCCGCCGAACGATCAGCTGCGGCCCGGAATGTTCGCGCGCGGCGAGGTCGAGGTCGGCAGGGCCCCTGCGTTCACGGTGCCGCTGCAGAGCGTCGTGAGCTCGGACGGCTATAGCTACGTGTTCGTGCTCAAGACCGACAACACGGTCGAGCGCCGCCGCGTCGACGTCGGTGCCGTGCGCGCGGCCGAGATCGAGGTCGTGGACGGCATCAAGAACGGCGAGATGATCGTCGGCAAGGGCGCCGGGTTCCTAAAGGACGGCGATCTCGTCAATGTGAGCTCGCAGGTCGGCTCATGAACTTCGTTACCTGGTCGATCCGGAACCCCGTTCCGGTCATCGTGCTCTTCATCGGCCTCACGGTCGCGGGCCTGGTCAGCTTCCCGAAGCTAGGCGTCCAGGACCGGCCTGACATCGAGTTCCCGGCCGTGATCGTCACGATCACGTATCCCGGCGTCGCGCCGACGCAGATGGAGTCCGAGATCACGCGCAAAGTCGAGGACGCGGTCGCGACGATCGCCGGCATCGAGCAGATGACGTCGACGGTCGACGAAGGCGCGTCGACGACGAGCATCGAATTCCGCTTCGGCACGGACTTGAGCGCCGCGCTCGACGACGTGCGCGACTCGATGACGCGGATCCGCAGCGACCTGCCGCCCGACGCGAACGAGCCGATCGTCTCGCGCACCACGACGGCGGGCGGCTCGCTCGTCACCTGGAGCGTGGCATCGGACTCGATGAGCGACACGGAGCTGTCGTGGTTCGTCGACCTCATCGTCGCGCGCGAGCTCAGCGCCGTTCCCGGCATCGGCCGCGTGACTCGAGTCGGCGGCGTGTCGCGCGAGATTCGCGTCGACCTGGATCCCGACCGCATGGCCGCGCTCGGCGCGACCGCGAGCGACGTGTCGCGCCAGCTGCGAAGAATTCAGGCGGAATATCCCGGCGGCGAGGCGCGCGTCGGCGGCCTCGAGCAGACCGTGCGCACCACGGGCATCATCACGTCCGTCTACGACCTCGCGGGCCTGCCGATCTCGCTGCCGGACGGCCGCAGCGTGCGGCTCGACACGATCGCGGACGTGCGCGATCAGGCCGGCGAGCAGCGCGCCGTGGCGCTCCTGAACGGCAGGCCGGTCGTGGGCTTCGAGATCGTTCGCAGCTGGGGCGCGAGCGCGCTCGACGTGGCGAAGGAGGCGCGCAAGACGGTCGACGAGCTGCAGAAGCAATACCCGAAGGTGCAGTTCGCCGAGGCGAGCTCCACCGTCGCCTACATCCAGGCGTCGTTCGACTCCTCGATGGAGATGCTGATCGAGGGCGCGATCCTCGCGATCATCGTCGTGTTCCTGTTCCTGCGCGATTGGCGCGCGACGGCCGTGTCGGCGATCGCGCTGCCGCTGTCGATCATCCCGACGTTCTGGGCGATTTGGGTAATGGGCTTCACGCTCAACATCCTCACGCTGCTCGCGCTCACGCTCGTGGTGGGCATCCTCGTCGACGACGCGATCGTCGAGGTCGAGAACATCGTGCGCCACTTGCGCAACGGCAAGAAGCCGAAAGAGGCCGCGATGGACGCCGCCATCGAGATCGGCCTCGCGGTGGTCGCGACCACGCTCACGATCTGTGCCGTGTTCATCCCGGTCGCGTTCATGAGCGGCATCGCGGGGCAGTTCTTCAAACCGTTCAGCTTCACCGTGACGGTGGCCGTGCTGTGCTCGCTGCTCGTCGCGCGCACGCTCACGCCGATGATGGCCGCGTATTTCCTCAAGCCGCACAACGAGCCCGTCACCGAGCCGAAGATCATGACGTGGTACCTCGCGAAGGTGCGCTGGTGCCTCGCGAACCGCTGGAAGACGCTCGGCGTCGCGTCCGTCGCGATCGGCAGCATGCTCGCGCTGTTCCCGCTGCTGCCGACGGGCTTTTCGCCGGCCGGCGACAACGGCTTCACGCGCCTCACGGTGGAGCTCGCGCCGGGCTCCTCGATCGAGGACACGCTCGCGGCGGCGGAGTCGGTCCGCCAGCGGCTTGCGACGTTGCCCGAGGTCGCTAGCGTCTACACGGCGATCGGCACGCAGGGCGGCGGTGGCAACCGCATGGGGGGCGGCGGCGGATCCGCGGGCTCCGTGCGGCGCGCGAGCCTCGTGATCCAGATCGACAACAAGGACGGCACGCGCGGCGCCCAGCAGGCGTTCGAGCGGAAGGCCACCGACATGCTGCGCGACATTCCGGGCGCGCGGCTGCAGTTCGAGGGCTCGGGCGGCGATCGCCTCCAGGTCACGCTCGCCGGCGACGCGCCCGAGCGCCTCGCCGCCGCCGCGGCGAACGTCGAGCGTGAGCTGCGCCAGATGAAGGGCTTGGGCACGATCACGAGCAGCGCCGCGCTGCTGCAGCCCGAGATCGTGATCCGGCCGCTGTCGGACCGCGCGGCGGAGCTCGGCGTCACGACCGAGACGCTGAGCCTCGTCACGCGAATCGCGACGAGCGGCGACGTCGACACCGGCCTCGCGAAGTTCAATCTCGACAATCGCCAGATCCCGATCCGCGTGCGCTTGAACGACAAGTCGCGCAGCGAGCTCGAGCGGATCAAGCTGCTGCCGGTGCCTGGCCGCGGCGGCCCCGTGCCGCTGATGAATGTCGCGGACGTGTCGCTCGGCTCCGGTCCCGCGCAGATCACGCGCGTCGACCGCAGCCGCAACATCACGCTCAACGCGAACCTCGCGGGCCTCTCGCTCGGCGACGCGATCAAAGAAATCGATGCGCTGCCGTCGATGCAGAGCCTGCCGGAGGGCGTGCGGCCGCTGAAGACCGGCGACTCGCGCTTTATCTCGCAGATCTTCAGCCAGTTCGCGATCGCGATGGCGATCGGCGTGCTGTCGATCTATGCCGTGCTCGTGATGCTGTTCCACAAATTCATCCAACCCGTGACGATCTTGACCGCGTTGCCGCCGTCGGCCGCGGGCGCGATCGTCGCGCTGTACTTCTGCGGCTATAGCCTAGCGATCAATTCGCTGATCGGCTTGCTGATGCTCATGGGCATCGTGTCGAAGAACTCGATCCTGATCGTCGAGTACGCGATCATGGCGCAGCGCGATCACGGCATGTCGCGGTTCGACGCGTTGGTCGACTCGTGCTCCAAGCGCGCGCGGCCGATCGTGATGACGACGATCGCCATGGGCGCGGGCATGATGCCGGTGGCCTTGGGCTGGGCAGGTGACCCGAGCTTCCGCGCGCCGATGGGCGTGGCCGTGGTCGGCGGCATCGTCGTGTCGACGGTGATGAGCTTGTTCATCGTGCCAGCGATGTTCACGGTGATCGACGACTTCCAGCAGTGGCTCGGGCGCAAGTTCGGCAGCGGCGAGAAGCACGCCGAAGTGCCTGCCGTCCAACCGTCCTCCCCGAGCGCCTAAACGCGCGTCGTCCTCGTTGAGGACGAGGGCGAGTCGAGCGGGTCTCCGCGAGCCTCGCGGCCGCGATACCTGACGGAACCTGGCGCACGTTTGCTGTAGGATTCCGGCGCACAGTCGGCCGTCCGCGTTTTCCCATGTCGCCCAAGCTGCGTCTCGTCGTCGTGCTGTCGGTGGTGTACATCGACATGCTCGGCATCGGCCTCGCGTTTCCGGTGCTGCCGCGCCTCATCGAGCAGTTCGAAGGCGGGGACGTCTCGCGCGCGGCTTACATCTATGGAGCGCTCGCCGCCGCTTACTCGTTGATGCAGTTCCTGTTCGCGCCGCTGGTTGGCGCGCTATCGGATCGCTACGGGCGGCGGCCCGTGATACTGCTCGCTCTCGCGGGCATGGGCGTCAATTACGTCGTGCTCGCGTATGCGCCGTCGCTATGGCTGTTCGCGCTCGGGCGGATGGTCGCGGGCGCGTTCGGCGCGACGTTCACCGCCGCAGGGGCCTACCTCGCCGACGTGACGCCGCCCGAGAAGCGTGCGCAGAGCTTCGGTTTGATCGGCGCGGCCTTCGGCTTCGGCTTCATCACTGGGCCCGCGCTCGGCGGCGTGCTCGGAGCCGTGGATCTGCGGCTGCCCTTTCTCGTTGCGGCCGGCTTGAGCCTCGCGGACTTCGTGTTCGCGTACTTCGCGCTGCCCGAGTCGCTTGCGGCGGAGAATCGCAAAGCCGTGAACCTGCGGCACGCGAACCCCGTCGGCGCGCTCCGCGAGGTGGGGCGGTATTCGTCGGTGCTCGGCCTGATGCTGATCTTCGTGCTCGCGACGTTCGCGAATCGCGTCGCCGAGATGACGTGGGTGCTGTTCACGTCGTACCGATTCCATTGGGGACCGGCGGAGACCGGCCTGTCGCTCGCCGCCGTGGGCGTCATGTTCGTGGTCGGTCAGGGCGGGCTCGTGCGCGTCATCGTGCCGCGGCTCGGCGAGCGGCGCGCGATCTTGCTCGGCCTCACCGTGAGCGCGATCACGCCCGTCCTGTACGGGCTCGTGCCGCAAGGCTGGATGGTTTACCCCGTGATGGTGCTCGCGTTGTTCGGCTGGACGATCGCGCAGCCGGCCGTGCAGGCGCTGATGTCGCAGGCGGTGCCGGGCAACGAGCAGGGGCTCCTACAGGGCGCGCTCGCGAGCATGACGAATCTGACGTCGATCTTCGGTCCGCCGATCTGGACCGGTCTGTTCGGCTTCTTCGTCTCGCCTGCGGCGCCGGTGATCATCCCGGGAGCGGCGTTCTTCGCGTCGGCCGTCGTGTTCGTCGTCGCGCTCGTGCTCGCGCAGCGCTGGTTCGCTACACCCGCGCGTCCCGCCTAGTCCCGAGCACGTTGCGCCCCGCGGACGAACCGTCGGAGCGCGCAGCTGTGTCGCGTGCGCGGGCGCGCGAGCCTCAACCGTCGCGGTGCGCCGCGATGAACTCGCCGAGCGTGCGGAACTCCGCGGCGCGCGGGCTGCCGCGGCGCCACGCGAGTGCGATCGTGCGGTAGCTCTTGTCGCCGAGCGCATAGGTCTTCACCTGCGTGCCCTGCAGGAGCGCGGAGCCGACGGCCATCTCCGGCAGGAAGGTGATCCCGAGGTCCGCGTCCACCATCTCGATCAGCGTGAGCAGGCTCGACGCCGACACGCGGCTGCGCTTGCGGGTGTCGCGGATCCTGCACGCATCGATCGCATGCTCGCGAAGGCAGTGGCCCTCGCGCAGCAGCAGCACGCTGCCTTCGTTGAGCCGGTTGAAACGATAGTGGTGCGGATCGACGAGCGCGGTGCCCGCGCGCGCTGCAAGCCGGAACTTGTCGTCGAATAAATCCAGCGTCTCGACGCCCGAGAGCTCGTAGGGCAATGCGAGCAGCACGACGTCGAGCTCGCCTTCGAGCAGCTGCTCGTGAAGCCGCTCCGTCATGTCCTCGTGCAGGAAGAGCTTGAGCTCGGGATACGCCTTGCGCAGCGGCGGCAGCACGCGCGGCAACAGGAACGGAGCGACCGTCGGGATGATGCCGAGCTGCAGCGCTCCGTGCAGCGGCCGGCTTTCCCCGCGCGCGAGCTCGACGAGCGCGGTGAGGTCGCGGATACACAGCCTCGCGAGCACGGCCACGTCCTGACCCACGGCCGTGATCGTCACGCGGCGGTTCGTGCGGTCTACGAGGTTCGCGCCGAGCAGAGCCTCGAGCTCCTGGATCGCGATGCTGAACGCCGACTGCGACACGAAGCACTGCGCCGCGGCGCGGCCGAAGTGCTTTTGCTCGACGAGTGCGACGAAGTAGCGTAGCTGCTTGAATGTCGGGAAATGGGCGGCTGGCGCGGAGGTCATGCCGGCTGTGTCCCGCAACGTGCGAGCGCCGCCCGGAAGCGCTTCTCGAAGCGTGCCTCGAAGTGCTCTGGGAGAACGTCGACGGCCTCGCGGATCAATCCGCGAGTCGCCTCCTTGCGCAATCTCGCGGGCAGCGCCGCGAGGTGCCAAAGAATGCCACCGCGCGTCGCGCGATGAATTCCCGCGAGTGCGCGCAAGCAACCGTTCTGGCGCGGCGACGAGAGGTGCAAGTCGATCAGCGCCGCGACGATGTCCGCGCGCTCGCCGTCGTCCAGGTGCGCGCTGCGCGCGATCGTCTCACCCCACGCGTCGAACCACGGCCCGAGCGGCAGCAGAAGATCGCGGCTGCGGCGCAATGCGCGCGGCTTACGGAGCGCGAGAAAGCGGTGGTTCTCGATCGCCATGAGCTCCTTGTTCAGAGCTCCGGCGAGCACGAAGCTGCTGCGGCGGCACGGTCCGTCCGGGTGTGCCAAGCGCGAATATCGCTCCCGGAGCTCGGGACTGAAGACGGCTTTCGGCCACGCGTCGACGACGCGCGACAAGTCGCCGAGGTTGTGCGCGAGCGTGGTCGCGAGCGCGAGCGTCGTCGTGGCCGGAGCGCCGCGCGCGATCGCGGCCGCGAAGCAGCGCTCCTCGCGGTCGAGCTCGGCGTCGATCCGTTCGGTGAGCCCGGCGGCCTCGTCGTGCAGCCCTAAGGCGAGCGCACGGCCCAACGCGCCGGCCCGCACGGCGAGCCATTCGCCGTCGTGGCCCGAGATCCCAGCCGTCACGCGCGCAGACACGGCGCTAGCGTCGCGTGCGGCGGTTTCGTCGATGCAGGCGCGCGCGTCCGCGAACACACCAGGCTCTTCGACCGCCACCCAAGTGTGGTGGCGAATGTGCGCGTCGACGTCGGTCGGAACGAACGTTGCGACGGTCGCGTAGTGCGCGGCGAGTCGCACGCGCAGCACGCGTACGAGCGGTGAGCCGCCGCCTCCCGGCTCAGCGGCCGGCTCGTCTGCCGTTTGCTCGAAGATTTCTACGAGCGGGGCGGCGTGCGGCTGCGACCACAGCCACGAGGCGGTGTTGCGAACCTGGTCGACGAGGGCCGAGTTGGCTATGCCGGTTTTCACGGGCGGTAATGATACCGGTCGGCAGCACGGCGGCCATGGTTGCGATGCCTTGCGATATCCGCTGCTTAGCCAAGCCCACGGAAGCGCGCGGCCGCGTTCGCCGCGGGCGAGCTACTACTCGTCGTCGGTCTTGGCGCGTTTGCCGAAATGCAGCCGGAACAGGTCGATGTAGCCGATCCGCTCGAACTCGCGGTTCAGCAAGAAGGTGTTGTTGAACGTGGTCGGGTGCTCGGGGTCGTAGAGCGGCAGCAGCGTCAGATGCGGGACACCGGCCTCGTCGGCGGCTTCCTGGCGCGCGCGCCAGCGGCTGCCGAGGTCCGGCAGGCGCCAGTCGCCGCCGAGCACGATTATTTCCTCGACTCCGCGCGGAGGCCGGCGCTCCTCGGGCAACGGCGCGAGCCGCGCCGCGTTCGGCGGCCGCACGAAGGTATCTAGCGCGCTCGGGGGCGCCGCCGCCCTGGCCTCCTCGAGGTCTTGCGGTTTGAGCTCGAACAGGAGCTCGCCGCGCGGTGTTCCGACGGTATTCGCCGGCTGCGGAGTCGAGGTAGGGGCGCGTGTCGGATCGGCGTTACGATCGATGCGCGGCGGCCGCGGCACGTCATCCTTTTGCGCGTACGTGCTCGCGATTGGAAAAGCGAGCGGCAACGCGAGGGCGATCAACACCGCCGTCGCGCGGCTCGCCGCCGTCCGCCGAACAGCCCGGCGGGCGAACGCGCAGCGACGCTCGTCAGCGCCCCGCGGCATTGTCGACCTTGTCGCGCCAGCGCAGCGATTTGAACCAGTAGCTCGTCGTCGTCGGCAGCCATGTGTCCGCTTCGCGCGCCGTGATCCAGGCGTTCAGGAACGCGAGGAAGTCGGGATCCCCCTTGCTTACGGCGAAGCCGGCGCGGCTCGCGAGCAGCGGCCGGTCGATCGGCACGTCGATCGTGGCCGCGTGCTCGAGCGCGAGGAAAGTCGGCACGGGCTCGTCCTCCAGGTAAGCATCGACTTCGCCTCCGACGAGTGCGCGGCTCGCCGCGTCGACGTTCTCGAATACGCGGAGCTTCGCATGCGGCAGCACGCGCCTCGCGAGGTCGACGGCAACCGAATCCGCGACGGCCGCGACAGTGAATGAATCTTTGTCGAGATCCTCGAGCCGCGTGACAGACGCCGTGCGCTGCGACTGCGTCGCGAGCGAGATCCCGCTCTCGGCGTACGGCTGGCTGAAGTTCACGTGCAGCGCGCGCTCTGGCGTGATCGCCAGGCCCGCCGCGATGACGTCGATCTCGCCGGACTCGAGCGCGGGGATCAGCTTCGAGAAATCGTAGGGCAGGATCTCCGCTTTGACGCCCATGTCGGCGGCAAGCTGCTTAGCCACGTCCACCTCGAAGCCGGCGAGCTCGCCGTTCGCGGCGCGCACGGCCCAGGGCGCGTACAGCACGACGCCGACGCGCAGCGTGCCGGTGTTGAGCACTTGCTGAAGCTCGCGAGCGATCGCGCCGTTTGCGGCGCAGAGCGCGAGCAGCCCGATGAACGTCGTTTTCATCAAATTCGATCCCGAGTGCACCAAGCTTGAGACACGCGGGTACCCCGGTTGGTTCGCGGACCCCATGCTCAACCGAGCACGATGCCGACGATCGCGCCCGTGCAGCAGGTCGCGAGCGTGCCGCCGACGATGGACTTCAGCCCCAGAGCCACGATCTCCTGGCGCCGCTCCGGCACCATTGCCGTCAGCCCGCCGATCATGATGCCGAGGCTTCCGAAGTTCGCCATGCCGCACAAAGCATAGGTCATGATCATGCGGGTGCGCTCGCTCAAGCTCGTGTCGAGCTCGGCGAGCCGCAGGTACGCCAGGAACTCGTTGAGGACGGTCTTGATGCCCATGAGGCTGCCTGCGGTCGGTGCCTCGGACCACGGTACGCCCATCAGCCACACGACGGGCGCCATGATCCAGCCGAGCATGCGCTCGAGCGTGAGCTCCGCGCCGCCGACGGCGGGCAGCAGACTCAAGATCGCGTTCGCGAGCTGCACGAGTGCCACGAGCACGATCAGCATCGCGACGATGTTGAGGAACAGCGCGAGCCCGCGCTCGGTGCCTTGGGTGATCGCGTCCATCGAGCTCGTCGCGGGCAGCATTTCCGCGGACAGGCTCGCAGCCGTGCTGCGCGACTCGAGCGGCACCATGATCCAGGCGATCATGATCGACGCCGGCGCGCTCATAATCGAGGCTGTGACGAGCTGCCCGACGGCGTCGTCGATCACGGGGCTCAAGATCGCGACGTAGAGGAACAGCACCGTGCCCGCGATCGACGCCATCCCGCTGCACATCACCATGAAGAGCTCGGCGCGCGTGAGCTGGCGCAGATAAGCGCGGATGAATAGCGGTGCCTCGACGGTGCCGACGAAGATGTTCGCCGCCGTGGATAGCGCCACCGCGCCGCCGACACCGAATGACTTCTGGAACAAGAACGAGAAGCCGCGAACGATGAGCGGCAGAATTCGCCAGTAAGTGAGCAGGGAGGTGAGGGCGCTTACGACTATCACGAGCGGCAGCGAACGGAACGCGAACACGAGGCTGCTGCCGACCTGCGTTTGCTCGAACGGCAGCGGCGCGCCGCCGAGGTAGCCGAACACGAAGCCGGTGCCGGCCTCGCTCGCCGCTTGCAACGCGACGACGCCGTCGTTGAGCACCGCGAACAAGGCGCGCGTCTGCGGCACCTTCAAGAGCAGCAACGCGACGACGAGCTGGAAGCCGAGGCCGACGACTGGAACGCGCCAGCCGACCGCGCGGCGGTTCTCGCTGAGCAGCCACGCGAGCCCCGTGAGCACCACGAGGCCAAATGCGCTTTGCAAAATGGTCAGAGTATGATGACGTTCACGGGCCCGCCTTCATCGTACCCGAACTCGTCGTGCAGCGTCGCCGAGCCCGAATTCCCTCTCGCCGAGGTAACGATCATGACTCCGGAGCAAGACCGTAGCGGTGCGCACGCGGACCGGCCGTTTCGACCCACACGCGCTCAACGAATCGTCGCGGCGGCATTCCTCGGCGCGTTCGGGCTCACTATCCTCACCGTGCTGCTGACGGGTCTCGCGGTTCGCTCGCCGCGCTCACGCCCAGCGGAGCCGCCTGTGCCGCCCGCCGTGCAGCGCGTCGACACTGCACCTCAGCTTCTTGAACCGCCTGCGCAGCGTGAAGCGAACGACGCCGCGGACGAGCCGCTCGAGCAGGAGAACGGCAGCGAGAGTAACGGGGGCGCCGAGCGGCGTGCGCTGACGTTCGTGCGCCGACGCGCCCGGCGGCTAGTCTCGAGAACTTCGGGCTAGTTCGAGCGCGCGAGCTCGACGAGGCTGCGATCCTGCGGGTCGACGGTCGACGGTTGGCCCTCGACGGCGCGCACCCACTGCCGCGCACCCGCGAGACAGCCTGAATCGGTTTCCACGCACGCGATCCACCAATACTGCGAGTTCGGCGCACGGGTCACTGAGAAGCCGTCGCTGTAGGTGAACGTGCGAGCACCGCTCTCGGTTCCCGCTGCGAAACGGCTGCCGATCCGACGGTCGGTTTGCGTCACGAGCACGTTGCCTTGCTGCTCGGAGTCGTTGCAGATCCAGCGGCCCGCGTAGCGGCCCGTGCCCTCGGCGCAGCCGAAGACCATGAGCGGATCCGAGCAGGCGTTGATGAGGCCCACGTCCACGCTCTCACCGTAGTTATAGATGGCGTCCTCGCGCACGCATTGGTTGCGCGGCCCGGACGCGTCGCGCGCAGCGACTTGCGCGCGTGCGGGCGAGGCGGACGCGAGCTTGAAGTCGACGCGCTCCTTCAGCGTGAGCGGCGCGCGGTCGGCTACCGCGGGATAGCGCCAACGCGCGACCGACGCAAGCGCCGCGGTGTCGAACACACCGCTCGGCTGGGCCGCCACCACGTGCGGCGACTCGACGTTGCCGGCCGCGTTTACGGTGAACTCGACGTCGACGTAACCCTCGACGCGGCGCTGGCGCGCGGCAGCGGGATACTCCGGTGTGCCGGCGATCAGCGGCTGGAGCTGCTTGTCCGACTCGCCTTCGGCGGCGGGCGGTTGTGCGGCGGGCGGACGCGGTCGAACAGGCGAAGCGGCGGCAGTAGTGTCGCTGCAGACTTGGCAGCTCTGCACCATGATCTTTGGACTCGAGGTACGTGCGAGCCAATCCTGACGATCCTCGCCGTCGGTGACGACCGAGACGAATGGTTGGCCGTCGACGAAGTAGTCGACGCGGGCGCATTGCGGCTTGTCCGTCTTGATTTCGAGATAGCTGCCGCGCGACGTGACGTTGGCACTGCACGTGTCGACGACGCTAGTGCAGTCGCAGCGCAGCTGCTGAGCGAACACTGTGCCGGACCATGCGAGAGTCAACGGCAACGCGGCGAGCAGAATTTTCGATGCGTCCATGGCTCAAGTTCTCCGCAGTCTTCTTGTCTCGAGACTTCAGAGGGATCTTATCCCAAAGACGGAATCGAATCGCACGGTGTTATGTTCAATTCGCGAGCAGCCGCGGGCGCGAGCAGCGAAGCCGGCACCAAAACCCATTCCGAAGGGCGCCGCGGACGCACGCATGCGCGCGGCCCTGCCGAGCAAGTGGCTACTGGACGAAACGGATACGCGTGTACGAGCGTTGCTCGATCGGGCGGTTCATGAAAATACGCGGCTCGAATTTCCACTGCTGGACCGCCGCAACGGCTTCCTTGCGGAAGTACGTGTCGTGCGACGCGTTCGCGACCGTGACGTCGCGCGTCGTACCGTCGGGCAGGATCGTAAACTCGACGTCGACCCAACCCTGCACGCGCCGCTCGTTGGCGCGGTCGGGGTAGACCGGCGCGACGTAAGTCGCGATTTTCAAAGCGGAAGCGGGCAGGGGTTTCGCCGATTCGAGCGCGATCTGCTGGTCGGTGAGGTCGGAGCGCGCTTTGCGCACGCCGTTCGCGTCGACGCCCAGCGCCTCGGCTTCGTCGATCCAGATGCCCGCAGCTTCGGTGTCGAGTGCCTCGAGCGACTGTGTCGCGCGCGACAAGAACTCGCGCGACAGACGATCGCGCGCCTTGCGCGTGAGGTCGTGGTTGGGACTCGCGGCCACGAGGACTTCGACGAAATGCTTCGCGCTCTCCCCGGACGGCGTGAGCAGCCGGCTCGCGGCCATCGCTTGCTCGAACGCTTGGCTCGCCTCGACGACCGGGTCGACGGCCGGCTTCACCGGCGCTTTGGGCTCGAGCTCGACCGGCGCAACCTTGGGGGGCGGCTGCTGAACCGGGATTTCGGGCTTGAAGGACTCGGGTGTTCGCGAGCTCGAGGCGACTCCGCCCGCGGGCCATATCTTCTCGCCGAGCGCCTTCGCACCGGAATGCGTGGGCAACACCGAGCGAATGCGCTCGACGGCTGCGCGCGCGTCGTCGAAACGGCCTTGCTCGAGCGCGGTCTCGCCGCGGCGCACGAGGTCGTCAGCCACCTTCGTGAGACCTTCGACGGCGGCCTGGTTGGTCGGCTCGGATTTCACGACGCGCGAGTAGAGGGTCCACGCGCTGTATTCCTCCGGCTCGACGAGCATGCCGGCCTGATAGGCGAGCTCAGCCATGTGCAGGGGGTTGTCTAGAGCGGCCTGGGTGCTCTCCGGCGCGATCGGATCGTCCTGGCCTGGAGGTGCATTGGCGGCGGTCGCGACCATGACCACGGATTCCGCTTGGGCGACCGGCGCGTCACCGCCGCCGGCCCAAGGTTTCATGATCACGAGCCAAGCGACGCCGACCGCGGCGACCACTCCACCCGCCACCCAGAGCAGCAAGTCGCTCTGATTGCCCACGTCGTTACTGCGAGGTTGCGTCGTCATCCGTTACACCCAAAGGCGCGTCATGTTTTTGAGCTTCGCGAGCACGCCGTCCACGAGTCCCAGGGTTTCGGGGGGCGCGACATCTACTTCGTGCCGCTTCACGAGCTCGGGGTTCTTCAGGAGCACGCGGTGATGCTGAAGCGCGGCCTGCAAGCTGATTGCGCAGCGCCCCGCGGAGAGCGGCTTGCGAAGGAACCTGAAGATTTGGCCGTGATTGATGAGCCAGACCATGTCGAGCACGTCGCGGTGCTGCGAGACCGCGATCGTCACGAGCTGCGGAACGTGCTCCTTCAGACGAGCGGTCATCGCCTGGATCGTTGCCTTGTCGTCGGAAACGTCCGTCACGAGCACGCCCGGCCGGTGCTCCGCGAGGATCTTGACGACGTGCACGATGTTGCCCGCGTTGTAGACCGGAAGCCGCCCGCGCACCGCTTTCTGGACCGTTTCGATGACTTCGTTGTCGCTCGAGAACACGACGATTCCGAGCCCGGTCGCGAGCTTCGGACGGGGCTCGGTCGACGCCGCGACCACGGGAGCGGGCGCGGCCTCAGGTGCGACGAACTGCGGTGCTTCCATGCGATCGGTGCGCGCGATGCGCTCGTTCAGGCTGCGTGCCGCGGCCTCGGATTGTTGCTGGGTATCGCCGCCGATCTCCGTGACCGTGTCGGCTTCCATGATGATTTCGAGCGTGTCCGATGGCGACAGCTCGCCCGGGGCATCGGGAGCCGGCGCTTCGCGCGCAAGCCGCGCTGCGAGCTCGATGGTCTCGCGCAACTGTTTCGGCGCGCATGGCTTCGTTAGGAAGCGGAACACCTCGCTCTCGTTGATCGAGCCCTCGACCGCGTCGAGGTCGGCATAGCCCGTGAGCAGGATCCGAACGGTGCGCGGCGACATCGCACGAACCTTCGACAGCACCTCGACGCCGGTCATCCGCGGCATTCGATGATCCGCGACGATCACGTCGATGTCCTTGGCCTTGACGATATCGAGCGCCTCGGCGCCGTGCGAAGCGGTGAACAAATCGAACTGACGGCGGAACATGATCCGCATCGAATTGAGCACGCGTTGCTCGTCATCGACGAACAGCAGGCGCGGGCGCGAGTCCGGCGGTTGCAGCTGTTCGGCCGCCGTCATCGGCTAGACCGCCTCCGCGAGCTGCTCGTCCGCGGGTTCCGCAAAGGCCGCTTCGGTAGCCGCGTTGGCTGCAGCCATCGCGGCGCTCTTGATCGGCAGCACGACGGTGAACACCGAGCCCTTGCCGACTTGCGACTCGACGAGCAGCTGACCGTGGTGGCTGCGGATGATCTCGTCGACGATCGACAGTCCGAGGCCCGTGCCGGTGCCGACTTCCTTCGTCGTGAAGAACGGGTCGCGAATCTTGCTCAGGTTTTCCTCGGGAATTCCGCAGCCCGTGTCGGAGATTCGAATCGCCACGTGATTCGCGTCGTGCAAGCGAGTGGTGATCGCGATCTCGCCGAACGATTCGATGGCCTGAGAGGCGTTCGTGATGATGTTCAGGAACACCTGGTTGATCTGCGAAGGGGAGCACTGGATCTCGGGGAGCTCGCCGTAGAACTTATTGACGTTCGCCTTGTGCTTGACGATGTTCTTGGCGATCAGCAGCGTCTTGTCGAGGCCTGCGTTCACGTCGAAGCTTGCGACGGGCGCGCGGTCGAGGCGGCTGAAGTCCTTCAAGCTCTGCGCCATCTCGGTGAGCTCGCCGAGGCCTGCGATGCTGTCGCGCGCGAGGTCTTCCGCTTCCAAGATGCTCGCTTCGAGGTCCTCGTCGCGCAGCATGAGTTTGACGTCCTTGAGCGCGTGCACGAACTTCGCCTGGTACTCGGCGCGATCTTGAAATTCCTCGGACTTGATCGAGAACGCCCCGACGCAGGCCGCGATGAACTGGCGCATGAGCCCCACGCGCTCCTGGATCAGCTCCGCGTTGTTCGCGAGGTAAAGGAGCGGGGTGTTGATCTCGTGGCTGATGCCCGCGACCAACTGGCCGAGCGACGACATCTTCTCGGCCTGCACGAGCTGCACTTGCGATTCCTTCAAGTCGGACAGAGTGCCGGCGAGCTCGTTGGTGCGCTCCGACACGCGCTGCTCCAGCGATTCGTTGACCTCCGCGAGCTCGCTATTGGCGCGGTTGATCTCGCGGTAGCTGCCGTGCAGGCGGAACGCGACGAAGCCCACGGCGAGCAGCAGCACGACCGCATACACCGCGAGCATCAGTCGAGCCTGGTCGACGCGCGCGACGGCGATTCGATACAGGTCTTGCGCTGCGGCTCCGAGACTCGTGCCGTACGCGATGACCGGCGTGTTGCCGAGCTGCTCGAGCTTGCTGCGGATCGAGTCCTTCTTGCTCAGGATCGTGTCGATCGAGCTGCGGAGGCGAGCGACGTCGTCCGGCATGCTGTCGGCGCGCTGGTCGCGACCGAGTGTTACGAGCAGGCGGCGCAGCTCGGCTTCCTGGACCGATGGACGCGCACCGGCGAAGTCGAGAGTGCCGACGACGAGTTGGAACGTGTCGGCTGCGGCCCGATCGAGCCCGCGATCGCGCATCTGCTGAATCACGCGCGCACCCGACTCGCGAATGAACGCCACGGCGGCGGTGTATTCGGTTTGATCCGTCAGCAGCTCACCGGCGAGCTTGGAAGCATCGTTGATCGTGCCGGTGAACCCGTCGAAGCTGTTGCGCAGTCGCGTTTCCTGGCTCGCGCTGCCGCGCAGCTCGAACAACGATCGCGGCAGCTGCTCCGGCTGCGCCGAGACGCGCGCGAGGAGCGCGCGTGCGCCTTCGCCCGGCGGCTGCATCTCGTCCCACGCGGCGCGCAGCGCCGTGACGAGCGCGCGAAAGTCTTCGCTGATGCGCTCGAGATCGGACACGATCGTGTACTGAGCGACGTGGACCTCGACTGGGAGTGGTCGCGACTCGAGCGCGAGCGATACCAGCAGTCCGAGAGCCGCGAACGCTACGACGACGGCGAAGACTGTACGCTTCATGGCTGACCGGTTTACGTAATCGAGTGCCCCAACAGTAGGCAAAACCACGAAACGGTGCGGTGATAGGCGTCACAGGTCAGGCAGCCACGTCGCCTCTTGGCGACTCGCGTTATGTCAAGAGCGGGCGCGTCCGCTATCATGGCCGCCGTCATGGCTACCTCACTCCGCGAAATCCCGACGGTCATCTCGGCTGAAACGGCCTTGCAGTTACCGCAGCCGGCCGCGCCGGATAGTCTCGAGGTCGAGACGGCAGACGGCGGCGCGGATCCGACGGCGGTGGCCTCGGGGCGCTTCAAGAAGCTGCAAGCACAGCTCCGTGGCCAAGTCGGCAAAGCGATCGGCGATTACGCGATGATCGGCGAGGGCGACCGCGTCATGGTGTGCCTGTCCGGCGGCAAGGACTCCTACACGATGCTCGACATGTTGCTGAGTCTTCAGCAGCGGGCGCCCGTCCGTTTCGAGCTCATCGCGGTGAATCTCGATCAGAAGCAGCCAGGGTTTCCGAAGGAGGTGCTGCCGAGCTATCTCGATCGTCTCGGCGTCCCTTACCGCATCGTGGAGGAAGACACCTACTCCATCGTCACTCGCGTCATCGAGCCCGGCAAGACGATGTGCGGTTTGTGCTCGCGCCTCAGGCGCGGAATCCTGTACCGGATCGCGAGCGAGGTCGGCGCAACGAAGGTCGCGCTCGGTCACCATCGCGACGACATCGTCGAAACGTTGTTCTTGAACATGTTTTACGGCGCCCGCCTGAAGGCGATGCCGCCGAAGCTGCGGAGCGACGACGGTAAGCACGTCGTAATCCGTCCGCTCGCATACTGTTCCGAGCGCGACATCGCGCGTTACGCGCGCGGCCGGCAGTTCCCCATCATCCCGTGCAAGCTCTGCGGCTCCCAAGACAACATGAAGCGGCGCGACGTGAAGGCGATGCTCGCGGAGTGGGAGCGACAGGATCCGGGCCGGACGGACCGGTTATTCCGCAGCCTGCAGAACGTCACCGCGTCGCATCTCGCGGACCGTAACCTGTTCGACTTCGAGAGTGTGGGCGCGGACCGCCCCGTCGAGGATGGCCACAGCGCAGGTCTCGGCTCGAAGCTCGACGACTAGCTCGCCAGCGCCTGTTCCCGCTGAATGGTTTCCGCCTCGGGCGGAATCTGCTCGATCGCTTCCATGAGCTCCCGCGCGCTCGCCAAGCGCGCGGCCGCGTCCTTCGCGAGCAGGCGGTCGAGCAGCGGCTGATTCGCGCCGAGCGAGCTCGGAAGACGCGGCAGGGGCGCGTGGGTGTGCTGGTCGAGGATCGCTTGCGTCGTCTCGCCCACATAGAGCTTCTCGCCCGTGAGCATCTGGTAGAGGATCACGCCGAGCGCGTACAAGTCCGTGCGCTCGTCGGTCGGCTCGCCGCGCGCCTGCTCCGGGCTCATGTAGTACGGAGTTCCGGAGATCCCCTCCGTTTCCGCCGTGGTCGAGGCCGAGTGCGTTGAACGCGAGATCCCGAAGTCGATCAACGCGACGGTGCCGTCGTCGCGCAGCATGATGTTGCCGGGCTTCAGGTCGCGGTGCACGACACCTGCCATGTGGATGATCGACAGCGCGTGTCCGATCTCGGCGGTATAGCGCAACGCGACGGCAGGGCTCAGCGGTTGCGCGAGTTTCGTCCCGAGATGCCCGAGAGGGAAGTACTCCATCGCGATGTAGCAGTACTGGCTCGTCACGCGGAAGTCGTAGATCCCGGCCACGGCAGGATCTTCGATGTCGTAGAGCAGCTTGAACTCGTCGACGAACCGCTGGAAGTTACCATCGCGCGACAGCGAGCCCCGGCCGCGGTGCAGTACCTTGAGCACCACTTCCTTGGCGCGCTCCGCGCTGAACGCCACGTGCACCGAGACGTTGTCGTGATTCGCGAGGCAGCGGCGGATGTCGTAGCCGAAGAGGCGGACACTGGACACGCTGCGGTCGCGGCCGCCGAGCGCGCCTCTGCGATGCAGCATCGCACGCTGCACCGCACTCACGACCTGCTCCCGCCCGAGCAGAGCTTTCGGGATGTAGTCGAATGCACCCGACTTGATCGATTGCACCGCGGAGTACTCGCTGCCCTTGCTCGTGAGCAGGATCACTGCCGGGTTCGCGGGATCGGCCGCGATTGCTCGCAGCGCGCGCAGCGTACCGTTCTCGGCGGTGCCGTCCTTCGCGAAGTCGCAGGCGACCAGTAGCACGTCGAAATTCTTGAGCCGTTCGTTGTCCGTCAGGATCTCTTCGAGACCCGATTTCACCGACTGGACGGCCGCGCCTTGCCAACCTTTGACGGCAAAGCGGAGCAACTGCGAGCGGATCTTCGTGTCCGGCTCGAGAATGAGGATGCGCGGCGCGTTGTCGCTGGAAGGGTCCACCGCGACGCACCGTAGCAAACGCGCCACGCGGCCGGAGTGACCCGGATCACAGCAGCCATGCGGGGCTCAGGGCCGCGCGGTCCCCGACCCGCCCGCCGCGGCGAGCTCGGCGCGCTCGCGCACCGCGGTCAAAATCTTCGGTATGTCGCGTTTCATCGTGGCGCGCACGAAGAAACGCGGGATGGGCAAACCGGGGTCCACGGCGAGCTCGTAGACGAGCAGGATCTTGCCGTCGGCCTGCGGCAGCAGCCACCAATCGCCGTCCAAGTGCGCGAGCGGACCGCTCACGCGGTGCACGCCAACGTGCTCGTAGGGATCGTAGTCCATCCGAAACACGTGCTCGAAGCTCGGGACGAAGAACGCCGGCTTCACCGTCTGGACGAACAGCTCCGCGCGCCCGTCGTCGACCTTCTCGAGCGAGCGGCAGCTCACGACGTTCGGTACGTATTCCGGCGCAATCTGGCACGCCGTGAGCACGTCCCAAATCACTTGCGGCGGCGCGGCGACCGCGATCGCCACCTTGACTGCGACCGTGAGCGGCCGGTCGCTCGGCTCGACGACCACCTGGACGGCGCCGCTCTCGAGCGTCGTGCGGTCGATCCATGCGATGTCCGGCGGTTCGGCCGCGCGGATGCCCCGTGCGGTTGCGAGGACCGCGACGAACGCCAGCAACTCGCCCGGGACGCGGCCGAATTGCGGCCTACGAGCGCCGGGCCCCGCCCGTGATGCGACGCTGCGACTCTCAGCCGGCCGTCTCATCCACGATCGAGTTGCGCAAGACCCCGAGCCCCGTGATCTCGACCTCGACCGTGTCGCCGGCCTTCATCCACAGCGGCGGCTTGCGGCCCGCGCCGACGCCGCCCGGCGTGCCCGTGACGATCACGTCGCCGGGCTCGAGTTGCGACCACGTCGAGCAGTACTCGATCAGCTGGGAGACGTCGAAGCACAGCTCGCCGACGCTCTCGTCCTGCATGACTTCGCCGTTCAACCGTGTGCGCAGGCGCAGCTTGCTCGGATCGGGCTGCTCGTCCGTCGTCACGAGCCACGGTCCGAACGAGCCGCTCGCGTGAAAGTTCTTGCCCGGAGTGAATTGTTGGGAGTGGCGCTGATAGTCGCGCACGCTGCCGTCGTTGAAGCACGCGTAGCCTGCGACGTAGTCGAGCGCCTGCGCACGGCTCACGCGCCGCGCGCGTTTGCCTATGATCACGGCGAGCTCGCCCTCCCAGTCGAGCTGCACCGAGCCTATCGGCCGTTGCAGCGGCTCGCCGTGTCCGACGATGCTGTCCTGGAAGCGCACGAACACGACGGGATAATCGGGCCGCTCGCGCCCCATTTCCTTGATGTGCGGAACGTAGTTGATGCCGATGCAAAGCAGCTTTGCGGCTGCATCGGGAATCACCGGGAGGAATTCGACGTCGGCGAGCGCGTAGTCGGGCTTGGTCTGCTCGAGACGGCGGAGCGCCGGCAGCGCACCGGCGACCAGCGCGTCGCGCAGGCCGCGAAACTCACCGTCGAGCCGCTTTTGGGCGTCGATGACGCCGTTGCCGGAAGCGAGGCCGAAGCTCGCGCGGCCGGCGATCGTAAAGCTCATCAGACGCATGGAGGCCCCCTCGAAGATTCGTCGTTCATTCGGTGCTCGAGCATTGTACGAACCCCGGCAGCGGGCTGCACGGCGCACGAGCACTCGCGTCCACCGCTGCGGGAAAGGGTGCTCGACGCCGAAGGTCCGATGGCGCGACGGCCGCGGCGCGCCGGCGGGTCTGCCTAGGCCGCGGCCGCGGCTTGTCCGCGCGCTTCGGCCTCGGTGCGGAGCTGCTCGATCGCTTGCGCGAGCGGCAGCACCACCTGGTTCTGTTGGCCGAACCGCCGAATCGCCACCGTGCTCTCGGCCACCTCGCGCTTGCCCGCCGCGATCAGCACGGGCACTTTCGCGAGGCTGTGCTCGCGCACCTTGTAGTTGATCTTCTCGTTGCGCAGATCCGGCGTTGCGCGCAGCCCGGCAGCTGTGAGCTCCCGCACCACGTGCTGCGCGTACTGATCCGCGTCCGACGTGATCGTCGCGACGACCACTTGCTGTGGAGCGAGCCAGAAGGGCAGTGCGCCGGCGTAGTGCTCGAGCAAGATGCCGATGAAACGCTCGAGCGAGCCGAAGATCGCGCGGTGCAGCAGCACCGGCGTATGGCGGTTGCCGTCCTCGCCGATGTACGTCGCACCGAGCCGCGCGGGTAAATTGAGATCGACCTGCAGCGTGCCGCACTGCCAATCGCGGCCGATCGCATCGCGCAGCACGAATTCGATCTTAGGGCCGTAGAACGCGCCTTCGCCTTTGTTCAGCGAGTACTTCAACCCGAGCGCGTCCATTGCACGAGTGAGAGCGGCCTCGGCACGGTCCCAGACGGCGTCGTCGCCCACGCGCTTCGGCGGTCGATCAGCGAACTTCATGAGCACGTCCGTGAAGCCGAAATCGCGATAGATCTCGAGGAGCAACCGGCAAACGCCGCCCGTCTCCGCCGTGATTTGCTCCTCCGTGCAGAAGATGTGCGCATCGTCCTGCGTGAACGCGCGTACCCGCATCAGCCCATGCAGTGCGCCAGACGGCTCGTAGCGGTGCACCTTGCCGAACTCCGACACGCGATACGGCAGGTCGCGATAGCTGCGCAGATCGTTCTTGAAGATTTGCACGTGACCGGGGCAGTTCATCGGCTTCACCGCGAACACCTGCTCGTCGGCCGTGGTGCTCGTGAACATGCTCTCGCCGAACGTCGCCCAGTGGCCGGACGCCTCCCAGAGCGAGCGCGCCATGAGCTCCGGCGTGTTCACCTCGCGATAGCCCGCCTTGAGCTGGCGCGCGCGCAGGTACTCGACGAGCGTGCGGAACAGCGACCAGCCCTTTTCGTGCCAGAACACCGCCCCGACGGCCTCGTCCTGGAAATGAAACAGATCCATCGCGCGCCCGAGCTTGCGATGATCGCGCCGCTCGGCTTCCTCGAGCCGGTCGAGATAGGCCTTGAGCTCCTTCGCGTCGGACCACGCGGTGCCGTAGACGCGCTGCAGCATCTCGTTGTCGGAGTTGCCGCGCCAATACGCGCCCGCGAGCTTCGTGAGCTTGAACCCCGCGCCGAGCCGCCCGGTCGACGGCAGATGCGGGCCGCGGCATAGGTCGATGAAGTTGCCCTGGCGGTACAGGCTGATCTGCTCGCCGGCCGGGATCGAGCCGATGATCTCGGCTTTGTACGCTTCGCCTTGAGATTTGAAGAACTCGATCGCGCGGTCGCGATCCCAGACCTCGCGCACGATCTTCTCGTCGCGCGCCACGATCTCGTGCATCCGCTTCTCGATTTTCTCGAGGTCCTCGGGCGTGAACGGCTCTTTGCGCGCGAAGTCGTAGTAGAAGCCGTTCTCGATCGCGGGGCCGATCGTCACCTGCGTTTCCGGGTAGAGCTCCTTCACGGCCTCGGCCATCACGTGCGCGGCATCGTGGCGCAGGAGCTCCAGTCCGTCCTTCGAGGTGCGCGTGACGATCTCGACGCTCGCGTCGTCTTCGATCGGCAACGTGAGGTCCTTGAGCTCGCCATTCACGCGCACGGCGACCGCGTCGCGCTCGAGCCGTGCGCCGATGCTTTTCGCCACGGCTCCGCCGTCGACAGCCTCGGCAAAAGTCCTTTTCGATCCGTCGGGCAACGTGATTGTGGGCATGGTCTATCGGCTCGAGAATTTCCGGGTGGAGGCGCTCTTTTTTCGCCCGCGCATTGTAACCGCAGAATTCGTAGGATAATGCGGGGCGGCCTGCAGCGGGCGCCCGGTTACCGAAAACGTGCTTGGATGGTGTCGACACGCCGCTGCGTCGCGGGGCGATAACGTTCGCTGCACGCTAACGAGTCACGCGATGAAACCGATCGAAATTCACATGTTCCCGTGCCTGCAGGACAACTACGGGTACCTTCTGCACGACGAGGCGGCGGCGGTCACTGCCGCGATCGACACGCCGGACGCCGCCGCGATCCTCGCGGCGCTCGCGCAGCGGGGGTGGCGACTCACGCATATCTTGAACACGCACCATCATTCGGATCACGCCGGCGGCAACCTCGAGCTCAAACAGCGGACGGGCTGCCGAATCATCGGCCCGCGCGCGGACGCCGCTCGTATCCCGGGCATCGACGTGCTGGTCGGCGACGGTGATTCGTTCGACCTCGGCTCGCACCGCGTCGAAGTCTTCGACACACCGGGACACACGCGGGGACACATCGTCTATTGGCTGCCCGGCGACGAAGTCGCGTTCGTCGGCGACACCCTGTTTGCAATGGGTTGCGGACGGTTGTTCGAGGGCACGCCCGCGCAGATGTGGAGCTCGCTGCAGAAGATCGCGCGTTGGCCCGACGAAACGCGGCTCTATTGCGCCCATGAATACACGCAGTCGAATGGCCGTTTCGCGCTCACGGTGGAGCCGGGCAACCGCGCGCTCGTCGCCCGAATGGAGCAAGTCGCGCGGGCGCGCACAGCGGGGCTGCCCACGATCCCGACGACGGTGGCGCTCGAGAAGGCGACGAATCCGTTCTTACGCGCCGCGAGCCGCGACTTGCAAGCAACCGTGGGTCTCAGCGGCGCGAGCGACGTCGAGGTATTCGCGAAAACGCGAGCGCTCAAGGACGCGTTCTGACGTCCTGCTGACGGGTCCTGGAGAGGCGTGTCCTCGAGCTTGGCTACCGCGTGGGCGTCAGGCGCTCGTGCGAAGCTGCGCCCGGCCCTGCATCATCAGCCCGACTCCGCGCTCCGAGACGTGCGCGAGGACGGCTTTGCGGCGATGCAGCCGGACCGTGTCGCCGAGGTTCACGGCGAACACGAGGTTGACGACGGTTCCCGCCGGAAGCCCGAGAGCTTTGATCTCGAGAAACACGCCCATGGCCGACAGGTTTCTCGCCCTACAGCGGTGGAAACGGCCGCCTGGTACGGACAGGTAGACCGTGGTCGCGACCTTGTTTCTTTCCAGCAGACGTCTTTCCATCTGGCGGTTCTTTTTTTGTTGTTGATCCCGAGGTGCTGAGGATGCGTTGCGGCGGCGCGAGAAATCAAGCCCTTGTCGGACGCGCGCGGATTAGGCCCCCCGGGCGGGGAGCTTGGAGTCGGCGGAGCGATTATGTTGCGCGAATTCCGCTGCGCGGGAACGAGACGACCGCGGCTGCCGTGGCGCGCCGAGTAAAGGACTGCGGCGCCGGGCGTGGCGCGCGGGGCGGACCTACTCTTCTTTGCCCTTGTCTTTGCGGCGGATGCAAAGCTCCGGAGGAGCGGCGATCCCCATCTTTACGCGCCGGCCGTTGCCGCCGAGCAGCGTGATCTCGATCGGTCCCTTCGCGAACAAATCGTTTAGGGTCAACGTGCCGTCCGCGCCGTCGGCCAGCTTGATCTGAATGGCCTCGTCAGAACGTCTGCTTACCACCAACATGCGTCTGTCTCCGATTTTGTTCACGCCGTGCCGAGCGGCCGTGCGCTTCGCGCCGAAGGCTTGAGACCGTTCGGATCGTAAAAGCCCGGCTCCGCGCCGCGCAGCGTTTGCAGCGCGAGGCGCACTTGCTCGCTGCGCGCCTTCACCAACGCACCGTTGCGCTGGTTCTGTTCCTTGCAGGCCGCGACGAGCTCGAGCAACGCGTTCCACGCCGGCTCGTCTCGCGCGCTTTGCGACATGCTGTGCTCTAGCTGCTCGCTCAGCCCGCGCCGTTCGGTCTCGAGCGTTTCGAGCGCATCGACGAGGCGCGCCTTATCCGCGCCCGCGGTACTCAGAAGATCCGCGTCGCCGACAACGAGCGCGTGATTCTCGCGGCCGAGCGTCTCGAGCATCGCCTGCGCGCAGCGCAGCTGCTCGTTCAACACGTCTGCCAAGCGCGGCGTCACGGTTCGGCTCGCCTTCAGGCGAGCAGCTCCCGATCGAAGCGAATCATGTTGTCCGCGACGGCCTGATCGTCGATCTCGTAGGTCCCAGACGAGAGCGCATCCTTGATCGTACGGACCCGCTCGGCGTCCACGACCGGCAGGCCATGGACGAGCTCCTCGAGCTTGCTCATGAGCAGGCCCGAGCGCGTCAGATTCACGCTGTCACCGGTAGGCGCCACGCTCGGAGTGCCTTCGGCCGTGCCGCCGCCGGCCGGTTTGGCGGCGTCGGTGCGGCGCGTCCCGGCGGCATCCGCCGGCCGTAGGCCTTGTCCGTTGATTCGTTCTGTCATAACGACGTTCTCCGGCGCCTCTCAGCGCCTTGGGGTGCTTATCGACCGCAGGCGCGGCAACTTTAGTCGCCGCGCCGAATTATGTTCCAACCCTGACTTCCCCAGAGGCTTCGACCACGCCTTCCACCACTCGGCCGGAGGGGCTCCGTACCCGGACCCGCTGGTTCAGACGGCCGCTTTCGAGAGCCACGCCCTCCGACTTCACGCTCACCGAACCGGCGCCGGACACCAGGGTCACGAGCGCGCCTCGCTCGATGAGCTCAGGGTGCTCGAGGGCTGCGGGAACGAGCACGGTCCCGGACGGAATGGTGCGCCGCACGGTGAGGCCTACGGCCTGTGCGGGATCGCCGATGAACTCGTAAGGCAGCGCCGTGGAGGATTGCTTGCGCGTCTCGAGATCGTCCGCGGTGAGTATTTCTCCGGCGGCGATGCTGCGGCGCGCGATGACCACGCCGATCTGCTCGATGACGCGTACCGGCACGAACAGCCGCCAGGCTTGTTTACCCGTGCAGCTCACGACGACCACGCCTTGACCGTTGCGCAGCTCGCGCTGCAGTTGCGCGTCGAGCGGTAGCCCGCATGCGGGCAGGCTCAGGCGTTCGTCGATGCCCACCGCCTCGACGACGGCATTCGTAGCGCTACCCACCGTCTTCAAGACGAGCTCGCGCGCCGCGGCGCGGATTTCGTCGACCGATTGGCGCGCGGTGGGAGGTTGCGCGTGCGCGCCGAACGTCAATGCGCCGGCAGCGAACGTCAAAATGCCGACGATTGCCGAGCGCGGCAGCGCTAGGAACCACGCGATTCCCTTGAGTATCGGTCTAAAGCTCGTGCTCATGTGCGCCGAGCTTTGCAAGACATATGCCACGAGCACGCTCGTCGGCGAGTCGGTTCGCACCGGCAAACGATCGCCGGTCGCGCTTGCGCAGCGGCAAGGTCGTTCCGCAGCGAAGCGCGCCGCGACGCTTCGGCCGCAAGCAGCACACGGGTTTCGACCCTTGGCACGGTTGTTGCTCCAGGGGACGCAATCGCTGCTTTGCGACGAAGGAAACGACGATGGAATCGATTCTAGGTGTGCACGAATCCGCGCTGCTGTTCAAAGCGCGCCGCATGGAAGTGCTCGCGGCGAATCTCGCGAACGCAGACACGCCGCGCTACAAGGCGCGTGATATGGAATTCAGCGCGGTGCTCGCCGGCGTCGTGCCGACGAAGCTCAAGACCACGAATGCGCGCCACATCGACGTTTCTCCGGCCGCCGGCGGAGACGCCCTGAAGTACCGGATTCCCCATCAGCCGGCGCTCGACGGCAACACCGTCGAAACGGACCTCGAGCTCGCGCGCTACGCCGAGAACGCGGTCGGCTACCAGGCGAGCCTCATGTTCGCGAACAACCGTATTTCTACGCTGCGCACGGCGCTCGCGGGGGCCCGCTGATGAGCATTTTCAGCACCTTCGACATCGCGGGCTCCGCGCTCAGCGCGCAGTCGCTGCGCTTGAACCTCACGGCGAGCAATCTCGCGAACATGCACGACGTCGCGGGCAGCGCCGCGGACGTCTACCGGTCGCGCCAGGCGATGTTTCGCGCCGCCGGCGACCCGTTCTCGAGCGCGCTCGCGGGAGTCGACGTGCTCGGCGTCATGGAAAGCACGGCGCCGCCCATCGAGCGCTACGACCCGGGTAACCCGCAAGCGAACGAGGAAGGTCTCGTGTACGCGGCCAACGTGAACGCAATGGAAGAGATGGCGAACATGATTTCGGCCTCGCGTTCGTATCAGAGCAACCTCGAGGTGATCAACACCGCGAAGGATCTGATGCTGCGTACGTTGACGTTGGGCCAAGGCTAAGGAGCGCACATGGTCGATTCGATCGGATCGGGTTTGGATCTGTCGGGCCTCGGACTCGCACCGCCGCAGGCGGCGAAGAAGGACGAGCTCGGCCAGGAAGAGTTCCTGAACCTCATGGTCACGCAGCTCAAGAATCAGGACCCGTTCAAGCCGCTCGAGAGCGGCGAGTTCTTGGGCCAGCTCGCGCAGTTCGGCACGGTGTCCGGTCTCGCGGAGCTCAAAACCTCGTTCAGCGAGCTCGCGGGATCGCTCGTGTCGAATCAGGCGCTGCAGGCCGCGTCGCTCGTCGGCCGCAACGCGCTGGTCGCGAGCTCCAAGCTCGCGCTCGACAAGGACGCCGTGCCGGTTCGCGGCGCGGTAGATCTCACCGAGCCGGCCAACGCGGTGCGGATTCAGATCAGCAACGCGAAGGGCGAAGTCGTCCGCCAGCTCGATCTCGGGGGGCACGAGGCGGGTCTCGCGCGCTTCTCCTGGGACGGTCGTACGGCCGACGGCGGCGATGCACCTCCGGGCGCCTACAAGATCGCCGCGAGCTATCAGGTGGGCAACGAAATGTCTGCCGGAGAAACGCTCATTACTGCGCCGGTCGAGAGCGTCGTGTTCGGCCCGCAGGGATTCACGGTTCAAGTACGCGGATTGGGCGAGCTGCCGTTCAGCGCAGTGCGCGAGATCCGCAGCGAGTAACAACCACATTTGGCTCTCGATGAGCCCAATCGGATCGAGTTAGAGGAGAGGACCATGCCTTTTGCAATTGCACTCAGCGGTTTGAACGCAGCGTCATCGGATCTGAATGTGACCGCGAACAACATCGCGAATGCCAACACCGTCGGGTTCAAGGGATCGCGAGCGGAATTCGCGGACGTATTCGCAGTCGGCGCGCAGGAAATCGGTAACGGCACGCGCTTGTCGGCCGTGACGCAGGAATTCGCCCAAGGCGGCGTCGACTTCACGGATCGCGCGCTCGATCTTGCGCTGAGCGGTGAAGGGTTCTTCACGGTGAGCGACAACGGCGTCGTGGCGTACACGCGCGTCGGCTCGTTCGGCGTCGATCGCGACGGTTTCGTCGTGAACAACCAGAATCAACGTCTGCAGATCTTCCCGCCCACGAACACCGGCGGGTTCAACACCGGAACGCTGGAGGATCTGCGCCTCGCGACGGCCGACTCGCCGCCGCAGCCGACTTCGACGGCGTCGTTCGGCATCAACCTGCCGGCCAACGCCTCGCCGCCGCCGGTCGCCGTGTTCGATCCGAACAACGCGTCGACCTACAACCATTCGACGGCCATCTCCATCTTCGATTCGCTCGGCGCGTCTCACGACGTGACGGCGTACTTCGTCAAGACGGCGACCGCCAATCAGTGGCAGGCGCGCTTCTACATCGACGGCGCGGCCGTCGGCGGCGCGAACACGATGACGTACTCGAACGTCGGCGTCTTGACGACGCCGGCGACGGGCACCTTCACTCTGCCGGCGTACGCCCCGGCTTCCGGCGCCGCGCCGATCACCCTCGCGACCGATTTCATCCAGTCGACGCAGTACGGCTCGGCGTTCGGGGTGAACTCGCTGTCGCAGAACGGCTTCACCGCCGGCCGTCTGTCGAACATCGACGTCGACACGAGCGGAGTGATCTTCGCGCGCTTCACGAACGGCCGTTCCGAGCCGCTGGGTCAAGTCGCGTTGTCGAACTTCGCGAACGTTCAGGGTCTGCGGCAGCTCGGCGACACGGCTTGGGCGGAGACCTTCACCTCGGGCGACGCGATTCGCGGCTCCGCGGGAACCGGCAGCTTCGGCCTGATCCAGTCGGGCGCGCTCGAATCGTCGAACGTCGACCTCACGCAGCAGCTCGTGAACATGATCACCGCGCAGCGCAACTTCCAGGCGAACGCGCAGATGATCTCGACGGCCGATCAAGTCACGCAAACGATCATCAACATCCGCTAGCCCAAGAATCGGCAGCAGGCGATAGGAACGAGCGATGGATCGGCTTTTGTATGTCGCGATGACCGGCGCCAAGCAGTTGATGCAGGCGCAGACCCTGGTGTCGCACAACCTCGCGAACGTGTCGACGAACGGCTTTCGCGCCGACCTCGCGCGTTTCGAGGCGCGGCCGATCCAAGGGCCCGGCTATCCGAGCCGCATCAACACCGTGGCGACCGGGCTCGGATTCGATCACTCGCCCGGCACGCTGCAGGCGACCGACTCGCCGCTCGACGTGGCCGTCGAAGGCAGCGGCTTCATCGCGGTGCAAGCGCCGGACGGCACGGAGGCCATGACGCGCGGCGGCACGCTGAACGTCAACGCGCTCGGGCTGCTCGAGACGCAGCGCGGCGAGCTCGTGCTCGGCGACAACGGCCCACTGGCCGTCCCGCCGTACACGCAGATCTCCGTCGGCCTCGACGGCACGATCTCGATCACTGCGCAGGGACAAGGGCCCGAGACGCTCGCCCAGGTGGGCCGGATCAAGCTCGTGAATCCCGAACCGCAGCAGCTCGAGAAGCGGCCCGACGGGCTCGTGCGGCTGATCGGCGGCGGTGAGGTCGAGGCCGACGAGAACGTGCGCTTGGTGGCGGGCTTCGTCGAGTCGAGCAACGTGAGGATGGCGGACTCGCTCGTCGACATGATCCAGATCTCGCGCGAGTTCGACGTCGCGGTAAAGATGATGAGCGTGGCCGATGACAACGCGGAGCGCGCCGCGACGATCGCGCGGATGAGCTAACAGTAGCGCGAGCGCCGCACGCGCGGCCGTCACGAATTAGGAGTGCAGCATGGAATCTCTGTGGGTAGCGAAGACCGGTCTCGAAGCGCAGCAAACGCGCATGACGATCGTCGCGCAAAACCTCGCGAACGTGAACACGACGGGCTACAAGCGCTCGCGTGCGATCTTCGAGGACCTGCTCTACCAGAACCTCGTGCAAGCGGGTGGGCTCACGTCGCAGCAGACCGAAGCGCCGACGGGGCTCAACCTCGGCACCGGCGTGCGCATGGTCGCGACCGACAAGCAGTTTGCGCAGGGCAATATCATCAACACGAACAACACGTTCGACCTGGCTATCCAGGGGCGAGGGTTCTTCGAGATCCTGCTGCCGGACGGCAGCCAGGCGTACACGCGCGACGGAACGTTCCAGCGCGACTCGGACGGCGCGCTCGTGACGTCGAGTGGCTATGCGTTGCAGCCCGCGATCACCGTGCCGTCCGCGGCCGAAGCCGTGACGATCGGAGTCGACGGCATCGTGTCGGCCGTGCTCCCGGGTCAAGCCGATCCGGTGCAGGTCGGAACTCTGCAGCTCACGGACTTCGTGAATCCGGGCGGCCTGCAGCCGCGCGGCGAGAATCTCTATATCGAGACCGTTTCGAGCGGCCCGCCGCAGCCCGGCACACCGGGGCTCAACGGGCTCGGGACGCTCGCCCAAGGCGCGCTCGAGACGTCGAACGTCAGCGTCGTCGAGGAGCTCGTCAGCATGATCGAGACACAGCGCGCGTATGAGATGAACTCGCGCGCCATCGAGAGCAGCGACCAGATGCTGCAAACCCTCACCAACCGCTTATAGGAACCCTCGTGACGCGACTAATCAAACTGCCGATCTTGCTTGCGCCCGCGCTGCTCGCGGCCTGCGCGGTCGTGCCGCCCGCGCCCGAGCACGACATCTCCATGGACTTTCGTCCGACGGCGCCGCTCGAGGCCGGCGGGACCGTGACGGCCGGCGGCGTCTACGACACCGTGGGCAGCTTCGACTTGTTCATGGACCTGCGGGCCCGGGCCGTAGGAGACATCCTCACCGTCGTGCTCGTCGAGCGCACGGCCGCGTCGAAGGAGTCGAGCACGAGCACCGCGAAGGGCACGAGCATCGACACGGGTTTTCCGGTCATCCTCGGCAAGCCCCCGACCCTCAACGGAACGGAGATCCTGAACAACGAGATATCGAGCGACAACTCGTTCAAGGGAGAGGCCGACTCGAGCCAGAGCAACCGCCTCGACGGCAACATCACCGTCACCGTCGCCGAGCGTATGCCGAACGGCAATCTCCTCGTGCGCGGCGAGAAGCGCATCACCCTGAATCAGGGCGAGGAATATATCCGGTTGCAGGGCATCGTCCGGCCCGTCGACATCGGCCCGCAGAACAGCGTGCCGTCGACGAAGCTCGCCGACGCGCAGATCGCCTACAGCGGCAAAGGTGCGCTCGCCGACGCGAATCGCGCGGGCTGGCTGTCGCGGTTCTTCAACTCGCCGTGGTTCCCGTTTTGAACGCCGCGCGTACCGGCGTGCGGCGAGTCGGCGTAGCTCTCGGTGCGGCGCTCGCGGCACTCGCGGTGCTCGGCGCGGCCTCGGGCAGCGCGCACGCGGAACGCATCAAGGACGTTGCGACGGTCGCGGGCGTGCGCGGCAACCAGCTAGTCGGCTACGGCCTCGTCGTCGGTCTCGACGGAACGGGTGACCAGACGAGCCAAACGCCGTTCACGATCCAGGCACTCAAGAACATGCTCAAGCAGCTCGGCGTGCTCGTTCCCGACAACGCGAACCCGCAGCTGAAAAACGTGGCCGCCGTGACCGTCCAGGCCACGCTGCCGCCATTCGTGAAGCCCGGGCAGACGATCGACATCACGGTCTCCTCGATCGGCAACGCAAAGAGCTTGCGCGGCGGCGCGTTGGTGATGACTCCGTTGCGCGCCGCGGACGGTCAGATCTACGCGCTCGCGCAGGGCAATCTCATCGTCGGCGGATTCGGCATCGAAGGCGGGGACGGCTCGCGGGTGTCGGTCAACGTGCCGAGCACGGGGCGCGTGCCGAACGGCGCGACCGTCGAGCGTGCCGTGCCCTCGACACTCGGTACCGCCGACTCGCTCGTCCTGAATCTGCATACGCCGGATTTCACGACGGCGGCGCGGCTCGCGGAGTCGATCAACACGTCTCTTGGGGGCGGCGTCGCGGAGACGGTCGATCCGATCTCGGTCCGTGTGCACGCGCCTGCCGATGAAGCGCAGCGCGTGGCGTACATCTCGCACATCGAGAACCTCGAGGTCGAGCCGGCTACGGCGCCGGCGCGCGTAATCGTGAACTCGCGGACCGGCACCGTCGTGATCGGTGCGGACGTACGCGTCACGCCAGCGGCCGTCGCGCACGGCTCGCTCGTGGTGCGTATCACCGAGACGAATCTCGTGAGCCAACCCAACGCGTTCGCCGATGGCCGCACGGTCGTGGTGCCGCAAACGAACATCGACGTGGATCAGGGAGAGAGCCGAATGTTTCTGTTCGAGCCCGGCACGAGCTTGAACGACATCGTCGAGGCCGTGAACCGAGTCGGGGCTGCGCCTGGCGACCTCGTGGCGATTCTCGAAGCGTTGCGGGAAGCGGGCGCGCTGCGGGCTCAGCTCATCGTGATCTAAGATGACGACACCTTCTCCGATTCCTTCGTCGGTCGACCTGCAGGGCCTCACGGACCTGCGGCATCGTGCCGCACGCGAGGAGCCGGGGGCGCTTGCCGAAGCCGCGGTGCAATTCGAGGCGCTGTTCATCGGGTTGATGCTGAAGACCGCGCGCGACGCCTCGCTCAGCGGCGGAATTTTCGACGGGCAGGAATCGCGCCAGTACCTCGAGCTCATGGACCAACAGGTCGCGCTCGAGCTCGCGAAGAGCGGCGGCTTCGGATTGGGGAAGATGATCGTCGAGCAGCTCGGCCCGCGGTCCGGCGCGACGCCCGAGGGCGATTCACCGCAGCCGACCAACGCAACCGTGGCGCCGCGGGGCCTCGAGCATTTCCCGGCCGGCCTGCCCCCGTCCTTGCGCCCGCCCGCGTCCGGCGCCGCGCCGGCAAGCCCGATCGCGAGCACGGCCACGGATTCCGGCGACTCTCCCGCGTCCGGCTCCGCTCCCGAGTCGTTCGTCGCACGCTTCTTGGACGATGCGACCGACGCGGCGCGCAAGCTCGGGATCGAGCCGCGCTTGCTGCTCGCCCAGGCGGCGCTCGAGACCGGGTGGGGATCGGCGTCGCCGCAACACCCGAGTGGCGAGCCGACGAACAACTTGTTCGGGATCAAGGCCGGTGCTTCGTGGCCGGGAGCGCGGGCCGCGCAGTGGACGATCGAGCACTCCGCCGGCGGTGCCGAGCGCAAACGCGAGGAGTTTCGCGCGTATCCGACCAGCACCGCGAGCTTCGCGGACTACGTCGATTTGATTTCCGGCTCGCCGCGTTACGCGGCCGCGCTCGAGCAGGGTGCCGACCCGGAGGCCTATGTGCGCGCAGTAACAGCCGCAGGCTACGCGACGGACCCGAGCTACGGCGACAAGTGGCTGTCGATCTATCGCGGCGACCGCCTCAACAGAGCAGTGCAAGACCTCAAGCTCGGCTCGGATGAGCCGACACAGTAATTTGAAACGCGGCAGCCGCCGCATTTTGTCAAACCACCACGCACGACCATGACGGACATTTTGCGAATCGGGCTTTCCGCGCTGCTCGCGCAGCAACGTGCGTTGTCGGTCGCCTCGAACAACATCGCTAACGCGAGCACGCCGGGATACAGCCGCCAGCGCGTCGAGTTCAGCGAAGCCAGCGCGCAGCGCCTCGGCACCGATTACGTCGGCACGGGCGTCAACGCCGGCTACACGCGGCGAATCACCGACGAGGTGATCGCGCAGCAGCTGCGTGCCGCGTCGAGCAGCTTCAATCGCACCGAGACGTTCGTCGGCTATGCCGAGGGGCTCGACAATCTGCTCGCGGACGATCAGACGGGCCTCAACGTCACGCTGCAGGGGTTCGTCAATGCCGTCCAGGACGTGGCCGACGATCCGTCATCGATCTCGGCCCGCCAGGTGCTGCTTAGCGAAGCGCGCAATTTGGCGTCGCGCTTCGATACGTTCGACCGTCGCCTGAACGAGATCGGCGCCGAGGCGAGCGCGCGATTGACGAGTGCGGCGACGGAAATCAACGCGCTCGGAGCGGGAATCGCCGACATCAACCTCCAGATCGTCACCGCGGGCGTCAGCGCAGACAGGCCGCCGCCTTCGGACTTGCTCGATCAGCGCGACCGCTTGGTCGAGCGCTTGTCCGAGCTCGTCAAGGTCGATACCGCGACCCAGAACGACGGTACGCTCAGCGTGTTCATCGGCAGCGGTCAGACGCTCGTGCTCGGTACGCGCGCCTCGTCGCTGTCCGTGGTGCCGGGCACCTTCGATCCGGTCCAGCCGCAGGTCGTTCTGAACGGCGCGAACGGCAACGTCAACATCACCCAGTTCCTCACGGGCGGCGAGCTCGGCGGGGCGCTCGATTTCACCCGCGAGATGCTGAATCCCGCGCGCGCGGAGCTTGGACGGATCGCGGTCGGGCTCGTATCCACGTTCAACACGTCGCACCGCAACGGCATGGACTTGAACGGCGCGCTCGGCGGCGATTTTTTCGCGATCGCAGGACCGCAGTCATTTGCGGCTGCGACGAACGCCGGAACCGGAGCCGTGGTCACCACGATCACGACCGTCGGCGCGCTCGAACCCACGAATTACCGCCTGACGTTCGCCGGTGGAACATACTCGCTGCTGCGCGTCGACACTGGCACCGTCGTGCCGATGACGGGCACCGGCACCGTTGCGGATCCGTTCCGCGCGGACGGCCTCGCGATGGTCGTCAGCGGCACGCCCGCGGCCGGCGACCAGTTCCTCGTGCAGCCGACGAGCCACGTTCCGGGTACGCTGCGCGTGCTCGTGACGGACGCCGAGCGCGTGGCCGCCGCGGCGCCTACGCGCACGCGCGCCGCGCTCACGAACACCGGGAACGGAGCGATCTCGGCGGGGCAGGTGGCGGACGTGACGAACCCGGCGCTACTCACCGCGTCCACGATTCAGTTCTTGACGGCCACGACGTACAGCGTCAACGGCGCGGGCTCGTTCGCGTATACACCCGGTGCCGACATCACGCTCAACGGCACCCGCGTGCAGATCACCGGCTCGCCTGCGATCGGCGATCGCTTCGTCATCGAGTCGAACGCGGGCGGCGTCGGCGACAACCGCAACGCGCTCGCGCTGAGCAACGCGCTCGGCGTCGGAATCCTCGACGGCGGCAACGTGACCCTGCACGCGGCCGTGGGACAGTTCGTCACGGAGGTCGGATCACAAACGCTCGAAAGCCAGAATCGGCGCGAAGCACAGAACCTGCTGGTCGACCAGAATCGCCAGCGGCTCGATTCGGTGCGCGGTGTGAACCTCGACGAGGAGGCAGCCGACGTGCTGCGATTCCAACAGCTCTATCAAGCGGCCGCGCAGACCATGTCCGTAGCCGACACGCTCTTCAACTCGCTGCTCGCGGCGCTGCGGTAACCCGCCATGCGCGTGACCAACGACACGTTGCGGATGGTGTTTCTGAACGCGCTCGACGTCGCGCAGCGGCGACTCGCGGAGACTCAGAACCAGGTGTCGACGGGCCGGCGGATCAACAAGCCGTCCGACGACCCGCTCGCCGCGGCGCGCGTCGGTCAGCTCGACGCTTCGCTCGCTCGCCTGGATCAGTATCAGGCGAACGGCCTGGTGGCGCGCAATCAGCTTGGGTTGGAGGAGGAGAGCCTCGCGAGCGTGATATCCAACCTGCAGCGCGTGCGCGAGCTCGCCGTGCAGGCGAACAACGCCACGCTCGACAACGAGAACCGCAAGGCGATCGCGGCCGAGCTGCGGCAGCGGTTCGACTCGGTCGTCGCTCTCGCCAATACCACCGACGCGAGCGGCAAGTATTTGTTCGCCGGGGCGAGCGAGAGCACCAAGCCGTTCGTCGTCGGCGCAGCCGGCGTCACTTACAACGGTGATCAGGTGCAGCGCTCCCTACAGGTCAGCGACGAACGAGTGGTCGCAGTCAACGACTCGGGCGCCGAGGTGTTTCAACGCATCCCGAGCGGCAACGGCACGTTCACGCTCACCGCCAACGTCGCCAACACGGGCTCGGGTGTGCTGGGTGCGGGCACGGTGGTCAATGCGGCCGCGTTCGTGCGCGACACCTACACGATCACGTTCGTGACGCCGGCCAGCTACGAGGTCCGCAACGGCGGCGGCGGGCTCGTCGTCGCGGGAGCGTACACGCCGGGGCAGTCGGTCGCGTTTCTCGGGGTCGACGTCGGGTTCTCGGGCACGCCGGCCGCCGGCGATAGATTCGCCGTGACGCCGAGCAGCAGCCAAGACGTCTTCACCACGATGAACGAGCTCATCACCGCGCTCGAGACGCCCGTTACCGACGCAGCGTCGCGCGCCGCGCTGCACAACCAAGTCGGACAGCTCTTGACCGATATCGATCAGGCCACGGGTCGCATCATCGAGGTGCGCTCGGACATCGGGGCGCGGCTCCGGGCCATCGAGCAGGAGACGTCGCTCAACGAAGGGTTTGCCGTGCAGCTGACGGACACGCTCTCCGAGATACGCGACCTGGACTACGCTTCGGCGCTCAGCCTCTTGTCCGGGCAGCTGTTCGGGCTCGAAGCCGCGCAGCAGACGTTCGCGCGCGTGCAGGGACTGTCGCTGTTCAAGTATCTCTAGGTCGAAGCCAAGAGCGACGCCGCTTTGCCAGACCCCGTAATTCTCCGCGCGTACAACGCGGGCCACAAAGGTGCGACGGCGTTCTTTCGCAATCGACCGTTTCTCGAGGCGTTGTTCGCCGCGCTCCGAAGCGTCGCGGGCGAGCGAATCACCATCCTCGCGCATGCCTGCTCGCTCGGAGCGGAGCCTTACTCGCTCGCTCTTTGGTGGCTGCACCAAGCGCTGCCGGCCTTCCCGCGCAAAACCAGTCTCGAAGTCGTTGCCACGGACGTCGATGCCGAGTTCTTGGCCTATGCGCGGCGCGCCCAGTATCCCGTCGACGTGCTGCGCGGGATGACCGCCCGGGAGCAGTCGTGGTTCGTGCGCAAGTCGGATACGGTCTGTGTGCCGGACAAGGCGCGGCGGCTCGTCAGGTTCACCGAGCCCACGGACTTCGTTCGAGAGGACCCGCCCGGCGAATTCGACGTGATCTTGATCATGAACGCACTGACGTACGTTTCTCAGGAGCAGCAATCGGCCGCTCTGGCTCGCTGCGCCCAGCGTTGCCGGCACCTCCTGGGCGTGACGGCGTTCCACCCTGATTCGATCGAGAGCGACGTGACCGCCAGCGGTTTCTCGCCGTGCACCGAGAAGCACCGCGAGATACACGAAGCGTGGGGCGATCGATTGGCCAAAGGCGAGGTGTCCGCCGACAGGCCGGACTACTCATGGCGCCTGCCTCCGTACGAGCGGGAATCGGCGGATTTCGAGTATCGCTACGGAGCGCTGTTTCGGCGCGACGGTGTCGCTGCCCAGCCGCAAGACATGCCACCAGGTCGCTCGCGCTGCGCTGACGCGTTCGACGTAGAGTCAATCCGCGAAATTCGCCGCGCGAGCTCCTTCAGCCGGGACTTGTCGCCGGCACTCAGGGTCGCGCGCTCCGGATTCGCGATGAGCGCGAGCGACCTCTGCACTAAACGATCGACCAACTGCGGTTCGCGAACGGAAACGAAGCCGTCGGAGTTCAGCATTGCGAGCAATCCCGAGATCTTCGGGGTGTTGCTCTCCATCACGAGGAACGGCGTGTCGAGAAACGCCGCGGCGATCGTGTGATGAAATCGTCCCGACACGAGCAGCGCGGCATTCGCGATCGCAGCATAGCCAATCCGATTCGGAATGCGCGCTCACCACTTCGAAGTAGCGCGAGTGACCGGCGGATAGCGCATCGACAAACGCGGCGTCGTCGCTCGCGAGATAGGCGTTCGCGCCGATCAACACGCGTGGCTCGAAGCCAGCCTCGTACATTCGCCCGATGAACTCGCCGATGACGCCCGCTGCGACTCGGCCCCCACGCGACGGAGCCTGCGATCAGTACGTGCTTGGCGAGCGGGCGCGCCGCGGCGACGGAAGTACCGGTCGATGAACAGCGGCAGGCAGTCGAATGTTCTCGTCGCGGCGATGACCCATTTGCTCGACCAGCTCGGCGCTCTTCGACTCGCGTACGCCGACGAACTCGAGCCTCTCGTAGACCGTTCTTGTAGATCGCGAAGGCGCGGTCGTCGCCCAGTGTCGGCTGTATCGTTCGGGATAGCACGAGTGATTGATGAGATGCACTTTCTTGCGCAGGCGCGTCTTTGCGATATGGGCGAGATACAGCAAGGCCAGCGCTTGGGTCGTGATGCCGTGCAACGAGCCTTCGCCGTTCACGTAGACCGTGGCTGCCGCTGTCGAGAGCGTCGACGACGTCCGCGTTCGCCGCTCGGAACGCCGTCGAACTGAGCGTCGTCGTCGAACGCCTTCCACGGTTGGCGGGTGTACCGCTAACTCGTTGATTCGATGGATCGGAATCGATTGCACCTGACGGTGCCGGGAACGCAGTTCGGCATGAATCGCCAAGCTCGTGCAGCTCGACCCGAAGTGATACCAATGGCTCGTATCGTTGAGTAGCACGGCGCTTCGCCTGCGGGCGTCGGCTGCCGGAGTGTTCGTAGCTGGACCGACGGCTTCCGCACGATCCGCGGAGACGCTCGGTCCGACGCGCGTTGCGCATCGTCGTCGATCTCCTGTTCGACCGTTCGAAGCACGTCGCGCCATGCCGGTAGGCCGGGACGACGTTGCCGGAACAGCCTCAGTCGAGTCGTACCACGGGCTCGTCGCGCGCTTCTCGAGCCAGCGCCACTCGCCGCTCGACGGCAGCAGTACCCAAACCGGCGTGCCGACGGCGCCTGCCATGAACACCGTCGAGTTGTCGATCGATATCACGAGGTCGAGCGCGGAGATCAGCGCGACGAGCTCGTCGATCTTCGTCAAAGGATCGACGCCTTCGAGCGTGTGCAGACGCACGCCGTGCTCGCGCTCGAGCGTCCGCGATCTCCGCGGCGTGATCGCCGTACTGCAGATTCACGAAGGTCGCGTCAGGCACGCTCAAGATCGGATCGCCACTCTTCGAGCGGAATGGATCGTGCCGGCTCCGATCGCGCCTCGCGGCCGCCGCGCCAAGAAATGCCGATGCTCAGCGGTTGCCCGAGCGCGCGCGAGCTTCCTGCGCCATTCCACGCGCATCGCGGGATCCGGCCGCAGGTAGGGCGACCGGCGGGAACGTCCTCGAGCTTCGAGCGAAAAAAGCGCGGTAAAGAGCCCGCGGGAATGCGGCAGTCGATCTCGGGCAGCTCCGCGGACCAAACGAAATGGGACGGACGATCGCGCTCGAGCACCGTCGGCTTGCGGAAACGACCTCGCGAGCTAGCGGGACGAGTCTGCGGATCGCACTCGATCACGAAGTGCTGTCGCCGTCGCCAATCACGTCGCGTAGCAAGAGGCGAACATGATCTCGTCGCCGAGGCCTTGCTCGGGATGGATGAGGATGCGTCTTGCCGGCGAGCGACGAGCCGTCCCACTTCGGGAAACGGCACGACGCGCAGCGGGATTGTTGGCAACGAACGAGTGCGAATGGTGCACGCCACTCGTATTCCCGCCAGCCGCGGAGGAAGTCGCCCTCGCAACAGCATCATCCAGGCGGTCTTCGTGTGTGCGTCGCCGTAGGCCGGATGACGCGCGAGCACTTTCGCGAAATGCTCGAGCGCGAGACTCCGTCTGGCCGAGGTTGCCGAGCAGCGTTCCGATGTTCTGGTTGGCGATCGTGTGAGCTCGTCGTCGAGCCCGAGCGCGTGCCGGTACGCGTCGGCCGCCGCGTCGAGCTCGCCAGCGTCCTGCAGGGCGACGCCAAGGTTCTCGAACGCTTCGCGATAGTCGGGCTGCAACGCGATCGGCGAGGCGATACGCGGCAGCGGCTTGACCGTTGCGCTGCAGCAGCCTGCAAGGACACGCCGAGGTTGAAGTGGTAATGCGGCACGTCGGGTCGCGTGGCTGCCGCCCGGCCGATCAGGTCGCAGGCCGACGCCGGGTCGCCGGAGCCATGTGCGCGAGTACGCCTAGCAGGTGCAGCGCGTCGGCATGGTATCGGCGTCGACGCTCAATATCGTTCGGTAGAGCGTTGCGGCCTGATGTAGGTGCCCTCGCTTCTGCAGATCGAGCGCGGTCGCAAGGAGATCGCCGAGCTCCTTCGCCAGTCGGCGGTCAGGGTCCTCCTGCTCGGTTCGCTCGTCTCTCTTCCGCATCGACCTCACGCCCGCTCGAGACCCGCGCCGATCATAGCGGAAAGCCGCAAGAACCGTGATCGAGTTCTCAGACCGCCCGCTCAAGTTAGTAGTTAGCCGCCCGACATAGTCCCCGTAACGACAGAGCTCGGCGGCATTCCCGCGCTCAGTCGCGGGTATGCAGGCCAATGAGGGCCATCTGTTCCACAACTTCTTCAGGAGACTAGGACAATGGGTCAAGTGATCAACACGAACGTGCTGTCGCTCAATGCGCAGCGCAACCTTGCTCGGACGCAAGGTGATCTGGCCCAAGCCCTCCAGCGCCTCTCGTCGGGTTTGCGCATCAACAGCGCTAAGGACGACGCCGCGGGCTTGGCTATTACCGAGCGCTTTACGACGCAGATCCGCGGTTTGGATCAAGCGGTCCGTAACGCGAACGACGGTATCTCGCTCGCGCAGACCTCGGAAAGCGCGCTCGGCGAGCTCACCAACAACTTGCAGCGTATCCGCGAGCTGGCGGTGCAGTCGGCGAACTCGACGAACTCCGCCTCGGATCGTCAAGCTCTCGACCGCGAAGTGCAGCAGCGTTTGGCGGAAGTCGAGCGTATCGCGTCGCAGACCGCGTTCAACGGCTTGAAGGTTCTCGACGGCACGTTCGGCACGTCGCAGTTCCAAGTCGGCGCGAACGCCGGCGAGACGATCACGATCAGCTTGAGCCAGGGCGTGAAGTCGAGCCAGATCGGCCAGATCGCGACGGGCACGTCGACGGTCGAGGCGACGGTTGGCGCGCTGAGCGGCGCGGGCACGATCCAGGTCGGCACGAACACCAAGACGGTTGCGGCGTCCACGCACGGATCGCAGAACGGTCAGTCGGTCGGCAGCGCCTACTCGAAGGCGGTCGCGGTCAACGCGGCGGGCGTTCCGGGCTTGACGGCGACGGCGACCAACAACGTCGAGCTGGCGATTGCAGCCACGCGGGCACGAGCGCCGGCGACACGTACAGCCTGCGCATCAACGGCCAGGACATCTTCGCGACGTACAACCAAGCGACCGGCGGCGTGCTCAGCGCGCAGCAGATCACTGACGCGATCAACGGTCAGGCGTCGGTTACGGGCGTGACGGCGAGCTTGACGGGCGGCGAATCTGCGGCTGTCGGCCGCGGACGGCCGCGACATCAACATCGCGCAGCTGCTTGCCGGTGCCACCGGCGGCATCACGGCTGGCGCGGGCGGCTCGTCGACGGTCAACGGCGTCGTCTACCGCGACGGTCAGATCAGCGGCACGCTGGCGGACGCAAGTGCGTTCAGCGCGACGGCTGCTGGCGTCAACGGCGGCACGATCACGTTGTCGGCGAACGAGAACATCATCGTGACCGGCGACGGTCAGGCCATGGGCTTCGCGACGGACAACTTCACGTTGTCGAAGGACACCACGACGCTCGCGTCGCAGAGCGTCCTTACCGTCGCGGCTGCGAACTCGATGATGCAGCGTGTCGACGCGGCTCTGACCACGGTCAGCACGCTGCGCAGCACGTTCGGCGCCATCCAGAACCGCTTCGAGTCGACGATTGCGAACCTGAGCGCGGTGAGCGAGAACCTCTCGGCCTCGCGCAGCCGCATTCAGGACGCGGACTTCGCGGCCGAGACGGCGGCTCTGACCCGCGCGCAGATCCTCCAACAGGCGGGCACGGCGATCTTGGCGCAAGCCAATGCCGCGCCGCAGACCGTGTTGGCTCTGCTGCAGTAACGGCAGTTTCCGCGGGACGGAACTCGCGGTTGACCATGAAGTTGGGGGCGGCGCAGCTTTGCGCCGCCCTCATTGTGCGGGATCAATAGGGCAAGAGCCCGGTCCTGCGCCCTAGGGTGACAGCAATGCTCGGTAACTTGACTTCAGTTACCGCGGAACCCGCAAGGACGTCGGTACCGTCGGTTCCAACAGATGCTAAGGCTCCGGTAGACAAACCGGCGGTCGTTGCCGGCAATTCGCCGGTGGGCGGCACGAATTTGCCGGTGCCGAAGCCGAAAACGCTCGATGTGGCGAAGGCCGTCGAGCGGCTCAACGAGCTTTCCAGCGGCTCTCGCCGCAACCTGCGTTTTCGAGTGGACGAGAGCTCGGGACGCACGATCATCACGGTGATCAACGCGGTTACGAAGGAAATCGTCCGCCAGATCCCGCCGGAGGAGCTGCTCGCAATCGCGGCGACTCTCGAGCAAAGCGGCGGAATGATCGACGCGATGGTCTGACTGGCACGCTCCTTGCTCCTTAGCGGCGACGACAAGAATCGGCACGCAAATGAACGCAATCGATCGGCAAGCAGCGAATGGGTAGCATCCTCACCAACGGCGTAGGCTCCGGCCTGGACGTCTCGGGCATCGTCACGAAGCTCGTCGAGGCGGAAGGTAAGCCGCAGAGCACACGGCTCGATACGCAGGAAGCAAAGGCGCAGGCCAAGCTGTCCGCGTTGGGCTCGTTGCGCTCGGCGCTCGCGTCCTTCCGCGACTCTCTCAAGGCGCTCAAGGATCTCGACAGCTTCCGCGGCCGCGACGTCGCGCTGTCGAGCACCGATTTTCTCGAAGCCACCGCATCTTCGAAGGCCTTGGCAGGCAGCTACAAGGTCGAGGTTCAGTCCCTCGCGAGCGCGCACCGGCTCGCATCCCAGACGTTCCCGGGCGGCGCGAGCGAGGTGATCGGCATCGGCACGTTGACGATCGCGCGCGGGGCGAGCTCGTTCACGGTGACGGTCACGAGCGGCAAAGATTCGCTCGAGCAGATCGCCGACGCCATCAACGACTCGGCCCAGAACGTCGGCGTGCTCGCGACGGTAGTGACCGGCGTCGGCGGCGCACGCCTCGTGCTCGGGTCGACGGAGACCGGTGCGACGAACAAGATCGTCGTCACGCAGAGCGGTGGCGACGGCGGCTTGGCGGACCTCGTGTACGATCCCGCGCCCGGAACCGGTGTTACCAATCTCACTCCGCTCGAGCCCGCCGCCGACGCGCACGTCTTGATCGACGGATTCGCGGTCACGAGCGCAACCAACTCGATCGATGGCGCCGTCGAAGGCCTCACCCTCGATTTGATCGGGGTGAACGAGCCCGGAAAGACGACCCAAGTGGACGTAGCGTCCAGTCCGAAGAGCGCGCGTGAAACGCTCGACAAGTTCGTGAAGGCATACAACGCGCTCGTCGACTCGATCGGCAGCGTTGCGAGCTTCGACGCCCAGACTCGCGCGAGCGGACCGCTGTTCGGCGACTCGGGCGTGCGCAACATCGTTTTTCAATTGCGACGGGAATTGACCGCGAGCGTCGCTGGCGTTACGGGGCCGTTCGACATGCTGAACGAAATCGGCATTACCGCGCAGCTCGACGGGAAGCTCGCCATCGACAGCGCGCGCCTCGACGCCGCGTTCGCGAACGACTTCGACTCCGTGGGCGAGCTGTTCTCGACGGAGGACACGGGGCTCGCGGTGCGGCTGGACGCCATGCTGGACCCGTACCTGCAGAGCAGCGGCGTGTTCGACAGCCGCGACGAGTCGCTCAAGTCGCAAATCAAGGACATCGGGGAGCGCCGCGAGGCTTTGAATCAGCGGCTACTCGCGCTGCAGACGCGCTACACGCGCGAATTCAACGCGTTGGACGGCTTGCTCGCGCAGCTGCAGACGACGAGCAGCTTCCTGACCCAACAGCTGAGCAATCTGCCCGGCGCCACATTCAATCGAAACTAGATCGGAGTAACGGATCGTGAACAGAGGACTGTCGGCCTATCGCAGCGTAGACGTGCACGGCGCATTGGCCGACGCGACGCCCTATCAAGTCATTCACGTGATGCTCGACGCGGTTCTGAGCCGGGTCAGCGAAGCGTGCGGCCACATCGAGCGCGGCGAGACGCAGGCCAAAGGCGAGAAGATCGGCAAGGCGCTCGGGATCATCGAAGGGCTCGTGCTCGGTCTCGACAAGGAACGCGGCGGGGATCTCGCCGTGAACCTCGAGCGCCTGTACGACTATGCGTCGCGCACGCTGCTGAAGGCGAACCTCGAGAATCGCGTCGACCTGCTGAAGGAAGTCGGCTCGCTGCTTCGCGAGATCAAGATCGGTTGGGACGGCATCGCGCCCGTCGCCGGGACTCGATGACCTCATGAACGGGTTGCACGCAGTGCTCGAGATGACCGACCGCGTTCAGGCAGCGATCGCCGCCGGCGATTGGCAGGCCGCGCGCGACCTCGAAGTGCTGCGCCGCGGGCTTCTCGAGCAGTGGCTCGCGCACGTGGGCCTCGCGGATGCCCGCGTCGCGACCGCTCTCAACGACCTCGAGCAGCGCGGGCGACACATGGTCGGTGACGTGCAGCATCACCGGCGGCGAGTCCTGCGCGACGCCCAGACCGTGACGACCGGACGCGCCGCCGCAGCGGCCTACGGAGCCACGCCGGAGCCCGAGGATTCAGCATTACGCTGAACGCCATCTAACATAATCCCCTACTAATACCGTCATTTATAAGGCGGACCCTCAAGTCCATTTCCGGATTTAACTTATTCCACCCCTGAACGACGCTGCCTACACTGGCCTTCCAGAAAAAGACCTTTTAAATCAATAGGTTATGTGACGTAGTTCACGTTTTTTGGGCGCGAAAGTGCGACCCCGGTCACACGGACGCCCCGTTTAGCAACAGCGACAAGAGGTCGTGGTGGTGACGTCAATGAGCGATGTGGATCCTCTCTATTCGACTTTTCCCGTCGGCGATTCCGCCGCTGCGACCGAGCTCGACCTGCTGATGCGGCAAGTGGCTCGCTACGACAGCACCGTCCTCATTCAAGGCGAGTCGGGCTGCGGCAAGGAGCTCGCTGCGAGGCGCATCCATGAGCTCTCGGTGCGCGAAGACGCACCGTTCGTTCCCGTCAATTGCGGCGCCATCCCGCGTGACCTGCTCGAGAGCGAGCTCTTCGGCCACGAGAAAGGCGCATTCACCGGCGCGATCACGACTCGCGTCGGCCGGTTCGAGCTCGCCCACGGCGGCACTCTGTTTCTAGACGAGATCGGGGACATGAGCCTCGACATGCAAGTGAAGCTGCTGCGCGTGCTGCAGGAGCGCACCTTCGAGCGCGTCGGGAGCGCCGAGCCCCGTCGAGTCAACGTCCGCATCCTCGCCGCGAGCCATCGCGATCTCGAAGCGCGCGTCGGCAGCGGCGAGTTTCGCGAGGACCTGTTCTTCCGGCTGAACGTCTTCCCGATCCGCGTGCCGCCGCTGCGCGAACGGCTCGACGACCTTCCGCGGTTGGTCAATGACTTGATTCGGCACGGAGTCGCAGCGGGCCGCCCGTCGATCCGCTTCAGCGAGACCGCGCTAGATTGCATGCGTACCTATCGCTGGCCGGGCAACGTGCGCGAGCTGCAGAACCTCGTCGAGCGTATGTCGATCCTCCATCCGAATCGCGAGGTTCGACGCGAAGATCTACCGCCCACGATCGGGGAACGGCGCCGCGTGATCAACGCGGTGGCCGATCCGATCTCGATTCCGAGCGGTGGGCTCGACCTCAAGGAGCACCTCGGCGCGATCGAGAAGCAGCTCATCCGCAGCGCCCTCGATCAGACCGACGGCACCGTCGCGCACGCCGCGCGGCTGCTGAAGCTGCGCCGTACGACGCTCGTCGAGAAGCTCCGCAAGTACGAGATGCACGCGAGCTGACTCTCGCGATCGCAAGAGCCAATTTCCGTTTCGCCGGCGTCAACGGTTTGACGCTGCCCCCGATTCCGAGGCTCCGCCCCCGCGCCGTTACTCGTTTTTTTCTTCGGCACGGATCTTGCTCAAAGGCTGCCGAGGTGACTTCGATGACCAGCGACGATTCGATTCCGATGCAGCAGCGCAGCGATCTCGAGCGCGGCGACCTCGAGCGAGCGTTTCAGATGTTCAATCAGCTGTCCGGCGAGCTGCAGGGAACGTATCGGCTGCTGCAGCAGCGCACGGCGGCGATGACCGCGGAGCTCGAGGAAGCGCGGCGCGCACGAGAGCGCGCGACGGACAGAGCGGAGCGCACCGCTCAGCGGTTGCAGTCGCTGCTCGCGACACTGCCGGCCGGCGTCGTCGTCGTCGACGGCGAAGGCCGCATCCAGGAAACCAATCGCGCGGCCGAGGCGATCCTCGGCGAAAACCTCGGGGGCAAATCTTGGGCTGCCGCGATGCGTGCCGCATTCGGCGCTCCGGCGCCCGGCGGCGGCGACTGGGTGACGCGCGACGACCGCCGCGTGACGCTCGCCGCGAGCCCGCTGCCCGAGCAGAACGGCAAGCTCATCCTGCTCAACGACGTCACGGAAACGCGCGCGCTGCAAGAGCTCGTGGCGCGCCATCAGCGGTTGTCGGCGATCGGCAAGATGGCCGCGAGCCTCGCACACCAGATCCGCACGCCCCTTGCGGGGGCGCTGCTGTATCTCTCGCAATGCCGCACGAGGCGCGACGACCAGCAGCGCGGCGTGTTGCTGGAGAAGGGCATCGAGCGGCTGCGTCATCTCGATCGCCTGGTGCAAGACATGCTCGTGTTCGCGCGCGGCACGGGACCGGGCGAGCGAGTGCGCGTCGCCGATTTGTTCCGCGCGGTGCACGATGCCGTGCTCGCCGTGAAGCCGCCGAACGCGCACCTCGTGATCGACGGCGCGGACGTGTTGGTCGAGCTCGAATGCAACCGCACGGCGCTCAGCGCGGCGCTCACGAATCTCGTTACCAACGCCTTCGAATCCTCACCCGTGGTCGTCGTCACGTTGCGCGCACGGCGGCGCGCCGATCGCGTCGAGTTCACCGTTCATGACAACGGCCCTGGAATCGCTCCGAGCATTCAATCGCGCGTTTTCGAGCCCTTCTTCTCCACGCGGCCCGCAGGCACGGGTCTCGGGCTCGCCGTCGTGAAGACGGTGACCGAGGCTCACGGCGGTGCGCTCGCGCTCGACTCCTCGCCGAATCGCGGCACGCGGATAGGTCTCGACCTGCCGTGCACGGCCGAGCTTGCGTCGTGTGCCGCTTCCGAACCAGCGCCGTCCGCCCGGGAGGTCGCATGACCGATGCCGCGACGGTGCTCGTGGTCGAGGACGATCGCCCTCTGCAAGACGCGCTCGTCTCGACGCTCGTGGCCGCGGGCTACAACGTTCTCGCGGCCGGCGACGGCGGCGAGGCCCTCAAGATGCTCGCCGAGTCGAATGTCGACTTGATCATCAGCGACGTGCAAATGCAGCCCGTCGACGGACGCGAGCTGCTGCGCCGCCTTCGTGCGCGGAATTCGGCACCGCCTGTCCTGCTCATGACGGCGTACGGCACGATCGAGCAGGCCGTCGCCGCGATGCGCGAAGGCGCCGTGGACTATCTCGTAAAACCTTTCGAGGCCGAGGAGCTCGAGAGACGGGTCGCGCGCTATGCGCGCCCCTCGGCCCCGCGCGCGGCCGCGCGTGCGGACGCACAACCGGTCGCCGCGGATGCGCGCAGCCGCGCGTTGCTCGAGCTCGCCGCGCGCGTCGCGCAGAGCGAAGTCACGGTGCTCCTGACCGGAGAAAGCGGCACCGGCAAAGAGGTCTATTCGCGTTTCATCCACGCCGCGTCGAAACGCAGCGCCGGGCCTTTCGTAGCGGTCAATTGCGCCGCGATCCCCGAGCAGATGCTCGAGGCTTTGCTGTTCGGTCACGAGAAGGGCGCGTTCACCGGGGCGCAGACGCGCAGCACCGGTAAGTTCGTGCAGGCCAACGGCGGCACGATTCTGCTCGACGAAATCACGGAGATGGACCTGAGCCTCCAGGCCAAGCTCCTGCGCGTGCTGCAGGAGCGCGAGGTCGAGCCGCTCGGCGCAAGCAAGCCGGTGCCGCTCGACGTCCGCGTGCTAGCGACGAGCAATCGAGACCTCGAGGCGACCGTGCGCGACGGCCGGTTCCGCGAAGATTTGTATTATCGGCTCAGCGTATTCCCTCTGCAGATCCCGCCACTCCGCGAGCGCCCCGCGGACGTCGCGGCGCTCGCGGAGCGTTTCTTGGCGGCGCGCGCCCACCCGCGCCCGCTGTCGGCCGCGGCGCTCGCGCGTCTGCAGAGCTACTCGTGGCCGGGCAACGTGCGCGAGCTCGAGAACGTGATGCAGCGCGCGCTGCTCCTGAGCGAAGGCGAACCCGCGATCGACTCGCGCCACATCGCGGTCGACGAGCATTCGCATCCATCGGTTGCCGCCAGCAGCGCCGCGCCGAGCGGTCTGGCGGGAGAGCTGTGGGAAGAGGAGACGCGCCGAATCGTGACGGCCCTCGAGACGACCCGAGGCGCGCGCAAGCAGGCCGCGGAGCAGCTCGGTATCAGCGATCGCACGCTGCGCTACAAGCTTTCGAAGATGCGGGCCGCGGGCGTGCAAGTGCCCGGCGACCGCGTGTGACGGAGGAGCCATGAACACCAGCGGAGTCTCCATGACGCAGCTGCTGGCCGAGATGCAGCGGCTCTCGGCGACGGCCGAGTCGCGCCCCGCCGCCGAGACGACGGGCTCGCAGGGCTTCGCGGATCTGCTCAAGACGTCGATTGACGCGGTCAACGAGGCGCAGAGCACGGCTACGGACATGGCTGCCGCGCTCGAGCGCGGCGATCAATCCGTCGCGTTGCCCGAAGTGATGATCGCACTGCAGAAAGCGAATCTCTCGTTCCAGGCGATGACCGAGGTGCGTAACCGCCTCGTCAGCGCTTACCAAGAAATCATGAACATGCCGATCTAGCGATCGACTGAACTCAGAGGACATCGATGGCCGATACTGATCAAGCTCCGCGCGCGACACCGTTGTATGCGCTCCTGCCGCCCGCGGTGAAACAGATGCTGTTGCTCGTGGGCCTCGCCGCGGCAATCGCAGCCGGCGTGGCGCTCGTGCTCTGGTCGCAGGGCGACAACTACACGCCCGTGTACTCGGGCCTGAGTGACCGCGACATCGGCGAGATCACGGCGCAACTCGATGCCGCGAACGTTCCGTACAAGCTCGACGGCAGCGGCTTGCTCGTGCCGGAGGACCGCAAGTACGACGTGAGGATGCAGCTCGCGAGCTCGGGTCTGCCGCACGGCGCCGGCTTCGGCATCGACGAGATGCCGGATCGCGGCACGTTCGGGCAGACACCGTTCATGGAGAACGCGTTGTACGTGCGCGCCGTCGAGACGGAGCTCGCGCGCACGATCGGCAGCATGCAGCCCGTCGAGTCGGCGCGCGTGCACCTCGCGCTCCCGCCGCAATCGGTGTTCCTGCGTCAGAAGCGGGAACCGAGTGCGTCGGTGATGCTGAAGCTCTTTTCCGGCCGGCGCCTCGACGAGGGGCAAGTCCAGGCCGTGGTTCATTTGATCGCGTCGAGCGTCCCCGATCTCGTGCCGTCGCGCGTCACGGTAGTCGACCAGTCGGGCGCACTGCTCACGAGCTCCGCGACCGACAGCACGGCGAGCCTCACGAGCTCGCAGTTCGACTACCGCAAGCAGCTCGAGGAAGAGTACGCCCGGCGGATAGAGAGCCTGCTCGGATCGGCCGTCGGCATCGACCGCGTGCGCGCGAGCGTGTCGGCGGAGCTCGATTTCACGGTCACCGAGCAAACGCGCGAGAGCTTCGACCCGGCCGTTCAAGTCGTGCGCAGCGAGCAAACGAACGAGGACTCGCGCCGCGGTGAAAGCGTGCAGGGTGTGCCGGGTGCGCTCAGCAACCAGCCGCCCGAGACCGTCGCGGCCGCCGCCGGTGCGGCGGGCGCTGCGCCGGCCCCGGAGCCGCAGAGCGTCTCACGCTCCGCGACGCGCAATTTCGAGCTGGACAAGACCGTGAGCCACACGCGTCAAGCGGTAGGGCTGATCCAACGACTGTCGATCGGCGTACTGATCGACAACAAGCCGCCTGCCACGGGCCGCGGCGCGGCGCAGCCGCTCCCGGAGGCGGAGCTCGCGTCGTTGACGGAGCTCGTGAAAAAGGCCGTCGGCTTCGACGAGATGCGCGGCGACACGATTTCGGTCTTGAACTCCGCTTTCCAGCCGGCCGCCGCGATTCCGAACACTCCGGCGCCGAGCTTTTGGCAAACGCCGGGGTTCTGGAGCATCGCGCGTCAGCTGCTCGGGGCCGCACTCGTGCTGATCCTCGCGTGGTTCGTCCTTCGGCCGATGATGACGGTGCTCACGCGGCCGCAGCCGATCGCGGCGGCGCCCGCGGCGGTCGAGTACTCCTCGCAGATGTATCCCGCGATGGCGGGCGGCCGGCCGATGGGCCTGCCGGTGAGCTACGACGATCGAATGGCCGCGGCGCGCAGCGTCGCGGGACAGGATCCGCGCCAAGTGGCGCAAGTCGTCCGCAATTGGGTGGCTGAAGACAATGGCTGAAGCAAGCACGGTCAAGGGCACGGAACGTGCCGCGATCCTTTTACTCACACTCGGCGAGCAGACCGCCGCGTCGGTTCTCCGCCACATGCAGGTCGACGAGGTGCACCGGCTCGGCTCCGCGATGGCGAGCTTGAGCGACGTGCCGCGCGACCAGGTTACGGACGTGCTAGGCGAGCTGCTCGTTGCCGTGCAGCGCAAGACGTCGATCGGCATCGGCACGGCCGACTACCTACGCAAGGTGCTCACCGATTCGCTCGGCGAGCGCCGCGCGGGCACGTTGATCGGGCGCATCCTCAAAGGCCGCGACTCGACCGGAATCGACGCGCTGAAGTGGATGGACCCGCGCACCGTGGCGGAGGTCATCAAGAACGAGCACCCGCAGATCGTCGCGACGATTCTCGCGCACTTGCCGAGCCAGCAGGCAGCCGACGTGCTCAAGCGATTCGAGCAGAAAGAGCAGGCCGAGATCGCCGTGCGCGTCGCGCGGCTCGACGAGGTGCCCGAGACGGCTCTCCAGGAGCTCGATGCGCTCGTCGACCGCCAGACGAAGGAAGCCGTGGCGCTGAAGACCTCGCGGCTCGGCGGCGTGAGAGTCGCGGCCGACATGATCAACCTGCTCGGTGCGACCGGCCAGACGGCCGTGATCGAGGCGATTCAGGGCCAAGACAACGCGCTCGGCGAGCAGATCAAAGACGCGCTGTTCGTGTTCGAGAACCTGCTCAAGGTCGACGACCGCGGCATGCAGTCGATCCTGCGCGAAGTGCAAGCCGACGTTCTCTCGACCGCGCTCAGAGGCGCCGACGACGAGATCAAGGACAGAGTCTTCAAGAACATGTCGAAGCGCGCCGTCGAGATCCTCAAGGACGACATGGCGACCAAGGGCCCGGTCCGTTTGAGCGACGTAGAGGCTGCGCAGAAGGAAATCCTCGGCGTAGCGCTGCGGCTCGCGGAGGAGGGCACCATCACGCTTGCGAGCAGCGGTGAGGAGTTCGTCTGATGCGCTCGCGAATCATCGCAAAGGATCAGGCCGGCACTCCGGATCGCTGGGACTTCCCGGCGGTCGACGCGTCCGCCGCGGACGCGCTGCGCGGCGCGCAGAAGGGCGGGGCGCATCTGCTCACCGCGGGTCAGCTCGACGCTCTTCAGAAGCAGGTTCACGACGAGGCGCACCGGCGCGGCTTCGACGAGGGTCTCGCGGCCGGCAGGCCGAGCTCACCTCGCGAACGCTGCGGCTTGCGGCGCTCGCCGATGCATTCGCGCACCCGTTCCAGAATCTCGAGCGTGCGGTCGAGGACGAGATCGTGAATCTCGCCGTCGAGCTCGCGAGCCATCTCGTGCGGCACGAGATCCAGCACGATCCGAAGCTGCTGCACGGCGCGATCGCCGATTGCCTCGGCGCGCTCGCGGGCAGTGTGCGCGACGTGACACTGTACTTGCACCCGGACGACGCGGCGCTCGTCCGCGGCGAGCTCGGCGCGGCGGAAGCCCGCTTCACGCTCGCCGAGGACGCGACGCTGCAGCGCGGCGATCTGCGAGTCTCGAGCACGAGCTCGCTCGTGGACGGCAGCATCGGCGCGCGCTGCGCCGAGATCATCGCTGCCGCGCGCGCGGGCGCCCGCAACGAACCCGTCCCATGAACGCGCGAACCCGCGCTCGGCTAGAGCATGGCGGCTAACGCACCAGATCCCGCGCAGCGCGGAGCGAAGCTCGCGGCCCGTCTCGCCGCGCTGCGCCGCTATCCACACCGCTCGCGAGGGTTTGTCGCGCACGGCGTGCTGAGCCGGGCTGCCGGCATGACGCTCGAAGCCTCCGGCTGCGAAGCGCCCGTCGGGAGCCGCTGCGTCGTCGTCGACCACGACGGCCGCACGGCGGAGACCGAGGTCGTCGGCTTCGCAGGCGGCTCGCTTCTGCTCGTCGCCACACAAGAGCTCGACGGGGTCATGCCCGGTGCACGAGTGATTCCGAGCCGCAGAGTCTTCGAAGCGCGCGCCGGCCAGGCACTGCTCGGCCGTGTGCTGGATGGCGCCGGTGAGCCGATCGACAACCAAGGGCCGCTGCGCTGCGACGACCGGATCCGCTTGACGCCGCGCACGACGAACCCCCTCGACCGCAAGCCGATTCGCGAGCCGCTCGACGTCGGCGTGCGCTCGATCAACGCGCTGCTCACCGTCGGGCGCGGTCAGCGCCTCGGACTGTTCGCAGGCAGCGGCGTCGGCAAGAGCGTGCTGCTCGGCATGATGACGCGTTTTACCAACGCGGACGTGATCGTCGTGGGTCTGATCGGCGAGCGAGGCCGCGAGGTGCAGGACTTCGTCTCGCAGTACCTCACGCCGGAGACGCGCAAGCGCGCGGTGATCATCGCGAGCCCTGCGGACCGGCCGCCGCTCGTGCGGGTGCATAGCGCTTATCTCGCGACGAGCATCGCCGAATATTTTCGGGATCAAGGCAAAAACGTGCTGCTGCTCATGGATTCGCTCACGCGTGTGGCGCAGGCTCAGCGCGAGATCGCGCTCGCTGTCGGTGAACCTCCGGTGACCAAGGGCTATCCCGTGTCGACGTTCGCGAAGCTACCGCAGCTCGTAGAGCGGGCGGGCAACGGCGGACCGCGCGGCGGGTCCATCACCGCGCTCTACACGGTGCTGACCGAAGGCGACGACCCGAACGACCCGATCGCGGACGCGGCGCGCGCGGTGCTCGACGGCCATATCGTGCTGTCGCGCGATCTCGCGGAGTCCGGGCTGTATCCCGCGATCGACATCGAGGCCTCGATCAGCCGCCTGATGCCGTTGATCACGACGCCCGAGCACCAGCAACTCATTCGGAGATTCAGGCAATTGAATGCTACGTACGCTCAGAACCGCGACTTGATCACGATCGGCGCTTACACCAAGGGCAGCGACCCGCGCGTCGACGAGGCGATTCAGCATTGGCCGGCGATCCTCAAGTTCCTGCAACAGGATTCGAACGCACAGATCTCTCTCGCGCAGAGTATCGCCGGTCTGCAAGGGCTGTTTCCTCCCGCGATGGGTTCTCCCGCGGCAGCGGTTCGGCGTGAGGGAGTGCAATGAACAACAAGGCCACACGGCTCGAGCCGTTAGCCGGTTACGCGGGGCTTCGCGAGGTCGAAGCTGCGCGGCGTTTGGCCCAGAGCTCCGATCTGATCAGGACGAAGGAAGCCGAGCTCGAGCAGCTGCGCAGCTACCTCGCGGAGTACCGCCAGCGCGCCGAGCTCGACTCGACGGACAGCACCCGCTGGCAAAACGCGCGCGCCTTTCTCTCGCGCTTGAGCGACGCCGTGGCGTTTCACGAGGCGGAGCTCCAGAAGGCCGTCGAACGCCACCGGCTCGAAGCGGACCGTTGGCGGGACTCTCATCAGCGCGCGCAGGCGCTCGACAAGGTGATCGAGCGCTCGCACCGCGAGCAGGTCAACGCCCTACAAAGGCGCGATCAAGCCGAGTTGGACGAGCACGCGGCACGGCATAACGCTGCTCTGCGGCGCTGACACGCAAGCGCGCTACTCGACCAACTCGCGCGCGTATCGGCCTGCCTCACACGCTGACGACTGTCTGCCCTTAATGGAGCCTCAACGGCTGGGCCTCAGCGGCTGGCGCGGTGCCCGTAGCACTCGAGAGCGAGGTCTGCGCCGTCCGCGCGACGCGAGATCCGTACGTGCGACGTCGCGTCGGGACAATCGACTTCCGCGTTGACCGAGCGCGTGTCGCCGATGCAGCTCCACTCGAGCTCGTCGCCTCTGCCGACGTCGACCGCGAACGTCGCGTTCTCTCCCGGCTTGAGCAACAGCTCCTGGTCGCGCGTTTTCCCGTTTTGCTCCTCCCTGACCTGAACCGAGCCCGTGCAGCGGCCCGTGTCGGTGTCGAGCAGCGTGACGCCAGTCGGTAAGCGCGAGTAGAGCGAGCTCTGACCGCCCGAGCTGCCCGTTGCGCACCCCGCTAGCGCGCCGAAGACCACTATCCCGATCGTCCAAATGACTGTGTTGCGCATGACATTCCTCCGTTGTCTCGGCAAGCCGATGCAACAAGCGCGCCACGAGTGTGACGCGGCTCACAGTGCGGGTTGCCGTCAGCTCCTTCCGCGTTTTTTCTGGTTTTGCGTACCAATGTTGATAAGAGCGTGGCATGCCAATTGCAAAAGTCCCGGCATGATCGATTCTTTGACGACGCGCTAGATGGATCTCGGAACGGCGATTCCGGCGGAGCTACTGACCGCCGCCATCCCGCTAGGCCGCGGCCCGCCTGACGTTCTGCGGCCTCCGGGGCGTGACCCCGACCCGAACACCGCGCTCGCGCCGTTCGAATTGTTGCTGCAGCTCCTCGGCAATTCATTGCCGGGTGAGTTGCCAGGCGGCGAAACCTTGCCGGCGGAGGGTTGCTCCGTCCCTGCGTCCAATGAGCTCACGCCGGAGGCTGATGCGGTCGCAGCGCTTGCGGTGCTTGCGGGCTCGGCCGCCGCCGGCGGACCGGCCCCAACTTCGCCGTCGCCGATGATCGCGAGCGCGGGCGCCGTGCCGGAAGCCGGGTCGTTGCCCGTGAAGCTCGCGGACGCCATGCGGCTTGCCTTCGCCGCGGGGTCGAGCACGCCGGACGAGACCACTCCCCGTCCGCGCGCGGACTTGTCCAGCGGTGGGGCCAGTGACGCCGCTGCCGAGACTGATTTGTCGGCCGCTGTCCCGAGCCGCGTGTCCGCGACGTCCGAGCAGACCGCGCGCTTCGACCGTCCCGGCGACCTCGCGGCTCTGTCGCTGCCGGACATCGCGGCGACTGCCTCAGCGGAATCCGCGGCGCCCGAGTCGTTCGCTGCCGGCCTCCGCACCGCGACGGAACGCCGCTCGGGCGCTACGAGCGCGACCCCAGCGGAGCGTGCGCTATCTCTCGCTACGGACCTTGCGCGCGCGGCAGAGACGCAGGCGCGCGCCGACGCACCGCTGCCGCGTGCGCTCGACGGCGAAGCCCCGATCGCCGCTGCGGCAACGCCCGCCTTCCTGAAGAACGCGAGACTCGAAGAGTTGTTGCCGCTCAAGGTGGATGTGCCGATCGCGAGTTTCGACTCGACCGCGGCGCCCGCGCCGCCCGCGTTGCACGGCCCCGGCGCCGCGCCGGCCGCTTCGGCCGCGCAGCCGAGCGCGCAACTTCCCACACAGCTCGGTGCGCCGGTCGATACGAATGCGGCTCGCTGGGAGGACGCGCTCGCGAATCGCATCCAGTTGCTCGTCGATCACAAGATCGGCGAAGCGAATATCAAGCTCAATCCGCCGGAGCTCGGCACGCTCGACGTGAAGATCTCGCTGCTCGACGACAAGACCTATGTGCAGATGACGGCGCATACGCCTGCGGCGCGCGACGAGCTGTCCCAGAGCTTGCCGCGCCTCCGCGAGCTCATGTCGGCCGGCGGGCTCGACCTTGGCGGCGCGACGGTGAGCGGCGGACGCGACGACCGGTCCGGATACCGAGCCGCGACGCAGCCGGTCGCGCGCGTGCTGCCGATCGCGGCGGACGCGATCGAGGCTGCCGCGAGCCCGCCATACGGTCGGTTGCCGGCCGCCTCCCGAATCGACATCTTCGCCTGACGGGCGCGCCAGCCGCCGGCGGACCGTCGCCGCTGCGCCCGAGCGCCAAATTTCCGACGCTTTCCCGCCTCGACCGAAAAAGGTCAACTCGCTGTTCCATAAGGGATTAGCGAGCGCGCGACCCCGTGGCATGGAACTTGGAATACGCCGCTCGGAGCATTCTCCGCGGAGTACACGATGGCCGGCAAAGCGCAGATCCACGACGACGAAGCAGCCGAGGGCGAAGACGCCGACGGCGATGGCAAGGGAAAAGGCAAAGGCAAGCCGAAGGTCAAGAAACCCGCCGGCCCGATGACGCTAGTGATCTTCGGCGCGATCGCGTTGTTCGTAGCGGTGCTCGGCGCGCAGGTCGCGGCGCCGATCCTCACGAAGATGATCGCGGGGGATCCGAACGCTCCCGCGGAGGCGTCCGCCGAGGACGAGGAGCAACTCGCGCTCGCCGAAGAAGAGCCCGTAGCCGAGGAGCCGGCCTCCGGTGAGCAAGCGGAACCGCTCGAACCGGCGATCTACGTGCCGCTCGACCCGCCGTTCGTCGTGAGCTTCAGCGACGCGGCAGGCGACAACCGTTTCCTGCAGCTCACTCTCCAAGCGATGGCCCGCGACGAGCACACGATCGAGGCCGTCAAGACTCACGCGCCCGCGATTCGCAACGCGTTCCTGTTCCTGATCTCCGGCTTCAAGGTCGAGGACCTCGCGACGCTCGAAGGCAAGGAGAAGCTCCGCGCTGCAATGCTCGTCGCCGCGAACGAGATCATGGAGAAGAACACCGGCGAGCCCGGCATCGAAGAGCTCTACTTCACGAGCCTCGTGATTCAGTAAATGGCACAAGATCAGAATACGAGCGGCGATCCGCGCGCCGCCATCTCCAGCGCCGAAGTCGAGGCACTGCTGCAGAAGGACAAAGGCTCGGCGCCCGCCGGCGCACCGCAGCCGTACGACCTCGTCGCGCGCGACAAGATCGTGCGCGGCCGAATGCCGGTGCTCGATCGGCTCAACGAACGCTGGGTCTCGGATTTTCAGCGCAAGCTCGGCGAGCTCGTGCGCCAACCCGTCGAGGTCGCCCTCCAACAGGTTCAACTCGCGCCGTACGGCGACTGGCTCGCGAGCGTGCCGATGCCGACGAGCCTCAATCTCTGCACGGTGAAGCCGTGGACGCGGAGTGCGCTCGTCGCGGTCGAAGGGAAGCTGCTGTTCGTGCTGGTCGACAAATACTACGGCGGCGGCGGCAAGGCCCATGCGACCTCAGTCCGCGAGACGCTGACGCCCACCGAGCAGCGGATCAACAAGATCGTCGTCGATTTGTTGACGGATCACTTTCGGCGCGCGTTCGCGCCGGTCGCGACGCTCGAGTTCGCGCACACGCAGACGGAAACGAATCCGAACTACCTCACGATGGCGACCCCGAGCGAGACCATGGTGGTCACCCGCGTCGAGGTGACATTGAGCGAGGGCGCGGGCGGGGCGGTGACGCTCGTGCTGCCGCTGTCGTCGTTCGAGCCCGTCCGCGACAAGCTCGCCGAGGGCTTGAAGACCGTGTCCACGGAGAGCCGCCAGCGCTGGCACAAGAGCCTGCGCGCGCAGCTCGAAAACACGCAGCTCGATCTCACGAGCGTGTTCCTGGAAGCGGAGATCAGCATGCGCGAGCTGCTGCAGATGAAGCCGGGCGACGTGCTGCCGATCGAGATGCCGAAGACGGCCATGCTGCGCGCCGGCTCGCGGCCGCTCTTGCGCGGCAAATTCGGCCGCTCGCGCGGCTACAACGCCGTGAGCGTGCTCGAAGCCGTCAAGAGCTTCGGCCCCAACATTGAGGAGTCCCTGCGATGAGCGCTGATCAAAGTGTCGTAAGCAAAGCCGCGCAAGCGGAGTTCGCCGAGCTGCCGCGCGGAGGAGCCGGGGGTGCCGGCCAACTGAATCTCGATCTGATCATGGACGTGCGGCTCATGCTGACGCTCGAGGTCGGGCGCACGCGGATCAGCGTCCGCAACCTGCTCGCGTTGACGCAAGGCTCCGTCGTCGAGCTCGACAAGCTCGCGGGCGAGCCGCTCGACGTGCTCGTCAACGGCACGCTCGTCGCCCATGGAGAGGTCGTCGTCGTGAACGAAAAGTTCGGGATCAGACTGCTCGACGTCGTGAGCCCCGAGAAGCGTGTGGAGTCGCTGAAGGAATGACGCGGCTCTCGCCCATCGCGATCGCCGCGGGGTGCGCGTCGTGCGTCGCCGGACGCGCATTCGCTGCGCCCGGAGTCGAAGTCGCGAATCTGTCGACGATGATCATGAGCCTCGCGCTCGTGGTCGGTTTCATCTTCGCCGCGGCGTACGTCGCGAAGCGAATGCCGTTCGGTCTCGGCGCCCGCGGCAACGGCCCGCTCAAGGTGCTCGCCGCACTGTCGCTCGGTCCGAAGGAGCGGCTGCTGCTCGTGCAAGCGCGCGGCGAGGAGCTGCTGATCGCCGTGAGCCCCGCCGGCGTGTTCAACGTGGGCGCGCAAGCGCACCCCGGCGCGGTTCCCGCGCGGACGCCGACGGCCGAGCCGACGTTCGTGATGCGAGACGAGCCATGAGCCGCGCGGCGACTCTAGCGCTCCGTTGTTTGTCGTTGCTGCCGCTGCTCGCCGTCGGCTCGGACGTGCTCGCGCAATCCTTGCCCGCCATCACGGTCGCGAACGTGAACGGACAAGAGACGTATTCGCTGAGCATCCAAGTGCTCGCGCTGATGACGGCGCTCACCGTGCTGCCGGCGCTCCTGCTTTCGATGACGGCGTTCACGCGCATCGTGATCGTGCTGGCGATCCTGCGCCAGGCGCTCGGCACGCCGCAGACGCCGCCGAATCAAGTGCTGATCGGCTTGTCGTTGTTCCTCACGCTGTTCGTCATGACGCCCGTGATGTCTCGAGCTTACGACGAGGCCGTCGTGCCGTACGTCGCGGGCGAGCAGGACGCGATGACCGCGGCGGGGCACGCGCTCGTGCCGCTGCGCGAATTCATGCTGGATCAAGTTCGCGAGAGCGATCTCGCGCTGTTCACGGAGCTCTCGGGCCACGAGCCGTATGCCGGGCCGGAGGAAGTGCCGCTGGCGGTGCTGATCCCGACGTTCATCACGAGCGAGCTCAAGACCGCGTTCCAGATCGGCTTCCTGATCTTCATTCCGTTCCTCGTCATCGACCTCGTGGTCGCGAGCACGCTCATGTCGATGGGCATGATGATGCTCTCGCCGATGCTGATCTCGCTGCCGTTCAAGATCATGTTGTTCGTGCTCGTGGACGGCTGGTCGTTGCTCGTCGGCACGCTCGCATCGAGCTTCTTCGCGTGAGCCAAAGATGACGCCCGAGTCCATCATCATCATCGGTCAGCAGGCGCTCGTGGTCACTGCGATGCTCGCGGCGCCGCTGCTCTTGTCCGCGCTCGCGGCCGGTCTCGTGATCGGTATGTTTCAAGCCGCAACGCAGATCAACGAGATGACGCTGAGCTTCATCCCGAAGCTGCTCGTCCTCGCGGCGGCGCTGTATGTCGGCGGCGGCTGGATGCTGAAGGTGATCGTCGGGTACACGGAGTCGCTGATCAAGAGCATTCCGTCGCTGATCGGTTGAGTCATGCAAATCCCTCTGGACGTACTCCAAGCCATCCTGTCGCGCGAGCTCGCGGTGAACGTGTGGCCGTTCTTCCGGATCGCCGGCGTGCTCATGGTGGCCCCCGTGTTCGGCGCGCGGCTCGTGCCGATGCGCATCCGCTTGGCCCTCGCGGTCGCGGCAACGTTCGCGCTGTCGCCGCTCTTGCCCGTGACGCAGCCGTTCGAGCTCACGCTCGCCGCCGGCGTGATCGTGATTCAGGAAGTGCTCGTTGGCGTCGCGATGGGCTTCGTGCTGCAGATGATCTTCGATGCGTTGATCGTCGCCGGACAAACCATCGCGATGGGTATGGGCCTCGGCCTCGCCACGATGATCGATCCGCAGCGCGGCATCTCCGTGCCGGTGATCAGCCAATTCTTCGTCGTCCTCGGGCTCTTGATCTTCCTCTCGCTCGGCGGCCATCTCGCGACGATTCGCTTGATCTCTGACAGCTTCACGTTGCTGCCGCTCGGCCGGCCGCTCGCGACGGAGGGCGTCTGGATGATCGTGATGTGGGGCAGCCAGATGCTCGCGAGCGCCGTGCAGGTCGCGCTGCCGGCTTCCACCGCGCTGCTCGTCGCGAACATCGCGTTCGGCGTGATGAGCCGCGCTGCTCCAACGCTGAACCTGTTCGCGGTGGGACTGCCGGCCGGGCTTCTGATCGGCTTCGTGATCCTGCTGATGAACCTCGGGCACTTGGGAGCGCTGCTCGCGCAGTTCCTCCAAGCGTCGCTCGAGATGCTCACGGCCGCGCTCCAGGCATAGAGAACCATGGCAGAGAACGACACCGCAGAACACGACCGCACAGAGCAACCGAGCTCCAAGCGGCTCGAGGATGCCCGCCGCGAAGGCCAGGTGCCGCGCTCGCGCGAGCTCTCGATGATGGCCGTGACGCTCGGCGGCGCCGCGGTGCTCTGGGCCGGCCAACCCTATTTCGGCGACGGCTTGAAGTCGCTCATGTCGAGCGGGCTCGAGCTGTCGCGCGCGACGCTGCTCGACGCCGGCGCCATGACGCGGCTGCTCGGCGACGGCGTCGGCGTCGGGCTGCGCATCCTCGCCCCGCTATTCGTGGCCTGCCTCGTCGCGAGCGTCGTAGGCTCGGTCGCGCTCGGCGGCTTCTCGTTCAGTTTCCAAGCGCTCATGCCCAAATTCGCGAAGCTCAGCCCGGTCGCGGGATTCAAGCGGATCTTCGGCTGGCACGGCCTCGCGGAGCTCGCGAAATCGCTCGCGAAGTTCCTGCTCGTGGCCGTCATGACCTATGTGCTGGTTCGGCACCTCGCGCGAGACTTCCTCGCGCTCGGGACGCTCACGCTGCACGCGGCGCTGCAACGCTCCGCGTGGCTGTCCGCGATCTGCCTCGTGAGCCTCTCTGCAACCCTAGTGTTGATCGCGGCCGTCGACGTCCCGTTTCAATACTGGCAGCACCGGCGCCAGTTGAAGATGACCAAACAGGAGACGAAGGACGAGCAGAAGGAGACCGAAGGCCGCCCCGAGGTGCGCTCGCGGCTGCGCCAGCTGCAGCGCGCGATCGCGCAGCGGCGAATGATGGCCGACGTGCCGAAGGCGGATCTCGTCGCCGTGAACCCGACCCACTATGCCGTCGCGCTGCGCTACGACGCCGCCAAGATGAAAGCGCCGCGCGTCGTCGCGAAGGGTGCGGACGTCGTCGCGTTCAACATCCGCCGCGTAGCCGAGGCGCACAACGTGCCGATCTACGAGGATCCGAAATTCACGCGCGCTCTCTACTACACGAGCGAGATCGGCGAGGAGGTCTCCCCCCGCTTGTACGTCGCGGTGGCGCAAGTTCTCACCTATATCTACCAGCTCACGGGCCGCACGGTCGCGGGCGGCAAGCGCCCGAACGGCCCAGCGAAGCTTGAGACGCTCAAGAAGCCCGAGATTGCGATCGACCCGGAGTTGCTCGAGCCGCGCCGCGGCCGAGTGCGCCGGCATGAGGTACGCGCGTGACCACTGCCACTGTCATCACGCAACGGCTCATCGACGTAGGCCGCCTCGGCCTCGGCGTGCCGCTGCTCATCGTGGCGCTGCTCGCGATGGTGGTCGTGCCGCTGCCGCCGATCCTGCTCGACGCGTTCTTCACGTTCAACATCACGCTGTCGCTGATCATCATGCTCGCGGTGATCTACGTGCAGCGGCCGCTCGATTTCGCGGTATTTCCCACCATCCTGCTCGGCATCACGCTGCTCAGGCTCGCGTTGAACGTCGCGTCCACGCGGATCGTGCTGCTCGACGGTCACACGGGCCCGGGCGCCGCCGGCCACGTGATCGAGGCGTTCGGCACCTTCGTGATCGGCGGCAACTACGCCGTCGGCATCGTCGTGTTCGTGATCTTGGTGGTCATCAACTTCGTCGTCGTTACCAAGGGCGCGGGCCGCGTGTCGGAAGTCACCGCGCGGTTCACGTTGGACGCGATGCCCGGCAAGCAGATGGCGATCGACGCCGATCTGAACGCCGGCCTGATCACCCAAGAGCAGGCGATCGCGCGGCGTAACGAAGTCACGCAAGAGGCGGACTTCTACGGTGCGATGGACGGCGCGAGCAAGTTCGTGCGCGGCGACGCGGTCGCCGGGATCCTGATCCTCCTCATCAACATCGTCGGCGGGCTCGTCATCGGCACGCTCGATCATGGTCTCTCGATCGGCGAGGCGGGCCGCGTATACACGCTGCTGACCATCGGCGACGGCCTGGTCGCGCAGATTCCCGCGTTGCTCGCGTCCACGGCCGTAGCGGTGATCGTGACGCGTATGTCGCGCGCCGCAACGTTGAGCGATCAGGTCGTGAAGCAGCTGCTCCAGCATCCGCGGACCCTGACGATCGCCGGCGCGGTGCTAGGAATACTCGGACTCTTGCCCGGCATGCCGAACGGTATCTTCCTCGCGCTCGCGCTCATCACGGGCGGCGGCGGCTATTGGCTCGAGAAGCGCGCCCGTGTGGCTCCGGCGCCGGAACCGAAGCCGGAGCCCGTCGTCGCGGCGCCGACCGCCGAGCGCGAGCTTGGTTGGGAAGACGTCACGGCCGTGGATTTGATCGGCCTCGAGGTCGGCTATCGGCTGATCCCGCTCGTCGACCGCAACCAAGCCGGTCCTTTGCTCGGGCGCATCAAGGCCGTGCGCCGCAAGCTGTCCGAGGAGCTCGGATTCCTCGTTCAGTCCGTGCACATCCGCGACAACCTCGAGCTACGCCCAAGCGCGTACCGCATCGCGATCCTCGGCGTGCCGGTGGGCGAGGGCGAGATTCACGTCGACCGCGACCTTGCGATCAATCCGGGCGGCGTCACGGCCACGATCGTCGGCAGCAAGACGAAGGACCCCGCGTTCGGCCTCGACGCCTACTGGATCGAGCCGGCTGCAAAGGAGCACGCGCAATCGCTCGGTTTCACCGTCGTCGACGCGAGCACCGTCGTCGCGACGCACCTGAGCGAGCTGCTGAAACGCCACGCGCACCAGCTGCTCGGCCACGAGGAAGTTCAGCAGCTGCTCGATCGGCTCGCGAAGAGCGCGCCGAAGCTCGTCGAGAATCTCACGCCCGGCGCGCTGTCGCTCGGTGTCGTCGTCAAGGTGATGCAGGAGCTGCTCCTCGATCGCGTGCCCGTGCGCAACATACGCACGATCGCGGAAACGCTCGCGGAGCACGCGGGTCGCACGCAGGAGCCGGCGGCGCTGCTCGGGCACGTGCGCGAGACGCTCGGCGGATCGATCGTGCAAAGCATCTACGGGCTTCGCAACGAGCTGCCCGTGATCACGCTCGACCCCACGCTCGAGCAGATGCTGCGCGACGGCGTCAAGAACGGCGCGGACGCCGGTCCCGGCTTCGAGCCCGGCCTCGCGGACCGCTTGCACGGTGCGCTCGTCGAAGCCGCGCAGCAGCAGGAGCTCCGCAGCGAGCCCGCGGTGCTCCTCGTCCCGACTCTGCTTCGCCCGTGGCTCGCGCGTTTCACGCGGCACGGCGTCCCGAATCTCGCGGTGCTCGCCTACGGCGAGATCCCGCACAACAAGTCTCTCAGGGTGGTTGCGAGCGTCGGCGGTCCGACCGGCGCCGGTGCGCGCGCGGCGGGCTCGCGCCTCTGACGAGGGAAAAGGTCAAGGAGAAAAGGCATGAACATCAGACGATTTGTTGCGGGAGATATGCGTGAGGCGCTCAGCGCGATCCGGGCCGATCTCGGCGCGGACGCGGTGATGCTCTCGTCGCGCAAGCTCGGGAACGGCGTGGAGGTCATCGCGGCGATCGACTATGACGGGAGCCTGTTCCCGGTCGGCGAGCAGTCGGCGGCGCCCGCGCCGCGCTCGCGCCCGGCGCCGGACGACGAAGAGGACGACGCGGCGGATTCCGATGAGGCTCGCGACGCTGACGAGCTCGATGACGACCTCCACGACGATTTGGACGACGACTTCGGAGGCGCCGACGAAGGCAGCGGCATGGACGAGCTCGAGGACTACGAGCGCGCGGCCGCGGCGGTGCGGCTCGCCGCGGTCCAGCGCGCCGCGCGGCAGGCCGTCGCAGCCGAGGAAACGCTTGCCGTGCAGCACGTGGCGGCGACGGCGTCGGCGCGGCAAGACGCCGCGAGCAGCGCCGCGAACGAAGCGGTCGCGGGCGAGATCAAGGACCTGCGGCGCCTGCTCGAGACGCAGCTCGCGAGCCTCGCGTGGAACGACTTGAATCGTGACGCGCCCGTGCGCGCGCGCCTCATGCGCGAGATGGCGAAGTTCGGCGTGGACGCGGTGCTTGCGCGGCAGCTCGCCCACGAGGTTCCGCCGGATCTCGGCTCGCAGGAAGCGCTGCGCGCGCTCGTTCGCCGCTTCGGCGAGCGGTTGCCGCTCGCTGAATGGGACATGGCGGATCAGGGCGGCGTGTTCGCCGTGGTCGGCCCGACCGGCGTCGGCAAGACGACGACGATCGCGAAGATCGCGGCCCGGTTCGTACTGCGCCACAGCGTCGATCAGCTCGGTCTCGTGAGCACCGACACCTATCGGATCGGCGCGCGCCAGCAACTCTCCAATTTCGCCCGCATCCTGCGAGCGCCGATGCAGGTTGCCGAAAGCTCGGACGAGCTGCGGCGCGTGCTCGACAGCTTCTCGAACAAGAAGCTCGTGCTGATCGATACGGCGGGAATGAGTCAGCGCGACGTACGGCTCGCGAATCAGTTCGCGACGCTCAAGGTCGAAGGCCACCGCGTGCGCACCGTGCTCGCGCTCTCGGCGGGTGCCGACCGCGGTTGCCTCGCGGAAGCGCTCAACGTGTTCCAGTCCGCGAGCCCCGAGGCGCTGATCGTCACGAAGCTCGACGAGGCGGCAGCGCTCGGAGGCGTGTTGTCGCTCGCGATCCGTGTGGCGTTGCCGATCGCCTATCTCTCCGACGGCCAGCGCGTGCCCGAGGATCTGCATCTCGCGGCGCCGAAGCGTTTCTGGCTCATGCACAACGCGGTGAAGCTGACCCAAAACGCGGCAGTACCGCCGGACGAAAACGAGCTCGAGACGAGCTTCGGAGAAATGGAGCTCGCGACTCATGGTTGATCATTTCGAATCTGACCGTTTCGATCAGGCTTCGGGTCTACGCCGTATGGGCGGCCCGCAACCCGTCAAGGTCGTGGCGATAACGGGCGGCAAGGGCGGCGTCGGCAAGACGCTCGTCGCCGTGAATCTCGGTGCCGCGCTGGCGCGAGCCGGCCGCAGTGCGATGCTGCTCGACGCCGATCTCGGCCTCGCGAACGTCGACGTGCTGCTCGGGCTGCACGCGAGGTTGAACCTCGAGCACGTCGTGAACGGGGATTGTGCGCTCGACGACGTGATCCTGACTGCGACGAGCGGCCTCAAGGTCGTGCCGGCGAGCTCCGGCAGCATGGCGATGGCGTCGCTCGAACGTGCGCAGCATGCGGGCCTCGTCAACGCTTTCAGTCATTTGTTCGAGCCGCTCGACGTTCTGTTGATCGACACGGCCGCGGGCGTAGGCGACGGCGTCGTGACGTTCAGCGAAGCGGCCCAACGCGTCGTCGTAGTGGTCTGCGACGAACCGGCGTCGCTCACGGACGCATACGGCCTCATCAAGGTGCTTTGCCGCCGCCAGGCCGGCTGCCGCTTCGAGATCGTGTCGAACATGGTCGACGGGTCGGCGCAAGGCAGGGCGTTGTACGACAAGCTCGCGCGCGTCTGCGATCGCTTTCTCGGGATCACTCCGAGCTACTTCGGGCACGTGCCGTACGACGAATACTTGCGCCAGGCGATTCGTCGTCAGACCACGGTGGTCGAAGCCTTTCCGAGCAGCCCCTCGGCGCGCGCTTTCCATCGCCTCGCGCAGTCGATTGCGGCTTGGACGCCGGCCACAGGTGCGCGCGGCGGGATCGAGTTCTTCATGGAGCGCATGCTACGTGCGCCCGGCTTCGCAGCGGAGAGCGTCGTGCAATGACGGCGCGTTACGACGTACCTCTCGCGGCGGACCTGCCGCCGGTCGACGAGCTCGTGATCAAGCACGGCGAGCTCGTGAAGCGCATTGCTTACCACGTCGTGAGCCGTTTGCCCTCGCACATTGAAGTGGACGATTTGATCCAGGCCGGCATGATCGGCCTGCTGAACGCAGCACAGAACTATGTGACGACCAAGGGCGCGAACTTCGAGACGTACGCGGGGATCAGGATCCGCGGCGCGATGCTCGACGAGGCACGCAAGTCCAACTGGACGCCGCGCTCGACGTTCCGGAATGCGAAGCAAGTGTCGCAAGCGATTCGGACGATCGAGAATCGGACGGGTCGCGACGCGCGCGGGCAAGAGGTCGCCGAGCACCTAGGCGTCAGCGTCGAGGACTACCACCGCATGGTGGAGAGTGCCGCATCGAGCCGCCTCTTGAGCTACGAGCAGCTTGCCGACGATCCGGAGCGCGCGTCGATGTTGCCCGAAGCGCCCGAGGATGGTCCCGAGACGATGCTCGAGGAAGACCAATTCCGCGAAGCGCTCGCGCGAGCAGTAGCGACGCTGCCGGAGCGCGAGCGCCTCGTGCTTTCGCTCTACTACGACGACGAGTTGAATCTCAGGGAGATCGGTGAGGTGCTCGAAGTGAGCGAGTCGCGCGTCTGCCAGATTCACGGTCAAGCCGTCCTGCGCATTCGCGCGCGCCTCGACGAGTGGTTCAAGAATGAGTGAGCCGTTTGGAATCCGCGTCCGCTCCCGATCGGAGCGACGCTAACCGGAGACGACGATGGCAGATCTCGAGCGCATCGCCCCGCCCGTCCCGACGCTGCCGACGCCGATCGGCAGAAACGTCGATCCGAAACGCCGGCGCCTGCCCGAGGGTAAACCGCGCCGAGGGTCGGATCCCGGCTCGTCGCTTCCGCCCAAGACCGAATCAGACCACATAGATGAGTACGTATGATGATGACATTGCTGGAGACTCTGCCCTGGCCCGCGATCGTGCTCGGCATCGCCGCCGCGCTCGCGATACTCGTGATTTACGATGTCGTATACGTCTGGCCGCTGTGCCGCAAAACGGCCGCAGTCGCGGAACGATGCCGGTTGCTCGAGCAGACGTTCGCCGACCTGCCGTCCCTGTCCGCCCAGGTCGCGCTGCTCGCGGACCGTAGCCGCGCGGATCTCGCACAGATCGGCGAGCGCTTGGGGCAGCTCGAGCTCGCGACCGAGGAACGGTCTTACGAGCAGGCCATCACGTGCGCGGAGCACGGCGATGACCCCGATCGGCTGATCTCGTGCTTCGGGTTGACCGAGGGGGAAGCTCAGCTCGTGACGCTGCTCCACGGCGACCGGCGCCGCTGGCCCGAGCGCAAAACCGCCTGAAAGAAATGCCTGCGGGCCCCGAATCGTGTTGACACTCCAGGGGGCACACCAGACAATAGCCGGCTTCTGTCCGCGGAGGGGTACCCAAGTGGTCAACGGGGGCAGACTGTAAATCTGCTGGCTATGCCTTCGAAGGTTCGAATCCTTCCCCCTCCACCACGACGGGGGACGGATAGGTAGGCGGGTGTAGTTCAACGGTAGAACCTCAGCCTTCCAAGCTGATGGTGGCGGTTCGATTCCGCTCACCCGCTCCAAACTTCAAGCGGGAACCGGGGGAAGACCCCCTTGTCGCGAGCGGGCGTGCGGGAGATGACGGGTTTTGCGAGAATGATGACGGTCACCCAATTTCCCGCCCACATAGCTCAGTCGGTAGAGCACTTCCTTGGTAAGGAAGAGGTCACCGGTTCAATTCCGGTTGTGGGCTCCATGGTTGCGAGAGGTCGGACCCATGGCGTCCACCGGTGTAGCGAAAAAGCTACAAGTCCGAGTACACATTAATATATAGAGATCTGGAGCGCGCCACGGCTCGTCAGTGAAGCCGGCGCGTCAATCGAGGCCAAGGTCAGGAGTCCACAAATGTCCAAAGAAAAATTCAACCGAGTCAAGCCGCACGTGAACGTGGGGACGATTGGGCACGTGGACCATGGGAAGACGACGTTGACGGCGGCGCTGACGAAGGTGATGGCGGCCAAGCACGGCGGCACGTTCATGGCGTACGACCAGATTGACAAGGCGCCGGAAGAGAAGGCGCGGGGGATCACGATTGCGACGGCGCACGTGGAGTACGAGAGCGATGCGCGCCACTACGCGCACGTGGATTGTCCGGGGCACGCGGACTACGTGAAGAACATGATCACGGGCGCGGCGCAGATGGACGGGGCGATTTTGGTGGTGTCGGCGGCCGACGGTCCGATGCCCCAGACGCGGGAGCACATTTTGCTCGCGCGCCAGGTGGGTGTGCCGTACATCGTGGTGTACATGAACAAGGCGGACATGGTGGACGATGCGGAGCTTTTGGAGCTGGTGGAGCTCGAAGTACGCGATTTGCTGTCGACCTATGAATTTCCGGGCGACAAGACGCCGATCGTGATCGGCTCGGCGCTCAAGGCGCTGGAAGGGGACACCTCGCCGATCGGCGTGCCGAGTGTCGAGAAGATCGTGGCGGAGATGGACAAGTACATCCCGGTGCCGGAGCGGCTGATCGACGGGCCGTTCCTGATGCCGATCGAGGACGTGTTTTCGATTTCCGGCCGCGGCACGGTGGTGACGGGTCGAATCGACCGGGGGATCGTGAAGGTCGGGGACGAGGTGGAGATTGTCGGGATCAAGGCGACGACCAAGACGATCTGCACGGGCGTGGAGATGTTTCGCAAGCTCCTCGACGAGGGGCGGGCGGGGGACAACGTGGGGGTGCTGCTGCGCGGCACGAAGCGCGAAGAGGTGGAGCGTGGGCAGGTGCTGGCGAAGCCCGGCTCCATTACCCCGCACACCAACTTCGAGTGCGAGGTTTACATTTTGACGAAGGAAGAGGGTGGCCGGCACACGCCGTTCTTCAAGGGATACCGGCCGCAGTTTTACTTTCGAACGACCGACGTGACGGGCGCGGTGGAGTTGCCGGAAGGCGCCGAGATGGTGATGCCGGGGGACAACGTGCAGATGAAGGTGGAGCTGATCTCCCCGATCGCGATGGAAGAGGGCTTACGGTTTGCGATCCGCGAGGGCGGACGCACCGTGGGTGCCGGCGTCGTCGCGAAGATCCTCAAGTAGCCCGGTGCAGTTGGCGGTCGTTCGGCGGTAGTGATCGGTCGGCGACCCGTTAGAGTCACAGGACAGCGCAAAGAGCGGATCCGAGTCGTTTAATCAAGCGGAAGGCCAGTAGCTCAATTGGCAGAGCGGCGGTCTCCAAAACCGCAGGTTGGGGGTTCGAGACCCTCCTGGCCTGCCAGCCCCGCGAACCGGTGCCGGCAATTTTCGGACGTCTCTTTAAGAGCATGGAAACCAAAGTAGAAGAGTCACCGACGTTCGTCGATACGGCGAAGCTCATACTCGCGGGCGGCATCGTCGTCGCGGGCCTCTTCGTCTATTACTACTTCGGCGATTCGTCGCAGTTGCTGCGCTCGGTCGGCGTGCTGGTCGCGCTTGCGCTCGCCGCGGTCGTTGCGCTGCAGTCGATGCAAGGGCAGTCGCTCTGGAAGTTCATCCAGGCCGCCCGCGTCGAGCTGCGCAAGGTCGTGTGGCCGACTCGGGAAGAGACGATCCAGACGACGATCGCGGTGATGGTGTTCGCCCTGATCATGGGCGTGTTTTTCTGGTTGCTCGACCTGTTCCTGTTGTACGTCTCGAGCAAAGTTACCGGCCAAGGGGGCATCTAAGCGTATGGCCCTGCAGTGGTACGTCGTTCACGCGTATTCGAACTTCGAGCACAAGGTAAAGAGCTCGTTGATCGAACGCATTCGCCGCTACGGTCTCGAGAACCGGTTCGGCGAGATCCTCGTTCCGACCGAGGAAGTCGTCGAGATGCGCGAGGGGCAGCGCCGCAAGAGCGAGCGCAAGTTCTTCCCGGGCTACGTGCTCGTGCAGATGGAGATGGATGACGAGACCTGGCACCTCGTCAAAGAGGTTCCGAAGGTGCTCGGGTTCATCGGCGGCAGCAGCGACCGGCCCGCCCCGATCACGGACCGCGAGGCCCAGGCGATCCTGAATCGTGTGCAGGAAGGCGTCGATAAGCCGCGCCCGAAGATCCTGTTCGAGCCGGGCGAGGTCGTGCGCGTGACCGACGGTCCGTTCAACGACTTCAGCGGCGTCGTCGAGCAGGTGAACTACGAGAAGAGCAAGGTTCGGGTCGCGGTCCAGATTCTCGGCCGCTCGACCCCGGTCGAGCTCGATTTCAGTCAAGTAGAAAAAGCCTAAGGCAAAGCCCAAAAGGCTTCACAAGAGAGACAGCGTCGTATGGCACGGAAGATCGAAACGTACATCAAGCTACAAGTCCCGGCGGGGAAGGCCAATCCGAGCCCGCCCGTGGGCCCCGCGCTCGGCCAGCACGGCGTGAACATCATGGAATTCTGCAAGTCGTTCAACGCGCAGACTCAAGGCATGGAGGTCGGCATCCCAGTGCCGGTCGTGATCTCCGTGTACAACGACCGCAGCTTCACGTTCATCATGAAGACGCCGCCCGCGACCGTGCTGCTGAAGAAGGCGGCCGGCATCGAGAAGGGCAGCGGCCAGCCGAACTCGAACAAGGTTGGTAAGGTCACGCGCAAGCAGCTCGAGGAGATCGCGAAGATCAAGGCGAAGGACTTGAACGCGGCGGACCTCGACGCGGCCGTACGCATCATCGCGGGCAGCGCCCGCAGCATGGGTCTCGAGGTGGAGGGTTAAGCCATGCCGAAAATCACGAAGGCCCAGAAGGTCGCGCGCGAGAAGGTGCAACCCGGTAAGAGCTACGGCGCGGACGACGCGTTGAAGCTCGTGAAAGAGCTCGCGAAGGCGAAGTTCACCGAGTCCGTCGACGTCGCGATCAACCTCGGCATCGATCCAACGAAGTCCGATCAAGTCGTGCGCGGCTCGACCGTGCTGCCGAACGGCAACGGCAAGAAGGTCCGCGTGGCGGTGTTCGCGCAGGGCTCGAAAGCCGAAGAGGCGAAGCAGGCCGGCGCCGACATCGTCGGCATGGAAGACCTCGCGGAGAAGATCACGGGCGGCGACCTGAATTTCGACGTCGTGATCGCTAGCCCGGACGCGATGCGAGTGGTCGGCAAGCTCGGCCAGGTGCTCGGCCCCCGCGGCCTCATGCCGAACCCGAAGGTCGGCACGGTCGCTCCCGACGTCGCGCAAGCCGTGCGCAACGCGAAGGCCGGCCAGGTTCGCTACCGCGCCGACAAGGGCGGCACCGTGCACGCCGTGATCGGCAACGTGAGCTTCGAGGTCGAGGCGCTGAAGCAAAATTTGAAGGCGATCGTCGCGGACTTGAACAAGGCGAAGCCCGCGTCGGCGAAGGGCGTTTATCTGCAGAGGGTCAGTGTGTCCTCGACGATGGGGCCCGGAGTGCTCGTCGACCACAACACGCTGATCGAGTCCGAGGAGAACGCGGCCTGATTTTCCGCGGCCCGAGCCCGAAGAAGGCTCGAGCCGGATTTTGGAGTTCTTGAATTCGGTCTCGGGCAGCCCCATTCGCGCTTACCCCGAAACCGAGTTCCACGGCCGGATCGTCCGGCCGGCATCGAAGACCGTAGGCCCCCGTCGGCTCGAAGCCGCGGAGTTAATGGTGCGGACCGCCTACGCAGATGGTGTTACCTGACTCGGCCTGGCCTGGTGAGGCGCACCGTCGATCGTAGCCGCGAGGCGCGCGAGCGTTTAGCGGCGTGTGTGCAGCGCCCCACGAGGGGAATTGGTCGTCTCTAGCCGGGAAGCGTCTCGGGAGACCGGCCGGGAGTGGTTGAAATGTCGACGACTGTCGAAGCGAAGCAAGCGGTAGTCACCGAGGTCGCTGCGATCGCCAAGACTGCGTTATCCGCAGTCGCGGCCGAGTATCGCGGGCTCACGGTGGCGGAAATGACGAAGCTTCGGGCCGCTGCTCGTGCGTCGAACGTCTACGTGCGCGTCGTGAAGAACACGCTCGCGCGCCGGGCGATCGAAGGCACGAGCTTCGAGTGCATGAAGGGCAGCTTGAAGGGCCCGCTCGTGCTCGCGTTCTCGCGCGAAGACCCCGGCGCCGCCGCGCGCGTCGTGAAGGGGTTCGCCAAGGAGCACGACAAGCTCGTGACGGTCGCTCTGTCGGTGGGCGGGGATCTCTATCCCGCTGCCGATCTCGACCGGTTGGCGTCGCTGCCAACGCTCGACCAGGCTCGCGCGAGCCTGCTGCGTGTGATGAACGGTCCGCTCACGCGGCTCGTACGCACGCTGGCCGAGCCCGGCGCGATGTTGGCACGAACGCTCAAGGCCCGCGGCGAGCAGCCTGCCGCTTAGTTTTTAATCATCAAGTAACACCGTCAGGAGTAGTTAGTCATGGCACTGTCCAACGCAGAGTTGATCGACGCGCTGAGCGCGAAGCCGATCATGGAAATCGTGGAGCTCGTCAAAGCGCTCGAAGAGAAGTGGGGCGTTTCCGCTGCCGCGCCGGTCGCCGTTGCCGCCGCCGGTGGTGGCGCCGCCGCTGCCGCTCCCGCCGAGGAGAAGACCGAGTTCAACGTCGTGATGAGCTCGTTCGGCGAGAACAAGGTCGCCGTCATCAAGGTCGTCCGCGCGGTCACGGGCCTCGGTTTGAAGGAAGCCAAGGACCTCGTCGAAGGCGCGCCGAGCACCGTCAAGGAAGGCGTCAAGAAGGACGAGGCCGAGACCATCAAGAAGCAGCTCGAGGAAGCAGGCGCGCAGGCCACCATCAAGTAATGATGGTGGGCTGTCGGTACAGCGCTGCGCCGCCGGCTCGTCTTGCATGAGACGAGCCGCGAACGCGTCAATGCAGTCTGAGACGCACGCCCCCAAGGGCGCGGACGTCCGCGCCCAGGGAATCGTTGCCGGGGGAATCGTCCCCCGGGGAATCGTCATTGGGGCGCGGCTTTGTGCGCCCAGTCCGTCACTCGTTGGGCGTGAATTCGCGCGCCCCTCGCGTGATTCCGTTTTCGGGCGCCCGCGCATGGCGGCCGAACACATTTCGCCGAACTAACTTCGGAGAGCAGGCATGGCCTATTCGTTCACTGAGAAGAAGCGCATTCGGAAGGACTTCGGGAAGCTGCCGAGCGTTCTGAACGTTCCGTATCTCCTTTCGATCCAGATCGATTCTTATCAGAAATTCCTGCAGCAGGAATCTGTCGGCACGGATCGCACCGAGATGGGACTGCATGCTGCGTTCCGCAGCGTGTTCCCGATCGTGAGCTACTCCGGCAACGCCGCGCTCGAATACGTGAGCTATCGCTTGGGCGATCCGGTATTCGACGTCAAGGAATGCCAGCTCCGCGGCCTCACGTACGCCGCGCCGCTGCGCGTGCTCGTTCGGCTGATGATCTATGACAAGGAAGCTCCGGGACCGAAGAAGAAGGTCAAGGACATCCGCGAGCAAGAGGTCTATCTCGGCGAGATGCCGCTGATGACCGATCACGGCACGTTCGTGATCAACGGCACGGAGCGCGTGATCGTTTCGCAGCTGCACCGCTCGCCCGGCGTGTTCTTCGATCACGACAAGGGCAAGACGCATTCCAGCGGTAAGCTGTTGTTTTCCGCGCGAGTCATTCCTTACCGCGGCTCGTGGCTCGACTTCGAGTTCGACCCGAAGGACTCCGTGTTCGTCCGTATCGACCGCCGACGGAAGCTCCCGGTCAGCATCATTCTGCGCGCGCTGGATTTCACCAACGAGCAGATCCTCGACATGTTCTTCGAGAAGAACGAGTTCACGCTCGCCGGCGCGGACTCCTTCCAGCTCAAGCTCGTGCCCGAGCGGCTGCGCGGCGAAACCGCGAGCTTCGACATCAAGATCGGCCGCAAGACGCTCGTGGAAAAAGATCGGCGCATCACGATGAAGCACGTGCGCGAGCTCGAGACCGCGAAGGTTAAAGAGCTCGACGTGCCCATCGACTACCTCGAGGGCAAGATCCTCGCGCACGACGTCGTCGACAAGTCGAGCGGCGAGCTGATCGCGAGCGCCAACGACGAGCTCACGAAGGTCATCATCGAGAAGCTCATTGCCGCCGGCATCAAGAAGATCGAGACGTTGTTCACGAACGACCTCGACCGCGGTGCGTTCATCTCGAACACCCTGCGGATCGACTCGACGACGAACAAGCTCGAAGCGCTCGTCGAGATCTATCGCATGATGCGCCCCGGCGAGCCGCCCACGAAGGAGGCCGCGGAGAACCTGTTCCAGAACTTGTTCTTCAATCAGGAGCGCTACGACCTGTCGGCCGTCGGCCGCATGAAGTTCAACCGCCGCGTTGGCCGTGACGAGTCCGAAGGCCCGGGCGTGCTCGACAAGGACGACATCATCGCGGTCCTGAAGACGCTCATCGACATTCGCAACGGCAACGGCGTGGTCGACGACATCGACCACCTCGGCAACCGCCGCGTCCGCAGCGTCGGCGAGATGGCGGAGAACGCGTTCCGCATCGGCTTGGTCCGCGTCGAACGCGCGGTGAAGGAGCGTTTGACGCTCGCCGAGTCCGAAGGCTTGATGCCGCAGGAAATGATCAACGCGAAGCCCGTCGCGGCGGCCGTGAAGGAATTCTTCGGCTCGAGCCAGCTGTCGCAGTTCATGGACCAGAACAACCCGCTGTCGGAAGTCACGCACAAGCGGCGCGTTTCGGCGCTTGGACCAGGCGGTCTCACGCGCGAGCGTGCGGGCTTCGAGGTCCGCGACGTGCACCCGACCCACTACGGCCGCGTGTGCCCGATCGAGACGCCGGAAGGTCCGAACATCGGTTTGATCAACTCGCTGTCCGTGTATGCGCGCACGAACGAGTACGGCTTCCTCGAGACGCCGTATCGGCGCGTTGCGGACGGTAAGGTCACGGACCACATCGATTACCTCTCGGCGATCGAGGAAGGCCAGTACGTGATCGCGCAGGCGAACGCGACGTTGAGCGCGAAGGGCGAGTTCACGGACGACCTCGTGTCGTGCCGCCATCAGAACGAATTCGCGCTGCTCACGGCGGACCAGGTCCAGTACATGGACGTCTCGCCGAAGCAGATCGTCTCGGTCGCAGCCTCGCTGATTCCGTTCCTCGAGCACGACGATGCGAACCGCGCGTTGATGGGCTCGAACATGCAGCGCCAGGCCGTCCCCACGCTCCGCACCCAGACGCCGCTCGTCGGCACGGGCATGGAACGCGCGGTGGCCGTCGACTCCGGCGTCACCGTGGTCGCCCGCAGAGGCGGCATCGTCGACTCGGTCGACGCGTCGCGCATTGTCGTTCGCGTCAAGGACGAGGAGACGAAGGCCGGCGAAGCCGGCGTCGACATCTACAACTTGACCAAGTACACCCGCTCGAACCAGAACACCTGCATCAATCAGCGTCCGCTGGTGAAGGCCGGTAACAATATCGAGAAGGGCGACGTGCTGGCCGACGGCCCGTCGACGAGCATGGGCGAGCTCGCGCTCGGCCAGAACTTGCTCGTCGCGTTCATGCCGTGGAACGGCTACAACTTCGAGGACTCGATTCTGATCTCGGAGCGCGTGGTCATCGAGGATCGTTTCACGACGATCCACATCGAGGAGCTGACCTGCGTCGCACGCGACACGAAGTTGGGTCCCGAGGAGGTCACGGCCGACATCCCGAACGTCGGCGACGCGGCGCTCACGAAGCTCGACGAATCCGGCATCGCGTTCATCGGCGCCGAGGTCGGCGCGGGCGACATCCTCGTAGGCAAGGTCACGCCGAAGGGCGAGACCCAGCTCACGCCGGAAGAGAAGCTGCTGCGCGCGATCTTCGGCGAGAAGGCGTCCGACGTGAAGGACACCAGTCTGCGCGTGCCGCCCGGTATGGACGGCACCGTTATTGATGTCCGCGTCTTCACGCGGGATGGCGTCGAGAAGGACGGCCGCGCGCTGTCGATCGAGCGCCAAGAGCTCGAGTCCGTCCGCAAGGACTTGGGCGACCAGCAGCGCATCCTCGAGGACGACATCTATCAGCGCATCCAGAACTCGCTGATCGGTAAGGTCGCGTCGGGCGGTCCGGAAGGCCTCGCCGCGGGCTCGAAGATCACGAAGCAGTATCTCGACGCGCTGCCGCGCGAGCAGTGGTTCCAAGTCCGCGTGAAGGCGGACGACGCGACCGCGTTGCTCGAGCAGGCCGCGGAGCGGCTGCGCTCGCAGAAAGAGCAATTCGACCGGCGCTTCGAGGAGAAGAAGACGAAGATCACCGCGGGCGACGACCTCGCTCCCGGCGTGCTGAAGATGGTGAAGGTGTATCTCGCCGTGAAGCGCCGCGTGCAACCGGGCGACAAGATGGCGGGCCGTCACGGCAACAAGGGCGTGATCTCGACGATCGTGCCGGTGGAGGACATGCCGTACGCGGCAGACGGTACACCGGTCGACATCGTGCTGAACCCGCTCGGCGTGCCGTCGCGAATGAACGTCGGTCAGGTGCTCGAAACCCATCTCGGCTGGGCCGCGAAGGGCCTCGGGCTCAAGATCGGCGAGATGATCCGCGTCGGCAGCAACGTCAAGGAGCTGCGCACGTTCATCGACAAGATCTACAACCAGACGGGCGGTCAGAAAGAAGACATCGCGTCGTTGACCGACGACGAGCTGTCGGAGCTCGCGGTGAACTTGAGTGACGGCGTGCCGATCGCGACCCCGGTATTCGACGGCGCGAACGAGGAGGAGATCAAGCATCTGCTCAAGCTCGCGGACTTGCCGGAGACGGGCCAGACGGTGCTGTACGACGGCCGCACGGGCGAGCGTTTCGATCGCCCCGTAACGGTCGGCTACATGTACATGTTGAAGCTCAACCACTTGGTGGACGACAAGATGCACGCGCGCTCGACGGGACCGTACAGCTTGGTCACGCAGCAGCCGCTCGGCGGCAAGGCGCAGTTCGGCGGCCAGCGCTTCGGCGAAATGGAAGTCTGGGCTCTCGAGGCGTACGGCGCGGCGTACACGCTGCAGGAGATGCTGACGGTCAAGTCGGACGACGTGCAGGGCCGTACGAAGATGTACAAGAACATCGTCGACGGCACGCACGAGATGCAGGCCGGCATGCCCGAGTCGTTCAACGTGTTGGTCAAGGAAATTCGGTCGCTGGCTATCAACATCGATCTCGATACGGCCGATTAGGCCGGTGCGAGAAAGTTCGTTGATCTCGATCGAAAACACTTAAGCGTGGGTGGCACGGAATGAAAGACCTACTGAGACTTTTCAAGCAGCAGAACGCGGTCGAAGACTTCGACCTGATCAAGATCGGTCTGGCGTCGCCGGACATGATTCGCTCTTGGTCGTATGGCGAGGTCAAGAAGCCGGAAACCATCAACTACCGGACCTTCAAGCCGGAGCGCGATGGGCTCTTCTGCGCGAAGATCTTCGGACCGATCAAGGACTACGAGTGCTTGTGCGGCAAGTACAAGCGCCTGAAGCATCGCGGCGTCGTCTGCGAGAAGTGCGGCGTGGAAGTCACGCAGACCAAGGTGCGCCGCGAGCGCATGGGTCACATCGAGCTCGCGAGCCCGGTCGCGCACATCTGGTTCCTGAAGTCGCTGCCGTCGCGCATCGGCCTCATGCTCGACATGACGCTGCGCGAGATCGAGCGGATCCTCTACTTCGAAGCGTTCGTCGTCGTCGATGCGGGCATGACGCCGCTGCAGAAGGGCCAGCTCCTGTCGGATGAGGCGTACCTCGAGGCGATCGAGCAGTACGGCGACGAGTTCGACGCCCGGATGGGCGCCGAAGCCGTGCGCGATCTGCTCGCCGCGATGAACCTCGACATCGACGTCAACAGGGTCCGTGACGAGATCTCCGGCACGAACTCCGAGACCAAGATCAAGCGCTTGACGAAGCGGCTGAAGCTCCTCGAGTCGTTCCTCGAGTCGAACAACAAGCCCGAGTGGATGGTCATGACGGTGCTGCCCGTGCTGCCGCCGGACCTGCGTCCGCTCGTGCCGCTCGACGGCGGCCGGTTTGCGACGTCGGACCTGAACGACCTCTATCGCCGCGTGATCAACCGCAACAACCGCCTGCGCCGCCTGCTCGAGCTCAACGCGCCCGACATCATCGTGCGCAACGAGAAGCGGATGCTCCAGGAGTCGGTGGACGCGCTGCTCGACAACGGCCGCCGCGGCCGCGCGATCACGGGCACCAACAAGCGCCCGCTGAAGTCGCTCGCCGACATGATCAAGGGCAAGCAGGGCCGGTTCCGTCAGAACCTGCTCGGCAAGCGCGTCGATTACTCCGGCCGTTCCGTGATTGTTGTCGGTCCTACCCTGAAATTGCATCAATGCGGCTTGCCGAAGAAGCTCGCTCTGGAATTGTTCAAGCCGTTCATCTTCTCCAAGCTCCAGCTGCGCGGCGAAGCGACGACCATCAAGGCCGCGAAGCGTCTCGTCGAGCGCGAGGGTCCGGAAGTCTGGGACATCCTCGAGCAGGTGATCCGCGAGCACCCGGTGATGCTGAACCGCGCACCGACGCTGCACCGCTTGGGCATCCAGGCATTCGAGCCCGTGCTCATCGAAGGCAAGGCGATCCAGCTGCACCCGCTCGTCTGCACCGCGTTCAACGCGGACTTCGACGGCGACCAGATGGCCGTGCACGTGCCGTTGTCGATCGAGGCGCAGCTCGAAGCGCGCGCCTTGATGATGTCGAGCAACAACATTCTGTCGCCTGCGAACGGCGAGCCGATCATCGTGCCGTCGCAGGACGTGGTGCTCGGTATTTACTACATGACCCGCGAGCGTGCGAACGCGAAGGGCGAGGGCATGGTGTTCGCGGACGTGGAAGAGGTGCACCGCGCGTACGAGTCGAATGCGGTGGAGCTGCATACCAAGATCAGGGTGCGCATCCGCGAGAACGTGGGCGGCAACGCCACGCACAAGCTCACGCAGACGACCGTCGGCCGCGCTTTGCTCTCGGAGATCATGCCGGACGGCATGGCGTTCGAGCAGATCAATCGCACGATGAACAAGCGTGCGATCTCCGCGACGATCAACCTGTGCTACCGCCAGATCGGTCTCAAAGAGACCGTCGTGTTCGCCGACCAGATCATGTACACGGGTTTCTATTACGCGACGCGTGCGGGCGTGTCGTTCGGCGTGAACGACATGGTCGTGCCGATCGAGAAGAAGAAGATCCTCGCGGCGGCCGAGAACGAGGTCAAGGACATCCAGGATCAGTACGGGGCCGGCCTCGTGACGGACGGCGAGCGCTACAACAAGGTCGTCGACATCTGGTCGCGCACCAACGACCAGGTCGCGAAGGCGATGATGGAGAAGCTCGGCGTCGAGCCCGTCCTCGAAGGCCCGGGCAAGGGCGGCCAGCAGGAGTCGTTCAACTCGATCTACATGATGGCGGACTCGGGAGCTCGCGGCAGCGCAGCGCAGATCCGGCAGCTCGCCGGCATGCGCGGCCTCATGGCGAAGCCGGACGGCTCGATCATCGAGACGCCGATCACGGCGAACTTCCGCGAAGGCCTCGACGTCCTGCAGTACTTCATCTCGACGCACGGCGCTCGTAAGGGCCTCGCCGACACGGCGCTCAAGACGGCGAACTCGGGGTACCTCACGCGCCGTCTCGTGGACGTGGCGCAGGACCTCGTGGTTACCCAGATCGATTGCGGCACCACGCAGGGTCTCCTGATGACGCCGCTCGTAGAAGGCGGCGACATCGTCGAGCCGCTGCGCGAGCGGGTGCTGGGTCGCGCAGCCGCCGTCGACGTGCTCGCTCCGGGGTCCAACAAGGTCGTGCTCGAGGCAGGCACGCTGCTCGACGAGAGCGCGGTCAAGACGCTCGAGTCGTATTCGATCGACCAACTGCTCGTCCGCTCTCCGATCACGTGCGAGACCACCTACGGCGTCTGCGCGCAGTGCTACGGACGCGACCTCGCTCGCGGCCACCGCGTGAACCGCGGCGAGGCCGTCGGCGTGATCGCGGCGCAGTCGATCGGCGAGCCCGGCACGCAGCTCACGATGCGTACGTTCCACATCGGCGGCGCCGCGTCGCGCTCCGCCGCGGTGAACAGCGTCGAGGTGAAGAGCACGGGTTCGATGCGCTTCATCAACGTGAAGACGGTGACCCACGAGCAGAAGGGCCATCGGATCACCACGTCGCGTTCAGGCGAGCTCGCCGTCATCGACGAGTTCGGCCGCGAGCGCGAGCGCTACAAGATCCCGTACGGCGCGTCGCTCAGCATCAAGGACGGCGAGCCCGTGAAGCCGGGCCAGCTCGTCGCGAGCTGGGATCCTCATACGCACCCGGTCGTCACGGAAGTCAGCGGCTACTTGAAGTTCGAGGACTTCATCGACGGCGTCACGGTCACGACGCAGGTCGACGAAATCACGGGCCTCTCGAGCATCGTCGTGCTCGACGCGGCGCAGCGCAGCACGGACTACCGTCCGACGGCGAAGCTCGTCGACGACAAAGGCAAAGCGATCACCTTCCCGAACACGGACATCCCGGCGGCGTACGCGCTGCCGTCCGGTGCCGTGCTCAACATGGAGAACGGCGCCCGCGTCATGGTCGGCGACGTGCTCGCGCGCTTGCCGCAAGAAAGCTCGAAGACCCGCGACATCACGGGCGGTCTGCCGCGCGTCGCGGACCTGTTCGAGGCGCGCCGGCCGAAGGATCCCGCGATCCTCGCGGAGTACTCGGGCACGGTGAGCTTCGGTAAGGAGACGAAGGGCAAGCGCCGTCTCGTCATCACGGACGAAGAGGGCGAGGAGCACGAGGAGCTGATCCCGAAGTGGCGGCACCTGAACGTGTTCGAGGGCGAGAAGGTGCTGCGCGGCGAAATCATCGCCGACGGCGAGCCGAACCCGCACGACATCCTGCGCTTGCAGGGAGTCGAGCGGCTGGCCGACTACCTGGTTCGCGAGATCCAGGACGTCTACCGGCTTCAGGGCGTGAAGATCAACGACAAGCACATCGAGGTGATCATTCGCCAGATGCTGCGCAAGGTCGAAATCACGGGCTCCGGAGACACGCGCCTGCTGCGCGGCGAGCAGCTCGACCGTATTCGGGTGCTGGAAGCGAACCGCGAGGTCGAGCAGCGCTCGGGAACGACCGCCGTGTACGATCCGGTCCTGCTCGGCATCACGAAGGCGTCGCTCGCCACGGAGTCGTTCATCTCGGCCGCGTCGTTCCAAGAGACGACCCGCGTGCTCACCGAGGCCGCGGTGCGGGGCCTGAAGGACGACTTGCGCGGATTGAAGGAAAACGTGATCGTCGGACGGTTGATCCCGGCCGGCACGGGCTTCGCCCATCACGAGGACCGGCGCCGGACGCAGGAGGAGGTCCTGGCCACCGAGCTCAGGGAGCTCGATGCCAAGCAGCAGCGCGCGGCCGCGGAAGCCGCAGAGGTCGCCGCTCTGACCGCCGAGGTGGCAGCAGCCACGGCCAAGCCGGCAGCGGAACCCGAAGCCCAAGCCGAAGAGACGCCCGCGAGCTGATGATCGATCGGCGGCGTGCCCGGCTTGGTGCCGGGCACGCGCGCCCGAGGGCCGACCTCACGTCGGGCTGACCGACCTCGGGCGCACGTTCCCGCTCCAGCCCGTGACCGGTTACGGGCTCGCGCCTGGCAGAACCACCCGCGGGGGCTGTCCGCCGCGCCATGGCTACGGGCCGCCCGCCTTCTCATAATCTGCAAACTGAGACCGATCGCTCGGATCCGCGCCCGCCATCACGTGCCGTGTCAGGCTGTCCTTCGTGGCATCACTCTTGCACCGCCCCCTTCAGCGAGCCGCAGTGGGCGAAGGAGGTGAATCATGTTGGTCAGGAAGGTCGTTTTCTGGGTCCCGGCGCTGGTGGTTCTTATCGCGACGGCTTGCGCGGTCAGCCCTACAGGCCGCCGGCAGTTGTCGCTCGTCTCGGAGGACACTGCGATCGGCGCGTCCAAGGAAGCCTATGTCTCCCAGCTCGCCGAGCTCCGGCAGGCCGGCAAGATCGTCACCGACACGCGCGTGACGCGCCGGATCGACAAGATCACGGAGCGGTTGGTCGCCCAGGCCATCGTAAAACGGCCGGATACGGCCGACTGGGAGTGGAGCGTCGCCGTCATCGACGACCCCGAAATGATCAATGCCTGGTGCATGGCCGGGGGCCGGATGGCCGTCTATACCGGTCTGTTGGACAAGCTCGATCCGACCGACGACGAGCTCGCGCAAGTGCTTGGCCATGAGATCAGCCACGCGCTCGCGAACCACACGGCCGAACGCATGTCCGTGGCGCTCGCGACGAGCGCCGGCGTGGCGCTCGCCGGCGTCGTCGCCGACGACCACCCGCAGGCCGCGCAGAACGCCGCGGCCATCGCGGCGCAGCTCGCGATCCAGCTGCCGAACAGCCGCGGCGCCGAGTCGGAGGCCGACGAGATCGGTCTCGAGCTCGCGGCGAAGGCGGGATATAACCCGAACGCGGCTTTGAGCCTCTGGCAGAAGATGGAAAAGGCGTCGGGATCGGGTCCGCCGCAGTTCCTCAGCACTCATCCGAGCCCCGCGAACCGGCAGCAGAAGCTAGCAGCGCTTGCGCCGCAAATGATGGCTTACTACAACCAGGCCCGCAGCGACGCGCCTAGCCACCCAGTCGCGGTCGCGGCGCGCTGACGCCTCGGTAAGCGCGCCGGTCGGGTGGCGTCGCCGCCGCGGCCCCCTTGGGCATGGCTCGCGCACCCTTTCCGGCGCCGATTCGTACGGGCGGCAGCAACCGCGAGTTGACCCGCTAAGCTCGGAACCCTAGAATCCTCGGCTCTCTGCGACTCTATGACGGCTCCCGCGATCCCAACGGCTTCGCGGACCGGCGGCGCGGAGGATGTCTCAAGCTGGCCCGGATGCCGAAAGATATCGGCAACGGGCCAAAATTTATTTGGAAGCACTGAATGGCGACGACCAACCAACTCGTTCGTAAGGCGCGCACAACACGTAAGGCGAAGAGCACCGTTCCGGCGCTCGGGGCCTCGCCGCAGAAGCGCGGCGTGTGCACGCGCGTCTACACCACGACGCCGAAGAAGCCGAACTCCGCGATGCGTAAAGTCGCGCGTGTCCGGCTCACGAACGGCTTCGAGGTCACGAGCTACATCGGCGGCGAAGGCCACAACCTTCAAGAGCACTCGGTGGTGCTGATCCGCGGCGGCCGCGTCAAGGATCTGCCCGGCGTGCGCTACCACGTCGTTCGCGGCACGCTCGATTGCGGCGGCGTCGGCGATCGTCGCCAAGGCCGTTCGAAGTACGGCGCGAAACGTCCGAAGAAATAAGTCGCACGAAGCCACGAACGAGAGTTGATACATGTCTAGAAGAGCACAAGCCCCCCGCCGCGCTGGCCTCCCGGACCCGAAGTACGGGAACACGATGCTCGCGAAGTTCATCAACATGGTGATGAAGAGCGGCAACAAGTCGGTCGCCGAGCGGATCGTCTACGACGCGCTCGAGCGCATGTCGGAGCGCACCGGCCAGGACAAGGGCCGCGCGCTCGAGATGCTGAGCCAGGCTCTCGACAACATCAAACCGGCAGTCGAAGTTAAGTCGCGCCGCGTCGGCGGCGCCACCTACCAGGTACCGGTCGAAGTCCGCGCCGCGCGCCGCGAGACCCTCGCGATGCGTTGGGCGATCGATGCCGCGCGTTCGCGCTCCGAAAAGAGCATGGCCGTGCGCTTGGCGCACGAGCTCATCGACGCGGCCGATAACCGCGGTGCCGCCGTGAAGAAACGCGAAGACACGCATCGCATGGCGGACGCGAACCGTGCGTTCGCTCATTACCGCTGGTAATCAAATCAAGAGATTGATTTGAGGCAGCACCGTGGCAAGGAAGACCCCACTCGAGCAGTACCGGAATATCGGCATCATGGCGCACGTCGATGCCGGCAAGACTACGACTACCGAGCGGATCCTCTTCTACACGGGCGTCTCGCACAAGATCGGTGAGGTCGATGACGGCGCCGCCGTCATGGACTGGATGGAGCAAGAGCAAGAGCGCGGCATCACGATCACGTCCGCCGCCACGACCTGCTTCTGGAAAGGGATGAGCCGCAAGCTCCCCGAGCACCGCATCAACATCATCGACACTCCGGGACACATCGACTTCACGATCGAGGTGCAGCGCAGCCTGCGCGTGCTCGATGGCGCGGTCGCGGTGTTCTGCTCGGTCCGCGGCGTCGAGCCGCAGTCCGAGACGGTCTGGCGGCAGGCGAACAAGTACGGCGTGCCGCGGCTCGCGTTCGTGAACAAGATGGACCGCCCCGGCGCGGATTTTTTTCGCGTGCTCGCGCAGATCAAGGATCGCCTGAAATGCGAGCCGGTCGCGCTCCAGCTGCCGCTCGGCCGCGAGGACGCGTTCGTCGGCGTGGTCGATCTCGTGAAGATGAAGGCGATCACCTGGGACGACAAAACTCAGGGCATGCGGTTCAAAGAGAGTGAGATCCCGGCGGATCTCGCCGCGATCGCGGTCGAATATCGCGACAAGCTCGTTGCGGCCGCGGCCGAAGGTGACGAGAAGCTCGCAGATCGGTATGTCGCGGACGGGTCGCTCAGCGTCGCGGACATCAAACGCGGCATCCGCGGCCGGTGCCTGAAGGGCGAGATCGTGCCCGTGCTCTGCGGGTCGGCATTCAAGAACAAGGGCGTGCAGGCGCTGCTCGACGCCGTCGTCGACTATCTGCCGGCGCCGTCCGATCGCGCGCCGGTCAGAGGCGTTGCGAGCGACGGCAGCGTCGTCGCGCGCGCCCCGTCGGACGAAGTACCGTTCGCCGCGCTCGCGTTCAAGATCGCGACGGATCCCGCCGTCGGCCATCTCACGTTCTTCCGCGTGTATTCGGGCGTGCTCCGCGCGGGCGATGCGATCCACGATCCGCACAAGAACGGCAGCGAGAACGTGCACCGCTTGGTGCAGATGCACTCCAACGAGCGTTTCGAGATCGACGAAGTACGTGCGGGCGACATCGCCGCGGCCGTCGGCCTCGAGGACGTGACGACGGGCGACAGCCTCAGCGACCCGAGCAACGTGATCAAGCTCGAGGGTATGGAGTTCCCCGAGCCCGTGATCGCGGTGGCCGTCGAGCCGAAGACCGAGGCGGATCGCGAGCGGATGACCGTCGCGCTCGGCAATCTCACCCGCGAGGACCCGACGCTGCGCGTCGGCTCGGATCCGGAGTCGGGCCAGACCATCATCCGGGGCATGGGCGAGCTGCACCTCGAGGTGATCGTCGAGCGCATGAAGCGCGAGTTCAAGGTCGAAGCGAGCGTGGGCAAGCCGCAGGTCGCGTACCGCGAAACGATTCGCGTCGGTGCCGAGCAGGAAGGCAAGTTCATGCGCGCCGCGGCCGGTCAGAATCAATTCGGCCACGTGTGGCTCAGAATCGAGCCTCGGCCCGCGGGTCATGGCTACGAATTCGTCGACGCGATTGCCGGCGGCGTCGTGCCGCACGAGCTCGTGCCGGCGGTAGACCAGGGCGTGCGCGAGCAGGCCGCGAACGGCGTGGTCGCGGGTTATCCCGTGGTCGACGTGAAAGTCACGCTGTTCGACGGTTCGCACCGCGGCGCGGATTCGACCGAGATGGCGTTCAAGATCGCAGCCGGCGCGGCGTTCCGGGACGGCGTGCGCAAGGCTAGACCCGTGCTGCTCGAGCCGATCATGAACGTCGAGGTCGTGACGCCCGAGCCGCACCTGGGGCTCGTGAGCGGCGAGCTCAGCCGCCGGCGGGGTACGGTGCACGGTCTCGAGGACTCGCTGACCGGCAAGATCATCCGCGCGCAAGTGCCGCTGTCGGAGATGTTCGGTTACGCGACGGCGCTGCGCTCGATGAGCCAGGGCCGCGCTACGTTCACGATGGAGTTCTCGCACTACGCCGAAGTGCCGGGCAACGTCGCGCAGGATGTCATCAAGGATCGCGCCGCCTGAGCGGCGCGACGAGTCACGGGAAACAGTTCGTCGGAGCCGCAAGAGGAAGTCGCCATGTCCAAAGAAAAATTCAACCGAGTCAAGCCGCACGTGAACGTGGGGACGATTGGGCACGTGGACCATGGGAAGACGACGTTGACGGCGGCGCTGACGAAGGTGATGGCGGCCAAGCACGGCGGCACGTTCATGGCGTACGACCAGATTGACAAGGCGCCGGAAGAGAAGGCGCGGGGGATCACGATTGCGACGGCGCACGTGGAGTACGAGAGCGATGCGCGCCACTACGCGCACGTGGATTGTCCGGGGCACGCGGACTACGTGAAGAACATGATCACGGGCGCGGCGCAGATGGACGGGGCGATTTTGGTGGTGTCGGCGGCCGACGGTCCGATGCCCCAGACGCGGGAGCACATTTTGCTCGCGCGCCAGGTGGGTGTGCCGTACATCGTGGTGTACATGAACAAGGCGGACATGGTGGACGATGCGGAGCTTTTGGAGCTGGTGGAGCTCGAAGTACGCGATTTGCTGTCGACCTATGAATTTCCGGGCGACAAGACGCCGATCGTGATCGGCTCGGCGCTCAAGGCGCTGGAAGGGGACACCTCGCCGATCGGCGTGCCGAGTGTCGAGAAGATCGTGGCGGAGATGGACAAGTACATCCCGGTGCCGGAGCGGCTGATCGACGGGCCGTTCCTGATGCCGATCGAGGACGTGTTTTCGATTTCCGGCCGCGGCACGGTGGTGACGGGTCGAATCGACCGGGGGATCGTGAAGGTCGGGGACGAGGTGGAGATTGTCGGGATCAAGGCGACGACCAAGACGATCTGCACGGGCGTGGAGATGTTTCGCAAGCTCCTCGACGAGGGGCGGGCGGGGGACAACGTGGGGGTGCTGCTGCGCGGCACGAAGCGCGAAGAGGTGGAGCGTGGGCAGGTGCTGGCGAAGCCCGGCTCCATTACCCCGCACACCAACTTCGAGTGCGAGGTTTACATTTTGACGAAGGAAGAGGGTGGCCGGCACACGCCGTTCTTCAAGGGATACCGGCCGCAGTTTTACTTTCGAACGACCGACGTGACGGGCGCGGTGGAGTTGCCGGAAGGCGCCGAGATGGTGATGCCGGGGGACAACGTGCAGATGAAGGTGGAGCTGATCTCCCCGATCGCGATGGAAGAGGGCTTACGGTTTGCGATCCGCGAGGGCGGACGCACCGTGGGTGCCGGCGTCGTCGCGAAGATCCTCAAGTAAGGACTCAAGGCGTGCCGGGGTACGTACTCCGGCGCAAATAGCGGACTAGAGCGGCGGCCGAGCGGCGCCCGAAATGGCGCCCTCGAGTGGCGATAGCTAAACAGGCGGAAACAGCAATATGGCGACGAATCAGAACATTAGGATCAGGCTCAAGGCGTTCGACCATCGCCTGATCGACAAATCGGCTCGGGAGATCGTCGAGACCGCGAAGCGGACCGGCGCGACCGTGCGCGGGCCCGTGCCGCTGCCGACGAAGACGGAGCGCTACACGATCCTGATCTCCCCGCATGCGGACAAGGATGCGCGGGATCAGTACCAGCTTTTGACCCACAAGCGGCTCATGGACATCGTGGACCCCACGGACAAGACCGTGGACGCGCTCATGAAGCTCGAGCTGCCGGCGGGCGTGGACGTACAGATCAAGCTCAATTGATTGGCGGGAATTTCGATCTTTCCGGGGAATGATTGCCCCGGAATGATTGCCGCGGTGATTTGCCGATGGTTATAATGCCGGGCTCTTTAACGGGCCCCGGTGTCTAACTCGCCGGCGAGCCCGCTCGGAAGGCCTCCTCGAGAGGGCCCTCAACAGGGGAAGAGAACACGGGGTGACGCGCGACAACGCGCGGCAGCCTAAAAGCAGGGAACCCACCGGCCGTACAACCCGGCGGAGTCCCTTTGGTGCCAGGGCGCAAAGCGCGCCTGGCTGAAGCGCCGGCCGACGGAGTCGGTGCGGATACAGAGGAATAGAGATGTCAGTCGGTTTAGTGGGCCGAAAGTGCGGCATGACCCGCATTTTTGCGGAGAACGGCGATTCCGTGCCGGTCACCGTCATCGAAGCCCTGCCCAATCGCGTCACGACCCTCAAGACCGCGGATCGCGACGGCTATCGCGCCGTGCAAGTCACCGTGGGTGCTGCCCCGAAGGCCCATCGCCTCACCAAGCCCGAGGCGGGTCACTTTGCGGGCGCTAAGGTCGAGGCCGGGCAGGGACTCTGGGAGTTCCGCTTGGGCGACGGCGAGGGCAGCGAGCTCGCGCCCGGCGCAGAGCTCAAGGTCGATCTCTTCAAGAAGGGTCAGCTCGTCGACGTGCGCGGCGTGACGAAGGGCAAGGGTTACGCCGGCGTAATCAAGCGGCACAACTTCTCGCACCAGTACATGTCGCACGGCAACTCGCTGTCGCACCGTGCGCCGGGCTCGATCGGCCAGCGCCAAACGCCGGGCCGCGTGTTCCCGGGTAAGCGGATGTCCGGTCACATGGGCGACGAGCGTGCGACGACGATCAACCTCGAAGTCGTGCGCGTCGACGCCGAGCGGAACATCCTGCTCGTGAAGGGCGCGGTTCCGGGCGCCGAGAACGGCCGCCTCATCGTGACCTCGGCGGCCAAAGGCCAGCCGAAGCCCGTCCAAGTCCAGGCCAAGAAGGGCAAGGACAAAGACGGTAAAGAAGCCAAGCCCAAGAAGTAATGCCACGGGCGCGAGACTGAGCGATGAAAGTACAAATTCAAGGTAAGGGTGGCACGCTCGAGCTCGCGGACGCGACGTTCGACGCGGCGTTCAACGAGTCGCTCGTGCACCAAGTCGTCACGGCCTACCTCGCGGCCGGGCGTTCCGGAACGAAGGCGCAGAAGAACCGTTCCGACGTGAGCGGCTCGGGCAAGAAGCCCTGGAAGCAGAAGGGCACGGGCCGCGCCCGCGTCGGCTCGATCCGCAGCCCGATCTGGGTCGGCGGCGGCCGCACGTTCGCCGCGCGCCCGCGCAGCTTCGAGCAGAAAGTGAATCGCAAGATGTACCGCGGCGCGCTGCGCTCGGTGTTCTCGGAGCTTCTGCGCCAAGAGCGCGTGCTCGTCACGGACGAGTTCGGCGTGTCTGCGCCGAAAACGAAGGAGCTCAAGGGCAAGCTCGACAAGCTCGGTTTCGTCACGGGGCTGATCCTCGTCGAGGGCTTCGACGCGAACCTCTGGCTGGCCGCGCGCAATTTGCCGAACGTGATGGTCGAGGAAGCGCAGTTCGTGGATCCCGTCGCGCTCGTCGGAGCCGACAAAATCGTCGCGTCGGCGGGCGCGATGAAAATCATCGAGGAGCGCCTCAAATGAGCAGCCCGGCGCATCGCGAAAAACTGCTGCAAGTGCTGATCGGGCCGCACGTGTCCGAGAAGGCCACGGCGCTCGCCGACGGCAGCAACCAGGTCGTTTTCAAAGTGCGCTCGGACGCGACCAAGGGCGACATCCGCCAGGCCGTCGAGATGCTGTTCGAGGTCAAGGTCGCGCGCGTCTCGACGACGCGAATGCCGTCGAAGACGAAGCGCTTCGGCACGAGCATCGGCAAGCGCACGGGCTGGAAGAAGGCCTACGTGCGGTTGGCGCCGGGCAGCGACATCAATTTCATGGGCGCCGAGTAGGCGCGCCCTCGAGGAAGCATCGTGGCGCTACGTAAGCTCAAACCGACATCGCCGGGCCAACGGTTCGTCGTCCGGGTCGTCCAGGACGGCTTGTACAAAGGCGAGCCCCATGAGGCGCTGCTCCGGCCGCTGCCGAAGCGCGGCGGACGCAACAACCAAGGCCGAATCACGACGCGCCATCAAGGCGGCGGTCACAAGCGTGCGTACCGAGTGATCGACTTCAAGCGCGACAAGGACGGCGTCGCGGGCCGCGTCGAACGGCTCGAATACGATCCGAACCGGACGTCGCACTTGGCGCTCGTGTTGTACGCGGACGGTGAGCGCCGCTACATCATCGCGCCGCGGCACGTGAAGGAAGGCGACGCGATCATGTCCGGCGTCGACGCACCGATCAAACCCGGCAACTCGCTGCCGCTGAAGAACATCCCGCTCGGTACTCAGGTGCACTGCATCGAGCTCAAGCCCGGCAAGGGCGCGCAGCTCGCGCGCAGCGCGGGCGCCGGCGTCCAAATCGTCGCACGCGAAGGCGAGTACGTCACGATGCGGCTGCGCTCCGGCGAGCTGCGCAAGGTGCACGTCAATTGCCGCGCGACCGTGGGCGAGGTCGGCAACGAAGAGCACAACCTGCGCAAGATCGGCAAAGCCGGTGCGCAGCGCTGGCGCGGCATCCGACCGACGGTGCGCGGCGTCGCGCAGAACCCGGTCGACCACCCGCACGGCGGCGGCGAAGGTAAGTCCGGCCAAGGCAACCCGCATCCGGTGTCGCCGTGGGGCCAGAAGACGAAGGGCTACAAGACGCGGCGCAACAAGCGCACGCGCGCGATGATCGTTCGCGATCGTCGGCAGAAGTAGTCGGCAGAAGCAACTAGCGAGAATCGAGAGTCATGTCACGTTCGATCAAGAAAGGCCCGTTCGTCGACGCTCATTTGTTGGCAAAGGTCGCGAAGGCCGCCGCCACGAACGATCGTCGCCCGATCAAGACGTGGTCGCGCCGCTCGATGGTCGTTCCCGACATGGTCGGGCTCACGATCGCCGTGCACAACGGCCGGCAGCACATTCCGATTCTCGTGTCCGAGAACATGGTCGGGCACAAGCTCGGCGAGTTCGCGGCGACGCGGGTGTTCAAAGGACACTCGGGCGACCGCAAGACCAAGGAAGCCGCGGCGGCAGCGGCGGCAGCTGGCGGCGGCGGAGCTCCGAGCGGTCCGAAGCCGGCCCCCGGGGCCTGAGAACGACAGAGGAAGATTCGATGCAGGTCGCAGCCAAACTCCGCTACGCGCGCATTTCGCCGCAGAAGTGCCGGCTCGTCGCCGATCAGATTCGAGGGCTGTCGGTTGCGCAGGCGCTCAAGGTGCTTGCGTTCAGCCGCAAGAAGGCCGCGCGCATGCTGCACAAAGTGCTCGAGTCCGCGATCGCGAACGCCGAGCACAATCACGGCGCAGACATCGACGAGCTCAAGGTCGCGACGATCCACGTCGACGGCGCGCCGTTCTTCGCGCGCTATATGCCGCGAGCGAAAGGCCGCGGCGACCGCATCTTGAAGCGCAACAGTCACATCACGGTTCGCGTAGGCGACGAGTAGCGATATGGGTCAAAAAGTAAATCCGATCGGCATTCGCCTCGGGATCACGAAAGAGTGGTCCTCGAAGTGGTACGCGAACTCGCAAATGTTCCCGGGCTACATCGAGCAGGACCACCGGATCCGTACGTTCCTGCAAAAGAAGCTCAAAGAGGCTTCCGTGAGCCGCATCCACATCGAGCGGCAGGCGAAGAAAGCGAACATCACGATCCACACGGCGCGCCCCGGCATCGTGATCGGCAAGAAAGGCGAGGACATCGAAAAGCTGCGCTCGGAGGTCGCCAAGCTCCTGAGCATGCCGCTGCAAGACGTGCGCCTGAACATCTCCGAGATCCGCAAGCCGGAGCTCGACGCCCTCCTCGTGGCCGAAGGCATCGCGCAGCAGCTCGAGCGCCGCGTGCAGTTCCGCCGCGCGATGCGCCGTGCGGTCACGAACACGATGCGCATCGGCGCGCAGGGCATCAAGGTCCGCGTGTCGGGCCGTTTGAACGGCGCGGAAATCGCGCGCTCGGAGTGGTACCGCGAAGGCCGCGTGCCGTTGCACACGTTCCGCGCGGACATCGACTACGGCTTGGCCGAGGCGAAGACCACGTACGGCGTGATCGGCGTGAAGGTCTGGGTGTTCCGCGGCGAAGTGTTCGACACGCCGGAAGGCGCGCCCGCGGCCGAGCAGGCCGAAGCGCCGCGTCCGCAACAAGCGTGACGCTTGGGGCTTGGCTTCGCCCAGGAAATCGATAGAGACGAATCGCTAGTAGACGAAGATGCTGCAACCTAAACGGACCAAATTTCGCAAGCAGTTCAAAGGCCGCAATCGCGGTCTCGCGCAGCGGGGCAACAACGTCTCGTTCGGCGAGTATGGGCTCAAGACGCTCGAGCGCGGCCAGCTCACGGCCCGCGAGATCGAGTCCGCGCGCCGCGCGATGACGCGCTACGTAAAACGCGGCGGCAACATCTGGATCCGGATCTTTCCGGACAAGCCGATTACGAAGAAGCCGCTCGAAGTTCGGCAGGGCAAGGGCAAGGGCAACGTCGAGTACTGGGTCGCGCAGGTGCAGCCGGGCCGCATGCTCTACGAGATCGCGGGCGTTACGGAAGAAGTCGCGCGCGAGGCATTCACGCTCGCATCGGCCAAGCTCTCCGTGAAGACGGCGGTCATCAAACGGACGGCATTCTGATGAAAGCGAAACTGCTCAGGGACATGTCCGACGACCAGCTCGGCGAGGAGCTGCTCAAGCTGCGCCGCGAGCAATTCAATTTGCGGATGCAGTCCGCCACGGGCCAGGGCGGGAAGCCCGACCAGCACGGCAAAGTGCGCAAGACCATCGCGCGGCTGAAGACGATTCAGCGCGAACGAATCAAGCAGTAAGCGAAGACGACGGCGAGAAGGACGACAAGCGGATGAGCGCTGAGCAAACCACGAGCACGACTGCGACGACCCGTAGAACGGTCGGCCGTGTCGTGAGCAACAAGATGAATAAGAGCGTCACCGTCTCGGTCGAGCGCCTCATCAAGCATCCGGTGTACGGCAAGTTCATTCGGCGTACGACGAAGATCATGGCGCACGACGAGGAGCAGACCTGCCGCGAAGGCGACACGGTCGCGATCGTGGAATGCCGTCCGATCAGCAAGCGGAAAGCCTGGAAGGTCGTCGAGGTGATCGAGCGCGCTCCGGTCGACACGGGGAGCCACGCTTAAGGGGCGGCCGATGATTCAGACACAGACAATGTTGAATGCCGCCGACAACAGCGGCGCGCGGAGCCTCATGTGCATCCGCGTATTCGGCGGGTCGAAACGCCGCTACGCGCACATCGGCGACATCATCAAGGTGACGGTGAAGGACGCGATCCCGCGCGGCCGCGTCAAGAAGGGCGAGGTCTACCACGCGGTGGTCGTCCGCACACGCCATGGCCTGCGCCGCTCGGACGGATCGGTCATTCGCTTCGACGGCAATGCCGCCGTGCTGCTGACGCCGCGGTTCGAGCCTATCGGCACGCGTATCTTCGGGCCAGTGACTCGCGAGCTGCGCACGACGCAGTTCATGAAGATCATCTCGCTCGCTCCGGAAGTTCTCTAGAGGGCCGCGGCAGTGCAACGCATCAAGCAAGGCGACGAGGTCGTCGTGATCGCCGGTAAGGACAAGGGCCGGCGCGGCAACGTGGTGAAGGTGTTCCCCGACGGCAAGCTCGTCGTCGAAAACGTGAACGTCGCTCGCAAGCACCAGAAGCCGAATCCGCAGGCGGGCGTCGCGGGCGGGATCGTCGAGAAGGAAAAGCCGCTCGATCCGTCGAACGTGATGCTCTACAACCCGACGACGAGCAAGGGTGACCGCGTCGGCGTCCGCAAGCTCTCGGACGGCCGCAAGGTTCGTTTCTTCAAGTCCAACGGCGAAGTCGTGGATCGATAAATATGGCCGCCAGATTGCAAGAGTTCTACAGAAAGGAAGTCGTGCCGGCGCTGATGAAGCAGCTTGGGCTGACGAATCCGATGGCCGTGCCGCGGATCACCAAGGTCACGATCAACATGGGCGTCGGCGAAGCGCTAGCGGATCGCAAGGTGCTCGAGAGCGCGATGGGCGATCTCGCGAAAATCAGCGGCCAGAAGCCCATGCAGTGCCTCGCACGCACGTCGGTCGCGAGCTTCAAGGTTCGCGACGGCGTAGCGATCGGCTGCAAGGTCACCTTGCGCAACGAGCGCATGTACGAATTCCTCGACCGCCTCATCAGCGTGGCGATGCCGCGTATCCGCGACTTCCGCGGCATGTCGCGGCGCGCGTTCGACGGGCGCGGCAACTACAACATGGGCGTCAAAGAGCAAATCATTTTCCCCGAGATCAATTTCGATCAAGTGGACGCCATCCGGGGCATGGACATCGCCATCACGACCACGGCGAAGAACGACGACCAAGGCCGGGCGCTGCTCGAAGCGTTCAAGTTTCCACTGAGGAGTGATCGCTAATGGCGAAGAAGTCGATGCTGATGCGACAGAAGCGCCGCGTAGCCGCGGTGGCGAAGTACGCGAAGAAGCGCAAGGAGCTCAAAGAGCTCATCCGTGACCCGAAGGTCTCGGAGGACGACAAGGCCTCCGCGCAAGCGGCGCTGCAGAAGCTCCCGCGCGACGCGAGCCCGGTTCGCCTGCGCAACCGCTGCGCGCTCACGGGCCGGCCGCACGGCTACTACCGCAAGTTCGGCCTGTCGCGCACGAAGCTGCGCGAAACGATGATGCGCGGCGAGATCCCGGGCATGACGAAGGCGAGCTGGTAAGTCGCGAGCCCCGGAAAGATCTGGGCCGCAAGGAATTTTTATGAGTATGACCGACCCGATTGCCGACATGCTGACGCGTATCCGTAACGCGCAGACGGCCCGACTGACGTCCGTCGTCGTTCCGGCGTCGAAGCGCAAGGCCGCGATCGCGAAGGTGCTCGCGGACGAGGGTTATCTCGGCTCCGTGAAGCAAGAGAACATCGACGGCAAGGACCAGCTGGTTCTCGAGCTCAAGTACTACCAGGACAGGCCCGTGATCGAGCGCATACAGCGCGTGAGCCGGCCGGGACTTCGGATCTACAAGCGCGTCGATCAGTTGCCCGTCGTCCAAGGCGGATTGGGCTGCGCCATCGTCTCGACGTCGCGCGGCGTGATGACGAACCGCCAGGCGCGTGCCGAAGGCCACGGCGGCGAAGTCCTCTGCATCGTGCTCTGATCGAGACGAACGAGGGATTGGAGAAGACGCGATGTCTAGAGTAGGGAAAAAACCCGTGGAGCTCGGCAAGGACCTCACCGCCGAGGTGCAGGGCCAGGCCATCACGATCAAGGGCAAGAAGGGCAGCCTGTCGCTCGACGTGAACTCCGAGGTCGAAGTCAAAGTCGAAGGGTCCACCGTGAAGGTGGCGCCGCGCTCGGGCGCCCAATTCGCCGACGCGATGGCAGGTACCACGCGCGCGCTGATCGCGAACATGGTCACGGGCATTACCACGGGCTTTCAGAAGAAGCTCGAGCTCGTCGGCGTCGGCTATCGCGCGGCCGTGCAGGGCCAGAAGCTCAACCTTACGCTCGGCTTCTCGCATCCGGTCGAGTACCCCGTGCCGAAGGGCATCACGATCGAGACGCCGAGCCAGCAAGAAATCGTCATCAAGGGCATGGACCGTCAGCAGGTCGGCCAGGTCGCCGCCGAGATTCGCGGCTACCGTCCGCCGGAACCCTACAAGGGCAAGGGCGTGAAGTACTCGACCGAAAAGATCGTTCTCAAAGAGGCGAAGAAGAAGTAGTCATGGCGAACGACAAGAAGACCACGCGCCAGCGCCGTGCGCGCAAGACGCGGATCCGGATCGCGCTGGCGGGCGCGCACCGGCTGTGCGTGCACCGGAGCGCCCAGCACATCTACGCACAGATCATCGCGCCCGAGGGCAATCGGGTCGTGACGAGCGCGTCGACGCTCACGAAGGAAGTCCGCGAGTCGCTGAAGTCGACCGGGAACAAGGAAGCCGCCGCGGCCGTCGGCAAGGAAATCGCCGCGCGCGCGAAGCAAGCAGGCATCGAGCAGGTCGCCTTCGACCGCTCGGGATTCAAGTACCACGGCCGCGTGAAAGCGCTGGCCGACGCCGCGCGTGAAGCTGGGCTGAAAATCTAACAGAGCTGAACCATGGCAAACGTCGAAGAGTTTCAAGAGAAGCTGGTTGCGGTGAACCGCGTTGCGAAGGTCGTCAAGGGCGGCCGGCAATTCGGGTTCACGGCGCTTACGGTCGTCGGCGACGGCGCGGGACGCGTCGGCTTCGGTTACGGCAAGGCGCGCGAGCTGCCGCTCGCGATCCAGAAGGCGATGCAGGCCGCGCGCAAGAATCTGTACACGGTGAACCTGAAGAAGGACACGCTGCAGTACGAGCTGCGCGGTAGCCACGGGGCGACGCGCGTGTTCATGCAGCCGGCTTCCGACGGTACGGGTGTCATCGCGGGCGGCGCGATGCGCGCGGTGCTCGAGTGCGCCGGCGTGCGCAACGTGCTCGCAAAGAGCTACGGATCGCGTAATCCGATCAACGTGGTGCGTGCGACGCTGAACGCGCTCTCCACCATGCGCTCGCCGAATCAGATCGCAGCGAAGCGCGGCAAGACGGTCGAAGAAATACTCGGGTGAGATCGTGGCCAAAGGCACCAACAAAACGAACGGCAAGAAGATTCGCGTCACGCTGCTGAAGAGCAGATTCGGACGCATCAAGGGACACGCCGAATGCGCGTTCGGATTGGGGTTGCGCAACCGCCACCAGACGGTGGAGGTCATCGACACCCCGGAGAACCGCGGCATGATCGCGAAGATTCGCTACATGGTGCAGGTCGAGGAGGTCTAAACGATGAAGCCCAACGATCTACGCCTTAATAATCTGGCTGGGGCCGACGGCAGCCGCTTCGAGCACAAGCGGCGCGGCCGCGGCGGCGCGTCGGGCCTCGGCAAGACCGGCGGCCGCGGCGTCAAGGGCCAGCGCGCTCGCGCGGGCGGCTATCACAAGGTCGGCTTCGAAGGCGGCCAGATGCCGCTGCAACGGCGTCTGCCGAAGATCGGTTTCGTGTCACCCTCGAAGGGCTTGTCGGCCGAGCTTCGCGTGCACGAGCTCGCGAGCTTCGCGGGCAAGACGGCGGACCTCGCGTCGCTGCAGGCCGCGGGCTTGGTTAGCAAGCGCGCGGAGCGCTGCAAGGTCATCGCTTCCGGCACGCTCGACAAAGCCGTGACGGTCAGCGGGCTCAAGGTTACGCCCGGCGCGCGCAAGATCATCGAAGCGGCCGGCGGCAAGGTAGTGGAGTAGGTCTTAAAGAGATGGCGAAGACGGGCACAACGGCCAATCCGGCTGCACTGCTCGGCGATGCGACACGCTTCGCCGATCTTCGTCAGCGCCTGTTCTTCTTGCTCGGCGCGCTCGTCGTCTACCGCATCGGCACCTACATCCCGGTTCCGGGAATCGACCCCGTCGCGCTCCAGCAGTTCTTCGAGCAGCAGTCCGGAACGATCCTGAGCATGTTCAACATGTTCTCGGGCGGCGCGTTGCGGCGCTGGTCTATCTTCGCGCTCGGGATCATGCCGTACATCTCGGCGTCGATCATTTTGCAGATGGGCACGCACGTGATCCCGGCCTTGGGGCAGCTGCGCAAGGAAGGCGAGTCGGGCCGGCGCAAGATCACGCAGTACACGCGCTACAGCACGGTCGTGTTGTCGTCGTTCCAGTCGGTCGCCGCCGCTACCGCGCTGCAGACGCAAGGCGTCGTGCTGAACCCCGGCCCCGCGTTCGTGATGACGGCCGCGATCACGCTCGTGACCGGCACGATGTTTCTGATGTGGCTCGGCGAGCAGATCACCGAGCGCGGCATCGGCAACGGCATCTCGATGATCATCCTGTCGTCGATCCTTTCGGGCCTGCCGTCCGCGATCGGCGGCACCCTCGAGCTCGTGAACACGGGCGGCATGAACCAGGCGATGCCGTTCCTGCTCGGCTTCCTGATCCTCGGCGTCACGGGCTTCGTCGTCTACATGGAGCGGGCTCAGCGCCGGATCGCGGTCAATTACGCGAAGCGTCAGCAGGGCCGACGGATGTACGCGGGCCAAACGAGCCACCTGCCGTTCAAGATCAACATGTCGGGCGTGATCCCGCCGATTTTTGCCTCTAGCTTGATCTTGTTCCCCGCGACGATCGCGAGCTGGGCCGGCACCAGCAATGCCCTGCCTTGGCTGCAGCGGCTGGCGTCGAGCCTGTCGCCGGGCCAGCCGATCTACATCATTTTGTACGCGTCGCTGATCCTGTTCTTCTGCTTCTTCTACACGGCGCTCGTCTTCAACTCGCGCGAGACCGCGGACAACCTCCGCCGCTCGGGCGCGTTCATCCCAGGCATCCGGCCGGGCCAGCAGACCGCGGAATACATCGACAAGGTGCTCACGCGTCTCACGTTCTGGGGTGCGCTGTACATCACCGCGGTGTGCCTGCTGCCCGAGTTCATGATTCTCGAGTTCAACGTGCCGTTCTACTTCGGCGGCACGTCGCTCTTGATCATCGTGGTCGTCACGATGGATTTCATGGCGCAGTTGCAGGCGCACATGATGACTCACCAATACGAAGGGCTGCTGAAGAAAGCCAACTTGCGCGGCTACGGCAAGAACAGTTGAGCAGCTGGAGTTTGAGATGAAAGTACGAGCGTCGGTTCGCAAGATTTGTCGGAAGTGCAAGATCGTCCGGCGCAATCGCGTGGTCCGCGTGATCTGCGAGGATCCGCGCCACAAGCAGCGGCAGGGCTGAGCACAGCGCCCAGAACAGAGTGAGATAGAAGAATGGCACGTATCGCAGGCGTCAACATCCCGACGAACAAGCACGTCGGCATCGCGTTGACTCACATCTTCGGCATTGGCCGCAGCAAAGCGCTGACGGTTTGCAGAGCCGCCGAGGTGAAGTCGTCGACCGCGGTCAAGGACCTCACCGAGGCGGAAGTCTCGCGGATCCGCGACGTGATCGCGAAATTCCCGGTCGAAGGCGATCTGCGCCGCGAGAACGCAATGAACATCAAACGGCTGATGGACCTCGGTTGCTACCGCGGCATCCGTCACCGCCGCGGCTTACCGCTGCGGGGCCAGCGCACGCGCACGAATGCGCGCACCCGCAAGGGCCCGCGCCGGCCGGTCCGGAAGTAAGCAGGAGCTTTGAAATATGGCCCAACCGCCCAATCCAGCAGCACCGGCCGCACCCGCGGCGCCCGCAGCGCCCGCCGCCGCAACCGGCGCGGCCGCGCCGGCCGCAGCCGCGGCAGCGACGAAGGTTCGCAAGAAAGCCAAGCGGCAGATCTTGGACGCCGTCGCGCACGTCCACGCGTCGTTCAACAACACGATCATCAGCATCACCGATCGTCAGGGGAACACGATTTCGTGGGCCACCGCGGGCAACTGCGGCTTCAAGGGCTCGCGCAAGAGCACCCCGTTCGCGGCGCAGGTCGCCGCCGAGCGCGCGGGCACGGCTGCGAAGGAATATGGCGTGAAGAATCTCGAAGTCCGCGTCAAAGGCCCGGGTCCCGGACGCGAGTCCGCGGTGCGTGCGCTGAACTCCGTCGGATTTCGAATCACGCAGATTGAAGACGTGACACCGATCCCCCATAACGGCTGCCGGCCGCCGAAGAAGCGGCGAGTATAATCATGGCTCGATACAGAGGACCCACCTGCAAGCTTGCCCGCCGCGAGGGCACCGATCTCTTCTTGAAGAGCGGTCTGAAGCCGCTCGAATCGAAGTGCAAGCTCGAAGTGCCGCCCGGCGGCGCCGGCCAACGGCGCACCAGGCTGTCTGACTACGGTGTGCAGCTGCGCGAGAAGCAGAAGCTGCGCCGCATGTACGGCGTGCTCGAGCGCCAGTTCCGCGGCTATTACAAGAAGGCGTCGAAGGTCAAAGGCTCGACCGGCGAGAACCTGCTCCGGATGCTCGAAGCGCGGCTCGACAACGTCGTCTACCGGATGGGTTTCGCGTCGACGCGCGCCGAGGCGCGGCAGCTCGTCGGCCATCGCGGAATCATGGTGAACGAGCACATCGTGAACATTCCGTCGTACCAGCTGAAGGCGGGCGACAAGATCGCTGTGCGTGAGCGCGCGAAAGAGCAGCTGCGGATCAAGTCCGCGCTGTCGATCGCGAGCCAAGTGGGTTTCCCGGAGTGGGTCGAGGTCGACGATCAGAAGATGCAGGGAACACTGAAGGCCCTGCCGGAGCGCGACGAGATATTGCCGGATATCAACGAGAATCTGGTGGTCGAGCTGTACTCGAAGTAATGCGAGGTCAAATTTAGATGGAAGCATCAGCAACGGAATTCTTGCGGCCCCGAGCCGTCAAGGTTCAACCGCTCGGCACCAATCGCGCGCGCGTCACGGTAGAGCCGTTCGAACGCGGGTTCGGTCACACGCTCGGCAACGCGCTGCGGCGCGTGCTCTTGTCCTCGATGCCCGGCGCTGCCGTCGTCGAAGCCGAGATCGATGGCGTGCTGCACGAGTACACGAGCATCGAGGGCGTGCAAGAGGACGTCGTCGACATCCTCTTGAACTTGAAAGGCATTGCGATTCGCATGCACTCGCGCGAAGAGGCCGAGCTGTCGCTGTCGAAGAAGGGCCCGGGGCCCGTCCGCGCCGGCGACATCGTCGTCGACCACGACGTCGAGATCGTGAATCCCGACCTCGTGATCGCGAACCTCACGTCTGCGGGCGAGATCCGCGCGTTCCTGAAGGTCGTGCGCGGCCGCGGCTATCGGCCGGCCACGCAGATCCAGATGTTCGACGAGCAGACGCGCCCAATCGGCCGCCTGCAGCTCGACGCATCGTTCAGCCCGGTCCGCCGCGTGACCTACACGGTCGAGCGCGCGCGCGTCGAGCAGCGCACGGACCTGGACAAGCTGATCATCGACATCGAGACGAACGGTACGATCGATGCCGAAGAGGCGATCCGCCGCGCCGGGATGATTCTCAAGAATCAGCTCGACGTGTTCGTGGATCTGCAAGGCGAGGACGAGATCGGCTTCGGCCGCGCGGAGACGCAGGTGGATCCGATCCTGCTGCGGCCGGTGGACGAGCTCGAGCTCACGGTGCGCTCGGCGAACTGCTTGAAGGCCGAGAACATCAACTACATCGGCGACCTCGTGCAGCGCACGGAAGTCGAGTTGCTGCGCACGCCGAACCTCGGCAAGAAGTCGCTCACGGAGATCAAAGAGGTCCTCGAGCAACATGGTCTCGCTCTCGGCATGCGCCTCGACAACTGGCCGCCCCCGGGCCTGCGCGCCGAAGAGCCCGCCGCGCCGCCGACGTCCTCGATCGCCTTCTAGGGCGGGCCGTCTTCGCTTGCTGAGCGGCAAGCGGATTCGTCCGCTGCGCTTGAACGGAGTTTGTTATGCGTCATCAGAAATCCGGCCGTAAGCTCGGCAGAAACTCGCCGCATCGCACCGCGATGTTCCGCAACATGGCGGCGTCGCTGCTGCGCCACGAGACGGTCCGCACGACTTTGCCGAAGGCGAAGGAGCTGCGTCGCGTCGTCGAGCCGTTGATCACGCTCGCGAAGGAAGACGGCGTGCATCGCCGCCGCCTCGCGTTCAGCCGCCTGCGCGACGACGTCGCGGTCGGCCGCCTGTTCACCGAGCTCGGCCCGCGCTTCAAGTCGCGTCCGGGTGGGTACCTCCGGATCCTGAAGATGGGCTATCGCGTCGGCGATTCGGCCGCCATGGCGATCGTGCAGCTGCTCGATCAGCCCGAGAACGTGCCCGCGGCTCAGGCCGCGGCGGAAGAAGACATGGCGGAAGCGAAGAAGTCCGCGAAGAAGAAGACCAAGGCCGCGGCTGCGCCCAAGAAGAAATCGAAGAAGGCTGCGGCCGCCGAGGAATAGCTCGCCGCGCCTCGTTTTTTTTCGGAACCCGAGGCCCGCCGCGTTTTACGCAGCGGGCCTTCTCTTTTCCAGCGCCGCGCCGCCCGCCGATCTCCTCAACGCCGCTAGTCGCGATCCTCTTTGCGCCGCGCGCGCCAGCGCTGCCGGGGCCGGCGCAGCGTGATCTTCTGCCACGGCACGCGGATCGCGCGGGCGACGCGCTCCGTCCACAGCGGCTTGTAGAGCACCGCGTCGTCGGGCGACAACACCGCACCCGCTTCGGCAGCGTCGATGCGGCGCCCGTACTTGAGCTTGATCCACGCGTTGTAGTCCGCCTGACGCTGGTGGTCGAACCACGCGCGTCCGAGCCACGATGAGCCGCGCCGCGCGGCGATCCCGAAATCGATGAGAAAGGGACGCTCGCCCGCACCGACGATGATGTTGTCCTTGCGCTTGAGATCCGCGTGCGCGACGCCGGCTGCGTGCATCGCCTCCAGCGTGGCGAGCAGCTGCGCGAAGAACGCGGCGCGGTCCTGCAAACGCGGCTCGTGCTCGCGTAGCGAGGGGCCCGGTACGTACTCGAGAGCGAGGTACTCCGAGTCGATCAAGCCGAAGGTGTGGGGTACGCCGGGAATGCCGGCCAGCCGTTCGTAGACGGCGTGCTCGCGCCGCAATAGACGACGCCACAGCCACCCGAGCAGCGCCGAACGATGCGGCTTCTTCACGACGACGTCGCCGGCGGCCGTCGAGTAGATTTCGACCGAGGCTTGATAGCCGCGGCCGAGCCGCCTTCCGTCCGACGCGCGGACCGCGTCGTGCAGCAAGCGGGCGACCGCGTCGTCGGAGGGCGCGGCTCGCGGCGCTTCGGTCACGGAGCCGGACGGTGCTGCTGCGAGCTATCCGTGCTCAGAACCACGTCTGCCAAGCAACCCAGCCGATGCACGCAAAGCAAATCAGCACGAGCAAGACTTCGCCGTTCCGTTGATTGCTCACGGCGAGCGACCAGCGGCGGTCGCCGGTCTGTGGCTCCCGCGAACCGCCGAGGCGCGGCATCAACGCAGGTGTGCGCGCGGACCACTCCTCCCACACCGCGCCGAACAGCTTGCGGAGCTTCCGGTCCTCATAGTCGATCGCGGTGGGGTAGTAGAACCAGAAGAAGAACAACGCGAGCGGAATCCCCCACCAGCGTGACCCCGCCAGCGCGAAGCCGACGACGAGCAGAATGTTGCCGGTGTAGAGCGGATGGCGCACGAAACGGTAGGGCCCGTCGGTCGCGAGCTCCTGGTTTTTCACGATGAACCCGCTCGCGTACAGGCGCACGAGCGCGCCGACGAACGCGATGACGAGCCCGATCGCAGCGAGCACCGGGATCGGTGCCGCGGTCGCGGAGTACAGCACCATCAGCACGATCGCGAACCCCTGGCGCGTGCCCTCGTGATAACGCAGCTCGCGGATCAGGTGCGCGACGCCGGTCAGCGGCGGCAGATCTTCAGTCCGGTGTGACATCGACGAGTCGTTCCTTCAAGTCAGCAGCGTTTCGGGTCAGCGGGGCCGGCCGCGCGGCGGGTCTGGCACGGCGGCGAACGCATCGCGCGTGAGGTTCTTGCACCCCTCGAGCGTGACCTCGACGTCGTCCTCGATCCGGATTCCGCCGAACGGCACCAGCCGCTCGAGCTTCGCGCGGTTCAACTTGTCCTCGTGCTGCGCGAGCGCCGCGCGCAGCAAAGCCGGTATGAAATAGATGCCGGGCTCGATCGTGGTGACCACGCCGGGCTGCAGCACGCGCGTCAAACGCAGGTATGGATCCTGCGATGGGGGCTCGCGCAGCGAGCCGTCGCGATCCTTCTGCCTGCCGCCTGCGTCGTGCACTTGCAGCCCGAGCAGGTGGCCGAGGCCGTGGGGCAGGAACACGCGCGTGATCCCGGACGCCACGGCCTCGTCGGCGCTGCATTTCACGATCCCATGGTCGCGCAGCAGCTCGGCGAGCAACCGATGCGCGAGGATGTGCAGCGCCACGTAGTCGACACCGGCTTTCACCTCGCCGCAGACCCGCTGCTGGAGCGCTTCGACGGCGTCGATCAGCGCGCTGAAGTCGTCGCCGCTCGCCGCCGAGTACGTGCGCGTGATGTCGGCGGCGTAGCCGTTGAACTCGGCGCCGGCGTCGATGAGCAGCGAGCGCATCACCGACGGAGGGCGCGTGCGCAAGTGCTGGTAGTGCAGCGTCGCGGCGTGCTCGTTGAGAGCGATGATGTTGCCGTAGGGCAGCTCTGTCTCGCGCTGCTCCGTCGCGCCGCAGTACACCTGCTGGAGCTCGAACTCCGATACGCCGGCACCGAACGCTGCGGCCACGGCCTTGTGGCCGCGCACGGCCATGAGCTGCGCGCCGCGCATGCAGAGGATCTCGTAGTGCGTCTTGGCCGCGCGGAAGAAGTCGAGATGACTCAGGAATTTCGGATCGTTCACCATCGGCTGCGAGGCGGCGGTGCCGACCTGCGCCAGCGTCCCGGCCGTCTCGCCGATCGCGACCCAGCGGGGACCCGCGCCGCTGAGTTTTTGCGCCTCGGCTTCGCTGCGCACGACGCGGATATCGAAGTGGGAGGCCCAATAGCCGGCGGGATCGCTCGGCGGTTCGTGCCAATAGTCCTCGAGCTGCTTGTAGACGAGCATCGGCCGCTGGCCCGGCACGAGCCGCAGGAACGAGCCCGGCGTGTTCGTGAGCGGCACCCAGGCCTTGAAGTAGGGCTCCGTCCGGAACGGATACGGCTGATCGTCGCGGAACACGATTTTCTCGTCGCCCGCGAAGATGATCGCGCCGTCGAACCCGGCCGCGCGCAGCGCGTCGTCGAGCCGCTGGTCCATGATCGCGAGGTGCGCGCCGTATTCGCTCTCGAGGCGCGCGCTGAGCTCCTCCGGCGACCGGAAGTCGCTGTCGAGGGCGGCGGGACCGATCGTGCGGGCGTTGCTCAAACGTTTGCTCGCTTGGGGTCGTTGATTTCGCGGCGCCGGTCAGCCGAGGGCCGCTCGAGGCCCGCGCCGGCGCGGTCCAAAGGGCTCATCTCGGTTCGATCCCTGGTTCAAAGTCGGGAATAATAGACGGCCCGCGCGGCACGCACCAACCCGACCCGCCGCGCCGCGCCTTCAGGTCTCGCGTGGATAGATCCTCCGAACACCCCTTCGCCACCCGCTCCGTCGTCATGGCGAAACGCGGGATGGTCGCGACGAGCCAGCCGCTCGCGACCGGCATCGGGCTCGACGTGCTGAAGCGCGGCGGCAGCGCCGTCGACGCCGCGCTCGCCGCGAACGCCGCGCTCGGGCTCATGGAGCCCACGGGCTGCGGTATCGGCGGCGACCTGTTTGCGATCGTCTGGGAGGCCGGCACGCGGCGCCTCCATGGGCTCAACGCGAGCGGCCGCTCGCCGCTCTCCCTGACGCGCGACGACTTCGCGCGCCACGGCCTGAAGAGCGTTCCCGATCGCGGGCCGCTGTCCGTCAGCGTGCCCGGAGCCGTCGACGGCTGGTTCGAGCTGCACGCGCGCTTCGGGCGGCTGAAATTCCCCGAGCTCCTCGCGCCTGCGATCGAGTACGCGCGCGGCGGTTTTCCGGTGAGCGAGGTGATCGCCGGCAGCTGGGCAGCGGGAGGCCGCGCGCTCGCCCGCGCCCCGGGCTTCGCGGCCGTGTACCTGCCGAACGGGCGCTCGCCTGCGGCCGGCGAAACGTTCACGAATCCCGCGCTCGGCACAGCCTACGAGGCGCTCGCGTCGGGCGGGCGCGACGCGTTCTACCGCGGCCCGATCGGTGCGGCGCTCAGCGACCAAGTTCGCGCGCACGGCGGCTTCGTGAGCACCGAAGACCTCGCCGCGCATCGGTCGGAATGGGTAGAGCCGGTCTCGACGACCTATCGCGGCTGGCGCGTGTTCGAGCTTCCGCCGAACGGGCAAGGCATCGCGGTGCTTCAGATGCTCAATATCCTCGAGGGCTACGACCTCGCGCGCTTAGGTGTAGGCAGCGTCGAGCATTTGCACGTGCTCATCGAAGCCAAGAAGCTCGCGTTCGAGGACCGCGCGCACTTCTACGCGGACCCCGCGTTCGCGCGCGTGCCGGTCGCTGAGCTGATTTCGAAGGAATACGCGGCTGCGCGCCGCAACGAGATCGATCCGCGGCGCGCGGCCGCGGCGCCCGGTCACGGGGACCCGGGCGCGGGCGACACGATCTACCTCACGACCGCGGACGAAGACGGCAACATGGTCTCGCTGATCCAGAGCAACTACAGCGGCTTCGGCTCGGGCGTGACGGTCGAACGATTCGGCTTCGGGCTTCAGAACCGCGGCTCGTCGTTCGCGCTCGACGACGGGCACGCAAACGTCTACGAGCCCGGCAAGCGGCCGTTCCATACTATTATTCCCGCGTTCGCGCTGCGCCCGGGGGCCGCCGCAGGCAGCCCTCGCGCAAGCGACGACCCCGGGCCCGACGACCGTGGGCCCGGCGACCCCGGGCCCGATGACTTAAGCTCCGCCGACGCGCTGCTGTCGTTCGGCGTCATGGGCGCCGCGATGCAGCCGCAGGGTCAGGTCCAGGTGCTCACGAACCTGGTGGACTTCGGGATGAATCCGCAGGGTGCGGGCGACGCGCCGCGCGTGCGTCACGAAGGCTCGACGGAACCGACCGGCGGCGCCGTGATGCGCGACGGCGGCATCGTTTACCTCGAGCCGGGGTTTGCGCCGGACGCGATCGCGGGCCTGCGCGCGCGCGGTCACGCGATCGCCGCGGAAAGCGGCGGCGCCGGCGCTTTCGGCGGGTATCAAGCAATCCTGCGCGACGTCGGCCGGGGCGTGTACCTCGGCGCATCGGAGTCGCGCAAGGACGGGCACGCGGCGGGTTATTGACGGCTGGCCGAGACCGTCGGCGCGGCGCGGGGAAAAGAGAGTACGGATGGACATCGTTCTGACAGGCATCAAGCCCACGGGCACGCTGCACATCGGCAACTACGTGGGCGCGATCAAGCCCGCGATCGCCGCGAGCGTGACGCCGGGCGTGCAGTCGTTCTTTTTCCTCGCGGACTACCACGCGATCGGCCGCGACGCCGACGCGGTCGCGCGCTCGACGCTCGAGATCGCCGCGAGCTGGCTCGCGCTCGGCCTCGACCCCAGCAAAGTGATGCTCTATCGCCAGTCGGATATTCCGGAGATCCTCGAGCTGCAGTGGATCCTCACGAGCGTCACGGCGAAGGGCCTAATGAATCGCGCGCACGCCTACAAGGCCTCGACGGACGCGAACACAGCCGCGGGCGCCGACCCCGACCAGGCCGTCATGATGAATCTCTTCACCTATCCGATCCTGATGGCCGCGGACATCCTCATGTTCAAGGCCGCGAAGGTGCCGGTGGGCCGCGATCAAAAGCAGCACGTCGAGATGGCGCGCGACATCGCGCAGCGCTTCAACCACCACTATGGCGAGACGTTCGTGCTGCCGGACGCGGTGATCCGCGACGAAGTAGCGGTCTTGCCGGGTCTCGACGGCCGCAAGATGTCGAAGAGCTACGGCAACATCATCCCGTTGTTCGAGACCGAGAAGGCGCTGCGCAAGCTCGTCATGAAGATCAAGACGAACTCGCTCGAGCCGGGCCAGCCGAAGGACACGGACGACAGCGTGCTCTATACGATCTACCGCGCGTTCGCCACAGCCGAGGAGACGGCAGCGGTGCGCGAGCGCTACGCCGCCGGCATCGCCTGGGGCGAGATGAAGCAGCTACTGTTCGAGCGGATCAACTCGGAGCTTGCGCCCGCGCGCGCCGAGTACGAGCGCCTCATCGCCTCGCCCGGCGAGGTCGAAGAGCTACTGCTCGCGGGCGCGGAGCGGGCTCGCGCGCTGAGTCGGCCATTCCTCGGCGAGATCCGCGAGCGAGTCGGCATCCGGCCGCTCGCGCGCTAGCGGACGTCGTCAGAAATCGAGCGACGGCATCCCGCTCGTGCCGGCGATGCACTGCCGTAGATAGATCGCCACGCCGACGTCGCCGGTCCACAGGCTGTAGCGCCCCCGGCCGTACTTCGTGTGTGCGGCCGCGAGTTGCCGGATCGAGTGCATCGCGAAGCGCCGCGCTCGCTCGAGCCACGTCGAATCGCCCGTTCGCGCGAACAGCGTGAGGAACGCGGCGCCGTTGCCGGCGGTGCCGTGGCACAGGCTTGGACCCTTCGTCAGCGGCCCGGCCCGCCAAGTGAGCGCGCCGCCCTTCGAAAGGAGCTCGTCGAGCTCGCCGTTGCGCGGCAAGGTGGCGAACGCGGTCACCATCCCAGGCGCGCCGTGGCACCACTGCACGAGCATTTTGTCGAACCGGCCGGCGACGGGCGGCCAGTTCGCATACTCACCGTCGACGACTGCAGTCGCCTGCAACGCGCGCATCGCGCGCGCCTGAATCGCAGCTCGCTCCATGCTGGTGAGCCACTCGGGCTTGCGCAGCATCCCGTAGACGTTGCCGGCAAACCCGTGCGCTGGGCCGAGGTACCTCTGCCGCTTGCCGTACAGATCCTGCGTCCACAGATCGCACGTGTCGTCTTCGTGCGGCAGCCAGGTGCGGGCAAGGGCCGCGACGTTCGCCCTATAGGCCTCGCGCCAACGCTCGTCCGCGGTCAGGTCGGCCGCGAACACCGCGGCGAGCATCGTGCCGGGCGCGCCCCAAAGCGTCTCGAGCGTCGGATTCTCGATGTTGCTATTCACCGCGCCGAGCAGGTCGTCGAACCATTCCGCACGCGGCTGCGCGCGCAGCGCGGTCAGCAGCACGCCCGTCTCGCCGACCAGGTACGACGGGAGCCGCGAGCCCGTGTCCGGCGCGACGCGATACCGCGCCGGCAATTCGCGCGCCCACATGCCGATCCGTTCGTCGGCCTCGATAGCACCGACGCTCGCGAGGTGCGACAGCCCCCAAAGCATGCCGGCCGCGCCCGTGTAGAGCGTTGCGCCGTCGTCCGGCGTGTCGTCGAGCGGATGTGCGGGCCAGAGGCCGCTCTGCGACGCGGCGAGCGCCTCCGCGGCCACGTCGCGAATGGCGTTCGCGGCCGCGGCAGCGTCCCAGGGATCGTCTACGACCCGTTCGTGGCGCTTCTCGTCGAACAAGCGCATACGGAATCGACGAGCTCTACTTTAGCCCGACCAGATTGTCGTAATCGGAGACGATGCGCACAGCGCGCACGAGGTTCGCGATGAATTGCGCCTGGCCGAGCATGATCGGACCGGGCCGGTTGATGATCGCGTTGTTGATCGTGCCGAGCGCGAGCTGGAATGCGAAGCGGACGTTCGTATCCTCGGCCGCGGTGAGCGGCCGGCCGGCCTTCTTGGTGATGCGCGCAATCAGCGCCGTCGCGAACGCCCGGCCGTGTTGGCTGATCGGCTCCCAGAAGCCTGGACTGCGCATGCTGCGGACCAGCGCGGCGCGCCAGAACCGGCGGCGCTTCCAGTAGTAGCGCACGAGCTCTTCGATGAGCTTGTCGATCAGCACGTTGTCCGGCGTCTTCGCGAGCAGCCGCGCGCGCATCAGGTCTCGCTGCTCGAGGTGCTTCGCGATCATCGCGTCGAAGAATTCGTCTTTGCTGTGGAAGCGCGCGTAGAACGCACCAACCGAATAGCCCGCGGCCTTCGCGAGCTCGGCGATGGAGATGGACTCGAGCTCGCGCTGCTCGAGAAGCTTGAAGCCGGTGGCGATGAGCGCGTCGTAGGTCTTGCGGCCCCGCTCCTGCTTGATCTTGCGCCCATGTTTGAGCGGCGCGCTCGCGTCATTCATATCGCTCGTTCTTTTCGGCCGGGCCGAGACGGGGCTACGACGCAGCCCGTGTGCCGGCCGCGGGCACGTGCTGGACGATCGTCTCACGCCGGCCGCGGAAAAAGAACCTGCGGCACGCGCGTCAGCGCAGTCCGAACCTGTTGGTTTGCGTTTCAGTTCCCCATTGGGTCAAAATTGAGAATCAAAATTCTCTTTTATATGGGCTCCAGCTCGCGCTGCGTTGACGAGAGGAAGCAATGGGTAGAGTCGAAGACAAAATTCGTGAAGCTCTGTCGAGCCGCCGCCGGGTGCTCGCGAGCTCGCTGCAGCTCGCGCTCGGTGCCGCGCTCGGCGGCTCGTGGGCCGCGCGCGCCTTTGCGCAGAACGCGGCGCCGGCCGCACCCGCGGCCGTACGCCCCGTGCCGGGTCCGCCGCCGCCTGCCGCCGAGGGCACGAAGCTCGTGCTGCTCGGCACGCGCGGCGGGCCGGGCGTCGACCTCGTTCGCAGCCAGGCCGCGAGCGTCGTCGTCGTCGACGGCGTGCCGTATCTCTTCGACTGCGGCTACGGCGCCGTGCGCCAGCTCGTGGCGTCGGGCGTCGGAATCCAACGGGTGAGCACGCTGTTCCTCACGCACTTGCACAACGATCACACCTCCGACATCGCGGCGCTGCTGTCGCTCCAGTGGACGGGCAGCAAGACGGCGCCGACCGAGGTCTACGGGCCGTACGGCACCGCGCGGCTCGTCGCAGGCGCGATCGAGTTCTTCCGCGCGGATATCGAGATCCGCACCGTCGACGAGGGCCGCAACGCGCCGCCCGAGTCGCTTTATCGCGGCCACGACGTAGCCGCGACCGCGGCGCCCACGCTGGTCTTCAAGGACGAGCGCGTAGCCGTCGTAGCCGCGGAGAGCGAGCATTTTCTCGAACGCGCGAAGTCGCAGATGCCGCACCGCGCGCTCGCGTACCGGATCGATACGAAAGAACGCTCGATCGTTTTCTCGGGCGACACGCCGTACTCGAAGAACCTCGTTGCCCTCGCGCGGAATGCGGATGTCTTCGTCTGCGAGGTGATGGCGCAGAGCGTTTACGAACAGATGATGGCGCGTGCGAAAGCGGATGCGGATGCGGGCAACGCGAACAGCGTGTCTCGGCACGTCGCGGAGACGCACTCGACACCGGCGGTCGTCGGCCGAATGGCGGCAGAGGCGCAGGTCAAGACCGTAGTGCTGAATCACCAGCTGCCCGCCGCGCGCGTTCCGGGCGGAGTCGACTTTCCGGTCACGACTTTCATCGACGGCGTGCGGGCGCAGTTCGGCGGCGAGGTGATCGTCGGCCAGGACTTGATGGTGCTCTAGCTCTCCGCCGCGGCTTGCGACGCGGACGCGAGAGCCAGCCGCCCGGGTGGTCGCCGCGCGCTGCGCGCGAGCGTCGTCAGCGGCACTCGTTGCCGAGCGCGCCGATACCGCCGCAGAAGCTCACGTCTTGGAGCTGCACGCGCAGCCCGTCGGGATCGTTACAGTAGACCTGCGAGACGCCGTCGCGCACGCGCGACTCGGCTTGCAAGCCTTGCTCGCCGAGCGCGGCAGTCACGCGTCCCGCGTCGAAATCCTCGAGGCCGAAGCAGAAGTGATTGATCTGCGGCGCCGCGTTCGCTCCGCCTTGGTAGATTCCGACGAACGCGTCGCCGACGGCGAGATTCACGCCGCCCGTCTGGGTGCTTTTTACCGGGAGCCCGAATACTTTCTGATAGAACGCGACGGAGCGATCGAGATTGGAGACGATCAGGCTTACGTGGTTCAAGCTTCGCGCGCGCAGAGCGGGCGCCTGCGCAACTACTGGCACCGGTGCCGCGGCGAGTGCCGCGAGCGTGAGCACGAGATCGCGGCGGCTCAGTGCGCCGTGCTCGTAGCCAGTGAGCAAGGACTCGATTGCGTCATTCATTTCGTCCACCGTTCGGCGCCGCGCTGCGGCGCGTGAAGAAAAAACTCGATAGAGCAGCACGAACCAGGGCCGAGTGTACTCGTCGGGCGGCGCGCAATACCGGCGGCCGTCGCCGTGATCCCAAGCGCGAGCGGAGTTTCTCATGGCACGGATATTGCTCCCTGACTTGCGCCTGAAGTGAACGAAGGGAGCTTTATGAACGTTGAGGTTAGCGGTCTGCTCGGTCTGATCCTGCTGATCTTGGATGTCTTCGCCATCGTGAAGACGATCGGCAGCGGGGCGTCGACGGGGACGAAGGTTCTCTGGGTCGTCGTCATCCTGCTGCTGCCGCTGCTCGGCCTGATCCTCTGGTGGCTGCTCGGGCCGAAGTCGGCGACAGGAGCCTAGCAACCGGCCCGGCTTGCCCAGCGCGAACGACGGGAACGCGACTCGCCTCGCGGCCCAACTCTTGTGACGGGCCGCGGAATCTTGTGAAGATAGCCGGCGTATTACATTCGACACGGACTGCCCGTCCGGTTCGCCGCTCGCTGCGACTGCACGAACGGGTGGATCGGCGAGCGACGTGCCATGCTTCACCAGGATCAAAGAAGCGAGGAGCAAGCGATGGCGAACGCAGGGGGACCCGGCCGCGGTCGGACGTTCGGATGGGTGATGAGCGGGCTCGTGATCGCGTTTCTGCTCATGGACGCGACGATGAAGCTGCTCGCTCTACCGGTGGTTCTCGAGACGAGCGGGCCGCTCGGCTTCGCGGGCGCCGACGTGGCGCGCATGCTCGGGGCGGTGCTGCTCGTCTGCACGCTGCTCTACGCCGCGCCGCCAACGGCGGTGCTCGGCGCGATCCTCGTAACCGCCTTTCTCGGCGGCGCCGTGGCGACGCACGTGCGCGTGGGCAGCCCGCTGTTCACGCACGACTTGTTCGGCGTCTACATCGGGCTCTTGCTCTGGGGTGGTCTCTACTTGCGCGACGCGCGCGTGCGCGCGCTGCTGCCGCTGCGCCGGTCGCCGTAGCTCGCGCGCGGTTCGCTCGGGGTCGTCCGAGACCGCTCGCTACCATTTCACGCGGAGCGTTCGAGACCATCCTGGTCTCGAGGGCATCTGGGCTATGATCGACGTGTCCAACACTTCGCAAAACAACGAGGGGAATCCGATGGCCGATAACACCGTACGCGGGCGCTTCGTCTGGCACGAGCTCTACACCCCGAATGGCGACGGGGCGCACGAGTTCTATTCGAAGGCGGTCGGTTGGAAGACCCAGGGTTGGGAGCAGAACCCCTCGTACCGAATGTTCGCTGCACCGACGGGTCCGCTCGGAGCGACGGTCGAGTCGCGCGACGGCGTGCCGGAGTGGGTGCCGTACATCGGCACGACCGACGTCGACGCGACGGTCGAGACGGCAAAGCGTCTCGGTGCCAAAGTCACGAAGGAGCCGGAAACGCTGCCGAACGCGGGCCGCTACGCCGTGCTCACCGACCCGAACGGCGCGACATTCGGCCTGCACGGCTCGGCCGGCGAGCCGAGTCCGGAGAGCGATGCGCAATACGGCGAATTCTCCTGGCACGAGCTCGCGACGACCGTCGGCCCCGGCGAGGCGTTCCGGTTCTACCAAGAGCTGTTCGGCTGGGACGAGCTCGGTCAACACGACATGGGCCCGATCGGCATGTATCTCCTGTTCGGCCGCAACGGCAAGCAGCTTGGCGGAATCTTCAAGAAGGGCGAGCTGGGCAAGCCCGGATCCGCGTACTGGGTCGGCTACGTGCGGACCAAGGACGTCGACAAGATGGCCGACGACGTGAAGGCCGCGCGCGGCCAGGTCCTGAACGGCCCGATGGCCGTACCGGGCGGCGATCGCATCGCGCAGTTCGCGGATCCGCACGGCGCGTTCTTCGCGGGTCACACGCGCGCGCAAGACGTGAAGGCCGCGCCCGCGGCGAAGGCACCGAGCGCTCCGGCGCCGAAACCCGCCTCGGCGAAGCCGGTGCCCGCGAAGCCCGTCGCAGCGGCGGCGCCGAAGCCGGTGCCCGCGAAGCCCGTCGCAGCGGCGGCACCGAAGCCGGTCCCTGCGAAGCCTGCCGCTGCGGCGGCGCCAAAGCCAGCGCCTGCGAAGGTCGCGAAAGTCGCGAAGGCTGCGAAGGCTGCGAAGGCCACGCCGAAGAAAGCGGCCAAGAAAAAAGCCGCGAAAAAGGCAGCTGGAAAGATCGCGAAGAAAAAAACTGCGAAGAAGAAGAGCGCGAAGAAAGTAGCGAAGAAGGCCGGCAAGAAGAAGGTTGCGAAGAAGGCAAAGCGCGCGGCTGCGAAGAAGCCCGCGAAGGCCGGCAAGAAAAAGGCCAAGCGCCGGCGCTAGCGCGCACCGGCGCCAGCCCCTCGCACGAGCATCTGCGTGTTGGCGGCGCCGGGCGGCACCATCGGCAGCACTTGCTCCGCGGCGTCGATCGTCGCGTGGATCAGGCACGGCCCGCGCCGGCGCAGCGCGGCGCCGAGCGCGCACCGCGCGTCGCGCGCGCCGTCGAGGTCGAGCGCGTCGATCCCGAAGCCGCGCGTCAACGCGACGAAGTCAGGCGACTTGCGATAGGCGGACGCGAACACGCGCCGGCCGTAGAACAGCGTTTGTTGTTGATACACGAGCCCGAGCGAACGGTTGTTCAGCAGCACGATCTTCACGTTCACGTTTTCCTCCGCGGCTGTCGCGAGCTCCTGCAGATTCATCAGGACCGAGCCGTCGCCCGAGAAGCACACGACCGTTCGATCGGGCGCCGCGATCGCGGCGCCGATCGCCGCCGGCACGCCGAATCCCATCGTGCCGAGGCCGCCCGAGGTGAGCCAGCCGCGCGCGCGGCAGAGCGGGAACGCCTGCGCGGCCCACATCTGGTGTTGACCCACGTCCGTCGTGACGATCGCGTCGTCGTCGAGCGCGGCCGCGACGGCTCGGATGAGCCCGTAGGGGCTGCGCAGCGAATCGAGCTCGGGCAAGTGCAGCGGGTGGCAGCGCTCGAGCTCCGCGATGCGCGCGCTCCAGCGCGAACGCCGGCGCGCGCGAAGCCGCGGGAGCAAGCGGTCGAGCACGCCGCGCGCGTCGCCGCGAATCGCGAGCTCCGGGTGCCGGAGCTTGCCGAGCTCGGCCGCGTCGATGTCGACGTGGATCACCGCGGCGCGCGGGCAGAACTCCGCGAGCTTGCCGGTTGCCCGGTCGTCGAAGCGCGCGCCGACGGCGATCAGCAGGTCACACTCGTCGAGCGCATGATTCGTGTACGGCGCGCCGTGCATCCCCAGCATGCCGAGCGACAGCCTGTGATCCGTCGGCAGCGTGCCGAGCCCCATCAGCGTCATCACGGTCGGAAGCGACGAGCGCTCGGCGACCGCGGCCGCGGCGGACGCCGCGCCCGAGTGCACGACGCCGCCGCCGAGGTAGAGGATCGGCCGCTCGGCGGCCTCGATCATCGCGGCCGCACGCTCGATCGACGAGTCCGCGACGGCCGGGGGCGCAGCCGCCGCACCGGGCTCGGGCCAGTCCGCGACTTCGGCCATCTCCGTCTGCACGTCCTTCGGGATGTCGATCAGCACGGGGCCCGGCCGGCCGGACGAAGCGATTGCGAACGCCTCGGGGATCACTCGCGTGAGATCGCGCGCGGTTTGGACGAGGTAGTTGTGCTTCGTGATGGGCAGCGAGAGACCGAACGTGTCGACCTCTTGGAATGCGTCCGTGCCGATCATCGCGCGCGGCACTTGGCCCGTGACGGCGACGAGCGGAATCGAGTCGAGCTTCGCGTCGGCGATCGCGGTGAGCAAGTTCGTGGCGCCGGGGCCCGACGATGCGATACAGACACCGGGCCGGCCCGTCACACGTGCGATGCCCTGTGCGATGAAGCCCGCCCCTTGCTCGTGACGCGCGAGCACGTGACGAATCGAGCGGGAGCGCGCGAGCGCGTCGTACAGCGGCAGCACGGCGCCGCCCGGGATTCCCGCGATCGTGGTGACGCCCTGCCGCTCCAGCAAGCGGATCGCGATTTCGGCGCCCGTGTGGCGTGTCATGTTGGAAGCTCCTTCGTGTTTGCCGGCGGTCGCCGGCGGGAGCCCCAAAACAGAAAACCCCCGCCGGTTCGCACCGGCGGGGGTTGTTGATTCGATCTTGACGTCTCTCTAAACCCGGCCAGCGCGCATTTTCGCTACGACTACGAGGTCGAGTACGAAAGACGGCGCGCGCAGGCTCATGCCCCGGATCAACCGGCGGGCGTTGGCAAAGCGTGGGGTCGAGGACGTCATGGCGGCACGATTATGAAGGCGCCCCGCGGCAGCGCGCAAGCGAATTGCCGGGCACTGCTCACAATAACGCGATTGGCTAATCGCGATTTGCCAATGACGATTTGCCAATGACGCTTGGCTAACGAAGATTGGCTAATGACGATTGGTGTGGCGCAGGACTTCGAACTCGCTGATCTGGCTCGCCTTGGGCGACGACGAGCCGACTCCCTTCTCCGCACGAATCGAGTCGATGATCCGTGCGGTCTGCGGGTCCCGCGGCGTGAACATGATCACCCGCAGAAACGTGCTCCCTTCGGGCAGATAGGAGACGCGATCGAACGAGAGATCGCCGAGCTCGTCGTGCTGCACCAGGCTGCCGCGCGGCGAGTTGCAGATCTCCACTTCGCTCCAGCGCTGCTCGAAGCCCGGAACGATTTGCTTGAGCTCCTCGACGAGTTGCTCGAACGCGGGATCACCGGCGTATTGACCGAAGTCGACGCGGAACTCGCCGAGCAGCTTGCGCGCGATCACGTCGTACGACTTCGGGTCGCTCTGATACTTCTGATCCGTCAAGATGATGCGCAGCAAGTTGCGCTCCGCTCGGGGAACCGTCGAGTAGTCGCGGTAGATCCGCGAGATCAGGTGATTCCACGCGACGATGTCCCAGCGCAGCGTCATGACCAGCGCGGGCACCGGCACGAACTGCACCGTGCGCCAAACGGCTTCGGTCAGAGTGTCGCCGCGGTCGACGTCCGGCGCGGAACGCCGCTGCATGAGCCCGAGGAGGTATTCGCGCTCGGCCGCCGACAAACGCAGCGCGCGTGATACGCGGTCGAGCACGTCCAACGAGAAGTTGATGTCCCGCCCCTGCTCGAGCCACGTGTACCACTTGAGGCTCATGCCCGCGAGCACGGCCGCGTCCTCGCGGCGCAGGCCTGGGCTCCTGCGTCTCTCGGCCTGGCGGAACCCTACTTCGGTCGGATTGATGCGCGCACGCGCGCCTCTAAGAAGGTCTCTTATCTGCTCTTTACGCGCTGCCATTGCCCCCATACCCCCCGGTCGAGTGCACGATGAAGTCCGCCGCGACGTTCCGATAAGGATGCGCGCTTGGACGGCTTCTTCCATGTTTATTGGGTGATGCGGCGCCGCCGACGGCGTTCGCCCGCGCGATCGATTTTCGACGGCCGGCATGCGCAGCGCCGCCGCCTCGCGCCGCGTGCGCGGCGCTGTTCGGTCCGCGCCAGTCCATCCGGTTCGTCGGCGGATGGGGGTTAGTCCGAATACTAGTATCGCTGGCGCGTAGAACTTCCGCAGGCCTATCTGGCCTGGGGACGCCGACGGAGGATCGTGGGTGGCGAGATTGCTCGAGTGCAATGCTCGCGCCGTTGCATGGGAGCGCAGCGAGAAATCCGGGGGCTGTCATGGTCGGTTCTATAAATCCGTCCGGCACGGAAAACAATATACAAAAGTCAGTATTGGGGGGCGAGTCAATGGTTACTACTCCGCGTTCGATTCCTGGGGCAAGCAGATTTACGTTTCCAACCGATCGCGCCTCGCTCGGGCGCTTGGAGCTCACACCGATCGCCGCCGCTCTGTGCGCGATCTTGGTCGGCGTCGGAACGGAAGGCGCGGCTTTCGGCCAAGAGCCCACCGAAAAGCTCGAGGAAGTGCTCGTGACCGGCTCGCGCATCGTGCGCCGCGACTTCGACGCCCCGAGCCCGATCATCACGGTCGGCACCGAGGTCTTCCAGCAGAACAGCAGCGTCGCGATAGAAGCCGTGCTGAATCAGTACCCGCAATTCAACCCTGGAGCCACGCAGTTCACGACGGGCGAGATTCAGCCTACGGCGACGACGTCGCCGGGTGCCTCGACGCTCAACATGCGCGGCCTCGGCGCGAACCGGAGTCTCGTGCTCCTCGACGGGCGCCGTGCGCAGCCCGTCAACGCGGCGATGACGGTGGACGTCAACACGCTTCCGGCCGCCGCGATCGCGGATGTCGAAGTCATCAGCGGTGGCGCCGCCGCCACCTATGGGCCGGACGCGATGGCCGGCGTCGTCAACTTCAAATTGAGGAAGGACTTCGAAGGCATCGACATCAACTATCAAACCGGCTTCACGGATGCCGGCGACGGCGAAGAGAGCCGTTTCGACGTGCTGATCGGCGGCAACTTCGGCGATGACGATCGCGGCAACGCGATGGTCAGCGTCGGCTATGCGAACCGCGAGGCCGCGTGGCAGATGAACCGGGACTTCTTCGTCGAGGGATTCAACGATCCCGGCACGCCGGCGAACTATCCGCGTATCGACTACCCGTACTACACGCCGGCCGCCGGCAACCTGCCGTCGCAGGCTGCCGTGAATCAGGTGTCTCGGCACTACCACCAATCAATCGCGTACCGTCGACTTCTACAGCAATCCGCTCGACGCCACCGTGTTCCGGCAGCAAAACGCGCTCGCCTATACCGGGCCACAGACTTTTCCCTACAAGATCCGCACCCACAACAACAGCTTGGAGGAGGGCAGCCCGCGCTCGTATGCGTCGACGCCGCTGACGCGCTACTCCTCGTTCGGCCGCGCGAACTACGAGCTGTCGGACAACTTGTCCGCGTTCGTGCAGGGCACGTTCGTGATGACAGAGGTCGACACCGTGCTGTTCCCGACGCCGCTGACCGGCGTCGCCGTTCCGCACGGCACCGGCATCTACGCGCCCTCGGTCGACGCCCAGGGCAACACGCTGACGGCCTATCGACCGGGCGGGTCGAAAGGCCTCAACTGCGCGCCGACGGGCGGGTGCACGAACTCGCAAGCGTGGCCCGTGCCCGCGGAGCTTGGCACGCTGCTCGATTCACGCACGAATCCCAACGCGGACTGGACCCTGAGCCGCATCGCCTACTGGTACCCGAATCGTGCGTCGTCGAACGAGACGAAGCTCGCCGAGTTCATCGTCGGACTCGACGGCAAGATCGGCGACACCGACTGGACGTGGGAGGCCTACACGTCGTACGGCCAGACGGTTCTTCTGACGGACATGAAGAACTTCGTGTGGATCGACCGCTACCAGAATCTCGTACGGCAGCCGAACTACGGCATGGGTGGCGGCTTCACGGCGCAGGCCGCGAACAGCACCAATACCCAAGACTTCACGTGCACGTCGGGTCTGCCGCTCTTCGAGCCGTGGATTCTCGGCGACCACGGCGAGGCGCTGTACTACAACGACTTCCAAATCTCGGACGACTGCCTCGACAGCCGTCACCGCGCGCATGACGCAAAAGAACGTCGTGGATCAACGCGTGGCGGAGGCGAACTTCCAAGGCAAGCTCGCCGACATGCCCGCGGGCGAGCTGCGCGGCGCGTTCGGCTTGAGCTCGCGCCTGAACGAGAGCGTGTTCGAGCCCGATGCGTTGTTCCTCGCGACCGTGCCGGCCTCGGGCGAGACCAACGTCGACGAGGTCTACGGCGAGATTCTGCTGCCGGTCGTGGGCAAGTTCGAGCTCGAGATCGGCGCTCGTTACTCGGACTTTCAAACCGGCGACTTCCAGCTCGACGCGAAGTCCTACAAGTTCTTGTTCAACTGGGAAGCGACCGACAACTTCCGGTTCCGCGGCGGCTGGCAGCGCGCCAACCGCACGCCGAACGTCGCCGAGCTGTACTCCGGCCCGACCGGCCAGGTGTACACGTGGGCGGCCGGCGACGCGTGCCGCGCGGACACGACGCATCCGTGGGGCAACCTCGCGCTCGAACCCGAACCGTGCCGCGATGCAGCAGCTGTGCGCGGAGCTCATCTATAAAGAGGGCGGCATACCCGGCGCAGAACCGCTTCGACGCGGGCCGCGACAACTTCCCGATCGACGGCGGCGAGTCGGCCAACGTCTACCGGTTGCTCACGACGGGCAATCCTCGGCTGCGCGCCGAGACGGGCGACACCTACACGCTCGGCATGATCTGGCAGCCGCAGAGCCGCGATCTCTCGCTGTCCGCGGACTTGTACGAGATCGAGATCGCGGACGTCGTCGACAGCTCGGGCTTCCTGACGGCGTATCAGCAGTGCTTCAACGTCAACGGCGTCAGCAACCCGACCTACTCGGTCGCGAACGAGTTCTGCCAGGCGATTCACCGCGATCCGGAGACCGGCAACGCGGGTTACGTCGAGGGCGGCAACTTCAACTTGAGCAAGCGCTATACGACGGGCCTGGACCTCAGCCTGAACTGGCGCAAGCAGATGCTCGGCGGCGAGTTCGGCATCCAGTCCTCGATCAACAAGCTGTTCTCGTGGCAGCAGCCGGCAGCGGCCGATCCCGATTCGCCGATGCTCGAGTACGCGGGCTCCGCCGGCGGCGGCAACTCGTACTACGACTACCGGTTGTTCACGCAGTTCTCGTACAGCAGAGACAAGCTCAGCGTCGGCTTGAACTGGCGCTACTTGCCGTAGGCGATGAACGACGCGAAGGTGCAGACTCCGACGCTGACGGTCGAGGACACGGAGGACTACAATCTGTTCAACATGAACTTCTCGTGGCGATTCAACGAGCGCATCCGGATGCGCGGCGGTGTCGACAACATCGTCGATCAGCAGCCGCCGATCGTCGGCGCGAACCCGACCAACGCGAACAACCCGACGAATGCGATGGGCGTCACGAGTCGCGGGCAACTACGACACGCTTGGGCCGCCGCTACTACGTCGGCTTGGCCGTGAGCTTCTGACGCATGCGCACGCGTCGCGAAGGAGCGTGCTGCACGGGGCGCTCGGGCTCGCCGGCATGTCGCTCGGGCTACCGGCGCTGCGCCCGAGCGCCGCGCGCGCGCAAGCGGCGCGCGGCGACGTGCCGCGCCGCCAGCAGCTCGGCGACGGGCTGCACGTGCTCACGGCGGCGGGCTCGAACGTGCTCGCGCTCACCGGCGTCGACGGCACCGCGCTCGTCGACGGCGCGTCGGCCGGCGTCTCGGCGGCGCTGCTCGAGGCCGTCGCGGCGCTGCCCGGCGCGGGTGCGATCCACACGCTGTTCAACACGCATTGGCATCCCGAGCAGACCGGCTTGAACGAGACGCTCGGCCAGGCCGGCGCGACGATCATCGCGCAAGAGAACACGCGGCTGTGGTTGACGACCGACGTCACTTGGCCTTGGAGCCACGAGACCGTTCAGCCGTTGCCCAAAGGCGCACGCCCGAACAAGACGTTCTATTCGCGCGGCGAGCTCGCCGTGGGCGGCAAGCACAATCGAGTACGGACATCTGCGCGATTGCCCGCACACCGACGGCGACATGTACGTCTTCCTCCCCGATGCCAACGTGCTCGCCGTGGGCGGCGCGCTGTCCGGGGACGGTTGGCAGCTGCCCGACTGGTGGACCGGCGGTTGGATCGGCGGTCTCGTCGGCGGGCTCCAGCATCTGCTGAAGATCGCGAACGCCGACACGCGGATCGTCCCGGCCCGCGGCCCGGTGCTCACGCCGGGCCGAGCTACAGCGCCAATACGAGATGTACAACATCGTCTGGGAACGGCTCGCGAAGCTGTTGTACACGGGGCGAGGGCCCGACGAAGCCGTCGCCGCGAATCCGACCAAAGAGTTCGACGCGCAGATGGGCAACCCGGACGAGTTCGTGGCGCGTTCGTTCCGAAGTCTATGGGCCTATCTCACGCCCGATGCGTTGATCGAACACTTACCGAGGCTGGCTATGAGCAGTGCCCTGATGCAAATCCTCACCGCGAAGCGCGTCGCGCTAGGTTGTGCGCTCGCTGCTCGTCGCGGGCTGCGGAAGGTTCGATGCCGAGTCGCGCGCTGCCGCGGAAGGCGGCGAGCAATGGCAGCTGGTCGAGAAGTATTGCGTCGATTGCCACAACGACAGCCGAGCTCGCGGGAGAGCTCTCGTTCGACGAAGATGGGGCCCGAGAGCGTCGCGGCGAACGCGGAGGCCTTCGAGAAGGCCGTGCGCAAGCTCCGCGGCCATCTGATGCCGCCGCCGAAGGAGCCGCGGCCCGACGAGCAGCAGCTCTATTCGTTCGTGTCGTGGCTCGAAGGCTCGCTCGACAAAGCGGCCGCGAATCGCGTCCCCGAGCGGGTCACGCTGCAGCGCCTCAATCGCAAGGAGTACGCGAACGCGGTGCACGACCTGCTCGATCTCGATATCGACGCGGCCACGATTGCTTCCGCAGGACGAGCATCGCCGACGGCTTCGACAACATCGCGAGCGCGCTGCAGGTGTCGCCCGTCGTTCATCGAGCAATACATGATCGCGGCGCGGACCGTCGCCGTGCAGGCCGTCGGGCCGCCCCGATGCACGGCGCCGGCAGCACGACCTACAACGCGAAGCCCGGCACGCAGCAAGCGCACCTGCCGGGCCTGCCGCTCGGCACGCGCGGCGGGATCCTGGCGGAGCACTACTTCCCATCCGACGGCGAGTACGAGATCAACATCGCGGACATGGCGGGCCACATCTGGGGCAACGACATGGAGTTCGAGAACACCGTGCTCGTGACGCTCGACAGCAAGGAGATCTACCGGACGGTGATCGGCGGCGACAAGGACATGAAGCGCTACGATCAGGAACCGGCCGGAGCGTTCGACACGATCAACGCGGGGCTCAAGAACATCAAGTTCCGCGCGACCGCGGGTCCGCACAAGCTCGGCGTCACGTTCCTGCGCAGAACCTACGCCGAGTCGGACGACCGCATCGAGATCTTCGTGCCCGGGCGGCGGCCAAGACCGCGTTTACCGCGTGAGCTCGTTCCAGGTCGCCGGCCCGTTCAATGCGAGCGGGTTGAGCCCGACGCCGAGCCGCGAGCGCATCTTCAGCTGCCATCCGGCTCGGGGCGACGATGAGGAGCTGTGCGCGGAGAAGATCGTTCGTCGCTCGGCACGCGCGCGTATCGCCGGCCGCTCAGCCGAGACCGATCTGCAGAAGCTGCTGCCGCTATTACCGCGACGGGTCCGCGGCCGGCGGGTTCGAGGCCGGGATCCGCAGCGCGATCACGGGCATTCTCGCGAGCCCGAACTTCCTGTATCGCGGCGAGCGCGTGCCCGAGACACTCGGCCGTCGGCGAGCGCTACAAGATCGACGACCTCGAGCTCGCCTCGAAGCTGTCGTTCTTCCTCTGGAACACGATTCCCGACGACGAGCTGCGCGAGATCGCGAGCCGCGGCGAGCTCAGCAACGCCCGCCGTGCTCAAGGCCCAGATGAGCCGAATGCTCGCCGACCCGCGAGCCGCGACGCTCGGCGAGCAACTTCGTGCCGCAGTGGCTCAACATGGCGCGCCTGGACGAGGTGGAGCCCGACCGCGCCGTCTATCCGTACGCCTCCGGCAGCGGCGATCCGCGCAGCGATTTCATGACCGAGCTCGAGCTGTTCGCGCAGAGCATCTTCGACGAGAACCGCAGCGTGCTCGATCTCATGACCGCGGATCACACCTACGTCAACGAGCGCGTCGCGCTGCTCTACGGCATCACCGAGGTCAAGGGCGACACGTTCCAGCGCGTGCAATTGAAGGATTCGACCCGCTTCGGCCTGCTCGGCAAGGGCGCGATCCTGATGGCGGCCGCGTACCCGAACCGCACGTCGCCGGTGTTGCGCGGCGCGTTCATTCTCGAGCACCTCATGGGCACGCCGCCGACCGCGCCGCCCGCCGAAGTCCCCGCGTTGCAGGAGAACGAGACGAACGCGCTCGAACTTCGCGACCGTGCGCGAGCGCATGTCGGCCCACAGCAAGAATCCGACCTGCTTCTCGTGCCACGGCATCATGGATCCGCTCGGCTTCGCGCTCGAGAACTTCGACGCGGTCGGCGACGTGGCGCGACGTGGATCGCTTCAGCAGCGGCGCGCCGCTCGACACGTCGGGCCAGCTGCCGGACGGCACCGCTCTGCACGGTCCCGACGACCTGCGCGCGGCGCTGCTCAAGCACCCGGATCAGTTCGTGCAGACGTTCACGGAGCGCCTGCTCACCTACGCGCTCGGCCGCACGTTGACCTACGCCGACATGCCGACGGTGCGCAGGATCGTGCGCGAGACGAAAGCCGACGATTGGCGCTTCGCGTCGATCGTGTGGGCGATCGTGCAGAGCGAGGACTTCCAGCTCCGGCAGAAGCCCGAGAGCGTGACGTCGAAAGATCCGATTCCAGCGGAAGTGACGGCCCAGGCCGTGTCCGGAAAATGACCGGCCGGCGAGCCGCGCGCGCGCAGTTTCGAGGGGTTTGAGAGCGGATTAGGCGAGAGTTAGGAGACAGCGACATGTTCATCACGAAGAAGCATCTATCGCGTCGAACGGTATTGAAGGGCGCGGGCGCGAGCATCGCGCTGCCGCTCCTCGATGCGATGATCCCGGCCGGCACGGCATGGGCGGCGACGGCCGCCAAGGCGCCGCAGCGCATGGCATTCGTCGGTTTCCCGATGGGCGCGGTGATGAAGAGCTGGGTTCCCGAGCAGGCCGGCAAGGACTTCAAGATCCCGCCGATCCTAGAGCCGCTCGAGAAGTATCGCGACTACCTGACGATCGTGTCGGGCTTGCGCAATAAGCCCGCCGAGAGCCCCGAGCCGCACGCGTACATCGAGCGGACGTGGCTCAGCTGCGTGTCGATGGCGAACGCCGGCGTGGCCGGACCCGACGCGGGCGTCTCGGCCGACCAGTTCGCCGCGCGCCACATCGGTCAGGACACCCGGTTGCCGTCGCTCGAGCTGTGCACCGCGCTGCGCGGCGCGCAGGTCGCGTGGCGCACTCCGAAGCAATCGCTGCCGCAGGAAGGTAATCCGCGGGCCGTGTTCTACCGCCTGTTCGGCCAGGGCGACACCGACGCCGAGCGTCAGGCGATCGTCCACGAGACGGGCAGCCTGCTCGACCGCGTCAGCGAGGACGCGAACGCGCTCGAGGCCTCGCTCGGCGGCGCCGATCGCGCGGCCGTCGACGACTACTTGAGCTCCGTTCGCGAGATCGAACGGCGGGTGCAGATGGCGGCGACGGCCGACAACACCGCGCTCGAGATACCGGACGCCCCGATCGGAGTGCCGAACGACATCGTCGAGCACATGCGGATGATGTTCGACTTGATGGGGCTCGCGTTCCAGGCGGACCTCACGCGCGTGATCACGATCTCGCTCGACAAGGAAGCGAGCATGCGCTCTTACCAGAATCTCGGCATCTCCGAAGCGTTCCATCCGCTGTCGCACCACGGAAACATCGCGGACAAGCAAGACAAGCTCGTCAAGATCCAGAGCTTCCACACGAAGATGTTCACGGGTTTCGTCGACAGGCTTGCGAGTGCGAAGGAGACCGACGGCAGCGTGCTCGATCACTCGACGATCCTGTTCGGCAGCAACATGAGCGACAGCAACCGCCACAACAACGACCCGCTGCCGGCGGTGATCGTCGGCCGCGCGCACGGCCGGATCAAAGGCGGCCAGCATCTGAAGTATCCGCAGGACTCGCGCTTCGTCGATCTGCTCGTGACGCTGTTCGACCGCGCGCAGATTCCGGTGAAGTCGATCGGCGACAGCGACGGCACGCTCTCGGAGGTTTGAGCATGAGAACTCACTTGGCCCGCTCGCGGTGGCTCTGCTTGCAGCCGGTTCGCGGCGCGCGCAGCGGAGCCCACGCTGCTCGATGCGCTCGAGTCCGGCAATCACGCGGCGGCCGTGAAGCTGCTCGACGCGGGCGCAGACGCGAAGGCGCGCGGGCCCGACGGCACCACGGCGGTGATGTGGGCCGCGTATCACGGTTACGCGGACCTCTTGCCGCGGCTCATCAAGGCGGGCGCGGACGTGAACGCGGTGAACGACTACGGTGCGACGGCGTTGTCCGAAGGCGCCGTCCTCGGCGCGACGCCGATCATCAAGGCGCTCGTCGACGCGGGTGCCGACGTGCGGCACACGAACGCCGAGGGCGAGACGCCGCTGATGGTCGTCGCGCGCACCGGCAACGTCGAGTCCGCGAAGCTGCTGATCGCGGCGGGCGCGGACGTGAACGCGAAGGAAGAGTGGGGCGGCCAATCCGCGCTCATGTGGGCCGCGGCGCAGAGCCAGCCCGAGATGGTGAAGCTCTTGCTCACGAAGGGCGCCGATCCCGACGCGCGCGGTCTCGAGCGCGACTGGCAGCGCCGCATCCTCACGGAGCCGCGGCCGAAGGACATGAACCGCGGCGGCTTCACGGCGCTGCTCTATGCCGCGCGCGAGGGCTGCATTGCGTGCGCGCGCAACCTCGTCGAAGGCGGCGCGGATATCGACATCACCGATCCGGAGCGCGTCACGTCGCTCGCCCTCGCGATCAACAATCTGCACTTCGACCTCGCCGCATACCTGATCGAAGCGGGCGCCGACGTCGACAAGTGGGACCTGTTCGGGCGCACGCCGCTGTACCAGGCGGTCGACATGAACACGCTGCCGACGCAGGGCAGCGGCTCGATGTCCGCGATCCCGAGCATGGACAAGCACACGGGGCTCGACGTGGCGCGATTGCTGCTCGACAAAGGCGCGAATCCGAACATCCAGCTCAAGCGCCGGCCGCCGTACCGCAACGTGCCGAACGACCGCGGCGGCGACACGATCCTGTCCGTCGGCGCGACGCCGCTCCTGCGCGCGGCGCGCGCGGGCGATGCGCCGGCCGTGAAGCTCCTGCTCGAGCACGGCGCGCTCGTCGACTTGCCGAGCAACAACGGCGTCACGCCGCTGATGGCCGCGGCGGGCGTCGAATACGGCCTGCGCGTGACACGCGGCCGCAATCGCACCGAGGAGGGCGTGCTCGCGACGATGCAGCTGCTCGTGGACGCGGGCGCCGACGTGAACGCGCGGATGATCGCCGAGCCGAACACCGGCGACCGGCCGTACGAAGGCGTCAACAGCGCGGCTCGGGCGGGCAACTACACGTTCGCGATGCGCGGCCGCCAGGTGCCGAGTCCGGACGCGGTGCCGCACCGCACGGCCCTGCACGGCGCCGCGATGAAGGGGTTCAACTCGATCGTCAAGTTTCTCGCCGCCAACGGAGCGGATCTCGAGGCCAAGGACGCGCGCGGCCGGACGCCGCTCGACCTCGCCCGCGGCAACTACAGCGAAGATTTCTTGAGACAGGCAGCCGAGCCGCACAAGGACACGGCCGAGCTGCTCGAGTCGCTTGATCGCCGCGAACTCGACCTCGAGCCCCGCTACGGCGAGAATAGCCGCAGGTTCGGAGGACGTTGCGGAGTAGCCGACAGGCTCCCGGGGGAAGTTGCATGGCATTCAAGCCGCTGACCGTGATCCTCACGGGTCTCGGTCTCGCGTGGGCCGCGCTCGCGGCCCAGGCTCATCACGCGTTCGCGACGGAGTTCGACGTCGCGAAGCCGGTCACGCTGGTAGGCAAGGTCGCGAAGCTCGAGCTCATCAATCCGCACTCGTGGATTCACGTCGACGTGGTCGACGCGAGCGGCAACACCGTTCGTTGGATGATCGAGGGCGGCAGCCCGAACGCGCTCGTGCGCCGCGGCGTGACGAAGGCGTCCGTGCCGATCGGCTCCGAGCTCTCGATCGAGGGCTATCAGGCGCGCGACGGGTCGAATCGCGCGGTGGGCCGCGACATCAAGTTCACCGACGGTCGTGCGCTGTTCTTCGAAGGATCGTCGCCGGCCGCCGCCGCGCCGTCCCCGTGAAGCACGTCACCACGTTGGCGATCGCGCTGGCCGCGATTGCGCTCGGTACGGCCCCCGTCGCGGCGGAGCCGCTCAAGAATTTCCCGCGCTCGGCGGATGGCCATCCGGATCTATCGGGTGTCTGGCAAGCCATGAACACGGCGCACTGGAACCTCGAGCCGCACGTCTCGGACTTCCCCGCAGTCATCGCGCTCGGCGCGCAGTTCGCGGTGCCGCCCGGACAAGGCGTCGTCGACGGCGGCAAGATCCCGTATCTGCCGGAGGCGCTCGCGCAACGAGACCAGAACTTCGCGAATCGCATCGCCGACGATCCCGAGGGCAAGTGCTACATGGGCGGCGTGCCGCGCTCCACGTACATGCCGTATCCGTTTCAGATCTTCCAGAACGTCAAAGACGTCGTGATCGTGTATCAGTTCGCGACCGGCATGCGCCGTATCTTCGTGAACGGCAAGGACGATGCGCCGCTCGACAGTTGGATGGGCTGGTCGAACGCCCGCTGGGACGGCGATACCTTCGTCGTCGAGGTCACGGGGCTCAACGGCCAGACGTGGCTCGATCGCGCCGGCAATTACGCGAGCGGCAACGCGAAGGTCGTCGAGCGCTACACGCCGCTCGGGCCGAATCACCTGCGGTATGAGGCGACGATCGAGGACGCGACCGTGTACTCGAAGCCGTGGACGATCCGGATGCCGCTGTATCGCATCGTCGACGACGGCTACCGGTTGCTCGAGTTCAAGTGCGAGCCATACGCGGAGGACAAGCTCTACCGTCACCTGCGCAAGGGCGCAGCGCCTTAAGGGGAGTGAAACGATGGAAAACCTGAGCAGACATCTATCACGCAGCCGGCACGGCGCGCGTTGCCGCGACGTTCGCCCGAGCGGCGCTCGGCGCGGCCGTGGCGATCGCGCTCGGCGCCGCGAGCGGCGCCGCCGCACAGTCGAAGTCGGCGCAGAAGACCGCCTGGGGCGAGCCCGACATCTCCGGCCAGTTCAGCGAGTTCACCGTCGCACCGCTCGAGCGGCCGGCCGAGCTCGGCGAGAAGGAGTACTTCGACTCGCCTACCGAGGCAGCGGCCTACGCGAAAAAGGTGCTCGAAGACGCCGACCAAGACGACGAGACAAAACCCGGTACGCTCGAGGACGTGCACTACGACATGGGCACGTTCAAGCTGAGTCAGAACGAGGGCAAGACCTCGCCGAATCTGCGCACGTCGATCATCACGAGCCCGAAGAACGGCCGGATTCCGCCGCTCACGGCCGCCGCGGTTGCGCGCCGAGACGCGCGCGCCGCGCTGCGTAAGGGAAAGGAGTTCGACGGCCCCGAGATGCGAGGCCTTACGGAGCGCTGCGTCGTCTGGCCGAGCACCCTGCCGCCGATCCTCCCGGGCGGCTACAACAGCAATCTGCAGATCTTCCAGAGCCCGGGCTACGTCGTGATCCAAGGCGAGATGGGCGATCCGCGAATCATCCCGACAGACGGCAAGCCGCGCAGCCCCGATCTCCCGCAATGGAACGGCACGTCGGTGGGCCACTGGGAAGGCACGACGTTCGTGGTCGAGACCGCGGGCTTCAATCCGATCACCGCGTGGCGCAACGCAAGCGAGCACATGCGCGTGACGGAGCGGCTTACCCGCGTGAGCCCGGACACCGTGGAATATTCGTTCACCGTGACGGATCCCGAGACTTGGGCCGAGCCCTGGGGAGGGACCTATCCGCTGACGGATCTGCACGGCGTGCTGTTCGAGTACGCCTGCACCGAAGGCAACTACGGCATGGCGAACATTCTGTCCGGCCAGCGCGCCGCGGAGCGCGAGGCGGCTGCGAGGGGAGAAGAAGCGAAGCAGCCGGTCGCCCCGCCGCCGCGCGTCGCGCGGTAGCAGCCGTTCGGCGTTCTCGCGCGTCCGTTCGTGCGGAAGAGCCCGCCCGACGAGCGCCGCCCATAGCGGCGCGAGCGGCGCGCGCGGCGCCCGGCTAGTCGAAGTCGGAGCGCTACTTCTTCGCGAGCGCGCCGGCCAGCGCTTCCGATACGAAGCCGAACACCGCCCCGATGATCACCGACAGGATCGTCGGCAGCAGCGACGTGGTCGCGGTCATTCCTTGCCCGAGCAGGATCAGCCCCGCGATGCTCGCGAAGCCGTAGACGCTCGCGGGGATCGTCGCGAGCAGCGGGATCTTCGACGACAGCACGATCACCGCGGCGCCGAGGCCGACCGCGACGGGGGCGGCAAAAGCTCCGAGCGCGCCGAGGTGCGCGGCGAGCAGCACCGCCGCCATTCCGACGACCGCGCCGAAGCTCATGCAGACGATCGTGTTGCGAGTGCCCAAGAACTTGCCGCCCGAGTGATAGTGGCAGCCCCAAGCGATGAACGCTTGCCAAACCTGTAGGTGAGCCGCGGCCACGGGCTCGAGAAAGAAGATCCAAGTCGCGAGCACTGCCAGCACGCCGACCGATACGGCGAGTGCGATGAGCTTGGGCATGACTGTCTCCCCCCGGCGACCGCGGTAGTCTCGGTCATGAGAGCGATCGGCGCAAGCACGCGGCCTGCTGGGGCGGTACTAGGGGTCGTTTGGAGGTAGCCGACGGCCGGCTGTGGCTATTCGATTTCCGAGCGGCTGGCTGCCGCGATCCGTCCGCCCGCCCACTGCGCGCCCGCCGCCGTCGCGGACGCGGCCGCGATAGTGGATGAAGCTATGGCGGCCGCCATAGTCGATGAGGCAATGGCGGCCGCCGACGGGCGCCACTTCAAGAGCGACAGCTCGCCGCCTTGGTCTTCGACGAGCGCCGTGCAGCTCTCGACCCAGTCGCCGTCGTTGCAGTAGATCATCCCGTCGAGGTGCACCATCTCGGCGTTGTGGATGTGCCCGCAGACCACTCCGTCGACGCCGGCTTCGCGCGCGGCCTCGAGCGTCGCGCGTTGGTAGCGCTCGACGTAGCGTTTGCCGGGCGCGAAACGCGCCTTCACATGCTGCGCGAGCGACCAGTAAGGACGCCCCACGAGATCGTGAACCCAGTGCACGAAGCGATTGAGCTCGAGCAAGCGTCGGCACGCGAAGCCGCCGAGCAGCACTCCGAGCGACCGGCTCCGAACCACGGCGTCGAACTGATCGCCGTGCGTCACGAGCAGGCGGCGCCCCGTGCGCGTCGTGTGAATCGCCTCGCGCGCGATTTCGACGTTGCCGAACGTCGCCCCCGCGAACGCGCGCAAGCTCGTCGTCGTGGTTGCCGGGGATGTAGACGATCCGCGTTCCTTCGTGGCTCATCTTGAGCAGCGTGCGCAGCACATCCATGTGGCTCGCGGGCCAGTAGAAGTTCTTGCGCAGGCTCTCGAGATCGACGATATCGCCGACGAGATAGAGCAGCTCGCAGCGCGTGCGCCGCAAGAAGTCGAGGACGAGATTCACGCGGCAGTCACGCGACCCTAGGTGCACGTCGGACAGCCACACCGTGCGCAGAGCATCCGCGCGCGAGACCTGATCCAAAGCTGAGCTCCTTCCGTGGAGGCGAGCATTGTGCCCCAAAAACTCGCTCGATGGAGTCGACACGGATCGCAAAAATCGAGTCGACCGGCAGCCCGCGGTCGCACGGCGCAGGGGATCCATTGGCCGCGGAAAAAACGCCGCGAAGTCAGTGGGTTCGGGTATCCCGACGCGCGGGCGAGGGCCGCGAGGGGAGTAGTCTCGCTAGCCTAGTGCCGAGCGGCGGGCGCGGATATTCTGCGGGCAGCGTACGCTCAATTTTTTTGGGGGAATCCAATGAAACGGCCAGTCTCGTCGATCCTATTCCTTTGCCTCGCGGTCGGCGGCATCGCACCGCTCGCGGCCCAGGACCTCACCATCACCAACGCTCGGATCGTCGTCGGCAACGGCACCGTGATCGAGCGCGGCTCGATCGTCGTGCGCGGCGGCAAGATCACGTCGGTCGCGGCGGGCGCGCCGGCGCAGAAGGGCGGCCAGACGATCGACGCAAAGGGCATGTCGGCGATGGCGGGCTTCATCGACGCCCACAAGCACGTCAACACGGGTCCCGACGAGAAGGCGCAAATGCAGCGGCTTCTCGAAGCCGGTTATACGACGGTGCTCTCGGGCGGCGGCCCCGCAGAAGGCAACATCACTCTGCGCGACCACATCGAGCAGGGCGTGATCAACGGTCCGCGGATCATTCCTTCGGGCTCGCTGCGCCTCGCGAATCACACTCCCGAGTCTGCGCGTGAGGAGATTCGCAAGATGGCCGCGATGGGCATCAAGTACACGGGCGAGATCGCGCTCACGCCGGTGCCGGGCCCGAGCGAGAAGGAGATCGAGACTCTGCGTGCCGTGCTCGACGAAGGTAACAAGGTTGGCGTGAAGATCCAGGTTCACGCCGTGAGCTCGCCCGCGATGATGGCGGCCGTAGACGCCGGCATCAAACTGCTCGTGCACATCCCGAACAAGGATTGGGTCAGCAAGGAAGATGCTCAGAAGCTCGCGGCCGCGGGCGCCAAGCCGTTGATGACGATCGGCTTCGGCGCGCCGGTGTTCGGCGTGTTCGCGAACGACAACAAGCCGCGCTTTCGCGACGGCAAGGATTGGCCGGCGGGAATCGTCGACGGCGTGCGTCTCGGCGAGGAAGCGGGCTACATGATCGTGAACGCACGCACGTTGTTCGACGCGGGCGCCGTTCTCGGTTATTGCACCGACACGGTCTACGACGCGGTCGCGGGTCTCGAGCACGAGCTGAAGTCGATGAACGTCGTGTTCTCCATGACGGACATGGTCAAGATCATGGGCCCGAACACGGCGTCGTATCTCGACATGCAGGACCAGCTCGGCACGCTCGAGGCCGGCAAGCTCGCGGACGTCATCCTGCTCGACGGCGACCCGCTCGAAGGCTACTGGAACTGGCTCAAGACCAAAGTCGTCGTGAAGAACGGCAAGGTGGTCGTCGACAAACGGTAGGAGCCTGCGAGAAAAGTCGAACGGCCTGCGGCGGTGCCGAAAGTGTCAGGTTCCTGACATCCGCCGTCGCTGCGGGCTGGCCACGTGGCTCTCGAGGCGGTGAAATAGGGCGAGTCCGGCCACAAGCGGAGGGGGTGTTTGCTCAAGCGCCTCATCAGAACGCTCGCGCGCGCTTGGAAGAGCGCGCGGATGCTCTACCGCGTGCTCCAGCTGGTCCGCTTCAGCCTGATCCTCGGCATCGTCGTCGGTCTAGTGCTGCTTCTGGACGAGCAGGCGCAGGACGTGCTGCGTACGCTCGGCGAGGAGCCGGGCCTGCAGGCCGCCTTGCGGATCGTGTGGTTCGCGCTCGCCGCGATCGTGTGCGCCGTGCTCGTTTGGTGGACGGCGCGAGTGATGTTCTATTTCCGGTTCCGCAATCCGGCCTCGTCGTCGAAAGTCTTTCCGCGCCTCAAAGAGACTCTCCCGCGTCTGCTCGGATCGCTCGCCTTGCTGCTGATCGCCGCGGCGTCGCTCAAGGCTTCGTTGAGCTACTCGATGCGGACCTCCGGCGCGGGTTTGAGGCTGGTGCTGTTGTCGGCGTCGTTCACGCTGCTAGCCGTCGCGTTCTACTACTTCATGAAGAAGCGCCGCGACTGGTTCGGCGTGAAGACGGCCCGCCCTAGCAACCTGCGCTCGCTTCGTCAGTTGCCGCGGCTCGCGTGGATTCCGCTCGCCGCGACCGCCGCGCTCGGTTTCGGCCTCATGATCTTGTTCGCTTATCGCGCCGTGACACTCGGCCCGCGGCTCGGAACCGCCGCCGTCGCGCTGATCGCGGTGATTGGCCTGCTGCCGGTTGCCACGCTGCTCGTGTATCTCGGCAATCGCAGGAATCTGCCGATCGTGACCGTAGTGCTGCTATGGGCCGTGTTCTGCACCTATGTCGCGGACAATCACTACGTGCGGCTCGGCGCGACGAGCACGTCGCACGACGTGCCGCCGCGAACGCCGCTGAACCCGCTCGACCCGAGCGCGAGCATCGAGGGATACCTCGACCGGTGGCGCGAGGGTCTCCCAGCCGGGTCGGACGGAACCGTCCCGTTGTTCCTGATCGCGGCCGAAGGCGGCGGCGTGCGCGCCGCGTACTGGACGGCGCTCGTGCTCGGCGAGATCGAGGACCGCGCCCGTGATCAAGGGCTCGACTTCGGGCGGCATGTGTTCGCGATCAGCGGCGTGTCGGGCGGCTCGCTCGGCGCGGCCGTGTACACGTCGCTGCTGCGCAATCGCTCCACTCCCGGTGCGCGCGGACCGGATCTGCAGTGCGCGCCGGGAGATCGGATACGCGAGCGAGCCGAGCGCATCCTGAGCCGGGACTTTCTGTCGCCGACCGTCGCCGTGATGCTGTTCCCCGACATGCTCCAGCAGCTCGTGCCGATCGGGCTCCTCAACGATCGGGCCGTCGCGATCGAGCGCTCGTGGGAGGCTGCCTGGGACGACTGCGAGGACGGACGGCTCTTCAGCGAAAAATTCATCGCCGCTTGGACGGGGCCGCAGTCGACCGTAGTGCCGCTCCTGTTCTTGAACTCTACCGTCGTGGAGACCGGCCAACGTCTGATCACGTCCCCCGTGTCGATCGCGGAGCCCGCGTTCAGCGACGCGCTCGACGGCCGCCGCGTGCTCGGGCCGGACCTCGTTCTGAGCACGGCGGTACACACGAGCGCGCGGTTCACGTACGTGAGCCCCGCGGGCACGGTGCGCCGGCAGGACGAGTGGGTGCGCATCGACGATGCCGACGAAAGCGAGTGGATCCGGCTCGTCGACGGCGGCTACTTCGAGAACTCCGGTGCGGTCACCGCGGCAGAGATCCTACGCGGCGTGCAGCGCTACGCCGCGCGGTTGCCCCCGGACTCTCCGCGGATCCGGCCGATCGTGCTGCACGTGAGCAACGACCCCGCGACGACCAATCCGCTCGACTTGCTCGAGCCAAATAAGATGATGAACCAGCTCGTTGCGCCGCTCAAAGCGCTGCTGAACGTGCGGACGGCCCGCGGTTTCCAAGCGCGCGAGGATCTCGCGCAGCGCGCCATCGAGGAGCGCGCGGCGGCGGAGGGCGGCGGTGCCGCGCCCGCCCCGGTGCGGCTGCATCTGCACTTCCGCTTGTGCAGCCGGCCGAACCAATCGACGATCTCGCAGCGTCAGCCGCTGCCGCTCGGCTGGACTCTGTCGAGCCTGGCGCGGCAAGAGATGCGCCGCCAGCTCGGCATCCGCGAGGCACCCGCGGGAGTCCCGCCCGCGCAGCCCGAGCCCGACGCGAGGAAAGCGGCCGAGGCCGAGGCCGGTGTCGTCGACGCTAGACCTGAGGTCCTCGAACGCGCGCGCGATATCGTCGAGCGCAATCGCGTGAACACCGAAGCGGTGCTTGCGCTGCTCGACGGCGCCACGCCGCCGGTGTTCGGCGACGAAAACGCTTGGGGCTGTCCGAGCCTCGCACCGTAGAGCGTCGGCGTAGCCCGCCGCCGCGCGGGCGTCGCTGCTCATTCGACGGTAACGAGAGACTGCGCATCGTGCATTCGCGCCGCAGCGTCCGGCCCGAAATGCCGCTCGAGCGTCATTTCGAACCGGCGGCGCCAATCCGGATCCGCCGTGCTGAGCCGCGTCCCGGATGACGCGGCAACGAACATCGCGTCCGACGCCGTTGCTGCGAGGCGCGCGGCGACGCTCGGCTGCTGCGCTCGATCCGCGGCGTCGACGACCTGTTGGATGCCGGCGAGACAGCTCTCGGGTCCAAGCACCGCAAGGCTCATCTCCAAGCAAAGCCCTTCGAGAGCGGATTTCAATCGTTCGGGGTCAGCGGTTTCGGCGCTTGCGGCTTCGTGCAGCAGCGCATCGGCACCGAAATCCTGACGTACGCGCTTCCGAAGCTCCGCCGCACGATCCGGGAATCCCGCCCATTCGTATTCCCACATGGCATCTCGTGCGAAACGCCACGTATACGGGCCCTTGCCGCGGGGTAACTGCACTGCATAGGCTTGCTCGAGGAGCTCAGCGGCTTCGAGCAGATTGCTCTCGTCACTGCTGAGCGCTCTAGACAGAAACTCCAAGTGCCCTTCGTTCGTGGGATCGGCCGCCACCACTTGGCGCAGGCGCCGCACACGCTCATCGCTCGTCTCCGCCAAGCCGGCAAGACCGAGCAACGCATCGACGTTCATGGGATCCTCGTCGAGGATGTCGCGGATGAGCTTGGCCGATCGCTGCCGGAACTCGCGTTGCGTGTCGCCCGGCGTCTGCCAGCGGCCGGCGTAGAGCTGGTAGATGCCCGCGGCCATTGATCGGACTTCCGTTGCCGGCGATTGCTCGACTTGGCGCAGCCAGCTCGCGCAGGACTCTGGGGTTGCGCCCGCCTCGAAGCATAGCTTCGGGTATTCCCGCTCGAGGCACGGTTTGTCGGTCAATGAGCACGCGGACGGTTGCGCGTGGGATGCAACGCCCGCAGCGAGCGCTGCGAGCGTGAGTGCTAGCTTCCAGCCGTTCGAGCTTGGAGCCACTGGTTCCTTTCCGGGCTCCCTAGCGCGCCGGACTGCCTTCCTCCCGGTCGACGTTGAGCACCTCGGCCGCTCCTTCGGAAGCGACGCTCATCTCAATCCCTCCCGCAGTCCTTCGGCGCACGCGAACTCGCGGAGCTCGTCGTTCGGGTACGCAGCCTTTCGATATTTTCGAGTCGCGTGCCACGGCTCGGTGAGCGCCAGGGGATCGTTGACGGTGATTTGATTCTCGAGGATCCCGGGCTCGACGAACCGGATCCGTTCGTGAACCGTCATCTTGCTGCTGTGTGGGGACGAGCCGTCGATGAACGACTTCTCCGACAGCGCGACCGTGTCGACGACCAGAGTGTCGCCTTCCCAGTGACCCGTCGAATACCCGGCGTAGGTGGGGTCGTCGAGCACTTGCTGCGACGCCTTGCGCCCATCGAGGTATACGCGCCGCAGCGCGTCCTGATGCTCGCTGAAGAACGTGATCTTCTGCGCGTCCTGCATGATTTCCATGCCGTACGCCGCGCTCATCATCGCGGGCACCCCGGGCGGGAGACAGTTCGCGATGTTGTCGTACTCGTACGAGCCGCTGATGCGCGACTTGGCGATCACGTTCCACTTCGCGAGGTACTCGGGCGTGAGCTTCGGCGCGTCGGGGCCGCGGCCTTGCGAGCCGTCGGCCGTCGGAGACGAGCGCGTCGGCGGCGGGAGCGGTTCGTTCGGCCGGCGCGCGGGCGGCGGGGCGCCGCCTTCCTGCGCGGAGTAGTAGACGCCCGCGAAATTGGGTGCGTCACCTTTCGACGCGGTCGTTTGCGTCGCGACGCGCGCGTCCGCCGGTGCCTCGCGATTGAAGTTCGGCAGGTTGCCGAGCACGGTGCCGTCCGCCAGCGTCACGCGCGCGATGATGCCGACCGGGTCGCCGTTCTTCGAAGGGCTCGCGTGCACTGTGACGTTGTCTCCGGGCTTGAGGATGGTGCCGCTCCACCCGGCGCGGCCGAGTATGCCGGGCGGCCGTCCCTCGACGGCCCATTCCTGGTCTTTGCCGTCCGCGCCTTTGACCGTGAGGTACAACCAGGTGTGCGGATTCATCCATCGCCACTCTTTGACCGTGCCGGTCAGAGTGATGATCTTGTCGACCTGGTAGGCCGAGTTGCTGTGATGCGCTAGTGCCGGAACCGCCGCAAGAGCGAGCGCGGCCGACAGCAGCAGCGTGACGCGATTTCGCATGGCGCAGACCCCCCCTCGTCGAATCAGGATCGCCGTGTGTCCACGGACCACGATGCCGATGACTTGCCCGCGAATCGTGGCGCTGCGCGACGTTGAAGTCCAGGACGGAGCGGCGGGCGTCTGACCGTCTCGTGAGCCGGCTCGCCGAAAGATCAACTGCCCGGATTCTTGCGTTGACCCTTGGATCGACCGGCCCCTACCATTGAGCGCGACTTCGGGCGGGCGGAGATATGTCGACGACGTTCCTGAATCCCCGAGACGTTCACGCACCCGTGGGCCCGTACTCGCACACGGCTGTCGTTGCGCAGGGGACGGAGCTCATCTTCATCTCTGGGCAAGTCGGGATGCGTCCCGACGGGTCGATTCCCTCCGCGTTCGGCGACCAAGCCGAGCTCACCTTCCAGAACGTTCGTGCTTGCCTGGCAGCACATGGGCTCGGCGTCGAGGCAGTCGTAAAGCTCGGGGTGTTCGTGCTGCCCGGGCAGGACTTCCAGCTTCTGCGTGCGGTTCGGGAGCGGCACTTCGGTACGCATCGCCCGACCTCTACCACGGTCTACGTGCCGCAGTTGGCGAGCCCAGCGTTCCTGCTCGAAGTCGAGGCGATTGCCATCAAAGCATCGCAACTGGTCGACCGCGGGCGAAAACAGGATCGGGCAACGGAAGGGTAAAGGACACGCGTGAGTGCGCGACTCGCAATCACGGGCGCATCGGGGCAGCTCGGCCGCCGGACGGCGGAGCTCGTGTTGGCACAGTGCGCGCCGCGCGACGTGATACTCGCGACGCGCACGCCAAGCGCGCTCGCCGAGCTTGGCGGCGCGCGGCGTAGAGGTGCGGCACGCGGACTTCGACGACCCTGCGTCGCTGCGGGCCGCGTTCGCGGGCGCGGAGCGGCTGCTGCATCGTGAGCGCCACGGACTTGCCGCGGCGAACCGCGCAGCATCAAGCCGCGATCGCCGCGGCCAAGGCGGCCGGCGTGCGCCACGTGATCTATACCTCGGGCTCGAAGCCCGCTCCGCCAAATCCCGCCGTGGTCGCGCCGAGCCACTACGCTACCGAGCAGGCGCTTGCGGCGAGCGGTCTCGCCTGGACCGTGCTGCGCAACAGCCTCTACGCGGACTATCAAGTTGCCGAGGCGAAGCGCGCCGTGGAAACGGGGCAGCTCGTCCACAACCGCGGCGACGGCCGCGTCGCCTACGTCGCGCGCGACGACTGCGCCGCGGCCGCGGCCGCCGTGCTGCTTCAAGGCGGGCACGACCGCGCCGCGTACGACATCACGGGCCGCGAGACGTACACCGCTGCCGCGCTCGCGGCGCTCTACGGCGAGCTCGGCGGACGGCGCGTGGAAGCTCGATCCATCGACGATACGGCATTCGTCGCAGGCCTCGTCGGCGATTCGGCTGCCGACGATCATCTTCGCTACGGTGCCGAGCTCCTGGCGTCGTTTGGCCGTGCCATCCGGACGGGCTATCTCGATAGCTGTAGTGACGCGGTTGCGAAGCTCACGGGGCGCCCCGCGTGTACGCTGCGCGAAGTGCTCGCGCCGCATTTGGGATCAGGAAGTCTAACGATGAAAGCTACGGTCGATCGTCGCAGTGGTCGCGGGCCTGGTCGTCTGGGCCGTCACGTTCCCCGTGTTGGCGGTCCTCGAGGCCCAGTTCTGGCCTGCGCTGACCGAGGCCACCCGGACTTATTTCGAAACGCAAAGCTACGCCGTTTTCAACACGGCCATGCTCGCATCGTTTCAAGCGATGTGGCCGGTGACGAACGCAGCGGCTGGGCTCGTCACGGGGCTGATCGCCAAACGGCGCGCCGAGGTCTGGCTCTTGTGCGCCATCCTCTTCGCGTACTTTGCCTACAATCATCTTTGGGCGCTCTGGGACGACCTGCCGCTCTGGTACAACCTCTTGGTGGTCCCCCTCGTCGTGCCGTTCGTTCTCGGCGGGGGTGTCGTCGCTCAGCTGCTCAGAGCTCGTGGCGTGGAGCGCGCCACGGCGACGGTGAGTGAGACCGGGCGATGAACGCTGCGACGCCTACTTCGTTACCTGAGCACGATGGACTGCCAGACGTCCGCGACGGGCTCACTCGCGAAGAGCGCGTGGTCTTGTATGTCCTGCACGAGACCCAGAAGGAGCGCGGCGGCCGCAACGTTCCTACGGCGATGCTGTGGGGACGCGTCTGCGAGCACTTCTATATCGGCCCCGAAGAGCTGTCGGCGATGCTTGCGCGACTCGGCGCGCGGAAGTAGCGGCCGCGGAAACCGTCAGCCGCCGGCCGCGATCGCCCGCTTGATTCGCGCGAGCGATCGCTCGCGGCCGAGGATCGCGAGCGCGTCGTAGAGCCCCAGCCCGACGGTTCGCCCGGTGACGGCCAGACGCAGCGGGTGGATCAGCTGGCCGACCTTCAGCCCGCGCTCCGCGACGAAGGCTTTGAGCTCGTTCTCGAGCGTCGCCGGCTCGAACGTTCCGACGGTCTCGAGGCGTAACGCGAAATCTCGCAGCAGCTCCGCGGCACCTTGGGCCTTGATCTGCTTGTCGAACTCCGCGCCGCTGCAAGGCAGCGCGTCGTCCGCGACGAAGAACTCGCTGAACATCAGGATATCGCCCGTCGTCTTGATTCGATCGCCTGCGGCCGCGATCACGCGGCCGACGTAAGCGTCGGTGCCGGCGGGTGCCGGTTCGGCGACGAGCTTCGCCCGCTGCAAGTACCCGAGCGCCGCAGGCACCTTGCTCGCGATCGGGATCGCGCGCATGTGGCGATCCTGAAACGCCCAGAGCTTCTGCGGATCGAAGCTCGCGGGCGACTTGTTCACGCGCTCGAGCGTGAACAGCTCGATCATCTCCGCGCGCGAAAACTCCTCGCGCGAGTCGTCGAGCGACCACCCGAGCAGCAACAGGTAATTGAGTATGGCGTCGGGCGAATAACCCGCCACGCGATAGAAATCGACGACCACGGGGTTGAACGTCTCGGGCGTCGTCGGATGACCGATCTTCGCCGCGATGTCGAGTCCGTGGTCGTAGAGGCGTTTGAAATCCGGGTTCTTCAGGTACTGCGCGATCTTTCGTTTGCTCAGCTTGTTCTGGCTGCCCGGCTCGGCGACGTACGGCAGGTGGGCGAACTCGGGCAGCGCGTAGCCCAGGCCCTGGAGGATGAAGATCTGGCGCGGGGTATTGGAGAGGTGCTCGATCGCTCGGATCACGTGCGTGATGCGGAAGTCGTGATCGTCGACGGCGCTTGCCAAGTGATAGAGACACGTGCCGTCCGCCCGCTGCACGACGTGATCCTGCTCGTTGGCCCAGTCGAACGCGACGTCGCCGCGCACGAGGTCGTGAAAGCGGCATTGACCCTCGCGCGGCATCTTGAGCCGCACGACTCCCTTGCGCCCTTCCGCTTCGAACCGTCTCGCGTCGGCGTCGGTTGCGGCCATCCACGTGCGGCTGTAGAGGAACGCGCGCTTGTCCTTCTCGGCGGCGGTCCGCTCGGCCTGGATCTCCTCGGTAGTCGCGTAGTCGCGATACGCGTGGCCCGTTTCGAGCAGACGCGCGACGGCCGCCCGGTAGGCCTCGTGCCGTTGCGACTGGAAGTACGGGGCATGCGGTCCGCCGACCTCGGGGCCCTCGTCCCAATCGATGCCGAGCCAGCGGAAACCGTCGAGGATGGGTTGCAGCGCCTCGGCGACGTTGCGTTGCTGGTCGGTGTCGTCGATGCGCAGCAAGAACTGGCCGCCGTGCTTGCGCGAGAAGAGCCAATTGAATAGGGCGGTGCGGACTCCGCCGATGTGCAGATAACCGGTGGGGCTCGGTGCGAATCGAGTGCGTACTGTCATGCCGTCCTCGTCGAGAAGCGCCGCACGATACTCCGACGTGGCGGCCCAAGCCACGTCGAGCTTCGTGCCGGGAGGCGATCGGCGAGCGGGTACGCGCTATTTCTTGTTGAGCTCGTCCGCGATCCAGAACTTGGTTCCGGAAACGTCGGCGCTCGCCATCAGTCCCTTGCTTCCGATCTGGAAGTAGGCGACGCCGTTGAAGAACGTCGACGACACCTCGGCGGCCGAGCTTCCGGCCGTCGCCTGCGCGGTCGCGGCCGAGTCCCAGCCGCCCTTCTGGAACGTCGCGAATGTCTCCGGCGTCTCGAACAGGATCACGATGTCGTAGCGGCTCACGCCGATCGTGAAGCCGACGCTCGCGGCGCCCATCCGCATGTAAGTGCGGGCGCCGGACTTCTTGTCCACGGCCACGCCCTCGCCGCCGGCCCCGGACGCGCCGAGCCCCGCCTTCGTCACCTTGAAAACGGCGTAGCCGGCGGCTTTGCTGTAAAGCTCGGGGGCACCCTTCATGGTTTGAAAGTCTTTGAGAATCGCCACCGTATCGGTATCGATCTTGGCGCGGTGCTTCGCCGCCTCGGAGTCTGCCTCTTGGGCCGCGACCACATGAAACCCGAACAGCAATAGGATCGAGAGGCTCGACCAGATTCGGTGACTACGCAGACTCATCATGGCTTTCTCCTGAGCTTGTTGGGCCGGGCGGTACCAGTCAGAGACGTTCCCGGCGAAACTTCGAATGCTACGCGCAAAACGCGCGCTCGGGGATGAAGAACGCCGGCGTTCGTCCGCGCGGCGGCAGTTCCGCAGGCGGTCCACACGCTCCGCGCGGCGGCGTGGCTCACCGCCGCAGCGGTGATATGTCCGACACCGATTGCCGCCGCAAGAACTTCCAGTGGCCGTTCTCGCGGATGAATTGGTCGTCGTAGTGGCCGAGGTAGGTCGGCTTCGGCGCATCGTCGCTGCCGGGCGTGATGTAGAGCCATTTCGTCGTCGCCGAGGCGCGGTCGCCCTCGATCTTGATCTGATCGTTCGTCAGCACGTGAAACGTTCCCGACCCGTTCGGCAGCGGGTTGTGACCGATGCTCTTATCCATCAGCGCGAAGATGGCCTCGGGGCCCTTCGCCGTGCCGAGCCCGCCGATCCATTCGCCGTCGGTCGCGAAGAGGCTCGCGAACATCCGGTAGTCGCGGTGATCGTGCGCCTGCCCGTACGCGAGGATGAGCGCGCGGATCTCCTCGCGGTCCTCGAGCACCTGAACGCGGGCCGCGACCGCCGCGAGATCATCGGCGTGCACCGGCCGTGGTGCGAAAGCGCCGAGCGCGACGACGAATATCGTCGCGAGCGTCGTAACGGTGGAGCGGAGCAGCTGAACGCGCATGAAATCCCCCGGACTATTCTTGGCGGCTGTGCCGCGCGCGTAGCTTATACCGGGGGCCCCGGCTGCGCGCTTCAAGCACCCGCAGCGATTTGCCGCAGCGCCTGCTCGAACACCGCGCTCGGCTGCCCGCCCGAGATCAGGTGCTTGCGCTCGATCACGATCGCCGGCACGGAGTGGATCCCGATCTCCTGCCAAAACCGCTCGGCGGCGCGCACCTCATCGGTGAAGGCGCCCGACTCGAGCACCTCGCGCGCGCGCTCGACGGGCAAGCCAGCTCGGCCCGCGAGCTCGAGCAGCACGTCGTGCGCACCGGGGTTGCGGCCTTCGCCATGGTAGGCCGTCAGCAATTCGCGCTTGAGCGTGCGCTGCGCGCCGGGTGCGCCCTCTGCGCCGGCCCAAAGAAGCAGACGGTGCGCATCGAACGTGTTCCACACCTGCTTGCGGACGCCGAAGTTGAAACCCTCGGCGGCGCCGCGCTCGGCGATGCGCGCGTGGCCCTCCGCGAGCTGTGCGTCGGACATGCCGTACTTGCCCTGCAGATACTGCTTCGCGTCGGCGCCCTCGGGCGGCATGTCGGGATTGAGCTCGAACGGCTGCATGTGCAGCTCGACGGGGATGTCCGCGCCGATGCGTTCCAACGCGCGTTCCAGCGCGCTGAAGCCCACGGCGCACCAAGGGCAGGCCACGTCCGATACGAAGTCGATTCTCATCGCCCGGGTCGTCTCAGCGGAAGGTCGGTGTCTCGTCGAAGCTGCGGTAGTCGTGCACGATTGTAGCGGATTCCCTAGTATTGACCGCGATATCCCAGGGGGCGAGCCGAACAATGACAACGAACACTTGGCGCGCGGTGCTGGCCGCCGTCCTACTCGGCACCGCGGCGTCGGCGCTCGCTCAGTCGGGCGGCGCGCAGCGCGCCACTGACGCCGGGTGGCCGACTTTCGGCGGCGACTTGGGATCCACGCGCTACTCCGCGCTCGATCAAATCAACGCGACCAACTTCGGCAAGCTCGAGGTCGCCTGGCGGTACAACACGGCGAACCTGGGTCCGACACCGGAGTTTCGCTTTCAGAGCACGCCGCTCGTGGTCGACGGCGTGCTTTACACGACGGGCGGCTCGCGCCGTGCGGTCACGGCACTCGACGCCGCGACCGGCGAGCAGCTGTGGGTATACAGCCTGAACGAAGGTGCGCGCGGCGTGGGTGCGGCGCGCAGGTTGTCGGGCCGAGGGCTCGCGTTCTGGCAGAAGGGCAGCGACAAGCGCGTGGTCTACGTGACGCCGGGCTATCAGTTGATCGCGCTGAATGCGGAAACCGGCCGCCCGATCGAGGGCTTCGGCAGAGGGCGGCAACGTCGATCTGTGGACAACGCTCGATCAAGGCGACGATTGGGACAAGGGTCAGATCGGCACGCACTCGCCGCCGACCATCGCGAACGACGTCGTCATGGTCGGCGCCGCGCACACGCCGCTCGCGCCCGCGGACCAAGCGAACAACGTGATCGGCTACGTCCGCGGCTTCGACGTCGTCACGGGCAAGCTGCTCTGGACGTTCCACACGATCCCAAGGCGCGGCGAGCCCGGCTACGAGACGTGGCTCGCCGGCTCGGCCGAGAAGGGGAAGGGCGCCGGCAACGCGGGCGTCTGGGCGACGATTTCGGCGGACGAGCAGCTCGGGCTCGCGTATCTGCCGATCGAATCGCCGTACGGCGACATGTACGGCGGGCTGCAGGCCCGGCGCCAACCTCTACGGCGAGAGCATCGTCGCAGTGGACCTTCGCACCGGCGAACGCCGCTGGCACTTTCAGACCTCGCATCATCCGCTCTGGGACTACGACATCCCGACCGCGCCGATCCTCGTCGACGCGGTCAAGGACGGAAAAACCATAAAGGCGCTCGCACAGGCGACGAAGCAGGGCCTGCTGTTCGTGCTCAACCGCGAGACCGGCAAGCCGATCTGGCCGATCGAAGAGACGGCCGTGCCGCAGGGCAACGTGCCGGGCGAGTGGTACTCGCCGACGCAACCGATTCCGACGCTGCGCTACGGACATCAGGGTGTCGCGACCGACGACCTCATCGATTTCACGCCGGAGCTGCGCGCCGAAGCGGAGCGTATCGTCGCGAAGCATCGGATCGGGCCGATCTACACGCCGGCCGTGCCGTTCGATCCGAACGGCCCGATCTCCACGCTGATGGTGATGGGCGGCAGCAACTGGCCCGGCGGCGCTTACGATCCCGAATCGCACATCGTCTACGTGACGGCGAGCGTCGGCGTGAACAGCATGACGATCTGCCGCTACGCGGAAGGGTCGGCGATGCCGCACGGCATTTGCTTAGGTCGCGACGCAGGCGCGTTCGGCGGCCTGCGCGACGTGAGCGTGCAAGGCCTGCCGCTGCTCAAGCCGCCGTACGGCACGATCGCCGCGTTCGATCTCGCGAAAGGCGAAAAGATCTGGGAAATTCCGAACGGCGACGACGCCCGAGGAGATCACGAAGCACCCGGCGCTCGCCGGCGTGAACGTCGGCCGCACGGGCCGGTCCGGCCAACCGCCCGGCGCGCTCGCGACCAAGACGCTGCTGATCGCGGCGGAGCCGGGCTACGGCCCGACGCCCGACGGCAAGCGCGGCTCGATGCTGCGCGCGTACGACAAGAGAACGGGTCGTGAGCTCGCGGCGCTGCAATTGCCCGCGCCGCAGAGCGGCTCGCCGATGACCTACATGATCGAGGGCCGGCAGTATCTCGTGATCGCCGTGAGCGGCAACGACTATCCCGGGGAGCTCATCGCGTTCGCCGTGCCGTAGGCGCAGCAACTCCGCTGCGGCGAGCCAGTCGATTCGGCAAGCCGGTGCGCGCGTCGCGGCGCCGCTCGCGGCTAGCGATTCATTTGCTCGAGCGCGTACTGCAGCGGTTGCGGCGACACCCTCACCAATCCTTCGAATGGACCGTCCATCTCGAGGACCAGAAAGACCGCGCCCGCGACCGACAGCGAGCACACGAACAGTGTGCCGATGACGGTGAAGTTGCGCGGCGCGAACAGGCCGAAGCTGACGAACGTGATGCTGAGCCAGAACAGCAGAGCGGTGAGAAAGGGTGCGAGAACCGTCGTGCCGGTGCTGCTCGAGACCAACCAGCGAGCGTCGAGCGCGGCCTCCGTGAGGTTCTCCGCACGAGTGCGCAGCCACCGCTGTGCTTCGGTTTTTGGTTCGAGCGATTGAATCAATGCGGCGATCGTCTCAGCACTCTGCGCGTTCGGCACGTCGAGCTCCGGAGCACCGCCATCGGGCGGCCAGATCCGATCCATCCGGTTTTTCACTTGAGCGCGAAACAAAGCTCGCGCTTCGTCGGTTTCGGGACCGTAGCGCGCGAGAGTTCGATCGAGTGCGATGAGGTCGGTGGCGGTGTCCCGCACGGCTTTGTTGGTGACGTCGAACGAGCTCTTCGCGGAGCCGGTGACGAGCCCGAGCACCAGCGCCGTCATCGTGGCGATCAGACCGATCCCTACCTTGACCGTACCGCTCGATTCGGCATCGAGATGCTGCGGCGGAAGCACGCCGCGCAGCCACATGCCGGCGAGCGCGCCCCCGAAGGTGCACGTCAACACGAGCGTGCCGATGACGATGGGGTTCACGCCTCGCTCTCCGTGTAGCAAGCACTGGAATTCATTTGGTCGAGCTCCGCTGTCGCGCGTCGCGGCGCGAGCCTGATATCACTCGGATCGGCGCCAAGTTTGCCGGAGATCACGATGAGTTTCGACAGGCGACGGCGAGCGCATCGCGGGGCACTGCTGCTTCGCCCGCCGAAAGAACGGTTACCGGCGACGCTCGCGGCGGCTCGGAAGCGCCATCGACGCGGATCGTGCTAGCGTAGCCCGCCGGCACGGGGTTCTGGAGGGCGGAATGAGGACGCAAAGGATTGGATGGCTCGCAGCGGGTCTGCTGGTCGCGACGTCGGCGGGCGCGCACCACAGCTTCGGCACGTTCCTGATGAACGAAAACATCGAGCTCAAGGGCGTCGTCACGAAGTTCGACTACGTGAACCCGCATGCGTGGCTGCATGTCGACGCGACGGGCGCGGACGGCAAGACCAACTCTTACCGCTGCGAAATGCGTTCGGCCACGACGCTGCGCCGCTCCGGCTGGACGCCCGAGATGTTCGCGGCCGGCACGCGCGTCACGGTGCAGGGCTCGCCCGACCGCGTCGACCCGCACGCGTGCTACGTCAGCACGCTGATCTTCGCGGACGGGACCAAGCTCGATCGCTACGGCCAACGGATCGAGGCGACGCCGACGGTCGAGCGCGCGGCGCGCACCCCGAGCGGCGAGCCGAACATCGCGGGCGATTGGGCGCAGGAGCAGCTCGTGATGACGGACCCGAAGGGCCTGAACGGCACGCTCGTGCCGCTCTCGAAGGCCGGCACGTTCGCGCCCGGCGGCGTGCCCGAAGGGCAGCGCGAGATCGCGGGCGCGCGCGGCACGGCGGAAGCGAACGCGGGCGGCCTGCCGGCGAATCGGCCGCCGCCGCGCGCGGCGGTCGAGCTCACGGACGCGGGTAAGGCCGCGATGGACAAGCTCGTCGCGCTGCCGCGCGCGGTGCGCTCGTGCATGCAGGGAAGCATCGTCTCGGATTGGGGCGGCGAGGGCGTCAACCGGATCACGCAGGGCGCCGACACGATCAAGCTTCGAGTACGGCCGGCTCGGGCTCGAGCGCACGGTCTACATGAAGGTCGCCGCGCATCCGGCGAACGTCGCGCCGAGCCGCGCGGGGCACTCGATCGGCCGGTGGGAGAACGACGTGCTCGTCGTCGACACCGTGGGATTCTTGCCCGGGACGCTGACCGGCACGACGCCGCACAGCGACAAGCTGCACGTCGTCGAGCGGTTCACGCTCGACGCGACGACGACCGCGCTGAAGCGCGAATACACGGCGGAGGATCCGGCGTACTTCACCGCGGCGTATTCGGGCTCCGACACGGTTGCGCCGTCGAACGTGCCGTACGCGGCGGAGGCGTGCGAGGACCTGACGCCGACCGCGTCCCCGGCATCGACCCCGTAGTTTCGCCCCGCGATTCGCCGGGAGACTCGCAACTGACCACCGACGCCGCGTCTGCAGTCGAGCGATTCGGCTACGCCCAAGAGTTGAAGCGCTCGCTCCGCGTGCGCGATCTCGTGGTCTACGGGCTCGTCTTCATCGCGCCGACTGCGCCGTTCGGCATCTTCGGGTTTGTCTACAACGCGAGTCGCGGCATGGTGCCGCTCGTGTACGCGGTGGGCGCCGTAGCTATGCTCTTCACGGCGCTGAGCTACATGACGATGGCACGTGCGTATCCGCTCGCGGGCTCCGTCTACTCGTACGCCGGACGAGCCATCGGCGGAACGGCCGGTTTTTTCGCGGGCTGGGCGATGCTGCTCGACTACGTGCTGTTACCCGCGCTCGGCTATGCCGTCGTCGCCATTGCGATGCAGGCCGTCGTGCCGGCTGTGCCGCGCTCCGTTTGGATCGTCACCGGCATTACCTTCAGCACGGCCGTCAACTTTCTCGGGATCGAGGCGACGTCGCGGATGAACACTCTACTGCTCGTCGTGGTGATCCTGATTCTCGTCGCGTTCATGGCGGTCGCGTGTGTGGCGGTGTCCGACGGCGTCGCCGGAGCTCATTGGTCCACGGAGCCGTTCTTCCGGCCGTCCGAGATCAGATTCGGGCTCGTGTTCGGCGCGCTTTCGCTCGCCGTCCTGAGCTTCCTCGGATTCGACGCGATATCGACGCTGGCCGAGGAGGCGTCGGACGGTGCGCGGGCGGTCGGCCGCGCCACGATCTTGTCGCTGTGTCTCGCCGGGATTCTGTTCGTGGCCCAGACCTACCTCGCGTCGCTCTTCGTGCTCGGCAGGACGACCTTCGCCGCGGGCGAGCCGACGGACGCCGCGTTCTACGACATCGCCGCGGCCATCGGCGGCCCGTGGCTGACGTTCCTCGTGTCGGTGTTCGGTACGGTGGTCTCGGTCGCAGCCGGAAGCTTGACGACTCAGGTTGCCACGGCGCGCGTTCTGTACGGCATGGCGCGCGACGGCAGGTTGCCGCGCGCCCTTAGCGTCGTTCATCCCAAGCGCAAGGTGCCGGAGCGTGCGATCCTGTTGGTCGCCGCAGTGAATCTCGCCGTGGGCCTCACGCTGGCCAATCGAATCGAATTGCTCACCTCGATGGTGAACTTCGGCGCGCTGACTGGCTTCTTGCTGCTGCACGTTTCCGTCATCGTGCAATTCATGTGGCGGCAGAGAAGCGGAAATTGGCTCCGGCATCTCCTCGCGCCGGCGATCGGATTTGCGATCATCGCTTACGTGCTGCTCAACATGGCGATCCAGGCAAAAATTGCCGGCGCCTTGTGGCTAGTCGCGGGAATCGCCGTGCTAGGCGCGGTCAAGCTGGCTGGCGGGCGCGGGGCGGATTCCTCAGCTAGCCGCGCACCCCCATGAGGGTGTCCGCGGCGTGCTTCCACCACGGCGTGTTCCAGACGAAGTGCGTCGCGACGATCCACGGCAGCGCCAGCGCGAGCCCTATGACGTAAGCCCGGTGCAACCGGCCGAACCGCACGAAGTCGTAGATGAAGGCCGGCGCGAGCGCCACGAGCTCCAACGAGGACGCGACGTCGTTCGTCACGAGCAGATTGTTGCCCGGAAGCCAGGTCATGCGCCCGAAGGCGGCCCCGAGCAGCGCGGCGGTCGTGAGGATCATCACGCGCTTGTGGGTTTCGGGATCGCGGGTGCGCACCGCGAGCGCCCAAATCACCAGTGCGGGGAACATGATGAAGAAGCGCAGCTGCAGGAACAGGACGTTCGCGACGATCGCGCCGGCCCCGAACTTGACGGCACCGTAGTAGGCAACCACCGTCGAGATAGCCCCGAGCACCAGAATCGCGGGCACGAGCCCCACCGATACGAGCCCGAGACGCATGTGCAGGTCGCGCCGTCCCGCATTGACGAGCCCCGCCTGGGCGACCAGGAGCAACAGCCAGGAGACCATTGCGAAGGCGTGCAGATGCGCGAGCGGCGGCGGAACTGGAACGTGTCCCTGTGAGAATTCCGATCGACTTCGGTGCGAAGCCGGCGATCGCGAGAGCCGCGAGCCAGACGGTCATGAAAAAGTAGAAACGCCGGTCGATCGCCTGCGAGTCGACGCGCGGCGCTTCAATAGCCATTTCGACGCTCATGGAGCCTTCCTTTCTTGTTGTTGGACGTTCGTTCTTGGCGGGATCCTCGCGGGTTGCGGGCGGGCGCTCAGCCAGGCTTGCGCGCGCGAATCATGAACTGATCGGTCTTGCCCCGGACGGCTGGATCGAACACGGCCTTGGTGTGGTCGTCGGCCGGGTTGGCCAAGATGCTCGACTCGGCTTCGATCTTGAAGCCCGCCTTCGTGAGCACGTCGCGCGCCTGTTGCAGCGTCATCCGATGGAACGCCTTGTTGTCCTGCCCCGCGACACCGACGTGGTCGATCACGCCGAGCACGCCGCCGGGCTTTAGCGCCGCAAAGATACCCTTCAGGAAGTCCACGGCGGGCGCCTCGGCGGCGGGTTGGTCGCCAAAGCCGTTATAGATGTCGTGCAAGTTGAGCGCGGTGACGACGGCGTCGACATTCTTGATACCGGCCTCGGCGAGCGAGGTATTCACGGCTGTGACGTTGCCGAGCCGCTTTTGCAGCGCGGTCTCCGCGTCCTTCGGCGCGAGGAACGGCGGGTTCGATGCGTACACCTTGCCGCTCGGACCCACGGCGGCCGAGAGCACCTCGGTGAACCAGCCGCCGGCCGCGATCATGTCGACGACCGTGTTGCCGGTCTTGATGCCGATGAATTGCACGCTCTCGATCGGCTTGCGCGACGCGTCGCGCGCCTTGCTCTCGGCCGCACGCTCCGGCGCCGCGAGCGCGGCGCGCATGCGGGTGACTTGCTCGTCTTGCGCGTGCGCCGTTTGCAGGTGAGCGCCGACGAGGGCCAGTGCGAATATCGGCCACAGCGGTTTGCGATGTTTCATTTGTTTACTCCTACGTCCGAACGTCAACGCGACTTGGTGGTATCGACTTGATAGATGGGCAGGTCCCAGTGATTGACCGTCAGCTCCCAGCGGCGGTTCTCTTCGCGCTTGCGTGTCGCCGAGTCCTTGAACAGCGCCTGCGCGATTTCTTCTTCGTGCTTCCCCGCCTCGACGTCGCTGTAGGTGATCTCGATGCGATAGTCCCACCGCCCCGCCTCGTCCGTATGGAACTGCGGATGATAGATGCGGTAGTCCAGCACGTAGCCGAGTGCCTTGGCTCGGTCGAGAATCGGGACTTGGTACTTGCGGAAAATGTCCCACCACTCGTCGATGAAGCCGTATCTCACTCGATAGACCCACTCCACCTCGTAGCCTTTGGCGTCCGGCTTGGGCGGTTGGGCCAAGGCGGCCCCGGTTGCCAAGCACGAGAGGCTCAGGGTCGTGATCGCGCGCGAGAGAACGTTGGTTAGACGCATCGGGTCACTCCATCCGCTATTCATATGGGCGGATCAGACGATCGCGCTCGCAAGCTACGGCGCGATGACTTTCACCACGTAGTAGTCGACGGTGCTCGGCACCTCTTTGAACCAGTGCGGCACACCGGCCGGGATCACGATGACGTCGCCTTTCATCAGGTGCTGAGATTGGCCGCCATTGATGTCCGTGCCGCGGTGCTGGCCGGGCGCTGTGACGTTGCCGCCGATCATGGTTCCGCCGGTGACGATCGTCGCAGAGCCGTCGAGCACGTAGATGGTGTCGGTCTCCTTGTCGTGAACCTCGACCATCCCCGGCTCCATGCGATGCGCGATCGTGATCGACAGGTTCGGCGCCGTCACGAGACTGCCGCCTTTCGCCACTTGCTCGTGCCCGATGAACGTGACTTTCGCGTTGTCGGCGGCGCTCAACAGAGTGGCGGATAGCAATAGCAGAAGTGTCGCTACAAGGATTATTCGTTTCACGATCGTCCCCTTATGTTTTTCTAGATGTCGGGATCATACGCCGCGTCATTCGGGCGCATGCTCTCGCGAGAGACGCTGGAACACGTAGGCCGCCACGTCGCGGATCTGCTCGACGCTGAGCGTACCTCGGAAAGCCGGCATGTTGTTGCGGCCCGCATCGACGGTCTCCATCGCGGCGGCAGCGCTCGCGACGTGGTCGAGCGGTTTACCGCCGCCCTCGCCGCCGAGGCCGTCATCGCCATGGCAGATCGAGCAGGTCTCCGTGAATACCCGCTTGCCGCTCTCGAGGTCGGCAGGCGCGCCGGCCGGGGCCGCGGCGACTGGGGCGGCCGCGTCGCGGAGCTGGTCCGGCGTGCGGCGCAGCGGTGACCCGGCTTCCGCCGGCGGCAGCGTGCCGTCCAAGCCGAACATCCAGACGCTGTCGCCGCGTGCGGAGCCGATCAGCGCGTTGCCCGCGGAGTACGCGAGCACGTATTGATGACCGTTGCGCTCGACGGTGCTCACTGCCGCGTGCATGCCCGCGCCCGTCTGGAATTCCCAGAGCTGCTTGCCGGTGCTCGAGTCGACCGCCGTGAGCCGGCCGTCGTTGCGGCCGACGAAGACCAGGCCGCCCGCGGTGGCGGTCGAGCCGCTGTAGCACTGCTCCGGCCAGCGGAAACGCCACACGAGCTTGTTCGTCGTCATGTCGACGGCCGCGAAGATCCCGGTGCGCGCGAGCCGCGTGAATCCGCCGCCGTTGCCGCCGCCTCCTGCGTAGCGCTGCCCTTGCTGCGGCGGAATGACGGTAGGGTTGCCGCCGCCGGCGAACGTCCCGGCCACGGACGACGCGCACACGAACAACGTCTGCGCCTTCGGATCGAATGAGCTCGGCGGCCAGTTCGCTCCGCCCCACACGCCGGGCTTCACGATCGTCGGGTCGTCGCCGACGAACGGCGTGAAGATCTGGCCGCCGTTCACGAGCGTCATGCCCTCGGGTGCGATCTCGATCCCGTGCGGAACGATCGCGTCGCCGCGCGGGAAGGGCTGCGTCGGCGCCGTCGCCTGCCGCGGTTCCTGCGGCACTCGTTTCTCGTCGATGCCGACGATGGGCTTGCCGGTCTCGCGGTCGAGGATGTAGGCCCAACCGGTCTTGCCCACCTCGACGGCTGCCTTGCGCTTGCGCCCGGCGACGGTGAGATCCATCAGCACGACGGGATTCGGCGAGTCGTAGTCCCAGAGGTCGTGATGGACCTGTTGGAAGTGCCAGCGGTACTTGCCCGTCGCAGCGTCGATCGCGACGATCGAAGACGTGTAGAGATTGTCGCCGGCGCGCGCGCCGCCGTTGTAGTCGGGGCCGGCGTTGCCGGTCGAGAAGTAGATCATGCCGAGCTGCGGGTCGACGGCCGGCGTCTGCCAGATCGATCCGCCGCCATACTTCCACGCGTCGTTGTCCTTCGGCCAAGTCTCGTGACCCTTCTCGCCGGGCGCGGGAATCGTATAGAACGTCCAGAGCAACCGGCCGTCCACGGCGTCGAACGCCTTCAGGCGCCCGCGCGTGCCACGGTCGGCGCCCGCGAAGCCCACGATCACCTTGCCGTCGTAATAAAGCGGCGCGGCGGTGATCGAGAAGTTTTCCTCCCAGCGCTCCGCGGCGATGTCCCAGAGAGGCTTGCCCGTCGCGCGGTCGAGCGCGACGAGGTGCGCGTCGAGCCGGCCGACGAAGACCATGTCCGCGCTCACGGCGACGCCGCGGCTCGTCCAACCGCAGCACACCGACGTGATGCCGGGATTCAACTGCGCGTCGTACTGCCACACGATCGCGCCGGTCGCGAGCGAGATCGCGAAGACGTCGTCCGCGCCCGTGCTGACGTAGGCCGTGTCGTCGTAGACGACGATCTGCGCTTCGCCGGAATACTGCTGCCCGGTTCCCGAGCCGCCGAGCCGCGCGCGCCAAACGCCTTTGAGCCCCGCGACGTTCGAGCGATCGATCTCGGTGAGCGGCGAGTACCGCTGGTTGAAGAGGTTGCCGCCATTGGTCGGCCAGTTGACCGTCGGCAGCGCCGCGAGCTCGGCGTTCGAGAGGCCGGCGCTCGAGGGCGGCGCGGTGGTGTCTGTTTGCGCGAAACCCGCTGCGGCCATCAGGCCCGCGGCCACAGCGGCGGCGGTCAAACGCGCACCCGCCAACGAAAACGAGCTCATGTTTCCCCCTTGAAGCCTTCGTTCCGGCAACGCCAGTGTAAGCAAGCCGGCGCGTTCTAGTGTTTTTTTCCTCGCCGAGCCGCGCCCCGTCAGCGGCTGTACGGGGTGGTCAGCAAGCTGTAGAGCGTCTCCGTGCCCGTGATGAAGTTGCCGACGCGCAGATTCTCGTCGCGCGCGTGCTGGTTGTTGTCGTCGTTCACCGTCGGCACGAGCACGAACGGCAGCTTCAATGCCTCGACCAGCACGTCCGTGGGCACCGTGCCGCCCATCATGCGAATCCGAACGGCGTCCTCGTTGGGAACCGGCGCGGACGCGGCGCGCAGCGCGTCGTTCGCCCAGCGGCCGATGGCCGAATCCATCGGCATGCGTGCGGCCGCCTGGTTGGCGCCGAGCGCGTAGCTCGCGAGCTTGTCGAAACGCGCGCGCTCGTCCTCGGTCGGCTTGCCGTCGACGAGGGTGTAGCCCGCGCGCTCGACGTGCCCCTTTACGAGCTCGAACAGCCGCCGCCCGTCCGTCTCCGGCGTGGTCCGCAAGTCGATCTCGGCTACCGCGTCGCTCGGCACCACGTTCGCCGCCGCGGCGCCGACGCCGGCCGACGCCAAGCCGCGCACGTTGAGGGAAGGGTACTGCAGCGCCTCTTGGTAGTTGTGGCCGACGCGCTCCGCGCGAGCGATGCCCGTGCGCTTCAGCAGCGCGGCTTCGTCGTCGCCGACCGCGGCCAGCACGGCGCGGTCGGCATCCGTGAGGTGCACGCCGTCGTAGTACCCCGGGATGAGCACGCGGCCGTCGTCGTCCTTCATCGACGCGAGCAGCGCGGCGAGGCGCAGCGCGGGATTCGGCACGTAGTTGCCGAAGTGTCCGCTATGCAGCGGCGCGCGTGGACCGAACACCGTGAGCTTCGTTTGCGCGAGGCCGCGGTTGCCGAACACGATCGTCGGCCGGCCGGAAACATGCACGGGCCCGTCGAGGATGACGAGCGCGTCGGCGCGAAACGCCGCGGGGTCCACTGCGATCGTGGCCGCGAGGCTCGGCGAGCCCATCTCTTCCTCGCCGTCGAGCATGACTTTGACGGCGAACGCCGGCGCCGTGCTCTTCGCCGCGAGCAGGTCGAGCGCCGTCAGCAGCATCACGATCGGCGCCTTGTCGTCCGAAGCGGAGCGTGCGAACACGCGCAGCTCGTGGTTCAGCGGCTTCGCTTGCAGCGCGTCGGCGCCGACGTCCCGCCACGCGCCGGCTTCGTTCCGTACCCGCACGACCGGCTCGAACGGATCGGGCTGCGACCATTCCGCGGCGGTCACCGGTTGGCCGTCGTAGTGAATGTAGAACAGCAGCGTCGGGAGGCCGGGTGCGGCGCCGCCGCGCTCGGCGAGAACCACCGGGCGGCCCGCGGCGTTCGGCACGAGCCGAGCACGCAGCCCGCGGCGCTCGAACGCCGCGCGCAGGAATTCCGCGTTGCGCTGGATGTTCGCAGGCACGTCCGCCACGTTGCGGAAGCGAAGCAGCTCGAGGTACTCGGCAAAGTTGCGCCGCGCGGCGTCCTCGATCTCTGCGCGCAACGCGCCGGCTTGCGCGTGGCCGGCGCAGAGAACCATGAGCAGCAGCAGCGTGGTGCGCTCGAGGACGCGTGCGGCGATGGACGTCATGGCGCAGCTCCGGGAAACACGCAGTATAGGCGGCCGGCGACGGTCTCAGCGCGCGCCGGTCAGGCCTTGGCAGCCGCCCGGAAAGCCGTTTTTCGCGAGCAGCGCGTTCCACAACCGCGCGCGCTCGTCGCGTGAAAGCGAGCGGGTCCACTCCCAGGCCGCGGCGTAGTCGTAGTCCGCGCGCCAGCCGGATTCGCCGCGAATGCGCTCCTCCGCGAACTTTTCGCCCCACACCCGCGCCCAGACGCGGTCGAGCACCAGATAGAGCGTCATGTGCCCGTCGATGCCGTCGAGCCGTTCGGTGAGCTGCCACAGATAACGGTGGCCGAGCTCGTGAACCAACGTGGATTGCTTCACCGCGCGAACGTAGCTCGCGCGCAGTTGCATCGCGTGCTCGGGGCCGCCGGAGTTGCTGACGTCTTCCGCCACGACGGCGGGCACGATCGATTCGGTGAAGGGCAGGCAGGTCACCGTCTCGAACGCGGCCACGATGCGCTCGCCGAACTCGTTCCAAATCGCCCGATAGGTGCGCGCGTCCCACTGGTCCGCGGCGGAGAGCGGAACGAACTCGACTTCGACGGCCTTTGTCTGGCTCGCGACGAGCATCGACGCCGCGAGGACGGTGCCGGTCAGCTGTAAGGCGAACTCGCGCATCGACACCCCAACGGGTCAAAGCAGGTGCGGGAGGGAGCGAACATCCCCATCAGCGTTGGCGACATCGCCGGCATCTACGCCACGCTCTGCATGCGGTTCGCGTAGTCGCGACCCGACGTCGGCGGCGGCAGAGGTCTGCCGTCTCTCTCATAGAGCGCGACGGCTTCCTCGACTATCCGGCAGAGCTCTTCGAAGACGACCCGCTCATCGTCGCCATGACTGCCGCCGAGGATCAAGCCGGGTGCGCTTCCGACGTAGCAGTTGTCTTCCTCAGACCACTCGACGATCTTCACGTACCTGGCACTGGCTTTCACTGGTCGAGCTCCGTGATCGCGTTTCTGACCGCACGAATCTGGTAAGGCTTGGCGTCGTCGCTAAGTCTGCCGGAGATCGTGATGGGTTTCGACAGGCGAGGATGGACGAAATTGCGATGACTGCCTCTACCGCCGCGGTTCTTGAAGCCTATTCGCTCCAGCTCTCCGATCAACTCGCGAATCTTCGGTGGCATCGGTCGTCGACCCCGTCCTGATGGCAGGGTGGCGAGCCGAAGGCCCGGGCCGAAGCGAAGAAAGCGAGGTTTGCAGCCGAATTCGCTATTCTCCGCACTGCGAAGAAGACCCGACTCGAGCCGAGCTCTGTCGGGTACCGACTTTTCACACTCGACCGACGGAGAAATCCAATGAGAAAGCTGACCGCCTGCGCTCTGACCGCTTCGGCAACCCTATGGGCCGGCTCGGCCGCCCTTGCCGACGAGAGCCCCGCGCCCGCGCGGCTCGATCCCGACAAGATCGCGGGCCTCGGTTTGACGGCGATTCCGCCGGATGCCTACCAGGAAATCCTCGTCGGCGGCGAGCTCAACATGCGCGTCGCGACGCTGTTCGAAGGTAAGGAGCTGCGCGTCTCGATCTTCGAATCGACGCCGGCCAAGACGAGTCACCGCACGCGCCCGACGGACGTCGACGAGTTCGTCTACGTGCTGAGCGGCAAGCTGATTCTCACCGAGCCGGACGGCAAGGTTCACGAGTACCTGCCCGGCGACTCGCTCGTGCTCCCGATCGGCTACAAGGGCACGTGGGAGATGCAGGGCAACTACCGGGAGCTCGTCGTTCTGGCGCAGAAGGGCAAGTAGTGCGGGATTGCGCCCCCGGCCCGATCGGCGCGCAGCTCCGCGGGCGATCCTCCACCGACTGAGAGGGCGCGCGGTGCGGGAGCACCGACGCGAGCTCGCTCGATCTAGTTCTTCGAATCCGACATCAGCTCGGGGTCGAGTAGCTGCGGGCCCGGTCCGAGCTCCGAGCATTTGTCCCCCGGGTTGTACAGCGGACAGGAGTCGAGCGACAGGCAACCGCAGCCAATGCAGCTCGTGAGCTCGTCGCGCAGCTTGGTCAACCGCGTGATTCGGTCGTCGAGATCGGCTCGCCAGCGCTCGGACAGAACACCCCAATCCTCGGCCGTAGGTGTGCGCTTCTCCGGCAGGGACGTCAGCGCATCGCGTATGGCGCTCAGGGGGATCCCCACGCGCTGAGACGCCTTGATCACGGCGATCCGGCGCAACACTTCTCGCGGATAGCGCCGCTGGTTGCCGCTCGTGCGCCAGCCCCTGATCAGGCCTTTGCTCTCGTAGAAGTGAATGGCGGAAACGGCGACGCCGCTGCGCACGGCGAGCTCGCCGACCGTCAGTTCCCTCGCGAGGGTCGTACTGGGTGGAGTCTTTTTCCCGGCAGGCATGATCGACCTCAACTTAGGTTGAGATCTCAGTATACCCGCCGGGCGACGCGCCGCACGAAGCCGCGCGAGCTACTCCGCTGCGTTTTCAGTTTGCCGGTTCGCGCCGCGGGCGCCGGTTCACTCCGACAGCGCTTGGACCTGATACATCGCGATCAACATCGAAGACGGCTTGATTCCGTTGGTCCCGATATATTTCTGGTAGATCTGCGCGAACTGGCCGCTGCGGAATATCTGTGCGATGACCCGATTGGCGACCAGGCGGAAGTCCGCATCGTCGCGCCGAACCATGAAGGAGTAGGGTTCGTACGAGAACAGCTCGTCCGCGAACGAGAAGCTCGCGTCCTTGTTCGTGGCGAGCACTTTCATGGCGTCCCCGATGAGGACCACCTGATCGGAGGCGTACGCGGCGACGTCTCCGCTCGTCAGCTTGGCCATGCCCTCGTCGGCGTCGGCGACCTTGACCACCCGGGCGTCGATGAGGTTCTTCGAGAGGTGCGCCTCGAGCGCGGTCTCCGTCGTCGTGCCGCGAATGACGGCGACGCGCTTCCCTTTGAGGCCGTCCATCGTGCTTATGCGGTCCTTGGCTCTGGACAAGACCGTGCCGCCGGTGACGAAGGTCATGAGCGTGAAGTCCACGCGCTCCTGCCGACCGAGGGTGACCGTCGTCGACGCGCATTCGATGTCGATGTCGCCTTTGACGACGGCGTCGAAACGGTTGTCCAGGTTCGTCGGCACGTACGTGACTTTCATGTCGGGAAGCTTCAGGTGCTCCCGGACTCCGACCGCGATGCGCTCGCAGAAGTCGACGGAGTAGCCCACGGGCTTACCGTTCTCCACGAACGACAACGGGCGTGCGTCCGGGTCGTAACCGATTCGAAACTCACCGCGCTTGGCGATGCGCTCGAGCGTCCCTTGCGCCATCAACGCGCCTGGACTGAGTACGATCGCCAAAAGAGTCATGGCCCCGATTCGCATCGATCTCTTCACGTTACTTCCCCTTGTCGTTATCGGTCCTGCCGGCGCCGGCACTGCGCACGGCACAAACGGCGGCGTCGACGAGCGCCATCCTACCGCACGGTTTTACAGGCGGTTGGAACCGGAGGGGAACTGGACCTTGGTCGTACGAAGCCCGGCGGGCCAGCCGCGCGCGCGGTGATGCCTGCGCGCGCGGCTGAAGCGGACTAAAACGAGAAGCGCGCGTTGATGCCGATCCCGTCGCGATCGCCGCCGAACGTCAAGCCGATGCCGGCCGAAAACGCGTCGGTGAAGTAGTAGCGAGCGCTCCCTTGTAGCGACGTGTCGCTATTGCCCACGTCGACGTACTGAATGCCGCCCTCGAGCTCGAGTTGCTGGTTGATACGGCTCCGGATGCGAAATTGCAGCCCCAGACCGTCGTCGTCCGCGTCGACCGGACCCGGCAGGTCCGCCGAACTGTTGATGTACAGCACGCGCCCGTACAGATCGGTGTTGTCCTTGAGGGGGTATCGGTAGCCCGCGCCGATCGTCCACGTATCGAGGTCGATACCGAAGTCGAGGTCGTCCGTGGCATACGACGCGAATACATGCCAGTCGTCGTTGAGCGCGAACGAGCCTGAAACCGATAAACCGTCGCCGTCGACATCGGTGCCGTTGATGTCGAAGTCGGATTCGTCGTAGCCGATCTCGGCGTAGCTATAGCTGAGCTGCGACTGCGGTCGAGGCTGCTCCTGCGCGAAAGTCACTGCCGGCACCAGTACGGCCGTGACGAGCAACGCTCGGGATACTCCATTCGTCATTTTCTCTCCTTAAAGATAGCCAGAATCGGGCGGGTGCCCGCTGCGAGATGATAAGGCAAGCCCGCCGCCCGGGCGTTCCCCGGTCGCAAAAGCTTTACTTCGGGTCGTTGCGAGCAAGCCTATTGACTCGCGGCTCACGACACACCCGCCAGTTGCCGGCAACCAATGTAGAATCCTCGTCCTGATCTCGTGCACGAACTCGAATAAAGGGGGAATCGCCGTGGTGAAGAATCTAGCTGTAGCCGTAGTCTGCCTGTCGTACCTATGCGGGAACGCGATGGCGCAGGATGCCAAAACGACGATCGCGAACGCGCAGAAGGCGTTGGGCGACGTCAAGTCCATCACGTACTCCGGATCGGCGAAGGACGTCGCGTTCCAGCAGTGCGGGGCGAACGCAACTCAAATGGTTTGCCAGGGCCCGCATGACCCGATGCGGCCGATCACGAGCTATGTGCGTGTGATCGACCTCGCGGCGCCCACGACGCGCCAGACGGGCGGCACGAACAACATCGGCGCCGGCGGCTCGACGACAGTAGCGCCCGGAACGTTCTTCCAGCAGGTCACGCCGCAACAGGCGGATCTGTCGCAGCCGTGGGCCCAGTCGCTCGACCTGTACCTCACGCCTTGGGGCTTCTTGAAGGGCGCCGCCCAGAACAACGCGACCGCGAAACGCGGCAGCGCGGGTGGCACCGTGTTGAGCTGGAGCCCGGCGGTCAAAGCTCCCTCCGGCAAGAGCTACGTGATCAACGGCTATCTGAACAACAAGAATCTCATCGAGCGCGTCGAGACGTGGGTCGGCGAGAACATCATGGGCGACATGCACGTCGTTGCCACCTATTCGGGCTGGAAGGATTTCGGCGGCGTCACGGCTCCTGCGAAGATCGTGCAGACGCGCGGCGAATGGCCGTTCTTCGAAATCGACGTGACGGCGGCCAAGGCGAATCCATCCGACCTCGCGACGCTCGCGCCGGCACCCGCGCCGCGTCCGGGCGCCCCGGGCGGTCCGCCCGGCGGCGCTCCGCCCGCGCTCAACGTCACGACCGAGAAGCTCGGCGACGGCTTCTACCGGCTCACGACGGGGGCGGGCAGCTACGACTCGCTCATCGTCGAGTTCCAGGACTACGTGATGATGCTCGAAGCCGGGCAGAGCCAAGCCCGGGCGCTCGCCTACGTCGCGGAGATCAAGAAGCTCTTCCCGACGAAGCCGATCAAGTACGTCATGGTCACGCATCCGCACTCCGATCACACGGGTGGGCTCCCCGTGCTCGTGGCCGAAGGCGCGACGATCATCACGCAGAAGAACAACAAGGAGTTCCTCGATCGGGCCTTGAACACGCCGCGCACGCTGCTCGAGGACACGCTCTCCAAGAATCCGAAGAAGGCGAAGATCGAGACGGTCTCCGAGAAGAAGGTGTATACGGACGGCACGCGAACCGTCGAGATGTACCACATCTATCCCGCGCCGCACTCGAACGGACTGATGGTCGCGTACATCCCGAAGGAGAAGGTGCTGTTCCAGGGCGACTTCTCCGTGAACCCGGGTGAGCCCGCGAACGACCACGTCAAGGCGCTCGTGCCGGCGCTCGAGAAACTCGGCCTCACCGACTTCCTTCGCTACATCAACGTCCATGCGTCCGCGGCTCCGCAGACGAAGGCTGATGTCTGGAAGGCCGTCGGTAAGTAAGTAGGGCGGAGCTCGCCCGCTCGAGCGGCGGTCGTCGAGGCCGCCACGTTTTCCGCTTGCGACGGGGACTGCGTCCGCGGTCCCCGTCGTCACCGCCGAAGATTAGATAGCGGCGACTCACCGTGCGATGGATGCGGGCTTGGTGCCCGGGCTGCTGGCTCGACCTGTTAGTCCCGCGACCTACATCTGGCTCTCGGGGAAGATCTTCTGGAACCACGCGCTGAATCTGCGGCCACGGCTCGCGAGGGGCTCGCTCGTCTCGACGACTTCTTTGCCGTCGATCGTGGCGCGCCACAGGACTTTCCCGCGATCGTCGAGCTCGAGCTTGTAGGCGATTTCCGCTAGGCGTTGCTTGAAGCGCTCCGTCAGCGGTCCCGAAAGCGCGGTGGAGTCCACCAGCACGCCCATTTCCGTGTTGATGTCGATGGAGCGGGGATCGAGATTCAGCGAACCCACGAAGGTGTAGCGCCCGTCGATCACCGCGGCCTTGGTGTGCAGTGTCACCGAGTCCGGCCCTTCTTCATCCGCTGCATGGGCCACCGCGCTCGCTCGCACCTCGTACAGATCGACACCGGCTTGCAGAAGCTTCTTGCGATAACTGGCGTAGGCCGAATGCACGGCGGTGTGATTGTTCGATGCGAGCGAGTTGGTCACGATGTAAACCTTGACGCCGGAATCCACCACGCGTTTCCAAGCCGCCACGCCGTCGTCACCAGGAACGAAGTAGGGCGTCGAAATGATGACCTCTTTGGTCGCGGCGGTAACGACTTCGGCCATGCGTGTGACGAGGATCTGCTGATCTCGCGATACCTTGTTCAGCAGCTTATCGGGATCGTCCGTGATGACTTCGGCGTCGGCCGGATAGAGCGTCGCACTTCGGTTCAACAGGTTCTGTATGAGCGATGCATCGATCGCTTGGCGGTAGATGGAGTCACCCGTTGTCTTCATCGCGGTACTCAGCTTGTCGCGCAGAGTAGTGAGCCCCTCGTCGTCGATCTCGAAGGCGGAAAGGGGCACCGCCAGTTGGTGATTCCAGAAGCGATCGAACGTCGCGGATACCTGCGGTGCAACCGGACCGAAGGCGAGCATGTCGAAGTCGAGAAATTCGGCGTCCGTGGTGAGCTGAAAATACTCGTCGGCGATGTTACGCCCGCCGACGATCGTCGTCTGATTGTCGACGGTAAACGATTTGTTGTGCATGCGCCGGTTCGCCGTCTTGAAGTTCAACGCGAAGTTCAGCCAGGAGATGCCGCCGCGCGCAATGGGATTGAAGAGGCGAATTTCGATGTTCGGGTGATCGTCGAGCGCCAGTAACACCTGATCGTCGACCGTCGTGAACACGTCGTCGAGCAAGAAGCGGACCCGAACGCCGCGATCCGCGGCTTCGACGAGCTTCGCGGCGAAGATCAACCCGGCGCTGTCGTTCTTGATCAGGAAATACTGTACGTCGATGCTGCGCTCGGCCCTGTCGATCAGCGCAAGACGCGCACCGAGTGCGTCCAGACCGGCGGGCAACGGATAGAACCCCGACTGCCCGTTTTGCGCGGCGGTCCAGCTGGAGACCGATTTCCCGAGCGACGTATCCTCCGTGTTCGTCAGCGCCGTGGTAGCGGTTTTTTCGTAGCCGGTGGGCAGCGACGCGCAGGCGCTCGTCAGCGCCATCGCGAAGACGACCCAAAGCATTCGCGACTTCATTGTTCTCCTGGTCCTCGGATCTACGACAACGACGTGCGAAGCCCAGCGGCAATTTCTGGCGGCGCGAAGAGCACGGAGTATGGCATTCGAGGTTGCGGGACGAAAGCGCGGCCCGTGCGGTGTTCCGATGTCGGCGCCGCGTTTTTCGTTCGCTTTGCAGCTGGAGACGAGGAAGAATAGCGCCCAGCAAGCGAGGACCTCCTATGAAACGCACCCCGATCGAAACGGCCCGCAACGAGCGATGCCCCCATCGCCATCTTGCCGGCGTTTTTCTTGCGGTAGCGCTCGCGGCCAACACCGCGCACGCTCAGACGGACGTCGCGTGGTTCAAGAACGGCGATCGGCTCACGGGCGAGATCAAATCGCTCGATAGAGGTCGCGTCTCGTTCGATTCGCCCACGACCGGCGTGATCAACCTCGAATGGGACGACATCGATCGGCTGATCTCCACGACCACGTTCGAGGTGAACCTCCAAAACGGCGAGCGAATTTACGGCACGCTCGCTGAAACGACGACGGGCGACGACAAGGTCCGCGTGCAAACCTCAACAGATACGAGGGACCTACCCACGCAGACCGTCGTGCGCATGACTCCGATCAAATCCAAGGTCGCCGACCGCATCGAGATGCGCGTCGATCTCGGCTACAGCCTGGCGCAGGCCAATGATCTCGCTCAATCGAGCTTCGGCTACGAGTTCCGCTACCGCGGCGAGAATCGCCAGATAGCTTTCGACGTCGACAGCTCGACGTCGAGCAGCGAGAACGATCCGAGCAGCACGCGTCTACTCACGAGCTTCAACTACCAGCGCTATCTCGACAAGTTGGAATGGAACCCGATCGGCATAGGTCAGCTAGAGCGAAACGATGAGCTCGGCATCGACCAGCGCAGGACGTTCGGCGGCGGCATGGCGCGTAACCTGCGCGACACGAACTCAAACCGCATCGCCTTCACCGGCGGATTGGTTCGCAGCTTGGAGGACGACGCGGGGTCGAGCGATACCACCAAGGATACCGAGGCGTTGATCGGGATGGACCTCGAATGGTTTCGGTACGACGAGCCCGAGCTCGACGTATCGACGACGCTCACGCTCTTCCGCAGGCTCTCGGGGTCCAAGGAGCCGCGCGGCAACGTCGACGTGAACTTCCGCTGGGAGATCTTCAAAGACCTCTTCTGGGGCTTCAGCATCTATTACACGTACGACGGCCAAGCTGAGAACGAAGAGGAGTCCGTCGATTACGGTTCGTTCACCTCGCTGGGGTGGAAGTTCTGACACAATCGTGCCTCGCTCGACACCAAGGTGCCGCTCGGGTTCGCGATTCGCTGTGGGCCCGTGCCAAGCCGAGGATTGGACCATGGGCCAATTGGCGTCCCCACGCAGTGGAGGTGACAGTGGCCGCAACTGAGAACTACCGGCAACCGCCAGCGCTTGCGAGCAGGCTAGTAAGGTTCGCGGCGGATGCCTTTACTTGTAGATCGAGCACCTCCGCAAAATACGTCAACCGAGTGCGCACGCTGCAATGCGTCGCCATTTCACGCAGTAAAGACACTTGGAGAATCGCATGAGCAGTAACGACAAGATTCAACGATCGAACCTCCCGATTCCCGATATCCAGCACTCGGGCCTGGTCACCTACGACGCGAAGGACAAGGACACGAAGTTCCCGCCGATCCGCGACTTGCGTCCGCCCGCGGGGCGCGCCCAACGTGCTCGTGATCCTCATCGATGACGTCGGCTACGGCGCTACGAGCACCTTCGGCGGGCCGTGCAAGACGCCGAACTTCGACAAGCTCGCGAAGGGCGGGCTGCAGTACACGCGATTCCACACGACGGCTCTGTGCTCGCCGACGCGGCAGGCCTTGCTCACGGGGCGCAACCATCATTCCGTCGGCATGGGCGGCATCACCGAAATCGCCACCGCGGCGCCGGGCCAATGCTCGGTGCTGCCTAACACGAAAGCGCCGCTCGCGCTCACGCTCAAGCTCAACGGCTACGCGACCGCGCAGTTCGGCAAGTGCCACGAGGTGCCGGTGTGGCAGACGAGCCCCGCGGGTCCGTTCACGGCCTGGCCGACGGGCGGCGGCGGCTTCGAGTACTTCTACGGATTCATCGGCGGCGAGAACAACCAGTGGGATCCGGCGTTGTACGAAGGGCACGACGCCGATCGAGCCGCCGAAGACTCCGGCCGAGGGCTACCACCTCACCGAGGATCTCTGCGACAAGTTCATCGCCTGGTCACGCCAGCAGAAGGCGCTGCTGCCCGACAAGCCGTTCTTCGTCTATTTCGCGCCGGGCGCCACGCATGCGCCGCACCACGTGCCGAAGGACTGGATCGAGAAGTACAAGGGCAAGTTCGCGCACGGCTGGGACAAGCAGCGCGAGATCACCTTCAAGAAGCAGAAGGAGCTCGGACTGATCGGCCGCCAACGCCGAGCTCACGCCGCGGCACAAGGAGATTCCGGCCTGGGACGAGATGGATCCGAAGCTCAAGCCCGTGCTCGAGCGCGAGATGGAAGTGTACGCCGCGTTCATGGAGCACACCGACCATCACGTGGGCCGGCTGCTCGATGCGCTCAAGGACATGGGCGAGCTCGACAACACGCTGATCTACCTCGTCATCGGCGACAACGGCGCCTCCGCCGAGGGCACGCTCCAGGGCTCGTTCAACGAGATGGCGAACTTCAACGGCGTGCCCGAGATCGAGACGCCGGAATTCATGATGTCGAAGCTCGACGAGTTCGGCGGCGAGGGGTCGTACGGCCACTACGCGGTGGGTTGGGCGTGGGCGATGAACTCGCCGTACCAGTGGACGAAGCAAGTCGCCTCGCACTGGGGCGGCACGCGCAACGGCGTGGTCGTGCACTGGCCGAAGGGGATCAAGGAAAAGGGCGGCATCCGCAACCAGTTCAGCCACGTCATCGACCTCGCGCCGACGGTGCTCGAAGCGGCCGGCCTGCCCGAGCCGAGCTTCGTCAACGGCGTGCAGCAGAGTCCGTACGAAGGCACGAGCATGCTGTACAGCTTCAACGACGCGAAGGCGGCGGAGCGGCACGAGACGCAGTACTTCGAGATGTTCTGCAACCGCGGCATCTACCACAAGGGTTGGAGCGCGGTGACCAAGCACCGCACGCCGTGGGAGATGAAGGGCGGCAAGCTGCCGGCCTTCGATGCGGACGTGTGGGAGCTCTACGACGGCAGCAAGGACTGGACGCAGGCGAAGAACCTCGCCAAGGAGATGCCCGAGAAGCTCGCCGAGCTGCAGCGGCTGTGGCTGATCGAAGCGGTGAAGTTCAACGTGCTGCCGCTCGACGACCGGCAGATCGAGCGGTTCGTTCCCGAGCTCGCCGGACGGCCGACGCTGGTCAAGGGCAATACACAGACGCTGTACGCGGGCATGGGGCGGCTGTCCGAGAACAGCGTGATCACGATCAAGAACAAATCGTTCGCCGTCACGGCGGATCTCGACGTGCCCGCGAAGGGCGCGGAGGGCGTGATCATCGCTCAGGGCGGCCGGTTCGGCGGGTGGAGCCTCTACACGAAGGGCGGCAAGGCCAAGTTCCACTACAACACGCTCGGCATCAAGCAGTTCAACATCGCGGCCACGAAGCCCATTCCGACCGGCAAGACGCAGGTGCGCATGGAGTTCGCCTACGACGGCGGCGGCATGGGCAAGGGCGGTACCGTCACGCTCTACTGCGACGGCAAGGAAGTGGGCAAGGGCCGCGTCGAGCAAACGCAGGGAATCATTTTCTCGGCGGACGAGACGACGGACATCGGCTACGAATCCGGCACCACCGTGAGCCCCGACTACACGGCGCACACGAGCCGCTTCAACGGCAAGATCAACTGGGTGCAGATCGACCTCGACAAGGACGCCGCGGACGCGGATCACTACGTCTCGCCGGAAGAGCGGCTGCGCGTCGCGATGGCGCGGCAGTAGCCTCTATTTCTGACATGCCGCCAGCCACGTCGGCTGGCGGCTTCTGATCCGGCACGCTTCAATGGACATAGACGACCAGCCTCGACTTCGCGAAGGGCGAGCGAGCGCGAACGGCAAGCTACGACAAGGGAGACACCACATGAGCTCGCAAGATCAAAAACATCGTTCGCATCTTCCGATGCCGAACACCGGGAGGAAGGGTCTCATTACGTTCGATGCGAAGGACCCGGCGTCGAAGTTCCCGCCGATCGAGCGGTTGCGCCCGCCCAAGGGTGCGCCGAATGTCCTGATCGTGCTGATCGATGACGCCGGCTTCGGCGCGGCGAGCGCGTTCGGCGGACCGTGTCAGACGCCGGCCGCGGAAAAATTGGCCGCGGGTGGGCTCAAGTTCAACCGCTTTCACACGACGGCGCTCTGCTCTCCGACGCGTCAGGCGTTGCTGACCGGCCGCAATCATCACTCGGTCGGCATGGGCGGCATCACCGAGATCGCGACCGGCGCGCCGGGGTACTGCTCCGTGCTGCCGAACTCCATGTCGCCGCTCGCACGCACGCTGAAGCTCAACGGCTACTCGACGGCGCAGTTCGGCAAGTGCCACGAAGTGCCGGTCTGGGAGACGAGCCCTGCCGGACCGTTCGACGCGTGGCCCACCGGCGGCGGCGGCTTCGAATATTTTTACGGGTTCATCGGCGGCGAGGCCAATCAGTGGTACCCGACGCTCTATGAGGGCACGACGCCGGTTGAGGCCGGCAAGACGCCCGAAGAGGGCTACCACCTGATGGACGACATGACGAACAAGGCCATCGACTGGATCGCGCAGCAGAAGAGCCTTGCCCCCGACAAGCCGTTCTTCATCTACTTCGCGCCCGGCGCGACGCACGCGCCTCACCACGTGCCGAAGGAATGGGCCGACAAGTACAAAGGCAAGTTCGATCACGGCTGGGACAAGCTGCGCGAGGAGACCTTCGCCCGGCAGAAGAAGCTCGGAGTTATCCCGAAGGACTGCCAGCTCACGGCACGTCACAAAGAGATTCCCAGCTGGGACGAAATGCCCGAAGACTTCAAGCCGGTGCTGCGCCGGGAGATGGAGGTGTACGCGGGCTTCCTCGAGTACACCGACCACCACGTGGGCCGGTTACTCGATTCACTGAACACGCTCGGTATCGGCGACGACACGCTCGTCTACTACATCATCGGCGACAACGGCGCCTCCGCGGAGGGGTCGCTCAACGGTTGCTTCAACGAGATGAGCTACTTCAACGGTCTCCAGCAGCTCGAGACGCCGGAGTACCTCACGGCGCGAATCGACAAGCTCGGCGGACCAGAGTCGTACAACCATTACGCCGTGGGTTGGGCGCACTCGATGAACACGCCCTACCAATGGACCAAGCAGGTTGCGTCACACTGGGGTGGGACGCGCAACGGCACGATCGTCCACTGGCCGAAGGGCATCAAGGCCAAGGGCGAGATCCGCTCGCAGTTCGCCCACGTCATCGACGTCGCGCCGACGATCCTCGAAGCGGCGGGAATACCGGAGCCGCTCTCGGTGAACGGCATCGCGCAGTCGCCGATCGAGGGGGTCAGCATGCTCTATGCTTTCGATGACGCGAAGGCGGCGGAGCGGCACGAGACGCAATACTTCGAGATGTTCGGTAACCGCGGCATCTACCACCAAGGGTGGACGGCCGTGACGCGGCACACGTACCCGTGGTCCAAGGAAAAACGCCCACCGCTCGACGACGACGTTTGGGAGCTGTACGACACGAGCAAGGATTGGAGCCAGTCGAAGAATCTCGCGAAGGAGATGCCGGATAAGGTTCGCGAGCTTCAACGTCTTTGGCTCATCGAGGCCACGCGCTACAACGTGCTGCCGATCGACGATCGATTGCTCGAGAGAATCAATCCTGATCTCGCGGGCCGCCCGACCTTGATCGAAGGGAATACCCAGCTCCTGTTCGGCGGCATGGGGCACCTGTCCGAGAACTGCGTCTTGAGCATCAAGAACAAGTCGCACTCCGTCACTGCCAAGATCGTGGTGCCCGAGAAAGGAGCGGAGGGCGTCATCATCGCCCAGGGCGCGAACATCGGCGGCTGGAGCCTCTACGCGAAGGGCGGCAAGCTCAAGTACTGCTACAACTGGGGCGGCTTCAAGCATTTCATGGTTGAAGCGACCACCAAGATTCCGGCGGGCGAGCACCAGGTGCGCATGGAATTCGCGTACGCCGGCGGCGGCTTGGGCAAGGGCGGCAAGGTCACGCTGTACACCGACGGCAAGAAGGTCGGCGAGGGGAATGTCGACGCAACGCTGGGGAACGTATTTTCCGCGGACGACGGCTGTGATGTCGGCGAGGATACAGGCGCTCCGGTCTCCCCGGACTACGGTCCGCGCGGCAACGCTTTCAACGGGCAAGTGAAAGGGGTGCAGCTCGCGATCGCCGACGCCGCGGAGCAAGCAGATCACTTGGTGGACCCAGAGACTGCGATCCGCGTCGCCATGGCGCGGCAGTAACGACCGTCCCAATGCTGCCAGCCTGCAGTGGCTGGCAGCGTCTCGCCGCCGACGGCAACGGGTACTTTCGACAGGAGAGACTCGAATGCTCGAACGAGCAAGAATCGCGTTTCGTCGCTGCCGCGCTCGTCGCAGTGAATGCCAGTGCGCAACAGCCGTCGGCTCTGCCCGCTTCAATACCGGGTTTGTTGAAAGGCTATTTGAGCGCGGATGCGCTCCCCGACAGCCTCGCGCTGCTTCCGCCGCCTCCGGCCGCGGGCTCGGCTGCATTCGCGCTCGACGAGGAGGTCGCGCGCCAGAGCGTCCCGCTGCGCGGGAGACCACGCTGGTCGCAAGCGACGCTCGATGCCGATCTGAGCTTTCCGAACGCGCCCGCCGCTTTCTCGTGCGCGCTCGACGCTCCGATCACGGAAGAGCGCACGCCGAAGCTCTATCTGCTGATGCATCGCACGCTGACCGACGTGGGTCTATCGACTTACGGCGCGAAGGAGCGCTATCAGCGTGGGCGTCCGTTCGTCGCAAACAAGGAGCCCATCTGCACGCCGGCAGACCAGGCGGCACTCGCGACGGACGGGTCGTATCCGTCCGGGCATACGGCCATCGGCTGGGCGTGGGCGCTGTTGCTGATAGAGATCGCGCCGGAGCGAGCCGATGCGATTCTCGCGCGAGGTCTCGCTTATGGAGAGAGTCGCAACGTCTGCAACGTGCATTGGTACAGCGACGTCGTGGAGGGTCGCGTGATGGGAGCCAGCACCGTCGCGCGGTTGCATGCGGACACCGCATTCCGCGCCGACCTTGAGGCCGCCAAGTCCGAATTGGCATCGATTCGAGCTCAGGGCGCGAAGCCATCGCGCGATTGCGCCGCGGAGGCGGCAGCTCTGACGAAGTGAGCGTTCACGTCGAATGCAGCCAACGCGATAGGTGAGAGGAAAATGTCGAACACAGAATTCGCACTGGCGGGGGTTGCCCGGCTGATCTCGCTGAAACGGCGGCATGGACTGCGTTCGCTCGCGATCTCGACGTTACCGTTGCTGTTCGCGTTCGGCGCTCGTGCCCAACAGAGCGGCGATGCGAGCGACCTCGCAAAGGCGCTTTCGAATCCGGTCGCCGATCTCGTCTCGGTGCCGTTCCAGTTCAATTGGGAGCAGGGCGTCGGTTATCAGGACGCGACACGCACGGTGCTGAACGTTCAGCCCGTCGTGCCGTTCACGCTTGAACGACGATTGGAACTTGATCGGCCGGTGGATCATGCCGTTCGTGAGCCAGCCGTCCCTTTCTCCCGGGCTCGACTCGACGTTTGGTTTGAGCGACGTGCTGTTCTCGGCGTTCTTCTCGCCGCGCAAATCGGGAGGCGTGATTTGGGGCGTCGGCCCGGCGGTGTCGCTGCCGACCACCGACGATCCGACGTTGGGGACCGACAAGTGGTCGGCCGGACCGACGGTCGTGCTGCTGAAGCAGTCCGGCCCTTGGACCTATGGTTTTCTCGCGAACCAGCTCTGGTCGTTCGCCGACGCGAGCGACGCGGACCGTCCTGACGTCAACAAGACGTTTCTGCAGCCGTTCGTCGCGTATGCGCGGCCGAGCGGCGTGACCTTCAGCGTAAACAGCGAGGCCACCTACGACCACGAGGCGGCCGACGGCGACGAGTGGACCTTCCCGCTCAACGTGATGGTCAGCAAGGTCACGAAGTTCGGACCGTTCCCGTTCCAGATCGCCGGCGGTTTCGGTTACTTCATCGATTCACCCGCGATCGGTCCGGAGCGCAAGATCAGAATCGCGTTCACGCTGATACTCCCGCGGAGCGGCTGACGAGCCGTACCCACGGCCGTTCAGTTAGACCTTGGTCCGATTGCCGCTGTGCCCGGGCGCACCGGACACTCTCGTCACTATTGGCTCGACCAGTCTTTGCGTGTGCTGAGACGGATCGAGTTTGACGCGATGACCGAAACGGTCATCTCAAGGTCCGTCGAGTCACATGAAAGGAAGATCAATGGCCGCGAAGAAACCGAACACGGGCAAACCGAGCTCGAATAAGCCGAGCTCGAATAAGCCGAGCACGAATAAGCCGCTCACGAAGAAACCGAACATCGTTGTCCTCTGGGGCGACGACATCGGCTACTGGAACATCAGCTCTTACAACCTCGGGCAGATGGGCTACAAGACGCCCAACATCGACCGCATCGCCAAGCAGGGCGCTCTCTTCACCGATTGGTACGGCCAACAGAGCTGCACCGCCGGCCGCGCGTGCTTCATCACGGGCCAATCCGGTTTCCGCACCGGCATGCTGAAGGTCGGGCTGCCGGGCGCGAAGGAGGGCTTACAGGCGCGCGATGTCACGATCGCGGAGCTGCTCAAGGCGCAGGGCTACATGACCGCGCAGTTCGGCAAGAACCACCTCGGCGACGCCGACGAGACGCTGCCGACGGCGCATGGGTTCGACGAGTTCTTCGGCTCGCTCTATCACCTCAATGCGGAGGAAGAGTTCGAGAACGAGGATTACTTCAAAGATCCCGCGATGATCAAGAAATACCAGACGCGCGGTCTGCTCCACTGCCGGGCGAAACCAGACGGCACCCAGAAGATCGTAAGAAAGGGGCCGCTCGACAAGAAACGCATGGAGACCATCGACGACGAGGTCACCGAGGCCGCGCTCGACTACCTGAAGAAGGCGAAGAAGGCCGATCAGCCGTTCTTCCTCTGGTGGAACTCCACGCGCATGCACATCAACACGCACCTGAAACCGGAGAGCCGAGGCAAGACCGGCCTCGGGGTGTATCCCGACGGCATGGTCGAGCACGACGGTCACGTGGGTCAGATCCTCGACAAGCTCAAGGAGCTCGGCCTCGACGAGAACACGATCGTCATGTACTCCACCGACAACGGCGCCGAAGTCTTCACTTGGCCCGATGGCGGCACCACGCCGTTTCGCGGCGAGAAGAACGAAAACTGGGAAGGCGGCTATCGCGTGCCTTGTGCGATCCGCTGGCCCGGTGTCATCGAGCCCGGCACCACCAACAACGATCTCTTCTCGCACGAGGACATGCTGCCCACGATCCTCGCAGCGGCTGGTGTGCCGGACGTCAAAGAGCAATTGCTCAAGGGCATGAAGGTCGGCAAGAAGACCTTCAAGGTCCATCTCGACGGCTACAACATCAAGGATAGGCTCTCGGGTAAGGGCGAGAACCCCCGCAAAGAGTTCTTCTATTGGAACGACGACGGGTCGCTCGTAGGGCTGCGTTACGGCAACTGGAAGGTCGTTTTCCAGGAGCAGCGCTCGCACGGCATGGACGTCTGGCAAGACCCGTTCACGCCGCTGCGCTTGCCGAAAGTCATCAATCTGCGTTCCGATCCGTTCGAGCAAGCGGAGCATGTCGCGATGAACTACGGCAAGTGGCGGATCGACCGGATATTTCTGCTCGTGCCCGCGCAGGAGTTCGTCGCGCAGTACATCAGCACGTTCAAGGAGTTTCCGCCGAGCCAGAAAGTCGGCAGCTTCTCGCTCGATCAGGTGCTGGAGAGGCTCACGGCCGCGAGCACCAGCGGCGTGTGACCGGAGGCGGGCAGTCCGCAGGAGGGCCTGGTGCGGACGTGCAAGACCGCGGCGTGGCGGCCGCAGTCTTGGATTTCTACGAACGCTACCCGTACCCGCGGCCGATCGAAAGTCTCGACAACTACCGGTTGCGTTGGCAAGACCGCAACCGTCGTCGGGCGGACTTTCATCTCTGTTGGCCCGACACGCCGTACACCGAAGAGCGCACGATACTGATCGCCGGCTGCGGAACCTCGCAGGCGGCGAAGCACGCCGTGCGCTGGCCCGCGGCTCGGGTCATCGGAGTCGACGTCAGCGCAACGAGCGTGCGCGCCACGGAAGAGCTCCGGAGCAAAAACGAGCTCGCCAATCTCGAGGTCCATCAGCTTCCGATCGAGCGCGTGGCGGAGTTGCGAACGACGTTCGATCAGGTCGTGTGCACGGGCGTTCTGCACCACCTCGCAGATCCCGACGCGGCGCTCCGGGCGCTGCGCGACGTGCTCAAACCCGACGGCGCGCTGCACCTCATGGTGTATGCGCCTTACGGTCGGGCCGGCATTTACATGCTGCAAGAGTTTTGCCGGCTGATCGGCGTTCATGCGGCGGACAACGAGATCCGGGATCTCATCGCCGCGCTCGAAGAGCTGCCGCGCGCACATCCGCTCGCGCGGCTGCTGAGCGAGGCCCCGGACTTCCGGCGCGAGGCGGCGCTCGCGGACGCGCTGCTGCACCCGCAAGACCGCGCGTATTCGGTGCCGCAGCTCCTGAAGTTTGTCGAGAACGCCGGGCTCATGTTCGGCCGATGGGTCAAGCAGGCGCCCTACAGCGCTCGATGCGGTCTCATGGCGCGACTCCCGCAGTCGGCGCGAATCGCAGCGCTCTCCTGTCCGGAGCAGTACACAGCTGCCGAGCTGTTTCGAGGCACGATGCTGAGTCACAGCGTGATCGCGTACCGCGGCGAGCGCCGTGGCGCGTCGCAACCGGTCAGCTTCGCTCGTAAAGACTGGCTCGACTACGTGCCCATTCGGTTGCCGGACACGCTATGCATCGAAGAACGGCTCCCACCGGGGGCCGTCGCGGTGCTGATCAATCGGGCTCACACGGACCGCGACATCTATCTTCCGATCGATGCACGGGAGAAGCGCCTGTTCGACGCCATCGACGGGGAGCGCAGCATCGGCGAGATCGTCGGCGACGAGGATCCCGAACTTGGCCGTGCGAACTTCGAGCGGCTCTGGTGGCACGACCAAGTCGTGTTCGACACGTCGCGTTAGCGCGCAGAGGGCGCACCGACCGAGCAGCGCGGCTGCGTGAGCCGGACGTAACGGAGCGTTCGGCGCACCTGCTACGCGCGGAGTCGTGCACGGGTTAGACTCCGTGCGATTCCGCATCGGGCGTGAGCACCGCGGGAAATACCACCTAGGTCGAAGGAAAAGAACTGCATGAGCTCGCAAGACGACGTTCAACGATCGATTCTGCCGATCCCCGACGCGCAGCACGTAGGCCTCACGACGTTCGACGCAAAGGATCCGGACACGAAATTTCCGCCGATCGTCTCGTTGCGGCCCCCGAAAGACGCCCCGAACGTGCTCATCGTGCTGCTCGACGACGTCGGCTTTGCCGCGTCGAGCGCGTTCGGCGGCGTGATTCATACGCCGACCGCCGAGCGGCTCGCGAAGAATGGCCTGAAGTTCAACCGATTCCATACAACCGCGCTGTGCTCGCCCACGCGCCAAGCGCTGCTCACCGGGCGTAACCACCACTCCGTGAATATGGGTGGCGTTTGCGAGATCGCGACATCGGCGCCGGGTTACACGTCGGTGTTGCCGAAGAACAAAGCGACGCTGCCGGAGACTCTGAAGCTCAACGGCTACTCAACCGCGCAGTTCGGCAAGTGCCACGAGGTGCCGGTGTGGGAGACGAGCCCGATGGGCCCGTTCACTCAGTGGCCCACGGGCGGCGGCGGCTTCGAGTACTTCTACGGGTTCATCGGCGGCGAAACCAATCAGTGGTATCCCGCGATCTACGAAGGCACCACGCCGATCGAGCCCGAGAAGACCCCGGAGGAGGGCTACCATTTCAGCGAGGACATGACGACCAAGGCGATCAAATGGGCGCGTCAACAGAAGGCGTTGATGGGCGACAAGCCGTTCTTCATGTATTTCGCGCCGGGCGCCTGTCACGCGCCGCATCACGTGCCGAAGGAATGGGCGGACAAGTACAAGGGCAAGTTCGACAAGGGTTGGGACAAGCTGCGCGAGGAGATCTTCGCGCGCCAGAAGAAGCTCGGAGTGATCCCCGAGAGCGCGGAGCTCACGAAGCGGCCTGACGAAATCCCCGCCTGGGACGACACACCGAAGGAGATGCGCCCCATCTTTGCGCGCGAGATGGAGGTGTACGCGGGATTCCTCGAGCATATCGACGCTCAGCTCGGGCGCCTCGTGGACGCGCTCGAGGATCTCGAAGTGCTCGACGACACGCTGATCTACTACATCATCGGCGACAACGGCGCCTCCGCCGAGGGCACGCCGAATGGCTGCTTCAATGAGATGGCAACTCTGAACGGGCTCGCGAGTCTCGAGACCGTCGAGTTCCTCAAGTCGAAGATCGATGAGTTCGGCGGGGTGAACGCCTACAACCACTACGCAGTGGGCTGGGCGCACGCGATGGACACGCCATACCAATGGACCAAGCAGGTGGCGTCGCATTTCGGCGGTACGCGCAACGGCACCATCGTGCATTGGCCGAATGGCATCAAAGGGAAGGGCGAGATACGCAACCAGTTCCATCACGTGATCGACGTGGCGCCGACGATTCTCGAAGCCGCCGGTTTACCGCATCCGACGTTCGTGCACGGTGTTCAACAGGCGCCGATCGAAGGCGTCAGCATGCTGTACGCATTCAACAAAGCGAAGGCTGCCGATCGTCACGAGACGCAGTACTTCGAGATGTTCTGCAATAGGGGCATCTATCACAAGGGATGGACGGCCGTGACGCGGCACGGTGTTCCCTGGCTCGGTGCGTACAAGCGCAGCTTCGACGAGGACGTCTGGGAGCTCTACGACACGAACAAGGACTGGTCGCAGGCGAACGATCTCGCGAAGAAGAACCCGAAAAAGCTCGAGGAGCTCAAGCGGCTGTTCCTGATCGAGGCGACGAAATACAGCGTGTTGCCCCTCGACGATCGCACTTTCGAGCGCTTCAATCCGGATATCGCGGGCCGCCCGCAGCTGATTAAGGGCAAGTCGCAGATTCTCTTCAGCGGTATGGGGCGGCTCACCGAGAACTCGATCGTTTCGATCAAGAACAAGTCGTACTCCGTTACGGCGGATCTCGAGGTGCCGAAGTCGGGTGCCGAGGGTGTGATCATTGCGCAGGGCGGCAACACGAATGGCTGGAGCCTTTACGCGAAGGACGGCAAGCTCAAGTACTGCTACAACTTCTTCGGGGTCACCGTTACTTTCGTCGAGTCGAAAAAGGCGATCCCGGCCGGCAATCACCAGGTCCGGATGGAGTTCAAGTACGACGGCGGTGGGCTCGCGAAGGGCGGCGACGTGGTGCTTTACCTCGACGGTACGCAAGTGGGTAAGGGTCGGCTCAAGCAGACAGTGCCGATGGTGTTCTCGGCTGACGAGACGTGCGACGTCGGCAAGGAGGCGGGCTCGCCCGTGTCGCCCGATTACGGCCCGTCCGGCAACGAGTTCAGCGGCGAGGTGAACTGGGTGCAGATCGACCTCGAGAAGGACGATCACGATCACATGATCTCGCCCGAGGAGCGCTATCGCGTCGCGATGGCGCGCCAGTGAGGTAGCCGAGACTGGACCTAGTCGCGCGGTGGCTTACGGCCCGTGTGGGTCCTAGCGCCTTGACGGCATCGACGCATGTATTCGGGCGTCACACGAAGCCTCGGACACGGTATATTCGGCGCCAGGCGACCGAACGAACGGCGCTCCAACAACAACCGGAGGGAGTCACACCATGTGCGACCAAGACCATTTCAAAGAAGATCTGACGAAATACTCGCGTAGAGACGTCGGCACCATCGCCGCCGCCGTCGGCGTTGCGATGATGCTGCCGCGCGCGGCCAACGCCGTCGACGTCAAGGAGAGCGACGTCACCATCAAGACGCCGGACGGGAACTGCGACGCGTACTTCGTGACCCCGACGAGCGGCGCGCACGCGGCCGTGCTCGTGTGGCCGGACATCTTCGGGCTGCGTCCCGCGTTCCGGCAGATGGGCAAGCGCCTCGCCGAGCAGGGCTACAGCGTGCTCGTCGTGAATCCGTTCTACCGGCAGAAGAAGGCGCCGACCGCGCCGAACGGCGCGAGCACGCCGATTCCGGACGTGCTGCCGCTCATGCAGGCGCTGACTGCGACCACGCACGCGACGGACGCGAAGGCGTTCATCGCGTGGCTCGACCAGCAGCCGCAGGTGGACAAGAACAAGAAGGTCGGAACGACCGGCTACTGCATGGGCGGCCCGATCGTCGTTGCGCACGGCGGCCGCGGTGCCGAACCGCGTGGGCGCGGTCGGCTCGTTCCACGGCGGCGGCCTGGTCACGAAGAATCCGGACAGCCCGCATCTGCTGATCCCGCAGATGAAGGCGCAGTACCTGATCGCCATCGCCGAGAACGACGACATGCGCGAGCCGGACTCGAAGACCGTGCTCAAGGACGCGTTCGCGGCGGCGAAGGTCAGCGCCGAGGTCGAGGTGTACCCGGCCGCGCACGGCTGGTGCCCGCCCGACACGCAGGTCTACAACAAGGACCAGTCCGAGAAGGCGTGGGGCCGCATGCTCGCGATGTTCGGCAAGGCGCTCGCCTAGGCTCGATTCTCGTTTGCGGCGGGGACCGCCATCTGCGGTCCCCGCCTTTTCAACTGCGCGGGCGGAAGCGCTTTCGCTCCCATCACCTCGCGAATCAGCGGTTAGGGCGCGCAGCGCTTGGCAGGCGCCACGGGCTGACCGGGTCCGCCTTCGAGGCACGGAATCGCCGACAGATAATCGTAGAGTGCGCGCAGAGTGTCGTACGTCGCGTACCGATACTCCGGCCACGGCATGACTTGCAGCAGGTCCGTAGCTCCGGGCGGAAGTGGTGGCAACGGTGGCGACGGATGCAGGCCCTTTAGGTCGATACCCGTTCGCAGCACGCGCTTGAACTCGTCGAACGTCAGACCGGCCGGCTTCCCGTTCTTGTCGGGCGTGAGGTTGCGCGAAACGAACGGACCGAAAACACCGCCGCCGCCGAGCCAACCCGCGGCATTGTGCTGGGTTGGCTGACCCATGAACGGATTGCCGCCGTCGAGAAAGGGCGGCGCGGTGTGGCAGCCTACGCACGCCATCGTCTCCACGAGATAGGCACCAACGCCGATACGTATCCTCTCGTCGAGGCCCTTCCTACGTAAGTCCAGTTTTACGGGGTTGATCGAGTAGCCGATCAGCGCTTTGTCGAAATCGTCGTTGTCCGATGCGAAAGCCGGCGTCAACGCGAGTAACAGACAAGGCAGCGCGAACGCGCGAACGATACGGTTCATGGTTTCTTCCCTCTTGGTTGTGAGAGTTCTCAGGGAGTGATGGAAGCCGATGCGCGAGCCGATCGTACGCCGGGTTGCCGTAGCGCGCGAGTAATCGCGGACCGGTAACGACGGTGATTCAAGCTTTGACGGCAACGACGCACGTGACCGACGCAAAGGCGAGCTCGGGGGCAGCCGGCGCGTCTGACGATCGCCACCGAGCTCGCTTGCCGCTGCACGGGCTGAATGGCAGAGTCCGGGCACCGAGAGCCCTGCGAAATGGATCCGTGACACAGCGCGACATATTGGAACTTGGCATCGACGACCTTCAGCCGGGCTACTACCAGCCCCGCGGTTACGTGCGGGAAGAGGGCCTGGCCGAGCTCGCCGAGTCGATCCGCGAGCAGGGCGTGCTTCAGCCGCTGATCGTCAGAGCGGTTCCGGAGGCGCAGCGAATCCCCGGCTCGAAGACGTACGAGATCGTGGCGGGCGAACGCCGCTGGCAGGCCGCGCGCCTCGCCGGGTTGGCGACGGTGCCGGTGATCGTTCGCGAGCTGAGCGACCAATCCGCGCTCGCGGTAGCCCTCATCGAGAACTTGCAGCGCGAGGATTTGAACCCGATCGACCAAGCGCGCTCGATGTCCCGGCTCGTCGAGGAGTTCGACTTGACGCACGACGAGATCGCGAGGGTGCTCGGAAGATCGCGCGCATCGGTGACCAATTTCTTGCGCTTGCTCGACCTCGCGGACGACGTCAAGCGTGCTGTCGTCGACGGAACGATCGATATGGGCCACGCGCGAGCGCTGCTGCCGCTCGATCCGGAGCGGCAAGTCGCCATCACCGACAAGATCGGGCGTCTTGGCTGGTCGGTCCGACAAGTCGAGAGGGCCGTGAAGACGCTGCTCGCGACGCCTGCGAGCGCCACCGCCGCGCAATCCGCGGTCGATATGCAGACGCGGTGGCTCGCGAACCAGATAACACGAGAGCTCGGCGAGAAAATCGCGATCCGCACGGCCGGAAACGGCGACTACGTCATGCAGATCACGTTCGATGATCTTACGAATTTGGAGACGACGCTGCAGCGCCTCCAGGATCTCGTCGGGCAGATTCGCGAGACGGCGGGGCCGAGGGCCCGCTCGAATCCTTAGTGCAAGGCGCCGAAGTAGCGGCCGCGCGACAGTGCGACGACATCGACGAAGGCGCGCTTACCAGCACTCGAAATCGTTCGAGCCTAGAGGCCGCGCGAATTCGCCCCATTCGCCGGTCGTGCGCCAGTAGGCGAGTAGGCCGACCTCGGCCACGAGCTCCTTGAACCCGGGCAACTTCCGCATCCCGGCGTATACCGGATGCCAAAGGCCGAGGATATAGACGCCGAGGAGCTCTTTGGCGATGCAGCGAATCGCGTGCAGCGCGAGCTCGTTCGCCCCGAAATAGCAGGCATAGGGCGCGCTGTGCAGCAGCCGGAAGAAATCCCGTTTCCCCTGTGACGCGGCCTCGATGTTCTGCTCGAGAAAGGCCCGCGCCCTCTCGGGATCATCGAAGACTTCGAGGATGGACCGATGCACGGAGCGCGGCGTCGGATCGGCCGCCGCGCAGAGCGCCAAGACGTCCTTCGCACGCTCATGATCTTTGCTCGCCATCCGTCGAGTCGTGGCAAGCAGGTCCGCGAGAAAGTGGTTGCTCGTGAGATCTCGGCTGCGCTGATATTCGATTTCGGCTTCTTCTGGCAGGCCGGCACTATCGAGCAGGATCGGCACCGTTTGTAGCGGTGCAAGCGGCTCGATTCGCAGCGCTTCGCGGGCGAACGGAATCGCTTCGCTGACGCGTCCGACGACGCCGAGCTGGTGAGCGCGGCTCACGATCGGCTCCCGCATCGACTTCGGCGCCAGCGCGCGTGCTCGGACGTTCGCTTGTTCCGCCGCAACCCAGTCGTGACGCAACTCGAGTTGGTTGGCGCGCGCCTCGTGGCCCGTCCAGAGGTCGGGCGCGAGCGCGATCGAGCGCTCGAGCGCGGCGTCGATCTCCTTGCGCACGGCGTCCGGGTTGTCCGGCCCGAACGTGAGAACCGAGGTGAAGGCGTTCCCGAGCACGTTCCAAGCGAGCGCGAATTTCGGATCGAGCACGGTGGCCTGCCGAAGGAGCGCGATTGCACGCTCGGGGTCGCCCAACGCGCGCCGGCGAACGAGGGATTTCGCGCGCAGCATCAGATCGTAGGCCTCGACGTTGTGCGTGCCGCCGGGCGTGCGCGTCTCGCCGATACCGAGCGTCACGCGCAAGGCATCGGCGACGGCGTGGGCGATCTCGTCCTGGATCGCGAAGATGTCTTCCATCTCGCGGTCGAACCGTTCCGACCACAGGTGAAACCCGTCGGAGCACTTGACGAGCTGAGCGGTGATCCTGAGCCGTTGGCCGGCCCTGCGCACGCTGCCCTCGAGCACGTAGCTCACGCCGAGCTTTGCGCCGATGTCCGCAAAGCTCTCCGCCTTGTCTCGCAGCGCGAAGCTGGAAGTTCGGCCCGCGACGCGCAGCGCCTTGATGTGAGCGAGCTGGTTGATGAGCTCTTCCGAAAGCCCGTCGGAAAAGTACTCCTGATCCCGATCGGCCGACATGTTCACGAAAGGCAAGACGGCGATCGAAGGATCCGGCGATGCGCTGGCGCGCGCGGCAGTGGGGCTCGGACGTACCTCGTGCGGCGTCGGGTCCGCGGCCGCGGATTGCGCCGGCCGCCGCACGCGTTGCGCGCGCACGGGTGCGGAGAAGCCCTTGAGCGTCAGCGCGCCCGCGTCTTCGAACACGAAACCGCCGCGGCCGTAGCCGAGCACGCGCACGAGCTCCGAGCAGAGGATCTCGCCCGGCGCGGCGGCGCTCTGTAGACGAACCGCTTCCACGACCGGAGTGCCGAGAATGTCGCCGGCCAAGTGCTTCACGTCGCCTGCGGCAAGCCCGACGCGAACCTGGATCGGGGCCAGGGAGTCGGGCGTTGCAGAAAACGACGCGAATTGGCGTTGGATGTCGACGGCGGCGGCGAGCGCCGCGGTGGCGGAGTGGAACGTCGCGAGCACGCCGTCACCCGAGTTCTTGACGACTCGGCCGCCTTCGGAGTCGATCGCAGTGCGCAGCAGAGCGTCGTGCACTTCCTGCAGCGCATCCGCGGGCTCTTCGCCGATGCGCGCGCGGGTCGCAGTCGAATCGACCCAATCGGAGCTCAGGATAATGACGAGATCGGTGGACATGGCGCGGACCGTTACGCAGCGAGCCGTTAGCCGTCGTGCGAGGCGGCTTTAGTATAGGACTCCGCTGATGGCGGCGTCGTGCCAGCGCCTATGTCACGGGAGAACCCGCGTGCGTTACGCTGCTCCTGCCATGCGCGTCCTGCTCGTCACGCCGCCGATGACCCAGCTCAACACGCCGTACCCCGCGACGGCGTATCTGACGGGATTCCTGCGTCTGCACGCGGCGGAGCTCGGGCTCACGGTGACTCAGGCGGACGCGTCGCTCGCATTGTTTCTCCGGCTGTTCTCGGCGCCGCTCGTCGAGCGGATGGCCGATGAGCTGCGCCGGCGGGCGAGGACCATGGCCCGAGGCGCGGTGGCGCCGCCGCCGATCGCGAATTTCCTGGCCCACGCCGACCGCTACGTCGACACGGTGGAACCCGCGATTCGCTTCCTGCAGCGCCGCGACCCGAGCCTGGCGCTGCGCATCGTCGGGCGCGCGTTCCTTCCGGAAGGCCCTCGCTTCGCTCATCTGAGCCCGCCGCCGACCGCGGAGCTCACGGCGATCGACGAGCAGCTGTTCTCGGCGTTCGGCACGCTCGGTACGACCGAGCAAGCTCGCTATCTCGCGAGCCTCTATGTCGACGACCTCGCCGACGTCTGGCGCGACGGAATAGACCCGCGCTTCGAGCTCGCGCGCTACGGGGAGCGGCTCGCAGCGAGCGCGGCCTCGTTCGACCCGCTGCAAGCGGCGCTCGAGGGTGAGTCGACGATCGTCGACGAGACGCTCGACGAGATCACGCGCGAGCTCGTCGCCGCTCACCGGCCCGACGTCGTCGCCGTCACCGCGCCGTTCCCGGGCAACGTGTATGGCGCGTTTCGCATCGCTCGCACGGTCCGCGCCGCGGCGCCCAAAGCCACTCTCGTGCTCGGCGGCGGCTGGGTGAACACCGAGCTGCGGTCGCTGCGCGAGCCGCGCGTGTTCGATTACTTCGACTACGTGACGCTCGACGACGGCGAGCGGCCGCTGCTCAACCTCTTGGCTCGCCTGCGCGGTAAGCACGCGCCGCTCGTGCGGACCTACGTGCGCAAGGGAGGCGACGTGGCGCTCGAAACGGACGCGACACAGCACGACTTCCCGCAGCGCGACACGGGCATCCCGACCTACGAGGGCCTGTCGCTCGGGCACTACGTGTCCATCATGGAGATGCTGAATCCGATGCATCGCCTCTGGTCGGACGGCCGCTGGAACAAGATCACGCTCGCACACGGCTGCTACTGGAAGAAGTGCACGTTCTGCGACGTGTCGCTCGACTACATCGGCCGCTACGATCGACCGAGCGCCGACATCGTGATGCAGCGCATTCGCGCGCTCATCGCCGAGACCGGCGAAACCGGCTTCCACCTCGTCGACGAAGCCGCGCCGCCCGCGGGGATGCGCGCGCTCGCGAAGCGGCTGCTCGCCGAGAAGCTCAGCATCACGTGGTGGGGCAACATCCGGTTCGAGAAGACATTCGTCCCCGAGCTCTGCCAGCTGCTCGCCGCGGCCGGCTGCGTGGCCGTGAGCGGCGGGCTCGAGGTCGCATCCGACCGGCTGCTCGATCTCATGAAGAAGGGCGTGACCGTCGAGCAGGTGGCGCGCGTGACGCGCGCGTTCACCGACGCGGGCATCATGGTGCATGCCTATTTGATGTACGGCTTCCCGACGGAGACGGTGCAGGACACGGTCGACGCGCTCGAGCGCGTGCGCCAGCTGTTCGCCGCGGGCTGCATCCAGTCGGCTTATTGGCATCGCTTCGCCGCGACGGCGCACGCGCCGATCGGCCTGCACCCCGAGCACTACGGCATCACGCTGCGGCCGCCGCGCGGACGTCACGTTCGCGCACAACGACCTCGAGTTCGACGACCCCGTCGGCGCGGATCACGATTTTCTCGGCACGGGCCTGCGCAAGGCGCTCTACAACTACATGCACGGCGTGGGGCTCGATGCCGACGTGCGCGCGTGGTTCGAGCCGCGCGCGGGCGGGCGTCGCGGCGCACGGCAACGTCGGCGCCGTGGAGCGAAGCTCGCCGTCCCTGCTACGACGGTGCCGCCCGACTTGATCGAGCGTTATCTCGGCTGAGTCGCGCGTGCCCTTCGCCTGAGTCGTGCTCATCGCTCTCAACAAGCCGTTCGGCGTGATTTGCAAGTTCCGTACGGAGCCCGGCCGGCGCACGCTTGGGGAATACATCAAGGTCCCGAACGTCTATCCCGCGGGCAGGCTCGACACGGACAGCGAAGGATTGCTGCTGCTCACGGACGACGGCGCGCTCCAAGCTCGCATCAGCAGCCCGCGCTACAAGCTTGCGAAGGTCTATTGGGCGCAAGTCGAAGGCGTGCCGACCGACGCCGCGCTCGCCGCGCTGCAGAGCGGCGTCGACCTCGGCGACTTCACGACGCAAGCTGCCGGCGCGCGGCTCATCGACGAGCCTCCGGATCTTTGGCCGCGCGATCCGCCGATCCGCTACCGCGCGAAGATCCCGACGGCGTGGCTCGAGCTCACGCTGCGCGAAGGCAAGAACCGCCAAGTGCGCCGCATGACGGCACGCGTGGGCTTCCCGACGCTGCGGTTGGTGCGCGCGCGAATCGGGCGGGTGAATTTGGACGGCTTGGCGCTGGGTGAGTGGCGCGAAATCGATGCAGGCGCGCCGTGGGATGGCCCCTGACCGCGCTTCGCTTGAGAATGACGGACTTTCTGCCCCATTTCCTGCCCCATGAGTTGGAGTAAGAGCTCGATCACATGACTGCTCTATTGGACCCGGTCAATTGGGTTGTGCTCGGCGCCACGTTCGCGTGCATCGGCGCCTGCGTCGCGCTGCACTACGGTGTCTTGCTCGGATGCGCTCACGTGCTGCCCGCCATAAGCCGCCGCCGTCCGCCGCGAGTTCTTTTGCTGATTTTCATCGTGGTGTTCATCCACGCCGTCGAGATTTGGTTGTTCGCCGTCGGCTACGCGGTGCTGTGCGGCTTCGAAGCGTTCGGAGCGATCCACGGCACGGCGGCGGTCAACTCGATACTCGACTACGCGTATTTCTCCGGAACCGTGTACAGCACGGTCGGCTTCGGCGACATGGTGCCGGTCGGCGCGATTCGATTCATGGTGGGAATGGAGGCGCTCACGGGCCTCGTGATGATCACGTGGTCGGCGTCGTTCACGTTCCTGCAGATGGAGAGGGACTGGCCGGAATAGGCGCGGTGCTCTCGACAAGCGTCGATAGGTTCATTGGCCTAAAGGCCGATGGCATCGGGCTCGAGAATTGCGCATTGGAACTCGACCATATCTACTGCGACAAGGATGCGCCATGCTCGAAAGACTGAGTGACCTTCCGCACCGGCATCGTCGGACTGAAAGCCGTCGGGACGTTGACGGCGCAGGACTATCAGCAAGTCGTCGAGCCGCTGCTCGAAGAGATCCGCCGCGACGGGAAGAACGTCCGCCTGCTCTATCAGTTCGCTCCCGAGTTCGTAGGCTTTACGCCGGGGGGCGTGTGGGAAGACGCGAAGATCGGGCTCCGTGCGATGCGGCTGCTCGACGGCTGCGCGGTGCTGACCGATCTGCCGTGGATCCGCAAGTCGGTTTCGCTCGTGAGCTACCTGATGCCGTGTCCCGTCCGCGTCTTCGAGAACCGCTATCTAGACCAGGCGCTCGCATGGCTCGTCACGTTGCCCGGCCCGAGCGCCGCCCAGCCGCGCATGATCCCGCAAGCCGGGGTGATCGTCGTCGAGCTCGAGCAGGCCTTGCAGACTCGCGACTTCGACGAGATCGCGATGCTCGCGGATCCGTACATCGAGGCTCACGGGAAGCTCGAGGGGCTCGTCGTTCACGCGCGGCAGTTCCCCGGCTGGGAAAACCTCGGCAGCGTCATGAGTCACATACGCTTCGTGCGCGACCATCACCGCAACGTTCGCAAGGTCGCGCTCTCGGTCGACGGTAACCTCGCGAAGTTCGCGCCTCGGATCGCGGAGCATTTCGTCAAAGCCGAGATACGCGTTTTCGGTCACGACGAGCTCGACGCGGCGATCGCGTGGGCGAGCGGTTCGAGGGCTGACGCAGCACGCCCGATCGCTAGGACACGCTTAGCGAGGTGGCAGGACGCGGTCGTGAGGCCTGCGTGGCGTCAGGCCTTTGCGCGGCCTCTTCGGCACGAACGCGAGGAACCGTCGCGAGTTGTCGACCGTGATTCGCCTTAGCGTCTCGTCGTCCGCACCGGCGGCTTTCAGCTTCGGCAGGAACGACGTGATCGGCCGCGCGTACCCGCGCGACGCGTCGCCGGAGATCAGCACGTGGTCGGCGAAGCCCGCGTCGAGCAGCGCGATCACGAGCGGTACGACGGGCGCGTCGCCGCCGCCGCCTTGGCGATCGAACGCGACGAACCCGCCGCGCCGGCAGATCGTCTTGTGCACGTAAACGTTGGGGTCGCTCAAATTTCCGAGATGGCCGATCGCGACGCGCTTGGGATCGACGCCGGCGTCCTCGAGGATGTCGAGCTGCTCGAGCGCGGACTTTCCGGGAATACCCGTGTGCGTGAAGATCGGTAGATTCGTCGCGACGTGCGCCTTGCCGACCGCGCGGAACACCTTGCGCTCCACGGCCGAGATTTCGTCCCACGATCCGATTTCGCCGAAGGCTCCGGCGGGATAGTCGTCGGCCTGGCGGACGAGCGCGCGGACGAGCTGCTCCTCGCTCATCGACGCGATCTCTTTCGGGTAGAACGGCTCCACATAGAAGCCGGCGCCTTTGACGACCGGCACGCCGGACTTCTTCGCGGCCGCGCGGATGAACTCTAGGTCCACGCCGGCGCCCTCGAGCCCGGCGTCGACGATGCAGGCGACGCCGTCGCGCTGGGCGCTGCGCAGCTCCTCGGCCATGAGGTCGACGTCGCGCATTGGATCCGGACCGGCCGGGGCGGGCGGCGGACCCGTGGGCCGCACCGTCGGCGGCGCTCCCTGCGCGGCCAGCACCGCGGCCGCGGCGGCGCGGAACCGATCGCCGAAATCCGCGCCGAGTGACAGATGCTCGTGGAACAGCGTGGCCCCGCCGGCAAGCTCCTCGGGCGCATAGTCCTTGAACAGCGTGCGGATGACGGCGCCTTTGGGGAACGCCGGCGCTTGGGCGGAGGCATTCGATCGGAGCGCCGCGGCGGCCGCCGCGCCGCCCACCCACTGCAACGCTTCGCGGCGGGTCAACGTCGCCATAGGAAAGCTCCCCTTCGAGTGGCTCGCGGCTTGGGCCGCGAGGCGCGGCGCTCGGTTGCGGCCGCGGCCAGATTCTCGCTGCAGAGGCGTCTCGAAGTCGAGCCGAGCCCGCGCATGTCTCGCCGGAGTGGCCGCTTCGGTATGATCGGTCTCTCGAAACGTTGCGGCAGGAGGGAGACGCGATGGTGACGAAACGCCGAGACTTTCTCGCGGGCTGCGCCGCGGCCGTCGCGGCCGCCCAATTCGGCATTCGCGGTGCCGCGGCCGCCGGCAAGGTGCCGGTGCTCGGCTTGATCTTCCCGCCGGCCAATCGCGGCGTGCCCGAAGAGGGTGTCGCGATGTATGGCGAGCGCCTGCGCTTCGTCGTCACCGGTCTCGGAGTCGAGCAGATGACGCCCGAGGGCTTCGAGTCCGTCATTCCGCGCATTCCCGCGGCGGCCGAGAAGCTCGCGGCGGCCGGCGCCGAGGCGATCGAGCTCACCGGCACCTCGCTCACCTTTTATAAAGGCGAAGCCTTCAACCAAAAGCTCCGGGAGGCCGTGACGAAGGCATCGGGCTTGCCGGCCACGACGATGAGCAACGGCGTCATCGATGGCCTCAAAGCCGTCGGCGCGAAGCGAGTGGCCGTCGCGACCGCCTACAACGACGAAGTGAACGACCGGCTCCACGCGTTCCTGATCGAGCACGGTCTCGAGCCCGTCGTCGTCACCGGGATGGGGATCGAGGCTATCGCCGACGTCGACAAAGTGACGCAGAACGATCTCCTCGAGTTCGGCGCGCGCGTTCGCAAATCGGCGCCCGAAGCGGACTCCATGCTCGTCTCCTGCGGCGGATTCCGGACGCTCGAGCTCATCGCACCGCTCGAGGCGCGCACCGCCGTGCCTGTCATTTCGAGCATGCCGCACGGCCTTTGGGCCGGCGCGCGGCTCGTGGGCATGAACGGCGCGGCGCCCGGTTACGGGAGACTCCTGTCGCGCGAGGCGTAGGGTCTTCCAGACCCCGTGGTTCGGCTGCAGCGCCGGCACGCCGCCCGCGCGCGGCTGTCTTGAAGGGAAAACCTTCTTGATTCGTACACTCCGGTACAAGATACTGCGAAACGCCTAGTACGAGTCATTGTGGTTGGATTGCAACAGGTCGCCAACGACAGCTAGGCGGGCATGGGGGAGGAAGCAGACTCGGAACAACACGAGCTCTGCGCTACGTTTCGTTAGTAACTCCCCCGCCGAATAAGAAAAAATTTGGGGCATCTAGTTCTTTTTGGGGAGAAACCGATGAAGTCGATCAACGCAAGCACCTTGTGCAATGCGCCGCTCAAGCTGAGCGCGCTCGCAGTCGCGATTGCAGTTTCACTGAGCTCGCCGCTCCAGCAGGCGAACGCTCAAGCATCCGGCGACGAACAGAAGCTCGAGGAGGTCGTGGTGACCGGATCGCGCATCCGTCAGCGCGACGACTACGTTTCGGCGAACCCGGTAAGCACGTTCGACGCGCAGAAGATGGAGAGCCTGGGTCTCGTCAACATCTCCGACGTCATCACGCAGGTGCCTCAGAACGTTTCGCAGTTCCAAGCTTCAACGACCGGTGGAAGTGCGTTCTTCATCGGCTCGACGCTCGCGAATCTGCGCGGCCTGAACCCGTTCTTCGGCACTCGGACGCTCACGCTCGTCGATTCGCGCCGCTTCATTCCGACGACGCAGGGAGATAGCGTCGACCTGAACTTCATCCCGTCGATCCTCATCGAACGGACGGAGGTCGTGACCGGCGGCGCCTCCGCGGCCTACGGTTCCGGCGCGGTCTCGGGCGTCGTGAACATCCTGCTCGACCGCAACCTCGACGGCGTCAAGCTCGACGTGGACTACGGCACCACGGGCGAGGGCGACGGCGAGAACTACCACGTCGGCGCCGCGGGCGGCAGCGGCTTCGGCGATGACAGGGGTCACTTCGTGATCGGCGGTGAGTATCAGCAGCAGGATGCGGTTCAGAGCTGCGCCGACGCGCGCGACTGGTGCAGCGTTGGCCGCGGCATGTTCAGCAACAACCCCGCTTTCGCATTCGGCGTAGGGGCGCCCTACTCGCCGAAGATCCCTGGGCAGCCGGCCCAGATCATCACCACGGACCTGCGCGCGAATCAGGTGACGCCTTCGGGCGTGATCTTCAACAACACGCCGGGTGCAACGACGGCGTCGCAGTTCAACGCCGCGGGCACGGACGTCGTGCCGTTTGCGATCGGTCAGCAAGGTTTCTGGGCCGCCGGCGGTAACGTTCCCGGAGGCGACGGGGAGCCGATCTACCGGAACCTGACCTTGTATCCCGAGATCGAGCGCAAAACGGTCTACGGGGAAGTCCAGTGGGACTTCAGCGACTCGCTCACGGGTTTCGCGGAGCTGTCGTGGGGTAACGTCGTCGGCATCAACCACCAATGGCAGGCGGCGCAGAACACCCTCAACACGTGCATCCGTCCGGACAACGCGTACCGTGCGGGCTTGAGCGCGAATGCGCAGGCCGCGCTCACTGCTCGTGCCGGCAACTCGCCGTTTTCTTCGAACGTTACTTGCGGCTTCACCATCACCGTTCCCGGCGTTCCCTTTCCTATTCCCCTCGATCCGGGTGGCACGGTCGTCACGAAGGACTGGTCGGATCAAAACAATCAGACCGTCACGACCGACACCGAGGTCACGCGTCTCGTCGTCGGCCTGAACGGCACGATCAGCGATACGTGGAGCTGGGAGGCGTACATCCAGCACGGCGAGACCACGCGCGATCAGATCGGCGTGGGGTACGCGACCAATTGGCGCTACTACATGGCCACGGACGCGATCATCGACACGCGTCCGGGCCTGCCGACGACGGGGCAGCCGATCTGCCGCGCGATCATCGCCGGCGTGCCTGACCCGAACGTCGATCCGTCGCTGATCCAGGGCTGTCAGCCGCTCAACGTTTTCGGTAACGCTACGGCATCGGCGGGCGCGCTGGCCTACGCGTTCGGCCCTCTCACGGAGGCCAACGAGATCAACCAGGACGTGTACGCGGGCACGATCTCGGGCCAGCTCTGGAAAGGCTGGGGCGCCGGCGGCCTCATGGGCGCGTTCGGTCTCGAGTACCGCACTGAGGACCTCGTCAACAATGCGGGCGACCTGCCGCGTGCGCAGCGCACCGACTTCAGCTTGCAGTACGGTGACTCGTTCGCGGGCAACACGGACGTGAAGGAAGTGTTCGCCGAGTTCGAGATGCCGTTCCTGCGCGATCTTCCGGGCGCTCAACTGCTGATGGCCAACATCGCGGCACGCACCTCCGAGTATACGAACACCGACGAGGTCTCCGGTCAGAGCGGCGACCAGTCGCTCGATACTTGGAAGTTCGCGTTCGTCTACGACCCGGTCGACTGGTTACGCATCCGCGGCAGCCGATCGCAGGACCTGCGCGCGGCGAGCTTCCGTGAGCTGTACTACTCGCAGAGCATTCCGCCGGGCGGCATCTTCGGCTACGTCCAGAATCCCACGGTACCCGCCGGAACCTATGGATTCTTCGGCGATCCAGCCTGGCAGATCCTGTCGGGCAATCCGAACCTGAATCCCGAGGAGTCTCTGACCGAAACGGTCGGGTTCGTGGTCTCGCCGGGCGGCGGCGCAGAGGGCTTGCACTTCTCGGCCGACTACTACGAGATCACGATCTCCGGCGGTCAACGGCTCGACGGTGCGAACTCGGTGGTCGCTGGGTGTTTCACGCGGAACGAGCCCGAGTCGTGCGCGCGCATCACGTATGGTCCACCGACGGTTCCGGGCAACCCGACGAGCAACTTCTTCGAGGTCGAGGTTCCTTACATCAACGCGTCGCCGTACACGGCGAAGGGCATCGACTACTCGTTCGATTACCCGCTGAACCTTGCGAACGGCACGATCTCGTTCAATCTGACGGCTACGAAGGCGGTCGACCTGTTGTGGCAGGATCCGTTCACGGCGAACTTGGCGATCAAGGACGTTGCGGGACAGTCGGGAGGCGGGTTCGGCTTCTTGTCCGACATCGCGCCGGCGCCGGAGTGGATCGGCAACCTCATCGTGGGCTATTCGCGTGACCGGTTTGCGATCACGGGCCAATTCCGTTACACGGGCTCGGGAAAGCTGGACCTCATCGATCCCTACCTCGGTCCCAGCGACCCTGGCTATAACCCGAACTTGACGGGAAGCGTGACCGACAGCAACGTGCCGAGCCACACGACGTTCAACTTGTCGGGCTCGTACGACCTCAGGCTCGGTGGCATGGAGCGGACCCAGCTGTTCGTCTCGATCACGAACCTCTTCGATGAGGATCCGCCGTTCTCGGGCAACAACACGTTTGGCACGGGCGGCGTCAACGGCGCCTTCTTCGATACGATGGGCCGCGACTTCCGCCTCGGTCTGCGATTGACCTTCTGATCGAGCGGGCTGGGCGCTCTGTCTCGACTGGATGCCGCATGGCGCAAGCCATGCGGCATCTTCGTTTCGCGATGTTGGAGGTCGACGCTGGCGTGGCGCGTCCGAGGCGCGTTGCTGCGGCTAAGGCGTGAGCTCTTTGATCAGCGAGTCCATCTGCTGAAACTGCAGACAGCCGGGCGTCGGAGGGCTTGGTGGGCAGCCCGTGGAGCGCCAACCGTAGTCCATCTCGAACGTCGTTAGCACCTGCTGCTTGTCGGCTCCTGCGCGGATCAATGAGGCGATCCGATCGCGCATCGCTTCGAGGTCGGCCCGGAACTTCACCACGTCCGCCCGAGTGGACACCGGGCCGTGCCCCGGGATCACCGTGTCGAAATCGAGCTGCAGCGCGCCGTCGAGCGTGCGGGTCCAGTCGAGAAAGCTGCCGCCCTGCGCGTAGTCCACATAGATGTTCACACCCGGCGGTTTCGCGGCGGCAGCCGCGGCCGCGGCGGCGCTGCGGCCGAGGAAGAGATCGCCGGTGTGAATGACCTTCAGCTCGGGGAAATAGACGACGACGTCGCCGCTGGTGTGCCCGCGGCCGAAGTACTTCGCCCGAACCTCTTTGCCGCCGAGGTGCACGACGAGCTGGTCGGCGAATGTGATGTTCGGAAGGCCGATCGGTGTGCCGGGCGTGTCCTCGTAATAGGGCTGTTTGATGTCGCTCAAGTTCGCGCGCACGTTTTGGTGCGCGACGACGTTCGCGAGCCCGAGCATCTTCGCATTGCCGCCGGCGTGGTCATCGTGCTGATGCGTGTTCAGCACGTAGACGATCGGCCGGTCCGTCACCGACGCGACCTTGGCGCGGATGTCGTCGTAGTTCCGGTAGAACATGTCGTCCACCAGGATCACGCCTTCGCCCGTGACGTAGACGGCGACGTTGCCGCCTTCGCCCGAAAGCATGTAAAGGTCGCCCTTCACGCGCTCGATGTTGAGGGGTCGGGCAGGCTTCAGCGCTTGCGCTTGCAGCGTCGGGGCGATCTGAGCGAGGCAGATCGCGGCAAACGATGCGACAAAGGGACGCAGAGCTACTTCGCTCGCCCGGTGTAACCCTGCGCGATCATCGGAATCGCGACGACGCGGTTGCGCGCGCTCGGCGTGCCCCAGCCGCCGTAGAAGACGATGCCGTACAGCGTCTTCTTGTCCTTGCCGCCGAAAGCCACGCCGTGCATGCCCTGCGGCCCGACGATCGTGCCGAGGAACTCGCCGGTCGGCGAGAAGACGTCCGCGGCACCGCCGGTGGCGACATACACGCGGCCTTGCGAGTCGATGGCCGAGCCGTCGCCGCCTTGGCCGCTCCGAAACTTCGCGAACTCGCGCTGCTTCGTCAGCGAGCCGTCGGCTTGCACGTCGAACGCCACCATCACCGGGCCGTTCGTGACGTACAGCGTCTTCTCGTCCGCGCTCAGGATGATGCCGTTGGCGCCGTTCATGCCCTCGCCGTATTGCGTGAGGACGCCTTGCGGGTTCGCGTACAAGAGCCCGCCGCCCGAGATGGCGACGTAGACGCCGCCGCGGCTGTCGGCCGTGAGGTCGTTCAGCACGCCGCCGACGCACTCGATCGGCTCGCCGTTGACGGTGCTCGCAAACATCTTGCGCTGCGGCTCGAGCTGCATGATGCCGCCGTTCAATCCGCGTGCCGCGAGGAACAGGGCGCCATTCTTGCTGCGCGTCAACGCGCCGCCTGTGTTCGTATCGGTGTGGATGACGGTCGCGAGTCCCGTCGCAGGATCGAGCTTCATGACGTTGCTCGCGTCTTGGTTCGCGAACAGCAGTGTGCCGTCGTCGCCCGCGATCGGGCCGTCGGCGTTGTTGCCCTCCCACGACCACACGATCTTCCAGGTCTGGCCGGCGGCGATCACGCCGGGGATTTCTTTCGAGGGTGGCGGCGCCGGCGGCTCTGGAGGCGCTGCCGGTGCGTTGGCGTTTCGACCACCGCCCCCGATGGAGAACGGCTGCGGAGGTTTCTTGCACTTCGCGACGGCGGCAGCCAGTCCGGGGTTCTGCCAGGACTGCTGGCTATTGCCGCGGGGAAAACTCGAAGAGGGGCTCTGAGCGGAAGCGGTGGCTGCGGCGCAGCCAAGGACGACGGCGAGAGCGATTGTGGTTCTCATTCTTGATCCCCCTTCTGTAGTTCGACGCGAGCAGTGATTGTTGCACGGGGAGAATCCCGCGATCCACACGAGGAGGGCTACCCGCTCAGAGCGTTCGCGACGCTCCAGCGCTTCGGCGCGCGCATTAGGCGTCGGTGCGCGTGCCGCTTTCGGTCCTAGGGTTCCCGCCGCGTCTCGATCGACGCGAATGTCAGCTCGGAGATCTTGCCGTCACGCAGCGTGTAGAGCATCACGAAGCGCTGCGACCATCGTTCGCCCGCTTTCGGAGTGTTGCCCGACGCATCGGTCAGTTGCGTCGAGTCCTTCAAGAACGGGCCGTGGTTGGCGGCGTGGATCGCGATGCCGCCGTCGTCCATGACGACTTTGAGCACGTCCATCGTCCAGTTCCATTCCTCAGCGAGGCCCCTCTCCAACGACACGATCACGTCGATGCCGAGCGGAGGCGCCCCGGGGACGTGCAGCACGACGTCCGGCGTGTAGTAGCGCACGAGGGCCTCGAAGTCGTGCGCTTGGAGTGCGCGGAGGTAGCCCGCGAAGTCGTCGCGAGTCATTCGCTTTCCGGCCGATAACGCGGCCGGAGTCTGGTCGCGCTGAGCCTGCGCATGAGCTCCCAGGGCCAGCGCGAAAACGCATGAGAGTGCGAGGATCCGCTTGGACGCGATACGAAGTGCCATGGTTTCGATCCTCTGCTGCATTTTTTCCTCCGCCGGGGTTCGGGAGTCGCTGGTCGCGAGACTCTCGACGTCTCGTGCCGCTGCTTTCGCTGATGACTAGCAATCTAACAGGTGACGGTGCGCCGCGTTTCGGGGTATCACCTGTACCATGCGAGCCGACGACGAACTGGCCAGCCTCATCGGCCGCGCTGGATGCGTTGCGCGCGGAGCTAGCGGCGAAAACCCGAGGACGGTGATAATGCGCGTCCCGTCCGCCGCAAGCCCCGATCCCGACACGACCGCCACGATTTAATCAGTCACGTTCAACCGATGAAGATAACGAAGCAGGCAATCTGCGGCGCGCTTCTTTGCCTGGCGGCGGCGACCGCCGCGGCGCAGGGCAACGCGGTGTTGCAGGACCCAGGTCAGAAAACCGTGCATGTCGTGCGGGCGGCGACGCGGCCGGTGATCGACGGGGATCTGAGCGATGCGGTGTGGGCGACGGCGGGCGTCGTGAACGACCTGCATCAGGTCACGCCGGTCGAGTATGCCGAGCCCGACGAGCGCACCGAGATCTACATTCTCTACGACGATGACGCGCTCTATATCGCCGCGCGCCTCTACGACAACGATCCCGAGCTCATCACCGCGAGGAACCTGCGCCAGAACGACAACATCGGCCAGGACGACCGGCTCTACGTCACGATCGATCCGTTCAACGACCGGCGCAGCGGCTACTTCTTCGGCCTGAACCCGAACGGCGTGCGCGCCGACGGTCTCTATCGGAACGTTTCGGAGTTCTACGGCGACTGGGACTCGATCTGGGACGGGGCCGCCGGGCGATTCGAAGGCGGCTGGACCGTCGAATACGAGATTCCGTTCAAGTCGATCTCGTTCGATCCGACGACGGACACCTGGGGGCTCAACTTCTCGCGCACCGTCGTGCGCAAGAACGAAGTCATCGCCTGGGTGTCGCGCAATCGCGCGTACAACCCCGCGGTCTCGGGCCTAGCGATCGGATTCGAGGGGCTCAAGCAGGGCATAGGCCTCGAGGTCGTGCCGTCGCTCGCCGCGAGCACGACCAAGGACTTCGTCACCGGCGAATCCGACTCGGACGCGGAGCCTTCGCTCGATCTCGCGTACCGGATCACCCCGCAGCTCAATGCGTCGCTCACGATCAACACGGACTTCTCGGCGACCGAGGTAGACGATCGGCAGGTGAATCTCACGCGCTTCGGGCTGTTCTTCCCGGAGAAGCGCGACTTCTTCCTGCGCGAAGCCGACATCTTCGAATTCGGCGGTATCGGCGGGACGCGCCAATCGCAGATTCCGGGGCTCAACACGCTCGCGCAGAACGGCCGGCCGTTCTTCTCGCGGCGTATAGGCTTGAGCGCGAACGGCCAGATCGTGGACCTCGACTACGGCGGCAAGCTCAGCGGACGGATCGGGGATTGGGAGGTCGGCGCGCTGTCGATCCGGCAGGACGAGTTCGGCCCCGTCAATGCGGACACGCTCTCGGTCGTACGCGCGAAGCTCGGCGTGCTCGACGAGTCGAGCGTCGGAGTCATCGCTACCCAAGGTAGTCCGAACGCGAACGTCGACAACTCGCTCGCGGGGGCAGACTTCCTCTATCGCAACACGCACCTGCCGGGCGGGCGCTCGCTCGACACCGACCTTTGGTACGAGCAGAGCGACACCGATGGCGTGGACGGCGAGGACGCGGCCTACGGGATGAGCGTGAGGCTCCCGTCCTCACAAGGATTCCGCGGCATCGTTCAATACCGGGCCTTCGAGGATAACTTCAACCCGGCGCTCGGCTTCATCACTCGCCGCGGCATCAGCGACTCGTATCTGAACTTGGGTTACATGCTCAGAAAGAGCACGGGCTATCTCGAGTCGTGGCTCGTCAATTTCGACTATCAGCGCATCGACTTTCTCGACGGCGGGTTGCAGACCGAAGCGTTCTTCCTCCGGCCGGTCACGCTGACCAACCGGACCGGCGACTCGTTCACGCTCGCGCTCAGCGACTTCACCGAGGTCCTGATCGAGCCGTTCGAAATCTCTCCGGGCGTGATCGTGCCGCCCGGCGAATACGACTCCGACACGCGCGGTATTCAGATCGGCACGGGAGGCCACCGTAAGCTCGCCATGTCCGTTCGTCTCGTCGAGTATCCGGAAGGAAAGTTCTACGGCGGCTCGCGCTCGGATCAGTACATAGATCTGGTCTGGCGCCCCACCGCGCGGTTTCGCGGCAGCTTGAGCTACGAGTACAACGATATCGATTTGCCGCAAGGCTCGTTCGAGACGCGGCTCGTGCGCGCTGGCTTCGACATCGCGTTCTCGTCCACGTTATCGTGGGTCAACCTCATTCAGTACGACAACGTGAGCGAGGTCGCGGGCATCAACATGCGGCTGCACTGGATCCCGGTGGCCGGTCGTGAGGTGTACTTCGTGATCAATCACAACGTCGAGGACATCGATCGCGACGACCACTTCCACTCCGCGTTCTCCGACATGACCGCCAAAATCAATTACACGTTCCGCTTCTGACGCGAGCGCGGAGCTCTGCTCAGAGGGTGTCGCCGAGCAAGAACGACAGCGCGTCTGCGCAGCGTTCGGTGACTTTCAGTGCGAGCAAGTCGTCTGCTCGCGTCTTGCCGAGGTTGACGGCCGCTAGCGGTTTTCCCGCTTGCGCCATCGCGTTGGCGAAGCGGTACCCCGAATAGACCATTAGCGAGGAGCCGACGATCAGCATCGCGTCCGACCGATCCAGGGCCGCCATCGCGCTGCGGACGCGTTCCTTCGGCACGCTTTCGCCGAAGAACACGACGTCGGGTTTGAGCAGGCCGCCGCACGCTTCGCAGGCCGGAACGTCCAAGGCCGCGAACTCGATGCCGTCTAGGTCGGCGTCGCCATCGGGGGCTTGGAGGGCGTCGTGATGCGCGAAACCGGGGTTCCGCGAGCTCAGCAACGCTTGCAGCGCTGCCCGCGGCGAGCGTGCGTCGCAGCCCATGCAGCGCACGACGTCCACGCGCCCGTGTAGGTCGATCACCGCTCGGCTGCCGGCCGCCTGATGCAGACCGTCCACGTTCTGCGTGACGAGTTGCTCGATCCGGCCTTCGTGCTCGAGGATCGCGAGCGAACGATGCGCGTCGTTCGGCGACGCGACGCTGATCCGCTTCCAGCCGATCAAGCTGCGCGCCCAATAGCGCTTTCGCGTGTGCTCGTCCGCCAGAAAATCCTGCAGCATCACCGGCCGAGCGCGCTTCCATTCGCCATCGGCATCGCGATAGTCGGGGATGCCCGACGCCGTGCTGCAGCCCGCACCGGTCAGGACGAACAACCGGCGGTGGCGATCGATGAACTCTCGTAGCGAAGCGGACGTCATCGAGCGCTCGTCAAAGGCTAGTCGTGACGCAGCGCGACGAGCGGGTCGACTCGGCTCGCGCGATACGCGGGGATCAAGACGGCCGTGACCGCGACGAGCGCGAGAATCGCGGGCACCATCACGAACACTGCGACGTCGCGAGGCTGTACGCCGAACAGGATCGACGCGAGCAGCTTCGACAGGAAGAACGCCGCCGCGAGCCCCGCCGCGGTGCCGATCCCGGCCAGCGACACGCCTTGCCGAAGCACCATCGCTCGCACGTTCTCGGCTCGCGCGCCGAGCGCCATGCGGATGCCGATCTCGTGCGTGCGCTGCTGCACGGAGAACGCCACGAGCCCGTAGATCCCGACCGCCGCGAGCAGCAGCGCTGTGCCGCCGAACACCGCCATCAGCAGCATGTTGAAGCGCTGCCGCGAGATCGAATCCGCGAGGATCTCCGTCATCGTCTGGACGTTCGTAACCGGGGCGCGCGTCGCGTCGCGGACTTCGGCTTGGATCTGCGCCGCGAGCAGAGCGGGGTCGGCGCTCGTGCGCACGATCCACGCGAGCGGCTCGTTGCCGAGGATGAGCGCGAGCTGCGCGTCCGGGATCTGGGCTAACGGCAGGTACATGATCGGCCGCGGAACGTTCGTCAGCCGCAGCGCGCGCGTCTGTTCGACGATCCCGACGACCTGACGGATCGCAGGATCCCGCCCGATCACGAGCTGGCTCTGGAGCGGGTCCTCGCCGTTCGCCCAGTACCGTTCGGCCATCGTGCGGTTGATGACGACCACGGGCGGCGCGCCCGCGGCGTCGCGCTCGTCGAACAGGCGCCCGCGGAGCAGCGGGATCTCGAACGTCGCGTGGTAGCCGCCCGTGCTGATCGAAATGTCTCCGCCGCCCGTGACGGGTCGGTTGCCGTTGTCCCGGCCCACGACGTTGAACACGTCGCCGAAGCTGGGCTGCAGCGGCACACAGCAGCTCGCGGTGGCTTCGGCGACTCCCGGAATCGAGCGAATCCTCGCGACGGTGCTGGTCGCCAGCTCTTGAACGCCGGCGGAGGTCGCGAACCGCGGCTCGGAGAGTGACGTGCGCATGACGAGCACGTTGTCGACCGTGAAGCCGGGGTCGACTCGGTTCAGTGCGAGCGAGGTGCGAATCAGCAGCGCCGCGCCGATCACCAAGACGACGGCCAATCCGACTTCACTGACGACGAGGATCGAGCGCAGCCTGCTTTGACGGACTCCGCCGCCAACCCTTTCGCTACCGAGCTGGATCACCGAGCTCAGGCTGGTCCGCGACGCGACCAGTCCCGGCACGAGCCCGAACAGCACGCTCGTGACGACCGACAGGCCGACCGTGAACGCAACGACCCTTAAGTCCACGCTGAGCAGCGTGCCGTCCGCTCCGACGCGCGGCAGCCCGGCCGTGTCGACCGCGAGCAGGGCGCGGATCCCGGCGAAGCCCAACACGAGCCCGAGCACGCAACCGGCGGCGGAAAGCAGAGCGCTCTCGGTCAGCAGTTGGCGCAGGATTCGCGCTCGCCCCGCGCCGAGCGCCGCTCGAATGGCGATCTCTCGGCTGCGGCCGAGCGCGCGAACGAGCATGAGGCTCGCCACGTTGGCGCACGCGATCAGCAGCACCAGACCGACGGTGCCCGACAGAACCCAGAGCGCGGTTCGCGTCTGCGACCCGACGGCACCGTCCTCGAAAGGCAGGGCGCTGAACGTCACGGCGCCGTACATAGCGTTCGGATAAAGCTCGCTGTAGGCAGCGGTCGAGGCGGCGAGCCGCTGCTGCGCTTGCTCGAGCGAAACGCCCGGCTTGAGCCGCGCCGCCACCCGAAGGACCTCGTTGACGTCGGTCGGCGCGGGACCGAGTTGGTACGGCACCCATACGTCGACGTCTCCGAGCTCGCGGCGTCCGAAGTCGCGAGCCATGACGCCGACGATCGTGTAGGGGAAGCCGCTCAGCGAGAGCGTCCTGCCCAAGACGTCCGGGTCCTCGCCGAGACGGCGAGCCCAATAGTCGTGGCTGATCACGACCGTCTTAGGCGCGCCGGGCGCGTCGTCCGCGCGCGAGAACGCGCGACCGCGCTCGAGCGGTGCGCGGAAAGTGCGGAAATACGCCTCGGACACCTGAGTCGCGGAGACCCGGTCGAGCACGTCGCCATCGCTCAAGTTCAGCGCGATCGCGCGATACGCGGCGACGTCCTCGAGGACGTCCGTTTGCTCGCGGAGATAGGCAAACTTGACGGCCGACAGCAAGGACAGCACGGGCTCGAACGGCCTCGCGACATCCGTATGCGTGAGCAGCACGAGCCTGTCCGGCTCGGGGAACGGCGCGGACTTCAGCAGCACTGCATCGACCACGGAGAAGATCGCGGTGTTCGCCCCGATGCCGAGCGCGAGCGCGAGGATCGCGGTGACGGTGAAGGCCGGCGTTTCGCGAAAGCTGCGCAGCGCGTGCTTGACGTCTTGTACCAGCGTTTCCAATGCACGGCCTCCGAGTGCGCAGCGCCAATACTAAACCAGCGCGAGGCCGCCCCTGGCAACAGGGACGACCTCCGGCGGCCGCAACGAGACTATTGTGGTGGCTCGTTGGCCTCCAGCGGACGAACCTCGCACTCGCCTTCGAACTTTGGCCAGTGGATGCGGTGCAAATCCATGAACCGCGTCGCCAATACCAGCGCTTCGTCGTACGAGCTCGCCTCGACCAGCGCGTAACCGCCCACGACCTCCTTGGACTCGGTGAACGGACCGTCGGTCACCGTCAACTTGCCCTTCGCGAGCCGCACCCGCTTGCCCTTGGCCGTGGGCTGCAGACCCGCCGTGTCGACGATGGAGCCGTTCTTCATCGCTTCGCCGACGAACTCGCCCATGGCGCCGAACAGGGACTGCGGAACCTCTTCCATCTTGTAGTTCTCGGCGTGCTTGATGAACATCATGAATCGCATGGCTGATCTCCTGGTTGAAGAGTGGTTTTACGTCTAAGCGTCGAACGAGGCCATGCGAAATCGACAAGCTCGACGCGAGAATGGGTGCGGGGGAGGGCTACGGGAGGCGGCCAGGCTGTGGTGTCGCACGCGATCCAAGTGAGAGACTAGCCGCGATCAGGGGAAGATGGGGCACGGCGGACCATGGCAATACCTCCCGGTGTGAGCGAGCGCGACTTCGCGAGGGCGCTCGAGGAATTCGCTAACGCCGTCGGCCGTGACTGGCTGTTCACGTCGGACGCCGACCTGAACCTCTATCGCGACGCGTATTCGCCATTCGTCGGCGAGTCGGAGGATCGGGTCGCGTCGGCGGCCGTCGCGCCGAGCAGCACGGAGCAAGTGCAAGCGATCGTCCGGATCGCGAACAAGTACAAGGTCCCGTTGTGGACCATCTCGACGGGCAGGAACTTGGGCTACGGCGGCTCGTCGCCCGCGTACTCGGGCAGCGTGATCCTCGATCTCAAGCGTATGAACCGCGTTCTCGAGGTGAACGACAAGATCCACTACGCCGTCGTCGAGCCCGGCGTGAGCTACTTCGATCTTTACCGCTACATCCAGGAGCGCAAGCTCAAGGTGTGGATCGACCCCGCCGATCCCGGCTGGGGCTCGCCGCTCGGCAATGCGCTCGAGCGCGGCGGCGGCCGCACGCCGATGAAGGACCACTGGAACGCCGTGTGCGGCTTGGAGGTCGTGCTCCCGAGCGGCGAAGTCCTGCGCACCGGCATGGGCGGGTTGCCGAACACCGAGGTGTGGCACCAGTACAAATACGGATTCGGCCCCGTCATCGACGGGCTGTTCTCGCAGTCGAATCTCGGCATCGTCACGCGGATGGGGCTTTGGTTGATGCCGGCGCCCGAAGCCTATCGCGACGGCCGCGTGATGGTGCCGCAGCACGACGACCTCGTGCCGTTCATGGAGACGTACGCGTACCTCATGAACTCGGACATCGTTCGCGGCACGATGCTGCTCGAGAGCCCGCTGCTCGCCTACCATGCTTCGCAGGGCGGGTCGTTCTTCGAGATGCCGAGCGGCCCTTCGATCGCGGAGCTCGACCGCATGGCCCGCGACCGCAATCTCGCGTATTGGAGCGCGGAGTTTCGTTTCTGGGGACCGCCGAAGCTCATCGACGCGCAGTGGGAGTACGTGAAGGAAAAGTTCGGCGCGATCCGCGGCGCGTCATTCAGCGACGGCCGCCGCTACGTGTTCCCGGCCGAGGTGGACCAAAACGACCCGACGCTCACCGTCGCGCTCGGCACCCCGAGCCTCGGCGTGTTCGGGCTATTGCAGGGAGGCGGGCATCTCGGCTTCTCGCCGATCATTCCGATGACGGGCGAGGCGATCTTCAAGGCGCAAAAGGTGTACGGCCAGCTCTATGCGGAGCTCGACCTGCCCGTCGGCAATCAGTTCGCGGCTTTGCCGTGGTCGTACAACCCGAGAGCGCTCGTGCTGCTGTTCGGTCTGCCGATGTCGAAGAGCGTCGAGCAGAACCGGCAGAACCGCGTGATCTTCGACCGGCTCGTAGAGGTGTCCGCGGCGAACGGTTGGGCCGAGTACCGAACGCACGTCGCGTTCATGGACAAGGTGGCGGAGACGTACTCCTTCAACAATCACGTGACGCGCCGGTTCCACGAGACGTTGAAGGACGCGATCGACCCGAATGGCATACTCTCGCCCGGCAAGTCGGGGATTTGGCCGAAGCGTTTGAGGAAGGGCTGAAGCTTGAGCGACGCCCAGACGCCCAAAGCCGCGATTTCTGCTATCGTCCTTGGCCCTAATAGGCGGCGAGACGGGTCCGAAGCACCGTGTTTGCCATAACCTGCTCAAAGACCGTCGGCTACGCAGCGTAGCAAGGGGCCGGGGGAAGATGACCGCGTTAGACCAGAGTCGTTCTCGGAGTCGTGCTCGCTCGGCGTTCGCCGTTGCGTCGGTGCTGCTTGCGGGCCAGTGGTGCTCATACGCAGCGGCGGCGAGCATCGCGACGGCGGCGCGCAATGCCGATGTCGACGCGGTGCGAGCGCAGCTCGCGGCCGGGGCCGACGTGAACGCGCCGGACGCCGACGGCACGCCGGCGTTGCTCTGGGCCGCATATCAGTCGTCTCCGGAGCTCGTGTCCGTCTTGCTCGCCGCGGGCGCCGACGCCAATGCGTCGAGCCGGTTCGGAGTCACGCCGCTCCTGCAGGCGAGCCGCTACGGCGACGCGGCGACCATGCGCGTCTTGCTCGCGGGCGGCGCGCAGATCGCGCGCGCGACGCGCGACGGCGAAACGCCGCTGATGGCGGCCGCACGCACCGGCAGCGTCGAGGCCGTCCAGTTGCTGCTCGAACATGGCGCCGACCCGAACGCGATCGAGGGTCTCGAGGACCAGACCGCGTTGATGTGGGCTGTAGCGGAAGGGCATCTCCCGGTCGTCGACGTGCTGTTGCAAGCCGGCGCGGATCCGAACCTCAAGGCGCGCGTGTCCGAGCTCACGAAGCGCAGCATGCGCGCGGACTTTCCGACCGGCGGATTCACCGCGCTCATGTGGGCGACGCGTAACGGCAACGAGCCGATGGTCCGGCGGCTGATCGCGGGTGGCGCGGACGTCAAGATCGCGAACGGCGACGGCGCCACGGCAATGATGCTCGCCATCGTCAACGATCGTCTCGACATGGCCGCGACGTTGCTCGAGCTCGGGGCCGACGCGAACGACGGATCTCTGTACTACACGATCGTGATGCGCGACGCCCCGACCGATTGGCGAGCTCGCGACGGCTCGCGCCTGCGCCCCGACCATCCCAACCGGCTCACGGTGCTCGATCTCGAGGCGCGCCTGCTCGACGCGGGCGCGGATCCCAACAAGCCTTTCTCCGGCCAGATGCACTCGGCCTCGATGTGTTGCGATCCGCAAGGGTCGGGCACGCCGTTCTTTCGCGCGGCAGTGGCCGCCGACGTCGACTCGCTGAAGCTCATGATCGCGCACGGCGCCGATCTCGAATGGACGCCGAAGCGCGTGGAAGGCGCGCCGCCGATGCCGTTCGGGGACAACACAGGGCTCACGCCGCTCATGGTGGCGCTGAACGGCGGGAAGGGTCAGCTGATGGACGGCGGGCCGGGCGACATTCGCGAAGGGAAGATCGGAATCTTCCGCGAGCCCGGCGATCGCAATCCGGCGGACGCGGTTCGGTTGCTGCTCGCAGCGGGCGCGAACCCCGACGCGTTGAGCGCGAAGGGTGATTCCGCGCTGCACATCGCGGCGCACGACGGCCGGCTCGAGCCGATTCGCGAGCTCGTCGCGGGTGGAGCGTCGATCAGCCTGCGCAACAAAGACGGCCTCACGGCTCTTCAGCTCGTCGAGAAGATGGAACCGCGAAAGCTCGATCCGATCGCTGAGATGGTCGGGTTGTTCGACGACGGCGCACAGCCCGCGGAGACGGCCGCGTTTCTCCGCGAGCAAATCGCGGCCCGGAAGCAAGCCGCCGCCGGTTCCAAGCTTCACTAGTCGTTGATGACGACTTCGAGCTTTTGCGCCGGCTCGCCGGCCGAGGCCGAGCCTTCGCTCGCCGCCAAGTACACGTAGAACCTCTCGGGACCTTCGACTTGGTGGTCGCCGACGATCGGAATGTGAATCGTGCGGTTCTGCTCGCCGGCGGCGAATTTCTCGACGACCTTGCCCAGGTCGGCGTAGTCGACGCCGGCTTTCGCTGTCCCGTCTTCGGTCCACCACGTGATCGAGGACGCGCGCCTGCGGTCGCCGGTGCGCAGGATCAGCACGTGCGCGCTCGCGTCGGCTTCGGACACGTTGACGGTGCCCAAGCCGAACTCGAAATTCTCCGGCCCGGGCGGCGGCTCGGGCGCAGGCGCAGGCGCGGGCGGCGGCGCACGCGATTCGGCGAGGTTATCGTCCTGCGCCTGCTCGTCGGTCGCGACGTTCGGCGCCGCCGCGGTTTCGGCAGTGGGTAGCTCCGCGCGTGCAACCGGCGTCTCGACTTCCGCGGTCGGCAGCTGCGCCCGTGCAACCGGTGTCTCGGCCACTCTCGCCGCCTCGGCCGCCGGCGCATCGCCTACGCTGCTCGGAGCGTCGGCGCCCGCGACGCGCGGCGCCTCGAACTCCTCCGACTTGAGCTCGCTGCTCGGGAGCGGCTTGCCGCTGCGGTCCGTGCCGGAGTCGTCGGCAAACAGGCTCGTGAGCTGCGAAAAGTCCACCGTGATTCCGCGCAGCGTGTCGAAGTTCCAGTACACGAGGAACGCGGCGACGAGCGCCACGGCGACGAATCCGTAGCGCGAGAGCTTGCCGAGCGGTCCCGCTTGTTCGCGCTGCTTCGCGAGCTTGCGGTAGCGGCGCACATCGTGCGGATCGAGACGCCATTGATCGTCTTGCTTGTTGCTCGCGCGGGTACGTTCGTCCATGAGTCAGAGGCTCGCCTACTTCATCCGCGGAAAAGCGCGCGGCTCGAGCCGCGCACCGCTATTCCTTCAACCCTTTCGATGCGACATCCCAGTTGGCATTCGTGCAGAGGCCGCAGTCCTTGCCGACGAACATCTTCGCGGCCTTCTTGTCGCCCTTGAACTGCCACATCACCCAGTTCGACGCGACGTTCGCGTACTCGCCGCCGCCCGGATGAAAGACGGTCGCGGTGTGCCCGGCGTTGTGGCGCGCGCCGTAGAAGGCCGGCAACTTGTCGATCGCGTCGAACGTCGCCTTCGAGTTCGCCATCATGAAGTCGGGCTCGTGGCCGTTGATGAGCAGCACGGGCCCGTGCAGGGCCTTCAGCCCCTCCGACGTCGGGAAAGGAGAGGGTGGAGCGTTCGGGTTCGCGGGTAGAACGCCCGAATTGAACACGCCGATCGTATCGACGCGCGGATCGGCACCGAGGCTGATCGACAGGAACCCGCCGCAGGACTGGCCCATGACGGCGACTTTGTCCGTCGCGATCTTACCGTTCAGCGGCGAGCCGGCGCGCTTGTTCTCCGCGTCGGCCCAATCGACGGCTGCGCGCAGATCGTCGGCGTTCGCCTGCCGGCGCGCCGCGCCTTCCTGAGCGGCCGTGCCCAAGACCACGAAGCCGTGCGATGCGATCGTCGAGAGGAAACCGCCGTAGCGCGTGGTATCGATCGCGCAGCCCGCCGTTCCCCCACACGACCACGGGCAGCGTGTCCTTTTTCGGGAACGCATCGAGCTTCGTCGGGTGAAAGACCATGAGGCCGGGCGAGCCGAAGGCCGGACCCGTGGTGACCTCGTACGGCCCGGTCTCCGCGAGCGGCGCGCCTTCGAGGGGCAACGCCCTCGCGATCATTTCGGGCGTGATGCCGGGCGGCTGCGCGGAGCAGACGCCTGCGAGCGAGAGCAGCGCTGCGGCTGCGGACAGAAACTACGGATGTCTTGTTCATGACGCGGTCACCCCGAGCGGATTGAGTGACGAGCATCGTCACCTAGGTGTGAGCCGCCGCAAGGTTGCCGGCGCAGGGCCGCGATCGGCCGTCAACGGCGCCGCCGGCTGTCCGGGCGGCAGGCACCAGCACAGCCCGCTCGAGTTACGCGATGCGTACTCGAGCGGGCTGCTCTGCGGTGCGTCGGACGGAGTCCCGCGCTTAGAACGTGAAGCGGACGCCGATGCGCGCGCGCCGGCCGATCGTGTCGAAGAACACCGGGTTCGTCGGGTACGCGTTACCGCCCGGCGCGACCGCCGGGTCTTCGTCGAGCAGATTGTTTACGGACCAGAAAAGCTGGAACGGTTGCCGTCCGACTCTGGGCGGATGTCGTACGATCCCGACCAGTTCAGGTAGTACGCATCGTCGACCGAGTTGTCGGTGACCGAATTCTGCAGCGTGTTGCTGGCCGCGCCCGGAGGGCTCTCGATATACAGTCGTGTTGAGAGTACCGCTGCCCGATGTAGCGCGTCTCGAGCGTGGTCGCGAATCGCTGTCGTCGCGTAGGTCAAGAACAGCTCTCGCCTGCCACTTCGGCTGCGTGTTGAACGAGCCGAAGGAGCCGACCGGGCCGCTCTGGCCTTCATAGTCGATCGGCGGCACGCCGAGGCCGGTGTCGACGATCATGTCGTAGAGATACGTTCCGATGAAGCGCAGATTGATGTTGGCGCCCGAGCTCAGCGGGACGTCGTAGCTCGCCTCGTAGTCCCAACCTCTCGTGAGGAAGCCCGCGAGGTTGACCGCGCTCGAGTCGATGGCGGTGATGTCGGCCGTCCCGTAGCCGGTGACGCGGTCGCAGGCGATGCTGGTGCCTCCGCTCCTGAAGCACGCGTCGATGAGCGGCTGGTTACCGGGGCTCAGCGTGATCGCGTCGCCCAGGTCGATCTCGAACCAGTCGACCGAGAACCGGAACTTGTCGAACGACAGCACGGTGCCGAACGTCGTCGTGTCGGCCGCCTCGGACTCGAGAGTGGGGTTCCCGCCCGTCGTAGCGTTGTAGTTGTTGTCGTTTGCGTTTGCGTTCCATGGATTCGCGACGTTAGTCGGGGAACACACTACGGCGTGACACGCGGCAGGAACAGCTCGCGGAATCCCGGCGCGCGAACGTCGCGCGAGAGCGTCGCGCGAAACCGCAGCCACTCGAGCGGGTCGTAGATCGCGGACGCCTTCCAGCTCGAGAAGTCGTGGGAGCCCGTGATGGCCGAGTTCGTCGCGCTGGTCGCCTCGTTGGTCGTCTCGCGTATCGCGAAGTCCGTCTGCAGCTTCTTCGACATCGGGATCTGGACCTCGGCGTAGCCTTCGACCACGTCGATGTCGCCGCCGCGATCGAGACCGTACGAGAGGAAGTACGACGAGTACCACGGCTGATTCGCCAGATCGTGCGTCGTGTCGGCCTGGTCCTATCGCCACTCGACGCCGGTCGCGAACCCGATCGGCCCTGCCCACCCCTCGCCGAGCGTGCTGCGGAAGTTCAACGCCGAGCACGTCCTGCTTGTACTCGTTGTCCTCCTTGAGCGTGCGGTACACGTAGTCGATGGCCGCGGGATTCGCGCTGGTGTTGCCGAAGATATTGAGCGGCACGCAGCCGGCGGCGTTCGCATTGAACGCGGGATCGCCGGGTATCGTCGCGCGGCAAACGATCTGGCTCGGATTGGCCGGATTGACGCACGGCGTCGAGAGCCCAACGCAGCAGCTCATACTGCCGCGAGGGATTGCCCGAAGTCGTGCCGACCAGGTTGTGGAAGAGCCGCTGCTGATTTTCGTTCTCGCCGTGCTGGTAGTAGGCGTCCCACGACCACTTCTCGCCGAGCTGCCCCTCCACTCCGGTCACGATCCGCGTGGTCGCGTTCTCCGTCGTGTTGTTGGCGTTGACGACGGCGGGCATGAAAGCGCGGCCCAACAAGCCGCCTTGGGGCATCGCTGTGCGCTGGGCCGCGCTCAGGAACGCGTTGTCCGCCGCAATCCGCAGCGTGTTCGGACCTAGCCCGCCGTTCGCCGGCGTGTTTGCGGACTCGTTGTGCCCGTATGCGACCTCTGCGAACCAGCTGAGCCGATCGCTCAAGTCGAAGCTCACGCGACCCATCGCGGAATAGCGCTCGACGTCGGGCCGGATGCTCGACGTGTCGTACCCGAGCAGCGCGCCGTCGCCGCCGATGCGGGTCAAGAAGCCGTTGCCGGGAGACGCCCGGATTGAACGGCGAGAGCGTCGTGCCGTCCGGATTGAAGGTGAGCGGGGCGGAGGTGGTCGTGCACCCTGCGTTCGTGCAAGGCGAAATGATGCCGTTTTCCGAGCCGATCTGCTTCGCGCCTGGGGTCACGATGAAATTCGGGTTGCCATTGCCGGTCGTGTAGCCCGGCGCGTTGTTCTGAATGCCCCAGGCCTCCTTGCACCAGTCGCGGTTCTGCGAGCAAGGTCCGATGGTGTCCTGCTGCTGATACTCGACGCCGAATATGACGTGGCCGCGATCGTCGTCGGCGAATGCCGTGCCGTAGGCGAACGAGGCATGGGTGTCGCCGCCGTCCCCTTCGCCCGTCTCGCCGTAGTCGGCCTGCGCTCTGAAGCCTTCGAGGTTCTTGTTGAGGATCAGGTTGACCACGCCCGCGATCGCGTCGGAGCCGTAGGCCGCCGACGCGCCGCCCGTCACGACCTCGGTCCGCTCGATGAGCATCGACGGGATCAGCGTAAGGTCCACGGCGCCGCCCTCGGTCTGCGGTACCACGCGCCTCGTGTCCACGAGCGTTAACGTACGAGTGCCGAAGAAAGGATTGAGGCCGCGGAGGTTTGCGAGCTGCGCGCCGACGTTGAAATTGCCGATACCGACGTTGGTCTCGGTGAAGAACGGCGTGTTCTGCGGCAGCGTCCGCAAGACGTCCCCGGTGTTGACGATGCCGAGATTCTGGATCTGATCGGAATTGATGGTCGTCAAAGGCTGCGCCGAGTCGAAGCCGGTTTGGCTCACACGAGAGCCCGTGACGATGATCTCCTCGTTGTCTTGTGCGAGTGCGAGCTGCGATGCGGCCGTGAGCACGATGCAAGAGCCCAAGACGGACGCCTGACTTCGCAAGAGCGTGCGACGAATCGACATGTGAGGTCCCCCAGAGTTGTAGCGCTTTCTTCGGCGAAGCCCCGGGCATTTCTAGCGCCGGCAAGGGCTCGACCAGACGCTGAGACTAGCGCTGCTAACACGCAACCACAACCTCAAAGAGGCGTAGGCATCGCATCGGGACGGTGGCAACCGCGCAACGCGATCCGTTTTACGTGCCGCCACTCTCGATCGGCGTGCGGTCCTGGGTGCGGCCGATCCGACCGGTTCGGCGGCGTAGCGCGCCGTCAGAGGGCGAGCGGCAAGTCCACGGCGGATCGCGACTCTGCGCTGCGATAGATCGCCTCGGTCCACTCCATGTATTTCACGCCGATGTCGAAGGTGTTCAGCGCGACCGGCTCGATGCCGCGGATCGCGTTGATGAACTCCTCTTCGACGCGATGCCGCGCCTGTCCCTCGGGCGGGTTTGGATGTGCCGTGAGCTCCTTGTCGCCGCGTCGCCCCACGAAGATGTTCTGCTCGTTGTCTACGCGGATCGTGCCTTCGCTGCCGAAGATCCAGATGTCGTTGCCGCGCGAGAGCCCGGTGGTCTCGCTGAACTTCATGTGCACGGGGGCACCGTTGGCGAGCTCGTAGAGCACCTCGACGTGATCCGGGATCGTCGCCGGGCGCTGCGCGCCTTGCTCGTCGCGCCGGTTGGGTATCTGCACGCGCGTCTTAGCCATCACGCGGTTACCGGGGCCGAGCCAACGCATCACCGATTCGTACGTGCCGCCCACGTTCAGCACGTTCACGCCGCTGAACTCGGAATCGTGGCGCCAGTCGAGCTCGCCGCCGAAGTCCGCGAACCCGCGCTGCAGCATTTGGACTTCCACCGACAGAACATCGCCTACGGCGCCGCCGGCGAGCAGGCTCTGCAGCGCCCGGTCGATTCGGTAGCTGCCCGACGTCGGCACGAGCTGGCAGACGAGATTCGAGTGGCGCTGCGACGCGGCCAACATCTCGCGCGCTTCAGCGGTGTTGTTCGCCATGCGCGCCTGACAGAGCACGTGCCGGCCGCTCTCGAGCGCCGCGAGCGTGGTGTCGCGATGCATGTAAGGCCAGGTGCCGATGAGAACGGCGTCGATGCCCTTGTCGCCGAGCAGCTGTTCCCAATCGGCATACGCGCGCGGGATGCCGAACTCGTCCGCGGCGCGCCGGCTCGATTCGAGCGACCGGTTCGCGACGGCGACGATCTCCACGCCCGGCATCTTGCGCAGGCCAGGAATGTGCACCGAGCCGACGATGCCGCCCGCGCCGATGATCCCGACGCGAATCTTGTCGCGCGCAGCGGACCCTGAACGCCGGCGCTCTTGCGCCGAGAGCAGGCGCGGCGCCAACGCCGCCGCTACGGGCAGCGCCGCCGAGGACAGGAACTCGCGGCGTTTGATCTTGGGTGCCGGGTGACGGTCGGATTCGCTGCTCATTGTTCTGATCTCGACGCGGAGGAGGGTGTGGCAAAGCGTGCGTCCCGAGCGGAGTCGGCGTCAACCGCTGCGGGGCGGTAACCTCGCGGCGTTCCGGCGCGCTCCTGATTCTGGAGCCGCGGCGCCGTCAATCGCCGTGGCCGCGCCGCTGCCCGTTGCGGTTCCACTAGCCGCGCATCCTGCGGCGCGCCTCCTCCCAATCCCCAACCCTAGGCGCGGCGCCGAACTGCGACGCGTTCGACGCGTGGCACGTCCGTTGCAAAAGGTCTGCGCAACGAGCGTCGCGGTCACGACGCAGGACGACCGGGGGAACCGAGCAATGCAGACGTCTTCGAATCGCTGGGCACTGATCCTCGCCGCTGGCTCCGGCACGCGCTTGAGCGGTCTCACGGCCGACGGCACAGGCGCGTCGGTGCCGAAACAGTTCTGCTCGCTCGCGGGCGGAGCCTCGCTGCTCGAGGAGACTCTCGAACGCGCCGCCGCGATCGCGACGCCCGCGCAGACGGCGATCGTCGTTGGCGCCGAGCACCGGCGCTTCTGGCAAGGCACGCTCACCCACGTCGCCGAGGAAAACGTGATCGTGCAGCCGCGCAACCGCGGCACCGCGAACGGCATCCTGCTCGGACTCAGCGCGATCCTCGAGCGCGACGCGGCCGCGATCGTCACGATCTTGCCGTCCGATCATTACGTCGAAAATGAAAAGGTCGTCGCGCGCGCGTTAGAGCGAGCGGTTGCCGCGGTGGAAGAATCGAGCTCCGCCGCCATCACGTTCCTCGGCATCGCTCCCGACAGCGCGGACCCCGAGCTCGGCTATATCGTGCCCGGTCCGCGCCAAGCGGACGGCTCGAGCCGAATCGAGCGCTTCGTGGAGAAGCCGGCGCGCTCGGTCGCGGCGCGGCTCGTGCGCCAACGCGCGCTCTGGAACAGCTTCATTCTCGTAGCGCGCGCGAGCGCGCTCGTCGCGCTCATCGAGCGGCGCTATCCGGCCGAGGTTGCGGCGTTTCGCAGCCTCTGGCGCCAGACGGCGCTCACGGACCGGCTGCCGCGCGAGCTCGCGCGCCTGTACGAGCGGCTGCCCGAGATCGACTTCTCGCGCGGCGTCGTCGAAGGCGCCAACGCAGTGCTCGGCGTAGCCATCGTTCCGCACTGCGGCTGGAGCGATCTCGGTACGCCGCAGCGCGTCGCGGACTGCCTTGCGCGGCTGCGCCGCGAGCGCGCGCGCGACACGCGCGACTCGGAGCGCGACGTGCGCGCGTCCAGCTTCCATCGCCATCTCAACCTCGCGGAAGCGCACGCGCGGCTCATGGGCCGGCTCGCTGTCACGGCGCAATCAGCTTGATCACTCACACGAATTCCCGGGAGGAATCACCCATGTTGTTCCAGACGAGACTCGACGAGCGTTTCCTAGACCGCGGCGGCTGCGGCGACGAGCTGTACGCCGACGCACATCAGCGTGCGTCGATGTGGCTCGCCGGCATCTCCGGCGAGCAATCGCTGAGCGGCGACGGTTTCGACTCCAACGACGCAGATTTCGATGATCTCGCCACGCATTGAGCTCGGCCGCGGCGAGCTCGACCGCTTCGAGAGCGCCGCGAGCCGCGAGTGGCTCGTGACGAACGGGCTCGGCGGCTTCGCGGCCGGCACGGCCGCGGGCGCCTGCACGCGCCGGTATCACGGGCTGCTCGTCGCGGCGCTCCGGCCGCCCGTCGAGCGCACGGTGCTCGTCGCGAAGCTCGAGGCCGAAGCGCGCTACGCAGGCGCGTCGTTCGCACTCACGAGCAACGAGTACGGCGACGGCACGGTCGACCCGCGCGGATTCGAGAATCTCGCGGGCTTCGCCCTCGACGGTCTCACTCCGGTGTGGACCTGGGTGCTCGGCGACGCCGTGCTCGAGCAGCGCGTGACGATGGTGCACGGCGAGAACACGACCGCCGTGACGTTCAAGCTGGTTCGCGCGTCGGCGCGTCTCGCACTCACCTTGAAGCCGCTCTGCACCTATCGCGACTATCACAGCCAGTCGCGCGGGGGCTGGCCGCTCGCCGTGGCGCCCGTCGCCGGGGGCTGCGAGGTCCGCGCGTTCGAGGGGGCCGTGCCGTACCGGATCGTCGCCGACAAAGGCGTCTTCAGCTCGAGCCCGGGCTGGTATTGGAATTTCCGCCATCGCGCGGAAAGCGCGCGCGGTCTCGACGACCGCGAAGACTTGTTCGTCCCAGGCGAGTTTGCGGTGGAGCTCGAGGCCGGGGACACGGTCACGCTGATCCTCAGCGCCGCGGCTCCTGCCGAGCACGCCGCGAGCTGGACGGCGATGCCCGACGGCGCCGCGCTGTTCGCGCGCGAGACGCGCCGCCAGCAGCAGCTGCTCGAGGCCGCGCCCGCGGGTGCGCCCGACTGGATCCGCCAGCTCACGCTCGCGGCAGATCAGTTCATCGTGCGGCGCGCGGGCGCGGGCCACACCGTGATCGCGGGATATCCGTGGTTCAGCGACTGGGGCCGCGACACGATGATCGCGCTGCCCGGCCTCACGCTCGCGACCGGCCGTCGCGACGTCGCGGCGAGCGTGCTGCGGACGTTCGCGCGGTACGTCAGCGAAGGCATGCTGCCGAACCGCTTCCCCGATGCGGGCGAGACGCCCGAGTACAACACCGTCGACGCGACGCTCTGGTATTTCCACGCGGTCGATCAGTACGTCGGCGCGACGGGCGATCGCGCGCTCGTAGCGGAGCTGTATCCCGTGCTGCTCGCGATCGTCGAAGCGCATCTCAAAGGCACGCGCTACCGGATCCACGCGGACACGGACGGCCTACTCTACGCGGGCGAGCCCGGCGTGCAGCTCACGTGGATGGACGCGAAGGTCGGCGACTGGGTCGTGACGCCGCGGATCGGCAAGCCGGTCGAGATCAACGCGCTGTGGTACCGCGCACTCGTCGTGATGGAGAGCTTCGCAGCCATGCTCGGCGACTCGCTCGCCGAGCGCCGCTTCGCGGTGCTCGCGGGCAATGTGCTGCGCTCGTTCCGTCGGCGCTATTGGTCGGCCGAACGCGGTTGGCTCGCGGATGTGGTCGATGGCCCCGGCGGCGCGCCCGATCTCACGCTGCGGCCGAACCAGATCTTCGCCGTGTCGATCGACCCCGGGCTGCTCGAGGCCGAGCACGCGCGCGCGGTCGTCGACGTCTGCGCGCGGCGGCTCTGGACGCCGCTCGGTTTGCGGAGCCTCGCGCCGAGCGATCCTGCGTACGTCGCGCGTTATGGCGGCGGCCCGCGCGAGCGCGACGCCGCGTATCACCAAGGCACCGTTTGGAGCTGGCTGCTCGGGCCGTTCGCGCTCGCGCACTGGCACGTGTATCGGGACGCGGCCGCGGCGCGGTCCTGGCTCGACGGCATCGCACCTCACTTGCGGCAGAGCTGCATCGGCCAGGTGAGCGAGATCTTCGACGGCGCGCCCCCGCACCGCGCGGAAGGCTGTTTCGCTCAGGCCTGGGGCGTCGCCGAGGTGCTGCGCGCGTGGCTCGAGATCGGCGCCGCGGCCGCGGAGCGGCGCGAAGCCGCGCCCGCGCTGCACAGCTGACGAGTTGCGGCCGCGCGGACACGCGGACACACGTCGCGCGCCGCACGCGTTCAGAACTGAACACGAACGAAGGTGGAGAGAGTCATGTCGGAGCAGATCATCGTCGCGCGCCGCAAGGCGGCGAAGCAAAAACGCGGCGAGCGCCGCGCGGCCGCCGGTGCCGAGGCGCAGCGCCTCGCTGAGTATCCGGACGGCCAAGGCTGGAAGACTTGGGGCCCGTACTTGAGCGAGCGCCAGTGGGGCACCGTCCGCGAGGACTACAGCCCGCATGGCAACGCGTGGGATTACTTCCCGCACGACCACGCGCGCAGCCGCGCATACCGCTGGGGCGAGGACGGTATCGGCGGCTTCGCCGACATCGAGCAGCGGCTCTGCCTGAGCGTCGCACTCTGGAACGGACGCGACGCGATCCTGAAGGAGCGGCTGTTCGGCCTCACGAACGGCGAGGGGAATCACGGCGAGGACGTGAAGGAGCTCTACTACTACCTCGACGCGACGCCCACGCACTCGTACATGAAGATGCTCTATAAGTATCCGCAAGCGGCGTTTCCCTACGCGAACCTCGTCGAAGAGAATCGCCGCCGCGGCATCGGTCAGCCCGAGTACGAGCTCGTCGACACGGGCGCCTTCGACGACGGCCGCTACTTCGACGTGTTCGTCGAGTACGCGCAAGGCGAGCCTGGCGACGTGCTGCTCGAGATCACCGCGCACAACCGCGGACCCGACGCCGCGACGCTGCACGTGCTGCCGCAGCTCTGGTTCCGCAACACGTGGAGCTGGAAGCAGGACCCGACGAAACCGTCGCTCAAGCGCGCGGGCGATCTCGACGGCGCTAGCGGCGCGCCGGGTCGTCGGCCGACGTGATCGAGGCGCGCACGCGACGCTCGGCAGGAGCTTCCTGCACATCGAGCGCGGCTCCGAGCTCTTGTTCACCGAGAACGAGACGAACGTCGCGCGGCTCTATGGCCAAAGCGCCGACGGACGTTACTTCAAAGACGCGTTCCACGAGCGCGTGATCAACGGGCGCGCGGAGGCCGTGAACCCCGCCGCGTCGGGCACGAAGGCCGCGGCGCTCCACGTGCTCGACGTGCCGGCGGGCGGCTCGATGTCCGTGCGCGTGCGGCTGTCGCAGGCGCTGCTCGACCGGCCGTTCGCGGACTTCGACAAGATCGTCGCGCGCCGTCGCCGCGAGGCCGACGAGTTCTACGCGGACTTACAGCAAGGCATCGACAATGACGATGCGAGGCTCGTCCAGCGCCAGGCGTTCGCCGGAATGATCTGGAGCAAGCAGTTCTTCTACTACGACGTGCCCGAGTGGCTCGAGGGCGACCCGGCGCATCCGCGCGCCGCCGGCGGGCCGCAAGGCCGGCCGCAACCGCGAGTGGGCCGCATCTCAACAACGCCGACGTCATCTCGATGCCCGACAAGTGGGAGTACCCGTGGTACGCGGCGTGGGACCTTGCGTTTCACTGCATCCCGCTCGCGCTGATCGATCCCGAGTTCGCGAAGAACCAACTCGTGCTGCTCACGCGCGAGTGGTACATGCACCCGAACGGCCAGATGCCTGCGTACGAGTGGGCGTTCGGCGACGTGAATCCGCCCGTGCATGCGTGGGCGACTTGGCGCGTGTACCAGATCGATCGCAAGCGCAACGGCGGCGTCGGCGACATCGCGTTCCTCGAGCGCGTGTTCCACAAGCTGATGCTGAACTTCACCTGGTGGGTCAACCGCAAGGACGCCGAAGGCCGCAACGTATTCCAGGGCGGGTTCCTGGGGCTCGACAACATCGGCGTGTTCGACCGCAGCTCGCAGCTGCCGACCGGCGGGCACATCGATCAGTCCGACGGCACGAGCTGGATGGCGATGTATTCGCTGAACCTGATGCGCATCGCGCTCGAGCTCGCCCGCCACAACCACGTGTACGAAGACATCGCGACGAAGTTCTTCGAGCACTTCCTGCACATCGCCGAGGCGATGAGCAACATCGGCGAGCACGGAATCGGTCTCTGGGACGACGAGGACAAATTCTTCTACGACGTGCTGCACCTGCCGAACGAGCGGATGCAGCAGCTCAAGGTGCGCTCGATGGTGGGGCTGATCCCGCTGTTCGCGGTCGAGGTGCATCGAGCCCGAGCTGCTTGAAGGAGTTGCCCGAGTTCGCGCGCCGCCTCGAGTGGTATCTCAATTACCGCCCCGACCTCGCGAAGCTCGTGTCGCACTGGGAGACCGAAGGCATGGGGCACCGGCGCCTGCTGTCGCTGCTGCGCGGCCACCGGATGAAGAAGCTGCTGAAGCGCATGCTCGACGAGACGGAGTTTCTGTCGGACTACGGCGTGCGCGCACTGTCGCGCCATCACGAGCAGAACCCGTACGTGTTCGACCTCATGAACGGCCAGAGCGCGTCGGTCGGCTACCGGCCCGCGGAATCCGACACGGGTCTGTTCGGCGGCAACTCGAACTGGCGTGGGCCGATTTGGTTCCCGGTGAACTACCTCATCATCGAGTCGCTGCAGAAGTTTCATCACTACTACGGCGACGACTTCAAGGTCGAGTGCCCCACGGGCTCCGGCGTGTTCATGTCGATCCGCGAGGTGGCCGACGAGCTCAGCCGACGGCTCGCGCGGATCTTCTTGAAGGACGAGAACGGCAAACGCCCCGTGTTCGCCCACCATCCTTTGCTGCAGAACGATCCGAATTTCCGCGACTACGTGCTGTTCTACGAGTACTTCCACGGCGACTCGGGCCGCGGCGTCGGTGCGTCGCATCAGACCGGCTGGACCGGCTTGATCGCGAAGCTGCTGATGCCGTCGGGTGCGCAAGCCGCGCAAGCGGTGGAACTGCCCGAGGTTGCGGGGCGAGAGGCGGGCGGCTCGTGAGCCCGCCCGCCGCGCGAGCTCAGACGTGAAGCAGCTCGACGTGGCGCCCGAGGTGCGCCGCGAGCGGCTCGAGGTCGTCGGCGTCGGATGTGACGATGTCGTCGCCGTCGTCGGCGAGCAGCACGAGTGCCGCGTCGACCACGTCGCTCGCACCTGCCTGCGCGAGGAGCTCGCCGGCGGCGCGACCGAGGTTCTCGTCGAGCGCACGCACGTCGATTCCGTCGAGGGCCTTCGCCAAGAGCGCCTGACGGGGGCCGGCGCCGCGCCACGCTTGTCCGACGACGCCTCCGTGCGAAACCGGTACGCGGCCTGCGAGCAGTGCCGCCTTGAGCCGGCGCCACATGATGCGATCGTTTTTCTCGAGCGCGATGAGCGCTCCGCTGTCGAGCACGAGTGTCACGGCGTCTTGCCGCGACGCGCTTTGCCTTTCGCCGGCTTCGCGTTCTTGCCACGGACGACGACGGCCGCTTCGCGATCCGCGCGTGCTTGCTCCACGAGCTCTTGCGCGGAGATGGCTCCGAAGCGCTCTTCGTAGGCGGCGACGGCCTCCGCGAGGGCCACGAGTCGGCGTTCCTTGGCGACTCTTTCGGCAAGAGCGGCGTTCACCCAAGCGCTGAGAGACTCCGCGCGCCCTTCCGACACGGCGTCGTTGCCCGCTTCGACTAATGAGGGGTCGACGGTGACCGTCAGGCGTTCCTTCCGTACGCTCATATCGTGATGGTAACGAAGGTATGACATCTATACAACTCGATGCTCGCTGAAGTCATGCGCCGGCACGCTAGCGCGAGAACGAGCTGGCAAGGCTAAGCGCGGCCGCAACTGCTCGCGGGTTGCCCACCAGCGGTTGCGGTTCCGCAGCGCTGAAACCTTCCGCATCGAACATTCGGCGCACCGGGTACGCGCCACGCCTCAGTCTATTCACACCCAAGCCTGTGGCACGCCCGTTGCAATGGTTCCGGTCGGCTCGGCGCACGCGCCGCGGATCAAAGCACTTCGCGCCGGGCGGCCCGAAATGCGCTCAACACCTGGGAGTACACACGAATGGAAACGATCGAGGCCAACCGGCCGACGCCACCGCTGCGCGCCGATCTCAACCAGTGCAGCTCGATGCCGCGAGGCGAGCAGAGCGGCGGAATGCATTCGCCCGCGATGCCGGCTGTGAACGGCCTGCCGCGAGCGGTGATGCCGACCTGCGCGCCGCAGAAGTGGCTGCTCGGGCAGAAAGCGCTCGTAACGGGAGCGAGCTCCGGCATCGGCCGCGCGATCGCGGTCGCGCTCGGTGAGGCGGGCGCCGACGTGGCCGTGAACTATGTGTCCGGCGAGGGTCAGGCGCGCGAGGTCGTCGAGGAGATCGAATCGTTCGGTAGCCGCGCGGTCGCGCAGCGCGCAGACGTGTCGAGCGAAGACGACGTCGAGCGAATGTTCGCCGCGATGCAGAGCGAGCTCGGCACGATCGACATCCTCGTGAACAACGCGGGTCTGCAGCAGGACGCGCCGTTCGAGAAGCTCACGCTCGCGCAATGGAACAAGGTGATCGGCGTGAATCTCACCGGCCAGTTCCTGTGCTCGCGCGCCGCCGTGCGCGAGTTCAAACGGCGCGGCGTGCGGCCCGAGGTCTCGTGCAGCGCCGGCAAGATCATCTGCATCAGCTCCGTTCACGAGGTGATCCCGTGGGCTGGGCACGTGAACTACGCCGCGTCGAAGGGCGGAGTGATGCTGATGATGAAGAGCATCGCGCAAGAGGTCGCGCCGTTCCGGATCCGCGTGAACAGCATCTCGCCGGGCGCGATCCGCACGCCGATCAACATGCAAGCATGGGATACGCCTGAGGCGTACGCCGAGCTCCTGAAGCTGATTCCGTACAAGCGGATCGGCGAGCCGAAGGAGATCGGCCGCGCGGCCGCGTGGCTCGCGTCGGACTACGCCGACTACATCAATGGCGTGAGCCTGTTCGTCGACGGCGGCATGACGCTGTACCCGGGGTTCGAGACCGGGGGCTGAGTCGCACCTGGCGCTCGAGTCGAAGGGACGAGCACGACCACCACGGGTGAGCGAGATGTTGCAACGACTACGCGAAAGTTGGCCGGAGTATTTGATCGAGGCGTGGGCACTCGGCACGTTCATGGTGTCCGCCGGCGTGTTCACGACGCTGATCGAGCATCCGGACTTCGGCGTTCCGGCGCTGCTGCCGGACGCGAACGTGCGCCGCGCATTGATCGGGCTCGCGATGGGTCTCACGGCCGTTGCGCTGATCTACTCGCCGTGGGGGAAGCGCTCCGGCGCGCACATGAACCCAGCTGTCACGCTGACGTTCTGGCGCCTGAAGCGCATGCGGACGGACGACGCGATCTGCTACGCGGCGGCGCAGTTCATCGGCGGCTTGGTGGGCGTGCTCATCGTGCTCGCGCTGTTTGGCGAGCGCTTCGCGGCACCGCCCGTCGCGTTCGTCGCAACTCAACCCTCGCACGGCCCGCGGCTCGCGTTCGTGCTCGAGTTGCTCATTTCGTGCGGCTTGATGTCGGTGGTGCTCGCGTTTTCGAGCCGCGCCCGCCTCGCGCCCTTCACGGGGCTCGCGGCGGGCGCGCTCGTCGCTTTGTACATCACGCTCGAGGCGCCGTTCTCCGGCATGAGCATGAATCCGGCCCGCAGCTTTGCGTCGGCCGCGCCGGCCGGGCTCTGGGGCACGCTCTGGATCTATTTCGTCGCGCCGCCGCTCGGCATGCTCGCGGCCGCTGCGGTTCACCGCCGTCTCACGCGCGGCGCGGGCTGCGCGAAGCTGCGTCACGCCGCCGACGTCCGCTGTATCCACTGCGGTTACGAGCCGCGTACCGCGCGCCGCACCTTCGCCGTGCGCAACGCAGCGATTTGAACAGGAGCTCCGATGTCGAACTCGAACAACTCCTTCGACGTGATCGTGATCGGCTCCGGTGCCGGCGGCAGTGCGGCGACCTATCGGCTCGTGCGGGCCGGGCTGCGCGTCCTGCTCGTCGAGAAGGGCGACGCGTTGCCCAAGGACGGCAGCACCCTCGACGTGCAGAAGGTGATTCACGACGGCGTCTACAAGAGCAAAGAGCAATGGATCGATGCGGCGGGCCGTCCGCTTGCTCCCGAGGAACATTTCAACCTCGGCGGCAAGACGAAGTGGTACGGCGCGGCGCTCGCGCGCTTCGGCGCCGCGGAGTTCGCGGCCGATCCCGAGCGGCAATGCCTGGGATTTCCGTTCGGCTACGACGAGCTCGCGCCGTACTACGACGAGATCGAGTCGCTGCTCGGCGTGCGGCCGTTCGCGTGCGAGCCGGACCTCGAACGAATCTTGGGCAAGCTCGGCCGGGTGTCGGATTGGCGTGCGGAGCCGCTGCCGCTCGGTCTCGATCCGCGCATTGTCGCGAGCCGCGCTGAGGCCGCTGCACTTCGACGGTTTCGCGTCGGCCGCGGGGCTCAAGGCGGACGGCGAGAGCGCGCTGCTCGCGCGCGTCGCCAATGCGCCGAATCTGCGCGTCATCACAGGGCGCGCGGTCGCCACGCTGATCGGCGCCGCCGGCGCGCCGGAGCGCATCGTCGGCGTGCGGCTCGACGACGGCACCGAGTTGCGTGCGCGCGAGGTGGTGCTCGCGGCCGGCGCGATGCACTCGCCGCGGATGCTGCAGAGCTACGTCGCGCGCGCGCGCTTGCAACACCTGCCCGCCGCGCGGATCGTGGGCGGCAACTTCAAGCTGCATCTCTTGACGGCCGTGCTGGCGTTCTCGACGCGCACCCAGACGGACCTGCTGCGCAAGACGAGATTGCTGCTGAACGACCGCGTGCCGCATAGCAGCGTTCAGCCGCTCGGCTTCGACGGCGAGCTGATCGCGACGCTGATCCCGCGCTTCGTGCCGCGCTTCGCGGCCCGCGCGCTCGCCGCTCGCGCCTACGGCTTCTTCCTTCAGACCGAGGACGGTTCCGCGCTCGCGAACCGAGTGCAAGCCGCCGGCGGCGCTTCCGACTTCCCGCTCGTGGACTACGACGCGCGCCGCGTTCCAACCGCGCTCGCCGAGCACGAGCGGCTCGTGAAGCTCTTCAGCCGCGACCTCTGGAAGGCGGGTTTTCCGAACGCGGCGCAGCGGATCGGCGTCGCGGGCACCGCGCACGCGTGCGGCACGCTCGTAACCGGTACGGATCCGCGCGCGTCGGTGGTCGACGCGGTCGGGCGGGTGCACGGTTTCAGCGGGCTCACGGTCGTCGACGGCAGCGTGCTGCCGCGCTCGAGCCGCGTGAATCCCGCGCTCACGATCTACGCGTGGAGCCTGCGTGCCGCCGAACGGCTCGCGCAGCGTCTTCAGGCGAGCGGCGCGCGCGCGGACCTGAGGCCGGCGCCGCTCGAATCCGGCGCGCGCGTTGTGGTGTTGGCGGATTGACGAGGAGAGTCCCGATGTTTCGACTCCTGCTCCGATCCTGCGTCGCGCTCGTCGCGTTGGCGTTGGCGTTCGCGCTCCCGGCTGGCGCGCGCAGCTCCGTGGATTCGGTGGGCCTCACCGTCGGCGATCTCGATCGTGCGGTGCGTTTCTATTCCGACGTGCTCGGCTTCGAGCGCGGCGCCGAATGGGAAGAAACCGGCGCGGACTACGAGCACGTGTACGGCGTGTTCGGTGCGCGCGTGCGAGTCGCGCGCCTCACGCTCGGCGCGGAAGCGCTCGAGCTGCGCCAGTTTCTCGCGCCGCAAGGCAGGCCGATCCCGGCGGACTCGCGCAGCAACGACCGTTGGTTTCAGCACGTCGCGATCATCGTGAGCGACATGGAGCGCGCCTATGCGACGCTGCGCGCGCACGGCGTCGCGCACGCGTCCACGGGCCCGCAGACGCTGCCCGACTGGAACAAGGACGCGGGCGGAATCTCCGCGTTCTACTTCCGCGACCCGGACGGCCACAACCTCGAGGTGCTGCACTTCCCGCCGGGCAAGGGCGAGGAACGTTGGCAGGCTACGGATCGCTTGTTCCTCGGCATCGACCACACCGCTATTGTCATTGCGAACACCGACGACAGCGTCCACTACTACCGCGACGTGCTCGGAATGCGGGTCGCGGGCGGCGCGGAGAACTATGGCCCGGAGCAGGAACGCCTGAACAACGTGTTCGGCGTGCGGCTGCGCATCACCGCGCTGCGCGCCGACGCGGGGATCGGCGTGGAGCTGCTCGACTACCTCGCGCCGCGCACCGGCCGGCCGCTGCCGGCGGACACGCTCGCGAGCGATCTCTGGCACTGGCAAGTCAGCTTCGTGCGTGACGACCTCGACGGCGTCGACGCCGCCGTAAAGGCCGCGAGCGGCCGGCCGGGCGCCGCGGGCTACGTGTCGCCCGGAGTGGTCCGCGTCGACGCGCGCGCCGGCCGCGGCGCAAGCGCGCTCACGCTGCGCGATCCCGACGGTCACGCGGCCGTGCTCTGGACGAATCCGCCCGACCACCCGTCGGGCGACACGCACCCTCGAGGAGCTTCGTATGGACAATAAGACGATCGCGATCATCGGCGGCGGATTCGCGGGCGCGATGCTCGCGCGACGCCTGGAGAGCGCACTGCAGGAGAACTGGCGGATCGTGCTCCTGTCGCGCGACAATTTCATCACCTACAACCCGCTGTTGCCCGAGGTGGTCGGCGCGTCGCTGCTGCCGGGTCACGTGATCGCGCCGCTGCGCCACGTCACGAAGCGCAGCCGCGTGTACATGGTTCAGGTCACGGACATCGATCTCGCGCAGCGCAAGGTGCGCTACCTCGGCGAGGGCTCCGGCGAAATTGCGTACGACGAGCTCGTGCTCGCGTGCGGCCAGGGCGCGAACCTCGCGCTCGTGAAAGGGATGGCGCGCTACGCGCTGCCGTTGAAGACCCTCGGTGACGCGCTGTTCATGCGCAACCGCGCGATCGTGCGGCTCGAGCAGGCGGAGCTGCAGCCCGACATGGCGATGCGCCGCTGGCTCACTTCGTTCGTCGTGATCGGCGGCGGCTTCAGCGGAGTCGAGGTCGCGGGCGGGCTCGCGGACTTCTTGCGCGCGAGCAAGCGGTTCTACAAGTCGATCGACGACGTGCGCGTGCATCTCGTGCACAGCGGCGACCGCGTGCTGCCCGAGCTCTCGCCGGGGCTCGGCCGGTTCGCGCAGCGCAAGATGCGCGAGCAGGGCATCGACGTGCGGTTGAACGCGCGCTGCACGCGGGTGGACGATCGCGGCATCACGCTCGGAGACGGCGAGTTGCTCGCCGCGGGCACGGTGATCTGCACGATCGGCTCGGCGCCGAATCCGCTGATCGCCGAGCTGCCGCTAGCGAAGAACCGCGGGCGGGTCGAGGTGGCTCCGGACATGTCGGTGCCCGGTGTGCCGGGCCTCTGGGCGATCGGGGATTGCGCCGCGGTGCCGAACGCGCGCGACGGCAAGATCTCGCCGCCGACGGCGCAGTTCGCGGAGCGTCAGGCGCGCCAACTCGCGGCGAACATCGCGCGCAAGGCGCGCGGCGAGCCGACGCGGCCGTTCTCGTACAAGCCGATGGGCCAGCTCTCCGCGATAGGCCACAACAAGGCCGTCGCCGAGGTGTTCGGGATCAAGATCGCGGGCTTCGTCGCGTGGCTCATGTGGCGCGGCGTATATCTGCTCAAGATTCCGACGCTCGGACGCAAGGTGCGCTTGTTCCTGGAATGGAACTGGGCGATGTTCTTCCCGCCGGACATTTCGCACTTGAGTTACGAGCGAACGCGCCGCGTTGCGCCGGGCGCCGCCGAGTCCGCGGACCCGTCGAGCGCCGTGCCGCGCGCCGCCGCTTAGGCGCGGCGGCGCATCGGCTCGGCTCGGGTGTTCCGATTAGAACGGAGCCCTCGTAACCGGCGTCGCGGCTTCAGCCTGCGAGCCGACGCTCCCGCATGATCGATTGGATGTTGTCCGGTGCGAAGAACTGTGCCGGTGAAATCGTGCCCGCATTCATCTGCGCGAACGAATCGATGGCATTCTGGTTGCCGGGCAGCGCCGCGAACACCGCGAGCATATCCGGCGGCGGCGGAGCGAGCGTGGCGAGCCCGCAGGTCATCTCATACATCGGCAGCGCGCCCTCGTCGCGCGTTCGCTGGAAGTCCCGCATCGCATCGTCGTATGTGCGCCCACCGCTCGAGAACTGGTCGAAGGCGGCCGCGAACTGTTCGGCATCGCGAAACGCATCGCTGATGCCCTGAGCCGTGATCGGATCCTTCAAGTAGCCCGCGTCGCCCACGAGCGCCCAGCCCGGACCGAACGGTTTGCGGAAGTAGTTAGTCGTCGGTACCCCCGCGAACGGCGCCTCGCGTTTCGCGTTGCGCACGCGCTCGGCGACCTCTGGCACGAGGTCGAGGATCTCGTAGAAATGGGTCTCGAGGTCGTCCTTCACCCGATCCAACTCCGCGTGCGGCCAGCCGCCGACGATCATCGTGAGACCGTCGTGCGTCGGCGCCATCGCAAAGCCCCGATAGGGGCGGACGTAGGTCGCGAATTCATGTTGCATCGGCAGATTGCTCCAATACGAGTAGCACGGTGCGAGCAGCGCCGGCTTCTGATGGTAGCTCTCCGCGTGCACCGCTTCGGCTACGCGCGACCGCCGTCCATCGGCACCGATCACGATCTCGGCGCGCTCCTCGACCGTTGCGCCCGAGCTCGTGCGACCCCGTACACCCACGACTCGTCCGTCGTCGAAGAGCAACTCGCTCACCGAGAAGCCCTCGCGCAGCTCGGCTCCGGCATCGACGGCGGCATCGGCGAGCAGCTTGTCGAGAATCGTGCGCCGCGCGCAGTAAGCGTTGGGCGCGTCGGCCGTTCCCGGGCTGCCGCTGAGCTTGATCGGTCCGAAGTCGAACGAATAGCTATCGATGGCCGGGCAGTCCGTGCGGATCAGCTTGTCGAGCAGCCCCCAGCTCTCGAGCTTGGCGGCACCGAGCGGCTGGATCACGTGAGTGGAAATCGTGTCGCTCGGGAAGGTCGCGCGATCGACGAGCAGAACTCTGCAGCCTCTGCGCGCGAGCAACATGGCGGTCGGCGAGCCGGCGCAGCGGGCGCCTACCACGATTGCGTCGAAATTCTTGGGCATCGCGATTCTCCGAGGAAGGGTCGCCGCACGCGTAACGTAGCACCGGGCCCAGTCCTGCAGAACGCTTGCAACGCGAAATGCATTGTTTCGTCGCGGGAAACAATGCGACGATTCCTGCGTGGATCGGCTGCAGACGATGAAGGTGTTCGTACGCGTGGCCCAAGACGGGGGCTTTGCCACGGCCGCGCGCGGCCTGCGTGTCTCGACCGCTACCGTGAGCAAGCACGTGAGCGCGCTCGAGCGGGAACTACGGACGCGGCTGTTCGACCGCACGACGAGACGCGTCGCGCTGACGGAAGCGGGCCGAATCTACCTGGAGCGGTGTCTCGAGGCGCTCCACGCTCTCGAGGATGCCGACGCGTCTGTCGGAGAGTTGGCGAAGGACCCGCACGGCGTGCTGCGTGTGACGGCGCCGATCGACTTCGGCGAGCAGCTGCTCGATGCGATATCCGATGTCATGAACGCGCATCCGGATTTGGCGGTGGATCTTCGCTTGTCGAACAGAGTCGTCGACATGGTCGAGGAGGGTGTCGACGTCGGCATTCGCATCGCTCAATCGCTGGACGGCCGCTATGTCGCGCGGCCGCTTGCGCGCGCTCGCTTTTGCATATATGCGTCGCCCGAGTATCTCGCAAAGCACGGACGCCCGCGCCGCCCCGAGGACCTCGCGTCTCATCGAAGCCTCGTGTTTGCCGAGCCCAAGCTGCTCGACAATCTCGTCTTCGCGCGAGCCAGGCGCCGCGTAGCGGTGCGGCTGCGCGTTGCGATGTCGAGCAATAGCGGCGCCGCACTTTGGATGGCAGCGCGCGCGGGTCTCGGTCTTGTCCTTTGTCCGAGCTTCATGGCGGGCGACGACGTGACCGGCGGCCGAATGGAGCCGCTGCTGCTCGACTGGACGTTGCCGGAATACTGCGTCTATGCCGTCTATCCGCATCGCAGATTCCTTGCGCCGAAGGTGAAGGTATTCCTCGAAGCCGTGACGCAACGCATCGGGGACGGCTCGCGCGACCCGTGGTGGTCGAGCGGCAGCGCCTGAGCGCTGCGCGCGGCGCGCAAGTTCCTGGCCTGATGTCGCGGCCCTGCTAGCGCTCTAGATGCCCGCAACCTGCCGTGGTCGCCCCGCGAAATGCGGTGGCCGCCGCGGCCCCTGACGGCGAAATTCTCTCGGGACTCGAGCAACGGTGCGGTCTCGCGCCCTGGCATTCGTCTTGCAAAAGGGTTCGCGGGCGCGAGACGCCCGGCAACGACCAACCTCAGGAGAACCTACATGCAGACCAAGAAAGCTTTGCTCACCACGGCCGTCGGCGGGCTCGTCGCGTTCGCGCAGTTCGCGCTGCACGCACAACCGGCCGCCGCGCCGAGCTTCCCGAACGAGAAGTGCTACGGCGTCGCGAAGGCCGGCAAGAACGACTGCGCTGCGAACGGCCACGCGTGCCAAGGCCAGTCGAAGGCGGATCAGAACGGTAAGGAGTGGATCTATCTCCCGACCGGCACCTGTGCCCGCATCGTCGGCGGCAGCGTCGCGGCGAAGTAGCCGGCGAAGCAGCCGCTGGAGTAACGATGATTGCGGGATCCCCCTTCCCCCGCGCACCGATCCCGGCTTCGGCCGGGATCGGGCTGCGCTCGAAGTACCAGGGCGCGTTCCTCGGCGGCCGTCCGAAGGTCGCGTGGCTCGAGGTGCACAGCGAAAACTATTTCGCGGCCGGCGGCCCGGGGCACGCGGCGCTCGAGCGAATCCGTGGCTGTTACCCGCTGTCGTTTCATGGCGTGGGTCTGTCGCTCGGCTCCTCGGACCCGCTGGACCGCGGGCACCTCAAGCGGCTCGCGGAGCTCGTCGACCGCTACGAGCCCGCGCTCGTATCGGAGCACCTGTCGTGGAGCTCGGTTGGCGGCCGTTTCGTCAACGACCTGCTGCCGCTGCCTGCGACTCGCGAGGCGCTCGAGCACATGGTGCTGCGCGTCGACGAGACTCAGGATTTCCTCGGGAGACGCATTCTCATCGAGAACGTGTCGAGCTATCTCGAGCTTGGTGCGGGCGAGATGCCCGAGCACTGCTTCCTCGTCGAGCTCGCGCAGCGCACGGGCTGCGGCGTGTTGCTCGACGTGAATAACCTCTACGTGAACCAGCGCAACCGCGGCGTGCGCGCGGCCGCGTTCATCGAGGCGCTGCCGCCCGGAATCGTCGGCGAGATTCATCTCGCCGGGCACAGCGTTCATGACTACGACGGCGAGGAGGTCGTCGTGGACACCCACAACGCGCGCGTGTGCGCGGATGTTTGGGCGCTGTACGCCCAGGTCGTCGCGCGCTTCGGCCGCGTGCCCACGCTGATCGAATGGGATTCCGATTTGCCGGAGCTCGAGGTACTGATCGACGAGGCGCGCCATGCGCAGCGCCTGATGGAGGTTGAGCATGAGCACGAACATGACCTCGCTGCGTGAGATCCAACAGCGCGCGTACCGCGCGATCGTCTGGGATCAAAACGTCGTGCCGATGACGGCGCAACGTGCCGCTCGGTTGGGGGTCTATCGCAACAATGCCCGGGAGACGTTCCGCAAAACCATTGCGGCGACCTACCCCGTGGTGCAACGGCTCGTCGGCGAGCCGTGCTTCCGCGGCCTCGCGGAGCACTTCATGCGCGACTTCCCGTCGCGCGCCGGCGACCTCGGCCGGTTCGGCGCCGAGCTCGCGACGCTGCTCGACATCTATTACCGCGACACGGAGTTTGCGTACCTCGCGGACGTCGCGCGCCTCGAATGGGCGTGTGCGGAAGCGGAAACCGCAGCCGAAGCGCTGTCGCTCGATCTGCTGCAGCTCGCTGCAGTGAACGAGGACGAGCACGCCGCGTTGCGATTCGCGATGCGGCCGCCAGTGCGCTTCGTGAGCTCGCGCTATCCAGTGCTGAGGATCTGGGAAGCGAATCAGGGTGATGACGTCGAACCCGTCGACTTGGGCGCCGGCGCAGAGCACGTGCTCGTGATGCGCCGCGCGGCGGAGGTGCGGCTGCACCGGCTCGATGCCGCGACGTTCGCGTTCGCGCGCAGCTTGGCCGACGGCGAGCCGCTGGCCGACGCGCACGACGCGGGATGCGCCGCCGACGCAAGTTTCGACGCGCGTGCGGCGCTCGTGCTGCTCGCCGGGCTCGACGTGCTCGCGAGCTTTCGCGCGCCGTCGCACGGACTCGATTGAACATTCATTACGAAGGGGATTCACATGTCGATCGCAACACTGTCGAACCTGCTCGTGGTTTTACCAAGCCGTGTGCTCGGCAGTCTCGAATCGCTGTTCCTGCTCGGCATCCGGTTCTGGGTAGGCTGGGATTTCTTCAAGTCAGGTCTGCTCAAGATCGGTAGCTGGCAGAACACGCTGTTCCTGTTCCAAAACGAATATCACACGCCGTTGCTGCCGCCCGCCGTTGCCGCCGTTGCCGGCGCGGGCGGCGAGCTTGCGTTCCCGGTGCTGCTGTTCGCAGGCATCGCGGGCCGCTTGTCCGCGGTCGGCCTGTTCGCCGTGAACGTCATGGCGGTCGTGTCGTACGCGAACGTGTTGCTCTCGGAAGGGTTCGAGGCGGCGCTCGCGCAGCACTATCTTTGGGGCTTCGCGCTGCTCGTGCTGATCGTGTTCGGCCCAGGCAAGGTGTCCGCAGATTACTTGATCGTCCGGTCCGCCGGCGTGCAGCCGGCGGGTGCCCGCGACGCCTCGAAACCGGCGACATCGCAGGCGGCGCATGCCGTCTGAACGCGCGGCGTGGAGCGGCTATACTGGCCGCCGGGGCCGGCCGCGGGAACCAGAATGAAGAGAAACCTTGCGCTGCGAGCCGGTCTCCCATTCCAGTGACAGCGACGTCAACCGCCCCCAACACCGATCTCCTTCGGACGTTGGATGAATCCTTGGCCGGCCTCGCGGGCGCGGAGTTCTTTGGCGCCCTAGCGCGCACGCTCGCGGCCTCGCTGCAGGCGCACTGCGCATTCGTGTGCGAGTTCGTGGACGCGAACTCGCGCGCGCAGCCGTTCGCCTTCTGGTTGAACGACGCACTACTCGAAGTGGACGCGTACGAGCTTCACGGCACGCCGTGCGAGCGCGTGCTCGGCGGCGACATCGTCGTGTTCGAGCGCGACGTCTGCGACCATTTTCCGCACCATCGTGCCGAGCTCGAGGCCGTGCACGCCGAGAGCTATCTCGCGATCCCGATGAAGAGCCGCGACGGCGCGATCATCGGCCACGTGGCCGTGATCGACCGGCGCAACCGCGATTGGGCCGATGCGGATCTCGGCATGCTGCGCTTGTGCTCGGGCCGCGCCACGGCCGAGCTCGAGCATTTGCGCATCGAGCGCGACCTCGAGCGGCGCGTGCAAGAGCGTACGAGCGAGCTGAAGGCCGCGCGCGACGAGATGGAGCAGCGTGTGCTGGAGCGCACGGCAACACTCTCGGCCGTGAACACGCGGCTTCGACACGAGATCGCGGCGCGCACCGAGGCTGAGAGCGCGCTGCGCCGGCAGGAGGAAGCCTATCGCGACCTCTACGAGCACGCCCCGAACGTCTACTGGTCGACAGGCGCAGACGGCTACATCAAGCGCATGAATCAGCGGGCCGCGGACCTGTTCGGCCGCACGCCCGAGGAGATCGTCGGCCAGCATTTCACGACGCTGATTGCGGACACGCCCGAGAACATGGCGCGCGCGATGCAGACGTTCAATCGATTCCTCGCAGGGCAGGCGACGTTCGGCCAGGAGTTCGAGTTCCGCGGCGCGAACGGCCGCGCCATTTGGGCGTCGGTGAACGTCGTGCCGATCTTCGGCGAAGACGGCAAGCCCGTCGCGACACGCACGACGATCGCCGACATCACGGAACGCAAGCGCGCGGAGGAGGCGTTGCAGCGCCGTCTCGATCTCGAGCAGGTGCTCACGGAGGTCGCTACCGGTTTCGTGAGCGCTCGCCCGGACGACGTCGACCGCGCGTTCGAGAAGGCGATCGCGCGGATCGGAGCGTGGGGCCACTGGGACCGCGTGCGGGTGTTCCTCTACGAGCAGAGCAAGCCCGAAGCGGCGCTGAGTCACGAGTGGCGGTCCGAGGCGGCACCCGACGCGCCGGCCGCGCCGCTGATCCCGCGGCGCCTGCTGCGCCGCCGCGACGAAGTAGTGGACGTGCCGCGAGTCGCGAGCGCGCCGGAAGGCACGGTCGAGGCCGTGCTCGCGGCCGCGGGCGTCGGCGGCGTGATCGTCGTGCCGGTCGCCAACGCGTCCGCATGGCTCGGCTTCATCGAGCTCGCGTGCTTCGGCCGCGGCCACGCATGGCTTCATGCCGACGTGCAGCTGCTGCGACTCCTTGGCGAGATCATGGCCAGCACGCTGCAGCGCTGCACCGCCGAGAGAGAGCTGGAGACCGCGCGCGCGGGAGCAGAGGCGGCGAGCCAGGCGAAGAGTGAGTTCCTCGCGCGCATGAGCCATGAGCTGCGCACGCCGCTGAACGCGATTCTGGGTTACGCACAACTCCTGCAGCGCGATGACGCAATTGGTAGTCCGCAGCGAATGCAGATCCAGACGATCCACCGCTCGGGCGAGCACCTGCTCACGCTGATCAACGAGGTACTGGATCTCGCGCGCGTCGAGGCGGGTAGGCTCGACATCGCGGCCGTGGACACCGATCTCGGCGCGCTCGTGCGTGACGTTGGCGCGATGTTTCGCCAGCGCGCCGAGAACGCGGGCCTCGAGTTTCGCTGCGACGTCGAGGAGCCGTACCCGCGGCGCATTCGGGCGGACGATCGCCGTCTGCGCCAAGTGCTGATCAACCTGCTCGGCAACGCCGTCAAGTTCACGCCGGCAGGCGGCGACGTGGGGCTCGAAGTACGCGCGCGCCGCTCCGGCGCGGAACAGTGGCTGATCACGTTCGCGGTCGTCGACTCAGGTATCGGCATCGCCGAGCAGGATCTGCCGAGAATCTTCGATCCGTTCTATCAAGTGCTCGCGCGCAAGGCCGAAGGCATCGGCCTGGGGTTGGCGATCACGCGGCGCCTCGTCGAGGCGATGGCGGGCGAGCTCAAGGTCGACAGCTTTCCCGGCAAGGGCACGACGTTCACGCTCACGCTCGAGACGGCCGAGCTCGCCGGCGGTTCGATGGTCGCGCCCGCCGAGCGGCCGAGCGCGAAGGGCTATCGCGGCGCACGGCGCACCGTGCTCGTCGCCGATGACCACGCGGAGAACCGCGCCGTTCTCGCGAATTACCTCGCGCCGCTCGGCTTCAACGTCATCGAGGCCGCGGACGGCGAAGCGACCGTCGCGGCCGTCGCGAGCACCGCGCCCGACATCGTGCTCATGGATCTCTTGATGCCGGTCCTCGACGGGTTCGGGGCGTTGCAGAGGATTCGCGCGCTGCCGCTGCGCAGGCAGCCGAAGGTCGCCGCCGTGAGCGCCAACGCGTTCGAGGATGCGCGCGCTCGCAGCCTCGCGGAGGGTTGCGACGCGTTCCTCACGAAGCCCGTGGATTTCGACGAGCTGCGCGACACGCTCGGCGCGCTGCTCGGCCTCGAGTGGGAGCTCGCGGACGTCTCCGGGCCGCGGGCGCAAAGCGCGGCGTCGCCCACGGATCTGCCGGGTGAACGGCTCACGGCTCTTTACGAGCTCGCGCGCGAAGGCGATGTGATGGCGCTCGAGTCCGAGCTCGAGGCGCTTGCAGCGGAGCCGAAGCACGCGGCGTTCGCCGCGCAGCTGCGCATGTTCATCGCGCGCGTCGACCTGCGGGGCGCGGAGCGCTGGCTCGAGCCTCTCATCAACGCCGCACGCGGAGCCGCGAGCGGCCACCTCGACCAACCAGGGAACGCCTTGCAACGATGAGCGATACCCCTCCCACCGTCCTCGTCGTCGACGACGACGCCGCGAGCTTGAGCGCGCTGTTCGAGTGTTTGCGGCGCGCGTCGTATCGCGTGCTCGTGGCGCAGGATGGTACGAGTGCGCTCGAGCGCGCCGAGCACGGCCGCCCTGCGCTGATCCTGCTCGACGTGATGATGCCGGACCTCGACGGCTTCGAGACGTGCCGGCGGCTCAAGCGCAACGCGAGCACCGCGGACATCCCGGTGCTGTTCCTGACCGCGCTTTCCGACACGAGCGAGAAGGTCAGGGGATTCGAGGCCGGGGCCGTCGACTATCTGACGAAGCCGTTCCAGTGGGAGGAGGTGCTCGCACGCGTGAAGACGCACCTGCGGCTGCGCGCGGCCGAGCGCGAGCTCGTCGAGGCGAACCGTTCGCTCGAGGCGCGCGTCGCGGAACGCACGGCGGAGCTCAAGAGCTCGCTCGAGGAGGTCGAGAAGCTGCGTCAGCGCTTGCAGGCGGAGAACGTCTACCTGCAGCAGGAGATCGGCGCGGAGATGCGCAGCGTCGTCGGCTCGTCGCCCGCGCTGCGCAGCACGCTGGATCAGGTCGCGCGCGTGGCGACGCAGCGACGCGACGCGTGCTGATTCACGGCGAGACCGGCACGGGCAAGGAGCTGATCGCGCGCGCCGTGCACGAGGCGAGCGCGCGCCGCGAGCGGACGATGGTGAAGCTCAACTGCGCCGCGATCTCTGCCGGGCTCGTCGAGAGCGAGCTGTTCGGTCACGTCAAGGGCGCGTTCACGGGCGCGACCGACAAGCACGCGGGCCGCTTCCAGCTCGCGGACGGCGGCACGCTGTTCCTCGACGAGGTGAGCGAGCTGCCGCTCGAGACTCAGGTGAAGCTGCTCCGCGTGCTCCAGGAGCGCGAGTTCGAGCCCGTCGGCAGCTCGAAGACTCAGCGCGTGGACGTGCGCGTGATCGCCGCGACGAACCGCCGTCTCGAGGACGAGGTCGCGAAAGGCCAGCTTCCGCTCGGATCTCTACTACCGGTTGAACGTGTTCCCGCTCGAGGTGCCGCCGCTGCGTGCGCGCAAGGAAGACATTCCGGAGCTCGCGGCGCACTTCGTCGAGCGTTTCTCGCCGCAAGCAGGGACGGTCCGCGCTGCCGCTCGCGCGACAAGCGCTCGACGCAGCTTGCGGCGCACGACTGGCCGGGCAACGTCCGCGAGCTGCAGAACACGATCGAGCGCGCGCTGATCTGGTCGACGGGCGACGAGATTACGATCGATTGGCCGCTCGCCGCGCGCACGCCAGGGCACGCCAGCGTCTGATTCCGCTGCCGGCTGCGGCGCACGGTGCCAACGGCTCGCCAGCGGCGGTTCCGGTGGGCGTGCCAGCCGGCACGACGCTCGTCGAGGTCGAGCGCCAGCACATCGTGACGATGCTCAAGCGTACGGGCGGGGTGATCGAAGGGCCGAAGGGTGCGGCGAAGATGCTCGACATGAAGCCGAGCACGATGCGCTATCGGATTCGGAAACTTGGGATTCGGAAGACGGACTACCTGTCGTAGGAGACACGGGATCGCCGCGCACGCCCGGCCTTCCAACGGTGGAGCGTCTCACTGGCGGCGAGCGACAGCACGAACGAGCCGACGCCCGTGACGACGGCCTCAGTCAATGACGCGAAGCCGAAGTTAGCAGGGTGCACGAAGGCGTCGACCGCCGTGGTGACGACGCCCAGCACTAGCGCGACTACCCACGGCTGCCGCAGCTTCGCCGCGATCACCGTTGTCCCGACTATGGCGCCCGCGAGCAGACCGGTCTGCGATGCGACGAGCCAATGCGAGAGCGTCAACGCCAGCACGTTGCCCTGCACCATCGTTAGAAGGCACGAGATTCCCGATTCGCAAATGTTCTCCGCGTACGGGGCGAGCTTGATCTTCACGGCCGGTAGTCTCCTCGCGGGGAGGAAAGCAAGTTGCGTGCCTGTGTGAGACGCCGGGAAAAGCGTGAAGCGCCGCCGCGGACGGCCACGAGTTTCGGCGGGAGTCGCGGCTCTCCACTGCGGGGCCGCGAACTGTCGCGGCGTGAGGACGGGCGCTCGACGATCGCCGCGCGGCCTGGTCAGCGGCTGTGCGCAGCACCGCGAGCGTCAGCGTTCCGACAACGAGCGTGGTCGGCGGCGGTTCGCGAGCTCGTCCTCGAGGACCAGCGTGTCGTCGAAGGCCGTCGCGGCAACGTCGTCGCGCTCGTCGGCAGACGCTACCGTCCGCCTTTTCGCGAGCTCGTCCTCCGGGAGGACAATGGTCTCGGTGAAATCGATCATTCGCCCCGATCCTCGGTCTTCAGCCGGCGCTCGATGGCATCGATCTGCGAGCCGGAGGGCGGCACGTCGGCCGTGTCGAGGGATATCTCGCACAGTGCCGCGATGAGCTCCGTCGTGGATTCGGTCGAGTTGTCTTCGGGCTTCGGTACCGGCTTCTGCATCTTCACAATGCCTACTCTCGTGAGCGGAATTTTCCGCGCGCAGGCCACCCGATGCCCGGACACCGGTCACGAATCGCAGGCAGAAGTCAGCACTCTTTTCATTGCCAAGACACGTCCGGGGCCGTGCGCGGCCGCAAAAAGAAGGCCCGCGGCAAACGTGAAATGATCGATGAAGAACCCGAACTCGTCCTGGTTTGCCGCCCAATGCGAGGGTCCGTGGAACGCGAACGCGAGGAACAGCACGTACGCTCCGGCTACGAGCGGCGGCTTTCGAAAAGTACGCACCGGTCAGGAAGCACGCGATGATCGCAAGCTCGAGCAACACCGCGAGCCAAGTCAAGAGCGTGGGCAGCGGGAAGCCCGCTGTCGCGATTTGCCCTGCCGTTCCGCTGATATCCATCAGCTTGAAACTTACTGCCATGATGAAGAGCAGGGTGAAGATCAGGCGCCCCGTTAGGACCGCCGCAGTCGCCCATCCAGCCCCATTCGCTTCTGTCGTCATCGCGTTCTCCTTCTGATTTGAATTCTCGAGTCGGCTTCAAACATAGCGTCGAACGAGAACGACCGAATTCGACACGTCGGCGAGTTTTCTTTGGGGAGCCATCTAACGGTCAGAGCCGCTGCCGATATTCGGGCTCGTGCGCCGGGCGTGCAAGGGGCGGGAACCGGCGTACGATGGCCGGGCTCTATAGATTCGGTTGCTCCATATCTAAGGAGACGTTCGTGAGCGCTTCGACGATGAAACGCACGTTTCTCACGGTCGCGTGCCTCGCGGCCGCGCTAGCGGGGACGCGTCTCGCCGCGGATCCCCCCTCTCCGGCAGGGCCGGGCTGGACCGGGTCGACGAATCCAAGAGATCTGATCGCCGCGCGCCAGCAGCTGATGATGGAGATGGAGCGGCTGATGCAGCCGATCGATTCGTTCACGATCGGTGAGCCCGCGGAGGTACGCGACCTGACCTCGGCCGCGACGACGATTTCGAAGATGCTGCTCGTAGTGCCGCACCTTTTTCCGCCGACGACCAACCTTTACGACCCGAAGGCCGAGACGCCGACGACAATCGCGCTGCCCGCGATTTGGCAGAGCTTCCCGGCGTTCTACGCGTTCGCGACGGCAGCCTCCGAGTCGGCGGCTTCGATGGCGTCGAAGACGAACGCTGAAGACCTGAAGGCCGCGGCCGCGAGCTTGCGCGGGACCTGCGATGCCTGTCATATGCCCTACCTGCGAGCGTACGTTCCCGAGGCCGTCAGCCCCGCGGACGAGCAATTCGACTTCGATAGCGTCTTCGACTCGAAGGACGAGAAGAAGTAGTCGCGCAGGGGCTTCCGTATTTCGCGTTCGGCGCGGAAACTGGTAGCTGCGAAAGCGCTGCCAGATCGGTCCCGAGCGCCATTCGGGGCCGACCCAGCGACGGAGGAAATCATGAACGTTGCCCGCATTTTTTACGCCACCGCAATCTTGGCCTCGGCAATCGCCTGTACGCCGCCCGACGCTCCGACGCCATCTCCGACGACGACGGCCGAAGGCCCAGCGCGCCTGTCGCGCACGTCGTGGGGCGATCCGAGCATCGAGGGCACTTACACGAACAAAGACGAGTTCGGCACGCCGTTCGAGCGGCCCGATGAGCTCGCAGGCAAGAGCCGTGACGAGTTCGGTCCGGAGGAGATGGTGGCGCTGATGGCCGCGCGCAGCGAGCGCGGCAAGGCGCTCGCGAAAACGATCGGCGGCAGCGCGACGAACGACACGGGCGCGGGGCCGCCGCATTGGTACGAGTATCTGGAAGCCGTGAACAGCCGGCCGTGGCTCGTCTCGGAGCCGGCCGACGGCCGCGTGCCGCCGCTGACCGAGCAGGGCCAGCAGCGCGCCGATGCGGCGCGGGTCGCGTTTGCGAGCTCGAAGCGCGAGGCGCCCGACACGTACACCGACATGAGTCTCTACGATCGCTGCATCACGCTCGGGCTGCCGAGCTCGATGATGCCGATGATCTACGGCAACGCCTATCAGATCACCCAGTCCCCGGGGTACGTGGCGATTCGCTACGAGATGGTCCACGAGACGCGCGTGATCCCGCTCGACGGGTCGCCGCACGTCGCGCCGCAACTCGACTTCTGGATGGGCGACGCGCGCGGCCATTGGGAAGGCGAAACGCTCGTGGTCGAGACGACGAACATCCGCGAGGCGGCGGCTTACCGCGGAGCGAGCAAGGACTTGAAGATCATCGAGCGGTTCACTCCGATCACGAAGGACGAGCTCAGCTGGGAGGTCGGTTTCGAGGACCCCGCGACGTGGACCACACCGTGGGCGTTCGAGATGCCGCTGAAGCGCAGCGCGGAGGCGGCGCCGTTCGAGTACGCGTGCCACGAGGGCAATCTCGGCCTGCGGAACATTCTGAGCGCCGCGCGCGCGGGCGATCGCGCATCAGGTTCACGCTGAAGGTCGACAGGGGCACACTCGGATATGGATTCAGACCTGGCAGAGCAGCTGACGTGACAGACCGATCGTTGCTCGTGGCGGGGGAGGTCTACCAATACGCGCTCAGCGCGTCGCCGCGCGAGCCGGAAGTGCTCGCGCGACTCCGGGAAGCGACGGCGGCGATTCCTCATAGCGAGATGCAGATCGGGCCGGACCAGGGCCGGCTCATGGCACTGCTCGTGAAGCTGATCGGCGCGCGCCGCTGCATCGAGATCGGCACCTACACGGGGTATTCGGCGCTCGCGGTCGCGTTGGCGTTGCCCGAGGACGGGCGGTTGATCGCGTGCGACGTCAGCGCGGAGTGGACGAACGTCGGCCGCCGCTTCTGGCGCGAAGCGGGTGTCGAATCGCGAATCGATTTGCGCATTCGGCCCGCGCTCGAAACGCTCGACGAGTTGCTCGAAGGCGGCGCCGCCGGCACTTTCGATTTCGCGTTCCTCGATGCGGACAAGCCGAACTACCGTGCGTACTACGAGAAGCTGTTGGTGCTGATGCGGCCGGGCGGCCTGATCGCGGTCGACAACACGCTCTCGGTCGCCGGCGCGCCGGTGGTGCATGGCCAGTCGGCGAGCGCGAAGGCTCTGCGCGCGTTCAACGAATTCGTACGCCCCGACGAGCGCGTCGACTTCGCGCTGGTCACGATCGGCGAGGGGCTCACGCTGCTGCGCAAGCGAGAGTAGCTCCGTTCCGCGCGCCTTCCGGTTGGCGTTCCCTCGCCGCTACCGGTCCGTGCGCTGCGGGTAGGCCAGAATGAAACCGTCCCGGTTCGGCATTCGAACGCGCGCAAGCGTGCGCGCGTTCATCTCGTCACGCGCTTTGATGATGCCGTTGCGCTCCAACAGATAGGCGGTGAGGGCGTAGACCTCATCGTTCGTCAACGACTGCGGCGCCTGAAAGGGCATCGCGCGGCGGATGTAGTCGAACACCGTGCTCGCGTACGGCCAGTAGCTGCCGATGGTCCGCACCTGAACGAAGTCGGTCAACGTGCCTTGGCCGCCGACGAGCCGATCGTTCGGCTGCCCGGCGCCTTCCGCGCCGTGGCACGCGACGCACTTGACCGCATAGATCGCGGCGCCCGCGGCGGCCTTGCCCGAGCCCGGAGGCAACCCCGCGCCGTCCGGTTGGATGCTGATGTCCCACGGCGCCAAGTCCGCCGCAGTGACCTCGACGCCGAGGCCAGGGCTCTGCTGCGCCTCGGCGTTGGACACCCCGAACGCGAGCGCGCCGAGGCACAACAGTCGACCTACCAACCTACGCGTAGACATTGCTCACCTCGCCGCCGGCCGCAACGCTCCAGGCCTGAATCGCGTTGTTGTGGTAGTTCATGCGTTCGCCGCGCTCCGCGATGAAGCTCGCGCGCGTCGGCTGGACTGCCCCGGTCTCGTCGATCGCGCGGCTCATGAGCACCGCCGGCTCCCCGTTCCAGCGCCACGCCACCCTGAAGCGCGTGAACGACTTCGCGAGCACGGGCTCGGCGAGCGCCGCCTCACCCCAACTTCGCCCGCCGTCCGCCGAGACCTCGACGCGCGCGATCTTCCCGCTGCCCGACCACGCCAGGCCGGTGATTTCGTAGACACCCGGCTGACGAAGCGCGAGCCCGGTCGACGGGCTCGTGATGATCGATTTGACCTCCATCGGGTAGGTCAGCATCAGCGCTTTGCCGTTGAGCAGAACGTCGGTGTAGTGCGAAGTTTCGTCGCGCGTCATCGTCGGGGCCGTTACCACTTTCAGGCGGCGCAGCCACTTCACGCTCATGTTGCCTTCATAACCCGGCAGGAACAGGCGCAGCGGATAACCGTTCTCGGGGCGTAGCCGCTCGCCGTTCTGATACAGCGCGATGATCGCGTCATCCATGATTTTGGCCAGCGGCACGCTGCGACTCATCGCAGCCGCGTCCGCGCCCTCGGCGAGCACCCACCCAGCGCTGCGGTCGACGCCGGCTTCGTCCATCAGGATCGCGAGCGGCACGCCAGTCCATTCGCTGCACGACATGAGGCCGTGAATCACGCCGCACGGCGCCTGCGGCGGCTGCGGCGCCAAATTCGAGCCGCTGTTCCCGGCGCATTCGAGGAACTGGATGCGCGTGACGGTCGGGTAGCGCAGCAGAGCATCCACCGTGAAGGTCAGCGAGCGTTTCACGGCGCCGTGAATCAACAACTGGTGGTGCTTCGGATCGATATCCGGAACACCGCTGTGATGGCGCTCGAAATGCAGACTGTTCGGTGTGATGGTTCCGTGCAGTCGATGGTGCGGTGTGAACGATACGCCGCTGCCGACGACGTTAGGCGTGCCGCCGACCACGCGCTGAACATCGGCTTCGTATTTCGATGGTTGCCCATAGGCGCTCATGTGAGTGCCGGGTGCCTTCATCCAGGGCGGCACCTCGAGCGGTGCCGCGCCCACCGGCCGAGCGGTCAACAGGCTCAAGCCCCCGCCGAGGAGCGTTGCGCCCGACGCCAAGAAGAAGCGCCGATGCAGCAGACCGTTGCCGGCGACGACTTCCGCAGTGTCCATGTCGTTCTTGTCTGTCATGCGCGCTCCCGCGAGTGAATGTCGAGTGCGAGGATCGTCCGCGACTGTAGGGCGGGCGCCTGCACCTGTAAACACGTTCGATGAGATGTCTTGCGGCGGCCGCTCGGGCCGCTCAACGCGCGCGCGTCGAAAGCTCCATCGCGTCGCCGACCGGGAAGGTCACGGACACGTAGCCGTGCGCCGGGTCGCGCACGTAGTCGAGATACGGCTTCAGCGCGTCCGGGAAAAGATGGATGTCGTCTGCGACCACGAGCGCTCCGGGCTGCAGCGCGGGCTCGAGCAAGCGCAGCACCGGCAAATAGAGTTCTTTCCAGCCGTCGAGGAACACGACCGCCACGTCGCGCTCGACCGTCTTGAGCGTCTCGAGCGCGTCGCCTACTCGAAGATCCACGACGTCGAGCAGGCCGGCCTCGCGAATGTATTCGCGCGCGCGTTCCGCTTTGCCCGGGTGGAGCTCGCTCGTGATGACGATGCCCTCGCCGCGGTCGCGCACGGCGGCGGCGAGGTAGATCGTCGAAATGCCGAACGAGGTGCCGAACTCGACGAACGTGCCCGGCGCGGAGCTGCGCGCGAGCGTGTAAAGCAGCCGGCCCGCGTCCGGATCCACCGGAATGAACGCGTCGCCGAGTAGGGCCGCGCGCTCCGCGCCGCTCTTGCCGCGCGCGCGCTCGAGGATCGCGGGATCGTTGCGGTCCGCGGCCGCGTGCATGCGCTCGAGCACGCCGCGGACGCTGGCGTCGTGAAGGCTCGAGCTCACAGCCTACGTTCCGTATGCATCGCGGCGCTCGGCTACTTCGCCGTGCCGAGCAGCGCGCCTTTGTTCGCCTCGAACAGCGCGCGCACGCTCGTCGGCTCGCGGCCCGTGAGGTCCTTGAAGTGCGTGGTCGTGAACGCCATCGCTTCGCGGCCGAAGCCCGGCCGCCCGTTCGGGCCCGCGGGCACCACCTCGATCTTCTTGCCCGTGACCGCGGCTGCGGCTGCAGCCGTTTCCTTCACGCCGAGCAGCTCCGGCCCCGTGATGTCGTACGCCTTGTTCTCGTGGCCCGGCGTCGTGAGCACCGCGGCCGCGGCGGCCGCGCAGTCCGCGCGCGAGATGTAGCCGATCGGGAACTCGTTCGGCGGCACTTCGGCTTTGCCCGTCGAGACCATGGTCGCGGCCTGACGGAGCAGCCCGTCCATATATATGGAGTTGCGCAACATCGTCCACGCGACGCCGCTCGCCTTGAGCGCGTCTTCGGCCTGCTTGTGGTCCGCCGCACGTCCCGCGACGTCGCCGCGCGTGATGCCGACGTACGACGTGTACGCGATCTGCTTAACGCCGGCCGCCTTCGCCGCGTCGATCGCGCGCTTGAGCAGCACGGCGGCGGGCGTCTGCGCGTCGCCGCCGACGCTGATCAAGAGCATCCGCGTTCCGCCCGCGTATGCGGCCGGCAGCGACTCGGGCTTCGTGAAGTCGCCGAACCGCACGCTTGCGCCCATGTCCGCGTACTCCTTTTGCTCCTCCGGAGTACGGCTTACGAGGATCAGGCGGCTCGCGGGCACGCCGCGCGCGAGCAATTCCTTCACCGTGAGGCTGCCGAGGTTCCCCGACGCGCCGGAGATGATGATCTTTTCTCCGCCAGCTCCGGCTTGCGCGTGCGCCGGCGCGCTCGGCAGGAGCCCGGCGCCGCCCGCGCCGATCGCGAGGGCGAGGGTGGTTATCACACGGCGCCGTAGCGCCGAGACTAGCTCGTGATCGTACGTTTTCATCAGATGATCTCGCGAGTTGAGCGACTTTAAGAACGCGGCGCCGCCGCCGCGGGGCCGTTTTCGTGGCGCCGATAGTACTTGAGAAAAGCTCTCAAAACCGCTGGGCGAATCCGATGCTGGCCCAGCTGAAAGCGCGCGCCCCACGGCCCACCTCGAGCTCCGCGGTCTGACGATGAACTGCATAGCTCACGCTGAAACCGTTCGGGAGCACCGTTGTCGCAGCGAGCCAGACGTCCACGAGCACCCGCTCGAGGTCCGACGACGCGAACGTGACGTCGCTGTGGCGGAACTGTCCCTCGAGGAATGCGTTGTACACGCGGGCGTGCAGCTTCGCGCCGGCCTCGAACTGCACGCGGGGGTGGTCGCCGATCGCCAGTGGCCGGCCGTCGATCTGCGGATGCCCCGAGTAATCCGCTGCCGCGGCCGAGGATTCCCACCAGGGTGCGTTGGTTCGAAACGCGATCTCGACGCTGGCTTCCGTGATGTAGCCGACGCTCGCGCCGGCTCCGAGGCGCACTGAATACGGCTGCCCGCTGCAGGCCGCCGCTCGCGAGCAGCCGGTAGCGCGACGCGGCGTACATGAAGGTCGGCTCGCCGCCGTCGGAGATTTGGTGATCGTAGCCGCCGGGCTCAGTGCTGCCGATGAGCGTGTGCATGCCGCGGTGAAACTGCTCGGCGAGCGGCAGTCCGAGGAACCCGATCGAGAGCGACGACTGGAACGCCGCGCGCCGCGGCTCGTCGAGGGCGAGCTTCGAGCTCGCGACATACAAGAGATTGGCGTAGGGGCGATCGTCGGGCAGAGCCTCGGTCGGGGCGAGATCCTGCGGAGAAAACATCAGGAGGCCGAACTCCAAAGCTTCGCCTTCGGGCGCCGCGCCGCGCCGCACTGCCGCGAATCCCGCCGTGCGATCGACGAAGTCCAGCACGTGCGAAGGGGACAGCCAATGATCGCGTGCACCGTCGCCGCTCAGCGTGAACGCCAGGCCGGCGGTGTAGTCTTGGTCGCGGTGGCCGCCAGCGAAGAGGTCGTTGTCGACGTGCAGCGTCCAGCGGCGCGAGCCGCCATCAGACGCGTCCTGCGAGAAATCCTGCGCCGCGGCTGTCGCTGTCGCGAACGACGCGCACCAGAGCCAATGCCCATCGAGTGCTCATCCAGAGTCCTCCGCGCGCCGCGCTCCTTCGCGAGTCTCACGATGACGGGCCCGACGCGGCTTCCCAGCCGCCGCCGAGCGCCTTGTAGATCACGACGACGGATGTGTTGAGATCCGTCTCGGCTTCTGCGACGGCGTCCTCTGCCTGCAGCGCCGTGCGCTCCGCGTCGAGCAGACGCAGGAAATCGAGCGCACCCTCGCGGTACTGCACGCGCGCCAGCTCCGCCGCGCGCTGCGAGGCGGCCGATTCAGTGACGACGGAGGCGAGGCGCAGGCGGTTCTGCGCGTAGCCCACGAACGCGGTCTCCGTCTCCTCGAGCGCGCGCAGCACCGTGCGGTCGTACTGCGCGAGTGCGCCCTGAGTGCGCGCTTCGGCCGCCACGATTCGCGCACGCACGCCGGGTTCGAGCCCGCCCCACGACAGCACGGGCGACAAAGTCCACGCGCGGCTCGCGGATTCGCCGAGCTCGCCCGCGTCGCCCGCGATGAAGCCGATGAAGCCGCTCAGCGTGAGCCGCGGGAAGAGATCCGCCTTCGCGACGCCGATGCGCGCCGTCGCGGCTGCGAGCTCGCGCTCTGCCGCGCGGATGTCTGGCCGGCGCCGCAGCAGCGACTCGGGCGAGTCCACGGCGAGCGTGGTGAGATGCGGCGGCGATCTCGCGCGGCGCGAGCTCTGCGTCGAGCGCGCCGGGTTGCAGGCCGAGCAGCACCGCGAGGCGATGCGCCGCCGCCGCCTCGGCCGCGACGAGCGGGGGGATGCTCGCGTCGGTGGCCGAGAGGCGGGCGGCGGCGCTCGCGACGTCGAGCTCGCTGCCGCGGCCGAGGTCGAGGCGCACGCGTGTCAGGTTCAAGGTCTCGCGCTGATATTCGAGATTCGCACGCGCGACGCTCAGCCGCTTCTGGCTGCCGCGCAGGTCGAGGTAGCTGCTCGCGACCTCGGCCGCGACGAGCACCTGCGCGTCGCGCAGGTCCGCTTCGGCCGCCGCCGCATCGGCGCCCGCGGCTTGCGCGCCGCGGCGCACGCGGCCGAACAGGTCGAGCTCCCAGAGCGCCGCGACGTCCGGCGTCGTACGACTCGACGTCCACGCGCTCGTCCGTGAAGCCGGGTTGCTGCGCGTTGCTCTCGCTGCGCGCGGCTCCGACGGTGGCTCCGGGCCAGCGCTCGCGGCGCGCGGCGCGCAGCAGCGCGCGCGCCTCGTCGACGCGCGCGGCCGCGATCTTGAGGTCGAGGTCGCCCGCGAGCGCGCGCTCGATCAGGCCGTCGAGAGTGGAATCGCCGAACTGCTGCCACCACGCGGCCTCGAACGGCCGCTTGTCGAGGATCGCCGGATCCGCGTTGCGGAACTCGGGCAGCGCCGTCTCCGGCGGCCGGTAGTCGGGTCCGACCGCGCACGCGGCGAGCAGCACGCTCAGCGCGAGCATGGGCAGGCGTCGCAGCGCCTTCTGCGGCGACACTCGAGCCATCCGCGAGACGGGCAGGGCTCGCAGCCGCAAAGCCGCCAACGGTTGCCGTGACAGAATGTCGAGCTCGATCATTTTCGTTCTCCCTGACGAACGCTCAGGCGGCGGGAACGGGCGCCGCGGCGTGCGACGGTTCTGCGTCGCGGTGCACCGCGGCACCTAAGGCGCCGCACCACCCAATAAAAGACCGGCGTCAGCAGCAGCCCGAACACCGTGACGCCGAGCATTCCGGCGAACACCGCGACGCCCATCGCATTGCGCATCTCCGAGCCCGCGCCGGTGGAGACCACCAGCGGCACGACGCCCGCGATGAACGCGATCGAGGTCATGAGGATCGGGCGGAGGCGCAAGCTGCACGCCTCGAGCACCGCGTCCCACGTGCTCGCGCCCGCTTGCTCGCGCGTGCGCGCGAACTCGACGATCAGGATCGCGTTCTTGCACGCGAGTCCCACGAGCACGATCAGGCCGATCTGCGTGAAGATGTTGTTGTCGCCGCCCGTGAGCCACACGCCCGCGATCGCGGACAGCTGGCGACATCGGCACGATCAGGATCACGACGAGCGGCAGCGACCAGCTCTCGTACTGCGCCGCGAGCACGAGGAACGCGAGCAGCACGCAGAGCGGGAAGATCCAGATCGCCGTGTTGCCGGCGATCAGCTGCTGGTACGCGAGCTCCGTCCAGTCGTACTCGAGGCCGTTCGGCAGCTCCTGCGTCGGCGAGCTGCTCGAGCGCCGCCTGCGCCTCGCCCGACGAGGAGCCCGGCGCGGGTCCGCCGGAGATCTCGGCGGTCGGGTAGCCGTTGTAGCGGCTCACGACGCTCGGGCCCGAGCTCTGCTCGAGCGTGACGAACGAGCCGAGCGGCACCATCTCGCCCGAGCCGTTGCGCACCTTGCAGGCGCAAGATGTCGTCGGGCTCGAGCCGGAACCGCATGTCCGCCTGCGCGTTCACCTGGTAGGTGCGGCCGAAGCGGTTGAAGTCGTTCACGTAGAGCGAGCCGAGGTAGACCTGCATCGTCTCGAACAGATCGGTGAGCTGCACGCCTTGCGCCTGCGCCTTGTCGCGGTCCACGTTCGCGCGGATTTGCGGCGCGTTGATCTCGAAGCCCGAGAAGACGTTCGCGAGCTTCGGCTGCGCGCGCGCGGCGGCCGACGATCTTCTGCGTCTCCTCGTACAGCGTCTCGAAGCCGAGGCCTGCCGCGGTCCTCGAGCTGCACCTTGAAGCCGCCGATCTGCCCCAAGCCTTGCACGGCCGGCGGCGGGAACACGGCGATGTACGCGTCCTGGATCGACGCGAGCTTCTGGTTCAGCGACGCCGCGATCTCCCAGGCCGAGCGGCCCGACGTCGTGACGTGCTTGCCGTCCTTCGAGAAGTCCGCGAGGCCTGCGAACGCGATGCCGGAGTTCGGGCTGTTCACGAAGCCGTTGATCGACAGGCCCGGGAACGACACCGCGTGCGCGACGCCGGGCTCGGCGAGCATGATCGCGTCCATCTGGCGGATGACTTCCTCGGTGCGGTCGAGCGTCGCGGCCTCGGGCAGCTGCGCGTAGGCGACGAGGTACTGCTTGTCCTGCTGCGGGATGAAGCCGCTCGGCACGCTCGCGAAGCCGAGCCAAGTGAGGACGAGCAGGCGCGCCGTACACGGCGATCGCGAGACCCGAGCGGCGCAGCAAGCTGCCCGCGACGCCGACGTAGCGCAGCGACGACCACTCGAACAGGCGATTGAACGGCCGCAGCAGCCAGCCGAACGCGGCGTCGATGCGCGCGCTGCAGGCGATCGGGCTTCGCGCCGTGCGGCTTCAGCAGCACGGCCGCGAGCGCCGGCGACAGCGTGAGCGAGTTGAACGCCGAGATCGCGGTGCTGATCGCGATGGTCAGCGCGAACTGCCGGTAGAACTGGCCGGTGAGGCCGCTGATGAACGCCGTCGGGACGAACACCGCGATCAGCACGAGCGCCGTCGCGATGATCGGGCTCGTGACCTCGCGCATCGCCTGCTGCGCGGCCGCGATGGGCGCGAGGCCGCGCGCGATGTTGCGCTCGACGTTCTCGACCACGACGATCGCGTCGTCGACGACGATGCCGATCGCGAGCACGAGGCCGAACAGCGACAGCGCGTTCAGCGAGAAGCCGAACGAGATGCATCACCGCGAGCGTGCCGACGAGCGACACGGGCACGGCCGCGAGCGGAATCACCGACGCGCGCCAGGTCTGCAGGAACAGCATGACCACGAGCACGACGAGCAGCAGCGCTTCGAACAGCGTGTGCACGACGGCGTCGATCGACTGGCGCACGAACATCGTCGGGTCGTAGACGATGTCGTAGTCGACGCCCTCCGGAAAGTCCTTCGCGAGCTCCGCCATCTTCGCGCGCACCTTGTTCGAGATGTCGATCGCGTTGCTGCCGGGCCGTTGATAGATCGGGATCGCGGCCGCGGGCTTGTCGTCGAGCAGCGAGCGCAGCGCGTAGGTGCTCGCGCCGAGCTCGACGCGCGCGACGTCGCGGAGTCGCGTGATCTGGCCGTGCTCGCCGACCTTCACGCGTTACGTTTTGGAACTCCTCCTCGTTGACGAGCCGGCCTTGCGTGTCGATCAGCACCTGGAAGTCGGCGCCGCTCTCGGCGCGGCGGCGCGCCGAGCTGGCCGGCCGCGACCTGCACGTTCTGCGAGCGGATCGCGCGGACGACGTCGCTCGCCGTGAGGTTCAGCGCGGAGACCTTTTCGGGGTCGAGCCACACGCGCATCGCGTAGTCGCCTGCGCCGAAGATCCGCGCGTCGCCGACGCCGTCGATTCGCGCGAGCTCGTCGCGCACGTGCAGCTGTGCGTAGTTCGCGAGGTAGAGCATGTCGTAACGGTTGTCGGGCGAGATCAGGTGCACGAGCAGCGTGAGGTCCGGCGTGGCCTTCTCGGTCGTCACGCCGAGCCGCTGCGTGACCTCGGGCAGCTTCGGCAGCGTCTGCGAGACGCGGTTCTGGACCTGCACCTGAGCCTTGTCGAGGTCCGTGCCGAGCGCGAACGTGACGGTGAGCGTCATCAGCCCGTCGGTCGTCGACTGCGACGACGTGTAGAGCATGTGCTCTACGCCGTTGATGGCCTGCTCGAGCGGCGCCGCAACGGTTTCGGCGATCACCTGCGGGTTCGCGCCGGGATACGTTGCGCGCACGACGACCGTCGGCGGCACGACCTCGGGGTATTCGCTGATCGGCAGCAGGCGCAGCGACAGCGCGCCCGCGATGAAGATGATCGCCGAAAGCACCGCAGCGAAGATCGGCCGCCGCACGAAGAATTGAGAGAAGCCCATGGTCCGCTCCTCAGCGCACGTTGTGCGCGACAGGAATGGTTTCGTCGTTCGCGACCGCGAGACGCTCGAGGGCACCCGGCGAGCCGCGATCCATCGCGACCTGCGTCGCGTTCACGGCCACGCCGGGGCGCACGCGCTGCAGGCCGTTGACGATCGATGACGTCGCCGGACTCGAGGCCCTCCCTGATCACCCGCAGTCCCTCGACCGATCGGCCGGTCACCACCGCGCGGTACTGCACGACGTTTTGCTCATCTACGACGAACACGAACTTGCGACCCAGGTCGGTGCCGATCGCGCGGTCGTCGACGAGCGCCGCGCGAAACGTGCTCGGGCTCACGAGCTGCACGCGTACGAACAGGCCGGGCGTGAAGCGGCCGTCGGCGTTGTCGAGCACCGCGCGCGCGCGGATCGTGCCGTGGTCGGGGTCGACCTGGTTGTCGACGAAGTCGAGGCTCGCGGCGTGCGGATAGCCCTGCTCATTGATGAGTCCGACGTGCACGGTGCTGCCCTCGGCCGCCGCGCCGTGACGCACGTGCTCCAAGAAGGTTTGCTCGTCGATGTCGAAGTACGCGTAGACGGGCGAGTCGGACACGACCGTCGTCAGCAGCGTCGCGCCGTCGACGAGGTTGCCGGCCGTGACGATGGCGCGCGACACGCGTCCGGCGATCGGCGCCGTGACGCGCGTGAACGAGAGGTTCAGCTGCGCGGCGTCGAGGGCCGCGCCCGCGGCGGCGAGCTTCGCCTGTGCGACGGCCGCATCGGCTTCGATCTGCTCGGCTTCCTCGCGCGACGTCGCGTTCTGCGCGAGCAGCCGCTCTGCGCGATCGCGGTACGTTCGTGCGAGCTCGACCTCCGCGCGCGCGCGGTCGCGCTCCGCGGCGAGGCGAGCGACCTCGGCTTGGAACGGCCGCGGATCGATCTGGAAGAGCAGATCGCCCTTCGCGACGCGCGCGCCTTCGGTGAATCCGACGGACTCGACGTACCCGCCCACGCGCGGCCGCACCGCGACGTTCTCGACGGCTTCGAGCCGGCCGGTGAAGTCGGCCCAATCGCTGAGCTCGTGGGTCGCGACGACCGCGGTGGTGACGGAGGGGGCCGGCGGCGCGGCCGGCGCGTTGCTGGCTTCACCGGCCGCGCAGCCCGCGAGAATCATCGAGCTGGCGAAAATCGAGGCAAAAAGAATCCCTGTCCTAGTCTTCATAGGAAATTTCCTTCTCGGGTGGTCTTACCGGTGAAGCTGCGCCGCGGGCTCCCTATTGCTGCGGCTCACTTGCTATTGAAGCGGCTTCACGTGTTACTATACCGTTCAGTTACGTTGCAGGGTACTTACTGGTTAGTAACATGTCAACACCCCAAAGCAAAATTTCTACGGGCTCTCCGTTCCTCGAAGACAACTCGAGCGATGCCACCAGCTGCGCGCGCGACCGCATCTTCGAAGCCGCCAAGAAGCTCTTCTATCGGCTCGGTATTCGCGGCGTGAGCGTCGACGCGATCGCGGCCGAGGCCGACACCACGAAGGTCACGTTCTATCGCGTGTTCGATTCGAAGGAAGATCTCGTCGTCAAAGTGCTCGAGGACAAGTCGCAGCGTTTCTGGAAGTGGTGGGACGACGTCATCGCACCGCACGACGGCAATCCGCGCGCGCAACTCGACGCGTTGTTCGCGGACGTCCAGCGAAGGATCGCGGGCGAGAACGCCGATCGCGGCTGCATGATGTGCAATGCGGCGGTGGAGGTGGTGGAGGAAGACCATCCTGCGCGCGCAGTGATTCGCGCGCACAGAGCCGAGCTCGGGAAGCGTCTTTGCGACTTGGCGCGCGCGATGAAAGCGCGTCAGCCCGACGTGCTCGGCGACGCGCTCACGTTGCTGCTGAACGGAGTCTTCTCCTCGCGCATCGACTCGAAGGACGCCGAGCAGATCGGCTCCGTCTACGACGCCGCGAAAGCGCTGATCGAGTCGCCCGCGCTCGGCGTTGCGCCGAAGTCGAAACGCTGACGAGAGAGCTACGCCGCCGCTTTCTTCTTGCCGAGGCCGTACACCTCGTCATACGGGAAGTCGCACCCGAGGCGTTCGAGGTCCGCTCGGCAATAGTCGTCGATTTGCTTCTGCTGCGCGGGTGTAAGCAGCTCGCTCGAGCCGCCGCTCGTCCCGCTGCGCACCATCGAGCGCCCGCGCGTCCACGGCACGATTTGCCCTGGATCGAACTTCAGCCCCGCCTGTTTCATTGCCGCGAAGCTCGATTCGCGGACGACCGCTCGGTGCTCGTCCGCCGTGAGCGCAACGCCCATGAACTCCGCGATCCGGGCGACGGCGGCCGAATGATCGCTCCGCATTTCCTCGTAGGTGAGAAATAGGACGTTCGGCTCGTTGCGCACGGCCCAGTAGCTCGCCAAATGCTCGGCCCACGAGCCCTGCCATTCGGACGGCGACGTCATGGTGTCGACCCAGCGCGACACGGACGGCATCAACGGTCCGAACACCAACGACTTGAGAAAGTGGTAACTGGAGACGACGACGTCTTTCGGGTCGCGCACGCCGGCGATGTAACGTGCCTCGGGGACGAAGGGGATCTCATCGCGCCGCAAGTGCGTCTTGATGACCCTGCGCCCGGTGGGGGAATAGGCGAGCGGCGAAGGATCGGTCAGCGGGATCATGAAGCGCGCGAGCGGTGGCATCGGTACGTCGGGCCACGGAACGACGTGGTGGATGTTCTCGAACTCCGCTCGGCCGCGAAACGCGATCTGCGTCGTCATCTGCAGCAGCCAGGTCGTCCCCGATTTGAAATACGCGCCCACGATCACGTCGGCTGCCGTCGGCCGGTAGTCGCCGAAATCCGGACGGTTCGGATTCACGCGGCCGCGCCGTAGGTTCGGCCAACGGCCGAACGCCTCGAGGCACTTCACGACCGGCAGTGCGATTCCATAGAGCGGCACGTACGACGCATAGCGGACCCATTTCGGAAACGACTTGCGGGACGGCCCGCCGAAATCGCTCGCTCGCATGTGCATCCCCATCGAATCGCGGCGGCGGAATCATAGCCTACGATCGGTGATCGCGACCGCCGGGGCCTGGCGACGATCTTGGCGGCGTGGCAGTATTCTTGGGCTTAGTACTCGGATCCGGCGTTCACAAGGAGCGGTGAGATGTACAAGCTCTCCTCGATCGCTTTGGCGGGTTTCGCGCTCGCGGCTTGCGCAGCGGCACCTCCGAACCCGACCGCGATCAGCGCGCCGCCGCCTTCTCCCGCGACCGCGACTGCCAATTCCAGCGCCGGCACCACTCCCATCGCCGCTGCCATCGTCAACGTTACCCCGCAACCGTCGAGCGCCGCCCCTACAAAAGCGTTGAACATGGCGGACTTCCGGGACGACGGCACGCGCTGCGAAGAACTGACACGCCCGGGGTCCCGAATCATCGTGGCGAAGCGCTGTCGAACCATCATCGAAAATGAGGACGCGGCGTTCGACCAGGGGGTGTTGTCCGACCAGCTCAATCAGGTTCGACGAGACCAGGACGAGGTCACTCAGGCGCGCCGGGAACAGAAGGAGCTCGACCCGTCGGCGCGAAGCAAGGACAGCAAAGGGCGCGGCGGCGCACAGGAATCCTCGAAATAGCCGTGCCGCGATAAGTAGTCGCGCCGCGATTATGACAGCGGCCGGCCGGCGTTCGCGCGCGAGGGGCATGCCTCGTGCAAACCCGTTCTTGTCGGGCATAATGTTCCGCCGGTTTTCGGAGGGCGTGAGACCATCATGGAGTTAGTCGAAGCCATCGATCGCCGACCTCTGCACAAGATGGTCGCCGATCGCCTACGCGACCTCATCACGCGCGCGGAGCTGCGGCCGGGCCAGCGGCTCAACGAGCGATTGCTCACGAAGCGCTTCGGGATTTCACGCACTCCGCTGCGAGAGGCGATCGGAATCTTGGTGTCGGAGGGACTCGTCACTTCGCTGCCGAACCGCGGCGCCGTCGTCTCGACGGTGACTGCAGCGGACGCCGAGGACATGTTTCAGGTGATGGCTGTGCTCGAGGCGCTCGGCGGCGAGCTCGCGTGTCAACGCGCAACCGATCGCGACATTGGCGACGTTCGTGCGCTGCACGAGAAGATGCGTGACCATCACGCGCGCCGCGACCTCGACGCGTATTTCGATTTCAACCAGCGGATCCATCAAAAGATCATCGACTGCGCCGGAAATCGCGAGCTCACCGACGTGTATCGCCGCATCTCCGTCAGGATTCGCCGGGCCCGCTATCTCGCCAATTTGTCGCGAGAGCGTTGGGATCAGGCGATGGACGAGCACGAGCAGATTCTCGAAGCTTTGGTGCAGCGCGACCGTGAGAAGCTGAAGGCGCTGCTCGGCGTGCACCTGCAGAACAAATACGAAGTCATCCGGAATTGGTTGGCGGAGAACGAGCACGCTGCCAAGGTTGCGACCGCCCGCTGATCGTCCGCCGTCTATGAGTCAAACCTACGGCTGTCAGTCGCGGTTTGGCCCGCCGCGCGCCGCAGAAGTGCTACTCCACAGATCTAGAGAGTAGAGCATTCCTTAGGTTCGGCCCCTCGCGCCCTAGCGCGTTTGAACTTAGTATCGTCGTCCGCCACGGCGAGAGCGGTTGGCGGTTACAAGGGCCACTAGTGGCGTAAGCGCTGGTACGGCGCGATTTGGCTACGACCGGGCGGGTTGAGCGCGTGGCGCCGAAATCGTGAGGCGCAGCGATCGAACAGCCGCCCGACGCGGCGTGATGAAGGGGTTGGAGAGTGAAGAACGGCATCTGGACGGCGACGGCCATCGTGGCAACCGCGGCGGTGGCGACGCTGATCGGAGCTTCAGCCGTCGCTCAGCAGGTCGCGGACATCGGCTTCAAGAGCGTCGGTCGCGGGGCGCCCCTCAAGGCGGACTTGCGGGAATACGAGCAGGTCGGCGCGGCCATCCCCGTCACGTTCGGTCCGAACGGCGCGATCCGCGACGACAAAGCCTTCATCGGCTCCGCCCGCAACGGCGAGGCGCCGAAGGGCGTGAAGCCGCTTGCGGTAGACCTCTTCACCTCAAAGGACTTCTACAAGGACAAGGCTCTCTGGACCGACCCGCGCTATTTCCGCTGCAACAGCTCGGTTGCGATCGAGGAGCAGTGGGGCGCGAACGGCGCGCGCCTCATCGGCGAGGCCGGCGCTTCGACGGCCGCGTGGGGACGCTGCGACCGCGACTATCCGCGCGAGGCCATCGTGAGCCCGTACCCGTTCAAGACCGCACAGGACCACTACCAGGCGCTGCTCGCAGAGACGAAAAAGCGCGGCGGCCCGATAGAGCAAACCTACGCGACGCTGCCGAACGAATGGAACGGCCGCTACATGCATCCCGGCAACACACCGGGTCAGGCTTACTGGTATCGGATGCGGCACAACCAGGTGCCGACGATCCTTTCGCTGCTCACGCCGGAGTATCAACAACGCATGGTGCAGCAGGCCTACCACGAAGGCGTGACCGATCGCGCGCAATGGCCATCGCAGTACTGCTGGCCCGAAGGCTTCATGCGGCGTTGGCACGAGTTCGCGACCTGGGAATGGAACATCATGGTCACGCCGCAGGCCGTGCAGATCTTGACCGGCGTCGCGCGCAACTTCATCACCAACATTCACGTCGGCCGCGAGTTCAAGATGGACGGCAACGTGCCGCGTCTCGGCGCGGACGTGCCGCGTTGGTATGGCGAGACGATCGGCTTCTGGGACAAGGACACGTTGATCACCTGGACGTCGAACATCCAGGGCTGGATGGTGCACGGCGCGTTCGAGTACTCGAACAAGATGCAGACGATCGAGATCTACACGCCGAACCGCGATGCGAGCGGCAAGTTCTTGGGGTTGAACCACGAGGCGATCTTTTACGACCCCGAAGCGCTCGTGGAGCCCGTGCGCATCATCCGTAATTACGTCAAGCTCAGCGGTTTCGAGGAAGGCGACCCGTACGTCTTCATCGACTGCGTGCAGACCATTTTCCCGATCAACGGCAAGGCCACACCCGTGTCGCCCGGCACCGAGATCGAGTACCGCGTACCGGATATCTATGGCCGCCCGTGGGCCCAGATCTGGGAACAGTATTTCGAGCAGGGCATGCAGAAGCCGGAAGCTGAAGACATCTTTAACTTCAAATAAGGTCCGTTCAGGTTGCGGTAAGCTTGTATTCAGGAAAATGGCGTCATCTAGATAAGGATTGGAGACGAGTTTTGAACACGAAGATTCAACGTAGAGTCGCCAGCGGCGTGCTGGCTTCGGCGGTCACCGTGGCGGCCCTGGTCGCGGTTCCGGCTCTGGCACATCACTCATTCGCGATTTTCGACGGCGAGACCACGAAAGTGTTCACCGGCGTCGTGACGCGAGTGAATCCGGATGCGAACCACTTGCAGATCTTCTTCGCCCCTATGAACGAGGAGCGGAAGAACGTCGAGCGCGGAGCAGACGGCAAACCGGTCGTCTGGGCCGTCGAAATGGCTGGCTCGGCACAGTCCGCCAACGACGGTATCTCGGTCAGCACGTTCCCGCCCGGCACGGTCTTCAGCGTCGGCCTGCATCCGCTGCGCAGCGGCCAGCCGGCCGGCAGCCGGCAGAACGCGGGCGCGCTGTTCAAGTGCCCCGAGAAGAAGCCGCCGGCGCCCGGCAAGCATTGCGATACCGTCGAAGGCAGCATTAAGTTCGGCGAGGGCAGCCTGCCGACAGCGACGCCCTAAGCGAGGCAAGCCAGCGTGCTCGAGTTTGCGGAGTGGCTGCAAACCACTCCTATCAGCGTCACGATCCAGTCCATCGAGTGGATCATTCCGCTGCTTCAGTCGATTCACATCGTCATGATCGGGGTGGTCTTCATCTCGATCCTGATGCTCGCACTCCGCGTGCTCGGTCGCATACGCACGGACGAGAGCTTCGCGACCGTGTGGGCGCGGTTCGCGCCGTGGATGTGGGCCGGCCTCGTCGTGATGGCGGTGACGGGCCTAACGCTCATCGTTGGTGAGCCGGTCCGCGAGTTCACGGCGCTGTCGTTCTGGCTGAAGATGACGCTGATCGCGGTCGCCGTCGTCACGACGGTCGCGTTCGGCCGCTCGATCAAGCCCGCTACGCTCGCCGCAGCGCACGGCCCGGAGTTCTCGGGCGGAATCAAAGCGGCGACGGTCGTCACGCTCGCGATCTGGATCGCGATCATCTTCTTGGGCCGCGCCATCGCGTACGACACCGAAGTGTGGGGCTCGTTGTCGCTGCACTGACCGCAACGCTCATCTCAGGAACATAGAACGTGGATCTCGCTGGAATCATTACGAGCGTCGAGAACTGGGGCGTCGCCGAGTGGATGCGCAGCTCGCTCAAAGCGATGCCGTTCGTCGAGGCCGCGCACGTGCTCACGGCAGCCATGGTGTTCGGTACGATCCTGATCGTCGATCTGCGGCTGCTCGGGTTCCCGAGCACGCGTCGGTCGGTCAAGCTCATCGAGGGAGAGCTCCTCAAATACACCTGGGCCGCGTTCATCGTGTCGGTGATCACGGGCGCGTTGATGTTCGCGGCCAACGCGACCACGTATTACGGCAACACTGCGTTCAAGCTGAAGATGCTCGCGTTGCTGGCGGCGGGCGTGAACATGGCCGTGTTCGAGCTCATGACGGTCCGATCGGTCGCGAGCTGGGACAAGGACACGCCGCCGCCCGGAGCCGCGCGCTTCGCCGGTGCGGCATCGATCGTGATCTGGGTGGCCGTGATTTTTCTCGCGCGCTGGATCGGCTTCACGAAGGGTTACAACTTCGACGTGCCCGAGAACGTCGAGCTGAACTTCGAGTTCCCGGCGCAGTGACCCAAGCGCAGTGATCCCCGTGCAGTGATCCCGCGCGCTTAACCAATCGTCCAACGGCTGCTCGACACGATCCCGGAGACGGCTCGTAAAGAGCCGCCTCCGGGGTATGGTCTTGCGCGCTGACCGCGATCGCTAATCCCTTAACGAGTCCCTAGCCGCGGGGGCGAGCAAGAGCCATTGCAGTCGCGAACTCCTGCGGGGTCACCGACTGGTTCTTGTCGGAATCCATTCTCTCGAATTGCAGGCCCGGCACGGCGAATGCCTCTTGGGCCGTGATGCGGCCGTCGCCGTTCGCATCCGCTGTCTCGAAGGTCACTTGCGGCGCTTGCGCGGTGCTGCGCGCGCTTTCCTCCACGGCTTTGTCGCAAGCGGCCAGCGCATACATGCTGAGCCCCACGAGCGTTGCGATCGTTGCGTTATTCATCGTTCCACCTCCACGTCTTGCTCTTGCTGAGGTTGGGTGCAAGACATATGCCACGCCGCGAAATCCCTGACGCGGCGCGGGGCTCGAGCGGAGGACGCTGTTACAGATCTTGGATTCGGAAACAGGAGTTGGTCGTTCGCTTGCAGTGGCCCGTCATTTACGCGCTGCGCCGGCGCTGAGCTCGTCGCGCGCCACGACACCGCCTTTCATCACGAACGATACGCGCTCCATCTCCGTGACGTCGCGCAGCGGATCGCCCTCGACGGCGATGATGTCGGCGAGCTTGCCGGCTTCGATACTGCCGATCTGTGTCTCCCAGTGGTAATTGAGCATCGTTGCGGCAACGAGGAACGTCGACTGCAGCGCTTGAGCCGTCGTCATCCCCCAGTCGACGTAATACTTGAGCTGGTTGGCTTGAACGCCGTGCGGGATGATCGCCGACGTCGCGCCGCTGCCGAACACGATGGGTACGCCCGCTGCGAGCGCGCGCTTGAACGCAGCTTCCGCGAGCGACAACCGCGTGAGCTTGCCGCCGCTGTCTCTGAGATCAGCCGCTTCTTGGTAGATCAGATCGTCGAGCGTGCAGACGAACGGCAGCTTCTTGTCCAGCAGCACGCGTACGCCCGCGTCATCGAGCTGAAGCAAATGAGTGGGCGCGTCGACGCCGGCGTTGAGGCAGCTCCGCATGCCTTCGCCGCCATAGGTGTGGCATGCAACCTTGAGCCCGAGCCGGTGAGCCTCGTCGGTGATCGCCTCGACTTCCTCGGATGTGAGCGACGGCGTCGTGATCAAGCTGCCGTCGGGCATGAACAGATGCATCGGTCCGACGAAGTCTTGGCTCGTGTAGATCTTTACCCAGTCGACGCCGTGCAGCTTCGCCTCGCGCACGGCCGCGCGTCCGAGCCAAGGGGAGTTCACGTTCTTCCCTTCGGTGAAATCCGAGTAGAACCGGCCGCTGTCCGAGTCGTCGTACGCGTTGCTCGCGCGGATGTTCAACGATTGACCGACCACTTGCATGCGCGGGCCGAGCACGATGCCTTTGTTGATCGCGTCGCGCAGGTCGACTGTGTTGAAGCCGCCGCGCGAGTCCATGTCCGCTATGGTCGTGAAGCCTGCGAGCAGGTCCGTTTGCGCGCTCGCGAGCGCGACGTATGCGCGCTGCCCCGGCGCGCGCGCGCCTTCGTTGCCGCCCGTGTTCACGTGCACGTGCACGTCGATCATGCCGGGTAGCACCGTCGCCGAACCGAGATCGATGACGCGTGCCTCGCGCGGAACTCGCACGTTGGGGCCGACCTCGGCGATGCGATCGCCGCGAATCAGAATCGTCTGTCCCGTTCGCAGCTCGCCCGCGCGGGCGTCGAAGAGGCGCGCCGCCCGGATCGCGACGACTTGATCCTTCGGCGCGAGGAAGCGGCCGACTGCGCCCGTGCCATCCTCTCCGCTGCCGCCGGATTCCTGCGCCGTCAGCGGCTGGGCACCGAGGGCCGCAAGCAGCGCGCTCGCGAGGATCGCCCGGCAGTGCGCGACCGGCGAGACCCGCCTGTAAACGAGGGTCGCGGCCACCGCACCGCGGCGCAGCGCGCTTGTGAACGACGGCTTGAGCCGACGAGCATGCATGCCCGTGGTGCGGAGTCGGTGAATCATGCGTGCATCCCCCTGACAGTTCGCGTTTGCGGGGGAACACTACGCTGGTCGCGCCGAATGGCAAGGACCGCTCTGTCGCGGGATCGGTGGACGCGGGGCCGCCGTCGGCCCCGCGTCTTCCCGGTCGCTAGCGGCTCAGCGCCCAGCCGAGACGATAGAGGGTCGTGTTGCTCGTCGGTACGCCCGGCGCCTTGTTCTCGTTCGAGATCACGAGGTAGTAGTTGCCGCGGCGGTAGAAGGTCGCGAGCCCTTCCGGCGCGAGATCGCCTTCGGTCACGATCATGTCGAGGAACCGCACGTTCCAGGGATTCGTGATGTCGAACACCGCGACGGCGGCTTGAGTCGTGCGCTCGAGTCCAATGAACGCGTAGGTCCGCCAGCCGAGCTCGAGCAGAGCGACGCCTTCCGGCTCGACGCCCTTGTCTCGACTCCGGCCGTCGTCGTAGATCCCGCGTTCATTCGCCTCGCGGTCGAGGATGCTGCCGCTGTCGTAGACGAGCGTGCCGTTCGGCCCGCGGATCGAGAACGAGCGCGCGCCGGCAGCAAACAAATTACCGGCCGAGGAATCGGGTTTGGAGACGCGCAGCCGATCGAGCGGCGCGGGGGCGCCAGTGCTACCGCGGTCGACATTGTCCTCGCGGTAGTCGCCTTCGTTGGCCATCACGAGGAACGGTAAGCCGAGGAATGTGTATGACGCGATGCTGTCCGGCATGTACAGGCCCTTCGCCGCGACCGTCGCGAACGACGCCGTGCCATCGTCCTTGGGGTCGATCTCGTTGCCGGGTCGGCTGAAGTCCTTCGCGCCGAGCCCGATGATCCGCGTGAATGCGTTGCGCGCGAGGTCGAGCACGCCGATCGCATTGCCTTCCTGGAGCGTCACGTAGGCGCGCAGACCGTAGTCGCCGATCGCGATGTACTCCGGCTCGAAATCCATGCCCGTCTTCTCGGGCAACCGGATGTTGTCGCCGACCATTGGTACGCCCGCGAGGCCCGCGGTGGCGACGACTCTGCGCCGCGCCACGTCGATGATGCTCACGCTGCCGGGCGGATCCGAATCCGGGCTGGTGTATGCGGCGTCGGCCGTCACGTTCGGCGTCGCTTCGTTCGCAACGAGTAGCTTCTTGCCGTCGGCCGTGAACGTCAGCATGTCGGGCAGCGAGCCGACTGTCACCTGGTTGACGCCGCCGGTCAGGGAACGAGTGCGCGTGTTGTAGAACAGCACGCTGCCGGGGTTGCGACGATCGCCGTTGGTCGCTTCGACTGCGAACGCGGCAAGGCCGTCGTGAATCGCGACGCTGTTGACGGCGCCGTACGGTGTCACGTCGATGTGTCCGCCAGGCACGAGCTCGCCGCTGTCCGCGTCAAGCACGTCGACCCCTACGACGCCTGCGACCCAGACCGTATTAGTCTTGGCGTCGAACGCGGGGATTTCCGACACCTGGCCCGGCGTCGTGTGGCCGTGGGTCCAGACTTTAGCGAACGTGAGATCGAGCTCGAGCGCTCCGGCGCTCATGGAGACGGCAGTGGCAAGGACGGCGGTCGACAGCGTGATTGTTTTCATTGGTGCTCCCTAGGTGAGATCAGGCCTCGTCACGGGCCTGAAACGAACCAGCAACCTAGGGGGGCAACATGACAAAGGTGTTACCGACGCACGCGCGGCGCCGCCACCCGACTCAAGCGTCTAGGGCTGTGACGGGCGCGGCTAGACTAAGGCCGTAGCGGCCGCAGTAAACTCGCGGCTCGAACGCCCGTCGCGCGGCGCATTGGCAAACGGGGAGGGCTCATGACTAAGCAGCGCATGGCTCTGACGATCTTCTCGGCGTTGCTCGTTTCCGAGGTGCTCGAGACCTTGATTCACGGCTTCGTGCTTGCTGGCGACTACGCTCCGTACTACGGCTCGCTCCTGCGCTCGGGGGAAGACGGGCCTGGGGCGCAGATGTTGCTACTGCCGGTGGCGCATCTGTGCTTCATCTTCGGGCTCGTGTGGATTTTCGCGCGCCTGCCGCTCGCGGGTTCGGCGCCCGTGCGCGGACTGAAGATCGGCGTTCTCGGCTGGCTCGTAGGTCAGGCGCCCGTGTGGCTCCTCTGGTACGCCGAGCAGCCTTGGCCCGGCGAGCTCGTGCTGAAGCAACTGGTGCTCGAGCTCGCCGCTGCGCTCGTCGTCGGGTTGACGATCGCGCTCGTCGCGGGGCGCGTCGTGCCGGAGCCCCGCGCGGCGTAGGCTCGCGAGCGGCAGAACCGGCGGTCAGCGGCGCGGCAGCGCGAACACGACGTACGCGCGCTCGGCGTCGGGCGCCGCAGCGCCGAACGTCGGCGCAAACAGGCCCGCGCCCGCGGCGACCGGCAGCGCGAGATACTGACGGCCGTCGATCTCGTAGGTTGCCGGGATCCCCTCCGATCCGCCGGGCAGCTCTTTCGACCACAGCACCTTGCCCGTGTTGCGGTCGTACGCGCGCAGCCGCCGGTCCTGAGCGGTCGCGGCGAACACGAGACCGCCGGCCGTCACGAGCGGCGCGCCGCGCGCGAAATGCGCGCCCGAGTCGGGCCCGATGCCCGGTCCCGCGGTGCTGCCGTCCGGAACGCGCCACTTGATCTCCCCGGTGTTGAGGTCGTACGCCGTGATGTGCGACCACGGCGGGCCGATCGCGGCCATTCCGTTCGTCGGGCTGCGGAGGAAGTCGTACGGCACGACGTAGCGCACGGGCCCCTTCGCGGCCGCGGTTTTCGCCTCCGCGAGCGCGGCGGCCGCTTGCTGCGCCGTCACCACCGGGCCGTTCACGACGCGCGCGGTCGGCTCCTCGTCGCTGCGCTCGACGCGCAGCATCACGGGCAGGTTCTTCGACACGATGTAGAGCTCGCCGTTGATCGGGTCCACGGCGGAGCTCGCCCAGTTCGCGCCGCCGTTGTGCCCGGGCATCCCGATCGAGCCCGCGAAGCTCGGCGGCGTGAACAGCCCCTCGTTGCGCACCGTGCGCAGTTTCTGCTTGAGCATTTCGCGCTCGTTCTCCGGCAGGAACGGATTGATGTCGCGCTCGGTGAACGACTGTGCCGCGAACGGCGCCGGTTTCGTGGGAAACGGCTGAGTGGGCGACGTGTGCTCGCCCGGAATGTCGGACTGTGGGACCGCGCGCTCTTCGATCGGCCAGATCGGCTCGCCGCTGCGCCGGTCGAACACGAACACGAATCCGTGCTTCGTGGCTTGCGCCACCACCTCGACGCGCCGCCCGTCGTCGCGGCGGATCGTCAGCAGCTTCGGCGCCTGCGGCAGGTCGTAGTCCCAAAGGTCGTGGTGCACGAGCTGCCGATGCCAGAGGTGCTTGCCCGTGCGCGCGTCGAGCGCGACGAGCGAATTGGCGAACAGGTCGTCGCCTTCGCGAGTGCCGCCGAAAAAATCGTATCTCGCCGTGCCGAACGGAATGAACGCGATCCCGTTCGCCTCGTCCACCGTGAGCTCGCTCCAGTTGTGCACGCCGCCCGCGGTCTTGTACGCGTCCTTCGGCCAGGTGTCGTAGCCGATCTCGCCGGGATGCGGAATGCTGTGGAATACCCAGCGCAGCTTGCCGGTCACGACGTCCCACGCAGTCACGTCGCCCGGCGTGGACTGGTAGCCCGCGCCTTGCGCGGGCAGCGACACGATCATCAGGTTCTCGAACACGCGCCCGGGGTTGCTCGTGACGAGTGGGCGCACGTCCGTGACGTCCCAGCCGTCGGATGCGAGCGCGCTGCGCAAGTCGATGCGGCCGTTGTCCCCGAAGCTCGCGACGATCGCGCCCGTGCGCGCATCGATCTCCGTTAGGAAGCCCGCGTTGAGGTAGAGGAGCCTGCGGTCGGCACCGTCCACGCTCTGCCAATAGTTCATGCCGCGCGCGCCGACGGCGCCGTCGTTCGGATGCGCCCAGAGCTCTTTGCCGGTAGCGGCGTCGAGCGCGACGATCTCGTTGTCGCGCGCGAGCACGTACATCACGCCGTCCACGACGATCGGGTTGAACACGAGGCTGCGTTCACCCGACGGGAACGTCCATGCGACCTCGAGCTGCGCGACGTTCGACTTGTCGATCTGTTTCAGCGCGGAATACTGCGATGAGTGCGCCCCGCCGCCGTAGGTTCGCCAAGTGTTGTACGGCTGCGCGTGCGCGGTGCCGATGCTCAAGAGCGCCCAGGATCCCGTGAGCGCGCCGATTCCCACGGCCAGACTTCTTCTTGTTCTCTGCATACGAGCTCCGGTGGCCTCGAACGGCGGTGCTCGCAAAAGGCTACGCGGGGCTTCGATGTTCTACAATCGCGGTCGACGTTGCTCTCGGGCTTCGCGAAGAACGGGTCCGTCGGTGGTGGGCGTCACACAGAGGGGGACAGCCATGCTCCAGCGCGTGCTTCGATTCGCGACCGCCGCGGCGGCGGTTTGCGTGATCATCGCGTCGATTCTCACGGCGGATCGGCTCGCCCGAGCGCAGGCCGGAAGCGCTCCGCCGCGCGGCGCGGCGCCGCCGGCGGCGACCGACGCGGACCGCTTTACGGGTGCTAGCCGCTCGCTCGAGGCCGGGGCCTTACGCGTGTCGCATCGCTGGTTCGAGCCGGGTGCGCGCACTGCCTGGCATCGGCACATCGACGGGCAACTGCTGTTCGTGGAGAAGGGCCGCGCGAGGGTGCAGAAGCGCGGCGGGGCGCTGCGCGAGATGAGCGTCGGCGACAGCGACTACACGCCGCCGAACGTGGACCACTGGCACGGCGCGGTGCCGGACCAGGAGTTCTATCAGGTCGCGCTCGGCTTCGGCGAGGCGACGGACTGGCTCGAGAAGGTCAGCGACGAGCAATACAACGGGCGCTGAACGCGCGCGTGCGGTATTTGACTCGCGAGTCAGGATACGTCGATCATTCGGCTACCAACTAAACGGGGGTGCTCTCCATGAAAACGCGAACGATCCTTTTTGCGCTGGCGGCTGTCGGAGCGACCTTCGCTCTCTCCGCGCAGGAGCCGGTGCTCGGTGTGAAAGATCCCGAGTCACTGTTCAAAGATCCGGATCCCAAGCTCAACCGCAATAAGCAAGCAGCGCTGCACATCCAGCGCGAGCTGCTCCAGTGCGGTCAGTGGGATCGTGCGAGTGAGTGGCTCACCGAGGCGTATCACCAGCACAACCCGAACGCGCAGTCGGGACTCAAGGGTGTCGTCTACTTCTTCACCCAAGTGTTGAAGGTGCCGCGTCAGGACAAGTGCGACAAGCTCACGGGCGAGGTCGTCGCTGTCATGGCAGACGACGACTATGTCACGATTCTCACGCCGCGCAGCTTCGACGACCCGCGCAATCCGGGTAAGAAGTACTACACCTCGTGGTTCGACACCTGGCGCTTCGTCGACGGCAAGGCCGACGAGCACTGGGACCCGGCCACAATCGCACCGCCCGCGCCGCCCAAATAGACCGGCTACGCTTGCGTCCGGGCGTGCGCAAAAGGCGCGCCCGGCCGCAGGCCGTTCCGGGAGGAGTCGACGTGAAAAAGACCCTCTATGCGTTCTTGCTCCTCGGTTGGATTCCAACGCTCATCGTCCTCACCGGTGGCCGGTGGCTCTTGGGCGAGCCGGCGTTCGCGCAAGGTGCGACTCCCATCAAAGTCACGCGCCTCTACACCGGCAAGGACGGTAAAACGAAAGTCGAGGAGTACACGGTTCCTCTCAAGGCCTCGGGCGACGCGGGGACTTTCCTGTCGGAGACCGTCAAGGCGACGAGCGTGCAATTTCGCCGCACCACCGAGGACTACTTCCTCGACTGGCATCCCGCGTCGAAACGCCAATACGTGGTGACCTTGAGCGGCGAGAGTGAGGTCGAGCTCGCCGACGGACGCAAGCTTCGACTCGGCCCGGGCCACATCTTGCTCGCCGAGGACACGACGGGGCAGGGGCACATCTCGCGCGCCGTCGGCACGCAGGATCGGCTCTCGATCTTCATCGCGCTGCCAGACGACGCCGTACCGCCGCGCTGAGCGATCGGCGCGCATTCGAGGAGGCGACACCATGTGCCGCAACATCAAAACGCTGTTCAACTTCGAGCCGCCCGCGACCGACGCGGAGATTCGCGCTTCCGCACTGCAATTCGTGCGCAAGCTCAGCGGTTTCACGCAGCCGTCGAAGGTCAACGAGCAGGCATTCAATCGTGCCGTCGTGGAAGTAACGGCGGCCGCCTACAAGCTCATCGTCTCGCTCGAGACGACGAGCGCGCCTCGCAACCGGGAAGTCGAGGCGGAGAAAGCGAAGGAGCGCGCCAAGGCTCGGTTTGGTGCGGGAGTCAGTGCGTGAGCGCGTACACCGCGAAATTCACGCCTAGCGCGAGCGCGAGATAAGCAGCGTCCGGCGGATACTGCGGCGCATCCGCGCGCTGCCAGCCGTCTGCGATGTCGTTGTTGAACGTGATCATCATCATCACGCGCCCGTCGTCGTCGAGGATCGCGCGCCAGTGCGGCGTCGCGCCGTCGTTGCGATAGCCGCCGTAAGGCAAATGCTGCCAGGTCGGGATCCGCGGCCGGTCGGTGAGGTCGAAGACCGCGTGAAAGATCGGATGATCGTCGGGCAGCTCGACGACCGGTCTGTCGGGAAAGATGCGCCTGAGACCGTCGTAGAATCCGTCCCACTCTTCGGTGCCGTAGAAGCTGTCGCACAGCAGAAAACCGCCGCGCAGAAGATACTCGCGCAGCTTGAGCGCTTGCGCGTCCGTGAGGTCCCACGCGCCGACGAGGCCGGAGATCAGGAACGGCCAATAGTAGGCGTCGATGTCGTCGTCGAGGTTCACGGGCTGCTCGACGACGCGCACGTCGATGCGCGTGAGACGCGCCAGCAAACGAGCGAACGTGCGATCGCCGTCGGGGTAGTCGACGGTCCAGGCCGTGCCGCCGCGGAGCCAGTCGCCGCGGCCGGCGCCGAGGACGTAGCGGCTCTCGGACTGCGGAAACATGAGGCGGCCCACGACGAACTCGCCGTGCTCGGCGTGATTCCACTCGAGGCTCTCGTGCCAACCACGTTCGAGACTCGGGTATTCGCGCCAGTCGCTCTGAGCCCACGCGCCGTGGGAGGCGGCGAGTAGCAAGGCAACGGCACTGATCGTTTCGTGGAATCGCATTCCCGCGCGTCGACGTGCGTGTGGGTCGAGCGACGATTCTGCCACGGTTGCCGTATTTTCGCCGCGTCTGAAGGCGTGCCGGTCTGTTCTGTCGAAAGCGTCTGTATCACAGCGCACCGTTACGCGCATCCGGTCACATCGACGCGCACCAATTGACCGTATCGTGGCGACATGCCGTCGCCGTCGCGCCCCGATCTGAATGCTTTTCCGAACTCGCCCTATGCGGTCGAGCTGCAGCGCAGCGCCGCGAGCCGATCCTTCAGCCCGGCGGTCGAGGCCGAGTACGTCCGCACACACCTGGCGAACAATCGCACGCTCGTTCGTGCGGCGTGCGCGCTCACGGTGGTGATGACGGGTTTACGCGGCGCGGAGCAGGCGCTTCTCGGGCGCCGCGTACCAGCCACAGTTGATTCTCTTGGGTCTCGTGTTCGTGGCGTCGGCCGTGCTCGCCGCGATCGCCTTCAGCCCGGCCTTCGCGCGCTTCTATCTCCCGCTCGCCCAGATCGTCGTACCGGCCCGCAACATGATCGCCGCCGTCGGGATCGCCCAAGGCGCGGCCCACGGGCAGCTCGAAGTGCTCATGGTGCTGCCGCTCTTGGTGCTCGGGCCGTTCTATTTCATGGGTCTGCGCTTTCGCGTGGCGCTCGTTTCCGTCGGCCTCACGGTCGCGTCCTTCGGCGTGTCCGCCGTGCTTGCCGGGATTGCGCTGCCGCTTGCGCTCCGTTCGTCCGTGTTCCTGCTCCTGATGACCGTCACCTGCGCGGTCGCGGCGCGCCACCTCGAGAACTGGTCGCGCAAGAGCTTTCTCGAAGGCCATCTCATCGCGGAGCTCGCGCAACACGATACGTTGACGGGCCTCAAGAACCGCCGCATTTTCGACGAGCATCTCGAGCAGTTGTGGCAACGAGCAATCGAGAATACGCACTCGCTCGCGATCCTCATGATGGATATCGATCACTTCAAGGCCTACAACGATCGCTATGGCCATCAGGCCGGCGATCAAACGCTGCGCCGCGTCGCCCAGACGCTGCAGAGTTTCGTCACGCGTCCGCTCGATGTGCTCGCGCGCTTCGGCGGCGAAGAGTTCGCGGTGATCCTTTACGACATCGACAGCCGTCAGGCGGAAGCGCTCGGGGAGCGCATGCGCCGTGCGGTGGGCGAGCTCGCGATCGAGAATCAAGGGTCGCAGAGCGGAGCCGCGGTGACGATCAGCGTGGGGGTTGCGGTGATCCACCCGAGCCTCGAGCGCCGGTCACGCGGTGCGCTCCAGCTTGCGGACCAGGCGCTCTACGACGCGAAGGTGCGAGGCCGAAATCGCGTCGAGCTCATGGACGACGCAGCGCACCGGCTACTCACGACCGGGGTCTTTTCGAAGGACTCGCTCGCGCGCCAGCGCTAGATCGGTCGCCGCCCGCAGACGCACGGCTGCTCGATATTTCCTGCTGCATCAATGCGTACGCGCGCCATTGCCGTGCGATTTCGGAGGGCTGCATTCCGGCTTGCCGGCGTCGCGTTGAAGATAAATTGGGGGCATTTGAGCGAAAGCGCGTATAGTGCGGCGGTCCACCTATCGCTTCGAGTGAACGTGCAGGCAATCGTGCCTACAACCTCTTGACGGCGAAATTACCTCAGGAGGTAAACCATGGGCAGAAAACTGTACGTCGGCAACTTGCCGTATTCGGCAACCGAGAGCTCGCTTCGCGACGCATTCGCCGCGAGCGGCACGGTTGATTCGGTGAGCGTGATCACGGATCGCGACACGGGGCAGAGCAAGGGCTTTGCTTTCATCGAGATGTCGTCCGATGCGGAAGCGCAGGCAGCGACGCAGGCGATGAACGGTGCCACGCTCGACGGCCGCCAGATCAAAGTCAACGAAGCCAAGCCGAAGGGCTCGGGCGGCGGTGGCGGCGGTGGCGGTGGCGGCGGCCGCAACAGCGGCGGCGGCGGTGGCGGCTACGGTCGTCCGCGCTACTAGACTCCTTCGCAGCTGATATGCCAGGGCGTGCGGCGGATACTCTCCGCCGCACGCCTTGCTGCGCTCCACATTTTCGTCGAGAGGGAACTACGGATGGCCAAAACCAATTTGAAAACGCAGGCGACGCGCAAGAACGAGCCCGCCAAGAAAGACAAGCGCGCGAACAAGGGCGAGAAGCGCGCGCAGGGTAAGTCGGAGCCACGCTCGGTCCGCGCATCCACCGGCGGCAAGTCGTCGCAATCCGCAGCCAAGCCAATGTCGTCGGCAGCTGCCGCGTTCATTCGCGGAATGAATATCGGCGGATAGCTCGCTCGCGTCCGCAGCGCCGCGTCTCGACAGCGCTTGCCGCGCGCTCAGTCGGCGCTGATCTTGGCCAGGATCTCGTCCTCGAGCGGGATCAGCTCGGTGCAGATCGCTTCCTCGCGTTTGAAGGGTGCGGCGTCTTCCTTCATCACGATAGTCACCATTCGCTCGCGCGCCGCAGCGGTGAGCTCCTCGACGTAGGACGTGTACGAGTCGAGCTCGCGCGGCGGGCCGCCTTTGGCAGCATGGTCCTGAGCGAGCAGGTACATCGCCGCGACTTGATCGACCTGAGCTCGCCGGCGAGCGGTCTCGGCGTGCTGGGGCAAGTGCTCGGCGTCGAGCACCGCCGCTGCGGCCGAGTGCAGGGCCGCGCACGTCGTCACGGAAACTACGAGCGCAGCGACGGAATCGAGATCGATGTGCTTCGCCGTGGAATCGGCGATCGCGACTGGCTCTTCCCCGGCAGCGCCAACCCGCGCGCAAAGCAACCCCAAGAGGACGATCCCTGTCCGCATCCCGTCGGCCCCGCCGGCACTGTGAGTAGCGCGCATGTTAGCGGCGCGGGTGGACGACCCGCGACGAGGGCGATCACTGTTTGCGCCACCGGCGGCGCGTTATGGTGAGAAGGTGATCGACCGCGGCCGAGCCGCGGCGGCGCGGGCCGCCGTCGCGGAGAAGACGAGCGTTGAGACGACCAGCCTTGGGCGGGCTACTGCGCCGCCGTGGCTGCCTTGGGCTCTTCCTTCCAGGTCGTGACGCCCTGGCTCAGGCGTTCCGTCCACTTCTTCTGGTTTTCTTCGCCGCCGTTGCAGCCGCCGTCGGCCGGGTTCAAATACTTGCCGTCGAGCTTGGCCCAGCCGATCGCGCCGCCCGGGCGGCCGTCGCGTAGCGGGCAATACATGAACTGCACGGTGTCGCCGGGCTTGAACGTATCGCCCGTGATGCCGCGCTGGATCAGGCCCGTCGGCGCCGAGCCCTCGAAGCTCCAGAGCGTCTCGGTGCCGTCGTCGTTCTTCACGTTCATATAGAGCCACGAGTGCGGATTATTGAATGACCAACGTTGCACAGTGCCGGTCTTCACGACCTGCGTGTCGCGGTCGAACATCGCGAAGGAGTGATGCGCCTGCACCGCGGTTACCGTCACCGCTGCGATCAAGGCAACCGGCAGCAAACTGAATAGCCTCTTCATCGTGTCATCCTCTACTTAGCAGCGGGCTCGAGCGTGGTGTTGTAAATAGGGTCGCGGGTCTGGCCGGGCAGCTCGGGGAACATCGTGCTACCGCGCGCGTCGTTGAAGCCTTCCTCGCCGGGCAGGTGGAAGTTCGTCACGCCCTTGGCGTCGAGATACGCGTTGGTGCTCTGCTCGCACTCCCAATGGTTCACGCGATAGTCGGCCTTCTCGAGATCCACCGCGTGGCGGAACGCGTAGACGGCGCTCACGGGCTTCGCGAACGCGAACTTGTCGTAGAACGTGGCCTGCACCTCGAGACGCTCGACGCCGCCGTCGTACTTCTTGAGTTGCCAGATCTCGACGGTTTCGAACTGGTTGCTCGTCATCGGCGACCAGCGCGTGAAGTCGGCCGGGTAGAGGTACTTCGTGTTCAAGCACGAGCTTGTCGCCGTCCCAGAACCCGATCGTGTCGCCGTACCAGGAGTGCGTGCCGTAGAGGTTGCTGTGCTGCTTGCCGATCAGCACGCGGCGAATCGACGGGCCGAAGTCGTTGATGAGGTACGACTCGTTCGGCAGGTTGATGAACTCGTGCGAGTACGGCTCGAGCAGGAAGCGCGGCATTCCGGGCGGCTCGCAATGCGCGAGCCGGTCGTAGTGCACTTCGCCTTCCTCGGTCTGCTGGCGCCAGCGTTCCTTGTAGGCTTTCTCGTACTCGGGCGTCAGGACGCCTTCTCGAACCTTGCCGCCTTGCAGTCCGGGGCCTTCGATGAACGCTTCCATGTGATTGTTGCCGGCCGTGTTCCAGAGGCCGTCCCAGCGCGGCACGGTGGCGAGCGTGTGCTTCGTGCCGCCGTGCGCCTGCTCGAGCAGGTACTTGTAGTGCTCTTCGGACGTCGCGAATTGCTTCGGCGGCGGCTCCGTCTTGAGCGGCGGGCCGTAGCCGCCGCCGAACGCACCGCGCTGAGCGAGCGAGAGCGGACGGTGCAGCGCAAATCAGCACTAGCGTGCCGAGCCCAGCCCAAAGCGGGCGCATATCAATCTTCATTCGAGAGCTCCCCCAGCGCGCGAGAAGGCCCGCGCGCTATTTGTGATTGTTGAAATACTATGAGCGCGCGGAGAGCGCGGTCAACCAAACTTCATCGCGTGAAGATTTCTAGAGAATCCACACCGCTGAGTACGATCTGCGCGTTGGCCTGATTCGGATCGATTTCGTTAAACGTGCCCGTCGCGCGCACGCGCACTTTCGTGCTGATCAGCTTGTTGCGGCCGCTCACCGCGGCCCCGGGACCCGCGGCGTCCCAGGCGTCCTGCAGCTTGTTGCGGATTTCCGCGAATTTCGCAGGGTCGTCGAAGTTCACGAGCGTGAACTGGCGTTGGGTGTTGCCCGGCAGCTCTTGGAGCACGGCGAACACGTTGAACAAAACTTGCGGGCTCTTCGGGAACAGCACGAGCGCGCCTTCGATGTCCGCAGGCATGCCGTGCAATGCCATCACTGACTCCACCACCTCCACGGGCTTTTCGACGTCTTTGAGCTGCAAGTGGACCGGGCGGTCGGGGCGCGAGCGAATCTCGTAGTACAGGCGCACGACGTCGTTGCGCGCGAGATCGCGCGTGAGCTCCGGACGCGTGACGTAGACGGGCAGCACGACGTCCTCGTGCTCCACGACCAGCACCGTTCCGCCGGCGTTCACGGCGTGCACGAGGAACAGCTCGTTGTCTTTGTCGCGGAGGTCGTCGGGAAGGTGTCCTTTGTAGTCGTAGCTCGGGACCGCGGGCGAGCCTTCGTATTTCTTCACGACCTCGAGCGAGCGCAGCTCGACGTGCATCTGGTTCGAGCGATTGTCCATGAGCGCGCCTTCGATGCGGACGCGGTCGTGGCGGCGGAGCGCGGCCAGCTGCATCGCAAGCTCCGGGCTCCGGGGCGACCATCGAGACTTCGACGTATTCGAAGAAGTCCTTTGGGATTGCGGTAGGTGAAGACGTACAGGTTGAGATCGGGATACGCGCCGTGAATCTCGCCCTCGACGGGCGCGGCCCGCCGCGAGCTCGCGCTCGAGCTTGACCGGAATCGACGTGCACGCCTGAACGAAGAGCAGGCATGCGGTAAGAACGACGAAGCGACTCATGCACCCTCACGCCACATCGTGGGTATCGGGGAGCATGATCCCACATCGCTATTGGTAGTGCTGAGCGTCCTTCTCGTTCTCGGCGCAGAAGTACTCGAGCAGGTCGTCCTCGGGCATGAGCGACGACTTGACCGTGTAAGTGAACGGTTTCGTGTACGCGCCGGGATCGTCGATCGTCGTTTCTATTTCCAAGTGTCCCGCGTCGGGCCGGCGGAAGCGCTCGGTCAAGTGCAGCTTCTCGGTCATCGGATGACCCAGCGCGTCGAGCCGGAGCTGATCGTTGAACCCGATCGTGTCGACGACGAGCACGTCGCCGTCCCACTTGCCGGTCGAGTAGCCCATGAATCGCGGCACCGGGTCTTCGACGGTCTTCCGGCCGTCGAGGAAGATCTGCCGAAAGACGTTGTTCTCCTCGTAGAGAATGACGATCAGACCGGGTGTTTGAACGAGCTTCAAGGGAACCGGCACGGTGTTGAGAAGCGGCACGCCGCTCGGCTTGCAGTGCGCAGCAGGGTCGTCCGCTCCTGTGCCCGTGAGCCGCTGCTGGAACAGCTCGGCCGCCCAGGGCTGGAACGGCACCTGCTCCGGTGGGATGTCGGCGGCGACGTTGATGAAGTGAGGTGGGAACGGCGAGTCGCCTTCGACGGTCAAGCCGGCCTCCTTCGGAACCGGCGCCGAGTCCGCGAGCCAAACACCGGAGAGGTCCACTTTCCGTTCGCGCGTCTTCGGCGCGTGGGCGCTCAAGTTGGCGTCTCCGGCTCGCGTGCGCGGCACGGACGGATGGAGCGCCTGCGCCCACTGCGCATCGGCTCGCGGCGCCGCCAGAAGTGCAGTGGCCAAGATTGCGACGACGGAAGATCTCATGGGCCTTTACTCCCGCTGTTCGAGCCCGTGAGCAACGTCTTGCCCGTCGCCGCCAACGTGACGACGTGCGCGTTCGCTATGTTGCTGGCGTTCTTCGCTTGATATGCCTCGACGGTCACCACGTCGCCGACCTTCATCGACGAGCGGGTCCAACCGTTGCGCAGCAGGAGGTTCGGGCTCGCGAGCTCGAAGCCCCAATTCGTTACGCCTCCGCCGTCGTCCTTCACGTCGACGTAGAACCACGTGTGCGGATTCTGCCACTCGAGCTTCGTGACGGTGCCCGTGACCTTGAGCGGCTTGTTGGCGTCGAACTCGGCGGAGAAGGAGTGATGCGCGAGCGCGCTTACGGCGGCCACCGAAAGCCCAAGACCCACGACACAACAGAACAGATCTGCTCTTTTCATGTGAGAGTCTCCGAAGATACGACATGCGAACTTATCGGCGGCGGGATTGTCGCTCAGCGCGGCAACGTTGAAAAGGCCGCGGCCGATCGGTCCGGTGGCGAGCCCGGAGCTCCGCGTATCCGCCGCGCCCGAAATTCAGGCGCGTGGTCGTGCGGTCTGTGTTAGCGTGGCGCACCGAATTTAGCGAGCCGAGGCGAAACCATGTCCAAAGCCACCGAGATGAAGCGCAAGCGCGAGCTTGTGAAGATGCAGAAACGCGCCGCGAAGGATCAAAAGCGAGTGTTGCGCAAGGGGGGCGTGGCGCGCACCGATCAATCGCGCTCTTTCGTCACCGCCGAAAGCAAGCCGCTGACGGGCATCGCGCAGGCGGCGGCCGAGTGGATGAAGCCCCTCGTGAAGCCGAGCCCGGTTCGGTCGAAGCCGTCGGCCGTCGGGACCGTGGTGATACGGCCCGCGAAAGCCGGCGGCCGCTAGCCCACCGCGCCGCCGCATTCTGCGATTGCAGCCGCGAAGCGCCGCCCACCGTTCGACGGCGCGCCTCTACTAAGATTTCGCCCGAGCCGCTCTTGCGGCCGCCTCGCGCGGTAGCGCGGCCCGCAGCGCTTGACCCGTGTAGGAATGCGTCTCGGCCGCGAGACGCTCGGGCGTCCCGACCGCGATGATTTCGCCCCCGCCCGCTCCGCCCTCCGGCCCGAGGTCGACGATCCAGTCCGCGGTTTTGATGACGTCGAGATTGTGCTCGATGATCACGATCGTGTTCCCCTGATCGCGCAGCTTGTAGAGCACCTCGAGCAACTGGGCGATGTCGTGGAAGTGCAGCCCCGTGGTCGGCTCGTCGAGCACGTAGAGCGTCGACCCCGTCGAACGCTTCGATAGCTCCTTCGCGAGCTTCACGCGCTGCGCCTCGCCGCCCGACAGCGTCGTCGCGTTCTGTCCGAGCTCGATGTACGACAGCCCGACGGCCATCAGCGTCTCGAGCTTGTTCGCGACCATCGGCACGTTGCGGAACAGCGCGAACGCGTCCTCGACCGTGAGCTTCAGCACTTCGGAGATGTTCTTCCCCTTGTAGCGGATGTCGAGCGTCTCGCGGTTGTAGCGCTTGCCGTGGCAGGTGTCGCACGGCACGTAGACATCCGGCAGGAAGTGCATCTCGACCTTGATCACGCCGTCGCCCTGGCACGTCTCGCAGCGCCCGCCCTTGACGTTGAAGCTGAAGCGCCCGGGCTCGTAGCCGCGCGCCCGCGCTTCGGGCACGGCCGCGAACAGCTCGCGGATCGGCGTGAGCAAGCCGGCGTACGTGGCGGGATTCGAGCGCGGCGTCCGCCCGATCGGGGCCTGCGAAATGTCGATCACGTAGTCGAAGTGATCCAGCCCCAGGACGCGGTTGAATGGCGCGGAGTCCTCGCTGGCCTTGTTGATCTTCTGCGCCGCCAAGCGGTACAGCGTGTCGTTGACGAGCGTGCTCTTGCCGGAGCCCGACACGCCCGTAACGCAGGTCATGAGCCCTACGGGAATCTGCACGGTCACGTTCTTCAAGTTGTTGCCGCGCGCGCCCTGGATCTCGAGCACGAGCTGCGGATCGAACTCGCGGCGCGAGGAGGGCAGCGGTATCTCGCGCCGGCCCGAAAGATATTGTCCGGTGAGCGAAGCTGCGTTCGCCATGATTTCTTTGGGCGTGCCGCTCGCGACGACTTGCCCGCCGTGCACACCTGCGCCCGGGCCCAGGTCGACGACGTGATCCGCCGCGAGAATCGCCTCGCGGTCGTGCTCGACGACGAGCACCGTGTTGCCGAGGTCGCGCAGATGAACGAGCGTGTCGAGCAGCCGCTGGTTGTCGCGCTGGTGCAGCCCGATCGACGGCTCGTCCAAGATGTACATCACGCCGACGAGCCCCGAGCCGATTTGGCTCGCGAGCCGAATGCGCTGCGCCTCGCCGCCGCTCAACGTGTCGGCGGCACGATCCAGCGACAGATAGCCGAGCCCCACGTCCGCAAGGAACTTCAGCCGGTTGCGAATCTCGTTGACGATCTTGTCCGCGATCTCGCCGCGCCAGCCCTTCAGGCTCAGCCCCGCGAAGAACTCGAGCGCCGCCGTCACGCTCAGCGACGCGATCTCGGGCAACGGCCGCTCCTGCACGAAGACGTTGCGCGCTGCCGCATTCAGGCGCGCGCCCTTGCACGTCGCGCACACCTGCGTGCTCTGAAATTTCGCGAGCTCCTCGCGGACGGCGCCCGATTCGGTCTCGCTGTAGCGGCGCTGCATGTTCGGGACGATGCCCTCGAACGCATGCACCCACTGGTACTGATTGCCTTTCTTCTTGTTCTCGTACTTGAACTGAATCTTCTCGCCGTCGTTGCCCCAGAGGACGATCTTGCGGACCTTCTCGGGCAGCTCGTCCCACGGCTTCGTCACGTCGAACTTGTAGCGCTTCGCGAGCGCCTGGATCATCGTGAAGTAGAACCCGTTGTGATGATCCCAGCCGCGGATCGCGCCGCCCGCGAGCGAGAGATTCGGATTCGTGACCACGCGCACGGGGTCGAAGAACATCCGCACGCCAAGCCCGTCGCAGTCCGGGCAGGCGCCCGACGGGTTGTTGAAGGAGAACAGCCGCGGCTCGAGCTCCGCGATGCTGTAGCCGCAGATCGGGCATGCGAACTTGTTCGAGAACGCGATCGGCGCCTTCTTCGGCGAGTCCATGAACGCGATGAGCGCGACGCCTTCGGCAAGCCCGAGCGCCGTCTCGAAGCTCTCGGCGAGCCGCAGCTCGATGTCGGACTTCACCGTGAGCCGGTCGACAACGACGTCCACGTCGTGCTTTTTGCGCGCGTCGAGCTTCGGCGGGTCGTCGAGCTCGATCACCTCGCCGTCGATGCGCGCGCGCAGGAAGCCCTGCGTCTTGAGCTCCTCGAGCTTCGCGAGGTGCTCGCCTTTGCGCGCTTTCACGACGGGTGCGAGCAGCATGATCTTCGTGCCGGCCGGGAGGGCAAGCACCGTGTCGACCATCTGCGAGACGTTTTGGGCCTCGAGCGGCGTGCCGTGCTCGGGACAGCGCGGAATGCCGGCGCGCGCATACAAGAGCCGGAGATAGTCGTAGATCTCGGTGACGGTCCCGACCGTGGACCGCGGGTTGTGCGACGTCGACTTCTGCTCGATCGAGATCGCGGGCGAGAGGCCCTCGATGTGGTCGACGTCGGGCTTCTCCATCATCGACAGGAACTGGCGCGCGTAGGCGCTCAGCGATTCGACGTAGCGGCGCTGGCCTTCGGCGTACAGCGTGTCGAACGCGAGCGACGACTTGCCCGAGCCGCTCAAGCCCGTCAGCACGACGAGCTTGTCGCGAGGCAAGTCGAGATCGATGCTCTTGAGGTTGTGAGTCCGCGCGCCGCGGATCTGGATCTTGTTCAGGGACATGGATTTGCCGTGAGCTCGGGGGCCAGGCCAATCAGGAACTATACGACCCACGACAACCTCCGAGCAAAGCCGCGCCACGTGGTACCGAGCGTGTCACCACGTCACGACAGCGGATGTCATGTATACGGAGCGGGATAATCCTCGCGATGCCCCGGTCTGGGACTCGCTCGCCCATGATCGGCGAGGCGCGCTCCCGCCCGCGCACGCCGCCGGGGCTGGTTCTTCTTGCAAAGCAATGATTAGCGCTGCCCTCACGCCCTCGCATTCCGGGCGCGCTCGTGGCTGCGCGAGAAAGCGCGGACCGAGTCGGTATACTCGGCGGCCGGGGGATCCGCGCGAGCGGGGGGATCACGTGTTGAGCGCGCAGCGCTTTCGCCGATTTCGTGGGCTGATCAAGATCGGCGCGGCCGTCGCGGCCGTCGCGGCCGCCGGCGCGCTCGCGCAGTCGTTGCCGATCGAGAACATCCAGCTGCGCGGCGACCGCTTCCGCGGCCTGCACTATCGCGAGATGACGGAAGAGCAGAGGGCGCTGCTCTACAACGTCGTGAACAGCGCGCGCGCGGTGACCAACACGACCGGCAACGGTCCGTTCAATGCCTTGCTGCGCTCGCCGCAGATCGGCGATCTCTCGCAGCAGCTCGGCAATACGCTCCGATTCCAGTCGGGCCTATCCGGACGGCTGCGGGAGATGGCGACTCTGATGGCGGGCCGCGCTTGGGCGTCGACTTACGAGTGGTACGCGCACGCGCGCTACGCGCTCGACGAAGGTATCGACGCGGCCGTGGTCCAGGCGATCGCGGAGCATCGCACGCCCGACCTCGCAGCAATGCCCGCGGAGGACGCGATGGTGTGGCGCGTCGCCGACGAATTGCTCTACACGCGCCGCATCGCGGATGCCACGTTCGCGGAGGCGCTCGCGGTGCTCGGTGAGCAGCGGCTGTGGAGCTCCGCGACCATCGCGGCGTACTACGAGTACGTCTCGATGATTTTGAACGTCGATCGTTACCCGCTGCCCGCCGATGCCCCGCCCGCGGCGGCGCAAGCCGCGCGCAGCGTTGCGCCTCTCGCGGTCGCCGCGCTCTATCGCAAGCCGCGCGGCAGCGTTACGCCGCGCGTGGCGCCTAACGAACGCCGACACGGAGCGTGCGATCGCGGCGCTCGGCGCGAGCCTCGAGCGCGACGAAGAGCTGCCGCGCGAGGTCCGCGATGTCGTGCGCAGTGCGGTGCTGCGCGAATGGAATCGCACTGCGAAGGAAGTGCGCCACGACGTTGCTTATCGTTTCGCCACCGAGCTGCTCGATACCCGTGCGGTATCCGACGCGACGTTCGCAGCGGCCCTCGACGCCCTCGGCGAGCGCCGGCTCGTGAACCTCATCGTGTTGATGGGTCACTCGAACATTCGTTGCGCGCAGCAGGCGCTCGCGGGCACCGACTGTGTCTTATGAAGAAAATCACCAGGAGAATCCGATGACCTTTCGCCGCACTTTCTCTCGTACCGCCATGCTGTCCGCGCTGTGTTTGAGCGCCGCCGTCGCGAGCGCGCAGGCGCCCGCCGATCTCGACGCGAAATCGCTCGCGCGCCTGCCATACATTCAACGCAAGGACACCGACCAAGGCGCGAAGCGCCTGTTCGACATCTTCGTTCGCAACAGCAACAGCCCGACGGACACGCTCACCGGTCCGCTCGCGTTCGCGGCGTACAACGTCCCCGTCGCGACCGCGTTGCTCGATCTGCACGACGGCGCGGTCGGCAAGGGAACGCTGGACGCGCACGTGCGCGAGCTCGCGATCCTCGTGGCGTGCCGCGAGACGAACTACAACCTCGAGTGGAACGGGCACGCGCCCTCCGCGTTGAAAGCCGGCGTCGACCAGAAGGTCATCGACGTCGTCCGGACCAACGGTGCACTCACGGGGTTGAGTGATGCGGACGCCGCCGTGATTCGCTTCGGCCGCGAGCTGCTGCGCGACCGCAAGATGAGCTCGGCGACTTTCGCGAAAGCCAAGGCGCTCTACGGCGATCATGGGGCGATGGATCTCGTCGCCGTCATGAGCACGTATGCCGTCAGCGGCTTCTACGCGATCGCCGTCGACGAGCACATGCCCGCGGGTCAGCCGATGCTGCCGGCCGTCCACTGAGGAGTACGCCGGCGCGAGCGAGCCTCGCGCCGGCGCGTTCAATCGCGGAGTGCCTGCGCGCTAGTCGCGCAGTGCGAACACGACGAGGTTGTTGCCCGAGATCGTCGCGACGTATTGCTTGCCGTCGACCTCGTAGCTGATCGGCCCGTTGACGATTTGGCCTCCGAGGCTCGCTTTCCACAACAGCGCGCCCGTGCGCGCGTTGAGCGCGTGGAAGTAGCCTTCGCGCCCGCCCGTGAACAGCACGTCGGTGGCGGTGGTCAGGATGCCGCTGCCTGGGAGCAGACCGCCGTCAAGAACCTGACGACCGGAGTGGCACAGCAGCTTGCCCCGCCCGCTCTGCACGTTCTCTACAGCAACGGCCAATACGTCCAGTTCCGAGCCGCCGCGAATCGCACCAAGACCGACACGCCGCGCGACAAGATGACGCTGAGCCAGTTGCTAGAACGCAGCGATGTGCAGGGCCAATACGGCACCTACCGCATCGCCGGCAACAAGCTCACGCGCAATACCGTTTCCGCGGCCGATCCCAACAACGAGGGACGCGAGTTCGTCGCAGAGTTCAAGATCAACGGCGACGACCTGATCGTGGTTGGCCCTAACCTGCAGGGTCAGAGCATCGAGACGCATTTCCGCCGGTTGCGCTGACTCCGCTCAGGGCGTCCGTCCTCGCAGTCGCGCGACTACTTGCTCTTCGCGGGGGCTGCGGCGGCCTTCTTCGCGTCCTCGGCGCGTGCGCCGCTCAAGATATTGCGTAGGCCGTAGTTGCCTTCGTGGCACTCGAACGCCATCACGGGCTGCGGGTCGAGCGTGAGCGGGATCTCGATCGTCCACGGCTTGGTCCACGTCTTCGGGTCGTCCATCGTCGCCGTCCAATTGATTCTCGTCGGCGACGTTCGCGTGAACCGCTCGGTGATCTTGAGCGTTTCGGGGTTCGAGTTTCGGTAGGCGGTCAGCGCCGTGAAGTTCGTAGTCTCGACGACGAGCGTGTCGCCTTCCCAATGCCCGCGCGCGTCGCCCATGTGCTGCCGGATCGTCTGACCCACGTGCGGACGGCCGTCGAGCGGAATCAGGCGGGCCTCGTGGATGATCTCGTAGGTGATCGCGACGTACTCCGGCGACTGCACGATCTCGTAGACGTTGCCGTACATCACGGGAATCATCGAGCCCGGGATGCCGCGGCTGATGCAGCGCTCGAGCGGGTTGAAATCCTTCGGGCTGTCGAACGGGCCGCCGACGAAGCTGCTGCGCTGCCGCTGGCCCGTTTTGGCTTGCGCCTCGGGCGTGAGCGCCGGGATCTTGCCGTCGGGCGGGTCGATCACGAGCCACGGGTGGTTGCGCTTGGATAAGATCGAGGTTCTCGAGCCACCACGTGTCCGGGCCGCGGGGGCCGGGCGGAAGATTCGCGATCATCCGCGCTTCGGCGCCTTTGCGTACCCGTTCGAGCTCCTCCGGGGTGATGTCGGCGAGCGTCTTGTCGCCGAACTCCGCGGGCTTCTCGAGCGGTGTCGCGTACTCGTTGTCGTTCGCGAACGTGCCCTGCAGATCGGGATCGCCCCACGGCGTGCGCGGTGCGGTGAAGCGTTGCGCGCCGGCCGGCAGCGACGCGACGAGCGTGAGCAGCAAACTGGAACACAGAAAGATCGAATGGTGCTTCGTGCCGTGTCGCTTGGCCTTGCGCAAGTCGCTCATCGCCGTTCCCCCTCGCGAGTCGAGTTTGCGAGCACGATGCTCCCGCCCGCCGCGAGCGTCAAATCCGGGCGGTTCGGCTGTTTCGGCGAGCGACGGACGGTTCAGCACACGCACGCTGGACCATCGGTCCTTCGGTTTGGTCGGTCTCGGATGCCGCGGCCGCCGGCCCTTTCCGGGGAAACTCGGGACAAACGGCTGTGCCTTTGGCAGGGTCGCGGCGTACAATGACGACCCCCCGGCCCCGTGCCGGGCAAGCCTTCGAAGGGCCCGTGTTAGAGGCCCAAAATCAGGAGCGAGCTCGCATGGCTAGAGGCGTCAACAAAGTCATTATCGTCGGCAACTTGGGCAGAGATCCCGAGACCCGCTACATGCCGAGCGGCAGCGCGGTCACTAACCTCCGGGTCGCCACCAGCGAGCAGTGGAAGGACAAGACGACGGGCGAGAACCAGGAGCGCACCGAGTGGCATTCCGTCGCGATGTTCGGCCGGCTCGCCGAGATCGCGGCCGAGTACCTGCGCAAGGGCTCGAAGGTCTATATCGAAGGCAAGCTCCGCACCCGCAAGTGGCAGGACAAGACGGACGGCAAGGACCGTTACACGACGGAAATCATTGCCGACGAAATGCAAATGCTCGACGGCAAGGGTAGCGGCGCCGGCGCGCCGGCGAGTGGCGGCGGCGAGCGGCCGTCGCGGGCGCCCGCGGTCGCCGATACGGACCGTGGTCCGCCGAGCGGCGAGTTCGACGACGACATCCCGTTCTAGGGCGAGGACGCGGCGTCCGTTGCTTCACTGCTTCGTTTCATCGAGAGCTTCGAGCCGGCACACCGGCGCGAGGTTGGGCGCGTGACTGAGCGTTTCTACATCCAAACCTTCGGCTGCCAAATGAACGAGTACGATTCGGCCAAGATGGCCGACGTGCTCGTCGATTCATTCAACGCGCGCGCTGTCGAGACGGTAGAGCACGCCGACATCCTGCTGCTGAACACGTGCTCGGTGCGCGACAAAGCGCAGGAGAAGGTATTCTCGTTGCTCGGCCGTTGGCGCGAGCTCAAGGAAGCCAGGCCGAACCTCATCATCGGCGTCGGCGGTTGCGTTGCGAGCCAAGAGGGCGCCGCGCTGCTCAAGCGCGCGCCGTTCGTCGATGTCGTGTTCGGCCCGCAGACGCTGCACCGGCTGCCCGCGATGATCGCGCAAGTGCGCGCGGGCGTGCCGAATGTCGTCGACGTTTCATTCCCCGAGATCGAGAAGTTCGACCGGATCCCGGAGGCGAAGACCGCGGGCTGCACGGCGTTCTTGTCGGTGATGGAGGGCTGCAGCAAGTACTGCACGTACTGCGTGGTGCCGTACACGCGCGGCGAGGAGATCAGCCGGCCGTTCGACGACGTGATTGCCGAGGCGTATCGGCTCGCGGAGCTCGGTGTGCGCGAGATCAACCTGCTCGGCCAGAACGTGAACGCCTATCGCGGTGCCGTGCATGCCGGCGGGACCGCCGACCTCGCGACTTTGATCTACTTCGTCGCGGGCCTGCCCGGCGTCGACCGGATCCGGTTCACGACGTCGCATCCGCTCGAGTTTTCGGATTCGCTGGTCGACGCCTACGCGAACGTCGACAAGCTCGTGAGCTACCTGCACCTGCCGGTCCAGAGCGGCTCGGACCGCGTGCTGAGCCTCATGAAGCGCGGCTATACGGCCGCGGACTTCGTCGAGCGAATCAACAAGGTGAAGCGCGCGCGGCCCGGCATCTCGATCGCGACGGACCTGATCGTCGGTTTCCCGGGCGAGACCGAGGAAGACTTCGAGCAGACGCTCGAGCTCACGCGCGGCGTGGGCTTCGACCAGTCCTATTCCTTTATTTATAGCCCGAGGCCGGGCACGCCGGCCGCGTTGCTTCCCGATAGCCCGCGCGAAGTGAAGCAGAGCCGGCTCGAGCGGCTCCAGGCCGTGCTCAACGCGCAAGCCGCTGCGATCAGCGCGCGGATGGTCGGAACCGTGCAGAGGATCCTCGTCGAGCGCTCCTCGCCGAAGGTTGTGCGCGAGCTCTCTGGCCGCACCGAGAACAATCGCTGGGTGCACTTCATAGGCGACGCGGAGCTCGTCGGCGGGTTCGTCGACGTGCTGATTACCGAGCCGCTACGCAACTCACTGAGGGGTCGCCTCGTCGGCAGCGCGACACAGAAGTCCGTTGCCTGATACCGCGAAATACGAGCACTCGCTGAACGTCGTCCTCACGCCGGACGATCCGCGCAGGCTAGCGAGCCTGAGCGGCCAGTTCGACGAGCACTTGCGCCAGATCGAGCGTCAGCTCGGCATCCGGATCAACAATCGCGGCAACCGCTTCGAGCTCCTCGGGCGCGAGGACGCGGCGCTGCGCGGCCGGCGCGTGATCGAAGACCTGTTCGAGCTCACCGAGCGAGAAGAGCTCGACCCCGAGCGCGTGCACATCGCGCTGGCCGAGCACACGCGCAACGATGTGGGAGCAGACGTGGCGCCGAGCGGCGACGGACTCACGATCAACACTCGTCGGCGCACCGTTCGTGCGCGCGGGCCGCATCAGGTCGCGTACACGAAGGCGATGCGCGAGCGCGACCTCACGTTCGGGATCGGTCCCGCCGGCACCGGAAAGACGTTCCTCGCCGTCGCGGCCGCGGTCGAGGCGCTCTCGAGCGACTCGGTCCGCCGCATCGTGCTCGTGCGTCCCGCGGTGGAGGCGGGCGAGCGCCTCGGCTTCCTGCCCGGCGACCTCACGCAGAAGGTCGACCCGTATTTGCGCCCGATGTACGACGCGCTCTATGAGATGATGGGCTTCGACCGCGTGGGCCGACTGATCGAGCGGCACGTGATCGAGATCGCGCCGCTCGCGTTCATGCGCGGCCGCACGCTCAACGAGTCGTTCGTGATTCTCGACGAAGCGCAAAACACCACGCCGGAGCAGATGAAGATGTTCCTCACGCGCATCGGCTTCGGCTCGCGCGCCGTCGTCACGGGCGACGTCACGCAGACGGACTTGCCGCGCGGCAAGGAGTCGGGCTTGCGGCACGTGAGCCGCGTGCTCGACGGCGTCGAAGACATCGCGTTCATCCACTTTACCGCCGAGGACGTCGTGCGCCATCCGCTCGTGCAGAAGATCGTGTCCGCCTATGCGCGCGACGAAGAGCAACGCAACGGACGAGAAGTCGAATGAGCACGCATGAGCTCGCGATCGAGGTTCAGAACGTCTCGGGCAGCAACCGGATCCCGTCCGAGCAGCTGCTGCGCTCGTGGGCGCTCGCGGCGTACACGGCGCCGACGGACGGAGGCGCGCCGCCGGGGCCGCCGGCCGCCGCCGCGGGCGGCGAGCTCACGATCCGGATCGTCGGCGAGCGCGAGAGCGCGGATTTGAATTCCCGCTACCGCGGGAAACGCGGCCCGACCAACGTGCTCGCGTTTCTCGCCGATGCTTCCGCGGCGCCCGTTACGGAAGGCGGCGAGCGCGTGCGCGACGATGCTCCGCGCCCCGATCGCGTCGCGGAGCCGCCGACTGGGGGCGACAACGCCGGCAACACGCGGCCGCGCGGCGAAAGAGGAACGCTGCACTTGCGCGAGCGCGACGGCAACACGTTGAGCGCCGCCGAGAGTGTTCCACCGACTGTCGCGGCCGACGCCGAAACGCAAGACGCGCCGAGCGGCGTCGCACCGGAGAATGCCAACGACGGCAACGCGAACGAAGGCAACGCGAACGACCGCAACGCGCCGAGCTCCGACGTGTTACCGCTCGGCGACCTCGTGATCTGCGCACCGGTGCTCGCGCGCGAAGCTCGCGAGCAACGCAAGCAGTTCGAAGCGCATTGGGCGCACATCGTGATTCACGGGGTCCTGCACCTGCTCGGCTACGATCATGAGACCGACGAGCAGGCGGGCGTCATGGAGGATCGCGAGCGTAAGATACTTGCGGCGCTTGGTTTTTCGGACCCCTATGCCGTCCGCAGCTAACAAGTTGCTTAGGACGCTAGCGGCCTTCAAGATAATCCCCTCGCATGGCCGACGAAACACCTCCTAGCAGCGAAACCGGCGTATCAGGTTTGTGGTCGCGACTCTTCCGCGGCCGCGCCGACGAGGTCAAGACCAGAGAAGAGATCGCGAGTTTCCTCGCGGAGTTCCGCGATCGCGGCGCGCTCGCATCCGACGAGCTCGCGATGCTGCAAGGCGTGCTCGAGGTGTCCAACACTCAAGTGCGCGACATCATGGTGCCGCGCAGTCACATGGTCGTGCTCTCGAAGGACGATCCGCCCGAGACGCTGCTCAAGACGATCATCGAGTCGAACCATTCGCGTTTCCCCGTGATCGGCAACGACCGCGACGAAGTCGTCGGCATCGTGCTGGCGAAGGACATGCTGAAGCACTATGTCGTCGACCACCGGGAGTCGTTCCAGATCGAGCCGCTGCTCCGGCCCGCGGTCTTCATTCCGGAGAGCAAGCGGCTCAATACTCTGCTCGCGGAGTTCCGCGAAGGCCGTAACCACATGGCGATCGTCGTCGACGAGTACGGCGGAGTGTCCGGCCTCGCGACGATCGAGGACGTGCTCGAGCAGATCGTCGGCGAGATCGACGACGAGCACGATCAGGAGGAGGCCGCGCCGATCCAGCCGCAGGACGACGGCCGCTTCGTCGTGTCCGCGCTCACACGGATCGAAGAGTTCAACGAATTCTTCAACACACAGTTGAGCGACGAGCAGTACGACACCGTCGGCGGGCTCCTGATGCACGAGCTCGGCCGCCTGCCGCGCCGCGGCGAGCAGCTCGAGTACGCGGGCTTCCGCTTCAAGGTGCAGCGCGGCGACCGGCGTCGGTTGCACACCCTCGAAGTGACTCGGCTGCCTGCGGCTCCGGCCGGATAACACGAGCCACCCATGCTTCCTTACGCGCTGAGCTTGCTCGCCGGTGCGGTACTGCCGTTCGCGTTCGCGCCGTTCGAGCAATTCTGGATCGCGCCGCTGTCGTATGCCGTGCTGCTGCACTCGTGGCGCGGCGTGTCGAGCAAACGCGGGTTCGGTCTCGGCTTCGTCTTCGGCTGCGCGAGCTTCGGCGGCGGGACCTATTGGACCTACATCGCCGTGCGCGATTTCGGCGAAGCGCCGATCGTGCTCGCGGGCGGGCTCACGATCGGCCTCACGCTAGTGCTCGCCGCGTTCGTCGGCGCGGCGGGCTGGATCGCCGCGCGTTGGTTTCGAACGAGCGGGGCGGGCGCGTGGCTCGTGTCGTTGCCCGCGTTGTTCGTGCTCACCGAGTGGACGCGCGGTTGGCTGTTCACCGGCTTCGGTTGGTTGTCCGCGGGCTACAGCCAGACGGACTCGTGGCTCATGGGCTATGCGCCGTTGCTCGGGCTGCACGGCATGAGCTGGGCCGTGCTTCTCACGGCCGGTGCGCTCGTGACGCTCGGCGCATGGATCGTCGATCTGCGCCGCGGCCGCAAGCCTGCGAGCGGCGCCGCGGGTGCCGCACCAGTAGCCGTGGGCGCCGCGGCCGTGGCGGCGCTTGCGATCCTGGCGGTCTGGATCGCGGGCGCGGTGGCGGGCTCTCACGCTTGGACGACTGCGAAGGAGAAGCCGCTCAGCGTCGCGTTGATTCAAGGCGCGATCACGCAGGACTTGAAGTGGAGACCCGAGCAGCTGCCCGGCACGCTCGCGCTCTACTCGGGTCTCACACAGCAGAACCTCGGCACGGATCTCATCGTTTGGCCCGAGGCCGCGGTGCCGACGCTCTACGAGTACGTGCGGCCATACCTCGACGGCGTGCGCCGCGCCGCAGCAGAACGCGGCAGCACCGTGCTGCTCGGGATCCTGCGCACCGACCCCGCCGCTCCACCCGAGACGTTTCAAAACGTGCTGATTGCGCTCACCGAGCCGCCGCAACTGTACGTCAAGCGTCACCTCGTGCCGTTCGGCGAATACTTCCCGGTGCCGAAATTCATCCGCACATGGATGCGGTTGATGAGCCTGCCCTACACGGACGCGCTGCCGGGCGCGCGCGACCAGCCGGAGATCGTCGTCGGTGACGAGCGGATCGCGGTGACGATCTGCTACGAGGACGTCTTCGGCGCCGAGCAGCTCGCGTATCTGCCCGACGCCACGCTGCTCGTGAACGTGAGCAACGATGCGTGGTTCGGCGATTCGATCGCGCCGCACCAGCACAGGCAGATCGCGCAGGTGCGCGCCGCGGAGGCAGGGCGCTGGCTGCTGCGCGCCACGAACACCGGCGTCACGGCCGCGATCGATCCCCAGGGGCGTGTTGCGCAGACCCTGCCGCAGTTCGAAGCCGCGGTGCTGAAGCACACGGTGCACGGATTCACGGGTGCGACACCGTATGCGCGCTGGGGCAACTGGCTCGTCGTGGTCGCGGCGCTCGTTGCCGCGCTGTCGCAATTGCGCGCGCCTGCGAAGCTCGCGAACGGCCGGCGCACCTAACCGTTCTGCTCGTCTAACCCAACAGTCTCTCGATCGCCGCGGCCGCGGCGTCGGCGCCGCCTTCCGAGCGCACGGCGGAAGCGACGGTGGCAGCGCGCTCACGATAGCCGCCGTCGAGCACGCGCTTTAGCTCGCGCGCGACGTGCGCGGTCTTGTAGCTCTGCGGAAAGATCGTGCGCGACACACCGAGCTTCTTCACGCGGTATGCGTTGTCCGGTTGGTCGTGGCCGTGCGGCACGACGATCGTCGGGTGCCCGCAGCGCAGCGCCTGCCCGGTCGTGCCGACGCCGCCCTGATGCACGACCGCGCTCGCGCGCGGGAACAGCAGCTGGTGCGGTGCGCGATCGACGAGCAGCACGTCCGGCGACAGCGGACCCGCGGGCACGTTCTGGGCGAAGCCGCCGGTGAGCAGCACCGCGCGGACGCCGAGCTGCGCGGCCGCCGCGGCGCTCTCGTGGTAGAAGCGCCCCGCGGCGCCGACCGCCGACGTGCCGAGCGTGAATACGACGGGCGGCGCGCCGGCCGCGAGGAACGCCTCGAGCTTCGGTTCGAGGGCATCGGGCCCGTTGTAAAACACGAAGCCCGTCGTCTCGACGTTCGGCGGCCAATCGGGTTGCGGTAACCCGAGCACGCGTGAGAACAGCGCGAGCGTGAGGTGCGGCGAGAACATGCCCTCGAACATCGGATGGCCGCCGGGCGGCAGGCTCAACTTTGCGCGCAGTCGATAGATGGGCTCGACCCAGGCATCGGTAGAGCGACGCGCGAAACCGACGAGTAGGCGCGCAGCCCACACGCCGAGCTTGCGCGCGTGCAAGAGCCAGCGCGCCTGCGGAAACACCGGAGGGTCGGACGCCGAGAAGAACAGCATCGGCGCGAGCACCGTGGACACCCACGGCAGCCCGTGGCGCTCCGCGACAATCGGCGCGGCATAGGTGATCGGATGCGCGACGAGCAGGTCGGCGCCGGCCGTGACGAGCCTCAGCTGCTCGTAGGTCTCCTCGAGCTTCGGCAGCAGCAGCTCGCGGACGATGACCTCACTGCCTTTGATCGGATGCATCACACGCTCATACAGCGTCTCATCGGTCGCATCGAGGTCGGGGCCGACGTGGGCGTACTCGATGCCTTCGCGCTCGACCGCTTCGCGATAGATTGCCGCGGTGGCGATCACGGGCGCGTGACCCCGCGCCTTGAGCGCGACGGCCAGGCCGACGTACGGGAACACGTCGCCGTACGAGCCCCAACAATTGATGACGATGCGTCGGGCCATGTTTACCTAGCCTGTCCGTGAGTCGCGTCTCGACAGCGGCGCCGCGTCGAACGATCGCGTGTTAGTTGCCGCCGACGACGAAGTTCACGATGCGGCCGCGCACGTAGATCGCGCGCTTCACGGTCTGGCCTTCGAGATGACGCCCGACGTTCGGGTCCGCGCGCGCGACAGCGATGACTTCGGGCTCGCCTGCTTCGGCGGGCACCTGGATCTTCGCGCGCACCTTGCCGTTGACCTGAACCGGAATCTCGATGACGTCCGCTTTCAAGAACGCGGGATCGGCCACGGGCCACGGGTGATGTGCGAGCGACTCGCGGTGGCCGAGCCTCTCCCACAGCTCCTCGGCGATATGCGGCGCGAGCGGCGCCAGCAGCAGCGTAAACGCCTCGACCGCGGCGCGCGGCACGTTCGGCCACTTGTACGCAGCGTTCGTGAATTCCATCAGCGTGGAGATCGCGGTGTTGAAGCGCATCGCCTCGAAGTCTTCCGTGACCTTCGCGATCGTCTGATGCAGCACGCGCGACTGCTCGGTGGTCGGCGCGACGTTTTGCACGGGCGGCCGCGCGGCGGCACCAGCCTCCTCTTCGCCAGTGCCCACGATCAGCCGCCAGGCTCGGCCCAAGAATCGGAACGTGCCCTCGACGCCGCGCGTGTTCCAGGGCTTCACCTGCTCGAGCGGGCTCATGAACATCTCATAGAGCCTGAGCGAGTCCGCGCCGTAGCGCGCGATGATGTCGTCCGGGTTCACGACGTTGCCGCGGCTCTTGCTCATCTTGAACGCGCGCGCGTCGACGACGATGCTCGGCTGCGCGCGCAGCACGAATTTCTCGCCGCGCTTCTCGACGGCGTCCTCGCCTACGCGTTCGGTCTCGAGCTCCTTGCCGCTGCGCATATCCTTGCCTTCGCGCACGTGCTCGGCGGAGACGAGCTCGCCGTCCGCGGCACGATACTGGGTGAGCTCGGGCTCGCCGAGCATCATCCCCTGGTGCACGAGCTTCTTGAACGGCTCCGGCGTCGACACGAACCCGGCGTCGAACAGCACCTTGTGCCAGAAGCGCGCGTAGAGCAGGTGCAGCACCGCGTGCTCGGAGCCGCCGACGTAGAGATCCACCGGCATCCAGTAGCGCTCGAGCTCCGGATCGACGAACCGGCCGGCGTTCTTCGGATCGATATAGCGCAGGTAGTACCAGCACGAGCCCGCCCATTGCGGCATCGTGTTCGTCTCGCGGCGCGCAGGCCTACCGCCGGCCGTCGTGTCGAGCCAATCCTTCGCGGTCGCGAGCGGGCCTTCGGGCGTGCCGCTCGGCTTGAACTCCTCGAGCTCGGGCAAGAGCACTGGCAGCTCGCCGTCCGCGACGGTCTGCGCCTTGCCGTCGACGAATACGATCGGGAACGGCTCGCCCCAATAGCGCTGGCGCGAGAACAGCCAGTCGCGCAGCTTGTAGTTCACGCGGCGCTCGCCGGCGCCCGTTCTCTCGAGCCACTCGATCATCGCGGCCTTCGCTTGCTCGACGTTCATGCCGTTCAGGAAGCCGCTGTTGATGATCGGGCCGTCGCCGAGGTACGCGCCCCCTTCGAAATCGCTCGGCGGCTCGACCGTGCGGATGACGGGCAGCCCGTGCGTCTGCGCGAAGTCCCAGTCGCGCTCGTCCTGAGCGGGCACGGCCATGATCGCGCCGGTGCCGTAGCCCGCGAGCACGTAGTCGGCGATCCAGATCGGGATCCGGCCGTTGGTCGCGGGATTGATGGCGTAGGCGCCAGTGAAGACTCCGGTCTTGTTCTTCTGCAGCTCGGTGCGCTCGAGCTCGCTCTTGCGCGACGCTTGCTCGCGATACGCTTCGATCGCCGTCCGCTGCGCCGGCGTCGCGAGCTTCGCGACGAGCGCATGCTCGGGCGCGAGCACCATGTAGGTCGCGCCGAAGATCGTGTCGGGCCGCGTCGTGAACACACGGATCGAGAGGTCGTGGCCGGCGAGACCCGCGTCGTCGGCGGCCACGGCGAAATCGACCTCCGCGCCTTCGCTGCGGCCGATCCAGTGGCGCTGCATTTCCTTCGTGCTTTCGGGCCAGTCGAGGTCGTCGAGTCCCTCGAGCAGCTTGTCGGCGTACTCGGTGATCTTCAGCACCCACTGGCGCAGCAGGCTTACGCACGCACGGAAAGCCGCCGACCTCGGATTTGCCGTCGATGACTTCCTCGTTCGCGAGCGTGGTGCCGAGCTCCTCGCACCACCAGACGGGCAGCTCCCCTTGGTAGGCGAGGCCGCGCTCGAACAGCTGCTTGAAGATCCACTGCGTCCACTTGTAGTAGCCGGGATCGGTGGTGTTCACCTCGCGCTCCCAGTCGTACGAGAGGCCGAGCTTCTGCAGCTGCTCGCGGAAGCGCTTGACGTTGCGCTCGGTCGTCGTCTTCGGATGCGTGCCGGTCTTCAGCGCGTACTGCTCGGCCGGCAGGCCGAACGCGTCCCAGCCCATCGGGTGCAGCACGTTGAAGCCGCGCATCCGTTTGTAGCGAGCGACGATGTCGGACGCGGTGTAGCCGACCGGGTGTCCGACGTGCAGCCCGTCGCCGCTCGGATACGGAAACATGTCGAGCACGTAGTACTTCGGCTTAGACGTGTCGACTCTCGCGGGCGTGCGGAACGTGCCTTTGGCTTGCCAAAAGGCTTGCCACTTCGCCTCGATGTTTCTGAACGGATAAGCCATACGTGTCTCGAGCCGGACGGTCCGTCCATTCCGGCAGGGTTGTCATGCGGGCTGCGGTGCTCGATGCTATTCTGCCATGAGCCCAATGCCGACGCGTCAAATCACCGCCCGCCCGTTGCTCGCACGCTCCGCGATTCTCGGTCTCATGCTCGCGGCCGCGGGATGCGGCTTCCACCTGCAAGGCGCGGGCTCGCTGCCGCCCGAGCTCGCGAAGACGTATCTCGCGAGCCCCGCGCCGCGTTCGGAGTTCCTACTGAGCCTCACCGAAGCGCTGCGGCTGCGCGGTTCCGACGTGGTCACGGCGCGTGAGCAGGCAGAGTCCGTGCTCAACATCGTGTCCGACCAGACGGGGCAGCGCGTGTTGTCGGTGAGCGCGGGCAACATCCCGCGCGAGTACGAGGTCTACTACGCCGTGACGTTCTCGCTGCAGGTCGGCGAGCAGAAGCTCATCCAAAACGAATCGCTCGTCGTGACGCGCAGCTACACGTACGACGAGACCGAGGTGCTCGCGAAGGCGTCGGAGGAGCAGATCCTGCGCCGCGCGCTCGCCGAGGATCTCGCACGCCGCGTCGTGCGCAGGATCGAGGCGCTCGGCGCGACCGCCGCGGTGCCGCAGAACTGAACTTCATCGCGAAGCCGTCGTCGAACCACCGTCGACACCTCGCAGCCACGCTCCATCCGGAAAAAACTTCATGCTCGAAGCGCAAATCCAGCGCCATGTGCGTCCCGCTGCCGCCGATGCCGTGCTCGCCGAAGGGCCGCCGAGCTCGTCGAGAAGCGAGGGCTCTGCGGCGGTCGAGGGCGAGCCGATCGAACCGACCGTCGCGCGGTTGAAGGACGTGGACGCCGGCGCAATCGACGCGCTGCTGAGCGCCTACGGCGCCCGGCTCGTGAAGATGGAGCCGGGCCGCGAGATCCCGGGATCGTATTGGGGCGAATCCGAGGCGGGGCTGATCGAGAACGACGTATTCGCGCGCGCCGACACCCCGGTGCACTCGCTACTGCACGAGCTCTGTCATTTCATTTGCATGGATCGCCGCGCGCCGCGCGCGGCTCGTGACGGACGCGGGCGGTGACGACGACGAGGAGTGCGCCGTGTGCTACCTCGAGGTGCTGCTCGCGGACGAGCTCGCGGGCTTCGGCCGTGTGCGCTGCCTCGCGGACATGGACGAGTGGGGCTACACGTTCCGCGAAGGCTCGGCCGACCGCTGGTTCGGCGGCGATGGCGCGTCCGCGCGCGCATGGCTCCTCGAGCGTGGCCTGATCGACGAGGCCGGCAAGCCGACGTTCCGCGTGCGAAGTAGCCGCGCCTAGCGCCTAGAGCTGCGTCGGGTTCGGCGCGTCGCCGTACACCTTCTTCGGGTCGAATACCTTCTGCGTGTCCGTGAACTCGAGAGCGTTCGCACTCCTTGCCTAGCGGGATGCGCCGGTAGAAGCACGAGCGGTAGCCGACGTGGCAGCTCGCGCCGCCCTGGACGTCGACCTTGAGCCAGACGCAGTCCTGATCGTCGTCGATCATGAGCTCCTTCGACTTTCTGCACGAGGCCGCTCGTCGCGCCTTTGTGCCATAGCGCCTTGCGGCTGCGGCTCCAGTAGTGCGCCTCGCCCGTCATGATGGTCTTGTCGAGCGCTTCGGCGTTCATGTGGCTGACCATCAACAGCTCGCCCGTCGTCGCGTCGGTGGTGACTGCCGGAATGAGGCCCATTGCGTCGAACTTCGGCGCAAGGTCTTTGCCTTCCTCGACCTGCTCGATGCTCGTGCGCTTCGCGAATGTCCTAGCCATGGCGTGGCGTCCAGTCACTTTTGAGGGCGGCGATTATAGGCCAAAGCCGCCGAGGCCGCGCCGCGGCGCTCGAGCGGGAGTAACATCGGCGGCAGCAGGGGGTTAGATATGAACGCTGAGCTTCGGCCTTCCGTGTCGGGTCTCGTGGTCGCGTTGATCGCGTCGTTCCTCGCCGCGTCGGCGCTGGCCCAAGCCCCGCCCGCCGCGGCACCCGCGGGTTCCCCCGCGGCGCCCGCGGCTTCCGCTGCGCGCCCGCGGCACGATCCGCGGCCGGCGCGCCGTCCGCCCGCGCCGCTTGGACGCCGGCCCGCACCGCCGACGGCCAGCCGGATCTCCAAGGCAAGTGGGTCAACTTCGACAGCACACCGTTCGAGGCCGACGAGGCTCCGCGCCCGGCGTCCGAAATCAATCCGCCGGCGCATTGGACCGAGCACGATAGCCCGCAGAGCGCGGCGCGCCGCTCGATGGTCGTGGATCCACCGAACGGCCGGGTCCCGGTCATGAAGTGGGCCGAGGACAGGCGCGATTACGACCTGGCCCATCTCGGCGACGCGCCGCAGCACGAGACGCCGTGGGTCCGCTGCATCACTCGCGGCGTTCCGGGCGGGATGTTCCCCGCGGGATACAACAACGCCTATGAGATCATCCAAATACCGGGCTACGTGGTGATCGTTTACGAAATGATCCACGAGACGCGGATCATTCCGCTCGACGCTCGCCCGCACGTCGGTGGCGCCATCAAGATGTGGAACGGAGACTCGCGCGGCCGCTGGGACGGGAACACGCTCGTCGTCGAGACCACGAACTTCAACGACAAAGGCTCCATCGCGACGAGCGCCGCGACGGGCCGGATCCGCGGGATTCCGCAGAGCGAGCAGCTGCATGTCGTCGAACGCTTCACGCGTACGGGCCACGATCGGATCGAGTACTCCGTCACGGTCACGGACCCGAAGGTTTACACGCGCACCGTGGACCGTCGCGCTGCCGCTCAATCGTGACGACACGTACGTGATGTTCGAGTACGCGTGCCACGAGGGCAATCTTGCGTTGCCGAGCGAGCTGCGCGCGGGGCGTGCGGCGGACGCCGCGGCCGCCGGCGCGGGCGCAGGCACACCACGCCGCTGAGGCACCTCGACCGACACCATGCCGCGGGCGCGCATCGCCCCCGCCGCGGTGCTGAGGCGCGTCGGCCGACACCTGGCCGCTCGGCGCATCCGCCAGCCGCGGCGTTCAGGCGCTTCCGCCGACTCCGCTGACGCGCGACCGTGCGCGGCGGCGTGCATGCATAGGCGTGGTTCTACCGACTGTCACCTCGGCGGACAGATTCGCTTCGATTGTGCGCAAACGGTTGACGTTTTCGGCCGATTGTCACCTTTTCGCGGACGATCGTCGCGAGAATGTCCACCGAGGTGACAATCGACCGGAGGGCTCATACGCAAGCGCGCTGTCGCTACGATCGTACGCACGGGCTTCAGTGCAAATCCACGACGCGTGGTCTGTGCAAAGGCCGCTTTGCAAATCCGCGGCGCGAGGCCTGCAACGCCGCTTTCGGTGCGGCTGGTATCATGCGCGCAATCCGCAGCCCAACAGCGACCGCCCCTATGGCGCTTCATGTCCACAACACGCTGACCCGCACGCGCGAGCCGTTCACGCCGGCCGACCCACAGCGCGTGACGATGTACGTCTGCGGACCCACGGTCTACAACTTCGCGCACATCGGTAACGCGCGGCCGCCGGTCGTGTTCGACGTGCTCGCGCGCCTGCTGCGCCGCAGCTACGCGGTGACCTACGCGCGCAACGTCACCGACGTCGACGACCGGATCAACGAAACGGCCCGCGTGGAAGGCGTGGAGATCGGCGTCGTCACGGCGCGCTATCTCGCCGCGTATCACGACGACATGAGAGTGCTCGGCGTGGCGCCGCCCGACATCGAGCCGCGCGTGACCGAGAGTCTGCCGCAGATCATTTCGCTGATCGAGAAGCTCGTCGGCGCCGGGCACGCATACGAGGCCGAAGGCCACGTGCTGTTCGCCGTGCCGAGCTTCGCGTCCTACGGCAAGCTCTCGGGTCGCGACCCCGAGGAGCTGCTCGCGGGCGCGCGCATCGAAGTTGCCCCGTATAAAAGAGACGCAGGCGACTTCGTGCTGTGGAAGCCCTCGCCGGACGGTGTGGTCGGCTGGCCGAGCCCATGGGGCCGGGGCCGTCCCGGTTGGCACATCGAATGCTCGGCGATGGTCGAGCACCATCTCGGCGAGACGATCGACATCCACGGCGGCGGCGTCGATCTGGTTTTCCCGCACCACGAGAACGAGGTCGCGCAAAGCCGCTGCGCGCACGGCGGGAAGCAATACGCGCGCTACTGGCTGCACAACGGCCTCGTGCAAGTGAACGGCGAGAAGATGTCGAAGTCGCTCGGCAATTTCCTGCTCGTGCGCGACGCGCTCGGCGAATACGGCGGCGAGACCGTGCGCCTCGCGCTGCTGAAGACCCACTACCGCCAGCCCCTCGATTGGACGCAGGCGCTCGTGAGCGAGGCGCGCCAGAATCTCGATCGGCTCTACGGCGCGCTCCACGAAGCGGGCATTCGCGGTGCGCAACAGGGTGAGCCGACAGCGGACGTCCCGGCTGGTGTTCTCGCGGCTCTCGAGGACGATCTGAATACGCCACTCGCATTCGCCGAGCTGCTCGCCGTGGCGCGCGCTGCGAACAGCAGTAAGGATGTCTCGGAGCGTCTGAAGCTCGCGGAGAGTCTGCGTGCGGGTGGCTGGCTGCTCGGCCTTCTGCAGGCCGATCCGCATGCTTGGCTCCGCGGTCCCGGCGCGCGGACCGGTGCGGATCTGAGTGACGAAGAGGTTGACTCCATGCTGGAACAGCGCAAGGCTTTCCGGCGTGAGCGCAAGTTCGGCGAAGCGGATCGGATCAGGGATCGTCTCGTCGAGCGCGGCATCGTGATCAAGGACCGGCCCGACGGACGCGTGGACTGGGCGCGAGCGTCCCCTTCCATGGGAACAGCAACCGGTGCCGCGACCGTTGTCGCGGTCGGCTCGACCGCAGAGCGCGAGGACACTCGTTGAGAGATGCGATTCGCTGGATGCTGATCGCCGCTATCAAGCTCTATCAGGTCACGCTATCGCCGTGGCTCGGGAAACAATGCCGTTACATCCCGACCTGTTCGGCGTACGCCGAGGAGGCGTTGCGCCGTTTCGGCGTGCGGCGCGGCGTGGCGCTTGCCATAAAACGCATCGGGCGCTGCCATCCGTGGGGCGGCTCGGGTTACGATCCCGTACCGGAAGAATGAAATGGAACGTGCATTGCTCGATATTCTCTGTTGCCCGGTGACCCGCTCGCCGCTCGAGATCCTATCCGAGCGCGAGCTCGCGGAGCTCAACCAGCGGATCACCGAGCGCCGCATCAAGAATCGCGACGACGCGGTCGTCGAGGAGCCGCTCGAGCAAGCCCTCGTGACGCGCTCCGCCAAGCTCGTCTATCCCGTGCGCGACGGCGTGCCCGTCCTGCTCGAGGACCAGGCGATGCCCCTGAGCCAAATCGAAGGTCCCGCCTGAAAATCCCGGCTCGCCAACTCGAGCGCCAGCTCGCCGGAGGCCTCTCGCAGGTGTATCTCGTCGCCGGTGACGAGCCGCTGCTCGTCGACGAGGCGCTCGAGGCCGTCCGCGCGGCTGCGCGCGGCAAGGGCTTCACGACGCGCGAGTTGCACGTCACGGATCGGAGCTTTCGCTGGGCGGAGCTCGAAGGTGCGGCCGACAACCTATCGTTGTTCGCGACGCGCAAGATCGTGGAGCTGCGGATGCCGTCGCCGCGGCCCGGCGACGCGGGCTCCAAGACCATAGCGGCGCTCGCCGAACGCGACGATCCCGACACGATCCTGCTCGTAGGCGTCGGCGAGAAGCTCGACTCGTCCGCGCAGAAGACCGCCTGGGTCAAGGCGATCGACAAGCAGGGGGTCGTCGTCGAGGTTTGGCCGATCGAGCGTAATGAGCTCCCGCGCTGGGTTCAGCAGCGTGCGAGCGCCGCGCGGCTGAAGCTCACGCCCGCGGCCGCGCAGCTGCTCGCGGAGCGCGTCGAGGGCAACTTGCTCGCGGCGGATCAAGAGATCAAGCGGCTCGTCCTGACGGCTGCGGGGGAGGAGGTGGACGAGGCCGAGGTGCTCGATTCCGTCGCGAACCACAGCCGCTTCGACGTGTTCGCGCTCGCGGACGCCGTGCTCGCGGGCGAGACCGCGCGCGCTTTCAAGATCCTCTGGGGCCTGCGCGCCGAAGGCGTCGCGCCCGTGCTGATCAGCTGGGCGCTGAACCGCGACATCGGCCTGCTCTCGCGCCTCGATTACGCGGTGCGGCATGGCGATAACCTCGACGGCGCGCTGATGCGCCAAGGCGTGTGGCGCCGCCGCCAGACGCTCGTGAAGCAGGCGACCCGGCGATTCAAGACACGTCAGCTCGCGACGCTGCTCCGGCACGCGAGCCAAGTCGACGCGGCGCTCAAGGGCGTGTTCCCGGCCGAGCCGTGGGGCACGCTCACCGACCTGCTCGTCGCGATGCTGCGTCCGCCCGAAAAGGCGCCCGGGCCGAAGGCGCACGCGGAGATGACTTGACCGCCGTGCAGCGCATGGGGCCTGTCGGCATCTTCGGCGGGACGTTCGATCCGATTCACTATGGGCACTTGCGCACGGCGCTCGAGGTCGAGCAGACGCTCGGGCTCGCGCGCGTGTATTTCGTGCCGTGCGCGAACCCGCCGCATCGCAGCGCGCCGATGACGGACGGAATGCTGCGTCTCAAGCTCGTGAAGGCAGCGATCCGCGGGGAGCCGAAGTTCGTCGCCGACGACCGCGAGCTGCAGCGCACGGGACCGTCATATACCGTGGATACGCTGGCGAGCTTCCGTGCGGAATTTCCGCGCCGCTCGTTGTGTCTGTTGCTCGGAATGGATGCGTTTCTCGGACTGCCGACGTGGCACCGCTGGCGCGAGCTGCTCGACGCTCGCGCACGTCGTGGTCGCGCACCGTCCCGGCTGGCGCGCGCCGACCACCGGCACGCTCGGCAAGCTGCTGCTCGAGCGGCGCACCGCTGACGCGGGCGACTTGCGCCGCAGCCCTGCCGGCGCCATGTACGTGCACCCGGTGACTCAGCTCGAGATCTCGTCGACCGGTTTGCGAGCCGCGCTCGTCGCGGGCTTCGATCCGAAGTTCTTGATGCCCGATAGCGTAAGGAAGATCATTCTCAAAACGGAGTGTTATGCCGAAAACCCCTAGGAAGAGAACGCGTCGATCGCAGCACCCCCCGTCAGCGGGTCCCACACCCAAGAGCTCGGCCGGTCAGAGCAAGCCGAAACGAGCCGCGCCTCGCCCGAAACGCAAGAAAGCACGCCTCACGATTTCGCAGCTCGTCGCCGCGGCGCTCGACGATCTCAAGGCCACGGACGTGAGCGTGCTCGACGTGCGTCACCTCACGACGGTCACGGACACGATGATCGTCGCGAGCGGCCGCTCGGACCGGCACGTCCGCGCGATCGCCGACGAGGTGGTCGTGCAGTGCAAGAAGGAGGGCTACCGCCCCATCGGCGTCGAGGGCAAGCAGGTAGGCGAGTGGGTGCTCGTCGATCTCGGCGACGTCGTCGTGCACGTGATGCAGCCGCGCGCGCGCGACTTCTACAACCTCGAGAAGCTCTGGGACATCACCGCGAACGCGGCGGCCGACGCAGCCGAGACCGCAGTGCACGCGTAACCCCTTCAGCGCCCGTGGCTGACGCCGCGCGCCCTTCGGTGGAAACCACAGCGCGAACGATGTTGCGTCTACTGCTGATCAACGCGTCGAGCCGCCAGCCCGAATGGGTCGACGCGGGCTACGCCGAATATGCGGACCGCTTGCGCGGCCGCTGCACCCTCGAGATCAAGACGATTCCCCTCGCGAAGCGCACCGCGTCGACGAATATCGAGCGTGCGATGGCCGACGAAGGCGAGCGCATGGCCGCCGCGATCCCGGACGGAGCGCACGTGGTCGCGCTGGTCGAGAACGGTAAGCCGTGGAGCACGAAGGAGCTCGCGGCGAAGCTCGAGCGCTGGTCCGAGCGCGGCGCGCCCGTCGTGTTCCTCGTGGGCGGCCCCGACGGGCTCGGAGCCCCGGCCCTGGCGCGCGCGGCCGACCGCTGGTCCGTGTCGGCGCTCACGCTGCCTCACGGGTTGGCGCGGATCGTCGTCGCCGAGGCGCTCTACCGCGCGTGGTCGGTTTTGCAAAATCACCCCTACCACCGGGCCTAGCGCAACGCAGCGAGGACGCTCGGCCCGTGCCGCGGCGGCGCTGGCGGCGCCCGCGGCATCTGCGGCCCGCTTCTTTCGCCCGGGCTAGGCGCTTCCCGCACTAGATCGTATAGTTCTTTGAATGAAAAAGGATTTCATTTACCTCGCGTCGGCATCGCCGCGGCGCAGCGAGTTGCTGCGCCAGATCGGCGTGCGTTTCGAGGTCCTGCCGGCGCAGATTCCCGAGGTGCAGGAAGACGGCGAGGCCCCCAACGCACTACGTGACGAGGCTCGCGCGGGCGAAGGCCGATGCGGTCTGGGAGCTCATCTGCGCGCGCTCGGCAGGCGCGGTCGTCGAAGCGCGGCCCGTGCTCGCGGCCGATACGGTCGTAGTGATCGACGAGCGCGTGCTCGGCAAGCCGGCCGACACCGCCGAGGCGATGGCGATGCTCGCGGAGCTGTCCGGGCCGCACGCACCGCGTTCTCACGGCCGTCGCGCTGCGCTGCGGCCGGTCGCTCGAGATGCTGCTCTGCCGCAGCGAAGTTCGATTTCGCGAGACGAGCGCCGAGGAGCGCGCGGCGTACTGTCGCAGCGGCGAGCCGTTCGACAAGGCCGGCGCCTACGGTATCCAAGGGCGCGCAGCGGCGTTCGTCGAGCACCTGTCCGGCAGCTATTCGTCGGTCGTCGGGTTGCCGCTGTTCGAGACGGCGACGCTGCTCCAGCGCTGCGGTGTGGAGTTGTGGGGCGATATTCCTTCAGGGCCACGCAAGGACCGCCGGACCGCGGGGCGAGCCGAGGCTCCGCACGGCACGGACGATGTGCGTACCGCGTGATGAAGCGCGAGGAGATCCTGATCAACGCGACGCCGCGCGAGGTCCGAACAGCGCTCGTCGAGAGCGGTGTGCTCCAGGAAGTGCTGATCGAGCGCACGAGCCGCCGCGGATTGATCAGCAACATTTATAAAGGAAAGGTGTCGAGGGTGCTGCCCGGAATGCAAGCCGCGTTCGTCGATCTCGGGCTCGAGCGCACGGCGTTCCTGCACGCGTCCGACATTGCGCGCGCGCCGGACCTCGCCCGCGGCGACGACGCTGCGCCGCAGAGCGACCGCGATGCGGACATTCGCGAGTTCGTGCACGACGGCCAAGAGCTGCTCGTCCAGATATTGAAGGAGCCGCTCGGAACGAAGGGGGCACGTCTCACCACTTACATCACGATCCCGTCGCGTTATCTCGTCATGACGCCGCTCGGGGGCGGTGTCGGCGTGTCGTCGCGGATCGAGGCCGAGGCGGAGCGCGAGCGGCTACGCTCGACGCTCGAGAAGCTGATCGTCGCGCAGCGACGCGCCAGGCGGCTACATCGTACGCACCGCGGCCGAAGGCGCTTCCGAGGACGACCTCGACGCCGACATGGCGTTCCTCCAGAAGATCTGGAAGGCGATCGAGGAGAAGGCGAAGAGCACACGCCGCCAGGCGAGCTCGTGCACGAGGACCTGCCGCTGCCGCTGCGCGTGCTGCGCGACTCGTCGAGCCCCGCGATCTCGCGGGTGCGAGTCGATTCCGAGCCGACGTACCGCGCGCGTGAAAGAGTTCGCCGAGCACTTCGTGCCGCATCTCGCGCCGCTGGTGGAGCTGTATGCCGAGGATCGGCCGATCTTCGACGTCTACGGCATCGACGACGAGATCGACCGCGCACTGAACCGGAAGGTGCCGCTGAAATCCGGCGGCCACGTCGTGTTCGACCAGACCGAGGCGATGACGACGATCGACGTGAACACCGGAGCCTACGTCGGCCATCGCAACCTCGAGGAGACGATCTTTCGCACGAACCTCGAGGCGGCCGTCGCGATCGCCCGGCAGCTCAGGCTCCGCAACCTCGGGCGGCATCATCATCATCGACTTCATCGACATGACCGAGGAGGAGCACCGCCGCCAGGTGCTCCAGGCGCTCACGGACCGGCTCGCGGGCGACCATGCGAAGTCGCAGGTCATGAGCGTGTCCTCGCTCGGCCTCGTCGAGATGACCCGCAAGCGGAATCGCGAGAGCCTGGAACACGTGCTGTGCCAAGCTTGTCCAAGCTGCGAAGGCCGCGGATTCGTGAAGACGTCGGAAACCGTCTGCTACGAGATCTTCCGCGAGATCCTGCGTCAGCACCGCCAGTTCGACTTCCAGGAGCTGCTCGTGCTCGCGCGCCCGAACGTGATCGAACGGCTGCTCGACGAGGAGTCCGCGAGCATTGCCGAGCTCGAGGAACTGACCGGCAAGCCGATCCGGCTCCAGAGTGAGGGGGCTGTATGCTCCCGATCAATTCGACGTGGTGTTGATGTAGGAACTCGAATGCGGCCCTGGCTACGCAAGCTCATCAAGGTCACGCTCGCCCTCGCGGCGACGGGCGTGCTCTTGGTGCTGGCCGCGATCGGCGGATTCCGGCTGCTCGTCACGCAGCTGCCGAGCTATCAAGACGATCTGCAGGCCTGGGTGAACCGCGAGCTCGGGCTGTCGCTCACGTTCGCGCGGCTCGATGCGCGCTTGAGCTGGCGCGGCCCCGAGCTCACGTTCCACGACGCGAGCGTCGCGACCGAGGCAGGCGTCGTGCCGGTCCTGACCGCGCGCGTGGCGAGCGTGGGCTTCAGCCTCGTGCAGCTCGCGGCGCGCGTGCTGACGAGGCGCGAGCTCGGCGTCGACCGGCTCACGTTCGAAGGTACCGAGCTCACGCTGGTCAAGACGGCCGACGGCGCGTTTCGTCTGCAGGGCGCGCCGAACGCCGCCGTCCGCGCGCAGGAGCTCAAGCTCGACGTCCCGCCCGACGTCGAGGTGCTAGTGCGCGACAGCCGCGTGCTGTACCTCGATTCGAGCCGCAGCGTCGCGTGGAGCTTCGAAGACGTCGAAGGCAGCATGCGGCGCGAGTCCGGGGCGCTCAAGCTCGCCGCGAACGCGCGTCCGCCGGGCGAGCTCGCGCGCGCGATGTCGCTCACGGCGCAGGGATTCATCCGCCGCGGCGGTGCCGCTTCGCCGGACGGCGCGGACGATTCGGACCGGGCCGCAGGTTCGCAGTTCAGCGGCGACTGGCGCGTCTCGGCGAACGTCGACGACGTGGATCTCGCGTGCTCGCGCGCCTGCTGCCGGACTTCGCGGTCGTCGCCGCAGGCCGGCAACGGCGACGTCGCGTTGTGGCTCGAATGGCGACGCGCGCGAGCTCGTGGGCGGCACCGTCGAATCTCGCGCTCACCGACGTCGCGCTGCCCGACGGCGCTCGATGCCGCAGGGCTCGCGCTTACGACCGCATCGCGCTCAAAGGCGACTGGCAACGCGACGGCGGACAGTGGCACGTCGCGCTGCGCGACGTGGGCATTGCTCGCGCGGGGCGCACATGGCCAGTTGGAGTCGAGCGCGGAAGTCGAAATCGCGCGCGACGCGTCGGGCGGCGCTCACGCGCCTCGCGCTCAAGAGCGTCGTTCGTGCGCCTCGAGGACGTCACTCCGTTCGTTTCGCCGCTGCCCGGATTCGCGCTGCGCTCGATTCGTGGCTTGCGCTCGCGCCGCGAGGCGACCTGCGCGGCGGGTCGCTCGAGCTCGACAAAGACGGCGACGCGATCGACTACACGGTGGCCGCGCAGTTCACGGGCCTGGGCGTCGCAGCCCTTGGAAGGGCTGCCGGGCTTCGACGGGCTCACGGGCGAGCTGCGCGCGGACCGGCGCAGCGGCCGCGTGGAGCTGCGCAGCGGCGCCGCGTCGCATCGATTGGCCCGCGGTGTTCCGCGAGCCGCTCGCGCTCGACTCCGCGACCGGTATCGTCGTGTGGCGCGAAGGGCAGGACGCAGTTGCGCGTCGTGAGCGACGACCTCGCGCTCGCGACGCCGGACGCGGGCACGCGCTCGAACCTCGAGCTCACGCTGCCGCTCGACGGCAGCTCGCCGCTGCTCGATCTCGCGACGTCGATCTCGAGCTTCGCGATCGGCGCCGTGCAGAAGTATCTCCCCGTGGGAAAGATGCCTCCGGGCGTCGTCGATTGGCTGAGGAACGCGCTTCAAGGCGGCGTCGTTCGCGAAAGCAACGTGCGTTTCCTGGGTCCGGTGAAGTCGTTTCCGTTCGATGCCGGCGAAGGCCAGTTCCGCGCCGTCGCGACTGTCGAGGGCGGCCGCCTCGCATACATCGCGACTGGCCCTGGGCCGAGGACCTCAGCGGCACCGTCGAATTCGTCAACGCGGGCTTCGCAGCGCGCGGCAGCGGCCGGACGCTCGGCAACCGCACGTCCGACGTTCAAGTGAGCATTCCCGACTTGCGCACCGGCAAGCTCGGAATGAAGCTCGGCACGATTGGGCCGCTTGCGCAGGTGCTCGAGTTCTTGCAGAGCGCACCGCTGATCGCGCGCCACTTGGGCGCGGACTTCGCCCGCCTCGAGGCGCCGAACGGGACGGGCGAAGTGAGCGTGGACCTCGCCATACCGCTGCGCGACCGCGCGTCGTATGTGCTCAAGGCGTCGCTCGGCATCATCGACGGAGAGCTCGCGTTCCGCGGATTCGTGCCGCGCGCGACGGAGATCCAGGGTTCGCTCGCGCTGAACGGCGCCACGCTGAGCGGCGAGGGAATCCGCGCGATTTTCCTCGACGGCCCCGTCACCGCGCGCGTCGACTCGCCGAAGTTGCCCGGATATCGCGCCCGCATCTCGCTCGCGGGCGAGGTCACGATCGACGCCGTCGCCGACGCGTTCGATCTGCCGTTCGCGGAGTACCTCGCCGGCCAGACGGATTGGGAAGGCAGCCTGTTGATCCCGGCTGCGGAGCTCGAGGATCGCCGGGAGCCGCGCATCACCGTTCACTCGAACTTGTCGGGTGTCGCGCTGCGCTTGCCCGCGCCGTTCGCGAAGGCACCGAGCGAGCCGACCAACCTCGAGATCGAGCTCGCGTTTCCCGCGAACGGCGGGCTCGAGATGCTGGGTTATCTCGGTGCCTCGCGCCGCTTCGCGCTCGATTTCGATCCGCAATCCGGCGGCGCGGAAGGCAAGTTCCGGTTCAAGCGTGCGGCGCTGCGGTTCGGCGGCGCGCAGCCGGAGCTGCGGCTCGACAGCGGCCTTACCGTGGACGGCACCGTCGCCGAGCTCAACGTGGACGAGTGGCTTGCGTTGCCGCGCGGCGAGCCGGGTGCCCCCGGGCAGTGGTCGGGATCGTTCGCCGGTGCGGAGCTCGAGGTCGGTGAGTTCGCGGCGTTCGGGCAGAAGCTAGGCCCGACCAAGGTCAGCGCGCGCCGCCGCACCGACGATTGGCAGTTCGAGATCGACAGTAATCCCGTCGCAGGCACGCTGCTCGTGCCCGTGGATCTCTCGAACGAGCCGCAGATCGTGGCCGTCATGCGGCGCGTGTACCTTGCCACGGGCGGCGAAGGCTCGCTCGGGAAAGTCGATCCGCGGCGTCTCCCGGGTCTGCAGCTACACGCTGATCAGTTCTCGCTCGGTCAGCGCCAACTCGGGCGGTTCGACGCGGAGATCCTGTCCGATCCGCTCGGCCTCAGGCTCGTGTCATTCGAGAGCGCGACGGATAGTTTCAGCGCGCAGGGCAGCGGGGGCTGGTTCACCGGCGCCGACGGCGACACGACGCGGCTCGCTGTGAGTCTCACGTCGTCGGAGGTTGCGAAGACGCTCGACCAGCTCGGCTTCGATCCCATCGTGCAGGCCGCAGGGCTCGACGTGACGGCGAGCGTCTTTTGGCCCGGTCCGCCCGCGGGCGACTGGATGGACCATGTCGGCGGCGATTTCGCACTGCACGCGACGAAAGGCAGCTTGCTCGACGTGCAGCCCGGCGCGGGCCGCGTCGTCGGGCTCCTGAGCATCAGCGCGCTGCCGCGCCGGCTCGCGCTCGATTTTCGCGACGTGTTCAACCGCGGCCTCGTGTTCGACGAGATCAATGCGGATTTCGTGGTGATCGACGGCAATGCGTACACCGACAACCTGAAGCTCACGGGCCCGGTCGCGGAGATCGGAGTGATCGGCCGCACGGGTCTGCGCGACCACGACTACCGCACCCAGGCGGTGGTCACGGCGGAGCCGGGCAAGATGCTCCCGACCGTGGGCCTCCTCGGCGGGCCAGCCGTCGCGGCCGCGCTGCTGCTCTTCACTCGGATCTTCAAGGAGCCGCTGAAGGGCATCGGGCGCGCTTCCTACTGCGTGAGCGGCACCTGGCAGGAGCCGATGGTCGAGCGGCTGTCTCCGGAGCAACTCGAAAAGGGCGAGATCTGCGCTGAGCTGCCCCCGAACGGCGCGCTCGGCAAGCCCGCCGAAGTCGCGGCGCGTTAAGCTAGCGGCCCATGAAGGCAGCAGCCATCCAGATGACGAGCAGCCGCGACGTGCGGCAGAACTTGGCCGAGGCCGGGCGCCTGATCGCGTCAGCGGCAGCGCAGGGCGCGCAGCTCGTCGTTTTGCCCGAGAACTTCTCGTTCATGGGCTCCACCGACGTCGAGCGTTCGGCGGCCGTCGAGCGCCCCGGCGACGGGCCCGCGCAGGCGTTCCTCGCGGAGACCTCGGAGCGACACGCGCTCTGGATCGTCGGCGGCACCATTCCGATTCGCGACGACGGCGCGCAACGCGCGAGCCAACGTTCGCTGTTGTTCGGACCGGACGGCCGCGAGGCTGCGCGCTACGACAAGATTCATCTGTTCGATGTCAATATCCCGGGGCGCGAGTCCGAGCGCTATCTCGAATCGGCCGCGTCGATCGCGGGCGAGCGCGTGGTCAGCGCCGCGACGCCGCTCGCGCGCATCGGCATGACGGTGTGCTACGACATCCGATTTCCCGCGCTGTTTCACCGCTTGAGCGTGCTCGGCGCGGACGTGCTCGTGGTGCCGGCCGCGTTCACGGTGCCCACCGGTGAGGTCCATTGGAAACCGCTGTTGCAGGCGCGCGCGATCGAGTCGCTGGTGTACGTCGTCGCGTCGGGGCAAACCGGCGAGCACGCGGGCGGGCGCAAGACGTACGGTCACTCGATGATCATCGGGCCGTGGGGAGAAGTCTTGGCGGAGCTCCCGGCGGGTCCTGGTGTTGTGTGCGCAGACCTCGATATGATCCGGCTCGAGCAATTGCGCGAGAAGTTCCCCGTCATCGAGCATCGCCGGGATCTTTAGCGTTGTCGCCCGCAGCGCGTTCCACGCCGAGCTCGGCGCCACAGTCCTTTTTTTGAGAGTAAAGCATGATTGAACCTGAGGCCCACCGCCGTTCCTCGGCCGTCCCCACGGAAGACGCGCTCGCCGTCGCGCGCGAGCAATTGCTCGGGCGCGCCGGGCTCGATCTGAAGGTGCTCGATCGCGCGATGTCAGCCGCGATGTCGCGCCGTCTCGACTACGCCGACCTGTACTTCCAGCTCACGCGCTACGAGACCTGGACGGTCGAGGACGGGATCGTGAAGGAGGGCGTGCACAGCATCGATCAGGGTATCGGCGTGCGCGCGATATCCGGAGAGCGCACGGGCTTCGCGTACTCGGACCAGCTCGACGAGGCGGCGCTGCTCGACGCGGTCGACGCCGCGCGCGGCATCGCGCGCGCGCAAGGCGACGGCAAGATCAAGGTCGCGCGACCGGTCGGCTACACGCCGCTGTATCCGAACGTCGACCCGCTGCGCAGCCTCGAGGATCGCGCGAAGGTGGAGCTGCTCGCGGACCTCGATCGCAAGGTGCGCGCCATGGATCCGCGCATCGCGCAGGTGATTGCGAGCCTCGCGGGCGTTTACGAGATCGTTCTGGTGCAGGGGTCCGACGGCACGCTGGCGGCGGACGTGCGGCCGCTCGTGCGGCTCAACGTGTCCGTGATCATGGAGGCGAACGGCCGCCGCGAGCAGGGCTATGCGGGCGGCGGCGGCCGAGGCGACTTCGGTGTGCTCACGGCCGATGGCCGGCCGCTCAAGATCGCGGCGGAAGCCGTGCGCTCGGCCGCGGTGAACATGGAAGCGGTGGCCTCGCCGGCCGGCAACATGCCGGTCGTGCTCGGCTCGGGCTGGCCCGGCATTCTGCTCCACGAGGCGATCGGCCACGGGCTCGAGGGCGACTTCAATCGCAAGGGCACGTCCGCGTTCAGCGGCCGAATCGGTGAGCGCGTCGCGACCGAGCAGTGCACCGTGGTGGACGACGGCACGCTGACCGGCAGGCGCGGCTCGCTCAACGTCGACGACGAGGGCACGCCCACGCAGTGCAACACGCTGATCGAGGGCGGGATACTCAAAGGCTACATGCAGGACAAGATGAACGCTCGCTTGATGCAGACGCGTTCCACCGGCAACGGCCGGCGCGAGTCGTTCGCTTACGCGCCTATGCCGCGGATGACCAACACCTACATGTTGCCCGGCAAGTACGATCCGGAGGAGATCCTCGCGTCCGTCGACAAGGGGATCTACGCGCCGAATTTCGGCGGCGGTCAGGTCGACATCACGTCCGGCAAGTTCGTGTTCTCGGCGAGCGAGGCGTACCTCATCGAGAACGGCAAGAAAACCGCGCCGGTCAAAGGTGTGATGCTGATCGGCAGCGGCCCCGAGGTGCTCACGCGCGTGTCGATGGTCGGCAAGGACCTCGCTCTCGACGCCGGCCTCGGCACTTGCGGCAAGGATGGCCAGTCGGTGCCAGTGGGCGTCGGGCAGCCGACGATTCGCATCGACTCGCTCACCGTCGGCGGCACGCAGACATAATCGCTCGAATCGTCTGCGCACATCGCTGCGCACGGTTCACGGAATCGAAGACTTCCGCCGCGGTTCGAACGGCCCTGTCGGCGCGTAGAGACGCGCGGCTTGTCGCGGCGGGCAGACAGCTTGCGGCTCCGAGAAATCGGTCGCAGTGTTACGTCAAAGGGGCGCGCTCTTTGTCGTGATACCTATCACTGCATCGGCACGCCGAGTCGTCTACGATGCTTTTCGTCACTTCAACAGGTGGCACATGCCGAAGAATTTCGAAAACACGATGACCGAAGCCGATTTCAAACGGCCGTTGCTCGACGCGAACGAGGAACGCCTCGCACGCGAGCTGCAAGGCGATGCGGACTTCCGCGTCGACTCTCTCAACGGGTCGCTGCTCGGGCGCCTGCTGAACTTCCTTTCTGCCAAGCGCTAGACGCGCCGCTTCGATGACGCGCCCGCGCTCGAGGGCCGTCCTTCTTGCTCCACGAATTGCGGCGGGCCCACAATGGCCCGCGACGCGCTGAGCCTAGCCGCGGCCGCTCGCTGCGCGCCGCGCGGGAGTCCGAAGCCATGTGGATATCCAAGCCGATCTACGAAGTGCTGCCGTTCTACTACGTGGTGCTCGGGCTCGTTGCTCTGCTCGCCCGGCTTTACGTCGACTATTGGTATTGGCCGTTGATCTGCACCGTGGTCGGAATTGGCAGCTTGATCGCGGGCCTTCTGGTGTGGCTGAAGCGCCGAGATCATCGCGCGGGGCGGGAGCGCGGGACGTGAGCTGACCGCAGGAGCGCTACTTACTTTGGGCTCGCTCGGCCTTTTCGTCGATCTCGTCGCCCGACTCCTCGTCTTCGAGGTCGTCCAGCAGATCGTCGTCCTCGTCCTCGTCCTCGTCCTCTTCGTACTGCTGCTCGGGGATCTGCGAACGGCGCGTGTCGCGGTACAGGAGCTTGTGCTCGCCGAGCTGGATAACGTCGCCGTCCACGAGCGCTTGGCTCTTGACGCGCTTCGACTTGACGAACACTCCGTTCGTGCTATTCAAGTCCTCGACCACCGAAATGCTGCCGTCGGACACGATCTGTGCGTGGTGGCGCGAAACGAACTTGCTGCGAATCTGCAAGTCGTTGTCGGGCGTTCGACCGATGATCGCGCGGCCGAGCGATAGCGGAAACTCCGCGACGAACTGATCGCGAAACAAGACCTCGATCCGGCCTACGCGCGTAGTGTCGGGGCCCGAGTATTGACCAGTCGTCTCCGGATGTTGCTCCTGATCGCGCAATCGCTCGGAGAACTCGACCCACTGGAGCTCTTCGGCCGCGGCCTTGACGAGGCCCTCGTCGATGACCGTGCGCTCCTCGGCGAAACCGCAGAGCATCGCCGTGTCGCAGAGCACGTTGATCAAACGCGGAACGCCGCCGGCGTAGCGGAACACGATGTCGCACGCGGCTTCCTCGAAGATCGTGCGGCCGTTGGAGCCGGCGACCGTCAACCGATGCTCGATGTATTCGCGGGTCTCGCGCTTCGACAGCGCGCCGAGATGGAAGCGCAGGCGCACACGCTGCGTGAGCTGCTGCAGCCGCGGCGAGTCGAGCTTGCGCGACAGCTCCGGCTGTCCCGCGATGATGATGCGAAGGAGCTTCTCCTTCTGAGCCTCGAGCCCCGACAAGAGGCGAACCTCCTCGAGCACCTTGCGCGAGAGGTTTTGCGCTTCGTCGATGATGAGCAGGATCTTCTTGCCGGCCGCGTATTGCTCGACCATGAAGTCTTTGAGCATCGCGAGCAGCTCGACCTTGCGCTTGCGGAACGGCTTGAAACCGAACTCCACGAGCAGCGCCTGCAGAAACTCGACCGGCGACAGCTGCGTCTGGCTGACGTGCGCAAGCACGATGTCCGGCGGCAGCTCCGCCAGGAAGCTCTCGATGAGGGTCGTCTTGCCCGACCCGATGTCGCCCGTGATCACGACGAAGCCGTCGGCGAGCCAGATGGTCGATTCCATGTACGCTTTGGCGCGCGAGTGCTGTTTGCTTGCGAACAGGAACTGCGGATCCGGCGTGAGCCGAAACGGCGGTTCCTTCAGCTGAAACATCTCGCAGTACATGGGTGAGGCCGACTCTGAAATCGTAGACGCGAAGACTAATACAAAGACTGGGGTGTTTCGAGGAGCGCAATCACCGTTCCGGCGACATAACGGCCTGGCGCAGGGCGCGGAAACGCTCGAGCAAGTGGGCCCGATCCGGGTCCACGAGCGTGCAGTGGCCCACTTTGCGCCCCGGCCGAGGCTCCTTTCCGTAGTCGTGTAGGTGTGCGCCCGGGATCGCGAGCAACACGTCCCTGCCGGGCAAAGAGCCGAGCAGGTTCAACATCGCGGCATGGCCGCGCGGCCGCGTGTCGCCGAGGGGCCAACCGAGCACGGCGCGCAGGTGGTTCTCGAACTGACTCGTCTCGGCGCCTTCGATCGTCCAGTGCCCCGAGTTGTGCACGCGCGGTGCCATCTCGTTCGCGACGAGCCCGGTGCTCGTGTGAAAGAACTCGACCGTGAGCACGCCGCGGTAGCCGAGCTCGCCCATGATCGCTCCGAGCCACTGCTCCGCCTGCGATTGCAGCGCGGCGTCGACGAAGGGTGCTACCGTCGTGCGCAAGATGCCGTCGCGATGCACGTTCTCCGCGAGCGGATAGATAGGCGCGTTCCCGGTCTGCGCCTTGGACCGCGATCAGCGAGACTTCGCGCTCGAACTGCACCCACGCTTCCGCGATCGACGGCGCACGGCCGAGCTCCTGCCACGCGGCCGCGAGCCGCGCCGCGGAATCGACGATGCGCTGACCGCGGCCGTCGTAACCCAAGCGCCGCGTTTTCAGCACGATGGGCCAGCCGAGCCGCTGTTGCGCGGCGAGGAGATCGTCGTCGGAGTCGATCGCGACGAATTCCGCGGTCGGGATCCCGAGCGAGCGGAACAGCGTCTTTTCGGAGAGGCGATCTTGGGCGACCGCGACCGCGCGCGGCGGTGGGTAGACCGCAACGCGATCGCTCACGGACTCGAGCGCCGTCACGTCCACGTTCTCGATCTCGAGCGTCAGCACATCGACGCTCGCGGCGAGCTTGCCGAGCGAGTCGACGTCGTCGAGTGCGCCGAGCAACGCGTCCGCGACTTGCGCGCCCGGGGCATCGGCTCCGGGGTCGAGCAAGCGGCACTCGATGCCGAGCGGATAGCCCGCGAGCGCGAGCATGCGGCCGAGCTGTCCGGCGCCGACGATGCCCACTCGCTTTCTGTTCATCGTTGCAGCCGATCGTGCGTGGTTGCGGCGAGCGCCTGGCGCCGCGGGAGGCTAGAGCGTCGCGCGCGGATCGGGCTGATCGAGCACCTGCGCCGTCTGCGCCGCGCGATACTTGTCGAGGGCCGCGGCGATCGCGGGGTACTTATTCGCGAGGATCGAGGCTGCGAGCAGCGCCGCGTTCACGGCACCGCCCTTGCCGATTGCGACGGTCGCGACCGGCACGCCGCGCGGCATTTGAACGATGGACAGCAGCGAGTCGAGCCCGCTCAGGGCGCGCGATTTCACCGGCACGCCGAGCACCGGCAGTCGTGTCTTGGCGGCCGTCATGCCGGGCAGGTGGGCCGCGCCGCCCGCGCCCGCGATGATGACCTCGAGGCCGCGGCCGACGGCGCTCTCGGCATACTCGAATAGGAGATCTGGGGTGCGGTGCGCCGAGACCACGCGTACCTCGTGCGCGATTCCGAGCGCTTCCAGCGTTTCGGTGGTGTGCGTCATCGTCGCCCAGTCCGACACCGAGCCCATGATGACGCCGACCAATGGTTTCATCGGCGCATTGTACAGCAGTTAGAATTGACTTCTCACCCGGCGAACCAAGGGACGAATCGATCATGGACCGAATGGGCGTTGCGGAATCGCTCGAGAAAGTCGCGGCGCAAGCGGTCGAGCTAGCGCGGCGGCTCGGCGCGGATCAGGCCGAGGCCGGCGCGAGCTACTGACGAGGGGCTATCGGTCACGGTGCGCATGGGCGAGCTCGAGTCCGTCGAGCGACAGCGCGATCGCGGCTTGGCCGTGACCGTCTACCGCGATGCGAAGAAGGGCAGCGCGAGCACGACCGACTTCTCGGCAAGCAGCATCGAGGACACCGTCCGGAAGGCGCTCAGCATCGGCAGCTTCACCGCTGCCGACGAATACGCGGGCCTCGCCGATGCCGGCCTCATGGCGGTCGATCCGCCCGATCTCGATCTGTACTTCCCGTGGGCTCTCGACGTGGACCACGCGACCGAGCTTGCCTTGCGCGCGGAGAACGCCGCGCGCGCGCTCGACGCGCGCATCGCGAACTCCGAAGGCGCGACCGTGTCGACGGGCGCGGGTCATCGGGTTTACGCGAACTCGCACGGTTTCGTCGGCGGCTACCCGACGAGCACGCACTCGACGAGCTGCAGCGTCGTCGCGAAGTCGAATGGCTCGCTCGAGCGCGACTACTGGTACTCGGTGAATCGCTCGCCGGACGGGCTCGAGTCTCCCGAGAGCGTAGGCGAGGAGGCCGCGCGTCGAGCTGTGCAGCGGCTCGATGCACGCCAATTGTCGACGCGCGTGGTGCCGGTGATCTTTCCAGCCGAGGTCGCCAAGGGCTTGTTCGGTCATCTGATCGCGGCGATCCGCGGAACGGCACAATACCGGCGCGCGTCGTTCTTGCTCGAGGCAGTGGGAAAGCAAGTGCTGCCGAGCTTCGTCGACATCACCGAGGACCCGTTGATTCCGCGTGCGCTCGCGAGCGCGCCGTTCGACGGTGAAGGCGTCGCGACGAAGCGCCGCGAGCTCGTCAAGGGCGGCGTGCTGCAAGGCCTCGTCGTCTCGAGCTATTCCGCGCGCCGACTAGGCATCCCGACGACCGGCAACGCGGGCGGCGTCCACAACCTCATCGTGCGTCCGACGGCGGGCGCGCTCGCGGATCTGATCAAGGGCTGCGACGAGGGATTCGTCGTCGGCGAGCTGCTGGGACAGGGAGTGAACATCGTGACCGGCGACTACTCGCGCGGCGCCGCGGGGTTCTGGGTCGAGCGCGGCGAGATCGTTCATCCGGTGCACGAGGTCACGATCGCGGGCTCGTTGCCCGAGCTGTTCAACAACATCCGGGCGATCGGCTCCGACATCGACGAGCGCGGGACGGTGCGCTGCGGGTCCGTGCTGGTCGACGGGCTCACGCTCGCGGGGGGCTAGCCCGCGGTCGTGTTCGGCGCACGGCGCTCGACGCCGAGCGTCAACGGCGCGAGACGATTCGTGGGCCGGCCTGCGGCGCGCTCGCGTCCGCGGCGCTCGCCTCGTCGGGCACGCTCGCCGGGTCGGGCGCGACGGCCGCATCCGTGCGCACATCGTGGTCGACCAGGTCGGCGAGCGAGCGCGTGCCGAGCGCCTCGCGAATCGCGCTCTCGACGCGCAAGTGCAGCTCCTGCACCGTCGCGTTCCAGTCACCGCCCGGCGCATGATGTGGATCGCGATCGGCGTTGCGCACCGCGTCGAGTATGTCGCAAGCGTTGATGCGGCGCGGATCGCGCGCCGGCATCAGCCGCTGATCCTTCGTTTGCGTCACGAGCCCCGCACCCATCAACGACCCGATCACGGGCTCGAGCAGGTGCCGCGGGATGCGAATCCGCGCGGCGAGGCTCTCAACGCGCCAGCCGTGGCCCGGCTCGTCGAAGTCGCGGCCGATGAGCAGCATCGCGCTCAGCGCGAGCCGTTCGCGCAGCCCGTTCGACATCACTTCGGTGCGTTGGCCGAGCCGCAAGTAGTCGGGGTTCTGTAGGTAGAACGCGAGCTGCGCGCCGAGCAGGAGGATCAGCCACGAGAGATACAGCCAGATCATCGCGACGATCACGATAGCGAAACCGGAGTAGATCGCCTCGTAGCGGCTCATGCTCACGACGAAGCTCGTGAACACGCTGCCGCTGAAGGCCCACACCACACCTGCAAACAGCCCACCGCAGACGGCTGGCTTGACCTTCACGCGCGTATTCGGCACGAACACGTACAGGAAGCTGAAAGCTGCGACCACCATCAGGTACGGGCATGAGGCCGCTCAAGCTCGCGAGCCAGCTGCCGATCGTTCCCATCTGCTGGAGCCGGATCCATCACCGTCTCGCTCGCGAGCGAGGCCGTGAAGCCCATCGCGACGCTCATCAGCAGCGGGACGAACGAGCATCACGCTCAAGTACTCGCTGACGCGGCGCGCGAAGCTGCGCGGCCGATCGACCCTCCACACGAAGTTGAAGCTGGTCTCGACCTTCTGCGCCATCGACAGCGCGGACAGGATCAACAGCAAGATGCTGACGCCGAGCAGCGCCGAGCCGCTCACGTTGTCGACGAACTCGATGATGCGCTGCGTGAGCTCGCCCGAGCGCGGCCCGAGCGGCGCGAGGAAGTTGTTGAGCAGCGGCTCGAGCTCGCGATGGAACCCGAGGCCCTTGCAACAGCGAGAAGCTGAACGCGAGCAGCGGCACGATCGCGAGCATCGTCGTGTACACGAGGCTCATCGCGCGCAGGCTGAGGTCGCCGAGCATCAGATCGCGCAGCAGCGCGTACGCATACCGCGCGATCGTGAGCCAGCGCGATGCGGGCTCGTGGTGCTGCGGTCGGTCCGGCGGCCACAGCAAGCGTTCTAGGTAGTTGGTGACGAGCTCCATTAGAGCTGCGGCGGGGAGATCCGTCGAGCGATCCGCGCTGCGTGGCCGCATTCGCGATCGCGCGCCGCTCATTTGGGCGTCTCGCCCGTGAGGCGGTGCAGCGCTTCGTAGTATTTCGCGCGCGTGCGCTCGATGACCACGGCCGGCAGATGCGGCCCGGGCGCCGTCTTCCCCCAATCGAGCGTCTCGAGATAGTCGCGCACGTATTGCTTGTCGAAGCTCTGCGGTGAGGAGCCGGGCCGGTACGTGTCCGCGGGCCAGAAACGCGACGAGTCCGGGCGTGAGCACCTCGTCCATCACGCGCAGCTGCCCGTCCTCGTCCAGGCCAAACTCGAACTTCGTGTCCGCGATGATGATGCCGCGCTCGCGCGCGTACTCCGTGGCGCGGACGTACAGCTTCAACGACGCCTCACTGACCTTGCGTGCGAGCTCGGCGCCGAGCAGATTCTTCACGTCGGCCATCGAGATGTTCTCGTCGTGCTTGCCGCGGTGCGGCCTTCGTGCTCGGCGTGAAGATCGGCTCGCGCAGCCGCTCGGCGAGCTCGAGGCCCTGCGGCAGCGCGACGCCCGACACGCGTGCCCGTCTTGCAGTAGTCCTTCCAGCCCGAGCCGATCAGGTAGCCGCGCACCACGGCCTCCACCGGCAACGGCCTTCAAGTCGTGGACTACGACGGCGCGGTCCTTGACCACCGCCTGGTCGCTCGCGTCGGAAAGCACCTCCGAGGGTTCCGACGCCCGTGAGGTGATTCTTGATCACGCCTTCGAGCTTCTTGAACCAGAAGTTCGAGATCGCGGTGAGCACCACGCCTTTGCCCGGAATCGCGTCCGGCAGCACGACGTCGAACGCCGACATGCGATCCGAGGCGAGGATCAACAGGCGCTTCGCGTCGACGCGGTAGATGTCGCGCACTTTGCCGCGCGCGATGAGCTGCAATCCGTGCAAATTGGATTCGAACAATGCGTCAGACGCCGTCATCTCGTTGCGCCGCAACCGAAAGCCGAGATAATGAGCCTACGCGGCGCCTCTCGGCAACCTTGGACGAGCTCGCGCGTGCAACGGTTCACAGCAGACTCGGAGCGTGGATGCAGTGGTTCGGTAAGGCCGTCGGCGGGATCATCGGTTTGGTCGCGGGCGGTCCGATCGGCTCCGTGCTCGGCGTGCTTCTCGGCCATCAGCTCGACGAGGGCGGCGCGCGCTTGCGACGCAAGAGCTCGACGCAGCAGATCAGTCAGCTGTTCTTCGAAGTCGCGTTCGAGGTCATGGGCCAGGTCGCGAAGATCGACGGCCGCGTGTCCGAGGACGAGGTGCGCGTCGCACGCGGCGATCATGCATGGCATGCGTCTCTCGCCCGAGCAGGTACGCAGCGCAATCGATCACTTCACTCGCGGCAAGGGCGGCGAATATCCGCTCGACGCGCGGCTCGCGCAGCTCGGGCGACAGATCGGCGATCGCGGCGAGCTCGGCCGCGCGTTCGTGCAGGTTCAGTTGCAGTCGGCGATCGGCGCCGGGCCGATCGGGCCCGAGAAGCGGCAGCTTCTGTGGCGCGTCGCGAGCGCGCTGCGCGTGAGCCGCGCGGAAGTCGCGCAGATCGAGTCGTTGCTGCGCACTCACGGGCAGCGCCACGAGCAGCGCAATGCTCGCAGCGAGGCGGAGGCGCTCGAGCAGGCGCACCGCGTGCTCGGCGTTGGCCTGGATGCGAGCGATGAGCAGATCAAGAAGGCTTATCGGCGGCTCATGAGCCAGCACCATCCCGACAAGCTCGTCGCGCGCGGCTTGCCCGAGTCGATGGCCGGGGTGGCGGAGCAGAAGACGCACGAGGTGCGGGCCGCCTACGAGAAAGTGAAAGCTCGCCGCGGCTTCAAGTAGCAGCGCTTCCGGCTAGGCGGATTTCGGTGGCCGTAAACGAAGCCGGCGCCGCGAAGGGCGCCGGATTCCGAACCTGCGAGCAAAGCGCCCGCGGCTGCTTTGCTACGCCGGCCGGCGCAGACCTTCGCCCGTGCGGGCTTTCGGCAGCTCGCGGCGCGCGTTGAACACGACGATCGTCTTGCCGCTCGCGCGCACGAGGCCCTGGTCCTCGAGCACCTTGAGCACGCGGCCCGCCATTTCGCGCGAGCACCCGACGAGGCGCGAGAGCTCTTGGCGCGAGACCTTGATCTGCATGCCGTCCGGATGCGTCATCGCGTCCGGCTCGCGGCACAGATCCATGATCGCGTGCGCTACGCGGCCCGTGACGTCGACGAATGCGAGGTCGCCGAGCTTGCGATTCGTGCGATCCAAGCGCGTCGCAAGTTGCGTCGCAAGCTCGAAGATCAGCCCGGGGCTTTCGGATGCGATTTGGCGGAAGCGCGGATACGTCATTTCCGCGATCTCGCTCTCGGAGCGCGTTCTTACCCACGCGCTGCGAGTGGGCTGCTCGTAGAACAGACCCATCTCGCCGAAGAACTGACCTTTGTTGAGATAGGCGAGCACCATCTCGTTGCCGTCTTCGTCCTCGATCATCACTTCGACGGAGCCGTCGACGATGTAGTAGAGGACGTCCGGCAGATCGCCCGCGTGAATCATCACGGTCTTTCCCGGAATCGTTCGAACTCTGCAGTAGCTCAGAAAGCGATTGATCGCGGGGACATCGCTCAACGGCCTAAGGGCTTCTTCCATACGATTCGAACTCCGGTTTGACGTAATGCTGTATTTAATCAATTCCCCGTCAACTCGCAAGTCATAACGTGCTGCGAGCTGTGACGAGGGTCACACGAACAGGGCAATTCGACGCAGTAATTCACCGCCGAAGCCCATGCAGCGACGAATCGGCGACGGCAGCGGAGCGCCTCCGGCGAGATTCGCCATCGTGCCGTGATGAGCTTCGTCTTCCGCCATGCGAGTGAGAATTGCGTTGCTCTTCTCGATCGGCGGCGGGCAGGCGTCCGAGGTGATCGTTGAGATGCGCTTCGACCTGGCGCTCGGTCTCTGCGACGAACCCGAGGCTCAGAGCAGTCGCCGCGACGCTCCCGCGATCATCCCGATGCAGAAGCTGCCGGCGTACCAAAGCGGGTCGAGCAGGCTCGTGCGTCCGCCGAGCTCGCGGAGCCGGGTCGCGCACCAGGCGAGATGGTCGCGCTCCTCGCGCGCCGCCGCGTGCAGTTGCCGGCGAGTGGCGTCGGAGCGCGCGAACAACGCTTGACCGCTGTAGAGCGCTTGCGCGGCGATCTCACCCGCGTGATTGACGCGCAGCAGAGCGGCGCTCGAGCGGCGTTCATCGTCGGTGAGGTCGGGTTCCGGCAGCTCGGCGGCGGGGGAGGGTCGAGCGGCGGCGGGCTTTGCAGCGATGGCCCGGAGCCCTTCGTCGAGCGTAGCGATGAGCCGGTCGGGCCAGGAAAGCGGCGGCTGCATGCGAGGCATTATATAGACGCTCCGGCCCCAGAGAATGCGGCTTTGCGAGGTCGGAACCGCATGCCGGCTTGCGCGGCCCCCACCGCACCTCTAGAATTCCGCCTCTTTGGCCGGGTCCGCCCGCCTCACCTCAAAGCAACACTATGAAAACATTCTCCGCCAAGCCGGAGGCGGTCCGCCGCGATTGGTACCTCGTGAACGCCGAAGGCAAGACCCTCGGGCGGCTCGCGACCGCGCTCGCACACCGCCTGCAAGGGCAAGCACAAGCCGATCTACACGCCGCACGTCGACACGGGCGACTACCTCGTCGTGATCAACGCCGAGAAGATCCGCGTCACCGGCCGCAAGCTGAAGGACAAGATCTACTACCGGCACACCGGCACGATCGGCAACATGAAAGCGGAGCCGCTCGAGAAGATGCTCGCGACCCATCCGGAGCGTGCAATCGAGATCGCGGTGAAGGGCATGCTGCCGAAGAACCCGCTCGGGCGCCAAATGTTCAAGAAACTCAAGGTTGTACGTGGCGCGGCACATCCGCATGCCGCGCAGCAGCCGAAGATACTGGAGCTGTAGCCGATGGCCACTACTGAGAGTTATTACGGTACGGGTCGCCGCAAGTCGTCCGCGGCCCGCGTGTTCATCAAGCCGGGCACGGGCGAGATCGTCGTGAACGGCCGTCCGCTCGACGTGTTCTTCGGCCGCGAAACCGCGCGAATGATCGTGCGCCAGCCGTTCACGGTCGCGGACGCCGAGGCAAGTTCGACGTCCACGTCACGGTCAGCGGCGGCGGCACCACGGGCCAGGCCGGCGCGATCCGCCACGGCATCACGCGCGCGCTGATGGACTACGACGAGGGTCTGCGCAAGGTGTTGCGCAAGGCCGGGTTCGTGACCCGCGACGCCCGCGAGGTCGAGCGCAAGAAGGTCGGCCTGCGCAAGGCTCGCCGCCGGCCGCAGTACTCGAAGCGTTGATCCGTCGCGGCTCGCGGAGCCGCCGGGCGCCGGTCGACACGGCGCGTGAGATCCGCTCTTATAGATGAGTTCGCAGCACCGGCCGCAAGGCCGGTGAGTCAGCCCGAAGAGGATCCGCGAACGGGTCCGCAAGACAGGGCCCCGAGGTCGGGCCCGCTTTCGGGCCCCGAATTGGGGGATCGTCCAGCGGTAGGACATCGGACTCTGACTCCGAGAACCTAGGTTCGAATCCTAGTCCCCCAGCCACCTTCTCTCGATTTTCCACGCATCGGTGAGCGCGGTCGCGTTGCGAGCGACCGCGCGGAGGCGCTGCGCGGCGTCGTCCGCGCGGTTGCGAGGGCTTGCGCGGGCGTCGCGCGGTGCGGTGGGCGCGGCCGTGGGTCATTCCTCCCGCTACCGCCCGGTCGGCCTGATTGCGTCGCGCTCCTCTTCGAGAGCGTGGGCCGCACGTGCCATTCAAGTCTTTGCATCGCGGCACATCACGCGTGCCGTTCGGAAGAATCACCACGGAGTTCATGGCCCACTTTCGCTCGGCCGACCGAGCGCGGGAAGAACGACCCACGTCCACACCCACCGCGCTCACCCGACGCGCGATGTCGTCGTATCGTCCCGTCGCGTGCGGTTCGCAGCGCGGCGTGGTGTGTGCACGCTCGCTTCGCGCTTGCGTGCGGAGAGTGGTTCGCGCTTCGCGTGCGCGGCGACGCGCGAGTGGCGCGTGAGCGCGCCGTGGCGTTATTGGAGGGTTTTGACGCCGGAGGCGCCGCCGATCAGGAGCACGTCGGCACGGCGGTTCGCGAAGATGCCGACCGTCACGACGCCAGGAATGTTGTTGAAGCGCGACTCCATCTCGATCGGGTTCGCGATCCGGAGGTCGTGCACGTCGAGGATGTCGTTGCCGTTGTCGGTGACGAAGCCTTCGCGCTAGCACGGGATTGCCGCCGGCCTTCACCATCTGCCGTGCGACGAATGAGCGCGCCATCGGGATCACTTCGATCGGCAGCGGAAACTTGCCGAGCGCCGCGACGAGCTTCGTGTCGTCGACTACGCACACGAAACGCCGCGCTGCGCCCGCGAGGATCTTCTCGCGCGTCAGCGCGCCGCCGCCGCCTTTCACCAAGTGCAGGTGCTTCGTCGCCTCGTCGGCCCCGTCGATGTAGAGATCGAGCTCGCCCACGTCGGCGAGCGTGGAGACTTTGATTCCCGCGGCCTCGAGCCTGCGGGTGGAGCGCTCGGAGCTCGAGACGACCGCCGTGAGCTTCGCCGCGTAGGGCGCTAGCCCGTCGATCAGCAGGTCGATCGTGCTGCCGGTGCCGACGCCGAGGGCGATTCCGTCTTTGATGTAGGCCAGCGCGGCCAGTGCTGCGCTGCGCTTATTGTCTGCCTGGCTCACGGCGTCTCCTCAAGAACCGAACCCCGGAAAAGAGAGTGCCCGCAACGAGGCGGGCACTACACTTGTGAGAGCCGGAAGTCCGACTCTAGTCACCAGGTAACTTTACCTAGCGCTTCTTCTTGCGACGGGCTTTCTTCTTTTTCTTTTTGCCGCGCTTCTTACCGCGCTTCTTGCCGCCGCGCTTTTTGCCGCGCTTCTTCGCCGGCTTCTTCGCAACCTTGCGGCGCGATTTCTTGCGTCGGCTCTTCGACTTTTTCACTGAACTCTTCTTCATAGAGGCCATGGGTAGTCTCCGTTGTCGGGATAGACGGCGTTGAGTATATATAAATAGTTCCAAATTTCCAGCGTGTTATGAATTTTTGCGCATCTTCGTCGCGACGATGCGAACGCTGAGTGTGATTCGCTGCACATTCTGCAACTCGCGTGACGAACGACACGCGAGTGCGATACGCACGCTCGCTACTCGAGCGAGAGAATGAATTTCCAATGTGCGGCGCTCACCGGCGTGATCGAAAGTCGGTTGCCGCGTTGCAAGAGCGCGAGCCCGTGAAGCGCGCCGTTGCTGTGTTTGCGCAGCGTCGCGAGCGTGATTGGTTTAGCGAGCTTGCGCTGGAATCGCACGTCGACCATGTACCAGCGCGGATTCTTCGGATCGCTGTCCGCGTCGTAGTGTTTGTCTTTCTTGTCGAACGCAGTGTGATCCGGGTACCCGGGTTTCACGATCTCGACGATGCCGGCGATCGCCGGCTCTTCGCAGTTGGAGTGGTAGAAGAACGCGAGGTCTCCGACGCGCATCTGATCGCGCATGAAGTCCGCGCGCCTGGAAGTTGCGCACGCCGTCCCAATGCGTAGTTTTCCGAGGGCTCTTGGCCAGGTCGTCGATGCCGAAGGTCGTGGGCTCGGACTTCATCAACCAGTACTTCATCGCCTCACCTCTGCGAGCTCTCCGGGCGCCTTTCTCGCTCGAAGCGGCGTACGCCGGCCTCGGTGACCGCGCCCCAGAGCGGGATGTCCCAGGGGTTTTCCTCGATGGCCGGGAGGTGCTGTAGCTCGTAGGCCACAGCGAGCAGCTTCGGCCGCCGCCAGGTGCTGCGCCCCCGCAAGAACCGGAAGCAGCGGTCGTAGTAGCCGCGTCCGACACCGATCCGGACGCCGCGGTCGTCGAACGCCACGAGCGGAGTCAGCACGAGGTCGAGCCGCCGCGGGTCGATGAATTCGCCGAGGTGCGGCTCTTCGATTCCGAAGAAATTCTTGCCGAGCGAGCCGCCGCGCTCGAGCGCCGCGAAGCGCATCCGCGAGCGCGTGATCACCGGAGCGTACAACCGCTTGCCGCTCCGAGCCGCCGACTCGATCAACGCGCTGAGCGACGGCTCGCCGTCGAACGCGAGAAACAGCGCGATTCTGCGAGCGCTGTGATAGACGTCGAGACGCCGGATCTGCGCCCGTGATGCTGCGATCCGCTTCCGCGCGATCAGCCGGGGACAGGGCGCGCCGCTCGGCGCGGATGCGTTGCCTGAGGTGTCGGCGCTCCGAGCGGGAGTTGGAGATGCTCCCCGCCTGTGCCGTCACGAACCGTTGCTCTCGAACCGGAGCAACAAGTGGGGTACGTCGTGGTGGCTGAAGGCTCTCCGGTTAGACCGGATATGCACAACACCACCTACAGAAACTAACCCCAGACGCATGATTTAGGGTCCGAGAGACTTTCGTCCGCGTCGTACACCGCAGGGAGCACCAAGTCAGATTATAGAGTGAGCTGTTTCGCGGGACCGAGAGCCGAGTCCAATTGCTCGCGCATGGCTCGGATACGGAGTCCCACGATGTTCTTCAGCTCTTCGTCTTGGCCTTGTGCTCTGATGAGCTCGTTTGCGAGGTTCAGGGCCGCCATGACGGCCACGCGGTCGAGGCCTACCACCTTGCCGCTGTCCCGGATCTCGCGCATTTTTCCGTTGAGAAGCTCCGCCGACGTGAGCAAGGCCGCTTTCTCTTCGGCCGGGCACGCGACGTGGTATTCCTTCTCTAATATCTTGATCGTGACATGAGCGAACATGTCGCTCACGAGGCCTGCTCCATCCCCTTGAGCCGACCGATCATCGCCTCGACACGTCCCCGTACCTGCTCGTTCTTGTGCAGCAGCGTCGCGCGCTCGTTCATCAGGGAATCCTGACGCTGGCGCAGCGATTGGTTCTCTTCTTGGAGTTGGCGGGTAATGCCGACGAGCTCTTCCAATCGTTTCTCGAGTCGGCGCAGCTCGAGGTCGAAACGCTGATTGGTTTGTTCGTTGCTCATATGGGCGTGAATATAGAGCCGCCTACGCCTAAGGGTCAATAACGCCCGCGGCGGTGTTAGCATTTGACTACGCGCACGCATCTGCAGGACATTCTCGAGTGACCTCCGGTCCGCCCCTTACCCGCCACGACTACGACGCGCTGCGCGAATCGCTGACCGATTCGGGTGCGCTGCTCGCGCTCCCCGAGCTGCACGGCGGCGTGAGCGGCGCGCTGTGCGCGGGCGGGCCCGTGGCCGCGGCGCGCTGGGTCGACGGGTTCTTCGCGGATCACGAGGCCTCGAATATTCCGCAAGCACAGGATGCCGCGCAGGAGCTCGTGCGCGTGACGTGGCAAACGCTCGTGGGCGGCGAGCTCGCGTTCGAGCCGCTGCTGCCGGACGAAGACGTGCCGCTCGAGGAGCAGGTGCACGCGCTCGCGCTCTGGTGCCACGGATTCCTGAACGGTCTCGGCGCGAGCGCGCCCGATCTCGAGGTGCGTGGTCGGACGGCGGATGCCGACGATACGAGCGGCGAAGTCTCCGAGATCCTCGCAGACTTCGGCGAGATCAGCCGCGCGGGCATCGACGAGCAGGACGCCGAGGATCGCGATACGGCCGACTTCGCCCTCGCGGAGCTCAAGGAGTATGCACGCGTGAGCACTCAGATCGTTTTCGAAGATTTCGCGGAGCGGCGCGCGGCCGCGGCCCGCGACGCGCACTAGTCCAAGCCGCCGCCAGCCAGATACGACGAGGTCGAGACGTTGAACGCCAAGGAATTCGCGCGCCGGCGCAAAGACATCTCCAGCATGATCGGGGCCAACGGCATCGCGGTGCTCGCCGCCGCGCCCGAGCGCGTGCGCAGCCGCGACACCCACTTCGTCTATCGGCCCGACAGCGACTTCTATTATCTAACGGGCTTCGCCGAGCCCGAGGCCGTCGCCGTGCTCGTGCCCGGCCGGCCGCAGGGCGAGTTCTTGATGTTCTGCCGCGAACGCAATCCCGAGCGCGAGCTCTGGGACGGGCCGCGCGCGGGTCCCGACGGCGCGATCGCGACCTACGGGGCCGACGACGCGTTCCCTATCTCCGATCTCGACGACATCCTGCCGGGCCTGCTCGAGCGCAGCGACCGCGTCTACTACTCGATGGGCGCGACCGAGTTCGATCAGCGGCTGCTCGCTTTCATCCAAACCCTGAACTCGAAACGCCAGAGCGGCCACGCGCCGAGCGAGCTCGTGGCGCTCGATCACCTGTTGCACGAGATGCGGCTCTTCAAGAGCAGAGCGGAGTCGAGCGTGATGCGCCAGTCCGCGAAAATCGCGGTCTCGGCGCATGCGCGCGCGATGCTCGCGGCCAGGCCCGGAATGATGGAGTACGAGCTCGAGGCCGAGTTCCTGCACGAGTTCCGCCGCCACGGCGCGGAGTGCTCGTACCCGCCGATCGTCGCGACGGGAGCGAACGCGTGCGTGCTGCACTACCGCTCCAACGACGCGCAGCTCGCCGACGGCGATCTCGTGCTGATCGACGCGGGGTGCGAGCTGCAGATGTACGCGTCGGACGTCACGCGCACGTGGCCGGTCAACGGCACGTTCAGCAAGCCGCAGCGCGAGCTCTACGACGTCGTGCTCGAGGCGAATCACGCCGCGACCAAGGTGGCGCAGGTCGGCAACCACTGGAACGACCCGCACGACGTTGCCGTCACCGAGATCACGAAGGGCTTGAAAGAGCTCGGGCTCCTCAAGGGCCGAGTGCCGAACCTCATCAAGTCGCAGGCGTACCGCCAGTTCTTCATGCACAAGACGGGGCATTGGCTTGGCCTCGACGTGCACGACGTCGGCGACTACAAGGTTCACGATCAATGGCGCCTGCTCGAGCCCGGCATGGTCATGACGATCGAGCCCGGGATCTACGTCTCTCCCGCGAGCAAGGACGTCGACAAGCGCTGGCGGGGCATCGGGATCCGGATCGAGGACGACGTGCAGGTCACGCGCGACGGCCCCGAGGTGCTCACCGCGGGGATACCGACGACCGTCGCCGAGATCGAGCAGCACATGGCCGCGCGCGCGTGAGCGCCGAGCCCGAAGCGCCGCTCGACTGCGACGTGCTGATCGTCGGCGGCGGCGCCGTCGGCTCGGCGCTCGCGTGCGCGCTCGCCGAGCTGCCGCTCGACCTCGTGCTCGTCGAGGCGCACGAGATCAAGAACCTCGAGCAGCCGAGCTTCGATCAGCGCACGACTGCGCTCGCGAGCGGCTCGCAGAAGATCCTTGCGGCTTTGGGCGTCTGGCGCGAGCTCGAAGGCCACACCGAGGCGATCCGCTCGATTCACATCTCGGAGCGCGGGCGGTTCGGCGCGGCGCGCATCGCCGCGGCCGACGAGGGCGTGGCGGCCCTGGGCTACACCGTCGAGAACGCGGCGCTCGGCCGAGTGCTGTGGGAGCGGCTCGCGAGCGCTCCACGGCTCCGCACGTTCGCGCCCGCGCGCGTCACGCAGCTCGCGGCCGACGCCGATGCGGCCACCGCGGTCGTCGAGCCCGGCGCCCGGCTCGTGCGCGCGCGGCTCGTCGTCGCCGCGGACGGCGCGCGGTCCTCGGTGCGCGAGGCGCTCGGAATCGAGGTGAACGAGCACGACTACGCGCAGCGCGCGCTCATCTTCAACTGCGCGACGGAGGTGCCGCTCGCGGGCCGCGCCTACGAGCGCTTCACGCGGCGCGGACCGATCGCGTTCCTGCCGCTCACGGCCGGCCGCGCCGCCGTGATCTGGACGCTGCCGACGGCTGACGCCGAGCGGATCGCCGCGCTGCCGACCGACGAGTTTCGCGCGGAGCTCCAGTCCGCGTTCGGCTTTCGGCTTGGACGCATCGGCCGGATCGGCTCCGTCCAGGTGCACACGCTCGCGCGGATCGCGAGCCATGAGCTCCACCGCGAGCGCGCCGTGCTGATCGGCGACGCTGCGTTGCGCCTGCATCCCGTCGCAGGCCAGGGATTCAACCTCGCGCTGCGCGACGTCGCGACGCTGGCCGAGGTCATCGCGGACTCGCTCGCGGCGGCACACGCGAGCGGAGCCTCGCCCGACGCGGGAGGGGCCGAGCTGCTCGACCGATACCACGACTGGCGCCGAGCGGATCAGCGCCGCGTGTCGACGTTCACGCACGGCTTGATCAATCTGTTCGGCGAAGACGGCCCCGCGCTCGGACTCGGGCGCGGCCTCGGTCTCATGGCATTCGACCTCTTGCCGGGCGCGAAGGCGCTGCTCGCGCGCCAGACGATGGGCCGCGCGGGACGCTTGCCGCGGCTCGCGCGCGGCTTGAGCCTGGTCGGCTAGGCAGCGATCGTGACGAAATCGTCCCACCCCACCGTTCTCGTCGCGGGCGCCGGCGTCGTCGGGCTCGCGGTGGCCGCGCTGCTCGCGACGGGACGCTGCCGCGAAAATTTGCGCGTCCAGGTACTAGAAGCGCGCGCTCTGCCGAAGTGGCGTGCGGGCGAAATGGACTTGCGCGTCTACGCCCTGTCGCGCGCGTCGCAGGAGCTGCTCGAGCGGCTCGGGGCGTGGCACACCGTCGCGGCGCGGCGCGCCTGTGCGTATCGCCGCATGCACGTCTGGGAAGGCGAAGACCCCGCGGGTGCGGCGCTCGAGTTCGACAGCGCGGACATCGGCGAGCCCGATCTCGGGCACATCGTCGAAGACAGTCTGCTGCGTACTACGCTCGCCGACGTCCTCGCGGCCGCGCCGAACGCCGAGCTCACGCTTGGCGCCGACCTCGAGTCCATCGAAGTCGGGCGGCGCGAGGCGATCGTGCAACTGCGCAACGGCGGCAGCGCGCGCGGCACGCTGGTCGTCGCGGCCGACGGCAGCGACTCGGCCGTGCGCCGCCTGCTCGAGCTTGCCGGTGATGAGTCACAGCTACGAGCAGACCGCGGTCGTCACGCACGTCGCGAGCGCGCTGCCGCACCGCGAGACGGCGTGGCAGCGATTCCTGCCGGACGGGCCGCTCGCGTTCTTGCCGCTCTCCGACGGGCGCACCTCGGTGGTTTGGTCGCTGCCGACCGAACGTGCCGAACGGCTCATCGCGGCGGAGCAGGGCGCGTTCGTCGCGGAGCTGCAAGCCGCGAGCGCGGGCGCCCTCGGCGCGCTCGGTCCGTGCGCCGCGCGTGCCGGATTCCCGCTCCAGGCGCTGCATGCAACGCACTACTGCGCACCGCGCGCGGCGCTCGTCGGCGATGCCGCGCACACCGTGCACCCGCTCGCGGGCCAGGGGATGAACCTGGGGTTGCTCGATGCCGCCTCGATCGCGGCCGTGATCGAGGACGCCGTGCTCGCGGGCGAGGATCCGGGCGACCTGAAGGTGCTGCGCCGCTACGAGCGCGACCGCAAGGGGGGCAATCTCGAGATGCTGCTCGCGCTCGACGCGCTGCACCGGCTGTTTCGGCTGCCGGGCTGGGTCGCACCGCTGCGGGCCGTGGGTCTCAGGGCGGTCGACTCCTCCGGAATCGCGAAGCGCGTCTTGATGCAGCGCGCGCTGGGCCTGAACGCCGGGAGCAAAAACCGGCTACGATGGTCACACGCACAGTAATCGGCGAAATGGAATAGCGTTCATGCGACAGATAAGAGCGTGGGTCCTCGGCGTGGTCGTGGGAGCGGTTACCGTCGTAACGCTCCCGCTCGCAGCCCAAGAGCAGAGCTGGAACCGCACGCTCGAGCGTATCGCTTCCGGCGTGGTCTCGATCCAAATCGACAGCACTCGCTCGTTCGATACCGAGCGCAACTCCTCGAGCCAAGCCACCGGCTTCGTCGTCGACGCGCAGCGCGGGATCATCCTCACGAATCGCCACGTCGTGACGCCCGGCCCCGTGCGCGCGCAGGCCGTGTTCCTCAATCAAGAGGAAGTGGATCTCACGCCCGTGTATCGCGACCCGATCCACGACTTCGGCTTCTTCAAATACGACCCGAAGCAGCTGCAGTTCATGAAGCCGACCGAGCTCAAGCTCGTGCCGGAGGCGGCGCAGATCGGCCGCGATATCCGCGTCGTCGGCAACGACGCGGGCGAGCAGCTCTCGATCCTCGCGGGGACCATAGCGCGGCTCGACCGCCAGGCGCCGAACTACGGCCGCGGCAACTACAACGACTTCAACACGTTCTATCTGCAAGCCGCGTCGGGCACGTCGGGCGGCTCGTCGGGCTCGCCGGTGGTCGACATCGAGGGCCGCGTCGTGGCGCTGAACGCCGGCGCGAACACGCAGGCCGCGTCGAGCTTCTTCCTGCCGCTCGACCGCGTGCAGGTCGCGCTGACGAAGATCCAGAACAACCAGCCCGTGGCGCGCGGCACGCTCGAGACGGAGTTCGTCCACAAGCCGTTCGCGGAGCTGCGCCGGCTCGGCCTCAATCGCGAGACGGAAGCGCGCGTGCGCGCCGCGTACCCGAACCAGACGGGGCTGCTCGTCGTCGAGCAGGTGATCCCGGAGTCGCCCGCGTCGGACAAGCTCGAGGCCGGCGACATCTTGGTCGAGGTGGAGGGCAAGCTGATCGCGGAGTTCGTGCCGCTTGCGATGCAGCTCGACGCGGCCGTCGGCAAAGAGGTGAAGGTGGCGATCGAGCGCGGCGGCATGCGGATCGAGCACACGCTGCCCGTCGACGACCTGCACAAGATCACTCCCGCCGAATACATCGAATACGGCGACGGCGTGTTCCACAAGCTGTCGTATCAGCAAGCGCGGCACATCTACCGGCCGATGCAAGGCGTCTACGTCGCGAACCCCGGCTATGTGTTCGGCAAGGCCCAAATTCCGCGCGGCAGCATCGTCACCGGCATCGGCAGCACGCCGGTCAAGGACCTCGACGACCTGCAGCACGCGCTCGAAGCGATCCCCGACTCCAGCCAAGAGTCCGTGCGCTTCGTGACTTTCGACGAGCCGCAGAGCGAGCGGCAGCGCATCATCAATAACGACCGCAGCTGGTTCCCGGCGCAGCGCTGCCATCGCGACGACACGCTCGGCGAATGGCCGTGCCAGGAGCTCGCGGCGGGGCCGTCGAAAGAGCCGACGCCGCCGAGCGAGGGCACCACGTTCCCGCGCCAGGGCGAGAAGCACGTGCAGGCCATCTCGCCGTCGCTCGTGCTCGTGAACTTCGACATGCCGTACACCGTGTCCGGCGTCGCTGACCGCTATTACTACGGCACCGGGCTCGTCGCCGACGCCGAGCGCGGCTGGGTCGTCGTCGACCGCAACACCGTGCCGGTCGCGATGGGCGACGTGCGCCTCACGTTCGCGGGCTCGCTCGAGATCCCGGGACGCGTCGAGTACATCCACCCGCTGCACAACCTCGCGGTCGTGTCCTACGACCCGAAGCTGATCGGCAATACGCCCGTGAAGGCCGCCACCTTCGTCACGAAGAACCTCGTGTCGGGGCAGAACATCGCCGTCGTGGGCCTCGGGCCGGACTTCAAGATGTTGGCGCAGTCGAGCGCCGTCGCGAACGTGGCCGCCGCGATGTTTCCCGCTGTCGCGCACGCTGCGCTTCCGCGAGACGAACCTCGACGTCGCGACGCTCGTGAACGGACCGTCGGACTTCGACGGCACGATCGTCGACGCTTCCGGGCGCGTGCTCGGCATGTGGGCGAGCTTCGCGTACCAGACCGGCCGCGACCTCACGCAAGTGAACATGGGAATCCAGTCCGACGTGATCGTCGACATGATCGAGCATCTACGCAGCGTTCAGAAGCTGCGCTCGCTCGAGGTCGAGTGGGTGCAGATGCCGCTCGCGACCGCTCGCAAGGTGGACCTGCCCGAGAGCTGGGTGCAGAAGTACGAGGCGCACAACCCCGAGCGGCGCGAGGTGCTCACCGTCTCGACGATGGTCGCGGGCTCACCGGCGGCGGAGTTCTTCAAGGCGGGCGACGTTCTGCTCGGCATCGACGGACAGCTCGTGAACACGTTCCGCGAGGCGGAGAAGGCCGCGCAGAAACCAGCCGTCGACGTCACGGTGTTCCGCAACGGCGAAGAGGTCACGGGCAAGGTGGACACCGTCGCGCTCGACGGGCTCGGCATCGACCGCGTCGTGTCGTGGGGCGGGGCGCTCATCCAGGCGCCGCACCGCGAGCTCGCGGTGCAGCGCGGCGTCGGCACGGGCGGCGTCTACGTGTCGTTCTTCAACTTCGGCTCGCCGGCGAGCCGCAGCGGCCTCTACGCGGGCCGGCGTATCGTCTCGCTCGACGGCGAGCCGACGCCGACGCTCGACGCGTTCATCGAGGCCACGGCCAAGCATGCGGGCCAAGAGTCCGTGCGGCTCAACACCATGAGCTTCAACGACGTGCCCGAGGTCATCACGATGAAGCTCGATTCAGAGTACTGGCCGAGCTACGAGCTGCGCCGCGAAGGCTACGAGTGGAAGCGCCACGAGCTGAACTGAGGGGCTCGCGGGCGTAGGGGACGCGCGCCGGCGGCTCGACCGCGGAACGACGAGGAAGGGGGAGATCGCGTGAGTGACGGCATCCGGCTGAAAGGTATCGGCTCTCGCTTCGTGTTCGCGTTCCTGCTCGTGTGCTTCACCTGGAACCCCACGCGCTACAACTACGTCGAGTGGGCGATCGCGCAGTGGGAAAACCTCATGCCGCTCGTCGTGTTCGTCGGGCTCGTGCTGCTCGCGGGCTGGATCTACTACCTGCGCGTGACCGCGCGCGCGCTCGGAGTGCTCGGGATCGTTCTGTCGCTCGCGCTGTCGGGGACGGTCGTCTGGATCTTGTTCTACTACCACGTCGTCAGCACGCAGAGCACGACGTTGATCAGCTGGCTCGCGCTCATCCTGTTCTCCTTCATCCTCGCGATGGGCATGTCGTGGTCGCATCTGAGCCGCAGTTGGTCGGGACAGGTCGAAGTCGACGACAAGGACAACTGAGCGGCTCGTGCCGCGTTACGTCATGTCGGCGGCCGGTCACCGCGACCTCGGTCGCGAGGTTCGGCGCGGGGAGTCGCGCCGAGTAGCGCGGCGGCTCGCGCCGAGTGGCGCTGCGATCCGGTCCGGCGGTAGGGTGGTTCGCCTGGAGGCCATTTGAACGCCCGTTTCCTCGCCGTTCACCGAATTCCCGTACTCGTCGCGATGCCTGCAGTGCTCGGCATGCTCGGTATCCTCGGCGTGCTCGGCTCGCTCGCGGCCGCGCGGCCGGCCGCGGCGCAGCGGCTATTCAAGTATCGCGACGCGAACGGCGTGGTCGTGTACACCGATCGCCAGCCTGCGGCCGGTCAGCTGTACGAGGCCTCGCAGGTCGAGCGCACGTTCGAGAAGCCGGAGGTGAAGCTGTCGCGGCGCGATACCGCCGAGGGCATCACGTTGTTCGCGCGGAATACGTACTACGCGCCCGTGCAGCTCCTCTATCGCATCACGAGGGCCGACAACGTCGCCACGGGCACGCCGCGCGAAGGCTTGCAGATGTTGCCGGCGCGCGGCGATGCGACGCTCGTCGACGTGCGGAAGGAAAACGTGGGCGCGCCGATCAGCTTCGATTACGAGTTCCAGTACCTGCCCGGCGACCCCTCGGCGCAGCACCGGCCCGAGATGCCGTATCGGCTTCCGTACGCGTCGTCGAGCAGCTTCGAGGTGTCGCAGGCGTATCCGCAAACGGCCACGCACAGCGATCCGTCGAGCACGTATGCCGTCGACTTCGTGATGCCGATCGGCACCAACGTGTTCGCCGCGCGCGGCGGCACGGTGATCGAGGTCGCGAGCGACTTCCACGAGGCAGGCGTCGACGCCGCGATCGACGGACCGCGCGCGAACGTCGTGCGCGTGATGCACGACGACGGCACCATGTCGCTCTACGGCCACCTCAACTGGAATTCCATCCGCGTCGTGCCGGGCCAGCGCGTCGAGCGCGGCGAGTACCTCGCAGACTCGGGCAACACGGGCTTCAGCACGGGGCCGCACTTGCACTTCGTCGTGCAGCGCAACCGCGGCGGGGCGATCATCTCGCTGCCGGTGCAGTTCGCGGGCGTCGCCGGCGAAGGCATCACCGTCCAGAGCGGCGGGCGGTACACCGCGCACTGACGCGCGCGGGGTTCCTGCCACGCGCTCCGCTGCCTGGTGCGCGGCGGCGCCTGCGCGGGCATTCGCCGCTCAGCGGTTGGCGGCGTTGCGAGCTGTTCCGCGACGGCGGTAGCAGCGTCGCGACGGCGGTAGCAGCGTCGCGACAGCGGCGGTATCGAGCATACGGCGGCGGTACCGCGACAGCGTGGACACGGCGATGCTGCGGCGCGATATCAGCGCGACTGCGTTGGCCCTGCTCTTGGTTTCGCCGCGCGCCGGCGCGGGGGGTTCTTCGCATACACCCCTCCGGCGATCGTCACCCCGGCGGACAATATCGCGACGATTGTCCGCGATCTATTGACGGTTAGAGGATTGTCAACTCTTCGCGGACAATCATCCCGAAGTTGTCCGCGGCGGTGACAATCCGTTGGGGAGTGCCTCAGCAAGCTCGCCACGCGAACAGATCGCACCAGCGGATCGCCGCACAGACGGATCGCCGCACTAGCGAATCACACCAACGGATCGCCGCGCGAACGGGGCGCGAGCGCGTCGCTCGCTTCGGAGGGTCCTCCATTGCGCAGCCCGGATGCGGGCCTTCGCTACCAGGATCCCACTGTGGAAGCGAGCTCCGCCGGCGTCTCGATCGGGGCGCGACAAGTCATGCCTTCGCATACGTACGCGGCTCCGCCGGACGCGGGCGCGCGCCGCTCCGCGAGCAAGCCGCGCAGCCCGTCCGCATCGGCCGGCACGAAGAACGCGAGTCGGTGCGGATGGTAGCGCGTCGGACCGAGAGCGTTTGCGTCAGCGGCGACGCTTCTTTCGCGAGAACCGTCGGGCGTGTCGGGCGTATCGGGGCGAGGCGCGCCAGAGGTGCGCGCGGCGAGCGCGGCGCGCCACGCGTCGAGCTGCGCCGCGGGCGCGCGCACCACGACCAGCGTCGGCGGGGCGAGCAGCTCGTCGAGCGCGTGCAGCAGCGTCGCGTGGCCCTCGGGGTAGCGCCCGATCGCGTGCAGCCCGGCGCGCACCGTGCGCTCGGCCGCGTCGAGATAGCGCTGCTCGCCGAGCAAGTGGCCGAGCTTCACGAGGACGCCGGCCGCGATCCCGTTGCCTGACGGGACCGCTTCGTCGGCGAAGGTCTTGGGCTTGTGGATCAGCGCTTCGTGATCGTCGGCGGTGAAGTAGAAGCCGCCGCGCTCGTCCTCGAAGTGAGCGAGCAGGGCGTCGCAGAGCTCGCACGCGAAGTCGAGGTCGCTGCCGCGCCAGCGGCATTGCAGCAGCTCGACCAGGCCGTTCGCTAGAAACGCGTAGTCGTCGAGATACGCCGCGAAGCGCGCGCGGCCGTCCTTGTACGTCGCCTTGAGGCGGCCGCCGCTCCAGAGCTCGGCGCGGATGAAGTCGACGGCGCGCGTCGCGGCCTCGGCGAGGTCGGGGCGCGCGAGCGCGCGCGCGGCGCGCGCGAGCCCTGCGATCATCAAGCCGTTCCACGACACGAGCACCTTGTCGTCGCGGCCCGGCCAGACGCGTTGCTCGCGCGCGGCCAGCAGCTTCACGCGGGCGCCCTCGAGCAGCTCCCCTCCGCGCGCGGCGTCGATCCCGAACGCTGCGGCGGCCGCGTCAGGCGCCGCGGCGACCCGCAGATGCCAGAAGTGATCCTCGAAGTTCGGCGCCGTGATCTCGTCCGCGCCGCCGGCACTCGCCGCGCGCGTGAGCCCGTACACACGTTTCGCGAGCCGGCTCTCGTCGGGCGTGAGCAGCGCGTCGAGCTCCGCCGGCGTCCAGACGTAGAACTTGCCTTCCTCGTGCTCGGAGTCCGCGTCGAGGGTCGAGTAGAACGCGCCGCGCGCGTCCTGCATGTCGCGGATCACCCAGTCGGCCGTGGCGCCCGCGACGCGTCCATATAAGGGCGCAGCCGGTCGCGGCGAACGCGTCCGCATACACGGCCAGGAGCGCCGCGTTGTCGTACAGCATCTTCTCGAAGTGCGGGATCGACCAGTGACGGTCCACGCTGTAGCGGTAGAAGCCGCCGCCGAGCTGATCGTAGAGACCGCGCGAGCGCCATGCGGTCGAGCGTGTGCGTGACCATCGCGAGCGCTTGGTCATCGCGCGCGCCGGAGGCGCGCGTTTGATCGGTGGTGCCCGCGGCGGTGCCCGCGGCGTGTGTCTCGGCCGCCGAGCGGTGCCAGTGCGCGAGCAGCAACTCGAGGTTCGGCGCGTGCGGAAACTTCGGCGCGTCGCCGAAGCCGCCGTAGTCGCTGTCGTAGCTGCGGCCGAGGCGCTCGCGCGCCTGCTCGAGCGGCGCGCGCTCGAGGTCCGCGAAATCGTCGGCACTGCCGGTCGCGATATCGTCGAAGGCCTTGACGAGACCGGCGCCGCGCTCGCGGATCTCCGCGCTCTGCGTGCGGTAGTAGTTCTCGATTGCGACCAGCACCTCGCGAAACGCGGGCATCCCGTAACGGCGCTCGCGCGGGAAGTAGGTGCCCGTGAAGATCGGCAGGTGGTTGTCGGGCGTCAGGAACACCGTGAGCGGCCAGCCACCCGCTCGGCCCGTGTAGAGCTGATGCGCGGTCTGGTAGATCTTGTCGATGTCGGGCCGCTCCTCGCGATCGACCTTCACGTTCACGAACAGGTCGTTCATGAGCTGCGCCGTCGCGGCGTCCTCGAACGACTCGTGCGCCATCACGTGGCACCAGTGGCACGCCGAGTAACCGACCGAAAGCAGGATCGGCTTGTCGGCGGAGCGCGCGGCCTCGAGCGCGGCCTCGCTCCAGGCTTGCCAGTGCACCGGGTTGTCCGCGTGCTGGAGAAGATACGGGCTCGTCTCTTCGTTCAGGCGGTTGCGCATGAGCGACACTATCGAGGAGCGCGGCGCCCGGTGCAACGCGTCGGCGCGCTCGCTGGCCGCGCGCCGAAGCGGGTACACTAACGGCCACGCAGCGCCTCACGTATTTCCACGATTGGCTACTTTCGGGTGACGTCCGTTGTTCACGTATCCCAACTTCGATCCCGTGGCTTTCAGCATCGGACCGGTGGCCGTGCGCTGGTACGGGATCATGTACCTCGCAGCGTTCCTGCTCTGCTGGCTCGGGCTGCGCTCCCGCGCGAAGCTCCCGTGGAGCAAGGTCGGGCCGGCCCAGGTCGACGACGTCGTGTTCTACGGGGCGCTCGGCGCGATCGTCGGCGGACGCATCGGCTACATGCTCGTGTACGGATTGAGCGAGCTCGTCGCGGATCCGCTCAGCCTCTTCACCGTTTGGAAGGGCGGGATGTCGTTTCACGGTGGGCTCAGCGGCGTGCTGATCGCGATGGCGATCTACGCGCGCCGCACGGGGCTCAAGTTTTTCGACATCACGGACGCGATCGCGCCGTGGACTTCGGGCGGCATCTTCTTCGGGCGCATGGGCAACTTCATCAATGGCGAGCTCTGGGGCAAGGTCACGAGCGCCGACGCGCCGTGGGCCGTGATCGTCAACGGCGAGCCGCGCCACGCGAGCCAGCTCTACGAGGCGTTTCTCGAAGGCCTCGTGCTCTGCACCGTGCTGTGGCTCTACACGAGGAAGCCGCGGCCCACGATGGCCGCGTCCGGGTTGTTCCTGATTCTCTACGGGGTCTTCCGGATCCTGATCGAGTTCGTCCGCGTGCCGGACAATCAGCTCGGCTACATCGCGCTCGGCTGGATCACGACCGGGATGCTGCTGTCCGCGCCGATGGTGATCGCCGGTGCGATTCTGCTCGTGCTCGCGCTGCGCAAAGGCGTGGACGCCGGCGGAGCCGCGACGCGCGGTGAGTCGCCGCGCGCGATGGCGAACAAGGCCGGCTGAGAAGCAAGCGTGCGGCAGTATCTCGATTTGCTCCGGGCGATCCGCGACCGCGGTGCGCGCAAGGACGATCGGACCGGCACCGGCACGCTGAGCCTCTTCGGCTACCAGATGCGCTTCGATCTCGACGCGGGCTTCCCCGTGCTCACGACCAAGAAGCTGCACCTGCGCTCGATCATCCACGAGCTCCTGTGGTTCTTGAAAGGCGACACGAACATCGCGTACTTGCGCGAGAACGACGTGACGATCTGGGACGAGTGGGCCGACGAGAACGGCGACCTCGGACCCGTCTATGGCGCGCAGTGGCGCTCCTGGCCCGCGGCGAATGGCGAGCACGTCGATCAGATCCAGCGAGCGCTCGACCTCATCCGCCGCGATCCGAACTCGCGCCGCATCATCGTGAGCGCCTGGAACGTCGGCGAGCTCGAGCAGATGGCGCTCGCGCCGTGTCATGCGCTGTTCCAGTTCCACGTGTCGCAGGGCCGGCTCTCGTGCCAGCTCTATCAACGCAGCGCCGACGTATTCCTCGGCGTGCCGTTCAACATCGCGTCCTACGCGCTGCTGCTGCACATGATGGCGCAGCAGACGGATCTGCAACCCGGCGAGCTCGTATGGACGGGCGGCGACTGCCACTTGTACCTGAACCATCTCGAGCAGGCGCAGCAGCAGCTCGCACGCGAGCCGTTGCCGCTGCCGCGGCTCGTGATCAAGCGCAAACCCGAGACGTTGTTCGACTATCGGTACGACGACTTCGAGCTCGTGGACTACCGCGCGCACGCGAGCATCAAGGCGCCGATCGCGGTTTGATCTGCGGCAGGTGTGCCGGCGCGTCGAGCGGGCTCACCGTGCCCGTCGCGCCGAGACCGGCGACGTGCGTGTAGATCATCGTCGTGCTCACGTCCTTGTGGCCCAGCAGTTCTTGGATCGTGCGGATGTCCGCGCCGCGCTGCAGCAGGTGCGTGGCGAAGCTGTGGCGCAGGGTGTGGCAGCTCGCGGGCTTGCTTATGCCGGCGCGCAGTACAGCTTGGCGGACGGCGTACTGCACCGACTTCTCGTGAAGGTGCCAGCGGACTCTCCTGCCGATCTCCGGTAGAAACACATCGCCATGCGCGGCAAAAACGAACTGCCATGCCCATTCTCGCGCGGCCGTTGGGTACTTCCGGCGTAGCGCGTAGGGCAGATACACCTCGCCGGACCCTTTTTCACAGTCGTTGCGATGCTGCTCGCGGCGACGCTCGAGGTGAAGCTGCAGCGCAGGCGCGATCGCTTGCGCAAGAACAGTCACGCGATCCTTGCTGCCCTTGCCGCTACGCACGACGAGTTGCCGCGCGCGGAAGTCCACGTCCTTGACCCGCAAGCGCAAACACTCCATGAGCCGCAGGCCGGACCCGTAGAGCAATCCAGCGATCAGCCACTGGTCGCCGCGGAGCTCGCCGAGAACAGATGCCACTTCGTCGGCGCTCAGGACTGTTGGGAGTTGAGCAGGTTTCTTGGCTCGGATGACCTCGTCAAGCCAAGGCAGCTCGATCCCCAGCACTCTCCGATAGAGGAACAAGAGCGCGTTCAGCGCCTGATTCTGCGTTGGCGGTGCTACCTTCCGGGCGACTGCGAGATGGCTGAGAAATGCGCCGATGTGTTCTGGCCCAAGGTCGGCTGGGTGGCGTTTGCCGTGAAAGAAGATGTAGCGGCGAATCCACCCGACATAAGCCTTCTCCGTTAGATGGCTGTAGTGGCCCGTTCTCAAGGCAGCGCGGACGCGCTGCATCAGCGGCGAAGGCTCCGGCATGTAGCCGTTTCCTTTTGCTAATATTCTGGGATATCCCACAGACGACACAGACGCGGCGCCATGTGCAGTCCTCTCAACAGAAATATCCCCCACTTTTGTCCCGTTGTAACGGGACATTTATGGGGTAGATTTCAAAGTTATACGCAACCCGTGCACGTCATTCTCTTGAACGAGTTTTAAGAGCAGGCATCAGTGCATTGCGCGGCGCGTCGTCCGGCTCGTTTGTCGTCGCTCCGAGTGTTGCAATTATCGCGGGTCGCGCGCGCGTTCTGTTAAAGGTCGGGCTCGGCCCTGTGCAGCTCACGTCGTCGGCGAGGGTGGAGTGGGCTCTCGCTGAGCGCGTTGTCAGTGAGCGCGCGGCGTTTGCGGTGAGCTCGGCGTCGCTCGAGTGTCGGAAACCGGACGCAAGAATCAAAGAGGGTTGGCGGTTGAACAACCGGCGGGCGTACTCTCGGATTTCAGTGGTTCGGTATAACAAGCGGTTGCAGCGGACGGTCATGCATAAAGTGCCAAGGCACATACGGCAGCGCGCCGCCGCTGAACCGCGGCGTTATGCGCGCGATGACTAACGTGCGTGGCAAGCGACTGGCGATGAGCTGCGCCGGAGTCTGCGCCATCCTCGTGATGAGCATTGCTGCAGACACGTTTGGTCAGCCGAGCAAATGGCTTGCCGAGGACTCTCGTTTTCTGCTGGATGAGGGGCGCGCGGGTGAGATCCATCTGGGAATGTCTGTGGACGAGATTCCGTGCTGGTTGGTCCGGAATGGTTGAGTCTCCGAGCGACATTTCCTGAAGGCAGATTCCAACCCGTTTTGGATATTACCTCGCCCTGGGTAGAAGGTGGCCCAGCACTAAGCGGCCGGATCGGGGTTACAAGTTGCTCAGTTCTTTTCTCTGTCTCGGCGATATGGGTCTTTGATCGACGCTTAAGACGGCGGAGGGAATTGGAGTCGGTTCGACTCTGGGTGACCTCCGGCGTAGCTACGGATCTGAGGCGCTTCGGCTATCGGCTGGCGGCGAGGAGGGCAGTCCGCCATCCGCTCGTCTGGGCCAGCTCGGCCTGATCTTCAACCTCGTGGCGCGGGCGACTTCGACGATTCATTGATCATCAAGTCTGTGGGTGTCAGCGCACTACCCACTAGCGTCAGTAGATCGTGCGCATAACAACCGGTTGCAGCGGACGGTGAGGGATAAAGTGCCAAGGCACGAACGGCAGCGCGCCGCCGCTGAACCGGGACGTTATGCCGCCAATCTTGCGTTGACCACGCTCCCTGGCTTTGGAACCATGCACCGATGCGTTTCGAAATCGTCGGCGAACTCTGGGACATCGAGACGATCGCTAGCGGCCGCGGGATTCGCGTGCTTGCGAAGCTTCAGAAGCAACACGGTCGAGGACGTTGGTACAAGCGTAAGGGTTTCGGCGAAGTGCTGCTCGAATCTGGCGAAATCGTTCAGGCCGAGGTGCATTGGTACGAAGCGGCCGGAATCGGCAAACGTGGTATGAAGATCAAGCGATTTCTGTGAAGATTCCGCTATGGCAAGAGCAAAGCGCCTCGTAATCTGTCTCGACAACTCTGGATACGAGCTCGCGCTCGAGAAGCGCAAGGTTTATGTCGCGCTTCCGGATGCGAAGGCGGCGCGACTCGGACATATCCGCGTTGTTGACGAGTCAGGTGAAGACTATCTCTTTCCCAAAGAGTACTTCGCGCCTGTCGATTTCCCGCGCTCGCTGCGTCGCGCAATCATGCAGGCTGCGTAGCCTTTTAGGCGGGCGTTGTGCCAACGGCATAACAACCGGTTGCAGCGGACGGTGATGGATAAAGTGCCAAGGCACCTGCGTCAGCGCGCCGCCGCTGAACCGGGACGTTAGGCGGCAACCTGTGCGTGCAGCCTTGATCGCGTTGCTCCTAGCGGGGTGCGATGCTCAACGGCCGTATCAGCACGCGAAGGCCACTGGCATCGCAACGGAGCGAGTTTGAACCTCATTCGCCGGTTTCTTGTCGCACTCGTCTGCCGAATCGCTCGGGTCGACGTACGCAGTGTAACCAAGGCGGGTTATGAGCAGGCGTGCGCCGGCATTGATTTCGGCGGCACTCAGGTCGGTGCTTACAACTACTCGGTGACACTCGCGATTCAAGAGTCGGAGCGGAACCGGCTAGCACGACGCTTCGTGAATTCGCCGCTGAGCACGACCTTCAGTTCTTTGATTTCCGCCAGGGATCGTCGAGCTTTCCCGTGCGCCGCATGGCGGTGCTCTCTCCGCGCGGCTTGCACGTTCACGCCGACATGATCACCGGGAACAGTCCCGCAATGGGCAAGGTGCCTATACCATCGTCAGTCATTCTCGTGGCCAGCACATTCGCCAATCATGACGAATGGCCCCCGGTGCTTCGGGCCCTCGACGCCATATTGCGCACGCAATGGCCCGACAAGACAGGACCCGAATCCCTGGCGCGCGTGGAGGCGATCAACGTGCCGGATCTTGAGTCCTGGACGCGGCTGACTCCAGGGGAGCAACACGCTCGGCTCGCCGATTATTCAGAGCGGGAAGAAGCGCAACCGCTGATAAAGCGCATCGTCGATGACTTCCGCCGCGCGCACGGGCACATCGAGGGCTTAGTGGTCACTGAAGAGCCGGGCATCTATCACGGCGGAGAGTGGGTGATCGATGTGACGCATCCGTTCATCTTCGACCGCCGGACTCTGCCTCGCCAGCATCTCGGCGTGCGGGTACACGCCGGATCGCAGCTTCCGCTGCCGCCTGAATTTGCGAACCAGCATCATCCCGACTCGGATACGCATGGTCACCGCCGAATTACGAACGATTCGTCGATCGTTGCGCAAACGAAATTCGTCAGCGACTGGGCAATCCCACGATGAGTCGCGCCGAGATGCTTCATGCGTTGATTGGTACGCCATTCGAAGACTTCGTCGCGCATTGTAGCGAATCGGTTAAGAAGGGCTTCATCCCGCCCTTCGAGTAATCGTGTGGAAATGCCGCCTAACAAGCAGTTGCAGCAGACGGTCATGGATAAAGTGCCAAGGCACATAGGTAAGCACGCCGCCGCTGAACTGCGGCGTTATGCGCAATCGACACGGAACCGCGGTGATTCATGTCGACAGTATTCGGTTCGTGTCGCTGTTCTCGTGACTCACGAGGTTTGTGGAGAGCGTCCCAATGAAAATGAACCGTCTCATACCTATGCTGCCCGTGAAGAGCATGCCGGCGAGCGTCGAGTTCTACCAGAAGCTCGGATTCAGCGTTGAGCAACGGAATGACGATCTGGCGTTGGGCGATGCTGCGCTTTGACGAGTGTCGCCTGATGGTGGATCAATCGATCAACCTTCATCGGGACACGCCTCGACAATCGGTCATCTACTTGTATCCGGAGGATATCGTCGAGTATCACCGGCGGGTGCGAGCGAACGGGCTGAAAGTCCCAGACTTAGACGTTACTTTCTACGGCCTGACTGAGTTTCGTCTCGATGATCCGGATGGCAATCGGTTGTGGATCGGGCAGAACCGTGCCAGCGCATAACAAGCAGTTGCAGCGGACCGTGACACGGCATCGCGGGCGCGGCGCAAGTGCGTCATCGCATTGTGCACATGCGCCGCGCTGGACAGCGCAGCGCGCGGCCGCTGAACTGCGGCGTTATACGGAAACCGCGCACGTCATTCTTTCTGGCGAGTTTTAGGAGCAGGCATCAGCGCGTTGGGCTGTTCGTAGCTCGAGTCGTTGTCGCGGAGTTGGCGTCGCAATCATCGCGGAGTCGCGCGTGTTCTGTCAAAGGTCGGGCTCGGCCCTGTTGAGCGCAGCGGTGTCGGCGGTTGTTGAGTGGGCTCTCGCTAAGCACGCCGTCAGTGAGCGCGCGAGCTCGGTGGTGAATTCGGCGTCGGTCGCACTGTCAGGAGCCCGACACAAGAGTCGAAGAGGGTTGGCGGTTCGCCGAGCGTCGGGCGTACTCTCGGGCTTCAGTGGTTCGACATAACTAGCGGTTGCAGCGGACGGTCATGCATAAAGTGCCAAGGCACATACGGCAGCACGCCGCCGCTGAACCGCGGCGTTAGGCGCATGACCACCTACATCGGTTCTTGTCACTGCGGTCATGTTCGGTTCGAAGTCATCGCAGAGATCGATCACGTTCGTTCGTGCGATTGTTCTGTTTGCTTCAAACGGGGAGCGCTTAACTATCGCGTTGCGAAGGAGAATCTCCGATTGCTGTCGCCTTGGGAGAGTCTGTCGCTCTACCAGTGGGGCTCCCGCACCGCGAAGGACTACTTTTGTAGCAAGTGCGGTGTCCTTCCGTTTCGGCGCCCAAGCGATCCGACAGCTCGGGAACTCGCGGAAGGCGTTCAGCCCTTTGACGGTTGGGCGGTTAACGTCCGTTGCCTGCAGGGTGTCGATTTCGAGGCTCTTCCCGTTAAGAAAATCTATGGGAGCCGGCTCTAATGATCGGTGTGCCAGCGCCTAACAACCGGTTGCAGCGGACGGGTCATGCATAAAGTGCCAAGGCACCGGCGGCAGCGCGCCGCCGCTGAACCGGAACGTTAGCCGCCTATGACAGCGAGCGCTGCGAACACTCCATCGCCGAGTCGAGATGGGCCGGTTCTTGAACGCCTAATTGGCGGTGTGATTGCCTGCGGCCTAGACCTCCGTACCCTTGGGCATCGGCTACTCGATGTGGGGTTTCTACCTAAAGCGAAGCGATCGGGATTGGCCAGGCGGCTATGTCGTAATCAGTACGGTGATTATCGTCGTTGTCTCGCTATTCTTGTCTTTACTCGGCGCGGTAGTTTTCGGTACGCCGATCTATACCCTTCTTGCTCGCAACGCGGTGGAGAATCGCCTACCGTCGTTGTTGGCCTTTGGTGCTGTGGGAGGTGCGGTGATCCACGGAGCATGGACAGGTTTGGGCGGGCATCCGTTCTATCCCGTAGTCTACACGCTGGCGTTCGCGTGCTTCGGTGCCTTCTCCGGCGGCGTGTTCTGGTTTGGCGCAGATGTATGGCGCCCCATCAAGTGATGTGCCAGCGGCTAACAAGCAGTTGCAGCGGACCGTGATCGATAAAGTGACAAGGCACACGCGGCAGCGCGCGGCCGCTGAACTGCGGCGTTAGGGGCCATGCGTCACCAGTACGGCGAATCAATCCTACGCGAAGCGTTTCCTCTCGAGCCGCGCCCGGAGACAACGCTCCATCAGGCAGTTTTGGGCGATCAAACGATGGCGCGCGAAATTTCTAATGCCGAGTGGGCGGCGGCCGCAGCATTGGACGAAGATCGCAACTGGAGTTCGTACTCAGACGAGGAGTTGATCGCCTGCGAAGTAGCGTTGGCACATCTGCCTGAAGAGGCGTTCGTCTACTACCTCCCCGCGTTCATCGGCTTTTGCAGCCGGCATCTGACATCCAACCCGCTACGCAAGGGATCGAGGCTCGCGAGCACGGTAATCTTTAGTCTCACGGATCGATCGCCTTACAACTTGGCTCGGCTCAAACGACTGACATCCGCCCAAAGAGCTGTTGTCGTGGATCTGCTGGAAGACGTTGCTCGAGCGCCGAATGAATTCTACGCTCCGGCTGCTGCAGACGCGCTTGAGAAGTACTGGAAAAGCGATGAAGCAGAGAAACCCCTTATCGTGATCCCCTAACAACCGGTTGCAGCGGACGGTGATGGATAAAGTGCCAAGGCACATACGGCAGTGCGCTGCCGCTGAACCGGGACGTTAGGCGACACATGACGCGCATCGCATCTGCGCTATCAATTCTCGCGCTCTGCGCTGCCGTGGTCGCGTACGCCATTACTCACTGGTCGTTCCCGCGCGTAGGCTTCGAAGGCGCGCTTGTCTACGGCGCGATGTCGTTCTGGGCGGGCGCCATTGCGGCTGGAATTTCGGCGTTGATCTGCACGGAACTCTACATCGTCAAGCGGCTGCGCCTGATTTGGCCTTTTGCGGGTGCGGTTCTGGCCGGCCTTGTCCTTTTCCTGACAGTTCGTTTCCCTTAGGTAGGTGAGAATCTACTGACCGTGTGCCAGTCGCCTAACAAGCAGTTGCAGCGGACCGTCATGGATAAAGTGCCAAGTCACCTGCGGCAGTGCGCGGCCGCTGAACTGCGGCGTTAGGCCTCATGCCAAATCGCGAATGGCTTAGGCAGCACTACCGTCGTCAACCGGCGCCGGTTCGTCGCGTACTTAGCAATCCCAGACTCAATCAGCACATTCGGACAATCGCTAAGCTCGCGCGCGAGTTTCCGGATTCCTATGCGACTCAAGCGCGGTTGGCTTTTTTGTTGCACGATGCCGGTCGAAAGAAGGAAGCTCTGCGGCAGTGGAAGCGGAGCGTCCGTGAATTTCCACTAGCACCCAACCCATTCTTCCAGAGAGCGCATTGGGCAATCCAAGCGAAGCAATATCTGGATGCGGCACGGTGGCTAACCAAATGCCTGCACAAGGATCGAGGGTACTTCCGGGATACAGCGCTATTTTGGCGTGGCGAGTGTTATCTTCGAACCGACAGTCTCGACAATGCAGAAGCGGATTTCTCAGCGTTGCCTGACGACTATGAAGACTTTGAGATCGATGGAGTCAAACGTCGCAGAAAGGATCTTGCTCTGTCGGACGTGCGCGAGAGTCGCGCGCGTAAGGCCTAACAAGCAGTTGCAGCGGACCGTCATCCATAAAGTGCCAAGGCACAGGCGGCAGCCTGCGGCCGCTGAACTGCGGCGTTAGGCGGCAAGGCGACTGTCAATGGCAACCATTAGGCGAGCAACTCCGGCCGATGCAGCAGCCTTAGCCTCGTTGGCAGAGGGTGTCTTCAGAGACACGTTCGCCTCCGCGAACGATCCAGGCGATGTGGAGCTCTATGCTGCGACGAATTTCGGTTTAGCGGTTCAGTCGCGCGAAATTGCAGACCCAAATCTCATCACGATAGTGAGTGAGCAAGATGGCGAACTCAACGGGTTTGCGCAGGTTAGGGTCGCCTCACGTATCGAGTGCGTCTCGGCGAAACGTCCGATGGAGCTCTGCCGGTTTTACGTATCTCATCGGTG
>CAWEOP010000004.1:0-200708 GCA_963810755.1 uncultured Gammaproteobacteria bacterium
TTCTTGGTTCATAACTAGTTGGTTTAACTACTGCGCTCGGAAGACGCCCGGCAGCCCGCTCACGGATAAGGGCAAGCTCATCGAACGCTGGCGCCGGCCCACCTTCGGACGCCTCGAGATCGACGTGACTGTCGAGGACCCGAAGGCGTACACGAAACCGTTCACGGTTCGCGTGAGCCACAAGATCATGCTCGACCAAGAGCTCATCGAATTCGTCTGCAACGAGAACGAAAAATCGTCGCGGCACTACGACGAATAGAGGAGCAGGCCATGAAATCGCTGTCGATTGTCGCCGCTGCCGGCCTGACACTTGCCCAGAGCGTTGCGCTCGGCCATCACTCGTTCGCGGCGGAGTTCGACCGCAACCGGCCGATTACGGTGACGGGCGCCGTCACGAAGGTCGAGTGGGCAAATCCGCACGCACATTTCTACATTGACGTAAAGGATGAGAAGACCGGCGAGGTCGTCAATTGGGACTTCGAGCTCGCAAGCCCGAACGGTCTCATGCGGCGCGGCTGGACGCGCAACTCGATGAAGCTGGGCGACGTGGTCACCGTGACGGGACATCGCGCAAAGAATGCGCCGAACGTAGGCAACGCGAGCACGGTTGCGCTAGCAGACGGGCAAGAATTCTTCGCCGGCTCGTCCTCCGAAAACGAGTCGCAATAGTCGGACACTTCGCACTCACTCGGCGAAGCGCCTCGAGTGCGCCGGTCGCAGACACCGGCGTAATTCCCGCTTACCGTGTCGCTGGACCCGGCTAGACCATCGCGCCCCCCGCACTTCCATGCTCGCGATCGCAAGCAGCGCGGCGCCTTGAAATAGCCCTCGACGTCGATATGGAGACGATGTGATAGTCGGACGTCGAATGAAGGATCCCCTATGCCGCGTCCCTATCCAGCCGGTTGGGCGCGGATCGCGCCCCGCTTCTATTTGATCCCGGTAGCCGCCGTGGCTTTGAGCAGCTGCGCGGCCGCTCCGCCGCAGGCGCCAAGACTTCCCTCGACGCGCCGCTCGCGCGCTACGAGGGACCCGAATTCTACAAACCGCGCGTCATCGTGCTCACCGACATCGGCAATGAGCCCGACGATTCCATGTCGATGGTGCGTTTCCTGCTCTATTCCAACGAGTTCGACGTCGAGGGACTCATCGCGGCCACTTCGACCTGGCTTCGCGACCACGTGAACCGAGATCTCATCGAGGAGCGCGTCGACGCGTACGCCCAAGTCCTTGCCAATCTACGCGTCCACGCCGAAGGCTATCCCGATGCGGAGTCTCTTCGCGACAGAATCCGCGCGGGTAGAGCGGCGTACGGCATGCAAGGCGTCGGGCCGGGGATGGATACGGACGCGTCACGTCTGATCATCGACGCCGTGGACGCTGACGATCCGCGGCCCGTCTGGGTCACCGTGTGGGGCGGCGCCGTTGATCTCGCACAGGCCCTCTATCACGTCGTCGCGACGAGAAACCAAGCTGGGGTCGCGCGCTTCGTCTCCAAGCTGCGTGTCTATTCCATCTCCGATCAAGACGACGCGGGGCCCTGGATCCGCGCGCGCTTCCCGGAATTGTTCTGGATCACGAGCGTGCATGCTTTCGGCCAATATGGCTTGGCGTCTTGGATCGGCATGGCGCGGCCGCTGCAAGGCGAAGAGAACCTAGCCACGCCGCAATGGCTCGCGGACAACATTCAAAATCATGGAACGCTCGGTGCGGTCTATCCCGACGTCGTCTATACGATGGAGGGCGACAGCCCGTCGTTCATCTATCTCATTCCCACCGGCCTCGGAGCGCCGGAACATCCCGACTGGGGCAGTTGGGGCGGACGTTACGGCACCGTCAGCCGCGATTTCGGGCTATGGAGCAGCGCCGCGGACGCGGTCCCCGGGGCTCCGTCGGGCTCGGGATCGGCCACCGTGTCCCGTTGGCACGGCGCCTATCAGCGCGACTTCGCCGCGCGCATGGATTGGTCGATCACGCCGGACTTCACCGACGCCAATCATCGCCCCACTGCCATGCTCAACGGCGAAAACGGCCGAGATCCGATCGTCATAGAGACCTGCGCCGAGAATCCCGTGGCGCTCAACGCCGCGGGCTCGAGCGATGCCGATGGCGATGCGCTCACCTACGTGTGGTTCCAATATCGTGAGGCGAGCGGCGGCGTGAACCCGCGCGAGATCGCGATTGATGCGCGCGGCGACGCCGCCGAAGTGCGCGTGCCGGTGACCGACCGTCCTGCGCCCAATGTCGCGATACCCGATCAGGTGTCCTTCCACGTCGTCTTGCAAGTGACGGACGACGGAGATCCCGTCCTAACGTCGTATCGCCGGGCGATTATCCGCGTGCCCACGGCCGGCACGCCCGCCGGCGATGCGCTCGGCTGCGCGCAACGCGCCGGCTTTGCGTCGCCGTAAGGCGGATCGTTGTCGGCAATATGAGGATATCCGGCGGGCCCCGGCACGCCCAACCATTTTGAAGAGACGCACGTCGTTTTGGAGCGTTGGAAATCGCTCCGCGTGCGCCAACGAGGATTCGAATCACAACGCAGGACGAACGGGCTTCTGGCCCTCGACGAGGGGAGTACCGCGCATGCTGCACTTGCCCGATCACAACCATGTGTGGCCAGCGCTAGGCATCGGCACAAGGGGTGAGCGTTTTTCCGAGAGATCGAGGCGTTCCCGTCCTCCTTTGGTAGCAATCCATACCAAACAATGATGTATGGGATGAAGTTCGAGTAGAGCATCATACTTGGCCACACTGTGGCCACTCGTTACTTACCATCGTCCGACGGTCCGGCACACGCCGGCGAACCTCGCCGAAACGCGATTCTGATTTGTCGCTGCGCGCGCCGGCACCCGTCGGCATCCTCTCGCGCATGACGGTCGTTTCGAACCGAATTCCACAGCCGGGAGGGACCGGCAACGTCGGAGCACTGCGGACCTTGAAAGCAGTGCGACGGGCTTCGCCCGTGGGTCCAATCGGCCATCGTTCGATGGCCGCGTCCGTGCGCATCGTCGGCTCGCTTTGCGGGAGCTCGACCGTGCGCTTCTCACCGCCCGTCTCTGTGGGGCTTCGCACCATAGAGACGGGTGGCGCAAACCTGGCGCAACGCCAGGACCTGCGGGCCTTTGCGCGAGTCAGCCTCGGTGCAAAAGCCCACAAAACCGCCTCGACGGCGCTAGATCGATCTCGATCCAGCGCCCGCGCCCGATCCGCGGCCGACGCAAAGTCGATCGTCCAGGGGCGTCATGTCGAGCACGGTGAGGATCTTCGGATCCGCCTGTCCGCTGTCGGCGACGACAGCCGCGGGGTCGAGCGATAGCGACCCAGCGCGGCCGGCGCTTCAAGCCGGCTTTAATACTTAGCAACTGCAGGATCGACGAGGACAGACAGCAGGGTATTCGTTGCAGCTTCGTGCCAAGGAACGAGGACGAGCAGGATTTCGTTTCTGAGTAGACCCCGCAACACGCGTGGGCGAGCGTTCTCGGCGAACGCAGAAGGCCGCCACGCAAGCCGCGACCGAGACGTTGTCAGCAACAAGGAGTAGCAGACGATCAATGACGAAAAACGCTCGCACCGAGCCGTCGGTCCCGCGCGGTACTTTCGGCTGCGCGACGCGCCCGGCTATCTCGGCATGGACGTGAATCGTTTCAACGTCGAGGTTCGTCCTTTTCTGACTGAGATCCCGATCGGCCGGCAGGGAATCGCGTTCGATCGCCTTGAACTGGATGCCTGGGCGGACGATTATGGATCTCGCAGCGGGCGCCCTCCGCGAAAGGAGGCGCCATGGCAAAGAAGACACCGGGGCTCTATCGAAGAAACGGGCTCTGGCACATCGACAAGCAGATCAAGGGATATGGCCGAGTTTGTGAGAGTACGGGAGAGCGTAATCTCGAACAGGCGGAACGCTACCTAGCGCTCCGTCTGGAAGCGATTCGCCGCGTTTCCGTTCATGGCATCCGGCCCACAAGGACGTTTGTAGAAGCAGCCGCTAAGTATCTGGAGGAGAACCAGGGGAATCGTGCAATTCAACGAGAGGCGGACGGGTTGAACGAAGTGCTGAAGTACATCGATCCACAAACGCCGCTCGAGCAGATTCACGATGGCACCTTCGATTCCTTCAGGAGCGCACGGCGGAATGCGGGACGCGCGGCGGGGACCATCAACCGCGATCTCGCACCCGTACGGCGAATGCTGAAACTGGCTGCGAGCGTGTGGCGAGATGAGTGCGGACCTTGGCTCTCGGCGATGGCCGTTATCCGGACAGTCAAAGGAGAGAAGCGCAAGCCCTACCCTCTCACTTGGGAGGAACAGCGCAGGCTCTTCCAACAACTGCCTGGGCACCTGCAAAGGATGGCGCTATTCAAGGTGAATACGGGCTGCCGGGAGCGCGAGGTGGTTGAGCTTCGGTGGGACTGGGAAGTTCGCGTACCCGAGCTCGACACGAGCGTGTTCATCTTGCCGGACTGGCTCACCAAGAACGGGGAGGAACGGGTTGTGGTGTTGAACAGCACCGCGCGAAAAGTGATCGACGAGGCGCGAGGTCGTCATCCGGAACGCGTGTTTACATACGAGGACCAACCGGTCACTGGTATTTACAACTCCGCGTGGAAGAAGGCCCGAGTGCGCGCGAACTTAAGGCAAGCGCGCGTTCACGATCTCAGACACACCTTCGGCCAACGTTTGCGCGCTGCCGGTGTGCCGCTGGAGGATCGCAAAGCGCTGCTCGGTCACAAGTGCGGCGATGTGACGACCCACTACTCGGCTCCCGAGCTCGCGAAAGTCATCGAGTACGTAGAGCGGATCTGCCTGGAGCGGCCGAACACGGTTTTGCGCCTGGCGAGTCCCGCAAAAGTCCCGCAAACGGTCCCGCAAAATGCGCAGGTCGCGAAGGACCTTCTACGTTATTGATGACCCTGGGGATATTGGTGGAGCAGAAGGGGATCGAACCCTCGACCTCCGCATTGCGAACGCGGCGCTCTCCCAGCTGAGCTACTGCCCCACACGTGAGGGCCGGGATTATCGGCCAGTCGGCACGGAGCCCGCAAGCGCTACGGCGCGGGGAACCGGACGCGGCGGCACGTTGGGTTCGGACGTCTCCGCGCGGTCCGAGTGCTCGGGCTCGCGGAGGTGTTCGGGGCCGAATGTTCCTTCGAGATGCTCCGGCGCAAACAGGGCGGTGAGCAACGCGGTCGCGACCAGCACGCCGGCAAGCAGAACCCACTCGGCCGCAACGGTCCTTTTGAACGACCGTGCAGCGCCGGCATCAGCAGCAAGCTGCGGGCCAAATCGCCACTTATTGAGCGCCGCGAGCCACATCAAGCCTCCGAACGCGAGCGTCTTGCCGAGCACGATCGCGCCGTACGGCGTAAGCAGCTCGGCGATGCTGCGGATCATGACCACGGCAAGCAAGGCGCCGCACACCAGTATCAGCGGGACGCAGCGCAGCGCGGTCCGCGAGAACCGCGCGACCATGGCGCTCGCGATGTGCGACGGCTCCGAGCTCGCCACGATGTGGAGCGGCCACAGCGCCCCGAACCAGAATGCTGCGACCGCGACGTGCACGAGCAGCAGCGGCGCGAGCGCCCAACGCAACGGATGGATCGTGGTGTGGCCCATGAGCGCGAACGACGCGATCGTGAGCGCAACGCCGCACACCGTTGCGATCGAATTGAGCCGGCTCGCACGATCGAGGCTCAGCACGAGCAGCGCGAGCCCCACGACTCGCGCGATGTGCGCACTGCCCGCGTTCGATGCGAGCAGCAACGCGTCGAGCGACGGATCGAACGTGCCGCCGAGGGACCCGGCCATGCGGGCGGGCGTGAGCACGTAGTGCAACACCGCGAGGCAAAGCGCGACGACCGCCGCGATCCGCGCGTGGGTGCGGATTCGTTCCTCGATGGCGGGCGATAGACCCGCGCGGAATGTCTCGATGAAGATCGCATTGCCGAGCGCTTGGAAGATCGCGACGAAGCTCAGCGCGCGCAGCGCGAGAACGAGCGAATCGACCGCGAGGAACACCGCGCGCGGTCAGTGCGAGCTCGGCGCCGTCACCGTGAAATGAATCTCGCCCGAGATCACGTGCGTATCCGCGCCGACTGCGCGCCAGGTCGCAACGTAAGCGCCGGGGGCGAGCTCGTCTCGGATCGCGATGGTGAACTTTGCCGCGAGGGCGCTCGGGATGTCTCCAACGCTCCTCTTAACGCCGGCCGCGTCCGCAAGCGCGAGGGCGGTGAGCCGCACGTCGGCGCCGAACTGCAAACCTATCTCCTTCACGGGTACGGCGACGGACGTTTGGTCGGCGGGCGTCGACGACACGAGCGGCGTGTGAGCGTGGGCGGCCACCGCGAGGACAACGGACGCGAGCAATGCGTATGGCGACGGCTTCATGGCTGGGAGCTCCTTGAATGACGGCCATTGTACAGGCCGCGGAGATCGCAGCGCCGTCGGTCGTCCGGTGCACGCGGGTGAGCGTCCCGTGACGCGTTGCGCGGCGCGTCCAAGTCACGAAACCTTCCCGATAGGTCAACCCAACGGTCACAGACGGTGGCTAGAGTGACCTCGCTTTCCGCCGTTCCCCCGAAACCCAGGAAAGCATTCCCGAAAAATAGCGCCTAAGACTCGGCCCCATCCCCGGATGGGGCCTCCTTTTGCGCTGTAGCGATACCTTAACGCCGCGAGCGTATGGTTCCCCCGTTTTCCGCGGCTCGAGGACGAAATGCACACCACTTGGGGCATCTACGCGCTCGGGGGCGCTGTCGCAGCCTACCTGTTGCACAGGATCCATGCGCGCCTCCGGCTGTCGCGGGCGAAGCACCCGTCCCTCACTGGCCATTCCCGCATCGCACGGCGACTCGCGGCGCTCGTGCCGTTCTACTCATACGACGACGACGAGTTCTTTTCTTCCGACGGCGCACCCGAGGCCGTCGCCGCTAGCCGACGCGCGGCGTTTGCACGGCTCGCTAAGTCGCTCGACGAGCGATCGCCGCACTCGATTGGCCTCGGTGAGCGCCTCGAAGGCAGCGTATCGGATGCGCACTTCACCAATGCGTATCGCGTTCCGTTCCAGTACCGCGATCGCTTGCGCGAGCACCTGCGAGTCGCAACGTTTCTCGAGGAATCGTCAGGGGTCGAGGTCAAGGACTGCGACGGTAACTGGTCTTACGATCTCACTGGCTCGTACGGCGTGAACGTATTCGGCTACGACTTCTATAAGGAGTGCATCGAGCAGGGCGCCGCGCGGGTGCGCGACCTCGGCCCCGTGCTCGGGATGTATCACCCGCTGGTCGCCGACAACGTCCGGCGACTGCGCGAGATCTCGGGGCTCGACGAAGTGTCGTTCCACATGTCCGGCACCGAGGCGGTCATGCAGGCCGTTCGGCTCGCGCAGTATCACACGCGCCGCTCGCACGTAGTCGTGTTCTGCGGCGCATACCACGGTTGGTGGGACGGCGTGCAACCGGGCGTCGGCAACCCGCGCAAGGTGCACGACGTCTACACGCTCGCCGACATGAGCGAGCGCAGTCTCGCGGTGCTGCGCACACGCGGCGACATCGCGTGCGTGCTCGTGAATCCGCTCCAGGCGCTTCACCCGAACCGCGCAGCGCCCGGCGACGCGACGCTCGTCGACGGCAGCCGCAGCGCGCATTTCGATCGCGCGGCCTACGCCGAGTGGCTCGCGCGGCTGCGCGAAGTCTGCACAGCGCGGGGAATCGTTCTGATCTTCGACGAGGTGTTCGTCGGCTTTCGCCTCGCGCACGGCGGCGCGCAGGAGTTCTTCGGCATTCGCGCCGACTTGGTGACCTACGGGAAAACACTGGGCGGCGGCCTCCCCGTCGGGGCGCTGTGCGGCAAGCACCAATTCATGAAACGCTTCCGCGACGACCGGCCGAGCGACGTGTGCTTCGCGCGGGGCACTTTCAACTCCCACCCATACGTGATGGGCGCGATGAACGAGTTCCTGCGCCGCGTCGACGCGGACGAGCTCCGCTCGTCCTACGGCGGGCTCGAGGAGTGCTGGAACGCGCGCGCCGCGGGGCTCAACGCCCGGCTCGCTGCGGCCGGGTTGCCGGTGCGCGTTGCGAACTTGATCTCGATTTGGACGATCCTGTTCGAGCAACCGGGCCGCTACCACTGGATGTTCCAGTTCTACCTACGGGCGGAAGGGCTCGCTTTGAGCTGGGTCGGCAGCGGCCGGCTGATCTTCAGCCACAACTACACGGACGCGGACTTCGAGGCCGTGGCCCAGCGCTTCGTGCGTGCCGCGGAGGCGATGCGCGCGGACGGATGGTGGTGGAGCGCCCCGACGCTGACCGCAAGAGCGATCCGCCGACGGATCCTCGCCGAGCTGTTGCGCGCTCGCTTCGGAGGGCGCCGCGAAAGGATCCGGCGCCCGGAGCTGCTCAACCCGCCGGCCTGAGCTCGCGCTCTTCCTCGCCGGTGTCGGGCCCGCTCCCGTCGCGCACGTGGATCATCGGATCGATGAGCTCGCCGCGTAGCAGGTGCAGCGGCGAGCGGTGGTAGAGCTTCAGGTCGTGGAACGGATCCGTGAGAATCTTCGTGCACCACACGAGCCCGGTCTGCACGTCGCGGATGAAGAAGAGCTGCACGGTGCGGAACAAGAGGCCGGCGGCGCCGAGCGCGAGCCACACCGTCGCCAAGTTTTGCACGAACCCAGCTGCGTCGGCGGGTGCGTCGAGCAAGCCGAACAAGCGTCGGCTCTCGCAGCAACACGAACGGCGTAGCTACCCAGATCGCGAGCAACACGATCTTTCTTCGCAGGTTGTAGCCGACCTTGATCTCCTCTTTACGCTCGTGCGAGAGGCCGTTCACGTCGTCGAAGCCTTTCGGCTCGAAGAAGAAATGGCCCACTTGCCGCGACCACATCGCCAAGATCCAGCCGATCAGGACTGCGATGCTCGGGCTTACCGCAAGCAGCGCATAGGCGGTGAGGAAGCTCAAGGCGCTGAGCAGATGGAGCGACTGATTGACTCGGCTGTGGTGGTAGAAGCGATGATCGTCCCAGCGCTGCTCACGCAGCTCTTCGAGGAAACTCATGCGGTTCATTTCAGTCGCGTTACGTTTCATCGCTCGCTCGTCACATCACCGAAAACTGAGTGAATCCTAGAGTCGTATTGTGATGGAACGATTACACGAGTGCGGCGAACTGCGCGCGGTGCGCGATGCTCGTCACAGTTCTCGTAACAAGGGCTGGCCCATTCGAATCGTCGCCCCTTCGGCGATCGTCGGCTGCAGCTCGAAGCCGCGCGTGCCGAACACGATGATCGTCGAACCGTGCTCGAAGTATCCCATCTCCTCGCCTTTCTCGAATGCGCGGTCGCACGCGATCCGGTTCGGCCCGCGATACTCGAGCGTCAACGGCTCCGGCAAGAACGCGAGCCTGATGCTCGCGACGAGAATCGCGGCGACCGGCACGAGCGCGAGCGATTCGCGGCCGCCGAGCTCGAGTTCCAGCACGGCACGCTCGTTCTTGCAGAACAGCCGCTCGACGCGGCGCAGCGCAATCGGATTCACGTTCCAGGTGTCGCCCGAGATGTAATTCACTTGGCGAACGCGGCACGCCGTGGGCGCATGGAATCGGTGATACATGCTCGACGTGAGCCGCAGCGTCACGAACACGCCGCCTCGGAACCTCTCGACGAGCTCCCTGTCGTGTAATAAATCCGTAAGAGTGTACGGAAAACCTTTGATCTGAAACAGATTCTCTCCAATGACTCTCCCGCACGCCCCGATCACGGCGTCGCATGGGCTCACGACGACCTTCGCCCCGGGCGCAACCGGCCGCATACCCGGCTTGAGCTCGCGCGTGAAGCATGCGTGCACGCTCTTGAAGCGATCTTCCTTCGCTTCGTGCAACCGCAGGTCGCCGGCGAAGAGCCGCCACAACGCGAACGACACTTCGCGCACGACGGGATTCTCGACGCGGCTCAACCGCCCCATGAAGAGCGTCGCCCAACGCCGCGGCAAACGGTTGGTCAGCAGGAAATTGAGGCGCTCGTTCTGAACGAGCAGATCGGTCCATATCCGGAGCATCGCGACACTTTGAAATCCAAAGAGATCGCGTATAGTTGCGCGGCTTTCTTACAGTGGAGTGACGCACAGTGGAATCGCAGTTGCAACGCAAACGTAATTCCGGCTTTCGCGGCGCGTTCTTCAAGAGTTGGCTCCAGGACCCGTTCCACGTGGCTTCGGTCGTGCCGAGCAGCCGTGGGCTCGCGCGGCTGATGGCGCAGGATCTCGACGCGAATGCGCGTGTCGTCGAGCTCGGCGCGGGGACCGGAACGCTCACGCAGGCCATCATCGAGCGCGGTGTGCAGCCGCGAAATCTTTATCTCGTGGAGCAAAACGCGGCATTCGCTAGCATTCTCAGAACTCAGTTCCCGGCCGCGACCGTGGTTGAAGCCAGCGCCGAGTTCTTGCCGGAGCACTTGAGTACGCTCACGGGCACCATCGACTACGTGATCAGCGGCCTCCCGATTCTCTGGTTCAACAAGGAAAAGAAGACGCGAATCCTCGCTGGCGCTTTCGAGCTGTTGAAGCCAACCGGGCACTATCACCAGTTCACGTATCTCGGCCGCGCGCCGGTCGGTAACCGGATCCTCGACAGCTTGAGCCTGCGCACGACGTTGCTCGGCATGGCACCGATGAACCTGCCGCCTGCGTTCGTCTATCGATTCGACAGGGCGTAGCGCACTGTCGCTCACTCGTCATTCAACCGTCACAAATCCGTCAACACCGCCATGCAACATGCGCGGCCATGCAAACCCCCGCCCCCACCTGGCGAGTCCGGAGGATCGACCGGACCCTCTGGTCCGCCGTCTGCGCGCGCCGCAACACAGTCTGGCTTTCGTCGCAGGCCGCGCGAGCCGGGAAACGCGCCACCGGCTCGCCCGCCGCCCGCGGCGCATACGCAGCCACTGGGCACTGGCTCGCCGCGGCGCGTGAGCAAAGCGCCGTTTAGAGCGGAAATCGGGCGTTCGAAGTAGGAGCGGCGGGGCGCTAGAGCGCATTCGGCGCAAATGCTATCTTCCGAGCTCATTGGTCCCGGGGGTAGCCATGTCCAACGACTCGCGCGAACGCTCGCGCCGCCAGCTCTTGCGTTTTCTGCTCCAGAGCCCGCTGCTCTATGGCATCGGCGGCGCATTCACGGCGCGCGAGATCGCGGCTCAAGAAGACGCCGTTCTGAGCGGAGCGCTGAACTGGCCGGACCTGATCAAGAGCCCAGCCGAAGCGCTGAACGTCTGGGATTTCGAGCCTGTGATGCGCAACACCGTCGGCGCGCATCACTACGCCTATATGGCGCAGGGTTCCGACGACCTCGGCACGATCCGCGCGAACCGCGATGGCTTCAAGAAGATAGGCCTTCGGCCGCAACGACTCGTCGACATCACGAATGTCGACATGTCGGTCGAGATCTTCGGCCAGCGTTACGCGTCGCCGATCTTCCTGTGCCCCGTCGGCGCGCAGATGATGTTCCACCCCGAAGCCGAAGTGGCCGTCGGGCGCGCTGCGAAGACGAAGAACACGCTCCAAGTCCTCTCGACGGTCGCGAACTATTCCGTCGAGGACGTGACGAAGGCGCGCGGCGCACCGATCTGGTTCCAGCTCTATTCGACTTCGAATTGGGATGTCACGCTCGGGATGATCAAACGCGCCGAGCGCGCGGGCTGCACGGCGCTTGCGCTCACCGTCGACATCCCCTCGCGCAACCTCGAAGCCGTCGAACGTTACGACCGCGACAACACGCCGCTCTGCCAGGCGTGCCACGTGCCCGGCGCGAACGCGTTTGGACTGAGGCACATGTTCGACGGCGTGGACATGAAAGGCGTGCGCATGGGTATCGCGGGCCTTACCTGGGACTACGTCGAGAAGCTCAAGGGCGCGACGTCGATGAAGGTGCTCGTGAAGGGCATCGTCACGGGGGAGGACGCGGCGCGCTGCGTCGAGCACGGCGCCGACGGTATCCTCGTGTCGAACCATGGCGGCCGGTCGGACGAGTCGCTGGTCGGCACGATCGAGTCGCTGCCCGAGGTGATCGCCGCGGTGCGCGGCCGGATCCCGGTGTTCTGCGACAGCGGGTTCCGCCGCGGCACGGACATCTTCAAGGCGCTCGCGCTCGGCGCGACGGCGGTCGGCGTCGGCCGGCCGTACATCTGGGGACTCGGCGCATTCGGACAGAACGGCGTCGAGCGCGTAATCGACATCCTCACGCGCGAGCTGCGGATCGTAATGCAGCAGATGGGCGCCACGAGCGTCGCGAAGATCTCGCGGAGCTCGCTCCGGATGGCGCACGACTAGCCACGCGCGCGTCGCCGATCGCGCGCGGCACGGGGCGTTCCTGCGGGTCGCGCTCGCAGCGCGCGCTAGACTGGGGCGCGGTGTATCACCCTTGCACGGTAACGAGCACGCGCCGCCGCTGCGCGTGCAGGCGATGCTCCCAGAAATAAACGCCCTGCCACGTCCCGAGCGCGAGCTTGCCGCCGCTGATCGGGATCGTGAGATCGGTTTGTGTGAGCACGCTGCGCACGTGCGCCGACATGTCGTCGGGCCCCTCCGCCGTGTGCACGAAGCGCTCGTCGCCATCGGGCGCGAGATCGCGCATGAAGGTCTCGAGGTCGCGACGCACGTCGGGGTCGGCGTTCTCGCAGATCATCAGCGACGCGCTCGTGTGCGTCGTGAACACGTGGCAGAGCCCTGTCGCGACACCCGCGGCGCGCACGGCCGCGGCTACGCGGTCGGTGATCTCGTAGCTGCCCCGCCCACCTGTCTCGACCTGGATCTCCGTCTGGAACACGCGTCCTCCTATCCGGCAGTCAGCGTAGCGCCAATGAGCTCGCTGCCCAAGCCGACGGTGCGGCGTGTCGCTGGCGCGTTCTACAACTGAGCCCGGCGTAAGATGAGCCGCCGATGACTCCCGAGCGATTTCACAAGCTTCGCCGCGCGCTGCGCCGCCGCCAGCCCGACCTCACGGTGCTGGCGGACAGCGTCAACAAGTCCCACAACGTCGCGGCACTGCTGCGCAGCGCCGACGCCGTCGGTATCCAGAGGATCCACGGCATCTCGACCACCGGAGCGATGCGCCGCCATCACATGATCGCGGGCGGCGTGAAGAACTGGGTCGAGCTCACCCTGCACCCCACGAGCGAGGCTGCACTCGCGGCGCTGCGCGCCGAGGGCTGGCGGCTCGTGGCGGCCCATTCGAGCCCGGACGCGCGCGACTTCCGTGACATCGACTACACGCAGAAGGTGGCGATCATCCTCGGCGCGGAGCTCGTAGGCCCGAGCCCCGCGGCGCTCGAGCAGGCGGACGTGCACGTCGCCATCCCGATGCAAGGGCTCGGCGAGTCGGTGAACGTCTCCGTCGCCGGTGCCGTGATCCTGTTCGAGGCGCAGCGCCAGCGCCTCGCGGCCGGGCTCTACGCCGAATCGCGGCTCGCGCCCGCGGAGTTCGAGGCCGCGCTGTTCGAGTGGTCGTATCCCGACATCGCGCGCCGTTGCCGCGAGCTCAAACGGCGCTACCCGCGCCTCACGGACGAGGGCGAGCTCGCGGAGAATCCGTTCGCGTCGGGGTAATGGGCTAACGGAACCGCTACGGCGAGGGCGACGGCACACCGGACGCCGGCGCGACGCCTTCTGCAGCGCTTCCCTCGGACTGCGGATCGCCGTACTGGAAGCGCAGCGTCTTGACCTTGCCGTAGTACGGGATCGTGACGACATACAGCTCGCCGAAGTCGGCGGGACCGAACGCCGGCAGGCGCTTGCTGCCATGTAGCTCGTCGATCAACGGCGCGATCGCGTCTCCGTCGGTGACGACCAGCGTGATCTTGCCCCTGCGATCGCGCATCACGCGGCGAATGAAGCGCTCGACCAAATACGGATCGTCGATGTTGAGCTTGAGATTCAAGCGCGTCGCGAGCGGAGTCGCGGTCTCTTGCGTGCGATGCGACGTCGTGGCGTAGATCGCGTCGACGCTCGCAACGACGTCGATGTTGGCAACGAAGTCCGCAAGCCTCTCCGCACGCTCGCGGCCGCGCGCGCTCAACCCGGGATCCGCGTCGGCCACCGGACCCTCGGTCTCGGCGTGCCGCACGAAGACGATCGTCGTCGTGGGCTGCTCCTCGAACAACCACGCAAGGCCGAGCACGAGGATGATGTAGCCGATTACCGGAATGAGCCGGATTCGGGATTTGCGTTTCGGGCGAACCGCTACCATTCGGCGTGAGTCGTCCGGGCCAAGGTGTGCTCGGCGGTCAACGCGGTGCGCCGTCGCGCGGCTCGCGACGCGGATCACGCTCGTCGACCACGGTGTATTCCGCCTCGATCAATCGGCCGGATGGCGGCGGGGCCTCTGCAACGTGCTCCGCGGCTGCGCCGCTACCCAGCTTGCGCCGGAGCCACCAGAGCCGGACGGAGAATCCGATCCACGCGAGCACTCCCACGCCGACGATTGCGGCGAGCAACACGGCTCCCATCACCACGGCGCCGACGAGCAGCACCGCGAACACGACGACGGACAGTGCCTGCGCAAGCGGGCCGCCCGAAACGCCGAAGATGTTCGGTCGCGCGTTCATCGGCACGATTCTACCTTAGAGGCGATCAGTCGATTCGTCGGTAGAAGCCGTCGAACCACACGACCCAGGTCTGCGCCGCGAGGTCGAACTCCTCGAGGCGCTGGCGCACGCGGCCGTCCGCACTCTGCGTCCAGGCACCGCGGAACGCGACGACACGGTTCGTCTCGACGTATTCGATCTGCCCTTCCATCCGCATCGAGCCGTCTACGACCTTACCCGTGATGTCGAATAGGGTGCCGCCCGAGCCGGTCCATACCTGTCGCCACTCGCCGCGGCTCGGTAGGAAGAAGCTCAGGCTCGTGCCCGATGACCCGCCCGCACCTTCCCAACGTTCTTGAATCGAGCAGCCGCCGTCGCGCTTCGCGATCGTGTTCGTTCCGACGAGCGTGCCGTCGGGCAGGCGAACCTCCCAGCGTCCGATCCAGAAATCGAACGCGCTCGCCTCCGGCACACCCTCGCACGGGAACACGCGCGCGCGCACGTTGCGGTAGACGCGCTGGAACCGGCTCACATCGCGATACTTGTCGAACTCGTGCGCCTGCTCGACTAGCGTGAGCGCGCGCAATCCGCTGTGGTCGGCGGCGTCCAGGGCCGCGAGCGCATCGTCATCCCGGCCCGTGAGCGCGAGGTTGCGCGCTCGCTCGAGATCGACCATCGCCTCGGGCGCGTTCGCCGTGCGGGCCTGCTCGAGCGTCGCGAGCGCTTCGTCGTGGCGGCGCAGCTCGCGCTGCGCTTGCGCGATTCGCAGCAGGCTCAAACGGTCCGCCGGATAGGCCACGAGGATCTCGCGGTACTCGCGGATCGCGTCCTCCCAACGGCCCTGCTCGAATGCGAGCTCGGCCGGGTCGGCAACGACCGGCGCCGCCGCAACGGACGCGGCGTCCGGCACGACGAGTTGAGCCGTCGGAGCCGCCTGCTGAGCGAAAGCCGGCACGGCGCCGCTCGCGACCGCGAGGAGCGCATAGATAATGTATCGTGCACCGAACCGCATCGAGACCTCCTGTTCGCGCGCATGGTCCTAAGTCTCGCGGCTGGACGCAAGCCGCGGTGCTACTCACGGAACGAGGGCCGCCTCGCGGGAGCACCGGGACGACCGCGACGGCCGCCGCATCGGTTGCATCACCTGCACGGCGTCGCGAGAATGCGCGGGCCGGCCGGAGCAGCGGCTGGCCAGCGACCGGCTCGTGATCTGACTGTACGGTACTGTGGAGGGGTGGCTGAGCGGTTTAAGGCGCTGGTCTTGAAAACCAGAGAAGTCTAACGACTTCCGTGAGTTCGAATCTCACCCCCTCCGCCACCTGACTTACGCTCTCAGTAGCACCCTAGTGGCGGCAGATTCTTTCACTCTGTCCAGTGGCAATGCCGCCCGAGTCGACTTTCTTCCGACCGCTTGATTTCAGAGGAGACGCAGCATGGACCGATTCACGGGCGGTTGCGTTTGCGGCAACGTCCGAATCGTGGCGTCGGGACTCCCCTACCGGGTCGGGCTTTGTCACTGTCTCGACTGCCGCAAGCATCATGGGGCCCTTTTCCACGCTTCCGCGGTGTTCCCTCGGGATGCGGTGACGATCGACGGTGAAACACGCGACTACGCCGGGCGGTTTTTCTGTCCCCGCTGCGGTTCGTCCGTTTTCGCGCGCACCGCAGACGAAATCGAAGTGAACTTGGGATCCCTGGATGCGCCTGACCAACTGATGCCAACCTACGAAAGTTGGATCGTCCGTCGCGAGTCCTGGTTGCCGCCGTTTCCGCTTACGAGACGATACGAGCGCGATCGTGACGCCACGGGTCGCTTTGAGGAGTAGGCGGCTGGTTAGGGACCTTCGCCGTCTCAATGCATAGCCTGGAAGCTATGGAAAGTGGCAAACTTGTCCGTCATGGATGATTCCCTAAGCCGTCTCAGACGCCTCGGAATTCGCGCGCTCGAGTCTTTCTTGGGGATCGAGCGGCACGGTCATCGTGTGGCGAACGAGACGCACAAGACGCTCTCAGCTTTCTACGACCGCGACCAGGAACAGCACGAGCGCGCAGCCCTCGGTCTGTGGATAGTGGTCGTCATCGTGGTATTCGCGATCGAAGAGGGTGCGCGCTTCGTCTCTTGGCAATTTGCGGCGTTCCTAGCCGTCGGGATGTTCGCGGCGCCCATTGGATTCGGGTGGATCGGTTTCGGGTTGCAGCGCGTAACCGCCCGCCTCCTCATGCTTTTCGAGGCTTCGATCCCTGTGGTCTGCGCATCCGCGGTCCTGCTCTACCTGATCAAGGCCGCGCTCGTCCACAGCGTCGTGCGCTGGCTGCTCGTCGCCTGGTCCTGATCCGGCCCGTCGGCAGCCCGGTCGTTCCATTGAAGTCGCGAATAGCCATCGGTAGTCTTCGTGGCGTACGAGCCGATTTGCCAGCCGCCGCTCGACTGCCTGTTAGAGGACGACACCATGCCAGCGCCTCCGCAAGACCGCCCCCTCGCCTCGGTGCGTGAAGAGACGATCGACCGCCTGATCGTCAACTACGGCCACGGCAAGCTGTCGCTCGAAGCGTTCGAGCGCCGCCTCGATCAGGCGCTCGATGCGAAGTCGGCGGACGCGCTCGTCACACTCACGTCGGACCTCGAGCTGCAAGTGGACAAGCAGTACGCGCAGAAGAAGCGAGCGGAGTTCGGTGTTCAGACGGAGCCCGTGCCGCATGCACGCCGTAAGAGCTTCATGATTCATATATTTGGCGGCGGCAATCGCGGCGGCGGTTGGACCGTGCCCGAGGAAATCTGGATGCTGAATCTTTTCGGCGGTGCCGAAATCGATTTCAGCAATGCGCGCTTCAGCTCGAGCGTCACGGAGGTGCGGATGCTCACGCTGTTCGGCGGCGCGCAGTTCTACGTGAACGAGAACATCAACACCGTCAGCCACTTGGTCTGCATTTTCGGCGGCGTGGACAATCGCGGGCCGTCGAATCCCGACCCGAACGTCCCCACCGTGGTCATCACCGGGCTCTGCCTATTCGGCGGCGTGGGAATCAAGATCCGGAAGACGCTCAAGGAGCGCTGGCTCGCGTTCGCCGATAACGTGCGGGAAGCGCTCGGCCCCCTGCACCACAATTACTGACGCTCCGGCTCCGGAAAGCGCGCGGTCAGGAGCGCGTAGAGCCGCTCCGGGCTCACGGGCGGGCTGTAGAAGTACCCCTGAACGACGGCGCAGCGCGCCTCCGCGACCGTCGCGAGCTCGGTCGGCGTCTCGACGCCTTCTGCGATGACGGTGAGCCCGAGCTCGCGCGCCATCGCGACGACGTTCGCGAACAGCTTCCGGCTGCGCTCGTCATGACTCTGCGGCAGCAAGGACCGATCGATCTTGAGCTTCTTGAACGCGAAGCGCGTCAAGTTACCAAGATTCGCGTAGCCCGTGCCGAAGTCGTCGATCGCAAGAGTCACGCCGAGCTCACGCAGCGCCGCGAGACTCGCCGATAGCGCCTCGTTCTGCACGATCGCCGCGGACTCGGTGATCTCGAGCACGAGGCTCTGCGGCGGCAGCTTGTGGCGATCGAGCACGGCGGCCACGCGATCCGCGAACGACGAGCGGTCGCGCAACTGGTAGGGCGACACGTTGATCGCGATGTCGTGCGGCGCGATGCCGCGCTCGCGCCAAACCACCATCTGAGCAACCACGGTATCGAGTACCCAGGCGCCGAGCTCTTGTATCAGAGCCGAGCTCTTCTGCGACGGGCACGAATTCCTTCGGGCTCACGAAGCCGCGTTCCGCGTGCGGCCAGCGCAGCAGCGCCTCGAGACCCACGATCTGGCCGGACGCGATCTCCACCTGCGGCTGATAGACCAGCTGAAACGCGCTCTTGGCGACGGCCTGGCGCAGATCCGATTCGAGCTGAAGCTTGCCGCGCAGCGCGCTTGCGAGCTGCTGCCGGTAGAGCTGCAGCGTCGCGCCGCCGCTCGCGGCCGCCGTCATCGCAGCCGTGTGCGCCTGATCGACGAGCTCGTCGAATTGCGGCAGGTTCCTCGCCGGACACGGTTGCACCAAGGCTCGTCGTGACGGTGATTTGGTGACCGAGCGCCGCGACGGGGCGGGAGAAGAGCTCGGCGACGGTCCGCTCGATATGGTTGATTCGATCGAGCGGATCGTCGTCTGCCGTCAGCACGATGAAATCGCCCGGGCGGTCGGGACACAGGAAATAGTGCTGTGCGAGCCCGCGGCTCAGCACCTCGGCCACTGCCTTCGCAAACTCCTCGCCGAAGTGGTGGCCGAAGCTTCCAACGATGCTCGGGAATTGATCGACGCGAATCACGAGCACGCACACGGAGCCGCCGTCGCTACGCGCATCCGCGACGACGCTCGGAAAGACTCCTCTTGAGGTAGCTGCGCGTCGGAAGGCCCGTGGCGGGATCGCGAGCCACAACGTCGGCCGTATCGGTCGCACGCAGCGACGCGGCACGCGAGAACGCTTCGGCGACGTTCGCCCGCAGCAGCGCCGGATCGATCGGCTTCGTGAGGAACTTGTAGATGGCGCCGGTCACCATCGCCTCGAGTGATGTCTTGGATCTCGGCTGCGCCGCTCAAGATCAGCCGCACCGTGTTCGGGTGCCGGTCTCGCACCATCGCGAGAAACTCCGTGCCCTTCTTGCCCGGCATCCGCTGGTCGGAGAGCACGACGTCGACGGCGTTGGCCGCGAGCAGCGCCAAACCTTCATCGGCGCTGTTGGCCGTGAGTATCTGATACCCGTCGCGGCGCAACATCCGCGCGAGCGACGTCACGACGTGAGCCTCGTCGTCCACGAGCAGCAGCGTGAACGGCTGCGCCGCGGCAGCCGCGACCGGCGAGCTCGGGAGGCGCGCGGGATCCGGCGTCGTCATCAGTCCGCCTCTGCGTTGTTCACGATTCTCTCAGCGTCCTCGCGCCATTGATCGACCTTGTCGTCGCAACCGATCGACGCGAGGTAGTCGACGTCGAGCCGAGCCTCGAGATCGCTTTGGCCGACGGCTTCGAGGGTCAGAGCGCTCGCGGCATGCACAGCCGTGAGCGGCGAGAATTGCCGATACGAGCATTTGCTCGGATAGTCGTGATAGGCGATCGCTTCGACGATCCTGTCCGACAGCCCCCACAGGCCCATCAGGTACGCCCCGACGCGGCCGTGGTCGCAACCGAACACCTCGTCCTCGCGCAGTACGAGCTGGCCGGAACCGGACTCCGCGACCTTGCGCACCTCGCGGTACTTCTCGGGCATGCGCGCCGCGAGCACGAGCGCACCGATGTCGTGAAGCATTCCGGCTTGCAGCGCCTCTCCCAGGAGGATCGAATCGTCGGACTCGCGTTCGACGATGGCCTTCGCGAGCATTCCCGTCATCGTGCTGTGTTGCCAGAGCGTTTGATAGAACGCGAGATCGCTCGACTCGAACGAGGCGAATGCCGCCTGCGAGACGACCAATGATCGAATCACGTCGATGCCGAGGTAGCTCACCGCCTGCTCGATGCTCGCGACGCGGCGTCCCAACCCGAAGAACGCGGAGTTCACGAGTTGCAGCACCTTCGCTGTCATCGCGACGTCGCGCGCGATGATCGCGGCAACGCGCTTGAGTGAAGCGTCCTCGCGGTTCATCTCCTCGGTGATCGCCTGATAAAGGCGGGGCAGGCTCGGCAGCTTGCCGAGCTGGCACACCGTGTCCGCGAGCCCGGCATCGATCAGGAGCTGACGAAGCTCGCACGCGCGCGCGACGGTCGTACGCAACGTGTCTGCGTCGCACGGCTTCGCGAGGAACTGATGGGCGAGCCCAACCGAGCGCATCGCGGCTTCACGCTCCGCGTGCCCCGAAAGCACGATACGCGCCATCCCGGGTTTCGCCTCGCGCGCCCGAGACAGAATGTCCGCGCCGTCCATACGCGGCATCCGGATGTCTATGACGAGTGCGTCGAACGACTTCGACTCGATGAGATCCAACGCTTGGCGCGGGTCGTCGAGAAAGGTCATCTCCCACTCGTGCCGCATCACGCGCAGCATCCGGCCGAGGCCCTGGAGCACGTTGACCTCGTCGTCTACGAACAGGATCTGCTTCATGCCCGGAGCCGCTCCGAGGCGACGGCGCGCTCGGCGTCGACCACGACGGGCTGGCGCTCGGCCGGCGCGCGCAACGCCGCCTGCTGAACTCGCTTCATCGATTCGAATGGTCGAAAGGATATCCACCGCATCGCCCCCGGCAGTCCGTAAGACCGGTGTCGGATGCGGCGGGGGCTTCTTGAACGCAGCGCACGGGTAGTGGGACGCGCGTCACACTATCCGTGCAGATGCTAACGATTTTTCAGAGGCGCGCTCGTCGGCGCGCTTCGCCGCGAACGCTCTTCAGTGCGCGATCGTGTCCGGCCGGATCTGGAAGTGCACGGCCTTGCCGAGCGTGCCCTTGCCGCCCTCGACGTGCCAGATCAGGTGCGTGCCGTAGTTGGCCCAGAGCCCGCGGCCTTTCCAACCCGCGGCTGGGATCGTCGATGCGGCCGTCCATGCCGCGGTGATAGAAGCCGAGCGGATACGGCACGCGGAGCTTCAGCCACTTGCCCGTGCCGGGATCGAGCACGAGGATCGCGTCGGAGTTCGAGCCCGTCGCCATCGGCGTGTTGAGCCCGAAGCCCGCGACGTCGTGCTGATCCACCCAGTTGTAGTAGTGGAAGTCGGACGGGATGTCCGTGCCCTTGAAGCGCGGGCCGTCGGAGACGTACAGCTTCCAGCCTGCCGCGCAATGCGTGCCCGGCGAGCGTCGTCGGACCGTTCCGTACCTTGCACTTGCTGACGTCGAAGCTCGCGAGGTGGCTGCTCGCCGCGAGCGCGGTCCACACGATGCCGTTGCTGTCGATGTCGATGCCGCGCGGATCGATGCCGGGCTCGGGGACTTTGTAGACCTCGGTGATGCAGGTGTCGGGCGGGTTGTTACCGCGATCGACGTGCACGATGTATCCGGGGAACTCTTCCGACGCGCCCCACACCGAGCCGTCGACAGGGCTCGGAATGATCGAGTAGAGGTTGTAGCGCACTTCGGTATCGCGCCGCGCGTCCGTCTCGCCCGGCTTGTTCCACGGCTTCGTGATCTTGCCGTCGCCGTTCGTGTCGACGACCTGCGGGCACCACCCTTGCGAGGCCTGCTCGTCGCCGGTGCGATCGTATTCGCGCGTGTTGAGCCAGCCGACGATCGGGCCGAGCAGCTCGTTGAAATAGAGCGTCTGGTCCGCGTCATTGTCGAACTGCAAGTGATGCGTGGCGAAGCAGGTGTCGACCAGCTTGAACTCGCCCGTCGCAGGATCGTAGACGGACGCCTGCCGATTGCTGAAGTTCAGCGGGTAGTACTTCGCGTACTTGTTGCTCGACCCTTCCCGGCACCATGCCGGCTCATCGTTGCGGATCTTGGAGGTCGTCCACAGCCGGCCCTTGCGATCCATCATCGGGTTGTGGGGATCGGCAGGATTCTCGAGTCCCCAGACGTGCTCCATGCCCCAGAAGTTGGATGGCATTGCCGGAGGCGGAAACCGCGAAGTCACCTTACGCGGGTCCTCGCGCGTCGGGATCGTGATTTCGTGCGTGCTGTTCGCGACGGGATCGACGACCGTGATCCGACCGTGGCCGGCGGAGACGGCGTACACCGGACCGTAACCGTTCACGGTCGGATCGTTCTTGTCCGTCGAGATCTCGTCGTGCATGAACGATTGCTGATTGCCCCAATCCCACAGCGTGACGACTACGTTGCGCTCCACGCCGGCGGGGCGCGGCGGTTGCGGCGGCACCTCGCCATTCGCGATGCGCGTCGTCCAGTCTGCGAACACCTTCGCACCGGCTTGTACGCCGAATACCGCGAACGCACCGGCCATCGCGCTGCCGCGCACGCCTAGCTGCGTGCGGTAGATCCACGCGTCCTCGGGCGTCTTGAAGCCGAGGTGGTCCATGTGACCGAGCGAGCGCGTCAACGCTCCGCCGAGCTGATGGCAAAAGTTGCACTGGCTCTTGATGTTGTTGATCCACTGCCCTTGGACCTTGAGGTCTGGCGGGATGCCGTTCCCACTGGCGCCCGTGCCGGGGAATTCGCTCGGCGCTGGCGGTTGTAGCAGCGACAACCAGTAGTTGCCGGGATACACCTTCGCCGCTTCGGCGGGCGTCGCTGCGAGCTTCGCCGTTAGATCGAGCGCCGTGTCGCCGGGCCGGCCCTCGACTCGATCCGAATCGACGAGCCCATAGCCGCGCACCCAGACGTTGTAGGTAGCGGTCGGCAACTGCGGCAGCACGTAGCGGCCGTCGTCACCGGTGACGACGATCTTCACGAACGGCGTCTGCAGCTCTTTGGTTTCCGCGATCACCCAGACACCCGCTTCAGGGCCGCGCGAGCTCTTCACGACGCCGCTGATGTAGCCCTCGGGCAGTGCGGGCGGCGCTGCATTCGCGAGCGACGAAAGCAACGTTGCAGCGGCGAACGCGACGAGCCCGACGAGCGCGGCGCGCAGCGACCAAGATCGGCGGCTGGGTGTGTTCATGCGAATCCTTCGAAAGTTCGTATTCATGATTGCGGTGTACAGCGGCGGGCTTGCGCGTTCAGACGTCCATGATGTTGAACGCTTCTTCAATGCTTCGCATCGGATCGCGGCCGGGCGCCGGCCGCCATTCGTGGCTCACGTAGCCGTCGAATGGAAGCTCGGCGATGACCTCGGCGATATAGCGGTAGTTCATCTCCTGCGTATAGTCGATCTCGGTGCGTGTCGGCACACCCGCGGTATGGAAATGCGCGATCCATTGAATCGAATCGCGAACGTGCTGCGCGATGTCGCCGTCCATGATCTGGAGATGGTAGAGGTCGCACACGAGCTTCACGTTCTTGGAGTTCACGCGCTCGCACACGTCGACGCCCCAGTCCCAGTGACCGAAGATCTGATCCTCGCGTCCGAAACGCGGATCGAGACGCCGATTGTTCATGTTCTCGATCGCGATCGTCACGTTGCGCTCTTCGAGCTGGCCCTTGATTCTGTTCAGGAACGCGACCGCGTTGTCAGCGCCTTGCGCGTACGGCATCCCGCGTCGCTGGCCGCCGATCGAGATGAACGTGCGGATACGCTCGCGCGCGCACATATCGATGAAGGGACGGATCGCCTTCTCGAGCTCGTCGTGAACCTCGGCGTGGCTCAACCCGTTCTCGAACGTCACTGGGCCCGCCCCCGCGATGAGCGGCTCGAGGCCGTGCTTGCGCAGCGTGGGCCAGTCGGCGGGGTCGATGAGATCGAACCCGTACGCGCCGAGCGCGCACCGCTTCGCGGCACATGTCGTCGAACGAAAGCTTGGAGTCGGCGCCGAACGTCGTGCGCCAGAGCCCCTGTTTGATGCGGCCCTTGCGCGCGATCTTGGCCGGAGCTCCGGCCGCGGGCGCTGGACTACCCTGTTGACCGGCGCTCGGCATCGCGGCCAAGACTCCCGCTGCGGCGAAGGCGCCGAGAACGTCTCTTCTTTTCATCATTGGTCCCCCCCGGACTGCGCCGCTCATCTTATTCCGGGGACCTGGCGGGCCGGGAAGAAGCAGGCCGTGCTCAGCGTTGCGCCTCGAGCACGCAAGAGCGCGTAGTTTCGGCGAAACTCAGGCCGCGAACGGGGTATCGCCGATTCCGACACCGACCGCGGCAAAGCGCTCGGCGACGAGCTTCGCGTAGCGCAGCAGAGCGGTGCTCGGCTCACCGCCGATTAGCGCTCGCAGTGAGGCGAGCGCCGACGACGCCGCGTCCCCGGTCAGCGCGGTCAATCCGCGCGCGATGTTCTCTTCATCGGCGGACAGCTCTTGACAGCACGGCGGGTTGATCGCGAGCGGCCGATCCGCGTCGCGCGCCGCAAGCAGGACGAACGCGGTCAGGGCGCCATACGCATTCGCGCCCCCTGCGCCATCGAACGCGCGAGCGACGCTAATGGGCACCGGCCGTCCCCGCATGGTGGCAATCATCCAGTGGCGAATGCCCCAGATCAGCAGCTGACCCCCGTCGCTCATGCGCGCGAAGACGGCTCGGCTCACCGCAACGTCCCTGCCGGCGCACCGGAGCGACAAATGATAATGATTCTCATCTTTATTAGATGATAGTCATTCTCATTGAGCCGTCAAGTGGGTCGCGTCGCGCAATCCGGCTTGGGCCTGGCCGGAGAGTGCTCGACAGGAACGGGGCGGGCGCTGCGCGAGCGGTCCGCGCGTTCCTCCGAATCGCGTCCGGGCTAGATCGCTCGCAGCGCCGTCGCGACCGGCAGCCGCGCCGCGCGTAGGGCCGGGAACAGCCCGCCGACAAAACCGACGGCGCACGCCCAGCCCATTCCGATCGCGAGCAACGTCGGCGTCACTCGCATCTCGAAGACCAGCGAGCTGACGCCGTTGCCCATCGCAATCGTGTTGCCGCTGAACATGGCCCACGAGATCGCGGCGCCGAGCAGCGCGCCGAGCAGCGCCAGCACGAGCGCCTCTGCGAGGACCGACGCGACAACGCCGCCCGCGCCGAAACCGATTGCGCGCAGCGTCGCGATCTCGACTGTCCGCGCGCTCACGGCCGTGTACATGGTGTTGAGCGCGGCGAACAGAGCGCCGAGTCCCATGATTCCCCCAACGACGTACGAGACCATCGAGAAGAACGTCGTAGCCGAAGTCGACTGCCGCGCGTAGTAGTCGCGTCTCTCGTTCTACCGACACGGACAGCGTGGGATTCGTCGTGAGCGAGGTCTTGAATTCGTCGAACGAGCCCGCCGACTGCGAGCAGCACGGTCACGCTGTTCGATGCCGTGCGTTGATACGCGGACAGCAAAGTCGCGGCGTCCGTCAGCAGCCGCGACTCGCTCGCGTCGCCGCCGCTCTCGAACACGCCGACGACGGTCCATTCGCTGTCGCGAAGCGACACTCGATCACCGATGTCGACGCCGCTGAACTCGCCATGGGCGCCCTTGCCCACGATCATTTCGCGCAGGCCCGGTTGGAACGTGCGGCCTTCGATGAGCCGAATCTCGGGCCGCACGGCGGCAGCCGTCGGCTCGATGCCGCGCACTGTGAGGCCGGCACGCGCGCCGTCTTTCTTGCGCGTCATGTTCACGGAAACGAGCATCTCGGCCGTCGCGGCGGCGTCGCCTTGCGGCGTGCGCGCGATGCCGGGCGCGTTCTTGATGGTCGAGACGGCGTCCACGAGCAGCGTGCTCGAAGTCTCGTTGTCCGCGCCGCTGCGCAGCACGACCGCGCGATCCGGTCGCCCCGTGTCGACGAGCGTGTGCGACAGGCTCCGCGTCATACCGAGCACCGAGACGACCACACCGACGACGCCCGCGATGCCGATCACGACCACGCTCGACGTGCCGAGGCGGCGCGGCACGCTCCGCAGGTTCATCCCGGTGACCGCCGCGATTTGCCGAAATACGCTCATTGCCTCAGCTCCCGTGTGCTCAAGTTCGAATCAGCGGCCCGCGAGCGCGTCGACGATGTTCAGCGTCTGGACGCGCCGGGCGGGCGGCAGCGCGCTGACGACCGCGACGATCACCGCGATCCCGGCGCCGAGGGCGCTCACGCTCCACGGCAACGAGAGGCCGCCGGCACCGATCAGGCGATAGATCCGCGGCGACACCTCGGCCGCGATCGCTAGCCCGACGCCGGCCGAGAGCACGCACAGCAGCAGCGATTCGCCGAACACGAGGCCCATCACGGCGCCGTTGCCGAAGCCGTAGGTCTTGAGCACGGCGAGCTCCGGGATGCGCTCGCGCACGGACTGCATCATCGTGTTGCCCGTCAAGATGAGCAGCGTGAACAGCGCCGCCGCGATGATGCCGTTGATGAAGAACGCCATGTCGCCGATTTGGTTGATGCGTCCGCGGAGCCAATCGCGCTCGTTCTGCGTCTGCGTCTCGTACGTCGAGTTCGCGAACAGGCCGTCGATGCTCTCCGAAATCTGCGCGGCGCCGCCCGGATCGCCGATCCGCGCGAAATAGAGCGTGACCGTGCCGTTGCCGAACGTGCGGGCTTCGTCGAAGTAGCCGTAGTTCATCCAGAGCTCGTTGGTCGGAATCTTGCCGTCCGCGAACTGATAGACCCCGACGATCTCGAACAGCCACTCCGGCGCGCCGTCCTTGCGCATCCAGATGTTCGAGCGCAGCGGGATCTGGTCGCCCACCTTCCAGCCGCGCGCCTCGGCGAGATCCTTGCCGATCAGCGCTGCGTTGCGCGTCGTGCGCATCGCGTCGTAGCCCGCTTGGGGAATGTCGATCTCCGGAAACAGGATCTTCATGCGTTCGATGTCGACGGCCCCGGCGCTGATCTGATTCTTCGGCTCCTGGTAGTACCCCGCGAAGAAGTTGTAGAAGCCGACGCCCTGCACGCCGGGCACGCTCTCGATCCGTGCCAGGTGCGCGAGCGGCAGCGGCTCGCTGATGCTCACGCGGCTTTGGATCCGGAGACGCGTGTCGCTCATCTGATTGACGATGCCGTCGATCCCGGCGGCGACGCCGTGCATGATGCCGAACAAGAGGAACGCGACGACTACGGACAACAGCGTGAGGACTGTGCGCACGGGCTTGCGCCACAAGCCCGCCCACACCAGCGGTAGATACTTCATGCCGCGGCTCCGAGCGACGAACCCTCCACGAGCGTGCCCTTGTCGACGTAGAGCCGGCGCGACGCGTGATCGGCCGCGCGTGGATCGTGCGTGACCATCACGATGGTCTTCCCCTGCTTGCGGTTCAGCAGCTGGAGCAGCTCGAGGATCGATTCGGACGTCTCGCGGTCGAGGTCCCCCGTGGGCTCGTCGCACACGAGCAGCGTGGGGTCCGCCACGAGCGCGCGGGCGATCGCGACGCGCTGCTGCTGACCGCCCGAAAGTTCCGCCGGCTTGTGCTTCGCGCGATCCGCGAGCCCGACCAAGTCGAGCGCCGCCTGCACGTTGCGCTTGCGCTCGCGGCTCGAGAGCTTGGTGAGCAACAGCGGCACCTCGACGTTGCGCTCGGCCGTGAGCACCGGCAGCAGGTTGTAGAACTGGAAGATGAAGCCGACGTGCCGCGCGCGCCACTTCGCGAGCTGGCCCGACGACAACCGGTCGATGCGCTGGCCGGCGACCTCGATTTCGCCACGGTCGGGCCGATCGAGCCCCCCGATCAGATTGAGGAGCGTCGTCTTGCCGGAGCCCGATGGACCCATGAGGGCCAGGAACTCACCCGCGGCGACGTCGAGGTCGAGCGCATGGAGCACTTCTACTCGCTGCTTGCCGCGCACATATCCCTTCACAACCTTCCGGATCGAAACCAACGCGCTCATTGCTAGCTCCTCAAGTTTTCGGCCGCGCTCGCGCGGCATCAATTCCCGATTCGAACCTTCGCGCCGTCCGCGAGCAGCGACAGATCGCCGACCGCGACGCGAGTACCCGACGTCAGGCCGGACAAGACGATCTGCCCGGCCGCGGTACGGCTCCCGAGGCGCACGCTGCGCCGCTCCACGCTGCCGTCGTTGACCACGAACACCACGCCGGTGTCGCCGTTCGTCTGCACCGCGGACGGCGGCACGATCAAGGCGCGCTGCGTGGCGTTGGGTTGCGTGGAAGTGGAAGGCGCGGTCGAATCGTCCGGGCGATCGAGGAACGACACTCGCACGCCCATCTCCGGAAGGATGCGCGCATCGTCGACTTCGAATCCCACCCTTACCTTGACCGTCGCCTTCGCTCGATCGGCTGTCGGGATGATCGCGATTACGTGCGCCGGGATGTTCCAGTCGGGGTACGCGTTCAGCTTCGCGGTCGCGGGTTGCTCGGGACGCACGCGATTGATGAAGTTCTCGCTGACGTCGACCTCGATCTCGAGCGACTGCATGTCGACGATCGTGCCGATTCCCGTGCGTGTGAATCCGCCGCCCGCCGAGATCGGCGACACCATCTCGCCTTCCTGCGCGTTCTTGACGGTGACGATGCCGGCGAACGGGGCGCGCACGACCGTGTCGTCGAAATTGCGCTCGGCTAGGGCGAGGCTCGCGTCTGCTACGGCCACTACCCGCGTAGCGACGTCCAAGCTCGTCCGTGCCGCGTCGTAGTTGGCTTTCGCCGTGTCGAACGTCTGTGCGCTGATGACCGCGCGCATGAACTGCTGCTCGTTGCGGTGGAAGGTCGGCGTGGCGTTCTCGAACGCAACACGCGCTGCAGTCAGGTTCGCTTCGGATTGCGCCTTCTGCGCGCGCGCTTGTACGACGGTGGCTCGGGCGTTCGTATCGTCGATGCGTGCAATGATCTCGTCGCGCTCGACGCGTTGCCCCTCCTCGATCCGCACATCGATCACTTTGCCGGTGATCTTCGACGACACGGTGGCCTGGCGGCGAGCGACGACGTATCCCGACGCATCGAGGATGGACCCGGGACCGACAACGAAGTCGGCGGGCGCCGGTTCCGCGGTCGCGACGGCGATCTGAACTCCGCGCGGGACGACGAACCAAGCCCCACCGCCGGCTAGCGCAATGACGGCGACGATCACAACGACCCAAATACCCCAACGCTTGGGCCGCTCTTCTGTTGCGGCCGGCCGCTCGATGCGTAGCTGATCGAGCAGCGCAGATTTGTCGTTCACGTGTCTCCCCTTTGGCCCCTGACCTGGCCGCGACACTCCGGCTCGCGGCGACCGGACAGTCGGCTTGCTCGCAGTGCGGCAAGTCCTTCCGTCACGGAGTGGGCTTAAGCAGAAACCGTGCCAAACACGGAAGTGATTTATAACTCCATGTTCGGTAGATGTTTCTTCAGGACATCGCGACGCACCGCGGTGGGCCGCGTTAGGGGACCGCGCTACTACTTAGTGAATCCAGCCAGCGCTGTGATGCTTTTGGCCAAGACGCCTGGGACGCAGGCGCCGGGCTGCGCGAACGCGATCGTCGCACGCGGGAAGTCCCTGCCCGCCGCCGCGCGCCGGTTAGGCTGCCGGCGACTTCACTGGGTTGACGTCGACGGCAACCGCCACCTGGTGGGCGCCGCCGCCGACGATGAAACCGTTGATCGGGCTCACGTCGCCGTAATCGCGACCCCAGCCGACCGTAATGTGCTCGACGTTAGGAATCTGGTTGTTGGTCGGATCGAAGTCCACCCACCCGTCCGACGGCGACCAGACGGAGATCCACGCGTGCGACGCGTCGGAGCCCACGAGCTTTTCCTTGCCCTCGGGTGGATGCGTCAGCAGATAGCCGCTCACGTAACGGGCAGCGAGTCCCACGCTGCGCAAACAGGCGAGCTCGAGGTGAGCGAAGTCCTGACAGACGCCCTTCCGCATCTGGAAGACGTCGCGCACGGGCGTCGAAACGTCCGAAACGCCGCCGCGATACTCGAACTCCTCATAGATCCTCGTCGTGAGATCCATCGCCGCTTCGAGAATCGGCCTGCCCGGAACGAACGACTGCAGCGCATAGTCGTGAACCTCGTCGTTGGCCACGGAGTACGGCGAGTCGAACGCGAATTGATAGGCGTTGAGCAGCGTCTCGTCGCTCACGCCTCCGAGCATCTCGCCGACCGCCTCCCACGCCGTGCTAGCCGCGAGATCGAGCGACGCCGGCATAGGCGAGACCTCGACTCGCGAGCGCGCGTCGACGACGAGCCGCTCGTGCGGCTCCTGAACCGTGAGGTAGTAGACGGAGTTGCCGAAATAGTCCCTGCCCTCGGAATCCACCGCCGGAGCAGGATCGATGTGCATCGCCGTCTCGAGCGCCCGCTGGCGCGCGTGCCGGCGCGGCGCGAGGTGCAGCACGTGATGCGACACCGATACGACTTCCTCGTAAGTGAAGGTGGTCTTGTGGCGGATGTCGTAGATCAACGCGGGGTCTCTACGCGTCGCGCGCCGGACGTCCTCTTCGGCGACGAATGGCTGAAGTAGTGCTCGGCGATGTGATCGGACAAGTGGTGCACGTCTCGATCGATGCGCCGCACTAGGCGGTCCAGCTCCACGCGCGCGTCGAAACGGCTCGTCGTCGCGCCGAGATCCACGGGGTCGGCGAGCCTCAGCTCGTTGCTGAGCCGCATCACGATGCGCTGGTCGGCGGTCATCATTCCGTCATCACCGGCGCCGGGCAATTCGCTCATGTGCTCGCTGAGCGTCAGGATCTGGAATACGGCCGAGCGCGGGTTCGTTTCGTCGCTGAGCAGCAAATCGAGCACCGCGGGAAGCTGCGGCGCGGCTTGATAACGGCCGCGATAGGTCATCGTGCTGTCCGCGAGCTCGAGCAGCAACTCGAGCGCGCCGTCGTCTTGCGGCTCTCCGCGGACCGCGAGCTGCTGGATCAACTGGATCATCGCGCGCAACCGCTCGAGACGGCGGCCCATGTCGAGGAACCGCCAGCCGTAACCGCGCGTCATGTTCTCCATCACCATGCCGTTGAACGCGGCAAGGTACTGGATGAGCCGGTTCAAGAGCCGCAACGCGTCGTCGGTCTCGTGGCCCTCGCTGAGCTCCCACGAGTGGATGACCTCCGTGAGGTCTCGCAAGATGCGGAACGTGTCGAACGACAGACGTTCGCGCACCGCCTCCGCGTTGCGCCGAACGTTGCCGAGAACGGTCGCGAGACCATCCTTGCACTCGCGATCGAACAGAATGGTCCAGAGCTCGCGCTCGACGGCCTCGCGGCCTTCCTGCATCGCACGCCGGCCCCGGCGCGCCGACAGGTGCTTTTGCACGATGAGCATCGAAACCACGCGCTCGGGTGACACGAGGTTGCGTGTGGATCCCATTTCGCCGCCGAGCCGGATCACGAGGCTGCGGAGGAGGCGCACTGCGCCTTCGGCGCGCTCGGTGTAGCGGCCGAGCCAGTACAGGTTGTCGGCCGTCCGGCTCGGCAGATCGCGGCCGCCGCGGTGCAGGCGCTGATTCGCCTGGCGCTGCGCGAGCAAGCTGAACTGCTCGACGGGCTGATCGGACAACACCCAGGTGTCCTTGCTCACGTCGCCGGTTTCGAGCCAAGGCGCACGCGGATCGGACCCCACGGCGATCCGCGTCAAACCGCCGGGCATCACCTGGTAGCCGTTCTCGGTCGCGGCGACATAGACGCGCAGAGAAATCGGCGCGGCCTGGAGCGAGCTCGCACCGGACCACACCGGCGCCATCGACAACGCGGCGGGCTCCTGGCCGATGAAATCGTGACCGCTACGCTCGATCGCGCGAATCAGGGCTTCGCGCTGCTCGGGCTCCGTGTCGGGCGTGACGAGGCTGCCCTGACCGGTCGCGAACAGATTTCGCGCGGTCGAGATACGGCGCACGATCAGCTCGTCGAGGTGACTCAGCACGTACTCGCGCTCGCGCGGCTGGCCGCACCACCAAGTCGCGATGCTCGGAATCGCAAGCTCTTCGTCGAAGTAGAACCGGCTCAGGCTCGGCAGGAAGCTCAAAAAGGCGTCGCTCTCGACGAGGCCGCTCCCCAGCGCGTTGCCGATGGTGACCTTGCCGGCGCGTGCGGCTTGAAGCAGTCCAGGCACTCCGACGAGCGAATCGGTGCGCAGCTCGAGCGGATCGCAGAGCTCCGCGCTGATTCGGCGCATGATCAAGTCGACAGGCTTCAACCCTTCGACGGTCTTCAAATACACGCGGTCGTCACGGACCGTGAGGTCCGAGCCTTCGACGACGCTGAAACCAAGGTAGCGCGCGAGGTACGCGTGCTCGAAATAGTTTTGCGTCGCTTGCCCGGGCGAGAGGAACACGGCGAGGGGCGTATCGCGATTCGCGAGGCTCAGGAAACGCTGGCTGAAGGAACGGAAGAAGCTCGCGAGCCGCCGTACGTTGCGATCCGCGAACATCTCCGGCAGGCACTGCGAAGACACGACGCGATTCTCGAGCGCGTAGCCCGCGCCCGACGGCGCCTGCGTGCGGTCACTGAGCACCCACCAGCGGCCGTCAGCCGAGCGCGCGAGATCGAACGCGACGAAGTGCAAATGCAGATCTTCGCGCACGGAAACGCTCGCGCACGGCCGCAAGAACTGGGAGTTGCCGAACACGAGACCCGGCGGCAGCACCTTTTCTTTGAGCACGCGCTGCTCGCCGTAGAGATCCACGAGGAGCTCGTTCAGCAGCCGAGCCCGCTGCGTCACTCCGAGCTCGATCGCCGCCCATTCTTCCGGGTCGATGAGCAGCGGAAACAAGTCGAGCCGCCACGGCCGGCTGCTGTCGTGCTCGCCCTGCGCAACGAACGTGACGCCATTTTCGAGGAGCAACCGCTGCGCCTTGTCTTGCGCGGCCTTCGTCGCGCCCTCGCCCATTGCGGCGAACGCTTCGAGCACGTTGCGCCAGCGCGGCCGCACCGTGCCGCGGTCGCTGTTCAACTCGTCGAACGCAGCGGGGGCAGGACGGTAGGACTCGAGCAGCTGCGCTTCGCGCGACGCGTGCTCGCTTTCTGCAGTATTAAACGCCGACATGCCTTTCGTGAGTGAGAGGGCCGCCGCGCAAGTCTAACTCAGTGCGACCAGCGCAGATCCAGTGTGTACGGAAACTCCGGCCGAACGACGGGCTGCGGTTCCGGATATGGCCCCGCCGTGTGGCCGAACGGGAAGAATCGGGCGAGCCGCCGGCTTTCCGCCTCGTAGGAGTTCACGGGGAAGCGATCGAAACTGCGGCCGCCGGGGTGCGCGACGTGGTACGTGCAGCCGGCCACGGCGCGTCCGGACCACCGGTCGTAGAGATCGAAGACGAGCGGCGCGTCGATGGGAATCGTCGGGTGCAGGCTCGATGCGGGCTGCCACGCGCGAAAGCGGACACCGCCGACGAGCTCCTCGGCGCGGCCGGTCGTCACGAGCGGCACGCGGCGGCCGTTGCACGCGATCAAGTAGCGCGCAGGATTCATGCCTCGCACCTTGACCTGCAAACGCTCGATCGACGAGTCGACATAACGCACCGTTCCGCCGACGGCGCCCTCTTCGCCCAGCACGTGCCACGGCTCGAGAGCCTGGCGCAACTCGATCTCGACGCTACCAAACCCGACGGTGCCGTAGGCGGGGAAGCGAAACTCGAAATGCGGCGCGAACCACGCGGCGTCGAGGCCGTAGCCCGCACGGTTCATGTCGTCGATGACGTCCGTGAAGTCCTGCCAAACGTGGAACGGCAGCATGAACCGGTCGTGCAGCTGCGTTCCCCAGCGCACGAGGTCGCCTTGATAGGGCACTCGCCAGAAGCGCGCTACGAGCGCGAGCAAGAACAATTGCTGCGCGAGGCTCATGCGCGGGTGCGGAGGCATCTCGAACGCGCGGAACTCCACGAGACCGAGGCGGCCGGTCGGGCCGTCGGGCGAATAGAGCTTGTCGATGCAGATTTCGGCGCGATGAGTGTTGCCCGTCACGTCGATGAGGAGGTTCCGGAACAGCCGATCCACGAGCCAGGGCGGCGGTTGCGAAGACTTCGCGACTTGCGCAAACGCGAGCTCGAGCTCGTAGAGCAAATCGTGGCGAGCTTCGTCGATCCGCGGCGCCTGACTCGTCGGGCCGATGAACATGCCCGAGAACAGATACGACAACGCGGGATGATGCTGCCAAAACGTGATCAGGCTGCGCAGCAGGTCCGGCCGGCGCAGGAACGGGCTGTCCTCGGGGCGTGCTCCGCCGAGCACGACGTGATTGCCGCCGCCCGTGCCGGTATGGCGGCCGTCGAGCATGAACTTCTCGGTGACGAGCCGCGTGTGGCGCGCGTCGTCGTAAAGCCCCTCCGTGATCGCCCGCATCTCGTTCCAGCTGTTGGCGGGTTGGATGTTCACCTCGATCACGCCCGGGTCCGGCGTCACCTTCAGCACGTTGAGCCGCGGATCTTTCGGCGGCTCGTAGCCCTCGAGGTGCAGCGGCACGCCGAGCTCGGCGCTCGCGTCCTCGACGGCGGCGATCAGGTCGATGAAGTCCTCGAGCTCCGCGACCGGCGGGAGAAACACACAGAGCCGGCCGTCCCTCGGTTCCGCGGCAATCGCCGTTCGTGCAGGCCGGCTACCGCCGAGCGGGTTCGACTGCTGCTCGGGACGCACGCGCGACGTCGACCGAGCGCCCTGACGGAACGGTTGGCGAGCGGGGTGCGGCTCCGGCAGCTCGCCGCGCGGAGCAAACGGATCGGCCGGCACGATGTGCGGAAAAGCGAGCGGCGGAATATACGTGAGTGAGGAAAGCGGCAAGCGAAACCCGAGCGGCGAATCGCCCGGCAGCAAGAACAGCCTGCCGGAACGCGTCGTCCACGGCTCGCTGACCCAGCGCCGCGGGTCACCCGCCGCCTTTGCGTTCCACCGCTGCACCGGAAGCACATAGCCGGCGGGCTTCCCGAGCCCGCGCTCGAAAACGCGCGCGAGCCGCATCCGAGCCATCGGATCGTCGAGGCGATTCGTAGCCGGGTCGAGATTCTCAGGGAGCTTGCGCTCCTGGCTGATGAAGTGCCAGGGATCCTCGTAGGCCGGCGTGACCGCGAGTCGATCGACCTCGAGACGATTCGCGACACCTTGCAGGAACTCACGCGCCGTGTCCGCGGTGACGCCGTAGTCTTTGTCTTCCTTGGCGATCAACGTACCGTCGGTCCAAACCGGTCGTCCGTCGCGCCGCCAGTAGAGCGCGAACGACCAACGCGGCAACTGCTCGCCGGGGTACCACTTGCCCTGACCGTAGTGCAGTAGACCCTGTGGCGCGTAGCGCGAACGCAATCGTTGAATGAGCTCCGTCGCGAACTTGCGCTTGGTGGGTCCCGTGGCGGTCGTATTCCATTCCGGCGCATCCGGGTCATCGCTCGCGACGAACGTCGGTTCGCCGCCGATCGTGATCCGCACGTCGTCCGTCTTGAGCTGCCGCTCGATCCGCTGACCGAACTCGTCGATCGCCCGCCACTGCTCGTCGCTGTAGGGTTTCGTGACGCGCGGCGATTCGACCACGCGCCGCACGCTCATCTTGTGCTCGAACGTCGTTTCACATTCCTCGATCGCGCCCGTGATCGGCGCCGCGCTCACGGGGTGCGGCGTGCACGCGAGCGGGATGTGGCCCTCGCCCGCGAACAGGCCGGACGTGGGATCGAGCCCAACCCAGCCCGCACCGGGCAAGTACGCCTCGCACCACGCATGGAGATCCGTGAAGTCTTGAGCAGCCCCGGACGGTCCATCGAGCGACTTCACGTCGGCAACGAGCTGAATCAAGTAGCCGGACACGAACCGGCTCGCGATACCGAGATGCCGGAGTATCTGCACGAGCAACCAGCCCGTGTCGCGACAAGAGCCTGAGCCCAGCGTCAACGTCTCTTCGGGCGTCTGCACGCCGGGCTCGAGCCGGATCGTGTAGCGAATCTCCGATTGCAGCCGACTATTGAGCTCGACGAGAAAATCGATGGTGCGCACATCCTGGCGGCCGCGCAGATCGCGCAACCATTTTTTCAGCAGGGGCGGCGCCGGCATCGTCGTGAGATACGGCTCGAGATCCTTGCGAAGACCCGCCTCGTAGACGAAGGGATACGTCTCGGCTTCGGGCTCGAGAAAGAAATCGAATGGATTGCGCACCGCCATGTCGGCGACCAGGTCCACCTCCACGAAGAAGTGCGTCACCTTCTCCGGGAAGACGACGCGCGCCATGAAGTTGCCGTGCGGGTCCTGCTGCCAATTCAGGAAATAGCCCTGCGGCTCGATGCGCAGCGAGTAGCTCGGAACCGGCGTGCGGCTGTGAGGTGCAGGGCGCAAGCGAATGACTTGCGGTCCCATCTGAACGCGGCGGTCGTATTCGTAGCGGGTCTGGTGGTTCAGCGAGACTTGGAGGGTCATGAAATCGCAGCTGCGGCCGGAGAGCCGGGGTCGATTCGAGTATATCGAATCGCTCTCCGGCCGCCACAACGAGGGGTTCACTTCGACATGAGTCGGGCTCACCTGTCGCGCGGCGCGGCACACGGCGCGCACACCGTCACGGCCGGGCGATTCAGGCCGGGCCGATGACCTCGAGCCCGCCCATGTACGGCTGCAACGCGGCCGGCACGCGCACTGAGCCGTCGGCCTGCTGATAGTTCTCGACGACGGCGATCAGCGTTCGGCCCACTGCGAGCCCCGATCCGTTCAACGTGTGCAAGCTCTCCGGCTTGCCGGACTCGGGGTTGCGCCAGCGCGCCTGCATGCGCCGCGCCTGGAACGCCTCGCAGTTGCTGCAGGAGGAGATCTCGCGATATTTGCCTTGACCCGGCAGCCAGACCTCGATGTCGTAGCTCTTGGCCGCGCTGAATCCGATATCTCCTGCGCAAAGAGCGACGACGCGGTACGCGAGCTCGAGTCGCTGCAGAATGGCTTCGGCGTTGCGCACGAGTAGCTCGAGCTCGCGGTAGGACTCGGCGGGTTTCACGATGTGCACGAGCTCTACCTTCTCGAACTGATGCTGCCGGATCATGCCGCGCGTGTCCTGTCCGTAGGAACCGGCCTCCGAGCGAAAGCACGGCGTGTGCGCGGTCAAACGCATGGGCAGGCTCTTGGCTTCCACGATGCTGTCCGCGACGAGGTTCGTGAGCGACACTTCGGCCGTCGGTATCAATCGGAGCTTGTTGTCGCCTTCGAGCGCGAACAACTCTGCGGCAAACTTGGGCAACTGGCCCGTGCCGAACAGCGTGCGATCGTTGACCAGATACGGAACGTAGGTCTCGCTGTAACCGTGCTCGCGGGTGTGCACATCGAGCATCAATTGCGTGATCGCGCGATGCAGCCGCGCGAGAGCGCTACGCAGCACGACGAACCGAGCACCGGACAGCTTGGCGGCAGCATCGAAGTCCATGAGACCGAGCCGCTCCCCGAGCGCGACGTGGTCTTGCGGAGCGAACGCAAACGTGGGCGGCGTCCCCCAACGTCGCACCTCGACATTCGCGGCGGCGTCTCTGCCGTCGGGCACGGATGCGTCGAGCAGGTTCGGCAGTCCGGCCAAGAACTCGTCGAGCTCCACCGCGATCGCCGCCAACCGCGCTTCGCCTGCGGCAAGCGCGTCGCCGAGCTCGCCGACCTCGCGCTTGAGCGCTTCGACGTCGCCCCCCGCCGCCTTCGCGCGGCCGATGTTCTTCGAGCGCTCGTTGCGCGTCTGCCGCAGGCCCTCGACCTGCACCTGCAGCTCTTTACGCTGTGTCTCGAGTGTGACGTACCGGGCTCGGTCGAACGTGAATCCGCGGCGCGCGAGATTCGCGACTACGGCATCGAGATCCTGTCGAAGTGATTTTTGATCCAACATATGATCGTTGCGATGCTACGCCGGCGGGCTCGAAATCCGTAGGGCGCGCTCAAGCCCAAGTCGCCGCCAAACGTCGCTCCAAGCGTTGACACCAACCTTCGAGCAACCAGTACGCGAGAACGAGACCGACTAGGATGCCCAACCCGTCCGCCGCAATGTCGTGCAGGTCGAACGTGCGCGTCTTCGTCGTTCCCTGCAACATGTCCAACGCGATGCCGAGCAGCAGCAAACCCACGGCGATGATCGGATGGACGTTGCGGCGGTACAAGCCCGAGAACCAAATCATCAAAAGGAAATATGCGCCGGCATGCTCGAACTTATCGCTCACCGAGATCTTCGGCATCATCGGCCCCGGCAACAAGCTGCCCACGACGACGCCGATGACCAGAGCCCAGCCCAACCCGGCCCATATCCACGGGTAACGAAGGTTCAGCACGTCGTCAGCCTTCGCCGCCGATTACGTCGACGCCAGCCGGCGGTCGAAACTCGAACAATGTATCGGCGAGCTCCGGATTCACTTTCACGTTCGCAAGCTCGATCCGCGTCACCTGGTTCAAGCCATCGACGAGCTCGAGCCGCTGCGGCGCCGAGCCCTCGAAGCCGATCAGCACCGACGTGAACTCCGAGGCGTCCGCCTTCGGCGCGAGCTTCACCCAGTCGAGCCCGTCGGCCATGTAAGTCTGGACGACGTCGAAGCCGTCACGTACGCGCCGGTCGCCGGAGAGCAGCAGCGCCGGACTCGAGCCGACGGTCTCGTCGAGCGGCGCGACAGTGACCTGCGCGAGCTCGACGTCGTACATCCAGAGCTTGGCGCCGTCCGCCACCACCACGAGCTCCGTCGGATGCAGGTACGTCCAGCGAAAACGATTCGGTCGCTCGAGCGACAGCGTACCCGTCTCTGTCTCGAGCAGCTGCTGATCGGCGCCGTAGAGCTCCTGCTTGAAGTCCGCGGTTAGACTGCGAACGCCGTCGAGAAACGCTTCGAGGGTTGCGAGGCCGCGCGCGGCGTCAGTGGTGGGTTGCGCGCCGGCGTTGCCGGCGGCGAGCGCGATCAGGACTAGGGCATGCTCAATCGAGACTCGGAGGCGGCGGCGCAAGCACTTCGCGGAATCCATTCGTCTGCAAGCTTCCAACGATGCCAGCCTCCTCCATCGTCTCGACCATTCGCGCCGCTCGGTTGTAGCCGATCTTCAAACGCCGCTGAATGCCTGAAATGGAGGCCTTGCGCGTTTCGGTAACGATTCTTACCGCTTGATCGTAGAGCGGATCTTGCTCGCCGTCCAATTCGCCGGACCCCGTGGCGGGCTCGAGACCGAGCACGTCACCGGACGGTCCATCGAGCACGTCCTCGATGTAGCTCGGGCCGCCGGACGCACGCAAGGCTTTGACAACGGAATGGACCTCGTTATCCGAAACGAACGCACCGTGCACGCGAATCGGCATCGACGTGCCGGACGGCAGATAAAGCATGTCGCCATGCCCGAGCAAGTGCTCGGCACCGATTTGATCGAGGATCGTGCGCGAGTCGACCTTCGCAGACACCTGGAACGCGATCCGGCACGGGATGTTCGCCTTGATGAGGCCGGTGATCACGTCGACGGACGGGCGCTGCGTCGCGACGATCATGTGAATTCCCGATGCGCGCGCTTTTTGCGCGAGCCGCGCGATCAGCTCTTCGACCTTCTTGCCGACCATCATCATCATGTCGGCGAGCTCGTCGATGATGACGACGATGAACGGCATCGTTTGCAGCTCGGGCGCCGTCTGCTCGAGCTCCATCTCCGGCTTGAACGTCGGATCGAGCAGCGGCTTGCCGCTCGCGATCGCTTCGGACACCTTCTTGTTGTAGCTCGATAGATGCCGCACGCCGAGACCCGCCATCAACGCGTAGCGCCGCTCCATTTCCGCGACACACCAACGCAACGCGTTCGCGGCCTGCTTCATGTCCGTGACCACCGGCGCGAGCAGGTGCGGTATGCCTTCGTACACCGACAGCTCGAGCATTTTCGGGTCGATCATGATCAGCCGGACATTCTCCGGCGTCGCCTTGTACAAGAGGCTCAGCACCATGGCGTTCAGTGCGACCGATTTACCCGAGCCCGTGGTGCCTGCGATCAAAAGGTGGGGCATTCGGGCAAGGTCGGCGCACATCGGCTGGCCGCCGATGTCTTTGCCGAGCGCGAGCGTCAACGGCGACTTCAGCTCGTCGTAGGCCTGCGACTTCACGATCTCGCCGAGCGCCACGATCTCGCGAACCTCGTTCGGAATCTCGAGGCCGACGTACGGCTTGCCCGGAATGATCTCGACGACCCGCACGCTCACGGTCGCGAGGGAGCGCGCGAGGTCCTTCGCGAGGTTGCTGATCTGACTGCTCTTCACGCCCGCGGCGGGCTTGAGCTCGAAGCGCGTGACGACGGGGCCCGGATGCACGGCCACGACCTCGGCCTCGACCCCGAAATCGGCGAGCTTGATCTCGACGAGCCGGGACATGGCCTCGAGCGCCTCCGCAGAATAGCCGCCCTCACGAACTGGCGGATCGTCGAGCAGCGATAGCGACGGCAGCTCGTTGGAGGCGGCCGGCTCGAACAGCGGCACTTGGCGCTCGCGCTCCCGTTCGCGCTCCACGCGCGCGCTCACCTCGACCCTCTCGATCGTCGGCTCGATCCGCGGCGCGTTGATTGGCTTCGCGCGAACTTTCTTGGCTACGAGCTCTTGGCGCTCCTGTTTCGCGCGCCGACCCTCGAGCCAGATCCGCGAGCGGCTCACGAGCACGTTGATTTCGATCATCGCCGCGTAGACGCCTCGGCCAACGCGATCCATTACCGCGAGCCACGACACTCCGGTCGCCAGCGACACCGCGGCGAGCCACAGCACGAGCAAGAGCACCGTGGCTCCGAGCATGCCGAGGCCGTGCTCGAGGCCGCGACCGACGAGCTGCCCCAGGATTCCGCCGGCCGTCTCGCGCATCTGCGGCGCCGCGAAATGCAGCGTCGAAAGCCCGGAGCTCGTCGCGATCGTCAAAATGAATCCGACGCCTCTCCAGATCATCGGACCTTTTTCGGGCAACTCTTGCTGGCGGAATAGGAACACGCCGGCCACGAGCACGAGGATCGGGAAGAGATAGGCGGTTTCGCCGAATAGCAGGAACGCGACGTCGGCGAACCAAGCGCCAGCTGGCCCCATTCGGTTCGCCACGGCGCTTTCCCCGCCCGTGATGCTGAACGCGGGATCGATCGGGCTATAGCTCGTGAGCGCGAGCAGCAGAATGAGGCTCACGCCCGCAAGAACCCAAAAGGCTGACTCGCGAAGTCCCCTGATCCGAGGAACGAAGAACGCCTCGAAAACCGCGCCGCTCTTGGCTTTATTCAAGTTATGCGATAGTTAATTAACTTAATCGTCTGATTATACTGATAACTCGAATCGAGCAAAGCCCGCCGCACGCAGGGCCGCTCGCAACCCCCGGGTCGAACCTCTAACATCGATCGCAGTCACCTAGCCCGGCGAAAATGTCACTGCAACTCGAGCGTGTTGCGAGCCTCCAGCCCCTCGGCCCCGCCGCCTGGAACGCGCTCGCGGGCGACAGCCCGTTTCTGCGGCACGAATTCCTTACGGCGCTCGAGCGGACGGGCTGTGTCGGACCCGGTACGGCGTGGGAGCCTGCCTACTTGCTGGCGAAGGACGGCGGCGAGCTGCTCGGCGCGCTGCCGCTCTATCTGAAGTACGACTCGCGGGGCGAGTTCGTCTTCGATTGGGGCTGGGCCGACGCGTATGAGCGCAGCGGCCGGTCGTACTACCCGAAGCTCGTCGCGTCGATACCGTTCACGCCCGCTGCGGGGCAACGGCTCCTCGTTCGGCCCGGGGCCGATGAGGCTGCCGTCGGCGACATCTTAATACGCGGAGCACGTACGGCAGCCGCCGAGCTCGGCGCCTCGTCCCTGCACGTGTTGTTTCCAACGGATCCCGAGCGGGAGCTCCTCGATCGCGTGGGCTTTCTGACTCGCAAGAGCTGTCAGTTCCATTGGCACAACGACGGGTACGCGGACTTCGACGATTTCCTGGGCCGTTTCAGCTCGGCGAAGCGTAAGAAGGCGAAGCGCGAGCGGCGCCGGGTCGCGGAAGCGGGGATCGTGTTCGAGCATCTGCGCGGCAACGAGCCGACGGGCGCCGAGTGGGACGCAATTTTCCAGTTCTATTCGCACACGTTCGAGCGCCGCGGTCGTCCGCCGTACCTCAATCGCGACTTTTTCGCGGAGGTGGCGACCACGATGCCGGAGAACGTCGTGATCGTCCTCGCGCGCTATCGCGGCGCGCCGATTGCCGCGGCCATCTGCTTTCGCGGCGGCGGGACCTTGTACGGCCGGTATTGGGGAAGCCTCGCCGACTTCCACAGCCTGCACTTCGAAACTTGCTACTACCAAGGTATCGAATACTGCATCCGCGAGCGACTCCAGAAGTTCGAGCCGGGCACGCAAGGTGAGCACAAGATCAGCCGCGGCTTCACGCCGAGCGCAACGTGGTCGTGCCATTGGCTGCGCGACCCGGACTTTCACGGCGCCGTTGCGGACTTCCTGCGCCGCGAAACGCGCCACGTCGATGCCTACATGGACGAGCTCGACGAGCATGTGCCATACCGTGATGCGGCGCCGTCGCCCCATCCGGAGGCTGCCGAGAAACGCTCGGGAGAGCGCGCCGGCCGCCCCTCCAGAGAACCGCCAGGCTGACTCCCGATGACGACGCTGCGCTGGCTGTCGCGCGACGACTCAGCCGACCGATTTCCGTCGCCAAGCGAAGCGCTCGTGGAGCCGAACGGCCTCCTCGCCGCGGGCGGCGACCTCGAGCCAGCGCGCCTGCTTGCGGCGTATCGGCGCGGAATCTTTCCTTGGTACGAGGACGGGCAGCCAATTCTCTGGTGGAGCCCCGACCCGCGATCGGTTCTGCGCCCGAGCGACGCCCACGTGTCGCGGAGCCTGCGCAAGTCCCTTATTAAAGGAGGATTCGAGCTCCGGATCGATACCGCCTTCGCGGACGTCGTCGCAGGCTGTGCGGCGCCCCGCCGTTACGGCGGCTCGACTTGGATCACCGCCGAGATGGCGTCCGCGTACACGCGGCTCCATCAGTTGGGCTGGGCACACTCCTTCGAGACATGGCGAGACGGTGAGCTCGTCGGCGGCCTCTACGGAGTAGCGATCGGACGCGTGTTCTTCGGAGAATCGATGTTCACGCGCGCGATCGACGCGTCGAAGGTTGCATTCGTGAACCTCGCGAGCCACTTGCGCGCGCGCAAGTTCGAGCTCATCGATTGCCAAGTCGCATCCGCGCACGTCGCGAGCCTCGGGGCGTCCGCCATGCCGCGCGCAGAATTTCTCGCGCGCCTCGACGAGTACTGCGAGCCACGCGGCACTCCTGGCCCTTGGTGCTGACCGCCGCCGTCGCGTGCTCGCGACATCGTGCGAAACACTGCTGCGCGTCCGCCGCGGACACGCGTTTGCCGCATTACGCCCGCTATGCAACAATGCGCCGCCCTTGTCGGGCCGCGTACCTGTTGCTCAATGGCAAAAGAAGAAGCAATCCAAATGGAAGGCACGGTAGTGGAAACGCTGCCGAACACGACCTTTCGCGTGGAGCTTGCGAACGGCCACATCGTGACGGCGCACATCTCGGGCAAGATGCGCAAGCACTACATCCGGATCTTGAAAGGCGACGCAGTGACCGTCGAGCTCACGCCGTACGACCTCACGAAGGGCCGCATCACCTATCGCGCCCGCTGATTCGCGCTCGCTAGTTCTGCGAGCCTTCGTCTTTCTGATCGACCAACTCGCTGTCTACACCGCGTTCCCTGGCGCCGCCGCGCCGCGTCGCGTCGACATCCGGCGACGAACGGAGAACCGGCTTCCGCGTTCCGTCGCTCGCAGTGACCTCCGGCAGATGCTCGAGTTCTGGGATCTCCGGCTCCGACGTGAGAGCGAGCCCTTGCCCGTCCGCCGCAACCTCGACTCGCACGTGCCCGCCATTCGCCAGCTTTCCGAATAACAGCTCCTCGGCGAGCGGACGCTTGATGTTCTCTTGGATCACGCGCGCCATCGGCCGCGCACCCATTTTTCGGTCGTAGCCGCGCTTCGCTACCCATTCGCGCGCGGCGGGCTCGAGCTCGATCGTGACGTTATTCTTTTCGAGCTGGGATTCGAGCTCGACGATCAGCTTGTCGACGACGCGCGCGACCGAGAGCTCGTCGAGCGGCTCGAATGGAATGATCGCGTCGAGACGATTGCGGAACTCCGGAGAGAACAGCTTCTTGAGCACTTCCATCGCATCGGTCGAATGATCCTGCAGCGTGAACCCGACGGACGCACGGCTCGCCTCTTGCGCGCCTGCGTTGGTCGTCATGACGATCGTCACGTTGCGGAAGTCCGCCTTGCGGCCGTTGTTGTCCGTCAACGTGCCGTGGTCCATCACTTGCAGCAGCAGATTGAAGACTTCGGGGTGGGCCTTCTCGATCTCGTCGAATAGCAGCACGCAATGCGGATGCTTGGTGATCGCCTCGGTGAGCAGACCGCCTTGGTCGAACCCGACGTACCCGGGCGGCGCGCCGATCAGGCGCGACACCGTGTGCCGCTCCATGTATTCGGACATGTCGAAGCGAATCAGCTCCACACCCATCGTGAGCGCGAGCTGGCGCGTGACCTCGGTCTTGCCGACTCCCGTGGGACCGGAGAACAAGAAGGAACCGACGGGCCGGCGCTCGTCGCCGAGACCCGAGCGCGCCATCTTGATCGCGGCAGCGAGCGCGCTGATCGCGCGATCCTGACCGAAAATCACGAGCTTGAGATCGCGCTCGATGTGCCGCAGCGCATCGCGATCGGACGCCGACACGTTCTTCGGCGGGATGCGGGCGATCTTCGCGACGATCGTCTGGATCAGCACGACGTCGACGACGCTCGGCCGCGTGGCCTCGGGCTGCAACCGGCAGTACGCCCCTGCCTCGTCGATGACGTCGATCGCCTTGTCGGGCAAGTGCCGATCGTTGATGTGCTTTGCCGACAGCTCGACCGCGGCACGCAGCGCCTCGTCGGAATACGTGATGCCGTGGTGCTCTTCGAAGCGGCTCTTCAAGCCGCGCAGAATCTCGACCGTCTCCTGCACCGACGGCTCGGTGACGTCGATCTTCTGGAAGCGCCGCGCGAGCGCGTGGTCCTTTTCGAAGATACCGCGGTACTCGGTGTACGTCGTCGACCCGATGCAACGCAGCTCGCCGTTCGCAAGCACGGGCTTGATCAAGTTCGACGCGTCCATTACTCCGCCCGACGCAGCGCCCGCGCCGATGACGGTATGGATCTCGTCGATGAACAGGATCGCCCCGGGATGCTTCTTCAGCCCTGCGACGACGCCTTTCAAACGCTTCTCGAAGTCGCCGCGATACTTGGTGCCGGCGATCAGCGAACCCATGTCGAGCGCGTAGATCGTGCACTGGCGCAGGACGTCGGGCACTTTGCCTTCGACGATCAGCCGCGCGAGACCTTCGGCAAGCGCGGTCTTGCCGACGCCCGCCTCACCGACGAACAGGGGATTGTTCTTGCGGCGCCGGCATAGGATCTGCACGGTGCGCTCGATCTCGAGCTGCCGGCCGATCAAGGGATCGATCTTACCTGCCTCGGCCAGTGCGTTGAGATTGGACGTGAAGCGCTCGAGCGGGCTCGCCTCGCCGCCGCGCTCGCCGTCCACCGCGGCGTTTTCGTCGGCTTCGGGCTTCGGGTCCGAGATCTTCGGCACGCCGTGCGAAACGTAGTTGACGACATCGAGCCGCGCGACGTCCTGCAGCCCCAGCAAGTAGACGGCTTGCGACTGCTTCTCACCGAAGATCGCAACGAGCACGTTGATGGGCGACACTTCCTTGCGGCCGCTCGACTGCACGTGGAACACGGCACGCTGCAGCACGCGCTGGAAACCGAGCGTCGGCTGCACGTCGGGTGCAGCTTCGTCGTCCTCCTCGTGGCGCAGCCGTGGAGTCGAATCGTCGATGAACTCCTTTAGGTCGCGGCGCAACTTGACGAGGTCGGCGCCGCACGCCTTGAGCGTTTCGACGACCTGCGGCGTATCGAGCAACGCGAGCAGTAAGTGCTCGACGGTGATGAACTCGTGGCGCTCCTCGCGGGCGCGCTGGAACGCGTCGTTGAGGCAATATTCGAGCTCGTTCGAAAGCATTACGTCTCTTCCATGGTGCAGAGCAGTGGATGCTGATGCTGCTGGGCGAGCCCCGTGACTTGCGCGACCTTGGTCTCCGCAATCTCGTAGGTGTAGACGCCGCAGACTCCCTTACCCTTCGTATGGACCTCCAACATGATCCGCGTCGCGGTGTTGCGGTCCAACGAAAAAACCTTCTCGAGCACTTGGACCACGAACTCCATCGGAGTGTAGTCGTCGTTGAGCAGAATGACACGGTACAGCGGCGGCCGTTTTAGCTTCGGCTTGGCCTCATCCGTTACTAAACCGTGATCGTCGCCGACCCTGAAGCGCTCGTTTGCCATGTGTTCGGGAATTCTATCGACGCGCGTAGGTCAATGGAAAGGCGCCGTTGGGGACTGGCTCAGGGCGGCGAACGTTTCTTCTTCGAACCGATGAATCTGTCGCAGTTTTAGTGAATTCAGTCACTTGTTGCATCTAGCGCACCTGACCTATTATGGCGCGTCAGCGCCCCCTCTGGCCCAACTGGAACATTCGTATGGATGTAGCGAAACACCTGGCCCATTGGCAGGAACAGTCGCCCGAACAGTGGGTTCGCGCCGCTAACCGTCACCTGCCGACCGCTGTCACGTTCCTCCTCGTCGTTGCCATCGCCTACCAGCTCTCGAGACTCACTTGGGCCGTCATGCCCGGCGCCGTGCCGGCCGCGTTTCCCCCAACGGACCGCCCGTCGAACGCACCGGCCGCCGCGGCTCCGTCATCGAGCCATGAGGGGTTGCTGGGCTCGGGCCTGTTCGGCGTCGCGGCGAAGGAAACGGTGCAGCAAGCGCTGCCGGTCGAGGTCGACGCACCGGACACGACGTTGAGCCTCACGCTGACGGGCATTCTGTCGCGAGAAGGCGACCCCAACGGTCAGGCGATCATCTCCGCGAATCGCGGTCAAGAAAAGACTTATCAGATCGGTCAAGCGATCGACAGTGCGAACGGGACCACACTCCATTCCGTATTCGCAGACCGGGTGCTGCTCAATCGCGGCGATCGGCTCGAAACCCTGCGGCTGCCGAAAGACTTGCTCGCCAATGCGGGACCGGCGCCCCGCGTAGCCACCCCAGTCATGGCTCCGGCGGCTGCGAGCGGCAACGACACGCTGCGCAACGTCATCAGCCAAAACGCGTCGCGTCTCACCGACATCGTCAGGCTCGCGCCGCATGTGCAAGAGGGAAAGGTCGTCGGCTTCCGCGTGAATCCGGGCCGCGACCGCGAAAGCTTCGAAGCGCTCGGGCTGCTGCCGGGCGACATCGTCACGGATATCAACGGCGTCGTGCTCGATGATCCGAGCCGTGGTTTGGCGGCCTTCGAGGCGCTCGGCGAGGCGACGATGGCCAACGTCACTGTGCTACGGGAAGGAACCCCGACAGTCCTCGTGATCGACACGAGCCAGCTGCAGAATCTCCAGGAGAAGCGCGAGTGATTTCAGCTTCGGCGCCGCCCACGAGCGGCGGATCGCGGCCACGACGTGGCCGCCACATCGCCGCCGCGCTCGCCGTCGCGGGGCTTCTTGGCACGGCTCACTTGAGCGTGGCGCAACCGCAGCCCCAGGGACCGCAGCTCACGCCCAACTACCGCGAGGCCGACATTCGGGTCGTCGCCGATCAGGTGCAGCAGGTCATCGGCCGACCGATCATCATCGACCCGCGCGTCCGCGCGCAGGTCACGGTCCTGTCGAATGCACCGATGTCGCCCGACGGGTTCTACAGGCTGTTCCTCTCGACGCTAGAGGTTCACGGCTTCGTCGCGCTCGACTCGGGCGATGCGATTCAGATCGTCCCGGACGCCAACGCGCGCTTCGGGCAAGGCGACGACTACGTCACTCAAGCGATCGTGCTCGACAACATCGGCGCCGCGCAGCTCGTTCCGATCCTTCGCCCGTTGCTGCCGCAGTCCGCGCATCTCGCCGCACATCCGCCGTCGAACGCGCTGATCGTCGCGGACCGGCCGAACAACATCGCGCGGATGATGAGCCTGATCCGCCGGATGGATCAGGCGGGCACTCAAGATATCGAGGTGATCGGGCTCGAGAACGCGTCCGCCGACGAGGTCGTCCGGATGCTGAGCTCGCTGAACCAGGCTGCGCAGGCGACAGGCGGCACGCCGCCGGTCCAAGTGATCGCGGACACGCGCACCAACAGCGTGCTGCTCTCCGGCTCGGGCGCCGCGCGCCTCCAATATCGCGCGCTGGTCGCGCACCTCGATACGCCTTCGGCACAAGGCGGCGACACGCTGGTCACCTATCTGAACTACGCCGACGCCGAGGAGCTCGCGACCAAGCTCCAAGCTCAGTTCGGAGGTACCACTGGCCGGGCAGCGCCCGCGCCCGGCGCCGAAGGAGCGGCAGGTGCCGCGACGGGTCCTGTGAGCATCTGGGCGGACGCGGGCACGAACGCGCTCGTGATCAACGCCCCGGAGCGCGTGCGCCAAGACATGCTCGCGGTCGTGAAGCAGATCGATATTCCGCGGCTCCAGGTGATGGTGGATGCGATCATCGTCGAGATCAGCGAGGAGAAGGCGGCCGAGCTCGGCGTCACGTGGATCACGAGCGGCGGCAGCGGCTTCGGTCTGACGAACTTCACGAGCACGACGGGCGGCATCCTGCAGCTCGCCCAGGCGGCCTCGGGGGACACGCCGGACCCCGGCGTGATTAGAGACGGGGCCACCTTCGGCGTCGGCAAGGTGAGCGACACCGGAACGAGCTGGGCGGCGGTGCTGTCCGCGCTGCACGGCGACGCCGACACGAATATCGTCTCGACCCCGCATATCGTCACGCTCGACAACGAGGAAGCGGAGATCAAAGTAGGCCAAGAGGTGCCGTTCCTCACCGGGCAGTACTCGAGCACCGGCAACGGCAACAACGGCAACGTGAACCCCTTCCAGACGATTCAGCGCGAGGAAGTCGGCACGAGCCTGAAGATCACGCCGCAGATCAACGAAGGCAGCGGAGTGAAGCTCACGATCGAGCAGGAGACGTCTAGCTTGAGCCAGGGAGCCTCGGGCGCCGTCGACCTCGTCACGAACACCCGCACGATCACGACTTCGGTGTTCGTGAACGACGGCGACATCCTGGTGCTCGGCGGCCTGATGGACGATCAGCTGCGCCAAGGCGAGCAGCGCGTGCCGGGCCTCGGCCGAATCCCCGGGCTCGGCTGGCTGTTCCGCGCGCGCAAGACCGAGCACACCAAGACCAACCTCATGGTCTTCATCCGCCCGACGATCCTGCGCAACGCGGAGGACGCGCGCTTTCAGACGGGCCAAAAGTATCGGTCCGTGCAGGACCTGCAGCGCGAGCTGGGCAACGACAAGGTTCGACTATTGAAGGACGAGCCGCGACCAATCGTTACCCCCGCTGCCGCCCGGCCCCGAAGAGACCCCCGTGCCGCCCACGGAAGGACTGCCGGATGGCGGCCAACCTCAATAGCGACACGGCGCCGCTCGCTCCGGTCAGGCTGGAGCCGGAGATCCGAAACCTGCCGTTCGCGTTCGCGAAACGCAACGGCGTGCTGATTCAAGAGATCAAGGACGGAGTGCCGCACGCGATCTATCGCGCCGGCACGCCGCCGCTGATCCTCGCCGAGGTCCGGCGCTTCGCGGGCGGCCCCGTCACGTTCACGGAGGTGGACGCCCAGACTTTCGACGGTCGCCTGCAGGCCGCCTATGAAAGCGGCGCGGCGATGACGATGGTCGAGGGGCTCGACGACGAGACCGACTTGTTCGCGGTCGCGCAGCAGCTGCCCGAGCCGTCGGACCTCATCGACAGCGACGACGAGGCGCCGATCATTCGCCTGATCAACGCCTTGCTGACGCAGGCGGTCAAGGACAACGCCTCCGACATCCACATCGAGCCTTACGAGAACCGCATGACGGTGCGATTCCGCATCGACGGCGTGCTGCGCGAGGTGCTGCAATCGAAGCGCGCGGTGGCTCCGATCGTCGTATCGCGCATCAAGGTCATGTCGAAGCTCGACATCGCCGAGAAGCGCCTGCCGCAGGACGGCCGCATCTCGCTGCGCATCGCGGGCCGCGCCGTCGACGTTCGCGTATCGACGATTCCGTCCGGCCACGGCGAGCGAGTCGTGCTGCGCTTGCTCGACAAGCAAGCCGGCCGCCTCACGCTCACGAACCTCGGCATGTGCGACGCGGACCAGACCGTCATGCACGAGCTCGTGCATCGGCCGCACGGGATTCTGCTCGTAACGGGGCCCACCGGCTCGGGTAAGACGACGACGCTGTACGCGGCGCTGGAGCGCATCAACGACTTGAGCCGCAACATCCTCACCGTCGAGGACCCGATCGAGTACCACATCGACGGCATCGGCCAGACCCAGGTGAATACCAAGGTCGAGATGACGTTCGCGCGGGGGCTCCGCGCGATCCTGCGCCAAGATCCCGACGTCGTGATGGTCGGCGAGATCCGCGACCTCGAGACGGCCGAGATCGCCGTGCAGGCGAGCTTGACGGGTCATCTCGTGCTCTCGACGCTGCACACGAATACCGCCGTCGGCGCCGTCACGCGCCTGCGCGACATGGGCGTCGAGCCGTTCCTGCTGTCTTCGAGCCTGATCGGCGTGCTCGCCCAGCGCCTGGTGCGCGTGCTCGATCCGGCCACGCGCGTGGCATATCGCGCCAGCGAATACGAGAGCAAGCTGCTCAACGCGGACCCCGCGAACCCGCCGACGCTGTACCGAGCGCCTGCCGACGATCAGGGCTACTCGGGCCGCACGGGCATCTACGAGCTCGTCCAGGTCGACAACACGATGCGCACGATGATTCACGACGGCGCCGGCGAGCATGAGCTCGAGCGCTACGCTCGCACGCTCGGCCCGAGCATCCGTGAGGACGGTATCCGCAAGATCCTCGCGGGTGAGACCACTCTCGAGGAGGTCGTCAGAGTCACTCGGGCGGACTGATGGGTGCCTATCAGTACGTTGCGGTGGACGGCGGCGGCAAAGAGCACCGCGGAACGCTCGAGGGCGACACGCCGCGGCATGTCCGCCAGCTCCTGCGCGAACGGCAGCTGCATCCCGTCGAGGTCGCCGAGGTCGAGGCGCGCGAACGCAAGGCCCATCAGCGCCAATTCTCTTTCGGCGGCGGCATTTCAGGTCTCGATCTCGCGCTGCTGACGCGACAGCTCGCCACGCTCGTCAAAGCAGGCCTGCCGCTCGACGAGGCGCTGTTCGCCGTGAGCGAGCACACGGAGAAGGCGCGCCTCAAGAGCATCGTGCTCGGAGTCCGCGCGAAGGTGGTCGAGGGCCATTCCCTCGCAGCGGGGCTCGAAGACTTCCCGCGCGCGTTCCCCGTGGTCTACCGAGCGACGGTCTCGGCCGGCGAGCAGGCGGGCCAGCTCGACACAGTGCTCCAACGGCTAGCGGAATACACCGAATCGCGCCACAGCCTGCGGCAAAAAATCCTCCAGGCGATGATCTATCCGATCGTGCTGACCCTGATCGCCGTGTTCATCGTCACTCTGATGCTCGTTTACGTCGTTCCGAAGGTCGTCGGCGTGTTCGAGACCACAGGCCAACAGCTGCCGCTCCTCACCCGTGCGCTCATCGCCCTATCGAGCTTCATTCAGAACTGGTGGTTCCTGATCATCGGAGCGATCGGGCTTGCGATCGCGGCGTTCGTGCAGGCTCTGAAGAATGAGGCGACGCGCCGCCGTCTGCATAGGTGGCTGCTGAAGACTCCCCTCTTCGGCCGCGTGACGCGCGGCTTGAACACAGCGCGATTTACGCGAACCCTGAGCATCCTCACGTCGAGCGGCGTCCCCGCGCTCGAGGCGCTGCGGATCAGCGCATCGGTGATTGCGAACCTTCCTATGCGCGAAGCGGTCGACGAAGCCGCCGTGCGCGTGCGCGAGGGCGGCGCGATCGGCAGATCGCTCGCACAGTCGAAGTTGTTCCCGGCAATGAGCATCCATCTGATTTCGAGCGGTGAGGCGAGCGGCGAGCTCGACGAGATGCTCGAACGTACTGCGAATCATCAAGAGAGCGAGATGGATAGTCTCCTCTCGACGATGCTGAGCGTGCTCGAGCCTCTTCTGATCGTCGTGATGGGTCTCGTGGTGCTCACGATAGTCATGGCGATTTTGTTACCGATCTTCCAAATCAACCAGCTCGTCCGTTAGCGCAAACTCGCGCGGCGCAAGGCGTCTTTCCCCCATTTGTGCTTGGGTTCACAAGTCGTTCCCAGGGGTATTGCAAAAAGTTCGGCTGCGGGTTTATAAAGCGCCGACTGTGATCCACCGATTCACCGACTCACCTGGAGGGGAGGAATGAAGCTCAAAGAGTCGGAAGAGGAAGAAGATCTCGAGGAAGAAGCCGAAGAGGAAGAGGCCGAAGCGGAGGAAAGCGAGCCCGTTGCGGTCGAAACTGATAACGTCGGCGATCCGTCCGTAGAGATCAACGTCGAAGAGCTCATCCACGACCTCGAGGTCGAAAGTATGAGTGCGGCCGGCAAAGAGCAGGCCGCGAAGCGTCGGCTCGAAGAGTTGATGGAGCAAAAGCGCGCGAAGCGCGATCTCGAGGACTTCGACGACTACGAAGTCTGAGCGCTGCGGCGCTCGCAACCAGCCCTAGCGAACCTGCGCGGCGAAAGACACGTCAGTGAAAATCGCGCGATCGTGTGACGAGACACCCAAGCAAGCCGCTGTGATCGAAGAGCCGCTCCGCGATCACGTGTAAAACGGCGCCTTCCTTCTGCACCTTGCCCACGACGCCCATGAGTGCCGCCCCCGCCGCGATCCGCCGCGCGCTCTGAGCGAGGCTGTCCCAAACGACGAGGTTCAGATAACCCGTCTCGTCCTCGAGCGTGACGAACATCACCCCGGCCGCGCTCGACGGCCGCTGGCGCGTGATCACGAGCCCGGCCGCACGGACTCTCGTGCCATGCGTGAGCTCAGCCACCTCCCGGGCGCTGCGCACGTGCAGCTCCCCGAGCCGATCCCGCAGCAAGGCTAGCGGATGGCGGCCGAGCGTGAGGCCCAAATGGCGGTAGTCCGCGGCGATGTCCTCGCTCTCGGTGGGGCGTCGCAGCATCGGCAAGCCCTCCGTGAAGCGCATCGAAGTGAACAACTCCGTGGGCCTTTCCAGACCCGCGACCTCCCAGCGCGCTCGATGGCGGTTGCTCGCGAGCGCCTTGAACGCACCGGCCGAAGCGAGCGCACCGAGGTCCTTCGAGCCGAGCGCGGCACGCTCGGCTACGTCGCGTATCGCGCTGAACGTGCCCGCGGCGCGAGCTGCGACCAATCTCTGGCCGCCGTCAGCCGACAAGCCCTTGACGCTGTGCAGCCCAAGCCGCAGCGCGGGGTAGCCGTCGTCGTTGCGCCGTTCGAGCGTGGAATCCCAGTCGCTGCGGTTCACATCCACGGACCGTACCTCGACGCCGTGCTCGCGCGCGTTGCGCACCAATTGCTGCGGCGCGTAAAAACCCATCGGCTGGCTGTTGAGCAGTGCGCAGCAAAACGCCGCGGGTTCGTGGTGCTTCAGCCATGCGGACACATAGACGAGCAGCGCGAAGCTCGCCGCATGCGACTCCGGGAATCCGTATTCGCCGAATCCTTTGATCTGGTTGAAGATGCGAGTCGCGAACTCGCGCTCGTAATTGCGCGAGAGCATGCCATCGATCAGGCGCCGCTCGAAACGCTCGAGATCGCCATTGCGCCGCCACGAAGCCATCGCGCGGCGCAGCTGGTCCGCCTCGCCCGCGGTGAATCCGGCCGCGACCATCGCGAGGTGCATCACCTGCTCCTGAAAGATCGGCACGCCGAGAGTGCGCTCGAGCACTGCGCGCACGGCGTCGCTCGGATAAGTGACTTTCTCCTCACCTGAACGCCGCCGCAAATACGGATGAACCATATCGCCTTGAATCGGGCCCGGGCGAATGATCGCGACCTCGATCACCAAGTCGTAATAACTTTTCGGTTTGAGACGCGGCAGCATCGCCATTTGTGCGCGAGACTCGATCTGGAACACGCCCATCGTGTCGGCACGCGAGATCATGCCGTAGACCTGCTCGTCGTTCTGCGGCACGGTCGCGATCGTATGCTTGGGTCCGCCGAAGCCTTCGATCAGCGCAAAGCAGCGGCGGATCGCGCTCAACATACCGAGCCCTAGCACGTCGACCTTGAGCAAGCCGAGCTCCTCGAGATCGTCCTTGTCCCATTGGATGACGGTTCGCTCGGGCATCGCCGCGTTCTCGACCGGCACGAGCTCGTCGAGTGCGCGCTCGGCGATCACGAAGCCACCGACGTGCTGCGACAGATGACGCGGGAACCCGATCAGCTCATCCACTAGGCGGAGCCACCGTCGCACCTTCACGCTGCCTGGATCGAAGCCCGCTTCGGTGATCCGTTGCCTCTCTATCGCAGCACCCTCCCACCACTGCATGGAGCGCGCGACCATGGCAACTTGCAGATCGTCCAATCCCAACGCTTTACCCACGTCGCGGATCGCGCTGCGCGGCCGGTACGAGATCACGGTGGCCGCGAGCGCGGCGCGCTCGCGCGAATACTTGCTGTAAATGTATTGAATGACCTCTTCGCGGCGCTCGTGCTCGAAATCCACGTCGATGTCGGGAGGCTCGTTGCGCTCCTTCGAGATGAACCTCTCGACGAGAGTCTGCATGAGCGCGGGATCGACCTCCGTAATACCGAGGCAAAAACAGACTGCGGAATTGGCCGCCGATCCCCTCCCCTGGCACAAGATGCCTTTGCTGCGCGCGTGGCAGACGATGTCGTGCACCGTGAGAAAGAAAGCTTCGTAGCGCAAGTCCGCGATCAATCGGAGCTCGTGCTCGATGCCCTGCAGCACCTTTTGCGGCGCACCGCCGGGCCAACGCCAGTCACGGCCTAGCTCCGTCAAATGCCGGAGGTGGGTCGTCGGCGTCTCGCCCTCGGGCACGAGCTCGTGCGGGTATTCGTAACGCAGCTCGTCGAGCGAGAACTCCACACGCTCGAGTATCGCAAGCGTCTCGCGCAGCAGCTCCGCAGGGTACCGGCGTGCGAGCTCGGCGAGCGGTCGCAAGCAACGCTCCGCGTTCGGCCGCAGCTCGTAACCGAGCTTATCGATCGGCATCTTGAGACGAATCGCGGTCAGCGTGTCCTGCAACATGCGGCGGGCGCGGCAATGCATGTGGACGTTGCCGGCGGCGACGAGAGGCATGCCGAGCTCCGCGCCGGCGGCTCGCCATTCCTGGAGCAAGCGCCGTTCGTTGCCGCCTCGCAAGAGCTCCGCTGCGAGCCAAACTCGGGTTCCGAATCGCTCGCGCAGCCAGCGGCCGGTCGTGAGCAGCGACGCGCGCTCGACGTAATGCTCATCGGGAATCCAGAGCAACGCGCACTTGGAATCCGCAATGCATTCGACGAAATCCTCGCGGCTCGCTCGATAGGAACCCTTGTCGGCTGCGCGCCGCGCGCGGCTGATCAACCGGCACAGCGCGGCATAGGAGCCTCGGTCGACGGCGAGCACGACGACCTTGAGCTCGTCGGGAAACGCGAGCTCGCTGCCCACTACGAGCTTGAGGTTGGCCGCTTTCGCGGCGGTATGCGCGCGGACGATGCCCGCGACTGAGCATTCGTCGGTGAGAGCGAGCCCGGCATAGCCCAGCTCGGCGGCTGTCGTCACGAGCTCGGAAGGGTGTGAAGCCCCGCGCAGGAACGAGAAATTGCTGATGCAGTGAAGCTCGGCGTATTGCTGCGCTGCTCGAGTCGAAGGCATTGGCGTGCCGCTCACCTTCAACCGAACAAACCGTGCAAGTGCCAATCGCGGCTGTGCCGATCTTTGAAGATCCACAAGCGCTGACCGCGCGAGCTCACGGCTGTGTAGTAGTCTCTGCCGACATCCCGCTCGTCCCACCAGCCGCTTTCGATGCGTTCAGGACCTTCGCGGCACTCGAGCGTGCCTACGTAGTAGCGTCGCGCTTCGCCCGACGAGAGCGGTAACGGGGACGGCAATAGCCACAACGGCCGGGTGTGCGACCAGGGCGACGGCACCGCCGCCGCTTGCGGAGCGCCTGCCAATGGCCCCACCGACGATTTTGACCATGCGAATTCGGGGCGATGTTCCGCGATCAAAGCCATACCGTACACGGCAGCCAATCCGAGACGCCCTCGCAACCGCTCGAGCAGCACATGCGTCAGCGTCTCGACCGGCGTCTTGTCGAACAAATCCATGCGTAATGCACTGACCGTCCGCAACGTGCCGGTGCTTAGGCGCAAGCCGATTGCCGGCGCAGGCAGGACGATTCGCTCCAACCGATCGCGCAACACGCTCGCCAGACGACCGCGCTCGTGGGTCGCATCGACCCAATCGAAGCTCTCGCAAGTCGGCGGGTGTTGCAGATGCTCGAAAACGATCTTCATGCTGCGAACTTGGGCCTGCCGCCGGCGCAGATCCGCGATCAAGCGGTCGAGCATGTGCTCGACCGCCGCCATGAAAACCGCGGCGTCCGAGCTCTCGTGATTGAACTCACGCGCGTCGCTCCAATGCTCGGGGGGCGTGAACTCGGTGCGCAAATCGAAGCGCCGCCCGAGCGCACGATCGAGGTCTGCCAAATAGATGGGGCCAGCCCTGCGCGCGAATCCATCACGCGGCAATCGCAAGCAATCGCCGATCGTGCGAGCTCCGAGATCCGTGAGCAACGATTGAATTTCGAACGGCCAATGCGTGACGCGCAGCGGCAGCGAGCCCAAGTGGGCGCTCAATGCAGCGGGCGACAACACGTCCTCGCTCGCATTACGAGCGAGCCATAAAGCGGCCAACGGCGTAGGCGCGACGCACAGACGACGAGACCAGTGCGCGATTTTCTCTTCGAGCTTTTGCTTGATCGCCGTGAGGCTATGGAAGAGCTTGATGCTCCCCGAGACCTCAAGCAGCAGGGTTTCGGGCGGCTCGATGCTCACCGTGGGGGTGAGCGTCTGCGTCCATGCAGCCAACGATTCGAGATGCGCGCGCTCGATGCGAGGTGAGCGTTCGAGCACTTTCAGTGAGGCTGCGAGCGCGAGTGCCGCATTCAACTTGCTGCCGCGCGTGATACCCAACTCGCGCGCTTGGTCGTTGGCCGCGACGACGTAGACTTGGCCTTCCAGCGGCTCTACGACGACCGCGGGCTCGTGCGCGACCGGACCTTGCAACGCATCGAAAGATAAATTCGGCAGGCAGACGGCCATCCACAATTGCGCCTTCGCGAGCGCCGGTCCGCACTCGTGACTCGGCGCGGGAAGCGCTGCTTCCCGAAAGACGAGATCGAGGGACTGCGATGGCCGCGGCATGAGGCACTATCCGGAGACTCCGCCGCTGACAGTGCCTGCACCTATCGGCTCTCGACCCGACTCTCGCGCAAGCGAGTCGTCGTCGAACCCGCGGTTCAAAGCGAGAAGAGACTCGGTGATGTCGACGCGGCCTGGGGAGGCACCTCGACACTTATCGATTTCTACGCGAGTCGCTGTGGCGCATTGCTCGACGCCGATCCGCAGAGCCGCCGGTGATCGCTCGCGTCGCGCTGCGAGCGGCCTGAACAACACTGTCCAGCACCCCTGCTCTTCCGCCGCGAGCTGCAAACGTCGCAGAGCAACGTGATCGGCGGCCGCAAGCCAAGCCAACACCCCAGAGCTCGACCCCGACCTGATGACTTGCTCGACCGTCCAAAGACGATCCTTATCGCGAGCCGCCGGCTGAACGATCAACAACGCATCGACGTCGACGCCGCGCTGCTTCAAAGCGGGGGCATAAGGAACGAACGGCGGCGCGATCCAGACGACCCACTTTCTATTGTTTTGGGGACCCGCTCGCGTCAACGCCGCGAGCGCAGGAATCAACAATGTGAGCTCGCCGATGCCGTAACGATCGACGAACACTTCGATGAGCCCGCCGAGCGGCCAACCTCCGCCTGGAAGAAAGTGATCGAGGGCCGCAAAACCCGTAGGCAATGCGGTTCGGGCCCAGCGCGTGCTCCTGCCCCTCCAAACGAGCCCATTGAGCTCGTCCAAGGAGGGCAGTTCGTCCAAATCCATGGGTAAACCGAGGCTTCGCGTGAATGGTTTTCTCGGGGGTTTTCGCGAAGCTCACTTCATCGAATCTCGAACCACGCCGACCACGACGCCTTCGATCGACATGTTCTGCTCGCGCAAATCCACTTGAATCGGCGTGAAATCGGGATTTTCAGGCATTAGCCAGACGCGATGACCTTCCTGTCGATACCGTTTCACCGTGACCTCGTTCTCGAGCCGCGCGACGACGATTTGCCGATTCCTGACCTCCGGCGTGCGATGCACGGCGACGATATCGCCGTCCAAGATGCCTGCATCGCGCATGCTCATGCCTTGGACCCGGAGCAAGAAGTGCGGCGGTTTCTTGAACAAATCGGGGTCGATTTGATATCGAGCCTCGATGTGCTCCTCGGCCAAGATCGGTTGACCGGCAGCGACTCGTCCGACCAACGGCAATCCCAATTGCTCGCGCAGAGAATCTTTGAGCCGTATTCCGCGGGAAGTGCCGGGCAATAGCTCGATGACACCTTTGCGCTCGAGTGCCCGTAGATGTTCTTCCGCGGCGTTCGCAGAGCGAAACTTCAGCGTTCGCGCAATCTCGGCACGCGTTGGAGGCATGCCGGTGTCGTTCATAACCTTCTGAACCAACATTAAAATTTGCCGCTGCCTGGGGGTTAGATCGCGCATTTTCGAATGCCTGTATATATCAACAGTCTGACACTATATACAGCCGATCGCCGAGGGGGTCAAGCACCCACACGCTTGTCGAAAGAGCTCGTGAACGAGGTGCACGAGTGAACGAGTGAGTTGAATGTCGCTCAATCGTTCGCTTGCGTCGCGAGCGGCATTCGACGACGCAACTGCATTTTCAAATTGCAGTGCTCAGCGCTTTAGGAAATAATGACGCCGGTTTGTCACTCAAGTCAGGGGTATATCTAATGGCCACAAAAATCCAGGCTGCTCTGCGGGCAGCGGCGCTCGTCAGCGGCTTTGCGATCGTGACCGTGACCGGCGGCTGTGCAGCGGTTAAGCAGGAACAGCTCGACGCGGTGAAGGCGACGGCTGAAGCCGCACAGAATGCTGCGAACGCAGCGCAACGCACGGCTACCCAAGCTCAGCAAGCGGCTTCCGGCGCTCAGAGCACTGCGAATCAAGCTCTGCAAGCGGCGCAAGCGGCTCAAGCATGCTGCGATGCGACGAATCAGAGACTCGATCGGATGTTCGAGCAATCTCAGGCGAAGTAATCGCCCGAGAAGTAGCTAGATCACTATTCGGGTGCGGCTTGCGCCGCATCTGAGTTTGAAGGCCGCCAGTGTAGGCGGCTTTTTTTTGCCCGAAAGAATCGGGTCGGCTAAGGGATTACAGCCCGCCCGTTCCGGGATCGGCGGCGAAGGACTCTGTGACGGCGACCGGGGCGGCCGCGACCGAGATGAACTGTGGCACGCCGCGGGCCGACTGCAGCACCGTTTCCGCGAGATCCCAACGAACGTCGGCCGTCCTCGAAGCCGTCGCCGCGACGTAAACACGCGTGAGCTCCGTGAGCGATCCTTCCGCAAGAACCGGCTCCGTGTCGGCAGTATCGGCACTGCTCGGCTCGTCGACTTCGTCCGTTTCGCTGGCGGGGCTCATCGCGAGCGGCGGATGCGCCTCGAGATACAACCCATCGGCGGTCCAACCGAGCTTGTAAGGCTGATTCACGATCGTTACCGGCGTTCCCGCTGGCACCGTCTTGAAGAGCGCTTCGATATCCTCCGGGAACATTCGGATACAGCCGTGCGTCACGCGCATACCCACGCCCGACGGCTTGTTCGTTCCGTGGATCAGATAGCCCGGAAGTCCGAGACGCAGTGCATGCTTGCCGAGCGGATTGTCCGGGCCCGGCGGGTACGACGCGCGGCAGAACGTCGTTGCGTGCGGCGTGCTCGTCGCGAATCGACTGCGGCGGCGTCCAGCTTGGATTCGCGACCTTGCCCGTGACGCTCGTCGTGCCGAGCGGCGTCGACCAGTCCATCCTGCCGATGCTGATCGGGTGCGTGATCACCCGGCGGCTACCCGCGAGCGCGCCCTCGGGTGCAGCGCTCGAAGCAGCCGGAAAGTAGTAGAGCCGAAGCTCCGCGACGTTGACGACGATGCCGCGCTTCGGAGCCCGCGGCAGCACGAACTGCGTCGGGATGACGATCTTGACGCCTTCACCAGGTAGCCACGGGTCGACGCCGGGGTTCGCACGCCGCAGTGCTTCGTAACCAACGTTGTACGTTCGGGCAAGGGATACGAACGTATCCTCGTACTGGGCAGCGACGACCTGGACCTCTCCAAAGACCTCGTCGTCGGGCGCGACCCAGTACTCGGCGGCGGAGGCCGCGCTCGTAAACAGCCAAAGCGACAGGATCAGTTGAGGTTTGCTCGTTAGAGCTTTGATCAGTAGGGCTTTGCGCATGCGCGGCATTATACGACTCTGGCCGCGTAAATATGAGTATTAGTTGGCAAGTTCCCACATCTCGGCAATGGGCCGGCTCAGTAGCGCACGAGGCTCGCCCCCCACGTGAAACCGCCGCCGAAGGCCTCGAGCAGCAGCAGGTCGCCACGCTTGATTCGACCGTCCCGGATCGCGGTGTCGAGCGCCATCGGCACGGACGCTGCGGACGTGTTGCCGTGCGTGCGAACAGTGAGTATCACGCGCTCCATCGGCATCTGCAGCCGCTTCGCCGTGGCTTCGATGATTCGGATGTTCGCCTGGTGCGGAATGAGCCAATCGATCTGGCCCTTCTCGAGCTGGTTCTTCTCGATCACGTCGTCGACGAGGTGCTCGAGCTTCTTCACCGCGACCTTGAACACTTCGTTACCTTTCATCCGCAGCGCGGCGGCCTCGCCGGTGCTGCGGTGGCGGGTGGAGACGCCGCTCGACGCGTACAAGAGCTCGCGGTAGCGGCCGTCGGCGCCGAGGGTCGAGTAAATGATGCCCGGCTCCTCCGCTCCCTCGAGAATCACCGCGCCCGCGCCGTCGCCGAACAGCACGCAAGTCTCGCGGTCTTTCCAATCGATGATCCGCGACATGGTTTCGGCGCCGATCACGAGCGCGCGCTTGGCCTGGCCGCTGCGCACGAACTGATCCGCAACCACCAGGCTATAGAGAAATCCGGAGCACGCGGCCTCGAGACTGAACGCAGGCCCTCCGCGTATGCCGAGCTTCTCCTGCAGCAAGCACGCGACGTTCGGAAAAATGAGGTCTGGCGTGGTCGTCCCGACGAGGACGAAGTCGATGTCGCTTGGCGCAAGCCCCGCGTCCTCGATCGCCGCGAGAGCGGCGCGATACGCGAGGTCGCTCGTCGCTTGGTCGTCAGCGGCGATGTGCCGCTCCTCGATGCCGGTCCTCGTGCGGATCCACTCATCGGAGGTTTCGACCATCTTTTCGAGATCGAAATTAGTGAGGACTCTCTCCGGCAAATATTTTCCGGTGCCGATTATGCGGGAATACATTCTTGCGGCTGATTCTGTATGAGTTTGCCGATTTGCACCGGGACACCTTTACGCGCTTCGACGATCGCAGTCTTTACCGCGGTCTCGAATGCGAACTCGTCGGCAGAGCCGTGGCTCTTGAGCACCACACCGTTCAGCCCAACGAGGCTTGCGCCATTGTAGCGACGCGGATCGATTCGCTCGCGGATTCCCTCGAGCGCCGACTTCGCGACGAGCCCCTGCATTCCGCGCAACACGTTCTTGTGGAATTCCTCTTTCAATATCGAGCTGATCATCTTCGCAACGCCTTCCATCGTCTTCAGCGCCACGTTGCCGACGAAGCCGTCGCTGACGACGACGTCGACATCCGCGTGGAAGATGCCGTCGCCTTCTACGAAACCGATGTAGTTGAGTCCGCTGCGCTCGAGCAAATCGCCCGCCTCGCGGACGACTTCATTGCCTTTGATGTCTTCCTGACCGATGTTCAGGAGGCCCACTCGCGGCCGAGGCGTCTCCAACATGTCGCCCGCGACGATCGACCCCATCAACGCGAACTGTAGGAGGTGCTGCGACGTACAGCCCACGTTCGCCCCGAGGTCGAGCATATAGGTAGGGCCCTTGATCCCCGGCACCGCAGAGATGATCGCGGGCCGGTCGATCCCCGGAAGCGTCTTCAGCACGTAGCGCGCGGTCGCCATCAACGCGCCCGTGTTGCCCGCGCTCACGCACGCATCGGCCTCGCCGTTCTTGACGAGCTCGATCGCGACGCGCAACGACGAGTCCTTTTTCTTCTTCAGCGCGGCCGCCGGCGCCTCGTCCATCGCGACGACTTGGGATGCTTCTTTGAACGTGAGGCGAGTGCCGTAGCTGTCCTTCGCTCGGCGCTTCGCCTGCTCCAGGACTTTCGGCAACCCCACGAGCACGAGGCTCGCCGAATCGTCCTTTTCGAGAGTCGCGAGTGCCGCGGGCACCACGGCTTCGGGGCCGCGGTCGCCACCCATCGCGTCCAAGGCAATTGTAACCTTGCGACTCATCGGGGCTCGCGTGAAGGGAACGGATTCGAAGCTTACGACCTGCCGCTCGCAGCGAGGGCTTAAGACTACTCTTGCTCGGTCTCTTGCGGGACGTCGAATACTTTGCGGCCACGGTAGTAGCCGTCGGCCGTGACGTGATGTCGGCGATGCGTTTCGCCCGTGCTGGCATCCACGGACAACGTCGGTCCGGTCAACGCATCATGCGAGCGGCGCATACCGCGTCGCGACGGCGTCTTTCGGCTCTTCTGAACTGCCATTGCGATTCTCCTCGAAAACCAAACTAAAGCTCGGTGGCGCCGTGCGCCGCGACCGCACCGTCCGACAAAGTCGCCAAATCGTCGGCCAGGCTACCACAATCCTCGACCCGCCCATGCTTCGGCGCGAACGGTATCGAGACGATAAGCTCGTCCTCGATCAGACTTGCCGGGAGCAAGCGACCCTGGTCCAACTCGACGGGCTCGCAGCCTTTTGGCAGAGAGCCTGCGGCGGCTCCTTCCTCGACCAGCGCGAGCTCGACTCGATTCGCGATCCGCTCGCCATACGGCTCGAGGCAACGCTGACAGAGCAGCTGCACCGTTGCTTCGTACTCCAGCGTTAGCGCCAACCCGCCGTCGCCGCGTTGTCGAAAACGCAAGCTTGCTCTTACACTGCCCTCGGCGGATTGGAGCAAGCCCACGAGCCTGGGCATTTTGTCGAGCGTCAGCTCACCGCTGAGCTCACCTTGCCGGGCCAGCGATTCCAGATCGCGCAGACTGTACCAGGCGTGCAGCGAGCCGGACATAGCGCGCGCATCATATGTGACTAGGTTTCTACTGTCAAAACCGTGAGTTACGAAACGCCGAGCCGCACGTTGATCCTGGCTTCCACCTCGCGCTACCGGAGCGAGCTGCTGTCCCGGCTCGGCATGCCGTTCGAGGTGCGCGCCCCGAACACCGACGAGACCGCGGTTCCCGGAGAGGAGCCGGCTCGAATGGCGGAACGCCTTGCCGCCGCGAAGGCACGCAGCGTCGACGCCGAGCACGCTCTAGTGATCGGGTCGGATCAGGTCGCGTCGCTCGACGGAGGCCTGCTCCGCAAGCCAGGAACCCGCGCGGTCGCACTCCGGCAGCTCGAGGCTTGCCAAGGTAGGCCGGTGCTGTTCCATACGGGCGTGCTGCTCCTCGACACAGCGTCAGGCCGATCCTGGTCGCACGTCGATCGAACGGAGGTCAAGTTCGCACGTCTCGAGCGGTCCGCGCTCGAGCGTTATCTCGACATCGAGCAACCGTACGACTGCGTCGGCAGCTTCAAGGCCGAGGCGCTCGGTGTCGCGCTGTTCGAGCACATCGAGTCGCGTGATCCGACCGCGCTGATAGGCCTGCCGTTGATCTGGCTAGCGGCGGCACTCAGGTCCGCCGGGCTCGATCCTCTCGATCGTCCGCCAGAGCGTTCAGCACATCCTTGAGCTCCTGCGGCAGCGGCACGCTCACCGAGAACTCCTCGCCCGACTCGGGCCAGACGAACGCCAGCGAATGCGAGTGCAGGAACATGCGCCGCAGGCCATGACGCTCGAGCGACGCGTTGAAATCGGCGTCGCCATAGCGATCGTCGCCCGCAACGGGGTGCCCGAGATGGGCCGCGTGGACACGGATCTGATGCGTGCGCCCGGTCGCGATCGTCACCTCCAGCAGCGACGCGGCGTCCCCGACCGTCTCGATCAGCCGAAACGAGCTCCTCGCCTCCTTGCCCCCGGTCGCGACGCGGACCCGGGATTCACCGGGGCCGCGCTTCGTCACGAGCGGCGCCGAGAACTCTGCGACGGGTTGCCGCCAACGTCCTTGGACGAGCGTGAAGTAGCGCTTGTCCACCTCCCCTTCGCGTAGCAACGCGTGAACGGTCCGCAGCGCGCTGCGCCGCTTCGCCACGAGCAGGCAACCGGAGGTCGCGCGGTCGAGCCGGTGAACGAGCTCGAGCTCGGGCAGCTCCGGACGCAGTTCCCGCAGCGCCTCGATGCAGCCGAGCGTAACGCCCGTGCCGCCGTGCACTGCAAGACCGGCGGGCTTGTCGAGCACGAGCAGCCGCGAGTCCTCGAACACGATGCGCGCCGCGAGCCAGTCGAGGCTCCCGCCGCTTGGCAACGCCCGCCCCGCGGGCCGGCTCGCGACCGGCGGTACGCGGACCCGGTCGCCCGCCTTGAGCCGGTATTTCGGGTTCACGCGACCCGAGTTGACGCGCACTTGACCCGAGCGGATCAACCGATAGACATGACTGCGCGGCACACCCTTGAGCTCGCCGAGCAGGAAGTTATCGAGCCGCTGACCCGCGGCCTCCTCGCCGATCTGTTCTTGCCGAGCGGCGGGCCGAGCTCCCGCGCGCACTGTCGGGTCGGCGCTTTTTTTCGTTGGATTCAAAGGCGTACGAATTGAGCGAGCAGGCGGCTATGTTATAGTACCGACGCGGACGCTGCCCGCGTCGGTCGTCGACAGGGAAGCTTCCGAAGCCGGATTTCTGGCGGTGGCTCCTCCAACGAGCTGCCAAGTTTCAAGGATTTTCATTCACGATGGGACCGGACCCCGGGACCCGTGATCTGCGTAAAGGCGATGGCTCTCCGTAGCGAAACCCTCCAGCATCGATCCACGGATCGAGCAACGCCTACCTCGAGAACGCTGCCGCATTCATTGGCCGCCGCACGCGCTCGCCGCAAACCCGCGCAGACCACGGATTTCACCCCTGGCTCCGAGCATATCCCTAGGGGACTCAAGCCTTATGAAGCGAATGTTAGTGAACGCAACTCAGAAGGAAGAGTTGCGGTTGGCCATGGTGGACGGCCAAAAGCTCTATGACCTGGACATCGAGGTACCGACCAGAGAACAACGCAAGTCCAACATCTACAAAGGCCGCATCACTCGGATCGAACCGAGTCTCGAGGCGTGCTTCATAGATTACGGCGTCCAGCGCCACGGTTTCCTGCCGCTCAAGGAAATCTCGAGCGAATACTTCGTCAAGCAGCCCGAGCAGGGCGACCGGGTCCAGATTCGCGACGTCCTGCGCGAAGGCCAGGAAATCGTCGTCCAGGTGGATAAGGAGGAGCGCGGCACCAAGGGCGCGGCACTCACCACTTACATCAGCCTTGCGGGCCGCTTCATCGTCCTGATGCCGAACAACGCCGGCGCCGGCGGCGTCTCGCGCAGAATCCAAGGCGAGGATCGCGACGTCGTGCGCCAATCCCTCGAGGAGCTCGCGCCACCCGACGGCATGGGCTGCATCGTGCGAACCGCAGGCGTGGGCCGCAGCGCCGAGGAGCTGCGGTGGGACATGGACTACCTGCTGCGCGTCTGGGAGGCCATCAAACAGGTCGTCGTGACGCGCCCCGCCCCGTTCCTCATCTATCAAGAAGGTAACGCGATCGTCCGCGCGCTACGCGACTACTTCTCGAACGACATCGGCGAGATCGTGATCGACGATCCGGCGGTCCATCAGGACGCGCAGGAGTTCATGGAGCGCGTGCTGCCGCAGAGCTTGCGCAAGCTCAAGCTCTACGACGATCCCGTACCGCTGTTCACGCGTTTCCAGATCGAGAGCCAGATCGAGTCGGCGTTCAACCACAAGGTGTCGCTACCATCGGGCGGCAGCATCGTCATCGATCGAACGGAAGCGCTGACCGCGATCGACATCAACTCGGCCCGCTCGACCAAGGGCGAGGACATCGAGGAAACGGCGCTCAACACGAACCTCGAAGCGGCCGACGAGATCGGCCGGCAGCTCAGAATTCGCGACCTCGGAGGCCTCGTCGTCGTCGACTTCATCGACATGGGGCCGCAGCGCAACCAGCGGGAAGTCGAGAACCGGCTGCGCGATGCCGTGAAGCACGACCGCGCCCGCATCCAAATCGGCCGAATCTCGCGCTTCGGCCTGCTCGAGCTGTCGCGCCAGCGCCTGCGGCCATCGCTCGAGGAATCCACGCAATCCGTCTGCCCGCGCTGCAATGGTGCCGGCAATGTACGCAGCGTCGAGTCACTCGCGCTCGCCGTGCTGCGGCTCGTCGGCGAGGAGGCACGCAAAGAGCGCACCGCGAAGGTCATCGCCCAACTGCCGATGGACGTCGCGAACTACGTGCTCAACGAGAAGCGCGATTGGGTCCAATCGGTGCAGGAAGCCAACGGCGCGCAGATCGTGCTGATCGGCAATCCGGATCTCGAGACTCCGAACTACTCGCTGCGCCGTGTGCGCGACGACGAAACCGGTCTTCCCGAGAACGCCGGCACGAGCTACAAGCTCTTGACGCCGAAACCGGACCCAAGCGTCGCGTTCGAGGAGGTCCGCAGGCCTCCGAAGGCCGAAGAAGCCGCCGTCACGAACGTGCTGCCGAGCACGCCCGCTCCGACACCGCCGACACCGCCGCCGCCGCCCGTGCGCGAGGCGGCGCCCGCGCCGGCGGAGCCGCCGCGTGCGCCGCGAGCTTCGCTGTTCAGCCGCCTGTTCGGCTGGCTGGCGGCGCCGCCGCAGGCACCTGAGCCGGCCGCGGCGCCACCGCGCTCCGAACCGAGCCCGCGCCGGCCCGAGCACCGCGATCGTGACCGCGGCCGAGATAACCGTGACGGCCGGGATCGGGACCGCGATCATCGCGGCGGCGACCATCGGCGCGACCGCAACAGCAATCGTAATCGTGGCCGCGATCGCGGTCCGCGCGCACAGGGTGAAGGCGGCGGACGTCCGCCGCGCGAGCACGGCGAGGGCCGGCCGCCGCGCGACGCCGACGGGCAGCGTCAGCCGAGGGAGCCACGCGAAGCCGAAGGACAGCGTCAGCCCCGGGAGCCACGCGAAACGGAAGGCCAGCGTCAGCCCCGCGAGCCCCGAGAGCACAGCCAAGGTCAGAATCCGCAGGCACCGGGCCCGAACGGGGGCGCGGCTCAAGGTCAGCAAGGCCAGGGTCAAGGACAAGGTCGCAGCCGGCGCGGCCGCAACCGCCAGCGCGGCCAGCGTCCGGACGACAACCGCCAGGGGCAGCGCGGCGATCCGCAGCGCGATCCACGGCGGGCCGAGGGCGTCAACGGAGGTCACCCGCCGCCGCCCGCGGCATCGGAGAGCTTCGAGGGACCGCCGAGCAACGAGTTCGCGACGCCGCAGCAGCAACCGCAACAACCGCCGCCGCAACCAGAGCGCGAGCACTCATTCGATTCCCGCGAGAGCGGCGAGCGAGAGGCATTCGAGGCGCCACCGACGCAGCGCGCGCCCGAGTGGACGCCTCCGCCGGAGCCCGTCTACCGCCCCGAACCGCAAGAGCCTCGGCGCACGGCCGAGCCGATCGAGCGCCCCGAGCCGCAAGCGCCCCCGCGCGCAGCCGAGCCGATCGACCGCCCCGAGCCGCAAGCGCCCCCGCGCGCAGCCGAGCCGATCGAGCGCCCCGAGCCGCAAGCGCCCCCGCGCGCAGCCGAGCCGATCGACCGCCCCGAGCCGCAAGCGCCCCCGCGCGCGGCCGAGCCGATCGACCGCCCCGAACCGCAGGAACAGCCGCGTCGGACCGAGCCGAGCGCACCCGATGGCGACTCGCGGCCGGCTTCGTCGTCGGAGCGACCGCCTAGCTGAGGCGCTCTTAAGCTCGCGCCGAGCCGGTTACGCCGGCGGCGCGGGCGGCGGCGGCGGTGCGGGCGTCTTCAGCAAGTGCGCGAGCACACCGGCTGAAGCTTCTTCCACGAGATCGAGCACGTATTCGAAACCGTTCGCGCCGCCGTAGTACGGGTCGGGGACGTCGTTGCGGCCGAGATGGGGAGCGAACTCGAGCATGAGTCGCACTCGATCGCGATATTCCGGCGGGCACATCTCGAGCAGCGTTACGTGGTTCAGCTCGTCCATCGCGAGCACGAGCTCGAAATGCGCGAAATCGCGCTCGGTCACGCGCCGCGCTCGCTGCCCGCTCAAGTCGATGCCGCGCCGCTCCGCGGCGCGTTGCGCGCGCGGATCCGGCGGATCACCCACGTGATACGCGTGCGTTCCGGCCGAGTCGACCTGCACGTCGAGCTCCGGCGCACGCTCCTGCAGCACTTTGCGAAACGCGCCTTCAGCGGTCGGCGAGCGGCAGATGTTGCCCATACAAACGAACAGCACGCGGCGCGCCGCGAGCCGCTCGGGCTCCGCCTTACCGATCACGCGCGCCGCGGCGCGGCGCAAGTTTGCGAGAACCGTTTTCAATACTCTCACCCCCCGCGCATCGGGGCGCGCTCGAGAATTCGCCGAATCTTCTCCAGATCTTCGGGCGTGTCCACGTGCGGCGATGGCGGCTCGACCGCGTCCGCAACTATGATCTTGAGCCCAAGCCACAACGCACGCAGCTGCTCGAGCTTCTCCGTCTCTTCGAGTGCGCACGGCGCGGCTTCGCTGATCGTCTTCAGACCGCTCGCGCGGTACGCATAGAGCCCGATGTGCCGGCGGACGAGCGGCAGGCCGCCGTCACGCGGCCACGGGATCGGCGCGCGGCTGAAATACAGCGCCCAACCGTCCTTGTCCGTGACGACTTTGACGAAGTTCGGGTCGCGGAACTCGGCTTCGGCGGCGAGCGGCGCCATCAGCGTCGCGATCGCCGCCTGCGGCCGCCACGCGAGCAGCCGCGCGACTTGCGCGATCGACAGCGGCGAGATCAATGGCTCGTCGCCTTGCACATTCACGACGATCTGGTCGTCGTCCCACGCGAAGCGGTGCGCGAGCTCGGCGATCCGATCGGTGCCGCTCGGATGCTCGGGCGAGGTGAGCTCCACGTGTGCGCCGAACGTGCGGCACGCCGCGGCGATACGCTCGTCATCGGTCGCGACGATCACTTCGCTTGCCCCGCTGCTCGACGACTGACGATAGACCCACTCGATCATCGGCTTGCCCGCGATCTGCTTCAGCGGTTTGCCAGGCAGGCGGGACGACGCGTAGCGCGCCGGGATCACCGCGATGAATCCCGAGCTCACGTCAGAGTCCCTTGATTTCGCGCAGGATCAATCGCATGAGCCGCGCAGTCTTGTCAGCGTCGAACTGCAGATCGACGACGACGCACCATACGTCCTCGTGCGCGAACGCTTCGCATTTTACGGCGTCCTTCTCGGTGATGAGCACGGCGCCGAGATCGTCGAACGTAAGCTGCTCGGGCCCGAACGCCGCATGGTCGTCGAGCGGATGCGGCTCGACTTCGAGCCCGGCGGCCTCGAGCAGGTCGAAAAAACGTTGCGGATTGCCGATGCCGGCGACCGCATGAACCATCTTGCCCTTGAAGGACTCGAGGGACCGCGGCGCGCCGTCTTTGACGCGGCGCACTTCGGTGACGACGGCATCGGCGCGGAACACGCCCGCGTGTCCCCAGTCGCCGCCGTTTACGACGATCGCGTCGACTTCGTTAATCCGCTCGATCGGCTCGCGCAGCGGTCCTGCCGGCAGGCACAGGCCGTTCCCCATGCCGCGCACTCCGTCGACTACCGCGATCTGGAAGCGCCGTCCGAGCCGATAGTGCTGCAGCCCATCGTCGGCCAACACGACGTCGACCGGCGTCTGCGCGAGCAGCTGCTGCGCCGCCGCGACGCGATCGGGGCCCGCAACCACGGGGCAAGCCGTGCGGCGCGCGAGCAGTACGGGCTCGTCGCCGACCTCGGTCGGATCGTCCTCGGCGGCGACGGCCCGCGGCCAGTCCCGCGCGGTGCCGCGGTAACCGCGTGTCACGATGCCCACGCGCAAGCCGCGCTGCTTGAGCTGGCCCGCGAGCCAGATTACGAACGGCGTCTTACCCGTGCCGCCGACGCTCACGTTGCCGACGACGATCACCGGCACGGGCAGGTCGACGCTCTTCAACAAGCCCCGGCCATACGCGGCACGCCGCAGCTGCGCGAGCTCGCGGTAGACGACGGCGAGCGGCCACAACAACCACCGGAGCGAGCTTTCTCCATACCAGATGGCGTTGAGTCGTTGCGACACCGAAGCTTTGCTAGCGGCCACGCTCGAGACCTCAGCTCGCGAACTGCATGCGGTGCAGCGTCGAGTAGTAGCCGCCGTGCGCGATGAGCTCGGCGTGGCTCCCCGTCTCGACGACCGCGCCTTCGCGCATCACGACGATCCGGTCGGCACGCTCGATCGTGGAAAGGCGATGCGCGATCACGAGCGTCGTGCGGCCCTGCATGAGCCGTGCGAGCGCGGCCTGGATCCGCCGCTCGGATTCGGTGTCGAGCGCGGAGGTCGCCTCGTCGAGGATCAACACCGGCGCGTCCTTGAGCAGCGCGCGCGCGATGGCGATCCGCTGCCGCTGGCCGCCGGAGAGCAGCAACCCGCGTTCGCCGATCCGCGTGTCGAGCCCCTGCGGCAACGCGGCCGCAAACTCGGCGACGAAGGCGGCTTCCGCCGCACGCTCGATCGCCGCGCGCGGCGCTTGCGCGAGCGCGCCGTAAGCGATGTTGTTCGCGATCGTGTCGTCGAACAGCACGATGTCCTGGCTCACGAGGCTCAGCTGCCGCCGCAAGTCGCGCAAGGTGTACTCGCGCACATCGCGGCCGTCGAGCATGACCGCGCCGATCTGCGGATCGTAGAACCGCGGTAAGAGACTCACGAGCGTCGACTTGCCGCTACCCGACTGCCCCACGAGGGCGAGCGTCGTGCCTCCGGCAACCGTGATATTCACGTCGCGCAGCACCGGCCCCTTGCTAGCGTCGTAGCTGAACGACACGCCGCGGTACTCGACGTCCCCGCGCGCACGCACGATCGTCCGAGTGCCCGTGTCCTGCTCGCCGGGATCGTCGAGCGTCTGAAAAAGACTCGTCGCGGCGGCGATGCCGCGCTGGACGACGGCGTTGACGTTGACCAGACGCTTCAGAGGCGCGAACAACATTCCCATCGCCGTGACGAAGCCGATGAACGACGGCGCGTCGAGGTCCGCGAACGACCAATACATGACCGCCGCGACGCCGAGCGCGATCGAGTACGCGGTGAGGTTGTCGCCGAGGGCTTGAACCGCGACGAGCCGCACGTTGAAACGGAAGTTGCGCACGTTCACTTCGTCGAACTGGCGGCGCTCGTGCTCCTGCCCCTCGAAGATCTTCACGACACGGTGGCCGTGCAACGACTGCTCCGTGATCTTCGTGACGTCGCCCATCGAGTGCTGGATGCGCGAGCTGTAACGGCGGAATGCACGGCTCATCGCGCTCACGAGCAGCGCGATCACGGGCCCGACGACACCGATCGTGAGCGTGAGCTGTGGGCTCAGCCGAATCATCACGATGAGCAGCACGATGATCGCGAGGCTGTCGCGAATCATGATCACGATGGCGCTCGAGATCGCGTCCGCGACCTGTTCGGTGTTGTAGGTGAGCTTCGAGATCAGGACGCCGGACGAGCTCTCGTCGAAGTAGCGTGCGGGCAGACCGAGGTAGTGCGCAAAGACTTCGTTGCGCAGGTCGCGGATCACCGAACGCCCGACCCACGCGAGGCCGTAGACCATCAGGAAATCCATCAGGCCGCGGACCGGAAACAGCACCGCGATCAACACCGGTATCTGCCACGCGGTGCTCGCGTTCCGGGCTGTATCTTCGAGCCGCTCGATGACGCCGCTCATGAGCAGCGGCACCAGCGTGCTGAGCAAGGCATAGATCGCAGCCGGCACGACCGCCGCCGCGATGATGGGCCAGTGCGGCCGCAAATACCGTAGCAGTCGTCGATAGGTCGCGACGACGTCGGAATTAGGATTGGGCATCGAGGGATTCTACGCTGCGTCGGGCCGCGAGCCGAGCCACCGCGCGAGGGCGGCCGAGCTCACGCGCCCGGCGGCGTCACGGTCGCGATGTTGATCTTGACGAAGCCGAGTTGTCCCGCGACGTCCATCGCCGTGATCACGGCCTGGTGAGTGGCCTCCGCATCGGCGCGGATGAACACCGGCAGGTCGCGCTTCGCGCCGATCAATCGTTCGATCGCCGCACGCAGCGTGCGCCGCTCGTTGTTGACGAGCTCGCGGCCGTTCACGAGGTAGTTGCCCTTCTGAGTAACGGTGATCTCGAGCGCCTCGTTCGGCACCTCGACGTCCGTGTCCGTCGTCGCTTCGGGGAGCTGCAGGCTGATCTCGGTCTCGCGCAGGAAGCTCGTCGACACCATGAAGAACAGCACGAGCACCAGCAAGACGTCGACGAGCGAGATTACGTTGATCTCAGGCTCTTCTCTTGATCGGCTTTGCAGCTTCATCGGGCACTCCAAGAACCCCGGATCGTTGGTGTTGCAGCAGCGCCTCGATGAAACGAATCGACTCCTTCTCGATCAGCACGACCAGGCTATCTACCCGGCCTCGCAAGAAACGATAAGCGATCAGCGATGGAATCGCGACGGTGAGGCCTGCCGCGGTGGAGACGAGCGCTTCGGAGATCCCGCCCGCGAGCACCGTCGGATTGCCGACGCCTTGCGCCGTGATCGCGGTGAACGCGGCGATCATGCCCGACACCGTGCCGAGCAACCCGAGTAGCGGCGAGATCGCGGCAATCGTGCCGAGCGGGCCGAGGTAGCGCTCGAGATCGTGCACGACGTGCCGGCCGCTGTCCTCGATCGCTTCTTTCATCACGTCGCGCGGCGAATGACTATGCAGGAGGCCGGCGGCGAGCACTTGCCCGAGCGGCGAGCTCTGCTGCACGCGTTGCAACTGGCGTTGGTCGAGTTGGTTGTGCTTCACGAGCTCCCAGATTTGGCTCGTGAGATCGTTCGGCAGCACGCGCTTGCGCTGCAGAGTCCACAGGCGTTCGAGAACGATCGCGACGGCCACAACCGAGCACACGATGAGCGGCGCCATGAGCCAGCCGCCGGCTTTCACGATTTCGAGCATCGGGGTCGGGAACTCTCCTGAAGCTGGCCGGAACTATAACGCCCTGACTCTTGTTTCCAAAGGGCTATTCGACTTCGGAAGCTCGGGACGAGAGCTACCGCACGTTTTTGCCGCCGAACCCCCGCCGGAGCGCCGTTTTCCGCAGTCGGCCAACCGGACGTCGGCACGTCCCTGCACCCTCAACGGACACCGCCCGCCTGCGCTTGCCAATAGCGAACGCGCCGCGAACGCTCGGTCACGAGCACGGCCCCGCCCTCGTCGAGCGAGACGGTGAGCGCGCCGTCGTCGCCGGTCACGGCGACCCGCGCCCCGCCGCGCTCCCAGCGCTCCCGGACCGCGGCCTTTGGAAAGCCCCAGCGATTCGCATAGCCGGCCGACACGAGCGCGAGCTTCGGACGCACCGCATCGACGAACACTTGCGACGACGACGTCGCGCTGCCGTGATGCGGAACTACGACGACGTCGCTTGCGAGCGAGCCCGCGCGCAGCGTCGCATTCTCGCCGCGCGACTCGATGTCGCCCGTGATCAGCGCCGACGCGCCGCGCGCCGTCACCGCGAGCACACACGAGCTTTCGTTGCCGCGCGGCGTGAAGTCGATCGCGGGATGCAGGATTGCGAAGCGCACGCCGTCCCACTCCCAGCGCTCGCCGCGTTCGCAGAGGTGTCCCGAGGGAATCAGGACATCGGGGCCTTTCAGCACGTCCGCTTCCGGAAAGGCGGCGAGCACCGCGGCTGCACCGCCCGAGTGGTCGTTGTCCGCGTGGCTCACGATCAGCCTGTCGAGCCCCGGCGGCCAGCTCGCCGCGAGCGCCGGCAGCACGATGTCGTCGCCGCTGTCGAAGCCGGAGCGAAAGCTCGGCCCTGCGTCGAACAGCAAGCGGTGCGCGTGCGTCGCGACGCTCACGGCGAGCCCCTGCCCCACGTCCAACACGACGAGGCGCGCGGCCCCGGGCACGGGGACGTCCTGCGCGGGAACGAACATCGGCAATACGGCGAGCCACGCGAGCCTCCGGCCGGGCAGCGGCCGCGCGCAGAGCGCGAATACGACGCCGCATGCCGCGAGCGCGAGCGTGACGGGCGGCGCCCGCGGCACGGCGAGCGAAGACCACGGTGCCACGGCGATCGAATGCAGGACCGCAACCGTGTGCGCCGCGAGGGAGCCCACGACGTGCAGCACCGCCGGCGCAGCCGTCGCCGCGAGCGCGTCGACTTGCAGCAGCAGCGTCGCGAGCAACGTGAGCGGCACCAGCACGAGGTTGAACAACGGAATAGCGATCGTATTCACGAGCGGCCCAGCGAGCGACACTTCGTCGAAGAAAGCGGCGGTAAGCGGCAGCAGCGCGAATCCGATCGACCACTGCAAGCCGAGCAGCATGGCGGCCGCCCGGACGACCCGCTGCCGGCGCGAGCGCGGCTCGCGGCTTACGCTGCGGGGCGCCGCTAGCGCGAGCAAGATCGCCACCGCGCCATAGGACAACCAGAACGAGGCGGACAACGGCGCGAACGGATCCCACACGAGCACGGCGAGCAACGTCGCGGCGAGCACTTGAGCTCCGCCGACGGAGCGCCGGCTCACGAGAAGCCCGAGCGCGACGATCACCATGAGCAGCGAGCGCTGCGCGGGCACCGCGAGCCCGGTGAGCGCCGCGTAGTACGCCGTGCAGAGCGCGCTCGCGACCGATGCGACCTCGAGGTCGAAGCTCGCTAAGGGCTGCGGCAGGCGGATCCAGAGCGCACGCAGCAGCAAGAACACGAGCACGCCGATCAACGCGACGTGCATTCCGGACACGGCGACGAGGTGGCTCGTGCCGGTGCGCCTGAAATCCGTCCAGTGATCTTCCGTGAAGCGGTAGCGCTCGCCGATCGCGAGCGCCGTGACGAGGGCCGCGGCATCCGGATCGCGCAGCACCGCGCCGATCCGCTCCGCGATTCGCGCCCGCAAGCCGAGCCACGCGCGCGCGGTGCCGCGCACGGCGCTCGCGGCGGGTGCGCCGGATCGAACGTAGCCCGTCGCGCCGTGACCCGTGACCATGAGCCAGCGCTCGTAGTCGAACCCGCCCGGATTGCTCGAGCCGTGCGGCGCCCGCAGGCGCGCGACGAGCGCGAGCGTGTCGCCGGGCGCGACCGCGCTCGGCGGCTCGTACCACGTGAGCCGCACGCGCGGCGGCACACCCGCCGGCCGGGGCGCGTCGACGGTGAACGAGAACGTGATCTGCCCCGGCGCGGGCGTCGGGAACGAGTCGACGAACCCTGTGAGCGCCACGTCGCGGCCGAGCGCCGCCGGCGGCAGGCGCTGCGCGAGCCGCTCGCCGGCGCAGAACGCGGTCCACGTGAACCCCGCGATCGCGAACACGAGCCAACGCGTGCACGCGAACCGCAGCGCGACCAGCACACAGAGCGCGAGCGGGCCGTAGGCGGCGAGCGGCGGGAGCCGCGGCAGCTCGTGGACCGCGAGAGTGCCGATCAGCCACGCCGCGGCGATCCAGACGATCGGAGCGACCGCGGGCGACGCGGCCGCTATCGCGACGCGGCCGCGCGCGAGGATTTGCAACGCGGCGCGGCCCGGCCGAATCGCTACGCGGGCTGCAATAGGCCGTCCTTGAGCTCGAGCACGCGGTCCATGCGCTGCGCCAACGCGGGGTCGTGAGTGACGACGACGAGGCTCGTCCCGAGCGCCGCGTTGAGCTCGAGCAGCAGCTCGAACACGCGCATGCCCGTCGGCCTGTCGAGGTTTCCCGTGGGCTCGTCGGCGAGCACCGCGGCGGGCCGCGTCACGAGCGCGCGCGCGACAGCCGTGCGTTGGCGTTCGCCGCCGGAGAGCTCGCCCGGGCGATGATCGAGCCGCTCGCCGAGTCCCACGCGCTCGAGCAGGCCGCGCGCCGCATCGGCCGCTTCCTTCGGCGCGGTGCCCCGCACGAGTAGCGGCATGGCGACGTTCTCGAGCGCCGTGAACTCGGGAAGCAGGTGATGGAACTGGTAAACGAAGCCGAGCGCGCGATTGCGCAGGCGCCCGCGGTCGACGTCGTTGGCGCGGGTCATGGACTCGCCCGCGACGCGAACCTCGCCGGCGGTCGGTTCGTCGAGACCGCCCAAGAGCTGCAGCAGCGTCGTCTTGCCCGAGCCCGACGAGCCGACGATCGCGAGGCGATCTCCCTTCGCAACCTTGAGCTCGACGCCGCGCAGCACCTCGATCTTGCGCCCGACGTCCGCATACGTCTTGACGAGCCCCTCGGCCTCGAGCACCACGGGCTGCGGCTCATTCATAACGAAGTGCCTCGGCCGGCGGCTGGCGCGCGGCGCTGAACGCGGGATAGAACGTCGCGAGAATCGCGAGCACGAGCGCCAGCGCCGAGATTTCGGCGACCTCGAGCGGCCGCAGCTGCGTCGGCAGGTCGCTCAAGAAATAGACGTCCGCCGAGAGGAGATCCACGCCGAACCAACGCTCGAGCAGCGTGACGAAGTTGGCGAGCTGCCACGTGATGAGCAGCGACAGCCCGATGCCGATCAGCGTGCCGATCACGCCGATGAACGTGCCTTGGGCTCCGAAGATCGCCATGATGCTGCGCGGCGTCGTGCCGAAGCTGCGCAGAATCGCGATGTCGCCGCGCTTGTCGCGCACCACCATCATCAGCGTCGACACGATGTTGAACGCCGCGACCGCGATCACGAGCGACAGAATCACGAACATGATCGACTTCTGTAGCTGGATGGAGCGGAAGTATGTGTAGTGCTGGCGCGTCCAGTCGTCGATATAGAAATTCTTGCCGAGCTCGTTCGCGAACACGCGTGCAGTTCGCTCGGCGACCGCGCGCGCGTCGTAGAGGCCCGCGACGTCGAGCCTGAGACCGGTCGCGCGGCCGTCGGTCCGGAACAGCTTGCCCGCGTCGGCGAAGCTCACGAATACGAGGCCGCGGTCGTATTCGAACATGCCGGCCTCGAACACGCCCGCCACCTTGAACGCGCGCACGCGCGGCATGAGTCCCGCGGGCGTCACGCGCCCATCCGCGAGAACCAGCACGAGCTCGTCGCCGATGTCCACGCCGAGCGCCGTGGCGAGGTTGACACCGATCACGACGTTGTAGCTGTCCGGCGTCAGCGCGCCGATGTCGCCGCGCTTCGTGATCGCACCGATGTTCGACACTTGCCGCTCGAGCTCGGGGTCGACTCCGCGCACCGTGACGCCCGCGAGCGCCTCGCCTGCGACCGCGAGCGCCTGACCTTCGACGTACGGCGCGGCCGCGCTGATCTCCGGGTCCTCGAGCGCGCGCGAGCGCATCGACCGCCAATCGTCGAGCGGACCGTCGAAGCCGCTGATCGTCGCATCGGAAACCATGCCGAGTATTCGCTGCTGGAGCTCGTGCTCGAAACCGTTCATCACCGACAACACGATGATTAGTACCGCGACCGCGAGGCCGATGCCGATCATCGAAACCGCCGAAATGAACGAGATAAAGCTGTGGCTGCTGCGCGCACGCAGATAGCGCACAGCGATCGACAGCTCGTAGGGTTGCTTCATGAGTGCGGCGGCTCAGTCATAGCGCAGCGCGTTGGCGGGCGCGACACCGGCGGCACGCCGCGCGGGGTACAACGTCGCGAGCACTGCGACGAGAAATGCCACGACAGGAATCGACACGACGTCGAACCAGTGCACCTCGGACGGGATCTCGGTGACGTAGTAGACGTCACCCGGCATGATCTTGAAGTGGAACGTGCTCTCGAGCCACGGCACGATCACGCCGAGGTTATAGGCGCACACGAGGCCCAAAGCGACGCCAGCGGCCGTGCCGAAGAAGCCGATCATCGCTCCCTGCACGAGGAAGATCCGCGCGACGCGCTTCGGCTCGAGGCCGTAGGTGCGCAGGATCGCGATGTCCTTCTGCTTGTCGATCACGACCATCATCAAGGATGCGACGATGTTGAACGCGGCCACCGCGACGATGAACATCAGGATGATCCGCATCATCGTCTTCTCGATGTGAATCGCGTTGAAGAGATTCCGGTGGTCCTCCGCCCAGTCCGAGTACCGCATTCCCGGCTCGAGCGCGCTCGCTTGGCTCGCACGGAATTGCTCGATCGCGAGCGGGTCGTCGAGCCGCACGTGCGACGCCTTCCGCCGCGCCGTGCAGACCCTTGAGCTCACTTGCGTCCTGTAGATCGATGAACGCGATGTTCGCGTCGTTGTCCTGTATGCCGGCCTCGAATACGCCCGCGACCGTGAACGCGGAGAGGCGCGGCGTGATCCGCCCGTCCGTGACGCGCGGCACGAGCAGCTTGACCGAATCGCCGGGGCTCAGGCCGAGATGCAGCGCGAGCACGCGGCCGACGATGATCTTGTGCGCGCCGGGCGTGAGGTCCGCGACGCTGCCGGTCACGAGGTAGCGCTCGATGTCCGACACCTGTTTCTCTTCTTCGGGCGAGATGCCGCGCACGATCGCCGGCCGCAGATTCGCGCCGGCCGCGAGCATGCCCTCGATCGTGACGAACGGCGCGACACCCGCCACGCCAGGCACGCCGGCCAAGCGCGCCTGCCACGGTCGCCAGTCTTGCAGTCCGGCCTGGGAGGCGATCGTCGCGTGGGCGCTCACGCTCAAGAGCCGCGTGCGCGTCTCCGTCTCGAGACCGTTCATCACCGACAGAATGATGATGAGCGCCGCGACGCCGAGCGCGATGCCGACGAGCGACGCGACGCTCATGAACGAGACCACGCCGCCGCGCCGGCGGCGCGAGCGCAGATAGCGCAAACCGATGAACCATTCGAGCGGCTGAAACATCGAGCCGCATTAAACCATAACGAACCCGGACGGCGGTCGCCGGATGGCGACAAGCCCGCGCCGGCACGAGACGGGCGCGAACTGTGACGCAGTTCGCCAATGCCCGGCCGCTCGATTTGAACGCCTTTGGCCCGGTGCTATAGTCGATCGCGTTTCCGAAGGAGGCTCGATCATGGTCAATAACGTCGCGAAAACCTTGTTTGCCAAGACTCTGTTGGCCAGGACTCTGCTGGTATTGGCGCTGACGCTCGGCTCCGCGGCCGCGCGAGCCGACACGCTGTTGATCGACGGCATCGCAGTGGACCAGCAGTCGGCGTCGAGCCGTCCGAAGGCCGGCGCATCGATGGCGAACGTCGAAGCCGCGTACGGCACTCCCACGCAGAAGCACGGCGCGGTCGGCGAGCCGCCGATCACGCGCTGGGACTATCCCGGCTTCTCGGTGTACTTCGAGCACGAAACCGTCATTCATTCCGTCGCTCGGCGCCAATAGCCCACCCCGAGCGCACCGCCGCAGCCGAGCCTAAAGTTTTCATCCGCGTGTGATCCGCGCACGCGCGCGTGCTATTTTCCCCTCTCGCTACCGCAGGGGGACCTCAATGCATGTGCTAATCGCCGGCTCGGCGCGCGTCGCCGCGCTCGTAGTCACGGTTTCGCTCACCGCCTTGGCCGTCGGCGCGATCGTCGGTATCGATGGCCGTATCGACAGCAGCGTCGGCACAGCCCGCATTCGGTCCGGGCGGACCCGGTCCGCGCCAGCCAGCGAACCAGAACCTGCCGAAGACGCCGACCGCCGTGAAGCTACCGACGTTATCGGCCGAGATCACCGGCCCCGGGCCGATGTTCGACTCCGCGCCGTCCCAGGCGAAGGGGCTCGACCTCGAGCACTTCGGCTATGCCACGAAGGAATACTTCGCGTCGGGCACCGCGGACGGCAAGCCGTACACGACGCGCGTCGTCGTGCGCATACCGCGCGACGCGCGCAAATTCAGCGGCCTCGTGCTCGCCGAGTCGATGCACGTGAGCGGCGCCGCGCACGCGTTCGAGTTCACGGCCGCGTACGTGATGGACTCGGGGCACGCGGCCGTCGAGATCCTCACGACGTCGCAGGATCAGTTCGTTGCGATGAACGCGAAACGCTACGAGAAGCTCCACACCGAGGACGGCCAGCAAGACGAGATCCTCGCGCAGGTCGGCGCGCTCGTTAAAGCCAAGAGCGCGCTCACGGGCGGCGCGGCGGTCCGCAAGATGGTGATGTCGGGCAGCTCGATGAGCTCGGGCACGCTGATCAACTACCTGCCGGCACACCTGGTCCTTCGTACTCCGGACATGCAGCGGATCTTCGACGGCTTCATGCCGACTTCGGCGGGCCAGACGATCATGGACATCGACGTGCCGCTGATCCAGCTGCCGACGATGCACGAGGTCGAGACGAACGTGCCCCGCCGCCAAGACAGCGATGAGCCCGGTAAGCAGTACCGCCTCTACGAGATCGCGGGGGTCGGCCACGTCGACTCGCGCGACAACGTGCGCCTGCACCCGAATCCGTGCGTGAAGCCGCTCAGCACGTTCCCGGTCCAGGCTTACATGTCGCTCGGCCTGTATCACCTGCTGCGCTGGGTCGACCAAGGCGTCTCGCCGCCGCACGCGAGTCGCGTGCTGCTCGACCGCGACACGACGAACGACGGCTCGATGATGGCACGCGACGCGCACGGCAACCCGATCGGCGGCATCCGCAATCCCTATGTGGACGTCCCGACCGCGAAGTACACACCGGTCAACACGGCCGCCGAGCCGTTGATCGCGAAGCCGAGCGCGTACGTCGCCGCGAACGGCCTGCAGGGCGCGCAGATCATGTGCCGCTTGAGCGCGTATCAGGAGCCGCTGTCGAAGGAGGAGCTCCGCAAGCTCTACGGCAGCAAGCGCGACTACGTGAAGAAGGTCGAGACACGGCTCTCCGAGCTCGAGCGCGACGGTTGGTCGTTGCCGCTCTATCGGCCGCTGATCCTCGCCGACGCGAACGCGATCGACTTCTGAGGGCCGCCTCCACGTAGACACGCGGAAGTTCTCGGCGCGGGGCGGCCCGCGCCGAACCGGTGAGTCGCTGTCGATGGCCGGCGCGGTTGCGAAACCGCATTTCCGCTGTGCACGGCTATCACGAATTGGAGCGCGCGTCGCAATATCGCGAAACAACGCGGCTTCGGTTCGCCAACCCCCAGCGGAAGCCACGCGCCCCCATCGCGCGAGCGGCCGCGGCTGCGCGGTAAGAACCCGCGCGAATCACTTGGCGCAGTTCTTGCTTTTCACACCACCGAAGGAACACAAATCTTTTCAGGGAGTGGTGTCAATGAAACTTCGCGCATGGTGGTTGTTGATCGTGGCTTGTCCGGGCGCCGCGTTCGCGCAGCCGTACGGCTCGGTAAACATCGGCAGGGCAAGCGCGGACTTCCCGATCGGCGCGCCGTTCAACGGCTTCGTCGACGACAAGACCACGACTTACGGCCTCGATTTCGGCGTGGGATTCGGAGAGTTGTGGGCTTTCGAGCTCGGCTGGAACGGCTACGACAACTTCGACGGCCGCGCGGCGCCGTGCGCTAGCGGCACGCCGTGCATCCCGGTTGCGACCGACGAATCCGTGAGCCAAACGGTGTACGAGGCTGCGCTCGTACGCCGCTTCACGGTCAAGAACTTCCGCTTCTTCGGCAAGGCCGGTTACTACCGAGCAAACATCGATACGAACATCCCGTTCCCGGATTCGGACTTCACGGAGAACGGGTTGCTGCTCGGCATTGGAATGCACTGGGCGTTCGCTGCTCCATGGAACGTGTCGATCGAAGCCACGCGATTCGACGACAACGTCACGCAGTTCACGGTCGGTGTCGGCTGGGGGCTGAATTTCGGCAAGAAAGGCCAGGGCAACGACAACCTCGACGACTGACGCGGGCGCCGCCCGCTCGGCGACGTGACGTAGCGACTGGACTCGCGCCCGCCGCGATAGTGCCGCGTCGGGCGATTCTCTAGAATGCGCGCATGCCCGACGCCCTGCTGCTCGCTCGCATCCAGTTCGGGTTCACGATTTCGTTCCACATCCTGTTCCCTGCGTTCTCGATCGGCCTAGCGAGCTGGCTCGTCATGCTCGAGCTCTTGTGGCTGCGCACCGGCAAAGCCGCGTATCAGAGCCTCTATCGATTCTGGCTCAAGATCTTCGCGGTCTCGTTCGGCCTCGGCGTCGTCTCGGGTCTCGTGATGAGCTTCGAGTTCGGCACGAACTGGAGCGCGTTCTCGGCGGCGACCGGCAACATCTTGGGACCGCTGCTCGGCTACGAAGTGCTGACCGCGTTCTTCCTCGAGGCCACGTTCCTCGGCGTGATGCTGTTCGGCGCGGAACGCGTGAGCCGCGGCGTGCACTTCCTCGCGACCTGCGTCGTCGCGCTCGGCACGCTGATCTCGGCGTTCTGGATCCTCGCCGCGAGCAGCTGGATGCATACTCCGGCCGGCTACAGCTTCCGCGACGGCGTGTACTACCCCGAAAGCTGGCTCGCGATCGTGTTCAATCCGTCGTTCCCGTATCGGTTCGTGCACATGACGCTCGCCGCTTACTTGAGCACGTGCTTCGTCGTCGCCGGCGTGTCGGCTCGTTATCTACTGCGCGGAGAGTATCCCCAGCGCGCGAAGCTCATGCTCCAGCTCGCGGTCGTGTTCGCGAGCATCGTGGTGCCGCTGCAGATCGTCGTCGGCGACCTGCATGGGCTCAACACGCTCGAGCATCAGCCCGCGAAGATCGCCGCGATGGAGGCCCACTGGGAATCGCGCGCGGGCGCGCCGCTGATTCTATTCGCGTGGCCCGACGCGGCGGCGGAGGAAAACCGCTTCGAGATCGCGATCCCGAAGCTCGGCAGCCTGATCCTACGGCACGACGTCGACGCGACCGTCACGGGCCTCAAGGAGTTCGCGCCGCGCGACCGCCCGTCTGTGCCGATACCCTTCTTCGGGTTCCGGACGATGGTGGGAATCGGGGTGCTGATGCTCGCGGCGGCTTGGACCGGCCTCGTGCTGCTCGCGCGCGGCAGGCTCGTCACGACGCGCTGGTATCTCAAGTTGCTGCCGTGGATGATCCCGGCCGGATTCGTCGCGCTGCTCGCCGGCTGGTTCACGACGGAGGTCGGCCGGCAGCCCTACGTGGTGTACGGGCTCATGCGTACGGCCGACGCGGTGTCGCCGGTGCCCGGCGCGAGCCTGCTCACGACGCTCGTGCTGTTCGTCGTGGTCTACGGCGGCGTGTTCGGCGCCGGCGTCTACTACATGGCGCGGCTCATCCGGACCGGGCCGCTCGAGGTCGGCGGCGATCCGACCGCGACACCCTCGCGTCCGCTCGGAGTGCCGGGCGAGCCACTCGAGGAGTCGCGTTGATGGCCGGCGAAGCGCTGCCGCTCGTCTGGCTCTGCGTGATCGGCTTCGCGATCTTCATGTATGTGCTGCTCGACGGCTTCGTTCTCGGCGCGGGAATCCTGTTCTCGTTCCTGCCGCGCGATGCGGACCGCGACACGCTGATGACCTCGGTCGCGCCGATCTGGGACGGCAACGAGACGTGGCTCGTGCTCGGCGCTGGCGGGCTGTTCGCCGCGTTCCCGCTCGCGTACTCGATCGTGCTGCCCGCGCTCTATCTGCCGTTCATGCTGATGCTGCTCGGGCTCGTGTTCCGCGGTATCGCGTTCGAGTTTCGGTTCAAGGCGAAGCGCCGCCGGCACGTCTGGGACCGGGCGTTCCAGTGGGGCTCGATCACCGCGACGTTCTGTCAAGGCCTCGTGCTCGGCGCGTTCGTCGAAGGCTTCGACCTCGACGGCACGCGTTTCGTCGGCGGCTCGCTCGCATGGGCTTCGCCGTTCGGCCTCGTCACCGGGCTCGCGCTCGTCGCGGGCTACGCGCTGCTCGGTGCGACCTGGCTCATCTTGAAAGCGCCCGACGATCTCGAATCGTGGGGACGACGCGCGGCCGCGCGATTACTGTTGCTCGTGCTCGCGCTGATCGGAGTGATCAGCGCTTGGGTGCCGTTCCTCGACAACGACATCCGCCTGCGCTGGTTCTCGCTGCCGAACTTCTACTTCTTGTCGCAGGTGCCGCTGCTCACCGTGATCGCGGGCTATCTGCACTGGCGCACGACGCACTCGCGGCGCACCGCGGCCCCGTTCCTGCTGACGCTCGCGCTGTTCGCGCTCGGCTACGCGGGGCTCGCGATCAGCCTCTGGCCGAACATCGTGCCGCACTCGATTCCGTATTGGGCTGCCGCGGCCGCGCCGTCGAGTCAACGGTTCTTGCTCGTCGGCGCCGTGGTCGCGCTGCCCGCGGTGCTCTTCTATACGGCGTATTCCTACTACGTGTTCCGCGGCAAGGTCGTGCGCCCGTTGAGCTACTGAGCGCGCGAGCCACTACGCCGCGTTCGAGCGCACGCCGCGTCGCGCTCGCACGGCTTGCGCGAGGCGCTCGAGCACGCCGAGTGACGAATCCCAATCGAGACACGCGTCGGTGACGCTCTGCCCGTAAGTCAGCGCCCGACCCGGAACGAGATCCTGCCGTCCGCCGACGAGATGGCTCTCCACCATCACACCGACGATGCGCCGCTCACCGCCGGCGATCTGCGCAGCGATGTCGTCCGCTACGCGCGGCTGGTTGTCGTGCTGCTTCGAGCTGTTCGCGTGGCTCGCATCGATCATCAGTCGCTGCGGCAGGCCCGCCTGTTCCAGCAGCTTGCACGCGGCCGCGACGTCGGCCGCCTCGTAGTTGGGCTTCCTCCCGCCGCGCAGAATGACGTGGCCGTCCGGATTACCCGCGGTTGCGGCCACCGTCGCGCGGCCGTCCTTCGTCACCGCGAGAAAATGATGCGGATGTGCGGCTGCGCCAACCGCATCCACGGCGATCTTCACGTTACCGTCCGTGCCGTTCTTGAACCCGACGGGACACGAGAGCCCCGAGGCCATCTCGCGGTGCACCTGGCTCTCGGTCGTGCGCGCCCCGATCGCGCCCCACGCGACGAGGTCGGAGATGTACTGCGGCGAGATGATGTCGAGGTACTCGACGCCCGCGGGCAGTCCGAGCGCGTTGATGTCGCAAAGCAGGCCGCGCGCGAGCCGCAGTCCTTTGTTGATCTTGAACGTGCCATCGAGGTCGGGGTCGTTGATCAGCCCCTTCCAACCGACGGTAGTTCGCGGCTTCTCGAAATAGACCCGCATGACGACCTCGAGCGCGTCGGCAAGCGTATCGCGCGTCGCACGCAGGCGGTGCGCGTACTCCATCGCGGCTTCCGGATCGTGGATCGAGCACGGGCCGATCACGACCGCGAGCCGGTTGTCGGCACCGTGCAGGATCGCGTGCAGCGCGGCGCGCGCGGCTGCGACCGTGCGCGACATCGGCTCGCTGCACGGCAGCTCGCCGAGCACCTCCGCGGGCGTACTGAGCGCGTCGAAGCTCCGAATTCGTAAATCGTCTGTGTACGGGGGCATGACTCTTCTCCGGTGGTCCACCGAGTTAACCCGCGGCATAAAAAAAGCCGCCAGGTTCGCTGGCGGCTTTCTTGGGTGTCTCGGTTACTCGTTCAGACCGATCGCGACCCTTCCTCCGCCAGCGGCTTCGGAAACGCGTAATACCAGAAGTAGAAACGGGCGGTCGCGGTCATAGGCGCGCATTGATAGCACAGGTTCGACGGATTCGCCAAGTCCAGGCGTCGCGTTACGGCATTGGAGACCGCGTTCGAAGGGGTCCTGGAGCCGATGCGTCGCGCCCCGGAGCGCGCCGGACAGTGCAACCCCGCTGACCTGCAGCGCTGTGGGATAATTCGCGACTTTCCGTACGATCGAACCCGCGATGACTCGAGAGTTCTTGCTCAACGCCCTTCCGCTGCCGGACGCGGCCGCGCCCCGCGTCTCGTGGGCGCAGCTGCATGGGGCCGGAATGAGCCTCGCCGTGGCGGAGGCCGCTTCGCGCCACAGAGGCACGGTGTGCGTGATTGCGCCGAACACCGCCGAAGCGGATCGGATCGAGCGGGAGCTCGAGTTCTTCGGCGGACGGCCTCCGCGGCGGTTCCCCGACTACGAGACACTGCCGTACGAGCCGATCTCGCCGCCGCAGGACCTGCTCGCGGACCGGCTGCTGCGGCTCTACCAGCTCGCGCGCGGCGAGCCGCAGACGCTGATCGTCGAGGCCGGCGCGCTGCTGTCGCGCCTGCCGCCGCCCGAGTTCGTGCTATCGCGGTCCCTGTCAGTCGCGGTCGGCGACCGGCTCGAGCATGCCGCGATGATCCGGCGGCTCACGGAGCACGGCTATCTGCGCGTCGAGCAGGTCGGCGAGCCCGGCGAGTTCGCGGTTCGCGGCGCGGTGCTCGACGTATTCCCAACGGGCAGCACCGAACCGATTCGCATCGATCTGTTCGACGACGAGATCGAGAGTCTGCGCACGTTCGACGCACAGACCCAACTTTCTGCCGGCAAGATCGACTCGATCCGAATCCTGCCCGCGCGCGAGTTTCCATTCGATGACGCGGCGATCAAATCGTTTCGCGAACGATTCCGCGAGCAGTTCCCCGTGGACCCGAGCCGCTGCCCCGTGTACCGAACCATCTCGGAGGCGCAATTGCCGGCGGGTATCGAGTACTACCTGCCGCTGTTCTTCACGGCGACGGTGTCGCTGCTCGACTATGTCGGCAGGGACGCGCTCGTCGTCGTCGCCGAGGACGCGCTCGCGGGGCTGGAAGACGCTTGGAGTCTCGTCGCTGAGCGCTACGAGCAGCTGCGCGGCGACATCGAACAACCCATCTTGGCGCCGCCCCAAGGCTTCTTCACGCCGGACGAGCTCCGCGGGAGGATCGCCGAGCGCCGCACGCTCGCGCTGCTCGCGCGCGAGACGCCCGACCAGATGCTCGCCGGCGGCGCCGCGTTCAACGCCGGCATCACTCATCCGCTCGCTAGCGGCGTCGCAGCGACCGACGACCGGATCTCGCGCTGGCTCGGAGCCGACAGCGGCGAGCGCACGCTGCTCGCGACGTCGTCGCCAGGGCACCGCGAGATGATGCTCGAGCTCTTGCGCAACCGCGGCCGCGATCCGGTCACGTTCGCGAGTTGGGACGAGTTCCTCGCGAGCGACGCGCCGCTCGGCGTCGCGATCGCGGAGCTCGGCGAAGGCGTGCGCATCGCCGCGCGCAAGATCCGCGTCATCACGGCCACCGAGCTCGGCATGGAGCGGCCGAAGCAGCGCCAGCGCCGCCGGCGCGCTCGCGACCCCGAGGCCGTGATCCGCGAGCTCACCGACCTGCACATCGGTGCGCCGGTCGTGCACGAGGACCACGGCGTCGGACGCTATCGCGGGCTCACGACGCTCGACGTCGACGGAGTGCTCACGGAATTCCTGCTGCTCGAGTACGCGGGCGGGGACAAGCTCTACGTGCCGGTCCAGAGCCTGCACCTCGTCACGCGCTACAGCGGCGCGGCCCCCGAGGATGCGCCGCTGCATCGCCTGGGCTCGGACCAATGGGCGAAGGCGAAGCGCAAAGCCGCCGAGCAGGCGCGCGACACGGCCGCGGAGCTCCTGAACCTCTACGCGCAGCGTGCCGCCCGCACGGGCACGAAGCTCGCGCTCGATGCGGGGAGCTACCAGCGCTTCGCTCTCGAGTTCCCGTTCGAGGAAACGGAGGACCAGCTCTCCGCAATCGAGCGCGTGCTCGCGGACCTCGCGAGCGAGCGGCCGATGGACCGCGTCGTCTGCGGCGACGTGGGCTTCGGCAAGACCGAGGTCGCGCTGCGTTCCGCGTTCGTCGCGGCACAGGCGGGCTATCAAGTAGCCGTGCTCGTGCCGACGACGCTGCTCGCGGAGCAGCACTACCGCACTTTCAAGGACCGGTTCGCGGAATGGCCCGTGCGCGTGGAGCTTCTGTCGCGCTTCCGCAGCGCCGCCGGCTCTGCTCAGGCGCTCGCCGGGCTCGCGGACGGCCAGGTCGACATCGTGATCGGCACGCACAAGCTGTTGCAGCCCGATCTGAAGTTCAAACGGCTCGGCCTCGTGATCGTCGACGAGGAGCACCGTTTCGGCGTGAAGCACAAGGAGCGGCTGAAGCGCCTGCGTGCGGAAGTCGACATGCTCACGCTCACGGCGACGCCGATTCCGCGCACGCTCAACATGACGCTCGGCGGGCTGCGCGATCTTTCGATCATCGCGACGCCGCCGGCGGACCGGCTCGCGGTGAAGACGTTCGTCGGCGAGTGGAGCGACAGACAGATCCGCGAAGCCGTGCTCCGCGAGATCCGCCGCGGCGGGCAGATCTATTTCGTGCACAACCGAGTGGAGAACATCGAGAGCGTCGCGGAGCAGCTGCGCAAGCTATTGCCGGAAGCCGACGTGCGCGTCGCGCACGGCCAGATGTCCGAGCGCGAGCTCGAGGTCGTGATGCTCGACTTCTATCATCGCCAGTTCAACGTGCTCGTCTGCACGACGATCATCGAGAGCGGCATCGACATCCCGACAGCGAACACGATCATCATCAACCGCGCCGATCATCTCGGCCTCGCGCAGCTGCACCAGCTGCGCGGGCGCGTCGGCCGCTCCCACCACCAGGCGTACGCGTATCTCGTCGCGCCGCCGCTGCGCGCGTTGTCCGCGGACGCGGTGAAGCGGCTCGAAGCGATCGAGTCGCTCGAGGAGCTCGGCTCGGGCTTCGCGCTCGCGACGCACGACCTCGAGATTCGCGGCGCGGGCGAGCTGCTCGGCGAGGGCCAGAGCGGGCAGATCCAAGCGATCGGTTTCACGCTCTACAACGAGCTGCTCGGGCGCGCCGTCGCCGCGCTGCGCGAGGGACGCGAGCCCGACCTCGAGGATCCGTTCACGCACGGCCCCGAGATCGAGATCGGCGTGCCCGCGCTGATCCCGGAGGCCTACATGCCCGACGTGCACATGCGGCTCGTGCATTACAAACGAATCGCGAACGCGGCGTCGCAGGCCGAGCTCGACGAGCTGCAGGTCGAGCTCATCGACCGCTTCGGCCTGCTGCCACCGCCGCTGAAAGTCCTGTTCTCGATCACTTGGCTCAAGTTGCGCGCACTCGAGCTCGGGATAGCGAAGATCCAGGCATCGGGGGAAGGCGGCAGCGTGCGCTTTGCGGAACGCGCGAAGGTGGACCCTGCGCGGCTGATCGCGCTGATCGAAGGCGACCCCGAACGCTATCGCCTCGACGGGCCGTACAAGCTGAAGTTCTCGTGGCACGTCGAGGCGGCGGAGCAGCGTGTCGGCGCGCTCGAGAAGCTGCTGAAACGGCTCGCTCCCAAGAGCGTGCAATCCGCGGCTGCATGAGATGGTGCCGCGTTATACTGCCCGCATGATCGCCCGGCGTCTCATGCTCGTCTCGCCCCTCGCGACCGTCGCCGCGATCGCAAGCCTCATGGCGTCGGGCGCTGCGCTCGCGCAAAACGTGCCGCCGCCCGCGGTGGGTATCTCGCCATCGCAAGCACCGCCGGACCCAGCGCTGCCGTCTGTTCCGTCCGCAGCGGCACCCCCCCAGTTCCAAGTCGAGGTCTTGATCTTCGCGTACCGCGAGTTCGATCGCGGCGAGGAGCAGTTCGCGCACGAGCGGGACGGCGCGACGGCGGCGCAACCGCAGGAGCTGCGCGCGCCACCCGTTTTCGACGACTCGAACTTCGGGCCGCTCGCGCAGAATCCGCAGCCCGGCGGGGCTCAGCCGACAGGCGGGGCGCAGCCGTTCGGCGCGGACGCGACGGCGCCCGGGCAGGACACGCTCGCCGCGGAGCAGACCGAATTCCGGTTCCGGCTGCTGCGACCGGAAGAGCTGCAGCTCACCCCACAGTACCGCACGCTCGCGCGCAACTCGCAGGCCTATGTACCGCTGCTGCACGGGGGCTGGGTGCAACCCGGCTTACCCGATGACGACGCACGCCCGATCGACCTCGCGATGCTCGGCGCGACCAACCCGATGGGGTCGATCAGGGTCTACCTGAGCCGCTTCCTGCACGTGAATCTCGACCTGAGCTATCAGGACTCGCAAGCGGCGGCCGCGGCCGCCGCGGCACCCGCGCCGGCGCCACTCAGCAACGAGCTCACGGAGCTGCCGATCGCGCCGCGCTATCACCTCGTCGCGGACCGGCCGACCCGCAGCGGCGAGCTGCACTACTTCGACCATCCGGCGTTCGGCGTGCTGATCAAAGTGACGCCGGTCCGCGTCGAGCAGACTTCGCCCGGGACACCTGGGACGCGGCCGGCCGCGTGAGCGGCTGACCAGGAGTCGGGATGGAACGCGCCGAAACGCTCGAGGACGAGCGCCGGTGCGGCGCTCTAGGACGACGCGGCGCGCGAAGAATCGACCTCGGCGGGCTTGGTGGCGCGTAAGCCCTCGAGCGAGCGGGCGACCAACGCTTCCACGTCGTCGCTCGAGCCCGGCGGGCACCCGACCAGCACTGTGCGGAGCGCCACGTAGCGGCTCGCCTTCGCGCGCGGGTTGTGCAGGCCTAGCTTGCTGACGTTATCGGTGATCCGATCCGCGAGCCGCTGCGCTTCGTTCGGATCCTGACCGAGCACCGCGGAGACGAGCGCCGAATCGTCGTAGCGCGCGCACAAGTCGCCCGCGCGGCGCAGCACGCGCGTGACCTGTGCACCGATCATGCGCTGGCACGAATCCGCGGCCTTCGAGCCGAACACTTGGCGATACGCCTCGAACTCGACGATCTCGAACAGGAGCAGCGTGACGAAGCGCCCCTCGCGGCGAGCGATCCCGAGATCGCGGCGCAGCACCTCCTGAAAATAGCTGAAGCGCAGCAGACCCGTCGCGGGATCGAGGCGATCGAGATTCGCGATCTTCTGACGCGCGCGCCCGAGCTCGCGCTGCAGCAAAGTCACCTCGACGTCCGGCTGCGCGGCACCCTCGCCGCTCGCGCTCCGGACCGGCCTCTGCCTGCAGAGAAAATACTTGAGCTCGCCGCGGGCGTTGCAGACCGGCTCGACGCTCACTTGGCTGAACCACGACGTCCCGTCCTTGCGCAGATCCGGCAACGTCGCTTGGCTGGCCTCGGAACGGCCGATCGCAGCCTTGAGTCGTACCAACTCCGGCTGTCCTTCTCCGTCACGCTTCATGAGCGGCCAGCTCATTCCGGTGAGCTCCTCCGCCGAGTAGCCCGTCAATTCCTCGTACGCGGGGTTCGCATACACGACGGCCAAGTTCGGGGTCTGAGCATCAACAAGCAAAATGCCTTCGGAGCTGAGCGTGACCATCTGCTCCAAAGTGTGGCGGCTCAGGGATTTGACGCTGCGGGCGTCCCTGCCGGTTTGCATGTCGATTATGTTCGGTCACACCGTGCGCGGGGGTCTATGAAGCGCATCACAATGTTTCCGCAGCGAAATCTTCTTCCGGCTCGGTGCCGAGCCGCAGCAGCACCGTGGCGACGCGCTGCAGGCCGGAATCGAGGTACCGTTCGATCTGAGCACCGATCGGGGCCCCGTCCGGAGCGCGGCCCGCGGCGTAGTTCACCGCGAGCGCGCAGATCGCATAGTCGATGCCGAGCTCGCGTGCGAGCACGGCCTCGGGCATGGCCGTCATCCCGACCATCGCACAGCCGTCACGCATCAGCCGATCGATCTCGGCCGCGGTCTCCAGGCGCGGCCCCTGCGTCACGCCGTAGACGCCGCGCCGCTGGCCGAACCCACAGTCGGAGACGACGGCGGCGAGCCGGCCGCGGAAGACCGCCGCGAACGGCTCGGTGAAATCGGCGTGCACGACGGCCGCGCCGTCGCCGCCGTAGGTGCTCGCCCGGCCCCAGGTGTAGTCGATGATCTGATCGGGCACGGCGAGATCGCCCGGTGCGAAGCCGGGCGCGATCGCGCCGACGGTGTTGACGCCGATGCAGCGGCGCACGCCGCGCTGCTGCAGCGCCCAAAGGTTCGCGCGATAGTTGATCTCGTGCGGCGCGAGCGCGTGATTCTCGCCGTGCCGCGCGATGCACGCGACCCGTCGCGCGCCGAGCGCCACCGTGAGCACGGCGCTGCTCGGTGCCCCGTACGGCGTCTTCGTCGGGCTGCGCGCGACGGTCGCGAGCCCGAGCTTCTCGAACCCGCTGCCGACGATCAACGCGAGCGTCTCACTCACGGCCGGGCACGTGCTTCGGATCGAGCGCGTAGAGCGCGGGCAGCCCGCGCCAATGACCCCGGTAGTCCATGCCGCAACCGAACACGTAGCGGTCGTCGACTTCGACACCGACGAAGTCGATTTTCGGACGCTTGCGCTTCTCGGCGGCTAGCCTCTTCACGACGAGCACCGCGGTGTGCTGGGCAGCGACGCCGACACGTTTCAGCTCGGCGTGCAGCGCGCGCAGCGTATGGCCGCGATCGAGAACGTCATCGACGACGAGCACGGTGCGGCCCGCGAGGCTCGCGCTCGGCCGCACCCGCCATTCGATCGCGCCGCCTTGCGTGCCCCCCGCATAGCGCGTGACGTGTACGTAGTCGAACTCGTGCGGAAAACGAAAACGCTTGCAGAGCTCGACGGCCGCGAACACGCCGCCTTGCATCACGGCGAGCACGACGGGATTGCGGCCCGCGAGCCGCGCATCGATCTCGCCGGCCATCCGGCGCAGCGCCTGCGCAACGTCGCGCGCGGAGCGCACGCGCGTCGCGGTGCGCCTCGCTGTCAGCGCGTCGTGTTCGACGGCCGAAGCGCGCACCACCGTTCAGCCTTCGAGCTCGAGCGCGGGGCGCGCGCACAGCGGCGCGATTGCGGCCTCTGCCCTGCGCCATTCGGCCGAGGCGTGCAGCGCGTCCCAGGCGAGACCGCCTCGGCCGTGCAGACGCGTGAGCCGCAGCTGCGCCGACGGATTGACGTAGCCCTTCAAGGCGTCGAGCACGCCCGGTACCGCATCCGGCGAGTTGCACAGCAGCACCAAGTCGCAACCCGCGTCGAGCGCGCGCCGTACGCGCGCCTCGACCGGGCCGACGACCGCGGCGCCGACCATGCTGACGTCGTCGGTGATCACGGCGCCGGAGAAGCCCAGCACGCCCCGCAACTGATCCTCGATCCACCACTTCGAAAGGCTCGCGGGCGTCTCGTCCACGCGCGGGAAGCTCACGTGGGCGATCATCACGGCTTGCAATCCATTGGCGATGAGCTCGCGGTACGGCAAGAGATCGTCGGCGAGCGCATCGTACTCGCGGCGGTCCACGGCGAACTCCGTATGCGAGTCGCTGCGCGCGCCCGCGTGCGTCGGGAAGTGCTTCGCGGTGGTCGCCATGCCCGCCCGCTTCGCGCCGGCGGCGATGCGGCGCGCCAGCGCAGCGACGACGCGGGCCTCGGCGTGCAGCGCGCGGTCGCCGATCACCTCCGACAATCCGAGGTCGAGATCGACGCACGGCGTGAAGCTCATGTCGATGCCGACGGCGCGCAGCTCCGCAGCCATGAGCCAGCCGAACGAGGCGGCGGTCTTGAGCGCGGCGCTCGGGTCCTCGTCGTGCAACCGGCCGAGCGCGCGGAACGGCGGCAGGCGGAAGAACGGCTCGCGAAAGCGCTGCACTCGGCCGCCTTCATGGTCCACCGTGACGAGCAGCGGCGGCTGGCGGATCGCGTGCAATTCCGCGACGAGCTGCGCGAGCTGCTCGCGGCTCTCGAAATTGCGCGTGAACAGGATCACGCCGCCGACGAGCGGCGACGCGAGCCACTCGCGCTCGTCCGCGGCGATCGCGGTACCTCGCAGGTCGATCATCAGTGGGCCGAGCGACACGATAGCTCCTCGAGCGCGAACGAACGCGCGTATGTTACGCGATCTCGACGCGGGTTCCGGCAGGCACGAGATCGAACAGCTCGATCACGCCCGCGTTGCCGATCCGCACGCAGCCGATCGATCCCGGCACTCCGAGCGGCGTCGAATCCGGCGTACCGTGGATATAGATGTAGCGGCGCATCGTGTCGACGTCGCCGAGGCGATTCCTGCCGACTTCGGTGCCGGAAAGCCACAGGATCCGCGTGAGGATCCAATCGCTCCCGGGGCGCTCGCGCGCGAGCTCCTCCGAGTAGATCTCGCCCGTGGGCCGGCGGCCGCGGAACACCGCGCCGAGCGGCGCTCCGGCGCCGATCTTCGCCCGGATCACGTGCCGGCCCCGCGGCGTCTTGAAAGTGTCGCGGGTCTCGCCCGCGCCGTGCTTCGAGGTCGACACGGGCCAGCTCCGGTAGAGCTCTGCCCCGCGAAACAGGTCGAGCCGCTGGGCGGCGAGGTTGATGGCGATACTGAACGGCGTGGCGCTCAGGGGTTGCGCTCCTGCTCGCTCCATGCGCTGTAGGGATGCCGCACGAGGTTCACGTTGTAGTAGCGCGCGAGATGCGTGACCTCGATGCCGATCCAGTCGGGCCGCGGAAAATCTTGGCCCAAGAAGTCGAGCTCGAGCTCCGCGACGACGAGCCCGGCGTTGTCGCCGTGAAACTCGTCCACCTCCCACTCGAACCCGCCGTGCGGCACGAAATGGCGCGTCTTGTCGATCAGCGGCCCCGTGCTGAGCGCGAGCAGCTCACGCGCGTCGTCGAGCGGAATCGCGTACTCGTACTCTTGGCGCGACGCCGCGATGCCGCCGGATTTGATGTTGAGCGCCGCGTGCTCGCCCGCGATCCGCACGCGCACGGACGCACGCTCGTTCCCCGCGACATACCCCTGGCTCATACGCTCGCGCCGCGCCGCAGCGGTGCGCCACGCGTCGCCCGTCAGCAGGAACTTGCGCTCGATCTCGCGCGGCATCGCTACTTCACACCGCCGAGGTGACTCGCGAGGAACGCCATGATGCGCTCGGACTCGCTGCGGCGGATTACCGGATCCGCGAGCATGTGCGTACCGGGCAGGAGCAGCAGCTCGTACGGCTTGCCGGCCTTGAGCAACGCGTCGACGAGCTTCATCGAGTGCTGGAAATACACGTTGTCGTCCGTCACGCCGTGGATGATGAGCAGCGGCCGCTCCAGCCGATCGGCGTAGGTGAGCACGTTGCTCGCGCGGTAACCCTTAGCGTTCTCGGCCGGATGCTGCAGATACCGTTCGGTGTAATACGTGTCGTAGTCCTCCCAGTCGACGACCGGCGCTCCCGCGACGCCGGCCGCGAACACGTCAGGGCGCCGCATCGTCGCCATCGCCGCGAAATAGCCGCCGAACGACCAGCCCACGACACCGGTGCGCGCGAGGTCCATCTGCGGGACGCGCGCGGCGAGCGCGCGCAGGCCGTCGACTTGATCCTCGAGCGGAACGTCGATCGCGTTACCCTTCACCGCGCGCAGCCACGCGCGGCCGCGGCCCGGAGTGCCGCGGTTATCGAGCGTGACGACGATGAAGCCCCTGTCCGCCATGCACTGGCGCTCGAACGACTGGCGCGGCGCCGCCATCACCTGCTTCGCGGCCGGCCCCGCGTATTCCGCGAGGATCACGGGATAGCGGCGCGCGCGATCGAAGCCGCGCGGGCGCACGACGAGCGCGTCGAATTCGCGCTCACCGACGGTTAGGTACTCGACGGTGGGGACGAACGGCGGCTTCTCGGCGACCGACGGCAGCTCGGCGACTGCGGCGCCACCACGGTCGCGCACGTCCGTGCCGGCGCTCCCGTCCGCAAGGCTGTAGGCGTGCGCGAAGATCGCGTGCTGCTCGCCGAACCGCGCACTGTGCAGCCCTGGCGCCGCGGCGAGCGGCTCGGGCTCGCCGCCCGCGAGCGGCACGCGCCAGAGGCCGCGCGAGAGACGCTCGCGGCCGCCGGCCACGACGACGCTAGCGTGCTCGACATCGACGTCGAGCAGCTCGTCGAAGCGAAAGCCGGCCGGCGTCACCGCATTCACGAGCTTGCCGGCGGCGTCGCGGCGCTCGAGCTGCCATTGCCCGCTGCGCTCGCTAGCCCACAGAAAACCGCCGGCGGCGAGCCGTTGCGGGAAGTCCCATTGCGCGGTCTCGAGCCACGCGTCGTCGCGCTCCGTCCAGAGCTCGCGCGTCGCCCCGCTGCGAGCGTCGACCTCGAGAACCTGCTCTTCGGTGAGGGCGCGATTCTCGACGACGAGCGTGAGCGGGCCGTTCCGCCAACTGACGCGGACGAGGTACGGATAGGTCGCGCCGTCCCAGGACACCCAGCGCGTCTCGCCGCCCTCGACGGGCACGACGCCGAGGCGCACGTTCGCGTTCGCGCGTGCCCGCTCGCGGATAGCGAAACTCGACGGGCGCGGTTTCCGGATGCAGCGGGTCGGCGACGTAATGCAGCTCGACCGGCGAGAGATCCGCCTCCTCGTACGCGAGGAAGCGCGAGTCCGGCGACCACCAGAATCCGTCCGACCGGTCCATTTCCTCCTGCGCGACGAACTCCGCTTCGCCGTGCGTGAGCGTCGCGGTTGCACCATGCGTAAGCTCGAGGTCCGTGCGCGCCGCGACGTCGATCACGTGGAGCTCGCCGTCGCGCAACGCCGCGACGCGCGCGCCGTCCGGCGAGAGCTGCGGCGCAAGCCAACCTCGGCCCGGCAGCGCAACGGCGCCGCCCGTCGCGCGCTCCACGACGAACAACTCGCCGCCGAGCGACACGAGAACCTGGCGCCCGTCCTTGGAGAGCTCGAAGCTCACGAACCCCCGCGCGGTGATGCGTTGGCGCTCGCGGCGCGCCTTTTCCTCGGCGCTCAAGCTCTCTTCTCCGCCCCGCAACAGCTCGGGCGTGACGAGCTCGCGCTCGGTGCGCGTCGCGACGGTGAGCTCGTAGAGGCGCTGGATCGAGTCGCGCGGCCCGCTGCGCAGGTAGAGCACGGCGGTGCCGTCCGGCGTGGGCGTCGGCTGCACCGGTTGGCCGAGCGAGTAGTTGCGCGTCGCGGCGATGTCCGCGAAGCAACTGTTTTCCTGCGCGGCCGAGATCCGCGCGGCGAGCAGCGCCGCGCACGCGAACGCCACCGCTCCCGCGCCTTCGCGGCCCGTCATTCGCCGCGGGCGCGGAGCCACGAGTCGAGCTCGGGCAGGCGTTCGGCGCGGATCATCAGGCGCTCGACGAGCCGCAGGTACTGCGCCTCGGACGTGCGCCGCACGTCCGGTGGCACGTCGCGATCGATGTAGGCGCGCAGGTCGCGCTGCAAAGAGGCGTCGTGCCCTCCACCCGCGAGACGCGCGAAAAAGCTCAGCGCGCCGAGCGGATCGAGCCGCGGCACGAGCTCCGCGCGATGCGCCATGGCGAAGTCCCAAGCCAAGCGGGGATGCAAGACGCCGACGTCCGCGACCATGTCCGGGCCGAGCACGAACGGAACCGCGGGATCGAGCGCGAGGTCGAGCGCGCGGGCCGCGAGGCCAGGATCGCGTGCGTGCGCGAGCGCGCGATATAGGTAGCTCAGGTCCAACGTGTCGGTCGCCGCACGCGCTTCCGCGAGCAGCGCGTCGAACGCGGCGGCGTCGGCACCTCGTCCGACCGTGTACAGAGTCTCCTCACGCAGCGCACCCGGAATGGCGCCGCTCACGAAGAGCCGCCGCGCTTCGGCCTCCACGACCGGGTCCGCGAGTTGTGAGAGCACGGCAATGAGGCGTTCGCGCAGAATTGCGTCGTTCGCGGCCTCGCCGCGGCGCTTCTCCCAACCGACGCGCTTCAGCGCCGGCGCGAGCAGCTCGCGACCGTACGCACGCAGCGCATCCCGGCCCGGCAAGTCCGCGTAGAGAAGATCGGCTTCGGCGATCTCGCGCGCGATCCATTCGACGACGAGCGGGTTCGCATCACTCGGCGTGCGCTGCGCGAGATCATAGGTGTCGGAATACGGCACGAGCCCCGCGACGCCGAGCGCGCGCGTGTCGTAAAAAAGGCCGAGCTGATCGGCAGCCGGGAGACGCGCGAAGGCCGAGGAGACCTCGGCGAACGCCGAGCCCTGATAGTAGGTCCGGTAGTACCCTGTCTGCGCCGGATTGACGACGACGGCGCCGCAACCTCGGAGTTCGAGCGTCGCGGAGCCGCGGTCGTCCGTGACCGCCGCGGCCGCGCCGCCGCCGATCGTCTCGGCCGTGACCGGTACGTGCCACAGGAGCGGCACGCGCGAGGCTTCGTCGAGCGCGAACCGGCCCTGCGTGACGGACACGGTGCGCTCGCCGCGGGCGCACTCGCCGAGCTGCGCGCTGACGAGAGGCACACCGGCGCGGAACGTGAAATCCTCGGCGATGCCGCGCATCGGCTTTCCCGAAGCCGCCTCTATCGCGTCCCAGAGCTCCGCGCTGTCGGCGTTGCGGTATGCGTGCGCTTTGACGTAAGCGCGGATGCCGTCGCGGAACCGCTCCGCGCCCACGTACTGCTCGATCATCCGAATCACGGCGCGCCCTTTCTCGTAGGTGATTCGGTCGAACGCGCCGTTGGCCTGGTCGGTAGTGTCGATCCGCTGGGACACGGGATGACCCGTCGCTCGAGCATCGAGCCCCATGGCCTCCTGGCTCTGCCGCTGGCCCCGCATCCACGTGTCCCAGTCCGGATGAAAGCGCTCCGCCGCCTTGCGCTCCATCCACGCGGCGAAGCCCTCGTTGAGCCAGAGGTCGTCCCACCACTTCGGCGTGACGAGGTCGCCGAACCACTGGTGGGCCATCTCGTGCGCGACGACGATGAAGACGTCCTGCCGATCGCTCTCGGACGACAGCTTTGGATCGATCAGCAGCGCCTCCTCGAAATAGAGAATGGCGCCCCAGTTCTCCATCGCGCTGAAACCGCCGCCGCCCGGCACCGCGACGAGGTCGAGCTTCGGCAGCGGATAGGGGACGCCGAAGTAGTCGTTGTAGTAGCGGAGCAGCTGCACCGCGCTGTCGAGCGCGAAACGGCCATCCTCGGCGTCGCCGCGCTTCGCGACCACGCCGATCTCGACGCCGTCGACCCTCGTGGTAATCCGCTCGAAGTCGCCCACGCCGAGGAACAGGAGATACGACGAGATCTTCGGAGTGGGCGCGAAGCGCACGCGCTTCAGAGTCTCCGTGACTCGATCGACGCCGGCTTCCGGCATGTTCGACACGGCACTGCGGTCGTGCGGAACGACGGCGGCGATTTCCCACACGGCCTTCATGTCGGGCTGATCGAACGACGGCACGAAGCGGCGCGCCTCGGCGATCTCGAACTGCGTGGTGAGGATGCGCTCCGGCCCATGTTCGGAGGGATAGTCGTACGCGAACAGGGCTTGCGCGGTGCGGTAGATCTTGCCGCGATACGTGATCGCGAGCGAGTGGCGGCCGGCCGTGACCGGCTCGGGGAACGTGAGGCGAGCCGTCTGCGCCTGCTCGTCGAACGAGACGTCCGGTTGCAGACCGCCGTCGAGGGTCACGTCGTCGAACACGAGCTCGAGCGCGTTGACGACGATCACGTTGGTGGGCTCCGCCACCTCGATGTCGATGCGGACGTCCCCGGACAGCGTGAGCGTCGGCGCGTCCGGGGTCACGGTGAGCTGATAGCGGGTCGGCACGACCGAGGTGCCGAGCACCTGACGCTGCGCTTCCTGACCGGATATCGAAAGCGCAATCGCTGCCGCGAGCGCCGCTGTGACGGTGAGCTTCATGACGATCCTCGCCCGAGGAATAGTACTTTCAAAATCGCCATGGTGCGAATTCTGCCGGCGCGAATCGCCGGCGCGAAATCCACGCGTTCCCCGAGGCGGCCGATCAGCCGCGCTCGAACAGCGCGAGGGCCTCGACGTGGTGAGTATGCGGGAACATGTCGAAGACCCGCGCGGTTCGGAGTCGATAGCCGTGCTTCTCGACGAGCACTTGCGCGTCGCGCGCCAGCGTCGCGGGATGACACGACACGTAGACGATGCGCCGCGGTGCGATTCGGTGCATCTCCGCGACCGCCGCCGCGGCGCCGGTACGCGGCGGGTCGAGCACGACGATGTCGCGCGGCTCGCGGAAGAAGCTCCAGTCGGACTGCATGAGGTCGGCCGTAAGGAACTTCGTGTTCGCGATGCCGTTCAGCGCCGCGTTGCGCACGGCGCGCGCGACGAGCCCCGCCTCGCCTTCCACGCCCAAGAGCTCGCGCGCGCGCTGAGCGAACGGCAGGCTGAAGTTGCCGAGGCCGCAATAGAGGTCGAGCACGCTGTCCGACGGCTGCACGTCGGCGAGCCTGATGGCCGTCGCGACGAGCTCCGCGTTGACCGCAGCGTTCACCTGCACGAAGTCCGTCGGCAGGAACTGCAGCGTCAGTCCGAACGCTTCGAGCGAATAGCTCAAGGTGCGCGCGGCGCCGATCGGCGCGACGGTGCCGGGTCCACCCGGCTGCAGGTACATGTCGACGTCGTGCCGCGCCCCGAACGCGGCGAACGCTTCGATGTCCGCGGCGCTCGGCGCCTCGAGCACGCGGAGCACCAATGCGCTCGCGCCGTCGGCGACCGCGGCCTCGATCTGCGGCAACCGCTCTTTGATGCTCGTCACCGCGATGAGATCCGCGAGCGGCCCGAGCAGCGTGTCGAGCGGCGGCATCAGCACGGGGCAGCTCGCCATGTCGGTGATGTACGGCGCCGAGCGCTCGCGAAAACCGACGAGCACGCGCTCCTTGCCCGGCACGAACTTCACGCCGAGCCGGGCGCGCCGGCGGTAGCGCCACGGGTGGCTTGCGAACGGCGGCAGCCACTCCTCCGGCTCCACGCGCGCGATCCGCGCGAGCGCCTGCGCGACGACGCTTTGCTTGAACCGCACCTGGGCGTCGTGCGCGAGGTGCTGGAGCGCGCAGCCGCCGCAGCGCCCGAAGTACTCGCAGCCCGGCGTCACGCGGTCCGGCGACGGCTCGACGACGCGCACGAGCCCGGCCTCGACGAGCTTCCGGCGGCGTTTGCGCAACGTGATCTCGACGGCCTCTCCCGGCAACGCGTCCGGCACGAACACGCGGCGGCCGTCGACGTCCGCAACACCCTGACAGTCGTGGGTGAGGTCGAGGATCCTTACTGCGAGCGGCGCGCCCTTATGCTCCATGTCGCGCCGAGCGCCAGGCCGCGAGGAACTCGCGAAGATGCGGGCGATCGGATTGCTCCAGCATCGCGTCCGCCTGCTCGACCTCGTAGGCGTGCTGCTTGGCATCGAGCTCACCGCGCAGCAGCTGGAAGCGGAGAAAGATCAGATACGTGTTGAGCACGTCGGTCTCGCAATAGTTGCGGATCGAGGCGAGGTCGCCGCGCTGGTAGGCGGGCCAGACGTCCGCGCCGCTCATGCCGAGCTTGCCTGGCAACCCGAGCAGCTGCGACACGTGCTCGAGCGACGCGCGGCCGCTCGCGCCGTATGTCGACAGCACGTCCATGAGGTCGACGTGCCGCCAGTGATAACGGCTCAGGTAGTTGTTGTAGCGGAACTCGCGGTCGTTGTCGCCGAGCTCCCAGTAACGCGCGGCGCTCACGCCGTGGCGCAGGGCGCGGTAGCCGAGTACCGGCAGGTCGAATCCGGAGCCGTTCCACGACACCAGCGTCGGGCTGTAGCGCTCGAGGCCGTCGAAGAAGCGCTGCACGAGATCGCGCTCGCCGGACGCTTCGTCACCGAGGCTGAACACGCGCACGCCCTCGCGGCTCTTCATCACGCCGGAGATTGCGATCACGCGCTGCTGATGCGCCGGCAACACCTCGCTCTGGCGCGTCTGCCGCTGCTTCAGCTGCATGATCTTCGCGACCGAGGCGTCGTCCAAATCCGGCACGTCGTAGAGCTTGCGGCCGAGCTCGACGTCGGGCACGGTCTCGATGTCGAACACGAGCGTATTCATGACGCGCGCATCAGCACGGCGACGGCAACCACGAGGCCGTCCTCGTCGCTGAGCGTGAGATGTCCTTCGCCGACTCCGAGCTTGCGGCACACGGCGCGGCCGCGCTCCGAGAAAATCACTTGAGGCTGGCCGAGGGCGTTCGGCATCATGCCCACGTCCCGCACCCAGACTCCGTTCGCGAACCCCGTGCCCATCGCCTTGACGATGGCCTCCTTCGCGGCGAAGCGCATCGCGAGGAACCGCACGGGCCGCTTCGCGACTGCGAACAATCGCTGCTCCTCGTCGAGCAACAACCTGCGCGCGAAATGCTCCCCGAAGCGCGCGTACGTGTGCTCGATGCGCTCCACTTTGAGGACGTCCGTGCCGATCCCGAAGATCACGAGCGTGCCGCCACCATCAATGCTTTCATTTTCGCGACGGCCGCCGGGAACCCCTCGAACAGCGCTTGCGCCACGATCGCGTGGCCGATGTTGAGCTCCACGATTTCGCGGATCGCAGCGATCGGTGCGACGTTGTGATAGTTGAGCCCGTGGCCGGCGTGCACGATGAGGCCGAGCGCCGCCGCGCGCTGCGCCGCAGCCCGCACGCGCTCGAGCTCGCGCGCCGCATCCGCGCCGCGTGCGTCGGCGTAAGCCCCGGTGTGGATCTCGACGACGGGGGCGCCGGCGACGGCGCTCGCCTCGAGCTGCGCGAAGTCGGGGTCGACGAATAGCGACACTCGAATGCCGCTGTCCCGCAATCGCTTGCACGCAGCCTTGACCTTGCTCGACTGCCCCGCGACGTCGAGTCCGCCCTCGGTCGTGAGCTCGTCACGCCGCTCCGGCACGAAGCAGCAATCGGAGGGCGTCGCGCGCGCCGCGATCTCGAGCATCGGGTCCGTCACGGCCATCTCGAGGTTGATCCGCGTCTGGATCGCCTGCGTGAGCGCCTCGAGGTCGCGGTCTTGGATGTGCCGCCGGTCCTCGCGCAGGTGAATCGTGATGCTGTCGGCGCCCGCCTGCTCCGCGAGCAGAGCAGCCGTCACTGGATCGGGATAGCGGGTGCCGCGCGCTTGACGCACGGTCGCGACGTGATCGACGTTGACGCCGAGGTGAATGGGCCGAAAGCTCATCTCAAGCTACCGCTACTGCGCTCAACGCATCCAAAGTCATCGCGACAGCCCTCGGCTCACGATGTCCTGCAGAACGAGCCGGCTCTGCAAAGGTCGATCGCCGAGATAAGTCCGCAATACCCTGCCGAGCAACCGCTGGGCCGTGCGCAGGCTACCCTCGTCTTCCAGCTCCTGCTCGCGCAGCGAGATCAAATCGCTGCCGGAGTACACGTCGGCATCCGGGTCGTCGAGCTCGGTGGCACGAGGCCCGTGCTCGAGCTCGAACACGTAGCGCAAGTCCGCTCGCAGCGGCTCGCCGGTTGCCGCGTCGGCGTCGAGCTCGACACCGTAGCCCAACGCGTGCAGCAGATGGAGCTCGAAAATCCGCAGCGTTCGAGCGACAGGCGCGCCGGAAGCCAGCTCGGCGAGGCAGCGACTATAGCAGGAAAAAACTTGGGTGTTGGGGTCGCCTCGCACCGTGAGCCGCAGCAGCAATTCGTTCGCGTAATAGCCTGCGAGCAGGGACTGGCCCGCGAGCTCGTAGCTCGTCGACTGGGACTCCACGTGGGTGAGCCGGCCGAGCTCGCCGCGCCGCAGCCACGAAATGCGCAGCGGCACGAACGGCTGCAGCAACGCTCGCTGGCCCCTATCGCGACGAGTCGTGCGGCGCGAGCCGCGCGCCACGAGCCCCACGCGGCCATGCGCCGCCGTCACGCACTCGAGCAGTTGGCTGGTGTTCCGGTAGGCCCGTTGGTGGAGCACGAACCCGATCTCGAGCAGCACCTGCTCGCGCTCGCTCATGACACGTCGAAACCGAGCCTTTGGAGCTCGCGCTCGTTGTCCGCCCAATGCTCGCGGACCTTGACCCAGAGCTCGAGGTGCACGCGCTCGCCGAGCAGCTCGCGGAGCTCCTGGCGCGCGAGCGTTCCGGCCTGCTTCAGCACCTGACCTTCCTTGCCGATCACGATGCTCTTCTGGCTCTCGCGCTCGATCCAGATCAGCCCATGCACCAGCCGCTGGCCCTCTTCGTTCGTGCCGAGGTGCTCGACCTCGACCGTGAGACCGTACGGGACTTCCTTGTGGACCAGGGTCATGAGCTTCTCGCGGATCACCTCGGCGATTCGGAACGACAGATCGCGGTCGGTGACCATGTCCTTCGGGAACAATGCCGGCCCTTGGGGCAGGCGCGCGAAGATCTGCTCGACCAGGTGGTCGAGGTTGTCACCGGTCTTCGCGGCGATCGGAATCAGCCCGGCGAAACGCATGCCGGCGAGCCGCTGCAGCACAGGGAGCAGCTGCGTCCTGCTCGGCAGCGCGTCGATCTTGTTGAGCACGAGAAAAGTGCGATCGAGCTTGTCCTCGAGAATCTTCATCAGCTCGCGGTCTTCCGCGGTCTGACTCTTCGCCTCGACGACGAGCAGCGCGACGTCGCAGTCTTCCACTGCCTGGTGGATTTGCCGCGCCATCAGCCGGTGCAGCGCGCGCTTCGTGCGCCGCGCGTGACCCGGCGTGTCGATGAAAACCGCTTGATCGGCGCCGCGATTGAGCACGCCGAGAACACGCTGGCGCGTCGTATGCGGCTTGTCGGTGACGATGCTGATCTTCTCGCCGATCAGCGAATTCAGCAGAGTGGACTTGCCGACGTTCGGGCGGCCGATGATCGCGACGAGGCCGCAGCGGCCCGTGGACGGGTCAATCTCGTCCACCGGTCAGTACCGACAGCATCGTCGCGGCCGCTTCTTGCTCGGCGTGGCGACGGCTCGATCCTTGACCGGTGGTATGTGCATCTCTCTCTTCGACCGTGCAGCTGACGACGAACGTTTGCTCGTGGTCCCGCCCCCGCACGGTCTCAACCGCGTAGCTCGGAAGCCGGTAGCCATTGCCCTGGAGCCACTCCTGCAGGCGCGTTTTCGCGTCCTTGAGCTCCTCGGCGCCGGGCAGAGTGGCGAATTCCGAGGCGAACAGCAAGTCGATCAAAGCTTCCGCTGCCTCCGAGCCGCCGTCAAGCAGCACGGCTCCGATCAGGCTTTCGACGGTGTCGGCGAGCACCGCAGCGCGCTGCGCGCCGCCGGAGCGAAGCTCGCCGGCTCCGAGAATGATCTGCGAGTCGAGACCCAAGCGTTGACCGATGCTCGCGAGCGTCGGCTGCTTGACGAGCGCCGCGCGCGCACGGCTGAGGTCGCCTTCGCTATCGGAGGGCCGCCGGTCGTAGAGGCGCCGCGCGATCGCAAAGCTCAGGAAAGAGTCGCCGAGGTATTCGAGGCGCTCGTTGTTGTTCCGCGATGCGCTGCGATGCGTGAGCGCGCGATCGAGGAGCGCGAGATCTTTGAACGTGTATTGGAGATGCCGCTCGGCCCACGCGGCGCGAGAGCTCACCGTCTGATCTCGACCTGCTTGTCGAACACGATCAGCAGCCAGACGTCGGCGACAAACGGCGCGCGGTTCTCGTATTGGATTCGCACCGAATAGCCGTTCTTGCTCTGCGCGATCTTGACGTTATCGGTCGGCAGATTGATGTCTTCGATGGAGAAGCGCTTGTAGATCTCTTGGCGGATGTTGGTCGGGTTCGGACCCTTGCCGTTGAGCTCTTCCTGCGTGGCTTCGAGCACCTTCGACAGCCGCATGTTCTTTATGTACATCGGCGTCACTTTGATCGCCGCGAGGCCCACGATGCCGAACAGGACGGCGAGAATGATGAAACCGAGAACCGTGATGCCGCGCTGCCGATGGCGCCCGGCGTGATTCACTCGATTCCTTTTCCGATTCGACTCCATTGCGGTCCTCCATCGGTGGGCCAGCGCCAGTTCATCCATATTCGTACCGCGCGGCCCACGAGGTTGCCTTCGGGTATGTACTCGACGCCTTCGAAGCGACTGTCTCTGCTGTTGTCGCGGTTGTCGCCCATCACGAAATAGTGACCGGGCGGAACCACATACTTCCCGCCGCGGCTCGCGCGACCGCGACTCAGCAACAGTTGATGATCGTGCTCGCCGAGCTCCTCACGCCCGATCACCATGCCCTTCTCGTCCGCAGACGGCCCGACTATCTCCATCGGCACGGGCTTGCCGTTGATCGTGAGACGCTTGCTCTCGTCCTCGTAGCTCACGACGTCGCCCGGAAGGCCTACGATCCGCTTGATGTAGTCGACTTTCGGGTCGGAAGGTAGCCGGAAAACGACCACGTCGCCGTGCTGTGGCTCACCGATCTGCAAGATTTTCGTATTTATAACGGGAAGACGGAGCCCATACGCGAACTTGTTCACAAAAATGAAGTCTCCCGTGAGCAGCGTCGGCATCATCGACTCTGACGGGATTCGGAACGGCTCGAACAGAAACGACCGGATCAGGAGCACGAGCAGCAAGATCGGAAAGAACGACTTCGCGTATTCGACGATGATCGGCTCGCGCGGGGTCGGCGCTCCAATCGCGGTGGCTGCGGCGGCCGCTTCGATTCGCCCTCTTTTCAGCAGCAACACGTCGAGCAACCAGACTACGCCGGCCGTCGCAGTCAGGATCACCAGAATCAGCGCGAAATCCAAAATCGCTCCTCGCCGGACATCGAAGCGGGCCGAGTATTGGTCATTTTTTATCCGCCTGCAACACGGCCAAGAATGCTTCTTGCGGAATTTCGACGGAGCCGAGTTGCTTCATCCGCTTCTTGCCGGCTTTCTGTTTTTCGAGCAGCTTGCGCTTGCGCGTGACGTCGCCGCCGTAGAGTTTCGCGGTGACGTCCTTGCGATACGCCTTCACCGTGCTGCGCGCGACGATCTGGCCGCCGATCGCCGCTTGGATCGCGACCTCGAATTGCTGCCGCGGAATCACGTCCTTGAGAGTCTCCACCATCTTGCGGCCCTTCCGCTCGATGCCGTCGCGGTGCGCGATCAGCGCCATCGCGTCGACCTTTTCCTTGTTGATTAGAATGTCGAGCTTCACGAGCGGTCCGGGCTCGAACCGTAGGAAGTGATAGTCGAACGACGCGTAGCCGCGGCTCACGGACTTCAAGCGATCGAAGAAGTCGAGCACCACCTCCGCGAGCGGCAACTCGAAGTCGAGCTGAACCTGCCGCCCCGCATAGTGCAGGCGCTTCTGCACGCCGCGCTTCTCGATGCACAGCTGGATCACGGCGCCGAGATACTCCTGCGGCACGAGGATGGTCGCATGGATGATCGGCTCGCGGATCTCACGAACCTTGTGCGGCTCCGGCAAGTTGGCGGGGTTCTCCACTTTGATGATCTCGCCGTCGAGCGTCTCGACCTCGTATACCACGGTGGGCGCCGTCGAGATCAGCGACAGATTGTGCTCGCGCTCGAGCCGCTCCTGGATGATGTCCATGTGGAGCAAGCCGAGGAACCCGCAACGCATGCCGAAGCCGAGCGCGCCGCTGACTTCGGGTTCGAAGGTGAGGGACGAATCGTTGAGCGCGAGCTTCTGGAGCGCCTCGCGGAAGTTCTCGTAGTCTTCCGACACGAGCGGGAACAGGCCGGCGAACACCCGCGGCTGGATCTTCTTGAAACCCGGCAACGCGGGCGTGTCCGGGAATTTCGCCTCGACGATCGTGTCGCCGACCGGTGCGGCGTCGATCTCGCGGATCGCCGCGATCAGGAATCCGACTTCGCCCGCGCGCAACTCATCGCGCGCGGCGGGGCGCGGCGTGAATACGCCGAGCCGCTCCACTTCGTATTTGCGGTTGGTCGAGTGCACGAGGATCTTCGAGCCCTTGCGCACGGTGCCGTTCATCACGCGCACGAGCGACACGACGCCGGCGTAGCTGTCGAACCACGAGTCGACGATCAGCGCTTGCAGCGGCGCCGTCTCGCTGCCTTTGGGCGGCGGAATGCGCTCGACGATGCGCTCGAGCAGCTCGTCTACGCCGAGGCCCGTCTTCGCGCTGATCCGCAGCGCGTCCCGCGCCGCGATGCCGATGATGTCCTCGATCTGGACGATCACGTTCTCGGGGTCCGCGGTAGGCAGGTCGATCTTGTTGATCACCGGGATGACCTCGAGACCCTGCTCGATCGCCGTGTAGCAGTTCGCGACGCTCTGCGCCTGCACGCCCTGCCCCGCGTCGACGACGAGCAGCGCGCCGTCGCACGCGGCGAGCGAGCGCGACACTTCGTACGAGAAATCCACGTGCCCCGGCGTGTCGATCAGGTTGAGGTTGTACTCGAGACCGTCGCGCGCCTTGTAGGTCAACGCGACGCTCTGCGCCTTGATCGTGATGCCGCGCTCGCGCTCGAGGTCCATCGAGTCGAGCACCTGGTCTTCCATTTCGCGCTCGGTGAGGCCGCCGCAAAGCTGGATGAGCCGATCGGCGAGCGTGGACTTGCCGTGATCGATGTGCGCGATGATCGAGAAATTGCGGATCCGATCCATGGTTTCCAGGGCTCGCCCGGTGCGGGCGGCGCGGATTATAGCTCAACGCCCGAGGCGGCCCTGCGGCTTCGGCGGGGAACCCGCGCACGAGCGCCCGGAGCTTGCGGCTCAGAGCGAAGCGAGGTGCCGTTCGACGCGTTCTCGGTCGAGCGGGTATTCGGAGATCTCGACGTCGCCGTCGCACGAGCACGGGGATACGCAGTCCGTAGCGCCGCTCGAGCGCCACGCTTTCGTCGACGTCGACGACTCGAACCGTGGCGCGGCCGGCCAAAAGCGGCAAGAGCTCGGCGGTCAGTTCCTCACAGAGGTGGCACTCGGGACGGCTATAGAGAATGAGTGTGCGCATGGCGTCTCGGTGCGGCGCGAAGCTCCACGCGCCGCAAAGTGTTGCGCTCGAGCGTCGCTCGCAGCCGCGGCGCCATCAGCAACGCCGCGGCCACAGCGGCGACGGCACCCACCACGGCACCGACGTCGGTGCCCGTGGCGGCGACGCCCCGCAAGCGCGCCCGCGAGCAGTGCCGCGAGCGGTAGGCCGTGCACGAGCAACGAGCCGAGCAGCAGGTAGCGATCGGGCAGCGCGACGACGACCGGCGTGCCGACGGAGAGCGCGAGCGGAGTGTCGAAGCTCAAGCGCTGCGCCGCCGGAATTCTGCGCCAGAGACACGCGCCCTCGCAGCCATGGCAACGCGCCGGCGGCCCGAACTCGACCTCGACTCGGCCGCCCGCATTCACGCGAGTGACGGTCGCCTCCGCCGTCATGCAGTTTGGGGAGCGAATGACGATCGCTCCGTTACTCGGAGACGAGAGATGACGCGATCGTGCGCACCGTCTGGCGCGGCACCTCGCCGACGGCCGTGACCTTGCGGCCGCGCAGAGTCAGCGAGAAGGCGTTCGTGCTGCCCATCGTCGAGAAACCTTCGCTGACCTCGGCCTTCGTGTTCGGGTCCTCGATGAACACGGACACCGTCGCGAGACCGTCGGAATAGACGAGATGCTCGACCGGAGTCTCCGAGCCTGCGATCGGGCTCTGCGTGGCGACCGACAGCTTGAAGCCGCCGGGCACTGCGGCCGCTCGCCACGGAATGCCTTCCTTGAGCGGCGCGGACTCCGGGCGGCCGGAGCATCTTGAAACCCGTGGTGTCGATCGTGGCAGCGAGCGCTTCGGCGGGAATCGAATCCGGCATCTCGATTTCGGTGAACAGGATTTGCTCGACGATCACGCCCTTGTCGTCGATCAGTTGCGACTTGAGCGGCATCGCCGTCTCTTGATCGAGCCACAGCATGTAGCCGTAGCGGAACTCGTCGCGAGGCTTGATCTCGAGAACCTGCGCCGGACGGTTCGCGACTGCGCGTGCTCGAATGCAGCGTGAGCTCGTAGTGCGGCTCGATCTCAGCGGAATAGCTCGGCAGCGCCGACACGAGCGGGCTGATGTCCTTGCGTTCCTCGAGCAGCACGACGCGCTGATCGGGCAGGATGCACTGCACTTCGTCGTCCTGGCGGATGATCTCGCGGCCGACGCCGTCGAGCGACACGATACGCTCGCTGCTGCGGCCGTCGGCGTTGCGGTGAATGATGCGCAGAGTCTCGGGCGCGCCGTCCAGCACGTGCACGAACGTGCCTTGATAGTTCAATTCCTCGACCGCGCGATTCATCTTGTCGAGCCACGCACGCGCTTCCTGCGCCGACGCGTCGGTCGCCACGACGAGCGCGATCAGGAGAAGCGGCCGACTCAGGCGGGCGCTTGCCACCGTCACTCCGTGCGCGGCATCGAGGCTCGCACAGGGGGCTGCACGATCGCCTCGGGCAACGGCTCCGACGTGCCCACGACGTTCGAATGCACGATGGTGCGGCTCAAACGCGATGCGTATTCGCCGTGGTGCACGAGGTAATTCGTGAGCCGAATCTGCGGAACGATCACGGGAGCGGCGGACACCTCCTGCGGCACGACGTATCGATCGGCGGAGACGGGCTCGGCCCGCTCCACGTCCCGCGCGACCAGCGGCGCGCGCGCGCCGCTCGGCGCAACTTGCGCATCGTTGATCATTCGCAAGCCTACGATCGCGGCGACGGCGACGCTTGCGGCGATTCCGAAGCCGAGCAGCGGCCGCGCGTACCTGGATTGCCAACGCGCCTGCGGCCGCGGCGCCGGCAACGGTGCCTTGCCGGTGAGCGCGACGGCGATTCGGCGCCGCAGAATCGCGGGATCGGGGCCGAGGAGCTCGTTGCGCAGTGCCGACCCGATCAGCGTGTAGCGCAAGGCTTGCCCATGCGCGTCGGGATCACGCTCGAAGCGCCGCAGTAAGAAAGCGCTTTCCTCGTCGGGCAGCTCGTCGTCGATGAACGCCGAAATCTGATCGTTGATCTGTTCTGTCATTGGGCTGCCGCGCTGAGTGTGCTCATGAGTGGTTCAAAGCAAAGGTGCGATTTCCCGGTCGATGGCCTCGCGCGCGCGAAAGATTCGCGAACGCACGGTACCGACCGGGCACTCCATCGTCTGCGCGATTTCCTCGTAGCTCATGCCCTCGATTTCGCGCAACAGAATGGCCGTTCGCAGCTCCTCGGGCAAGTCTCCGATGGCTCGGTTCACGGCTTCTCGGATCTCCTCGGTCTGCGCGAGGCCCTCGGGAGTGTCGAGGTCGCGCAAATCCGTGAGCGATTCGGCCTGCTCGGGATCCTGTGTGTCCAGGTTGTAGTGCGTGGGGCGGCGGCCCATCGCGACCAGGTGATTCTTGGCGGTGTTGATCGCGATGCGATAGAGCCATGTGTAGAAGGCGCTGTCGCCGCGGAATGACGGGGCGGCTCGGTAAGCCTTGAGGAACGCTTCCTGCGCAACGTCTAAGGCTTCGGACGGGTCTCGAACGTACCGCATGATCAGCTTGAGAATCTTGTGCTGGTATTTGACGACCAACAGATCGAAGGCCGACCTGTCGCCCTGCTGCACGCGTCGGACCAGCGCCAGATCCGACGCACCGCTTCCCGGCGGGTGTCTTTCGACTGGCTCTGTCAAACGCTTCCCGGTAGACCCCATGCGAACCCCAAAAGTTTCGACCCCGGCCCAGGAATGTTCGGGACCTGTCGGTTCCGTGACGTAGTGCCGATCGAGACCAATTCTAACTTAAGAACGCTCCCCGCGAAGGGCTCTGACTACTTCGCGACCGCGTCGTTCCCTTCGCTCGGGCGGTGTCGCCGGAGCTCCGTTTGCAGTTGGCGCCAGGCCTCGGGAGCGACCTGGTCGGCGAGCAGCAAGACGACGAGCGCGGGTCCCGACCCGCGAAGGTCGAACCGGACCCAGCTCGCCGTGTAGCAGGTGTGCGGGCCGAGGGTGAGATCGTCGAGACCGAGCTCGGGGACCCGGACGCTTCCGTCACCCCGGTAGACGATCCGAGGCGCGCGTTCGGGCGGGAGGGCGATCGAGTGAACGAGCACGCAGAGCAGTGCGAGGCCTTTGAGCAGCGGCGGCACCCCGAGCACGACGAGCGCCGCGACTACGAGCGCGTGCAGCGCAATCCACCAGAGCAGCAGGAGTGCCGAAGGCTCAGGCCTGAGGTCGATGGCTCGCGCGAATTCGGTCGACGAGGCGCGCGATCGCGGGGTCTTCGGGTGCACTTCGCCCCGTAAGGTAGGCGAAGAGCTCGGGATCGGGCAGGTCGAGAATCTGCTCGAACCGAGCAAGTTCGTCGGCATCGAGCTCGGCGACCGACGACTGCACGAACGACTGGAGCACGGCGTCGAGCTCCCTCATGCCCCGCCGCGAGCGCCACCGGAGCCTTGCGAGGTCGGCGCTCATCCGAAGCCGCTCTAGAGGCGGCGCTCCGCGATCATCTTCTTGATCTCGGCGATCGCCTTACCGGGATTCAGGTCCTTCGGGCAGGCCTGCGTGCAATTGAGGATCGTGTGGCAACGATACAGCCGGAACGCGTCGTCGAGGTCGTCGAGCCGCTCTCCGGTCATCTCGTCGCGGCTATCGACGATCCAGCGATACGCTTGCAGCAGCGCGGCCGGCCCCAAGAACCGATCGGAGTTCCACCAATAGCTCGGGCACGACGTCGAGCAGCACGCGCACAGGATGCACGCCGACGGCGTGTTGATCTTTTCTTGATCCTCTTTCGACTGCAGCCGCTCGCGATCGGGCGGCGCCGGCGTCTGCGACTGCAACCAGGGCTTCACGGCGGCATATTGCGCGTAGAAATTCGTGAGGTCGCCGACGAGATCCTTGACCACCGGCAGATGCGGCAGCGGGTAGACGTTCACGGTGCCCGAGCAATCTTCGATCGGCTTCAGGCACGCGAGCGAATTGGTGCCATCGATGTTCATCGCGCACGACCCGCAGATGCCCTCGCGGCACGAGCGGCGGAACGCGAGCGACGGATCGATCTCGTTCTTGATCTTGATCAGCGCGTCGAGAACCATCGGCGCGCAGGTGTCCATGTCCACCGAGTACGTGTCGACGTGCGGATTCTCGCCGGTGCTCGGATCGTACCGGTAGATCGCGAACTTCTTGACGTTCTTCGCGCCGTCCGCGCCGCCGTGGTCCTTGCCAGGCTTGATCTTGGAATTCGCGGGTAGATGAAAACTGCGCCATCGTGGCTCCTCAGGGCTCTAGCTCAACAGAAGTCTCTATGCGCCGGCCGCTAGTACGTGCGCGCCTTCGGCGGAATCGGCTGCACGTCGTCCGTCAGCGTCGTCATCGTCACGGGCCGGTAGTCGAAGCGCACGCCGCCACGCTCATCGACCCAGCAGAGCGTGTGCTTCATCCAGTTCGCGTCGTCGCGGTCGGGATAGTCCTCGCGCGCCTGCGCGCCGCGGCTCTCGGTGCGATTCGCGGCGGATTTGATCGTGCCCATCGCCTGCAACAGCAGGTTATGGAGCTCGAGCGTCTCGATGAGATCGGTGTTCCAGATCAGCGTGCGGTCCGCGACGCTGACATCCGCGAACGACGCGAATACCTGCTCCAACTTGTCGATGCCTTCCTGGAGCGACTCGCCGGTGCGGAAGACGGACGCGTGATTCTGCATGATTCGCTGCATTGCGACGCGGATCTTCGCCGTCGGCGTCTTGCCTTTAGCGTTGCGTAGCGTGTCGAGCCGCAGCGACGGCCTCGTCGCCGGCGCCCGGCGCGAACGATTTCGGGCGCGAGCCTCTTTCGATGAGCTCTCCGCAGCGGTGCGCCGCGGCCCGACCGAACACGACGAGGTCGATCAACGAGTTCGAGCCGAGCCGGTTCGCGCCGTGCACGGAGACGCATGCCGCCTCGCCGATCGCCATGAGCCCCGGCACGATCCGATCCTTGCCGTTGAAGTCCTTGGTAATGGCCTCGCCGTGATAGTTGGTCGGCACGCCGCCCATGTTGTAGTGCACGGTCGGCACGACGGGGATCGGCGCCTTCGTGATGTCGACGCCTGCGAAAATCCTGGCGGTCTCCGTTATACCCGGCAATCGTTCTTCGAGGACCTCGCGGCCGAGGTGCTCCAGGTGCAGGTGCACGTGGTCCTTGTGCTCGCCGACGCCGCGCCCCTCGCGGATCTCGACCGTGATCGACCGGCTCACGACGTCACGCGACGCCAAGTCCTTCGCGTTCGGCGCGTAGCGCTCCATGAAGCGCTCGCCCGCGGAGTTCGTGAGATAACCGCCCTCACCGCGCGAGCCTTCGGTGATCAGCATGCCGGCGCCGTAGACGCCGGTCGGGTGGAACTGCACGAACTCGAGGTCCTCCAGCGGCAACCCGGCGCGCAGCACCATGGCGTTGCCGTCGCCCGTGCAAATGTGCGCGGACGTACACGTGAAATAGGCGCGGCCGTAACCGCCGGTGGCGAGGATCACGATCTGCGCGCGGTACCGGTGCAGCCGGCCGGTCGCCAGGTCGAGCGCCACGACGCCGCGGCAGGCGCCGTTCTCCATGATGAGATCGAGCGCGAAATACTCGATGAAGAATTCGGCCGAGTGCTTCAGCGACTGCTGGTAGAGCGTGTGCAGCATCGCGTGGCCGGTGCGGTCGGCGGCGGCGCAGGTGCGCTGTGCGGTGCCCTTGCCATAGCTCCGTGGTCATGCCGCCGAACGGCCGTTGATAAATGCGGCCGTCCTCGGTGCGCGAGAACGGCACGCCATAGTGCTCGAGCTCGATGACCGATGCGGGCGCCTCCTTGCACATGTACTCGATCGCGTCTTGGTCACCGAGCCAGTCGGAGCCCTTGACCGTGTCGTACATGTGCCAGCGCCAGTCGTCCTCGCCCATGTTGCCGAGCGCCGCGCTGATGCCGCCCTGCGCGGCGACGGTGTGGCTGCGCGTCGGGAACACTTTCGTCAAGCACGCGGTCGACAAGCCCTGCTCCGCGAGCCCGAGAGTCGCGCGCAAGCCCGCGCCGCCCGCGCCGACGACGACGACGTCGTAGCTGTGGTCGATGAATTCGTAGTCTTTGCTCGAAGTCATGCGGAAGGCCCGAACGCGATCTTCAGCACCGCGAAAATCGTCGCCACGCTGAGGCCCCAGTGCGCGAATGCGGAGCCCATCACGGCCGCCACTTTGAGCGCCTTGGTCGTCACGTAGTCTTCGATCACGACTTGCAGACCGAGATACGAGTGATAAGCGACGGTGACCACGAGCAGGATCAACAGCACGCTCGTGAGCGGGCGCCGCACCCAGCCGTAGACGGTGAGATACGAGTAGTCGGGCAGCACGAGCAACGCCGCCGCGAGCCAAAGTCCGAGCAGCACGAGCGCGACCGAAGTGACGCGCTGCATCCACCAATGCTCGCCCGCGCCTCCTGCCGTGCCGAGGCCGAGCACGCGGCTCAGCGGTGTAACGAGACTCACTTACGCACCTCTAGAAAATCGCGAACCAGGAGAACGCCGCGGTAGCGACCACCGCCGCCGCGAGCACCGTCCATCCCGTCGCAACGATGCGCGCACGATCGAAGCCCGCGCCCGTGTCCCACGCGAGATGGCGCACGCCGTTCGCGAGATGAAAGAAGAAGCAGAACGTCCAACCGACGAGCGGCACCTTGAACCACGGTGCTCCGAGCACCTGCTGCACGCTCGCGTAGCTGTCGGGGCCGCCGGCGGCGCCGATGAGCCAGATCCCGAGGACGATCGCGCCCGCCGACAAAAGGCCGCCCGTGATTCGGTGCAGACTCGACAGCCACATCGTGATCTGCCACCGATAGATCCAAAACGGCGACAAGGGCCGTTGAACCCCTTGCATTACTGTGCACTCCTAAGAATCGACCTGCCGAACGCCCGTGCCGCCGCTGCCGCGCGGCGCCCCACTACGCGACGTTGGAAAATCAGCTAGAAATCAACGCATCGACCCGCTCGCTCCCAGTCGCCGAAGCGCGTCGGCTCCGGCCCTTTCGGCCCCCCTATCTCGCGTGGGTGCTGCGCCGCGGCTCGAACGTCACCGTTTCGCGGTTGCGACGTCGCGGGATCGTCGAGTTTGCGTCGTGATTCGGCGGATTCGGGCGTAGACTCGCTGTCGATCCGCTCTTGTGCGCGCTCACCGGGCATCGGTAAAGTTTGCCAGAAACGGCGGGGGTCCGCACTACGACCCACACTATGACGCAAGAGTCGTGACCATCGCGGACGCGATCCCGGAAACCCTCCTTCACGACCCAAACCGACGAGCGACTCGATGACCCCGCGCTATGGTGCTCTGCCCGACCAAGGCTGTATCGAAGTGCGCGGCGCGGACGCCGCCGCGTTTTTACACGGCCAACTGAGTCGTACGGTCGACGCGCTCGACGGCTCCCGCGCACCGCTCGCGGGCTGGCACGACGCCAAGGGCCGCGTCCGCGCACTGCTGCGCGTCGTGCGTCTGCCCGATCGCTGGCTGCTGCTCGCGCCGCGCGACGTGGTCGCGTCCACGGCCAGCCGGCTCCGGATGTTCGTGCTGCGAGCGAAAGTCGAGATCGAGCCGTCGGACGAGTGGCACGCCGCGGCGCTCCTCGGGGCGGACGACGCGTGGCTCGCCGCGCACGCCCTACCGGCCGGTACGCCCGTCGGCGGCGTAGTGACTCGCGACGAGCTTCATTGGATTCGAATCGGCGATCGATTGTGGCAAGCGATCGGCCCCCGTGCGCGAGTCGCAACCTTCGAACCGGCGTTGCCGCGCGCATCTGCCGACGAAGCGGCGCTCGCCGAAATCGAGCTCGGCATTCCGGCGATCGGGCTGCCGCTCGTCGAGCACTTCGTGCCGCAAATGCTGAACCTCGACCTGCTCGACGCGTTGTCGTTCGACAAAGGCTGTTACCCCGGGCAGGAAGTGATTGCGCGCGTGCATCACTTGGGCTCCGTCAAGCGCCGGATGCGGCGTTACGCCTGTTCTTCTGCTGCAGCGCCCAGCGCGGGCACCGCCGTCCTCGACGGCGCCGGCACGGCGGCGGGAGAAGTCGTGCGCTCGGCAGGCGCGGCGGAGACCGCCGAGCTGCTTGCGGTCGTCGACCAGGCGGCGGCCCGTGGGGTGTTGAATGTCGACGGCGCCGGGCTCCGCGAGCTGCCGCTGCCGTACGCGGTGCCGCGCGATTGAGGGTCGCTGGAGCCGGTCCGCGCGTCGTCGCGCGCGCTCGACCACCGCCGATCTCGCGAGCGGCAAATCGTCGTCAGGCGAGCTTGCGCAGGCCGGTCGCCTGCGTCACGAGAACCTCGGCGAGCAGGTCGTACGGCACGGGCTTCACGAGGTAATCGTCGAAGCCTGCGCGCTTCGCGCGCACGCGGTCTGCATGACCGCAGAAACCCGTCAACGCGATCAACGGCACGCGCTGGAACTGCTCGTCCGCGCGTAGCCGCCGCGCCACTTCATAGCCGTCGATGTCGGGCAAGCCGATATCGAGCAGCACGAGCTCGGGTACGAAGGCCTTCGCGGCGGCGAGACCGTCGCCGCCGGTGTGGGCGAGCTGCACGAGGTGCTGACCCGACTCGCGAAGGTGCGCGGCGAGACCGGTCGCCGTGTCGACGTTGTCGTCGACGATCAGGAGACGCAGTGGCGGCACGCGCGCGCGCGCGGCCGTTTCGTTGCGCGTGTGATGCGCCTCGGGCAGCGCCTCGAGCAGAGGCAGCCTCACGACGAACTCGCTGCCGCTGCCCGGGCCATCGCTGGTCGCCCAGACGGCGCCGCCGTGCAGCGCGACGAGGCCGCGCACGAGCGACAGGCCGATCCCGAGACCGCTATGCGTGCGCGTCTCGGGCGCGTTCGCCTGCGCGAACAGCTCGAATACGCGCTCGAGCATGTCGGCCGCGATGCCGGCGCCCGTGTCGCGCACGCGGACGAGGCACCAACGCCCGTCGCCTCCGTCCGCCTCGAGCGCCAATTCGATGTTACCGCCATCCGGCGTGTACTTCGCCGCATTGGCGAGGAGATTGATGAACACCTGGGTCAAACGGACGAGATCTCCTTCGACGTAGAGCGAGTCTTTCGCAAAGCGAACCTTCATCGTGTGACGGCGCGCGTCGATCAACGACCGCACCGCCTCGACCGACTGGCGCAGGACGCTCTCGAGATCGAGCGGCTCGCGCTGGAGGCGAACGCGACCGCTCGTGATCCGGCGCACGTCGAGCAAGTCGTCGATGAGTCGTGTGAGATGCTTGAGCTGACGGTCGAGCAGGTCTCGAACCCAGTCGACGCGATCTGGGCCGAGGTTGGGCGAGTGCATCAGCTGCACGGCATTGTGCATCGCTGATAGCGGATTGCGGAGCTCGTGCGCGAGGATCGCCAGAAATTCATCCTTGCGCCGCGCCTCATGTTGCAGCAGCGACTCCGCGCGTTTGCGCTCCGCGATCTCTGCGAGCAGCTTCTCGTTGGCGCGCTCGAGCGTGCGATTCAAGCTCTGCAGCTCGCGCGTGTTGTCCGCTTTGAGCTGGTCGTGCGCGACGGCGAGCTTGGTATTCGCGACCGCCATCGCGTCGTTGAGCCGCGAGAGCTCGCGGCGCTGGAGATAAAGCTGCACGAGCACCGACACCTTGCCGCGCAAGATCTCCGGGATGACGGGCACCGACACGTAATCCACGGCCCCCATCTCGTAGCCGCGCAGGCGGTCGAGATCGGTGAGGTGCACGCCCGTGACGAAGATGATCGGCGTCTGTGCCGAACGCGGATGACCGCGGATCATCGCGGCCGTCTCGAAGCCGTCCATCCCTGGCATGCTCACGTCGAGCAGGATCGTCGCGACCTCCATCTCGAGCAGCTTCACGAGCGCCTCGTTACCCGACTGGGCGCGCACGAGGTTGTGTCCGAGGCTACCGAGGATCGCCTCGTAGGTGAGGAGGCGCGCCGGCGTGTCGTCGACGAGCAAGACGTTCGCCCGTTCGCTGACGACGGGATTCATTCCGAGCTGCTCGCTCAGCGCCGCAACCATACGCGCAGCAGCGAAAGCAGGTGCTCGCTGTCGACCGGCTTAGCGATGTAGTCGGACGCGCCCGCCTCGAGGCACTTCTCACGGTCGCCCTTCATCGCCTTCGCGGTGAGTGTGATGATCGGCAGGATGCTGGAACTGCGATTTGCCGCGGATCCGGCGCATCGTCTCGTAGCCGTCCATCTCCGGCATCATGATGTCGAGCAGCACGAGGGATATGTCCGGTGTCTGCTCGAGCAGGCGAATCGCGTCGAGCCCCGTGTGCGCTGCGACCACCTTCATGTTGTAGCGCTCGAGCACGCTCGAGAGCGCGAAGATGTTGCGAACGTCATCGTCGACGACGAGGATCTTCTTGTCGGCGAGCACCGCGTCGCCCTCCTGCAGCGACAGCACCATCTGCAGCTTGGCCTCGGGTAAGCGCGACACGTCGCGGTGCAGGAACAACGAGGTCTCGTCGAGCAGCCGCTCGCGCGAATGCGCCAGCGTCACGACGCTGTGCCGTGCCGCCGCGCGCAGCCGCTGCTGGTCCTCGTCGCCAAAGTGACTCTCGGCATAGACGACGAAAGGCACGAAGCCGCGCTCTTGCACGCCGCGCGCGCGCTCGATGAGATCGAGCGCGTTCATGTCCGGCAGCTGGAACGCGAGCACGACGCAGTCGAAGTCGTGCTCGGCGAGCAACCCGAGCGCAGTCGCGCCGCTCGAGGCCGACCCGAGCTCGACGTCGTCGCCGGCCACGAGCGCCGTCATTCCGTCCGCTCCGCCGGTCGGATCCACGACGAGCAGCCGGCGTTTGCGATTGCTTAAGAAAGTGCGCACGTCCTCGAAGGCCGTGTCGAGCTGATCGGCGCCGAGCGGCTTCGTGAGATAGGAATACGCGCCGCGCGACAGCGCCGGCAGCGGGTCGTCCTCGCCCGTGAGGATCTGCACGGGCGCGTGCCGCGTCAACGGATCCTGCTTCAGCTGCCCGAGCACCGCCCAGCCGAGCATGTCGGGTAGGCCAATGTCGAGGCAGACCGCGTGCGGCCGATGCTTGCGTGCGAGCGCGAGCGCGTCCGCGCCGCGCGACGCCGCGAGGCACTTGAAGCCGCGCCGTCGCGCGACGTCCACCAGAATCTTCGCGTAGTCCGGGTCGTCCTCGGCGATCAGCATCACGCAATCGCCCGGCGAGAGGTTCGCGCGGTCGTCCGCGACCGGCCGCGCCGCCGCCGGGGCAGCCGCGGACGTGAGCGCCGCGATCCGGGCCGGCGCCTCGCGCGGCTCGAGCTCGGGCATCACGGTCGCACCCGCGTACGTGACCGGCAGGTACAGCGTGAAGGTGCTGCCGCGGCCCGGCATGCTCTGCAGCTTGATCTCGCCTCCGAGCAGCTGCGCGAGCTCGCGGCTGATCGCTAACCCGAGTCCCGTGCCGCCGTGGCGCCGAGCGGTGCCCGCGTCCGCCTGCTGGAACGGCTCGAACACGATCCTCTGCTTGTCGAGCGCAATGCCAATACCGGTGTCGATGACGGCGAACGAAACAACCGTGTCGGCGTTGTCGAGCACGGCTTGGCCCGGAGTCCAACCGCTCTCTGCAACGCCGACACGCAACGATACGCCGCCGTGCTCCGTGAATTTGAACGCGTTCGCGAGCAGGTTCTTGAGCACCTGCAGCAGCCGTTTCGGATCGGTCGTAATCATCGCCGGCAGCGCATCGCTGAACTCGACCGCGAAGTCGAGGTCGCCCGCTCTCCGTCTCGTGTCGGAAGCTGCGCTGCACGGCGTCGCTCAGGTCGGCGAACGGCAGCACTTCGCATTGCACGGTGACCGTGCCCGACCCGATCTTCTCCATGTCCAGGATGTCGTTGATGAGGTTCAGCAGGTCCGTGCCCGCGCCGTGGATCGTGGTCGCGAACTCCACTTGGCGCTGCGTGAGGTTGCTGTCCACGTTGTCCGCGAGCTGCTGGCCGAGCACGAGAATGCTATTGAGCGGAGTGCGCAGCTCGTGCGACATGTTGGCGAGGAACTCGGACTTGTATCGCGATGTGAGCGCGAGCTCGGCCGCCTTCTCCTCGACCGCGCGCCGCGCTTGCTCGATCTCCGTGTTCTTGCGTTCGACCTCCGCGTTCTGCGCTGCGAGGAGCCGGGCCTTCTGTGCCAGCTCCTCATTGGTCTTTTGCAGCTCGTGCTGCTGGCTCTGCTGCTCCAACGCGAGCTGCTGCGTCTGCTCGAGCAGGAGCTCCGTGCGCATCGTGACCTCGATGTTGTTCAGCACGATGCCGACGATGTCGGTGAGCTGCTCGAGCAGCGCGATATGCTGTGCGGTGAACTCGCGCAGGCTCGCGAGCTCGATGACGGCCTTCACGGCGCCTTCGAACAGCACCGGAAGGACAATGACGGTGCGAGGCTCGATGTCGATCAGCCCCGACGCAACGCGCAGCGAGCGCGGCGGCAGCTCCTCGAGCACGAGGCGGCGGCGCTCGTACGCGCACTGTCCGATCAAGCCCTCGTTGAACGCATATTCACGCGGATCGCCCGAGCTCGCCGAATCGGCATACGCCGCGAGCTGCTTGAGCCGCGGTCCGCGCTCGGTGTCGGCCATGACGTACACGACACCCTGGTGCGCCGACACGAGCGGGGCGAGCTCGGACAGCAGCATCTGCGCGACCGCCGTGAGGTCCCGCTGGCCCTGCAGCATGCGGCTGAACTTCGCGAGGTTGGTCTTCAGCCAGTCTTGCTCGGTGTTGCGATCGGTCGTCTCGCGGAGGTTGCCGATCATCGCGTTGAGGTAATTCTTGAGGTCTGCCACCTCGCCTTTCGCGTCGACCTGGATGTACCGAGTGAGGTCGCCCTTCGTCACGGCGGTCGCGACGTCCGCGATGGCGCGCACCTGCGTAGTGAGATTCGCCGCGAGCAGATTCACGTTGGCGGTGAGGTCCTTCCAAGTGCCGGCGGCGCCGGGCACGTTCGCTTGACCGCCGAGTCGGCCCTCGACGCCGACCTCGCGCGCGACCGTCGTCACCTGGGCGGCGAACGTCGCGAGCGTGTCGGTCATGCCGTTGATCGTGTCCGCGAGCGCGGCCACCTCGCCTTTCGCCTCGAAGGTGAGCTTCTGCGCGAGGTCGCCGTTCGCGACCGCGGTCACGACCTTGACGATGCCGCGCACCTGGCTCGTGAGGTTCGCGGCCATGACGTTCACGTTGTCCGTGAGGTCCTTCCACGTGCCCGCGACGCCCGGCACGAGCGCCTGGCCGCCGAGCTCGCCTTCGGTGCCGACCTCGCGTGCCACGCGCGTCACCTCCGCCGCGAACGAGTTGAGCTGATCGACGACGGTGTTGATCGTGTTCTTGAGGTCGAGAATCTCGCCTTTCACGTCGACCGTGATCTTGCGCGACAAGTCGCCGCGCGCGATGGCCGTCGTGACCTCGGCGATGTTGCGCACCTGCGTGGTGAGGTTCTCGGCCATCACGTTCACGTTGTCGGTCAAATCCTTCCACGTGCCCGCGACACCGGGCACGAGCGCCTGGCCGCCGAGCTCGCCTTCGGTGCCGACCTCGCGCGCCACGCGCGTGACTTCCGACGCGAACGAGTTGAGCTGGTCCACCATCGTGTTGACGGTGTTCTTGAGCTCCAAGATCTCGCCTTTGACGTCCACCGTGATCTTCGACGACAAGTCGCCGCGCGCGACGGCGGTCGCGACGTCGGCGATGTTGCGGACCTGCGCGGTGAGGTTGCCGGCCATCGAGTTCACGTTGTCGGTGAGGTTCTTCCACGTGCCCGCGACGCCCGGCACGATGGCCTGACCGCCGAGCTTGCCCTCGGTGCCGACTTCGCGCGCGACGCGCGTCACCTCCGACGCGAACGAGTTGAGCTGGTCGACCATCGTGTTGATGGTGCTCTTGAGCTCCAGGATCTCGCCTTTGACGTCGACCGTGATCTTGCGCGACAGGTCGCCGCGCGCGATGGCGGTCGCGACCTCCGCGATACCGCGCACCTGGCTCGTGAGGTTCGCGGCCATGACGTTCACGTTGTCCGTGAGGTCCTTCCACGTGCCCGCGACGCCCGGCACGATGGCCTGGCCGCCGAGCTTGCCTTCGGTGCCGACCTCGCGCGCGACGCGCGTGACTTCGGATGCGAACGACCGGAGCTGGTCGACCATCGTGTTGATGGCTTCTTTCAATTGGAGAATTTCGCCGCGCACGTCGACCGTGATCTTGCGCGACAGGTCGCCGTTCGCGACCGCGATCGTGACCTCCGCGATGTTGCGCACCTGCGCCGTGAGGTTGCCGGCCATCGAGTTCACGCTGTCGGTGAGGGTGCGCCAGGCGCCCGAAACGTCCTCCACGACGGCCTGGCCGCCGAGCATGCCCTCCGTGCCGACCTCGCGCGCGACGCGCGTGACTTCGGACGTGAACACGTTCATCTGATCGATCATCCGATTCACGATCCGCGCGGAACGCAGGAACTCGCCTTCGAGCGGCCGGCCCTCGATCTCGAGCGGCACGGTCTGCGACAGGTCGCCCTTCGCGACGGCCGCGATGCTGCGCGTGACCTCGATCGTCGGCTGCAGGAGGTCGTCGATCAGCCCGTTGACGGAGGTTTCCATCGCGCCCCAAGCACCCGAGCGGCGCTCGCACTGCACGCGTTGGCGTGTGAGGCCGCGTTTGCCGACGGCGTCGCCCACGCGCTCGAGCTCCGTCGCGAGCCGTTGCTTCGCCGAGACGATGTCGTTGAAGGTGTCCGCGATCTTGCCCGCGATGCCGCTGCGGTCAGCCGCGAGCCGCACGGAGAAATCGCCGTTGCGGACCGCCATGAGCGCGAGCAGCAGCTCGCTCGAGTCGACGTCGGCATCGCCTCTGGGCTGGCCGAAGGCCCCCCCGACGATGCTCGGGCTCACGTTTTCCATGCAGAAGCTCCCTGAAGAAGGCTGCGGACGGACCCCTGCACCGGCCGCCTCATCGATTCTTTAGAATTCTTGGAATCAGCTTTCCAAAATTTGGAACGGGCGAAACCCTACCCCGGCGTCGGTTTCCACCTCCGCCTATTGGACCCCGCGTCTTCCCACGCGGCGGGGCCAACGAACGACCCCAAACTTCAAAAGCACACCCCGTGGTTGCATGCGCCATGCCACGACGCCCCTGGCCGCGAACCGCTGGCCGGGGTGTGCGAGCCGATCAGCGCAGCGACGCGCGCCGCGGAGCTATCAATAAGGAGTGTGGCGTTCCGCGAAGGAAACGCACCACGGGAGCGCGAGCCGCAAGTCGAGGCGGCGTCGCTGCGACGCTAGGCCTCGGGCTTGAGCTGCGGGAACAGCAGTACGTCGCGGATCGAAGCGGAGTTCGTGAGCAGCATCGCGAGGCGGTCTATGCCCAAGCCGAGCCCGGCGGCGGGCGGCATGCCGTACTCGAGCGCGCGAACGTAGTCGTCGTCGAAGAACATCGCTTCCTCGTCGCCCTTGGCCTTCGCGTCGACCTGCGCACGGAAGCGCGCGGCCTGATCCTCGGGATCATTGAGCTCGGAGAAGCCGTTCGCGAGCTCGCGGCCGCCGATGAAAAGCTCGAACCGATCGGTGACGAACGGATCGGCGTCGTTGCAGCGCGCGAGCGGCGAGACTTCCGCCGGATACTGTGTCACGAACACCGGTGCACGCAGCGTCGTCTCCACGGTCTTCTCGAATAGCTCGTATTGCAGCTTGCCGGCACCGGACTCGGGCCGCGCTTCGACTCCCTTCTGCGCGCACACGCTCGCGAGCACCGCGCGATCGCGGATGTTCTCGGGCTTGAGCTCGGGATTCGCGCGCTGCAGCGCGGCCTCGACCGTGATCTCGCCGAACTTCTGGCCGAGGTCGAGGTGCTCGCCCTGGTACTCGATGCTCGTTGCGCCCACGAGCGTCAGCGCCGCGTTGCGGATGAGACTCTCGGTGAGCGTCATCAGGTCGCGGTAGTTCGCGTACGCCTGGTAGAGCTCGAGCATCGTGAACTCGGGGTTGTGGCGCGTCGACAAGCCTTCGTTGCGGAACACGCGGTTCAGCTCGTAGACGCGCTCGAAACCGCCGACGAGCAGCCGCTTGAGATAGAGCTCCGGCGCGATGCGCAGATAGAGTGTGGAATCGAGCGCATGGTGATGCGTCACGAACGGCCGCGCGGTCGCGCCGCCCGGAATCGGGTGCATCATCGGCGTCTCGACCTCGGCGAAATCGAGCGCGTCGAGAAACTGGCGCACGAAGCGCGTGAGCGCGCTGCGCTTGCGGAAAATCTCGCGCGTCTCCTCGCTCATGATGAGATCCACGTAGCGCTGCCGGAGCTTGAGCTCCTGATCCGCGATGCCGTGCCACTTCTCGGGCAGCGGCCGGAGCGACTTCGTGAGGAGCCGAAGCTCGGCGACGTCTACCGACAGCTCGCCCGTCTTCGTCTTGATGAGCTCGCCGCGCGCGCCGACGATGTCGCCGATGTCCCACTTCTTGAACTCGGCGTACAGGGGCTCAGTGACGCGGTCGCGGCGGATCAACAGCTGGATCTGCCCCGACCGGTCTTGGAGCTTCACGAAGCTGCTGCCGCCCATCACGCGCTTGACCATGAGCCTGCCCGCGACCGCGACCGTTACCGGCGTCGCGGCGAGGGACTCCGCACTGTGCGACTGAAACGCCGCGGAGAGCTCGCCCGCGAGCGCGTCGCGCTTGAAGTCGTTCGGGAAAGCGGGCCCCGCGTCGCGCAGCCGCGCGAGCTTCGCGCGGCGCTCAGCGATCAGTCTGTTCTCTTGACCGTCGTTCTCACTCATCGAGCTCACAATCCTTGCTTCAAGCTTTCCTGCAGAAAAGCGTCGAGGTCGCCGTCGAGAATGGCTTGCGGCTGGCCGCTCTCGATGTTCGTTCGCAGATCCTTTACGCGCGATTGGTCGAGCACGTAGGAGCGGATCTGGTTGCCCCAGCCGATGTCCGCCTTGTTGTCCTCGACGATTTGCGCCTGCTCCCTGCGCTTCTGCTCCTCGAGCTCGTAGAGCTTCGCACGCATCTGGTTCATCGCGGTAGCACGGTTCTTGTGCTGCGAGCGCTCGTTCTGGCACTGCACGACGATGCCCGTCGGGATGTGCGTGATCCTGATCGCCGACTCGGTCTTGTTGACGTGCTGGCCGCCCGCGCCGCTCGCGCGGAAAACGTCGACGCGCAGGTCCGCGGGGTTGAGCTCGACCTCGATGTCGTCCTCGATCTCGGGCGCCACGAACACGGCAGCGAACGACGTGTGGCGCCGGTGCCCCGAGTCGAACGGCGATTTGCGCACGAGCCGGTGCACGCCGGTCTCGGTGCGGAGCCAGCCGTAGGCGTACTCGCCGCGGAAATGCAGCGACGCGCTCTTGATGCCGGCGACCTCGCCGTCGGTGGTCTCGAGCACGTCGATCGCGAAGCCGTGCCGCTCGCCCCAGCGCAGGTACATGCGGAGCAGCATGCTCGCCCAGTCCTGAGCCTCGGTGCCGCCCGAGCCGGCTTGGATGTCGACGAACGCGTTGTGCGAATCCATCTTGCCCGAGAACATCCGCGTGAACTCGAGGCGCTCGAACTCCTTCGTGACGCCTTCGACCTGGCTGATCACGTCCGCGAGCGTGCTTTGGTCCTGTTCCTCGGCCGCGAGCTCGTGGAGCTCCGCGGCTTCCGCGAGCGTCTTGTCGATGCGCCCTATCGTGCCGACGACGGCTTCGAGCGCCGCGCGCTCGCGGCCGAGGTTTTGCGCGCGCTCGGAGTCGGACCAGACGTTCGGGTCCTCGAGCTCGCGGTTGACTTCCTCGAGCCGCTCGCGCTTCGCGTCATAGTCAAAGGTACCCCCGGAGAGCGACGGCGCGCTCCTTCAACGAGACGATGGCGGGTCCGATCTGATTGGGTTCCATGACGTTGGGCCGGAGATGTTGCCGGAAAAACTGCCCGGAAGGGTCCCGGGAAAATTTGCGCGCAGATGGTAGCACGGCGTCGGTCGGGTTCGCGCCGCACGCGGGGGCGCCGCCGGGCATCGTCGCGCTCGTTCGACGCTAGCGCGCGCTACAACGCTGCGGATTCGCGTCAGACGGCGCCGCCGGATTCGGCGCCACCGAGCTCGACGCCGCGAGCTCCTCGAAAGCGATCTGCTGGAGCGTATGCGCTTGCGCCATCGACAGGCCTAGCTCGAACGCCGAGCACTCGTTACGCCCGAGCGAGCGCGGATCCTTGCCCGTGACGCGGCCGAAGATCACCAGCGCTTCGAGATAGTAGCCGTAGGTGCTCGCGTGGTAGTGGTCGTAGGTCCAAAGGTCGAGCTTGCCTGCGTCGAGTCCGTCGTAGGGATTCGGGTCCGCGACGCCCGCCTGAATCGCGCGGTTCCATGCCCCGCCCACGGGGATCACCAGCACGCCGGTCGCCGCCGCCGCTTGCTCGTACGCGGCGTGAATGTCGTTCGCCATCGCCGCGATCGGCTCGCCCGCCCATGCGCCGTCCGCGGGATAGACCTGGTCGGCGCGCGACCAAGTCGCCATTAGAAAAAGGACGACCCGCGGGTTCTGCGCTCGCAGCACGTCCGCGAGCTCTTTGGCGGTGGCGACGAGCTTCGCGGGATCGCGCGGCTTGTCGGCGTCGAGCGTGCTGTAGCCGTGCGCGACGACGGTGTCCCAATTACGAGCGATCACCGCACGTTTGTTTGCGAGATGGAAATCGAGACCGGTGCCGCCACGGGTCTCGAGCGCGACGTCGTAGTCGAGCCCCGCCTGCCGCGTGAACGATTCGAACAGCGCAGGCACGCCGCCGACGCCTTCGTCGTTGAGGTCCGCCACGGTATCGTTACGGTAGAAGTGCACTGCCGAACCGGCGCCGTACGTGAAGCTGTTGCCGATGAAGAGCACGCTCTCCGCGGCCGCGCTCCCGGCGCTCGTGAGCAGCAGGACAACGCTCGCGACGAGCGCCGATCGAAACCCCATGACTCGCACCCCTCCCCTGCGGCGGCCACTCGACCGCGACGCGATTGTCGACGCGAGTCGCCATCACAGGCAAGCGGCGCAAGGCACAGGCAAGCTCGCCCACCTAGTGCAACGTGGCGGTCGCTTCTCAGTCGCGCGCTCACGAAGTACCATCCCACCGGCCAGCCCTTTAAGACACCTCCTGCGCGTGCAAATCAGCCGTGAGAACACCGCCGCTCACCTGATCCGAGCCTACGAGCCCGGCCGAATTCGCGTGGGCGATCGTTGGCTCACCGGGAACGTGATCGTCGCACCGGATCGGTTGATCGAGGACTGGGCCGTCGGCAGCCTTGCGGATCTCTCGCTCGAGAACCTCGAGCCGGCGATCGCTCTTGGGCCCACGATCATGCTGATCGGCACGGGCGCGGCGGCGGTGCTGCCGGACGTGGACCTCATGGCCGCGCTCGCGGCGCGCGCGATCGGCCTCGAGATCATGAGCACGCCAGCCGCGTGCCGCACGTTCAACGTGCTCGTCCACGAGCAGCGGCGCGTCGCCGCCGCCTTGTTCAACTCGCCGCACGCCTAGCGGCCCGGGAAAAACTGCAGCGGATCGACGGGCACGCCGTTGCGGCGGATCTCGAAGTGCAGGCGCGGCTGGCGCTCGGGCCCCGTGCCCATCGAGGCGATCGTCTGGCCGCGCGCGACGTCCTGCCCCTGCGTCACGAGCAACTGGCTGTTGTAGCCGTACGCGGTCAGATACGTCTCGTTGTGCTTGATGATGATGAGCTGGCCGTAGCCGACGAGGCCGCTGCCCGCGTAAACGATCCGGCCCGCCGCGGCAGCGCGCACGGGCTGGCCGACGCGGCCGCCGATACCGATCCCAGTCGCGATACCCTCGCCCGTCCCGAAGCGTGTAACCACCGCGCCGTCCGCGGGCCACGCCCAGACGGGCGCGGGCAAGACCGGAACCGGCGGCGGCGCCGGCGCAGCGCGCGGCGCGGCGGCCGGCGGTGAGCGGCCCGAGCCGCGGCTAGAAGGCGCCGGAGATGGGGTCGAAGCGCTGCCGCTCGGCGGCGTGAGCCGCAGCCGCTGACCCACGCGGATCACGTCCGGATCGCGCAGACCGTTCCAGCGCGCGAGATCGCGCTGATCGACTCCGTACTGCCACGCGATCTTGTAGAGCGTTTCGCCGGCGCGTACTACGTGCACACCTCCGTTGGCCGACGCCTTCGCGGCGGGAGCGCGCGTCGTTTCTCGCGCGACGTTCGCGCAACCCGCAAGCGCGGCCGCCAAGACAACGGCCGAGAGCGAGAAGCGCAGCCCGGCGCGCGCGGCCGCGAGCACGGCCGTGACCGACACGCGCAGCTCTGCGAACGCTCCGAGCTTGCGTGAGCCGCGGGCGCGGCTCACGTCAGAGCTCCGTTCCTTCGACGAACGGCACGAAGCTGACCGCGAGCAAATCCTCTTCCACGAACTCGGAGCCGTTGCGCGTCACGCGGAGCAGGCTCTGCCGGCCGCGCGCGCCGATCGGAATGATCATCCGTCCGCCCTCGTCGAGCTGCTCGCAGAGCTCGGGCGGAATGTGCTCGGGCGCGGCCGCAACGATGATTCCTTGGAACGGCGCCTGGCTGCGCCAGCCATGCCAGCCATCCGCGTGCCGCAGACTCACGTTGCTGATCTTGAGCTCCGCGAGCATCGCGCGCGCGCGTTGCTGCAGAGGCTGAATCCGTTCGACGCTGTAGATGTGCTGCACGAACGGCGCGAGCACGGCGGTCTGATAGCCGCAACCCGTGCCGATCTCGAGCACCTTCGTGAGCTTCTTGCCGCCCGCGATCAGCGCCTCGGTCATCAACGCCACGACGTAGGGTTGCGAGATCGTCTGGCCGAAGCCGATCGGCAGCGCCGTGTCCTCGTACGCGCGGCTCGCGAGCGCCTCGTCGACGAACAAGTGCCGGGGCACGGAGCGAATGCGGTCGAGCACCGCGAGATTCGCGAGGCCCTCGCTCTTAAGGCGCTCGATGAGACGCTCGCGCGTGCGCGCGGACGTCATGCCGATGCCCCCTTGCCGCTCATTCATAAAATACGCTGCTCGTTCATCGGAAGCGCTTGAGCCAGCCGTCGACTTTGTCGAGCGCCGAGTGCGCGGTGAGATCTATCTTGATCGGCGTCACCGATACGTAACCCTCGGCCACCGCGTGGAAATCCGTTCCGGGCCCCGCGTCCTGCCCCGCGCCCGCGGGGCCGATCCAGTAGATCGGCCGATTCTTCGGGTCGAGGGCCTTTACGACGGGCTCCGACTTGTGGCGAAAGCCAAGGCGCGTCGCCTTGAGCCCTTTGAGCTTGTCGGCCGGCACGTCGGGCACGTTGACGTTCAACATCGTGTCCGTCGGCAATGGATCCAAGAGATTGCGCTCGACGAACTGGCGCACGAGATCCGCGGCCGTCGCGAAGTGCTCGCTACCCACGAGCGACACGGCAATCGACGGGATGCCGAGGAAGCGCCCCTCCATCGCAGCCGCGACCGTGCCCGAGTACAGCACGTCGTCGCCGAGGTTCTCCCCGTGGTTGATGCCCGAGATCAGCACGTCGGGCGGCACGTCGAGCAACCCCGTGATCGCGATGTGCACGCAGTCGGTCGGCGTGCCGTTCACGTAGTAGACGTTGTCGTCCACACGCTCGACGCGCAGCGGCGTTTCGAGCGTGAGGGAGTTCGAGGCGCCGCTGCGGTTGCGATCCGGCGCGACGACGATCACGTCCGCGACTCTGCCAAGGTGCTCCGCGAGCGTGCGGAGGCCCCGCGCCTGGTAGCCGTCGTCGTTGGAGAGAAGAATTCGCAACTGCCGTTCCTTAGGAGAAGCGCCGTCGTCGAGGCGCCGCCGGCCCTTACGGGCGCGGGTGCGACTCAGGCGCGGCGGGAGCGATCTGATAGAACGTTTCGCCGGACTGGATCATGCCGAGCTCGGTGCGGGCCCGCTCTTCGGCTGCGGCGACGCCCTGCTTCAAGTCGAGAACCTCGGCTTCGAGCGCCGCGTTGCGCGCCGCAAGCTTGTCATTCTCCTCGGTGCGCCGCTCGACCTCGGTCGTGAGGCGCCAGACTTCGCGGAGCCCGCCGTCGGAGACCCAGAGCCGTGCCTGGAGCAGCACGAGCATTCCGGCGAGCGCCAAGATCAGGATCCGCATTCACTCCCCCGCGGCCGCGGCTCGAAGCGCCTCGCTGCGACTGCTTTCGTCAACGCAGCCCCGCGGTGCGCTACAAGGACACCGGAAACGCGGCCGCACCGTCGAACTTCGCGCGCGCGCCGAGGAACCTTTCGATTCGAAGCAGCTGATTATACTTCGCGAGCCGGTCCGATCGAGACAGCGATCCGGTCTTGATCTGCGTGGCCCCGGTCGCCACGGCGATGTCCGCGATCGTCGCGTCCTCGGTTTCGCCGGAGCGATGCGACACCACGGACGAGTAGCCCGCCTTGGTCGCCATGTCGATCGCCTCGAGCGTCTCCGTGAGCGTGCCAATCTGGTTCGGCTTCACGAGGATGCTGTTCGCGATCTTCTTCTCGATGCCTTCGGCGAGGATCTGCGTGTTCGTCACGAACAGGTCATCGCCGACGAGCTGAATCTTGTCGCGCAGCTTCTTGCTCAGCAGCGCCCAGCCGTCCCAGTCGCCCTCCGCCATACCGTCCTCGATCGACACGATCGGATAGCGCGCGACGAGATCCTCGAGGTAGCCCACGAACTCCGGCGAAGTGAACTTGCGGCCCTCGGATGCGAGGTCGTACACACCGTCCGCGTAAAACTCCGTGCTCGCGACGTCGAGCCCGAGGTAGATCTCCCGCCCGAGCGTGTAACCGGCCTTCTCGACCGCCTCGCCGATGGTCTGCAGCGCCTCCTCGTTAGAGCCCAAATCGGGCGCGAAGCCGCCTTCGTCGCCGACGGCCGTATTCATGTGCTTCGCCTTGAGCACGCTCTTGAGAGCGTGAAACACCTCGACTCCGTAGCGCAGACACTCCGCGAACGTCGGAGCACCGACCGGCAGGATCATGAACTCCTGGATATCCACGCTGTTGTCGGCGTGCGCACCGCCGTTGATGATGTTCATCATCGGCAGCGGCAGCATGTATTCCTTCTTGCCCGCGCCGAGCATTTCGAAGAGACCCACACCTTTGTCCGCGGCATGCGCCTTCGCAGTCGCCAGCGACACCGCGAGGATCGCGTTTGCACCGAGCCGCTTCTTGTTCGGTGTGCCGTCGAGCTCGATCATCCGGCGATCGACCTTGTCCTGATCCGCCGCGTCGATGCCGGCAACGGCCTTGCGGATCTCGCCGTTCACGTTCGCGACCGCCTTGGTCACGCCCTTACCGAGATAGCGCTTCTTGTCGCCGTCGCGCAGCTCGTGCGCTTCCCGGGACCCCGTCGACGCGCCCGACGGCGCAATCGCCCGGCCGCGCGCACCGCTCGCGAGCACGACTTCGGCCTCCACCGTCGGGTTGCCGCGCGAATCGAGAACTTCGAGACCGGTGACTTCCTTGATGGCGCTCATGAACGCTCCCGCAAGATCTTTGACTCCATTGTCATTTCGAATTCCATCTCAACCCCATGATCTCTCTCGAGAAGCGTCGACGCTTTTCCGGTCGCGTCGATCTCCTGGAGCGACTCGAGCGGCCGGCCGACGAGGCCGAGGGCCACGACATCGGGAACAGTGGAGCGGGCTGACCGATCTTTGGCCCCGGCAAGCCTCATGCGCGCACGGCTCGAGGGAGCTTCAGTCCCTGGCAAGCGCGCGCCGCGTTGATGAAGCTCGTGAAGAGCGGATGGCCATCGCGCGGGTTGGACGTGAATTCCGGGTGGAACTGTGTCCCGAAGAACCACGGATGCGTCGTGGTCGGCAGCTCGATGAGCTCGACGAGCCCGTCGTTCGAGAAACCCGAGAACACGAGGCCCGCCTCCGCAAGCTGGTCCTTGTAGCGATTGTTGAACTCGTAACGATGGCGATGACGTTCCGAGATTTGCGCGGCGCCATAGATCGTTCGCGCGAGCGTGTCGTCTTTGACGAAGCAGGTCTGAGCCCCGAGCCGCATCGTGCCGCCGAGATCCGACTTCTCGCTGCGCTCCTTGGTCGTGCCGTCGCGGTCCTGCCACTCGGTGATCAGCGCGATCACAGGGTGCGGCGTCTGCGGGTTGAGCTCCGTCGAATGCGCGCCCTGGAGACCCACGACGTGCCGCGCATACTCGATCACGGCGACCTGCAAGCCGAGACAGATTCCGAGATACGGCACCTGCTTCTCACGCGCGAATTTCACGGCCGCGATCTTGCCTTCGATGCCGCGCTCGCCGAACCCGCCGGGCACGAGGATCGCGTCGACCTCGCTCAAGCAGCCGGTGCCTTCGGTCTGGATGCTCTCCGACTCGAAGTAGTTGATGTTGACGCGCGTGCGCGTACGAATGCCCGCGTGGCGCAGCGCCTCGGTCAGCGACATGTACGAGTCTTTCAGGTCCACGTACTTGCCGACCATCGCGATCGTAACCTCGGCCTCGGGATGCGCCTTCGCATCGACGACGCCTTGCCACTCCGACAAGTCGGCCGGCGGCACGTCGAGCCTGAGCTTCTCGACGACGATGCTGTCGAGGCCCTGCTCGTTCAGCAGCATGGGGATCTTGTAGATGTCGTCGACGTCGATCGCCGAGATCACGGCCCGCTCCTCGACGTTCGTGAACAGCGCGATCTTCGCGCGCTGCTCGCGCGGCAGCGTGTGCTGCGAGCGGCACACGAGCACGTCGGGCTGGATGCCGATCGAGCGGAGCTCCTTGACCGAGTGCTGCGTGGGCTTCGTCTTGATCTCGGACGACGTGGCCATGAACGGCACGAGCGTCAGGTGGATGTAGAGCGCCCGGTCCCGGCCGAGCTCGACGCCCATCTGCCGGATCGCCTCGAGGAACGGCAGGGACTCGATGTCGCCGACGGTGCCGCCGATCTCGACCATGCAGACGTCTGCACCGTCCGCGCCCTGAAATACGCTGCGCTTGATCTCGTCGGTGATGTGCGGGATCACCTGAACGGTGGCGCCGAGATACTCGCCACGCCGCTCCTTCGCGATCACGTTGGAGTAGATCTTGCCGGTCGTGAAGTTGCTCGTGCGGCTGGTGCGCGTGCGGACGAAGCGCTCGTAGTGCCCGAGGTCGAGGTCGGTCTCGGTGCCGTCGTCGGTGACGTAGACCTCGCCGTGCTGGAACGGGCTCATCGTGCCGGGGTCGACGTTGATGTAGGGGTCCAGCTTCATGAGGCGGACCTTGAGGCCCCGCGCCTCGAGGATCGCGCCGAGGCAGGCCGAGGTAATGCCTTTGCCGAGCGAGGAAACCACCCCGCCCGTGATGAAGATGAATCGCGTCATTTCAAAACCGGAAGGGCCAGACGGCTACTCCATGGGAGCATCGTTCTGACCCTCGAAAAGTAAGTGCTTGATTGCATCGACGGACGGAATAGCAAAGTACCAAAAGCGGCTCGCGCTCACCAGTGGTTTGTTGCGGCGGCGGCGAACGCGAGTGTCAGTGGGTCGGGGGGTGGTGAGTCCACGTCACGCGCCAGCGCGGCTCCGCGGGCGAGGCGGATGCGACGTCGTGGCTCAGCCAGAGATCGGCGACCGCGACGAGGGCGTCGCCGCGGTAGAGGAGCGGGATGCGCGAGCGCATCCACGGCACCACACCCGAGTCGTGGAACCAACGCTTCAGCGGGTGGCTGTGCGGCCGATCGAGCGGACGGAAGTCCTCGCCGCCGGCGCGGAAGCGCACGCTCGAGACCGGCGTCGAGCCAAGACTCGGGCAACCCCGGGGCCGCTCCCGCGGGCTCGACCTTGAGCTCGCCCTCGGGACCGGACCAGCCGTGCAGCTTGTCGAGGCGCGCGCGATAGTCCTGCGCCGAGGAGGCCGGCAGTGCGCCCATCAAATAGAGGTGCTCGCGGAAGACGCGGCCCTCGCCGCCCGCCCACAGGATGCGGGTCTGCGCGCCGGGACGCGCGTCGAGCAGCGCGCGGCGCAGCTCCTCCGCCTTCAGGGCGCTCGGCACTCCGAGCTTGGTGCGGCGCAGCAAGTGACGCAGCAGGTTGCGTTGGCGTGCGGGCTCGAGCGCCGCGAGCACGGCCCGCGGAATGCGGTCCGCGGTCGCGATCGGCTCCGCGTCGCGCTCGGCGACCGCGTCGAGAATCGCTTCCGCGTCCGTCATCTGCTCCGCGAGGCGCTGCGCGCTGCGCGCGGCCGCCGACCAGCGCGCGACGAGCGCGGGCACCACGTCGCGCCGCAGGAAGCTCCGGTCGTGGCGCGGATCGTCGTTGGCCGGGTCCTCGAGCCAGCGCAGCCCGAGCGCGCTCGCCTGCGCCGCGATCTCCGTGCGCGTGAAGCCGAGCAGCGGCCGCGCGAGCCGGCCGACGCCGAACGGCACGTGCTCGAGCACGCCGCGCAGCCCCCGCACCCCCGTTCCGCGCATGAGGCGCAGCAGCAGCGTCTCGAGCTGATCGTCGCCGTGGTGAGCCGTGAAAAGCAGCTCGCCGGGCGCCATGAGGCGTTCGAGCGCGCCATAACGCGCCTCGCGCGCCGCAGCCTCGAGACCGAGGCCCGAGTCGCGTGCCACGGTCACGCGCACGCCAGCGAACGGCACGCCGAGCTCGGCCGCGACGGCTGCGCAGTGCGCATGCCACTCCGCGGAGTCCGGGTGCAATCCATGGTCGACGTGCACGGCACGCAGCGGCGCACGGAGCCGCAGCCGCGCAGCGGCGGCGAGCAACACGGTCGAATCGACGCCGCCGCTGAACGCGACGGTGACTCGCGCGCCTTGCTCGGGAGGCTCCCAGCGCTCGAGCGTCGCACGCAAGCGCGCGCAGAACGGATCGTCGGTCGCGGGATCGGGGGAGCCTTGGAACCAGGACATACGTCGCGGGAACCTTCGGCGACCGCCGGCTCAGGTTTCTTTGAAGACGCCGTATTCCGCGAGCCGCCGCCTGCGCTGCGCGAGCAGCGCGTCGGTCGGCAGCTTCGTGAGCTGCGCGAGCGTGCCGATCAACGCCGTCTTTACCGCATTCGCCGTCACGTCCGGATCGCGGTGCGCGCCGCCGAGCGGCTCGGGAATCACTTCGTCGACGAGCCTCAGGCGATACAATCGCTCCGCCGTGATCCCCATCGCTTCGGCCGCGAGCTCCGCGTTCTCGGCGCTCTTCCACAAGATGCTCGCGCAGCCCTCGGGCGAGATCACGGAGTAGATGCTGTACTGGAGCATCAGCACGCGGTCCGCGACTCCGATCGCGAGCGCCCCGCCGGACCCGCCTTCTCCGATCACGATGCTGACGATCGGCACGCGCAAGGTCGACATCGTGAAGAGGTTGCGCGCGATCGCCTCGCTCTGGCCGCGCTCTTCGGCGCCGATGCCGGGATACGCGCCTGCCGTATCGATCAACGTGATCAACGGGATTTCGAATTTCTGCGCGAGATTCATGAGCCGCAGCGCCTTTCGATAACCTTCGGGGCGAGCCATACCGTAGTTGCGCCAGACCCGTTCCTTCGTGTCGCGGCCCTTCTGATGACCGATGATCACGACGGGCTCGCCCTCGAGCCGCGCGAGGCCTCCAACCAACGAATGGTCGTCGGCGTACATGCGGTCGCCGTGCAGCTCCTGGAAATCGGTGAAGATCTTTTCGAGATAGTCGAGCGTGTAGGGCCGTTGCGGATGACGCGCGAGTTGCGCGATCTGCCACGCGCTGAGATTGGAAAAGATGCTGCGCGTCAGCGTCTCGCTCTTGTTCTTGAGACGCGCGATCTCTTCGCTGATGTTGAGCTCCGAATCTTCGCCCACGAATTTTAGCGCGTCGATGCGCGCCTCGAGCTCCGCAATTGGCTGTTCGAACTCCAGGAATTTCAGATCCATACGGTACCGCGAACCACCCCGGTCGTCACCTTACCGTCAACGCCGCGACGGTGACAAGTGCACAACCGTCACACGCGCGCCGCGCGAGCGACGCCAGTGTCGCGGTCAGACGAAATGGCGCGGGTAGTGGATCAGGTAGCGATCGTCGCCGAGGAGGCGCGTGAGCTGATCGCGAAGCTCGCGCGTGAGACGCACGGACCACGCCTCTCCGAGCGTCAAGTCGGCTTCGCCGGACGCGGACACGTACTGGATGCAGACCTCACACTTGCCGCCGCGAAACGGCTGCAGCGTGCGCTGCAGGTCGCGGACGAACGTCGCCGTGTTGCCGCTCGACGGCCACCGGATCGTGATGCGGCGCGCGTACTCCTGGATCGCCTCGTCCGCCGAGCGGACTCTGCGCGCAGTTTGACGCCAGCCGTTGATGAAGTCGTCGTAACGCAGCTGCCCTTCCGCGATCAGCACCGCGTGCTTCACGACGAGGTGCTTGCACTGAGCATAGACGTCCTCGAACATCGTGACCTCGATGCGCTCCGTGTCGTCGTCGAGCACGATCGAGACGCGCGGCCCACGCTTGCGGACGTCCATCACGACTCCCGCCAGGATCACCTCCTTGCGTACGTGAAACGGCGCGCCGTCGTGCGGCATGCTCGCGATCACTTTCGCGATCGACTCGCGCGCGAACTTCTTGCAGTGCTCCGCGAAGTCCTCGAACGGGTGCCCCGTGAGATAGAGCCCGAGGCTCTCGCGCTCCGCCTCGAGCCGCTCGCGCTTCGTCCACTCGCGCAGCGGCACGATCTTGTGCTCGAGCGCGTCGCTCTGCTCGTCGCCGCCGAACAGCGCCGTCTGCCCCGCGGCGCTCGCGTGCGCGGAGCGCTCCGCGAGCTGCAGCGCATCGGGAACCGCGGCCATCAGCGTCGCACGGTTGAGGCCCAGCGAGTCGAGAGCGCCGGACCGCACGAGCGCCTCGAGAACGCGGCGGTTGATCTTCGTGAGATCGATGCGCCGGCACAGATCGAGCAGGCTCGTGAACGGTCCGCGCGCCGTGCGCTCGCTCACGATCGCCTCGACGGCGCCTTGGCCCATGCCCTTGAGCGCGCCGAGCCCATAGCTGATGCGCTTCGGCCCGCCGACCGTGAACGAGAACACCGAGCGGTTGATGTCGGGCGGCTCGAGGGTTAGCCCCAACCGGGTGCAGTCGTCCTTGAGCACCACGAGCCGATCCGTGTTGTCGAGGTCCGCCGTCAGCACCGCTGCCATGTACGCCTCGGTGAAGTGCGCCTTGAGCCATGCGGTTTGGTACGCGATCAACGCGTACGCGGCCGCGTGCGACTTGTTGAAGCCGTAGCCCGCGAACGTCTCCATCTGGTCGAAGATGTGAGCCGCGCGCTCGGGCTCGACGCCCCGCTCCGTCGCGCCTTTGACGAACACCGCTCGTTGCTGAGCCATCTCCTCGGGCTTCTTCTTGCCCATCGCCCGGCGCAGCAAATCCGCGCCGCCGAGCGTATAGCCCGCGAGCACCTGCGCGATCTGCATCACCTGCTCTTGGTAGAGGATCACGCCGTAGGTCGGCTTCAAGATGCCTTCGAGCTTCGGATGCAGATAGTCGACGACCGCGCCGTCCTTACGATGCTTGCGATTGATGAACTCCGTGGCCATCTGCATCGGCCCCGGCCGGAACAGGGCGACGATCGCCGTAAGGTCGTCGAAGCGATCGGGCTGCAGTTTCTTGATCAGATCCCGCATGCCGAGCGACTCCAGCTGGAATACCGCCGTGGTGCGGCATTGCTTCAGCAGCTCGTAGGTCTTCGGGTCGTCCATCGGGATCGCGTCGACGTCGACCGGCGCCTCGCCGCGCGCCGCGCGCTCGCTGTTGATCGCTGCGAGCGCCTTGTCGATGACCGTGAGGGTCTTGAGCCCGAGGAAGTCGAACTTGATGAGGCCGATCGCCTCGAGGTCGTCCTTATCGAGCTGCGACAGCATGCCGCTCTCCGCGGCATACAGCGGCATGAACTCCGTGAGCGGCTCCGGTGCAATCACCACGCCGCCCGCATGTGTCCCGACGTTGCGCGCGAGGCCCTCGAGCCGTCGCGCGAGGTCGATGAGCCCGCGAACTTCCTCTTCTTGCTCGTACACCGCGCGCAGCTCGGGATCGTCCGCGAGCGCTTTGTCGAGTGTGATCCCGATCTCGAACGGAATCAGCTTCGCGATCCGGTCGACGTAGCCGTACGGAAGCCCGAGGACGCGGCCGACGTCGCGCACGACCGCCTTCGCCGCCATCGTGCCGTAGGTGACGATCTGCGAGACGCGGTCGTGACCGTAGCGCCGGCTCACGTAGTCGATCACGCGGTCCCGCCCTTCGATGCAGAAATCGATGTCGAAGTCCGGCATCGACACGCGCTCGGGATTCAAGAACCGCTCGAAGATCAGATCGTGCGCGAGCGGATCGAGATTGGTGATGCCGAGCGCGTAGGCGGCGAGCGAGCCTACGCCGGAGCCGCGCCCGGGCCCCACCGGGATCGCGTTCGCGCGCGCCCACGCGATGAAGTCGGCGACGATGAGGAAGTATCCCTCGAAGCCCATCTTGACGATGACGTCGAGCTCGCGTGCGAGCCGCTCGCGATAGCGGCCCGTGTTCGCCTCCGAAATCGCGAGCTGGCGCAGGCGCTCGTCGAGACCGAGCTCGGCGCGCTGCTTCAGATAAGTACGCGGAGGCGTGCCGTCGTCCGCCGCGAAGTCCGGTAAGAACACCTTGCCGAGGTCGAGCTCGAGGTTACAGCGCTTCGCGATCTCGAGCGTGTTCGCGAGCGCCTCGGGTAAATCCGCGAACAGGGCCGCCATCTGCTCGCCGGACTTGAGGTACTGCTCCTCGCAATAGCTCCGAGCGCGCGCCGGGTCGTCGAGGGTCGCTCCCTGACCGATGCAGACTCGCGTCTCGTGCGACTCGAAGTCGTCGCGCTCGAGAAAACAAACGTCGTTGGTCGCGACGACCGGCACGGCGTGCGCGGCCGCTAGCTCGAGCGCGCGCGCGAGATAGTCGGTCTCGCCTGTCCGGCCGAGCCTTTGGAGCTCGACATAGAATCGGCCCGGCAACAGCGTGCGCCAGTAGTCGAGCACCTCGGGCGCGCGCGCGGCGCGGCCCGGCGCCAAAGAACGGCCGAGCTCGCCGCTCTGCCCGCCGGACAGAGCGATCAATCCCTCGAGCGTGGCGACGTCGAGCCAGTTCTTGAGCACGACACTGCGGCCCGCCACCGGCGTATGCGCCGCGCTGCGCGTGAGCAGGGCACTCAGTCGCTTGAAGCCCACGCGGTTCTGGCACAGGAGCGTGAGGCGGCTCGGCTCGCGATCTTCGCTCGACTCCGCGACCCAAACGTCGGCGCCGACGATCGGCTTCACGCCATGATCGAACGCCGCTTTGTAGAACTTCACGAGCGCCGAGACGTTGCCTTGATCGGTGATCGCGCATGCCGGCATGTTGAGCCGCTCCAGCGACTCCACGAGCGGATCGACGCGCACGACGCTGTCGACGAGCGAGTACTCGGTATGCAAGCGCAGGTGGACGAAATTGCTCATTGTCGCCGGATCAGCTCGAGCACCTCGCGCGCGGCCGCGGTACTCGCGTCGCGGCGGAGTTCACGGTGGATGGAGGTGAACGAATCATACCAGTCGGGGACGTGCGTGTTGCCGGCGAGCAAGTCGCCGCAGCACCGGGCCCAGCACGTCGGGCCGCACCTGCTTTTGCACGAACTCGGGCACGACCTCGCGGCCCGCGAGCAGGTTCGGCAACGAGAAGTGCGGGAGCTTGTCGACTCCGAGCCACCGTATGATCCAATACGTGAGCGGCACGATCCGGTGCGCGACCACCATCGGCCGCTTGAGCAGCAGCGCCTCGAGGCTCGCCGTGCCCGAGGCCGTGAGGACGACGTCCGCAGCCGCGAGCACCTCGCGAGCGCGTCCCGTGATCAGGTGCGGCGGCCGCGGCAGGTCGACGCCGCCGAGCGACGCGCGGTAGATCTCGCCGATCGCCTCGCTCGCGAGCGCGACCGCCACCTCGAGATCGGGCCGCTCGCGCTGCACCCAGGCGGCGGACGCCATGAACGGCGCCGCGAGAGTCGCGACCTCGGCACGCCGGCTGCCGGGCAAGACCGCGAGCAGCGGCTTGCCCAGAGGTAGACCGAGCGCGGCTCGCGCCGCCGCGCGGTCGACGTCGAGTGGAATGGCGTCCGCGAGCGGATGGCCGATGAACTTCGCGTTCACGTCGTGCTGCGCGTAGAACTTGGTCTCGAACGGCAACACGCAGAGCACGAGGTCGACGGACGCGCGAATCGTCTTCACACGCCCCTGACGCCACGCCCAGATCTGCGGGCTCACGTACTGGACCGTCGGAATGCCGGCGGACTTCAGCCAACGCGCGGCCGGCAGGTTGAAGTCGGGCGCGTCGATGCCGACGAACACGTCGGCCGGCAGCGCCTTGATCCGCTCGCGGAGCCGGCGCCGGATTCCGAGGAGCCGCGGCAGATGCGGCAGGACCTCGGCCAGCCCCATGACCGACAGCTCCTCGGCGCGGTACCACGGCTCGCACCCCGCCGCGATCATCTTGGGCCCCGCGATGCCGACGAACCGCGCGTCGGGCACGCGCGCCTTGATGGCCTCGATGAGCCCCGCGCCGAGCGTATCCCCCGACGCCTCGCCAGCCGCGAGCGCCACCGTGAGCGGCCGCGTCACGGGGCTAGCGGGCGAGCCCGCGGGTGCCATCGCGCAGCGAGGCGAGGAACAGCTCGACCTCGGGTTGATCCGGCACGAGCTCCTCGAGCAGGGCGATCGCCTCGTCCAGCTTCAGTGCTTGGCGAAACACGGTGCGATACGCCTCGCGGATGTTGCGGATCTGAGCGGTCGAGAAGCCGCGGCGCTTCAGGCCCTCGGCATTCACGCCGCGCGGCTCGGCGGGCCGGCCCGAGACGGTCACGTAGGCCGGAATGTCCTTGGTCACGTAGCTCAAAACGCTCGCGAGCGCGTGCGCGCCGATCCGGCAGAACTGGTGCACGCCCGTGAAGCCGCCGAGGATCGCGTAGTCGCCGACGTGCACGTGGCCCGCGAGCGTCGCGTTGTTCGCGAAGATCGTGTTGTCGCCGACGCGGCAGTCGTGCGCGATGTGCACGTACGCCATGATCCAATTGTCGTTGCCGATGGTCGTGACCCCGTTCTCTTGCACCGTGCCGCGGTTGAGCGTGCAACCCTCGCGAATCGTGTTGCGATCGCCGATCACGAGCCGCGTGGGCTCGCCTTTGTACTTCTTGTCCTGGGGGTCTCCGCCGATCGACGCGAACGAGTAGATGTGGTTGTCGGCGCCGATCGTCGTCGGGCCCTTGATCACGGCGTGCGCGTCGACGCGGCTGCCGCGTCCGATCTCGACGTCGTCGCCGATGATCGCGAACGGGCCTATCGTCACGTCCTCGTGGAGGCGCGCGCTGCTCGCGACGACGGCTCGCGAATCGATCAAGATTTCGGCCCGTCCGCCATCATGACCTCGGCCTCGACGACGACCTTGCCGTCGACCTCGGCCCGCCCTTCGAACTTCCACAGGTTGCGGCGATGCTGCGTCAGCTCGACCTTGAGGACGATCTGGTCTCCAGGCCGGACGATGCCCCTGAACCGCACGTTGTCGATGCCGACGAGGTAGAGAATCCGAAGGTCCGATTGGTCCGTGCTTTCCCACGCGAGCACGCCGCCGGCCTGAGCGAGCGCCTCGACGATCAGCACGCCGGGCATGACCTGATGACCTGGAAAATGGCCGACGAAATGGGCCTCGTTCGCGCTCACGTTCTTGAGGGCGACGATCGACTTGCCCGGCTCGACGCTCAGCACGCGGTCCACCAACAGGAACGGAAAGCGGTGCGGCAACCGCTCGAGAATGGCATCGATATCGAGGGGTTTCTGCTCAGTCATCGTCTTTCTTTTCCTTGCCCGTGAACGCGGCCAGCGTTCGCTCGGTATCGGTGACGCGCTCGGCGAGCGCATCGAGCTTCTTGAAACGCGCCGCGTTGCGCCGCCACTTGCCGGCCTCGTCCGCGGGCAATGCGCCCGAATACGTGCCGGGCTTGTCGATGGACTTCGTGACGATGCTGCGGAACGTGAACATCACGTCGTCGCAAATCTCGATCTGGTTGATGATCACGACGCCGCCGCCGATCATACAGCGCTTGCCGATTTTCGTGCTGCCGGCGGCGCCCGACATCGCGGCCATCGCGGTGTGCTCGCCCACGCGGACGTTGTGAGCGATCTGCACGAGGTTGTCGAGCTTCACGCCGTTCTCGATGACGGTGTCGTCGATCGCGCCACGATCAACGGTGGTGTTCGCCCCGATTTCGACGTCGTCGCCGATCGCGACGCTGCCGAGCTGCGGGATCTTGAGCCAGGCGCCTGCATTCGGTGCGAAACCGAACCCGTCCGCCCCGATGACCGAGCCCGGATGCAGGATGCAGCGCGCGCCGATCCGGACGCCGTCGAGCACGGTGACTCGCGCCACGAGCCGCGTGTCCGCGCCCACGTCCACGTCCTTGCCGAGCACCGAGCCCGCGCCAATCACGGCCGACTCGCCGACCTTGCAGCCCGACCCGATGACTACGTGCGGCCCGATCTCGGCCGTCGCGGCGATCCTAGCGCTCGACGCGACGACCGCGCTCGCATGGATGCCGGGAACCGCGGCCGGCACGGGATTGAGGTACGCGGCGATCCGCGCGTAGGTGAGATACGGCTGGGCGTGCACGAGGCACGCGGTGGGACAGCCCGCGCGCTGCTTCTCGTCGAGGATCACCGCTCCGGCCCGCGTGCCGGCGAGCTGCGAACGATAGAGCGGGTTGGCGAGAAACGTGATCGCGTCGCTTTGCGCTCCGCCGAGCGTGCCGACACGGACGACGACTCGAGTTGGGTCTCCGTGCAGCTCGCAACCGAACTCGTCCGCGAGCTCGCGCAGGGTCGCGGACATCGAACTAGGTGCGTTGCGTCACGGACGCTTCGGCGCTGGTTGTGCGGGCGCCGGTGCGGGAGCTGCGCTGCCAGGCTGATTGAGGGCGGCGATCACGGCGGCCGTAATGTCGACCGCGCTGCTGAAGTAGATGGCGTCGGCCACGACGAGGTCGAACTTCTGCGCGCTCGCGTATGCTTGGACGCGTTGCAGCACCTCGCGCTGCAGCTTCCCGAGCTCTTCGTTGCGGCGCGCGTTGAGGTCTTCGAGGTATTCGTTCTCGTTGCGTTGCAGGTCCCGTTGACCCTCGCGGATCTGACGCTCGAGGCTCACACGCTCCTCCTCGCCCATCACCGCCTGATCTTTCTGGAACGTGTCCTGTTGGGCCTGAAGCTTCTGGCGCGCAGCGAGGATGGTCTGCTGGCGCGGCTCGAACTCCTTCTGGAGCTTGTCGGTGACGACCTTCGACTGCGGCGCTTGCTCGAGCAAGCGGCCCACGTTGACCACGCCGATCTTCAGGTTGGCTTGTGCGCTCGCGGTGCCGGCGACGGCGCCGAGCGCGCTTGCGATGAGCAGACTCAAGCCGAAGGTCCGCACGCGTTTGCTGCCGCTCCAAACGTTTGCGGCAATCCGATTCATGGTCATGAATTCATCCTCGAACAGTCTTCTCGAAAGCTCACAAGGGAGGCTAGAACGCCTGGCCGATCGAAAACTGAAATTGCTCGGTGTCGTCGCCAAAGAATCTATCCGTGTCTTCGTCGTCGTTGAGGGGCATCGCATAGCTGAACCGGAGCAGCCCCAACGGCGCGAGCCACTCGACGCCGATGCCCACGGATTTCTTTAACCTATCATAATCGAACTTGTAATCCATAGGGTCGCCGAGCCTGTCGTAGAACTTGACATCGCCCTGCTGGAACACGTTTCCCACGTCGTAGAACAACGCGATTCGAGTCGAGCCCGAGATCTTCGCCGGCGTCGGGATGATGATCTCGAACTGATTGGCGAACAGCAGGTCGCCGCCGTACGGGTTGCGGAGCGAGTCCAGCGGACCGAGCGTGCTCTCCTTGAAGCCGCGCACGGAGCCGGGGCCGCCCGCGTAACGATTCCGGAATGGCGGCAGCGACGTCGTGCTGCCGTAGGCGTCGCCGAGCGCGAGCTCGCTGTGCATCTTGAAGAGCCAGCGCCCCGGCATCTGCACGTATTTCGTAAAGTCGCTGCCGAGCACCCAGTACTCCACCTCGCTGCCGGGTACGGCCGCGCTCAGATTGATCGACATGCGCGAGCCGAAGCTCGGGAACAGCGTCGCGTTTCGCGAATCGTACGACCAGCCCGCGACGAGCTCGAGGCTCTGCACCTGCGTGCCGATCACGTTGATGAGCGGGCTGTTGCACGGATTGTCGATCGTGGGGTCGTCCGGCACGTCGAATTCGTTGGTGCCGACCAAGCAGAACGAGTTGCCGTTGTTGTACACCCAATCTTTCGCTTGCTGCGAGCTGTAGGTGCTCGTGAGCAGCTCCGCGTCTTGATACGCGACGCCGAAGCGCACGCTCTGGTACTCCGTGATCAAGTAGCCCCAGTTGACGCCGGCCGACAGCGTCGTCGTCGAGAAGTCCGACGCGGCCGAGGTGTACTGCGTGATGTCCTGATACGTGAGCGACAACTGACGCGACAGGCCGTCGATCGTGCGATACGCGTCGGTGTAGCTGGCGTCGTAGACCTTCTGGTACTTGCCGCCGCGCAGATCGAGTGCGACGCGGTTGCCGGTGCCCATGAAGTTCGAGTGCACGAAATTGCCGCCGAGCGTGAGGCCGTAGGTCTCGGAGAAACCTAGGCTGCCGCCGAATTGGCCCGGCAGCCCTTCCTCGATCTCGAAATCCACGTCGACGAGGTCCGGGCTTCCCGTCACCGGCGTCGTTTCATGCTCGACCTTCTTGACGTACGGCAGGCGCTGCAGCAGCACTTGGGAGCGATCGACGAGGTGATTCGCCAGGAATCCGCCTTCCATCTGCCGCATTTCGCGGCGGAAGACTTCGTCGTTGACGCTATCGGCGCCGTTGAAGTTGATCCGGCGCACGTAGACGCGGTTCTTCGGGTCGACGAAGAACGTGATCGCGGCTTCCTTCGTCGCCTTGTTGAGCTCAGGGACCGCGCGAATCTGCGCGAACGCGTAGCCGTCTTGGCCGAGCCGCAGCCCCATGAGGTCTTCGGTTTGCGTCAAGCGGCCTTGCGAGAACGTGTCGCCGGGTGCCGTTACGATGAGACCCTTCAGGTCGGCCTCGGGAACGACCATCTCGCCCGCGAGCTTTATGTCCGAGATCGTATAGCGGTCGCCTTCCGTGACGCTGATCGTGACGAAGATATCGCGCTTGTCCGGCGAGATCGCCACTTGCACGTCATCCCAACGGAAATCGGCGAAACCGCGGTCCATATAGTAGGAGCGCAGCTTCTCGAGATCGCCCTCGAGAGCCATTTTCGAATAGCGATCGTTCTTGCGGATGAACGAAGTAATGTTGCCGACCTTGAGCTCGAAACCAGAAGTGACGTCTTTGTCGGTGAACGACGTATTGCCCACGATGTTGACCTGGCGGATCTTCGCTCGGTCACCCTCCACGATGTCGATCGACACGCGGACGCGGTTGTCATCGAGCGGCTCCACCGTCGGCGTGATCTTCGCGCCGTACTTGCCGCGGCCGTAGTACTCCTCCGTGAGCGAGCGCGTAACCTCGTCGAGCACGGACTGATCGAAGATCTTGCCCTGCGCGAGACCGATGTTGGTGAGCGACTTCTTCAAGTCCTCGTCTTTGATGTCTTTGTTTCCCGAGAATTTGAATTCCAGGATCGACGGCCGCTCGAGCACGACGATCACGAGCGTGTCGCCGTCCTTGCGGAACTCGAAGTCTTGGAAGAATCCGGTCTGGAAGATCGCCCGGCCCGCCTCGCGCAGCCGCTGCTCATCGACGGTATCGCCGATGTTGATCGGTAAGTAGTTGTAGATCGTGCCTTCCGCGATGCGCTGCGCGCCTTCCACTCGGAAGTTGCGGACCACGAACGGCGCGAACGCGGCGTAACTCGAGAAGCTCGCGCCCAGGGCAACGAGAACGGCGGCGAGAACGAGCACCACCCTGGCCAGACGGGGCCCTCTCCCGGGGAACCGATTCATGAACCGAAGATTCTCGTGAGATCGTTATAGAACACGAAGCTCATCAGCACGATCAGGAAGAACACGCCGATCTGCTGACCGAGCGCCATCGCACGCTCCGACAGCGGCGATCCCTTGATCCATTCGGCGAGCTGATAGACCACCTGACCGCCGTCGAGCAGAGGCACGGGCACGAGGTTGATGATCCCTAAGCTGATGCTCACGACGGCAAGGAAGTTGAAGAACGAGCCGAACCCGGCCTGCGCGCTCTCGCCGGCGACGGCTGCGATGGTCAACGGTCCCGACATGTTCTTGAGCGAAACCTGACCGACCACCATGTGCGCGAGCATCTTCACGGTGAGCGACGTCATCTCCCAGGTCTTCGCGACTCCGCGCGGCAGCGACTCGAGCACGCCGTAACGCTGTTCGGCACGCATCGCCTCGAGCATTCGCGCCGGTATCTCCCTGATGGGCGCCGCGCCGATCTTCCCGATCGTCTTGCCCTCCTCCACCACGGATCCGATCGCGAGCGGCACGGTGATCGTTTCCCCGGCGCGGCGAAGCTCGACGGACGCGGTCTCGCCGGGTCGTGTCCGAATGAACTCGACCCATCCCTCCCAATTGTCGATCGGCTTGCCGTCGGCGCGCAGGACTTCGTCGCCTACCTGCAAGCCCGCGCGCTCGGCGGCCGAGTCGGCGACTACCTCGCCGATCACGGGGGGCACCGGAGGCCCCGGCCGGATTCCGAGCCCTTTGAACAACGCCGATGGCTCCGTGAGCTCCGCCTCGCGGCCGCGAACATCCAGCGAGACGTTCTTGACGTTGCCGTTGGCCGCGCGAATGGAAAGATCGATGCGCGCGTCGTCGAGCAATTCCTCGAAGATCGCTAGGGTCGCCGCTTCCCAAGTCTCGGTGGGCCGGCCGCCGATAGCTTCGATTTCGTCGTTCGGCTCGATGCCCGCGCGTGCCGCGACGGAATCCTCGGTCACCGAGCCGATGAGCGGCTTGATGCCGGGCACACCGGTCGAGAACATGAACCAGTAGGCGACGATCGCAAATAGGAAGTTGAACGCGGGCCCGGCGAGCAGGACGAGGATACGCTGCCATATCGGCCGGCGATTGAACGCGCGCGGCTGATCAGCAATCGCGACCGGCCCTTCGCGCTCGTCGAGCATCTTCACGTAGCCGCCGAGCGGGATAGAGGAGAGCCAATACTCCGTGTGATCCGGCGCGGCCCCGCGCCACCGCGCGATGGGCTTGCCGAAGCCGATCGAGAAGCGCAGCACCTTGAAGCCGAGCCGGCGCGCCACCCAGAAATGACCGAACTCGTGAACGGAGACGAGGACGCCTATCGCAACGACGAAAGCCAGAATCGATGACGCTATATCCGACATTCAAACCTTTCGGCGACGGGCGCTCGTCGTTTTAACCCCAAGAAAGCTCGGTATTCTAGCCGGTCATCGGCCGACCTGCAGGGCCGCGAACCGTGCCGCCGCGACTAGAACTAGAAGCGCGTGCGGCACGAAAGCAACGAAGAAACGGGTTCTGCGCTAAGAGACCGCGAAGGACGGCGGCAGTTCCGCAAGAATCAGCCCGCGAGCCCCGCTGCTGTGACTCCTAGCACGAAGACCGGGATCGCGGCCGTGAGGCTGTCGATCCGGTCCATGATCCCGCCGTGGCCCGGAAGCAACGTCCCCGTATCCTTGAGCCCGACATTGCGTTTGAAGACGCTGACCGCGAGATCGCCGACGACGGAGACCAAAGCCGTGGCGGTGCCAATGCCGACCATCGCCGCGGGCGGCAGCCCGAGCCAGAACGCCGCGCCCCAGGCGGCGGCCGCCGCGACGAGCACGCCGCCGGCCACGCCCTCCCAAGTCTTTCCCGGACTGACGGCCGGCGCCAGCTTCACGCGGCCGAGCAAGCGTCCGAACGTGTAGGCGCCGACGTCGGCTGCCCAGACGATCGCGAGCACGGTCATCGCGAGATCCCGCCCTAGCGGCCCACTGCCGTGCAGCCGCGCGAACAAGAACCACGACGGCACGAGTACCACGAATCCCACGATTCCGACCGTGGTCATGGAGAACTTCCGCGGGTAGGTCAGCACGGCGATGAACGCGAGCACCCACCACGCGAGCGCGAGCACGAGCATCACGAACGCGGCGTCGACACCCGCCCAAAGCAGCGCCGCGACCATCCCCGCGGCGCACGCCGCCGCGTACGCGAGCCGCGCGGTCGAGCCGAGCAACGCGAGGCCCGCCCACTCCCAAGCACCGATCACCCAGAGCACGCCGAGGATCGCCGCCATGAGTGGCGTCGGGAGAAACAGCACGGTCAGGACCAGCGCGATGCCGAGTACCGCGCCCGTGATCACCCGCGTTTTGATCAACCGACGACCTCGATCTGCTCGCCGGTACGCCCGAACCGCCGCTGGCGGCGCGCGTAGAACTCGAATGCCTTGCGCAGCTCGGTGGCCGTGAAATCGGGCCACAGGACGTCGCAGAAGAACACTTCGGCGTAGGCGACGTCCCAGAGCAGGAAGTTGCTGAGCCGCTTCTCGCCGCCCGTCCGAATCAGGAGATCGACGCTAGCGGAGCCGGCCGTCTGCAGCGCCGCCGCGACCGTCGTCTCGTCGATCGAGCTCGGGTCGAGCCGGCCCGCGGCGGCGTCGGCCGCGAGCTTGCGCGCAGCCTGCGTGATGTCCCAGCGGCCGCCGTAAGCCACGGCGACGACGAGGTCCATGCGCGTGTTGTGCCTCGTGCGCTCGACGGCGGCGTCGGTGACCTCCCGCAGCATCGGATTGAGCGCGCCGAGATCGCCGATGAACTTGATGCGGATCCCGTTCGCGTCGAGCTCGTTCACCTCACGCTCGAGCGCGTCTACGAACAGCGACATCAGGCCGCGGACCTCGTCGACGGGACGGCGCCAGTTCTCGCTCGAGAACGCGAACAGCGTCAGCGTCTCGACCCCGGCCTCGGCACACACCTCCACCGTCGCACGCACGGGCTTGGTGCCCGCTCTGTGCCCTGCTTGGCGAGGCAAAGCGCGGCGCCGGGCCCAACGCCCATTGCCGTCCATGATCACGGCCACGTGACGGGGCACGACGAGTTGCGCTTTGGGTCGAGCCGGATTAGCAACCATGTTGGGAGATCGAACGACGACTTGATGCGACGACTCAGACTTCCATGATCTCCGCTTCTTTGTCTTTCAAGAGCGCGTCGATCTGGGCGATGAATCGATCCGTCAGCTTCTGCGTCTCGGTCTCCGCTTTGCGCTCTTCGTCTTCCGTGATCATTTTCTCTTTGAGCAAGTCCTTGACGTCGCTCAGCGCGTCGCGGCGCACGGCGCGGATCCCGACACGGCCGTTCTCGGCGGAATGGCGCACCACCTTGACGAGCTCCTTGCGGCGCTCCTCCGTCATCGGCGGCAGCGGCACGCGGATCACGGTCCCCGCGGTGACCGGGTTCAGCCCGAGCCCCGCGTTCATGATCGCTTTCTCGACGGCCGCAACCATGTTCTTTTCCCACGGCTGCACGACGAGCGTCCGCGCATCCTCGACGGTGATATTGGCGGTCTGCTTCACCGGCACCCTCGTGCCGTAGTACTCGACCATGACGGGCTCTAGCAAACCCACGTGCGCGCGGCCGGTGCGCATGCGCCGCAGCTCCTCTTTCAGGGCCTCGATGGATTTGTGCATGCGCTGCTCTGCGTCTTTCTTGATTTCGCCGATCATGCCCTGGTCCCGGTGCGCGGCAGGTCGTTCGCGACGGCCGTGCCGAGCGGCTCCCCTTTGACTATCCGCACGAGATCTCCCGCGTTGTTGAGATTGAACACGACGAGCGGGAGATTGTTCTCGCGGCACATCACGATTGCCGTCGCGTCCATCACGCCGAGATGATCGGCGAGCACTTTTTCGAACGATAGCGTCCGATAGCGTACGGCGGTCGGATCTTTCATCGGATCGGCGGAATAGACGCCGTCGACTTTCGTCGCCTTGATCAGCACGTCCGCGCCGATCTCGATCGCGCGTAGGCTCGCAGCGGTGTCGGTCGTGAAGAACGGGTTGCCGGTGCCCGCGGCGAAGATGGTGACACGCCCTTTCTCGAGGTGGCGAATCGCGCGTCGGCGAATGTAGTCCTCGCAAACCTCGTGGATCTGCAGCGCGGACAAGACGCGGGCGACGGCCCCATGGCGCTCGAGGGCATCCTGCATCGCGAGCGAGTTGATCACCGTCGCGAGCATGCCCATGTGATCGGCCGTGACGCGATCCATGCCGGCCTCGGCGAGCCCCGCGCCGCGGAAGATGTTGCCGCCGCCGATCACGAGACCCACCTGGATGCCGAGACCGAGGACTTCCGTGATTTCGCTTGCGACGCGCCGGATGACGACAGGGTCGATGCCGTATTGCTGGTTGCCGAGCAGCGCCTCGCCGCTCAATTTCAACAATATTCGACGATAAGCCGGCGAGCCTTGCGCCATGAACCCCTCGCTCCAGCAGTCATTCGGGTTGCGCGAGCGTTGACTCCCGCGCTGCGCGAATCACATGCGGCGGCTCGGCGCCGCGGGGGGTGTTTCGCGCGGCTGCTAGATTAACGACTCTGCGTGGCTTGCGCCATGACCTCCTGAACGAAGTCGTCTTTCTTCTTCTCGATACCCTCGCCGACCTCGAAGCGCCGAAAGCCTTTGACCTTCGATTTGTTCGCGGCGAGCAGATCGCGCACGCGCTTCTTGTCGTCCTTCACGAACACCTGGCCCGTGAGGGTGATCTCGTCGACGACCTTGCGCAGCCTGCCCTCGACCATCTTGGCGATGATCTCGGGCGGCTTTTTCTCTTCGGCCGTCTGCGCAAGGATGATCTCACGCTCCTTGTCCAGGAATTCCTTCGGCACGTCGTCGGCGGTCACGTAGCGCGGCGCGAGGGATGCCACTTGCATGGCGAGATCGCGCGCGAGCTCGGCCGTGCCGCCCTCGAGATCGACGAGCACGCCGATCCGGTTGCCGTGCACGTAGGCTCCGACGTGACCCTTGCTCTCGATGACCTCGAAGCGGCGCACGGCGATGTTCTCGCCCACCTTGATGATCAAGTCTTGCCGGCTCTCTTCGAGCGTGCGGCCATCCGCTGACAGGGCCATCAGCGCTTCCACGCTTGCGGGACGCTTCTCCAGCACCACGCCGGCGACGCGCTCGGCGAACGCGCGGAAGTTTTCGTCCTTGGCGACGAAGTCGGTTTCGGAGTTGATCTCGACGAGGGCATGGCGCCCGGACTTCTCGTCGCTCTTGAGCACGACTCGGCCCTCGGCCGCGACGCGCGAGGCTTTCTTGTCGGCTTTGGCTTGGCCCTGCTTGCGGAGCAGCTCGGCCGCGCTGTCGATGTCGCCGCCGGCGTCGACCAACGCTTTCTTGCAATCCATCATCCCCGCGCCCGTGCGCTCGCGGAGCTCCTTGACCAAAGCCGGTTTGATCTCCATTGCCGGTCTCTCCTCTTCTATTCGATAGGTGCCGGGGCGCGCGTCGCGCGCCCCGGGTTTAGAGTGTTGCTAGCGCGGCGCGCGGCGGAGCCGCAGGCGCGCTACTCGGGGGCGTCTTCGCTCTCGCCGCCCTCGGCCGGCGCGTCTTCGCCGCCCTCGGCCGGGCCGTCCTCGGCCGGCGAGCGGGCGCGGCCCTTGGAGCGGATCTTCGTGACGCGGCCGCGCTTTTTGCCCGGCGCCTTCTTCGGGGCGGCTTTTTGCTCGCCCACCTTCGGCTTGCCTTCCTCGTCGAGCTCCACGAACTCGTCGTCGCCGGTCGGTACCTCGGGGATCGAGGACTTGCCTTCGAGCACGGCGTCCGCGATACCTGCCGCGTAGAGCTGGATCGCGCGCATCGCGTCGTCGTTGCCCGGGATCGGGTAGTCGATACCGTCCGGCGAGCAGTTCGTATCCACCACTGCGACAACGGGCACCTTCAGCTTGGTGGCCTCTTTGACCGCGATTTCTTCGTGGCCGACGTCGATGATGAACACCGCGTCGGGCAGCTTGTCCATCATCTTGATGCCGCCGAGCGCGCGCTCGAGCTTCTCACGCTCACGGCTGAGCTTCAGCAGCTCCTTCTTCGTGTACTCGGTGCTCGTGCCGCCCTCGGCGATCTCCTCGAGCGCGTGCAAGCGCTTGATCGACTGGCGGATCGTCTTGAAGTTCGTGAGCATGCCGCCGAGCCAGCGCTGCGTGACGTACGGCATGCCGCAGCGTACCGCCTCGGCCGCGACGGCCTCGCGCGCGGCGCGCTTCGAGCCGACGAACATCAGAGTTCCGCCCTCCGCAACGAGCTTGCGCACGAACTCGGTGGCCTGCTTGTACAGCGGCACCGTCTGCTCGAGATTGATGATGTGGATCTTGTTGCGCTCGCCGAAGATGAACTGGGACATCTTCGGATTCCAGAAGCGGGTTTGGTGCCCGAAATGCACACCCGCTTCCAGCATCCGGCGCATCGAAACGTCGGTAGGCATGGAACACTCCTTGGGGTTAGTCCTCCACGCAGCCCCGCTGACGACCCCGTTTCCGAGGCACCCGGCCAGCGGTGAAATGGCGCGTGTGTGTATTTAAAACTCAGAGCTTCGTTGCCTCTGAGGCGCGCGCTTTATACCATAGCGGCCTTGCAGCAACAACGTCGATCCGCCTCGAGCGGAACCGCTCGGTGCCCCGCCCGGGCGGCGCCTCGGCCGGTCCCAGGATGTCCGCGGTCGAGTGTCCGATTCTCCGTACGAATCGACGGTCCCTAAAGATGACAGTCACGATCAAAACGCCTGACGAACAGGAGAAGATGCGTGTCGCCGGTCGATTGGCCGCCGAAGTGCTCGACATGATCGGCGAGCACGTGAAGCCCGGTGTCTCGACCGACGAGCTCGACCGGATCTGCCACGACTACATCGTCAACGAGCAGCGCGCGATCCCGGCCCCGCTGAATTACCGCGGCTTCCCGAAGTCGATCTGCACCTCGGTGAACCACGTCGTCTGCCACGGAATTCCGAGCGAGCGGGTCCTCAAGGGCGGCGACATCGTCAACGTCGACATCACCGTGATCAAGGATGAGTTCCACGGCGACACGAGCCGGATGTTCTTCGTCGGCGACCCGCCGATCCTCGGCGAGCGTCTGTCGCGCGTCTGCTTCGACGGCATGTGGCGCGGAATCCGCGCAATCGTGCCGGGCGCGAGACTCGGGGACGTGGGCTGGGCCGTGCAGAGCTTCGTCGAGGAGCAGCGCTTCTCCGTCGTGCGCGAGTACTGCGGCCACGGCATCGGGCGGATTTTCCACGAGGATCCGCAGGTTCTGCACTACGGCCGGCCGGGCACGGGCCTCGAGCTCTTGCCCGGGATGACCATCACCGTCGAGCCGATGGTGAACGCCGGCAAGCGCGACGTGAAGCTCCTGTCGGACGGCTGGACCGTCGTGACCAAGGATCATTCGCTTTCCGCTCAGTGGGAGCACACCGTGCTCGTAACGGAGACTGGCTTCGAGGTTCTGACGCTCGGCGCGGCGGATCGCGGCTGAAGTGGCGATCAGCCCGGAGAAACCATTGGAGGGCGCTGTGCCGCTGATCGACCGCGCGGCGCTCGATCGCGCGCTCTGCGGCGACACCACCGCGGTGGGCGCGTTCCGCGAAGCGCAGCGCCAAGCGAGTGAGCGGCTCGGCGAACGGTTCCGGCGCAACGACCCGATCGAGGCGCTCGTGCGTGCGCGCGCCGAGATCGTCGACCAGATCATCCTTGCGGCTTGGCTCCACTATTCCGAGGATCTGCGCAACTCCGCCGACCTCGTCGCCGTGGGCGGCTACGGCCGCGGCGAGCTGCATCCGCAGTCCGACATCGACCTGCTCGTCCTGCTCGACGGCGCCACCGAGAACAATGCGGACGAGGCTATCGGCCGGTTCCTGACCTTCCTGTGGGACATCGGGCTCGAGGTCGGGCACAGCGTGCGGACGCTCGACGACTGCGAGGCGCAGGCGCGCAGCGACGTCACAGTGCTCACGACGCTGATGGAGACGCGCCTCTTGCACGGCCCCGGCAAGCTGTTCGCGGAGCTGCCGATCCGAATCGGCACGGATAGGATGTGGAACAGCGCGGAGTTCTTCCGCGCCAAGCTCGACGAGCAGACGGCGCGGCACGCCCGCTACCACGACACCGCCTACAACCTCGAGCCCAACGTCAAAGGCAGCCCGGGCGGCCTGCGCGATATCCAGATGATCAGCTGGCTCGCGCGCCGGCACCTCGACGCGAAGCAGCTCCAGGATCTCGTCCAGTACAAGTTCCTCACCGAGGGGCAGCTCCGAATCCTCGTGGCCGGCCAGGCATTCCTGTGGCGGATTCGCTTCGGGTTGCACCTGCTCACGGGCCGCCGCGAAGATCGCCTGCTGTTCGATCACCAGGTAAAGCTCGCGCAGATGCTCGGCTACGAGGACGCGAGCTTCACGCTCGCGGTCGAGCAGCTGATGCAGCGCTACTACCGGACGGTGATGGAGCTCAGCCGTCTCAACGAGATGCTGCTGCAGCTCTTCGAGGAAGCGATCCTGCTCGACAAGGACGAGCCGGCGTTTCCGCTCGGCCCGCGATTCCAGAGCCGCAACGGCTACCTCGAGGTGGCCGACGATCAGGTGTTTGCGCGCGAGCCGTCTGCGCTCCTCGAGATTTTCCTGCTGCTCGAGCAGAACCTCGAGCTGCGCGGCGTCAACGCGCGCACGATCGCGCTCGTGAAGCAGCACCTCTGGCTCATCGACGAGGAGTTCCGCCAGAACCCGCGCCATCATCGGTTGTTCCTCGACATCCTGCGCGCGCCGCAAGGCGTCACGCGCACGCTGAAGCGAATGAACACCTACGGCGTGCTGGGGCTCTACATCCCGGCTTTCGGGCGCATCGTGGGCCGAATGCAGTACGACCTGTTCCACGCTTACACGGTCGACGCGCACACGCTGTTCGTCGTCGAAAACTTGAGGCGGTTCGCACTACCGCGATTCGACGACGAGTTCCCCGCATGCAGCGCCGTGATGCAGCGGCTCGAGAAGCCGGAGGTCGCATATCTCGCGGGCCTGTTCCACGACATCGCAAAGGGTCGCGGCGGCGATCATTCGGAGCTCGGCGCGGTCGACGCGGAGGCGTTCTGCTTGGAGCACGGCATGAGCCGTTACGACGCACGGCTCGTCGCATGGCTCGTGCAGCACCACTTGCTGTTGTCGCTCACCGCGCAGAAGAAGGACCTGAACGACCCGAATATCGTCAACGAGTTCGCACGCACGGTCGGCGACCAGACCCACCTCGACTATCTCTACGTGCTCACCGTGGCCGACGTCCGCGGCACGAACCCAAAGATCTGGAACTCGTGGAAGGACACGCTGTTCTGGGAGCTCTATCAGTCGACACGCCGGGCGCTGCGCCGCGGTGTGTCGAATCCGATCGACAAGGAAGAGCTCATTCAAGGCAGGCAAGCCCAAGCCGAGCGGTCGCTGCTCCAAGCCGGGCTGCCCCCGGATCGCTGGCAGCACATCTGGTCGACGTTCACCGAAGAGTACTTCCTGCGCCATCGACCCGAGGAGATCGCGTGGCACACGCGCGTGCTCGCCGAGAGCCCGAATCCCGGTTCGATCATCGTCGACGTGAACGACGCCGTCGCGCCCGGCCTCACTTCGATCGCGCTCTACTCGCCCGAGGAGACACGCTCGTTCATGCGCGCAACCGCGGTGCTCGACGAGCTTGGGCTCACCATCGTCGACGCTCGGATCGTGCCGCTGTCCGCGACGCAGAGCCTCGACACCTATTGCGTGCTCGAAAGCGACGGCAGCCCGATCAGTGATCGGCGCAGGCTCGAGGAGATCCGGGGCCGCTTGTTGAAGGCGCTCGCGAGCGGCAGCCGCGAGACGCTGAAGGTCACGCGGCGCGCACCGCGCCAGGTGCGGATGTTCACGACGGCCGTCCAGGTCGCGATCTCGCAGGATCCGAAGAACCGCCGCACCGTGATCGAGCTCGTCGCGGGCGACCGCCCCGGGCTGCTGTTCCAAGTCGCGAAGGTGTTCGATCAGGAGCGCGTGGCGCTCCAGAACGCGAAGGTCGCGACCGTCGGCGAGCGCGCGGAGGACGTGTTCTTCGTCACCACGTTCGACAATCAGCCGCTCGACGAGGCGAAGTGTGAGAGCCTCGGCAAGGCGCTGCGCGAGAGCCTCGCCGAGAGCCGTCAGTAAGATCGCGCGAACAGGAAGGAAGGCAGTGAGCAATCTCAGCGACGTCATCGCACGCGGTTGGGAGCGGCGCACCGAGCTCGGGCCCGGCAAGGTCGACAACGAGCTGCGCGACGCGATCGAGCAATGTATCGCGGGTCTCGACGACGGCACGCTGCGCGTCGCCGAGAAGCAAGGGGGTACTTGGGTCGTCAACCAGTGGCTCAAGCAAGCCGTGCTGCTGTCGTTCCGGACGAGCGACAACCGCGTGATCGAGAACGGCTACACGCGCTTCTTCGACAAGGTACCCTCCAAGTACGCGTCATACGACGCCGAGAAATTCCGCGCGAGCGGCACGCGCGTAGTGCCGGACGCCGTCGTGCGTCGCGGCGCGTTCATTGCGCCCGACGTCGTGTTGATGCCGTCGTTCGTGAACATCGGCGCGTACGTCGACAAGGGCTCGATGATCGACACGTGGGCGACGGTCGGCAGCTGCGCGCAAATCGGCAAGGGCGTGCACCTGTCGGGCGGTGCCGGCATCGGCGGCGTGCTCGAGCCGCTCCAAGCCGCGCCGACGATCATCGAGGACAACTGCTTCGTCGGCGCACGGTCCGAGGTCGTCGAAGGCGTGATCGTCGAGCACGGCAGCGTGCTCGGGATGGGCGTCTACATCGGCCAGAGCACGCGGATCTACGACCGCGCGACGGGCGAGGTGCTCTACGGCCGCGTGCCGGCGGGCTCGGTCGTCGTCGTCGGGAAGCCTGCCGTCGAAGGACGGAAAGTACTCGCTCTACTGCGCGGTGATCGTGAAGAAGGTCGACGAGAAGACGCGCTCGAAGACCTCGCTCAACGAGCTGCTCCGCGCAGCCGACTAACGCGAGCGGTCAGCCGAAACGGCCCGTGATGTAGTCTTCCGTGAGCTTGTGCCGCGGGTTCGTGAAGATGTCATCCGTGTCGCCCACCTCGATCAGCTTGCCGAGATGGAAGTACGCAGTGCGCTGCGACACGCGCGCGGCCTGCTGCATCGAGTGCGTGACGATCACGATCGCGTAGTTCTGCTTGAGCTCGTCGATCAGGTCCTCGATGCGCGCCGTCGCGATCGGATCGAGCGCCGAGCACGGCTCGTCCATCAGGATCACTTCCGGATTCACGGCGATCGTGCGCGCGATACAGAGCCGCTGTTGTTGGCCGCCGGATAACCCGGTTCCCGGCTCTTCCAAACGGTCCTTCACTTCGGTCCACAGACCCGCGCGCTCCAGGCTCGTCTGCACGATCTCGTCGAGCTCCACGCGGTCGCGCGCTAGCCCGTGGATGCGCGGGCCGTACGCGACGTTGTCGTAGACGGATTTCGGGAACGGATTCGGTTTCTGGAACACCATGCCGACGCGCGCGCGCAGCATCACGACGTCCATGTGGCGCCCGTAGATGTTCTCGCCGTCGAGCGTGATGTCGCCCGTGACGCGCGCGGAGTCGATGGTGTCGTTCATGCGGTTCAAGCAGCGGATGAACGTCGACTTGCCGCAGCCCGATGGACCGATGAGAGCGATGACTTCGTTCAGGCCGACGTCGAGATTCACGCGTTGTATCGCGTGATTGTCGCCGTAGAACACGTCGACCTTGCGCGCCTGCATCACGGGTTTGGCCGCCGTGAAGTCGCCGACGGTTCGGTAACCTTCGTCGACGGCTTCTACCGCCGGTTGTGTCGATGGCGGGGCTGCGGTTTGTGATGCGGCCTCGGACACGTTGTTGCTCTTTGGTTCTACGGCGAGATTCACAGTCTACCCCAAGATTTGGCGACGAGGCTCCTAGTAGCGGCGCTCGAAACGTTTCCGTAGCAATATCGCGGTGGCGTTCATCACGAGTAGGAACAACAGCAGAATGATGATCGCCGCCGACGTGCGCTCGACGAACGCGCGCTCCGGGCTGTCGGCCCACAGGTACACCTGCACGGGCAGCGCGGTCGAAGGATCGAGCGGCGACTCCGGAATGTCGACGATGAACGCGACCATGCCGATCATCAGGAGCGGCGCGGATTCGCCGAGCGCTCTCGCCATGCCGATGATGGTGCCGGTCAGCATGCCGGGCATCGCGAGCGGCAGGACGTGGTGCATCACCATTTGCATCTTCGATGCGCCGAGGCCGAGCGCGGCCTCGCGGATCGAGGGCGGCACCGCGGTCAACGCGGCTCGCGACGCGATGATGATCACGGGCAGCGTCATCAGGCTCAGCACGAGCCCGCCGACCAGAGGCGCGGAGCGCGGCAATCCGAACGCGTTGATGAACAAGGCGAGACCGAGCAGGCCGAACACGATCGACGGCACGGCAGCGAGGTTGTTGATGTTCACCTCGATCAGATCGGTCCAGCGGTTGCGCGGCGCGAACTCCTCGAGATACATCGCGGTCGCCACGCCGAGCGGGAACGACAAGAGCAGCGTCACGAGCAGCATGAAGAACGACCCGACCGTGGCGCTCCAAATACCCGCGAGCTCCGGATCGCGCGAATCACCGGCCGTGAAGAAGTAGCGGTTGAAACGCAGCCCGATCCGCTGCTCCTGCTCGAGCTTTTCGACCCATGCGAGCTGGCGGTCGTCGATGCGCCGGTCGGCCTCGGGCAGATCGCGGCTCACGTGGCCTTTGACGAGCACGTCGACGTCGTCGTCGGCGACCAGCCAGACGCTGATCGTCGAGCCGACGGCCTCGGGATTGCTCGCCACGTATTCTTTGAGCTCGAGGCCCGCACCCGGGCTCACGAGAGCGAAGAGATCGCGCAACTCCGCACGCGCCCTCACATCGGGGAACAGCGCACTCATCGCGTCGCGCACCAGGCGCTGGTAGTCGGCAGTCGCCCGCACGGCCGGGTCGCGCGTGTTGTCGGGATCGATCACGGCGGCGTCGAGCTTCACGTCGAGCAAGATCCGGGTCTGCTGCAGCGCCGTGTAGCCGTTCGCGACCAGCGTATAGAAGAAGAACGCGAGGAAGCCCAAGCCGACCATCAACGCGCCGAGGCCCGCCGCCTTGAAGAGCCGCTCGTTGCGATAGCGCCGGCCGATGCCGCGCGCCACGAGCTCTTTGACACCGGGCACGTTACTCATACTGCTCCCGGTAGCGGCGCACGACGCGCAGCGCGATCACGTTCAGCACGAGCGTGACGAGGAACAGCACGAGCCCGAGCGCAAACGCAGCGAGCGTCTTCGGGCTGTCGAACTCCTGGTCGCCGATCAGCAGCGTCACGATCTGCACCGTGACCGTGGTCACCGCCGCGAACGGGTTGGCGGTGAGATTCGCGGCGAGGCCCGCGGCCATCACGACGATCATCGTCTCGCCGATCGCGCGGGACACGGCGAGCAGCACCGCACCGACGATGCCCGGCAGCGCCGCCGGGAAGACGACGTTCCGAATCGTCTCGGACCGCGTCGCACCGAGGCCGTACGAGCCGTCGCGCAGCGCCTGCGGCACCGCTGTGATCACGTCGTCGGACAGCGACGACACGAACGGAATGATCATGATGCCCATCACGAGCCCGGCGCCGAGCGCGCTCTCGGACGCGACGTCTAGCCCGAACGATTCGCCGAGCCCCCGCAGGATCGGACCGACCGTGAGCGCGGCGAAGTAGCCGTACACCACCGTGGGAATTCCCGCGAGAATCTCGAGCATCGGCTTCGCGTAGTTGCGGAGCCGCGGGCTCGCATACTCGGACAGGTAGATCGCGGACATCAGACCGACCGGAACCGCGACCAGCATCGCGATCCCCGAGATCAATAGCGTGCCCGCGAACAGCGGAACCGCACCGAACGCGCCGGACGATCCCACCTGGTCCGCGCGAATGGCCGTCTGCGGGCTCCAGCTCAGTCCGAACAGGAACTCGACCGGCGAGACCTGGCGGAAAAATCGCAGCGCCTCGAACAACACCGACAGAAATATTCCGATCGTCGTCAAGATCGCGACGAGCGACGCGCCGACCAGCAGGTACTCGATCGCGCGCTCGACGCGATTGCGCGCGCGAAACGACGGCCGCACGCGGTAGAACGCCCACGCGAGGCAGACCAGCCCGAGCACGAGCACGGCGCCCGTCGAGAGGTTGCGGCTCAGCTGGCGCAGCGCGGCGTATTGATCCGCGGCCGCCAGGATGTCCGCGCCCGGGCTGCTCGAGACGATGTTGCCTTCGACGAGGTTGCGGATGTCGTTGTAGACGAGCCCGAGCTGCTCCTGGGGAAGCGCGCGCAGCGTCTCGGGCAAGCCGGACAGCACGGCGTCGCGCAGCCACATCGGCTCGAACGTCTGCCACAGGGTCAACAGCACGACGGCCGGGATCACGCACCAGAGCGCAACGTATCCGCCGTGATAGCCCGGCAACGAGTGCGCCGTCCGCGGCCCGGCCGCGAGCGCGCCCGCGATCGCGCGCTGCCGGCCCACGTAATAGGCCAGCACCGCCAGACCGACGACCAGTATCAGCAGCGTCGAAGGAGCCAAGCAGATTCCGCGCTAGTTGTGCGTCGTCGCAGTGTGCCGCAAAGGATCAAGGATTCAACTTCAAATTCGTCAGCGCCTGCACCTGCGCGAGGACCTGCTTGCGCTCCTGCTCCGGCAGCGGGACGAGGCCTTTGTCGGAAAGATAGCCGAAGTCGCCCCAGGCGGAATCGCTGGTGAATTCCTTCAGGTACTCGCGGATACCGGGAATCACGTCGACGTGCGCTTTCTTCACATAGAAATAGAGGGGCCGCGAGATCGGGTACTTGCCTTCGGCGATCGAATCGAAGTCCGGGACGACGCCGTTGATGTGGGCACCTTGCACCTTGTCCGCGTTCTGCTCGAGGAAGCTGTAGCCGAAGATGCCGAACGCCGTCGGGTTCGAGGCGAGCTTCTGCACGATGAGGTTGTCGTTCTCGCCGGCTTCGATATAGCGGCCGTCCTCGCGGATCGTGTGGCACGCCGCGACGAGGGCGTCGCTCGGGAGCTTCGCGACCCAGTCGATGGACTTGCAGCCGCCATCCATCGCGAGCTCGAGGAACGCGTCGCGCGTGCCCGAAGTCGGCGGCGGGCCAAGCACCTCGATATCGACGGCCGGCAGCTTCGAATTCACTTCGGCCCAAGTACGGTACGGATTCGCAACGAGCTTCTGGCCGCCCGCGGGATCGGGCACGTTCTTCGCGAGCGCGAGGTACACGTCGCGGAGCGACAGATTGAGCGGCGCGGAAGTCTTGGCGTTCGCGAGCACGATGCCATCGAAGCCGATCTTCACCTCGACGATCGCGTCTACGCCGTTCTTCGCGCAGGTCGCAACCTCGGTCGGCGTGATCCGACGTGACGAGTTCGCGATGTCCGGATGCTCGACGCCGACACCGTTGCAGAACAGCTTGAGGCCGCCGCCGCTGCCGGTGGATTCGATCTTCGGAGTCTTGAAGCTCGTCTTCCGGCCGAACTGCTCGGCGACGACGGTTGCAAATGGGTAGACGGTCGATGAGCCGACGATGCTGATATAGTCCCGGACCGCTTGAGCTTCCGGCGGCGTTGGCGCTGCCGCACGCCACGACCAAACCGACGACCAACGAGAATGAGTGGCGAGCTATGATTCCCCATGGATCCTCCTGACGAGTGGTGCGCGCGGCCGCGGGGTAACGCGGGTAGGCATTGTCGCCCCACGAGACTAGCCAGAGAATGTTAAGGAATTATTGCAGACTGCCATACGGACGCCTGACTAGGCGTCTGAAGAACGCCGTACAACTCCATGAAAGAATTGAAATACGGCCCTCGACTGGCGGGCCGACCACGGCACGACGATGAATACGCTCGAGCTCGCCCGTGAGCTGATCCGCAAGCCCTCGGTCACGCCGTCCGACGCGGGGTGTCAGGCGCTGATTTCGAGCCTGCTGCGCGCTGCGGGATTTCACACCGAGCCGCTGAGATTCGGCGAGGTGGACAACCTATGGGCGCGCCGCGGCCGCTCGGCGCCCGCGCTCGTGTTCGCGGGGCACACCGACGTCGTGCCGCCGGGGCCGCGCGAGCAATGGAAGGTCGACCCGTTCGCCGCCGAGCTGGCGGGCGGCGAGCTCATCGGCCGCGGCGCGGCCGACATGAAGGGCAGCCTGGCCGCGATGGTCAACGCGTGCCGCCGGTTCGCGGAGCGATATCCCGACGCACCGGGGTCTCTCGGGATGCTCATCACGAGCGACGAGGAAGGCGCCGCGGACGATGGGACGCTCAAGGTCATGGAGGCGCTCGCGGCGCGCGGCGAAAAATTCCAGTACTGCGTGGTCGGCGAGCCGTCGAGCGACGCGAAGCTCGGCGACACCGTGCGCGTCGGCCGGCGCGGCAGCCTCTCGGGGATCATGACCGTGCGCGGCGTGCAGGGCCATGTCGCGTATCCGCTGCAATCCGACAATCCGATTCACGCGCTCGCGAAGTTCGTGACCGCGATCACTCGCGAGCCGATCGACGCGGGCAACGAGCACTTCCCCCCGACGACGTTCCAGATGGTGAACGTGCACTGCGACGCGGGCGCGCCGAACGTCGTGCCGGGCGAGCTGCAGTGCCGCTTCAACTTCCGCTACTCGAACGTGTGGACGCACGAGACGCTGTCGGCGCGGGTCGAGAAGCTGCTGAAGGATCTCGGCATCGAATACGAGCTTCGCTGGCGCGTCGCAGGCAAGCCGTTCCTCACGAAGCCCGGCAAGCTCACCGCCGCGGTGCAGACCGCGGTGCGCGAAGCGACCGGCCTCGACCCGGAGCTCTCGACGAGCGGCGGGACGTCGGACGGGCGGTTCATCGCGCCGTACGGCGTGGACGTGATCGAGCTTGGACCGCTGAACAAGACGATCCACTCGGTCGACGAGCGCGTCGCGATCGACGACTTGGACCGCCTCGAGAAGATCTACTTCCGCATCGCCGAGCTGCTGCTGATCCCGTAGCGCCTTCCGTCCGCCGCCCGCGTCACGGTGAACGCGCGAAGCCGCGGCCGTCGATCAGTCCCTGCGCCGCGGCACGCAACGCGCCCGCTTCGCGGGTTCCCTCGCCAATCGCTTCGCCCGCGGGCTCGCCTGAGGCGACATCCATGTCGCCCAGGCGAGTGCTCGCTCCTGCTCGCACCCCGCGCGAAGACGCGCGGGGCTATTTCCGCGGGCGAAACGATTGGCTCGGCGCGTTGCTATCGCCGCCGCGCAGGGACCGATCGACGGCCGCGGCTTCGAGATGGCGGCTCGTGGGGCGGGCGAACGTCGGGCTCTATGGGATCAGCGCGCGAGGCGGGTCCAGTTGGCGGCGACGATCAGCGCGCCGAGCGCGACGAACCAGACGCCGGTCCAGAACGGCATGCTGAGGCCCAGGAACGACCAGTTGATGTCGTGACACTCGCCCGAGCCCGTGAAGACCATCTGGATCATTTCCTGGAACGGAAACGCGCTCATCATGTAGTCGAGGCCAGGGCCGCACGCCGGCACTTTTTCGGGCGGCAAGTTCTGGATGTGCACGTGCCACGACGAAATGCCGAGCCCGATGGCCGCGACGAGCGCGCCGAGCAGAGCGAACACGCGTGCGCTCACGCCCCGCGGCGCGCTGAGCGCCGCGAGCGCGAACACGGCGCCGAGCGCGATCATCGCGCCTCGTTGAAAGCTACAGAGCGGGCAAGGTTCGAGGTTCAGCGGTCCGTATTGCGCGTAGAACGCATAGCCCATCAAGGCCGCGACGAGTGCGACGCCGGCCGCGTTGAGCCAGCGGCGTTGGCTCCTCGCCACGATCAACTACGAGGCTCCTGCCGCCGAGTCGCCTGCTCGACCTCGGCCTCGATGTTCTTGATGCCGGTGTAGCGGACGTCCTTGCCGTGGACCATGAAGATCACGTATTCGCAGATGTTCTTCGCGTGATCGCCGATGCGCTCGAGCGCGCGTGCCATCCACGTCGAATCCATGATCCGCGAGATCGTGCGCGGGTCTTCCATCATGAACGTGATGCCCTGGCGGTAGATCGACTCGTACTCCTCGTCGACCGCGTCGTCGGCCTTCACGACCTCGAGCGCGCCCTTCGTGTCGAGCCGCGCGAACGCGTTCAAAGCGCCGTGCACCATGTTCTTCACGTGCCGCGCTAGGTTGCGGAGCTCCCGGTAGTTCGTCGAGGGCCGCTCCACGCTCGCGAGCCGCGCGGCCAGGACACCGATCTTCTCGGCCTCGTCGCCGATGCGCTCGAGATCCGTGATGGTCTTCAGCGTCGCGATCACGAGCCGGAGGTCGCTCGCGGTGGGCGCACGCGTCGCGAGGATGCGGCTGCACTCCTCGTCGATGCTGACTTCCATGCGGTTGACCTTGATGTCGTCCTCGGCCACCTGGAGCCCGAGCTCGCTGTTGGCCTCGGACAGCGCCTTGATCGCACGATCGAGCTGCTCCTCGACGAGCCCGCCCATCGCGAGCACCGAGTTGCGAACGTGCTCGAGATCCTCGTTGAAGCGCTTCGAGATGTGGTGCCCGAGATCTTCGACTTCCATCGTGCTGTGTCCTCCGCTGGGCGGCGATTATACGGCGCGCGCCGCACCCGCGCGATGAACGAGCCGCGCGGCCGGAAACCGGCAGCTGAACGTGCTGCCTTCGCCCTCGCGGCTCTGGATGTTCAACGTCCCTTCATGACGCTGCAACGCGTGCTTAACGATCGCGAGGCCGAGACCCGTGCCGCCCATGGCGCGCGAACGCCCCGGATCGACGCGATAGAAGCGCTCCGTGATGCGCGGGATCTGCTCCGGCGCGATCCCGATGCCCGTATCGACGACCTCGAACACCGCGTCGTCGCCTTCGGCCCTCCACTCGATGCGCACGCGGCCAGTAGGCGGCGTGAAGCGCACGGCGTTGTTGACGAGGTTGTAGAAGATCGAGTGCAGCTCGGACTCGCTGCCGACGAGCGCAATATCCGTCGCGAGCTTGAGCTCCACCGCGGGCCCGGCGCCGGCGGCCTGAAACTCCTTCGCAATGAGCTTCAGCAAGCCGCCGACGTCCACGAACTCGTGCGGCGCCTCGCGCTCGGCCGACTCGAGACGCGTGAGCTCGATCAGGTCGCCCAGGATCTGCGTCATCCGATCGGCCTGGCGCCGCATCTCACCCACCGGCGCGCGCCACCCTTGCGGCATTTCTTCGTCGTCGCCGAGCGTATCGAGGTAGCCGCTGATCACCGTGAGCGGCGAGCGCAGCTCGTGCGAGGCGTTCGCCACGAAGTCGCGGCGCGTGCGCTCGAGCTGCATCTGGCGCGTGATGTCGCGCACGATCGCGAGACGCTGGTCCTGACCGTACGGAATGATCTGCACGGTGAGCCAGCCCCCCTCCTCTTTCGGCGACGGGATCGTGATGCCCTCGCCGGTCGGCGCCGCGAGGTAGGCCGCGAAATCCGGATGGCGCAGCAAGTTGTCGAGGCGGTTGCCGATGTCGATCGTCGGATCGAGCCCGACCAACCGCGTGGCGGCGGGATTGAACCAGAGGATCTCGTGCTCGGAATTCAAGATGATGCCGCCGTCGCTGAGCGCGCCCGTGCTCTCGCGGACCTCGCGGAGCAGCCGGTGGTACTTCTTCTTCCGGTTACGCGCTTTCGCGCGGATCTTGTCGACGCGCGCGAAGATCTCCGCCCAGAGCCCGCGCGTGACGAACAGCGGCACGCGTTTGTGGCCATCGAGAACGCGATCGAGCAGCGCGAGGTTGCGCAGCGTGTGCGCGACGTAGAACGCGAGCGCGCCGGCGAGCCACCAACCGGTACCGCCGAACCACACGCCGAGCAGTATCGCTGCACCGAGCCACGCGGCGAGAGCGATGAGTTGTGATGCCCAGCGATTCGGCAATGTCACGCCTGACCAGGTGAGGGCCCAGGAGAGAACCGATACCCCGCGCCGCGCACGGTGCGGATGAGTCTATCGTAACCGGACGGCGTGAGTGCCTTGCGGAGGCGCCGGATGTGCACGTCGACGGTCCGCTCCTCGACGTAGACGTTGCCGCCCCAGACGCGATCGAGCAATTGCGCGCGGCTGTACACGCGATCCGGGTGGTGCATGAAGAACTCGAGCAGGCGGTACTCGGTCGGCCCCAGCGCGATCTCGCTCGACCCGACGCTCACCTGATGGCTCGCCGCGTCGAGCTTGAGCTGTCCGACGTTGACCACCTCGCCTTCCGCGACCGTCGTGCGGCGCAGCGCCGCGCGGATGCGCGCGAGCAGCTCGCGCTGCGAGAACGGCTTCACGATGTAGTCGTCGGCGCCGCCATCGAGACCGGCGACGCGGTCGTCTTCCTCGACGCGCGCCGTCAGCATGATCACCGGAATCTCACGCGTGTGCGGATCGCGCTTCAGTTGCCGAGTGAGCTCGAGACCGCTCACGTCGGGCAGCATCCAGTCCATCAGCACGAGATCGGGATGGCCGTCGGCGATCGACGCGCGCGCCTCGCGGCCGTCGCCGGCGGGCCGTACTTCGTAGCCCGCTCGGCCGAGGTTGAACGCGAGCATCTCGCGGATCGCACGTTCGTCCTCGACCACCAGGATTTTCTTTTGTGTCATCGGCAACTCGTCGAATAGGGGAGACATGCCGGAAATTAGAGTCGACCATTGTTACAAAATGGTTAAGAGCGCGGCCGGAAAGGCTTTTTCTCGAGCCCGAGGACCCCGATCAGGAGCTCCGGCGCCACGCCGTATGCTCGCGAAGATACACCGGCAGCGCCTCGCCCGGCGTGACCGATCGCCCGGCCGCGAGGTCCAGCGCGCCTTGCGGGAACAGGTCCTCGGCCGCGGGCTTGAGGTCCGGCAGCACCCGCTCGGCCGCGGCGATACGCTCCGCCAGCGTCTCGCGATAGCTCGCGAATCCGTCGCCGACCGCGGCCCACGGCCGCTTCGCGGGGACCAGGAGGTCGCCCGGGGCGCCGAGCCGCTCGTCGCCTTCGGCGCCGAGCACCCCGCCGCTCGCCGCGAATTCCGCCCAATAGATCTCGCCCATGCGCGCATCGACGCAGACGAGAGAACGCGCGACGCGCTCTTTGCGCCATGCGGTTTGTGCGAGGCACAGTAGGCTCGAGACCGGCAGCAACGGCACCGAGCTCGCGAGCGCGAGCCCCTGCGCTACGGCCGCCGCGACCCGCAAGCCCGTGAACGATCCGGGCCCGCGGCCGAACGCGAGGCCGTCGAGCGCCCCGAGCCCTACCCCAGCCTCGGCGAGCAACTCGTGGATGAGCGGGAGCAGCTGCTCCGTCTGCTCGCGCGGCGTCGCGATCTCGCGCACCCGAGTCTCGTCACCGCAGCGCAGCGCGATCGAGCCCACGCTGCTCGACGTTTCGATGCCGAGCAGCTTCACGACGCGGCCGCGGCGCGCGTCGGCGCCGCGGGCTCCGCCAACGTCGCGGCGAACGCGAGGGCGTCGTCGAGCTCGTCGAGCACGGGCATCGGGGGCAGGCTCGCGAGGAACAGCCGGCCGTAGCCGCGGCTGCGCAGGCGGGGGTCGCCGAGCACGATGAGGCCACGATCGTCGAAGTCGCGGATCAGGCGCCCGACGCCCTGCTTCAGCGTGAGCACCGCTTGCGGCAGCTGGTACTCGGTGAACGCATCGCCGCCGCCGCGCCGGATCGCCTCGATTCGCGCCTGCACGAGCGGGTCGCTCGGAACCGCGAACGGCAGCTTGTCGATCATCACGAGCCGCAGCGCCGGGCCGCGAACGTCGACGCCCTGCCAGAAGCTGCCCGTGCCGAGCAGGATCGCATTGCCGTCCGCGCGAAACTCGTTCAAGAGCTCGCTGCGCGCGCCGCGCCCCTGCACGAGCACGCGTCCCGGCGGCGTGCAGCGCGCGAGCCACGCTTCGGCGCGATTGAGCGCGCGGTAGCTCGTGAACAGCAGGAACGCGCCGCCGCGCGCGGCCTCGACGAGCGGCCAGATCGAGCTCATGAGGTGCTCGACGTAGCTTTCGTCGGACGGATCGGGCAACCCCTGTGGAACGTACATCCGCGCGTTGCGCGCGTAATCGAACGGGCTCGGCAGCACGCTCGTGATCGGCGCCGCGACTCCGATGCGGCGCAAGAAGTGCGAGAAGTCGTCGCCGACCGCGAGGGTCGCCGAGGCGAATACCCAGACTCCGCTCTGAGCTTCGATTCGCGCCGCGAGCGCCGCGCCGATGTCGAGCGGAGTCCAATGCACGGCGACCGTGCCCGTGGAGAAATCGAACCAGCGCAGACCTTCAGCCGGATCCGCGGCCGCAATGAACCGCAGGCGTGCCGCCGCGTCCGCGCAGCGCGCCGCGCAATTCTCGAGACCCGCGCTGGCGGACCCGGCTTGCTCGAGCTGCTCTTGCAGCGCCTCGAGCGCTTGCCGCGCGTCGGGCAGCGCGTCGCGCAGCGCGGCCGGCGCCGCGACCCACGGAACGCGGCCGAGCAGCGACGCACCCGCGTTGCGACGGATCGTGAACGCCGCGCGCGTGAGCACGCCGAGCCCGTCCGCGAGCTGGCTTGCGACACCGGCTTGCTGCGCCTCGGAGAGCACGTCGCGCGCGAGCGTGTCGAGCTCGCGCGTGCTCACCGAGCTCCCGAAGAACTGCTGCGCGACGTCGGGCAGCTGGTGCGCCTCGTCCACGATCACCGCATCCGCGCCGGGCAAGAGCTCGCCGAAGCCGCCCTCTTTCAACGCGAGATCCGCGAGCAGCAAGTGATGGTTCACGATCACGACGTCCGCGGCCTGCGCTTCGCGGCGCGCCTCGAGCACGAAGCAGCGGTCGAAGAATTCGCAACGGTTGCCGAGACAGTTGTCGACCGTCGAGGTAACCGTGCTCCGCAGCGCGTGATCCTCCGCCAAGTCCTCGAGCTCGGTGAGATCGCCGCTCGCGCTCGACTTGCCCCAAGCGGAGATCGCACCGAGCTCGGCGACACTCGCGGCGTCGCGCGTGCCGTCGTGCAGCGCCGTCTCGAGCCGGTGCCAGCAGAGATAGTTGTTGCGGCCCTTGAGCAGCGCGACGCGCGCCGGCCGTCCGATCACGGCGCCGAGCAGCGGCAAGTCGCGCGCGAACAGCTGGTCTTGGAGCGTGCGCGTACCGGTCGAAATGATCGCGCGCCGGCCGGACAGCAGCACGGGCAACAGATACGCGAACGTCTTGCCGATGCCGGTACCCGCCTCGATGGCGGCATGCCGCCCGGAATCGAGCGCCTCGGCGACGAGCTCGGCCATCTGCGCCTGCGCCGCGCGATAGCTGAAGCCCGGCAGGCGCCCGGCGAGCGCGCCGTCGGGGCCGAAGATTTCCGCGAGTTCGAGCATGGGTTCGCGCGCACTATAGCCCGAACCTAAGCCCCTGACGCGCGCGAAATGGCGGCGGAGCGCGCACATCCGCTGAACTTGAACGCGGCGCAAAACGCCGCTGCCGAGCGCGCCGCATGCGGATCAACGCCGCAGCAGCTCTTGCAGCGACGCCTGATCGACCTTCAACCGGAAGGACACATACGGGCCGGCCGCCGTATACCGCGCCTGCGAGAAGTCTTCGTCGTCGAAGCCCGCGAAGTTGTAGCCGGCCGCGAGCTGCAGATTGGTCGCGACGTTGATGCCGAAGTCGACACCGAGGCCACGCTGCGCGACGTTCGCGCTCGGCGCCCGGTACAGGCTGCCGTGCACGCCGACGTCGAGCTTCGGCGCGAGCTGTCGGCGCCACTCGACTCCGAGCAGGTCGAGAAAGCCCGAAGCGCCCCACTCGCCGCCGTCGAAGCGCACGACCTTCGCCGCATATTGCAGCCCGACCTCGTTGCGCGCGTTGGCGGTGAAGTGCGCCGCGAGGTTGTTGACGACGCGGCGGTTGCGCCCGAGCGCGCTGCCGGGATCGGTGCCGAGCGAGCCACCCAGCGAGCTCCCCGGAACGCTCCCAAGAGAGCTCCCGAAAGAGCTCCCAAAAGAACTCCCGATCCAATCGGCGCGCTCGAGCAGCAGCCAGCGTCCCTCAGCAGGCCGCGATGCCCAACCGAGCCGCAGCCGACCATCGAATCCGCCGAGCATGGCGTCCGCGGTGCGGTCGACGAGTTGTAGTTGTGCGCTGAACGCGCGGCCCGCGACACGCTCGCGGAAAAATCCGCCGAGCAGCGCGCGATGCGTTTCCATGGTGCTCGAGCGATGCTCGAGCCGCGTCGTGAACGACCAGTCCGCCGCTCGATAGGCCGCACCGACGTACGCAGCCGAGAAGTCGGCACCGAAGCTCCCCGACGCGAGCGGCACACGCGTATCGAGAGGCTCGAGCCCGGGCTCGCGCAGCGTCTGCGTCTCTTCGCCGCCGACGTCGAGCGCCCAGCTCTCGCCGACGCGGAAGCTTTGGGCGAGGCCGAGCGTTGCGTAGGTCCGCGGCCCGTATTCCGTGAGCGCCTGGTTGATCGAGGAATCGACGCGCGTGTTGTCGCTCGGCGTCGCCTTCACGCCGAAGCGCGTCGTGCGCGCGTCGAGGCGGCCGCCGTCGGCGAGCTCCTGCTCCGCGAAAATCGTGATCGCCGGGCGCAGCGCGAAGTCGACGCCGAGCACGGAGCGCTGCGGATAGTCGGCGCTCGCGCCGCGAGCCTTGAGATCGGTCTCCACATTCAGGCGCGTCGTGAGCGTCTCGTCGAAGAACCGCCAGCTGCCGCCCGCGAACGCCTGCGTGACCTCGTTCGACTGCGCGAACTCGCTCGCCCGGATCGGCAGCGCCTCGTCGATCCGGCGCAGCCCCGAGCTCGCGGTGCGGCGTCGATCCTGATAGCGGGTCTCGCCCTCCACGACGTCGCGCACCGCGCCGTCGAGCAGGCTCTCGAGCCTGAACCCTTCCGCTGCAACGAGCCAGTTCGGGTTGAGCTCGTTGCTCACCGCCACACCCGAGCGGCGCGTGCCGCGCTCCGCGGACGATTGCTGACCCAGCCCGAACGCGCTATCCGTCTCCTTCATATACGCCTCGAGCTCGCGCGGGCCCGCGCGATGCAGCAGCTCGATTCGGTAAGCGCCGCCGCGGCGTTCCTGCGCTACGCCGCCCGTCGAGCTCGCGCTCGCACCGCCCGCATAGATCGGCGCCAGCGCGTCGTTCGTCGACGTCGCGACTTCGGCCGACAGCTCCGTGGCCGCGCCGAAGCGGTAGCGCAAATCAGTCGCCGCGAGCGCCGCGTTCGCTCCAATCGTGCCGTCGCGCAGCACGGTGACGCCGACTTCGGCACGATCGCCGCCGAGCTGCACGGCCGCGCGGCCGCCGCCGAGCACGCCGCTGCGCACGGCGTCGCGCGATTCGTAATCGGCGATCACGTAGACGGGATTGAAGTCGAAGTCGCGGCTCGGCACGGGCTCCTTGAAGAATAAGGAGCCCGCGAGATAGTCGATGTCGTAGTCGAAGTGGCGCACGAGCGTCCGCGTGCTCAAGATCAAATCGGGCCGGAACCGATCGCGCACCTCGAGCGTGAGCTTGTCGCTGCCGGCGGTGAGGCGCTGGCGGCTCAGCCGGTACGGGCCGGACGTTCCGTCGCCGCGCAGCTCGTCCTTCACGAACGCCTCGTCGCTCTGCGCCGCGAACGCCGAGTAGCTCACGCGCTCGCCGTGGCGCTCGGACTTGAAGCCCGTGAGGCTGCGGTTGTAGCGGCCGAGCTCGGTGATCGTGAGCCCCGTCTCGAAGTCCCCGGCCATCGCCATGAACGTCCGGCGCTCGAGCTTGAGGTACACGTGGTCGCGCGTCGCGGCGTCGAAGCGCTGCTCGGTCGCGTCGCCGTAGACGGTGTAGTACCTGTCGGGATCGATCGTGCCGCCGAGCGTTTCGTTCGCCGGCGTCGCGCCGCCGTCGCTATTGAGCGCGACGGTGAGCAGCGAGCCCTTGACCTTGCCCTTCGCGAAGAACGCGAGCCGGCCGCCGTCGTAAAAATCCGCGTCGACGCCGTCGAGCTCCGCGGCCTCGAGCGCGCCGCGCACCCTGTCGTAGCCGATCGTGCCCTCCGCGAGGCCGACGAGCACCCAATCGCGCGGCGCCGGCTCGAGCCACGCGCGCAGCATCTGCTCTCGGCCTTGCGCGAAGTGCACCGTCACGACGACCTCGCCCGCGCGCGTGGTCGGCTCGAGCTCGATGAGCGCCACGCCGTCGGCGCCGACCTTGAGCGTCGGCGTCTCCTCGCGCGTCGTGAGCACCGGGTTTTCGCGCAGCCGCTCGACGTCGAGCCAGCTTCGATACGGCGCGTCGACGCGGAACTCCGCGAGCGAGCCGGGCCGGGCCGGGCGATCCCAGCGATCGACGAAACGCAGCGCGAGCACGGGACGCTCGCTGCCGTCCGCCGTGAGCCGCGAAGCCGCTGCGACGAGCTCGCCGTGGACCGGCGGCCCGGCGAAGTGCAACGCGCGCTCGACTCTGCGCACGTTTCCCTGAGGGTCGACGACCTCCGCAGCGAGGACGTTCGTGCCGTCGACGAGATCGAGCCCGCGCCAGCGGCTCAAGGCCGCACCGCTCGCCGGGGCCGTCGCGGTGCCGTCGAAGCTCAGCATGCTTACCGGTTGACCGTTGAGGAACAGGTCGACGCGCTCCGTGGCGGCGTGCTGCACCGCCACCTTGGTGTTCGGGATCGCGGGCGACAGATCTTCCGGCGGCCAGAGCCACGCGAACTCCGGCGCCAGCGTGTCGACGTCGATCTCCGGCATCTCCGCGGACGGTGGCTCGCTCGCGCCGTGCGCATCGAGGGGCGCGCGGAGCGCGACGACGGGCAGCACGCGCACCTCGTCCGACCAGATCGCGGACGTATTCGGCGCGAACTCGGAGTCGCGCGGTGAACCGCGCTCCGTGTCACGCGGCGCGGCGCGCTCCGAGCCGGGCAGCCCGGCCTTGGACGAGACGTAGAAGTCCGCACGCCCGAGCGCGCCGGGCGCGAGCGTGACGAAGCGCGAGAACGGCGTGCCCGCGAAGCGCGAATCGCTCGCGCACGGCACGACCTCTACCGTCGAAGGCAACGAATCGAGGTCGAGCTGCACGACGTGCGTGCCGACGCTCACACCTTCGAAGTGGAATCGCCCGGCATCGTCGCTGACCGAGTAACGGCCGTCCTCGAGATAGACTCGCACGCCTCCCAAGCCGTCTCCCTCCGCTGCGTCCGCGGCGCCGCACGAGCCGAACGCGACGCGCCCCACGAGAAACGCTTCGTCGCGGAACAGATCGTCGACTACCCGTAAGCTCGCGCGCGCCTCGTTCGACGCGGCGTGCGCCCCGACGGCGCGCGCGACGTTCACGATCTCACCGGGCTCGGCACCCGGCACGACGGCGACGGCGTAGCTCAGCTTGACGTCGCGGGCCGCGCCGAGGTCGCCGAGCTCGAACGTCAGCTCGCGGCCGTCGCTCGACACGACCGGCTCGACGACGGCGCTCGAGTCGCGCAAGCGCGCGGAGCCCGGCTGATAGCGCACGCCGTGCGGCAACCGATCCTCGATCGTCACGGGACCCGACTCGGTGCCGCCGTCGCGCGTGAGCGTGAGCCGGTATTCGACGAAGTCGCCGACCCCAGCGCTCGCGACGGCCGCCCGCTTGTCGAGAAACCACCGAGTCGCCGCGACCGGATCGAGCGGCACGTCGAGCCGCACGAACGCCGCTTCGACGGCGAGCTCGCCGCCGAACGAGCCGGACCCGAGCGCGAACGGGGCGCCGGGCAGCTCGGCGAGCTCGCTCGCGGCACGCAACGACGGCGCGGTGTAGCCGGCCGGCGCGTCGACCACGAGGCGGTAGCGCCCGGCCGGCACGAGCGGGAAGCGGAACTCGCCGCTCGCGAAGCGATAGACGGCGCCTGACGTGTCGTGCGCCTCGCCGCCGCTCACGACCGTCGCCGGAAACGCGCTCACGCCGTCGTCGCCGAGCGGCGCTGCCGGCGCGTTCGTCGCGGCGTCGACGAGCGTGACGCGCGCGCCGTCGATGAGAGCACCGCTCGCCGAGTCGAACACGCGGCCGACAGGATCGAGGAGCGCGCCGGCGTGCGCCGCATCGGAGGCGTCGTCGGGGTCCGTGTAGTCCACCTCGACGCCCGCGTTGCGTGCGATGCCGAGCACGCAGTCGTTCGGCGTCGCCGCTGCAGCCGCGGTCGGCACATACCCCGCGAACACGCCGCTCGCGACGCCGGTCTCGGTGAGATTGATCGTCTCCGTGTCGCCGGTGGCGCTCGCGCGGAACGTCACGGCCACGACGTCGCGAACGCTCGCATCGAGATCGCGATCCGCGTCGACGAGACGCGCGAACAGCGGGTCGCCGCCGTGCTGCACCGCGGCCGCAACGAGCGGCTGCGGCTCAAGCGGGTCGATCGCGCGCACGCCGACCGTCGGGGCCGGCAGCGCGACGGCGGCGCCGCCCGCAAGGCACACCGCGGGACCGACGGGCTCGGACCAGCTCGGCGCACCGCTCGCGAGCCTCGTGAGCTCGATGCTCGAGCGCGTGCGCAGCGGCGCCGTCACGAGGTCGACGGTATTGCTGTACGCCATAGCGGCGCGACCCGCGCTGCTCGTGTACGAAACGCTCGCGCGATTGCGGATCGTCGTGCCGGACGGCGTTTGCGCGTGCACGCTCGACTCACACACGAGCGCGCCCGCGAGCGCGAGCGCGGGAAACAGCGCGCGCACGAGCGCGCGCGCCGCACGCCCGAGCGTTTTCGGGCGCGCGCGCTGAGGCCTGCGCAGCGGCGAGCCGCCGAGAGCTGCATCCATGCTGCCCACGACGGCTCGCCGCGGCAGGCGAAAATCGCCTTCCGCCGACACCGGCCGACGCGCTACGACTTAGTGAATCGCGGCGCGGAACAGCACACGGACGGGATTGTTGGCGGCGGTGATTCCGACGACGAGCCCCGCGGGGCTCACTTGCAGCGTCGCACCCGCCATGCCGCAACCATCCGCGTCGACGTCACCCGCATCGGCCGTGCAGTAGAGCGTCGTCGCAGGCCCGACTCCCACTTGCACCGCGACGTCCCCGGAGCCGTAGGCGCCGTTGACCAGAGTCAGGTCGCTCGCCAGCACGTCCGTGATCTTGAGCCCGCTCGCCGGTTGCGTGCCCGCGTTCGCGACCGTGACCGAGTACTCGACGACGGCTCCGGGCACAGCCTTCGGATTACCCGTTCCGTTGAGCGGATCGGAGACGACTGTCGACGCCTTCGTGATCGTGAGCTTCGCGGACGCGACGCGGTAGCCGTCGGCCGCCGACTCTTGCGCGTCGCGCCCAGCGTCGGCGAACACCACGTCCACTCCGTTCGTGTTCGCGCCCGTCGTCTGAACGACGGGATTCGCGGCGCCGCTGCCCGCGACGTGCGTCGCTGCCGTGAGCCGAATGTTCGCGGTCCCGTTGTCGAGCGCGCCGAGCGGAACGTCGGCGAGCACGAACACGGTTACCGTCGCGTCGGCCGCGAGCGAGGCCACGAACGTCGCGACGTCACTCGCCGGTTCGTAGGTGCCGTTGCCGTTGCCGTCGACGCGAATCCGGAAGTTGCTCACGTCGAGCCCGGTGTCGAGGTTCGAGAGCACCGCCGCATCCGCCGGCGTGAGGTTCACGACGCCGAGCGCATAGTCCTGCGTCGTATTACCCGTATTCGTGACCGTGAAGGTCGCGACGGAGTCGGCCTGCCCCGGACCTACCTGGGTCACGGCGGCGCCGGCCTCCGCGACCGTGAGGTCGACGCGGTTGTCGACGACGAAGCTCGTCGCGGCTCCGTTGCCGGCCCCGGGGGTGCTGTTGCCGGCGGGCGAGCTCTCGATCGGCAGCTGCGCGACGCCGCCGACCGCGTAGTCGACGGTCGCGAGATTGCCAACCGTGGTGCCGGACGCGGTGCCGGCGGCTCGAACGGAATTCGCGGCGCTCATTGCCGCGAGCGTCAGCGCGGCGAGTACCACCGGCTTCAGCTTGGTGTCGACAAGGTTCATTTTCGGCTACCTCCATGTAGCGCGTGAGTGACAGGCGCAGACCTGCCGGGCTCGGGCCTGTCGGCCGAGTCCGGTCTTCCTCCTGTGACGAATGAACGCGCCGGTGAGGCGTCTACTGTTGCGCCGCGTTCATGCGCGGCATGCCCCGGGGTCGCGCGGCGCTCCTTGCCGCGGCACTCGCGGCTTCTTTGCCGCGGGTGCCGCGGCCTTGGGGGCCGCGGTTCCCCCGGTGCTTCAGCGCACGACGGCGCGGAACCGCGCGAAACCCTTCGCGCCCGCGTCGAGCGGCGCTTTGAGCACCCAGCGGATATGCGTGTAGTCGGACGCGTCGGCCGTGCGGCGCCCGCCGCTGTCGGCGGCGACCGTCAGCTCCTTCGGCGAGCCGTACGTGAGGCCGCCGTCGACGGAGTAGAGCACTTCGCTGCCGGGACCGAACGCCGAGTTCGGGAGATAGCGCATCTCGCTCGGAATCGGATTCGTGATGCGGATGTTGTCGGCGGCCTGCTTGCTGACGTTCTTGAAGCTCACCGTGTAGACGACCTCGTCGCCCGGCAACGCCACGTCGACCGGCACGAGCTCCGTCTTGCTCGCGCCGTCTTGCTGCTTGACCTCGACGACCTTCTCGACGACGGTCGCGAGCTCGAGGTTGCCGCGCGTGGGATCGCTTTCCTGCTGCGCAGACGCGCAGGTCAACGCGCCGAGCGCGAGCGCCGCAGCCAATGATCGCAATACCGGCCACAGTGTTCCGTACCAACGTGTCATGAGAGTTCCTTTCTCAGTCGATCGTAACCGCAAACTGCACTTCTTGAGACCCGGCTGCCGGCGCGAGGTCGCCGAGCACCACGACGAGCTCGCTCGTCGCGGCGACGTACTCGCCGCCGTCCGCGTCGGCCGCGTCGCTCAACGCCGCGCCGTTGAGCGCGAGCGAGCCCGCAACGTAGGTCGCATGCTCGGGGATCGCGTCGTGAAACGCCGCGGCTGCCGCGACGCCCTGCCCTACGGCGCTCACGTGAATCGTATAAACGACGGTAGCGCCCGGCGACGGTACGGCGCCGCCGCTTCGGTCAGCGACGGCGGCGCTCTTCTGCACTTCGAGCGCCACCCCGCCGACGAGATACTGTCCGAGGGATGCCGCGCGCGCACCGCTCGTGCCGAGCAGCGCGTCGACGCCGCCGTCGCCCGCGCCGGCAAAGACTTCGCCCGGCGATCCGCTCGCGGTCACGGCCGCCGCGCGCAGCTGCGTGGCGCCGCGCCGGCCATCCGCGATGCCGGACGGGATGTCTTGAAGTAGCAGCACGCCGAGCGAAGCGTCGGCGGCCAGCTCGGGATCGTTGCTACCCGGTTGATAAGCGACGTCGGTGGACGTCAGGGAGCCGCTCGCATCGCTGTCGAGATAGAGCGCGACGGCCGCGGGAACGGGGTCGAAGTCGTTGCCGCCGAGCGCGCTGTCGACGCGCAACGCGAACCGCTCGGTTCCGTTGCCGGTGTTGGTCAGCGTGAACAGCAGCGGAGCGGCTGGGGTGCCCGCCTCGACGATGCGCTCCGGCGTTTGCGCGAGCAGGTTGACGTCGAGCAGCTCGAGCACGCGCAGCGCGGTCGAGTTCGATAGACGCGTCTCGACGGAACCGTTCAGTACGAACGAGATCTCGGCTTGATTGCGGATTTCGGTACCTGCGGCGGTACCGATCGCGTGAGCAGCAAACTGCAACCACAAGCCGCCCGCCGCGAGCAGGGCTCGAGCCATACGATGCGTCATTGCATCCCTTCCCAAGTCATTCGGGTCGTTCAACGGGCGCATCCTGCGCCCGCGTTCGAGCGACGACATAATGACAAGGAGCGAGGCGCCGCGCCGTGATTCTCATCACAGGCTACGGGGCCCGCAGAGCCGCGCCGGGCCTCGATCACACGCGCGGCTAAGCCACGGTATAATGCCCCGCTTCTTCCTCAAGAACGTATAACGCATCCAAAATGACGACGCGCCTTAAGAGCCTCAGCGACTGGGTCGCCGAGGTAGCAGAGCTCACGAGCCCCGACCGAATTCACTGGTGCGACGGCACCGAGCACGAGTACCGCAAGCTCGTCGACGAGATGCTCGACAGCGGTTCCCTGCTCGAGCTCAACCAAAAGCATTACCCCGGCTGTTACCTGCACCGCTCGGACCCCGAGGATGTCGCGCGAGTCGAGCATCTGACGTTCGTGTGCACTCGCGACAAGACCGACGCGGGTCCGAACAACAATTGGATGGCGCCCGCCGACGCGAAGAAACAGATGCAAGAATGCTTCGCCGGCAGCATGCGCGGGCGGACCATGTACGTCATTCCGTATTGCATGGGCCCGATCGACTCCCCCTATGCGCGCTGCGGAGTGGAGATCACGGACAGCCCCTACGTCGTCGCGAACATGTATCTCATGACGCGCATCGGCAAACCGGCGCTCAAACGGATCGAGAAAGACAAAACGTTCGTCAAAGGCCTGCATTCGATCGGCGAGCTCGATCCCGACCGCCGCTACATCATGCATTTCCCCGAGGAGCTCACGATCATGAGCTTCGGCTCGGGCTACGGCGGCAACGCATTGCTCGGCAAGAAATGCCATGCGCTCAGAATCGCGAGCTACCAGGCGCGCACGGAAGGCTGGCTCGCCGAGCACATGCTGATCGTCGGCGTGCAGAACCCCCAAGGCGAAACGCACTATCTCGCTTGCGCGTTCCCGTCGGCGTGCGGCAAGACCAATCTCGCGATGCTGATCCCGCCCGAGAGCCACAAAGGCTGGAAGGTGTGGACGCTCGGCGACGACATCGCGTGGATGCACCTCGACGCGGACGGTCAGCTGCGCGCGATCAATCCCGAAGCGGGTTACTTCGGCGTCGTTCCGGGCACGAACCCGCACACGAATCGGAACGCGTACGACACGATTCAGAAGAACACGATCTTCACCAACGTCGCCGTCACGGCCGAGAACGATCCGTGGTGGGAGGAAAAAGGCAGCGGCAAGCCGAGCACCGACTGGGTCGGCCGCCCCTTCGACGGCACCAACGGCCCGGCCGCGCACCCGAACTCACGCTTCACGGTGTCCGCGAAGCAGAACCCGGCCTATTCCAAGCTCGCCGAGGCTCCCGAGGGCGTTCCGATCTCCGCGCTCGTGTTCGGCGGACGCCGCCGCGAGCTCGCGCCGCTCGTCTATCAGGCGAAGGATTGGGCGCATGGCGTGCTCGTTGGCGCGAGCGTCGCGTCCGAGACCACGGCCGCCGCGACGGGTAAGGTCGGCGTCGTGCGCCGCGACCCGATGGCGATGAAGCCGTTCTGCGGCTACAACTACGGCGACTACTGGGCGCACTGGCTCAGCTTCGCGAAGCGCTCAGCCAAGCTCCCGAAGATCTTCCATGTCAATTGGTTCCGGCGCGACGCGAACGGCAAGTTCCTCTGGCCCGGCTTCGGCGAGAACCTCCGTGTGCTGCGCTGGATCATCGACCGCTGCGCGAACCGCATCGACGCTCTCGAGCTGCCGATCGGCTATCTGCCGAAACCGGGCGACATCGACGTCAAGGGTTTGGACGTGTCACCCGACACGCTGAATCAACTGCTCGCAGTCGACACGAAGCAATGGCGCGCCGAGATGGACAGCATCGGCGAGTACTTCGCGGAATTCGGCGACCGGGTTCCGAAGGAGCTGCACGACGAGCATCAGAAGGTCGTGCGCGCGCTGACCTGACCCACTCCGCTCTGAGCGACACTTGCGCCGTTCGTTCTTTGCTTTATGCGCGCTCTACAAGTGCCTTTCGGGGTCCATCTCGGCATGGAGCACGCGGACGATTCGGATGACGGATTCGGCTACCGCGTAGTAGATCGCATGGCGGTTGATGAACAGTACACGGTACCCGTGACGGACGTAATCACGCTTGGCTCCTAACTCTGAGTTGTCAGCGAGCGAGCGGATTCCTTTGTCCAGTTCATCGAGATAACTGTCGGCTCTTGCCGCGCCCCACTGATCGAAGCTGTATCTCCAAACCCCGATCAGATCGCTTTCCGCGAGTGAACTTAGCCGGACTTTCCGCATCAGGAAGGGGATTTCGCCCGGCCCCTCGCCTTCCTCTTGATCGCCTTCACGTTCCACTCGCCGGCATCGCCGCTGTTCTCGCCGTCGATCAGCGCTTGCCGCAACGTGCCGATCTTCTGCTCGCGTTCTTCCAGCAGCCGCAGGCTCGCGCGGATGACTTCACTCGCCGAGCCGTAACGCCCGCTTTCAACCTGCTCGCTGATGAAGTCTTCGAAATGATCCCCGAGGGAGATACTGGTGTTCTTCGCCATGCCGCCGCCTCTTGCTAGTACCAATATATACCAAACATTGGTATAGGTCGAAGGAACTGGCCGCCGAATTTCGAACGGCACGAGCGGCCCGCGGCGTAACCATAGCCCGACGCGAAGCGCCTACGCCGTAACGGGAGGAATGACGCAAGGTCGCGCCGCAGGCCGCGGCCGGCCGACGGGCGATCTTCCGCCGCGCACGCGACGTGAATCTGTAGCCCAGACGACGACTGCGCGAGACGAACGGCGCGGCGGGGTCAGTCTTCGATCACGAAGTGGACCGCGAGAGCGGTCCCGGGCTGGGCGACGCGCCCCAAGCCGATCACGCCCTCGCCCGTGAGCGGCGTGCTGTCGCGGCGCACGAAGATCTCCTCGCCCGCGTTGGTCTGCACGAACGTGCCGTTCGTGCTCTCGTCCACGAGCGTGAACTTGTCGCGGCTCATTTCGACGCGCGCGTGCACGCGCGAGATCAGATTGCCCTTCACGACGACGTCGTTGTCCTCGGCACGGCCGAGCGTGGCGCTTTTGCGCCCTTCGCCGACCGTCACCTCGCGGCCCTGGTAGCGCAGGCTCAATCGTTTCGGGCGGGCGCCAGTCTTCGGGCGGCCCTGCCCGACGGTCGGCAGCATGCTCGTGGCTTCGTCGGGCGACCACAGGACCTCGAACAGGACGACCTCGTCCGCCTTACCGCGAACGGTCGCGACGTCGATTTGGCGAGCCGTGGACTGCCATTCGGGCGACAGCCGTTCGACGGTCGACAGGGTAGTGATGATCTGCTTGGCCTTGGCCTGGCTCGTCATGCGGTTCGCGGTATGCACGGCCGAGCCGAAGATGTCGCGGTGCTCCTGGACGACGGGGCCGTAGTGGCAGCCGATCCGGATCGCGACGTGGCCGTTGTCGTGGGCGAGCTCGGAATCGGCGGTGATCCGCTCCTGCATGCGCCGCGCGGCGCTCATCGCATCGTCGGCGGTGGGAAAGGTCGACATGACCTCGTCACCCATGGTCTTGATGACGGTGCCCTTATTGACCTCGGTCGCCTCGCGCATGATGTCGAGGCAACGCGCTACCATTTGCCGAGCTTTGATGTCGCCGAGCTGTTCGTAAAGCTGCGTGCTGCCCACCACGTCGGCGAACAGAATCGCAACCTCCACATCCTTACCCATGGCTTCCTTCTTGAGTGCGCCCGAGGGGAGCCGACGCGATTATAGCCGCGCAAGCGGCAGCTGCACGAATAATCGGCACGCATTGCTCGGTCTTTAGACCCGCTCCACGCAGAACGGAACGGGCGTCGTCGCGACGGCCCTACTTTTCGGCGACGAGATACGCGATCCAAGCGAGATCGGCCTCGCCGGTCGCGTGCTCCTTGAACTCGCCGTTTCCGCCGCCTTCACCGTCGTCTCCTTCCCAATAGACGCGGACCTTCGTGAAGCCCGCCTCCGTCAGGAGCTCGCGCAGCTCGGGCAACGTCCAGAGACGCCAGTCGTAGGTGAATGCGCGCTTGATCTTCGATCCGTCCGGGAACTTGAAGTGAATGTGGCAGACGATCCGGCTCGTGACGGGCTCGAACTCGGCTTGATCCCAGACGTACGTGAAGCCGTTGACCTTGGTCTTCTCCTTCTGCAAGTCGGACGCCTCCGGTCCGCCGAACGCGTCGAGGAAGAACAGGCCGTCGGCATTCAACGCGGAGCGCACGCGCTTGAAGTAGTCGCGCATTTCATCGCGCGTCTTGAAGCAGAAGTAGCTGAAATTGAACGCACCCGCGATGTCGACGGGATCGTTCCCCACTCGGCGCACGTCGTCGTTCAAGAGCTTGACGCGCGCGCGCGCCGCTTCCGGGAGGCGCGCGACGCGCTTGCGCCGGCCCCAATCGAGCACGCTCGCGTCGATGTCGACGCCCGTCGCGTGCCGGTGCTGGCCGGTGCGGACCCACTCGCACGAGAGGCTCGCGGTACCGCAGAAGTCCTCGCGCAAGCTCACCGCCTCGCGGCCACGCAGCGACCGGAACGTGTCCTGCAAGAACTCGACTTCGACGTCGACCGCTTGCACCGATTGCTCGTAGAGCTCATGAATATCTGCTTTCTCCGCCATCGTGCCGGATAGCTTCTTCTTGGGGTTCGCTGCCACGCGTTGCCTCGTTCGTTGATTCGTTGTTTTGTCGTTCGTCGCGGGAAAAGCCGAGCTTACACGATCCGCCGGATCGTTCACGCACCTTGCTCGCGGCGTGTTACGGACGGATGAAGCGCGGCTCAACCAAACGCGCGCTCAACCAAACGCGAAGGCAACGGCGCTCGAGACGTCGACCGTGGTGTGCATCGGCGCCGCGCGGTCGACTTGCGCCGCGATTTCGTAAAGGCGCGCGAGACCCGCGTAGCCGTCTTTGAGCTCGGACAGTTCGCGGCGCCAGCGGCGCCCGCCCGCTTGGCCCGCGCGCAGGCCGAGGAGATGGCGCGTCATCGAACGCAGCGGCGTCCCGGCCGCGAGCTCGCGCTCCACGTACGGCAGGAATCGATCGAGCACCCGTTCGAGCGTGTCCCGCTCGGACTCGCCGAATAGCGCGCGGTCGAGCTCCGCGACGAGCCATGGCTGCTGGTACGCGGCGCGGCCGATCATCACTCCGTCGACGTGCTCGAGCTGACGTACGGATACGTCGAGTGCCGTGAGGCCGCCGTTGATCACGATCCGCAGCGCGGGGAAGTCGCGCTTCAAGCGATGCACGCGCGGATAGTCGAGCGGAGGAATCTCGCGATTCTCCTTCGGGCTCAGTCCTTGCAGCCACGCCTTGCGAGCGTGGACTACGAACGTGTCGCAGCCCGCGGCCGCGACCGTCGCGACGAAACCGTGCACGAACTCGTAGGAGTCGTGGTCGTCGACGCCGAGCCGCGTCTTCACCGTCACGGGCACGGCGACGGCGCCGCGCATCGCGGCGACGCAGTCGGCGACTCTGCGCCGCGTCGAGCATCAACGCGGCACCGAAACAAGCCGCCTGGACCCGGTCGCTCGGGCAGCCCACGTTGAGATTGATCTCGTCGTAGCCCGCGCTCTCTCCGAGCCGCGCGGCCTCGGCGAGCTCGCCGGGCTCGCTGCCGCCGAGCTGCAGCGCGACCGGCCGCTCGGACGCGTCGAAACGCAGCAAGCCGCGCGGCGTCGCCGCGCAGCAAGGCGCGCGCCGTGATCATCTCGGTGTAGAGACGCGCGTTGGGGCGAGCAGGCGCGTCAGGAACCGGAAATGCCGGTCCGACCGATCCATCATCGGCGCGACGCAAAGGCGGTGCGATAGGTCGATCACGATGTTGTCTTGGCTCGTGCGCGGCTTGCGAACGGGGGGAGCATCATAGCAGCAGCGCACGCTACCGGGCGCGGGCAGCGCACAAGCTCAAGCGCGGATGCGGCTCCGACTCGCGCCGATCGGCAGCTCGGCGACCGACTGCGGAACGGCGACGAAGAATCCCTGCGCATACCCCACGCCGAGCTCGCCGAGCCGTTTCATCACCTCGCGGCTCTCGACCCGCTCGGCGATCGCCTCGATACGGAACGCGCGCGCCATTCGCGCGATCGCTTCCACGACGGCCTCGTCGGCGGAATCGCGCGTCACGTTGCGCACGAACTGCCCGTCGATCTTGACGTAGTCCACGGGCAGGTTCTTCAAGTACGTCAGCGACGAGAGCCCCGTGCCGAAGTCGTCGAGCGAGAACCGGCAACCGCGCGCTTTGAGCGCACGCATGAAGCCGACCACCTGCGCGAGATTCGAGATCGCCGCGGTCTCCGTGATCTCGAAGCACAGCGCCCCGGGCGGCACCGCCGCCGCGGTCAGCTCATCGAGCAAGAAGTCGAGAAACCGCGCGTCGTTGAGCGTCGTTCCGGAAAGATTGATCGCGAGCATGTACGGACTCGTGTTCGGCTCGCCGCGGTACACGAGCGTCTCGAGCGTGTGGCTGATCACCCAACGGTCGAGGCTCGGCATCAAGTTGTAGCGCTCCGCGGCGGGGATGAACGCGGTGGGAGAGACGATCTCGCCGCGCTCGTCGCGCAGGCGCAGGAGCAGCTCGTAATGCGGCCACGCGTTGCTCGCCCCGCCGATCGGCACGATCGGTTGATAGAAGAGCTCGAAGCGCTCCTCCTCGAGCGCGCGGTTGATGCGCGCGACCCACTGCATCTCCTGGTGGCGCTCCGCCGCGTCGCCCTCCTCGTACACGTGAATGCGGTTGCGACCCAAGTCCTTCGCGACGTAACACGCGACGTCCGCGGCGCTCATGAGCGCGCCGACGCTTTCGCTCTTCGCGTCCAACGGCACGATGCCGATGCTCACGCCGACCTGCAGCGCGTTGTCGCGCCACGAGAAGCGGAATGCGGCGATCGCCGCGCGCAGGCCTTCTGCGATCTCGCCCGCGCTCGCGAGCGAGCAATCCGTGAGCAGCACGGCGAACTCATCGCCGCCGAGCCGCGCGAGCACGCCGGTCTTCGGCACGTGGGAGCGCAGCACGTCACCGAGCTGCCGGAGCAGCAAGTCGCCCGCGCCGTGGCCGCACGTGTCGTTGACGACCTTGAACTGATCGAGGTCCATATAGAGGACGGCGCTCGGCGCGCCGCCCTCTTTCTGCACCGTGCGCAGCACCGCAGAGAGACGCTCCTCGAACTCGCGCCGGTTGATGAATCCCGTGAGCGAATCGTGGCTCGCGAAGTACGCGAGCTTCCGATGGAGCTGGCGCTCCTGGCTCACGTCGTGGAACACCATCACGGCGCCGATCACGATACCGTTGCGATCTTGGATCGGCGCCGCCGAGTCTTGGATCGCGATCGCGGAGCCGTCGCGGCTCGTGAGCACCACGTTGTCGGCCAGCGCCACGACGCGGCCCTCGGCGAGGCAGCGCAGGACGGGGTTGTCGACCTCCTTGCCCGTCGACTCGTCGGTGAGGCGGATGACTTCTTCGATCGCGCGCCCCTGCGCATCGCGCCGCTCCCAGCCCGTGAGCTGCTCGGCCACCGGGTTCAGGTACTCGATGTTGCCCCGCTCGTCCGTCGTCACGACCGCGTCGCCGATCGACTGGAGCGTCACCTGTGCGCGTTCCTTCTCGTTGAACAGGGCGCGCTCGGCCGCTTTGCGCTGCGTGATGTCGGTGATCGTCCCTTCGTAATAGAGGACCCGACCCGCGGCGTCGATCACGACGCGCGAATTTTCCATGGCGACGATCGCACGTCCGTCGCGGCGCCGGAGCTGATACTCGAAGTTGCGGACGCGACCGTAGCTCGTGAGCTCGGCGACCAGGCGCTCGCGCTCCTTCGTCTCGACGAACAGCTCCGCCATGTTCAGCCGCGAAAGCTGCTGCTCGTCCTCGTAACCCAAGATCCGCACGAGCGCCGGATTCACGGACAGGATCTCGCCTCCCGGCGCGGCTTGGTAAACGCCGTCGACGACGTTGTCGAATAGCGCTCGGAATCGCCCCTCGCTGTCGCGCAGCGCGCTCTCGTCGAGCTTGCGGCGGATCGCGATCCCCAAGAGCTGCGTGAGCCGCGTCGCGAGATCGAGCTCCTCGGTGTTCGGGCTTCGCGCGGAGTCGAAGTACAGGTCGAGCGTGCCGTGGATCCTGTCGCCCGAGGTCGCGATCGGCGTCGAACAGCAAGCTCGCACGCCGTTCGCGAGCGCCACGCCGCGCAGCTCGCCCCAGAGCGGATCCTGCTCGATGTCGCGCACGACGACCTGACGGCCGAGCGAGGCCGCCGCGCCCGCGGTACCGGCGTCGAGGCCGAGCGGCAGGTCCGCGAACAGCGCCGCGACCGGGGCAGCGACGCCGCTCGACGCCGCAAGCCGCAAGCGTCCAGCGTCGGCCCTGAGCACGGCCGCGCCGACGGTCGGATGCAGCTGCTCCACGAGCCGCACGACGGCCTGCAGCGTTCGCTCGAGCGGCGCGTTCGCGGCGATGAGCTCGAGCACGCGGCGCTCGCCGTACGCGAGCGTGTCCGCCTGGCGGCGCGCCGCGATGTCGATGATGCTCGCGCGGATCAGCCGGTGCTTCGAAGACGGCAGCTGGATGAACCGCACTTCGCAGGGGATCACGTTGCCGGCCGAGTCGCGATGCAGCCACTCGAACACGGGCCGGCCGCCCTTGAGCACACGATCTATGTAGCCGCGCTGCAAACCGAATGACGGCAGACCGTCCGTCTGAAACTCGGGGCTGATCGCACGCGGCCCGATCGCGAGCAGCTGCTCGCGGGACAACTTGAACAGCCTCGCCGCGTTCTCATTCGCGTCGACGAAGCGCTCCTGATCGACGTCGAGCACGACGATCGCCTCGGGCGCGTTCTCGACGAGCGCGCGGTAACGCGCCTCGCTCTCCCGCAGCGCTTGCTCGTCGAGGAGGCGCTCGGTCACGTCGCGCAGGCACAGCACGAAGCACTGCCCCGCGCGGCTCACCGTGATTTCCGCCGTGAACCGCTGCCCGTCGGCGCGGCGCGCTTCGACCAGCGACGGCGCCACATCGACGAACGTATCGCCGACGCGGTCCGCGAGCATGTCGAGCGTCTGCGCAGCCGGCACGAGCTCCGGAATCAGCTCGGCGACTTCGCGCCCGAGCAACTCCGCGGCAGCGGCGGCGAACACGCGCGCGGCCGCCGTGTTCGCGCCGAGCAGGCGGCCGTCGCCGTCGACGGTGACGATCGGATCTTTGACGTTGTCGAGAATCGCGTGGAGCGGAGCGCCGTCACGGGGCTCCTCTTCCGCGTCATCGTCGCGGCTCAGGACTCGCCATAGGCTGTCGCGAGCCGTGGGCCCAGCCAGCGCTTCCGCGATCCTGCGTTTGAGGCGATCCTTCGCCATGTCGAGCTGCATTCCGCCGAGGCCGGTCCGCCACTATAGGAACCGGCACGCCGCGGGCGCCGTGACTGAACTCTCGTATTTATGCCTACTCGCGAGGCAGGCTAATCCGCAGCGTGCCTCGTCGACTCTTTCGCCGGCAGCGACGTGATCCGCTCGGCGCGCTCCAGCGGCTGCGCCGCGGGCTTCGCGCGGGGCGCACCGTCGATCGCCACGACGACGCTGCGGGCTTGCGACCCCGCCGCGGCGCTGCTCGTCACGAGCACGTTCAGGTGCGCCCGCCCGGCCGAGAGCGGTGTCACGGACACCTCCCAAGCCTGCTCCCCGGGCGCCGCGGCGACGGCAACCGGCGGCAACCGCACGTCGAGACCCTGCTCCGCTCGCACGTCGAGCGCGAGCGCGCCGAGACTCGCGTCCGCGCTCGCGGTAATCGTCACGACGAGCGGGACACCCGCCGCCGGCACGGCCGACAGGCGATAGTCGACGGAAATCGGCGGCTGCGGCTTGCCCGGCGACGATCCGCCTACGTCCTTCACGCGTGGAGCGGGTGCAACCCGTAGGTCGTCGCCTCCGGACGGCTGAGCGAAGCCGGCGTGCGCGGCCGCAGCGAGCGCCGCCGCGAGCACGAACGAGCGGAGCTTGCGCTGGCGCATCGCGATCACGGCTGGGTCACCGACACGTCGAAGCACGTGCGGCCGATCGGCGGATACTCGTCGGTCGCATCGTTGGTGTTCGTCCATTCGTAAACCTCGAGCACGTAGTCGCCGGCCGCGAGCGCCGTCGTGAAGGTCTCGACGCAATCCTGCGGCGCGCTCGTGCCGCAAGTGCTGCTCGGCGGTCCGTTGGCAAGCGCGAGAGCCGCGCCGCGGCGCAGGACCATGTCGGGATCCGCGGCCGCGTTCAGCGGGGCGACCGCGCGCGCGGTGACGGTGTGCGGGCCGGCGCTCGTCGCGGTGAACCGCACGAAGCGTCGCGAGCCGAGCTTGTTCGTGGAGCCCGTGAACGTGCTGCGATAGTCGTCGAGGCTGCAGACGCGCGCCGGCGACGGATCGTTGACGGCGAGTGCGCTGTAGACGTTCTGCAGATCGGCGGTCGCCGGGTTGCCGAAGTGCGCCTCGGTGCTCGCGTACGCGTCCGCGATCGGCGTGATGTTTTGCGCGGCCACGACGTCGTCGATGAGCGGCGCGTCGGCCGGGCGCTGCGCACGCAGCGCTTCGACGAACGGGAACACGCTCGTGAGCGCGCTCGTCGTCTTCTGCGGACCCGTCAACACTTCGTAGAGCGGCGCGAATCCGAGAGCGACGTTGTCCGCGACGGGCGTGTCGCGGATGAGATCGACGTGCGAATCGAAGAGATCGTAGAGAATCTCTTGGATCGACTCTTCGCTGTACCAGCCCGGGTTGTGATTGGCCTGAGCCGCGGACAGCGGTCCTTCGACGTCGAAGGTGAAGGCACGCGACTGGCCCGGGCCGAACGAGTCGCGATACACGCTTTGCCCGGTGACCATCGCGGAGAATGCGTTGCCCCACCCTTCGCCGAACGCCACGCGCAGATCGAGCTGATCGTGGCGCGTGTGCGGTCCTCCGATGCTGTCGGAGCGCGAAAATTCCGACTCGACATAGTGGCCCCACTCGTGGGCGATCACGTGCCGGTCGTATTCGTCGGTATCGCTGTCCGCTGCGCCGACCAGGTAGATACCGGCGCCGCGGCGAAAGAAGCTCGTGCCGATCTCGCCCGTATCGAAGTCCGGAATGCCGTTTGCCCCGAAGGCCGGGACGTTGCTCGTGCTCCAGTGCAGCTCGAGCGGCGGGAAGGTCAGCGTCGGGGCCGCGGTCAGCACGAGTTGCACCGCGTCGTAGACGGTGTCGAGGATCGCGAACGGCGCGGCCGAGCGCGCGCTGCCGTAACGCCCGCCGTCCCAGCCCGAGGGGGCGCGCAGATCGCGCGTCGTGTTCGCGACACCGGTGTTGAACGGCGTACCGTCGAGCACGTAGAGCCCGTCGCCGTTCGTGTTGTCGACCACCGTGAACAGCCACGACGGCGAACCCGTCCTCAGCATCTCGGCCCGCACACGCAGCGAGACTTCGAGACTCGACGCGACGGTGAACGAATACCCGCCGGCGGAATCGGTAGTGGTCGACGCAATCTCGTTCGCACCGCTCAGCAGCACGACGGTGACGCCGCGTGCAGGCTTCGGCTGCGTGCTCGCATAGTCGAGCCCGAGACCCGCAACCGCAGGCACGAAATCGAACGTGACCGTGCCGCTGACGGTAACGGTCGCCGGCGGCGGAGGCGGAGCCTGTGCTTGAGCCTGAGCAGTGCTCTCGCCGCCATCGTCCGAGCCTCCGCCGCAGCTCACGAGCAGCAGGGCGGCGAGCACGAGCAGCGAGCGATTAACGCTGACGTCCATCGAATCGATTCTTTGCGCTGCGCGGGTCGCCCGCGGCCGCCTGTTGAGGAGGCGCGATCGTAGCCCGTGACCGGGGCATGCGACATAGTGTGTGCGTCACGCTACGACGACGCGGAATTGCGCGCTACGCCACGCATCCGGGCGGCGCCTGCACGCCACTCCGGCGATTCCCTCGCCGTTTCGCTCTCCACCCCCACGTCGCCAAACTGCGACTCGTCTCCCGGTCGTGTTGGGCGGACCTGGTAAACTCCCCGGTTCTGATTATGTCACTTCGTTAAACATATGACCGGCAAGACAATTCTGGTAACGGGCGGAGCCGGCTACATCGGCTCGCACGTGGTTCGCCAACTCGGCGACGCCGGCGAGAAGATCGTCGTGCTCGACGACCTCTCCACGGGCTTTCGCCAAGCGGTGCTCCACGGTGAGCTCGTCATCGGCAACACGGGCGACCCGAAGGTGCTCACGAAGCTGTTCGAGAGTCACGACATCGACACGGTGATGCACTTCGCGGCGCACACCGTCGTTCCCGAGTCGGTCGCCGATCCGCTGAAGTACTACCGGAACAACACCTGCGCGAGCCGCACGTTGCTCGAGCACGCGCTCAAGGCCGGCGTGCGTCACGTCGTGTTCTCGTCGACGGCCGCCGTCTACGGCATCCCGACCGAGGGCGAGGCATCCGAGGAAACGCCGACGGCGCCGATCAACTCGTACGGCACGTCGAAGCTCATGACGGAGTGGATGCTGCGCGACGTCGCCGCCGTGAACTCGCTGCGCTATGTCGCCTTACGTTATTTCAACGTGGCGGGATCGGACCCGATGGGAAGAATCGGCCAGGCGACGCCCAAAGCGACGCTGCTCACGAAGGTCGCGTGCGAGGTGGCCGTCGGTAAGCGGGAGCACGTGTCCATCTTCGGGACGGACTATCCGACGCCCGACGGTACGGGCGTTCGCGACTACATCCACGTCGAGGATCTCGCCGACGCTCATCTGAAGGCCCTCGCGTATCTGCGCCGCGGCGGCGAATCCACGACCTTGAACTGCGGCTATGGCCGCGGCTACAGCGTTCGCGAGCTCATCACGATGGTCGAGCGAGTAGCCGGCCACGCGATTTCGCAGCGCGAAGCGCCGCGCCGCGCCGGCGACCCGCCGACGCTCGTGGCCCAGGCCTCGCGCATCCGCAGCACGCTCGACTGGCAACCGCAGCACGACGACCTGAAGAAGATCGTCGAGACGTCGCTCGCGTGGGAACGCAAGCTCGCCGCGGGAATCTGGAACTAGCCGATGGATTGGGATCGAATGAGAATCCCTCGACCTCGAACTTTGCTGGGGCTCGTATTGCTCGGGCTCGGATTCGTGACGCTGCCGCTCCTGATCGCGATCGGCAACGCTGTGCTCAAGCTCGGGCAGCTCAAGACGGAAAGCGAGACCGTGCTCAGCGACAGCGCGAGCTCGACCGAGGAGAACCAGAAGCTCGCGAGCTTGCTCGCGACCATGGAGCGCAATGGCCGGCAGTATCTCCTCGCACGCGGCGTGGTCGCGTCGGCCTCCGACCTGCTGACGCTCTACGACAGCGACCAAGCCGCGTTCGAGCAGAGTCTCAACACGCTGACCTCGCTGCCGAAGGACACCGCGATCGCAGAACAGCTGCGCCGCCTCGCAACCCTATCGAAAGAGGTTCACTACGCGCTGCGCAGCCCCGCGGCCGACGGCGCCCTCGACATGGTCATCGATCGCTTCCGCGTGATGAACGGCGCGGCGCGCGACGTCGCGCAGGGCATGCGGCTCCTGATCGACGACCGGCTGAACGAGCTGCGAGAGAACACGAGCTCGGCGCAGCAAGCGCTTGCGTGGCAAGCAGCCGCGCTGATCCCGGGCACGCTCGTGCTCATCGTGCTGTTCTTGCTGCTCGTCGGCCGGCCGCTGCGGCAAGTGGACCGGGCGATTCGCGAGCTCGGCGAAGGAGACTTCAGCAGACCGATCACCGTGAGCGGCCCGAACGACATCGAGCGGCTCGGCCGGCAGCTCGAGTGGCTGCGCCACAGCCTGCAGGACTCGACGGACGAGAAGAACAAATTCCTCCGGCACATGTCTCACGAGCTCAAGACGCCGCTCGCGAACATCCGCGAAGGCACGGAGCTCCTGCTCGATGGCTCCGTCGGCCAGCTCGATCACCAGCAGCAGGAAGTGACGAGCATCCTGCGCGACAACGGCGTGAAGCTGCAAAAGCTCATCGAAAACCTGCTGACCTTCAGTGCCTGGCAAACACAGACGGCGTCCCTCGAGCTCGCGGAGTTCGAGCTCAAGCCTATGGTCTTCGGGGTGCTGAGCCAGCACCGGCTCGTGATCTCGAACAAGAAGATCAAGCTGGAGCTCAGGGTGAGCCCCATCAACGTGCTCGCCGACGAGGGCAAGCTCAAGCTCGTGCTCGAAAACCTGATGTCGAATGCGATCAAGTTCACACCGAACGGCGGCGTGATTCAGATCGGAGCTGCGATGCAGGGCACAGAGCTCGTCATCGACGTCGCGGACAATGGACCCGGCGTAGACCCTGACGATGCGGATCGGATCTTCGAAGCGTTCTACCAAGGGCGCCGGCCACAAGGCGGCCCCGTGGGCGGAACGGGCATCGGGCTCTCCGTGGTCGCCGAGTGTGTGCAGGCGCACGGCGGCTCCGTAAAGCTGGTTCGCAACTCGGAGGAAGGCGGCGCACATTTCCAGGTGCGTTTGCCGCTGCGCCGTGCGACGGACAAACGCGTATTGGCGGTGGTCAATGGCTAGGGTCACGGGCACTGTGTTGCTCGCATTGCTCGCGGGGTGCGCCTCGTCCGGCGGACTATTCTCGGGCCGCAGCGATACGCCGTCCGGCGCACAGGCAGCGCCGGTCCCGGGCGCCGCGCGCGAAACGGAACGCGATAGCTTGGCCATCTATTTGCAGACGCTCCGCGACTTGATCGAAGGGGATGCCGTCGTGAAAGCCGATGCGTTCCGCAACGCTGCCAATGCAGCGGATGCATCGCCGACGACGACGAACCGTCTGAATGTCGCGCTCGCGCTCGCGACTCCGGGACATCCGTCGAGCAACGCGCTCGAGGCTCAGAAGCAGCTCAGCGCTTTGCTCGCATCGGGCGACGCGCTGCTCCCCGAAGAGCGCACGCTCGCGCTCGTTCACTTGAAAGAAGTGGAGCAAAGGTTGATCCTGGACGCCGAGGCGCAGCGACTGCAGCGCACAACCGAGGCGGCTACCGCCAAACGCGACGATCAGAGCGCGCAGCGCCTCCAGGCGGCGCTCGAAGAGAACCGACAGCTCAAGGCAGAGCTCGAGGAAGCAAAGGCAAAGCTCGATGCGATTACCAACATCGAGCGCTCAATCAGGGAAAGAGAAAATGGGACCAATCCACGCTAGTACTGCAATGCAAGATCTCCCGCGCGGCCGAATCCTGCTCGTCGATGACGATCCGGGGCTGCTGCGGCTACTGAGCATTCGCCTGCGCGCCGAGCGCTACGACGTCGAGGCGGTGGAAAGCGGCGCGGAGGCGCTCGCCGCCCTCTCCCGCTTCCGTCCCGATCTCGTGGTGAGCGATCTGCGCATGGAGAACATGGACGGCATCTCGCTGCTCAAGGAAATCCAGCGCCAGCGTCCGGGCCTGTGCGTGCTGCTCCTGACGGCGCACGGCACGATTCCCGACGCGGTCGAGGCGACGCAGAGCGGCGCGTTCGGCTTCCTGACGAAGCCCGTCGACAAGCAGCAGCTGCTCGAGTACGTCGAGCGCGCGATGAAAGTGTCGGGCCTGCCGAAGAGCGCGGCCGAGTGGAGCGCGGAGATCATCACGCGCAGCCCCGCGATGGAGGCGTGCCTTCAGCAGGCGCGCATGGTCGCGGGCACGGATACGCGCGTGCTGATCACGGGCGAATCGGGCACCGGCAAGGAGCTCATGGCGCGCGCGATCCATCGCGCGAGCTCGCGCAAGGACCAGCCGTTCGTCGCGATCAACTGCAGCGCGATGGCGGAGAACCTGCTCGAGTCCGAGCTGTTCGGCCACGAGAAGGGCGCCTTCACGGGCGCACACCGGACGCACAAGGGCCTATTCCAGGCCGCGCACGGCGGAACGCTGCTGCTCGACGAGATCGGCGACATGCCGATGCGCTTGCAGGTGAAGTTGCTGCGCGTGCTCCAGGAGGAGCAGGTGCGCCCGGTCGGCAGCACCGATGCCGTCAAAGTCGACACGCGCGTGATCTCGGCGACGCATCAAGACCTCAAGGACTTGATGGTCAAGGGCTCGTTTCGCGAGGATCTCTACTACCGCCTGAACGTCGTGAACATTCAGCTGCCCGCACTGCGCGATCGCCGCGAGGACGTGCCGCTGCTCGTCGAGCACTTCCTCGTGCAGATCTCGTCGGAGTCGTCCCAAGAGCGCAAGGTGTACGCGCCCGAAGCGGTGGAGCTCCTCGTCGCGAGCCATTGGCCCGGCAACATTCGCCAGCTCTACAACGTCGTGCGGCAGAACGTTGCCCTGTCGCCGACGCGCGTGATCTCCACGGAGCAGGTTCGGAGCGCGCTCGGCGAGCAGGCGAACGCGCTGCCGTCGTTCTCGGAGGCGCGCGATGAGTTCACGCGCAACTACTTGTCGCAGCTGCTGCAGATCACGAGCGGCAACGTGAGCCAGGCGGCGCGGCTCGCGAAGCGCAATCGCACCGACTTCTACAAGCTGCTTGGCCGGCACCAGCTGAATCCGGAGCAGTTCAAAGACGGCCGGTAGCACGATCCCGGCCGCGCAAAGAAAAAAGGGCCCGTCGGGCCCTTTTTTTCGTTCGATGGTTGTCGAGTTAGGCTCTGCTTGCGACGGCGACGCGAGAGAGCCGCAGCGATCAGTCCCGCACCAAGTAGACGTCAGCGTCCGGGTTCGGGAACGACGTCGTGAGTCCCCGGCGCGGCGCAAAAGGGTCACAGTCGCCTTGATCGTCCCGTCGAGCTTCGAGCAGAAGATGCAGAAGTCCGAGAAACCGCTGAAGCCGACCGAGAACAACCCGTTATCGCCGAATGCGACCGCGTCTGGGAGGCTGATGGGCACGAGGCCTGCGGCTCCGAGTACCCGAATAGCGACGCCGAAACCCGCCCAACAGCTCCGTTGGCAGTCGCGTCAGGCGTGCTGAGAAGCTCAGCGCCGCGCTTGATCACACCACCGACGCGCACCGGCGCCCGATCATTGTGACTGTCAGGAAGTCGAACGTTTTGGAACCACCTTGATTCAGGTCGAATGCCAGCGATTCGACACAGTTCGGGGCGGCGGCGTAACGACGACTGACGACCCCGCCGCAAAACCGGACGCGGAGCCGTACCCGCCCTCGACGTCGAAGTGGACTGGCATCGGCGTGGCGCTTGCGGCACCTGCGACGGCTCGCAGTACGGTAGCGACTCAACGCTGCTTGCGCTCCAGACTCCGACATCGCAACTTCTCCGAAAATAGATCGTTCCCGTGTGGAGTAAGCATTTACTCGTGCCAGAATTCAGAATAGACGCAAGTGTTTTCAATACCGGCTACGGCTAGACTCGACAGCCATCGCCCGCGGCTCTGCTCTTGTAAACGAAGCCGACGACCTCGGGCGAGCGGGTCGTCCCTAGGCAAGATCGACGGTTTGGACTCCGTCGCGTTGATCTCGTATTTCGCCATGAGGTCGTACAGCGTCGGCCGCGTAATACCGAGCAGCTCTGCGGCACGCGAGATGTTGCCGCCGCTGCGGACCAGCGCCTGCCGTATCGCGTGCGTCTCGGCGTGATTGCGGACGACGCGCAGGTTCAAGCGTCGGCGGGCTCGCGGTCGACACTCAGCCCCAGGTCTTCCGCCGTCACGAGCTTGCCCTCCGCCATGATGACGGCGCGCCTTGATCTTGTTTTCCATCTCGCGAACGTTGCCGGGCCATTCGTAGGTCTCGATGGCGTCGTGCGCGTCGTCGGTGAATCCCTTGATGCTGCGTCCCTGCTGCTGCGCGAACTTGTTCAGCAAGTATTGAGCGAGCAAGATTCGGCCGCCCTCGCGCTCGCGGACCGGCGGAATGGCGATCGTGATCTCGCTGATGCGGTAGTAGAGGTCGTCGCGAAAAGCGCCGGAGCTCATCGCCTCGCTTCAGATTCTTGTTCGTCGCGCAAACGACGCGGACGTCGACCGGGATTTCGGCGCGACCGCCGATCCGCTCGACGGTGCGCTCCTGCAGGAAGCGGAGCAGCTTGGCCTGCAGGGAAAGCGGCATGTCGCCGATCTCGTCGAGGAACAGCGTGCCGCCGTCAGCGACTTCGATCTTGCCCGGCGTCTGCTTCACGGCGCCCGTGAACGCGCCCTTCTCGAAACCGAACAGCTCCGACTCCAGCAGCGTGTCGGGAATCGCGGCGCAGTTGATCGCAACGAACGGCTTGCCCGCACGCGGGCTCAACGCGTGGATTGCGCGCGCCAATACTTCCTTGCCGGTGCCGCTCTCGCCTGAGCAGCAGCGTCGTCGCGTTGGTCGGCGCCACCTTCTCGATCGTGCGGCACACCTTCAGCATCGAGTCGCTCGCGGCGATCACGCCGTCGAGCGGCGACGTGCCGAGCGCCTCGAGCAAGCGCCGATTCTCGGCCTCGAGCGCGTGAATCTGGAATGCGCGCTGGACGATCAGCTGCAGCGTGTCGACGTCGACGGGCTTTTGGTAGAAATCGTAGGCGCCCATGCCGACCGCTTTCACGGCGTTGCTCTGGTCGCCATGGCCGGTCACGACGACGACCTTCGTGAACGGCGCGAGGCTCAGAATCTCGCGCAGCGTCGCGAACCCCTCCGTCACCCCGCCGTCGTCGGGCGGCAACCCGAGGTCCTGGAGCACGACGGCGGGCTCGTGCCGCCGCAGCTCGTTGATGGCGGCGGGCGCGATCGATCGCGGCGATGACTTCGTAGTCCTCGAAGCACCAACGCAGCTGGCTCTGGATGCCGGGATCGTCTTCGACGATCAGGAGCTTTCTACTGGGCTCGGTCACGCCTGGATGCTGCCACAAACGGCAGACACACCGAAACCACTTCCGTCACGGTACGGCACGTGCGAATGCGCTCCCCTCGAACACCGGAGCGATCCTAGACCGACGGTCGCCGGAAGAACGATGCGATCTCCGCGACGACGTATTCGAGCTGGTCGCCAGTCAGCTCCGGGTAGATCGGTAAGGCGAGCACCTCTCCGGCGGCTCGATGCGCCACCGGAAAGTCTTCCGGCTCGTGCTCGAGGTATGCAAAGCAGCGCTGCTCGTGCAGCGGCAGAGGATAGTAGATCTCCGTGCCGATGCCGCGATCGGCGAGATGCGCCCGCAGCTCGTCGCGGCGCGGCGTGCGAATCACGTATTGGTTGAAGATGTGCCGACCGCCGGGCTCGACGGCGGGCCCGTCGATCGAGTCGTGCAAGTCCGCGGTCGCTCGATCAGGCGATCGTAGCGAGCCGCATTCTCCTGCCGCGCACGCGTCCAATCGTCGAGGTGCGCGAGCTTGATCGACCAGCACCGCCGCCTGAATCTCGTCGAGGCGAAAGTTGCCGCCGATCGAGCGAGTGGAAGTACTTCGGCTCGCCGCCGTGGACGCGCAGGATCCGCAGCCGCTCCGCGAGGCCGGCGCTATTCGTCACGCACATGCCCGCGTCGCCGAAGGCACCGAGATTCTTGGTCGGAAAAAACGACAGGCAGCCGACGTCGCCGACGCTGCCGGCGCGCCGGCCGTCCGGAAGCGCCGCCCCAATCGCCTGCGCCGCGTCCTCGACGACCGCCAGCCGATGCTTGCGCGCGATCGCGTTGAGCGCGTCCATGTCGGCCATCTGGCCGTACAAGTGCACCGGCATGAGCGCCTGTGACGACGCCGATCGGCTCGCACGATGCACGAGCCGATCGCCATCACTGTCGCACTGCTTCCGCGATGAATCTGCGCGACCGCCGCCGGGTCGAGATTGAAGGTTCGCTCGTCGATGTCGCAGAACAACGGCCTGCGCACCGAGCCGAGCGATCACGCCCGCCGTCGCGAAGAACGTGAACGGAGTGGTGATGACCTCGTCGCCGGGCCCGATATCGAGCGCCATCAGCGCCACGAGCAGCGCGTCGGTTCCCGACGACATACCGATCCCGTGACGCGTCTGGGAGTACTCCGCGACGCTCCGTCTCGAGCTAGGCGACGTTCGGGCCGAGCACGAACCGTTGGCTGTCGCAGACCTCGCGGATCGCCTGCTCGATCTCTTCGCGCAGCGGCGCGTACTGACCTTTCAGATCGAGTAGTGGTACTTGCATCAGCCGAATGCCGTCGTGGCGAGACGAACCTTCGGCAGGCCGACCCGCGTCGGGTCAGGACCGCGCTTCGAGAGTGAAAAAGCGAGAGAGGGCTGCGCTGCCGACTCAGCGCCCTAGGAAACCGCCGCCGACGAAGACGGGACTACCCATGGCTTCCGTCAGGCTTTCCGAGCCTGACAGCGCGCCCTCAAAACCAACTGGTGGGGTGGCCCTGAAGTTCTCGTGCCGAGCAGGATAACCGGCCCGAGGGGCCTCCGCAAAGGTCCGAAAAAATCACTTGCAGAACAGCTGACTAGCTGCGAAATCTTCGTTCGGATCTGTCATCCATATTTCGACGATATTTTCGGCGCTGGTTCAGCGATCGTCGCCGGATGGAGCGACGAGTCGCGAGCGTAGGCGGGCTCGGATCTCGGCGTCGTCGCTCGACAGATTCACGCTGCGCAGGCTCATCGGGTCCGGTACGTCGATCAGCCGCGCCGGTCCACGCTCGAGGATGCGGCGCAAGGAAATCCACTCGGTCTTTGGGCCCTGCTCGAGAACCGCCCGACTCGCGGGCTCCCAGACGGCGCACAAAGGCTCGGGCGTGCCATCGGGGTGCCGGTACGCCGTAGCGAGAGCGCTGGCGTCTCGCTCGATCTCAAGGCTTCGCAGCATTGCGACGTCGACCAACGGCATGTCCGCGGCCAGCATGAGCCAGGCGACGTCGGGGACCGTTTGGAAGGCCGCCACCAGCCCAGCCGCGGGACCGGTGGGCACGTCCGCGTCATCGACGACCAGCGGCAATTCCGCATACGGGGGTCTACCGGCCTGGGACCGCCGCACCGAGACGTACACGGTCGAGCATAGCTGCCCAAGGAGCTCGAATGCCCAGCGCGCTTGAGGCACCCCGTGATAGTCCAACGTGCCTTTGTCCCGCCCGAGCCTCGAGCCTTCACCGCCCGCGACCACCAAACCGCAGAGACGCGGCGAGACGGAGCCTGGATGAGCGGCGTGTCGGGGCATGGATGATCAAGGTAACGAAAATCGGTCCGATATTGGCATAGCCATCTATCAATAACTGGAGCCCCGTTATGTCAAGTCCGGCGCATTCCATTGGCTTCAAATTCGTCGAACGACTCGCTCAAGATCTTCGCGACGAGCGTTTGGAGCTGCCGGCGTTCCCCGAGGCTGTGCTTCGAATTCAGCGCGCGCTGCAATCCCCCGACACGAGCGCCGACGACATCGTTCGAATACTGAGCTCCGAGCCCGCGCTCGCGGCTCGACTGCTGCGGATCGCGAATTCGGCGGAGTTCCGGCGCATGGATCAAGACGTCACTGATCTGCGCAAAGCCGTTGCCCGGATGGGCTTCAACATGGTTCGCAGCGTGGCCGTGGCGTTCGCGATGCGCCAACTCCGGCGCAAGGACATCTACTCGCCCGCCGCGCAAGCGCAGCTCGAGCAAGCGTGGAACGACAGCTTGGAGACGGCGTCCATCTGTTTCGTGATCGCGAAGCGCTTTACGCGATTGAATCCGGACCAAGCGCTATTGACCGGCCTGCTCCACGTGCTCGGGCGGCTCTACATCATCATGCGCTCCAAGGATGCGGAGGAGCTCAGCGAAACCGAAATGCGCGAAGTCATCGACGGCTGGCACGCGAACATCGGCAAAGCGATCCTCGAGAGCTGGGGTCTGCCGGAGGCGCTGCAGAGCGCCGTCGAGCATCAAGACCAGTACGACATCGAGCTCGACGGTGCGGTGAACCTGACCGACATACTCATTGCCGCGAAGCTGTTGAGGCGCAACGAGCACGACACGGCCCGTTATCCGGCTCTACGGCGCGTCGGCGTGGCGGCCGGAGATCGCGCGCTGAGCGTGATGGAGGAGTATGCGGAGGAGCTGCGCGGCGTGCGGAGCTCGTTGAGCGAGTGACCGCTGGCGGTGGTCGGGGGTGAATTCGGAGGCACCGCCCGGAGCCTGCGGGCGATGCTCGCGGAATTCTGCAGCGTTGGAGCGGCGCCCACCGAGCTACCGGTGAGACGTCCGTCGCGGACGCGTGGTTCGCTGCTACTGAATAGCCTCGGCGAGCTTGTGCTGCTGGCTCGCGCGTGGCTTTACGCCGAACCGACGCGCCAAGCATCAACAAACCAACGCCCAGAAGTGACAGGGTGCCCGGCTCTGGCACGGACGTAGTGAACGCCTTGCCATCCGCAATCACGAACGCAAGCCCGCCGTCCGAGCCGGAATAAAAACTGCTGCTCGCGCCGTCGAGAGTAAGGCTCCAGGAGACCGAGCCGAGGGCCCCTACTCCCAGAATAGTCCACAGGTAATTGCCAGCGACAATGTCGCGCAAAGCTGAGTAGGTACTGCCGCCGCCGACTGCGAAGGTATCACCGGCCAAAGTCGGTCCCAAAAGGGTCCAGGCTCCCGCCCCACCCAACCCGCTCGACGAAATATCGACCTTAAGCGGAATCGCGAACGCCGAGGACGCTGACGTCAAGCACGCGATGAGC
>CAWEOP010000005.1:0-80777 GCA_963810755.1 uncultured Gammaproteobacteria bacterium
TAGGCCGCGAGCGACGCGAGATCCGTCGCGTTCAGCGCCACGTTGTTGTGCGCCGCGATCGCGGCCGCGATCGTCGCCGCCGACCCGTCGTGCAGGTACGGCGCCGTCTGCCAGGCGCCGCGCAGCGTCGGACGTCGAGGCCCGTCAGCGGCCCGCCGAGCCGCATCCCGCTCGTGCTCTTGAGGGTGCCGACGTTCTGCAGCACGTTCGTGCTCAGCTCGTGAATTCGGTGCCGCTGTGGCAGGCCGCGCAGTTCTGCGCTTGAACACCGATTTGCCCGCGACGGCTTGCCGTCGTCAGCGCGCCCGTCGACTTGCGGTACGGGCTCGCCGCAAACTGTTGAGCGACGCGACGTAGGCCGCGAGCGCGTCGAGGTCGGCGCTCTGCCCGCCTTTCGGATCGCCGAGCGGCTGTGCTGCGCGTGCCCGCGAAGAAAGCGGCGTCGCTCATGAGGCCCGTACCGCCGGCGAGCGCGCGGATCTGCCCTTCGAAATCCTGGATCTCGTCGAAGTTCTGCGACCAGTGCGAGCGGCCGTGCGCCGGCGCGCCGTGCCGCGCAGGGTGATCGTGTTGCGCAGGCCCTCGCCCATGCCGGTGAGGTCCCACACGCGGCCGTCCTGGCCGCCGTCGTTGTGGCAGGACGCACAGCTCAGGTACCGGTCGCGCGCGAGGCGCGTGTCGCGGGCGTCGTAGAAGAGCTGCTTGCCAGCAGCACCTCGCGGCTCAGCTTCTCCGACGGCGACGGTCTGCGACCGTCGCCAGCAGCGGCGCGGTCCACAGGCCCGTCGTCTTGGAGATCGCCGAGGTCGTAGATGCCGACGGTGCGATCCATGAAGTTGTTGACGAAGAGCGTGCTGCCGTCCGGCGACACGACGAGGCCCTGCGGCGCCCGGCCGACGTTGATGCGGAACAGCTCGTAGGCGCCATGCGCATCGACCACCGCGATTTCGCGGCTGGTTTCGAGCGCGACGAACATGTAGATGCCGAGCGGATCGAAGGCCGCCGCGCTCGCGATGCTCGCGTCGTCGAAATCGATGCGCTCGCGCGTAATCCTCGCCGCTCGCTCGCCGAGATCGATGCTGCGAGCCGATCGCGCGCACCGTGTTCTGGAAATTGAGGTTCAGTCCGTTGCGCAGGGTGCCGCGCCCGATGTTGTCCTCTTCGACGGCACCCAGCCGATCGTGCCGTCCGGCGAAATGGCGACAGCACCGAGGTAGTTCGGTACGCCGCCGCCCTGGTTCTCCGCATCGGGCTTGTCGCTGTGCTGCAGGACGATCGTATCGGTCAGCAGCAGGTTCGCCGGCGTGCGAACGACCAGCACTTCGCCGCCTTGCGCCGACGACCTGCGAGCCCGACGACCAGCCGGTCTCCTCGCCCGGCTGCCGCGGCGTGACGAAACGCGAGACGTAGACGGTGCGCTCCGGCGCGTCGATCGCGACGTGCCGCGGATTTGGCCCGGTGCTGCCGCCAGCAACTGGCTGCCGCCGTCGTACGCATCGAGCTTCAGCAACTGGCCGAGCGCTTCCAGCACGACAAACGCCTCGTTCGCGACCGGCGAGAACACGAGACCGTAGGGCTGCCGAGCCGTACGGCAAGCGCGACGGTCTGCACGACTGCGAGCGTCACCGGGATCGATGATGCTGATCGTCGACGACTCGCTTGTTCGTCACCCAGACGCGCCCGTCCGGCGCGATCGCGACGCTGCGCGGCGCCTGTGCCGACGGTGATCTCCGCGAGCTGCGCATTCGGTAACGGCGTCGATCGACCGTGACGCAGTCGTTGTCCTGGTTGACGACCCAGACGCGATCGTTGCCGCCAGCGCGTCTCGTAGGCAATGTTCGGACGAACTCGCCGGCAGCGTCGGCGGCGAGCGGCAGGTGCACGGCCTGCACGAAAGTCTGGATGTTCGGAACGCCGAGAGTCGTCGTTGACGGTCAGCGTGACGAAGTAGACGCCGGGTTCCGCGAAGGTGTGGCTGACGGAGTTGCTCGCCGAATAGGCGGTCTCCGGCGTGCCGTCGCCGAAATCCCACTTGTAGACGACGTTGACGCCGCCCGAGCGCCGTGGCGGTGTAGGTGACTGCGTACCGGCGAGCCGCGCAGGCTGGCTCGGCATCGGGGTCACGACAAGCGGTGGCGCGACGACGATTGCCAGGTGAAAGTTGCCGTGTCGGACTCGTTGCCGTCGAAGACGGTGACGGACGCGTTGTAGTTGCCGGCGGTCGTTGGCGTGCCGCTGATCAGCCCGTGTCCGCATCGATGGCCAGCCCGGCCGGCAGATTCGTCGGCGCTGAAGGTGAGGCTGTCGTCGTCGCCGTCCGAGGCGTTGATCTGCGAAGCGACACCGGGATGCCGACGACGCTCGATCCGCGAACCCGGGTTCACGATGACCGGCGACGGAATTGATGCTGATCGGCGTGATTGCGGCCGCGCGGCACTGCACGCCGAAGTTGTCGAGCCAGCTGCCCGAGCGCCCGTAGAGCGCGTAGACCGGGTTGCCGGTGCCGCAAGCCAGCGGCGCCCTGCGCCGTCCCGCCGGTGCCGCCGTCGCGCCGAGGTACTGCACGTCGCCCGTCAGGCCGCCGTTCGGAGTGAGCGCCCGGCACTGGATGTCGATCTGGTTGACGTACTGCGCGGAGCGTCCGCGGAAGCCGCTGACGGCGTAGTCGCGCGGACAGGTCTTGGTGAATGCCGTGCCGGTGGTCGAGGTGCCGGTGACTGGACCGTTGACCGGATCGCCGATCCAGCGGCCGAGCTGGTCGACCTTCACGCAACGGCGGACCGATCTGGTTGACGTAAGTCGCGTAACGGCCGTGCACGCCGACGATGAGTCTCGTCGGCGGGCACGAGAGCTGGAACGGCGTGCCGCCAGCGCCGCCGATGGTCGGGCGTGTAGTCGACGGCAATGAACGGTGTCGCGTCGATGTTGATGCGCAGCATGCTGCGCCATCGACGGCACACCGCTCGCGTCCAGCACAAACATCAGGTAGTAGCCGGGCGGCGTGTCGGTGCGCGCGCGGGCACGTGCGCCTGGACGCATGTTGCCGGATTGCGTGAACGGCAGCGTCACGAAACGCTGGTCCATGTTCACGCTGTGCGTGACCGATCCGGTCTTCACCAGGTTGACGGCCGAGACGTTCGCCGACAGTCGACTTCGATGTCCAGGGTGTCGCCGACTTCGGCCGTGTCCGGCGCCGACACGATCTCGGGGCGCGACGCGAACTCATCGCTTTCGTCGAACAGGTACGGCGGATAGTAGATTTCGGCGTTCGTATTCACCTGCGGCCCGGGCGCACCGCCGCCCGGAGACCAGCACCGTCGCATCCGGCAAGAGCAGCGCCGCCGAATGATAGAGCCGCGCCTTCACGCCGGCAGGACCGAGATGCCAGTGCCCGTGGCCGGATCCCAGATCTCGGCCGAGTTGTTGACGCCGATCATCTGGTTGTCGTTCTGGCTGCCGCCGGTCGCGATTACCTTGCCGTCCGGCGAGCACCGTCGCGCTGACCCATTGCCGGCGCGACGACATCGACTGGTCGATCGTCACCGTCGGTATCCGGGCCGTTGATGTCGATGATCGCGGCGCCGTTCGAGTTGCCGCCGATCTGCAGAATCTTTCCGGGCCGGAACATCGCGGCGCCGGAGGTCCAGCCGGCGTTGGCCGACGGCAGCTGTCCCGCCGGCGCTCAGCGTGCCGGTGCCGCGACGGTCGACGAAGTACATGTTGCCGTTCGTGTCATAGCCGAACACGCGGCCGTCCGGCGCGAGGAAATTCCGCGGAAAGGTCGCCGCGTAGGCAGCTCGTCGCTGGCGGTCGAGAGCAGCCGGAACGTGCCGTTGAGCTGCCGTACTTCGGGCCGGTCGCCGCCGCCGTTGCCGCCCTGGATGTAGACCTCGCCGTTGATCATCACGGTCGACGACGAATACCAGCGCGCGCGAAACATGTTGGCCGAGCGCGACCAGCGTATTGCCGGATGTAGTCGAACAGGTTGCTGTTGTTGTTGCCGGTGTTGGTCGTGCCGGTGCCGGTCCAGTTGTCGCCGCCGGCGATGAAGATCTCGCCGCTTTGCGGCAGGATCACCTGCGAGCTGCAGAAGATATCAGTGAGCGTCATGTTCGCCAGCGTCATGTGGCCGCTGCGCCGATGCGCCGACCCCGGATCCCAGATGTCGTAGACGAAGTAGCCGGTCTGCTTGCCCTCGCCGTTCGTGCCGTAACTCAGCACCCGCATGTCGGGCGTGAGCGCCGCGTGCACCGTGATGAGCGGCCAGATTCAAGACCGGCGACCAGACGCCGTCCAGCTGCGGCTGCGGCTGCGGCGGCTGTGCCGCGACGGGCGCCGCAAGACCGACGGCGGCGAGGGCTCCAAGGACAGCAAAAACCTTGCGGCGCGCGGCAATAGCCGGCGCGAACGAGTCGAGTCGGTGGATCACGGTGGCAAACCTCGAGAGAGTCAGGCGGTCGTCCTTGTTTCTTGTTATTCGCCGACCCGGGTGACTCTGCAGCGCGGCCACGCCGCACGCCGTCCGGGCGCGTCACCGAGAAATGCAAGAAGGACACCAGAGTCTTTTCTCTAACCTAATTATATGGTTAGGAAAGATTGTTCGCGTACATAATCTAGATGTGTAAACGCGCTCGACAGCACCGTCTACATCGAGCGCCTCTACTTGGCTGCTCCGGCGCGTATAGCGCCGGCGCTACGCACAGCCGTCGCGCCTCAGCTCAAAGACTTGCTGAGAAAACGCGTGAATTCCGAGTTCGCGACGACGAAGTCTCCGAACCCGAACCGCTCGTAGAGGGCTCGCGCGCGCAAGTTGTCGTCCTGAACCTCGAGAGTCAGCTTGCAACAGCCCGCGCGCAACGCCCGGTTCTCGCACTCGCGCAGCAGTGCGCTGCCGACGCCTCGTCGCCGATATTTCGGCATCACGGCCAGGTCGTGGACGTTGAGCAGCGGACGCGCGCGAAAGGTCGAGAACCCGAAGAAGCACACCGCGATTCCGGCGGGCTCGTCCTCCATGCATGCGAGCAGCACGAGGGCGGTCGGGTGGCTCGCAAGCGCCGGAATCAAACGTTCGCGAACATCCGGCGGCAGAGGCGCACCACCACCCACCGGATCGCTCGCGTACGAGTCGAGGACGGCGATGAAGCGGGCTGCGTCCGTGGGATCCATGAAATCGACGTCGCGGATTCGTAGTTCCATCACTCTCCTCTCTCGGCGAACGCGGCCGGGCGCGGCAACTCATAACAAAGCTCGCCTCGGCCCGTCGCGCCCACGCGCTGCCATCCCGCGGCCTCGTAGAATCCTTGGGCGCGCGTCCCGGGCTCGGTCGTCAACCACAGACGATCGAGCCCCTGGTCCCACAACCAACGCACCATCGCGTCGTGCAGGCGGCGGCCGTAACCGCGCCGCTCATGATCCGGCTGCACGAACAACGCCCAAATGTTCCCGCTCGCCGCGTTGCCGACCGCGAAGGCGACGACCTCGCCGCGCGACTCGATGACCCAACCGCGGCCGGTGACCTCGATGGCGCGGCGAACGTCGTCATCGCCGATGACCGCGGATACCAAGCGATTCTCGCGCACGGAATGGCGTACACGCTGGATGCTCGAGATGTCGGAAGCCACCGCCTGGCGCAACGTGCCGGCATCCATCCGCATGAGGAGCGCTTCCTGGCTCGACCTCGACTCGATCGGCGCGAACCCCAGGCTGCCATAGAGCGCGATGGCGATCGCGTTGTCGCGATAGACGTTCAAGGTCACCGAGCTCGCGCCCGTCGCCGCGATCGCTCGCGCACAAAGCTGCCGACACAGCTCTCGCCCCAAACCTCTACCGCGCAATGCGGGCGACACGATGATCCTCCCGAGATGCACGGCGCCGGAGGGATGTGGCCAATGTTGGCCAAAACCGAACGCGGCGGATTCGCCGTCCGAAAGGCAATAGCTCGCGCAACCGTCGACGAAGAGAAGTTGCGGCAGCCGCGCCGCCGAGAACGGATAGGCGACGCGCGGGCCGGCCCAACGGAGACAAGCTTCGGCATCCGGGATCCACGCTGCGACTACCTCGAAGTCGGCCTGTTGTGCGGTGCGAAGCGATACGTTCACTGGCATCCCCATACGCGTTGCGCCGCCCCGGATCCGGTGGCTCAGTTCACCGCTGCCGGCGCTGCATTCGAGCGCTCAGCGCTTCAGGGTAGTAGCAGCGCTCGCCTTCCGGCTTCATGTACGGCAAGTCCCCGGTTCCTTCGCGGACCTGCCTGCGCACGCCCAGACGATGAGCAGCACCGGCATTTGCGTAACGCGTAACCACCCGCCCCCTTTACGGGCACGATCATCTGGCGGCTGCCGCGATACGGCCGAAGTCGCGAATTGACATCCAGGTACCGGGATGGTCGGATACCGGCGCATGGAGAAACCGCCAAAGCCCACGTCGATCGCCGTAGCTTCCTGACCGGCGCCGCGACGGGCGCCGCGGCCGCGCTGCTCGCGCAGCAAGCGTCGGTCGCCGAGCGCACAGGACGCGGCGCACCGACGCCGCCGAGCCGGTCGTGCAGGCGAACGAGACGGGCCGCCACGCGTCGGACTTCATGGTCGACATCTTCAAGTCGCTCGACATGGAGTACATGTTCTCGATGTGCGCATCGAGCTTCATGGGCATCCACGAGTCGGTGCTGAACTACGCGGGCAACAAGAACCCGCAAGTCGATCACCTGCACGCACGAAGAGATCTCCGTCGCCATGGCGAACGGCTACGCGAAGATCGACGGCAAGCCGGTGCTCGTCTGCGCGCACGCGACGGTCGGCGCGCAGCACGCCGCGATGGCGCTCTACGACGCGTGGTGCGACCGCGTGCCGATCTATCTCGTGCTCGGCAACACGAACGACGCCGCCGATCGCCAAGGCGAGGTGTTCTGGCTGCACAGCGCGCAGGATCCGTGCGCGCTCGTGCGCGACATGACGAAGTGGGACGACAACCCGGCGTCGCTTGAGCCACTTCGCGGAGTCGGCCGTGCGCGCCTACAAGATCGCGATGACGCCGCCGATGGGGCCCGTCGCGATCGTCGTCGACGAGCACATGCAGGACGAGCACGTTCCCGCCGACCTGCGCGTGCCCGAAGCTGAGCGTGCCGACGCCGCCGGCCGGCGACTCGGGCGCGATCGCCGAGGTCGCGAAGCTGCTCGTCGCCGCCGAGAACCCGGTGATCCTCGCGGGCCGCGCCGCGCGCACGCCGCGCCGGTCTGAAGCTCATGGTCGAGCTCGCCGAGGCGCTGCAAGCCGGCGTCGTCGATTCGCGCCGGCGGCTGAATTTCCCGACTCGCCATCCGCTGAGCGGCGGCTCGACCGGCACAGGCCGACGTCGTGCTCGCGCTCGAGGCCGGCGACATCTCGAACGTCGCGCGCCAAGCGCGGCAGCGCAACGCGAAGGTCATCAGCATCACGGCCACGCATCTCTTCCAGCGCAGCAACTATCAGGACTTCATGCGCTACGCCGAGGTCGACATGTCGATCGCGGCCGATGCGGAAGCGACGCTGCCGGCGCTGATCGAGGAGATCAAGCGGCTGACGACCGAGCTCGCGGCAGCGAGGCGTTCCGCCAGCGCGGCGTGCGCGATCGCCGAAGCGAATCGCAACACGTTCGAGCAGGCGCGCACCGACGCGACCTACGGCTGGGACGCGAGCCCCGTCAGCACCGCGCGGCTGTCGATGGAGCTGTGGGCGCAGCTCAAGAACGAGGACTGGTCGTACGTGACCGGCTGGGTCAACTGGCCGCTGCGGCTCTGGGACTTCGACAAGCACTATCAGTACATCGGCCGTGCCGGCGGCGAAGGGCGTCGGCTACTACGCGCCCGCGTCGGTCGGCGCCGCGCTCGCCAACAAGAAGCACGGCCGCATCAGCGTATCGATTCAACCCGACGGCGATTTGATGGTCGCGCCCGGCGCGCTGTGGACCGCGGCGAAGTATCAGGTCCCGCATCCTGATCGTCATGCAGAACAACCGCGCGTATCACCAAGAAGTCATGTGGTTCCAGCGCGCAGGCGCTGCAGCGCAACCGCAGCATCGAGCTCACGCAAGACGGGCTTCGGTCTCGGCGACCCGAACATCGACTTCGCGAAGATGGCCGAGAGCATGGGCGTCGGCGTCGTCGGGACCGATCTCCGATCCGAAGGACCTCGCCGCCGCGATTCGCCGCGGCATCGGACGTCGTGAAGCGCGGCGAGCCGTATCTGATCGACGTCGTGACGCAACCTCGCTAGGTGAGGCGCGAGCTCGGCGTGAAAAAGCTTTTGCTCGACAGGCGCCCTGCTCTGCTGCGTCTTCCACGGAGCGGTAGCACAGTCGTCGAAGACGGATCGTTCGTCTACGGCGAACGGCGAGAGCGTCTACATGCGCGTCGGTTGCTACGCGTGCCATGGCACGGTCGGTCATGGCGGCGCCGGCGCGCGTCTGGCTCCGAATACGCTGCCGCTCCCGGCGTTCCAGACCTGGGTTCGCAACGGCACGCCGGGCTGGACCGCCACGAGCGGAATGCCCGCGTTCCCGGCGACCGTTATTACCGACCAGGAGCTCGCGGACGTTCGCGCGTTTCTCGCGAGCCTGCCGGCGCCTCCGGCCGTGCAAGACATCCCGCTGCTGAAACCGTAGGCGACCGGTCGTCGTGCAATGCGACGTTGTCTGCGGTCAGCCGACCGGAGACTCTTTGCCGATATCCACCGTTTCGACGACGAACTTCAGTGTTTGGCCGAGATACGAAGCACTGATCTCCCAACAACCCGGATCGGGAAAGTCGATGCCGGTGAGCATTCTCCACCCCTCCGTCGACCGCATGATCTCGTTCGCCGTGGCTTGCGCCTCGGCATCCGTCAGCGGGCGCCCGGGCTGCACGGCAGGTATATAAGCGTTCGTCGCACCGGAAATTCGTCCGGTGACGGGCGCGCCGTCCAGACTGCGGACACTGACCATCAGCTTCGACTCGGTCCCTGGGCGGAAACCGGCGCTGCGCCAGAACAGCTTTTCACCTATCAAGTAGCCGGGCTGTGTCGTGGACCATCGGGCGGGGCTCGACAATTGGACTGCTAGACCTTCGGTACCGTACCAGCCGGGAATCGACGTGCCGAACAGTGGGTCCTCGGTCGTGGTTGCGGGGCACTTCCCTTCCGCAACGGATTCGGCGGCATGCAACGTAGCAGCAAAGGAGAAAACCAGAAGAACGATCGCTCTCATGACTGCCCCTCCCTCGCACGTGACACATAACAATATCCCTCGTTCGCGCCAACCGAAAGGCAGTTGCCGCCGAACAGGACGAAAGTCCACACTGCGACGTCGCCGATGTGGCTCAGGGTTGGGGGGACGCCATGTCAAAGGCTCGTACCGTCGTCGTCGCCGTCGTGTTTGGGGCCGCCGTCGGCATCGCCGGCTGCGATGCTCGTCCGCAGGATCCGCCCGCGACGGCAGAAAGCGCGGCCGCCGTGGCGCTCCGCGAGACCGGAGCCGTCGCGAGCCTTGGCGAGACGCGCTGGGCATCGAGGGCTCCCGAAGGCGCATCCGCGCCGAGCTTCGTGGTCGATGCGAGCTGGCCGAAGCCGCTGCCGAACGATTGGCGGATCGGCCAGGTCGGCGGAATCGCCGTCGACTCGCACGACAACATCTGGGTGTATCACCGGCCGCGGACTCTCGACGCGAGCTCGGCGGGCGCGATGCCGAGAGTCGCAACGAACGATCGCGGGATCCCGATCAGCGCGCTCGGACATCCGCAGGCCGTACGCCGAGCGGAGCACCGGCTGCTGTGTGCCGGCGCCCTCCGTGCTCAAGTTCGACCGGGAAGGCAACCTGCTCGCGGCTTGGGGCGGGCCCTCCGATCCGGGCTTCCTCGAGAAGAACTGTCGCGAAGCGGACGGTTGTTTCTGGCCGGCACGCGAGCACGGCATCTTCGTGGATCAAAACGACTTCGTGTACGTGTCGGGCAACGGTGAGGACGGCGGCGCGCGCCAGCAACAAGGGATGGCCACCTATCCGTGGGCGCCATCCTTCGGCGACGATTCGCACATACTCAAGTTCACCGCGGACGGAACGTTCGTCTACCAGATCGGCAACGCGGGAATGGACGGGCCGAACAGCGAGAAGATCGACGGCGGACCGAACGGCACGCCGCAGCCGTATCTCGTGGCGGACATGAGCGTCGACCCCAAGTCGAACCGCCTCTACGTCGCGGACGGCTACGGCAATCGGCGCATCCTGATCGTGGACGCCGCGACCGGACAGTACGTCGGCCACTTCGGTGCGTACGGGCAAAACCCCGTCGTGGACGATCCGAAGCTCGGGTGTGGCCGATACCGACGTCGGCCCGTGGATCGCGGATTATCAAGCCGGCAACATGAAACCCATGTTCTTCCGCAGCCCGATGCACTGCGCGACCGTGAGCCGCGATGGATTTCTCTACGCCTGCGACCGCGGCAACAACCGCGTCCAGGTCTTCGATCTGGGAGCGGCGGATTTGGGCAAGCCGTGCGCGAACCCGAACGCGGAGCCGGGCAAGTGCGGCTTCGTGCGTGAGGTGCACGTCGCCCCGCAAACGGCCAGCGGCACGTCCGGCACCGCGGCGCTGTCCACCGATCCTGAGCAGAGCTGCCTCTACGTGGGCGATCTCGCGAACGGCACGCTCTACATCATCAACCGCGAGAACCTCACGGAGCTCGACCGGATCGGGCGCGCGGGCCGGCAGGCCGGCGAGTTCCATTGGCTCCACGCGCTGGCCGTCGACTCGCACGGCGACATCTACACGGGCGAAGTGGATACCGGGCAGCGCGTGCAGAAGTTCTTGAGATACGGCGCTTCGAGCTGCAGCGGCACCGGCAGCTGCCGAAGTCGGCCTCTACAGCGCGAACAGGTAGGCGAGGTTCCGATGAGTCACGCAAGAATGAGCTGGGTGTTCTCGCTGCCGGTCGCGGCGTTCGTCGCGTATGCGGCGCCTTGCGCCGCGCAGAACAGACTACAGCGACCCGAACATGAAACCGGTCAACGACCTGCCGAATCCGTACTCGGCGAAGCAGCTGATGCCGCTGCCCGACGCCCGCAAGTGGGGCTCCACGGCCGGCGTCGACGTCGGCAAGGGCCGCGACGACGTCTGGGCCATCGACCGCTGCGGCAGCAACAGCTGCGTGGGCTCGCACGTCGATCCGCTGCATGCACTACGACGCCAACGGCAAGCTGATCGGCCAAATGGGAGCCGACTTGTTCGCGTTCCCGCACGGCATCCACGTGGACGACGAGGGCAACGTGTGGGTCACCGACCCGCTGCCGAGCGACGGCCGCGGCGCGGGCGGCAACGTGGGGCAACAAGTGACGAAGCTCAGTCCGAGCGGCAAGATCCTGCTGCAGCTCGGCACGCGGTTGGTGGCCGGCAAGGGCCCGAACGAATTCAGCTCGCCGTCCGACGTCGTCGTCGGCAAGAACGGCGACATCTTCGTGGCCGACGGACACGCCGAAGGCACGAACGAACGCATGATGAAGTTCGACAAGAACGGTAAGTTCATCAAGGCGTGGGGCAAGCCGGGCAACGGCGCCTGCGGAGCGGGCGAGTTCTCGAGCCTGCACGCGCTCGCCATCGATTCACGAGGACGGTTGTTCATCGGCGATCGCGACAACAACCGCATTCAGATCTACGATCAGGACGGAAACTATCTCGATTGCTGGTACCAGTTCAGCCGCCCGAGCGGCATCTTCATCGACGCCGACGACAACATGTTCGTCACCGATTCGGAATCGAGAGACGGCGCCGCCCAGGGGTTGGATTTGGCGCACCCCGGCTGGAAGCGCGGCATCCGGATCGGCAGCGCCCGCGATGGCTCCGTGAAATACTTCATCCCGGATCCCGATCCCCAGGGCGGCAGCAGCACGTCGGAAGGCGTTGCCGCGATCAAAGGCGGCGCGGTCGTCTACGGTGCCGAAGTCGGACCGAAGGACTTCGTTCGCTACGAACGTAAGTAGCGGGGCTCGAGGGCCCGCACGCGGCGAGGCTCACTTACGCCAACCGGTAGAACGAAGCCACTCCTTTATCTCCGCTTGCCGAGCGTCCCAATCGTGCGGCGGCTTCTCGCCGCTCTCCGCCGCCCGTTGACGCTTCCGTCGAACGTCTTCAGCCAACGGAATGAGGCCGACCTCCGCTCGCCGCTCGTCGACGTGCGGCTCGTCTTCTATTGGAAGCGGGCTGATCAGACCGTTTTCATCCCAATCGAACTGCGTACCGAAGCGCTGACCCCTGCCTTCATTACTCCGAATTCGGTCTTCCAGCATGGCGACGTGAATGGGCGAAACGTCGCCGGTCGCCGCCGCTTCCCTCATCAGCGCGAGGCCGCGCCTCTGCAGCGACGGATTACCAATCGCGTGTTGGAGAATGAGCCACGCCGCCTCGGTGGCTTCGTCGCCAACGAAAGAACGGCCTGGCCACCCACGCGCATCCATGATCTCGCTCAACCGCGCCGCATTGCGCTCGTGAACCTCACGCATGCGCGGATGATATCCCTCGAACAGTGCGCCGCTGCGTGCAAGCTCCTCGCGAACGCGCAGGTCCAGTGCCGCCATCGCCAACAGTTCAGCGCGAACGGCTTGAGGATCCACGCGCTCCCCCTTACGGCTCACGCTCATAGCCGGTCGGTGACGAGCACGCGGCCCTTCGCGCCAACAGGCTGCCTCCTCGTGATGTGTATGGTCGCCGCTCGTTCCGCTGCCGGTCCCGCGGCTAGAACAGCGTGCCGGTCCTCGCGCTCGCCGGCCGGTGCTCCGCCTCGTGCGCGAGCAACGCGCGCTTGAGGGGCAACCCGCCGCCGTACCCGGTGAGGCTTCCGTCCGCGCCGATCACGCGGTGGCACGGCACGATCAGGCCGATCGGGTTCGCCCCGTTCGCGGCGCCGACACCGCGTGCCGCCTGCGGCTGGCCGATGACTTTCGCGATCTCGCCGTAGCTGCGCGTCTCGCCGTACGGGATTTCTACGAGCGCATCCCACACGGCGTGCTGAAACTCGGTGCCGCGTGCGGCGAGCTCGAGCTCGAACACCGTTCTCCCGCCCGTACAGTACTCCTCGACCTGGCGGCGCACCTCCGCGATCGCGCGATCGTCGTAGCGCGCATCGCGGTCGACGCGCGCCGCGCCCGCGGCGTCGAGATTGAATCGCACGAGCCTGCCGTCGACATCTACCCATGCTGCGAACGTCGCGAACTGCGTTTCGATCGTGCCCCAACGATGTTGAGCCTTAGTCATGCGGCATCCCTCAAGCTCGCCCAAAGATGAATCGTCGCAAGGCTGCGATAGGGCGCGAACGGCAGCATCAGCTCCTCCACTTCCTTGGGCGCAGGACGCTCGTGCGCGGCGGTGAGCTTCTGGAGCGCCGCGGCGAGCGCGACATCGCCGACCGGCGCGCAATCCGCGAACCCGGAGCCGCGCATCAGCATGTAGCGCGCCGTCCACGTGCCGATGCCGCGAATGCTCGTGAGCTCGCGTTCGGCGGACACGGCGGATCCGTCGGCAAGCGTCTCCGCGGGTAGGCGCCCGGCCGCCACCGCCTGCGCCGCACCGATCAGATACTCGGCCTTCGAGCGAGAGAAGCGGCGCTTCGTGAGGTCGCCCACCGCGATCTCCGCGACACGTTCAGCGCCCGGATGCGCACGCATCCCGCGGATCGGTGTGCCTGCGATGTCGAGGATCTCGCGCCGCAGCGAGCTCGCGAACGCGATGTTGATCTGCTGACCGATGATCGCCCAGCAGAGCCCGTCGAACCCGGTCGGCGTAAGCGGCAAGCGCAACCCGCGCCGGCGCGCGAGCAGCGCGGCCATCCGCGGATCGCGCGCAGCCCGCACCTCGAACGCGCTCACGTCGAGGTTGAGCCCGAGCATGCGGAGCGCCGCGGCGTGCACGGCCTCGATGCCGCGCCCGTCGAGCTTGTCGTCCGAGTGAACGCGGCACCACGCGGCCTCCGGCTCGAGCGATATCTCGAGCACCGCGGCGCCGCGTTCGGTCGCGAGCGCCTTGAACAGCGTCGTGCCTTCGACACGTTCGCACGGGCTTGCGGGGTCGCGCGCGTGGTACGCGAGGATCTCTTGCGCGCGATAGCCGCGCGGCAGCTGCAGCATGAACACCGATGCGCCGTTCAGGCCGCGGTACGCGCCGGGCGTCATCCGCGTGATCGCGAGGAACTGCCGATGGAATGCGGATTCGCTCTCGAAACCCGCCGCATGTCCTACGTCGACGACTCGCCGTTCCGTATCGAGCAACAGGCGGCACGCCGCGCGCACGTGCTCGCGCTTGAGCCACGCGGCGGGTGTCATGTGGGCGTGCACGCGCAGCAGATCGCCGAGCTTCGTCTGGCTCACGCCGCAGGCGCGTGCGAGCGCGGCGGCGTCGGCATGCGCGTCCGGCACCGCGCGGACGCGGTTTGCTAGCGCCTCGAACAGCGCGATGTCGGCATCCTCGCCGCGGTAGAACAGGTCCGGCCGGCAGCGTTTGCAAGCCCGTAAACCCGCGCCGAGCGCTTCGGCCTCGGTCTTGAACAGGCGCACGTTCTCGGGCTTCGGCTGGCGCGCGCTGCACGACGGCAGGCAGTAGATGCCGGTCGTCAGCACACCGACGATGAACTTGCCGTCGAAGCGGCCTGCGCGCGCTTCGGCACGGTCCCAGCTGAACGGTTTCGGCAACATGGCGCCATCCTAGCGCGCCCGGCTCGAGTTGCCTCCCAATTTGCGCGTTAGATGTCGCACGGCGAACGAGCGCCGGTCGCGGCTCACCGCTATCGCCGTTTGGGGGGGCGCGCCCGGTTTCCCGGACGCGCCTTTCGGACGACCCGAAACGTTAGAAGTTGAACCGCACGCTCATGCCCATCTCGCGCGGCGGCGCCGGATTGCCTTGCTCGCGGCCGGAATTCCCGAGCAGCGACAGCTTGCCGTAGAAGTAATACTCGTCCGTGAGGTTCAGGCCGTACACCGAGAACGCCCAGCGCGAGGCCGGCGCCTCCCAGGTCACGCGGCCGTTGAGCACGCCGTACGCGGGCTGCCGTCCGTCCTCGGGGTTCACGATGCCCGCCACCGGGTTGGTCGTGAACCAGATGACGTCCTGCCACGTGTAGTCGAGCCGCGGCGTCAGCGTCGCGCCTTGTCCGCCCACGGTGAACTGATACGAGACACCGAGCCCCATGTTCCACTCTGGCGTGCGCGGCGAGTACAGCGTGTCACCGCGGATCGACGGGTCGCCCGTCGTGTCGGGAACGGTGATGAAGATTCCGGACGATTTGCCGAGGTCCGTGACCAAGTAGTTCTGATAGCCGAGCGAGAAATCGATCCGCAGCTTGTCGATGGGCTCGGCCAGGATCTCGGCCTCGACGCCCCAGTTGCGCGACTCGCCCGTGTTCACCGTCGGGAACGAGTTCACGCGCGCCGGCGTGCACGGCGCGCAGTCGGCGATCGCCTGCTGCTTGTCCGTGTTCACCATGTAGTAGACGTCGCCGTTGAAACGCAGCCGCCGGTCGAGCCAGTCCGTCTTCACGCCGACCTCGAAGCTGTCGATGTACTCGGGATCGAACGACGTGAGCTGCAGCGCGTTCGCGGGCCGCGGGCTGAATCCGCCGCCGCGGAAGCCCGTGGCCAACTGCACGTAACCCATCAGCGCGTCGGTGAACTGGTAGTCGAAGCTGAGCTTCGGCGACCACTCCTGCGAGGCCACGGTGACGAGGCCGTTGTCGATCAGCATGAACTGCGGCGCGCCGATGCCCGGCGGCGCCGTGTTGCCCGTACGGCGCCAGATCGTCGCGTCCTTCTGGTCGTCCGTGTAGCGCAGGCCGCCCGAGATGCTGAGCTTTTCGGTCGTCCGCCAGTTGAAGTGAGCGAACGCGGCGTAGTTCGTCAGATCCTGGACGTCCTTGTGGTCCGAGAAGCTCGACGTATAGACGTAGCCGTTGTTGTAGCCCTGGTTCGAATCGAACGCGTCGTAGTAGAACAACCCCGTAGTCCAGTCGAGACCTTTATTCGGCCCCGCAAGGCCGCTGAGCTCGAACTCTTGCGTGAACTGCTCGTGCTTCGACGTATCCCAGGTCACCGTTTGCGGCAACGGCGTGCCGTCGGAATCGCGGCCGAACGAGTTGTCGAACTCGCGGTACGCGGTCGTCGACTGGAAGTGCATGTTGTCCGAGAGGTCCCAATCCACGTCCACCTGGAAGCCCGTGTGCGTGAGCTCGTTTTGGTTCGGCGTAAAGCGCCCGGTCAACGGATCCGTGCCGAAGCGGTGGTAGCTCGTGTACTTGCCATCAGTCTGGAACCGGCCGTCGAACTGTCCGCCGGGGCCGAACACCGGAACCGCGATGTTGTTGTTCCAGTTCGCGATGCCGGCGGCCACGCCCGCCGGCACGCCGTTGGTCGTCCGGAGCTGCACGGTGTATTTGTCGGGCGCACTTTGCTGATCGCTGTACGTCACATCGGCGACGACGTTGACCTCAACGGTGTCGGACGCCAAAAATCGCACCGCGACACGGCCCGATTCCACGCTCTCGTTGCCCATGTGGTCGGCGACGCAGCCGCGCGAATCCGTCGCACCGAGCACGCTGCCGAGCCGAACGCCGCCGATCGCGGGATGCGTGTTGACGGCGTACGCGATCCAAGCCGGATTCGTCGGGTCGGACGGGGTCGTGGGCTGGGCGATTCCGTTCGTGCCAGCCGCAACGCCCGTCCCGCCGAGACCGAGCGAGCCCGCCCCATTCACGCACTCGTAGTCGAGAATGTCGAAGTAGCCGTCTTGCTTCTTCGACGAGCCCGAGATGCGCACGAGCACTTTGTCCTCGACGACCGGGAAATCGTACGAGCCGCGCAGATTGAGCCGGTCGCGCTCGCCGGCCTCCAGGTCGACGTAGCCCGTGCCCGACCCTTGCGGCTTCTTCGAGATGATGCGCACCGCGCCGCCAAGCGTGTTCTTGCCGAACAACGTGCCTTGCGGGCCGCGCAGCACTTCCACACGCTCGATGTCGAGCAGATCCATGATGGCGCCTTGCGGGCGGCCGTGGTACACGTCGTCGATGTAGATCGGCACGCCGGGCTCGAACGACAGCGAGTTGTCGCCGAGGCCGATGCCGCGGATGAATGCCGCGGCCGTCGAGCCCCAACCCGCGCCGAGCGGCGCAATCACCGCGTTCGGCACGAAGGCGTCGAGGTCGAGCGTGCTCGTCGAGCCGCGCGCTTCGAGCTGGTCACCCGTCACTGCGGTGATCGCGAGCGGCGTCTTCTGCAGATTTTCCTCGCGGAAGCGCGCCGTGACGACGATCTCTTCCAGCGCGCCCGGCGGCGGCTGAGGTTGCGCCTGCGCGGTGTTCGTCGCAGGCAACGCGGCCACCAAGAGTAGGCCCGGCGCGCCGCACACGACACGGCGAATCGCGGCCCGCAACGCGTGACGCCGCCCCAAACGGAACGTGGTATCGGAATGCATATCCCCCCCGGGTTATGAGTGTTTCTTCTTCGGCGTTCGGGACGAAGCGCGCCGCGCGAGAACCTGCGCGCTGCTTCGTGTGTGCCCAAACCACGCGAACGCGGGCAACGATATCAGGAAAACGTCGCGTGCATAAGACATTCGTGCGCCGCCCTACGTAACAGGCGTGGCGCGAAACCAACTGACGAATCAGAAAGGCGGCCCTCAGCGCTGCGAACGATCGCCGAACGCCGAAACGAAAAAAGCGGCGCCGTAGCGCCGCTTCTGTCGGAGTTTCCCGCTCGAGGAGAGAGGCTAGATCGCCATCCTGCCCGTGCTCGCGCCGATCTTCTCGACACGCGCGTTCGCGAGGTCCGCAAACGCTACGAGCAGGTTCGCCGTCGCTTCGTCACTTCCTGCCACGACGTGGCGGCCGCCTTGGAGCTTGCCGTTCGCGCCGCCCAAAATCACGGCCGGCGCATTGTGCCGGTCGTGGGCGTTGCCGTTGCTCATGCCGCTGCCCCAGTAGACCAGCGAGGAATCGAGCAGCGTGCCGTCGCCGTCGGGGGTCGCCTGAAGCTTGCCGACGAACTCGGCGAACTTCGACACCTGATAGGTGACGAGCTTCGCGTACTTCTCGATGCCCTCGGGCTTGTCGCCGTGGTGCGAGACCGGGTGATGCGGCTCGGAGATGCCGATGTGCGCATAGCTCCGGCTGCTGCCCTCGTGGCCCAGCATGAACGTGAACACGCGCGAGATGTCGCCCTGGAATGCGAGGTGCAGGAGGTCGTACGTGACGGTGAGGTGATCGTCGAAGCTGTCCGGGATGCCGATCGGCGCCGCGGGCGCCGAAGCGAGCGTGTCCTTACGAGCCTGCATCTTCTCGAGCGACTCTTCGACGCGCCGGACGTTCGTGAGGTACTCGTCGAGGATCGCGTTGTCGTGGCTGCCGAGCTTGTGCTCGAGCCGCTTGGTCTCTTCCGCAACCGAGTCGAGCATGCTCTGCTTCTGGCGCAGTCGGCCGAGTCGCTGCTCCGCCGTGCCCGGGTCGCCGAACATGCGCTCGAACGTCACCTGCGGGTTGATCGCGACGGGCAGCGGGCTGAAGTCGTCGTGCCACGAGATCGTGTTGAAGAACACGCAAGGGAAGCCGTCGCATGCGCCCGCGGCCGTACCCATGTCTTCCGTGCCCACCTCGAGCGAGCGCATCGGCGTGTCCTCAGCGACGACGTCCGCGATGTATTGGTCGATGGTTTTCTTCGATTCGATCTTGCCGTAGTTACCGGCGGTGTTGACGGGGCCGACGCCGTTCAGGAACGCGGAGCTCGCGCCGACGTGCACGGAGCCGTCCGGCGCCTTCATCTTGCTCACCGTAACCAGGTGAGCGCGATACGGCTCGAGCGGCTTCATGATCGGCTGGAAGTCGAAATCGGTACCGACCTTGGTCGGGTGCCAGAGCTGCGGGTACACGCCGTTCGGCATGTAGATCGCGCCGAAGCGCAGTGGCCGCTTCGCGCTCGATTGGCCGAAGGCCGGCACCATCGCATTCAACATCGGCAGAGCGATCGCGGCACCCGCGCCGCGGAGAAACGTGCGGCGGTGCAGGTGCTTCTTCGTGATGAACGTCATGACAATACCCTCCATCCAATCATTGGCGCCGCGCCACGGTCGAAAGCGCGTCTGGTTCGGCAAGTTTGGTTCGCATTTGGAACGGCAAGCTGTCGACCACCCCCAGGATGATGGCCGACAACCGATAATCGTCCTTCGCCGCGTTTCGCACAATGCTGCGAACCACCGGCATGTCCGCGGGCTCGAGCCCTCGGCCCAGGGCGTAGATCAGGAGCTTCTCGGCCACCGTGCCCGCGAACACCTCAGGTCTAGCGAGCAGGGCCGCGCGCAGCGCGACGGGGCCGTCGACGGCCGTGCCGTCGGCCAGGATGCCGGCCGCGTCGATCGGGAGCCCGTCGACCGTCTCGTCCTGCCACTGGCCGACCGCGTTGAAGTTCTCGAGCGCGAAGCCGAGCGGGTCCAAGTTCCGGTGGCACGTCGCGCACGTCGGGTTCGCGCGGTGCAGCTCGAGCTGCTCGCGGACCGTCGACGGCCGGTCCTTCGGCTTACTGTCCTCGAGCGCGGGCACCACCGCGGGCGGCTGGGGCGGCGGGCTGTTCAAGATATTCGCCATCACGTACTTGCCGCGGATGATCGGGGACGTGCGGCTCGCGGCCGACGTGAGCGACAGGATGCTGCCGTGACCGAGCAAGCCGCGGCGCTTCGGATCGGTGAGCGCCACCTTGCGGAACCGGGAGCCGTAGACGCCCGGAATACCGTAGTGGCGCGCGAGCCGCTCGTTCACGAACGTGTAGTCGGCATCGAGCAGCTCGAGCACGCTGCGGTTCTCGCGCAGCACGTTCGAGAACAATAGCTCCGTCTCGCGGCGAAACGCCTTGCGGAGGTTGTCGTCGAAGTCGGGGAACAGCAGGAGATCGGGCACGACTCGCTGCTCGAGATTGCGCAGCTGCAGCCACTGACCGGTGAAGTTCGCCACGAGCGCGTCGGCGCGCGGATCCGCGATCATGCGCCGCACCTGCGCCTCGAGCACGCGCGGCTTGCTGAGCCGGTCGTCGATCGCGAGGTCGAGCAGCTCGTCGTCCGGGATGCTCGACCAGAGGAAGAACGAGAGACGCGATGCGAGCTCGACGTCGCCGATCCGGTGCGCGGAGCCGGCCGGCAGATCCGCGGCGTCGCCTTCCGCACGGAACAGGAACGACGGGCTCACGAGCATGCGCGAGAGCCCCGCGCGGATGCCGGCGTCGAAGTCGCCACCCTCGGCGCGGGCGCCGTCATAAAAGGAGACCGGCGCCGCGATATCGTCTTCGTCCACGGGCCGCCGGAATGCGCGCTTCGCGAGCGTCGTGAAGATCTCCTTCGCGCACGCGGGCTCCTCGGCGGCCGTCGCGGGCTTGCAGACGAGCACGCGCTCACGGATCGCCGTGTCGCTGACGCCGCTCACGTCGAACGGGCCCGCGATGTTCGCGGTCTCGAGCCGCGGGATTCCGGCCGGGTTATGCGCTTCCTGCGAGTCGCGCAGCGACGGCTGCCAGGCGTTCTGCTCGAGAGCCGGGCGCTCGACCCAGGTGAAGCCGATCTCGTGCGGGCCGGCGGTGATCGGAATGCGCGGCGACGTCATCCGTTCGTCGATCACGACGCGCGATGCGAGGATGTCGGCCGCGCTTTCCTTGTGGTCGTCCGGGCCGCCGACCGCGGCGGCGTAGACCTGCTCGCCGTCGACTGTAATCACGAACTGGTGCGGCGTGTCCTGCCCTTCGACGCCGACGTAACCCTCCGCGACGGTGCGCAACAACCGGCCGGACAGCACGTAGTCCGCGTCCGCCGGGAAGTTGTGCGTGACGACGGTGCCGCCGCGCGTGCCGATCGGCAGGCCTTCCATGTGCTGGTCCTGCGTGACGTCGACCGGGATCTTGTAGGTGGCGGCGGTCGGGACGGTGTCGGGATTGCCGATCGCGACGTCCGCGACGCGCAGCGCCGCAGTGAGGTAGCGCTCGAGCAGCAGCGGCGAAGTCGTGAGCACCGCGGCGATATTGTCGAACCCGAAGTCTCCACCGTCGCTCGGCAAGAGCTCCGTCACGTCCACCTCGACGCCGAGCAAGTCCCGGATCGCATTCGCGTACTCGGCGCGATTGAGTCGATGCACGGTTTGCGCGCCGGCGTACGGCTCGGCGGCGGCGGCCGCATCGAGCGTGCTCTCCAAGGCCGCGACGAACTCCTCGCGCAATGCGGGATCGGGTTGCGGCTCGTCGCGCGGCGGCATCATGCCGAGACGCAGCTTCTTGATCGCGGCTTCCCAGACGCGCGCGTCCTGAATGACGCTGTCAGGCCGTCTGTGCTCGAACGACAGATCGCCGGTGAGCTCGGCATCGTTGTGGCAGTCGACGCAATACTTGTCGAGCATCGCCCAGCGCTCTTCGAGCACGGCTTCCGGCGCAGGCTTCAACCAGACGTACGCGCCGACACCCACCGCGATCGCGGCGGCCGCGCACCCGCCCGCAATATAGGTCGATCGCGTCATCGCGCCTCGTGCGTGTCCGCGGCCGCGTGGGCCTCGACGGCCGGCTTCTTCGCCGCGTCGCGCAGCAACGCGACGACCTCTTCGGGCGCGGCGGCGTCCTTGCCCTTCTGCGGGCCGAACGGATTCGCGGCCGGGTCGTACGGCTCGAGCTTCTCGGCGAGCTGTAGCGCGGTGAGCCCGTCGCCGTTCTTGGCCTTGAGATCCGCGCCGCCTTCGGTGAGCGCGCGCAGAGTGTCCAGATTGCGCAAGTCGACGGCCTTGTGCAGCGCCGTGGCACCGTCGCTCCCGACGGCGTTGACGTTCGCGCCGGACGCGATCAGCAAGCGCGCGGCGTCGGCCGGCGTGCGATTCGACGGCTCGCGGAACGGCGGCGGCCCGACGCGCGAGTAGCCGGGACCGGCGGACAACGGTACGCCCTTACCGCCGTTGATCGCGGCCATCAGCGGCGTCTTGCCGACGTTCGCATTCGCGCCCGGCCCGCCGCCTTCGGCGTTCGTCGGCGTCCACTCGAGGTTCGCGCCGTGCGCGATCAGAAGCTTCAGCGCTTCGACGTCGGCGGCGATGGCCGCGCGATAGAACGGCGACGCGTTCGCGAACGGATCGCAGCACATCGCCGCGGCGTGCATCTGGCCGACGAACGGCTTGTTCGGATCCGCTCCTTTGTCGAGGAAGAGCGCGATCAGATCGAGCGCGGTGCGCTGGTTGGCGAAATTGTTGCGCAGCTTCGAGCCGTCGTGCGCGTACCAGTCCGTCGTCGCGTCGCGCATCTCCACGGCGTGGTAGAGCGAGCCGTCGTTCGCGTCAGCGCCGAGCTCGAGCAGCGTCGCGGCAAGATCGAACCGGTCGTTCACGACCGTGATCATCATCGCCGTCGCGCCATCGCCGTTGCGCGTGCTGAAGTCGGCGCCGGCCGCGGCGAGCCGACGGACGACGTCTTCGTGGCCGTTGCGGGCCGCCCACATCAGAGCCGTGAAGCCGCCGGACGGATAGTCGGCGTTCTTGCGATCCTTGAGCAGGTTGATGTGCGCCTGAAGGTTCGGATCCGCGCCCGCATTCAAGAGCGCATCGACCACGGCCGTGTGGCCTTCGGCGGCCGCCCACATCAGAGCGGTCTGCTGTTGAAAGGACTCCTGGGCGTTCGGCTGCGCGCCGTGCGCGAGCAGGAGCCGCACCGCCTCCACGTTGCCGGCCTGCGACGCCGCCATGAGCGGCGTCTCGCCTTCCGGATGGGCGAGCGCAACGTCGGCGCCGCCGTCGAGGAGCGCGTCGACGATCGCAGCGTCACCGGTGCGGCTCGCCTGGATCAGCGGCGTGACGCCGTATTTGTTCGCGACGTTCGCGTTCGCGTGCGCTGCGGTGAGCGCCTTGACCATCTCGAGGTCGGAGTTGTACGCGGCCCAGAGCAGCGCCGTGGAGCCGTCCGTCGCGGGCATATTTACGTCGGCGCGTGAGCCGATGAGCGCCTTGACCGTGCCGAGATCGTCGGCGCGTGCGGCTTTTGCGATCGGGCTATCGGCCGCGGACGCGGGCGCCGCGCACAGCACGGCGAGCAGCAGCGACGAACCGAACGCGGCGTGACCGCGTATACCCAGCTTCTTCTGCGTGCGCATCCTCGTACCCCCTACGACGCGAACAGTCTTGACTGAGCTCGGCGATGAAGCCCTCGGGACGTGCCCGCGGCCCCTCGCCGAATTTCGAATCAGAATAACTGCAAAGTAAGTAATGCGCCATAACAGAGTGCGCAGAAAGCCACAGAAGACGGAGTACGGTAACCATGCGTAGGAGACGGGATTCACGGCGCATTAGGCGACTCGACGAGCCGCCGGAGCGAAGGTAAGTTGCGGAAAGGCCGAGGTACACTTACGTCACAAATTCGAACGGCCGCGGCATCTCCTGCGGCCCGGGCTAAGACCGGCGGGGGCAACGCGCACGCCGGCCGTTAGAAAACTTAAGGATTGCGGCCATGCCGGGTGAGCTCGGCCGAGCGGGCGTCGCTCGACGATAGCGATGTGCACAACGCGCCTCCAAGCCAAGAACCTCGAGCTCGTGCCAAAGAGCACGGAGGAAGTTCGGGCGGCGATCGCCGCGATGGATCCTGCAACGAAGGCACAGCTATCGGCCGATTGGATGGCGCTACTCGCCGCCGCGACCTCGGGCGACGCGTGGGTGCTCGGCTATTCAGTGGTGCACCGCGCTAGCGGCGCCGTCGTCGGCTCGTGCGGCTACAAGGGTCCGCCAACGGCGGATGGTGCGGTCGAAATCGCGTACGGCATCGATTCCGAGCAGCGCGGCAAAGGGTACGCGACGGAAGCGGCGGCGGCGCTCGTCGAGCACGCGTTCGCGTCGGCGGAAGTGCGGGTCGTCATCGCGCATACCCTTCCGGAGTCGCACGCCTCGCAGAAAGTCCTCGCGAACTGCGGTTTCGCGTACGTCGCCGAGGTCATCGATCCCGACGACGGGCTCGTCTTCAGATTCGAGAAGCACCGAGACGCGTGATGGTGCGCCCAACCTTCTACCCGCGAACCGCGGTCAGCGCACGAGCTCCATACCTTTCGCCTCGTACGTGTGCGCCGCGCCCGGAGCACGCAGCGCCGCGACGAGCTTCCTGGTGTCCGCGTGCGCGGCCGAGCTCGCGCTGGCGCCGCCGGCAAACGACACGTAGCCCTGGAGCTCTTTCGGGAACGGCGCGACGAACTGCACGCCGTGCGCCGGCAAGATCTCGCTGATCAGCGTGAGCACCATCTCCACCTTGCCGTTCGCGACGGTCTCGACCGACTGATCGACGCTCTGCGCGATCACGATTTTCGGCTTCATTTCCGCCGCGATGCCGAGCGTGTCGAGCATCCGCTCGATGTGCGGCTTCGAGGCCCCGACGCCGACCCACGTGACCGACTTGGTCGCGAGCAGGGCCCGCTTCATCGCGTCGGGCGTCGCGACGTCCGGCTTCGCCGCGCCTGCGCGCACACCGACGCCGACGCCGGAGCGGCCGAGCGCCCCGACGGAGTCCGGCGCGATCTTTCCCGATTTCGCGAGCGCGTCGATCACTTCCGTGGTGAGCACCGCGACGTCGAACGCCTCGCCCGCCTCGATCCGCTGGCGCAGCGCGGCAGTCGTGTTGAACTCGAACGCGAGCGGACGCTTGAGGTCCCTTTCGAGCTGCGGCTTCAGCTCGTCGATCACCGCTTTCATGCCGTTCGACGCGAGCACGTGCAGCGGCGTCGACTGTGCGTTCGCGAGCTGACCTGCCAAACCGAGGGCTACCGCCGTAGTGAAGCCGAGAAGTCGCATGATCATTCCCCTTTTTCGTCCTAGAATTTCTTCGCGAGCAACATCACGCGGCGCGCCGCGGCGAGCAGCAGCAAGCCGCGGCTGATGAGCCGCAGAGTGCCGGCCCCGCGCGCACGCCCGATCAGCACGAGTGCGATTACGCCTGCCGCGATCGCGACGGGGTGCAGCACCGTGCTGCGCGCCAACGTCACGATCCGATCCACCGATTGCAGCCGCGTTTCGACTGCTCGCACCTCGCCCGCCACGACACGCCGTTGAAAGGCGCAGCGCAACCGCAGCGTCGCGTTTCGTTCCGCGAGCTCGCGTCCTCGATCGCTCATCCAGTCGCTCCCGCGGCGAGCGCCGGCGTCACGAGCGTCGCCTCTTGAGCTGCTCGCGATCCTTCGCGAGCTCCGCGAACGTGCCTTCGAGCAAACGCGGGCGATTCCGCACTTTCGTGCGCAGCACCACGAGCCCCGCGAGCGCGATCGCGAAAAACGAGCTCGCGACGAGCACCGACGCGAGCACGCGGTGCGTGTCCCAGAACATGAAGATGATCACGAGCGTCGTGAGGAACAGGCCCATCGCCGCCGCGAGCAGCGCAACGAGGGTCCAGATCAAGATCTCTACGCCCCGGTGGATTTCCTCTTGCACCTCCGTCGTGAGCAGCTCGATGCGTGTCTGCGCAATCGAGACGACGGTCGCGAGCAGGTTGGCGAGCGACTTGAAAAGCCCGCTGACGGGACCGCTTTCTGTCGTGCCCGGTCCTTCGGGCGTATCGGCGTCGTCGACCAAGCGCCGGCTCGCCTGCGTCAACGGCGACCGAGCAACAGGCCGAGCACGAGCGCGACGCCGGCCACGATGCCGATGGCCTGCCACGGATTCGCGCGCACGTAGACGTCCGCCTCCCCCGCGAGCGCGCGAGCGCGCTCCATCGCCTCGTCCTCGATGCCCGCGAGCCGCTCCTTCGCTTGCCGCACGCTTTCCTCGGCGCGGGTTCGCGCCTCCTCGATCTTCTCGCCGGTCTGCGCGGCGGTCGCCCTGAGCAGGGTTTCCGCGTCGCGGATTACGGCGTGCAAATCGTCGATGAGCTTGTCGGCGGTACCGTTGGCGTTCATTGGTGTTGTTCTCAGGTGCGCCGCAGCCTAAGGGCTGCGAACCGCGGGGAATCGATGGTATTCCGCGCCCGGAGCAGCGGCAAGCTCACGCTCCACCGCTGCCAGCGTTAGCGTGCGATTGCGGCTCGTCCACGACGAAGAACCGGAGCCGCTTGAGCAGCTGCCCCTGAGGCGTCAGCACGTCCACGGTCCAGGCGCCGCCGGCATCCTGCGGAAACACGTGCTTGCGCGAGTAAGTGCGAAAGCCGGCCGCATTGCCGCCGTGAATCTCCTCGACGATATCCTCCGACTCGCGGTTGTGCCGCCATTGAAAGATCACGGTCTGCGCGAGCCCCGTCGGCGCACGGATCGCGGCGAACGCGATCACGCCGCGCTCGAGATCGCCCCGCGCGAGCGTGCGCACGGGCACGCCGGGCGTCAGCTCCTCGATCGACTGCGTGATGCGCGCCTCGGTCACCGCGAGCCCGGCGGCAGGGACCTGCGCGCGAACGGCCCAGAGCAGCGGCGGGACGGCGAGCACGCCTAGCACCCAGGCGAGCTTGAGCGTGCGGCTCTTCAACGAATACAAGGACAACGGCAGAGTGAGCACGAGCCATACCGCCACTCCGGCGAGCGACACCGGCAACGCAAGCTCGAGCGGCACCCGGAGAACCATCGGCAGCACCACGAGCGCCGCGAGCCAGCTGCAATACGCGTGGAACAGGAGGCGGCGCGGGGCGCGCGTCGCGACGTAGCGCTCGTACACCGGGTCGATCGTGCTTACCAACGCGGCGCCCGCCGCGAGCCCCGTGAATGTGAGCTGCCCGGCATCGAGCTGCGTCGCGCCGATCAAGAGCGGCAAGCTGAAGAACAGGAGCTCCTGCTGCAGGGACTGACTCACGAAATTCACGACGAAGTTGCCGAGGCGCGGCTTGCGCTTCTCGAGCGCGCGCCGTATTACGGGCTCGATCAAGAGCCACGGCCAGCCGAGCAGCGCTAGCAGCGCGATCAAGCGCGCGGCGCTGGCGCCGCGCTGCACCATGACGAAGCCGATCCAGCCCGCGAGGAAGCTCGTCAACGGCAGCAGCCATGGGAAGCGGCTTCCGAGCCGCGCGATGCGCCGGACGCGCCGCTGCCATCCCATCAGACACCCTCCGCTGTGAACGGAGTGCTCGTGGAGCGAAGGCGAATCGAGCGTTTATGCATGGCGTGTGAGTGGTCCGCGGTCCTTGCGAGTTCCTGAGATTCGGGCGCGTCCGCCCCCAGGGCTATTCTGCTATAAATGCGCGCTATGCAACGCCGGCCCTTCATTGTCGGTGCCTCGGCCGCGGCGATTCTGGTAGCGGCCGGTGCTGCGATCTTCGTGACGCACCACACGACGCTTCTGCGCCGCGAGCCGCAGCTCACGGACGAGCAGTGGAGCGCGCTCAAGGGCTACTGTACCGATTGTCATAGCGCCGCCGAAGCAGCCGGCGACGTGGTGTTCGAAGGCGTTCCCGCCTCCGCGATTCCCGGCAAACCGCGGGTCTTCGAGGCGGCGGTACGCAAGCTGCGCGGCGGCCTGATGCCGCCGCCCGGCAACCCGCGGCCCGAGCAGCGTGAGATCGAGGCGTTCGTCGCCGCGACCGAGCACGCGATCGACCGCGGCGCACCGGCGCACGCCGCGGGCCACGTGCCCGTGCAACGGCTGAACCGAACCGAGTACGCGGCAAGCGTCAAGGCGCTGCTCGGCGTCGAGATCGATGCGAAGCAATACTTGCCGAACGAGATCGAGGTCGACGGCTTCGACAACATCGCGGCCGCACTCAGCGTGTCGCCCGCGTTCCTCGAGCAGTACATTGGCGTCGCGCGCAAGGTGGCGCGGCTCGCCGTCGGAGAGGCGACACCGAAGCTGCAGAGCGCGTACTTTCCGCCGCCGGCGGGCGATCAGGACAACTACGTCGACGGCATGCCGCTCGGCACGCGCGGCGGCACGTCGTTCAGGCACCCGTTCCCCTCGGACGGCGAGTACCGCTTCACGATCACGGATCTCGACGTCGGGCTCTATCCGCGCGCGCTCGAAACCGAGCAAACGCTCGTGATGCTGCTCGACCGCAACGAGGTGTTCCGCGCGAAGCTCGGCGGCAGAGAAGACCTCGCGCTCGTCGACCACGGCGGCGCACCCGCGCGCGCCGAGATCATGCAGCGGTTCGCGAGCATTCCGGTGCACGTGACGGCCGGCGTGCACGAGGTGATCGTCACGTTCATCGAGCGTGCGCGCGCATCGACGGACGAACCGATCGCAGGCTTCACGCCGTACGGCGGCTTCAGCTTCACGGGGCAAATGCGCGTACCGCGAGTGATCGGCGGCATCGAGGTGAAAGGCCCGTTCGACCCGACCGGCGTATCGCGCACGGTGAGCCGCGCGAAGCTGTTCGTCTGCGAGCCGGAGACGGCCGACAAGGAACGTGCGTGCGCCGAGCGGATTACCGCGAATCTCGCACGGCGCGCATATCGCAGGCCCGTGACGAACGACGACGTCGACCGTCTCATGCCGTTCTACGACGCCGGACGCCGCGAAGGCGCAGGGTTCGATTCCGGCGTCGAGCAGATGGTGACGGCCGTGCTCGCGAGCCCCGATTTCCTGTATCGCGCGATCGCCCCGCCGCACGCCCCGGCGGGCGCGGAGTCGTTCGAGCTCGACGACCTCGAGCTCGCATCGCGCCTGTCGTTCTTCCTGTGGAGTCAGGGTCCCGACGACGAGCTCCTCGAGCTCGCAGCCGCGGGCAAGTTGCACGAGACGAAGCAGCTGCAGGCGCAGGCAGAACGCATGCTCGCCGATCCGCGGGCAGGCGCGCTCGTCACCAACTTCGCACTCAAGTGGCTCAACGTCGACGAGCTCGAATCCGTGGATCCGGACGAGCGCCTGTTCCCGGAATTCAGCGACGAGCTCCGCGCGGACTTCGCGACGGAGATGTCGCTGTTCTTGAAGAGCATCCTGCTCGACGAAAGAGATGTGCGGGAGCTGCTGACCTCCGACCACACGTTCTTGAACGAGCGGCTCGCGCGCCACTACGGCATCGCGTCGGTGCGCGGCCCGCAGTTCCGGCGCGTGACACTCGATAATCCGGTGCGTTTCGGCTTGCTCGGCAAGGGCGCCGTGCTGCTGCGAACGTCGTACGGCGACCGCACGTCGCCGGTGCTGCGCGGCGCTTGGGTGCTCGACAAGCTCATGGGCACGCCGCCGACGCCGCCGCCGCCGAACGTCGTCACCGATCTCACGACTCCGGTGGGCCAGAAGCCGAAGACGATCCGCGCGCGGCTAGAGCAGCACCGCGTGAACCAGACCTGCAACGGCTGCCACGGCGTGATCGACCCGTACGGCCTCGCGCTCGAGAACTTCACGGCAACGGGTCAATGGCGCGAGTTCGACAGCCTGGCCGACGCGCCGATCGACGCGAGCACCGAGCTGCCCGGCGGCGCCAAGGTGGCAGGGCCCGTTGAGCTGCGCGAGGCGTTGCTCGCTCGCCCGGATCAGTTCGTTCAGGCGTTGACGCAGAAGCTCATGATGTACGCGGTTGGCCGCGAGCTCGATTACAGCGACATGCCGCAGGTGCGCGCGATCGTGCGCGCGGCCGAGAACGACGACTATCGCCTCGGGGCGATCGTCTCGGGCATCGTCACGAGCGACGTGTTCCGCCGCCAAGCGCCGGAGCCCGACAAGGCGCTCACTAGCGCGCAGGCAGCCGCGCGCTGAGCCTTTTCTCGCCGGGACGCCGCCGACCTCGGCGGTCGGCGTAGAGAAACGCCGCGGACGCTACGGCAACATCGCCGTGATGTTGCGCTTCGGAACCTGCCCCACCGCTATGCGCGTGACTTCGCGCATCCCGAGGATGTCGACGACGGACACGCTGTTCGAACCTGCGTTCGCGACATACGCACTCTTGCCGTCCGGCGTGAGCGTCACCCAATCCGGCGCGATGCCGACGTCCACGTCGCCGAGCAGCTTCAAGTCCGGCAGCGAGTAGACATAGACCGAGCTGTTGAGCCGGCTGCAGACGACGAGCCGCGAGTTGTCCGCGGTCACGGCCATCCCGTGCGAGGTGTTGCCGCCCTCGAGCACGGGCTGCTTGCCGGCCTTGATCTTCGGCAGCTCGATGCGCTTGACCTCCTTGTGCGTCGCGAAGTCGACGACCGCGAAGCCGTTGAAGTCCGTGAGCTGCGCGAAGGCGATCTTCGTCGAGCCGTCCTTGTTCTGCTCGAACGCCATCGGCCGCACGCCGAGGTCGAAGTTCGTCGTCCACACGGGCTCTTCGGTTTTCTGGTCGATGACCGTGAAGTTCTTACCCGCCACGGATGCGGCGATCACATAGCGGCCGTCCGGCGTGACGTAAGTGTTGTGCGTGGCGCCGGGCACCGGGACGCTCTTCGCGCGCGTGAGCGTCAGCGTGTCGATCACGTCGACCGCGCCGTTCTGCTCGCGGATCGCGACGTACACGCGCTTGCCGTCCTTGCTGATCGAGATGTTGTTCGGGTGTCCCGTGAGCGGGATGGCCGCGATCACGCGCAGCGTGCGAGCGTCGACCGCATCGAGCGTGCTATCCGCCTCGTTGCTCACGTAGATCCGGCTGCCGTCCGGCGCGGCCGCCGCACCGTGACCGACCTCGATGCCGACGATCCTGCCGACCACCTTGTTGGTGGCGGGATCGATGATGTGCACGTCGTCGCCCGCGCTGTTCGTCTGGATGATGCGCGCGTGCAGCGCGAGCGGCTTCGCGGCGCTCTGCAGCGTCGCGCCGTTCGCCCATGCCGCGAGGGTCTGCCACTCGGGGTCGTTCTTCGAAGTCCAGTGCTTGCCGCCGTCGTGATGCGGGTCGCCGCCCGCTTCCTCGGCGAGCGGATGGCGGAGCAGGCGGCTGTCGTCCGGCTTGCCGGGCACGATGCGGGCGCTCATGAGCGCGAAGTTCGTGCGCGCGTCGGCCTCGCCCCAGGTCGCGGCACCTTCGGGCAGCGGCTGTAGGCGCATCGGCGTGCCGGAACCGTGACACGAGATACAACGTGCGTTGCCGTCGCGCTTGGTCGTGAGTATCGGTTGCACGCGCGCCTTGAAGAACTCGAAGTCGAGCGCCGGCGCCGCGGGTTGCGCCCCGGAAGGCGCGGAATTTTGTGCGGTCTGCTGCGCGGCAAGCGGCGCAGCGGCAAGCAGCAGTGTTGCGAGCACGAGTCGATTCAGCATGACGTTCCCCCCGTTTCCGTGATCGTCGCTCCGTGAGTATGCGCCCGCCCGGCGTGCGAGCCTAGGGAGCGGAAACCCTCACCGAACCGCGGGGTTCGGGCGACGGCGTCCGTCAGCTCGCTCGACCGGCGGGTTAAACTGTCGCGCCTCGAGCCCTTACCCCTGGCGGATCGAGCGTCGCCCTCGGAGAACTCGCGGACTGGATGCGGAAATGAATGGACGAATGGTTTATCCGTTGTTTTCGACACCTCTGTACGTCAACAACGTGGGGAATTTCGAGAGACCGGATCTCAGGTCGCTGAGCTATTCGTCCGAGATTCCTACCGGAGGCACTTACAACTTCCTGAGCTCCGTCGACAAGAACGTCCTCGATCGTCCGGACTTCAAGACCGTACACGAAATCGTGATGAAGGAGGTCAACGCCTACGCGAGAGAGATTTTGGGCGTTAGCCGCAACATCGAGTTCTACGTGACCAACTCCTGGATCAACGTGCACGGGCGCGGCCACTCTGCCGGGCCGCACATCCACATCAATTCGCTGCTCTCGGGCGTGTTGTATTTGAACGTGACGGAAACCACCGGCGATCTCGTCTTTCATCGGGATGTTCTGAGCCTGATTCCATTCCCGCCGGCGCTCGATCTCGATATGGAGTCGTTCAACATCTACAACTGCAAGAGTTGGAGCTACAGGCCCAAGACGAACGACATCTGCTTGTTCCCTTCCATCGTGATGCACTCCGCCGACCCGAGCGCGTCAGACGACGAACGATGGTGCTTGGCGTTCAACGTCTTCGCGAGAGGCGACTTCGGATCGCTGCACAAGCTCAGCATCAAGTAATCTTATTCCGCGCCGCGGAACCTACCAGCCCCCGCCGCAGCGTAGTATTCTCGCGGGAGCCGGCCCCCCGAGGGCTTGCCGACCAGCAGGAGCAGCGGCGTGTATCTGACGAAACGGCATCTGTCCCGTAGGACCGTGCTCAAAGGCGCGGGCGTCGCCATCGCCTTGCCGCTGCTCGACGCGATGATCCCGGCGGCCACGGCGCTCGCGCAGACGGCTGCCGCGCCGAAGCTGCGCTGCGGCTTCTTCTATATCCCGCATGGCGCGATCATGTGGAACACGTCGCACGGCAAGGAGATGGACCACTGGACACCGAGCGGCGCGGGCGCGGACTTCCGCTTGAGCCCGATCTTGGAGCCGCTCGAGAAGTTCAAGCGCTACGTCACGTCGTTCGGCAACCTCGAGAACAAGGCGAACCAGAACTCCGTGCACGCGATCGTGCCAGCCACGTGGCTCTCCGGCGTGCGGCCCGACAGCAGCGCGACGGGCGCGAGCATGGCGACGACGATCGACCAGATCATCGCGAGCAAGATCGGTCAAGAGACCGCACTGCCCTCGCTCGAGGTCGCGTCCGAGACGACGACGCAAGTCGCCGCCTGCCCGGCCGGCGGCGGCTGCTACTACAGCACGACGCTCTCGTTCCGCAACGCGACGTCGCCGCTGCCGATGGAATTCAACCCGCGCAAAGTCTTTACGCAGCTGTTCGGCGAGGGCGACACGCCGGAGGAGCGCGACGCGATCAACCAGCAGACGCGCAGCATCCTGGATCTCATCTCCGAGCGAACGACGGCGCTCCAGAGCAATCTCAGCGCGAGCGATCGCGTGGTGCTCGGCGAATACCTCGACACCGTCCGCGAGATCGAGCGCCGCGTGCAGAAGGCGGAGCAGCGCGATCTCTCAGGCGTCACGCTACCCGAGGCGCCGATCGGCGAGCTCGACAAGTTCGACGAGCAAGTGAAGCTCATGTTCGACCTCGTCGCTCTCGCATACCAGGCGAACCTCACGCGCGTCGCGTCGTACATCATGGTGGCCGAAGGCACGAATCGAACGTACAACCACATCGGCGTGTCGGACGCGTTCCACCCGTTGTCGCATCATGCGAACGACAAAGAGCGGCTGCTCAAGCTCGTGAAGATCCAGCGCTACCACATGGAGCGGTTCGCGGACTTCCTCGCCAAGATGGCAGCCACTCCCGACGGCGACGGAACGCTGCTCGACCACTCCTTATTTATGTATGGCTCGAACATGAGCAACAGCGACCGCCACAACAACTATCCGCTGCCGAACCTCCTCGTCGGCGGCGGCGCCGGCGCGCTCAAGACGGGAGGCCAACACATCGACCTGCCCGAGCACACGACGCTCACCAATCTGCACCTCACGGTGCTCAACAAGGTGGGGCTCGAGCTCAAGAGCTTCTCGGACAGCACCGGCGAAATCGCCGGCGTCTGACCCGCACGCGCATGGCGGACCGCCGAACCTTGCTGAAAGGCGCGCTCGGCGCGCTCGCGGGATTGTCGTTGCCGGCCACGCGGCGCGGCTTCGCCGCGGATGCCCCGGCAGTCACGCAGGTCACGAACCGCGCCGCGCTCGTCTCGGGTGCCGGCGGCAACGTGCTCGTGCTCGACACGGGCGACGGCAGCGTGCTCGTCGACAGCGGCGCGGCCGCGGCGAGCGACGCGCTGCTCGCGACACTCCGCGGACTGCCTGGCGGGAAGCGCGTCCGCACGCTGTTCAACACGCACTGGCATCTCGACCAGGTCGGCTCGAACGCCGCGCTCGGACGAGCCGGGGCGGCGATCGTCGCGCACGAGAAAACACGGCTGCATCTCGCGACCGGCTATTACCTGCCGGCCGACGACCGCTACGAGCCGCCCGCACCGAAGGAAGCGCAACCGACCGAGAGCATCTACACGACCGGCGAGACGAAGATCGGCATGGAGCGGGTCGAATACGGCTATTTGCTCGAGGCGCACACCGACGGCGACATCTACGTGTTCTTCCGCGACTCGAACGTGCTCGCGGTCGGCGATGCAGTCTCGCCGGAACGCGACCCCGAGCTCGACTGGTTCGGCGGCGGCTGGCTCGGCGGACGCGTGGATTCGCTGAAGACTCTGCTCGGCCTCGGCGACGCGAAGACGAAGATCGTGCCGAGCTACGGCCCCGTCGTCGACCGCGCGGCGGTGCAGAAGGAGTACGACATGATGCTCAAGCTCTTCGAGAGCTTCGTCGAGCTCGTCCGCAAAGGCGACAGCGCCGAAGACGTGCTCGCGGCGGGCGTCATGGACGCCACGGGGCGCGCGTGGGCCGATCCGCTGAAGTTCGTGCGCGCGGCCCACAAAGGGATGTGGGCGCACCACAATACGCTGTCGCCGGACATCGTGTAGCGCGCTCGGCCGCGGGCCGCGCGAGAGCGCCGCGTCGAACCGATCCCTACTTGCGCGGCACCGCGTTGCCGTAGACCTCGATCTGCGCCACGTCCGACCAGCCGCCGGGGCCGTGGCCGCTCGACGGAAGGAGGTCGACGAACCCGACCTCGTCGACTCTGCTGAGGTCCGGCTTGTCGACGATGTTGCCGGTCGTGACGAGGCGCTCGTGATCGAGCTTGAGCCAACGCACGCTCGCGATCGAGAACTCCGTAGTGAGCCAGTCGAGTGGCGCCGCGTCCGTGTGGTCGCCGACGAGCCACGTGCCGTCCGCGAGCTTGATGATCGGCCTCACTTGATGAAAGCCCGACGTCTTCACGTTCCAGCGAATCCGCGCGAGGCCGGTGAGGTCGACGTAGCGCCCGCTGTCGCGCAGCGCGAGCCCGCAGGGCGTCGTGCAGAGGCCGGTCCAGACGTGCGTCGGGTTGTTCTCGTCGCCGTCGGCGCCGGTGAGCTGGATCTCCGCGCTCGACGCGCCGTACAGCTTCAGCGCGACGTTCGGCGCCGTGATGCTCGCGGGCGTGACCGGGTGCTCGCCGCCGCCCGGGATCTGCTTCCACGGCTCTTTGACGAACAGCGGCGGGCGCGTGGCGCGCGGCGCCGGCGCGGCCGCGCCGGGCTGCGCCGTTTGGGCGGCTGCGGCGGCCGAGAGCATTGCGAGCGCTACGAAGGCTAGGACGCTGCGGGCGCGCATGAGGAGTCTCCGTTGGCTGCCGACGACGCGCGGAGTATAGCTCGCGTTCGCACGTCACAAGGGTGCTCGCAATGCCCCGTGGACGGCGCGACGCCGCGCCTCTATTCTTCGGCGCCGAACAACGAACCGCTCCCCGGGGCGACCATGATCAGATCCCGCGTGACCGTCGCGCTGCTCGCCGTCGCGTGACCTCCACCATCCAAGTCGTCCGCCACCCCGACGCGCGCGCTTTCCTCGCGCGCGCGGAGCGTTGGCTCGAAGCGTCCGAGATGGAAAACGGGATGGCGCTCGCGAGCGCGCGCAACGCCCGCTACGAGGAGTGGCGCTACGAGAAACCCGTCTACTGGGCCACCATCGAGGACGGCGGCCGGATCCTCGGCTGCGCGTTCCGGACGCCACCGCACCGGCTCGGAGTCACCGCGCTCAACAACACGGCCATCGCAGCCACGATCGTCAACGTCGGTCAGGTTTACCGGACCCTGTCGGGCGTGAGCGGCCCCGAGCCGACGGTCAGCGTGCTGGCCGAGGCGTGGTGTCGAACGCGCGGCACTACCGCCGTCGTCCGCTCGCGGCACCGGCTGTATTCGCTACGCGTGCTCGTCCCGCCGACGCAACCGCCGCGCGGCGCGTTGCGACTCGCGACCGAAGCCGATGCGGCGCTCGTGCGGTCGTGGGGCGAAGCGTTCACGAAGGAGGCCGGGGTCGAAGGCGTCGACGTGAGCCTGTTCGATCAGCTCGTTAAGGCGCGCAAGGCCTATGTCTGGGACGACGAGCAGCCGCGCTGCCTCGCCGCATCGATTCGCCAGACGTCGCGCGCGAGCGCGATCGGGGTACTGTTCACGCCGCACGAGCTACGCGGGCGCGGCTACGGCACGGCGACCGTTGCGGCGCTCAGCGCGCTGCTGTTCGCCGGGGGATCGAGCGGCTGCTACCTGTTCGCGGACCCGGACAACACGGCGGTCAGCCGAATCGCCGGCGGGATCGGTTACCAGAAAATTCAGGACCAGGCCGACGTCGACTTTCGCTGAGCGCCGGGCGCGGAGCTCGGCCCGCGCAACGACATGCTGTCCGTGGCGCACAGCGCCTTCGACGTGTCCGCGGTGCGCAACTCACTGGTTATAATCGATTTCCGTACTGATGCGACTCCGTTGGTAGGGCGGCGGATTTATGATCAGCAGGCCAAACGACTACCGCAACGTGTTCGCGCGGCGGGCCGTGATGCCGATGGCGAACTGCTCAAGTTGGGCTAACATGGCCTTAGCCTTTTCTAGATAGCGCAGAGACACTTATGGAAGCGCGAGTAGAAAATTGGTTCCCAACGCAAACACTAATTGTTGACGCCGCTCAGCTGCTGCCAGCTGCGCGTGACATGTTTGCGAGAACCGATTTCCCTTCTATCGACTGCAAACCGTATAGCTATACGAACGGATTTACGACTTACCACGACAATCCGTTTGCTCGGTTTGTACAGCATCCAGCTGCGCGGGACTTTTTTAGCGTGTTTGAAAGCGCCGCGAATGTTTTCGGGCAATCGCAAGGTATCGACCTAAACACGCATAGCGCGTGCGTTTCGGCAGTGTGGATTAGTCGCATCGACAAGGGTGGTAGTCACTTGCGCCATGTGCATGGCGACGCCCACATGTGTGGAACGATGTACGTCGACGCACCTTTCGGGGCCTCTCCAATTCGATTTCACAGCCCTGTTACTACAGTTATGCGTTTCTGCCCGCTGCCGAAAGCCGCCGCAAACAACAAAGCTACGGCCGAGTACGTGGATTACGAACCTACCCCCGGGAGGCTGCTTCTCTGGGACGGCTGGCTTGAGCACGAGGTGCCGCTCAATCCTGCCGAAGGAAACAGGGACTCGATCTCGTTCAACATCGTCTTCAAAGAAAAGAAAACGAATCAGAGCTCCAGACCACCAAATTCCCGCCTTTGATACCGGCGCAATCAGATGAACAGTCGACTGGCACTTGTAACCGCGTTGACCCTGGCCGTTCTGATCCCTTTTACGGCGTGGCCGCAACCCGCGACGCCGGTCGGTCCCAAGAACCCTGCACTGCACGATGGCGCCCAAGCGTTGATGCTGGGCCAAAACGAGTACGGTATTAAGCTCACGTTGGAAGGATTGAGCCAAGCGCAGAGCCCGCGCGAGGAAGAAACCGCGTTGACGAATCTGTGTACAGGGTACCTCCGACTGCGGCAATTCGACTCAGCGCTCAAATTCTGCAACATGCTCCTCGAGCGCAATGAAAACGCCTGGCGCGGCTACAACAGCCGCGCGATGGTTTACCTCGAGCTTAAGCAATACGAGAAGGCGGACCAGGACTTGAAGCGTGCCGAAGCGATCAATCCAGGTGCGCGCACGCTGCAGGAAGCGCGCGCTCAGTATTTGGACGCCATCCAGCCGGTCGCGACGGAAGTCGAGATCGATGACCGAAGCGGTCGGGGAAGTACACGTCGTGACCCGTAACGCGTTGTCGCTACTGTTACCTATCGTCTTTGCTTGTTTCCTCTTTATCGAGGCAGGACCTGCACAGGCACAAGTTGCCGATTTGCAACGCGAACGGACGCCGGCGCTGACGACGTTCCCCGAATATCCCGAAGATGCGCGCCGGAATCGCCTCGAAGGCGAAGCGACCGCATGCTTCACGATCGACGCCAAGGGCGGTGTCAATCGAGCCAGAATCAGCAGCAGCACGGACGAAGTTTTCGAGAAGCCGACGTTGAAGGCGATCCGAGCCTCGACGTTCGAGCCGCTCGCAACCGGTCAAATTGAATCCCGGACACCGACGTGCCGAACGTATCGCTTCACGCTGGATCAACTCGCTCCGCTCTATGTGCCCCGGGAATCGACCGAGCCCGAGGGCCCTCTCGCCGGCAGCGTTGCAAGCATTCCTCTCGGCTCGGTGCCCGAGCAGCCGTCGCCGCCGGAGCAAGCGATTCTCGCGCTCTCAGCCGCCGCCGCTGAGACGCCGGCTGCCGGTGACACACTGATCACCGCGGCCGCCCCTCTGCGGCCGGCAGAGCCCATTTGCGCGACTCGGAGGCGCCCGGGGACGCGTATCGACTACACCTACTGCTATACGCCGGAGCAGCAAGTCGAAGCCACAGAGGCCAAGGAACGCTTCCTCCACGACTTGGACCGAGAGACACAGTCGCGCGACCAAGCGATATTGGAGTATCAGATATCACACGGCGGCGCGATGCCCCCAGTATCCCAATGAGGCCAGCAGTGCAGTCGAGCGCAGATCAGCGTGAGTCGAGCTGGAGCTCGCGGCGGTAGCGTTGCGCGAGGTCGACGTAGTGCTCGGCCGTCTTGCGCAGCATTAGGAGCTCCGGCGTCGGTGACTTCGCGCGCGCGGCGCGCCGGCGCACCGATGATCAGCGAGCGATCGGGAAACTGCGCCTAGTGGGGTTCGCTCGAGATGTGAGGCCAACCGAAAATGCGAGGTCAGGAGCCTTATGGACGTGCCGGTGGGGAGGCAAGCGGGTTCGCGCAAGCGTTGAGCCGTGCGGCTGCCCTCCTGGAGCTCGGTGACTTCGAAGGGGCCGAGCGCGAGTATGCGCGCGCCGTGGCGCTCGAGCCGTCGGATCACGCCTCGCAGTTCGGCCTTGCCAAGCTGCGATACATGCGCGGCGATCCCTACTTCGCGCGCGACCTCGTCGCCGCGACCCTGCGCGACCGCGATAACGGTCTGCTCCAGTTGCAATTCGCGAACGTGCTGCGCCAAACGGGAGACTTGTCGGGCGCGGAGCTTCTGCTGCGCGATCTGATCGCGCGAGCGGGGCCGGCCCCGGAGCTTCGCTCGTCGCTCGCCACCGTGCTACACGCGGCTGGCCGATTGCAGGAAGCGGAAGTCGAGGCGCGCGCGGCCGCGAGTGTCGGTGCGGCCGACGCGAACATCCTGCGCAACTGGGTGGCGGTGCTCCTGTCCTTGGGCCGCGCGGACGATGCGCTGCCTGTGATTCGGGCGGAACGTGCGCGTGCTCCGCTCGACGCGTCGTGGATCGCCGACGAGGCGACCGCCGCGCGCATGGCGGGCGATCCGGCCTATGCGTCGCTCTACGACTACGAAAGGTTCGTACGTGTCTACGACCTCGAACCGCCGTCGGGATGGCGTTCGATGGCGGAGCTCAACGCAGCGCTGGAGACACTTCTCACGGCTCGGCACACGCTCGCACGGCATCCGTTCGATCAAAGCATGCGGTTCGGCACGCAGACGATGGGCGATTTGCAGCGAGATAGCGATCCCGCGATCCAGGCCGTGCTGCATGCCTTTCTAGAGCCGATCGCGGACTACCGCATGAAGCTCGGTGAAGACGCGAGTCACCCGCTGTCGGCGCGCAATTCAGGCGAATCGCGTTACGTCGGCTGTTGGTCCGTGCAGCTCGCGCAGCACGGCTTTCACGTGAACCACCTGCATCCCGAAGGCTGGCTGAGCTCGGCCTACTATGTCGCGGTGCCGACCGAGACCGCCGATGCACGCGAGCGCTCGGGGTGGATCAAGTTCGGAGAGCCGGCGCTACCCGTGCCGGGCGTCGAGGCCGATTTTGCGGTGCAGCCGCGGCCGGGACGGCTCGTCCTGTTCCCGTCTTATATGTGGCACGGTACGACGGCCATTCGCGGCACGGAGCCCCGCCTCACCATGGCGTTCGATGTCGTGACGACGGCCGACCGCTCGGGCCCATCTTGATCCGAACGCTTCGCCAAAAAAGAAGGCGAGTCGCTTACGACTCGCCTTCGAATTGGCCGGTTGGCCTAAACGGTCAGAAGTTCATCTGTATGCCGAGATAGAAACGCCGGCCGAGCACGTCGTAGAAGCTCGCATTCGTGTCGCCGAGGTTGTTGTCCGGCGTCAACCCCAACGCCACGGAGCCGGGGTCCGCACCGACGACCGGCGGCTCCTCATCGAGCAGGTTGTCGATGCCGCCGCGAAACTCGATGCGGTCGTTGATCTGATACCGCCCGAACAAGTTGAATATGCTGTACGCGGCGACGGGCAGGATGCGCGTGTTCGGATCGCGGGCAGCGTCGTCGTCTTTGATCGAGGGGTAATACCGCCAATTCAAGCCGACCTGCGAGTTCGCGAACGAGTAACTGAACGTCGTCACGAGCCGGTAGTCGAATTGCCCGACGTCGGTCGGCGTGGTCCCGGCCAAAGTTCCCGCCGCATCGAAGATGGGTTCTTCCGGGTTGTCCTGCATCTCGAAGCGGTCGAGGTACGTTGCCACCGTGTTGATGTTGAACGATCCGGGACCGAAGTCCGCAGACCAGTTCACCGACGCGTCGAGACCCGTCGTGTTGAGAACGCCCGTGTTGAAGTACGGCGCCTCGACGGTCGAGCGCCCGCCGTTGATCGGGTTACGCGCGATGAGCTTGCAGTAGCCGCCCGGATCGTCCAACGAGTACGTCGGGTTGCTCGTGCCGTTCGCGTTGAAGCACTGCGAATAGGTGAAGACCGAATCGAGCGGCGCAATCGCTTCGGCGATCTCGACGTTGTAGATGTCGAACGACGCCACGAGGTTGTCGAGGTTGCCGGGTCCATTCAACACGACGCCGATCGTCCAAGTCTCGGCTTCCTCCGGCACAAGGTTCGCGTTGCCCTTGACGTTCTCGTTCTCGAGCGGGAAGAACGGGCTACCTGGACGGGCAAAGTTGTTCGCCTGGGTGCTGCCCGGAGCACCGAAGTCCGACGTCGTGTTGCCGATGATGGCGGCGCACAGCGTCTGCGCCTGCAGCCGATTGGGGTTCGCAGCGGTGTTGCCCCACGGCGCGAGCGTCGTATACGAGCAAGGATCGCTGGGCGCGAAGGTCACGGTCGTAATTGCCGGGTTCGCATAGAGCTCGGCCACGTTCGGCGCGCGGGTGGCGAACTGGAAGCCGCCGCGAAGGCTGACACCTTCGGTCGCGCGGAAGTTGAACAGCGCCTTCCAAGTATCCGCGCCGCCGGACGTGTCGTAGTCCGAGTAGCGGTAGCCGAACTCCAGATCGAGCCGATCCGCCAACGGCACGAGCAGCTCGCCGTAGATCTCTTTGACCTCGGTTTCGCCCGTCGCGTTGTTCGCGACGAAAATACCCTGCGGCTGCTCGATGACCGAGACGTTGTCGTTGATCTCCGACGGCTCGAACAAGAAGCTGTTCCTGCGGGCTGTCGCGCCCACGGCGAAGCGCAGCTCTCCGGACCGCATGTCGACGATCTTGCCTTGCAAGTTGAACTCGGCGATGTCTTGGTCGACTTCCGTCAGGGCCTTCATCTTGGACTGGATGGACTCGATGCAGTTGTCCGAGGGCCAAGCTCCGCCGAACGTCGGCAACCCGGTCGTACACGTTTGCGAATAACCCGCGCCGAACACATAAGCCGGCTTGGCCCCAGTTCGGCGCCGACACGAGCGACTGATAGCGCTGCTGCGAGCCGTTGAAGCCCAAATACAGGTTCGTCGTGTGACCCGTCGAGATGTACCCCTCGTAGGTCCAGTCGTTACCCGGCAAGCGACCCTCGACGCCAAACATCGTCTGGTACATCTGCGTCTCGTTCGTGCTGCGCTCGTTGCCGAGGTAATCCAAGCCACGGTACAAGACCCACGGAGCGGTGGCGCCCGTGTTCGCGATCGGGGCGCCACTCGCGTTAGTTCTCACGGTGCGCGAGTTGAGCAAAGCCTGTAGATCGGCCGGTATCGCGCGCCCGTCGTTCGGAATCACGGCTTGCCATACCGTGATCGCCGGTATGAAGCCCGAAACTTGATTCGTGTCGATCGAGCTGTAGTTGGCTTGCACAAACGCCCGCAGATTGTCGTTGATGTCGTAGACCGCGCGGCCGAAGGCCGACTGGCGGTCGAGCGGAATCGACAGCAGCTGCTCCATCCCCACTTGCTCGAGGAACCCGTCGGGTCGGCCCTTGACGCCCGTGTAGCCCTGGCCGTCGAGCTCGGTTTTCATCACCGGCCCGCGGTAGTTCAGGCCGTTCTGTAGGAACGGTGTGCCGTCGGGGTTCCAGAAGACCTCGGCCGTGTTCGACACCCTCCTGCAGGTCGACGCCGCGACAGCGCCCGTGCACGGCGCGGCGGTCGGATCGAAGTTGGGGAGGTATTTCGACCATACGGCGTCCATGGCCGCCTGGCTCGGCGGGTTCGACTGCACCGTCGGGAAGCGCGCATCGGCGGCCGCGCCGGCGCGGTAGCCGGCCGCCTGCAAAAAGCCGCCCGAAATCGAGCCGGTGTCGAACCAGCCGGCAGCTTTCCAGTCACGATTCTTTTGCAGAACGGCCTCGCGCCTCGTCCAGTCGACGCCGAACATCACGTTGCCGCGACCCTCGGCAGCGTTCATGCCGATCAACGCGCTGAACTTGCTCTCGGCGCCGTCGCCTTCGAGGCTCTCACCCGATTGGACGTCGATCGACACGCCCTCGAAGTCGTCCTTGAGCACGAAGTTCACGACGCCGGCGAGCGCGTCCGCTCCGTACACCGCCGAGGCGCCGCCCGTGATCGTTTCGACGCGCTCGACGGCGGCCGATGGAATCGTGTTGATGTCGACGATCAGCAGCGCGTTGGCGGGCTGCGCGCGGCGGCCGTTGATGAGCACGAGATTGCGGTTCACGCCCAAGCCGCGAAGATTGAGGCTCGCGATGCCGGGCGTCACGAACGCCGACGGCTCGGTGGTGCTCGTATCGAACTGCGTGTCGCCTGCCACGAACTGCGGCATCGCATTGAGCGTGGCTTCGACGCCGACGTTGCTTGTGTTCTCGAGCTGCTCGGTACCGACCGTGATCAGCGGACTCGAGGACTCGAGGTCGCGACGCAGGATGCGCGAGCCGGTGACGGTGATTTCCTCGACGGCTTGCTGCTGCTGCGACTGCTCCTGCGCATGAGCCGACTGCAGCGCACAGCCCGCAAATATCGCAGAGATCGTAGACCCGAGCACTGTTTGAGGCGGCATATCGGGCCGCGGCTGGTATTGAGATTTCATTCGATCTGACCCCCCCTGTTGAAGCATCCAATTATTCTTGTGGAGCCATAGAACCGCGTTCCTGCGAGCGGCAGAAGACCGGTCAACGCAGAAGGACGAAACGCACGTCTGTAGCGCGGAAGCTACGGCCAAATTGAACTTAACACCCCAGGTATCCTAGTACTGCGGTTTGTTAAGGAATGTCAAGAAGAAGAAAAAAGAAGTAGCTATGAGAGGCTCAAAACGCGGGGCGACGGTCTTCGATAACTGGTAGTAATGGGATCGCGGATGCCAGGAATTGGTAGTGCCATCGAGACGCGCGAGCACGCGGAGCGCGGGATGCGTCTTCACAGTGGTCTTCAATCATTGAAGTAGTAGCGCACGAGCAGTCGTGCGCTTCGAGTGAACTCGCCATCGGTCACGCGTGGCCGAAAGCGGCTCCGGGAGACGAGGTGGACGAGGCGCTGCTTGGCTTCATTCGTCGCGTTGTCCGAGGCACCGAGTATGTCGATCGCGCGGCTCTGCCCGAATTTCGTGAGCTCGAACTCGATGTCGATATATCCCGAAGGTTCTCGCGTTTCGTCTCGCGCGAACGGATTCGGCAGGAACGTTGGTAGCACGACGGGCACGTCCGGCGAGAACAGGCGCTCGATCGATTCTTGTCCCGCTTTTTCGAGCTTGAGGTATTCGTACGCCACCGCGTAGAGCTCGAGCGGCGCACCTCTGTTCGATACGAACAACAGATCCCAGTCCGCCAATTGTACGAGTGCGTCGATTTGGCTCGAGCGCGGGGCTCCCGTCATGACCTCGTATGAGAACAGACGCCGAAGGCTCGCCCGACCGACGCCAAATACTTCGTACGCATAGCTGCTGCGAACGAGCTCCATCTCGAGGTCGCGCAGCTCGTCGCTTGCGTAGAGCTCGTTTCGCTGTAGAACGTTTATCGCGTCGAAGTAATGAGTCCAGGCGTCGTCGAGAAGCGAACTCACGACGACGCGCTTGCTCCCGGAATAGCAGCTTCCGATATCGTCGTACGGAATCGGATCGAAGTAGCAGCCGAGAGTGATCTCCGGGGGAAACTCACCGCTGAGGTAGCGCTGCAGGACGCCCATGCGCTTCGCGCCGATCTCGCGCAATATCGGTACGGTGCGCAAGTCGCTGGGATGTCGCTTTACGAGGTCCAGCAGCTCCTGCTCTAGGGTCCATGCCATTTGCGCGTTGCCGGTGGCCTCTTCGTTCAGAAGCTGCTCCTGCAACAACGGTGCCTGCTCGAGAGAGCGAAGGCCAAAGTTCGCGCGTACGATCTGCAACGCTTGCTCGATGGCCGCAGCGGCGAGCTTGCGGTCGCCGCTTTCGCGATAGAGCGCGGCCAACGCAGTGAACGGATCCAGCAGCTGCGCAGAATGGGGTCCCTCGTGCGCCCGTATCTCGTTGATGGAATCGACAAGCTGACGCTGTTCGTCCTCCGCAACGAACCGCGACAGAGCCTGGGAGAATCCGACGGAGGGGGCGAGGGTAGCCGCGAGCGCGAAAATGCCGACCGTCAACGGCGTACGGTGTAGGGTGATACCCACCATAGCCCTCCCTGAGAAGCTGACTTTCGACCTCGCCCGCCGTAAAGGCCGGGGGTCTCGGCGAAAGACAGCTTAGCACTCCGCTAGCGGCGTTCGCGCCTTGCAACGGACCTTTCACACGGCTCGCGGAGCGGTACACTAGACACCCGGGCGGGCCCCGGCCCCCCCCAAGTGCTAGCCGCGCCGGCCGCGGCATTCTTACGATGGCTACGATCGTGAGGACTAGCAGATGACACATTGCGCGTTACTGTGCCGCTGGCCCGTCGTCACGCTTGCGCTGATTGCGGGGGGGAGCACGTGGGCCGACGACTCCGCATATCGCGATATCCCGAGCTCCGCTCCGCAGCCCGAGCGACCGGCGGCGATCACCGTGTTGCCCGCGTATCCGGCCGACGCGCAAAGGGACCGCGCGGTAGGTGAGGCGACTGTCTGCTTTGACGTCGACTCCCGCGGCCGCGTGCTACGACCGAGCGTCAGCAGCAGCACGCACGAGAGCTTCGAGCGACCCGCAATCAAAGCGATCCGCGCATCGACGTTCATGCCGATCGCCAAGGATCGAATTCGATCCGGGTCGGAGATGTGCCGCGTCTACCATTTCGATCCCGATGCCATTCTCGCGGCCGACCGCGCGAGCGAGATCGCAGTGGGCAGCGCAGCTAGCACCGCCGAAACTGCAAGCTCGCTATCCTCGACGGCCGCGACGCTGCTGGCAAAACCGGGTGGCACTGCCGCCTCGTCCCCGGAGCCAGGCGCCGGCGCGCAACCGACGCTGCTTGCCGAGCGCGGCGACGCGACGGTTTGCAGGACCATGCAGCGCCCTGGATCGCGTATCTCGGAGAGAATTTGTTATACGCAAAAGGAGGAGCTCGCGGCGCAGGAGGCCAGCAAAAGGATGATCTCCGACCTCGAGCGCGAGCAGCACTTTCGCGACCAAGCCATTCAAGAAGCGGCAGCGAGGGGCCGCTTTCCGAGCCCCCCCGGAATGCCCAGTCGCTGACATCGAAAGCTTAGCCTGGCCAAGCATGGCGACTGCGAAGTTGTAGTCGCTGTCGAGCGTTTGCGGATCTTCCTTCAAAGGTCGTCTAGGCGACGTTCTCGGCCGGCGAATTGAATACCACGCGGGTCCGAATGAACGGCGAAAGCACCCACTTCTCGCCGCGCGTCGGCGGCAGCCCCGCGTGCAGGGCTCGCGCATCGGGCTCTTGGGTCGGTAGGACGTTGACGAAGAACAGCCCGTCGCCGCGGCTGCCTTTGTGCCGGACGTGGAGCAGCGGGAAATCCGTCGCGCCGCCGTCGTAGTCGCCGTTCAAATAGACCCGCGGCAAATAAGGCGCCTGGTCGCCGACGATCAAGCGCTTGCCGAGCTCGGTCATCGCGTCGAAGTCGCCGTCGCGCGCCGCAACCGCGAGGACGTTGACCGCGCGTCGTGACGACCGGCCGCATCGTGCCGAGCCGCATGCTCCACCCCGTTCGTCATTGAATTCCGTTCCGGCCGCGACGCCGGCGCGTCAGCGAATGCTGAGCTTGTGGGACGAGCCGATGTCGCCTCTGACGAACGCGTTGAAAGCCAACGACCAGCGCTCCTCGTTCGAGTAATTCGGATCCACAGAATGTGAGACGACGGACGGGAATAGACAAATGTCGTTCGTCTTCGGTTTGTGTCCCCAGCTTTTGCAGTTGTAGATGTTGAACGAGTCCATGTCGAGATCGAGGGCCGGCGGGAACGGAATCAAGCTCTGCACGTCGCGGTGGAAGACGATGTCTCCGCCGTCGCCGACGGCCCTGAGGTAGAGCACGCCGGAAAGCAGAGAGTTGTGGTGCATGTGCGGACCGGCCCGGTCGCCGCGCCGAAAGATGTTGATCCACGAATTCGTGATGTAGAACTCGATGCTCTTGTTGACGACGTAGACTTGGCGCGCGTAAGTGTCGACCTCGCCGATGATGATGTCGTGAACGCTCTTGTACTCCGGCCGCGCCAGGACGTTCCTATCGGTCGAGCTCAGAAACGGAAACGATTCGCCAGACGGAGTCCTATCAGTGAAGTTCAGCGACTTGATGTCCGGTTTCTCGAAGTCTCCGACGTTGTTGACATAGATAGGTGTCGAGAACAAAGGGAAAATTCGCAATTCGTTCATGGTCTCGGCGCGGGGCAGCTTAACCGTCCCCAGGTTGGGAAGCCTTTGTAGCAATCAGTGTGTGCGAGCTCGTTGCGCGCGAGCAATACGGGTCGGAGCAGCATCCGCATTGGCTAGCAAAAAACGAGGTGGTCCGACGCGTCACCGTGGGGGGACCAACGCGTGCAGGACCAGGCCGACATCGATTTCGGCTGAGCGTAAAAAAAAACGGCGGGCATCGCTGCCCGCCGCCGAATAACAAAAAGCACGTTCTGACTAGAAGCTCATCTTCAAACCGATGTACGCGCGACGACCGAGGATGTCGTAGTAGTCGGCGTCGCGTGACGTCGGAGTTGCGTGTCGCCACAGCCGGGACGGCGCGCCTCCACGATCACGCGGCTCCTCGTCGAGCAGGTTGTCGATGCCGCCGCGGAACTCGAGCCGCTCGTTGATCGAGTAGCGCGCGAACAGGCTGAACACCTGATACGAGTCCGCGCCGTAGCTGCGTCGTCGCCGGGATTGCGCGTCGCGGTCTCGGACCTGATCTCCGGCAGGTAGCGCCACTTCAGACCAAGGCTCGCTTTGCCGCCGCCGAAGTTGTAGCCGAACGTGCTGTTGAGCTTGTACTTGTACTGGGCACCGTAGTAGGTCGTGCTCAGCGTGTCGCGCACGTCCAGCGCCGGCTCGCCGGCGGCGTCCTGGATCTCGAACTCGTCCAGGTAAGTGAGCAAGGCAGTTGATGAAGAACGAGCCCCGCCGTCGCCGATGTCCTTCGTCCAGTTCACCGAGAGGTCGAGGCCGTTCGTCGTCGAGAGTGCCCGAGTTCAGATACGGCGCGTCCGACCAGCGACCGCTCGCCGGTGTTCACTTCGCGCGTGATGAAATCGCAGTAACCGCCCGGATCGTTCAGCGAGTACGTCGGGTTGCTCACGCCGTCGGCGTTCAAGCACTTGCCGTACACGAACGTCGAGTCGACCGTCGCGATCGCGTCGGTGATCTCGATGCTGTAGAAGTCGACCGACGCCGTCAGGTTCTCGAGGCCGCCCGGCGCCGTGAACACGACACCGAACGTCCAGGTCTCCGCCTCTTCGACGCCGAGGTTCGACGTTGCCGTGCGGCACCTCGTTCTCGAGCTGGAAGAACGGCAGGCCGGGCCGCACGAAGCCGTTCGGGCCCGTCCCGAGGTAGGTCGGCGGCTGACCCAGGTTGTGTCGAAGGCCGACAGTGCCGTCGTTCGCCGGGTTCGCGTCGCTCCGGTTGATGAGCTGCGGCACAGGCTCTGCACGGCCAGTAGTTCGGATTGGCAGCGGCGCCCCATTGGTTCGGCGGACGATTACCCCACGACGCCGTCGTCGAGACCTGGCACGGATCGCCGTAGATGAAGTCCGTGACCGTGTTCAAGCGCGAACCGGCGAACAGCTCCTCGGTGTTCGGCGCGCGGTTGGCGACCTGATAGCCGCCGCGGAAACGCACGCTGTCCGTCGCCGACCAGTCGAACAAGCGTCTTGTAGGTGCTGACGCCGCCGGCCGTGTCGTAATCCGAGTAGCGGTAGCCGAGCTCGAGGTTCAGCCGCTGGGTCGACCGGAACCAGCAACTCGCCGTAGATCTCCGAGACCTCGGTCGAGCCGGCCGTGTTGTTCGACACGAACAGGCTCATCGGCTGCTCGACGACCGACACGTTGTCGTTGATCTCGCTCGGGTCGTAGCTGAACGTGTTCTTGCGCGTGGCTGACGCCCGCGGCGAACCGCAGCTCGCCGGACTTCATGTCGGCGATCTTGCCCTGCAGGTTCGCCTCGACGATGTTCTGGGTGAGGTCCCAGGTCGGCCGCAGCCTTCGCCTCGATGGCCTCGATGCAGTCCGGGTCCGGATCGACCGTCGAGAACATCGGCAAGCCGGTGTCGCAGGACAACGTGTAGTTGCGGCCCGTGGTGAACGTCTGACCCGGCGCCGTGACGCCCCAGTTCGGCTGCGCCACGAGGAACTGATAGCGCTGCAGCGACGGTAGGTTGTCGTAAGAGCTCGTGATGCTCGTGTCTGCCGGTCGATACGTAGGCTTCCCACGTCCAGTCGCGGTTCGCGAACGAGCCCTCGACGCCCGCCATGACCTGATACGCGTTGGTCTCGTTCGTCGGCTCGGATCGGGCCCCCATGAAGTCGATGCCGCGGAACAGGTTCCACGGCGTGCTGGCGGCGGACGGGCCCGTCGGATCACCCGGCAGCAGAGGGCCGCCGCCGTCCGGATCGAACGTGCGCGAGTCGAGCAGTGCTTGCAGACCCGGCGGCAGCGGCCGCAGGCCGTCGTTCGGGATCGGCGCCTGCCATACCGTGATCGCGGGCGAGTAGCCGCCGCGCGTCTTCACGGCGATGTTGCTGTAGGTCGCCTGCGCGAACGCCGTCAGATTGTCGTTGAGATCGACGTGCGCACGACCGAACACCGAACGGCGCTCGGCCGGCGTGGCTGCGTAATTGGTCATCGGGTTCTGCGCCAGAGTGCCGTTCGGTTGGCGCCGGACGCCCTCGAAACCGTCGCCGTTGTTCTCGAGGCTCTGCATCGGGCCGGTGTAGTTGCACGCCCGTCAACGTGAACGGCGTACCGTCCGGCTGGAAGTAGATCTCGTTGTTGTTGCGGACCGTCCCCGGGGCGAAGCCGTACGGCGCGAACAACGCGTCGACGGCCGCCTGCGTCGGCCGATTCGATGCCGGCGGCGGCCGGCGTGGCGATACCGGCCGGCGACGAGGCCCGGCGAATAACCGGTCGCGTTCAGGAAGCCGCCGGACTCGTTGCTCGGATCGGCCCAGCCGTTGACGAAGAACTCGCGATCCTGCTGGTAGCACCGCTTCGCGCTGGTACCACTCGACACCGAGCATCACGTTGCTGTTGCCGCTCTCGCCGTTGACGCCGAGCAAGGTCGAGAAGCGCGTCTCCTCGCCGTCACCCTCCTGCGTCATGCCGGTCTGGAGGTCCATGTCGACGCCTTCGAAGTCTTTCTTCAGCACGAAGTTGACGACGCCCGCGAGAGCGTCGGCGCCGTACACGGCGGAAGCGCCGCCCGTGATCGTCTCGACGCGCTCGATCGCGGCCGACGGGATCGTGTTCAAGTCGACGACGAGCGAAGCGTTCGCCGGCTGCGCGCGGCGGCCGTCGACGAGCACGAGGGTGCGGTTCGGCGCCGATGCCGCGCAGGTTCACGCTCGCGATACCGAGCGTCACGGCGCCCGAGGACGGCTGTATGCCGGAATCGAACTGCGTGCCCTCGGGCACGAACTGCGGCATTTGGTTCAGCACGCTCTCGATGCTGATCGTGCTCGAGTTCTCGAGCCGTTGCGCATCGACCGTCACGATCGGGCTCGAGGCGTCGAGGTCGCGGCGCACGATGCGCGAACCCGTGACGAGGATTTCCTCGGTCGGATCCTGCGCCTGCGCCTTCATCGCTTGCGAGGCCATCAGCGTCGAGATCGTCGACGCGAGCACGGTGAGTTGTTGTCGGTTCGGCGTCCCCAACTTGGCTGTCAGCATGGTTTTCCCCCGGGAAATACTTTTGGCGAAAAATGCGATCTGATACTTCTGCAACAACGAAAGCTCTGTTGCAGAAAAGACTTTCGATTGCACCCCTGTAACGCGCCCGCTGGTGTTCAGGGAGCTCGTCACCCGCGAGTCTGCATCACGCTTGGGGATCAAACTAGGTATCCGCTGTTGATAGCATCCGCAGTGCTACCGTTGCGAGTTCGCAACGTCGGAATTTTTATGTGCGTAAAATCGAACCGAACGTTTCGGTCAGCCCACGTTCTCCGCGCGCGCATTGAGCGCCACGCGGCTCCGGAAGAATTGCGAGACGATCCATTTCTCGCCGCGCGTCGGCGGCAGACCGGCGTGCACCATTCGCACGTCGGGTTTGCCGTTCGGCAAAGCGTTCGTGAAGAACAATCCGCCGCGACGACGGCCTCTGTGGCGCACGCCGATGCGCGGGAAATCCGTCTCGCCGCCGTCGTAGTCGTCGTTCAAATAAAGCAGGAACGTGATGATCCGCTCGCCGCGCTCGTGGATGAGGCGCTCGTAGTCCGCGATCCCTGGATTCAAGAAGTCGACGTGATTCGTGATTTGCTCGCCGACGGCGTAGTGCAGGATCGTGGGCCCCTCGGCGTTCTGCACGGGCACTCCGCACGTGACGGCCATTCGGTGCTGCAGCACGACCTGCACGACGTCGAGATCCGCGAGATCGAAGCCGACGATGCTGTTGCTTGCGCATGTGATCCGCGACCGTACCCCCTTGCGCGGAATCGTAGATCAAGGCCCGGCGTAGCCTGCCCGGGCCCGGCTTTGGAGCCAGTCGCAGACGGGATCCGTCGCGAGCTCCGCGAAGCCGCGCACGAGCGGGCGATCGTGCAACGTATCGCCGGCCGGCGCCGCAACCCATCTGCGCACGTCGACACTCTCGGCGAGCCGCCGCCAATCCGCCGTACCGGCGGGCTTCGGGCTATACGCACCGGCGGGCTCGCCACCCGACGCGCCGAGCGCGAGCAGCTGCCCCTGCGCCTGCTCGGAGCCGCGCTCAGCCGCGTAGACGAGCATGCCGAGCGCGTCGCCCCAGCTCTGCGGGACATGGAGACCGAGCGCGGCGAGCGGTGCGACCCGCAGCGCCGCTTCCGCGTGACCCGCCTTCAGCGCGTCGAGCAGCAGGGAAACCGCGTCCTTCGGCAGACAAGGCGCGCGGTCGCCCACGAGCAACCGTAGCCCAAGCGCGACGGTCGCATCGAGGTCGCCGCGCTGCGTCGCGCGCGCGAGCTCGTCGACGGCCTCGTCGTGCCGGCCTGCCGCGTCGTGCTCGGCCGCGAGCGTGAGCCCGTTGCTCATGTGCACGCGGCCGGCGATGGGTTCTTCAGAGGATGCGGTCATCGTTCGCGAGCCCGCCGAGCGGGCGAGGTGAAAGCACCAAACGGAGTGGCGCGAAACGCCAGGCAGCATAGACTCGACTCGAAGCTTTTTCCACGGCGGAGGGACATGTTGGAAGCCATCGACTGGGGTCACGCCGCGAGCGAGCTCGACCTGCGCGGCTACACGGTGCTGGAACGGCTCGTCTCGCCCGCGGAATGTGCGACGCTCACGGCGCTCTATGGCGACGACGACCGTTTCCGTAGCCGGATCGTGATGCAGCGCCACAACTTCGGCCGCGGCGAGTACAAGTACTTCGCCTATCCGCTGCCGGACCTCGTCGCCGAGCTTCGCACCGCGCTGTACCGGCCGCTCGCGGTGGTCGCGAACCGCTGGAACGCTACGCTCGGCATCAGCGCGCGTTTCCCGGACGAGCACGAGGCGTTCATCGCGCGTTGTCACGCGGCGGGGCAGGTTCGTCCGACTCCTCTGCTGCTGCGTTACGACGAGGGCGACTACAACTGCCTGCATCAAGACCTCTACGGCGAGCATGTCTTCCCGTTGCAGCTCACGATCCTGTTGTCGGAGCCCGCGCGAGAGTTCACCGGCGGCGAGTTCGTGCTGACGGAGCAACGGCCGCGGATGCAGTCGCGCGCGGAGGTGGTTCCGCTGCGCCAAGGTGACGCCGTCGTGTTCGCGGTCCGGCATCGGCCGGTCGCGGGCACGCGCGGCGCCTATCGCGTGACGACGCGCCACGGCGTGAGCCGAGTGCGGTCGGGGCAGCGCGTCACGGCCGGTATCGTGTTTCACGACGCGACGTAGCGCCTCGTTTGCGTCGATCGAACAGCGGCCGGACGCCGGGGCGCATTGCCTGCGTCGAGGTGCGGCGCTAGGCTACTGTCTGCGTTGGCTTTTCTCGGCCGATCATCCGATGGGACATACGCGAACCTGCCTGCTCTGCTGTCTCGCGCTCCTGCTCGGCGCCACCGGGCGAGTTGCGGCTGCCGAAAACCTGGCCGACTTGATCCAGTCGGGCAACCGAAGCGCGGCGCTCGAAGCGATTCGCGCGGGCGTCGACGTGAACGCGGCCCAAGGCGACGGCACGACGCCGCTGCACTGGGCCGTTTATAAGGTGGACTCGGAGCTCGTTGCGCAGCTGCTCAAGCGCGGCGCCACAGCGAACGTCGTCAACAAGTACGGCTCGAGCCCGCTCGCCGAGGCCGTGAAGCTCGGCGACGCGAAGGTCGTCGACCAGCTGCTCGACGCGGGCGCGGACGTCGAGTCGCCGAACGAAGACGGCCAGACGGCGCTGATGCTCGCGGCTCGCGCGGGCGCGCTCGACGTCGCGACGACGCTCGTCGAGCACGGCGCGAACGTGAACGCGGCGGAGTCTTGGCGCGGCCAGACTCCGCTCATGTGGGCCGCCGACGGCAATTTTCCCGACCTCGCGCTGCTCTTGATCTCGAAAGGCGCGGACGTGCGCGTTCGCGCGGCCGCGAACGACTGGCAGGCGCAAATCACCTCCGAGCCGCGCGCGCAGTACCGCCCGACCGGCGGGCTCACCCCCCTGCTCTACGCCGCGCGTTCCGGCTGCAGCCGCTGCGTGCGTGCAATGCTCGAAGCCGGCGCCGACGTCAATCAGCCGAATCCCGACGGCATCACGCCGCTGATGGTCGCCATCGACAATTTCCACTACGACACCGCGCGCCTCTTGCTCGATCAGGGCGCGAATCCACACGTCTGGGATTGGTGGGGCCGCACGGCGCTGTACGTCGCCGTCGACATGAGCACCTACAACGTCCGCGGACCGCAGACGGTTGCGTCCGAGACGTCGGCCGGGGACGTGATCCGGCTCTTGCTCGACGCCGGTGTGAATCCGAATCCGCAGCTGAACATGCATCGCCCGGGCCGCGGCGGCAACAGCAGCCGCTTCGTGGACGACTTGCTCACGACGGGCGCCACTCCGCTGCTGCGCGCCGCGATCGGCCACGACGCGGCAGCCGTGCGCGCGCTGCTCGAGCACGGCGCGCTCGTCGATCTTCCGAACGTGATGGGCGTGACGCCGCTCATGGGCGCCGCGGGCGTCGGCGTCTCGCAGCGCGACCGGCGTCTCAACCTCGATAGCGACGTTCAGACGCGGGCGCTCGCGACGCTCGAGGTATTGATCGCGGCCGGTGCGGACGTGAACGCGCGGATCATGGACATCGACGGCCGGACCGCACGCATCGCGCGTATCAGCACGATGACGGAGCGCAACGGACAGACTGCGCTGTACGGCGCGGTGAAGTTCGGCTGGACGCGGGTCGTGCAATTCCTGCTCGAGCACGGGGCGAAGACCGATATCGTCGACGCGCTCGGCAAGTCGCCGCTCAACGCGGCGCTGGGTCAGACGGGCGGCCGCGACAATACCGTGTCGCAAGAGATCGCGGATCTCATTCGGAAAGCCGGCAACGGCGCCTGAGACCGGCCGGCGCCGTCATGCGCATCACGCGACGAAAGCTTCTCGGCTACCCCGTCGCCTGCGGCGCCGCCTCGCTCACGCTCGGCGCGCGTAGCCGCTGGTCGCACGCCGCCGCGCCGACTTCGGCCGGCATCCAGCTCTGGTCCGTCCGGCAAGCGCTGCAATCGGACGTCGCTGGCACGCTGCGCAAGCTCCGTGCGATCGGATTCACGGAGGTCGAACCGGCGGGGTTCGCCGGCCTGTCCGCTGCGCAGTTCCGCAAGCGGCTCGACGACGCGGAGCTCGTCGCACCTAGCGCGCATTTGCCGCTCGATGGGGACGATCTCGAAACCGCGTTCGCGGATGCACACGCGCTCGGCGCTCGCTATGCAGTGAGCGCGACGCTGCGACCCGGAACCGGCGCTCCCTTCCCCGAGGCCGCTCCCGCGGGCGCCGCCGACGCTCCACGTGCGCCGCCGCTTCCCGCAATGACGCTCGACGACGCGAAGCGGACCGCTGACCTCGCTAACCGTGTCGGCGAGAAGGCCAAGCGCGCCGGACTGCTGTACGCGTACCACAACCATCACTTCGAGCTCGCTCGGGAAGGCGGCGTGCTCGCGTACGACGAGCTGTTGCGTCGAACCGATCCCGAGCTCGTGAAGTTCGAGATGGACTGCGGCTGGATGGTCATCGGCGGGCTGGATCCGGCCCCCTACTTCGAAACGCATCCCAAGCGTTTCCCACTGATCCACGTGAAGGACTTTCCGCCGCTACCGACCGAGCCCACCAAGCCGGACGGGCGCGCCGGTGCGGAGCTCGGCCGCGGCACGATCGACTATCGGCCGATCCTCGCCGCCGCAAAGGCGAACGGCCTCGAGCATTTGTTCGCCGAGCAGGAGGGCCCGTTCACGCGGATGACCCCGCTCGAAGCCGCCGAGGTCGCCCACGATTATCTAAGCCGCGTGAGCCCCTGAGCCGAGGGCTATTGCGGCGGAGCCGCAACGCTAAGCCGCGGCTCGAAAGCCCCGTCAGCCGGTCCACCCCCATCGCGCCCACGGCCGTGGATAGTGGTCTGCGTCGCATTTTTCGCCCTTCGGCGCTTCAGTTTCATGCGCAATGACCGATAGCGGTTGGCGTAGGTACGCAAGCAAACGGGGCGGCGGTCATGAAGGCGTTGTTAATAGTCGGCGTTGCAAGCCTGGCTTCGTTCTCGGCGTGGGCGAGCTGCACTGCGCCCCCGGCGCCGCCCTCCCCGCCGAGCGGGGCGGCCGCGACGCGCGTCGAGATGCTCGCGGCGCAGACGGCGATCAAGGACTACAACGCCGCCGTGGTCAATTACACGGAATGCGTGAGGAAGAGCGCCAATCCGGCCGAGGCCGAAAGGGCCAGCGATATCGTCGAGCAGCTGGAAAAGCTCGCGGAGCGGTTCAACGCGGAGCTGCGCGCATTCAAACAGAAAAACGGTGCCCAATGAGCCTCAACGTGGTCAAGGACTGGACGATCCGCCGCCGTATTCTCACGAGCTTCGCCGTCGTGCTCGGATTGATGGTCGTGATGGGCCTCGTCGCGCTGCGCGATCTCGACAACATCGATCAGCGCTCGCAGAACGCCGCAACCACCTCCGTTCCGGGGCTCTACTACAGCACGGAGGTCAAGAGCGAGCTGATCGTCAACTATTCGCTCACGGCCGAGTACATGGGCCAGACCGACGTGCTGCGGCTCGACACCATCGAAAGGGAGCTCAGCGCGAACAGCGAGCGTTGGGAAAAGTCGATCGGCAACTATGAGGTCCTGCCCGCGACCGCCGACGATCGCGAAAAGTTCGCGGACTTCGAATCGATCCGCTCGGCGTACGTCGACACGCAGCGCGAGATCCTCAAACGCAGCTCCGAGCTCGACACCGAGGGCGCCAACAAGCTTTGGCGCGAGCAGCTGAGCCCGCAGTTCGAGAAGGCGCGCGCCTCGATCCAGGTGATCGTCGACGACAAGAAGGCCTCCGCCGACGCCTCGATGGTTGCGATTTCCGGCGAGCTCACGAACGCTCAAATCGTGATGCTCGCGAGCTTCCTCGCAGCCGTCGCGCTCACGTTCGTTTGCGCGTACTACCTCCTGAAGGCGATCACCCATCCGCTCGACCAGCTGATGGAGATCGTCGAGGTGATGCGCAGCGGCGACTTCTCGAAGCGCCTCAAGCTCGAGCGCGAGGACGAATTCCACGCGCTCGCCGTCGGCTGCAATCGCATGGCGGACGAGCTCACTGCGCTCGTGTCCGAGGTGCAGCAATCGAGCTCCAGGGTCAGCACGTCCGTCAGCGAGATCGCGGCCACCGCGAAGCAGCAGCAAGCGACCGCGGGCGAGATCGCCTCGACGACGATCGAAATCGGGGCGACTTCGAAAGAGATCTCCGCGACCTCGAAAGAGCTCGTGAAGACGATGAACGAAGTCGCGACGGTCGCCGAGCAGTCCGCCGCGCTCGCGGGCGTCGGCCAGGCCGGGCTCGCGCACATGGAAGAGACGATGCGTCAAGTCATGGAAGCGGCCGGCTCGATCAACGCGAAGCTCGCGGTGCTCAACGAGAAGGCGGCCAACATCAATCAGGTCGTCACCACGATCACGAAGGTCGCGGACCAGACCAACCTGCTGTCGCTCAACGCGGCGATCGAGGCCGAGAAAGCGGGCGAGCATGGCCGCGGATTCGCCGTCGTCGCGACGGAGATCCGCCGGCTCGCGGACCAGACCGCGGTCGCCACCTACGACATCGAGCAGATGGTGAAGCACATCCAGTCGGCGGTCGCCGCGGGCGTGATGGGCATGGACAAGTTCTCGGAAGAGGTGCGGCGCGGCATGCAGGAAGTGCAGCAGGTCGGCGGCCAGCTGTCGCAGATCATTCATCAGGTGCAGGCGCTCGCGCCGCGCGTCGAGTCGGTGAACGAAGGCATGCAGGCGCAGGCGACCGGCGCGGAGCAGATCAGCCACGCGCTTTCGCAGCTCACGGAAGCGGCGCAGCAGACCGCCGAATCGCTGAGCCAGTCGACGCATGCGATCGGCGACCTCGACGAGGTCTCGAACGGCCTGCGCAACGGCGTGCTGCGATTCAAGCTCGCGTCCTGAAGCCTAAGCGTGCGCTAGTCCAGCCTCCTTGGAGCTGCAAGATGCTGTTCCTTCTGATGCAGCTCGACGGGGACCGCTACGCGGTCGACATCGCCCAAGTCGCCGAGGTCTTGCCGCTCGTCACGTTGAGAGCCGTGCCTCGCGCGCCGCTCGGCCTCGCGGGAATCGTCGACTACGGCGGCTCGCCTGTTCCCGTGATCGATCTGTCCCAGCTGCTCGCGAATCGCCCGGCGAATCGGCGCTTGAACACGCGCCTCGTGATCGTCCACTACACCGCCGGCGAGCGTAAGCACTTGCTCGGGCTCATCGCGGAGCGCGCGACTGAAACGATGAGGCGCGATCCAAAGGACTTTCAGGACTCCGGCGTCACGTCCGACTCGCCGCCGCACCTCGGCCCCGTGGCGCTCGACGCGGCCGGGCCCGTGCACTGGGTCGACGTCGACCGGCTGCTGCCCGACGCTGCTCGCGGATTCGTTGTTCCAGCCAGCGGTGAACGCGTGACGGCCTCCGCCGCGAAGATCGAGGCTCTGCTCAAGGAAGCGATGGGTCTCCACGCCGCGTCGATCGGCTCCGCGTCGGTCGAGCGCGCGGTGCGGGTTCGGCTGGCCGCGTGCGGCGCACCGACGATCGACGACTACTGGCACCGGCTCAAAGGCTCGCGCGGCGAGCTGCAGGAGCTGATCGAGGTCGTCGTGGTCCCGGAGACCTGGTTTTCGCGCGACCGCGAAGCGTTTGCCGAGCTCACGCGCGTCGCTCGCGAGGAATGGCGTCCGAGCCGTCCCGCCGCGGTGCGCAGGCTCCTGAGCGTACCTTGCTCGACAGGCGAGGAACCGTACTCGATGGCCATGGCCATGCTCGACGCCGACTTCTCGCCCGACCGCTTTCTGATCGACGCGGTGGACATCAGCGAGCGGTCGCTCGCGCAAGCGCGGCACGGCGTTTACGGCAAGAACTCCTTCCGCGGCTCGGATCTCGCGTTTCGCGACCGTTACTTCGAACCCGTCGACGAAGGCCATCGCGTCAACGACATCGTCCGCCGGGCCGTACGCTTCCAGCGCGGCAACGTGCTCGCGGACGATTTCCTCTCGGGCGTCGAGCCGTACGACGCGATCTTCTGCCGCAATTTGCTCATCTACTTCGACGAGCCGACGCAGGATCGAACGATCGCGACGTTGTGCCGCGTGCTCGCCGACAAAGGCCTGCTGTTCGTCGGACCGGCGGAGGCGAGCACGCTGCTCGATCACGATCTCACCTCCGCGAAAGTACCGCTGGCATTCGCGTTCCGGAGAATGCCGCCGCGCGTTGCATCGCAACCGGCGCAAGTGCCGGCGCCGCGCCGTCCCGCGCACTCCGCCGCGGCGAAGGTCGACAAGGGCGCGGCCCAACGCAAGACCCAAGCGAGCAAGGCGTCGAAACCCGCGCCAACCGCGACGCCGGAAGCCGCCCCACCGGATCGCATCGAGCAGGCCTTCGCCCTAGCGGACCAGGGTCGACTCGAGGAAGCCGCCGCGCTCTGCGAGGAGCAGCTGCGCGAGCACGGCCCGTCGGCCTCCGCGTTCTATTTGATGGGGCTCATCTGCAGCGCCGACGGCCGTTTGTCCGCGGCCGATCGCTGCTACCGCAAAGCCCTCTATCTCGACCAGAACCATCACGATGCCCTCGTGCACCTTGCGCTGCTGCTCGAGCAGCAGGGCGATGCTCACGGAGCCAAGCTGCTGCGCGGGCGCGCGCAAAAGCTCTAGGACTCACCGATGCGCGAGGTCATCACGGACTGTTGGAACAAGATCGGCGTGCACGGCGACTCGTCGTGCAAAGAGCTCGCGCAGGCGATCCATTGCCGCAACTGCCGTGTCTATTCGAAGGCCGCGGCGAATCTGCTCGACGGCGATCCGCCTGCCGACTACATCGCCCACTGGACGGAGCAGGCGCGGAGAACCAAGGGTCTAGCCGAGCGCGCCACGGTGTCGGTGCTCATCTTCCGCATCGGCACGGAGTGGCTTGCTGTGCAGACCACCGCCCTCACGGAGATCGCGAGCCTGCGCGCGATTCACTCGATACCGCACCGACGCAACGGCGTGGTGCTTGGGCTCACGAACATCCGCGGCGAGCTGCTCGTGTGCGTGTCGCTGCGCGCGATCTTGAACGTCGACTCGGCGACCGACGCGGACGGTGGCAAGTCCCGCAGCGTCGCGGGACGATTGCTCGTGATGCAGCGCGATGGCGCGCGCGCGGTGTGCCCGGTGGACGAGGTCCACGGGATCGAGCGCTTCTTCCCCCGCGATCTCGGCACCGTCCCCGCCACCGTCGCCGGCGCAACGGCCAAGTACACGCGCGCGACGTTCACTTGGGCGAAGCACACCGTCGGCCTGCTCGATGAGCAATCGGTGTTTCGCGCCGTGAACCGGAGCGTCGCGTGAGCGGGCAGGATCTCAGCGACCTGTCGATGATGGACTTGTTCCGCCTCGACGCGGACTCGCAGGCGCAGACGCTCGACGCGGGTCTGCTCGCGCTCGAGCGCGATGCCGTCGCCGCGGCGCCGCTCGAGGCGTGCATGCGCGCCGCTCATTCGCTCAAGGGCGCGGCTCGCGTGATCGGCCTCAACGTCGGAGTCGAGGTGGCGCACGCGCTGGAAGACTGCTTCGTCGCGGCGCAGCGCGGCGCGCTCTTGCTCGGGCGCGCGCAGATCGACGTCCTACTGCAGGGCGCCGACTTGCTGAAGCGCATCGCGCACACGCCGGAGCCGCAGCTCGGCGAGTGGGCCGGCGCCCGAGACTCGAGATCGACGTATTCCTCGCCGCGCTGCGCGACACCGTCGCCGCCGCGCGCTTGGCCGGCGCACCGGCGGCTCCCGCCGCGTCGCAAGCCGCCGCATCGCAAGCCTCCGCTTCACAGGCCGCGTCCGCGACGGCGGCCCAACCCGCCGCGAAGCCGCGTGCGTCCGACGCGCCAGCGGGACCGCCCGTCGCGCCCGGCTTCGAAGACAGCGAGATCAGCGACCGCGTGCTCCGCGTAACGGCCGAGCATCTGAATCGTCTGCTCGGCCTCGCGGGCGAGTCCCTCGTCGAATCGCGCTGGTTGAAGCCCTTCTCCGAATCGTTGTTCCGCTTGAAGCGCCTGCAGAATTCCGCCGCCGCCTCGCTCGACACGCTGCGCGAGACGCTCGCGGACGAGATCCTGAGCGAGCCGGTCGAGGCCGCGCTCGTTGACGTGCGCCAACGCATCGACGCGTGCCACCAGCTGCTCGCGCAGCAGCTCGTCGAGATCGATCTTTTCGACAGCCATTCGACGAATCTCGCGCATCGAATGTACGCCTCCGCGCTCGCGTGCCGCATGCGCCCGTTCGCCGACGGCGTGCGCGCCTTCCCGCGAATGGTGCGCGACGTCGGCCGCACGCTCGGCAAGCAAGTGCAGCTCGAGATCGTCGGCGACACGACACGCAGGTCGACCGCGACATCCTCGAGAAGCTCGACGCGCCGCTCGGCCATCTGCTGCGCAACGCCGTCGACCACGGCATCGAGCAGCCCGAGGAGCGGCGTCGCGGCCGGCAAGCCCGCCGAAGGCGTCGTTCGCCTCGAGGCGCGCCACAGCGCCGGACAGCTGCATGATCACCGTCGAGCGACGACGGCCGCGGGATCGACCTCGGAAGCGTGCGCAAGGCCGTCGTAGAGCGCAAGCTCACCAACGAGGAAACGGCCGCAGCAGCTCAGCGAGCGCGGAGCTCTCGAGTTCCTGTTCCTGCCCGGCTTCACGATGAAGCAGGACGGTCACGGAGATCTCCGGGCGCGGCGTCGGTCTCGACGTCGTGCAGAGACATGCTGAAGCAAGTCCGCGGCACGATTCGCGTGTCGTCGGAGCTCGGCCGCGGGGCACGCTTTTCAGATGCAGCTGCCGCTCACGCTCTCGGTCGTGCGCACGCTGCTCGTCGAGATCGGCGGGGAGCCGTACGCGTTCCCGCTCGCCCACATCGTCCGCACGCTGAAGCTGCCGCAGGAGAGCATCGAGGTGCTCGAAGGACGGCAGCATTTCAAATTCAACGGCCGTTCGATCGGCCTCGTGAGCGCGCAGCAGGTGTTCGGCGGCGGCGAGCCGAAGCGTCGCGGGCGGCGAGCTCGCCGTGATCGTTCTCGGCGACTCCGTGAACCTCTACGCGCTCGTCACGGACCGGTTCCTCGGCGAGCGCGACCTCGTCGTCCAGCCGCTCGACCCGCGCCTCGGCAAGATCAAGGACATCGCGGCGGGCTCGCTGATGGAAGACGGCTCACCGGTGCTGATCGTCGACATCGACGACATGCTGCGCTCGGTCGAGAAGCTCGTCGCCGAAGGCCGCCTCGACAAAGTGGAGCGCAGCGCCGAGGCCGGCGTGCGCAGCTCGCGCCGAGCGCGTGCTCGTGGTGGACGACTCGCTCACCGTGCGCGAGCTCGAGCGCAAGCTGCTCGATCAGGCCGGCTACGAGGTCGAGATCGCGGTCGACGGCGTCGACGGCTGGAACGCCGTGCGCACGGGCAACTTCGATCTCATCGTCACCGACATCGACATGCCGCGCATGGACGGCATCGAGCTCGTGCAGCTGATCAAACGGGACCCGAAGCTCGGTAAGCTGCCGGTCATGATCGTCTCGTACAAGGATCGCGAGGAAGACCGCCGGCGCGGGCTCGAGGCGGGCGCCGACTACTACCTCACGAAGGGCAGCTTCCACGACGACACGCTGCAGCAGGCCGTCGCGGATCTGATCGGAAGGCCGCCGCGTGAAAATCGGCATCGCCAACGACGTGCCGACGATCGCGGAATCGCTGCGCCGCATCGTGTCGATTCGCCCCGGCACGCAGGTCGTCTGGGTCGCGCGCGACGGCGCCGAGGCGGTGACCATGTGCGCCAAGGACACGCCGGACCTGATCCTCATGGATTTGATCATGCCGCGCATGGACGGCGTCGAGGCCACGCGGCAGATCATGGCGAACACGCCGTGCGCGATCCTCGTCGTGACGTCGAGCGTGGGCACGAACGCGCAGCGCGTGTTCGAGGCGATGGGCCACGGCGCGCTCGACGCGGTCGACACACCGACGCTCGCGCCCGAGAAATCGCGCGCGCCAGCCGCCGCCCTGCTCGCAACGATCGACCGAATCGCGCAAGGTCATCGCGACGCGCAACGAACGCGCGGCCCCCAAGACCGCGGCGCCTGCGTTGCGGCCGATGTCGCGCCGCGGCGGACTCGTCGCGATCGGCTCGTCGGCGGGCGGGCCGGCGGCGCTCGCGAAGGTGCTCGGCGGTCTGCCGCGGGACTTTCCGGCGTCGATCGTGATCGTGCAGCACGTCGACGAGCGGTTCGCGGTCGGCATGGCGGAGTGGTTGAATCAGGTCTCGCCGCTGCCCGTCCGCGTCGCGGGCGAAGGCGACCTGCCGACGCCCGGCAGCGTGCTGCTCGCGAGCACCCGCGATCATCTCCTGCTCAAGTCCCCCTACGCCCTCGGCTACTCGCCCGATCCGGCCGACTACGTCTACCGCCCCTCGGTCGACGTCTTCTTCCAGAGCGTTTCGCGCGTTTGGCGCGGCGATGTGGTTGGCGTGCTGCTCACCGGCATGGGACGCGACGGCGCGACGGGCCTCAAGGCTCTGCGCGACAAGGGCTGGCACACGATCGCGCAGGACCGCGCGAGCAGCGCCGTCTACGGCATGCCGAAGGCGGCCGCGGAGCTCGATGCCGCGGTCGAGATCCTCGCGCTCGACAGAATCGCGGGGCGGTTGGCCCGCGCGTTTCAGCCCGTGAGCGCCGCGGTGGCAAAGCGATGAGCGCGGCTCCGATCGAACCCGCTGCGGCGGTGCCCGGGGCCCCGCCAGCGGGCGTCTACGCGATCCGGGTCCTGCTCGTCGACGATCAGGTGATGATCGGCGAGGCCGTGCGCCGCGCGCTCGCCAAGGAACCCAATGTCGAATTCCGCTACTGCAACAACCCGAGCGACGCCGTGCACGTGGCCGAGGAGTTCAAGCCGACGGTGATCCTGCAGGACCTCGTGATGCCGGGCGTGGATGGCCTCACGCTCGTACAACGCTATCGCGCGACGCCTGCGACGCAGAACATTCCGATCGTGGTGCTGTCGACGAAGGACGAGCCGTCGGTGAAAAGCGAGGCGTTCGCGGTCGGCGCGAGCGACTACTTGATCAAGCTGCCCGACGCCATCGAGCTCATCGCGCGCGTGCGCCATCACTCGAAGGCGTACATCAATCAGGTGCAACGCGACGAAGCTTACCGTGCGCTGCACGAGAGCCAGCGCAAGCTGCTCGAGATCAACCACGAGCTTCAACGGCTCACGAACGTCGACGGTCTCACGGGTCTCTCGAATCGCCGCTACTTCAACGACTACAGCGGGCCGCAGTGGAAGCTCGCGATTCGCGAGCAGGCGCCGATCGCGATCCTCATGATCGACGTCGACAACTTCAAGAAGTACAACGACACGTACGGCCACCTCGCCGGCGACGAGGTTTTGAAGAGCGTCGGAGCCGCCATGCTCCGGAGCTTCGCGCGCCCGACCGACTTGCCCGCCCGCTTCGGGGGCGAGGAATTCGTGGTGCTGCTGCCCGCGACGCCGATCGAGTCGCTGCTGACGCTCGGCGATCGCCTCCGCGCGAATGTCGAAGAGCTCAAGATTCCACACTCCGCCTCCGGCGTCTGCGGCCACGTGACAGTGAGCGTCGGCGGGGCCGCGGCGATTCCGAATCCGGAGGACACGCTGCTCGCGCTCGTCGAGGCGGCGGATCAGGCGCTCTACGAGGCGAAGGCATCGGGCAAGAATCGCGTCGTGACGCGCGCGAAATAGGCGGTTCGCGCGGACCGCGACTGTGGTTCGCGGACGGCTTACGTACGCGTAGGCTCCTCGGTACACTTGTGTACCTGAAGGGGGAGCTTAGAACCAATGAGAAATCCACTGCTTTCGCGCTGCGTCACCGTGGCCGCGGCGCTCGTTTTGGCGGCCGCCGCGAACGCCCAAGACCTCGTCATCACCAACGGCCGGATCCTCGACGGAACCGGCCAAGTGATCGAGCGCGGCAGCGTCGTCGTGCGCGACGGCAAGATCGTCTCGGTCTCCGCCGGCGCGCCCAGCCGCGAGCGGCGGGCGCACGATCGACGCGGGCGGCAAGACCGTGATGCCGGGATTGATCGACGCGCATCGCCACATCGTTCACGGCGACGGTGCGCAGTGGCTCGCGACGCGCGCACCGCAGCAGCTCCAGGAGTTCCTCGACGCGGGCTTCACGACCGTGCTCTCCGCGATCGATCCGCCGCAGGCGATCGAGGCGCGCAAGCGAATCAAGCCGGCCAGATGAAGGGACCGCGGCTCTACGTCGGCGCGTTCCTGCCGCTCGCGGGCGCGACCGGCGGCGGCGGCGGCGGACCGGCGAGATCCGGCGCGCACCGATCCCGCGCGCGGCCCGATGCCCGACGCAGGCCGCTCCCGCGATCCCGCGCGACGCGACGATCAAGGCCGTCGAAGCCGCCGCCAAGGCGGGCTACGACTATTTGAAGGTCGTGCTGAACACGACGCAGAACGGCCCCGAGGTCGACACGCTGAAGCTGATCGTCGCCGAAGGTAAGAAGCACAACATGCCGACCATCGTGCACGCGGTGAGCGTGCGCGACACGCTCGCGGCCCTCGAGGCGAAGCCCGATACGCTCGTGCACACGCCGCACATCGACAATCTCGGTGACGATGCCGCGGCCGTGAAGAAGATCGTCGACTGCGCAGATCCCGATGACCTCGACGCTCGCCGTGTTCGTGCCGCACTACGGCTCGGGCACGCAGCCGCTGTTCCGCGACGCGAAGCCGTTCCCGTGGAACACGCTGTCGAGCGCGGGCCAGGGCCCCGTGAACGCGCGGCTCCTATGGGACGCGGGCATCAGCTACGGCTACGGCACCGACACGCAATGGCCGCCGAAGGAGACGCTCGCCGACGAGCTCCGCGCTCTGTCGCTGGTGTTTTCGCCCGCGGACGTCGTGCAGATCATCACGAAGAACGCCGCGATCGCGACGATGCACGGCGCCGAGATCGGCACGCTCGAGCCCGGCAAGCTCGCGGACATCGTGATCGTCGACGGCGACCCGCTGCGCGACAGCGACGAGTTGCTGAACGTCGTCACGACGATCAAGGGCGGCCAGGTCGTGTTCGAGGGGCGCAAATGAGCATCGCGAAAACACTCGTTCATTGCGGTGTCGGCATGCTGCTCGGTGCGGGAGCGCTCGTGGCCACCGCCCAGGAAAGGAGCGGCGCGAACGCCGACGTCAACCAGCAAGCGACGCTGCCACAGGCGAAGGTCGAGCTGCCGCCGAAGGACTTCGCGACGGCCGAGGAGCACTACAACTTCCTGCTCGAGCGCGCGCACGGCGGCACGAAGCACACGATGAGCACGATCCCCGTGTGGGACGGCCTCTGGGGCAGCGGCAACAACACGATGCCTGCGATCTTCCTCGAGAACGGCTCGCTCGCGAACGCGTTGCGTCCGGGCGGAGCGGTGAAGGAAGGCGTGCTGACGCCCGCCTACGAGCAACATTTCCGCGAGCGCCGGGCGGAGATGGAGAAGTACGGCCAGCAGCGCTACGACCGGCTCACGAACTGCGAATACGCCGGCGTGCCGCGCTGGATCTGGGAACCGTACATCAAAGAGTTCGTCAACATGCCGACGCAGACATGGATGATGAACGACTTCATGAACGAGACTCGCCGCATCTATATCAACGGCAAGCACATCAACACCGAGGCCACGCACTTCGCAACGGGCGACAGCATCGGCTTCTGGGACAAGGACAAGCTCATCATCTGGACGAAGTGGGTCAACCCCGCGGATTACGTGCGCGGCATGCCCCTCACGAGCAACAAATTCGAGATGGTCGAAAGCTGGGTCCAGCGCAAGGACGCAGACGGTTCGCGCCACCTGATCACGCAAGTGACGTTCTACGATCCCGTCGGCCTCGTGAAGCCGCAGTCCGCCGTGTACACGCACGACGCACGCCCGGACCTCGAAGAGGCGGGCGTCCGAATCCGCAACTGGCAGTGCGAATCGAGCAGCAACTCGTACAAGGACAAGGACGGCAACACTCAGTTCTATCTGCCCGGCGATCCCGAGTACAAGGATCCGCGCGGCTCCACCGACTTCCCGGACATCCCGGGCCAGTCGCTGAACCCGATCTTCGACGGCGAAGAAAGCGCGCAATAGTCAACCGAGGAAAGTCATCATGAGAAAGCAGATCTTCACGGCCGCCACTCTTGCGCTCGCGATCCTCGCGAGCGGCCCCGCCGCCGCGCATCACTCGTTCGCGATGTTCGACCTGTCGCAGTTCAAGCTCGTCGAGGGACGCGTCACCGAGTGGAACTACAACAACCCGCACAGCTGGCTGCACATCGAAGGGCTCGACCAGAACGGCGAGCTGAAGACCTGGAGCTTCGAAGGCGCCGCGGTAGTTCACGCAGCGCGTCAGGGCGTCAACGGCACGACGTTCAAGAAAGGTGAGAAGGTTCGGGTCGTAATGAGCCCGCTACGCGACGGCCGCACGGCCGGCGCGATGTGCTTCGTCGTGAAGGAAGATGGCTCGTTCGCCAAGCCGAACGACGGCAGCTGCAATTCGGCAAGCGTGATCGAGGAATGGGAAAAGAACGGCTGGCTCGAGAAGGGCAAGCACCTCGACACCCATCCCGCGCCACCCGTCGTCCGCTGACAGCCGCGCGATCACGGAACGCTACCGCCGCGTGAGCTTCGGCCACCTCCAAGTCGAAGTCACCGTCGACGACCCGAAGGCTTACACGAAGCCGTGGACCGTGACGCTCGACGAGCTGCTCATGCCCGACACGGAGCTGCTCGACTACCACTGCACGGACTTCGCCGAGTAGCCAAAAAAAAGCGTTGACGACCTGTCGATCGTCAACGCCCTAGTTTCAGGCTGGGGGCAGCTCAGAAGCCGATGCCGCTGTCCCCGTGATCTCCCTCCCCTACTGACCGAAAAAGAGCGTTGGCGATTGCTCGCCAACGCTCTTGTGAAGATCCGGCGGGGTTATGCGAGTGCACCCTGCCGGCGCGCCGTTGCGCCTAGAAGCGGAAATTCAGAGATACACCGTACTCGCGGGGACGGCCCACCGTGGCGAAGTCGTAGCCCCAGATGCCGTGGAAGAACCCCGAGTTCAGCATGTACTCGTCCGTCAGGTTCGTGCCGAAGACCGACGCCTGCCAGGCCCCATCCGCCGGCTCGTACGTGAACCGGGCATTCAAGACAGCCCAGTCACCGCTCTCCTCGTAGCCATCAGGCACGGCCGCGTAGCCGGAGACACGCAGGAACGGCTCCGACCGCCAGAACTGACCCTGGTAGTTGTAGTCGAAACGCGAGATGAAGGACCCACCGCCGCTGAGCATCGCGGTGTGCTGCAGACCGAGCGTGTAGCTCGTGTCAGGCGCATCCGCGAATTCCAGGCCCGTCGTGAACGGCAGGTGGCCGGAATACGTACCCGGCTTGATCTCGGTGTACGCCGTATCGAGCAGGCCCAGGCCGAGGTTGATCTGCAGGCTCGCGATCGGAAGGAACGTGAGCTCGATCTCGACGCCCTTGGCATTGGCCGTACCGACGTTCGTAGTCAGGAGCGTCGGAATCTGCACGCCGGTCACCGGGTCAGTCACGACACCCGCGGCCTGGAGGTCTTCCCAGTCCGTGTCGAACACTGTCGCGTTGAACCGCAGTTTGCCGTCAGCCAAGTCGGACCGGATGCCGACTTCGGTGTTCTTCAACGTCGCCGGCTTGTACGGGAACAGCGTACGGGTTGTGCCGATGATGGCGGCCGACACGCCGCCCGAGTTGAAGCCTTCCGAGTAGCTCATGTAGCCCATGAAGTTGTCGTTGAACTGATACTGCAAAGCCAGGCGCGACGTGAGCTTGTCGAACTGGAACGGCGTATAGGTGCTCGCGACGTCAGCCCCCGCGAACTGGTCGCCGACCGGGAGTGAGGTCGGGTCGAGCGGCTTAACCGGGGTCACGCCGGGGACTGCGGACATGTTCACCGTGAAACCGCTTTGATCGTGCTGCCGCAGTCCGATCGTCATATCGAACTTGTCGGTCCAGTGGACCGTCGCCTCGCCGAACACCGCCCAACCGTCCTGACCCGACCGCGACAGCGAATCGAACGTACCGGCGACGGCGCCGTAGTAGACCTGCTGGCAGGTTTGCCAGGCTCCGGCACCGGTGCCCGCGGCGCCACCGTAGTTGATGCCACCCACCGTGGAACCGGGGACGAACCGCATGTTGTTCGGATTGTCGGTCGTCGACGGCGTCGGCTCGAGCGGCGCAATGCTGCACGGATTGGCTGGGTTGCCGCTGGTGTTGTTGAACACCCGCAGCGGATCCATCAGGCCCTTCTGGAATTCGTTGACCTGCCAACGCATACCGCGGGCTTTATTTTTCTGGTCCCAGTAGTAGGCGCCGGCCAACCACTCGACTTTGCCGCGGCCGCCCGTCAGCTGGATTTCCTGGCTGAAAACGTCGAGCTCTGTCTGGTTGATGTCCAGCACGAGGTCGTACTGGCTGTTGTCCCAGTCGGTCACGCCGTCGGCGTCCTGCCCCGTCTCCGCGGTCAGCAACTGCAGGTTCAGGTTGTCCGACATCGCCCAATTGATTTCGAGCGAGGCCTGCTGCGTGTCATACGTGCTCTTGAGCGTCTGGTTGGAACGGTTCTCATACAAACCGACCTTGCCGCCGGGGTAGCCCGCAACCTGGTTCACCCGGTCAAAGAACGGCTCCACAGGATTGCCGCGGTAGTCGACGCCGACATACGTGTACATCTCGGGCAGGCCGATGATCGACTTGCCCCAGGCCGGGGCCGGGTCATCGTAAGTCCGGAACATCGCGTCTTGAACACGCGGCTCGGTGAACTTGTTACTGTCGTCTTGGAAGTTCAGGCGGAAGCTCAACTTGTCGGTCGCGTCCCAAAGGATATCGCCGCGGAACACGGTCTGGGCTACGTCGCCGCCCTCCTCACCGGTCGTGAGGCTGGTGATGTAGCCGTCGCGGTTCATGCTCGCGCCGGTCCACTTGGTCTTGACCTTGTCGCCCAACGGCAGATCGATAGACGCCTTGACGTCGGCACGGCTGTTCGAGCCGGCCGTCGCGGTGACGTTGCCGCCGAACTCTTCGCCCGGGCGCTTCGTCCAGATGCGGACGGCGCCGCCGGTGGAATCGCGGCCGAACATCGTGCCCTGCGGGCCACGCAGCACTTCGACGCGGTCGATGTCGACGAACTCTTGCGTCAGGAAGCCGGCCGTGCCGACCTGCCAGACGCCGTCGATATAGGTACCGACGTTCGGGATGCCGCGCATGCGGAAGTTCGTGCCGCCGACGCCGCCGCCGCCACCCGTGATGACGACGTTCGGTACGCCCTGGCTGACTTCCTCGAGGTTATCGATGCCGCGCATCTCGAGGTTTTCGCCCGTGATCGCGACGATCGAGATCGGAACCTCTTGCAGATTTTGTTCACGCCGGGTTGCCGTGACGACGATTTCCTCAAGGCCCCCTGCACTCGCGCCCTGCTGCGCATACGCCATCTGTGCCGTGGCGCCCGCGGAGCCCGCGAGCACTGCAGCGATGGCGACTCTCAATTTCCTGCTATCCATAGGCATTAACCCCCGATTTGGAATTCAAACACTCAAAATAAACTCTAAAGGACCCGCCGCGGTTCTTGTTTCGAACACGCAACAGGGCGCGTGACACCGTCAAGAAACCACGCGCAAATTTCGAACTCTGATGATCCCCGATCGCGTACTTAAGTGGCCAGCCGACCAAGCGACAGCTTTGACTGCCTTGTTATTGTTGGCGAAGTGTACCCACGACCACGAAGTCAAAAAACGGGTACACGTCACACTGGGCATCAATTCCACCACGTTTGGTGTAATCGCAACAAGCCCCTCCCGAGTCCGCTACTCGGCCCTGTGGGTGGTTCCGTAGGTCTCGACGACTGTCCGCGGTAACCGTCCCAAGGGGCAGAAGCCTAGGTCTCTCATATATATAGCCCGCTCGGAACCCTCGTTCGCTGGGGTCAACATGGCGTGAACGGACTCCTCGGTACGGTGTGAGCCGGTCGCGGCCAAGTCTGTTATCCCACATAACGCTGCGCAAGATACGCGCATCAAGGGCGTCCGCGCAATCGAGCGCATTCCTGCCGATCGTCGTGATTTGCGCAAACTAGCGGGGTCGTTCGGACAGCGCACGAACGGTCGAAGGTGTTCCGACGGCCCGAGCGGCTAGCGGCTGTGCTGAACTAGGCGCTCTGTTATCGCGCCGATTCGGGGGCCGAAAGATTTGTTACGGAGAACGCGGTGTGCTTCCGTCAACGCGCCGAAAAAAGCTCTCGTAGACGTCCGTGCGAGTCGCGACGAGGACTAGCCGACAACCCTCGATCACTCTTGTTCTAATTGGTGGAGCAGAAGGGGATCGAACCCTCGACCTCCGCATTGCGAAAGCGATTCGAGATTTGTAACTGATTGATCTATGACACGCTCGGACGGCGCCCGCTGCAACCGAGGATGAGGTTCGGGCGGCACGTGCATTGGCCGCGTCCCCGGCCGCCGACGTTCCACGAATGGGACGACGCGTCCGGTTGCGGGACGTCACCGCGCCCCCGACGGTGCAAAGAGATCTACAAACACAACGCATGCGCGTCGACGTGGTGAGCATCGACCGGGACGGCAAGGAGACGTCGTTCTTCCTGGTCTTCAAGAGAATTGGGTAAATCGCCACTCGCTGCGGCTCGCAGCAAGATCGATGAACGCTCGCAACTTCGCGGGCGCGCTGCTGCGATCCGACTTACGGCCTGGCGATCGAGTCGCGCCAAGGACCGGCGGCGCGCTGAGCCGAGCCTGGCTGCCTCTGCCCACTGTGAACGCCGGCACGGTTCGGCCGCGCGGGAGTTGACACGCGCCCCCGGCATCTGTCCTACTGTCATAGGACAGACAATCTATGCGCCTACAGCTCAACTTCAAATCCGGCAAGCCCGTGTACCTGCAGATCGTCGACCAGGTCCGCGCGGCCGTCGCCGCGGGCTCGATCCGCGCGGGCGAGCCGCTGCCGTCGATCCGGCCGCTCGCCGAGGAGCTGCGCGTGAATCGCAACACGGTCGCCAAGGCTTACACGGAGCTCGAAAGCCAGGGCGTCATCGAGACCGCGGCCGGCAAGGGCTGCTTCGTGCGCAATACCGGCACGCCGCTCAAGAAGAAGGCGTGCCTGACTCTGCTCGCCGAGGAAGTCGACCAAGCCGTCGTGCAGGCACATCACCTACAGGTGACGCGCGCGGAATTCCTCAAGCTGGTCGAGGAACGCCTGGATTCTTTCGAGGAACAACGCCACAGCAAGGTAGCGACATGACGGACCACGCGGCCATCCACATCGATCGGTTGGTGCGGCGCTACGGGCATACCGACGCCGTGAACGGACTCACGCTCGAGGTCAAACCCGGCCGCTGCTACGGCTTCTTCGGCCGCAACGGCGCCGGCAAGACGACGACGATCAAGTGTCTCTTGAACCTGCTGCGCCCAACGAGCGGCACGGTGCGCGTCTTCGGGCTCGATCCGCGCAAGGCAGAAGTGGCCGTCAAGTCGCGCATCGCCTACGTGCCCGACTACGTCGCGTTCTATCCGTGGATGACCGTGCGCCAGACGCTCGACTACTTCGCGGCCTTCCGCGCGCGCTGGAACCGCGCGACCGAGAGCGCCCTGCTCGAGCGGTTCAGGCTCGATCCGCGCCAGAACACGACGCACCTGTCGAAGGGCCAGCGAACGCAGCTCGCGCTGATCACCGCGATCTGCGCCGAGCCCGAGCTGCTCGTGCTCGACGAGCCGACCGCCGGCCTCGATCCGATCGTGCGCCGCGAGTTCATCGAGGCCGTCATCGGCGCCTACCAGGAAGGCGATCCGGGCCGGCGGACCGTGTTCGTCTCGACGCATTTGATCGCCGAGTTCGAGGGACTCATCGACGAATTCACGATCATCGAGGACGGGCGCGCCGTCTTGTCGGCCGACGCGGATCGCGCACGCGACCGCTATCAGAAGGTCTACGCGCGGTTCGCGGCGCCGCTGCGCGGCACGCTCGATCTCGGCGCCGCGCGGGTGCTGAAGCAGAACGGCCGCGAGATCGAGGTGCTCGCCGAGGGCGACGCGGAGCGCGTCGTCGAGCGTTTGAAGACCCGATCGCCCGAGGTGATCAAGACCGAGTCGTTGACGCTCGAGGAAATCTTCGTCGCAGCGCTGCAGCCCGCCCGCGGGAGCGCAGCACTCGCATGACGACCGTGCTCCGACCCGCGCTCGTCTGGAAGGAAGTCCGCGGCCTCGGGTCGACATGGCTGACTGCGGCAGCGCTGCTCGTCGCCGTCGGCTTCGTCGAAACCGGCCTCGATACCGTTCTGGACGTGCAGCAGCCGCGCGCCGGCGCCGGACAGCTGACCGTGCTCTTCTACGTTGGCGCCTGTGCCTTGCTCGGCGCGCTGTCGATCGGGCAAGAGTTCACCGACCGCACGCTGGCCGGGTTGCTCGCGCAGCCGGCGGCCCGCTCCAGCGTGCTGCTGCATAAACTGGGCGTGGTCGCCGCGATGCTGCTCGCGTTGGGCGGCCTGGCGTGGGCCTACGGCCTGACGCCCCTCGCGGTCGCACGCGCGTGGCCCGAGATCTCGCCGACAGGGCGCGTGCTCGTGACCGTGCTGCCGGTCTTAGGCGGTGTGCTGCTCACCCCGTGCCTGACGCTGCTCACGCGCAGTGCGCTGGCGGGCTGCGTGTTTACCATCGCTCTTTCGCTCGCGATGGTGATCGGCAGCCAAGCCGCTGTGCCGTGGCTGTACGGGGACGCGGCGACGCTTGCACAGGCGAACGCCCGGATCCTCGATATCTTCGTGCACACGATGCTGGCCGTCGTGGTGCTCAGCGCGCTCCTGATGTGGCGGCTGTTCATGCGCCTCGAAGCCATCGAGGGCCGCGGGCTCGAACTACACCTGCCGGCGTGGTTGTTCAAGCCGCGCGTGCACTTGGCCGCGGCGCGCTCCGCGCGCTCGGTGTGGCAGCAGATGCTCGGCAAGGAGCTGCACCTCCAGGAGATCACGTTCGTCGTGTCCGGACTGTACGTGGCGGCATGGCTCGCGGTCGTGCTGGTCGGCGAGTCTTTGTTTCCGACCCGGCGTGCCGGGTTGATGACCCTCGCGACCTTGCTGCACGCCGGCGCGATCCCGCTGCTCGCAGGCTCGCTCGCCAGCGCCGAGGAGCGCCAGCTCGGCACGCTGGGCTGGCAGGTGCTGCTGCCCATCGCCGCGTGGCGGCAGTGGGCAGTCAAGGCCGCGGTCGTCCTGGTCCTGTCGCTCGGCCTTGCCATCGGTGTGCCTGCAATCCTCTACGCGCTGTTCGCGTCGGGCCCGGGGCCCGTCCGACTCGGCTGGCCGCCGGCGGCGGCGATCGCGGCCGTTGCGACCGTGAGCCTGTACGCCTCCTCGCTGAGCACCAATGGAGTGCGCGCGCTGCTCGCGTCGGCTTCCGCGATCGGCGGGGTCTTGCTCGTCGCCCACATCACGATGAGACGTCATGCCCAGCTGGATGCCCCTGGCGTGGGATCTGCCGAACGCGGCTTGGGCTGTGCTGTATGCCGCCAGTGCAGCGGTGTTCGCGTGGCTGCTCTGGCTCGGCATGAAGAACCACGGCTCCGCTGAGCGCGGCGCCAAACGGGTCTTAAAGCAAGTCGCGGCGCTCGGCGCCGTGGCGGTCGTTGCGATGCTGGCGTTCGCCGCGGCCGATCGCGCGGAGGTCCTTGCGCCGCGGCGCAACTTCGACGAGCGGATTCGGACGCGCGTCGCGTTCGAAGTCGAGGAACGCGGATTGGTCGCCGATCGCAGCGCGATCGTCGCCGTCGTGCTCCCCGCCGTTCCCCACAGCACGCACTGAACGCGCGTTTCCGTCTCGCTTTCGCGACGCGCGTGGCGCGAAAGTGGGACGGCCGCTGCGCGGCGCAACGCGAACACCGACGAACTGGGCGGAACGCGTTGACTGGCACGGTGCTTGCTCTCCTCCACACACCGCCGAAGGAGAACCTCGATGAAGAAGACCACCGCCCGCATCGCCTGCGCGCTGTTTCTGTGCGCCACGAGCGCGCTGGCACAAGTTCCGCACGTGCTCGGCGTCTGGGAGTTCGACCCGCAGGCCTCTGAGCTACCGAAGGGCTTTCTGCTCGCGTCCGAAACGCGCAGCTACGATCTGCGGGACGACGGCTACCTCGTCAACGTGGTGATCCGCAAAGTGACGAACGGGCACCCTGACTTCATCCAGGTTGTTTCGAAGAGCGACGGCAAGGACTATCCGCAGTATCAATCGGTTCCGCTCGCCGAGTTCCAGATCAACGGCACGAAGACGCCCCTCACGTACTCCGAAACCGTGCTCGACGAGCACGCAGTCAACATCGTCGCGAAGTACGGCGACCGCGTCATCAATAAAGGTGTGCGACGCGTGGCGCCAGACGGCAAGACGATGCGGATCGACGTCACGGCCATCGATCAGAACGGTAAGGAGACGCCGTTCTTTCTGGTCTTCAACAAAGTCAGGTAAATCGCCACTCGCAATCGCTACGCATCCGCGGGTCATGTTTTCCGGGGGAGTCACGACATGGACCAGTTCGAGAACGCCCAGCGTCAGCGCCAGCCGACGAGCACGATCGGTCTCGCAGATTCCGTGGGACGCGATTTGCGCTATTCGTTTCGCAGCCTGTTGCGCCGGCCCACGTTCACGCTCGCGGCCGTGCTCACGCTCGCGCTCGGAATCGGCGCGAACACCGCGGTCTTCAGTGTCGTCAACGCCGTGCTGCTCAAGCCGTTGTCGTACCCGCAGTCGAACGAGCTCGTGAGCCTGCAGCACGTCGCGCCCGGCTTGAATTCCGGCACGCTCGGGTTGTCGCCGGATCTTTACTTCACCTATCGCGACGAAAACCGGACCTTCGAGCACCTCGGAGTCTTCACAGACGGCGGAGCGACCGTGACCGGTGTCGGCGACCCCGAGCAGGCGCGGATTCGCGTCGTGTCGGACGGCGTGCTCCAAGCGCTCGGTGTTCAGCCGATGCTCGGCCGGTGGTTCTCCGAGGCCGACCATGCGCCGCAAGGGGCCGGCCCCGTTTTCCAGCTCGGCGGTACCGTGATCCTGACCTACGCATATTGGCAGCGGAAATTCGGCGGCGATCCGGGCGTCATCGGCCGGAGCATGTCGATCGATTCGCGTCCCACGGAAATCGTCGGCGTCATGCCCGCCGGATTCCGCTTCCTCAACATGACGCCCGAGGCCGAGTTGATACTGCCGATGCAGCTCGATCGCAGCCGAGTGGTTCTCGCGACCTTCGGCAATTTCCAAGGCATCGGCCGGCTCAAACCCGGCGTGACGCTCGCCGACGCGCAAGCCGACGCCGCACGCATGCTGCCGATTTGGCTCGACGCCTGGCCGGCGGCGCCCGGCGGCGCGCAGCGCGACGCGGTCGCGAACTGGCGTGTCGCGCCGGCGTTCGTGTCGCTCAAGGACACGATCGTCGGCAACATCGCTAGCACGCTCTGGGTGCTGATGGGCACGATCGGCGCGGTGTTCGCGATCGCCTGCGCGAACGTCGCGAACCTCATGCTCGTGCGGGCGGACGCTCGCCGCCAGGAATTCGCGGTGCGCTCGGCGCTCGGCGCCGGCCGCGGCCGCATCGCGAAGGAGCTGCTCGTCGAGAGCACGGTGCTCGGCGCGCTCGGCGGCGCCGCGGGGCTCGCGCTCGCCTATGTCGGGCTGAGCCTGCTCGTTGCGTTCGGACCGACGAGCCTGCCGCGGCTGCAAGAAATTTCGATCGATCCGTCCGTGCTCGCGTTCGTGATCGTCGCCTCGCTCGTCTCGAGCTTGCTGCTCGGCTCGATCCCGGCGTTCAAGCACGCGGCGCAAGCCGCGGCGCCGCTCTCGGCGGCCCGCGGCGCGACGGCGAGCCGCGAGCGTCATCGCGCGCGCAACGCGCTCGTCGTGGCGCAGGTGGCGCTCGCGCTCGTGCTGATCGTCTGCTCCGGCCTGATGCTCCGCACGTTCAGCGCGCTGCGCGATGTCGATCCGGGTGTCTCGCGGCCCGAGGCCGTGCAAATCGCCCGGATCAACATCACTCCGGCGATCAGCACCGATCCGGAACGCTTCACGCAAATCCAACGGCAGATTCTCGACGGCATCGCGGCGATACCGGGAGTCGAGGCCGCGTCGTTCGGCTTCGGCGCGCCGATGGAAGCCACGCGCACGCCGCCAGGCCCGTTGTACGTGGAAGGCCAGCGCTACGAGGCCGGAGAGACGGCGCCGATACGCCGATACCAATACGTGGCGCCCGGTTACTTCGCGACCGTGGGTACGCGCATGGTCGCGGGGCGCGACATCACGTGGCCGGATATCGACGCGGGCGGCAAGGTTGTCGTGATCTCCGAGGGTCTCGCGCGCGAGCTTTGGGGCGAGCCCGCGGCCGCGCTCGGCAAGCGCGTCCGCGAATCGCGGCCGGATGCACCGGGCATCTGGCGCGACGTCATCGGCGTCGTGCGCGACGTGCACGAGGACGGCGTCAGCCTGGACGCGCCGCGGCTCGTCTACTGGCCGGTGCTGCGGGAGAGCTTCTTCGGGCAGCCGAAGACCGGCATGCCGGCGATCGCCTACGTCGTGCGCAGCGAGCGCGCGGGCACGGCGAGCTTCGCCGCCGAGATCAACCAAGCCGTGTGGGCGGTGAACGCCGATCTGCCCGTGTTTCTCGTGCGTACGGTGCAGGATCTGTACGCCGGCTTACCTCGCGCAGACGTCGTTCACGCTCGTGATGCTCGCGATCGCCGCTGCGATGGCGCTCGGATTGGGAGTCGTCGGCATCTACGGCGTGATGGCGTACGTCGTTTCGCAGCGGACGCGCGAAATCGGAATCCGGCTCGCGCTCGGCGCGCAACCGACCGCGCTGAAACGGATGTTCGTGCTCGACGCTCTCGCGCGGGTGGCGATCGGCGTCGTCGTCGGGCTCGTAGCCGCGTTCGCGTTGACGCGCCTGATGTCGTCGCTGCTGTTCGGCATCGGTCCGCTCGACGCGCCGACCTATCTCGCGGCGCTCGGCGTGCTGCTCGCCGCGGCGGCATTTGCGAGCTACGTGCCGGCCCGCCGCGCGGCCAGCATCGACCCGGTCGAGACGCTGAAGACGGAATGATCGACGGATAATTTCGCAGCATACCCGGTCGCGAACACGCGGCCTGCGCGCGCATCGAGCCACGAGAGTACTATTTGGCTCGCCCGATGCGCTCTAAGGGGGGATGCGTATGCATGCGAACGATCATTTTGTGAATCGCGAAGCAAACCAGGCTGGTCAAAAACCGAAATGGATTTGTGATCCGAAGACACCGAGCGATGTTTGTACCATTTCACCCCGAATTCTCGGGGCTGTTCTCTCGGCCGCCTTAGTTGAAGATGGCCATCGGTAGCTGTGGGCTAGAGAGCAGGGTCAGATGAAAGGTTTCGAACGAACGCACGCGCCCAACTCGCTAGATAAACAATATATAACTACTTGATGTAACTGGTGGATTGGTGGAGCAGAAGGGGATCGAACCCTCGACCTCCGCATTGCGAAAGCGATTCGAGATTCGTAACTGATTGATTCAACTCCTGCGCTCGGACGACGCCCGCTGCAACCTATCAGGACGAATCACAACGGCACTGGACTGCGTCCCGCAAAACTCCCGCAACGAATTACGTACAGGACCCCGGCGCGCCGGGTCCATCGATGCTCTCACGGGGAGGTGCAACTGACGGGACCGGAAAGCCCAAACCGCCACAACGACGGGTCATCACGAGCATGCCTGTGAGCCGTCCAAATGACAGCGTGCGAATGATTCATAGTCTTTCTCTCTCATCTTGCCGTGCGGTCGTTGGCTGACCTGGTAAAGACGGACGCTGGTATGCCTACTGTTAGAATTCGGGCCGGTAGCCGCAGTGAATGCAGCGAAAACCGCGCGCGTGTAGCAATTTTGCGCATCCCGCTGCCCGTCCACGAACAGCCAAGTGAAGTTGGACGGATGCCAACATGCCGAGAGGTGGCGCAAGCAGATAGATCCAGAGGCCTTGCCACATCATTCCCGGAACTGCGGAGGCCAGCGTGCGAGCCGGGTTCATGCTCGCTCCCGACAGCGGAGACTCCGCGCTGACGACGAGAGCGACTACGCAACCTACGGCGAGGCCGGTAAAGCGCGCGAAGCGGCGTGATGACGAGAGAGTGACGACCGTCCACATGAGTCCAAACGAAATCACCGCTTCGGCGACGAACGCAACACCGACGCCGTCGGCGCCCGGGATAGTAGCGACGTAACTGACCGGCGGGTCGGTGAACAGTCGACCCAAGATGGACGCCACGAGAATGACGGCAAGAATTCCGCCCGTTGTCTGCGCAATGACGAAGAACAACGCGTCCCACGGATGAATCTTCCCCAAACGGAGGAACCCGAGTGTCACCGCGGGGTTCATGTGCGCACCCGATCGCTTGCCCCAGGGCGAGTGAATCAACAGCACCGCCGTCGCCCCCAGCGCAAGTCCCATCAGAATGGCACGCAGCCCGCTGCTCGGAATCAAACGATATATCGACGACTCCGGCGACCCAAGAAGCGCAGCGAACACGCCGATTGCGAGCATGAAGCATCCGAGCGCCCAACCCTCTATCAGATATTCGGGCCAGTGATTGCGCAGTGCGGACTGCCAGGACATCACGCTCTCAACTCCTACCGGAGAAATTGAGGCCCGGGCGGTGTGACCGCCCCACTCAAGGCTCGCACGCACGACCGACTAAGAATTGACTCGCGGCAGGTAGGACCCAAGGCGAGTCTCTGCGTCTCCCGGCTTGTGCCAACCCAGCTCGCGGAACGCCTTGAACCGCGCCTGTGTTGAAGGTCGGAGGACTGAGGCGATGCAAGTTTCCCAGCCCGCCGCCAGCTCGACTTCGGGCGCCAGACTCGCGGCGTTGACGAGGCGCTTCGTATTCGAAATCGCCCACTTGTCGAAAACTGAGATGCGGGTGGCCAGCGCATCGACGAACGCGTCGAGCTCCGCGTCAGGGAATGCCCGGTTCACATAGCCATAGGCCTCCGCAAGCTCGCCCCCGATATCCTCCGACCCCAACAGCACTTCCATGGCCCGGCCTCGTCCGATCAGCCGCGGCAGGCGAGCCATTGGGCCGCCGCCGGCGACCATGCCAATACCCACCTCCCACTGCGAAAGAAGCGTCTTCTCCCGACTCGCGAAAGTCATATCGCAGGCCAGGGCAAGCTCGCTTCCGTTTCCGGTCGCCCTGCCCCGGATCTTCGCTATCGATACAACCGGCGCACGCGGCAAGCGCGCCAGGATGTCCGGCCAGGCTTCGAGACCCGTCGGTCCTCCGGAATGCCAGTTAAGTCTTCGAGCTTCGCGTTGAAATCGGAATGATTAAGAAAGAAACCATCGACGGCGCTCTCAAAGACGATGACTCTCAGTTGTTCGTCACTCTCGATCTCATCCACTATTTCTCTGAGCTGCAGAACGAACTCCGGCCCCATGAGGTTGAGCGGAGGGTTGTTCATCACGACGCGCCAGTAGGAGGGTGAAACGCGATCCACCCGCACCTGCGCGGTTTTCACTGTGTCCTTCATCGAAATCTCCTTTGCTTTGCGATCGATCCGTGTTAGCCCGTGAAACCCGTGACGGCGGCTCGTGCGACCGCAACGTCCTGTTCGACGCTGCCACCACTCGCTCCAACAGCACCGACGACCACACCTTCGCGTTTGATGGGTATTCCGCCGCCGAGGATCACGACCCTCGAGTCGTTGGTCGTGTTGAGCCCAAAGCCCATCTCGCCCGGTTGGGTTATTCGCGCGAGGTCTTCGGTCGGCGTATCAAACGCGCGAGCGGTCCAAGCTTTGTTGATCGCGATGTCAACGCTGCCCAACCACGCGCCGTCCATGCGCGCGTGCGCAACGAGGCCACCACCCGCATCAGCAACGGCGATGTTGTAGGGAACGCCTATCTCGCTCGCCTTCCGTTCACCCGCGGCGATGATTCGTCTGGCGTCGGCGAGGTCCAGAGAGGATGCTCTCGGGTTATATGACACTCCTGTAGTAACGTGATGAACGAGTCCTCGCGGTAGATCAGAGCAGACGCGGGGACGAACTTCGATTGCACGAAGGTGTCGCCCGCAAAACTCCCGCAGCACACCGTGCTCGTCAGAACTTGAATGCGACCCACGCTGAGAAGTAGGTGACGTCCCTGCCGGGAGGTGTTTCTTTCAGAAAGTCCCCGGCGTAGAAGCGAGCATAGTCACCGGTGAGGGTCACGTGTCGGTTGACTCGCCATCCCAGGGCTAACTCCAGCTGGTCGCCGACGTATCGGGCAGCGCTAGCGTCGCCCGACCGCAGAACGTTCACCGCAGGACCGTAGATCGCATCCCGTTTGTCTTCTCGCCAGAACCAGTCCCAATCATTGTCAAGGTCAGCCGCTCTTTGAACACGAGATCCAGCTGCGGGTGGAAGTCAACGTGGTTTGATGGCCCGATGAGAGCCGGTCACGCCGAAATAGCTACCGCGCGGAAAGAGTGGATTGAAGGTTTGCAGATCGCTGTCCTTCGGGTTGGCGTCTCCGCTCGTCA
>CAWEOP010000006.1:0-593012 GCA_963810755.1 uncultured Gammaproteobacteria bacterium
CGTACTGCGGCCGCGTCTTCGCAAGCATCTTGTTGTTGAGCTGCGATTCGATGAGCTGATTGATGGCGCCTTGGATCGAAACCGTGCCTCGACCTTGGGGCGGCTTCCTCCTGCAAGAACTGGATCGCGTTGTCGGCGTCCGCGATGGCGCGCACCCGGGCTTCCTCGTTCACGGCCGAAGCGAGGGCGTTAGCCACTGGGCGGCCATCTCCGGGTCGGACCATCGAACCGATACCGTGACGAAACCAGTACGGCTGTCGACGCGAATGCTCGCGATCGGAGTGCGGAATTCCCGGGCCGCCGCGTACACGCGCAGCGCATGCGGCGGCGTCGGCCGATCGAGCCACCCGTAGAGACGCGAGCGCGGCGTCAGAAGCTCGGCCAAGCCCTGAGACTCGACGAACCTCTCGGTGAACAAGCGCGACCGCATGATGATCACGGCGCGTTCACTGAGATTCGGGTCGTCGCCGAGCGCCAACGACTGACGCGCGATGTTCTGCAGCGGCCCGAAGAGCTGCGCTAGACCGCTACCGGACCCGCGCGACGCCGCGGGCGCGAGAACAGCTTCCGCCTGATAGATCGGCATCCTCAGGAACGTGGAGCATAGCCGATAACGCCGCCGAGCAGCACGCCGAGCATTCCGAACCCCCAATGTCGGCGCACGCGGTTGACGATCTCGTCGACTACCACGAGCTGGCTTCTCGCGCACTGATCACTACGACGCTGGTTCCGTTCGGCAAGCTGGACACGGATTCTGCCACCAAGGTCACCGCAACGCGAGAATCAATGTTGCGCCAGACGGTTGCGAAGCGCGGAATGGTTCACGCCCATGCATCGAGCCAGGATTGGAACATCAGCAGCGTCCACAGCGGTAGTTGCAGTCCTTTCGTCGACCTGGAAGGCGTCCACGTGCCCGCACGGCCGGCATCGAGATATCCCTGCTCCTGACTCGCAAGGATTCTCCTCGAGCAACGACTCGGCCCAATCGCGCAGGGGGCCGCGGAGCCATTCCGCCAGCGGAATCGAAGCCCGTCTTCGGCCGTCGACGAGCGCTGCGGCACGAATTTGTAAGGCAGCGAACGAAGGATCGCCTTGCCCTTGCCATCGGCGATCTTGTGCGCGATCGGCAGATCGCGCCGCGAACTCCACGAGCCGATGATCGAGCAGCGGCAGCGCGCTTCCAGCGAGCCGCCATGCTCGCTCGATCGACCTTGACCAGGATGTCGTCCGGAAGGTACGTGAGGATGATCGAGGCAGCTCATGTGCCGGTGCACTCGTCGAGCCGGCGGGCCACGGCGCGTCGAGCACTTGTCGCAGGCTCGCGGCAGCCGATGCACGATCTCTCCGGGATTGCGCCAGTGCGACACGAGGCGTAGGTACAGCAGCTGCGGGGTCCGAGGCAGCCAGCGTTCGGCGGCCTTTCGTACCAGCGACCCCGAAGCGAGCCGACGCCGGGATTTCGGGAGCATCCGCGACGGGCGCCAGCCACGCGTCCCATCGCTGCGAATCGTACCTCAACGCCCAGGCGCCGATCCTTCGCCGTGCGCAGCGGCCGCGGAATCAGACTGAGCATCGGCCATAATGGCCGCCACCATAGATAGCGGTTGTAGCCGCCGAATAGCTCATCGCCACCGTCGCCGGACAGACGCGACAGTGACGTGCTGACGCGCGAGCTGCCACCAAAAAGGTCGGAATTTGCGACGAGTCGCCAAACGGCTCGTCATAGATCGTCGGCAGCTTCGGCACGACGCTCGAGCGCATCGCGCGGTGACATGGAGCTCCGTGTGCTCCGTTCCGAGGTGCGCGGCTACCGTCGCGCGTGCTTTGCCTCGTTGTATGCTTCCTCCTCGAACCCAATGGAAAACGTATGGATCGGCCGCAAGGACAGCCTTGCATCAGCGCAGCGACGATCGTCGACGAATCGATTCCGCCCGAGAGAAACGCGCCGACCGGCACATCGGCGATCATCCGCACGCGCACCGCGTCGTGGAGCAGTCGCTCGAGCTCGCTCGTCGCGTCGTCGAGTCGAACCGCCGGAGCGGGTGAGCGCCGCCGCCTCGTGCAGACGCTGCAGGCGGACCAGTACGACCATTCGCGGACTCGAGGGCGAAACTGTCGCCGCGGCGACGCGATACTTACGATCTCGCCGGGCCGAACTTTGAGCACACCGTCGAAGATCGATCGGGGCGCGGCCACGTACTGAAAACGCATGTACTGCGTGAGCGAGTCTCGATCGACTTCAGGACCACCGTCCACGACCTTGCGTAATGCCTTGAGCTCCGACGCGAACGCGAAGCGGCGATTGCGCTCGACGTAGTAGATCGGTTTCTTGCCGATCCGGTCGCGCACGAGATGCAGCTCGCGGCTCGCGCTGTCCCCAGAGCGCAATTGCGAACATGCCGACGGACTTCTCGAGCGCCCGAGAGAGCCCCACTCCTCTACGGCAGCGAGCAGCACCTCGGTATCGCTGCCGCCGCGGAACGCGTGACCCAGCGCGACGAGCTCCTCACGAAGCTGCTGGAAGTTGTAGATCTCGCCGTTGAAAGAAACCGCATAGCGGCCGGAGCGCGAGATCATCGGCTGGCGGCCCGCCTCCGTCAGATCGACGATCGCGAGGCGCCGGTGGCTCAGCGCCACGCGCGCCTGCGCGTCGAGCCCAGACGCCGTCGCCGTCGGGTCCGCGGTGCCGCAGCGCGTCGCCCATGGCGAGCGCCGCGTCCCGAAGCACGTCGATGCCGCTCTCCGGATTCCAGATTCCCGCTATTCCGCACACCCTATAATTCTCCGTCGAGCCTGATCTACAGCCCGCCCGACTCCCGCGTGGCATCGTCCCCGCCTGCCGCCTCGGCCGCGATCTCGAGCCAAAGGGTTCGATACTGTGTCGCGATGCGCTCGAGGTCAAATAGCTCGGCGATTCGCGCCCGCGCGTGCCGGCTGCGCTCAGTGCGCCGCTGCGGCGATTCGCGCATGAGCCCGACAATGGTGTCCGTGAGCGCGTCCGGCGATCGCGCCGGGACGATTGCGCCGGTGTCGCCGACGATGTGCGCCGAGTCTCCGACATCTGTCACGATGCACGGGACGCCGCTCGCCATCGCCTCGCCGACGACGTTCGGAAACCCTTCGCCGAACAGCGAGCACAACACCACGGCATCGAGCGCGCGCAGGAGCCGCGGAACGTCGCCGCGCTGTCCGAGCGCGGTCACGCGCCCGCGCATCTCCGGCGGCACCTCGAGCTTGTCGGTATCGCTTCCGATCATGAAAAAGCGTGCGCTCGGCTCCACAGGCACGATTCGACGCGCAGCCTCGAGGAACGTCGAGTAGTCTTTCATCGGGTCCACGCGCGCCACGATGGCCACCGCAAAATCGTCCTCCGCGAGGTTCAGCGAGTTGCGCACGACCGATCGGTCGGCCGCGTCGGGCCGCAGCTCCTGGAGATCGAAGCCGTTCGGGAGGTACACCCAGCGCCGCGGCCGGTAGCCGAGATCTTCGTGGTCCGCGCGACCTGCGCGAGAGTTCGTCGCAACGGCGGCAGGCCAACGCGATAGCGCAGCCAACACCCGGACAGTCCAGCGCGTGAACCTCGAGTAGAGCGAGAAATCCACGCGCGTGCACCGCAAATTCCAAATCAACCGTCCGCGTTTCACGCCGCCGAGCAACGCCGCGAACGTCCCCGCGAGGTCGGCATGGTAGAGCCAAGTCATCACGACGTCGGGCTCGAAGCGGCGCATGATCCCGCGCAGCCGCCAGAGAGCGGCGAACGACGGCAGGCCGCGTTGGCAACCCAAGCAATGGAGCTCCACCCCCGCGGCCCGCACGCGCGCGCCATAGGTTCCCTCGTCCATCATCGAGACGACGACTTGCCGTAGCGCCGAATCGCGAGCGCGCGGCGCCGACACGCGCAAGAGCATGTTCTGTGCGCCGCCCGCGTCGAGGCCGGTAATCAGATGCAGCACTTTGGTCATGCGGGGACGCTGGCGTGGGCTCGATCTCGTGCGGGAGTCGTCGGCAAGCCGCCGCCGATCGACCGACTACTCTGCCACGGATCGGCCACTCGCCGGCGACTCGCGAACGCGCGCCGGCTTGCCGCGGGCCGCAGGTAGTCGCGTGCTGCGTGTCACTTCTTGTATCCGACCGCGCACCAGAAGGGGACCGCCGAGCTGAAGCGCACGCGCTCAAGACCCGCGCCCTCCATCATGGCGTGTATTTCCTTCCGCGTGAATCGGTGCTCGAGCTTCGTGCCAAACCGATCGAGCGCGTCGGTTCTCATCGAATAGAACGACCGATCGCGATAGGTGCTGAGTGGCCAACTGTGCACCGGAATCCCGGCCTTCTCGAGCAGCTTCGCGCTGCGTGCCAGCGGAAAGTACACGAGCATGGCGATCAGCTGGGACACCGCGAGCTTCAGCCCGTACGGAAGCCTGCAGATCACGCGCCGCATGACGTCGCTGATCCTCCAAAGGCCGCGGAACCAAAGGGGCTGGTTGTCGAACGCGTAGTAAAGATAGACGAGCAGCGGAGCACCGGACTTCAGCTTGCGCGCGCAGTCGATCAAACCTCGCTGAGTGTCCGGCAGGTGGTGCAAAACTCCGAGCGAATAGCCGAAATCCATCGAGCCGTCGGGAAACGGCATCGCATCGACGGCGACTCGGTGGAACGTACAATTGCCGAGATGGCTGAGCGTCGCTTGTGCAACGTCGACCGCGCTCGAGGGATCGACGCAATGAAGATGACCGACGCGTGGCGCAACGAGCACCGCCCAACGGCCGGACCCGCAGCCGGCGTCGAAACCGATGGCGTCGGCGCCGACGCGCTCCCACGGGAAAACGGCAAAATACGCGCCGAACTGCTGCTTACGCTCGACATCGTCGAGTGCCACCTGATCGAACGACTGCCATTCGCGTCCGAAGTCGTCGACAACGGCGGCGTCCATGTTCGACGGCGCGCGCGCGCTGTTCGCGAGTTGATCTGCCATCCCCGGCATTCTAACGAAAAAAGCCCTGCCCGACCTATGTCGGAGGCCAGGGCTTCTCACGCGCCGAGGGGTCACTTATCCTGCCACCGAAGTGCTCTCGTGGAGTTGCAGCGGTCGAACCGGCAACCACACGCTGGCACGACCTGCCCGGATTCGAGGCTACGACTCGCGGAAGATTGGATCGCATGGCATCGCAACACGCCTCCGAGCTCGCGGCCGGGGACCGGTTCGCCTTCGGTGACAACTGGCGAAAATATCTAACCAACCTCGATCACGAGCGGCTCGCAGCCGCCGAACGTTCGCTGCAAGACCTGCTGGGCGTCTCCGATCTCGGTGGCAAGACGTTTCTCGATCTGGGGTCGGGTAGCGGGCTATTCAGCCTCGCGGCGAGGCGTCTCGGCGCCAACGTCGTATCCATCGATTACGACCCCGAGAGCGTGGCTTGCACGTCGGCGCTGCAGCGCGCTCACTTTCCGGACGACGACGCCTGGACGGTTCGGCCCGGTTCGGCGTTGGACCGGCAATTCATGGAGTCGCTCGGTGAGCACGACGTTGTCTACTCGTGGGGAGTATTGCACCACACCGGCCAGATGTACGAAGCCTTCTCGCTGATCGTTTCGACCGTCGCTCCCGGCGGACGGTTGTGCATCGCGATATACAACGACCAGGGGTTGTTGAGCCGCTACTGGACGGCGGTCAAGAGAATCTACAATTCGAACCCGATCGGAAAAGCGCTGATGCTCGCGTTGCACATGCCATACCTGCTCGGCCTGCGCTGGGTCATTCGCACGCTTCAGCGTCGGCCGATCGAGCGCGGCATGTCCTTGTGGTACGACATGATCGATTGGGTCGGAGGTTACCCCTTCGAAGTGGCGAAGCCTGAGGCCGTCTTCGACTTCTTCCACTCGAGAGGCTTCGCGCTCGAGCGCATGAAGACCTGCGGCGGCCGCAGCGGCTGCAACGAGTTCGTTTTGCGCAAGGACTCGCGGCGGATCGGCTAGCCGGTCAGCGGATTGGTATCGAGCGACTTGTGCGGGAAGCTCGGACTCGATCGCATTTTGTTGATCGAGAATTGAAACGGATCCGCCGGCCAGTTGTTCATGCCTGACCACATTACGCAGCGCGGCTGCGAAGGCGTGCGCGGCAGGATCACGAAGTCGATCGATCTCCGGATGCGCGTCCTCGGCGGAACCGCGCGGTGCGACAGGCGGTTTGCGTCGAACACGAAGAACGTGCCTTTGGGGCCGCTTACCCGGCGCGTATCTCCCGAGCTCGCGGCGTATTCGAAGGGTCCGTTGTCGTCGTCGACGTCGACGAGGTAGAGCAACGCGCGAAGAACGTGCGGCGGCGAATGATCGGTGTGGAACGCCTGCGGACCCTTGCCCTCATCGTGATTCACCAGGGACTGGAGGGGGCGACAGCTCAGGTACCACACGTCTCCGCCCATGCATTGCTGCATCAACGGCGCGAGCTGCGCGCCGTACATCAACCGATAGAGAGAATCGAGGACGGCCTGGCTCGGCTCCGCCGCCTGGATACTCTTAGTGAACGGCGTGACGGTATTGCCTATCCAGTCCACACGCGCGTGACGGTTGCCTACGTCGAGTGAAAAGTCGAGCTGCGAGGCGATTTCCTCGACGAGTCCCGCGTCGACCGTGGTGCGACAAATACCGCTGTCGTGAAACTCGCGGGCAAGAGCTGCGGTGTCCGAGCTCTGCGCGTCGCTCGGCGGGGTTTGCATCAGCCGGAATGCCAATTCGTACCGCTGCGGGTTGAGTCTGTATACCTTGCCGAGACTCGCACTTATGATTCGACGAACAGTCAACATGCTAGCGCTCCGATTCAGGTGCACGCCGTCCAGCTCGAACTCCGGACGCAAATATGCCCGCTCGTCCAACAGATCGGGCCATGAGTCGATGACGATTCCGCCGAATTTTTCACAGACGGTCTTGAGGGCGGTATTGAATATGATCGTCGCCTTGTAGCGAGTGTCAATTGGACATTTGAACCCGTGCAGGGTGTCGAACCGCTCTTGGTTCAGCGTCGGCGGCGGCAGCGTCGGCACGAATACGGTGGGCAACCCCATGCCCTTGAGCCTCTCGATCGTGTCGCCGAGCGGCGCCATCGCAGCGGCCGCGATTTTCGCGGCGACATTGTAGGGCATGATTCGAGCCCGACCATTCAGTCCGTATGGCGTCTCGAACGGAAGCACGATGTCGAACGAGTCGTTTAGCTTCGGCAGAAACGCGCTGCGTAAGTCGATGTCGCCCGCGGTGATCAATATGATCGGGGGCGATCCGGACGCGCCGGCTGCAAAGCTGATCGCGAGATCGGCTCTGTCGGTCGACTCGAACGAGAAGCGCCCTTTCCGCGCGAGGTTCTCGCCCTCGAGCACGTCGACGAACTCACGCGACAGCTTGCGGCCCTGCAGCAGCTTGGCGGCCGAGAGGCTCTCGATGTACTTCGCGACGACGATGTAATGCCGGCCGGTGAGCTCATCGCCGAGGATCAAATCGCGCAACGGCAGGCAGTGGCTGTCGCCGATCGCATAGATCCGTATCGGTCTATCGACGAGGCTCAGCTCGATGGGGGCGAGAGTCTCCGCTTCCGCTAAGGCCACCGCCGATCCTGCTCTAGCTCCGGAAACGAACTGTTCCGAATCATGCTGCGATCGCTGGGCGACGCGGGGCGCCACCCGGCTCGATCATGTAACCGGAGTGCCGCGGGATGCTTGCGTGATCAGCGCTTCGGCGATCGCATCTTCGTCGCAGACGGAGCGCACCGGCGCGAGCCGCGCATCGTCGCGCGCCGCTCGGGGCTCGCGCTGCCGCGCGGCCGCTGCGGCTTGCGCCGATCTGTCCGTGAACACTTCGAAGAAACAGGCCATCACGTGGTCGACGCACGCTTCGGTGACCGACCGCTTGTCGGCGGCGAAATATCTCGCATTGTTCAGCGTCGCCGTCGCGATCTCGTACGACGCGAAGTAGGTCACGCGCGGATTGGCGAGTCTCACCTCTTCCGCTACTACACGCAGCGCGGACTTGGAATAGACCGTCGCCTGAAGCACGTGCTGCTCGGTCATCGTCGCCTGGAGCGCGACCGGCGAAACCGTGAGGATGACGCGGGCAGCGGGATTCACGTCGTGCAGCAGCGCGAGCGCCGCGTTGAGATCGGAAATCGTCTCGTCTACGCGGCAGTTGTGGAACTCGTGCTTCGCGGCATCGAAAGTTCCGGCACCGCATCCGGGAGCGACGGGGAACACGGCGCCGTCGCTGCGCGACCGCCAACACTCCGTGAGCCCGAGCGTGAACACCAAGACGTCGAGCGTCTCGAGCATCGAGCGAACTGCCTGCAGATGGCCCGCACGATCCGCGAGCATCTCGTCGACCGTATCGAAGCCGTCGGGCTGAATGCGGGGTCGAAATGGGTCGAAGACACGCCCTTCGGGAGAAACCCAGGCAGGCTCTTCCGGCGTGAACGTTCCGAATGCACGTTGAAAGAGCTGCAGAAGTTGCCGCGCGGTGTAGATGTTGCCGTACCGCGCGGAAAACGATCCGTAGCCACAAGCTTCGTGATCTTCGTCGGGTAGCCAAGGCGGCGGCGGCTCCACACACATGTAATTGAAACCGGCGCTCTTGAGGACACGCGACAGGGTCTGTGCGAAGCAGCTACCGGCGGACGCAATGCGCGTCTCGGCGTCAATGCGAAACGCGGCCCCGGCGGCATGCGGGTTGATCAGCTGGTCCTCGACCGCTCCCACGGCGTCAGCCCACCGGGCCGTCCGAGGAATCGAATTGTAGGGACACGTCTCGTAGTGACGACTCATGAAACGCCGAACCGAATATTGAACGCCTCCGGCACTATATCACGTCGCCCCCGCGCCACGGCCCGCGCCCCCGCTGCGCTTTCAGGCGGTGCGCTCACGACGCCGTGCTCTGCCAACGCCTTCTGCTCCGCACCATAATCGCGACAATCACCGGAGTCGCCAGCGCCAGGGAAAGTAGATTCGCTACTGCCATTCCCCCGAGGCCCCACAGGATTCCGAATGCGACGAAGCCGATCACCGTTGCGAGTGAGTAGACGACGCCGAACAACGCGAATGGTTCCCGCTTGTGGGCGCGCAAATAGGCCGCAATGGGTGTCCCCGCGCACGGGAGCTGCGCGCTCGCCAGCAACCAGATCCAGAACAAGTGCTCCGGCAACAATCGCTCGGCGATTTGGAGGTCGTATATGTGCGCGATGCGCAGACCCGCAGCCAGGAGCACGGCACCGCACAACCAGAGGCCGGCGCTGGCGAGCGTCGCCCGGAGCGCTATTCGGTCGAGCGCCCGGTAGTCGCGCTGCGCGACCGCAATTCCCATGGACGGAACCTTCAGCGAAATCGGCAGCACCGAGGTATTCGTCATCGCGTTGATCAACGTCATACTCATGCCGAGTTGGCCCGCTTGAACGGGCCCGAGCAACCGGAACGCGAGCGGCGTCACGACGCTATAAGCAAAGAAGCCCGAAACGGACGAGATCGCGATGCGCCACTGCATCGACCACATCTCGTTACGCCAATGGACCCGCGGACCAGTCGGGGTCTGCAGCAAGGATCGGTAGAACGGACGCAGGCGGCCGATCTGCAGCGCAAGCACGCAGACGACGCCCGACGCCACTCCGATCGCGTTCGACCACAGCCCCGCGCCCCCCGCAATCGCTGCGCACAGCGCTCCTTGGGTCGCGAGGGCCTGGAACCCGCGTATGGCATACAGAGGCCGCAATTGGTTGCATCCTTCGAGCAAGAACTGGGCCGGCATCAGCGCGAGATTGACTGCCGTGATCGCACAGAGCGCGAACCACGGACCTTGCCACGCCGTGTCGGGATCACCGGAGAAGATCGCGAGGCCGCCCAGCACGAGGATGATGACCAGCACGAGCGCCCCGGCCGCAAACCAACTCGCCGCGAGCCGCGCGAGACTCGTGAGTCGCGACAGCGACGCCGCGTCGCCGGAGACGCCCGAGCGCGGATCGTACGAAAGGTGCGCGAACTCGTGCGCCGCAAACTGAACGACGACTTGGCCGAGGCCAAGCTCGACAAACACTTGAAGGGTGAGCAGACTCGAAAACGCGTAGAAGTATCCCTGCTCCACCTGCTCGAAGCGCGTAGCCACCAGCAGGGTCGTCGCGAGCCCACCGAGAGCCGGCACGATACGGCCAATGAAGGCGAACGCGAAGGCGGAATCGAACCCGAGAGCTGCCCGGACCCTGTCTGCTAGCTTGAGCATGACTCGACTCGCGGCGGCGAACGCAGGATCACGCGCCGAACCGGCGCATGGGTGAAAGCGCGACGAGACCCCGCACGCGACCCATCAACGCACTCGGCGCAATCGCACGAACCGTCGAACCTCTTCGATCAATCGGAACATGACGGGCGGCCGGAACCTCGCGACGCATGCAGCCTTGCGGAGCGCGAGCTCGGCGCGCGCGTACAGTCCGTCCGTGCGACCGCTCAGTTTCTGCTCGCGAGCCGCCGATTGCATGCACCAGGCCGCCCTCCATCGTCGCTGCCAAGAGTCGACGAATTCTGACGGGAATAGGTCGGGATAGTCCTGCCGCATGAGCTCGACGGCTTTGCCGACGATCTGGAAATACCTCTCTTCCCCGCTCGTATCCGTTGCGGCGAAGCCGGATTCCATGCGGCGCCACATCCCAAACGGTTCGGGCACGAAACACACGCCGTCGCGCATCGCGATCGCCATCGACGCGAAGCCGTCGCAGAAAGCGCCGAGCTGCTGGTGAAACGGCCCCACGGACAACAAGCTCTCGCGGCGATACATGGTTGCATTTCCCATGAACCAGGATCCGTAGCGTTCCAGCATCCGCCGGGCGTCGGGCGGCGGAAGCCAACGTACGTCGCTTGCCCACATGGGCCGATGAAACTCTCCGAGATCGGTACCGTCCTCCGTCATGACCTTCGAGATACCGGACACCAGGCCTGCCGACGGAAAACGCTCGAAAGCCGTCAAAGCGTGGGCAAAAAAACCCGGCAACACCCTGTCGTCCGCGGCCGCGAACACGAGGTACTTCCCGGTCGCCGCACGAAGCAGGACATTGCAGTTGTTGACGACGCCGCCGTTCCGCTCGTTCCTGATCAGGCGTATGTGCGGATGGCGCGCGCGAAACTCGTTGATGATCTCGACGCTGTTGTCAGTCGATGCATCGTCGGCGACGACGACCTCGCCCGCGGCGGGCGATTGGCTCAAGATTGCCGTGAGCGCCTCGCCGATGAAGCGCGCGTGGTTGTAGTTAGCGAGCAGAACGGAAAGAGTAGGCTCGGACATCGGTGCGGGATCACCCTTCGAGAGCGGGCCGACCAACCGCGCTCGGAGGTCGGCGCACGCTCGCGAATTCGGCGCGCGCGGCCGACAAGCTCTCGGGCGTGCCGATGTCGCGGTGATAGACACCGTTGTGAAACGTATTGATTCTGCCGATGAAAGCCGGAACCACCTCGGTGCTGAAGTCAATGACGTCTTTGCCGAGACACGCGAGAAAGTCGATCACGTTGGGCGAAACGATGTAGACGGCGGCGTTAGCGAGGTTGCCCGGCGCGTTCGGGACTTTCTCGTGAAACCTCCGCACGAGGCCGGAATCGTCGAGCTCCACGATTCCGCAGCTCTCCGGCATAGTCGTGCTGAACGTCATCATCGTGATCTCGACGCGCGGCGAACGGTGCTCGTATGCGTCGATGAACGACTGCACGTCGAAGCACGAGAGGTTGTCCGCGTGAACGACCATCGCGGGTCCGCCGCCGAAAAACGCGCGGTTACGCAGCAGAGTGCCACCTGTACCCAGCAGCTCTTCTTCGTGCACCGCCGTGACGTGGCGCGCGAATGGCGACCGGCGGAGGTGGTCCACCATCTGTTCCGAGAGCCAGTGCGTATTGACCAGTAGCGGGTCGACGCCGTTCGGTACCAGGAGCTCGATCCAGTAGTCGATCAGCGGCTTGCCCTCGATCGGCACGAGGCACTTCGGGATCGAGTCGGTTAGCGGCCGCAGCCGCGTACCGCGCCCGGCGGCGAGCAACAGCGCGCGCAAGATTAGGGGAGCCCTTTTAGCGGCTGCATTTCGGCGAGCAAGTCCGTGGGCTTCAGCGGAATGTTCCCGATCCTTCCCACCTGACACGCCGCCGCAAGCGAGCCCAGATACGCCGCCTGCCAGGTATCGCATCCGACGGCCATCGCCATCGAGGCGCAAGTGAGGAGCGAATCGCCGGCTCCGGCAGTGTCCTTGGGGGCCGTGTTGAAGCTCGGGAGCCGGTCCGTATGCCAACCGCCTCCGTTGGCGGCCGGCGCGTAGATCAGCAAGCCTTCCGCGCCGAGGGTGATCATCACGTTCTTCGTCCTCGCACGTTCCTGCAGGCTCTGCGCGACGACGGCAAGCCCGGAGCTGAAGTCGCGCAATGCGAGACGCGCCTCGCGCTCGGTCGGCGTCATCAGACGGGTCCCCTTGAACCGCGACACGTCCCCGACCTGCGACGACGACTGGCTGTCCGCTACGATCATAACGCCGCGTCGCTCGCAATGATCGAATGTCGTCGACGAGATCCTGCGGCAGGCAGCCGTAGTTGAAGTCGGAGAAGATCAGGAGCGCCAGTCGTGCAGCGCGTCCCGTATCTCGGCGAACAGTCGCTCGCACAGCTCGGCTCGGATGTCGTGCTTGCGAAGATGGCTCACACGCAGCAGCGTCTTGCCGCTCGCTCGGTACCGTTGCTTGAGCGTGGTCGGCCGGCTGTCGTCGCGATACAGATGGCGTTCGACGCCACGCTCCTGCAGCTGCTCGCTGACGAACTCGGCAGTCGCGTCGTTGCCCACCGTCGAAAAGAACGTCACCTGCCGCGCCCAGCCCGCGCGCGTGCGCTGCGACGATCGCCGCGCCGCCGACGAAGCGTTCGTTTAGGATCGGCGTGACGACGATGGTCGGATCTTCCTGCGACATCCCGAGCGGGTCGCACGTGATGTACTCATCGACGATGGTATCGCCGACGACGCAGACCTTCAGGTCGCGCAACCGCCAATAACGCGTTCTCGAGGACCGTCATGGAGAAACCGTGGCGTACGGCGAAGTCCCGTGGCGTGGCGATCGTCGAGTGATTGATCTGCTGAACTCACGCTTCAGCAGGTCGATCGACGAGAACGTGATCTCGCCGGAGGTGAACAGCAGCTTGCCGCCGTACTCCTGCAGCGCCGCCAGCTCGGGGTTCTCGTGCAGCTCGTGCTCCTTGCCCTTGACCACGACCGCCGGCCGCAGCCGGCTAATGAAGCTCTCGGGTGGGTCGCGCAGAATGAACGCGTGGCTCACGATGCTGATCGAACGCACGCCCTCGAGCCGCAGTGACTCTTCGACCATGGCCCCCGGGGAATCCGAGTCGAGCACGCCGACCACGAGCATATCGCCGCATTCGCCGCGAACTTCAGCAGGCGCAGATGTCCCGGATGGACGACGTTGAAGTTTCCGCTTACGAAGACCAAGCGGCCCGTCATGCGGTGCGCTTCTGCGAGCGCCGCTATCGAATCCGAATGCAATGGCGCGTCATCAGCCCTGGTGATCTGCACGACCATACGGTCTCCACTTCACGTAACGCGCTCTGCTTCTGTGTGCGACGCCCCACACGATCCCACTTTTCCGCTCAAGAGTCATCAACTTGCGACCAATTCGGCGACCACATCCTCTGCATCCTGCGGATCGATACCGAGGCTCGACTTAGCCGCGGCCATGTCGAGCGATCCGTGTCGGGGCGAGGGAAACTGCGCCTTCGTTTCGCGGTAGGACTGCCCCGCGACGAGATCGACCGGCGATCCGAGCTTCCGCGCGACGATTCTCGCAAGCGCCACGTACGAGATGTCGCCACGGCCCGACAGATGATGTACGCCTACGCGCTTCTCGGAGCCGATACGGTAGAGGGCGTCTACGGCGAACGAGAGCGAGATCGGCGAGATGTGCACGTCGCTAAACGCCACGACTCGCTCACCATTCTCGAGCGCGCCCCGCCACCGCTCGATCAAGGCCGATTCGCGGCCCAAGACCTTGGTGAGGCGCACGATGGCCCAGCGTCCCGGCAACGCGGAGAGCCCCTGCTCGACAGCCGCCTTCTGCCGTCCGTATTCGGTAGCTGGACAGTATGGGTCCCCGATCGCGGGACGCGGATTCGTGTCGCAGAACACGTAGTTGGTCGACAATAGGACGACGAACGCCCCGGCAAGTTGTAGAGCGCGCGCAACGCGCAGGGTGCCTTCGACGTTCACGGAGTGCGTGGCAGACGGGTTCGCCTCACACTCGTCGACGCGCGCGACCGCGGCGCAAAGATAAGCCAATTCGATACGGCGCGGCGGCACCCAATCGTCCGGGACGGTTTGCAAGTCGAGCAGCACGGCGCCCGGCGAATCCACGTGCCGTCGTGTGGTATGCGTCACGTTATCGCCACGCTCGCGATGCCTGCGGACCAGAGCGCGACCGATGAAGCCATCTCCTCCGACGACCAGGACGTTCTGAGCTGCACCCTTCATTTCCGGGCGTTGCGCTTCCCCGAACAAACGGCAAACAGGTAGTGCGCCATCGGGAAGTAGCCGGTGTGAACGACCTCGTCGTTCATCGAGAACATGAATACGTTCTGGCAATAGCGCTGCATGAACTCTCGCAACGCCTTGCCTGATTTGCAGTTGACGTGGCCTTCTTTGCTTTGCGGAGATGCGTACACTTGCGATTCGAGTGACGGCGTGCCGACGATGATCACGCCGTCGTCCGTCAGGGAGTCGAGCGTGTTCTCGACGAACTTGCCCTCGTCGGCTGCCGGGATGTGCTCGAGAACGTCGAGCGAATAGGCTGCGTCGAACTTGTCCGACATCGGCCCGTCTTGGACGATGTCGTGCAGGGCGACGTCGAACTTCCAATGCGCGTCCATGCGCTCGCGCACGTCCTCTACGAACAACGGATCGAAATCGATCGCCGTCACGTGCCCGACGTCTTGCTGCACGATTCGCGTGGCGAACGCATCGGCGCATCCGACCTCGAGCACGCGCTTCTTTCCGCTGAGCATCTTTGCGACGAACTTGTAGCGAGACAGCACGAACAGCATCCTCTTCGGATCCTGTTGCCACGCCTCGTTGATCATCAATCCCAGCCGGGCCACGCCGTGCCGCTTCTTGACGTCGAGCAGCAAACCATATTGTGGCTCGCGAGTTTTCTCAGGATTCGTCATCGTCGTCCTCCAGAGCGCAAACGTGATCGCCGTCGACGCTCAACTCCGCATTCTTATGAGGCACCTGCCACCGACCTGACCGGAACGCATTTTGTCGATCGCTCGATTCACATCCTCGAGCTCGAAATCGTCGGTCAAAAGCTCGCGCAGCTTCAGTCTGCCCGCACGAAACAAAGCGTGATAACGCGGGATGTCCTCGTGCGGATTGGCACCGCCGCCGTGCGAGCCTTTAATCGTCTTGCCGAAGTGCAGCGGCAAGGAGTAGAGCGAGACATTGTTGCCTTTGGCCGGCACGCCCACCAGCACGACGCGCCCGCGGGGCTTGGTGAGCGCGTAGCCCATCTCGATCACGGCGGGGACTCCGGTGTTGTCGATGAAAACGTCCGCGCCCTCCGGCATGAGTCCAGCGAACGCTTTGCGCACGTCTTCGCGCCCGCCATTCACCACGTGAGTCGCGCCCATGCGCTTCGCGAGCTCCAACCGATTGTCGTGCAAGTCGACCGCTACGATCGGATAGGCACTCGCGAGCGACGCCGCCTGGACGATGTTCAGACCGACTCCGCCAGCTCCGTACACGACCACGGCATCGCCGATCTTTATGTGCGCGTCGTTCATCGCAACACCGAATCCCGTCGTAACGGCACAGCCGAACAATGCAGCAACCTCGAGGTCGCTATCCGCCGGTATCAGCGTCAGCCGATTCTCGGAGACGACCGCGTGCTCGTTGAAGCTCGTGACCCACCCCGCGTTCACCTTCTTGCCGTTCCACCGGTAGGAAGGCGGCTCCGCCTCGATTCCGAGCCCTTTTCGCCAATGCAGCACCACTCTGTCGCCCGGTTTCACGTAGCGGACACCGGGGCCGGCCTCGAGCACGGTACCGGAGCCCTCGTGCCCGAGCAGGTGGGGCAAATACTTGTCCTCGCCCTTCGCACCATTGATCTCCCCGAGCTGCGAGCCGCAGATCCCGGAGAAGTGCAACTGAACCAACACTTGTCCCGCGGCGAGGGTCGGCGGTAGCTCGATCTCGGCGACGACCAGGGGCGCGCGGAGCTCGACGAGGATCGCGGCTCGGGTGGTCGTTGGACGGGTGGTCGTGCTCATGGAGTTCTCCGCCGCCTCTCTAGAAGGGGCCGCGGAACCAATCCCCCGGAACGTCATGGGGGGTCGTCCGAGATTGGCGCAAGACCAGAGGGTTTAGATCCTTGTCGAGCAAGCTCCCGACTGCTTCGACGATGTCCTCCGCGCGGTGGTAGTACGCCTCGCTCAGCGCGGGGCTCGTCGGCGCCGGCACGTCGGGGGCGGCGATCCGCACGGGCGGTCGTTTCAGATCGCCGAATCGCTCCATGCAGACGCGCGCGATGATTTCGCCCGCCACGGAACAATTCGCAGCACCGGTATCGAGCACGATCAGGCGTCCCGTCTTCCTGACGGAAGCGAAGACTGCATCCCAATCGAGCGGTTGTATGGTGCGCAGGTCGATCAGGTCGACCGGAGACGCCCTGCGACGCGAGGTGGTCGACCGCGTGGACCGCCTCGATCGTCATGTAGGAAGTGGAGACGATCGTGACGTCGCTGCCCTCGCGACAACGCCGTTCGCCTTGCCGATAGGCACGCGATAGTCGCCCTGCAGGCACGTCGCCCTTGCAGGTTGTGCAGCCAGCGATGCTCCAGGAACACCACCGGATTGTCGTCGAAGATGCTGGCGAGCAGCAGGCCCTTGGCGTCCGCCGCGGAAGTCGGCATCACCACCTTGAGGCCGGGCACGTGCGCGAACCAGGCCTGCAGGTTCTGCGAATGCGTCGGTCCTTGCCCCCAGCCGCGGCCGATGATCAGCGGATGGTGAGCGGCACGGACGTTTGGCCGCCGAACATGAAGATGCCACTTCGCGGCGTTGTTGACGAGCTGGTCCATGGCGAGCAAGCGCGAAATCGAGACGCTGATGCGTCATCACCGGCCGACAGCCGTTCAGCGCTGCGCCGATCCCGATGCCGGTCATCGCGTTCTCGGAGGTCGGCATGTCGAATACGCGCTCGGGCCGAACTCCTTCGTGCAAGCCCGAGAGTCGTTCCGAACATGCCCTTCGGATCGTCCACGCCGAGCCCGAAGCAGATGCACGCCTGGGTCGTTGGCGCAGCGCGACGGCGAAGCCGTCCCGGATGGCATTCGCGTAAGTGATGAGCGCCATGTCGGCGACCTGCCTTCGCGTACTACGTGCGCGAAGGCATCTTCGGCTGCCGGGAACGGCGAGCGCTCGGCGAATTCGAATGCCTGCTTCGACCTCGCGCGTCGATGTCCGCCTGCATCTGCTGCGAATCGCCGGGGTCGCAGCGGTTCGTCCGCAAGCAACGCCGCTCGAGCCGCGACCGATCGGGCTCGCGCGCCTTCCACGTTCCGGAATTCCGCTTCGGTCCGATAACCGATGTCGTTGTCGTAGAGCGGGCCGCAGTGCTCGCGCCAGCGGTAGGTTGCGAACTCGTAGAAACCGCGGGCCTTGCCCGGCGCGAATCGTCGCGCGACGGCCTGCACACCGCTCGGTACACGGCGCGCGCGTCGTTGCCGTCGCCGTGCGCTGCGGGCAAGCCCATCGCGCGCGACCATCTCGTGGATTCGCCGCGGCCTGCGGGCTGGCGCACGCGAGCGGCGAGTAGACGGAGTAGAGGTTGTTCTCGCAAACGAACAGCACCGGCAGCTTCTTCAGCACGGCGAAGTTCGACCGACTCGAAGAAGACGCCTGTCTCTGCAACCGCGTCGTCCCGAGGAACACGCAACTCACTTGTCGGTGCGCCGCAGCTTCGCTGCGATAGGCCGAGCCCGACGCCGACCGGCACCGTGCCGCCGACGATCGCGGTGCTGCCCATGAAGCCGGCGTCCTCGTCCACGAGGTGCATCGAGCCGCCTTTGCCCCGCGCGCAGCCGGTCGCCTTGCCGTAGATCTCGGCGATCATCGCTGGGCAGATTGCCGCCCTTCGCGAGATAGTGCGCGTGCGCGCGATGGCCGCTGACCGCGAAGATCGATCGGACGCAGCGCTGCGCCGACCGCCGCCGCCACGCCTTCCTGCCCGATGCGACAGATGCGTCGGGCAGCGCATCTTGCCTTCGGCGTATACCGCTCCGCGATAGTCTCCTCGACGCGCGCGGAATGCGCATCATCTGCGGGCGAGCAGCGTCGTCGGAGCGACGGAGATCTGCTCGGGCGATTCACGGGATGAACCAGTAGTAGTCGCCGCGTGTAGCCCGCCTCTGGCGAAGAACGCCTTCCACTCGTCGACGTGCAGGATGGTCTGCGCGGTGAGGTTCCACGCGAGCATGCGCTCGCGTCTCCTCCTCGTTTCGATACGCGTCGACGGTGACGAAGGCGCCGCGCCGCTGCCACGCGCTCGATCTCGCGCAGCGCCAGGCCGCATTCCTCGCGCTCGAGGTTGTGGATGGTGTTGATCGAGATCACGACGTCGAAGGACTTGTCGGGAAACGGCAGCCGCCTCGCGTCTGGCGACCTGCACGTGCGGCTTCATGTCCTCGATCGCGTGCTCGATCGCGTAGCTGCGATACGTCCACACCCTTCACGGTGATGCCGGGAATCAGCTGCGCGAGGTCGTGCATCATGAAGCCCTTGCCGCAGCCGACGTCGAGCACCGAGCTCGCCGCGGTACGCAGGCCGAAGTGCTGCCTGAAGGTCGGCATCGACCGGCTGCCAGAAACGCGGCAGTGTAGTTGAATCCGCCGTAGCCGTGGCGGCGGTCGCCGTCGAAGAAGTCGCGGCCGAACTGCCGCGCGATGCGCCGGTCGTCCTCGGTCTTGCTCTGGCCCCGCTCGTCGACGTTGCGCTTCGTGCGCGGGTAGTTCACCAGCAGATCGATCTCGATTCCCATATCGTTCCTTGTCGTCTCCAGCCTCTTAAGGGCGTTGTGATAGTCATCGCATGGCTGCGCAGGTCGTCGAAGTATCTCGTTGACCCAGCGCGATCGTCTCGTCCGAGCCCGTCTTCGAGCGCGACCTTGCGGTCCGCCCAGCCGGTGCTCGCGCGGATCTTGCTGCTGTCCAGACGATAGGCAGCGTCCTTGCCGAGCCGCTCGCCGACGATTTCGACGTTGTCCTCGGAAACTCGACGCCGAGCCGCTCGCAGATCATCTCGACCAGCGCGCGGATGCTGACGACGGTGTGGAGTCGAAATATGATAGGTCTCTCCCGGGACGCCTGTCGTCGCGGCGCGCCAAGGTTGCCGTCCGCCACGTCGCGCGCATGGATGAAGGAGCGCTCGGACGTCGCCGCCACCGTGCAACTGCAGCTTCCTGCCCGAGCTTCACGAACAGGATGGTGCGCGGAACGATGCGGTAGAGCTGCTGCCCGGGCCCGTACACGTTCGCCGCTCGCGTGAAGACGACCGGGAAATCGTAGGCGGCGAAAGAAGCGTGCGCAGGCTCATGTCCGCCGCGGCGCGCGATACGGCGTACGGGGTGCTCGGATTGAACGGCGCGTCCTCGCGCACGGAGCCCTCGCTGCTGCCGTAGACCTCGGGCGTCGTGACGTGGACGTACTTCTTCAGGAACGTCGCAGCGGCGCAGCCGCTCGTGCAGCTTGACGTTCGCAACGACGTTGGTCTGGAACCAGTGCTCCGGGTTCTGCCAGCTTTCCGCCACCATGCTCTGCGCGGCGAAATTGACGACGTACTCGCGGCCGATCGTCGCGCATCGACCTGCATCGATCGCGTCGAGGTCGCGGTTCAGGTCGAGCTGATGGAAGCGAAAGCCGACCGCGCGTCGTGCCAGCGATAGGGCAGCAACGCGTCGATGGGGCTCCGGCGATCGGCTCACGCCGATCACCGTCTCGCCGCTGCTCGAGCAGGTAGCTCGACGAAACTCGCGCCGGAGAACGAATTGCTGCCGATGACGAGAACGCGCCCGGTCATAGCTCACGCGACTGCGGCCGGAGCGGTTCGGCGCACAGCCACTGCATCAGCATGTGCCCGACGATGAGCTGCAGATCTTCGCTGATCTGCATGTCGTCCACCGGAAAGTGGATCGCGACGTCGGCGAGTGGCTTGGCACTTGCCGCCGCATAGCCGAGGATCGCGTAGGTCTTGCATCCCCATCGCCTTCGCCTTGCTCGATCGCCTTGACGATGTTCGGCGAGTTGCCGCTGCCGGAGAGCACGATCAGCACGTCGCCGTTGTTCGCCTGCACCGCGAGTTGCATGCGAGAAGATCTCGTCGTAGCCGCAGATCGTTGGCCAGGCAGGTGAGCACGGACGTGTTCGCCGGAACGCGCGTCGACGCGCAGGCCAGAGCCACACGGCTTCGAGATGCCGTAGAGGAAATCGTTGGCGAGGTGGATGGCGTTGCCCGCGCTGCCGCCGTTGCCGCAGAGGAACACCTGGCGACCATTCCGCCACGCCTGAGGAGCACGGGCTAGCCGCTCGAGCTTGGACCAGTCGAGGTCTGTAGGACGTGCCCGAGCCGCATTGCGTAGTCCCCGAAGGAGACGACCGGCCGATGAAATGCCGACTGGCGCTGCCCCATCGCGTTGTCAGGATCGACTGCCATAGAAAAGCCTCCGCGGAAGGTCACGCTGCCGAGCGTTGCATCCAGCGCAGATTGTAGTATTGGTCCTCATCCCGCAGCGCATTCTCACGGAACTTGTCGATGATCTCCGCGATTGCGTCGTCGACGGTCTTCTTCGGCCGAAAACCCGTCGCGAGCAGCTTGTCGGAGTTGACTCGATAGGAGCGCGGATCGTTCGACTGCGTCACGCGAATCTCGGCGGGCACTCGCCCCGTGACCTTCTTGGCAATGTCCAGAATGGAGATGTTCTCGAACCCGGCATTGTAGATGCCCTGCACGGCGGCACTTTGTCGAGCAGGAACAGGTAGAGATCGGTGATGTCGTCGATGTGAATATTCGGACGAACCTGAGATCCGCCGAAGACCGTGATGACGCGATTCGTCAGCGCCTGCATCGTAAGCATGTTCACCGAAACGTCCAAGCGCATTCGCGGCGAGAAGCCACAGACCGTCGCTGGTCGGACGATCTGCACGATGAAGTCGTTCTGGTAGCTGAGCAGCACGCGCTCGGCGACCATCTTGGTCTTGTTGTATTCGGAGATCGGCTTGAGCGCGAGGTCCTCGGTGACTTGCTCCTCCTCCTTGATGCCGTAGACGCTGCCGGAAGAGGCGTAGATGAACTGGCGCACGCCTTGCTCGCTTCGCGACCTCCGCAAGCTGCATCGTGGCGAGCGCGCTGATTTCCCAAGTGAGCTTCGGATCGAGGTCTCCACAGGGATCGTTGGCAACGGACGCCAGGTGAATGATCGCGTCGGAACCCGCAACCGGGATTTCGTCGATATTGCGGACGTCGGCCTTGAGGACGCGTAGGTTCGGGTGAGCACCGAGGAAATTGCCAAACCAGAGAGCGTCGACGACCGTGACCTCGTGGCCTCTGCTCAACAGCTTTGGGACGAGAACGGTCCCCTTGTACCCGCAACCGCCCGTAACCAATACTTTCATTGCTTTCCCTTCTCCTTCGCGTTCTGAACGGGCGCTTGCGCAGCTAGCGCGACGTGCCGGCGCCACGGCCGCGTATTGTGCCCTCAGTTAGTCAGCGGGCGCAAAGGGATGCCCCCTCACCCTAGGCAAGACGCCCGTCCCACGTATACCATCCCGGCGGTGAAATCTCCGCAGTCTCGCCCGATGCCGACTCACGCCGGTTCGGAATTGTCATCCCCAGACAGCTCGATCGCGACTGTCGCCGACTTCGTGGCGCAAGGATGGATCGTCGTTTCTTTGTCGCCGGAGGCACGGGCAATCGTCGACGAAGGACGCAACCTCTTGTTGCGCGTATTGCGCGATTCCGTCTCCGATTCGATCGAAAGCATCGAGCAATATCATTTAGCCGTCGAGGACGACAAGCGCCACACGGAGATCCAAGACCTCCTGAGCAAGGAATTCCAAAAGGCAGGCATCGCCAACCGGATCATTCGCGCGGACGTGCCCTTCTGGCAGTCCCTGGTCGGTGTCGACTTGCACGTGCAGAAATTCCCGTACCTCCGAGTCGCACGGCCGGGGAAGGCGCAGGACAACATCGGGATCCACCGCGACACGCACTACGGCGCTACGCCATATGAGGTGTCCGTGAGCCTGGCGTTCACGGATAACGGTCCCGCGGGCTCGCTCGGAGTCGTTTCCAAGAGCCACGTGCGCCCCGAGTCAGATTTCCCGGTGACTCAGAAGCAGAGCGAGGACGTCACCAAAGGCTCGGTCAAACACAAGCTCGGATTTCTGTACGCCCCGAAACAGATGTCAAACGATGTGCGCGCCCACGTCGTGCCAGTGCCAGTGAGACCAGGCGAAGCGCTCGCGTTCAGCCTGTCCTTGATTCATGGGCAAGAAGTCAACGCGTCTCCCGTCACGCGTTTCTCCACCGATATCAGACTCGTAAACTCGTTCGCCCCGATTCAGTGGCAGCGCACGGTCCACGCCGACTACTACGAGCCGCTGACAGAGTCGCCCGTAGCCCAGCAGGCGCGTTCCTACTACGCCGCGAACCGCGAGGCGGATAGCGGTGGAACGAAATAAGCTGAACCGCTGTCAACTCTGCGGGCTCGACCGCCTCGTAACCTTCGACGACTTCGCGGCGCTCGCGCGCATCACGTCGGACTGTTTCCCATACAAGCCGGGCGGTCACCTCGCCGTATGCGAGAGTTGCGGCCATATTCAAAAGCTTGCCGAGGCGGATTGGCGCAGGGAGATCGAGGAGATCTACCGGCGCTACGACATGTTCCATCAAGGTGGCGGCGACGAGCAGATGGTGCTGGACCCGATCGCGGGTGGGCCGCGCCGGCGCAGCGAGCTGCTCGTCGATCGCCTAGGCAAGTTCGTCGACTTGAGCGCGCCCGGCAAGTCGTTCATCGACATCGGCTGCGGCACTGGCGCATTGGTGCGCGCCGTTTCGCAAGCGGCACCGGGCTGGGCGCTCCACGGCCTCGAGTACGACGATCGCCAGCTCGCGACGCTCCGTGCAATCTCGGGATTTCGGCGTCTCTACACGGGCGATCTTTCCTCGTTGACCGAACGCGTCGACTACGCGGCGATGATTCACGTGCTCGAGCACCTCGAGCAACCGGTCGACTACCTCCGACAACTCCGCGAGAAGCTGACTCCGGGCGGCATGCTCTTCGTGCAAGTGCCGAACGCTATGGATAACCCGATCGACCTCTTGATCGCGGATCACTTGAGCCACTTTCAGCCAGAAACACTGCAGCTCGCGGCCGGACGGGCCGCTTTCGAGATAGTCCACTTTACGGGCGAGTGGGTGCCAAAGGAGCTATCGCTGCTGATGCGCCCCGGCCAAGTGAACTCGGCGAATGTTGGATCCGGCGGCCGTGCCGCGATTCAAATGGTGCGGGAGCAGCTCGATTGGCTTGCAAAGTTCGTCGAGGCGGCGCGACAAACCGCGAACGATGCCCGCAACTTCGGCCTGTTCGGCACATCGATAGCCGCGACGTGGCTCTTCCCGTTCGTCGAAGATCGCGTGCGCTTCTTCGTAGACGAGGACGTGAGCCGGCAGGGAAAGGAGTATCTCGGACGGCCGGTCGTGGGTCCGGAAAAGGTCGCTGCCGACGCGACCGTCTTTCTCGCGATGGTCCCAAGAACCGCGGGCGCGGTGAAGGCGCGGCTTCGATCGAGCGCGTTCGAGTTGGCGCCGCCGCCCGGCTTGGAACGAGTCGCCGGCTAGACCGAGCTCGCACCGGCGCAACATCATGAGGACGATCCCGGTGATCAGAACGAATTGACGGCCGCTGCCGCAATCGCAAGGTTGTAGACGATCTGTGTGATCGCGCTCCAGCGAGCTAGAGGCTGATTGACGTTGAGGGGCACGACGACCGTATCGCCCGGCCTCATTCCAGAACCCGAATCGCGAGAGAACCAACGGCCGCCAGACTGGGCGACGACTTCGCCATTCGCCCTCACGACATATACGCGCCGCGTATCCGCCCGCTGCGTGGTCCCACCGCTCTTGTTGATGTATTCGTCACGACTGAGCCCGCGCTCGAATACGTGCGAGGTCGCGTACTGCACCTCGCCAAGGACGGTTACTTCCTGGCGTTGATCGGGCACGATCAGCTGGTCCCCTGCCTTCAGCACGATGTCAGTTTCGTCGGCGCCGGCTATGAGGTCATCCAAACGAATCACAAGTCGTCCCGTTGCGACAGTGTTGCGCAACTGAGTGATGAGCGATTGACCTGTCGTGATGGTTTGGCTCGCGTTGGGCTCGGAAATCGATACAGCGGCCAGATCCCGCTCGACGCGACTCGCAAGCGCCTCGAGTTGCTCCTGCTCCCGGTCCCGCAGCTCGACGCGCGTGAAGACGCTGCCCTCTGGGAAAGCCAGCTCAGTGAGACCGCCGGCGCGCTTCAACACCGACGACAACTTCTCACCACGCCGGATCGGGTAGCTGCCGGGGAACACCACCTCGCCGCGAATGGTTACGGCCTCCTCTCCCCGCCAACGAGACACTTCCTTGACGTTCAGGTAATCGTAAGGAGTAAGCACGAGATCCGCCGCCGCGTCCCCCTTCAAGAGTCCCGCGAGATTGACCGTGAGCAGCTCGGTCTCGCGGTACTCGCCGTTCACGACTTCGTAGCGAGTGAGCTCGGCTTCCGTTACATATGCCGCCTCGCTCAGACCACCGCCCGCGCGCAGGAGATCGCTCACGCGCATGCCGGCTTCGAGCGGGTACTGGCCTGCGGCCCTGACTTGCCCGTTGACGCGGACCACGGGCAGCGGCGTGTTCGGGGCGGCTTGCGCTTCGATCTCGCGGATGATCGGATCGATGATGTGCTCTCGCCCGCTCTCGAGATTGAATACGTAGACGGTATCGCGCGGCTCGAGCAGAACGTTGGCGGAGCCGTTCGGCCGTAGCCACGCTTGCTGAAGGTCCGCCGACACGGCCTCCACCGCGACGTTCGGCGCGGGTTCCCGTCGGACGAAGACGTAGTTGAGGTCGGACATCGGTTTCACGAGCTGCGGCGCCGGGATGAGATCCCTCAGCCGCATTCCCGGCGTCCACTGAAACAGACCTGGCTGAAACACGTTGCCGACCAAACGCACCGAATTTTCGAGCTGGTCGAGATTCGGGGGGATGCGCAGTACGTCGCCGTCGCGGACGGCCGTCTGCGCGCCACTCGTAAGATCGACATCCTGGACCGCGGTGCCGCGGTTCGGTACGACGCGCTCGATCCTCACACCCGTACGGTTTGCGTTTGCAGTCAGCCCGCCCGCAAGCGCGATGAGATCCGTGACCGTCCGCTCGCCCTTCATCTCGTAGATCGCGGGCCGGCGCACCTCGCCGTCGACGGCGACCGTGGCTCCTAGCGGCGCCACGAAGATCGCGTCGCCCGGCATCAGCCGCACGTCCGCGCGCGTGTCGCCCCGGAGGAGAAGATCGTAGAGATCCAATGTCGATATGGTGTTTCCGTCGCGCATCAACGCAACATTGCGCAACGACCCGGCGGGCTTCACGCCGCCGCTCAAGAACAAGGCGTTGGTCATCGACGATAGCCCGCTCACCAAGTACGAGCCGGGTCGCTCGACATCGCCGAGCACGAACACGCGGATCGAGCGCAGCTCTCCGAGCGTGACGCTCGCTCGAACGCCGATCATCTGCTCCGACACGCGCTGAGTGATCGCGTCGCGCAGTTCTTCGAACGTGAGACCGCTGACGATGACAGGGCCGATCTCGGGGAAGGTGATCGTGCCTTCACGGCTCACCGGAAAGGTGTAGTCTTCATTCTCGTTACCAAAGAGCTGCACGTTGACGGTGTCGCCGGGGCCGACGACGTACCCCGCGGGCACGGGAATGTCGGTCGGCGGGGCAAACGCTCTCGTTCGACGCTCGAAGAGATCGGACCCGAACGGCTTCAATGCCTTCGTGCCGACCGGCTCGAGCGGCAGAAATGTCAGGATCATCGTAAACTGCTTCAACGAAGGCTCGGCCTGAACGCGCACGGTGGCCTCGTCGACGTTCAGCCCGGCGAGCGCTATAGCGGCCACGCCAGGCAGCAATAGCTGTCCCGAGCCATCGAGCTCGTAGGGGTTACCCTTCTCGAGACGACGCTGGAAGTCGTCGACGCCCTTTTGCTCCTCGGGTAAGCGCAAGACCACCTTCGAGTCGTCGCGCGGCATGAACTCGAGCACGATCGTGTCATGCGGCTTGAGCCGCGGAACTTCCTCTTTTTCGGAGTCGTCCACGGCGGTTTGTTGGCCCAACGCGTCTTGGAGGGCGGCGGCCGCATCCGGATCGATCTCTTCGCCCTCCGCGCGCGGCTGATTTTGGCCTTGCAGCATGGAGAGGATCGCCTCACGCTGCGCAGGCGGTAACGATCGCTGCAGCTCACGAATCAGCGCTTGCTGCTGCGCCGGCGGCATCGAGTTGAACGCACGAACCTGCTCGTCGACCGGGATCGGCACTTGAGCCAACGCCAACCGCACCGGACCACCGGAGACGGCGGCGGCGAAGAGAAGCGCAAACGCGCGCGCCCTGCACAACCGCGAGCAGAACGCCGTCATCTGGTAGGTAACCTCAAATCAATCTCAAAACAGATTCCGAATCGAGCCGGGGGCGGCATCGCTGCCCGCACTGGGCCAGTGCGCCTGAACGGGGTGCATGATATCGGCGGCGCCTAAGGGCTACAAGAAAGGACACTAGCCGCGCAGCGCGCGTAACGTGTCGAGAGCACCTGCGATCGGAGCCATAGGCGCGGCGCCGCTCCCGCGACGTCCGCCGACGGCCGGCGCCAACTCGGATGCGAGCTTCTTGCCGAGCTGCACTCCCCACTGATCGAACGAGTTCACGTCCCAGACCACGCCCTGCACGTAGACCTTGTGCTCGTAGAGCGCAACGAGCTTGCCGAGTGTCGTGGGATCGAGCTTCTCGAACAGTAGCAGCGAGCTCGGGCGTTTGCCCGGGTAACGCAGATGCGGGTTGCGCCCCGCGCCGGCGGCCTCTGTCGGATCGCCGACCGCAAGCGCCCAGGTTTGTGCGAGGCAATTCGCCGCTGCGAGATCCTGCTGCTCCTGCCGACCGACTCCCGATCGCGCCGGGAGCAGAAAGTCGAGCGACACCGGATCCGTGCCTTGGTGAAGCAATTGATAAAACGAGTGCTGAGCGTTGGACCCAGGCTCGCCCCAGATCACCGGGCACGTCGCGCATTCCACCGGCTCGCCGCCGCGCCGCACCGACTTGCCGTTGCTCTCCATTTCGAGCTGCTGCAAGTAGGCTGGGAACCGCGCGAGATGATCGTCGTACGGCAGTACCGCGTGCGTGTGAGCCTGCAAGAAATTCCGATTCCAAATCCCGACGAGCGCGAGCAGCGTCGGCAGATTCTCGCGCGTGGGCCGGCGTTCGAAATGCTCGTCCATCGCATGCGCGCCCGCCAAGAACGCGCTGAAGTTCTGCCACCCGATCGCCAGCGCCACCGTAAGCCCGACCGCCGACCACACGGAATACCGCCCGCCGACCCAATCCCACATCGCAAGCCGCCGGTGCGGCGCGATGCCGAACTCGTCCATCGCCTTGTGATTCGTGGACACCGCCACGCACTGCGCAGCGACCGCAGCTGGCCCGCCGTGCTCGAGAAGCCACGTGCGCACCGCCTGCGCGTTGACGAGCGTCTCGAGCGTCGTGAAGCTCTTCGAGCAGATGACGAACAGCGTCGTGTCGGGATCGACGCTGTCGAGCACGATGCTGCAGCGCGACGCCGTCGATGTTCGAGACGAAGTGCACACCGAGCCCTTCCCTGCGAATATTCGGCGAGCGCTTGCACGGCCATGACGATGCCGAGATCGGACCCGCCGATGCCGATGTTCACGATGTCCGTGATCGGCCGTCCGGTGTGGCCGCTAAGCTCCCCCGCATGCAGGGCGTCCGCGAGCTCGCGAATCTTCACGCGCTCCGCTTCGACGAGCGGCATCACGTCTTCGCCGTACGCGAGCAGCGGACGATCTGCGGGCCGGCGCAAGCGCCACGTGCAGCGCAGGCCGGTCCTCGGTGTTGTTGACGGGATAGCCGGTGAACATCAGCCCGATCCAGCGCCGCACGTCCGCCTGTTCGGCGAGCTCGAGCAGCAGCTCCAGCGCCCGCCGATCGATGAGCTGCCGGCTAAAATCGAGCAGCGAGCCCCTCGGCTTCGCGTCGAAAACTGCTCGAAGCGCCGCGGGTCTTCGTCGAACAACTCGCGGATCGTTCGGCTCTGTAAAACGTCGGAATGCCAGGCGAGCGAGCGCCACGCCGCAGTGCGCGGCCCGTAAGTCTCATCCGTCATGCGGCGAAGGTTAGCCGAAAGCGGACATGGACGGTGAGGGCGAGTGGAACGCCGCGGATCGTCGGCTCTCGGTGCATAACTCGAGCTTGGAATCTTCGCGGCGTGTTACGAATTCACAGCTTCACGTTGTAATATTCGAGATACCAGTCGACGAAGCTGCGCACACCCTGTTCGACCGGAGTGCTCGGCCGATAGCCGACGTCGGCGACGAGATCCTCGACGTCCGCCCAGGTGTCGGGTACGTCGCCTTGCTGGAGCGGAAGGAGATTCTTCTCCGCCTTTCGCCCGAGGCACTCCTCGAGCACCTCGATGTATCGCATGAGCTCCACGGGCTGCTGGTTGCCGATGTTGTAGAGCCGATACGGCCCGCGGCTCGTGCCAGGATCGGGCTTCTCGCTGCTCCAGTCGGGATTCGGCGCCGCGATCCGATCCGTTGCACGAACGATGCCTTCGACGATGTCGCCGACGTACGTGAAATCGCGGCGATGATTGCCATAGTTGAATACGTCGATCGGCTTCCCGGCCAGAATGGCCTTGGTAAACAAGAACAGCGCCATGTCGGGCCGCCCGAACGGTCCGTAAACCGTGAAGAATCGCAAGCCGGTAACCGGCAGCCCGTAGAGGCTCGCGTAGGTATGCGCCATCAGCTCGTTGCCCTTCTTGGTCGCGGCGTAGAGCGAAAGCGGATGATCGACGTTGTGATGCACGGAGAACGGCATCCGCGTATTCGCCCCGTAGACCGAGCTCGTCGACGCGTACACGAGGTGCTGGACGCCGTTGTGACGGCAACCTTCGAGCACCGTCATCGTCCCCATCGTGTTGCTCGTGATATAGGCGTAAGGATCCTGGATGCTGTAGCGCACGCCCGCCTGCGCGCCCAAATGGATCACGCGCTCGAATCTCTCCGCGCCGAACAAGCTCGCCATCCCTTCGCGATCGGACTAGGTCGAGCTTCACGAACTTGTAGTTCGGATATTTCGCGAGAATGGCGAGCCGCGCGTGCTTGAGCGTGACGTCGTAGTACTCGTTCAGGTTGTCGAGCCCGACGACCACATCGCCGCGCTCGAGCAGCAGCTTTCGACGTATGGAACCCGATGAAGCCCGCGGAACCGGTAACGAGAAGCTTCAACGGTGATTCCTTGCGGGTGAGCCTAGAGGCGGCCGTCGGATTCGCTTGCCGGCAGAACGTGCTTGATGTCGTAGATCACGACATTCGGGCTACCGAACGCGCGGATGCCTTTGGGTCCGAGCGCCACGAACTGATCGTGCGCGACTGCGACGACGATCGCATCATAGCTGCCTCGATCCGGCTGCGCGACCATCGCGATACCGTACTCGTGCTGCGCTTCCTGCGGATCGACCCACGGATCGTGGACGTCCACGCGGCAGCCGAAGCTCTGGAGCTCCTTCACGACGTCGGCCACCTTGGTGTTTCGAACGTCGGGGCAGTTCTCCTTGAAAGTGAGGCCGAGCATCAGCACGCGCGAGCCCGACGGCTGTATGTGGCGGACGATCATGAGCTTGATGATCCGCGAGGCGACGTACTCGGCCATGCCGATCGTTGAGCCGGCGGCCCGCGAGAATCATCTCGGGGCGATAGCCGATTTCCTCGGCCTTGTACGTGAGGTAGTAGGGGTCGACGCCGATGCAGTGCCCACCTACGAGGCCCGGCTTGAAATTCAGGAAGTTCCACTTCGTGCTCGCCGCCTTCAGCACTTCCTCAGTGTCGATCCCGAGCTTGTTGAAGATCAAGGCGAACTCGTTGATTAGCGCGATGTTGATGTCGCGCTGCGTGTTCTCGATGACCTTCGCCGCCTCCGCCACTTTGAGGCTCGACGCCTTGTGCGTACCGGCCGTGATGATGCTGCGGTAGAGCGAATCGACGTAGTCGCCGGTCTCGGGAGTCGATCCTGACGTCACCTTCTTGATCGTCGGCAAGCGATGTTGCTTGTCGCCTGGATTGATGCGCTCGGGGCTATAGCCGCCGAAAAAGTCCTGGTTGAACTTGAGCCCCGACTTCTGCTCGAGGATCGGCACGCAGTACTCTTCCGTGCAGCCCGGATACACCGTGGACTCATAGATGACGACGTCGTTGCGCTTGAGAACGCCGCCGACGGTTTCGCTCGCGCCCTTGAGCGGCGTGAGCACGGGTCGGTTGTTCTTGCCGACCGGCGTCGGGCACCGTCACGACGAACGTGTTGCACGTCGCGAGCTCGCTCTTGTCGCTCGTGAACGAGAGCTTGCTTCGCCGCCGCGAGCTCGTCGGACGTCGTCTCGAGCGTCGAATCCTTGCCGGCCTTGAGCTCCGCGATGCGTCCCGCCTTGATGTCGAAACCGACGGTGGGATATTGCTTGCCGAACTCCACGGCGAGAGGCAAGCCGACGTAGCCCAAACCGATGATGCCGATCTTCGTGTCTTTGAGCGATCTCAAGGGTTAGGTCCTAGTGGGCTCGGGTCGCGCATTCTACCTACCGGCTGCCGGTCCGCGCAGAGAGCCAAATCACACTCGCACCCTCGATCCGCGCGCGGCGCTCGCGTGTCGACTCACGCCGCCGCGAACTCGGGTTGCGAGTCGATTTCGTCCGGCGCCGCGACCGCCGGCTGCCAGACGACCGCCCGTCCGCACCGCTTCGCGATCTTCGCCAGCAGCGCGTCATGCGCGGCCACCTCGTCGGGTGTCGCGAGCTGCACCACGAGCTCCAGCCCGCCTCGATCCACACGCTGCTCCACGCGCGGCCCTGCGACCGCCACGACCTGCTCCTGCCCGTCGAGCGACAGGCTCACCTGGCCCCCGGTCATCGAGAGATAGATATCGGTGAGTATCTGCGCGTCGAGCAACGCGCCGTGCAGATCCCGCTTCGAATTGTCGACGCTGTACCGCTTGGCGAGCGCGTCGAGACTGTTGCGCTGCCCAGGATGCATCCGGCGCGCGAGCGCCAGCGTATCGATCACGCCGCAGCAGTCGCGGATCTCGTGCGGCGCGCCGTCCACTCGCCGCAACTCGTGGTTGAGAAAGTTCACGTCGAAGTCGGCGTTGTGAATGACGAGCTCCGCACCCTTCACGAACTCGAGAAAATCGTGCGCGACCTCCGCGAAGCGCGGCTGCGTCGCGAGGAAATCGTTCTCGATGCCGTGGACTTGCAGCGCACCGGCGTCGACCGCACGGCCGGGATTCACGTAGCGATGGAAACGGTTGTTCGTAACGCGGCGGTTGACGATCTCGACGCAACCAATCTCGATGATCCGGTGGCCGGCTTCGGGCTCGAGACCGGTGGTCTCCGTGTCGAGCACGACTTGGCGCATCGGCGAGCGGCTACTCAGGCAATCGTGATCATCGGTGCGGCTATCTTGCCGGACGCCGGACCAAAATCAACCCTCGTGATTCGAGGTCTGGCGGCGCGCTCGTAAACAGCTCGCACGCAACGTCACGCGCGGGACGAGCGGCCGGCGCCCGCGAGCATCTCGTCGAGGCCGCGATTCGCGAGCTCGTCGGCGCGGTCGTTCTCGGGATGGCCTGAATGCCCTTTGACCCAGTGCCACTCGACTTCGTGGCGCGCCGCGAGCTCCGCCAGCGCCTGCCATAGGTCCTGGTTCTTCACCGGCTTCTTGTCCGCCGTTCGCCAGCCGCGCGCGCGCCACGCCGGCAGCCACTCTGTGATTCCGCTCCGCACGTACGTGGAGTCCGTGTAGAGCGCGACGCGGCACGGTTTCGTCAGCGCCTTGAGCGCCTCGATCGCGGCCGTGAGCTCCATTCGGTTGTTCGTCGTGTGAGGCTCGCCGCCGCAAAGCTCCTTCTCGCGCCCGCTCGCGCGCAGCACGACGCCCCAGCCGCCGGGCCCGGGGTTACCGCGGCAGGCCCCGTCCGTGAACGCCTGGACTTCTTGCATCAACGCTCGCGGCGATCGGGAGGCGTACGCAGTATCGAAACGCGCGGTAAGGGCGATCGCGTGGTCGGCTCGACCAGGCCACCGACGACGCGGAGTCGTGCCGGGCGCCGCCACATCCGCACGGGCGTGAGCGGATGCACGCGCTTCTGCGCGCGAACGAGGTAGCCGCCGCTCAACATCGGCAGCCATCTCTGCGCGAGCTCTTCGCGCGGCAAGAGCCGCAGCTGCTTGAATCTCTCGAGCGGCAACGTGTGGCAGTAACGCGTCGCGGATCCGACGTCGAAGCTCAGCAGCTCGAGCCAATCACGTAGGCGGCCCTCCCGTATCAACCGCTCGCGGCCCTCGGGGAACCCGCGTGCCGCGAACAGGTGGCGCACGCCCCAAAGCCCGCCCGGAGCGAAGCTCAGCACGAGCAGATGTCCGTCGGGGCGCAGAATCCGATCGACCTCCCGCAGCAGCGCATGGGGCGACTCGGTGCGCTCGAGCGTGTGCGGCAGCAGCACGACGTCGATGGAGTCGCTCGCGATGCCGAGCTGCTCGGGGTCGCTCACGAGGTCAGCGGCAACGCCGGGGCGCCAGTCGATCAGCGCTCGGCGCTGCGTGCGGGCGAAGCGCAGGAACGAGTGGCGCGCGCCCCAGGCCCCGATCTGCAGAAACTGCTCGCCGAACACGCGTTCCAGCGCCCCGCGAATGAGCCGCTGCTCGTTCGCGAGACAGCGCCGGCCGAGCGGCGTGGCGAGCCAGTCCGTGACCAGGGCGGAGTCGCGATTCATCGCCCGATCCTGCCTGAGAAGCCCATCACAGTTCAATGCACGAGCTCGAAAGTTGCGGACGGTTGCCCTTGCGCGTCAGGCCGTCATCAGTACGATACGAGCAAATACCCTCAAGCACGGCTCCGGCGGTATATGCACGAAAACAATAACAATCCGAGCCGGAGCCGCACCGTCCCCCGCCTTTTCGGCATGCTTTCGTTGGCCGCCCTGCTAACGGCCTGTCAGTCCGCCGGAACACGCCAGGACGAGGCCGCAGCGGTGCCCGTGGTGCCTGTGGCGGGCTTCGGCGCCAGCGAGCCTCTCGAGCCCGTCGTCGTCCCGTACTTCCCCCTTCGCGACGAGGTCGTCGAACAGCACGACCTGCTGGCGCGACTCCGCGGCGGGTTCTCTTGGGCGCAGTTGACCGATCCCGCCATTGCGCGAGAGGTCAAGTGGTACGCGGGACACGACGAGTACCTGGATCGTGTGCTCCAACGCGCCGACCTCTATTTGTTCTATATCGTCGAGGAGCTCGAGCGGCGCGGCATGCCGACCGAGCTCGCGTTGCTGCCGATCGTCGAGAGCGCGTTCGATCCGTTCGCGTATTCGCATGGCCGCGCGGCCGGCCTGTGGCAGATCATTCCGGGCACCGGCAAACGCCTCGGCCTCGTCCAGAACTGGTGGTTCGACGGGCGCCGCGACGTGCTCGAGTCGACGCGCGCCGCGCTCGACTATCTCGCCGACATGCACGAACAGTTCGGCGGCGATTGGTTGCTCGCCGTTGCGGGCTACAACTCCGGTGAAGGCAATGTCGAACGCGCGCTGCGGCGCGCCGAAGCCGACGGTAAGCCGACGGACTTCTGGGGCATCAAGAGCTATCTGCCCGCCGAGACCCGCACGTACGTGCCGCGACTGCTCGCCGTGCGCGACCTCATCGCGGATCCTCTGAAATACGGAATCGCACTGCCGCCGCTCGCCAACGACGCCCAATTCGCCGTAGTGGAGACCGGCAGTCAGATCGACATGGCGCTGGCAGCCGAGCTCGCTGGAATCGACACGGATCGACTCTACGCCCTCAACGCAGGTGTCAACCGTTGGGCGACGGACCCCGACGGCCCGCACCGATTGCTCGTTCCGGCAGCGCAGGCCGAGACTTTCTCGTCGGCGCTCGCGGCGCTCGGTGAGCGCGAGCGCGTCCAATGGACGCGCCACCGTGTGAAACAAGGCGAGTCGATCGGCCAGATCGCCGACAAGTATCAGACGACCGCGGCCGTGCTGCGCGAGGTCAACGGCCTTCACGGCAACGCGCTGCGCGCGGGCGACTATCTACTGATTCCCACCGCGACTGCGGCGCTCGGCCGCTACACGCAGAGTGCCGACGCGCGCGCGGAACGCCAGCAGAGCACTCAGCGCAGCGGCAATCGCCAAGAGCACGTCGTGCGCGCCGGCGAGACGCTCTGGTCGATCTCGCGCGCCTATGGCGTGGACGTGCGTAGCCTCGCGAGCTGGAACTCCATGGCGCCCGGCGACGTGCTCAGCGTCGGCCGCGACCTGGTCGTCTGGACCAAGGCACCGGCTTCCACCGCGAGAGGCGATGCGTCGCCTGCGTTACCGCCCGTCTCAGGCGGCGCAGCACCGGTGGCGGCTGCAATCAGCGCACGCTCGACGACCCTAGCGTTCGCCGCGCCCGGCACCGACTCCATGATCCGTCAGGTCACCTACGTCGTGCGCCGCGGCGACTCTTTGTCGTCGATCGCGCGCCGCTTCCGCGTGACGGTAGCGAACCTGCTCGAGTGGAACGAGGTGAACGCCGCGAAGTATCTCCAGCCCGGCCAACGGCTCGTGATGTTCGTCAACGTCCTCGAGCAGAGCGGCTGATGGCCCGGGGATTCGTTTGATGGGATTTCTCGCTGGCAAGCGCGCCGTCATCGTCGGGCTCGCGAGCAACCGCTCGATCGCCTGGGGCATCGCGCAAGCGATGCGTCGTGAAGGTGCCGAGCTCGCGCTGAGCTACCAATCCGACAAGCTCCGCGGCCGCGTGGAAGAGATGGCAAAGGAGCTCGGATCCGATCTCACGCTGCCGCTCGACGTCGCGGAGGACGCGCAAATCGAGTCGTTCTTCGCGGGGCTCACGAAGCGTTGGGACGCGTTCGACATCCTCGTGCATTCGGTCGCGTTCGCGCCGATGGACCAGCTCGACGGCCGCTATATCGACGCCGTGAGCCGCGAAGGATTTCGAATCGCACACGATGTATCGAGCTATAGCCTCGCGGCGCTCGCGAAAAAATGCGAGCCGCTGATGCGTGGTCGCGCGGGGGCGCTGCTCACGCTCAGCTATCTCGGCGCGGCCCGGCCCCTGCCGAACTACAACGTGATGGGCCTCGCGAAAGCCAGCCTGGAGGCCAACGTGCGGTTTCTCGCGATGGACCTCGGCGCGAGCGGCATTCGGATCAATGCAGTCTCCGCCGGACCGATCCGCACGCTCGCGGCTTCGGGCGTCAAAGGAATTCGGGACATGATCGCGCACGTAGGCGCGACTTCACCCCTGAAACGAAACGTCACGATCGAGGATGTGGGCAACGCGTCCGCTTTCCTCTGCTCGGACCTCGCCGCCGGAATCACCGGGCAGGTGATCTACGTGGACTCGGGCTTCAACATCGTCGGTATGGCGTTGCCGTCGACCGCCGACAAACCGTCAGCCTGAGCGGCACTCGCGACCGGATGCGCGAGCAGCGCTCGCGGCAGCCCGGCGCCGTCCGTCAATACTTCGGATTCAGGATGTCGTCCGGGATCCGTACGGTGGCCTGCTCGCGGAGCGTACCCACGTAGCTCGTGAGCTCGGCGTAGGCCGATTGCTCGGCAAGCTGCCGCTGCCGTTGATCGCGCTCCGCTCGCTCGACCGTTTCGGGCGAACCCGCCTGCACGTTCGACAGCGCGAGCACCGCGTGACTGCCGTTGGCGAGAGCGACCCGCTCGCGCGCAACTACACCCGCCGCCGGCTTCGGCAACGCGAACGCGGCTGCTAGGACCTCGGTCGGGACGGACGAGTCCGTGCGTTCCACCCACGCTGCCGGAGCCCAAGTCCCGTTGTGGGCCGCGGCGAGCGCCGCGGGATCCGAAGCGGGCTGCTCGATGCCGGCGAGGAACGCGCTCGCGGCCTCTTCGGATAGCTCCTCGGCGCGCGCGCGCGCGAGCTCTTCTTTGATCTGATCGTGGACTTCGGCCAGCGGCTTGACGGTCGGGACGTGATGCGCTGTTACGCGCAGCACGAGAACGTCATCGTCGGCGAGCTCGACGAGCTCGCTGTTCTTGCCGCTCTCGAGCATCTGCTCGTTGAACGCCGCCTGGACCACCGCGGCGCTATTCGTGAACGTTCCCGTGTCGCCGGTCCGCGGAAAACCGGCGAGCGTCTTCAACGGCAGCTGCATCTCGGACGCCACTGTCGCAAGACCGTTGTAGACGTCGAACGCCTTGTCGCCCAACTGATTGGCACGGTCGTAGAACTGCTGCTCGGCGCGCCGCGTGCGCAGCTCCGACGCGAGCTCATCACGGACGGCTTCGAACGGTTGGGTAGTACCCGCGCGCAGCTCCTCGAGGCGAATCACGTGGTAGCCGAAGGTGCTGCGGACGGGCCCGCGCACCTCCCCGGCCTGCATTTCGAAGAGCGCATCCTCGAACGGGCCGACGAGCATCCCGCGGCCTATCCAGCCGAGATCGCCGCCCTGCGCCTTCGTACCCGCGTCCGTCGAAAACTCACTCGCGAGCTTCGCGAAGTCTTCGCCGTCGCGCAGACGCTGGACGAGCCCTTCCGCTTTCGCGCGGGCCGCGTCCTCGTCGTCATTCTCCACGGCGATCAGTATGTGCCTCGCACGCCGCTCCTCCGCCGTCGCGAACCGCTCACGCTCCTCGTCGTACGCGGCGCGCACCGCTTCCTCGCTCACGTCGACGTTCGCCGCGATGTCAGCCAGCGCGAGCTCCACATATTCGAGATCCACGGTCTCGGCCGTCTGGTAGCTCGCTTGATTGCTATCGTAGTGCGCGCTGATCGCTGCATCGTCGATCGTCACGCGGGCGAGGAACGCGTCCACAGGGAACGACGCGTAGCCGACCTCGCGCCGCTGATTGAACAGCTCGATGTAGCGGCGAAACTCTGCGGGCGTCAGGAATGAGGAATCTGCGATGCCTGCCTGCAGATCACGGACCTCGAGCTCCTCGCGTTGCAGCGCTTCGAAACCCGTGGGCGTGAGCCCCTGGTTCGACAAAAGACCGCGATAGACGTCCATCGAGAACTGGCCGTCCACTTGGAACGCGGAGAATGAGCGAATGGCCTGCGTCAATCGCTCGTTGGACACTCGATATCCCATCGCCGCCACGCGCTGCTTGAGCACGGCGTCGCGGACCATGGACTCGATCACGCTGCGCCGCATCTCGCGACGCATTTCCTCGTTGAGCTCCGTCCGATAGAGCTGCTGATATTGATTTTGTCGCCCTTGGAGCTCGCGATCGAACTCGGCGAGCGGGAGGTTCTCGCCGTTGACCTTGGCGGCGAACGTGGCTGTGCCACCACCGCCGAAATCGGCGCGCCAGAAGACGAAACCGAGGCAAATGAAGCCCAGGAGGACGACGGTTATCCAGCGGGCCCAAGAGTCATGGATTCGCTGCAGCATGGTTAAAATCCATTCGCCAAAACGATCAAAGGACAGACTGACTTCCACCCGACGCTGGCCCGCGTCGACCGGAAAACAAATCTGTCCTTGATCTCAGTTATCTGGCGGAGTGGACGGGACTCGAACCCGCGACCCCCGGCGTGACAGGCCGGTATTCTAACCAGCTGAACTACCACTCCGGCTCAATTCCTGGTGGGTGCTGAGGGGCTCGAACCCCCGACATTCGCCGTGTAAAGGCGACGCTCTACCAGCTGAGCTAAGCACCCTGGGGACAGAGCCGGCTAGTTTACGGCGTCCTTGAGTGCCTTGCCAGCTTTGAACCCGGGGACGTTGCTTGCGTTGATCTTGATCGTTTCCCCGGTTCGCGGGTTGCGTCCAGCGCGCGCGGCACGATGCTTCACCCCGAACGTGCCGAATCCGACCACCGAAACTTGTTGCCCTTTCTTCAGGGCCGACGTGATGCTGTTCACGACCGCGTCGACTGCACGTCCAGCATCCGCTTTGGAGAGGTTAGCAGCAGTGGCTACCGCATCGACGAGTTCCGCTTTGTTCATTCGTATCCCTTGCGCAAAAAAATTGCTTTAAGAACGTTGATCCCCAGACGCAGCGATTGCGCCTACCCAGGAAGCTTGGTTTCGAAAGTCAGGCCGCAGACTTCGAAACTGCGCAACCTTATACCAAGGCCGATTTTCGCGTGTCAACTAAACGCACGGCGTCAGTGAGGCAGAGTTGCTTCGCTCGTTTCACCGTCGTCGACTGCTGTGTCTCTTTCTGGCGTCACCACAACTTCGCTGCGAATCGGACGCGGCGTTTGTTGCAATGCCAACTCAAAAACTTCGTCGATCCACTTGACGGGAACAATGTTCAACTTGTCTTTGATGTTCTTCGGTATTTCAGCCAAGTCCTTTTCGTTGTCCGCCGGAATGAGAACGGTCTCGATACCGCCTCTGTGTGCAGCGAGCAACTTCTCCTTCAAGCCGCCAATCGGCAGCACTTCGCCACGCAGCGTGATCTCACCCGTCATCGCCACGCTCGAGCGCGCGGGAATCCTCGTGAGCGCCGATACCAATGCTGCGCACATTCCAATGCCCGCGGACGGACCGTCTTTCGGCGTAGCGCCCTCCGGAACGTGGATGTGCACGTCGGACTTGACGTGGAAACCTTCGTCGAGGCCGAGCACCGCGGCGCGGCTCCGCACCACCGTCATCGCGGCCTGAATCGATTCTTGCATTACGTCGCCGAGCTGACCCGTGTGAATCAGCTTGCCCTTGCCCGGAACGATCGCCGCTTCGATCGTGAGGAGCTCCCCACCGACTTCGGTCCATGCGAGCCCTGTCACCTGACCGACCTGATCGTTCTCCTCTGCGCGGCCGTAGCGGAACCGCCGCACGCCGAGGTACTTCGACAGATTGTCCTGATCGACGCGTACCATCCCCTTGCGCGGCTTCAGCAGCAGCTGCTTCACGACCTTGCGGCACACGTTCGCGGCCTCGCGTTCGAGATTGCGGACGCCCGCTTCGCGCGTGTAGTAGCGAATCGTGTCCAAGATCGCACCGTCGGAGATCTTCAGCTCCGCTTCCTTCAGGCCGTTCTGCCGCATCTGCTTCGGTATCAGGTAGCGGCGCGCGATGTTGAGCTTCTCGTCTTCGGTGTAGCCCGGCAGACGGATCACTTCCATACGGTCGAGCAACGGCGGGGGGATGTTCAGGCTATTCGCCGTGCACACGAACATCACTTCGGAAAGATCGAAATCCACCTCGAGATAGTGGTCGTTGAACGTCGAGTTCTGCTCGGGGTCGAGCACCTCGAGCAGTGCGGACGACGGATCGCCGCGAAAATCCATCGACATCTTGTCGACTTCGTCGAGCAGGAACAGCGGATTGCGGACCTTCACCTTGCCGAGGTTCTGCACGATCTTCCCCGGCATCGACCCGATGTAGGTGCGGCGGTGACCGCGGATCTCGGCTTCGTCGCGCACGCCGCCGAGCGACATTCTGACGAACTTGCGATTGGTCGCGCGCGCGATGCTCTGGCCGAGCGACGTCTTGCCGACGCCCGGGCGGTCCGACGAGACACAGGATCGGACCCTTGAGCTCCTTCACGCGCTGCTGCACCGCGAGATACTCGAGGATGCGCTCTTTGACCTTCTCGAGACCGTAGTGGTCTTCCTCGAGCACCTTCTCGGCGTCCGCCAGGTTGCGATGCACTTTGGTGCGCTTGCGCCAGGGAACCTTGACGAGCCAATCGATGTAGTTGCGGACGACGGTCGCTTCCGCGGACATCGGCGACATCAGCTTGAGCTTGTTGAGCTCGGAGGTCGCTTTCTCCTTCGCTTCCTTCGGCATGCCCGCCGCTTTGATCTTCTGCTCGAGCTCCGCTAGCTCGTTCGGAGCGTCCTCCATTTCGCCGAGCTCTTTCTGAATGGCCTTCATCTGCTCATTCAGGTAGTACTCGCGCTGACTCTTCTCCATTTGCTGCTTGACGCGGCCCCGGATCCGCTTCTCGATCCGCAGCATGTCGATCTCGGCGTCGATGAGCCCGAGCACGTGCTCGAGCCGGGGGCGAACCTCCGCGATCTCGAGCACCTTTTGCTTCTCCGAGAGCTTGAGCGCCATCTGGCCCGCGACGGTGTCCGCGAGCCTGCCGGGCGAATCGATGCCCGACAACGAGGTCAAGATCTCGGGAGGAATCTTCTTGTTGAGCTTCACGTATTGGTCGAACCGTGACATCACGGAACGCGTGAGCACGTCCATCTCGCGAGGATCGTGCTCGCCTCCCTCGGGGAGGTCTTCCGCCTCCGCGGTGAAGCATTCGCCGACCTCTAGGTTGCGAAGGCGCGCTCGCCGTATCCCTTCCACGAGCACCTTGACGGTGCCATCGGGCAGCTTGAGCAACTGCAGGATCGTGGCGAGCGTTGCGATCTCGTAGATGTCCTTCGGACCCGGGTCGTCGATGTCGGGCTGCGTCTGGGCGACGAGCAGTATCTCGCGGCCCGCGGCCATCGCCTGATCGAGGGCCGTTACTGAGCGCTCGCGACCCACGAACAGCGGAATGACGGTGTGGGGATACACCACGACATCGCGCAGCGGCAGGATCGGTAACCGCTTCGGGACGGCCTTGTCAGCGCTATCAGTTTGCATTGTGCAGGTCCCCTGGATTGAGCAACAACGAATCAGATCCTACCCCGACGGGAATGCCGAGTAGTGACGCAGATCTGACTTCGGACGCAAGTTTCCGCATACGCGGTGCGTTCGAGGCGGCGGTCCGTTGGACGAGCCGGACCGGACTCCGACGGTCAGCGACGTTCGTCTCCCACCGCCGCTGGCTCGTCCGCCTCGTAGATCACATACGGCTTCGTCTCGCCGGTGACGACCGCGTCGTCGACGACGACCTTCGTGGCGTTCGTCATCGAGGGCAAGTCGTACATCGTGTCGAGCAGCACGTTCTCGAGAATCGTGCGCAAGCCGCGAGCGCCGGTCTTCCGCTGCATGGCTTTGCGTGCAACCGCGCGCAGCGCGTCCTCGCGGAACTCGAGCTCGACGCCTTCCATGTCGAACAGCTTCTGGTACTGCTTGGTGAGCGCGTTACGGGGCTCCGTGAGGATCTCGATCAGAGCCTCCTCGTCGAGCTCCTCGAGCGTCGCGACGACCGGCAAGCGGCCGACGAACTCGGGGATCAGGCCGTACTTGATCAGATCCTCGGGCTCGACGTCGCCGAGCAGATCGTTGATGTGCTGGCCACCGTCCGGCGGACGAACCTCGGCAACGAAGCCGATGCCGCTCTTCTTCGAACGGTTCAGGATGATCCGGTCGAGGCCCGAGAACGCGCCGCCGCAGATGAACAAGATATTCGAGGTGTCGACCTGCAGGAACTCCTGCTGTGGGTGTTTCCGGCCGCCCTGCGGGGGCACCGAGGCGATCGTGCCTTCGATGAGCTTCAATAGCGCCTGCTGCACACCCTCGCCGGAGACGTCGCGCGTAATCGACGGGTTGTCCGACTTGCGCGAAATCTTGTCGATCTCGTCGATATAAACGATGCCGGTCTGCGCCTTCTCGACGTCGTACTCGCACTTCTGCAGCAGCTTCTGAATGATGTTCTCGACGTCTTCGCCGACGTACCCCGCCTCGGTCAGCGTGGTCGCGTCGGCGATCGTGAACGGTACGTTGAGAAGCCGCGCGAGCGTCTCCGCGAGCAGCGTCTTGCCGCAGCCCGTGGGGCCGATCAACAGAATGTTGCTCTTCGCGAGCTCGATGTCCGTCTTGCTCTTGTCGCGCGAGCGGGTCTCGAGGCGCTTGTAGTGGTTGTAGACGGCGACCGCGAGGACTTTCTTGGCGGTCTGCTGGCCGATCACGTATTCGTCGAGGACTGCCTTGATCTCGGCCGGCTTAGGTAGCTTGTCGCGACCGCGCTCGGCACGCTCGTCGAGCTCCTCGCGGATGATGTCGTTGCAGAGCTCGACGCACTCGTCGCAGATGAACACGGAAGGCCCCGCGATGAGCTTGCGAACCTCGTGCTGACTCTTGCCGCAAAACGAGCAGTACAGCAGCTTGCCGTCGTCGCCCTTGCCGCGCGAATCATCGCTCATACATGTCCTTCCTGAGACACAAGACCCTGCACATGCTCGGCCTTATAGCATTTGTTCCCAGCGTCTGCAAAGCAGAGTATCGCAGTTTTCCAGATCGCCTTTTGGCGCGTAGGTGATTGAGTTTTCAGCCCTTTGGGGCGGCCTCGACGCGCTTATCGAGAACCGTATCGATGAGCCCGTACTCAACCGCGGTCGCGGCGTCCATGAAATTGTCGCGGTCGCTGTCGCGCTCGATCCGCTCGACGGTTTGACCCGTGTGCTTGGCGAGCACGTCGTTCAGCTTGGCACGCAGCTTCAGCACCTCGCGCGCGTGAATGTCGATGTCCGAGGCTTGGCCCTGGAACCCACCGCTCGGCTGATGAATCATGATCCGGGAGTGCGGCAACGCATAGCGCTTGCCCTTGGCTCCGCCCGCGAGCAGCAGCGAGCCCATGCTCGCGGCCTGACCGACGCAGATCGTGCTCACGTCGGGCTTGATGAACTGCATCGTGTCGTAGATCGACATGCCGGCGGTCACTATCCCGCCCGGCGAGTTGATATATAAATGTACGTCCTTGTCGGGGTTCTCGGACTCCAAGAACAGCAGCTGGGCTACGACGAGGTTCGCAACGTGATCGTCGATTCCGCCCACGATGAACACGACCCGGTCCTTGAGTAGGCGCGAGTAAATGTCGTAAGCGCGCTCGCCGCGGGCCGTCTGCTCGACGACCATCGGGACCAGGTTCAATGCTTTGGTGTCCACCATTACTCCTAAATCGACGCCGCTCACGCGCCCATGAACTCTTTGAAGGTCAACGGCTTATCCTTGGTCTTGGATCGTTCCAGCAGGAAATCCACGACCTGATCCTCGAGAACCGCTGCTTCGACCTGAGCCATCATGCCACGGTTGCCCCGGTAGAACTGTGCAGCCTCCTCGGGTTTTTCGTAAGGCGCCGCAAGCTCCATGACGCGCCGCTCGACACGAGCCGGATCCAGCCTGATCTTGTGCTCCTTGATGAGCTCTTGAATCAGGAGTCCGACCGTCACGCGACGTTCCGCCAATGATTGGAAACGCTCGCGACCGGGCGCCTGGCTCGGATCGCTGATACCCATCTGGCGCATCGCGTCGGCTTGCAGGCTTTGGATCTCCTGATCGACCAGCGTGCGCGGCACCGCGAGTTGGTTCGCTTTGATCAGCGCATCGAACGCGCGCGTCTTGGTCTCGTTCTTCAGGCGCTCGGCAAGCTCCCGCTCCATGTTGGCCCGTACTTCGGCGGCGAGTCCGTCGATCTTCCCGGTGCTCACGCCGAAGCTCGCAGCGAAGGCGTCGTCGAGCTCCGGCAAGACCTGCTCCTCGACGCGCTTCACGCTGAATTTCGAATTCCGCGGTCTTGCCGGCAAGGTTCGCTGCCGGATAGTCCTTCGGAAAAGACACCGACGTCGTCTTCGTATCGCCCGCCACCGCACCGGGCAACGCCTTGTCGAAGTCTGCGAGGACCTGCCCCGAGCCGATCACGATCGTCACATCCTCGCCGTGCCCGCCCTGGAACGGCTCGCCGTCGATCTTGCCGTCGAAGTCCACGACCGCGCGATCGTTCGCGGCCGCTGGCCGCTCGACCGCGCGCCAGGTCACGCGCTGCGCGCGCAGCTTCTCGATCATCGCGTCGACGTCGGACTCCTCGATCGCCACTCTGGGCACGTCGAGCGCGAGCGTTTCGAGCGGGTGGAGCGCGATCTCCGGGTACACCTCGAACGTGGCACGATAGCTGAAGTGCTCGGTGCCGGCCGAGCCCGGCTCCGACAGCGGCTCGATTCGAGGGCCGCCCGCCGGATTGAGCTTCTGCTCCGCGATCGCACGCGAGTAGCTCGAGCGAATCACGTCGGAGAGCACCTCCTCGCGAACCTGCCCACCGTAGTACTTGCGCACGACCTTGTCCGGGATCTTCCCCGGCCGAAAGCCCTTGAGCTTCGCGGTCTTGCCGACCTTGGCGAGCCGCGCCGCGATCTCGCGCTCGATGGCGACGTTCGGCACGCGGATCATCAGGCTGCGTTCGAGCCCCGCCGACCTCTCCACCGAGACCTCATAGTCGTTCGAAGTTGTTGCTACGTTCATGTTCACCGGCCATCGCACCTACGTTTGTCCCGCCCACCCGCGCGGATGGTGCGAAAGGGGAGACTCGAACTCCCACGGGTTACCCCACTGGATTCTAAGTCCAGCGCGTCTACCAATTCCGCCACTCTCGCTTCGACGGCGGTCCGCCCGATGCGGTCCGGATTCGGCATTATAGACGACACGCTCGCCTCGGGGCGTTGCGAACCCGCGAGTTGGGAGCGATGAAACGCCTCGGCGCGGTCCGCCGATCGATGCGACGATCGGGACGGCAGGCCGGAGCGGCCGCGTGCGTTCGAACGCCCGAGAGGAGGATCGCGATCGGCCCGGCGACGCCTCGGCGCGGCATCTGGCTACGGCGATCGTCTTGCTTGCGGCGTTCGAGAAGCCGCTCTCGGTGCCGGACGAGTTGAACACGGTGACGGCGAAGAAGTGGTGGCCCGGGCACGAGGTTGTCGACCACGTACGAGCTCAGTCCCGGATTGTTGACGGTGACCGAGTTCGGGTAGGTGCCCGCGGAGGGGCCCCAGTAGATCTTGTAGCCCGCGAGGTTCGTGAGCGGGCGAACCGTCGGTGTTCTGCGTGGGCGGCGTCCACGTCAGCGTCGCGGATCCGGTCGCGACGGCCTGAACCGTTAGGCTGAACGCGGCGAGCGCGGTCGCGGTAGTCACCTTGCCGTCGCTCACGCTGATGACGATGCCGCTCGTCGTACCGACGTCGCCGGCGGTCGGCGTTCCTTGCAGAAGGCCCGACGACGCGTTGAACGTCGCCCACGACGGGCTTGTTCACGATGCTGAACGTCAGCGTGTCGCTGTCCGGATCGTTCGCGGTCGGCTGGAACGAGTACTGCGTGCCCGTCATCACCGCGGTCGCCGGCGTGCCGGAGATCGTCGGGGCGCGATTCGCGGCGCCGCTCACCACGATCGAGAACGCCGCGAGTTGCGTGGTGGCTTTGCCGTCGGTCACGCTGATCATGATGTTCGCGGCCGTGCCGACGTTCGCGGCGGCCGGCGTGCCCTGCAGGCGGCCGTTGCTCGCGGTGAAGGTCGCCCAGGCCGGCTTGTTCGTGATGCTGAACGTCAGCGTATCGCCGTTCGCGTCGCTCGCGGTCGGCGTGAAGGTGTACTGCGTGCCGACGGTGGCCGTCGTTGCCGGAGCTCCCGAAATCGATCGGCGCAGCGTTTGCGGCCGCAACCGTGATCGAAAACGCCGGCAGCGGCGTCGACGCCTTACCATCGCTCACGCTGATCACGATGTTGCCGTAGGTGAGCACGTTCGAGGCGCCCGGCGTGCCCTGCAAGCGACCGGTGTTCGAATTGAACGTCGCCCACGTGGGCCGGTTCGCGATCGTGAAGGTCAGTGTGTCGCCGTCGGCATCCGCCGCCGTCGGCTGGAAGCTGTATGGAGTGCCCTCGGTCGCGGACGACGACGGCGTGCCGCTGATCGTGGGCGGGTTATTGGTCGTCGGGGCCGATCACCGTGATCGCGAACGCCGGCAGCGCGGCCGTCGCCTTGCCGTCGCTCACGCGGATCACGATGCTGCCCGTCGCGCCGGTCGTACCGGTCGGCGGAGTTCCCGCGAGGCGACCGGTCCGCGAATCGAAGCCGGCCCAAGACGGGGCACCCGTCACGCTGAAGGTCAGAGTATCGTTGTCGGCATCGCTCGCGGTCGGCACGAACGCATACGGCCTGCCCGCCTCCACCGTCGTCATCGGCGAGCCCGAGATCACGGGCGGGCTGTTGGTCGCCGAAATCGCGACGACGATGCTGAACGCGGGCAGCGCCGCCGAAGCCTGACCGTCGCTCACGGTGATCAGCGATGTTGGCGAAGGTACCGACGTGCGCGGCTTGCGGAGTGCCGTCGAGACGGCCGGTCGTCGTGTTGAACGTCGCCCAGACCGGCTTGTTGCTGATCGAGAACGTCAGCGGCGTTACCGTCGGGATCGCTTGCGGTCGGCGTGAACGCGTACGCGGCGCCCGCGACCGCCGACGCGGCCGGCGCTGCCCGAGATGAGCGGAGCACGATTCGTGCTCGATGACGCATTCACGGTGAGGTCGAACGCCGGCAGCGTGGTTTGCGTGTCGCCGTCCGACACCGAGATGACGATGTCCTCGGTACGTACCGACGTCGGCGGACGCAGGCGTGCCCGTCAGTCGTCCGGACGCCGTATCGAACGTGGCCCAGGCCGGCTTGCCGCTGATTTCGAAGACGAGCGCGTCGCCATCCGTGTCGCTGGCGCTCGGCGCGAACATGTAGCTCGTTCCCGGCGCGATCGCGGTCGCGGGGCTGCCAGAAATGGTCGGGGCGGCGTTCGCGCTGCCGACGCGGCGTCATCGCCACCACCGTCGCCGCACGCGGCTGCGAACGACTGCGAGCGAGAGGATCCCCCATCGCCCGAATCGCGCAATGCTCGTCATCCCTGAACCACCCCGCGTGATCGACGTCGCAGCTAATTCAATTTCCGTGCCGACAGTCGCCGAGAGCGAGGAGCGGCGCGGCCGCCGCGCGTTTGCCGCCGTTTGGCGACAGGTCGAACCGTCACCGTTTGCAGACACACAATCGAGGGGCACTCGTGGTTCTCGCGCCGCACGTAGAACTGCTGCGTCGGCGGACACAGACAACGGCGCGCGAAGCGGCGTCCGGCGGGCGCAGTCAGCGTTCGCGACCCGCGCGCGCCAAGACTCCGAGGTGCGTATTTGACAAAGGTCGTTCGGGTCGCCGTTCGGCGACTGGTCGACATAAGCGCACGTTGAATGCTTCGATCGCGCGGCCGCGACGTCAGCTCTCCGCGCGCGGATAGTTGCCTTCGAGATGACGCTGGTAGTCGCCGCACCGAATGCGCGATCGCGGTCGCACAGGCAAGCAATAACGGTAGAGCCACGCAGTGCGCCGCGCGCCGTCGACGAGGACGACAGCCACGCGCACGCGCACGAATCGCGGTCGTTCACGGCCCGCCGCACCGGCTTCGTATCGGTCGAGTGTTCGCAGCAGGGCCCGGGGCGCCGACAACTCGTAGAGATCACCAACGACCCAATCGCCGCGCCGCTGGGCAGCGAGGAGTCCGGGGTACGGCCCAAGGTCGTACAAGCGGCCCGGCGCGCGAGCGGCTCCGAGATGTCGCCCTGCCGAGCGCAGCCGACGCGCCATCGGAATGTCGACGAACGCGCGCAGCGTCCCGTACACGAATAGCAGCGAATCGCGCTTGATCACCTTAGACGATATCATTCACGTTTCGCAGGATCTGCCCGGCGCCGGCCGAACCGTCGCGCTGAATGACCAACGACAAGGATAATCGCATGGCTGCGGGACGCATCGGTTTGGCTTGCTGCACGCTGGTTGCGCTCGGCGCGCACGCGCGTGGCGTCAGCCCGTACCTGCCGCTGCAGCAGTCCCCGGAAATCGAGCGCTCGATCGAGCGGCTTCTCATCCTCGCAGACAGACCGATATTGAAGCGTCCGATCGCCGCGGCGACGGTATTCGACGCCCTACCAAAGGCTTGCGAGCGGGACGCCGCCCTTTGCGACGAGGTGAAGCGTTATCTCGCGAGCTACATGCGCACCGCGGGCATCGCCGAGGCGAGCATCGCGGCAGGAACAGCCGCCGGCGCGCAGAGCACGCTGCCGAACCGGCATGGCATGGACTCGGACAGCAGCTACGAGTTTTCCGCGAGCGTGTACTGGCAACCCGGCGACTACTTCCTCATCAGCGGCGGCGTGGTCGCGTACGACGGCGACACCACGCCCACGGGCAGCATGATCAGCATCGGGCAGGAATACGCGCAGCTCGACGTCGGTTATCGCGACCATTGGCTGTCGCCGCTGACGGACAGCGCAATGCTGCTCAGCACCGAAGCTGCCACGATGCCGTCGATCACGATTTCGAACTACAGGCCGATCAGCCGCGTCGGATTGCACTACGAGTTCTTCATGGGCGAGATGAGCGAGTCGAGCAACATCGCGTTCCAAGACGGGTTCACGTCGGGGAACCCGCGGATCGCGGGCGTGCACCTGTCGATCGAGCCCTTCCCCGGCTGGTCCGTCGGGGTGAGCCGCGTGCTGCAATACGGCGGCGGCGAACGAAACGAAGCCTACGGAGACCTCATCGACGCGTTGTTCAATCCGTCCGATCACGACAACACGACCAACGGGAACGACACGGAATTCGGCAACCAGGTGGCGGCACTCACGTCGCGATTCCTATTCCCGGGGACGCACCCGTTCGCGGTCTATTTCGAATACGCGGGCGAAGACACGTCGACGCTCAGCAACCTTCGGCTTGGCAACGCTGCGCTCTCGGTCGGAGTCGACTTCCCGATGCTGACACCGAATCTCGCGCTGACGATAGAAGCCAGCGAGTGGCAGAACGGCTGGTATGTGCACGGCATCTATCAAGACGGGCTGCGCAACGACGGCCGCGTCATCGGTCATTGGGGGGGCGACTGGCGCGAGCTCAACGACGGCGTCGGCGCGCGCAGCTGGATGGCTCGAGTCGGTTGGCGGCCGAAGTCCGGCGGGCTGCTCGAAGGCACGTATCGAAGCCTCGACAACGAGCTCTACACGGGCAAACCGTACGAACGCGCGGAGCAACGTCGAGGTTCGCTACAGCTGGCCGTGGGACGCAATTCTTCGTCGGCGGAGAGCTCACGCTCGGCCGTGACGTGTTCGGTGAATCCTTTACACGCGTGGCGGCGTTCGTCCGATTTTGAAGGCCTCGAATAACATGAAGACATCGATACCCGCCTCGCGCGTTCTCGCCACCGCAGCGCTCGTCGCCTGCTGCGTGACCGCGCCTGCACCCGATGCACGAGCCGAAGTCTTCGTCGACGTCGGCGCGAACTCGACGCGCGTCGAAGCAGACATCGCAACGCTGAGCGAGACCGTCACGAGCACTCAGACGGGGCTGCATCTCGGCGCCGGCGTGCGGCGCGAGCTCAAGGGCGGCGGCAACATCGGCGTGCGCCTCGAGCTCGACGACCTCGATTCGAATCTGCTGTTCGCCGTACGCGCTCTCGACTACCGGTACTCGCTGTCCAAACGCCTGGCACTGAGCGCTTTCCTCGGCGCCGCGCGGCTCGACCTCGGGACGCCGGCGTACGGCTACTACCTCGGCGGCGGCGTCCAGCTCAAAGAGCTCGTCGGGAGCTGGGATTTGTCGATCGACGTTCGGCTTGGCGACAAGCTTGCGCGCGACAACCTGCTGCCATCCGATCCGCAAGGCGGCCGGAGCGACAACTTCTACGACCTCAGGGGAGTCGGCGTCTACATGAGCCGCCGTTTCTGAGCGGCGATGAGCGCGACGGTCGCGCTCGCGTACGCGCGATCGTCGTAACGGCTCGCGTTGCGCGATACCGGAGAGCGCGAGCTCGCGGCGCGCGCCGTCGTCGCCGAGCAGCTCCAGCGCACGCTGCGCGAGCTCCGCTGCGTCGGGGCGATCGCACAGCCAGCGCTCGTACGCCGGCGGCAAGCACTCCGCCGCGCCGACGAGACGCGACGTGACGATAGGGAGCCCGATCGCCTGCGCTTCGGAGACGACCATCCCGAACTCTTCGAAACGAGCCGGATAGAGAAACAGATCCAGGGCCGCGAACCAGAGCTCGGGGTCACGCCGCTTCGGTCGGTACGCGATCCTACCGCTCGCGACCAGGGCGTGCTCGCGGGCTGCGGCCGGCAGCTCCTTCGAGCCGACGACCAGAAAACGCACGTCCGGCCTTACCGCGGCGATGCGCTCCGCTGCCGAGATGAAAATATCGAGCCCGCGCTTCGCGAAATCGCCGGAGGTGATGAGACCGACGAGCGGCGCGTCTCCGCTCACGCGCAGCGCGCGCCGCGCCTCGTCGCGCAGCCCTGCGGCGCGCTCGGACGTGAAGCGCGCGGAACGAAACCCCGGATACTGAACCAAGATGCGCTCGGGCCCGAGCGCGAAATGCTTGACGAGCGCCGCCTTCACGAGCCGCGAATTCGCGACCACCGGCGTCGTCGATGGTAGCTCCGCGAAGAATTTGCGCTCGGCGGCGCCGAGTGACTGCCAATCTGCGCGCGGCAGGTGCTCGTTCGCCTCGATCGCGATGTTGTGCACGAACACGAGCGCGGCATTCGGCGCACACAGTCCATGGTCCACGAGCATTCGGCCCGGGCGCGTCACGCGCACCTCGGGCGCCCGCAGGCGCCGCGCGGCCGTGCCGCTGCGCAGCAGAAATCTGAGCGCGCCTCGCTCGCAGCCGATTTCGGCGCGCACTCCCGCGGCTCGCAGCGCGCGCAGTTGCATGTGCATGAGCTGGCCGGCGCCGCTGTTGAAGTCGAGGCTCGGGCGATAGAGCAGCACGGTCATCGTGACGGCGGCTCCGCCTTCCGCGCGCGATCGCAGGGCAAGTCACCGCATCGACGACGTGCTTCATCGACGACGGCCATCACTTCGCGCACGTGCCCATCGAAATCGGAAGTTCGCAGCACATGCTCGCTCGCGCTCACGCTCATGGCCTCGAACGCGGCGGCGCTCGCGAAGAGCCGCGTCACCGCGCCTGCGAGCGCGGCCGGATCGACGAGCGGGCGTGTCGACGAGCGCGTCGCGCGACTGGATCATAGACCCGTGCCGGAACGCCCGCGTGCGTGCCTCCGAGCCCGGCGTACTCTGCGAGCGGCAAGGTCGGGGCAACCCAGTAGCCGCTCACACCGTCCGCCACGGCCTCGGGCAGCCCGTCGATTGCCGCGGCGATCACCGGGCAGCCGAGCGACGCGGCTTCGAGCGCGACGAGGCCGAACGCTTCGGTGAGCGGCGCGTGCAGCAGACAATCGATACCGCGGTAGAACTGCTCCATGTCGCGCACTGCGCCGTGGAATCGTGCGCGCTCCGCAATCCCGAGCGAACGCGCGAGCGTCTGCAAGCGTTCCAGCTCCGGTCCCGCGCCCGCGATGTGCAGCTCCGCGTCCAGCCCTCCCGCCCGCAGCACTCGCAGTGCGTGCAGCGCGATCGCGACGCCTTTCACTGGGTAGAGCCGAGCGGCAACGCCGAGCTTGATCGTGGCGGCGGGATACGCCTTGCGCACCGGAGCCGTCGGCACGAGGCTCGGCCTCAGCGCATTGCGGCAGATCCGAACGTCGCCGGAATAGTCCCAGAGGAGCTGCAGGACGCGCGCCGACGCCCGCGAATTCGCTATCGCGAGGCGCACCCGTGAAAAGTAGCGGCGTCGGTCGTCGTCGTGCCCGGCGTCCCACGCCGCGCCGTGCTCCCAATGTACGCAATGCGCGTCACCGGCGGCGTCGAGCGCGTAGCGCACGTTCGCGCTCCGATTCCAGATCATGAGCACATCGGTCCGAGCGCGCGCGAGCGCGCGCCGCACGTGCCACACGCGCAAGGCACGCGGCTTCGGCGGAAGCTTCACGGGCCCGACATACTTCGCGCGAGCGACGTGCGCGAGGAGCGGGCGCAGCCGTTCCGCGAAGAACGGATGCAGCCTGCGGCTCGGGTTCAGCCAACTTTGTTGCCAATCGGGATGAGTGACGCGCGAGCGCTCGACGAACTCGGTGAAATGAGCTTCGACTCCGGCGGCCTGCTGCAGGCTCACGACGTGCGTCAATCCGGGCACGAAGCCTTCCTACTCGTTGCCATCGAGAATGCACCCGCGAATCGCGATCGCCGCGACGACGACGAGATTATCGCGCGACCGGCGCGTGCGCGGACTCGCGTGCGGCGGGGTGCGAGTGGTGGGCCGTGTAAGAATCGAACTTACAACCAACGGATTAAGAGTCCGCTGCTCTACCAATTGAGCTAACGGCCCGATGCTCGCACGCTGCGTCCGCCTCTATTAAAGAGTGGGGTGGACGATGGGATTCGAACCCACGACGGCCGGAATCACAATCCGGGGCTCTACCAACTGAGCTACGTCCACCAGCGTCCCGTCATTCTAAACGCATGCGTCATGGCGCGCCCGGCAGGATTCGAACCTGCAACCCCCGGCTTAGAAGGCCGATGCTCTATCCCTTGAGCTACGGGCGCAATCTCATCGAGGTTATTTGGTCGGGGCAGCAGGATTCGAACCTGCGACCCTCTGCTCCCAAAGCAGATGCGCTACCAGACTGCGCCATGCCCCGCGCTATTCGTACGCCGCGCATCTTATGCGCCCGTGAGCGTCCGTGTCGAGAAGCGGCGCCCGTGTCGAGACGCGGCGCAGACGGCCGGCTCGGACTCGCGCTTCATCAGCCTTGAGCGGCCCGGAACGGGCGTGCGAGAATCCGCGTCCCTTCCGCGCGAGAGTACCCCCGTGGCCGCCAAGATCCTCGACGGCAAAGCCGTCGCACAACAGATTCGCGATGAGCTCACGACCCGCGTCGCGCGCGTGCGCGAGCGCCTCGGCCGGCCACCCGCGCTCGCGATCGTGCTCGTCGGGGACGACCCTGCGTCACAGGTCTACGTGCGCAACAAGCTCAAGACCGCCGAGGAAGCCGGCATGGGTATCCAGCACGAGCGTCTGCCCGCGACCGCCACGCTCGCCGCCACGCTCGCGGTCGTGCGGCGCTTCAACGAGGACCGCGCCGTCGACGGCATCCTCGTGCAGTCGCCGCTCCCGAAGGCGATGGGCGCCGACGCGGAACAGCAAGTCTTCGACGCAATCGACCCGAGCAAGGACGTGGATGGGTTCAGCCCGATTTCCGCGGGTCGCCTCGTGCAAAATCGCGAAGGGTTCGCGCCCTGCACTCCTGCGGGCGTGATCGAGCTGCTCGTGCGGACCTCGATTCCGATCGAGGGTAAGCACGCCGTCGTGATCGGACGCTCGGACATCGTCGGCAAGCCCATGGCGTCGCTGCTGCTGCACAAGAACGCGACCGTCACGATCTGCCACTCGCGCACTCGCGACCTGCCAGCGATGGCGCGGCAGGCCGACATCCTCGTCGCGGCGATCGGCCGCCCCGCCTTCGTGACTCCGGCATTCGTAAAACCCGGGGCCGTCGTCATCGACGTCGGCATCAACAGCGTCACTTCGCTCGAAGAGGCGCGGCGCATCTTCGCGACGCGGCCCGAGCGCCTCGAGACGTTCGAGCGGCGAGGCTCCGTGCTCGTCGGAGACGTCCACCCGGACGTTGCGGACGTCGCCGGCGCGATCACGCCGGTTCCAGGCGGCGTCGGACCTCTGACGATCGCGATGCTGATGGCGAACACCGTTAGGGCAGCGGAACTGCGCACGCGTTGACGTGGACGTGCGCGCCGGAGCTCCTGATTGGGCTTATGATCTCAAGCCACCGATCGGAGGGGGATGTCGATGAGGCTGGCGATCGTTCTGTTGAGTCTGATCTTGGCTCCCCTCGCGGGCCAGGCGCAGCAGACCGAAACGAACCCCGTTCCTATCACGGCCTCGCGCGTGCGGGTGTTCACGACGGCCGGCAGCTTCGTGATCGAGCTCGATCACGGCCGCGCGCCGCTCACCGTCGATGCGTTTCTCGGCTACGTGACCGACGGCTACTACAACGGCACGATCTTCCACCGTGTCGTCGCTGGCTTCGTCGCGCAGACCGGCGGCTACACGGCCGACTTTCAGCAGAAGGCGACGACGAAAGCAGTGTTCAACGAATCGGGCAACGGGCTCAGCAACCTGCGCGGCACGGTCGGCTTCGCACGCACCAACGAGCCGCATTCCGGAACGAGTCAGTTCTACATCAACCTCGCCGATAACATCGACTTGAACCCGCGGCCGACGCGTTGGGGCTATGCCGTATTCGGCAAGGTCGTCGAGGGCATGGAAGTCGTAGACGATATCGGGCATCGACCGACCGGTGCCGGCGGCCCGTTCGACCGCAGCGTGCCCGTCGAGCCGATCACGATCGAGAGCATTCAAATCCTGCAGTAGCGCGCGCCGCCGTGACCACTTTGTTCATCTCCGACCTGCACCTCGATGCGGGCGAGCCGCGAACCATTCGGCGGTTTCTCGACTTCATCGACGCCGAAGCGCTCGCGGCGCACGCGCTCTACATCCTCGGAGATCTGTTCGAGGCCTGGATCGGCGACGACGACGACGACGCGCACCTGCAGCCGATCGTCGCGGCGCTAGCTCGGGTGACGCGAGCGGGCGTGCCTTGCGCGGTGATGCACGGCAATCGGGATTTCCTGCTCGGCGCGCGCTTTTGCGCTGCCACCGGCTGCCGCTTGCTGGGCGACCACGAGCGAATCGATCTCTACGGCGAACCCGTGCTGCTCACGCACGGCGACCTGTTGTGCACGGACGATACGCGCTACATGGCGCTGCGCGCGCAGCTGCGCGATCCGCGGTGGCAAAGCGAGTTTCTCGCGAAACCGCTCGCGGAGCGCCGCAAGATCGCAGCGGACTTACGCGAGCTCAGCGCGACGGAGATCGCCGCGAAATCCTACGACATCATGGACGTGAATCAGCGGACGGTCGAGCAAACGATGCGCGACTTCGAAGTCTCTCTGCTGCTGCACGGCCATACCCACCGCCCCGCGGTGCATCGCTTCACGCTCGACGGCAAGCCCGCAGCACGCATCGTGCTCGGCGCCTGGCACGACGGCGCCGCGATCGTCCGCTGGTCCGAATCCGGCCCCAGCCTCGACACACTCCCATGACTACGGAGCGGCGACGGCAGCGAGATCGGTGAGCAGCAGGGCCGCCGACTGGTAGCGCTCGACCCGCTCCACCGCGAGCATGCGGTCGAGGATCGGCTGCAGATGCGTCAGCGAGCGCTCGAGCCGAGGGCGCGGAGCATGTGCGTGGCGGTAGATCACGCCCATCGGCGAGCTGGCCGTGAACGGCCGCTCGCCCGTGAGCATTTCATAGAGGATGCAACCCAGGCTGTAGATATCGGAGCGCTCGTCGGTCGGCTCCGCGTGACCCTGCTCGGGGCTCATATAGTACGGCGTGCCGAAGATCTGCCCCGTGCCCGTAATCGCCGCGTGCAGCCGCATTTGCTTCGCGAGCCCGAAGTCGATGAGCGCAAGCGTGCCGTCGTCGCGGAACATGATGTTCGCGGGCTTGAGGTCGCGGTGCAGGATTCCCGCGCCGTGGATCGCCGTCAGTGCGCTGCCGACGTCGCGCGCGTAGCGGAGCGCGAGCTCGGGGTCGAGCGCCTCGTTCAACCGTTGCGCCAAGCTGCCGGCACCGAGGAACTCCATCGCGATGTACGCGTGATCGTCGGCGACGCCGAGGTCGAAAATCCGCACGACGTTCGGATGGTGTACGCGCGCAATCACCTCGTACTCCTGGAGAAACCGATCGAACAAGCGGCTACCGCCCGCGTCCGGAACATGTCGCAGCACCTTGAACGCGATTCGTTCGCCGGTGTCCTCGGTTTCAGCAAGATAGACCGAGGAGAGATCCCCGGCGTAGAGCTTCGCGAGCAGCCGCCGCTTGCGCGCGCCGGTCAAGGCCTTGTGGTTGACGAGCATCGAGCCCGTGTCGTCGACCGCGTCGACGCTCATCTCTTGGCGAATCGCTTCGACGAGGCGCTGGTGCCGCACGCGCGCTTTGGGAAAGAAGTTCGACGCTCCAGCCTTCAGCGCATCGACCGCGACGAACTCGTCGCTCTGAGACGCGAACACGATTATGGGCGGGCAATCGTCGCGCCGGCGCAGCCGCTGCAGCAGCTCGAACCCCTCCTCACGCGCGATCGGATGGCCGAGAAGGACGACGTCTACGTCGGTGAGATCGAAAGTCGCAGGCAACGCACCCGTGGAGCTCGGCTGGTGCTCGTCGATCGCCGCATCTGGCCACTCCACCTCGAGGTGGTAGCGGAGCAGGTGCCGATAGTCGGTGTCATCGTCGATGATTAGGAATCGCAAGGGTAGGAGCCGCGATCACAACCCACTGGCGACTTGCATCGTGTCGTCGTCGAGCTCCTCGGCCCGTACCTTCGCGTCGCGCTTCGCCTTCGCGGAGTTCGAACGAATCAGCTCGAGCCCATCGAGGTACGCGCGGCTCACGTCTCCCGTAACGTACTCGCCCGAGAAACACGACGTATCGAAGCCTTCGATGTCGGCCTTCTCGTGATGCACGGCCTGCACGAGGTCGTCGAGGTCCTGGTAGATGAGCCAGTCGGCGCCGATCTTGCGCTGCACCTGCTCGACCGTGCGGCCCGCGGCGACCAGCTCGGCGGCAGCCGGCATGTCGATGCCGTAGACGTTCGGGTAGCGCACCGGCGGCGCGGCGGACGCGAAGTACACCTTCTTCGCACCGGCCTCGCGCGCCATGTCGATGATCTGCTGCGACGTCGTGCCGCGAACGATCGAGTCGTCCACGAGCAGCACGTTCTTCGCTTTGAACTCGAGCCCGATCGCGTTCAGCTTGCGCCGCACCGACGCTCGGCGCGCGGACTGCTCCGGCATGATGAACGTGCGGCCGATATAGCGGTTCTTGATGAAGCCTTCGCGGTACTTGACCCCGAGCCGCGTCGCCACCTGCATCGCGGCCGTGCGTGAGGTGTCGGGAATCGGAATCACGACGTCGATATCGTGATCAGGACGCACACGCAAGATCTTGTCGGCGAGCTTCTCGCCCATTCTTAGCCGCGCCTTGTAGACCGAGAGATTGTCGATGATCGAGTCGGGCCGTGCGAAATACACGAACTCGAAGATGCACGGGGTGTAGCCCGCGCGCGCCTTGGATTGGCGGCTGTGCAGAAAGCCGCGTTTGTCGATGAACACGGCCTCGCCGGGGAGGACGTCGCGCTCGAGCTCGAAGCCGACCGCGTCGAGAGCCACGCTCTCGGACGCCACCATGTGCTCGACGCCGTTCGCGGTTTCGCGAATGCCTAGCACGAGCGGGCGGATGCCGTGCGGATCGCGGAACGCGACGATACCGTAGCCGATGATCATCGCGACGACGGCGTAGCCGCCCGAGCAGCGCTTGTAGAGCGCTTCCACCGCGTCGAGGATTTGCTGCGGTTTGAGCCCGTTGCCCGTGTGCTTGCCCAGCTCGTGCGCAAACACGTTGAGCAGGACTTCGGAGTCGGAATTCGTGTTGAGATGCCGGTGATCTTGCTGCTCGACGAGGCGTTTGAGCTCGTCGGCGTTGACGAGGTTACCGTTGTGCGCGAGGCAAATGCCGTACGGCGAGTTCACATAGAACGGCTGCGCCTCCGAAACCGTCGCGCTGCCGGCCGTCGGGTAGCGGACGTGCCCGAGACCGACGTGACCGCCGAGCTTGAGCATGTGCCGTTCTTGAAAAACGTCGCGGACGAGGCCGTTGCTCTTGCGGACACGCAGGCGTCCGGAGTCGTCCGTCATGATGCCCGCGGCGTCCTGGCCTCTATGCTGCAGTACCGTGAGCGCGTCGTAGAGCGACTGATTCACGGGCTCATGACCTACGATTCCGACGAGTCCACACATAACGCGTTACCTATATCCTATGACCGCCGGCTCGAACGACCGGCAACCAAACAATCGAAGTTGTCGAAAGGCGCGTTCTCATACCGCTACCTCGCCTTGTAGATAGCTCTGCCCAAGCTCTGCGTAGTAGCGCACCGCTGCCGCGATCTGCTCCGCGTAAGGCCGGAGCCGGGCGTCTTGCCACCAGCCATCTTGGTCCAGCTCCAGGAATTGCAAGACGATCACCGCGAGCCCCACGATCAAGAAGCCACGCAGCAAACCGAATCCAGCGCCGAGCAAGCGATCGACTCCGCTGAGGCCACTCTGCCGGACCAGCGTGCGCGCGAACCACGCGATCAGCGCCCCCGCAACGAGCACGAGCACGAACACGACGATGCGCGCGGCCCATACGCGGACTTCCGGCGCACCACCCCAGTTGCCGAGCGCGGGCTCGACGAGTGCCGCAAACCGCCACGCGAGCCAAATCGCCACGAGCAGCGTGAGCAGCGATAGTGCTTCCTTTACGAATCCCCGCCAAATTCCGATTCCCGCGGAAACCACGCATAACAATACGATGACGTAATCGACCGGAGTCATCGACGAACGATCAGTCGGCCGCGACGACCTGCGCAGGGAACCCATGCGCGGACAAGGCCGAAGCCGTGGCATCCGCTTGCGCGCGCGTAGCATACGGGCCGACTCGAACTCGATACATCGCGCGGCCGCTGGACCGATGACTCGAGACGTCGGGCTTATAGCCATAGGTATTCACGCGTTGCGCGAGGCGCTTTGCGTTCTCTTGCTCGCCGAAGCTGCCAAGCTGCACGACCCAGTCACCCTTCGCGTCCGTGCGTGCGGGCGGCGCGGCGGCGACAGGTTTCGGCGCGACGGTCGGCTTGGGCGGTGCGGCTGCCGGCGGCTGCTCGCGCACCGCAGGCGGCGCGACGTCTGCCCGCGCAACGACGGGCTCGTCGTGCGCCGGGGACTCGAGCGTCGGTTCAACGATCGGAGGCGGCTGCGCGCTCGGTGGCGCCGTAGCCGCAATCGACTGCGCGGAATCTGACTCGTTCGCGAACGGCTCGGGTTCGTCGAGGCTCAAAGTCTGCTTTCGAACGGGCAGCGCCTCCTCCGGTGTCGGCAGGCGCAGCGCGGGGTCGGAGCTATCGAGCTCGACTTGCTCCTTCTTGCCGTCGAGCACCCACGGAATCAGCCACACGCCAAGCGCGACGAGAACTGCCGCCCCGATGAGTCGTTCCTTCAGGCCCTGGTCCATGTGGAGGGTCGCTCACCCGATCGCGAGGGAGCGCAGTATAGCCCAAGCGCGGCAGTCGCGGCGCCCACTGTGTGGAAGGATCCGAACACCAAGACACGATCGCCGGACGCCGCCGCGGCACGCGCAGCCGCGCACGCGGCCGCGACGTCTACCGCCGTTTCAGCGCCGCGAGCGCCGAGCGCAAGAAGAATCTCCCGCAGCTCGGCGCCGGTCGCGCCGCGCTCGGCGTTTGCCTGAGTCACGAACCAGCCGTCGACCCAGGTCACGAACGGCGCGAAAACGCCCGCGAGATCTTTGTCGCGCATCCCGGTGAACACCACGAACGTACGGGCCGCTTTCGGCAGCCTCACGAGCGCCGACGCAAGCACGCCCGCCGCCGCCGGGTTATGGGCGACGTCGAACACCCAGTCGACGCCGTCGACCGAGTGCCGCTCGAGCCGGCCGCGCAGATACGCATGGCGAATCCCGTTCGCGAGCGCGGCGTCGCGGACAGGCAGCGCCGCGCCGAGCCGCTCGACCACCGCGGCGCATGCCGCCGCGTTCCCGTACTGCTCGTCCCCGCCGAAGGGCGGCAGCGGCAGCACCGTAGAATCGTTCGCGCCGCCCACTCGCCGCCAAGCGCGATTCCCGTTTGCATCGCCGCCCGCCTCGCGGACGCGGACGTAGTCGAAATCCCGGCCAATGAGAAACGGGACCGCGCCTTCCGCTGCCGCATGCGCGAGCACGCTGCGCGGTACTTCTCGGTCGGCGATCACCACGGGTTTACCGCGCCGCACGATGCCGGCCTTTTCGCGCCCGATCGCCTCTCGGTCGTCGCCGAGCCACTCGCGATGATCGAGGTCGATGCTGACGATCAGACCGCAGTCCGCGTCGACGGTGTTCGACGCGTCGAGCCGGCCTCCCATGCCCACCTCGAGAACGGCGACGTCGACCTTGCGGCGCGCGAAATGCAGCAGAGCCGCGACCGTCGACGATTCGAAGTAGGACAGCGTGATCGAACCGAGCGACGCGTCGACGCTCTGGAACAGCTCGATGAGCTCGGCGTCGCTCGCATCCGCGCCGTTCAATCTGATCCGCTCGTTGAAGCGCCACAGATGCGGCGACGTGAACGTGCCGACCTCGTAGCCCGCGTGCCAATAGATGCTCTCGAGCATCGCGACGCACGAGCCCTTGCCGTTCGTGCCGGCGACCGTCACGACTTTGTACTGCGGCGCACGGAGCTCGAGCTTATCGAGCACCGCGATCACGCGGTCGAGACTCAGATCGATCTTTTTGGGGTGGAGCGTCTCGAACCAGCTGAGCCAGTCGTCGAGCGTGAAGTCGCGGCGCGACGGGGTGATCAACGGACGCCCCCGTGCGCTCAGGACAACGTCGGCCGATGGCTGAGCTTTGCGAGTAGCGCCGCGATTTGATCCCGCGACTGGCGGCGATCGAGGATCATGTCGATCGCACCTTTCTCGAGCAGAAACTCGGCGCGTTGAAACCCTTCGGGCAGCGTTTCACCCGTCGTCTGCTCGATCACGCGCGGGCCGGCGAAGCAGATCAGCGCGCCGGGTTCGGCAATATTGACGTCACCGAGTAGCGCAAGGCTCGCGGACACGCCGCCGGTGGTTGGGTCCGTCATCACCGACACGTACGGCTGCTTCGCTGCCGCCAGCTGCGCGAGCGCCGAGCTCGTCTTGGCCATCTGTAACAAGGAGTAGAGACCTTCCTGCATCCGCGCCCCGCCGCTCGCCGCGAAGCACACGAGCGGCCGCTTGTGCTGAATGCAATACGCGACCCCGCGCACGAAACGCTCGCCGACGACGGAGCCCATCGACCCCGAGATGAAACGGAACTCGAACGCACACGCCACGATCGGCATCGCTTTCAGCGTACCGGCCATCACTACGAGCGCGTCGCGCTCGTCAGTCTCGCGCTGCGCGTGCGCGATCCGTTCGCGGTAGCGTTTGGTGTCCTTGAAACGTAGCGGATCTTGCGGCTCGAGATCGGCAGCAAGCTCATAACCCGATTCGGGGTCGAGGAACATCTCGAGGCGCTCGCGCGCGCCGATCCGCAGGTGATGCCCACACTTGGGACAAACGTGGAGATTGCGATGCAACTCGGCACGGTAGAGCTGCGCCGAGCAGCCCAGGCATTTTACCCAGAGCCCTTCCGGTACCGAGTGCTTGCGCTTCTCGGTACGAATCCGAGAAGGCATCAGCTTGTCGAACCAACTCATAACCGTGCGCCGCCGATCGAACGGGCAGATGATAGCCGAAAGCCCGACGCTGGAATCATGGATCGTCCACGACGATCGGCAAGCCGTAGTGCTCCGGATACAACACGTCTACGAGCGTGAGTCCAGCCGGCGGCGCGGCGACGCCCGCCCGCGTGCGGTCGCGGCTCGCGAGCATCTCCAGCGCGGCCGTGGGCGCGAGATCGCCGCGGCCGATCTCGACTAGCGCTCCGACGAGGTTGCGCACCATGTGTTGCAGAAACGCATTGGCAGTGAAATCGATCGCGAAAAGCACGCCGTCCGCGCGGGCCGCGCGCGCGATCCGCACGGCCATGAGCCGCCGCATCGGCGACTTCGCCTGACAGCCGGCGGCGCGAAAGGCGGAGAAGTCGTGCTCGCCGAGCCAATGCAGCGACGCCGCGGTCATGGCCGCCACGTCGAGCGGCTCGCGGATCCACCAGACGCGTGAGCGAGCGAGCGCCGGCCGCGTGGCCTGTTGGAGAATCGAATAGCGATAGCGCCGGCGGATCGCCGAACGCCGCGCGTCGAAGTCCTTCGGTACCTCATGAACCCAACGGATCGCGATGTCTTGCGGCAGGTGCGAGTTGATCCCGAGCAACCATTGCCGGTCGGTGCGCCGGGCCGCCGTGTCGAAGTGAGCGACTTGCTGGTTCGCATGCACGCCGGCATCGGTACGGCCGGCCCCGTGGATGACCAACGGTTCGTCGGCGACCGCCCCCACCGCCACGGCGAGCGCGCCTTCGACGCTGCGACCCTCGCGCTGGATCTGCCAACCCACGAAGTCGGTGCCGTCGTACTCCAATCCGATCGCGATTCGCGGCATACCGATTCAGCGCGGTGAAGGACGCGGCTACGCACGAAGCCGGCTCCTCGGCGCGGAAAAGCGGCGGGAGCCACGCCGCCCGCCCCCGGGGCGTTCGCGCGCGATCAGGCGCTCAACACGTCGATGAGCCCTTGTGCCTCGCGGCGTTGATTGGGATCTCCCTCGTCGAGCACTTCCTCGAGAATGCTGCGTGCGCCTTCGGGGTCGCCCATGTCGATATAGGCGCGTGCGAGATCGAGCTTCGTGCCGACCTCGGTCATCGTCTGCGGATCGAGCGGGTTCACCTCTTCCGTACCGGTCGGGTCGTCCGAGCCGACGACGTCGGCGCCGATGTCCATGTCGAGCGGGGTCGAACCGCCGCCGAACACGTCGCTCGAGAACGACTGTGAGCGTGGCTGCTCGACCGTGTCGGCCCCGTGCAGAGCCGCGGACAAGTCGTCGAGATTGAGATCGAGGTCGTCCTCTTTCGTTTCTTCGAGCGACTTGACGAGCGAGGTGTCGCCCGATTGGTCGTCGAACTCGAACCGATGCTCCAGCACTTCGGTGCCGGTCAACGTATTGTCGTCGCCGAAGCCCGGCGCGAGCATCGTCGCGTCCTCGTCGTTGAGCACCGACGTCTTGCGCTGCTCGAAATCGTCGTCGTCGTCCGCCGCGTTGCTGCCGCGCAGCACCTGCGTGACGCCCGTGGCGGATAGCAGGTCGTCGCTTGCCCGCAGCGCGGGCTGTTCGCGAGTGTCGCTCTCGGCCACGCCCGCCATCGGCAAGTCGCCGAGGTCCTGCGGCAAGTCTTCGATGTCCTTGATATCTAGGCCGAGGTCGTCGAGGTCGATCTCGGCTGTCTCGCTGGGATTGTTCGCGATCGTGGGCTGCTCGACGGTCGGCGCGTCGCTGCGCCGGAATGGCGTCTCCACCGTCGGCGTTTCCATCGTCGGCGAGTCCGGGCCCGGGCTCTCGATCGTCGGCGTCTCGACCGTCGGCGCATCGACGGAGTATTCCGCGGTTGGGCTGTCGACTGACATGCTCGACCAGTCGTCCGCGCGCGGCGAATCGATCGTCGGCGACTCCTGAGTCACGGCGAGACTCTCGTCGAAGGGAAGATCGTCGGCGTGCGCGGCGTCCTCCTTCTCGTCACCGAGATCGAAGAACGCGGCTTCGAGCCCCGCCGCCGTGCGCGCACCGATGTCGAGCGAGCTATCGAGCTCAGGCTTCTTGGGCTTGCCGGCCTTCGCCGCCGGCGCTTTCAGCGGCGCTTTCAGCTCACGGGTTCCGGACGTCTCTAGATCTAAGTCGTCGCCGTCGTCGCCGGCGAGACCAAGATCGAGATCGACGCTGCCGGCCGCGGCGTCGTCGAACGCGAGGTCGAGCGGCGAGTCGCCGGCCTGCAGGTCGACGTCGACTTGACCCGCCACCGAAGTGGCCTCCGAGAACAAGCGCTCGTCCGGGCAAATCTGCTTGCCCATGATGACGACCTTGTCCCAATCCGAATCTGCCTTCTGGCCGATTTCCTTGCGCAGGCTCTGCGCTGCGTTGAGGAATGCGTCCTTGTTGCCCCAGACGAAGAAGACTTCGAGCAACTTCAGCTTCAAGTCGCGGCGATTCGGCGCGGCGTCGAGCGCTTTCTGGACGAGCTCCGCGGCTTGGTCGTAGAGACCGTAAGCCATGTGGAAATCGGCTTCGGCTACTGGATCGGCCTGATCGAGATTGATGACGGTCTGGCTCGACAGCGTTTCGTCTGCCGGCGCAGCTGCTGGAGCGGACGCACGGGCGGCCCCGCGCGATGTGGCCGCGCGGCGCGGCTCCGGTGCGGCCTCGGGCTCCGCCTCGCCGCGGCGCGATGGCCGTGCGGACTCCTCGACGACGATGCTCTCGTCGGGAACCTGGCGGCGCATTCGCTCCGTCGCCTCGCGGACCTCGTCGTCATCGACCTCGGACTCGAGCGCCTCCCAGCGACCCGTAACATCCTCGGGTTCCTGCCGGCGACGGCGCACATACAAAAGGGCGGCAAGCAGCACTGCTGCAACGCCGATGCCGATGAGGAGCACGGGGCTTTTCAGCCAGCCCAGAATCTGCGAAACGAGCGATGGACCTTCGGGCGTCCGCACCACCGTTGCAGCGGGCGCCGGCGCGGGCGCCGCTTGCCCTGCAGCGGCGTCGGGCGTCTCCGCCGGCTCGGTCTCGTCGGCAAAGAGTTGCTCTGGCTCGTCGATATCGACGCCCGGAGCAGCCGGGGCTTGCACGCCCGCGGGCGCTGCGTCCGAGGCCGGCGGCTCGGCCGCGGCTTGTCGCTGCAAGTTGGCGAGCTCTTGGTTGCGCAGCTCGAGCAGCCGACGGCTTTCATCGGCATCAGAGTTGCTTGCGACGGCGCCCGGCGCGGGCGCCGCGGGACTCGCCGGCGACGGAGCGGCGGGCGCGGGCGCGACGGCGGTCGTGCGGCTCGGCGGTGCTTGCGGCGCCGGCGCCGGCTCGGCCGGCGGCAAGAGGCGCAGCGTCCCTTGCTGCTGCGAGCGATTGAGCCAGTCGTCGCTTTGGCGCTGGACTTCAGCGTTGGCGACCGTGGCGCCGAGATCCTGGAAATCCGCGGACTCGGGTAGGCGCAACGTCGCGCCGACATGCAGCACGTTCATGTTGCCGCCGAACGCTTGCGGGTTCGCGCGGTAGATCGCCACCATGGCCTGATTCATCGACACGCCGTCGGGACGGTACCGCTCGGCGATCGCCCAAAGCGTTTCCGCGCGCTGCACGGGACCGTACGTGCCGCCCGATGCGGAAGTCGGAGTCGCGCGCGACGTCGTCTCGATAGGCCGTTGCGCGGGCGCGGGTTGCGTGCGCGGCGGAGTCGAGGACGCCGGAGCTGGCGGTTGGGCGGGTGCCGGGGCCTGCGCAGGCGGCGTCCGGTTGATCGCACCGCCCGGCGCGTTCGGCGCCGTCGGACGCGTCTGCGCGGGCTGCACCGGAGCATTGACGGCACCGCCCGGCAACAGGACTGGCGGATCGAGCAGCACCGTGTATTCGCGCGACTGCCGCCCGCGCGACCACGTCGCCTCGATGAGGATCGTGACGAACGGCTCGGCAACGGACTCGCGCGAGGAAACTTGCACGACAGGCTTGCCCGCCGAGTTCGTCGCGACGCGAAACTCGAAGCGAGTCATGAAACCGGGACGCTCGAGGCCGCGGCGCTCGAACATTTCGGGCGCCGCGAGTGCGACCTTGAGCCCCTGCAGCTCGTCCTCAGTGGCGATGAGGCCGATTTGTGCCTGGAAGGGCTGATTCAGCGCGGACTGGAGTTCGATGTCACCTAATCCGAACGCCCATGCCCCGAGGGGAGCGGCCAGTAGCGGCGTGATGCCCCAACGTGCCAATGCTCTCATGCAGTCTCCCTAGCTAACCTCGGCCATTCGAGCCGCCTAAAGAACCTCGATGGCGGACCGAAAGATACCTTACATAAAACGGATTTACCAAAAACCGCCAGGGGTTCTCCTGGCTTTCTCTCGGACATTCTCAGCTCGTCCTCGCGGCCCGTCGGCACCAACGTGGCAAGAGAATCGCCAATCCCGCAGGCTCCAAACGACGCGCGCGGCGGTCGATCACAACCACCCAACGGCGGAATTTAACAATTTCTGGATCACAGGGACTGTGATTCGGTTCGAGTTTCCGACACGCGCCGCTTCCGAATGGCGCAGTCCTGGTTGGCCGGCGGCACGTTTACCATAATACTCGCCTCTTCCAGGAAGTAGCGAGCCTAACGGCGTATGCGCGCCCGCGTCCGCGAACGGCGTCGCGTGTCAGGATCCTTGCTTGACGCCGAGCACCGGCATCGCGGATCGCACGTCGGCGTTCTGGGCCCGGTGCCGCAAGTAGTGATCCATCAGCGTGAGCGCGATCATCGCTTCGGCGATCGGCGTCGCGCGGAGCCCCACGCACGGGTCGTGGCGCCCGGTCGTCACGATCTCCGTTGCGCGTCCCTGCTTGTCGACCGTCGTGCCGGGCACCTGAATGCTCGAGGTCGGTTTCAGCGCGATGCTCGCGAGAATGTCTTGGCCGCTCGAAATGCCACCGAGCGTCCCGCCGGAAGAATTCTTCTTGAAGCCATCCGGCGTGAGCTCGTCGCGGTGCTCGCTGCCACGCTGGCGTACGACCTTGAATCCGTCGCCGAACTCCACGCCCTTCACGGCGTTGATGCTCATGAGGCCGTGGGCAAGGTCGGCCTCGAGCTTGTCGAACACCGGCTCGCCCAACCCGACGGGTACGCGCGAGGCGATGATGTTGATCCGTGCTCCGATCGAATCGCCGGCCGCACGCAGCTCGTCCATGTATTTGTCGAGTTGCGCCAGCTTCGAGGGATCGGCGCAGAAAAACGGATTCTCATCGACGTGCTCGAGGTCGGCCGCGGCGAGCTCGAACGGGCCGATCTCCGCGAGATAGCCGCGAATCTCGACGCCGAGCTGCTCGCGCAGATACTTGCGCGCGATCGCACCCGCCGCGACGCGCATGACGGTCTCACGCGCCGACGCGCGCCCGCCGCCGCGGTAATCGCGGATTCCATACTTCTGTTGATACGTGTAATCCGCATGCCCCGGCCGGAAGCTGTCCTTGATCTTCGAGTAGTCGCCGCTGCGTTGATCGACGTTCTCGACGAGGAGGCCTATCGAAGTCCCGGTGGTCTGCCCTTCGAATACGCCGGACAGGATCTTCACTTGGTCGGGCTCTTGGCGCTGCGTCACGTGGCGCGAGCGGCCCGGCCGCCGGCGGTCGAGATCGTGTTGAATGTCGGCTTCGCTGAGCTTGAGACCAGGAGGGCAGCCGTCGACGACGCAGCCCATCGCAGCCCCGTGGCTCTCGCCGAACGTCGTGACCGTGAACAACAGTCCGAATGTGTCGCCTGCCATGCTTCATCTACCTTGGGCTTGCCAAGCCGGCACGCGTCCCAACTGGGACTCTCGGTGCCGGCGGACTCTTAAATTAGGACGTAATCATGCGCGCCTAGCCCGCGCGAAGGAATTCCTCGAGCTCCGCCGCACCGAGCACGAACACCCCGTCCCCGCCGCGCTCGAACTCTATCCAGACCAACGGCAGCTTCGGATAGGCGGCCGCGAATGCGTCCGCGCCGCCGCCTACCTCGACGAACAGGCAACCGTCCGGGGTGAGCCGCCCGCTCGCCCCGCGCAGCACCCGCTCCGCCGGCTCGAACCCCTTCGGGCCACCCGCGAGCGCGATGGCGGGCTCCGTTCGATACTCGGGCGGCAGCGCCGCCATTTCGTCGTCCGACACGTACGGCGGGTTCGACATGATGACCCGGTAGCGCGTTCGCGTCGGCGGGAAGAGGTCGGCCTCGTACAACCGAACTCGCGCGCCGACGCCGTGCCGCACGACGTTACGCGCCGCCACGGCGAGCGCGTCGGCCGACACGTCGGTCGCGTCCACTAGCGCTTCGGGTGAGTAGTGAGCGGCCGCGATCGCGAGACACCCGCTGCCGGTACCGATGTCGAGCACGCGGTCGCCGGGGCGCAGCGGGCACCACGGCGCAAAGCCGCGTTCGATCGTCTCCGCGAGCGGCGAGCGCGGCACGAGCACGCGCTCGTCGACCGTGAAGCGCAGATCGGCGAACCACGCTTCGCCGAGAAGATAAGCGAGCGGCTTGCGCTCTACGACGCGGCGCACCGCGATCGCGAGCGCAGCGCTCGCCACCGTCGGCGGCGGCGGCTCGCTCCATTCGACGTCGCGCCATTCCTGCAGATGTCGCAGCAACCAAAACGCTTCGTCGCTCGCGTTGTCCGTTCCATGACCGAACACGAGCTCGTGCGACGTGAAGAATTGCGCGAGCGCCGCGAGCGTGGCGTCCGAGCTGCGCGCACTCTGCAACCGCGCCTCGAGCTCCGCCGGTGTCTGCTTGGTCGACGTCATGGGGCGCGCATGATACCCGTTGTGCAATAATCCGGCCCGTGCTGGGAGGAATGCTCAGAGTACTCATCGTCGCGCTCGTCGTGCTGGTCGCGGCGATGTTTCTGCTGCCGCGCCCCGGAAGCGCGCCCCTGGTGTCCGCAACGCTTTTTCCGGAGCCCCTTGCTCTCCCGCCGGTCCAGCTCGTCGACGCGGCGGGCCGGCCGGCCGACCTCGAAACGTTTCGCGGCAAATTCAGTCTGCTGTTCTTCGGCTTCACGAACTGCCCCGACGTCTGCCCTCTCACGCTCAAAGTGCTCGCGGACGCGCGCGCGCAGCTTGCAGGTCGTTTTCCGAATGCCGTGCCGCAAGTCGTTTTCGTGAGCGTCGATCCGAGCCGCGACACGCCCGAGAAGATCGCCGCGTATTTGCGCAACTTCGACGGCGCCTTCGTCGGCCTCACGGCCGCGGACGCGAGGCTCGCGCCATTGCTGAAGGCGCTCGGGGTAACCGTTCAGAAGCACCAGCACGGCGGCGAGAACTACACCGTCGTGCACAACTCCACTGTCTACGTGATCGGTCCGAACGCCGAGCTGATCGCCACCTCGAGCGGTCCGCACGAAGCCGCGACGATCGCGGCCGACTTCTTGAAGATCCGGCAGCGCTACCAAGCCGCACACCGCACGCCGAGCGCATGACGGCCGGTTGGCTGCTGCAACACCTGCTTCCGAAGGACACGATCTCGGCGACGATCTACCGCATCGCGCGCTCCGAACGGGCGTGGCTCACGCGTCCTTTGATCAGCTGGTTCGCACGAACTTATCGTGTCGACCTCTCGCAAGCCGAGAACGCCGAGCTCGAGAGTTACCGCACGTTCAACGCGTTCTTCACGCGGGCGCTGCGGACCGGGGCGCGGCCGCTCGCAGGCGATCGCGAAACCGTGGTCTCACCCGTGGACGGCACCCTCACGCAGTTCGGCACGATCGACGCGGACACGTTGCTCCAAGCGAAAGGACGCAGCTACTCGCTGGCGGCGCTGCTCGGCGAGAACAGCGCGGCGGTCAACGCGCTGCGCGGCGGCAGCTACTGCACGATCTACCTCGCGCCGCATGATTATCATCGCGTGCACGCGCCCCTCGGCGGCGTGCTCGAGCGCACGCGCTACATTCCGGGCCTGCGCTTCAGCGTAAGCCGCGCGACGGCTGCTGCGATCGATCGCATCTTCTGCCGCAACGAGCGCGTCGTGTGCTGGTTCGCGACGGCGGCCGGACCGATGGCCGTGGTGCTCGTCGGCGCGCTCAACGTGTCGAGCATCAGCACGTTCAGCCGCGGCGAGATCGCGAGCGGCGCGCCGCAGCACTGGCGGGAAGAGCCCCCGGCGCCGATAGAGCGAGGCGCCGAGATCGGCCGCTTCAACCTGGGCTCCACCGTGATCGTGCTGTTTGCACCGGGCGCGGTGCGCTGGGAGCCGAGACTCGCGGACGGCATGTCCGTTGCGATGGGCATGCAGCTCGGCCGGCTCGACGACCGAACCCTTCCCGTCGACTGACGTCCCGTCGCATGTCTCACGTCGCCTCAGCTTCGTTCGCGACCCTGCGGCGCAGAGCGGAGATCAACGCACTGATTCGCGCGTTCTTCGCGGCGCGCCGCGTGCTCGAAGTCGAGACGCCGGCGCTATCGGCGGCCGGCATCTCGGACCTCGCGCTCGAGAGCGTGACGGCGAGCGCGCGCAGTCTGGGGCCGCGGCCGCATTATCTGCAGACGTCGCCCGAGTACGCGATGAAGCGCCTGCTCGCCACGGGCAGCGGCGACATCTACCAACTGTGCCGCGTGTTCCGCGACGACGAGCTCGGCCGTTGGCACCAGCCCGAATTCACGATGCTCGAGTGGTACCGCGTCGGTTGGGACGACGTACAACTCATGGCGGAGGTCGAGGATCTTCTTACTGCCGTCGTCGGCCGCCGCCGCATTGCACGTGTGAGCTACTCGGAGGCGCTCGAGCAGGCAATCGGCGTCGGAGCGGCGGCCGAGACCAAGCAACTGATCGAACGGCTTTCACAGCGCGGCATCGATGTGCCCAGGGGACTCTCTCATGACGCGGTGCTCGACCTCGCGTTCGCGACCGTCGTCGTCGAGGGCTTTGCGCGCGACGCGTTCACGTTCGTCCGCGACTACCCCGCGAGCCAGGCCGCGCTCGCGCGCTTGAAACCAGGCGCCCCGGCCGTAGCTGCGCGGTTCGAGGTGTTCGCAGGCGCGGTCGAGCTCGCCAATGGCTTCCACGAGCTCACCGACGCCGCGGAGCAGCGGCGCCGATTCGAGTCCGAGCTCGCGGCGCGCGCGCGCGCGGGCCGGCACGTTCCGCCGATCGACGAAGCGTTGCTGGACGCGCTCGCGCAGGGGTTGCCGGATTGCGCCGGAGTCGCAGTCGGCGTGGATCGGCTGGTCGCTCTCGCGCTCGGGCTCGATGGGATCGGGGCCGCGATGAGCTTCGTGCACTCCGCCCCGTTCGGCTGAGCGCCAAGCGGTTCGGTCTGCGACCGCCGCGCGGGCGCGTTACCGCGCCAAGAGCCGAGGCGCCGTCCTTCGTTACTGCTTCACGCGTGAAATGTAGCTGCTCGTGCGCGTGTCGACGCGAATGACTTCGCCTTCGTTGATGAACAGCGGCACGCGAACGACCGCGCCCGTCTCGAGCTTCGCGGGCTTCTGCCCGCCGGTCGCGGTATCGCCGCGCACGCCGGGGTCCGTTTCGACGATCTTGAGCTCGACGTGATTTGGTGCCGCGACGTAGAGCGGCACGCCGTCCCAGAGCGTCACGATGCAGCTCATCTGCTCCTTGAGCCACTGTTTGGCGTCGGCGACGGCTTCGGCACCGGCCGCGATCTGCTCGTAGGTGTCGGGCACCATGAAGTGCCAGAACTGCCCGTCGTTATAGAGGTACTGCATGTCTTGATCGGTGACGTCGGCCACCTCGGCCGTGTCGCCTGACTTGAAATTCCGCTCGAGCGTGCGGCCGTTCTTCAGGTTCCGAATCTTCACGCGGTTGAACGCCTGGCCCTTGCCCGGCTTCACGAACTCGTTCTCGATGATCACGTACGGATCCCCGTCGAGCAGGATCTTCATTCCGCCGCGCATTTCGTTGGTGCTGTAAACTGACATGTCGCCGCCGCTATCCGCCTCGAACAGAGCGCGGGATAATACTCTCAAGACCCGCCCAAAACGAATCGAAGAACCACGAACCGAGGATCCGCCCATCAACGCCCCCGGAAAGGCGCACGGAACAGCTCCCGGTACGACCGATCTGCTTCCACCGTCGTGGCAAACCGCCGTGCAAAACGCGGTCCGCGACGTCGCCGAGCTCGCCGCGCTGCTCGAGCTGCCCGATCGCCTCTCTCGGCGCCCTCGGCTCGTCGTCGTTCCCGCTGCTCGTGCCACGCGGGTTCGTGGCACGGATGCGCAAGCGCGATCCGAGCGATCCGCTGCTCTTGCAGGTTCTGCCGCGCGCGGCCGAGCTCGACGCGGTTCCGGGATTCGTCGCCGACCCGGTCCGCGAGCAGAGCCTCGCGGCCGGAGGCGTGATCGAGAAATATCCGGGCCGCGCGCTGCTCATCGCGAGCGGGGCGTGCCCGATCCACTGCCGCTACTGTTTCCGGCGCGAGTTCCCCTATGCCGAGCAGCTCGCGGCGCGAGGCGGCTGGGACGAGGCCATCGACACTTTGCGCGCTCGCCCCGGTACGCACGAGGCGATCCTGAGCGGAGGCGACCCGCTGTCGCTGTCGAACCGCAGGCTCGGCGAGCTCGTCGCGAAGCTCGAATCGACGTCGATCGAGACGCTGCGGATTCACACGCGCTATCCCGTGATCGTGCCGGAGCGCGTCGACGACGAGCTCCTGCGTCTGCTCGCGGCGACACGCTTGAACACCACGGTCGTCGTACACTGCAATCACCCGAACGAGCTCGACGATCCGACGGCCGGAGCGCTGCGTTCTCTGCGCCCACGTGTGAGCGCCTTGCTGAACCAATCCGTGCTGCTGCGCGGCGTGAACGACTCCGCGGATACGTTAGCGGCCCTGAGCACACGCCTGTTCGCGTGCGGCGTGCTGCCCTACTACCTGCACCTGCTCGACCCGGTCGCGGGCGCCGCGCACTTCGACGTCGACGTGCGCACGGGGCTCGAGCTCGTCGCGCGACTCCGCACGCGCTTGCCTGGATATCTCGTACCGCGGCTCGTGAAAGAGACTCCCGGACAGTTAAGTAAAACCCTGATCGGCTGAAAACGCCCTCCCGCGTTTGTGACTCGCGTCCCTTCGACCGAGGGGCCGGGTGCTAAACTGCTCCGCCTTCCACAAGGATTTCGTGAGAGCGCATGGCCCAAGCGCAGGCAGCGGTGCCGCTGATCGTTCTGACCGGCCGCGAGGACGACGTCGAGCTGGTCAACCGCTCACTGCGTGACGGTGGGCATCCGGTGCGCTGCCACTGGGTCGCAAAGATCGATGCGCTCGCGGGCGCACTCGACGATCACGACGCACAGCTCCTCTGCTTCTTCCCCGACAGCCTGCCAGCCCCCATCCGCGAGATCGCGAAGATCAGGCAGCAGGCCGCCCACATGGTGCCGCTGGTCGTCGTGAGCAAAGCGGCCGAGGAAACCGACATCGCAGACGCGCTGCTCGCGGGCGCGCAGGATCTCGTGTCCCTCGGGCAGACCGAGCGCCTGCGCAGCGTCGCCGAACGCGAGCTGCGCGCGTTCCGCCTCGAACGCGCGCTCAACGAAACGCTGGTGTCTGCGAACCAATACAAGCGCCAACTCAGAGACTTCATGGCGGGCTCGGTGGACGCGATCGCGCACGTCAACGAGGGCATTCTCATCGACGCGAACCAGGCCTGGGCGGATGTGTTCGGCCACGCGAACGCCGACGCGATGCTCGGCGGACCGCTGATGGACGCGTTCGACGCGACGAGCCAGGCGGCGCTCAAAGGCGCGCTGGTCGCATGCGCGAAGGGCCAGTGGAAGTCCGAGTCGCTGCGGCTCACCGCGCTGACGGCGAGCGGCCAGCCGTTGCCGCTCAACCTCCTGCTCGCAGGCGACGTCGTTCGACGGCGAGAAGGCGGTGAAGCTCAGCGTGCCGCGCCAAGCGCCCGGCCCCACGCCCGGTCCCGAGGAGCTCGTCGACCAGGCGGTGAACAAGGACGCGACGACCGGCTTCTACCACCGCCGGCGCTTCCTCGAGGTGCTGACCGATCGGCTCGACAACAAGCCGCAGGGCGGCGTGCGCGCGCTCGCATACATTCGCCCCGACAAGTTTCGCCAGATCGAGGAGCAGGTGGGTCCGATCTCGAGCGAGGAAATCCTCGTGCAGGTGGCGGCGCAGCTGCGCGCGCTCGCGCAGGCGCAGGATCTGTACGGCCGCTTCGGTGGCCAGGTGTTCACGATGTACCTCGAGCGCGGCACGCTGCGCGACGTAGAGGCGTGGGCGCAGAACGTCTGCGCGCGCATCGCCGAGCGCATCTTCGAGGTGAACCACAATACGCTGTCGATCACCTGCACGATCGGCCTAGCGGAAGTGGGCCCCGGCACCGACACGATGGAGACGCTGATCGCGGCGGCGAAGAAAACGAATCAGTCGGGCCGCGAGCAAGGCGGCAACCGAGTCTCGCTCGAACAGACGTCCGACCGGAGCACCCGGATCCAGCGATTCGACGAGATCTGGGTGCAGCAGATCAAGTCGGCCCTCATGGAGAACCGTTTCCGCCTCGCGCACCTGCCGATCGCGAGCCTCGGCGGCGAGCAGAAAGAGATGCTCGATACCGTCATACGCATGATCGACGCACAAGGCGACGAGGTCGGGGCCGCGGACTTCATGCCGGCCGCGAGCCGCAACCGCTTGCTCCGCGCGATCGACCGCTGGGTCATCGGCGCGAGCCTCGCGTTCTGTGCCAAGCAGAAGATCGACGTGCTGTTCGTCAAGCTGTCGAGCGAATCCCTGATCGACAAGACGCTCGCCGAGTGGCTAGCGAAGGCGGTGCAAAGCAGCGGAGTCGCACCGCAGAAACTCTGCTTCCAAGTGCGCGAGGAGGACGCGACGCAATACCTCACGCAGACCAAGGCGCTCGCAGAGCAACTCAAGTCGCAGGGTCACTTGTTCGCCATCGAGGCCTTCGGCGTGGGCCACGACTCCATGCGCGTGCTCACAAGCACGCCGATGCAGTACCTGAAGATCGACGGCTCGCTGATGCAGACGCTCGCGACCGATCCGGGGCTCCAGGAGAAGGTTCGCAGGTTCATCACCCAGGCGAGCAAGCTCGGGATCGCAACGATCGCCGAGCGGGTCGAGGATGCGAATACGATGGCGGTTCTGTTCCAGCTCGGCGCCGCCTACATGCAAGGCCACTACCTGCACGAGCCCGAGGTCGTGCTATCCGAAGGCGTCGGCTCTACTCCGCGCTGAGCCGGTCCACGGTCCGCCACCCGCGCGGCAACGCCATGCCCCTGCGACCGCGCCCGCCCGCGTAGTGCGCGAGGTCGCCGGGCTTGATCACCATGTGGCGCGTGCCGGAATCGATCCGCAAGGATTGCTCCTTACCGAGCACGCAAATTCCCGCGAGCACGACGCCGTCCTTGCTCGGCACGGCGAGGATCTTGTTGCCTTTGCCCTTGCTGAGCTCGGGCAGCTCGTCGAGCTTGAACACGAGCAGGCGCCCGTCGCTCGACGCGGCCGCGAGCCGCACGCCGCTCTCGCCCACCGGCGACGCGGGGACCACCGTTGCGTTCTCGGGCACGCGGAGCGCCGTCTTGCCGGCCTTCTTGCTCGAGTGCAGCTCCTCGAGCTTCACGACGAAGCCATAGCCCGCCGACGACGCGACGACCCATTTGTCCTCCGGCGCGCCGATCAGCACGGCGCGGAAGCTCGCGCCATCGGGCGGATTGAAGTGTCCCGACAACGGCTCGCCCTGGCCCGCGGGCCGACGGCAGCGTGTGCGCGCCGACGCTGTACGCGCGGCCCGTGCTGTCGATGAACACGGCGAGCTGATTGCTCTTGCCGCGCGCCGCGGCGAGGAACTGATCGCCGGAGCGGTACGAGAGACCCGCGACGTCGATCTCGTGACCCTTCGCCGCGCGTGCCCAGCCGCGCTCGGACAGCACGACGGTGACGGGCTCGCTCGTGACGAGATCGGATTCGGCGATCGCCTGCGCCGCTTCGCGCTCCACGATCGCCGGTCCGGCGCTTGTCGCCGTGCTTCTCGGCGAGGGTCTCGATCTCGGTCTTCATGCAGCTTCACGAGCCGCGCCTTCGACTTCAGCGTCTGCTCGAGGTCGGCCTGCTCTTCCGCGAGCTCTTTCTGCTCGCCCTTGATCTTCATCTCCTCGAGCTTCGCCAAGTGGCGCAGCTTGAGCTCGAGGATCGCTTCGGCCTGGACGTCGGTGAGCTTGAAGCGCTTCATCAGCACCGGCTTCGGGTGCTCCTCGGTGCGGATGATCTTGATGACCGCGTCGATGTTGAGATACGCGATCAGCAGAGCGTCCAGGATGTGCAGCCGCTGCGAGACCTTTTCGAGCCGGTGCTGCAGGCGACGTTTCACCGTCGTAGTCCGGAACGTCAGCCACTCCTCGAGCAGGGCCTTGAGGCCGTAGACGGACGGGCGGCCGTCGAGGCCGATCACGTTGATGTTCACGCGGATCGTGCGCTCGAGATCCGTCGTCGCGAACAAATGGTTCATCAACGCGTCGAGGTCTACCTTGCCCTTGGGGCTCAAGACGAGCCGCGTCGGATTTTCGTGATCCGACTCGTCGCGCAGGTCCTCCATCATCGGCAGCTTCTTCGCGGTCATTTGCGCCGCGATATCCTCGAGCACCTTCGCGCCGGAGGTTTGGAACGGGAGCTCGTGGATCACGATCTCTCCGTCCTCGACTGAAAAGCGCGCGCGCAAGCGCAGCGTGCCGGTGCCCGTCTTGTAGATCTGCACGACGTCCTCGCGGCTCGAGACGAGCTCGCCGCCGGTCGGGAAATCCGGCCCTTTGACGTGCTTCATCAACACCCCGAGCGTCGCGTCGGGCTCGTCGAGCAGCCTGATCAGCGCCGCGGCAACCTCTCGCAGGTTGTGCGGCGGCACGTCGGTGGACATGCCTACCGCGATGCCGCTCGTGCCGTTGAGCAGGAGGTTCGGCAGCTGCGCGGGTAGCAGCGTGGGCTCGCTCAGCGTGCCGTCGAAATTCAGCGTCCAATCGACGGTGCCCTGCTCGAGCTCGTCGAGCAGCACCTGCGCATAGCGCGTGAGGCGCGCCTCCGTGTAGCGCATCGCGGCGAACGACTTCGGATCGTCCTGCGAGCCCCAATTTCCCTGGCCCTCGACGATCGGATAGCGGTAGCTGAACGGCTGCGCCATGTGGACCATGGCTTCGTAGCAAGCGGAGTCGCCGTGCGGATGGAACTTGCCGATCACGTCGCCGACGGTGCGCGCGGCTTTTTTCGGCTTCGACGGCGCGGACAGGCCGAGATCGCTCATCGCGTAGATGATGCGGCGCTGCACGGGCTTGAGGCCGTCGCCGATGTGCGGCAGCGCGCGATCCAGGATCACGTACATCGAGTAGTCGAGGTACGCCTTCTCGGTGAACACGGCGAGCGGCACGCGCTCGATACCGTCGAAGTTCAGCTCTTGATCCCTCATTCCGTCATCTCCTCAGCTCGACGCAGCTCTAGACTTCGGCGAGGTTGCCTTTGTCCTGCAGCCAGTCGCGGCGATCGGAAGCGCGCTTCTTCGCGAGCAGCATGTCGAGCATCGTCGACCGCCGCTTCCGCGGTCTTGCCATCGATCGTGAGCTGGATCAAGTCGGCGCGTTTCCTTGGCCATCGTCGTCTCGCGGAGCTGCGACGGATTCATCTCGCCGAGGCCTTTGAACCGCGTGACGGTGATCTTGCCGGTCTTCTTCTCCGCTTCGATGCGATCGAGCAGCAAGTCGCGCTCGGCCTCGTCGAGGCAGTAGTGCACTTCCTTGCCCACGTCGACACGAAACAGCGGCGGCATCGCGACACAGACATGGCCCGCTTCGACGAGCGGCCGGAAGTGCTTCAGGAACAGCGCGCAGAGCAGCGTCGCGATGTGCTGACCGTCGGAATCGGCGTCCGCGAGGATGCAGATCTTGTGATAGCGGAGGCCGTCGATGTTCGTCGAGCCCGGATCGACTCCGAGCGCGATGCTGATGTTGTGCACCTCTTGAGACGCGAGCAGCTCCGCGGGATCGACTTCCCAGGTGTTCAGGATCTTGCCGCGCAGCGGCATCACGGCCTGGGTCTCGCGGTCGCGCGCCTGCTTCGCCGAGCCGCCCGCGGAGTCGCCTTCGACGAGGAACAGCTCCGCCATGCTCGGCTCTTGGTTCGTGCAGTCCGCGAGCTTGCCGGGCAGCGCCGGCCCCGCGACGATTCGCTTGCGCACGACCTGCTTCGCCGCTTTCAAGCGATGCTGGGCGTTCTCGATCGCGAACTGCGCGATCTCGTCGCCGCTTTCCGGGATGCTGATTGAGCCACAGCGCGAAGTGGTCCTTGATCACGCCGCCGACGAAGTTCGCGCACTCGCGCGACGACAGCCGCTCCTTCGTCTGCCCCGAGAACTGCGGCTCCTCGATCTTCACGGACAGCACGAAGCTCACGCCTTCCCAGACGTCCTCCGGCGCGAGCTTGATGCCGCGCGGCAGCAGACTGCGGAACTCGCAGAACTCGCGGAGCGCATCGGTGATTCCGGAGCGCAGGCCGTTGACGTGCGTGCCGCCTTGCGGCGTCGGAATGAGGTTCACGTAGCTCTCGAGCACGGCCTCGACGCCGTCGCGGCGCCACACCAGCGCCCACTCGACGGCTTCGCGCTTGCCCTCGAGCTTGCCCGAGAACGGCTGCTCCGGCAGCCAGTCGCCCGACCCGAGTGATTCCTTTAGATACTGCTCGAGACCGCCCAGGTAGACCCAGCGCTCCGTCTCCTTGGGCTTCTCGACCTCGAGCGTGACCTCGAGCCCGGGACACAGCACGGCTTTCGCGCGCAGCACGTGCTTGAGACGGGGCAGCGAGAACTGCGGGCTGTCGAAGTACTTCGGATTCGGCCAGAAGCGCACCGTCGTGCCGGTGTTGTTCTTCCCGACCTTACCGACCACGTCGAGCTTCCCGCGGCGTTCGCCGTCGACGAAGCTCATGTTGTATTCCTTGCCGTCGCGGCGGATCCAGACCTCGAGATTCTTCGACAGCGCGTTGACCACCGACACGCCGACGCCGTGCAGGCCGCCCGAGAACTGATAGTTCTTGTTCGAGAACTTGCCGCCCGCGTGCAGGCGCGTGAGGATCAGCTCGACGCCCGGTACCTTCTCCTGCGGGTGGATGTCGACCGGCATACCGCGGCCGTCGTCGGCGACCTGCAGCGAGCCGTCGGCGAACAGCACGACGTCGATCTTCTTGGCGTGGCCCGACATCGCTTCGTCGACGCTGTTGTCGACGACCTCGTGCGCGAGGTGATTCGGGCGCGTCGTATCGGTATACATTCCGGGACGACGGCGCACGGGCTCGAGCCCGCTCAAGACTTCGATGTCTGCAGCGCGATAGTTGTTGCTCATCTAGCGGGACCCGCGCTCGAACGGCCGCATTGTGCTCGAGTTGCCGCGAAGCCCGCCGGGATTGTAACGAATTCGCGCGGCGTGGCGAGCAGAGAATTACGTGAGATCGGCGGCGAGTGCTTTTGCGATCGTCGCGGGCGCGACGAGCTCGTGGCTGTACTGCGGATGGTCGACACCGATGCGCAGCGCTGCCCCGCTCTTGAGCTGCTCGCACATCGCGTCATCGAGCTCGAAGCGCAGGAAGTGAACGGCCGCCGTTTTCGTGTCGTTGCTGCGCGGCATGTCCTCATCCGCGTGCGCGAAGACTCGGCCGAGTTGCGCCACCTCGAGGTACACGGCCTGCTCGACACCCGCGAGCGCCTCGAGCGCGACGCGCCGCTCGGCGACGTCGGTGTACTCGAGCATCATCGTGGCCTTGAGGTTGCTGCCATCCGGAATCAACGGGTTGTAAGCGGCAAGCTCCTCGGCGATCGCCTCGGACTCGTAGATCCGCTCGGCGCGGAGCATCTCTTGGATCTGATACTGCATCGTGAGCCGGTCCTCGAAATACAGAGTGACGTTCGGGCCCACGGCCGCCTGACGGTCGCGCTTGTGCGCAAGCACCTGAGCGCGAAAGGCGCCGCGTTGCTTGTGGTAGGCCTCGAGCGAGAGGAGGTCTTGAGGCTTGAGCTTGTCCATGCGAGGGCTTCCTGCGAGCGGGCTGCGCTAGATGCCGTAGGCGCGGCGCAGCAACTGGATCGGGTGCGTCGCCGTCTTGCCGGACTCGGCCACCTTCGCGATCTGCTCCGCCGCCATCGGGCAGTCGCTCGTGAAGTGCTCCGCCTCGGCCTGGTCCACTTGGCGCGCAACGGGCCGCGCGATCTTGCGCGACACCTTCGCGTATTCCTTCTTCACGGCATAGGTCCCGTCGTGCCCCGAGCAACGCTCGATGGCCAGCACTTTCGTTTCCGGCACGAGCTCGAGCACGTCGCGCGTCTTGAGCCCGATGTTCTGCACGCGCAGGTGGCAAGGCACTTGGTAGCTGATCGAGCCGAGCGCCGCCGCGAAATCCGTTTTGAGCTTGCCGTTGCGGTGGCGGATCATCAGGTACTCGAACGGATCGTAGAACGCCTCGGCGACGCGCTTCACGCGCTCATCCTCGGGAAACAGCAGCGGCAGCTCCTGTTTGAACATCAGCACGCATGACGGGACGACCGCGGTCAGATCCCAGCCCTGCTGCACTCTAGCGTCGAGCTCGGGAACGTTCGTCTCCATGAGCCTTTGGATCGACTCGAGGTCACCGAGCTCGAGCTTCGGCATGCCGCAGCAGCGCTCCTTCCCGAGGAGCGTCGTGCCGACATCGTTGTGCTCGAGAACCGCGACGAGGTCCTCGACGAGCATAGGATGATTGCGGTTGCCGTAGCACGTTGCGAACACGACGACACGGCCCTTGGTGTCTCCCGCGGGGCTCGGCGCGGCGTCGCGGCCGACTCGGGCTTTGAGCCGGCTGCGTGCGCTGTTCGAGTGATATTTCGGCACCGGGGCGTCGCGTTCGACGCCGAGCGTGTGCTCGAGCAGCTTGCGGCCGAGCTTCGAGCCATTGAACGCGTTCACCACTTCGGCGACGACGGGAATGCCCGCGAGGCTGCCGACGGTGTCCGTCGAGCTCAAGATCTTGTCGCGCGTGCTCGTCTTGCCGTCCTCGAAGCGTTTCACCTTCGCGCGCAGCATCAGGTGCGGGAAGTCGACGTTCCACGGATGAGGCGGGACGTATGGGCACTTCGTCATGTAGCACATGTCGCAGAGGTAGCAGTGCTCGACGACGGACCCGTAGGCCTGCTTCGGCACCTCGTGGAGCTCGCCGCTCGGCGTTGCGTCGACGGCGTCGAACAGCGTGGGGAACGAATTGCACAGGCTGAAGCAGCGCCGGCAGCCGTGACAAATGTCGAAGACGCGCGCGAGCTCGGTGTCGAGCGCCGCGGCGTCGGTGAACTCGGGCGAGCGCCAATCGATTGGATGGCGCGTCGGCGCTTCGAGGCTGCCCTCGCGGCGCGGTTCTTTAACTTCGGTCATGGTGTGGACGAGCGCCCCGCGACGCCCGGACTGCGGCAGTCCGGGCGCGCGAGTCGCTCGAACGGATGGAACGGCTAGTCGTTGAGACCGTCGAGAGCCTTCTGGAAACGGTTCGCGTGCGAGCGCTCGGCCTTGGCGAGCGTCTCGAACCAGTCTGCGATCTCCTCGAAGCCCTCGCCGCGCGCGGCCTTCGCCATGCCGGGGTACATGTCCGTGTACTCGTGGGTTTCACCGGCGACGGCGGCTTTGAGATTCAGGTTCGTCGCGCCGATCGGTAGGCCCGTCGCGGGATCGCCGACGGCCTCGAGGTACTCGAGATGACCGTGGGCGTGACCCGTCTCGCCTTCGGCCGTCGAGCGGAATACCGCGGCGACGTCGTTGTAGCCCTCGACGTCGGCTTTTGCGGCGAAGTAGAGGTAGCGACGGTTGGCCTGCGACTCGCCCGCGAAGGCGTCCTTCAAATTCTGCTCGGTCTTGCTGCCTTTGAGTTTCATGCGTCCTCCGAAAGAAACGCTCCAACGTTACGAAAATTCGCCTGCGGGGCGGCTCTGACTCTGGTCTAGACTTGGTCTAACTCCGTGTCGTGAATCTAGACGCGGGCGTAGGGACCTGTCAACGGCAGCGTTTGACCGAGCCCGACGACGGTGTGTAGGGTGTCGCCCTCGATTGGCGTTCCTCACCCCGATGAGCACTCCCGAAAAGCAAAGTCTCGGCGGCCTCGAAAAGTCGCTCGAAGAGCTAGAAGCGCTCGTCGCGCGCCTCGAAGGGGGCGACTTGCCTCTCGAGCAGGCGCTCAAGGAATTCGAGCGCGGCGTGAAGCTCACGCGCCAATGCCAGACGGCCCTGCAAGAAGCGGAGCAAAAGGTCGAGATCCTGCTGAAGCGGACGGAAGCGGCCGAGCCCGTGCCGTTCGAGCCCTCCGACGAAAGCGAAACCTAGGTAGCGCGAGCGTCAGCTCGCGTTCTGCGCGACACCCTGCAGCCGCTCGATCAACGAGCGCAGGAATACCTTGTTGAAGCGCAGCTGACACGCGGACGACGACTGCTCGAGCAACGTCGAGCTCACGCGCACGAGTGTCACCGGAGTGGTCGCGCTGATCGTCGCGGTGCGGCGCGCGCCGCGCACGTAGCTCGTCTCGCCGAAGCAGTCTCCGTCGGATAGCACGCCGATCTGACGGCGGCCCGACTGCACGCTCACGGAGCCGCTCACGATGATGTAGAAACGGTCGTCGAGCTCGCCTTCGCGGATGATCTCGTCGCCGGGCTGATAGGCGCACCACTCGCTCGCGCGCAGCACCTCCCAGATCTCCGAGTGCGAGAAGTCGTGGAAGAAGCGCAGCTTGCGCAACATGTCGAACTGTTCTTGCTTGTCGAGCCGGTCGTACTGGTTGCGCAGCGTCTGGTGCAGGCGCGTGAGCGCGCCCGCGAATTCGAGGCCATTCGCGAAGCGGTTGTCGGGTTCCTTGCGCAGCGCCGTCATCACGACTTCCTCGAGCTCCTCGGGGATGCCTTCGCGCAGCGTGTGGATCGGCGGCGGCGTCGCGTAAACGATCTGATGCAGCAGCTTGCTCAAGCTGTTCGCTCGGAACGGCCGATAGCCCGTGAGCAGCTCGTAAGTCACGGCGCCGAGCGAGTAGATGTCCGAGCGCGGCGTGATCTCGGCCGACTGCACCTGCTCCGGCGACATGTAGCTCGGGCTACCGGCAATGCCTTCGATCCGCGAGACGTCGGAGTCCTTGATCAGCGCGATGCCGAAGTCGATCACGCGCACGTCGTTGTCGAGGGTGAGCATGATGTTGCTGGGCTTCACGTCGCGATGGATCACGCCGCGGCCGTGCGCGTAGTGCAGGCCCTTGGCGCACTTGAAGATGATCTCGACCACGTCGTCGACGCGCAGCAGGTTGTCGGGTCGGCAATACGCCGCCAGCGTGCGCGCGCCGTGCACGTGCTCGGTCACGACGTAGTAGCTGCCGTTCTCTTCGCCCGCATCGTAGATCGGCAAGATGTTCGGGTGCTGCAGGCGCCCCATCATCTGCGCTTCGTTGAAGAACATCTTCCGAGAGACGCGCGCCTTCTGATCGTCTTCCTCGTTCTCGATGTTGTAGAGCTTGATCGCGACGTCGCGGCCGTAATAGGGATCGTGCGACAGGAACACGCGGCCCGTGCTGCCCTGCCCGACTTCGTTGATGATCACGTATTTGCCGATCCGGTCCGGCACGTCGCGCGCGCCGCGTTTGCCGGCGGCGGCTTGGGCTTTGGCCTGCACCATTGGAATTTATATCGTCGGCAAAAGAGCTTTCAGACCCAGGAGGCAAACCGCGGCGTAGACCGCGGCCATCAGGTCGTCAAGCATAATGCCGGCGCCCCCCGCCAATCTGTGATCCACCTCGCGGATTGGCCAGGGTTTCCAGATGTCGAAAATCCTAAACAAAACAAAGGCTAATGCGAGCCAAAAAGGCGAGTTTTCGGGGAGTGCGAGAGCGCAGAGCATGAGCCCCGCGATCTCGTCGAAAACGATGCCGCCGTGATCGTGGACGCCGAGCCGCCGGGCGCTTTCGCCGCAGATCCACGTGCCGGCTCCGACCACGGCCACGACGATCCCGATGCGCCACGGCAGCGGCAGCGCAAAGCACCACCAAGCGGGCAGCAGCGCGACGAGCGTGCCGAACGTGCCTGGAGCCCGCGGTGCGAGCCCGGAGCCGAAGCCGAACGCGACGAAGTGCACCGGGTCGAGCAGCGTCCGCCAGCCGAGCCGCATCGGGCTGCCGGTCAGAAGTGACGATAGCCGCGCAGCTGCGGCTCGAACGGCTCCCCGTCGCGCACGCACGCGACTTCGCGCCCCGCGACGAGCTGGCCGATGCGCTTCGGCGTGGTACCGGTGCCCTCGAGCGCTGCCTCGATCTGCGGGGCGCGCGACGGCGGCGCGGTGAAGCAAAGCTCGTAATCGTCGCCTCCGCCGAGCGCGTGAGCGAGCGCGATTTGCGGCGGGAACATCGACAGGAGCTCAGCCGACACCGGCACGCTCTCGACGTCGATCACCGCTCCGCAGCCGCTGCGCTCGCAGATGTGCCCGAGATCCGCGAGCAATCCGTCCGAGATGTCGATCGCGGCGTTCGCCAGCGAGCGCAGCGCGATTCCCGCTTCGACGCGCGGCACCGGCCGATAGAAGCGTTCCTTCAGTGCCGCCGCCGCTGACCCGGGCGCCGCCTCGACGCGCTCCGTGATCAAGGCGATCCCGGCGGCGCTGTCGCCGAGCGTGCCGGTGACGTAGACGTCGTCCCCGACCTTGCCGCCGCCGCGCGTCAGCACGCGGCCGCGCTCGACGCCGCCCATGAGCTGCAGCGTCAGCGTGAGCGGCCCGCGCGTGAGATCGCCGCCCACGAGGCTCACCCCGTGACGCTCGGCGAGCTCGAAAAGGCCGCGGCTGAAGCCTTCGAGCCAGCGCTCGTCCGGCTTCGGCACCGTGAGCGCGAGCGTGCACCAGCGGGGCTCGGCGCCCATGGCGGCGAGATCGCTCAAGTTCACGGCCATGAGCCGGTAGCCGAGCAGGTTCGGCGGCGTGCCATCGGGGAAGTGCACGCCCGAGACCAGCGTGTCGACGGTCACGGCTGTGAGCCCGTCGACGGCGAGCACGGCCGCGTCGTCGCCGACGCCGAGCAGCACGTCGGGATCGCGATCGGGGCGCGTGAAGTAGCGCGCGATTATTTCGAACTCGCCGATCATGCCTTGGCCGCTGCCGCAGTGGTGCTTCGCTTGAGATCGCGCGCCGCTTTGTCGAGCACCGCGTTCACGAACTTGAAGCTCTCGGCTGCGCCGTAGCGCTTCGCGAGATCGACGGCCTCGTTGATCGCGACCTTGGTCGGAATATCCTCACGATGCTTGAGCTCGGCAAGGCCGAGCAGGAGGATCGCGCGACCCACGGCATCGAGGTGATCGAGCCCGCGCGTCGCGTACCGGCCGATGAGCTCGTCAAGAGCCACGACGTCGTCCAGCACCACGGCGAGCAGCTCGTCGAAGTACTCGCCGTCGCACTTGCCGAAGTCTTCCAACGCACTGAACTGCGCCGTGATCTCCGCCGCGCTGTGGCCCGCGAGCTGCCATTGATAGAGCGCTTTGACCAGGAGGTCCCGCGCCCGCTGCCGCGATCTTCCGCCGCGAGGCACGCGAGCCAACCCTATTGCTCCATTTGCCGCAGCACCGTCGCCATCTGGATCGCCGCGAGCGCGGCATCCGCCCCTTTGTTGCCGCCCTTCGTGCCGGCCCGCTCGATCGCTTGCTCGATGGTGTCCACGGTCAGGATTCCGAAGCCCACGGGGATATCGTGCGCGAGGCTCAGCTGCGCGATGCCGCGGCTCACCTCGCCGGCGACGTAATCGAAGTGCGGAGTCGCGCCGCGGATCACGCAGCCGAGCGCGATGAGCGCGCTGTAGCGCCGGCCCGCAGCCATCTTCTTGAGCGCGAGCGGCGTCTCGAACGCGCCGGGCACCCGCACGACCTCGATGTCGGTCGCGGCGACGCCGTGCTTCGTAAGCGTGTCGACGGCGGCGCTGAGCAGACGGTCGACGATGAAGTCGTTGAAGCGCGACGCGACGATGCCGAAGCGCAGTCCCCGCGCGTTGAAGTCGCCTTCGAGCGTCTTGATACGGTCATCCATTCGAGCCGCCCCGTTCACAATCCTCGGGCGACAGATATTCGACGATCTCGAGACCGAAACCCGACAACGCGTGCAGGTGGCGCGGCGCTCCGAGCACGCGCATCCGCCGGACACCGAGGGAACGGAGGATCTGTGCACCGATACCGAAGGTGCGGAAGTCCATCGTGCGGTCGCGGCGATTGGCAACCTCTTCCTCGCTGCGGCCGAGCGAGCCGACGGCCTTCATGAGGTCGCGCGCCGTCTCTTCGGGGCGCAGCAGCACGACAACGCCGTGGTCCTTCTCCGCGATCAGCTGCAGCGCATCGCGCAGCGGCCGATGCAGAGTCGCGTCGTGCACGCCGATCACGTCGCCGAGCGTGTCCTGGCGGTGGACGCGCACGAGCGTCGGAGTCTTCGGGTCGAGCGTGCCGCGCACGAGCGCGATATGCACGGTGCGATTCACGTGATCTTCGAAGCACACCATTCGGAACGGGCCGAACGGAGTCGCGACCGTAAGATCCCCGACGATCTCGACCGACTCTTCGGTGCGCAGGCGATACTCGATGAGGTCCGCGATCGTGCCGATCTTCAGCTTGTGGCGCTTCGCGAAGCGAATCAGGTCGTCGCGGCGCGCCATCGCACCGTCGTCGTTCAAGATCTCGACGATCAGGGCCGCCGGCTCGAGGCCGGCGAGCCGTGCGAGGTCGCAGCCAGCCTCCGTGTGGCCCGCGCGCGTGAGCACGCCGCCGGGCTGCGCCATGAGCGGGAAGATGTGGCCGGGTTGGCGCAAGTCGTCGGGCCGCGCGTCGGGCGCGACCGCGGCGAGCACCGTGCGCGCGCGATCGTGGGCCGAGATCCCGGTCGTCACGCCCTCGGCGGCCTCGATCGAGATCGTGAAGTTCGTGGTCTTGCGAAGGTCCGTGTTGCTGACCATCAGCGGCAGCCGCAGCTGCTCGCAACGCTGGCGTGTGAGGGTGAGACAGATCAAGCCGCGCCCGTAGCGGGCCATGAAATTCACGTCCTCGGGCCGGACCTTGGTGGCGGCCATGATGAGGTCGCCTTCGTTCTCGCGATCCTCGTCGTCGAGAATGACCACCATCTCGCCCGCACGGACCGCGGCAACGATGTCGTCGATCGAATCGAGACCGGACCAGGCCGGATCAGTCTTCGCGCGCGTAGCCATGTTGTTTCAAGAGCTCCAAGCCGACGCCCGGCGCGCTTTCGGCCCCGCCGAGGCGCTCGATGTATCGGGCAATGATGTCGACCTCAATATTAACAGCGCGTCCGCGCCGATACTCGCCGATCACCGTCACGGCTTGCGTGTGCGGGATCACGTTGACCTCGAAGGCGCGCCCCCGCACGGCGTTGACCGTGAGGCTCACGCCGTCCACGGCGACCGAGCCCTTCTGCGCTATGTAGCGGCTCAAAGCTTCCGGGACTTCGATGCGGATGACCGTGGAACGCGCGGCGGGCGTGAGCTCCAGCACTTTGCCGACGCCGTCCACGTGCCCGGTGACGAGATGACCGTCGAGCGGATCCGTGAGCCTAAGTGGCGGCTCGAGGTTCACGCGCGCGCCGGCCGTTAGCCCGCCGAAGGTGGTTACGGCGAGCGTTTCCACCGACAGATCGACGGCAAAGCTATCCGCGCTTGATTCCGTGACGGTGAGGCAGACACCGCTGACGGCGATGCTGCCTCCGACCGCGAGAGCGGGAAGACCGGAGCCGCCGAACCCGACGACCCAGCGCTGGTCTCCACCGAGATCCCGCTGCTCGCGGATTTGCCCGACGCCCTTGACGATGCCAGAGAACATGAGTGCGCCTCGACCGCCCAAGCGCCCGTCACCCTACTGGCGCAAGGGGCGATCCGCAAGCACCACCCCGCCGCGAAAGCGAGCAGCTCGAGCGCGGTGCAGGCGCGTTGTTTGAACTATGCCCGGTGCGCACCTCGTTCAGGCATGCACAATGGCTGCGCTTTTCAGGAGTGCTCATGCCCAACGCGCTGGTACTGATCTTCTTCATGTCCGGCATCTCCGCGCTGACCTTCGAAGCGCTGTGGTTCAGGCTGGCGGGACTGTCCTTGGGCAACAGCGTCTGGAGCGCGAGCCTGGTGCTCGCGGCATTCATGGCCGGCTTGACCCTCGGCAATGGTCTGATCGCGAGGCTCCACTACCGCATCACGCAGCCAACGCGCCTGTACGCGTTGCTCGAGATCGCCATCGGCATCGGCGGTTTCGGGGTGGTGCTCGTCCTTCCGCGGATGACGGAGGCACTTGCCCCGCTGTTCACGGCCATGGCGGATACGCCCTGGCTGTTGAACGCAACGCGTCTCGGCATCGCATTTGCGGTCTTGGTGGTACCTACCACGGCGATGGGTGCGACACTCCCGGTGCTCACCGAGGCGCTGTCGCGCTCGAACCCGAACTTCGGCGCCAACCTCGGCCGCCTGTACGGCTGGAATACGCTCGGCGCAATGCTCGGCGTCATCGGCACCGAAACCGTGCTCGTGCGGTGGTTCGGAATCGTGAGCAGCGGCCTCGTCGCGATGTCGTTGAATCTCCTGGCCGGGCTGATCGCGCTGCGTCTGTCCCAGGTGGACGAGCCCACCGCCGCAACGCGCGCCGCGCCGCCCCGACCACCGCTGTCGGCACGCACCTACCGCTACTTGGTCGTCGGGCTCTTGTCTGGCGCCGTGATGCTCGCGCTCGAGGTCGTGTGGTTCCGCTTCCTGTTGCTCAGCTACACCGGCACGGCGCTCACGTTCGCGCTGATGCTGACCGTCGTGCTGGCCGGCATCGGCCTCGGGGGGCTCGCGGCGGGACGACTCGCAAGCAGCGACGATCGCTGCTACCGCTGGCTGCCGCACGTGACGGCGCTGAGCGGAGTGCTGGTCGTACTCACTTATTACGGCTTCGATCTATTCACGATCCAGCAAAGCAGGGAGAGTCCCACTCTGCCGGTGTTCGCCGCGTTTGCGGCCTTTCTTATGCTGCCCGTGTCGCTGCTGTCGGGCGCCGCGTTCACCCTCGTCGCGCGCGCGGTGAAAGAGGATCTCGGCGCATCGATGCGCACGACCGGGATTGCGGCGCTGTGGAATACCGTCGGCGCGACGGTGGGCTCGCTCGGCGCCGGCTTCGTGCTGCTTCCGTGGTTCGGGATGGAGCGCTCGCTGTTCATCCTCGCTGCGGGCTACGGCGCAACGGCGCTGCTCGTGCCACAGGTGGGCGGCGCGGGGCGGCAATGGGTCACGCGCTCGGCTTACGCCGCCGTCGTTCTCGCCGCCGCGACCCTCGCGCTCTTCCCGTTCGGCCTGATGCAGCGCTCGTTCTTCAAGATCGTCGAACGAGGGCTGCCCGACCAGACGCTCATAGCGACGCGCGAAGGGCTCACGGAGACGATGCGCTACTACCGCCGCGAAGTGTTCGGCGCACCGCACTTCTACCGCTTGGTCACCAACGGGTATTCGATGTCCGCGACCACGGTCATCGGCAAACGTTACATGAAGCTCTACGTGTACTTGCCGCTCGCGCTTCGCAGCAGACGCGCGCGATGCTCTGCTGATCAGCTTCGGGGTCGGCTCCACGGCGAAGGCGCTCACCGACTCGGCTGGCCTCAGCCACATCGACGTCGTGGACATCTCTCGCGAAATACTCGAGATGAGTACCGTCGTCTACACGGACGACGAGAATCCCCTGCATGACGAGCGCGTCGAGGTTCACATCGAGGACGGCCGGTTCTTCCTCAACACCCATCAGCGCAAATACGACCTCATCACCTCCGAGCCGCCGCCGCCCAAGGTCGCCGGCGTGGTCAACCTGTACTCGCAGGAGTACTTCCAGTCGATCCGCGATCATCTGACACCTGGTGGATTTTCGACCTACTGGCTGCCCGTGCACCAGCTGCAGCCGCTCGACACTCTCGCCATCATCAAGGCATTCTGCGGCGCGTTCGAGGACTGCTCGCTCTGGTCAGGCGGCGGCTTGGAGTGGATGCTGATGGGGTCGAACGCGGCGGCTGGAGACGTATCGGCCGAGGCCTTCTCCGCGCAGTGGCACGACGAACGGGTGCACGAAGAGCTGGTCGCGCTGGGATTCGAGGCGCCGGAGCAAATGGGCTCCCTCTTCATGAGCGACGCGAGCGAGTTGGCGGCGCTCACCAAGGGAATCGCGCCGGTCACCGACAATTATCCGCTGCGCATCTCGAGTCAGCTGGTTCGCGCGCCGGGGCGAGTCCCGCTGTACGACACGATGATGGACGAAAGTCAGCGTCTCGAACGCTTCGGGAAGAGCGCGTTCGTCGACCGCATGTGGCCACGCGAGCTGAAGGAACGTAGCGCGCCGTATTTCCGCTACGAAGGAATGATCAAAGACCACTTCACCGAGGGGGTCTACCGCGGCGCCGGCGAGCCTTTCCTCTGGGAGGCGATCGACGACGTGCTCACGAACAGCCGTCTCGAGACGCTGCCGTTGTGGCTGCTCGGAACCGACCAAGATGCGCAGCGTATCGCTGCCGGGCTTGCGCATGGCGCAGAGTTGCCTGCGGACGTCGAGCTGGAGCTCGCACTCGGCGAATTGGCACACCGCAACTACTCGGCTGCGCTGGAACGCATGGAGCGATCTCTCGCCGCCGGCGGCAAGCTCTCCGCGGGCACCTTGAGCCTGCTGCTCTATCTTCTCGGCAAGAACGAGATGTTGACGGAAGCGCGCGGGCTCATCGCCAACGTGGATACGAGCAAGACCCCCGGGCTCGGCAGCTTCCTGGAATGGTTCGAGCACAAGTTCACGCTTCCTGAGACGGCGCCGCCGACGAACGCGCGTTGATCCGTGCCACGATCCGCAAGTCGTCACCGACCTTGCGCAGCTCGTCGAACGTCACCGTCCAGCCGTCCGCAAGCGACGCGAGCGCGGGGATGGCGAACATTCCGCGTGCCGAATCTCCGAGCAGCTTCGGCGCCATATAGAGAATGAGCTCGTCGATCAGCCCCGCGCGCAGCAGCGCGCCGTGCAAACGAGCGCCCGCCTCCACCCATACGTCATTGATTTCGAGCTGTGCGAGCCGCGCAAGCACCTCGTCGAGATCACAATGCTCGCCGCGGTCGCGCACGCGCTCGATGCGCGCGCCCGCGCGCTCGAGCTGCATGGCGGCCTCGTCGGCGGTGCGCGTCGTAAAGATCACGACCTCGCCCGCTATCGATAGCGTCTTCGCAGTCGGCGGCGTGCGCAGGCGCGAGTCGACGATGACGCGCAGTGGTTGTCTTACGCCGAGCTTCGCGTCGATGCCTGCCTCCGCGCGCCGCGCGTCGAGCGACGGGTCGTCTCGCAACACCGTGCCGCTGCCGGTTAGGACCGCGCCGGAACGCGCGCGCCAACGGTGCACGTCGGCGCGCGCTTCGGGCCCCGTGATCCACTGGCTGATGCCGTTCGCGAGCGCGGTGCGGCCGTCGACCGTCGCCGCGATCTTGCTGCGGACCCAAGGCCGGCCGCGGCGCATCCTCGCGAGGAACCCGCGGTTGAGCGGCTCGGCCGCCTTCTCGAGCAAGCCTCCTTCGACACGGATACCCGCCGCCGTGAGCTCACGCGCTCCGGCGCCGTTCACCCGCGGATTCGGATCGTGACCCGCGAACACCACACGCGCGACGCCGGCCGCGATCAATGCCTTCGTGCACGGCCCGGTGCGGCCCTCGTGACAGCATGGCTCTAGCGTCACGTACGCCGTCGCGCCGCGCGCGTCGGCTCCGGCCGCCGCGAGCGCGACGCGCTCCGCGTGCGGGCCGCCGGCCGGCGCGGTCCACCCCTGCGCGATGATCCGATCGTCTTTCACGAGCACGCAACCGACGGCCGGGTTCGGCTTGGTGTCATAGATGCCGTTCGCAGCGAGCCGCAGTGCGACGGCCATGAGCTCGTGGTCGCGCCCGGTATGCGGCGTCGCCTTCGATCCGCTCATTTCGGTTTCTTCGGCGTGTCGGTGGGCAACAGCGACATCTGCTCGCGGCTCTCGAGCAGGCTCGGGAGCGACTGCAGGCGTTCGATCTCCTGCTGGAACTCGGTGACGTCTTGGAAGCTGCGATACACGGATGCGAAGCGCACGTAGGCCACCTCGTCGAGCCGGCGCAGCTCCTCCATCACGAGGTCCCCGATCAGTCGGCTCGGAACTTCGCGCTCGCCCATCGTCTGTAGGGCGTGAGCGATGTGCTCGATGCTGCTCTCGATGTCCTCGCGCTGCACGGGACGCTTTTGCAACGCGTTCAAAAAGCCGTTGCGCAGCTTGCTTTCGTCGAATGGCTCGCGGCGGTCATCGCGCTTCACGACGTACGGCATGACGAGCTCGGGCATCTCGAACGTCGTGAAGCGCTCGCCGCACGACAGGCACTCGCGGCGGCGGCGCACTTGGCGGCCTTCGCCCGCGAGGCGCGAGTCGATCACCTTCGTGTCCTCGAAATTGCAGAACGGGCAGTGCACGGTGGTTGCTAGTGTCGCACGCGTTCGACGTTCCGCGCTCCTGCAGCAACCGCTCCGCGACAGAACCGCGGGTCACACCCCGTAGACGGGGAAAGCGGCACACAGCTCGAGGACCGCGCTCCGAACGCGCGCGACCTCGGTCTTGGCGCCGGCGGAGTCCAGAATGTCGGCGATCCAGCCGCTCACGGTTCGAATCTGTGCGTCGGCCAACCCGCGCGTCGTGACGGCCGGAGTGCCGAGGCGCAGGCCGCCGCTGCCCTGCGTCGGCTCGGCGCCGGACTCACCGGGCAGCGACACGCGATTGACGGCGATGTGCGCATCGTCGAGCGCTTGCTCGGCGGCGGCGGCGTCGATGCGCCCGCCGCGCAAATCGACGAGCAGCATGTGGTTGTCGGTGCCGCCCGAGACTATCCGATAGCCGCGCTCGATGAGGCATTGCGACATCAGCCGCGCGTTCGCGAGAACTTGGCGCTGATAGGTCGCGAACCCGGGCTCGAGCGCTTCCGCGAACGCGACGGCCTTGGCCGCGATCACGTGCATCAGGGGACCACCCTGCGTTCCGGGGAATACGCCGAGGTCGACGCGCTCCGTGAGCGCCGAATTCGCGCGCGCGAGGATCATGCCGCCGCGCGGGCCGCGCAGCGTCTTGTGCGTGGTCGTCGTCACGACGTCCGCGAGCGCCATCGGGCTCGGATATAGACCCGCAGCGATCAGGCCGGCGACGTGCGCGATGTCGGCGAGGAGCAACGCGCCGACATCGTCCGCGATCGCGCGGAATCGGCTCCAGTCGACGATCCGCGAGTACGCCGAGAAACCCGCGATCACGAGCTTCGGGCGATGCTCGCGCGCGAGCGTCGCGACTTGGTCGTAGTCGATCTCGCCGCTCGCGGCGTCGACGTCGTACGGCACGACGTCGTACAGCCGGCCCGACAAATTCTCGAAGGCGCCGTGCGTGCGATGGCCGCCGTGCGCGGGCCGCATACCGAGCACTCTGTCGCCGGGCTCGAGCATCGCGAGATACGCTGCGAGATTCGCTTGCGAGCCGGAGTACGGCTGCACGTTCGCATAGCCGGCTCCGAACAGCTTGCCGGCGCGCTCGATGGCGAGACTCTCGGCGACGTCAGCGAGCTCGCAGCCCCGGTAGTGCCGGTGCTTGGGATAGCCGTCCGCGTACTTGTTCGTGAGCACGGACCCCTGCGCGGCGAGCACTCGCGGGCTCACGTAGTTCTCGGACGCGATGAGCTCGAGGTATTGCTCCTGCCTCTGCCGTTCGCGGCGCAGCGCGTCCGCGAGCGGCACGTCGAAATCTTCGAGGGTGCGCGCGTCGAACATGTCAGGCCGCGAGCTCTTCGACGACACGCGTCCACGCGCGCGCGAGATTCGCGCGGTTGTAGCCTCCGCCGCCCATCGCGAGGAGCCGGCCGCTCGCGTGCCTATCGGCGAGCGCCGCCAGTCGGCGCGCGGCGTGCGCGTGCGCCTCCGCCGAATATTGCAGATGCGTGATCGGGTCGCCCGCCAGCGAATCGGCACCGCACTGCAGGAGGATCAGCTCGGGGCGCGCGTCGTCGAGGTAGCGCTCCACCTCCTCCCACGCCTCACGAAACGCCGCATCGCCGGCACCCGGCGGCATTGGCACGTTGAGCTTCGTGCCCTCGGCCGCGCCGCGGCCCGTCTCGGTGCGGCTGCCCGTGCCGGGATAGAGGAAGCGGCCGTCCTCGTGCAAGTCCGCGAACAGCAGGTCGCGATCGCGCTCGAAGGCGTAGAACACGCCGTCGCCGTGGTGCGCATCGATGTCCACGTAGGCGACGCGCCGAATCCCGTGGATCTTGCGCGCCGTCTCGATCGCAATGCCGCAGTCGTTGAATACACAAAAGCCCGCGGCTTGGTCGCGCGCCGCGTGGTGCAATCCACCTATCGGGATGAACGCGCGGCGCGCCGGTCCCTTGACGATGGCATCGAGCGCTTCGAGCGTACCGCCCACGACGAATGCGGCCGCCTCGAAGACCCCGGGATACGCCGGAGTGTCGCCCGCGTCGAGCAGCCCGCTGCCGCGCTTCGACAGCTCGATGACGCGGTCGACGTACGCAGACTCGTGGAAGTACTCGAGCTCGGTGCGCGATGCTTGGCGCGGCGCACGTCGCGTGAGCCCGGGCCAGCACGCAGAGCGTTCGATCTCGCCCATGAACGCAGCGTAGCGATCGGCTCCGAAAGGATGGCCATTCGGGAAGCCGTAGGTGGCGAGCTCCGGACCTGCGATCAACACGACGGGGCGCGACATACGAAATCGTCTTTGCGTCGAAGACTCGAAGAGTGGATCGTCAGAGGCAGCTCGATAGAGGGTTGCCGGCGCGGAAGCTCGCGCCGATAATCCGAGCCCCGCTCATTCCCGTAGGCTTGAATGGCACAGTACATCTATACCATGAACCGCGTCGGCAAGATCGTACCGCCGAAGCGCTTCATCCTGCGTGACATTAGCTTGAGCTTCTTCCCGGGCGCGAAAATCGGCGTGCTCGGATTGAACGGCGCCGGCAAATCGACGTTGCTGAAGATCATGGCCGGCATCGACACCGAGATCGAGGGCGAGGCGCGGCCGCAGCCGGGGATCAAGATCGGTTTTCTCTCACAGGAGCCCGCGCTCGACCCCGCGAAGAACGTGCGCGCGATCGTCGAGGAAGGTGTCGCGGATCTGCTCGGACTCGTGAACCGCTTCAACGCGATCAGCGACAAGTTCGCAGAGCCGCTCGAAGAGGACGAGATGACGAAGCTGCTCGAGGAGCAAGGCAAGCTCCAAGACAGGATCGACTCGGCAGGCGGCTGGGAGCTCGAGCGCAAGCTCGACATCGCGGCCGACGCGCTGCGGCTGCCGCCGTGGGACGCGAACGTGCAGCCGCTGTCGGGCGGCGAGCGCCGGCGCGTCGCGTTGTGCCGGCTGCTGCTCTCATCGCCGGACATGCTGCTACTGGATGAGCCCACCAACCATCTCGACGCGGAATCGGTCGCGTGGCTCGAGCGTTTCCTCGGTGAATATCCGGGCACGGTGATCGCGGTTACCCACGACCGCTACTTCCTCGACAACGTCGCGGGTTGGATCCTCGAGCTCGACCGCGGTCACGGCATCCCGTGGCAGGGCAACTACAGCTCGTGGCTCGAACAGAAAGACGCGCGCCTCAAGCTCGAAGAGAAGCAGGAAGCCGCGCGCCAGAAGGCGATCAAGACGGAGCTCGAGTGGGTGCGCACGAATCCCGGAGCGCGGCGTGCGAAGGCGAAGGCGCGACTCGCGCGCTTCGAGGAGCTCACGTCGAAGGAGTTCCAGACGCGCAACGAGACGAACGAGATCTATATTCCTCCGGGCCCGCGGCTCGGCGATCTCGTGATCGAAGCGGACAAGATCGGCAAGTCGTACGGCGACCGCGTGCTATTCGAGAATCTCTCGTTCAGCCTGCCGCCGGGCGGCATCGTCGGCGTGATCGGTCCGAACGGCGCGGGCAAGACCACGCTGTTCCGGATGCTCGCCGGCCAGCTCGCGCCCGACAGCGGCACGATCCGCAAAGGCAACAGCGTGCAGCTCGCGTACGTCGACCAGAGTCGCGACACGCTCGACAACGACAAGACCGTCTGGGAAGAAGTCAGCAACGGACAAGACATCCTGCGCGTCGGTACCTACGAGACACCGTCGCGCGGTTACTTGGGCCGCTTCAACTTCCGCGGCACGGACCAACAAAAGAAGGTCGGCCTGCTGTCGGGCGGCGAGCGCAACCGCGTGCACCTCGCGAAGGTGCTGAAGTCCGGCGGCAACCTACTGATGCTCGACGAGCCGACCAACGACCTCGACGTCGAAACACTGCGCGCGCTCGAAGATGCGCTGCTGAGCTTCCCGGGCAGCGCGATCGTGATTTCGCACGATCGCTGGTTTCTCGATCGCATCGCGACGCACATCCTCGCGTTCGAGGGCGACAGCGAGGTGGTGTACTTCCAGGGCAACTATGCTGACTACGCCGAGGACTTGAAGCGGCGCAAGGGCCAGGACGCTGACCAACCGCATCGGATCCGCTACAAGCGCTTGGGCTGAGTGGCCGTGCGCAGCGGCGAACGCGTTTCGGCGCGGCGAAGCCGTATTGCGGCCGCTGGGGCCGCCGCGGTGCGCTTCACCCCACGCGGTTGTTCCAATCGCCGCGAGGATGGCGGTAGACTGCAAAGAAAGGCGCTTCCGTGCCGAGTTATGTAAATAAGAACAATGACTTCCAGCAGACGGAAGTCGTCTCGCGCGAATGCCCGCACTGCGGCGCGCACGCGCAACTGATCCCGCTCGCGACACCGTCGTTCGACAGGTTGATGCAGTCGCGTCCGCGGCATGTCGGGCTCGTGTTCAGCTGCGCCGCGTGCGGTGAGCCGCGCTTCGCCCGCGCCGCGACGCGCGCGTTCGACGCCGACCGCGTCGAGCTGTCGGCGAATCTCATCGAAGTCGAGCGCGCGCGCGAGCGCTTTCAATACGGCTACCTGACCACCGACATCGAGCGGCTGCTGCGCGAGGCTTTCGACTGTTACACGGCGGGCTGCTACACGGCGTTCGCCCTGCTGAGCCGGCATGCCGTCGAAGCCGCGCTGTCGAGCGCGGACGACGCCGTACGGCGCCGCTGGCACGAACTGCTGCGCGACGTCCTCAAAATCGCCGAGGTCGACGGCGACACCGCGCGTGCGATCGAGGCTGCGGTATTCGGCGATCCGCACACGCTGCCGGTGATCGGCGCCGACGAGGCGGCCGTCCTGATCGAAGCGGTCAAGGACATCTTCTATCAGGCCTATGTGCGCACTGCGAAGCTGCAGGCCGCGATGAAGATGCGGCGTTTCTTCGCGGGTGAGAACGCGCGCAACGTCACGCCGATCGGCCGCGGCCGACGCGATTCCGTAAAGACGTCCTGACGCTCGCCGCGGCGCTTACTGGCCCGGAGGCGCGAGCCCGCTCGAATAGGAGATCTTGCCCGCCGCGTCGACGATGATCGCCTCGTACTCGGGGTACTTCTTGATCATCTCGAGGCCCTCTTCCGCGCCGAGCACGAAGATCGCCGTGTCGAGCCCGTCCGTCATCGTCCCATCCGGGCCGATTACGGTGACCGTGAGGATTCCTTCGGTGGGCTTCCCTGTGCGCGGATTGATCACGTGGTGATAGCGCTTGCCGTCTTCCTCGAAAAAGCGCTCGTAATCACCCGCCGTGGAGATCGCCTCGTCGACCACCGGCAGCCGCGTAATCACCTCGTTCTCGAGCCGCGGATGGCGAATTCCGACGATCCACGGCTGTCCGCGCCGGTCGCCGATCACGCGCGTGTCGCCCCCGGCGTTGAGGAGCGCGTGCTCGACGCCCTTGGCGCGCAGCATGTCGGCCGCGTGCTGCACGGTGTAACCCTTCGCGATGCCGCCGACGTTGATCCGCACGCCAGCCTGAGTGAAACGCACCGTGCTGCTCGCGGGGTCGAGCAGAACGTGCCGGTAGTCGACGGCGCCGAGGTGCTCCTCGATCTGCTCTTCCGTCGGCCGCTTGCGCGCGCGGAAGTCGTAGAGATAGCCCACGCTGTCGTAAGTGATGTCGAAAGCGCCGTGGCTCGCGACCGAAAGCTGCAGCGAGCGATCGATCATCGAGTAGAGCTCCTGGCTAATAACCATCGCCTTTTCGGCCGCGTGCGCGTTCACGAGCGAGATCTCGCTCTCCGGCTTGTAAGTGCTCATCTCGCGATCGATGCGGCGGTAATCCTCCATCACCTCGTTCACGAGCTCGCGGCCGCGCACCTCGTCGTCCTGCCAGAGCTCGACGGATACACGCGTGCCCATCAAATCCATGGCGTCGCCTACCCAGCCGGCGCGGGCCGTGGCGGAGACGAGCGCAAGCCACGCGCCGCCGAGCGCCGCCGCCGCGCGCAGCGCGACGCGCGCAACCGCGTGATGGCGCGCTGCGGGCGCGCGGGGTATTCTCCGCGCCACCGATCCGCGCAGGAGCATTTCGATGGGAACGATCATCACGATTGTCATCCTTGTCGCCCTCGTCTTCTGGGCAATAGCGATTTACAACAATCTCGTCAACTCGCGCAACCGCGTGGGTAACGCTTTTTCGCAGATCGACGTTCAGCTCACTCGCCGCTACGACCTCATTCCCAACCTCGTCGAGACCGTCAAGGGCTACATGAGCCACGAGCGCGGCACGCTCGAAGCCGTGATCGCGGCGCGCAACGCGGCCTCCGCGGGACTGCGCAAGGCTGCGGCGGACCCTTCCGACGCGGAAGCGATCAAGAACCTCGCGGCCGCGGAGGCGAGCCTCGGCGGCACGCTCGGCCGGCTGTTCGCCCTCACGGAGGCCTATCCCGATCTCAAGGCGAATACGACGATGTTGCAGCTCCAGGAGGAGCTGACCTCGACGGAGAACAAGGTCGCGTTCGCGCGCCAAGCGTTTAACGACGCGGTGCTCAGCTACAACAACGCGTGCGAGAACTTCCCGAGCAGCCTCATCGCAAATAGCCGCGGCTTCAAACCCGCTCAATACCTCGAGATCGAGCAACCCGAGAAGCGCACCGCTCCCAAGGTCTCATTCAGCTGATCTGCGGCCCGAGTCGCCGTGGATTTCTTCGCGCGCCAAGAGCAGACGCGCCGCACGAGCCGCATGCTCGTCGGCGCGTTCCTGCTGTCGTTCGTGGTCTGCGCGCTAGCGACGACGATCGCCGGTGCGATCGCGCTGCGTCTCTACATGGAGAACAACTCCCTGTTCCTCGGCACCGAGACGTGGCGGGACTGGCTCGACGCGCACTTGCTACTCGTAGCGGCGTTCGCCGGCGGGACGCTAGGCGTGATGATTCTCGCGAGCTTGTTTCGGGCCGCGTCGCTCTCGTCCGGCGGCGGTCAAGTCGCCCGCATGCTCGGCGCAACGGCGGTCACGGGTGAGGGCTCCGACCCGCTGCAGCGCCGGCTGATCAACGTCGTCGAGGAAATCGCACTCGCGTCGGGCGTCCCGGTGCCGGAAATATTCGTGCTCGAGAAAGAAGCGGGCATCAACGCGTTCGCGGCGGGCTTGAATCACACGAACGCCGCGATCACCGTCACGCGCGGCGCGCTCGAGCGGCTCGACCGCGCCGAGCTGCAAGGCGTCATCGCACACGAGTTCAGCCACATCCTGAACGGCGACATGCGCCTGAATCAGCAGCTGATCGGGCTCAGCTTCGGGATCCTCGTTCTGTCGCTCGCGGGGCGCTGGCTTCTGCGCAGCGCGCGCTACACGCGCCGCGGCCGCAACAGCGGCGGCGTCGCGGCGGCGCTCGCGATCGGCGTCGCGCTCACCGTGATCGGCGCGATCGGCCTCGTTTGCTCTCGGCTCATCAAAGCCGCGGTCTCGCGGCAACGCGAATCGTTAGCGGATGCCTCCGCGGTCCAGTTCACGCGCGAGCCGCAAGGCTTGGCGGGCGCGCTGAAGAAAATCGCCGGCTACGGCGGCCGAATCACCTCCGTCGAGACTGAGGAAGTTGCGCACATGCTGTTCGAACGCGGCACTCGCTCGTTCAGCGGGTGGTTTGCAACGCATCCGCCGCTGCTCGAGCGGATCAAAGCGCTCGAGCCGACGTTCGATCCGCGCGACTTGCCAGAGCCGGGCAGCCCGCTGCCCGCGCCCCCTGCGCAGCGCCGCGGGCAACGTCGCCGCGTTCGCGGCGGCCGCACCGGGCGTCACGGATCCGCTCGGACGCGCCGGGCAGATCGAGCGGGCCGAGGTGGGCGGCGCGCTGCGCACCGCAGTGCCCGACGAGGTTTACCACGCCGCGCGTTCGCGCGATGCGAGCCTGCTGCTCGTGATCGCCCTCGCGCTCGCGGTGGACGAGAACGCGCGGCAACGCCAGCTCACACTCGTCGAGAGCCAGCTCGGCGCCGCGCGCGCGACGCACAGCCGGCGCTTGTTCGACGACTTGCAGGGAGTCGATCTGCGCTTGCGGCTGCCGGTGCTGGAGCTCGCGCTGCCCGCGCTGAAGCAGCGGCCGCCTGAGCAGATCCGCTATCTGCTCGAGCTGCTCGATAAGATCACGGCGCTCGACACGGAGCCGCGCTTGTTCGACTACGTGCTGCTGCGTGTGCTCGACGCCTACTTGCTCGCGCAACCAGGCACCGCGCGCGCCGGCGCGGCGGCGGAGCCGCGGTCGAAGAGCGCGCTGCGCGCAGCAGTGCACACGCTGCTCGTGAACGTCGCAGCTTGCGGCGGCACGGATCCCGCCGCCGCGCGGGCCGCCTACGCCGCCGGCCTCGCGGCGCTCGGCGCCCCCGCACCCGCGGAGGCACCCTCGTTCGAGCCGCCCGCCGCCGCACGCGATCTCGCGCAGCTCGACGGCGCACTGCGTGCGCTCGCGACGCTGCGCCCGAACGACAAGCTGCGAATCCTGCGCGGCGTGCACGCCGCGATCCGCGCCGACCGCAAGATCGAAGTCGACGAGGCGGAGCTCTTTCGCGCGATCGCGGCGACGCTCGACTGTCCTCTGCCGCCCGGCTTCGATCTCACGACGGAGCCGCTGGCCGTGCGCTAAGATGCGGCATCGAGAAGACCGAGAGCACGATGCACAGAGAGAACACACGCGCGCCCGTCATCGCCCTGCTCGCTCTGGCGGCGCTCGCTGCTGCGAACCCCGCTCGAGCTCAATCCGCCGACGACGAGAAGCTCGCCCGCGCCGCCGATGTTCTGGTCGGATTCACGGCCGACGAGGAGAAGAGCATTCCGGCCGATCTGCTGCAGCGGGCGCGCGGCATCGCGGTGATCCCGTCGCTCTTTCGCGGCGGATTCTTCGTTGGCGGGCGGCGTGGACGCGGCGTGCTCGCCGTGCGCTCGCCGGCCGGCGAGTGGAGCAATCCGGCGTTCATCACGCTCACAGGCGGCAGCATGGGATTTCAATTCGGCGCGGAGTCGGCGGACGTCGTGCTCGTGTTCGGCAACGATCGTTCCGTCAAGAACATGTCCGACGGCAAGTTCACGCTCGGCGGCGACGCGACTGCGGTAGCGGGGCCGGTCGGCAAGCGGACCACGGCCGCAGTGACGGGCCGGTCCGAGGTGTACATCTACACGCATAGCAAAGGACTGTTCGCGGGAGCGGCGTTCGAAGGTGCGCGGCTCGACGTCGACGAGGAAGGCAACGAGCTGTTCTACGGCAACAGCGCTGCTGCGCTCGGATCCCGGGGCGCGACCACGCCCGCGAGCGCGGCACGCTTTCTCGATACGCTGGCCGGCGTAACCGGTACGACGGGATTGGCGCCGCGCGGCAGCGCAAGCGACCACGGGGATCCGGCGGAAGAAGCGATCATCTATCCGATCGAGGAAGCGCCGCAGTAGCGACGCACGCGTCGATCAGCGGCGGATGGTTTCGTCGCTGGTGCGGAACGGTCGCGGAATGATCGCGTTTTGCTCGATCTCGAGCTCCGGCCGCACGATCTCGCTCACCGGTGGCGTCACGGCCGCGAGCTCGAGCTCGGGGCGCGTCGGCACCTGCGAAAGCGATTCGACGTTGTAGGCCGTGTCGTCGCGCAGTGCAGATGCGTGCCCAGCGGCACCGGCCTCTGCGTCAGCCTTCGGATCACGGTATTGCGCCTCGTACGCTGCCTCTTCGGCAGCGAGCGCCGCAGCTGCCGCTTGCTGCTCCGCTTGCTCGGCGCGCGCCGAGCGGTCGCGCATCGCCGAAAGCTTGCGCTCGGACTCGGCGGCGAGATCCGCGCTGCGGGACTGATCGATCTCGGCCGCCACGGCCGACGCCGCACGACGCGCGTTCGCGCATTCGACGTCGTCCTCGCTGGCGGCGCGATCCAGATTGCAACGGGCAAGGACGCCTTCCCTGGCGAGACCGTCTTCCTTGAAATATTCGAACGAACGCGGCTTGGCAGCGTCGGGCGCGCACGCCACCGCCAATACCGCGACGATCAAGATGCCCGTTGCGCGAGCGCTCGCCGTCAGCTCAGACCTGGTTGAAAGTGCCTTTCGCGACACAGCTCGATTTCCGACTCGCTGTTAGTTACGTCAAACGCGCGTACCTTACCGCGAGCGGCCTTGTCGCTCCCGCCGGACAGTTCACAAATTTGCCCAAAAAAGTCGCGAGACCGCGAAAATCAAGGGCTCGAGGCGGTCGGTTCTCCAGCGTCGTCGAGCCGCAAGCCCAGCGCGGAGGGCCAATCGCGCTCGAACACCTCGGGAGGGGGCGCCGCGGAGGGTCCGGGCGGGGCCCCGAGGTCGAGCTCCGCATAGCCGAGAGTGCCGAGCGCGTCGAAACCCGCGACTCGCACGCGCTCGGGTTCGGCGGCCACGACCGCGATCGCGGGGACTTGCGAGAACGGCAGCCGCCGCGTACGCCGCGGCTCGAGCTCGCCCGCACCAATCGAGAAGCTGTGAGCCCAAGCGTCGGTCACTGCGAGCAACACCCCGTCGCCGCCGAACCCCACCCAGCGAACCGCGCTCGCGAGCGTGCGCGCGGCGCCGACCGTCTCGCCGGTTGCAACCCGCGCGAGCTGCAGATTGCCGGCGGCATCGCCGCTAGCGAAGAGCTCGCCGCCCGGGGCGAACGCGATGCTCGTGACCGCGGCGCGTGCAGCCAACGTGCGCGTGCTACCGGCGTTCGGCGCCACCGACATGAGCCGAGAGCCGCTGCGATCGCCGATCGCAAGCACGGAGCCATCGTGCGCGAACGCGAGCGCCACGGACGAGCCGCTGAACGGCAACTCCGTCGCGAGCACGCCGTCGGCCGCGCTCCAGAGGCGGACGGTGCCGGCGGCCGCGCTCGCAATCCAGCGCGCATCGGGGCTCAACGCGACCGCGACGACGGTCTCGCCGCCGTTCTCGATCGCGTGCGGAAGTACCGGCGGCACCGGCTCGGCGGTCGCGAGATCCCAAACACGCACGATCCCATCGGCGCCGCCGGTGACGGCGACCCCGCGCGCGGCGTCGACCGCAACCGCGCTCACGGCGCCGCGATGGCCAAAGTAGTCGATGCCCGATGCTGCCGCCGCCGCCCTCGCCGCGCCGGCCGCGTCGCTGAAACGCGATTGGCCGCTGCGGAAACCGAGCGCGATAACGGCGCGCGCGCGATCGACGTCGAGGGCCGTCAACTCGAGGTCTGCCGCACGCTCTGCGCCGGCGGGTTCGCTCGGCACGGACCACAAGCGGGCGCGTTCGCCGCTCGCTGCGACGAGGCGCGAGCCGTCAGGAGCGAGGTGCAGACGCACGGCGGCACCCGCGGCTTCCGGCGCGGCGCCCGCGACGGCTCCCGCCGCGGCGCCCGAAGCGCCGTCGGGCAGCGTGCCGAGCCGTGCGCCGGACGCGACGTCGCGGACGACGATGTCTCCGCGACCGGTCGGATACGCGAGCCGCTTGCCGTCGTTCGACACGCTCACGGCGTCGGGCGCCGCGGCCTCGCCGAGCCGCCGTCCGGCGGCACCGTCCGCCGCGTCCACGCGCCATGCCCGAATCTCACCGGCGGCGTCGATCGTGATGAGCGATGCGCCGTCCGGCAGGGGCAGCACGCGCGCGACATCGTGCGCGTGCTGCGCGCGCCGCAGCTCCTTGCCGCTGCGGGCGTCGACGAGCCGCAGCACGTTGCTCGGCCCGAGCAACGCGAAATAGCGTGCACCAGGGCCGAGCCACCAGCGCTCCACCCGATCGAGGCCTTCGATGCTCGCCAGCAGCGAACCGTCCCGTGCTCGCAGCAGGCTGTATAGCGGCCGCGCTTCCTCCGACGCGCTCGGCGATTGCGACGTAACCGCCGTCGCTCGAGAACGTGGGCGGCAGCACGAACTCCGTTTGCGTCGCGACACGCGCGATGGGCATCGCGTCGGCGACGTTCCAGAGCGTCACGAGACTCGCCGTCCCCGCGAGCAAACGCGTCGAGCTCGCGTTGATCGCGACATACTGCGGCGGCTGCGGCAGCGTGAAGTCGTGTTCCAGCAGCCCCGTCGCGAGATTCCAGAGGGCGACACTGCCGATCGGCCCGCGCTCGGCGGGCTGCACGATCGCGAATGCGTCGTCGGCGCTCATTTCGACGGTCACGGCCTCGGTACGCGTGGGATCGGGCAGCGCGACGCCATCGGGCGGATCGTCGCGCCAACCTTCCTCGCCGAAGCGCAAACCCCAGCCGCCGAGCGTGCCCGTGTTCTCGACGCGGCGGTCGACGATCGTGAGCCGCCATAGGCCGCGCCGCTCTTCGTCCGCGAGCGCCGCGAGCGGCGTCCCTTCCTGCGCGGCGAACACGTAGCTCTCGCTCGACGCGGCGTTGCTCTGCGGCAGCAGCATCGTCGCCTGCGCGCCGCTCGGCGCCGCGAGCGTCAGCGCAACCTCGCCGCTCGCCGGGTGCGCGATCGCGACGTTGAGCTCGAACTCTCCCGCCGAGCCCTCGCCTTCCACGCGGAGCTCGCGAACCACCACTGCGGGCCGCAGCGCGGAAAGCCGCGCCGTCGCAGACACCACGCCCGCGTCGGTCGGCGGCCCGAGCGCCGTCCGCAGGAGCTCGTTTTCGGCGGTGAGCGACAGCAGCGCGGGAGCTGCCTGCCAATCGACGCCCCACCGGGCCTGCGCCGCCGGGAGCCGCACGGTGCGATCGAGGCGGCGATAGTCGTCGCCGATCAGCTCGCCCACCCAGGCGCGTGCGCTCGCCGTGTCGCCACCGCCCGCGCGCGGCGGCGCGCAGCGCGAACAGCAACGCTGCATCGCGCTGCTCGGCGTCCACGGCAGCGGCAAGCTTCCGCAGCCAGAATTCCGCGAGCAACCGATCCGCGAGGTCGCTTTGCCCCGGCAGCGTGCGCAGCTGCGCGTCCGCGTTCACGAGAGCGGCGACGTCGGTCGCGCTGCCGCTGCGCCTGCGCAGCGCATCGGCGAGCAGCCGATCCGCGCGCTCCGCAAAACCCGGGAAGCGGCGTAGTCCGCGATGCGCCGCGTCGAGCGCGGCCGGATCCGCGCCATCGCTCGCGAGCACACGCTCGTACGAAACGGGCAAGTAGTTGAAATACGCGTAACCGCCGAACGCGGCGAGCGCCGCGACCATCGCGGCCGCCGCCAACGTCCGCCATCCCTTGGGCGCGACGCTCTTGATCCAACGCGCGCCGAATACTTCGCGGACCACCCGATTGCGATAGCGCAGCGCCCCAGCGGCATCGGGAGCCACGACGCCGGACAGCTCGAGCACGTCGCGCACGGCCGCGTCGCTCGGCACCGCGACCGTCGCTCCCTTCGCAATCCGGCGCAGGAGCTTCAGCGCCCGTCGCGCCGCCGGTTTACGCTCGCCGAGCAGCGCACGCGCGTGGCTCAAAAGAGGATCGTCGTTCAGCGCGGCCGGTAGCAGCAGCTGCTCGCGCACCACGCGCTCGACGTCCTCGAGCTTGCCGCCTTTGCGCGCGACACCGCGGGCGATTTTCTGCGTGAGATACGCCTGACCGTGCGTCCAGACGCACACGCGATCCATCAGCGCCTGCGCCTGCGCGCGCTCGCCGCCGAATCCGAGCGCGAGCACATACGCCTCTTCAGTGGTGAAGTCGGCAAGGTCGATGCCGCGCACTTCCGCCGGGAGCGACGCCTCCGGCGCGACGCCGAGCCGCTCGCGTGCGGCGACTCCGAGCAGCACGAACGTCAATCGGCCGTAATCGGTCTCACGCTCACGCCGCGCGCGGCACGCCTCGATCGCGGCGAGCAACTCGCGGCCGAATGGCAGCGCGAACACCTGCTCGATCTCGTCGACGAAAACGGTCACCGCGGCCGTCGTGTTGGTGAGCACCACCTCCCAGAAGAAATCGGCGAGGCGGCTTTCCGGTGCGAGCGCGGTTTTCTCGCGCCACCAACCCTGCAGATCGATATCGAGACGCAGATCGTGCGCGACGCGATGCGCGATGCCGAACGTCCAGCGCTCCACGTCGGCGTCGGCGCCGCGCGCGCCGAGCTGCGCAAGGTCCACGATCGCCGTGAGGCCGCCCGCTTGGCGCAGCGTACGCGCCACGCGCATCATCAGGCTGGTTTTGCCGATCGTACCGGCCCCGAGCACGCAGCAGTAAGCGCGCGCGTTGATCGCGGCCGCGAGCTCTCGATCCGCCGCCCGTTCGACGTAGCACGGGCGATCCGGTTGCACGGGACCGCCGACAACGAAGAATTCCGCCGCCTGGACGACTTTCGACATGAAGTGCGATTGTAGCGCCAGCGCGCGATGCTAGCGCGCCCTGCGCTGACACGCACCTGCGCCGGGCTTGCGTTAATATGACGGCGCAACGACACCTCCATTCCCACACTTCACTGCGACGCCGCTTCAATGGACATCTGCCACGCTCACAACTTGAATGAATCGCTCGACGTTCCGAAGCCCTACGGAATCCGCGTGAGCCTCCCGCCGACCGATACGTTCGCACGGCTGCTCGGCAACGGCTGGCAGCAACACCATTGGTACCGCACACGCGAGGAGCGCGACCGAGCGCTCGCCGACATGGCGAGCGAGCACCTCTATTCGCGTCAGGGCGACCGACCTTCCGTGCGGTTCGAGCCCGTCGAGCAGAAGAATTCCTAAGCCGCGATCGCTCGTCGAGACGCGGCTCACGGTTCGCTCGCGACGACGCGCGCATCTTGAGCCACCTTCGTCAATCTTCATCTTTCTTGAAGCCGGTACTGTCGTCCTGCGCGTAGCATCTCGCGTTGAGATTAGTGAGTTGTCGTTCACTTGGAGACAGACATGAAAACGTTATCCGGCTTGCTGCTCGCGGCCGCGTTGCTCGCGCTCACCGGCGCCGCCTCGGCGAGCGACAAAGTCGACGTGATCGTGGTGACCGCCAAGAAGCCGGCGGCCACGATGCTCAGCGACATGGACGGACGAAATCTTCGCCGAGACGGGCGACGAGCTTCGCTCGCAACAGGTGAAGCAGCCCGCGGTCGCCGCGCCGCACGTTCGAATCGAGTTCCCCGCGCTCGCGCCGGAGCGCGGTTGACTTAGCCGAGCATCAGGCGGGCCGTCAGCGCGCTCGCAGAGCGCGCTGACGCACCGCGTGAGCACGATAGTCGAAGATCTCCTGCTCGGCCCGAGTCCTGTCCCACACGCCGAGCCGCTCGAGCCAGCGCGCCGCGGGCTCCGCGGCGGCCAATCCGAAATCCGCATCCAAGCCTGCCATGCAGCGCCGCTGCAAGATGTCGTCGAGCGTCTCGGCCCATTCCGCTTCACGCGCGTACACGAGCTCGGCGACGAGCACGCCGGTCGCCGCGTCGAGCGGCGAGCGCAGATCGCGTGCTGCCGCGAGCTTCGCGACGGCGGCGGCGGCGCCGCCGTAGACGCACCACAGCCGCTCCGCTTGCGCCGCGCCCAGCGTCGCGCCGACTTCCGTGAGCATCTCGTCGCGGTCGCGCGCATCGAGTGCACCGGGCAGAGGCCGATCGCGCGTCGGGCGCACGCGCGCGGAACGCGGCAGGTCGCGCCACAGCACTTTCAGCACGTCCTCCGCGAGCGCCCGATGCGTCGTGAGCTTGCCCCCGACGATCGAGTAGAGTCCGCGTGCCGCGCGATGACGCCGGATCAGATGCCGCCGTGTGATCGCGCCCTCGGCCCCGCGCGGTTTGTACGGCAACGGCCGGACGCCCGTGTGCGTATAGAGCACGCGCTGCGCTAGTCCCTCCGCCGCGGGGAACACCCGCTCGGTCTCCCGAACGAGATAGGCGAACTCGCTGTCATCGATCGCGGCCGCGCCCGCGTCGCCGTCGAAGCGTTCGTCCGTCGTACCGACGAGCAGTAAGCCATTCCACGGCAGGATGAACAGCGGCCGCGAGTCGCTGCCTGCTTCCACGTACACGCCGGCTCGCGGCGCACCGCGGAACGGCGCCGCGATGAGATGACTGCCTTTGGTACCGCCGATCAGCCGCGTGTGCTTGATCGGCCCGAGAACCTCATCGACCCACGGGCCCGCCGCGTTCACGACGAGCGGCGCCGACGCGGCCCCGCTCTCGCCCCGCGACGTACGCCACTCCACTCCGGTCACTCTGCCCGTCTCCACGCGGATGCGGGTAACGCCTGCATAGGTCTTCAACGTCGCGCCATTGGCGACCGCGTCGCGCACGTTCTCGACGACGAGGCGTTCGGGGTAGCGCGCTTGCGCGTCGAAGTAGCTCGCGCCGCCGACGAGGTCCGCGGGGTCGAGGCCGGGCAGTCGATCGAGCAGCGCGGCGCGCGATAGCGCGGTGTGGCCCGGTAACGAGCGATCCGCGGACAACCAATCGTAGAGCGTGAGGCCCACGGCGATCTGCCAACGCTTGCGGCGCGCGCGCCGATAGACGGGGATGTACAGCTCGAGCGGCACGACGAGATGCGGGGCGCAGCGCAGCAGGCGCTCGCGCTCGTTGAGCGATTCCCGCACCAGCGAAATCTCGGCGTGCTCGAGATAGCGCAGGCCGCCGTGGATCAAACGCGACGAAGCGCTGCTCGTGCCGGCTGCGATGTCGCCGCGCTCGATCAGCAGGACGTTGATCCCCGACAGTGCGGCCTCGCGCGCGATCGCGGCACCGTTGATGCCGGCGCCGATCACGATCAGATCATAGGAGGGATCGAACGACGCACCGCCGGCGCTCATCGATGTCGCAGGGAAGGAGGCCGCGTGGGCCTAGGGACGAGTTTGACCGCTGCCGCGCACGCGGTACTTGTAGCTCGTCAGCTCGACGGCGCCGACCGGCCCGCGCGCGTGAATCTTGCCCGTCGCGATTCCGATCTCGGCGCCCATGCCGAACTCGGCTCCGTCGGCGAACTGCGTGGACGCGTTGTGCATCACGATCGCGCTGTCGAGCTCGTTCAGGAATCGCTCGGCCGCGGCCGCATCGCTCGTGACGATCGCGTCCGTGTGCGCCGAGCCGAACCGGCGGATGTGCGCGAGCGCGTCGTCGAGGCCGTCGATCACGCGAACCGCCACGATCGCGTCGAGGAACTCCTTGCCCCAATCCGAGTCGGCGGCCGCACTCACGCGACTGTCGCTCGCTTGCGTGGCTGCGTCGCCCCGCACCTCGCAGCCCGCGGCGATCAGGTCCGCGACGATCGGCTGTAGATGCGTCGCCGCGCAGGCGCGGTCGACGAGGATCGTCTCGGTGGCGCCGCAGATCCCCGTACGCCGCATCTTCGCGTTGACGGCGATCCGCCGCGCCATCGCGAGATCGGCGCCGGCATGGATGTAGGTATGGCAGATGCCCTCGAGATGGCTCATCACAGGCACGCGCGCGTCTTGCTGCACGCGCGCGACGAGGCCCTTGCCGCCGCGCGGCACGATCACGTCGATGTAGCGCGCCATGTCGCGCAGCATGATCCCCACCGCGTCGCGGTCTTGGGTCGGCACCATCTGGACCGCCGTAGCGGGCAGGCCATGCATCTCGAGCGCCCGCACGAGACACTGATGGATCGCGGCGCTCGAGCGCGCGCTCTCGGAGCCGCCGCGCAAGATCGCGGCGTTGCCGCTCTTCAAGCACAACGCCGCGGCGTCAGCCGTCACGTTCGGCCGGCTCTCGTAGATGATTCCGATCACGCCGAGCGGCACGCGCACGCGAGCGATCTTCAGGCCGTTCGGGCGCTCCCATTCGGCGATCACTTGGCCGACGGGATCCTCGAGCGCCGCGACGACCTCGAGTCCCGCAGCCGTCGCCTCGATGCGCTTGTCGTCGAGCGCGAGCCGATCGACCAGCGCGCCGGACAGGCCGCGCCCCTTCGCGTCGGCGACGTCCTCCGCGTTCGCGCGCAGCACGGTCTTGGCCGCGGCGCGCAGCTCCTGGGCAGCCGATTCGAGCACCGCGCGCTTCACGGCGGGTGTCGTTTGCGCGAGCACCTCGGCCGCCGCACGTGCGGCGCGGCCGAGCCCCTGCATCTGCTCGTGCAGGTTCTGCTTGCGCTCGATTTGCACGCTGCTCATGTCACTTCGTACCGATCAGCACCAGGTCGTCGCGGTGGATGATCTCATCACGGCCGCGATAACCCAAGACATCGGCGATGCCCTGCGATTGCTTGCCGGCGATCAGCCGAGCCTCGTCGGCCGCGTAGGCGATGAGCCCGCGCGCGAGCTCGCGCCCGTCGCTCGCGACCACGCGCACGGCATCGCCGCGCTCGAACTGGCCTTCGACGGCCACGACGCCGGCGGGTAGGAGGCTCCTGCCCGACGCGAGCGCGCGCTCCGCGCCAGGATCGATGCGAACGCTGCCCTTCGGGCTCAAGGTGCCGCCTATCCACTGCTTGCGCGCGGCCCCGGGCGTCGCGCTCGGCAGGAACCAAGTGGCCTTGCCGCCGGCGCGTAGCACGCTGATCGGCCGCTTCGGCCGGCCGCTCGCGATAGCCATTCGGCAGCCCGCGCCGACCGCGATCCGCGCCGCGTCGATCTTGGTCTTCATGCCGCCCGAGCCGTGGCTCGAGCCCGGACCGCCGGCCATGTCCCAGAGCTCGCGCTTGAGCTCCGTCACCTCTTCGATATAACGCGCGTTGCCGTCGACGCGCGGATCGGCCGTGTAGAGACCGTCGACGTCCGACAAGAGCACGAGACAATCGGCGCTCACCATCTGCGCGACGCGCGCGGCGAGGCGATCGTTGTCGCCGTAGCGCAGCTCCTGCGTCGCGACCGTGTCGTTCTCGTTCACGACCGGCACGGCGCCGTACCCGAGCAGCGCGAGCAGCGTCTTGCTCGCGTTGAGATAACGCTTGCGGCTCTCGCTGTCGTCGATCGTGAGCAGCACCTGCGCCGCGGTGATCCCGAATCCGCCGAGCACCTCTTGATAAGCGTGGGCGAGCAGGATCTGGCCCGTCGCCGCCGCGGCTTGATTGTCTTCGAGCCGCGCGCGGCTCCGGTCGAGCTTCAGCTCCCGCGTGCCGAGCGCGACGGCTCCCGACGACACGATCACGACTTCCTTGCCTTCCTTGCGCAGCTCCGCGACGTCGGCGCACACGCCTTCGAGCCAGGCGCGATCGAGAGTGCCCGCCTGCTGATCGACGAATAGCGCGGAGCCTATCTTGATGACGAGCCGCCGCGCGTTCGAAAGCCGCTCCGCGTTCGTGAGAGTGCTCGTGGGCGCCGTGTTGCCCGTGGTGGAAGGACGGGCAACGGAGGTGTCGTTCACGACGGCTAACCGCGGCCTTGGCCGGCCGCGCCGCGACTGACGGCCATGGCGCCGCTGCGCACGACGGTGAGCACGTCGCTGATAGTCGCGACGCGCTTCAGGAATCGATCGATCTCCTGGCTGCCGCCGACGACTTCGACGGTAAAGCCGCCGTCTTGATCGTTGAGCACGCGCGCATCGAATTGCTTGAGCGCAGCCGCGAGCTTGTCCGCGCCGCCATTCGTCACCTGCAGCTTGAACAGCGCAAGCTCGCGCTCGATGTGATCCGAGCTCGTCATGTCGGCGATGTCGACGACGTCGACGAGCTTGCCGAGCTGCTTGCTGATCTGGTCGATGACGTTGTCCGGGCCGCTCGTGACGAGCGTGAGACGCGACACCGTCTCGTCCGCCGTCGGTGCGACGTTCAAGCTTTCGATGTTGTAGCCGCGCGAAGAAAAAAGATTCGCGACGCGCGCGAGCGCGCCGGCTTCGTTCTGCAGAAGGATCGAGATGATATGTCGCATGTCGAGCTCGCGGCCCCGCCGCTGCCGGACCGGCAATGTTGGCTTAACCCAACAGCTATTGCAACGCACGGATTTTTCGTCAAAACTCGCGTGGCCGCGCCGACTCCCGCCGGTGATATAGCCCAAGCTCTCGATGGACACCTTAATACAGCCCAAGCTTAGGACAGCCCACCCGTTGGCCGGAACGAAAATGGCCGGCGCGGACATCATCATCCAGGTGCTCGCGGACGAAGGTGTCGAGACGATTTTCGGGTACAGCGGCGGCGCGATTCTCCCGACCTACGACGCGGTGTTCCGCTACAACAAGGACCACAGCCGCGACGGCGTCGAGCCGATGCCGTTGATCGTGCCCGCGAACGAGCAAGGAGCGGGTTTCATGGCGGCGGGCTACGCGCGCGCGAGCGGGCGAGTCGGCGTGGTCATGGTGACGTCGGGACCGGGGGCCACCAACTGCGTGACGCCCGTGCGCGACTGCATGGCGGACTCGACGCCGATCGTCGTGATCTGCGGCCAGGTAGCGACCGCGGCGATCGGTACGGACGCTTTTCAAGAAGCACCCGTTACCGCGGTGATGGGCTCCGTGGCGAAGCACGTGTTCCTCGTGACGGACCCGCAGCGGCTCGAGAGCACCATGCGCACTGCGTTCGAGATCGCACGCACCGGCCGACCCGGCCCGGTGGTCGTCGACGTGCCGAAGGACGTGCAGAACTGGATCGGCACGTTCCAAGGTGAAAGCTACCTGCCGATTCCGGGCTACCGGCAGCGGCTCGCGAGCGTCGAGAGCAACACGCTCTCGGACGCGAGGTGTCAGCAGTTTTTCGCGATGCTGGGCGAGAGCAAACGCCCATTGATCTACGCGGGCGGCGGCGTGATCAACGGCAACGCGAGCGCCGCGCTGCGCGCGCTGTCGAGCACGTTCAAGATTCCCGTCACCACCACACTGATGGGTCTCGGCGGCATCGATACGAAGCACACGCTGTCGTTGCACATGCTCGGCATGCACGGCACTGCGGCGGCGAACTACGCGGTGGACGACTGCGATCTTCTGATCACGCTCGGCGCACGCTTCGACGATCGCGTCGCGGGTGTGCCGAAGAAGTTCGCCGCGAAAGCGCGTCGCATCGTGCACTTCGATATCGACCCATCGGAAATTCACAAGGTCAAGAAGGCGGACTGGTATCACGTGGGCCTGCTCGGCGACGCGCTCGACGCGCTCGTCGCGTACGGCCGCCGCACGGGATTTAGCGCCGACTTCGCGGCGTGGCACGGCGAGATCGCGCACCTCAAAGCGACATATGGCCTCAATTACGACCGCGACAGCAAACTGATCCAGCCGCAATACGTGATCGAGACGATGAACAAGATCACCCAAGGCGAGGCGATCATCTCGACCGGCGTCGGCCAGCATCAAATGTGGGCGGCGCAGTACTTCGATTTTCGCGAGCCGCGCCTCTGGATGACCTCGGGCAGCATGGGCACGATGGGCTTCGGCCTGCCCGCCGCGATCGGCGCGCAGCTCGCGCAGCCGAAGAAGCTCGTGATCGACGTGGACGGCGACGCGAGCATCCGCATGAACTTGGGCGAGCTCGAAACCGTCACGACCTATGGCCTGCCGATCAAGATCGTCGTGCTGAACAACTTCGGCGACGGGATGGTCATGCAGTGGCAGCGGCTGTTCTTCAAAGGGCGACTGTCCGCGAGCGACAAGTCGCTGCGCAAGAAAGACTTCGTGAAGGCGGCACAGGCCGACGGCTTCGGCTATGCCAAGCGGCTCGACCAGAAGGCCGATGTACCGCGAGTGCTCGACGAGTTCCTGAACTTCAAGGGGGCGGCGTTCCTCGAGGTCGTGATCGACCCGGAGGCCGGCGTCTATCCGATGGTCGGCCCGGGCCTGTCGTACCACGAGATGATCACCGGCGACTTCATCCCGAACCGCTACGCCACACCGCCGAGCCCGCCCGAGCCCGGCTCCTCCGAGTCCTTCTAGTCGGTCATACGACGCCGGCTTCAGCGAGCAACCGTTTCAGCGGCTCGATCTCGTTCTCGTATTTGCGCCAGCGCTCGACGGCCGTGCGATAGATCGGTTGGCGTACCTGCACCGAGCTCGCTGTCGCCACCGGCGCGGCGTTGCGCTCGAACTTCAAACACGCCGGGTCCCAGTCGAGACCGCAGAAGTCGACGAGCCGGCGCGCCTCCCGTTCCGTGTGCTCTACGACGTCCTCGTAGCGGACCTCCGCGTAGGCTTGGGGGATGGCCTCGCGCCAATGACGCGCGAGCGCATCGAACTGCAGATAGTAGCGGCCCGTGTCCAGCAGATCGTACGAGTAGTCGTAGTACGAGAACATCGTCGCGAACAGCTGTCGATAGTTGCTCAAGCACGCGTCGAGCGGGTGGCGGCGCAGACAGATGATCTTCGCATTCGGCAGCGCCCGATGGATGATGCCGGCGTAGAAGAAGTTCAGGGGCATCTTGTCGATGAAGCGCGGCGTGTGCCCCGTCCGCGGCCGCGTGCTAGCGACGTACGCCTCGCCGAGCGCACCCGGATCGACACGCTCGGCCGCCGCGAGCGTCTCGGCGTCTAGCACACGATTCGACGGGGTGCCGGCTGCTCGTTTGAGCTCGAGCGCGAAGTTGGCTAGCTCGCCCGCCGCGAACACTTCCGGATGGTTCGACAGGATCCGCTCGACCAGCGTAGTGCCGGTGCGCGGCATACCGACGATGAAGATCGGCTCCGCGGACGAACAGCCCGCGGCGGACGCCGGCCGCAACGCTGCCCCCGCCGAAGCGGTACGCGCGGCGGCGGCGAACAGATCGCGATGCGCCTCGAACGACTGCACGCGCGCCGCGCGCTTCCGAGCTTTACCGCGAACGAGATACCGGAACGAATCGGAGTAACGCCCGGCGTCCTCGAGCTGCTTGGCGCGCGCGTGGCATAGGTGCAGCTCCGCATCCTCGCTGAGCGCGCCGGTCGCGAGCTGCCGCTCGAGCTCGGCAGTCTCAGCGGCCGAAAGAGGCGAGCGCGCGACTTGCGCGAGCGCCGACCACGCGCGGTAGTGCGAAGGATCGAGCGCCAGCGCGGCGCGCAGCGCGCCAGCGGCGCCCGCGAAGTCGCCGACGAACTGCAGCGCGGCGCCGAGGTTGTAGTGGTACGCAGCTTTGCTCGCGTCGCGCGCGACCGCACGTCGGAACGGCTCCACCGATTCGGCGTGCGCACCCGCGCGCGTCATCACGACGCCGATCGTGTCGAGCGTGAGCGCGGCGCTCGGCGCGAGCTCGAGAGCGCGTACGGCCGCCTCGAACGCCTCGCGAGGCCGGTGTAGCGCGATCAGGCAGCGTCCCCGCTGCGCGTGGTATTCGGCTTGGCGCGGATCGATCGCGAGCGCCCGGTCGACGACCTCGAGCGCCTTGTGGAAATTGCCGTGCTCCGCGGCGATCATCGCGAGCAGGAACAGCGCGTCGGCGTGGGTCGGGCTCCGCCGCGAGAATCCGCATGCAGAGATCGTGCACGCGGCGGAAGTCGCGCCGGTTCAGCGCAACCTCCGCCTCTTTATGCCAGCTCGTCAGGTCCGCAAGCGCATGCGTCACGCCCGCATGATAGCGGCGTCAGCGATCGAGAGAGTAGCTGAACCTGAACCCGACCTCGCGCGGCCGCAGGATGTCTTGCGCGTAGCTGCGCACACGCACCGGGTCGCCGTTCTCGTCCGCAACGGTCTGCACGAAGGTCGGGATCGACCTCACGCCCGTCACCGCGTACTTGTTCAGCAGGTTCTTCGCGTAGACGCCGAAGGTCCACGCGTCCTTCGTCAGGATCGCGGACGCGAAGTGCGTCGTATAGCCGCCGAGCGTCTCTCCGTCGCCGCGGCCGCCGGCCCTCGTGATCACGTCCCCGATCGCCGAGAAGCCGTAGTTGATGTCGAGCGCCCATTGGCTTTGCAGCGGTACCGCGTAGCTCAGGCTGAACGTACCTTGGTCTTGCGGCGATCCCGGCAGGCGGTCTCCGGGCTGCCCGTCCACGTAGCTCGGCGGATCCTTCGGTCCGAAGCCCGGCGGCACGAACTCGCGGAGCAGCGACGGCGCGAGATCGCTGAGCTCCGCGTTCGTGTGCGCGTAGCTCAAGCCGAGATCGACGCGGTCACTCAGGGCCGCTTCGATCGAAACCTCGAAGCCCGTGCTCTCGGCACCTTTGCCGTTCTTCGTGATCGGTTGCGCGCCATTCGCCGTCGCGGAAGCGAGCTGCGGATCCTGCCAATCGATGTAGTAGATCGCGCCGTTGACCGTGAGCCGCCGATCCAGCCACTGGCTCCGAATGCCGACCTCGTAGTTGGTCGTCGTGTCCGGGAAGTACTGGACCTCGTCGGGCGTCGCGCAGACGATCTGTTCGTCGGGGTCGATATTCGCGGGGCACGCCCCGACGCCGTTCGACGCCCCGATCCGGAAGCCTTCGCTGATCGTCACGTAACCCATCAGATCGTCCGTGAAGTCGTACGCCGCGTTGATTTTGAAGAGCGAGCCGCTGTCGGCCTGCGAGTTGTGCTCGAGCTCGATGCCCGTCTCAGTGCGGGGGCAGATCGCCGAACGCCGTGTTGATCAGCGGCACGGCCGCGCCGCTCTCGATGAGCAACTCGTAGTCGTAGTAGCGGCCGCCGACGGTCAGCTTCAGGTTCTCGGTCAGCTCGAAACCGATTTCGCCGAAGATCGCCTTCTCGGTCCGGTCGTCGCGCTCGTAGCTGTAGTACTCGAGGCTGTCGGGTCGCAGGTTGCCGCCCAGGTACTCGTCGTAGTGCGGGGTGAACTCGCGGCTCGGGCCGACTTGGACCTGGTCGTACCAGAACAGGCCTCCGATCCACGTGACCCTGCCGGCGCTGTTCGAGACGAGGCGCAGCTCTTGGCTCACCGTGCGGTCGTCCTCGCTGTCACGCGTATACGCCGAGAACGTCGGGAACAGCTCGTAGCTGTACTCGAGCGTGATCAGGAGATCCGTCTGATCGCGCTGTCCGAGATCCGAATACGTCGAATAGCCGGACGCCGAGGTGAGCTGCGCGAAACCCAAGTCCGCCGTGATCTCGAGCGCCGCGAGCCGGTTCTGGCGCTCGTTCGGCTCGAGATAGCGAGTGGCCGACTCGTATTTTCCGGTGCCGAACGCGACGACGTGGTTCTGCTGGCGGCCGCCGACTTCCATGTCCTGGAAGTAGTAGGTGAGATTCGCGTCGATCGCGTCCGTCGGCTGCCAGCGAACGCCGACCCTCGCGGCCTTCGTCTGTTCGGAATTCACGTCGTCCGTGCGATGCAGATTCGCGGCCACGTCGGTCGGCGAGTCGAAATCGGGCTCGGGATCCGACAGGCCTGGCGTGTTGACGAGAAACGGCGCGTCGATGAAACCCGGCGTGTTGTCGAAGTCGAGATTCGCGCGAAAGCCGAACTTCTCGCTGAGGGGGATGTTGAACATGAACCCGCCGCTCGAGCCGTAGTCGTCGCTCTCGGCGAGGCCGAACCCGCTGCCGCGGAACTCGAACGAGGTCGCGCCGAGGTCGGGCCGATGGGGGATGTAGCGGATCGCGCCGCCGAGCGTGCCGGCTCCGTAAAGCGTGCCCTGCGGGCCGAGCAGCACCTCGACGCGATCCATGTCGGTGAGGGTCAGATCGACATACAACGGTATGTCGCCGACGTAAGTGGAAACGACCTCGCCGCCGTCGTTGCCGATGCCCTCGGACGAGGTGATCGGATCGAGGTTCAGGCCCCGCACGACGATCTGATTCGAGGTGCGCTTGCCTTGATCGACGACGTACATGCCCGGTACGTTGCGCCCGAGGTCCGCGAGATCGGCGATTTCGCGCTTGTCGAGGAGCGCGCCGTCGAATGCCGCGATGTTGATCGGGATGTCTTGCACGCTCTCCGAGCGGCGCGTAGCGGTGACGACCATTTCCTCGATCTGCACGACCGGCACGTCCTGTGCCGCGGCACCGAACGGCAGCGCCGCCGCTGCGAGCACCGCCGACACGGCTGCCGACAGCCGGGTCTTCCGAAGAACGACAGGGTTCGCGCGCAACGGGCTACGCCGGCGCGAAAGGGAGTGACGCTCGTGCATATGGCCTCCTACGTAGGCTCAAAACGCGCGCGGGAGCTACGAGGCTCAAGCCTGGGCGTCGGCGCGCAAACGACCCAGCAGCAAGCAATTGATGTGCCATGTGCCCGACAGCGGTGCACGCGGCGCATTCAGCGATGCCGGCGCCATAATCGCTCCGAAAAGGTGCAGTGGCGAGGATCGATGCCCCAAAGTGACGAGCACGTCGCATTGCGGCGACACCCTAATCGCTTTTCAGAGTTCCCCGCCGGATTCGGCTGCACGAAGGGTGCGAGGGATCGCAGACATGAGCACCGCGAGGTCCTCGCGCCCGATCACGAGCGGCGGCATCAGGTACACGACGTCGCCGAACGGCCGAATCCAGACTCCCTGGTCGACGAAGCGCCGGCGCAAAGCGTCGAGCTTCGGAGCACGCTCGAGCTGAACCACGCCGATGGCGCCGAGCACGCGAACGTCGCGGACGCCCGCCAAGCCGCGGCAGTCCTCGAGACCGTGCCGCAGCTGCGCGGCGATCTCGGCAACCTGTGCGAGCCGCGGCTCGCGCTCGAAGAGATCGAGCGAGGCGTTGGCCGCCGCACACGCGAGCGGGTTGCCCGCAAACGTCGGGCCGTGCATCAGCGCATGGGCCGGGTCGTCGGACAGAAAGGCCTCGTAGACACGGCGCGTCGCGACCGTCGCCGCGAGCGGCAGCGTGCCGCCCGTCAGCGCCTTCGACAGCGTCACGATGTCGGGGACGACGCCCGCCTGCTCGCAGGCGAATAGCGTGCCGGTGCGGCCGAAGCCGGTCGCGATCTCGTCGAGTATCAGCAGGAGCCCGTGACGCCGCGCCGTGGCCGCGATCAGCGCGAGCGTCTCCGGCGAATGAAACTTCATGCCGCCGGCGGCCTGCACGAGCGGCTCCACGACGATCGCGGTCAGCTCGTGCGCGTGCGCCGCTACCGTGCGTTCGAATTCCCGTGCGAGCGCCGACGTCGCGGGCAGCGGTACGACGAGCTGCTTTGCGAGCACCGCGCCGAACAGGCGATGCATGCCTTCGTCCGGATCGCAGACGGACATCGCAGCAAACGTGTCGCCGTGATAGCCGTGCTCGAATGACAGGAACCGCGTGCGCGACGCATCGCCCCGATTGAAGCGAAACTGCAACGCGATCTTCATCGCCACCTCGATGGCGACAGAGCCGGATTCCGAGAAGAACACGTGCTCGAGCTCGCCCGGCAGGAGGGCCGCGAGCCTACGCGCGAGCGCCTCGGCGGGCGCGTGCACGGCGCCGCCGAGCATGAAATGCGGCATTCGCTCGAGCTGGGCCGCTACCGCCGTGCGGATGTGCGGATGGTTGTAGCCGTGACACGCAGTCCACCACGATGCGATGCCGTCGATCAGCACGCGCCCGTCGACGAGCGTGAGGCGCACGCCCTCCGTGCGGTCGACCGCCAGCGGCTCCGGCGCGGTGTGCATCTGCGTGTAGGGCAGCCACAAGTGAGACGGCGTCATTGCGACCCTTCGCCCCGATGAATTCGCGCAATACTACGACAAGCCCCGGGCGCGGTTCGCGTGGATGAGCGGCCAGAGGTCCCGTTTATACTGGCGGCCGGAGACACCGCTGAAGGCGCCATGAGAAAGATCCCCTGCTTCAAAGCTTACGACGTCCGCGGCCGCGTTCCGTCCGAGCTCGACGACGACATCGCCTATCGAATCGGCCGCGCCTACGCGGAGTTCGTGAAGCCGAAAACCGTCGCGGTGGGCCGCGACATCCGCGCGTCGAGCCCGGCGCTCACGGAGCAGCTCATCAAGGGCCTCACCGAGTCCGGCGTCGACGTGCTCGACATCGGCATCGGCGGCACGGAGCTCGTCTATTTCGCGACGTTCGACCGCAAGCTCGACGGCGGAATCATGGTCACGGCAAGTCACAATCCGCCGGACTACAACGGGATGAAGTTCGTGCGCGAGGAATCGCGCCCGATCAGCGCGGACACGGGCTTGCTAGACATCCGCGCCATCGCGGAGCGCGGCGAGTTCAAGGCCGCGGCGAAACGCGGCTCGGTCCGCGCGTTCGACGTCAAGCCCGACTACATCCGGCACCTCTTGTCGTACGTGGACCGCGAGGCGCTCGCGCCGCTCAAGATCGTCGTGAACGCCGGCAACGGCGGCGCGGGACCCATCGTCGACCTCCTGGAGCCGCATCTGCCGTTCAAGTTCGTGAAGCTGTTCCACGAGCCTGACGGTACGTTCCCGAACGGCGTGCCGAATCCCATGGTCGTGGAGAACCGCGAGGTCACGATCGACCGCATCCGCAAGGAGAAGGCCGATCTCGGTATCGCGTGGGACGGTGACTACGACAGGTGCTTCTTCTTCGACGAGCAGGGAGTGTTCATCGAAGGCTACTACATCGTGGGGCTGCTCGCGCAGAGTTTCCTCGAGAAGTCCCCGGGCGCTCGGATCGTGCACGATCCGCGGCTCACTTGGAACACACTCGACATCGTCGCGGCGAGCGGCGGCGAAACGGTCCAGAGCAAGTCGGGCCACGCGTTCATCAAGCAGACGATGCGCGAAGTCGACGCGGTCTACGGCGGCGAAATGAGCGCTCACCACTATTTCCGCAAGTTTTCGTACGCCGACAGCGGGATGATCCCCTGGCTGCTCGTTGCGGAGCTCATGAGTCAACGCAAGAAATCGCTGTCCGCGCTCGTCGGGGAGCGAATGAAACGCTTTCCCGCAAGCGGCGAGATCAATCGCAAGGTCAAGGACGCGCCGGCGTCCCTCGAGCTCGCGGAAGCGCGTTACGCCAAGGGCGCGCTCAACGTGGATCATACCGACGGGCTCAGTGTCGAATTCGCGGACTGGCGTTTCAACCTGCGCGCGTCGAACACCGAACCGCTGCTGCGCTTGAACGTCGAGAGCCGCGGCGACGAGGAGCTCATGCAGAGGCGCACGACCGAGCTCCTCGAGCTCATGGGCGGCGAGCCCGGATGAGGTGGCGATGAAGCGCGGGGAAGCGCAGGTCACCGAGACCGCCGAGCAGCGAGCCCTCGTCGAGGCGCTCAAGCACCCCGCGGCTTACGCTGATCGCGTTGCCGAGATTCGCGTCGCCGAGACCCACATCTCGTGGGTGTTCCTCACGGGTGAATTCGCCTACAAGATCAAGAAGTCGATCAAGCTGCCATTCCTCGACTTCAGCACGCTCGAGCTGCGCCGGCACTTCTGCGACGAGGAGCTCCGCCTGAATCGGCGGCTCGCGCCGAGTCTATACCTCGGCGTCGTCCCGATCGGCGGAGAGCCGAGCTCGCCGCGCGTCGGCGCGGAGCCCGCGTTCGAATTCGCGGTCAAGATGCGTCAGTTTCCGGACGACGTTCGGCTCGACCGGCGCCTCGCCGCCGCCGACCTCACACCTGCGCTGCGCGAGTTCGCTGCAGAGCTCGCCCGCTTTCACGCCGACCTGCCTCCGCTCGCGCCGCGCGCAGCGAGCGCCGACGCGATCGCCGCGCTGAACGACAACTTCGCGGCGCTCGAGAAGCAGGTGCCGCCTGCACAGCTCGAGCCCGTGCGCGCGTGGACGGAGCGGTGCGCGAGCGCACTCGAGCCATTGTTCGAGCAACGGGGTGCGCGCGGACGGTACCGGGAATGCCACGGCGACCTGCATCTCGAGAACCTGCTGCTCCTAGACGGCAAGATCGTCGCCTTCGACGCCCTCGAGTTCGACGCGAAGCTGCGCGAGATCGACGTCGCGAGCGAAGCGGCTTTTCTCGTGATGGACTTACTGGCGCACGACCGCCCCGAGCTCGCCTACGTATTTCTAACGGCTTACCTCGAGGCGGGCGGCGACTACGACAGCCTCGACGTGCTGCGCTTCTATCTGGTCCATCGCGCGTTGGTGCGCGCGAAGGTACGCGCGATCAAGGCGGCGCAGAACGCCGCGGAATCCGGCCGCGGCACGATCGGGCCGTATCTCGCGACGGCGCGTGCCCTCGTCGCGCCGCACGCGCCGCTGCTCGTGATCACACACGGGCTGTCGGGCAGCGGCAAGACCCACGTCACCAGCGCGCTGATCGGCGCGCTCTGCGCCGTGCGCGTGCGCTCCGACCTCGAACGCAAGCGCTTGCGCGGCCTCGCCGCGGACGCCCGGACGGGGTCGGCCGTCGGCGCGGGAATCTACGACGCGGCCGCAACTGAGCGCACCTACGCCCGGCTCGCCGAGATCGCGGCGGGCGCGCTGCGCAACGGCTTCGACGCGATCGTCGACGCGACTTTCTTACGGCGCTCCGAACGCGGACAGTTTCGAGCCCTCGCCGATCAGGCCGGTGCGCGTTTCGCGATCCTCGATTGCGCCGCGCCCGAGAGCGTGCTGCGGAGCCGGATCGCCGAGCGCGAGGCCGCGCGCAACGACGCGTCGGAAGCCGGACTCGGGGTGCTGGACCACCAGCTCGCCGCATGCGAGCCGCTCGGTGACGACGAGAGAAATCACGCCGTGCGGATCGCGACGGACCACGACCTGGCCACAGGCGCGGTGCTGGCGAGCCTGCGGAACCTCTGACGGAATCTGGCGCACAAGTTCGAGCGGTCCAAAGAAAAGGTTTACTCTCCGCGCGCAGCGCTCCAGCGCCACGGAGCGCCGTCTCGTGAACGGGCGCTGAACGCCGACCGGCGAAATCGCCGACCGCAGCGTCGCCGAACCGACGCATCGCTTGAAAGCGCGTGAGCGGTCCCCACCTACCGCGCATCACTCACTTTGGGCGGCAGATACCAGATGAACGAAGAAGCCAAGAACCAGGTCCCCGAGGGCAGCGCGAGTCCCGGACCGGCAAACCTGCCGGAGGACGTGCTGCTGATCGTCCCCGTGCGCAACGTCGTGATGTTCCCCGGCGCCGTGACCCAGGTGGCGCTCGGCCGCGATATGTCCATGCGCGCAGCCCAGGAAGCCGTCCAGCACGGCCACAAGATCGGCATCGTGTTGCAGAAGGACCCGAGCGTCGACGAGCCGGGCCCCGAGGACCTCCACAGGATCGGCACGACGGTGACCGTCGTCCGTTACATCAAGGCGCCGAACGGCGTCCATCATCTGATCTGCCAGGGCGAGCAGCGGTTCCGCGTCGTCGACTACTTGACGGGACTGCCGTTCCTCGCGGCGCGCTTCGACCTGATCGCCGATCAGGTCTCGAGCGACGCGGCCGTCGAGGCGCGTGCGGCGTTCCTGAAGCAGAAGGCCGTCGAGGCGATCGAGCTGCTGCCGCAAGTGCCGCCCGAGCTCGCGCCCGCGCTCCAGAACATGGAGTCGCCCGGCGCGCTCGCGGACATGGTCGCCGGGCTCATCGATATCAAGCCGGCCGAGAAGCAGACGATCTTGGAATCGCTCAAGGTGCGCGAGCGCCTCGACCGCGTCATCGAGTTTCTCACGCACCGGGTCGAGGTCCTCAAGCTGTCGCGCGAGATCGGCGAGCAGACGCAGGGCAAGATCGACGAGCGGCAGCGCGAGTACATCCTGCGCGAGCAGCTGAAGACCATCAAGAAGGAGCTCGGCGAGGACGAGACCGAGGACGAGCTAGACGAGCTCCGCCAGGCAATCGCCGACGCCAAGATGCCGGAGGACGTCGAGAAGCAAGCGACGAAGGAGCTACGCCGCCTCGAGAGCATGCCCGAAGCTTCGACCGAGCACTCGATGGTGCGCACGTACCTCGACTGGCTCGTCGCGCTGCCGTGGGCGAAGCTCGACGAGGAGGACATCGACATTGCGAAGGCTCGCGCGATACTCGACGCGGACCACTTCGGGCTCGACAAGGTGAAGCGCCGGATCCTCGAGTACCTCGCGGTGCGCAAGCTCAATGCGGCCGGGCGTAGCCCGATCCTGTGCTTCGTCGGCCCGCCCGGCGTCGGCAAGACGTCGCTGGGCCAGAGCATCGCGCGCGCGCTCGGGCTCAAGTTCGTGCGCTCGAGCTTGGGCGGCGTGCACGACGAGGCCGAGATCCGCGGCCACCGGCGCACGTATATCGGCTCGATGCCGGGCAACATCGTGCAGAGCATCCGCAAGGCCGGCACGCGCAACCCCGTGTTCATGCTCGACGAGATGGACAAGCTCGGCGTCGGCTTCCATGGCGACCCGTCGGCGGCGCTGCTCGAGGTGCTCGACCCCGAGCAGAACTCGACGTTCAGCGACCACTATCTCGACGTGCCGTTCGACTTGAGCAAGGTGCTGTTCATCGGCACGGCGAACGTGCTCGAGAACATTCCTGGTCCGCTGCGCGACCGCATGGAGATCATCGAGCTGCCGGGCTACACGCAGGACGAGAAGCTCGCGATCGCGACGCGCTACCTCGTACAGCGCCAGCTGACGGCGAATGGGCTCAGCGAGGCGCAGGTGTCCGTCACGGAAGCCGCGCTCGCGGCCGTCATCGACGGCTACACGCGCGAGGCCGGCGTGCGCAGCCTCGAACGCAACATCGGCGCGCTGCTGCGCCACGCCGCGATGAAGATCGCGGAAGGCACAGCGGAGAAGGTCGTGATCGATGCCGACGACGTCGGCACGATCCTCGGCGCGCGGCGCTTCGAGAACGAGGTCAAGTTGCGCACGAGCGTTCCGGGCGTCGCGACCGGCCTCGCGTGGACGCCGGTGGGCGGAGACATTCTGTTCATCGAGGCGAGCCTCGTGCCTGGAGGCAAGGGCTCCCTGATCCTCACGGGTCAGCTCGGCGACGTCATGAAGGAGAGTGCGCAAGCCGCGGTCAGCCTCGCGAAGATGCGGATGGAAACGCTCGGCGTCGACCCGACGGTGCTCGAGAAGAACGACCTGCACATCCACATCCCGGCGGGCGCGATCCCGAAAGACGGGCCGAGCGCGGGCGTCGCGATGTTCCTGGCAGTCGCGTCGCTCTTGAGCGGCCGCACGGTGCGCGCCGACGTCGCGATGACGGGAGAGATCAGCCTGCGGGGCCTCGTGCTGCCGATCGGCGGTGTGAAGGAAAAGACACTGGCGGCGCTGCGCGCGGGTATCGACACCGTGATGCTGCCGGCTCGCAACAAGAAGGATCTCGAGGAGATTCCGGAACCCGCGCGCCGCAAGCTCAAGTTTGTCTGGCTCGACGACATCGATGACGCGCTCGAAGCGGCGCTCGAGGCGCCGGAGGGCTCGGCCGGCCAGCAAGACGAGCCCGCGCGCCGCAAGACTGGCGACGGCAGGACGTCGTCGCCGCGGCTCACGGCTCACTGAGCCCGCAGCGGTTGGAAACGGCTCGGCGCGTCGGCGAGAATGCCGGCATGCCGAGCCGAGCTCCGCCGCGTTGACCGACCCCCTTCACGACAAGCCGTCGCCCTTCTGCGACCCGTCGCGGGACAACGGCCCCGACGCCGCGACCGACGCTCGTCCGTCGCTTGACGACGTCGCTGCGGCCAAGCTCGCCGCCCTCGAGCGGCGCCGGCTGCGCCGCCGCCTCGCGACGACCGAACGCACGAGCGCGACCGCCGCCGTGCAGGCCGGGCGCACGCTGGTCTCATTCTCCTGCAACGACTACCTCGGCCTCTCGCAACATCCGGAGGTGATCGCGGCAAGCCTCGAAGCGACGCGCCGCTACGGCGTGGGGGCGGGCTCGTCGCGGCTCGTGAATGGCAACTATCCGCTGTACGCCGAGCTCGAGCGCAAGCTCGCGGAGCTGAAAGGCACGGAAGACGCGATCGTGTTCGGCAGCGGTTATCTAACGAACGTCGGGGTGATTCCCGCGCTCGTGGGTGCGGCGGACCTCGTCGTGCTCGACGAGCTCAGTCACAGCTGCCTACTCGCGGGCGCCGAGCTCAGCCGCGGCCGCATCGTCGAGTTTCGTCACAACGACGTCGCCCACGCTGGCGCGTTGCTCGCGGAGCTCCGAGCGCGTCATCGGTACTGCCTGCTCGTCACCGACGGTGTATTCAGCATGGAAGGCGACCTCGCGCCGCTCGCGGAGCTCGCCCTGCTCGCACGCCGTCACGATGCATGGCTCATGACCGACGACGCGCACGGGCTTGGCGTGGTCGGCGACGGCCGCGGCTCGAGCTTCGCTACGGGAGCGCGCGTCGACGTACCGCTGCAGATGGGCACCCTGTCGAAGTCAGTCGGCGTCTATGGCGGGTACCTGTGCGCGAGCCGCGGTGTCGTCGAGCTGCTCCGCAACCGCGCGCGCAGCTTCGTCTACTCGACTGGGCTGCCGCCGGGTACGGTCGCGGCCGCGATTCGTGCGCTCGACATCATCTCCACCGATCGCGAGCTCGTTCGCCGGCCCGTCGCGCTCGCGCGCTCGTTCACGGACGAGCTCGGTCTGCGCCCGGCCGAGAGCGCAATCGTGTCGATCGTGCTCGGCAGCGCCGAACGCGCGTTGCGGGCAAGCGACGAGCTACGGCTCGCCGGTTTCCTCGTCGCCGCGATTCGCCCGCCGACCGTGCCGCCCGGCACGTCGCGCCTGCGGTTCACGTTCTCCGCCGCCCACCGCGAGGAGGACGTGCACGCGCTCGCGGCGGCGGTCCGCTCGATACTCGCTGCGAGATGACGACGTTGTTCGTGACGGCGTCCGGCACCGGCCTCGGCAAGACCTTCGTGACGAGCCGGCTGATCGCGGAGCTGCTCGCCGCTCGGCGCACCGTCCGCGCGTTGAAGCCGGTGGCATCGGGATTCGACGCCGCCCGTCCCGACGAGAGCGATAGCGGCGAGCTGCTGCGCGCGCTTGGGCTCGCGCGCAGTGCCGCGAACCTCGATGCCGTGTCACCTTGGCGCTTTGCTGCGCCGCTCTCACCTGACATGGCCGCTGCACGAGAACACAGCACCATCCCGTTCGGCGAATTGATCGACTTCTGCCGCGCGCCGAGCCCGGCCGACGTTACGCTGATCGAAGGCATCGGCGGCGTAATGGTGCCGCTCGACGCGGAGCACACCGTGCTCGATTGGATAGCGGCATTGCGCGCGCCGGCCGTGCTCGTAGTCGGCAGCTATCTCGGCACGTTGAGCCACACACTGACGGCGGCGGCCGTGCTGCGCGAGCGGGGCTGCGAGCTCGCGGCCGTCATCGTGAGCGAGTCGACGGAGCAGCCTGCTCCGCTCGCGGAGACCGCGGCGGTGATCGAAAGGTTCCTGCGTCCGACGGTCGTCGGCGTCATCCCGCGAACCACTTCGGCGGCCGACGCGACGACTCCGCCGCTGCTGCCGCTGTTGGCCCGCTACCTAGGCTGAGCAAGCGCGGCGCGGCGCGTCCCCCGTCGTCGACTCGGGCTCCGCCAAGCCCCGAAGCGCATCCCCGGTCAACGCACCGCGATGAGCAGCGCGGCACCGAATACGATTCGATACCAGGCGAACGGCGTGAAGCGGTGCGCCTGGATGTAGATCAGCAGCCACTTCACGGAAGCGAAGGCCACGACCGCCGCCGCGACGAACGCCAGCGCGAGCGCGCCCCAATCCTCGCCGGCCGCGCCATCGTCTCCGACCATCTTCGCGAGCTCATAAGCCGCGGCCGCGAGCATCGTGGGAATACCGAGGAGAAACGCGAACTCGGCCGCCGCGGGTCGCGACGTCAAACCGGCCAGCATCGCCGCGAAAATCGCAGCCGCCGAACGCGACGTGCCGGGGAACACAGCAGCCACGATCTGGCTCAAGCCCACCCACGCCGCAACGTTCCAGCTAACGGACTCGATCGGCTTGCGGTCGGCGAGCACCCGCTCGATCAAGAGGATCGACACGCCGCCCACGATCAACGCCCAGGCGACGGGCGCGACCGTCTCGGGTAGCTCCGCACCGAGCTGCTTCGCGACGAAGCCGCCGACAGCCGTGATCGCGAACGCGGCACCGAGCTTGTAGAGATAGTCGCGATTCTCCGCAAGGCGAAACCGCAGCGAAAGATCGAGCAATCGTTGCCAGTACACGACCACGACGCCGAGGATCGCGCCGACTTGAATGACGACGTTGAAGAGCTCCGACCTGGACCCCAGCCAATGTTGGGCGATCAGGAGGTGGCCCGTGCTCGAGATCGGCAAGAACTCGGTGATGCCTTCGATGATCCCCAGCAGGATGGTCTCGAGCGTGTCGTTCACGGCGTTGGCCTCGGCATTCGAAAAAGCATGGCCACGGGGCGATCGACAGGGCGGCTCGAATGCCGGTCATGGCAGGGCCGGTATTGTGGGCAATGATCGCGAAATAGAGAACCCCTCGAGGCGATCGGCGGGAGCCGCGTCGGCGCGTCGCTCCGGCTATCGATACCGCAGAAGCGTCGGCCGGGGGCCGCCACCGCTCGAGGCGACCCCCGGCCACGCGGCCGTCGTTGCGACGGCGATGACCTACTGAGTGAGCGCGACCTGGCTCGCGTCGTCGACCGTGACGATTTCGATTTGCACGCGCCGATCGAGCGCCATGCCGTCGACGTCTTGCTCGGTCGCGCTCGAGCTGAGCTCGCCCGACGCCGTCACGACGATCCGATCGCCCGGCATGCCGCCGCGAATCAGCGCATCGCGCACGGACTCCGCGCGGGCCGCCGACAACTCGTCGTTGTACTTCGTGGTGCCGCGCGCGTCCGTGTGGCCGTCGAGGCGAATGACGGCTCCGTCCATCCCGCCGACGAGCTGCGCGAGCTGAGAAATGCGTTGCTCGGTGTCCGTGCCGAGCACGGCGTCCTCCGTGCGGAAGTACACCTCGACGGACAGCGCTTGCTCGAGATCTTGGCGGTGTGCGACGCGCTCGCCGCGCAGCTCCGATTGCGTGGACGCGAGCTCAAGCTCGCTGCCCGCGAGCTTGCGCTCGAGACCCGCGGCGTGCACTTGGGCGTCGCCGGCGCGTTTGTCTGCGGCCGCGCGCTCGCTGCGCTCGTGGTGGAAACGGTCGCCGAGCCAGCCGCCGAAGGCGGCGCCGAGAATGAAGCCGATCGGCCCGCCCGCGATTGCCCCGATGGCCGCGCCGCTGCCGAGCCCGATCGACTCTTCCTTCGCGGCGCGGTTCTTCTCCGCGGTCCAACCCGGGCCGGCCAGCAGGCTGCCGACCACCAGGGCAATGATTTGTTTCTTCATGGTTCGCTCCTCGAAGCGTGGGTGTTTGACACGCCTGCAATTCAAGCGAACCGTGCTGGCGCCGCCGTGACCAATAGCGGCGGTCTGCGGCGCAATGCTGACGAATTATGGCGCCCGGCGCGCAAGCCGCGCCGAAGCTAGTGCATGTCGCGCCGAGTGGGCAATGCGACGAACGTGCCGCCGTTGCGCTGGCAGATTGCGCGCATCAGCACGGCGAATTGCGCCGCGGTATACATCTCGCCGCCAGTCGCCTCGTAGATGGTCGGAAACGCGACCGCGTGAATCCGCACGAGCCGTTGGCCGTTGGGTCCCGCCTTGTTGCGCCGGTCGACCTCTCGGACGATCGCGTTGATGGAGCCCGTCGCCAAGTCGTCGCTGTAGACGTAGAGCGAGATTTTCTTCTTGGGATCGTAGAACGTGTCGATCGCCGCGAGGATGCCCTCGCGCGGGCTCGAGTTGGAGAAGGAGTCCCAGGTCTTCAGGGCGTCGATGATCGCTTGGCGGCGTGTCGGATTATCGGGAATCCACTCGTTCCGATAGCTCTTGAACATGTATTCGCCCTCGTCATTCATCACTTGGATGCCCTTGACGGTCGGATACACCTGTAGCGTCTCCGTGATCTGCTTTTGCACGGAATCCCAAGCGAATTGCTTCATGCTTCCCGACGTATCGATCAGGAAGATGATGTACTCGCTGTCGACGGGGATTCCGCCGACCTTGTACTCGTCGATCGGCGGCTTGTAGTCCGCGAGCAGCCGGCGCATCTCGTCGGTGAGGCTCTGCTTTGCGGAAGCGAGCCGCCCCTGGATCTGGTTCGTGAGCGTTTCGTCGTTGACGGTCGCGAACACTTCCGCGCGGATCTTCTCGAGCTGGCTCTGGAGATCCCGAACCTTGAGCTGATCCGTGCGCAGGTCGCTATCCGTGGTCGCTTCGTCGCGCCGCACCTGATCCGTCTCGCCGAGGATCTCGTTGAGCTCCTGCTCGTACAGGGTAATGAGCCCCGAGAGATCGCGCTGACTCTGCTCGAGCCGCACGGGCTCGCTCGTGCGGGTGACGATGAAGAGCAGGATGATCGCGCCGAACCCGCAGCAGATCGCGTCGAGGAACGACATCGTGAAGACTTCGAACTCGCGGCGGCGCTTCATGGCCAGTCCTCGGACGGCGCGAGCATCGAGCCGCCGGTCTGCAGCGCAAGCTCCCAGAACGCGGGAGCGGCCCACGGATCGCCTTCCATCGGGAACAGGATCACGTTCACGGGCACGCCCACGGGCAGCTGCCGCCGCGCGCGGTTGAAGTGATCGAGGCGCTCGCGCGACGTCACGCCCGTGCGCGTCGGCACGACCTCGCCCATCGTCGGCAGGCCGTCGGTGAGCAGGTAGATGTTGTCGGCCTTCGGCTCGAGAGCGCGGGCGGCCGCATAGGCCGCATGCAGGCTCGTCGGGCCCTTCGGATACATTCCGCGCAGCGCGCTCACGGCCGCGTCGATCTCGCCGCCCGTCGTGATCGTGACCCACTGGCCGTCACTGCCGGGCAGCATCGACGTCGCCTTGTCGGTGAACGCGAAGATCTGGATCTGCGTGCCCGGCTGGATCTGCGTCGTGAGCCAGTCGACGGTATTCACGACCTGTTTCCACTTCGGCGCCTGGCGCTGCTGATCCGGCGTCATGTTGCGCCGGCGGATCACGTTGACGATCGTGCGGTCGAGCATGCTCGCGGACGCATCGACGAGGATCACGACGCGCTTGCCGCCCATCCGCAGCCCCGTGAGGTACTGCCGGTTGCCCTCGCCCTCGAACGCGCGCAGCCGAGTGCCGTCGTCGCTCGGCTTCGCAGCCGCGGCCGTGAGCGCTTGCGATTCCTTGTCGAGCGCCGCGAGCTCCGCACGCAGCTTCTCGATCGCCGTCTTGCGCGCCTCGGAATCCTGCGTGACCTTCTCGAGCTCAGATTGCGTGACGAGCACCTCGCTCACGAGGTTCTGGCGCTCGGCTCGCAGCTTGGTCCACTGCTCGAGCTGCTGCTGGAGCCGCTCCTTGAGGGCCACGAGGTTCTTCTGCCCGGTGAGCACTTTGAGCTCCCAGCGCTGCGCCTCGGCGGTCATGTCGTTGATGATCGCAGTGCTGTCGAGCATCGCGTTCTGGCTCACGAGCATGAACAGCAAGACGACCGCGCCGAAACCCGCCGTGATCGCGTCGAGGAACGACATCGAGAAGACGTTGATCTCGCGCGAGCGCCTTTTCATTCGGCCGCCTCCAACACCACGACTTGGAGCTCGGCCCCGGGCGAGCCGATCCGAATCACGTCCGCGCGCTGCAGCGTCGTCTCACCGGAGATCTTCTTCTCGTTGACGTAGGTGCCGTAACGGCTGAGATCGTTTAGCTTGAGCTCGCCGTCGCGCAGCACGATCTCGCAGTGCGCACGGGATACGCCGCTCGCCTGGTCCGCGACGACGATCACGCGCCGGCCGTCGAGGGGCTCGCGCCCGACGACGAGCCCGCGGACGCCGACGGGATAGACGACGCCTTCGTAGACGACGTGCGTCGGTGCCGCGCGCGGGGAGCCGCGGTCGGCCGGCTCGGCGGCGTTCTTCGCCGGAAGCTCGGCGGCCGGCGCGCGCCACGCGAGCCGCTTGAGCAATTTGACCTGTCCGCTACCGGCGTCGATGAGCTCCGGCCGCAGCAGCACAGCGCGGGCCGCGTGCCCGGGCGCGAGAGGCTCGACGTGTGTGTCGTCGAGCCGCGCGAGCTCCGCCGCGAACCCGGGCAACGTCGCGAGCCGGTCGGCGACCTGGAGCACGACGCTCCGACCGGCCTGCCGGTGGTACGAGATGAGCTGCACGACCGCACGATAGAATCCGGCCGCGACACCGAGCACCGAGTCGCGCTCGAGCACCGTCTTGAGCTCCTCGTTGTGATGCACCAGCTTGGCCTCGACGCGGTCCTGGGCGCGGAGCTGCGCGAGCCAGCCAGGCAGATTGTCGTAGAGCGCCTGCTCGGTCTCGGCACGGTGCAGCGGGTCGAACCGCGTCGCGCGGACGAACAGCTCGGAGATCCGGCGCGCGAACGCCTCCGTGAGGCTAGCGAGACCGGTCGTGATCAAACTTTCCTCGCTGCGGGCGAACGCGTCCGTCGCACTCTGCTCGACGAGAGTCGCAGCCACTCGGTAGAGGCCCGCGTCGATGTACAGCAGCTGATGGCCGGGATACGGGCGGACGCTCGCGGCCGCGGCAGTGTCGACGAGGGCCCGGACCTGGATCCCAGCTTCTTGCGCGAGGCCGAGCACGAGTCCGAGCTGCTCGCCGCGATAGCTGCCCGGCACGACGAGCACGGCGTCGCTCGCGCCTTCGCCGTGGCGTTTCCAGAGCCCGTCGAGCTGCGCGAAAGCGACTTCCGCGGCGCTGTTCGGGATCTCGCTGCCCGCGGAGCCGGGCTCCATGCTGAGCGCGTTCCAATAGCGATTGCTCGCCTGTCGCGGCTTGAGCCGAGCCTTCGCGACCGCCTCCGTGCCGGTGATGATGCGGCCGCGCTCGACCACGGCGCAGCCCGGCTCGACCGCGAGCACGCCGGTCGCGTCCGCGATCGCGATGCCGGCGTCGTTGACCTCGATGGCGAGCGTGCGCAATGAAAGACTCTCCGAGCGAGTAATCGTGTTTCGCCGTCAGATGTCCACGGGGAAGGTGACTTCCTCGTCGGCCTGCAGCTCTTGCGTCGGGATGAACTCGTCGCCGCTCGCGCCGCCCGCGCCGCCGGCTGGCGGCTTGGCCGGCGGTGCCGTAGTGCTCGCGGCCGGAGGTGCGGCAGCGGGCGGCTTGTCCGCCGACGGTGTCGCGGGCGCCGGCGCGGGTGTTGCCGGCGGTTTGCTCTCTTGGCCGACGGACGCGGTTGCGAGCACGCCGAGCACGATCAGCACCGCGGACGTTCGGATCACTCTCATAACCACCTCTGCATGACGTTCACTGAAGATTGCGCGCGATTCGGAACCCGAGGTCGTCGCGCGACTCGCCGCTGTAGCTGCGCGCGGCGACTCTAAGATCGGTCACCGTCGCGCTGCGCCAACTCGCGCCGCGCACGAGATGGAGACTACCGTCCGCCGGGCCGAGCGGGTCTTCGACGACCGCGGTCGCCTCCGCCGTGTCGATCGCGTAGAAGTCCTGAATCCACTCCGCGACGTTGTCGCCGAGGTCGCGTATGCCGACCGCATTCGGGTCGAACGTGCCGCTCGGCGCACTGACCGGATAGCCGTCATTGTAGGTGACCAGCGTCGTCGGCAGGATCTCGCGCGCCGAGATGTCGGCGTAGTTGCCGGAGCGATCCGGTGGCGGCGGCTCGGGGCCCCACGGATACACGAGCCCGGCGTCGAGGCCCGCGAAGCGCGCCGCCCACTCCCATTCCGCTTCCGTCGGCAATCGATATCCGCTGCGGAGCGGCCGTACCGCGATCCATTCGCCCTGCTGCTCCTCGTAGACGGGCTGCAGGCCGTCTTGGATGCTGAGCCAATTCAAGAACTGCATCACGTCTGCCGGCGACACCTTCACGACGGGCTGGGCGTCGTCGTTCAACGTGTGGCCGCCGAACGCGCCGGAGTCGTGGCCCGCCTTGAACGCGCGGAACTCGGCGTTCGTGACCTCGCGCACACCGAGATAGAACGCTTTCGTGAGCCGCACGGGACGCAGGACTTCGTTCGAGCGCCGGCCCTGCTCGCGCCGCGACGAGCCCATCGTGAACGACCCCGAAGGGATCAGCTTGAGCTCTTGACCGATCCTCGTCTTGAGAACGGGTGCGTAACCCGAGCCGGAGTTCTGATCGAGCGCCGTGAGCTCGAACTGCAGCTTCTGGGGGAATCCGGGGCGCGGCGTGACTTTTTGCGTCACGCTCGCGAAGCCGGCTTGCCGGACCTCGATGTCGTGATTCACGCCGGTGAGCGTGAGCGTCGTCGGCGTCGCCGCGCGCCGCTCGCCGTCGACCCAAACCTCCGCCCCGGCGGGCTTGCTCGCGAGCTCGATCTCGCCGTATTGCGCCGTCAGGTCGACTTGCAGCTTGCGGCCGCTGTCGGCTGCAACCGATAGATCGCGCGTGGACGTCTCGTACCCGGGCTTGGTGAGCGTGAGCTGATGCGAACGGCCCGGCGTGAGTCTGATGCTCAGCGGCGTGCGTCCGCGGAACTCGCCGTCGATGCTCACGTTCGCCTCGCCCGGCGTGCTCACGATCTCGACGCGGCCGTCGGCCTGCGTGAGCCGCACGTCCGGCAGCGCAATCGGCATTCCCGCGCTCACGAGCACCTTGTCGTTCCAAGCGTTGTAGCCGCTGAGGCGCGCCTCGATCGCACGTTCGCCGGCCGTGAGCTGCATCTCGAGCGGAGTGACGCCCACCGACACGCCGTCGACGAGCACCGTCGCTCCTGCGGGCTGCGTCGCTAGAGTCACCGGTGCCCAGTTCGGCGTGAGCTTCGCGACGAGCGATTGACGCTCGGAGGCGCCGCGAACCTCGAGCTCGAGCGTCTGCGAGAGGAACCGGTCGGCCGACAATTCGATGCGGTGCAGTCCTGGCGTGATCTCGGCGTCGGTGAGCGGCGTCTCGCCGAACGGCATGCCGTCGAGCAGCACGCGCGCCTGCGCGTCAGGTTCGGTCGTGAGGGTCACGAGACCCGGGAGCTTGAGCAGCGTGAGCTCGATCAACTGATCGGATGCCCTGCTAACCTCGATCTGAGTGTCGAGCGGATAGTAGCCCGTGAGGTTGGCGGCCACGCGATGTGAGCCGGGGCGCAGCAACAGGTGGTCGCCATAGCGAATCTTGAACACGGTGCTAGGCAGGCTGAATTGCTCGGGCTCGGGATCGAAGTTCAGCGCGACGGATTTCGCGGTGAACGCGAACCAACCGAACACCGCAAGCACGACGGCGCCCACGGTTGCGCCTATCGTGGCTTTGCTCCAGCGCTGCTGCTCAGTCCGGGCCGCGCCCACCGGCGGCAGCTTGAACACCACGGGCGTGACGACATCCTGCTGAGCATCCACGCCCGCGCCCGTACCGCCGCGCGCGAGCTGATCGAGGTCGGGTGGCGCGGTGTCGCCGGCTGTGACGACTACCTCGGTGCCGATGACGAGCCGACCGGCTTCGATTCGGCAGGTGAGCCGCGCGCGATCGAACGCGATGACGTCGCCGTCCTTGAGCTCGCGGGAACCCGCGACGCTCTCTCCACCTACGCGCAGATTGCGCGTGTTGCGGCCCGCCTGGACGAAGAACACCTGCCCCAATCGGCCGATCTGGATCGAGCCCGGCAGATTCGCGAGACGCACGTCCGCGCCCGCGTCGCTGCCGATCGTGACCGGGAGCTCGGCCGCACCGAACCTCAAGCGCGCGCCGAGTTGCTCGATCGTGACGACCCATTCCGCTTCGCTGCTTACGCTCATCGATAATTGTTCCTGCCGCGCTGATCGTCTAGATCGGCTCGACGCAAATAACGCTGACCGGCGGCAGAGTTCGACCCGGCACGACCGTGAAAGTTTGGCGCACGTCACGATAACCGTTGCGGCTGCCGATCGCGGTATACGTGCCTGGGCGCAGCTGCACTTCCTTGGACGCGAACGCACCGAGATCCCCGACGCGGTACAGCGTGACGGCCGTCTGCTGGTCGGACTTGAGCTCGACGACGATCGGCGTCGCAGCGAGCTGCACGAGTCGATCGAGCTTCGTGATCTGCTCCTCGAGTCTCGGCCCGGCCTCGGGAACGGCGCGCGCCTCGGCGATCAACAGGCGGGCGTCATTGAGCACCGTGTCGTTGAACAGCAGCGTGGGCTTGTCGATGAGATTGCGCATCTTCGCGTCGAGGCCCGCGCGCGCGTCGGAGCGCTTGAGCCCCTCCTGCGCAAACACGAGGTTCGGATCGCCCGCGAGCGAGTCACGGTAGAGCGCGATGGCTTGATCCCAGAGCTCGCGCCGCTCGAACGCGAGCGCCCGGGCCTGCGCGAGCGCGATCTTGTCGAGCCTCGCGCCCTGCTCGGCCTGCACGATGCCGTCCTGTGCTTCGCGCGCCTGCGGCCGCATCGCGAGCGCAGTGGTGAAGTTATTTTGCGCCTCGGCGTAATTTTCCGCGGTCAGCGCCTTGTAGCCCGCCGACATCAGCCGCTCGAACTCCGCGTCGCGCGCCGCGGCGCTGACCGCCGCGAGCGCGGTGCTGGCAGCCTCCCAACGCGGGTCGATCGCGAGCGCCTCGCGGTAGGTCGCCATCGCGTTGGCGTGCTCGCCCGCGTCGCGTTCCGCATCGCCGCGCGCGACGAGCGCGAGCACTTCCGGCAATCGCTCGGCCCGCGCGCGGGCCGCTTTCGCGGTCTCGTTGTCGGGCTCGATGCCGAGCACGATGTCGTATTGTGCGATCGCGACGTCCGCGTTGCCGGCCGCGAACGCTTCCTGTCCGGCGGCGAGCGCGCGAGCGACGATCTCGTCCGAGCGCGTCAGCAGCTCTTCGCCGATCGACGTCGCTTCGGTGTATTTCGCAACGGCCTGCGCGAAGTCGTTCGCGAGGAACGCGTCGTCGGCGCCCGTCGCGAGCGACTGGTAGCGCGGCCATGCATCGCCGCCCCACGACTCCGCACGCAACGTCTCGAGCGCCTTCTGCTGCGACAGCAGGTTCGCGAGCAGCTGCTCGGCCTCGGCTTTGAGCTTTTCGCGTTCCTCGGGCGACAACTCCGGCACCGCGGGCGCCTGCTCGGCGATCGGCGCCGCCGCGGGCGCCTGCTCGGGGCTCGCCGGGCTCAGTAATCGCGGCAAAACGGCGAACACGAACAGCACCGCCACGACGAGCACGCCGCCGATCAGGTATTGCCCATAGGCGCCGCCGCGCGGCGGCGGCTGCTCATCGAGCGCGCGCTGCGTACGCGCGGCCGCGAGCCCCGGCTTGACGGGTACGACGGTCTCTTCGTGTTGTGGCTGATGGGCTTCCACGCGGGATCGGGGCTGGTCGGAATCTCTATCGATATCTCGAGTCGGGCGTTGTTCTGGCTTCAACGATAGGCCACAGCCGCAGATTCTAAGACATCTTCGAACGCGGAAAGTCCCGCATCGCGCGCTCCGAGGACCTCGAGCACGCGCTCCGCGAGGGCCGCCGCCGGGCCGATCCGAGCCCGCAGCGAGGGGCCACGCGGCCGGCGCCGCGGCGTATCCGCTCGACACCGTACGGCAAGCCGGCCAGCGAGCAGCTCGTAGATCAGCACCGCGAGCGCGTAGGCGTCGTCGAACGGCTCGACGGCGCCGCCTTCGCGGCCGCGGCGCTCGATGCGCGGCGGTCGTGCCGCCGCGCGCGCGGAACTGCGCCGCGCGGCAACGTCGGACGCGAAGTCGATGAGCCGCGCGCGGCCGTCCGCGCCGAACAGCACGTTGCGCGCCTTCACGTCGCGGTGCACGAAACCGCGCGCGTGCAGATGAGCGAGCGCCGCGTGCACGCCGCGCACGGCTTCGATCCAATGGCGCGGATGCGCGCCCGCGAGCGAAACGAGGTCGCCGCCGGGCAGGTATTCGAGCGCGAGCGCCGGGGTCGCCGCTCGTGTGCGACGAGACCGAACGTCGCGACGACGTGCTCGTGCGCGAGCGCGGCGAGCAGCGAATGCTCGCGTTCGAGCAGAGCGGCCGACGCCGCGCGGTGCGTGGGCGCGACGCGGGGAATCTTGAGCGCGACGCTGCGGCCCGCGTCGTCGATCGCGCGCCAGACCCGCGCACTGCCGCCGTCGCCGAACGAGGTCGACGAGCCGCCACGGCCCGCCGCTCGCAAATTCGCGACCGGACGGAGGCGGCACTACTCGGTGGAAGGCGGAATCAGACTCCGTTTGCAAAGCTCGCGGCTGCATCGGATTTGGCTTCAGCCGGGGCTTCGGCGGGTGCTTCGGTCTCGGTTCCCGCCGGCGCCGTTTCCTCGACGGGCTGCGTGAGCTCGGGCGGGATCGACAATTCAAGCTTCGGCAAATCAACCGTCGGCAGAGGGTCTTCGGTCGGAAGCGTGGGATCGGCCTCCGCGTAGATCGCGACGTCCTCGGGTACGAACCCGCCCTCGCTGATGAAAATTTGCTTCAGCAGCTCGCGCCACTCTTGATATTGAACTTCGGCCGTACCGGTCAGGCGATGCTCGGTGCCTTGAATCGCTACGACCATCGGTTTGACCTGCTGGTCGAAGCTGGACGAAAGCTCCTCGAGCGAATCGCTGTGGAGGCGCTTCTCCTGTTTGCGGACTTGGCTCGTGCGCAGCATGTCGCTGCCGATGTACATCATCGCGTCGCGGATCACGCGATCCGAGAAATCGCCGCTGTTCGAGTTGGCGCCGTACACGATCGACGCGACGATCGTCGCCACGCCCATGCCCGTGCGCCAGTGCGCGGACTTCGTGAGCTCGCGAACCTCGATGGCTTCCTCGCGCGAGTACTCGCGCCAGCCGTCATACGATTCCGTCGCGTCGCTGTAGAACTGCGCGTAGTGCTGGTCGAGCGTATCCAAGAACAGGCGCTCGCGCTGGCGCACGCGCTGCGTCCGATCGAACTGCGGATCGCCCTCGGCGGGCAGCCGGTTGAGCTCGTAGCGGCCCCCTTTACCCTCGACGACGTAGCCCGTGAACGCCTCGGGGCTCACATCGGCCGCGTAGCGCAAGCCCGCGACCGTGCGAACCTCGCGCGTTGCGTCGGCGCCGAGCTCGTCGCGCGCTTTCGCAAGATCGTTCGCGATCGTGTTGAACATGTCCTGATACGGATCGAGACCCGGATAACGCTGGCGGTTGAACGCACCGGCCGCCGTGTTCATCCCGTAATCGTCGTCGAGCCACACGCGTCCGGTCGCGTCGACGGCCTTCACGTGCAACTGCACGGCATCGCCGTCCGAGTGCAGGATCTTCGCGTCGACGCTCAGATCGGCCGCTGAGGAATCCTTCGGCGTGACCCAGACCGTGCCCCAGTTACCGCTCTTCTGCAGGGTGTCGCGCAGCAACACCGCCATGTAGAGCGCCTCGGTCCGGCGAATCTGCACGAACGTGCCTTCGCGGATGAGCTTCTCGAGGACCTCCTTGTCGACCTCGCCTTCGGGCACTCCGGAATCGAACACGGCGACGCCGACGTCGAGCAGCTGCGCCTCGGGGATGACTACTTTCGTCGTGGCGAGCGGCACCGAGTGCGCCACCACCACTTCCTGGCTCGTGCAGCCGGCAAACAGGACGAAACCCGCGATCAGAAACCCTGTGCCAGGACGCATGTTGCGTCTCCTAGTTCTTATTGCCGCGCCAAAATCTTCTTGTACTGGTTGTACTCGTCCCAGAGCGCCGCGCGCAAGAAGGGATCCTTCTCCGCCGTCGCGGCCTCGCACAGCTGCCGCGAAACCTTCTCGGTGTCGTTGCAGCCCTGCACTGTCGCAGCCGCCTCTTCAGGTCCGGCGTTGTCGTCGAGCGCCGATCCGCCTCCCGCCTGGCCGCCTTCGCCGCCAGCCGCGGCGCTGCTCTGTCCACCGCCCGCGGAGTTACCGCCAGAGGACGCGCCGCCCGCGTCCCCGCCTTCACCGCCGCCGCCTTGGCCCGCCTGCTGCAAGACCTCGTCCGCCGCAGTGCCGCCTCCGGCGCGCGCGATCGCTTCCTGCTCCTTGCCCATCGTGCGGTCGAAGTCGCCGAGCGAACGGTCGAATTCCTCGTCGCCGCCTTGGCCGTTGCCGTCCTTGCCGTCGCCGGCGCCGAACGGATCGTCGCCACCTTCGCTGCCCTTCCCGCCGGACGCATTGCCGGCGCCACCCGTACCGGAGCCCGAACCACTCGATGCCGTGCGGCTATCGCCTCCGCCACCTTCGGAGCCTTGGCCCGAACCCTGCGCACCGGAGCCGCCGCCTTGCTCGGAACCCGCGCCGCCCGCGCTGCGACTACCGCCGCCGCTGGCACCATCGCCGGGAAGGCCGCTGCTGCCCTGGCCGCCGCCGGCCGTGGCACCGCCATCGGCACCGCCATTGCCACCGGACGACGAGCCGCCCGAGCTCGAACCGCCATTGCCACTCGAGCCCGACGAACCGCCGGGTGACCCCGATGAACTGCCGCCCGGAATCCCGGCGGACGCGCCACCCGGCAGTCCCGAGCTGCCTTGCGAGCCACTCGAGCCGCCCGGGGAACCCGCGCTACCCGATGACCCCTGCGAACCGCCGCCGCTCGAGCCGCCTGGGATACCCGACGATCCTTGCGAGCCGCCGCTCGAGCCGCCGGAGCTGCCTCCCGATGATCCTTGCGAGCCACCGCTCGAGCCGCCCGGGATACCGCCCGACGATCCTTGAGAGCCGCCGCTCGAGCCGCCGGGACTACCACCCGACGATCCCTGCGAGCCGCCGCTCGAGCCGCCCGGGATGCCGCCCGACGACCCTTTCGAGCCGCTCGAACCGCCGGAGCTGCCTCCCGACGATCCTTGCGAGCCACCGCTCGAGCCGCCCTGGCTACCGCCGGACGATCCTTGCGAGCCTTGCGATCCTTGCGAGCCTGAGCTGCCGCCTTGCGAGCCGGAGCTTCCGGATGAACCGCTCGACCCTCCCGAGGGCATCGGAATGGAAATTCCGCCGCCGCTGCTTCCCGACGGGCCAATGGACTGCTGGCTGCTGCACGCAATGATGCCAACCGTCAAACCGGCGGCGAGCAACACGCCGAATCATTCGAAGTTCCATGACTTCCCTCCCTCGATGGTCATCGAGGTCCCTGTGACGGAAAAACGGAGCTGGTGTCACGTTAGTTACTATGCCGGCGGTCGAAGTTCACTCTACTCGTCGAGTCGGTCCCGCGGCCGAAGAGATTCCATAACGCGCGGACGGCGACGGGAGTTGACTGCGGTTTCCACCTGATAAGATGTGCGCCTTCCGCACAACTCACACTCACTACTAGAGGGGCGAAGCGCATGAGAACGATAACACCGATCTGCAGCCTGCTTCTATTGGTTATTCCGGCCCTGAGCCAAGCTCAAGGCAACCCTGCGCCAGCGGCTCCGACCGCACCTGCGGCCGCCCTGCCGCGCACCGCGGCTCCGGCAGGCGCGATGGTGTATTTCATCTCGCCCATGAACGGCGCCAAGGTGACTTCGCCGGTCACCGTGCGCTTCGGTCTACGCGGCATGGGCGTCGCGCCGGCGGGCGTCACGAATCCGAACACGGGTCATCACCACCTGCTGATCGACTCCGAGCTTCCGCCCGACAACCTGCCGATCCCGAACGACGACAAGCACCGCCACTTCGGCGCGGGCCAGACGGAAGTGGACCTCACGCTGACTCCGGGCCAGCACACGTTGCAGCTCGTGCTCGGCGACGCAAACCACATCCCGCATCAGCCGCCCGTCCGCTCCGAAAAGATCACGATCACCGTTCAGTAGGGCCGTTCAGTAGGCAACTGCAGGAAGAGCGCTGAACCGCAGCTGAACGCGGAACACTCGTCGTCATGGATATTCGCTCCGACTTCGTCGACGCGGTCGGCAACACGCCGCTCATCAAACTGCGCAAGGCGTCCGAGCTCACGGGTTGCACGATCCTCGGCAAAGCCGAGTTTCTGAACCCCGGCGGCTCGGTAAAGGACCGCGCCGCGAAGTACATGGTGCTCGACGCCGAGCGGCGCGGCGTGATCGAGCCCGGCGGGTTCATCGTCGAGGGCACCGCCGGCAATACCGGCATCGGGCTCGGCGCTCGTCGGCAACTCGCGCGGCTACCGCACGCTGATCCTGATGCCGAACACGCAGTCGCAGGAGAAGAAGGACGCGCTGCGGCTGTGCGGCGCCGAGCTCCGCGAGGTGCCCGCGGTGCCGTTCAAGGACCCGAACAACTATGTGCACGTCGCGGCGCGAACCGCGAAGGAGCTCGAGGCCACCGAGCCGCATGGCGTGTTGTACGCGAATCAATGGGACAACACGGCCAACCGCGACGGCCACACGCAGAGCACGGGCCCCGAGATCTGGCGGCAGACGGACGGCAAAGTCGACGGCTTCATTTGCGCGGTCGGCACGGGCGGCACGCTCGCGGGCACGAGCGCGTATCTGAAACAGAAGAATCCGAACGTCGTGTGCGCGGCAGCGGACCCGATGGGTGCGTCGATCTACAGTTGGATCAAGACGGGTGAGCTCAAAGGCTCCGGCAGCTCGATCAGCGAAGGCATCGGCCAAGGCCGCGTCACGGGCAATTTGGACGGCGCGAAAATCGACGATGCATTTCAGATCCCGGACAGCGAGATGGTGCCGATCTGCTTCGACCTCGTGCAGAACGAAGGGCTGCTGCTCGGCGGCTCGACCGGCATCAACGTCGCGGGCGCGATCCGGCTCGCAAAGCAGCTCGGGCCGGGGAAGACCATCGTCACGATCCTCTGCGACTCGGGCTCGCGTTATCAGTCGAAGCTCTACAACCCCGAGTTCCTGCGCGCGAAGGGCTTGCCGACACCGCCGTGGCTCACGCCGCGCTGAGGCGCGGCCTGCGAGCGCGTAGCGCCCGCATTCAGGCACGATTCAGTCGCGGGCGCTCAAGCTCGCGATCATGCTCCTACGCAGCGACACGACCGCTCGCACTTTGCTCGCGCTGACTGCCGCCGCCGCGCTTCTCGCGGGTTGCGCGAGCGCCCCGCAGCAACCGCCGGCTCCCGTCGAGGGCCGGGCCGTGGCCCGCGCGGCCGAGCCCGATCAAGCGGCGGCGCTCACGATCGGCGGCGCGGTCGCGGAGCTTGCGATGGGCATGGTCGGCGCACGCTACCGCTACGGGGGCACCGATCCGAACGAAGGGTTCGATTGCAGCGGTCTCGCTTTCTACGCGTACACGCAGGCCGGCTATCGGATTCCGCGCACCTCCCAAGAGCAGTTCCGAGCCGCGCGCAAGATCGCGCTCAGCGAGGCCGACGCCGGGCGATCTCGTGTTCTTCCAGGATCAAGAGAAGCTCTCGCACGTCGGCATCTATCTCGGCGACGGACGTTTCGTGCATGCACCCGCGAACGGCCAGAAGGTCGCGGTCGCGAGCATGAGCTCCGCCTACTACCAGCAGCACCTCGTAGCCGTCGGCCGGTTGCTGCCGCCGGGGCTCTGATCGCCCGACCTACGCCGCCGCGCGTGCGATGCTCATTTCGACCGCGCCGCGAGCGCAGCCTGCGCCGCCAGGGTCGCGCGCTCGCACGCGGGCGCCTTGCGCGCGACGTCCGCGTTGCGGCGCAGACCGAGCCGCTGCTCGTCGCGGCGTGCCGTCGCGAGCTCATTGAGCCCCGCGCAAGCGCCAAGCAGCGCGTCCTCGGCCGCCGCGAGCTCGGGCGGCTCTACGCCATCCGGGCCGGTAGCGTCCTCGATCGCGAACGCCAGGTCGCTCGCGGCCCTGTTCTGCTCGCGGAACACGGCTTCCACATAGGAGCGGAATTCGCTCGAGCCGAATGCGACCCGGCTGACCGTCCGCCGTCGTTACGGCCGCGCAAGCAGCGAGTAGCGGCACGGCCAAGCGCGAAAACGGCGCGGAAAGCGGGCATTTCGGGAGCTTACCGCGGCCAGTCAGGCACTCGTGCGATAATCCGCGGCGCAATACCGCCGTCAGCCCGGTACCTATGGCCGTAACCGCCCCGCGAGCATTACAAGATCCGCCCGAGCAAATCGACACCTCCATCGCGAAAGCGACGGAGTGGCTCGATCGCGACCAGACTTCGGATGGCTTCTGGGTGGGCATGCTCGAGTCGAGCTACTGCATGGAAGCGGAGTGGCTGCTCGCAATGCACTTCCTGGGACTGCGCCACCCGCGCCAGGACGACCTCGTCGCGACGCTGCTCAACGCCCAGCGGCCGGACGGTGCCTGGGAAAGCTACTACGCCGCTCCGAACGGCGACATCAACAGCACCGTCGAATGCTACGCCGCGCTGCGCTGCGTCGGCATGGCCAAGGACTCGGAGCCGCTCGTCAAGGCCCGAACCTGGATCCTCGAGCACGGCGGCCTCAGCAAGGTCCGCGTGTTCACGAAGTACTGGCTCGCGCTGCTCGGCGAGTGGCCGTGGACCGCGACGCCGAACCTCCCACCCGAAGTGATCGCGAACCCGCCCTGGTATTTCAACATCTACAACTTCGCGAGCTGGGCGCGCGCGACGCTGCTGCCGCTCGCGGTGCTGTCCGCGCGCCGCGCCGTGCGGCCCCTCGCGCCTGAGCGTCGTCTCGACGAGCTGTTCCCCGACGGCCGCGAAAAGATGGACTACCGTTTGCCGCGGCGCGGCTCGCGCTGGTCGTGGCGCCGGCTGTTCCTGCTCTCCGACCGCCTCCTACATCTCTATCAGAAGCTCGGCTTCACACCGGGCCGCGAAATGGCGATCAACGCGTGCTTGGGCTGGATCGTGCGTCACCAAGACGCGGACGGCGCGTGGGGCGGAATCCAACCGCCGTGGATCTACAGCCTGATGGCGCTCAACGTCGAGGGCTACACGCTCGCTCACCCCGTGATGTCGAAGGGGCTCGCGGCGCTCGACAGCCATTGGTCGTACGAGCGCGGCGGCACTCTGCACATTCAAGCGAGCGAATCGCCCGTGTGGGACACGCTGCTCGCGCTGCTCGCGATGCAGGACTGCGGCCGCTCGCTCACGCCGAGCATGGAACGCGCGCTCGAGTGGGTGCTCGCGAACGAGGTGCGCTACTACGGCGATTGGTCGAAGAAGGTCAAGGGCGTCGAGCCGAGCGGCTGGGCGTTCGAGCGCGCCAACCTCAACTACCCGGACATCGACGACACGGCGGTCGCGCTGATCGTGCTCGCGCGCCTACCGCGCACGTTGCTCGACGATCCGCGGATCAGGTCGGTGATCGACCGCGCACTCGCGTGGACCCTCGCGATGCAGTCGAGCAACGGCGGCTGGGCCGCGTTCGACAAGGACAACGACCGCCAGATCCTCACGAAGATTCCGTTCTGCGACTTCGGCGAGGCGCTCGATCCGCCTTCGGCCGACGTCACGGCCCATGTGCTCGAGGCGCTCGGTCTCCTCGGTTTCGACAAGCACCATCGCGCCGTGGAACGCGGCTACAAGTTCCTGCGCTCGGAGCAGGAAGCCGACGGCAGCTGGTTCGGCCGCTGGGGCGTGAATCACATCTACGGCACGGCCGCGGTTCTGCCGGCACTCGCGGCGATCGGCGAGGACATGTCGCAGGATTACGTGCGGCGCGCAGCCGATTGGGTCGTCGCGCATCAGAACGACGACGGCGGCTGGGGCGAGACCTGCGCGTCGTACATGGACGACAGCCTGCGCGGACGCGGCCCGAGCACGGCCTCGCAGACCGCGTGGGCGCTGCTGGCGCTGCTCGCCATCGAGAGCCCCGACTACGACCGTGTGATCCGCCGCGGCGTGGGCTACCTCGTGGCGACGCAGCGCGACGACGGCACGTGGGACGAGCCCTACTACACCGGCACCGGTTTTCCGGGCTACGGCTTCGGCGCGCGCATGGACTTCCGCGACGACCGAACTCGCGAGCGAATCGCCCAGGGCACCGAGCTGCAGCGCGGTTTCATGATCAACTACAACCTCTACCGCCACTACTTCCCGCTGATGGCGCTCGGCCGCGCGCGCAGGCTCCTCAGCCGCTAGGCGCTAGACGATCGTCTTCAAGAGCGCTTGATCGAGGTCGGCGATCAGATCATCGACATGCTCGAGGCCCAGAGCGAGCCGCACCGTCGAGTCCTTGATCTGCCCACGCTGCTGCTCCTCGGCGGTGAGGTCGGAACCCAAGTAGAGCTTCACGGGCGCGACGAGCGACTCCGTCGACCCCAAGCTCGCAGTCGTGGTGAATAGCTCGAGCTCGTCGATGAACGCCCAGGTCTGTTCCTTGTCCGCGTTCAGATCGAAGCTGAGCACGCCGCCGGCCTCACTCATCTGTTTCTTCGCGAGCGCGTGACCCGGATCGCTCGGCAACCCGGGGTAGTACACCTTCGCGACCTCGCTGCGCTTCGTGAGGAACTCAGCGATCTGAAGCGCGTTCGCGGAATGCTGCCGGTAGCGCAAGAAGTAGGTCTTGAGGCCCCGCGCGATGAGAAAGGCGGCGCCGGGATCGAGCGTCGAGCCCATGTTCACCGCGAGCGGCTTGATCGCCCTGATCCGCTTCTTGTCGCCGATCACGATGCCGCCCATCACGTCGCCGTGGCCGCTCGCGTACTTCGTCATGCTGTGGACGAAGTAATCGATCTCGTATTTGCCGTGGTTATGGAGCCCCGCGAACGTGTTGTCGAGCACGGTGACGACGTCGTGTTGCTTCGCGAGCCTCACGATCACTTCGAGATCGGGAACCTGCATCATCGGATTGGTCGGCGCTTCGAACAGCAAGACCTTCGTGCGCTGCTCCGCGAATACGCGCGCTATCGCTTCATGGTCGTGCACGCTGAGCATCGTGAACTCGACACCGAGCTTGGGCAGAAAACGACGCACGGCGACGCGATTCGGGCGATACGACTCCACGAAGATCACGACGCGGTCGCCGGCGACGAGGTTACCGAGCAAGGCGAGCCAGATCGCGGCCATGCCCGAGCCTGTCGCGATCGCGTCGTCGCGGTCCTGGAGCTCGGCCGCGAGCAGCTCGAGCTCGCGCGTCGTCGGATTCGCGTCGCGCGTGTAGTCGAAGCCATGCTCCTTCGCCTCGGCCGTCAAGGACGACTCGATCGTCGGATACGTGAACTTCACGGTCTGGTAGACCGGCGTGACCACGGGCACGTTGCCGTCCAGAAGCTTCACTTCCGGTGGATGGGTGACTCGGGTTTCCTTCTTCATGCGATTGCGAGGCGCGCCGGCGCTCGGCCGCTCAGATCTTGTCGAGCGCCTGGCGCAGATCCGCGATCAGGTCTTCGACGTCCTCGAGCCCGACCGACAGTCGCACCAAGCCGTCGGTGATCCCGACGCGCTTGCGCTCCGCGGGCTCGACGTCCGCGTGCGTCATCGTCACGGGATGCGTGATCAGCGTCTCGACCGAGCCCAAGTTCTCCGCGAGCGTGCAGAGCTTCACCGAGTCCATGAGCTTCTTGCCGGCCTTCACGCCGCCCTCCACCTCGAACCAGAGCATCGCACCGAAGCCGGACGCCTGCCTCTTCGCGAGCGCGTGCTGCGGGAAGCTCTCGAGCCCCGGGTAGCGCACCTCCGTGACCTTCGGATGCGACTCGAGGAACTCGGCGATGGTCTGCGCGTTAGCGGACTGCCGCTCGAGACGGATCGACAGCGTCTTCGTGCCTTGGAGCGTGAGCCAGGCGACGAACGGCGACATGATCACGCCGGTCGCATTCATCACGAACCGGATCTTGTCGTTCAATTGCTCGCTGTCGACGATCACCGCACCGCCGACCGTCGAGTTATGGCCGTCGAAGTACTTCGTCGTGCTGTGCACGGAGATATTCGCGCCGAGCTCGAGCGGGCGCTGGTAGTACGGCGTGAGGAACGTGTTGTCGACGGCGTGCGGAATCCTGCGTTCCTTCGCTATGGCCGAAATCGCGGCGATGTCACCGAGCTTCAGCGTCGGGTTCGCGGGCGTCTCGGTGAAAATCAGTTTCGTGTTGTCGCGCACTGCCTTGCGCACCGACTCGGGATTCGAGCTGTCTGCGAACGTGAACTCGACGCCGAAACGCGAGTAGATCTTGGTCGCGAGCCGATACGTGCCGCCATAGGCGACGTCGGAGATCACGGCGTGGTCGCCGGCGTTGAGCGTGGCCTGGAACACCGCCTGCTCGGCGGCCATGCCCGTCGAAAAGCACGTGCACGCGACGCCGTTCTCGAGCACCGCGAGCTTCTGCTCGAGCGCTTTCACCGTCGGGTTGCCGCTGCGCGAGTACGAGAACCCCTTCGACAGGTACTGATCGACCGACTCTTGGACGAACGTCGTCGACTGATAAATCGGCGTGAGAATAGAGCCGGTTTCCGGGTCGGGGACGACGCCGGCGTGGATTTGCTTGGTCGTGAAGCCCATGGGCTTGCTCCGCAGGGGGTCTGATTTTAGGGCGTGGATGATACCGGAAAGCCAGGCGTGGCGCGTCTCGCTCCATTGGGTAGAATCGCAGGCACTACTACCCTCGGGGGGGATCGCATGCCGAGCACACTCGCGCGTTGCTGCGCTTCACTGGTTCTGTCGCTCGCGCTCGCGGGCACCGCGGCGGCGCAATTGTCGGCGGGCAACGCGGCCGGCGTCGCGATGGGTCACCTACACTTCGTCGCGCGCGATGTCGCGGCGACCAAAGCGTGGTGGGTGAAGCTCGGCGGCGAGCCCGTCACGCTGCTCGGCTCGATCGAAGGTGCGAAGTTCCCCGACGTGCTGGTCTTGCTTCGACAAGGCGAGCCCACCGGCACGAGCGACGGCGCCGTCGTGAATCACGTGGCGTTTCGAGTCAAGTCGCTCGCGTCACTCGAGCAGAAAGGGTTCGACGTGCAATACAACGCGCAGTTTCCCGGCGTCGCGTCCGTGTTCACGCCGGACGGCGAGCGGATCGAGCTCTTCGACGATGGGCTCGCGACCAATCTCGGGTTCACGGTCGACGGCGGCGACAGCGATGCGTTCGCGGCACGCCACAATCGCAAGATCGAAGTGCCGATCATCGCGCACCACGTGCACTTCGACGTGACCGCGGATCAGCTCGGCGCGATCCGCGATTGGTACGCGACGCACTTCGGCGGCGTGCGCGGCAAGCGCTGGCGCTACGACGCCGTGGACTTGCCAGGCATCAACTTGAACTTCTCCGCGGTTCCCACCGCTCAAGCGCCGACCAAAGGCCGCGCGCTCGACCACATCGGCTTCGAGATCGCAGACCTCGAAGCATTCTGCAAGAGGCTCGAGGCCGACGGCGTGAAGTTCGACCGGCCGTACTCGAAGCTGCCCTCCGGTCTCGGGATCGCGTTCATCACGGACCCGTGGGGAACATACATCGAGCTCAACGAGGGGCTGCGCGCGTTCTGAAGCGCGCTAGAAAATCGGGGGCCGACGAATCGGCCCCGAGACCCGTCCCTACGTCTTGGGGGGTTATTGCAGCGGGTCTTGCTCCTCGCTCTTCGTTTTGCTCTTGCGCTTCGCGACCGCCTGACGAAGCACGTACTCCATCTGGGCATTGACGCTCCGCAGCTCGTCCGCGGCCCACTTCTCGAGCTCCTTCCAGAGCTCGGGCGGTAGGCGCAGCAGGAATGCCTTACGCTCTTCCGCCACGATCAGCTATACAGCGTTCCCGTGTTGATCACCGGCGACGTCTCCGCCGTGCCGCAGAGCACGACGAGCAAGTTGCTCACCATCGCGGCCTTGCGTTCCTCGTCGAGCTTCACGACGTCCTTCGCTTGGAGCTCGCGCAGCGCCATGTCGACCATGCTGACCGCGCCGAGCACGATCTTCGTGCGCGCCGCGATCACGGCTTCGGCCTGCTGACGCCGCAGCATCGCGTGCGCGATTTCCGGCGCGTACGCGAGATGAGTCAAACGCGCTTCCTCGACCACGACACCCGCCTTTGCAAGCCGCACCTCGAGCTCCTTCTTGAGCTCGTGCGACACTTCGTCGCCGCCGCCGCGCAACGTGATCTCGTGCTCCTCGCCGTAGTCGTAGGCGTAAAGGCTAGCGATGCTGCGGATCGCAGACTCGCTCTGCACCTGCACGTAGCTCTCGTAGTCCTCCACGTCGAACGCGGCCTGCGCCGTGTCCTCGACGCGCCAGACGACGACTGCGGCGATCTCGACCGGGTTGCCGCGCTTGTCGTTGACCTTGAGCTTCTCGCTGTTGAAGTTGTGCGCGCGCAGCGACATCACGGACTTCAGCGGGCGATACACGATGCCCGTGGTCCCCGACTGCAGGCCAAGCTTCGACCCCTTCGACTCACTCGGCGTGCCGATGGTCCACGGTATCTTGCCGCGATTGTGCGCGTAGAACGGGTTAGCCCAATGAAAACCGCTCTTGCGGACAGTGCCCTTGTAGTGGCCGAACAGGATCAGGACTCGCGCCGCGTTGGGCTGAAGCGTAAACAACCCCGTAAGCATGACGATCACGAAGATTTCGAACGCGACGACAGGGAAGAAACGGACCTGCGGCAAACCCGGCCCAAAGAAGAGAAACACGACGGCGCCGATCATCAAAGCCAAACCGATAAAGAGCATCGGCCAACCGCTGATCGCGTCGACTTCTCTCTCGAAGGTGGCGTGCTTGGAACGTTCGGCAGGCATGTTCGTCTCCCGACTTGGTGATATTCGCGCGATATCATACTGAAATCGTCCCTGCCGTCAACCGCCGACGCGTTATGTCAACGCTCACGCTACCGTAGGTACGCAGCGCCGCGGCACCTCGTGTTCGCTTCGCTCCGCACGCTGCATCCAAATCGACCGCGCTCGTGTCTGATCCACCGGACTGAATGGCTAAGAACGGCAAGGAGATCGAAATGACGCATCGCAAATCCCAAGGACTCGCGGTCGGCGCCGAAGCGCTGCTGCTCCCCGCGCTCGCGCTCGCGCAAGACCCGATAGCTCCGGCAGCACAACAAATGGGGATGGCAATCGCGATCGCCGGCATGATCTGCGGAACCATCTTCGTGCTAGGGGTGCTCGGGCTCAGTTTTTTCTACGCGACACGCCGAGACCGCGATCGGCACGAGCTCATCGAACGACTCGTCGAGAAAGGTCAGCCCGTGCCGCGGGAGCTGTTCGGGAAAGCTCCTCTGCCGCTGCCGCCGCACGAGCAGCAACGCGTCGACTTCCGCCGCGGCGTCGTGCTGCTCGGCTGGGGATGCGGAATCGCGCTGCTGATGTACTTCGGACTCGGGATACTGCGCGCCGCAGCCTGGGGCTTGCTCTTCCTGTGCTTGAGCGTGGCGAGCTTCGTGAACGCGTATCTCAGCGCCCGAGCCGCGCGCCGCGGCCCGTGACGCGCGTTCGGTGAGCGACAGCGATGCAGCTCTGGTCGCGCGTGTCGTCGGCGATGACGATCGAGCCGCGTTCGAGCTCTTGGTTCGCCGCCATCAGTCGCCGCTGCGAAATTTCTTGCGCCGGTTGGCCAACAACGACGCGGCGCGCGCCGACGACCTCGCGCAGGAGACGTTCATGAAAGCCTACAAGGCGCTCGACACGTACGCGGGCTCTGCCAAGTTCTCGACGTGGCTCTACAGGATCGCGTACAACACGTTTCTCAACGATCAGCGCAAGCTTCACCCAGCCGCAGAGTTCGACGAGGCAGAGCATTCTCCGCCGCTGGCGGCCGACGACCGCGGCACAGAGTCCCACGTCTGGCGCGCCGTGGCGCGCCTTCCGACGCGCCAGCAAGCCGTGTTCTATTTGCACTATAAGAAGGACCTGTCGCACCAGGAGATCGCGACGACGCTCGGGTTTCCGCTCGGCACCGTGAAATCCGATCTCTCGCGCGGGCATGCGACCCTCAAGCGGCATCTCGAGGACTGGGGGCCCCAATGACGGAACGGGAAGACTATCCGCTCGACGTGGCGCTGCGAACGGCCGAGCCCGAGATCGTCGACGACGGCTTCAGCGACCGCGTGCTGCGGGCGCTGCCGCCGCGCAAGCGCCGGCTCGCCGTCAGCCGGCGCTGGACGCTCGCGGCGGCCGCCGGCACCGGCAGCCTCCTGACGATCCTGCTCGCGCCGCCGATCGAAGCGCTCGGGCTCGCGTTGCCGTACGTGGGCATGTGGCCCGTGCTCACGGCGCTCGCGTTCGTGGCGTGCGTAGCCGCCCCGCTGATCTGGATCGCGCGCCCCGAGTGACTCGCCTGAGCGTGCGAGCTCGTCAGCGGGCGCGCCGCGCGAACGCGGGATGCGCGGCGAGCAGCAGCAACACGAACGACAGCACCCAGACGTAGTAGCCGATCGCAAGATCGGCGGCGTTGTCTTCCATCGTGAAAGTCCAATGCAGGTTCAACAACGCGGCGGCGCCGAGAACGAACACGGCGAATCGGCTACCGGCGGCACGCGTGAGTCGCGGCCAGAGGTACAGCGCCATCGCCACGAACAGGAGATTCGTAAATGCGCTCGCGACGCTGAGCCATACGAGGTAACCATACGGCATGCGGAACTGCTCGTACGGCCAGATCGGGCTCAGCGCGACGCGAAACGCATGAAAGCCGCGGTAGACGCGGCTGTCGTCGTCGATCACCGGCAAGACCCAGCCGAGCACATTCGCGACCACCGCACAAATCCACAAGGCCTTGATCCGCGCCATGTCGGTCGACCTCGAGCGGCTACAGCAGCCGTTCTTTCCGCGCCCACTCGAGCGTGTCGTCGAGCCCGCGCTTCAGGCCGGCGAAGATCTCGTCGATCTGTGCCGGCGTGACGATGAACGGCGGGCACAGCGCGATCACGTCGCCGATCGCGCGCACGATGAGGCCCTGCTCCTGGCACAACGCCATGCACTTCGCACCGACCGCGCGCTTCGCATCGAACCCGGCTTTCGTCTTCTTGTTCTGCACGAGCTCGCAGGCGCCGACGAGACCGATGCCGCGGGTATCGCCAACAAGCGGATGGTCCGCGAGCGCGGCAAGGCTCTTCTGGAATTGCGGGCTCACCTTGCGGACGTGCTCGTACAGCTTGCGCTCCTCGTAGATCTGCAGCGCACGCAACGCCACCGCTGCGCTCACCGGATGCCCCGAGTACGTGAAGCCGTGGCCGAACAAACCCACCTGCCCGCTCGCCTCGATCATCGGCTCGTAGAGGAACTCCGGCACGATCACGGCGCTGATCGGTAGGTACGCGGACGACAACGCCTTGGCCGCCGTCACCGTGGCCGGCTTCATCCCGAACGCCTGCGCACCCCAGAGCTCGCCCGTGCGGCCGAAGCCCGTGATCACCTCGTCGTCGATCAGCAGGATGTCGTGCTGCGCGAGCACGGCCTGAATCTTCTCGAAGTACGTGCGCGGCGGCAGCAGCACACCGCCGACGCCCATCAGCGGCTCCGCGAAGAACGCGGCGATCGTCTCGGGATCCTCGCGCACGATGAGCTGCTCGAGGTTGCGCGCGAGCCGCGACGCATAGTCCTCCTCCGACTCACCGGGCTCCGCGCCGCGGTAGTAGTACGGCGCGTCCGTATGCAGGATCCCGGCGAGCGGCACGTCGAAGTTCTTGTGGAACGAGGGCAGTCCGGTGAGCCCGGCCGTCGCGAGCGTCGTGCCGTGATAGCCCTTCTGACGCGCGATGATTTTCTTCTTCCGCGGCCGGCCGCGCGCGTTGTTGTAGTACCACGCAAGCTTGATTTGCGTGTCGTTCGCGTCCGAGCCCGAGTTGCCGAAGAACACGCGCGTTGCGGCGAACGGCGCCATGCCGGCGAGCTTCTCCGCGAGCAGGATCCCGGGCTCGTGACTCTTGCCGGTGAACAGGTGCGTGAACGACAGCTTCTTCATCTGATCGTAGGCGACCGAAGCGAGTTCTTCGTCGCCGTAGCCGAGCGTCGTGCACCAAAGCCCCGCCATCGCCTCGATATAACGCTTGCCGTGGTTGTCCCAGACGTGCACTCCCTCGCCGCGCACGAGAACGAGCGGCTTGCTCTTGTGCAACGCCGCGAGATTCGTGTTCGGGTGGAAGAGATGCGCGAGGTCGAGCGCTTCGAGATCGGCCGCATGCGTTGAAACGGATCTCACCATGAATCATGCACTCCCTGTCGGCCGAGGCGCGGATGATACACCGCGCAGCCACGTGTTCGCCGCCACGGCCGCGACGACCACGCCGCCGCCGAGCAGCGCGGCGAACGTCGGCGTCTCGCGGAGCAGCAGCCACGCCCAGATCGGAGTGAACACGGGCTCGGCCAGCAACAACAGCGACGCCTCGAGCGCGGTCACGTGCCGCATGCCGCGCGTGACGAACAAATACGCGAGGCTGATCTGGCAGACACCGAGATAAACGATGATCACGGTATTCGGTGCCGTGCGCGCGCTCGGCGGGAACGGCGATTCGGGCCACGACGCGACGGCCGCGACGACGAATGCGAGCACGCAACCCGCGACGATCACGGCGAACGGCTCCTCGCCGCTCACCGGCGAGCGGACGGTGATCCACCGCAGGCCGGCGAGACTCAGCGCCCAGGTGATACCCGCTGCGAGCGCGAGCGCGTTACCGAGCGCGGGCCGCGGCGCCGTGACGAGCGGCTCGGGCGTCGCCGCGAACAGCAGCGCAGCGCCGAACGCGAGCGCGGCGAGCAGCAGCCAGTCCCAGCGCACGATCCGCTCGCGCAGCACGAGCGGCGAGAGAATCAGCAGATACAACGGCGCCGTGTCTTGCAGGAAGATCGCGTTCGCCGCCGTCGTTTCCTTGTTTGCGAGCGTATAGAGAATGAACGTCGCGGCGTACGGTAGCGCCACCAGGAGCGTGCGCGGGCTCCAGCCGCGCCGCGCCGCGGGCAACAGCGCGAGTATCACGACGGCGGCGACGATCGCGCGCATCCCGGCTGCCTGCCATCCGCTCAAGGTCGACAGCTTGATCGCGACACCGCCGGTCGAAAACAGCAGCGCCCCGAGCAGCAGCTGAATGCGCGCCATTGTCCCGCCCTTGTGCCGCTGCGTCGCGAGACGGTAGCAGCGCGCTTAGAAGATTCTGCCGAGGAACACGTAGAACGCGCTCTCGCCACCCTCTGCGCGCCCGATCGCGACGTACACCGGCCCGACCGGCGTGCTGACGCCCGCCCAGAACGAACCGCCGAGAATGCTGCTATCGGCCGAGATGTCCTCGCGCGATTCGAACACGTTGCCGAGCTCCATGCTCACGCCCGCGAACGCGGGAAACAGCGCAAGGTCGCCGATCCTCCGGTACCAGGCCGCGCCGACGCGCGCCACGTGCTGCCCCGACAGTTGGTTGCGGTTGAGGCCCGAGATGTCGAAGAAACCACCCGCGCGGAACACCCGATCGAGCGGGGCCTCCCCGCTGATGGTCGCGTCGTAACGGAACGTCGTGAGCATCGTGTGCCTGCCCCAAGTCTTCGCGTGCGCCGCCTGGAGCAGCATCTGATCGAAATGCTGGTCGGCGTGCAGCCCCAACCGCGACCCGCGCCATTCCATGCTCGCGAGCGTGCCCGAGCGCGGGAACGACACGCTGTCCATCGTGTCGATGGCGAACCGGCCGAACAGCTCGCCGCGCCGGAAGTCCTCCGCGGGCAGAGGCTCGCCTACGCGCAATTCCTCCGTGCCGTATGCGGCGCGCACGCCGAAACGATACTCGGCCCAACTCGGCAGCTCGCGGCCGATCCCGAGCTCGAGCTCGCCTTCGCGGATCTGCGCCTCGGTGACGCGCACATCGTCTTCCCATACGTTGAAGATGGTCGATTGGAAATTCAGCGATGGCGCGAAGAAGTACAGCCCGCGTTCGCCGAACGGCTGATAGTAGTCCGAGAGCAGCGCCGGCTCGTCACCGATCTTGAACGTCGCGCGCCACTCCCCGCCGCGATCGTTGATCGCCGTGCGCAGATAGCTCGCGGCCAGCCCGAACAGCGCGGCTTCGTCGCCGGCGGAGCTGTATTCCATGCCGAGCTGCAAATAATTCGGGCCCCACGAACGCTCGTCGAGCTCGACCTCGAGCCCGGTCTTGCCCTCGTCTTTGACGAGCCCGTAGCGCACGTTTTGGTAGTACTCGAGCCCGTACACCTTGTTCATCGCGCGCTCGACTTGATCGACGTCGAGCTGTTCGCCGACTCGTATGTCGCTCAGGCGCGTTTCCACGACCGAGTCGGCGATCCGGGCGTTGTTGTCGAGGCGCACGAACTCGACCACGGGGAGCTCCTGCATCCGCGGGTCGTTGAGGCTCGCGACGTATGCGGCATAGCGCGCATCGTCGAGCGCGAGCGGCTCGTATTGGTCGCGATGCTGCATCACCGCGTCGTAGCCGGCCTGGATCGCCTCACGCATGCGCGCAAAGCTGATCGAGCCCAAGTCCTCGTCGAACGTAGGCGTCACGAGGATGTCCTCCGGCCCGAGGCGCCGGCGCTGCTCTTCGAGGCCCGCGCGCCCGAGCAGGTTCGTGAGCTGCTCGGTGACGTCGAGCACCGAGCGCAGCGTCTCGCGCCCGAGCAGCCCTGCAGAAATGTCGACGGCGATCACGACGTCGGCGCCCATTTCTTGCGCGACTTGCACGGGCAGGTTCATGACGATCCCGCCGTCGACGAGCAAGCGCCCGTCGATCTCGATCGGAGTGAGCGCGGCCGGGATCGACATGCTAGCTCGCAGCGCGCGCGCGAGGTTGCCCGAGCGCAGCACGACGGCTTCACCCGTCGCGAGATCGCCGGCGACGGCGCGAAACGGCACCGCGAGCTTGTCGAAGTCGTCGACCATCGAGGCGCGGAGCGTCTCGCGCGACAACACCATGTCGATCACTTGGCCCTGCACGACGCCGCTCGGCAGCTCGAACTCGCCATGATTCAAACCAGGCTTGAGGTCGACGAGAAACAGATCGTCGTCGCGCTTGCGCCGATACGACTTGAGCTTGCGCGGCGTGCTGTTGAGGAACGCCGTCTCCCACTCCAAGCTGTCTACCAACTCTTCCATGTCCTGCACGGTCATGCCGGACACATAGAAGCCGCCGATCACCGCGCCGATGCTGGTGCCGACGACCTCGTCGATCGGCACGCGCAGCTCCTGGAGCGCCTTCAGCACGCCAATGTGCGCGCCACCGCGCGCGCCGCCGCCCGACAATACGAGCGCGATCTTCTGCCGCTGCTGCACGACGTAAGGCGGCGGCGACGCCGGTTCCTGCGCGAACGCAACGGCCGCGCCCGCGAGCACGCGCGGCGCAGATCAGCGAGCCGCGCAAAAGATCGACCGCTGAACATCGCGCGAAACACCAATCCCAAGCTCTCCGAAACGGCCGCAATGATGCCAGACACAACCGCACGCGTCGTCGCGCAGTGCGTCGGCCGAAGGTGCATCCCTTTCCGCCGGGCTCGGCACGCGGCGTCTCGGTCGCGCCGATAGCAACTCGCCGAGCGGACGTGTTCGCCCGTGGAAACAGCCCGCGCGCGTAGCGCGCGGGTGCGAGCAGGAGCGAGCACTCGCCTGGGCGACAGGGATGTCGCCTCAGGCGAGCCCGCGGGCGAGCGCGTCGGCGAGGGAACCCGCGAAGCGGGCGAGTTGCGTGGCGCGACCGAGGCGTCGCGTGCCGAGCCCGGCGGAAAGGCTCACGACGAAGTGATCGCCACGCGCAGCAACGACGCTTGACACAAAAGAACGACCGTTCGTATTATGCCGCCCTATGAACAAAGGCGAAGCCACCCGCGCCTCCATCCTGCGCCACGCCGTAGCGCTGTGCAGCGTCCAGGGCCTCGAGGCACTGAGCATCGGCCGGCTCGCCGAGCTCTCCGGCATGTCGAAGAGTGGCCTATTCGGTCACTTCGGCTCCAAAGAAGCGCTGCAACAAGCCGTCCTCGAGAGCGTCGTCGATGACTTCCGCGGCCGCGTGATCCTGCCCGCTCTGCGCGAGCCGGGCGGCATTCGCCGCTTGCGCCACCTGTTCTCGCTGTGGCTCGAGTGGGCCTCCGAGGAGCAGCGCGACGGCGGCTGTCCTTTGCTCGGCGCGTCCACCGAGCTCGACGATCGACCGGGGGAGCTGCGCGACTACCTCGTCGAGAAGCAAAAGGCCTGGCTCGACTGCATCGCGCGGATCGCGGCCAAAACGGTTGCGGAACAAGACTTCCGCGCCGACCTCGACGTCGAGCAATTCGCGTTCGAGTTCAACAACATCGGCCTCGGCTTCAACTTCGCTCACCGCTTGCTCGACGACACCCGGGCACGGCAACGCGCGAAGAGCGCGTTCGCAACGCTGGTCGCGTCCGCGACCCGCTGACCCACGAAAGGTTGGGAGGATCGCCGTGAATTCAGTCGCGCTTATAAATAGTACGAACGTTCGTTTTCTAGTGTCACTCGCGACCTGCTTCGCGCTCAGTGGTTGCACCGCGCCGGCCTCGCTCGCGCACCGCGATGCCTGCGGCTTCGACGCACACGCCGTCTGTACGACGCTCGCCGGCGAGCGCTCATGCGGTTGCATCCCCGGTGCCGAGATCGACCGATTTCTCGCGACGTTCGGTGAACCCGCGTGGCTTGGAGGAACGCATTGAACACGCGCGTCAATCGACTGACTTGCCGCAGGCGCTCCACTACCATACGCGGCGCGTAAGGAGGCGGCATGGCTGCACAACATCATCGGCTCATCATCGTCGGTTCGGGTCCCGCGGGTTACACGGCGGCGGTGTATGCCGCACGCGCAGCGCTCGAGCCCGTGCTGATCACGGGCGTCGAAGTCGGCGGGCAAATGACGACGACCACCGACGTCGACAACTGGCCCGGTGACGACGAAGGCGTACAAGGCCCGGAGCTCATGGAGCGCATGAAGCGGCATGCCGAGCGCTTCGGCACGAAGCTCATCAACAATCACGTCGACCGCGTCGAGCTTCGCGCACGCCCCTTTCATCTCTTCTGCGGCAAGACCGAGTACACGTGCGACGCGCTGATCATCGCGACGGGCGCCTCCGCGAAGTACCTCGGCTTGCCGACCGAGGATGCGTTCAAGGGTCGCGGCGTCTCCGCGTGCGCGACCTGCGACGGCTTTTTCTTCAAGAACCAACCGGTCGCAGTCATCGGCGGCGGCAACACGGCCGTCGAGGAAGCGTTGTACCTGTCGAACATCGCGTCGAAGGTCACGGTGGTTCACCGGCGCGACGCATTCCGTGCCGAGCAAATCATGATCAACAAGCTCGTCGAGCGTTCACGCACAGGCAACGTCGAGATCCTCTGGAACCACGTGCTCGACGAGGTCGTCGGCAACGACAGCGGAGTGACGGGCGCGCGGCTCAAGAGCACGAAGAACCACGCGCCGCGCGAGATCGCCGTCCAAGGCATCTTCGTCGCAATCGGCCATACGCCGAACACCAAGGTATTCGAAGGTCAGCTCGATATGGAAGGCGGCTACATCATCACTCGCACGGGCCGCAAAGGTATGGCGACCGCGACGAGCGTCGAAGGCGTGTTCGCGGCGGGCGACGTCGCGGATCCCATCTATCGACAAGCGGTCACGTCGGCGGGATCGGGCTGCATGGCGGCACTCGACGCCGAGCGTTTCCTGACGGAAGGCTGAGCCAAATCCCGAGCGCCGCCGCGGCCCGGCGCGAGAAAACCTGTCGCTTCTCCCATACGGTCCGTGTTACATATTGCCCGTTGCGTACTGAGACGTGGTGCAGCGTCTCGAGAGCCGCTAACGCAGCATCATTGTGTCAGAGGGAGGAGTCTGCATGCCCGTCGGTCGTCGCGAATTCGTGCTTGGCACTCTCACCGGCATGGCTGGGCTCACCACGCTCGGCCGCAGCGGCACCGCGTTCGCGACCGAAGCCCAGTCCCTCTCCTTCTATCACATCCATACCGGCGAGAAGCTCAAGGTCACCTACCGCGAGCGCGGCGCGCTGATCGCCGGCGCCCTGGATCAGATCAACTACTTCTTGCGCGACTTTCGCACGGAGCAAACGCACCCGATCGACGTCGCGCTGCTCGACGAGCTTCATCGGTTGTACGGTGAGTTCGAGGGCCGCGGTAATTTCGAGGTGATCTCGGGCTACCGCTCGCCGCAGACCAACGAGGCGCTGCGCCACGTTACGAGCGGCGTCGCCGAGCACAGCCTCCACGTGCGCGGCCGGGCGATCGACGTCCGCCTCACGAGCGCCAAGACGGACCAGCTGCGCGACGCCGCGATCGCGATGCAGTCCGGCGGCGTCGGCTACTACCGCGAATCCAACTTCGTCCATATCGACACCGGCGCTTTCCGCACCTGGTAGTCGCCGCTCCGACCCCGATCCGCTAAACTCCGCGCTGCGTTTTTCCCACGACTCGCCCGCGCGCGAGTCAGTGGTTTCTTCCGTGGCAACGTAAGCGTCGGCGCCAGCAAGGTGTCGCGCGGGCGTCTACCCGCGTTGAGGTGAGAGAATGAAGCGGATCGCGATCATCGCCGTCGTCGTTCTCGTCGTAGCCGCCGCCGCGTGGGCGCTCACGAGACCGAAACCGGTCAAGGTCACCCTGCTCACCGTCGATCGCGGACCGGTCGCCGCGACCGTCGCGAACACGCGCGCGGGCACCGTAGACGCGTGCCGGCGCGCGGGCTTATCGCCCGCGCTCGGCGGCAAGATCGCCTCGCTACCGGTCAAGGACGGCGACGTCGTCGAGGAAGGCGAGCTGCTGCTCGAGCTCTGGAACGCCGACATCAAAGCCGAGCTCGAGCTGTCGCAGCGCGACGCGCGCGCTTCGCGCTCGCGCGCTCGCGAGGTCTGCGTGACGGCCAACGTGGCGAAGCGCGATGCGGAGCGCTTGATGAAGCTGCGCGATCAGCGGCTCGCGTCCGAGGAAGCCGCCGATCAAGCGCAAGGCAAGGCCGAATCGAGCGCCGCAGGCTGCACGGCCGCCGAGGACGCGACGAGCGTCGCCGACGCGAAAGTCGACGTCACGCGCGCACAGCTCGAGCGCAGCCAGCTCCGCGCTCCGTTCGCCGGCGTGATCGGCGAGATCAACGGCGAGCTCGGCGAGTTCGTCACACCTTCGCCTGTCGGCATTCCGACGCCGCCGACCGTCGACTTGATCGACGCCACCTGCCTCTACATCAGCGCGCCGATCGACGAGGTCGACGCGCCGCGCATCAAGGCGGGGCTGCCCGCGCGCATCAGCCTCGACGCGTTTCCAAACCGCCCGTTCCCCGGCCATGTACGCCGCGTGGCGCCGTACGTGCTCGATCAAGAGAAGCAGGCACGCACCGTGGAGATCGAGGCGGAGTTCGACAACGCCGCGGAAGCCGGTCTGCTCGCGGGCTACAGCGCGGACGTCGAGGTCGTGCTCGACCAGCGCGACGACGTGCTGCGCGTGCCGACCGCCGTGATCCTGCCGGACAAGACCGTGTACGTGCTCGACGCCGCAACGAACAAGCTCGCGTCGCGCAAGATCGAAACCGGGGTCGCGAACTGGGAATTCACCGAGATCGTGCGCGGGCTCGCCGAAGGCGACCGCATCGTGAGCTCGATCGACCGCGAAGGCGTGGCCGACGGCGCCGCAGCCGTCCCGGAGTGACGCCGCGCCGGAGCACTACCGGCCCGAGCCGCAACCATGATGGAGCTCAGAAGCATCTCCCGCGAATACGCCGTCGGCGGCGAGGCCGTGCACGCGCTCGACCACGTGGACCTCACGATCGATGACGGCGAGTACGTGTCGATCATGGGGCCGTCCGGCTCGGGCAAGTCGACGCTGCTGAACGTGCTCGGCCTGCTCGACCGGCCGAACGAGGGCAGCTACCGGCTGCAAGGCGAGGACGTGTCGCGCCTCGACGACGACGCGCTCGCACAGGCGCGCCAGCAGCACATCGGCTTCATTTTCCAGTTCTTCCATCTGATCCCGCGGCTCACGGCGCTCGAGAACGTCGAGCTGCCGCTCGTGCTGCTCGGCGCGGCGCCGCGCGAGCGCCGCGAGCGGGCGACCGCCGTGCTTGCGTCGGTAGGCCTCAAAGCAAGGCTCGATCACCGGCCGGACCAGCTCTCGGGCGGCGAACGCCAGCGCGTCGCGATCGCGCGCGCGATCATCATGAAGCCGAGCTTCCTGCTCGCCGACGAGCCCACCGGCAATCTCGACTCGAAGTCCGGCGCCGAGGTGATGCAGATCATCGAGCAGCTCAATCGCGGCGGCATCGCGCTCTTGATCGTGACGCATGACCCGCTGATCGGCGGACGCGCACGCCGCCGCCTCACGCTGCGCGACGGCAAGATCGTGAGCGACGAGAAGAGCGCATGAGAGCGCTCGACGTCACGCGGCTGTCGCTTCAGGCGCTCCAGCGCTACCCGCTGCGCACGTCGATGCTGCTGATCGCGATCTCGATCGGCGTCGCCGCCGTCGTCACCCTCACGGCCGTCGGCGAAGGCGCGCGCCGCTACGTCACGGGGCAGTTCCAGTCGCTCGGCACGCACCTCTTGATCGTGCTGCCGGGCAAGGCCGAGACGTCCGGCAGCGGCATCCAAGGTCTCCTGATCGGCGAGACCGCGCGCGAGCTCACGCTCGAGGACACGATCGCGCTGACGCGCAGCTCGCGCGTCGCGCAGGTCACGCCGCTCGTCGTCGGCGCCGGCACCGTGTCGTGGCGCGCGCGCGAGCGCGACGTCACGCTGCTCGGCACGAGCGAGCCGATGGCCGCGATCCAGCATTGGGCCCTCGAGTCCGGCCGGTTCCTGCCCCCGGGCGACCTCGACACGGCCTCGCCCGTGTGCGTGCTCGGCCACACCGTCGAGCGCGAGCTGTTCGCGGGCGCCGGCAGCCCCGTGGGCCAATGGGTGCGCATCGGCGACTCGCGCTGCCGCGTCGTCGGCGTGCTCGCGCAGCAGGGCCTCGCGGGAGGATTCAACGTCGACGAGACCGTGACGCTGCCGATCGCGAACGCGCAGCAGATCTTCAACACGTCCGCCGTGTTCCGCATCCTCGTCGAGGCGAGCAGCCGCGACACCGTGCAAGCCGCGAAGCGCGACATCCTCCAAACGATCAAGGCACGGCACGCGGGCGAGGAAGACATCACGGTGGTCACCCAAGACGCGCTCGTATCCACGTTCGACACGATCTTCGGCATGATCACCGCGGGGCTCGCGGGGATCGCCGCGATCAGCCTCGTCGTGGCCGGCGTGTTGATCATGAACGTCATGCTCGTCGCGGTGAGCCAGCGCACCGCGGAGATCGGCTTGCTCAAGGCCGTCGGCGCGCGCAACCGGCAGATCATCGCGCTGTTCCTCACCGAGGCGTGCTGCCTGTCGCTGCTCGGCGCCCTCGTCGGGCTCCTGATCGGCAACGGCGGCACCTGGCTCCTGCGCGTCGCGTTCCCCGTGCTCGATTTCCAGGCACCGGCGTGGGCGTCGTGGTCCGCCGTCGTCGTCGCGATCGCGAGCGGCCTCGTGTTCGGCATCCTGCCCGCGCGGCGCGCGGCGGGGCTGGACCCGGTGAACGCTCTGCAGCAGCACTGACATGCGCAGCCAAGACTTCGTCCGCGTGATCGCCCAGTCCGTTGCCGCGCATCGCATGCGCAGCGTGCTCACCGCGCTCGGCATCGGCATCGGCGTGACCGCCGTCGTTCTGTTGACCTCGATCGGCGAAGGATTGAACCGCTACATGGTGGATCAGTTCACGCAGTTCGGCACCACGACGCTCGCCGTCCAGCCCGGCAAGTCGAGCACCTTCGGCATTGCTCCCGGCGTGCTGAACTCGGTGCGCCCCTTGAGCCTCGCGGATGCCGAGGCGATCGCGCGCGCGCCGCACGTGCTTGCACGCCGTGCCGATCGTCGTCGGCAGCGGGTCGGTCGAGGCGAATGGGCGCGAGCGCAGCGTGAGCGTCTACGCCGTCGGGCCCGAGTTCGACCGCGCGTTCAAGTTCGACGTCGCGGGCGGCACGTTCCTGCCTCCGGACGAGCTCGAGCGCGCCCGACCCGTGGCCGTGCTCGGCTCGAAGGTATACGAGGAGCTGTACGGCGGCGCGAATGCGCTCGGAAGCAGGATCCGCGTCGGCGGCGACCGCTACCAAGTGGTCGGGATCATGGAAACGAAAGGCGACATGGTCGGCGTGAATCTCGACGACACGGTGTACATCCCGGCCGCGCGCGGGCTCGAGCTGTTCAATCGCGAGGGCCTGGCCGAGATCGACGTGCTGTACTCGGAAAACGCGCCGATCGACGAGGTGGTGGAAGGCATCAGGCGGATACTGCTCGCGCGCCACAGCGGCGAGGACTTCACTATCGTCACCCAGCAGCAGATGCTCGACGTGCTCGGGTCGATCATCGGCGTGCTCACGCTCGGTGTCGCGGCGCTCGGCGGCATCTCACTCCTCGTCGGCGGCGTCGGCATCTTCACGATCATGACGATCGCGGTACGCGAGCGCACGCAAGAGATCGGCCTGCTGCGCGCGATCGGCGCGCGGCGCAGCCGGATCGCGCAGCTGTTCGTCGGCGAGGCGATGCTGCTGTCGGCGATCGGCGGTGCGGGCGGGCTCGCGCTCGGGATCGGCATCGTCGTGCTGACGCGCTTCGCGCTGCCGTCGATGCCGGCAAGGATCTCGCCGCTGTACGTCGGGCTCGCGCTGGTGATCGCCGTGACGATCGGGCTCGTGGCGGGCGTGCTGCCCGCGCGCGCGGCCGCGCGGCTCGAGCCGCTGGACGCGTTGCGCACGGAATAAGCGCCGAACCCGCTCGAACCCGCTCCGGCCCGCGGGCCTGCGCGCACCTCCGCGCCGGCGCGCACCGCTCACGATAGGCATCTCCCGGGGACGCCAAGACACCGTCCCTGGGGCTCGGCGGCGCACATCCCTGTGCGCCGACGCCCCGGGAGACGCCTATCGTGATCGATGCGCGCCGGGTCAGCGTCGCGCGGGTCACCCTCGCCGGAACAGCAGGTGGCGCCGGTCAGCGCGCAGCGGGGCCGCAGAACGCTTCGTTCAGGGTTGCGGCGAGGCGCTCGGCCGCTCGCACTAGTCGCTCGTCCACGATCGTTTGTGCCGCGGTGAGGTAGGCGGCGTCGAGCGTTTGCGGCACGCCAGGTGACGCCGCGACGCGCTGGAACGCGTAGACCTGCGGGCGTAGCGCGAGGCTCTCGGCGGCCCACGCCGCCGGGCCGTCGGCACTCGGCGGGGCTGCCGTTTGGAGCCTTGGTCGCAATGTGCGGGCGTAGCGCTCCGGTCCGAGGTGCTTGAGCTCGAGCACATCGGTGTCCCAGAAACGATGCAGATTCACTACCGTCGGACCGTAACGGAGGTCGACGTCGTTACCGCCACGATCCGCGCCGCGGCCGACGTGCAGCGGCTGATGTACATCGACGATGAAGTGCACCAGGAAGCGGAGCGCGATCGCGCGTTGGCTGTCCGGCAGCGCGCGATCCGAGAGCTCCGCGCGAAAGCGCTCGATCGCGCTCAGCACATCGCCCTCGGGAGGTGAGCGGAACGCACGGATCGCAGCCACGGCGGCCTCGGAGTCGCCGCGCACGGTGTCGCGCTCGTCGACGTTCATGTAGTGCCACGGTGCCGATCGCTCCCAGCCGGGAACACCGCGGATCGTGTCGGCCCAGAGGCCCAGCTCCGCCAGCGGCTCGCCGCCGGCGAGCCGAGCGACTTGCTCGCGCGCAGCAGCGCATAGCGCCGGCTCCGCGAGCAGCCCCGCTATCCGGTGGCCGAGAGGTCCGAACGCGTCGGCCGTGAGCGGGAGGCCCGCCGAAACCGCGCCGAACAGCGCAGCGAACAGAGCGGTCGCGCGCTCGCATCTCGCAAACCCTGCTTTCGTCATGACGCGTCCGCGCTAGAATTTCCGAACTGTTAGGAACTCTAGTGGCGAGCCCGGAGCAGCTCACCGTCCAAACTCGGAGGGAATCGATGGTAATGACGTCTTCGACGCATCGCGAGCTCGGCATCGTCGCGCCGAACTTCGCGCTTCCGGATTTCGCCGGGCGGATCGTCGCGCTCGGCGACTTTCCCGACGCGAAAGCATTGCTCGTCGTCTTCTGGAGCAACCACTGTCCGTTCGTGAAGCACATCAAGAGCGCATTCGCTGAGTTCGCGCGCGAGTACCAGGACAAGGGCCTCGCAGTCGTCGCGATCAACGCGAACGACATCGACGCCTACCCGGAGGATCGGCCCGAGCGAATGCAAGCCGACGCCGAGAAGTTCGGCTTCACGTTCGACTACCTGCTCGACGAGACACAGAACGTCGCACGCGCCTACGACGCCGCGTGCACACCGGACTTTTTCCTGTTCGACGGCGATCGCAAGCTCGTGTACCACGGCCAGTTCGACTCGAGCCGGCCGCGCAACGACTTGGCCGTGACGGGCGCGGACTTGCGCGCCGCCGCCGACGCCGCGCTGGCCGGCAAGCCCGTGCCGCGGACTCAGACGCCGAGCATCGGCTGCAACATCAAGTGGCGGAGCTGACCCCGCGACTCGCGGGCTCCAGGCGCACCGAGGGTGCCAGCACACGAACGACCGAGCCGCTCACGAGCTCGAGAGTGCGCTCGAGCGCGCCGCGGTTGTCCGTCACGAGCGTGTGCGCGGCCCGGCCCGCCGCGCGCCGCAGCTCGGGCTGCTCGAAGTAGAGCGCGACGGCAGCGGCGAGCGCGGCGCTGTCGTGCACCTGGCGAGCGGCGCCGCGCTCGAGCGCCATCGCGGCGATCTCCTCGAAGTGGAACATGTGCGGGCCGAAGACCGGCGGCACGCTGACCGCACACGCCTCGAGCAGGTTCTGCCCACCGTGCGGAACGAGGCTGCCGCCGATGAACGCGACGTCCGCGGCCGCGTAGAGCCGCTGCAACTCCCCCATGGTGTCGCCGAGCAGCACGTTGCAGTCCGCCGGCAGCGCGCCATGCGTCCGGCTCCGCAGCTCGACCTCGAGCCCGCGCCGCTGACAGAGCCGCGCGACGGACTTGAAGCGCTCCGGATGACGCGGGACCAGCACGAGCAGTAGAGCCGGGATCGAGGAGCGCAGCCGCTCGAACGCGTCGAGGACGCGGCGCTCCTCGCCCGCGTGCGTGCTCGCCGCGATCCACACGGGGCGCCCCTGCCCCCAGCAGTCGCGCAGCGCGCGTCCACTCTCGAGCAAGTCGCGCGGTAGCTCGACATCGAACTTGAGGTTGCCGGTCACCTTCACGAGCGCTTCGGGAGCGCCGAGGTTGCGCAGCCGCTGCGCGTCGGTGCGCGTCTGCGCGCACAGGAGGTCCGCGTTCTCGAGCATCGCGCGCGCGATTCGCGGCACGCGCAGGTACCCGCGGAGCGACGCTTGCGATACACGGCCGTTCACGAGCAGCAGTGGGATGCCGCGCAGGCCGCATTCGGCAAAGATGTTCGGCCAGAACTCCGTCTCCGCGATCACTGCGATCTCCGGATGCACGCGGTCGAAGAAGCGCCGGACCGCGTCCGGGAAGTCGTACGGAACGTAGCAGTGGCTCACGCGCTCGCCGAACAGATCGCGTACCTGATCCGAGCCCGTCGGAGTCATCGTCGTCACGACGAGCCGGTGCTCGGGGTAGCGCAGAGCGAGCGACTCGATCAGCGCGGCGGCCGAGCGCACCTCACCGACGGACACTGCGTGAACCCAGATCACGCGGCGTGCCCCGAGCGGCGCGACGAAGCCGAAGCGCTCGGGCCACCGATGCCAGTAGGGCGAGTAGCGCAAACCGCGCCAGACCAGGTTCGCGAGCACGTAAGGCAGCAGCAGGTAGACGGCGATCCGCCAGATGCTCACGTTCCGCCTTGCGCGTTAGTGGCGCTATCGATGAGCCGAGTGACTACCGCTTGGCGCGCGGCGAAATAGCGCGCGTACTCGTCGTCCCACGCCACGCGCGACGCAACCACGGTTTCGAACGAACCGAGCAGCCCGAGCAGCAGCTCACACACCTCGCGCACCGCGTAGCGCTCGGCCGAATGAGCCGTGATGTAGTCGCAGAGATGCTGGCGAGTCACGTAGTCGTGCAGCAGCGGGCTCGCGTCGCGCCGCACGAGCACGCGGATGCCGCAGCCGAACGACATGCCGAGATCGTTGACGTCGTCGAAGAGACAGACGAGTTGCTCGGACGAGATGTTGTGGGTGCCGCACAGCGCCTCGATCGCGGCCGTCTTGGTACGCGCGCCGTGATAGATGGCGTGAAGGTGCTCGCGCTCCGCAAACCCCCGGGCGGAAGGGTTGTCCGCGCCCGTGATCAAGGCGGCGACCGGGAGCACTCCGCCCTGGGCGCGCCACAAAGCGTAACGCAACAGATTGGTGCCCATCGAATCGGGCTCGGAGAAGGTGCTCGTGCTGCCTTCGCCCTTCGCCCCGCCGTTGAAGACGCCGTCCCAGTCGCTGACTAGGCCGCGGATGGTCCGCAGGCGCTGCTTGATGACACCGATCGGCGTGAGGAAAACGCCGCCGAGCTTCGAGAAGCGCATCTCGAGCTCGGTGTCGGCGGACATTTAGAGATGCTCTTGGCCCAGCAATCCGAGCTTGATCAAGTCCTGCACGTCGAGCACGCCGACCGGCTTCTTACCGTCGACGACGATGATGCTGTCGAGCTCTTTGCTCTTGAAGATCTTCACCGCCTCGTTGAGCAGCGCGTCGTGAGCGACGGTGACTGGCGACGTCGAGAAGCCGATCTCGGCCAGTTTTTTGTCGAGAATCGCGCGCCCGCCCGCCTGCAACTTGCGGCGCAGATCGCCGTCCGTGAAAATTCCCGCGACGGCGCCCTTGCCGTCGACGAGCGTGACGGTGCCAAGCCGCGACTCCGTCATCTTCACCATCGCGTTGCTGAGCGTTTCGCTCGTCTCGCAGACGGGGTTCGACGCGCGAATCACGTCCTTCACGCGCGTCGTCATCAGCGCCGTGTGCTCGCGGAACTGCGCGGTGCCCGCCGCCGTCAGCGTGTTCTCGCACAGGTTCTTCATCACGCTGAACGGCATCGTGCACACGTGCGCGCCGGCGAGCATCGCTTGGCGAACGTGCTCCGCGTGGCGCACGGATGAGAACATCACCTTGCTGTCGTAGCCGTAGCGGTCGATCACGTCGACGATCTGCTCGAACAGCTGAATCGCGTCGTGGCCTTGGTCCTGCATGCGGCCGGCGAGCGGGCAGATGAACGACGCGCCCGCCTCCATCGCCATGTACGCCTGGTTCAGCGTGTAGATGAGGTGGACGTTCACCCGATGCCCCTTGTCGACGAGGCGCTTGCACGCCTTCACGCCGTCGTTCGAGATGGGCACCTTGAACACGGGCTCGCGCTCGAGCGGCAGGCCGAGCAGCCGCTCCGCTTCCGCGAGGATCGCGTCCGGCGTGTCGCCGAGCGCCTCGACCTGGAGCTCGGGCACCATGCCCGACAGCTTCACGATCGCGGCGTCGATGTCCGTGATGCCATGCCGATGCATGAACGTGGGCGTCGTCGTGAGCCCTTTGACGAAGCCGAAGTCGAGCGCCGCTTCGATCTCTTTGAAGTCGACAGAGTCGAGATAAAGTTCCATGCCTCAGTGCACCGTCTGACTGCGAACCAAGTTGTGGATGTCGATCAGCGGCCGCATGAACCGCTCGAGGTCGTCGAGATAGTACTGGCTCGCCGCGTCGCACAGCGCTTCGGGCGGATTCGGGTGCGCCTCGATGAAGAACCCGTCGACGCCGGCCGCGACGGCCGAGCGCGCGAGCGTATCGAGGAACTGCCGCGAGCTCCCGCGCGGATCCTTGCTCGGAATGCCGTACTTGCGGATCGAGTGCCCGGCGTCGAATACCACGGGATACCCGATCTGATTGAGCAAGAAGAAGCTGCGCGGATCGACGATGAGGTCGTTGTAGCCGAACGTATAGCCGCGCTCGGTGAGGATGATCTTGTGGTTGCCCGAATCCTCGATCTTCTTGACGGGCTTGGCCATGTTGTCGGGCGCAATGAATTGGCCGTGCTTGATGTTCACGACCGCGCCGGTCTTCGCAGCGGCGACGACGAGCTCCGACTGCATGCAGAGGTATGCCGGAATCTGGATGACGTCGACGACCTCGGCTGCCGGCGCCGCCTGATGCGGATAGTGGATGTCGGTGAGCAGCGGCAGCTCGAACTCGCGCTTCACCTTCTCGAGCAGCTTGAGGCCCTCCTCGATGCCGGGGCCTTGGTAGAAGTCGAGCGAGCTACGGTTGTCCTTCGAGAACGAGGACTTGAAGATCAGCGAGATGCCGAGATTGGACGCGATCTTCTTGAGCCGCTCCGCGGTGCGCATCATCAACGGCTCGGCCTCGATGACGCAGGGGCCGGCGATCAGGAACAGCTGATCCCCGCCGCAGTCGATGTCACCCACGGATACATGTTTCTTCTGGGCGTGTTTCTCGGCGGGGGACGAACTCGGGGAAGAGCTCATAGGGTGGAATCCAAGTCCTTGGGCGATCGCGGCATTTTGCGGTCTACCAGCGGATGCCGCAAGGGCTCGTGCGCCGCGCGCATGCGCTCGCGTAGCAATTCGTAGTTACGCGCCGTCGCGCCTTGGCCCGCACGCACTACGTGCTGCGCGCGTAGCCCGAGCTCGCGCCGCTTCCGTCCGTTCTCCACGAGCTCGACGATGTTCTTCGCTAGCTCGTCGGCATCGGCGACCAATCGGCCTGCGTTCGCCGCGAGCAGATCCTCGACCGTTTCCTTGAAGCTGAAGTTGTAAGGGCCGAAGAGGACGGGCACCGACAGGATCGCCGGCTCCATCAAGTTGTGCCCGCCCTTGTTGGCGCCGCGAAAGAACAAGCTGCCGCCGACGAACGCGATGTCGGCCGCGGCATAGAGGCTGCCGAGCTCGCCGACCGTGTCGACCACGAGCACGCCGGAGCGTCCAGGCGGCGGCTCCTCCCCGGACGCGACGGCGGTCTTGCGCACCGCGCGCTCACCGCGCGCACGCACGTGCTGCTCGACGGCCGCGGCGTCGGCCGGATAGCGGGGCGCAATGATCAGCGCGGCGCGGTCATTGGCTGCGCGCGCCGCGGCATACGCGGAGAGCAGCGCCTCATCCTCCTGCTCGTGCAGGCTGCCGCCGATGATCACGACGTCGTCGTTGGCATAGCCGAGCGCACGACGCAGCGCGACGCCCTGCTCCGCGTCGGCCGGCGCGCGCGTGAGGTCGTACTTCATGTTGCCCGTCACGCGGATGCGATCCGCCGGCACGCCGAGCGAGCGCAACCGTTCCGCGTGCTCCTCTGTCTGCACGGCCAAGAGGTCGAGATCCGCGAGCACCCGCGGGATGAGCCCGGTGCGCGCGTGCACGCGATACGACTTCGCGGACATCTTGCCGTTCACGACCACGACGGTCCTACCCTCACGGCGCGCGCAGCGGATGAAGTTCGGCCAGAACTCGGACTCCACGATGATCACGAGGCGCGGCTCGAAGTGCCGCAGGAAACGCCGCACGACCCACGACAGATCGAGCGGAAATTGGACGACTCGCTGCCGCGGATAGAGCTTGCGGGCGGCCGCGAGCCCGGTCGTGGTGAAAGCGGAGATTACGAGCGGGGTGCCGGGAAAGTCGCGCTCGAACAACGCGATCAAAGGGCGCAACAGCGACACCTCGCCGGCCGAAGAGCCGTGCAGCCAGATGCTCTCATCGAGCCGCGGGCCGAGCCCGAGGCCGAAGCGCATCGCAAAATCGCGCCGCCCCGGCGCGAGCGCGAGCCGGTACAAAATCCACGGCGAGAGCAGAATGCACGCGAGGAAATACGCGAAATCGAGCAGCAGCCCCATCGACTGTCCTGGCGGCTTGGATCGTGCCGCAGGATTCTATGCTAGTTCGAAGGGTTCGCGGGCTTAAGACGTCGGCGCGGGCTCAACCCTCAGCGCGCAAGCCCCAGAGCTTCGTGACCGGCACGCGCGGATTGGTCGCCGTCGCGAGGTACTGGTCGAGCCACTCGGGCACGAGATCGCCGCGCATCGGCCGGCCGATGAAGAAGCCTTGAGCCATCTCGCAGCCGAGATCGCTGATCACCGCGAGCCCCTCGGCGCTGTCGACGCCTTCGGCGACGACCCGCATGCCGAGCGCGTGGGCGAGCGCGATCACCGTCTTTACGATCTGCTGATCTTTCTCGTCGAGCGCGATCGTTCCGATGAAGCGCTTGTCGATCTTGATCTCCGTGGCCGGAATCTGCTTGAGATAGGACAGCGACGAATAGCCCTTGCCGAAGTCATCGATCGCGAGCTCGATGCCGAGCTTGCGAACGCGCTCCATGCTGGCGAGCGAAGAAGCGTCGCTTTGCACCAAGCTGTCTTCGGTGAGCTCGATCGTGAGACCGAAGCCCCATTCGTCGAGCGCAACCTTCAGCAGTTTCAAACGCGTCACGAACTCGCGTTCCGCGAGCACTTGCGGCGACACGTTCACCGCAACGGAAAACGGCTTGGGCAACGCGGCCCACTGCTTGAGCCGCTCCGCGATGCGGTCGAACACGAACCACGTGATCGGCACGATCACGCCCGAGCGCTCCGCGAGCGGGATGAAATCGCTCGCCGGCACGAAGCGGCCCGATTGAGTCCGCCAACGCACGAGCGCTTCGACGCCGCAAACGCGGCGCGCGGCAATCTCGACCTTCGGCTGGAAATAGACCTCGAGCTCGTTTTGCGCGACTGCGTTCTTGAGCTCGCTCTCGAACTTCCACAACGCCGCCTGCTGCTGCGTCGCATCCGGCCGATAAATGTCGAACGAGAGCTCGTTCTCGCGCGCTTCCTTGAGCGCGAGCTCGGCGCGGCGGAACAACGACGCCGCATCGTCGGCATGCGACGGGTACACGGCAATGCCGAGCGTAACGTCCACGAGAAACGTATCGCCGCTCACCTCGATCTGCGGGGGATGGTCCTCGGTGAGCCGAATCGCCGTATCCATCACGGCCGACATCGAGTCGACGTCGAGCAGCACGGCGAAGCGCCGCTCCGAGAGCCGGATGATCGGGGTACGAGGTGCGAGCGTCTCGCGAAGCTTCTCCGCGTACGCGGCGCAGAACGTCTCGCACTCGTCGTGCCCGAAGGTCGTCGCGATACGATTGAATGCGTCGAGTTGCCCGAGCAGCAAGCCGACCAAGCGGCCTTGTTGCCCCTGCTTGAGGAATTGCTCGACGAAGCGAATGCTGGCGCTTCTGTGCTTACCCGAGCCCGAGTCTTCTTGCGCCGCGCTCACTCCGACATCCTTGCCAGATCCTTCCGGAAATATTTCCCAGAAATAGTTCTAATAGCAGAATGATTTCAACAGAACCGCGGCGCCACCGCTGTGAGCCGAGTCACGGGCATCAGGGGCGGAGCGCGCCTGCGAGAAATTAGCGCGCCGCCGCGCGTCGGCCATTTCTGACGACGGGCGTCACTCGGGATTGACATAACCGAAACCGCGCTAAGCGCCGCCTGGGTGGCGCCGCCGCTGGCACAACGCTTGCAAAACACCGGGTTGGGAAGGCCCTGCGAGGCCGCCGTAACTCAACCGCAACGTCGAGCGTAACTTCGATGGCAAGAATGAAACCGATGATCCGGCCCTCCGAGACCTACACGGAGCCGAATTTCCTGCGGGTCTATACCGCGGCGCAATCCGAGCCGAACGCGGAGCGGCTCGCGACGATCGAGCACTTGTCGTACAAGCCAAAAGGCGACGGCCAGAGCGGACGCGCCGCCTGGAACTGCTCGACGATCGTCGATTGCGAGGCGATGACGAAAGAAGACGCGATGTTCATCGCCCGCAACTACGCGATCGAGCACGACGTGCCCGTCATCTACGAGTGCCACAACGACTAGGGTTGTCGCGCGCGCGGTCAGGGGTTGAGCTTGGCGCGCAGCTGCGCGGCCGTGAGGCTCCCCGTTGCGAGCGGCTGGCCGAGATCGAACTCGCGCGTCTTGGCGAGCGAACCCACCACCACCGGATCGAAACCCGCATCGCGAACTAGGCGCTGCCCGATCTCGAGCGCCGCCGCATCGTCGCCGCCGACCGGGATCGCGAGCCGCTCGGGCTGGCGGTTGCCGTTGTTCGCGAGCGAGGCGGCCGGGATGCAATTGAACGCGCGCACGACGCGCGTGCTGTGCAACAGCTCCGCGGTCGAAACCCCCGCTCCCTTCTTCTGCCATTCGGCTGCCTGAGCACCGTCGCGGCCAGTATTGGGATTGCTCGTGTCGATGATCACTTTGCCCGCTAGCTCCGCGCGAAGGTCCTCGCCGATCTGCGGCATCGCGCCGTAAGGAATCGAGACGAGCACGACGCTGCCGAACGCAGCCGCTTCTTTCGGCGTGCCCGCGTGCGCTTTCGGCCCGAGCTCCTTGACGAGATCCTGCAGCTCCTCTGGATGACGCGACGACACGAACACCTCGTGCCCCGCCTTCACCCAATGGCGCGCGAGCGCGCCGCCGATCTTGCCGGTGCCGATGATGCCGATTTTCAGCGGCGCGCCGGACGCTTGGGCCTCGACCTTCGCCGCGTCAAGCAGCGTGAAAGTGCCGAGCGTGAGACTCGCGGCGACGGCAAGCAGAGTGCGGCGACGGACGTGTGACGTGAACATGATGCCCCCGGCGTGACGGTGATTCTTGGACCGATGATAACCCGTGCGCATGGGCTATTCGCCGGGCCAAGAATTCTCAAGTTTCGTGCGCTCGGCATCGAGCAGGGCACGCTTGCGCTCGACACCCCAACGGTAGCCCGCGATACCGCCGTCGCTACGCACCACGCGATGACACGGGATCGCCACCGCCAAGGCGTTGGCCGCGCACGCGCGCGCGACCGCACGCGCAGAGCTCGGCGCACCTATCGTCGCCGCGATCTCGGCGTAGCTCGCCGTCGACCCCGGCGGGATGTCGCGCAGCGCGCGCCAAACGCGTTGCTCGAACGCGGAGCCGCGAATGTCGAGCGGCAATTCGCAGCCGAGCTGCGGCGCCTCGACCAGCCCCACGACTCGCGCGACCCATTGGTCGAAGTCGCGGTCGCCGGGCTGAAGATCGGCTCTCGGGAAGCGATCCTCGAGCTCGCGGGTGAGCGCGGCCGCGTCGTCGCCGAGCAAGATCGCGCAGACGCCGCGCTCGCTCGCTGCGACGAGGATCGCGCCGAGCGAGCATTCGCCCACGGCGAAGCGGATCGCGGCGTTCGCGCCGCCCGCGCGATAGTCGCGCGCGGGCATGCCGAGGGTCTTACCGGCTTCCGCATAGAACCTGCTGCTCGAGTTGAAGCCGGCCGCGTAGATCGCATCCGTGACCGGCGCGCCTCTGTGCAACTGCGCGCGCAAACGCTCGGCGCGCTTCTCGCGCGCGTAGACCTGCGGCGTAAGACCGGTCACCTCCTTGAACACGCGCTGGAAGTGGAAGCGCGACATCGCGGCGGCGGCGGCGAGGTCCGCGACGCGCGGCAACGCCTCCGACTTCTCGACGAGCCGGCACGCAGCGGCGATCGCGGCTACGCGGCGCGCGGCGAGCTCGGGCCCGCCCGGACGGCAGCGCTTGCACGCGCGAAACCCCGCCGCTTCCGCTTCGGCAGCCGTCGAGTGGAAACGCACGTTGCTGCGAAGAGGCAAGCGAGCCGCGCATGTCGGCCGGCAATAGACACCCGTGGTTCGGACCGAGTAAAAGAACGCGCCGTCGGCGGAGCTTTCGCGCCGCTGGACGGCCGACCAGCGTTCCTCGTCCGTGAGCCATCCGCGTGCCTGGACACCTGCGCGTTCCTTGCGTAACAAATTACCCGCTGTCGAGCTCATCGCGTCTCTCCTGTGTCGTTTCTGCTCGAGAGCCAATTTAGCGGCGCCGGCGCCGCGCGACACCCCGCGCGTTGCTTTCGAATTCGAACGGTCCGAGCTCATGGCGCGATCTCGACTTCCGCCTCGATCTCCACCGGCAAGTTGAACGGCAGCTCCGCGACGCCGACGGCGCTGCGCGAATGCGCGCCGCGCTCCGGACCGTAGAGCTCGAGGATCAGGTCCGAAAAGCCATTGATCACGCTCGGCTGGGCGTTGAAGCCCGGCGCCGAGCTCACCATGCCGAACACGCGCGCCCACGCGCGCACGCGGTCGAGATCGCCGAGCGCGCGCCGCAGGCTGCTCAGCATCGCGAGCGCCGTGAGCCGGGCCGCGCGATAGCCCTGCTCCGCGCTCACCTCGCGCCCGACCTTGCCGAGCGGCTGAGCGAGGGTGCCATCTGGATTCTGCGGACCGTGACCCGACACGTACGCGCGGCTACCGAGGACTCGGACGAACCGAAACGGCAGCACCACGCCGGGCGGCGGCGTGATCGGCGGCGGAAGGATCAAACCGAGCGCCGCGAGCTTGCGCTCGACTTCAGCCATGGCGCGGGAACGAGGGCTGCAGGTGCATCGCGATCAACGCGGCTTCACGCCGGCGCGCCGCGCGACCGAATCCAAAACCAGACGATGCCGAACGCCCCGAGCACGCCCTGCGCGACAACGAGGCCGAGCCAAAGCTCGCTCGCAACCTCGGGCCTGCCCGCGAACCGATAGATCGCGTGTGCGAGCACCAGCACGCAGATTCCCACATTGATCAAATAGCGCGACCTGCGAGTCATCCCCCCTCCCCTGACGCCGTGCGCTAAGCGGCGAAGTAGTCGAGCGCCGCACGCGTCAGCATGAACCATACCGCAACGGTCGCGACGAGGTAGAGGGAAAAGCGCAGCAGCACGTGATTGAAGGTGCAGTGCACGAGGCTGTGCGCAGCACGAAACGCCACGAACACCCACGCGGCGGCGAGATAGACGGCGTCGACGCGATTCGTCACGAACAGGAACAGCGCGAGCGCGTAGAACAGCACCGGAATCTCGAACAGGTTCTTGAGGTTGTCGGATGGGTTCGATACGGCGGCCGGCGACAGCCGCGCGAGCTCGCCCGGCTTGGCGAGATCCTCCGGCGTCAGGTTCAGCGAGTTGATGAACGGGATGCGGCGCGCGTACATGTACACCCACACGACGAGCGTGAGGAACATCATCGCGAAGAATGGGGCGAAGATCGCGGAGGATTCCATCGGTATGCCCGCCCTAGAGTCGCCACGCGGTCGGCGGCACTCCGAGCACGGAGCCAATAGCGATGACGACGGGCGGCCTCACGTCATTGCGCCTTTTCGGCTCGCGCCTTCGCAATCAGGCGATCGACGATCGCGAGCTGGGCACCGAAGTCGCCGTTGTCGTCGATCATCCGCATGTACTTGCCGTCGACGACGAGCGTCGGCACGCCGCGGACCTTGTGCGCGGTCGCGACCTGATCGCCGCGCGCGATGAACGAGCGAATGCTGAACGAGTTGAACGCCGCTGCGAACTGGTCGCGAGGCACGCCGTGCGCCGCGGCCCAATCGATGATCTGCGCGTCCGTCCTCCAGTCCGCAAGGTCGACGTGCAGCGCGCCGAACACGGCGGGGCTCAGCTCCTCCGCTTTGCCGAGCGCTTGGAGCGCATAGAACACCTGGGCCGGTTTCTGGAACGGCTGGCGTCCGAAGACGACGGCGACGCGCTCGAACAGCACGTCCTTCGGCAGCTTGTTCGCCCAGCTCGTGAGCGACGGATTGAACGCGAAGCAGTGAGGGCACGCGTACGAGAAAAACTCGGTGACCACTACGCGCTTCGCGTCGGTCGTGGGCTGATGCGGCACGACTTCCGTGTAGTCGCGCCCGACTTGCAGCTCCTGCGCCGAAGCCGCGGCCGCGAGGAACATGAGCGCCGCGGCGATGAGCGGCTTGCAGCGATCCATCATTTCGGCCCCGAGCGCTCGAGCGAGCACCTAAAAACACGGGCTAAGTAATCACGTTTCCACAGCCCCTGCAAGGCGGCGGCCGCGGTCACGCGCGGTCGAAGAAATCCACGACGCCCGTGTCGAGCGAATACTCGCCGCCGACGATCTGCAATCCGTCGACGCGCATCAGACGCTCGAGCACGTCGGAGCCATGGCGCAGCTGGTTCACAGACGCACGCACGTTCGCGCGCACCGCCTGCGTCACGAGCGCGGCGTGGTCGTGCTTCAATTCGGTCGCGAGCAGTCCCTCCACGGAGGGCCGGATGCGGCTCACGATCGAGCTCATGTTCCAGGACTGGCTCTGCTTCTGTTGCAGGTCCTCGAGCGTCGCTTGCACGGCGCCGCAGCGCGTATGCCCGAGCACGACGACGAGCCGCGTACCGAGCCGCTCGACCGCGAACTCGACGCTCCCGATCTGCGATGGCGCGACGATGTTGCCCGCGACGCGGATGACGAACAGGTCGCCGAAACCCTGATCGAACACGACCTCGACGGGCACTCGCGAGTCCGAGCAGCCGAGGATCGCGGCAATGGGCTCTTGGCGCGTGGCGAAATCGACGCGCCGAGCTTGGATCATGGTGTCGACGCTGCGATCGCCGTCGACGAAGCGACGGTTACCGTCGCGCAAGCGCTCGAGCGCTTCCATTGCAGAGATCACGGGCAGTTGATCCTTTCCGGCTGGCGACCGCTCTGGCGCCGCCGTCTTCGTTGTAGTCGTCGCGCTCGCCCACGCTCATCGGCACAAACGTCGCTATCGACGGCCGCTGCGTGCGAACCCACCCCCCGTAACTTATCCCGAACGCGGGGGCGCGGACAAATGGCGAGCGAGGCCGACGCGGCCGCGGGCCCGTACCGCATTCACGACCTCCCGAACAGCAGCCACCCGTAGAGAGCGATAAACGCCAGCGTGAAAGCGCCGCCTACGAGCCGAAAGAGCACCGTGCTGACTCTTTTCAATGGAGTCGGCTCGCTGCGCGCGAGCGTCGTGTACCACACCCCGAGGTTCGCGGCCGCGGCGGCGAGCCACGGCAAGAACAACACCGCGATCTGCGGCCGCGTGAAGGTGAGCGGCGCGGAACGCAGCCAGACGAGCTCCGCGACGCACGCGGCGGCCGAGACGGCGCAGGCGAGCAGCAGCGTCCGGTGGACGCGATCGCTCCTCACCCGCCCGCGGCCGCGCGCGCGAGCGTCGTCACGACGTCGACGTTGAAGCGCACGAACCGAAGGAGCTCCGCCTCGAGGATGCGCTCCTGGTCGCTATGCGGGCCGAAGCCTTTTGGCCCGTCCTCCTCGTCCGTCGCGGGGCCGATGCCGTAGCACTGCATGCCCTTCTCGCGCAGGAACGCCATGTCCGTCGCCGCGGGGAGCATCATCGGCAGAACCGCGGTGTCGTAGTGCTCGTCGAGCGCCCGCTCCACGGCGGCGAACGCCTCGTTGTCGATGCGCGATACGCCGCCGAGCCGCGGCTTGCCCGTGCTCGTCGGCGGCCAGCCGTTGAACTGCGCCACGACGGCCGGATCGTTCACAACCTTGTTCACCAGCGCGAGGAACTCCGCGTGGTTCTCGCCGGGGCGCATCCGGACATCGAGCGTGACCTTGGCTTCGGACGGGATCACGTTGTTGCGATAGCCCCCTTGCACGACGTTCGGCGACAGCGACGTGCGCAGCATCGATGCGTGACGCGGCTCGTTCGCGCGGAACCATTCGTCTGCCGCGGCGACGGCCTTTGCGTCGGAGCTCGCGACTCCGCGGTAGTGGCGCGCGGCCTCGCCGCTCGAGATCTCCGCAAGCCGCGTGAAGTACGCGCGCGTCGTATCGTTGAGCACCACTGGCGGCTGCCACTCGGTGACCGCGACCACGGCTTTCGCGAGATGCGCGATCGCGTTCGTCTGCAGCGGAATCGAGCCGTGCCCCGAGATGCCCCGCGCGACGAGGTCGATGCCGTTCGGCACTTTCTCGCCGGTGTCGACCGTCGCGTAGCGCGCTCTGCCGTTCTCGCGCGACACGCCGCCGCCCTCGGCGAAGCAGTACTCCGCGTCGATCGCGTCGAAATGCTCGTTCACCATGTGCTCGATGCCGAGCCACGTGTTGCCCTCCTCGCCCGCTTCCGCGAGGAAGATCACGTCGCGATCGAGCGGCACTTTCGAGCGCTTCAACACGAGCATCGTCATCAGCGCGGCCGTGACGTTGTCCTTGTCGTCGACGGTGCCGCGTCCGTACACGTAGCCGCCGTCGCGCTCCGCGGCGAACGGCGGGTGCGTCCACTTCGCGGCGTCGACGTTGACGACGTCGGTATGCGCCATGAGCAAGAGAGGCCGCTTCCGGCCATTGCCCGGCAGCCTCGCGACGATGTTCGGGCGGTGCTCGACCTTCTCGAACGCCTGTACGGCTATTCCCTCGCTCTCGAGCACGCGCTTCAAATAGTCGGCGGCGGGCTGCTCGTTGCCGGGCGGGTCGCTCGTATCCATGCGCACGAGCGCCTGGAAGTGGCGCAGGGTCTCCGCTTCGAGCGCGGGCCAGTCGAGGCCCGCGGGCTGCGCGGCAACCCCCGTAGCGAAGCTCGACGACGCTGCAAGCAGGATCGTTCGCTTGCGCATCGCCGTCAGGTCGCGACGATCTGCACGGGCACGCCTTCCGGATCCCGCACGAAGAATCCGTAGTCGAGATTCTGCTCCGCCTTGTAGCCGTGAGCGGCGAGCGCCTTGGTCGTCGCGTCGCGGTCGAATCCGTCGATCGCGATCGCAATGTGGTCGAACATCGCGAACGGCTGCTTGTGATGCAGCGACACGAGGACCTTCGTCACGCCCATTCGCGAGATCTCGTTCTCCTTATCTTCGCTGAGCACCGTGAGCCCGAAGATCTTGTTGTAGAACTCGATCGAGCGCTGCAGGTTGCTCGTCTGGATGCTGATGTGGTCGATCCGAGTGGACTTGAACGGCGTTTCCTGCGCCGCCGCCGGGCTCGCCGCTCCGGCCGCCGCGAGCACCGTAAGACCTTGAATCAGCTGGCGCCGGCTCAGCGTGCCCGCGTCGAAGTGGGTGACTAGATCCGCGATGACTTTGTCCATGGCTCCCCCCTCGGGATGCGAATGGACGACGAGTCTACGCCGCGGGCAGCGACACGCGAAACTCCGCGCCCGGCTCGCAGTTGCGCACGTCGACGCGCCCGCCCATCGCGGCCGCGAGCTGCTGCACGAGCGCGAGCCCGATACCCGTGCCCGCGGTCTCGCGCGTGAGCTCGTTCTCCGGCCGATAGAACAGGTCGAAGATCTTCTTCATCTGCCCCTTCGGAATGCCGGGGCCGAAGTCGCGCACCGTGACCAGCACCCGTCCGTCGCTCTCGCGCCGGCTCGTGATCTCGACGGCCTTGCGCTGCGCCGCCGCGGAGAACTTGAGCGCGTTGTCGACGAGGTTGATGACGATCTGCGTGAAGCAATCCGCGTCGATCAGAATCTCGGTGTCGGCCGGCGCGTCGTTGCGCAGCTCGAGCGTGAAGCCTGCGCGCTCGATTTGGGTCGCGATCTTCGAGCGCACCAAGTCCATGAGCTCGGCCACGGTCGCGCGCTTGAGATCGAAGTGCTGAGTGTTGCGCGTGAGCCGCGCGAGCTGGAGCACGTTCTCGATCAGACGCGACAGGCGCTCGCTCTCGCTGTGGATGTAGTCGTAGTAGGTCTGCTTCTTCGCGTCGTCGGCCCAACCTGCCTTCAGCATCTCGCCGTACATTCTGATCGAGGTCAGCGGTGTCTTGAGCTCGTGGCTCACGGCGGATACGAAGTCCTGCTGCTGGCGCGCGAGCCGCAGCTGACCGACTGCGAAGCGATACATGAGCAGGAAGCCGCCGCAGAGCACGGCCGCGAGGATCAGCGACACCCAGAGCAGCAACAGGCCGCCCGGCGCGCTCGGGAGCTGGATCACGCGGAACGCGAGCTCGAGGTCGCCGAACGGCGGCGACAGCCGCGCGCGGTACAGCAGCGAGCCCGCGAGCTCGGCGGGCGACGACGAATAGCCGGCGCCGCCAGTGGCGCGCAGCACGCCGAGCGCGCTGCCGCGATACGTCACGCCCGTGTCCGTGATCGCGGCTAGGCTGCTCGCACGAAACGCGTCGTCGAGCGCCGCGACGAAGCGCCCGCGATCGAGCAACACTCCCTGGATGTAGCGCTGGCCGCCGCGCCAACCGTTGCGGAACATCACGAGGTGGCCCGTGTCGAGCACGCCGACCTCGAACGGATCGAGCTCGCTCTCGAACGCGCGTACGCGGAAATCGAGCTTCGCGCCGCCGGCCGCGCCGCTCGACACCTCGTCCGCCGCAACCCGCGGCTCGGGCACGAGGCTCTGCTCGGAGCGCTTTTGGCGGACGAGGCTCCCCGTGTTTTGCGCGACGCCCGCCGCCGCGGCGTCCTTGCGCAAGCCGGCGACGTCGGGCGGGCGCGCCGCGGGTGCGGGCGCTTGCGCGGCCGCGGGGGTTTCATCCGCGCGCACGGCCTTGAGCGCGCGTTCCTCGGTGGGCGCCAACGCGAGCCGGTCGAACGCGGCTTGCGTCCGGATGACCTCGGCGGTGTCGGCTCCAACCTCGGCCTTCGCGGCTGGCGCGGCGGCATCGGCCTCCGCGTCGGCGGTATCCGCCTCCGTGTCCCGCAAGCGCGCGCTCTCCTCGAGCGACGGGGCTGTAGCCGCCGCGACCTGCGGCGTCTGCGCGGCTTCGGATTCGGGCGGCGGCGACGCGGGGGCCGCGGCCCGACGCCGCGGCGACGCCCGTTCCGCTTCCGCGAAGTCGCCGCGAACCTCGGCGGCTTGCACGGCCTCGTTCAGCACCGTCGCGTTTTCCTTCTGGTCCTTCGCCGAGCGCGGCACGAGGCGGTTCTGCGCGAGCACCTCGCTGATCGACGCGAACAGCGCCGTGCGCGCCGCGAGCTCGTCGGGGCCAATGCCGTAGGTCGCCGCGTCGACGTTCGTCGGCAACAGCGGCGTGGTCAACCGGCCAGCCGCGTCGACCTGAAAATAGCCGAGCGCGCCCGGCACCGATCCCGCGACCGGGAACGCGGAGAGCGGCGAGCGCTGCACGAAATTCGCGGCCGCGTCACCCTCGACCACGAGGAACGAGTAGTCGCTGAAAGACCGCGCCTCCTCGGCCGCGACGGCCGCGCGCAGATCGGTATCGACGCGCGCCGCGAAGTCTTCCGCGAGCAGCTGGTTGCGGCGAAACGACTCCCACTTGAGCTGGTCGTACGCTTGCGCGATCAGGAGCGCCGCTGGGACCGCGAGCGCGAGAAAGAACGCCGCAAGCAGCCAGCGGATGCGCCGTTCGTCGAGCTTGCCGAAGATCCTGCGGCCGCGCATGTCAGCCGCTCGTCATGAGCCGATAGCCGGCGCCGCGCACGGTCACGAGATTGCGCGGCTCCTTCGCGTCGGGCTCGATCTTGCGCCGCAGCTTCGCGATGTGGATGTCGACCGTGCGCGTCTCGATCTCGGCCGTGCGGTCGTAGCCCCAGACGCGCGTGAGCAGCTCCGCGCGCGACACCGGGCGGTCGGCGTTCGACTGCAGGTACTGGAGGATCTCGATCTCGCGCCGAGTGAACGCGAGCGTCTCGGTGCCGCGGCGGCCCGAAAGGTTGCGCGTGTCGATCTCGACGCCGTCGAGCACGATCTTCGCCGCGGTCTCGACGCCGACGCGCGAGCGGCGCAGCACGGCCTTCACGCGCAGCACGAGCTGCGCGATCGCAAACGGTTTGGCGACGTAGTCGTCGGCGCCGAGCGTGAGGCCGTTGACGATGTCCTCGTCGCTCGTCTTCGCCGTGAGCATGATGATCGGCTGATCGCGGTCGACCTTGCGCACCTCGTCGCAGATCGAGAAGCCGTCGCGTCCGGGCAGCATCACGTCGAGCAGCAGCAAGTCGTACTTGCCGCTGAGCGCCTTCGCGAGGCCTTCCTTGCCGTCCGCGACCGCGTCGACTTTGTAGCCGTGATAGACGAGCACGTCCGCGAGGCCGTCGCGAATCGCGGCCTCGTCCTCGACGACGAGAATCCGGGGCTTTGCCTGCTCCATGCGCCGCTTAGGCTAGCAGCTGGCACCGGCGGGCTGTGTAAATCCTTTGTAAATCCGTGGGTAGGGTCTCAGAACGCCTAGAGTCGGGGGTCGCCGCACGGCGTCGCGTCAGCCCCGCGGGCGGTCGGCCGTGGCAGCGACCTGCGTCTCGGACCGTTTCTCGCCGAGCGCGTCGTGCACGCTGCGGGCGAGCGAACGCGCATGCTGCTTCACGTCGACGCGCAGGCTCGCGACGTCGAGCACGGGCAGGACATCGCCGCGCGCGCCGTACACCACTATCTCGTCGACGACCTCGTCCGCCGCAACCGCCGCTCGCCCGACGAGCGATGCGCAAATTCCGAGCGCGATCATCGCCGCACCGAACGTTCCTTCGTTCGTTCTCATTCGTATCTCCTTCCATTGGAAAAAAGTCGATGACGGGTCGTCCCTGACCGCGTCACGTCGCTCAATGCACGGCTCGTGCCACTAGCGACGCCGAGCATTTAAGCCGTTCTTCGTTACAGAAATGCGAGCGGCGAATCCGTTCGAGTGCAAATCATCTCGGTCGGTGCACCGGCGTGGGACAGCGCACGCGATCGAGTGCGACTTGCGTCACGTTTCGCTGAGCGGCGCCTCGTCATGCGCGCCGCCGCGCGCCATGACCTCGCCGCGTGTAAACGCTTTGTAAACGCGCGGCCCGAAGTTTTGCAGTTCACTGTCTGGAGCGCGCGCCGCCGCGCTCCTAACCTGCTCGCCCATCGTTCCAACGAACACCGAGGAGGTCGCACATGGCCCTGATCAACCGGATGTCGAGACTGTTCACCGCGGACGTGCACGCGGTGCTCGACCGCATCGAAGAACCGGACGTGCTGCTGAAGCACGCGATCCGCGAGATGGAGGACGAGCTCGCGCACTCCGAGCAGCGCGTGAAGCAGCTCGAGCACGAGCGGAGCTCGCTCGCGGACCGGCACCGCAAGGTGCAGGCCGTGCTCGAGGAGCTCGGGGAGCAGCTCGACATCTGCTTCCAGAACGGCAGCGCGGAGCTCGCCCGCAAGATCGTCAAACGCAAGCTCGAGACCGAGCGGCTCGACAAGCACGTCGCGGAACGGCGCGCGACGGTCGACAAGCTGCTCGTCGAGCGCCGCGCGACGGCGGACGAGCAGCGCGAGCACCTCGACGTGATGCGCCAGAAGGCCGAGCTTCTGGCCGAGGCGCCGAGCGGCGGCGACGAATGGGGCAAGACGGAGTTCACCGTCGGCGCGGACGAGGTCGAAGTCGCGTTCCTGCGCGAGCAGCAGAAGAGGAAGCCGTCATGAGCGCGCGCGACAAGGAGCTCTCGCGGCCGTCGTTCGGCCAATCGATCGGCGTCGGGTTGATCTTGAGTCTGTGCGGCGCGGCGCTGCTCGCGGTGCTCGCGCCGTTCGTCGGGTACGGCGGCGCGCTGCGCGCAGTGGTCGCGATGCTCGGTCTCGCGTACGTGCTGTACCTCATCGGCAAGAGCGGCGAGCGCGTGGGCCGCATCACGACGATCGCCTGCTGGGTGGCCGCCGCGTTCGTCGCGTGGTTCGCGGGCCTGCCGCTCGTCGCGTACGTGCTCGTGCACGTGGGCCTCGTGTGGCTGGTGCGCTCTCTCTACTACTACTCGGGCGTGCTGCCGGCGCTCGCGGACCTGGGGTTGAGCGTGCTCGGCGCCGCGTTCGCGGTGTGGGCCGCGCAGCGCTCGGGCACCGCGTGGCTCGCGTTTTGGTGCTTCTTTCTCGCCCAGGCGTTCTTCGTGCTGATCCCGTCGTCGCTCACGAGCCGTGCAAACGAAGTCGGCGAGCGAAGCGGATCAGGCGTTCAACCGCGCGCATCGGGCCGCGGAAGCGGCCGTGCGCCGCCTCTCGACGGCGCGCTGAGCGCAGTCGTCCAACCATTCATCTACTACGGAGCTCAATCTCATGAAAGCCAACATTCTCGTCACGGGTCTCGTGCTGGCGACCGTCGGCACGGTGTTGATCTATCCCACGATTCGCGGCCACGCGACGTCGGTCGGAACGGCCACGAATACGACCAAGGTCGTCCCGCCGATCGGCACGAAGCGCGTCGAGGTCGTGTTCGTGCTCGACACGACCGGCAGCATGGGCGGCTTGATCGCGGCGGCGAAGGAGAAGATCTGGTCGATCGCGAGCACGCTCGCGCAGGCGCAGCAAGCGCCCGAGATCTCGATGGGCCTCGTCGCGTACCGCGACCGCGGCGACGCGTACGTCACGCAAGTCGTGGACCTCAACAAGGACCTCGACTCGATGTACGCGAAGCTCATGGACTTTCAGGCGGACGGCGGCGGCGACGGCCCCGAGGCCGTGAACGCGGCGCTCGACGCAGCGATCGGCAAGATGTCGTGGAGCCAGGACGCGAACACCTACAGAGTCGTGTTCCTCGTCGGCGACGCGCCGCCGCACATGGACTACCAGGGCGACAAGCAGTATCCGGAGATCGTCGCGGCGGCCGCGGCCAAAGGCATCGTCGTGAACACGATCCAGTGCGGCAGCATGACGGAGACGGTCGCGCCTTGGCGGCAGATCGCGGCGCTCGGCCACGGCCGTTACTTCACGGTGGAGCAGGCGGGCGGCGCGGTCGCGATCGAGACACCGTTCGACGCGAAGATCGCGACGCTCGCGGCGGAGCTCGACTCGACGCGCATGTACTACGGCTCCGACGAGGAGCGCTCGGCGGGTGCCGCGAAAGTCGACGCGACCACGCGGCTGCGCGAGTCGGCGTCGGTCGCCGCGCAAGCGCGCCGCGGCGCGTTCAACGCGAGCGAGTCGGGCCTCGGCAATCTGCTCGGCGGGCGCGAGCTCGTCGACGACGTCGCGAGCGGCCGTGTCGACCTCGCGACGGTGCCGGCGGCGGCGATGCCCGCCCCGCTCGTGGGGCTGCCGCGCGCTGAGCAGGAAGCCCTGCTCAAGCAGAATGCGGACAAGCGCCAGTCGCTCACGCAGGAGATCGCGAAGCTCGCCAAGGAGCGCGACACGTACATCGAGGACAAGGTCGAAGAGGCCGGCGGCGCGAAAGACTCGCTCGACCAGCAGATCTACGACGCGGTGCGCGAGCAGGCGGCGCCGATCGGGCTCGAGTACGAGGGCGGCCCGAAGTTCTGAGCGATCACGTCTTTGATCGAGTGGGGTTGATCAAGTCGGGCGGATCAAGTCGACAGCATTTGCGGCGACTCTGAGCGAGTCGCCGCATCTTTTCACTCGTGCCGCTCACGCGGGCGCGGACTCGATATAGGTGAACAGCAGGTCGGTCACGTAGACCTGACCGAACAAGAGCAGCACACCCGCGAGCGTGACCGGGCGCACGCGCCGATCGACGCAGAGATCGTAGACGACGCACGACAGGCACAACGCCGCGAAGAATGGAATGTTCGGCGACTGACCGAGGCCGAAATAGGCAATCAGCCGCGCGAACCCTGCGGGCTCGAGCGCGAGGGTCGCGAACAGCATCAGCCGCTTGTGGATGGCGGGCTCGCGGCGCCACCAAAGGCCGGCGGCCGCGAACGCGACGAACAGCGACAGCGGCCCGCCGTTGCCGAGCAGATGCACTGCGAACGTGAGCGGCGGCTCGATCCCGTGACCCCGCTCGAACTCGGTGATCAGCAGGGTGCCGACCGCCGCCATCGCGGGGACGATCGCCAAACCCAAGAGCCCGAGCTTCCGGTGCCAATCGCGGCGTCGGGCGCTGATCAGCGCCGTCTGCGTGAGGAATAGCGCGACCCACACGGTGAACAACGCGCCGTGAGCAATAACCGTCGCGCGCAGCGGGAACGCGCCGGCCATGAGGTTCGAGCGCAGGAAAAAGCTCGGCGTGAATCCACCGAGTATCGCAACACCGCAGATGAGCGCCATTGCGCCGAAGTAGATTCGGTCGGCGCGTGCCCGAGCCGCACCTTCCCCGCCCTGAGGCTGTGCCGCCTCACGCGCTATCGCCATCCCCGCCCTCGCCTCCGCCGTGCCGCCGGAATTCCTCGCGCACCACGGCGCAGGTCCATTAGTATCCGCGTCTCGCTAGAACGTGGCCACCGCCCGATCGGAGTCGCGCGCGTGATCGAAGTTGCCGGCCTCTCGAAGCTGTATGGTGATTTCGCCGCCGTCAGCGATTTGTCGTTCACCGTGCGCGCCGGGGAAGTGTTGGGCCTCGTAGGGCCCAACGGCGCGGGCAAGACGACGACGCTGCGCAGCATCGCGGGGATCATTCCGCCGAGCGCGGGCCGCGTGCAGATCGCCGGCCGCGAGCTCGCCACGGATCCGATCGGCGCGAAACGCGCGCTCGCGTTCTTCCCGGACGAGCCGCGCCTGTTCGACTATTTGACGGTGAGTCAGCACTTGGCTTTCGTCGCCCGCATCTACGACGTCGCGAATCACGAAGCCATTGCGCAGCCGTTGCTCGAAGAGTTCGAGATCGCCGACAAGGCGGATCAGCTTCCGGGAGCGCTCTCGCGCGGGATGAAACAAAAACTTGCCATCGCCTGCGGTCTTCTGCATTCGCCGCAGGTGATGTTTTTCGACGAGCCGTTGACGGGCCTCGATCCGCTGGGCATTCGCCGCATGAAAGCATCCATCGTGCGGCGCGCGCGCGCCGGCGCGGCGATCGTCTTGAGCTCGCACTTGCTGCATCTGCTCGAAGAGGTCTGCTCCCACGTCCTGATCCTGAAGCGCGGAACGAAGATCGCGGACGGCACGATCGCCGAGGTGTCGGCGCAGTTCAGCAACGGCGAAGCCGGCGTGAGCCTCGAGGAGATATTCATCCGCGCGACGGGCGGATCGGAGCAATAGCCCGTGGGCGCCGCGATCAATGCGCTGTTCTATTTGCGGATCACATCGCTCAAGAACTTGGTTGTCTCGCGCTTCCTGCGGCTCAAGCAACCGAAATACCTCATCGGCGCCGTGATCGGCGCCGCCTATCTCTATTTCCTCGTCTTTCGCCGCATGAGACCGGGTTCGGCGGGCGGCGCCCAGTTCGCGGCTACGTTCCCGATCGAGCGGCTGCCCCAAGTCGCGGCATTCGGCGCAGCGCTGCTGATGGTGTTCGTCGCGTTGTACTGGCTGTGGCCGAGAGCGCGCGCGGCGCTCGCGTTCAGCGAAGCCGAGATCGCGTTCCTGTTCCCCGCGCCGATCGGCCGCAGGACGCTGATTCACTACCGTTGGATCAACACCCAGCTCCGAATTCTGTTCACGTCGCTGATTTTGGCGTTCGTGTCGAGCCGCTGGGGCTTTCTTCTCGGCGGCGCATGGATTCGTGTGTTCGGCTGGTGGCTCGTGCTTTCGACAGTCGATCTCCACGCCGTCGGCTCGTCGTTCGCCATCACGCGGCTGCTCGATCGAGGCGTCACCTCGCTGCGTCGCGGCCTGCTCACGCTCGCAGGCGCCGCGGCCGTCGTCGGCGCCGCGGCGTGGTGGACTTGGGCGTCGTTGCGCGCACCTGTCCCAGCGGACTTCGCCGACGCCGGCGCGCTGTTTGACTACTTCGCGTCGCTGCTCTCGACCGGCCCGCTGTCGTGGCTGTTGCTTCCCGCGCGCTGGGTCGTCCAGCCGTTGCTCGCCGCCGATCTGCGCTCGTTGTCGATCGCGCTCGGGCCCGCGCTGCTCGTCTATGCGGCTCACTACCTGTGGGTCATCCGCGCGGAAGTGTCGTTCGAAGAAGCCTCGATCGCGAAGGCGGAGAAGCGCGCGGCACGCCGGAACGCGATGCGCGACGGCACATTGCGATTCGGAGATGCGGCGCCAAAGGCGCGGCGGCCGCCATTCAACTTGGGCGGCGCCGCAAGACCCGAGCTCGCGTTCCTCTGGAAGAACCTGTTGTCGTCCGCCGAGTACTTGCGGCCCCGCACCGCGTTGATCGCAGCGGCGATCATCGTGATCGGCTCGAGCGCAGCGGCGAGCGCCGATCTCGAGGTGTCTCGCACGGTGGTTGCGCTTTTCGCGATGGCGAGCGCGGCCTACACGCTCGTGTTCGGACCGATGCTCGCGCGCCAGGATCTGCGCCGCGACTTGCCGAACGCGGACATCCTCAAGACCTACCCGCTCCGCGGCTGGCAGATCGTCCTCGGCGAATGGCTCACGCCGGTCGCGATCGTCACGGTCTTGCTCTGGCTCCTGGTGCTGACGGCGGCGTTGAACGTTCAGGCGGACGGGGTAGAGCGCGTGAGCTTGAGTGTGCGCATCGCGACGGCGATCGGCGCGGCGCTGCTCGCGCCGCTCGTCTGCGGGCTCATGGTCTTGGTGATGAATGCGGCGGTCGTGCTGTTCCCGGCGTGGGTGCAGGCCAGCGTGGGCCGCCCCGGCGGAATCGACGTCTTGGGTCAGCGGATATTCTTCGTCGCCGGACTCTTCTTCGTCATGACCGCTGCGCTGCTGCCCGCCGCGCTCGGCGCGGCCGTCACGTTTCTCGTCGTGCAATGGGTCGCCGGCATCCCCGTTGCGGCGGTCGTCGCCGTCGTCATGGTGATCGCGATTCTCGGCGTCGAGATCGGAGCCGGGATCTGGTGGCTCGGCCGGCGCTTCGAGAGCTTCGATCTTTCGGCGGAGCTTCGCCCTTAAGCCTCCTGCGCTTCGCCAACGCCCGAACAGCGGCGCCATCGCGAGCGCGGCGATCGTCAGCGTCCAGACGATGACCGCGCCGGTCGGCAGATCGAAGAAGGCCGACAACAACAGCCCGACGAGATACCCCACGAAGCCGATGAAGTAGCCCACGGCGAGCCCGTGTCGGCGCAGCGACCGCGTCGCGAGCGCGGGCACCATGAGGCTCGCGAACACGAGGTACACGCCGACGAGCTGCACCGACGCGGTCACGCTGATCGCAAACAGCAAGTAAAACCCAGCGTGACCGAGCTTGCTCATGACGATTCGCCAGCTCGCGAGCACCACCACGGCGAGCACGGCCGCCGGTGTGAGCGTGTGCCAATCCGCCCAGAGGATTTGCCCGACGAGCAAGTCGCGCAGCTCTTCGCCGCCGCGCGGATTGTTCGCGAGCAGCAGCAGCCCGCCCGTGGCCGCCAAGATGAACGACACGCCGATGATCGCCTCTTGAATCTTGCCGAAGCGCCGGTCGGTCCACGACAAGAGCAAGCCGCCGAGCAGCGCCGCCGCGAACGCGGCGACTTGCGCGGCGACGCCGTGCGCATCGAGCCCGAAGCCGCCCGCGGCGATCACGCCGAGCCCCGCCATCTGCGCCACCGCCAAATCGATGAAGATGATGCCGCGGCGCAAGACCTCGCGACCGAGCGGCACGTGCGTCGCGAGCACGAGCACACCGGCGAGCAGAGCCGGCCCGACGATCGTGAGGCCCGTCGTATCGAAATTCACTGCTGCGCCTCCAACAGAGTCTTCACCGTCACGTCGAACATGCCGAAGAGGTCGTCCGCGCCCGGCACGCTGCCGACGGTGTGCGGCACGACGAGCGACGGGATCGACGTTCGTCCGGCGAGCCACTCCGAGGCTTTGCCGTCCTCGTAGACCGAGCGGATGATCGCGGCGACGTGCTTGTCCTTGAGCTGATCGAGTAGGTCCGCAAGATGCGCGGCGCTCGGCGGCAATCCCGGCTTCGGCTCGAGGTTGCCGACTTCGGTCAGACCGACCCAGCGTCTCGAGATACACCCATCCCTTGTGATGCGTCACGACCTGCTTGCCCTTGAGCGGCCCGACTGCGGCGGTCCAGCGCTCGACGGCCGCACGCCAGCGCGCGTCGAAGTCCTGGTAGCGCGCGCGATACGTCGCCGCATTCGCGGAATCGAGAGTCGCGAGCCGCTCGGCGAGCGCGGCGGCGACCTTACCGATGTTGCGCGGATCGGTCTGGATATGCGGATTGCCGTAAGGATGTATGTCGCCGAGCGAGCGATCGACGCTCGAAGGCTTGTCGAGCATGTCCACGTAGTCGGCCGCCGTCATGGAGCCGGGCTGCCCGGGCTGCACGGCCGCGTTCCCGGCCTGACGCAGCAGCAGCGGCAGCCATCCCGACCTCCAAATCCGCGCCGGTACAGATGACGAGCGCGGCGCGGCGCATCTTGGCGATCAGGCTCGGACGCGCCTGGATGTAGTGCGGGTCCTGTTGCGGAGTCGTAGCCGATTCGGCGCTCACGAGATTCCCGCCGAGCTCTGCGCTAAGCGCGGCCCACTCCGGTTCACACGCGAAAATCTCGAGCTCCGCGCGCGCGGGTGGTGCCAGCGTGCTGAGCAGAACGGCAAACGCGATGGTGATGCTTTTCATGCGGTGCTCCCGTCAAAACCGGTGCGCGCCGTGCGCACCGAGACTCATGAGGTACTGAAAGACGATCTGATCGTCGGTCTCCGGACGCGAGTCGTCGCGGTTCAATTGCAGTCGCAGACGGCTGAATTCGCTGTTCGAGAAGTCCGCCATCGCGCTGATGCGGCTCGGCCGGTGATCGGCGAGCAAGGGCGTCGCCGTGCTCGCGCCGAAATCGTTGCTAGCGTCGAGCTGATCGAAACGGACACCCACGCGCCAGCGTGGACGGAACTGGTAGACGCCCTGCACGTAGAAACCGTCCTGCGTGCCCGAGTAGGGACTGAGCTCGTCGCCGTTCGCGACGGTCGTGACGGCGACGTCGCCGTCCTCCGTGCGATGCAGATACTCGGCCTGCACGGTGTAGTAGCGATCGCGCGGATTGCCGTTCTTCGCCCACTTCCAAACGAAGTCGGCGATCGTGAGGTCGCTCGAGCCCGTGAACGCGGCGCTGCCGTCCGCGAAAACCGAGGTTCGTTCGTTCGCGTCGGCCGAGAGGTGCGCCACGCCGGCGCGCCAGCTACTCTCCGTGCCGACGTCGCCGCCCACGTGCACGAACAGCGTCGCCGCTCCCGTGCCGTCGCTCGCCGCGCCGTTCGCACCGGGGAACGAGTCGCCGCGCAGGATCTCGCCCCCGATCTCGATGAGCAGCGACGCGGGCACGACCCACTTCAGCTGAACGCCGGCGTCCTTGTACGCCGTATTCAACATCGCGACGTAGGCGAGCGGCGCGTCGTTGAAGTCCCACGCGTGCGCGTGAATCGGATTGAGATAGCCGATGTCCGAAAGAAACTGGCCGGCTTTCACCTTCAAGCCTTTCGGCAGTGCGAGCGTTTCGAAGTAGGCCTCCTCGAGCTCGACCGAGGTCTCGCCATCCGTCATCTGCAGCGAGGTCGTCAAGAACCCGTAGTACTTGTCGTCCACGTTCGCGCTGATCGCGAGCTCCGTCTCGTCGAGCGACAAACCCTCGCTCGGAAGCCCGGCTTCCGCGTCGAGCAGGAAGCCCGGCAAGTCGATAAGTCGCGGGATCGCGCGAGTAGCTCGCGTAGTGCCCGTCGAGAATCAAGCTGATGGCCGGATTGAACGCGTTGCCGCTGACCTGGCCTTGCGCGAACGCGGACCCGCTCAGCGAAATGAGCAACGCGGCGAAAAACGCCCCGCGTTTATGGAATTGCATAGCACCCTCGTACCTAGAGCCGTCGCATCGCAGGCGTGTCGCCTGCGCCCGTCGTCAGGAAGGAAGGTGTTGCGGGGGGCCTCGCGAGTAGTAGGAAAGGACGATGAGAACGGGCGCCGACTCTGCGACGCTCACCGCGACCGACGCGGTCTGCGGCGCCGCGATCGCGTGGATCGGCTCCTGGATCGGTCCGCCCGCGTGATCCGCCACCACGCACACGGCGCAGGCGGCGTGCTGCTCGGTGTTGTGGTCGATGCGATGGACGGCGAGCAGCGTCTGGGCGAGGAGCAGCCAAGCGGCCGCCGCGACGATCGCCGCACGCCGCCTACGGGAACGGACGCCCCGTACGACGTGATGCTTGTTCGGCGGTTGCGGTCATTCGACTCGAGACGCGGAGTGGGACGCGCCAAGGCTAACAGAAGCGCCGCCGGAAGACCCCCTCATCCGCATCGCCCGCGGCGCTGACCGAGCCAGGCGACCATACGCGCTCGAGCCCGCGTCAATCGAGGATGTTGCCCGCTGCCAGCTCGCGCAAGAACGCTCGCTCGGCCGGATTCGTGTCGTGCCGTCGCGCAGTTCAGGCACCGCCGAGATCGCCGTACTCAACGGCGGAACGCAGCTCGTGCAGGATCCAGTTTCGAGCGAAACGCCGCGTTCGGCCGCGCTCATCGGCTCCCGTAGACGTCTGGCCAGAGCACGGCTCACGCCCGAGTCAAACAGGTAAAACTTCGGGCTCACTACTTCCTTGACCTTGGCGCGCCGTCGCCAGGCGGGCAGCCAAAACCCGAGTAGCGTATCGACCAAAATATCGAAGTAGCCTTGCACTGTGGGCCTCGCCACGGCGGCGTCGCGGGCGACACCCGCCACGTTGACGATTTGGCCGTTCATCAAAGCGGCGACGCGTAGGAATCGCGCGAACGAATCCAGCCCGTCGTACGTGCCGACCTGTTGGCGCGATTGACACGCGCAAATCGCGGCGCGTACAAGGACCGTCACGCGAACCAGCTCTCGGGGGATCCTAATGAAGCGCGTCGGTGCCTTGCTCAACGTTGCGACGAGCGTCCTATTGCTGCGCGCTGAGGCGGTGGTTCGCCCGTATTTACACGTCGCGTACCTGCTTGGGGTCTCGCTCCTCGCGGCGCACACGTCGCTCGCGCAGCCCGGCGTCCAACCGCCGCCCACGACGCGGCAGGACTTGCAGCGTCCGTCTCCGCCGCTCGGCGCGGGGCCGTGGACGTTCGCTACGGCGCAGCAGCGCATCCGCGTATCGGCCGTCGCGACCGGGCTCGAGCGGCCGTGGAGCGTAGCGTTCCTGCCGAACGGCGATCTGCTCGTCGCGGAGCTACCGGGGCGGCTGCGATTGATCCACGACGGCACGCTCGATCCGACGCCGCTCGCCGGTGTGCCGGCCGTGCACGCCGTGCAACAGTCGGGGCTCAAGGACGTCGTGCTCCATCCCAACTTCGCCGCCAACGGCTTCGTCTATCTCGCCTACGTGAAACCCGGCGAGGGCGGCTCCTCGACGACGGCGATCGCGCGCGGCCGGCTCGAGGGCCATAGGCTCGTCGACACGCGCGACATCTTCGTCGCCAACGCCTGGACGACGCGCGATGCCGACACCGGCGCACGGCTGGCGTTTGACCGCGCGGGGTTCCTCTACGCGACGCTCGGCGATCGCTTCCAACTCGACAAGGTGCAGGACCCCGCGAGCCACTTCGGCAAAACGGTGCGGCTGCGCGACGACGGCACCGTGCCGGCCGACAATCCGTTCGTCGGCAAGGCCGGCTACGCGCCTGAGGTATTCACGCTCGGCCACCGCAACCCGCAAGGCCTCGCGCTGCACCCTACAACGGGCGCGCTCTGGTCGAGCGAACATGGGCCGCAAGGCGGGGACGAGTTGAACGTGCTCGAGCCGGGCGGCAACTACGGCTGGCCGCTCGCAAGTTACGGCGTCGATTACGGCGGCACCGCTATCGGCACCACGCCCGTGCTACCCGGCATGGCAACACCGCGCTTGTTCTGGGTCCCGGGCATCAATCCGTCCGGCCTCGCGTTCTATACGGGCGAGGCGTTTCCGGTCTGGCGCGGCAACGTGTTCATCGGCTCGATGGGCCGAGCGGCGAGCGGGCATCTGCTGCGCGTGGTATTCGACGCAAAGGGGCTCGAGGTTGGCCAAGAACCACTGCTCGGCGAGCTGCACCAGCGCATCCGCGACGTGCGGCAGGGCCCCGATAGCTTGCTGTACGTGCTAACGGACGAGGAGCCCGGAACCCTGTTGAAAATTGAGCCCCTACCAAACGTACCGCCATGAGAACTGCGACCGCTCTAGCGAAGTCGTTCACGGCGTCGTCCCAGCGGCCGACCCGTTCTTCCGTGGACTCGCGATCGAGGGCAAGCTCGAGGAGTACTGGGAGCCAATGCAGCGTAGACCGTAGGAGATTTCGATGTCACTAATATCGCAAGCAGGGCTTCGAGCTGAGCTCCCGGCCGTGGCCGCGCAGCTGAACTTTCTTGCCCCGGGCGACGACGCGCCGAAAGTGCACATTTATCCGCCGTCGAGCGGTCTGCCCACGGCGCAGCCGGCGTTGGCCAAGCACACAGTGCCGATCCGCGATGCACGGCCGATCGCCGACCAATTGCGCCTCGACGAGCACGGCTTCGAGCTGCACGCTCGACGCACGGCGTTCGCCGACTTCTACGATGAGGCGGCCGTGCGAGCGCGTTACTACCCCGAAGTGCAGGGGCTCGTGCAGGAGCTCACGGGTGCGCTCGCGGTGATCGCTTTCGACCATAACGTGCGTAGCGTGGTGCGTGCCGCGCGTGGCGACCGCGGTGTGCGCGCGCCCGTGGATCAGGTGCACAACGACTACACCGAACGTTCGGGCCTGAAGCGCAAGCGTGAGATCCTCGAGGAGGCGGGGCGCGCGGACCTCGTCGACCAACACGTCGCGTTCGTCAATTTGTGGCGACCGATCGTCGGACCCGTGCTCGACAACCCGCTTGCCGTCTGCGACGCGCGCAGCATCGGCCCCACCGACCTCGTGGCGACCGAGATCCTGCATTTCGGCGACGACGATCTCGTGGAGCCGCGCCATCGCGGCGCCGTCCAGTCGGTGCGCCACCACCCGGAGCAGCGCTGGTTCTACGTGTCCGCCATGCAGCCCGACGAGTTCCTACTACTCAAGTGCTACGACTCGCACACCGACGGCCGCGCGCGGTTCGTACCGCACACAGGCTTCGACCACCCGGCACGCCCGCCCGAGTTCGTGCCGCGCGAGAGTATCGAGGCACGGACGCTCGTGGTATTCGATGTGGCCGACATGGCCGCCGCGCGCTCAAGTACCTAGATGAAGCACGCGCGCATTTCCCGGAATCTCAGCAAGGAACGCGTCATCGCCACGACGAAAAGGGCGACGGACCTTCCGCTCCGTCGCCCCCGCTCGTCGTCCGGACGCAGCCGATCAGTTAGTAACTGAGATTGGCGACGCGCCGCCGGATGGTCGTCCGGACCACCGTCACCAAACGCGCCTGCTTGATAGCCAACGCCTGCGCGCCGGCTTCACCCAACGTCGCTTGCGCCACGCCCCCGGCGGCGGTCACCGCATCTAGCGCGGCTAGATTCGGGTAGTACGTGGTGAGAATCCGCAGCCCTTGCTCCTCGGCGCCTTGGTTGGTGATCGAAACGCCCCAACCCGCGATCCTGCCGGCCATCTTCGCCTTCTGAATCATCGGCAGCATGTCCGCAGTGAGGAAGTCGGCGAACGCCGGGCCGCCACCCGGCCCCCCCGCAAGGCGATACCTCGTGGTCACGTAGATCGGCCCGGCATTCGTCGTGACGGCCAAGGCACCCTGCTGAGTGATGATGTAGCGCTGCGTCGATGCCGTGCAGTCCGCGAGCTTCGCCGCCAAGGCGTCCCCGGCCTTGGCGCCGAGCACACGCTGCAGCAAACCGTCGCCGTCGAACTCCGCGAAATTGTCCAGCGTCCGCAGCGTCACATACTCGTTGGTGTCGCCGAACAATGTCTCGAGCGTAACGCGCGACATGACGCCGCCCTTCTTGAGCGCCGGCATGACTTCGTTCTGCTGCAGAGCACGCCACTCCGCCGCTCGGCCGGGCTTCAGTTGAATCGCCTGGACCAGCGTCCGCGTGTTGGCCGGAGCGTTCTGCGCGAGGCTCACGCCGAGCGGCGTCATCAGCAGCAGCGCAGCCACGGTCCAAATAGCTCTCAACGTTGACGTTCTCATAGCCTTTGTCCTTGTTTATCGGTTGTTGATCGAGGACGGATCGAATGCGCAGCGTTGCTGCGCGAATCTGCTGAGGTCGTCGACTAGACGCGTCCAGGCATCGTTGCCGACGGTTGGATGATGGAACCCCCCCCGCTTCGCGCCGGAACGGGCGTTCGAGCGCGCGCGACGATCATTGCGCGCTCGTCCGTCCCGCACTGCAATAGACCGCCGGGTATAGGTCCGATCGAGCGGTGAGGGCGCGTGCTACGATCCAACCGAAACGAGGCGCCTTTGTCAGCGGGTGAATCTCGATGAAGCGTCGGTGGCGGGACACTGGAATGACATTAGCGGTCTGCGCCGCCTTGTCCGCGAGCGTCCACGCGCAGGGCACGTCCTCACCGGCTCCATTCCGCACGTCTTGGGGTGATCCGGACCTGCAGGGCTACTACACCAACAAGTACGAGTACGGTACGCCGTTCGAGCGGCCGGCTGCTTTCGAGGGGCGCCGTATCGAGGAGATCACGGCGAACGAGTTGGCCGAGGTCACGGCGGATCGTCAGAAGGAGGCGCTCGACCGCGCTCCGTTCTTCGGCGGCGATCCGGAGGGACGAATCGGCAACTCGGCGGAGTTCAGGGACATCTACGAGGTCACGAGGGGCTCGCGCCCCTGGCTCGTGATCGACCCTCCCGACGGCCGAATTCCGCCGATCCTACCGGCGGCGCGCACCCGCGTGGAGGCAGCCGGCACGCAGCGAGGGAGCTTTGGTCCGGGTCCGTTCAACGGCCCCGAGGACTTCACGCTGTGGGAGCGCTGCATCACGCGCGGTCTTCCGGGCTCGATGCTGCCGGGCGGCTATGGCAACTCTTATCAGATCGTGCAGTCGCCTGGGTACGTCGCGATCCGCTACGAGATGGTGCACGACACACGCGTGATCCCGGTCGACGGCCGTCCGCATCGCGCGACTTCGCTCCGATCCGACATGGGCGATGCGAGCGGCCGCTGGGACGGCGAGACGCTCGTCGTCGAAACGACGAACTTTCTGCAGCGCAGCGCGTTTCGCGGCGCCAATGCGGAGACGCTGCGGCTCGTCGAGCGTTTCACCCGGACCTCGCCGACCACCATCGAGTGGTCGGTGACCGTCGACGACTCCTCCACGTGGGCCAAGCCGTGGACGTTCTCGATGCCGCTCACGCAGAACGACGAAGAAGCGGTCGAGGTCTACGAGTGCCACGAGGGGAACCACGCGATCTTCAACGTGCTCAGTGCCTCCCGCGCCGCCGAGCGCGAGGACGCTGCCCGGTAATTGAGGTTGCGGGCGCGGATACCGCCGCGGACCTGATCTCGCGGCTACCCTACTCCGCGACGCGCCAAGCCGACACGTTCGGCCACTTCGCGAGATCCGCGGTCGCCCACGCGTTGTCCTTGTCCTTGTGACAGCTCGTGCACGGATTCGGAACGCCGTACTTCTCACTGTCCGCGGGCGAGATGAAGCGGAACGTGTGGCTGCGGACGTTCACATTGGCGATCTCCGTCGCGATCTTCGGCATGTGACAGTCGACGCAGGTCGCCTTCTCGGCGCTGTGCTGGCTGTGCTGCAAGGCCGTGCCGCGCGGGCCGTTCGGCGACTGCGGGCCGTGGCACGTGAGGCAAACGTCGCCCTTGGGCTTCACGAGCTCCGCGCCGTGCTGCGTGCCGTGCACGTCGTGGCACCCGGAGCACGTCACGCCGTGCGTGTACATCTGGCTCTGCACGAAGTCGTTGCCCTGCATGCGATTCTTGTGAGCCGAGCCGTCGGGCCAATGCGTGAACGTCGTCTCGCCGAGCTTGTGCTCCTCGAGCTCCCAGAAGTCGCTGAGCTTGTCGCCCGCGCGGTAGCCCACCGGCCAGTCGTAATAGACGCCGTTCAGCGGCGTTTCCTTCGGCCGCCCTTGCGAATGACACTGGATGCAGACGTCGTTGGCGCGCACGAAGTCGAGCCGCGCGGAATTCACGATGTTCGACGCGTGCGGCTCGCGCACGTGCGCGGCGCCGGGGCCGTGGCACTGCTCGCAGCCCACGTTCCACTCCGTGACCTGCTTGGTCGCGACGTCGTAGTTGGTCGAATGGCAGCCGTCGCACAGCGGCCCGGTCGGCCGCTGCATCTGCTCCGCCGGATAGTGCTCGACCCACCAGTCGGTGCCGGCCGCAACGTAGTAGCGGCGCCAGACCTTGTTCTGCACGTCCCATTGGGCCGGGAATACGAAGTAGTCGTCGCCGACCTTGGTGAAGTAGCGCTGCTTCCAGATGCTGCCGTAAGTGAACGCGATGTCGCTCTTCTTGAACGTGACGAGCTCATTCGGCTTCGAGAAGTCGCCGACGATCGCTTCCGGATGCGCCTTCACGTCGACGAGGATGTTCGCCATCGGCGTCTTCTTCCAGCGGTCGTATTCGGCCGTGTGACACGAGCGGCACGCGGCGGAGCCCGAATACTGCGACGCCGGCGCCGCGGGCGCGCGCTGCGCTTGCGCATATGCGGCCTCCGCTCCGGCGAACAGCAGCACACACAACGCAAACGACTTCGAGCAGTTCATTTAGACCTCCGTTCTACGCGTCCATGCACCGGCAATCCTACTACCGCCGCGGTCCGCGCGTTCCGCGAGCGCCATCAGCACGAGCAGGTTCAGCACCGTCGACGTCGCGAGCCCGCCGAGCACCGTGATCGCCATCGGCGCCTCGATCTCGTAGCCGGCCTTGCCGAGTCCGAAAGCGAGCGGCGCCAGGCCGAGCGCGGTCACCAGCGCCGTCATGAGAATAGGCACGAGCCGCTCCGCCGCGCCGCGCAGCGCGGTGGCGCGATTCCACGGCTGAGTCTCGACGTCGACGAGGTGCTCGTAGTGCGCGAGCAGCAGGATCGAGTTGCGCGAGCTCACGCCGAATACGGTGACGAGGCCGACGAGCGTGCCGAGCGACAGCCCGATACCCGTGATGCCCACGGCGACGATGCTGCCGATCAAGCTGAACGGCAGATTCGCGACGACGAACCACGGGTACGCGCGCCTGCGGAAGCACACGAACAGGATCAGCACGACCGCGACCAGCGCGAACACGGAGTACAGCACGAGCTCGTAGCGCGCCTGCTGCTCCGCCTCCGCCTCCCCCGCGAAGCTCACGAACACACCGGCCGGCAGGTTCCCGAGCGCCGCGATGCGGCCGCGCGCATCCGCGACGACGCCCTGTAGATCGCGGCCCTCGACGTTGAACGTGACGGCCACGCGGCGCTGGCCGTTCAAGTGGCGAACCTGCGAGCGGCCGACGGCGGGAGCGATGTCCGCGAGCTGCGCCATGCGCACCGGTCCGAGCGGCGTCTGCACGACGAGGTTGCCGATCGTCTCGGCGCGATTGCGCAGGTCCTCCGCAAGAATGACGACCACGTCGATCGTGCGACCCGCCGCGAATGTCTGGCCGACGGCGAGCCCTGCGAACGCGGCCTGCAAGACGTCGAGAGCATCGCGGCGCGTCACTCCATACTGCGCGAGCGCTTCGACGCGCGGCCGCACGAGGATCGCGGGCGTCGCGCTCTGACGCTCGTACTGCAAGTCCACGACTCCGTCGACGCCGCCGACGGCGGCGGCGATGCGCGCGCCCGTCGCATCGAGCGCGTCGAAGTCGTCGCCGAACACGCTGATCACGACGGCCGCCGTTTCGCCGGTCAGGCTCTCGCTGAAGCGGTCGCCGAGGAAAGTCACGACCTCGGTCCGCAGGCCCGGGTAGCTCTCGACGATCTCGCGAATCGCGGCTTGCGCGTCGCTCTGAGCGATGCCGGGCTCGGCCACGAGCTCGACGTGAAATTCACTGCGGTTCGGGCCCCAAGTGTCCTCGCCGAGCTCGGCGCGGCCGATTTGCTGCTCCACCGTCGCGATGTACGGCAGAGCGAGCAGCTCGGCGCTGATCCGTCGGCCGACGCCGAGCATCTCCTCGAACGACGTGCCGGGCAGCGCACTGCTCGCCTGCACGACGAAGTGCCCTTCCTCGAACGCGGGCATGAACTCTCCGCCGAGCGACGGCAGCCACAGCAGCGTTGCGGCGAAGGCCGCGAGCAGCACCGCCCCGACGGCGGTCGAGACGCTCGCTGACCCACACCGCCGCACGGGCTTGTGCTCGCTTGAGCGCGCCGATCCACCGCGCTTCCGCGCGGACGCTGTCGTTCGCGAGCAGCAGCGCGCAAAGCGCGGGCGTCACGATCAACGCGACGACGAGCGACGCGACGACGGCCGCGACGAACGCAAGCGCGAGCGGCCCGATGAACTGGCCTTGCACTCCGGAGATGAAATAGACCGGCACGAACAGCGCGACGACCGCGAGCGTCGCGAATACCACGGGCGAGCGGATCTCGAGCGACGCGTCGCGCACGACGTCGAGGCGCGGGTGCGGGCGCGCGAGTGCCGCATTCTCGCGCAAACGGCGAATGATGTTCTCGATGTCGATGATCGCGTCGTCGACGAGCACGCCGACCGCCACGGCGAAGCCGCCGAGCGTCATCGCGTTGAGCGTGAGCCCGAACCAGTGCAGCACGAGCGTCGCCGCGACGAGCGACAACGGGATCGTCATGAACGAGATCAGCGCCGCGCGCGCATCGCGCAAGAACGCGAACAGCACGACCAGGACGAGCACGGCCGCGACGGCCAGACCGTCGCGCAGGTTGCCGAGCGCGCGCTCGATGAAGTTCGCCGGCCGGTGCAGCGCGGGATACACCGTGATGCCGTCGGCCGTGAGTTGCGGGACGATGTCCGCGAGCGCGCTTTCGAGCGCCCGCGTCACGTCCATCGTATTCGCGCCGAACTGGCTCGAGATCGTGAGCAACACCCCGTCGCGGCCCTGCACGAGCGTGTCGCCGGCGCGCAGCGCGGCCGCGATCGTGACGCTCGCGAAGTCGCCGATCGTGAGCGGCACGCCGTTCCGCACGGTGAGGACGGCACGCGCGAGCACCTCCACGTCCGGCGCGGGCAGGGGCGAGTCGATCAGCACGCGCTGCGCCGCGAGGTCGATGAAGCCCGTGCCGCGCAGCGCGAGCGCGGCGCGCGCGGCCTCGGCGAGATCGCCGAGCCCGAGCCCGTAGGCCTCGAGCTTACCGATGTCGGGCGCGATCTGAATCTGCCGCACGTCGCCGCCGAACACGTTGACGCGCGCGACGCCGGGCACCGCGAGCAGCAGCGGCTTCAGATTCCAATCGGCGAGGTCACGCAGAGCGAATCGATCGAGACGATCGGAGACGAGCCCGATCTTGAGCACGTCCATCGTGCTCGAAGTGAGCGGGGAGAGCTTCGGCGCGCCGGTGCCGGCCGGCAACGACGCCGCGACGCGCGCGAGGCGCTCCGCCACGTCCTGATGCGCACGCTGCGCGTCCACGCCCGCCCCGAAGTCGAGCGACACGACCGAGAGGCCCGGTATCGACTCCGAGCGCAGCGCCGCGAGCGCCGGCGCGCCGTTGACCGCGGCCTCGATCGGCCGCGTGATCAGCGTCTCGACTTGATCAGGCGTGAGTCCCGGCGCTTCGGTCTGGATCGAAACCTGCGCCGGCACGAACTCGGGGAACACGTCGACCGGCGTCTTGAGCGCAGCCCAAGATCCGAGCACGAGAAACGCGAGGGCCAGGATCGTGACGACGGCGCGGCGCCGCACGCTCAACGCGATCAGCCAACGCATCGGCGTCTATTCTTCCTCGGCGCCGCCGCCGATTTCGCGCGCGAGCAATAGACCGGCGCCGGCGACGACGACCGGCTCGCCCGCCTCGAACCCGTCGCTCTGGAAGTACCCGCTCGGCAGAGGACGGCCGAGCTCGACGCGCCGGCGCTCGAGCACCTCGTCGCGCGTGGCCACGTAACACCAGGCCTCGCCGCCCGCGAGCACGACCGCGGAGAGCGGCACGACCGTCCCCGGCAGCGCGGCACCGCTCGCGAGGCTCGCGGTCAATCTCTCGCCCGCATTCAAACCGTCCGGCACCGCGAGCAACGCAAGCACCGTCGGACCGGGCACCGCGGGATCCGCCGGGCCGGGCCAGAGGTCGGAAGCATTCCAGGTTTGCGATCCGGACGCGCCGACGCGGCGCAGCGCGAGCGATGCCGGCGCAGCTTCGCCGAACCCCGACGGGAAGCTCGCCGTGACGAGCAGAGCCGAGCCTGCCGCGAGGTCCTCGAGCAAGGGGTCGCGCCGGCGCGCGTCGAGCCAAGGCGCCTGCGCACCGAGGCCCAAGCTCACACGCGCGCGCGCGACGCGCAGCTGCGCCTCGTCCGCCGCGGCCTGGCGCTCCGCGGCTTCCAGCGCTTCCGCGGAAACCGCGGTGTCGTTCTTGAATAGAGCGCGGGAGCGCTCGAGCGCCGCGCCGCTCGTGCGCGCATTCGTCTCCGCATCGGCAAGATCGGCCAGCGGTCCGATCACCGCTTGCGCGTCGAGGACGCGCGCGGGTCCTTCGATCGTCGGTTGGAACGACGCGCTCGCGATCGTGCCGAGCTCGACGCCGAGCTTCTCCCTGCTCCTCGTCGTCCAATGCGACGCCGAGGGCGGGCTGCTCGGGCTCCGCGGCAGTGGACGCGTCCGCCTCGGCCGCGTCCCGGCCGCAGCCGCAAAGCGAGCCCAGGACTAGGAGGATTCCCGCACACGGCGTCAGCGCGGAGTTGCGGGCGGTCATTGCGGCGCCTCGACGAGCAGCTCGCGGATCGAGCCCGCGGCCTCGATGGACGAAGGGGGATAGAGCGGGCGTTGCGTGCTGTTCTCGAGCGCCGTTAGGGCGTCCAGCAACGCGCGGCGAGCGTCGAGCGTCGTTTGGCGCAGGCGTGCGAGCGTGATCTGCCCCGCGAGCAGCTCGCCGCGGTTCGCAGCGCCGGCGGCGAGCCGCCGTTCGAGCGCGCCGGCCGCGCCGGCCGCGTCGCGCTCCGCTTGTTCCGCCCCGGCGAGCGCCTCGCGCAGCGACTCGTAGCGCGCGAAGCCGACGCCGATTCCCGCGAGCACGGTGGCCTGCACGTCGTCGAACTTCGCGGCGGCGACGGCGCGTGCCGCGATCGCCTCGCGTATCGCGGCGTCCGCGTTGTGAAACAGCGGCACCGGGAGATCGAGGCCGAGCGTTATCTTGTGGTCGCTCTGGTCCACCGTATAACCCGGCGCAAGCGTGATATCCGGGTATTGCGACGCGACGGCCGCGCGCAAATCCTCTTCGGCGATTTCGTACTCGGCGAGCGCCCGGCGCACGTCGAGACGATTCACGAGCGCGAGGTCACGTGCCGCACTGACGTCCGCGGCGCCGATCGCGGGCAACGCAGCGAGCGGCGGCAGAATCGGCCGCAGGTTCACGACCTCCTGCGGCGCAACACCGATGGTCGCGGCGAGCGTGGCCGACGCCGCGGTGAGCGCCGCCGCGTCGAGCCCGCGGCGGCTCGCGTTCTCGTTCACCGCCCGCACGGCCGCGAGCCGCTCGGACGTCGTCGCGGCGCCGCGCTCGAGCCGCGCATCGACCCACGCGAGAAACGCGCGCGCGAAACCGGCCTCCTCGTCGTCGAGCGCGAGCCGCTCTTGCGCGAGCGCGAGCTCGAGCAGCGCGGCGCGCACCTCGGCGCGCGCGGCCCACAACGCCTCGCCGAATTGCCATTCGAGCACGCGTTCTCGGGCGAGCGCTCGATCGCGGCGAATCTCGCGCTTGTTGCCGGTTTCGAGCGTGAACGCGAGCGCGGCGCCGACGACCCACGGGTCAGCCGCGTCCTCATCGACGACCTTCTCGTTGGTGCTCGATACGGTGGGGTTGCGCTTTTGGCCGTCGACGGCCGTCGCGGCGCGTGCCGCTTCGACTTCGGAGCGCGCGACCGCGAGATCCGTGCGCAACGTCCACGCCGCCAGCGTGAGCTGATCGAGCGACCACGAGTCTTCCGCCGCAACGGCCAACTGATGCCGCGCGAGCAGATCGTGCACAGCGGGAGCGGCGAGCGAGCGAGCGGCTATCCGTTGCCCGTTGGCGGCCGCGTCGATCGGGGCGCGCTCGACGTGCTCACAGGCGGCACCCGCGAGCGCAGCTGCAACGATGAGCATGCGGAGTGCAGCGACTGGAGGTGGATTCATTCGCGGCGCCGGAGTTGATGCTCCTCGCGATCATATACAGCGAACGCAGCCGTCGCGCCAGAAAAAGATCGGCCGGATGGCGCCCGAGCGCGCTCGAAGTGTCTTCGACCGATTCGTGACGCGACAGCCGTCAAACGCTGTTCTCGAAGTGCTTCGGCCTAGAGCGTGTCGACTCGCGCGGCCTGATCGACGGTCAGCTGTTGAGCGAGATGCTCGATTTGGTCGATCGCAGCCGGGGCGCCCTGCAGCAGCGTTCTCTTGAGGAACCACGGACCGACGAACGGCGGGAGCCAAAAATCGGGCTCCATGTCCATCCGATAGGTTACTCTCGTTCCGCCGTCCTCGGGCTCGATCGACCACTCGGACATCGAGTATTTGAAATCGCTACGCTCGGGAACGGCCAACGATCGAATGAAATGTGGCGTCACGACTTCGAGCCGCTCGACTCTGCGCATGCTGCGGCAGAAGAGCAGGAGGCAGCCCTCTACGCGCGTATAGACGAGCGGCGTGCCGTCGCCGTCCGGCGGCAAGTAGCCGCTCTCCTTGTAGATCTCCGAGATCTGCGAGTAGCGATCGCCGTCGAAGTCCATCAGGACGTTGTAGATGGCCGCCGGAGTCGCGTCGAGATGCGTGTCGGCGAACACGTGATAGCGGTCGCGTTCACGGGAAACGTCGACCTGCCTCAGAGTCGCCGGCAGAACTGAAGATATGCAGCACGCGCCCGTTGCGACTGCGAGGATTACTTTGCGTACGTTCATCCGTTGGAGCAACCACCGCTGCCCGCGCGTCGACGGGCACGATAGCGGCGCAGTATACGCCGCGCCCCGAGGAGCCCGCGCGCCGACACTGCACCCGGGAGTCGCCGCCGCGGTCATCGTCGCGGCGCTGCTCCGCTGCTCCGCCGCGGCAGCGCAGAGCCCGAACGCGGGACCGGCTGCGCCGGAAGACGGCTCGACGACCGTCGCGATGGACATCAAAGCGTACGTCACGGCCCCGCTGCACGCTGGCCGCAAGCAATGGGTGCGGTTCGGCGCGGTACTTGGCGCCGTTGCGGTCGCGTACCAGTACGACGATGAGGTGCGCGACCATTTCGATACGCCGGTATATGCACCCGGCGAGTCCCCGGACACGCACGACACGGGCGACGCGCTTCCCGCGGCGCTCGTAGTCGGCGCCACGTGGGTAACGGCGGCGCTCCTCGACGAAGACGGCGGACGCCGCGAGGCCGGGTCGATGCTGGAAGCGGCCGCGTTCAGCACGGCGGCCGGGTACATTCTCAAGCAAGCCGCGGGCCGCGAACGTCCGTACGTCACGGCGGATCCGGGCGCCTGGGGCGACGGCGGCGATTCGTTTCCGTCGCTGCACACGACGGCCGCGTTTGCGATCGGCACGGTGCTCGCGGAATCCGGCAACGACCGCTATCGCTTGCTGCGGCGCGTGCTCGGCTACGGCATCGCGGTAGGCACGGCGTACGCCCGCATGGATCACGACGCGCATTGGCTGTCGGACACGGTGGCCGGAGCGGGACTGGGGATCGCGACCGCCCGTTTCGTCATGAAGCGGCGCGACGGGACCGATCGGCGAGCGCAGCTCGGCTTGGTGCCGTCGGGCGATGGCGTCGCCTTGACCTACACGGTCGCGCTGCGCCGTTGATCCGCGGTCAGGCGACGAGGTCGTATAAAAACGCGACCGCGACCGCCATCGCCCCTAGGCTCACGACGAGCACGGCCGCGGCGGCACAGTCCTTGACGATTTTGATGCGCGGATGTTGCTCGGGATGCAGATGGTCCGCGAGACATTCGATCGCGGTGTTCACGAGCTCGGCGGCGAGCACGAGCACGACGGTCAGCGCGATGATCGCCCACCACAACGGCGCGGGCCGCAACCACGCGAGCGCGGCGAAAACCGCGACGGCCGCGACGACGTGGAACTTGAAGCTGCTCTCGGATCGCAGCGTTGCGGCGAGTCCCGACAACGCGAAACCCAGTCGGCGCGAAAACGGCTGATTCTTCATCACGATCGATTCTATCCGCGCCGCTGGGCGAGCACGAGCGCGATACCGCCGAGGATCACAACGGAGCAAAGGACCAGACGCCACGTGATCTGCTCGGAGAGGAACAGCACCCCGCCGAGCGCCGCGAGAGCCGGCACCGATAGCTGAACGATCGCCGCGCGCGAAGCGTCGAGACCCTTCAGCGCCTCGTACCAAATGACGTAGCCGATGCCCGACGTCACGGCGCCGCAGACGAGCGAGAGCGCGACTCCGAGCCACGAGCCGCGGATGCCCGGCGCGAGCAGCACGCTCACGACCACCGCGAACGGCAGCGCGTTCGCGAAGTTGCGCGCCGTCGCACGGAGCGGCTCGGCGGCGCCGCGGCCCCGCAGCGAATAGACGCCCCAGGCCGCTCCGGCTACCCCCATGAGCGCGGCGCCGAGCGGCGCCGGCGCGGTCACGCCGGGCGACACGAGCCACACGACGCCCGCGACCGCGGCGGCGATACCGAGCCACGAGAGCGGCGTGAAACGCTCGCCGGTGCGGAACGCCACGGCGAGCATCGTGATCTGCACCGCGCCGAACAGAATCAAAGCACCGGTTCCCGCGGTGAGAGACAGGTAGGCGAACGAGAACGTGATCGCGTAGACGAACAACGCGGCGACGGCGAGTGGATCCGCGCGCGCCGGCGCGGCAACGGGCTGTGTGAGCCGAACGACGAGCCACAGCATCGCGGCACCGGCGGCGAGCCTGAGGGTCGTGAAGCTCGCGGCGTCGATCGCATGCGCGCCGAGCGCGGCGCGCGTCAGGAGCGAGTTCGCTGCGAACGCGATCATCGTGAGCGCAGTGAGCGCGAGCGTCCTCGCCAGCGGGGGCACGGCGCGAACGGACGTCACGCCCTCGGCTGGCCGCGTCATCTCAGAAGCGGAACGTATAGCTGAACTTCACGCTGAGATCCGACAGCGCGGAGTGGAACGCGTTGTCCTTGTCGAAGTCTTGCATGTTGTGATTGAGCACGATGAACCCCTCCTGCCCCGCTTTCGGTATCCACTGCAGCCGGCTGTTCACGCCGAGCACCTCGGACGCGTTGTCGTATTGAATCAGATTGACCCACGTCAGGTTCAGCCTGATTGCGACCTCGGTGATCACCTGGAACAAACGCGTCGTGAACGCGCCCTGCGGCAGATCGACCCCGTTCCAGTCGTAGCGATAGGTCATGTTGAAACGCGGCGACGGCTTCCACGTGATGTCGCCGTGCGCGCTCGTGATCGTGCCGTCGTAGAAGTCGCCCGCGCGGTACACGAGGCTCGCCGCGAGCGAGCGCTGCGGCGCCGACACGAGGTCGAATCCCGCCTCGTCGAACGAGTAACGGCCGGGCTGCACGATCACTTGGCGCGTGGGATCGGAGTAAATGATGAACGGCTCCGTGATCACCTCGTCGGTCGCCTGGTACACCGTGCGAAACACGTCGAGAGTACGGCTCTCGAGCTCGATCAGCTTGCCGTAGAGCACCTGAGTCTCGAGACCGCCGTCGACGAAATTCACCCGCTGCGCGTCGACCCCGGAGAACCACGACTGCAGCAATCGTCCGTTGCGAAAGTGCTTGAACCCCACCTGAGACGTGTAGTCCCGCACGCCGGTGCGGCTCACGAAGCCGAGCGCGGGATTGAAATTCTCGCCGAGCTCCTTCACGGCGAACGCCCCGCGCCATCCTGCGGAGTTCGGCATTTCGATCCCGAGCCCAAACGCGGTGTCGTCGCCGATCAGGCCAGGCGTATCGGTCTGCTGGAACCAAGCGCCGCCCTCGAGCGAGCGTCCGCCCGGCAGCCGGGTGTTGAGATACTGGAAGTCGACGCCCGCGAGCGAGTTGTCGACGTTCGAGCGCGAGTCGCCGTCCGTGAAGATCGCGCCCAGCGTCGACTCGCCGAGCACATCTGCCGCGACGCGGGCGACCGAGAGCGTGGCGTCGTCGACGCCGCCGAACTCGCCTTGATGCACGGCCAACGTGCCGATGCTGTAGCGGCCGACGCGGCCGCTGAGCTTGCCGCCGTACTCGAGGTCCACGGGCAACCCGGCTGCACTCAGCCCGAGCCGCCGAGAGAAGAACGGCCGCCCGCTCTGTAAGCTCGCAAGGCTCGCCGCGACGTTGGAGCTCCGGCCGATGCGCCCGAACTCGAACAGATCGGAATCGTTCAAGAAGAAGTCGCGCTTCTCGGGGAAGAACAGGCTGAAGCGCGTGAGGTTCACCTGCCGGTCGTCGATCTCCGTTGCGGAGAAGTCCGTGTTGATCGTGAGCGACGCATTCAACGACGGCGTGACTCGGTAGAACACGTCGAGCGACGGATCGTATTCCGTGTCGCTCGTGTCTCCCGCAGTGCCCGTCACGAACGTGCGGCGCTGATTCGCCGACATCGACGGCACGACGTCGAGCCCGCGGCCCTGGTCCATCCCGCCGAAGCCCTGCACGCGCCCCACGATGTTCGGATTGTAGGTACGGTTGCGCGAGACCCAGACCACTTCCTCGCCTTTGCGCCGGATGCCGCGTGCGAAGTTCATGCCCCAGGTGTCGATGTTCGCGTTGAACGGCAGCGTCTTGAACGGGATCGCCATCTCGAACGACCAGCCCGTCTCGTCGACGTACGACTGCGTCTCCCAGATCACGGTCCAGTCGCGGTTGAGCTCGTTGATGTTCTTGTAGAGCATGTCGTGCCGCACGCCGTTCGCGTTCGTCTCGAAGCGGTAGCCGTTGCGGCCGGTGTTGAACGGATCGATGATGACGGCGAGACGGTCGTCCTGGCCGAGCGAGTTGCCGTGGCGCATGACGTTGCGCGTGATCTTGTCGGGCTCGCTGTCGTAGAGATGTGCGCCGATGTAGAGGTAGTTGTCGTCGAACAGCACGCGGATTTCCGTGCGCTCGGACGGCACGCCGCCGTCGCTCGGGCGCACCTGATGAAAGTCGTCGATGAGCTGCGCCGTCGCCCACACTGCGTCGTCGACTTTGCCGTCGATCACGGGGGGCGTCGCGGTGCGCACGATACGGACGATCTTGTCGTCGGCCGCGTCCTGCGCCGCGGCGCCGCACGCGATGCAAACGGCCGCGAGCACGGCGGGCAAACGAATGCCCGCGGCGGGCGCGAGCCGCGAAAGTGTTGTCGAAGAGGGCGTCACCCGTCACTCCCTGGGTGAGAAGCGGCGTAGTCTATCGCGCGCGTTCCAAAAGAAACCTTAAGAAAACAGCGGCGCGTGGACTTCGGAGCCGGCCGTTCGGTATATGGAAACACGAACTTTAAGACAAGGGTGCTCATGCTCGCTCGCGCTTTGCCCATCGTCGCGGCCGCCGCCGCGTTCATCGCCTCAACCGCGTCGTCGCAGCCCTTGCCGCGCACGGCCGACGGCAAACCCGACCTGCATGGCATCTGGCAGGCGCACAACCGCGCGGCTGTCGACCTGCAGCAGCACGTCGCGCGCGACGGCTTGCCCGCGGGCGAGAGCGTCGTCGTCGGCAGCGACGAGATCCCGTACAAGCCCGCGGCTCTGGCGCAGAAGCGCTCGAACTACGCGAACCGCGCGACGGCCGACCCGCTCGCGAAGTGCTTCCTGCCGGGCGTGCCGCGGATCATGTACATGGAGTATCCGTTCCAGATCTTCCAAACGCCGGAGCACGTGGCGATCACGTTCGAGTGGTCGCAGGTCTATCGCCTCATCTACGTGAACGGCAAGCCGACCAAGCACGAAGGCATCGAGTCGTGGATGGGCAACTCGCGCGGGCGCTGGGAAGGCGACGTGCTCGTTGTCGAGGTCACGGATCACAACGACCGTACCTGGCTCGACGCGGCCGGCAACTTCCACAGCAGTGCGCTCAAAGTCACCGAACGTTACGCGCTGCGCGACGCGAACACGATCGACTATGAAGCAACGTTCGAGGACGCGGACGTATTCACGCGTCCGTGGAAGATCGCGATGCAGCTGCATCGGCAGACGGACGCGACGCGCATCTTCGAGTACCAATGCCAGGCGGAAGCGGAAGAAGCGAACGGCGCGTTCGAGCCCGACCCGCGCACGTGGTACCCGGCCGCGCCGCCTGCGGGCAATGCGCCGTTCGATGCGCGCGCCGGCGCGCAGCTGTCCGCGCTCACCGTGCCGCGCGACGTACCGCGCCAAAGAGACGGCAAGCCGGACCTCACGGGCTGGTACCAGCCCGACGCCGGCGGCGCCAACTACGGCCTCGAGACTAGCGCCAAGGATTTCCTCACGCCCGAGAGCCGCGGCATCATCGTGGACCCGACCGACGGCTCGCTGCCGTATCAGGCGTGGGCGCGCTCCGAGCGCGAGAATCGCGCACTGCCGCATCGCGGCTACGACGATCCGACCGCGCACTGCTTCGTCGCGGGCATACCGCGCTCACAATACGTGCCTGCGCCCGTGCAGATACTGCAGCCGCCGGGCTACGTCGTGATGCTGTTCGAACGGATGTCGTGGCGGCAAATCCCACTCGACGGCCGCGCCTCCCTGCCCGACCACCTGCGTCTCTGGCAAGGCGACTCGCGTGGTCGCTGGGAAGGCGACACGCTCGTCGTCGAGACGCGCAATCTGAACGGCAAGACCTGGCTCAACGAAGTCGGCGACGTGCTGAGCCACGCGGCGACCGTCGTCGAGCGCTACACGCCGGTGAGCGCGACTCGCGTGATCTATCGCGCGACCGTTTCGGATCCGATCGCCTACACTCGGCCGTGGACGATCGAAGTGCCGCTCAACAAAGAGCCCGACGAGCTGCTCGAGGTCGCGTGCCACGAGGACAACGGCGATCTACAGCACTTGAAGGACGTCAGGGACGAATTTCGCGCTCGGCAACAGGGGAAACAGTGAAAATGATCGCCGCACGACTCGCCACCACTCTCGCTCTCGTCACGCTCATCGGCGCGGCCGGCGCGCATCATTCGTTCTCGGCCGAATTCGACCCGGACAAGCCCGTGAAGCTCACCGGCAAGGTCACAGACGTCAAGTTTTCCAACCCGCACGCTTGGATCTACATCGACGTCGCCGGCAACGACGGCAAGGTGGAGAACTGGGCGCTCGAGATGTCCGGCGCGAACGCGTTGATTCGGCGCGGCTGGCGCAAGGAAGACTTGCCCGCCGGCACGCTGCTCGTCGTCGAAGGCTGGCAGGCGCGCAACAGCAGCTCCACGGCGAACATCGCGACGGTGACGTTCGAGGATGGCCGCACTCTGTTCGCCGGCACGTCGAATCCCGCCGCACCGAAGCAACCCTGAGCGTCACGCGGCGAAGGTCGACGCAATCTAGCGCAGTAAGTCGAAGATCCGGCTGTACTTGATCACGACCTCGCGCCCGCGCGGCGGTGCACCGAAGCCGCGCTCGTCGACCTCGTTGTAGACGAAGTACAACCCCGTGTTCGCGGACTGCAGCCACGAGAAGCGCAAGTTCGAGGACAGCTGATCGGCTTGCTCGTTGTACTGCGTGAGCAGCTGCAGCAGCATCCGCGGCGAGAACGAGTACGACACGCGCAGACGCCACAGATCGGCCGTGAAGTCGCCGTTCGGCACGGGCAAGTCGAAATCGTTATGCACGTAGACGAGCTCGGAGCTGAACTTGTCGCCGATCCGGTAGGCGATCGTCGGCTCGACAACCAAGCGGTCGCCACCGAAGCGGCCGCCGATGGTCGTGCGGAGCTCGAAGTTCAGCGGCGCCGATAGGTCGCCGACGTAGACGAGCTGCGCCTCTTCGTGGTCGTAGGTGCCGGGCTGAATCGTCACGCCGGGAACGATATCGAACGGCTCTTTCAAACCTTCGCGCGTGAGGTTGATGCCGGTGTGAAATTCGCGGCTGCTCTTGAGCTCCCAGTGCGTATCCATATGGAGGAAGCCCGTCTCCTGGAACCCTTCGAAGTCCCAATAGCCGCGATAGACGACGTGCGGGCGCAGCTCGAAGAACTTGTCGAGGTTCGCGGGTCGCACGCGGCGGAAGATCCGGCCTTCGAACTTCTTGTAGTCACGGCGCGCAAGGAATCCCACCTCGGGGTTGAAGCTGTCGCCGACTTCCGTATAACCCGCGCCGAACGTCCAATCGGCGTCGTTGTAGTCGCCCGAGACGGAGAACGCGTCGTCGCGGCCTTCGAGCCCCGGCGTGCTCGTCTCCGCGACCCACGCCTGCAGCAGCCCGTTGTCGCGGATGCCCCAGCGGCCGTCGATCGCGTAGGTTTGGTTCTCGTCATCCGGTCCGTTGCCGAGCAGCGAGCCGTCGCCGCTGCGATCGACGAACAGCCCCCCGACGGATGAACGGTTCGGCAACTCCTGGTTCAGGCGCGCGACCGAGTAATCGTTCGCGGACGACAGTCCCTCGACTGCCTCGGAGCTCATGCGTAGGAAGCCGACGTTGGTGCGCTGGCCGATCTTGCCCGAGAGCCGAACGCCGCCGTCGATCGGCACCGGCGTGCCGTTCGCGATACCGATGCGACGGCTGAAGAACAGCTCCGTCTCCTGGCTGTTGCCAACGGTGAATTGACCCGCGTTCTCCAAGAAAAACGCGCGCTTCTCGGGGAAGAACAAGCTGAACCGATCGAGGTTTACTTGCTGCTCGTCCACCTCGACTTGAGCGAAATCCGTGTTGTAGGTGGCGTCGAGCGTCAAGCTCGGCGTGATCGAGTACTTGATGTCGAAGCCGAACTCGTCCTCGGACTCCGAATCCGCGAGCGTGCCGCCGCTCCGCGATTTCGCGAGCACGTACGGCGTGAGCTGCAAGTTGCGCTGCCGCGGCACACGGATGTTCTCGATCGAGCCCGCTTCGGATACCTGGTACAAATTGCGTTCCTGCGACAGCGGCGCCCAGTACGCGACCTCGTTGTTACGCCGAATCCGGCGCTCGAAATTGAAACCCCAGGTCTGCACCTCGCCGGCGCCGAAGCGCAAGCTCGTGAACGGGATCTCCATCTCCGCGCTCCAGCCGATGTCCGACACCGCGGATCGCACCGTCCACGGCGTATCCCAGTTCAAGTTCAGGCCGCCTTCGCCGCCAGAGATGTTCTGATTCTGGCCTTCACGCGACACCTGCCCGTCGAACTCGATTCCGGCCGGATTGGTGCCGAACACGTAACCGTTCTGCCGGTCGAGCAGGCCGTCGATCAGCACACGGAAGCTGTCCGTGTCGTCGAGGGACGAGTCGCGGCGGCTGTCGGTGGAGACGATCTCGAGCGGCTCGTCGTCGTACGCAATCACGCCGATGTAGAGCGCGCCTTCCGTGTATCCGACCACGACCTCCGTGCGCTGGCTCGCAGCCTGACCCGCGTCCGGCTGGATCTGCCAGAAGCGATCGATCCGCCGCACGCCTTGCCAAGCCGCGTCGCCTACGACGTCGCCGTCGATCGTCGGCGCGACGCCGAGCGCCATCGCTTGTCCTACCGGCCGCTCCGATTGGGCCGAAGAAACCTGGGCCATACCGGGGTCGGAAGCCGCCGCGAGCAGCGCGGTTGGCACTATGTAACGCAGGGGACGAGGCAAACGACGCTCTCCGTTTTTTTCGATCGCAGCGGGCGAAATTATCGCGTAGGCGATCGGCGAGAAAGAATGAAGATTGCTGAAGGCGCGCTCGATCGCGCACGGCGAATCTCGCCGCGCCAACGCAGCCGTGAGCTCGACCTCAACCGTCGTGACGGCCTGCGGCGGCGTCGACCGTACTTCGGCGCGCAGAGGGGGCAACCGCCACGCCGGTCTTCTCCACCTCGACCAAGCAGTCGTAGAACGATGGCGCCCGGCCGATATCGGTCAAGCGCTGATGGGTGAGCTCGTTCGCGTTCTTGCCGTCGTGCGCGAGCTTCTTCCACCAGATCGACAGCGCGACCACGACGCCCGCTCGCGCCCTGTCGGTCACGCGGACGGCGAGCTCGAGGCTGCCGCGATCGTTGAACATGCGGACTCGGTCGCCGTCCTCGATGCCGCGTGCGGCGGCATCGGCGGGATGCATCTCGAGCGACGGCTCGCCTTCGGTCGCGCGCAGACTCGTGACGTTGACGAACGTGCTGTTCAAGAAATTGCGCGCGGGCGGCGAAATCATGGCCAGTGGGTAGCGAGCCGCGAGCTCGGAGCCGTCGCCAGTGTGCTCATACGGCGGAACGTAGTCGGGCACCGGGTTCACGCCGATCTTTTCGAGGCGCTCGCTGTAGAACTCGCACTTGCCCGACGGCGTCGGAAAGCCGCCCGCGGCGAACGGCGCGTAGCGCGCCGGCACGTCGAGCCGCTGCCAGCCCGCCGTCTTGAGCCGCTCCCAATCGAAGCTTGCCGTCGTGCCCGTCTTCTTGAACGCGGCCGCCGCTATCTCTTCGTCGCTGTCGCGAAAGCACGGCTCGCCAAAGCCCATCTTGGCGGCCAGCCGCCGGAAGATCTCGGTGTTCGGCAGCGCTTCGCCGAGCGGCTCGATCGCCGCGTTGTTTGCGAGCGTGTACAGGTGCCCATATGAGAGGTGCACGTCGACATGCTCGAGCTGCGTGGTCGCGGGCAGCACATAGTCCGCATAGTCGGCGGTGTCGGTTTGAAAGTGCTCCAGCACGACCGTGAACAGATCGTCGCGTGCGAAACCCTGGGCGACGCGCCGCGACTCCGGCGCGACGGCGACCGGGTTGCTGTTGTAGACGATCAGCGCCTCGATCGGCGGTTCCGCACTCAGCAAATCGTCCCCGATCGTGCTCATGTTGATCGTACGGGGCTGTCTAAGAATGCCATCCGGCCCCGCGAGCAGATCGGGACGCTGCAGCGCGGCGAGGTCCTTGTTGAACATCGCGCTCGTCGAAAGCAGCACGCCGCCCGCAGCCTCGCGCCAATGACCGGCCAACGCGGGCAGGCACGCGATCGCGCGGACGGCGTTGCCGCCGCCGTGCGCCCGCTGCAACCCGTAGTTCGCGCGGATCGCGGCCGGCTTGAGATGCCAGTAGTCGTGCGCGAGCCGTTCGACCTGCTCCGCCGCGATGCCGCAGAGCGCCGCGACGCGCTCGGGCGAGATAGGCGTCGGCGCGCGCGGCGAGGGCCTCGAAGCCGAGCGTATAGCGCTCGATGTAGTCGCGATCGAGCCACCCCTCGCGGATCAGCACGTGCATCACTCCGAGCGCGAGCGCCGCGTCGGTGCCCGGCAGCGGCGCGATGTGCTCGTGACACTTCTCCGCGGTCAGCGAGCGGTACGGGTCGATCGCGATCAGCTTTGCGCCGTTGCGCTTGGCCTGTTGCGCGAAGCTCCACAGATGCAGATTCGACGCGATCGCATTCGTGCCCCAGAAGACGATCAGCTTGCTCTCGGCGAATGCCTCCATCGCGGGCCCGGTGCGAGTGCCGATCGTGTAGGTCATCGCCTCGCCGCCGGCGCTCGCACAGATCGTGCGATCCAGATGACTCGCGCCGAGCTTGTGAAAGAACCGCGCGGCCATCGATTCGCCCTGCACGAGCCCCATCGTGCCGGCGTAGGAATACGGCACGATGCGCTGGGGGTCGCGGGCCGCGATCGCCGCAAGCCGCGTCGCAATGTCGTCGAGGGCCTCGTCCCAACCGACGCGCGTGAACTCGCCTTTGCCTTTCGCGCCGGTGCGTTTCAGCGGAAACAACAGCCGGTCGCGGTGGTAGGTCCGCTCGAGGTAGCGCGCGACCTTCGTGCATAGCGCCCCATGCGTCGTCGGATGATCGGGATCGCCCGCGATCTTGGTCGCGACGCGGCGCCCTCCTTCCTGCTTCACGGTGACGAGCATCGCGCACGTATCGGGGCAATCGTGCGGGCAAGCGGCGCGGACGACGGTCGTGCTCATACCTCGATCCAACCGTCGAGGTACTTGACGGCGCTGCCCGCGATCTCGACGCGATGGCCCTTGAGCTCGCAATGCAGCTCCGACCCGCGCCTCGAGATCTGCCGCGAGTGGATGGTGTTCTTGCTGAGCCGTTCCGCCCAATAGGGCGTGAGCGCGCAATGGATCGAGCCCGTGCCAGGGTCCTCGTCGATGCCGTAGGCAGGCGCGAAGTAACGCACGACGCAGTCCGAGTGCTCGCCGGGCGCCGTCGCGATCACGCCGGCGTTCAGGTCCTTAAGCGTCGCGAAGTCCGGCGCGAGCGCGCGGACGTCTTCCTCGCTCGCGAACACGGCGAGCAGATTGCCGCCGTCGTCGGTCGAGAGCACCTGAGCGGGCGTCGCGTGCAGCCCGTTCACGAGTGCGGCCGGCACGTTGGCGACCGCATCGAGCGTCCAGCGCGGGAAATCCATCACCAATCGCTCGCCGGCCGCGACCACCGTGAGCACGCCGCTCAGCGTCTCGAACCTCACCTCGCGGCGTCCGGGCTCGAGGATGTTGAATAGGACGTACGCGCTCGCGAGCGTAGCGTGACCACAGAGCTTCACCTCGACCGTTGGCGTGAACCACCGCAACCTGAACCCGACCTTCTCGGGAACGAAGAACGCGGTCTCCGCGAGATTGTTCTCGAGCCCGATCGACTGCATCGTCGCGTCGTCGAGCCACTCGTCGAGCGGCACGACGGCCGCCGGATTGCCGCTGAACAAACGGTCCGTGAACGCGTCGACCTGAAATATTCGGAGCTTCTTCATGGCTGCGGCCGATAATAGCTCAAGGAATTCGAGTTATGGCCGATCTCAAGATGTGTCGACTCCCACGCTGACGGTCTCGGCTTACGGTGCGCACGATGGGTTCTGACCGCGACTATTATCGAATTCTGCTCGTGAGCCCGGATGCACCGGCCGCGATCATTCATACGAGCTACCGCACGCTGCTCCAACGCGCGAGCGCGCAAACGCAATCCGGCGCGGACCCGGCGCAAGCGGCTTTGCTCACCGAAGCCTACGAGGTGCTCTCCGATCCCGAGCGGCGCGCGGCCTACGACCTCGCGCGCGACCTCGCGGCCTCGCCCGAGGACTACAGCGCGACGACGGTGCTCGATCCCGACGCCGCCCGCTACGCGGCACATGCGTGTCTCTTCTGCGGTACGCCGCACGGAATCGACGGTACCCTCGACCGCGAGGAAACCTGCCGTGCTTGCGGAAGCCCGCTGTTCCCCGCGGAGCGTCATCGCCTCGAGTATTCGGGCCAGCGAATGCTGAAGCGCACCCCGAAGCACCGCGAGATAGACCTCTACGTGAGCTGGCCGCAGGCCGCGCCGTACTCGGCCGACATGCGCGACCTGTCGCTCAACGGCATGCAGATCGCCGCCGGGGCGCCGCTGCAACTCAACCAGATCGTGAAGATCGACAGCGCCGCGTGCGCCGCGGTCGCGCGCGTCGCGCATTGCAAGCGCGAGCGGTCCGGCATCCCGGGCGCGCCCGAGCGTTGGATCGTCGGAGTCGAGTTCCTGACGCTGCGCTTCCGCACCACGCGCGGCGCTTTCGTCTCGACGCACGCGTAGCCCCCCAATCCCGACCGGTTTGCGCGGCGCCTCGCACGCGGCGCATCATACGGACCATTCATTTCGGGGGAACTTATGGCACGCATTCTTTGGCGCGCATTGGCGGGGCTCGCCGTCGCCGCCGCCGCGCTCACCGGCAACGCTCAGAACACCAAAGTGACTTCGCCGCGAATCTACGTGTTCGACGGCGGCGTGCTCGCGTCGGAGACGGCGCGCTACCGGCTCACCGACGCCGACGTGCAGGAGGTTTCGCTCTCGGTCGCGTCGTTCCTCATCGTTCATCCGCGCGGCGTGCTGATGTGGGACGCGGGCGCGGTCGCGGATCACGAGCGCGGCGGGCGGCCTCGGCTTCGAGCAGCGCATCTTGCGGCGCGACAAGCAAGAACGGTTCGTGAAGCTCGCCCCGACGCTCGTGTCGCAGCTCGCGTCGGCGGGCTATAAGCCGGCCGACGTCACGCACCTCGCGTTGTCGCACTACCACTGGGATCACACGGCCGACGCGAACCTGTTCGCCGGCGCGACCTGGCTCGCGTCGAAGGTCGAGCACGACGCGATGTTCTCGGCGGACCCGCCAGGCGGCTCGCGCCCCGAGACGTTCTCCGCGCTGAAGAACAGCAAGACCGTGCTCATCACCGAGAACGAGCACGACGTGTTCGGCGACGGCACGGTGATCATCAAGCAGGCGCACGGCCACACCGAAGGGCATGCCGTGCTGTTCGTGAAGCTCGCGAAGACCGGCCCGGTCGTGCTTTCGGGCGACCTTTATCACTACCCCGCCGAGCGCACGCTCGGCCGACTGCCGACGTTCGAGGTCAGCGAGGAGCAGACGAAGGCCGCGCGCGCGGACGTCGAAGCGTTCCTGAAACGCACGGGCGCGCAGCTCTGGATCCAGCACGACCTCGCCGCGTTCCGTAAGCTCAAGCTCGCGCCGCAGTACTACGACTGACGGAGCGCGGCATCTCGACCGCTACGCTTCGGCCGCCTTCGCCGCGAGGCGCTGCCACATGCGCTCGAACTTCTGACCGCTGCCGCCGTGCGCGACGAGCGATACGCTCGCGGTCTCCTCGTCGATGACGTCGTTCGCGGCGAGCACGGCCAATGCGCCGGCGACGACGCCGAAGCGCAGCGCGCGCCCGAGCGCCGTGGCCGGGCGCGACGGCCGGCCACGCAGCTGGTCGTCGAGCGCCTCGAGCAGCCGGCCCGAGAGCTCCCAAGTCGCGGCGATGCGCCGCGCAACGTGGGGCGTGTGCTCGTCGAGCAGCGCGGCAAGCGCGGTCGCGTCGGGACGCAGGCCTTGCGCCGTGTACTGATCCGTCGCGACGCGGAACACCACGATCGCGGCGAGACCGGTCACGAGCCCTAGAAGCTGCGCCGCGAACGGGTCCTCGCCTTCGATCGCGAACGCGTACACCTCCGCGGCCGCGGCGGTTCGGTAGGTGTGCTCCCACGCCGTCTCCGCGAATCGGCTGACCTCCTTCGAGCCTGCGCGGAACACCGGCTGCACGAGCGCGACGGCGGCGAGCGAGCGGATGCCCTGATGGCCGAGGATCGTGACCGCCCGATCGATGCTCTCGATCGGTTTGTTGCTCGTGCGGTAGTACGGGCCGTTCGCGAGCTTGAGGAGGCTGCCGACGAGCGCGGGGTCGCGCGCGATGATGTCCGCCAGATCCTTACGCGAGCTGTCGTCGTCGCTCGCCGCGCGCAGCAGCTGCGGCAACAGCAATGGCCGGCGCGGCGCGTAGCGCGGATCGGTCGCGCTGATGTCGAGCGTGGCGCCGATCGCCGCGACGATCTTCACGTGCGCCGGCGGCACCAGGTGTTGAAGCTCCGTGCCGAGCGCGAGCTGGCGGAGCTGGCGTAGCGCTTCCTCGCGGCCGAGCGCGCGCGAAGCGTCCGGCGGAGGTAGCGCCGCCGCGCGAGCGGCAGCGTCGTCGCCCGAGTCCTCGTCGTCCTCGTCGTCGGCGCGGCGCGGCGTGCGCCGCAGCAGCGACACCACCACGGCTGCCAGCACCGCGACGAGCACGAGAAAGATGAGTCCCCTGACCAGCATTGATCGGCCCCGCAACGCGCGACACGAGCGTCGCGGCGAATCGTACAGTCACGGAGCCGCGATCGCGACCGGGAAAACCTGATTGCTTCGGGGAACGATCAGCGGGGCTCGGGAACGTCACCCGGCGTGGACGCTGCCGCGGACTCGGCCGCAGCCAGCGCGGCGAGCCGCGTCGCCTCGAACTCGTCGCCGGCGTTCCAGCGTGGCAACTCGGGATCGTTCGCGACGATGAGCCCTGCGAAAAAGCCGAACTGCGCGTCCTGTGCGAGACCGTCGAAGCGCCACTCGTCGGTCAGCTCGTCGCTCGGCTGGTGATAGTGGCGCTCCACGTACGCGTCGACTTGCTCGACGCCCCAGCCCGGGGGCTTGTCGACGAAATCCGTGCCGCCGCTGAAGTAGAACGCCGGCACGCCGATTTTGGCGAAGTTGAACTGATCGGAGCGATAGTAGGAGCCGCGTTCGGGAAACTGATCGGCCTTCAACACGCGCTGCTGGAACGCAGCGACCTCGGTCGCGACGGCGTCCAGGCTCGACCTGCCGAGGCCGATGAACGTGATGTCGCGCGTTGCGCCCCAGATGTTGCCGCTGTCGTAATTCACGTTGGCCGCGATCTTCCCGGCGGGCACCGCCGGGTGCGCGGCAAAGTACTGCGAGCCGAGCAAGCCCTGCTCCTCCGCCGCGGGGAACATCAGCATCACGGAGCGCCGCGGCCGTTCCGGGAGCGCCGCGTACGCCTTGCCGATCGCGAGCACCATGCCGACCCCGCTCGCGTTGTCGCGAGCGCCGTTGTAGATCTTGTCGGCGGGATCGCCATTCGGATTCGCCTCGCCGACCCCGAAATGATCGTGGTGCGCGCTGTAGATCACGAGCTCCTCGGCACCCGCGGGATCGGACCCGCGGAGCACTCCGAGCACGTTGGCCGACTGAGTGCGCGCGAGGGTGTTGCGCAGGTTGATTGACGTCGTGAGCCCGAGCGAGACGGGTTCGAAGTCGCGGCGTTTCGCCTGCTCGATCAGGCCGTCGAGATTCCCGTCGGGACCGAGCAGCTTGCGCGCGCCGTCCTCCGTGACCCACGCTCTGACCTGCAGCCGCGGCTCGTCGCCCGGCGGCAGCTCGTACTGCGCCCCGCCCCACGAAGCCTGCACGACCTGCCACGGATAGCCCGCGGACGGCGTCGTATGAATGATGATGGCGCCGGCCGCACCGTGGCGCGCCGCGCTCTGGTACTTGTACATCCAGCGGCCGTAGTACAGCCGCTCGGCGCCCGCGAACAGCGCCGGATCCCAGTCCGGATCGTTGTTGAGCATCACGAGCACTTTGCCCGCGACATCGACGCCCTTGAAGTCGTCCCACGAGTACTCGGGCGCTTCGATACCGTAGCCGACGAACACGAGCTCGGCGTCGGCGACGCCGGAGCGCGCTTGCTGCACGCCGCTCGCCGCAATGAAATCGGTGCTGCGCGCGAGCGCGACGCTCGTTCCGCTACGCGTGAACTGCCACTTCGCGGGCGCGTTCGTCGTAACCGAGACTAGCCCGACGGGCTGCTCCCACTTACCGTCCGCCGCGCCGGGCTCGAAGCCGAGGGCGGCGAGCTCGCGCGCGAGATAGGCGCGCGTCATCTTATCGCCCGCGGTTCCAGGCGCTCGGCCGGCGTAGCGGTCGTCCGCGATCTCCGCGACGATGCGGCGGATGTCGTCTCCGGTGATCGCGTCCGCAGCCGCAACGGCAATCGGCGTCACCCGCGACGGCGCGGGCGGCTGAGCCGGAGGCGGCAGCGGCGCGGGCGGGAGCGCGGCCGTCTCCGGGCCGAGCTCCGTCGGCACGTCGCGCTGGCAGCTCGCGAGCAGCGCGGCGGCGGCGCACAGCGCCGCGCGGACGAACGGACGAGCGCGCGGATCAGCCGACCACATGCAGGCTCAGCCATTCCGCGACGAGCGCGGGCTTGTCTTCGTTCTCGATCTCGACGGTCACGTCCATCTTGATGATCACGTTCCCAGGCTTGCGTTCCTCGACTTGAGCGAGCGTGCCCACGGCGCGGATCCGCTTGCCGACGCGCACCGGCGCGACGAACCGGATCTTGTCGAATCCGTAGTTCACGAGCAGCGTCCGATTCGCGAGCACGGGGATGTAGTCGAGACACAGTGGCACGAGCAGCGACAGCGTGAGGAACCCGTGCGCGATCGTGCCGCCGAACGGCGTCTTCTTCGCAAGCTCGAGGTCGACGTGGACGAACTGGTGATCGAGCGTGACGTCCGCGAACTGATTCACGCGCTCCTGGTCGACGAGGAACCAATCGGACACGCCGAGCCGATCGCCGACTCGGGCGGAGAGCTCCTCACGTGTTACGGTTTGAGCCATGGTCGCGACTTGTTCCTGAGCGCGTTGGGCGCCACTGTTGCGGACGCCGATGCAGGGGCTTCACGGCTCGCGGCCCGCTTCCTTGCCCACCGAGATTCGATTGTGGTCGCTGCCGCCGTTGACGTAAAGCCGCGCAACCGTTGCCTTTTGCTCACCCGCGTGGCGCAATAGCGCCCCCCTTGCGCCCCCATCGAGCACGCCGTGCCCCCAGTGCCCCCAATGTCCAAGACGACCGCCCCTAAAATCGGCTTCGTGAGCCTCGGCTGCCCGAAGGCGCTCGTCGATTCCGAGCGGATCCTGAGTCAGCTGCGTGCGGAGGGGTACGAGACCGCGGCGGACTATGCGGGCGCTGACATCGTCGTCGTGAACACTTGCGGCTTCCTCGACAGCGCGCGCGAGGAATCGCTCGACGCGATCGGGGAGGCGCTCGCGGAGAACGGCCGCGTGATCGTCACGGGCTGCCTCGGCGCGGAGCCCGAGACGATCCGCGCCGCGCACCCGAACGTGATCGCAATCACGGGACCTCATCAATACGAAGCGGTGATGGGCGCCGTTCACGAGGCGCTGCCGCCGCCGCACGATCCGTTCGTCGACCTCGTGCCGCCCCAGGGTGTGAAGCTCACGCCGCGCCACTACGCCTACCTGAAAATCTCCGAGGGCTGCAATCACCGCTGCAGCTTCTGCATCATCCCGCGCCTGCGCGGCGATCTTAAGAGCCGGCCCGCCGCCGACGTGCTGCGCGAAGCGGAGCGGCTCGTGAAAGCCGGCGTGAAGGAGCTGCTCGTGATCTCGCAGGACACGAGCGCGTACGGCGTCGACGTACGCTACGCCGAGTCGGAGTGGAAGGGCCGCAAGGTCGCCGCGCGGATCACGGATCTCTCCGCCGCTCTAGGCGAGCTCGGCGCGTGGATACGGCTGCACTACGTTTACCCCTATCCGCACGTCGACGATCTCATCCCGTTGATGGCCGAGGGCAAGGTGCTGCCGTACCTCGACGTGCCGTTCCAGCACGCGAGCCCGAAGATCCTGAAGGCGATGAAGCGGCCCGCGGCCGAAGCGAAGACGCTACAACGCATCCGCGAATGGCGCAGCGCGGTACCCGAGCTCACGATCCGCTCGACGTTCATCGTGGGGTTCCCGGGCGAGACCGAGCAGGACTTCCAGACGCTGCTCGACTGGCTCGAGGAAGCGGAGCTCGACCGGGTCGGTTGCTTCCGCTACGAGCCTGTGCGCGACGCGGCGGCGAACGCGCTGCCGAACGCCGTGCCGGAAGAAGTCAAAGAGGAGCGCTGGCACCGCTTCATGGCGGCGCAGCAGAAGATCAGCGCGCGCCGCTTGCAGCAGCGTGTCGGCACCGAGATCGACGTGATCGTCGACGAGCGCGACGGTGATCAGGCGCTCGGCCGCTCGATGGCGGACGCGCCCGAGATCGACGGGCGTGTGTACCTTCCGGGCGGCAAAGGCGCGAAGAAGCTTGTGGCCGGCGCCGTGATCCGCGCGCGTGTCACCCAGGCGGACGAGTACGACCTCTGGGCGGAGCCGCTGTAGGCAGAGCTGGCCTCAGTGCCCCTGCGCCGGCAGCAGCGCTTCCGGACCTACTTCGTCGCACCACACGGTAAAGCGCTCGAGGCGGCTCGCGCCGAAGGAAGTCAGCAACGCGACGTCGGCGGCATCTCGGCCCCGTGCCATCAGCACGCGGCCCACGCGCGGAACGTTGTGCCGCGCATCCATCGTGTACCACGCGTCGCCGAGGTACACCTCGAACCAGGCGCTGAAGTCCATGGGCGCCGGCACCGGCGTGACGCGGATGTCGCCGAGATATCCGGTGCAATACCTCGCCGGCACGTTCAAGCAGCGGCACAGCGTGACCGCGAGGTGAGCGAAATCGCGGCACACTCCGACTCGCTCTTGGTACGCATCGTATGCGGTGCGCGTGCTGCGCGCTTGGAGGTAGTCGAACCTCAAGTGGCCGTGCACGAAATCGCACACGGCTTGCACGCGCGGCCAGCCCGCGGGCACCGCGCCGAATAGCTGCCACGCGATCTCCATCATCCGATCGACCTCGCAATAACGGCTCGCGAGCAGGAACTCGATTGCGTCGTACGGCAGGTTTTGGATCGGCTGTTGCATCGCGGTGGGGTTTTGCGGATCCGGCTCGCCGTTGTCCTCGATCACAGCGTCGTTCCACAGGCGAAAATGGCCCGCCGGTGACGTCAGGCGGCCGCAGCGATTGCCGAAACCGTCCACGTATTCGCTGATCGGCGTCTGCGGGTCCACGAGCAGGTATTCGTTGCGTCGAATCGAGGGCTGCCGGCTCGGGTGCAGGTAGAGCATCGCCACGATCGGCGTGGCCACGGGATGGTCGAAAATGATGTCGTAGCCCACTCGGATCAACACGTTGGAAGAGCTCCTGCGCGAGGCGAACCTCGGGGACGTTATGTAGTTTCTCGACGGACGAGGGCGCCCTGTGCCAGCCCTTACTATGACTCAAGATTCGCGGGCTAAGCGCGAAATAAACACGCGCGTCGCCGCTTGAGCATAGACTGTGAGCGTCATGAGCTCACACATCGCACATCTGCTCGAGCCCGCTCAGCCTGCCGCGGAGTGGCAAAGCCGGCAGATGGTGGTCACTCCGGAGCAGCTCGGCATGCGCAGCGTGGGCGATTGCCGCCACCGCGCAGAGCAGCTCGGCCTCACGGCGATGCCGACGCTACCTTACAAACAAGAATACTGGCGTCTCGATGCGCTGCTGCACTGGTCGCGCGGCAACGGCTTCGAATTTCTGCCGATGCTCGGCGTCGGCATGGCCGCGAGCCGCAAGTAGCGCTCACTCGCCCTTGTTGATGTTGAAGGGGCGCGCGCCTTCTTCGGGCTTCCCGTTCCTGATCTGATCGTGCTCCACGGCCCGCGCCGGAATCGGCAGGCCGCGCGCCTTCGCCTCGGCCACCTGCTGCTCGTAGACCCGCTCGCCGCTCAGCGCGTTGGCCACCGCGCCGTTGCCCTCGTGGCACGAGTACTCGTACATCTCGTAGCCCGGGCGCGACGTGATCATCAGCCGCATCGTGAACGGCGCCGTGTACGCGCCGGGATCGTTCACGGTCACGCGGTATTCGATCATCTCGGGGTCCACTCGCGTGAACCGCTCCGTGAGCTTCAGCTGCTCGCTGTTCGGCGGTCCGCCGCCGTTCACGCCGATGCTCGTTCGGTCGGTGAAGTTCGTCGTCTCGACCACGAGCGTGTCGCCTTCGAAGTGCCCGCGAGGGATGCCCATGTATTGCCGCACGTCCGCGTCTACCGGCGCACGCGAGGACAGCGGAATGATCCGCGTATCGTGGATCATTTCGTAGCTGATCGCGACCGAGTCGGAGTTCTGTGCGATTCGCACACCGTTGCCGTAGATCACCGGTAACAGCGAGCCGAGCACGCCGCGCGTGATGCAACGGTCGTAGAGCGTGAAGTCTTGAAAGCCGTCGAACGGGCCGGGGCCGAACGTGCCGCGCACGCGCGTCGCCGCGAGGGCCTCGCCGGCCGGGGTGAGCTTGGGCATCTGGCCGTTCGGCGGATCGACGATCAACGACGAAAAGCCGAAGCTGCGGATCCCGAATTCGTGGCGCAGGAACGTGCCGACGTTCACCGCGAAGTCGCGGCCGGTCTCGTCGGTGCTCGCGCGCGCGAGGAATTCTTCCTGTGTCAGCGTCTCGCGGAGCCCGATCTTGTCGGGCCTATTCATCGGCACGCCGCGCAGGTCGTCCGTGCTCCATACGCCTTCGAGGCTCGGGTGGCCCCACGAGGTGCGTGGCGCCTTCCAATTCTTGTCGACATAGGCCGCGGCCGTCGTCTCGGCCGGCACGGAGCGCAGCGCGGTCGGCGCCACCTTCGGATCGTTCGGGCCGGGCTGAGAGAGCGCGAGCAGCGGAGCAAATCCTGCCGCGAGAATCGCGAGCGAGATTTTCGACGGCGGCGCGTGTTTCATGGTGTCCCCGTACGTCCACTCTCGGACCCGCCGACTATAATCGACGCGGCCGCCGCGGGCACGGAATCTCACCTGCACTCGCCGAGCAACTGCGATTACACTCGCGACGGTCGTCGCGTTTCTCGGAGCTCGTGCAATGAACCAGTGGTCCGGTCTACGGGGCCGAACGAAGGCCTCGACGGCTTCGCTCACGGTCGCCGTCCTGGGTCTAGTCCTCTCGCCTGCACCGCTCTTCGCGCAGTGGATCGACACCCCCACCCCGGACGTGCCGCGCAAAGCGGATGGATCGCCCGACCTTGGCGCGCCTGCACCGCGCACGGCTTCCGGGAAGCCGGATCTCTCGGGCATCTGGTTCTCCATCGAGTTCGTCCCGGAATGCAGCGCCGCGGAGTGTATTCCGCAGGGTGTGGGGCTGCCCCTCGACGCAACGAACATCGGCCGCACCTTGCCCGACGGCTTACCGTATCAGCCGTGGGCAGCCGCGCTCGTCGCCACACGAACGGCCAATCGAGCGCAGGACGATCCGCACGCGCACTGCCTGCCGCCGAATTTCCCGCGCGCGTTCTCGTTCCCGCAATACTTCAAGATCCTGACGACGCCGCAGGTGACCGTGATCCTGCACGAGTTCAACGCGACTTATCGGCAGATCTTCACCGACGGCCGCGCGCTGCCGGTCGACCCGAACCCTTATTGGCAGGGCTACTCGTCGGGGCGCTGGGACAGCGACACATTGGTGGTCGAGACGATCGGCTTCCGCGACGACCTGTGGCTCGATCTTTCCGGCAGCCCGCTGACGAGCGCCGCGCACGTCACCGAACGCTTCAAGCGCGTCGACTACGGCCATCTCCAAATCGAGCTGACCGTGAACGACCCGAAGGCGTACACGCGGCCATGGACGGTGACGCTGACCAAAGCCATCGTGCTCGACACCGATCTCGTCGAGGAGATCTGCCTGGAGAACGAGCAGGACACGCGTTTGTTCGACGCCAAATGATCGGCCGCCTAAGCGACTCGTGGGAAGCAACGTCATGAAACGTTCGACGACAGCGATCTCTCTGCTCGGCTTGCTGCTTGCGATTCCGGCGGCGGCTCATCATTCGGGCGCGGCCTTCGACCGAGAGTTACCCGTGAAGATCAGCGGCACCGTCGCGGAAGTTCAATGGGCGAGCCCGCATGCGCGCCTGCTCGTCGCCGTGACTGACGAGGCGGGCGCAAAGGTGACCTGGGATTTCGAGCTCCCGAGTCCCGTGTCGCTGATGCGCCGCGGCTGGTCGCGCAACTCGCTCAAGCTCGGAGACTCCGTCACGGTCACGGGGATTCGCGCCCGCGACTTCCCGCACATCGCGATCGCGACGGGCGTCATCAGTCCGGACGGGACGCGGTTGTTCTCGGGCACAGCAACGCCCGGCGAATAGCGTCAGGGCCGCGCGCGCCACTCCGCGCGCGTCTGCCCCCAAACGTCGATGACCACGGCCTCGTACGGCGCGGGCAGCTGGCCGCGCCCGCGGTTGCGCGAGCCGAGCTTGCGAGCAACGGCTTGCGACGCGGCGTTCCCGACGTCGATCACGTGGATGACTTCGCTCCAGCCGAGCGCGTCGAACGCCCAGTCGATCGCGGCCGTCGCGGCCTCCGTCGCATAGCCGAGGCCGCAGCGATCACGCGCGATGCCCCAACCGACTTCCGTGCCCGGCCAACCCTCCGGCAGCCACGGTCCGACACGGCCGACCCAGGCACCGCTCGCCTTCTCGACCACGGAGAACATCGCGAACCCCTGCATCGCCCACGCACCCGCCATCGTGAGGAACGTCCGCCACGCGACCGCGCGGGGCTGCGGCCCGCCGAGATGACGCGTCGATTCAGGGTCGGCCAAGAACGCGGCGAACGCGGCGAAATCCTCGCGGCGCGTCGGGCGCAGAACGAGCCGCGCGGTCTCGAGCAGCGGGGCATCGGCAGACTTCATGCTGGCATCCCTTACATGCGCGGCCTGGTATAGTCGCGCGGTTCCGGTCGGACCGGAACTTTCGCATATCAACAAGAAGGGGACCCTGTATGAAAATACTCGCCGGCGCCATCGCGCTCTTCGCCGTTTCGACCGTCGCCTATGCCGCGGAGCCCGTCGTGGCTCTGTCCGCGAAAGACCAGCAAGCCCTGCTCGCGAGCAGCGATCCGAAGCTCGCCGCGAACAAGAAGCTCGTCTGGGACATGTGGCGCACGTTCTTGAGCGCACATCACATCGACGAAGCCGATAAATATCTCGCACCCGAGTATCACCAGCACAATCCGAACGCGGAGACTGGTCTCGCGGGCGTGAAGGCGTACTTCAGCGCGCAGAAGCTCGAGGTATTGCCGGTCCCCGACCACATCGACGGGCTCGTGTCGATGGTCGCCGAGCGCGACCTCGTCACCTTGGCCCTCGTGCGCAACGGCAAGGACAAGGACGGTAAGGCGTACACCACGACGTGGTTCGATATGTTCCGCGTCGCCAACGGCAAGATCGTCGAGCATTGGGATACCGCGACGAAGCCCTGAACCGTCGCGACTTGAGCAACTCGCCGGCCGCCCGCGACTAGACAGCGCGGGCGGCCGGTTCCGTTCACCCGGCGGCGCACAGCCGGGGTGGGGGAAGCCATGACAGCACGAGAGCTTGGGATCCGTCTCGCGATCGCCGCGCTGCTGATCGGCTCCAACGCGCACGCTCAGCGGGGTTCGACCCCAGGCGAGTGGCGCAGCTACTCGGGCGACGCCGCGAGCAGCAAATACTCCGCCCTCGATCAGATCGACAAGACCAACGTCGCGCGCTTGAGCGATCGCGTGGCGCCGCCCCGCGCTCGACGCCCGATCGTGACGCGCAGTCGCCGCAGAATGCGCGCCGGCCGCACGTTCCGCGAGCACGCCGCTCATGATCGACGACGTGCTGTACGCGCCGAACGGCTTCGGTTTCGTCGAAGCGTTCGATCCCGGCACCGGCAAGACGCTGTGGGTCGAGCCGCCGCTCGAGCCGGGGCCGAACGGTTATCGCGGCACGTCGACACGCGGCATCGGTTATTGGGAGAGCGGTGCCACGACCGCCGCATCCTGTGCAGCATCACGAGTACCTGTTCGCGCTCGATCGCGAAGACCGGCCGACCGATCGCGAGTTTCGGCGACGAACGGCCGTGTGTATCTATCGGACGGCCTAGGCGCGGACATGCGTTACACGTGGACGGGCGCGCCGTTCGTGATCGGCGACGTCGTCGTGCTCGGCATGTCGCCGTTCGACGATTTCGCGAACAAGGAAGCCACGCGCAGCGACGTGCGCGCCTACGACGTGCGCACCGGGCAACTGCGCTGGCACGTTCCACGTGATTCCGCAGGCCGGCGAATTCGGCGTCGAGACCTGGGAGGACGACTCATGGCAGTACACGGGCCACTCGCCCGTGTGGTCGCTGTTCAGCGGCGACACCGAGCTCGGGCTCGTGTACATGCCCGATCACGGCACCGACGAACGACATGTACGGCGGTCATCGGCTCGGCGACAACCTTTTCAGCCAGAGCATCGTGTGCCGTCGAGGCCGCGACGGGCAAGCGCGTGTGGCACTTCCAAACGGTGCACCACGACCTCTGGGACTACGATCCGCCGGCCGCACCGATCCTCATGGACATCACGGTCGACGGCCGGCCGATCAAGGCCGTCGTGCTGCTCACGAAACAGGCATTCGCGTACGTGCTCGATCGACGTGACGGGCGAGCCCGTGTGGCCGATCGTCGAGCGGCCTGTGCCGCAGTCGACCGTGCCCGGCGAGCGCACGGCGCCGACGCAGCCGATTCCCGACGAAACCGCCGGCGTTCGATCTGCAAGGCGCGACCGAGGAGAACCTCATCGACTTCACGCCGGAGCTGCGTGCGGAGGCGCTCGAGATCCTCGAAGCGCTACACGCACGGCCCGCTGTTCACGCCGCCTTCGGTTCGCGACGACGCGCCCGGCGGCAACCTCGGCACGATTCGAGTTGCCGGGCTCGGTCGGCGGCCCGAACTGGACCGGCGGGGCCGTCGATCCCGAGACGCACATCCTGTACGTGCCGTCATCGACGGCGCCGTTCGTCGCCGACATCGAGCCCGGCGACCCGACCGCACGAACTTGCGGTACGTCAAGGGCAAGCGACTCTGGGGTCCGGCGGGACCGCGCGGCTTGCCGCTGTTCAAGCCGCCGTACGGCCGGATCAGCGCGATCGACATGAACAAGGGCGAGATCCTGTGGCAAGTCGCGAACGGCGACGGGCCGCGCGACAACCCCGCGATCGCACATCTGAAGCTCGGGACCGCTCGGCAATCCCGGACACTCGGCACCGCTCGTCACGAAGACGCTGCTGTTCGTCGGCGAGGGCTCGGACGCGATGGTCGGCGCGCGCGCGAATGCCGCCCGACATGCCGTTCGACACGGCACCGAACTACGGCGAGCCGTGGTTCCGCGCGTACGACAAGGCCACCGGCGAGGTGCTCGCCGAGATCGAGCTGCCGGCCGGCATGACGGGCGCGTCGATGACCTACATGCATCGCGGCAAGCAGTACATCGTCGTGGCCGTGGGCGGCCGCGACGCCGACACCGAGTGGGTGGCGCTGAGCCTGCCGTAGCTACGGCGCGAATAGCTTCGATAGATCGACTGCAACGCCAGGCAGCGACGCCGGCGATGCGTCGCCGGGGCGCGAATCGACGAAATGATCTCGATACGCCCCGTCGACGAGCGAACGATAGATAAAGCACGCGCTCGCCCTGCAGATCGATGATCCACACTTCGGGCACTTCGTGCCGCGCATACAGCGGCACTTTGACGTCGCGATCGAAGCGCAACGACGAGTCGCTCACCTCGATCACGAGCAGCGTGTCTACGCCAACGGGGTGCGCGTGCCGGTAGCGGTCCGCACGGGGCTTGAGCACCGCGATGTCGGGCTCGGGCTCCGAGCTGCGGCTCAGGCGCACGGGATTCTGGACACGCACGATGGCGCGGCCGCGTACCGCTTCGACGAGCACCTGCGTCAGCTGATCGACGACACTCGCGTGGTCGCTGCCGATGGCCGGCATGTCGATGATCTCTCCCTCGATCAATTCGACGCGCGCGTCGCGCGCCAGCAAACCGACCTCGGCCATCCGGTAGTATTCTTCGACCGTGATGAGGTGCTTGCGCGGCCCGCTTTCCATTGGAGTGCTCATCGACCCTCTCTCAACCGAGTGTACAGGGTGGTCAGACGTCGATGTCCAGCGCGGCCGGCGTTCGTCGGCACGTCCGCAGAGTCACACGGGGCGGCGCATTGAGCACGCCGCGAAACTCGGGCGTATTACCTGAAACCGCAACGTCTCTATAATCGCGCCCCTATGACAACGCTCGTCCGTCCGTTCCATGCGCTGCGGCCGGAAGCCGCGCGCGCCGAAGACGTCATCGCCCCGCCGTACGACGTCGTGAGCACCGAGGAAGCCCGCGCGCTCGCGGCCGGGCGGCCGCACTCGTTCCTGCACATCTCGCGCCCCGAGATCGACCTCGCGGCCGGCACGTCGCCCTACTCCGACGAGGCGTACGCACGCGGCGCCGCGAATCTCGCCGCGCTCGTCGACGGCGGCGTGCTCGTGCGCGACGCCGAGCCCTCGTACTACGTCTATCGTGTGCAGATGGCGGGGCGCACGCAGACCGGCGTCGCGTTGCGTCGCATCGGTTGCCGCGTACGAAGCGAATCGCATCAAGCGCCACGAGCTCACGCGGCCCGACAAAGAAAACGACCGCGTGCGCAACATCGACACGCTGAACGCGCAGACCGGACCCGTGCTGCTCGCGTACCGGTCCGACCTTGCGATCCGCGAGCTCGTGCGAACGGCCTCGAACGCGCCGGCACTGTTCAAAGTCGCAGGACCGAACGACACCGTGCACACGGTGTGGCGCGTCTCGGCGCGTGAGCAGGTCGCCGCGTTCTCCACGGCATTCGATGCGCTCGGCGCGCTCTACATCGCAGATGGCCATCACCGCTCCGCCGCTGCGATGCGCGTGGCGCAGGAGCGGCGCGAAGAAGCGCGCGCGGAAGCCGTCGCCGTGTCGCTCGGCAGCGCGCTGCCGCATCCGGCCGGTGCGAGCCACGAGTACTTCCTCGCCGTCGCGTTCCCGCACGACGAGATGCGGATCCTCGACTACAACCGGGTCGTGCGCGACTTGAACGGGCTCTCGGTAGACCAGCTGCTCGCGCGGATCCGCGAGTCGTTCGACGTCGAACCGAGCGCGACCCAAGCGAAACCCGCCGCGCCGGAGACGTTCGGGATGTTCGTCGCGGGCCGGTGGTATCGCCTCAAGATCCGGCCCGCGCTCGTGCCGAGAGCCGATCCAGTGGCGAGCCTCGACGTGAGCCTGCTGCAAGACAAACTACTCGCACCGATCCTCGGAATCGGTGACCCGCGCACCGATGCGCGAATCGACTTCGTCGGCGGCGTCCGCGGGCTCGACGAGCTCGAGCGCCGGGTCGCGAGCGGCACTGGCGCGGTCGCGTTCGCGCTGCACGCGACGCGGATGGAGCAGCTCATGGCCGTCGCCGACGCGGATCGGCTCATGCCTCCGAAATCGACCTGGTTCGAGCCGAAGCTCGCGGACGGGCTTCTGTCGCACTCGCTCGACTGAACACCATTCACGTTGCCACCGAAGCCGCCGCTTGCTCGCGAAACTGCATGCCCTCGATCGCCATGCTGTAGTCCATCGGCTCGCCGAGCCATCGGCAGCGGCTCGTATTCGCATCGATCGAGCAGTCTGGGTTCATTCGCTCGAGCACAAACCGCAGCGCCTCGTCGAATTCGGCGAGGCCGGCGTCTCCCATCGGAGGCGGCGTCGCGATGTTTCCGCGGAAACATTCCTCGGAGTCGTCAGCCAAGTCCACCGGGCCGACGGGCCGCGGGCCGCAGTCGGGAATCCGTTGTCCGTTCGGGCGCGTGAACACGAATACGCCGTCGTCGGTCGCGGCCACGCCAAAACCGCCCTCGTGCACGAGCCGATGGTGAAAGCCGCACAGCGTGACGAGGTTCGACAGCTTCGTCTCACCGCCATCGGTCCAATGGTGCACGTGGTGGCCTTGGGTGAAGCGCGTGCGGTCGCAGCCCGGAAAGCGGCAGCCGCCGTCGCGGGAGCGCAGCGCCCGTGACAGCGCGGGCGGGATACTGCGGGTCTTGCGGCCGACGTTGAGCGGTTCACCGTCCCGCCCTTCGACGATGCCCACGAGCGTGGCGTCACAAGCGAGCCGCCTTACCGTGTCGATCGCGAGCGCGGGACCTGCGTCGAGCTCGCAGCGGTGCGGCTCATCGTCCGCGGCGGCCGTTTCGTTCGTCAGCACCGCCTGGTCGATGTGTACGACCACTTGGTAGCGATCCGCACTCGAGGTCGCTTCGACTTCTTCGGACGTGCTCGCAAGAAACGTCTCCGCCATGAGCGTTAGCGCATCGGCGCGCTTCGCGCCGCGCGAATGCTCTTGCTGCTTCATCGCCCATGTTCCTGCGGAAACATTTAGGTGGGTGTCCGTCTCTGCTCGCGATTGCTCGCGAAGGATATCGCCGGCCGTCTCGAGTGCTTTAAGTACGATCGCACCGACTTCGGGCGGCAGCCGTGCGTGAAGCACGAAGTTGTCGTCCTCGTCATAGAAGTAGTGCACTTCTCGTGCAAGCTGTTGCGTCTCGGCCTGCTTCGCCGCGTCGCGGCGCTGTGTCCAACGATATTTCCGCACGAGCTTCTCGACGTGCGACGCGGTTCCGTGGCGCGCGATGCCCACGAGCACGGGCTCGTTCGCCGGGGTCGCGACGCGCGTCATCGCCCGGACCTTCGAGTAGGAGATCTCGCCGCTCGCGAACGCTGCGCTGATCTGCGGCAGCTCCTCGAGCGCGCGAGCAACGCGAACCTTCTCGCGCGCTGCGACCGCCCCGATCCCGCATTGCCAGTTGAGCCATTGCGCGGTGTTGACGAGGCCGTGCCGCTCGTACGCGCGCTCGCGATCGAACTTCGCGATCAGCACGAGCAGCTTGTAAGTCGCCGCGTTCAGATGTGCCCAGAGCTCGGTGATCTGGGCTTCGAGGCGCTCGAAGGGTTCGTGGCGGATCAGCAGGTTCGGCGTGAGCAGCGACGCGGAATCGCTGAGCGTGACGTCCATGCGGCGCCTCGATTCGATACTGGGTGGATGTCCAGTATATTGGCACTAATATGCCGGTAAATCAATGGCCTGAAAGTGTTCGATAGGCGACCGGAAGGGGTATAGATATATCCGGCGCCGGCCGTGACCCAGTTTGGCCGCAGGGCTCACTCTACTCGCGTCATCGTCATTTCAATCGACACCGGGTCCCAGCTTCGACCTGCGTCCTGGGACTGATCCATGGTGTAGGTGAAGTGGTTCTGATCCACCAATCGGTAGCGCTCCCGAATTCTCGTCTGCGCATCCTCGGAAATAACGACGACGCTGTCGCCTTCGCGGCTCAGGGAGCCTGAGCTCGGATTCACTTGTCTGCGAAGGAACGAATTCGAGACATTGAGAAACTCGACAATCCATGCGTCGTGCTCCGTGTCGAATTGCCGAAGGGTGATTCCGAGATACGGCTTGCCTTCGAGACCCGACACGTGGATTTCATCCGCGATCGCCATGCCATTCAGGACGTACCGCCCGATCCAGGTCCACTCGGCGTGGTTTCCGTCCGGAAGTCGCGGGCTCGTACCACCCCATTTACCGACCAGGAACGAAAACAGGTCGAGCTCGGCAGGTGCTTCCGGGTTTCTCTCGCCGTAGGTCGTGATTGCAGGTTCGGCGGCCACGGCATCCCTCCCAGTGACGGTGGTAATCGCAAGTGCGGCGGCGACTAGAACACACTGGCGAGGTTCGCGACAAGTTAGTCAAAGCGACTACGGTCCGTGGTTGCCTTGCAGTGGCTTTGCGACAGCAATGCCCGCGCCCGCTCTGACGTTCATTGTGTTTGCGTCCGTTGGCATGCCGCTTGCAGATTACGCGGTCACGTAAATACCTGGGGATGATCATTGCAGCTCTTCGAAATCCTGTTCCTGCTGATATTTGCGCTCGCCATACTCAGACTGGTTAGTGGACCGATCCACCATCGATTGAATTACGCGACTTTGACCATCGCTGGCTTTGGCGCGATGGCGTTTGGGGCGATCTTCGAAGGCTGGCGCTGGCAGATGATTGCCGCTTATGTCGGTTTCATCGTGCTCGCGCTGGCTTCAATGAAGAAGTCCGAGACGAAACTCCTCTGGCGTGTTGCAGGCGCGCTCCCACTATTACTCGCGTTGAGCGCCTCGGCAGTTCTGGCTCACCAGTTGCCCGTCTTCCGGCTACCGGAGCCCACGGGTCCCTACGCGGTTGGAACGTTCGATTACTCGATTACCGATGAATCGAGGAAGGAGCGCTACTCGCCCGAGCGCAACCGAGAGCTCTACGTCGAAGTGTGGTATCCCGCAGACCCGATCGAGGCCCGCGATGTCCCTGTTCGAACGTTGTTTCACTCGCTCTACGAAGGACGCTACACGGGCCACAGTCTGTTCTTCGGGTACTTCAAACATATACCGACGCACTCTCACATACAGGCACCTGTCGCCGGCCTGGACGACGGGCCATTCCCGGTATTGCTGTTCAACCACGCTCTGGATTTCGGTTTCACCTCGCAGAATCAGTTGCTAATGGAGCATCTCGCCAGCCACGGGTATGTCGTAATCAGCATCGCTCATCCTCATCAATCCGCGAAGGTGAACCTCACGAATGCCGGAACGATTACGCGAGCGAGTGAGAGCCCAGGTGATCTCCGCTTTGCGCGAAAGGAGTTGTACAAGGGGATCGTGAGCACGGTCTTCGAAATGTCCCACAGCATGGCCGAGGTTTCCGCGATCAAGACGGTTCTTTCTCCATTGGCTGAAGAGTATGTGGCCCTGGATGAGGACGAGAAAGACGCCTTTCTGAGCCGGGCGGTGGCCATGGAAGAGTTTCGAGCCTATCGCCACGTCGTTTCGAAGGAGCTGCTCGAAGACTATTTTCTCTACGACTATGTGACGGAGAATTCCTTGATCCAATACTGGGTCGAGGACAATCAATTCGTCGTAGACACCCTTGGCGAAGTGCAGGCACCGGTTGCCGGTTTCACCGACATGCTCGACACCACCAGGCTCGGCGTAATCGGCATGTCATATGGCGGTGCCGCAGCGGGAGAATTCTGCAAAGTCGACAGCCGCTGCGATGCAGGGGTCAATCTCGATGGCACGCAATTCGGTCGGCACTGGAATCGGCCAGTAGCGGCACCGTTCCTGATGTTCTATCACGAGGAGCATCAAGGCGGGAACGATTACGCCTACCTGCCGCCCACCCACGATTTCTGGGACTACGCAGTGAAGGGCTCACTGCACACTGATTTCACCGATTTCATTTACGCATGGCCCCTTCTCAAGACCATCGGCTTCTCAGGATCCATCGACGGCTGGAGGATGATCGAAATCACGAACACCGTTCAACTGAACTTTTTCGACCACTACCTGAAAGGACAACCGATTCGCGGGGAGTTGTTTACGGATATCCCCGAAATCATCGTCCGGCACCACGCAGTCGCAGCGGAGGCTTTGAAGGCTGACAACGCCTACTGACGTGAGAATTCTGTTTGACGTTGCCTTCATTTCCCACTCCCGCATGCAAACCGGAGTCGAGAGCCCGATCACTCGTGTCGCAGTACCGTCGCCGGTTGGAGTCGCGCCGTGCGTACGGTCTGCAGCGCCACGGCGAGCCCTGCAACGACCAACGTCGCCACGAGACAAGCTACGAACGGAACGGCAGAGAGCTCGATCGGTTTGATGAACACATCGAGGTAGGCGCGCGCCGCCATGTATGCGAGGGGCCAAGCGGCCAGGTTCGCGACGACCACCGGCCAACCGAACGCGGTCAACAGCATGAGCACCATTTGCCGCGTGCTCCCCCCGAGCGTCTTGCGTACGCCGATCTCTGCGCGGCGCCTGTTGGTTACGGACACGGCGATGGCGACGAGGCCTATCGCGGCGATCGATACGGCGACGGCGGCGAACGCGCTGAACGCTTCGTTGATCCGAGCGAAGCTGACATAGCTGTCGTTGAAATAGTCCTCGGCGAAGCGCCGCTTGATGGCCACGTTCGGTGCGAGACGTTTCCAGAGCGCATCGACGGCGGCAACCGTGCCCGAAACATCTCCCGCCGACAGCCGAACGACTTGGAAACCGAGATCGGCCGGATTGAAGAGATAAATACGCGGCCGCGGACCCGCCCGCGCGGAGATGCTCAGGACGCTATTCTCGGCTACGCCAATGACTTCGAACGGAACGCCGTTTCCTGCGTTGTAAAACTGGCGACCGATGGCGTCTTCGGGGGATGCGGCGCCCAGTTCGTCAGCCAGAGTGCGAGAGATCACGACCATCTGAGTTGCGGTCGGGGGCCGCCCAAATGCCGCAACGTCGCCGGAGCGGCCGGCGTCGAAATCGCGGCCTGCCAACAGCGGAATGTTCAACGTCCCGAAAAATTGTTCACCAACGAGATACAACAGCGCCGTGCTTTGGGCGGCGGACGGTGCCGGCGACGTTCTGAACGGCAGCACGCAACAGGGATCCGCCCAGGGCGGGGTCACCATGAGCGTGGACGAAAGGACCGTCGGCACCCGCTGCAATTCGTCTCGCAGCGTTTGCTGCGAGACGCCGGTCACTCGCGGATCGTTCTCGACAACCAATAGCGGATCGCTGGAAAGGCCGAGCCCCGTCTTCAGGAGCTCTCGGTTCTGCGAATAGACCACCGCGACCGCTATGAACAGAAACGCCACGACCGCGAACTGCGCACCCACCAGCCAAGTCCCGACGAAGCGCGGCCCGGCGCGCGAATACGCGACGCGGAAAGCCGCCATCGGCGCAGTCCTCGACAAGAACAGAGCCGGATAGGAGCCGGCAACGACCGTCACGGCGATGACCAGGAGCACGAGCGCTCCCCAAGGAGTCGAGTCGACGAGGATCGTGTCGAGCTTCATGTCCAATGCGGCACTCAGCGTCGGAATCGCGGCGACGATGAACGCCAGCGCAAGAACGAGTGCGGCCATGGTGAGCCCGCAAACCTCCAGAAGGTATTGAGCCGCGATCTGACGCGCCGACGCGCCGAGCGTCTTGCGCACGCCGATCTCGCGGGCGCGGACTGCCGCGCGGGCGGTCGCGAGGCTCACGAAGTTCGCGCAGGCGACGCCGAGGACCAAAACGCCCAAGACGAGCGCTATGACTCTTACGGATAGTCCGCTCTGCGGCGGGAATAGTTTCCCGCTGACGGCCATCGGCAGCAGGTTCCCTACCGGAATCAGATCGAACTGGATATCGAAATCCCGCCGTTGCTCTTCCGGGACGTGCCGCGCGGTGAACTCCGGCAACTGTCCACGCAGCTCGGCGCGTGTCAGCGAACCGTCCGCGGGGAGCAGCACGTAGGTAGTCTGGGTGCCGAACGCCCAATTCTCCGGCACCTTCGCCAGCTCTCTGCCGAATTGCTGGTAGTACATCCGGTCCGCGAAATCCTGCGAGAGCAGCATGTCGAATCGCAACGGGGCGAAGGACGATCCGCCCATATGAGACGGCTCGGGGATCGTATCGATCACGCCGGTGACGGTGCCTTCGATCGCGTTGTCGACGACGATCGCGCGGCCGAGCGCACTCGCGGAGCCGAAGAGCATCTCTGCTGCCGCCTTCGTCAGCACGATGCTTCCTGGCGCGCGCAGCGCAGCACGCGCGTCTCCCGCGAGGAAAGGAAGATCGAATATGTCGAGGAACGCAGCGTCCGCCGCGAAGCCGCGGAAGCGCACGGAGCGGTCGCCGGAGTGGACGGCCAGGTCCTGCGTCGAGTCTCCTTTCGGAAACACGACTCTGGCAACGGCGGGCAACTGTGGAAAGTCGGCCTGGAGATATTGCGCGAACCACTGGTTGCTCAGCGGCCGGACGCCGCTGTCGAAAGCGCCTTCACGCGCACGGTAGCGCGTCGTGACTACGAGCGTGCGATCGGCGTTCGCGAACTGTCGATCCGCGGAACCCAAGTAATCGGCGACGGCGTACGCCACGACGAAACAGGCGAGGCCGAGCGCCAACGTGAAGACGTTGACGGCCGTCGCCAACGGCGCGTGCCGACAGGCGCGAAGCGCGGCCGACACGTAGTGCTTCAACATCACGATTTCCTCAGGTCCGTCCGCCGGCCGCGAGCTCGCGCTCCTCCTCCGGATCGAGCTCGTTCGCGATGAATCCACCCGACTGATGGCGCCAGAGCTTCTCGTAGTGTCCGCCGTGGCGCAACAGCTCGGTGTGCGTGCCCTGCTCGACGATTCTGCCGTGCTCGAGCACGACGAGACGGTCCATCCGCGCGATCGTCGATAACCGGTGCGCGATCGCGATCACGGTCTTGCCTTCCATGAGGTTCAAGAGCTGCTCTTGGATCGCGAGCTCGACCTCGCTATCGAGCGCCGAGGTCGCCTCGTCGAGCACGAGGATCGGCGCATCCTTGAGGATCACTCGTGCGAGCGCGATCCGCTGACGCTGGCCGCCCGAGAGCTTCACGCCGCGTTCGCCGACGTGCGCGTCATAGCCGGTACGGCCGTTCCAGTCGCGCAAGCCGCCGATGAACTCGTGCGCCTGCGCTTTGCGAGCGGCTTCGACGACGTGCTCGTCGGTCTCGGCCGGCCGCCCGTAGCGAATGTTCGCCGCGATCGAGCGGTGCAGCAGCGACGTGTCCTGCGTGACCATCCCGATCGCACCGCGCAGCGACTCTTGCGTCACGTGCGCGATGTCTTGTCCGTCGACCAGGATCCGGCCGCCTTCGGGGTCGTGGAAACGCAGCAGCAGGTTCACGAGCGTGGACTTGCCCGCGCCGGAGCGCCCCACGATGCCGACGCGCTCGCCCGGCCGAATCGTGAGCTCGAGCTTGTTCACGACCGGCGTCGTGTCCTTTCGTCCGTAGCCGAACGTCAGGTGATCGAAGCGGATCTCGCCGCGCGGCACGTCGAGGGGCTTCGCGCCGGGGCGATCGACGCCCGAGTGCGGCACGGCGATCGACTGCATGCCTTCCTGCACGACGCCGACGTTCTCGAAGATCGCGGTGACTTCCCAGCTGACCCAACCCGCCGCGTTCGCGGTCTGCCACGCGAGCGGCAACGCCGTCGCGACGATCGCGGCGCTCACCGCGCCGTCCATCCAGAGCGCAAGACCAATGGCCGCGGTGCCGACGAGCAGCGCCGCGTTGAGCACCGTGAGCCAGATCAAGAAGCGCGTGATCATCCGCGTGTGCGCGGCCATGAGGTCTTGATGCTGGTCGATCGAATCGCGCACGTACGCATCTTCCTCGGCGAGCCGCGCGAACAGCTTCACCGTGAGGATGTTGGTGTAGCTATCGACGACGCGCCCCATCACGAGCGAGCGCCCTTCCGAGTTCGCACGCCCGAGCTCACGCAAACGAGGCACGAAATAGCGCAGGCCGAGCACGTAGCCGATCACCCAGACGAAGATCGGCACGCCGAGCCGCCAGTCGTCCGTGGTCATCAGCGCGAACGCCGTCACGCCGTACACGCCGATGTACCAGACGGCGCGGATGCTCGACATCGCGCTCTCGCGCAACGAACCGCCGGTCTGCATCACGCGGTTCGCGATTCGGCCCGCAAAGTCGTTCTGGAAGAACGTGAGGCTCTGCCGCACGACGTGCCAGTGGCTCTGCCAGCGGATCAGGCTCGTCGCGCCCGGTATGAGCACGTTCTGGCGGATCACGATGTCCGTGAGGATCGCGATCGGCCGGGCGAGCAGGACGAGCGCGGCCATCGCCATCAGTGTCGGCCACTGCGCCGCGACCGCGGCCGCACGGTCCACGGCCTCCATCAACGCCACGAGGTGCCCGATGATCAGCGGAATCACGGTGTCGAGCAGCGCGACGCAGAGGCTCGCGACGAACATCGCCGCGTACCAGCCCTTCGTCTGGCGGATGAAGTGCCAATAGAACGCGACGAGCGTCTGCGGCGGCGCGCCGGGGCCCGGGCTCGCCGTTGCTGGAATCCTGAAGCGCCGTTTCTTCAAAGGAACATCGACCGGCGGAGTTGCACCGCTGCGGTCGCCCTGGGAGAGCCGGCGGTCTGCCGGCCCGCGCAAAGATATCAGAGTGGGCAAACCGCGCGCTAGAACGAATGGCGCTCGTGCCGTCAGCCCCCTCAGTGCGCGTCGAGCAGCGGGAACGCGCTCAGCGGGCCGGGCTCGGCGACGGGCGCGGCGGGCTGGAGATAGGACCCGTCGAGCTCCGCGCAACGATTCACACCGAGCAACTTCATAGCCACGCGCAGCTCGGTCTCGATGAGCTCCAGCATGCGCAGCACGCCGGCCTCGCCGGCCGCGCCGAGCGCGAGCGCTTGGAGCCTGCCGAGGCCCACCATCGCGGCACCCTTTGCGACGCCCTTGAGGATGTCGGTGCCGCGCATGAAACCGCCGTCGACGACGATTTCCGCCTTGCCATGCGCCGTGCCGACGATCTCCGGCAGTAGTTCGATCGCGCCGCGGCCGTGATCGAGCTGACGGCCGCCGTGGTTCGACACGTAGATCACGTCGACGCCGTGATCGAGCGCGAGCGACGCATCCTCTGCGGTTTGAATCCCTTTGAGCATCAACGGCACGTCGAGGGCGCGCCGCAGCTTCGTGACGATCTTCCAGTCAGCGCGACCGCGATGGCTTTCGCCCCCGCGCAGACCGCCGAACGGGCGGCCCGCGATCGTTTGGCGTGCGAGCAGGCTGCGCTCGCGGCGGCCGAAAGTCGGCACGTCGACCGTGAGGCACAGCGCTTTGCAGCCGGCGTCCGCCGCGCGCTTCGCGGCGTCGACGACCCAGCGGTCGTCGCCGTCCGTGTAGAGCTGGAGCACGAGGTTGTCGCCCGCCGCGCGCGCGACCTCGTCGAGCCCCGGCCGAGTAACGCTGCTCATGAACATCAGACAGCCGAACTCTCTTGCGGCTCGCGCAATCGGCAGTGCGCCCTCGGGATCCACGTCCGTCAAGCTCGCGAGCGGCGCGAGCAGCACCGGGAGGCGCTGCTTCGTGCCGATGAACGTCGTCGCGAGATCGGTGCTGTTTACGTTGCGCAGCACGCGCGGGCGAAACGCGATGCTGTCGAGCGCATGCCGGTTGCGCACGCTCGTCGCCTCGGTCTCCGCTCCACCCGTGACGAAGTCCCAAACCGGTTGGGGCAGACGCGCCTTCGCGAGCGCCACGATCTCGGTCGTAGTGAGCAGCTCTGCGACGTCGGCGGTTTTCGCGGTGTCCGTCATCGAGTCATTGTCCCCGTGCGCGCGGCGACACCCTGCACTTCGATTAGGCAGACCGGTCGAGCAGCGGGAACGCTGAATACCAGTGCGATCTCGGCCAAGCAGAGCCTTTATTGTCGTTATTGTTCCGCGCTCAAAAGGCCGCGGAGGCTCCGCAGATCCTACACGGGCCGCGGTATCGCGGCTACCGGCGCCGCCGGGACCGTAAGGCCAGCGCCCCGAGCAGTAGCGTCAGGAACGGCATCCCGGTCTCCCCGCCGCCGCCGCCGCCTTCCGCCGGCTTCGCGTTGATGCGAACGGTCCGCAAGACGGGTGCCGCGGCGTTCCCCGCGCTGTCCACCGCGGCGAAAGTCACGGTGTAGGTCCCGAGCACGGCCGTATTGACGGCGCCCGTCATCGAAGGGGCGAGTGCTCCGTCGACGTCGTCCGTCGCGGTCGCTCCCGGGTCGGTATAGGGATCGCCCACTTCGAGAATCACCTCGGGTGTGCCGTTGAGCTGGATGACGGGGCGCGTCGTGTCTCCGAGGCCGAAGTTCCCATGGCCGTCGTTGAAGAACACGTGCACCGCGCTCGGCCCCACGAGCACGAGATCCGGGAACTTGAGCCGGGTGATCGGCGCGAGCGCGCCGCGCGTCGCGCCACGGCTCAGGAGCACGTTCGGGGTGAGCCTGAAATTGGCGTTGCCGTCGCCGAGGAATACGCGATGAGCGCCGGTCATGTTGATCGCAACGACGTCGCTCGCGCCGTCGCCGTCGACGTCGCCCGCAAGCACGGCCGCCGTCGGCACCGCGCCGAGCACGGGACCTGCAACCAGCGCGCCCGCTGCATTGCCCAAGTACACGGGATTCGAGGGCACACCGGACTGCGGGGGTGCCGACCGAGAGAGCACGAGGTCGGCACGCCCGTCGCGGTTGAAGTCCGCGCTCGCCGCGGACGACGCGGGGCCCGGATCGATCGTGACGGCCGCGCCGAACGCGCCGCCGCCTAGGTTCTCGTGTCGGACGACGGGACCGTTCGCGTAAACGAGGATCAAGTCGGGCAGCGGAGTCCCGACGACATCGACGAGCACTACGTCGATCGCGCCGACGCCGCCCGACGTCGGCAGCGCGGTGGCCGCGAACGCGTTGCCGTTCTGATTCGTATAGAGCGAGTTCGCGTTCGCGCTCGCGATCACGACGTCGCTGAAGCCGTCGCCGTTCATGTCCGCCGCGGCGACGGCGCGGTCGACCCGCGCTGCGTCCCCGAGCGCTGCAAGCTGCGTCAGCACCGCTTTGCCATCGTTGCGGAGCACGATGCTCGCGGCACCCGCACCGTTCGCGATCACGACGTCGAGATCTTGATCGTTGTCGAAATCCGCGAGCGCGACGTCCGACCCCGACGTTGCCGGTGCCGAACGCGAGCGGCAGGCTCGCGAGGCCGCGGCGCGCGTCGCCGGGCTTCACGAGCGCCGCGTTGATAGCCCCCGGGCTCTCGACGTCGAGCAACATCGACGGCGCCTCTCCGGCCTTCACGAGGACCCCGTCGGCGAAAGCGTCGCCGTTCAGGTCGCCGGCCGCGATCGCGCTGGCGCCGACGCCGATCGACTGCGCGGGGTCCGCGACGATCGTCTGCCCGACGTTCAGGCCCAGCGCGGCCGCGTTGTTGGCGGTGTTCGGATCACCGGGCACGGCGCTCGTCGCCACGAGCGCGCTCACGTATACGTCTCCGGGCTGCGCGGCCGACCCCGTCAGCGTCACGGTTTGCGTGGCGCCGTTCGCGATCGGGCCGACCGTGCAGGCAAGCCGCTGCCGGTCCGCGGCGGCCGAGAGCGTGCACGGGTTGGTCGTGAATGTGATCGGCGTGCCGGCGAATTCGAGCGTCAGATCGGCGGCGCCGCTCGGGCTCGGGCCGGCGTTGCCCACCGTCACGACCCAGCTCACCGGAGCGCCGCTCGCCGCGGGAGCGGGCGTTGCGGTAATGCCGTTCAGCGTGAGGTCGGCGCGCGCGAGCGCCTTTACGTTCAGCACGAAGACGTCCGCGACGCTGCCGCCGCGGCCGTCGGCCGCGGTCACGGTCACGTTATAGGGCGAGCCATTCGCGGTGGCTCAGCGTCGCGACTCCGGAGATCACGCCCGCTGCGAGGCCGAAACCGGCTGGGAGGCCGCTCACGGTGAACGTCAGCGCGTCCTTGTCGGGGTCGGTGAACAGCGCCGCGACGTTCAGGCTCAGCGTCTGATTCTCGTCGATCGATTGATCCGGAATACCCGGAGGCACGACGAGCGGCGGCGCATTCGGTAGTGGGACGGGCGTCGGTGGCACGGGGGTCGGCGGGACTGGCGTCGGGGGCACCGGAGTCGGGGGTATCGGCGTAGGCGGCGCGGGTGCCGGCGACACGGTGATGGTGAACGCTTGCGCGGTGCAAGGAATCGGAACGCGGGTGCAGAGCGAATCCTCCGCACGCAGCACCACCGTCGCCGTGCCTGGGACCGTCGGCGTACCGCTCAGCGTCGCGTGGCCGTTGCCGCTGGTTTTCAAGGATAGCCAGCCGGCCAGGCCGCCTGGCGCGGTGATCTTCAGGCTGCCGGAGCTCGGCCCGGTCGCCACCACTTCGTAGACGTAGGGCTTACCGACGGTCGCGGTCGTCACCGGCTGGGACGTGAACACCGCGAGCTGCGCCTGTGCGCCCTCGGCTGCGAGCAGCGCTCCGGCGAACGCAAGCCAGCTCAGTCCGAAGCGACGGCCGCTTCGGCTCCGCACCATCCTTTGCGCGATTGAAAACACGGTTCCTCTACTAGTTATTGTCCGCCGTGACGCTGGGTGCGGTGCAAGCTGCGTGCCACGCGACCACGCCGGTCGCAGCCGCTACGGCTATGACGCGTGCGCCGCGACTGTTCCTGCGCGCTTGCAACTTTGGGAAGGGGCTTTCAATCCTTGTCGCGTTGTATGCTCGCGCGCATGCGCAACCCAACACAACTGCTCGTCGTGCTCGGCGTCGTCCTCGGCTCGTTCGGCCCATTCGCCACGGCTTCGGGCCAACCCTCCTCGGAGTGGGCCGCGACGGTGTGGAATCGATACCAGATTGCTCCGAACGTGGTGTACCTCACCGCGTCCAACTACGAGTCGAAGCTCGACGTGTACTACCGGCGCGGCGCGACGACTCCGCAGCCGACGGTCGTGTACTTCCACGGCGGGTTCTGGGCCGCGGGCGCGAAGGAAGGCTCGCTGATGTCCCTCGTGCCGTGGCTCGAGATGGGCTGGAACGTCGTGAACGTCGAATACCGGCTCGCGCGAATCGCTCCCGCTCCCGCGGCCGTCGAGGACGGGCTTTGCGCGCTGCGTTTCCTGGCGGCCCAGGCCAAGACCTACAACATCGACGTCGATCGGATCGTCGTCACCGGCGAGTCCGCGGGCGGGCACCTCACGCTCACGAGCGCGATGATTCCCGAGGGCGCGGGCCTCGACCGGCAGTGCGCCGGCAACACGCCCGTGCCGAGGGTCGCGGCCGCGATCAACTGGTACGGCATCACGGACGTTGCGGACGTGATCGACGGGCCGCACAAGGCGAACCTCGCCGTCACCTGGGTTGGCAGCCTACCGAACAAAGACGAGATCGCGAAGCGCGTGTCGCCGCTCACGTATGTGCGCTCCGACTTGCCGCCGATCCTCACTATTCACGGCGACCAGGACCCGCTCGTGCCTTACGACCACGCGCTGCGGCTGCACGCGGCGCTCACGAAGGCCGGCGTGCCGAATCAGCTGCTCACGATTCCTAACGGCGCGCACGGCAATTTCACGGCAGAGGAACGCACGAAGGTATTCGCGGCGATCCGCGAGTTCCTCACGGCGCACGGCTTGCCCGCGGCGAATCCCTAGCTAGACCGGTTCGTCGTGCGCGGACAGAGGGCGCGCGACGGCCTCGAGCGGCTTGCGCTCCGCGTCGACGCCAATGAGCGCCGCGACCACCGCCGCCGCGCACATCGCGACCGCGGCGAAAACGTATGCCGTGAACAGGTCGCCGCGATCGCCCGCGTCGATCAGCGCGCCGAACAACGCGGGGCCGACGAATCCGCCGACACCCGTACCGAGCGCATAGAAGATGGAGATCGCGACCGCGCGCATCTCGAGCGGGAAGATTTCGCTGACCGTGAGATACGCCGAGCTCGCCGCGGCGGACGCGAAGAAGAAGATCGCCGACCAGCAGAGCGTTTGAGTGCGAGCATCGAGCCAGCCCTGCGTGAACGCGTAGCCCGTCGCGAAGAGCCCGATACCGGCGAGCGCGTAAGTCGCGGTGAGCATGATCCGCCGTCCGAGCGTATCGAACCATCGGCCGAGCAGCAGCGGCCCCAAGAAGTTGCCGACCGCGAACGGGAAGATGTAATAGCCGACCTCGGCGTCCGCGACGCCGTAGAACGTCGTGAGCACGAGCGCGTACGTGAAGAAGATCGCGTTGTAGAAGAACGCCTGCGTGGCCATCAGCACGAAGCTCAGTGTCGCGCGGCTTCGGTAGCGCGACGCCATGAGCCGCAGGATCTCGCTCCACGAAACGTGTCCTCGGACGCGCAGCGCGAACGCGCCCGGGAGGGGCGGCAGCGGACCGCGGTCGCGCGCGACTTCTTTTTCGATTGCGCTGACGATCGTCTCCGCCTCCGCGATCCTGCCGCGCGTCATCAGCCAACGCGGGCTCTCGGGCAGGTGGCGGCGCACGACTAGGATCGCGACCGTGAGCGCGCTGCCGAACGCGAACGCGAGCCGCCAGCCGACATCGGGCCCGAACCTTCCGGGCTCGAGCAGGACGATGCTCAGGGCCGCACCCGCCGCCGCGCCGATCCAGAAGCTGCCGTTGATCGCGAGGTCGACGAAGCCGCGCACGCGCGCGGGTATCAGCTCGTCGATCGCCGAGTTGATCGCGGCGTATTCGCCGCCGATCCCGAAGCCCGTGAGCAGCCGGCAGAGCGCGAACGTCCGGAAATCGAACGTCAATGCCGTGAGCAGCGTCGCCGCGAGATAGACCGACAGCGTCGCGAGGAACAGCGGCTTGCGGCCGAGCCGGTCCGCGAGCCGCCCGAAGAACAGTGCGCCGAGCACGGCTCCGCCGACGTAGGCCGACCCGGCCCAGCCGATTTGCGCCGCCGACAGGCCGAGAGTTTCGGAACGCTGCAGCACCGGCCCGAGCGAGCCGACGACCGTGACCTCGAGTCCGTCGAGCATCCAGGTAATGCCGAGCGCCGCGACGACGCGCGTATGCCAACGCGACCACGGCAGGGCGTCGAGCCGCGCGGGCAGCGTGCTCAAGATCGGCGAATTCTCGCGTGTATCGTTCGCGACGCGCGGCACGCGGACCTCCGTAGGCGGCGGAGCAGCCGGCGCGCGCTTCCCGCGCGAGCAGCCGCCGCGAACCTAACGGAGCAACATCCGTGCCATACCGGCCTATTTGCGGGACTCGTTGGCGACGCGCGGCGTTGCGATCTCGAACTGCTGAGGCTTCGCCGCCGGGCGGCCGATGAAGAACCCTTGCGCGTAGTCGATGCCGTACTTCGCGAGCAGCGAGAGCGCGGCCTCGCTGTGCACGTATTCCGCGACGGTTTGCATGCCCGCCGCGCGCGCGACCTCACCGACCATGCGGACCATGCTTTGGTCCACGCGGTCGCGCGGCAGACCTTTGATGAAGCTGCCGTCGATCTTCAAGTAGTCGACCGGGAGGCGTTTCAGATAGCTGAACGAGCTGTAGCCCGTGCCGAAGTCGTCGATCGCGATCTTGCAGCCGAGGTCGCGCAGACCCGCGAGCTGCCGGTCCGTCGTCACCGCAAAACGCACGGCCAGCTGCTCGGTGATTTCGAACGTCAAACGCTCGCCCGTCACGGAGTGCTCCTTGAGGAGACTGCGGACGTAGGAAGCGAGCCCGTCGTTCTCGAATGCGAAGCTCGACAGATTGACCCCGAGCGAGAGGCGCGGGTCGGCCGCGCCGAACTCGGCGAGCGACCGCACCGCCTGCTCGATCACCCAGCGATCGATGTCCGCCATGAGACCGAACCGGACTGCTGCTGGTAGGAACGTCTGCGGGCTCACGAGGCCCTGCTCCGTTTTCAAACGCAGCAGCGCCTCGTAGTGAGTCATCTCGCCGCTGCTTATGTGCAGCAGCGGCTGGTAGTAGAGAACGAACAGGTCGTTGTCGAGCGCGTCGCGGATGCTCTGCATCCAGTCGACGTCTTTGGCCATTTGCTCGCTGCGCTTTTCGGCGACGTTGTAGAGCTCCGCGCGATTGCGGCCGCGCGACTTCGCGGTTTGACACGCGATGTCCGCCTGCGCGATGAGCTCGTGGGCGCTGAATCGGTCGCCGCTGATCGTCGCGATGCCGATGCTGCACTGCAGATGGAACACGCGGTCCTGCTCGACGTGCTTGACGCTTCGCATGAGCTCGAGCACCTGCGCTGCGACGCTCTTGGCGTCCTGCCGCGAGACGTCCGTCAGCAGCACGACGAACTCGTCGCCCCCGAAGCGTGCCACGAAGTCCTCGCCGCGCACTCCGTGGCGGATCTGCTGCGCCGCGAGCTTCAGCAGCTCGTCGCCGGCCGCGTGTCCGCACGTGTCGTTGACGTACTTGAATTGATCGAGGTCCACGAAGAACAACGCGCTGCGCCGTTTGCTCGCGGCGCAATCGGCGATCTCCTTCTCGAGCGCAGCGATCAGGCGATGCCGGTTGTACAGGCCCGTCAACGGGTCGTGACTCGCGAGATGCACCAGGTGCCGCTCGCGCTTCTGGAGCGCGCGTATCGTATCGTGGAGCGCCGCGACGATCGCCTGCAGCTCCGTGTGCTTCGGGCGCGGGAACTCGACGTCCATGTCGCCGGCCGCGAGCTTCGCGAGTGGCAGTTGGAGCTCCGATAGCGGCGCGAGCGCGCGCTTGAGGAACAGGCGCCCTCCCGCCCAGGACACGCCGAGCAGGAGCAGCAGCGTGCCGCTCGCGAGCGCGAGGCGCGGCAGGAAAACACTTTCGTATGCCGAGAAATCGAGATCGACGCTCACGAACCCGAGCAACTCGATCGACGTCTTGGCAGCGCTCGGATTGAAGTCGAATAGGCCATCGCCCGCGAGCGACTCGCTCCAGATCGGGCCCGAGAGGCGGTAGCGGCGGCCGCCTTCGACGTTCTCGGTGAGGAGATACGGCGGCGTCACGCCGGCCTTCGCGGCGAGCTCCGTCCGCGCGTCGTCATCGAGCGGTGCGGCCGCGTCCACGACGCCGCTCTTGTCGAGCGACAGCAGCGTGCTGCCGTCGGCGCGATACCAGGAAACGCGATCGATCTCCGGATACTTCGCGACGAAGCGCTCGACACCGAGCACCGCCTCGCGCTCGTCGTGGTAGAACGGCGCACCGAGCTCGTTGAGCTCCGCGCCCCACTGCGACGCCCAGTGCGCAAGGTTGTCGCGAATCACGGAGCCCGAGGTCCACGCGAGCCCCGCGAGCACGAACGCGCCGACCACGGCGGCAATCACGACCTCCGCGATCAGCACCTCATTGACTAGGCTGCGGCCGCGCGCGCGCGGCTCCGGCGCCTGCAGCTCCGGCTGCTGCGGCTCAGGGGGCTGGGGCTCCGACCGCTGCGGTTCCGACCGCTGCCGTTCCGGCAGCGTCGGCGGCGACGCGTCAGTCGGGCTCACGCAGCACCCACGGCGCCTCGGGCGCTCCGCCCACGCCGAGCCGGCTCGCCACGTCGGCGTTGACCAGCAGCTTGATCTCGGTGAGAGGCGTGAGCGGCGGCAGTTCCTTCGTCGTGCCCGCTGCTATGCGATCGAGCACCGAGTTCACGCCGCGCGCGACGTCGGCAGGAGTGCTGGTCGCGCTCACCAACGCGCCCCACTGCAGCAGCGAGTCATTGAAAACGAGCACGCCGACGCCGTGCCCGGCGGCGTAGCTCAGGAGCTCGCGCAGCACGTTCGGGCTCAGGATCCGGTTGTCTGGCACGAGCCAAAAGCCGTCGACCTGCGATGCGAGCCGCTTGAAGAGATAGAGCGTCTCGCGGTCCGACGACGAAATCTCCTGCTTGATCTCGACGGCACCGCCCGCGGCGGCGCGCACTTCGTCTATGAGCGTCGAATGCTCGTTGCTCACGATCAAACCGATCCGCCGGCGCGACGGGTCCACCGACGTCCAGCCCCGCAATTGCAGCGCGACGGGCGGCATCGGGCTCACGCCCCATACTCGCTCGCCCGCGGTCAAGAATTCCTGGTAGTTGAACACCTGGCAGAACACGAGCGGCGTGCCGACGAGGTGCTCGCGCGCAAATTCGGCTGCCTCTCGTCCGACCGCGACGACGATCGCCGGCCGCAGCGCGATCAGCGGCGCGAGGAGCTCCGGCGAATCGGGCGCGTGAATCGCGACGAACGCCGTGCGATAGCGCGCGGCCGGGAGGCGCTCGACGATTTGCGCGGCGATCTCGGAGTAGCCGGCGATGCCTTCCTGAAACAGGACGACGACGTCGCGCTGCGCGGGCACGCGCGGCCGCGGGGTCGGACGAGGTACTGCCGCAGGCGGCGGCGCGGGCAACGCCTCGACGACCTCCGGCTGCGGAGCCACCTCGACGGGCGCAGCGACGGGGGCCGGCGGCTCGTCGCGCAAGCTCGCGCAACCCGCCAAAGCGAGACACGCGGCGGCAACGGTCGCTTGCAGGGCGGCACGACAGTGCGGGCAGCGAGGTCGGCATAGTGGTCGCCGGAGCTTAGGGGAACTGCCGCACATTTCGGCGTGTGAACGTCACAGATCGCGGGTTGCCGCGCCCCCGACGCTCAGCGCACGGCCAAGAAATCCCCCAAGGCCTTCGCCGTATGCGACTTGGTTCTCGCTCGCGCGAGCTGCTCCGGAGTGCCCTGCGCGACGACCTTCCCGCCGCCGCTTCCGCCCTCGGGACCGAGGTCGACGACCCAGTCGGCTTCCGCGAGCACGTCGAGGTTGTGCTCGATCACGATCACGCTGTTGCCCGCGTCGACGAGCCGGTGCAGCACGCGCGTGAGCTTCTCGACGTCCGCGATGTGTAGACCGATCGTCGGTTCGTCGAGCACGTAGAGTGTCCGTTCGCTCGGGCGCGCACGCAGAGACTCGGGGCGCACCTTCGCGAGCTCCGTCACGAGCTTGACGCGCTGCGCCTCGCCGCCCGAAAGAGTCGGGCTCTGCTGTCCGAGCGTGATGTAGCCGAGGCCGACGTCGCGCAGCAGGCCGAGCGTGTGGTTGATCTTCGGATGCGCGGCGAAGAACACGACCGCCTCGTCTACCGTCATCGCCAGCACGTCGCCGATGCTCTTGCCCTTGTACTCGACGCCGAGCGTCTCGCCGTTGAAGCGCGCACCGCCGCAGCGGTCGCAGTCGACACGCACATCCGGCAGGAAGCTCATCTCGATCTTCTTGAGACCTTGGCCTTCGCAACCGTCGCAGCGGCCTCCCGACACGTTGAACGAGAAGCGGCTCGCGTCGTAGCCGCGGATCCGCGCCTCGGTCGTGTCGGTGAACAGCTTGCGGACGTGGTCCCAAATGCCGACGTACGTCGCCGGACACGAGCGCGGCGTCTTGCCGATCGGCGTCTGATCCACCTCGAGCACGCGCCCGATCGTTTGCCAACCGTCGATGCCGCGCACGTTCGCGAGCTTCGCGGTTTTGCCGCGGCGCGCGGCCACGAGCCGCGACAGGTTGTCGCGCAGCACGTCGCCGATCAGCGTGCTCTTGCCGCTGCCGCTCACGCCCGTCACGCAGACGAGCCGCTCGAGCGGCAGCGCGACATCGAGCGCGGCGAGGTTGTGGCGCGTGACGCCTTTCAGCTCGAGCCACGGCCCGGCGTCCTCGCCGTTCGACTTGCCGCGCGTCTGCACGCTGCGCCGCTTCTGCAGCGGATGCGGCGGCGGCGACGCGAGCACGCGTCCCGTTATCGAACGCTCCGAAGCGAGCAGGTCCGCGAGCGTGCCGTTCACGACGACCTCGCCGCCGTTGCGGCCCGCACCGGGGCCGAGGTCGATGACGTGCTCCGCGCGCCGGATTGTCTCCTCGTCATGCTCTACGACGACGATCGTGTTGCCCTTCGCCGCGAGCTGCGTGATGGTGTCGAGCAGCAACGCGTTGTCGCGCGGATGCAGGCCGATCGTCGGCTCGTCGAGGATGTAGCAGACGCCGCGCAGATTCGAGCCGAGCTGCGCCGCGAGCCGGATTCGCTGCGCCTCGCCGCCCGAGAGCGTCGGCGCGGCGCGGTCGAGCGTGAGATAGCCCAAGCCCACGAGGTCGAGGAAGCCGAGCCGGCCAACGAGCTCGGGTAGCACGTCGCGCGCGATCTCGCGCTCGCGGCTCTCGAGCTCGACATTCCGAAAATACTCGAGCGACTCCTGCACGGACATCGCGGCGAGCTCGCCGATGTTCCGATCCTTGAGCTTGACGGCCATCGCCTCGGGACGCAGCCGCTGCCCCGCGCACGCGTCGCAGGTCTCGGGATCCGCCTCGGCGTCCTGCCACCAGGCCTCCTCCCCCGTCTGCTCGACGTCGAAGTCCGCGAGCTGCACGCCGGTGCCGTAACACTTCTTGCACCAGCCGTAGCGCGAGTTATAGGAGAAGAGCCGCGGGTCGAGCGGCTCGAAGCTGCGTCCGCAGCTCGGACAGGCGCGCTCGGTGGAGAACAGCTCGCCGTCGCCCACGTTGCTCGGCGCGGGCGGATTTTCGGAGCGCACGCGGCCCTTGCCGCGCTTGCTGATCTCGGCGGCTGCGCTGCGGCGCGACTGCTTCGTCGCGGCCGCAGCGCGCGCCGTTGCCGCGCGTAGCTTCGCCGCCTCGGTGGTCACTCGCTCCGTTGGCGCCCTGACCTCGAGCACTCGGACCATGTTGCGGCCGAGCTTGAGTGCCTGCGCGAGCGCGTTCGCGAGCTCGCGGTCGGCGGCCGGCGTCACTTCGATCTCTGCGACGGGCAGCTCGATGTTGTGCTCCTTGAATCGATCGAGGCGCGGCCAGCTGTCCGTCGGCGTCGTTACACCGTCGACGCGCAGCGTCGGATAGCCCCGGGTCGACGCCCAGTCCGCGAGCTCCGTGTAATAGCCTTTGCGGCCGATCACGAGCGGCGCGAGCAGCGCGATCCGCTTGCCGCGATAGCGCGCCATGAGCTTCGCGTGAATCGATTCGACGCTCTGCGCGTCGATCGCGACGCCGCAGTCGGGGCAGTGCTGACGCCCAAGCTTCACGAACAACAGGCGCATGAAGTGATAGATCTCGGTGAGCGTCGCGACCGTGCTCTTGCGGCCGCCGCGGCTCGTGCGCTGCTCGATCGCGACGGTCGGCGGGATACCGTAGACCGCGTCGACATCGGCGCGGCCGGCGGGCTCCACGAATTGCCGCGCGTACGCGTTCAGCGACTCGAGATAACGCCGCTGGCCTTCGGCGAACAGGATGTCGAACGCGATCGTGCTCTTGCCGCTGCCGCTCACGCCCGTGATCACGGTGAACTTGTCGCGCGGGATGGCGAGGTCGACGTTCTTGAGGTTGTGCTCTCTCGCGTGAACGATCTCGTATTTGGTTGTTTCCGTTCTTCGCGCGTCCGTTCGGTACTTTCGCGGGCAACGGCGACGGCTGCGCCGCCGAAGGGCGCTCCCGAGACACGCCGGAAATCGCATCCGTGCGGCTCGGCGGCGCACATCCCTGTGCGCCGACGGTCTCGGGAGCACCCTTCGGCGTCACAGCCGTCTTTGCGTCACGCGCGACGCTCGTCTCGGGACCGGGTGCTGCAGCGCTTTCGTGCATCGGCGTCGAGATCGTTCACGCGCGCTGGCGTTGGGGGCTGGGAGAAGGAGGCGTCGTGCGCGAGGAGGGCGCGGCCCGTGTGGCTCGCGGCGGCCCGGCGCACGTCCGCGGGCGTGCCGATGGCGACGATCTCGCCGCCGGCTTCGCCGCCTTCGGGGCCGAGATCGACGATCCAGTCGGCCGCGTCGATCACGTCGAGGTTGTGCTCGATCACGATCACGGAATGACCCGCGTCGACGAGGCGCTGCAGCGCGTCGACGAGCTTCGCGATGTCGGAGAAGTGCAGTCCCGTGGTCGGCTCGTCGAATAGGAACAGCGTCGCGGCCTTCGTGCCGCCTTTGGTCGCGCCGCCGACCTCCGCGAGCTCGCCCGCGAGCTTCAGGCGCTGCGCCTCGCCGCCGGACAGCGTCGGCACCGGCTGACCGAGCGTGAGGTAGTCGAGGCCGACGTCGACGAGCGGCTTGAGGCGTGCCCGGACGTCCTTGTAGTCCGAGAAATAGGCGAGCGCGTCCGCGACCGTCATGTCGAGCACGTCGGCGATCGACTTCGGGTCCGCGTCCCGGCGCAGCGCGAGCCGCACGTCGAGCACCTCGCTGCGATAGCGCCGACCGTTGCAATCGGCGCAGCGCAGATACACGTCGCTCAAGAACTGCATCTCGACGTGCTCGAAGCCGTTGCCTGAGCACGCGGGGCAGCGGCCGTTGCCCGAATTGAAGCTGAACGTGCCGGCGGTGTAGCCGCGCTCGCGCGCGAGCGGCTCGTTCGCGAAGAGCTTTCTGATCGGCTCGAGCACACCGACGAAGCTCGCGGGATTCGAGCGCGTCGTGCGGCCGATCGGCGATTGGTCGACGAGCACGACGTCGGCGAGCTTCTCGAAGCCCTCCAGCGCCGCGTGCGCGCCGGGCGCGTCCTTCGGCTTGCCGAGCGCCCGGAGCAGCGCGTTGTAGAGCACGTCCTGCACGAGCGTCGACTTGCCCGAGCCGCTCACGCCCGTGATGCAGACGAGTCGATTCAGCGGAATCTCGGCGTCGACGTGCTTCAAGTTGTGCTCGCTCGCGTCGCGGACGACGAGCCGCGGATCCTGAGCACCCGTCGCCCGCGGCGCGCGCGAACGGCCGATCCGGATCTCGCCGCGCAGATACTTCGCCGTGAGCGACTGCGGGTCGGCGAGCAACGCGGACGGCGCGCCGTTGAACACGATCTGCCCGCCGGCGCGGCCCGGGCCCGGGCCCATGTCGAGGATCCGGTCGGCCGCGCGCATCACCTGCGCGTCGTGCTCCACGACGAGCAGCGTGTTGCCGGCATCGCGGAGCTTCGTGAGCACGCCCACGACGCGATCGAGATCGCGCGGGTGCAGACCGATGCTCGGCTCGTCGAGCACGAATAGCGTGTTGACGAGTGACGTGCCGAGCGCGGTCGTGAGATTGATCCGCTGCACCTCGCCACCCGACAGCGTGCGCGACTGCCGGTCGAGCGTGAGGTAGCTCAAGCCGACGTCGCGCAAGAACGTGAGACGGCTCGTGATCTCGGCGAGCACGAGCTCGGCCGCGTCGTCGAGCGGCTTCGGGAGGGCTAGCCGCTCGATGAATGCGAGCGCGCGGTCCACGGGCAACATCACGAGGTCGTGAACGCAGAGGCCCGGCAGAGCGGCGAACGCGTCGTCGCCGAGCGCCGGCAAATGCGCGCGGAAGCGAGCTTCGGGTGCGATCACGGCACGCGCGTCGTCGAGCGTACCGAGTCGCCAGAGCAGCGATTCGGTCTTCAAGCGCGCGCCGGCGCAGTCGGGGCATGCGTCGTACGAGCGGTACTTCGACAGCATCACGCGCACGTGCATCTTGTAGGCCTTCGATTCGAGCCAATCGAAGAAGCGCTTCACGCCGTACCACTTTTTCGACCGCCAGCCGCCCTCGCCGTCGATCACCCACGCGCGCTGCTCGGCCGTGAGCTCGCGCCACGGCACGTCCGTGGGTACGCTGCGCTCGCGCGCGTAGCGCATCAGATCGTCCTGGCACACCTTGTTGGTCTTGGTCTGCCACGGCTTGATTGCGCCCTGTGCGAGCGTCTTCGTTTCGTCGGGAATCACGAGCCCGTAGTCGATGCCTATCGTGCGGCCGAAGCCGCGGCAGTGCTCGCATGCGCCAACGGGCGAGTTGAACGAGAAGCTGTTCGGCACGGGCTCGGAATAGCTCAAGTCACAGTGCGCGCAGTGGCGGTGAGCCGAGAACTTGAAGTGAGTGCCCTCGGGGTCGTCCGCGAGCCGCACACTCACGTAGCCGTTGCCGATCTTCAGCGCGACCTCGAGCGCCTCGACGAGCCGCGAGCGATTCTCGGGCTCGAAGGCGACGCGATCCTGGATCACCTCGATCTGCTTCTTCGTGCGTGCGTGGATCCGCGTGTACCCCTGTCGCGTGAGGAACGTCTCGACCTCCTCGCGGCTGAAATTCTTCGGGATCGGCACGGTGAACGTCACGAGCACGCGCGCGCTCGACACCCCGACGCGCGGCTCGCGCAGAAGCGCGAGGTAGATCGACTCCGCGTCGTCGCGCCGTACTTCGCGGCCGCAATTGCGGCAATACAGCACCGCGGCGCGCGCGAACAGCAGCTTCACGTGATCGTTGAGCTCGGTCATCGTGCCGACGGTGGAGCGCGACGTGCGCACCGTGTTGGTCTGGTCGATCGCTATGGCGGGCGGGATGCCGTCGATCCGGTCGACCTGCGGCTTGTCCATTCGATCGAGGAACTGGCGCGCGTACGGCGAGAACGTCTCGACGTAGCGGCGCTGGCCTTCGGAGTACACCGTGTCGAACGCGAGCGACGACTTGCCCGAGCCGCTCACGCCGGTCACGACGATGAGCTCGTTCAGGGGCAGGTCGAGGTCGAGGCTCTTGAGGTTGTTCTGCCTCGCTCCGCGGATGCGGATCACGTCGTCGGTCATTCCGTGGGTCTTCTCGATGAGGTGCCGCGACGCCGAGGCTCGCGCGTTCTCGGAGTCGCTGCGGAGTGTCGTGGAGTCGAGCGTCGAAAGGTCTAGGCCGCTCGAGGGCTGCATTGTGCCTAACGCGAGGTGGGTTCGCGAGTCGCCCGATACAAGGGCCGGGAGGCCGAACAGGGTGCGCTTGCGCGCTTCGCGAGGCTGAAATAACGTTGGCCGCGCGATGACGGCCGCTCAACCCGGGGGAATGACCATGCTAAGAATGATGCTCGCGGCCGGCGCCGCGACCTTACTGTCCGCCTCGATTCACGCGCAGCAGACGCCGCCCGAGATCCCGTACGACTCCGTGCCGGACTTCTTCAAGCTCCCGGAGAACACGTACTTCGGCGAGGTCGCGGGCATCGCGCTGAATTCGCAGAAGCACGTCTTCGTGCTGTCGCGCGGCAACACGACGGGACCGGCCTACGGCGCCGCGGCGGCTCAGCTGCTCGAGTTCGATCAGAACGGCAAGTTCGTGCGCGAGATCGGCAAGAACCTCTACGCGTGGTCGTTCTCGCACACCGTGCGCGTCGACCGCCGCGACGACATCTGGGTCGCCGACAAAGGCTCGGACGTCGTCGTGCGCTTCGATCCCGCGGGCCGCGTGAAGATGGTATTCGGCCGCAAAGCCGAGGCGTCCGACGAGGGCGCGCATCCGCTCGAGCATCCGCAGCCGCCGCTGGCGGCCGTCGACGGCCAGTTCCGTCAGGTCACCGACGTCGCCTGGGACTCGCAGGACAATATCTACATCAGCGACGGCTATATCAACTCGCGCGTCGCGAAGTACGACAAGGACGGCAACTGGGTCGCGTCGTACGGCTCGTACGGCTCGGAGCGCGGCCAGTTCAACACGCTGCACTCGATCGCGATCGACGCGGAGGACCGGATCTACGTCGCGGACCGCGGCAACCGCCGGATCCAGGTTCTCGACACCTCGGGCAAGGTGCTCGACGTGTTCACGATCGACGTGCCAGCGCCGCCGAACGCGCCGGTCGCGATCGGCAACCGGCCCGTGCAGAGCCCCGGCGCCGTGCAGACACAGCAACCCGGCGCGCCGTGGACCGTGTGCATCACGCCGCCGCCGAATCAGGTGATGTACGTGTCGGACTCCTACCCCGGGCGCATCTATAAGATGTCGCTCGACGGCAAGGTCCTAGGTTGGCTCGGCGGCTCGGGCAGGACATTGAAGAAGTTCGGCTGGATCCACGAGATCGCGTGCCCATCCGAGAACGAGCTCTACGTCGCCGAGCTGCTGAACTGGCGCGCGCAGAAGCTCATCTTGCATCCGCGCTGAGCGCGCAGCTTCTAAGGCAAGAAGAAAGTCGCGATGCAGCCGGCCGGGGGGGATCAGCCGGTCAGCTGCACCGCGAGTTTCCCTGCCGCCTCGGACGACGGCACTCCGATACCTGGTTGAGACGCCCGCCGCTGCGCGGCGCCCTCCGGAGCGGACAACGCGCAGCGTGCCGCGCCGATTACGTGCGCGCGCCAGCGCGATTCGCTGGACCACTCCATCAAGACCTCGAGGCGACGGGCCATTCCCGTGGCAAGTTGTGTCGTTCGCATCGTTACCCCTAGCGTGACTGCGGCGGCTCGCTCCTTCCCTCGACGAGCCGCGTGAAAACGGACCGCAACTGTTTAGCAAGGACCGTGCCACACACTCGCAGCGCGAGCGATTCCCGCGCGGCACAAGGCTCCACCCGAGTCCTCGCATCGCGGACGGCGGCCGCAAACGCGCTGCACACCGGAAAATGTGTCTGCATTTGCAGACGCACGCGGCACGACGGCGCCCTAAGCAGTTGATTCGTGTGAATGTGGTGGGTCGCCGAATTGCGACGCACGCGGGTTGCGCTGACGTTTTATGTCGTCTTCGGCCGCGCGACCTCCGCCGGATCACCAGCTCGCGCGCACGGCCTCTCGGTCGACCTCATCGCCGCGCAAGTACACGGCGTCGATCTTGCGAGTGTTCGTGATGTCGTCGAGCGGATTTGCGGCGAGCACGACGAAGTCCGCGCTCTTCCCCGCCGCGACCGTGCCCGCATCCGGCAGCCGGAGGAACTCTGCGGCGGTTTGCGTCGACGCGGTGATCACTTGCGCCGGCGTCATTCCGGCCGCGACCATGTCGGCCATCTCGAGGTGCGGGCCCCACGGCACGTTGCCGTCGGTGCCGAGCGCGATCTTCACGCCCTCCGCGCTCAAGCGCGCGAGGTTGCGCGCCTGAATCGCGTGCGCGGCCTGCAGCTCGGGCCGTTCGGTCGACGCCGCGTCCTGGAGCTGCTGCCACTGCGGGTCTGGAATGCTGCCGCGCAGCCACGTGAGATCGGTCGCGACGCCGCGATCCGGCAGGTTCGGCACGACCACGAATCCGGGGCGCTCATGGAACAGCGCAACGACCTCGTCGTCGACGTCCGTATCGCGGATGCCGTGCGCGAACGCGTCGAGGCCCGCGCGCAGCAGCGCCTTCGCATCCGACAGATTGAAGATGTGCGCCGTGACGCGGAGCCCGTTCTGGTGCGCCTCGTCGATCACGGCGGTGTACAGCTCGGGCGCGAGCTTCTCGTACATACCGTTGCGGTCGTCGACCCAGATCTTGACGACGTCGACCGCGAGCGCGGCTTGCTCACGCACCGCGTTGCGCGCTTCGTCGGTGGTCTTGACCCAGTACGGAATGTCCGTGCGCCCGGGCTCGGGAGCCGTGATGCCGCGGCCCGCGGTGCGGTACAACGCCGCGCCGGGGATCGTCTCGCCGCGCACGTCGAACACATCGGTGCCGTTGTCCTGCCCCAGGCTCATCGCGGCGCCCACGCCGAAGTAGGCGCGGTGCCGCAGGTCTTGAACGAGCGCTGCGCGGTCGCGGCTCAGGTGCGTATGAGTGTCGACGATCGCGGGCATTACGGTCTTGCCCGCGAGGCTGACGTGCGCCGCGCCCGCCGGGACGTCCACCTGACCGGCGCGGCCCACGGCCACGAAACGACCGCCGCGAAACGACGAACGTCGCGTTGTCGAGCGGCGCGCTCGCGTCGCCGACGATCACGCGCGCGCCTTCGAACACCGTGACCCCCTCCGCCGCGGGTACCGACGGCGGCGGAACCGGTGGCCCGGAGCATGCGGCGAGCAGCCAGCATGCTGAAGCACGCCGACACGAGTGAGAGCGAAACGACGGAACGGCGGTTCTGACGAGCGCATAGTGAGCCTCCCGGAAGCGTTCGTTGAGCGGCGTTTACGTTAGCTGCTCGTTGCGACGATCGCGTACCGTCAGCGCGACGAGCAGCGACAAGACCATCACACCCGCGATGTACCACGCGAACACCGTATCGTTACCGGTGCGCGCGATGAGCCACACGGCCACGAGCGGCGCCGTGCCTCCGAACAGCGCGTACGCGAGCCCGTAACCCACGCTCACGGCGCTGACGCGCACGCCACGCGGGAACATTTCGCACATCGCGGCGGGTTGCGGCGCCATCGACAAAGCGAGCAACGCACCAAACGTCATCTGCGCCGCGGCGACGCTGAGCGGAGCCGTGCCATGCATCGCCGACACGAGGGGATATGCGAGCAGGATGCACCCCGTCATGCCGATACTCATTACGAGCTTGCGGCCGAGCCGATCGGAGACCCATGCGGCAATCGGCAGCACGACGAGGAACGTGAGAATCGTGTACGTCGTGATCCGCAGCGCCGCAGCCTGACCGACGGGCGTTTTCTGAGTCACCCAGGTCGCGGCGTACACGAACAAGGTGTAGTACGTGGTCGCGGTGCCCATGTTCAGCGCGAATACTCGGGCCACCGCGCGCTTGTGATCGCGAAACGCGAGACGCAGCGGCGACGGAGCCGGCGGGCCGGCCGGACCGTCGAGCATATTGCGGCGCAGCACGACGCCCACGATTGCGACGGCGATGCCGGAGATGAACGCCGCGCGCCAGCCCCAGCTCGCGAGGTCTTCGGGGCTCAGGAGCGAGCTCAGCGCGCCGCCGACGGCGGAGCCGAGCATCGTGCCGAACGTGGCGCCGAACATCGCGAAGCTCGCGACGAAGCCGCGGCGCTTCTGCGGCGCGTGCTCGGCGAGAAATACGATCGAGCTCGTGAACTCGCCGCCGACGGCCATTCCTTGGAACATCCGCAAGATCACGAGCAGGAAGGACGCCGCGACACCGATCGTCGCGAACGTGGGCAACAGGCCCATGAGCACGGTCGGGATCGCCATCATCGCGATCGACAGGATCAGCGCTCGCGCACGCCCGTAGCGATCGCCGATGTGACCGAACAGCACGGCGCCCACCGGGCGCATCAGGAATCCGACGGCGAACGTCGCGAACGCAGCGAGCAGCTTCGCGACCGGATCGTCGCCCGGGAAGAACTGTGCGGCGAGAATCGGAGCGAAGAAGCCGTAGACCGCGAAGTCGTACCACTCGAGCACGTTGCCGATCACGCCGGCGGTGACGATCCGCCGCAACGACCACGCAGGCGCGCTCGCCTCGCCCGCGTTACCCCCCAACGCAATGCTCATGGCGGCAGTGTACCCGCGGCCTTCGCCCGGGGCATCGTCTGCTAGACTCCCGCCGCCGCGGCGCACGAGGAGCTGAAGCCGATGGACCTGCAACTGAACGGAAAGACCTGTCTCGTCACCGGCGCGAGCCGCGGCATCGGCCGCGGCACCGCCAAGGTCATGGCCGCTGAAGGCTGCCGCGTCGCGATTCTCGCGCGCCGCGCGAACTTGCTCGACGAGCTCGCGAGGGAGATCGAGGCCGCCGGCGGCGAGCGCCCGCTGATCGTCGCGGAAGACCTCACGGCCGCGGGCGCACCGGAGCGCATTCGCGAGCGCGTGCTCGCCGAGCTCGGCGCGCTCGACATCCTCGTGAACAACGCGGGCAGCTCGCGGCCGGTGAAATGGGACGCATCCGAGGAGCAATGGCTCGAGGGCATGACACTGAACTTCGAGCTCGTGCGCCGCCTCACGAACCAGTTCATCCCGGTAATGCGTTCGCAGAAGTGGGGCCGGATCATCAACATCACGGGCGCGAACGAGCCGCCTGGTGTGAACATCGCGTCCGTCGCCAAAGCCGCGTTGCACAACTGGGCGAAGGGCTTGTCTCGCGAGCTCGCGCCGCACGGCATCACGATCAACTGCTTGCCGCCCGGCCGGATCAACAGCGAGCAGATTCTCGGCCGGCTGCATCCTACGCCCGAGAATCGCAAAGCGTTCATCGAAGCAAACATTCCGATCGGCTTCTTCGGCGAGCCCGAGGACATGGCGTATCTCGTCGCATTCCTCGCCTCGCCACTCGCGCGTTACATCACGGGCGAGGTGATCCACGTCGACGGTGGCATGCATCGATTCGCGGGCTGAGCGAGCGCTCATCGCGTAGCGGGACGCGGCGGCGGCGCAGTACACTCCGGGCGTCGCCCAAAGGACGTGCCCTCATGCGCATCGACGCGATCCGAATCGGCAACGACCCGCCGCACGACGTCAACGTGATCATCGAGGTCCCACTCGGCGGCCAACCGATCAAGTACGAGCTCGACAAGGACGCCGGCACGCTCGTGGTCGACCGGTTCCTGTACACCTCGATGGCGTACCCCGGCAATTACGGCTTCGTGCCGCACACGCTGTCCGAGGACGGCGATCCGATCGACGTCCTCGTCTGTAACACCCGGCCGCTCGTGGCGGGCTGCGTGATCAACGTGCGGCCCATCGGCGTGCTCGTGATGGAGGACAACGCCGGACATGACGAGAAGGTGATCGCGGTGCCGTCACCGCATCTCACGCGGCGTTACGAGGGCGTGAAGAACTACACCGACGTCCCAATCATCACGCTGCATCAGATCGAGCACTTCTTCGAGCACTACAAGGACCTCGAAGAGGGTAAGTGGGTGAAGATCGGCGACTGGGGCGACGCGAACGCCGCGCGCCGCGCAATCGTGGACGCAATCGCACGCTGCGAGGGAAACGGCCGCTAGGCTTCGAGCGCGAGACGCTCGTCGCGCGCCAGCGAGGCGCGCGCGTCCGCCGACTTGCGGGGCTCGAGGCTCACGAGCAGCTTGCGGAGCAGCTGCGCCAAACGCTGCTGATCGCGCTCAGCGAGAACGCCGCCGAGCAGCTCCACGTCGAACTCGCGGACGGCCTGCTGCACCAGCGTGATCTTCGCCTTGCCTGCCGCCGTCAGCTGAACGAGGTTGCGGCGCTTGTCGGAAGTGTCCGACTTGCGCGATACGAAGCCCTTCGCTTGGAGCTGCTTCAGCACCTTCGTGATTCCTGCCGGGCTCATCACGAGCGTTTCGTGCAGCACGCTCGGCGTCATCACGTGCGGCGCGGGCTCGCGGCGCAGCACGCGCAGCGTCACGAACTCGGCTGTCGAGAGATCGAACCGGAGGAGGAAACGCTGCATCTCTTCCGTGTGGCGCAGCGCCGTGTGATAGAGCCTGAGCATCACCTCTTCGCTCGAAGAGTAGCCCTCGGGCCAGTTCTCCTTGAACAGGTGCAGCAACTCTTCGGATGTGCGTCGCGGAGGCATCGCCGCCCGGATGCCCTAGTCGAACGTTTCGCCGTTCTGGCCCCAACCGAATTTGTCCGATGGGCGCAGCAACGTGCGCATGCGGACGCGGTGATCGATCGCATTGCGGCCCGGGTTGCCGGTGATGATCACGTGGTCGCCGGGCTTCAGCGAGTCGCGCGTGACGCCTTGGCCAGTGAGCGCGCCCGCGCCGCCCCACTCGACGCCCCAACGCTGCATCACGCCGTTCTCGTCCGGCGCCATCACATGAACGAACGCATGGGGATTGCGGAACATGAACTGCACGAGCTCGCCTTCGATCTTGACCGTCTTGTTCTCATCGTAGGTCGCCGTAAACGAGTGATGCGCGTACAGCGGTGCGGCCACGACGAGGCTGCCGGCCAGCAGCGCGAAAATCTTCGATTTCATGTTCGCCTCCTGAAGCGAGAAACTGACTGTGAGATAGTTTACTAGAAAAGCTTTCGCCCGCCCCCCGGCAAGCTATCAACTTTTGTCAAGCCATTGAGCCCGCTAGGTTATACGCAGGCGGCGGCAATCCATCGACACGGCGAGCACCGCGCGGAACGGCGCGGCTCAGTGCGTCGACGCCAGCTCTTTGGCGCGATCGAAGCTCGCGACCGCTCGGTCGTCGCGGCCAAGCTCGACGAGGGTGCGTCCCCGCAAGTCGTAGAAGTCGTCGTCATCGCGCTTCAAGCGAATCGCGCTGCGCAGCGAAGCGAGCGCGTCCTCGAAGCGCCCCTCGCCGAACGCGACCTGCGCGAGCGCATAGTGGTAGTAGGGATTGATCTCGCGGTAGCGCCGAATTCGCTGCCGGTACTCCGCCGCAAGCGCGGCCTCGCCGAGCGAGGTGTAGACGCCCACAAGGTTCGCGAGAGCCGCCTGCTCGCGGGGGTCCGCCTCGAGCGCACGCCGGTACGCGGCCTCCGCGTAGTCGTGCCGCCCCACGCGCGCGTACAAAACACCGAGGTTCACCCACGGACCGGCCATGTCCGCGTAGGTGCGCGCCGCCTCGCGCAGCAGGTCGAAGCCCTCCGCATACTGCTTGCGGACGAGCGCCTCGGCCGCGAGGTTGTTGTAGAAGAGCGCAATCACGTAGCGATCCGCGACCACGCGGCTGTGATAGTTCGCGCGGAAGTTGGCGGCGTTGAAATCGACGATGACTTTGCGATCGAACGACGCGCGCGGAAACGGCTCGCCGCTCCCAGCCGTCGTTGTCCGCGAGTAGCCCTGGTTCACGGCCGTGTTGACGTGTTTAGCGATCACGAGGAGCTCGTTGTCGTTGGTCCAGGTCGGCGGCACGTCGACCGCTTGGTAACGCGCGTCGAGGCCCGCCTCGCGCGCGAGAGCGACGAACAGCATGGTGAACGACAGACAGTTGCCTTGACGCTCGTGGAACGTGCGGCTCGCGCTGCGCGTGAACGAGTCGCTATAGCTCATCGCGAACAGGCCGCGGTCCTGCATCCCCTCGAGCAAGCGGCGCAGTTTCATCGCCGTATCGCCGATGGCGCGATAGGGCGCAACGAATTCGCGCATCTCGTCGTCGAGCGCGACCGCCTCTTCCGGGGTGATGATCTGCGGCGCGGCCGCGACCTCCCACCCGAGCACGGCGCCGCCGAGAAGGTCCGTGTCGCTGAGCGCAGATCGGGGGGGGCCTGGGGCCGCGGAGGCCTCTATTAGTACGAGCGCGATGCCACACAGAATCGACGTTCGGGTGAACACGCCAGCACCCTCGAGGGGGGTCCGAGCGAGATCTTAGCGCTCGCCGCGCCGCGTGTCGCGACGTCTCGGAGCTCGAACCCGGCGAGTCTGCCGGCCGGGGGCTAGTCGCCGCCGAACCGCTGCGTGATCTGCGCGTACGCGTCGATGCGGCGGTCGCGGAAGAACGGCCAGCCGATCCGGCTCGCGTCGATCTCCGCGAGATCGATCTCCTCGACGATCACGGCCTCCTGGTCATGCGGCGCGCGCACGAGAATGCGGCCGTCGGGCGCCGCGATGAAGCTCTGGCCCCAGAACTCGATGCCGGCGCCCGCCTTGTCCGCGGCGGACGGGTCGGGCTCGAAGCCCGTGCGGTTCACCGCGACGACGAAGCAGCCGTTCGCGATCGCGTGGCCGCGCTGGATCGTCTCCCAGGCGCCGTGCTGACGCTCGCCGTACGTTTCCTTCTCCGCGGGGTGCCAGCCGATCGCCGTCGGGTAGACGAGGATCTCCGCGCCTTGCATCGCCGTGAGCCGCGCGGCCTCGGGGTACCACTGGTCCCAGCAGACGAGCACGCCGAGCTCGACCTTGCGGCGTGTGAAAGGACTTGAACCCCAAGTCGCCGGGCGTGAAGTAGAACTTCTCGTAGTACCGCGGGTCGTCCGGGATGTGCATCTTGCGGTACTTGCCGAGGTAGCCGCCTTCGCCGTCGAGCACCGCGGCCGTGTTGTGGAACACGCCGGCCGCGCGCTTCTCGAACAGGCTCGCGACGAGCGTGACTTTCAGCTCCTTCGCGAGCTTCGCGAGCGTCGTCCGTGCTCGGGCCCGGCACGGCCTCGGCGAGCTGGAACAGCTTCGCGTCCTCGGTCTGGCAGAAGTAGCGCGAGCGGAACAGCTCGGGCAGCACGACGAGCTGCGCGCCGCGCTTCGCGGCCTCGCGCACGCCGTCGATCGCCTTCGCGAGGTTGCCCGCGGGCTCCTCGCCCATCGCCATTTGCACGAGCCCGACTTTGAGCGGGCGTGCCGTCATCGCTGGGGTTCCCGCTCGATGTCGCGCGCGTCGCAATAGGTCGTCTGCGGGAAGCAGGCCATGTACTGATCGAGAATCTCCATGCCCTGCGTCGGGCGCACCACGTTCGCTTGGATCTTCGCGCGCACGAGCTCGCTCATGCGGCGGTGCAGATCGTTCGGGAAGTACTGCACCTGCGCGAGCATGTCCTGCACGGCGGTGCCATGAATGATCTTCTCGATCCAGAAGTCGCCGGGCTCCTCGGCGTCCGCGTAGATGTGCGCCTCGGTGACCCGCCCGAACAGGTTGTGCGCGTCGCCGATGATGTCCTCGTAGGCGCCCATCAGGAAGAAACCGAAGTAGTACGGCGTGCCGTTCACGGTCGGATGCACCGGCAGGAAACGGTTGTCGCGCGCGGACACGTAGTGCGTGACCTTGCCGTCGGAGTCGCAGGTGAGGTCCACGAGCACCGCGCGCTTCTCGGGCTGCTCGTCGAGCCGGTCGATCGGGCACGATCGGGAACGGCTGGCCGATCGCCCAGTGGTCGAGCATCGACTGGAACACCGAGAAGTCGCACAGGTACTGCTCGGTGAGCTTGTCCTCGAGCTCCACGATCTCCGGGCGCGACGTCTCGGGATTGCGCTTCAGGGTCCGCAGCAGGCTGCGTGCAGATCCGCCAGTAGAGGCTCTCGGCGAGCGCGCGCTCGCGCGAGCGGCAGATAGCCCAGCGTGAACAGCTGCCGGACTTCCTCGAGCCGCTCGTTCACGTCGTGCAGCGCCTCGAGCAGCTCCGATTGCTTGCGCGTCTTCGGCAGCGCCGTGAGGATCTTGTTCAGCGCGTGCACGGGCTCCGCGGCGCTCTCCGGCACCGTGAGATCTTGCGTCGGGTCGTCCTTCGCGTGCGCGCCGAGCACGGGGACGATCAGCACCGAGTGATGCGCCGTGAGCGCGCGGCCGCTCTCGGTGACGAGCGTCGGAGTCGGCACCTCGTTCGAGTCGCACACCTCTTTGACGGTGAACACGACCGCGTTGGCGTACTCCTCGAGGCTGTAGTTGATGCCCGCGTCCTCTTCGAAGTGGCCCTTGTCGTAGTTCACGCCGAGGCCGCCGCCGACGTCGAGGTACTTCAAGCCGACGCCGCGCTTCACGAGCTCCGCGTAGATCTGCGCGACTTCCTTGGTCGCCTGCTTGAGCACCTGAATGTCCGCGATCTGGCTGCCGATGTGGCAATGCAGCAGCACGAGCTTCGCCTGCTGGCCGCCGGCCTCGAGCTCGTTGACCATCCGCATGAGCTCGGCCACGTTCAGACCGAACTTCGAGTTCGTGCCGGACGACTCGGACCACCGGCCCGAGCCGCGCGTCGCGAGCCGCACACGCACGCCGAGCTGCGACATGTAGCCCGTGCTGAACGCGAGGCCCTTCAAGTCGTTGAACTCGGAGTACTTCTCGATCACCGGCACGATGTTCTGGCCGAGCTTCTGGCCCGCGATCATGAGCGACAGCATCGTGCGGTCCTTGACGCCGTTGCAGACGAGCAGCGTCTCGCCGTCGATCTGCGGCAGGCACGCGATCAGCTCCGCCTTCGAGCCGCACTCGAGCCCCATTCCGTACGGGCGGCCCGCGTCCAGCAGCTCGTCGACGACCTCGTGCAGCTGGTTCACCTTGATCGGATAGATGCCGCGATAGACGTTGCCGTAGTTCGACTCGGCGATCGCGACTGCGAAACGCCTCGTTGACGCGCCGCACTTGCGCGCGCAGCACGTCCTGGAATCGAAGGAGCACCGGAAACTGCACGCCGCGGCGGCGCAGCTCGTTGACGACGTCGACGACGTCGATCGTCGTGCCGGCTTCGTCGAGCGCGCGCACGGCCATATGGCCGTTCGCGTTCGCGAAGAAGAACGGGTCGCCCCAGCTCGAGATCTTGTAGAGCTCCGTCGCGTCCTGGACCTGCCATTCGGCCGGAGCGGGTTGTTTCTTCGGTTGCGTCGACATCTTGAGTTTATCTCCGAAAGCCGGGGCTTATTCTCCGAGCACGTGAGCGAACATCAGCGGCGCGACGATCGTCGCGTCGGATTCGATGATGAATTTCGGCGTCGAGGCGGACAGCTTGCCCCAAGTGATCTTTTCGTTCGGCACCGCGCCGGAGTAGGAGCCGTAGCTCGTCGTCGAGTCGCTGATCTGGCAGAAGTAGCCCCAGCGCGGCGTGTCCGGCAACTGCAGGTCCTGCTGGAGCATCGGCACGACGCAGATCGGGAAATCACCCGCGATGCCGCCGCCGATCTGGAAGAAGCCGATCGAGCCTTTCCGGCACGTCGTTTGGTACCAATCCGCGAGGATCATCATGTACTCGATGCCCGTGCGCACCGTGTGCACGTTGTCGATGTCGCCCGCGATGCAGTGGCCCGCGAAGATGTTGCCAAGCGTCGAGTCCTCCCAGCCCGGCACGAACATCGGCAGATCGGCCTCGGCCGCCGCGAGCAGCCAGCTGTCCTTCGCGTCGATCTGATAATGCTGCTCGAGCACGCCCGACAGCAGGATCTTGTACATGAACTCGTGCGGGAAGAACTGCTGCTGCGCTTTGTCCGCGCGCTGCCACTCCTCGAGCACGGCGCCTTCGATGCGGCGTATCGCCTCGAACTCCGGGATACAGGTATCCGTCACGCGGTTCAGGTGTTGGTCGAGCAGCTCCTCTTCCTGCTCGGGGCTGAGATACCGGTACTGCGGTATCCGCACGTAGTGATCGTGCGCGACGAGGTTGAACACGTCCTCCTCGAGATTCGCGCCCGTGCAGCAGATGGCGTGCACCTTGCGTTTTCGGATCATTTCCGCGAGCGAGAGGCCGAGCTCAGCGGTGCTCATCGCGCCCGCGAGCGTGACGAGCATTTGTCCGCCGCCGTCGAGGTGCTTCACGTAGGCATCGGCCGCGTCGACGAGCGCCGCGCCATTGAAGTGCCGGTAGTGATGCCGGATGAAATCGGAGATGGCGCCCATCGGCAAGGTCCCTCAGGCGTCTAGGCGCCCATCGAAAACGCGAAGATTAGGAAATCGTGCCCCGCGCCACAATAGCGCGGCTCGCCGGCACGCGCCCGTCGGTTTCATGGGCGCGCCGCAGCCGGAGCGGCCGGCACCTGCTGCGTGAGGCAGTGCAATGCGCCGAGACCCGCGATGAGCACGCGGCAGTCGACGGGCACGACGCGCCGGCCCGGGAAGCAGTCCGCGATGAGCGAGCACGCGGCCGCGTCCTGCTTGCAGCCGAATACGGGCACGAGCACGGCGCCGTTCGCGACGTAGAAGTTCGCATAGCTCGCCGGCAATCGCTGCTCTTCGAGGTACTGCGGCTCCGGCATCGGCAGCTCGACCACGTCGAGCCGGCGGCCCGCGACGGTGAGCTCAGCGAGCAATCGGCGGTTCGCCTCGAGCGGCTCGTGGTTCTTGTCGGCGGTGTTCGGCTCCATCACGGTAACGACCCGGCCCGGCGCGACGAAGCGCGTGAGGTCGTCGATGTGGCCGTCGGTGTCGTCGCCCTCGATGCCGTCGCCGAGCCAGAGAATCTCGTTCACGCCGAACGAGTCGCGCAGCACGCGTTCGATGTCGTCGCGGCCGAGCGCCGGGTTACGGTTAGGGTTGAGCAGACACTGCTCGGTCGTGAGCAGCGCGCCCGCGCCGTTCACCTCGATCGACCCGCCTTCGAGCACGATGTCGGGCCGCGCGAAGCGCGGCACGCGCAGCGCCTCGGCCATCTGCCGGCCGACGAGGCGATCGCGGTCGAACGGCGGGTACTTCCCGCCCCATGCGTTGTAGTCGAAGTCCACCGCGAGCCGGGGCTGGGCACCCGGGCGCGTGACGAAAACGGCGCCGTGATCGCGACACCACGCATCGTTCGTCGGAAATCGGTGGAAGCGCAACCGTTCGGGCGGCGCGGCTTTCGCGAGCAGATCGCGCACGTGGCGCTCGTGTGCCGCGTCGAGCACGTTGATGTACACGGGCTCGCACTCCGCGAGCGCGCGGACGAACGCGCACATCGCGGGCTCGACGCCGGCGAACACGCCAGGCCAACTGTCGCGATTGTGGGGCCACGAGAGCCAGGTCGCTTCGTGCGGCTCCCACTCGGCCGGCATCCGGTAGCCGAGCGTAGTCGGCCACTGTGCAGACTCAGACGTCGACTTTGAGGCGGTCAATTCGGCTTCGTCCTTCTCTCCCGTCGCGCCGTACGGTGGGCCGGCTCGGCGGGGCCGCGAATCATACATGCTGACGGCGGTCGAGACACCTGCCGCGAGGCGAAAACGGTATGATGCTGCGATGACTCCGCAAGCCGCCCTCCGCCATGACATCCGCCGCTCGCACGCGCCGTCGCGCACCGTCTTGCGAGCGTTGCTGGCGGCCGCGGCGCTCGCGCTGTCTTTCGAAGCGAGCACGCTGGACGCGCAGGAGCTCGGCAACGGCGTGCTGCTCATCGCGGGCCCCGAGCTCGCCGACCCGAACTTCTCGCACACTGTCGTGCTCGTGTTACAGCACGGTGAAAACGGCACCATCGGTGTCGTCCTCAACCGCGTCACGACGCTCATGCCCGCGAAGGTTTTTCCGGAGATCGAGGCGGGGCTCGGCGGCTACACGGGAACGCTTTACCGCGGCGGGCCCGTGGGCCCCACGCGCTTGGTGTTCCTCGTCCGCGGCCTCGCGGCCGCGACCGTGCAGGGCCCGGAAATCGTCGACAAGGTGTTCCTGAGCGGAGATCCGGAGTCGCTCGGCGAGCTGACGCGGCTCGCCAAGAGCCCCGACGAGCTGCGGATGTACGCCGGGCACGCCGAATGGACGGCCGGGCAGCTCGAAGGCGAGATTCAGAATGGCGATTGGCACATCGTGGCGAGCACGGCGGAGCTCGTTTTTGCGGATCCGCGCAAGCTCTGGGAGCAGCTCGCGGCGCGCGGCGACGAGGTCGTCGTCGACGCACGCTAGCCGCGCGGCCTCAAGCGTGCGGTACGCGTACTACGCCAAGCTCAAGCCCAAGGAAAAGGCGATCTACCGGCGCAGCGACGAGATCGCGAAGCTCGCGCTTCCGCCCGACCCGGCGTTCCCGGTTCTGATCCGCTCGCTCGAGAGAACGCTCGCAGCAGAGCAGCGCGCACCGATCGAGCGCGCCGCACAGGCTCTCGGCAACGCGCTGCTCGCAAGCCTCGGGGTGCCGCAGCTACGGATCAAGGTGCTCTCGCGCCGGCCGAGCACGAACACGAGCGAGCTACACGGGCTCTACGAGCCGGCCGAGAAACGCGCGCCGGCCGTCATCACGGTGTGGATGCGGACCGCGTATCACAGGCGCGTGGTGGCATTTCGGACCTTCCTGCGCACGCTGCTCCACGAGCTCTGCCATCACTTGGACTACGAGCTGCTGAAGCTCGAGGACTCGTTTCACACGGAAGGGTTCTTCAAGCGGGAATCGAGCTTGTTCAAGCAGCTCGTCGCGGAGGTCGATTAGCCCCTAGCCGTTCGCTGCGAGCCGTTCTTTGGGGATCGCGTTGAGGTCAGCGTTGAGGTAGACGGTCGCCACGTCGCCACGCTTCGCGATCGCAACCGCTTTGTCGACCGCGGCCTGCGGGCCGAGCTCCATGTCGGGGATGAGCTCTTTGACGACGTACTCGCCGCGGCCCGGCCGCACCATGAACAGCGCAGCCCGCGTAACCTCGGTCTTCTTCGGACCTTGCACCCGCCAGAGCCGCAAGAACAACGTCGCTCGAGTAATGGGCGCGGTCGGTGTGCCCTGAATCACCTGCACACCGTCCTTCACGACCTTCGAGCCCTGCTGCGCCATCCCTGAGCCCTCGACGAGTCCCTCGTCCATGGCCACAGCAGAGTCTGAACCGCCGCAGTTGCGGGTGGTGTGACGGAGGTAACGAAACGCCTCAGAAATAGACGTGCAGCTCGGCGAATACCTCGTCGCGATTGCTGAGCGGATAGTTCGGTATCCCGTTGTAGCGACGCACGCCGACCCTGGACTGCACGAACTGGATCGGGGAGTACTCCCAGACGGCGCTGTACTTTTCCTGCTGATCCTCACCACGATCTCGATCCGGGTCCAGGTATTCGTAGCTGACTTTGACGTTGTGTCCCTTACGAATTCGCCAATTCCCTTCCAAGAGGCTCGCGTAAGCGTCGTTGCCGCCGGACGAAGACTTGTCCGCAACGAAATCGACTTCGGCGAGCCACGAGATCGGTCCGGTCTTGAATCCGGCGAACAGGCCCTGCATGTCGCGATCGCCGAGCTCGTCCTCGTTGGTGTTGTAGCTCGCTCCGACACGCCAGCGCGGCTTCACGTAGGCGGCCGACAGGCTGACGTGATCCCCAGAGGTGTCCGACTCTCCTTCGGTCACGGCGAGCTGCGCCGTCCATTTCGCGAGCTCGAGCCCGACCTCGACGCCATCCTCGGGCGTCAAGAAATTGATGCCCGAGGTCTGCCGGACGAACGCGTTGTCGTCCTGCAGGCGCAGCCCGAAGGGCAGGAACATCTGCCCGGCCTTGACCGTGAACTTGCCCTGCTTCGGCGTGAGCAACATGTACGCCTCGCGATTCTCGACGTCATCGGGCGCTATCTTCTCGTCGAAGTAGAACGACAGCAGGTTCGGCACGGCCCTGAGCAGCGCGTAGACCGTGGCGCGCGTGACCTCGGTTTCCGATTCGTTCTCGAATCCCGGAGTGTCGACCGACTCGTAGCCGCCGCGGAAATCGGCGCCGACGGCGAACCACGGCTTGACGTCGCCGGTCCACGGCTTGACCGCCGGGTCCTTCGACCACGCGTTCGCCGCGATCTGATTGCGGGCGTACAACGTGCCGAGCACGGTGCGCTTGCCGCCGCCGCTCGGGTTCACGTGACAGCTCGCGCACTTGAGGCCGCTCTCCACGGCGAGATAAGGCTCGCCGGACGCTGCAAACGGCAGCGTCAGGCCGAGCAAGACGGTGGCAACGAAACCTAGGATCACTCCGACTCTGAACGAGCTCACTGCGGCGCTCCGTCGTTGATCCACTGCCGAATCATGTCGATCGTGGGTTGATCGAGATACGGGCCGAACCGCGGCATCCGCTCGCCCACGATGCCCGGAGTCCCCTCGAGCTTGCGGATCAGGTAGCTGTCGGTCGCGTTGCCGGCGAAGACCCGCTGGAGCGCGGGCACCTCGACGCTCGCGACGCCGACGAGACTCGTGCGGCTGGCGCCCGCGCTCGCGAGATTCATGCTGCCGGGCAACGTCGCCCCGGTGCCCGTGTGGCACCCGGCACACTTCGGCGTGAACACGTTGTCCTGGATCGACTGCAGCGTCGCCGCTATGCCTACGCGGAAATCCGCCGTGAAGTTGCCACCGGCGGTGCCGTTGCCCGAGGGAAATGCGCCGGTGAACTCGCCGTCGAGCGCGTTGCCGCTCAAGTCCAGGATCACGGCAGCGCCGGACCCCGTAAGCGTCACGCGGTACGTGTCGTTGACGGACGCGACTCCGCCGAGGCTCATGACCGCCGACGCACCGTTCGCCGGCCGGTACGGTCACGGACGCGGCCGTAATCGACACGTCGTTGCCGTTGCCGAACTGAGCGTCGCCGCCGCTGCGCGCGAGCACGAACGTCGTCGGGAGCACCGTGGTCGCGTTGACTGGCGCGATCGAACGCGACCGTGATCGAGGCCGGAAGCGCGGGCTCGACGGCGCTCGGCAGCGGCGACAATGACGTGACGCGGATTGGAGCCGTGCTTTGCGGCGCGTCCATCAAGGCGCCGTTCGTGATCCATTGCCTGATGACGTCGATCGTGGCCTGCGGCAGCGGCGGCAGGCCGGCCGGCATGCGCTCGCCCGTCGAGGCCCGTCCTTCGAGTTTCTGGACGAGGTAGCTGTTGTTTGGATCGCCCGCCTTGACGCGCAGCAAGCCGGACTGTTCGCCGCTCGACACGCCGACGAGCAGCGCATAACTGTTCGCGGCGTCCAGTCGAAGGCCAAACGGAGCGCCCGCTCCCGAGTGACACTGCTCGCAAATCGGCGTGAAGACATTCGCCTGAATCGAGCTGAACGTCGGCTGCAGCGGACCGGCCGCCGCCCCTCCATCGAAACCGTCTCCCGATCCGCAGCCTGCAAGCAGCACGCACGTGACCAGAAGCGCCACGCTCGCCAGCGGCCGGAAAAAACCTCGCGCTCCGTACATATCTCTACACTCGCTTTTCGTCCTTGCGACGCGGGAATGAGTCCCGGCCGAGGCAACCAAGGTTCACGAGGGGGCAGGCACGAGATCATGGGCTCGGGGTCCTTTTTCCGTTTGCGACTGAACTTCGGACAGCGCCAGCGGAACAAACCGGTCATGCATGGCAGACCGATGGCGCTCCATCACCCAACTCGCGTCGAGTCGGACGAAGCCAGGCAGTTCATCGGCTCGTGGCTGAATCAGCACGCCGCCGTGATGCTGGCCGCCGCCCTGTGCGCCGCGGCGACGGGCAGCGGTGCGCCAATCGCATTGGCTGCGGCGTGGTCGTTCATGACCTTCTGGTATCGCTACCGTCGTTCGAGTACGCGGCGGTGTCGAGGCTACGCGAACGGCCTGACCGCACTGCGGCTCGTGCTCGTGCTGCTCGCGGCGGCAGCGATGACACGCATACCTCATACGTGGCTGCTCGTCGCGCTCGCGGTCAACGTCGCAATCGACGTAGCGGACGGGCCCGTCGCACGCCTCACCAACGCGGCCACGCCGTTCGGCGCCGTCTTCGATCGCGAGGCTGATGCCGTCTTCGTTCTCGTCGCCTATTTCTACTTCTTCTTGCAAGGAGGCATTGCGGCGGGAGTCGTAGTGCTTGGCTTACTTCCGTACGCCTACAGATTGCTCGCGGCGATTCGCCCCGTGAGCGTCGCGCCCGACCGCAAGGAACGTCTCGCGACGCTGCTGGCCGGAACCAACTACGTAGTTCTGCTCGTCGCGATCGCGCTGCCTCGTCAGGCGCCGTATGTGCTGCTGTTCTCCGCAGCAATCGTCGCGTGGTCGTTTTCCGTGTCGTTCGTGAAATTGTATCGGAATGCGTAGCCGGCTCCGGCGATGAGGATGGCGGAGTGCCTTCGTACGTCACCGCGGCGATAGTGTTGTCGTACGTATCGCTGGTCGTCGAGCTGACGGTCCTGCACGTCCCGAGCGTCGCTTCGTCGCTGCGCATCTGGTCCGCGGATCCCGGAGTGGTCTCGCACTACTCTCCCCGCTATCTGGAGTTATTCGCGCTGGGCCCGACGCGAAAAGTCATCCGCTTCGGCCTGCCGTTGCTCGTGACGTACGCGGTCTACCTATTCCCGTTGCTCGTCCTATTCGGCGGATTGGATCCGCTCGGCGACTATGTATTCGAGCCGAGCTCGGGCACCTCCGTGGCCGCGGTTACGGCGATCGCGGTCGGCCGCGTCGTAGCACTGTGGACGGCCTGGACGCTCCGGAAAAGCGGCTCAAAACTCGGCGATTCCTCGTTCCTGCACACTTCCGGCGCCTTTCGGATGAGCCGCAATCCGGGCCTGGTCGGGATGTACGTGTTTGTCGCCGGACTCTGGATCGCCGCGCCCTCGGCGAGCATGTCGATCGGAATCCTCGTCTACATGATCTACATGGATTTCAAGGTCCGGATGGAGGAGGACTTTCTGCAGAACAAGTTCGGAGACGCGTATCTCGACTATCAGGCGCGGACGGCGCGATACCTTTTATGATGCCCGGGAGCACCGATCATCAGCGAACGATCGTCGACTGGTTCGACGACGTGTATCGCCGCAAAGGCACGCGCTATCTGCGGCCGCTGAAGGCGTACTACGTTTTTCTGGAGTTGCTGAAGGCTCGACCCGAGCAAAAGTTGCTCGACGTGGCCTGCGGCCTCGGCGTGCTGCTGCAAGCCGCAACGGAATACACGCCAAACCTGCACGGCATCGATGTTTCGGCCGTCGCGATCGCGCACGCGCGTAAGCGCCTTCCTCGAGCCGAGCTTTTGGTCGGCAATGCCGAGCACTTGCCGTACGAGAGCGGCACCTTCGACCTCATCACGTGCCTCGGCTCATTGGAGCGGATGATAGACCGCCGCGCCGCGCTGGCTGAGATGCGGAGGGTGGGACGGAGCGGGGCGAGATACTGTTTCCTCGTACGCAACTCCAACACGCGGAGCTGGCAATATCTCGCCGGCGTCGAAGCGCAGCACCGATCGGGCGGGCACGCCGACGCGGACACCATTCGCAACTGGACCGATCTGTTCGAGTCGGCCGGATTTCGAATCGGCGCGGTGCTTCCGGATCAATACCCGCTGCATCGTGGGAAAATTTGGGGCTCATTTTTTCTGCGTCGAGTCGATTTCAAGGTCCCGATAGCCTCGCGTCGGCCCATCGAGCGTGCGAACTCATTCGTATTCCTGTTGGACAAGCCGCCATGACCGAAGGCGCCGTCGGCATGCTCTACGACGCTCTGCATTCGTTCGAAGCGCGGCGCGGACGTGGCGGAGCGTATCCGGTCCATAAGAGCCTGCGCTTCGCAAGCGCCGCGACGCAAGACATCTACGACTGGATCATCGACCGTATCGATCTGGGTAACGTGCGCAACGCCCTTGATGCGGGCTGCGGCGTCGGTTTCGGCTCGATCCGCTTGGCGGAGCAGAGCAACGCGAGTGTCACGGGCATCAGCGTTAGCGAAGCGGAGATCGCGCACGCGCGCATCGCCGCCGAGCGAAAGGGATTGTCCCATCGCACGGCGTTTCGGACGGCGTCGTTCGACGAAATGCCTGCGCTGGAGTACGACTTGATCGTCGCGGTCGAATCCCTGAAGCATAGTGGTGACTTGGCGCGGTCGCTTCGTTCGCTCGGCACGGCACTCGTCCCAGGGGGGAAGCTGATCGTCGTCGAGGACCTAGTGCGGGGTGACGGACGCTGTGCTAGCGCTCGCGCGCTCGCTAGGGATTGGGGACTTGAGGCGCTACGGACCGAAGCCGATTACATCGACGCGTTGGGCGCGGCGAGCTGCACGGTTCTCGACCTCACGGCGGGAGTGAGACGGGGCGGCCCATTCTCCATAGCAACGAGGCTCGCCGTACTCCACGCGGCGCTCGCTTTCACGCCGAGTGCGCGGTCGCGGGCGGTGCTGCGGGCCTTTCGCGGTGGCCTGCACTTGGAGCGGCTGTACGCGTCCGGCGCGATGACCTACAAGTGCGTCGTCTACACGAAGGGCAACTGAGCGCCACCCATGCAGTTCGCGCTCTTACTGCTGCTCGCCAACCTGATCTGCTTCCTGCCACTCTACGCGCTGAACTTCCGTGACGCGCCGAATCCACTCGGGTTCCTGTCGATAGCCGACCGATCCAAGCGTACCTGGCTACTGCGGCCGCTCTACGAGCGGTCGCGGTCTCCGGACCCGTTCAGGATCAACTTCGACTTCACCTTCTTCGTGCTCATGGGGGCGGCCGCCGGTCTTCGGGCGCCTGGCGTGCTTTGGTGCGGAACGGCGCTGCTGGCGTTCGGAATCGTCGAGATCTTCTACACGACGCTCATGCACTCGGTGTTCAAGCGAGCGCCCGCGCTCTCGAGCGACCTATCGCTGCTCCGATCGGGGCTCAAGCTCGCGCAGCGGCAAGCGTATTGGATGCTGCCCGCTGCGCTCGGCGCGCTCGTGGGCATCACGTACGCGTCGTACGCGCTCGTGTCACGGCTGTTTCGCCATTTGCCCGAGAACGACTTCTGGCCGCTCGCCGCTGCGCTGCTGCTGATCCCGCCGTGCTTCTACCATTGGCGGGCCTACGAATACAGCGAGTTCTTGTGGCGCGCCGTGTATTCCCCACTCCTCCATCTCCACAGAAATCTGCTCTTCGTGAAACGAGTAAAGGCAGTGCTCGCGAAAGACGCCGCGCACTTCGAGCGCCACAACTTCTTCAAGCGAGTGCAGCTCAGCGGCGCACCGAACGTCGTGATCGTCTGCGTCGAGTCCTATGGGAGCGTCGCACATCGCGAACCTCGGTTCGGAACGGGGATACAAGAATTGTTGCGCGGCCACGAGACGCAGCTCGCGCGCGACGGGTATCGCTTTGCGTCCACGCATTCGGAGGCGCCGCTGTTCGCAGGAGGCTCGTGGCTCAGCTATGCGTCGTTCACCTACGGGCTCGCGCTCACGGACTTGCAGCTGTTCGACGGCCTGTTCTCGCACGCGAGCAACTTCGCCTGCTACGAGTCTCTGTTCCACGTGCTCAAGCGCAACGGATACGAGAACGTGCTGTTGTGCCCTCTCGGCGGCGTCGACTCGCACGCCGTCGACTGGGCGTCGCTCGATCGCTGCTTCCAAACGCAGCACAAGATCGCGTTCGAGGATCTCGGCTACGGGGGGCCTCTCGTCAACTACCTCGGATTGGTGCGCCGCTACTCCGCGCTGGATCAGTATTCGCTGAATTTCGGTTACGAACGCGCGCGCCGTGACGGGCGACACCCGTTTTGCCTGTTCTTCTGCACGCTGAACTCCCACTACCCGTGGCACGCGGGCCCGCGCCCGGCCGACGACTGGCGCACTCTCAACCACCGCGGTCTCGCGCTGCCGAATTCCGAAGGCGACGTGCTCGACCGCTACTCTGCGGCGATCCGCTATCAGCTCGACTACATCCTGCGATTCGTCCACGCACGCTCCACGGACGCGCCTCTCGTCGTCGTGTTCGGCGATCATCAGCCGCCCATCATCACGCCCGAGAGTATGGGCAAGCAGACGCCCGTTCACGTGCTGAGCCGCAATCAGGCCCTCATTGACGTGTTCCTCGAGACCGGCTTCGCGCCGCGCCTCGATCTGGCGGGCACCGAGCCGCGCGCCATGAGGCACGAGGGGTTCCTGTCGTTGCTCATGAAAGCGATGCAGGCAGCCTACGGGACGGCGCCCGGACTCGACGTCGACTATCGAGAGCACGGCGCCGCGTTGCTCGACGAGCTGCTCGAGGGCGGAGCTCGAGCGGCGTCCTGATACGCCGCGACGCGTCAGGTCCGCCATGAGAGTCGTCCATATCGGCTACCCGAAGACGGGCACGACGTTCCTGCAGCGCCACGTGTTCCCGCAACTCGCGGACTACGCGTTCTTCGGGGTCGAGGCGTCGGGGCCGCTCTTCACGCCGCTCATGCATCACGACGACACGATCTTCGACGGCGCGGCGCTCGAGCGCCGGATCGATGAGGTGTGTCGCGGCTGCGACAACGTCTTGTTCTCCTACGAGCCCCTGACCGGCCTGGAGTACCGGACCGGGTTCGTGAACCGAACGCTGATCGCAAAACGGTTGCTGCGGCTCGGATTCGAGCGCGTCATCATCACGATTCGAAACCAGTTCGACGTGCTCGAATCGACGTACAAGCAATACGTGCAGAGCGGCGGCGTCCTGAAGCTCGACCGATACCTGACTTTCGACGAGTCGGAGACGCGTTATCTGTACCCACAGTACTTCGACTATTTTTCGATTCACCGCCTGTACGCGGAGATATTCGGCGGCTCGAACGTCTTGCTGCTGCAATTCGAGCACCTCCGCGAACCGAGCTTCATGGAGACGCTGAGCGCGTTCTGTGGAACCACTTTGCCGCACGTGGCGGCGGCGGAAACGGTCAATCCGTCGCTATCGCGCGGCAAGACGGCGTTGCTGCGCCTCATCAACCATGCCACTTACAACGCCTACCGACCGTCGCACTTGTTGTCAGCGCGAATCTCGACTTCCTTCTTCCATCGCTTGCTCGCCGCCGTTCCGTTCGGCAATGGTCGTGGGTCGCTGCTCGACGCCGCCACGCGCGCAAAGATTGCCGCGTACTATTCGGACTCGAACACCCGACTCGCTAAAGCGGCTCGCGTCGACCTGTCGCCGGAATATCCGAGCGAGCGATGAGCGCGGGCCCGCGCGCTAGACGGACGCGACGCGGTAATTGCCGCGCTGCGGGTCGAGCTCGAGCTTGATGACGCCTTCCTTGGCCGCATCCTCGAGGAGCTCCGCGAACGTGCGATAGCCGTAGTAGCTCTCGTTGAAGCCGGGATACACGCGCCTCACCGTCTGCTTCACGAGCGAGCCCCAGACCGGATCGTAGTCCGTCTCGAGCGAGGTGACGGTCGCGGCGAGCCGCTCGAACGCCTCGTGCTTGCGATTGTCCGCGCCGTCGGTGATCTCGGCGCTTTCGGCGCTCTCGGGGCCGGCGCTCTCCTTCTTCGGCTTGCGGCGCTGCTGGGTGCGTTGCTGCGTGCGCTGCTGGGTGCGCTTCTGCACGCGGATCAGGTCGTCGTAAAAGATGAACTCGTCGCAGTTGTTGGCGAGCAGGTCTGAGGTCGAGCTCCGCACGCCGCAGCCGAGCACGCGCTTGTTGTTTTCCTTGAGCTTCGAGACGAGCGGCGAGAAGTCGCTGTCGCCCGTGATCAGCGCGAACGTGTCGATGTGCGTCTTCGAGTAGCACAGGTCGATCGCGTCGACGACCATCCGTATGTCGGCGCTGTTCTTGCCGGACACTTTCGAGCCCGGGATGTCGACCATCTCGAATCCCTGCATGTGGAACTCGCGCATGAAATTCTGGAAGCGGCTCCAGTCGCAATAAGCGCGCTTGAAGACGATGCGGCCGCGCTCGAGCAGCCGTTTGAGCACGAGCTCGATTTCGAATCGGCCTTTCTTGTCCTGCTCGACGCCGAGCGCGAGGTTCTCGAAATCGACGAACACCGCGGTCGTCAGCTCGCTGCGCAATGGAGAAGTATCTGTCATCGAGTTTCCCGTTTGGAAAGTAGTGAGGGCCGCGACGCACGCCGCGGCCATGAGATTTCGGCATCTTGAGCGCCGTGCGTGCGCGAGGCAAGCGGCCCGAGCTCGTCGCGCGGCGCTCGCGAGCTCCCGTGAAAAATCGCAACTAACTAATAGGAGACTTCTTCGCAGGTGCGGGCGGCGCGAATGCCTCGCCGCTCGCGAGCGATTCGCAGAGCTCCTCGTACACCCTCTTGATCTTAGCGTGTGTGGGCAACAGACCCGCCGCCTTCGTGATCCGCGTCGCGAGCGTTCCGTGCCGCAGGTAGTGCTCGAGCAGGCGGCCGGTCGCGATGTCGATGTTCCCGCGCGCGGATACCGCCTCGACGAGGTGCTCCCAGAGCCCCATGAGATCGGTGCTGCTGCCGCGGAAGCCGTAAGCGGCGAGGTAGCGCCGGTCGGTGATGCCCGCATCCTCGCCCTGGCGCTCGGTGAGTTTGAGCAGCTTGCCGAGCTCGGTCTCGTGCCACTGATCGAGCGAGCGGCGCTCCGCCCAGCGTTCCTCGCACAGAAACTTCAGAACCTCGACGATCAGCGCTGCGTACGCCACGTCCATGCGCGGCGTCTCTTGCACGTCGAGCACGCGAATCTCGATCGCCATCCGATCGAAGCGCGCGATCGCGCCGCGCGCGTTGAGCCATTCGTGCTGCAGCACGCGTTCGGGATCGTGCGGCGCGATGTCGCGGTACAGCGGCTCGAGCAGCCGCTCGTGGTACTCGCCGATGGAGCCCATCGCTTCGGGCACCACCTCGCCCGTCACCGCCGGAATCCGTGCGCAGTTGCCGCGGTACACGACGAGCCGGTTGTCGAGGATGCCGTTCGGCGCACCGTCGATGATCGGCGAGCTCGCGGCAAGGCCTGGCAGGATCGGCAGCAGGAACCTGATCGCGGCGTGCAGCCGGCCGAACTCCTCGTCACCGTGGAACGGCAAGTTGATCTGCATGCTTTGCAGATTCGCCCAGCCGTGGCCCTTGCACGAGAAGATCCGATCGAAAGTCTCGTAGATGACGCGCGATCCGTGCGGCCAGAGCACCACGTCGCCGGGATCCATCCACGGATGCATCGCCGTCGGCATCAGACGCCGGCCGTCGCGGTCGAGCTTTTGGTTCGCGAGCGCGACGTTCGCGCCGAACGCCTCGGGGAGACCCAAGAGGCTCGGCCGCGGCCCGTTGCATTTGAGCTCGATGACGTGCAGTGCGAGCTCGTTGTTCCAGGCGACGTCGCCGTTCGCGAACTCCTCCGTCGCCTCGCCCGCCGCGGCCTCGAGCAGCTCGTCGGCCGCGGGAGCTACGTCGAGCGTCTCTGCGTCGACGAGCATGTATTCGACTTCGATCCCGAACGCGTCGAAAAGGCGCAGCGGCGCGTCCGGCGGCGACTCGACGCGCTGTTCGGCGTGGCCTTGCGGCCCGCCGGGGTCAGCCGGCGGGTTTGAATTGCTTGCCGGCATCGACGCGCGCTTTGAACACCTTCATCACCCGCTCATAGAGCTCGTCTCCGAGCACCGCGTCTTCGACGCCGCGATCGACACTCGGGTTGTCGTTGATCTCCATGAGCACTTGTCGGCCGTTCACGGTCTTGATGTCGACGCCGTAGAACCCGTCGCCGACAGCGTTCGCGGTCTTGAGCGCGAGCCGCAGCACGTCGCGCGGCGCGTGCCGCACGTCGATGGTCTCGCTCTCGCCTTCCTTCGTGCGCTTCTCGCCGTGGTGATAGATCTGCCAGTGGCCGTCGGCCATGTAGTAGCGGCACACGAACAACGGCTGGCGATCGAGCACCGCGACGCGCCAGTCGAACTCGGTCGGCATGAAGGATTGCACGACGACGAGATCGCTGCGCAACAGGATCCGTTGCAGGCCCGCCGAGAGCTCTTCGCGCGTGTCGGCGCGGAAGACACCCTCCGAGAACGCGCTGTCGGGCTGCTTCAGCACGCACGGCAGGCCGAGCTCGCGGATGATGTCGTCGGTGCGCGCATCGCTCACGACCATCGTCGGCGGAATCTCGAGATCGAGCCGCTTCGCGAGCTCGACGAGGTAGACCTTGTTGCCGCAGCGGATGATCGACTCCGGATCGTCGATCACCACCAAGCCTTCCGCCCGCGCTCGGCTCGCGAACCGGTAAGTGTGGTGGTTGACGTTGGTCGTCTCGCGGATGAACAGCGCGTCGAACTCGGCTATCCGGCCGTAATCGTCGCGATCCAGGAACTCGACGTCGAACCCCTGCGCGCGCGCCGCCCGCTCGAAGCGCTTGAGCGCCTCGCGGTTCGACGGCGGCGAGCGCTCGTCGTCGTTCGCGAGGATCGCTAGATCGTGCTCGTATTGAATACTGCGGCCCGAGCGGCCCGCCGGGCCGCGCCGCGCGAAGTGATTCTCGATCACTTGGCGCAGGAACGGCCGGTGGCTCGACGGCAGGTCGCCGACGGGAATCGGGGCGATGCTCGACGGCCGCCACCGGCCGCTCGTCGAGGACTTCGAGAACGACGCACGCATCAGAGGCACCGGGAACAGATTGAACAGCGCGCGGCTCAAGGCAGCGTGGCGCTCCGCGATGTTGCAGCCGAAGTAGATGCTGAGCTCGAAACGCTTCGACACGATCTTGCGCAGCGAGCGCTCGATGAGGTCCTCGAGCTCGTCGTCCGCGCGCAGCAGTGAGCGCGACTTCATGTCCTGGATGGTTGCGACGGCCGGCATGGTGCGATGGCCCCGCGCGGTCGCGAGCAGCGACACGTAGTAGCCCGCCGTCTGATAGCCGTACGAGTCGCACAAGTTGTACACGCGCGCCTGGCGCATCTCGCTGAAACGCGGCTCACGGAGGTAGTCGTCCGCGCTGATGACTTCGGCGGATGGGATTTTCAGCGGCCACTGCTCGGGGTGGTCGACGATCAGCAGGGCCGTCATTGCTCTGTCATTCGGCGGATCGTTTCGGTTCGATGATCAACAGGTTGGCATCGTAGGTAACGGCGCCGAGCAGGATCGCCCCGATGAGCCGATGCGTCTTCACCGCATAGTAGCGCGTGCCGACGAGCGGGTTGCTCTTCAGCGGGTCGGCGATCAGGATCTCGCGCGTGTCCTTGCGGTAGCCCGTGAGGACGACGAAGTGCCCGACCGGCTCGCCGCGCACGTCGTCGTCCACGTTGGTGTCCGGAACGTCGCGGATCGCGCGGTAGAGATACGTGGCGCTGAGCCCCGTGATCACCGGGATGCCGCGCTTGAGGAACTTGCGCAGCAGCGACGGATCGAGGTCGCGCAGCTTGAGCCGCCCGCCGAGGCGCAGAAAGTCGTCGTAGCCGCGGGTCGCGGCCTGCAGGCGCTGCCAGGGTTTCACCTTGGCCTGGGCCGCGAGCCGCGCACGAATCTCCTCGTTCGACAACTCGAACCAAGTCGGGTCGAAGATCTCGAGGTTGTAGGTGAACAACGTGGCCTTGTAGCCGCGCTGCAGCGCGTGATTCGCGAGAAAGACGTCGAGGGTGCCGCCCTGGTCGAGCATGCGGAGCTCCGCTGCCACCGTCTCTAGCGGGATCGAATCGCCGTAGTAGCGGTAGATGCCGTGCAGGCACGCCGGGCCGCAGCTGACGTCGTCCGGCTGCTGCTCGACGACAAAACCGAGCCCGGGCGCGGCGGGGCGCGCTGCGGGGCCTTTGTGCTTGCCGGCTGAGCTCGCCGCGGTCGACATCACGTAACCTTCCTCGCGGTCATTCTAGACCACTTGGAAAATAGTCGGCGGCGGCCCGAGTGCGCCTCGGGCCGCCGCGACTGTCCTGAATCTCTGTGGGGGTCGCGTCAACCGGTCGGTGGACGCATCGCACGACTACAGTTTGGTATCGAAGTCGTCCTGTCCGTAGTCGTCCCAGTCTGATAGTTGCCGTCGGAGCGTTTGTTGCTCGTTGCGGAGCTCTACGCGTTGTCTCGCCGGCTTCTTTTGCTTGCCTGAGTCTTCGTCGTCGGAATCGTCGTCTAATGAGCCATCGGACTCGAAGTCGTCGAAGAACTGGGCCTCATTGCCTTCGTCGTCATGCTGCTCTTTGGGCTTACGCATCGTAACCCTCCTTGCCAGTCACACTCACGCTCGGATCTTCGCCCGTTTCTATCGCGTTCGAGCTTCATTGCCCTTCCCGCGACACGAGACCCGGAAGCCCCGAGCTGCGCAACTATAGGCTGTTATAGACATCTGTCAAGACGGAAAATGACTAGTGAAATCTTAAGGTTAGGAGGAATCGTCACCGTGTTATGCGACGTCGTGAAGCCTGGGCGGCCGGGCGGCAATATAAATGGCGGGAGCCTCAAGCTCGGCGAATCGTCTTACAGAAGACCAGCTTATGATCGCCCGGCGCGTAGAAGTCGGGCAGGCGCGCGGCCCTCGTGTATCCGGCCTCGCGATAGAAACGCCGCGTCCTCGCATAGACGTCGCGCGATGAGGTTTCGATATAGAGCTGCCCGCCGCCGCGACGTGCGACGGCACTCTCGGCGAGCTCCATCAACCGCTGGCCAATGCCGAGTCCCTGGGCATGCGGCGCGACCGCGATCCAATAAAGATCGTAGCTCGCCAAAGTGAGCGGCACGGTGCCCCAAGCACAGTAGCCGATGAGCTCGCCGCCCCGTGATGCGAAAATGAACTCGTAGCCGCTCTTGGTCCCCAGCCTCAGGCGGTCCTCGAGCAACTCGAGCGCAATCGCGCGCTCTGCCGGATAGAACACGCGGGTGGAGTCGACGAGCCGGCGCAGCGCGGGCAGGTCGGCGGGACGCGCACGACTCCTGAACGCGACCTTCGTCGCCACCTTCCCAGGTTTCACTGTCGCCACGCGCCGCGTCTCTAGTCCACGTCGCAGCGCCGCAGCGCGTCATCGATCAAGCCCGCAATCGCCGCGCGATATTCCACGCCGGCCTCTGCGAGCGCCGCGGCAAAACCCGCGTCGGGCGACAAGCAGGGATTCGCGTTCACCTCGAGCACCCACGGCTCGCCCTGCTCGTCCACGCGGAAGTCCACACGAGCGTAGCCGCTGAGTGAGAACAGTCGCCAACACAGGAGCGCGATCTCGCCGACCCGGTGCGCGAGCGCGGGCTCGATGTCGAACGCGCGCGGTGTGCTGCGGTATTCGAAGCTCGCCATGTCCCACTTTGCCGCGTAGCCCACGATTCGCGGCTTGTCGGCCGGAAATTCGTCGAAGCGGATTTCGGCGACGGGGAGCACCCGCGGGCCATCGGCCGTCGCAATCAGCGAGACGTTGAGCTCGCGCCCCGGCACGAACTCCTCCGCGAACCACTCGCCGCCGAATTCGGCGCGCCGCGCGGCGATGGTGTCGGCGACTGCGGCGGCGCTCACGATCGAGGCGTCGTCGATGCCGAGCGACGCGTGCTCCCACAGCGATTTGACGATCCAGTCCGCAGCGGCCGCGGCTCCGGCGGTTTCCTCGAACGTGGCCGGCGTCTGAATCCCGGCCGCACGCAGCTGCCGCTTCGCGAGCACTTTGTGCGAGGTGATCCCGAGCGCGCTCGCCGAGCAGCCCGTGAACGGCAGCTCGAGGGACTCGAGCAGCGCGGGCACGACATGGATCAACCGTCCGCGGCCCTCGAGCGACTCGACTAGATTGACGACGACCCGCGGCGCAAGGTCCGTGAGCGTGCGCGCGAGCGCCGCGAGGTCCAGGCCGACGGGCACCGTCGAAGTGACGAAGCCGATCTCACCGAGCACGGCGCCGATCGCTCGCGCCTCGATCAGGGTGTCGCTCTGATCGGGCGGCCCCAGCGCCGCGTGCACGTCGTGCAGGATGACAGCCCTGAACATCAGGCCGCCGCCGCTATTCGATCTGTGGCGCAGCGTAGGATCTTGCCGATCAGGGTCTCGAAGTCGATACCATTGAGCTCGGCCATGATCGGCAGGTCCGAGTGCCCGGGCGTGAGCCCCGCGAGCGGATTCACTTCGATGAGCTGCGCGCGTCCGGCGCCGTCGAGCCGCACGTCCACGCGGCCCGCGTCGCGGCAGCCGAGGCATCGCCAGGCCGCGAGCGCGACTTCCTCCACTTCGCGGCGCAGCGCGCCGCTCGCGTCCTCCCCGACGTCGAGCAACAACTTGTAGGCGACGAGCTCGCGCCACTGCGCCTTGTTGCGGTAGGAGTAGACGGCCTCGTCGGCCCCCGTGCGGAGCACGACTTCGAGCGTCGCGAGCGCCGCGGCCGAGTCTCCGGTGCCGAGGATGCCGACCGTGAACTCGCGGCCGCTCAAGAATTCCTCGACGAGCACCGGCTGCGAATACTCGCGCAGCAGCTCCGTGCAAACCTCGACGAGCGCCTCACGCGAGACCGCGAGTGATTTCGCCGTGACGCCCTTGCTCGTTCCCTCGGCCACGGGCTTCGCGAATAGCGGCAGCGGCAGCGTGACGGCCGCGGCCTCGGCCGGCGTCGTGACGAGCCTGAAGCTCGGGGTCGGCACGCCGCAGCCGCGGGCGACGTGCTTCGCCATGCCTTTGTGCAGCGTGAGCGCGCAGACGAGCGGATCGGAGAACGTGTACGGGACGCCGTACGCCTCGAGCAACGCCGGCACCTGCGACTCACGGCCGTATCCCGCGACGCCTTCTGCGATGTTGAACACGAGATCCCAGCGCTCACCCGCGACGAGCCGCGCGGCGAGCGCCCGCACGTGCCCGATCCGCACTATCTCGTGTCCGTGGGCCTGAAGCGCGCCCGCGATCGCGTCGATCGTCTTCTCTGAATCGAACTCGGCGACGGCGTGCTCGGAGAAGCCGAGCGCCAAGTAGTCGGCCTTCAGATCGTAGGTGAAGCCGATCCGCAAGGTGTTCCCCCTTCGGTGAGCGCGGGCGGGGCGGCGCGCCCCTCGGGGCCGCGAGCGACCCGGGCGCCGCGTTCAACGCCCGAGCGTACCGTCCGGGTCCGGGTAGCGCACCTGCGCGCCGCGGAAGTTCTTGAGCAGCAGATCGTCGCCGTCGCGGCCCATGACGGCCTCCGGCAGCATCGCGATCTTGCCGCCGCCGCCCGGGGCGTCGACCACGTAGTTTGGCACCGCGTAGCCGGTCGTGTAGCCGCGCAGCTGCGAGATCAGCTCGAGGCCCTTGTCGACCGATGTCCGGAAATGCGCCGAGCCCTTGATCGGGTCGCATTGGTAGAGGTAGTACGGCCGAACGCGGATCTTCAGGAGCTCGTGAAATAGCTTCTTCAGCGTCACGACGTCGTCGTTCACCCCTTTCAGGAGCACGGTCTGGCTGCCGAGCGGAATGCCCGCGTCCGCGAGCCGCCCGCAAGCCTCGGCCACCTCGGGCGTGACCTCATCCGGGTGGGTAAAGTGCAGGCTCATCCATAGCGGGTGATACCGCCGCAACATTTTCGTGAGCGTCGGCGTCACGCGCATCGGCTGAACTACCGGCTGTTTCGAGCCGATTCGGATGAACTCGAGGTGCTTGATCGCGCGCAAGCGCGAGAGTACGTACTCGAGCCGGTCCTCGTCGAGGGACAGCGGGTCCCCGCCGGAGATCAGGCAGTCGCGGATCGTCGGCGTGTTTGCGATGTACTCGATCGCCTTGTCGATGTCGGCCTTGCGGAGTGCCCGCTCGCCGCTCGCGCCGACGAGGCGCGCGCGCGTGCAGTACCGGCAATAAACCGAGCAGAAATTGGTGACGAGCAGCAGCACGCGGTCGGGATAGCGGTGCACGAGACCCGGTGTCGGGCTGTGGCCGTCCTCGCCGAGCGGGTCTTCCTCCTCGCCGGTACCCCTGTCGAACTCCGAGAGCGTGGGGATCGCCGTGCGGCGCAGGCCCTGCTTCGGGTTCTGCGCATCGATCAGGCTCATGTAGTAAGGAGTGACGCCGATCGGCAACGGGCCCTCGTGGCGGGTGATTGCGCCGCGCTCCTCGTCGGTGACGCGGATCATCCGCTCGAGCTGCTCGAGGCTACGGATGCGATTGCGGTTCTGCCAGCGCCAATCGTTCCATTCGGCGGCTTTGACGCCGGGGAAGTGCAGCTTGCGGAACTCGTTGCTCGCCGGGCTGATGACGAAACGAGCACCCGCGGCGCGCGCGAGCTGCACCGGCGGGGTGAGCCCATGACCGTTGAATTCTCGAAGTTGCGGTGGAGATTTTAGGACAGAGGACTGTTCGGAGGACCGTTCGGCTGGGGCCGAACTCGGAGGCTCCTCCTCCAGAGACATCAATTTTTTCACCTGAGGTGAATGTCCACGGGCACGGGGCCCTTTGCTTGTTCGTCGCCCGGCAATTCCGTCGTTACCAGGCCGGACAGACCTTCTGCCCGCAACGAAAACCGGCGTAAATATAAAACGCTGACCATAGATTGCAAGTGTTTTTTTGGCGCGGGCGGTCGCCGTCGAGCGACGTCGCGAGAACCACGATCGTGGCGATCCATCACACTTCTGCGCGACGTGCAGCGTAGAATACGCGCCGAAAGTCGGAGGCCCCATGACGAAGAATGCTTCTCTGAATTACGACGGCAAGAGCTACGAGCTGCCCACCGTCGTCGGCACCGAAGCCGAGACTGCGGTCGACATCGCGCAGCTGCGCGCCAAGTCCGGGCTCATCACACTCGACAGCGGCTACGCCAATACCGGCGCGTGCACGAGCAAAATCACGTTCATCGATGGGGAAAAGGGCGTCCTTCGTTACCGCGGCTACCCAGTCGAGGAGCTCGCCGAGCGCTCGAGCTTCGTGGAGACCTCCTACCTTCTGATCTTCGGCGAGCTACCCACTGCTACCCAGCTCGCGGAGTACCGGCGCATGCTCGGCGAGCACGAGTTCATTCACGAGGACATGCTGCATCACTTCGACGGTTTTCCGTCGGACGCGCCGCCGATGGCGATCCTGTCCGCCATGATCAACGCAGTGGGCTGTTTCCAGCCCGCGTTCATCCAACCCGACGACAGCGACCACTTCATGGAGCCCGCCGCCCGGCTCATGAGCAAGGTGCGCACGATCGCCGCGGCGAGCTACCGCAAGTCGATCGGCAAGCCCGTCAACTATCCGCGAACGGAGCTCCGCTACACGGCGAACCTGCTCCACATGATGTTCTCGAACCCGCACCGGCTCTATCAGCCGGACGAGGTCGTGGTCCGGGCGCTCGACCAGTTGCTGCTGCTGCACGCGGATCACGAGCAAAACTGCTCGACCTCGACGGTCCGGATGGTCGGCTCCTCGCAGGCCAATCTGTACGCCTCGGTCGCGGCCGGCGTTTGCGCGCTCTGGGGCCCCCTGCACGGCGGCGCGAACGTCGCCGTAATGGACATGCTCCAGGAGCTCAAGGACAGCGGCGAGAAGCTGGAAACGTTCATCGCGAAGGTCAAGGACAAGGACGCGCACTCGCGGCTCATGGGCTTCGGCCACCGCGTCTACAAGAACTTCGACCCGCGCGCGAAGATCATCAAAGCGGCGTGTGACGCGCTCCTGAAGAAGCTCGGAATCAAGGACCCGCTGCTCGACCTCGCGATGCAGCTCGAGGAGGTCGCGCTCCGCGACGAGTACTTCATCCAGCGCAAGCTCTACCCGAACGTCGACTACTACAGCGGCATCATCATGCGCGCCGTCGGCATCCCGACGAACATGTTCACGGTGATGTTCGCGATCGGCCGGCTGCCGGGCTGGATCGCGCACTGGCGCGAGGTTCGGGTCGGCGGCACCGGCCGCATCGATCGTCCGCGGCAGATCTACACGGGCGCGACCAAGCGCGCGTTCGTCCCTGTGGAGCTGCGCAAATAACTCGATGAACATCCGGGCTCGATGAACCTCGGCGGCCGATGAACATCCTGATGGTCTGCTCGGAGTTCGCCCCGTTGGCGAAAACGGGCGGACTTGCGGATGCGGTCACGGGCTTGAGCGAAGCGCTCAGCGCGCGCGGTCACGACGTGCGCGTGCTGCTACCGAAGTACGCGCACTTGGCCGGAGCGGGCACGGAGCTCGAGCCCGCGGGAAAATCCGGCACGAAGAACCGCTATTTCGAGGTCGTTCCGGCGGCACGCGCGGCGGCCGCTGCGCCGCCCGCGCGCGGCGCGGTTCGCCGCACGAAGACCCGACAGGCCGGCCCGCGAATCTATCTGCTCGATCTCAAGGAGCTCACGACCGGCAGCATCTACCTCGGCGACGAGCGCGACGCGGGCCGCTTCATCCGGCTCGCCGACGCGGCCGTCGAGCTCGGGGATGCGATCGGCTGGTCGCCGGACATTCTGCATTGCCACGACTGGCACGCCGCGCTCGTACCGCTCGTGCAGCGGGCGCGCCATCCCGGACGCGCGCTGCCGACCGCGCTCACCCTGCACAACATCGGCTATCAGGGCGTCTTCGCCGATGCCGTGCTCACGGACTACGGGCTCGACGAGATCCGATCGGTGGTCGCGCCCGACGCGCTCGTGGACGACACGATCAACTTCTTGCGCGCGGGGCTGCGCGCCGCGGACGTGCTCACGACCGTGAGCCCCACTTACGCCGGTGAGATCCGCACGCCGGCATTCGGCATGGGGCTCGAGGACGTGCTCAACGATCGCGCCGCCGACCTCGTCGGAATCCTGAACGGCGTCGACTACGACATCTGGAGCCCGAATAGCGATCCGTTCATCGACACGCATTACAACGCGACGAACGTTTCGCCGAAGTACCGGATCAAGGGCACGCTCGAGCAGCGTGTCGGGCTCTTGCCGGATCAGAACGCACCGCTGCTCGGCGCCGTGAGCCGCCTCGTTCCGCAAAAAGGCATCGACCTCGTCGCGAGCGTGCTGCCGACGCTGGTCGCGACGACGCGCGCGAACTTCGTGTTCCTAGGCGACGGCGACGCGACGCTGGTGGCGGAGCTGCGCCGGCTCGCGACCGCGCACCCACGGCGCATTGCGTTCGTGGAAGGCTACGACGAGCAGCTCGCGCACCAGATTTTCGCGGGCTCGGACATCGCGCTAGTGCCGTCGCGCTACGAACCGTGCGGCCTCACGCAGATGTACGCGCTGCGCTACGGGACGATTCCGGTCGTGCGCGCGACGGGCGGCCTGGCTGACACGATCCAGCATTTCGACCCAGCGGCCGGCACCGGCAACGGCAGCGTGTTCCGCGACGCGGACGGCCAAGGGTTTCTCTGGGGCGTGCGCTCCGCGCTCGGGTGGTTCGACGACCCGACGGCCTGGACCCGGCTCATCGCGAACGCGATGGCCGCCGACTTCTCGTGGCGGAAGCAGGTGCGGCCGTACGAGGCCGTTTACCGTCAGCTAACGGAATGACCGACGCGCTCAGCTCTCGAGCGCGCAGTCCCCGATGTACATCTCCGGCCGCGACGTGAACCCCGGCACGAGCGCGGGCGACCATTCGTGGCGCGTGTGCATCGCCTTGAAGCGGCCGTTCGCCGTTTGCGTCGCGAGCACCGTCGTTATGTAGAGCGGACCCGCGTCGCTGATCTGCATGAGGTGCAGATAGCCGTGCGAATACTTCACGATGATGAACGACGCGCCGAAGCCGCCGTCGGCCTCGGCGGTCCCCTCGTCGATGTCGATCCCGAAGAACTTCACTTCGAGCTTCGCCGCCGTCACCGCGGCGCTCGCTTTGGCGCCGTCCCAATTGCCGGTCGTGAGGACCGAGAACGTGCAGCTGAGCTTCTTCGCGGCGACCAGGCGCTTCTCGAGAGCCGCGGATTGGGCCGCGCTCTGCGCGCCGGACGGGTCTGCTTGGATGAGCGCCGCGAGCGCGGCGCAGACGAGGACGAGGGTCGATAATCTTGAGCTCATGGCCCGAGTTTGCCACGCCACGCGCCGCTCCCGCCATGAAGAAGTCTTGACCCGCGTTCAATTGACCGCCCCGAGCGGCGGCCGTGATAATCGAGCGATTCGAGGAGAAGCCCTTGTCGCGTTTCACGGCCGCCGCCGTCGTCCTTGCTCTACTCACCTTCCCCGTGGCTGACGGCCAGGTGGTCGACGAGCCGGGCCTGCTCGCACAGCTCGAGCAGCTGTTCCCGGACGCGGCGAGCTTCGCGGCGAAGAGCGGCACGCCGCCGCACTACAAAGCTTTCGGGCCGAGCGCGTCGGGCCAAGATCCGAAGCTGCTCGGCTACGCGTACTGGACCACGGAGCTCGAGCCGCTCGAGCGCGGGTTCGACGGCCCGATCAAGATGCTCGTCGGAATGGACACCGCGGGCCTGCTCACGGGCATCATCGTCACGGAGCACCGCGAGCCGTACGGCTACTTCTCGGTCGAGACGCCGGAGTTCGTCGCACAGTTCAAAGGCAAGAACATCCGCGACAAGTTCCAGGTCGGCGCCGACGTCGACGCGATCGCTCGCGCGACGATCACGGTGACGAGCTCGAGCCGCGCGATTCGCAACAGCTCGCGCCGCATGGCGCGCGCGTACCTCACCCCGCCCGCGCAGCAATGACCCTCGCGGCACGGCTGCGGCGTGCGGGCGCGGCAGCCCTTAGGACACTGGCGCTCTGCGTTCTGCTCGCGGGCGTTTCCGGCGCCCAGCCGGCGGACGACGCCGGCGGCTGGGACTTCGAGGACGTCGAGGAAGCCGCGCCGTCGCTGCTCGACCTCGCGGCAACCCAAGCGCTCGATATCGCGCTGTTCGCGGCGTTCGCGACGCTCGTGATGGTGAGCTTCCTCAACAAAAGCGTGCGCCTGAAGTACGTGACGCTGGTCGCATCCGTGCTGTACATGGGTTTCTACAAGAGCCAGCTCCTATCGATCGTGAACGTGTTCGGCACGCTCACGGGCAACCTCCCGCCGCTTGCCTACAGCATGGCCTGGTACGCGTTCGCGATCTTCGCCGTGGTCACCACCGTGCTCTGGGGACGCATCTATTGTGGCCGCGTCTGCGCGTTCGGCGCGTTCACGCAGCTCATCGACGCGATCGTGCCTGCGCGCTTTCGCGTGACCGTTCCGGTCGCGCTCGAGCGCCGGGCGGGCTACATCAAGTACGGGATCCTGTTCGCCGCGGTCGCGTACTACCTCGCGACCCGCGAGATCGCGTTCTATCGCTACATCGAGCCGTTCTGGATGTTCACGCGCGAGGGTACGACGGTGCTCTGGGTGATGCTCGGGACGCTGCTCGTCGCGAGCGTGTTCGTGCGCAACCTCTACTGCCGGTTCCTATGCCCGCTCGGCGCGGCCCTCGGGCTGCTCTCGACGCTGACCGTCTTCAAGATCAAGCGCTGGTCGGAGTGCAGCCAGTGCAAGCTCTGCGAGAAGACGTGCGAGTGGGGCGCGATCCGCAAGCGCAAGATCATCGTCACGGAATGCGTGCGCTGCGACGACTGCGAGATCCTCTACGACGACAAGACGCGCTGCCCGCACTGGCTGCTCGAGATCAAGCGCAAGGCGCGGGCGGCGGTGCAAGCTGTCTCGTCGCCCCGCTGATTCAGCGCACGGGGCCGGCGAGCCGCGCTGAGCGCGCGGCGCGCGCGCGCGACAGCGCCGGCAAGCCCGCCTCGACCTGATCCCAACGGAACCGCCAGCGCCAATTGCCTGCGGTCGTGCCCGGCGAGTTCATGCGGCTCTCGGACCCGAGCCCCAGCAAGTCCTGCATCGGCAGCACGGCGAGTTGTGCGCCCGAGTCGTAGACCGCGTCGATCAGGAAATCGGGCACTTTCGGCTCGTCCGCGATGCCGAGCGCGCGCTTCACGGCGTCGCGGGCGCCGCCGTCGAGCCCTTTCCACCAGCCGGCGGTAGTGTCGTTGTCGTGCGTGCCGGTGTAGGCGACCGAGTTTGGCACGTGATTCACGGGCAGGTGCGGGTTGTCGGCGCGTCCGTCGAACGCGAACTGCGCGACGACCATGCCGGGCAGCTCGAACCGGTCGCGCAGCGCGCGCACTTCGTCGGTGATGATCCCCAAATCCTCGGCCACGAGCGGGATCTCGCCGAGCTTCGCTCGCAACGCGGTCAGAAGCTCCGTGCCGCGGCCCGGGCGCCACACGCCTTCACGCGCGGTCTTCGCGCCCGCTCGCACCTCCCAATACGACTCGAGAGCACGGAAGTGGTCGATTCGCACGAGATCGAAGCGCGCGAGCTGCGCCTCTAGACGCGCGAGCCACCAGTCGAACCCGCGGCGCTGCAGCGCGTCCCAGTCGTAGAGCGGGTTGCCCCAGAGTTGGCCGTCCTCGTTGAAGTAATCCGGCGGCACGCCCGCGACGCCGCGCGGTTTGCCGTTCGCGTCGAGCGCGAAGACCTCGCGGGTCCACCAAACCTCGACGCTGTTGAGATCCACGTAGAACGGCAGATCGCCGAACAGATACACGCCGCGATCGTTCGCATAGCGCTTGAGCGCGGTCCACTGGAGATCGAACAGATATTGCTCGAACACGATCGCGCGAAACGCGCGGCGATCCTCGGCGAGGGACTCGAGCAGCGCCGCCGTGCGCCGCCGGCGGAACGGCTCGGGCCAGCTCCACCACGGCGCGCCCTCGAAACGGGCGCTCGTGAGCTCGAACAGACCGTACGGTAGAAGCCAACGCCGCTGCCGGCGCACGAACTGTGCGAACGCCGCACGCTGCTCGCGCGAAGCGTTCGCTTCGAACGATACGTAAGTTTCTTCTCGGTCCGCATCCCCTGGTGCGAGCTCCACGCCGCGCGGCAGCTGCCGCAGCGTCGCGAGGTGCTCGGGGTCGATGAGGCGCGGATCGCCCGCGTAGGCCGAGCGCAGGCAATACGGGGAGCCATAGGAGTCGGCCGGGCCGAGCGGAAGCGTCTGCCAAACACTGAAGCCGCCCGCCGCGAGCCAGTCGACGAACTTCCAGGCGTCGAAACCCAGCGTGCCGTTCGCGCCGGAGCCCGGCAGAGACGTGGGATGTAGTAGCACGCCCGCGCGGCGTGCGGCGAGAACTCTAGTCACGCGTTCAACGCGCCGGATTGCGGCGCAGCGCCGCGAGCATGTTACGCGTGACGAGCACGATGCCGTTGTCCGTCACGTGGAAGTGGCGCTTGTCCGCTTCGCGGTCGCGGCCGATCACCATTCCGTGCGGAATGTTGCAACCCTCGTCGATGATCGCGTTCGCGATGTAGCAGCTGCGGCCGATCTCGACTTGCGGCAGCACAACGGAACGGCGTATGTCCGTCTGCTCGTCCACCATCACGCTCGAGAACAGGAGCGACTCTCGCACGTTCGCGCCCGAGACGATGCAGCCGCCCGCGACCATCGAGTTGATCGCAAGCCCGCGCCGGTGTTCCTCGTCCAAAATGAATTTTGCGCCCGGTACCTGGTTCTGATACGTCCAGATCGGCCACGCCTCGTCGTAGAGATTGAGCTCCGGGCTCACGTAGATCAGCTCCATGTTCGCGTTGTAATACGCGTCGACCGTTCCGACGTCGCGCCAGTAGCGCTGCGCCTTCGTCTCGACGTCCTCGAACGGATACGCGAACACGCGCCGGGTCGCGACGGCCTCGGGAATGATGTTGTGGCCGAAGTCGTGCTTCGAATCGGGATTCGCAGCGTCGCGCTCGAGCGTCGCGCGCAGGAACTCTGGACCGATCACGTAGATGCCCATCGACGCGAGCGCAATGCCTTCGCGGCCCGGCATCGGGCGGGGGTCCTTCGGTTTCTCGTCGAAGCCGATCACGCGGTGGTCCGCGCCGATCGACATCACGCCGACCTCGTGCGCTTGCTCCAACGGGACCTGCACGCCCCCGATCGTGATATCGGCGCCGCTCTCCTTGTGAAACGCGATCAGCGGGCCGTAGTCCATCTTGTAGACGTGGTCACCTGCGAGCACGAGCACCGTTTCGGGGCGATGCTGATCGATGATCTCGAGATTCTGGAAAACGGCGTCGGCCGTGCCGCGATACCAGACTTCGCCCAGCTGTTGCTGAGCCGGAACGATGTCGATGAACTCGCCGAGCTCGCCATGCAGGTAGCCCCAACCGCGCTGCACATGCTGAATCAGCGAGTGGGCTTTATACTGCGTCAAGATGAAGATCTGGCGAATCCCCGAATTGACGCAATTCGACAGCGAAAAATCGATGATGCGGTACTTGCCGCCGAACGGCGTGGCTGGCTTGGCGCGATTGTCGGTGAGCTGCATCAGCCGCTGCCCGCGCCCCCCGGCCATCACGACCGCCACCGTGCTGCGTGTGAGCTGACTAACCAAGCGGCGGCGTGAAATCTGTCTCATCGCGACAAAGCTACTACTAGAGGATGCTGCGTGTCTAACGACAGCTGCACGAGGTTGAACGCGCAATGACGACGCCCCCAGGAGGCGCCGTGCGTACCGATACGCGCCATCCCGACGTCGAGCGTTTGCTGGCCGGGCGGCTGCACGATCCGCGGCTCGTGCTCGGCGCGCGGCCGCTGTCCGCGAGCGACGTGATCGTCCGCGTGCTGCTGCCGAACGCGAAGCGCGTGAGGCTCGTGGCGCCCGAGGTGGAGCTCGAGCGCGTCCCCGGCACGGCGCTGTTCGAGTGGACCGGTCCGCGCCGGACGCTCGCCACGCCGTATCGCGTCCGTTGGCAGAGCGTCGACGACGCTTGGCACGAGCACTACGACGCTTACTCGTTCCAACCGCACATCGAAGCGGGAGATCTCGCGCGCTTCTCGCACGGCAATCACTTCCACGCGCATCGCTTCCTTGGCGCGCACTCGCTCGAGGTGGAGGGCGTCGCGGGCGTGCGCTTCGCGGTCTGGGCGCCGAACGCGGAGCGCGTCAGCGTCGTCGGCACGTTCAATCACTGGGACGGCCGCTATCACCCGATGAGCGTGCGCGGCGACTCCGGCGTCTGGGAGCTGTTCATCCCCGAGCTTCCGACCGGCGAGCTCTACAAGTATGAGGTGCTCGGGCGCGAGTCGCGCGAGCTCACGTTGAAGACCGACCCGTTCGGCGCGTTGTTCGAGCACCGGCCCGCGACTGCGGCCGTGACCGCGCCGAAGAGCGTGTTCGCGTGGACCGACGACGAGTGGATGCGGCGGCGCGAGCGGCGCGATTGGCTCCGCGAGCCGATGTCGATCTATGAGGTGCACTTGGGCTCCTGGCGGCGCGGTCCGGCCGGCCAGTTCCTGAACTACCGCGAAATCGCGCGCCAGCTCGGCGCCTACGTCGCGGACCTCGGCTTTACGCACGTGGAGCTCTTGCCGATCACGGAGTACCCGCTCGACGAGTCCTGGGGGTATCAGTGCACGGGCTACTTTGCGCCGACGCGGCGCCACGGCCTGCCGGACGACCTCCGCGAGCTCGTGTCGGAGCTGCACAAGCTCGGGGTCGGCGTGCTGCTCGACTGGGTGCCGGGGCACTTTCCGAAGGACGGCCACGCGCTCGCGCGCTTCGACGGCACGGCTCTCTATGAGTATGGCGATACGCAGAAGGGGGAGCACCCCGACTGGGACACGCTCGTGTTCAACTATTCGCGCCACGAGGTGCAGAGCTTCCTACTGTCGAGCGCCGTCTGCTGGCTCGACGATTTCCATTTCGACGGACTGCGCGTCGACGCGGTCGCTTCGATGCTCTATCTCGACTACTCGCGCAAGCCGCATCAATGGTCGCCGAACCAGTTCGGCGGCAACGAGAACCTCGAGGCGGTCGCGTTCCTGAAGCGCCTGAACGAGATCACGCACGGCGCGTGCCCCGGCACGGTCACGATCGCGGAAGAATCGACGGCGTGGCCGCAGGTGTCGCGTCCCACCTACAGCGGCGGCCTCGGCTTCACATTCAAGTGGAACATGGGCTGGATGCACGACACGTTGAAGTACATGACGAAGGATCCGATCCATCGTCAGCACCACCACAACTTGCTCACGTTCGGCCCGATCTACGCGTTCACGGAGAACTTCGTGCTGCCGCTGTCGCACGACGAGGTCGTGCACGGCAAGCGCTCGTTGCTCGACAAGATGCCGGGCGACGACTGGCAGCGATTCGCGAACCTGCGGCTGCTCCTCATGTTCCAGTGGACCTATCCCGGCAAGAAGCTCCTGTTCATGGGCTGTGAGTTCGGCCAGCCGCGCGAGTGGAATCACGCCGAGTCGCTGCCGTGGCACCTCGCGGACGAGCCGCGCCACGCGGGCGTGCGCGCGCTCGTGCGCGATCTGAATCGCGCCTATCGCGGCATGCCGGCGCTGCACCAGCTCGATCACGAAGGCGAAGGCTTCTCGTGGCTGTCTTGGCAGGACGACCCACACTCGGTGCTGAGCTTCCTGCGCAAAGCGCGCGGCGATCACGCCGTCGTGCTGCTCAACTTCACCCCAGTGCCGCGCCATGGGTACCGCGTCGGCGTACCGCAGACCGGTCGCTATCGCGAGGTGTTGAACACGGACTCGAGCTTCTACGGCGGGTCGAACCTCGGCAATTCCGTCGTCGAGACGGAAAACGTGCCGTGCATGGGCTATCCGCAGTCGATCGTGCTCACGCTGCCGCCGCTCGCGGGGCTCATGCTCGCACCCGCCTGAGCGGCTCGGCTAACTCCGCAGTCCCCGCAGCGCTTCCTTCAGGACCTCTTTCACCAGAGCGTCGTCGAGCGGCGCGTGACCCATGAGCAGCCGGTAGAACAGCGCACCGTAGATCATGTCGAGCGCCACCTCGATGTTCGCGTCACGGCGAACGTCGCCGCGCGCGATTGCCGCATCGAGCAAGGCGCGCCCCTCCTCGCGCCGCGCGAGGATGAAATGGTTGCGAAACGATTTCGCGAGCTCCGAATCGCTGTCAGCCGAGGCAATCATGGCGGCCACCGTACGCCCCACCGGCGTTGCGAACACCGCGACGACATGCGAGAGCTGCTTGCGCAACGACTCGAGCGGCGCGTGTCGCTTGCGCGGCGCCGACGCCGAGCTCTCGCTCTCCATCAGCGCCGCCATCGCAACCGCGTGCCGGTCCGGCCACCAGCGGTAGATGGTCGGCTTACCGACGCCCGCGCGAGCCGCGATCCCTTCGATCGTCAGGCCGGCAGGCCCGTTCTCGTCCAGCAGCTCCCGCGCCGCCCGTAGGATCGCTCGGCGCGCTTCGTCGCTGCGGGGCCGGCCGCGCCCTCGCGCACTCGGCGCCGAGTCCGTCTTGACAACCCTCGTCATTTACGAAACGATACGTAACGTATTCATAAATACAACTCTACCTGAGGACCCGCGATGAAGACCAGCAGCGCCGCTCGACATCAGCTCACTTTGACTCCCTACATCATCGTGAAGAACGCCGCGAAGGCGATCCGCTTCTACGTCGACGTTCTCGGCGCGGTCGAGACCTTCAGACTCACCGAGCCCAACGGCGACAAGATCGGCCATGCCGACCTTCGCATCGGCGACGGTCAATTGATGTTGGCGGACGAGTTTCCGGACTGGGGCGCACTGAGCCCAGCGTCCGTCGGTGGCACGCCCGTGTCCTTGCACCTGTACGTCGCGGATGTCGACACCGTCGTAAAGCGTGCGGAGGGCGCGGGCGCGACGGTGCTCCGCCAACCGAAAGACGAGTTCTTCGGCGACCGGACCGCGATGATCATGGATCCGTTCGGTCACCGCTGGCACCTCGCGACACGCAAGGAAGACGTGTCTCCCGCGGAGATGCAGAAACGCTGGTCTACGGCCCAGAGCGGCTGACGCTAACGGGCTTCGAAGATCGCGATCCCGTGCGGCCCGAGCCGATACTGCGCGCCGAGCAGCGGAACGCCGGGCGGCGTCACGTCGTCGGGCGCCGTGAGCGTCGTGTCCGCGATCCGGCGCCACTGCAGCGGCACCACCTGCGGAAGCTGCAGCAGCCGCTGCGTCGACTCCATGTTGATCATCACGTGGAGCGCGGGCTCGTCGGCGGCGACGCTCGCGAGAGTGAAGCACAGCACGCGCGCTTCCGGGTCGTTCCAGCTCGGCAGCTCGAGACCCTCGCCGTACCAGCGGATCTCGTCGCCGCCGGGATCGATGAAGCGCGTGCGGCGCAGCGATGGATGGCGCTTGCGCAGCGCGATGAGCTCGCGCGTGAAGCGCAGCATCTCGCGCGCTCCCGGCGTGAACGACCAGTCCATCCAGCTGATGTCGTTGTCTTGGCAGTACGCGTTGTTGTTGCCGCGCTGGCTGCGCAGCACCTCGTCGCCCGCGAGGAGCATCGGCACGCCTTGGCTCACTAGCAGCAGCGCGATGAAGTTGCGGGCGCGCTGCGTGCGCAAGCGTTGGATCGCGGCGTCGTCCGTCTCGCCTTCGATGCCGGAATTCCAGCTGAAGTTGTCGTCGCGGCCGTCTTGGTTGTGCTCCGCGTTCGCTGAGTTGTGCTTGCGGTCGTAGCTCACGAGGTCGAACAGCGTGAAGCCGTCGTGGCACGTGACGAAGTTGACGCTGTTCGTCGGCGCCTTGCCCGCAGCCGCGTACATGTCGCTGCTGCCCGCGATCCGCGTGGCGATCTCGCCGAGCAAGCCCGGCTCGCCGCGCAAGAAACGACGCACCGAGTCGCGGTAGCGGCCATTCCATTCGGCCCAGCGGTAACCGGGCCACGAGCCGACCTGGTAAAGCCCCACGGCGTCCCACGCTTCCGCGATCAGCCGCGTGTCCGCAAGAGCCTCGGCGAACTCGATGGTCGCGATCACTGGCGCGTTGTCTTGCGGCTCGCCGTCGATGCCGCGCGACAGGACGCTCGCGAGGTCCAGCCGAAAGCCGTCGACGTGCATCTCGCGCACCCAGAACGTCAGGCACTGGAGCAGGTATTGCGCGACGAACGGCTCGTTGCTGCTCACGGTATTGCCGCAACCCGTGAAGTCGAGGTACTTGGCGCGGTCCTCGGGGTCGAGCAAATAGAACGATTCGTTCATCAGCCCCTTGATGCCGATTACGGGGCCGTCCGCCCCGCCCTCCGCCGTGTGGTTCAGCACGACGTCGAGAATCACGCCGATTCCGGCTTTGTGCAGCGCCTTCACCATGTCGCGGAACTCGGTCCGCGCGTCCTTCCCCGCGGCGAAGTGCTCATGAGGCGCAAAGTACGAGAGCGGGCTGTAGCCCCAATAATTGTGCAGCCCGTTCGCGGCGCCGGCGCGCGGCACATCTTGCCGGTCGAACGCCATTACCGGCAGCAGCTCGACGTCCGTGACGCCGAGCGCCGCGAGGTGCGGAATCTTCTCGATCAGTCCGCGATAGGTGCCCGGCTGCTTCACGCGCGACGACGGATGCCACGTGAAGCCGCCCACGTGCATCTCATAGACGATCGTGTCGCTCAGCGCGCGCTTGAGCGGCTCGTCGCCTTCCCAGTCGTAGTCGTCCTGCGGTGCGATCCTCGCACGCACGGCCGTATCCTCTCCACGGCGCGCGTGGTCGCGCCGCCAGAGCGCGTCGCTCACGAGCTTCGCCCACGGATCGAGGAGCTCGCGCGTCGCGTCGAACCGCAAGCCTTCGGCCGGATTCTGCGGACCGTCCGCCCGCCACGTATAGAACCAGCCGGGTTGCGCGCCCGCGACGAACACATGCCAGCAGAAGTACGTGCGATGCTCGCGCGGGTCGAGCTCGACCTCGATCGCGGGCTCCTCGTCCGTGGCGCCGCGATAGAGGCGCAGCCACATGCGCGTCGCGTGGCGGCTGAACACGCAGAAGTTCACGCCGCCGGGCAGAGCGGTCGCACCGAACGGGACGCGGTTGCCCGCTTGGACCTCGAGCTTTTTCGCCATCCGCTTTCGCTAGAGCTTGCGCATCAGGCCTAGCTCGTAGGGGTGCGCGAGATTCGGATGCTGCGGCAGCGCACGAATCTCGTACACGAGCTTCCCGGCCCAGGGCGGCTCAAGCTCGAGCCGGTAGCGGCACGCGGGTGCGGCGTCGGCGGCGACAGGGGCGAACAGCTCGAGCAGCACGGCCTCGTCCCCGACATAGGTAATACCGCGCTGCGGCTTGCGGTTCTCGGCGTAGCCCGGGACCGGCACGGTGAGCTCGGAGCCGAGCGAGCGGTGCACGATGCACTCGACGCGCACGTCCTGCGGCGCGAGGCCGTTCAGCGCGACGTCGACCTCGATCGTCACCGACTCGCCGAACTGGACGTCGGGCGCGGCGCTGCGCACGCACTTGAGCTCGACGCCGGGCCAGGCTGCACGCACCTTGGCCTTCCATGCGGCGAGATCGTGCGCGACGCGGAAGCCATCCGCCGCCGCCGCGCGGCCCTGCTTCGCCGCCGGAACATAGAACGACTGCAGATAGTCGCGCAGCACCCGCTCGTTGTTGAACGCGGGCAAGATCGAGGCCATCGATCGCTTGCACAGCGCTACCCAGTCGGGCGAAAACCCGAGGCGCTGGTCGCGCGCGTAGTAAAGAGGAATCACTTCGTCCTGGAGAATCTCGTAGAGGGTCACGGCGTCCTGGTGGTCGCGGTCGGCCGCACCCTGGGTGTCGACGCCCGGCGGGATGCCCCAGCCGTTCTTGTGCGCGTCGCGGCCGTCGTAGGCCTCGGCCCACCACCCGTCGAGGACGCTCAAGTTCACCGTACCGTTGATCGCGGCTTTCATGCCCGACGTGCCGCTCGCCTCGAATGGATGCACCGGGGTGTTGAGCCACACGTCGACGCCGGACACGAGCAGCCGGCTGATGCCCATGTCGTAGCCTTCGAGCAGCAGGATCTTGCCGATGAACGGCGGCTGGCTCGAGATTCGCTGGATCTCGCGCATCATCCACTGGGCGGGCTCGTCGGCGGGGTGCGCCTTGCCCGCGAATACGAACAGCACGGGCCTGCCCTCGACCGACACGAGCTGCTCGAGCCAACGCAGGTCCGTCATCAGCAGCGTCGCGCGCTTGTAAGTCGCGAAACGCCGTGCGAAGCCGATTGTCAGCACGTTCGGATCCGTGGGATCCACCAGCTTCAACAGCCGATGGATGTGCGCCTCGCTCAAGCCGTTGCGCTTGTGCTGCCGCTCGAGCCGCTCGCGCACGACCCGCAGCATTTGGCTCTTCACCTTCTGATTGGTTTGCCAAAACTGCTCGTCGGGGATCTCGAGGATCTTGCTCATCACCGTGCGATCCATGATCCGGTCGCGCCAGTCCGCCGACAGATGCTGGTCGAGCAGCTTCGCCCACGCGGCACGTAGAAACGTCGGCACGTGCACGCCGTTGGTCACGTAGCCCACCGGGTTCTCGGCGGGGGGCACGTCGGGCCAATTGGCCTGGCAGAGCGTCGACGAGACCAGGCCGTGGATCTTGCTCACGCCGTTGACCGCGCACGAGCCGCGGATCGCGAGCCGAGTCATGTTGAACGCGTCGCGCTGCTCGGCGGAGCGCCCGAGGTCGAGCAGCTCATCGGCCGAGATGCCGAGCGCGGCAGGGTAGCTCTCGAATTGCTGCGCGATACGATCGGGCGGAAACACGTCGTGGCCCGCGCTCACGGGCGTGTGGGTCGTGAACACCGTGCTCGCGGCGGTCGTTTCGAGCGCGGCCGCGAATGGCACGCCCTGCGACGTGTACTCGCGGAGGCGTTCGATCACGGAGAAGGCGGCGTGGCCCTCGTTGATGTGCCACACGGTAGGGCTCAGTCCGAGCCCGCGGAGCGCGCGCACGCCGCCGACGCCGAGCACGGCCTCCTGCTGCAGCCGCAAATTCTCACCGATACCGTACAGCCTGTGCGTTATCTGCCGATCCTCGGGCGTGTTCTCGTCGATGTCCGTGTCGAGCAGCAGCAAGGACACCCGGCCGACGGTCGCCTTCCAAACCGCGATCGATACTTCGCGCCCAGGGAACTGACACTTGACGCGCAGGTCCTTGCCCCCGGGTGCTTGGACGACCGAGAGCGGCAGCGCGCGCGGATCGATCGGCGGATATTCCGGCACCTGCTGGCCGTTGCGATCGATGGTCTGATTGAAATAGCCCTGACGGTAGAGCAGCCCGACCGCGACAAACGGCAGGCCGAGGTCGCTCGCGGCTTTGCAGTGGTCGCCCGCGAGCACGCCAAGGCCGCCCGAATAGATCGGAAAACTCTCATGCAGACCGAACTCGGCGCAAAAATACGCGACGAGGTCCGTCGCCACGAGCTCGTCGGGCTTCGGCGCACCGGTCTTGCGTAAGTAGCCGTCGAAATCGGCGAGCACCGTGGCGTACGTCGCGAGGAAGGTCTCGTCGTCGGCCGCACGCTCGAGGATGCCCTGGTCCACGCAGCGTAGGAACAGCTTTGGATTGCCTTCCACCTTGCGCCACAGCACTCCGTCGAGCTTGCGGAACAGCTGGCCCGTCTCCGGATACCAGCTGAACCAGAAGTTCTGGGCGAGATCCGCGAGCCGCCGCAGCGGGCTCGGGATCGTCGGCGACACCTGCAGCGGGAACAACCTGGTCGCCATACGTCAGCTAATCCTTTTCCACCGTATAAAGAAGGTCCATCGACTTCTGGTCTCCCGAGCGCGTTTCGATGCTGAAGCGCTCGCTCACCTTAAACCTGAGCAACAGGCCGCCTATTCTATTGAACAGCCCGTAGCTGTAGCGAATGTAGACGTTCGGAGTCAGGTATTTTCCGGCCATCACCTCGCCCTCGTCGGTTTCCGTCGTCTGCACCGAGAACTCGTCGAGGCCGAGCGTCTGTCCTATCCGCTGCAGACCGGGCAGCGCCTGCTGCAATCCCATCGAAATCGCCGCGGTCTGCAGCGTCGCGGTTTCTTCCGAGCCGGTGCCGGTCACGGGGCGCCCTAGCAGCAAGTATGACAACGCGTCGGCCTCGCTCATGGCAGGCGTCGAGAACACGCGCGTGCGCGGCGCCTGCACGGTGCCGACGAGCTCCACTCCGACGCGCACTTGCTCGGCCGCGCCGCTCGTCTGCTCGATGGAACGCGCGGCTCGCACGTCGAGCCCGGGGTTGTCGAGCGGCCCCGAGAAGAGGAGCTGCCCACGCTCGAGCTCGAGCTTCTGGCCGTAGGCGTTGTAGGTGCCCGTGAGCGTCAGCGTGCCCGACGCGGTCGAGGTGCGGTTCGCGTCGGTGTCGAGCCGCAAGCCGCCCGAAACCTTGGTCTCGAGGTTCAAGCCCGTGTAGCGCACGGCGTCGCCGAGCGCGAGCTCGATGCTCGCCGTGAGCCGGAGAGGCCGCGAGGCCACTCCCGCGGCGTCGCCGTGCACGACCGCGTCCGGCGACGGCGCAACCGCCTGGGCGGGCAACGTGCTGAGCTTGATGTCCGCTCGGGGCACGAGCACTTTGCCGGTCACACGCACGTCCGGAAGCGCGACGTCGATGTCGAGATCAGGCGAGACGAAGATCTGCGCGTCGGGGAGCTGCACCGCCTGGACTTCCTTGCCCGTGAGCTCGAGCTTCGTGGGCCAGCCGCGCGCCGGGTCGAGCACCGTCGTGCCCGTGAGCTTGAGCTCGCCGTCGCCCGCTTTGCCGGTGGCATCGAACGCGAGCGCCCGGCCGTCGGCGCTCGTCGCCGTGGCCTGAATGCCGTTGACGACGAGCCCCCACTCCGGTACCGCGACGCTGCCCTGGGACCAGACCGCGCGGCCGTCGACGGTCGGCGCTTCGAGGGTCCCGCCGATACCCAAGGTCCCATCGAGGGAGCCCGCCACTTGTCCGAGGTCCGGCGACAACAGCGCGACGAAGCCGAGGTCGGAGGAATGCAGCATCACGCTTCCGGCGATCGTCGAGTCGCGCGCACCGATGTCGTCGATCCGCGCGTTCACCCGCGCGCTGCCCGCATTCGAGCTCGTGACACCCGCATCGAGCTCGAGACGGCCTGCTTCGAGCGTAGCGGTAGCGCGAAAATCCTCGAGGTCCGTCGCGAACGCCTGCTCGCGGCCGAACGCGACCCGCACGTGCGTCGTTCCGCCCGTCAGCGCGGCCGCGCCGCGCGGCTCGCCGCTCAGGTCGAAAAACGATGCGGACAGCTGGTATACGCCGTCGACGGCGAGCTGCGGCGGCAGCAGCGGCCCAAGCGTCTTGACGTCGAAGTTCTGGGCGGAGAACACGAACCGGTCGTCGGCGCCGCCTTGGAGCGTGAGCGCGGCGCACCAGCGTGCGCCCGACTCGTGCAGCAGGCAGCTCGTCTCGAGGGTGACCCCAGCGCGGCCTGCCGACGCGCGCGCAGGTCCGTCGAGGCGCCAGTCGCCGAGGATCATTTCGTCGAACTCGATGCGGTCGATCGAGCCGCGCCACGTGAGGCCCGCTACCGCTCCGCTCGCCGCGGCTCTCGCGACCCAATCGTCGGCATGCGCCTCGAGCGTCGCGCTCAGGGCCGACGTGGTGCCCCTGAACGAGACCTGCGCGTCGTTCGCGTCGATCGCGCCGCGCTTCGCGCCGGTTGCACGGATGTCGAGCATCAACGGCGTGCCGGGCGCGAGGCCCGCCTCGCCCGCGACATTCAGAGTTTCGACGGAGTAGTCGCCGATCTTCGCGTTGCGCGCCTCGAACGCTCCGCTGCCGCGCAGCTCCTGCCACGCGCCCGAGAAGGCGACCTTGCCGACGAGCGCGCCGGTCACGCCAGGCCAGACGAAATCGAGCTGCTCCACGGTCGCATCGACGTTGACGGCGAGCTTTTCGCCGTCGAGCTCGCCGTCGAGCACGATCACGTTCGGACCGGAGTCGACCTGCAGCGGCGCGAGCCGCCAGTGGTTGCCCGCCGTGACCTCCGCGGCGCCGCCGATCGTCACGGGATAACGACGCAATTCGCCCCTGAGATCGAGCGCGTCGAAGCGAGTGAGGAACGACGGCGCAAAGGTTGCGCGCAGCGTCGCCGTGCCGCTCAATTTGCCGGGCCATGCCGGATGGATCCAGCTCGGATCCGCATCCGCCGCCTCGATCGCGAGCTGCGCGCCCCGCCGTTCGAGGGACAACGAGCCCGTCGCGCGCAGGGTGCCCGCCGCCGCACCGTCCATCAATGGCCCGACCGCGAGCGTCTCGAACGTGAGCTCCCCGGCCTCGCCGCGGCCGCCGCCCGTGAAGGTCGCGGCGCGGCCGTCGATGTCGAGCGTGCCGTTACCGTCGAAGCGGTAGTCGTCGATCGCGCCGGCGACCTTGAGCTCGCCCGCGGGGCTCACGAGGTGAGCGACGCCGGGGATGAACAGATTCTGCCACGCGATCGCGAGATCGAAGCGCGGCGCATTCTCGAAGCGCAGCTCGCCGTCGATGGTCGCGGGGAACGGCAGCGTGAGCTCGTTGTGCACCGTGAGCACCGGCCAATCGCCGCGCACGCCGACGCGGCCCGCGGCGTTCGTGCCGAGCGCGGGACCGGTCCACGTCACGTCGGCCGCGATCGACACGCCGTCCTCGAGATCCACGTCGCCGCTGCCGCTCAGGAAGACGCCGTTCGCCGCGGTCGCGCCGTTGCGAATCGTCAAATGCCGGCCGACGTAGCTCGCGTCGGCCTTGGTTGCGCCAAACGACAGAGTATCGTCGCCGACCGTGAGGCTCAGGCTCTCCACCGTCGCGTCGTCGAGCCGCACCTCGAACGGCAGCTCGAGGACGGCGGAGCGCCCCGCCGCGGCTTCGAGCGCCGGCAAGCGGCGGTACGCGACGGCTCCGGCGTCGACGGGGTCGAACGCGAGCGTGCCGAGCAGGGCCGCGCTAGCGTTCCACGAGAGCGCCAGCCGATCGATATCGAGCTCGTCGCGCGTGAGCCTGATTCGCACGTCTTCGAGCACGAAGCCGCCGAGGAACGTGCCGCTCGTGCGCTCCACCGTGATCGCGGAGCCCGCGCGCGCGAGCAGGCGCTGAAACACCCACGACGTGCCGGTGTCGCTGCCGAGCAGCCAGAGCACGAACGCGGCGAACGCGACGACGAGCGTGCCGAGCGCCAGCAGGACGACCAACGTGCGGCTCAGCCATCTCATAGGTCTGGCCCGAGACTGATGTGCAGCCGCCAGCTCGTGTCGTCGTCGTCGAACGGATGAGCGAGATCGACCCGGATCGGGCCGAGGGGCGACTGCCAGCGCGCGCCGAGACCCGCGCCGGTCTTGGCGTCGATGTGGGTGCCTTCGAACGCGTTGCCGGAGTCGACGAACACCGCAACCGACCACTGCTTGCGCACCATGTGCTCGTATTCGATGCTGCCGATCGCGAGCGACGAGCCGCCGATGACGTCGCCGTTCTCGTCCTCGGGACCGAGCGATTCGTAGTCGTAGCCGCGCACGCTATTGTCGCCGCCGGCGAAAAAGCGGATCGACGGCGGCAACTCGTCGAACGAGCGCTCCGCCGTCGCGCCGAGGTCGCCGCGCACGAGGATCCGCGACTTGGCCGTCGGCGACCAGATCCACTTACCGCGCCCCAGTATCTGCACGAAGCTCGTATTGGAGAGCAGCTCGTCGGCGGCCGCACGCGTTTGCAGCTCGAGCCTCGTCCCGCGGCTCGGGCGAATGTTGTTGTCCGCAGTGGTCCGCGTCCAAGTGACGCCGGGCATCAAGAGCTGAGCACGCCCGACTTGCTCGCCGACCGTGAAGTCTTCGATCAAGAGGTTGAGCGACTGCGAGCGCGTCCAGTTGCGCGGCCGCTGTAGAACGCGGCGCGCTCCGATCTCGAAGCTGTCGCTCTCCGCGCTGTCGGTATCCTCGGCCTTGAGGCCCACGTCGAAGCTGATGAATTCGGAGCGCGGGTCGCCGTACGGGAATCGGTAGTTCGCCGTTACCTCCGACTCGACGGACGACAACTGCGCGTTCACTCCGAAGGAATGCCCGCGGTCGTTGAAACGGCGGTTGTTGCGGCCGAAGCGAATGCGCGGACCCGTGTCGGTCGAGTAGCCGAGGCCGTAGCTGATGAACCGGCGCGAGGCGCCCGTCAGCACGATGGTGACCGGGATCTCGCCGGTCTCGCGGTTCGCCTGCCCGGGCCGCACCTCGATGTTGCGGAAGTAGCCGCTGTTCGCGAACGCGATGTACAGATTCGTGAGCTCACGTCCGTCGTAGAAGTCCCCGGGATGGAACTGCATGTAGGAGCGCACCAGCCGCTCGCTGAGCACATCCTGCTCGAACGTGATGTCGCCGAACCGAAAACGCTTCCCCGAGTCGAAGCGCAGCACCACATCCGCGACACGCTGCTCGGGATAGACGTCGATGCGGTTCTCGTTGAACTTTGCGTCGGGGTAGCCACGTTCGAGGGCGAGATCGGACCAACGCCGCTTCAGTGCCTCGTAGTCGCCGTGGTGCAGCGGCCTACCTTCACGCAAGGGAGACTCGCCGCGCACCGAAAGGAACGCCGCGTCACCTGCCGCCTCACCCTCGAGAGTGACGTCGATGCGGCGCACGGTGACGGGCTCGCCGGTTTCCACGGCGAACGTCGCGTGCCAGCACGCGTCGTCGCGCTCGAGCTTGGGATCGATACGCGGCTCGTAGTAGCCGAATGCCTGCAGCGCGTCGCGAATCCGCGGGCGGGCCGCCTGATATTGCTGCTCGACCCTCCAAGCCGGCGCGTCGCACGGCTCCTCGTCGAGGTCGAGATACGCGAGCACGTTCGCGCTCTGCGCCTCGTCGAGCCCCGTGAGCACGACTTCCGCGCGGGCGGACGGAACCGCGAGCCACAGTCCGAGTAGAAACGCAGGAGCGAGCCGGACGGGCAGCCAGCCTAGCGCGCTGAACGTAGCAGAATCCTCACTCATCGCCGCCGGACCGGCGCCGCCGATCCGTCACCCGCCGCCTTCGCGTCTCACCCTTTGGGAAACGACCTTCGCGTTGTTTCGCATAGCGCAGCCTAGCAGGTTGCCCGTCCGTCCTGGGCTTCGACTCGCTCGCTCGGAAGTGGTGCCCGGCGGCGCCGGACGACGCGATTCAACGCACCGTCATCGTCGCGACGGTGCAACCCACGGCGAAGATCGGGATCGGGGCGTAGAACATCAGGTTTCCGGTCGCGCCCTCGGTGGCGCCCGCGACGGCGAGAAAGGTGCGTATCTCGAACCCACCTTGACCCGCGTCGCGCAGCGTCTCTTCGTCGCTATATGAAATGAGTGCCGCACGATCGTTCGCGACGAAACGCTCGAGGAAACTCCGGTCCCAAGCCTCGTTGATCACGCCCGAATCCGGCGTCGCGGGCCAGTGCGAGATGCCGCCCGTGCCGAGCAGCGCGATCCGCTCGGGCTGGGCGTCGCACGCGCGGCGCAACGCGCGCCCGAACTCGTACGCGCGCGCGAGCGGGGTCAGCGGCGGGCCTTGGCAGTTGATGTTCACCGGAATGATGGGCAAGTCGTAACGCGGCGTCATGAAGTGCAGCGGCACCATGATGCCGTGGTCGAACTTCCATTCCTCCGCGTACGCGACGTCGATGTCGTGCATCACGGCGCCGATCACACGGCGCGAAAGGTCCGCGTTGCCGGGGACTTGGTTGCGCTTGATCGCGAGCCACTGCTCGTCCTCGATCGGACCCTCGTACCGATCCGCCATGCCCACGCAGTACGCGGGCATGTTGTTCATGAAGAAGTTCGCGAAGTGCTCGGCTGCGATGACGATCAGCGCGTCCGGCTCCGCGGCCTCGAGCGTGTCGCGCAGCTCGCCGAGCTTGGCGTAGAACGCGTCGCGCACCGTCGGGTCCGCGCGGCCGGCGCGGCCCGTGATGCCGGGCGCGTGACTGCAAACGCCCGCCCATACGAGACTCATGGCGCTGGGCTCATCGTCGGTCCTTCAACATGCTATATAGCCCCGCGCGCACGGGACCGTGCTTCTCGACGCCGGAGCGCATCGCCGCGATGTACTCGTCCCAGGGCTGGCCGAGCAGCGCTGCGTAGTGCATGAGGATCTGGCCGTTCACGCCCATCACGTACAGCAGACCGATGTCGCCGTCGAGCAGCGCCTTGCATTCCTCGGCCGTGAGGGGGTATTCGGCGAGCACGTCTTCGCGGTTCGCGTCGAAGCGCTTGCGCACGCTCGGGTCGCGGTTCAGCTGATAGAGCAGCTTTTGGACGTAGTACAGGCTCATCGTGCGAGTTTACGCGGCGTCGTTGCCGCGCGTCAGCGCCCGAGCGACGGCACTTTGTGCGTACCGAGCGCGACGCAGACGTTCTTCGTCTCCATGTAGAAATCGAAGCTGTAGTCGCCGCCGTCGCGGCCGATGCCGCTCGCTTTCATTCCGCCGAACGGCGACGGCAGGTGGCGATTGTTCTCCGAGTTCACCCACACCATGCCGGCCTCGAGCGAGCGCGCGAAGCGGTGCGCGCGGCCGACGTCGTTCGTCCAGAGATAGCCCGCGAGGCCGTAGCGCACGTCGTTCGCCAGCCGCAGCGCCTCGGCCTCGTCGTCGAACGGAATCACCGTGAGGACCGGCCCGAAGATCTCTTCCTGAGCGACGCGCATGGAATTCTGCGCGCCCGCGAACACCGTCGGCTGTACGTAGTTGCCGCCGGCGGCCGCTGGCGCGCCGCCGGCGGGAATCGCGACGCCCTCTTGCCTCGCGATATCGAAATAACCGAGCACCTTCTCGACGTGCTTCGCGTGGATCAACGGACCGATCTCGGTCGCGGGATCGAGCGGATGACCCACCTTGATCCTGCGCACGCGCTCGACGAGGCGCTCCGTGAACTCCTTCTCGATCGAGCGCTGCGACGAGCAGCCGGCTCGACGACGTGCAGCGCTCGCCGTTCAAGCTGTAGATCATGAACACGCACGGCGTCGAGCGCGCGCTCGAGGTCCGCGTCCGCGAATACGACCACGGGGTTCTTGCCGCCGAGCTCGAAGTGCAGGCGCTTCAGCGTCGGCGCGGCCTGCTTCATGATCGCGGTGCCCGTCGAAGACTCGCCCACGAACGCGACCGCGCGGATCGCGGGATGCTCCGTCGCCGCCTTGCCGGCGGTCTCGCCGAAGCCGTGCACGCAGTTGAGCACGCCCGCGGGCAGCCCCGCGGCAGCGCAGATCTTCGGCCAAGATCGTCGCCGTGATCGGACTCCACTCCGCCGGCTTGTGCACGACGGTGCAGCCCGACGCGAGCGCGGGCGCGATCTTCCACGTCGACAGCATGAACGGCGTGTTCCACGGCGTGATGGCAGCGACAGGGCCGATCGGCTTGCCTCAGCGTGTAGTTCACGTGCTCGCGCGCGGGCAGCGACAGGCCGCGCTCGGCCTCCGGCGCCTTGTCGGCGAAGAATCGGAAATTCTCGGCGCCGCGCTTCGCCGCCGCCGACATGAAGCGGATCGGCTGGCCGGTGTCGAGCGACTCGAGCAGCGCGATCTCTTCGGCGCGCGCCTCGATCGCGTCCGCGATCTCGTGCAGCAGCGCGCGGCGCTGCTCGCCCGGCAGGTCGCGCCACGCCGGAAACGCTTTGTGGGCGGCCGCGGCGGCGGCGGCGATGTCCTGCGCGTCGCCCGCGGCGACCTTCGCGAGCTCGCGGTCGTCGATCGGCGTCTGCGTGGCGAACGTCTTGCCGGACACGGACGCGCGCGGCGCGCCGTCGATGAAATGCTGCACGCCGCCCTGCGCGAACCGTGCGGCAAGCTGCTCGGCCTTCGCGACGTTGCCGTCGAGCGTGGTGCCTTTCGCGGGGGCGGCCATCACTTCGCTCCGCTCGGCGGCTTCCCGCGCCGCGCTTCTTCACGTGCTCGTGCAAGTTGTTCTTCTTGAAGTTCAACACGGGATGGAATTCCTGGATGTTCAGCGAAATCGCGAGCGGACTCTTGTCGTAGAGCGCGCCGAGGTGCTCGGTGAGCGCGGCGAACAACTGCTCGCCCGCGCGCTGCTGTACGTCGAGCGCGCGGCCGTGGCCGATCAGCGCCGTCACGTGCACGAAGCCGTTCTCCTTCGCTTTGTCCGCGATCCGATAGTGATCCGCGCGGTGCGCACGCACGCGCAGACCGCCGAGCGGAAACACGCCGGTGCCGAGCGCGCAGGCGTGCAGCTTGTCGAGCAGCGCGTCGAGGCCGATCTGATCCTCGATGTTTGCGGAGTACTCGATGATCAGGTGAGGCAAGCGTGATTCCCGTCGCGGCTTGACGTAGACTTTCGGCGAAAGTCACCCACGGTAATTGAACGCTCTTCCGCGTGTCAATTTACTTAGCCGTCATCATCTTACGAGACGCCCCATGCCGAAACCCGAACGCAAACGTGCCGCAGCGACCCCGCGCGGCAAGCGCGATCTCGCGAAGCTGCGCGGCTCGATTCCGCCGCTCGTCACGCCGTTCAAGAACGGCGAGGTGGACTACGACAAGTACGCGGAGCTCGTGAGCTTTCAGATCGACGAAGGCTCGCACGGTATCTTGGTGAACGGCACGACGGCCGAGCCCTCGACTCTCAACGTCGGAGGAACGCAACCGGCTCGTCACGCTCGCCGTGGATGTCGCCGCGGGGCGCGTTCCGGTCGTCGCGGCGTCGGGCTCGCAGTCGCTCGCGGAGAGCCGCGCGCTCACCGAGCACGCGGTCGCGGCCGGGGCCGACGCGCTGCTCATCGTCACGCCCTACTACATCCGTCCGCCGCAGCGCGGGCTCGTCGCGTATTACCTCGAGCTCGCGAAGGGCCACGACCTGCCGTGGATGATCTACCACATCCCGGGCCGCACCGCCGTCGGCGTCACGCTCGACACGCTCAAGGCATGCAAGGACAAGTCGGACACGTTCGTCGGGATCAAGCACGCGGTCAACGACCTCGGGTTCGCGTCGGAATGCCTGCATGAATTCGGCGAAGAGTTCAGAGTGTTCGTCGGCCTCGAGGAGCTCAGCTTCCCGATGATGGCGATCGGCGCATGCGGCCTGATGAACGCGGTGGGCAACCTGCGCCCGAGCGTGTTGTCGGAAATGTGTGAGGCCGTGTTCGCAAACGACCTCGCGGCGGGCCGCAAGCTCCACGACCAGCTGCTCGAGATCAACAAGGCCGTGTTCTACGACACGAACCCGATCCCGATGAAGTACATGATGATGAAGCTCGGCCTGCTCGACAAAAACGAGCACCGCCTGCCGATGGTGCCCGCGACCGCCGAGCTCGCCGCGAAGCTCGACGGCGTGCTCGAGCGCGCGGGGCTCGCCGCGACGCCCTCACGTAAGCGCGCCGCGGCGCGCTGATTCGCAGCCGCGCGCATGCGCATCTTGAGCTTTCGCACCGCGGACCACGCGAGCTGGGGCGTCGTCAAGGACGGCGGCGTGATCGACGTCGGCCGTCTGTTCGGCTCGAAGATCGACACGCTCGGCGACGCGCTGCGCGCGGGCGCGCTGCCGCGCGTGCGCGAGCTCGCCGAGGCGCGCGAGCCTAGCGTCGCGCTCGACGACATCCACTATCTCCCGACGGTGCCCGATCCCGAGAAGATCATCTGCATCGGCATCAACTACGGCAACCGCAACGCCGAATACAAGGACGCCGAGCCGCCGCCGAAGTATCCGAGCGTGTTCATGCGCACGCCGGGCAGTCTCGTGGGCCACGGCGAGCCGATCCTCGATCCGCGCGGAATCCGATCAGCTCGACTACGAAGGCGAGATCGTGCTCGTGATCGGCAAGCAAGGCCGCCGGATCGCCGAAAAGGACGCGTGGAGCCACGTCGCGGGGCTGTCGCTGATGAACGAAGGCAGCGTGCGCGACTGGCTGCGTCACTCGAAGTTCAACGTGACGCCGGGCAAGAACTTCGAGCGCTCCGGCAGCTTCGGGCCGTGGATGGTGACGGCCGACGAGTTTCGCGACGGCGAGGAGCTGCATCTCACGACGCACGTGAACGGCGAGCTCCGGCAGGACGACACGACCGCGAACTTGATCTTCCCGTTCGCGCGGCTGATCGCCTATCTGTCGAGCTTCATGCGGCTATTGCCCGGCGACGTCATCGCGACCGGCACGCCGACGGGCGCCGGTGCGCGGTTCGATCCGCCGAGGTATCTGAAGGCCGGCGACGTCGTGACCGTGCACGTGCCGAACATCGGCACGCTGAGCAACCGCGATCAGCGACGAATAGCGGTCGTTGGCGGCCGCGCCCTTAGCGCCGCAGGATCGCCCACCACCGCGCGATGTTCAACAAGCTCTGCAGCGCGACGGCGACGTAGGTGAACGCCGCAGCGGTCAGCAGCTTGCGCGCCCTGGGTAGATCGCCCTTCAGCAACACGCCGCGCTGCTGCACGAGCGGCAAGGCGCGCCGAAAGCTCGCGTCGAGCTCCGTCGGCAGCGTGACGAAGTGGACGAGCACGCCCGACGCGAGCGTCGCCATGCCGACGAGAAACATCAGGATTGCGAACACGCGCGAGTGCGTGAACATCGCGCTGAACGGCGAGATCATCAGCATTCCCGCGCCGATGCGTTCGATCGGATGCACCCACGTCACGAGCCGCGTGCGCCAACGCAGCGGCGGGAATGCGCCCGCGTCCTGCATCGCGTGGCCCACCTCGTGCGCCGCCACCGTGACCGCCGTCAGCGAGCGGCCGTTGAAGTTGTCGGCCGACAGCCGCACGGCCTTCGCGATGGGATCGTAGTGATCGCCACGATCCGTGGTCTCGGTCACTACGTTGCGCAAGCCCTGCGAGTCGAGCAGCTCGCGCGCGACTTGGCCGCCGGTCTTCGCGTAGCGATTCGCGGGATAGCGATGGCGCTTCATGACGGACTGCACCCAGATGCCCGGTCCGACGACGAGGCCCATCAGCACGACGGCGAGGATCACGAATTGCAAGCGGCGGCACCGGACGACTGAGCGACCGCCAAGGATAGGCAAAAACGCGGTCGCTTGTCCGGACGGATGGCGCGCGTAACTTTCGTAGGGCGCTTCGCGCGGCTCCGGCCCCGGCGCCGGAGCCGTCGCGAACTAGCGGACGTTATGTGGAGGAGCGTAGACCGCGGTCGCTCGCCGACCCGGCGTCGGCCAGGTGGCTGCCCGGGAAGTGCCGGTCATACAGGGCCGTGAGCTTCGCGTGGTCGACGGTCGCCACCGCCTGCCCCAGCGTGTGCTGCAGACAGTGGTGATAGGCGTGATACATCGCGTACGTCGGTTCGCCGGGGTCGCTGCAGACCACGTGTGCAGCATGCCGCATCCGGTCATAGAGCTGCTCCGCGCCTTGCGCCGTGTCGACGTTGAGATCTGCGTAGCGAACGATGACCTGGCGAGCGTCTGCGTTCTCGTGGGAAAGCACGGAAGTCGTCGCCATGGCCGATCCGGACACGCCGGCGCCGACGAGCATGGCGAGTGTTGCGATCGAAGCTTTCATATTCCTCTCCTTGGGCTGAAGTGAGTGAAATTCCCGTCGGGAACCGCCGGCTCGCGCGCGACGTCGGCTTCCGACTCGGGGACCTTGCGCCGCAAACCTGACGAGACGCTGACTGCACTGAAGCGAATGGGTTACGCGCGATTTAATGTCGCGGCTAGTCTCTCTTCATGTCGGGACGCCTATGTTGTCGTTGGGGCATCAAGACGAGCGACATGGCTCTCGCCGCCCCGAAGGAGACGTCATGAAGACTCTAGCGTTGTTGCTGTTCGCAGGAGCGTTGGCTTTCTCGAGTTTTCCGGCGGCAGCGCGAGGGCCTCTGCATCCGCATGTCAGCGTTGGGCTCGGCTTTGGTTTGCCGTACTACTACGGACCCTATGCCTACGATCCGTGGTTCTATCCGTATGGCTACCTGCCGTATCCCGCACGCGTTCACACGGACGACAAGGCCGTCGCGAACCTGTTCGTCTATCCGGAAGCCGGTCAGGATGAAACGAAGATCACGCAAGATCGCACCCAGTGCCACGACTGGGCGGCCGGGCAAAGCGATTTCGATCCGGTGACGGCGAAGAGGCAGAGCGCGAGCGAGATCGCGAACTACAATCGTGCGTTCACGGTCTGCATGGAAGGCCGCAACTACGCGGTCGGCTAGCGGCTCGAAGGAAGGCGCAATCAGGCGCCGTTCTGCTCTGCGGAGCGGCGCCTCTCTTCTCCCGACGCAGCGTCAGGCTCGCGTCAGCAGGCGGCTGCCATACTTCGCGGCATAGGCCCGTACCATGAGAGTGCTCATCGTAGAAGACGATCCCTTGCTCGGCGACGCCGTGCGCCTGGCGCTCGCCGCCGCGGGGTTCGCCGTCGACCTCGTGGGAACGGCCGAGGCTGCCCGGTCCGCCTTGCAGGCGGAGCCCTTCGACCTCGCGATCGTCGACATCGGCCTACCGCGCGAAAACGGGCTGCGCCTCGTACATGGACTGCGCGGCCGGGGCAAGACGATTCCCGTCCTGATGTTGACCGCGCGCGACGGACTCTCCGACCGTGTCACGGCGCTCGACCTCGGCGCCGACGACTACATGACGAAGCCCTTCGAGATACCCGAGCTCATCGCGCGTTGCCGCGCGTTGATCCGACGAGCGAACGCGGTCGCGAGCTCGCGGGTCGCGTTCGGCCACCTCGAGGTCGACATGGCTCACAAGGAAGCGAAAGTCGAAGGGCGCGCGCTCGATCTCACTCAGCGCGAATGGGCCATTCTCGAATGCTTCGTGTTGAACGCCGGACGCCTCGTGTCGAAGGACAAACTGCTGAGCTCGATCTCGGACTGGAGCGAAGAGCTCACGGCGAACGCCGTCGAGCAATATGTGTCCAGGCTGCGCGCGAAACTCGGCGCCGCCGCGCAGATCCGTGCGATACGCGGAATGGGCTATCGCTTCGATGAACGAGCGGTTTGAAAAACCGTCCATTCGGCGCAGGCTGCTCGTCACGCTGTTCCTGCCGGCCGCCGCCGTGCTGACGGCCGGCACCGTGAGCGACTACCTCTTCGCCCTTCCGCCCTATGTCGACGCGTTCGACCAAGCGTTGCTCGACTCGGCGCTCGTCGTCGCGGCACACGTCCAGAGAGACGCCACTGGGCACCTCGATCTGGCCCTGCCGCCGGACGCGCTCGCTGTGCTGCGGGCGGGGTCTCAGGACTCCTCATTTTTTCGCGTCAGCGCCGAGGACGGCACGTTCATCGCCGGCGACGCCGACCTGCCGGATCCGCGCTGGTCGCACAGCCCTCGCGGTAGCAACGCCCAGTATCGCGGTCAGAGCATCCGTTTGATCGGCCACACGGCCTATGTCGGCAACGAGCGAATCAACGTGGCGATCGCGGAGACCACGCATCAACGCGACGCGCTGCGCGAACGCATTCTGCTCACCGCCGTCACGACCGATGTCGGCGTGCTCGGCTTGATCCTCGCGCTGATTTGGTTCAGCGTGCGAATGTCGCTCGGTCCGCTTTGGGAGATCGAGCATCAGCTGTCGGCGCGTTCATCCGACGACCTCACGCCGATTTCCATCGGCCGGGTGCCCGCGGAGGTTCACAGCCTGGTCGCAGCTCTCAACCGGTTGTTCTCGCGCGTGTACGAGAACGCGGCAAGCCAGCGACGGTTCCTCGAAAACGCGGCGCACCAGCTCCGAACGCCGCTCGCCGGTATTCAAGCGCAGCTCGAGCTCATGTCGACCAATGAGAGTGATCCGGCGCGGGAGGAGCGGCTGCGCCGCATCCTCGACGGGGCGCGCCGCCTGAGCCACACGACGCAAGAGCTACTCACGCTCGCGCGCGCGGACGAAAGCGCCAATCCCGGCTTGCGGCTCGAGCACGTCGATCTCGCGTCGATTGTGGAAACGGCCGTGGCCGACAACCTCGCCGCGGCGGAAGGCTCGGGCGTCGATCTCGGTGCGCAGATAGACGGAGCCTCGGTGCATGGAATCGACTGGTTGCTGGGCGAGGCTGCGAAGGCGTTGGTGACCAATGCCATCACACACACACCGGCAGGCGGCAGCGTCACCGTTCGTTGCGGCGTCCGCGCAGGCGCATCCTATCTCGAGGTGAGCGATACGGGTGTCGGCATTCCCGCAGCCGAGCGCTCGAAGGTCGTCGAGCGTTTCGTCCGCGCGAGCAACACACGCGGCAACGGAAGCGGACTTGGCCTCGCCATCGTGCGGGAAGTCACGATGCTGCATCGCGGCGACCTTGCGATCGATGCGGGCGAGAATGGGATCGGCACGGCGGTGCGGATCACGTTTCCCCGCGACACTGCTAGGAGTGCCTAACCAGCTTGCGGCGTTGCCGCGGCGCGCGGGGCTCGCTCGGGCACTGCTTGGCGGCGCTGGAAACTCTCCTCGAGGCTCAACGTCGCGGAGTATCTAAGAAGCGACGCCCGATCCGCGACCGGCCGCATCAGGGCCTTCGCGACACGCTCGGGCGTGCCGAGATCCGACCATCCGCACGGCGGCACGTGGAGCACACTGAGCGAGCTCTCGCGCCCTGCAGCGACGTCGCGCGAAAAATCGAGATTGGGGAGGCCGCGGTACAGCTCGGTCAGTGCCGAAGCGGCCGATGGTGCGCACGCGTCGAGGCGCCACGCTGCTTGCATCTGCTCGACGAGCGCGGCATTCCTGCTGCGGACGAGATCGAGCAGTGAACGGGCTCGCGCGACGACGATGAAGACATTCCAGAGCGCGCCTTCTTCGATGAGCGCACGCGCTTCGCGAGCCGCCGGCTTTTCCACGAACTTTCGTACGCCGGCCGGCACACCGACGCTCCGCTGGTCAGGCACGATGTAGCCGAGGTCGGAATCGATCTCTTCCGGCGCAACGCCGAGCAGCACGATTTCGGCGTCGCGAGCTCGGAGCGCGCGCAACGATCGCTGAATGCCGGCGCACAGCGTGGGTTCGTCGCAAACATAGTGATCCGACGGCAACACGACGACGTTCGCCGAAGGGTCGCGTTCGAGCACGCACGACAGAGCGAGCAGCATTCCGTTCGCGGTGCCGCGATTCTGGGGCTGCACGATGACGTTTCCGCGAGAGCTACCCGCGAGCGCCGGCATCCACCAGCGACCGTGCTGCTGTGCCACGATCGTGCACACACGCGACGGGTCGGCGACCGCTTCCGCGCGCCGCAACGTCTCGTGCAGCAGCGAGGGCCCCGAGCGCAGCGCGCAGAACTGCTTCGGCACGCTGTCCCCGGCGGCGTCCGTCGTCAAGCTGCGCAGCCGCGTACCTTCACCCGCGGCCAGCACGATGGCCCACGCATCTCCTGCTCGGCCCGGTGCGGCGCCTCGGCGCGTCCTTCGCTCGATTGGCATCATTGGCTGAGCTCCGGTGTGGGTGGTCGACAACACGAGTGTGCCAGCCGACTCTGACACTTTGCTGACAGTGACGTCGAACGACGGCGAGCGGCCGGGAACCGGCGGCGGAAGCGAGAAGGTAGGCGGGCCTAGAGGGCCTCGGATGGCGACGTCATCGTCGCGAGCCGATCGGCGATCGCGTTCGGCGAGCTCGTGCGGCGCGCCATCAGGTTGTAGACGGACGGCACGATGAACAGCGTGAACAGCGTGGCGAGGCTCACGCCCGAGAAGATCACGACGCCGAGCGCCGACCGGCTCGACGCACCGGGCCCGTGCGCGAGAATCAGCGGCACCGAGCCCATCACGGCGCAGAACGCCGTCATGATCACGGGACGGAACCGGATCCGCGACGCGTGGATGATCGCTTCCTGGAACTCGAGCCCTTTGTCGCGCATTTGATTGATGAACTCGACGATCAGCACGCCGTTCTTCGCCGCGATACCGACGAGCATGATGATGCCGATCTGGCTGTAGATGTTGAGGGTCATGCCCGCGAGCCAGAGCCCGAGCAAACCGCCGGCGACCGCGAGCGGCACCGTGACCATGATCACGAGCGGGTGCACGAAGCTCTCGAACTGCGCCGCGAGCACGAGGAACACGACGAACAGCGCGATACCGAACGTGAAGTACAGTGCGCCCGACGCTTCCTTGTACTCGAGCGACTCGCCGCGATAGTCGATCTGCGCGGTGCTCGGCAGCTGCGTGTGCACGACGTTCTCGAGATAGTCGAGGGCTTCGCCGAGCGTGTAGCCCGGCACGAGGTTCGCGCTGATCGTGACCGCGCGCATGCGGTTGTGGCGATTCAGCGTGCTCGGACCGGCCATGTCCTCGAGCTTCGTGAGGTTCGAGAGCGGTATGAGCTCCTGCGTGCGGTCCGAGCGCACGAAGATGTTGCGCAGGTCCGAGTACGTCGCACGCTGCTCCGGCTTCGCCTGGAGCACGACGTCGTACTCCTCGCCGTCGACGACGTAGGTCGTGACCTGCCGTTCGCTCATCATCGTCTGCAGCGTCGAGCCTATGCTGCGTGCCGTGATGCCGAGGCTCGCCGCGCGGTCCGTGTCGACGCGCACGAGGACTTGCGGCTGCGTCTCGCGCAGGTCCGAATCGAGCCGCGTGAGGCCCGGATTCTCCGACGCCGTCGCGATGATGAGGTCGCGCCAGCGCGCGAGCTCGTCGTAGTTCGGCCCGCCGAGCACGAGCTGCACCGGTTGTCCGCCGCCCCCGCCGCCACCGCCGCCGCCGCGGTTGCCGTTGTTCATGAACGCGGTGACGCGGACGTCGGGAATCTCTTCCCACTGCTTGCTCAGGATGCCGATGAGCTGCTGGGTGCCGATCTTGCGCTCGCCCCAGGGCTTCAAAGTCACGTTCACGATGCCCGATTGGTTGTTCCAGCCCGGCACGCTCACGACGCCGCGCTGAATCGTGCCGTCGTCGAAATACGGCTGCAGCGCGACTTCGACCTTGTCCGCCGCCTCCTGCAAGCGCGCGTAGCTCGTGCCTTCGGGCGCCTGGATCGAGCCGTTGAATTGACCGCGGTCTTCCTGCGGCGCGTATTCCTGCGGAATCGTCTGCACGAGGAAGTAGGCGCCGACGCCGATCGCACCGCACACGGCGACCGATGCCCACGGCGCGCGCAAGCGAAGCGCGTGAGCGCCGCCTGGTACCTGTTCGACAGCCAATCGAACGCCTTGTCGAGCGTGTGCGTGAGCTTGCTTTCCTTCGTGCTCGAGCGCAGCAGCTTCGAGCACATCATCGGCGAGAGCGACAGCGCGAGCACGGCCGAGAACAACACCGCGGCCGCGATCGTCACCGCGAGCTCCGCGAACACGCGGCCGATGCTGTCCTTCAGGAACGCGACCGGCGCGAACACGGACACGAGCACCACCGTGGTCGCGATCACGGCGAACGCCACCTGGCGCGTGCCGTTGTACGCCGCGAGCAGCGGCGTCTCGCCCGCTTCGATGCGTCGATGCGCGTTCTCGAGCACGACGATCGCGTCGTCGACGACGAGGCCGATCGACAGCGCGAGCGCGAGCAGCGTGACGAGGTTGATCGAATAGCCGAACAGCGACAGCACGGAGAACGTCGCGACCAGGCACACCGGGATCGTGACGAGCGGAATCAGCGTCGCGCGCAGCGAGCCCAGGAACACGAAGATCACGAAGCCGACGAGCGCGGTCGTGATGCCGATCGTCCAGTAGATCTCGCTGATCGCCGCGCGGATGTAGAGCGAGTCGTCGCCGCTCGTGATCAGGCTCAGGCCTTCGCGGCAGGTTCTCGTTGACGCGCTCGACCTCGGCCTTCACCGCGTCGAGCACCTCGACCGTGTTCGCGGTCGACTGCTTGATGATGCCGAAACCGGTCGTGAGGCTCCCGTTCGTCCGGAACATCCGGTTCTGCTCGCGCGACGCGACCTCGACGTTCGCGACCTCGCGCGAGCCGCACGAGGTGGCCGTCCTTGCCCTGCGAGATCACGAGGTTGCGGAACTGGTCCGCCGTCTCGTAGTTGCGCGCGATCCGGACCTGGAAGTCGAGGTCTTTCGACTCGATGCGGCCGGCCGGGAGCTCGAGGTTCTCGCGGTCGAGCGCCGTTTCGATGTCGGTGACCGTGAGGCCGCGCGCGGCGAGCGCGAGCCGGTCGATCCACACGCGCATCGACGGGCCGCCGGAGCCGAACTTGTTGATCTGCGACACGCCCGGAATCGTCGCGAACCGATCGAGCAGATACCGCTCCGTGTAGTCGGTGAGCTCCATCAGGTTCATGCCGTTGGTGCTCGCGAGCGTGAGCCACATGATCGGCTGCGTGTCGGCGTCCGCCTTCTGCACGCTCACGTTGTTCACGTCGTCCGGCAGCCGCCGGCTCACGCGCGACACGCGATCGCGCACGTCGTTCGCAGCCTCGTCGAGGTTGCGGTTCATGTAGAACTCGACCGTGAGCGACGACTGACCGTCGCGGCTCTGCGAGCGGATCGACTTCACGCCCTCGATGCCGGACAGCTCCGCCTCGAGCACCTGCGTGATCCGCGTCTCGATGATCTCGGCGGACGCGCCGGGATAGCCGACCTGCACCTGCACCGTGGGCTGCGACGGTGTCGGGATATTCACGGACGGTGAGGTCGCGGAACGAGAGCGCGCCGATCGCGATCAGCATCAAGCTCAGGACGGTCGCGAAGACCGGGCGCTTGACGGAGATGTCTGACAACCACATGGCGGCGACCGATCAGCTACGAGCCTTGACGGCTCCGGCAGCCCTCGTCCGACTCGAAGCGCTCGCTGACCGCGGCCTCGCCGCCTTCGTAGCGGACCTTGATGCCGTCGCGCAGCTTCACGATGCCCTCGGTGACGATCACGTCGCCTTCCTTCAGCCCGCCGAGCACCTCGACGACGCCGAAGCGGCGGCCGCCGACCTCGATCTGCTGCTGGTGCGCGACTTGATCCTCGACGCGATAGACGTAGGCGCGATTCTGGATCTGGAACACCGAGCCCTCGGGCACGACGAGCGCGAGGTGCTGCGAGCGTGACGACCTGCACCGTGAGCAGCATGCCGGGGCGCAGCGCGCGATCCTTGTTCTCGACGTGCGCGCGGACCGTGACGGCGCGCGTGATCGGATCGACGCGCGAGCCGACCGTGCGCACGATGCCTTCGAACTCGCGGCCGGGATAGCTCACGCTCTGCGCGACTACGCGCGCGTTCGGCACCATCGCACCGAGGAACGTCTCGGGCACCGTGAAGTCGAGCTTGATCGTCGAGATGTCGTCGATCGACGTGATCGCGGTGTTGGGGCTCACCATCGTGCCGGGGCTCACTTGACGGAAGCCGAGTATCCCGCTGAACGGCGCCTGGATCAGCCGATCCTTCAAGCGCGCGACGACGGTGTTGAGGCGCGCCTCCTGCGCCGCGGCGCGCGAGCGCGCGAGGTCGAAATCCCGCGCGGCCCCGAGACCCTTGTTCGCGATGTCTTGCTGTCGGCGCAGCTCGTTCTGCGCGTCGTCGAGGTTCGCGCGCGCTTCCGCAAGCAGCGCCGATTCCTCTTGGTTCGTGAGCTCGACGAGCACCGCGCCGGCCTCGACGTAGTCGCCGTCCTCGAAGTTCACGCGCCGCACGGTGTCGGTGACCTTCGCGTTGACGATCACGGACTCGTTCGCTTGCGCCGTGCCGAGCGCTTCGACGACGTCGTAGAGTTGATCTTTCTTCACGCGCGCGACCGTCACGAGCGGCGGCTGCTGGTTCTGGAAACCGCCGCCGAAGCCGCCCGGGCGTCCGCCGCCCGGAGGACCACCGGCGCCGCCGGGCCTGCCGCCCGCCGCTTGCGGGCCCGCGCCGGGCAGCCGACGCATTCTCATCGCCGGTGAAGTACCAAACCGCGACGCCGCCCAAGGCAAACGCGATGACGATGAGCAATGCGTTCTTCATGAGTATTCGTTGTCCCAAGAATCCCTGAGTCTTCGAGCGCGGCTTCCTTGCCGAGCATCTTGGTCGTGGCGCAGGCGACGCGCGAGAGGTTGGAATTATGCCACAGGGGTCCGCAGCCGAGCCCACGTGTCCGCTATACTTTTTTCTGGGTTTTTCTCAAGGTCTACGGCCGCTTAGCCGCGTGCGGCGCGGTTCGTGGACACATCTCGATAGCGACGAAACGATCATGCGCGTTGCCGTTCCAGCGATCTCTTTCGGCCAGCACGCGGGGCTCGTGAAGCTGTTACTCGAGCGTTACCCGGACGCGAAGGTGAACACCGAAGGCGTGCCGTACTACCGCACCGAGCAGGAGACGATCGCGTACCTCGACGGCTACGACGCCGCGATCGTGTCGTTCGAGCCGATCAACGAGCGCGTGCTCAGTGCACTGCCGCAGCCTCAAGGTCGTAGCGAAGCTCGGCGTCGGGCTCGACAAGATCGATCCCGCGGCGATGCGGCGCCACGGCGTGCGGCTCGGCTGGACGCCCGGCGTCAACAAGCGCTCGGTCGCCGAGCTCGCGTTGTGTCTCGCGATCGCAGGACTCCGCCACGTCGTCGATCTCAACGCCGCGATGCGCCGCGCGGAGCGGCCGCTGCAGCGCATGGGCCGGCACCTCACGGGGCGTGTCGTCGGCATCCACGGCTGCGGCGAGATCGGCAAGGAATTCGTGCGGCTCCTGCAGCCGTTCGATTGCACAGTGCTCGCGTGCGACATCAAAGACTACGCGGACTTCTACGCGCGCCACCGCGTGACGCCGGTCGGCTTCGACGAGCTGCTCGCGCGCTCCGAGGTGCTGTCGATCCATCTCACGGTGACGAATCTCACGCGCGGGCTCTACGACGCCGCGACGCTCGACAAGCTGCGCCCCGACTGCGTGCTGATCAACACCGCACGCGGCAAGATCATCGACGAGACGGCGCTCAAGGAGCGGCTGAAGTCGCAGCGCATCGCAGCGGCCGCGATCGACGCCTTCGCCGTCGAGCCCCCGACCGACGACGAGCTGTTGCGGCTGCCGAACTTCATCGGCACGCCGCACATCGGCGCAGGTGCGGAAGAGGCGCGCTGGCTCATGGGCTCGACCGCGATCGACGGACTCACCGACAACTTCCTCCCCGAGCCCGGCGTCTACCCCTTCGAAGACCGCTGACTCGCGCAGACGAGCGCGCTGTCTTCCGCGATCGTGCGCATCGGTGTCGCCAGCATCGGCGACGCGTGATCTCCTCAGCGAGCGTAGCGATGCGCCTCTTCGACGGAGCGATGCGCGCGACGCTGCGAGTCGTGGGTGTGGGTCGTTCCTCCCGCGCTCGGTCGGCCCAGCGAAAGCGGGCCAACGAATGAACGACGACGTCGCAAATGGCAGACGCGTCGCAAGTAGATGCAAAACTTCGACTGGCACTCGCGGCCCGCGCGCTCGCAACGCGTGCGACAAAATCAGGCCGACCGGGCGGTAGCGGGGGGAATGACCCACGACCGCGGCTCGCAGCGACCACGACCCTCGCAGCAGCGACACCAGGCGTGGCGCACACGCCAGCGACCACAATCGCCGAACGCACGCTCGCGGAACCGATCAACCGCAGCTACCATAGTTGCATGAGCGCTCGTGCCACACCGAAGGTCCCGGGAATCGAAGCGATGGTGTCCATCACCGCGCACATCCCCGACGACGCGATGAGCGCCGGCCTGCTCGGCACCGAGCGCGTCGGCCACGGCGTGCGAATCCGCGACGACGGGCTCATCGCGACGATCGGCTACGTCGTGCACGAAGCCGAGAACGTCTGGATAGGCGCGCGCTCGACGGTCGTGCCGGGCTTCGTCGTGGGGTACGACTTCGACAGCGGGTTTGCGCTCGTGAAGCCGTCACTGCCGCTGAACGGCGGGAGCATGGAGCTCGGCAGCGCGTCCGATCTCGTCGTCGGCGACGCCGTGTCCGTGATGAGCAGCAGCGGCAACGAGCAGGTCATCGAAGCACGCGTCATCGCGAAGCAAGAGTTCGCGGGCCGCTGGGAATACGTGATCGACCAGGCCTTGTTCACGACGCCGCCGCACGACAGCTGGTCCGGCGCCGCGCTCGTCGACCGGCACGGCAGGCTCTGCGGCCTCGGCTCGCTCGTGATCCAAGGCTTCGAAGTCGACGGCGCGATGAGCACCGTGAACATGTTCGTGCCGATCGACCTGCTCGTGCCGATCGTCGACGAGATCTGCGCGCACGGCCGGCGCCTCGCGCCGCCGCGGCCGTGGCTCGGCATGCTCGTCCACGACGACCAGCACGACCTCACGGTCGTCGGCGTCTACCGCAACTGCCCCGCGGACAAGGCGGGACTCCGGCCGGGCGACGTGATCGTCGGCATCGACGACGAGCCGGTCGTCGGCCTCGCGAACATGTTCCGGCGCGTCTGGAGCATGGGCAGCGCGGGCGTCGACGTGCCGCTCAACGTGCTGCGCAACGCCGAGAAGATGGAGCTGCGCGTGCGCTCGGGCGATCGGGCCGGCTTCCAGCGGAAGGGCACGCTGCAGTAACCGCATCGCGATCGCTGAAAACGAAAGCGGCGGCTCGGTTGCCCGAGCCGCCGCTTTTCGTGAGCTGACGAAGCGCGATTACTCTTCGCGGCGGCGATACGGCCGGTGGCACCCGCCGCATGTTTGACGGACGGCGGCTACCATGCCCTTCGACGCTTCGAACCCGTTCGCCTGCGCCGCATCCGCGAGCGCCGTGGCGGCGGTCTGCAAGTCGGCGGCCTTCTTTTCGAAGTCCGGGAAGTTCATCCAGATGTCGGGCAGCGCGGCACTGCCTTCCTTTGCGCTGTTCGGGATGAAGCCTTCGGCCATCATGCCCGCGAGCGCCGCAGCGTCGCGCGCGTTCTTCACGGCGGCCATGTCGTCGACGGGAATCTCGCCCATCGCCATCGCGTTCAGCTTGCCGACCTTCCACGAAACGGCATCCATGAGACCTTGGCGGTACGTGATTGCCTGCCCTTCCGGGCGACTCGTCTTCGGGAGCCGCGGCCGGCGCAGACCCCTGGCTGCATGCGAGCAACGGGAGAAGCAAAGTAACGATCAACGCGACCTTACAGGACTGCTGTTTCATTGTGCGACCTTCTAATGTTGTGCGGCGGCTTCGAACCCTGCCCGCAGCATAAACAAATCGTTTGCAGGGTCGCAAGTAGACGACGCGCAAGGAAATTCACCCCGGCGCCTCGAAGACGAGAGAGTGACCGAGCGTCGACGGTGCGTTCATCGCACGGCGCGGCTTGGTGGCAGCGTCAGTGCTACGACTCAGGCTCTCGGCGGCTTCAGCGCCTCGTCGACGATGAACAGATCCGTGAGCAGCGCGCGCAAGTGAATCGACGCGTTCAAGTTGTCGACGAGCTGCGAGCTGATGTCGGGCCGCGAGAGCACGAGCCGCACGACACCGTGCGCGATCCGCGCGTCCGCGTCCACGGCCGCGAGGAACGAGCTCGCGCTGCCGCGCACGGCGGAATCCACGCTGTACGCGCACTCCGCGACGACCGAGCCGAGCCCGTCGAGCGCGGCGGCCATCTTCTCGAGATACTCGCGCACGTTCCGGCCCGCGGCCGCGCCTTTGTCCGTCTCGCGGCCCTGCGCCGCGTACGCGAGCATGAATTCGTAGCCGCTCTCGACGGCTTCGATACGCTGATCGAGCTCCGCGCGCAGTTCCGCAGCACTCATCGATCTACCTGCCACCGGTTCGGGTCATGATGCTCTCCAAATTCGTCGCGCGTGATCCAACCGCGGATCATCGCACGCGTGAACAACAGCTTCTCGGGACGCAGTGCGAAATAGACGTGCGTCATCACCATCGTGATCAACGACAACGCGGCGAGGTCGTGCAGCACGTACACGACGCCCCAAGTCTTGTCGGCAAGCAGGTACGGGTTCGATTTCCACCACGGCGTATTTACGCGCGCGAGCATGACGGCGCCGGTCGCGCTCACGGTGAGCACGACCACCGCGAACGCCGCGTGAATGAGCTTCTGGGCGAACGAGTATTTGCCGGGCCTTGGCGGCGACACACTCCCGAGCCGCAACGTCTGACGCACGATCGCGAGCGCGTCGCGTACGTCGGCGGCGCCGATCCACACCGTCCGCAAGCTCTGCCAGAACAAGCCGCGCACGATGTGGAACAGCACGGCGGCGATCAGCACGACACCCGTGATCCAATGCGCCGTCACCCAGCCGAACTCGACGCCGACGATCGGGAGGAACGCGGTCGCGAGCAGCGTGAGCACGCACGCCGCCGTGATCCAGTGGAACAGCCGATCAACGAGCGCGTGGCGGACGATCTTGGCCGACGCGCTCGCTGCGCCGGCTCGGGCTGCGGAAGGCGCGGTCACTTCGAAGACCGCGGCGATCTAGGCGCGAGCAACGCGCGATAGAGAGCGTGCAACGCGATCAGCGCGACACCCGCCCCGACGAACACCCAGAGGAGATCCCACGACATCCCTTGCAGGACCTCGCGGCCGTAAGCATCGCGACTGATACGCAACAGCTCCATTGAAACTCAAGGGCTTAAGCGTTCGCTCGGCCCGATGATGCGGCTTGCGCGCGCCCAGTTACGCGTCGCGGATCGCGCGCGTGACGAGGTTTTGCAGCAGCGGGATCTTGAAGTGGTTGTAGTTGCGCGGCGTAGCGCCGCGCACCGCGCTCTGCCCCGCGAGCGTCGCCGTGTCCGCCGTCTTCGGTTGACCCGCGACGACGGCTTCGACCGCCGTGAGCCGCCGCGGGACGCATTGCACCGCGCCGGCAACGATCCGGATCTTGTCGACCTTCTCGCTGCCCGCGGCGCCGCTCACGACCATCGCGGCGGCGATATTGACGAGCGGGAAGTCCCACGTGTTTCGGTCCGCGACCTTCTCGAAGTAGAAGCGCGCACCCGACCATTCGGCCGGAATGCGGATCGCCGTGAGCACCTCGCCGTCCTCGAGCGACGGTCATCCGCTCGATGTCGACGTTCGGCCCGATGAAGAAATCCTCGGCCGACACCTCGCGCGTGCCCTTCGGGCCAATCACCACCATCTTCGCGTCGAGCGCGACGAGCGCGGGCGCGGTATCGGACGGGCTCACCGCGATGCAGCGATCGGCGCCCCAGAGACAGTGCTCACGGTTCTGGCCCTCGGGCGTATCCGCGTAGCAGCGGTTGCCGCCAGCGCGATAGCAGTCCACGCCGTAGCGGTAGTACCAGCAGCGCGCGTCCTGACAGACGTTGCCGCCGATCGTTCCGGAGTTTCTGATCTGCGGGCTCGCGACGCGCCGTGCGGCGTCCGCGAGCAGCTTGTAGCGCCCTTTGATGACCTCGCTGCGCTCGATTTCAGTGAGCGTAGTGAGCGCGCCGATCTCGACTCCGCCATCGGCGGTCTCGCGAATGCCCTTGAGCGCGGCGATCCCGGAAATGTCGACGACGTACTTCGGACGCTTGATTCGATCCTTGAACCAGTCGAGGCTGTCGTTGCCGCCCGCGAGCGCCCATCCGTCTTCGCCGAAGCGTCCGAGCAACTCGACCGCGTTCTCGACGGTGTCGGGTTGATAAAGCTCGAAAGCCCCCATCATGTCTCTGGACATAGCCAAAGCTCCTTATGCTTTGTGTTGCTGACGCGCCGCTTCAGGCCTGGCTCAGACGCTCGCCCGCTTCGGCCGCGCGCATCACCGCATTCAAGTAATGATCGTATGCGCCGCACCGGCAGAGATTGCCCGACAATCGCGTGACGCGCTTCGTCGCGCGTCGGTTTCGGATTCGCTTTGAGCAGCGCGACGGCCGACATGATCTGACCCGGCGTGCAGAAGCCGCACTGCGGACCGAGCTCGTCGATCATCGCTTGCTGCACGACGTGCAGCTCACCGTTCGCGCCTTCGAGCCCCTCGATCGTCATGATCGCGCGGTTGCGCACGGCGTGCGTCAGCGTCGAGCACGAGTAGCTCGCGACGTCGTCGAGCAGCACGGTGCACGCTCCGCATTCGCCGCGGTCGCAGCCGAGCTTCGTGCCCGTGAGCCCGAGCTTGTAACGCAGCGTCATCGCGAGCGTCTCGTTCGGCAGCACGTCGACCGTGCGCATCTGGCCGTTGACGTTGAGCGTGAGCATCCGTTCGATGCCGCGCGCCGCGCCCTGCTCGCGCGAGCAGCCCGCGAGCGTGAAGAGATACCCGGCGCTCGAGACGGCGGCGCCGGAGGCGATCACGCCTTTGATGAATTGGCGTCTGGAGGTGGCCTTCGAAGAGGGGTTGTCGTATCGGGGTTCCGGATAGGAACGGCCGTTGTTGTCATCCGCCATGGAGGTCTCCCCTGGTGCTTATCGAAAGGCGTCGGAAATCGAGGGAATGCTAGGTGAAAAGCCGACCCCGGTAAACAGGCCGCACCCGTCAGTACAGGAGCCTCCGCCGAGTCCACCGGCGGCGAAGCCGCTGAACGAGCGTCTCGCCTTCACGCGGTGTTGACCTGCAAAGGCTTGTGCGACTGCTCCCGGCCGGCCGCGGCGTTGACGATCTGGTCCGCCATGACCGGCGTCCGGTTGAAATAGTGGCCGCCGAGCGCATCCGAGATGGCGCCGAGCAGCGCGGCGGCGGCGCAGCCCTGGACGGGCTCGCCGATGCCCTTCGCCCCGACCGGGTTCTGCGGGTCCGCGATGTCCACTGCGCCCGTCGCCATCGTAGGCGGAACGTCGAGGTACGACGGCGGCTTCGCCGCGAGCAGACCGACATTGCCCGGCAGCCCGTTCTGCGGATCGAAGATGTGCCGCTCCGAGCTCGCGAGCCCGATCCCCATGACGGCACCGCTCTTGATCTGTGTCGATAGGCCCATCGGGTGCAGCACGGTGCCGCAGTCCGCGACGCCGACGTAGTCCAAGATCGTGAACTTGCCGGTCTCGGTGTCGAGCTCGATCTCGATGAACCCGGCCGCGAGCGCGGGCACCGTGGCCGTGCGCGGGATGTTGTCTTTCGCGACGCCGATCAAGCCCGAGCCGGCGAGACCGGTCGCGGAAGCCTTCGTCATCACGTTCAAGTCGGCGGGCACCTCGTGGCCGTCGAACTTACCGCCGAGCTCGACCGCGCGCTGCGCCGCGGCGGCATACGTGAGCTTCTTCGCCGGATCGGTGCGCGAGAATACGGTCTCGTTGCCGATGTCGTAGTCGGCGGGCGCGCCGCCGAAATCCTTCGCGGCGATCTCCTTCAGCTTCGCGACGGCGTCCGTCGCGGCGGCGAAGTTCGTTCGCGTCATCGTGAACGACGTGTTGCTGCCGAACTGGCCGTTGTTCCACGGCAGATGCTTGCTGCTATCGCCGCGCACCACCACGCAGTTCTCCCAGCTCATCTTCAATACTTCGGCGGACACGCGCGACGTCGCCGTGTGCGAGTACGTGCCGAGATTGCCGACGCCCGTGTGGATGTAGAGCTTGCCGTCCGCGGCGAGCCGTACGAGGCCGTCGAACCCGTTGCCGCCCGCAGTATGGAACGCGGTGCCGACGCCGAGCCCCGTCACTTTCGTGCCGTTGCGTTGGCCGCTGCGCGCGCGGCGCGCCTCCCAACCGAACTTCTCCGCGCCCTGCTCGAGCGCCTCGCGCAGATGCGCGCTCGTGAGGCCGCCCTGCATCGCGCCGATCTTGCCCTTGTCGTCGGGCGCGTTGACGCGGCGGATCTCGACGCGGTCCAGCCCGAGCTGACGCGCGGCCTTGTCGATGATCGGCTCGATCGCCATCGCGATTTGATTCTGACCCGGGCCGCGCTGCGGGCCGCGCGGCGGCGTGTTGGTCATCACGGGCACGCCGCGGAAGCGCATCGCGGCGGGCTGATAGACGATCGACACCGCGTCCGCGGCGGACAGCCAATCGTTGAAGCCCGTGTTCGGGCCGTTCTCCTGCACGATGTAGAGATCGACCGCGGTCACGCGGCCGTCGGCGCGAAAACCGATCTTCACGCGTCCTTGGAAGCCCGCGCGCGCCGAGCCCAAGTAGTACTCCTCGTGCCGCGAGATCCGCATCATGACGGGTCGACCGATCTTCTTCGACATCAGCGCCGGCACGGCGACTATCGGATAAGCGCCTCCTTTCGAGCCGAACCCGCCGCCGCAGAATTCCGCGATGAACACGAGGTCCTGCGGCTCGATGCCGATGAAGCGCGCGACGCCGGGCACGGGCAGGCTCTGGCTCTGCGACGATGCGTGCAGGTGGCACTTGCCGTTCTGCCAGTACGCGAGCGCGGTGCGCGATTCCATCGAGTGGTGCGACAGGCCTTGCGTCACGAACGACTCGTCGAGCACCAGCTTCGCGCTCTTGAGCCCCGCGTCGACGTCGCCGAACGACCACTCGCGCACGGGCTCGCCCATCGGCATCTGCCCGTCGGCCGCGGCGGCGAAATCGCGTGCGGTCCACTTGAAGCTCTTCACGTCGATGCCGGGGTTCGCGATGTTGCCGGTCGTGCGCGCGTTCGGCCCGCCCGGGTAGAGGCTCTGGAGCGGATCGACCGTGAACGGCAGCTCCTCGAAAGTGATCTTGATCTTCTCGAGCGCGTCGGCCGCGAGCTCTTCGGTCTCGGCCGCGATCGCGAGGATCGGATGACCGACGAACAGCGGCTCGTTCGTCAGGATCGTCTCGGACGGCTCGGGGAAGCTCGGCACGTCGTCGGCCGTGAGCACGCCGAGCACGCCGGGCATCGCGAGCGCCTCGCTCGGGTCGATGCTCGTGACGCGCGCGTGCGGCATCGGGCTCGTGAGCAGCTTGCAGAACACCATGCCGTCGACGCGGAAATCCTCCGCGTACTTGGCTTTGCCGGTGACCTTGGCTTGGATGTCGGGCGGAGTGAAATTCTTGCCAAGTAGTTCGTACGCCATGCGGATCCCCTCGAGAAGTGGCGGAGCAGCCGGCCGGCCGCGATCGCAGGACGACGATCATACCCCCGAATCTCGCGTGCCGGCAGCGGCGACGAGCGTCTCGGCGCCGCCGGTACGGCCCTTTGGTCTCATGCGGCCAAGAAGCGCGGCGTGCTATCTATCTCCCGTTTCTCACGATAAAAATTCTTGGGGGGGTCCCATGGACATCATCATCACGTTGATCATCGGCGGCGTCGTCGGGTGGATCGGTAGTCTCATCATGAAGACCGACGCGCAGATGGGTCTCATCGCGAACATCGTCGTCGGCATCGTCGGCTCGTTCCTCGGCTTCTGGTTGGCAGGAGTGCTCGGGATCGGAGGAGGCGGGGCCATCGTGCGTTGGGCCATCGCGATCGGCGGAGCCGTTCTTCTGATCGTTCTGTTGAAGGCGCTGAAGATAGTGAAATAGGCGCCAACCGCGCACAGGCGCGACGCCGAACGTGGTGCGGACCGCGGTCAGCCCTTTTCTTTTTCCGCCAGCGCAATCCACTCGCGTTGGCTGCGCCGAAAGTGCTTCGGCGCGAGCCGCGCGTCCTTGAGGATCGCGGCGAACAGCTGCTGGGCCTCGGCCGTGCGCCCGAGCTTCTTGAGCAGCATCGCGTGGCGCACGCGCGCCTCGGCGCCCGGGTAGTAGCGAGCGAGCGCGTCGTACTCCTTGAGCGCGCGCTCGGCGGCGCCGCTCTCCTCGAGAGCACGCGCGTAGACCAGATGACCGTCCGCGGCGCGCAGCCCCGGATTCTTGTCGCGCAGGTAGTCGAGCGTGCCGATCGCATCCGCGTAGCGCGCGGCCGCGAACTGCGCGTTCGCGAGCGCGAGCAGGATCTTCGGGTCGTCCTCGAAGAGGCCGGTGCGCGCCTCGTTGCACACCTTGATCGCCTCGTCGAACCGCCCCGCTTTCGTGAGCTCGTCGGCGAGCCGCGTCGCGGTCTCGATGTTCTGGCTGCGCTCGTAGTCGAGCTCGCCTTCGCGCACGCCGCGGCCCGGGTCGACGCTCGCGCGCGCGGCTCGCAGCGCGCGCCGCGCGGTGGGGTTCTGCTTCAGGGACGGCAGCACTTCGATGAAGAAATAGACGAGCGGGCCGATCACCGGCACGAACACGATCAAGAACAGCCAACGCATGTCGCGGCCGGTGCGCAGCAAGTGGACGACAGCGATCACCGTCAATACGGTGCCGAAACCGAATATTGGCATGGTGTTACAGGCGACCCTGACGCGACATATTCTCGATGCCCGAAAGGTCGCAGGGCAAGGGCCGATTTCTCAAATCACGACGGAGAGCGGCGGGTCGTCGAGCACCGCACGCTGCTCGAGCAGGGCGCGCACGTGCTCCTCCCAATAACGCGCTTCGCCGATCCAAGGGAACGCACGCGGGAACGCGGGATCGTTCCAGCGGCGCGTGATCCACGCGGTGTAGTACATCAGACGCAACGCGCGCAGCGCCTCGATGAGGCGCAGCTCACCGAAGTCGAAGTCGAAGAACTGGCCGTAGCCTTCGAGCAGGTCGCCGAGCTGCGCAGACATCTCGTCGTGCGAGCCCGCGAGGAACAGCCAGAGGTCCTGCACGGCGGGGCCGTTCACACAGTCGTCGAGGTCGACGAAGTGCGGGCCGTCGTCGGTCCACAGCACGTTGTTGCGATGGCAATCGCCGTGAATGCGCAGCGTGCGGTACGGGCCGACCTCCTCGAACACGACGTCGATCGCGTCGAGCAGTTGCGTCGTGATGCTCTCATAGCTATCCGCGAGGTGCGCCGGAATCCAGTCGCCGGACAAGAGCTGGTCGACGGACTGCCTGCCGAGATCATCGCGCGAGAGCGTCTTGCGCTCCTCGAACCGGCGCTGGGCGCCAACCGCATGCATGCGACCGAGGAAGCGGCCCATCCAGACGCGATCCTCGCTCGTGCCGAGCTCGGGCCAGCGCCCGCCGCGCCGCTCGTATACCGCGAAGCGATAGTCGTCGTGCTCGTGGAGCGAGCCGCCGTCGCGTATGAGCGGCGCGACGACCGGGATCTCCTGCTCGGCGAGCTCGAGCGCGAAGTCGTGCTCCTCGAGGATCGCATCCGTGGTCCAGCGCCCCGGACGATAGAACTTCGCGACGACGAAGCCCTCCTCGGTACCGATCTGATAGACGCGATTCTCGTAGCTGCCGAGCGCGAGGATGCTGCCCGTGCACTCGAAGCCGATGCGCTCGAGCGCCGTCATGATCACGTCGGGCGTGAGGTGCTCGTAAGGGACCTCGTCGCTCATCGGGCACCGTCGCGGATCGCTGCGCCGCGATCCAGCGCCGCGCTGAACACTGCGAGCGCGGCATCGAGCGAGCGCTCGCGCGGCAGCGTCGCGCGCGTCTCCGCGGCGAGCGGCGTCGCCGCGAGCTGCGCGTAGACCCACTCCGCGCCGCGATGAAAGTCCGGGGTGACGCCGGCCGCGGCGAACGTCTTGGAGATCTCGGCCATCTCACCCGTGAAACGCGCCGCGGTCGCGGCGAGGAACGGCACGCGCGCCTTCATCCGCGCGAGAGCTTCCGCCTGGCTCGACTCGAATTCCTTCAGGAGCGCCGGGAGCACGCCCAAGCGCGCACCGGCGAGCAGCACGGCTGTGTGCAAAGCGTCCGTGCCTTTGTTGAGCGCCGCATACGTCATTTTGAGCGCCGACGCGGCGCCGATCTCCTCGCCCATGTCGAGCAGCTCGATCTCCGCGACGGCGACATCGAGCAACGCGCGGCGCGCGGGGCCGCTCACGTAGAACCGCGTGCGCTCGCCGCCGGGGCGTGGGCCGCGGCCGACGATGCCGGCGTCGACGAACGCGGCACCGGTCGACTCGAACAGGCGCGCGATGCGGCGGACTGTCGCGGGCGCCACCGCGTTGCAGTCCGCGAACACGGGAGCTGCAGGGGCCGCGCGCAGGGTTTCCGCGAACTCCTCCGCGCACGCGACCGCGGCAGCCGGCGGGACGATCGACAGCACGAGCTCGGCCGCCTGCGCGACCGCCGCGAGCGAGCCCACGTCCACGATGCCAGCGTGCGCTGCGAGCCCGCGCGAGTGCGCGCTGCGACGGCTCAAGTCCGTCACCACGCGGAAGCCGGCGCGCACGAACGCGCCGCCGACTGCGCTGCCCATGTCGCCGCTGCCGAGGATTCCCACCGTGCGCTGCGTTGCGGTCGTCATTGCCATCCCCGCCTACAAGGTTCGAGGCGTACAATTAGCCGATCATAGCAACCGCCGCGACGCCTCGTTCCGATGAACCTGGCTGGCGGGTGTTCTTTCAACTGACGTGGGAGACGACCGGCTCTTGCGCAAAGCTACGACGCTGATGGCCGGCAAGCTCGGCAGCCGCCACTTCGGAACGAAGCCCTTCTTGGCCGAGGCGATCCGACTCACGGGCAAGGACAAGCCGCTCGTGCTCTACCTCGGCGCCGCGAGCCACGACCACGCCGGTTTCGGCGGCGCCCTCTCGGACCTTCTCAAGACGGCAGGCGCCCACAAAGTGCTGTGGCCCAAGCTCTCCGGAAAGAAGAAGGAGAGCGCCAAGGCCCGCGGGGCGCTCGAGGAAGTGGATCTCGTGTTCGTCGGCGGCGGCGACGTCGAGCAAGGCATCCAGGTGCTGCGCGAAGCGGACCTCGTGCGCGACTTCCGCGCTGCGGCGGAGCGCGGTGCCGTTTACGCCGGGATGTCGGCCGGCGCGATCATGCTCGGCGAGCGTTGGATCCGCTGGCCGCGTGAGGATGCCGGCGACGACGAAGCAGAAACGTATGAATGTCTGGGAATAGTGCCGTGCTCGATCGACACGCACGGCGAGGGCGATGGCTGGCTCGAAACGCAAGTCTTCGCGGCGGTGCGTGCACGCGAGCTCGGCAAGAAGGCCCGAGCGTACGGCGTGCCGAGCGGCGGGGCGCTCGTGATCGCGGAGGACGGGTCGCTGCAGGCGCGCGGCGAGCCGATCCCGGTGTTCGCCGCGCTCCCGCACAGGAAGGCGAAGTTGGAAGGCAAGTTGGAGGCCGCTTAAGTGACGTATTCGGCGAGGCACTGGAAGCGCGTGGGCGAGGAAACGCGGCGCATGGTCGCCGACGTGCCGCTCTATCGCGATCGGCCCGAGCCGCCCGCGGACCCCAGCACCGTCAACGCGTGGCTTGCGCAGGTGCCGGCCACGAGCAAGCGCGAGCTGCGCAAGGGATTCCCGAAATCGCTCGTGCGGCGCGATCAGGATCTGCATGCCGCGATGCGCGACGAGCTGGTGACGTTGCTCGCGACGTCGGGCACCACGGCCGACCGCCTCCAGGTGATCTGGGAATGGTCGTGGTGGGACCCGCAGGAGCGCGAAGCGATGCGCCTCAACGCGCGGATCGCGACGTCGATGGAGCGCGCGGAGTATCGCGAAGCCGTGCTCACGACACCCGCGTGCGGCGGCGGCGCGTGCCACTTCGGCACGCGGACCGCGGCCGAGCGCAACATCGACGGCATGCTGTTCTTCAACGAGAGCGACGACCCGACGCATTGGACCGAGCAGGACTGCGAGCGAATGCTGCGCGAATGGACCGAGTTCGGCCCGCGCGGAGTGGAGGCGGATCCCGCGTACCTTGCGATCGTCGCGCGCGGCGCCGTGCAGCGCGGACTGCGCCTGCCCGCGCCCGACTTCATCACGCTCACCTACGAAACCACGACGCGTGCGATGCGCCGCGACATCGCGCGCGCGCTCGACGCGCCCCTGTTCCAGATCTACGGTGCGACCGAAGCCGGCGTGCTGTTCATGGAGTGCGAGCACGGCCGGCTGCACCCGAACGAACGCCATAGTCACATCGACCTCGTGCCGCTGCCGGGCACGGGGCGGCTCGCGCGCGTGCTCGTGACGACGCTTGGCCGAGCGTGGATGCCGCTGCTGCGCTACGACATCGGCGACGTGGTGCGCGTGTCCGAAGCTCGCGACTGCGCGTGCGGGCTGCGCAGCGACGGCCCGCTGCTCGACCGCGTCGAAGGCCGGCTCAGCGACTGCACGGAAGTCGACGGCGAGACGATCACGCCGCTGATGCTCGACGACGCGATCCACGCGGCCCTCGGGCCCGGCGCGACGATCGAGCAGTGGCAGTTGAACGGCGACAGCCTGCAGGTCGTCGATCCCGGTTCGCGCGACAGCGCGGAGCGCGCCGCTCAGGCCGTCGCCGCCCTTCTCGCCCGTCCGCTGCGCGGCGAGCACGTGAGCGCGATCGCGCCGGAAGCGTCGGGCAAGTATCGGCTGGTGAAGCGCTGATGCAGAGCGTGGGCTTCCCACTGCTCGAACGCGGTTACGACGGCTCGCCCTTCATCTATCTCGACAGCGCGTCGACCACGCCGAAGCCGCGCTCCGTGATCGCTGCGGTGACGCGCTACTACGAGGAGCTCGGCGCGAACGTTCATCGCGGCCTGCATCCGATCGCCGAGGCGTCGACCGAAGAGTACGAGCGCGCGCGCCACCGCGTCGCCGCGCTGATCGGCGCGCAGCCGACGGAGATCATCTTCACGCGCAACGCCACCGACTCGTTCAACCTGCTCGCGCGAGCGCTTGGGGTTGGCCGCGGACGACGAGGTGGTGTTCCCGGCGTCGGAGCATCACTCGAACTACATGCCGTGGCGCGGCGCCGCTACGCCCAAGCTCATCGACATCGACGACGAGGCCGTGCCGCAGTGGGGCCAGCTCGCGGCGCGGCTCGGCAAGCGCACGCGGCTCGTGAGCGTCGCGCACGTGTCGAACGTCACGGGCGTGGTCGCGCCGATCGAGGAATGGATCGAGATCGCCGCACGCCGCGGGCGTGCCGGTGATGATCGACGCGTCGCAGTCGATCGCGCACTTGCCGATCGACGTGCGCGCGCTCGACGTCGACTTCATGGGTTTCTCGAGCCACAAGATGTTCGGCCCGAACGGCGTCGGCGTGCTGTACGTGCGCCGCGACCACTTCGCGACGCTCGGGCTCGGCAACGTGGGCGGCGGCATGGTCGCGATGCATGCCGAGGACCGGTTCGAGGCGCGCGAGGCGCCGTTCCGCTACGAGGCCGGCACGCCGAACATCGAAGGGGTTATCGGCCTCGGTGCCGCCGTCGACTACCTGCAGGGCGTCGGCATGGCGAAGATCGCCGCGCACTCGCGCTCGCTCGCCGACCAGATGATGCGCGGCCTCGCGGAGATCGAGAACGCGACCGTGCTCGGGCGCTCGGCGCGCGACCGCATTGCGCTCGCGACGGTGTCGCTGCAGGTTGCCCGCGATGCGCCAAGACGACATCGCGCGCTTCCTCGCGGACGCGCACGGCATCTTCGTCTCCGGCGGCTATCACTGCGCGCACGTGCTGCACCACCGCTTGCACCTCGACGGCACGCTGCGCGCGTCGGCGCAGATCTACAACGACGCGGCGGACATCGAGGCGTTCGTCGGCGCGTTGCGGGAGCTCTAGGGCCCGTCGCGGGCGCGCCGGGACTCAGGGGGCGGCTCGCCTGTCATCCTCGCGCAACGTTCGAGGGTAAGATCGCACCATGAACCGCTTGCGGCGCACCCTCGTCGGCACCGGGCTCGGGCTCGCGACTTTCAGCCTGTTGCGGCCGTTCGCGACGCGCGCGGCCGAGCCCAAGTTCGCGTCGAACCCGTTCACGCTCGGCGTCGCGTCGGGCTACCCCGAGCCGAACGCGATCGTGCTGTGGACGCGGCTCGCGCCCGAGCCGCTCGTGCCCGGCGGCGGAATGCCGAACGCGCCGGTCGCCGTCGACTGGGAGATCGCGGGCGACGAGGCGTTCAAGCGAGTCGTTCGCCACGGCACTGTGCACGCGACGCCGGAGTGGGCGCACTCCGTGCACGTCGAGGTCGTCGGCCTCGACCCCGCGCACGACTATTGGTACCGATTCACGAGCGGCGGCGAGCGGAGTCCCGTCGGCCACACGCGCACGGCGCCCACGCGCGGCAGCTGCGGTTGCACAGCTCAAGCTCGCGGTCGCGAGCTGCCAGTACTACGAGTTCGGGCACTTCGCGGCGTATCGCGCGATCGCGCGCGACGCGGTCGACCTCGTCGTCCACGTCGGCGACTACATCTACGAGCAGCGCGGCGTCGCGCGCGTGCGCTCGCACGAGGCGCCCGAGGCGTACACGCTCGACGACTATCGCTGGCGCTACGCTCTGTATAAATCCGACCCGAGCCTGCAGGCGGCGCACGCGGCCAGCGCCTGGATGGTCACGTCGGACGATCACGAGGTCGACAACGACTACGCGGGCGACACGTCGGCCGACGACGAGCCGCGCGAGATGTTCCTCGCGCGCCGGGCGGCCGCATATCGAGCGTACTACGAGCACTTGCCGCTGCCGCGCCGCATGCTTCCGCGCGGGCCGAATCAGCAGCTCTATACGCAATGCAGCTTCGGTGGGCTCGTCGATCTTCATATGCTCGACGGACGGCAATTCCGCTCGCGGCAGGCCTGCAGGCCGGAGCCGCTCGTCGAGCCGTGCCCCGAGCTCTACGATCCCTCGCGCACGATGCTCGGCGGCGCGCAGGAGACTTGGTTGCACCGCGCGCTCGGGAAGAGCGGCGCGCGCTGGAACTTGCTCGGCCAGCAGACCATGTTCGCGCACTTCGATATCAGCGGTGAGCAGGACTTGCGCTACTCCGCCGACGGCTGGAACGGCTACCCGGCAGCGCGCGCTCGGCTCGTCGACTTTCTCGCCGAGCGCCAGATCGCGAATCCCGTCGTGCTCAGCGGCGATGTCCACGCGTTCCTCGTGAACGACATCAACGCCCAGGCCGACGACGCGGCGTCGCGGATCGTCGCGACCGAGCTGATTACGACCTCGATCACGTCGCCGGCGCGGCCGCAGAGCGACTTCGACGGCTGGCTGCGCGAGAACCCGAACGTGCGGCTCGCGCGCAGCGACGTGCGCGGCTACCTGCGGGTCGACGTCACACCGGCGCGGCTGCACGCAGACCTCGTCGCGGTCGACGACGTCGCGCGCGCGGATTCGGGCACCCATGTGCTCGCGTCATTCGACGTCGCCGACGGCAAGCCCGGGGTCGCGCGTTAGGATCGGTGCAGCTCGGCCCACCTACGCCCGTGGCCCGGTCGGCGCGCGCGTGCTTTAATTCATCGCTCGAACCGGAGAACGTGCTGCCGCAATGACGAAGACGGGACGAACTTCGCCTAACGGGCCGCGGTCGCGCCGGCTCCGCGGAGCCGCGCGCGCGTCGCTCCTCGCGTGCACGATGCTCGGCGCAGCCCCACTCCTTCACTCCCAAGAGGCCAACGACGTGGACGGCATCATTCCCTTTCCGGCGACGACGCGAACGCTCGACAACGGCCTCGAGGTCATCGTGATGCCGATGCCGAGCTCGGGGCTCGTGGCTTACTGGTCGATCGTGCGTACGGGCTCGCGCGACGAGTACGAGCCCGGCCGCTCGGGCTTCGCGCATTTCTTCGAGCACATGATGTTTCGCGGCACCGAGCGCTACCCCGCGACGGCGTACCAGAAGAAGCTCGCGGCGATGGGCGCGGATGCGAACGCTTACACCACCGACGATCTCACGGCGTACCACATCTCGATGACCGCGGAGGACCTCGAGCAGGTGCTAGACCTCGAGAGCGACCGGTTCCAGAACCTCGCGTACGCGGAGACTGCGTTCCAGACCGAGGCGGGCGCCGTGTACGGCGAGTACCGCAAGTCGCGTACCGACCCCGAGTTTGCGCTCTACGAGTCGCTGATGGCGACGGCGTTCGAAAAGCACACCTACGGCCACACCACGCTCGGTTTCGAGAAAGACATCGCCGCGATGCCGACGATGTACGACTACTCGCTCAACTTTTTCCGACGCTACTACCGGCCCGAGAACACCGTGCTGTTCATCGCGGGCGACGTCGACGCGGCACAGGTGCTGCCGCTCGTCGAGCGTTACTACGGCGGCTGGAAGCGCGGCTATGTGACGCCGGAGGTCCCGACGGAGCCCGAGCAGAAAGGCGAGCGCCGCGTGAACGTCGAGTACGACGGCCAGACGCTGCCGCTCCTCTGGATCGCGTACAAGGTGCCCGCGTTCGCACCGACCGACCGGACGCGCGTCGCCGCCGAGCTGCTCGCGGAGCTCGCGTTCGGCGAGACGAGCGAGGCGTATCGCCGTCTGGTGCTGGACGAGCAGGTGGTCGAGTTCCTCGACGCGAACGTGGACGAGCACCGCGATCCCGGGCTGCTAGACATCACGACGCGAGTGAAGGATCCCGCGAAGGTCGACTACGTTCTCGGAGTGATCGACGCGACGATCGCGGGCGTCCGCGCGGCGCCGCCCGATGCGGCACGCCTCACGGACCTGCAGCGGCGCCTCAAGTACGGCTTCGTCATGGGCCTGCAGACGCCCGACGCGGTCGCGCAGCGGCTCGCGCGGTTCATCGCGCTGACCGGCAATCTCGACGGTGTGCGCCGGCTCTATGGGACGTACGGGGCAGTGACGCCCGAGGACGTACAACGCGCAGCCACGCTATATCTCGACGACGCACGCCGCACCGTCGGCGTGCTCCGGGCGCGGCAGTGATCCGTGCCGGAGTCGCTCCGTGTATGCTCATCGCGGCCGCGCTCTGCGGTTGCGGGCGCGACGAGCCCGCCGAACCCGCCGCCCAACCAGAGGATATCGATGTGGTGCTGATGCCGGTCGCGGCCGACCCGACGATCTCGTTCTCCGTGTCGTTCGCGGTCGGATCGCAGAACGACCCGCCAGGCAAGGAAGGGCTAGCGTATCTCACGGCCGAGATGCTCGCCGACGCCTCGACCGAGAAACGATCGCTCGACGCGATTCTCGAGGCGCTCTACCCGCTCGCCGCGGGCTACGGCGTGCGCGTCGATCGCGAGCACACGACGCTCACGGGGCGCACGCACCGCGACAACGTCGACGCGTATCTCGACCTCTACACCGATGCGTTCCTGCATCCCGCGTTCACCGCCACCGACTTCGAGCGTGTGAAGAGCGACGCGATCAACGACCTCGAGAACACGCTGCGCTATTCCTCCGATGAAGAGCTCGGCAAGGCCGCGTTCGAGGAATTCGTGCTGCGCGGCACGCGCTACGCGCATCCGAGCGAGGGCACGGTCGAAGGACTGAAGTCGATCACGCTCGACGACGTCCGGGAGTTCTACCGGCGGCATTTCACGAGCGGCAGCGCGCTGCCGGGGATCGGCGGCGGCTACGCCGACGCGGTCGTCGCCAAGCTAGAGGAGGCGATCCAGCGGCTGCCGCGCGGGCCCGCGGCCGCCACGCCCGCGATCGAGCCGGCAGCGATCGAGGGCCGCTCGGTGCTCTTGGTCGCGAAGCCCGGCGCGGACGCGTCGATCAGCTTCGGGTTCCCGATCGACGTCCATCGCGGCGAGCGCGACTTCTATGCGCTCTGGATCGCGAACTCGTGGCTCGGCGAGCACCGCAACTCCGTGAGCCATCTGTATCACGTCATTCGTGAGACGCGCGGCTTGAACTACGGCGACTACTCCTACATCGAAGCGTTCCCCGAAGGCGGCCAGCGCAACATGCCGCCCGTGAACGTGGCGCGCCGCCAGCAGCTGTTCGAGGTGTGGATCCGAACGCTGCCGAACGACAAGGCCGTGTTCGCGCTGCGCGCTGCTCTGCGCGAGCTCGACGCGCTCGTGAAAGACGGCCTCACGCAAGAGGAATTCGATCTCTCGCGAGCGTTCTTGAAGAAGTACTCGCTGCATTTCGCGGAGACGACCTCCGCTCGGCTCGGCTATACGATCGACGATCGCCTCTACGGCATCGGCGGCGAAGGCCACCTCGAGCGCTTCCGCAAGATGATGGACGAGCTCACGCTCGACGACGTGAACGGCGCGATCAAGCGCCACTTGCAGACCGCGAACCTCAAGATCGCGATCGTGACGGGCGACGCCGAGAACCTGCGCGCGGCACTCGTCAGCGGCGCGCCGACGCCGATCACCTACGATGCCCCGAAGCCCGCGGCCGTGCTCGCCGAAGACCGTGAGATCGCGACGTTCCCTCTCGACGTCGCGGCCGAGCGCGCGACGGTCGTGCCCGTGGATTCCGCGTTCGAGCGCTAGGCCCTCAACCCGACGCCCCCAGCGTGCGACGCACCGCGCGCTTTTCAGCGCAGCGCGCGCGAGAAGAACGGCAGGCTCACTTCCATCCGGTAGTCGATACCGGAGTGCGTATCGTCGAACTCTTCGTAGCGGTGCGGCACGCGGTGCTCGGCGAGCGCCTTCGACAACAGGCGGCTGCCGTAGTGGATGCGATATTGGTCGCGCCAGCCGCAGTCGATGAAGATGCCGCGCAGCGACTTCAGCTGCTGTGCGTAGCGCGCGACGAGGTGAATCGGATCGTGGCGCAGCCACACGCGCCAGCGCTCGGGGAGCACCTCGCCCGTCTCCAAGTTGTACGGGACGCGGAAGCCGTTCGGTGCTTTCGGATCCGGATCGTAGGTGGCCGCCATCGCGAGATTCATGAGCGCGTGCACCTCGCCGTCACCGAGCTTGGTTTTGCCCCAGACGTGCTCTAGAAAGCGGCGCACGCGGCCGTCGTCGCGGCCGTCGTAGCCCGCGCGCTTCGCGGCGGCGGCGACGTCGACCTTGCCGGCCTTGCGCGCCGGGCGGCGGAACTTCGCGAGCTCATCGAGCGTGTTCGGCCAGTCCGCGCCATACACCCAGTCGAAATACGAGTCGCCCGAATGGCACGCGACCGCGCCCCAGTAGCGCGAGTACTTCATGCCGTGCAGGATCGCGCCGTAGCCGCCCGACGACTTCCCGAAGCAGCCGCGATGCTCGCGCGAGGCCTTCGTGCGGAACTCCTTGTCGACGAACGGCACGAGCTCGCGCGTGAGGTAGTCCGCGTAGCGGCCGATCGCGCTCGAATTCACGTACTGGTTGCCGCCGAGCGCCGTGAAGCAGTCGGGGAACACGATGATCAGCGGACCCATCTTGCGCTCGTGGATCAAGCGCGCGGCACGCTCCGGCACGTTCTCCTCGAAGCTGCGCGGCGCCGTGTGCATTCGGCCCGTGCCCGTGAAGCCGACGAGATCGTAGATCACCGGGAACCGGGCGCCGCGGCCGTGGCCCTTCGCTTGGTCGTACTGCGGCGGCAGCCAGACGTCGAGCAGGCGCACGTGCGGGTCGCCGAGCGCGTTCCCTTCGAGCACCTTCGAGGTGTGCTCGAGAGTCACGATTCTGCCCGCCGCCCACTTGGTTCTTTTGATCGCCATGCAGTCGAAGTCCTTGCTCTATTTGTTAAGCGCTTCGATGACCCAGTATTTTGTCGGCCGCCGCTAACTGTTTGGCCGTCAGTTGCTCGCCGAGATGAGCGACCTTCGGGGACGCGTCAGGATGTCCGAGATCCTGCGCGACTCTATACCAACAGTACGCGGAGAATAGGTCCTGCTCGACGCCACGACCGGTCTCGAGACACGTACCAAGTCCGAAAGCGGATTCGGGAACGCCCTGCGCCGCGGCTAAGCTCCACAGACGAAACGCTTCGGCGTAGTCGACATCGACCCCTATGCCCCGCTCGTAACACCACCCTAGGCAGTGCTGACCAAAGGAATCGCCTCGCGCCGCGAGTTTTTCGTAGATGCGAAACGCTGTCTTGGTGTCGTTACGCGCGATCGCGTCACCCGCTCGAATAAAGGCTCGATGATCAGCTGACATCGCGACTGCGCCTGACGCCCCGCTTTCAATGATCCAAAGGTAGCGTTTGAGCAGGAGGTAACTCGATGACGATCCTGTTCCACATACCATTCTGCTTAGCCATTAGTACACCACGTAAGGACCCAATTCCGAAGGTCATATCTGCGCGGGGCTCGATAGGAATGCGAACTCCAGGCTGATTCGGGTCGATTCGAAAAGGCTTAGGGGTGGGCGGAACAGTGGCTACCGCGATACCAACCGAATCCGAGATGGCAATCCAATGGTCCATGGGAACGCCTGGCGGGCGATTCCCATCCGACTGGGCTCCAACGGAGGACACGAGAACTCCGGCAATCAGAACTCCAGCAACTAGAGCCTTCGACACGGGAAGTTTCATTTGTGAGCCCTCCGAAAGGAACGAGCCTCAAGAACTTGCTACGCGCGTCATTAGACATGCCGGGGAGCCGCATAACGCCACGCCTTTTTTCAAAAGAAGCCTCGGAGAAATGCCGCCGCTTCATCTGAGATGCCGACGATCTTGTTCGTCGCCTGGCGATAGAATTTGAAGCTGAGCTCTTTACCAATATGCTTGCCGCCATACATCGTCTTCTGCGCGCGGAAGGCGAACTCTTCTGCCGATGGATCAGCAACGGCGGCTTTGATCGCGAACATCGAGCCCTTCATTTCGCACCATCGTTAGATGAAGCTGCGTTTGCTGGGTTCGCCTAACTCTGCGGATACTAGCAAAACGGAACTGGCGAAAACCTTCGCCATCAGGCCACGCGGCACGAGCGAGGCAGCGGTGAGAAGGCGCAACGAGCGGCGCGCTACACCAAAGCGCGCAGCGCAATCCGATTGATCTTGTTCGTCCCCGTCTTCGGCAGCGCATCCACGAAGCGCACGTCGATGGGCCGCTTGTACTTCACCATCTCGGTCTTGCAGTACTCGAAGAACTCCTCCGGCGTCATGGACTCGCCCGCGTCGAGCACGACGAACGCCACGAGGACTTCGCCGAGCTTGGCATCCTTTCGGCCAACCGTCGCGGCTTCGCGGATCTTCGGATGCTTGAACAGCACCTCGTCCACCTCGCGCGGGTACACGTTGAAGCCGCCGACGATCACCATGTCCTTCTTGCGGTCGACGAGGAACACAAACCCCTCGTCGTCGATATGGCCGATGTCGCCCGTGTGCAACCAGCCGTTGCGCAGCGTCGCCGCGGTCTCCTCGGGACGCTTGCGATAGTCCCGCATGATCTGCGGACCGCGCACGCGCACCTCGCCGCGCTCCCCGAGCGGCAGTACCTTGTCGCCGGTCTCGAGATCGACGATCTCGATCTCCGTTTCCGGCACGGGATTGCCAACCGATAGGAGCTTGCGCTTGCCGCCGCCATGAGGATTGAGGCAGAACGGCGCGCCCTCGGTCATGCCCCACCCCTCCAGCAGCGGACAGCCCGTCTTCTCGAGCCATTCGCGATGCAGCTCCGCGGGGCACGGCGCGCCGCCCGACGGGCAATAGCGCAACGCTGATAGATCGGCTTTGGCGAACAGCGGGCTCGCGAGAAGTCCCATATATATAGGAGCGGGCCCGCCGGCGAAGAACGTGACTTTGTAGTCCGACAGCGCCTTCACGACCTTGTCCGGCTCGTAGCGCGGAATCATCACGAGCGTGCTGTGCAGGTAGATCGGCACCCAGGTCGCGTACGCGAGGCCCCAGATGTGGAACATCGGCGCGACGTTGAGGAACATCTCGCGACCGTACTCGCCGGGCCAGACGTCCACGTGCTGGAGCACGCTCGTGAGCAAGCCGCGATGCGTATGGTTCACGCCCTTCGGAATCCCAGTCGAGCCGCCCGTGAAGATGATGAGCGCGAGGTCGTCGGCGCGCGGCAGCGACGCACGGTCGAGCGCGAGCGACGCGTCGCGCGCCCACGCGTCGAGCGAGACGCCGCCCGCGCCGAGCACGAGCGTCGCGCCGATACCGAACTCTTTCGCGACGTTGGCGGCCTTCTCCGCCGCTTGGCTGTCGCTGATCACGAGCCCCGCGTCGACGTCGCCGAGCACCTTCGAGAGCTCGGACTGCGTGAGGAACGGATTCACGGTCGCGACCTGCGCGCCGGTCGCCATCGCCGCCATGAGCGCGACGTCCATCTCGATCGAGTTCGCCATCATGACGATCACGCGGCTGCCGCGCCCCGTGCCGAGCGACGCGATCCTCGCGGCGAGCCCCGCCGTCGCGCGGCCGAACTCCGCGTAGGTGATTCGCCGTTCCTGATAGATCACGGCCGTCACGTCGGGATGCGCGTCGACGGCCGCGAGCAGCATATGCACTAGGCTTTCGTGACGCGGCAGCGTCGGATCGATGTCTTTTCGGGAAGGGATGCGCGAGAGTTTCGTCATGATGGGCTCGAGTGTTCGATAGTTTCGCGAATGCGACGGTGTTGCCGCAATGGTCAGCCGACCGAAATAATCAGCCAATGTTAGCCGCGGCGAGCACGGTGAAGAATGCGAGCACGCCGACGAGCGCCACGGCCGTCAGCGGCCGGTTCCTGAAGCGCTCACCGACCCAGCTCTTGCGGCCATTGAACACGAGCAGCGTGACGGCGAGCAACGGGAACACATAAGCGCCGATGACCGTGTAGAACTTCTGCACTTCCCGGAAGCTGAAAAAGAGGCCAATCATCGGCACGAGCGCGAGCACGACGAGGAACACGCGATACGGCGCGGCCTTCCGGTCGACCGGGACGGGTGTGTTACCGGGATCGCGAACCAGGCGCCAACAATCCGCGAATAGATAAGGTGCCGACTGCCAGACACCGAGCATGCTCGCGAACACCGTGCCGCAGGTGCCGACGAGGAACAGCCACTTGCCCGCGGGCCCTAGCTGCTCGCCTAGCTTTTGCGAGAGCTGCACGAGCAGGGTCGTGCCCTCGCCTTCGACATGCACCGTGGCGCCGACGATCATCATCGCGATACCGAACAACGCCGTCACCGCGTAGCTCGCGCCGAGATCGATGCGGCAGGCCCTGAGGTCGTCGGGTGACGTGCGGCCGTCCTCGCGGAGCCAGTAACCGTAGCAGAGCACCGTGAGCGTGCCGCCGAGGCCGCCGATCAGCGCGACGGTCCAGACGATCGGCTCGCCCGCGACGTCCGGAATGCGCGGCACGAGGAGCCCCGTGAGCACGGCACCGGTACCCGGCCAGAGCATTGCCGCCGTCACGACCACCGTGACGAACGTGATACCGATGCAGACGCGCATCGCGACCTCGAACACGCGATAGCCGCCCCACAGCACGAGCGCGAGCGCCGTAAGGCCCGCGGCGACGCCGAACACGATCTTGCCTTCGCGCGGATCCGCGAAGAACGGCAACAGCCCGTGCAGTGCGACGCCGTTCGCGCTCATTTGCGCGGACGCAACGAAGAACGACCACAGCAGGAAGTACGGCAGGAATAGCCAAATCACGATTCGGCCGAGGCGATACGCGGCGCCCTCGAGAATGGTCTCGCCGGTCGCGAGCTGGAAGCGCGCGATGCCCTCGGTCACCACGAATTTCAAGAACGCCGCGACGACCGCGGCCCACAGCACCGCGGTGCCGAGCATGTCCCCGACGAAGCTCGCGGTGGCGAGATCGCCGCCGCCGATACCCGTCGCTGCGAGCAGCACGCCCGGGCCGACCAGCGCAAAGAAGGACGTGGGCTTCGGTCGTGACGACATGGGGTTCTAATAATAGGTGTGGACGCGGTCGCGACGGAGCGGCACCCGAGCGACCCCCGCGGGCCGCGCAGGACGGGGAAAAGTATCACGTCCGGATTCCGTTCTGGTAGCGTGAAGCCATGCGCGCTCCGGCACGAATAATGAAAGCAGCAGCGGCACTGCTCACCGCGCTGGCCGCGTTCGGCTTTGCGTCGCGCGCGACGGCGCAACCGCGCGGGCACGAGGACGAGTTCAAGGATGGCCGCGAGGGCGCCGAGTTCCACTTCGCGCGGATGATCTACCAAGACCTAGGGGGCTACGGCGGCGGCGGATTCCGCGGCGGTCGGGGCCGCGGTTGGTGGCGGCAAGATTGGCCCGACGCGGAGGTGCACTTTCGGCAAGGCATCCTGCGGCTCACACGCATCGACGCGGGCGCGGGCGTCGAGGTCGACCTCTTCGACGGCCGCGTGTTCGACTACCCGTGGCTCTACGCGACGCAGGCCGGTTTCTGGGACCTCGGCGACAACGAGACCGCGACGCTGCGCGAGTATCTTCTGCGCGGCGGGTTCCTCGTGACGGACGACTTCTGGGACGCGGACGAGTGGGAGGTGTTTCGCGACGCGATGGCGCGCACGTTCCCCGAATATCGGATCGTCGAGATCACGGGCGGCGACGACGAAGTGCTGCACGTGCTCTACGACGTCGATCAGCTCACGCAGATCCCGGGACTCCGGCATCTCCGCGGCTTCGACCCCGTGGCGGGGAAGATCAGAGGCCTACCGGACCCGCACTGGCGCGGAATCTACGACGAGAAGGGCCGGCTCATGGTCGCCGCGAACTTCAATCAGGACGTCGGCGACGCGTGGGAGCACGCCGACTATCCCGACTATCCCGAGCCGATGACGGCCCTCGCGTACCGCTTCGGGATCAACTACATCATCTACGCGATGACGCACTGAGAGCGCGGCGCGCGGCGTCGAGGCTCGACGCCGGCGGCCGCGATAGCAGCTACAAGCGCGAGAGATTCGGCTTGAAATCGATCGCCATCGCCGCGTCGTAGTACCGCAGCGTCGCCGACCACGGCGGCGCGACCGCGTCGAGCCGCGCACGATCCGCGTCGCTGATCTGCACCTTCGCCGCGCCGAGGTTGTCGATCACCTGCTCGAGCGTGCGCGGGCCGATGATCGGCGCCGTGATTCCGGGCTGCGACGCGAGCCACGCGAGCGCGAGCTGCGACGGCGAGCAGCCCTTTTCGTTCGCGAGCGCGACCACGGCCTCGATCACGTCGAACGCGGCCGGCGTCGCCTTACGATCGAAGTTGTCCTTGCCGCCGTGCCAGCGGCCGTCCGCGCTCTGGTCGTGGCGCTTGTACTTGCCCGTGAGAAGACCGCCACACAGCGGCGCCCACGGAATCACCGCGATACCGAACGAGCGCGCGGCGGGAATCACCTCGCGCTCGGCCGTGCGGTCGAGCAGGTTGTAGGCCATCTGCTCGGACACGAAACGATTCAGGCCGAACTCCTTCGCTACCCAAAGCGCTTCGACGATCTTCCAGCTCGGGAACATGCTGGTGCCGATGTAGCGAATCTTGCCCGCGCGGATCAGATCGTCGAGCGCGCGCAGCGTCTCGTCGATCGGCACCTCGGATTGCGCGCGATGCAGCTGATAGAGATCGATCCAATCCGTCTGCAGACGCTCGAGCGACGCGTCGCACGCTTGCACGAGATGCCTGCGGCTCAAGCCGCGTCCGTTCAGGTCCTTCGGGTCGAGCGGGAAAAACGCTTTCGTCGCGAGCACAACCGATGCGCGCCGGCCGCGAGCGAGCGCCTTACCTACGAAGCGCTCGCTCGCGCCCGCCGAATACGCGTTCGCGGTATCGACGAAGTTGATGCCCTTGTCGAGCGCATGCTCGATGATCGCGATGGAATCCGTCTCGCTGGCGCTGCGGCCGAACATCATCGTGCCGAGGCACAGCTGGCTCACCTTGACGCCGGTGCGGCCTAGATTTCGGTACTCCATGTTGCGATCTCGAGTGCTAACTCGCGCTAGCGGTTGCCGAGGAAATCACCCTTGCCGATCTGCACGCCGTTGTGACGCAAGATCGCGTACGCAGTCGTGTAGTGGAAGTAGAAGTTCGGCACCACGAAGTTCAGAAGATAGTCCTTGCCCGTGAAATTGAACGTGGCGTTCGGAAACTTGAGCTCGATGTTGCGCGTCTCCGCGCCTTCGAACTGCTGGGGCTTGAACGTCTTCAGGTACGCGATGGTCTTCCCGACTCGCGCATGCAGGTCCGCGAAGCTCTTCTCGTCGTCCGCCCACTTCGGCGACTCCTGGCCCGCGAGCCGGCTCGCACCGCCCTTCGCCTGGTCCGTCATGATCTGTATCTGGCGCGTGAGCGGGAGCATGTCCGGCGCGAGCCGGCCGTCCACGAACACTTGCGGGTCGATCTTGCGCGCCTCGGCGTCGGCCTCGGCCTTGGTGAAGATCTTGTCGAGATTGGAAAGCATGTGCGAGAACACGGGTACGAGCTGATCGTAGATCGAAATGGACACGGTTGGACCCCTTGGAATGTGATTGATGCGTGCGGCCGCGCGAACCTACCAAGGCTCGCCCGCCCTGCCGATGCAGACATTCATTTTAAGAGCGCGGCACCGCGCCGCCTAGTGGTTGCCCGCCGAAGGCAGCTGTGCTTTCCTTGGCGCCCTTCCGGCCGCCGGTACGCCGCCATGCTCGCCGAGCTCATGACCCGAATCGCCAAGGCGCGCGAGATCCGCCGCGACTCGAAGCTCACACGCGCCGAGTTCGAGGCGCAGAAACTGCAGAGGTTCCGGCGCTTCGCCCGCCACGTGTGCGACCGCTCGCCGTATTACCGGCGCATCATCGCGGAGCGCAACATCGACGCCGACCGCTGCGTTCCCGGCGATTTCCCGGTGCTCACGAAGTCGATGCTGATGCAGCACTTCGACGAGATCGTCACCGCGCCGGGTGTGACGAAGGCTGCGATCGCGGAGTTCCTCACCCGCTCGAAAGACCCGAACGACCTTTTCTTGAGCAAGTACCGCGTGATCCACACGTCGGGCTCTTCGGGCGAGGTGGGCTACTTCGTCTACTCGACGCTCGACTGGGCGCGCGGGACGATGGGGCCGCGCCGCGGCGCGCGGCCCGTCCGCAAGCGCAAAGGCAAGCTCCGCATCGCGTACTTCGCCGCGATCGACGGCCATTACGCGGGCGTCACGATGGTGAGCTCGATGCGCCGGGGGCTTGTGAGTCTATTCGTCGACATCGGGCTTTTCGAGGTGAACAGCCCGCTGCCGGACGTGATCGCGGCGCTCAACGAGTACCAGCCCGACTTTCTCGCGGGCTACACGACCGCGCTCAAGATCCTCGCCGAGAAGCAGCGCACGGGCGCGCTGAAGCTCGACACGGTCGTCGGGCTCATGACGGCCGGCGAAGCGACCACCGAAGCGGACCGCGCGTTCCTCGAGCAGACCTTCGGTTGCGGAGTGGTGAACACCTACGCTTGCAGCGAGCACCTCGGCATGGGCGGCTCCGTGCCCGGCAGCTCGAACATCGTGCTGCACGATCACGATCTGATCTACGAGTTCCACCCGGATCACTCGGTCGTGACCAACATGTTCAACGAAACGCTGCCGCTCATCCGCTACCGGATGGCGGACATCCTGCGCCCCGTGGATTCCGGAGAGCACGCGCCCTATCTCGTGATCGAGAGCCTCGTCGGGCGCAACGAGCTGCAACCCGTGTTCAAGAACCGCGACGGCGTCGATGACTTCATCAGCCCGCACACGATCAACGAGGTGTTCGTCGCGGGCGTCACGCGCTTCCAGATGCACCTGCTCGCCGACGACGCGTTCCGGTTCATGGTGTGCCTCGACGCGTCGCTCGGCGCCGAGCAGCGCGCCGCCGCGGTCGAGGGCGTCGGGCAACGGCTGCGCGAGATCCTCGCGCGCAAGCGCATGGACAACGTGCACTTCGACGTCGTGCCCACGGACGACTTGCCGGTGAATCCGCGCACGCGCAAATTCCAGCTGATCCTAGACAAGAGAGCCGCCTGAGCGCACGACGCCGCAGCCGCGAGAACCTCCGAGCGCAAGCCTAGGAATGGCTCAAGCTGCGGCCGCGGCAATGCACCGGTGCGCCGGCCATTGGCTATACTCGGCCGTCCGATCAACTTCACGAGTGGGGAACCCAAAATGCGAACGAAGACCCTTGGCGCAGCCGCGGGGCTGCTGATCCTCGCGACTATCGGAGCCGCGCCGGCCATCGCCCAACCGCCGCCCGGATTCGTCCTTCCGCCGCTGCTCATGCAGAGCACCGCGTTCGAAGACGGCGGTATCGTGCCGCAGAAGTACGCGGGTCGCGGCGGCGTGCAACCAGCCTTCACGTTCTCGAACGCGCCCGACAGCACTCAGACGTACGCGATCATCTTCCACGACCTCGACGTCGCACTCATGGGCGGCACGGGCGACGTGCTGCACTGGATGGCCTGGAACATCCCGGCCGCGGCGAAGGGAATTCCCGAAGGCAAGCTGCCGGAGGGCTCGGTGAACGGCAAGAACATCACGGGTCAGCCCGGCTACATGGGACCCGGCGCACCCGCGGGCCCGCGCTATCATCACTACGTGTTCGAGCTCTACGCGCTCAACGCGAAGCTCGACCTGCCCGACACGGCGACACGTGAGCAGCTGATCGCCGCGATGCAAGGTAAGACGGTCGCGAAGGCGGCCTACGTCGGCCGGTTCAAAGGTACGCCCCAGCCCTAAAACCCTAATCTCATTCGTATTCGGCGACCGGCACCCGTTCGGCGTCGACCGGCGAGCCCAGCGCTTCGTAGGTATGGCGCGCGAAGCCGACGCCAGCTTCCGTGTAGTAGTTGTAGCTCACGTCGCAGCCCGCCGCGATGATCGGCTCATACTCCTCGGGGAAGAGGTGGGTCGCGCTCAGCAGGCCTTGGAACCCGCGGAGCCGCAACGCACGCGCGGCGGTCAGCTTCGCCTGGAGCTCTGGCACCGCGAGCATGATCGCGCGCAGACGATCGATGTTGAGCAGTTGCCAGAAGCTCGGATCGTCGGCGTCCGCGTAAGCGACGCGCCGGCCCTGTTTGATGTTCGACTCGATCTTGCCGGGGTCGCTGTCGATTCCGACGATGTTCTCGTCCTGCAGCTTCAAGTAGTCGTACGCGCCCGCGCCGACGCGGCCCATTCCGACGATCAGTATCTCCGCGCTGCCGAGCGAGATCGGCTCGTCGTCCGGGTGGCGTTTGTCGCGCTCGAGTCGTTCGAGCCACGGGCTCAGCCACCGATAGAGTTCATGCGCGTACGCGTTGAGCGGCGCCGCAACGACGAACGACAGCGCCACCATGACGGCCGCGACCACGAGCCATTGCTCGCCGAGCAACTGGTTCTTCACCGCGACGTCGGTCACGATCAACGAGAACTCGCTGTAGGTGGTCAGGCTCACGGCCGTAAGGAAGCTCGTCCGCGCTCGCAGCCCCGAGCCGATCAACAGCACGAAGAAAATGATTCCCTGGAACGGCAGGAACAGCAGCAGCCAGGCGCCGTCGCGGAACGCGTCCCAAGAGGGCGGACCGCTGAAACCGATGTTCAAGAAGAAACCGACGAGGAACAGCTCCTTCAAACCCCAGAGCACGTTCGTGAGCTCCTGCGCGCGGCGGTGATCGGCGAGCATCGCGCCTAGCAGCAGCGCGCCGAGCTCCGGGCTCAGGCCGAGATACGCGAAACCTTCGCCGCCCCCGATCGCGAGCACGGCGCCGAACAGCACGAGCAGCTCGCCGTGACCGCAGAAGTCGAGGAGCCATGCGATCGCGGGCCGCGCGAGCGGCAGCAGCAACAGCAGAAACGCGTACGGCGACGGCGTCTCGACCGCGATCACCCCGAGCAAGGCCACCGCGACGATGTCCTGGACGATCAGAATGCCGATCGCGACGCGGCCGTGAACGGCGCGCAGCTCGCGGTTGTTTTCGAGCACCTTCGCTGCAAGCACCGTGCTCGAGAAGCCGAGCGTTAGGGCGAATACGAGGGCCGGGAACCACGCGAGGCCGGTGCCCCAGTAGATCGCCACCGCTCCGACCACTCCGGTCGCGAACAGGTGCAACAGCGCGGTGCCCCAGACCTCGGCCCGCAGCAGTGTCTTCACGCGCAGCTTCAATCCGACGGCGAACAGCAGTAGCAGCACGCCCGCATGCGCGAGCTCGCCGAGCAGCGGCCGCTGCTCCATGCCGAGCGCGCTGAACACGAAGCCCGCCGCCATGAAGCCGATGAGCGGCGGCAAGCCGACTCGCCACACCGCGAGACCGAGCAGCAGCGCACCCGCGATCCAGATCGCGACCATTCCGGAACGTCCCCTGTCGCAACGAGCCTCGGACATTATGCGGACGTTTGAGAAGTCCGTCTCCCTGGCTCCGTGCGACTCAAGTAGGATTGGCGGTCGAACTCATCGCGCGCAACGACGGCGGCCGGTCACCGCCTGTCCGGAGCTTGAATGGAACAGTTGAAGGTCTGGGGAACGCAGCTGATCAGCGTGCTCCGGGACACGCTCGAAGCGATCCTCACGTACCTGCCCGTCGCGCTGACCGGCGTGGCGGTCCTCATCATCGGCTGGCTGCTCGCGCGAGTGGTTCGCGACCTCGTGCGGCGCGCGCTGCACAGCATGGACTGGCTATTCGGCCGGCTCTCCACGCGCTCCGCCGAGCGCTCGCAGGCACTGACCCGCGCCACGAGCCGCGCGATTTCCTCGGTCGTGTACTGGAGCGTGCTGCTGATCTTCGCCGCGAACGCGCTCCGGATCCTCGGCGGCACGCTGTTCGAGCGTTTCACGGACAACCTGCTGGGCTATCTGCCGTCGGCGATCGGCGGCGTGATCATCATCGTGCTGAGCCTGATCGGCGGCACCCTGGCACGCCACATCCTCGAGCAGGCGTCCGTGGGGCTCGGCATCGGTCAGAGCAGCCTGCTCGGCCGGCTCGCCCAGGCCGTCATCGTGATCACGGGCGTCGTGATCGGCATCGATCAATTCGGCGTCAACGTCAATTTCCTGATCCAGCTCAGCACCGTGACCGCCGCCGCCGTGTTCGGCGGCATTGCGCTCGTGTTCGCGCTCGGCACCCGCCAGCACCTCGCGAACCTGATCGGCGCGCACTACGTGCGCAAGCACTACGCTCCCGGCGACTACATCCGGGTCGGCGCGTTCGAGGGCCGCATCGTCGAGATCACGGACGGCTGCGTGTTCATCGAGACGGAGCACGGCGACGTCTCCGTGCCGGCGCAGAACTTCAGCCAAGAACCGTTCGTCAAGCTGCGCAAGCAATGAACGGCCACGAGCAACTCGTCAGCGCGTTCCTCGGGCTGCACGCCGAGAGCGCCGCGCGCCTACTCGAATCCATGCCGGTCGAGCAGGCGAACGCCGTGCTCGGAAGCGTCGCCGCGCCCACGGCCGCGCCGGTGGTGAGCCACATGCTGCCGACCTGCGCCGCACGCTGCATCGAGGCGCAGCCGGCGGCCGACAGCGCGCTGCTGCTCGAGCGGCTCGGCAGCCAGGAGGCCGTCGCGGTGCTGCGCCACCTCGGGCCCGACACGCGCGAGGCGGTGCTGCGCTCCCTCGGCCCCCAGTGGGTGATGGCGTTCAAGCTGCTGCTGAGCTATCCCACGAACACGGTCGGGGCCTGGGTCGAGCCGCGCGTTCTCTCGCTGCCCGACGACTGCAACGCCGGCGAGGCGCGCGAACGGATCGCGCGCAGCCAGCAGGTCGCGCAGGCTCGCATCTACGTGCTCGATCGTTCGCGCCGAATCCGCGGGGCGATCCGCGGCCTCACGCTGCTGCAGGTCCAGAACCGCAAGAACCTCACGGCGATCCTCGAGCCGGCCGACGCGCTCTGGGCGCGCGAGCCCCTCGCCACGGGGCTGGAGCACAGCGTGTGGGAGCGCAACACGGAGGCACCGGTGGTCAACCGCGAGGAAGAGTTCATCGGCGTGATCTCGTACGCCGACCTTCGCAAGGCCTACAAGCAGCTCACGCGCACGGGCGAGAACATCAACGAGCGCGACCTCGCCGAGGTCACGGAGCTGATCGCTATCGGCGCCGGCAGCGTCTGGCAGAGCCTCGGCGAGCTCATGCGCACGGATCGACGCCGATGAGCGCGTCCGGCGAAGCCGTCAAGAAGGCGGCGCTCGATTCGCTGAACCGGCATTTCCTGCTGAATCACCCTGCGCAGGCCGCGGACCTCGTAGACGGATTCGGCAAAGGAGCCGCGATCGAGCTGCTCGCGGAGCACCAACCCGACGCGCTCGCGGCCGTGTGGCGCCATCTATCGCCCGCGCGCATCGACGAGATCGTGCCCGAGATCCCCGAGAAGCTCTTGAAGCAAGTGATGCACGTGCTCGACCCGTCGGTGCTCGCCGTGTCCCTGCCGCGAATCTCCGACGACGCGCGCGAGCGCTGCCTCGCCCTCCTGCCGCGGCGCGCGGCAGCCGAGGTGCGGCGGCTCATGGACTATCCGCCGGGCTCGGCGGGGCGCGTGATGGACTCCCGCGTACCGAGCTTCCGCGGCGAGCAGACGGCGGGCGTCACGCTCGAGCAGCTGAGAATCAGCAAGCCGCGCGACCTGCGGCGGCTGTTCGTCGTCGACACGGAGCGCCGGCTCACGGGCACGGTCGACATCCAAGACCTCATGATCGCGGACCCGTCGGACGCCTTGAACGAGATTGCGCGGCCGCCGAGCGCGACCGTGTCGCCGTTCGACGATCGCGAGCAGGTCGCGGAGCAGCTGCGCGACTTTCACTTGGACGTGCTGCCCGTGCTCGACATCCACGGCCGCTTGATCGGCGCGATCCGGCACGACGCGTTGCTCAAGACCCTCGAGGAAGCAGCGTCCGTCGACATCCAGATGATGGTGGGCGCGGGCCGCGAGGAGCGCGCGCTGTCCGCGCCGCAGTTCGCGGTGCGCAAGCGCCTGCCGTGGCTGCAGATCAACCTCGCGACCGCGTTTCTCGCGGCGTCCGTGGTCGGCCTGTTCGAAGGCACGATCGCGAAGTTCACGGCGCTCGCGGTGCTCCTGCCCGTGGTCGCCGGGCAATCGGGCAACGCGGGCGCACAGGCCCTCGCCGTCACGATGCGCGGCTTGGCGCTGCGCGAGATCTCGACGCGCCACTGGTTCCGCGTGTTGTTCAAGGAGATGTACGTCGGGATCATCAACGGCATCGCGATCGCGCTCACGACGGGGCTCGGCGTGCTGGTGTGGAGCGGCAGCACGGGGCTCGCGCTCGTGATCTGCATCGCGATGGTGTTGTCGATGGTGATCGCCGGGATCGCGGGCTCGGTGATTCCGATCGCGCTCACGCGGCTCGGCCAGGATCCGGCGCAGTCCTCGACGATCATCCTCACGACGGTCACCGACGTGGCGGGCTTCATGTCGTTTCTCGGGATTGCGACACTGTTATCGAGGCTGCTGTAGCGGTACATCGGGAAACCGACGCCGCGTGCTAGCCTCTAGCGACGGTCCGCGCGCAACGGCGGATTGCGTGGACCGGCACCTAGCCCAAGGAGGGTGCGATGAAAGCGGTCAAGATCGTTCTCGCGGTGCTCGCGGCCATCACTGCGCTGCTCGTGATCGCGGCCGTGCTGGTCGCCTCGCTATTCGACCCGAACGACTACAAGGGCGTCGTCGCCGACGCGTTCACCGCGCGCACGGGCCGGACGCTCACCGTCGAGCGAGGCCTCGAGCTCAGCTACTTCCCTTGGCTCGCGCTCCAAACCGGCGGCATCACGGTCGGCAACGCGCCCGGTTTCGACGCGGCAACGCCCTTCGCGACGATCGAGCGTGTCGCCGCGCGCGTGAAGCTCCTGCCGCTGCTGTCCCGCCAAGTGGAGATCGGCACAGTCGAGCTCGACGGCCTGCGGCTGAACCTCGCTCGCGACAAGGACCTGCGCAGCAACTGGCAGGACCTGCTCGACGCGCGCAGCCCGCCGGACGGCGCGGCGCTGGCCCCGGTCGATTCGGGCGGCGTGAGCGTCGAGCAGTTCGCGCTCGAGGGTGTGCGGGTGCGCGGCGGCACGGTGCTGTGGCGCGAGAATACGACCGAGCTGCGCTACACGGTGAGCGAGCTCGAGCTGTCGACCGGCCCGATCGGCCCGATCGGCAGCAACGATCCGGTCGCGGTCGACGTGGCGCTGAAGCTCAAGAACGAGCTCACGGGACTCACGGCAGCCCTGAGCGCGGAGGCGACGGCCGCCATCGCGGCGAACGGCGCGGTGACCGCGCGCGACGTCGTGACCAACGCCAGCGTGAATCCCGGCGGCGGCGCGCCCGCGCGCGAGCTCGCGGCGACGGCGACCAGCGTCGCGTTCGACCGCAACGCGCAGACGCTGCGCGTCGAAGGGCTGACCACCGAGACCGCCGGCGTGCACGCCGCGTGGACGCTCGCGGGCAGCACGTTGCTCGACAACCCGACCATCGAGGGCAGCGTGAATGTCACGGACGCCCCTCTCGCAGCCGTGTTCGAGCAGCTCGAATTGCAGCCGCCGCAGGGCGTGCAGGCCGGCGAGCTCGGCGACCTGACGCTGCAATCCGAGTTCCGCTTTCGCGCCGAGCCGCGCGAGATCCGCGTGAGCAAGCTCTCCGCGGAGGCGCTCGGCATGAAAGTGTCCGGCGACGGCACGCTCAGCGGCAGCGACGAGATCGCGGGCAACGTCACGATCGCGGAGTTCACGCCGAACGCGGCCGTGCAGTCGCTGCTGCGCTCGAGCGTGCCGCCGAAGGTGGACGTGAGCGCGCTCGACAAGCTCGCGCTCGCGACGCGTTTCGAGGCGAACCTCACGTCCGGGCGTGCGTCGCTCGCGAACCTCAAGGCGACGGTGTTCGGCGCCGCGATCAGCGGCAATCTCGAGGCGCTGCCCGGCCAGAACGGCAACGTGTTCCGCGGCTCGGTGGCCACTTCGCGCTTCGCGCCCGACGCGTTCGCGAAGGCGTTCGCGGCGATGCTGCCGCCGAAGATCGACGCGAAAGAGCTCGGCACCGTGCGCGTCGAGACGAAGTTCACGTTCGACACGGCGGCCGACACGGTGACCGTCGCGCCGTTCGCGGCGGAGCTGTTCGGGCTCGCTGCAAGCGGCGAGGTCACGGGCCGCGCGGTGTCGAAGCAGGCCACGTGGACCGGGCGCGCGAGCGTCGCGCAATTCTCGCCGCAGGACCTGATTCGCCGCTTCGGCCTGCCGGCGCAGCCGACGTCGGACCCGAAGGCGCTCACGCGCGCCTCGATCGACATGCGCTTCACCGTCGATGCGAAGCAGGCGCGCCTCGACGATCTCGTGCTCGCGCTCGACGACAGCAAGCTCACCGGCAACTTCGCGCTCGTGGGATTCGAGAAGCCCGAGTACCGGTTCACGCTCGCCGTGGATCGCGTCGACGCCGACCGCTACCTGCCGCCGAAAGCGCGCGACGCCAAGCAAGGCGAGGCGACCGCGGGCGACATCAAGCTGCCCGAGAACAACACGATGAATCTCGACGGCTCGATGCAGATAGCGGACCTGCGGCTCGCGGGGCTGCAATTCAACGATGTCGGCAGCCGGATCATGATCGGCAACGGCGATGCCAAGCTCGAGGGCGCTCGCGCGCGCCTCTACGGCGGGACATTCGCGGGTAATTTCCTCGTACGTGCGGCGGGCGACAAACCGGGGCTCGCGCTCGACGGCAAGGCGAGCGGTCTGCAGCTGCAGCCGCTGATCGAGGCCCTCACGGCCCACCCCGCGAACTTCAGCGGCACGGCCGCGTTCGACCTCGATCTCAAGGGCACGGGCCGCACGATCATCGAGAACGTGCAAACGGCCGGCGGCAATGTCTCGTTCGACATGGCGAACGGCGCGATCAAAGGCTTCAACCTCGCACGCACGCTGTGCACCGCCTGGAACCTGAAGGAGGGCGCGCCGGGGCCACGCGGCGAGCAACCCAACGCCACGGCCTACGAAGGCATCAAAGGCAGCGCGGTCGTAACGGCCGGCACTGCGCGCAGCGAAGACCTGCTCGTGCGCACCTCGTTCATGGACGTCAACGGCCGCGGCACCCTGGGCCTCGTGGAGCAAACGCTCGACTACGATCTCGACGCGAAGCTCACGGGCAAGATCGCGATCCCGGGCTGCGAGACGATGGACCGGCTCGTCGGCGAGTCGATCCCGTTCAACATCCGCGGCACCGTGACGGAGCCGAAGATCACGCCGGACTTCAGCAAGATCCTGCAGCGGGCAATTCGTGAAGGGGTTCAGGACCGGCTGAAGGACGCGCTGCGCGACAAGATCTTCGGCCGGTGAGCGTGACCTCGGCCACACCGCCGCCGCGATGAAGCAAGTCGGCGTCGTGGTCATCGCGATAGCACTTCTCATCTACGCCGCGCTCTGCGGCACGTTGTACGCGTCGCAGCGCTCGCTGCTCTACTACCCGACACCCGAAGTCTCGATCCGCGTACGCGGAGGCGCTGCGGGTCGAAACGGCCGGCGCGGTGCTCAAGGTGTGGCACCTGTCGAGCTCGGGCGAGCGCGCGATCCTCTACTTCGGCGGGAACTCGGAGGACGTCGCCTGGAACATCGACGCGTTCGCGGCCGCGTTCCCGAACACCGACGTGTATCTCATGAACTATCGCGGCTACGGCGGCAGCACCGGCGCGCCGTCGGAAGCCGCTCTGCTCGCGGACGCCGAGGTCTTGTTCGACGAGGTTCGGAGCAAGCACCCGCGCGTCGCGGTGATCGGCCGCAGCTTGGGCAGCGGCGTCGCGGTGCATCTCGCGTCGGTGCGCGACGTGAGCAAAGCTCGTGCTCGTGACGCCGTACGACAGCATCGTCCGCGTCGCGCAGCGACATTTCGCCATCGTGCCGGTGTCGTGGCTGCTCAAGGACGTGTTCGACTCGTTCGGCAAGGCGAGCAAGGTGCGCGCTCCCGTGCTGATGCTGCTCGCGGAGCGCGATCGCGTGATTCCGCGCGCACACAGCGAGCGGCTCGTAACCGCGTTCGCTCCGGGGCAAGTCGAGGTTCGGCTATTCGCCGGGACGAATCACGATTCGATCGCTTCGTCGCCGGAGTACCGCAGCGCGCTCGCCGCCTTCCTGCTGTATTGAGCCTGCGTCGCGCGCGCGGCTTGATGTGCGCAGCCAAGTGATGCAAGGTGATCGGCGGCACGACGATGGCAGGTTCAAGGAAGAGATCAGGCACTTCGCGGCGCGGCGGCGCGCTGCACCGCATCGCGTGGCGCGGGACGGCGCTCGCGACGGCGGGCGTGCTCCTGTACGCGGGGTTTCTCGCGTGGAAGGTCGGCAACGAGTTCGAAGGACGGCGCTGGGACTTGCCGGCGCAGGTGTTCGCGGCGCCGCTCGAGCTATACGCGGGCCGCGCGTTGTCGGCCGAGGATCTCGTCGGCGAGCTCAAGCGCCTCGGTTACCGCGAGGACCCGCGGCTGCCCGGTCCGGGCTCCTATCGCGTCGGCCTCGGCCGCATGGAGATCGCGACTCGCGGCTTCGACTTCGCGGGCGACACGGAGCCTGCGCGGCTCGTATCGTTGTCGTTCGCGAACGGCCGCATCGGCGCGCTGCGCGACGCGCGCGGCGGCGAGGTGGGCGATGGCGCGCCTCGATCCGCTGCTGATCGGCAGCCTGTTTCCGGCGCACGGCGAGGACCGCTTGATCGTCGCACCCGCCGATATTCCGCCGCTCTTGCCGGCGGCTCTGAAGGCCGTCGAGGACCGGCGCTTCGACCAACATCACGGCATCGACGTGCTCGCGGTGGTGCGAGCGTCGCTCGTGAATCTCTCGGCCGGCGAGATCCGCCAAGGCGCGAGCACGCTCACGCAACAGCTCGTGCGCAGCTACTTCCTGAGCAACGAGCGCAGCTGGACACGCAAGCTGCGCGAGGCGTTCATGGCGATCTCGCTCGAGCTGCGCTACGACAAAGGCGACCTCATGGCGGCCTATGTCAATGAGATCTATCTCGGTCAGGACGGCGCGCGCGCGGTGCACGGCTTCGGGCTCGCGAGCCAGTTCTACTTCGGCAAGCCGCTCGTCGAGCTCGATCTGCACGAGCTCGCGCTGCTCGTTGCGGTCGTGCGCGGCCCCACGTACTACGATCCGCGCCGCCACGAGGATCGCGCGCTCGAGCGCCGCAACCTCGTGCTGCAAGAGATGGCGGAGGCGGGTCTCGTGTCCGCCGAGGACGCCGCGGCCGCGAAAGAGCAGAAGCTCGACTTGCTATCGAGCACGCGGCGCAGCGCGACGCAGTCGGCGTTCCTCGGGCTCGTGCGCCGCCAGCTCGCGGCGGACTACCCGAGAGACGACCTCGAGCGCACGGGCCTCGTGGTGCTCACGACGCTCGACCCGGCGGTGCAGGCCGCAGCGGAGCGCGCGCTTGACGAACGGCATCGCGGCGCTCGGCAAACGGCCGGTCGAGTTCGACGGCGCCGTGATCGTCACCAGCCCGCATACGGGCGAGGTCAATGCGCTCGTCGGCGGACGGCGAACGGATTTCGAGGGCTTCAACCGCGCGCTCGACGCGCGCCGCCCGATCGGCTCGCTGATCAAGCCCGCCGTGTATCTCGCGGCGCTCGAGTCGGGCCGCTACGACCTCTCGACGATCGTTGACGACTCTCCGATAGAGGTGAAGCTCGAGAACGGCACCACGTGGACGCCGAGCAACTTCGACAACGACGCAAACGGCCCAGTGCCGCTGGTGCGCGCGCTCGCCGAGTCGCTCAACATGGCGACCGTGCGCGTCGGCCTCGACGTCGGGCTCGAGCCGATCAGCCGTGTGCTCGAGCAGCTCGGTCTCGAGCAGAAGCCGCCGCTCTACCCGTCGATGCTGCTCGGTGCGCTCGCGCTCACACCGATCGAGGTCGCGCAGGTCTACAACACGCTCGCAAACGGCGGCTTCCGCGTGCCGCTGCGCGCCGTGCGCAGCGTGATCGGCGACGACGGCGCGGTGCTGCAGCGCTACGCGATCGAGATCGAGCAGGCCGCCGATCCCGCCGCGGTGTTTGCGCTCAATCAAGCGCTCGTGCAAGTGATGGAGCGCGGCACAGGCAAGACCGTGCGGCGCCAGCTGCCGGCCGATCTCACGGTCGCTGGGCAAGACCGGCACGTCGGACGACCTGCGCGACAGTTGGTTCGCGGGCTTCACGAACGATCACTTGATCGTCACGTGGCTCGGCGCCGACGACAATCGGCCGATCGGGCTCACGGGCTCGAGCGGCGCGGCGCGGATCTGGGCCGGCGTGATGGGCGCGCTAGAAGCGGATTCCTACAGCGCCCCGCAGCCCGAGTCACTCGAGAGCGCTTGGATCGACTACCTCACGGGCGAGCCGAGTGGCGCCCGTTGCACCGACGCCGTGCAGCTGCCTCTACCGGAGCACGCGCACCACGGCCGCGGGTTCGGCTGCGCCGGCAGCGCCGCCGGCACGCTCGGAGCACGCATCCGCCGTTGGCTGCACGACAGTCCTGAATGAGCGCGCCCGCCGTGATCGGCAACGCAGAGCGTTGCTCTGCGCGGCTCTCGCGACGCTCGCGGGCTGCAGCGTGCTGCAGCCCCTCGGGAGGCGCACCGTCGGAGGCGCCAGTCCAGCCGGGCTCGGCGCCGCAAGAGCGCGACGCCGAGCGCGCCGTCGCGGCCGCGCAGCGACACCTCGAACGCGACTCAGGAGCTCTTGCAGCAGAGTCGCGCGGAGCGCGCGGCGGGCAACTACGGTCAGGCCACCGCGACGACGGAGCGCGCGTTGCGGATCGACGCGAACAATCCCGCGGCGTGGCTCGAGCTCGGCGAGATCGCGCTCGCGACAGGCGACACGAAGCAGGCAGAAACGCTCGCGCGCAAGGCGTTGTCGCTCGCGGCGGACGACCGCGCCGTGACTCAACAGGCGGAGCGCCTGCTCCGCGCGGCGGGCACGCGCTGAGCGTTCGTCCACAGCGGTGTTTCGCTAAGCATTCATGGCCGCGGGACAGTTCTCGAAAGACCCCCTAGTCGACCGCGCGCTGCGCCACTCCGTGCGCGATGGCATGGCGTTCTCGGTGCAAGTCGGCGCGGGCGAGACGTACTTCTCCGCGTTCGCGCTGTTCCTGCGAGCCTCAGGGCCGCAGGTCGCGCTGCTCACGACGCTGCCGCCGCTACTCGGGTCGTTGGCGCAGATCTTCTCCGCTTGGCTCGGCGGCTACGTGGGGCGCAAGCGCGTCGTGGTGGCGGGATGCGTGCTGCAAGGACTCCTGTGGCTGCCGATCCTGCTCGTGCCCGTGCTGTTCGGCGGCCACGCCGCGACGGCGCTGCTGATCCTGCTCTCGCTCTATTTCAGCGCGAACAACCTCGCGACGCCGCAATGGACGAGCATCATGCGCGACCTCGTCTCGGAACGGCGGCGCGGGCGCTACTTCGGCTACCGAACCCAGCTCACGACGATCACGACGTTCGTCGCGCTCGTGGTTTGCGGCTTGGTGCTGCACGAGCTCGATAAGTCGGGCGCGACGTATATCGGGTTCGTGGCAATCTTCCTCGTTGCGTTCGTTGCGCGCCTCGTCTCCGCGTATCACCTCACCTTCCTGTTCGAGCCCGCCGTGCACGACCCGGTGCCCGACATGCACATCGAGCACTGGTGGCGCAGTCTCAAGTCCACGGGAGCAATCGGGTTCTCGACGTACTTCGCCCTGATGAACGCGGCCGTCGGCATCTCGGCGCCGTTCTTCACCGTCTACATGCTGCGCGACCTACACCTGAGCTATCTCGAGTTCACGGCGTTGTCGGGCATGAGCGTGATCGTGCAGTACTTGATGCTCAGCACCTGGGGGCGGATCGCGGACGTCTACGGCAATCGGCTCGTGCTGATCGTGACGAGCATCTCGTTGCCGATCGTACCGCTCCTCTGGCTGCTGTCCGACGATTTCTGGTGGCTGCTCGTGTGTCAGGCGACGTCCGGGCTCAGCTGGTCCGGCTTCACGCTGAGCTGCGGCAACTTGCTCTACGAGCTCGTCCCGCGGACACGGCGCGCGGCGTATGTCGCGTTTCACAACGTGGGCACGGCTGCGGGGGTGTTCGCAGGCGCGATGCTCGGAGCGGCGCTCGCGGTCGTGCTGCCGCCGCGCGCGGTGCTGTTCGGCGGCTCGATCGCAGTGAGCAACCTGCTCTATCTATTCGCGTTGTCCGGGCTAACGCGCGCGATCGTCGCGACGTTGCTCGCGCGGAAAATCCGCGATTTCCGCAAGCCGCGCCGCGAGATGTCGGCGCAAGCGCTCGTTATGCGCGTCACGGGCTTCAATGCAATGCTCGGTCTCATATACGATTTCATCGGCCGCGTGCCGCAGCCGGAAACAGACGACGCCGATGCGCACGATGCGGGCGCGCATCCCGGCGGAGGCGAAGACAACGCGACTCCCGCCAACCGCGAGCGAGCGGGCGCTGCGAAAAGCGGCGACAATGAGTAATAGGAAGCGTTCCGCGGGGCGAAGCTCGGTTTGCGCAGCGTACGCTCATCATCGACGACAACTCGGTTCCAGGAGAGATCGACAGTGGCAACAGTGAAACCCAGCGAAGAGGAGCTCGACGAGCTTCGTGAGGCGTTCGACTACAACGATCGCGACAGCGACGGCATGATCCAGCTCGACGAGTTCGCGGAAATGCTCGACGAGCTCGAAGCCGGCATGTCCGAAAGCGAGATCCGCACGGGTTTCGGCGACATCGACACGAACGACGACGGCCTCATCGATTTCAAAGAGTTCGTGACCTGGTGGGCCGAGGATTGACGCGCTAAAGTAATCAGTTGATTCGCCAAGGATAGGATGTCCCGATGCAAACCAGGACGACTTGCTCGCTCGTGCTGCTCGTGTGCGCCGCCGTTTTCTCCGGGTCGATACAAAGCGCCGCGCACGGCGGCGTGATCGGAACCCAGCAGTATCTCAGCGCCGTCGATCGCGAGGCCGCGATCGCGCGCATCGACGCGGTGCTCGCACGCGAGGAAGTTCGCGGCCAGCTCGAGCACTACGGAGTCGACCCCGCGGCCGCGCAGGAACGCGTCGCCGCGTTGACGGACGAAGAGCTCCAGTCGCTCGCGAACGATCTCGACAACTTGCCCGCCGGCGGCTCCATCCTCGCCGTCGTCGGCGTCGTATTCCTCGTGCTGCTGATCCTCGAGCTCGTCGGCGTCATTGATATCTTCAAGAAGATCTAGCCGGGTCCCGCTCGCGCGAATCACCATATTGGCCGCGACGCTCGCGCTCGCGGGTTGCGCAGCGGCACCGACGCTGGTCGCGCCGCCCGCCGCAGCACCCGTCGAGCTCGCGAACGTGCCGTTCTTCCCGCAGACCGAATATCAATGCGGCCCCGCGGCGCTGGCCACCGTGCTCGCGAATGCGGGCGTGCAGGTCGATGCCGACGGTCTCGTGAGCCAGGTCTACGTCGAGGGACTACGCGGCAGCCTGCAAGCCGAGCTGCTCGGCGCGACGCGCAGGCACGGCCTCATCCCGTACGTGCTCGCGGCGGATCCGAACGCGTTGTTCACCGAGCTCGCCGCAGGGCGGCCGGTGCTCGTGCTGCAAAACTTAGGTCTGCCGCGCGTACCGGTATGGCACTACGCGGTGGTCGTCGGCTTCGATCGCGATGCCGATCGCGTGATCCTGCGTTCGGGCACGCAGCAGCGCCGGCTCGAGCGCACCGCGCGCTTCCTCAAGAGCTGGCAGCGCGGCAACTTCTGGGCGTTCGTCCCGATCGCGCCCGGCGAGCTACCCGCCTCGGCGACTGCGTCGCTCTACGTGCACGCGCTCGCGGGCACGGAGCCGCTGCTGCCCGCGGCTCGCGCCGCCGACGCGTTCTCGCTCGCACTGGCGTCGTGGCCCGACGACGAGCTCGTGCTCTTCGCAGCCGCGGGCCACGAGCTCGGCGCAGGGGACCTCGCCGGCGCGGCGGTGCTGTATCGGCGGCTGCTCGCGCAAGATCCGCAGCACGCGGCCGCGCGCAACAACCTTGCGAACGTGCTCGCCGCGCAGGGTTGCTACACGCAGGCGCTCGATGAAGCGCGCGCGGCGCTCGCAGCCGTCACACCAAGCGACGAGCTCTACGCCTCGATCCGCGACACGGTCGACACGCTCGAGCGGGGCGGTGCGCATGCGGACGCCCCGCAGTGCCGCTGACGCCGCAAACCCGGGACGCGGCCTGATCGCCGGGGTGCCGAGTGGCCGGCGCGATCGACTATTCCGCGCCGCCGACCTACGCTGAGGCGATGACCGAAGACGCGATGCCGCCCGAACCGCAGTGCTCGCGCGCTGTCCTGATGATCCGTCCGGCTCACTTCGGGGCCAACCCCGAGACCGCGGGCTCGAATCATTTCCAACGCACCGCCGGCGGCGGAGCGGACGTCGCGGCTCGCGCGGCACGCGAGTTCGATGCGCTCGCTGTGGCGCTCGCGGCGGCCGGCGTGCGAGTGCACGCTTTCGCGGGCAGGACCGACGAAGCCTTGCCGGACGAAGTGTTCCCGAACAACTGGCTCAGCTTGCACGCCGACGGCACGGCGGTGCTGTACCCGATGCAGGCCCCGAGCCGCCGGCGCGAGCGGCGCGTCGACGTGCTCGACGCCCTGCGCGCGGAGCATGGCTACCTGATCTCGCGCGTGCTCGATCTCACGACGCTCGAAGCCGGCGGCGGGTTCCTAGAAGGTACCGGCAGCGTCGTGCTGGATCGGACGAACCGCGTGGCCTATGCCGCCCTTTCGCCACGCACGCGCCCTGAATCGCTCGCCGCGTTCGGACGCGAGCTCGGCTACGACACTCTCGCATTCGACGCCGCGGACGCGCACGGACGCGCCGTGTACCACACCAACGTGCTGCTCTCGATCGGCACGCGTTTCGCGGCGCTCTGCGTGCGCGCGCTCGGCGCCGAACGGCGGCGCGTGCTGGCGCGGCTCGAGGCGAGCGGCAGGGAAATCGTCGAGCTGAGCTTCGAGCAGCTCGCCGCATTCGCCGGCAACCTGCTCGAGCTGCGGGGCGGAGGCGGCAGCGTGATCGCACTGTCGCGGACGGCGTTCGGCGCGTTGAGCTCGGCCCAGCGGCGCACGCTCGAAGCGTACGGCGAATTGGTCGTGGCGGACGTCGGTACGATCGAGAGCTACGGCGGCGGCAGCGTGCGCTGCATGCTCGCGGAGGTGGCGCTCCCGCAGGCGCGTGGGCCGGAGCGAGCGTGAGCTCGCGGGCCGGAGCGCCCTACTCCGTAACCTCGGCGTGCAAGAAGTTGCCGCCCCAGATCTGCTGGTAGTTGAGCTTCGCCGTGTGCACGAGCATCGCGTCGAGGTTCGTGCGCGCGTAACCCGTGACCTCATAGAGCATCTCGAACGCGGGCGGCTGCGGGCCGTGCGCATCGGGCCGCGCGTTTTCCAAGCTCTTGATGAACATCGGGTCCGCGAGCGCGTGAGCGGCCTGCATCATTCCGGCGTCGCGCGTTCCCGCGATGATCACGAACTGGTTGCCGCCGGGACCCGGAAACGTCGAGATGAAGCCGTAGTCCCGATAGTTGCGATGGATTTCCGGCATGCCGGCCTCGCTCGTGTACATCTCGCCAGTCTCGATGTTGCGCAGCTCGTCATAGGTGACGCCGATCGTGAGCGCCGATGATGCGAACACGAAGTCCTCGAGCTTGTCGAGCGCGCTGATGTATCCGAGGTAGACGACGTGGTTCGTCTTCAAGTCCGCCACGTTGAGCTCCGACATCGTCACGACTCGCACGGGCTTGCTCGCGGTGTAGAGCACCCTGAGCACGTCGAGCAGTGCGAATGCGCTGCCGCGCGGCAGATACGTTAGATCGAGATCCATGTACTTCCCGAGCAGCTCGGCGTCGTACATGACCATGTCGTCGAGCTCCTTGCTCGAGTTGACCGTGAAATCGCGAACCAGCCGCTCGACGTCGCCGTGGGTATCCAACTCGCCGAAGATGTAGTAGTCCCCGACCACGACGAGGACCGGCATGTCGTCGTCGAGCAGGCTCGCCCAGATCGGCGATGCGGCAGCGGTTTGCGCAGCTGTGGGTGCGGGCCGGCGCGCCGTATCGACGCCGACGCCGACAGCGACACCTAGCGCCAATAGCACGATGGCCGCGAAGCCGAGGACGCCGCGCGAAGCTCCGCGTTCGACGACCGCGGGCGCGGGAATGGCGGGCGGCGACACGGGCGGCGCGACAGGCTCGGCCGGCTCCACCGCGGGGCCCGACTTGGCGAGCGAAACGCGATATTCGCCGCGCGCGAGGGTCAACAGATGCGGCTCCTCGGCGCCGTCGGTCGCATAGTAATGATCGAGCTTCTGGCGCAAGTTGTGCGCGTAGACGCGAACCATCGAATCTTGGCTCGGATCGAAGTCGGCACCCTTGCCGAACACCTCCATCGCGATCTCGAGCTCTTTCGGTGTCCGTCCCTTCATCGAGCACTCGACCAAGAACTCGAGCAGGCGTGCGTATGAGCGCGATCGACCAAGCGCGCCGCTGCGCTCGATCTTCTGTGCTTGTTCGCGGATGAGCTCTAGTTCTTCTTGCATGTTCGCGGGGGTCGTTGCGGGCCGTCCTGGCCCTCGTCTCAAGGACGCCACGTTAGCCCATCTTTAACCGTTAATAAACCGTAGTTAACTGCGCGTTTTTTCTAGGGAAACAGTAGTCTTCGCGCCCTTCCCGCGCCGCGTCTGGCATCGCGGGCTTTTTGATACACGAAGAACAGCGCCGAAGATCCCATGAAAAAAATCGCCCGGATGGCTCTTTCTGCGGTAACCGCGCTCCGCGCGCGCACCGCGCTCCCGAGGATCGCGGTGCATGGCGACAACAGTTTCCAATGGCAGAGAACAACCGCGTAACCGCGGCGGAGATCAACGTGCAACACAAGAACGGAATTTTGGCTGTCGCCATAGGGGCGATTTGCTCGGCGAACGTACCCACCGCGCTCGCGCAGGTCGCCGGCACGAGCTCCGGCGGGGTCGAGGAGATCTTGGTCTATGGGACGCAGGGAGGACGCGACAACGTAACCGCGAGCCGGTTGGGTCTGACGGTGCTCCAGACCCCCGCGACGGTCGACGTGATCGACGGCAATGCGATTCGCGCGCGCATCGACACGAGCGTGCTCGAAGCCGTGACGCGCAGCGCCGGCTTCACGAACGAAGCGAATCCCGGCAACGGCAACTCGAGCATCGCCGCGCGCGGCTTTAGAGGCCAGGGCGCGGTCACGAAGCTGTACGACGGAACGAACTACTACACGGCCTCGGAAACGACCACGTTTCCGTTCGACACCTGGGGCGTGGAGCGGATCGAGGTGTTGAAAGGGCCGTCATCGGTCCTCTACGGCGAAGGCGGTATCGGCGGGGCGATCAATATCATTCCCAGGAAGCCCGAGCGGGAACGCAGCGGCGAGCTGCGGGTGCTCATGGGCGAGAACGACACGACTTTCTTGGGGCTAGACTTCACCGGCCCGCTCAGCGACACCGTCTCTTACCGCGTCGACTACGCCAACAGTCAATCCGACAACTGGGTGTTCAACGGCGACAGCGAGGCAGAAATGTTCTCGGCCGCACTGCGCTGGGACGTGAGCGATGACCTCGCGCTGTCGGCGCGCTACGACATGGGCGAGCAGTCCCCGATGAGATATTTCGGCGTGCCGGTCGCGCAGCGGAACGAGTCTTACGGCGACGAGACCGTGGCCGGTACTTTCGACGGCGGCTTCATCGATGCCTTCGAGGGATCGAATTTCAACGTCGGCGACGCCGACTTGAACTACGAGGACGACTCGTTTCGACTCGAGGCCGACTGGCGCATTTCCGACACGGTGAGCCTCCAGGCGCAGGTGTTTGACCTGACGACCGATCGCTATTGGCGAAATGCCGAGGTCTATTTCCTCCTCGACGCGAATACGCTCGAGCGCTGGGAGCCCCTGGAGCTGGGCCATAACATCGATCAGACGGGCGTCCGGGCGAACCTGTTGTTCGCACCCTCCGGCGGCGGGATCCGCGCCTCCGTGGGCGTCGAGGCGAACGACATCTCGGCCAAGTTTCCGAACAACTTCGGTGGCGCCCACAATCCCACGGGCATCACTTTCGACGAGTTCGACACCGTCAACCCGAACAATTTTCAGCCAGGCACTTTCGCCGGAATCGCGGGGCCCGCGCCGGACGTGCTCAACGCCTACTCCGACCTGAGCCAGTATGCGGTATTCGGCGAGGCCCAATTCAACCCGACCGACCAATTCGCGATCGTCGCCGCGCTGCGCTACGACGACTACGACACGACCTACACTCGCGTCGCGCGCTCCGTTTTCGATCAGCAGGTGGACGCTGTCACGGGCCGCCTCGGTGTGGTGTTCGACTTGTCGGATGAAACCGCGCTCTATGCGCAATACGGCACCGGCGCGAGCCACCCGAACGGGACCGTCGTCAACATCGACAGCACCTTGCGTCAGGCGGACATGATCGAGAGCGAGCAGATCGAAGTCGGAATCAAGCACCAAGTCGAAGGGACGGGCCTGCAGTTCAACGTCGCGCTCTTCGATATCACGATGAACAACCTCACGATCGACGATCCAAACTCGGCCGATCCGGAGGACGTCATTCTCATCGACGAACAGACATCGCAAGGCGTCGAGGTCGGATTTACGTACGCGGCGTCGCAGGCATTCCAGGTGTACGGCAACGTCGCCGTGCTCAACGCCGAAACCGATACCGGCGAGACGCCGACCAATACGCCCGAGAACACGTACAACCTCGGTCTTGCTTGGAGTATCGGCGACGCCCTCCGCATCATTGCCGACGCCCGTTACGTGGGCGAGCGCCTCGTCGGTCTGCCCACGACGATTCCGTCGTATACCGTCGTCGACGCTTCTGCCCGTTGGAACGTGAGCGACGCCATCGGCATCGTGGTGAAGGTGGACAATATCTTCGACGAGAAATATGCCACCGCGACCTATCAGCCGGATCAGTGGATGATCGGGAAACCCCAAACGCTGAGCCTCGCGTTCGACTGGGGGTTCTAGCAGCCGGCGGGTAGCGCCCCCGCAGCAGCGCGTCTGCACGGTCCGGCGGCGAGCCCGAGCTCCCGCCGGACCGCGTCTCTCTTCCCGCGCCTCGAGGGCGCTTCGATCGCGGCGCGTTTTTCCGTATGCTGTGCGGCTTCTACGCCAACAACGGGGAGAAAAAGACGTGACTATCGGGACAGGGGGTTATCGTTCGAGCCTCGCGCTCGCGGCGATGTTGACGATCTTCGGAGTGGCCGGCTGCGATCGCGCCGAGCCGCCAGCGCCGGCCGCCACGCCGCCGGCCGCACCGGCAACGCCGCCGCCGGCCGCGTCCACGCAACCGCCGCGGCCTCAGGTCGAGCGGATAGCGGACGGCGCCGACCCGCTCACTCACGGCAAGTACCTCGTCGAGACGATCGCGGGCTGCGGCAACTGCCACACGCCGCATCTCGCCGACGGCTCGCTCGATCCGAACATGGTCTTCGCGGGCGCGTTCGTCATCGAAGAGCCGGTCTTCAAAGCGTACGCGCGCAACATCACGCCGGACATGGAGACGGGCATCGGCTCGTGGACCGACGACCAGATCGTGAACGCGATCCGCAACGGTCAGAAGCGCGACGGAACGTTCTACGGTCCGCCGATGTCGTTCGGCTGGTACAAGCGCATGTCGGACACCGACGTGCGCGCGATCGTCGCCTATCTTGAGAACGGTGAAGCCCGTCCGCAACGTCGTTCCGGAGAGCACGTACCAGATTCCGTTGAACGGCTACGGCCCGATGGTCACGACCGTGCCCGACGTGCCGAAGACGGACGTCGTGAAATACGGCGAGTATCTCGCGGGACCGCTCGGTCACTGCATGGACTGCCACACGACTTACGTGATGGGCGTGATCGACATGAATCAGCTCGGCCACGGCGGCAACGTCTACACCAAGCCGTTCATCTACGACTGGGCCGCGGTGTCGGCGAACATCACGCCGCACCAGGACGCGGGCCTCGGCCGCTGGACGGACGAGGAGATCAAGAACGCGATCACGACGGGCGTGAGCCGCAACGGCCGCAAGCTGTTGCCATTCATGCCGTACGGGCTGTACGCGAAAGCGCAGGAGAGCGATCTCGACGCGATCGTCGCGTACCTGCGCTCGATCCCGCCGCTCGGCGCGGGACCCGCGGCTGCTAGGGAATAGCTCGAGCTCGGTCCGAGGAACGAGACGGCGCGATGCGATCGGCATCGCGCCGTTTTCTTTTTGCGTCGAGCGATCGTTCGCTCCGCAGCGTCAAAGCGTCCTTCGTCGCTCAGCGCGGAGCATCGATGCGTTCGCGCCATTCAGCGCGCAGCCCATCCATGCTCTTGCCCGCGCGCTTCTCGATACCCGGATGCACGACGGGCTCCACCATGAGGTCGACGAGACCTTCGATGCCGATGACACCCGGCCAGGAATTTGCTGAACGAGGCTCCGCACGCGTAGAACGCGGGAGCCACTTCGGAGCGCCGCTCCCTCGAGTTCAAGCCAGCCGGCGTTCCGAGCGCGCCGATGAACGGCGCGATCTCGGCACCCACCGGCGTCGCGAGGCTCGCGCGCAAGTCGCAGTCGATCTCGTCGATCGAGCCGATCGGAAACGGATTGCCTTCCGCAAATCCGGTCTGCTCGGCCACTGCCTTCGCGACGTAGGTCGGGAGCCCTTCCACGAGCCACGCGATCTCCTCTTCCTCGCCTTCGTAGGTAGCGAGAAAGCTCGGTGACGGGAACAGCAGGGCATGCGTCGTTTCGTGAAGAAACGCGGCGGTGCCGTCGGCGATCCGCGGGAACGAGATGAACACTCGGCTTTCGACGGCGTTCGCGTGCGAAATGAACATGGCCGGATGGAAGTAGTATTCGATGGCACCGGGCGGCCTCTGCCAAGGCCGCGGGGCATGGAGGAACTCGTCGATCGCTTCGACGCCGCCTGCCAGCCGTTCGGCGAGCGCTTGCGCTTCGTCGCGCGACAACGTGTCACGCGGGACCCAAACGACTGCTCGATTCGTCGCGGCGCGCACGCCGTTGGCAGTCAGAAAAGCGACGCGTTCCCGATCCGCCGCGGGATCGAGCGCGTCGGCCGGCTGCTGAGCGTGTGCTGCCGGTGTGAGGCAGACGGACAGAAGTGCGGCGCTTGCGAAGCGCGCGAACCTCGCTAGTTCGGCAGCGACAGCGCGACGAGCTGCGCGCCGCGCTCGCCCGCGACCGGAAGCACGACGTACTGCTTGCCGTCGATCATGTAGGTCATCGGCAAACCACCGACCGCGCCCGGCAGCGTGATGTCCGCGAGCACTTCGCCCGTCGCCTTGTCGTGCGCGCGCAGCGCGGGCGTGCCGCCCCAACCCTCGGCCGAGAACAGCAGCGTCTTCGTCGCGAGCACGACCGGGCGCGTCGCGCGGCCCGTCGGCGGGATGTCGAGCCCCTTGAGCTTCGGGTGCTCTGCGATTTCCTTCGGCGTCGGGCCGTTCGGGATCTGGAACAGGTGCTCGCCCTTGTTCATGTCGATCGCCGTGATGCGCCCCCACGGCGGCTTGATCAGCGGCAGCCCGTCGAGGAACGGCAGCGCCGCGCCGCCGCCCGCGATGTAGGGGCATGTTCGAGAAGTTCGGCTCGGGCTGCAGCGCCGCGACGCTCGGCTGCGTGTACGAGCCGACGTACAGCACGTTCGTCTCGGGATCGAACGAACCGCCCTCCCAGTTCGCGCCGCCCGTGAAGCTCGGCAGCACGAGCGTGCCGTGCGTCCCGTCCGTCGGCGGCCGCGAGCGACGGCGGCGTGAAGATCGGCCCCATCCGGAAGCCCTTCATCCCTTCGAGCGCCTCCGCGCGCAGCGCGGGCGTGAAGTCGATCAGGTCGTCTTCGGTCACGCCCTGCCGGTCGAACGCGGGCGGGCTTCGTCGGGAACGGCTGCGTCGGCGAGTACCATTCGCCCGGCACGTCGCCGGCCTTCACCGCCCGCTCCTCGATTGGCCACACCGGCGTGCCGTTGGTTCGATCGAACGTGTAGACCCAGCCCTGCTTCGTGATCTGCGCGACGGCCTTCACGGGCTTTCCGTCGACGACGATGTCCATGAGGATCGGCGCGGTCGGGTTGTCCCAGTCCCAGATGTCGTGATGGATCAGCTGGTAGTGCCAGACCTTCTCGCCCGTCTTCGCGTCGAGGCACACGACGCTGTTGCCGTAGAGATTGGCGCCTGGACGCTCGCCGCCGTAAGTGTCGGCCAACGGCGCCTCGACGGGCAGATAGATGAGGCCGAGCTCCGCGTCGCCCGAGATCCGCCCCCAAACGCCTGCGTTGCTCCCGCGATCTGCCGAGCCGTTCAGCCAAGTTTCGTACCCGGGCTCCCCCGCCGCAGGGATCGTGTGAAACGTCCATAGCAGCTTGCCGCGTGCGCACGTCGTAGCCGCGGACGTCGCCTTTGAGATTCGTCTTCGCCGGGGGGCGCATCCCCACCTCGTGCGCGGGTCCGACGACGATCACGTCGCCGATCACGAGCGCAGGAGAGCTGTTGCCGATGCTCGTCTTGTCCGTCACCTCGCCGCGCACGCCGACCATGAGGTCGACGACGCCGTTCTCGCCGAAGCCCGGCGTCTGCCGGCCCGTGCCGGGATCGAGAGAGACGAGATAGAACCCCGGCGTCACCACGATCAGGCGTCCGTTTCCGGCCCCATCCTTCCAGTACGAAAGGCCGCGGCCCGAGGTCTTGCGAGGCGCCGCGGCGAAGCGCTGCTCGCCGTCGTTCGGGCGCCAGGTCCAAAGCGTTTCGCCTGTTTTCGGGTCGATCGCGACCACGTTCCGCGTAATTCCCGCCGTTGTGTACAGCACGCCGTCGATCATCAGCGGCGTCGCCTCGTTGCGCATCTCGGGGCGCGGGCCGAAGTTGCCTGTTTGGAACGTCCACGCGATCTCGAGCCGGCCTACGTTGTCGCGGTCGATTTGTGCGAGCGGCGAATAGCGCTGGGCCGCGATGTTGCCGCCGTACTCACGCCATTCGACGCTCGCGCCCGCAGCCGGGGCCGCCGTTGCGTCTGGCGCGCTCGCGGCGCTACCCGTTGCACCCGCGGAATCAGGCTCGCGCGAGCACGCGGTGATAACGAGCGGCAGGAACAGCGCGGCGAGGATCGCCGCCGAAGGATGGTTGTTTTGCACGTCGTCGCGCCCCCCGCGCTTTCGACCCGCGGGCTACTCTACACAACCCGGTGCGCGCGCGCGACGCGTCCTTCGACGCGTGTGATGCGCGCGTCGGCGCGTACGGCGCGTGCAGACCCTAGACGCGCGTAGGACAGGGAGGGCGATGGCCGAGCTTGCGGCCACAGCTGTCCGCCGAAGCTGCGCGAGTAGAGCCCAAGCTCCACGAACCAGACGATGAAGGCGCTCCACAGGTCGTGGGACAGAAAATGCGCGCCGCGGGCTTCTTGCGCGAAGGCGAAGACCGCTCCGACGGCGAGTGCCGACAACAGTGCAACCCGCGCCGCGCGCGGCCAGCGTTCTTGCAAGGCGAAGTAGAACGCGACCAGTGCGAACCCCGACGACGAATGCGAGCCCGGAAAGCATGCGGCGGACGGCAACGCGTTGGGCCTGTCGGCGAAAAACGGAACGTATGGCAGCGCCCCGCCGAAATCGATCAGATCCCAGGGACAATCGACGTTGGACAACGCCTTCAGAACGTTGACGGCGAGCGTGGCGAGAGCAATAGCGACAAACGTGAACAAAGCCGGGCGGCGATACGCGCGCCAATCGTCGATGACGAAGCTCGCCACATAGGTCCCGATGGTCGCGAGCCAAATCGCCCACACCAGGTGCCTACCACCGTCATGCACGAGATTCGTCGACCACCAGGCTCCGCGCGCGCGGAAGACGCCGAGCGTCGCGTCGAACGCCCACGCGTGTGCGAGCGTCCGGTCGAGATCGGTCATCGCGAACAATGCCGCGATCGCGACGAACGCGAGCCCGGGCAGCACTGCGTGGCTGAGCTGACGCCGCGTCATCCTGAGCAACGCGTCAGTGCGAGTCGAAACTTCATGCGCCCACCGCCGTCCGGCGCATGGCGCCTGTAACTCTAGGGGTAAGACGGGTCGGGCGGAAAATTTCGGTCGCGCGATCCGGCGCGCGGCCCCGTAGGCCCCGCGGCGGCTCGTTTACTTATTGCCCCTCATGCGGCCCGCGCCAAGCCGCGCGACCGTCACTCGTGCTCGTTCGCGTAGATCGCCGTCGCGGCGAGAGTGTCGTGAGTGACCTTGCCGAAATACATGACGGCCGTGTTGCAAACGCTGATCACGTTGCCATCGCGGTCCACGACAATCGCCCCGCCATGGCCGCCGAGCCGCCCGATCCTTTCGCGGATCACCGTATCGGCGGCGGCGCGCGCGCTGCGCTTACCGTATTCGACGAGCGCGCAAATGTCGCGCGCAGCGGCGGCGCGCAAAAAGTACTCGCCCTGTCCCGTGCACGACACGGCGCACGATTCGTTGCTCGCGTAGGTGCCCGCTCCGATGACGGACGAATCGCCGACGCGGCCGGCGAGCTTGTTCGTGATTCCGCCCGTGGAGGTCGCAGCCGCGAGGTTGCCGTGCGAATCGAGCGCGACGGCGCCGACGGTGCCGTGCTCGAGCGATCGGCGCTCGCGGCCCGCGCGCAGCCGCTCGCGCTTGAGCGCGCTCCAGCTCTGCTCCGTCCAGAAGTAGTCGGGCGCGATCAGCTCCATGCCCTCGGACTGCGCGAACGCAATCGCGCCGGCGCCGGCGAGATACACGTGCGGCGTGCGTTCCATCACCCAACGCGCGAGCGTCACGGGATTCTTGATGCCGCGCAAATTCGCGACGGCGCCGGCGTCGAGTGTACGGCCGTCCATGATCGAGGCTTCGAGCTCGTGCTCGCCGCGCGCGTTGAACACGGCGCCTTTGCCGGCGTTGAACAGAGGGGAGTCCTCGAGCGCGCAGACGGCTTGCTCGACCACGTCGAGGCTAGCGGCGCCCGCCGCGAGCGCCCGCGCGCCGGCTTGCAGGGCGGCCGTCAACGCGGCGCGAACGGCGGCTTCGTCCGCGGCATCGAGGCCGGCCTTCGGCACGGTGCCCGCACCGCCGTGGACCGCGAGTGCCCACCGCGCCGCCGCGCTGCGTGAGTGGCGCGTACTGCCGCCGCGTGTGCGCTTGCGCTTCTCGGCCATCGTCAGAGCTCCGCGCGCACGACCCGCGCAGCCGCCGCCAACGCCTCGAGCTTGCCGAACGCCACGGCGCGCGGCAGATACTTCATGCCGCAGTCGGGCGTCACGATCAGCCGCTCCGGCGGCACGATCTCGAGCGCCGCGCGAATGCGCTCGGCAACTCGCTCCGGCGTCTCGACGGTGCGATCGTTGAGATCGAGCACGCCAACGAGCACGGTCTTGCCGCGCAGAGCCGCGAGGACGGAGAGATCCAGGTTCGGCTGCGCCGCCTCGATCGAGATCTGATTCACTGCCGAGTCTGCTAGCTCGGAGAGAAAGGAGTAGCCGCTCGACGGCTTGTCCTTCACGAGAGCCGCGTAGCCGAAGCACAAGTGCAGCGCGGTAGTGCCTTTCACGCCCGCGAGCGCGCGGTCGATCGCCTTCACACCATAGCGGCGCGCGTTCTCCGCGCGCGCCTGGAGCCAAGGCTCGTCGAGCTGGACGATGTCCGCACCAGCCGCGAAGAGATCGTGAATTTCCTCGTTAACGGCCTCGGCATACGCCAACGCGAGGCTCTCCTCGTTCTTGTAGTGCTCGTCCACGACCTGCTGCGTCATCGTGAACGGGCCCGGCAGCGTGATCTTGATCGTCTTGTCCGTGTGCGCGCGCAAGAACTCGACGTCGCGCACCTCGACGGGCTCGCGCCGCCGGATCGCGCCCGACACGATCGGCACGGCCACCTTGTCGCCCGTTCGGCCCACGATCTCGCCGAGCCGCTCGCGGTCGATGCCGTCGAGCGCGTTCGCGAACTTGTTCGAGTAGCTTTCGCGGCGGATCTCGCCGTCGGTGATGATGTCGATGCCGGCGCGCTCCTGCTCGGCGATCGCGACGATCGTCGCGTCGTCCTGCGCTTCCTCGAGCCGCTCGGGTGGAATACGCCAGACCTCCCGCACACGCACGCGCGGCGCCATCATCTTCGTGAGCAAGGCGCGGTCGACGAGCCAATCGGGCTGCGGGTAGCTGCCGACTACCGACGTCAACAATTTTTGCGTCATGCCTTCGACTTTAGCAGCCCATTGCATGGCGAGCTTGCGGTTGACGGACTCAAAAGATCGCGAGCGTGCGCTCGACGACCCAAAATGCCGCGACCGAGCCGATACCGTACGCCGCCGCGCGCGGCCACCAGTCCGGTGCCCGCATGGCGGCGCTGCGAATGAGCCAGCCGATCGTGAACACCGCCGCGATGAACGTGAGCTGGCCAATCTCGACGCCGACGTTGAAGAACAAGAGCGCGAGCGGCACCGCCTGCGCGGGCATGCCGACTTCGCTCAGCGCGCCCGCGAATCCGAAGCCGTGCAACAGTCCGAACGAAAACGCGACGATCCAGGGAAAGCGCGCCGTCAAATCCGCATCGCTCTCGGCTTGCGCGGCATTCGGCGGCGCGAGCTTGCGGCGCGCGAGCTCCGATGCGAGGAACAGGATGCTCAATGCGATCACCGCTTCCACCGGCGCCGACGGCACGTGCACGAACCCGAGTGTCGCCGCGCCGAGCGTGATGCTGTGCGCGGCGGTGAACGCCGTCACCGTCGCGATCAGCCGGCCGACGCCGCGCACGAGCAGGAGCAGCGCAAGCACGAACAGCAGGTGGTCGACGCCGAGCAGGATGTGCTCGACACCGAGCACGGTGTAGGTGCGGATCACCTCGAGCGAGCTCGGCCGCTCCGGGATCACGACGCTTGGCGAGGCCGGCGTGAGGCGCTCGTTCGACGACGTGCCGTCGAGATAGTCGACGCGCAGCAGCACGTCCGTTTGCGTTTGCGGCAGCCCATCCATCACGAACACGCGGCCGCCGACGCCCCCGGGGCACGACATCGTCGTATGTTGGAACCGGACGTCGTCGTTGACGACGTAGGTGCGGACGTCCTCCGTGAGCGAGCAACCGTCCGGCACCTTCGGCTCGAGCGCGGCCGCGAGGCCGCCCGAGATCGACACCTTCCACTGCACGTCGTAGACGTCCGGCCCGGTCTCGGTGAGGCCGAAAAATGCCGGGCTCAGGCGATGCGCGAGCACGGGCGCCGCGAGCGCCGCGGCTGCGGCAACGGCGAGCGCACGCGCGAGCCTCATTGCGCGGGACCGGACTCGGCCGCAGAGCCGGTGCTCGAGGGCGAGGCTTCGTCGCCGATGGCGGCGCCAGCGGGGTCCGTCGCCGGGGGCATCTCTACGACGACGTCGTAGCGCGCGCGCATGCGCTCGTACTCCGCTGCGTTGCGCACGCGCCGGTGCTCCGCGGCGAACTCCGTCGCGACCTGCTCGCGGATCTCGTCGAACGGCGGTAACCGCCGCTCGGTGCGGGCGCGCAGGCGTACGTCGTGCAGTCCGAAGTCCGACTCGAACGGCCCGGTCCAAGCCCCAGGGGGCTGCGTGAACACCGCCTCGGCGAGCTCGTCGCCGAACAGAACGCTCACTTGCTCGCGCGGCGCGCTTTCGTAGCTCTCGCGTAGCGGCGTGCGATCGCCGACCTCCGCGGGCGCACGACCTGCGTCGAGCTGCGCGAGCGCGGCCTCGGCGTCCGCTCGCACTGCGTCGCCGCGCGAACCCGGGCTGAAGAACACCTGATCGAACGTCACGAGCTCCGGAACCTCGAAGCGCGCCGGCAGGTCGTCGTAAAACTTGCGAAGCTCGGCTTCCGAGCTCGGCGCGGGGTCCGCAAGGTCCTGCGTGAGGTAGCTCATCTTCTCGATGAGCCGGCGCCGCACCTCGTCGTCGTTCGCGTCGAGGCCGAGCGCGAGCGCCTCGCGGTACAGCACTTCGTCGCGAATCGTGGGCTCGACGAGCGCCGCGACCTCGGCATCGCTGAGCGCGCGGCCTCCCTGCAGCAGACTCGCCGCGTCGCGTATTTGAGCGACCTGCTCGGCCGTGACGATGATCTTTTCGCGGCCCGTGCGGATTGCCTCGCCGCGCCACGCGGAGATCGCGAACAGCGCGGCGCCAATCAAGAGAAAGTGGACCAGCGGGTCCTTGAGGAATCTCATCATGGCGGCGGAAGCGACCTCGACGCTGCGCGACTCTGCCCTGCCGAGCGCGGGCCCGCAGCGATGGGTCACGTCGTTTTAGTGACCGCCATTATAAAGAAGGGCCCCGGCCTCTGGGGGGTGGAATGAGACCGGGACCCTCAAGCCGTTCGGCGCGTTTTTTTGGGGGGAGCGCGCCGAACGGCCCTACTCAGTAAAGCCGCCTATCATGAAAAGCTCAGGGCGACGAAGCGTTGCGCGTCGCCGCGGCGCACCAGGAGCAGCGCACGCGACTTGTCCGCCTTCGCCTCGTTCAGCGCGGTGACCGCTGCGGCCACCGTGCCCACGTCCTTCTGATTGACCTTCGTGATCACGTCGCCGGGTTGCAGCCCCTTGTCGGCCGCCGCACTGTCCGGCTCCACTGCGACCACGAGCGCCCCGGTGACCGCGCTCGGAATTCCGAGCTGCGCCTTGTCCTCGTCCGTCAAACCGCGCAGCGTGAGGCCGAGCGCGTCGGTGCCGTCGCCGTCGGGGGTGCCGGAGGCCGCCGCGACTTGATCGCCCTTCGCCGCCTCGCCGAGCTTTACCTTGAGCTCACGGCTCTTGCCGTCGCGCCACACCGTGATGTTCGCCGACTGGCTCGGGTTCGCATCGGCTACGACTCGGCTCAACGTACGCGCTGCGTCGATCTCGTGATTGTTGAACTTCGTGATCACGTCGCCCGCGAGCACACCGCCATGCTGCGCCGGACCGTCGGCGACCACATCTGCAACGAGAGCGCCCTTCTGGTGCTCGAGGCCGAGCGACGCAGCGAGCTCTTCGTCGAGATCTTGGATCTGTACGCCGAGCCAACCGCGTTCGACGCTGCCGTTCTCACGCAGCTGCGCGATCACGCTCTTCGCCTGGTTCGCGGGTATCGCAAAGCCTATGCCGATGTTGCCGCCGTTCGGCGAGAAGATCGCCGTATTCACGCCGACCACTTCGCCCGCGACGTTGAACACCGGGCCGCCCGAGTTGCCGAAATTGATCGGCGCGTCGATCTGCAGGTAGTCGTCGTACGGGCCCGACTGAATGTCGCGACCGCGTGCGGAGATGATGCCCGCCGTCGCCGTGCCGCCGAGACCGAACGGATTGCCGATCGCGAGCACCCAGTCGCCGACGCGCGACGCGTCGGAGTTGCCGAATGCCACGTGCGGGAGCCCGGTCGCGCTCACCTTGATCACCGCGAGGTCCGTCTTTGGGTCGTGACCCACGAGAGTCGCGTCGAGCTTGCGGCCGTCATGCGTCGTCACGACGATCTTGGTTGCGTGATCCACGACGTGATTGTTGGTGACGATGTAGCCGCTCGCGTCGACGATGAAGCCCGAGCCCTGGCCCTCGACCTTGCGCTGGGGCATCTGCTGCTGCGGCGCGTCGAAGAAGCGGCCGAAGAATTCCTCGAGCTGCTCTTGCTGATCGCTTCGACCGCGGCCTTGCGGCGCACCGAAACGCTGTAAGCCAAGCGTCGGCTGCGCTTCGGCCACTTGAGTGACCATGATGTTCACGACGGCGGGGCTCACGGCCTCGACCACGTCCGCGAACGAACCCGTGCTCGCGACGGCCGCGGGAGGCGGAGCCGAGTGAGCAGCGGGCGCAAAATCGACGAATGCCACGGTAGCCACGAGAGCGGCTCCGGCGACGGCTCCTGCGAGCCATCCGGAGCGCGCTGAGCGTGGTGCCCAGTTGATTGTCATCGCGTATCTCCTCTGGAGCGTTGTTGATCGATGGTGCAGAAGCTACGCCGCTGGCCCTTACCGATGACTCACGAGTTCCCTACGGATTTGTAATGCGGCGCCCCGCTTCTGTGATTGTGGAGCTCGCCTCTTGTTAATGCTGGGTTCAGCTCAACGCCACTAGCCTAGATCTACGCTGAACGCCACGTGAGAGGTTCAGCGAATCAGGAGACGACGATGAGACATTCGATCAAGAAACTGGTTGGATTGGCAGCTGCTGCGAGTCTGGCGCTCGGCACACTGGGGTCGATCTCGACCGCGAATGCGCGTTCCGCGAACGCCTCCGGCGACGGTCGCGCCGCCGAAGCCGATCCCGGGCCCGCGTACGAAGCGGTCGACAGCATCCCCATGTTGACGCGCCCGTGGAGCTGGCACGCAGTCGACGACGACACGGTGATCGTCTGGACGAATCCTTTCCAGCCGTATCTCGTGGAGCTTTCGTTCCCGAGCTACGACTTGAAGTGGGTCGAGCACATCGGCCTCACCTCGGTCGGCAGCCGGGTCTACGCGAAGTTCGACTCGGTGCAAGTCCGCGGCTTCCGGTACCCTATCGCGAGCATCTTCAAGATGTCGCGGGAAGAAGCCCGGAACTTGGAGCGGGGCTCGTGACTCTGACTCCGGGTCGCGGCTCGCGGGCCGCGACTCGGAGCGGCTCTCGAGCCGCCTACGCAACAAGGGAAGTGATTCACTCGTGCGAATTTTGGTCATCGAGGACGACAAGGACGTCGCCTCTTTCATCCGCAACGGACTCGTGCAGGCGGGCTGCAACGTCGATCATGCCGACAACGGCAAGGACGGCCTGTTCCTCGCAACCACCGAGACCTACGACGCGCTCGTCGTCGACCGCATGCTGCCCGGCGTCGACGGGCTCACACTGATCCGCACACTGCGCGCGTCGGAGAACTCCACACCCGTTCTGATCTTGAGCGCCCTCGGCGAGGTCGACGATCGCGTCAAAGGCCTGAAGGCCGGCGGGGACGATTACCTCGTGAAGCCGTTCGCGTTCAGCGAGCTGCTCGCCCGGCTCGAGGCGCTCGAGCGGCGCGCGAAGAGCGGCACGGAGGCCGCGTCCACCGTGCTGCGCGCCGCGGATCTCGAGATGGATCTCTTGCGGCGCGAAGTGCGGCGCAACGGCGAGCCAATCGATCTGCAGCCGCGCGAATTCCAGCTGCTCGAGTTTCTGCTGCGTCACGCGGGCCAGGTCGTCACGCGCACGATGCTGCTCGAGGGCGTGTGGGACTACCACTTCGATCCGCAGACGAACGTCATCGACGTGCACATCAGCCGCCTGCGCTCGAAGATCGACCGCGGCTTCGACCGGCCTTTGCTCCATACGGTGCGCGGTGTAGGGTACCGGCTAGACGGCTGAGGGCCCGGGCGCCTACTTGATGCGACTGCCGACACTCCTGCGGACCAGCGTGCTCCAGCTCACGCTGGTGTACATGGCGCTGTTCGGCGTATCCGTCGTCGCACTGTTCGGATTCATCTATTGGTCGACTCTCGGCTATCTCGAGCGCCAGACGAACGAGACGATTCAAGTCGAGATCGACGGGCTGTTCGAGCAATACGAGCGCCGCAATCTACAGGGCCTCGCGGACATCATCGCGGAGCGCGTGCGGCGCGACGACGAGAGCCGGTCCGTGTATCTGCTCGCGGACACGTTCGGCCGCCCGCTCGCGGGCAACGTAGGCTACTGGCCGCGCGAGCTGACCGGCCTGACGGATCAGTGGATCGACTTCGTGAAGCCCGAGGCGAACGGCACCGAGACACCGGTGCGCGCCGCGCTCGTGCGCATTGGACCCGGGCTCAATTTGCTCGTGGGCCGCGACATCCGCGAGCTCGTGCGGATCCGGCAAGTCTTCAAACGCGCGTCCATCTACGGCCTCACACTCACGATGGGTTTGGCGCTCCTCGGCGGCGTGCTGATGGCCCTGAGCGCGCGGCGGCGGCTTTCGGAGCTCAACCGGACCACCCGCAGGATCATCGCCGGAGATCTGAGCCAGCGGGCACCGATCAAAGGCACGCGCGACGAGCACGACGAGCTCGCCGCGAACATCAACGCGATGCTGGACCAGATCGAGAGCCTGCTAGCGGGCATGAGGCACGTCGGCGACAGCGTGGCGCACGACCTGCGCGGCCCGCTCACGCGGCTGCGCAATCGTCTCGAGACCGTCGCGACCGCCGCGCATCCGCGCCGTGAGGACATCGCGGAGTGCGTGGAGCAGGTCGAGCACGTGCTCGACACGTTCAACGCACTTCTGCGCATCGCGCGCGTCGAATCGGGCGCGCATCGCAGCGCGTTCGCCGGCGTGGATCTCGAGCGCATCGTGCGCGACGTCTGCGAGCTCTATCAGGCCGCTGCGGACGATCGACGGATCGCACTCGTCTGCGACGTGCGCGCCGCGGTGGAGGTGTTCGGCGACCGCGAGCTGCTCGCGCAGGCGCTCACGAACCTGCTCGACAACGCCGTGAAGTACACGCCGCCCGGCGGCAAAGTCACAGTAACGCTCGAGCGCACCGACGATACGGCCCGGATCCACGTCGCGGATTCCGGACCCGGCGTGCCGGACGCGGATCGCGAGCGCGTGCTGCAGCGGTTCACGCGTCTCGATCAGGCGCGCTCGCAGCCCGGCAACGGCTTGGGGCTCGCGCTCGTGAAGGCCGTGACCATGCAACACCACGGCCGCCTCGCGCTCGGCGACAACGCGCCCGGACTGATCGTCACGATCGAGATCCCGGCACTCGTGCACGCGCGTGCGCCGGAAAGGGCGCTGCCGGCCGCGGTGCCCCGCATCGCGGGCTGACTCCGCCGCGCATATCGCGGCCTCGTCCGCGCGTCGCGACGACGCACGCCTGAAGAGCTTCTAGTTAAAAGACCCGGCCTCGAGAGAGGCCGGGCCGAGCAACGTTGCAGAGGCAATGTGTTGAAGCAGCCGCTGGGGGGAGTAGCGAAAACTGCTGTGCCTTTGCAACGTTCATCACCAAACGGGGCACGCTTCCTGCGTCGTGAGCCATCCTTGGCTCTCGTCCTATCCTTGCTGACAAACTATCTTCCCGGAACGCGCACAACAAACGATATGTTCTTAGGCAACGGCTGACATCTGTTCATCCTGATCTTGCGCGAACGTCGCGATCACCCAATCGCGCAGCGCACACACGTCGGGATTCTTCTCGGCCTCCGCGCGATAAACGAAGTAGTAGCGATCCGTCGTCTCGAGCTCGCCGATGCACGGCCGCACCAGAGCGCCGGAGTTGAACCAGGTGCCCGAAAGCGGAATCGGAACCAGCGCGACGCCGAGACCCCGCTCAGCGGCGCGCGCGACGGCGAACATGCTGTCGAGATGAATCACTTTCGGCGCGCGATCGAGCCCGATCGACATGCTCGCGAACCAATCCTGCCACGCGTGCGGCCGGCCCTTGTGCACGATCAGCGTCGTGCCGAGCAACGCGCGCGGATCGTTGAGCTTCAGGTCGCGTACGAGCTGCGGCGAGCACGCCGGCGCGAGTCGCAGCGGGAATAGCGGATGCGCGATCGTGCTGGTTTCGGTTGGCCTACTCTGCAGCAGCAGTATCGAGGCGTCGCTGGCCGACTGATGCAGAGCACCCGCTTCGGTCGTCTCGACACGAATGTCGATCGCGCGATTCTGATCGGCAAACGCACTCAAACGCGGAATGAACATCTCGCTCGCGAAAAACGGCAGCAATGAAATGCGCAGCACGCGGCGCTGCCCGTTGCGCTGCATGAACCGCGCAGTCACGTTGTCGAGCTCCGACAGCAGCGGCGCGACTTGCGCGAACAAGGTGGAGCCGAGCTCCGTGAGCGCGATCTCGCGCGTGCGGCGCTCGAACAGCCGCGCCTGCAGCTGTTGCTCGAGGCCCTTGATCTGATGACTTACCGCAGACGGCGTGACACACAGCTCCGCAGCCGCGGCTTTGAAGCTGAGGCAACGTGCAGCAACACAAAACGTTCGCAGCCCTCTTACCGAGTTCTGGCGCATTTCGCGAATCCCTCGTTGAATGGCCCGGGGACCGATGGCGGCGTTTTGCAGGAACCATGCCACTCGTTCGAAATCGGCCGCGAACGCCGTGGCGCCTGGGTTTCGCGTCATTCGTGGACGGAAGACGGGGCCCGGTATTGCACTGCGAACGCGCAACGGCCGCGCGGCCTGCACCACGCTGGGACCCGAGCGGCCCCGCTCAGCGCAGGAGATCGAGCACCAGGTGATCGCGAATCGGATTGAACCCGAGCGCGCGGTAGATTCGCGCGGGCTGCGCGGGCTCGCGCTCGGCCACCAGCATGCAGTACTCCGCGCCCGCATCGAGCGCGATGCGACTTACGGCCGCGACCGCATTGCTCGCGTAGCCGCGCCCGCGGGCCTCGGGCGGCGTGTAGACCGCGGATATCCGTACGCTGTTCGCGGTCCTGCCTGACGCGGCCACGACGCTTTTCGGGCCGTCGTGCTCCCAAACATACAGCTCGCGACGCCGCAAGCGACGCCGAAAGAAGGCCGCGACGTCGAACGGCGTATTGGTCTCTCGCGCGTAGCCGGGGGCACAGCGGCTGAGCCAAGGCCAATCTCCCTCCTGTGCAAGGCGGAGGTCTCCCGACGCGGGACGCGGCGTGACGATCTCGTCGAGCCGAAATAGCATCCAGTTGTGCCGCAGCTGCCACGCGCCGCCGCATCGCTCGACCCACGAGCGCGCGAAGTGGAGCGCGGAGTCCCGCGGCCCGGAGACGGACGAAAGATCGGGCCGCACCTCCGCGATGCTTGCGACTACGGACGGCACAATTTCGTCCGGCATCGCCGTGATTTCGAGGCCGTCGGGAGCGGCAGCGAGCGCGCAGCCGACGATCCCCTCGCCGCTCCTGACGGACGCGAGATAGATCGGATCGCGGAACGGATGATCGGTGGTCGTGAGCAGCTGCGCGACCGCGATGATCTGATCGTTGTGGTCGGCTTTCTCCAGCAACCACAACCCCGCGTCGGCGAGGAATTCGGCGGCGTCTCGGTAGACGCGAACCGTGTGGCGCGCAACCATCGACGATGAGATCAGCGCGCCCCGAGCGCGGCAGACCAGCGCTCGAGCTTCCTTGCGAAGCTCACGGACGCGTTCGCCGGGCTCGTCGACGGCAACAAGCGCCGCTCGATCGCCGCGACCCGCGCCGGAAGGACCGGTAGAACTTGCCGCCGATAAAGCTCGGCGGCTTTGGCTCCGTTGAAGCAGATCAAACCGACGTCTCCGTGGCGTTCGAAGAAACCGCCGAAATCGTTGATCACCATGCTCGTTGTGACGATCGCGGAATCGAGGCTGCCGTTGCGTTCTCCCGCCGCGAGGACATCCCAAACCGCAACCCGGGACGCGACGAGCCGCTCGATCCGATCCTCGTATGCCAGCGCCGGCCCGGCGCCGAACAGCACGTCCATGATCCGCCAGAACGCGTTCTGCGGCTGGGCGTAATATTGCCTCATTTCCAGCGATTTTCGTCCTGGTAAGCTTCCGAGAACGAGAATTCGCGGAGAGGCGCCGGCGATCGGCGGAAATCCGACGCTGAGGGGACGGCCGGAAAGCGCGCTCACCAGTCCAGTCCGCGGTAATGCCCGCGGCTCTCGAGTAGCGCCATCTGGCTGAGCACCCACGCCTGGCGACCCCGCACGTAGGCGCTCGGTCGGTCCGCATGCAGCTCACGCGGATTGGGAAGCACAGCCGCGAGCAAGGCCGCCTGCGGCACGCTGAGTGCGTCCGCGTGAGTGCCGAAAAAACGCTGCGCGGCGGCCTCGACACCGAATACCCCGGACCCGAGCTCAGCGATGTTGAGGTAGACCTCGAGAATTCGCTGCTTCGACCAAAACGTCTCGAGCAGCAGCGCGAAGTACGCCTCCAACGCCTTGCGGGCGAGACTGCGCCCGGGCCACAGGAACAGATTCTTCGCGACCTGCTGCGTGATCGTGGACGCACCGCGGAGATCGTCGCCGGCGCGGTAGTCATCGATCGCCGCGTCGAGCGATTTGAAATCGATACCGTGATGCTCGAAGAAGCGTTGATCCTCGGACGCGATCACGGCGCGCGCGACGTTCGCCGAGATGTCCCCGCGGTCGCGCCACGAATGAAGGATATCGCGGAGCGGGATGGGTTGCTCGAGCATCATCGCAGTGATCGGCGGCGCGACGAAACGTAACGCGACGACGAGCCCCACGCTCACGATGAGCCAGACGAGCAGCGCGCCGACAATCCAGCGCGCTAGAAATCCGACGATGGAAAAACGGCGCACCTTCTTCGCCACTGCGTTCCTTCAGGACTGCGGTTCGCTAAACGTCGCGCGCGAGTTTAACCGCGTTCCACGCGCACTCGGCGCGAACTTGCCGCATAGCACGAGCGTAGCCGATTTGACAGATTCCGGTCAGAGCGCGATCTCGTGATATGGGTCATGCGAGCCGGGAGGAATGTAAGTTAACGTCGAGGCTGACCTTCGTATCCGGGGGCGACCATGGGACATGCGAAGCGTTGGGACCCGACAGCTACGTCGCGGCATGCCGAAGGTGTGCGGCACGTCGAAGACGTCGATCCGATTGGCTACGAGCACACCACGCAACGGATCTTGCAAATGACGATCCGCGCGATAGGTGGCGATCCAGTCGCCGGAATCCGCAATGCCGTGATCGTCGGCACGATCGTCTGGATTGCGCTCGCGCTCGCCTCGGCTTTTTTCTTCGCGCATTAGGACGGCCGTTCGCCGAGCTCGCGCGCGAGCCGCACGGCCATCCACGCCACGGCCAGCACGCCGCCGCCGAGCACGATCCAGAGCAGCGTGACGCGCCACGGGAATACGTAGGGTGCGCGCAACGCGTCCGCGCCGCCAAGCTCACGGAGCGCGCCTAGTGCGGCTCGTGGGGGCGCACTAGCGCCCGGCAGCGCGCGCCAGACGGCGGCGAACGTCGCGTCGGGTCCGGCATCTTCCGCGAGAGTGCCCGCTGCCAGCATGTACGGTGCCGTGCCGGCGGCCGACACGCGCAACTCCTCCAACGGATATGCGAGGCGCAGCGCGACGCGCTCGCGCGCGAGCGGCTCCGCGGTCGTGAGACGCCAATAGCGAGCCTCTCGCCGCCCGACCTCGAGGGGCTCGCTTGCGAACCGCTCGCCCTGGTAGTCGATCTCGTAGAACAGCGGTGAATGCGCGACTGTCTCCCATGGACCTTCGAGCGAGCTCGCTGTCGCGATGCTGCCGCGTGCCCAGCCGTTGTCGCCGGTGAACTCGAGCGTCACGGAGCTCACGGGTAGCGTGCCGCCCGCGTCGAAATAGAGCGCGTTCTCCACGGGCGGATCGGCCTGTTTCGGCACTTCCGCGAGCGCCGCCGACGTTGCGGCTGCAGGCATCGCACGAACGACCGCCGAGCTCACGAGCGTCACCCGCTCGAGATACCAATCGGGAAGCGTTTTCGCCCAAGTGACGCGGAAGTATCCGCCCGCAGACGCATTCACAGGCACGCGGTTGTGCAGCACGTCGGCGCCGCCGATCCGCAGCTGCGCGACCGACGCGCGGCCGACCACTTGCCAGTCCGTAAGCGTCTTGCTCTGCTCTATCCGCACGTCGAGCAGGAACGGCTCGGGCTGGGCGCGCCAATCGAGCTCGAGCGCGATCGGGCGCGTCTCTACGGCGCGAGCGTCGACGGCGAACGCGACGATCTCCTTCGCAGAATCGTCCGCGCCGCCCGTCACCACGACGCTCGTTTGCCGATTCGCGGTCGCGACGCTGAGCTGGGCGACCGCTTCCTGCGCTTCGTTCGAGTACAGCGGCGACGGTGCGAGCGGCGCGCGCTGCTCCGTCGCGGACGCGGGCGGAGGACTCACGCGATAGAACGGCATCGGGTTGCCCGCGGCGTCGAGAACCGCGAGCTCGCGGACGCTCGCGGCGTGCCGGTAGACCTCCGGCGTCAGCGGCAGATCGAAGATCTTTTGATCGCCCGGCGCTTCGATCGCCCAGCCGACCTCGAACTGCTCGGGCTTGAGCGGCGCCGCGTGGACGGCGCCGGCAAGCAAAGCGACGGCACCGAGCGGCAAACCGCGGCACAAGGATCGATTAGATCGGACCTTCATCGGTAACCTCCCATCAAGCCGCGCGCTTGTCGAGCTCCGCGCGCGGCGGCACCGGCGCGAAGTAGCCCACGACGAGCAACAGCAGGCCGACGCCGAGGAACGAGACGATGCGCGTCACCGAGCCGCTGTCGCCGAGCTCCACGAGGAAGAGCTTCACTACCACGACGCCCATGAGCCCGGCGCCCGTGAGCCAAACTACGCGGCGCCTGCCGCGCGCGCCGATCACCATGGCCGCGAGCGCCGTCGCCCCCCAGACGATCGACAACGACGTCTGCAGCACTTTGGACGCGGCGAGGCTGTCGAGATCGAAAGGCACGGCGGCGTAATGATGCACCGCACGCGCGACCGCCATCGTGAGCAGGTACCAGCCGAACAGCCCGGCCACGATCGCGCGGTGCCGCACCTCGAGGCCGATGCCGGGCGCAGTGGTTTGCAGGATCGCTAGCCAGCGCAGCAGCACGATGCAGACGAACACGCTCACGAGCTCCAGCGGGTTCAGCAGCGGCACGTACGGCAGCGGCGCGGAATCGCCCGGCGACAGCGCGTTGCCGAAAATGGTCGCGAGCATCAGGGCTGCGAGCGCACCACCCGCGCAGAGCTTCACATAGGTCTCGGCGTGCGCGGCTAGCGGCCACGCGATCCGTTCGCGCAACCGCAGTGTCGCGAGCACGTACGCGGTCCCGGCCGCGAGCGCCAGGGCCACGGGCCAGATGCCGTCCGCGACGCGGTCCATCTGCCAGTGGGCTTCCCAGACGAGCAGCGCGCCGGCGAGCCAGTACGACGTCGCGTGCAGCACTGGACGCAAGAGCGAGTAGCGCTCCTCGCGCGCGCGCAGGAACACGAGCATCGCTCCGAACGCCGCCGGCCAAGCGAACCAGCCGAAGCGTTCCGCGGGATGGGACACCTCGAACACCGCGAGCACGGCGAGAAAGATCGCGGCGGGCCAGAGCACGAGCCCGAGCGCATTGAGCCGCGGCCACGAAGCGCGCACAGCCGCAGTCATCGCGAGCAGCGTAGTTGCGCCGAAGAACACTAGGTAGGCCGAAAGCTCGAAACGACTCGACACGAATCGGTCGATCTCGGCGACACCGGCGAAGATCCACCACGCGCTCGCCCAAATCAGGAACGCGATCGACAGGAGCGGGAACGCGAGCGTGCGTCCGCGGTCGCGCGCGGCGGAGAGTCGGCCGCCCGCAGCGTCCGGCGCCTCGAACAAACGGCCCGAGAACCAACCCGCGAGCGCGAGCAGGAAGGCCCCGAGGTACCGGCCGTTCAGCACTGCCCATTCGGCCGGTACGGCCGCTTGTTCGACGTACGCGGCGCCCGACATCAACTGCAGCACGATGCCGGCCGCGAGCGCGAGCCTGCGTTGCTGACGGAATCCGAGCCATATCATTGCGGCGCCTTGCAGCGCCCAGGCCGCGGAAGTCCAGCGGGCATCGAGCGCGAGCGGGATCGCGACGGTGAGGAACGCGACACTGAGCGCGAATTGCGCCTCGACCATTACGCGCAGCTCGGCCGCGCCGCGTCGCAGCAGGAACGTCGCGATTCCGACGTACAGTGCGGCGAGCGCGATCGCGCTGATCGCGAGCCCATACTCCGTATCTCCCACGAGCTGGCTCTGCAGAGCGAAGCCCACGATCGGCGTGCCGAACGTAAGCGTGCCGTCGACGAAGCCGCGCAGCGCGGGCGCCTCGCGGCTCGCGAACAGCACGGGAATCGCGATATACATGAGCACGAACAGGATCAGAAACGGCTCCGTGCTCGCGAAGTGCTCGGGCGTGTATGACTGGGAGCCCCAGAGGCTGGCGATACCGAATGTGAAAATGAAGCCCAGCACGTTGAGCTCGCGCCACGCCTTGAACCACGCGATGCCGACGATCGCGACGTTGAGGATCGCGTAGTAGCCGAACAGCGCGACGTGATTGCCGGAGTCGTTCGAGACGAGCACGGGCGCCATGAAGCCGCCGACGATGCCGAGCACGGCGAGCGAGCGCGAGTCCTGCAGCACCGCGAGCGCCCCGGCGGCGACCGTCACGACGAGCAGCAACGCGAACGCGGCGGCCGACGGCAGCAGATGAAACAGCTCGAACGAGGCGTAGATCGTGAGATACAGCACGGCGATGCCGCCGCCTTGCACGCTGAGCGCGTACGTACGGTTCTTGTGGCGCAGCCGCCAGCCGAGCACGAGAAGCGCGACGCCGAACAACGCGACAAACATCAAGCGCAGCTCGAGCGGCAACACGAGCCATTGGCGATCGATGCCTTCCTTCACGAGGAAGGCGACGCCGAATACCGACAGCACGACGCCGACTTTCACGGGCACGTTCCCGGTCGTGAACCAGCGTTTCACAAAGGTGACTCCGTCGTCGAGCAGCGAAGGCTCGAGCTCGACGCGACGCGTAGCGCGCGCACGCGCCGCGGTTTGCGCGGCCCCTTGCGCGGCCCCTTGCGCGGCTGATCTCGCCGGCGCGGGCGCTATCGGCCGGTGCGGTGTGCTCGCTGCCGCGGACGCCGCACGTTCGCTGTCGGGCGCGGCCGCGGCGGGTTGCACGGCGGTCGTAGTCGGGCGCGGCGCGGCCCAATCGGCACGCGTCGCAGCGGCCGGGGTCCCGGGCGCTTCGGCACGGTCCGGCGCGGCGGATGCTCTCGCAGCCGCGCCGTCGGGCGCCGCTTTGGCGGGCGCGTCCGCCGACGTCGGCGCCCCCTTCAACGCGTGCGACAGCGTAGCGACCTGCCGCTCGAGTCGTTCGATGCGAGTGCCGAGCCCGCTCACCCAGCCCGCGATCAGGCCTGCGAACGCGCCGCCGAGCGCTCCGCTGAGCTCGCCGCCCGAGATCGCGAGGCCGATCGCACCCGCCAGCAAAGCAAACACCAACATGTTCATGTCACGTCCCCTTGCAGGTCTGCGCCCAACGCGCGCGCACCTGCTCCAACGACAAACCGGGATCGAGCGCCGGCATGAGCTTCGCGTTTTGCCAGCGGCGATTCAGATACGACATGTGATTGCCGAAGTGGCCGAACGCGATGTCGTCCGACGACCACACGTATTGCAGCAATTTCGGATCGGCGAGGTCGAAGCCGACGGCGCCGGCGCTCATGGTGTTCTTGCGGTCGATCGTGCCGAAAGCGCGCGTACCCCAGCCCACCTGCAAATCGAGCGCGCTCGCGAAATTCGCGACGAGCTCGTTCACATGCGGCAGCACACGCTCGGCGAGCGGGTAGTCGGGCGAGATGGCCGGCGCGACGAGTATCAATCGGTCGATACTGACGTCATCCGGCAGGGCCGCCGTGACGAGCGTTACCATGCCGCCGCCGCCCGAGTAACCGACGACGTAGAGTTTCTCCTCCGCGTGCGTGCGCCGCCATGCGGCAAGCTCGGCCGCGATTTCCGCGGCGGTCGAAGAGTTGCGCTCCTCAGCCCGGAGATTCTCGATCATGTGGAAGGGCGTGCCCCACGTCCGCACTTCGACGTCGAAATTCGGCAACTGCTGCTCGACACGTTCGACGAATCCCGCGAGGTGGAATCGCGTGTTGCCGACGCCCGGCATGATCAGCACGCGGCCGCGCTCGCTCGACGTAGCGTCGGTGACAGCGCCGCACTCCCAGCGCGACGTGGTCGTGTCCGCTGCAACGGTGAACGTCGCGAGCAACACCGCGGCACTCGTGCGGGCGAGCCGAAACAGCGTTGGCCGAGGGTCGTTTTTCATGGACGCGAGTCTGCCAGAAGTACCCAATTGCGCTACGAATCCGTGATCGAGCTGCGGAACAGTGGTTTGCCGGTATCGTAATCCGATACTTCAGTACAATGGGCCTGTCATAACGACCGGCCAATCGCGCGGCAGAGGTGAGTCATGGCCCAAGTCAGCCTCCTCGTGAGCGAGCTCAAACGCTACCTGAAAGCGCACGGGCTCACGTATGCAGAAGTCGCAAAGCGGCTAGATCTCAGCGAATCGAGCGTCAAGCGGCTGTTCGCGCGGGAGACGTTCACGCTCAAGCGCTTCGAGCAGATCTGCAACGCGCTCGGACTCGAGATCGCTGATCTGTTCGAGCTCATCAGCGAGCGCCGGGAATACCTCACGCAGCTCACGGCGGAGCAGGAAGCCGCGCTGATGAGCGACACGAAGCTGCTGCTGCTCACTTATCTCTTGATCAACGGCTGGCCGACGCGCGAAATCGTCGCCGCCTACGACATCGACGAGCCCGAGCTCGAGCGGCTGCTGATCCGGCTACACCGCGCAAAGATCATCGAGCTATTGCCGCTGAACCGCGTGAAGCTGCGCACCGCGCGCAACTTTGCGTGGCGCGCGGACGGGCCAGTGCGGCGTCTGCTCGACAAGGAGGTGCAACGCGACTTCCTCGACTCGCGGTTCGACGGCGCCGGCGAGAAGCTCACGTTCGTCGGCGGCCTCCTGTCGCCCGCGTCGCTCGCGCAGCTGCAACCGTCGATCGATCGCGTCGCGCGCGAATTCGACGAGCTCGCGCGTCGCGACGCGTCGCTGCCGCTCGCGGAGCGCAGCAGCTGCGGCGCCGTCCTCGCGGTTCGGCCGTGGGAGTTCTCGCAGTTCGTCGCGCTGCGGCGGAAGAAACCCGCCTCGCGCTCCGCGGATGATGGCTCGACACGGTGAGCCCGAGCCCCTTGCTCGCGGGACGCGAGCGGAGCGCCGAGCGCTAGATCGCGACTTGATTCGCGGCAACCACCTTGCCGTCGAGCAGATTCACGATCCGGTGCGCTCGCGCCGCGTGGCTCGGCGAGTGCGTGACCATCATGATCGTCGTGCCCTGCGTGTTCAGCTGGTTCAGCATGTTCATGACTTCCTCGCCGTTCTTCGTGTCGAGGTTGCCCGTGGGCTCGTCGGCGAGGATCAGCTTCGGGCTGCCCACTACGGCGCGGGCGACGGCCACGCGCTGCTGTTGACCGCCCGATAGCTGCTCCGGCTTGTGCTTCGCGCGCGCGCTCAAGCCCACGAGCTCGAGCGCCTCGCGCACGAGGTCGCGGCGCTGCGGCTTGCTGACGTTCTGATAGAGCAGCGGCAGCTCGACGTTCTCGTAGACGTTCAGCTCGTCGATCAGGTTGAAGCTCTGGAAGATGAAGCCGACGTTGCCCTTGCGCATGTCGGCGAGCTTGTTCTCGGAGTACTTCGACACGTCGGTGTCGGCGAACACGTACTGACCGCTCGTCGGCGCGTCGATGAGCCCGACGATGTTGAGCAGGGTCGACTTGCCGCAGCCGGACGGCCCCATGACCGCCACGAACTCGCCTTTGCCGAGCTCGAGGTCGATGCCGTCGAGCGCGGTGGTCTCGAGCTCGGTCGTGCGATAACGTCTTGGTGACGCCGGAAAGCTTGATCATTGTTATCCCCCGCGCTCGAGCCCGAGCTACTGTGTCCCGCCGTGATTAGGAGCCGCTGTTGCTGAACTGAATCCGATCGAAGGTCATCAGATTTTCGTAGCTCGAGGTGATGACTTGCTCGCCCTGCTTCAGGCCGTCGAGCACCTCGATGCCTTCGGGATTGCGGCGGCCGAAGCGCACGGGGCGCTTGTCCGCGTAGTCACCCGACGGGTCGACGACGAACACCCACTGCCCGCCCGTGTCGTCGAAGAACGCGCCGTTGGCCACGACGAGAGTGTCCGCCGGTTGGCCGATCTCGAGCCGCATGCGCACGGTCTGGCCGCGGCGAATCCCGGTCGGGGCCGCTGCTTCGGTGAACAGCATGTCGATCTCGAACTGCCGATTGGTGACGTCCGGATAGACCTTGCTGACCTCGAGCTGATAGGCCTTGCCGTCGAGGTCCGACGTCGGCGATCTGGCCGATCGTGACGCGCGAGAGATAGAACTCGTCGACGAACGCGTTGACCTTGAACGCGCCGACCTCGTCGACCTGCCCGACGCGTTGGCCCGACGCTTTCGATTCGCCGACGTTCGCCTCGAGCAGCGTGAGCTGGCCCGTGATCGGGGCGATCATCACGAGGTTCTCGAGATTCTCGCGCGCGATGGCGATGTTCTTGTTCATCGCGTCTTGAGCGCGACTTCATGCTCGCGATCTGGTTGTCGCGGAACTCTTCGTCGAGCTTCAGCGCTTCGAGCGCCGTCAAGCGCGTGGATTGATAGCGTTTGAGCTCGGCCTCGAGGTCGTCGATCTGCCCGAGCGTCGCACCGCCGGTCGCGACGAGCGGCTTCTTGCGCGCGAGGTCGCGCGTGAGCCGATCGATCTGATAGTCGATCTCGATCAAGTTCTGCTGGTTGCGCAGGTGCTGGCTGTCGAAGCTCATGCGCAGATCTGCTCATCGACGCGAGCTGCTGGGCGGCTTGCGACTCGGTCTGGATCACGCTGATCTGCAGCTGCGTGTTCTTGAAGGTGACGAGCGGATCACCGGCCTTCACGAACGCGCCCTCCTCGACGTGCACGTCCGTGACCGTGCCGCCGCCGACCGCGTCGAGATAGACCGTCGTGCGCGGCACGACGTTGCCGGTGACCGGTATGTACTCGCGGAACGTGCCGTAGCTCACCTTCGATACGGTGAGCCGCTCGGAGCCAACCGTGAGCGTGCGCGTGAGCCCGAATTGGACGTAGGCGTAGACGCTGAGCGCGAGCAGGACGACGGCGCCCGCCGCGATCGCTATCCGCTGCGGCGTGATGAGCTTGCGGTCGATGCGCCGATCCATCGCCGAAAGGACGACGTCGCCCGCCGCCCGGGGGCTGGTCGGCTCCATCCTTCTTCTTGAGCTCTAAGATCGGCATTCGCTGAACTGTATTACATGGGCAATACAGTAATACTGTACTACAATCCGGACTGTCAAGAGCACACTGATCGTAACGGGATGCGCAGCGCGGCTAAAGAGTCGCAGGGATCGAACCGGCAGGCATGACGGAGAACGCACAAACCTGGCAAGAGGATCGGCCGATCTATCGGCAGCTGATGGAGCAGATCGTCGCTCGAATCCTCGACAACACCTATCGCGAAGGCGAAATGCTGCCGTCCGTGCGTCAGCTCGCGAGCGACTTCGTCGTCAACCCGCTGACGGCCGCGCGCGCGTATCGCGAGCTCGAGGAATACACCGAGACGCGCCGCGGCATCGGCCTCGTCGTGAAGGACGGTGTGCGCGAGCTGCTGCTGAAGCGCGAGCAGCGGCGCTTCTTGCGCGACGAATGGCCGTCGATCCGCGAGCGCATCAAAGCGCTCGACCTCGATCCCGCCGACCTTTTGAAAAACCCGCCGAAGCCCTAACGGCGTCCGCCGCGCGCTGCGCACGACCCGGGATCGGTAGTACACTCAAGGAGTTGGGGCGACACGACGCTCATCGGGAGCTCGCGCTTGTCGGCAAGCAAGTCAGGCCGCGACGCGCGATGACGGAAACGGCGAACGACACGAAGGCGACCACGAGATGATCAACTCAGAGCTCTTCGCCGACCTCGGAATTCCAATCGACTACGGCCGCAATCCGCGACGGCCGGGCTACGCAGAGGCACAAGAGCTCGAGGACGCCGAGCCGAATATCTTGGGACGCATGCAGAAACTCGCGCCGGAAACCGCGCGCGCATGGCGGCAGATGAAGGCGGCGGCGCTCGCCGACGGCGTCGAGCTCTTGATGGTGTCCGGGTTTCGCAGCGTGAGCTATCAGATAGATCTGATTCGCCGGAAGCTCGCATCGGGTCACGACATCGAAGCCATCCTCAAGGTGAATGCTGCGCCGGGATTCAGCGAGCATCACACTGGACGAGCGATCGACATCGCGACGCCCGGCACTCGTCCCCTCACGGAAGAGTTCGAGTCGTCGGCCGCGTTCCGCTGGCTCACTCAGCACGCGCGGCGTTTCAACTTCACGATGCCGTACGTGCGCGACAATGCGTTCGACTTCGCGTACGAGCCTTGGCACTGGTCGCAGCTCGGTATTCAAACGAAACGGCGCGTGCAGCGAGCCTGAGCGCGCCGACTCACACCACGGAGCCTCGCATGCGGTTCGCACATTGTCCTCGTTCAGCGCGCTCGATTCGCGCAGCAGTTCTGATCGGCGCACTCGCCGGCTGCGCCGCGAGCGGTGCGCTGGCCGCCGACGGCACGATCCGCCAATGGCAGTTCGGCAAGGGTGCCGACGGTCTCGAGCTGGTGCTGAAGGAAATCGCACGCCCGGCGCCGCAGAGCAATCAAGTCGCGGTGCGCGTGCACGCGGTGTCGTTGAATCGCCGCGACCTCATGATGCGAGCCGGACGTTACGGGATCGGCGGCACGCAGGAAGGCGGCATCCCGATTTCCGACGGAGCGGGCGAAGTCGTCGCGGTCGGTTCGGGGGTCACGCGATTCAAAGTCGGGGACCGGGTCGCTGGAATCTTCTTCGAGCGCTGGATCGACGGCGCGCCCTCGGCCGAGGTGCTCGCGACCGCGCGCGGCGGCAACGCCGCCGGCATGCTGTCGGAGGTCGTCGTGGCGGACCCCGCAAGCCTCGTCGCGATCCCCTCGCACCTGAGCTACGAGGAAGCCGCGACGCTGCCCTGCGCGGGTGTCACCGCGTGGGTGGGCCTCTTCAAGCGCGGCAAGATCGAGCCCGGTCAATTCGTGCTGCTGGAAGGCACGGGCGGCGTGTCCGTGTTCGGCCTACAGTTCGCGAAGGCGGCCGGCGCCAAACCCATCATCACGAGCTCGAGCGACGCGAAGCTCGCGCGCGCACGCGAGCTCGGCGCGTTCGGCACCGTCAACTATCGCGCGAATCCCGATTGGCAGAACGAGGTGCGCAAGCTCACGGGCGGCGCGGGCGTCGACCAAGTTCTCGAGGTCGGCGGCCAGGACACGCTGCCGAAAGCGCTCCAAGCGCTCGCCTACGACGGTCATATCGCGGTGATCGGCGGGCTGTCCGGTTTTGCGAGCGATGTGCCGGTCGGTGCGCTGATGGGGCTCGCCGCGCAGGTCACCGGCATTTATGTCGGTTCACGCGCCGACTTCGAGGCGATGAACGCGTTCATCGGCGAGCACAAGATCAAGCCCGTCGTCGATAGAGTGTTCGAGCTCGAGGACGCGCCCGCCGCGTTCGCCGCGATGGACGAGGGCGAGTTCTTCGGCAAGATCGTGATCCGCCTCTGAGCGAGTGAGCCGCGCCGAGCGCGAAAAGTGGGACCAGCGTTACCGCGACGGCGCCTACGAGGACCGCGCTCACCCGACCGCCCTGCTCGCAGAATGGATCGCACGCCTGCGCGGCGGCCGCGCGCTCGACGTCGCGTGCGGCGCGGGCCGCAACGCGCTATACCTCGCGGCGCATGACTACATCGTCGACGCGCTCGACATCTCGACCGTAGGCCTCGATCGCGCTCGCGAGGACGCCGCGCGCCGCGGGCTTCAAGTCAACTGGCTCTGCGGCGATCTCGAAGAGACGCCCGACGACGTCTTGCCGCGCGGCCCGTACGATCTCATCGTCTGGGTGCGCTACGTGAACCACGCGCTGCTGCCGCACCTCGCGGCGCGCCTGCGGCCCGGCGGGCATCTCATTTGCGAGCAGCACCTCGCGACGCCCGCCGAGGTCGTGGGCCCGAGGAGCGCCGCCTTCCGGCTGCAGCCCGAGCAGCTGCTCTGCTCCGCCGCGAGCCTGAGCGTCGTGCACTACCGGGAAGGGTTCGTCGTCGATCCCGACGGACGCACGGCCGCGCTCGCGCAACTCGTTGCGAAAACGGCTGACTAATTGCGCGATGGGGCACATTTTTTCGAAGGCGACCTGGCTAGGCTGACGGCGATGCGCCCTAGCCAAACCCTCAAGTTCGGCCGCGTCCCGGCCACGATCATGTTGCTGATCGCGACCAGTGCGTTCGGGCAGGACGCGGTCGTTGGAGATGCGGCGACCGAGGCTACGAGGCTCGAACGCGCGGGCGCGACGATCCGCGCAATCAACATCACGGTCGACAACGTCTTCGACCCGAGCAAACCGGAGGAGGACAAGAAGCTCTACCGCTGGGCGAACAAGGTGCACATCCGTACTCACCCGAGCGTGATCGAGGCGGCGCTGCTGTTCAAGACCGGCGACCGCTATCAGGCGCGCGTGCTCGAGGAGTCCGCGCGCGTGCTGCGGGCCCGCGGCTTCCTCGCCGACGCCCGAGTCACCTATCGCGCCTACGATCCTCAGACGAACACGGTGGAGGTCGACGTATACGTTCGCGACTCGTGGACGCTCGCGCCGGACTTGAAGCTCTCGCGCAGCGGCGGGGAGACCGAGTGGGGCGTCGGCCTCTCGGACGGCAACCTGTTCGGCACGGGCAAGGAGCTCACGGTTTCCTACGAGAGCGCCGTCGACCGAGACCAAACGCTGCTGAGCTACGGCGACGCGAACGTGTTCAACAGCCGCGTGCGCTTGGGCGCGGTGCTGTCGGACGCGAGCGACGGCCATCGACGCAGCATTGTGGCGGAGCGGCCGTTCTTCTCGCTCGACACGCGCTGGTCGCTCGGCGGCGCGGTGCGCGACGAGCAGCGCGTCGACACGATGTACGACTTGGGCGAGGAGATCGACGAGTTTCAGCACGACCTAGAAGGCATCTCGCTGCAAGGCGGTTGGTCGCGCGGTGCCATCGACGGCCGTACTCAGCGCTGGCTATTCGGCCTCGCATCGGAGGAGGACACGTTCGTACCGACGCCCGAGATGCCGCAGACGCTGCTGCTGCCCGAGAACCGCAAGTTCGTGTACCCATGGGTTGGCTGGCAGCTCATCCAAGACGACTACCGCGAGATGAGCGAGCTCAACGACATGGGCCGGACCGAAGACATCGCGCTCGGTTTGAATCTCTACGCCAGCCTCGGCTTCGCGGAGGAGCGCTTCGGCTCTGATCGCGATGCCCTGCTCTTTCGCAGCACGGTGCAGAGCGGTTGGGAGCCCGGCGGCCCGGGGCGCGTGCTGCTGTTTACCGCGGGCGGGTCGACGCGCCGCGAGGATGACGGTTTCGTCAATTCGATCGCGTACGCCGGCGCCCGCTACTACCGGCGCAATCTCCAGAAGCACCTGTTCTCCGTCGCCCTGAGTGCGGTGGTGAGCGACGAGCTCGACGCGGACACGCAAGTGCTGCTCGGCGGCGACAACGGACTCCGCGGCTATCCGCTGCGCTACCAGGCTGGCACTCGGCGCGCGATCCTCACGATCGAGGAGCGGTTCTACACCGACTTCTACCCGTGGCGCTTGTTTCGCGTCGGCTACGCGGCGTTCATGGACGTGGGGCGCGTGGATGGCCAAGATCCGCGCGCATCGCCGAGCTTGGGGACGCTCTCCGACGTCGGGTTTGGCTTGCGTCTGAGCTCGCCGCGCTCGAGCGGCCGGTCGATCGTGCACATCGATCTCGCGTTCCCGCTGAACGGCGACCCATCGATCGACAAGGTGCAGCTGCTCGTCGAGACCAAAGGCTCGTTCTAGGCGCGCTGCGTCACGCGAAGGGGGCGCCGTCGATGTCGTGCGCGCGCGGCAACTTCTTGATGCGGCCCATCCAGCGCGTGACGGCCGGCCATTTGTCCGTGTCGTAGCCGGACACCTTTAGCATCGAGATCGGCCCGAAGCACGAAACGTCCGCGACTGTCGCATGCTGCAGCGCGAGCCAATCGCGTTTCGCGAGATGCGCATCCATGAGCTTCAGAATGTGGTCACAGCGCGCGTCGATCTCCGCGTCCGGCAGCTTGATCGCGTCTGGCCGGCGGATCTTCGCACGCTTCATCCACGGGCCCTGATGGACCTCGTTCGCGGACTTCGACAGCCATTCCGCGACCTTCGCCTCGCTCTCGGCGTCTGCCGGCAGCCAACGTCCGCTCTTGTCGTACTTGCGCGCGAGATAGACGAGGCACGCATGCGAGTCCGCGATCGTGTACGCACCGTCTTGCAATGCCGGCATCTGGCCGAACGGGTTCAGCGTGAGGTACGGCTCGCGTTTGTGCTCGCCGGCGTACATGTCCAGCTCGACGAGCTCGTACGGCAACTCGATGATCGCGCAGAACAGCCGCACCTTGTAGCCGTTGATCGAAGCCTTGGTCGAATGAACGCGGATCATAGCTAGCACCTACTACATGCTCTCGAGCGGACGACTCGCAGACGCTCCACTCTAGGCACTGCCGCGCGGGCGCGTCAATTTGTCTACGCCGCCGCCGCGGCTCAAAAGATCTTGCCGATCGACACAGCGATTCGGTTGGCATCGTAAGAAAAGCTCGCGAGGTCGGCGTCGTTGGTCGAGTACCGATAGTCCGCGGCAAACGACCAATCGCGGCCGAGCGCGCGCTGCGCATTCAATCCAAGCTCCGTAAGACGCTCGTTCCCTTCCGTGCGATCGTAGCGGCTCAGACGGTACGAGACCGCTCCGCCCACGGACCACTCCCGGGTCACATCGGAGCGATAGCCGACCACGAGTCTTTGCCTGCGCGCGCTCACGCTCGCCTCTGCACGGTCGCTATCTTCGAAGTCGAGGCTCGCTTCGAAGCGCGCAGCGACGGTGCGCCTCACGAGCTCGACGCGTGCTTGCCGCTTTGCGCCCTCGAGATAGGCAAAGCGCGTCTCGACGGCCCCGATGTCGGTGTACGCGAGAATCGCGCCGAAACGCCAACCGGCGGCCGCCAGCGGCCGAGTGATTCGCAGACTAGCGCCGAGCTCGCTCTGGAAGCCGTCTCCGCCGAGCGTGCTGCGGCCATAGAACGGCCCAAGATCGAAGCGCCACGTGTCGCGTTCGCGCTCGAACCCTGCCGACACGCGCAATGAATCCTGGTCGAACTGCGAAGCGTCGGAATAGCGCACCGAATAGCCGCTGAAATCGAGCGTCGCCGGCAGCCGGCCATCGAACGAGCGCGCCGCATACCCGAGCAGCTCCGTGAACGGGCTAGCGGCGGACAGGCCGGCCGGCAACGTGATTTCGTCGACGAGCGCAACGTTGTCGTCGTCACCGGCCGCGAGCTCGAACAACCCTTGCCAGTGGCGGGTTGGCTCTGCGGTCGGCCGAGCCTCCAGCTCTTGCAGCTGCCGGTCCGCGAGAGCGGCCATCTTCGGATCGCCCTCCGCGCGCGCCGCGGCAAAGGCTGTGCGGGCGTCGTCGGGGCGTTCGAGCCCGAGCAACGCGAGACCGCGGTTGTATTCGGCGATCGCGCGCATCGCCGGGAAGCGCCGTCCTAGGTCGGAGAACTCGGCCTCGGCGGCCGCGAACTCCCCGAGCTTGTAGCGGCAGACAGCGATGTTGTAGGGCACGGACGGCCCGTCGGCGCCCTCCGCGCGCGCCGCCTCGAACAGCGCAACGGCGCCGCGATAATCGCCGCGCCCGAACGCGTCGCTCGCGGAGGCGAACGACGACTCGGCGGCCCGCGACGCGGGCACGACGCAGGCGAGCATGCAAATGCAAACGATGCTCGGCGCGAGCCGAACGAGAACCGAAGACATCGACCACCGTGCCCCGAACGTCGCACGAGCGCGACCGCGGTAGTTTAACTGCGTCGCACGGGGTGAACGGCTGTCTCAGTCCGGGAAGAAGAAGATGGCGAGAAAAATCTACGGCCGGCCGGGAGGGGACGGCGGCGGCCCTTTGCCGGGGTTGGAGTCTTTGTTGCCGTTACCGTTGTTGCCGTGCCCCGCGTTCTCGCGATTCTCGCGAGCCTGCTCGGACGCGTCGTTACCTATCTCTCTGCCGCGCTCGCGAGCCTGCTCGGTCGCGTCCTTGCCGACCTCTTTGCCGCGCTCACGCGTTTCCTCCGCCGCGGCACGTTCCTCGTCACGCGGCTGTCCGGGCTTGTCGTCAGGCGGCTTCGCGTCGTCGTCAGGCGGCTTGGCACGCTCGCCGGCCGCTGGGGCCGGCGGGAGCTCGATGCGCCGTGTGATCTCCTCAGGACCCGTCGCGTGCTCGGGCAGAAGCGTCATCGTGAGATCGAGCGCTTCGACCCGCTTCTCGCCGTCCTGCGCATGCGCAATCCCACAGAGCGCGAAGCCCGCGGCAACCAGCAACATCGTGAATTTCGTCATTGCAGTGCTCCGCATTCGTTTCTCAAGACGCGTGACACCACTCATATACCCTTCGATTCCCTTGCCGCCCGATCGAACATGCCGTGCGGCAGAAGCGCCGTTGGCTCGTCGCTCGCCGTTCGAACGTCGACTATGAACGCGCGGCGTTTGTCGCCGTGCTGCACTTGAACCAGCACCTGGCCGCCGCGCGCGCCGAGGGCCACGAGCGGCAGAGTAAGTTGATTGACGCCGCGATCGAGATCCGTCGTCCAGCGAAGCTCGCGCTGCTCGGCGAATCCCTGGAGCCCGATCTCGCCGCTCAGCGCGATCGTGATTTCCGCACCCACGAGCCGCTCAGGCGAGCTCAGTGCCACGCTCACGTCGCGCTGCTCGTGCAGCGCGAGCAGGACGGCGGGTGCGCTAGCGGGCGCCACGGTCGTGGGTTCGGGACGCAGCATGATCACCGCCACCGCGATCCCTGCCGCAAGCGCGGCGCCGACGCCGACACCCCGCCAAAACGCCGGCTGGCGCGGCACGCGATGTGCGCTTCGCCCCGCGTGCGCCGTCGCTGACGCAACCGCGCGCTGCAGCGCCTGGTCCGCGGGTACGTGAATCAACGCTTCGCGATCGGCGCGGAGCGCCGCAGTCGCGAAAGCCGCGTCGCGGCAATCCTCGCAGCCCAGCAGGTGGTCGGCTGCGGCACGTCGGTCGAGCTCCGTGCCCGAGCCTGGGCGTTGCAGCACCATCGATACGTCTTCGCATTTCATCGTCCGACTCTCGCCCCCGGCCGAGTTGCGCTGTCCGTCTGCTCGTGTCTCAGCAATTTGCCGAGCCGAACGCGAGCGCGGTGCAGGCGCGATTTCAGTGTACCTTCCTTGATGCCCGTCATCTGATTCAGCTCCGCGAGGCTGTGGCCCTCGACGTCGTGCAGTGCAAGCAGTGCCCGCTGTTCCCGATCGAGCTGCAGCCACGCGCGGTCGAGATCGCGCGAATCGTGGGCTCGCTCCGTGAGCTCGAGCGGCCCGGGCTCGTCGCTCGCCATCGCGAGCACATCGACGATCTCCAGGGACGTCACGTGCGTTTGCTCGTAGCGCCGCGACCAGTCGATGAACAGCCGATACATCACCTTTAGTAACCAGCCTCGCGGCTGCTCGAGCCCCTCGAGCTCAGCCAACCGCGGATACGCACGCACACACACCTCCTGCGCCAAGTCTTCGGCATCGTGCTTCGAGCGCGTGAATCGATAGGCCGTGCGATAGAGCACCTCATAGTGAGGCTGCACGAGCAGCTCGAACCGCTCGACGGCCGAGCTCGTCGAATTAGGCACTCTCTTCGTCCCAGGCACTTCCGATTCTCACAGCTAAACACGGGCGAGAGGCGTCAGCGTTCCAACCAGTCGACACATCGAGCCGCCGCGCTTAGCAACTGCCCGGGACGCCTGTCGCGTGCTCCCGAGAAAAAATGCCGGATTATGTGAATTGACGGGAACCGCGGTCGATGTTGACCGTGTTTCCTCCGTCGGCCGCGGATTGGCCGTCGTGGGAGACCCAGCAAATGGATTTGACTCGCACTCGTCAGTATCGCGCGGCCGCGCTCGCGGCGCTCGGATGTTGGCTCACAGCCTGCTCGGGCGGAGGCGGAGGCCCCGCCGCCGCGGGACCGACGCTCAGTGTTTCCCTCATGGACGCGCCGGTCGACAACGTCACGGCGGTCAACGTGCAGATCACGGCGCTCTGGCTCAAGGCCCCCGGCGGTCCCGCCAAGCAGCTGCCCCTTACGACGACGCCGAAGACCGTGAACTTGATCGGCCTCACCGACGAGAACGCTGCACTGTTGATCGACGACGCGCCGATCGAGCCCGGTTCGTACGAATGGCTCGCGATGGACGTCAACGCGGAGTTCGACGGCGTCCTCGACTCGTACGTCATGACGAGCGTCGGCGGCCAAGAAGAGTTGCGCGTCCCGAGCGGCCGAGTGCGACTCGTGAGCGGATTCGAGGTCGGCGCGAATCAGGCCGTCGAGCTGCTCTTCGATTGGGATCTGCGACGAGGCCTGGTCGATCCGCCGGGGCAACCCGGGTTCATGCTGAAGCCCGCGTTTCGCGTCATCGACGTGAAGGAGTTTGGCGTGCTGCGCGGCACCGTCGCGACGACCACGATCGTCGGCTCCGGCGACCCGAACGGCTGCGCCGCGGACAGCGCCGACCTCGACGTCGGCAACGTCGTGTACGTCTACGCGGGATCGAACGTGACGCCGGACGACGTCGACGGCACGGAGCCCGAGCCCGTCGCGACGGTCCCCGTCGCGCAGAACGGCGCTGACTATGTCTATCGAACGATCCTCGAGCCCGGCACATACACGATCGCGTTCACTTGCCAGGCGGGCAACGACGATCCCGAGGTGAACGAGAGCGGCACCGCAAAGGAGCTCAAGTTCGTCACACCCTCCACGCACACGCTGAACGCTGGCGACGCGCTCGTGGTCGATTTCTGATCGAGTCCATTGGCTGTTCCCGATTTGCCCCGCTTTTCCCTGGCGGGGCATTTTTTTGGCTTCCTCAAGAGTCGCGCATGCGCCCCTTCCCGCGTGGCTCGCTGCGGCGAAGGCGCGCGCGCACCAGTCGCGATGCGACGCGGAAAGTACGCCGGATCTCACTGAAGAGCCGCGAAGACGCTCGCGTCGCGCGTCGATCGAACTCGACGAGGTAGGCGTAACCGGTACCGAGCACGACGAGCACCAGGCACCAAAACACGACCGCGATGAAGCCGGAAACGAACCCCCCGTAGCTCGGCGCATCGCCGCCGAAGAGGGATGCGACGGGCGGGGCGTACCTAACGATCACCCACAGCGACCAGTCGCCGGGCAGGAAAAAGAGCTGCCCGAGCCACCCCGGAAGGTCGCCCAGCGTGACCCCGCCGTCGCCGTTTGCATCCGCTACGAACGCGCTCGGGGGCGACAGAACGGGCCCTGTGGGATCCGGCATCGCTTGGGTCTCGCGGGCGGACAGCCCACAGTCTGAGCGGGCATTTCGAGGGCCGCAACGCGGTTTTGACAAGTTCTGTGCCACCCGCGGCGTCGCAGCGGCTCACGCACTGGCTTTGTCGGCGAAGCACCTTATAATGCGCGCCTTTCCCGCCTCCCCCCTGGTCCCCCGCTATGTTGCCCAAGGAACGGCTTCGAAACATCGCGATCATCGCGCACGTGGACCACGGCAAGACCACGCTCGTGGACAAGCTGCTGCGTCAGGCGGGCTCGCTCGACGAGCGCCTCGTGATCCCCGAGCGCGCGATGGACTCGAACGACCTCGAGAAAGAGCGCGGCATCACGATCCTCGCGAAGAACACGGCGATCACCTGGGGCGATTGGCGCATCAACATCGTCGACACGCCGGGGCACGCGGACTTCGGCGGCGAGGTCGAGCGCGTGCTGTCGATGGTCGACGGAGTGCTGCTGCTCGTCGACGCGGTCGATGGCCCGATGCCGCAGACGCGCTTCGTCACGAGCAAGGCGTTCCAGCACGGATTCATCCCTCTCGTGGTGATCAATAAGGTCGACCGCGAAGGCGCGCGCGCACACTGGGTGCTCGATCAGACGTTCGACCTCTTCGACCGGCTCGGCGCGAGCGACAAACAGCTCGACTTTCCGGTGATCTACGCGTCTGCGCTTCACGGCTACGCGTCGAAGGATCCCGAAGCACGCGACGGCGACATGCAGCCGTTGTTCGACGCGATCATCAACCACGTGCCACCGCCGCCCGTCGAGATCGACGGCCCGCTGCAGCTGCAAGTGTCGAGCCTCGACTACAACTCGTACGTCGGGCTCCTCGGCATCGGCCGCATCAGCCGCGGCGTCGTGAAGCGCAACATGCCGATCACGCTCGTGCAGCGCGACGGCAGCGAGCGCAACGCGCAGCTCATGGAGCTTTACGGCTTCGAAGGGCTCGAGCGCAAGCCGATCGCCGAAGCGGGCGCGGGCGACATCGTCGTGTTCAGCGGCATCGAGGACCTGCAGATCTCGGACACCGTCTGCGCGCGCGGCCAAGGCGAAGGGCTGCCGCCGCTGCAGGTCGACGAGCCCACGATCACGATGACGTTCCAGGTGAACAAGTCACCGTTCGCGGGCAAGGAAGGCAAGTACCTCACGAGCCGCCAGATCCGCGCGCGTCTCGAGACGGAGCTCACGCACAACGTCGCGCTGCGCGTCGAGGACACGGACGACGCCGACAAGTTCCGCGTCTCGGGCCGCGGCGAGCTGCACCTCTCGGTGCTGATCGAGAACATGCGCCGCGAAGGCTACGAGCTCGCGGTATCGCGGCCGGCCGTCATCGAGCACGTCGTCGACGGCGTAGTCAACGAGCCGTGGGAGCAGCTCACGGTGGATTTCGGCGAGCAATTCCAGGGTGGGGTGATGACGCGCCTCGCCGATCGCAAGGGCGAGCTCATGTCCATGATGCCCGACGGCCGCGGCCGCGTGCGGCTCGAGTACCGGATCCCGGCGCGCGGCCTGATCGGCTTCCGCACCGAATACCTCACGACCACGGCCGGCACGGGCCTGCTCTATCACATCTTCGACGGCTACGCGCCGCGCGCGAAGGGCGAGATCGGCCAACGCATCAACGGCGCGCTCGTGTCGATGGTGCAAGGCAAGGCGGTCGCCTACACCCTCTTCGATCTGCAGGAGCGCGGCTCGCTGTTCATCGGCCACGGCGTCGAGGTCTACGAGGGGATGATCATCGGCATTCACAGCCGCGACAACGACCTCATGGTGAACCCGACCAAGGGCAAGAAGCTCACGAACATCCGCTCGGCGGGCGCCGACGAGAACATCATCCTCACGCCACCGATCAAGTTCTCGCTCGAGCAGGCGCTCGAGTTCATCGACGACGACGAGCTCGTCGAGGTCACGCCGACGAACATCCGGCTGCGCAAGAAGCTGCTCAAAGAGGCCGAACGGCGCCGCGACTCGCGCGCGCAGGCCTGAACGCGTTTCGCAGCCGTTACTCTTTCAGTTGCCTCTGCCGTCCATGGCTCCGGGCCGTTGTATTTCCGATTGACACAACGTCGTAGACTTCGCGGATGAAGCGGGGAACCGACCGAATCCTCACGACGCATGCCGGCAGCCTGCCGCGGCCGGCGGACCTCATCGAGGCGAATCGCGATCATCCGGCGGCCGCGACCACCAGTGCGCGCCTGCGCAGCGCGGTCGCTGAAGTCGTCAACCAGCAAGTGGCCGCCGGTATCGACGTCGTCAACGACGGTGAGTTCGGCAAACCGATGACAAACGCGGTCGACTACGGGGCGTGGGCGACCTATGTCTACGGCAGACTCAGCGGCTTCGAGCAGCGCGAGGCGCTCGACGTCGGGACCGTCCTCAAGGAGATCATGGGCGAGAGCCGGGATCGCAAGGAGTTCGCGTCCTTCTACGCCGCATCGATGGCAGAGCGCCCGCGCGGACCGATTGCGTTCCCGATGAACGTCGGTCCGATCGAATATACGGGCTACGACTTGATTCAGCGTGACATCGACAACTTCAAGAGCGCGCTGCGCGGCACGCATGCGGCGGACGCGTTCATGAGCGCCGTGTTCACCGGCGTTCAGGTTGGGCCGAGCGAGCACTATCGCAGCAAGGACGAGCAGGCCGTCGCCGTCGCGGAAGCGATGCGCGAGGAATACACGGCGATCGTGAACGCAGGTCTCAACGTGCAGATCGACGACCCGATTCTCGTCAACGTCTACGAGTTCCGTTACTCGATGGACCGCGATTTCGCGGGCTTCCGCAAGTGGGCAGAATCGCATGTCGAGCTCGTGAATCACGCGCTCGCAGGCATTCCGGAGGAGCGCATTCGCTACCACTTGTGCTGGGGCAGCTGGATAGGTCCGCACAGCGCCGATTTGCCGCTTCGCGAGGTCGTCGACTTGTTGCTGCAAGTGAAGGCGAGCCAGTACTCGTTCGAGGCGGCGAATGCCCAGCACGAGCACGAATGGAAAGTCTGGAAGGACGTGACGCTGCCCGCGGGCAAGGCTCTAATTCCGGGCGTCGTCACGCACAAAACGACAGTGCTCGAGCACCCGGAAGTGGTCGCGGATCGCATCGTTCGGTTCGCGGACGTCGTCGGCAAAGAGAACGTGATTGCCGGCACGGACTGCGGCTTCGGCGGCAGAATCGACCCGCAGGTTGCTTGGGCCAAGCTCAAGTCACTAGCGGAAGGGGCGGCGCTCGCGAGCGAGCGCCTCTGGTGAGCTCGCTCGACGCTCCGGCTCGGGGCTGGAACGCAGAGCATACCAATCCACGTCGAAACCGGGGGAGCACCGCCGCCGAAGCCGCGCTCGCGAACGAGCTCGGACGCGGCTGAAGACTCTCCAGATCGAGCGGCTCGTGAGCGGGCGGCGATGCCGATCGACGACCGATGCACGAGCCGCTCGGCGAAGCAGACGACGGCGCGATCAATCCACTGTGATGCGGACGCCGTTCACGACGCCCTCCGCGTCGAGCGCGGGGATGTGCCCGTTATCCGCGTCGAAGTTTTTCGCCCTCCAAGTGCCGGTGAAAGTCCTGCCGCGAGCGTCGAGGCGCAGCAGCACCTCGAGCTCGAAGTGCCCGGCGAAGGTGCCCGGAACGCCGAAGCCGTTGTCCGGCGGGGACCAGTTCCAGGTCATGTGGCGGAGCTTGAACGTCCGGCTCCCGGTCCGCTTCCACACGCCGATGCACACGTTGCCGAGCGCGGGCGGCAACCCGTTGCTGATCAAGAGCTCCGTGCCGTCCTCGTGAAACTGCTCGAGCACCTCGTCGAACACGGGGCCGCCGGCGCCGCCTTGCCTCAATATCGCGTGCCACATGCCAACCACCGAGCTGCTCCCGTCCGTGTCGACGAGCGCGTAGTCCGCGAAGAGAGCAGGAGAAACGTCGACTACCGAGGTAGCTGCCGTGCTCGAATCGCGTTCCCACGCGACCTTCGACGGTGAAGCGCCAGGTACCTGACAGGCGATTGCGGGGGCACCCAGCAGGGCCGACGCGAGGATCGCGAATGTGGATAGTCGGTACGGTTCGAGGATCGCCGCTTTTGGCTTGCTCATGTCCGAACTCCTGTTGGTTGATGAAGGTGCGGGGCGTGTCCAGGTCAACGAGCGTGCTTGCCTTGTATCCGTCACACGCGGGGTGTGTCCGGAAGAAACGCCGAAAGACGGCTGAAGAAACGCGGAAATCGAACAACCTGCGGGCGAAGGCCGGGACGGCCGAACTGGCCTATAATCCAAACCCCTAGCCCCAGCGAGAACGGGACCGACCGTTGGGGCAGGAGCCCCAAAGGGTCGACAAAAACAAGAGCGGCACCGATCCGCTGCGAAATGGAAGAAAACGCCTCCCGCGTTTACGTCTTCGACGAGTTCACGCTCGACCTGCGCCGCGCGTGTCTGCGGCGCAGCGGCGAGCTGATCGATCTGCGACCGAAAGCCTTCGACACGCTCAAGTATCTGGTCGAGCACAGCGGCTCTGTTGCGACAAAGGACGAGCTGGTCCGAGCGCTCTGGCCGAAGGTCATCGTCACCGACGACTCGCTCGTCAAATGCATTCAGGATGTGCGTGCGGCTCTCGGCGACGACGAGCACCGTTACATCAAGACGATCCCGCGGCGCGGGTACTTGTTCGACGCGGCTGTAGCTGCCGCGAGGCCCGACATGCTCGGGCGGGGCGAATCTTCAGGCGTCGCACCGACCCTGGAAACCGAACGCCTCGCCTCCCCGACCGAACAATCGCCGGACACACCACGAACGGGCGGCGCCCCGCGCGCCAAGCTCGTCCTGCGCGCGGCAAGCGCCTTGCTCCTGGCGGGCGCATTCGCGACTTACTATCTGACTATCGGCACTCCGGCCGGTGATGGCAGCCCGCCGCCGCCCGTCACGAAGTCGGTCGCCGTGCTGCCGTTCGTGAACATCAGCCCCGACTCCGCGGGAGACTACTTCAGCGACGGCATTTCCGAGGAGCTGATGAACGTGCTCGCGAACGTACCGGGCCTGCACGTGCCGTCGCGGACGTCCTCCTTCACGTTCAAGGGCACGAACAGCGACTTGCGCGCGATCGCGGATGCTTTGCACGTCGACCACGTGCTCGAGGGCAGCGTGCGCAAGGCCGGAGCTCACGTGCGCATCACCGCGCAGCTCATCGACGTCTCGACTGATTCTCACATGTGGTCGAAAACCTACGACCGCGAGCTCACCGACGTCTTCGCGATACAAGACGAGATCGCCGAGAGCGTCGCGGCGGCGCTGCAGATCGAGCTGTTCGGCGCCGAGCTTGCGCACGGAGCCGGATCGCGAACGGCCCACATCGAAGCGTACGACGCCTATCTGCTCGGCATGCACTATCGGCGCAGGCAGCGCTTGGAAGACAGCGTGCGCGTCAGACAGTCGTTCGTGCGCTCGATAGAGCTCGACCCGGGCTACGCCGCCCCCTATGCCGCGCTCGCGATGGCAGTTCTCACGGCTCAGAACAACGGAATCATGGATCGCGATGCGGCGTTCGCGGAAGCCGAACAGGCGATCTCGAAGGCGCTCGCGCTCGAACCCGATCTTGCCTTGGCGCACGCAGCGCGCGGGCAGCTGGCACGATATCGGGAGGACTACGTTGCAGCCGACGCCGACCTCCGGCACGCGATCAGCCTGCAGCCGGGGCTCGCGGAAGCGCACTTCCTTCGCACGTTCGCCCTCGGCGGGCTCGGCCGGTTCGCCGAGGCGCGCGCCGCGCTCGAAACGGCGCTCGAGCTCGATCCGCTGAACGGCTTCTACAACCGCTGGATGGGTAACGTTCAGCTGGCGCTCGGCAACGCCGCACAAGCGAGTATCTACGACCGGCGGGCGGTGGAGTTCGAGCCATCGCAGCCGAACGGTTATGCCGGCCTCGGCGACATCGCGATCATGACGGGGCAACTCTCCGAAGGGCTCGCGTGGTACTTGCGGGGCGTGGAACGCGATCCCGGTCATGCTCACATTTCGGCATACGTCGGGGAAATCTACTTGTCGCTCGGCGACCGCGAACGCGCACGACTCTGGTTCGACAAGGCCGCGGACATGTACCAGCTCGGCAGCGTGGCGCACTTCTTCCGCGACTTCATGCCGGTCGACGGTCGACCCAAAGACGCGGCTGCGCTGCTCGCGCTGTTGCGCGAAGTGCCCGCCTCGCTATTCATACCGCTCGGCTCGCGGGTGTTTCGCAAGGCCGCTCTGCAAACCGGCGACCTCGAGGGCATCGCAGGTTTTTATCGCCAACACTGGCCCGAGCTGTTCGAGCCGCGACCGCTCGTGAACGCTAACAACTTCGGCGCCGCAACGGACGTTGCGTGGCTGTACCTAGAGCGCGGCGAGCAAGAGCAGGCGAACCTGCTACTCGGCCGCGCGCTCGAAGTGTTGCGCGATCCGGAGCAGCGGAGCATCGATCCTCCGGAGTGGTCTGTCGGAATAGCAGAGGTCGAGGCGCTGGCGCTCCAGGGAAATAAGGCCGAGGCGCTTGCCGCGCTGCGCCGCGCGATCGATGCGGGTTGGCGCAGCGATTGGTGGCAGGTCGAGAACGATCCGACGCTCGCTTCGATCAGAGCCGACCCCGAGTTCAGTGCGCTGATCGCTGAGGTCAAGACCGACGTCGCCGCTCAGCTCGAACGCGTTCGGCTCGAGGAGCGGAGCGGTGAAATCGACGGCGCGGATGCTCGTACCGTGGGAGATCGCCAGCGCCGCTAGGCGAGTCATCGCGGTGGAGGGGGCGGTAAATCGGCCGGCGGCGTCAGGTCGAAGCGTTGTTTGCCGGAACCGGGCTCGATCGAGCGATCGTACTCCGTGCAGAACGTGATCTCGTTTGCCATCGTTTTCGCGACGCGCGAGTACAGGCGCGTCCGGCGATCGGGTTGGGTAAACACGTCCGGTGCGTCCGTCACGACGTCGATCTGCAGCGTGTTCGGATCCTTGAGGAAGATTCGCTCCGTAATCCGCACGTTCTTACCGATCGGCACGCCTCCAATCGGCGCGAGCGGATTGACGCCCCGCGTGTCGACTACGAGCGCCTGGCCATCCCAGCGGCCGATCGACACACCCGTGTTGGTGGGGTCGATCGCCGCCGGCATCTCGCGGCCGTCGGTGTAGATGCGCCGGACCAACCCGCGCTCGTTCGTCACAGTCACTCGTCCCGGCGTGAACAGGAACTCGACCGCCTCCGTGAAGCCGCCGTTCGAGCCCGTGAACTGCCATGGACGACAGTACCGAAGCGGATCGGCGTCGGGCCCGGCGGCACGCGCCGCCGCTTGCGCCGCCGGCTTCTGAGGCAGCGGTTGGCTTCGCAACTCGTCCGGCGCTGCCAGTCCGTATCCCCACCAACCGCTCCAGTCCGGCAGGCTCCCGAGCGACGCGTAGGCCGCGCCGGGCAGATTGCGCGCGGGCTGTGCCGCGGCGGTGGTCGCGACGGTCGTCGCGACGGCGGCCGCAAGCCCGCCGAGCAGAGTCAGCCGCCGGGTTCGCTGCACGAAGGCGATCACGGCTTACCTGCGGCGGGCGCCGCCGGTGCCTCGACGGAGCTCGACGCGTCCACACCGCCGCCTGGCCCGCCCGCGCCGCGTACGACGCTGCCGTCGACACGGGTGGCGACGGCGAAGTGCCCACCCGTGCGCCCGTCGGCTAGTGGCCAATAGGCGATCGACAGTTTCTCGCCGGCTGCAAACGTCTCCTTGGACCAACCACGCCGCAGAAGCACGTTCGGCGAACCATTCTCGAACGCATACAAATCGAAACCGTTATCGCGGGCGGCGTTGGGCACGTAAACCCAGATGAATACGTGGGGATTCGTCCACTCGAGCTTCGCGACCGTCCCCGTGACCGTCACCGTCCGCGCAGCGTCGAACATGGCGTAGGAATGATGAGCGGACGCACTCCCAGCGACGCAAAGACCGAGAGCGACAAGCGCGCGGAAGATCCGACGTGAAACCGGCATGCGTATACCCCCACAAACGGCGATCGTTCCGACCGAAGAGCGGACTTCAAGAGACGCCACCATGCGGCGACTCTAGCAAACGCGGCTGCGCTGCGAAAACGGCAACCGCGGCGCCGTCGAACCGCGGCGGCCGTCTTATGCCGATCGCACGGGCGTTTAGAGCACGAGACGCTGCGTGAGCCAGACGACCGCGAGCGCCGCGCACGCGGTCGAGCACGCGTAGTTCACCGCTGTGCGCCCGATACGGTGGTTGCGCAGCGCAAACAAGATCGGCAGCGCTGCGCCGACGACCGCGAGCTGACCGAGCTCGACGCCGACGTTGAACCCCGCGAGGCTTACCGCGATGCCTGCCTCCCCCGCCCCGAGGTCACCGAGCGCGCTCGCAAACCCGAGCCCGTGGACGAGCCCGAATCCGAACGCGAGCTTCGCGCCGAGACGCGGCACGCTCGGCAGCACGTTGAGCAGTGCGGCGACGAGCACCGACAGCGCGATCGCCGACTCGACGACACGCGTCGGCACGCTAACGACACCGAGCGCAGCGAGTGCGAGCGTCAGGGAATGCGCCGCCGTGAACGCGGTGACCACACCCGCGATCGACACGATCGCCGCGCGCACGCTCGGCCGCTCGCGGGAGCCGCGCCGCACGCCCCCGAGCACGATCGGCAGCACGAGCAGCGTGACGAACGCGAGATGATCGTAGCCGTGCCAGATGTGCCAGACGCCTTCCTTTACGAATCGCGCGAAGCTCGTCCACGGCGACAGGCTGCCCAGCTCGCTCTCGAGCGCCGGTCGCTCGCGCGACAGCACCGCTGTCGTGCTCGCGCCCGCCGCGCGGAGCTCGAGCAGCGAGCGGTGCGCGGGATCCACGTCGAACAGCAAGGCGTAAACGACGCGCAGCGTGCGCGGCGGGGCCGCGCACGCTGCGTCGCACGTCGACGACCCCGAACGTAGCGCCGCCGTGCTGATCCACGGTTCTCTGCGCCGTCGTGACGTTGCAAGCGGCGCCATCGGCCTCGACCGCGAGCCGGCGCGACGCGTAGCTCGCGATCTCCATGCTGCGCGCCTCGACCTCGCCCCAAGTGATCGCAGAATCGCCGTTCGCGTCGAGCCCCACCGCGTCCTCGAGATCGCGGAGAGAAACGTCCAAGCGGCCGCGGACATGAGTGCCCTCCACTGCAAGCGTGAGCAGCGAGCGCGACGGATCGTGCGCGAGCGCTGCGGAGGCAAATAATGAAAGCAGCAGCAGGCCGACGATCATCCGTGTCATGGCGCACTCCTCGATCGCGACGCAAGGCGCTGTAGATCCACGTGGTCGATCCGATTCGCGTCGAGCCACTCGACGACCGGCCGCGCGGCCGCCGGGCGGCCTGCCGCGAGCGCGGCCTCGAGCACGAGCCGCGCGTCGATCGCTTCGTGCTGCACTCGCCAGTTCGCGAGCGCGCTGTCGAGCGCGAGCTCCGGCTGGTCCAGCAGGTAGAGAGCGAAGTAGGCAGCCTCGCGCGCGTGCGTCGTCTCGAGGCCATCGAGCGCGAGCTGCAGCCGGTAACCGAGCACGTCGACACGCTTCGCAACGTCGCGGCCGACGCGCTTCTCCGCGCGCGCGAGCCGAAGCAGCAGCGGATCGGCCGGCGGTGCATCATCGAGCAGCGCGATCACGTCCTCCGCACGCTGCGCGTGCAGGAGAAAGTCGGCATAAGCCGCGAGCAGATAGACGCTCCGCTCGGCGTCTATGCGCAACGCGGCCTGGTAGTGCGCCTCCGCGGCGCCGTCTCGGCCAAGCCCCTCGGCAAGCTCGGCCGCGAGTGTCTCGAGCCACACCGCGATCGCGGGCGGCAGCTCGCCTGCCTCCGCGAGCTGTGCCTCGAGAAATTCGTATGCGCGCCCGGCTTCGCCGCTCATCGCTTGCACGGCAGCGAGGCAGCCGCCCGCGATCGTCGCGTCCTCGATCAGCACGAGCCGGCTGCATTCGCGGCGCGCGGCGTCGTAGTCGGCGCGCACGACATCGATCGCCGCGAGCGTGAGCCACGCCTGCGCGTCGCGCGGCGCGCGCGCGAGCACGCGCTCGAGCTCCGCGCGCGCGGCGTCGAAACGATGCTCGGTCTGCGCGAGCTCCGCGCGCCGCATCGCGATCTCGAGCGGCGGCTCCGCGTCCGCGCTCCACGGCGAGAGACCGCGCTGCGCATACGCGATCAGGCGCGGATCGCCTTGCACGCGAAACAACGCAAGGTAGCGCTGCGCGAGCTCCGCCGCGATCGCGTGATCGCGCGGCGCACGCGCGAGCTCCGCTTGCAGCGCCGCAATCGCCCGCCAATCGGCGCCGTCGCGCGCGGGCAGCCTCTCGAGCACTTGCGCCGTGTCGTTCGGAACGCGCGGCTCACCGCGGGCGCTCGCGGCTGCGCAGAGCGCCGCGCAACAGAGAACGGCGGCGCTTGCGCGCCGCCGTCCAAACCGACCGACTCGAAAATCAGAACCAATCATCGAACTCGCCTGGGCTCTCGGAAGCCGCGAAGTTCAGGTCGTTGATCACACGCGGCTGCGTGTACTCGGGATCGTCCATCCCGGAGCGCACGAAGGCGGTGAGGTCCGTTTCCCCGGGCGTACCGGCAGAACCCGCCGGGCCGGTGGGGCCGGTGGGGCCGGTCGGACCCGCCGGGCCAGCGGCGCCCGTAGACCCCGGGGCTCCCGCATCACCCATCGCACCGGGGTCGCCGTCGCACGCCGCGAGCAAGATCGCGGCGGACAGAAACAACAAGTAGCCGTAATCGCGCGTCATCGTCGTTCTCCTTCGCGTGTTGTCAATTGCTCGGGCTGCCGGGGATCGGCGTCCGGAGGTACGGGAACGCCGCGTCGAAGTCCGCCGAGCTGACGGTCGCGCCATCCGTGTACGGCAGGTTGCCCGTCGGCGCATCCGCCGGCACGCAGCCGAACGTCATCGGTTGGTTGAGCGTGCAGAGAACGCCCATCGCCGCGCGCAGCTCGATATCGACCACATCGTCGCCGGGCCGTCGGCCGTTCGGGAAACCGGCCGCATCGCCCGCGAGCACCGCGAGATTCGACTGCATCTCACGCACTGTCGGCGCGATGCTCGTGTTCAAGCGCAGCATCTCGCCGGGCGCCGTTAGTACCGCCGGCTTGGTCAGACCCGGAATGCCCGTGAGGAACGTCGCGACGAGATCGTTGCGCGGGAAGTTGTTCGGCGCGCGAACGCCGAGACCTCCGAACAACGCCTCGAGCAGCTCGGGCAGCGCCGGGTGCGTCACATACTTCAGGAACTGCGGATCTTGCACCGGCTCGCTCGAGTTGAAGCGGTCCTTGTCGCGGATGCCGATCACTACTTCGTTCACGAGCGGATTGCCGAGCCGCGACACCTGCACGAGCGCGCCGCCTTCGACGGCGGCGTTCGTGCGGCCGCGGGCTGCATCGAACCGCGGGCTCGGGTTCAGCACCTTGATCTGCGGCAAGCTCGCGGTCGTCCAGCCCCCGATCACCGGCTCGTTGTTCGCCGTGAGACACGCGACCGGCACCTCGAGGATCAGCGAGGTGATGTTCTTGTTGGCGACGATGTTGCGCTCGCCGTCCGGCGGGCCGACGGCGTTGGTGTTCACGAGATCGAACACCTCGCCGAGGTTCACCGAGAACGGCTCCTTGCGCTGACCGACGAACATCCGGCCTTGCTGGCAGCCTGGAATCGCGACGTTGTAGACGTGATTCGCCGCGTAGGCCGCGTAGTCCGCGATCGACTTCTGGCCCACGTTGTCGACCGGCTTCGTGAACACCGACGGATCCATTCCGCCCGCCGCGTTGGTGAGCAGCTTGCCGAAATTGCGACGGTTGCCGCGAATGAGCTCGACGGAGTAAGTCTCGATCACGTTCAGTCCGGTCCGATCGAGAATCCCGGGGCCGATGCCGCCGGGCGCGGTCGTGACCAACGGGACCGGGACCGTCTGTGTGCTGCCCATGTTGCCGACGGTGAGCGAGATGTCCTGAATCTCGTTCTTGAAGCGGAAGCGAAACGTCAGGTCCTCGCGCGCGTCGCCGTCGTTGTCGAGGTGGATGTCGTAGACGGCGTCGGGATCCAGCGTGAAGTAGTTCGGACCGCCGTACGAATCCTGCAGCGGCAAGTAGTTCGCGATGAGCGTGATGTAGCCCGCGCGGCCCGACTCGTAGCTGCGAAACATGTAGAAGTCGGTGCCGTCGACCTTCGGGTGCTCCGTGATGAACGGGGCTTCGCGATGGCTCGACGCCGACGCCATCAACGAAGTAATCGCTAGCGGCAGCGCCGCGACCGCGGCGAGCGCCCAGCGAGAGCGGTTCTGGAAATGCATGTGTTTCTCCCTGCAGTGGTTGCGAGACCATTCGTCTCAGCGGCTGATACGCGGCAAGGAGAAATCCGGATGCATTTATTTGTAGATCGATCAGCGAGTTGAGCTCGCTAGACGCGGGCCAAACTTGGGTGATACGTGCGAGCCGTACTTTCGGATGCAACTATTTTTTCGCGCGCGATTTCGGTTGCCGCCCGCTCGCGCCGCGGGTAACTTCGCAGCCTGCGGGAACGTCCCGAACGACCGACGAACCCCGGGGAAGAATGGCGAACGACGTCACAGCCGTGCTGGAGCAACTGATCGAGCGCTGCGCTTCGGGCGACGCGAGCGCTCTCGAGCTCCTTTACAAAAACACGGCCGCGCAACTATTCGGGGTGCTGCGCCGTATCTTGGTGAGACAGGATCTCGCGCAGGAAGCGCTGCAGGACGTGTACGTGAGCATCTGGCGCAACGCCAAAGACTACCGAGTCGCGAAAGCGGCGGCGTTCACGTGGATGGTGAGCATCGCGCGCTACCGCGCGATCGACATCAAACGGAGCCGGCGGCGCGAGGTGCAGTTCGCCGATCCCGCCGAGTACGTGCCCGAGGACGCCGACACCGTCGACTCCGATCTCGCGAACGTCGCCGCGCGCGACGCCGACGCGCAGCGCTTGCACACCTGCTTGAAGGAGCTCAATCCGCAGCAGCGCAACGCGGTGTGTCTCGCGTACTTGAACGGGCTCACGCACGAAGAGGTGGCGGGCACGCTCGGCTCGCCGCTCGGCACGGTCAAGAGCTGGGTACGACGCGGCCTGGAAAGCCTCAAGAGGTGTATCCAGCGATGAGATACGACGATCCGAATCTGCTCGACTCTCTGGCGCGCGAGTACGTGATCGGCACGCTGCACGGCCGCGCTAGGTGGCGCTTCGGGCGCGTGTTGTCGTCGTCGCTCGTCGCGCGCCGCGCGGTCGCGAGCTGGGAGCGGCGGCTCACGCCGCTCGCCGCGTCCGTGCGGCCGGTGCAGCCGCCGGCCGAGACGTGGGCAACGATCGAAGCGGCGATCGGCGTGCGCAAGGCGAAAGCGCCGGCGGCCTTCGGCGGCGGCTGGGCCGCGCTCGCGGCGGGGCTCGCCCTCGTAGCCGTCTTGTTCGGCTCGCTGTACTTCGCGCAGCGGCCGGTGGTGGAGCAACCGACCTACGTCGCAGTCGTGACCGACGCAGCGACCGGGCCCGTGTGGCTCATGCAAGCGTTCGAGGCTGCGCAATCCCTACGCGTCACGACGATCAACCCGCGTCCCGAGCCGCCCGGAAGCTCGTATCAGCTTTGGATGTTGCCGAACGGCGGCGCGCAGCCCGTTTCGCTCGGACTCATTCCCGGGACCGGCAACGCGCTGCTAGGCCTCAGCGCCGCGCAGCTCACCGTGCTCGGCAATACGGCGACGCTCGCGGTGAGCGTCGAACCGGCTGGCGGCTCGCCGACCAACCTGCCGACCGGCCCTGTGATCTTCACGGCGCCGTTGCTGCGCTCGTAGGTCAGCGCGGATTCGGATGGTGGCTGTCGTCGACCATGTGGTCGATGTCGCGGTCGATGCAGGGCGGCGCTTCAATGAGCTCGTCTGTCGTTAGCTTCGCGACGCGCGGGCGCAGCTCCCACGGCTCGGCCAAAACCTTCGAGTCGTACACCGTCGCCGTCCACTCGAGCGCGTCGCCGGTTCTCTTCAACCGCTCGACGACGCGCAGATCGGTCGTGTGGAACGCTCCATCGTCGGTGAGCCACGTGTCGTCGTTGAACTGCGTGCTCTCGACGACGAGCGTATCGCCTTCCCAATGCCCGACCGCATCGCCGAGCGGCGTCGGCTCCGTGTCCGTACGGTGCGCACGTCCATCGGTCGGCACGATGCGGAAGAAGTTGCCCGAGACGTCGTCGTAGAGGAACAGCACCTCGCCGGCGCGCTGCACGATCTTGTCGGGCGGGCCGATTCGGGGAACGCCGGGCGCGAAACAGCGCAGCACGGGGTCTTCTTTCACTTGGCGCGCCGTCAGGTCTGCGACCTTTGCCGCGAATTCGGGCTTGTACGACGGCCGCGCAGTGCCGCGCGGCGGCGGCGCGCCGGCCTGGGGCTGCGGGCGCGGCGGCGGGCCCGCGGCTCCTCCGCCGCAGCCGCTCACGCAGACGGATTCGCCGCGCTGCTGCGGTCGCACGAAGTCGATACCGGCCCCGTTATCCCAGGTGCCGCTCAGATCGGGATGGCCGTCCGACGAGCGCGCGACTTCGCTCGCGGCGGGGGCTTGGGCGAGCGCCGGCAAGCCGACGAGCAACGCACCGCCGAGTGCGACGGCGACGAGCGAGTTGAACTGGATCGAACGACGCGCGGAGCGAGCCGGCGTCGCGGCCGAAGGATCGAAACTCATCGAGTGTTGCATCGCTTACTCCCCCAAACTTTCCGCCCAGCCTATTCGCCGGCAAGCTGATAGTAGTGACCGTCGTCGTACGTGAGCTTCAACACCCACGCGAGATTCTGCGTTCCGTCGCGCGCCGAATAGGCGTCCACCGTGACGGCCATGCCGCCGCCGATGATCATGTCCTTCGTGAGGCCCGCCTTGCGCAGCATCGCCGTGGGCAGCGTCTCGAGTCGCCACGCGGTGACGGCGCCCTTCTCGTCCTTCACGTCGAGGTGGATGTAAACGTGTGGATTGATCCAATCGACCTCGGAGATCGTGCCGGTGAGCTGCAGCCGCTTGCTGCTGTCGAATTGGCCGGCCACGGAGTGGTGAGCGGACGCCGCGAAGGTCGCGAGCGACAATAGCCCGAGCACGGTCCGACCCAAGAATATCTTCGCCATCGTTGGTCTCTCCCCCGTCTCCGCGAGGCGCCGCGAGACAGCGTCGATATTAGCGCAGATACCACGGTGCTGTGACCACCCGAGCGAGCGGGGCCTCTGCTATGATCCAGGCAGATGAGCTCCAGCGTCCCTAGGACTCCACTCCTATCCGCCCAGCTCGCACCCGAGGCCGCGAAGGCTCGAGATCGGATCCTCGCCGCGGCCTACGACCTGTTCTCCCGCAAAGGCATTCGCGCCGTCGGGATCGATGCGATCATCGAGCAATCCGGCGTCGCGCGCATGACTCTCTACCGGCACTTCACGTCGAAAGAGCAGCTCGTGCTCGCGTTCCTCGAGCAGCGCGAGATGCTGTGGACGAGCGGCTGGCTACAGGCGGAAGTCATGCGCCGCGCTCGCACGCCGCGCGATCGATTGCTCGCGATCTTCGACGTGTTCGCCGAGTGGTTCCAGCTCGAAGGGTTCGAAGGTTGCACGTTCATCAACGTGCTGCTCGAGACTTCGCATACCGACGACAAGGTGCGTCGCGCCACCGTCGAATACCTCGCCCGGATCCGCGAATTCCTCGCGGGGCTCGCGCGCGATGCCGGGATCCACGATGCCGACGCGTTCGCGCGCAAGTGGCACATCATGATGAAGGGCGCGATCGTCAGCGCGGCCGAGGGCGACCGCGAAGCCGGCGCACGCGCCAAAGAGATCGCGACGCTCGTCATCGACGACGCACTCGCGCGCTAGCTCGCACCCGGCCGGACCGGTTCCCGCGAAAGCGTTTTAGGTTCAATCGCGCTCGTACGAGGGGGCCGATCGCTTGCGCCGCGCGATTCGTCCCGAGCTCGCACGACGCCCCGCATTGCCAGCATCTCGACCCAGAAAACACCGGTGCTATGCTCCGGGAGACGGCATCTGGGGACCCAATAAGATGAAGACCGCATTCACCCTACAGATCGCGGCCGCGGCGATCGCCATCTCGAGCGCAGCCTTTGGGACCGAAGTGGCGGTGTGCACCGACACCGGCCGTTTCGTGATCGAGCTCGCGGACGCGCAATCACCGAAGCACGTCGAGAACTTCCTGCGCTACGTGGACATGTCGTATTACGCGGGTAAGGTGTTCCATCGGGTGATGCCGGGCTTCGTCGTCCAAGGCGGCGGCCTCGATCGGCAGTTGCGGGGCCGGCCCACGTTGCCGCCCGTGCCGAACGAATCGAGCAACGGCCTGAGCAACGTGCGCGGCTCCGTGGCCGCGGCGCGGACGACGGATCCGAATTCCGCCACGTCCCAGTTCTTCGTGAACCTCGAGGACAACACCGCGCTCGACGCCGGCGCCAACCCGGGGTACACGGTGTTCGGACGCGTCAAGGAAGGCATCCAAGTCGTCGACGCCATCAGCCGGCTGCCGACCGGCGCCTCGGGACCGCTCAAGGCCGACGTGCCGATGCCGCTCGTGGTGATCAAGTCGATCTCGAGGCTCGACGCGGACGCGCTCGCGGGACTGCCCGAGGAAGGGCGCGAAGCGGCGATCAAGCAACGAATCGCCGAGCTCGCGACCGCGGAGAATTACGAGGAGGCGCTGCGCTGGATCGGTCACTACCGAGCGCTGTGCGGCACCGACGATCCCGCGATCTCCGTGACGGAAGCACAGGCCGCGCTCGCGCTGAAAGACCAGCGGCATGCCGTGTTCGTGCTCGAGGAGTACTTCGTCACGACGCAGCGCGACGACCCCTCCTACGACGCCGCGGTGGCGCTCTACGGCAGCGCGGTGCCCGAGAATCAGCAGAGCGCCGCGCAGCTCGCCGATGACTGCGTGGCTCCGGCGGCTCCGACGATCCCCGACGGTACTGCGGCAACGATGGAGCAGATGGTCACGGGCCAGGGCCAAGTGAAGCAGTACGTCTCGGCGGGCGAGATCTATCTCGCCTGCCTCGCGAAGATCATCGACAGCGAAGAGCGCAGCGCGGAGGAGCGGAACGCGGCCATCGGCGAGCACAACCGAATGGTGTCTGCGATGGAGCAGACGGCGTCCGACTTCAACGCACAGATTCGCGCGTTCAAGGCAAAGCAATGAGCGCGTCGCCCTCGGGACCCGTCGCGGTTCGCCGACGCCGTCGCATTCGCGCACTCCGCGCGTAACCCTCTGTCGATCCCTGCTTTTTCGAGCGCGGCCCGGAGCGGCGCGCGGCGCACGCGCGTGAACGCGTCGCGGTGTGCCGACACTTTTTCGCGGCGCGCGCGCGGGCTAGACCGATAACTCCCTGATTTTGCGACGGCGCGTCGCAGTGGCACGAAGCGTGCTTCGCAACGCTCGCATCGACGCGACGCGCCATGCGCCGCTCGAGACGAACGAATTTCCTAAGTAGTCAGGGAGGAACAGCATGCGCAAAGCCACTGTGCTATTGACCGCAGCCGCGCTCGTGACGTCGGCGCTCGTCGTCGACTCCGCAGCTGCGCAAACGAACCGTCGCGAGCGCTTTCGCGCCCGCGGCACCACCGAGAACGAGGAGGCGACGGCAGCGGAGCAAGCCCGCCAGCCGGTTCGCCGGTTCACCGAAGCGCCGACCGGCTTCGACAACGTGACGAACGGCTTCCTGAGGCAGGGTCCGGAGTTCGACACGATCGACGAGGACACCGTCGTCGCGCTGCGCTCGTTCAACGACAACCGCTTCATCTTCGAGGAGTTCGAGACGAACGAGGACGGCTTGGGACCCGTCTACAACGCGCAGAGTTGCCGCGAATGCCACCAGAACGTCGCGACGGGCGGAGCGAGCCAAGTGGCCGAGCACCGCACGGGGCACCTCGACGGCGACGTGTTCTTCGAGTCGCTCGGCGGATCGCTAGTGCATTCGAGAGCCACGAACCCGAACATCGTCGAACGCGTGCTCTACGAGGACAGCATCCGCACCTTCCGGATCTCGACGAATACGCTCGGCGACGGCTTCGTCGAGGCGATCTCGAACCTCGCGATCCTCGCGGTGCGGGCGGCGCAGCCGGCGGCCATGCGCGGCTCGGCCGTACCCGCGCCCGTGCTCGAGGCGAACGGCCAGGTGCGCATCGGACGGTTCGGCTGGAAGAGTCAGCACGCGAGCCTGCTGTCGTTCGCCGCAGACGCCTACCTGAACGAGATGGGCATCACGACGCCGCTGTTCCCCGAGGAGAACACGTCGAGCGGCATCAACGTCGGGTTCGGCACCGAGTACGACCCCGTGCCCGAGCCCGAGGACGACGGCGTCGACGTGCAGGCGTTCGCGGACTTCATGCGGTCGACGAAGGCGCCGTCCCGCGGCCCGATCACACCCGAGGTACAGGCCGGCGAGACGATCTTCAACAACCTCGGCTGCGGCACGTGTCACACACCTACGTACAGAACGGTACCTCCGGGGACCAGGGTCAACGGCGGGAAATTCACGATCCCCGAGGCGCTCGGCAACAAGATCATCCACCCGTACAGCGACTTCCTCATGCACGACATCGGCACGGGCGACGGCATCCCGGTCCAGCCGACGCCGGAATTCGCGGCGACCGCGAATCAGATGCGCACGGCGCCGCTTTGGGCGTTGCGCACGAGGAGCCGCTTGATGCACGACGGCCTCACGTTCACGGAGCGCGAAGCGATCGAGCGTCACGCCGGCCAAGCGACGCCCGTGACCAATGCATACAAGGCGCTCAGCGACGCGGACAAGACACTGATGCAAGCGTTTCTCGACTCGTTATAGGGAGGGAGAAAACGGCGCGCTTCGCGTAACTCCCCGCGCGGAGCGCGCCGCGCAGCACGGCGCGCCGATGGAGTAAGATCGCGCGCATGAGCGTCGATCTGAAGAGTCAGCGCGCGAGCTCCGGCACACCTCACTCGGCGCGCGGCGTCATCGTGGGCCATCGCGTCGCCGGCAAGATCGAGACGGGCGGAACGCGGCGCGCGCCGGTTTTCAATCCGGCGACGGGCGAGATCATCGCCGAGGCGGCGCTCGCGGATCGCGCGCAGGTCGATCGAGCCGTCGCCGCCGCCGCGGGCGCGTTCCCGAGCTGGAGCGAAACCGCGCCCCTGAAGCGCGCGCGCGTGCTGTTCAAATTCAAGGAGCTCCTCGACGCGAACCACGACGTGCTCGCGGCTTCCGTCACGCGCGAGCACGGCAAGGTGCTCAGCGACGCGCGCGGCGAAGTCATGCGCGGCATCGAGGTCGTGGAGTTCGCCTGCGGAATTCCGCAGAGCCTCAAGGGCGAGCACAGCGACAACGTCGGCGGCGGCATCGACAATTGGTCGTTGCGTCAACCGCTGGGGGTTTGCGCGGGCATCACGCCCTTCAACTTTCCGGCGATGGTTCCGATGTGGATGTTTCCCGTCGCCATCGCGTGCGGCAATACGTTCGTGCTGAAGCCGAGCGAGCGCGATCCGAGCCCCTCGCTGCTGCTCGCGGAGCTGTTCGAGCGCGCGGGGCTGCCGCCCGGCGTGCTCAACGTGGTGCAGGGCGACAAGGAGGCCGTCGACGCGCTACTCGAGCACCCCGACGTGTCGGCCGTGAGCTTCGTCGGCTCGACGCCGACTGCCGAGTACATCTACGGTCAGGGGACGCGCCGCGGCAAGCGCGTGCAGGCGCTCGGCGGCGCCAAGAACCACCTCGTCGTGATGCCCGACGCCGACCTCGATCAGACCGCCGACGCGCTCGTCGGGGCGGGCTACGGCTCCGCGGGCGAGCGCTGCATGGCGATCTCGGTCGCGGTCGTGGTCGGCAACGTCGCGGACACGCTGATCGCGAAGATCGCGGCGCGCATCAAGCGTCTCGAGGTCAACGACGGCGCCGTGACCGGCGCCGACATGGGCCCGCTCGTGAGCGCGGAGCATCGCGAGCGCGTGCGCGGCTACATCGACGACGGAGTGCGCGCCGGCGCGACCCTCGTCGTCGACGGGCGCAACGTGCGCGTCCCGGGCCGCGACAACGGGTTCTTCCTCGGGCCCACGTTATTCGACCACGTGCTCCCGGAGATGCGGATCTATCGTGACGAGATTTTCGGGCCCGTGCTCTCGATCGTGCGGGTGCCGGACTTCGCCGCGGCCGTCGAGCTCGTGAACTCGCACGAGTACGGCAACGGCGTCGCGTGCTTCACGAGCGACGGACGCGTCGCGCGCGAATTCACCCGCCGCGTCGAAGCGGGGATGGTCGGCATCAACGTGCCGATCCCGGTGCCCATGGCGTTCCACTCGTTCGGCGGCTGGAAGCGCAGCCTGTTCGGCGACCACCACATCTACGGCGAGGAAGGCGTGCGCTTCTACACGCGCTACAAATCCGTGATGCAGCGTTGGCCGGGCAGCGGAAGCAAAGGCCCCGAGTTCACGATGCCGACGAACGACTAAAGAACGAGATCGAATACGGCGCGCACGTACCCGCGTCGCCGCCCGTGCATGACTCATCATCCCGAAACATACGGAGCCCGAGCATGAGGCTCGCCAGCGTGCGGTACCGCAACCGCGACCTCGTCGCGGCGGAGCTCGTGCCCGGCGAGCTCGTCGCAATCGATACTCTGCTCGCGCTGCCGGCCGCGGGAGCCGCGCGCGCGAACGGCTCGCCCGGCATGAAGATGCGCGACTTGATCCGCGGCGGCGTGCCGCTGCTCGACGCGCTGCGCGCGGCGCTCGCGGCTGCACGCGCCGACCGCTCCGTGGACAGGATTTCCGCAGCGGAGGTCACGTGGCATCCGCCGGTGCGCCGTCCCGGCAAGATCTGCGCGGTCGCGATGAACAACTCCTCGAGCAACGAGCGCAAGATCAGCGCGCCCGATCATCCGGCTTTTTTCTTGAAGCCCGCGTCGTGCCTCGTAGGTCACGGCCAACCGATTCGGATTAGGACCTACTACGGCAGCGTGCATCCAGAGCCCGAGCTCGCGCTCGTGATCGGGCGCGAGACGCGCGACGTCCCTGCGCGCCAGGCGCTCGAGTTCGTATTCGGCTACACGATCTTCAACGACATCACCGGCAACGGGATGCGCGCCGAAGACCGGTTCCACTACTGGGCGGTGTACGCCAAGAAAGGCAACCCGAGCGAGACCGAGCGCGTCGAGCAGCACCTGTCGTACGCGGGGCGCTACAAGGGCACCGACACCTTCGGCGCGATGGGGCCGTGGCTCGTAACGACGGATGAGGTTGCGAACCCCGACGATCTCGGCGTGCAGTGCAAGGTCGGCGGCGAGATCGTTGCCGAGGACAGCACCCGCTATTACAACTACAAGGTGGCCGAGGTCGTGAGCTTCATCAGCCAATTCCATACTCTGCATGCCGGCGACGTCGTTTCCCTCGGCACGGCTTTCAAGCCCGCCGCAAATCGCAAGTCGATTCACCAAGCGAATTTCCAGACCGTTGCCGGCCCGGTCGAAATCACCATCGACGGTCTCGGTACGCAAGCGAATCCGGTGATCGTGGAGAATCGGGAGATCGGCGAATGGCGCCTCCGCTAGACGATCTCGAGCGACTCAAGATCCGCGTCGCGCTCGAGGAGCTGAACACGGCGTTCTGCTACCACCTCGACCACGACGAGGTTGACGCGCTGCTCGAGCTCTTCACCGACGACGTGTTTTATACGCACGGGCCGCGCCGCACGAACGGCAAGGCGGAGCTCGAGCAGGTGTTTCGCAGCCGCACGGCGTCGAGCCCGCGCACGTCGCGGCACATGTACTCGGGTCTCAAGCTCGATATCGAGAGCGCGAACCGCGCGCGCGGGACGTCCGTCTGCATGACGTTCGGCCAAAACGGCACGGCGCCGCTCGCGCCGGCGATTCCGATCCTCGTCGCGGACTTCGTCGATGTGTACGCGCGCGGCGCGGACGGGCGCTGGCGGTTTCAGGAGAAACACATTCATCGGATTTTCGTCGACTCGCTCGCGAGCGGCCCCGTCGGCCAGAAGGCGGCGGCGAAGTGATCGACGAGCCGCGCACCAGAACCAAGAAGATCGAGCGAACGCTGGCTCAATCAGCACGCGGAACGCGATCATCACGACGTCTTTCAAGGAGGTGAACCATGAGCGTCCAGCCGAGCTACGAACCCGAATGCCTCGCGACCGGCGGCGCGATCGAGCTCGCGATCGAGGCGCGCATCCGCAGCCTCGGGGAGTTCGATGTGCGGCGCGTGCTCCCCGTGGCAAAGCGGCGCAACGTCGGGCCGTTCGTCTTCTTCGATCACATGGGCCCCGCCGTATTCCCGCCCGGCAAGGGCATCGCCGTGCGGCCGCATCCGCACATCGGGCTCGCGACGATTACGTATCTCTTCGAAGGTGAGATCATGCACCGCGATAGCCTCGGTTTCGCCCAGCTGATCCAGAGACGCGCGGTGAACCTGATGACCGCCGGGAGCGGAATCGTCCACTCCGAGCGCGCGAGCGACGATCTCGCGACTACTTCCCGCTTGCACGGCATCCAATCCTGGATGGCACTGCCCGTCGAGCTCGAGGAAATGGCGCCGAGCTTCATCCACTACCCCGCGGCGACGCTCCCCGAGCTCGACGTCGACGGCTGCGCGGTTCACGTGATCATGGGCAGCGCGTTTGGCCGCGATTCGCCAGTCGCGACCTATTCGCCCACGCTATATCTCGAGGTCGAGATGCCGAAGGGAGCGCGCTTCGTTCTTCCAGCGGGGCACGCGGAGCTCGCCGCCTACATCGTCTCGGGGCTCGTGCAAATCGACGGCCATGATCACGCGGAGGGCGTGATGGCGGTAGCGCGTGCAGGTGCCGCACCTTCCCTCACCGCCAGCGCCGACAGTCGCGTCATGGTGATCGGCGGCGAGCCGCTCGGACAGCGCCACATTTGGTGGAACTTCGTATCGAGCTCGAAGGAGCGGATCGAGCGCGCGAAGCAGGACTGGCGGGACGGCCGCCTCGGCAAGGTCGAGGGCGACGACGAGTTCATCCCGTTGCCTGAATCCTGAGCTGCAGCAGTAGGTTGCGCGCGTCTTGCGCCGAATCGCGTCGCGAGGATTCGGCCCGTTGACGGGGCCCTCAGCCGGTAGTATCTTTAATTTCAGTAACGACAGAAATTACAGATCAACGAGGCGCCGCCATGAAGCTGACACCGATGATGGAACGCTACGTCCTCCATTGGGGCGAGATGGGCACGCGGTGGGGCGTCAACCGCACGGTCTCGCAAATCCACGCCCTACTCTATCTCGCGCCGCGCGCACTGCCCGCCGAGGAGATCGCGGAGACGCTCGGAGTCGCACGCTCCAACGTCAGCACCAGCCTCAAGGAGCTCCAGTCCTGGGGGCTCGTCGCGATCACCCACGTGATGGGCGACCGGCGTGATCACTTCGCGATCAAAGGCGATACGTGGTCGATGCTCACGACGATCATGGAGCAGCGTAAGCGCCGCGAGATCGAGCCGACGCTATCGCTGCTTCGGCAATGCGTGCTGGAGCTCGAGAGCGACCGCGAGACGCCGACCGAAGTGAAGACGCGGATCGGGGAGATGCTGAGCTTCATGTCGACGCTCACCGATTGGTTCGATCAGGTGAAGACGTTGCCGCGGCCCACGCTGCTCGCGCTGCTCAAGATGGGCACGAAGATCGCGCAGCTCGTCCCGAAAAGCGTCGTCCGCAGGCTGCAGACCGGAGGCCGCTAACAGCCGAAAAATTTGCCCGGTGATTTCTGTCTATACTGAAATTACGGAAACGCAAAAATGACCACGCTACCGCTCGCAAGCCCTACCGCTGCGGCGCCGCGCGGCCTCGAAGAGGCGCGGGGATTCCGGCCGCTGCATTACGAAACCCTACTCGGCCCCACGGCATGGGGACGGCTACCGCTGGCGGTGCGCGAACGCTTCGCGGCGCACGAGGCGCACTGGGCCGGCGCGATGACGCTGCACGCGAGCTTCTGCGGTCGCTGGGTTGCGCGGCTCTGCAAGCTCGTCGGTTCGCCGCTGCCACCGGCCTCGGACGAGCCCGTGCCGGCGACGGTACGCGTCGAGCGCGATCCCGCGACCGGGGGGAGCCGTTGGATTCGTCGCTACGAGTTTCCGTGCCGCGCCGTCGAGATCCGATCGGTGAAATCCGTCGACGCCGGCGGGCACATGATCGAGCGGCTCGCGATGGGTCTGCGCATGGAGCTCGACCTGCACACCGACGACGGCGCGCTGCACTTCATCGCGACGGGCTACCACCTCGAGATTCCGCGCCCGAGGTTCATGCGCGGGCTTCTCCGGCGACCGCCGCGCCTGCGATTCCCGGCATGGTGGCTGCCGGGCGAAACGCACGTCGTCCATCGCGATCTCGGCGACGGCCGCTTCCGTTTCACGATGTCGATCCGCCACGCGTGGCTCGGCGAGCTGTTTCACCACGACGGCGTGTTCCATTCGACCGGAGGTTGACATGTCTCTCGTGCTTACGCTCCTCACGATTCAGATTTCGCTCGGCGCGTTCGACAACCTCTGGCATCACGAGATCACCGAGCACCTACCGGCGAAACGCGCTGCGCGAGCCGAGGTCGCGACGCACGCCGTTCGCGAGCTGTGCTACGCGGTCTTGTTCGGCGCGCTCGCGTGGTGGTCGTGGCACGGCGCGTGGAGCTACGCGCTCGCGGGCGTGCTGCTAGCGGAGATCGCCGCCACGCTGACCGACTTTGTGATAGAGGACTCGACTCGGCGGCTGCCGCGCTTCGAGCGTGTGCTGCACACCGTGCTCGCGATCAACTTCGGCGCGCTGCTGCTCGCGTTCGCGCCGACGCTGATCGACTGGGCGCGGCAGCCGACGGCTATCCTGCCGAGCCCGCACGGCGCCTGGTCGTGGCTTCTCACGGCGTGCAGCGCGGGCGTGCTCGCGTGGTCCGTGCGTAACGCGCTCGCGGCCGTGCGTCACTTCCGGCCCGCCGCGTGGCAGCGGCGCGCGCTGACGCCTGCCGTAAAGCCGGGCGCGAAGCGCGTGCTCATCAGCGGCGCGACCGGTTTCATCGGCAGGCATCTCGCGTACGCGCTTATCGAGCGCGGCGACGAAGTGATCGTGCTCACGCGCAGCCGCGAGAAGGCCGAGGACCTGTTCGGCCCGCACGCCGAGATCGTCACGAGCCTTGGCGCCATCGATCGTGGAGCGCGGATCGACGCGATCGTCAACCTCGCGGGAGCGCCGCTCGCGGCCCGTCCGTGGACGGAACGCCGCAAGCGCATGCTGCTCGGGAGCCGGCTGGCCGTGACCGAAGCGCTCGTCGCGCTGGCTGGACGGCTCGCGACACCGCCGCGCACGTGGATCAACGCCTCTGCAGTCGGCTACTACGGCGTGCGCAACGACGACGTTCCGTTGCACGAGAAAACGGCGCCGCAGGCGATTTTCCAATCGGAGTTGTGCCGGCGTTGGGAGGCGGCGGCGAGGCGCGCCTCCGATTTCGGCGTGAAGGTCGCGTTGCTGCGCATCGGCGTCGTCCTCGGCCGCGACGGCGGCGCGCTGCCGGCGCTGGCTCGTCCGGCGCGACTCGGAGTCACCGCGATCATGGGAAGCGGCAAGCAATGGGTTTCGTGGATCCATATCGAAGACCTGATCGCGCTCATGTCGTTCGTGCTCGACGAGGAAACACTCGCAGGGCCGGTGAATGCAACCGCGCCCGCGCCGGTGCGCAGCGCGGAGCTCATGGACGCGATCGCAACCGCGCTGCACGCGCAGCCGCGGCGGATCCGCATACCAGAGCGCGTGCTGCGCATCGGGCTGCGTGAGCTCGCGCAGTTCTTTGTGGACGGCCAGAGGGTGGTGCCGGAGCGCGCCACCGCGCTCGGCTTTCGCTTCCGCTACGCCACCGCGGGCGCGGCGCTCGAGAATCTGTTGATGCCCGCGTCGGAGCGCGGCTTCGTTTCACCGATCGCATCGTGAGGCAAGAAGGCGAACGCGTTGATCGACTTCGTCTGCGAATCCCGCACGCGCGCCGCCGAGGGTGACGATCGCACCCGGTACGTTGGCTCGCCGCGCTGCGCACGAGACATGCGTGCGCGGCGCGGCAAAGGACATCAGCGGCTTGCGACGGCCTCGCCCGGCGTCGGCAGCGCGACGATGTAGCCGCGGCCTTCCATGCAAGCGGTGAGCGCGCGCAGATAGTCGCTCGGCACCGCGACGGCCGCCGCTTCCTCTTTCTCTTCTTTCCGTTCCTTGGTGACCCCCGAAGCTGCGCCGATCGCGGCGCCGACGGCCGCGCCCGCCAGGATGCCATTGCCCGGGTTTTTGTCTTGCGCCGCGCGCACGAGCCCACCGATGCCGGCGCCGATCGCCGCGCCGTTCACGGCGCGGTTGACGCGCTCCGCGTGTTTCTGCTCCTCGCGAGCCTGCTCTTCGGGCTCTCGCGCCGATGCCGCGATCGGTGTTTCGCCTGTCTGCTCGACCGCCCAGTGGTGGCACTCGTAGCGATCACGGCGCGCTTGATCCGCTGACTGGCCGCGCTGCGGCGTGACCTGAAGCTGCGACAAATCCTCGGCCGCGTTCGCGACCCCGATCAATGCCGCGGCGCTCGCAAGCGAAACGACGAGCGCGCCGCGCCGCGCGCTACTTGACGACATAGTTGCGCCCTTCCATGCACGCCGTGAACGCTCGGCTGTAGCTGTCCGCTTCCTCACGCTTGCCGGTCCCGTTCGTGGGGTCGTAGCCGCTTTGATCCGCGGCCCACACGTGGCACTGATACTTGTCCTCGGTCATCTGCGCTTCGCTCTGGCCGCCCGACGGATACACGTACATCTTGACCGCGCGTTGCTCGCCGCCCGAACGCTCCTCTTTCGGAGGACGCTGCGACGGGTAAGGGTTGACCCGCACCCCGACACCGTAACCGTAGCTCGGCCCCCAATACGGGGCGCCGTACCAAGGCCCGTATCCGTAGCCGTAGCCATAACCGAGGCCAAAGCTATACGGATAACCGTAGCTGTAGCCGAAGCTCACATACGGGCCGGACGAATGCCCGTGACCGTGGTGCCAATGATCCGCGTTTGCCGGCAGGCTCAAGAATGCGGCTACGCCTGCTACCGCCGCTATCCATGCTCGCATTGCAGTTACTCCAGCCAATCCCACTCACCGAAAACCCGAGGCGCAGTACGCCTGCGGACTATCGTACGAATGCATCCTGAACCCCGGCTGAAGGCGGCTTGACCGCTGGCTTGACCGAATCGCGAGGGCCGGCGGAAAATGCGCCGCGCCGCGCCGCCGGGGCGGCACAACACAATCGACAAGAGCCCCTCTCGCCCCATCGATTCGTTAGTCCACATCGTTCCTGGAGCGTCCATGTCGAATCGCGCGCGCCTCATTTTGGGAGCTGCCGCCGGGAGCGGCGGCGCAGTCGAGCGGCATTTGCGCCGACGCGCAACGTCGTCGGTTGAATAAATGAGGGCGGAGACCGACGCCGCGATCGGCGCGGCGCGGCTGGCGCGGCAGATCGCCGACTCGCGGGCGGTGGCCCGATGAGCGACGCGACGCGCGGCGCATGCCTCTGCGGAGCCGTGAGCTTCGAGGTCGAGCCGCCGTTTCATTGGCTCGCGCATTGCCACTGCTCGATGTGCCGCAAGCATCACGGCACGCTGTTCGGCACGGGCCTCGGCGTCGAGCGATCCAAGTTCCGTTGGCTCTCGGGCGCGGACGCCATCGTCCACTATCGATCGACCGACTCGTTCGAGCGCGCGTTCTGCCGCCGCTGCGGCTCGAAGGTACCGAGCGATTCGCATCTGCCCGACGTCGTGCTCGTTCCGGCCGGCACGCTCGAGGGCGATTTCGGCATGAAGCCGCGCGCGCACATCTTCGTCGGCTCGAAGTCGCCGCTCATGGCGATCAACGATCGTCTCACTCAGTTCGAGGCGTACCCGCCGGGCGTCGATTTGCCCATCGTGACGCGGCCGCCCGTGAGATCCCGGCCAGGCACGATAGTCGGAAGCTGCCTCTGCGGCGACATCGGGTTCGAGGTGAGCGGCGAGCTGAACCGCATCGTGCACTGCCACTGCTCGCTGTGCCGGCGCAGTCGCGGCGCCGCGTTTTCGAGCACGCTGTTCACCGCGCCGGAGCGGTTCCGCTGGACGCGCGGCAAGGAGCGCATTCGCGCATACCGCTTGCCGCCGCCGCGCACGTACGAGGCCGACTCTTGCGAGCGCTGCGGCAGCGTCGTGCCGACGGTGGTGCCCGACTTCGGCCTCGCGCTGCTGCCCGCAGGCGCGATCGACACGCCGCTCAAGGCGTTATCGGGCGTGCATATCTACGTCGGATCGAAAGCCGCGTGGCACGAGATCACGGACTCGGCGCCGCAATTCGACGAGATGCCGCCGGCGGATCGGTTCGGCGAGTTCTTCCTCTAGTCGAACCGGCTCCGCGCCCGTTAGAGGCGGGGGTCGAGCACGAAGGAAGCACCCTGCTCCGCGATCATCACGGTCGGGGCATTCGTGTTGCCCGACGTGATGCGCGGCATGATCGAGGCGTCGATCACGCGCAGGCCTTCGATGCCGCGGACTCGCAGCCGATCGTCCACCACCGCGTCGGCATCGATCCCCATCCGGCAGGTGCCCACCGGGTGGTAGATCGTCGTGCCGAGATCGCGTGCGGCACTCCGCAACTCCTCATCGGTTTGCAGCTCCGGCCCCGGCTTCCATTCGCGCGGCGCGAAACGCGCGAGCGCTTTGGCCGCCATGATCCTCCGCGTGAACCGCAAGCCCGCGACCGCGACGGCCGAGTCCTCGTCCGTGGCGAGATAATTGAGCGCGATCGCGGGATGCGCCGCCGCGTCGGCGCTCTTGATACGCACGTGACCGCGGCTCGTCGGCTGGAGGTTGCAGACCGACGGAGTGATCGCATCGAACGCGTGCAGCGGATCGCCGAACTTGTCGAGCGAGAGCGGCTGCACGTGCCACTCGATGTTTGCGACCGGCTGAGCCGGATCGCTCTTCGCGAATGCGCCTAGCTGGGACGGCGGCATCGTGAGCGGCCCCGTTCGAAACAATGCGTACTCGAGAGCCATCGCCGCTTTGCCGAGCCAGGTGCGCGCACGGCGGTTCAACGTGACCGTGTTGTCGACCTGATAGATCGAGCGGATTTGCAGGTGGTCGTGCAGATTCGAGCCGACGCCCGGCGCGTCACGCAGCACGCGGACTCCGTGCTCGCGCAGCAGCGCGCCGGGACCGATGCCGGAGAGCTGTAGGATCTGCGGCGAGCCGATCGAGCCGGCCGCGAGCAGCACTTCGCGCCGCGCCCGCAGGGTTTGCGCGGCCGCGCCGCCGTCGAAGCGCACCGCGACGCCCATGGCGCGTGAGCCGCCGTCGCGCGCCTCGAGCAGCACGCGCTCGACGAGCGCGCCGGTGCGCACCGTGAGATTCGGCCGACCCAGCACGGGCCGGAGAAACGCCTTCGTTGCGCTCCAGCGCCGGCCGCGCCGTTGGTTCATTTGAAAGTACGCGTTGCCGAAATTGTCGCCGCGATTGAACTCCGCGATCTTCGGGATGCCGCACTCCTCCGCCGCGTCGCGCCACGCGTCGAGCACCTCCCAGCTCACGCGTCTCTCCTCGACACGCAGCTCGCCGCCCGCCCCGTGTAGCTCGTCGGCGCCGTGCTCGTAGTCCTCGGAGCGCTTGAAGACGGGCAGCACGTCGTCCCACGACCAGCCGCGCAGCCCGAGGGAGGCCCAGTGATCGTAGTCCGCCTTCTGGCCGCGCATGTAGATCATCGCGTTGATCGACGAGCAGCCGCCGAGCACCTTGCCGCGCGCGTAGCCGATCGCGCGGCCGTTCAGGCCTGGATCGGGCTCGGTGCGGTAGCACCAGTCGGTACGCGGATTGCCGATCGTGTAGAGATAGCCGACCGGGATGTCGATCCAGAAGTAGTCGTCCTTGCCGCCCGCTTCGAGCAGGAGAACGCTGACGTTGCGATCCGCGGACAGGCGGTTCGCGAGCACGCAGCCCGCGGTGCCCGCGCCGATGATGATGTAGTCGTAGTCCTGCACGGCGCGGGCATTCTAGCGCCCCGCGCCGATGCGCTATACAGCCCCGACGCAGGGCCTATGACTGTCCGCACAGAAAATCGCGGCGGCGCGCTGTAGGGTGACCTGCAGCCGAGTGAGATCAACAGGCCGTTGGGTGCTCCGAACGCTGAACAAATGGGTGCTGGGGATGAGCGCGCTGCTCGCGCTCGTCGCGTTCTGGAACCGCAACGACCTGCCGGGGAACATCGCGTTCCGTGGCGAGCTGAAAGACGCGCCGCGCCAGACCCGTACGTCCGAGCCGCCGTTCACCGTGGACTATGCCGGCGTCGCCTACCGGGTAGAGCCGCAGTTCGCGTACGACCTCTACGGGATGATCGTGTCGTACCGGCTGCACGACGGCGACAGCTTCATGCACCGGAGCGCGAACGATCATCTGAACATCGCGGACCTCTGCGTCGTCTGGAGCGACACGGCGTTCAGCCCGACCTTAAGCAAAGTGAGTTTCTGGAACGGCATCTTCACGTGCAACTTCTCGACTCGCGACTCGGAGGCATGGGCGAACCTGAAAATGAACGAGGTCTCGAACAATCATCTGATCACCGCCGACGACGTGCTCCGTAACCGCATCTCGGAGGTGACCGTCGGCGACCAGATCCACGTGCGGGGTTTGCTCGCGAGCTACGGCAGCGGCAGTGGCGTGCGCGGCACCAGCACGACGCGCGACGACACGGGCAACGGCGCGTGCGAGACGATCTTCATCGAGCAATTCGACGTGCTCGAACCCGCACGCGGCGCCTGGCGCATCGCACTCTATGCCGCGCTCGCGGCGTTGGCGCTCGCCGTCGTCGTGCACTTCAGCCTGCCATACCGACCGTACGCCTAGCCCCCGGCGCGACGCGCCCGGTCGAGCCGGGTAGAATCCGGTATCCCCAGCGGAGGGTTTATGTCGGCACTCTACGAGGACGGTCACCGCAAGCTGCAAGGGCAGTTCGACACGCAACGGCTCGCTGACCGAATCGAGCAACGGCTGTTCCGCAGCGCGCTCACCGACGAGGACAAAGCGTTCGTCGAGCGCCTAGATCTCTTCTTTCTCGCGACCGTCAACACCAAGGGCGAGCCGAGCTGCTCTTACAAGGGAGGCGATCCGGGATTCGTCCGCGTGCTCGACCCGAAGACTCTCGTGTTCCCGAACTACGACGGCAACGGCATGTATTTGTCGATGGGCAACGTCGCGGCGAGCCGCAATGTAGGAATGCTGTTCATCGATCTCACGACGCCGAAGCGGCTGCGTGTGAACGGCACTGCCCGGCTCGAGCCTGCAAGCTTCGTGACGCCGGGCTACCCCGAGGCGCAGTTCGTGGTCGTGGTGACGATCCGCGAGGTGTTCCCGAACTGCCCGCGCTATATCCACAAGTTCGCGCTCGTCGAGCGCTCGAAGTTCGTGCCGCACGCGGAGTGTGAAACTCCCGTGCCCGGATGGAAACAAATGGACTGGGCACGCGACGTACTACCGCATGGAGATCCAGCAGGAGCGAAACCATGAAGACAACGCCGGACTCGTTTTGGATATGGGGCGGCGCGGCCGCCGTGCTCGTGGCCGCCGCGGGTGGGCTGGTCTATTACTATCAGCGCGATCGCGCAGTGGTGGAGCCCCCCGTCGCCGTCGTGCCGGAGACTCCGGCGAGCGACGCCGAGCCGCGCCCCGTTCCGATCGTCCCCGCGACGCCGGAGCGCGCGGTGCCACTGCCGCCGCTCGACGAAAGCGACGCCGAAGTTCAAGGCGGGCTCACGGAGCTCGCGGGCCGCGACGCCGTGACGCAGTTCCTGTCGCCGCAACGCATCATCCGCAATGTCGTCGTCACGATCGACAACTCGGCGCGCGAGAAGATGGCCCTGAACCAACGGCCGCTCAAACCGACGGGAGGCAAGTTCGCCGTAACGGGCGCGGACGAAACGCTCGTGATCGCACCGGCGAACTATTCGCGCTATACGCCGATCGTCCAGGCGATGGACAAGGTGGACGCGAGCACCCTCGTGGCGTTGTACCGCGGCTTGCAGCCGCTGTTCCAACAAGCTTACGAAGACCTCGGAAACCCGAACCAACTGTTCAACACGCGCCTGCTCGAGGTGATCGACCACCTGCTGCAGACGCCCGACGTGCAAGGGCCGGTGCGACTGGTGCAGCCGAGCGTCTACTACCGCTATGCGGATCCGAAGCTCGAGGGTCTATCCTCGGGCCAAAAGCTGCTGATCCGCATGGGGCCCGAGAACGCCGGCATCGTCAAATCGAAGCTGCGGCAGATCCAGGCGGCGCTGAGTTGAAGAGACGTCGCGTCCCAGAGCGGGACGCGACTCATTTCCTTTCGCTAGCGCGCGCGACGAACGCGCGTCTCGAGCGTCACTCGATTCCGAGCAGCTCAACTTCGAACATCAAAGCGGCGCCGCCCGGGATCGGGCCCTGACCGCTGTCGCCGTAGGCGGTGTCGGACGGACACACGAGCTTCGCCTTACCGCCCACCTTCATCTTCTGCACTCCCTCGGTCCAGCACGGAATCACGCCCCCGAGCGGGAACGAGATCGGCTCGCCGCGCTGCACGGAGCTGTCGAAGACGGTGCCGTCACGCAACGTGCCGTGGTAGTGGACCTTCACTGTGCTCTCGGCTGTCGGGCTCGCGCCCGTGCCCGCGCTCACCGGAATATAGATCACGCCCGACGCGCCGCGCACCGCGCCGGTTTCCTTCGACATCTTCTCGAGGAACGCGCCGGACGCCTGCTTCTCGGCCGTCGCTTTCGCCGACATGCGCTGCTGTGCGAGCGCCTGGATCTTCGGTGCGAACGCTTCGAAGTCGACCTTCGGCTCCTTGCCCTGCGACGCGTCGTTCAAACCCGCGGTCACGAGCGCGAGCTCGGCGGGGGTCAGATTGAAGTCTTTGATGTTGTTGCCGATCGCGATACCGAGCGCGTAGAACGTCTTGTCCTGATCGGTGGTGAGAGTTTGCGCATCGATGGCGGCGGCGCAGAGACCGAGCGACAACACGCAGGCCACGGGAGCGTAACGCATGACGATTCTCCTGGTGCCTCGAGTTGGGCACGAAAACCGGACACGCTATCCGAAAGCCGCCGGAATTGCCAATGACAATCGGGTCGCGATCGCGCGGCCGGTGCGTTGACGAGTCGTCGATCGGCGACAACGTGCGCGCAGGAAACGCACGCCCGCCGCGCGACGAAATCGCCTACTCGAAAGTCAGGTAACCGATCCTTCCGCCAGCGCCGTCGGCGAACCACAACCGGTTCGCGAGGCGCGCGGGAGGTTGACGATCGCTGCCGGCGGTGAGACCCACGGCACGCACGCTCGCAGCGAGCGGAAACTCCGTGATCGCGCCGGCCGGGGTCACGCGACCGAGCGCGGCACCTTTCGTGTACCAAACGTTGCGATCCGGTCCGACGGCGACGTTCGTCGGCGACCCGGCCGGGCTCGGAATCTGAAACTCCGTGATCTTGCCGTCGAGCGTGATGCGCCCGACGCGATTGCCGTCGGTCTGCAGTCCGTCCAGACCTCCCGCGAGCTCGACGAACCACAGGTTGCCGTCCGCCCCAGCGGTGATGTCCCCGGGGCCCGAATTCGGTCGCGGCAGCGAGAACTCCGTGATCACGCCCGCCGGAGTAATTCGGCCGATCTTGCTCGCGCGATATTCCGAGAACCAAACGTTGCCGTCGGGACCAGCGGCGAGCGCCCGCGGACCGCTGCTCGGAGTCGGGATCTCGAACTCGGTGATCGCGCCGGCGGGAGTGATGCGGCCGATCTTGCCGCCCGCGAACATCCCGAACCAGATGTTGCCGTCCGCACCGAGCGCGATCGCGCGCGGTTGGCTGTTAGGCGTCGGAATCGGAAACTCCGCGATCTCGCCGCTCGGCGTGATGCGGCCCATGCGATTGCCCGTATGCTCCGAGAACCACATGTTGCCGTCGGCGCCGAGGGCGATGATGCGCGGCGAGCTCTCCGGATTCGGCAACGGATACTCGACGAGGCCGCTGCCGTCGGGATTCATGCGGCCGATGCGATTACCCGACGCTTCCGTGAACCACAACGTGCCGTCGGGCGCGAGCGCGATCGTGGTCGGTCCGCTGCTCACATTCGGCAGCGGGTGCTCGGTGACTTTGCCGCTCGTTTGCAGATTCCGATCGGCCGAGGTCAGCCAGCGTTGCTCGGCCGCGCAGGCCACGGTCGTCAGCGCCACGAGCGTGGCCGCGTAGAGAGCTCGGATGGGCATCGGGGGCGGCGCTCCTCGGCATTGGCGTGCACCGCGGCATGGTAGCGGCCCCGCTCGCGGCCGCCAATCGCGCTCGGCGTATATGATCTACTCATACGATCATTACGATACTTACATTGCATTGGACCAATTCTAAGCGCTCGCCTAATGTGCCCTCGACGCACGACGATCAATCAACGCTTGGAGGCAATGGATATGTTGACGGTAGGTGACAAGTTCCCGCGGTTCTCGCTGAAGGCGACGGTATCGGAGCAGCTCGACACGGCGTTCGAGACGATCACGAACGACAGCTACGCGGGCAAATGGCTCGTGGTGTTCTTCTGGCCGAAGGACTTCACGTTCGTGTGCCCCACGGAGATCGCGGAGTTCGGCCGCAAGAACGCCGAGTTCGCCGATCGCGACGCGCAGGTGCTCGGCGCCTCCGTCGACAGCGAGTTCGTCCATCTCGCTTGGCGCAAGGATCACAAGGACCTAACGGGGCTGCCGTTCCCGATGCTCGCGGACATCCGCAAGGACCTGAGCTCGGCGCTCGGAGTGCTCGACGAGGAAGGTGTCGCGAAACGCGCGACATTCGTCGTCGACCCCCAGGGCATCATCCGCTTCGCGTCGGTGACCGATATGAACGTCGGCCGCAACGTGAACGAGGTGGTCCGCGTGCTCGACGCGCTCCAGACGGACGAGCTGTGCCCGTGCAACTGGCAGCGCGGCGACGAGACGCTCAAGGCCGCGTGAACGACGAATCGCAGAATACGCAAGCGAGCCGGAGCGCCAACGCCCCGGCTCGCGCGAATGGCCGATGAACCGGCCGAGGAGTATCGACGTGGATCTCACCAACCTGAAAAACCTGATCCCTGAGCACGCCAAGGATCTCAAGCTGAACCTCTCGACCGTGCTGTCGCCGGAAGGCGCGCCCGGGCTCGCGGAGCACCAGATCCTCGCGACGGCGCTCGCGTCCGCGGTCGCGGCACGCAATCCGACGCTGTTGCGCGAGATCGAGTCGCTCGTCGCGCCGAAGCTCGATGCGGCGCAAGTCGCGGCCGCGCGCTCCGCGGCCGCGATCATGGGCATGAACAACGTGTACTACCGCTTCGTGCATCTCGTCGGGAATCCCGACTACGCCACGCTGCCCGCAAGGCTCCGGATGAACGTGATCGGCAACCCCGGCGTCGCGAAGGTGGACTTCGAGCTCTACTCGCTCGCGGTGTCGGCCATCAACGGCTGCGGCACGTGCGTCGCCGCTCACGACAACGTCGTGCGCAAGGCGGGCGTCACAGCCGAAGGCGTGCAGAGCGCCGTGCGGATCGCGGCCGTGATTCACGGCGTCGCAGTCGCGCTCGAGTCGAGCGCCTCGGCACCGCCGCACTGCAGGCGGCCTAGTCGAAGCTGAGCGCGCCCACGGAGCGGCGCGCGCCAACGCTACCCGACCGTCCATTTCACTCGGCACCCATGCAGCTCGCGTAGAACGTGACGGGGGCGGCCCAGTCGGAGAAGATGCCGCGCACGCCAACGTCGCGCGCGAGCACGTCGATCACCTGCATCACGTCCCCCTCGCGGGCGATCGCGGCGCGAATCGGCCGGTAGTAGAAGCCCGGCGAGCCGGACGCGAGGCTGCCCGAGCGCTCGAGCGTCCACGCGATGATCTCGAGACCCGCGGCCTTCGCTGACCGTGCGTGCTTCGACGCGACGATCCGCCCGGACTCATCGAGCGAGAGCAACGCGAACAGCGGCGCGCCCCAGATGTTGATGCCCTGCGCCTTGTAGCGCGCGAATCGGCCGGCGCGCGGCAGTTGTGTCGGCAGGTTGGCGTCGTCGAGCAATACGGCTTGCCGGCCGAACTCCGGGTCGTTTTCGATCCAGTAGCGCACGTCCCGGACGTCGAACGACTGCACGAAGACGTCGGCAGGATCGACGCCGGCCGCGGCGTACTCGTCGATGAGCTTCTGCGCGAACTGTGCTTGGGTGAAGCCGTTGAACGGCATCCGCACGCTCGGCTCCTTGAGCTCGGGCGTCATCTTCACGCCGAGGCCGCGAAACAAGGCGATGCTCTCCGCGTGCGTGAGCAGCGTGCCGCTCGTCACGCCGGGCTCGAAGCCGTCGCGCGGCACAGGCGTCGTCGCGATGAACTCCTCGGGCGTACGAGCCGCAGGATTCGACGCGTCGATCTTGCCGCGCAGGGACTTGAACTCAGCGAGCGTGAGCTCGCTCGTGCGGCATTCGGCGCGCGCCGCACGCACGACGCGTCCGCCGGTGTCGATCTCGGCGGCGCGAAACGGCTCGACGCAGGTCGCCGCGAGCGGCGTCACGAGGATGTTCGTCGTCGTCGCGAGATCGTTCTGCGAGTGCCGGCAGACGAGCGCGAGATCCTTCGTGAACGTCACGTCGCACTCGAGCGTACCCGCGCCCATGCGGTAGCCGGCCTCGTACGCCTCCTTGGTGTGCTCCGGGAAACGGATGCCGGCGCCGCGGTGGCCGATCGAGAACGCGGTGCGCCGTGCGGGCGCGCCGAGACACGCTTGGAGGCGCGTCTTGAGCTCGCCGTCGCGCATGTCGTTCACGAGGAAGGCGGGCCGCGCACCGAGGTCGATCGCCGAGTCGCCCGGTCCCGGTGCGGCTTCGCCGCTCGGCGCCGGGCCGCGCGCCTGACCGCTCGCCACCGCCGCGAAGAGCAGCAGACCGAGCGCGAACGCACGTGCTGAAGCGCGAAGCGTTTTCGTCATCCTCGACCCGGATGGTATGCAAGGGGCGCACACGATAGGACGACGATGTGTCCGCCGTGTGAACGCGTCAAGCGCCGTTGCCTCGCGCTGCACAGGCTGAGAAGATGCGGCCGGGAAGGGGGCGCCGGCACGGCCGTCTCGAATGCGCGGCGGACGGCGGGCAACGACAAGAGCGGTATCTCTCGATGTCACGAGTCGCGTCGATTCGCCGCATGGTGCTGCTGACGGCGGTGCTGGCTGTCGCGGGGGTGAATTCATCGGCCGCAGACGACGAGGGCGCCGGCGACTTTTGGTGGTCACCCGGCGACGGCCGCACGCTGCCCACGGAGGCAGCTTACGGCGACGCGTCGGGCCGCATCGGCATCCTCAACGTGGCCGGCGACGTTTCGACGAAGGGCCATCCGTTCTTCGAGCCGCTGGGCACGAACGGCCGCGCCTGTGTGTCGTGCCATCAGCCCGCGGATGCGATGAGCGTGTCGGCCGCGACGATTCGCGCGCGTTGGGCAGCGACTGGCGGCAAGGATCCGCTCTTCGCCGCGATCGACGGCGCGAACTGCCCGAATCTGCCGATGGCAGACGCGGCCTCGCATTCCCTGCTGCTCGATCGCGGCCTGGTCCGCGTGTTCCTGCCATGGCCGCCGCGCGCTCGCGACGGGAGCATCGTCGAGCCCGAGTTCGAGATCGAGGTCGTGCGCGACCCGACGGGCTGCAACCTCGATCCCGAGCACGGGCTCGCGAGTAAGACGCCGACGATCTCCGTGTACCGCCGGCCGCGACCCGTCGCGAACCTGAAGTACGTTACGGCTGCGGCGTTCGGCGTCGGGCCGTTCAATGCGAAGGACGCGCAGCCCGCGGCGCGCGATCCGGACACCGGCAAGCTCGTGAATATGAACATGATGGCCGACGCGCGCGAGCCCACGCTGAAAACCCAAGCGCTCGCGGCGATCGCGACGCATCTCGAAGCGCCCCCGCCGAGTGCCGCCGTTCTGCAGCGGTTACTCGATTTCGAGACGCAGGTGTACGCGGCGCAGAGCTACGATGTACGCGCGGGCGAGCTCGTGGAGCAAGGCGGGCCGCCCGCGCTCGGCCCACACGCGATGGCGGATGGCCGCACGTCCGTCCTCGGCAACAACGTCACGAATTTCGTCTTCCCGATCGGCGACGCATGGCGCGAGGTCCCACGCAGCGGCGATGCGGCTCGCGACGCGCGCAGCGCCGCCCGCGAGTCGATCGCGCGCGGGCACGACGTGTTCTTCTACCGGACGTTCTGGATCAAGGACGCGATGCACTTGAACACGGTGGGCCTCGGCAACCCAGTGAAGCGCACCTGCGCCACGTGCCACGGCATGCACATGACCGGCATGGACACCGCGAACGGCTGGATGGACATCGGCACGACGAATCTACCGTGGGCGACGGAAACGCCGCAGAGCCCGTGGGCGAAGCAGGCGCCCGAGATGCCGCTGTTCAAGCTCACGTGCGACAAATCGGTCGCGCCGCACCCGTTTCTCGGCCGAGTGATCTACACCCAAGACCCGGGGCGCGCGCTGATCACGGGCCGTTGCAACGACATCGGCACGATCGTAATGCAGCAGTTCCGCGGGCTCGCGGCGCGCGCACCGTATTTCTCGAACGGCTCGGCGCGCGACTTGCGCGAGCTCGTCGACTTCTACGACCGGCGTTTCAACATCCAGTACAGCGAGCAGGAGAAGCAGGACTTGGTCCACTTCTTGAGTGTGCTCTGATGGTGCCGCGCACCTCGAGCTCGTCGCTGCTCGGTGTCTGTGCCGGCGTACTCTTGATCGACACGGGCCCAACCTTCGCACAGGTGAGCGCGCCGCAAACGGAGAGCGCACGCGTGAGCGCCGGCGCGCCGCAGCCGCCGCCGCTCGGCGGTGCGCATCGCAACTTCGTGAGCTGCCCGATCGTCCGCGACACGAAGACCGTGCCGTGCTGGCTCGCCGAATACGACGGCGAGATCTACTACCTCGGAATTCAGACGGACATCAGCGCCGACTTCGACCCCCCGTATCTCGGCCACCGCGTGCTCGTCGAGGGCATCGTGAAGGACGCGCCGCGGATCTGCGGCGGCGTCGTGCTCGAGCCCTTGGCCGCGTCGCCGCTGCCCGAGCTCGACGCGACGTGCAACACGATCCTGCCCGCCGAGGACCGCTACCAAGTGCCGTTCGCGCCGCGTCCGCCGGGGCCGAGCGGCGGCCGGCTAGCGTTCGATCCGCCGCCGGGTAGCGGCGCGCGGCCCGCGGCACCTGCGCTCGCGGGGCCGCAGGAATTCGCGATCGAGTACGACTTCGATACGGCTGTGATGGGCCGCCACTCCGGCACGCTCACGCAAATCTACAACTACGCGCAGCAGGTCAAGGCGCGGCACATCAAGGTCACCGGGCATCGCGGCGCATCGCTCCTATCCGACGGTTCGACGATGACGGAGCGCGCCGAGCTCGCGGAGATCCGTGCGCGTGAGGCCGCGAAGCTGCTCGCGGGCGCAGGAATCGACGCCGCGGCGCTCGAGGTCGGGTGGTCGAGCGAGCTCGAACGGCCGGACGGCGACGGCGACTGGCACACCCGCCGCACGACGGTACGAGTGGAGCCCTGAGCGAGCGCCGCCGGCGAGCTGACGCTACAGCTTTCGTACCTCGCCGCTGCCGTGGATTTCCATGCGCTTGAGCTTCGGCTCGCCCCGGTAGCTCACGTCGCCGCTGCCGTGGATCTCGACGGCGATTTCCGCGATCTTCGCGAGATCCACCGAACCCGAGCCGTTGATCTCGACGTCGGCGGAGTCGCACGCGTAGTCGCTTGCGGTCACGTCGCCGCTGCCGTGGATCGCGAACTTGCAGCTCTTGGTCTTGCCTTCCAGCGTCGCATCGCCCGAGCCGTGCACGGCCACCTCGGTGGACGTCGCGCATTCGAGCGTGTGCGCCACGACGTCCCCGGAGCCGGAGATCGTGATCTCGCAAGCACTGGCGCCACCGCGCAACGCGATGTCGCCCGAGCCCGAGACCGAAGCGTTCAGCGTCGCCGCGGCCGGCACTTCCGCGTCTAGGTCGCCGCTGCCGTGCAGCCGCAGGTCGACGGGTCCGTCTTTCGCGAAGCTCGCGCTCACGAGCACCTTGATCGTGCCGCCGCGGCACCAGTTGCTCCAGAAGTCACCCCAGTCCGTCGTAGGCCCGACGGTCACGGTGTCATCGTCCTGCTCGATCTCGATCTTCTCTTGCTGCTCGGCTGTCGCGCTCACGGTGATGCGGTTCGTGGGGCCCGGCACGAGCTTCGTCTCGAAGCACCCTTTGAGCTCGAGCGTCGTGAACGGCTTGAGATCCTGAGCACGGTCGACGGGTTGTGAGAACGCGGCCGTGGGGGTCGCGAGCCACGCGGCCGCGATAACGATCGGAACGATCTGCGCTTGCATGGGAGCTCCTTGAGGATTCCGCCCGAATGTCGGTCACCGTATTGATGATCCAGTGACACGTTTAGATGCGCGAGAACGGCTCCGCGTTACGCGAGCCTCGCCGCCGCCGCGCTGCACGTGGCCGGCCCGCGGGCCGAGCGCCGGGCGTCAGGGGTCGACGAGCGCCTGGTAAGTGAGCGAGCGCGCTAGGTTCTGGATGTTCGGCATGCCGCCGGGGCCCGCCATCCGCTGGATCATGCCGACGAACACGACGTCGTTCGTCGGGTCCACCCAGAACCACGTGCCGGCGGCTCCGTCCCAGAGGTAGCTGCCTTCGCCCGTCGTGCTGCCGGCCGCGTGCGGGTCGTAGAACACGGCGACGTCGTAGCCGAAGCCGAAGCCCTTGCGCAGGCGTTGCAGGCCGATGCCGAAGCGCCCGTCGAGCAGCTTGTCCGCGAGATGATTCGCGCGCATGAGGTCGACGGACGACGGCGAGAGAATCCGCTTGCCCTCGAGCTCGCCGCCGTTCGCGAGCATGGCGGCGAAGCGCGCGTAGTCGCGCGCCGTGGAATAGAGCCCGCCTCCGCCCGACGCGAGCCCCGGGACCGTGCTGACGTTCGGATCGCGCGGCACGGGAGCGAGCGCGTTCTTCGCCGCGTCGAACGAGTAGATCGTCGCGAGCCGCGGCAGCTTGTCGGACGGCACCGCGAAGCCCGTGTCGCGCATCCCGAGCGGCTCGAAGATCTCGGTGCGCATGAACTCGGGCAGCGACTTGCCCGACAGCTTCTCGACGAGGTAGCCCTGGACGTCGACCGACACGCTGTACTCCCACTGCTCGCCGGGCTGATACGCGAGCGGAATCGCCGCGAGCTGCGTAATGAACGCGGGCAGCGATGGCGCGGAGAGCGGGTTCCTCTCCTGATACATCTTGTCGACCGGCGACTGGCCGAAGAAGCCGTATGTAAAGCCAGCCGTATGGGTGAGCAGCTCCCCGACCGTCGGCGCGTGCGCCGGCTTCGCGAGATTCATCGCGCCCGACGGACCGGCACCCGCGTATACCTGCAGGTCCTTGAACTCCGGGATATGGCGCGCGAGCGCATCGTCGGGATGCCACTTGCCCTGCTCGTAGAGCTTCATCATCGCAACGCCGGTGATCGGTTTCGTCATCGAATAGATTCGAAAGATCGAATCGCGTGCCATCGGCGCCTTGGACGCGAGGTCCTGCGAACCGTACGCGTCGAAATTCACGATCTGCCCGTGGCGCGCGACGAGCGTCACGATGCCAGCAAGATGCCCCTGGTCGACGAGCTTGTGCATCTCGCTGTCGAGCAGCGCGAGGCGCTCGGCCGAGAAACCGACCGTCTCGGGCTTCGCGGCGGGCAACTCCGCCGCGACGACCGCCACCGACACCGTCAACGCAGCGAGCAGCCCACCGGCGACTGCCGCGATCGAGCTACGCAGCGACATGGCGATTCCCCCCTTCAACGTTAGAGCGGCTCGAAGCTCGGGTAGTCCGGGTCCCACATGCTTTGCTTGACGGCCTGCTCGATCGCGCTCTCGTCCATGGTGGCGACGCCTTCGCGTATCGCCTCGCGCGCGACGGCGAGTGCGACCGCATACGAAACCGACCGAAGCCGCGCAACCGACGGGAACAGCAGACCGAGGTCGCGCTCTTCAGCCGTCACGAGCGCCGCGAGCGTTTTCGACGCGGCATTCGCCATGCCGTTCGTGACCTTGCGCGCACGCACCGCCAGCGCGCCGAGGCCGAGACCCGGAAAAATGAAGACGTTGTTCCCCTGCCCCACGCGGAAACGCTTGCCGCCGCACTCGACGTCGCGGAACGGGCTACCGGTCGCGACGAGACAGCGGCAGTCCGTCCACGCGTAGAGATCCCGCGGCTGCGCCTCGGAATTCGCGCTCGGATTCGACGACGGGAAAATCACGGGTCGTTCGACGTGCGCCGCCATTTCGCGGACGAGGCGCTCGTCGAACGCGTTAGTGACTCCGGATAAACCGATCAGCATCGTCGGCCGCCATTTGCGCACGACGTTGTACAGCGATCTCCCTTCGGTGCCGTCGAGCCCCGCATCCCGTGCGAGCGCCGCGGGCCATGCGAGCTCGCGCTTGTACGGGTCCCGGATCCGACCATCGTCGACGACGAGGCCGCTGCGATCGAGCACGGCGACGACCGCCGCCCGGCGTTCGGCGTCGACTCCTTCCTCCGCGAGCTGCGTCTTGATCTGGCGCGTAACGCCAAGACCAGCCGCGCCTGCGCCGTAGATCACGATGCGTTGGTCGGCCAAACGCTCGCCCTTGATCTTCAGCGCGCTATTCAAGCCCGCCATCACGACGGCCCCGGTTCCCTGGATGTCGTCGTTGAACGACGGCACGCGGTCGACGTACCGGTCGAGTATCGCGAGCGCGTTGTCCTTGCGGAAGTCTTCCCATTGCACGAGCGCGTCGGGCATCACGGCTCGGACCGCCGCGACGAACTCGTCGACGAGCTCGAGATACTCGCTGCCGCGCAGCCTGCGCGCAGGCCAGCCGAGATACTGATCGTCCGCGAGCAGATCTTCGTTGTCGGTGCCGAAGTCGAGGCTCACCGGCAGCGCGCTCGCGGGGTCGATACCGGCCGCCGCCGTGTACAGCGCCAGCTTCCCCACCGAGATCGCCATCCCGCCCGCGCCTTGATCGCCTAGCCCTAAGATCGACTCGTTGTCCGTCACGACGAGCAGACGGATGGTGTTGCGCTTGCCGACGATGTTGCGGAGCACGTCGGCCATCCGGCCTTTCATGTCGGGCGTTATCCACACGCCGCCGCCGCCCTGGAACACGCGGCTGAAGCGCTGCACCGCCGTACCGACGGTCGGTGTGTAGACGATCGGCATCAGATCTTCGAGATGCTCGATCAGCACTTTGTAGAAGAGGTGCGCGTTGCGATTGAGCAGCGCGCTCAGCAAGAGATATTTCTGCAAGTCGTCCGACTGTGCTTGGACCTGCTCGTAGATGCGCTCGGCCTGCTGCTTCTGGTTCGTGCTCTTGAACGGCAGCGACCCCTCGAGACCTAGCCCTAGACGTTCCTCGGACGAGAACGCCGTCCCCTTGTTGAGCATCGGATTGCGCGCGACGTCCGCCCCCCGAGAAGCGGTTTTGATCGTGCGCACGGGGCGCTCTGACGTTCGTTTATCGATAGTCAATTTCGATTTGCTCGAGGCCGCCTGGTTGACGATGCCGACGATCCGGAGCGGCGCTGCGCAGTGTAGCCAAAATCCGGGCGGCCAATCGAACCCCGGGGTTTGGCTACGGCGCCCGGCGCTCCACGGGCGCCGCGAACAACCTTTATTAGATCAGTGTCTTGCAGGGCCACTGTAAACGCAGCGGCGGCCCGCGCGTTGATCGCGTTAAGCTGCCATCCGCAGTACCTCGATCCGGGATTTGCGATGCTGACGCAAGAAGCGGCGATCGCCGCCAACCGATTCGGCCTCGGCGCTCGCCCGCGCGACGCCGCCCTCGTCGCGGACGATCCGCGCGGTTGGCTCGAGCAGCAGCTCGGCGCGGCGCAAGGCGCGCCGAGCGAATCCTCGACCCCGCCCGAATCCGCGCGCGTGCTCCAGGAGCTTCGCGAGCTGCGCGCCGCGCGCCAAGTCGCCGCGCAAGTCCGCGCGAACGCCGGAGCTGCGCGGCCGCCCGCGCGCCGCGGAGCCGCGCCCGCGGACGACGCGCCGCCTCCGGGCGAACCGGCCACTCCCGCGCCGCCGGGTGTGCCGCCCGGAATCGACGAAGCCGCGATTCGAGAATTCGGGCAATTCGCGCGCCAGCATTACATGACGTACGCGAACGAACGGCACCGGCGTGCAATCGAGACGGATCAGCCGTTCGTCGAACGGCTCGTGCACTTCTGGTCGAATCACTTCGCCGTGTCCGCGGACAAGCTGCTCGTCGGCCCGCTCGCGGGGCTGTACGAGCAGGAAGCGATCCGGCCGCGCGTAACGGGCAGCTTCTACGATTTGCTGGTCGCCGCGGAACGCCACCCCGCGATGAACCTGTACCTCGACAACACGACGTCGATGGGCGAAGGGTCGACCGCGGCGCGCCTCGCGCGCAGCCGCGGGCGCGAGCTCGGGCTCAACGAGAACCTCGCGCGCGAGATCCTCGAGCTGCACACGCTCGGCGTGGACGGCGGCTACAGCCAGCAGGACGTCACGGAGTTCGCGAAAGTGATTACCGGCTGGTCGATCGGCGGACCGATCGGACCGGGCGCCGGCGGCCTCGGCCGTCCTGCCGCAACTGGCGGCGCGAACGGCCCCGGCAACGGCGGACCCGCGGGCAACGCGCGGGCGGCCGCGTTCGCCGGCGGCGAGCCCGGCGAGTTCTACTTCCGCCCGTTCATGCACGAGCCCGGCGACAAGACCGTGCTCGGCAAGCGCTTCAAGGAACGCGGCGTCGAGGAAGGCGAAGAGGTGCTTGCGATGCTCGCGAAGCACCCGGCGACCGCGAAGCACCTCGCGGTGAAGCTCGCGAGGCACTTCGTGGCGGACGATCCGCCCGCCGCGCTCGTCGAACGGCTCGCCGCCGTCTATATGAAGAACGACGGCGAGCTCGTGCCCGTCTACCGCGCGTTGATCGCGGCGGACGAGAGCTGGCGCCAGCCTCTCGCGAAGTACAAGACGCCGCAGGATTTCGTGCTGTCGACGTTCCGCGCGCTCGATCACGTTCCGGAGAACCTGCAGCAAATCACCGGCATCTTGGGCGAGCTCGGTCAGCGGCCGTTCACGCCCGGATCGCCGGCCGGCTGGCCGGACGTCGCGGCGAACTGGGATGGCAGCGACGCGCTCTTGAAGCGCATCGAGTGGGGCGCGGCCGTGGGTAAGCGCGTGGGCGCGACGGCGAGAGGCTTCGACGCCGCGGATCTCACGGCCGCGGTTCTGGGCCCGGTCAACGACGCGACACTCGCGAGCATCCGCGGCGCGGGCAACGCGGGCCAAGGCCTCGCGCTCTTGATCGCCGCCCCCGAGTTTCAGAGGAGATGACGAACATGGATCGTCGCACCCTGCTCCGCACTTCGATCCAGCTCACGCTGCTCGCGCCGTTTGCGCGGATCGCACATGCGGTCGCCGAAAGCCAAGCGCGCTTCGTGCTCGTGATCTTGCGCGGCGCGCTCGACGGGCTCGCGGCCGTCGCGCCGTACGCCGACCCGCAGTATCGCAACCTGCGTGGCGCGCTCGCGCTCGACTCGCCGGGCACCGACGGCGGCGTTCTGAAGCTCGACGGTACGTTCGGCCTACACCCGTCGCTCACGAGCCTGCACGCGATGTACGAAGCGAAGGAGCTCGCGGTGCTGCACGCCGTCGCGACTCCGTATCGCGAACGCTCGCACTTCGACGCGCAGAAGGTGCTCGAAGCGGGCGGCTTGGCCCCGAGCACTAGCGACGGCGGGTGGCTCAATCGCGCGCTCGCAGAGCTCGAGCGCGAAGGTGGCTCGCGCGGCGCGATCGCGCTTGCCGAAAGCGTGCCGCTCGTGCTGCGCGGCGCGTTCGAGGTGAGCACGTGGGCGCCGTCGCAGCTGCCCGATACGGATGCGGACTTGCTCGCGCGCGTGCGCCGCATGTACGAGGCGTCTGATCCGCGGCTCGCGGATCGGCTGATCGAGGCGCTCGACGCGCGCGACATCGCCGGCGACGCCGCCGCGAGCGGCGGCGGCATGGGGGGTGCCCGTGGCGGCGTGCAGATCACGCCGATCGTGACCGCGGCCGCGCGCTTCTTGAAGAGCCCGAACGGCCCGCGCGTCGCCGCGATCGACGTCGGCGGCTGGGACACGCACGCGAACCAAGGCGCGGCACAGGGCAATCTCGCGCTCCGGCTGCGCGGGCTCGACGCCGGCCTGCAGACGCTGAAAACCGAGCTCGGCCCGGTTTGGAAGGACACGACGGTGCTGATCGTCACCGAGTTCGGCCGCACGGTCGCCGTGAACGGCACGCGCGGCACCGACCACGGGACGGCGGGCTGCGCGTTCCTCGCGGGCGGCGCGGTGAGCGGCGGCCGCGTGATCGCCGATTGGCCAGGCCTCGCGCAGCGCGATCTGCACGAGGGCCGCGACTTGCGCGCGACGACCGACTTGCGCGGCGTGTTCAAAGGCGTGCTGGCCGCGCGGTTCGGCATCTCCGAGGCCGCGCTCGAGACGAGCGTGTTTCCCGGCAGCGCGAGCGTCGCGCCGCTCGAGCTCGTCGCCGTCTAGCTTCGCTACCCGCACGCCCTTGCGCTGGCGCCGACTGTGCCGCGCGTGAACCGGGGTGCTACCGCACCGCGCGCCCCGTAAACTGTGCGCCCGACAAGTGTCCGCCGATCCGAGAGCCCAATGAAAAGCAAATCGAACCGCGTCATCGTGACCGTGATCGGCGTCGACACGGTCGGCATCATCGCGAAGGTTTCCGCCGTGCTCGCCGAGGCGAACGCGAATATCGTCGACATCTCTCAGACGACGCTGCGCGAGTTCTTCACGATGATCATGATGGCCGATCTCGACAAGGCGACCGTGCCGTTCGACGAGCTCAAGCGCCGTCTCAACGCGAAAGGCGACGAGATGGGCCTCAAGATCGACGCGCAGCACGAGGACGTCTTCAAGTTCATGCACCGGGTCTGAGCCGCAGGGGCGGACACACTCGCGCGGACATCATTGGCCAAACATGCTCGGGCAGACGCGCCCGAGCACACGAGAACACCATGGCGATCCAGTTTTCCCCGCAGGAGATCCTCGAGACCATCCGGATGGTCCAGATGGAGAACCTCGACATCCGCACGATCACGATGGGCATCAGCCTGCGCGGCTGCGCGGATCCGAGCCTCGAGGCGGCGGCGAAGAAGGCCTACGAGAAGATCTGCCGCTCCGCCGCGCGGCTCGTGGCCGCGGGCGAGGAGATCGAGCGCGAGTACGGCATCCCGATCATCAACAAGCGCGTGTCGGTCACGCCGGTCTCGCTCGTCGCGGAGGCCTCCGCGAGCGACGACTACGTGCTGTTCGCGGAGTATCTCGAGCGCGCCGCGAAGGAAGTCGGCGTGAACTTCCTCGGCGGCTTCTCCGCGCTCGTGCACAAGGGAATCACTCCGGGCGACGCGGCCCTGATCGACTCCATTCCGGAAGCGCTCGCACGGACCGAACGCGTCTGCGCGTCCGTGAACGTCGCGACGACGCGCGCAGGGATCAACATGGACGCCGTCGCACGGATGGGCGCCGTGATCTGCGAGGCCGCGGCACGCACGGCGGATCGCGACGGCATCGGCGCCGCGAAGCTCGTCGTGTTCTGCAACGCGGTGGAGGACAACCCGTTCATGGCGGGCGCGTTCCACGGTATCGGCGAGCCCGACTGCGTCGTGAACGTCGGAGTGAGCGGCCCCGGCGTCGTGGCGAATGCGGTCGAGGCGTCGCGACAAGCGGACTTCGGCGCGCTCGCGAGTGTGATCAAGCGGACCGCGTTCAAGATCACCCGCATGGGCGAGCTCGTGGGGCGCGCGGCGTCCGAGAAGCTCGGCGTGCCGTTCGGAATCGTGGACCTGTCGCTCGCGCCGACGCCCGCCCCGGGCGACAGCGTCGCGCGGGTGCTCGAGGCCATGGGGCTCGAGCGCATCGGCACGCACGGCTCGACCGCCGCCCTCGCGCTGCTGAACGACGCCGTGAAGAAAGGCGGCGCGATGGCGTCGAGCTACGTCGGCGGACTGTCGGGCGCGTTCATCCCGGTGTCCGAGGACTCCGCGATGATCGACGCGGCCGCGGCCGGCGCGCTCACGTTCGACAAGCTCGAAGCGATGACCTGCGTCTGCTCGGTGGGGCTCGACATGATCGCAGTCCCCGGCGACACGCCGGCATCGACGATCGCGGCAATCATCGCAGACGAGGCCGCGATCGGCATGATCAACCGAAAGACCACGGCGGTGCGGCTCATCCCCGCGCCCGGCAAGAAGGTCGGCGACATCGTGTCATTCGGCGGATTGCTGGGCCGCGCACCGGTGATCGCGCTGCATCGCGAATCGAGCGAAACGTTCATCGCGCGTGGCGGGCGTATCCCAGCGCCGCTCCAGGCGCTCAACAACTGATCGAGCGCGATGCACGTCTACACGATCGGTCATTCGAATCATCCCATCGACGAGTTCCTGGCTCTCCTGCGAACGCACGGCGTCGAGGCGATCGCCGACGTGCGCTCGCATCCGTACAGCCGATTCAATCCGCAGTTCTCCTTGAAACGCTTGAGCGCGTCGCTCGAAGAAGCGGGAGTCGCTTATCTCTTTCTCGGCCGGGAGCTCGGCGCCCGCAGCGACGATCCATCGGTCGTCGTTGACGGCAAAGTCGACTACGCGCGGCTCGCGAAAACGGCGCGGTTCCAAGAGGGCCTCGCGCGCGTCGCGGAGGCCGCGGGCCGCGCGCGCGTCGCGCTCATGTGCGCCGAGAAGGATCCGCTCGATTGCCACCGTGCGATCCTCGTTTGCCCCGAGCTTGCCGCGCGCGGCGTCGCCGCGCAGCACATCCGCGAGCACGGGCGGCTCGAAAGCGCAGCGGAGCTCGAGGCGCGGTTGCTTGCCGCCGTTGGCGACGACAGTGACGGCAAGCAGCGCACGGCAGACTTGTTCCCCGACCTTCGCGTCGACCGCGGCGAGCAAATCGCGCGGGCCTATCGCCGGCGCGGCCGGCAGATCGCGTTTACCGTACCGGGATAGCCTTCTCGTAGCGACGCGGGCGTGTTTCGACGCCGCGTATTCACCTGTCCGTCCGTTCGCCATTCTGGCGTCATCGATCGCGTCACGACTCGGCGCATCCTTGACATACCTTGAAGCACAAGGCTAGTATGCCTCTAACAGCAAGGTATAAGAGCGAAGCCTCTAGAGATGTCGTAAATCGAGGCCGCCAAATAGAAGCGGAGATGAACAGGAGGACGTCATGGTCACGGCTCTGCGTTTTCCGTTTGCTGCAAGCTCGGGCGTTCTGGTTACTCTCGCGGTTTTCTCGGTGCTGTGGAGCTTCGTCAGCGTGCCCCTCGACGTTGGGCGGCCGCTGCCCAGCACCGTTGTCGAGTGGACGCGGCAGATTCAACAGACGCCCACCGAGAGCACGCGCACCGAGAAGCCCGTGCGCAAGCCGCCGCCTCCCGTGCCCGAGCCGCCGAGAGGCCAGATCGGTGGCAAGACCGTCGAATCGACGCCGTTCAAGAAAGTGGTCTTCGAGCCGCTGCGGCCGCAGCGAAGGATCGACGCCCCGATGCGCCCCGACGGCGACGTGATCCCCGTCGTCCGCCCCGCCCCGGACTATCCGCCGCGGCCGCTCGCTGCCGGTGTCGAAGGCTGGGTCCAGGTGCGGTTCACCGTGACGACGATCGGCACCGTGAAGGACGCCATCGTCGTGGATGCGGAGCCGAACAAGGTCTTCGACGACGCCGCGCTCAAGTCGATCGCTCGTTGGCGCTACAACCCGCGGGTCGAGAACGGCACGGCCGTCGAGCGAGTCGGACTGCAAGCGATCATCCGGTTCCAGATCGACAAGTAACCAATGAGTACGGCGCGAGGAGAACCCCATGGCGTTTCACGTCAATGAGTCCCGGGTCTCAGGCGCGATGGGAGTCTCGATGGTGCTCGGTGGGGTGCTCGCCGTCACCGCGGCGTTCGCCCAACCGGATCCCGGCCAACCGCGCACGGCCACCCCAGCTGTGGTCGGCGCCGAGACTGGCAGAGCTCTCAACGAAGCCATCGAAGCGTTGCGTGCGGACAAGCTCGAGGACGCGCAGAGAACGCTCGCGCGGCTCGATCTCGGGAAGCTGAGCCCGTACGAGCGCAGCAAGGTCGAGCAGATCCTGTTCAACGTCGCGTTCGCGCAGGAGCGCTACGACGACGCTCGGCAGCATGTACGAAACGCGCTCGACGCCGGCGGCCTGAACGCGCAAGAGATCTCGCAGATGCGCTACCAAGCGGCGCAAGTGCTCATGTCCCAGGAGCGATGGACTGAAGGCGCACAGGCTCTGGAGGAGTGGTTCGCGTCGGCGGTGAGCCCCACTGCCGCAGCCTACTACCTGCTCGCGGTCGCGTACTACCAGCTCGGCGACTTCGCGCGTGCGCTGCCTCCTGCACAGCGCGCCGTGGACCTCGCGAACGAGCCGCAGGAAGCCTGGATCGGCATGCTCCTCGCGCTGCGCCTGAAGAACGACCAATACCGAGACGCGGTTCCGCTGCTGCAGAAGCTCGTCGCAATGGTGCCCGCGAAGAAGTCGTACTGGATGCAACTCTCCTCCGTGTACGGCCAGCTCGAGGATTACCCGAACGCGCTGAGCACGATGCAGGTTGCCTACAACGCGGGGCTGGTCACGGAAGACGCCGAGATCCGCCGGCTCGCGGATCTGTTGCTCTTCCAAAACCTGCCGTACCGCGGCGCGAAGGTGCTCGAGGCGGCGATCGCTGACGGCACCGTGACCGTCGATGCCAAGCTCTACGAGAAGCTCGCGAATTGCTGGCTCGCTGCGGGCGAAGTCGACAAGGCGCTCGCCCCGCTGGCACGCGGGGCGGAATTGGCCGACTCCGGCAATCTATACGTGCGGCTCGGCGAGGTGAGCGTGATGCGCGAGGAATGGATGGCCGCGGAGCAAGCGCTCGAGCTCGGCATCGCGAAGGGCAAGCTCGCGGATACGGCGAACGCGCAGTTGCTCATGGGCATCGCGCTCTACAATCAACGGCGGTTGCCGGAGGCACGCGGCTGGTTGCAGCAGGCGGCTCAATCGACACGGTATCGCGGAATGGCGGGCGCCTACCTCAGGCGGATCGATGCAGGTGCGGCGCTTCGTCTATGAGCTCAGGCGCCGCTCCAACGCCGCGCTGGTACGACCAAACGCTCATTCAACGTATCGCCGAATGATCCGCGGCTTTTTTACGAATGACCAAGATAACCTCGAACCACGAGGTTTTGGCAAAAAGCTATTGGCACGAACGCCGCTTCGTCCTATCGTTACAGACAGGAAACCTATGGCACAAACCAATCCACCCTTCATGACGGGCGTACCCGAACTGCTCGTGCTCCGAATGCTCGCCAGCCGTGAGATGTACGGCTACGAGATCGTGAAGGCCGTGCGGCTCGTCACGGCCGAAGCCATTGGTCTCGGCGAGGGCGTGATCTATCCCGTGCTGCACGGCCTCGAGGAAAGCGGGTCGTTGAAGCCGAAGCGCAAGAACGTCAACGGCCGCGAGCGCGTCTATTATTCCGTCACGGCGAAGGGCCGCCGTCGACTCGAGCATCTGAGCGGAGAATGGAAGCGCGTCAGCTCTGGCGTGAATTCCGCGCTCGGAGAACCGGAGCATGCCTAACCGCGCGCACTTCGCCGCACTGCGACGCGAGCTGCTGCAGGGCGGCGTTTCACCCCTCTACGTCGAGCGCACGATCCTAGAGCTCGGCGAGCACTACGAAGACCTCGAGAACGACGCGCGCGCGGCCGGGATGTCCGACGAAGACGCCGAGCGCACCGCGCTGAAGATGCTCGGCAACGAACAAACCATTGCCGCCGCCGTGCTGGCGCGGCCGGAGCTGCTATCGTGGAGCCACCGCTGGCCCACGGTTGCGCTGTGCGTCCGTTCGGCCGCGACGATCGGCGCGATGCCCGCGATCCCGGTGCTTTACTGCGTGCGCAGCGAAGAGTTCGCGCGCTGGGGAGGCGCGTTGGCCTCCGCGCTCGTGCTCGTGGGCCTGCTGCTCGCCGGGCTCAACTGGATGATCGTGCTCGCCTGAGCGGCCGCCCCCGCTCGACCGTGCGCGGGGCGGGCACTCCAGACTCTCTCGAAGAGGTTGCCGCCCGGGTTACCGGTCCAAGCACTCGTACGCGTGCACGCTGTTCTCCGGCTTCCACACGAAATAGCGCTTGAGATCGAACGGCCGCTCGAAGTTCACGGGATCCGTCGTCGTGAGCGTGTAGTCGACGCGATCGTATGCGGCGTTCGGAGCAAACCGCTCCACCGTCTTCACTTGATCGCTCTGCAACACGCCTTCGTGATCGAAATAGCCGGCCGCGATATGGTCCGTCTCGACGACGAGCGTCGTGCCTTCCCAGTGCCCGCGCGAGAATCCGAACAACGTATGCTCCGCCGGCGCCGCGGCGCTCGGATTCATGTGGATCAAACGGCGCGCGTCGTATTCCTCGATCTTCAGCAAGATGTCGTCGCCCTGGCGCACGAACTCGATCGGCAGAGGCGTGATCATGATGAGCGGAGTGCCTTTGTTGCCGCACTTGAGCAGGATGTTGTCGCGCGGATTCCATTTCGCCGCGCCTTCCTTACCCGCGGCCGTGAGCGGATAGCCGCCCTTGAACATCGGGAACGCAGCCGGGTCGCTCATGATCGTGCTCCAAACACGGAACAGGCCGTCCGCCTTCGCACGACCCTCCGCCGCGTTCGCCTCGATCGCGGGGTTGCCGACGATCTTGCCGGCCTTGCCCTGCGGGAAATACGCCTTCGCGGAGCCGAACGTGAACTCGTATCCCGTCGATAGCAGCACGCTGCTCGCGAGAGTCTCCGGAATATCGCGGCGCGGCGCGGCACCGGCGATCGTGATCTTGTCGCCGACGTTGATGATGCCTTCCGCATCGACGCCGCGGTTGCGCAGAATGCTGATCGACGCAGTTTCGGCGTCCCAGTCGACGACGTTGCCTTTGTCGTCGGTCACCGCGAGCGTGATGTGGCCATGCGGATTGCGCCACGAGATGGCCTTCACGATGCCCGTGATCTCGACAGTCTTGGAGCTGTCGAAGAGCCCCGCCTGGCTGTGATGGGCGCTCGCGGCGCCCGCGAACAAAGCAACGACAAAAAGAACCAATAGCCGCGACATTAGTAACTCCCCCAACGCTGGTAGCGTGAGCGCGTATTGTGCCGCAGCTTGGGTGCGCGGCGGTACTCGTGACGGCAGTACGTATTCGGGCGTACCGTACGTCCCGGATACGCAGGGGGATGCGCCATGTCGACGCCGTTCGGTCCGTTCAATCTCACGTCGACTTTCTTGAGGCTGCGCACGGATTCGCTGGTAGATCCGCTACCCGTGACGGCGGACTTCTGGCCGAAGCTGATGACCGGCGCGCTCGAATTCCGGAGCCACGACCGGCTCGTCACGATGATCTCTTTCGACCGATCTTGGCCGAACGCCGAGATGCATCCGAACGGCGACGAAGTCGTCTGCCTGGTGTCGGGGCGCGTCACGATGGTGCTCGAGATCGGCGGCGGCGAGAAGCTCGTCGAGCTCGGCGAACCGGGAGCGTACGTCGTGGTGCCGAAAGGCACGTGGCACACTGCGCGCACGGATGTGAAGTGCACCATGTTCTTCATCACAGCCGGCGAAGGAACGGAGCATCGCCAGATCGAGTGAGGACGCTCGCGTCGCGAGCGCACGCAAACACCGAACGGAAGGGGGAACCATGACTTCGAATCGATTGGCCGCACCGACGACACGGTCGCAGTGGACGGCCGCGCTCGGGTTGCTCGTCGCGCTCGCGTTCACCGCCACGGCGGCGCCCCAGTCGCTGCCGAATCCCTACCGCAACGTCGACGGCTGGGCCAAGCTGCAGAACGGCCGCGTGATCGGGGCCGTGGGCGACGTGGACATCGACCCCGACGGCGTGCACGTCTGGGCGGTGATCCGGTGCGACGCGGGCGTGGACAAGTTCGGCTACGAGTGCCTCGACTCCAAGCTCGACACCGTCGTGCGCTTCGACGCAAACGGCAACGCGGACCGAACCTTCGGCGGCGGCGAATTCATTTGGCCGCACGGGATCGAGGTCGATGCGCAGGGCAACGTGTACGTCACGGACGCCGCCGCGGCCGAGCGCACCACCGACGGCAAACGCGGCCACCAAGTCGTGAAGTTCTCACCGGACGGCAAGGTGCTGCTGCGGCTGGGCACGCCCGGCGTCCCGGGCAACGACGAGACTCACCTCAACGCACCGAGCGACGTCGTGGTTGCGCCGAGCGGGGACATCTTCGTCGCGGACGGGCACGGCGACACGACCAACAACCGCGTCGTGAGATTCTCGCGCGACGGCAAATTCATCAAGGCTTGGGGCAAGACCGGTTACGCGCCGGGCGAGTTCCGCACGCTGCACGCGATCGCGATCGATGCGCGCGGGCGCGTGTTCGTCGGTGACCGCTCGAACAACCGCATTCAGATCTTCGATCAGGACGGCAAGTACCTGTCGACCTGGACGCAGTTCGGCAAGCCGAGCGGCATCTTCTTCGACGACAAGGATCGTATCTACGTCGCTGACTCCGAATCCGACAACGTACAGAACCCGGGCTGGGAGATGGGCATCCGGATCGGCGACGCGGCGACGGGCTGGGTGAGCGAGTTCATTCTCTATCCGTGGGGCGACCCGCGCGACACGATGGGCAACGGGGCGGAGTTTGCGGCCGTGGATCGCGCGGGGAACATCTACGCGGGTGAGCCGCGGCCGCGCAAGCTGACCAAGTACGTGCGGGTGCGGCCTTAGCGTCGTGGACGTTCGCCGGCGCTGTCCCTGACCCGCCGCATCGCGCGGACGTGCGTTGGCGGCGTGCGCGTTAGGCATCTCCCGGGGGACGCCAAGACACCATCCCTGGGGCTCGGCGGCGCACATCCCTGTGCGCCGACGCCCCCGGGAGACGCCTAACGCGCACACCGCCAACGCACGATCGAGCGCAGCGCACTCAGAGGCGCAGCGACGCTTGGCGTTGTTGGAGGAATTTGCGGACGGCGGGATCGCGCTCGAGGCCGATGGCGATGTCGTAGGCGTCGCGCGCGTTCGCATGGTCGCCGACGCTCCCGAGCAGCTCCGCACGCGCCGCCCAATACGGTTGGTACTCCTCTAGGCGCGCGTCCGCCGCGACGTCATCGAGCGCGGCGAGCCCTGCGCGCGCGCCGTCGACTTGCGCGAGCGCGAGCGCGCGATTGATGGCGACGACCGGCGAGCCGGACAGCGCGAGTAGCGCATCGTAGATCTGCACGACCGCGCGCCAGTCCGACTGGCCCGTCCGGCGCCGATCGACGTGCGCGGATTGGAGCGCGGCCTCGAGCTGGTAGCGCCCGGGCGCGCGCTGCTCGCTCGCGCGCAGCAGCAGCGCTTCCGCCTCGTCGACCATTTCTATGTCCCACAGCGCGGGATCCTGCGACGCGAGCGGCACGTACTCGCCGTACGCATCGCGGCGCGCTCGGCGGCGCGCCTCCGCGTGCAGCATCAACGCGAGAAGACCGAGCGCCTCCGGCTCATCCGGCAGCAGTGTGGTCACGAGCCGGCCGAGGAAAATCGCCTCCTCCGCAAGATCTCGCCGCGCGACGTCGCTACCGATCGCGTCGCTCCAGCCCTCGGCGAACGCGGCGTAGATCGCGTCGAGCACCGTGCCGAGCCGGTCGGGCAGCTCTTCGCGCGCGGGAATCCGGAACGGGATGCCGGCCTCGCGAATCTTCGTCTTCGCACGCACGAGGCGCTGTGCCATCGCGGCGGGCGACAGCAGGAACGCGGAAGCGATCGCGGCCGCCTCGAGACCGAGCACCGTCTGCAGCATCAGCGGCGCGCGAATGCCCGCTTCGATCGCGGGATGGGCACACGCAAACATCAACGCGAGCCGCTGGTCGGGAATCTCCCGCGTCTCGCCGGCGCCTTCGTACTCGACCTCGAGCTGCTCGGCGAGCACGCGCAGCTCGCCGGCTGCATTCGCCCCGCTCCGCCGGCGGCGCGCGAAATCGATGAGCTTGCGCCGCGCGGCTGTGAGCAGCCACGCCTCGGGGTTCACGGGGCAGCCGCTCACGGGCCAATCCGCGAGCGCGGCCGCGAACGCCTCCGAGAGCGCATCCTCGGCCGCCGCGACGTCGCGCGACCGCGCGGCGAGGAACGCGACGAGCTTGCCGTAGCTGCGGCGCGCGACCGCGTCCGCCGTGCTACGCGCGCGCTCGTCGCCGCCCGATGCATCGCCCGAGACGTCGCCGCTCATTGGCTCATGGGGGTCACATGCTCCAGACGGGCCGCACCTCGACGACTCCGTGCGCGGCGCCCGGGCAGCGAGCCGCCCAGGTGAGTGCGGCATCGAGATCCGGCGCATCGATGAGGAAATAGCCGCCGAACTGCTCCTTGGCCTCGGTGTACGGCCCGTTGAGCACCTGCGACTTGCCATTCGCGACACGCACCGTCGTCGCGGACGCCGTCGGCTGGAGCCGGTTGGAGTCCTTCAGCGCGCCTGCCTCGCGCAGCGCCGCCGTGTAGGCCGTGTATGCCGCCATGCCCTGCTTCTGCTCGGCCTGCGTCATCTTCGAGAACGCGTTCTCGTTCGAATAGATCATCAATAGATATTGCATCGGTAATCTCCGCTCGGGCTGTTTCGAGGGCGGGCAACGTGCGCCACCAACACAATGACGTTCGAGAGCTCGCCATTTCGACAGCGGTGACTCGCGATTGTAGTGAACCAGGCTGAGGACTTCTCATGCGTCCCGTGCGGCCGTGGCCCGTGGGCTCGCGGTGTGACACGATCCTCGGCGCGGCCCAAGCGCATTGGGGGATGCTAGGGGCCGGCTCGTTGCACGTCATTCAAGAGAAGGTGTGATCGGTGGCCAAAGTTCCCCCCGGCGTGGGTCCGCGCTTCCCGCAAGTCGTCGTGCTCGTCGGTGCGACCGGCGACCTCGCCCGCCGCAAGCTGCTTCCAGGCCTGTTCCACCTGTCGACCGCCGGCTTCATTCCGGGCTGCCGGATCATCGGCGTATCGCTCGACGACCTCAGCGCCGACGCGTTCCGCGAGAGCGCGCACGCTGCGATCACCGAATTCTTCGCGCGCACGGTGAATCAGCCGGACTGGGATGCGTTCGCCCAGAACATAGACTACGTGCCGCTCGGCGCGGGACCGGCTGCATTGCAAGCCGCCGTCGCGAAGGCGGAGGCTTCGATCGGCGCCGAATGCCGCAGGCTCCACTACTTGAGCGTGCCTCCGAGCGCAGCGCTGTCCGCGGTTCATCTGCTCGGCGACGCGCAGCTCGTGGAACGCTCGCGAATCGTGATGGAGAAGCCGTTCGGCACCGACCTCGCAAGCGCGCAGTCGCTGAACAAGGAGCTCCACGAGGTGTTCGACGAGGAGCAGATCTTTCGGATCGACCACTTCCTCGGCAAGGAGCCGGCGCAGAACATCCTCGCGTTCCGCTTTGCGAACGGCCTGTTCGAGCCGATCTGGAACCGCAACTTCATCGACCACATCCAGATCGACGTGCCCGAGACGATCGGCCTCGGCAAGCGCGCGGGTTTCTACGAGAGCACCGGCGCGTTTCGCGACATGGTCGTGACTCACCTGTTTCAGATCCTCGCGTTCGTCGGCATGGAAGCGCCGACATCGCTCGCGCCCGCGCCCATTAGCGAGGAGAAGAACAAGGTCTTCCGCAGCATGCTGCCGATCCAGCCGTCGGACGTGATCCGCGGCCAATATACGGGTTACCGAAGCGAGGACGGCGTGAGCGCGGATTCGCAAACGGAAACCTTCATCGCGCTCAAGTGCTCGATCGACAACTGGCGCTGGGCCGGCGTGCCCTTCTACTTGCGCACGGGCAAGAGGATGGCCGAGGGCCAGCGGATCATCTCGATCGCGTTCAAAGAGCCGCCGAAGAGCATGTTCCCCGCGAATTCAGGTGTCGGCGCGCACGGCCCCGACCATCTCACGTTCGATCTCGCCGACGCTTCGAAGATGTCGCTGTCGTTCTACGGCAAGCGGCCCGGTCCCGGAATGCAGCTCGACAAGCTGAGCCTACAGTTCGCGATGAACGACACGACGTTGATCGGGGACGTGCTCGAAGCGTACGAGCGCCTGATCTTGGACGCGATGCGCGGCGATCGGACGCTATTTACGACGGCCGAGGGCATCGAGCGGCTCTGGGAAGTTTCGACGCCGTTGCTCGAGGCTCCGCCGCCGGTGCGCTCGTACGCACCGGGCTCGTGGGGACCGAACGCGGTCCACCAGCTCGTCGCGCCGCACGCATGGCGGCTGCCGTTCGAGCGCGCGTGGCGCGATCCGAACCTCCTCGGCGGCTGACCGCACCGCGCAACGCTCCTCCCGGCTGTCCGCACACGCGAATAGCGCCCGGCGTTGCAGCCCGAGTCTGTTCGGATTACCGCTCAGAGGACCGAACCGCCCAGTGACCGCACGCACTCGACGACAGCTCCCACGACCGCGGCGACGAGCATGAGCTGAAGCATCCAGTCCTGAACGAAGTCTGAGGAACGCTCGACACGCGTTGCGACGACGCGCCGTTCGCGGTTGAGGCCATTTGAGTTGGTCATTTTCCGTACTCCTTGAATCGATGTTCGAAATTGCTGCGTTCAATGTGGAATACGTACGAGGACCGAAGAAATTACAGACGACCAATCAGACGCTGTCCGCGCGGTTGCTGACCACGCGGTGTTACCGATCGGATCCAGACCTGAGGGGCGCGAGCCTGCGAGGAAGCTCGCGGAGAGACGCGGACGCCGCGGAGGCTAACGCGACCCCGAGACCATGACGTCCGTACCGGCCGCCTCGGCGTCGCGCAGCAGCGCTAGCAGAGGCAGCGCGCGATGGCCGAGCGGCACCGCGGGCTCCGCTTCGGGATCGTACTTCGCGGGGTCGCGCGTACCGCCTGCGGCTTTGACTGCCGAGTCCTCCGGCACCATGGCGTTGCGTTGCGCGAGCCCTCCTTCGAGGCGCGCAATGACCGCCGGAATGTCGCCCGCGAGAATCGCGGTCGGCACGGCTCCCGTCAATCCCGCGAGCTTGAGCAGGTCGGTCGCGACGTTGCCGAACATCGTAATGTCCGCGTGAGCCTTGGTGCGAAACGTGACCAGCATTCCTACACCGCGAGCGGCTTCGAGCCGCGCCCTTTTTTGACGATGCCGTCGATGACGTCGTCTGCCCAACTGATCGATGCGACGACCGTCGGAAAACCGATCGTGCTCGTGAGCAGCAGCAGCGCGTGGTGGATTTCGGCGGCGCTCGCGCCCACCTCGAGTGCGCGGCGCGTGTGGCTGTGCACCGCACCCTCGGACCGCAGTGCCGCAGCCGCGCCGAGCTGGACGAGCTGTTTCACTTTGTCATCGAGCGGGCCTGCGCCCGTCGTGACGATACCGAGCTGCTCGACGGCAGCCATCACATCGGGATAGCGGCGCTTCATGGTCTGGTAGCGTTTCACGGGTACTTTGTTCATGCGGCGAGCTCCGATCGACGTTGTGCTCTTACCGAATCTAACACCGCACCGTCGAATACCGAATCGCCCCTTGCGGACGCCGCGACTCCCACGCGCTCGCGGCCGGCGTGCTCACGCAACGCCGGCCGCGACTCTGCAGAATTCGACGTCGCTGCGTCGTCAGAAGCGCCAGTTCGCGCTGAGCCAGATGGCGTTCGCGTCATCGAACTGCTCGATGTCGATGCTCTCGTACTCTAAGCGAAAGTTGAGCCTCTCGAATGCGGTGAAGCCAATGCCGACTCCGTATACCGGGTCGTTACCGCTGTCGTCGACGAGATTGCTCGTGTTGCTGTTGACCTCGACGTTGTAGTACATCATCCCGGCCTTCGCGTACAACTCGACGGGTCCGAGCGGCAGCGTGCCGACCACCGCCGGCGTCCACGCGTCGCTCTCCGCGCGGAGTCCGAGCAAACCCGGTGCGACGTTCGACTCCCCGAAGTCCGTCCAGTCGAGCTGGAACGCGACGAACCGATTGAAACGCCAACCCGCGAAGATTCGATTCGCGTCCTGGTTTTCGAAATCGAGATCGACGTCGTCGGCGTCGTCGGGACGGTCGAGGTCCGCCGAGAAGTCCCCGATTGCGGCGCCGAGGTACAACCCGTCAGTGTTGTCGTTGTCGTCGGCCGCGAACGCGGGAGCGGCCGCCAACGCGATCGCGGCCGCAAGCGATGCACCGATCCCAGCTGATTGTTTGAGCATTTCTTCCTCCTTGTGCATGTCGATTCGTCGTCGCTGACGTATAGCAAGCTCCATGCCGCCAGCCGGATCGGCACACAAATCTGTAGTCAAAACAGTGAGTCGCGTGCGCCTAAAGGCGTTGTGCTGTGTACCGAAAATTTGCAGTTCTCGAAATGCGCACCTTTGTGATTGCAGATCTTGGGTTGCGCCGCCGCACCGGATGCGACGCGGGCGTCCGCTCCGCGCGCGCAGTCTTGCGGGCACAGCAGCGCGGCGCGCCGGGACTGTGAACTGTACGTATGGACGATCCGCCGTGTTGAACCGATCATGGAGCGCACGTCGATGAGCACGAGTCACGAAGTCCCCCCGCGCCCGAGCTTCACCGAGCTATTCACACCGAAGCTGGTCACCGTCCTTCGCGAAGGCTACGGCGCAGCGCAGCTGCGCGCCGACGCGCTCGCGGGGCTCACCGTCGCGATCGTCGCGCTGCCGTTGTCGATGGCGATCGCGATCGCTTGCGGTGCGTCGCCGGCGCAAGGCCTGTATACCGCGATTTTCGGCGGTTTCCTGGTTTCCGCGCTCGGCGGCAGCCGCTTCCAGATCGGCGGTCCCGCCGGCGCGTTCATCGTGCTCGTCGCGGCCACGGTGCAAGCGCACGGGATGCAAGGCCTGCTGCTGGCCACGCTGCTCGCGGGGCTGATACTCGCGGCGATCGGCCTGCTGCGGCTCGGCACCTACGTGAAGTTCATCCCGTATCCCGTGACCGTGGGTTTCACGGCCGGCATCGCCGTCATCATCTTGGCTAGCCAGGCGAAGGACCTCCTCGGATTGCGGCTCGCGGAAGCCGAGCCCGGCGAGCTCATGCAGAAGCTACCGATGCTCTGGAGGTACTTGCCGACGCTCACTCCCGCCGCGATCGCGCTGTCGCTCGCGACGATTTTCGTCATCATCGCGCTGCGGAAGCTGCGGCCGCATTGGCCCGGCATGCTCATCGCCGTCGCGGCGGCCGCGGCGGCGGGCACGCTGCTGCACCTACCGGTCGCGACGATCGGCTCGCAGTTCGGCGGCATTCCATCGAGCCTGCCTTGGCCCGCGTTACCGGAAATCAGTTGGGCGAAAGTGCAGGCCGTCCTGCCTAGCGCGCTGTCGTTCGCGCTGCTGGGCGCCATCGAGTCGCTGCTGTCGGCGGTGGTTGCGGACAGCATGACGGGCCGGCGGCATCGCTCCAATTGCGAGCTCGTCGCCCAGGGAGCGGCGAACATAGCGTCCAGTCTGTTCGGCGGCATCTGCGTGACGGGCACCATCGCACGCACCGCCACGAACGTGCGCGCGGGCGCGCACGGCCCGCTTGCAGGCATGTTCCACTCAGTATTCCTGCTGCTGTTCGTGCTGCTCGCCGCCCCGCTCGCGAGCTACATCCCGCTCGCGGCACTGGCGGGCGTGTTGGCGGTCGTGGCCTGGAACATGGTCGAGAAGCAGGCGTTCGCGACGCTGCTGCGAGCCTCGAGCGGCGACGCCGTCGTGTTGCTCGCGACGTTTCTGCTCACGATCTTCCGGAGCCTATCGGAAGCGATCGTCGTCGGTTTCGCGCTCGGCTCGGTACTGTTCATCCACCGGATGTCGCGCGCGACCGCGATCGTGACGCACACGGCGCTCGTCGAGGAAGACACGGCCGACGCGAGCCCGGCAGCACGCAAAGCGTACGACGAAACGATGTCTTCGAACCCGAACGTCGTGATCTATCGGATCACGGGCGCGTTCTTTTTCGGGGCGGCCGCGTCGATCGGCGCGGTGCTCGATCGCATCGCGTCGACTCACCGCGCGCTGATCGTCGACTTATCGGCGGTGCCGTTCGTCGACTCGACCGCCGCGAACACGCTCGAGGGCATCGTGCGCAAGGCCTCGCGCCGCCGCGTCCAGGTCGTGCTGACCGGCACGACGCGGGAAATGCGTGCCGAGCTCGGCGTGCACGGACTCGAACCGCCGCGCGTGCGCTTCGAGAGCTCCATCGAGACGGCGCTCGCGTCGCGCAGCCTGTTCGGCGCGGCCGGCGACGGCGCAGCGGCGTCGACGCCGGCGACTGACTGAGGCCCGCCTTCTCGCCGGCTCGGAATGTCGACCCGATCCCGACGGAGCTGCCGGGCCTTGAACTATCATCTCGGCGGTCGTTCTTGGCGAGCTCACGAATCATGCGAAAGCTCTGTGTCCTGCCGCTGCTGCTCGCTTGGGCTGCATGCAGCGCGGCGCCTCCCGAAACCGTCGCGGGCCGAGTCGAGGTCACCGACGGCGATTCATTCGAGATCGGCGGCGCGCGCATCAGGTTGAACGCGATCGACGCACCCGAGGGTCGGCAAACGTGCGTCCGCAACGGCGCGATTTGGCAATGCGGTGAGGCGGCCGCCGCGAAGCTGCGTTCGCTCGTCGCGGGCCGCGAGGTCGTGTGCACCCGCAAGGATACGGACTCCTACGGCCGCATGGTCGCGGTGTGCCGCAGCGGCGCAGCGGATCTCGGCGCTGAGATGGTGTCCGCCGGGCTGGCGCTCGCGTACCGGCAATACGGGAATGATTACGTCGCGGAAGAAGACGCGGCGCGCGCCGCGCGCCGGGGGCTCTGGGCGGGCGAGTTCACGCCGCCGTGGGAGTATCGCCAAGGCCAGCGCGGAGAAGCGAACGCGACCCGCACGCAGCAGCCGACGCCGGCGCCGCAACCTCGGTCGCCCGCGCCCACGACGGCACCGCCCCGCTCTGCCGCGTCGGCGCAATGCCTGATCAAGGGAAACATCAACCGCGAAGGCGAGCGGATCTATCACGTGCCGGGTTCGCCGTCGTACGACGAGACCCGTATCGATCCCGGCCACGGCGAGCGCATCTTTTGCTCCGAAGCGGAAGCGCAGGCCGCGGGCTGGCGCGCTCCGCGCGGGCGCTAGGCGCGCCGAGCCGCCAATTTTTCCGAAACGCTCGACAGCGGACGCCGTGAGCAACGGCTGATCACGAGGGGCGCGGCTTCATGGGAACGACGCGCCGCGCTCGTCACAATTCGTCATAGTTCGGCGCCGCTTGGCCACGATTCGCCGCCGCGCTGCCCGCACCGCGGCGCGAAATGCCACCCCAGGATTCCTACTGGGAGTGCGCCGATGGTGAGACGAATGCCGCCGCTTCCGCCGAGTGTCAAGGAGACGCTCGAGCGCATCGCGGTCGCTCTGTGGTTCGCGGGCGTCTGCTGGCTGCTCTACATGACGCTGCACGCGCAGCTCGCTCGCGCGGCGGAATTCCCGCAAGACATCGGCGCCGGCACGCTGCTGTTCCAAGCCGCCGACAGCTACGCGCCCGCGGCGCCGCTCGCGACCGACGTCCGGATGTCCGTGGCCGGCGTCGTCGCGCGCGTCACCGTTGCGCAGCGGTTCCGCAATCCCGGCAGCGAGTGGGCCGAGGCGGTGTACGCGTTTCCGCTGCCGGACGACGCGGCCGTAGATCGCCTGCAAATGAAGATCGGTGAGCGCGTCGTCGAAGGCGAGATTCACGAGCGTGAGCAAGCCGAGCGAATCTACGGCGCCGCGCGCGCCGCGGGACAACGCGCGAGCCTAATGCGGCAAAGCACGCCGAATCTCTTCACCACGGCCGTCGCGAACATCGCCCCCGGCGAGTCGATCGACATCACGATCGAGTATCTGCAGACCGCGCACTACGACGGCGGCGAGTTCAGCTTGCGATTCCCGATGACGATCACGCCGCGCTACGGCGTGGGCGACACACCGGAGCAGAAGATGTCCGTGCCGTCGGATCCGTCGGCCGCGGCCGTCGGCTCGCGCGCGTCGATCGCCAACGCGATCACGGGCACGCAAACGCTTGCGATCGGAGCTCTCGCGGCGCCGAGCGCCGCGCACATCCTGCACGACGCCGGACGCGAGCAATTCGCGACGGGTGCCGCGCGGAGCGATGCCTCGCTGCGCGTGATCCTCGCGCCCGGACTGCCGCTCGCGGCGGTCGGCGCACGCCAGCACGATGTCCACGTGATCCGTGAGAGCGGCACTGCGAGCGACCTCGCGCTCGGCGGCAACGACCAAGGCGGCGGCGACGGCTTCGACACGAGCGGCGGCGACGGCCGCAGCAAGTCTGCCCAAAGCCGCAACGTGGCCGCCGCCGACCGTTACGTCATCGAACCGACGACCGCGCGAGTTCCGATGGACCGCGACTTCGTGCTCGCATGGCGCCCGCAGGTCGGTAGCGAGCCGGCGGTCGCCGCGCTGACCGAGACGAAGGGCGACACGACCTACGCGCTGCTGATGATCGTGCCCCCGACCGAGACGCATGTGCGCTCGATTCGGCCGCGCGAGATGATCTACGTGATCGACACTTCCGGATCGATGGGCGGGCAGTCGATCGAGCAGGCGAAGAGCGCGCTCAAGGATGCGCTCGGCAGGCTCACGAGCGCCGATCGGTTCAACATCTTTCAGTTCAACTCCTGGACCTCGAGCTTGTTCCGCCTGCCCGTCGACTTCACGGCGGAGAGCCACGCCCAAGCGCTGCATTGGATCGACACGCTTCAGTCCACGGGCGGCACCGAGATGGAGCCCGCGATCCGCGCCGCGCTTGCGCAGCCCTCGGTGGAGGGTTACCTGAGGCAGGTGGTGTTTCTCACCGACGGCGCCGTGGCCGGAGAAACCACACTGTTCACGGCGATCACGCAGGGTCTCCGCGACGCGCGGTTGTTCACGATCGGGATCGGCTCGGCGCCGAACTCGCACTTCATGCGCAAGGCGGCGCAGTTCGGCCGCGGCACCTACACGCACATCTCGAAGGAGTCGGAGATCGCGACCGCGATGCAGCGGCTGTTCGACAAGCTCGACGGCGTCGCGCTCACGGACGTGCTCGTCGATTGGCCGAGCGCGATCGAAATCTACCCGAACCAGATTCCGGACCTCTACGCGGGCGAGCCCATCGTCGTCGCGGCGAGCTTCGCCGCGCGCGGCCCTGAGCCGCTCGCGGTGACGGCGTTCGGCCGCCTCGCGGGCGCGGAGTGGCGGCAGCAAGTCGTCGCCGCGTCGGACTCTCTGCCGGGCATCGCGGCGCTGTGGGCGCGGCGCAAGATCGAGTTCCTGACCGACAGCCGCGTCGCCGGCACGGACGAGAGCCTGATCCGCAAGATGATCGTCGACGTAGCGCTCGAGCACGGTCTCGTGAGCCCATACACGAGCCTCGTCGCCGTCGACAAGACCCCGGCACGCTCCGAAGCCGCGGCGCTCGAGCGGCGAGCCGTCGGCAACATGCGGCCCGAGGGCGCGCAGTGGTCGGGCCTGCCGCAGACCGCGACCGCCGCGCCGCTCTATCGCTGGCTCGGTCTCTGTGTGCTGCTGCTCGCAGCGGCCGTCGGCGGGGCCGGGATACGGCGGCCAAGGCTCGCCGCGTGATCTTGTCGGAGGGTGCGCACGATGAAAACGCTCGATACGCGGCCCGAGGCGCTCAGCGCACTGCGCCGGCCGCTGCGCGGCGAGATTCCCGTGATGCTCAGCTTGCCGCTGCGCATCGAGCGGCGGCCGCGCCGGCGACAGGGGCGCGCCCGCCGCGCGCTGCTGCTCGCGCTCGTCGCGCTCGGCGCCGCGTTGCTCGCCGCCGGCGTGTGGATGCCTGTGAAGGCCGAGGTCGCGCAGCAGCTGCTCAACCGCGCGTGGACCGCGACGAAAGACGACCGCCGCAACGTGCGCCCCTGGCCGTGGGCCGACACCTGGCCCGTCGCGCGGCTGCGTTTGCCGAACGGCGGCGAGCCGCTGACGGTGCTCGCGGGCGCCTCGGGCCGCAACCTCGCGTTCGCGCCGGCGCTGATGGACGGCAGCGCCGCGCCCGGGACTCCCGGTGTGACCGTGATCGCCGGCCATCGTGACACGCACTTCCGTGCGCTCGAGGCGCTTGCCCTCGGGGATACGTTCGAGATCGAGCGGGCCGACGGCGCCGTCTACGCCTACGACATCGCAGCGATCGACGTCATCGACACCGAGCGCGAGCTGCTGCGGCTCGACGCGGACGAATCCATCGTCGCGCTCGTAACCTGCTGGCCGTTCGACGCGGTGACTCCAGGCGGCAGCGAGCGTTTCGTCGTCACGGGGCGATTGCGCTCCGGACCCCCGCGCGGCGCCTCGGCTCCGTAGGCTCTGCCACCCGCGGCGTCACGCGTCGCCGCCGCTCCTTTGCCGGCGCGCGACGCTTCGCCGGCTCGCGGCGCCTTTGCCGGCTCGCGGAGCGGGGCTACACTCCGCGCAGCCATCCCGAGCGATCGCGAGATCGAGGAACGCTGCATGAAAGCCCTTGCCGTCGCCGCCGCACTCGCGCTGTTGTCCGCACCGGCCGTGAATGCCCACCACTCGTCCGCCGCCGTCTACGACCGCGACAAGATCATCGAGGCCGAGGGCGACATCACCGAAGTGTCCTGGAGCAACCCGCACGTCCGCTTCAAGATGCGCGGCGCGGAGCCCGGCGGCCCCGAGCGCGTCTGGGAGATCGAATCGAACTCCGTGAGCACCGTGAGCCGCTTCGGCCTGCGCGAGGACCTCGTCGAAGTCGGCGAGCACGTGAAGCTCGCGGGCAACAGCGGCCGGGCCCGCGACGACATCATATGGGTCACGAACATGCTGCTGCCCGACGGCCAGGAGATCCTGTTCGGCGCGGCGATCGCGCCGCGCTGGTCGGACCGTACGGTCGGAAAGGATATCCGCAGCGCCGTCGCCGCCGATTCGCAGGAGCTCGGACTGTTCCGCGTTTGGACGAACGTGACGAATCCGCCGGCTTTCTGGAAACAGAATTACCCACTGACGCCGGCCGCCGCGGCGAAGCGCGCCGCGTTCCGGCCCGTGATCGACGATCCGACGCAGAACTGCACGCCGAAGGGCATGACCTACGTCATGGAGCAGCCGTATCCGATCGAGTTCGTCAAAGACGGCGACGACATCCTGCTCACGATGGAGGAGTACGACACCGTCCGCCGGATCACGATGACGGGCTCGCCGAGTCCCGCGAAGCGCGGCGCCGCGCGGCTAGGCGTGTCGGTCGGGCGCTGGGAGGGCGGTACGCTCGTCGTCGACACCAGCGACATCGACTACCCGCACTTCGACGGCCGCGGCATCCCGCTCGCGCGCGGCGCACGCGTCGAGGAACGGTTCACGATGAACGCCGACGGCAGCCGGCTCGACTACACGATGAAGGTGACCGACGCCGCGACGTTCACCGAGCCCGTGACGCTGACGAAGCAGTGGGAGTGGCGACCCGGCGAGCAGGTGCGGCCATACGACTGCCGCAAATGAGAAATCGATGTCCGCCGCGGTAATCATCGAGGACGCCGCGCCGCGGGCGCGCTTGGGGCGCAGCAAGTTCTACGTCGGCGTCGCGCTGCTGATCACCCTGATCGTATTCACGGGCTTCTCGCCGAGCTTTTACGGAACCGTCGTCGCAGGCGTCGCGCATCCGTGGATCATCCACGTGCACGCCGCGGTCTACGTCGGCTGGCTCGCGCTGTTGATCACGCAAAGCGTGCTCGCGGCACGCGGGCAGATCGCGCTGCACCGGCGCGTCGGCACGCTTGGCATCGGCTACGGCGTGCTCGTCTTCGTTCTCGGGCTCATCGTGTCCGTCGCCGTTCCCGTGATCCACGTGCATGCGGGCGACTGGCCGATGGCGCGTGCCGAGCAGTTCCTCATCGTCCCGCTCGGCGACATGGTGCTGTTCGGCGGCTTCTTCGGTGCGGCGGTCGCCTACCGGCGGCAACCGGAGATTCACAAGCGGCTGATCCTGCTCGCGGCCGTTGCCGTGATGTTCGCCGCGGTCAGCCGAGTGTGGTTCGTCGAGTCGATCCCCGTGCGCCTATTCGTTTGGTATTTTCCGGTGCTCGTAGGGATGGCGTACGACCTCGTCAGTCGCCGGCGGATTCATCCCGTCTACTGGATCGGAGTTGCGGCCATGGCCGTCGCGTTCCTGCGTATTCCGCTCAGCAGGACCGACTGGTGGCACGGCGTGGCGCGAGCGGCGTACGCCCCCTTCCTGTAGCGCGACTCAGCGCACGCGCGCGAGCGCCGCGCCGCGGCACAGCGACTCGAGCTTCGCCCACGCGATCTGCGGATGGCAGCGGCCGCCGAACCCGCAGTCCGCACCGGCCATCATGTTCTCGGCGCCCACGAGCCGCGCGAACCGCTCGATCCGCTGCGCGACGAGCTCAGGATGCTCGACGATGTCCGTCGAGTGCGTGACGCAGCCGGGGACGATCATCTTGCCGGCGGGCAGCTTCACGCTCTCCCAAACGGCGTGCTCGTGCTCGTGACGCGCGTTCGCGGCCTCGAACAAGTAAGTGCGCGCCTTGACGCGCAGCATGATGTCGACCACGTCCTTCATCGGCAGATCGAACGCGTGCGGGCCGTGCCAGCTTCCCCAACACAAGTGGTAGCGAATTTTTTCTTCCGGCACATTCGCGAGCGCATGGTTCAGCGCGTCGACGCGCAGCATGCAGTACTGCTTGTAGCGCTCGAGGCCCATCGAGATGCCGATCCGGTCCCAGAGCGCGAGCAGCCACGCGTCGTCCACTTGCACGGTGAAGCCCGCGCGCACGATGGTCTCGTACTCGGTGCGCAGAGCCTCCGCCAGCGCGAACACGAACGCTTCCTCGCTCTCGTAGTACTCGTTGCCGCGATACGGCTCGAGGCTCGCGGGTGCCGTGGTCGTGATGAAGCAATCGTCGGTATGGCCACCGACGATGGCCTTGAACACGTCGATCTCGCGCGCGAGCGCCGCTTCGGCCCGATACGTGATCGGCCCGGTGCATACCCAGTGCGGCCGCTGCGCCTTCATGCGGCCGTCCTCGGCGTAGAACAGCGTCTGGCGCTGCGCCGCGTAGCCGTAGAAGTCGGCGAACTCCTCGCGATCCGCGCCTTGGAGGATGAGCGGCTTGCGCACCGTTGGACGCTGCTCGAAGCCCGCGAAGCGCTGATCGAGATACGACAGCCAGTCGCCGCCCTTGGTGAGCTCGCCTTCGTTGATCACGTCGAGGCCGATCAGCCGCTGCTTGTGGACGACCCAATCGACCGCGGCGCGCAACTCGGCGTCGCTCGCCGTGCCGTCGGCGTTGAAGCCTTGCGGCTCGGGCAAGCTGCCGATGTGGGTGGTTCTGATCTTCGTCATTTTCGCGTTCGATAGACCTCGCGCCGGTTGCCGACCCTGACCACGAGGACGACTAGCCGATCGTCCTCGATCTCATAGATGATCCGATACGCACCTTGCCGGACACGATAGCGCTCGAGCCCCGACAGCTTCTCGCAGCCGGGCGGCCGCGGGTCGTCGGCAAGCGCGGCGATGCGCTGCATGATCCGTTGAACATCCTGTTTCGGAAAGCGGCGCAAATCTTTCGCGACCGACTTTCGAAACACGAGCTCATAACTTGCCATGCGCTTTGAGATCTTTCAGCAGCGCCTCGTACGACATCGTGGGCTCCGCAACACGGTCTTCGAAAGCTGCCAAGTCCTCTTCATCCTCGCGCAGGGCCATCCGCACGGCGTCGTTGACGATCTCCGAGATCGAGCGGTGCGTATGCGCGGCCTTCAGCCGGATGGCTCGATGCAAGTCGGCTTCGAAGTAAACGGTCGCGCGCTTTGCGGCGTCTTGGCTCATGGCTACCTCCGTGGAATGGCATCGTAACGTTCTAACGTTCTAGCGTCAAAACGTCGAGCCGATGCTCCCGAGCTCCATCCCGCGACCGGGACGTCGCGTGCGATTGCGGGACTCGACACTCGGCCGCGACGAGCGCGCTCGCGACGCGCATGCAAGGCAAATCAAGGCGTTGCTTGCGGACCGGCGCTTGGCACGGCCGTTGCTCTTCGCGTGGACGAGCGAGCGGCGGCGATCGATTCCGCGGAGACGTCGAAGACGGAGTAGCGGGCTGGCGCCGTGCGGCGCGCCGTCCGCCTTGACCTAGCGGGCGGCCGCCGCCGGCGCCAACCCCATCCGCGCGACGATCTCGACGAAACGCGGCTCGCCGCGCAGAGCGGCGAAGAACGGATCGTTCGCGATGTCGAGCACGTCGCGTTGCCGTTGCTCGGCCCCGCGCTCGAGCAGCGCCAACGCACGCTCGCGCTCGCCGAGCGCAGCGTAGACGCGCGCCACGGTCGCGTAGTTCACCGGCGCGTCCGCGGGCGCGCGCGCCTCTAGCTCGCCGAGCAAAGCGCGCGCGTCGTCCTCGCGCCCAACGCGCGCGTAGGCCGCCGCGAGCCGTCCGACGACGGGAGCCGCGCGCTGCTGCAACACGGCCGCGCGCTCGAGCTCGCCAACGGCGGTCGCGAAGTCGCCGGCGCCGAACGCGGCGCAACCGAGCAGGTCGCGGCTCTGACCCTGCTCGGCACCGGTGCCGAGCGCCGCGTTCGCGAACTCCGCGGCTTCGGCGAAGCGGCCCGCGTCGATCAGCCGCTCGGCTACTTCCTGCTTGAGCCGGCCGTCCTCGGGGAGCGCGTCCGCGAGCGCTCGTACCCGCGCGACGGCCTCCTCGTGCCGCCCGAGCAGCGCCAGCACATACGCGTAACTCCAGACCGTGCCGCTCTCCGCCGGTGCGGCGGCGACCGCGCGCTCGAGCTCCGCGACTCCGTCTTGCCAGTCCCAGTCGAACGCAGCGCGAAGGTAGCCGAGCAGCGCGCTCGAGGTCGCGAGCTTCGGGTCGAGCTCGAGCGCACGCAGCGCGGCCGCGCGCGCGCGCGGAAACGCGCGTGCGGGGGTCGTCCATTCCACGTCGACGCCCGCGTCGTTCCAAGCGTACGCGAGCCAATCCCAGGCGACGGCGAAGTCGGCGTCCGCTTCGACAGCCGCTTCGAATTGCTCGATCGCGAGCTTGCTGTCGCCGGGTTGCTTGCGGCGGTAATGGTATTTGCCGAGCAAGAACGCTTCGTACGCGGGCAAGCTCGCCGTCGGCAGCGGTGCGGCGCGCGCGTCGGCGACCGCGAGCGAGCGCTTCAGCCCGGCCGCGACGCCGTCCGCGATGTCCGACTGCATGTCGAACAGAGCCTCTAGCGTGAGCGCCCGATCGAAGATGTCGGCCCAGAGCACGCTATCGGTGCCGACGTCCGTGAGCTGCGCGGTCACGCGCACGCGCTCATCGGCGTAGCTCACCGTGCCTTGCAGCACGGCGCCCACGCCGAGCTCGCGCGCGACCTCGCGGACGGGCTTACCCGAGCCGCCATACGAGGCGACGGCGGATTGCGACGCGACGCGAAGCGCGGGCGTCCCGGCGAGCCGCGCGATGATCTCTTCGTGCACGCCGTCCGCGAAATACTGATGGTCGGCCGCGGGGCTGAGGTCGCTGAATGGCAGCACCGCAACGCTGACGACGACGCCGGACCCCGCGGGCTTGGGAGCGCGCAGCGCAATGGTAATTCCGACCGCGGCTGCCACGGCGACGGCGAGCGCGAGCACCGCAACCCGCAAACGACTCCTTGCGGTCGCGGGAGGCGCAGGTTCGGCCGGCACCGTGCCGGCCCATTGCCCCGGCGCCAGCGGAACGGCTCCGGCCCATGGATGCAGCGGCGGCGCAGCGGCGCCGTCCGGCGCAGCCCCAATGGCAGACTCCGGGCGCGGCGCAGCAACGTCGCGCTCGGAAGCCGCGGCCGGCACGGCCTCGGGAGCGGCGGCCGGCGCCGCGCGCACGGTCGCGACGACTCGGTAGCCGCGCTTCGGAATCGTCTCGATGTAGGTCGGGTCGGCGCGCACGTCGCCCAAGATCTTGCGCAGATCCGCGACCGCGCGCGTCAGCGGCTCGTCGGAAACGGCGCTGCGTTCGCCCCAGACGACGCGCAGGAGCTCGTCGCGGCTCGCGACGCGGCCGGCGCGCTGCGCGAGCGCGACGAGCAGATCCGTGAGCTTCGGAGTGAGATGGCGCTCGCCCGCCGGTCCGGTCAACGTTCCGGTCGCGGGGTCGACGGTCCATTCGCCGAGCACAAAGGGTTCGTGGGCGTTCATCTGGCGCGTACTCTGGCGCGCCGTTGATGCCGCGCCCGTGCCAAGAATTGGCGGCGCCTAGGTTACCCCAGGTTGACCGTAAGTTGCGGGGCGAGCGTCAGATTCGCCCGGTCTTCCCGCGGGCGCGCTAACGCGCCGAGCAGGGCGTCGGCCGGAACTTGCTACCGTTCGGCTCGCGCTTGAAGTTCGTCGTCGTGACCCAGGGGCCGACGAGAAACTCGGGGTCGCGCACGATCGTCGTCACGACGAACCATTCCGTGCCGCTCGGCTCTTTGAACGTATCGAAATACTCGTTGAGCTCGACGGACGCGCCGAACGGGATCCCGTTGGCGCGCAAGTAACCGGGCTTCAGGAGAGTCGTCACGACCTCGAGCGCGCGCCCTTGTGCGCCGGCGCGCGGCTGCGTGCCGATGGCGAACGCCTCCGGGGGCGCGACGCCGTGCATCGGCCCCTCCCAGCGCGCGGCCGACCAGCCCTGGAGGCTCGGCTGCTCTGTAGCAGGGGGAAGCTGGCCGCCGAAGCGCAGCAGCCGCGTCTGAGTGCCCTCGTCGGTCTCGATCTTGAGCGTCGCGTCGTCCGCCCACGTGATGTGCAGACGGCCGGGCCGGCGCAGGATCGCGGGCGCGCCGTACGCCTTGCAGCGCTCACCGGCCGCTTCATCCTTCGCGGGATCCCAGGCCGCGCCGAGCGCGTGCGCGGCCGGCGTCGCGGGTATGTTCGCGAAGTCGCCCCTGAGCGGCGTGACCATGCGCCAACGCCAATCCTCGGTGACCACGGACACCCACCAGCCCGTGAGGTCGATCGGCGCCGCGGCCTTCGGCGTCGTTGGCAGGGCGGCGCCAGGCGCACCGCCCGGCGGCTGCGCGCTCACGGCCGCTGCGCAGAAGATCGCAACGAGGCCACCGAGCATCGTGTAAGTCGCCTTGCGACCGGTCCAGCTCATCGCATCACTCTCCGTTCCTCGCGGCGCTCGTGCCCGCGCTCGCGAGGCTCGAGTAAACGGCCTCGACGAACATGCTCGGCGTCACCGCACGCGACGGATACTCGAGGTCGTAGTCGAGCGTCGGTCGCGCGGCCTGCACCTGCGCGAGCGTCTGGCCCTTCGCGATCAGATCGCGGATCCGATCGGCGACGATCACCACCATGTCGCGGTACTCGACGACGTCGATCTCCTCGCACAGACGACCGTGGCCCGGGATCACCTTCGTGCCGCCTTCTTGGAACGCTTCGGGCACCGTCATCGCGAGAATCGCGTTCAGCGCGTCGATCAAACCCTGCACGCTGCCCCCGCGTGCGCGGTCGATGTTCGGAAAACGATCCGGCGTGAACACGTCGCCCGTGCTGATCACGTCGGAATTGCGGAACAGCACGACGCTGTCGCCGTCCGAGTGTGCGCTCGGCATGTGGTAGACGATGATCGGCTCGCCGTTGAACGAGAAGTCCTTCGTCGGCTGGTAGTACTCGCTCGTCGGCAGCACCGAGCGCGGCACGGCCGCGCTGCCGGTCGCCTGCGTGAGGCGGTTCAGCACGTTCTCGTGCGCGAGGATCGTCATGCCCTGCGCGGAGCCGAGCAGCACCGGATTCGCGGCCGCGCTCTGCCGCGACGCGCCGCCCGGCGCCTGCCCGAACGAGGCGATCGCTTCGTTGCCCGCGATGTGCTCGCGCGCGTCGCTCGTGCTCACGACGTAGCGGATCGGATCGGCGCTGAGCTTCGCGATCTCGGCGAACGCCTGCGACGCGAGCTCGAGCGGCGGCGCGTCGACGAGCAGGACACCGTGCTTGCCGGTCTGCACCGTGACGTTCGCGCCGCCGGCGGACAGCCCGGCGGAAAGCATGTAGACGTTCGGGCGCACTTGCAGCACGCGCACGCTCGGCACGGCCCCCGCGTCCGGTGCGGCGGTCGCAGTCGATCGCGCCGGACGCTGCGCGGCGGCGCCCGCGGCGAGGAATACGCAGACGGCGGCGCAGGCGACCGCGACGCAGCGCGCCGCAACGCGCGCGCAACCTAGCTCGGCGATCGGGCTCATGGTCGCGGCCTCATCGGCTCGGGGTTGGGCTCGGCCTCGGGGGCGCGCTCTCGAGCGGACCCGCGGGCGGCGCGGCGCGCGCCGGGCCGCCGAGCGGCACGCCGGGAAGCCGGCCGCCGAGCAGCGTCGTGCCGGGCTCGCGCTGGCAGTCGAAGAGATTCGAGCAGATGCAGTAGATCTCGCACTGGGCGGGCGGCGGCTTCGCCGGCGGTCCCATCGTCAGGCGATACTCGGGATACAAGGTCTGCGCGCCGCCGCGCGCCGCCTCGAGCGGCAGGCCATAGGTCTCCGCGAACTCGTGCAGCCACGGATTGGTGCCGGGCAGGTGATGCGGCACTAGCTGCGCGGGATCCGGAATCTCGGTCACGTATTCGCACGCCGTCTGCCCCATCCTCTGGCCCGGATCGAGCACCCAGCTCTGGCTTCGGACCAACGGCTCCGTCAGCAACGCGGGATCGTCGATCACCGTCACGACCGTGAGGAACTCGCCGTGCTTCATCCAATGCTCGGTGAACGTGCGGTTCGCCGTCGCCGGCAGGCCATTGCGCCGCAAGTAGCTCGCCTTCAGGTGCGTGGTCGTGATCGAGAGCATGTTGCCCTCCCACGCGCCCGTCGAGAATCCTTGCCACGTGTGCGCCGCTTCCGGCGGCGGGTGCGCGCGGCCGTCGAGCCAAATCGTCCTCTCCATGCTCTGGAAGCCGATCCGCGTATGAAACGCGAGAAGCCGCTGCGTCGCGGGATCGATCTCGGAGTTGATCCTGAGGGTCGCCAACCCGCGCATCGAGTAGTCGCCGCCGTGCTGGCGGCACTGGTATTCCGTGACGACCGAGATCCGGTCCGCGTCGTAGCTGTCGCCGCGCAGCCGCGCCGCTTCGTTCACGGGGATGCCGGTGTAATCACCGAGCTCGGGGCCCGGCAGCCGCTCGGGACCGTCCTCGTGATAGAGCGGCATCCAGGCGCCCGCGAAGTCGACGTTCTGGGCCGCGGCACCCACGGTCACGCCCGCGGCCGTGAACGCCATTGTCCAGGTCGCGGCTCCGATCGCGCGCGCGCGCTGCCAGTCCCGCATGACGCCCCGCATGGCGATGATTCCTTCGAAGTCGAGTCAGTCGAGCTAGTTAGTACGAATCGCGCGCCAGCCCGGCGACATCGAGCGCGCGCGGCGCCGAATCGGGGCGCTCGCCTCGCAACGGACCCGCGCGGACGGTGAGCGGCGTGCTGCGCGGCGCCGCCGTACCGTGGCTGAAACCCGCGCCGCGCAAGGGTTTCACGGCTGGGAGAACTTTTGGAGCTTTCTTGGGGGAAGAAAGGACGAAACGCGCAGGACCTCGCTGCCGCGATTCGAAGAATGACGCCCCAGCGCCGGCCGCATTGGGCGGCGACGGCATCAACCACTGACTGCTGAATCAACCCTTGGGAGGGATTTACGCCATGCAAACCGCAACCTTGTCCAACGACGTTTCCGTTCTGCCAGGCTACGAGCTTGCGCCCGCGGCGAACGATGCTTCGACGACTCCGCGCTACGCGCGCACCATCAAGGTGTCCAAGCACGTGCGCTGGGATATCGACGCCGACGTGATCCGCGGCCGCGACTTCGACGACACGCGGACGTTCCTGCCGAACGGCTTGTCCAAGGTCGACGACCTCGAGATCCTGAGCGCGACCGAACGCCGGCTGCTGAGCCAGGTTCAAGGCCGCACCTACGCGTACATGTTCGGCCTCGTGGAGCGCTTCATCGGCGCGAAGGTGCTCGAGCTATCGGGGAACCATTGGCTCGGGGATCAAGTGGCGCTCGAGGCGCTAGTTCGATTCTCCGACGAGGAGCTCAAGCACCAGGAGCTGTTCCGCCGTCTCGACGTCATGCTCGCCGCCCGCATGCCGGCGGGCTACCGCAAGACCGCGGAGCCGAACGCGATTGCCGAGTTCGTGCTCGGCAAGAGGACGTGGGCCGTGCTCGCGCTCACGGCGCACATCGAGCTCTTCTCGCAGTCGCACTACGTGCAGAGCATCGCGCCGCAAGAGTATCTGTGCCCCCTGTGGAAGGACGTGTTCATGTACCACTGGCGCGAGGAAAGCCAGCACGCGGTGCTCGACGAGCTCGAGTGGCGTGCGGAGAACGCGCGGATCTCGGCGGCCGAACGCGACGCGGCGGTGGACGACCTCATCGCGCTCGTGGCGGGCGTCGACGGCGTGCTGCAGGCGCAGTCGGCGGCCGACGCGGAGTACTTCGCGGCGATCAACGCACGCCGCTTCACGGCGACGGAGCGGGAGCGCATCGCGGCCGGGCTGCTGCGCGCGTACCGGTGGCAGTACATCGTCTCGGGAGCGCAGCACCCGCGGTTCACCGAGCTGCTCCAAGAGATGACGACGCCGGCGCAGCTGCAGCGCATCGGCGCGGCGCTCGCGCCGATCGTGCAAGGGGCCTAGCGACTGAGCCCGCCGGCGCGCGTGCGCCGGCGGGCGCTTTGTGAGCGCGGACGCAACCGGCTTTTTTACCGGCGGCGTGCCGCCGCGGCCGCGCGCTTGGCCGAGTCCGCGATGTACGCCGCGATGTCCGCGAGATCCTCGTCGGTCACCTCGGTCTTGCGGAACGGCGGCATCGACCAGGTACCGCGCCGCACGAACGTCTTGATCGCGTCCGCGTTGAGGTCCGTGCGCTGCTCGATCAACGCGGGCAGCTCGCCCTTGTACTTGATCCGCAGCGCGTCCGTGCCGGGCAACATCGCTCGGCCGTCGTCGCCGGGGCCGGCGGCATGGCACGGTGCGCACGTGTGCTCGAACTTCGCCTTGCCGCGCTCGACCGCGGTCGTTTGCGCGTGCACGGCGGTCAAGGCGCCGAGCATCGCGCTCGCGAGCAAGCAGCGGAGCACGGTCCGCTGAAACGCGCACGATGCCGCGTCTGCGCCGTGCGATTCCCATGGTCTCGTCAAACTCATGATCGCAACGCCCCTCGGAGCGCCCGATGCGCCGCTGGCCACACGCCCGCGCGGCCCGGCGAGAGAATGCCGTTCGGATCGGCCGCGTCCTTGAGCTGTTCCATGAAGCGGCGCAGCACGTAGCCGTTGAACGAGTATTGGTCCGCGACGTCGTCCTGCAGCATCGGCGGGGCGCGGTAGTCGCCGTAGCCGAGCTTCGCGTTCTCGGCGAGCGTCCTGCGCAGCAGCTCCGCCGCCTTCTTCTTGCCCGCGGGGCTCGTGTCGCCGCCGCCGAGACCGAAGCCGTTGCCCATCAGGAACCCGAATTGGTACCACTGCACGGGCGTCGCGATCGCGTTCGGGAACAGCGTCGGCACCTCGAGGCGCCGCGCGATGTCGGCGAAGTCCTTCTGCGCCTTGAGCACGGCTTCGCCGCTGCGCGCGACGAGCGAGAACAGCCCGATGTGCGTTTCGTTCCACGCGTTCGGATTCTGCTCGGTGCGGCCCGTCTGATACCAGACGCCGAGGCCCGGCACGCCTTGCGTGATGTTGCGCCGCATGTTGGTCGGGTACGGCCCGGTCGTCTCGTCGATCTGCTCCGGCGTCAACGGCACCTTGAGCGACTCGCCGGCCGTGAAGCGCGCGCCCGGAACCGCGCGAGCCACGAGCTCCTGCGCGTATTCCCAGTTCGCGAGCGTCGTCTTCTCGGAGCCGTAGAACTGCAGCTCCACTTGCCACGAGTGAAGGTTCGCGGCCGCCGCCTGGGCGTCCATCTTCGCCTCGTCGAACGCGAACGCCGCGTCGCGGAACTCGGTGCTCTGCATCAGCGCGCGCAGCGGGCTGCCGTACCACGGCTCGCCGGTCATCGAGAGATCGCTCAAGTAGTTCACCGTGTCGACGAGCGGGATGAGGTCCGCGCGTTTCGGCACGGTGATCAGGCCGTTGCGCCAGTGCTCGGGCTGGGGCATCAGCCTGAAGCCCATCTTCGTGACGATGCCGAAGTTGCCCTGGCCGAACAGCCCCGCGGGATCGGGGCCGAAGCCGTGCTTGTACTCGTGCCAGCTGCGCGACGCGGGCAGCGCGCCCATGCCCGTGCGCAAGACCTCGCCGTTCGCGAGCACGACCTCCATGCCGCAATGCGCGCCGAAGTGATCGCGGTAGAAGCCCATCGTGTAACCGATGCCGTGATCGAGCGCGTTGCCGATCGGCGAGCCCCAGCCCGGATCCGGCGTGTCGATCCACACCTTGAGATTACGATCTTGAATGTAGCGGTAGAGGTCGATGTACGACACGCCGGGCTCGACGAGCGCGAAGTTGCGCTTCGCGTCCACCTCGAGCACGCGGTTCATGCGCTTCAAGTCCACGGTCACGCTGCCGCGCACGTTCGGCGACGGCCCGCCGTAGGCGAAGTTCTTGCCGGTCGAGATCGCGTAAAGCGGAATCTTGTACTTGTTGGCGGTGCGGACGATCGCCTGCACCTGCTCGGTCGAGTCCGGCCCGACGGCTGCCGACGGAATCAGCTCGTTCGGCTGATCCTTGATGTAGGAAAAGTGATCGCGGTACGGATGGATGTCTTCGTCGCTCGTGAAGACCCATTCCTTGCCGACCGCGGCTTCGAATTCTTTGATGGCAGCCGCGAAATTCTCCGCACTGACTCCGGGTGGCAGTATCGCCATTCTCGATCCCCTCGTTGAATCCCGTTGTTATTCCGATCAGACCGTCGCACCGACGGCCGCGCGCGGCGCGATGACCCATGAGAAGAGCGGCTCGCCGCGGGCGGCGTCGCTAGGAGCCGCCGCGGAGCTGCAGACGAGCCGCGTCGCCGCCATCGTCGAGGCAGAGCAACGAGCCATCGCACGGCTGAGTGTGAGCGGCCACGCGTGCCCCTCGGCCTGCGTTCCGTCCATCGCGGCGGCGACGAGCTCCGCAGGGCCCGCGAGCGTGTGCACTACGGCGCCCGCCCGCGCGACGACGTGCTCGCCGCGATAGAGCACGCGCATGCCGCGGTCCGCGGCGAACGTCTCGAGCACGAACAGCGCGCCGCGCGTCGTGACGCCGGCGAGCGCCATCGGCGCAGCTTGCCAGCGCAGATCGAGGTCGTGATACCAGAGGCTCGTCAGGTCGCCGTCCGTCGCCGCGAGAGCGACGCCGTGCGCGGCGGCCTCCGTCGCGGCCGCGACGGATTCGGGGAAGCGGCGATCGAGCACGAACAGCTCGAGGCGTAAGCGCGGCGCCTCCAAGCCGGACGCCCGCGCCGCGAGCGGCGCGACGCACAAAGCACTAGAGACGGCGATGCCGGATTGCAGGAATTGTCTTCGACTGGTCACGTTTCCCCCTCGACATAGTCGCGAATTAGTGACTCCACAGTCATTTTCGGCATGCTCGTCGCGCCGCGCGCGAGTGTCAAGACGGTGCGCGACGCGACCCGCTAGCGCAAAAGAGTTTCGCTAAACGTTGCGCGAATTCGCCATGACTTGACGATGAGCCGCAACCCGCACGTAGCGCCGACTCTCGGCACTTGCATGAATATCAGACAGTTACGCTGCGCGCCGCCTTGGCACGCTCTCTGCAAATAGTCCGCCTTCGTAAGCGTTTGAAATACCCGCCGAGTCGAAGCCGCTGCGCCGAGCACGGCTCGGCGCGATCTTGGGAGGATCGGAATGAGCGTTGAACTCGTCAGGACCCAATCCGAACGCAGCGTCGTGCTGATCGCATACGTTCTGCATCTCGTGGGAGCCACGGTCGGACTCACCAGCATCGTCGGGCTAATCCTCAACTACATCAGACTCAATCAACACGGCGAGCCGCTCGCAAGCCATCACCGTTGGATGATCCGCTCGTTCTGGTGGGCGCTCGTGTGGTTCGTCATCGGGATCATCACGTCGTTCATTCTGATCGGCTTCGCGATCTGTTTCCTCGCGTGGGTCTGGTACGTGTATCGGCACGTGCGCGGGTTGATCGCGCTCACGAACGGCGAGTCGATGCCGGGCTGACTTCGCCGCCGAAGCAACGCGCGGAGGCTTCCTGCGTATCGAATGCAACCGATCGCCGCACCAACGCATCTATTCAGCACGGGCGAAGCTCAGCCCGAGAGAAAACGACCAGGAGAGAACTGCCAGGAGAGAACTGTGTAATCGCGAATAGCTGATCGTGCCGCGCACGATCCGCGCCGGGGAGGAGCGCGTCAAGAGAACGGCCCGTGTCCGCGCACGCGAAGCAGCGGCGCGAGAAATGGGCTCAGAGGGTTTCACACGGTCGATGTCTTCGCCGGCGCGCATCAAGAACGCGACGGCAAAAGGAGCCGAGCGATGAACCCTCGAAAGAGATTGATGTTGCTCATGGTTGTCTGCGCCACGCCGCTCGCCGCGTGCTCGAGTGGCGGCTCGTCAAGCCTGACTTTCGCGGGCGCCCCGTACTACATCGGACCGGGGTTATTGAAGATCGACACCGACTACCTCGACCGCTACGCCTGCGCGAACGGTCAGCCGATGAGGTGCGAGCGCGAGTCGCGGATTCGGGGCTCCACCGCGTATTGCCGTTGCCCTTTGTGAGCGCGCTGCCCACGCTAGGCCGCGAAGGTACTCGCGGAGCATAATCCCGAAAACCTCGGGGGCCGCTTCGCATGACTCACAGAAAGATCACGCGCAAGGATTTTCTGCGCCGCGCAGGGCGCTGGCGTAGGCGGCCTGTTGGTGGGCTCGGTGCTGCCGTCGCAAAACGTGCTGCGCGCGCAGCCGCGCGACGCGCGGCCGAACGTGCTGTTCATCTGCATGGACCAGCTGCGCTCGTGGCTCGACTTGCCCGAGAAGCTGCCGCTGCCGTCGTTCCGGCGGCTGCTGCGCGAGGGCCGTGGCTTTCGGAACTATCACGTGCACCAAGCGCCGTGCGGCCCGTCGCGCTCGACGTTCTACACGGGCCAGCACATCCAGAAGACGGGCATGTACACGAACCCGGTCGGCGAGTTCGGCGAGTACTCGGTCGACGCGCCGCGCGGCGTCGAGCTGCCAAGCGGGCTTCCCGACGATCGGCACGATGCTGCGCGAGCAAGGCTACTACACCGCGTACAAGGGCAAGTGGCACTTGAGCGTCATCAACCAGAAGGTCGGCAAGAACGCGTTCCCGAACTCGATGAACTCGCTCGAGGACTACGGCTTCTCCGACTACAACTACGACGGCGAAGTCACACGGGCCTCACGTGGGCCGGCTTCGGCCACGACGGCGTCGTGACGGCCGAGTCGATCAACCTGCTCGAGCGTTTCGCGGCGGGCACGCACCGAAGGCAAGCCGTGGTTCCTCGCGGTGAATCTCGTCAATCCGCACGACATCATGTTCTTCGACGCCGATGGCGACGGCGGCGGGCTCGTCGGCACGCCGACGCTCGGCGCGCCGGGCACGCCGCTCTACGCGAAGGACTGGGGCTTCGATCTGCCGCGCAGCTACCGCGCCGACGATCTGTCGACGAAGCCGGCCGTGCAGCGAGGAGCTGTCGGGTTCACTCGAGGCCCGGCCGCTCACGGAGGCGCAGCTGCGCGTCTATCAGAACTACTACTTCAACTGCGTCCGCGACGTCGACCAGCACGTCGGCGCGCTGCTCGACACGCTCGACCGGCTCGGTCTCGCGCGGAATACCGTCGTCGTCAGTGACCGCGGACCACGGCGAGCGCGGCGGCGCGCACGGCGGCATGCTCGGCAAGGGCGCGGACATATATAAGGAGACGCTGCGCGTGCCGCTGATCGTGCGTCACCCGGACGTGCGCGGCGGCGGCCTCACCGACGCGCTCGCGGGCGGCATCGACCTCGCGCCGACGCTGCTCGGATTCGCGGGGCTTGAGCGACGCGGAGCGTGCACAGCGCTATCCCGATCTGCACGGCGTCGACTTGCGTGGGGCGATCGCCGACGCGCGCGCGCGCACGGCGCGCGACGCGCGCGGGATCCTGTTCAATTACGGCACGCCGGGCGGATCGTGAACGACAAGGGACCGGTCGCGGGCAACACGACGCGCGGCCTGATCCGCGGCGTGTTCGACGGACGCTACAAGCTCGGCCGGTACTTCCGCGCGACCGAGCACCATGTGCCGCGGGATTGGGACACGCTAGTCGCGCACAACGACCTCGAGCTCTACGACACCGCCGAGGATCCGGACGAGATCGTGAATCTCGCAGCGCGGCCCGACGGAGCAAAAAGCGCGGATACTGGAGCTCAACACGAAAGTGAACGCGTTGATCGAGACGGAAGTCGGAGCCGACGACGGCGCGATGTACCCCGGACCCACGGAGCTGTACAACACCGTGTAGACGGCGCGCCGCGAGCGCGGCGCGAACCGTCAGCTCGCGCGGCGCTCGACCTCGAGCGAGCTCAGCAGCGCCGACAACTTCTCGAAGTCCACGGGCTTGACGAGATGCCCGTCGAACCCCGCTTCGCGCGACTTGCGGCGGTCTTCGTCCTGTCCCCAGCCTGTCAACGCGACGAGCACGATGTTCCTTCCCCACGCCTGCTGCCGAATATACCGGCAGACTTCGTGCCCGCTCATCTTCGGCAAGCCGATGTCGAGCAGGATCACGTCGGGCCGATGCTTCTCGGCCTCGGCGACCGCTTCGGCGCCGTCATGGGCCGTGAAAGTCTCGTTGCCTTCGATCCGAAGCAGCATCGCGAGCGACACGGCGGAGTCCGCGTTGTCGTCGACGACGAGGATTCGCCGCACCTCCGGCTTCGGGCGATCGGCAGCCGCGGGGAAGGTCGTCTACGCCGGCTTCCTCCGCCGGCACCGGCAAGCGGACGACGAACCGGCTGCCGGTTCCCAAACCCGCGCTGTGCGCCTCGACCTGGCCGCCGTGCATCTGCACGAGCCTCTTCACGAGCGTGAGGCCGATGCCGAGCCCGCCTTGCGCCTTGTCCGAGCCGCCATCCACTTGAGTGAACATCTCGAAGATGCTCTCGAGCTTGTCTCGCGGGATGCCCGTGCCGGTGTCCTGCACGGCCACGACGACGTCGTTTCCCTCCCGCTGCGCGCTCACCGTGATGCTGCCGCCGGTATCCGAGTACTTGCACGCATTGTTGAGCAGGTTACCGAACACCTGGGTGAGCCGAGCAGGATCGGCCTCCAACCAAATCGGCTCGGGCGGCAGCTCCAACCGGAGCTCGTGGCCGAGCGATTCGGCGAGCGGGCGGGACGCTTCGGCCGCCTGCTGAATCGCGGTCGCGAGCTCGACGCGGCTCGGCCGCAGCTCGAGCCGGTTGTGCGTGATGCGGTTCAAGTCGAGCAGGTCGTCGACCAACCGAATCATCTGCCCGAGCTGCCGCTCCATCGTGTCGCGTGCGCGGCGGACGGCGCCGTCGTCGTCCGAGCGCTTCCAGATCTCGAGGACGTTCGAGAGTGGCGCGAGCGGGCCGCGCAGCTCGTGTGCGAGCGTCGCGAGGAACTCGTCCTTGCGCCGGTCCGCCTCGGAGAGGTCGGCGGCCAAGCCGCGGAGGTTGTCCTCGAGCCGCCTCCGGTCGGTGACGTCTTGGCTCACGGTCGCAAACGCCGTCGGCCGGCCGTCGCCGTCTTGGAGCGTCAGCACCTTGTAGGCCATCCAGCGCGCTTCGCCGGTCTTGAAGTTGCGGAAGCGAACTTCGACCTCGCCATGGCCCTGTTCCAGAACCTTGGGGAAGAAATTCGTCGATCATCTTGGACCGATCTTCCGGGAAGAAGAAATCCCCGACGGGCACGCTGCGGGCCTGCTCCACGCTCTCGAGCCCGACCATCGCGAGGCCCGCGCGATTCACGAACGTCGGCACGCCTTGCAGATCGCAGATGCCGATGAAGTCGGTGCTCGTTTCGACGAGCGTGACGAACTTCTCACGCTCGGCCTCGGCTACGCGTTCGCGCATGATGTCGCGCACGATCTTCGACGCGCCGATGATGTTGCCGTCGTCGTCGCGCACGGGCGAAATCGTGAGCGCCACCCAAATCCGCTGCCCGTCGGCGCGCAGCCGCTCCGTCTCGAAATGCTCGATCCGCTTGCCGGCCTTGAGGCTGGCAACGATCTCGTCTTCCTCGGCGATCCGCTCGGGCGGGATCACGAGGGAGATATGGCGGCCAATGGCCTTGTCGGCCGGATAGCCGAACAGGTGCTCGGCCGCGTCGTTCCAGGTCTGAATGACGCCGTCCAGAGACTTGCTGATGATCGCGGCGTCCGACGATTCGACGATCGACGCGAGCAACCGGGCGCCGAGTAGCTGGACCGCTTTGTCGCGCTCGCTGCGCCGCTGCGCCTCGACGTCGCGGAAGATCAGCACGCTGCCCGAGACCTGACCGTGCTCGTCGCGAATCGGCGCCGCGCTGTCGTCGATCGCGCGCTCGGTACCGTCCTTGCTGATGAGCAGAGTGTGATTCGCAAGACCGACGACGACGCCTTCGCGTAGCGCCCGCTCAGCGGGGTTGTCGACCGGCCGGCGCGTGCTCTCGTTGATGATTCGGAACACCGCGCCGAGCGGCTGGCCGAACGCGTCCTCGTGCGACCAACCCGTCAACGACTCGGCCACCTCGTTCAAGTAGGTGACGCAACCCTCGACATCGGTGGTGACCACGGCGTCGCCGATGCTGCGCAGAGTGACCCGCAATGTCTCCTGTCGCTCGGCGGCATGCCGCTGCGCGGCGCGCATCATCTCGCCGAAGCCGATGATCAGCGCGCAAGTAAAAAGATAGGCAGAGATTCCGACTACGTCGCTGACGTGCGCGAGCACGATCGTGCCGCGCGGCTCGACGAAGAGGTAGTCGCACGCGAAGTAGCCGAGCACGGCGACGACGGCCGCCGGCGCAAAGCCGCCCACCCACACCGCAGCTGCGACCGCGCCGTAAAGGGTGACAAGCGGCAGCGCGTCGCCCAGCAACGGATCGAGGGCCCAGCGCGCTAGGACGGCCACGGCGAGCGCCGCGAGGGAAAAGGCGAAGCCTTGCGCCGGGGTACAGGTGCCGCCGCTTGGCCAAGGAATTCTCACCGGCGCATTATCGTCGGCGGTGGGCCAACCTCAACAAGAATCTGGGCGACGCGCGACCGGGCTACTTCGGCGGAGCGGCGCCCGAGCCCGCGGCGGCGTCCGGCGCCTTGTCGTCCGGCTTACCCGTGCTCGGCGAGAGCCCGCCGAACCCGACCGTGAGCCCGTTCGCGGTGAAGGCCTGGATGAAGCCGCCGTCCGCGCCGTCGTGACGCGGCGCAATCAGGATCGATATCTTATCGCCCACCTTCACGGCGCCTTTGGTGAAGCCCGCGCGATAGAAATTGCTCGCGCTGTGCCCCTCATATTCGACGTCGCGAGTTCCTTTCTCGTCCGTCACCGAGACGACGGCGAAGGTATGGGGGTTCACCACGTTGAACTCCTTGACGACGCCTTCGATCGTGACCTTTTTGCTGAAATCGAACGGCGCGGCTGAATGATGCGCCGTCGCGACCGCTGCCCAAAGCATGAGCGACGGAGCGGCGGTGGCCGCGACGACAAATTTCTTGATCATTGGCGACATACGAGCTCTCCCAATCCAGTCTCGCAACACGTCATTCTTTCTCTTCGCGCGCTTTGTAGACGTCGCTCATCCGAGCATCGGCCGGCTTCCCGGCTTTCAACTGCTCGCGCCGCGTCTTGAGAAGCGCGAACCAGAACTCGTCGGGGCAGCGGTACGGAATGATGAATCCGTTCAAAGGCGCCCACTTCTTCTGCACCTTGATGGGCTCGGTGTAGTAGATCGGATCGTCATCGTCATCTCGTAGGAGATGACCTTCGTTCCCTTCGCGTCCGCGCCGAGGGAGAACCGCTCGACGATCTTCGCCTCGTCGCTGCGCGGGTGCTGCATCTGATCTTGCCCGTCCGTGAGATCGGTCGTCTCGACGACGAGCACGTCGGCTTCCCAATGTCCCGAGGAATAGCCTTGCCGGCTCGGCAGCCGCTTCTCCGGAGGAACCTGCCGATCGCCGATGTAGATCCGGCGCAGCTCGCTTTCGACCTCGTAGATGATCGTCACCTGATCGGGCTTCTGGATGAACTCGATCGGATAGCCGCCGGCCTGCTCCATCATTGACGGCATGCCGTAGTCGACGCAGTAGGCGGCGGGATTCGCGGCCTCGGGCCCCAACAGCTTCCGGTACTCGTCGTACCGGCGCCGGCCCTCGGGCGTGAACGGCTGATTGGGCGGCGTGCGGCCGAAGCCGCGCGGCGACTGTCCGGGCTCGACATACATCGTCCAGACGCCGGTGAAATCCGGCCGCTCCTTCTCAGCGGCTGGGTCGGCCCGGCCATGACGAGCAGCGCGCGCCGAAACAGCGACCGAGCCGAGAACCGTCAAACATTTCTGCGCCATGCAATGCTCCCCCTACGCGCGCGCGTTCCCGCAGACTTTGCCGGTCGCGCCGCCTAGTACGGATTCGCGATCGGCGACTCTTGGCCGGAGAGCAGCGTGATGATCTTCGCACCCTCGGGCGTCAGTACGATCTCCTCCTCGATGCGCGCGGCCGAGATGCCGTCGGTGCGGGGCAGTAGGTCTCGACCGCGAACACCATGCCGACCTTGAGCTCGATCGGGTCGCGGAACGACGTGACGCGCGAGATGAGCGGACGCTCGTGCAGCCCGAGTCCCAAACCGTGGCAGAAGTTAAGGCCGAACGCGTCGATCTCGCTCGCGAAGCCGATCTCGTCGGCCGTCGGCAGCGCATGCGCCACCTCGTCGCTGCTCATCCCGGGTCTCAGCAACTCGATCGTCCGGTCCATCCACTCGCGTGCCTTACGATAGGCGGTGCGCTGCGGACTCGTCGCGCGGCCGACCGAGAACGTGCGGTAGTAGCACGTGCGATAGCCGATGAACGACTGGATGACGTCGAAGAACGCCTGGTCCCCGGGCCGGATCAAGCGATCCGTGAAGTTGTGCGGATGCGGGGAGCAGCGCTCGCCGGAGATCGCGTTGATCGCTTCGACATTGTCCGAGCCGAGATCGTACAAGCGGCTAGTCGCGAGCGCGACGATCTCCGATTCCTTCACGCCGGGCTTCAGCGCTTCGGAAATGTCCTGGTAAACGCCGTCGACCATCGCGGCCGCCATGTTGAGCAGCGTGATCTCGTCGTGACTCTTCACCTCGCGCGCGTGCAGCATCGTCTGCTGGCCGTCGCGCACGTCGATGCCCGCGTTCTGCAGCTCGAACATCATCGGCGGCTCGATCACGTCCACGCCCACGGGCATGTCGCCGACGCCTTCCGCATCAGTTCAAATCATCGATCGTGACGGAGTCGTACACCTACGAGCGCCAGCAGAGCTCGTTCGCCGTGGCCGGCATCCAGGCCGGCAGCTCGACGGTCTCGATGAGCCGCGTCACGGTCGCTGTCGACGGCGTCCTCGTCACGGGCGATTGGGAGCCGCAGACTCTCGAGAGCACCACCGCGAAGAACTTTCGGCGCGGCACTGACGTGCCGGCCGCGGTCACCCGCAACAAGTTGTTGTTGAAGCTGCCCGACGGCAGCGTAGTCACTACCAAGATCGTCAAGCGCGAGAAACAGAAGCCGCCGCATCTGAGCGGCAGACCGCACGACTGATCCGATTCGGTTGCCCCGCGTGCGGCGGCGGCCGACACGGCGTTCATGCGAGGCCACATCTCGATACCGATGCGCACGTTACTTATGATGTCTCGCGGCGCTCTGCGTGCGAACGCTCGGGCGCAGACGCCTGCACCCGCGCAAGCGCCTCTGACCGTCCCGAACGGTCTGCCGGCACGGTGCTTTCAACATCCCGGATCCCGTGCAGCCCAATGCGCCGCCGATCACAGGCACGGTCCGCGTGCCGGGCAGCACGAAGGAGTACGACGCCGCGGCCATCGCGGGCAACGCCAATCCGCCGGACTGGTTTCCCGACGAGCACCCGCCGGCACCGCAAGTGGTTGCCGGCCCGGCGCCGAATGCGTGCGGCTCGTGTCATCTCATGTCGGGTCAAGGCCACTCGGAGTCGGCCGACATCGCCGGCAGCTCCCACCGAATACCTCATTCGACAAATGAGTGACTTCAAAAGCGGCGCGCGCAAGGAGGAGACCAGGATGGGGCCGATTGCGCGCGCGACGTCGGACGACGATGTCCGACTCGCAGCGGCGTATTACGCGGCTATCCGGCCGATCCCGTTCGTCAAGTAGTCGAAACGGCCACGCCGCCGAAGACCTACGTGAGCGTCGTCGCGCGCCACCGCATTCTCGCGCCGGACGGCGGGACGGAGCCGATCGGCCGGCGTATCGTCCAGATTCCCGAAGACCCGTTTCGCACGAATATTCGCGACCCGCGCTCGGGCTTCATCGCTTACGCGCCGCCGGGAAGCGTTCGCCGCGGAGAGGGGCTCGTGAAGACGGGCGACGGCGGGAAGACCGTTCCGTGCGGAATGTGCCACGGCGATGCGCTCCTCGGTGCTCGGTGAGGTACCGCGTCTCGCCGGCATGCAACCCGTCTACATCGCGCGGCAGTTGATCACGATGCAAAACGGCACCAGCGCCGGCGCGAAAGCGGCGCCGATGAAGGAAGCCGTCGCGAAGCTATCGGAAGACGACATCATCGCGATCGCGGCTTACTTAGGCTCGCTCCCGCCTCGCTGAGCGGGATCGCTGCCGCCCATTCGCGTGCGTCCAGCGCTCGTCAGTCGAGGCCAACAACTGCTCGACCACCGTCGCGACGGGAATTACGTGCCCGTACTCGCCGACGTTCACCAAGAAGGAGACTCGCTCCGTCATGTACTCCTGGGTGCTCGCAGAGTAGACCTCCTTGGCGGCGAGGCCTTTCACGCCGGAAAAACAACAGTTGTCGAATTCATTGTAGATCTCCACGTGCCTGCGACGCGGCTGAAAACCGCCCGCCGCTTCGTAGAGCGCTTGGTAGCTCAGCAGCCGAAATACGTGTGGACCGTATTGTTCCCAGTCGCCGAGGTCGTCCGTCCCGTCGAGGTCCGGTGTGCGCAGCTCGATCGGCAAGGTTCCCCGCTACGCTCACGGATCTCGTTATTCTCCAGTCCAACGCGGCGTAATTCGTCGTCGCCCCACCGCCACCACTGCGACCGGTCATGTGAATGGTTCGATACTTCGGCCCGAGATAATCGATCGCGCGATTGATGTGATTGAAGAAATACGCTAGGGCCGACTCACCTGGTTGATCGACGGAGCAAACCAGTTGTGCAGCTTGCCGGTGTAGGTGGTTCCGTTGAAATCGATCGTCTGGCCGCAGTTCGTCGCCAATAGGGGCATATCGAGGTAGAGGACGTCTGCGCGTTCGAGAACGCGTGCGATCAGGTCATTCGCGTCCGGCAAGACGTATCCGCCATACGCGCGAGCGACGTGCATGCCATGTGGCCCTCGTGGTAGATGACGAGGACGTCGTGCCTCGTCGAGAACAGGAAAGCACGATAGGTTGTCCCGAGCGACTGTATCTGGAGCTCATCGCAAATCGGTGGTGTCAGCAGATCGGGGATTTGTTCCTCGTGCTCGGAGCAAGAGGAGGACAACACCGTTCCAGAACTATCTCGAACGAGACCTTCCTGGCGCAGTGTGTTGCGCGTCTGCACTGCACGGCGCTCGCCTTCTGGCGCTGTCGGGCGTTCTGTCCGGCCAATTCGTTTGAGCCACCTGACTCTGTGCAGCTGCCTGCGGTTGTTCCTGTTGCTTTAGATCTTCTTGTGCCACAGCTTCGCAGCCGGCGACGGCGACGGCGACGAGAGAAAGCACTAGAGCGTCCAACCTAAACCGAGAATCCATGACCGTCACGAGATCTTCCCAAGCACCAAAACCGGTCCGAGACTTTATGTCGTATCGCCGCGCTGAGACTGTGCAGCGCTTCGCGGTCTTCCCGCGGCGAAAAGGATCGCCGTCACACTTTTCCGACAGGATTGTTTCGCGAAACAGGTGCGATAGTTAGCCGGCTCTATTTGGCGGTCCGCGGAGGGGCGGGATGCGCGTGTGCTACCGCCGCAGTCACGGGGTGGCTATGATCGGCGCCTCTGTAGCAAATGAGACAACGCATGCGCACGACACTCGCCTTTCGCACTTACTTACTCTGCGTTCTGATCGTGGCGAGCGGTCTCGGCTTGCGGGACGCGGTCGCACAAAGCGCTCCGCTCGCGCAGAGCGCCGCCGCAGCGCAAAGCGCGGCGAGCTGCGACAACGCCTGCCTGAAGGGCTTCGTCGACGGCTACATCGACGCGCTCTCGCATCGCGACGCCACGAAGCTGCCCGTGGCCAAAGAGGTGAAATACACCGAGAACGGCCGCGTGCTCGATCTCGGCGAAGGCTTCTGGCACACGGCCGGCGCGCCGATCCCCTATCGCGACTACATTCTCGATCCGAGCACGGGCAGCGTGGCCGTTTCACGGCGCTGAAGGAGTACGACGCCACCGCGGAGATGTTCGTGCGCCTGAAGGTCGCGAGCGGCAAGATCACGGAGATCGAGACGTTCGTCGTGCGCGTCGGCGACCAGCGCTGGTTCGCGCCGCAGAACCTCGAGCACCTGTCCGACATCTTCGCGCAGACGGTGCCGGCCGCGCGAGCGGCACACGCGCGAGCAGCTCGTCGCGACGGCCGAACTCGTATTTCGACGCGATCCAGACCGAGGGCACGCCGCAGTTCAAGCAGGCGCCGTTCGCACCCGGCATGAAGCGGTTCGAGAACGGCTTGCAGACCACGAACGTGACGGAGAAGCCGATCATGGAGCGCCACACGTGGAGCCCGGATCTACAGCTCGAGCGTGCGTCGTACAAAGGCACGATGGTCATGGACCGGCGTCTTCCGATCGTCGACGTCGAGCACGGCACGGTGCTCGCCGTCGGCACGTTCCGGCGCGAAGGCCCGGATACTTCCACGCTGCTCTTGGCCGAGATGTTCAAGGTCACGGCGGCAAGCTGCGCGAGATCCGCGCGGTGATCCTGAACTTGCCGAACGGCGCTGGCACGGGTGGACGTCTTCGCATTGACACGCACCACGACTCGCCGCGAGCTCCGCGCTGATCGCGGCCGGCGCCGCGGCCGGCGCGTATCGCAGGAACACGTGGGCGCAGCGCCCACTGCCGGCTCGCACGATCCCGAGCACGGGGGAGCCGTTGCCGATCATCGGGCTCGGGTCGTCGGCCGTGTCGGAGATCGCGGAGCACGGCGCGGAGCGTGTCGAAGGCGTCGTGCGCGCGTTGGTCGAGCACGGCGGCAAGGTCGTCGACACGTGGCCGCGCAACGCGGACAACGACGGCGCGTTCGGGCAGATCATCGACGCACCCGATCTGCGCGGCCGGTTGTTCGTGACGGTGAACCTCGAGCAGACGGAGCGGCAGGCCGGAATTGCTCAGCTCGAGCGCGCGCTGCGCGCCTATCGGCGCGACTCGATCGATCTCGTGAACGTGGGCAGCCCATGGGCCTCGACGTGCACTGGCCGAGCCTCAAGAATCTGAAAGAAGCGGGCCGAGCGCGCTACATCGGCGTGACCGCCGCGCGCGCGGAGCTTTACGATCAGCTCGAAGCGTTCCTGCGCACCGAAACGCCGGACTTCGTCGAGATCAACTACTCCGTCACGGAGCGCGAAGCGGAGCGGCGCTTCCTCCCGATGCTCGCGGAGCGCGGCATCGCGACGTTGATCAGCCGGCCGTTCATGAACGGCGCCTACTTCGAGCGCCTCGCGAACGCGCCGGTGCCCGACTGGGCCGCGGAATTCGAATGCGCGAGAGCTGGGCGGATTTCTCGCTGCAGTACATCCTCGCTACGGCCGTCACCTGCGTGCTCACGGAGACGACGAACGCGGCGCACATGACGGAGAACGCGCTCTGCGCCCTGAAGCCGATACCCGATGCCGCGGCGCGGCAACGGATGCGTGAGGTCATCGACGCGGCGTAGACCCTCGCGTCGGGCGCTGCCCGCTCCCACCGTGAGCTGCACGCGCACTGCCGGTGTATGATCGAGCGCGCTCCTCGGAGACACTCGTGCGCAAGCCCAGCCCACACTCGCGTCTCGCGCCGCACCTTCGTTCGCACGACCGCCGCCGCGGCCGTCGCGTTCGGCGCCCCTTCGGTCGTGCGCGCGCAAAGTCCGCTCACGCTGCGCTTTCGCACGATCCGCGACCCCGACGGCTGGTACCCGAGCCTGCGGCTCAAGGGCGACTGGCTGATCTTCGAGGTCAGCGACGGCGTTCTGTCGGGCTTCGGCGAAGCCTCGCACAGCATGGACGACGAAGGCTGCAAGCGAACCGCGGCCGGCCTGTTCGTCGAGCACTACGCGGGCTTTTCGCCGTCGCTCGAGAACCTGGCGCGCAAGGAGAGCGAGATCGCGGCGCTCGAGCCCGACTTCGTGACCGCAACGGCATTCTCCGGGATCAACCAAGCGCTTTACGACCTGCTGGCCAAACGCGAGCGCGTGCCGGTGTGGCAGCTGTTCAGGAGCGGCACGGCGTTCCACGGCCTGCCGCTCTACACGACGATCAATCGGGCGCTGCAGACGCGCACGCCGGAGGAATACTCCGCGGTCGTCGGTGAGCTCCAGGCACTCGGATTCAAGACCTACAAGTGCGCGCCCTTCGAGGCCGTGAACAGCCCGGACCACGCCGTCGAGAAAGCCGCGGCGGGCTTGGCGACGCTCGCGCGGCTGCGCGAGCAATTCCCGGACCTCGCGGTACGCGTGGATTTCCACGAGCGATTTCAGCCGAAGGACTTCTACGCGCTGATACCGGAGCTCGAGCGCCTGAAGCTCGACTGGCTCGAGGAGCCGTTCCCCGTCGGCCCGACCTACGACGAGCTCAAGCGCAAGACGCACCTGCGGCTGTCGGGCGGCGAGCTCTTCTGGGGCAGGCGCCGCTTCGAGGAAATCACCGAGCACCGCTGGGTCGACGTGATCATGCCGGACGTGAAGCACTCGGGCGGCTTCGGCCCGCTGCTCGACGTGATGCGGATGGGCGCGGGCAGGATCGAGATCTCGCCGCACAATCCGTCGGGCCCGATCTCGACGGCCGCGAGCCTGCACGCCGCGGCCGTCTATCCCGACCTCGTCCGCTCGCTCGAGTACTCGTTCGATCGCAAGCAGACGCGGCGCAGCACGGGCGAGACGATCGAGAACGGCGTGCTGCTGCTCAGCGACAAGCCGGGCTGGGGCGTAGAACCGCCGGCGTGAGCGAGCGCGCGGGCGATCGCCTAAGGACGCGCCGCGCTCGCAGACTCGACGACGTCGCGTTGATCGTCGGCTACGAAGATTCGGGCGGGTCGCGTAGGCGTGATTGGACGACTAGTCGATCTCGTCTGGAGCAGCGCGTGCGGATACTCGGTCCGCGCGCTGTTGCCATTCCCGTTCATCGCGTTGCAGCCGTCTCCGGATCACGGCATGCACGTGCGCGACGAGCCTCATCTCCCGCGTGCCGAGTCCGCTGTAGTGCGATCACCCATGAGAATTCGCACGCATGCGTCGCAGCCAACTCGCGCCGCCCCCCGCGGTGTCAGCGCAATGCGGATCGAACGTCGGTCGAATGGATCGGGCAAGAGCTCCAGCAACCCCGCGCGCGCCGCTACGATAACGCCTTTACGCGCGGCCTGCTTCGATACGCCTAGCATGCGCGCCACTCCGAGATCGATGGATCGCCGCCGACTGCGCTCGAGTGCGGATAGGAGGCGGTACCGCGCGTCAGTCCGAAACACGAGCTCGCCGCGCGTCGCCGCGGGCCTTTTGCATCAGCTCCGCGGTAGCCGCGATCTCGCGGACGAACTTGACGGCCTCGTTGCGCCAGAGTTTCCCGGCGTATCGCCGGCGCTCGCGATGCATCGCGTCCGCTTGCGACTCGGGCGCGAGGTCCTTGAGCGCACTGCGTAACGCATCGTCACGCGTATCGGGAGAACGCATACGCGCAGGGTGCACTTCTGCAATCGACAAGTGCGGCGTCGAATCTCGCCCGATCGACAAATTACCTGTCGATCGGCGCGAAATCGAATCTCGGGCTGTCGATCGAAAAAGCCCCTCCCAATCGCGACAAGGACGGAGCGCGCGCCGGCCCGTCCGCCATGCACCCGCATGAATTGCGCTGTCTGTCGGCCGCGCCTCAATAGCCCGCCGCCAAATCGACGACGGACAACAGCGCGTCACCTCTTATATAGCGGCGCACGTTCTCGGCGACCAAGACGAGCGTGCGCTCGTCGCGGATGTCCGAGCTCGTCGCGATGTGCGGCGTGATGATCACGTTGCGCATGCCCCAGAGCGGGTGGCCCGGGGGCAGCGGCTCCGGGTCCGTCACGTCGAGCCCCGCGCCGCCGATCTTGTGCTGCTCGAGCGCGGCGGTGAGCGCGGCGGTGACGACGCTCTCGCCGCGCCCGATGTTGATGAAGAACGCGTCGTCCTTCATCGCGTCGAAGAACTGCGCGTCGAACATGCCGCGCGTCTCGGGCGTCAACGGCGTCGCGTTCACGACCACGTCCGCGCGCGCCGCAAGCGTGCGATATTCGTCCGCGAGACCCACGTACTCGACGTAGTCCGGCCCTTCGCGCCGGCTGTTGCGCGTCGCGATCACGTGCATCCCGAGCGCGTGCGCGCGCTTCGCGACCTCGGTGCCGATCCCGCCCAAGCCCACGACGAGCAGCGTCTTTCCCTTCGACCTCGCGCAGGCGCTCTTCGCGCAGCTCGCGAAACCCGCGGCTCCACGCACCCGCGATCTGCTCCGCTTCGTACTGCGGGAGCGCACGCGCGAGCGCGAGCATCAACGCAACCGCGTGCTCCGCCATGTGCGGCCCTTGGATGCGCTGCAGGTTCGTGACGACGATGTCGCGCTGCGCGACCGCTGGAACCGTCGCGCAGCTATCCGCGCCCGCATTGAGCAGCTGGATCCATTTCAGGCCTTGGCCGCGCTCGATGATTCCCGGCGTGCAGAGCCCGATCAGGACGTCCGCGCCGGCGACGGCTTCGGTCATGGCCGCGAAATTTCTCAAGCCCGGCACGCCGACCACTTCGACGCCGGGCGCGATGCCGCGGAGTGCGTCCGCGATCTCCACGTCGGCCACGACGATGCGCTTCGGCGGAGCCCAGCCCTTGCGCTCGCGGACGGGCGTCGGCGCCTCGCGCAGCTCGAAGCGCTCGATCAGCGCGGCCGCGGCGGCGCACAGGTTGTCGCAGCCCGCGGCCGGCTGGGCCGGGGTCCGCGCGGCGGGTATCGCGAGCGCGGCGGCTGCGATCAGCGCGGCGCAAAACCGGTTGGGCGACAGCACGAGCGTCTACCCTACCGATCTTGCGCAGCGACGCGCGTCGAGTGCCAAACGCCGGCGACCAGCAAAGCAGTGATCACCACACCGCGAGCGGTTGCACGAAAAGCATCGAACGACGCGGCTGCGCTGGCTGCCATGTCGGGTGCTCCGTTGACCGGAGCGAACTATACTCCGTTCGTGAAAACCCTCGGCGCTCTGGTCGCTCTTGCTGCTGCTCGCAGCAACCGCTCACGCGCACCACTCCGCCGCGATCTTCGACCGCGAGTCGGTCATCGAGGTCGAAGGCGTGATCACCGAGGTCGCGTGGGTCAATCCGCACGTGAAGCTCAAGATGCGCGGCGCAGTACCGGGCGGCACCGAGCACGTCTGGGACATCGAGTCGAACTCGGTCAGCATCGTGAGCCGGTTCGGGCTGTCGGAGGAGCTCATCCCGGTAGGCCAACGCGTGAAGGTCGCGGGCAACGGCGGCCGCGGCCGCGACGACATCCTCTGGATCACGAACCTGCTGCTGCCCGACGGCAGGGAGATCCAGTTCGGCGACTTCATCCCGGCACGCTGGTCGCAGCAGCTCGTCGGCAAGGACACTCGCCGCGCGGTGACGGCGGATACCGGCAATCGCGGCATCTTTCGCGTCTGGACGAACGCGGGCTGGCTCTGGAATGACCAAATGCCATTGACGCCGGCGGCCACGGCCGCGCGCCAGACGTTCGATCCCGTCAAGAACGATCCGACCGCGAACTGCGCGCCGAAGGGGATGCCGTACGCGATGGAGCAACCGTATCCGCTCGAGTTCGTCGACAACGGCGACGAGATCCTGCTGAAGCTCGAGGAATACGACGCGGTGCGTCACATCACGCTGATCGCCGCGCAATGCGGTGACGCGTGAGCGCGCCCGCTCGCCGCTCGGCACTTCGTTCGGCCGGTGGGACGGGAAGGCGCTCGTCGTCGAGACGATCGACATCGACTACCCGTATCTGAACGGCACGCGGCATTCCGCTCGGACCGGACGTGCGCACCGAGGAACGATTCTCGCTGAACGCGGACGGCAGCCGGCTCGAGTACACGCTGACGGTGACGGATCCGACCACGTTCACGGAGCCCGCCGAGTTCACGAAGGCGTGGGAGTGGCGGCCCGGGGAGCAAGTGAAGCCGTACGATTGCCAGCGGTCGGCGCCGATCCGCTGAGCGGTCTCGCAGCGCTTCCTCGCAGGCTCTGCTCGGCTCCACGCCGCGACCAGCAACCTGAACGATGGAGTCGAACGAAATCGGCGCGCCACGCGCCGCCGGTCGACAAGACTCGGGGGACATCATGCGCGGATGTATCCCGTTGGCCGTTGGCGCTGTCGCCGCGGCAATAGCCTCTCGCTTGCGCGCCGAAGGCGCCGAGCGGCGGCTCCGCCGGAGGCGTCGACGCACGCGCGCGCAGCTCCCACTGCACGGCGCCGCGGCCGTCGACGCCGCGCGCCTGCGCGCCGCGGACTCCGAGCCCGGCCATTGGATGTCCGACGGGCGCACACTACGATGAGCAGCGCTTCAGCCCGCTCGATCAAATCACCACGGACAACGTGCAGACTCGGGCTCGCCTGGTACGCCGATCCCGACCGAACCGCGGCCAGGAGGCAACACCGATCGTCGTCGACGGCGTGCTGTACGTGTCCCGCCTGGAGCAAGGTGTACGCGTTCGATGCGCAAGACCGGCAAAGAGCTCTGGAAATACGACCCGCAGGTGCCGCGTGAGTGGGCCGTGAACGTCTGCTGCGAAGTCGTGAATCGCGGCGTCGCCGCCTGGAACGGCAAGATCTTCTCGGCACCCTCGACGGCCGCTCGATCGCGCTCGACGCGGCGACCGGCAAGGAAGTGTGGAGCACGCTCACGATCGACCGGACATGCGAGCCTACTCGATCACCGGCGCGCCGCGCGTCGTGAAGGGCAACGTGCTCATCGGCAACGCGCGGCGCCGAGTTCGGCGTGCGCGGCTACGTGTCCGCCTACGACGCCGAGACCGGCAAGCGCGCCTGGCGCTTCTACACCGTGCCCGGCAATCCGGCCGACGGCGTTCGAGAACGCGGCGATGGAGATGGCCGCCAAGACCTGGAACGGCGAGTGGTGGAAGCTCGGCGGCGGCGGCACGCCGTGGGACGCGCATCGTCTACGACCCGAGACCAACCTGGTTATCTTCGGCACCGGCAACGGCGCCCCTGGAAGCCAGGCGCTCAGAGCCCCGGCGGCGGCGACAACCTGTTCCTCGCGTCGATCGTCGCGCTCGATCCCGACGACCGGCGAGTACGTGTGGCATTACCAGACCACGCCCGGCGAGACGCTGGGACTTCACGGCCACGCAGCCCATCATGGTCGCCGAATCTCGACTCGGCGGAACGACGCGCCACGTCGTGATGCAGGCGCCGAAGAACGGCTTCTTCTACGTGATCGACGCGAAGACCGGCGAGCTGATTTCCGCGGACAACTTCGCGCCGGTGAACTGGGCGAGCGGCGTGGACCCGAAGACCGGCCGGCCGATCCAAAATCCCGACGCGCGCTTCGACCAGACCGGCAAGGTCGCGTTCGTCACGCCGACGGGACGCGGCGCGCACAACTGGCAGCCGATGTCGTTCAACCCGAACACCGGGCTCGTGTACTTCGGCTCGCGGCACAACGCGCAGGCCTACATCCCGATGCCAGCTAAGGACTTCAAGGTATCGAACGTCGGCACGAACGTCGGCCTCGTCCGCCCCGTGCCGGACGCGGTGACCGCCGAGCTCGAAGCGCGGCCGGACCTGCAGTTCGAGGATCGCGGCGCGATGCTCGGTTGGGATCCCGTCGCGCGCAAGCCGCGCTGGCGCTACGTCGACAAGAGCGGCGGCGGCGACGGCGGCACGCTCTCGACGGCGGGCAACCTCATGTTCGCGGGCGGCGGCGAGCGGCAGTTCATCGCGTACGACGCCGCGACCGGCGAGCGCATCTGGCACTTCACGGCGCAGACCGGCGTGGCGGCGGGCCCGATCTCGTACGAGATCGACGGCGAGCAGTACGTCGCGGTCGCGGCCGGCCGCGGCCTGCAGCCGTACTACCAGCCGAACTATTCGCGTCTGCTCGCGTTCAAGCTCGGCGGCATCGGCGCAGCTGCCGCCGATGCTCGACTACACGCCGCCCGCGCTCGATCCGCCGGAGAGCACGGCCGTCCGCGGAGGTCCTGACGCGCGGCGCCGCGGTGTACGGTCAGAACTGCGTCCAGTGCCACGGCAACACGATCGGCACGTTTCCGGACCTGCGCGTGTCTCCCGCGATCAAGAGTCGCAGGAGCTATTCGACGCGATCGTGCTGAACGGCGCGCGCGCGGCGAACGGCATGGTGTCGTTCGCGCTCGCAGGTGACTCCCGAGGATGCGCGCGCGGTGCGCGAGTACGTGATCACGCTCGCGATTCAGGAGAAGGGTGTGCAGGCTGCGGCGGCCGCGCGCGCAGCCGCCGGCTTCCGCCCGCGCCGCGGCGGCCGCGACGAACGAGGCGCAACCGCACGACAATTGAGTCGTCGAGCCGGGCTACTTTGTCTTTCGCCCAATACGGCTTCGGCTCGAGCTTCGCGTTCGCGAGCACGCGCGCGACGCCCGCCCGGCCTCGAGCGAGACGAGCGCGCCCGTCGAGTCGAGCTTCACGTCGGCCGCGAGCGACAGCGTGCCGTCGCCGTGCCCGTTGCCGTCCAAGTACAGCTCGATCACGCGTGTAGTCGAGCTTGTCGGCGCCGCGGGCGCCGATGACTCGGCAGCCACGGACCACGGCTTGAACTCGTAGCCGCCGATCGGCTTGTCGGTCACGAACGTGACGCGCTCTCCCTTGCGGCGTCGAAGACTGCGATGCGCGTACTTCACCGAGTATCCGACGCCGCTGCCGCTCTGCCAGACGTAGCCGACCGTCGGCAGGCTCGCGAGCGCCTCGTGCACGCCGGACTCTTGCGCGAGCGCGGCCACGACGGCGCCGCGCGCCGCTTCGTCGGACCAGGCGCGCACGTCGACTCGGAGGCGTCACGCCGCTCGGGTCATCGCAGCCGTCGTCGCCGTGAACTTGTCGGGGACGACGGGCGGCGCCGCGTGCGTGCTACTGACGCCGGCAGCGGCTATCGGCCGGTCAGCACGACCACGTCGATTCTGGCGAAAAGTGTCGGGTTCGGATTCTTCATGCTCTGCCTCCTCGTCCGGCTGACGCCGATGGCTTATGTGGGCGCTACGACGGCCGAGCCATACGCTTCGACCGGCGCCGATCTTTGTCAGCTCCGTGGAGTTTTTCAAGGGGTGCAAACGCCAGCGCCGCCGAAAAAGCGATTCAACGGTTGGCGACGTTCGTTTCGCGCGTGAAAACGCGCTCTACCACGACCGGGTCGGCCTTCTTCTGCTTGAGCCGTACGATCCAGTGCAGATCGTCGGCCCCGTCGAGCAGATAGGTTTCCGTGACCGTCGTGCCGTTCTCGTACTCGTGCACGACCTCGAAGACGTCGCCGTTCCAGCCGGCGCGCACGCTGCCATCGCGATCTTCCGACCGGCGGCCATGCTCGTAGGTCGCCGTGAGCGCGCCGCCGTAGTCGAACTCGGTGGCGGAGGCTTCTTGGAGGATCCGAATTTGCGTGACTACGCTGAGCGCCTGCTCGGCGCCGGGCAGGTCGTCCGCCTCGAGCGGCTCGGGCTCGTGGCCCGTGGGCAGCGGCAAGCTGCCGACCGGAATTCCGAAGACGTTGATACCCTTGATGACTTGGCGCCCGATACCGCTCCCGCCGCTACTGGAGGATTTTTCTTCGCGCGGACGAGCCGGATTGTCGCTGTGCGACTTGTCGAGCACCCAAGTGCCCGTGAGGTTCGGATGAGGAGCGGGCTGCGCCACCGCGCCGATCGCGATGAATGCGAGCACGGCAAGCGCCGCACGTAACGGCACCGGCCGCAGAGCTGTTCTTGCGTTGACCATTCGCGTTTCTCCTTCGCTCGCTTGCCGCCATCGTGCGAACGCGGCCGAGCATTCCACCGATAGCCTAGCGACGAGGCCGCCGACGAACCGTCGGTCGACTATGGGCAATTGTGACATCGGCACCGAACGTTCGACTCGCCGCCTCGGTGTTCGTTCGCGTGCTCGCCGCCGCCGAATACTGAACGTTGCGTCCCGTCGTTCAGCTTCGCGCTCGGCGCTATACTCCGGCAGCCCAACAAAATCACGTCGGCGGCCGTGCGACCGCGACAAGAAAGAATGAGCTTCAATCGAGCACTGGCCGTCCTGATTGTCCCTGTCGTGCATAGCCGCGTTCGCGTGGCGGGTCGCTGCCGCGACGGGCGAGTCGTTCGACGTGCGCCTGTCGCCCGCGCCGCGCGACGCCGCGATGCGCAAGACCATCGCGGGCAAAGGTGCAGCGAAGGCCACGCTGGCCGGCAACCAGTTGACGATCGAAGGCACGTTCGACGGATTCCCTTCGCCCGCCACGCATGCCGAGATCCATCGCGGGCCCGCGGTCGGCATGCGCGGTCCCGCGATCTACGAGCTCACCGTATCGAACGGAACGAGCGGCACTCTGTCCGGCTCGTTCACGCTGAGCGACGACGCGCTCGCCGGGCTCAATTCGGGGCAGCTCTACATTCAGGTAGCGAGCGAAGGCGCGCCGGACGGCAACGTCTGGGGATGGCTGCTGCCGGCCGCCGCGCCGATCGTGAGGGACCGATGAAACGTTTCGCGCGGGCTATCGCGACCATCGGGGCCATTCCTTGCGGCCGTGCTCGCGGCCGTGCTCGCCGGCGGCCCGACGAACGCGTGGGCGCAACCCGCCGCGCGCGCGCACACGGCCGCGCAAGCGCAAGCCGGTCGCGCGGTGTACGCGACGGAGTGCGCCATGTGTCACGGCGCGGACCTGCACGGCGGCGCGGGGCCGCCGCTCGCGGGCCAAGCGTTTCTCGCTCGCTGGAGTCCGCGCACCGCGAGCGAGCTCTTCCAGTTCATCCAGGTCACGATGCCGCCCGGCATCGCAGGGCTCTTGTCCGCGGACGACTATTTGAGCGTCGTCGCGTTCATCCTCGAAACGAACGGCGCCGCCGCCGGAGAGCAGGCGCTGACGGCAGAGAGCGCGGTGTCCATCGGCTCTCTCGCGACGGCGACGGCACAGACGGCGGGCGCGGCGCAAGCGGCGAGCGCGCCGCAAGCGGCAAGCGCGCCGCAGAGCGAAGCCGAGGTCCCGCCGCTCGGCGTCATGGTCGCGGGCACCGTCACGAGCTTCGTGCCGCTCAGCGACGAGAAGCTTCGTAAGCCCGACGCCGGCGATTGGCCGATGATTCGGCGCGACTACGAAGCATCGAACTACAGCCCGCTCGACGAGATCACGCCGCAGAACGTTGCGAGCCTCCAGCTCGCGTGGGTCTGGTCGATGGCCGATCGCGACGGACGCGACGAGCCCGCGCCGATCGCCTACGACGGCGTGATCTACGTGAACAACCCGCCGAACGTGATGCAGGCGCTCGATGGGCGCACGGGCACGCCTGATCTGGCAGACGCGCATCGCAGTCGACGCTGAACTTCCATCCGATGCGCGGCAGCGCGCTCGCCGGCGACAAGATCTTCGTCGCGACCAATCAGGCGCACTTGCTCGCGCTCGACGCGCGCACCGGCGAGATCGTCTGGGAGACCGTGGTCGGCGAGCGCGAGAACGGCGACTTCACGGCGAGCAGCACGCCGCTCGTGATCAACGGCAAGGTCCTGATTGGCACGGGCACGTGCCAGCAGTACCGGCCCGACAAGTGCTTCATCGGCGCCTACGACGCGGCGACCGGCAAGGAGCTCTGGCGGTTTCGCACCGTCGCGCTCGACGGCGAGCCGGGCGGCGACACTTGGAACGGACTACCGGATCTCTTTCGCGCGGGCGGCGACGTCTGGATCACCGGCAGCTACGACCCGGGCCTGAACCTCACCTATTGGGGCGTGGCGCAGGCCAAGCCGTGGATGCGCGCGAGCCGCCAGTCGGGCAACGGCGCCCTGCTCTACACGGCGTCCACGCTCGCGTTGAATCCCGACACCGGCGAGCTCGCGTGGCATTTCCAGCACGCGCCGGGCGAGACCGCCGATCTCGACGAAGCGTTCGAGCGCGTGATCGTCGACGACGCGGGCGAGAAGCTCGTCATGACGATCGGCAAGCCCGGCATCTTGTGGAAGCTCGACCGCGAGACGGGCAAGTACATCGACCACAAAGAGACGATCCTGCAGAACGTCTTCACGTCGTTCGACCCTGAGACAGGGCTACCGAAATACCGCCAAGACATCGTGGACCAGCGTGTCGGCGAGTGGATCCAGATTTGTCCGGGCACCTCGGGCGGACACAACTGGCAAGCGGTGAGCTACAACCGCAAGTCGCGGCGGCTGATCATTCCGCTGATCCGCACCTGCAACGAGCTCAGCCCGCAGGCGGTCGACTTGAAGGCCGGGCTCACGAGCTACGGCGCCGGCGCACGCGGCTACGAGATGCCGGGCACGAACGGCAACATCGGTAAGCTCGCGGCCTACGACGTGCGCTCGATGCAGGAGCTCTGGTCGCTCGAGCAGCGCGTGCCGTTCATGACGTCGGCGCTGTCGACGGCGGGCGGCGTGATCTTCGTCGGCGACCTCGCGCGCTCGTTCAAGGCCGTGGACGTCGGCAGCGGCGACGTGCTGTGGGAGACGAAGCTCGGCACGTCGGTGCAGGGATTTCCGATCTCGTTCAGCGTCGACGGCAAGCAGTACGTCGCCGTGCCGACCGGGTATGGCGCGGGCGCGCCGCAGTTCTACACCGAGTGGATCATCGACGAGGAGCTGAACCTCTCGAGCAGCGGCAGCGCGCTGTACGTGTTCGCGCTGCCGGAGAAATCTGCCGGTAAACGGCCGCGGTGATCCCAGCGCGGCGCGCCTTGCAGCATTACTTGTCCGGCTGCCGTGTGTACCGCCAATCGCCGGACACGTGCCGTTCCACCATGAACGCCGCCGGATTTCCCTCCGGATCGAATTCGAAGGAGAGGCCGTCGGTCCCCATGAACGTGGCGTCGGAGCGTGGAATGAGCCGCACCTTGTCTCCGACGAGTCCGTTCGCGTACAGCGTTCCGCCTTCGAGCTGAACCGTAACGGTCCGCGGTCGCGTGACCCACAGACCGCTGTACACACCTACGTACTTCGCCAAAATTTCCGGCGCAACGGTGACCGCGCCGACTTCGAGATCGGATTGACGGCCGATCCAGTGGGTCCGGTCTTCGCAGACGCCTTCGACCATCTCCGTGTCCGGCTGAAACTCCAAGTCGTACGTCACCGTCCACGGCTTCGCGAACGCTTGCGCGTCGGTGACGGTGAGCTCGACCTGTATCTTTCCGACGTTCGGCCGCCGGTACCGTTCGGTCGTCCGCAGCGCTTCCGTGTGCGGCAAGCCGCGCGCATCGAGCCACGTGCGATCGTTGAATCCAAAGCTGTCGACGACCAGCGTGTCGCCTTCCCAACGTCCGACCGAGTACCCCATCCAAGTGCGTTCGGGGTCGGCTTCGAGCTTGCGGCCGTCCATGAAAATGAGGCGGTATTCGAGGTTCTCGTAGAGGATCGCTATGAGTAAGGGCGTCTGGATGATGCGCCTGAAGCCGGCGACGGTCTCGGGCCCGCTCGGCTGGCACTGGAACGCCGGTCGGTCCTTGAAGAAGTTCTCTTCCCGCTCGCGGATCAGAGCCCGCGATGTCGCGGTGAGCGCCTCGTCGGGCACGTGAATCTTCGCCGGCCGGCCATTCCAAGGGCCGGAGAGATCGGGATGAGCGTCCGCGCCGCGCGGGGCCGGCGCCGCGAGATCCGGTTTACCGTCGGACGTGCGCGGGATGTTCGGCGTCGGATATTTGAGCCATTGCGAACTGGCGGGGAAGCCGACGGCGGCGAACGACAGAACAACTGCGACCCTGAGCGCAACGTTCATTCTCGTCTCCACGTCCGAGTCGCGACATCCTAGCGCGACACCCAATCGGGTCGCGAGCGCAATTTGATGCGCGCACCGCTCTCAGGATGCGCGAACGACAGCGCGGCGGCATGCAGCAAATAGCCGCCCTCGCCGGGCGGCACTTCGCTCTTCGGTGTTCCGCCCGCGCCGAATAGCGGATCTCCAACGATCGGCGCGCCCGCCGCGGCAAGATGAATCCGGATCTGATCGGGGCGGCCCGTGATCGGCTGCGCGGCGACGAGCGCACGCTCGCCTACACGGTCTGCGCCGTCCTCCTCGCCGTCTTCGCGCCGCGGCTCGCGCCGCAGCACGCGCACGCGCGTGAGCGACGCGCGGCCGTGCTGCGCGGCCACATGGATCTGGAGCGGCCCGTGCGCCAAACGCGCGATGGGTTGTCGCGCCGCGAATGAGCCCGGCAACCGCGCGCCCTCCACCCACGCGAGATAAGTCTTCCCGAGCGTGAGCTCGCGGAGCTGACGTGCGAGCGACGAGCGGCCGAGCGCGGACTTTCCGAACGCGATGAGCCCCGACGTGCCGCGCCCGAGCCGGTGCGCGGGCGCGGCTGCGGCGCGCGACGCATCGCTCGCGCGCACGAGCTCGAGCAGCGTGCGCGCCGAGAACGGGCCGGCGGGCAGCACTTGCAGACCCGAGGGCTTGACCACGACGAGCACATGCTCGTCCTCGAACGCCACGTCGAAGGACCCTGGCGCGTCGGGCTCGGTCCAAGGCGGGCGATGGAACTCGAGCTCGTCGCCTGCGCGCAGCGAATCATCGGCGGCGGCGCGGCGGCCGTTGACGAGCACGCGCCCGTGATCGATCGACTCGCGCCACGCCGCTTCGTCGGAGTGACGGAAGCGCGCGACGTGGAACGCGAGCACGCTCTGCCCCGCGCCGACACCGTCAACGCGCGTTCGGTAAACGTAGCCGCGATTCGCGTCGCTCATGGGTACGCAAGCGACGCCCGCACGAGGAACGTGCCGGAACGGACGCCCGTCTTACTTCTTCTCGTCGAAGTTGAAGAGATCCTCTTCCTTGGGCCGGTCCATGCCCTGCTCCCAGTACTTCTCCCAGATCTGCGCCCACGGCCGGCCGTAGATGTCGGGCACCTCGTACTCGATCACGTTGCCCGGCGACTCGGGCGTCGCGGTGCCCTTGACCGGGAAGATGGTTTGCACGCAGTCGATGAACACGTACGGATCGCCTTCGTCGAAGCCGCTCAGCTTCACGAAGTTGCGGACGATGCGCACGGGCTCCACCAGCGCCTCGGGATCGTAGAAGATCGCTTCGTGGTTGAGCCCCAGGAACTTGCCGCTCGCGTCGCGGTTCGGCGTGTAGATCTCGATCGTCTGCAGCTTGTTCGAGTGCTCGTACGCGGAGTGCACCTTCCAGCCCTGGATGTTCGACGTCCAGGTGATCAGCGTGTCCTTGTCCCAGAAGCCGATCGTCTCGCCGTACCAGCGCGGCACGTCCTGCCCCAGGCGCGGCACCGCGCCGTCCATGTTGAACTCGCGGCCGATGTGGATGTTGGTGATGAAGTTGCGCGCGACGCCGGCCAGGATCTGCACGAGCTCCGGCGTCACCATGATGTTGTGCTCCCACACCGCGGCCTCGTGCCAGCGGCGCATGAAGCCTTCGGGCCAGCAGTACTGCGACGGCCACATCGCCTTGTTCGAGTTGCCGTGGTGGTAGGCCTCCTGGACCATCCGCGTCTGATACTCCGGCGTCAGCAGCGACAGGATCGTCGGCATCTGCACGTGCCGCATGCGGTACCAGTACTGGTTGCCCGGCGTGCGTCCCGGGTGCATGTAGCGGCCGTTCCATTCGTCCGGCAGCGTCTCGTAGGTGTGCTTCGTCGGGCCGCCGCGCTTCTTCGTCTCCGCGAGCAGTGCTTCGTAGTGTGCCTGCGCGGTCTTGAACGGATACGGGCTCACGATCGCTTCGCGCGGATAGTCGCGGTCGCAATAGCCCCACGCCGCCGAGCCGGGCGGGTGATCGCCGATCAAGCTCGAGCGGTTGCCGCCCCAGAGGTCTTCGATCGCGGCCGGGCTGTTGCAGCGGAAGTAGCGCGGGTCGGTCCAGAGCGCGCGATCCTTGTAGAAATCCTTCGACGTGAAGAGGTCCACTGTCGAGCGGCTTGATGCCCGGAGGCGAGTCGCCGTTGCGCGCGGAGCCGAGGAAGAAGGGTTCCGGAGGCGGTCCGGCTTGTGCCGGCTGCCCGGGCTGCGCGCCCTGCCCAGGCCGCGCGGCTTGGCCGCCTTGGCCAGGTTGGCCCGGGCCGCCGGGCCCCTGGGGTCTGCGAGACGTCGCGCCTGTCATCTCGTATTTGTTGATGTCCGCGGCGAGCGGCGCAGCGCGGCCGACGCTCACGAAATCGATTTTGGCGACGGTTTGGCCGGTGGCAGACGAACCGACCAGTCCTGCCGCGGCGATGGCCAGGACGCCCACTACGTTGTTCTTCATGATTCCCCCGGGGTTGCTTCAGGCGCGTGCAGTCCCGGCGGATAGTAATTTCAAACGCTGCGCGGCGTCACGAAGCCGACAAAACTTCGGTGTTCTTCGCGCGCCGATACTCGGCCAGGCCGAGGCGCTCGAGCAGCTCCGGGAAGCGCGCGTGCTCGCGCACGCGGGCAAACACCGGAAACCAGAGCCACGACAGGTTCATGTAGTAGAGGTCGACATAACCACGCCACAGTGCGTCGAACGCCGAGTCGACGTCGCCGTAGGCCGCGAGCCACCAAGCCAAGATCACCTGACCAGGCGGAGTCTGGTACTCAGGCGCACCCGTCGCGCCGCGTAGCTTCTCTAACGCGCGCGGCGGATCCTCGCATACCGGGTAGACGTCCTCGAGGATCGGCGCGGGCTTCGTTTGGGTCAGATCGAGATAGCGGCGAAACTGAGCGCGAAACGGTTCGCTGCGCGCCCAAAGCCGGTGCAAGACGAGGTGCTCGACCATTTCGCGATCGCCGGCGAGATCTAGGCTCCGGCGATACTCCGTTTCCGCTTCTGCGTCGCGTCCCAGCATGATCGACAGCATCTGAACGAGCCCCGACATCTGCAGCGACAGCGGATCGCTGCGCATCGCCGCCCGAAAGTGCGCGAGGCCTGCGTCCAAATCGCCAATCGTCGTGCAGAAGATCCCGGTGTTGTACGGGATCTCCCACGGCGTGCCCGGCGCCAGCTCGCGCGCGCGCTCGAGCGCTCGCTCCATCCCGCGCCAATCGCGCCGGAGGTGCAGAGGCCAACTCTGCGCCATGTGCGTCGCCCACCAGTGCGGCGCGAGCTCGAGCAGCTTCGCGACCGCTTCATCGATGTCCTCTGATCGCGCGAGCGCCGTGCTCCGGCGCGAAGATCAGTCGGCCGCGGCTCGTCGACGCGAACGCCAACCACGCCGCGGCGAAGTCCGGATCGCGCGTGACAGCCTCGCGGTACAGCTCCGCCGAGCGGACCATCGCGTAGGCCGCCGCTGTGGCTGGCAAGAGAGCGGGCGCGCAAGATACAGGTCGTACGCTTCGAGATCTCGCGTCGAGCCTTCGGCCAGGGCCGCGCGCCCTCGGCGAACGGCGTCGTGCCGACACCGAGCGTCGCGCTCAGTGCATTCGCGACGGCGCGCGCAATGTCGTCTTGGATCGCGAATATGTGCTCGAGCTCGACCGCGCGATCGAAACGCTCCGACCAAACCTGCGAATCGCCGGACGCGTCGATCAACTGTGCTGTGATCCGCACGCGCCCGCCGTCCCTGCGCACGGCGCCGGCCAATAGATAGTCGACGCCCAGGGCACGACCGATCGCTTGCGCGCTCTCGGCGCGGTCGCGAAATCGGAACGACGAGCTCTTCGCGATCAGCCGCAATCCCGTGACGCTCGCGAGCCGGTTCAGCACCTCCTCAGCGATCCCGTCCGCGAAGTAGCCTTGATCGCGCTCGCGGCTCAGATCCTCGAACGGCAAGACGGCGATCGACGGCTCGTGACGCCGCGCCGGCAACTCGGTCGCACGCGCTTGCGTCACCGTGACGGACTGCACGAATCGATAGCCGAGGCCTGACACCGTCTCGATGTAGCGATGCTCGCCCGCGCGATCGCCGAGAATCTGCCGCAGCGCGGAGATCGTGCGGCTCAGCGTGTTCTCCTCGACCACGGCGCCCTTCCACACCGCGTCGAGCAGCGCCTGCTTCTCGAGCAGGCGCCCGGGCCGCTCGACCATGAACAACAGCGTGTCGTAGAGCCGGCGCGTGAGCTGAATCGGCGCGCCGTCGGCGGACGCGAGCGAGCGCTCGAGCCTGTTCAGCCGAAAGCTTCCGAACTCGATCAGCGAATCGTCTTTCGACACGTTCGAGGCCCAGCCGAATTTTTTCCGAAAAGTATCCGGTCGCCGGCAAAGACCGTGGGACCGCGGCGCCGTAAGAGTAGCGAACGGTCGAGGGGACCGGAAGCGGATCGATGGGAGGAGCGCTGCCATGAGCACACACGGGGTTCGACGAACGCTTCGATTACGGGCCTGGGCACTACGGCCGGCCGCGGCGGCGGCCGTCGCCGCGGCTTATGGGGTTGCCGGCCCGGGCGCAGTTTCCGGACGTGCTATCGGCGACCGAGTGTCCGGGTTGCGCTGACCACTTCGCGGGTCAGCAGCGCTTCGCGGGCACGTGGAGCTCTGCACTCACGTCGTCGGACGATCCCGAATGGACGCTCACGGACTTCTTATTGCGTCGTCGCGTGCACACCCGAGGCGCGCGCGGCCGCGACCGCACGGCTGACCGATCCCGCGAACGCGCATCGTCCCGGCGCTGGAGCTCTTGCCGCAGCGAGCTCCGAAATTCTCGTGCGACCCGCACGGATTCGCGTCCCAGGTGGTGTCGCCGCTGCCGCTGCGGATCGAGCAGCATCCGGGCCACGTCGTGCTTCATTACGAAGAGTTCGGCGTCGAGCGAGCGATCTCGCTCGGCGGCCACGACGCGCCTTCCGCGAATCAACCGCACTCGTTCGGCGTCTCGAAGGGACGGTTCGAGAACGGCGCCTTCGTCGTGGAGACGAGCCACATCCCCGCGGGCCGGTTCCACGACAGCTTCGGCGGCGCACCGCACAGCGATGGACTGCGCGCGACCGAGCGCTACACGACTGAGCGACGACGGCGACTCGCTGTTCCTCGTGCTCGAGCTCGTGGATCCCGCGACGCTCAGCGAGCCTCTGATCTTGACCAAGAGCTGGCGACGCGCTCCGAACGCCGCGATTCTTCAGTACCGCTGCGACGTGATGTCCGGGCAACTCGAAGGCGTGCTCGCCGATTACCTCGATCCGGCGACACTCGACGCGCGGCGGCGCGAGTAGTTACGGCCGGAAGAACGTCAGCATCCGCCCCGCGCACATGATCGCGACGAGCAGGCACAACGAGATCGCTGCGAAGCAGCGCGCGAGCACCGGCGCGTCGCCGTTCGGGCCGAGCGCGAGCACCTTGCGCGCCTCGAGCGAATAGAACGCGAGCACGTTGAGCCCGAGCAGCGCGAGGCAAACCACCTTCACCTTGAACGCGTCGTTGTAGAAGTACTGATCGGGCTGCCCGAAGATGAACAGCGAGCCCGTAACGACGGAGATCCCGAAGCCGATCACGCCGTAGCGCAACGACCGGTGCAGCGCTGCGGGCGCGATGCCTTTGCCGAGGCCGAGCAGGCGCAGGTCGAAGGCGCCGACGGTGCCGGTCATCAGCACGAGCCCGCAGAAGTGCAACGTCTCGCTGATCGGCCACGTCCACCGATAGTCCATCACCAACGAGTTGACGGGCGTGTGCGTGAGCCAATGAATGAGCTGCGGGAACGTCATAGCAGCTCGTCCGCGAACAGCACGGCTGCGTGTACGCGAGCAGCCGGCCGGTGAGCACCGTGCCGGCCCAGATGAGCAGCGAGATACGGCCCAACGTTTCGCCACGTCGTGACGACGGCGCCCGCGACCGCGAAGCCGTCGGAAATACCTCGCGGTTGATGCGCGTCACCGCGTACACGCCGAGCGCCACGAGCAGCATCTTCGTATAGAACACAGGATTCGTGAGCGCCTTCGCCGGATATGCGAGCAGCAGCGCGATGCCCGATACCGTGTTGATGCCGAAACCGAGCCACATCGTGCGAACGTAGCCGGTCATCTGAGCCGCGCTCCCGAACGCGCGGATGCGCAGTAGCCACACGTCGATCGCGACGCTGATCCCCGCGAGCATCGCGAGACCCAGCGTATGCAGGAACAAGATGAAGGGAAACGCAAAGACCGACGGCGTTTCTCGGATCCAGGCACTGAGGTCGTTGCGCTCGAGCCAAAGGAGAACGTTCACCAAGGCCGCGTGCTCCATGGCGGCGGAACGCGAGCTGAAGCTAACGCGCCGGCGCCGCGGATGCCGCCGGCGCAGCGCCCGCCAACGGGAAATTGCCCTCGTACGGCGGCCAATTCGGCACCGGCCGCTCGGGTCCCGGGTAGAACATCGCCGTCCAGATGTCGCGTATCCGGCCGTCCTCGATCCAAAACCATTCGCTGAACGCATTGCGCGGCCGGACCGAGCCCGGCTTGCGGATGAACACCGCCATCCCGAGCACCACGCCCTGCTCGTCGTCGACGAGCGGGATGCGGCGGCCGGCGACGTTCGCAAGGTCGAAGCCCGCGAGCCCCGAGACGCAGTCATCGTTGTCGCCGTTGCGGCGCCCCGTAACGCGAGTGCCGTTCTCGTACCTGTTGCAGCCCTTGTGTGCGAGCACGACCTCGCCGTCGTGCGACGTGATGCCGTCGAAGTAGCTGCTCACGATCGCGATCATCCGGTCGCGCGGCAGCCGCTCGTTCGCGGGCAGCACGCGTTCCGGCGGAGGCGTGGCGGTGAGGCCGTCCGGGCTCCACAGGTTCGGCGGCGTCGCGCCCGGCAGCCCCGGATCGCCGTCGCGCGCGATGAACCATTCGGCTTCGGTGATCGCGCGGTTGTCCACGCGCAGCCGCGCCGTCACCACGGCGAGCTTGCCGCCCTCGTCGACGATGCCGTAGTACGCCGCCTGCCCAGCGGTCTGATCGAGGTAGCGGCGCTGCACTTTGCCGAGCGCCGTGACGCTCTGCCAGACGCCTTTGCCGCGCGGCACGTTGATTGCGTTCTCGGTGTGGCGATAACCCACCGCGAGCGGCGCGGCCGCCGGGTCGTGCTTCACGACCGCCTGTAGATAGGAGTCGAGCGTGGATTTCAGGCACGCGCGGTCGCAGGCGGGCTGCGCGGGCTGGCCCAAAGTCGCGAGCGGGACTGCGATGAGCGCGAGGCACGCGGCGATGCGCTTCATGGGAAACCCCCGGTTCTTGCTATCCGCTCGATCGTACACGAACGGCCGTTTGGCGCGCTCGCCGACCGCGCGGACGCAAATGTCGCCACGCCGCGGAAAGGGGTCCGCTGAGTTGAAAACTGCGGCCGTGCTACGCTTCCGACGGAGCGCGCCTCAGAGCCGCGCAACGATAACCGGGGGTCTACACGTGCGCCGACGGAACGAACGGCTGCGGCCGTCACTCGCCTTCCTGCTTCTCGCCACCAGCGCGGTGCCGCTGCACGCGCAAGACGCCGCGCAGTGGGGCTACTACTCCGCCGACAAGCACACGACGCGCTACTCGCCGCTCGCGCAGATCGACAAGGCGAACGTCGCACAGCTGCGGATCGCGTGGCGGCACCCGCAGGTCGATCCCGCGATCATCGCGGCGAACCCCGACCTCACCGTGTCGAATCGCTACATGGCCACGCCGATCTACGTCGGCGGCATGTTGTACATTCCGAACGGCTTCGGCCTCGCCGAGGCGATCGATCCGAAGAGCGGGCGCACACTCTGGACGCAGAAGCCCCTCATCGCGGGACCCGAAGGGCTGCCATCGCTGATGATCAGCAAGGGCGTCGCGTACTGGGGCCGCGGCGACGAGGCGCGGATCCTCACCGTTCGCCAGCAACATCTGTTCGCGCTGAATCCGAAGACCGGCTTGGCCGTAGCGAGCTTCGGCGACGGCGGCAAAGTCGAGCTCACGACGCCGGAGTTCCGCTACAAGTGGGCCGGCGTGCCGGTGGTCGCGGGCGACGTGGTGCTCGTCGGCTCGTCGATGCTCGAGCAGGACTCCGCCGTGTACAAGGATGGGCCGCCGGGCGACGTGCGCGCGTTCGACGTGCGCACGGGCAAGCTGCGCTGGGCGTTCCAGGCGATCCCGAAGGCCGGCGACCCCGCCATCGCTACGTGGCAGAACGACTCGTGGAAGTACTCGGGCGCCGCCAACACCTGGTCGACGTTCAGCGTCGACGACGAGCTCGGCTACGTCTACGTGCCGACGAGCGGCGGCACCAACGACATGTACGGCGGCCACCGGCTCGGCGACGACCTGTACACGAGCTCGATCGTGTGCCTCGACGCGAAGACCGGCGCGCGCGTCTGGTATTTCCAGACGGTGCATCACGACCTATTCGACTACGACAACCCGGCCGCGCCGATCCTCGTCGACATCACGGTCGACGGCCGCAGAATCCAAGCGCTCGCGCAGGTCACGAAGCAAGGGTTCGTGTTCGTGCTCGACCGCGTCACCGGCAAGCCCGTGTGGCCGATCGAGGAGCGCCCGGTGCCCGCGTCGACCGTGCCGGGCGAGGTCGCCGCACGCACGCAGCCGTATCCGACCAAGCCGCCGCCGTACGAGCGCCAGGGGCTCACCGCCGACGACCTCATCGACTTCACGCCGGCGCTGCGCGCCGAAGCGCTCGAGATCGTGAAGCGCTACGTGATCGGGCCGCAGTTCACGCCGCCGTCGGTCATCGACAAGACGCCCGGCGGCAAGCTCGGCACGATCCAGCTCGCGGGCGCGAGCGGCGGCGCGAACTGGAACGGCGGCGCGTTCGACCCGGACACCGGCATCCTGTACGTCGCCGTCGCGCACGGTGGCGTTCGTCGCGGATCTGTTCGCACCCGATCCCGCGCGCTCGGATCTGCGCTACCGCGCGGGCATGCGCGAGATCATGAACGGGCCGCAGGGGCTGCCGCTCATGAAGCCGCCGTACGGCCGCATCACGGCGTTCGACTTGAATCGCGGCGACCAGGCCTGGATGGTGCCGAACGCCGACGGCCCGCGGAACCACCCCGCGCTCGCCGCCTTGAAGCTGCCGCCGCTCGGCGACGCCACTCCGTCCGCCGTCATCGCGACGAAGACGCTGCTGTTCGTCACCGAAGCCGACAAGAGCACACCGCGCTCGCCCGCGAACGTCGGCGGCACGAAGTTCAAGGCGCTCGACAAGGCAACGGGTGCGACGATCTGGTCGATCGATCTCGGTGTCGGTCAGAACAACACGCCGATGACGTTCATGCACGACGGCAAGCAGTACGTCGTGCTCTCGGTCGGCAGCACCGACCATCCCGCGGAGCTCGTCGCGCTCGCGCTTCCGTGACGCGTTAGCGAACGTGCAACGCGCGTATTAGCGCATGTGCGTCGCGAAGAAATACGCGAACCCGAGGTACACGGTCATTTGGCCGAGTAGCGCCATGTACATCTGGCGCGTGATGCTGCTCGCGCTCGCGTGCATCTCGGCGCGAAGGGTCGCGCCGAGCTCCGCCATCTCACGGCGAAGGCTCGCGCCGAGATCGGCCATCTCACCCCGCAGGCTCGCGCCGAGATCGGCCATCTCGCCCCGCAGGCTCGCGCTGAGATCGGCCATCTCACCGCGGAGGGTCGCGCCGAGCTCGGCCATCTCGCCGCGAAGAGTCGCGCCGAGCTCTGCAATCTCACCGCGGAGGCTCGCGCGCATCTCCGCCATCTCGCCGCGAACTGTCGCACCGAGCTGGTGAATGTCCTGGTTCTGCAGCACGAGATCGTGCTTCGTCGCGAGCGTGTCTTTCGCTCCGGCGATCTCGATCTCGATCGCGCGAACGATTGCGCGCGCCTGCGCGGGCGCTACGTCCGCCTTCTCGAGAACCTCGAGCGATTCGGCTTGCATCGGCACGATGATAAGGGGCACGCAAAGCGCGCTGTCAATGGCTTGGTACCGCAGATCATGAGCCCGGTCCGACGACTGCCGCGACGCGCGAATGTGGGCAAGGTCGACCGAAATGCTCTAGATTGCGCGACGACGGTTCATCTTGCGACAACGAGGTCACGCTCATGCTGAAGATCGGGGCATTCGAAACGAGAACGCATTTCGGAACGCCCGTCGACGGGGTCGGCGCGGCAACAATCACGGCCATCGCAATCGCAACGGCCACCGTCGCACTCGCGCTGCTCACGAGCACCGTCGCGGAGGCGCAAAAAACCGCCGACATTGGCTTCAAGAGCGTGGGCCGCGCCGCGCCGCTCGCGCGTGCCATTCCCGGCGTGTCGCCTGCGACGCCCGCGACGCTCGAGGCCTATCCCGACAGCGATTTGATCGTCGGCGCGTTCAGGCCGTCGCGCCGCGGACCCGACGGCAAGCTCACGCAGATCAACTACGGGTCGGCGTTCGACGGCGCGGCGCCGCCGGGAGTCGAGCCGCTTCCGGTCGACTTGTTCACATCGAAAGACTTCTACAAAGACCGCGCGCTCTGGACCGACCCGCGCTACTTCCGCTGCAACAGCCCTTGGTCGATCGAGTCACAGCGCGGCGCCTACGGCGGCATCACTTCGATCGGCAGCAACCCTCCGCGCTCTGCGGCTTGGGGGTATTGCGATCACGACTATCCGCGCGCGGCGATCGTGAGCCCGTACCGGTTCAAGTCCGCGCAAGAGCACTACGAAGCGCTGCTGAACGAGACGCGCGGACGCGGCGGCCCGACGCAGCACACTCAGGCCACCGCCCCCGTCGAATGGTCCGGCCGCTACCTTTGGCCGCGCGGGCAGAACTGGTACGCGGAGATCTACTGGAACCAGACGCCGACGATCTTGTCGCTGCTCACGCCGGAGTACCAGACGCGCATGGTCGAGGAGCTCTACCACGATGCGGTCTCGGACGCGGCGCAGTGGCCCGCGCAGTACTGCTGGCCCGAGGGCTTCATGCGGCGCTGGCACTACCACGGCGTCACGAATCAGCCGCACTCGATCATCGTGACGCCGAAGCTCGTGCAGATCATGGCCGGCGACGCCGACACCTTCGTCACCAACGTGTACATCGGCCGCGAGTTCAAGATGGACGGCGCGACCCCTCGTCTCGGCGCGGACGTGGCGCGCTGGTATGGCGAGACGATCGGCTTCTGGGACAAAGACGTGCTCGTCACGTGGACCTCGAACATCCAGGGCTGGAAGGTCCACGGCAACTTCGAGTTCTCGAGCAAGCTGCAAACGATCGAAATCTACACGCCGAACCGGGACGCCGCCGGCAAAGTGATCGGGCTGAACCACGAAGGAATCTTCTACGACCCCGAAGCGCTCGTGGAGCCGGTCCGCATGATCCGCAACTTCGACAGAGTGGCCGACGTCGACGAAGGCGATCCGTTCGTATTCATCGACTGCGTGCCGTCGCTCTATCCCGTGAACGGCCGCGCGACGCCCGTCTCCCCCGGCACCACGATCGAGTACAAGGTACCCGACATGTACGGGCGTCCGTGGGCGCAAATCTGGCAGGAGTACCACGAGAACGGCATGGAGCGGCCCGAGGGCGAGGACATCTTCAGCTTCAAATAGTCGGGTCGGCGGTGGCTCCGAAGCGGAGCGCGGCGCTAGCGCACGCGCCCGCCGACGCGCTCGCGAACGGTTTCGATGTCGCGAATCGGCCGAACCTCGACGCAGCCCGTCTGCGCCCACGGAAATTCGGACGCGATTCGCACCGCCTCGTCCATGCTCTCGGCCTCGATCACGTTGAAGCCGGCGATCATTTCCTTCGTCTCCGCGAACGGACCGTCGATCGTCGTCTGACGCCCGTTGCGAATGCGCACCGACTTCGCGGCGGACGGCTCCTCGAGCATCTGCGAGTCGAGCAGCTTTCCCTTGTGGCGCAGGTCGTCGGCATGGGAGAGGCACTGCCGCATGCGCGCGTCGAACTCGCCGGCCGGAAGCGCGTCGAGCAACGGCTTTTCGTTGTAGATCATCAGCATGAACTTCACGGGCGACTCTCCGCAGAGTGGGGCAGAATTTTTCTTGGAGCGCCTCGGATTTTGGCGGCCGTGGCGCGTGGTGTCCATAGAACGGCGATTCTTGGAGCGCTCCCGCGCGAGCTGCGCGGCGGAACCCGGGCTCGTCGTCGCGGCGTCAAACATGACACGCGTTGTCACGTGACCCACGTTAACCTGTTGTCGACAACACAGAAGGAGCTCGGACATGGCCAAAGCAGCGAACGAAGCAAGCAAGCATACGGGCAGCTGTCACTGCGGCGCGGTGAAGTTCGAAGCGGAGCTCGACGCAAGCTCCGGAAGCGCCTGCAACTGCACGGTCTGCACGAAAGTCGCCACGCTTGGAGCGATCGTGAAACCCGCCGCGTTCCGCTTGCTGTCCGGAGAGCGCAATCTCACGGCATACGAGTGGGGCGGCAAGACGGCGAAGCGCTACTTCTGCAAGACCTGCGGCGTCACGTGCTTCGGCCGCGGCCACCTCGAGCAACTCGGTGGGGACTACGTTTCGCTCAACTTGAACGCGCTCGACGACATCGATCCGGCCACGGTGAAGGTCGGCTATTTCGACGGCCGGCACAACAACTGGCAGGCAGGGTTGCGCGACGAGCCGTGGCCGATACGCGCCTGACCTCGCTCGGCGCGGGTCGCGCCTGAGCACGCGCCCGCCGCGACGGCCGACGCGTCTCCGTCAATCCGGCACGCCCGCTCCACCGGCGGGCGCCGGAGCGCTGTCGGAAACATCTTTGCTCACCCTCGTGCGCGTGAGCAACGCGCACAGGTTCGCCGCGACGGATGCGACGAGCATCGTGACGACCATGGGCCGCAGCGTACCGTCGAAGAACAGACCCGATACGGCACCGAACACCGCGCCCATCCCGAACATCAGTGTGGTGTACAGCGACGACGCGCTGCCCGCGAGCCGATCGAAGTGCCGCATGTACTGCGAGGAACCCGCCGGGCCCGCGATGCCGAACGTCGCGACGATGACCGCGACGCATGCGACGACGAGCCAGATCGAGCGCGGTCCGGCCAACACGATCCCCGCAAGGCAGACGGCAGCGACGAGCTGGATGGCCAGGCCGGCACGAAAGAACGTCGGCGCGTTGTCCATCTTCAAGTGCCGCATGCTGTAGATGTTCGTCGCGATCATGCCGACGATGCCCACGCCGAAGTACAGCGGAAACTGACTTTCTGAAACGCCGAAGTACTCGATGTAGGCGAACGACGAGTTCGTGAGGAACGTCATGAAGCAGCTCGCGCCGAACGCCATCGAGAAGGCGTAGACCATCGGCCATTGCCCGCCCTGATCCTTGAAGGTGAGCACGCGCGCGCACTGCTGCAGGGTCGTGATCACGGACAGCCGGTTCCACGCGCCGGGCCGCGTCTCGGGAACCGCCGCGTAGTAGTAAACGGCGAGCGAGCTCGCGTACGCCGCCTTGAAGAAAAAGATCGCCGGCCAGCCGAAGCGCAGCAGGGCCGCTCCGAGCGACGGCGCGATCACCGGCGACGCGAGCATCACGAGCGTGACCATGGCCATGCGCTTACCGAGCTCCTCGACGGGATAGACGTCGCGAACGATCGCCCAGCAGATCACGGTGGAAAACCCTCCGCCGATCGCCTGCGTGAAGCGCAGCCACTCCACCTGCTCGACGTTCGTCGCGAAGCTGATCGCGATCGAGGCGAGCGCGAATAGGCTCAAGCCGATGAGACCCACGCGCTTGCGGCCGATCTGGTCCGAGAACGAGCCGCCGAAGATCTGGCCGAGCCCATAGCCGACGAGATAGACGCTGATCGTGTTGTTGATCTGCACGATGCCGACGCCGAACGCTTTGGCCATCGCCGGCATGGCCGGGAGGTAGGCGTCGAGGCTCAAGGGGCCGATCGCGACGAGCGCGCCGATGAATAGAATCAGATGGCGCGGGACGGCGACTTTCGGCGCCGGCGGCGCGAGATCGTGAGGCGGCAAGCTCATTTCGGGGCGACTCGTCAGCGGAGAAGGCGGCGATTGTACGGTAGTTCGCTCGCTAGAGCGGGACGAGCCCTCGGCGCGGGCGCGCCGGAACGGCGCGGGACGCGCCAGCGCCGCGTGTCATACGCGTCAATGTCGCGGCGGAATTCTGATCACGGCCCCGTCGCTGCCAACTGCCGCGCGCGTTCCGGCGCGGACCAGCGCAGGGCGGCGCTCGCCTGTACCCAGACACCGGCCTCCGGCTCGAACCGCAGCATCCGCTCCGCGCCCGCGAACGACGTGACGAGCGGGCCATCCCAGATCACCTCGGCCGTCCCCGTGAGCAGCAGCGCCGCGCCGGACTCGAAGTCCATGAACAGCAGCCCCGCGCGCGGATTGACGGCGAGGTTGCCGAGCGTGTTGAAGAAGAAGTTGCCGCGAAAGTCGGGCCAGTAGAGAACGCTGCGGGCGCCACCGTTGCCGCGTGCCATGGCGCCGCGGGCACCGCTGCCGTCGGCGTCGCTGCCGCGCGGCTCGCGCTCGACACGCACGAAGCCCGGATTGCCGCCGCGATGCGAGACGTCGCAGCCGTGCCGTGCGTCGCCGTCGAGCGCGTTGGCCGCCGTCGCTATGAAGAAGGTGTCGGCCCGCGCCACGAGCGCGGCCGCACGCGCCGACAGCATGCCGCCTTCCGTGCTCACCCCGTGCCGCGACGCCGGCGCGGGCGGCGACGATGACTCGCGGTTGCGCGGATTCGCCGCGAAGCTCGGGCTGCGCGCCTGAATGTACTGCGGGCAGTTGCCGAAGCTTTGCTCCACGCGCACGTCGAAGCCGCGATCGCCCACGGCGGTCACCGTGCCGTTCGCGCGATTGCGCCGGCGCGTCGCGAGCTCGATGCCGAGCAGCGCGATCGGGGCGTTCACCTTCAAATTCGCGCGCAGCGGATCGCCGAGCGCGGGCGCGGCGCGCACTCGAAGCGTTCGCTCGTCGGGCGAGGCGATGAAGCCCGGCTGCTCGATCAGGACGGACGCCCACGGCCGCCGGTCGGCGTCGAGCGAGCCGACGACGAGCATCGGCAGCCGGCCGAAGAGCTCGCGATGCTCGTCCGGCAGGTAGCTGCGGATCGCGCGCGGGCCGATCTGCTCGAGCCGCTCGCGCATGCCGGCGCGCGCCTGAAGGGCCGCTTCGCCGGCATGCCACGGCGAGGTGCTCGCCGGCGGGCCTGCGCCCCTGTGCCGATGGTGGGTGGTGTCGTTCATTGATATGTTGCCTCGCGTGGCAACAACGTACGCGTCTTGCGACGACCGCAGAATCACCGCCGCCCGCAACACACCATTGCGACATCCGCAACAATAACCGGCCGGAACGATAGATGGATCGACTCGAGACGATGCGCGTATTCGTAGCGGTGGCCGAAGAGCGCGGGTTCGCGCCCGCGGCGCGGCGGCTCGCGATGTCTCCGCCGGCGGTGACGCGCGCGATTGCCGCGCTCGAGCACCGGGTCGGCGCCCGGCTGCTACAGCGCACGACCCGCGTGGTGCGGCTCACGGAGGCCGGCGCGCGCTACTTCACGGACTGCAAACGAATTCTCGAGGACGTCGCGACGGCGGAGAACGCCGCCGCTGAGAATCAGACGCAGCCGCGCGGCGAGCTCGTCGTAACCGCCCCGCTCGTCTTCGGGCGCATGTTCGTCGCACCCGTGGTGCTCGAGTTCCTGGCGCGCCATCCACTCGTGTCGGCGCGCACCTTGCTCGCCGATCACGTGGTGGATCTCATCGAAGGCGGTATCGACGTGGCCGTGCGAATCGCGCATCTGCCCGACTCGTCGCTCACCGCGATCAAGGTGGGGACCGTGCGGCGCGTGGTATGCGCGTCGCCGGATTATTTGGCCGCGCACGGCACGCCGCAAACTCCAGCCGATCTCGCGAGCGTCGCCACGATCGTGTTCTCGTCCAGTACCGCGCAGACGGAGTGGCGGTTCGGCACGGCGCGCTCGCCGCTGAGCGTCCCTCTGCGCAGCCGGTACGCCGTGAACAACGCGGACGCGGCGATCGCCGCCGCCGTCGCGGGCGCGGGCCTCACGCGCGTGCTGTCGTATCAGATCGGCCGCGAGGTCGAGGCGGGGTTGCTCAAGATCGTGCTCGAGGAACATGAGCCCCCGGCGATCCCGGTCAGCGTGGTGTTTCCCGCGGGAAGGCGCAGTGCCGCGAAGGTGCGGGAGTTCGTTAGGTTCTCGGTCGCGAGGCTAAAAGAGAGGCGCTGGCTCGCGTGATCGCTACTATGATTACGCGACCTGCAGCTCGAATTCGGATCGGAGGATTGAGATGACGAATGGTTACAGGATCGGTTTCGGCCTTGCAGTTGCTGGAGCCGCCGCGCTCGCGGCGCTCGACGCGTCCGCGAGCGTGTCCCAGAAGACGATGCACATCGACGGCCTCACGGTCGAGTACAAGGTCGTGCTCCCGGACGGCTACGACGCCGCGAAAGAATATCCCGCGATCCTCGTGATGGGCGGCGGTCCGCAGACGATGGACACCGTGGACCGTTCGCTCGAGCGCAACTTCAGGGCCGAAGCCGAGCGCCGCGGCTACATCGTGGTGGCGCCGGCCGCGCCCGAAGGCCTGCTGTTCTTCCAGGGCGGCGAGCGCATCTTCCCCGAGTTCTTGAAGGCGATGCTGCGCGAATACCACGTCGCCGGCGGCAAGTTCCACGTCGCGGGTCCCTCTAACGGCGGCATCGCGGCATTCCACGTGGCGGCGGCGAACCCCGACTACTTCTCATCCGTGACCGCGTATCCCGGATACCTGTGGCAGCCCTCGACGGACAAGCTGCTCGCGATCGCGAAGATGTGCGTGTACATGTACGTCGGCGAGAACGACGAGTACCGCTGGCACGACGAGATGAAGCGCGAGGCCGAATTCTTGAGCGCGCGCGGCACGGTCGCGAGCTACACCGTCGAGAAAGGCCAGCCCCACCGGCTCGACACGCTCGCGGGTGCGAACGCCGGACGGCTGTTCGACGGTTTCGAGGCCACGAAGAAAGGCTGCAGCCACTGACGCGCGCGCCGCGCTAGCCCTTTACCGCAGGGCGCATGGCTCCCGCGCGCGTGACGCGCGGCTCCCGCGGCAGCGGATCAACCTTCGGGCTTGCAGATGTCCGTGATGCAGATCGACTCGAGCGTGCGCCCTTCCGGCGGCACCGGTATGCCGCGCTCCATCATGAGCTTGCGCAGCAGCGCCGCCGTCTCGGGATGCGGGATGGCGGACTGCACGCCGACGCGGACGAGGCCGTCCGCGTAGTCGATCGCGCGCCAGTAGACGCCCGCGAGCTTGTGAATCGTGTCGCGGCTGCCGATGTCGTGCGCGGCGAGGTCGGCGCCGCGGTCGACGAGCAGCTGCACGATCTCGTTGCGGCCCTTGTGTGCCGCGCCCATCAGCGCGGTGCGGCCTTCCGCGTTGTGCAGGTTCATGTCGACGCCGAGGTCGAGGAGCATCGTCACCGTCTCGAGGTTCGCATCGCGCGACCACTCGTACGTGACGCCTTCGACCCAGCCGATGCCGGACGCGACCATGAGCGGCGTCGTGCCGTCGTCGGTATTGAGCTTGGGATCGGCGCCGTGCTCGAGCAGCAGCTTCATGAGAACGAGGTCGCTCGACTGCGCTGCGCGCAGGAACGGCGTCGCGCCCTCTTCGAATAGCCATTGGTGCGTGAAGATCGTGCGCGTCTCGGTGCTCGAATGCATGCGCGTGTTCACGTCCGCGCCGCGATCGATCAAGCGCTTGATGATCTCGAGGTGATCCATGTCGGGCTTGCGCGTCGGGTAGTCGCCGCCCTCGATGTTGCGGTTGTCCGTCGCGAGGTACAGCGGGCTCCAACCCCCTTTGTTCTGGATCTTCGGATCGGCGCCGTGCTCGAGTAAGAACGTCGCGAGTCCGTAGTAGCGGTTCTGCACGGCCGCGAGCAGCGCCGTCCAGCCGCCTTCGGTCTGCCCATTGACGTCGGCACCGTGCTCCAAGAGTAATTTGGCCGACTCGAGGTTGCCCTGGCGCGCGGCGAACACGAGCGGCGTCACGCCGCCCCATGTCTCAGGCGCACGGTTCGACGGCTGCGGCGCTTCGTCGACGTCGTCGGAACCGCCGACCGCGGCTGGCCCCGGCGCGGACGCGAGGGCCTTGAGCGCGCGATCGCGCTGTGCCGCGAGTTGCGCCGCCTCGCGAGGATCGTCCGGCGGGACGTCGCCGAGCCCCGAGCCCGCCGTTACGCGCCTACCGGCCTGGCCGATCTCCTGCACGAATTCGTTGAGCCGGCTCTGCACCGTCGGCGCGAGATACGGGCGCCGGCCGCGCGGCACGACCTTGGAGCGCGCGTCGACGACGGCGCCGTGCTCGAGCAGCACTTCCACGGCCGCGGGATGCTCGTTCGCGGCCGCCCACATGAGCGGCGTGGTGCCGCGCAGATTCTCCGCGGCGTTCACGTCGGCGCCGCGCTCGATCAGGAGCAGCATCGTCTTCGCATTGCCGGTGCGCGCGGCCATCATGAGCGCGGTCTCGCCGTTCGGCAGCGACTCGTTGGAGTCGGCGCCCGCGTCGAGCAGCAAGCGGACGAGGTCGACGCTGCCGGCCTGACAAGCGAGGGACAGCGGGGTCGCGCCCTCGCGGTTCGGCTGCTTCACGGATGCGCCGGCTTTCACGAGCGCCGTCGCGGTCGCGACATCGCGGCGATACACGGCCCAGTGAAGCGCGGTGGCGCCGTCCGCTTGCGCGGCGTTCACGTCGGAATGCTGGTCGATGAGCTTGGTGACCGCGGCGGCGTCGCCTTTCATCGCGGCGTCTGCGATCGGGCTGGCGCCGTCGGCGGCCGAACCCGCTGCGCCGAGCAAAGCCGCGAGGGCGGTCGCGAGGACTCCCTTGCGTAACGTGCTTTTTCGGCTCCCGTGCGGCACCGCGGCTCTCCGCTAGCTAGTAGCCGTGATTATAGGTGTCGAGCCGCGCGGGTCGTAGTCGCGTGGTGCTTGCGCGCGGCCGAATATGTCAAGAATTCCTTGCTGACCGGGGGAGTCAGAGCGGGGTCCGTGGACACGGGCGCCGCGAGCCGCGGCGCGGGCGACTGCCCAAAAACGTTCGCTACTTCGGCGGATCGAGCAGCCCGGTGTCCCAGTGCTCGTCGGCTCTCCCGTCGACGATCCGCCACTGGTCGTAGAAGATCGTCGTGTATTTCGTGCCAGCCGTCGTGGGATGGTCGTATTCCATCCGGAACACGACGCCGACGATGTTGCCGCTCGTAAGCACCGTCACGATCGGCATCGTGAGTTTTCCGCACGTCGGCGTTCGCGGCGGCGGGCCGAAGTACTTGATGATGTTGGCGCGACCGGAACGGGCGTTCGGGTTGTGCTGCAAGTAGCGCTCGGTCAGGTACTTGTCGGCCTCGTCCCAATGGTTGCACTGCAAGAGCTCGCGCAGGATGTGCAGCACCGCCTGCTTGTTCGCATGCAGCACGGGGTCCGGGTCGGTGAAGAGCGCTTCCGGATCCGCGGCCGCGACGACGGGCTCTTGAGCGAGCGCGGGCAATGCGGAAGTGGCAGCCGCGAGCAGCGCGGCGACAGCGACGAGAGTTAGGGTCGGCTTCATGGCTATCCTGTTTCGAACGCTTCGCTACGAATTCCTCGGGCGGAAGTCTCGCGTAAAACCCTCGACGCGCGAAACCTAGGGCGGCAACGCGAACACGTACAGCGCGTGCCCGCGGTTCGGCGGCTGGATCTCCGGCGTGATCAACGACGGTACGCCGCGCGGGCTGCCGCCGCCGAGTCCCGTGCCCACCGCGACGTACTGCCGGCCGTCCACCTCGAAGCTGATCGGAAAGCCCTGCACGGACGTGGCGAGCCGCGTCTCCCACAAGATGCGTGCCGTCGCGCACGTCGACCGCCTTGAAGCTGCGGTCGAGATCGCCCACGAACGCCACGCCGCCGCCGGTCGACAGCACGCCCGTGAGGAACGAGGCGCGCTGTTGCAGCGACCAGGTCTCCTCGAAAGTGTCGACGTTGAATGCCGCGAGCTTGCCGACGTTGCCGTTCGTGCCCGGCATCTCGTAGTACTTGCGGTCGGCGCCGCCGCCGCTGCCGCCGCCCGGCTTCTGCTCGATCGGTTGCGCGCGCAGCGACATGCAGCTCTGGCTGAGCGGAATGAGCACCTGGCGCGACGGGCGGTGAAAGCTCATCGGGTGCCAGTTCTTGCCGCCAGCCGTGCTCGGGCACGCGTCGACCCACTCACCCACTTTGGCGTCGAGGATGTCCGGGCGATAGCGCGGCGTGCCGGTCTCGCGATCGAAGCTCGCCCACACGTTCTGGAAGACCGTTTCGACGTGATCGAGGTAGGCGCCGCTCTTGCGGTCGTGCTTCCAGAGGACCCCGTCCTTGCCGACCGACAGGACCCACTTGTCGTCGCCCGAGTCGATCAGCACGCGCTCGAACACGACGTCGAGGTCGAAGGCCTCGCCGGGCGCGTGCGAGTAGTACCACGCGAGCTTGCCCGTGCCCGCGTCGAGCGCGAGCGTCGAGCTCGAATAGAGCGCGACGTCCTCGCCTTTCATCCCGCGGCTCGCGGGCATCCATGGCTTCGCCTGCGTGGTGCCCCAGTACGTGAGATTCAGATCGGGATCGTAGCTTCCCGTGATCCAGCTCTCCGCACCCGCGCGATACAGATCCGGCAGGTTGCCCCAGCTATCGCCGCCGGGCTCGCCGCTCGAGCGCGACCGTGCGGAAGCGCCACTTCTGCTCGCCCGTTTCCGGGTCGTAGGCGCTGATGAAGCACTTGTTGTTCTCGTAGACGGAGCAAGTGCCCATGCCCTGGATCAGCAGGCCGTTCGCGATGATCGGGCCGCTGTTCGTCGCGTACACGTCCGGCATCTTGACGTTCCAGATCGTTTCGCCGGTGGTCGCATCGAGCGCGATCAGGCGCGCTTCCTGCGGGCGAACCGCCCACTCCTCCGCGCTCTGGAAGATCAGCTTGTTGCCGTACAGCGCGAGGCCGCGCGGCGCGATGTCCGCGCCGACGTGGTGCTCCCAGATCAGCCGGCCCGTTCGCGCATCGAGCGCCTGTAGTACGCCTCCGGTGTTGATCAAGTACATCGTGCCGTTGTAGCACGATCGGCGCGGGTTGATTCGTGCCGCCGTCGCGCATCGGCCAGGTCCACGCGAGCTGCAGGCGACTCACGTTGTCCGCCGTGACTTGCGCGAGCGGGCTGAAGCTCGTGGCGCTGTAGTCGTGGCGCAGCATGAGCCAGTCTTTCGCTGCGGGTTGCGCAGCATCTCGTCGGTCACCGGCACGAAGTTCTTGACCGTGCCTGCGACGACGACGCCGGTGGGACCCGCCGGTGCCGCCGGACGTTCGGCGACGGGCGCTGCCGCGGCCGCCGCCGCGGCGACGCGCGCGTCGAGACCGGCGCCGACGCGCGCGCTCGTCGCCGCCGTGAGCGGCTCGGCGCTCGCGGCGCCGCCGTTCGGTCTGCAGCATGTACGCGATCACGCCGAGATACGTTTCCTCGGACAGCGCTCCGGGACGATCCGGCGGCATCGTCGCACGCAGCTGCGCGAGCGAGCTCGTTCGTGCCGCGCTCGCCCCATTTCGCGACGAACTCCGGGCCCGCGAGCAGCGCGCCGGGAGTTCTGGCGTAGATTCGTACCGTGGCAGGTCACGCAGCTCTGCTCGTAGGTTGCGCGGCCGGCCGCGGCTTGCTGCGGCGTGAACGCGAGCGCCGGATTCGCGAGCGCGCCGACGGCGACGATCGCAGCGGCAGGCGCGCGGCGTGCGACAGTGTTCGGATTCATGGGCGGGCGCCTCGCTCCTGCAACAGCCAGCCCCACAGGGTGCTCGTGGTCGGGCAGCACGCCTTTCTCGGAGTAGATCTGCAGGTACAGCTGTCCGGCCCTGAGCGCCGCGAGTTGCTCCGCGCTGAGCCGAACGTCGCCGGACACTTTGCCGCTCGCCGCGCCGCGACACGCGCAGATCGGCGATCGCGACTCCGCGGCCGCGCGCGCCCGTCGCGACGCCTTGGTGCAGCTTCGCGCCGGTGGCTTTCGCGGGCAGCCCCTCGAACGCGCCCGTGATCGAAAGCCGCGATCCGGACAGCGTGGCCGTGGCGGAGCCGTCGCCGGCGACGTCGTTGCGGTCCGCGCCGCCGATCGGAACCCACGACGAGACGTGCGGTGAACGTCTCGGGCGCCTGCGCGAATAGCGGGGTGATTGCGGCCATGAGGCCCAAGGCCAATACCAGACCACGTTGCACGCGCATGCTGCTATGCCTCTCGTTATCGTTGTTCGTTCGACGGCGGCGCGGTGGAGTATAGGCGATTCGAAACGAAGCGAAATTGGTGGTAGCGAGAGCACTCGGCGACCGTGAGTCGAAGACGGTGCACACGGCTCGCGACGGACCGACGGGACACACGAGGCAGGCAGTGCGGTATTTTCGCGAGAATGTAATGCCACTTAACATTCTTTGGTTTTGCCACTCGCGAATCGGGCCGCGCGGCGCGAGAATGGCCGCGTACGAAATCATTCGGCATTCGTCAGGGGGATTTCTCGAAATGCGTACTCATCAGGTCGCTCGCCGGCTTGGCCCGGCGATCGCGCTAGCCACGGTCTGGCTCGCTCCACAAGCTTGGCCGCAGACGAGCGTCGGCCGCGGCGCTCGCGATCCGCTGCCCGCCGACGGTGATCGTCGGCTCCGAGGGCAAGGGCCTATTCACGGGAGCCGGCGTGCGGCCGGACAACATGCCGATCTACGCGACGAAGGACGGTGCGGTGCCGGCCGGCGTCACGCCGCTGCCGCACGACATCTTCGCCACGAAGGACTTCTACAAGGACAAGGATCTCTGGTCCGACAAGCGCTACTACCGCTGCAACTCGCCAGTGGGCCTCGAGCAGATCTGGGGCGCGTACATGTACCCGCTGATCGGCGACGACCCGCCGCGAACGGCCGCGTGGGGATTCTGCGATCGCGATTATCCGCGCAAGGAAATCGTGAGCCCGTACGGGTTCAAGACCGCGAAGGAGCACTACGCGGCGCTCATGAAGGAGGCGCGCGCGAAGGGCGGCCCCACCGTCTACACGCAGGCGACGCGTGCCGGACTGGAACGGCCAGTACCAGCGCGAGCGCGCGAAGACCTCGAACTGGTACTACGGGGCGATCCTGCAAGTCCCGACGTATCTCTCGCTGCTCACGCCCGAATATCAGCAGCGCTTCGTCCAGCAGATGTACCACTACTCCGGCAGCAACGCGCCGCAGTGGGCGGGCTCGTACTGCTGGCCGGAAGGGTTCATGCGCCGGCTTGCTCAATACGGCGGCGGGCGCATCAACCTCGTCGTCACGCCCGACCTCGTGCTCGACATGCGCAACGCGGCCAAGACACTCATCACGCAGATCCACATCGGCCGCGAGTTCAAGGACGACGGCGTCTCCGGGCCGCGGCTCGGGCCCGCGGTGCCGCAGTGGACCGGCGAGACGATCGGCTTCTGGGACGGCGAGGCGCTCGTCAGCTGGACGGCGAATCTCCAGGGTTGGATCTCGCACGGCGGCTTCGAGTACAGCAACAAGCTGCAAACGATCGAGATCTACACGCCGCGCAAAGACGCGGGCGGCAAGCTCGATCGGCATCAAGCACGAGATCGTGCTGTACGACGAGGACGTGTTCGTCGACCCGGTGCGCATCGTGCAGACCTGGGAGAAGCTCGGCGACCTCAACGACAACGATCCGTTCGTGATCATGGAGTGCATCCCGCAGATCTTCCCGGTGAACGGCGTCGCGACGCCCGTGTCGCCCGGGACGACGTTCGAGCTCACGTTCCTCGACGTGCTCGGGCGGCCGTGGGCGCAAATTTGGGAGAAGTACCACGAGAACGGCATGGAGCGGCCCGAGAGCGAGGACATCTTCTCGTTCCCGGGCGCCACGGAGAAATAGCGCCGTCAGTTCGCGGGCGATCGCGCGGAGAGCATCCAGCAGGCCGCGTTGAAACGAACCTCGGCTCCGTGCACGTACGGATCGAAGGCGGCGCGAACCGTTTCGGTCACGCGCTTGCGAGTCGGCCGTCCGAGCCGTGCAGGATCCGGCCGAGCGGCCCGATCCGGGTCAAGTAAGCGTCCAAGTCCTCCTCCGGGAAAGCGCACGCAACGTCGATCGGCCGGATGTCGATTTCGGCCCAGCCGCTGTCTTCGAGCAGGCGGCGCACGCGCCGCTCATCCGCGAAGGCGAATTGCCCCGGCGCGCCGGGCACCCGGGCCGGAATTTCCGGCAGGAACGGCGCCGCGGCGCGCTCGGCGGTCGTCATGAACGCGTTTTCCTGAGGGCTGCGCCAAGCGAGGCTCTGCAATTCGGCGCCGCCTCTCGCGGCCCGCCGCAGATTCGCAAAGGCCCGCACGGAGTCATCGAAGAACATCACGCCGAAGCGCGAAATGATCGTGTCGAAGCTTGCGGGCTCGAAAGCGTGGGTCTGCGCGTCGGCGCAGATGAAGCTCGCCGGCGTCCCTTCCCGTTCGGCTCGCGCCCGCGCGAGTGCAATCATCGGCTCCGAAATGTCGACGCCGATCGAGCGGCCGTTCCCTTTCTCGCCGAGCGCACGCGCGACGGCGAGTGTCGTGCTCCCGGTGCCGCAACCGACGTCGAGCACCTCGCGCCCGGATCGCGCCAAGACCGCGTCGACGAGCAGGTCTTCGAACGGCTTGAACAGCCGGTCGAGCAACTCCTGCGCCTCGACCCAAGTAACCCCCGCGACACCGTTCCAAAGCGTCGCCTGTTCGTGATTGGCCTCGTGCGTAACATTCATGGTCATCTCCTTTTGGCTTGCGTTGAATGAGCGGATGACGCACTGTGCCACTTCAAGTCGACTTGAGGTCAAGAGGGAGATCAAGCGGTGAGAAACCTGGACATCGCCGAGGTGGCGCAACGCTCCGGCGTTCCGGCCTCGACGCTGCGGTTCTATGAGGAAAAACGGCTCATCGTCTCCGTCGGCAGACGGGGCCTGCGCCGGCTGTTCGACGCGGGCGTGCTCGAACGGCTCGCGCTGATCGCGCTCGGACGTGCGTCCGGCTTCTCGCTCGAAGAGATCGCGTCGATGTTCGCGCCGGACGGGCGTCCGCGCATCGACCGGAAGTTGCTCGCATCCAAGGCCGAGGAGCTCGACGGCACGATCCGCGAGCTCAGCGCGATGCGCGACGGCCTGCGGCACGCTGCCGCGTGCAAGGCAAGGAGCCACATGGAATGCCCCACCTTCCGCCGGTTGCTGAGCGCGGCCGCGTCGGGAGCCATTGGAGCGCGAGCGAAGGCGACTCCGCGACGGCGCGACGCACGTAGTCAGCGCAGCGCCTGAAGCTCGGCCTTCTGCTTGCGCGTGAGCTTCGCGCACACGAGATCGTACGAGAGAGCGACGAAGCGTTTGGCCTCTTTAGCAGGCACATCGCCGGCTTGGCCTCGACCAGGGCTTTGATCGCGAGCGTCCGCCGGTCGAGGCTCGAGCCGCGGCTCTTGGTCGAACGTTGCACCATCTCGAGCTCCGATCGCGGGATTAGCGAACGTGCGTCGCGAAGAAGTAGGCGAACCCTAGCAGCACCGCCATTTGGCCGAGTAGCGCCATGTACATCTGGCGCGTCCCGCCGCTCACAGCCGCGTGAATCTCAGCTCGAAGCTCTCCACGCCAATCAGACATAACGATGCGTAGGGTCGCGAATTCGGCACGTACGGTTGCTATCTGCTGGTGAATGTCCTGCGTTTGCACGAGGAGATCGTGCTTCGTCGCAAGCGTGTCTTTCGCACCCGCGATCTCCAATTCAATGGCGCGAACGATCGCGCGCGCCTGCACCGGCGCGAGGTTAGCCTTCTCGAGCACATCGAGCGATTCGGCTTGCATCGTCATGATGATAAACGGGGCGGAAAGCGCGGTGTCAATCGAATTTGGCGAAGCGGATGGCAGACGATAAGCCGTTGGGCCGCGACCCAGCACGCTCGAAAAGTTATCGGAACACCCAATAAGGTAGAGTTCCTTCCACGACATTGCGCTCGCCGGGGGAAACCACATGAACATCCGTCCGATCTTGTCTGCGGTTCTGTTGTTCGCGACCTTCGCCGCACAGGCCCAAGAGGCCAAATGGGTCGGCAGCTGGGGTGCCTCGCCACTCCCACCGAGCCCGGCCGCGGGGCCGTTTCCCGCGACACCGAGCTTCGACGATCAAACCGTGCGGCAACTCGTGCGCCTGAGCGTCGGCGGCGAGCGCGTGCGATTGCGGCTCACGAACGAGTACGGCACGAAGCCGCTCCTCGTCGGTGCCGCGCGCGTCGCGCTCGCGGACGGGGCGGACAAGGTCAAGCAAGGCACCGAGCACGCCGTGACCTTTGATGGCCGCCCTACCGCGATCATCCCGGCCGGCGCGCCGCTGCTCTCCGATCCGATCGATCTCAAGGTCAGCGATCTCGCGACGCTGTCCGTGAGCGTGTACTTCCAAGGCGAGACGGGCGCGTGCACGTGCCACGCGACCGGCATGCAAGACGCCTATGTCTCCGCGAAAGGCAACTTCACGCAGGGCACGTTCGCGCCGGCGCAGACGATCCAGATGCGCGCGTTCCTGTCGGGCGTCGAGGTGCTCGCGCCGCGTGCGCAAGCCGTGGTGGTGCTCGGCGACTCGATCAGCGATGGCGTGGGCTCCACCGCGAACACGAATCGCCGTTGGCCGGATCTCCTCGCCGAGCGCTTGAGCTCGCGCGGCGGAGAGTCGCGCTTCGGCGTCGTGAATCACGGCATCAGCGGCAACCAGGTGCTCGCCAACGGCGCCGGCGAAAGTGCGCTCGCGCGCTTCGACCGCGACGTGCTCTCCGTGCCGGGCGTGAGCCACGTGATCGTGTTCGAAGGCGTGAACGATCTCGGCTTGGGGTACGGCAAGCTCGAGGGCCCGATCGCGGCGCTGATGCCGCCGCCGGCCGTGAAGCCGACGCGCGATGCGATGATCGCGGGGTATCGGCAACTGATCGCGCGGGCGCACGCGAAGGGGCTCAAGATCTACGGAGCCACGATCGCGCCGTACGAAGGCGCCATCTACTACTCGGCCGAAGGCAACACCGTCCGGCAAGCGATCAACGACTGGATGCGGACGAGCAAGGAGCTCGACGGCGTGCTCGACTTCGACGCGGCGTTTCGCGATCCGGCGAAACCGACGCAGATGAAGGAAGCGTTCCAGAGCGGCGATCACCTCCATGGCAGCGACGCGGGCTATCGAGCCGTGGCGGACTCGATCGATCTCGCGCTGTTCCGCTAGGCAGCCCGTCGCCACTACGAGACGGCGCGCGTAGAATCGTGTATCGACCGCGCACGGGGGGACCAACGTGAAGCACGCAGCGACTAGGCGACTCGCGCGCCTGCCGACGGCGCTCGTCGCAACTCTCCTCGCCTGCCCACCGCCGGTCTCCGCGCACCACTCCACGGCCGAATACGACGCGAGCCAAGTCGTCGAAGCGCGCGGCGAGGTCGTCACCGTGCTCTGGCGCAATCCGCACGTGCGGTTCCAGGTGAGCACGAAATCACTGGATGGCAGCGACCAGCTTTGGGATGTGGAGAGCGCGGACCTCACGCGCCTCGACCGCGCCGGGCTCCCGCGCGACATCCTGAAGGTCGGCGACGTCATCTCGTTCGCCGGCAATCCGTCGAAGCGCACGCCGCGCCGGATGTACGTGACGAATCTCTTGGTCGCCGACGGCCGTGAGGTTCTTCTTCGCGGCAACGTGCAGCCGCGCTTCGCGCCCGCTCGCGTCGTGAACACGGACGCCGTCGCGCCCGCGGCGCGAACGGCCGCCGCCCCGGCCGCGGGCAAGGGTTTCTTCGGCAGAGTCTTCGTCCCGATGCGCCCCGGGCAGGCACCCGCGTGGGTCGCGAAACCGCCGCTCACCGCCGCGGCGCGTGAAGGCCAGTCGAAGTACGACGAAGTGGTCGACGACCCCGTGCTCGGCTGCGTATCGCCCGGCATGCCGCGCGTGATGCTGCGCAGCGGCCCGTACGCCATCCGCTTCATCGAGCGCGGCAGCGATCTCGTGCTGCAAAACGAATGGTTCGAGATCGACCGGACGATTCACATGGACGGCAAGGAGCCGTCCGCGGGCGCGCCGTACACGCCGCTCGGCTACTCCGCCGGCCGGTGGGACGGCGAAGCGCTCGTGATCACGACGACGCACATCGACTGGCCGTACTTCGAGCTCTACGGCCTCGTCGGCGTGCCGCAGAGCCGGGCGATGCGCATCGTCGAGCGTTTCACGCCGAGCGACGGCGGCGCGGCGCTGCGCTACGACTTCTCGGCGACCGATCCCGCGGCATTCACCGAAACCGTCACCTACGACAACTACGCGAACTTCCGCTGGCAGCCCCAGCTCGACTTCTTGCCTTACGACTGCATCGAGGAGGAGCGCAAAGCGCGCAGTGCGCGCTGAGATCGCGGCATTCGCCTGCGCCGTTGCGCCAGACTCCCGGAGAACACCGATGAATCGCCCGTTTCTACGCCGCGCCGCGCTCGGCGCCGCCCTGCTCTTTGCCGTTGCCGTGCTCGCTCAACGGTCGTCGCCGCCCGATCTCGTCGCGCTCGGCCTCACGGGCGACCGGTTCACGCCCCTCACGTGGGACGAGATGACTCCCGAGCAGCGCGCGCTCATCGACAACGTGCTCGCCGGTCCGCGCGGCAATCTCGGTGGCCCATTCAACGTGCTGCTGCGCAGCCCCGCGACCGGCGACAAGCTGCAAGACTTCGGCGCGTCGATGCGCTTCCTCGACTCGATGCCGACGGCGCTGCGCGAGCTCGCGATCGTCGTCACCGCCCGTCACTGGAAGTCCGAGTACGAGTGGCAGGCGCACGCGCGCGCGGCGGCTCAGGCAGGGATCGACGCGGAGGCGATTCGGGCGATCCGCGACGGGCGGCGCCCCGAGAAGCTCGGGCGGGACGAGGCTGCCGTCTATGAGTTCAGCACGGAGCTGCTGCGCACGCACGAGGTGAGCGATGCGACCTTCGCCGCGGCGCGTGAGGTGCTCGGGGAGCGCGCGCTCGTCGATCTCATGGCGCTCATGGGGTACTACCAGACGGTGGCCATGATGCTGAACGTGGATCGGCACCCGTTGCCGGCGGGCGTGAAGCCCGAGCTCGAGACCGCGCGCTAGACGCTACGTCGTGAATCCACGCGAAGAGTTCTGGCGCGGCCTGAGGGAGATCATCGGGCCGTCTCTCGGCATCTCCGCGTGGGCGCTCATCACGGGCGTCGCGATGATCAAGACCGGATTGTCCGCGCCGCTCGCCGTGCTCATGAGCCTCGTCGTCTACGCGGGCAGCGCGCAGCTCGCCGCGTTGCCGCTGATCGCCGCGGGCGCGCCCCTCTGGGTCCTGTGGGCGACGGCGTTCTGCATGAATCTACGCTTCGTCATTTTCAGCGCGCATTGGCGCAAGTACTTCGGTCATCTGCCCCGCACGAAACGGCTGACGCTCACGTACTTCGCCACCGATCTCAACTACGTCTTGTTCCTGCGGCGCTTCCCGGATCCGAAACCTGCGCCCGAGCAGATACCGTATTTCCTCGGCAGCGTCACTTGGAGCTGGCTCTGCTGGCAGGTGCCCGCGTGGATCGGCATCGCACTCGCCGACCGCGTGCCGACCGACTGGGGGTTGGGATTCGTGGGCGCGCTCGCCTTGCTCGGCCTCGCCTATTCGACGCTGTCGGGGCGCAACAGCTGGATCGCGTCAGGAGTCGCCGCGTTGACGGCCATCGCGGCGTTTCACCTGCCGCTGCACCTCAACGTCGTCGTCGCGATCGCCGCGGGCGTGGCGATCGGCGTGCTGCTCGACCGGAGCTGGCCCGCCGCGGCGCAGGCGCGGCGCTGATGTCCGCGGCGCAGGCGTTCGTCGGAATCCTCGGCATGGCCGTGATCACGTTCGTGACGCGCGGATTCTTTCTGCTGTCCGAGCGCGAGTGGCCGCTGCCGGAGTGGCTCACGCGCGGGCTCCGCTACGCGCCGCTCGCGGCGCTCGCGGCCATCATCGCACCCGAAGTGCTGCTCACGGACGGCGCACTGATCAACAGCTGGCGAGATCCGCGGCTGCTCGCCGTCGCGGCCGGCACCGCCTACTTCTGGTGGCGGCGCGGTATTTTCGGGACGATCGTCGTCGGCACGGCCGTGATGCTCGCGGCGAGGCTCGGCCTCGGCTGGTAGCGGAAGTACGACGCGTCGAACGTGATCAGCGAATGTGGGTCGCGAAGAAATAGGCGAAGCCGAGCAGCACCGCCATTTGCCCGAGCAGCGCCATGTACATCTGGCGCGTGCCACTGCTCGCGGTTGCCTGAATCTCGGCTCGAAGCTCCCCGCGCCAATCCGCCATGTCGGTGCGAAGATCCGCGACCTGCTCACGAACGCTCGCGTCGAGTTTCGTGATTTCCGCTCGAAGACTCGCCTCGAGCTCGGTCATGTTGCGACGCAGGTCTTGGCTCTGCCGATGAAGATCCTGGCTTTGCAGCAGAAGGTCGTGTTTCGTCGCCAGGGTGTCCTTCGCACCCGTGATCTCGATCTCGATTGCACGAACGATCGCGCGCGCTTGCGCCGGAGCCACGTCGGCTCGTTCAAGCACTTCGAGTGATTCAGCCTGCATCGGCATGGATGATAAGCGGCTCGCAAAGCGCGCTGTCAATGGACGGAAGCGCGATCCGCGGCGAACGATAGTCCGCTGACGGCTCGCCGGCGATGCTCGAAACCGACTGGAACGTCGATTTAGCGGCCGCTAAGCGACTTCACGCGCCTGCCCCTCGACGGCTCGCTGATACGGCTTGGGATCCGGCGGCGTGAGCGGCGCGTTGATGAAGCGCTCGTTCACCGCGGCGTCCACGCCTTCGAGATACAGATCCCGCGCGATCGCCGTCACGAGCCGCGGGTGATCGACCATGCTCGGCACGTCCCCCACCGGTATGCCGAAGCTCAGCGCCGCGGCGAGATTGAAGCAGTGGATGTTGCGCAGGTACTCCGCGCCCGCCTCCGCGCGCGGCAGGAACTCGAAGCCCGCGCCGAGATACGGGTGATAGCTGCCGGCCGTGCTCTCGTCGCCGGGCGCGGGTTTGAAGCGGTCGCGCCAGAGCGCGACGTGCTCGTGGATCCGGGCGAGCTCGGGCTGGGACGCGAGATCGATCCGATAGCCGGTGCCGGCGATCAGGTGATCGAAGCGCAGCGTCTTGCGGCCGGCCTTCGCGGTCACTTTGCCGTTGCCGGCGAGCTTGACGTCGGACAGCGAGGTGTTCAGGTGGATGTGGAAACCCTTGAACGCCACGGCGCGCTCGAGCGAGTCGAGCGGCACGGACGCCACGCGGCGATCGCCGAGCAGGAAGTTTCGCCAGCGCACGACGTCCGGCAGGTTGTAGGTGAGCTCGAGCACGTTCGGATAGCCGCGGTCGACCGGCGGAGGCGCCGCCGGCGGCGGCGATGCCGGTGCCCCTGACGTTGACGCCGGTGGCTGCGCGGCGTGCCGCCGGCGCTTGGTAGTCGATGTACGAGCGGCGGCTGAACAGATGCACCTCGGACGCGCCGCTCTCGAGCGCGACCGCCGCCGCATCGAACGCCGACGAGCCGGCGCCGATGACGCCGACGACCTTGCCGCCGAGCGTCTCGACCGGAATGCGGCCGGTCGTATGCGTCCAAACGGCGGGCGGCAGCGCGCGCACGAAATCCGGCACGTTGGGCCCGCCCGCGCCGGCGTAGCCGTTCGCGAGCACGAGCTTGCGCGTGGTCTCGACGCGCCGCGCGCCGTCGGACTCGAGATGCAGGCGCAGCACGTCGCCTTGCGGCTCGATCTCGACGAGGCGCGTGCGGTAGCGCACCTTCGTGTCCGTGGCTTGCTGGAACCAGGCCAGGTAGTCGGCCCACGCGAGACGCGGAATTCGATCCAACCCGTCGAACGCCTGCGCGGCCGTTCAACGTCTCGTACCAGGCGCGGAAGCTCAGCGCGAGGTTGCCCGCCTCCGGGCCGGGCATCAGCGTCTTCGGCGTGCGCAGCTGGTGCATGCGCGCGATGCTGCGCCAGATGCCGGCCTGACCCGCGCTCGGCCTGATCGATGACGTCGACGCGGCCGACGCCCTTGCGCTTGAGGGCGTACGCGATCGCCACGCCGCTCTGACCGCCGCCGACGATGACGACGTTGTGGTCGACGCCCGCGCGCGCGCTGCACCCAATCGGCCGGGTCGCGACCGGCCCAACGCAGCGCGCGGCCCGTCTGCGCGGCGAGCTCACCACCCGCGTCCGCGCGTGCCGGCGTCGCGGCCGGCCCGCCGCTTGGAGCGGCGACCTGCGCGAGCGCGGCCGGAGCGCTCAAACCGCCGACGGCGAGCAGCGCCGCCCCGCGGAAGAGACTCCGCCGGTCGATTCGACCGGGCGCCTCGCCCTGCGGCGTGGACGTTTCTGGGTCTGAGTGAGTTGGCGGCTGGCGTTCGTCGGTCATGTGGCGGTTCCCCTCGATCTCGTTTTTTCTCACGCAACTACGGGAGAGCTGGTCGGCGCACACTACCGAATGCACGCGCGCATGAACAAGTATTTCGGCTCGGCGTACAGCGCGGTCGTGCGGAGTTCGGCATGCGGCTGCGGAGCTAGCCGCGGTCGCGACGATCGCGGGACGGCGCGCGGGCCGTGCTTGCTCGCGCTACTGCGGGTTGCGCGGGGGCCCGCCGCCCCGGAAATTCGCCTGCAGCAGATGCGTGAGCGTGTGCACGTAGCGCAGCTTGCCGTTCTCGACCCGGAAGAGGTGGGTGTCGGGCGAACCGCTGCCGCCGGTGGGGCTTCCGGCCCCGAAGGTGCAGAACGCCACGGCCGAGCCGATCACCTCGTCCACGACGAAGCGGCGGTTCGCGATGTTCACGCCGCTCGGCACGCCGACCTCGCAGCTGTCGGCGGGGGATCCCTTGCCCGTGTACGCACCGCCTTCGATGCGGACGCACGGAAATCCCCAGGGCACCTGGTCGATTTTCCCTTCGAGAAACGCATCGAGATAAGCATTCGCGGCCCCGACCAGCGTGTCGCGCGTGTCGCGCTCGTCGGCCGGAATGGGATCCCACTTTTCCGCCGACGAATACTTCAAGTAGGCATCGGCGTTGAAGAGCCAATAGCCCGTCGTGGTCCAGAGGATCTCGATCTCGGCGATCTTGTCGTGGTTCACGCGCATGCGCGTGCCGAGCACGTACGGATTGCTCTTGTCCGTGACGATCACCTCGGTGAACGTCTGACACGTGGCCGTATCGAGCAGACTGCGGTGATGATCGATCACCAGCGCCTTCTTGAGCATGCCGGCGTTGATGTCGGCGGGCGCCGCGTTCTCGGCGTAACCGACACCCGTCGCGAGCGGAAGGCCGGAGGTATCGCCTTTGGTCTGCGCGGCGATGTAGAGGTCGACCGCGCGCTGCAGCCCTCCGCGGGCGCAGGAAATCTGCGCGAAGCCGACCGTCGGCGCTAGCAGCGCGCCCGCAAGCACGATCCAGCCGAACGTAGTACGTCTCATCGAACCCCTCCACTCGTTGTGCTGAAAACCACTCGCCCGCCAACACTCGAGCGGTGAGTATAGGTAGTCGAACCGCCGTTTCGCATGCTTGCGGCGTCTGCATGCACCGCCTATAGTCTCTGCATGCAGTACACCATACGTCGCATCCCGCGAGCCGTCGACGACGCGATTCGCGAGCGTGCCCGCGCCACGGGAAAAAGCCTCAACGAAGCGGTCGTGGACACGTTGGCCCAAGGCGCAGGGGTCCAGGGTATCCCGCACAAGCGGCGCGACCTCGGCGACATCGCTGGCACCTGGAAAGCCGATAAAACCGTCGACGCCGCACTGGCCGAGCAGGACCGCGTCGACGCACACCTCTGGAAATGAGGATCGCGATCGACACGAATCGTTACGTCGACCTCTGTAAAGGCGTCGCCGAAACGGTGGAGATCCTCGAGACGGCGACGGAGCTCATCGTGCCGTTCGTCGTGCTCGGCGAGCTGCGGGCGGGGTTCCTGCTCGGCCGCCGGCAGGTCGAGAACGAGCGCTCCCTGAATCGGCTCCTGCTCAAGGACGGCGTGGAAGTGATCTACGCCGACGACCAGACGACGCACCACTACGCGTCGGTGTTCCGCCAACTGCGCAAGCAAGGTACGCCGATTCCCACGAACGACATGTGGTTAGCGGCGCTCGTGTTGCAGCACAACCTCGCATTGCACGCGCGCGACAAGCACTTCGACCATCTTCCCCAGCTCGTTCGCGTCTAACGACCCATTCGCGCACGCTCTCCGCATCAGAGGTGCGTCGTCCGCGCCGCGATCTTCTTCAGCGCCTCGGCGAACAGCCACAGGAACACGAGCGGCAGGATGATCGCCTGCAGCGCGAAGATCACGATCAGGTCGACGAGGTGGCGGACGGCGCCCGAAACGCTGTCGCGCAGCGTCGCCATTCGGTCGCGCACGTCGAGCGCCTGCAGGGAATCGTCGACGAGGTTCCCGAGGCGCTCGGTCAGCGATGGCGCCGCGGCGGGCGGCTCGGCGGGCTCTTCGGTCAGCTCCTCGATCTTCCGCCCGGTGGCCGTCAGCGCGTCGTTCGCAGCCTGCTCCTGCGCGGCGAGGAACGTGTCGAACACGAGCGTCGAGCCGAGCACGAACACCGGCACGGCGAAGCGCACGAACACGAGGATCGCGAGCAACCGAACGGCCGTGCGCGTGCCGATCCAACCAAACCAAGCCGGCTTCCAAACCACCACGAGCGCAAGCGCGGCCGCGATCACGAGCGCGAGGTTCGTCGCCCACCATTCCGACATCTCGAGCAGCACGCCTTGCAGCGCGAGCGAGCTCGTCGCGACGAGCATCGCGGCCGAAAAGCGCTCGACGAGATCGTTGATCGGATCGAGCGCCTGACCCAGCGCGAAGTTCACGCCGACGCCGCCGGGCTCGACGGCCACCTCGGTTCCTTGCGCGACGGAAATCGCGCCGTCGAGCGTGCGCGCGATCGCGAACGTCACGAGCGACCGTGTGAGCGCGGCTTCAGCGTAGCGGCGGCTCGGCTCGTCGAGTAGCCCCGCGAGCGCAGCGATCACCGGGATCACGGCGAAGATCGCGATGATGATTCGTCGGCGGCGGCTCGATGCTTCGGTCATGTGTATTCGGCGGAGGTCGCTCGCGCGGCGAACCCGCGATCACTGTCCAATCGGCGGCTCGCAGGGAGGCGGCATCGCGACCGGCGGGCCCAGGCGCGTGGTGCGGCAGACGCCGGGCGCGATCTCCTGCTCGACGATGCGTTCGAGCGCTGCGACCTTCTCCGCAGGGATCGCGCGCGCCAGGTCCGCGAGATGCGCACGGAGCATCGCCTCCTTCTGCGCATCGATCTGCGCGATGAAGCCCTCGTCCGTCAGCACCTCCTGCAGCGTCTTGCCGTCGGGCACCTTACTCCCATCGATCACGAGCGGCGGCGTCGGATCGCGGCTCGGGGGCTGCGGGCTGCCGTCGGGCCGCGACGGCCCGAACCGCTCGCCGATCTGGCGGCGCGCATCCGCCTCGATGCGCTCGAGCTGCCGCAGGTATTCCTTTCCGGCCGCCCGGACCTGCGCCGCTTCCGCCGGCGTGAGGCCAGCCCTGCTCGAGCACGTATTCGAAGTGGGCCCTCTCCTCGCGGCGTTCTGATTCCGCGAAGCTCCGATAGATCATCTGCCATACGGACGAGAGCGGCTCCGGCTCGGACTGCGGCGTCGGGCCGACGGGCAGCGGCGGCGTCGGCCGCACGACGAACGCGGGCGGCACCGGCGTCCTCTCCTCCACGACTCGAAACAGGCCCGCGTCCGCGCGGCCGCTGCGCCACGGGCACTCCTCGAGGTCGTAGCGCGCATCGCCGACCGCGACGCGGCAACCAGACGTCGCCGAGGTCCACCACGACCACGAAACGCTGTCCCGGCGCGAGGGCCACGCTGCGTGCGAACGTTTTCGGGTCGGGCATCGACGCACGGTGGTAAAGGAGATGTCCCGGCCCGGGCGTCCCGGCCCCTGCTCCTTGCGCGGGCTCGATCCACGCGTTGCCGGCGACCTCGATCGTGCGCCCGAAAGGCGCTTGCGCCAGCGGATTCCTCTCGACCGGAATCGCGGACATCGGCGGCATGTCGTTGCGGGTGCGCGCGAGGTCTGTGTCGGGGCGCCGCTTCGCGGCCTCCTCCTCGGCGAATGTGTCCATGCCGAGCTCTCGCATGAGCGAGAGCTTGAGCTGCATCGTCGGCGAGCGGTAGCTCCAATCTCCGGCAAAGCGGTTCAGCACGTCGAGCGCGTCGCGCGTTCGACCCTGCCGCTGAAGCATCGACGCGTAGCTCATGTACGCCGTGTAGGCGTTCTCAGGATCGTCTCTCGACTGCAGCGCCGCGAGGTACTGATTCTCCGCACCGAGCAGATCGCCGAAGCGCTCGAGCGTCTGCGCGTACATCCAGTGCGCGAAATAGATTTCGCGCTCGTCGGCGCACTCGCGAAAGCAGCGCCGGAATGCCGCGTCGACCGGCAGCCGGTCGCCCGCGATGGAGCATGCGTATTGCGCGAGGTCGGCGAGGGCCGTCCATGTACCGGGCTTCCCCGCTTCGATGCTGCGATCTGCCGCGGCGATCTTATCCGCGAGCCGCGAGTCGGCTTGCGAAGCCCTCGGCGGCGCGACGCAGGCGGGTCCCCGCGGCACCGAGAACGGTTGCGCGGCGGCCCCGAACGGAACGCCCGCGGCCACAGCCAGCACCGCGCACGAGAGCAGAAACAGGTTGCCCATGCTCCCCACCTCGCCTTGCGAAACCGCTGCGCCCCGAGAATCACCGCTCGGCGAGGCGCATCGCCGCGGGTCGCGCGCCCCTACGCGGGATCTAGCCGCGGGAAACGCGCGAGTCCAGACTCATTTTTTCCCCTTCTTCTCGATCTCGGTCGCGAGCTCGATGAACACCTTCGCAGACTTCGCGTTGTCGAGCTGCGCCATCGAGAAATGACCACCGCCCTTCAAGCCGCGGTCGGGGAGATAGACGGAGCTCACGTCGACGCCGGCCTGCTGCCACACCGACACCTGGCACTTGAGCGCGTCCACGCTGCTCATGCCCTTCTCCGAGTTCACGAGGATGATCGGCACCTTCGCGTAGTTCACGAGCTTGCTTGGGCGTTCGCCCTGCATCATGCAGCCGTTGCGATCGACCGCCGCGAAGCCCTGCGGCAACGCGGGCTCGGTCTTCCACGTGGTGATCAACGGCGGCGAGTTGTTGAACCCCGCGGCGACGGGATTCGCGCCCGCGGCCTCGAACGCGACGATGCCGACCACGTTCTTCGCATTGAGATCCGGCACGCGGAACGTGCTGCCGCCGCCCGCCGAGTGCGCGAGCAGCACCGCGGGGCCGATCTGATCGAGCAGCGCCGAGATCTTTTGCGCCGCGAGCACGTCGCCGCAGTACGGCGCGGTGGTCGAGCTCGCGGTCCAGCTAACGACGGCGGGGTTGGTTGGCGTGGGCTCGCCGCCGGGCCAAACCGTTTTGTCTGACGTCGAGAGCCGCGAGATGATCGTGCTGTTCGCGACGCCGACCTTGCCGTCGCGGCAGCTCGGGTTGCTCTGCGAGCGGCCGTGGCCCGGGCGATCCACGACGTACACGTCCCAGCCGTCGGCAACGAAGTAGTCAGCCCAGCCGTCGCGGCCGTCCGGCGTATCGAGCCAATCGGTGCCCTGGCCGCCGCCGCCGTGAATCATGACGAGCGGATACGGGTGGCGCTTGTTCGCGGGCAGCAGGTACTGCACGAACATCGCGTTGCTGACGTTGACCGAGCCGTTGTCGCCGGGCTCGGTGGTGTAGCCGACGTAGCGGCCGCCGACGTCGCGAAGCTCGAGCTTGCCGGCCTCGCCTCCGGCCAAAGCGGGCAGCGAGAAACCGACGGCCGCAGCCGCGGCCGCCCCGGTGAGCAAATGTGCAAGCTTGTTCATTGGCAAAGTCCCCTCGTTATTGTCGAATTGCCGGCCGACGGTCGGCCGGGCGCAAAGAGGAGACGATTCTATCGCAGAGGTGTCGCGTGATGCTGCAGAGTGCGGGCAGCGGCGCGGGCTCTAGCGCTCAGCGCATATGCGTGGTGAAGAAATAGGCGAAACCTAGCAGCACGGCCATCTGGCCCAGCATGGCCGTGTACATCTGCCGCAGGATGTTGCTCGTGCACTCGTGAATCTTGACTTCGAGCCTCGCTTCGAGCGCCACCATGTCGCCCTTGAGCTCGACTCGGAGTGCGGAGATCTCGCCGCGGAGCTCGGCCATCTCCCCACGCAGATCCTGGCGCAGCAACACGAGATCGTGCTTGGTCGCGAGCGTGTCTCTCGCGCCTGCGATCTCGATCTCGATCGCGCGGACGATTGCGCGCGCCTGCGCCGGCACGACGTCCGCTTTCTCCAGCAGCTCGAGAGATTCGGCCTGCATCGACACGATGATAAGGGCTCGCTCAAGTCGGTTGTCAACGAGGGAACGCTCGCGGACGCGCATCCTGACTCGCGCGGCGTCGCGAAGCCACGCGCGAAAGGCAGCGGAACGTTGAGTAAGGGCGCCGGGCGCGGGCTCTAGGACGGCTCGGTAGGCGCCAGTACGACTACGGCTAGTCCGGCACGTACGCGATCTGCATGCTGCGATACGCGCCGTCGAGGAAGGTGGACGCGTCGCCGAGCTCGGACTCGTACTGTTTGAGCGGGTTGCGGACCACGACGTCTTCCGCGCCGAGTCCCATGTTCATGTAGCCGATCATCGTCTCGAACAACGCGTCGTAGATGTCGCGTTGGTGCGCGATGTCGCGCCCCGTGAGCAAGCGGCCTTCCGCAGGCACGACGCGTGTGTCGGGCTTGACGAGACTCGCGAGGCGCTCGAGCGCGCGCACGCGTCCGCCGAACCACGCGCCGTTGCGATAGTCGAGCAGCGGCCACGCTTCAGCGGAGACGACGCCGCCCGCGGCGAGCACGTTCAGTTGCGGAAAGTGAACGAACAGATCGCCGTCGGTGTGCGCCGCGGGCAGATAGCCGTAGTCGACGCGCCGGCCGCCGACCTCGAGCATGCCGTCGCCGCGCACGGTCTTGTTCGGTCTCGCGGCCTCGGGCAACGGCTCGCGTCGGCCCTCGAACAGCACGGAGCGCACCGGGTGGCTCAAGAAAACCTGCGTCTTCTCGTGAGCGAGGATCACGGCGCCCGCGCGGCCGACGATCTCGTTTGCACCGATCTGCTCGGAATGTCCATGGGTGTTGATCAACGTTTGGATGCGATCGTTGCCCGTCGCGGCGTACACCGCGCGCAGCAGCTCATCGGCATTCGCCGCGGGCCCGCCATCGACCATCAGCGCGCCATCGTCGCCGTGCAGCGCGAGCACGTTGACGCCCGCGACTTGGAGCAGCGCGAGCCCGCCGCCGAGGCTCGTCGCAACGACCTCGGCCGCAGCGCTCGGCGAGCGAGCCGCTGCGTCCTGCGCGCGAGCAGCGAGCAGCGGAAACAGCGCGCTGCCGAGCGACGCGACGCCGGCCCGCAGCACGCGCCGCCGGCTCACCCGAAGGTCGCTCGCAGGTCTAAACCGCATGAAGGTGCGACTACCGCGCCGCGAGACGCGCCCGCGTCACGCCAGCACTTTCGCGGCGAGGGCCTTCACGTCGGCCTCGGGCCGCGCTCCGTAATGGCTAATGACCTCGGCCGCCAACACGCCCCCGAGCCGTCCGCAGGTCGCGAGATCGCGCCCCTGGGTGTAGCCGTAGAGGAATCCGGCGGCATAGGCATCGCCGGCGCCCGTGGTGTCCACGACCTTGACGCCCTTCACCGCGTCGATCACGTGCACGTCTTTGCCGCTGACGACGACCGAGCCTTTCTCGCTGCGCGTGAGCGCGGCGATCTCGCAGTGCCCTCGGACCTGCTGGAGGGCCTCGTCGAACGTCTTCACCTGATAGAGCGACAGGATCTCGCTTTCGTTGGCGAACAGGATGTCGACGTGCTGCTCGGCGAGCTCGAGGAATTCGTCGCGGAAGCGGGCGACGCAGAACGCGTCGGAGAGCGTCAGCGACACCTTCACGCCCGCCTCGTGGGCCTTGATGGCGGCGTCGCGCATCGCCTTCTTGGCGCGCGGCTGATCCCACAAATAGCCCTCGAGGTACACGACCTTGGACGCTTTGATGTAGTCCATGTTCACGTCCTCGGGCCCGAGCTGCGAAGTCGCGCCGAGGAAGGTCTGCATGGTGCGCTGGGCGTCGGGCGTCACGAAGATCAGACAGCGCGCCGTCGACAGCCCCTTCTTCAGCGGCGGCGTGTCGTAGGTCACGCCGATCGCGCGAATGTCATGCGTGAAGACGCCGCCGAGTTGGTCGTCGGCCACCTTGCCGATGTAGGCCGCGCGGCCGCCGAGCGCCGCGATGCCGGCCATGGTGTTGGCCGCCGAGCCGCCCGAGGCCTCGACGCCCGGGCCCATGATCCCGTAGAGACGCTCCGCCGCCGCCGCGTCGATCAGCGACATCGCGCCCTTCGACAGCTTGTGCTTCTCGAGCAGCGCGTCGTCCGCCTTGGCGAGTACATCCACGATGGCATTACCGATCGCGGTCACGTCGAACCGTTTCTTCGTCATTCAGGAGTCCTTGGGTTTTCGATGGGAAACAGCGCCTGCGCGCGGCAAGCGCCGCTGTGGGAATCGATGGTTATTGTCCGGTGGAGTGCCTGTAGACCGGCTCGTGAGCGACCGGCTCACCGAGCGGCCAGATGTCCACCCACAGGCCCTGCGGCGGACCGAGCACGGGCCAGTCGGGATCTTGTTTCATCAGCACGGTCGCGCCGAGCTCGCGCAGCAGCGCCGCTTCGTCTTTGAAGAGCGGCGTTTGCAGCGCCATGAACGGCATGAAGCCGCGCGACTGCGTGTAGTCGAGCGCCGTGAGGCCGTCCTGGTCCTTCAGGTTCATGTCGATGCCGTACGACGCGAGCTCTTTGATGACTTCCTTGTAGCGCTTGCGCACCGCGAAGTGCAGCGCGGAGCCGCCGCGCACCTCTTCGATGTGGTTGACCGAGCGCGACGCTGTTCACGTCCGTGCCGGCCTCGTGCAAAACGCGGATCAGCTCGAGCGCGTCTTTCTCGGGAACACGGCCCGCGAGCACCGCGTGGATCGGTGTTTGGCGGTCGGCCATGTAGACCGTCGCGTCGGCGCCGTGCTCGAGCAGCAGCTTCACGACCTCGAGATCGCCGTTGTTCGCCGCACGGATCAGCGGCGTCGAGCCGCGCGTGTTCGTGGCGCCGCGCACGTTCGCCGGGCGGAAGAAGAGCTGCATGTTCGGGTTGGCGCCGTGCTCGAGCAGCGTGCGGACGACGTCGATGCCTTTGGTCTCGTTCAGCGGATCGATCGACGCGTGTCCGCCGTCGGTTTTCGAATGCGAGCCCGACGGCGGTAAAGAGCGGCGCTTCGCCGTAGATGTCCCACTGATCGACGTCGGCGCCGGCGTCGATGAGCCGCTTCGCGAGGTCCCAATTCGCGTTCATGATCGCGCAAGTTCAGCGGCGAGACGCCGTCGGGATCCGGCAGGTCGATGTCGGCGCCGCTCTTCAGCAGCAGCGTCGACGCAGGCGATGCAGTTCTCGCGCGCGGCGTACAGCAGCGGCGTGAAGCCGCCGCTGTCGAGGCTCTTCGGCCGGCCCTCGGCCTGGATGTGACGTTGATAGTCGCGGACGGCCGAGCGCGCGTCGACGGCCGCGCCGTGCGCGATCAGGAGCTCGATCATCTCGGGATGACGGCGCGCGGACGCCCACATCAGCGCCGTCTGCCCGCCGAAGCTCTCGCGCGCGTCGACGGTCGCGCCGTGCTCGAGCAGCAGCCTTCGCGGCCTCGACGTTGCCGGTGCGCGCGACGAGCATCAACGCCGTCATGCCGTCCGCGTTCGGCGAGTCGGCGTCCGCGCCGGCCTCGAGCAGCAGCTGGATGACTTCGCTGTCCGCGACTTCGGCCGCGAGGCTCATCGGCGTCGCGCCGTACTTGTTCGCGAGCGACACGTCGGCGCCCGCGTCGATGAGGCGCCGAACCTCCGCGACGTCGCCGTCGTACACCGCCCACTGGAGCGGCGTGCTGCCGTCGGCATTCTGGCGGTTGACGCCGTCGGCGTCGGCGCCGTTGCACGCCGCTGCGCGCGCTGAAGATCAGTAGCGCCGACAACGCGATCACCGCGACCAACCCGAGCGTTCTCGCGAGCATGATCAGATCAACCCAGCCTGTTCGAGCGACGGGACGTCATCAGACTTCGGACAGCGGTCCCGGTGCTGTCGCCGAACTTCTCGATCTCGTTCGCCGGCACGCCGGCGCGCTCGAGCATCGTGACGAGGATGTTCGCGTGCGGCGTGTCCTGCTTGTAGTGCAGGTGCTGGTTGCCCTTGAGGCCGCCGCCTCGGCCGATCAGAGCCTGCGGCAGCGGATCGTTGTTGTGCGCGTCGCTGTTCGCCATGTTGCTGCCGAACAGGATGATCGAGTGGTCGAGCAGCGAGCCGTCGCCGTCCGGCGTATTCGCGAGGCGCTGCGCGAACTTCGCGAACACCTCCGTGTGCCAGTTCTGGATCTTGCGCAGGTTCGCGATGCGCTCCGGGAACCCGCCCCAGTGCGACGTCGGGTGGAACGCCTCGTGGACGTCGAGGTGCGGATAGGTCCGCATGCTGGCTTCCTCGACCATCTTCATCGTCACGACGTTCGTGCGGTTCGTCTGCCCACGCGAGCGCGAACAGCTCGAACTGCACGTCGAGCAGCTCGCCGAAGTCGTCCGGCGCGCCGATCGGCGCATCGGGAAGATCGGTGAGCGATTGATCGCTCGCCTTGAGCTTCTGCACGCGTTGCTCGACCTCGCGGACCGAATCGAGGTAGCTCGCGACCTTCGCGCGGTCGCCGCGTCGAGCTTGCGGTTCAAGCTCGCGGTCGACTCGCGCACGTAGTCGAGCAGGCTCGTCGTCGTGCCGATGTTCGCCTGCCGTTCCTCGCTGCGTCTGGCCCTGACCGAACATCGAGACGAACACCTTGCGCGGATTGCCTTCCATCGGCAGCGGTTGATCCGGCGTGCGGAACGAGATCTTGCCGCCCGGCTCGCCGCAGATCTCCATCGACGGCATCGTCACGTCGTTGGTGAGATAGCGCGCCGCGAGCTGATCGGCCGTGACGCCGACGCCGGTCTCCGCGTTTCGCGTGCGCGGATGCACGCCGTTGAGCCAGGTCTCCTCGACGTTGCCGTGCGGCACGCCGCCCTCGCCCGCCTTGTTGCGCAGACCGCTGACCACGGTCACGTAGTCGCGCAGCGGCTCGAGCGGCTCGAAGGATGAACGGGAAATCGGGGTTGCGGCCCATCGTCTTCGGCTGCCACTCGTCCTGCAGCGCGCCGTGCGGGAAGTAGATGAAGCCGAGCCGCGCGGCCGGCGCCGCGGCCGTCTGCGCGAGGGCCGTGCCGGCCGGGATCATCGCGTCGAGCAGCGGCAGCGCGATCGTCGCGCCGGCGCCCTTCAGCACCGTGCGTCGCGACAGATGTTTGCGGGTCAGGAACATGGCTATGAACCTCTAAATCCTTGCTCTAAGTCTGACTCTACTGCCGGCCTTAGTTCTACCGGCCCGCTCTACCCTAAAGCTTACTGCAAGGACGCCTGCTTGAGACCCGCGGACGCCTGCGTCAAGCCCTCGTTCGCGGGTTCGCGCTTGCGGAACTGCGTCGCTCGAGACGATGCCGAGCACGAGCGACTCGAACCGGTAGTCGTCCTTCGCGGCGTCACGCACGATCGCGCGCACCGTCGGCATGTCGCGATAGTCGAGGCTGCGGCCGAGCGCGAACGTCATCAGGTTCTCGGTGAGCGCCTCGCACGAACTGCTCCGGGTGCGCTCGCGAGCGCGCGGCGCAGGTCGCCGGGCCCGTTGATCGACGTGCCGTCGGGCAGCACGCCGCTCGCGTCGATCGGCGTGAGCGTGTCGGGATCGTGCCGCGCGGAACTGGCCCACCGCGCTGAAGTTCTCGAGCGCGAAGCCGAGCGGATCCATGACGCCGTGGCACGTGAAGCAGGTCGGATTCTCGCGGTGCTGCTCGAGCCGCGCGCGCAGCGTCTTCGGCGCCTCGCCGCGCTTGTTCTCGGCGAGCGTCGGCACGAGCGGCGGCGGCGCCGGAGGCGGCGCGCCCAATAAGCGTTCCAGCATCCACGCGCCGCGCAGCACGGGCGACGTGCGGTTCGGATACGCCGTCAGCATCAGGATCGCGCCCTTGCCGAGCAAGCCGTAGCGCGAGTCGTCGGGCAGCGTCACCTGGCGGAAGCGCGCGCCCTTTGACGGTCTCGATGCCGTAGAGCATCGCGAGGCGCTCGTTCAAGAACGTGTAGTCCGCGGTCGAGCAGCTCCATCACGCTCTGATCGCTGCGCAGCACGCTGTCGACGAAGAGATCGAGCTCCTCCTTCATCAGGTCGCGCGGATCGAGCAAGCCGCTCGCCTGCGGGAACTGGCCGCGGTCCGGGACGATCGTGTCGAGCTTCGCGAGGTCGAGCCACTGGAACGCGAAATCGTCGACGAGCGACTTCGCGCGGTCGTCCGCCAGCATCCGCTTGACCTGCGCGGCCAGCACGCGCGGCTTGCTCAAGCGCTGCGCCTCCGCGAGCTCGAGCAGCTCGTCGTCCGGCACGCTGCTCCACAGGAAGAAGGACAGCCGCGACGCGAGCTCGAGGTCGTTCAGCGTGACCGCGCCCGCGCCTTCGCCGCGACTCCGCGCGATAGATGAAGTGCGGGCTCGCGAGGACCGCGGACAGCGCGTCGCGGACGCCGGTTTCGAAGCCGCCGTCGCTGGTAGCCCGCGTCGTAGAACGCCATCAGGCCGTCGAGATCGGCGTCGTTCACCGGGCGGCGAAACGCGCGCTCCGCGAGGTTCGTGACGATCTCGCGTCGCGCACGTTCGCTCGCGGAGCCTTCGGTCGGCTGACAGATGAAGATCTTCTGCCGGCTCTGCGAATCGCCGATGCCGGTGACCTCCAACGGCCCGCGGATCTCGCAGCGCGTGCGCGGCCTGGATGCGCTCCTGGCCGCCCTCGAGCGCGATCGTGCGCGTGCGCTCGTCGCTCTCGGCGAAGCTGCGGTGCACGAACGTGACGGCGAGCTGGTGCTGACCGGCCGTCGCGTTGAAGCGGATCTTGCGCAGCCGGCCGTTGATCTCCTCGACGGCCGGATCGAGCGTCTGATCGATCGCCTTGTGGTCCGTTCTCGCCGCCGATGTTCGTGCGATAGAACTCCTCGCCGTCGAGCAGCACGACGACCGTGTTCTCGAACTCCATGCGCGGCACTTCGCGCGCGAGCGCCATGTCGCCGATCGTGAGCTCGTACTCGCCGTCCGCCGGGAAATCGTGCATCGATGACGAAGCCGCCGCGCGTGCCGAACGGCATGCCCGGCAGGTGATGCTGCTGGCGGCCCGTGCCGGGCGCGCCGTCGGGCGGCAGCGAGATCACCATGTTCGCGGGGTCGCCGTAGGTGGTCGCGATCGGCAGCGCCTTCGAGGTCGCCGACGGCCTGCTGCGCGATCGCGCGCGCGGCGTCGATGTACTGGTTCACGAACGCGGGCGACACCTGGAGCGCGTCGGCGTTGTTGTCGAAGTGACCCGCGACGTTGTCCTGCGGCAGCAGTGCGGCCGCATCGACGTCGAGCGCGAGCAGATCGCGGATCGCGTGCGCGTACTCGCGGCGGTTCAGGCGGTGCAGCGAGACGCGGCCGGGCGCCGGTCGCGTCGGCCGCGGCCGCATCGATCTCGGTCTCGAGCCATGCGACGAGACTGTCGCAGCGGTCTCGGCATCCGGGCGCGGGCCGCCGGCAGGCGGCATGAGGCCGCCGCGCAGCTTGCGGATCGCTTGCTCCCACGTCTTCGGCGTCGGCCGCGATGCGGTCGGGAGACATCTTGTCGAACGCGCGGTCGCCGGCCATGTCGTCGCGGTTGTGGCAGTCGAAGCAGTACTTCTTCACGACGGCCCACTGCTCCGCGTTGGAGTGGTGCGACTGCGGCCACAGGAGCACGGCGACACCGGCGGCTGCGGCCGCGCCGAGGAGCGTTACGGAAATGGCGAGCTTGTGCTTCATCGAGATCGCTGTTCCTGATCGAGGCTCCGCATCGGCCAATGGCGGCGGGGTGACTCCTTATATAGGGCGCACACGCCGCGAGGGCAATTGCGGATTGTCCGGGGGCGCCGGAGTCTTGTCGAGAGTTCGGGCGGCCCCGGGCCTACGCCGGTCCGGCAAGCGCCCCAGCCTGGTAGGGGCGGAGCCCCCAGCCCGCAAGGCTTATGGGTCCGCAGGCTGGCCGGTTTGGAGCGTACGTTAAGTTTTATCGCGCGCGTGAGCGCCGTGGCAGCGATGTCACTTCAACTTGTCGATCACCTGACCGCTCGGATCGAGCGTCAACGTGCGCCCGTCGCTCGTGACGGGGTTGCGATTGTTCTCGGCGCACGCGTAGTCGTACACGGTGCTGCCCGGCGGCAGCCGTGTGTACGTGAACGCGACGGGCCACGGGCGCGTGAGCGCCTCGGAGTCCACGAGCACGACGGACACGAGCAATCGATCCGGCGCGATCAGGCGGATGCGCGTCGTCGTCTCGAGCTTGTCGCTCATCACCAAACCGGTGCGAGCGAGGATCGTCGAGCCCACGCCCTTGAGACCGATCGAGTGAAAGACGAGCTCGTCCTGTTCCCAGTGGCCGACGTTATTGCCGGTGTAGGTGGCCCACATGTCCTCCGGCGCGGGGTGCGCGCGGCCGTCGGTGTACACACGAACCAGATTTGGCCCGTTCTCCGCTAGCAGCCACGTCTGCTCGGGGCGGATCACGAACTCGTACGCGTCGGGCAGCGCGAGCATTCTCGGCCAACCGGCCGGCGTGCCGCAGAACGAGATCGGATCCGGAAAACGGTCCGCGGCGATGCGCGCGAGATTCTCGCGGTAGATCGCGTCGAACTTCGGGGTGTAGGGCGGTTTACGGCGCGGCGAGTCCGCGGCCGGCGGCGGTTCGAGCGCTTGCCCGGGCGTGGACTCGTAGAAGGCGCCCGTCGAGCGAGTCCACGCGCCGCTCCAGTCCGGCAGCGTCGGCGGCGTTCGGCAGCGACTGCGCTGACGCGGCGAAGCCGCAACCCGCGACCGACGCGGCGACCGCGACCCTCACCGCGAGCGCGCTACAGAGCGCGACCGCGATTCCGCGCGACCGAGCGATCGGATGCGCCCCCCGGTCCCGCATGCCGCTCATCTCGCGGACGTCGGCGGCGCGGGTGGCGGCGTCGCGGGTGTTGGCGGCGCCGGCGGGGGAGCGCCGGGGCCGAGCACGCGTCCGTCCGCGAGCGTCACCGTGTACAGGAGGCCGGCCGGCGTGCCGTCCTTCATCGGGTTTGCGACGATGGTGACCGTGTCGCCGGCTTTGAGCAGCGACGGCTTCCAGCCTTGGCGAGAGAGCGTGTTCGGGCTGCCGCACTCAAAGCTCCAGTCGGCCGGCTTGCCGTCGGCTCCCGGCACGGCGACCTGAATCCACGCGTGCGGATTGGTCCACTGGAAGTCCTTGATCGTGCCGTTCAACGTGACGCGCCGTTCGGGCTCGAACATCGCGGTCGAATGATGGGCGCCTGCGGCGCGCGGCGCGGCCATGGCGATGGCTGCGATGGCGATGGGCGACAGAGCGAGGCCGACGCGGATTCGGTTCATGGTGTCCTCGGTCGTCGAGATGTGGCGGCGCGACTGCGCGCGATTGTTTCGTAGGCGGCGCCAAAGCGTCAACGTGTTCCCGGAGCTGCCGAGACGTGACCCGGCGCCGGTTTCCGGGCCGTTTTGACGTAACGCGGCGGGGCGAAATTCTCGCCCGGTGTGCTGCGCTTCGCGGCAAAACGGCGCGCGGGAGTTCATGCTTTTTTTTCGAAAAGCAGCGACCTCACCCGTCGATAACGGCATTCCCATGCAGTCATCCGTCCAGGTTCCGAATCAGTTCGTGTTTCGAGGACCATTGAGGGACGCAGCGGCCTCCGCGGCGAACCGTGGCAGCGTCCTCGTCGACGCTCAGCATCGCTGCCGCTATCCGGACATCCCGGATTACTTGGCAGCGATCGACGGCTACCTCGCGGAGTGCGGCGTCCTCCCGGACGAGTGCGTCACTCTGGAGCTCGTGAACTCCGTGCCGGCGGCTCTGACGGTGCTCGCCGTGTTGGCGAGCGGCCGCAGCGCGATGTTGACGCCGGTCGAAGGACGCGGGGCACGCGCCGTAGGCACCGAGTTCCGCGGGCCGCGATTTTCACGCTCGATCGTTTCGGTCCGCATCGGAGCGAGGGCCGGCTGCGAGCTCGGCGCGCCCGCGACCTACCTCGACGTGCGCCGCAATGCCGATTACGACGCGGCAGTCGCGAGCAAGCTCTGCTCCGAGCGGATTTACCTGCGCACTTCCGGCAGCCTCGGAGCGCCGAAGCTCGCCGCGTTGTCGCACGAGCGCTTCTTGCGCAACGTTCAGCACGCGCTCGAGCGATTGCGATTCAATCCGGCGCACAGAGTGGCTCTGCCGACGCCGATTTTTCATTCGTTCGGTCTCGGCCCCGCGTTTCTCGGGAGCTTCCTCGCCGGCGCGTCGATCGACGTGCAGGACCGTGCGAACCTCCTGCGCTTCTTCGAGCGCGAGCAAGCGTTCGATCCCAATGTGGCGTTCGTGACGCCGTCGTTCGCCGAGATCTTGGTCCGCGGCAGGCGATCGCGCAGGCCATACGAGTTCATGGTGACGGGCGGTGACCGGATCGGCCGATCGACGTTCTTTCGCTCCGAGGAGCTGCACGGGCCGCTGATCAATGCCTACGGCAGCACCGAGATGGGCTTCATCTTTTCGGGCGATCTCGGCATGTCGTCCGAGCTGCGATTCGCCACCGTGGGCCGGCCGCTGCCCGGCGTGAGCTTCCGAATCGTCCAAGACGCCGCCGTACCTGCCGACAGCTTCGTAGGGGCCTTGCAGATCAAGCATGACTTCGGCTTCGAGGGCTACGTCGATTTGAACGGCGAGCGTCTGCGGCCCACGGGAGCCTTCGACGGCGACTGGTATTGCTCCGGGGATCTCGCGAAATCCGGCCCGAACGGGACTCTCGAGGTGCTCGGCCGGTCCGATCTCAGCGTGAATCGCAACGGCCTGCTCCTCACGTTCGCGGACGTCGAGGCCCGGTTCCGCGAAATCGACGGAGTGAACGAGGTCGCCGTGGCCGCCGGCCCGGACAGCATTCGCGGGCGGCTGCTCGTGGCATTTTGCGTGATTCGTCGGGGCGCCGAGCAAACCGAGGAGCAGCTTCGCGCCGAATACGCAAAGCGGGCGCCCGCTTTCGCGGTGCCGGAGCGAGTCCGCATCGTGAGTGAGCTCCCGAAGCTCCAGAGCGGCAAGATCGACCGGGCATCTCTCGCAGCGCGGGCGGCGTTCGGCGGCGCTCCCGCAGATCGGCGAAGGAGCCAAAGATGAGCGCGCAGGAGATGTCGTCCAGGAATGTCGTTGACGTCGATGCGGTGCTCGCCGCGCTCGCCGACATTCTGGTCAACCAATTGAACGTCAACAAGCCCGTCGACGAGATCGACGAGCTTGCGTCGCTCGAAGACGACCTAGGGCTCGATTCCGTCGCCATGGTGGAGCTGATCGGGGCCATCGAGGCCGAATTCGGTTTCGAGTTCCACGATTCCGACCTGCGAACGAGCGCATTCCAGAATCTGCGGGTCCTCGCGGAAGTCGTGGCCAACCGCATCCGTATGTCCAGGGCGGACGTTTGAAGTGTCCGCCGCACGATCTCCCAAGACTTTTCGGTTTGGTCCAGACGACTGCCTCGTCGCGACGATCACCGATCCTGCGAACGGCGCCGTCCAAGATCGGAGCGGTCATTTGGGGAATGGGCGTCGCGGAGATTCGTGTCGCGAGAGCGCTCGCGCGTCTCGGTATCGTCGCGCTGCAAGTCCGGCAAAAGGAGCGAGCGTTCGAGCGCCTCGACACGGAGGGTGTGCGCTATTGCAAGGCCGCGATCGAGGTGCTTGGCGAGAAGCGCGGTGTCGAAAACTTCGTTCTTTTCGGCAACTGCGGTAGGGCCAGCATCTGTTTCCACACCGCTTTGCAGGACCCGCGCGTCAGCGGCTTGATCCTGACGAACGCCCACGTCAGCGACGTGCTGACCGTGAGCGCTTTCTACAAGCGCAGACTGCTGAGCAAGGAGTCGTGGCGAAAGCTCCTCACGGGGAAGTTCCATCTCGCCGCCCATCTCGCTGCCGTCCGCAGGCTCAAGACGCTGGTGCTGGGCCGAGTGTTCCGGGCCGACGAGAAAGACCTGATCGCGACGACGAGCCTCAACAAAGATCTAACGCTGCCGGACAGGATTCCCGAGCGGCTTCGCGACGCTCGCGGAACGAGGCGTGCGTATCCTGCTCGGCTTCTCGCAGGCCGACGAAGGTCTCGGCTATTTTCGTGCACAGTACGGTAAGTCGTTCGAGAAGCTTCGGGATGTGCCGGGAGTAGCGGTCGAAGTGTTGTCGACGGACGCTCACGTGCTGTCTCTCGACGACTGGGCCACGGAAGCCTTGACGGAGATCATCTCGCGCTGGGCGACCGAGTCGAGGTTCGCGACGCGCCAAACCGCGGCCTCTTCCGATGCACGGCGAGCCTCGCGGATCTCGGCCGTACCCGATTCGCCCCGCGAGTCTGCCGTCTAAGACCGATCGTCTCGAGATCCGCACGAGCGAGCCGGCCGGCTCGCGATTCCCGCGATGCGTTCGACATTTGCTAGGCTACGGGCTCTCGCACACGCCGGGGGGAGTCATGAGCATCCGAGGGAGTTTCGCCGTGCTCGCGTTCGCGGCACTGAGCGGCTCGCACGCAAGCGCACACCATTCGTTCGCGGCCGAGTTCAGCTACGACGAAAGCGGCACGATCACGGGCGAGGTGATCGAAGCGCTGTTCGTGAACCCGCACGCGCACTACATCATCGCCACCAAGGACGAGAGCGGCAAAGAGATCCTCTGGGACGCGCAGACGAGGAGCCCGAACGCGCTCGCGAACCTCGGCTGGAGCAAGGACACGATCCGCGTCGGCGAGCAGCTCACCATCGAAGGCAACCTCGGCCGCGAAAAGACGCACAAGATCTGGATTCGCGAGGTCCGCAGGGCGTCGGGCGAAGTGATCCGGCCGTCCGGCGAGGAACCGCCGCAGTGAGCGGCGCTTCGCTCTCACGCCCCATGCTAGGCGCTCTCGCCGCGCTAGCCGCGACGCTGTTCGTGCCCGTCGCGCTCGCTCAGCCGTCGAAGCTCGTCGGCGACTGGTTCCTCACGCTCAACGAGCGGCGCGCGGTGCACACCGGCATCTTGACGATCGAAGCGACCGACGGCGGCCTCGCGGCGTTCGTCGACGGCGGCCCGGCCTCGCTCGAGCTCGCGGACGGCAACATCGCGCTCGAGTTCGACACCCGCGACGGCGGCGGCCAGCTGCTCAGCTACAAGCTCGAGGGGCGAGCGGAAGGCGCCGAGCTAAAGGGCGCGCTCACGCCGCCGCTCAATGCGCCGCAAGGGACGTGGCACGCGGAACGCCACGTGGTACCTGCGCCCGCGCCGCCGAAGCCGGTCGACTTCATCGGGCGTGTGGTCGCGCACGTCGTCCGGCCTCGCGCGCGTGACGCTCGACTACACGCCGGCGGCGCAAAAGGCCGTCGACGGTTACCACTATCTCGACGACCCGGCACTGCGCTGCGTTTCGCCGGGCGTCGTGCGCGTCTCGGGTTGGCCCTACCCGCTCGAGATCGTGCAGAACGACGCGCAAGTGACGATCCTCTACGAGAGCTTCCACGAGGTTCGGCGCATCTTCTTGGACGGCCGCGGCTACCCCGAGAAGCTGCCGCATCGTGCGATGGGTTACTCGCTCGGCCGCTGGGAAGGCTCGACGCTCGTCGTCGAAACCAAAATGCTCACGCCGGGCTACGTCGATCTCGCGGGCCAGCCGCTCTCCGAGAACGCGCGCGTGGTCGAGCGCATGTCGCTCTCCGCGGACGGCCAGGCGCTGCGCAGCGAGCTCACGCTCTACGACCCGGAGAACTACCAGCGGCCCGTGATACGCCATCGCTCGTGGCGCAAGACGCCGGAGACGGTGATCCTCGAGTACGATTGCGATCCGTATCCCTTCTTCCGCGGCCTCGAGATCGAGGGAACACTCGAAGAATACTGGCAAAGGATGCGGCGTCGACAGTAGCGACCCAAGGCCGCGCGTTCAGACATTTGGAAGGCAGCTATGGCAACCAAACGAACCAAGCGCGCGAAAAAGAAACACGCAGTGAAAGCCGCGTTGTCGAACGTCGACCTCGCGAAAGCCGGGTCGTCGCTGAATCTGCAAGTCTACGCGCACGAAGAAAAGATCGGCGAGCTCGAAGTCGGTCGCGGCTCCTTGTACTGGTACGGCCGAAGCCGACACAAGAGCAAACGGATCAATTGGACCCGGTTTGCGGAAATGATGGATCAGCTCGCCTACGGCGAGCATTAGCGCGCGGCGACGCAGCGGCTTGGGGCCGCCGACGGGACCGGATCGGCCCGACCGGGGATCGCGCTGCGCGGTCCCCGGTCGGTGGTCCGATGCCGTTGTGACGTGCCGCGCCAGCGGTCAGGCCCCGGCCGGCGGCTCGTACAGTTGGTAGATCTCGCAGGTTCCCTGCCCCGCCACGCCGAGAAACCGCCGCGTGAGCTCCACCACCTTCTCTTTGGACTCGGCCTTGAGCAACGCATAGCCGCCGATGACTTCCTTGGCCTCGGCGAACGGACCGTCCGTGACGGTGACCTTGCCGCCCGTGTTCCGGTGCACGCGCACGCCCGTCTGCTTGAAGCTCACGCCCTCCGTCGCGATGAGCCAGCCCTCCTTCATCGCGTCCTGGACGAGCTGGCCCATCTTGGCCATCTCGGCTTCGGTCGGGGCGCGGTTCGAGGGCTCGTGAGTGAAAATGCTGATGAATCGCATGGCTGCCTCCTCGGGCGTTTTGTTGTCTACATCCATACGTCGAACGACGCGAGGCGAAATCGACACGCCCGGATGAGCTTTTTCGGCGCTGAAAGCGCCGGCGGGTCAGGCGGCCCCGAGGCCCGCGTCGACGATGCGCTTCGCGTCGCGCTGCACGCGACGCAGGTGCTCCACGCCGAGGAACGACTCCGCGTAGATCTTGTACACGTCCTCGGTGCCGCTCGGCCGCGCCGCGAACCACGCGTTCGCCGTGGCGACCTTCACGCCGCCGATCGCCGCGTCGTTGCCCGGCGCGCGCGACAGCTTCGCCGTAATAGTTTCTCCCGCGAGCTCGGTGGCCGTGACCGCGGCGCCGTCGAGCTTACCGAGCGCGGCCTTCTGCGCCGGCGTGGCCGCCGCATCGACGCGCTCGTAGGCCGGGCTCCCGTGCTCGGCCGTGAGCTCGGAATAAAGCTGCGACGGCGTCTTGCCCGTGACCGCGAGGATCTCGGCGGCCAGGAGACACAGCAGGATGCCGTCCTTGTCCGTCGTCCACACCGAGTTGTCGCGGCGCAGGAACGACGCGCCCGCGCTCTCTTCGCCGCCGAACGCGACCGAGCCGTCGACGAGCCCCGGCACGAACCATTTGAACCCGACCGGCACTTCCCACACGCTTCGCCTGAGCGACGCGCCGACCCGATCGATCATCGAGCTCGACACGAGCGTCTTGCCGATCGCCGCGCTCGCGGGCCACCGAGGGCGGTTCGTATAGAGATAACGAATGGCGACCGCGAGATAGTGGTTCGGGTTCATGAGACCCGCATCGGGCGTGACGATGCCGTGGCGGTCCGCATCCGCGTCGTTGCCGGTGAGCAGGTCGAAGTCGTGGCGGCGCGCGAGCACGCTCGCCATCGCGGAGGGGCTCGACGGGTCCATCCGGATCTTGCCGTCCCAATCGAGCGTCATGAACGCCCACTTCGGGTCGACGTTCGGATTCACGACGGTGAGGTCGAGGTCGTAAGCGTCGCGGATCGCGGCCCAGTAGTTCACGGACGCGCCGCCGAGCGGGTCCGCGCCGAGCCGCACACCGGCCTTGCGGATCGCCGCAATGTCGATGATGGTCTCGAGCTCCGCGACGTAGCGGCCGCGGAAGTCGTAGGTGTCTGCGCCCGCCTCGGCGTCTTTCGGCGCGGGGCTGCGGCGCACGTCGCGCAAGCCGTCCGCGATCAGCTCGTTCGCGCGCTTCGCGATCCAGCTCGTCGCGGCGGAGTCCGCGGGGCCGCCGTGCGGCGGGTTGTACTTGAAGCCGCCGTCGCTCGGCGGGTTGTGGCTCGGCGTCGTCACGATGCCGTCCGCCACGTCGCCGCGCGGCCACGCGATGCCGTTCAGCTTGCCGCGGTTGTAGCGTGAGGATCGCGAGCGACAACGCGGGCGTCGGCACGAAGTCGCCGTGCGAGTCCACGAGCACGCGCACGCCGTTCCCCGCGAGCACCTCGAGCGCCGTCTGCATCGAGGGCGCGCTCAACGCGTGCGTGTCGGCGCCGAGGAACAGCGGTCCCGCGATACCTTGCCCCGCGCGGTACTCGACGATCGCTTGAGTGATCGCGGCGATGTGATCCTCGTTGAACGACGTGGCGAGGCTCGAGCCGCGGTGCCCCGACGTGCCGAAGGCCACGCGTTGCTCCGGGATCGAGACGTCGGGCTTGCGGCGCCGATAGGCCTCGAGCAGCGCGTCGACGTCGATGAGGTCGGAGGGTCGTGCGGGGGTGCCTGCGCGGGTGTTCATGCGCGAATTATGGCCCAGACTTTGGCGCGAAGCTCAATCGTGCCGCAGCGCGAGCACTGACGCCTCCTTGCGATCTGCAGTAATCTTCGTGCGCAGAGAACAAGAACACCGGGGGGTATCCAATGAAGCCAACGAGCCTATTCGCGAGTCTCGCCGCCATCGTGCTCGCGTGCGCGCCGGCGCACGCCCAGGAGCCGCCGCAGGCGCGCGCGCTGCTCGACGCGGCCGCGGCCGCGATGGGCGGCCGCGAGCGGATCGAGCAGCTCACGAACCTCGTGATGACGGGGTTCGGCCAGCGCTACAACTTCAACGGCAACACGAGCGCCGACCCGAACTCGCCGCCGAAGTGGCAAGCCGTCGCGACGAGCGAGCGCTTCTTCGATCTCGCCGGGGACCGCGCGCTCATTCGCGAGCGCGCGAGCAACATGTTCCCGTTCGCCGCGCCCTTCGGCATGTCGTGGGACCCGCGCGAGCGCCTGCAAACCGGCGTCACGCTGCTCGATCATCCGCTGCCCGCGCTGCGCGCGGCGCTTAGGTCTTCGCAGCTCGGCCCCGTCGAGATCGAGGACGGCATGGTCGTCGTCGCGTTCAGGCTCGCGGACGGCACCGCCGCGCGCATTGCGCTCGACCCGCGCACGCATCTGCCGTATTGGACGCGCTGGACCACCGCCAGCGGCACGCTCGGCGACCTCACCAACACCGCCTACTTCACGGGCTACTTGCCGGTGGACGGCGTGTGGCTGCCGACGGGGATCATGAGCAGGATCGACTGGCGCAACCAAGTCACGGCCATGCTCCAGGTCGACTCATACCAGTTGAACGTGAGCGCGCTGCCGACCTTCCCGGCCGCCAATGGTTTGGCGACCCGGGGCGATGCGGGGCCGCCCGCGGTGACCACGACCAAGCTCGCGGATGGAGTCTGGGACGTGCGCATCGCGAACGGCGGCAGCGGCGGCGCCGTGGTCGAATTCGCCGACCACCTCGTGATGTTCGAGCCGTACGGCAACGAAGCGGAGACCTTCGCGCGCATCGACGCGGCCAATCGCCTCGTGCGCGGTAAGCAGGTGACCGCCACCGTCGTGAGCCATCACCACGACGATCACGCGGGCGGCTTGCGCGCAGCGGTCGCGCGCGGGCTCACGATCATCGCGCAGCGCAGAACCGAGCAGCTCTTCGCGGAATGGGTGTCGCGGCCCGCGGTGCTGTTCCCCGACGCGCTCGCGCGCAATCCGCAGCCGCTGAAATTCGAGGCGGTCGACGAGAAGCTCGTCCTGGAGGATGCGAAGCACCGCCTCGAGGTGTATCACGCCGTCGGCGACTTCCACATGTCGGACGCGTTGATCGCCTACCTCCCGAAAGAGAAGATCATCATGGAGGGCGATTTCACGGACGAGACCTGGACCTTCAACTGGTGGGCCGGCGCGCTCAAAGCGAACACCGAGCTCTACGGGCTCGCTCCCGAGCTCGTGGTGCCCGTGCACGGGACGCCGCAGCCGCTCGAGGCGAAGCTCGCGGACGTGAAGAAGCAAGTGGAGACGGCGCAGCGCTTCTGCGCGGAGGCGGCCGGGCGCGGGAGCTATCCGTTCGGGTGCCCGGTGCGGTATTCGACGACGGGGTTGATCGCGGAATAGGCGGCAGCCGTCCGCGCAAGCGCGGCGTGGGAACGCCGAAAGGAGCTACAGATGAGACCCGTACTCTGGATTCGATCGACGCGAATAGAACGCTTGGCGCGAACGGACCTCGATCGGCGGCGCGCGCTCGCGAGCCTCTCGGCCTGTGCCGCAACGCTCGCGCTGCCGAACGCGTTCGCGCAAGCCGCGACCTGCGTCGTGACCGAAGACGCCGGCGAGGGACCGTTCTACTTCGATCCGAAGCTCGTGCGGTCCGACGTCACGAGCGGGCGACTCGGCGCACCGCTCGACATCGCGATCCAGATCACGCGCGCGCGCGATTGCGCGCCGCTCCCCGGCGCGCGGCTCGATCTGTGGCAAGCCGATGGCGTCGGCCTCTACTCGGGCTATCGCGACCAGCCGGCTGTCGGCGGCATTCCAACCGAGCCCACCGTCGGCGCCACGTTCTTGCGCGGCACGCAGCTCTCCGACGCGGACGGCTGGGTGCGATTCAAGACCATCTACCCGAGCTGGTACGGCGGGCGCACGCCGCACGTCCATTTCAAGGTGTTGCTCGACGCGCGCGAGCGCATCGCGAGCCAGGTCTTCTTCGACGACGAGGTGAACGCCGAAGTGTTCAAGAACTGGGATCCGTACCGCGAGCACGTCGCGAAACGCACCGTGTTCAACGACAGCGATCGGTTTCTCGACTTGAACAAAGACGGGCGCATCGACGGCGTGTTCTGCAACGTCGAGCGCTACGACCGCAGCGGCGTGGCCGCGAAGGTCGTGGTGACCGTGGACGACGCGTGATGCCGCGCGCAGCCGCGAGACGCGACTAGGTTTTCGAAGGAGAAGGACATGTCGGAGCATCACGCGAGGATCGAGTGGCAGCGCAGCAGCCCGGATTTCACGTACATGACGTACAACCGCGCGCACGAGTGGCAGTTCAAGGGCACGAAAGTGCCGGCGTCGGCGGCGAAGGAGTACCGCGGCGACGAGAACCGCGTGAATCCCGAGGATGCGCTCGTCGCGGCACTGTCGTCGTGTCACATGCTCGTCTTTCTCGCGATCGCCGCGAAGCGGAAGCTCTCGCTCGATACCTATTCCGACGACGCAGTCGGCGTGCTCGAGAAGAACGCCGACGGCAAGCTCGCCATCACGCGCGTGACACTACGGCCGAGAATCGTCTGGTCGCCGGGCGCGACCGTCTCGTCCGAGGAACTCGCGAAGATGCACCACGATGCTCACGAAGGCTGCTTCATCGCGAATTCGGTGAAGACCGAGGTCAGCGTCGCGACGCAAGGGTGATGTCGATTTGCGGCGCGCTACGCGCCGGTGGGCGGCCTGTCAACGACTTTCGGGCAGTCAGCCCCCGCGGTGCGCGACAAAGCCACTGGCCATAGCGACACGGCGGTGCTATTCCGTGGCGTGTCGCTTAGTCCAACAACTTGATGCATCGCGACGCGGCGCCAATCGCCCCGTCGAAGGAGAAGACCATGAGCCTGTTCGGCAACATCCTTGAAAAGCTCGGTGTCGGCGGCGGGGCATCTACACGCCAACAGCCGCCCGCGTCGACTGCGCCGCCCCCGCGCGCCACCGGCACGATCGAGAGCACGACACTCAGCGCAGGTTCCCCGACACCCAGCGCGGGCCCCGCGACACAGAGCGCGAGCCCCGCGCCGACCACGCCGTCACTCACGCCGAGCTCGACGAAGCCGCCGGTGGACGTTTCCGCTCTACTCGAGCAACGCGCGGCGGCGAGCTCGCAAAAGCTCAATTGGCGCACGTCGATTGTCGATCTGCTCAAGCTGCTCGACATCGACAGCAGCGTCGACACGCGCAAGCAGCTCGCAACGGAGCTCAACTGCCCGCCAGAGCTCATGAGCGATTCGGCCAAAATGAACACGTGGTTGCACAAGGCCGTGCTCGAACGCGTAGCCGCCAACGGCGGCATCGTGCCGAAGGAGCTGATCCACTAACGAAACGAGCTCGACAGCGCCGGCGACGAACAGCGCCGCATTGGACGCTGCACGAGCCGGCGCGCGTGGCCGATCACGTCGTCGAGCTCGCGCGGTTCTCGAAATAGGACCAGAGTTTGCGAATCTGCTGCGCCTAGCCCCTGGGTTTCAGCAATTCCGCTTTGGCCTTGTCGACATTGTGAACCGCCTCAGCTTGATCTTTGCAGGCTGCCTGAGTGCTGCCGGCCAACGAGTTGCAGGCTTCCGTGGCGACTTTGTAATCGCCGTCCGCTTTCGCTATCGCGACTTCATAGTTCCGTTGTGCAGCCGCTTCGTTCACATCGCGGCGTTCCGCCGTGACGTCCTGCTCTTGCCGCTGAATTGCCTGCGCGCCTTCTTGGCGGGCATCGGCGACCTTCTCGTTGCGATCCGCCTGCGCCTTCGAGACTTCGCGGTTCACGGTGGCAGTGGGTTCCGCCCGATTACAGCCCGCGGCGCCGGCGCCGAAGACGATCATCGATCCGATGACAATGAGTCTGTTCATGTTTCTGCTCCTGTTGTGTCACTCGTATGTCTGTGGTGCAAGAATGATGCCGGGCGCCCGCCTCTACGCGAGCGCACCAGCTTCACCATGACGGTGACAAGAGCAGACCTCGGCGGGCGGGAGCCCCGAGGAGGGTCGGCCGCCGCTACTCCGGCTTGCGAAACCGGAACGTGATGCGGTCCGTCTGATTCGCGACGTCGGGGTTGCCGACCTCGAGCGCGAGCGCATCGGCCGGGCTGTAGTGGATCGTGGAGTAATCCTCGAACACGAAGCCCGCGGCTTGGATCTCCTTGATCATCTGCACCGGATCGACGCGCCGGCCGTTCTCGCGGCTCCCCGGCTCCATGTGGCGGCGCGTATGGTCGAGCACGCCGTAAACGCCGCCGGGCTTGAGCGCGTCGAACACGGCCTTGTTCACGAGCGCGCGCATCTCGGGCCGGTAGTTGTGCAGATTGCGGAACGTGACGACGAGATCGGCGCCCGTCACCCCGAGCGACGTGTCGCGCGGAGCCGCGGCACCGTCTCGCGCGGGCCCGAACGTGAGGTCTCGGCCGGACTCGATGATCTCGATCGCGCCGAGCTGCGCATGCTGCGCTTTGAGCGCGCGCACGTCGTCGAGCGGCCCGAGCGCGACGTAGAGCTTGCCGCGATCCTTCACCACGGGCGCGATGATCTTCGTGAACCAGCCGCCGGCCGGCACGAGCTCGATCACCGTCAAGTCCTCGCGCAGGCCGAAGAACGACAGCGTCTCGAGCGGCTTGCGATTGGTGTCGCGGGCGGTATCGGCCGCGGGGCGGATGTCGCTCGCGATGGCGGCGCGGATACGGCGCGTGGCTTCAGCTTCGGAGCTAGCGCCGCTTTGCGCGGGCGCTTCGGGCGACCAGAGCCACAACAGGGAGCTGAGGACGCCGAGATGGACGGAACGGGCGTGCATGAAAGAACCTCCCACGTTCTTGACGAGCGGTCACTCTAGCCGGAGGTCGTCCGGACCGCGTCTGAAGATTTGTTCGCGCGGGCGCGCGATTCAGTCGCCGCGGATGCGCGCGAGCACTTCGGCAAACCGCGGCGTCGTCACGAGCGGGTCGTCGAGGAAGTTCATCTTGAGGTTCATGAGGCTCAAGTAGCCCGCATCGGGTTCGTGGTTGCGGACCTTCACCGCCGCCGCCTCGAGCTGCTCGAGCGCGCGCTTCTCGTCGCCGATGGCGAGATAGGCGAGCGCCCACCCGCCGGTTCCGATGTCGCGGTCCTTGGCAGCCGCTTCGATGCGCGCGAACAACCGCTCGGCCTCGTCGCGGCGGCCGAGCCGTCGGTACGCGTAGGCCATCTCCGGTAGAAACACGATCGGAGGGTTGTCGCCGAGCATTTCTTGCAGCCGCGCGAACTCGTTCGAGCGCGGCCGCGGTGTTGCCCGCAGCGACCGAGTTATACGCGAGGAGCGCGAGCGCCAGACTGAAGCGCGGAGCGATCTCGAGCGCGCGGCGCAGCGCACGATTCGACGCTTCGCGGTCGCCGGCAATGGCGTAGAGAACGCCCAGGTTCAGGTGCGGCACCAAGGAGTTGGGATCGATCTCCGCCGACCGCTCGGTCACGGGCAAGATGGCCGCGAGGTCCCCCTTCCAAGCGTGAACCCAGACCGCTGCAGACTGGTAGACGGGAAGCTCCTGCGCCGACGGCACGCGAATGACTGACCAACGCCAGCGTTGCATGTCGACCGAGACGAGCGCGGCCCGCCCCAGAGGCTCCTCGGGATCGAGCGCGAGCGCGCGTTGCGCGCTCTCGCGGAGCCGCTGCTCGACGTCGGCACGATCCTCGCTTCGAACGGCGTTCGCGAGAGCGGTATTCGCCAACATCGACGCAGTACGCCCGAGCTTTTCTGCCGTACGCGGCGGCGAACGACGGATCGAGCTCGATCGCGCGGTCGAGCAACGCCAGCAGTGCGTCGGGCGTCAGCGCCACCGTACGCGTTCGCAAATACAACGCGTACGCTTCGGGCGACGTCGTCAGCGGACGCTCGATTTCCCGCTGCTCTTCGAGCGAGAACTCGGCGCGCAATGCGTTCGCGATGTTCATCGCGATGTCGGCTTGAATCGTGAAGATGTCTTCGAACTTGCGCTGATACGCCTCGGACCAGAGCTGCGTGCCGGTTTTGGGATCGATGAGCTGCGCCGTGATGCGCACGCTGTCGCCGGCGTAGCGCACGCTGCCTTCCATGACGGCCTGAACGTTGAGCTCGCGCGCGATGTCGGGAAGCGACGTCTTGCCGTCGGCGTAGCGCAGCACCGAGGTGCGCGCGATGACGCTGAGCGCATCGATCTTCGCGAGCTGGTTCAGCACTTCCTCGTGAATGCCCTGCGCGAAGTAGGCGTCGTCGGCGTTCGGGCTCAAGTTCGCGAACGGCAACACGGCCACGGAGTTCGCGAGGACCTCGCGCGCGCCGTGCGTCGCGACGCCGGCGGCGGACGACGGAGCGGCCGTGGGCGCCGGCGCGGCGGCGGCCGGTGCGATGGTGACGGCGTCCTTGCGCAGCACATAGGCGTCGACGACGACGAACACGAGCGCGACGGCCAGCGCGCCGATGATGAGGTAGTTGAGCCTTTGCGCAGTGACGCGCCTGATGCTCTGGCCGGCCGGAACTTCGTCCGTGCGTTTCAGACCCGCGGGCGTGAGCTCGTAGACCCACGAGAGCACGAGCGCGATCGGAAAGCCGATGAGGGCGGCCACTGCCACGAACGACATGACCCACTCGGGCATTTTGAGCGCAGGGGCGAACACGCTCATGACCTCCACGACCACCCAGGCGACGATCGCGTAAGCGATCGCGACGCGGCCGACATTGCGCCGTTTGAGCTCGTCGAGGACAGACACCGAAACACCCCCGTGTCGGCCAAGGCAACGCGCGCGTGGCCAGCCCCCAGGCCTCCGCCGCCAAGCACGAGGCAGCGTGCGCGCAGTGTCTCGGGTTTGCAACGAGCAGACGAGCGTGCGGCCGGCGCCGATGCGGGCCGGGGCGTGCCAATCCGTGCCGATGCGTGCCGATGCGTGCCGATGCGTTGGACAACGGTGGCTCGCGTGCACTGGTCCGCCGCCAGACCGTTAGGTTACTTGTCGTTCTACCGCGATTTGTTAATCGGCTTTACAAATGCTGCGGGACCCTGTGTGCGTGCGCGGCTCGCGGCGTCTGGACGACGCGCGCGCGCCGGTTACATCGCGCCGGTGAGGCTCAAGAACGTGCCGCGATGATCGAAGCTTAGGTCCGTGAGGTCGTCGGAGAAGTCGGTGAAGTTGTAGCCGACACCGATCTTGAAATGCGGGTTCAAGTAGCGCGATACGACGACGAGCGCGCCGCTGCGCTTGTCGGAAAGGTCCGGCATCTCGAGCACGCGCGCCTCGACGAGCCCTTCCCAGTTCTTTATGAAGCGGAAGTCGGTGCGAATGATGAAGAGGTCGGCCGTGTTGTCGAAGAACTCGGGGTTGTCGCGGCTCAAGCTCAGCTCGCCGCGGCGGTGCGCGTACTTGCCGCCGATCGACCAAGCCGGCGTGAGATCGTAAGTCATGTCGACCGCGCCGACGTAGCTCTTCTGGACGAACTCGGCCGCGATGCTCCGCTGCGTGAGCTGCTCCGTCGTCGGCACGTTGTAGAAGTACGTGTACTTCATCAGCGTGTTCAACCGGTCGTTGCGCACGGGGCGGAACGCGTAGCCGAGCACGGCCTCGGTGTAGCCGCCGTCGTAAAACATGCCGAGCGAGCTCACGCTCTCGGCATGGTTGAGCTTGCCGAGGAGGCGCGCCGCGTCGGAGAGCTGCCACTTGAAGTTGTTCCGCAAGAGCCACGTCTCGCGCGTGTTGAACGTGAGATCGGGCTGCTCGGTCTCGTCGGTGCGATACTCGACGCCGCTCGAGAGCTGCAGCGCGCTGAACCCGTAGCCGACGCGGAAGCCGGCGGCCTGGCGCTGCGTCTCCGCTCCCGTCACCGCGTTGCGCAGCGTGCCGAAGTCGGTGCTCGCTCCGAGATTGAGCCGCTCCGTGGGCGCCAAGCTGATGCCCGTCGAGTGCGTGAGACCCGACGAGAAGGCGGCGCTGCTCTGATAGCGCTCTTCGAGATACACGCTCGTGCTGTCGGACAGCCGCGTCTTGACGCCGGCGACGGTGTTGCCTTCGCTGCCGCGCGTGCCGAGGAAACCGTTGTCGGTACGCTCGTTCTCGAGCGCGTAGTTCAAGTACAACGTCGTGCGGTCGTTGTGCAGATAATTCGTGCGGACCTTGCCGCCGGCGCCCAAGTCGCCGTTCGAGACCTCGGCGTCGATCTTCACGCGCTCCGCGATTCGGTACGAGCCGCCCGTGCCGACGCGACCGTTCTCCTCGCGATCGCCGTCGATCGACACCGTGTCTTGCACGAAGCCGTACGTGCTCCAGCGGCGCTTGGAGTCGTAGCCGACTTGAACGACGGCGTCGGTGCGCGCGCCCTGCTCCTGCGTCAGCGGCACGATGGGGGAGTCGTCGCGGCGCTCGTCCATGCGCACGCCCGTGGCCACGCCCCAGTGGTCCGTGAGCTCGTAGGCGACGTTGAGCTCGTTCGCGCTGGCCGTGAGCCCGAGGTCCGCGCCGCGGTGGTCCGATTTTGCGCGGAGCGATAGGCGCTCGGTCATGGGCATCTGGAACGTGCCGCCGTAGTTCTCGGTGTCCGTCAGCGTCTGGAGGCCCGGCGCGGCGTAGCCGCCGTCCAAGCTCTGCGAGTAGAGCGTGACCCGGCCGCGCGAGCGGTCGAAGAAGTCGTCGAGCCCGAGGCTCACGTCGGCGCGATAACCGCCGGCCTCGGCGCCGGCGAACGACGCATCGTCGTACCCCGAGAAGCCGAAGCCGCCGTCGCCGGATTGCACGACGTTGCCGATGAGCCCTTCGGTCTGTGCGCCCTGCAGCTTGAACCACGAATCGGAGCTGATGCGCACCGTCACGTCCTCGGCCTCGAGGCCGCTATCGACGTCGCCCTCGTCGTTCGAGTTCGCCGTGAGGCCGACCTTCACGCGCTCGCCGAACCAGTAGTGGCCTTGCGCGCCGGTCGACAACGCGTCGATCTCGTCGAAGCCCGGCGTGTACTCGTAGCGCACGACGAGGTACGCCTCGTCGCCTTGAATCGCGCCGTCGCGCACGAGCAGGTCGTCCTCGCGCGTCGCGTTGAGCGGCTCGGTGAGCAGCAGGCGGCCCTGCAGGTAATCGATGTCGTAGTCGATACCCGGCGTGAGGCTGAGCGTGGCCGTGACGAGCCCGGACGCGCGATCGCGGTACTCGATGCGCACACGCTCGGAGCCGGCGAGGAGGTCCTGACGCTGCAGGAAGTACAGCGAGCCGCCCGTGCCGCGAAACTCCTCGCGGCTCGCGATCGTGCCCGGCTCGGCCGTGAAGCCGTCGACGCGCAAAGCGCCGCTCGCCGAAGCTCGTCGCGCGCTCAGACTCGTAATGCAGCTTCGCGCCGTAGAGCCCGCGGTCGACTTGCGCGAGCTCGTTGTTCATGTAGTCGACCTGGAAGTTGCCCCACTCGCCGTAGCTCTCGTCGCGCCCGACCTTCGCGTAGAACTTGCCGAGCGTCGGCGCCATCTCCTCGACCGTGCCGTCGTCGCCGAACGTCGGGAAGTGGTAATCGGGATCGATGCGGCGGAACAGCGAGTCCGGCGACTTATCGAGGAAGTTGCTGAAGAAATCCTCGAGCGGCCCGTCGCGCGTGTCGGCGCTCGCGGTCAATCGCCAGCGGTCGTTGAACTTGCCGTTCACGAAGAACGCGAGCTGCGCGTCGGCCGAGGAGTCGAAGTCGTTCGGGCTGTTCTCGCCTTGCAGCAGCTCGATCGGGCCGTTCGAGTCGTTGCTCGTCAGGGTCAGATCGGCCATGCCGACGTAGAACCAGTCCTTGTCCTCGAGCTCGATGTCGCGCAGATACAGCTCGCCGTTGCCTTCCTCGTCGAGCACGGCCACCTCGACGGTGTGCACGCCCGACGGCAGGATCTCCTGCGCGACGAAGCTGCCGTCGTCGGCGACGGGCACCGCGCGGCCCGCCACGTAGACGGTGTGACCCAGCGGGATCGCGCTGCCGCGCACGGTCACGGAGCCGCTCGCGAGCGGAATGTTGCGCAGCCCGAGCTCGTTCTCGCCATACGCGACGCGCAGCGCGCGATCCTGCATCGCGGGCTCGACCGTCGCCGCCGCCTCAGCCGCAGCCGCAGCCGCATCCGCCTCCGCCGCGGCCGCATCTGCCTCCGCCGCCGTCGCCGTCGCCTCCGCATTCGCATCCGCGGCGACAGGCTCGGGTAGCTCCACGTACGGCGCGCCGGCCGTCGTGATCTCCGTTAGCAAGGACGCGTCGTCCTGCTCGACCGGCGTGTCGGCGGGCGGCTGGTCGGCGGACGGCGGCTCGGCGGGCAGCTCGGTGGGCGCCGCTCGGCGGGCGGTTGCTCGGCCACGGCACCGATCTCGCGATAGGCGATCCACAGCGGCCGCGGCACCGTCTCGTCGAACGTGCCGCCGCTGCCGTACGCGCGCAGCACGTACCTGAGCTCGCGCGCCGGCGTCGCGAGAGTCTCAGGCTCGGGCAGCCACTCGCCGGAGCCGTCGGGACCGAACACGACGACCGCGAGCGGCTCGGCCTCGAGCGACTGCTCGGGCGCGAAGATGCGCACCTCGGCGCGCTCGATGAAGTGCGAGTAGTTCGCATACATCGTGAAACGCACGGCTTCCGCATCCCAGCCGTCGCCGCTGCGGTAGAACGCGACCGTCGGAGGGTCGGCCGCGACCGCGAGCCGCCGATCGGCCTCGAGGCTGTCGAAGCCGAACTGGATGTCGGCCTGCTGCAGCGCGACGTCGGTGCAGCGCTGAATGTCCGCCGAGCTTCGGCCCGGATCGTCGAGCGGCTCGCCGTCGACGGTGATGCGCATCAGGTTCAGGCCGAACGCGTTCTTCGGCGCAAGCTCGCGCTTGAGCGGCGTGATCTCGACGCCGTCGTAGTCGTCGAGCTCCGCGATCTCGTCGTAGACGATTTGCACGACGACGTGCGACGTCTCGCCTTGGATGAAGCCCGCGTTGACGACGTCGTCGGACTGCACGTAACCGCGGCCCTCGAACTCGACTTGCTGCGGCGCGAGCTGCATTTCGGCCGCAACCGCTTCCATCGCGCGCCGCGCGCGCGCGGCCGAGAGGCCGATGTCGTCGCCGTAGACCAGCGTCGTGCGCCGCTCGAGGCGCTCGTTGCGCGTATAGCCGACGAAGCGCACGCGCGCGTTGGTCTTGTCGGCGACCTCGGCGAGCCCGCGGCGCAGCTGCTCCGTGAGTCCGGCCGGCACGTTCGGCGAGCCGTTCGCGATGGCGATCTCCGGCAGAGCACCCGACGGCGGATCGTAGACGCGCGTGACGAGCTCGGTGCCCGGCGCCGGGCAGAGCTGCGGCTCGTCGGGCAGATCCTGCAGCGGGTCGTCGTACCAGAACTCGACTTCCACGCGCCGATTGAGCGCCCGGCCCTGCGCCGTCGCATTCGAGCCGAGCGGCCGCGCCGTGCCGCGGCCGTCGCTCTCGACGGCCGACGTCGCGAGGCGGAGCTCTTCCTGCACCGCCAGCGCGACGCGGCGTGCCTGCGCGCGCGAGAGCCCCACGTGATCGCCGTAGATGCGCTCGTTGCGTTCCGGCAGCGGCGCGTCGTCCGTGTAGCCGACGAACTTCACGAGCACGTTGTGCCGGTCGCTCAAGTTGGCGACGGCTTCGCGGATCTGCTCGACGTAAGCCGGAGTGACCTCGACGGCCTCGGCGCCGAAACGCAGCGGTGCGACGACGTTCTGCACGCGCGTGCGCCGCTCGTTGCCGTCGACGTAGCGCAGCCGGCAGACCTCTTCGATCCTGCAGACCTTGACGCGCCGGAACTCCTCTTCGACGAGCACCTCGTCGACCGCCGTGCCTTGCTTGACCTCGTCGTACCAGACCTCGACCTCGACGCGCCGGTTCTGCGCGCGGCCCGCCTCGGTCTCGTTCGAGGCGACGGGTTGCTGATCGCCCGCCCATTCATACGAGATGGCTTCGGCGCGGCAGCCCGAGCGTCGCCTTCAAGAGCTCGGCGACCTCGCCGGCGCGCTCGCGCGACAAGCCTTCGTTGTCGCCGAACACCGCCGCCAGCGCCGGCGACAGCGGCTGCGTGTCGGCATGGCCGACGAGGTGCAGCCGCACGTTGCGCCGGTCGCGCATCGTGTCGAGGATGCGGCGCAGCTCGAGCACGGTCGCGTCCGGGATCTTGGCGACGCCGACTTCGAAGCGGATCGGCGGCACGAGGTTCGTGAGCTTGACCGTCTCGGGCTTCTCGGCCGCGACCTCTTGCGCCTCGAATCGATCGCCGGCTTGCGTGTTGACGACGGTCGGATCGTGCACCCACTGCGAGGGTTTGATCTCGCCGGGCAGTTGACGCTCGACGGCCTCGCCGCGCGCGGGCTCGCGAAACAACTGCGCCTCGGCGGCGCACGCTGCGCTGAGCGCGAGCGCGAGCAGCGCGCGCGCGACTCGTCGCTGTAGCGGCGTCAACCCTTTCGGCGTCGACGATTTCATTGGCGATCCCCCTTGCGCCGCTCGCGTGCGTCGACCGGCGCGCCGCGGCGCCAGAACACTTCGGGCTCGACCGCAAGCTCGTAGCTCGGATCGCCCTCCGCGCCTTGCCACGACTCTTCGATCTGCCGGCGCAGCGCCTTCACGCGCGCGTCGACGAGCTGCGGATCCTCGAGATCGGCGAGATACGACAGGCGCAGCACGGCCGGCGAGGCGCGCAGCTCCGTCAGGAGCAGATCGAGCCGCGGCCGCCACAGCGGGCGAATCTCCGTCGCTGCCGGGCTCGAACACGGCGTCGGCGAGATCGAGGCCGATGACGCGGTGGATCGAGGCGCCGAAGTTGAACTCGAGCGCCTTACCGCGCGTCGCGCGCTGCACTTGCAGGTTCTGCGTCGACGCCCGGTAGCCGCTCGGCAGCGTGCGATCGTCGAGCTTCAGCACGAAGTTGCTGCCGCGGTCTTCGCGCGGCGTGAGCGCGCACGTGATGTGGAAGCGGCCGAATTGGTCCGTCGTCGCGAGCAACCCGCGCGCGGTCGCGACCCGGACTTGGGGAATGCCGCGCTCGCCTTCGTCCTGGAGGCCGTTGCGGTTCGCGTCGTCGAAGACCTTGCCGATGACGTCCGTGCAGTCGAGGGCCGGGTCCGGAACGATGCGCACGGTCGCGGACGCTTCGCCCGACAACGTGCGGCCGGTGAGCGCGCTCATCGCCTGCGCGCGGTTGACGAACTCGCCTTCGCTGACGCCGGAGCCGACGGCCAGCAGCAGCATCAGCGTGTGGCGCCGGTCGGGCGTCACGTCGAGGCCCGTCCACGCGAGCTCGCGGCCCGCGACGACGGGCTCGCGCGGCTCGCCGTCGAGGCGCGCCGAGCCTTCGACGTAGCGGAAGCCCGCCGGGAAGCGATCGACGACGGTGACGTTGCTGAGGTTCACGGCGACGCCGTTCGCGACCGTGATCACGTACGGCACGAGCTGGCCGCGCGCGACGTTCACCATCGGCGTCGTCTTCGTGATGATGACGGACTCGTCGAGGTCGAGATCGAGCGGAATGTGGTTGTTGAAGATCTGGCTCGAGCCCGGCACGAGGCTCGAGTCGAACGTCAAATGCAGGTAGTAGCTCGTGCCGCTCGTGCGCGCCGCGACGGACGCCGGCGGCTGGATCTCCGAGGGCGCCGCCTCGCAGTGCTGCGCCGTCGCCGGCACGGCGTCGTCGATCGAGGCCGGACACGACGGCACGACGAACGCGGCCGTTCCCGCGGCCGACTGCGGCGGAATGATGTCGGACACACCCGGCAGGTACGCCGCGGACGGCGGCGTCGCCTGCAGCAGGAAGCTCCCGCCGCTCGGGCAGGCCGGATCGGCGAAGCTCAGATCGAACTTGTAGTAGCCGTCCGCGAGCGTGACCTGCCCCTGCTGGTTCTCGTCGTAGAAGCAGTCCGACGGCAGCGCCGCGCCGCTCTCCGCGGCGAGCGTCACGGTGGCCCCCGCGATCGGTGCCCGCGACACGGCGTCGTAGACGATGCCGTTCGGGTCGATCGGCAGATTCAAGTTCTGCAGATTGCTGCCCGACAGCACGACGATGTCGGTGATCCGCTGCAGATCGTTCGTGAAGTCGGAATGCGCGCGGCCGAGCATCGCCGTCGTCTCAGTCGGCGCCGGGTCGACGGAACTTGAGCTCGTAGACGTCGGTCGTCGCATAGTTCGGCTCGACGCCGCTCAAGCGGTAGACGCCTTCGGGCGACGTGCGCGCGGTGTAGGCGAGCGAGTCGTTGAGATACAGCTCGACCGTCCAGCCCTCGAGCGCGATCTCGTTCGCGTCGAACACGCGATCGAAGTCCGCGTCGTGCCAGACGCGCCCGTTGACGAACCCGGTGCCCGGGATACCGCCGACGTCGATCGAGACGCTCGCGCTCGCTTGTTGGGCGGGGTTGTTCCAGTAGACGGTGCCGGTGTTCGTGACGCGCGTGCCTACGGCCAAGTTCGCGTCGAGCACGGCGCGGAAGCGCAGCAGGATCGTGCGGCCCGGCTGCAGGGCGCCGTAGGTCGTCGAGTAGTCGGCGGTCAGCAGCGAGCCCGCCACGGTGATCCCGGTCGTCGAGCCGTTCAGCGACCACGACTGATCCACGAACGTGAGATACCCGGGCATCGGCACCGCGATGTCGTCGCGGATCACGACGGCGTACGCCGGCAGGGTACCGATGTTCGTCACCTGCACGACGTACTCGAGCGTCGCACCCGCGAGCGCGGGCCCGCCGCCGACGACAGCAACGTTCTTCGTGATCTTGAGCGTCTGCAAGTTGCCGACGACGACGACGGTCGGCTCGGGCCCGGTCGCGGGGTTGCCGTCGCCGTCGGTGAAGAGATTCGGCAGCTCCGCCGTGTCGACGAGCGGCCTGGTTCACGATCACCGTGCCGGGCAGCACGCCGTCGTTCACGCGCAGATCGAATTGCACGACGGCGTTCTGGCCCGGCGACAGCGTGCCTGCGCCGGCGCCGGGGAGCGGCGGCGTCAAGTTCGACGAGCTCACGTCGACGCCCGCGACGAGCGGCGACACGCCGCCGTCGGGCCGGCCCACGGGCTGGCCGTTCAGCGTCATCGAGTCGGCGACGTAGGTCGTGTTCGCGGGCACCGCGTCGCGCAGCACGGCCTGCGTGATCGGCAGCGCGCCGTTGTTGTAGATCCTGATCGTGTAGCGCAGCACGTCGCCCGCATCGACGATACCCGGCGACGAGGCGTCGACTTGCAGCGCCGCCGCCTTGTCGGCATAGAGGCGCGGCACGACGCCGACGGTGTGCGCGTCCTCGTGGTCGACGGTGCCGACGGTGCCGTCGGTCAGCGTGCGCGTGTAGCCGAGGCGCGTCGGGTTCGAGCTCGGGCCGTTGTACCACTGCGTCGCGCCGGCCACGTTCGTGAGCGCGCCGCCGTACTGAAACGGCGAATCGAGCTGCGTGCGATACGTGACGATCAGGCGTTGGCCGCCCACGCCGATCACCGAGGCCGCGCTCAACGTCGTGAACGTCAATTCGCACGCCGTGCCGTTGTAGGCGAGCGTGTAGTCGGTCCCTTGGGAGAGAGGCCCCTTGCCCATGATCGGCGTCACGCCGTCCGCCGCGAACACGCGCGCGCTCAGGATTTGCGGCGTGGCGTCGCACATGCCGCCCGTCGGGAGGTTGGGCAGCCGATCGAGCAACGTGACGTTGAACGCGTCGGCCACGCCGAGGTTTTGCACGCTCAGCGCGAAGTCGCCGGGCTCGGCCGGATTCATCGTCGCCGGACCCGATTTGTCCATCGTGAGCACCGGCGTGCCGGGCGGCAGATTCGGCAACGTGAACTGGCCCACGAGGCCCGAGCTGTTGATCGTCCCGCCTTCACGCGTGATGAACTCGGACACCGGATTGCCGTTGTTGAGGAAGCTCATCGACAACGTGTAATCGACGCCGCCGACGTTGAAGGTCGTGGGCGTGGGCGATGCCACGATCGTCACGCGGTCCGTGCACCCTTCTCCGGGCGGTGTCGGATAAGGACACGGCATCAGGTTGTTCGGCGTCTCCACGTGGTTGAACGTGAAGGTGAAGGTCAGTGGAGGGCGTGGGACGCCATCGACGCTGATCGCGAGCACGACGTCGAGCTGAACCGAGGTCAACGATGGATCGTCGACCTCGAAATTCCGATGCGTGAATGTCCCGAGCGAGAAGAAAGGGATGGGCCCGGGCAACGTGAAAGGCGGCGGGACCGTCGCGGTGAAGTCGTAGCCGCTCTGCGGCGTGCCCATCGTGTCGCCCCACCTGATGATCGAGGTCGGGTTGCCGTTCGTGATGACGGGATCGCCGGGCTGGCTTCCGGGGAGGTTGTCCACCGGATCGCGCCAACCCCCGGTAACGGACGAGTAAGTGATGTCGGCCGCCGACGCGCTGCGTGGCATGGCAAAAACGGCAACGAGCAGCGCGATGGCGAGCCATCCGCTGCTGCGTGAATCACTGCCGATCTTGCGGCCGAAAGACATTCGCGTTTCCCTCTAAATCCACCGTGTGCGATCGAAGTCACGGCAAGGACCGAGGGATGCCCGCGAGGGGCTCTTCCGGCGGTCCCGCTGTCGTGGAGCGCCCTTCGCTAGTCGAAGAAGGCGCTCGGTAGACCGGTGACTTTGCGTCGCCACCTTTCGGTGGTTTTGCCTTTGTCAGAATCGTTACGAAGCCTGTTCTAGATGCTCGTAATGCACTCCGCTCCGCGTGTGCTCACGCGGCTGGCAGAAAGTCGATCGGATACACGATCGTGATCGCCGCGACATCCTTCGCGCCGAAGTCGAACGTGCGCACGCGCTCGAGCACCTGCGTGGCGAGAGCGGGCGCGTCCATGTCGCTCGACACGAGCTCGAGGAACGACACCGCGCCGCTCGGCTCGATCGTCAAGCGCAACACCATCTGGCCGCGCAGCGTCGGAACGTTGCGCAGCTCGCGGTTGTAGAGCCGATAGAGCGACGCCTTGTAGCGATCGAACACGATCTGAATCTCTTCGTCGGTGCGGCCTGCCGCTCCGCCGGCCCACGTGCGATCACCCGTTCCGGCGGCGCCGCCCGGGCCCGTCCCGCCGCCGATCGTGCTTTCCACGCGACCGGCTTCGACGCCCGCGAGACTGCCTCCGCCGCCGCCGTCGCCGCCGACTTGGCGGCTCAGCGACGCGAGATTGATGCCGCCGCTCGAGCCTGGCGCGAGCGAGGTGACCATCGACCGCGCCGGCAGCCGGCTGTCGCCGGCCCCGGCGTTGCTGACGCGAGCCGCCGAGCCGATCTGCGCGGCGGGTCTGCGCTCGGCGATCGTCGCCAAGCTTTCGCGGAACGCGAGAATGCCGGCCGCTTCCGCGCGCTGCCGCGGCGCCGGCTCGGGCGCGGGCGCGGGCGCGTCGACGGGCGGCGCCTCGGGCGTCGGCTCGCTCGCGAGCACGGGATCGGGCGTCGGCTTCGGCGCTTCCGGCTTGATTTCCTCGACGGCCGGCGGAGGCGGCAAGGGCCGGCGGGGGCCGAGCTCGATGAATCGCACGACGCGCTCGGGCAGCTCGAGGATCTCTTCGGGCGCGGGCTGTGGGAAGCGGGATCAGCGGCGTCACCACGCCGGCGACGAGCGCGATCAGCAGCGCCGTCGACAACGACCGGCGGAAACGCTCATCGTCCTCGCCGCGGCGCGACCACGGCATGCGCTGCGGGCGGTTCTCGACCGGGCCGACCTCGCGCTCGATGATCCATTCGCGGCGCCGCTCCTCGACTTCCTCTTGAATCTCGAACAGGTCGCCCTCGAGCAGATGCAGGACCTCGTACCCCTGCTTGATGTCGCCGAGCAGCGCCTTGCGCTTCTCCTCGATGACTTCGACTTGCTGCGTGAACGCACCGAGCCGCTGGCGAACTTCGCCGAGATGCCGGTCGGCCTCGCGCTCGTCCGCGTGCTCGCCCCAGAACATGCTCGAGACGCCGAGCGTGCGCAGCCGCTCGAGCGAATCGCAGACGTTCTGCACGAGCGCGTGCTGCTCGCGCTTCGGACGCAGCTCCGAGAGCTCGCCATCCACCACGCGCAGATGGTTCGTGAGACCGCCGAGCTTGGACTCGACGCGGTCGATCTGCTCGCGCAGCGGCTCTTCTGTGATGGACTCTGTTGTTGAAACTGCGGCGTTCACGTGTTCACCGTGTTGGTCTTGTCGACGCGCTTCAGTTGCTCGCGACGCTTTCGAGCGCGAGGTCGGACGCCTTCTGCAGGACCGCGAGCGAAAGCTGGCCGTAGCCGGCCGCCGTCGACGTGGCCATGACCTTGCGGAGCAGCAAGAACGGCAACTCCTTGTCCGCCATGATCGTGACCTTGCGAGCCGCGATCCGCTCTTCCTCGGGCAGCGCCGCGAGCCGCACCATGTCGGTCGCGTCCGCCTCGAGCTCCGCCTGCAACGTCGGGATGACGGCGTCCTCGGCCGCCAGGATCTCGTCGATCCGCGCGATCGGTCTGCCGTGCACGACGACGTCGCGCTCGCCGACGATGACGACCACGGTGTTCGTGAGGTCGGTCTCGGCGATCGACTCCGGCAGCTGCACGTCCTTGCTGTCCGGCACCACCGCGACTTGCTCCGTCGAGTAGACCAGCAGGAAGAACACGAGCACGGTCAGCATGTCGATCATCGCCACGAGGTTGATGACGACGGCCTTCGCCTTGCCCTTGTGATGGCGCACGATTCTCGAAGCGCGGCCCATGTAGATCATTTACTTTGCACTCCCCAGTCTCTACTCAGACTCAGAGCGGCGCGTCGCCGACCGATACTTGCGGAAACAGCTCGATGCGGTTCACGCGGTTCACCGTCGCGTCGCGCTCTTCGGCGACACGAACCCGGTCCATGACCGCGACGACGACGTCGTACGAGACATAGGGCTCGACGAGGAGCGTCGCCTCCTCTTTCGAGGGGAACTGCTCCTTGATGCGCCGCAGATGCTCCGTGAGCTGCACGTAGTCGTAGCCGGCGTCGGTCTTCTCGATGCGGCTCAAGAGCCCCGTCGAGCGATCGCCGATCTCGATGCCGGATTCGCGCACCGTGATCTCGAGCTCGAACGCCGGCGGCTCGGGGAGCGCCGTGGACTGCGCGGAAGGCAGGTTCAGCTGCAGAACCGCGAGCCTGATGAAGCCGCCGTGGACGAGCAGGAAGAACACGAGGATCGTCATCATGTCGATCATCGACACGAGATTGATCTCGGTGTGCTCCTGCTTGTGCAGGTGCCGCGCGAGCCGCGAGCGTCGTACCGTGAGCTCCATCGAATGGTTCCTCGCTACGTCGAAGCGCCGTCGTAGTTGTAGTTAAAGCCGCCGTCGTTGCTATGGACGCCGAAGGAAGCTCACGCGGGCTGCGGCACCGCCGGCTGGCGCGACACGAACTCCTCGGCCGCGCCGGTGCCGAGAGCCACCTTCGCGTGCACCGCGCGGTCCGTGAGCGCGTTCAGGAACTTCACGGACGCCATTTCGATGCCCGAGACGATCTTCGCGGTCTTCGACTGCAGCACCTGGTGCACCAGCACGAGCGGGATCGCGACCATGAGGCCGAACGCCGTGCAGTTCATGCCGATCGAGATGCTCGCGGACAGGAGCTCCGCCTTGTCGGCGAGATCGGCGTTCGACACCGCGGTGAACGCTTCGATCAGTCCGATGATCGTGCCGAGCAACCCAGCGAGAGTCGCCATGTTGGAGAACGTCGCGAGATAGGCCGTGCGCTTCTCGAGCTCCGGCATGATCTCGATCAAGCTCTGCTCCATCGCGAGCTCGATGTCGTCGCGGCGCCGCACGGCTCCCTGGCGCGCCAACCCCATGCTCAGGATCTGCGCGATCGTGGAGCCGTCCTTGCTCGCGACTTCCCGCGCGGCTTGAAAGTCGCCGCTCCCGATCAACGGCTCGAGCTTCCGCCAGCTCTCCCTGTTCTTGTTGATCACGAGCGTCAGCGTGACGTAGCGCTCGATGGAGATCGCGACTCCGATCGCTAGGATCGCCAGGATCGGATACATGAAGAACCCGCCGTCCGCGAAGAACTTCACGACTGTATAGATGACGTCCATGTCCGAGATCCTCCCTGAAAAAATCCGTGTTGCGACGTCGCGTCACGCTTGGCGTGGCCGCGTCCCCATCGTCGCGTCGAGCAGCCTATTCCTCGGAACTCGACGCAGGTGTGACGGACTCGACGTTGCGGCTACATCAAATCGTCGGCACCGGCGACGACGTGCTTCACATAAGCGAAAACGGCAGTCGAGACCTATTTCACTTTTCCGGAACGAATCCCGTAATACTTGAGCTCGCGCATGAACACGTCCTTGTCGACGGCGCGAATCCTCGTATCGAGCGCCCGCGATACACCGATGCCGTTGCCGATCTCCGAGCTCTTCCACGGCACGATGACGAGCGACTTCGGCGTTTCCTGGTTACCGAGAATCGACATGCCGGACATCGACTTCGGGTCCGCCGGCGTGGCGCCGGCCTCAGGTGCGGCGGCGGCCTCACGCGGCGCAGCGGCCTCACGCGCGGCGGCCTCGCGCGTAGCGGCGCGGCGCAGCGGCCTCACGCGCGGCGGCCGCGTCACGCGTCGCCGCGGGCGCTTCCTGCGCCATCGCCCTGCCAACCAAGGCAGCGAGCAGCAATGCAACCCACACGAGTTTCGTCGGCATGTCGTGCTCCTACGGGTTCGAGCGGCCCTTGATGTCGGCGATCCAGATGGCGACTTGCTGGTCGTCGGCCACGAGCGCTTGGTACGCCTCGTAGTGCCGCAAGGCGCAGGCGTAGTCGCGCTGATACAAGTCGCACAGGATCGCGAGGTTTCGGTTCGCGAGATGGAAATCGGGATAGAGCGCAAGCGCGCGCTCGTATTGCGTGCGCGCATCGGCAAAGCGCCCTTGCTTGCGGTAGACCAAGCCGAGCTCCTCGAGCGCGATCGGATGAGACGCGCCGAGCGCGACGGCTCGTTCGAGGCTCGCGGCCGCGTCCGCGAAGCGGCCCGTGCGGGCGTACGCGATGCCGAGATCGACGTGCGGGTTCGCTAGCTCCGGCTGCTGCTTCGTCACGGCTTCGAGCTCGGCGACGCCGCGCTCGTACAAACCTTGCTCGAGCATAGCCGACCGCGGCCAGGTAGCGTTCGCGGAGCTCCGGGCTCACGCGCGCCGCGTCGGCGATCGTGAAGCCGGCGCCCGCAAGCACCTCGAGCTTGATCGTCGGGCCTTTCTGCGCCGGCGCACGCGCGCGGCGGCCCTCGGCCTCGGCGGCCGAAGCGACGGCGTCGACGGGCGCGGGCGCTCCCGGCGACCGATACGTGAACGTCTCGATCGCTCCAAGCAGACCGATGCTCTGCTCTTCCTTGGCATAGCGCCCCGGCATGAGCACCGCGAGGCGCGCGAAGCTCTGCTCGACCCAGCGGTTGTAGATGCCGGCCGCGATCATGGTGTCGACGTTCGCCTCGTGGACCTCGATCGCGCGCTCTTCGAACGGGAACGCCTGCTCCTCGAGCACGTCCTCGTACTCGGCGAGCTCGGCGGCATTGAGGCCCGTGGGCCGCTCGGAATCGAGCAGCGAGCGGCTGAAGCTCGAATAGATCTCGGCCATGTAGAACGTCGAGGCCGTCGTGACCTCGCCGACTTCGTACGGGATCAGACTTTCGAATGCCTTCAGCGCCGCGTCCATGAGCTCGCGCTTGAGCTTGAGGTTCTTCTCGAACGGCTGCACGAGCTGCACCGCGTTGAACGCGGCATAGCGCGGCTGTGCGAGCACGAGCCCCGCCTGCGCGGCGAGATAGCGCGTGCGCTCGCTGCGCTCGGCCCCGGCGGCGGCGTCGGCCGCGACGAGCGCCGCGAGGTGCTCGTGGTAGCGCGGCTCGTCCGCGCGCGAACGGTACATCTCGGCGACCTTGAAGCGCGTCTCGACGGCAACGTCGACGGGCTGCGCGAACTTGGCGAGGTAGCGCTCGTAGACGCCGAGCGCGGCGTCGACATCGCGCGACTGCTCGTAGAGCTCGCCGGCCGACAGCAACGCGTCGCGCTCGAGCTCGGGATCCGCCGCTTCGGCGGCCACACGCTCGTACTCGGCGGCGGCGAGCGAGGCTTCGCCCTTCTCGCGATAGACGAACGCGAGCTGCTTCGTCGCGTCGGCGTTCAGCTCGTGATCGGGAAACGCCGTGCGGAACCCGTCGAGAACCGTAGCGGCCGCCGTCCAATCCTGAACCTTCATGAGCGCGGCCGCGGCGTCGTACTCCGCGGCCGGCCGGATCGACGATGTCGGCGCGCGTTCCGTGATCCGCAGGAAGTGGCCCGCCGCGGCACGGTAGTCCTGCGCCTCGTTGGCCTGCTCGGCCTGCTTGTAGATCGACGCCGCGAGATTGTCGACGAGCGCTTGCCGCCCTGCGTCCTCCGCGGGCGTCAACTCCAGCACCTCGGCGTACGCGGGCTCGGCAGCTCGATAGTCGCCGAGCTCGGCCGACGAATGCGCGACGACGGTCCACGCCGTGCGCCGCAGCGCGGGCTCGGCCGCCGGATAGCGCGCGATCAGCGTCCGCCCGGCGGTCGCGGCGGCCGCGAAATCCTTCGAGCGCGTAGAGGTCCTCGGCCGCGGCGCCGAGAACGACGCTCGCGTACTCGTGGTCGGGGAACGTATCGGCAAACTTGAGCGAGCTCACGACGGTGGCCCGTTTGAGCTCCGGCTCCTGCTCCGAAGCCGCCGCCTTGAGCTGCTCGCGGTGCGCGAAGATCGCCGCGTAGCCGGCCGCGGAGGCGCGCTCGTGCGGCGCATACGTGTAGGCCGTGCGCTCGTACTCGAGCGCGGCCTCGCCGAAGGCGGCGTTCTCGAGCAGCAGGTCCGCGAGCTGGTAGTTGATGCCCGGAGACTGCGTGTCCTGCGGGAACGACGCGAGGAACGCGCGGTACCACACGAGCGCTTCCGCGTAGTTCGCCGGCTTCTCTTCCTCGAGCCCCTTGTCTTGATACAGGGCGTGATAGTGATTCGCGAGGTCCTGGAGGTTCGTCTTCAGATACGCGAGCACCTCCGGCCGCTCGGCCGAATCGAAGTGCTGCCAATAGTCACCTTGCAACCCGTACTTGCTCGCGAACGACTTCTTCGATTCGACGACGAGCTTCGGGAAGTCGGCCGACTCGTAGATGCCGATCACGCGCATGCCGAACTCGGGCGACGCGCGGTGGTACGGATAGCGCTCGACGAACGAGTCGTACACGGCCGCCGCGTCGTTGTAGCGGAGCTTGTCGAAGTAGAACTCGCCGAGGTTCTGATAGATGCGGTCTTCGTAGCTGCGGCTGCCGTACGTCGAGTAATACTCGCCGACCACTTCGGGCCCGCCGAGATT
>CAWEOP010000007.1:0-28923 GCA_963810755.1 uncultured Gammaproteobacteria bacterium
CATAGTCGCGAATTAGTGACTCCACAGTCATTTTCGGCATGCTCGTCGCGCCGCGCGCGAGTGTCAAGACGGTGCGCGACGCGACCCGCTAGCGCAAAAGAGTTTCGCTAAACGTTGCGCGAATTCGCCATGACTTGACGATGAGCCGCAACCCGCACGTAGCGCCGACTCTCGGCACTTGCATGAATATCAGACAGTTACGCTGCGCGCCGCCTTGGCACGCTCTCTGCAAATAGTCCGCCTTCGTAAGCGTTTGAAATACCCGCCGAGTCGAAGCCGCTGCGCCGAGCACGGCTCGGCGCGATCTTGGGAGGATCGGAATGAGCGTTGAACTCGTCAGGACCCAATCCGAACGCAGCGTCGTGCTGATCGCATACGTTCTGCATCTCGTGGGAGCCACGGTCGGACTCACCAGCATCGTCGGGCTAATCCTCAACTACATCAGACTCAATCAACACGGCGAGCCGCTCGCAAGCCATCACCGTTGGATGATCCGCTCGTTCTGGTGGGCGCTCGTGTGGTTCGTCATCGGGATCATCACGTCGTTCATTCTGATCGGCTTCGCAATCTGTTTCCTCGCGTGGGTCTGGTACGTGTATCGGCACGTGCGCGGGTTGATCGCGCTCACGAACGGCGAGTCGATGCCAGGCTGACTTCGCCGCCGAAGCAACGCGCGGAGGCTTCCTGCGTATCGAATGCAACCGATCGCCGCACCAACGCATCTATTCAGCACGGGCGAAGCTCAGCCCCAGAGAAAACGACCAGGAGAGAACTGCCAGGAGAGAACTGTGTAATCGCGAATAGCTGATCGTGCCGCGCACGATCCGCGCCGGGGAGGAGCGCGTCGAGAGAACGGCCCGTGTCCGCGCACGCGAAGCAGCGGCGCGAGAAATGGGCTCAGAGGGTTTCACACGGTCGATGTCTTCGCCGGCGCGCATCAAGAACGCGACGGCAAAAGGAGCCGAGCGATGAACCCTCGAAAGAGATTGATGTTGCTCATGGTTGTCTGCGCCACGCCGCTCGCCGCGTGCTCGAGTGGCGGCTCGTCAAGCCTGACTTTCGCGGGCGCCCAGTACTACATCGGACCGGGGTTATTGAAGATCGACACCGACTACCTCGACCGCTACGCCTGCGCGAACGGTCAGCCGATGAGGTGCGAGCGCGAGTCGCGGATTCGGGGCTCCACCGCGTATTGCCGTTGCCCTTTGTGAGCGCGCTGCCCACGCTAGGCCGCGAAGGTACTCGCGGAGCATAATCCCGAAAACCTCGGGGGCCGCTTCGCATGACTCACAGAAAGATCACGCGCAAGGATTTTCTGCGCCGCGCGGGGGCTGGCGTAGGCGGCCTGTTGGTGGGCTCGGTGCTGCCGTCGCAAAACGTGCTGCGCGCGCAGCCGCGCGACGCGCGGCCGAACGTGCTGTTCATCTGCATGGACCAGCTGCGCTCGTGGCTCGACTTGCCCGAGAAGCTGCCGCTGCCCGCGTTCCGGCGGCTGCTGCGCGAGGGCCGTGGATTCAGGAACTATCACGTGCACCAAGCGCCGTGCGGCCCGTCGCGCGCGACGTTCTACACGGGGCAGCACATCCAGAAGACGGGCATGTACACGAACCCGGTCGGCGAGTTCGCGGAGTACTCGGTCGACGCGCCGCGCGGCGTCGAGCTCAAAAAGGGCTTCCCGACGATCGGCACGATGCTGCGCGAGCAAGGCTACTACACCGCGTACAAGGGCAAGTGGCACTTGAGCGTCATCAACCAGAAGATCGGCAAGAACGCGTTCCCGAACTCGGTGAACTCGCTCGAGGACTACGGCTTCTCCGACTACAACTACGACGGCGAAGTCACCGGCCTCACGTGGGCCGGCTTCGGGCACGACGGCGTCGTGACGGCCGAGGCGATCAACCTGCTCGAGCGTTTCGCGGCGGGCAGCACCGAAGGCAAGCCGTGGTTCCTCGCCGTGAATCTCGTCAATCCGCACGACATCATGTTCTTCGACGCCGATGGCGACGGCGGCGGGCTCGTCGGCACGCCGACGCTCGGCGCGCCGGGCACACCGCTCTACGCGAAGGACTGGGGCTTCGATCTGCCGCGCAGCTACCGCGCCGACGATCTGTCGACGAAGCCGGCCGTGCAGCGAGGAGCTGCGGGCTCACTCGAGGCCCGGCCGCTCACGGAGGCGCAGCTGCGCGTCTATCAGAACTACTACTTCAATTGCATCCGCGACGTCGACCAGCACATCGGCGCGCTGCTCGACACGCTCGACCGGCTCGGTCTCGCGAGGGACACCGTCGTCGTCACGACCGCGGACCACGGCGAACGCGGCGGCGCGCACGGCGGCATGCTCGGCAAGGGCGCGGACATATATAAGGAGACGCTGCGCGTGCCGCTGATCGTGCGTCACCCGGACGTGCGCGGCGGCGGCCTCACCGACGCGCTCGCGGGTGGAATCGACCTCGCACCGACGCTGCTCGGATTCGCGGGCTTGAGCGACGCGGAGCGTGCACAGCGCTATCCCGATCTGCACGGCGTCGACGTGCGTGGGGCGGTCGCGGACGCGCGCGCCCGCACGGCCCGCGACGAGCGCGGGATCCTGTTCGATTACGGCACGCCGGGCGGATCCGTGAACGACAAGGGACCCGTCGCGGGCAACACGACGCGCGGCCTGATCCGCGGCGTGTTCGACGGACGCTACAAGCTAGGCCGGTACTTCCGCGCGACCGAGCACCACGTCCCGCGCGACTGGGACACGCTAGTCGCGCACAACGACCTCGAGCTCTACGACACCGCGGAGGATCCCGACGAGATCGTGAATCTCGCCGCGCGGCCCGACGAGCAAAAGGCGCGGATACTGGAGCTCAACACGAAAGTGAACGCGTTGATCGAGACGGAAGTCGGAGCCGACGACGGCGCGATGTACCCCGGACCCACGGAGCTGTACAACACCGTGTAGACGGCGCCGCCGCGAGCGCGGCGCGAACCGTCAGCTCGCGCGGCGCTCGACCTCGAGCGAGCTCAGCAGCGCCGACAACTTCTCGAAGTCCACGGGCTTGACGAGATGCCCGTCGAACCCAGCCTCGCGCGACTTGCGGCGGTCTTCGTCCTGTCCCCAGCCGGTCAACGCGACGAGCACGATGTTCCTTCCCCACGCCTGCTGCCGAATATACCGGCAGACTTCGTGCCCGCTCATCTTCGGCAAGCCGATGTCGAGCAGGATCACGTCGGGCCGATGCTTCTCGGCCTCGGCGACGGCTTCGGCGCCGTCGTGGGCCGTGTAAGTCTCGTTGCCTTCGATCCTGAGCAGCATCGCGAGCGACACCGCGGAGTCCGCGTTGTCGTCGACGACGAGGATTCGCCGCACCTCTGGTTTCGGGCGATCGGCAGCCGCGGGGAAGGGCGTTACGCCGGCTTCTTCCGCCGGCACCGGCAGGCGGACGACGAACCGGCTGCCGGTTCCCAAACCGGCGCTGTGCGCCTCGACTTGGCCGCCGTGCATCTGCACGAGCCTCTTCACGAGAGTGAGGCCGATGCCGAGCCCGCCTTGCGCCTTGTCCGACGCGCCATCCACTTGAGTGAACATCTCGAAGATGCTCTCGAGCTTGTCTCGCGGGATGCCCGCGCCGGTGTCCTGCACGGCGACGACGACGTCGTTGCCCTCCCGCTGCGCGCTCACCGTGATGCTGCCGCCGGTATCCGAGTACTTGCACGCATTGTTGAGCAGGTTACCGAACACCTGGGTGAGCCGAGCGGGATCGGCCTCCAACCAAATCGGCTCGGGCGGCAGCTTCAACCGGAGCTCATGGCCGAGCGATTCGGCGAGCGGGCGGGACGCTTCGGCCGCCTGCTGAATCGCCGTCGCGAGCTCGACGCGGCTCGGTCGCAGCTCGAGCCGGTTGTGCGTGATGCGGTTCAAGTCGAGCAGGTCGTCGACCAACCGAATCATCTGCCCGAGCTGCCGCTCCATCGTGTCGCGTGCGCGGCGGACGGCGCCGTCGTCGTCCGAGCGCTTCCAGATCTCGAGGACGTTCGAGAGTGGCGCGAGCGGACCGCGCAGCTCGTGTGCGAGCGTCGCGAGGAACTCGTCCTTGCGCCGGTCCGCCTCGGAGAGGTCGGCGGCCAAACCGCGGAGGTTGTCCTCGAGCCGCTTCCGTTCGGTGACGTCTTGGCTCACGGTAGCAAACGCCGTCGGCCGGCCCTCGCCGTCTTGGAGCGTAAGCACCTTGTAGGCCATCCAGCGCGCTTCGCCGGTCTTGAAGTTGCGGAAGCGCACTTCGACCTCGCCATGGCCCTGTTCCAGAACCTTGGGGAAGAATTTCTCGATCATCTTGGATCTATCGTCAGGGAAGAAGAAATCCCCGACGGGCGCGCTGCGGGCCTGCTCCACGCTCTCGAGCCCGACCATCGCGAGCCCCGCGCGATTCACGAACGTCGGCACGCCTTGCAGATCGAATATGCCGATGAAGTCCGTGCTCGTTTCGACGAGCGTGACGAATTTCTCGCGTTCGGCCTCGGCTACACGTTCGCGCATGATGTCGCGCACCATCTTCGAGGCGCCGATCACATTACCGTCGTCGTCGCGCACGGGCGAGATCGTGAGCGACACCCAAACGCGCTTCCCGTCGGCGCGCAGCCGCTCCGTCTCGAAGTGCTCGATCCGTTTTCCGGCCTTCAGGCTCGCGACGATCGTATCTTCCTCGGCGATGCGTTCCGGCGGAATCACGAGCGAGATATGGCGGCCCACGGCCTTCTCCGCCGGATGGCCGAACAGGCGCTCCGCGGCGGCGTTCCAGCTTTGAATGACGCCGTCGAGCGATTTGCTGATGATCGCGACTTCCGACGACTCGACGATCGACGCGAGCAGCCGGGCGCTGAGCAGCTGCGCCGCCGTTTCGCGCTCGCTGCGCCGCTGTGCTGCGACGTCGCGGAAAATCAGGACGCAGCCCGATACCTCACCACGCTCGTTGCGGATCGGCGCCGCGCTGTCGTCGATCGCGCACTCCGTGCCGTCCTTACGGATGAGCAGCGTGTGATTCGCGAGGCCGACGACGACACCCTCGCGCAGCGCACGCTCCGCCGGATTGGCGACGGGCTGACGCGTGCCCTCGTTGATGATCCGGAACACCGCGACGAGCGGTTTGCCGGAAGCGTCCTCTTGCGACCAGCCCGTCAGCGACTCCGCCACCTCGTTCATGTAAGTGACGCGGCCCTCGACGTCGGTCGTGATCACGGCGTCGCCGATGCTGCGCAGCGTGATGCGCAACGTCTCCTGTCGCTCCGCGGCGCGACTCTGCGCCGCGCGCATCATCGCGCCGAAGCCGATGATCAGCGCGCAAGTAAAAACGTAAGCGACGATGCCGACCACGACGCCGACGTCCGCGAGCACGATCGTGCCGCGCGGCTCGATGAAGAGGTAGGCGCACGCGAGGTAGCCGAGAACGGCGACGGCGCCCGCCGCGGCGTAGCCGCTCGCCCACACCGCCGCCGCGACCGCGCCGAACAGCGTGACGAGCGGCAGCGCATCGCCCATGAACGGGTCGGCGAGCGAGCGCAGCAGGACGGCCGCGACGAGGGCCGCGAGCGACAAGGCATAGCCTTGACCCCGCGTCAGGGCGCCCGCGCTTGGCCAGGGAATTCTCACCGACGCATTATCGTTGGCGGTGAGCCAACCTCAACAAGAATCTCGGCGAAGCGACTGCCGCCCTACTTCGGGGGCGCCGCAGCCCGGGGCCGCGGCACCGCCGGGCGCCTTGTCGTCGGGCTTGCCCGTGCTCGGCGACAAGCCGCCGAACCCGACCGTGAGCCCGTTCGCGGTGAAGGCCTGGATGAAGCCGCCGTCGGCGCCGTCGTGACGCGGCGCAATCAGGATCGAGATCTTGTCTCCGACCTTCACCGCGCCCTTGGTGAAGCCCGCGCGATAGAAGTTGCTCGCGCTGTGCCCCTCGTATTCGACGTCGCGAGTCCCTTTCTCATCCGTCACCGAGACGACGGCAAAGGTATGCGGGTTCACCACGTTGAACTCTTTGACGACGCCTTCGATCGTGACCCTCTTACTGAAGTCGAACGGCGCGGCCGAATGATGAGCCGTCGCAACCGTTGCCCAGAGCGTGAGCAGAGGAGCCGCGGCGGCGAAGAGTTTCTTGATCATTGGCGACATACGAATTCTCCCGATCTTGTCTCGCAACACGTCATTCCTTGGCTTCGCGCGCCTTGTAGACGTCGCTCATCCGGGCGTCGGCCGGCTTCCCGTCTTTCAATTGGTCGCGCCGCAGGTCGAGAAGCGCCAACCAGAACTCGTCGGGGCAGCGGTACGGAATGATGAATCCGTTCAGAGGCGCCCACTTCCTCTGCACCTTGATGGGCTCGGTGTAGTAGATCGGATCCGTCAACGTCATCTCGTAGGAGATCACCTTCGTGCCCTTCGCGTCCGCGCCGAGCGAGAAGCGCTCGACGATCTTCGCCTCGTCGCTGCGCGGGTGCTGCGTCTGATCCTGCCCGTCCGTGAGATCGGTGGTCTCGACGACGAGCACGTCGCCTTCCCAATGGCCGGAGGAATAGCCCTGCCGGCTCGGCAGCCGCTTCTCGGCGGGGACCTGCCGATCGCCGATGTAGATGCGGCGCAGCTCGCCTTCGACCTCGTAGATGATCGTGACCTGATCGGGCTTCTGGATGAACTCGAGCGGATAGGCGCCGGCCTGCTCCATCATCGACGGCATGCCGTAGTCGACGCAGTACGCGGCGGGATTCGCGTTCTCCGGCCCCAAGAGCTTCCGGTACTCGTCGAACCGGCGCCGGCCCTCGGGCGTGAACGGCTGATTGGGCGGCGTGCGGCCGAAACCGCCGAACTGCGACTGCCCGGGCTCTCTGTACATCGTCCATACGCCGGTGAAATCCGGCCGCTCCTTCTCGGCGGCCGAGCTCGACGCGCCCACGACGAGCAGCGCGCACGAAAGAGCGGCCGTGCCGAGAACCGTCAAACGCTTCCGCTCCATGCAATGTCCCCCTACTCTCGCGTGTTCCACAGATTTATCGGCCGCGCCGCCTAGTACGGATTCGCGATCGGCAAGTCCTCGGCCGGGAACAGCGTGATGATCTCCGCCCCCTTGGGCGTCAGCACGATCTCTTCCTCGATGCGCGCGGCCGAGATGCCGTCGGTCGCCGGGCAGTAGGTCTCGACCGCGAACACCATGCCGACCTTGAGCTCGATCGGCTCGCGGAACGACGTGACGCGCGAGATCAGCGGGCGCTCGTGCAATCCCAATCCCAAGCCGTGGCAGAAGTTCAGGCCGAACGCATCGATCTCGCTCGCGAAGCCGATGTCTTTCGCGGTCGGCAGCGCTTGGGCCACGACGTCGCTGCTCATGCCGGGCTTCAACAGATCGATCGTCGCGTCCATCCAGTCTCGAGCTTTCTTGTACGCGGTGCGCTGAGGTCCCGTCGCTCGGCCGACTGAGAACGTCCGGTAGTAACACGTGCGATAGCCGATGAACGACTGGATGACGTCGAAGAACGCCTGGTCGCCGGGCCGGATCAAGCGATCGGTGAAGTTGTGCGGATGCGGCGAACAGCGCTCGCCGGAGATCGCGTTGATCGCCTCGACATTGTCCGAGCCGAGCTCGTACAAGCGGCTCGTCGCGAGCGCGACGATCTCCGATTCCTTCACGCCGGGCTTCAGCGCTTCGTAGATGTCCTGGTAGACACCGTCGACCATCGCGGCCGCCATATTGAGCAGCGTGATCTCGTCGTGACTCTTCACCTCACGCGCGTGCAGCATCGTCTGCTGGCCGTCGCGTACGTCGATGCCCGCGTTCTGCAGCTCGAACATCATCGGCGGCTCGATCACGTCCACGCCCACGGGCATGTCGCCGACGCCTTCCTCATCGAGAATCGCCTTGATCTCGCGCGCCGCATCGCGGAACAGCGTGCGGTCCGAGCCGACGGCGCCGCGCATGCCGAGCATGCCCGCGCGGCAGTGGTCCTGTTTGAGCCAGGGCGAATTCAGGCGGTGGTGCTTCGCTGCGGAGCCGAAGTCCCAAATGTACGGATCGCCGTTGCCGGTGAGCAGGGAGTAGCGCAGCAGCTTGTCGCGTGCCCACTCCCCGATGACGGTGCTCGTCGTGTAACGGATGTTGTACTGGTCGAACGACAACAGGGCGCCGAGCCCCGAGGCCGCGAGCGCGGCCCGGGTGCGCGCGAGGCGGTAATCGTGCAGCCTCCGGAAATTCACGCGCTCCTCGAAATCCACCTGCGTGTGGCCGGGCGCTTGCAGCGGGCGGTCCCAGCGGTGATACGGATCGAGCGGGTCGATGTCGCCGGCGCGGACGACCTTCGGCTCGACCAGGTTCGATTTCTTGCCTTTCTTGATGAGCGGCGCCGCCGTCTTACCCTTCTTCTTTGCCATGTTTTCCTCTGTGATGAGCGCTCGATGACCGGAACCGCGCTGCGCGCGACCCGGCCAACGATTGTACGCGCGGGCGCGCGGCCGAGTCATCGTGTCTGCCCATTCGGGATCAGTAGAGCGGGAAAAACACCACCACGGCGAGGATCGCGTACCCGACCCCAATCGCGAGACCCACGGTCTTACCGAGCGCGTCGCGCTCGACCTTCATCTCCACGACGTCGTCGCGGCGGATCGTCACCGACGCGCCGTCGACCTCGGCTTCGATTTCCGTGTCCGTGGACGCGGTGACGGTGAGTCCTTCGTGCCAGCCATCTGCGATGCGAACGGAGATCCGATCTCCGACTTCGGTTTCAGCTAGAACAGCCGCTAATGCGCCCGGCTCGACCGGCCGGAGGGTCGTACAACCGTACAGGCACAAGACGGCTAGAAGTAGCGGGCGCATCAGTCGCACGAAAAGTAGCCTTCGCTGTATCCGTACGGATCGTCGTAGTCGTCCTCGCACGTGGCTGACAAGATCAAGACCCCGATCGTGCTGCCGATAACGAGCGCGATGGTCCTGCCGGGAGCGAACTTCCGATATTCGAGCTCGCCGATGTCGGCCACGTTGACTTCGACATGGTCACCTCGAGCCGTGACGCCGCGCAATATTCCACCGATCTCGATCGTGCTGATCTCGAACTCGTGCACGGTGTTGTCGCGCGTGACCGCGCGCACCTTGTCGCCGACTTGCACGGTCGCGAGTAGGTGATCGGGATTGGAGCCCGAGAGCAATTGCGCAGTGGTGCAGCCTGCGGCGCAGACGACGGCCAGGACGCCGATCGCGCGCGCCCACCGCAGCACAGCCTTCCGCACCCCACGCATCCGGCTTTAGCCCTCCCGAGGCGCACGAAGTCTGCGCCTGGTGCCGCGCGCTTCGCAACATAACGGCGGTCGGCATCCATGCAGATTCTTTGCATGAGCCGCCGTCCCCCGTACACTCCGCCATACGCGAGAAGCTTGCGAGACAGCAAATGATCTCGATGAAAAACCCGAACAGGCTCTGGTTGATCTTCTTGTTGTTTAGCGCTTCGGCCGAGGCCGCCGATCCCGAATTCAAATCAGCGATCGTGACGGAGTCGTACACCTACGACCGCCAGCAGAGCTCTTTCGCGGTGGCCGGCATCCAGGCCGGCAGCACGCTGGTCTCGATGAGCCGCGTCACGGTCGCTCTCGACGGCGTCCTCGTCACGGGCGATTGGGAGCCGCAGACGCTTGAGAGCACCACCGCGAAGAACTTTCGGCGCGGCACGGACGTGCCGGCCGCGGTCACCCGGAACAAATTATTGTTGAAGCTGCCCGACGGCAGCGTGGTCACTACCAAGATCGTCAAACGCGAAAAACAAAAGCCGCCGCATCTCAACGGCAACACGCGCGACTGAGCGGCTCCCGTCGCCGCGCGGCGGCCGACACGGCGCTCACGCGAGGGCACATGTCCATAGCGATACGCACCTTACTGACCGCGTCTCTCGCGGCGCTCTTCTTTGCGAACGCCGCGGCGCAGACGCCTGCAGCCGCGCAACCGCCGCTGACGGTCCCGAACGGTCTGCCCGCATGGGCATTCAACATCCCGGATGCCGTGCAGCCCAATGCGGCGCCGATCACGGGAACGGTGCGCGTGCCGGGCAGCACGAGGGAATACGACGCCGCGGCCATCGCGGGGAACGCCAATCCGCCGGACTGGTTTCCCGACGAGCATCCGCCGGCGCCGCGAGCCGTGGCCGGTCCGGCGCCGAATGCCTGCGGTTCCTGTCATCTCATGTCGGGCCAAGGCCACTCGGAATCGGCCGACATCGCGGGGCTCCCAGCCGAATACATCATTCGGCAGATGAACGACTTCAAGAGCGGCGCGCGCAAGGAAGAAACCAGGATGGGGCCCATTGCGCGCGCGACATCGGACGACGATGTCCGCCTCGCCGCGGAGTACTACGCCGCGATCCGGCCGATCCCGTTCGTCAAAGTAGTCGAGACGGCCACGCCGCCGAAGACCTACGTGAGCGTCGTAGCGCGCCACCGCATTCTCGCGCCGGACGGCGGGACTGAGCCGATCGGCCGGCGCATCGTCCAGATACCCGAGGATCCGTTCCGCACGAACATCCGCGACCCACACTCGGGGTTCGTTGCGTACGTGCCGCCCGGAAGCGTTCGGCAGGGAGAGTCGCTCGTGAAGACGGGCGATGGCGGGAAGACCGTTCCCTGCGGGATGTGTCACGGCGATGCGCTCACCGGCCTCGGGGAAGTGCCGCGCATCGCGGGCATGCAACCCGTCTACATCGCGCGGCAGTTGATTACGATGCAGAACGGCACTAGCGCCGGCGCGAACGCGGCGCCGATGAAGGAAGCCGTCGCGAAGCTATCGGAAGACGACATCATCGCGATCGCGGCGTACTTGGGCTCGCTCCCGCCGCGCTGACGGTACCCAGCGACGCAGGCGGTGTGCTACCGCCCGCGCCACGCCTATGGCTATGATCGGCGCCTCCGCAACGAACGAGGCAACGCATGCGCACGACATTCGCCTTCTGCACCTCCTTGGTCTGCGCGTTGATTGCTGCGAGCGGTTCGGGTTACGCGACGCGCTCGCGCGAAGCGCTCCGGTCGCGCAAAGCGCCGCGGCCTGCGACGGCACATGCCTGCGCGGCTTCATCGACGGCTACATCGCCGCGCTCTCGGCTCGCGACCCCGCGAAGCTACCGCTGGCCGCGGAAGTCAAATACACCGAGAACGGCCGCGTGCTCGATGTCGGCGAAGGCTTCTGGAAGACGGCCGGCGCACCGCTGCGCTACCGCGACTATTTGATCGACCCGCAGACCGGCGGCGCGGCCGCGTTGACGGCGCTCAAGGAGTACGACGGCGTCGCGCAGATGTTCGTGCGGCTGAAGATCGCGGACCGCCGGATCACGGAGATCGAGACGATCGTCGCGCGAATCGGCGACCAGCGCTGGTTCGCGCCCGAGAACCTCGAGCAGTTGTCCGACATCTTTGCGCAGACCGTGCCGGCCGCGCAGCGGCACACGCGCGAGCAGCTGTTCGCCGCCGCTGATTCCTATTTCACGGCCGTGCAGACCGAAGGCACGCCGGAGTTCAAGCAGGCGCCGTTCGCGCCGGGCATGAAGCGGATCGAGAACGGGCTGCAAACGACCAACGTCACCGCGAATCCCATCCTCGACCGCCACACGCTCGGCCCCGACGTGCAGCTCGAAAGGGCGTTCTACAAAGGCATCACGGTCGCGGACCGACGCTACCTGATCGCCGACGTGGAGCACGGCAGCGTCCTCGGGCTCGGCACGTTTCGGCGCGAAGGCGCTGACAGCTCGACGCTGCTGCTCGCGGAGATCTTCAAGGTGACTGACGGCAAGCTGCGCGAAATTCGCGCCGTGATCCTGAACTTGCCGAACGGCGCCGGCACCGGCTGGACGTCTTCGCGTTGACGACAGGCACCACGACTCGCCGCGAGCTCTTGGCGCTGATCGCGGCCGGCGCGGCGGCTGGCGCGTGCCGCAGCAACGCGTGGGCGCAGCGCCCGCTGCCGGCTCGCACGATCCCGCGCACCGGCGAGCGGTTGCCGATCATCGGACTCGGGTCGACGCGTCCCGTGACGGAAATCTCCGAGCACGGTGCGGAGCGCGTCGAGGCCGTGATCCGCGCGCTGGTCGAGCACGGCGGCAAGGTCGTCGACACGTGGCCGCGCAACGCGGACAACGATGCCGCGTTCGGGCGGATCATCGACGCGCCTGATCTGCGCGGCCGGTTGTTCGTGACGGTAAACCTCGAGCAGACGGAGCGGCAGGCGGGGATCGATCAGCTCGAGCGCGCGCTGCGCGCCTATCGGCGCGAAACGATCGACCTCGTGAACGTGGGCAGCCTCACCGGCCTCGACGCGCACTGGCCAAGCCTCAAGAACCTGAAAGAAACGGGCCGAGCCCGCTACATCGGCGTAACCGCCGCGCGCACGGAGCTCTACGATCAGCTCGAGGCGTTCCTGCGGAACGAGACGCCGGACTTCGTCGAGATCAACTACTCCGTCACGGAGCGCGAAGCGGAGCGGCGCTTCCTGCCGATGCTCGCGGATCGCGGCATCGCGACGTTGATCAGCCGGCCATTCATGAACGGCGCCTACTTCGAGCGTCTCGCGAACGCGCCGGTGCCCGACTGGGCGGCGGAATTCGAATGCGAGAGCTGGGCGCAGTTCTCGCTGCAGTACATCCTCGCGAACCCGGCCGTCACCTGCGTGCTCACCGAGACGACGAACGCGGCGCACATGACGGAGAACGCGCTCACGGCGCTGAAGCCGGTTCCCGATGCGGCCGCGCAGCGCCGGATGCGCCAAACCATCGACGCGGTCTAGCGCCGCCGGGCATGCGTGCGCGACGCCGCCGGCGGCGTGTATGATCGCGCGAGTCGGATCGGCAAGGACGCCCGTTACTTGCCCCTACCACCCAGGAGAAAACAATGACGAAGAAATTACTGGCGGAGTTCGTCGGCACATTTTGGTTAGTCCTCGGCGGGTGCGGCAGCGCCGTGCTCGCGGCCGGTTTCCCCAACGTCGGTATCGGCCTCTTGGGCGTATCGCTCGCATTCGGCCTGACCGTGCTCACGATGGCCTACGCGGTCGGCGGCATCTCGGGGGGGCACTTCAATCCCGCCGTGTCCGTCGGCCTGTGCGCCGCGGGCCGCTTTCCGGCGAAGGAGCTCTTGCCCTACGTGATCGTGCAAGTCGTCGGCGCAGCCGTCGCGGGCGGCGTGTTGTATGTGATCGCAAGCGGCCAGACCGGCTTCGACGTGAGCGCGGGCTTCGCTTCGAACGGCTACGGCGCGCACTCGCCCGGCGGCTACTCGATGCTCGCCGGCGCGGTAAGCGAGGTGGTGATGACCGCGATGTTCCTCGTCGTGATCCTCGGCGCGACCGACAAGCGCGTGCCCGCGGGCTTCGCACCGATCGCGATCGGATTCGCGCTCACGCTCATCCACTTGATCAGCATTCCCGTGACCAACACGTCCGTGAACCCGGCGCGCAGCACCGGAGTCGCGTTGTACGTCGGCGGCTGGGCGATCGAGCAGCTGTGGCTGTTCTGGGTCGCGCCGATCGTCGGCGCGGTGCTCGGTGCATTGATCTATCGCGCGATCGGCGGGAGCGAGGGCCAGCGTTGACACGCGAGCGCAGAACGCCCGTACGCCGGCTTCCCGATACGCGCGTCTCGCGCCGCGCTTTCGTTGGCGCGGCGGCCGCCGCCTCCGTCGCGCTCGGTGCGCCGTGGGTGGTGCGCGCGCAAAGCTCGCTCACGCTGCGCTTTCGCACGATCCGCGATCCCGATGGCTGGTATCCGAGCCTGCGGCTCAAGGGCGACTGGCTGATCTTCGAGGTCAGCGACGGCGTGCTGTCGGGCTTCGGCGAAGCGTCGCACAGCATGGACGACGAGGGCTGCAAGCGCACGGCGGCCGGCCTGTTCGCCGAGCACTACGCGGGGTTCACGCCGTCGCTCGACAACCTCGCGCGCAAGGAACGCGAAATCGCGGCGCTCGAGCCCGACTTCGTGACCGCGACCGCGTTCTCCGGGATCAACCAAGCGCTCTACGACCTGCTGGCCAAACGCGAGCGCGTGCCGGTGTGGCAGCTGTTCAGGAGCGGCACCGCGTTTCGGGGCCTGCCGCTCTATACGACGATCAATCGCGCGCTGCAGACGCGCACCCCCGAGGAGTACTCCGCGGTCGTCAGTGAGCTCCAAGCGCTCGGATTCAAGACGTTCAAGTGCGCGCCGTTCGAGGCAGTGAACGGTCCCGACCGCGCCGTCGAGAAAGCGGCCGCGGGATTACGGACGCTCGCGCGGCTGCGCGAGGAGTTTCCGGATCTCGCCGTACGCGTCGACTTTCACGAGCGATTTCAGCCGAAGGACTTCTATGAGCTGATCCCCGAGCTCGAGCGCCTGAAGCTCGATTGGCTCGAGGAGCCGTTCCCCGTCGGCCCGACCTACGACGAGCTCAAGCGCAAGACGCACCTCAAGCTGTCGGGCGGAGAGCTCTTCTGGGGCAGGCGCCGGTTCGAGGAAATCACCGAGCACCGCTGGGTCGACGTGATCATGCCGGACGTGAAGCACTCCGGCGGCTTCGGCCCGCTGCTCGACGTGATGCGGATGGGTGCGGGCAGGATCGAGATCTCGCCGCACAATCCATCGGGCCCGATCTCCACCGCCGCGAGCCTGCATGCCGCGGCCGTCTACCCCGACCTCGTCCGCTCGCTCGAATTCTCGTTCGATCGCAAGCAGACGCGCCGCAGCACGGGCGAGACGATCGAGAACGGCGTGCTGCTGCTCAGCGACAAGCCGGGCTGGGGCGTGGAGCCGCCGGCGTAACCGAGCGCGCGGGCGACAGCGACACGCCGAACGGCCGCGCCCGCAGCTCGCGGAAGCTCAATAGCCCGCCGCCAAATCGACGACGGAGAGCAGCGCGTCTCCTCTTATATAGCGGCGCACGTTCTCGGCGACCAAGACGAGCGTGCGCTCGTCGCGGATGTCCGAGCTCGTCGCGATGTGCGGCGTGATGATCACGTTGCGCATGCCCCAGAGCGGGTGGCCCGGCGGCAGCGGCTCGGGGTCCGTCACGTCGAGGCCCGCGCCGCCGATCGCGTGCCGCTCGAGCGCGGCGACGAGGGCCGCGGTGACGACGCTCTCGCCACGTCCGATGTTGATGAAGAACGCATCGTCCTTCATCGCGTCGAAGAACTGCGCGTCGAACATGCCGCGCGTTTCGGGTGTCAACGGCGTAGCGTTGACGATCACGTCCGCGCGCGCCGCGAGCGCGCGATATTCGTCCGCGAGCCCAACGTACTCGACGTAGTCCGGCCCCTCGCGGCGGCTGTTGCGCGTCGCGATCACGTGCATCCCGAGCGCGTGCGCGCGCTTCGCGACTTCCGTGCCGATGCCGCCCAAGCCCACGACGAGGAGAGTCTTCCCCTCGACCTCGCGCAGGCGCTCTTCGCGCAGCTCGCGAAACCCGCGGCTCCACGCACCCGCGATCTGCTCCGCTTCGTACTGCGGGAGCGCACGCGCGAGCGCGAGCATGAGCGCCAGCGCGTGCTCCGCCATGTGCGGCCCTTGGATGCGCTGCAGATTCGTGACGACGATGTCGCGCTGCGCGACCGCCGGAACCGTCGCGCAGCTGTCCGCGCCCGCATTGAGCAGCTGGATCCACTTCAGGCTTTGGCCGCGCTCGATGATTCCCGGCGTGCAGAGCCCGATCAAGACGTCCGCTTGGGCGACGGCTTCGGTCATGCCCGCGAAATTTCGCAGGCCCGGCACGCCGACGACCTCGACGCCCGGCGCGATGCCGCGCAGTGCGTCCGCGATTTCCACGTCGGCCACGACGATGCGCTTCGGCGGCGCCCAGCCCGGGCGCTCGCGAGCCGGCGTCGGGGCTTCGCGGAGCTCGAATCGTTCGATCAGCGCGGCGGCCGCGGCACAGAGGCTGTCGCAGGCCGCGGCGGTTTGGGCCGCGGCCGGCGCCGCAAGAAGCGCGAGGTCGGCGGTTACCGCGAGCGCGGCCGCGGCGAGCGCGGCGCGAAGCCGGTTGCGCGGCGGCATCGTCACCCGCCCTATTTCCAGCCGGACGGCGAGTTCGCGGGCATCCCCTCGAACACCGCCTCGACGGCGTGCACCTCGCCGCCGTAGACCTTGAACGCTTCGAACGCGACGAGCGCCTTACCTTCGCTCTGCGGTCCCGGCAGCGAACCCTTACCGAAGTCCATCCTGAGGAGCACCGTACCGTTCTGCTCGTCGACGGCCACCACCTTGGCCTTCATCTCGGAGAGCGTCGGCAGTCTTTGCGTGCGCATGTTCTCGCAGCTCGGCGGCTGGAACGTGCACGCGGGTCCGGCCATCCGCACGCCATTCTCGAACCGATAGGCGCTCGTCGAGAACGGCACGTCCGACTTCTCGAAGCTGCCGACGCGCAGGCCCTCGGGATAGCGGAGTGCCATCTCGATCATCTTGTCGCGCGGCATCAGCTCCGCTTTCGGCGGCGCCGCGATCATCGCCGCCGACGGCTGCGCGAGCGAGTCCGGCGCGAACAGCACGCCTTCCTGCTGGTTGCGCACCACCATCGTCTCGACCTCCGTGATGCGCGCGTTCACCACCTTCAAGCGCGCCGCGAACAGCGAGGGGCTGCCGCCCTCCTCGATCACCGCGTGCACGGCCGCCGTGCCGGTGCGCACGTCGAGGAAGTCCGTGCGAAACGGCCGCAGCTTCGAGGCCGTCTTCCAGAGCCCCGCGCCGATCGGCATCTCGACCGTGTCCTCGGTGAAGCGCGCGCGATCTGCGAGCGGCGCCTTGTTCGGATCGTGCGCGACGAGCGAGTCGAGATAGCGCGTCATCACGTCGGCGAGGCAAGCGCGGTCGCATGCGGGGTTGCTCTGTGCGTCGACGCGAGTGGGCAACCAAAGTGCGGCGGCGAGGATGAGAACGGCCAGAGGCGTGCGCATCAGCGACTCTCCCGGAACGGTAGGCGCAGTATCCCACGTCGCAACGCGCGCCGTTACTCCAGCCCTCGGGTGACCTGGACAACGCGCGAGCGCCGGGCGTATCGTCGAAGCGTCGAACGCCGCGCCTTGCCAAGCGTTCGAGCGCCTGATCACAACAACGAAGAGAGTCGCAGGCGACGGGGAGGAAATCGTGCGCAGCTCGCAGCACGCGTCGTTCGTCGTAGCGGCGATGCTGTCGCTTGCCGGATGCGGCGGCGGCTCGGGCTCGAGCGACCCCACGCCCGTCACGCAGAACCCGCAGCCGCCTCCAACTCAGGCTCCGACACCCGGTCCGTCGCTCACCAAAGAACAAGCGTTCCGATTCCTGAATCAGGCCACGTTCGGCGCGACCGAGGCGGAGGCGGAGCGTCTGATCGCGCTCGGCGACTCGGGGCGAACCGCGTACGCGCGCTGGATCGACGAGCAGATGGACGCTGCCGCCGTCCACGCAGCTTGCCTACGTGCAGGCGGCAAGGCCGAATCCCGCCCCCGCCGGGTTTCGACTACTCCACGCTCAATTTTCAGCGCCGCGACATCTGGTTCCAGAACTCGGTGCGGGGCAGCGACCAGCTGCGCCAGCGCGTGGCATGGGCGCTGTCGCAGATCCTGGTCACCTCGCAAGTCTCGCTCGCCAACCGTATCCGTTCGGCCTCGCGGACTACTACGACACTGCTCGCGCGCGACGCCTTCGGCGATTTCCGCCAGCTGATCGAGGACGGTCACGCTGCACCCGATGATGGGCGTGTATCTCTCGATGCTCGGCAACCGGAAGCCGAACGCGCGAGCTCAATATCCGCCCCGACGAGAACTACGCGCGCGAGCTCATGCAGCTCTTCACGATCGGCCTGGTCGCAGCTCGAACGCCGGACGGCACGCCGAAGCTGGACGCCCACGACCAGCCGATCCCGACGTACGACCAGAGCGGTCGTCGAAGGCTTCGCGCACGTGTTCACGGGATGGAACTGGGCGTGCACCTTCGGTTCGCCCGGCGAACTGCGGCTTCAGCAACACCCGCGGGACGGTGCCGAACCAGATCCTGCCGATGCAGCTGTTCGCCGAGGAGCACGACGACCGGCGCGAAGCGGCTGCTCACCTATCCGAACGCGGTGAAGAGTGTCGCTGCCGGCGGGCCAGACCGCCGAGCAGGATCTCGCCGATGCGCTCGACAACATCTTCAATCATCCGAACGTCGGGCCGTTCATCGCCCGCCAGCTGATCCAGCGGCTCGTCACGAGCAATCCGTCGCCTGCGTACGTCGCGCGCGTGAGCGCCGTGTTCGACGACGACGGCACGGGCCAGCGCGGCAATCTCGGCCGCGGTCGTGCGCGCGATCCTTCTCGACGCGGAGGCACGTGCGCCTGCGAGCACCGCGGACCCCGGCGCCAGCAAGCTCAAGGAGCCGGTGCTGCGGCTCACACAGCTCTGGCGCGCCTACGACGGCAGAGCCGCGAACGGCCTGTACTTCAACATCAACGCCGCGATGGACTTCGGGCAGGGGCCGCTGCAGGCGCCCTCCGTGTTCAACTTCTACAGTCCCTTCTACGCGCCGCCCGGCGAGATCTCGGACCTGGGGCTGGTCGCGCCGGAGCTGCAGATCGCGACCGAGTACCAGAACACGCTGGTCACGAACTACTTCTACACGCAGATCGTTCTTCCGCAACTCGCGATCGAACGTCACGAACGAGAACGTGGTGGTCATCGACATCGAAGAGGAGGTGGCGCTCGCCGCCGACCCGGCCGCGCTGGTCGAGCGGATCGCCGAGAAGCTGCTCGCGAGCCAGATCTCGGACACGCTGCGCGCCAAGCGGAGCAGCAGGTCGCGCGGGTCCCGTCGTCGAACGCGACGCAGCGCGTCGCCGAAGCGCTCTGGCTGATATCGACGTCGCCGGAATTCGCCGTTCTCCGTTGAGCCAGTTGCGGGAGCCGATGATCGCATGAATCGCATGACTCGTCGCCGCTTTCTCCGCGCCGCCGCCGCCAGCGGCTTCGCCTACGCCTTCGCGCGCACGCCGCGCGTCACCTACGCGCAGATGACCGGCGACGGCTCGTTCGCCGACTACAAGGCGCTCGTCTGCGTATTCCTGTTCGGCGGCAACGACTCCTGGAACATGGTCGTGCCGTCGAGCGCTGCGGAGTACGCGGAATACGCCGGCTCGCGCCAGAATCTCGCGGTCCCGCAGGGCGCGCTGCTCCCGCTGCAGCTGGCCGTTCCCGACGCGAGCGGCTGGTCTTTCGGATTGAACCCGGCGATGCCCGGGCTCGCCGGACTTGTTCAACGCCGGGCGGGCGGCGATCGTCGCGAACGTCGGCCCGCTCGTCGCCCCGACGACGCTCGCGCAGTACCAGAGCTCTTTCCGTGCCGCTGCCGCCGCAGCTGTTCTCGCACAACGATCAGCAGGACCAGTGGCATTCGCTCAAGGGCACCGAGGTGTCCAAGTCGGGCTGGGCCGGCCGCATCGCCGACGTGCTGGCGCGCAGGTGACGAGCCAGAAGCTCGCGCTGAACGTCTCGCTTGTCGGGCCAGACGCTGTATCAGGCCGGCGCGACTCCGTGCCGTACACGATGGGCGCGGCCGGCCCGACGCCGTTCTCGGTTCTCGGCACCACGGGCGCGGCGCTCGACCGCCGCCCGGCGTTCCAGAGCGTCGCGAAGGCCAGCTACGACACGATGTACGAGCGCGCGTTCGCCACGGTGCAGCAGCGCGCGCTCGAGTTCGGGGAGCGCGTCTCGCCGCGCTCGCACGGCGCTCCCGAGCTCCCCTCGCTTCCGGACAATCCGCACGACCCCGCTCTCCGGCCTCGCGACTCAGCTGCGCACGGTCGCCAAGCTCATCGCCGTTCGCGCAATCAGCTGCAAATGTCGCGGCAGATCTTCTTCGTCGCGATCGGCGGGTTCGACACGCACGACGACCAGATCGACGATCAGCCGTCGCTCTCGACGCCGTCAGCGACGCGCTCAAGCGGTTCGACGATGCGATGCAGCATCTCGGCATCTCGGCAGAGAGTCGTCGCGTTCACGCAGTCGGACTTCGGGCGCACGCTCACGTCGAACGGCGACGGCACGGATCACGCGTGGGGCGGCGTGCAGGTCGTCACCGGGCGGCGCCGTGGCGGGCGGCCGCATCTACGGCGAGTACCCGCTGCTGCGCATCGGCGCGCGCCGCGGCGCGGATCGAGCGGACGACGTCGGCGGCGGGCGGTTCATTCCGACGATTTCGTCCGATCAGTACGCGGCCACGCTCGGCGCGCTGGTTCGGCGTCCCGGAGAAGCCGATCTGCCGGCGGTCGCACCGAGCATCGACAACTTCGCGGCCCGCGATCTCGGCTTCTTGATTTGATCCGTACGACCGCGGCTAGCGCTTCGGCACGATATTGGCGTTGAGCTTGAACAGATTCTGCGGATCGTACGCCGCCTTGATGCGCGCGAGCCGCGCGTAGTTCGGCCCGTATGCGCCGCGAATGCGGTCGTCGCTCTCGTCGAGGCCGAGCTCATTGACGTAAACGCCGCCGAGGGAGACGGACTGCATGAGCTCCCAGCCCTCGCGCGCCCACGCGATGTTGTCGGCCGTCTCCGCAGGATCCGTCCACAGCGAGTAGACACCCGCGTGAATTCCGCCGCGGTGCGGGTACGCGGTCGCGTCGACCGGAACGCGCGTCACGGCACCCGTCATCGGGAAGAACAGCGCCACGGCGCGTGCCGGCGCGCGACTGTAGTGATCTACGATCGCGTCGATGAATCCGTCGCTGAGCTCGCGAACGAAATCTGCTTTCCAATAGTTGTTGATGTGCGGCGGGAAGCCGTCCTTGAACAGCGCTTGCTGCGCGACGTACGGCAACGAGCCGATCCCGTCCATCACGGGAGGCCCGAAGCGTTTGACGGGTTGGAGCAGACGCTCGCCCTCCGCGAGTGGGCCGCAATGTGCGACAGCGATCCCGGCAAGCCGCTGGCCGTCCGGACCGGTCAGCAGCGCGCCCGCCGTCGACAGCTCGTCCGGCGCGGTCCGCACGAAATCGCGGTAGAAGCGCAGCACTTCGCGCGCGCGCGCGAGCGGATGGAGCACAAGCCCACCCGTGATCATCGGTCCCACGGGGTGCAGGCGAAACTCGAACGAGGTCGCGACGCCGAAGTTGCCGCTCCCGCCGCGCAGAGCCCAAAACAGATCGGTGTGCTCGTGCGCGTTGGCGGTCACGAGCTCGCCGCTCGCCAACACGACGTCGACCGACAGCAGATTGTCGACCGTGAACCCGTGCTTGCCCGACAGCCACCCGAAGCCGCCGCCGAGCGTCAAGCCGGCAAGCCCCGTGTCGCCAACGGTACCGCCCGTGGTCGCGAGGCCGAACGCTTGCGTCTCGTGGTCGAATTCTTGCCAGAGCACACCTGGCTCGGCGCGCGCGGTGCGCGCGGCCGGATCGACGCGCACGCTCTTCATCGGCGAGCAGTCGAGCACGACGCCCCCGTCGCATGTTCCGTTCCCGGGGATGCTGTGGCCGCCGCCGCGGATCGCGAGGGGCAGCTTGCCGTCGCGTGCAAAGTTGACTGTGGCGATGACGTCCGCGACGCCCGCGCATCGGACGATCAGCGCTGGCCGCTTGTCGATCATTCCGTTCCACACGCGGCGTGCCCGATCGTAGTCGGGATCGGCCGGCGCGATCACGGCGCCGCGAATCACTGCACGAAAAGCATCGGATGACATAGCTGCCATGGCGGCGCTCCTTTTTTGCCGCAAACTATACAAACGCCGCAGCGCTCGTGCCAGCGCCGCAATCGTTCCGATCGACGGGCCGAAACGTGCAGACCGAGGAGCGCTTCGCACTGAACGCCGACGGTAGCCGGCTCGAGTACACGCTGACGGTTACGGATCCAACCGCGTTCACCGAGCCCGCGACGTTCACGAAGGCACTGGAGTGGCGGCCCGGGGAGCAGGTGAAGCCGTACAACTGCCGGCAGTCGTCGCCGATCCGTTGAAGGCCCTCGCGGCGCCGCTTCGAGCGCCCTCCCTGTTCCACGCCGCCGCCCGCAACCTGTACGATGGCTCGGGAAAGCCCGGCGCGCCATACGTCGCCGGTCGATAGTCTTCGGGGGGAGCATGCGCGTTATCTCGTTGGCCGCCGGCGCAATCGCCGTCGCAATCAGCCTCTTCGCGTGCGCGCCGAAAACACCGAGCAGCGGTTCCGAATCCGGCGTCGCTGCGCGCTCCGCGACGGCCTCGCGCAGCCCCGCCGCGGTCGACGCCGCGCGGCTCACCGCCGCGGACACGGAGCCCGGCCAGTGGATGTCCTACGGCCGCAACTACGAAGAGCAGCACTACAGCCCGCTCGATCAGATCAACACCGAAACCATCGGCCGCCTCGGCCTCGCGTGGTTCGCCGACATCCCGCTGAATCGCGGCCAAGAGGCGACGCCCCTCTTCGTCGACGGCGTGCTGTACCTCTCCTCGTCGTGGAGCAACGTGTTCGCGTTCGATGCGAAAACCGGCAAGGAGATTTGGCGCTACGACCCGCAGGTGCCGCGCGAATGGGCCGTGAACGTCTGCTGCGGCGAGGTCAATCGCGGCGTCGCCGCGTGGAACGGGAAGATCTTCGTCGGCACGCTCGACGGCCGCCTCGTCGCACTCGACGCGGCGACCGGCAAGGAAGTCTGGAGCACGCTCACGATCGACCGCACGCAGCGCTACTCGATCACGGGCGCGGTGCGCGTGGTGAAGGGGCGCGTGCTCGTCGGCAACTCGGGCGCGGAGTTCGGCGTGCGCGGCTACGTGTCCGCCTATGACGCGGAGACCGGCGAGCTCGCGTGGCGCTTCTATACCGTGCCCGGTAACCCGTCAGACGGCTTCGAGAACGCGGCGATGGAGATGGCCGCGAAGACCTGGAACGGCGAGTGGTGGAAGCTCGGCGGCGGCGGCACGCCGTGGGACGCGCTCGTCTACGATCCCGAATCCGACCTCGTCTACGTCGGCGTCGGCAACGGCAGCCCGTGGAACCAAGCGCTCCGAAGCCCCGGCGGCGGCGACAACCTGTTCCTCGCGTCGATCGTCGCGCTCGATCCCGACGACGGCTCGTACGTGTGGCACTACCAGACCGCGCCCGGCGAGACGTGGGACTTCACGGCCACGCAACCCATCATGGTCGCGAACCTGGACTTCAACGGAACGACGCGCCGCGTCGTGATGCAGGCGCCGAAAAACGGGTTCTTCTACGTGATCGACGCGAAGACCGGCGAGCTCATCTCCGCGGACAACTTCGCGCCGGTGAACTGGGCGAGCGGCGTGGACCCGAAGACCGGTCGGCCGATCCAAAACCCCGAGGCGCGCTTCGACCAGACCGGCAAGGTCGCGTTCGTGACGCCTACAGGGCGCGGCGCGCACAACTGGCAGCCGATGTCGTTCAACCCGAACACGGGGCTCGTGTACTTCGGCTCGCGGCACAACGCGCAGGCCTACATCCCGATGCCGGCGGCGGACTTCAAAGTGTCGAAAGTCGGCACGAACGTCGGCCTCGTCCGCCCCGTGCCGGACGCGATCACCGCCGAGCTCGAGGCGCGGCCGGACCTGCAGTTCGAAGATCGCGGCGCGATGCTCGGCTGGGATCCCGTCGCGCGCAAGCCGCGCTGGCGCTACGTCGACCCGACCGGCGGCGGAGACGGCGGCACGCTGTCGACGGCGGGGAACCTCATGTTCGCGGGCGGCGGCGAGCGGCAGTTCATCGCGTACGACGCCGCGACGGGCGAGCGCATCTGGCACTTCACCGCGCAGACCGGCGTCGCGGCGGGGCCGATCTCTTACGAAGTCGACGGCGAGCAGTACGTGGCGGTCGCCGCGGGCCGCGGCCTGCAGCCCTACTATCAGCCGAACTATTCGCGCTTGCTCGCGTTCAAGCTCGGCGGCTCGGCGCAGCTGCCGCCGATGCTGGATTACACCCCGCCCGCGCTCGACCCGCCGGAGAGCACGGCCGCGGCGGAAGTTCTGACGCGCGGCGCCGCGGTGTACGGCCAGAACTGCGTGCAGTGCCACGGCAACACGATCGGCACGTTCCCGGACCTGCGCGTGTCTCCCGCGATCAAGAGTCAGGAGCTATTCGACGCGATCGTGCTGAACGGCGCGCGCGCGGCGAACGGCATGGTGTCGTTCGCGTCGCAGGTGACCCCAGAGGATGCGCGCGCGGTGCGCGAGTACGTGATCACGCTCGCGATTCAGGAGAAGGCCGTGCAAGCCGCGGCGGCCGCGCGCGCAGCCGCGGCTTCGGCGCGTGCCGCGGCGAACGCGACGAACGAGGCGCAACCGCACGGCAATTGAGCCGCCGAGCCGGAGCTACTTTTCGGTCGCCCAATACGGCTTCGGCTCGAGCTTCGCATCCGCGAGCACGTGCGCTACGCCCGCGCCGGCCTCGAGCGAAACGAGCGCGCCCGCCGAGTCGAGCTTCACGGCGGCCGCGAGCGACAGCGTGCCGTCGCCGTGCCCGTTGCCGTCCAAGTACAGCTCGATCACCGTGTAGTCGAGCTTGACCGGCGCCGCGGGCGAGCTCACGGACCACGGCTTGAATTCGTAGCCGCCGATCGGCTTGTCAGTCACGAACGTGACGCGCTCTCCCTGCGGGGTCGAAGTGCGATGCGCGTACTTCACCGAGTATCCGACGCCGCTGCCGCTCTGCCAGACGTAGCCGACCGTCGGCAGGCTCGCGAGCGACTCTTGTACGCCCGACTCTTGCGCGAGCGCGGCCACGACGGCGCCGCGCGCCGCTTCGTCGGACCATGCGCGCACGTCGACTCGGAGGCTCACGCCGCTCGGCGTCATCGAAGCCGTCGTCGCGGTGAACTTATCGGGAACGGGGGGCGGCGCCGCGTGCGTGCTACTGATAGCCATCAGGGCCATCAGGCCGGTCAGCACGACCACGTCGATTCTGGCGAAAAGTGTGGGGTTCGGATTGTTCATGCTCTGCCTCCTCGTCCGGCTGACGGCGATCGCTTTGTGGTTGCTACGACGGCCGAGCCATGCGCTTCGACCGGCGCCGATCTTTGTCAGCTCCGTGGAGTTTTTCAAGGGGGGCAAACGCCGGCGCCGCCGAAAAAAGGGATCAGCGGTTGGCGACGTTCGTTTCGCGCGTGAAAACGCGCTCCACCACGACCGGGTCGGCCTTCTTCTGCTTGAGCCGTACGAGCCAGTGCAGATCGTCGGCCCCGTCGAGCAGATAGGTTTCCGTGACCGTCGTGCCGTTCTCGTACTCGTGCACCACCTCGAACACGTCGCCGTTCCAACCCGCGCGCACGCCCCCGTCGCGATCTTCCGCCCGGCGGCCATGCTGATAGGTCGCCGTGAGCGCACCGCCGTAGTCGAGCTCCGTGGCGGAGGCTTCTTGGAGGATCCGAATTTGCGTGACTACGCTGAGCGCCTGCTCGGCGCCGGGCAGGTCGTCCGCCTCGAGCGGCTCGGGCTCGTGACCCGTGGGCAGCGGCAAGCTGCCGACCGGAATTCCGAAGACGTTGATGCCCTTGATGACTTGGCGCCCGATACCGCTCCCGCCGCTACTGGCGGATTTTTCTTCGCGCGGACGAGCCGGATTGTCGCTGTGCGACTTGTCGAGCACCCAAGTGCCCGTGAGGTTCGGATGAGGAGCGGGCTGCGCCACCGCGCCGATCGCGATGAACGCGAGCACGGCAAGCGCCGCACGTAACGGCACCGGCCGCAGAGCTGTTCTTGCGTTGACCATTCGCGTTTCTCCTTCGCTCGCTTGCCGCCATCGTGCGAACGCGGCAGAGCATTCCACCGATAGCCTAGCGACGAAGCCGCCGACGAACCGTCGGTCGACTATGGGCAATTGTGACATCGGCACCGAACGTTCGACTCGCCGCCTCGGTGTTCGTTCGCGTGCTCGCCGCCGCCGAAACTGAACGTTGCGTCCCGTCGTTCAGCTTCGCGCTCGGCGCTATACTCCGGCAGCCCAACAATCACGTCGGCGGCCGTGCGACCGCGACAAGAAAGAATGAGCTTCAATCGAGCACTGGCCGTCCTGATTTCCCTGTCGTGCATAGCCGCGTTCGCGTGGCAGGTCGCTGCCGCGACGGGCGAGTCGTTCGACGTGCGCCTGTCGCCCGCACCGCGCGACGCCGCGATGCGCAAGACCATCGCGGGCAAAGGTGCAGCGAAGGCCACGCTGGCCGGCAACCAGTTGACGATCGAAGGCACGTTCGACGGATTCCCTTCGCCCGCCACGCATGCCGAGATCCATCGCGGGCCCGCGGTCGGCATGCGCGGTCCCGCGATCTACGAGCTCACCGTATCGAACGGAACGAGCGGCACGCTGTCGGGCTCGTTCACGCTGAGCGACGACGCGCTCGCCGGGCTCAATTCGGGGCAGCTCTACATTCAGGTAGCGAGCGAAGGCGCGCCGGACGGCAACGTCTGGGGATGGCTGCTGCCGGCCGCCGCGCCGATCGTGAGGGACCGGTGAAACGATATTGCGCGTGGGCTATCGCGACCATTGGGGCGATTCCTCTGCGCCCGGCCGTGCTCGCGGCCGTGATCGCCGGCGGCCCGGCGAACGCGTGGGCGCAACCCTCCGCCCGCGCGCACACGGCCGCGCAAGCGCAAGCCGGGCGCGCGGTGTACGCGACCGAGTGCGCCATGTGTCACGGCGCGGACCTGCACGGCGGCGCGGGGCCGCCGCTCGCGGGCCAAGCGTTTCTCGCTCGCTGGAGTCCGCGCACCGCGAGCGAGCTCTTCCAGTTCATCCAGGTCACGATGCCGCCCGGCATCGCAGGGCTCTTGTCCGCGGACGACTATTTGAGCGCCGTCGCGTTCATCCTCGAAACGAACGGCGCCGCCGCCGGAGAGCAGGCGCTGACGGCAGAGAGCGCGGTGTCCATCGGCTCTCTCGCGACGGCGACGGCACAGACGGCGGGCGCGGCGCAAGCGGCGAGCGCGCCGCAAGCGGCAAGCGCGCCGCAGAGCGAAGCCGAGGTCCCGCCGCTCGGCGTCATGGTCGCGGGCACTGTCACGAGCTTCGTCCCGCTCAGCGACGAGAAGCTTCGTAAGCCCGACGCCGGCGATTGGCCGATGATCCGGCGCGACTACGAAGCGTCGAACTACAGCCCGCTCGACGAGATCACGCCGCAGAACGTTGCGAGCCTCCAGCTCGCGTGGGTCTGGTCGATGGCCGATCGCGACGGACGCGACGAGCCCGCGCCGATCGCCTACGGCGGCGTGATCTACGTGAACAACCCGCCGAACGTGATGCAGGCGCTCGATGGGCGCACGGGACGCCTGATCTGGCAGACGCGCATCGCGGCGACGCTGAACTTTCATCCGATGCGCGGCAGCGCGCTCGCCGGCGACAAGATCTTCGTCGCGACCAATCAAGCGCACTTGCTCGCGCTCGACGCGCGCACCGGCGAGATCGTGTGGGAGACCGTGGTCGGCGAGCGCGAGAACGGCGACTTCACGGCGAGCAGCACGCCGCTCGTGATCAACGGCAAGGTCCTGATTGGCACGGGCACGTGCCAGCAGTACCGGCCCGACAAGTGTTTCATCGGCGCCTACGACGCGGCGACCGGCAAGGAGCTCTGGCGCTTTCGCACCGTGGCGCTCGACGGCGAGCCGGGCGGCGACACCTGGAACGGACTACCGGATCTGTTTCGCGCCGGCGGCGACGTCTGGATCACCGGTAGCTACGACCCGGGCTTGAACCTCACTTATTGGGGCGTGGCGCAGGCCAAGCCGTGGATGCGCGCGAGCCGCCAGTCGGGCAACGGCGCCCTGCTCTACACGGCGTCCACGCTCGCGTTGAATCCCGACACCGGCGAGCTCGCGTGGCATTTCCAGCACGCGCCGGGCGAGACCGCCGATCTCGACGAAGCGTTCGAGCGCGTGATCGTCGACGACGCGGGCGAGAAGCTCGTCATGACGATCGGCAAGCCCGGCATCTTGTGGAAGCTCGACCGCGAGACGGGCAAGTACATCGACCACAAAGAGACGATCCTGCAGAACGTCTTCACGTCGTTCGACCCTGAGACCGGGCTACCGAAATACCGCCAAGACATCGTGGACCAGCGTGTCGGCGAGTGGATCCAGATTTGTCCGGGCACCTCGGGCGGACACAACTGGCAAGCGGTGAGCTACAACCGCAAGTCGCGGCGGCTGATCATTCCGCTGATCCGCACGTGCAACGAGCTCAGCCCGCAGGCGGTCGACTTGAAGGCCGGGCTCACGAGCTACGGCGCCGGCGCACGCGGCTACGAGATGCCGGGCACGAACGGCAACATCGGTAAGCTCGCGGCCTACGACGTGCGCTCGATGCAGGAGCTCTGGTCGCTCGAGCAGCGCGTGCCGTTCATGACGTCGGCGCTGTCGACGGCGGGCGGCGTGATCTTCGTCGGCGACCTCGCGCGCTCGTTCAAGGCCGTGGACGTCGGCAGCGGCGACGTGCTGTGGGAGACGAAGCTCGGCACGTCGGTGCAGGGATTCCCGATCTCGTTCAGCGTCGACGGCAAGCAGTACGTCGCCGTGCCGACCGGGTATGGCGCGGGTGCGCCGCAGTTCTACACCGAGTGGCTCATCGACGAGGAGCTCAACCTCTCGAGCAGCGGCAGCGCGCTGTACGTGTTCGCGCTGCCGGAGAAATCAGCCGGTAAACGGCCGCGGTGATCCCAGCGCGGCGCGCCTTGCAGCATTACTTGTCCGGCTGCCGTGTGTACCGCCAATCGCCGGACACGTGCCGTTCCACCATGAACGCCGCCGGATTTCCCTCCGGATCGAATTCGAAGGAGAGGCCGTCGGTCCCCATGAACGTGGCGTCGGAACGTGGAATGAGCCGCACCTTGTCTCCGACGAGTCCGTTCGCGTACAGCGTTCCGCCTTCGAGCTGAACCGTAACGGTCCGCGGTCGCGTAACCCACAGACCGCTGTACACACCTACGTACTTCGCCAAAATTTCCGGCGCAACGGTGACCGCGCCGACTTCGAGATCGGATTGACGGCCGATCCAATGGGTCCGGT
>CAWEOP010000008.1:0-802850 GCA_963810755.1 uncultured Gammaproteobacteria bacterium
TGGATCGATGCCGCGATTGCGTTGCAGCGCCTGCCGTTGGAACGCCATCACTTCTTGATGGTAGGCGCGATTGTTATGCATGACGATGAGTATGGGGATCTGATTTCGTGCCGCGGTCCACAAGGCGCCGGGCGCGACCATGAAATCGCCGTCGGGCTGAATCGATACGCGCAAGCCGCCCGTGTTTCTTGTTGGCGAGGGCGGCGCCCACCGACGCGGGGGCGTAGTAGCCGAGCCCTTCGCCGCCCGCACGGCCGATGTACTGATAGTGCTTGTCGAAGTCCCAGAGTCGCAGCGGCCAGTTGACCCAGCCGGTGACGTAGGACCAGTCCTCATTCTTCAGCTGCGCCCACAACTCCATCGACAGCCGGGCGGTGCTGACCGGGCTTGCATCCCACCCATTGGCCGCCTCCGTGCGAGCGCGCTCGAACGTGTTGCGATTCGCCTCCGCGATCTTGACGCCGCGCTGGCGGAACGCCTCGCGTCGCGAGTCGGTCGTGAGACGCTTGATCTCTTCGATCAGCGCGGGCAGCGTCGCTTCCGCGTCGGCCGCGATCGACATGTCGACCTCGGCGTAGCGCATGAAGTCTTGATAGTTGCTCTTCTGGAACAGATGCGTGGACGCGATGCTGATGACCTTGGCGTTCCGCTGTCTCGCCTGCCGGACGACATTCGAGATGTCGCCGGTTTCGAGCGCGAGCACCACGTCCGCCGTGCCGGTCGCTCCGCCGCTGAGCGGGTGACGAGTCGGGAAGTTCAACCGATGGCGAGAATCGACGACGCCGGCTTGCAACGCCTCCGCGAGCTCGACCATGAGCTCGAGACCGACGGGCGTGCGTGCGGCGCGGCTCGCGAGGATTACCGGGTTTTCAGCGGCGACGAGGAGCTTGGCGGCCTCGGCCACTGCGCCCTGAGTCGCCTGCGGGCGGTGTCGGCACGGTGAGTCGCGGCACGCGCAGGTCTGCGGGAGCTCGTTCGTCCTGCATGTGATCGTCGACGACGATCGCGACGGGACCCATCGGCGGAGTCATCGCGATTTTGTAGCGCGCACGGCCGATTCCGCGAAATGGCCCAAGGAAGCAGGGTTGTCGTCCCACTTGCTCATGTCGCGGATGAGCGCGCACGGATCTTGGGCACTATGCACCCAGTACACCTCGCCTTGGCGATTGGTCGCGTCGTTCGTGTTGCCGAGCACGAGGTAGATCGGCACGCGGTCGCACCACGCGTCGTAGACCGCCATCGCGGCGTGTTGTGCGCCGACCGTGGAGTGCGCGCAGACGAGCACCGGCTTGCCGTCGATCTTCGCGTAACCATTCGCCATGGCGACCGAAATTTCCTCGTGCGCGCACGCGATCGCTTCGGGCTTCTTGTTGCCCGCGTAATTGAGCACGGATTCGTGGATGCCCATGAAGCTCGCCGCACACATGGAGAACATGTAGTCCATGCCAAGCGACTTGAATACGTCGACCATGAAGTCCGATGCCGGGCGGCCCGTCTCGGTGGCCTGCACGACCGGTTCTGCGGTAGTCGGTGGCGCCGCTTCCTGCGCGCTCGCGACGAGAGCTTGCTGCGCGAGGATGGTCGCGGCGCCGGTAGCGGCGCCGGCCAGGAAGGTGCGGCGGTCGACATTGGACTTCGACGGTTTCTCCATGCGCTGGCATACGACCATCCCGGTACCTGGAAGTCAATTCGCGACTTCGGCCGTATCGCGGCAGCCGCCAGATGATCGTGCCCGTAAAGGGGGCGGGTGGTTACGCGTTACGCAAATGCCGGTGCTGCTCATCGTCTGGGCGTGCGCAGGCAGGTCCGCGAGGGAACCGGGGACTTGCCGTACATGAAGCCGGAAGGCGAGCGCTGCTACTACCCCTGAAGCGGCGCCGTGCATCTCGGGAGGAAGACTGATGGAACTACGATCCGCGGACGTCGATTTCATGGATCCCACGGACGCAGCCCGCTTCATCGCCGTCCTCGACTCGTACGCGAGCGATCCGGTGGGTGGTGGTGCGCCTCTGCCGCCGGATGTTCGCGAACGTTTGATTCCGGCGCTTGCGAGCCACCCGACCGCCCTCGTGCTGCTCGCATGCATGGAGGACGAGCCCGCCGGAATCGCGGTGTGCTTCTTCGGGTTCTCGACCTTTCGCGCGCGTCCGCTGCTCAACGTCCACGACCTGGCCGTGATGCCGAAATATCGGCGACGAGGCGTCGGCAGCGCACTGCTGCGCGAGTGCGAGAACCGGGCATTGCGCGCGGGCTGTTGCAAGCTGACTCTCGAGGTTCAGGACGACAACTTGCGCGCGCGAGCCCTCTACGAACGATTTCGGTTCGGAGACTTCGTCGTCGCAAACTCGGCGTACACCCGTTTTCTCAGCAAGTCCTTGAGCTGAGGCGCCGTAGGACCTTGAGGCAATAGGACGTTCGAGGCGGCGCTGCTAGCTTGTGACACAGATGAGCACGAACCCCGACCTCCCGCTCGCGGCCGCCGAAGGCGCCGCCAGCGTCCTACCGATGAGCACTCCGCGAGGTCACTCGACGAAGCGCGTGATCGAGCCCGCCGAGCGCATCGCCGAGGTGCTATTCGGGCTGATCATGGTGCTCACGTTCACGGGCTCGCTGAGCGTCGCGGAAGCCGGCCGCGAGGACGTGGCCGCGATGTTGATCGGCGCGCTCGGCTGCAATCTCGCCTGGGGCGTGATCGACGGTCTGTTCTATTTGATGGGCTGCCTCGCGGAGAAGGGGCGCACTCTCTCGACCTACAAAGCCGTGATGGGCGCGACGACGGTCGACGAGGCGCGGAGCCTGCTCGCCGAAGCGTTGCCGCCGCTCGTCGCTTCGCTGCTCAAACCTGAGGAGCTCGACGCGCTGCGCGAGCGCGCTCGGCTGTTGCCCGCACCGGCGGACCGTGCGCGACTCGATAAGCGCGACTGGCTCGGCGGATGGGGCGTATTCCTGCTCGTGTTTCTCGCGACGTTTCCCGTCGCGATTCCCTTCATGATCATCGACAGCGCGACGTTCGCGATGCGCATCTCGAACGCAGTCGCGATCGTGATGTTGTTCCTCGCGGGCTTCCTGTACGGCAAGGTCATTCACCGTTCGCCGATCGCGATCGGCGTGGCGATGGTGTTCATCGGGCTCGTGATCGTCACGTTCACGATCGCGCTCGGCGGCTGAAGCCCGACGACGACCGGAAATCGAGGAGTCGGACGCTAAACGAGCGAGTGATAGACGTTCTGCACGTCGTCGTCTTGCTCGAGCTTGTCGATCATCGCGAGCGCATCGTTGGCTTGCGCTTCGGGCAGCTCGATCGGCGTCGTGCAGATGTATTCGTGCTCGGCTTTGAGCGGCTTGATTCCGCGCTTCTCGAGCGCGTCCTGCATGTGCCCGAAGTCCGCGAACGCGCAGCGCGCGACGATCTGCGGCTCGCCCTTCTCGCCGGTGCTGTCGCCCATCTCGTCGAGGCCGTGATCGATGAGATAGAGCTCGAGGTCGTCGTGATCGATGCCTGCGGGGTTCAAGCGGAACACGCCCATCTTGCGGAACTGGAACGCGACGCTGCCGGTGGCGCCCAGGTTGCCGCCGTTCTTGGAGAAGATCGTCCGCACCGAGGCGACCGTGCGAGTCGGGTTGTCCGTCGCGGCTTCGACGATCACGGCCACGCCGTGCGGCGCGTAGCCTTCGTAGATGATCTGGTCGTAGTTGGTGGCGTCCTTGCCGACCGCGCGCTTGATCGCGGCCTCGACCTTGTCCTTCGGCATGTTGATGTTGCGCGCGTTCTGCAATGACGCGGCGCAGCGCGGGATTGGAGCTCGGGTCGGGGCCGCCGGACTTCACGGCGATGACGATTTCCTTGTTGATTCGCGAGAACTGCTTGGACATGCGGTCCCAGCGCGCGAACATCGTGTGCTTTCGGACTTCGAATATTCTTCCCATAGTCCGCGGATTTTCGCACGCGGCGGGCCGCGATGTCTCACCTCGACGTGGGGACCGGCCCGGCTTGCACGTCGCTGCCGCGAGTGCCGCCGACGCGGCCTAGAAAAGGGAGGCTTGGCGGCTGTCGCCGATGACGCGCTCGAAGTCGAGCCCGAGCGTCTCGAGCACGGGCTCGGCGACCGGGCGCACTTGCTTTGCGACGTAGTGCTCGCGGTCGAGCGGGTGGCGCCGGTTGTCGAGCGGCTCGGGGCCGTCGGTCGTGACCACATAGCTGATGAGCCGGCCGGGCGGCTGCGTCGACTTGCGCGCGGCGGCCACGTGCGGCGGCGTGCTCGCCGTGTAGTCGTCGGCGTCCTTGCGTAGGTTCTTGCGGTAGACGAGCTCCTGGTCGAGCGCGCCGCTCCGCACCTGGCGCACGACTTCCGCAAGATAGGCGTCGACGGGCCGGTCCGTGAACAAGCGTCCGTAGAGCTCGCGCTGCACCTGTTTCGCGAGCGCGGTCCAGTCGCGGCGCACGACTTCCATGCCGACGAACTCGACTTCTCCGCGGCCGTCGCGGGCATGCACGAGGCCCGCGTAGCGTTTGCTCGCGCCGCGCGCGCTGTGCCGCGCGCGCGGCAGGAACAGCTTCGCGTAGAGCTTTTCGAACTCGAGCTCGAGCCGGCTCCGCACGCGCCAGCGCTCGTCGATATACGCTTCGAGGTCGACGTTGAGCCTCGCCGCGAGCCGCGCTGCTTCGTCGAGCGCCGCGTCCGCATCGTCGTAGCCGGAGCGCACGAACAGGCTGTCGGTATCGCCGTACAGCACCTCGAAGCCCGCGTCCTCGAACCAGCGCTTCGACCACAGCAGCATCTCCTTGCCCATGCCGGTGATCGAGTTGGCGAGCGCCGGATTGAAGAAGCGGCACGCGGGCGTACCGAGCACGCCGTAGAAGGAGTTCATGAGAATCTTGATGGCCTGCGATGCGACGTCGTCGTGCGCGCGCTTGGCCGCTTCGCGGCGCGGGAACAGCTCGTCGAGGATCCGCGGCAGGATCGCGGGCTTACGGCGGAACGCGCCCGCGCGGCGTGCGGATCAGGTCGTCGCCCGGACTCGGGTTCTCGACGTAGCCGAGCGGATCGATGTTGAACGTGCGGATGATGCTCGGGTACAGGCTCTTGAAGTCGAACACCCAGACGTTCGAGTGCAAGCCCGCCGCCGGCTCGAGCACGTGCCCGCCTTGCTGCGCTGCGTACACGCGCGCGTCGTCGCCGCCGACGGTCGGCGCGACCACGCGCGCACGCTCGAGCTCCGACAAGTACAGGAAGTCGAACGACGCGATGCTCGCGGCGACGCGGTCCGGCGTCATGCCGGTCAGCGCGCTGCGCGCGAATGCGAGCGGCACGAGGTTCAAGCGTTCGACGATCTGATAGGCGAGCCGCGCGTCCGTGCGCGCGTACAGCGCGAACGCTTCGAGATCGTGCTCGTAGTTGTGCTGGATCTCGCCGACGCGGTCGCGGACGTCGCCCGCGACGGCCTTGCCTTCGCCGAGCACCTCGCGCGCGACGGCGTCGAGCGAGTAGTCGTCCATTCGCACGAACGCGCCGCGCAGCAGGTCGATGCCGTCGAGCACGAGCCGGCCCGGAATCGACGCTTGGCCGCTGCCGAAGTAGCCTTCCGCCTTGCGCAGCCGGAGCGCGCCCGCGTCGCGTCCGAGGTTGAAAGGGTGGCGGACGCGCGCTGCGACTCGCTGCAGGACCGTGAGGTCGAAGTCGATCGTGTTCCAGCCCGTGATCACGTCGGGGTCGAGCGCGGCGACGCGCGCGCAGAATTCGTCGAGCGCGGCCGTCTCGTCGACGCAGCGAGTGGCGCGCTCCGGCAGCTGTCGCGCGCGGCCGTCGACGATCAGCACTTCGTCGATTCCCGGTGCGTAGAGCGAGATCGCGAGCAGCCGCTCCGCCTTCGGATCCGTCTCGATGTCGAACGACAGCACGCGCGGCTGCAGCTCGACGGCGGCGGGAAGGAGGATCGGATTGTCGTACGTCCACGCGACGCCGCTCACGGCACTCGCACGGCTGCCGCCTTCGGTGCGCCGCGTTGTCGCGGCGTCGTCCGCACGCGCGGGCGCGCCGGGGACGGCCTCGCCGACGATCTCGCAGCCGCCCTTGATCCCGCGCTCGATGAGGTAGCGCGCGGCGAAGCGCACGTCGGCCTCGAAGGTCGGGATGCCGGCGCCGTGCAGACGCTCGCGCAGCGGGGGAACGTCGGGCGGCGCCGCCACGGCGATGCGGGAAACCGGCGACGCCGGCGAACGTACGGCGGTCCGTGGGTTCCGGAGCGGGCGCGCCGAGCGCGCGTGCACGCTCCGCGTCGGGCGCGCCGACGTAGAAGTGCGGCCGCTGCCGGTCGTCGCGCACGAGAAATGTCGCGCCGTTCTCGAGGCGGCCATACAGATGCACGATCGGGAGCCGCATGCCCGCGGCGCCGCCGACCACGCGGTAGCTCGCTTGCAGAATGAATCCGCGGGCGCTGCTCATGGGTTAAGTGTGCACCAACCCAGTGTGCAAGAGATTCCGGTACTGGCCCGGGCGGGCCAGTACCGGAGTTCACGAGCCCTTAGAGGAGTACGGCTACGCGCTCGCCCCGGTGCTTACGCGCAGCCCGTCTTGGGGCGGGCTCATCGAACACGGTGTCAGCGCAGCAGCTTGCGCGACTGGATCAACCAGCGGCCGTTGCGCTTGACCAGGACGTCCTCGTAGTGGCCCATCGAGGCGACCGAGAACTTGTCGTCCTCGCTGCCGAGGATCGTCATCCAATAAGCGTAGTGGCGAGCTTCGGTGCCGCTCACCACGTCGAGCGTTTCGTTCGTCATGACGTGATGCATCAGCGTCGGCGTGGCGGTGCCGGCGGCTTGTCGCTCGGCGCGGCTCTTCTGCAGGCCTACGATCACGTCGCGGATCTGCGCGCGGCCCGTGCGGATCTCGCGGCGCATGTCGAACACGGCGTCTTCCGCAAAGACCCCGGCGTACTTGTCGGCGTCGAGCGTGTCGAGCGCGTGCGTGTAGTCGACGAGCACCGCGTTGATCGCGTCCTTGTCGACTAGGCGCTGCAGTGCGTCGCCCTCGGCTCCCGCCGAACGCGGCTGCGTCGCGATGCTCAGAGCGAGGATCAGCACCGCGCCCGCGAGCGCAAGCATGGATGTCCGCATTATCTTCCCCCCGGAATCGTGTTTTTTCAGACTGCCCATCGCAATACTAATATTGTTTTGTGCCATAACAAAGCCGTCTTGCAAAGTTCTTGGTTCGACGCGGTCCGCGCGGTACACGCCGCCCTACACCCGCGAGATGTTAGGCGGCATACTCAAACGATCCGGCGACTCTGCCAATGCCGACAGGCAGGCAGTGCGCGGCCGGGCGCCGGCTGCCGATCCGTCACGGTGGGGTGGGACGCCTCGCGGCGTCAGTCGTCGTAGTCGAGCTCGGGGGACGTGTTGAGCTTGCGGAATTTCTTGAGCAGCTTGAGCAGCAGATCGCGGTCGCGCGCCCCGAGGCTCTCGACGACGTGCTCCTCGAGGCGCGTGTGCAAGTCGAGCAGCTCGATCACGAGCTTACGGCCGGCGGGCGTGAGCTGCAGCACGTGCGCGCGGCCGTCGCCGTGGGCGCGGTTGCGAGTGATGAGTTTGCGGTCCTCGAGCTCGTCGAGCAGTGTCACGACGTTCGCACGCTTGATGTCGAGCGCGCGCCCGAGGTCTGCCTGCTTGAGACGCGGATTGTTGAAGATGAGACCGAGCACCGAGAGTTGCACGGGGCGGATACTGTGCGGCGCGAATACGGCCGCGAAGCGTTGCCGCTGCACGCCGTGCGCGCGCCGCAAGTTGTACCCGAGCACGTTCTCCAGCTCGAATTTCTTGAGCGGCGGCCCCGCGTCGTTTTCGGACGCGCGCGTGCCCGCTCGCTTGCTGCTGCGCTTGGCCATCGAGTATCTCTTGCTACCGGGGGCGAGAATGGGCGATCTTTGCGCAAGCGGCCCGCGCAGGCAAGGACCGGCCGCGTTGTCGGCGGCAAAGCGTTCCGCAACACGGCCGAAGGCACGTTCACGGACACCGAGCTCAGCGTTCACGGCGCGCGTGAGGGAACGAACGAGCGCGCCTACCAAACGGTCATGAAGCGCGTCGTACCGCCCGGGTCCGTTACGAAGCCCGCACCGCTCGGCTGACGGCTCCGAACCCGGCTTCCCAAGCGTCCACTATCACGCCGAAGCGCGCAGCGGCGGCTGCCCGCCGCGGGCGTACGCACGCGTTCTCGTGGCATACCCCTTGCATTACTCGGCTGTTCGAGTGCCCACCGGCAGCAAGGAGATCGCGGCATGCAAATCAAAGATGTGATGACCACGAAGGTCGACTTCGTCGCGCCCGAAACTCAAGTCTTGGAAATTGCGCTCAAGATGCGCGAAAGCGACATCGGCTCGACGCCTGTGGTCGAAAACGACCGGCTAATCGGCATGGTCACCGATCGCGACATCGTGTTGCGGATCGTGGCGGACGGCCAGGACCCGCGATCGGCAACGGCCCGAGCGGCCATGTCGCCGAAAATCCTGTACTGCTATGACGATCAGACCGTGGACGAAGTGCTCCTCAACATGGGCCACAACCAAGTTCGGCGCGTGCCGGTCGTGAATCGCGCCAAGCAGCTCGTCGGCGTCGTGTCGCTCGGTGACCTCGTGAAGGCATCGGAAGCGAAGGCTGGTGTGGCGCTGAACGAGATCTCCCAGTCCACTCACCATTGAGAACGGCCGGGGAATTGTCCATGGGTCAAGACGTTGGTGCGGCTACGAAGCGGGCGAGCAGTCGCCGCGGTTCTCGAGCCAGCGCCGATCCTGCCACGGAGGTAGGAGCCATGAAAATATGGATTGTTGTAGCGGACCAACGCGAAGCGCTGTTCTACGACGCCGGCACGGGTGCCGAAGGCCGCGATAGCCCTTTGAGCAGCGACGTGCCCGTCGCCGAGCGCGCTCGGCTCGTGCTGAAGATCAGCTACCCGCAGGCGCGCGCGGACAGTGAGCGAGGAGCGGATCATTCGGGCCGCGGACTCGGCGGAAACCCGAACCAGCGCCGCCGCAGCGACGGCGGGCGAAGCTCGCGACGCGGCGACCACGAGCATTTCGCGGCTCGCATCGGCGAAGAGATCGATCGCGCCCGGCGCGGCGGCAGGTTCGATCGTTTGGTGCTCGGCGCGTCTCCGAGCATGCTCCAGCTCATTCGCAGCAGGCTGTCGGCCTCGAGCCGTGCGCTGCTCGCGGCAGAAGTCACTCAAGCGATCCCGCGCGCACATGAGCACGCGCTGCTCGAGCAGCTCGTCCCTCTTCTAACGCCGCCGCCGGAGCTCAGGGCGGGGGGACATCGATGACCCCAGAGATGAAAGAGGCGAATTGGTTCGCAGCGATCGTCGCCGCGATCGCCGCCGCGATTCTCACCGTCGGCGCTGCGACCCGGGAGCCGCAGCCGAGCCGGGCCGAGAATCCGAGCCCGGAGCCCGAGCATTTCGCGAGCGACTTGATCGGCCGAGCGGTGCAAACGGCGAACGGCGAGGCGGTCGGCCGGATCGCGGATCTCGTGTTGTCGCCGCAGAACGAGGTTAGGTCGGCCATCGTCGTGTCGGCCGGCGGGTTCCTCGATCTCGATGGTCGCCGCCTCGAAGTACCGTACGACAGCCTCGTCGTTACCTCGGACCGCAATACCGCGGTCGTGATGATGGGCGAAAACGAGCTCGCAGCGGCGCCCGAAATCGCGCGGAAAAACGCGGGCACGTTCCTGGCGGGCACTCCAAGCGCTCCGAGCGCTCCGAGCGCTCCCTAAGGAGACCACCCATGGATCGCCTGCAAACTCGCGGTCTGCTAGCAGCCGCGCTGCTCTGCGCGTCCGCGGCGGTCCGCGCTCAGTCTCTGGGACCCGCTCCGCAGCCGGGCGTCGCTGTCGCGCACAGCGTGCTCGCTAGTCAGGTGATCGGCATGCGGGTGCGGACGGCGAGCGGTGAGCGCATCGGCGCGGTGGAGGACCTCGTTTTGTCGTCGGGAAACCTCGTGAGCGCCGCCGTCGTGTCGGTTGGCGGCTTCCTCGGCTTCGGGGAAAAGCGAGTCGAGGTCCCGAGCGACAAGCTGCTGCTAAGCAAAGATGCGTCGCTCGTGGTGTCGTTGACCCGCGAAGAGCTCGCGGCGATGCCGGCCTATTCGGCGTCATCGTATGCCTTAGTGCCTGCACCCGACGGCAACCGAGCGGACGCCTCAGTCGTGCCGTCGCAGACTGCCGTGCCCGACGCCGAGGCGCGCTCCGAGGCGAACGCGGAAGCTGCGCGGAGCTTCGCGACGGATGATCCGCGCGTGGCGAAGGGGATCGCCGAGAACAAGGCAGCGTTCGACAGCCCTGAAGTCGCCGAGGCTGCGGAGCGAAGTGAGCCGTAGTCGTAAGCGGCCGGCGGAGGCCCGAGGCTCCGTAACCTCGTCCGTGCTCGTCGAAGGTGACACATGCTGGCGCCTCGCGAGCGCGCCGCGTGCGGCAGACGCCATCGTGCTCCAGCTCGGCGACCCGGAGCGCGTCGTAACGCCGGAGCGGTTCGTCGAACAGGTCGCCGGGGTGAGGAGCGGCCGGCCGATCCTAAGGCGGGCCCTATGGCTGCTCGCCGCGCTCGCTCTCGTCGTGGCGTCGGTCTTGCTCGTCCGGAATCTTCCGTTCGACGGCGCGGCCTTCACCGAACGCGTGAGCGCTGGCATCGCGTCGCTGCGCGGCAGCCCGTGGCGCGTGCCGCTCGTGCTGGTCGTATTCGTCGTCGGGAGCACCGTGTCGTTTCCAATCCTCGTGATGATCGGTGCGACGGTGATCGCGCTGGGTCCCGTAGTCGGCTTCGTCTGTGCCGCTGCGGGCTCGCTGCTCGCGGCGACGGCGACCTACGAGATCGGCCGCTTGATCGGCCGCCGCCCCCTTCGGCGCTGGCTCGGTCACAAAGCGCAAATGCTCGAGCGCCGCCTCGAGGGCCGCGGCATCGTCACTGTCGCGTTGATTCGCAAGGTGCCGGTCGCGCCGTTCACGATCGTCAACATGCTCATCGGCGCTTCGGGCTTGCCCTACCGCGAGTTCATCGCCGGGACCGCGATCGGGATGCTTCCGGGCATCGCGGCCTTCGCGTTCGTCGGCGACCGCGCGGTCGGCGTGTGGCGCGACCCGACGATTCTGAATGTGAGCCTCGTTGCGGCGGCGATCCTGGTATGGGTCGGAGTAGTGATCGGACTCCAACACCTGATGAACCGCCACGCCGCGAAATGACTCACCCCGGCTCGACCATTCGCGTTCTCACGTGGAACGTTCACGGCTGCGTCGGGCGAGACGGGGTGTGCGATCCTGATCGCGTCGCGCGCGTGCTCGAGGCGGCGCAGCCCGACATTTCGGCCCTCCAAGAGATCGACAATCGCACGCGCGCTGCGGCGCACGATCCGTTCTCGTATTTCGGCGAGCTGTTCGGGTGGACGACCGTATCGGCGCGGACGCTGACGGCAAGGGACGGCCACTACGGCCACATCATCCTGAGCCGGTGGCCCATCGAGTCGCTTGGCGAGGTCGACCTGTCGGTTCGCTGGCGCGAGCCCCGCAAGGCGATCGTCGGCGCGATCGATTCACCGGGCGGGCGGATCGTAGTCGTTGCCGCGCACCTCGGGCTGTTGCCGTTCGAGCGCCGCAAGCAGTTCGCCCGCCTCAAAGAGCGCATCGCGCTCGTCGCAGAGCGCCCGCTGATCGTGCTCGGCGACTTCAACGACTTCCCGGGGCGTGGACTCGCCGAACGGAGCCTCTGCCCGCCGCTGCAAGGCGCGCCGTCGCTGCCGACCTACCCGTCGCGCCTACCGCTGCTGCCGCTCGACCGAATCTGGTTCAGCGAGCCGCTCGAGCTCGCGACGATCGCGACGCTGCAGGACGCCGAACGCATCTCGGATCACTTGCCGCTCGTCGCGGGCTTGCGGCTCCCTGGGCCCGCCGAGGCCGAGCGCGCGGATCGACGTGAATAGCGATCCCGCGGTGTGTCGGCGTTGCAGGCCACTGAGTGAACGAGCAGTCGCCGCGCCGCCGGGGGAGCTCGAGGAGTTTGGCACGGGGTTTGCTTTCATCCAGTAACGACCGGATCGGGGCGAGGCCCACGTGCCTCTGCGTCGCAAACCTTGCGATCGCGGTCACTGTTCTTGGGATGGCCGCGGGATGGACACGACGAGCGATTCTACCGACGGCGGGCAGAGGTTCTGCAACGAGGCGTTGGCCCTGGTGCTCGCGGTCGGCCGCGGCACTCGTCTCGCCGGCCTGACCGCCGAGCAAACCAAGGCGGCGATCCCGTTCGGAGGCCCCTATCGGGCGGTCGACTTCGCGTTGTCCAACTGCGTGAATTCGCAGATCCGCCGAATCGCGCTGCTGACGCAGTACAAGTCGCAGTCGCTGATTCGCCACGTGCAACGCGGCTGGGGTTTCCTGCACCGAGAAGTCGGCGAGTACGTGGAGGTCTGGCCCGCGCAGCAGCAAGACGGCGCGCGGTGGTACGGAGGGACCGTCGACGCGGTCTATCAGAACATGGACCTGATCGAGGCCGCGGACCCGAGCTACGTGCTCGTAGTCGCGGGCGACAAGATCCACTCGCTCGATTATTCGTCGATGGCCGAGCAGCACGCCGAGAGCCGCGCCGACCTCACGGTCGCGTGCGTCGAAATGCCGTTTGCGGAAGCCGCGGAGCTCGACGCCGCGGTGGTCGCGCCGGAGCGCCGCATCGAGTACATCGGTCCGCGCGCGCATGCCCGCGGCTCGGAGCGCGGCGACGATCGCGCATGGCTCGTGCCGATGGGCGTCTACGTCTTCTCGACGGGCTTCCTGCTCGACCGTCTCAGGGAATGGGCGAGCCGATCGGCGAGCGTCGACTTCGCTCGCGACCTCGTTCCGGCCGCGGCTCGATCGTCGCTCGCGTTCGCCTATGAATGCCGCGACGGTGCGCGGCCCGGATATTGGCGCGACGTGGGGACCGTCGATCGCTATTGGCGTGCACACATGGAGCTGCTCAAGGACCCCCCGCCGCTCGCCTTCGACGATCCGGAGTGGCCGCTGTTCACGCGCCACGAGCCTCTGAGCCCCGGGCAGCTGCGCCCCGGCGCCCGGATCGATGCCGCGATCGTGAGTCCCGGCTGTGTCGTCGCGGGAGAAGTGTCGCGGTCCGTGCTGTCGAATCGCTGCCGCATCGGCGAGGGCGCGAGCGTCCGCAACTCAGTGCTGCTCCCGGGTGCGACGGTCGGCGACGGCTGTGTGCTCGATCGAGTCGTCGTCGACAGCGGCTGCGCGATCCCGCCCTATGTCACGCTCGGTGCGAGGACGGGCGCCGAGCGCGGCTATTACGTCTCGCCGAACGGTGTGCTGCTGGTCTCGTCTTCGGGCGCGGCGCCGCCACCGTTGCCGGTCCGGAAAATCGCCTGACCGCCGGGCTGACGCCCACCTTCATGACCGACCGATACACCAGCGTCTGGCCCGGCAAGCCTTATCCCCTCGGCGCGACTTGGGATGGCGAAGGCGTCAACTTCGCGCTGTTCTCCGAGCATGCCGAGCGCGTGGAGCTGTGCCTCTTCGACGCGAGCTCGAAGCAGCTCGAAACGCGCATCCCGATGCCGGAGCGCACGCACCAGGTGTGGCATTGCTATCTGCCGGACGCCCGGCCCGGGCTGCAGTACGGTTATCGCGTGTACGGAACGTACGCGCCGGGTCAGGGTCACCGGTTCAATCCGAACAAGCTGCTGCTCGACCCGTACGCGAAGTCGATCCGCGGCGAGCTCAAGTGGGGCAACCAGCACTTCGGCTACCGGATCGGCAGCCCGAAGGCGGACCTTTCGTTCGACCGGCGCAACAACGCCGCGACGATGCTGCGCTCCTGCGTGATCGACCCCGCGTTCAGCTGGGGCGACGATCGGGCACCACGAACGCCGTGGGGCGAGACGGTGATCTACGAGCTGCACGTCAAGGGGTTCACTCAGAGCCACCCCGAGGTTCCGGCGCACTTGCGCGGCACCTACGGTGGTGTCGCGAGCCAGCCCGCGCTCGATCACCTGCGCCGGCTCGGCGTGACGGCCGTGGAGCTCATGCCTATCCACGCGTTCATCGACGACCGCCACCTCGTCGAGCGCGGCCTGCGCAACTACTGGGGCTACAACACGATCGGGTTCTTCGCGCCCGACGGGCGCTACGCGGCCAGCAACGAAGTGAACGAGTTCAAGACGATGGTGCATCGCCTGCACTCTTACGGAATCGAGGTGCTCCTCGACGTCGTCTACAACCACACGGCGGAGGGCAGCGAGCTCGGTCCCACCTTAAGCTTTCGCGGCATCGACAACGCGGCGTACTACCGGCTCGCGCAGGACCCGCGCTATTACACCGACTACACGGGCTGCGGGAACACGCTCGACATGACGCAGCCGCGCGTGCTGCAGCTGATCATGGACAGCTTGCGCTACTGGGTCACGGAAATGCACGTCGACGGCTTTCGCTTCGATCTCGCCGCAGCGCTCGCACGCGAGCTGCACGATGTGGATCGGCTCGGCGCATTCTTCGACATCATCCACCAAGACCCGCTGCTGTCGCAGGTCAAGCTGATCGCAGAGCCGTGGGATCTCGGCGAGGGCGGCTACCAGGTCGGCAATTTTCCGGTGGGCTGGACGGAATGGAACGGCAAATACCGGGACACCGTGCGCCGCTACTGGAAGGGTGACGACGGCACCCTCGGCGAGTTCGCATTCCGGCTCACGGGCTCGGCCGATCTCTACGAGACGGGCGGGCGTCTGCCGTCCGCGAGCGTCAACTTCGTCACGGCGCACGACGGCTTCACGCTGTCGGACCTCGTGAGCTACAACGACAAGCACAACGAGGCCAATCTCGATGACAACCGCGACGGCGAGAATCACAACAACAGCTGGAACTGCGGGGCCGAAGGCCAGACCGACGACGCGGCAGTGAACGAGCTGCGCGCGCAGCAGAAACGCAATTTCCTCGCGACGTTGATCCTGTCGCAGGGCGTGCCGATGTTGCTCGGCGGCGACGAGCTCGGCCGCACGCAGGGAGGCAACAACAACACCTACTGCCAGGACAATGAGATCAGTTGGATCGACTGGGCTCGCGCCGATTCGGCTCTCGTGTCGTTCACGGCCGCGCTGATCGGCGTGCGCAAACGGCATCCGACTTTCAGGCGCCGCCGCTATTTTCAGGGCAAGAGCTTGCGCGGTCAGGACCTGCAATGGCTGAATCCGGACGGCGTCGAGATGTCGCCCGAGAATTGGAGCGATCCGCACGCGCGCTGTGTAGGCGCGCTATTCCTCGCAGCGGGGTTCGAGGAGCAGGATGCGCGCGGCGAGCCGATCACCGACGACGACTTCTTGCTGCTCTTGAACGCGCACTACGAGAGCATCGAGTTTCGCTTGCCCGAGGGGGCGGGTTGGCGCGCGGTGCTCGACACGGCACGCCAGCTCGATCCGGGCGCCGCCGCCGACGAGCAGCTCGGACGCTACGTGATCCGCGGCCGCTCGCTCGCGCTGCTGATCCGGGAGGTCGCATGAACAGTCGGCATGCGATGCCGTTCGGTGCCGAGGTAGGGCCGCGCGGCGTGCGCTTCTCCGTGTGGGCGCCGGCCGCGCGCGAGGCGCGGGTGCACGTCGACGGCCGCGTCGTGACGCTCGAGCCTCGGGCGCGACGGGTTCTTCACGCGGCTCGACGAGGGCGCGCGCGCGGGCTCGCGTTACGCATTCTCGTTCGACTCGAGCGAGCTCCGAGTTCCCGATCCCGCGTCGCGTTTCAACCCCGAGGACGTGCACGCACCGAGCGAGGTGGTCGATCCCGCCGCATTCCTCTGGAGCGACGCGAAGTGGCGCGGCCGGCCTTGGCGCGAAGCGGTGATCTACGAGCTGCACGTCGGCACCTTCACGGCCGAGGGCACGTACGAGGGGGCGGAGCGGCGGCTCGACTACCTCGCCGATCTCGGCGTCACCGCGATCGAGCTGATGCCGCTCGCGGACTCGCCGGGGCGCTGCAACTGGGGCTACGACGGCGTTCTCCCGTTTGCGCCGGAGCACAGCTACGGCCGGCCGGAATCCCTCAAGCGCTTCGTCCAGAGCGCGCACGAGCGCGGGCTCATGGTGCTGCTCGACGTCGTCTACAACCACTTCGGTCCGGACGGCAACTATCTGCATCTCTACGCGCCGCAGTTTTTCACGACGCGCCATCACACGCCCTGGGGCAACGCAATCAACTTCGACGATTCCGGCAGCGCCGCCGTTCGCCGGTTCTTCATTCATAACGCGCTGTATTGGCTCGAGGAGTATCACTTCGACGGCCTCAGGCTCGACGCCGTGCACAGCATCATCGACGACTCCGATCCGACGTTCCTGCGCGACCTCGCGTCCGCGGTGCAGCGGACTCGAGCTCGGCCGGCACACACACCTCGTGCTCGAGAACGATCGCAACGAGGCGACGCTCCTCGAGCGCGGTGCGGGCGGCGCGCCGCGAGCGTACACCGCGCAGTGGAACGACGATCTGCACCACGTGCTGCACGTGCTGCTGACGGGCGAGACACGCGGCCACTATGAGGACTACGAGCGGCCGGGCGAGCAGCTGCTGCGCGCGCTCACCGCGGGGTTCGTCTATCAGGGCGAGACGTCGCGCTACCGGCGCGGTAGGGCGCGCGGCGAGCCGAGCGGCGCGCTGCCGCCCGAGGCGTTCGTGAGCTTCCTCCAGAATCACGATCAGATCGGCAACCGGCCCGACGGCAAGCGGCTCTGGATGCTGCTGCATCCTACGCGGATGCTCGCGGCCGAGACTCTTCTCGCGCTGCTGCCGACGCCCATCCTGATGTTCATGGGCGACGAGTTCCACGCGCCGAGCGTGTTTCCGTTCTTCTGCGACTTCAAAGGCGAGCTCGCAGCTGCGGTGACCGAAGGGCGCCGCGAGGAGTTCCGCAAGCTCGCGGACCCCGACACCGATCTCGATCTGCTACCGGGTCCGAACACGCCGGAGGCACGCGCGGCCGCCGTGCTCGATTGGCGCTCGCTTCGCGCCGCGCCGCACGCGCAGGCGCTCGAGCGCCAGCGCGCGTGGCTCCGTACACGCCGCGATTCGCTCGTGCCGCGGTTACCGGCGCACACGCCGGCGGGCGAGCTCCTCGGCGCGCGCGCGCTGCTCGCGCGCTGGACGCTTGCGGACGGCACGCGGCTCACGCTCGTCGCCAATCTCGACGACCGCGAGCTGTTCGCGCCGCCGCCGCTGCGCGGCGAGGTGCTCGCAGCCACGCATCCCGATCACGACGGGCGCGCTCCCGCCGTGGTTCGTGTCGTGGACGCTGGAGCCTTGAGTGAGCGCTCCCACGATTCCGCGCGCGACCTACCGCATCCAGCTCAATCGCGCGTTCGGTTTTCGCGCCGCGGCGGATCTGGTGCCGTACCTCGCGCGGCTCGGCGTGAGCCACTGCTACTTCTCGCCCTATTTGAAGACGCGGCCCGGCAGCGCGCACGGCTACGACGTCACCGATCACTCGGCGCTCAATCCGGAGGTGGGCGACGAAGCAGACTTCGAGCGCTTGTGCGCGCGGCTCGCGGCGGAAGGAATGGGGCAGATCGTGGACATCGTGCCGAACCACGTCGGCATCATGGGCAAGGAGGGCAAGTGGTGGCTCGACGTGCTCGAGAATGGCCAAGCGTCGCACTACGCCGAGTACTTCGACATCGATTGGCGGCCCGTCACGCCGAAGCTCAGGGACAAAGTGCTCGTGCCGGTGCTCGGCGACCAGTACGGTCACGTGCTGGTGGAGGGCAAGTTGCGCTTGGAATTCGACGAGCGGGCCGGCGAGCTCAGCGTGTTCTATTTCGATCATCGCTTTCCCGTCGATCCTTCTACGTATCCGAGAGTGCTCGAGCCCGGGCTCGACCGGATCGCGCGCCGTACTCCGGAGGAGCGCACGGCGCTGATCGAGCTCGAGAGCATCATGCGCTCGTTGAACGGTCTGCCGCCGCACAACGAGACGAATGGCGCCGAGCGCGAGGTGCGCGCGCACGAGACGTTCATCGCGAAACAGCGGCTCGCGGACCTCTGTGCGCGCTCGGCAGCGCTCATGGAGCACGTGCACCGCAACGTCGCGCTGCACAACGGCACGCCGGGCAAGCGCGCGTCTTTCGAGCCGTTGCACCAGCTTCTCGAGCTCCAACCCTATCGGCTCGCGTACTGGCGCGTCGCGGCGGACGAGATCAATTACCGGCGGTTCTTCGACATCAACGACCTCGCGGGTCTGCGAACGCAGAACGAGGACGTGCTCGAGGCGACGCATCGCAAGGTTCTCGCGTGGGCGGCTGAGGGTAAGGTCGCGGGGTTTCGTATCGATCATCCCGACGGCCTCTACGATCCGCGCGGCTACCTCGATTGGTTGCGCAGGCGCGCGGCGGAGCTGGGTCGGCCCGATCTCTACGTGGTCGTCGAAAAGATTCTCGCGGCGCACGAGCACTTGCCGCGCGGTTGGCCCGTCCACGGTACGACGGGCTACGAGTTCGCGAACGCCGTGAACGGGTTGTTCGTGCATGCGCCGTCGGAAAAGGAGCTCGACCGTGTCTACCGGGCATTCACCCAAGACCGCGACGCCTTCGACGCGGTGCTCTACCGCTGCAAGCAGCAGATCCTCGCGTTTCATCTGTCGAGCGAGCTCACGACGCTTGCGAACCTGCTGAACGGTCTCGACGAGATGCGGCTCGAGACCCGCGACTTCACGTTGAACGCGGTGCGCAGCGCGCTGCTCGAGCTCGTCGCCGCGTTTCCCGTGTATCGGAGCTACGTCACGGCCGGACACATCGGTGATCAGGACCGGCAGCACATCGAATGGGCGGCGGCGGCGGCTGCGGCGCGGCAGAGCTACGCGAACCGCGACGACGGCATCTTCGACTTCGTGAAGCGGCTGCTGCTATTCCAGCTGCCCGAGGACGCGGACGACACCTACCGCCGCCGGGTCGCGGTATTCGCCGCGAAGTTCCAACAGCTCACGTCACCCGTGATGGCCAAGGCGCTCGAGGACACGTGCTTCTATCGGCACGTGAGCCTGCTGTCGTTGAACGAAGTAGGGGGCGACCCGCGGCGCTTCGGGCTCACGCCCGCCGCGTTCCACCGGTTGAACGAGCTGCGCCTCCAATACTGGCCGCATTCGATGCTCACGACGTCGACACACGACAGCAAGCGCAGCGAGGACGTGCGCGCGCGGCTCGATGTGCTGTCGGAGATTCCGCTCGACTGGGGCGCGAGGGTGACGAAGTGGCGCCGCTTCAACCGCGCGAAGCGGCGGCGGCTCGATGGCCGCACGGTGCCATCGCGCCACGAGGAATATCTTTTCTATCAGACGCTCGTGGGTTCGTGGCCGATCGCAGACCGCGCGCCGGCCATGACCGACTATCGCGCCCGGATCGAAGCGTACATGGTGAAGGCCCTGCGGGAGGCGAAGGTGAACACGTCGTGGGCGAACCCGGACTCGCGCTATGAGGATCTCTTCCTCGCGTTCGTGAAGGACACGCTCTCCGACGCGAGCCGCAACCCGTTCATCGACGACGTCGACGATCTCGCGCGCGCGATCTCCGCGCCGGGTTTCTTGAACGGCTTGAGCCAGACGCTGCTCAAGCTCACGAGCCCGGGCGTGCCGGACATCTATCAGGGGAACGAGCTCTGGGACTTCAGCCTCGTGGATCCCGACAACCGGAGGCCCGTCGACTACGCGCACCGCGCAGCGTTGCTCGCGGCGCTCGAGGAGATTGCGGAGAATCCGGCGCGCGTGCCCGACTTGCTGGGCGAGCTGTTACACGGTATCGACGACGGCCGTGCGAAGCTCTACACGATCTGGCGCGCGCTCGCGTTTCGCGCCGAGTACCCGGCGCTGTTCGAGACCGGCGGCTACGAGCCCGTCGCCGTGCACGGCGCGCGCGCCGAGCACGTCGTCGCGTTCGCTCGGCGCCACGAGTCCGAGCGCGCCGTCGTCGCCGTGGGCCGCTGGTTCGCGACGCTGCCGCAGCAGTCGCGCAACGGCGCTGCGACCTTCGAGTGGGGCGACACGGCGCTCACGCTGCCGGCCGGTGTCTATCGCAACGTATTGAGCGAGCGCGCCGTCGCGGTGAGCAGTGGCGGGCTGCGTGCCGACGAGCTGTTCGCGGACTTCCCCGTGTCGCTGCTGCACGCGACTGAATAGTTCGGTTGCCAGCAAGGACTGATCGCCAAGACGTGGGGCGTTATATCCGACCCCCCGCCAGCCGCTCGTCGTGAAAAACCGCGTAAGTAACCGAAAGTTATTGGGAAACACAGAGTACTGGACGTATAATCAGTACTCTGTTCAAACCCCACTTTCGGAGACGCTCATGACCGCATTCACGCGCGGCGCCGTCCCTGTCGCCGCATCCAACGATCTTTCCGTCGACGACGCTTCAATAGACGAGCTCGACCTCGAGATCCGCACGCTCACGCGCCAAATGAACGCCGAGACGTATCGGATGCTGATGTTGGTCCGCGCGTTCGACGATCGCTTCGGCTTCGCGAAATGGGGCCAGCGCAATTGCGCCGAGTGGCTCGCGTGGCGCTGCGGATTGTCGCTCTCCGCGGCCCGCGAGAAGGTGCGCACGGCGCAGGCGCTGCGCTCGCTGCCCGCGATCTCGGCCGCATGCGCGGACGGGCGCCTGTCGTACTCGAAGGTGCGCGCGCTCACGCGCGTCGCCGCGAATCACGACGAAGACTTGCTGCTCGCGTACGCGCTCGACGCGACGGCGAGCCAAGTCGAGGAGCGCTGCCGGCAGCTGCGCAACGCGGAGCCGGAATCCGTGCACGGCGCGCGGCACGTGTGGGAGCGCCGCTCGCTCACGGTGTTTCGCGATCGTGCGCGCGGCTGCGTGCGGATCACCGTCGAGCTGCCCGAAGCCGACGGCGAGCTCGTCGCGCGCGCGATCGAGCACGCGGTCGCGGCCGGCGACGCGGCGTTTGGCGTCGAGTTCGCGTCTACGCCCGAGCACTCCGCCGACGCGTGGCGCGCGCAGCAAGCGGACGCGCTCGTCGCGATCTTGAAGGCTATCTCGGCGGCGGGAGCGGCGGCGTCCGGGCGGTCGGGAACGCGGGCGACGAGGAGGGCGAGCCCTCCGCGGAGGGCGATGACGCCGGACTGGCGCGGCCGCGATCGGCGGCGGCTGCCGACCACTATCAGGTCGTCGTTCACGTCGACCGCTCCGCTCTCGAAGGAAAATCCCTCCGTGGAGGGGCGGGGCGATCCGATCTCCCGATCGAGACGGTGAGGCGCCTTTCGTGCGACGGCAGCGTCGTGACCGTCGTCGAGGACGAGCACGGCACGCCGCTCGACGTCGGCCGCAAGCAGCGCACGGTCGGGACGGCTTTGCGCCGCGCGCTCTGGTCGCGGGACCGCGGCTGCACGTTCCCGGGGTGTCACAACACGCGCTACATCGACGCGCATCACATCGATCACTGGGCGAACGGCGGCGAGACGAGCCTCGACAACACGACGCTGCTCTGCACGTATCACCACACGCTCGTGCACGAAGGCGGCGTCACGATGCATCGCGATGAGTGCGATGCGCTTTACTTCCGGCGCGCAGACGGGCGGGTGATTCCGCGCGGCGGGTATCGAGCCGAGGACATGATCGACGACGCGATCGGCGCGGACGGCGCCGAGTTCGATCCCGCGTCGGCGAGCGGGCGAATGATCGCGATCATGCACGGCGTCGAGTACTGCGAGCACGACGGCGCGGAGCCCTCCGCGGAGGGCTGGATGCACGGATGTGGTGCGGAAAATCCCTCCGCGGAGGTGCGGGAGACGAGGGGAGTGTACTTACTCGGGTGCCATTGATCCCACGGCCGAACCTGCGCGTGCACCCCGATAGGTTGGGTTCGGATTAGGCGCGTGAGTAGGCGAGCGCGGGTTGAGCGCCGCGATGTCGCCGCGCGTCTACCCGTCGTTTACAGCCTTCTGCATTCGCCCGACGACCGCTGCAAACTCAGGAAGCAGCGGGTTTCCTGGCCAGGCTTCTCGATAAGCTTTGCAGAGTTGCTCGTAATACAAGTACGTCTCTTCCTACGCGGCTGTGAACCGCTCCCAGACGAAGCTCGCCAACCCGGGCTGTCTTCGCGAGAATCGGGGGCTAGCGTCCACAGCGATCTGCGCGAGCGCTTATTGCAATCCGTGCAGGCCTTCCGCAGCGCGCTCCGTGTACGTGCTCACACCGCCGAGCAGCACGCCGGGCCCGACGCGCAGCTCATAGATCGGCGAGCGCGGCGGTGAGGCCGCGCAGCGGCACCGCAACCCAATCGGGCCGCTGGCCGAGCTCGTAACGCACTTCGTAGAGCAGCCGTTCGATCGTCGCGAGCTCGAGCAGCCGTTCGCCGGCGCCGCTTTCGCGCGGGTAGACGGCGGAGTCCGCGAGCGCCTTGCGATAGGCGCCGAGGAATTCGGCGCGCGCGGCGGTGCGCCAACGCTCGAGCAATGCCGCGACGCCGACGCCGTTCGCTTGACCTTTCGCCGTGAACTGGACTTTGGCGACGGCGCTCGCGTAGTCGAACGAGCGCAGCATGCCCGCGACGTCTTTGAGCGCGCTGCCTTTGCGCCGCCGCTCTTCGATGGGACGGCCCGGCTCGCCCTCGAGATCGGTAATAACGAAGTCGTTCTTCGTGATCAGCACTTGGCCGAGATGGTAGTCGCCGTGATAGCGCGTGCTGAGCGCCGTGATACCGCCGCGCGTCAGCGAGTCGAGCGAGTGGCGTAGCCCCGGCGCGGCGGCGACAAGCGCGCGTGCGAGCTCTATCGCATCGTCCGGAAGCGCGGCGGGCTCCGTGGGGCCGGCGCGCCCGCCGGTCTGGGCGCGCAGGCGCGCGTCGAGAGCCGCAAGCGTCACGTCCATCTCGACGCGGATGCGCGCGACCCATTCGGCGAGTCTCTCCGCGTCGAGCGGCTCGGGGTCGAAGGCGGGGTCGCCGGTCGTGACGGCGAGCGCGCGGTGCAGCTCCGCGGTACGCGCCGCGAGCGCGCGCACGAGCAGCAAGTACGCCGAATGATCCGCGGTCAGGATCTGACCGTCAGCCGCACGCGTGGTCGCGTCGTCGATGCAACGCTCGAGATACTGGAGCGTGTAGCGCCAACCGTCGCCCTGGTTCGCGACGGCCGCTTGCACGAGCGCGAGCGTGGTGACCTCGCCGCCGGAGCGCTCGAGCACGATCGCGCCCGCGGTCGGCGCGACGGCCGCGCACGGCGAGCGCTCCGTCAGGAACCGGCCCATCTCCCATTCGGGATGCAGACCCTCGCGCACGCGCCTGAACGCTTTCACGAACAGGCGGTCGCCGATCAGCACCGCGAGGTTGCTGCTGTCGCCCGCGCGGCGAATTTGCGCATCGTCGAGGCGCTCGGGCAGCAGCGCTGCGAGCGCGTCGGTGGCGATGAAGCGCAGTGTGCCGCCCGCGCAGTCGACGGACTCTCCGCGCGCGAGCGCGTCGATCGCATCGCGCGCGAAATCGGGATGGGCGAACGCGTCGAACAAGAGACCCGTCGACGAGTGCTGCCGCGTGCGCGCGAGCGCGTGGCCGGCGATCGGACCCGCATGCTCGGGCCCCCATTCGAGCCCGAGCGGCAGGAAGTACTCGTTGCGGCGTCGCCGCTCGCGAACCGCGCCTCGGCGAACGTGAGCAGCCAGAGGCCGCGGCGCGCGCGCCAACGGCAGAGCGCCTCGACGCCGACCGTCGGCGCGCCGCGCTCCTTGCCTGCGAACCAGCGCTGCGCCGTGAGATAGGCCGGTACGACTTCGCGCTCGAGCTGCGCGACGAGCCGCTCGGCCGCGCCGTGCCGCGACCCCGTCGCGCTCGAGTCGAAGCTTGCGAGCCCGTCGAACAGCACGAGCCAGGGCTTCTCCTCGGGCGCGAGCCGTTCTTCGTGCCAGCTCGGCACGCGCGCGGACTCCGCGAGCTCGAACCAATAGAAGCCGTGGCCCGCGAGCGTGAGCATGTAGGGCAGCTCGCCGATCGGCGGGAACGACGAGCGGCCGAGCAGCTCCACGGGCACACGGCCGCGAAATTCCGCGAGGTCGAGCTCGACGGCTTGTGCCGAGCGCTTCAAGTTCGCGACGCAGAGCAGCGTCTCGTTCTCGTAGCGGCGGACGTACGCGAGAATCTTGCGGTTGCCGGGGCGCAGCAGCTCGAACGTTCCGCGGCCAAAGGCCTTGTACGCTTTGCGCACCGCGAGGATCCGCCGCGTCCAATTCAGCAGCGACGAAGGCTCGCGCGCCTGCGCCTCGACGTTCACGGACGCGAAGCCATAGATCGGGTCCATGATCGGCGGCAGATACAGGCCTTGAGGATCGGCGCGCGAAAACCCCCCGTTCCTGTCCGAGCTCCACTGCATCGGCGTGCGCACGCCGTTGCGGTCGCCCAGGTAGATGTTGTCGCCCATGCCGAGCTCGTCGCCGTAGTACACGGTCGGGGAGCCCGGCATCGAGAACAGCAAGCTGTTCATCAGCTGGATCTTCGCGGGATCGTTCTCCATCAGCGGCGCGAGGCGGCGGCGGATGCCGACGTTCACGCGAGCGCGCGAGTCGGCGCGTACGCCTGATACATGTAGTCGCGCTCGCGGTCCGTCACCATCTCGAGCGTCAGCTCGTCGTGGTTGCGCAGGAAGATCGCCCATTGGCAGGTCGGCGGGATCTCGGGCGTCTGTTGCAGGATCTCGACGATCGGGTAGCGATCTTCCTGCGCGATGGCCATGTACATCCGCGGCATCAGCGGGAAGTGATACGCCATGTGGCACTCGTCGCCGCTGCCGAAGTACTCGCGCACGTCCTCGGGCCACTGGTTCGCCTCGGCGAGCAGCATGCGGTTCGGGTAGGCGCCGTCGATCGCGGCACGGATCTGCCTCACCACGTCGTGTGTCTCGGGCAGGTTCTCGTTGCGCGTGCCGTCGCGCACGCATAGATAAGGAATCGCGTCGAGCCGCAAGCCGTCGACGCCGAGGTCGAGCCAGTGCTTCATCACGCGGATCACGGCATTCACGACCTCGGGGTTGTTGTGGTTCAAGTCGGGCTGATGCGTGAAGAAGCGGTGCCAGTAGTACTGGCCCGCGACGGGATCCCAAGCCCAGTTCGACGACTCGGTGTCCGAGAAGATGATCCGCGTCTCGGGGAAGCGCTGGTCGGTGTCGCTCCAGACGTAGAAGTTGCGCTCGGGCGAGTCGCGCGGCGCGGTGCGCGCCCGCTTGAACCACGGGTGCTGGTCCGAGGTGTGGTTCACGACGAGCTCCGTGATCACCTTGATGCCCGCGGCGGTGGGCCTCGCTCACGAACGTCGCGAAGTCTTCGTGCGTGCCGTAGACGGGATTGATGCCGAGGTAGTCCGCGATGTCGTAGCCGTCGTCGCGCATCGGGGAGGGGTAGAACGGCAGCAGCCAGATCGCGTTCACGCCGAGCCGCGCGATGTAGTCGAGCTTCGCTTTGAGACCCTTGAAGTCGCCCACGCCGTCGTCGTCCGAGTCGAAGAACGCGCGCACGTGCAGCTGATAGATGACCGCGTCCTTGTACCAGAGCGGATCGGTGTCGAACGAAAGTGTGTCGGTCGTCACGGCGGGCTCGTTCAATCGGACGCCTCTTGATCAGACAAAGTAGTCGAAGTCCCGCTCCGTCGCGACGTGCCGGCGCAGCTTGAACACGTGTGCGGGCGAGCGTGCGGGGTCGAGCGAGACGAAGTTGCGGCCGCCGTTCCACAGATAGCGCGCCTCGGACAAGAGGTCGTGGGCTTGGTAGGCTTTGACCGCGTCCATGTGCCAATCGGCGAGCGGCAGCTCGAGGTGCCCGCTCTGAGTGTGATGTGGATCGAGGTTCACGACCACGAGCACGACATCGTCGAGGTCGTCGCGTGTGCTTCGAGTAGCAAATCAGCTGCTCGTTGTCGACATCGTGGAAGCGCAAGTTCGCGTCGGATTGGAGTGCCGAGTTGTCGCGGCGGATCGTGTTCAGACGCGCGAGAAACTCTCCGAGGCTGTCGTCGCGGCGCAGGTCCCAGGAGCGCACCTGATACTTCTCGGAGTCGCGGTACTCCTCGGCGCCGGGCTCGCGCGGCTGCGCCTCGAGCAGCTCGAACGCGGGTCCGTAGATCCCGTAGCTCGCCCCGAGCGTCGCGGCGAGCACCGCGCGGCACATGAACGCCGGGCGGCCGCCGAACTGCAGGTACTCGTGCAGGATGTCGGGCGTGTTCGGCCAGAGATTCGGGCGGAAATACTCCCGTCTCGCCGCGAGCTCGGTGAAATATTCGGTGAGCTCGCGTTTCGTGTTGCGCCACGTGAAGTAGGTGTACGACTGGCTGAACCCGAGCTTTGCGAGCTCGTACATCACGAACGGGCGTGCGAACGCTTCAGCGAGGAAGATCACTTCCGGGTGGCGGCTCCTGACGTCGCCGATCAACCATTGCCAGAAGCCGAATGGCTTCGTGTGGGGGTTGTCGACGCGGAACACGCTCACTCCATGGCTTACCCAGAATTCGACGACGTCGCGAAGCTCGCGCCACAGCGATTCCCAAGCGTCGCCCGTGAAATCGAAAGGGAAGATGTCCTCGTATTTCTTCGGCGGGTTCTCCGCGTACTGCACGCTGCCGTCGCGCCGCCGTTTGAACCACTCGGGATGCTCGCGCACGTACGGATGATCGGGCGAGCATTGAAACGCGATATCGAGCGCGACCTCGATGCCGAGCCGCTCAGCTTCCGCGCGGAAGTCACGGAACTCCTCGAGCGTGCCGAGCGCGGGGTGCACGCTCTTGTGGCCCCCCTCGATGCCGCCGATGGCCCACGGCGAGCCGGGGTCGCCGCGCGCCGCGTGCAGCGCATTGTTCGGTCCCTTGCGCTTGGTCGCGCCGATCGGATGGATTGGCGGGAGATACAGCACGTCGAAGCCCATTTCGGCGACGTACTCGAGGCGCGCCTTGGCCGTGGCGAATGTGCCGTGCGCGGCCCCGGTGCCGTGCGCCGCCTCGGCGCCGTCCGCGGAACGCGGGAAGAACTCGTACCACGACGAGAAGCGCGCGAGCGGCCGCTCCACGACGATCGTAAGCTCGCGGTCGAAGCGCGTTTCGAGCGAGTGGTCCGGGTGCTTGGCCATGAGCTCGGAGAGCTCGAGCGACAACGCGCGTATCCGCCGTTCCTCGAGCGCGCCGGATCCCTCGAGCGCGGCCGCGATCGCGAGCAGCGACTTACCGGCGGTGCCGCCGGCGCGCTGCGCTGCCGCGCGCACGAGATCTGCGCCGTCGCGCAAGGCGTCCTCGACGTCCGCAGGCGCCGAGCGGCGTGCGAAGCTGTGCCGCCACGACGCGAACGCGTCGATCCAGGCCGTGACCGTGAAGCGATGAATGCCGAGAGTGTGCGCCGTGAAGTGTGCCCTCCACGTGTCTTGCCCAAGCGCGCGCATTGGCACCTCGATCCAAGCGTCGGCACCGTGTGCGTGCAGGAGCCTGCAGGCGATTTGGTCGTGGCCGTCGGCGATCGCGTCGACCTCGACGCTGACCGTGTCGCCGAGCACGCGCTTCGCCGGAAACCGGCCGCCGTCGACCGCCGGACGCACGTCCTCGATCACGACACGGCGGCGGCCGTCGGCCGGCAGGCTCATCGCGGCACCTCGCGCGTCCGACTCGCGTCGCGCACAACCGCACGCGCGTCAGGCTCGGCGCCGGGCGCCCCGCGCGCAACCCCAGGCGCCTCGCGCGCAACCCCGGGCGCCTCAGGCGCAATACTGCGCAGCAGCGTAACCGCGAGCGGCGGCAGCGTGAGCGCCAGCGTGTGATAGCGGCCGTGCGTGCCGACCGGCGCCGCGTGCGCGCCGCCGAGATTGCCCTGGCCGCTGCCGCCGTAGTGCGCTGAGTCGCTGTTGAGCAGCTCTTCCCAAAACCCGCCGCGCGGGACGCCGACTTGGTAGTTGTAGCGGGGGACGGGCGTGAAGTTCAGTGCCGCGAGCACGAGCCGCTTGCCGCTGAAGTCGCGGCGCACGAACGTGAGCACGCTGTTGTCCGTGTCGTTCGCGTCGATCCATTCGAAACCGCGCGGCGTGAAGTCCTGCCAGAGCGCGGGCTCCGCGCGGTAGACGGCGTTCAGGTCCTCGAGCCAGCGGCGCACGCCCGCGTGCGGCGGGTTCTGCAACAGGCTCCAGTCGAGCTCGCCGTCGTGATTCCACTCGGTCGGCACCGCGAGCTCCGTGCCCATGAACAGGAGCTTCTTGCCCGGGTGGGCGAACATGTAGCCGAGCAGTGCTCGGAGGTTCGCGAAGCGTTGCCACTCGTCGCCCGGCATCTTGCCGAGCAGAGAGCCCTTGCCGTGCACGACTTCGTCGTGCGACAGCGGCAGCACGAAGTTCTCCGCGAACGCGTACCAGAGGCTGAACGTCACGTCGCGGTGGTGGTGCTTGCGGTACAGCGGGTCCTTCGCGAAGTAGCGCAGCGTGTCGTGCATCCAGCCCATGTTCCACTTCATGCCGAAGCCGAGGCCGCCCGCGTAGACGGGCCGCGACACGCCGGGCCATGAGGTGGACTCCTCCGCGATCGTCTGCACGTCGGGGTGACGCGCGTACACCGCCGTGTTCAGCTCGCGCAGGAAACGTACCGCGCCGAAGTTCTCGTGGCCGCCGCGCTCGTTCGGCAGCCATTCGCCGTCCTTGCGTGCGTAGTCGAGGTAGAGCATCGACGCGACCGCGTCGACGCGCAGCGCGTCGGCGTGATACTCGTCGAGCCAGAACATCGCGCTCGAGGTGAGAAACGAGCGCACCTCGCCGCGCTCGTAGTCGAACACGTAGCTGTGCCACTCGGGCTGGTAGCCGCGCCGCCGGTCCGCGTGCTCGTAGAGATGCGTGCCGTCGAAGAATGTGAGCCCGTGCAAGTCGTCAGGGAAATGCGAAGGCACCCAATCCAGAATCACGCCGATGCCGTGCTGGTGCAGGCGGTCGATCAGGAATTTCAGGTCCTGCGGCGTGCCGTAACGCGCCGTAGGAGCGAAGTAGCCGATCGTCTGATAGCCCCACGAGCCGTAGAACGGATGCTCCATGAGGGGCAAGAGCTCGACGTGAGTGAAGCCGAGGCTCGTCACGTGCTCGATCAACGGCTCCGCCAGGTCGCGATAGCCGAGCGGCGCGCCGTCGCGCCGGCGCCAGGAGCCCACGTGCAGCTCGTAGATGGACCACGGCGCGTCGAGTGCATTCGCTGCCGAGCGCGTGCGCAGCCAATCGCCGTCGTTCCAGTCGTAGTCGAGCGGCCACACGCGCGAGGCCGTGCCGGGAGGCTCTTCCCAGTAGGAGGCGAACGGGTCGCCCTTGTCGGCGCGATAGCGGTTGTGCCGCGACTGAATGTGGTATTTGTAGCTCGCGCCGTTCGCTAAACCTTCGATCCGGCCTTGCCAGATGCCGGAGCCATCCGCGGAATCGCCGCCGTCGCGCTCGAGCGCGGATGCACCCGCCCGCCACGCGTTGAAATCGCCGACAACCGACACTCGCTCCGCGTTTGGCGCCCATACGGCGAAGCGCACGTGATCCGCATCCGCGCGGTGCGCGCCGAGCACGCGATGCAGATCGCAATGGGACCCATCTCGAAAGCGTTCGAGATCCCTCGGCGTGAGCACATCCGTCATCGCGTCCGCCACGTGGTCGAGTTCGTAGCAGATGGAGCAAGTTCTATGCCGCTGCCGCTGCTGGCGGCTCCGCCCCTCGGGCAGCCGGCAGCCATGCGCGATCGAGCTCCACCGCTCACAAGAACTGCGAGAGGGGCGCAAGAATTGCGATGCGCCGCGGCCTCTGCGAGCAAGCCGCCGCGCCGTTTGGCATGACCCTTGCTGATCCGAAGGTCGCGGTGCCGCTCGACGAGCTCACGATCAGACGCGACGCGGACGAGGATCGCCGCCACGAGCCCGATCGCGTGCAGACGCGGTTGACCGTAGCCCAGCTCGAGTCGCTGCCCGAGTTTCGCTACGAGTAGTTTCGCGTCTTAGCGAGAGTGACTCCATTGAATGCGCGGCCGCGCAACGGCCGCGCGTTTTCTTCGGCGTTCGGATACGCTTGGGCTCAAACGGGGGAGCTCACGTGCAACGCAAGCTGGTGTCATCGTTCGCTTGCCTGCTCGCTTTGGTCGGCGCGCGTGTGGCGGCGCAGGGTCCGAGCGGCGGCGGCGACCTCGCGCGAGGCATCGCGGATCATCCCGTCACCTCGGACGTGCTGAAGAATCCCGATCCGGCCGATTGGCTCATGTACAGCCGTACCTACGATGCGCAGCGCTTCAGCCCGCTCGCGCAGATCGACCGCCGTAACGTCGGCACGCTCGCGCGCGCATGGCGCAAGGAGCTTCCGAGCGGCCCGATCGAGGCGATACCGCTCGTTTATCGCGGCGTGATGTACCTCCTGACGCCGGGCGGGCGCGACGGCGGCAGCCGCATCTGGGCGCTCGATGCCGCAAACGGCGACTTGCTCTGGGAGTACAAGCCGGACAACAACGGGGCGTCGCGGATCAAAGCGCTCGCGATCTACGAAGACATGATCTATTACACGGCTCCCGCACCGGCCGCGAACGAGCCGAGCCCCGTGATTGCGCTCGACGCGGCGACGGGCAAGGTGCGCTGGAGCGTGGCGCTAACTCCGGAGAACCACACGGCCGGCGCGATCGTCGTCGAGGGCAAAGTGCTCTCGGGCCGTACCTGCAACACCGAGCGCAAGAACTGCTACATCTCGGCGCTCGATGCAAAGACGGGCAAAGAGGCGTGGCGCTTCTACACCGCGCCCGCCGAAGGCGAGCCCGGCGATGCATCGTGGGCCGGCGTGCCGTCGAGCAAACGGCGCGCCGCGACGTGGGGCTTGCCCGGCACCTACGATCCCGTACGGAGGCTGATCTATTGGGGCATAGCGAATCCGATGCCGAACACGCGCGCCGAGCGGCACGGCGGCAACGCCGACGCGATTCCGCCGACCGCCCCCGCGGACCTGTATAGCAACTCGACCGTCGCGCTGAAGCCTGACACGGGGGAGCTCGTCTGGTACTACCAGCATTTGCCCGGCGACGACTGGGACGAGGACATCAATCAGGAACGCGTGCTCGTGCACACGGCCGTCGCGCCCGATCCGCGCCACGTGAAGTGGATCAACCCCGGCGTGCGCGCGGGCGAGCAGCGCGACGTCGTGATCACGGTGGGTGAGGGCGGCGGCATGTGGGTGAACGACGCCGCAAACGGCCAGTTCCTCTGGGCGATGCCGTTCCCGTACGACGTGCCGAACTTCATCATCTCCGACATCGACGTGAAGACGGGCATTACGCGGATCAATCGCGACCTCGTGCTCGACAAGCCCGGTAAGCGGAGCGTGATCTGTTTCTGGAACACGCGAAGCTTCTGGCCGACCGCCTATCACCCGGGGTTGAACGCGCTCTACATCCCGTACGTCGATCATTGCCTCGACATGACGAGCGCTACCCTAAGCGGCGACGGCGAGAAACGCGCCGGCTTGCGCCGGCCGGGATCCGATCCCGCGAAGTTCGCCGGGATCGCGAAGATCGACATGAGGACCGGGAAGCTCGAGCGGATCTACGAGGGCCGAGCCGCGGGCAACGGTGCGATGCTCGCGACCGCGGGCGACCTCGTATTCTGGGGCGACATCGCGCAGGTGTTGCGCGCGTTCGACGCGGAGACTGGCAAGATTCTGTGGCAGTCCGAGCCGCTCGGCGCGACGATCCAGACGAGCACGATCACCTATGCGGTCGCGGGTAAGCAGTACGTTGCCGTGATCAACGGCGAGGGGCTGATCGGAGCTCGCGGGCTAGCGGCGTCGGCGGACTTCACGCTGCCCGAGAATCGCGGCAACTCGATCAACGTGTTCGCGCTGCCGCGCAACTGAGCTCGCTGCCGAGACAACCGCTTCGCGCGATTCTTAGACGTCGCCCGCTAGTCGCCAGGCATGGGAACAGCACCCAACTCGCGCATCAATCCCACTTCAAGTCTCGTTGACGAGCGCCGACGTTGCACGGCGGACCAGCGGCAAAACGGCCAGCAGGGTGGGGAACGCGACGGCCCATGAGATGGCCCAGGCACCCAGCCAAATGCGGACGAAGCCCGGCGCGAGACCGATCCCACGGAGCGTGCTGATGCACGACACGATGAACGTCATGAGCAGCGACAGCAATATCGCTAGCACGATGCCTCCGTAGCGCGCCGGCAGCTTCGGCAGTCCCAAGAAATTCGCTCGAAGTGCTTCTCTGGGTGTTCATAGTCCTGCCTATGCCGTGCACGCGGTTGGTCGCCTTGGCAGTGGCACACGCAGCATAGCCGACCGGCGGTGTGCCGCCCTCCCTAACCCGCCGCGTGCCGGCCGCTCGACCGCCGATCGCGCTGCCGTTACGATGGCGCACATGCAGCTTGAACCCACGCGACCGCCGCCGTAGCGAGCCGATGTCGCGCCGCACGCTTAAGCGCAGCGCCCCCGAAAAAACTCGAAAAAAACGCAAGCGCCGCTTCTCACTCCGCCGAGTCGTGCCGAGCGCGCGTACTCGCCGGCAGCTCATGCGCGCGTTCCGCGGAGCACCGCGCGCCGTGCAGGCGTTGGTGTGCGTGCTCCTCGCGGTCGCACTCGGGCTCGCAGTGAACTGGACGTACCAAGTGGTGCGCAAGCCGTCGGAGCTGTACTTCCCGGTCAGCGGCGCGTTGTATAAGGCGCCGGCGCAGACGTGGCGGGCCTACGGCGTGCTGTTCCGCAGGCATTCGACGCGCGTGATGTCGCCCGATCTCCTCGCCGCGCTCGCGCAAGTCGAGGGCTCGGGCAACCCGATCGTGAGAACCTATTGGCGCTGGGCCCTTACGCATCAGCCGTTCGAGATCTATCGCCCCGCGTCGAGCGCAGTCGGTATGTATCAGATCACGGACGGCACGTTCGTGGACGCGCGCCGCTTCTGCATCCACGATCACGCCGTCGCCGTCGAAGGGCCGTGGTACGCGTTTCGCACGTGCTGGTTCAACGAGCTCTATACGCGGACCGTGCCGTCGCACGCGGTGGAGCTCACGTCGGCGAATCTCGATCGTCGGGTGACGGAAATGCTTGCGCGCTATCCGGGCGCGAAGCCGACGTTGCAGCAGCAGCAGAACGTCGCTGCGCTGATCCACCTGTGCGGTCCCGGTGTCGCCGCGGCGTATGCGCGGCGCGGCTTCGCGCCGGCGCCGGGCCAGCGCTGCGGCGCGCACGACGTGCGCGGATATCTTGCGAAGGTGAACGAGATGCGGCGCGTGTTCGCGCGCCTCGACGCGGCCGGTTAGGCGACAGCGTCTCGGTGTTCCTTGGCGGTCCCGGCGCTTGCCGGGGACCGCGGTCGAAAACCGCTAGTTGCTCGAGCCCGCGCCCTTGCCGTCGGTTCGTCCGAGCGCCTTGCCGTCCTTGAGGACAGCGCCGACGTACAGCCCGCCTGTGCTGCCGTCATTCAGGGCTGCCGTGCTGCGCAGCGGATTGACGTAGATCGTGACGTGGTCGCCGACTTGCAGCGCCGTGCGCGTCCAGCCCTGGTTGATCAGGATGTTCGGTGCCGTCATCTCGACCGTCCACAGACCGTCCGGATCGTCGCCCTCGCTCTTGCCGTCGACTTTGAACGATGCGTGCGGGTTGATCCAGCGGAACTGCGTGACCGTGCCCTCGATCTTCACGACGCGCGTCGTGTCGAACGCGGCGGTCGAGTGGTGCGCCACGGCGGGCGCGATGCCGAACAGGCTCCCCACTGCGGCTCCGACCGCTAGCGCAACGCTGTGAATGCTCTTCATGATTCGCTCCTTACTGCGTCAATCCGGCGCGCCCGGCCTGCGTGCTCGGCAGGTTGTCGTTGAGATCCGGCAAGCATTCGACCTCGCCGATGTCCGTGTGATCCACGCGCAGCCAGCGCTTCGTATTCCGCCACTCGCCGACCCAATTCACGGGGTCCGTCATGATGTGCTCGATCTCGAGCACCTCGCCGTTCTCGAGCAGCCGCATCCGCTCCTGCATGTGGAACTGCTCGGAGATCGGTATGCCGGTGTCGATGTAGTGGTTGTACGTCTCGATGTACTTGGTATCGACGACGAGCGTGTCCTTCTCCCAACGGCCGATCGACTCGCCGTTGTACGTGAAGATCACGGTGTTCTCGTCGGTATACGGGCGGCCGTCGATGAAGATCTGGCGAAAGGCGTTGTTGAAGTTCGAGACCATGTAGATGACGGTCGGCAATTGCACCATCGCGATCGGCCAGACTCGCGTCATGATCATCGGGATGCCTGCCGGGAAGCACTGCCCGATCGAGTCGCGGTACGGTTTGCGCTCTTTCGCGAACCTTTGGCCTTCCTCGAAGTCGAGCTTCGCCTGGCCGATGAACTCGGGATACGGTGGGCCGTAGCGGAAATCGCCGAAGGCTCTGCTCAAGTCGACGAACCACGTGCCCGTGAGGTTGAACGGCGCCGGGGGGCGTTCCTTCTTCAGGTTTTCGGGCGCCAGAGCGCCCAAGTACGCCTCGTGCTTCGGAATCATGTTCGCGAGCTTCTCGCGGCGCTCCGCCGCGGTCTGCCCCCAAGCGACATTCACGGCGGCGATGCTCGCCGCCAGCACGAATAATGTTCTGAGTCCGGCCATTACTACTCCCCCTTACGATGCTGCCCCATTGCGGAGAATCGACTCATGCCGATCCGCCCGAACAGGGCGTGATCACTCTAACATAGGGTATTGGAGGTGCCTGCGTAACACAGGCGCCGTGTCTGAAGACTTGTAAACGCGCGTGCGCCGCCATGAAAAATCGTCTGCGGCGCAGCTGCCCACGACTGATCCCGCCGCGCGCGGGTCGTCTCAGTGGTCACTGCCCGAGCCGCCCACTAGACTGTCGCAACCTCCGTGGGTGGCTCCGCACGCAGTCGAGAACGCCGGACGGGCCCGATCTGATTGCCGTAAGAACAAAGACTTATTGGTTTATTCTGGGGGAATTTATGAGGATCAATCTCGCGTCCTGCGTCGTCGCGTCGGTGCTCGTCGCCCACGGCGCGCTCGCGCAAAACCTGCTGCCCGGTGAGCGCGAAGCCAACATCACGGCGATTCCGGGCGTCGTCGCGGCAGGCACGAAGTGGCAGCTGATTTGGGCCGACTTCGAGACGGCCGACGGGATCAACGGGACGCCGGACGGCGGCGTGATCTTCGCCCAGGAGCAGACGGACACCATCCGAAAGCTCGATGCGAGCGGCAAGGAGTACACGCTGATTGCTCAGACGCGCGGCGCGGGCTCGATCTCGCTCGACGCGCAGGGCCGGCTCTACGCCGTCGAGCGCACCTGCACGGAGCCGCTCAACACCTACCTGCCGGGATGTAACGAGCTGCCGCGGATCGTGCAGTACCTGCCCGAGCAGCGCACCATTGCCACGAGCTTCGCGAACGGTGCGCCGCTCGGCCGGCTCAACGACATCATCGCCGACGGCAAGGGCGGCGCGTACTTCACGCAGACCGGCGCGTACTACGTGAGCCCGGCCGGCGTGGTGAGCACGGTGGCCGATCAAGACATCCGTTCGAACGGCATCATGTTGTCGCCGGATGGCAAGACGCTGTACGTCACGAACAACACGGTCGTGCTCGCGTTCGACGTAAAGAGCGATGGCTCGACTGCGAACCGCCGCGACTTCGGCGCGCTCGACGGCGACGACGGCGGTGACGGCATGGCCGTCGATTCCGAAGGGCGCCTCTACGTGACGGGCAATAAGGGCGTGCACGTGCTGTCGCCGAAGGGCGAGCATCTCGGTCTCATCCCGACGCCGCGGCGGCCGATCACGCTCGCGTTCTCGGGTCCCGACAAGAAGACGCTGTACGCGCCGCAGTCGGGCGCAGTGGGTCCCGACGGCAAGGCGTGGACGACGCCGGAGACGATCCGCAACACCGCGATGACGATCTACACGCTCGCGATGCAGTCGCAGGGCTTCAAGGGCAGGCCGAAATAGCTTCGTCGCGCGGGACCTGCTCGAACACCCGGCGTCAGTCGCGCTGCGCGGCCGTGTCGATGAACGTGAAGCGCAGCTTCCCGAGGCCGATCACGTCGCCGTGCCGCAGCGAATGTCGATCGGTGAGCTTCGAATTGACCTTGATGCCGTTCTTACTGTCGACGTCCTCGAGGATCACGCTGTCCTCCGTCGACACGAGCCGCGCGTGCACGCGGCTGATGAAGTCGCTGTTGACCTGAATGTCCGCCTGTTCGGAGCGGCCGATCGTCATCACGTTCTTGTAGATCGGGTATTTGATCGGCGTGTCGTGATCCAAGTACACGAGCACGCGCGATATGCGCGCGTGCGAGAGCGCTGCGCGGCGCTTGGTCTCCTCGCCGAACTCCTCGGGAAACACGAGCTCGGGCGCGATCATCTCTTGCGATTCTTCCTCGTCGCCGACGACGGGTGAGAGGACGTGCCCGCTGTCGTGCCGAGAGCCCTCTTCGATCACGCCGAGACTCGCCATGAGCTCATCGAGCGAGGGCAGCGCCTGCTGGATGCTCGGCTCCTCGAGCTCTTCGTCGCCGAGCGTGATCGTGGACGTTTGCATACCGTCGATTCGGTCGAGCTGCTTGCGTAGCTCGTCGCGCTCGATGCTCACCCGCGACAGCTCGGCGCGTGCATCGGCGAGCAGCTTCATCGATTCCTCGCGGCCGTTGCCGAGCGCCAGGAGCCGCTTCTGCTGGTCCGCGATCTTGTGCTCCGCGGTCGTGCTGCGGCGCGTGGCTTCCTCGAGCCGCTGCTCGAAGCTCGCCGCGATCTGATCGACCTTGGCGCGCAGCTCGTCGAGGCTGTCGCGCAGTCCCGCGGACGTCTTCACCTCGGCATCGAGCGCCTGCTCGAGCCGTGCGATGGCCGCGTGATCCTCGCCGGCGGTGTCGCGGCGCGTCTGCTCGTCGGAGGGGTCGTCTTTCGGCGTTCGAGGCATGTTTAATTAGAAGGCTCGGACCGAGACCGTCAGCCTACCGCGGTCCGGTGCGGCGGCGCACTGAATTGGATCACACACCGGCCAGCCATCCCGCCCCGAAATCCGCGACAAACGGGGTTTTTCGCGAGTTCCGGGGGCTCCGGTGTCGACCTCGGAGCGAGCGCGGGCTACCGATCGCGCGCCGCCTGCAGCAGCTTGCGGAACCGCCAGCCCGAGACCGGCTTCGAGAAGTAGTAGCCCTGGAGCTCGTCGCAGGCGTTTGCGCCGAGGAACGCGATCTGCTCCTCGGTCTCGACGCCTTCGGCCACGACCTTGAGGTCGAGGTTGTGGCCTAGCGCGATGATCGTGCGGACGATGGCCGCGCTGTCGGGATCGGTGACGATGTCCTTCACGAACGAGCGATCGACCTTGAGCCGATCGACCGGGAAGCGGTGGAGGTAGCTCAAGCTCGAGTACCCGGTGCCGAAGTCGTCGACCGCGATCTGCACGCCGAGGCGCTTGATCGCGTGCAGCATCTCGACCATATGCTCGCCGTGCTGCATGACCATGTTCTCGGTGAGCTCGATCTCGAGCCAACGCGGCTCGAGCTTGGTTTGCTCGAGCACTTCGGCGATCGTTTGCACGAGGTCGTCGCGCCGGAACTGGCGCGGCGAGACGTTCACTGCAACCACACAGGGGCTGAAGCCCGCGTCCTGCCACGCCTTGTTCTGCGCGCAGGCGGTTTGCAGTACCCAGCGGCCGATCGGCCCGATCAAGCCCGTCTCCTCGGCAATCGGGATGAAGGTCGACGGTCCTATCACTCCGCGTCCAGGGAGCTGCCAACGGATCAGCGCCTCGCAGCCGGTGAGCTCGCGCGTTTTGAGATCCACGCGCGGCTGGTAGAGCAGCTCGAACTGGCCGCGATCGAGTGCGCGGCGCAGGTTGCTCTCGAGCTCGAGCCGCTCCTTCATCATGCGGTTCAGCTCGTTGGTGAAGAACTGGAAGTTGTTGCGGCCGTGCTCCTTCGCGCGGTACATCGCGGAGTCCGCGTGCTTGAGCAGCGTGTCCGCGTCGCTGCCGTCGTCGGGGTAGAGCGCAACGCCGATGCTGCAGGTGATCTCGAACTCACCGTGCGCCGAGCGCCACGGCTGCGAGATCGACTTTCAGCATGCGCTCCATCGTTGCGCCGACGGAGTCCGGCTCGCCCTGACCGTTGATCAGCAGCACGAATTCGTCGCCGCCGAGGCGGGCGACCGTGTCGTGCTCGCGCACGCAGGTGCGGAACCGGTCCGCCATGACCTTGAGCAGCTCGTCGCCGACGTGATGACCGAGGCTGTCGTTGATGAACTTGAACCGGTCGAGGTCGACGAACACGATCGCGAGCCGTGTGCCGTAGCTCGCCGCCGTGAAGATCCCCTGCTGCAGCCGGTCGTTGAGCAGCGAGCGGTTTGCGAGGCCCGTGAGCGTGTCGTAGTTCGCCTGCTGCTCGATCCGCGACTGATAGAGCTTGCGCTCGGTGACGTCCTCGACGGTGCCCTCGTAGTAGAGCACCTGCGTGCCGTCGAACACCGCGCGCGCGTTCTCCGAGATCCAGATGACGTCGCCGTTCTTGCGGTGCACCTGGGACTCGAAGCCGCTGATCGATCCACGCGCCTTGATGATCCGCATGAACTCTTCGCGGCGAGTCGGGTCGACGTACAGCTGCTTGCGGATGTCGCGCAGCGAGTTCATGAGCTCGTCCGGCGACTCGAAACCGTAGATCCGCGCGAGCGCCGGGTTCGCGTCGAGATAGTGGCCGTCCGGAGACGTGCGGAAGATGCCCTCGATCGCGTTCTCGAACAGGCTGTGATAGCGGCGCTCCGCCTCGCGCAGCGCGAGCGCGGATTCCATCCGGTGCGTGACGTCTTCGATGATGCCCTCGATCGACGCGACGCCGCCGTTGTCGTCGTAGAGCCCGATGCCGCGCTCCCAGACCCAGCGAACGTTGCCGTTCGCGTGCTGGATGCGGTACTCGAGCTCGAAACGGCGCCGCGCCGCGAGCGCCTCGTTGATCTCGCGCCGCACGCGGGCGCGATCCTCGGGATGAGTGAGCTCCTCGTAAGACAACCGCCCGTTGAGCAGGAGGTCCTCGGGCGGGTAGCCCGTGACGCGTGAGCAACCCTCACTCACGAACTCCATCGTCCAGTAGGCGTCGTTCCGGCACCGGTAGACCATGCCGTCGAGATTGCCGAGCAACGTGTGCAGCACGCGCGCCGTGTCGTCGGAGTCGCGGACGTGCTCGGGCTCGCGCGGCGTGTGCGCGGCGCGCGCGCTCGCATCTGGCCGTTCCGGACGGTTCTCGGGCGCGCCCGCGGACGGGCGATTGGCTGGGATCGCTGGGCTCATGGGGTGACGTCGATCGCGCGAGCGCTATGAATAGCAAGCTCCATGGACCTGTTCTCGGCCGATCGTCACAAAACTGATGCGTGGCGGTGAGCGCTACCGTAGAGAGCGCCGGCCGCACGACATTGGGGCGCGCGCGTCGCGCTCTCTGGCGCTCGAAGTAACAGCGCGATTCAGGGCAAGTCCGAACGCGAAAGCAGGGTTTTTTCAGCGCCGTGTGTTCGGCGGATGGCTGCGCTCGTAGCGCGAGGTCTCGATGAAGTTGCGAATTGCCGAGTTGTCCTCGTGGCACGCGTACTCGAAGAACCGGTAGCGCGCGTCGAGCTCGAGCGGGAACGCGGCCTTCCACGGGGCCGTCAGCATCACGGGATCCTCGACCGCGATCTCGTAATCGATCGTGTCGGCAGCGGTGCGCGTCAGCCGCTCGACTACTCTTAAGCGCTCGCTGGTCGGGACAGGCCTGCCGCCCGGACCGACGATCGTCATCGGGCTCTCGCCGTTGAAGTTCGTGGTTTCGATCACGAGCGTATCGCCGTCCCAGCGGCCGCGCGACTCGCCGAGCCACTGGTGGATCTCGCCGCTTAGCGGCGCACGGCCGTCGACCGGCACGATCCTCGTCTCGTGGATCAGCTCGAGCCGAATCACGACGTAGCCCGGCGCCTGCATGATCTCGATTCCGCTGTTGTACATGAACGGGAACATCGACGCGGGGAGGCCGCGCGTGATGCAGCGGTCGAGCGGGTTGAAATCCGACACCTTGTCGAACGGGATGTTCGACCAGCTGCTCGTCATCGTCGCGGACTTGCGCTCGCCCTCTGCCGTGAGCGCGGGAAGCCGGCCGTCCGCGGGCTCGGAGATCAACGAAGCGAGCCGATTCGGCTGACCCATCTCGGCCCAGTGGCCGATGCCCATCTTGTTGTTCTTGATCTCGTCGTCATAGCGCGCGTTGAGTCCCGCAAGCCGCTGGCTGCGCTCGGCGAACTCTTCGTCGGTGAGCAAACGGCGCTCGCCGAACGTCGCGGGGCGCTGCAGCGGCGTGCCGTTGAGCTTGTCGATCGGCCACATGCCTTGCAGGTCCGGATCGCCCCAGGCTGTGCGCGGCATCGTCCACACAGTCGCCGCCTCGTTCGCCGCGGCCGGCGCACGCTCGCCGACGTCTGCCGAATTCGTGCAGGCCGCGACCAACACCGCGAGCGCGCACGCCCCGGCAACGGCGCAGTGAAGGCGATGGATCACGGCGGATTTCCCCGGAGAGTCCGATGGGAAGCCATGCTAAACCATCGCGGCGGGTCAGGGCAGCACGTGCACGTGGCCCATCATTCCGACCTCCGCATGATCGAGGATGTGGCAGTGGTACATCCACATTCCGGGGCGTTCGTCGAACGCGATCGCGATCCGCAGCTCCGATTTCGTGGGTACGTCGACGGTGTCCTTCCACTCGGGCACGCGCGTGTCGTCGAGCACCTGGAAGAAGTAGCCGTGCACGTGGAATGGATGGCTGAAGTCTGTGTCATTGACGATTCGCCAGACTTGCGTCTCGCCGACGTGCGCCACGATTGGCACGCTCTTGGAGAAGGGGACTCCGTCGAATCCCATCTCGACTTCGTTGTTGCGCAGGGCGATGGTGAAATTGATCGTGCGCTCCGTAGCGCCCGAGACGTCGAGTGGTTCGATCCGGCGCAGCTCAGTCGGGATCGCGGCCGGAGTCACGGGAGGTAGATCGACGGTCTCGATCTCGAGCAGCGGCTCGCGCGCACGCGCGAACTCCGTTCCGTAGCCGCGGTTCACGGGCGACCAGTACAAGGTACGCTTCGATCCCGGTGCGTCCACCGGCGTGAACACCGCATCCGCGCGTTCGCCCGGAGTGATCTTCAGGCTGTACACGTCCGCGGAGCGGGCCGCGAGGCCGTTGTCCCCGCCGAGCCGGACGAAGCGGTGGTCGCGCAACCCGACGCTGAAGTAGCGCGCGCGCGATGCGTTGATGATCCGCCAACGCTGCTGCTTGCCGGCCCGGACCTTGAGCGTCGGGTGCGCCTTGCCGTTGACGAGCACGACGGAGCCCTCGCGCCCGAACAGATCGCCAAAGTTGCCGCCGCTGTCCGCAGGCACGAACTCGCCCGTTTCCGTGAGGCCCGCGTCGGACACGACGAGCACGAGGTCGTCGCCGAACTCTTGCGGGTCGTTCGGGTCCTCGACGACGATCGCGCCGTAGAGGCCCTGGCCCACCTGTGCTGATGAATCCGTGTGCGGGTGATACCAATAGGTCCCGGGGTCCTTCACGACGAAGTCGTATTCGAAGCTTGCGCCGCTCTCGACCGCGGGTTGCGTCATTCCGGGGGAGCCGTCCATCGCGTTCGGCACGCGGATGCCGTGCCAATGAATCGTCGTCGCGACGGGCAGCGAGTTCTTGAAATGCACGACGACGTGATCGCCGAGCTGTGCGCGGATTAGCGGCCCCGGCACCGTGCCGTTATAGGTCCACGCGAGTGTCTTGATGCCGGGCAGGAACTCCACCTCGGCGAGCTTCGCTTCGAGCTCGATCTCGACGACCGCGGGGTCGGGATTCAAGTCGACCGCCGCGGCCAGCGCGAGGCCGGCGTCCCAGCCGTCGGGCTGCCGCACGTCGAGCGCGCTCAACGTCGACGGGGCAGACGCCGCGCCCGGCGAATCGGCCGTTCGCTGGCATGCTGCGACGCACACAAGTGCAACCTGTGCAGCGGCGCCGAGCGCGCGCGCGCAGGGGCCGGACACTGCTCGCAGCGCTGCGCCGTGTAAGTTCACGAGACAAAGACTAGCGGGGCCGCACAGCGCGTTCCATACGTATAGTCCGTCCTCGCGAGGGAAACTTCCGTGGGGATGCGGCGCCGGCGCTTTACCTTCGCGGGCGGCTGAGCTAAGGTGCGCGCCGTGAATGCGACGACGATCAAAGCCACCCCGAAAAAAGGACGCCACGGCAGGCGTTAGGGTGTGCGCGCGTCGATCGACTTCTAGTTCTACGTAAGCAATCTCGAGGCCTCGCCGGACACCGACGGGGCCTTTTTCGTTTGTGGAGAATCGATCATGGCTGCCAAGAAGAAGCTCGTAAATCCAGTCGTCGCCGTCGTCGGCGCCACGGGCGCCGTCGGCGTCGAGCTGATCCGCTGCCTCGAGCAGCGCAACTTCCCGCTGTCGGAGCTCAGGCTGTTCGCGTCCGCCCGCTCGGCCGGCAAGTCGCTCAAGTTTCGCGGCAAGAAGATCAAAGTGAAGGAGCTCACCGAAAAGAGCTTCGAGGGCGTTGATGTCGCCTTGTTCTCCGCCGGCAGCTCGACGACCAAGAAATTCGCGAAGGCCGCCGTGGCCGCGGGCACGATCATCGTCGATAACTCCTCCGCGTACCGCATGGATCCCGAGGTGCCGCTCGTGGTGCCCGAGATCAACCCGCAGATGATCAAGACGCACAAGGGCATCATCGCGAACCCGAATTGCTCGGCGATCATCTCGATCACGCCGCTGTGGCCGATTCACAAGAAGAACCGGATCAAGCGGATGATCATCTCGACCTATCAAGCTGCGTCGGGTGCGGGCGCCGCCGCGATGGAGGAGCTGCGCGAGTCGACACGGGCGTACCTCGACGGCAAGAAATTCACCCCGAAGGTGCTGCCGCACCCGTACGCGTTCAACGCGTTCAGCCACAACACCAAGATCGATCCCGCGAGCGCGCACAACGAGGAAGAGACGAAGGTCATCAACGAGACGCGCAAGATCTTCGGCGATCCGAGCATAGCGATCGGGATCACGTGCGTGCGAATTCCCGTGCTGCGCGCGCACTGCGTGTCCGTGACTTTCGAGTGCGAGAACCCGATCTCGCCGGACGAGGTGCGGAAGATCCTGAAGAAGGCGCCTGGCGTGAAGGTGGTCGACGACGTCGAGCGCAACTACTTCCCGATGCCGGTGGACGCATCGGGGCACGACGACATCCTCGTCGGCCGCATCCGCCGGGATCTCAGCGATTCGACGGGTCGCTCGATCTCGATCTTCTCGGCGGGCGATCAGCTGCTCAAGGGTGCAGCGCTGAACGCGGTGCAGATCGCGGAACGGCTCGTCGGCTGATCGGAACTGGAGGAATGAGACAAGCGCCGGCCGCAAGAGCGGCCGGCGTTGCCGATGCCCCGGCGGCGTCCGTGCGAGCCGTGCACGCGCCGGGTAGCGCTAGGCGGGCCTGCTCGTCAGCGCTGTCCTTGCCGCTCCGCTTTTTTGGCCCGCTTCAGCTCCTTGCGCTCTTTCGGCGTGAGCAACGGTTTCTTCTTACCTTCTTTGACGTTAGTGCGTTCTTTAGCCACGGTTCGCTCCTCCAGCTGCGAATTGTGAACGCAATTATGCCGATCAACGGCGCGTGAGGTAAGCGGCCAAGGCATCCAAATCCGCGTCGCTGACTTCCGTCTTGCGGAAGTGCGGCATGGTCGCGACGCCGTTGCGCACGAAGAGTTTCACGAGCTCGACCGTGAGGTCTTTGCGGTCCTCGAGCGCGGCGGGCACGCTGCCTTGGTACTTGTTCTGCAGCGACGTCGTGCCCGGAGCGTTCATCGGGCCGCGTGAATGGCACGCGCTGCACCAGTTGTTGAACACGGCGGCGCCGCGCGCGGCGGGCTCGCCGCGATCCTCGACACCGGCGGTCGTCCGGCTCCACGCCGCGATCGGGAACGGCGCGTCCTGCGCCCGCGCCGCCGTGAACTGCGCCAGCGCGGCCGCGAGCACGAGAGCTCCGCGGGCCTTCGAACGGAGGTCGGCGCCGCTCATGCCCGCGACTCCCGCACGCGCTTCGGCCAAATGTCGTAACGGCCGAGCGACAGGATCCCGTTCGGGTCGATCGCGTCCTTGAGCGTCTCGTGCAGGCGGTGCAGGGCGCCGTTGTTGAAGCCGAACATCTGCATTCCGAGCGGCTGGAACGCGGCATGTATCCGATAGATGGGCCAGCCGTGATCCGCGCACGTGCGCACCAACGTCTCGAATAGCTTGCGAGTGCGCTGATTGTCTTGCGCGTTGCGAAACGTCGGCACCGCGTGGAAGCAGATCATCGTGCGCGGGTGGAACATCAATCCGCCCACGAATGACGGCGTCAACCCCAGGTCGGTGTAGACCTTGCCCGTAACGTCGGAAAGTGCGATGAGCTCCTCGCCGCGCGGCGCGATCATCGGCGAGAAGTCGATGTGGCCCTCGCTCGGGCTTGCTCCGGGCGCGTTGCGGGAGCCGAATAGGTTGAGCGACGGGATGCCGAGCCGCGCTTTGTCGGGCACGGCTTCCACTTGCTCGTCGGTGAGCGGGAACGTGTACGACGCCGTCTCGCGGAACTGTACGCCAGCGATGCCGGCGAGCTTGTCCTTCGTGTGCTCCCATTGCGCAGCGATGACTTTCGGCGGCCCATAGTAAATGAACGTGGCGCTCCAGAACGGTCGATTCTGCGCGGCCGTGTAGCGGTCCCAGTCGGCGTCCGCCGCCGTGCCGCCCGACGACCGCAGCTTGATGAGCTCGGGATCCGCCGAGCCGTTCATGATCGGGCTCGCAACGGTGGTCTGCGACGGGATCGTGTGCGCGCAGATGAGGCTGTGCAGGCCATCGACGAGCGCCACGACGTCGCGGCGCTTCGGCACGGACACGGTGACTTGCAGCGCCGCTTCCGGTTCCTCCATGAGCCAGAAGCCCATCTTGGTCACGATGCCGAAGTTGGATTGCGAGAAAATGCCGTCGACCCAAGGGCCCATTCCGTACTTGAACAGCTGCCAGGTCTTCGCGTGGGGGTTTGCGCCCATGCCGGTGCGCACGAGCTCGCCCGTCGGCAGCACCACCTCCATGCCGCAATGCGCGTCGAAGTGATCACGGAAGTCGCCGCCGGTGTAGCCGCCGCCGCGGTCGAGCGCGTTGCCCATGAGGCCGCCCCAGCCCGGATCCGCGGTGTCGATCCACAGCTTGATCTTGTTCGTGCGGAGGTGACGGTACATGTCGAAGTAGCTCACGCCGGGCTCGACGAGGCAGGTCTTGTCGCGCTCGCTGACCTCGAGGATGCGGTTCATGCGCTTCAGGTCGACGACGACGCTGCCGGAGTAGGTCGGCGCGGAGCCGCCGTAAGTGAGATTTCGTCCGGTGGAGATCGGGTAGAGCGGCAGCCCGCGCTGATTCGCGATCTTGACGATCGCCTGGATCTGCTCGACCGAATTCGGCGCGACCGCGGCTGACGCTACGCGCTCCTCGGGCTCGCCCCATAGCGGCGAGTAGCCGTCTTTGTAGAGCGCGACGTCCTCGTCGCTCTTGAACAGCCAGTCGCGGCCGACGACGGCTTCGAGCTCGCGGAGCGCGGCTTGGAAGTCGCCGTCTGCGATACCAGGAGGAGGTTTCGGCATGGTGTCAGCCCCGTGTCTCGATGAGCCAAGTGAGGAACGCGGGCGCCTTGTCAGGCGCGCGCGCGACGTGCGCGAAGGGCGGCAACGCAGTGTCGGCCTGCGCGGCGGCGGCGAGCAGAGGGGCGAGGCGGGCGGTGGCGAGGCTCGCGTGCTCAGCGCGCGCGAGCGCACGCCCCCGATAGCCGCGCGTCAGTGTTTCGAAGCAGAACGCCGTCGCTGCGCCCGTGAGCCCTGCGATCACGAGCGGGCCTGCGCGCAGGCGCGGCTCGAGCTCGTTCATCCAAAGAGCGCCCGCGTCATCCTCGAACGTGAGCACTCGATGGCCGCTCGCGGCGGCTTCCGAAGCGAAGCGTGCGGCTGCCGCAAGTCCGCTGTCCGCGACGACGACGAGCTCGAGACCGTGCGCCGCGGTGAGTGAGAGGCTGGAGCCCGCGCCGCGCGCGGGTGCGGTTTCGAACGGCATGGCCGCTGACGCGGCGAGCGCGATTCCGCCTGCGACGAAATCCCGACGGCTGGCCATCCGGTTCCCCTTCCTGCGGCAGTCTGTTGTTGTTATCGAGCCGCGAATACTTTGCTCGCACTGGCACGGTTTTACAAATCAGCTATGGTGGCCGCAGTCGAATGTCGATACCGAAAACCCCCACGGAACTCACGATGGAAGTCACGATGGAAGCGAACAAGAACGTCGTCAGGAAGTATGTCGAATATTTCAACGCCGGCGATCTCGAGGGCTTGCGCAGCGTCTGCGCTCCGGACGCGGTGATTCACGGTGTCCTCGGTTGGGGCAAGCTCGAGATGGTGTTGCCGATTTGGAAGCAGCTCGCAGACAGCCTCGCGATGCAGCTCACGGTCGAGGACATGATCGCGGAAGGCGACGTGGTCGCCGTGCGCTACAAGGAGACCGGCACGGCGCTCGCGCCGTTCTTCGACAAACCGGCGACGGGCAAGAGCTATGAGGTCGTCGCGATGGAATGGTTCGTCGTGCGCGCCGGCAAGATCGAGCGGCGCTGGGGTGCGCGCGACGCGGCGTCACAGGCAGAACAGCTCGGTTGGGACACGCCGGCCAGCAAGAGCGGCGTGAAGCTGTGACGGACGGCCGCGGGATGCCGGACGACGAGTGATCGATCGGCAAGGCGTCGCCGAACCCGCTCGCGCACAGCCTTGGTGCGAAATCCCTCCGCGGAGGGCTTGGCGCGTCGTATGCTCTCGCGCTCGTCGGCCGACCACGAACAGACCTCGCTGCGTGTGCGAGATAACTGCCTGGATGAATAGCCCGAATCTCTAGTCCTTCATCTCCGTCGCCGACCTTTTACGAGGTGACTAGCCGCGCCGGCTTAGGCGCGAAGATCCTTGGGCGCTTGGCGATCGTGGGTGAGGCCTTCAAGAGTCGTCGGTCGAACGTGACGAGTGGCGCTTGTTCCCGATCCGCGAGCTCGATGAACAACGTGTCGTAGACCGCAACTCCCGTTTGCACAGCTCGATGCAGCGCGCCGTGCCAGAGACTGCGCGTCGCTACGGAATGGATGCCGAGACGTGCTGCGAGACTCAACTTCAGCGGACCTTCGGCCTCGGGGAGCGCGCCCGTGCGCACAGACATCCAGACGACGTTGGCGAGCTCGGCTTCCCAAAGCGCGGGAGCGAGCGCTTCGCTCACGTCCGGCCAAAACTGCCGGACTTCGTCAGCGAAGTCCGGGGTCCCTAAGAGGTAGTAGGCAACGACGTTCGTATCGACGACGAACTTCATTTTCGACGAGCGGCGATCCAGGTGTCGATCTCTCGTGCGCTCGGGCGCCGAGCCTGGCGTTCCCAAGTCGCTTCGATCTGCTTGAGGACCGAGGACCGTTCGGTAACGTAGTCCTCGAGCAGCTCTCGAACTTCCTGCTCCATCGACGTTTTTCGCTGTTTCGCGAGCGCTTTCAGGCCACGTACGACGCGGGCCGGCACGTTTCTGATCGTGAGGGTAGCCACGTTCTTGGGCATGCTAGCATTTTGCTAGCACCGTCGCAGAAAGGCAATGAACGATTGTCGTGCGATTGCTCGAAAAACGAGTGCGAAATTCCTCCGCGCACGGGCGCGCCGCCGATCAGCTGTTCGAGCCGCCAGGGTCCGCCCGGACGTTTTGTTGCAAGAATCGGTCGAGCCCGTTCGCGAACGCCTGCAGATCGGTCTTGCTCAACGCGGCGGGGCCGCGCGTGATCTCGCCGGTCGACCGCAGTGTCTCCATGAAATCTCGCCGCGCGAGATGCTCTTTGACATTGTCCGGCGTGTAGAGCGTGCCGCGCGGATTCAGCGCAAACGCTTTCGCCGCCACCACTTGCGCCGCCAGTGGTACGTCGGCCGTCACCACGAGGTCACCCGCGGCGAGCTGCGACACGATGCGTGCGTCCGCGACGTCGAAGCCGCGTTCCACTTGCACCGCCTTGACGAAAGGCGACTTCGGCACGCGCAGCGCGTGATTCGCGACCAGCACGGTCTGCACCTTCACGCGCTCGGCGGCGCGGAACAAGATTTCTTTGATCTGCACCGGGCAAGCATCCGCATCCACCCAAACGACCAAGGCGCGTTCTCGTCGAGTGCGTGCGAGCGCGGGCGCTACTTGCGGATCGTGCCGGTGACCCCTTCGGGCGAGCAATTGAACGGCTGGATCGTGAGATCCGTTGGCGCGTACTCGGTCGTCGAGCGGTTGAAGGCCTGCGTGAAGAAGTCCGGATCGGCGAGATCGATCTCGACGACGAGCCGTTGGCGCGCCGCGTCGAAATGCAGCCGCTCGACGGACGTTAGGGCGGCGGAGTGCAGCAAGCCCTTGGTCGGTTGCCCCGGCGTCTCGACGTACTGGTTCAGCACGCCCGCGGAGTAGTTCGCCGTCTCGATCACGAGCGCGTCGCCCTCCATGTGACCGATCGAATGGCCGAGCGACGAGCGCGGGCCGTCCTTCGGATGCTCCTTCATGTTCATGTGCACGACGCGGCGCACGTCCATCCACTCGTGATGCAGCACGATGTCATTGCCGTCGCGAATGAGCTCCAGGGGTGTGCCGGGCGCGCCCCAGACGCGGCGGATCGCGACGGGGTCGCAACGGAACACCGGGTCGTCCTTGAACGGGTCGTAGGCCGCGACGGCTTTCTTACCGGCGTCCGTGAGGTACTGCATCATCGGTTGCGGTCCACTCGTGCTCCGGTTCGCGATCGGCGCGAGCAGCCAGGTGCCGAAGATGTCTTTGCGTGCGGTCGCCGCCGCGGACGGGGGCCGCGCCGAGCCCGGTGGACCGTTCACGCTGACCGTCTTGCCGTCCGCGAATTCCACGCTATCGAAAAAGCACATATACGGGCTATGGCGCGAAAGCGAGCCTTGCACGCGCAGTTGCGTCCCGGCTTTGAGCATCTCCGGCGTGATGCCGTTACGTGTGAGCTGCGTGACGCCGTGCGATTCGCAGACGTATTCCTGCGTCTTGCCGTTCTCGTCGGCGGCTGCGATGTGCACGTAGCTGTGCGGATTGCGCGCCTCGTATTCGGTGACGGTGCCCGAGATGCTCACGGGTTTGCTGGCGTCGAAATGCGGCGCGAAGCTGTGATGAGCGTAAGCGGCAGAGACGACTAGCGCAGCCGCGACGGCGACCGCAACCTGAGAGCCCGCGATTCTGGAACGCATGCCCAACCCCTCTTCGTAGCCCCAAGTCGAAGTATAGGCGGGACCGCGTCGCGGCGGCGACTGTTCCGCCGCGGGCGCAAAAGGTTCAGCGTCTCCCGTTTCTATAAGCGTGGCTCGCGCAGGTGCGAACCCGTTACGATAAGCCGATGACGGAATCCACGAGCTCCTCGGATACGGCCGGCGCGCCGGCGCTGCATCGTGCGATCGGCCCCAAGCTGCTGCTCTTCCTCGTGATCGGCGACATGCTCGGCACGGGCATCTACGCGCTCACGGGCGACGTCGCGGGCGTCGTCGGCGGCGCGGGGTGGTTGTCGTTCGGCGCGGCGTTCATCGTCGCGATGTTCTCGGCGACCTCGTACCTCGAGCTCGTCGGCAAGTATCCGCGCGCCGCGGGTGCCGCGCTGCTACTCGCACGAGGCGTTTCACAGCAACGTGCTCACGTTCTTCGTCGCCTTCGCGGTGATGTGCTCGGGGCTCACGTCCGTCGCCGCGGCGAGCCGCACGTTCGCGGGCTATTTCGAGGAGTTCATGACCGCGCCCGCGTTGGTCGTGGCGTTCGCGTTCATCTTGGTTCTCACGGCGATCAACTTCCGCGGCGTCGCGGAGTCCGTGAAGTTCAACGTCGTGCTCACTTGCATCGAGTTCAGCGGGCTCCTGATCGTGATCGCGGTGGGCTTCACTGCGCTCGGCAACGGCGTCGGCGACGCGGGCAAGGCGCTCGAGTTCAATGCCGGGTGGCGACCCGTTCTCGCTCGTGATCAGCGGCGCGACGCTCGCGTTCTTCGCGATCATCGGCTTCGAGGATTCGATCAACCTCGTCGAGGAGACGGAAGAACTCGCACCGCAACTTCCCGCGCGCGTTCTTCATCGGCATCACGATCACGGGCATCGTCTACATGCTCGTCGCGTTCGTGACGACCGCGCTCGTGCCGATCGAGACGTTGCGCGACACCAATCAGGATCTGCTCGAGGTCGTGCGGGTCGGCGCTGCGTGGTTTCCGCTGACGGTGTTCTCGTTCATCGCGATGTGCGCCGTCACGAACACGTCGCTGATCAATTTGATGATGGCGTCGCGGCTCATCTACGGGATGGCGCGCGAGCAGGTCGTGCCGCCGGTGTTCGCCAAGGTTCACTCCGGCCGCCGGACTCCATGGGCCGGGATCATCTTCACGACGGTGCTCGCGCTCGCGCTTGCGAGCTGGGGCGGCGTGCGCGCACTCGGTGGCACGACCGCACTGCTTGCTCTTGTGCGTGTTCGCGATCGTGAACGTCGCGGTGCTCGTGCTGCGCCGCCGGCCGGTCGCGCACGATCACTACCGCGCGCCGACGATCTGCCCGATCTTAGGGCTGCATCTCGTGCACGTATCTCGCTTCGCCGTGGTCGGGCCGTGACGTGCAGCAATACAAGATCGCGGGCGTGTTGCTCGCGATCGGCGCCGTGCTGTTCGTCGTGAACTGGCTTCTGCACGGCCGTAAGCCCGTGACGCTGCACGCCGAGAACCTCGGCAAGAACTAACCCGCGATCGGGCAGCCTGCATCCGCAGCGGTCGCGACGCCGCGCGGCCCGCCAGCCGCGCGACGAAGCCTTCGACGACTGCCGCTTACGACGGACGCTTCGCGCGGAGCGCGGCGAGCGCTAGGCGCTCCTCCTTGTTCGGGTCGTTCACGACGCGCACGTGCTCGTCGAACACCATCGTCGGCAAGTTGCTCGCGTCGAACTTCGGCCAGCTCGGCATGTCCGGGTGATTCGGATTGCCCGTGCGCGCGAACGCGGCCCATGCCGCGCTCATCACGTGCCCGAGCTGATAGCGCGCCTGCGCGGAGCCCGTCATCGACGCTCCGAGGTCCATGTTGTAGAACACGAACGGGATGTCGAGCGTGTGGTACGAGCCCATCCGGTCGTTGTGCACCGGCGATTGCCAGTCGAAGAAATACAGATAGCTTGCGGCGGTGCCTTGCTCGGCTTTCAGGCGGCAGAGCTCCTGCGCGCTCCAGCGGCGCTGCTCGTCGGCTTCCGCCATGAGCCAGAGCATCTGATTGCGGGTCTGCGGGTGCAGTCGCTTGTACAAGGCGAGCAGCTTCGCGCCTTCCGCCGGGTCTTTGTTCGCGAGCCCCGTGAACCGGTTCGCCATCTCGTCGTCGGCGAGCTCGTACGGCGGCGGACCGACCCAGCCGTTCTCGTTCTCCACCGAGCCAGCGATCAACGGCACATTGGCCGAATAAGAGGGCGCAGTCGGATCCCATTGGTGCCGCGGCAGGATGTTGCCGTCTATGACGGGCCCGCCGCCGAGCCGCGGGATCGCGGGCTCGCTGTAGAACGCCGTTTGGATCTGGCGGAAGTCGAGCTGCTGGATCTTCTCGAGCTCGTCCTTCTTGATGCCGAGCTTCGCGAGGAACCGCTCGGCGCCGTCGCTCGCGTCGCTCGCGGTGACTCCGCGAAACGCCGAGCCGCTCTGCGCGATCGCGCGGTGGAACAGGCCCTTGGCCGACGGCATCGCCATCACGGTCGTCGTCTTTCCGCCGCCGCCCGACTGGCCGAAGATCGTGACGCGATCGGCGTCGCCGCCGAAGCTCTCGATGTTGTCGTGCACCCATTGCAGCGACGCGACCAAGTCCTGAATGCCGACGTTCGTCGCGCCCTTCCACTTCGCGCCGCCGATGTCCGCGAGGTGCAGGTAGCCGAAGATGTTCAGACGATGGTTCACCGATACGACGACCACGTCTTCCTTCTTCGCGAGGTTCGTGCCGTCGTAGAGCAGGTAGTTGCCGGAGCCCGCGGAAAAGCCGCCGCCGTGCATCCAGACCATGACGGGCCGCCGCTTGTTGTCGAGGCCCGGCGTGAATACGTTCACGGTGAGGCAGTCTTCGCTTTGCGGGGTGAGGCGATTGAGCGCCGTCACGACCGGCGACGGCTCCGTTCCGCCGGGCTGCATCGGTGCAGCCCACGTGATCTCGAAGTGATCCTTCACGCCGGTCCAGGCCGCAGGTTTCTGCGGCGGCATGAACCGATTCGCGCCGCTCGTCGGAGCGCCATACGGCACACACCAGAATTGCTGCACGCCATCCTTGAGTAAGCCGCGCACGCTGCCGTACTGCGTCTTCGCCGTGCCGCCGACCGTCGTCAGGCGTCGGTCTTGCGCGATCGCGCCGAACGGCCTTCCGCCGAGCGCGAGCCCTGCGCCGGCCAGCATGCCGGTGCCGATGAAAGTCCTGCGGTCGAAATTCCGGCCGTCGCTACGCTTCGAGACCATGACTGTTCCCCTTTGTTTGAGTGCGCCGCTGCTGCGGCGCCATTCGAACTATAAGGTAACGCGAGGCTCGGTGGTTCGCTCCTCCACGTACCGAACCTTGCGGTTCGACCAGCCTGGATCGAGGTTCCGAGCGCCGGCGCGGCATGACCGCGGCCGAGGCCGCCGGCCTCCCGCACCCTCGCTGGACGGGCCTCGCGTCGACAGCGCCGCGCAAGTCGCGGTACATTCTCGCGATCAGAAGGCGAGGGATGCGGGTGAAGATTTCGATCGAGCTCGGGGGCATCGGGGCGCTGGCGGCCGTTGCATGGCTCGCGACGAGCTTCGCCCAGGCGCCGCCGGTGCGGGTTCGCGGCACGGTGCAGGCGTTCGATGGGACCACGCTGACCGTTGCCACGAAGGCCGACGGTGCCGTCAGGATCGCCGTGTCGGACATGACCGGCATCAACGGGCTCGAAGCCAAAACGCTCGCCGACATCGGCAGCAACACGTTCATCGGAGCGACCGCCGTGAAGGATTCCGCGGGCCGGTGGACCGCGACCGAGATTCACATCTTCCCGGAATCGATGCGCGGGGCCGGCGAGGGCCACTACGCGTGGGACTTGCCCGACAGCTCGATGACGAACGGCGCCGTCACCGGTACCACCGCCGGCAGCAGCGGCACGACGCTGCGCGTGAAGTACATGGACGGTGAGACCGACGTCGACGTGACTCCGAAGACCGCGATCGTGGGGCTCATCGCGGGCGACCGCTCGCTGCTCGTGCGCGGTGCCGCGGTGTTCGTGCTCGCGGTGCCGGTGGAAGGCGGCGGCACGCCCAACGCGGTCGCGATCCTGGCCGAGACGAAGGGCGTGAAGCCGCCGATGTAAGCGCGGCAAAGCGGCCGATGTAAGCAGGGCGCAGCGGCGTGCCCGAGTGCGCCGACGATTCGAAAACACGATTCCGGAGGGGACATGTCCGCACAACCGCAATTCGACCAGCAGCCCCGCGACGATCAACTCGTCATCGACCAACGCGTTTACGAGCTCTACGACGAGTATTGCCACGGCCGCATCGACCGGCGCGAGTTCCTTGCGCGCGCGAGCGCGCTCGTGATCGGCGGCGTGTCCGCACTGGCGATGGCGCAGGCGCTGTTCCCGCGTTACGCCGACGCGCAGACGATCATGTTCACCGACGAGCGGGTCAAGGCGAAATACGTCGAGTATCCATCGCCGGGCGGGAACTCCGGCACGATGCGCGGTTACCTCGTGCAGCCGAGCGGTCAGGGGCCTTTCCCGGCCGTGCTCGTGATCCACGAGAATCGCGGACTCAATCCGTATGTCGAGGACGTCGCGCGCCGCGCGGCAGTCGCCGGCTTCGTCGCGCTCGCGCCGGACGGCCTGTCGCCCGTCGGCGGCTATCCCGGCAACGACGACGAGGGCCGCACGCTGCAGGCCGGGCTCGATCAGGCGAAGCTGCGCCAAGACATGGTGAACAGCGCGCAGTACCTGAAGAAGCACGCGCTTTCGACGGGCAAGCTCGGCGCGACGGGGTTCTGCTGGGGCGGCGGGATGGTCAACAACCTCGCGGTCGCGATCGGCGCCGATCTCAATGCCGGCGTGCCGTTCTACGGCGCCGCTCCTGCGGCGGCCGACGTGCCCAAGATCAAGGCGTCGCTCCTGATCAACTACGCCGGTATGGACGAGCGGATCAATGGTATGTGGCCCGAGTACGAGGCTGCGCTCAAAGCGGCCAAGGTCTCTTACCAAATGTATACGTACGAGGGCACGAATCACGGCTTCCACAACAATTCGACGCCGCGCTACGACGAGAAGGCCGCCAATCTCGCCTGGGAGCGGACGGTCGCGTTCTTCAAGCAGCATCTCGCGTAGTCCGAGCCCGCGGGCATCGCGGTGCGCTCGGACTGAAGGTGTTTAGGAGCTGGCGCCGTAAGCGGCTGCTCGCGCGCGAGCGGATTCCCGACGATCTCTGGGAGGGCACGCTCGCGGCCTGTCCTGTGCTCGCGCGCTTGCCCGCGGAGCGACGCGAGCGGCTCCGCGCGCTCGCGCTCCTGTTCCTCCACGAGAAGCGCTTCGAGCCCGCGCGCGGCTTCGTGATCAGCGACGCGATGCGCGTGAGGATTGCGGCGCTCGCGTGCTTGCCGATTCTCGGGCTAGGAATCGACAGCTACGACGGTTTCGCGTCCGTCGTCGTGTATCCGGACGAGTTCCTCGTGCGCGACCGCGAGGTCGTCGACGAGGACGGCGTCGTGCATACGGGCGACGACGTGCTGAGCGGCGAGGCCTGGGAGCAAGGGCCCGTGCTCCTCGCGTGGAGCGAGATCGAGCAGAGCGGCAAGGGGGAGGGGTTCAACGTCGTCGCGCACGAGATGTCGCACAAGCTCGATATGTTGAACGGCGAGGCGGACGGCGTCCCGCCGCTGCACGCGGGCATGCGGCTCGCCGAGTGGACGGCCGCGTTCGACAGCGCGTACGAGGACTTGCTCGATCAGCTCGAGCGCGACGAGGAGCCGTGGCTCGATCCGTACGCGGCGGAAGATCCCGCCGAGTTCTTCGCCGTATGCAGCGAGATGTTCTTCGATGTGCCGGAGCGTTTCGCGGAAGAATATCCCGCGGTGTACTCCCAGCTCGCGGCGTTCTATAAGCAGGACCCGGCGGACGCGCTTGAGCCGCGCTCACGCGGCAGCAGCGCGCGCGATCCGCGCGATCCGTAATTAGCCGCTCGACCCCGAGGCCGCCGCGACGCCCGGCTCAGCGGCGTCGCAGCCGCCGCACCAGCGCGCCCAAGAACGTGCGTGCCTCGTCGATTTGCAACCCGTGCGCCGCGCCGAAATACACGACGCCGAAGGCCGCGGTCACGAGGAACGCGGCCGGCAGTGGATGCAGCGCCGCGACGCCGAGTTTCACGCCGTAGCCCGCGGCCGCCGCGACGAGTGCTGCGCCGAACATGCGTGCGAGTCGGCTAGCGCCCGCGCCGAACGGGCCGAGCGCGACCGACAGCCTGCGGCGCAGCAATGCCCATTCGAGCCACGAGCCGAGCACGGCGCCGAGCGCGAGCCCGATCGGACCGAGCGGGAGCCCCGCAATGCGCGCGTCTGCGAAAACTCCGGCCGGGATCGTGAGCGCACGTACCGTCACGGGCTCGAACTGCAGCATCAGCAACGCGCCCGCGGTCGCCGCCGTCAAGACACGCAGTCCCGCGACGCGCGCGGGTGTCTTCGTGTCGCGCAACGCGTAGAACGCTGATTGGTAGATGCGCGTGCTCGTGGAAGCGATCAGCCCTGCGCTGTAGACGGCGAGCGTGGCCCACACGAGCTGCACGTCGGCCGCGCCGAACTCGCCGGCTCGGTAGATGCCCGCCACGAGCACGTCGCCGAGCAGCACGAACGCGACGAAGCTCGGTATCACCAAGAACGCGACACGCCCGAGCGCTCCCGACACGCGCTCGCGCAGCACGTGGATAGCCCCCGCGCGCTCGCGCGCGAGCTCGGGCAGCTCGGCGGCGGCGATGCTCATGCCGAACAAGCTCACGGGCAGCACGTAGAGCGTTTGCGCATAGCGGAGTCGCGCGACCGCGCCGATCGCGAGCAAGCTCGCGAGCACGAGGTCGACGTACGAGCTCAACTGCACGACACCGCGGCCGAGGATCGCGGGGCCCGCGTTGCGCACGGCGTCCTTGAACGCAGGCTCGCGCGCGCCGCCGCTGAAGCGAATGTTGCGATCGAGCTTCAGCACCCAGGGCAGCTGAATGCCGAACTGCAGGAAGCCGCCCACGAGCGCGCCCCAAGCCGCCGCCATCAGCAACGCGTCGAGCTCGACGCGGCCGGCGAATCCCACGAGCGCCGCGATGATCGCCGCGTTCCACAGCACGGGCGCGAAGTACGGCAGGAAGAAGTGCCGGTGGCTGTTCAGGATGCCGAGCGCCCAGGCGGACAACACGAGCACGCCCGTCATCGGGAAGAAGATGCGGACCACCGCGATCATGAGCTCGCGCCGCTCGCCTTCGAAGCCCGGAGTGAAAATGCTGACGAGCACCGGCGCGAGCAGCACGCCGAGCAGCGCAAGTACGCCCGCAACGCCGAGCAGCAGCGCGAATACCGCACCCGCGACGCGCCCCGCTTCCTTCGTGCGGCCCTGGCCGAGCAGCTCGGAGTAGACGGGGATGAACGACGCGCTCAAGGTGCCCTCGCCGAGCAGGTTCTGCAGGACGTTCGGCGCGCGCAACGCGGCGCCGATCACGTCGGCGAGCGCGCTGGTGCCGAAGTAGGTCGCGATCGCGCGCTCGCGCACGAGGCCCGCGATCCGGCTCGAAAAGATGCCGGCCGCGATGAGCATCGGTGCGCGCCCCGAGCGCGGAGCCGGCGAAAGCGGAGGACCGCCGGCGCTGCCAACCTGCGTCGAATCCGTCGTCAACGTTAACGAGGCCTCGGCTTCGCGTTGGCGGGCAGCTCGAAGGTTCCCTCGGCGTCGAAGCGCCGCGTGCCGAGCAAACCGCCTTCGAGCTTGCCGCGCACGCGGTACGGGACCTCGTTCGGATTAGCGGCGTTCGCGAAGCCGAGCACCTGTCGCGCCATGTTGAGAGCGGAGATCGTCACGGGGATCGTAAGGACGGCTTCGCCGTAGCGTGGCACCGTGCCGACCTCGTCGCTCACGCCGCTCGCGAGCTTGTGCCCGTTGAGGTCGAGCGAGAGCGCCGTGCCGGTATATTCGACCGGGGCGTCGTTCGGGTTCTGGATTCTGACTTTCACCGCGAGCCGCAGCTCCAACCCTTCCGTCGGCAGCGGATCAATGCCCGCGACGTCGATGTTCAGCGGGTCGCGATTCGCGAGACTCGCGCATGCGCCGAGCACGAGAGTCGACACCAACGCCGCAAGCACGCCGGCTGGTGCGCGCGTCACCGCCGCTTGCCGAACAGCACCAGCAGCACGCCCGCCACCGCGGCCGCGGCTCCGCCGACCAAGTAGAGCATCGTGCGGTCGCTATAGTCGCCGGTCACGCTCTCACGGACCTGCTCGAGCGGTGCGTCGGACGCCTGATAGCCGAAGTACAGCAATGCCGCGCCGACAACGAGTAGCACGACGCCGATCATCTTGTTCGTTCCCATGAGCTCCTCCCCGCCTAAGCGAGGGACAGCATATAAGAAAGGTGGGGCGCGGGTGTGGAATAGCTGCATCGCGAAACCGCTCGTCTGCGAGGCTCGCGCACGTCGCGCAGCACGGGGGCTACTGGTGAGCGATCAAGCGTTCGTCTCTTTCGAGCCGGTGACGCGGGCTAGATCGCGCCGCACTCGTTTTAGGCCGAACCAAAGACCGATCGCGCTCGACGCGAGCGCGCCCGCGCAGAGCACGATCATTCCGATGTCCCAGAGCGGCCGCCGGCCGTACCAGAAGCCGAAGTCGAGGCTGTGGAGGCCGTTGTACAGCCAGCGCTCGAGCCGGTTGAGCCGATGAATGGCGGCGAGCAGCTCGCTCGTCGCGGGGTCGACGTACACCCACGTCTCCATCGGATCGTCGAACTTCACTCGCAGCACGGGCAGCGGCGCTTCGCGGCCGCGCGAATAGTAATACGCGTCGTAGTCGCTCAGGAGCTCGTGCTCCACGATCGCGGCGCCGGGCGCGCCGGTGCGCAACCGCGCGAGCAGCGAATCGACGCTGAACGGCTCGTCCTGAACGCGCAGGGTGGCCGCGTTGATCAAGTGCGTCTCGGGCTGTGCGCGGCCCGCGATGTCGTACGGCTGGTGTAGCCGCTCGCGCTTGGCGTCGCCGTCGACCGGAGCCGCGGTGTAGCGCGCGACGTAGTAGGGCTCGTCTTGGATGCGCTTGAGCTCGATTTCCTTGAGCGTGCGGCCCGCGCGGAGCGCGTTCCACGCGCCCGCCTCGAATGCCGGGAAGCGTTCGATCTCGAGCGGCCCGCCCGTGAACGCGTCGCGGCGCACCTCGAGACCGCGCGCGTTGGTCCAGTCGAACGGCTCCATCGACAAGAGGCCGCTGAAGACCCAGGTGAGCGCGAACACTCCGAAGAACACGCCCAGGATGTAGTGCCAGCGCATCCAGCCTGTGTAGCGGATCGATTTCGAGAAGCTGAACGGCGTCGACTTGCGGAACTGCGTGACGCCGAGCACGAGCCCGAGCACCGCGAGCACGCAGCCGAGCCCGGATGCCCACACCACGGTCCAATACCAGAGCGGCTGATTCACGCGCAGCGGCGTGATGTAGAACCAGTGCGGAATCGTCGCGACCCACGCGAGCGCGCGCGTGCGCGTCGTGGTCACGAGCGCGACCGCGGCGTCGGTCGCGGACACATACACCTCGGTGCCGCGGCCGTCGTCAACGGTGAACTTCTCGAGCGGCAGCGCGCGGCTCATGATCAGCGTCCACTGGTCCGGCTGCTCGACGGTGCGCACGAACGTGACGGCGCCGAGCCGTGCACCGACGAAGCGCGCGGCGATGGCTTTCTCCGCGTCGACGTCCACGGCTTCGAGCGGCTCGCCCGTGTCCGCGAACACCGTCGTCGCGCCGCCGCGGCCGCCGAAGCGATAGGCGGGCCGGCCGAGCACCGGCAGCAGCGTGACCTCGCCCGGATTGCCGAGCTCGGCGGCGGCGAGGGCCTCGGCCGGCGTGAGCCGCACCGCCGCGAGATCGAGCTCCGGCAAGTGCTCGAGACGCTCTTCCTCGCTGAGCTGCGGCATGCCGCCGACGTAGATCATCGCGATTCCCGAGACGAACCACACGACGAACAGGAAGCTCAGCGGGATGCCGAGATAACGGTGGACGAGGATCAGCGCTCTACGAAGCCATTGCATGCGTGTCGTTCCGCCGGCGGTCATTCCCAAGGCGAACGCCGTTATACCACTGGGCCGGAAGAGGCGCATTGCCGACGGGTGGGCGTCGCCGCGTCAGCGTCACGCCGGCGCTTCTCATGCCTTCGGTCTCGCTCCCCACTCGCGCACCGCCCAGCGCTGGCTCTCGTGCGCGAGTGTCTCGATTGCCTGCGGCGTTGTGAGCCATAGGACCTCGTGCCCGGGCAGCTGCTCTGCCGGCCGCTCGGCGGCGATCTCCGTCGTGAAGAACCAGCAGAGCTTCTCGTACCACGCCGCGTCGGACGCGGAATACGAGAACTGCACAGCGCGCGTCACGCACGCTCCGACGCGCAGGAGCAAGCCACATTCCTCGAGCGCTTCGCGCACGACGGATTGCTCCGGCGTTTCGCCGCGCTCGATGCCGCCCCCGGGCAGGAAGCAGCCGTCCTCGGAGCGTACGACGGCGACTCGGCCGTGCGTGTCGACCACGAATCCGTACGCGCTCGGGCGCGCGGTGTATCGGTGGGATTCGAGCCGCACGCCGAAGCGGCGGATGCCGCTCCAATCGCCCGCTGCCGCAGCGCCGCTCACGATTGAATTGGACGCTTCGCGAGCTTGCGCTGGAGCGTGCGGCGATGCATGCGCAGCGTGCGGGCGGTCGCCGACACGTTGCCGCCGTTCTCCGTGAGCACGCGCTGGATGTGCTCCCACTCGAGACGGCGCGGCGACATCGGCTCCGAGCGCTTTGCTTGCTCGCGAACCGAGTCGACATGCGTGCCGCGGCCGAGTGCGTCCGCCACCGCGCTCGCCGTGACGGGCTTCGCGAGATAGTCGTCCGCACCGAGCTTGATGGCTTTGACGGCCGTCGCGATGCTCGCATAGCCCGTGAGCACGATGATCCGCATCTGCGGATGTGCGCTGCGCAGGGGCGCGAGCAAAGTGAGGCCGTCCTCGTCTGCGAGCCTGAGGTCGACGATCGCGGCGCCGGGCGCCTCGGCTTCGACCGCGCCGAGCGCGGACGCGACGTCGTGCGCGACACGCGCGCTCCAGCCGCGGCGCTCGAGGGCCTGCGCGAGCGTCTCGGCAAACCGCTCGTCGTCGTCGACGACGAGCACGCTGCGAATGGCATCAGCGGGCATCGGCGAGCAGCTCGTCGAGCGGTAGATGAATGTGCGCCTCGACGCCGCCCGCGGGGCGGTTCTTGAGCTCGAGCCGGCCGCCGAACCGCTGCAGCGCCGCGCGCGACAGCAGTAGACCGATGCCGAGCCCGCGCTCCTTCGTCGACACGACCTTGAGGCCCACTTCGTCGCGCACCGCCGGGTCGAGGCCCGTTCCATGGTCCGTTACTGCGATCTCGAGCCGTGTGCCGCGCATTCCGACGTGCACTTCGATTCGGTCGCCGCCGTTCGCGAGCGTCGCGTGCGCCGCGTTGTCGAGCACGTTGCGGATCGCCTGCTCGATCGTCGCCTCCGCGACGATGCGTGCGCCGCCGTCGGGTAGCTCGAAACTGACGTCGAGCTCTACGTCCGAATGCACTTCCGCCCATTGTTCCACGAGCTCGTCGAGGAACGCGCGCAGTCCGATCTGCCGCGCGCCCGCGCTGCGTTCTGCACCCACGCCGCCGACGATCCGGTTCAGGCGCTCGTTGATGACTTTGATTTCCTCCATCATCACGCGCAGCTGCCTCTTCTGCTCGGGATCGGTCGCGCGCTCGTCGAGCTCCTCGACGAGGATCGCGAGCGTCGAGAGCGGTGTGTTGAGCTCGTGCGCCGTGCCCGCCGCGAGTGTCCCGAGCTCGACGATCTGTTGATCGCGCAGCGCCGTTTCGCGCATCGCGGCAAGCTCGCGGTCGCGCTCGCGCACGAGCCGGGCCATCCGGCCGACGAACAGCACGATGAGCACGGCCGCGATTGCAAAGTTCACCCACATGCCCGTGAGGTGCAGGTCGAAGTCGACGGTTGGGAGCGGCACGCTGCGCCGCCACAGGAACGAGTAGCCCGCTCCGCACAAGCCGCCGATGAGCCAGGCATAGCGCGCGGGCAGGGACGTCGCCGCGAGCGAGATCGGCACGAGGTACAGCGAAACGAACGGATTCGTCGAGCCGCCAGTGAAGTACAGCACCGAGGTGAGCGCCGCGATGTCGACGGCGAGATGCAGCGCTACTTCGGCGTCCTGGACGCGCCGGTTCGCGTGCACGGGCGCGTAGTTCAGTGCGTTCCACAGCGTGAGCGCGCCGATCGTCAGGCCGAGCTCGCGCAGCGGGAGCGGCGTGTCGAGCACGTACTCCACGAAGGCGATCGCAAGCACCTGCGCTGCGATCGCGACCATTCGGAGCCAGAAGAGTAGTCGCAGGATGCCGCTCGGTCCGGCGACATCGGCGAGGGAGAAACGTGATTCAGTGGGGGCCGACACGGCGGTATTCTTGCATAGCCTTCCGACCCGCGCTTCGACCGGCTACCCGCGCGGCTGCGACAATTCGCCGCACGTCCCAGCGCCGTCGCTTCCATAGAATTCGCGTGTGGGAAGAGAACGCGGAGCGATGGCGATCCGGGAGGTCGGCTGGGTTGCGGCGGCTGCCGCGCTGGTCGCATGGTCCCCCATCGGCCGCGCCGCGGATGAGGGCGGCGTCGCGAGCCCCGGCCCTGCGCCGAGCCGTGAGCTCGGGACCATGACGGTGCTCGGCCGCCGCACGACCTCCCTGCCGACCCAGATCCCGACCACGATCGAGGGCATCAGCGGCGCCGACATCGCAGTGAAGATCAACGCGACCGACGCCGAGGATGCTCTCAAGTACTTCCCGAGCCTACTCGTGCGCAAGCGCTACATCGGCGACTACGACCACGCGGTGCTCGCGAGCCGCGCCTCGGGCACGAACAACAGCGCTCGCTCGCTCGTCTACGCGGACGGCATCTTGATCTCGAACCTGCTCGGCAACGGCGCGTCGTTCACACCGCGTTGGGGGCTGGTGACGCCCGAGGAGATCGAGCGCGTCGACGTGCTCTACGGCCCGTTCTCGGCGGCGTACCCGGGCAATTCCGTCGGTGCCGTGGTCGACTACGTGACGCGGATGCCGACGGAGCTCGAGATGCGCGCGAGCGTGTCGAGCTTCGGCGAGGACTTCCAAATTTACAGCAGCGAAGGACGTTTCGGGGGCTGGCAGGCGAGCGCCTCGGCGGGCGATCGCACGGGCGATTGGTCGTGGTGGCTCAATTTCAACCGCCTCGATAGCGACTCGCACCCGATCTCGTTCGCGAACAAGCTCGTGAGCACGGGCGTCGTCGATACTGCGGGGACGCCCGTAACTGGCGCCCTCGCGGATCGCAACCCGCGCGAGCAGGATTGGTGGATCTTGGGCTCCACGAGCAACACGCACACGATCCAAGATCACGCGAAGGTCAAGGTGGCGTACGACATCTCGCCGGCTCTGCGCGCGAGCTACACGCTCGGCTGGTGGGGCAACGACGCGGAGCGCTGGTCGGAGACGTATTTGCACGATGTGGCCGGCAGCCCGGTCTACAGCGGCGCGATCAACGTCGAGGGCCGCCGCTACACCGTCACGCCGGCGGATTTCGCGCCGACTGTGAGCGACCTGCAGCACCTGATGCAAGGCCTGTCGATCAAGAGCAGCCGCGACGGCGCGTGGAATTGGGAAGTCGCGGCGAGCGACTACGACTACGATCAGGACCTCGTCCGTTCGCCGCTCGTCGCGCTGCCCGATGCGTCAACAGGGGGAGCGGGGCGCATCGCGGACCAGAGCGGCACGGGTTGGACTGCGCTCGCACTGCGCGCGACGTGGCGGCCTGCCGAAGGCGGACAGCATGTCGTCGACTTCGGTTATCAGCTCGACGACTACGAGCTCCGGACGCGCGTGTCGAACACGGACGATTGGCTGAGCGGCGGGCCCACCACCTCGTTCTCCGCATTTCGCGGCGACACCGAGCTCGCGAGCCTATACGCGCAGGACACGTGGGCGTTCGCCGACGCATGGCGCGCGACGCTCGGCGCGCGCTTCGAGCACTGGAACGCTTCGAACGGTGCGGTGACGAGCGGGGCGACGACGCTGCCGTTCGCAGAGCGCTCGGAAACCTACGTCTCGCCGAAGGCGGCGATCGCGCGCCAGCTGACGCCCGACTGGGCGCTCAAGGCGTCGCTCGGCCGCGCCGTGCGGCTGCCGACCGTCGCCGAGCTCTACCAAGGCTCGATCGCGACGAACGTCATCGTCAACAACGATCCGAATCTCGAGCCTGAAAAGTCGTGGACGTCCGAGCTAACCGGCGAGCGCGCGCTCGACGCGGGCTTGCTGCGTCTCACGCTGTTCCACGAGGACACCGACGACGCGCTCTATTCGCAGACGAACGTACTGGTTACGCCGAACGTGACCAATATCCAGAACGTGGATCAAATTCGCACGAGCGGCCTCGAGGTTGCGTTCCAATCGGGCGGGCTGCTCGGAGGGCGCGTGGATCTCTCGACGAGCCTGACCTATGCGCATTCACGGATAGAGCAGAACGACAACTTCCCCGCGAGCGTCGGCAAGTGGCAGCCGCGAGTGCCGGAGTGGCGCGCGAACGCGCTCGCGACTTATCACTTGGGCTCGCAATGGTCGGTCGCGCTCGGCTGGCGTTACAGCGGCACGCAATACAACACGCTCGACAACTCCGATCCGAACGGCTTCACCTACACCGGCAACAGCGCGTTCACCGTGTTCGACTTGCGGGCACGCTACGAGAGCGCGAAGTGGACGGCCTCGCTCGGCATCGACAACGTCGGCAACGAGGAATATTGGGCGTTCCATCCGTACTCGCAGCGCACGCTGTTCGGCGAGCTCGGCGTGAAATTCTGATTCTCGAGCCGCGAGCCAGTGCCGCGGGCGTCGGCTCGAACCGCTCGCTCCCCGCCGGAGGGAATCAACCCGGCCCGGGTGGGTCCTGCGAGCCCTCGAGCGCGATCTCCAGCCCCTGCCGCATCGTGCGCGCCGACACCGAAATCTCGCGCAACAAGAAGACGAGCCCCGCGATGATCAACAGCATCGAGACCACGAACAGGATCGCGATCACGGCGGAGATGTTGAACGCCACGAAGTCGCCGACGAACAGCGCGACGATCACGAGGCACACCGTGAGCGCGCCGCTCACGCAGAGGCGAATCGCCCAGTTGATGAGGTCGATGCGCGTCCACAACGTAGTCGTCTCCGCGCGCAGCAGCTGACGCTGCTCTTCACGCTTCGCCTGTGGAATACGCCGCTCGATCACACGTGCGCGGTCGATGATGCGGCTGAGCCGCGTCGACAGGACGTTGAGAAGGCCCGCGATGCCGGCGATGAGAAACACCGGCGCGACGGCGAGCTGAATCACACCCGCGATGGCTCTAATCGACTCGAAGGGTTCCATGCATGATTCCGTGTCGAGGTCGCCGCAGTATGAGCCTTCGCGTGCGCATTGATAAGCGCGCACGGCGAGCGGCGTATCGCTGGCGGCGGTTTTTGGTGTCTAATCCCGGACCATGATTTGCTTGCCGACTCCCGATGAAGCAATCGTAGCGCGCCGAGCGGAAATCGTGAGCGCGCTGCGCGGGCTCGTGCGCGCGGGCAACGTCATCGACGACTCGGTGCGGCTTGCTGCGTACGAGACGGACGCGCTCACGGCGTATAGGCAGCGGCCGCTCGCGGTCGCGCTGCCCGAGACGACGGACGAGGTCGCCGCGATCCTGCGCTACGCGGCGCGCGAGGGTGTGAAGGTCGTGCCGCGCGGTGCCGGCACGTCGCTGTCGGGCGGCGCGATCCCCGCGGCCGACGCGATCGTCGTGGGCCTCGGCAAGTTCAACCGCATCCTCGACATCGACTACGCGAACCGCTGCGTGGTCGCGCAATCGGGCGTAACGAACCTAGGCATAAGCCATGCGGTCGCAGCCGAGGGCTTTTACTACGCCCCGGATCCTTCGAGCCAGATCGCATGCACGATCGGCGGCAACGTCGCGGAGAACTCCGGCGGCGTGCACTGCCTGAAGTACGGCCTCACTACGAACAACGTGCTCGGGATCGAGCTCGTGACGCCGCAAGGCGAGATCGTGCGCCTCGGCGGCAAGCATCTCGACAGCGGCCACTACGACTTGCTCGGCCTCATGGTGGGCTCGGAAGGACTGCTCGGCATCGTCACGGAGGTGACGGTGCGGATCTTGCGGCGCCCGCAGACGGCGCGCGCGCTCTTGATCGGGTTCGACGCGGTCGAGCCCGCGGGTCAGTGCGTCGCCGACATCATCGCGGCTGGAATCATTCCCGCCGGCATGGAGATGATGGACAAGCCTGCGATCCACGCGGCCGAGGCGTTCGTGAACGTCGGTTATCCGCTCGACGTCGAGGCATTGCTGATCGTCGAGCTCGACGGCCCCGCGGTAGAGGTCGACTTGCTCGTCGAGCGCGTGACCGGGATCGCCGTTGCGAACGGCGCCAGCCGCACGCGCGCGTCCGTGAGCGAGCGTGAGCGGCTTGCGTTCTGGGCCGGGCGCAAGGCGGCGTTTCCGGCCGTCGGGCGGATCAGCCCCGACTACTACTGCATGGACGGGACGATACCGCGGCGCGAGCTTCCGCGCGTGCTCGCCGCGATGGCGGAGATGTCGCGGCGCTTCGGCCTGCGAGTCGCCAATGTCTTCCACGCGGGCGACGGCAACCTGCATCCGCTGATCCTCTACGACGCCAACGTGCCGGGCGAGCTCGAGCGCGCGGAGTCGTTCGGCGAGGCGATACTGAAGCTGTGCGTCGACGTCGGCGGCGTGCTCACGGGCGAGCACGGCGTCGGCCTCGAGAAGCGCGACTTGATGACCTATCAGTTCGGCGCCGCGGATCTCGAGGTGCAGCACCGGATCAAGCACGCGTTCGACCCCGAGATACGCTTCAACCCGGGCAAGGTATTTCCTACGCTGCGCCGTTGCGCGGAGCTCGGCCGCGAGCACGTGCACGCCGGCAGCGAGCGCTTCGCGGGCTTGCCGCGTTTCTGACGCGCGACTGGAACGCGATGGAAGCCGGGACGACACCTTCCTCCGCCGCACGGGCCGCCCTGCGTCCGCGCGACGCGGCCGACCTCGCCGAGATTCTCGCGCGGAACCTCGCTCCGCTCGAGTTGTTCGGCGCTGGCTCCAAGCGGGCGATTGGACCTCCGGTGAGCGTCGCGACTCTCGACCTGTCCGGGCTCTCCGGCGTCACGGCCTACGAGCCCGAGGAGCTCGTTCTAACGGCGCAAGCGGCGACGACGCTCTCTGCCGTCGAAGCGGCGCTCGCCGCCGAGTCGCAGCGCTTCGCGTTCGATCCGCCGAATTTCAACGCGTTGCTCGGCGTGTCGGGAGAGCAGACGCTCGGTGGAATCATCGCCGCGAATCTCGCGGGCTCGCGGCGCGTGTCGGCAGGATCCGCGCGCGATCATTTCCTCGGCTGCGCCGCGGTCACGGGCCGCGGCGAGCGCTTCAACGCCGGCGGCCGCGTCGTAAAGAACGTGACCGGCTACGACGTCCCGAAACTGCTCGCGGGATCGTGGGGCACGCTCGCGGTGCTGACGACCGTCACGCTGCGCGTCGCACCCGCGCCCGAGGTGGAGCGCACGTTGCTCGTGCCGTGCACTTCACCCACCGAGGCTGTAACCGTGCTCAGCGCCGCGCTCGGCTCGCCGCACGACGTCGCCGCGGCGGCATTCGACCCCGAGGTTGGCTGCTTGCTGCGGCTCGAAGGATTCGCGGCGTCGGTCGAGGCGCGTGCCGCGGCGCTCGTGGCGTCGTTGCGCCCTAAAGATGTCGGCGAGCTCGAGGCCCTGAGCTCGCGCTCGCTCTGGAGCGAGGTCGGCGGCGCGACCGCGCTCGCGCGCTGGCCCGTCGTCTGGCGCATCTCGGTTGCGCCGACCGATGCACCGCGCGTGCTCGCCGCGCTGGCGCCGGAGCGCTACTTGCTCGACTGGGGCGGGGGCCTGATCTGGGCCGCGTTCCGCGACACGGATGCGGCTCGCGTTCGGGCGGCCGTGCGCGAAGGTCACGCGACGCTGTTCAAGGCGCCGCCCGCCGCGCGCGCGTCGACGCCGGTGTTCCAACCGCAGCCGGCGGCGGTCGCGGCCGCGCTGCGCCGCGTGAAGCAGGCGTTCGACCCCGACGACCGGCTGAATCCCGGCAGGCTCGGCTGACTCCCGTCGGCTTCACTCAATCGCTGACGGTCCCGACCATGCAGACGCGCTTCACTCCCAGCCAACTCGCCTCGCCGCAAGTCGCCGCGAGCGAGCAGATCCTCCGCAAGTGCGTGCACTGCGGGTTCTGCACCGCGACTTGCCCGACCTACGTGCTGCTCGGCGACGAGCTCGACAGCCCACGCGGGCGCATCTATCTCATCAAGGAGATGCTCGAGAACGACCGGCCCGCGACCGCCGAGGTCGTGCGGCACATCGATCGCTGCCTGTCCTGTCTCGGCTGCATGACGACGTGCCCGTCGGGCGTCCACTATCAGCATTTGATCGATCACGCGCGCGTGCACGTCGAGCGTACGTTCCGGCGACCGTGGCCCGAACGCGCGCTGCGCGCATTACTCGCCGCCGTGTTGCCGTATCCGCGGCGATTTCGCGCCGCGCTCGCGCTCGCGTCGCTCGGACGACCTCTCGCTGCGCTGCTGCCCGCACGTCTGCGCGCGATGCTCGAGCTCGCCGCCGTGCACAAACGCCCGCGTGCCGCGGCGGCGAAGCAGGACGGTTCGGCGTCGAATGAAACCCATACGGCGCCGCGCGCACGCATCGGACTGCTCACCGGGTGCGTGCAGAACGTGCTCGATCCCGCGATCAATGCCGCGACGATCCGGCTGCTCAAGCGCGCGGGTGCCGAGGTGGTCGAGATCTCGGGCTGTTGCGGCGCGATCGTCCACCACCTCGGGCGCGAACGTGACGCGAGCGCGCTCGCCGCCTCGATCATCGAGCGCGTCGCGGCCGAGCTCGACGGGCGCGGGCTCGACGCGGTGGTCGCGAACGCGTCGGGTTGCGGCACGCAAGCGAAGGACTACGGCTTTCTGTTCCGCAACGATGCCGCGCTCGCCGCGAAGGCGCAGGCCGTGAGCGCGAAGACGCGCGATGTCACGGAGCTGCTCGTCGAGCTCGGCCTGCCGCCCGTGCGCAACGCGTCCGGCATCGCGGTCGCGTATCACTCGGCGTGCTCGATGCAGCACGGCCAGAAAGTAGAGGAGCCGCCGCGAGCGCTGCTCGCGCGCGCCGGCTACGCCGTCCGCGAGATTCCGGAGGGACATCTCTGTTGCGGCTCGGCGGGAACGTACAACGTGCTGCAACCCGAGATCGCGACGCGGCTGCGCGAGCGCAAGCTCGCGAACGTCGCGCGCACGGACGCGAGCATCGTCGCGACCGGCAACATCGGCTGTATCACTCAGCTCGCCGCCGGCGGGCTGCCGATCGTGCACACGGTGGAGCTACTGGATTGGGCGACGGGCGGTCCCGTGCCGCCCGCGTTGGCAAAGCGACCGCCGAAAAGAACACCGGGGGCCTAAGCCCCCGGTGAGAAGACGATCTAGATCGTTACGCGATTAGCGCGGTGCATCCGCCGCGCTCGACGACGCGGCGTCCAGCTTCGTCCCGTCGGGGAAGGTGATGTCGCGCGCGTTCGCGCGGTGCGAGCCGTCCTTCGCCATGAACCCTTGCACGACGACTTTCGTGCCGGGCGGGAGTGTGTCGCGAGTCCAGCCGCGGCGCAGCAGCGCGCTCGGCGCGCCGCCTTCGACCATCCACTCCTCGACGCTGCCGTCGGGCTTCGTCACGTTGATGTGCAGCCACGAGTGCGGGTTGACCCAACGGAACTCCTTGACGGTGCCTTCGATCGTGACGGGTTGATTCGCGTCGAACTCGGCGGCAAACGAGTGATGCGCGAGTACAGGAGCGGTCGCCGACAAGCAGAGGGCGGCGCCTCCGATCAAGCCGATGAGTTTCGTTCGCATCGCGATACTCTCCTTAAGAAGTCTCTGTGAGTTCGTCTCAATTGTGATCAGTTTAGCTCGTTCCGCGCCGCAGCGTCATACGTAGGACCCGCGACTACTTCGGCAGTTCCAGGTCCTTGTAGAGCAGCTCCTCGACGAACGGCACGCACTTGAACTCCAGAATCTGGACGTTCGGCTCCATGCGGCGATACAGCGGCAGGCTGATCGTCCAGGGCCGCGAGAAAACTTGAGGATCCTCGATCGTCGCGGAGTAGCGGATCAGATTGTCGCCCTCGAGCGTGAAGCGTTCCGTGACCTTCAGCGCGCTACTGTGATAGTTGCCGGCGCGGTCGAACCAGGTCGAGTCGTTGTTGCCGCTGGTCTCGACCACGAGAGTGTCGCCGTCCCAGTGACCGTTCGACCAACCCATCCAGGTGTCGATCGGCGGCTCTTGGTGGTTGCTCATATATACGACGCGATTGGCGCTGTCGTACTCGTAAGCGAACAGGATGTTGCCGCCGCCCTGGATGATCTGGAACGGGTAGGGCAGATACGTCGCGCGCGGGATGCCGGGAAGGTAGCACTTGACCTCGGGGTCGGTCGCCGGCCAGCCGGCCCGATTCTCGTCGCGTTTCGCGAGCGCCGCAGGCAAATAGGGGATTTTGCCGTCGCCGTCGATCACGCTCTGGCCCGCGGGAATCGCCGCGAGCGAGCCGAGCTGATAGGCGCTCTTGATCGCTTGGGCGGAATGCGCCTCGAGGTTCCAGTGCGCCGTGCCCACCGCCTGCCAGACTCCGTTGAAGTTCGGCTGCCCGGCGATTCGGGCGGGACGCGCAGCCGATTTCGCCGGTGCTTGCGCTTGCGCGAAGCTCGGCGCCGAGCCGAGCACGGCGGCGGCGAGGGCCGTCACGATGACTGTCTTGAATGCGTGCATGCGAGTCCCCTTCGTTCTTTGTCTCAAAGCGATGTTCGCGCGAATGTAGTGTAGTGCCGCTCGTTGTCGTTACGGCAGACCGAAGACGTTGACCGTGTCTCCCGCGACGATTGCGACACGCTGCTTGCCGCTCTTGCCCGCGTAGCTCATCGGATTCGCGTTCGCGTTGTTCGCGAGCGTCGCAGTCCAGATCTCTGCGCCGCTCTTCGCATCGAACGCGCGGAAACGGCGATCGCTCGTCGAGCCGACGAACACGACGCCGCCGGCGGTCACCGTCGGCCCCGCGCTGCCGGAGTTGCCGACGAGCTGCTTGCCCTCCGGCAGTTGCTCGTTCAAGCCGAGCGTGGACTCCCACGCGATCTCACCCGTGTTCGCGTTCACCGCGACGAGCTTACCCCATGGAGGACGCTGGCACGGTAGGCTCGGACCGATCGGCCGATTGTTCTCGTCGTATTTGCCGGACAGCGGCGCGCTGAACGTGAAGAACGGGCCGACGCCGCCGATGCTCGCGCGGTCGTACGGCTGTTTCGAGCCGACGGCTTCGAAGCTGTACGTGACGTTCGGGTCTTTGTCCTCCACCCAACCGACGAGCGCGCCGTCGTGCGACGTCGCGAAGAAGTACCCCGTGGTCGGGTCGACGGCGACTCCGCCCCAATTGACTCCGCCCGTGCCGCCCGGGAATTGGATCGTCGATTTCGGCGGCGCATCCTTCGCCTTGTAGAGGAACGGCGTGAAAGGTCCTGCGTTGTAGAACCCGCCGCTGCGGGTCATGAAGTCGCGGCACGCGGCTGCGTGCTCCGGAGTCGTGTCGTCGGCCGTGACGACGTCGGCGTCCGTGAAGCTCACGCGCGCGAGCGGCGGCGGCCGAACCGGGATCGGCTGGGTCGGCGAGTAGTATTCGGTCGGCACGTCGCCCTTGGGCACCGGCTGCTCCTCCACGTCGATCAGCGGTTTGCCCGTGACGCGGTTCAGCACGTAAAAATAGCTCGACTTGCCGACTTGGGCGATCGCGGGAATCCGCTCGCCGTTCTGCACGAAGTCGAACAGGCTGCCCGCGGTCGGCATGTCGGTGTCCCAGATGTCGTGATGCACCGTTTGGAAATGCCAGAGGTATTTCCCGGTGGCCGCCTCCACGGCGACGATCGAGTTGGCGAAAACGTTCGCGCCGGGACGATCGCCGCCGTAGTAGTTAGCGGCCGGCCCCGCGATCGGCAGATACGCGATGCCGCGCTCGGCGTCGATCGGCGCAGCGAACGCCCACATGTTCGTGCCGCCGCGGTTCTCCCAGCCGTTGCCCCAGGTCTCGTTGAACGGCTCGCCTGCCTTCGGCACCGTCTGGAATTCCCAGAGCTTCGCGCCGGTGCGCAGGTCGAACGCACGCGGGTTGCCGGGCGGGCCCTGCGGCACTTCGCCGCTCGCCGCGCCGATGATTGCGGTGTTGCGATAGATCGTCGGCGTGCCGCCGTACGAGACGCCGACGTCGACCATGCCGTTCGTGCCGAATCCCGCCGCCGGCGCACCCGTCGCGGCGTCGACCGCAACGAGGTTCGCGCGGCTCATGAACAGGATCCGCGGCGCGAGCGTGCCGTCGCCGGGCCAATAGCTCACGCCGCGCGCCGAGACGGTCGGAGCGCCGCCGCCGGGGCCGGGAGCAGGCGGAGCGCCGGCGGGCGGAGGCGGAGGTGCGGGCAGCGCGTACGACCAGACCTCCGCTCCGGTGTCGCCGTCGAGCGCGACCACTCGATCGCGACTCGGCACGTACATGATTCCGCCGACCACGATCGGCACGGCCGTCGAGTTGTTGCCGAGTTGGTAGGTCCAAGACGGCGTCAGGTTCGAGACGTTACCGGCATTGATCTCGACGAGTGGCGAGTAGCGATTGGCGGATGGCGTCCGATTGATCAGCGGCCAGTCGCCTGCCGCGATTCCCTCGGCCGCGGCGGTCGTTGGTGCTGCGTTCGCCGCCGTGCTCGGCTCGGACGCGCTCCGCGGTGCTGGAGCTTCCGGGCCGCAAGCCGCGACGCTCACGGTCAAAGCCGCGATGACTCCCCGACTGCACTTCATCTAGTCTCCCCCGGGAGACGCTGTTCCGCGTCTTAGGGTAAGTACGATACGCCCGCCTCGTCGTTCTCGGAAGCGCGAGTCTCGCCGTCGCAAGATCTCTTAAGGACGTTTCCGTTCCAGACGGTCGTATGGATACGTATACTCGACAAGCGAGCGCTTGGGGGAGAGCATCGTTCGAACCATAACGCCGTCGGTTTCCCGACGCCGCTCCGAGTCGGTCGACGAGTGAGTCGACTCATCTCGCAAGTCACAGTTTGGGGCGCGACGCGCCGCGAGTGTATGTGGAGGTTGGACATGACTAAGCGATTTCTCGCCTTGAGTTTGGTCGCAGCGGCGGTCGCGCTCGCTGCGTGCAGCAAGTCGGAACCCCCATCCTCGACGGAAACGGCTGCTGCCGCGCCGGCGGAACCGGGCGTGTGGAAACAGCCCGTCACCGATTGGGGCGATCCCGATCTCCAAGGTCTTTGGCCGATCATCAATTTGATCAGCACGCCGTTCCAACGCCCAGTCGACAAGGACGGCACGCCTATTTACGGCGATCGCCGCGAGCTCACCGACGAGGAGTACGCCAAGACGCAGGAGCGTCTCGCCGCGCGCGACGCGCGCTATCAAGAAGAGATCAAGACCAACAAGATGGGCATGGGCCACTGGGCCGAGGCGAGCCATCACAACGATGCGGCACGCCTCACGTCGCTGCTCATCGAGCCCGCGAACGGCCGCTTCCCCGATCTCACCGAGCGCGGCAAGGAGCTCGCGTCGAAGATGAGCAGCAGCTGGACCGGGAAGGTGTTCGACAAGCCGACCGATTTCGATACGTGGGATCGCTGTATTACGCGCGGGCTGCCGCCGTCGATGTTCCCGTTCAATTACAATAACGGAATAGAGATTCACCAGGCGCCGGGCTACGTGATCATCCGTCTCGAGATGATCCACGAAGCGCGCATCGTTCCGGTGGACGGGCGCACGCAGCTCGATCCCGCGATCAAGCAGTGGATGGGCGAGTCACGCGGTCACTTCGAAGGCAACACGCTCGTCGTCGAGACCACCAACTTCAACGGGCTCGGCGGCATGACGAACATCGGCATCCCCGGATCGCCGTTCGGCGATACGCCGACGACGACGAACATGAAGATCACGGAGCGCTTCACGCGCACGGGGGCCGACTCGATGGACTACTCGATGCACGTCGAGGATCCGGAGGTGCTCACGCAGCCGTGGACCGCCGCATATCCGATGGAGCGCGATCCGAGCTATCAGTTCTACGAGTACGCGTGCAACGAGGACAACACCGCGGTGCGCAACTACATCGTCACGTCGCGCTACGAGCGCGCGAAGGCAAAGACGGGTAAGAAGCCATGAGACATCTTCGGCCGCGCGCCGGTTTGGTCGGCGCATCGCGTCTATTCGCATCGGCTCTGCTCGCGACAGGCCTATTCGCCGCAGCGGCATCCACCGCGAACGCCGCGATCTCCGAGCCGCTGAAGCTCGAGGCGGGTCTGCTCGGCGGCAGCACGGCGTCGTCGGCTGGCGTCCGCGCGTTCAAAGGCATTCCGTTCGCCGCACCGCCGATCGGCGCGCTGCGTTGGGCTGCGCCGCAGCCCGTCGCGAAATGGGACGGCGTGCGGGACGCGAGCAAGTTCGGCAACGTCTGCATCCAGCCCGCGGGCCCGACGTCGGGTCCGCAAGCGCGGCTCAATATCGCCGTGCTGCCGGACTCGCCGCCGCTCGCGGAGGACTGTCTCTACCTGAACGTGTGGACGGGCGCCGCGGCCGCGAGCGAGCGCCGGCCCGTGATGGTGTGGTTCTTCGGCGGCGCGTTCACCGAAGGCGGCGGCTCGGTGCCGCTCTACGACGGCGATGCGCTCGCGCGCAAAGGTGCCGTCGTCGTCACGATGAACTATCGGCTCGGTCCCTACGGGTTCTTCGCGCATCCCGCGCTCACGGCGGATTCGCCGCACAAGGCGTCGGGCAATTACGGCCTCATGGACATGCTCGCGTCATTGCAGTGGGTGAAGAAGAACATTGCGGCGTTCGGCGGCGATCCGAACAACGTCACGGTGTTCGGGCAATCGGCTGGTGCGATGGCGATCGCGTCGCTCGTCTCGTCGCCGGAGTCGAAGGGTCTGTTTCGACGCGCAATCTCGCAGAGCGGTGCGTGGATGGGCCTCGGTTTCGCGCCGGCCATGCGCACGCGCGCGCAGGCCGAGGAAGCGGGCGTCAAGGCCGCGACGGAGGCGGGCGTCAGCACGGCGCAGCAGTTGCGTGCGATGTCCGCAGCGGACGTCACGGCTAAGTTTCGCAGCGCGGGCATGATCGTCGACGGTTGGGTGCTCCCAGAGGATCCGTCGGCGGTGTTCGCGGCCGGGCGGCAGAACGCCGTCGACGTGCTCGTCGGCTCGAACAAGGACGAGTCGTTTTTTTCCGCGCAAGTGAAGCCCGAGCAGTTCGAGGAGCAGGCGCGCATGCGCTACGGCGATCTCGCGGACGCGTACCTGAAGGTCTATCCGCACGCGACCGAGGCCGAAGCGGGCCGCTCGACCGCAGAGAACTTCCGTGACGGTGCCTTTTGGCACATGCGGCTCTACGCGGATTTCCAGGCGAAGCAAGGTAAGAAGGCGTATCTCTTCTACTTCACCCAGAATCCACCGGCGCCCGCGGGTCAGCCGGAGCTGCCCGCCACGCACGCGTCCGAGGTACCGTACGTGTTCAATAACCTTGGGGCTTTGCCGCTGTTTCCCGATCGCAGCGTGGCCGAGCTCGCGGCCGCGTCCGCTCCGGACAAGAAGGTCGCGGACGAGATGTCGTCGTATTGGGTGAACTTCGCGCGAACCGGCGATCCGAACGGCCCGGGGCTGGCTGCGTGGGCGGCGCACAAGCCGCTCGACGGCGCGCACGCCGCGATCCTCGATGCGGATCCCGCATCGGAAAGGCCGCCGGCTGCCGAGCGGCTCGCCTTCTTCGACAAGCTTTGGGATCGCCAGCAACACGCGGGTCACTGACGCGGCGCGGCTTCTTCGCGAAGCCGCTTCGCCCTCGAGCTCGATGAGCTCGCCGCGCACCTTGTTCGGCGCGCTGCCGAGCGCGTAGTCGCGGCGCCGCTCAGCGCACGAGGCGCTTGAAGCTGCCGGTGCGGTTGTACGGGTCGCCGCCGGCCTCGTCGGCGGACACTTTCATCAGTCCGTCGAACGCGAGCGTCGTGTCGTCGCGGTTCGCGCCGTCCTCGTCGCTCTGCTTGTGAAATTGGAAATTCGAATCTTCCGCTGCCGCGCCGACTTCAGTGGATGAGCGTTGCATCGCCGTTCTCCATGGCTTTGCCGATGGAGCCAGTGTACGGCCGCCGCGGGCGTGAGTTTTAGGGCAGTCGTCGGCCCGCGGCTACCGCCCGTCGGCGACTGACCGCTCGTCCGGAAATGCCGACCGTTCGTCGGCGGCGCGTCCGAGTCGAGATGCCGAAGAGCAGATCTACTGCGTGTCGAGCGTGAACACCATGTACTGGCCCGGTCCCGCCTCGGGCAGTTGCATGTTTTGGCTGAACAACCCGTTGCCGCCGATCGCGATCGCGACGTATTGCTTGCCGCCGACCGAGTAGACGGCGGGCACGCCTTCTTGCGCGGCCGGCAGATCGAACGCCCACAGCACTTTCCCGGTGTCGGCGTCGTACGCGCGGAACTTGCGATCCGACGACGTGCCGACGAACAGCAGGCCGCCGCCCGTTGCGACGACTCCGCCGCGTGGTGCGTGGCTGCCAGTCCCCGTGGCCGGTGCGACCTTCGCAACGTCGCCGTCCGGGATCTGCCACAGGATCGTCCCCTTGTTCAGGTCGTAGGCTGTGAGCTGCGACCACGGCGGACCGATCGCCGAGAGTCCCGTGCTCTGTTGCAGCATGAAGTCGACCGGCGCAACGTACGCGACGAAATCCTCGCTCGCGTTCGGCGGTGGCAGAGGCGGCGGCCGCGGTGGTGATCCCGGAGGCGGCGTCGGGGCGGCACCCGCGCCCGTCACGGTCTCCGGAACGCGGAGCTTCGCGTAGGTCGGCAGCTCCTTCGAGACGACGAACAGCCGGCCGTTCTTCGGATCGACCGCGGAGCTACCCCAGTTCGCACCGCCGTTGTGGCCCGGCAGCATGATCGTTCCCTGCAGGCTCGGCGGCGTGTAAAGGCCTTCGTTGCGGGACGCGCGCAGGAGGTCGCGTATCTTCGCCTTCTCTTCGTCCGAGAGGAACGGGTTGATGTCTTTTTCCGTGAACGATTGGCGCGCGAACGGCGGCGGGGCGGTTGGGAACGGCTGCGTGGGCCAGCTCTTCTCGCCCGGCACGTCGGTCTGCGGCACCGGGCGCTCCTCGATCGGCCAGAGCGGTGCGCCCGTCACGCGGTTGAACACGTAGACGAAGCCTTGCTTACTCGGCTGCGCGACGATCGGCACGGAGAACCCGTCATGCTGCACGGTGAGCAGCTTCGGCGCCGTCGGCAGGTCGTAATCCCAGAGATCGTGGTGAATGGTTTGGTAATGCCACAGCAGCTTGCCGCTGCGCGCGTCGAGCGCGAGCAAGCTGTTGCCGTACAAATTGGCACCCTCGCGGTTCGCGCCGTAGAAGTCGTAGCGTGCGGTGCCGGTCGGGATGTAGATCGTGCCTGTGTCGACGTCGACCGTCGACTCGCTCCAATTGTGCACGCCGCCGTACTTGCTCAAGCCGCCGGCCGGCCACGTCTCGGCGCCGGGCTCGCCGGCCCGCGGCACCGTGTGAAAAGTCCACGCGAGCGCGCCCGTTTTAACGTTGTACGCATGGATGTCCGCGGGCGAGGACGCATAGCCGGCGCCGCCCGCAGGCAGCGACATGATGATGAGGTCCTCGAACACGCGGCCTGGGTTGCTCGTTTGCAAAGCGCGCACGTTGCCGACGTCGATGTCGAGGCCGACCCGCAGATCGACGCGGCCCTTGTCGCCGAAACTTTCGATTGTGTTGCCGGATTTCGCGTCGATCGCGGTGAGAAAGCCCGCGTTGACGTAGAGCAATCGTTGGTCGGACCCGTCCGCGCTGCGCCAGTAGCTCATGCCCCGCGTGCCGACCGGGCCCTCGTTCGGGTGAGTCCAGAGCTCGCGTCCGCTCGCGGCGTCGAGGGCGACGATCGAGCGGCCCTTCGCGAGCACGTACATCGTGCTGCCGACGATCAGCGGATTGAACAGGTAGTTCTCGCCGGTCGGGTACGTCCACGCGACCTTCAAGCGTCCGACGTTGGTCTTGTCGACCTGCGCGAGCGACGAGTACTGCGACGAATCGGTTCCCCCGAGGTTCTGGTCCCAGGCTTCGAAGTCGAATGTGCCCGGCGTCTTCGCGGCGGCAGCCTGTGTGATCTCTTCCGGCGAAGTCTCGCGAGAGCAAGCGCCGAGCGCGAGCGTGAGCGCGACGAGAATCGGCAGCGCCGCACGAGAGCCAACGAGCGAATTCGTACTCCGCGCGGCGCGAGCCGAGCGGCAAGCGGCAACCATCCCAAACATGAGTCTCCCCCGGCCGACGACGAGCTGTCGGCGACGATACTATCAGGTGGTTGCGCGGGCGTCGCCCGGCCGGCGCCGGCTGCGGCTCCGGCAATTTCGCTCGTGAACGCGCCGGGCTGCGCGCGCGCCGCGGGAAACGTCAGCCGAGCAAGCGTGCGATCTCGCCGAAGCGCGTGATGCGCGGCGACGTGCCGAGCTCGGTCTCGTCGACTTTGCCGTAGCCGTAGCTTGCGAATACGAAGCCGAAGCCCGCGCTCTTCGCGGCGCGCAAATCTTGATGCGAATCGCCTACGAGCGTTGCGGCCGAGACGTCGACGCCGAGCGTGCGTGCCGCCGTTTCGAGAGGCAGCGGGCTCGGCTTCTTTTCCGCGAGACTGTCGCCGCCGAGCACGAGCTCGAAACGGCCGCGTACGCCGGCCTGATCGAGCAGCGTGTCGGAAAACGCATGGCGCTTGTTGGTTATGCAGCAGAGCCGTATGCCGCGGCCGAGCAATGCGTCGAGGGTCGCCTCCACTCCGGGATAGAGGCGGCTGCGCGTAAAGAGATTCTCGCGGTAGCACGCAAGGAACGCCTCGAGCGCCGCGGCGTGGACGCGCGCGCCCTCCGTCTTGCGTTGCGGCTGGCCCGCACCGGCGGGGTTCGCGTGCGCGATTGCGCGCGCGATCAGCGTCTCGAGGCCGTCGCCGATCCACACGCGCGTGCGCGCTTCGCCGGGCGCCGCGAAGCCCACCGCCTCGAGCGCCGCCCCGAGGCAGTGCGCGATATCCGGAGCCGAGTCGACCAGCGTGCCGTCGAGATCGACGGCGAGCAGCTTGACCTTGCGCGCTGTCAAAACACCCGAACTGCGATATCCGCCGGCGCCGCGAGGAGCTCTTCGATCTGCTTGTCGAGCTTGAGCAGCGTGAGCGACGCGCCCGCCATCTCGAGCGAGGTGCAGTAGTTGCCCACGTAGTTGCGCACGATGTTCAGGCCGGCGTCTTTGCAGCGCAAAGCGGCCTTTCGATACAACACGTAGAGCTCGCTCGGCGGAGTGCCGCCGAGGCCGTTGATCATGAGCGCGACGCGATCGCCCTTCTTGAACGGTAGATCGCCCGACACCGCGTCGAAGAGCTCGTCGACGATCTTGTCCGCCGTCTTCATCTTGTCGCGCCGCCGGCCCGGCTCGCCGTGGATACCGACGCCCACCTCCATCTCGTCGTCGCCGAGCTCGAAGATCGGCTTGCCCTTGGCGGGCGGCGTGCACGACGTGAGCGCGACGCCCATCGAGCGCACTTGGCTGTTGACCTTCGTCGCGATTGCGATCAGCTCGTCCAAGCTCGCGCCTTTCTCGGCGGCCGCGCCGCAGGCCTTGATCACGAAGAAATTGCCGGCCACGCCGCGACGGCCGACCGTGTAGGAGCTGTTCTGCACCGCCACGTCGTCATCGATGATGAACGACTTCACGTCGATGCCTTCGGCTTGGGCCATCTCGATGGCCATGTCCCAGTTCATCCGATCGCCCTGGTAGTTGTTGATCAACGCCAGTACGCCTTTGGGCGAGTTCATGAGCTTGATGCACTCGAGGCAGTAATCCATCGGCGGCGCCGCGAACACGTTGCCGGGTGAAGCTGCGTCGAGCATGCCGGGGCCAACCGCCATCACGTGCGCGGGCTCGTGGCCGCTGCCCGATCCTTGGATCACCGACACCTTATCTTTCTTGGGGCGGTCGGCGCGGTAGATGATGTTGTATTTCGCCACGTACTTGAGCTTGTCGGGATTCGCGAGCGCGATACCTTCGAGCATCTCCGGCACGAACTTGGCGGGATCGTTGACGAACTTTTTCATTGTGGAGTCCCCCGGGTGGCTTTCATTAATCGAAGAGGCTTGGATCGAAGACTGCAAATCAATGCGTCTCGCTTGGCGTCTGCACGCCGAACTCGGCGCAGATATCGTTCATCATGGTCGCGATCGCGACGATGCCGGGGTCCGGAGTGCCTTTGCTCCGGTCGCCCGTGAATTGCTGGCGGCCGCGTTTCGCGACCCAAGGTTTCGTTCGCTCGATCGCGTCGTTCGCTACTTGCGTCGCCTGTTTCAGTACGTCGCGCGCGTCGACGTCCTTGCCCGCGTTTTCGCGCACGATGTCGCGGATCGGGATCAGAGAGTCGAGCAGCGTCTTGTCTCCGAGCTGCGCGCCGCCGCGCTTCTGAATGCCCTCGATGGCCGACGACAGCATCTTGTCGAGGTCCTCGAGCGTGATGGAAGTGCGATCCTTGCAGAGTGCGCCCGCTCGCATGAAGCCTGTGCCCCAGATCGGGCCGGAGCAGCCGCCGACGTTGCTACTGATGATCATGCTGATCTTCAGGAGGAAGCTGCCGATCGAGCTGCGGTCGATTTCCTTCCAGTCCTGCTCGACGATGCGGAAGCCCGTCGCGAGCGACACGCCGAAATCGGCGTCGCCGGCAAACGAGTCGAGCTCGCAGAAGTATTGCTCGTTGCGCAGCGCCGTGGCCGCGACGGTTTTGATCGCGGTCTCGACGTCGGCGAGCGTGATTTCCGATTTCATTTTTGGTTCTCCTCTAGCCGGGCGGGGCGCGTTCAGGCTGGGCGCGACGCCGCGAGCGACTGCAAGTCCTTGAGCTTGACTCGAACGTTCGGCGGGTCGCCGAGCTCGGGCACGACCTTCGCCGCTTCCGCGAAGTCCTCCGCGAGAGTGTATGCGCTCGTCGTGATGAGGCAACGCATGCCGGCGCCGGATGCGGCAAGCAGGCCGTTGCGGCTGTCCTCGATCACGACGCAGTCGCGCGCGTCGAGGCCGAGCTTCGTCTTGGCGAGGTTGTAGATCTCGGGGTTCGGCTTCTTCTTCGCGACGACATCGCCTGCGAGCACGATCTCGAACCAGCCCTTGCGCTTGGCACCGAGAAGCTCGAGCACGCCGTCGATGGCCTTCGGGTCGGACGTCGTGCAGACGCCGAGTCGAACGCCGGCCGCGTGCGCTTCGTCGATGATGCGCGCGATGCCGGGCCGCAGCGGCAGCTCGCCGCTCGCGATGAGGTCCGTGAAGATCGCGGTCTTGCGCTTGTGGAGGTCGGGGATCAGCGTCGCGGCGGTTTGCCCGTCGGGCCAACCGGCTTCGTTGAAGAAGTGCGTCATCCGCTCTTTGCCGCCCGCGATCTTGAGCAGCTCCCCGTACAAGTCGACGTCCCACTCGGCGTCGATGCCTGCCGCCGCGAACGCGCGGTTGAACGCGACGCGATGGCCGTCGCGCTCGGTGTCTACGAGCACACCGTCGCAATCGAAGATCAGGGCCTTCATCACCGAGCGCTGGGGCGCGAAGTTACGCTACTTTCGAAAGCAGCTCGCTGCCACGGTTCGTGCCGCCGAACTGCGCGATCTTTTCCTTGAAGAGCTGTTTCAGCGCGTCGTATTGCGCCGTGAGCACGCGGAGCGGCTCGTAATCCGTCGGCTTGGCCTTGTGATAGTCGACGAAGCTGTCGATGAATACGTGTTTCAAGTTGGTCGAGATGTTGATCTTCGCGCAGCCGAGCTTGATGCACTTCTGGATGATCTCGTCCGAGAGGCCCGTACCGCCGTGCAGCGCCATCGGCGTGTTGGTGCGGCGGTTGATCTCGCCGATCAGGTCGAACTTCACGTTCGGCTCGCCCTTGTAGTACCCGTGCGCCGTGCCGATCGCGGCCGCGAAGGCGGCGAGATCGAGCTCGCGACAGAACCGCTCGGCTTCGTTCGGATCGGTGTAGTGAACCGCGTCGACGACCATGTCGTCCTCGACGCCGTGGATCTCGCCGATTTCGGCTTCAACGCCGATGTTCGCAGCGGTCGCCATGTCGACGACTCTGCGCGACGCGTCGAGGTTCACCTGGAACGGTTTGTCGGACCAGTCGATCATCACCGAGGTCCAGCCCATCTCGACGCACTTCTTGATCATGTCGAGATCCTTGCCGTGGTCGAGGTGCAGCACGACGGGAGAGGGCGAGTCCGCCGCAAGCTCGCGCATCCAACCGATGATCGCGGCATGGCCGTAGTGCTTGATCGTCTTCGCCGAGCTTTGAATGATGACCGGGGCGTTGAGCTCCTCGGCCGCCTTCACCATCGCCTTCATGGACGAGTAGTCGACGGGATTGAACGCCGCGACCGCGTAGCCCTTGGCCTTCGCTTCACGCAAGACGGGTTTGAGGTTTACCAGCGGCATCGGAATCTCCTCGATAGGAATTCAAGACTCGGGCTGACTATCAGCCGATTATATACACGCGCGACATGATGTCGCCCTTGAGACGACGTAAAGCCCGCGAGCGACGGAGCGGCGTTAGTGTTGGCGACCGCCCGCGAATGCGGCCCGCCGCCTGCCGGCCCGCGACTTGCTTCTGGGTCTGCCGTGCTGCTGCTGTTGCGGCTGTTGTCCCGTGTGACCCCCGTGGCCGTGCTGGCCTTGGCGCTGCGGTGGGTTGTCGCGAGTCTCGCGGTTCTGATTCGGTCGGCCATCGGCGCCTTGCGCGGCGTGGTTCCGTCCCGGCTGCCGCGAACCCTCCTGGCCGGCGCCACCGTGCCGTCGCGGCTGGCCCTGGCCGCGCCCCCCGCGATGCTGGCCGTGGGGCTGCGCCCCGCCGTCGCGACGCGGCCCGTCGCCGCGCGCGTTGTTGACATAGTCCGCGCGTCCCGCGTCGCGCGGAACCGTGGCGCGCGGCGCGGGGCGCGGTATCGCGTTGCGGTCGAACCCTTCGGTCGACCCGAGCGGAATGCGTTGGCCGAGCAGCCGCTCGATGCCTTTCAGCAGCGGGCGCTCGTCGTTGCTCACGAGCGAGACGGCGACGCCTTCGCGGCCCGCGCGGGCGGTGCGGCCGATCCGGTGCACATAGTGCTCGGGGACTTCGGGCAGCTCGTAGTTCACGACGTGCGGCAGCTGATCGATGTCGATGCCGCGCGCCGCGATGTCGGTCGCGACGAGCACGCGGACGTTGTTCGACTTGAAGTCGGCGAGCGCACGCGTGCGCGCACCTTGGCTCTTGTTGCCGTGGATGGCAGCGGCGCCGAGCCCGTCCTGCTCGAGTTGTTCCGCGAGCCGGTTCGCGCCGTGCTTGGTACGCGTGAACACGAGCACTTGGCGCCAGTTGCCTTTGCCGATGAGCCACGACAGCAGCGCTCGCTTCTCGCCTTTCTCTGCGAAATGCACGAGCTGTTCGATGCGATCCGCCGTCGCGTTCGGGGGTGCCACTTCGATCAACGTCGGTTTGTCGAGCAGCTTGTTCGCGAGGTTGCGGATGTCCTCGGGGAACGTCGCCGAGAACAACAGGTTCTGGCGTTTCTGCGGTAGCAGCGCGAGCACGCGGCGGATGTCGGGCAGGAAGCCCATGTCGAGCATCCGGTCGGCTTCGTCGAGCACGAAGATCTCGACGCTGCGCAGGTCGACGTTGCCCTGCGACGCGTGGTCGAGCAGTCGGCCGGGTGTCGCGACCAGCACGTCGACGCCGCGGCGCAGCATGGCGGTTTGTGGATTGATGCTGACGCCGCCGAAGATCACCGCCGAGCGCAGCGGCACGTACTTGCCGTAACGCCGCACGCTTTCCTCGACCTGCGCGGCGAGCTCGCGCGTCGGTGTGAGGATCAGCGCGCGCACGCCGCGCCGGCCTTGCGGCGCCGCCGCCGCCGACAGGCGGTGCAGCATGGGCAGGGTGAAGCCGGCCGTCTTGCCGGTGCCGGTTTGCGCGCCCCCGAGCACGTCGCGCCCTTCCAGCACGACGGGGATCACCTTGGATTGAATCGGGGTCGGCTCGGTGTAGCCGGCTTCCGCAACGCCACGCAGCAACGCGGCCGAAAGGCCGAGAGAGTCGAAAGAAGACATTTTAAAGGGAGCTCCGCGATCGCCCTCGCCTCGGAGATGACTCCGGGGAACGGTCTAGGGCCGATCGGATAAGGTTCGAAAAGCGCGGCCGGGATGGCCGGTTTCCTACAGGCGCAGACCGATGGTGCGCCGGAAGCGCCGCACTATAACAGAAGTCTCACGTCTCAAGAGCGACGCGCGTTCATTTTCTGTGCTATCAGTATCGCCACCATAGTCAAATGAGCGTGCGCGCCTAGAATGCGCACCCTATCGAATGGGGACTACGGGCTCGCGGCTCGAGCTCGTTTCGGAGGAAGAAAAATGACTGCACACAATCTCAGCGCGGTGATCTCAGAGCACGGCAACGCCGTGAAATTGCTGCGCAACTCGAAGATCGGCATCTACGTGTACCCGGTCGTCGCGGCCGAGTTCTCTAACTGGCGATCCGAGCAGATGGCTTGGCGCAATTCGGCGGTTCTGTTCGACCAGACCCATCACATGGACGAGCTCATCGTCGAGGGTCCCGATGCCGCCGCTTTCCTCGAGCACGTCGGCATCAACAGCTTCGCCAATTTCGATCTCAACCGCGCGAAACACTTCGTGCCGGTCACGCCGGCCGGGCACGTCATCGGCGACATGATCATCTTCCGCGAGCGCGAAGATAAATTCGTGCTCGTCGGCCGCGCGCCGACGGCCAACTGGGTGCGATTCCAGCAAGCCATCGGCAAGCACAAAGTGCGTCTGACCCACGATCCTCGCTCGGACAGCCGCCCCGACGGCAAAGCGATATTTCGCACGCACTACCGCTTCCAAATCCAAGGGCCCGACGCGAACAAGATCTTCGACAAGATCAACGGCGGCCCGGTACCGGAGATCAAGTTCTTCCACGTGAACTGGATCAAGATCGGGTCGCGGCGCGTCCAAGCGCTGCGTCACGGCATGGCCGGTGCGCCGGGGCTCGAAGTGTGGGGGCCCTACGCGGACAAGCACTACATCCAGTCGACGATTCTCGAGGCCGCCCGCGACGTCGGCGTTGATCTACGCCTCGTCGGCGCTCGGGCCTATTCGACGAACACGCTCGAGTCGGGCTGGATTCCGTCGCCGCTCCCCGCGATCTATACGGGTGGCGGGATGATGCAGGAGTACCGAGACTGGCTCGGTGCCGACAGCTACGAGGCGGTCGGCTCGCTTGGCGGCAGCTTCGTGAGCGACAAGATCGAGGACTACTACGTCAATCCCTTCGAGCTCGGCTACGGCTTCTACATCGGCTGGAAGAAGGACTTCATCGGCAAGGATGCGCTTCTGAAGATGAAGGACGCGAAGAACCGCAAGAAAGTCACGCTCGAATGGAACCGAGACGATCTGCTCAAAGTCGTCGCGTCCTCGTTCGAGGAGGGCATTCCTTACAAGTGGATCGATTTCCCGCAGCCGAACTACGCTTCGACCAACGCCGACGCCTTGCTCAAGGGTAAGCGTCCCGCCGGCATTTCGATGTTCAACGGGTACTCGTTCAACGAGCGGTGCATGCTCTCCCTCGCTGTAGTCGATGACGACGTCGAGATCGGCGACCAGCTGACGCTGCTCTGGGGCGAGCCGGAACAGACGGGTAAGACCTCGATCGAAGCGCACCGGCAGGCTGAGATCCGTGTCCGCGTGTCGCCGACCCCGTACGCCCGCGCGGCGCGCGAGCACTACGCCGACAGCTGGCGAACGAAGTCGAGCGGCTAACGCCCCGCGTCAGAGGAGATCGCGAGCGGCGCTTGAGGCGTTCGAGCTCGGCCGTCGGAAGTGTACGGGCGCCGCGCGTTCAGCTCAGAATTCCGCTCGCGAGGATGCCGTGCTCCGTGGCGCGATAGTGCGAGCGCAGCAGGTCGCTTGCGAGCGTCACGTTACGCGCCAGTGCCGCGTCGCGCAGCGGCGGCGCAGACGCGCGGTGCTGATGGTCGCGGCCGGTCGCGGCGCTCGCGAGATTGCGATAGCGCAGCAAGCGTTCGTTGAGCGATCGCCATTGCTCGACGAGAATCGACGAGTGGCACGCTGACGCGAGGGCGTCGTAGAACGCGAGCATCTGCTCCCAGCTCGGCGGCGTGCGCTCTGCGTAAGCCGGGGGATCGGTCGCCATCTCGACTGCGCGGCAGGTGCGCAGCACGTTCTCTTCCCATTGACGGTCGCCGCGGCGGATCGATTCGCACAGGCCGACTTCCCCGAGCCAATACGCGGTCTGTGTGAGCTCGAGCAGCTCGGTCTGGCGCGCAGGAGCCACCTCGTAGCCGCTGCCGTTGCCGATCACGAGACGATCACGGACCAGCTCCGTGAGCACCTGACGGACGCTCGTCGTGCTCGTGCCGCAATCGCGCGCGAGATCCCGCATGCACAACAGCCGGCCGGGAGCGAGGCGTCCCTGCAAGATGTCGCCGAGCAACCGCCGATAAAGACGGCGCTTCGCGACGCCGCCGCGCGCCGTGCCCGCGGACAACCGCGGGGCGTCGGCGTCGCCCGAGGCAGGCTGAGCGGCGGGTTCGCGGCTCGGCTTTCCAGAGGAACCCGTGGCGAGGGTGCTAACCGGGGGGTTGAAAATCATTCGAATTCCGTTGGGTGGGCAAGATTCGGCTCGCCGCGACGTCGTGACGAGGAACCAGGAATGGGACGCTCGCGCGGCGCGCATCCGTTGAGGCCCGGACGGTAGCCCACGCGTCCGCGCGCAACAATGTGGCGAGTCTTGCTATCTCCACATAAACTAGTAGATAAAGTAATAGTCTCGTGGCGAGCGTCTACGCAAGTGTTCGCAAACAAGGTCCCAGCCAACATCGCGATGCCTTGCCTATGAGTGAGTCTTGGCGACAATATGCAACCCCCTCATCGGATCCCGCATGGACACGCAACGGCGCCAGCTGATCGATTTTCTCAAAGGTTGCAGGGCGCGTTTGTCGCCGACACAAGTAGGTCTACCGGACACCAATCGGCGCCGCACACCGGGACTCCGCCGTGAAGACGTCGCCGCGCTCGCGGGCGTGAGCGTGACCTGGTACACCTGGCTCGAGCAGGGCCGAAAGATCCAGGTGTCCGCTGACGTCCTCGAGCGCGTGTGCGCCACCCTACGGATGACCGCCGACGAGCGGGAGTACCTGTTCGCGCTCGTGCAACATCGGCCGGCGCCGCCCGCCGCGACTTGCGTGACGGAGGTGAGCCCCACGCTCGCCCGAATGCTCGACGCTCTTGGTGTACCGGCGCTCGTGATGACGGCTCGGTGGGATGTGATCGCATGGAACCGCCTGATGAGCCAGGCTTTTCGACACTACGAGCGTCTCGCGCCCGAGGATCGCAACCTGCTCCGGATCCTGCTGATGGACGATACCTACCAGCACGATCCAGTCGCATACGAGACGATGGTGCGCAGGGTCTTGTCGAAGTTCCGCGTCGACTATAGCCAGACGCCGGATGACCCGTCTTTCGAAGCGCTGATCAACGAGCTCGCGGAGCGGTGCCCGATCTTCCGCCGCCTGTGGAACAGCGCCGAAGTCGTCGGCCGGTCCGAAGCCATCGCCCATCATCCGCAGCTCGGCGGAATGACGATGGAGCATTCTTCGTACGTGCCGGAGGGCAGCCCGACGCTGCGCGTCGTGATATTCGTGCCGTACGACGAGCCGAGCGCGGCGAAGATCCGTGCTCTGCGCGACGACCGGGAATTGCCCTCCGAGAAGCGACGGATCGCCAAAAAGCCGAACTAGCCGAGCAGCGCGCGATCCTTAATCGGGTAGAGGTCAAGCTGCGCCGATGGGCTCGCTCCCGCAAGAAAACGAATCGGCCATCGCGCTCGCCGCGCAGCACGATGCGGCCGGCCGGCACGATGCAGCCGTCGACGCGCTCGCGCTCGCGACCGGGCGCGGTGACCTCGACGCGATGACCGCGCTCGGCAAGCGCATGCTCGTCGGCGACCGAGCACCTACGTTGCCCAGAGAAGGTGTCGGGTTGCTGGTGGACGCCTGTAAGCAGGGAGGCGCGGAAGCCGCCGCGCGGCTCGCGGTCCTCGCAGCGCTCGGGTGCTACGTCGAGCAGAGCTTCGCGGACGCGTTCGAGCTGCTGATCGCCGCAGCGGAGCGCGGCTCGAGCTCTGCGCGTGGCCAACTCGGTGTTCTAAGCATGGATGCTGAGCTCGCGCGCTCCGTGCGCGCGGGGCACGCGCTGACCGCCGACGTTTGGCGGCGTCTCGCGCAAGGCGTCGACTTGGCCGAATGGACCTCGGTACGACGGGCGCGCACGCTCAACGAGTCGCCGCTCGTGCGCTCCTTCCCCGATTTATTGACACCTGCGGCGTGTTCTTGGCTGATCGAGCGCGCTCGCGGCAAGCTGCGTCGCGCACGCGTTTACGATCCATCCGCGGGGGCCGACATCGAGAACGAGAACCGCACCAACACCATCGCCGAGTTCAATCTCGCCGAGGCCGACATGGTGCACGTTGTGCTGCAGATGCGGATGGCTGCGGCGTGCGGTATTCCGCTCGCGCAGATGGAAGCACCCGCCGTGCTGCATTACGACGTCGCTGAGCAGATCGGCAACCACTACGACTTCATCGATCCCAAAGTGCCGAACTACGCCGACGAGATCGCCAAACGCGGCGAGCGGGTCGTGACGTTTCTCGTTTACTTGAACGACGGCTACGAAGGCGGGGAGACCGACTTCCCCACGTGCGGCTTTCGCCACAGAGGAGCGAGCGGCGAGGGTCTGTTCTTCGTGAACGCTCTTCCGAGCGGTGCGCCCGACACGCGGATGCTGCATGCGGGCTGCCCGCCGAGCCGCGGCGAAAAGTGGATCGTGTCGCAGTTCATTCGTAACCGACGTTCGTTGCCGGTGCCCTAGGGCGACACCGCCGGCGACCTCCGGCCCAGGCAGTTGGCCGCGACACCATCACTTCGGCTCATCTCGTTAGCAGGCCAAAGCTCATGCAAAATGCTCTGGGTTGGTTATTTCTCTCCCCCTCGAGATTTACCAAACCGTCCTCGAAAGCCCGGCCTCGTGCCGGGCTTTCTTATTTTGCGGGTGGTCTCAGTTGCCGCCGCGATCGTCGAGGAACGACTCACCCGTCTTCGCGTTGCAGCCGTCTTTGGGTAGCGTGTTGCCGCATTTGATGATCGCCGATCCGCGCGCGAGCGAGCCGAACGTCTTGCCGTTGCGCAGCGGATAGAGCGTCGCGGTCATTATCGTTCCGGTGGGGAAGCTCGCAACGGTGATTCCACGTTCGGCGATCGCGGCAGCCGGACCCGTTTCGACGCCCCATACGACGGGTTTGCCGGTCGCGTCGAGTACGGTTTTGCCGTCTGGGCCGATGACTTCGAAGATCAGCTGCGCATGGTTCGCGCCAGGAATGAAACGCGTGAGCTTGCCCGTCAGCGTGACTTGTTTCTCCTGGTCGTACATCGCGAAGGAGTGGTGAGCTTCGACCGAGCGCGTGAGCGTGACGGCTGCCAGCGCGCTCGCGCACCAAACAGCGAGACGGGTCGATGAGGGCGTCTTGTCGGGCATTGTGAGTACTCCTTGCGACGGGCCGCGGGCGGGCAGTGGCGATGGCGTATGGCCGATACCCTTGATCGACCAATGCATTACGCGCGCGCCCGAGAGTCCGATTCTGCCGTTGCGCGCGAAACGTAGTACGAATCCGAAGGCTGATCAAGCACGCGCTAGGCGCACTATTGAATTACACAGAAACATGCTCTGCGGTGCGGACTCGGTGTGCTCCAGTGCTCGCACCGTAGACCGCGCGGTGCTCGCCGCAACTCGTCAGCGGCTCAGCGGACGCATGCTCATGCACGACTCCGCGGTTGTCGGTGTGGCGAATGTCCGAGTCCACGAATCCCGGCGAGATCAACGTGACGCTCACGCTGAGGGGCTCGAGCTCGCCGCCCAGACCCCCCCCGCGACCGCGGCATCGATGTCGCCGTCGCGGGTCACCTCGCACGCGATGAGCCGCACGTCGCCGTTTCGCGGCGCGAGATTGGCTGCGCCCTCGTGGAACTTCTGGATGCGGCCTGGCGCGCCCCACTTCGCAGCCGAAGGCGCCGCATTCGTGCTCACGGCAACGGGCTCGCGATGATCAGGGCACCAAGGCAACACAGGTATTATGTAAACTAGTACACTGGATACTCTGGCTTGCTCGGGCGCAGGTCTCCAGAATCAACGTCCGAGTCTTTCCGTAGTGGGAAACGCGACAGCAGCTTCGGTCTCTGCTGCGCGTGAGTAGTAGCCAGCCAACCAGGGGGTCGCACCATGTTGCAGGAAATCTACATCGCGCGTCGTCGCGGTCGAACGCCACGGTACGCTCTGTTGTCATCGCTCATCGCAGGACTCATGGCCGCTCCAGCATTCGCGCAACAAGCCGGGGGCGGCTTGGAAGAGATCATCGTCACGGCCACGTTCCGGGAGACGAACGTGCAGGACACGCCGATCGCGATCACGGCGGTTAACGCCGCGATGCTCGAGGCGCGCAGCCAGACGAACCTCGCGCAGATCACGGCTCAAACACCGAACGTTTCGCTGAGACCCGCGGGTTCCGCGTTCGGCAACGCCCTCGTCGCGTTCATCCGCGGCATCGGGCAAACGGACTTCAACCCCTCGGTTGAACCCGGCGTCGGCATCTACGTCGACGACGTTTACTACTCGACGATCACGGGCAACGTGCTCGATCTGCTCGACCTCGAGCGCGTAGAAGTGCTGCGCGGCCCACAAGGCACGCTCGCTGGCCGCAACGCTATCGGCGGCGCCATCAAGCTGTTCACGCGCAAGCCCGACGGCGAGAACGACGCCAACGTGTCGATCACGAAGGGCGAATTCAACCGCACCGACATCAAGGGCGCGGCCGGCATCACGCTCGTCGAGAACAAGCTGTACGCACGTATCGCGGGTATCGCACGGTCGATGGACGGCTATGTGGACCGTCTCGACTTTGCATGCGCGAAAAACTTGCCGCCTCCCGGGCAACCCGGCGGCCTGCCAAGGTACATACAGACGGCCTCCGACACCACCAGCTGCGCGATCGGCACGGAAGGCGGTCAATCCTACGCATCGGGACGCTTCGCGCTTCGTTGGACGCCGTCGGACGACTTCTCGATCGACTTCGCGAGCAGCATCGTCAACGACGACTCGGAGTCGCAGCCCGGCGTGCTCATCGCAGCACGCGACCACTCCTCATCCGCGATCCCGATCATGTTTCAGGGGTTCGGCCCCCCACAACCGAATCCGGCGTTCAACCCGGCTTCGAATTCGATCACGTTCGTGCCGATCTTTTTCGACAACAACAACAACGGCTCGTATGAGGCAGGCACCGACGTTACGTTGGACAATCGTTTCGCGACGGGCGGCACATACACCAACTACGCGACCTATATCAACGACGGCAGGAGCACCCCGAGTCCGTACTTCCAAGGCGGCGCCGCGGGTGGTAGCACGGTGTACAAGCCCTACGTTATCGAGCCGGTCAACACGCTCGATTCGTGGGACGCGACGCTCAACCTCAATTGGGACCTCACCGATAACGTCTCGCTGCTGTGGGTCATGTCGCACCGCGAGTACACAAACGAGTTCGCAGAGGACACGGACGGTTCGCCGCTCGCGGCGCAGCAGCTGCTCCAGGTTCTGGACCACCAGCAGGACACGTACGAGCTGCGCTTGAACTTTGAGGCCGGGCTGCTCGATTTGACGGTGGGCGCCTTCTATCTCGATCAGGACACGGCCGAGCACGCGCGTGTCGACTTGCCGTACGTCGGCTTCGATTTCATCCACGGTCCCGACCTCGTTCCCGCGACGAGCCAGGCCATCTTCGCCGACGGAGTGTTGCACTTCGGCGATCGCGTCGACCTCTCCCTCGGCGTGCGCTATACCGAGGACGAGAAGAGCTACAGGTTCCGTCGCCGTAACCCCGATCTGTCGCCGGTCCAGGCGTGCACGTCGGCCCTGTTCTGGGAGTCGGCGAACCCGGCCAACTGCGGCGTGTTCGGCTTGGATCTCGTGGGTGTTTCTTACGACAGCGACAACACGGACTACCGCGTCGCGCTGAACTTCGACGTCGGCGACTCGTCGATGATCTACGCGTCGGCCACGACGGGATACAAAGCCGGCGGCAACAACGCGCGTCCGTTCTTCCCGAGCCAGCTCAACGCGTTCGACCCCGAGACGATCGATAGCCTCGAGGTGGGCTTCAAGAGCACGTTCGGCGGCGACGTTCGGTTCAACGCGGCGATCTTCGCGAACGACTACCAGGACATCCAGCTGCCGGCGACGGTTTGTCTCTGGGCGCCTCCTGGTCAACAGTCGCCATGCGCGAGCCAGAACAACGTCGGCGACGCGGACGTCTATGGCGCGGAGCTCGAGGTCGAGTGGCACATCGGGGACGGGCTCGAGATCGACGCGTCGTTGAGCTATCTGAACTTCGAATACTCGCGTATCGATCCGGGCGCGACGAACGTCACGCTGAGCATGGTGGCGCCGTACACGCCGGAAAATAAGGCGAGTTTCGGTATTCAGTACAGGTTCGATCTGTCGGGTGGCGGTACCTTCACGCCGCGGCTCGATGCGGTGTACACCGACTCGGTCTACGCGAGCGCTGTCAACGCGCCGACGAACTTCATCGACAGCTACGAGGTTTTCAACGCGCGCCTGACTTGGCGGTCGGCTTCCGACGACTGGGAAGTCGCGATCGAAGGCACAAACCTGGCGGACAAGTACTACTACGTAACGCTGTTCGATCTGTGGGACAACGGCGCCGGCTACATCCATGGCCAGCCGTCGCGTCCGCGCGAGTACGCGATGACTGTGAAGCGCAACTTCCAGTAAGCGCTAGCGAACGACTCGCAAAGACGGTGGGCGCACTGCGCCCACCGTTTTTTTTTTGTGCGCCCGGCAGGGCACTCACTGGAGGTGGAGACCCGCCTGCTTGACCCACGTGCGGATCGACCAAGTCGTGCAGCCGAACTCCTTGGCGAGCTCGTTCATCGACCGGCCCGTGCGATGCAGCTCGACCATCTGCCGGCGAAACTCCGGCGTGTATCTCTTTGGGGATCGAGCACATCTGAGAGGAGAACAACAAATTCCCCGAGCAAATCGGTGTGGTGCCCTCGCCTTGACGCTCGCAAATTCGCGCGACTGTCGCGGCCGTTTTTTTTAGCGCGACCGACGCCCACCGTGGTGACTAGACAACACCCGTTCGTACGGCGCAGTATGTTACATATGTCGTAGGAGCTGTCCGAAGCTCATAGAATCGACGGCCGATAGCTTGACTGACGAGTCGCTTACTTTGTTTGTCTTCGCTGGGGGGTTCGGTTGCTGCGAAAAACACACACGACATGCCATGTGTCCGAAGTCGTCGTGATTTGTCACTTCGATCGCCCATCGGCCCGCGGTGCGAGCGTGCGCCACGGTCATTCAACTTTCCAATCGTCTATCAACTGCTGGGGGAACTCATGAAACTGAAACCCATTGCCGCGGCCATTGCTGCCGCTACCGGTGCGACGCTCATCACGCCATTCGCGTGGTCGCAGCAATCCACGGGAGGCCTGGAAGAGATCGTCGTCACCGCCACCCGTCGCGAGGAGAATCTTCAAGACGTGCCCATTGCGATCGTCGCCTATACCGGCGAGATGCTCGAAACGCAGGGCATCGAAAACATGGAGGACCTCAAAGCCGTCGTTCCAAACGTGATCGTCGCGGGCAACCTCGGAGGCAGCGACACGGCCTCGTTCACGATGCGCGGCATCCCGAACGTCGGCACCTACATCGACGGCATTTGGCAGGTCTCCAACAACGGGCTGCTGCTGCGCGAGTTCGTCGATCTCGACCGGGTCGAGGTGCTCCGCGGCCCACAGGGCACGTTGTATGGTCGTGACTCGACGGGCGGCGCGATTCGGCTGTACACGAAAGCGCCGTCGCCGGAATACGGCGTGCAGGTCGACATGACAGTCGGCAACTTGGATCGCCGCGACATCAAGGGTTCGCTCGACATACCGTTCACCGACACGTTCCGCTCGCGTTTCACCCTGGCCAATTACGACCGCGACGGCTACATCACGAGCCTGACGACCGGAGCCAAGTCCGGTGCCTTCCAAGACGAGGTCATTCGCGCGGACTTCATGTGGGAGCCATCGGATCGCGTGAGCCTGCGCTTCAACGCGCAGCAGGACGAGATCACCGATACCCAGGCCCGCGTCAATACGTATATCGACCCTCAGATCGCGTGGAACTCAGGCTACCAAGTGGGCCTCTCGCAGGCATACGACATTGCGAGCGGCGGCCAATGGAACTGCCACTACGTCTGTTCCGGTTATCCCGGCGGTCTCGTCGGGGAGTGGGAAGGTCGCTCGGAAATCACAATACCGTCGCGCCAGAAGCTGGAGCAGCAGACGCTCAACCTCAAAGTCGCGCTCGGGGACAGAGTGAGCTTCGAGTATCTCGCCGGCCACACCTTCAACGACGCTCGCCAGTACAACGACTGGGACGCCGCGCAGTTCAATTTCTACATCGACTACTTCCTCAACGAAACCGATCTCACGAGCCACGAGTTCCAGTTCTCCGGCGGCGGCGATCGAATCAAGTGGGTCGGCGGCGCCTACTTCTGGGATCAGACCGTTACTCAGCGCAACCCGGCCTATTCGATGGCCGAGTGGAACTTGCTCGCGCAAGGCCCGCCGCCGCCGAACGCGTGGGTGCCGTATCCGAACCGCCTACCGACGTTCGACTACGCGGCTCAGATCACACCGAATGCGGCGTGCACGACGGCGACTCCCGCGTCGCGCGGGATCACGAGCTGGGCGCCCGGTGTCGCGGCGGGCTACGTGCCGCCATTCGCGCTCGGTCTCGACGTCAACAGCGTGGCCGGTTGGCCGTTCCCGTGCAATTTCATACCGGGCGGCTGGGTCACGGCGCTCGCGGGCGGCGCACGGCCGCCGGCGGGCGACCGCTTGTTTGGCAACGACATCGATGGCTATGCCCTGTTCGGTGAAGTCACCGTAGGCATCACCGAGAAGTTCGACGTCACGGTAGGCTACCGCTACCACGATCAGTCGTCGGATCAATACAACTACGACCTCGACGCCGGCGTCGCCGCAGGCATCTCGGCGCCCAAGCCAGTGGGCCCGAACATCGAGTTTTCCGGCAGTCCCTACGACGGCATACGCGCGCCCGGTGCGCCGACGCACGTGGCGTTCGATGCGGATACGTATCGCGCGTCCCTTAGCTGGCATCTCACGGACGACGTGATGCTGTACGTCGGCTACACGGAGGGATTCAACTCGGGCGGCCTCCAGGTCTATTCCGACAGCTTGGGATCCGTCGAGTCGAAGTACGACCCGGAGACGATCGAGAACACGGAGTTCGGCATTCGCTCGACTTTGGCGGACGGTAAGCTGCGTCTCAACGCGACCTTCTTCTCGACGGACTGGATCGACATTCAGCTGCTCGCGACCATCAAGGACCGCGTTACGGGTGGCGAGATCACGGAGCTCGTGACCCAGAATGCGGCTTCGGCTACTGCCGAGGGCCTCGAGGTCGAGGCCACGTGGGCGCCCACGGACCAGTTGACGTTGAACGCGAACTTGGGATTCCTCGATACGAAGTACACCGACTCGCATAGCCCGGCCGTTACGCTGAACACGGAGTTCTCGGCCGCCCCGGACGAGACCTACGCTTTCGGCATCCAGTACGACGCGAACCTGTCGAAGGGCGGTTCGCTCCTGTGGCGCGCGGACTATATCTATACGGGCCCATACTGGCGGGCGGCGACACCGTCGTTGCGCCAGAACGCATACGGTGTGCCGCGGGACTACGAGTCGGGGGACTATTGGCGCCTCAATGCGCAGATGGCTTACTCGCCGCCTGATACGCGCTACACGATCACGGTGTACGGCACGAATCTCACGGACGAGTACGAGCTGAACTCGGGCTTCTTGCACAACATCTGGCAGTTCGACTTCGCGACCGTCGATCGGCCGCGTGAGGTCGGCGTCGGCGTCAAGATGAATTTCCAATAGCCGCGTTCTCAGATCGTCAGATAAGAATCGGCCGGGGTTCCCGGCCGATTTTTTTTGTCCGCTCGACGGGCGACGTTCATTTGGCGCCGTTCAGGTTTTTCGCCGTGCTATCGTGTCGCCGGGGCCGCAATGCCCACGCGGTGAGCGCGCCCTCCCACAGCAGTTAGGAGGACCACGATGGCAGCGATCGAGCGGACGGCGTCCGGCACCTGGCGCGGAGATCTCAAGACGGGCAATGGTGCGATCACCGCCACGAGCGGGGTGTTGCGCGATACTCCGTTCAGCTATGCGACGCGCTTCGAGAACGCGCGCGGCACCAATCCCGAGGAGCTCATTGCGGCGGCGCACGCTGCATGCTTCAGCATGGCTTTCGCCAACTATCTGAGCACCCAAGGCCATCGGCCGCTGCAAATCAGCACGCGTGCGACGATCTCGCTCGAGAACGGCGTCATCAACAAGATGCACCTCGTGACGGAAGGCCAGGTGCCCGGAATGAGCGAGGCCGGTTTCAAGCAGTATGCTGCCGAGGCCGAGAAGAAATGTCCGGTGTCCAATCTCCTGCGCAACGGCTTGAAGATCACACTCGAAGCATCGCTACCGCCGTGACGCGGCTCGTAGACGTCCGGGCCGCCGCGAGCGGCTCTCTTCAGGGTCTCGCCTCGGCTGTCCAAAGTTTTCTGGACGCGCGTGATAGCGCGTCCATCCCGATCGTACCTACCATCGAGGCTTCGCGCCGTTCTGTGCACTGCCGGAGAGCGCCAGCTGTCGCCGGCGACACCTTGACAGGTAGATCCATCAGTCGGTACGGTTAGCCACACTAACTTAGCGACACTAACTGTTAGCTCAAATAATAGATGGCGAGAAAGCCGACCAATACGTCGCGTGATCTGCTGGACGTCACCTGGCTCCTCATGCGCAGCTTCCAGGCGCGGATGCGCCAGGGCGAACGCCGATTGGAGCCGGCACACGTGGGGATACTTGCAAAGACGAGCGTCGCGGCCTGCAGCCTTACGGAGCTTGCGCAACATCAGGCGGTGAGGTTGCCGACGATGTCCAAGTCCGTCGCGCTGCTAGTCGAGCGAGGTTGGCTGGAGCGCTGGACCCCCGAAGACAATCGCCGCCAGATCATGGTGCGGCTCACGCCGGAGGGCCGACGCACGCTCGCGTGGATGAAGCGCGACGCCGAGCGCCACGTCGCTCGCATGCTCGCGGACCTCTCCGCCGCCGACCGCGCGCAAGTCGACGCCGGTCTGAAGATCTTGCTCGAAACGCTGCGGCTCACCGTCCCGACTCAGTGAAGCAGGCTTCCGCATGAACGCCGCCAAGGAAGAAATCGTCAGCACGCTCTCGACAGCCGGCCGCCCGCGCCGCGGCGTTTGGGTCTGGCTGATCGTCCTCGTCGTGCTCGCGGCCGCGGGAGCCGCCGGCATCCGGTGGCGGAGGGCAGAGGCCACCGTCTACATCACGGATGCGGCTCGAGAAGCGCCGCTGCGTGTCACGGTGACGGCAACGGGTACGCTGCAACCGACCAATCAAGTCGACGTCGGCAGCGAGATTTCCGGGATCATCGACCGCGTGTTCGTCGACTTCAACGACAGCGTCACCCAAGGGCAGATCATCGCGCAACTCGACACGCAGACGCTCGAGGCGCGCGCGGCGTCTACGCGTGCCTCGTTGGCCGTGGCGGAAGCGTCGCTGGCGCAGGCTCAGGCTACCGTCACGGAAGCGCGTGCGAAGGCCGCTCGCTCCCGCGAGCTAGCGGCCCGCAACATTGCGTCGCAGCAGACGCTCGAGACGGACGAGGCGGCGGCGCAACGTGCCGTCGCCGCGGTCGCGAGCGCGACGGCGCAGGTCACCGTGTCGACGGCCACTGTGCGCGAGAGCGAGACCGCGTTGCGCAAGGCCGTGATTCGCGCGCCGATCGATGGCGTGATCATTTCGCGCGAGATTCGGCCCGGTCAGACGGTCGCGGCTTCGTTTCAGACGCCGGTTCTGTTCAAGCTCGCCGGTGACCTCCGGCACATGGAGCTTCACTTGGACCTCGACGAGTCCGACGTCGGCCAAGTGCGCGAGGGCCAGCGCGCCGAATTTCGCGTCGATGCATATCCCGGACGCGCATTCGAAGCAAAGATCGTGTCCGTGCGCTTCAACCCGCGGGAGGTCAACAACGTAGTGACGTACGAAACCGTGCTGTCGGTCGACAATCCCGACCTATCGCTACGTCCGGGAATGACCGCGACGGCCGAGATCCTGATCGAAGAGAAAGCCAAAGCGTTGCTCGTGCCGAATCGTGCGCTCCGATTCCTGCCGCCGGCAGCTGCGCAGGATCGCGGCACCGCGGACGGCAACGCTCCTCAGGTTTGGGTGGTTCGCGACGGCGCCGCCGTGGCCGTTCCGGTTCGCACCGGACTGACCAACGGTGAGCTCACGGAGGTTACGAGCGGCGACGTCGCACCTGGTACGGCCGTGATCGTGGATGTCGAGAGGCCTGCGCGTGAGCAGCGGCAGGGCGGCGGGCCGTTCGGCTGAGGAGGTTGCAGTGAGCGCGAGCCTTGCCGTTGCCGCGTCCGACGAGTCGCTTGCGATCGAGCTGCGCGGCGTATCGCGCATTTACGGCTCGGGAGCGTCGGAAGTGCGCGCGCTCGACGGCATCGACTTCACCGTCGCGAGCGGTGAGTTCGTCGCACTGATGGGGCCGAGCGGCGCGGGAAAATCGACCTGCCTCAACATCTTGGGCTGCCTCGATCGACCGACGCGCGGCAACTATTTCTTCAGCGGCGTGGACGTGGCCGAGTTGCCCAGAGAGCAGCGCGCATTGCTGCGCCGCCACTACATCGGTTTCATCTTCCAGGGATTCAATCTCTTGAATCGCACGACGGCGCTCGAGAACGTGGAGCTGCCCTTGATCTACCGTCGTATGCCGCGCAAGGAGCGTCGTCAGCGCGCGGAAGAGATGCTGGCGCTCGTCGGCCTTGCGGGCCGCGAGCAGCACACTCCGGGCGAGCTCTCCGGGGGTCAGCAACAGCGCGTAGCCATCGCTCGTGCGATGGTGACCGACCCGACGCTCGTTCTCGCCGACGAACCCACCGGCAATCTCGACACGGCGATGGGCGAAGAGATCATGAGGCTCCTCACGCGGCTGAACGAGGAGCGCGGCTTGACGATCGTCATGGTCACGCACGAAGCGGGCATCGCCGCGTTTGCGGACCGCGAGGTCCACTTCCGCGACGGACGTATCGCGAGCGACCGGCCGACGCGTCAGGTACCCATCTGATGTTCTGGAATACGCTGCTGCTCGCATTTCGTGCGCTGCGCCGCAATGCGCTGCGCTCTGCGCTCACGATGCTCGGAATCGTGATCGGAGTCGCGGCCGTGATCACGATAGTGACGCTCGGGCGCGGCGTGAGCGCGCAAGTCACGTCCGGTGTGTCGAGCCTCGGCGACCGCTTGCTATTCGTGAGCCCCGGTTCGGACAACGACGGCCAGCGCGGTATCGCGATCCATCCGTTGACCGACCGCGACGTAGCCGCGATCACGCGGGACGTGCGCGGCGTGGATGCGGTGTCGCCGACCGCGGGCAGCGCCGTGACCGCCGTGTACGGCAACAGCCACTGGTCCGTGACGGTCACCGGCATCACCGCGTCCTATTTTTCGGTGCGCAACGCAGTGGTCGCTCGCGGCAACGAGTTCTCCGACGCTCAGTATCAAAGCGGCAGGCTCACCTGCATCATCGGCAAGACGGTGCGCGAGGAGCTATTCGGCTCCGCGGATCCCGTCGGCGCGACGATTCGTCTCGGGATCGCTTCTTGCCCCGTGGTCGGCGAGCTCGAATCGAAGGGCCAGTCGACGTTCGGCAACGATCAGGACAACGTGATCCTCGCGCCGCTGCGTGCGGTGCAGAGCCGCTTGATCGGGAACGAGAACGTGTCGTCGATCGGCGTGTCGGTCGCGCCGTGGGCGGCGAACGCGGACGTGAAGACCGGCGTGCAGGCGCTGATGCGCGACCGCCGCAACGTCGGACCGCAAGACGCCGACGACTTCCGCGTCATGGATCTCGCGGAGATCTCGAACGTCGTCGCGACCGTGACGACGGCGCTGACGCTGTTTCTCGGAGCGATTGCCGCCGTGAGCCTTCTCGTCGGCGGAATCGGCATCATGAACATCATGCTCGTGTCGGTCACTGAGCGGACCCGCGAGATCGGGATTCGCCTTGCGATCGGCGCGCTCGAGCGCGAGGTGCTCGCCCAGTTCCTCGTCGAAGCGGTGATCCTGACCACGGTGGGCGGCGCGGTCGGCGCGTCGATCGGTCTCGCGGGCTCATATGCGGCGTCGCTCGCCTTGGGCTTCCCGTTCGTGCTCGACCCGGCGGTCGTCGCGGGCGCATTCGTGTTCTCGGCGCTGATCGGCGTGGTGTTCGGCTTCATGCCTGCCCGCCGCGCCGCGCGTCTCGATCCGATCGAGGCTCTGCGGCACGAATGACCCGGGGCGGGCGCCTCGGTCCCGGCCCTCCTAGATTCCAAAGCTGCCAAAACGCGGTGCGTCGCTCGCAAATCGTGGGATGCGGCCGCGCCGATTTCGGGTGGGGAGCACGTAACCGTGCGACCCGGAGCGCGCGCTCGCGCGACCCGGAGCATGTCCTTACGCGACCGAAGCGTGTACTCGTCGTACCGGCATGCAATGGCATGTTTTTCGCACGCATCGCGGGGACGTCCGGCAGCAACTTAGGAGAGGCGACATGCGACGGAATGCGATGCTCGCAGGTTGGGGTGCTCTGTTGTTCGCGACCGCGGGTTGTGCGGAGGACGCACAGATCCCGATCGCCGAGACGATCGGACCCGAGCCGACGCTCCCGGCGCCGACGGTCAGCCAGATCCCGACGATCCATATCGCGCCGGCGGTCGGTTGGCGGGACGGAGCGGCCCCCGTCGCGGCGCCGGGCCTCGCCGTGCAGCCGTTCGCCAAGGGGCTCGACCATCCGCGTTGGCTTTACGTGCTGCCCAATGGGGATGTGCTCGTTGCCGAGACGAATGCACCGGAACGCCCCGACGACGGCAAAGGAATCCAAGGATGGGTAATGGACCTCGTCATGAAACGGGCGGGTGCGGCCGTGCCGAGCCCGAACCGGATCACGTTGTTGCGCGACGCGGACGGCGACGGCGTCGCCGAGGTCAGGATGGCGTTCGTCGAGGGCCTGCGCTCGCCGTTCGGCATGGCGCTCGTGGGCCGCGATCTGTATGTCGCCAATACCGACAGTATCCAGCGGTTCCAATACATGCCGGGGGCGACGCAGCTGATCGAGCGCGGCGAAACCGTGTTCGAGCTCCCGGCCGGATCGCTGAACCATCACTGGACGAAGAACCTCATCGCGAGCCCCGACGGCTCGAGGCTCTACGTCACGGTGGGCTCCAACAGCAACGTCGCGGAGAACGGCATCGACAAGGAAGTGCACCGCGCCGCGATTCTCGAGATCGACCCGAAGACGAAGCAAATGCGCGTCTTCGCGACGGGACTCCGCAACCCCAACGGTCTCGCGTGGCAGCCGGACACCGGCGAGCTCTGGACCGTAGTGAACGAGCGCGACGCGCTCGGCAGCGACCTCGTGCCCGACTATCTGACATCCGTGCGCGACGGGTTCTTCTACGGCTGGCCCTATAGCTACTACGGCCAGCACGTCGACGATCGCGTCAAACCGCAGCGGCCGGACCTCGTCGCGAAGGCGACGGCGCCGGACTACGCGCTCGGGCCTCACACTGGATCGCTAGGGCTCGCCTTCTATAAGGAAGGGCAGTTGCCGGGGCGCTACGCCGGCGGCGCGTTCATCGGGCAACACGGGTCGTGGAATCGCAAGCCGCTGAGCGGCTACAAGGTGATCTTCGTGCCGTTCGCGAAGGGTAAGCCCGCGGGTCCTGTGGAAGACGTGCTCTCGGGTTTCGTGAACCCTGAAGGGGAGGCGCAAGGTCGACCGGTCGGCGTGGTCGTCGACCGGTCAGGCGCATTGCTCGTTGCCGATGACGTCGGCAACACGATCTGGCGCGTGACGGGGGCCGGCGGACAGCATGTGACGCAACGCTGATCCGACGACGGCCGGTCCGACAGTCGCGGCGCGAGCGCCGATGATCGGCCGCCCGGCGATCTCGCGCCTCGCGTTACATCTTCGCTTTGAATTCCCGGCGGCGCCGCGCGAGCGCGTGCTCGGTGTAGCCGTTCGGTTCCGTAAGCCCGTTGAACACGAGGTCCTTCGCCGCCTGGAACGCGACGCTGTGCTCGAAGCGAGGGGCCATGTTCCGATAGGCGGCGTCGCCGGCGTTCTGCCGATCGACGACCACGGCCATCCGTTCGAGGGTGGCCAGCACCTGCGCGCGGTCCACGATTCCGTGGCGCAACCAATTCGCGATGTGCTGCGAGGAGATGCGCAGCGTCGCGCGATCCTCCATCAACCCGACGTCGTTGATGTCCGGCACCTTCGAGCACCCGACTCCATGCTCGACCCAGCGCACGACGTAGCCGAGTATGCCCTGCGCATTGTTGTCGAGCTCGCGCTGGATTTCCGCTGCGCCGAGCTGCCTCGCGAGCATTGGCGGAGTGAGGATCCCGAGCAGCAGCTCCTGCGTCGCACCGCCGGCCTTCGCCAGTTCTTGCTGCCGCGCCGCCACGTCGACTTGGTGATAGTGGATCGCATGGAGCGTCGCCGCGGTCGGCGAGGGTACCCACGCGCAGCTCGCGCCGGCTCTCGGGTGCGCCTGCTTGGCGTCGAGCATCGCGCGCATCTCGTCCGGCATCGCCCACATTCCCTTGCCGATCTGACCGTGGCCCGGAAGCCCGACCTCGAGGCCGACTCGAACGTTCCAATCCTCGTACGCTGCGATCCAACGCGCGCCCTTGATCTCCGGTTTCGGGATGACGGGGCCCGCTTCCATATGCGTGTGCAGCTCGTCGCCCGTGCGATCGAGAAAACCCGTGTTGATGAAGATGATCCGCTCGCGGCTGACTCGGATGCACTCCTTCAGATTTACGGTCGTGCGCCGCTCTTCGTCCATGATTCCGATCTTGAGCGTGTTCGCTGGCAGACCGAACGCGCGCTCGACTGTCGCGAACAGCTCCACCGAGAGCGCGACCTCTTCCGGTCCGTGCTGCTTCGGCTTGACGATGTAGAGACTGCCGGCGCGACTGTTCCGCACCTTTCCGGTCTGCTTCAGATCGTGCAGCGCCGCGAGCGTCGTGATGACGCAATCGAGGAACGTTTCCGCAATCGGTTGTCCCGCAGCGTCCGTGACGGCTTCCGTCAACACGTGCGCGCCTACATGCCGCACGAGCAGCATGCTGCGGCCGGGAACGACGAGGCTGCTACCGTCGGGAGCGGTGTACTCGCGATCGGCGTTCAAATGGCGGTTCATCGTGGCGCCGCCTTTGCTGAACGACGCGGTCAGAGTGCCGCGCATGATGCCGCACCAGTTCCGATACACGACGGTTTTGTCGGCGGCGTCGACCGTGGCCACGGAGTCCTCGCAATCCATGATCGTCGAGACCGCGCTTTCGAGCACGACGTCTTTGATGCCGGCGGCGTGACGCTTGCCGATCGGGTGGTTCGGATCGATCGCGAGCTCGACGTGCAACCCGTGGTTGCGTAGCAGCACGTGCGTGAGCCGTCCGTCGGCGCGCCGGTAGCCCGCGAATTGGCGCGGATCGCGCAGCGTGGACTTGCGCTCGCCCGCGAGCGTCAACGCGAGCGTTGCACCGTCGACAGCAAGGCCGCTGACGTCGGACCAGCGGCCGGCCGCGAGCGGCGTGGCTTCATCCAGGAACTCGTTCGCCCGCGCGATGACGCGTTCGCCGCGAACGGGGTTGTAGCCGCGGCCCTTCTCGCCGCCGCCGTCCTCCGGGATCACGTTCGTGCCGTAGAGCGCGTCGTAGAGGCTGCCCCAACGAGCGTTGGCGGCGTTCAGCGCGTAACGGGGGTTGTCGACCGGAACAACGAGCTGCGGGCCCGCGAGCGTCGCGATCTCGGGATCGACTTTGGCCGTGGCGACGCTAAACGGCGCTCCGACCGGCACGATGTAGCCGATCTTGGATAGAAACTCGTGCGATTCCTTCGGGTCGATCGGCGCGCCGCGCCGTGCGGCGAGCCATCGATCGATCTGTGCCTGCAAGTCATCGCGTTTCGCGAGCAGCGCACGGTTCCGCGGTCCGAGGTCGCGGACGATTTGGTCGAGCAGCGTCCACACCGCATCGGGTGCGATTCCGGTACCGGGCGCGATCTCGTCGCGCACGAGGTCGTGAAGGGAACGGGCGACTCGGATGCCACCGTGTGCGACATAGTCGGTCATTGGAACTCCGCTCGGAATGAGCGCGAGACGGCACGCGTCCCGCAGGCCAAAAGCCCTAGCAGGATAGCGGCGCGGGCCTGTTTGGCAAGCCCGACGCCGCAATTTTTCTGGAGGGATTGGCCGGAGGAAACGCTAGCCGGTCAAGGTCCAGCCGGCCACGAACACTCCGACCGCAACCAGCACGCCGGACGCGACGAGCGCGAGCGCGCGTTCGACGGATCGGCTGCCGTCGGTCAACACGGACTGCGAGCTCGCGGTCACTTCGTACTCGCCGGCCGCGGCGGCGTGCTCGTACGGAAGAACGACCGCTCCGGCTCCGCCTGCGCCGCGAAAACTCTGCCTTGCCATGGTCGCTCACCTCGTTCGAATGGTGCCCGCACAGTAGCGGCTCGACGGTGAAGCGGTCAGTCGCTTCGAGGTTCTACTTTGGTTACGGAATCATGCGGCGAAGGTGTGACCGGATTGTTACTCCGAATAGACCGACGTGTAACTGACAAAAGACCGACAGCGTTACCTGCGGTCCATACCATGCGCTCCATTGGTGTCGACCCGCTTGGGCCGCAGTCGATTTGATCAAAGCGGCGCGATTCGCCGGTGCTTTCAGGAGCTACGTCATGGTTCGAGGTTATAAAGGAGTCGTGGTCGGCGTCGTCGGAGCGGCGGCAGCACTCACTGCGGCAGCGGCCGGGGCGCAAGATCCCGGTGTGCCGGAAGAAGTCGTGGTCACGGCACGCTATCGGTCCGAAAGCGCGCAAGACGTTCCGATTGCGCTGTCGGTCATCGGCGAGGACAAGCTCGAGGCGAGCGGAGCCTCCACGATCGTCCAAGCCACTCTGCTTGCGCCGAGCACACAGTTCATCTCATCGAATCCACGCAATACGTCGATCACGATCCGAGGATTCGGCAGCGCCTACGGCCTTACCAACGACGGCCTCGAGCCCGGCGTGGGAATCTACATCGATCAGGTCTATCACCCGCGCCCGTCGGCGGCGACCTTCGACATGGTCGACGTGGAGCGAGTCGAGATCCTCCGTGGGCCCCAAGGCACGCTCTACGGCAAGAACACGACGGCCGGCGCGTTGAACGTCTCGACGCGATTGCCGTCGTTCGATCCGCAGAGCGAGTTCGAGCTCTCCGCGGGCGACTACGGTCTGGTGCAGGCGAAAGCCTATTTCTCCGGCCCGCTGGCCGAGGACAAGATCGCCGGCAAGATCTCGCTCGTCGATACGCAGCGCGAAGGGACTGTGTTCAACGGCCCGACGGATCGCGACATCAACGAAACGCACAACTTCGCCGTCAACGGACAGTTGCTATTCGATCCGAACGAGCGGCTGCAGCTGCGGTTGATCGCCGAGGCCCAGGAACAGAAGGCCAATTGCTGCACGCAGGTGTTCGTGCGAGTCGGTCAGACGCTGCGCGCGCCCGCGCGCCAGTTCGACGCGATGGCCGCGGCGCTCGGCTATGAGCCGCCGTCGCGCGATCCTTACGATCGCATCGCCGACATCAACTCCGGTGCGCGCGCGGATCAGCGGCTCGGTGGCGTCACGGCGATCGCGGATTGGAAATTCGCGAAGGGCACTCTGACTTCGGTCACCGCCTGGCGCTACTGGGACTGGCGGCCTCAGAACGACCGCGACTACACGAGCCTGTCCATTCTCACGGCGTCGGTCAACCCGTCGGATCAGCGCCAGGCCAGTCAAGAGCTGCGCTTCGCGGGCTCCGTCGGCGAGCGCTCCGACTACATCGTCGGCGCTTACGCGTTCCATCAGACTATCGAGACTCACGGCCTCCAGGGCTACGGCGCGGATGCGGCGTATTGGCTCGTGAATGCGACTGTGCCGCGCAATCTGCTCGACGGCTACGAGTCGCGTTTCGTCGCGGACTCGACGGTCGACAGCACCGCGTTGTTCGGTCAGGTCAACTGGCGCGTCACGGATCGGCTCACGTTCACGCCCGGCATCCGGTACACGGAGGATCGCAAGGACGCCGTCTACGACCAAGTCGTGTCGGGCGGTCTCGCGACCAACGATCCCGCGTTGATCAACGCGAAGCTCGGCATCGTGCGGCCGCAGTATTACGCGGTCGACTACGACGACGGCAGCGCGTCGGGTCAGCTCACGTTGTCGTTCGCAGCGACCGACGACCTGATGCTCTACGCGAACCTAGCGGACGGCTACAAATCGGGCGGCATCAATCTCGCGGGTATTCCGAACGATGCCGCGGGGAATCCCTCCCTGATCAGCGCGCTCGTGAAGCCGGAGAAAGTGCATCACCGCGAGCTCGGCATCAAGACTCAATACTTCTCGCGCGCGCTCACGGTCAACCTCGCTCTGTTCGACACCGAAGTGGAGGACTACCAGGCCAACGTCGTCGATTCGGGTCCCGGCGCTCTGCGCGGTTATCTCGCCAACATCGATCAGGTCGAAGTGAAAGGCCTCGAGGCGGACCTGTCGTGGACCCCGACGGATTCGTTCAGCGCCTATTTCAGCGCCGCGTGGAACGACGGCGAGTATGTGTCGTTCGCCAACGCACCGTGCCCGCTCGAGCTCGCGGGCGGCCCGGCGGTCTGCGATTTGTCGGGACGGCCTTTGCCGGCCCTGTCCGATCGAGTGGCCACTCTCGGTGCCGAGTATCGCCACGACAAGAACCTGTTCGGCCGGCCGGGCCAATGGTTCTTCGGCTTCGACGCGAACTATCGCTCGGAGTGGTACTCGGACGCGTCGGTCTCGCAGTACGGCTTGATCGACGGCTACGGGCTCCTGAGTCTGCGCGCGGGCTTCCGCTCGAACGGCCCCTGGGAGTTCGCGATCTGGACGCGCAACGCGCTCGACAAGGACTACCTACAGTTCGTGAGCATCCAGTCGGGCAACTCGGGACTCGTGATCGGCACTCCGGGCGATCCGCGCACGTTCGGTATTACCGCAAAGGCTCGGTTCTGAGTCGCCGGCCGCGGGGCGGCGAGCAGCCGCCTCGCAGCCGGCTATTATTCGTCAAAGGGTTACAGGCCTTAGCTCGCGTCGATCGGCCGCGCCGCAGACCGAAATGTCACCCGCACGTAACCGCCAAGAGACCGACAACCCTGGTGCGGATCATTACCATGCCTCGACGAGGTTCATTGGAAAGGCGCGACGCGGTTTCATGTCCATCCTGCTCGAGCAAGTCTCCAAGGACTACGACGCCGCCGCGGCCGTCAGCGACGTCACGGTCAACATCGCGGACGGCGAGCTTTTCGTTCTCCTAGGTCCGTCCGGCAGCGGTAAGAGCACGCTGCTGCGCGCGATCGCCGGTCTCACCACGATCGATCACGGCCGCATCGTGCTTCACGGCCGCGATGTCACGAGCCTCGGCGCCAAGGAGCGCGAGGTCGGCTTCGTGTTCCAGAACTACGCGCTGTTTCGGCACATGACCGTTGCCGACAACGTGGAGTTCGCGCTGCGTGCGCGCCGCGTTCGCGCAAGCGAGCGGCGCCGCCGGCGCAACGAGCTCTTGAAGCTCGTGTCTCTCGACGGGTACGAGGAGCGTCTGCCGAGCGAGCTCTCGGGCGGACAGCAGCAACGCGTTGCGCTTGCTCGCGCGCTCGCGCACGAGCCGCGCGTGCTCTTGCTCGACGAGCCCTTCGGCGCGTTGGACGCGAAGATTCGCGACGAGTTGCGCCGCGCGATTCGCGAGATTCAGCGGGCCGTCGGCATCACGACGATCCTCGTGACGCACGACCAGGAAGAGGCCTTCAGCATGGCCGATCGGATCGGCGTGATGGACCGCGGCCGGCTGCAAGAAGTCGGCGAGCCGCGCGCGCTCTATCATCGGCCCGGCACGCGCTTCGTCGCGACGTTCTTAGGCGCCGCGAATCTGTTGCTCGGTCCGTACGGCTTCCGCGATGTCCAGCTCGGTGAGTCGTTCTTCCAGGTCGATCGTTGGTCCCGGTCGCTGCGCAGCGGCGACGAAGCGGCCGTCGTCGTTCGGCCCGAGGACGTGGTGCTCGCCGAGCATCGCGATCAGCTGACCGTGCCCATCGTGGGCAGTGCGAAGGTAATGGAGCTGCAGTTCGTCGGCGCAATCGAGCGCTTGCGTCTCGAGGTTGCCGCAAGCCCGACGCTCGTGAGCGCGCAACGTCCGGGTGCGGCGACGTTCTCGATGGACGCATCGCGAACCTCTCGCGAGGTCGAGGTGCTTCCGCTCGCGATCGGGCAGCAGGTGTTCGTCGGGTTCAAGCGCATGCACACGCTGCCGACGCCGATCAGCAGTCTGCGGCTCGATCGGCAACGGCGCGTCCACCGCGAAGGAGCTCGCCGCCACGCCGATCGTACGCGAGCTCGCCGAGCGTATGCACATCGAGCCCCTGTTCTACGACGCCGCCGCCGAGCCGAAGGAGCGAGTGAGAGGTTTGCCGATCGTCGCGCTCGAGCGCGAGGCGAATCTCACCGAGACGCTCGCGCTCCTGGAGCAGGGCGCGCGCCAGGTCCTTTCCGTCGGCGATGCGGAGCACCAGGTCGAGCGAATGCTGATCTACGTCGAGCCGTCGTCGTCCGGCCGCGACGCGGCGCTCGCAGCGGCAGCGAGCCTCGCGCGCCACCTCACCATCGACGTCGCGATGCTGGTCCGCGACGAAGAGAAGTCGGTCAGCGGCGGCTGCTATCGGGATCTGCTCGACCTTCGCAACGCGTCGCTGCGCCTGCATGGCCTCGACATCCGAACCGAGACGTTTCGCGGCAGCGCTCCCGAAGCCATCAAGGAACGGCTCGCATCCTCCGACGAGCGGACGTTGCTCGTCATCGGTCTCACGTCTCCGGAACGGTGCAGCGATCTCGTCGACGATTTGCGGGAGCTCCTCGCGACGTCGCCGCCGGCCGCGGTGCTGTTCGTCAGCGGCCGCGACGAGCAAGACGCTCAAAACGTCGTCGTGCCGCCGGCCTTCGCCGCGGCCTGGGCCGTTTGAGCTCGCGGCGGTACGGCATGTCGCTCGTGTTGCGTAGAGCACTCATCGGCGTTGCGTTTCTCGTCTTATCGGGCTGCGGCGGCGCCGACGACGGCGGCGGGTCCAATCGGATTCGGCTGCTCAATGTTTCGTACGATCCCACGCGCGAGCTCTACCGCGAATTCAACGAGAAGTTCTCCGCGAAGTGGCTTGCGGACACCGGACAAGAGGTCGTCGTGCAGATGTCGCACGGCGGCTCCGGCAGCCAAGCGCGCTCCGTCATCGACGGTCTCGACGCGGACGTGGTGACCCTCGCGCTCGCGTGGGACATCGACAATATTCAGATCAACAGCCGCCGCTTGCCGGCGAACTGGCAAACGCGCCTCCCGGCCAACAGCGCCCCCTACACGTCGACGATCGTGTTTCTCGTCCGCAAAGGCAATCCGAAGAACATCCACGATTGGCCCGATCTCCTTGCGGACGGCCTGCAGGTCATCACGCCGAATCCGAAAACCTCCGGCGGTGCGCGCTGGAACTACCTCGCTGCGTGGGGCTTCGCACTCGAGCGAGCGCTCGGCGGGGATCTCGGCAAGCTCGTGGATGCGCCGCCGGCGGACGTCGAGCGCGCTCAAGCCGAGGCCGAAGCCTTCGTCCGCGACCTCTATCGTCACGTGCCCGTGCAAGACGCGGGCGCGCGCGCCGCAACCAACACGTTCGTGCAGCGCAGGATCGGCGATGTGCTGCTCGCGTGGGAGAACGAGGCGCTGCTTGCGACCCAGGAGCTGGGGCCGGACGCGTTCGATATCGTGATGCCATCCGTGAGCATTCTGGCCGAGCCGCCGGTCGCGCTCGTGGACGCGGTCGTCGATCGGCGCGGTACGCGCGGTGTCGCTGAGGCGTATCTCGAGCATCTGTATTCGCCGGAAGGGCAGGACATCGTGGCGCGGAATCATTTCCGGCCGCGCGACAAGGCGGTAGCCGCCAAGAACGCGGCACAGTTCCCGGCGGTTCGAATGTTCACGATCGACGACGTGTTCGGCGGGTGGCGCGACGCCCAGACCACGCACTTCAACGACGGCGGAACTTACGATCGCATTTTCTCGGCCGAGGCATCCGGATCGCAATGATGCCAATGCCGTCGATGCACGCGCGCGCCGCTTGAGCCATGGCGACGGCGAGAGGGTGGGTTAGCCCCAGCGTACTACCGGGCTTCGGGCTGACGCTCGGGTTTGCGGGCATGTTCCTCACGGCGATCGTGCTCGTTCCGCTCGCGGCGCTCGTCATCAAGGGGTCGAGCTTGCCGCTGGCCGAGTTCTGGCGTATCGCCACAGAGCCGCGCGCGCTCGCGTCGTACCGGCTCTCATTCGGTGCTTCGCTGATAGCGGCTTCGCTCAACGCCTTCTTCGGCTTCATCATCGCTTGGTCGCTCGTTCGCTATCGATTCCCGGGGCGTCGGCTCGTCGATGCGATCATCGACCTGCCGTTTGCGCTGCCCACCGCGGTCTCCGGCATCGCGCTCGCGACGGTGTTCGGCCCGCAAGGCTGGATCGGTCAGTGGCTCGACCCTCTCGGCATCAAGATCGCCTACACCTGGGGTGGCGTGGTGATCGCACTGACGTTGATCGGGTTGCCGTTCGTGGTCCGCTCCGTTCAGCCCGCGCTCGAGGAAGTGGACGCGAGCCTCGAGGAAGCGGCCGAGTCGCTCGGTGCGGGACGCTGGACGGTGTTCCGCCGCGTGATCTTGCCGACGGTCTTGCCGTCGCTCGCGACGGGATTCACCTTGGCCCTGGCGCGCTCCATCGGGGAATACGGCTCGGTGATCTTCATCGCCGGCAACCTGCCCATGCGGACCGAGATCACGCCGCTCCTGATCGTGATCAAGCTCGAGCAGTTCGACTACCTCGGCGCCGCGGCCATCGGTCTCGTCATGCTGTGCGTGTCGTTCCTCATGCTGTTCACGATCAACGCAATCAACGGTTGGCGTCTGCGCCGCGTCGCGGGGAGACGGTGATGGCGCAAGCCGCGCGATCGATCGTTCTCGACCGGACGGATCTTACGAGCCGCTTGGTGCGCGCGGCGCTGATCGTCGTATCGCTGCTGTTTCTGACCTTGGTCTTGATAGTGCCCGTCGCTTCCGTCCTCGGGTACGCGTTCTCGAAAGGGCTCGGTGTCTATCTCGAAGCGCTGCGTCAGCCCGATACGCTCGCGGCGATTCGCCTCACGTTGCTCACGGCCGCTATCGTGGTCCCGGTGAACACGTTGTTCGGCGTCGCGGCCGCATGGGCGATCGCCAAGTTCGACTTCCGCGGCAAGCAGGTGCTGATCACGCTGATCGACTTGCCGTTCTCCGTGTCGCCCGTGATCGCCGGCCTCGTGTTCGTGCTGCTGTTCGGCGCGCAGGGTTGGTTTGGTCCGTGGCTGCGCGAAAACGATATCCAGATCGTGTACGCGTTTCCCGGCATCGTGCTCGCGACGCTGCTCGTGACCTTTCCGTATGTGGCGCGCGAGCTCATTCCGATCATGCAACTCCAAGGCCGCGAGGCCGAGGAGGCGGCGGTGAGCCTCGGCGCAGGGGGATGGACCATTTTCTTCCGCGTGACGCTGCCGAGCATCCGCTGGGGTATCGTGTACGGAGTGATCCTGTGCAACGCACGCGCGATGGGCGAGTTCGGCGCGGTCGCCGTGGTGTCGGGGCATATCCGCGGCTTGACGACCACGATGCCGCTGCAGGCACAGGTGCTGTACGACGAGTATGATCTCGTCGGTGCATTCGCCGTGGCCTCTTTGCTGATGCTGTTAGCTCTCCTAACGCTGATCGTCAAAGCCCTGGTCGAGGCCTTCGGGTCGCGGCGGCGCCGGGCCGTCTGATGCCGGCGCACGGGCCGTGATCAAGATCAACACGCCGGGGCTCGCCGGCCGGCTCGCGATCGTCACCGGCGTTCTCGTGACGCTGGCGGTCGGCTCCATGCTCGTGTCCGGCGTGCGCTCGTTGCGATCGCTCGCCGGGGCCGAGGCGCTCACTCGCGTGGAGCTCGCCGTGTCCGCCGCGCGCGAGGGATTGCGCCAGGGCACCGAAGATTTGCTCACCGCGGCCCGTATTCTCGGCGAGCGCCCGCCGCTCCAGCGGCTGCTCCGCGGCTCGATCCGCGACGCGCTTCCTCCCTACCTCGTGCGTTACTGTGACGGGGCGGCGCTCGACGCGTGCGGGATCGTGCAAGGCGGCGAGCTGCTCGCGAGCACGAGCGCCGAGCTCGACTGGCCGGCGATCCTTGCGGCGGCGTCGGAGCAGGGCGAGCGATTCCTCGTGACCGGCGCGGCCGCCGGCACGGCGATCGCGGGAGCGCAGGCGGCCGTCGTCGATCATGAAGGCGTGAACGTCGTGACGCTTCGCCGCATGGATCCGCGGTTCGCCGCCCGCCTCAGCGAGCGCGCCGGCGTCGAAGTGCGCGTGGTCGATTATTCGTCTTTCGAGCCCGGCGAGGGGCCGCTCGCGATCTTGAACTCCGACGCGCTGTCGCGTGGCGAGCCCGTCGCCGCGTACATCGGCGCGCTCGACACGTACGCGGCGAGCCTGCCGGTCGCCGCCGCAACCGGCGAGACCATCGCGCTTCTCCAAGCGCTGCTCCCGGCCAAAGACGTGAGATCGCCTCTCGGCCGCGCGACTCGCACGATGCTGCTCGTCGCGCTCCTCATCGCCGCTCTCGCGACTGCGTGCAGCGTATTCATCGGCCGCTATTGGATCAGCGCCGTGGAGGGGCTCACGGAAGCCGCCCGGCGACTCGGGTCGGGCGACCTCGCGACGTCCATCCCGGTCGGCGGCGGCAAAGAGCTCAGCGTCCTCGGCAACACGATGGACGAGATGCGCCGCAATCTCGTCGGGCTTACGAGCGAGCTGCGGCGGCGCGAGACCGAGGCACAAGCCGTGCTCGGCGGAATCATCGAAGGAGTCTATGCCGTAGACGAGCAGCGCCGGATCCGATTCCTGAATCCGCAAGCGGAGCGATTGCTCAAGGTCTCGGCGGCCGAGGCCACGGGAATGTTCTGCGGCGACGTGCTCAAGCCGCAACGCGATGCGCACGGTCGCCGCCCTTGCGACCATGCGTGCCCGATTCTGCAAGCGCGGCGCGATGGCGCGGCGCGTGCGATGGAGCAGGTCGTGCCGGTAGCGGACGAGAGCGTGCGTCGCGTGGTGATCTCGAGCGCGGCTCCCGCCGACGGACTGCAAGTGCAGGTGCTCCGCGACGAGACGGAGCTCGAAGCCGTTCGCCGTACCCGCGACACCGTGCTCGCCAATATCTCGCACGAATTCCGTACGCCGCTTGCTGCGCAGCTCGCGTCGATCGAGCTGCTCAGCGACGGTATCGGTACGATGGGCGATACCGCGCAGCGCGAGCTCGTTTCATCGCTGCAGCGCGGCACGCAGCGGCTCACGTGGCTCATCGACAACCTGCTCGAGAGCGTGCGTATCGAGTCGGGCCAACTCGGCATCCGCAAGCAGGACGTGATGTTCGACGACGTGATCCTCGCGGCGCGCGAGCTGATCGAGCCGCTGATCGAGCAGCGCGGCCAGAAGATCGCGGTGCAGCTCGGGGACGACGTGCCCGTGATACGCGGCGACCAGCAGCGGCTCACTCAGGTCGTCGTGAACTTGCTCGCGAACGCGAGCAAGTTCGGTCCGCCGGACAGCGTGATCCGCATCGGCGCGAAAGCGGCCGAAAGCGGCGGGCTCGACTTCTGGATCGAGGACGAGGGACCCGGTCCGAAGGATCCTGAAGACACCGGGTTGTTCGAGCAGTTCCACCGTTCCGGAGGCGAGGATCCCGAGGAGAGTGGTCTCGGCCTCGGGTTGTTCATCGTGCGCTCGATCGTCGAGCGGCACGGCGGCACGGTGTCGCTTGGACGCAGCGGTGACCAGCGCACTCGCGCCGACGTTCACCTGCCGAAGGATCTGCCGGAGTGAAGATCCTACTCGTCGACGACGATCCGGACTTGCTTGCGGTGACCGGATTCGCTCTACAACAAGCGGGGTTCCTTGTCGTGAAGGCCGGCGACGGCGCGGCCGCGCTCGACGCGTTCCAGCGCGAGCAGCCGGACCTTGCCGTGCTCGACATCAATCTTCCGAAGATGAGCGGCTTCGACGTCGCGCAGAAGCTGCGCGAGCGCAGCAAGATCCCGGTCATCATGCTGACCGCGCGCAACGAGGAGGAAGACGTCGTACGCGCGTTGAGCTTGGGTGCTGACGATTATCTGAGTAAGCCGTTCAGCCCGAAGATCTTGCTCGCGCGCGTGAAGGCCCTCTTGCGTCGTGTCGGTCTCGAGGCTGAGGAAACCGTCGCTTGCGGCAGCTTGTCGCTCGACGTGGCCGAGCTCACGCTGCACGGGTTGCCGCGCGGCGACGTGCGCCTCACGCCGCTCGAGGCGCGGTTCCTCCAGCTGCTCTTCGCGCACAGCGGGCGTACCGTCCCAACGGACCGCCTGCTGGTCCACGTTTGGGGCGCGCGCGCGGGGGGGAACCGCCAGCTGCTCAAGCAGCTCGTGCATCGCTTGCGGCAGAAGGTCGAGGTCGATCCGGCCGATCCGCGCCTCGTAAAGACGATGCCCAACGCGGGCTATTCGATCGACCCCGCCGGCACTACCTGAGTCCGCAACGCGTCGGCGTCGCGCGTCGCGATCATTGGCCGGTGCGGCGGCGCATCTCCTCTTCGATCGCGCCGCTGGCGCGCTTGCTCCTGATAGATCTGCTGGGTCCGCATCGCTTCGACGTCCCGCCGCGTCTGCTCGTACTCGAGCCGGTCCGCTGGGGTCTCTTCGTTGGACGCGCAGCGCTTGCCGGCGATCCGCGTACCTGTGGCGACGTAACGCCGGCACGTCGCAACGTCTGCGAAGGACTCGATCGCGACCTGGTCGACGCTCGTCGCGGCCGTCGCCGTGTCGGACGCCTCTGTCTCCGCAGCCGCCTCGCGGGACTCGGCAGCGAGAGCAGGCGAAGGGGCGGGGGCGGTTTCATTCTGGCTCTGGCTCTGGCTCGGATCCGGCCCGGGCGCTTGAGCCGCGCAGCCGATCAACATGCAGCAGGCGGTGATCCAAGGAATTCTCATGGCGCGGTCCTCCGACGGGCCGAGATGTTTGCGATGCTAGCACGCTCATCGCGGCGTGGGCGGCGCGCGCGAGCTTGCCGGTCTTCGTGCCTGTTCCTATACTCGACGCGGCCTTCTTAACGTAACCCGGCGGCGGCGCGTTGCGTGTCTCGCCTGGAATGAGAGGAACAACAAAATGGCAGTCTCGATTCACCCGTCCGTCGACGGCGGCTTGAAGCCCGCCGGAAAGGGCTTCGCTGGGGGCACGCTCAAGTGCAAGTGCGGCTCGCAGGCCGTGACGGTCTCGATCGGAACCCAAGTCGCGCACAATCACGTTTGCGGCTGCACGAAGTGCTGGAAACCGACAGGGAGCGTTGTTCTCGCAGGTCGCGGTCGTGCCGCGCGACAAGGTCAAAGTCACGGCCAACGAGTCGAAGCTCAAGGTCGTCGACCCGAAGGCCACGATCAAGCGCTATGCGTGCTCGGGCTGCGGCGTGCACATGTATGGCCGCATCGACAACGACAAGCACCCGTTCTACGGTCTGGATTTCATCCACACCGAGCTTTCGTCCGATGCAGGTTGGGCGCCGCCCGAGTTCGGCGCGTTCGTTTCCTCGATCATCGAGTCGGGCGCGAATCCCGCGAACATGGGCGCCGTGCGTGCGCGGCTCAAAGAGCTGAAGCTCGAGCCGTACGATTGCTTGTCGCCGCCGTTGATGGACGCGATCGCGACGCACACCGCCAAGGCGAGCGGCGCGCTCAAGGCCTAGCTCGACTCCGGCTCTGCCGCCTGACCGCGGCGGAGCCGGATTCGTCTCGCCGCGCCGCAGTCGAGCGCCCGCGGCCTCGCCGCCGCCGGTTATTTGCCGGCGGGAACGGCCCCCATCTCCTTCAAGACCTCGTTCGCGGCCTTGAACGCATCGAGACCCGCCGGGATCCCACAGTACACGGTTGCATGGATCAAGACTTCTTTGATCTCGTCCACCGTGACGCCGTTGTTCAGCGCGCCGCGCACGTGCAACTTCACCTCGGGCGAGCGGTTCAAGGCCGTTAGCATTGCGAGGTTAAGCAAGCTGCGAGTCTTGCGATCGAGCCCGGAACGCGTCCAGGCATACCCCCAGCACCACTCGGTGGTGATCTGCTGAAAAGCCATCATGAAGGGGTTCGCGGATTTCAACGAGTTGTCGACGTATTCCGGCCCGAGAACCTCGCGCCTCACGCTCAGGCCTCGGTCGAATAGCTCGTCGATCGTGTCTTCTCTGTGATCGGTCATTCGCAGCTCCTAACAAGTTCAAACAGATGGATGCACTCCCCCGCGCGTTGGCGGCGTCATGCAGGACGTAGTATTGCCGAGCTGACCCGTGCGCGACAGCGTAGGGCGCTCGCAGGAGCGCGAGGCGCGCGGATTCCCTCGCCTCCGGGTTGGATCGTTGGACGTCGACGGCGCTTAGACGCGCGACGGGAAAACGACGTTGAGCATCGCGCGAATGTATTCGCGGTGCTGCTTGGACGACAGCGTCTCTTGCTGCATGTATGCGTGAATGTGGCGCGACTCGAGCGTGCCGATCAGGACGTCCGCCGCCGTGCGCGCGTCGTCGACGGCCAGAATGCCCGCCGCGTTCGCCTGCGTGAGCCACTGCGCGAGCAGTGTGCGCAACTTGTACGGCGTCGGTTCGGGCAGCTCGGCTTCGATGCGTGCAGCGCGCAGCGTCAGGGAGCCCGAGATGATCGTGCCGAGATACTCGTTGAGCTCGACGAGAATCCGAGAGAGCTGGTCTCGAACCGGAACGTCGATCTGTACGCCGCGATCGAGCTCGTTGATCGCCGTCGTCTCCGGCTGCAGCGCCATCAGCATCAGCTGCTGTTTTGATCCCGTCCGCTGAAACAGCGTCGCGGTCGAAACCCCGAGCTTCTTCGCGACCATCGCTACCGGAGCTTTCGGGCCTCGATCGAGAAAAACCTCGCGAGCCGCCAAGCTGATTTGCTGATCGCTAACTTGTCTTCGTCGTCCCATAGGCGGTCCATGATACTTGAAACGTTGAGTTACTAGAGACCGTTTCGAAGTTCATGCGCACGCGAGATTTTTACAGTAGCGGGGGGGGCGAGAGCCGCGCTCTGCGCGCCCCAGTCAGCGGAGAGGGGGCGCCTACTGGAACGCGCAGAGCTGCGGACAGGACACCGAGGCATCGGCAGTGACGGGCCAGGGCAATCGGCTTGCCGCCTTGAATCACAAAACTAACCGCGCAGTTAGATATTTTCAAGCCCATGAGCTCCGGCCAGAAGCGCTAGCGCTTCGTCGAGAGTGGGCGGCTTCCCACCGCGAGCCTGCGCGCCTGCGATCACCCCGGAAACCTGCCCGGCCAAGCGGATTCGAGCCATAATTCCACGCCCCCAAGGGGCCAGAGGATCGCGAGGTTTCGAAGCATCCAGTTGGGCGCGGTACGAGAATCAGCGCGACGTGAATCGAAAGAGGGGAAGCAAATGGCGCTACCAAGCGGCGTGACGCAACGCGACTTCGACCGCGCCCTCAAGGAATTCGCGGCGGCTGTCGGCTCCGAGTGGGTCTTCACCGACGAGGCCGACGTCGCGCTTTATCGCGATGCGTACTCGCCGTTCAAGGGCGAGCCCGAGGAGCGCGTGGCGTCCGCCGCGGTCGCGCCGCACACGGTGGAGCAGGTGCAAGCCGTCGTGAGAGCGGCGAACACCTATCGCATCCCGATCTACACGATCTCGACCGGCAAGAATTTGGGCTATGGCGGCTCCGCGCCGAACTTGTCCGGCAGCGTCGTGCTCGACCTCAAGCGCATGAATCGGATCCTCGAGGTCAACGAACGCAACGCGTCCGCGCTCGTGGAGCCAGGCGTGAGCTACTTCGACTTCTATCGCTACATCCAGGAGCACAAGCTCAAGGTCTGGATGGACTGCCCCGACCCCGGTTGGGGGAGCTTGATCGGCAACGCGCTCGATCACGGCGGCGGCTACACGCAAACGACGTTCCGCAATCACTTCGACGCGCATTGCGGCATGGAAGTCGTGCTTGCGAACGGCGAGCTGTTACGCACCGGTATGGGTGCGCTGCCGAACGCGGAGACATGGCAGCAGTACAAGTTCGGAATCGGGCCGTGGATCGACGGACTGTTCTCGCAGTCGAACTTCGGTGTCGTCACGAAGATGGGTTTCTGGCTGATGCCGGAGCCCGACGCGTATCTCACCGGCACCGTCAGCGTGCCGAAGCACCAAGACCTCGTGGAGCTCGTCGATATCCTCAATTACCTCGAGAACAGCGGAATCGTAAACGGCATGCCGCAGCTCGGCAGCCCGCTGCTCGGCGGATTTTTCGCGCCGATCGGCACCGAGCTCCGCGATCTCATCGCTCGCGGCGCGTCGACCGAGGAGCTCGAGGACTATGCACGCCGACAAGGCACTGGGTATTGGAGCTGCACGCTGAAGTTCTACGGTCCGGCCAAGGCGATCGCCGCGAATTGGGAGTACGCGCAGGAAAAGTTCGCCGCGATTCCCGGTGCGACGTTCGAGAATGGCGAGACGTTCCGCTTTCCGCTGTCGAGCGCGGAGATCGAAGACATCACCAGCAACCAGGCCGCCGGGTCGCGCGGCTCGACGCTGCCGGAGTTCGGTGTCCCGAGCCTCACGATGTTCTCGATAGGGGCGCGCACGGAGAGCAACCCGGACCCCACGGAGGGCCACATGTGGTTCTCGCCGATCATCCCGCGCACCGGCGAGGCGATCTTCGAGGCTAACCGGGTGTTTGCCCAGGCGGCGAAAGAGCTCGACCTACCCATCGGTGCGGTCGGCTTCAACCTACCCACGACGTATTGGAACCGCGCGTTCATCTATTTGTTCGGCTTTCCGGTGAGCCGCGACGTCGCGACCAACCGGCGCAACCGCGCGAAGTTCGAGCGCCTCGTGCAGATCGCCGCCGAGCACGGTTGGGGGGAATATCGCACGCCTCCCGCGTATCAGGAGGCCGTGCTCAGCACGTATTCGTTCAACAATCATGCGTTGCACCGATTCCACGAGACGCTCAAGGACGCGGTCGATCCCAACGGCATCCTCGCGGCCGGCCGGTACGGTATTTGGCCGAAGCACCTACGCAAGGCATAGGAGTATTTTACTTGAATATGCGCTCGCAACTTATTGTAGTTACAGGATTCAATCGTTCTGCTCGCCGCTTCGAATACGGTCACCGCGCAGGATCAGCCCGACGGCAAAGCCGTGTTCGACAAGTGGTGCGCACCGTGCCACGGGGCGGGCCCTGGGAAGCCCGGGACGGGTGCGTTGGAGGCGCTATATAAAGGAACGAAGCCGGCGTTGCTCGAGGAGCGCACGGATCTCGTCCCGCAGATCACGAAGAATTTCGTCCGCACCGGCGTGTCGGTCATGCCGTTCTTCCGCAAGACAGAAATCAGCGACGCGGAGCTCGACGCGCTCGCGGCGTACCTCGCACCCTGACGATCGCGCGACGGGCGGAGTCCACGTTCGATGGCGACCCTTCAGGTCAAAGTCGTGCCGCGCGCCGCTCGCGACGAAATCGTCGGCTGGCTCGACACCGCGCTCAAGGTACGAGTCGCGGCCCCACCCGAAGCCGGTCGGGCGAACGCCGCGCTCGAGGCGTTGCTCGCCAGCGCGCTCGGCCTAAGGAAGTCGGCAGTCAGGGTAACGGCCGGCCACGGCTCCGCGCGCAAGCGCGTCGAGATCGACGGTCTCGATCAAGCGGAGCTCGAACGGCGCCTGTGCGGCGCGAGCGTCTAACGACGCGCTCGACCAGCGATCAGCCGTTTTCACGCGTTCGACCGTCTGCAAACGCGAGCTGCATCGAGGCGAAGTCGGCGCTCGAGGAGCGCAAGCTCATCGATCAGGCGAAAGGCATTTTGATGAAGCAGCGGAGCCTGTCGAGAAGACGACGCGTACGTGCTGCCTGCGCCGCACCGCGATGAACCAGAACCGCAAGATCGCCGGACCTCGCGCGCTCGCTCGTCGCGGCGGCCGCGCTGCTGAATCCCGGAGACGCCAATGACTGACCGAATCGCGGCGGCGTTCGTGCCGCTCGTAGACTGCGCCGTCCTGGTCGCCGCGCGCGAGCAAGGTTTCGCCGCGGCGGAAGGCATCGATCTCGAGCTCGTGAAGGAGCCATCGTGGGCGAGCCTGCGCGATCACTTGAATCTCGGGTATGTGGATTGCGCGCACGCGCTCGCGCCGCTGCCGATCGCGTCCACGCTCGGCGTCGGGCACGTGCAAGTGGACTGCATCGTGCCGTTCGTGCTCGGTCGGGGCGGCAACGCGATCACGGTCTCGACGCAACTCTTCGCCGAGATGCAGGACGCGGCGCACGGCGCGACGCGCTCGACTCACCGACCGCGGCGGGCAAGGCGCTGGCTTCGGCCGTCGCGAAGCGCGCGGCGCCGCCGACGCTCGGCATGGTGTTTCCCTTCTCGAGCCACAACTTCGACCTGCGCTACTGGCTCGCCGCATTCGGCGTTCATCCCGATCGCGACGTGCGCCTCGTCGCGATTCCGCCGCCGCTGATGGTCGAGAGCTTGCGCGCGGGGCACGTCGACGGCTTCTGCGTCGGGGAGCCGTGGAACAGCATCGCGGTGGCGGACGGGCTCGGACGAATCGTCGCGACGCAAGTCGCAGCTCATGCCGCACGGCGTCGAGAAAGTGCTCGCCGTGCGCGCGCCGGTGGAACAGGAGGAGGAGCGGCTCGGGAAGCTCCTGCGAGCGCTCGCGGCTGCAGCCGAGTGGGCCGACGATCCCGCGAATCACGCTGAGCTCGCGGGCGTCCTCGGTCGTGGCGAGTTATCTCGACGTCCCTGCCGATCTGCTCGAAGCCGTTCTGCGCGGTCAGCCGGCTCTGGGTGGAGGGCGCGTCGCCGACGATCCGAGCTTCATCTACTTCCACAAGCACGCGGCGAACGTGCCGCGCGCGGAAGACGCGTTGTGGATCTATGCGCAGATGCTGCGCTGGGGACATCTGCAGCCGAGCGCCAGCGGCGCAATTGGCGGCGGCGAACGTGTTTCGTGCCGATCTGCTGCGCCGCTACGTGGGATCGCAGGCGGCCGCGCCGCCGCCGCACTACACCGTTCGACGGAATCGCGTTCGACGCGCGCGACATCAAGGGTTACCTCGAGCGCTTCGACGTTTATACGCGCTTCGTCGAGACGCCCGCCGCTGAGCTGTGATCTGCACCGCGTTGCAGCAGCGCGAGTCGTGTCCTGATCCACCGTGGAGCAAAAAGTCCGAACGCGCGATTCGCGTCGAGTGACGACCTTCGCGGAAAGCCTCGTCCGCTCAAGCGCTTAAAGGATTTCGGGTCGCAGTACGAGCGATTGGCACGAGACTTGTACTAGCACTGCCAGACATCGAAGCCGAGCGAGCGAGTTGAGCTCGGCACATGGGTCCAAGGCCGGGCCCCCAGCAACGCCGCTGAACCGCTCCGCGAATGGAGCGAATTTCAGCGGCGTTTTGTTTCAGGGCCCCACGAAAGGGCACGAAGGATGCAACTGCATGAGCAACGCATTGAAGGGAACCCAATCGCTCGCCGTCGCGGCGGCGAGCGTTTTGGAGCGGTCATCGGCGCGCTTGGGGTCGCGAGCGCGCAGGCCGAGCCGCTCGCGCTCGAGAAGGACGAGCTCAAGTTCGGCTTCATCAAGCTCACGGACATGGCGCCGCTCGCGGTTGCCTACGAGCTCGGCTATTTCGAAGACGAAGGTTTGTTCGTGACGCTCGAGCCGCAAGCGAACTGGAAGGTGCTGCTCGATCGCGTGATCACCGGCGAGCTCGACGGCGCGCATATGCTCGCCGGCCAACCGCTCGGAGCCACGATCGGATTCGGCACGAACGCGCACGTCGTGACCGCGTTCTCGATGGACCTGAACGGTAACGGCATCACGGTCTCGAACGACGTGTGGGCGCGCGATGAAGCCGTACGTGAAGCTCGGCGCCGACGGCAAGCCGGAGCATCCGATCGGCGCCGCCGCGCTGAAACCGGTCGTCGAGGCTTATCGCGCGTCGGGCAAGCCGTTCAACATGGGCATGGTGTTCCCAGTGTCGACGCACAACTACGAGCTGCGCTATTGGCTCGCAGCCGGTGGCATCCATCCGGGTTACTACTCGAGCCAAGACGTGACGGGGCAGCTCGGCGCCGAGGTGCTGCTGTCCGTCACGCCGCCGCCGCAAATGCCGTCGACGCTCGAGGCCGGCACGATCTACGGCTACGCGGTCGGCGAGCCCTGGAACCAACAGGCCGTGATCAAGGGCGTCGGCGTTCCGGTCGTCACCGACTACGAGATCTGGAAGAACAATCCGGAGAAGGTGTTCGGCGTAACCGAGGAGTGGGCGCAAAGCGAATCCGAACACGCACGTCGCCGTCGTCAAGGCGCTGATCCGCGCGGCGATGTGGCTCGACGCGGACGGTAACGCGAACAGGCAGGCCGCCGTCGAGATGCTCGCGCGCTCCGAATACGTCGGCGCCGACAAAGCGGTGATCGCGAACTCGATGACCGGAACATTCGAATACGAGCGCGGCGACAAACGCGCCGTCCCCGATTTCAACGTGTTCTTTCGCTACAACGCGACCTATCCGTACTACTCGGACGCCGTCTGGTATCTCACGCAGATGCGCCGTTGGGGGCAGATCGCGGAGCAGAAACCGGACTCGTGGTACGACGCGACGGCGAAGTCCGTCTACAAGCCCGACGTGTACCTGAAGGCGGCGCGGTCGCTCGTCGAGCAGGGGCTCGCCAGGGAGGCCGGATTTCCCGTGGACGACGGACGGCTATCGTACGCCGCAGTCGGAGTTCATCGACGGCATCGCTTTCGACGGTCGCACGCCGAACGCTTACATCGATAGCTTGCCGATCGGGCTGAAGGGCGCCGAGCAGGCATCGTCCAAGCAACTCGTGAGCGCCGAGTAACGCTCCTTAAGGAGTAACCGACATGCAGGCCCTGATCAATCGCGCGAATCCGTATCTGGCGTTGCTCGGCCTCGGCTGGGTGGTGCCAATCCTCAAGATCGCAGCGGGCGACGAACCGCAAGCAGCAGGCGCGCGAGCTCTGGCAGCAGCTCGGCGTGCCCGTGCTCGCGATCTCGCTGTTCCTGCTCGTGTGGGCGCAGGTCGCTGGGCGCATCGAGACGAGCCTCGGCGGAATTCCGGGGCCGGCGGCCGTGTGGCAGCAGGCGAGGAGATCTCGTCGCGGAGCACAAGGCGGAGCGCGCTCGGCGCGCGGAATTCTATGCACGCCAGGACGTGCGCAACGCGGCCGCGCTCGCCGAGAACCCGAGCGCAGACGTCCGCGTTCGGCAATACACCGGCAAGCCCACCTACCTGGATCAAATTCGCACGAGCCTCGCGACCGTGTTCACCGGCTTCGTGCTGGCGGCGCTCGTCGCGGTGCCGCTCGGCGTGCTCGCGGGGCTGTCGCGCACGATCAACGCGGCGATCAATCCGCTCGTGCAGATCTTCAAGCCCGTGTCGCCGCTCGCGTGGCTGCCGATCGTCACGATGATCGTGAGTGCCGTGTACGTGAGCTCGGAGCCGCTGCTGCAGAAGTCGTTCGTGAACTCGGCGATCACGGTCACGTTGTGCTCCCTGTGGCCCGCGCTGATCAACACGGCGCTCGGAGTCGCGAGCATCGACAAGGACCTCATGAACGTGGGCCGAGTGCTGCAGCTCGGTTGGTTCACCAAAGTGTTCAAGATCGTTTTGCCGTCCGCGCTGCCGCTGATCTTCACGGGTTTACGGCTGTCGCTCGGCGTCGGCTGGATGGTGTTGATCGCCGCCGAGATGCTCGCGCAGAACCCCGGTCTCGGCAAATTCGTCTGGGACGAGTTTCAGAACGGCTCGTCCGAGTCGCTCGCGCGCATCATGGTGGCCGTGCTCACGATCGGCGTGATCGGCTTCCTGCTGGACCGCACGATGCTCGCGCTCCAAGCGGCCGTCACGCACACGGCGAATCGATGAGCTTCGCGGGCAGCATGAGCACTACGAAACCGCCCGCCGAAGCGAGCGTCGAGGTCGGCGCTCCTCTGATGCAGCTCAAAGGCGTCACGAAGTCGTTCGCGACGGGCGAGCGCAAGACGGAGGTGCTAGGCGGCATCGACCTCACGATCACCGAAGGCGAGTTCGTCGCGATCGTCGGCTTCTCGGGCTCGGGCAAGTCGACGCTGATCTCGCTGCTCGCGGGTCTCACGCAGCCGACTACGGGCAGCGTGCTCTTTGAGGGCGTCGAGGTCGCCGGCCCAGGGCCGGAGCGCGGCGTGGTATTCCAGAGCTACTCGCTCATGCCGTGGCTCTCCGTGCGCGGCAACGTCGCGCTCGCCGTGGGCGCCGTCATGCGCGGCAAACCGAAGGCGGAACGAACCGCCGTCGTCGACCGCTACATAGAGATGGTCGGGCTCGCGCATGCGGCGGACCGCAAGCCCGCGGAGCTCTCGGGTGGGATGAGGCAGCGCGTCGCGGTCGCGCGCGCGCTCGCGATGCGATCCGAAGATGCTGCTGCTCGACGAGCCGCTGTCGGCGCTCGACGCGCTCACGCGAGCGAAGCTCCAGGACGAGATCGAGGCCATCTGGGCCCGCGAGCGCACGACCGTCGTGCTAATCACCAACGACGTCGACGAGGCGCTGCTGCTCGCCGATCGCATCATTCCGCTGAACCCGGGGCCGAGCGCGACGCTCGGGCCCGAGTTCAAAGTCGGCATCGCGCGGCCGAGGGACCGCAGCGCGCTCAACGATGATTCCGAATTTCGGCGGCTGCGAGCTGCGATCACTCGCTATCTGCTTGACGCCAACCGCGCGAAAGACGTGCGCGACCCGGCCCGCTTAACGTTGCCGAACGTCTTCGCCGATGACGGCCAAGGAACCTCCGCGCGCCTACGTGCAGGCGGCCGGTAAGCACCCGAGCGCGCCGCTACGTCGAGTTCTTCGACGTCACCAAGACCTATCCGACGGGCGCCGGTACACTCACGGTCGTCGACGGCTTCGATCTCAAGATGGATCGCGGCGAGTTCGTGTCGCTGATCGGTCATTCGGGCTGCGGCAAATCCACGGTGTTGGCAATGGCCGCAGGCCTCTCCGAGGTGAACGGCGGCGGCATCGTGGTCGACGGCCGCGAGGTCGATGCTGCCGGGCCCGATCGCGCGGTCGTGTTCCAGGCGCCGAGCCTGTTTCCCTGGCTCACCGCGCGCGCAGAACGTCGCTCTCGGCGTCGACCGCGTCTATCTGCACGCGAAGCGTGGCGGAACGCGCGAGACATCGTTCGATTATTACCTTACTCGCGTGGGCCTCGGTAACGAGACCGCGAAAGGTAGCACGCGATCTTTCGACGCAGGACTCGACCGGTTTAGGCATCAAGCTCGAGCGTACGACGTGGGGCTCGTGGCACCCGCACAAGGTCAAGCTCGCGGTGTCCGGCTGCCCGCGCAACTGCGCCGAAGCGACGATCAAGGATCTCGGCGTCGTGTGCGTCGAGTCCGGTTATGAGCTGCACGTGGGCGGCAACGGCGGCATCAAGGTCCGCGCCACGGATTTCCTGTGCAAAGTCGCGACGGAGGACGAAGTGCTCGAGTACTCCTGCGCGTATCCTGCAACTGTATCGCGAGGAAGCGCGTTACCTCGAGCGCACGGCGCCGTGGATCGAGCGCGTGGGGTTGACGCACGTGCGCACGCGCGTCGTCGACGATGCGGCGGGCCGCCGCGCGCTGCACGAGCGGTTCCTCGAATCGCAACGGTTTGCGCAGGTGGATCCGTGGGCGAGCGCGCGAACGGCAAGGACGCTGAAGAGTTCGCGCCGCTGCGCGCGAGCAGCGGCATCGCCGAGCGAGCGGCGTCATGAGCTGGGTCGACGTAGGCCCGAGAGCGCCCTGCCCGCGCGCGGCGCGCGCGCTTACGAGTCGGCAGCCTCGACATCGCGTGTTTCGCACGGGCACGAGCGAAGTGTTCGCGCTGCGCGATCGCTGCCCGCATCGCGGCGGGCCGTTGTCGCAAGGCATCGTGCACGGCACGCGCGTGACCTGCCCGCTGCACGACTGGGTCATCGACCTGAAATCCGGCTGCGCGACAGGCGTCGACGAAGGCAGCACGCCGACCTACGGCGTGCGGATCGTCGACGGCCGCGTCGAGATCGACCTGCCGGCGAGCGCCGAGGCGCGCTCGCCGCACTCGGGCCGCCGCGTTCGGAGTCTGCGAGCGTGCCTGACGGCGCGCAGCAGCAGTAGATTCGGGCGTGCGCACGACGTGCCCGTACTGCGGCGTCGGCTGCGGTCTCAAGTCGTGATTAGCGCCGCCGAGCGGCGGGCATCGCACGCCGAATGCGATCCGCGGGGACGTTGAGCATCCTGCGAATCTCGGCCGCATGTGCTCGAAGGGCGCGGCGCTCGGCGACACACTGGACCTCGACGGCCGGCTGTTGCACGCGGAGATCCGCGGTCGGCGCACGAGCTTGAGCGAAGCGCTCGACGTCGTCGCGCGCGGCTTCACCGACGATCGCAGCGAAGCACGGACCCGACGCTGTGGCGTTCTACGTGTCCGGGCAGCTGCTGACCGAGGACTATTACGTCGCGAACAAGCTGATGAAAGGCTTCATCGGCAGCGCGAACATCGACACGAACTCGCGCCTGTGCATGGCCTCCGCGTCTCCGGCTACAAACGCGCACTCGGCGCCGACGCCGTGCGAACGACTACACGGATCTCGAGTGCGCGGACCTGATCGTGCTCGTGGGCTCGAACCTCGCGTGGTGCCACCCCGTGCTGTTCCAGCGCGTGTCGGCAAGCCAAGGCCGCGAACTCGAAGTTGCGCGTGATTGTGATCGACCCGCGCCGCACGGCGACGTGCGACGTCGCGGATCTGTTCCTGCCTGCTGAAACCCGGCACGGACGTGCTGCTGTTCAACGGTCTGCTGAATTATCTGCGTCGCGAGGACGGGCTCGACTTCGAGTTCCTCGACGCGCACACGAGCGGCATCGGCGCGGCGATGCGCACGGCGAAAGACAGCGCGCCGTCGATTCCGGCCGTCGCGGCCGCGTGCGGGCTCGACGCCGGCGACGTCGCGGAGTTCTATCGCGCTTTCGCGGCCACGCCGCGCACGGTCACCGCGTTCTCGCAGGGCGTGAATCAATCCTCGGCCGGCACGGACAAGGTCAACGCGATCGTGAACGTGCATCTCGCGACGGGCCGCATCGGCAAGTTGGGCAGCGGCCCGTTCTCGATCACGGGCCAGCCGAACGCGATGGGCGGCCGCGAGGTCGGCGGTCTCGCGAACCAGCTCGCCGCGCACATGGACTTCGCACCCGAGCACGTCGACCGCGTGCGGCGCTTCTGGAACGCACCGGCAAGTTTGATTTTAGTAAAGTTGTGAAACCGATAATGTGTTAAAAGATGGATATAAGATAGGCAAATGGATAAAAAAGGTTGTGATAAGGAGGAGGTGGTGGATTTAAGAGAAGTGTTGGGTGAAGTAGAATCGTGAAAGTGTTGATAGATGACTAGAAAATTGGAGGGGGATGGGTTATGGGTGAGATGTTGGAAGAGTAAAACAGGTACTAGTTAGGAGTGTAGATTGGCTGCTGGGCGGTGCGAAGATGAGTAATGCGCCGGAGAGATTTAGGCTAGAGCTGCAGAAGATTAAGAGTGGAGTGGATGGTGTTGGGGGAAGATGAGCTGAGAGGAGTGTTATGGCGCGATAGGTGTGTTGTGGGAGAAGATGGTGGCAGTTCGGTGTTGGCAGGGCTATAGTGTGTCTCAGAAATGTTCTGTCTTTGTTTGTTTTGTAGTGATAAATCCAATGCCAAGGCACGAAGGTCAGCACGCCGCCGCCGAACCGGTACGTTAGGTGACACGAGCGACATTACGGCGTCGCGATTCATATTGGACACACCACAAGGCTATGAAGACGAAAGAACGGGACGAGCTGCTCCGGCTATTGAAAGACCGATTCGATAAGAACATGCGCAGACACAAAGGCGTCGCATGGGAGAACGTTTTAGCTCGGCTACAAAGAAATCCTACTGCTCTGATGGGTCTTGGTCGCATGGAGGCTTCGGACGGTGAGCCAGATGTGATCGGTCACGACAAGGCTACGGGCCAGTACATCTTCTGTGACTGCGCTCCCGAGAGCCCGCTTGGGCGCAGGAGTCTTTGCTACGACCGCGAGGCATTGACCGCACGGAAGGAGCACAAGCCCGGGGGTAGTGCCGTCGAGATGGCAGCGACCATGGGCGTCGAGTTACTTACGGAGGAGCAGTACCGCGAGTTGCAACGGCTCGGCGAGTTCGATGTAAAGACGTCCAGCTGGGTAGCCACACCGCAGGACGTACGCTCACTCGGTGGGGCTCTCTTCTGCGACCGGCGCTATGGCAAGGTATTCGTGTATCACAACGGAGCACAGTCGTACTACGCAGCACGAGGCTTCCGCGGTCTCCTTCGCGTATGAGCTTTCTGTGGCCAGCGCGTGCGATTCCACACCCTCGGCGCGTCTCGCGGGATGTCTATCTGAGGCCGCTTGTGCTGCTGATGATCGTTCTGCTGGTTGGGCCTGAGCTCTTTGCTCTCGTTGAGCTGACAACGCTGCTGGATCTGCTGGGCGCGACGATGTTTCTTTTCGCGTTTGCAGTTGCATACAAGATGCTCGGCATTGCCCTAATGAAACGGTTAATCAGAGTTCTGGTGCCGAGTGAGTGCGCTATGTTGATGAAGACTCGTACGCTCTCTGCAATCGGCCTAGGTCTGGCGCTTGTTGCTGTTAACGGGCTCTTTCTCTTCTGCCTGTGTTTTCTCCCCTATGTGGGGTATGAGCTCCTGCTGCAGAGGCTATGAACGCCGCCGCTGAGCCGGAACGGGACCTCAATGAACAGTATTAGCGCGGGACCGATTGTTCTCGAGCCTCAAACGGTGGCGCATGCGCCAGAGATGTTCGGTGTCCTTAGCGATCCAGCGATATATGAGTTCGAGAACTCACCGCCAGAGTCGGAAGCTTGGCTAACGGAGCGCTTCGCACGGCTCGAGTCGCGTATCTCGTCTGACGGGGCGGAACAGTGGCTCAACTGGGTCATTCGCCTGCCCACAGGGCCGCTCGCCGGGTATGTCCAAGCCACGATCAAGCGCGACCGTACCGCGCACATTGCGTACGAGCTCGCGAGTAAGTTTTGGCGGCAAGGCATTGGGAGCGCGGCGGTGAGCGGCATGCTCGAGGAGCTCGAAGCGACCTACGGCGTGTGCGAATTCGTGGCCACCTTGAAGGAACGGAACTATCGGTCGCTTGGGCTACTGCAAAGCTTGGGGTTCGAGAACAAAGGTTCTAGCGACCCCGGCGAGATCGTTATGCGTAGGAAGCTCAACGTTGTACCTGCGGCCTGACAAGCTCGCAGACGGCGTGATGAATACACCGCAAAAACGGTGATGAACAGTGTCGACCGAACCGCAATTCAAAGGCGCGTACCCGTTCCAAGATGACGTCTTGGCGCTGCCCGTCGTTGATCTCGACGCCGCAGCTCGCTGGTACTCCAAACATTTCGGTATGGTGGAAATCGACCGGATCGATCAACCGGTGCCAACGGTCATTCTGGAGCGGGACGGCGCGCGGATTGGTTTCGCAGTCAACGGCGGCGATGCATCGCAGGATGGCGCGGCCGTACTCGTGTCGAATATTCGACGCATCAAAGACGAGCTCGAGGCCAACGGAGCCAAGGTCGCAAACTCGCGCGTAGACGAGCGAAACGGTCAAAGGTACCAAGTCTTCTTCGTCGCCGCGCCCGACGGGTTGTGCTACTACTTTCACGAGCCCATCGAGTAGTTTTCGGGGAGGTCGTCTTGAGCCCGTTCAAGATCAGCTTCGAGAAAATGGAGTGGCAGCAGGTCCGTCCCGACGTGCGCCAAAAGATCTATTGTGAAGGCACGCGACAGATTCGATTGGTCGAGTTCGAGACGAGCGATGGCGCCGAACACTGGTGCGAAACGGGCCATATCGGCTACGTGCTAAAGGGCGCGTTGAGCATCAGCTTCGACGGCGAGGTCATCTCATTCAAAGCGGGCGATGGACTCTTCATTCCATCGGGTGCGGCAAGCAAGCATCGCTCCGTCGCGATTTCTTCCGGCACGCAACTGCTGATGGTGGAGGACCTATAAAGCCTTTGGTGGGTCTTTCGGACGTTCTCTGAACGTGTGAGGTCGGTGAAATGAATGAGCACCCGACATTTTGGTTTCCGGTGAAGCGGTACGGCTGGGGCTGGGGGTTGCCGGTGCGGTGGCAAGGCTGGGTCGTGTTCGTGTTGTACTTGGCGCTCCTCTACGCCGGGATCTATTACTTCAAGCCCCAGCGCGATGTGCTCGGTATCACGCTGTGGATCTCTGGCTTAACGGCGGTCCTCGTCGCGATCGTGGTGATGAAGGGGGAGCGGCCGGCGGGTTGGCGTTGGGGTAGGAAGTAGCGAGGACGCATGCGCGTTCGATCCGAAGTAGAGGCCGACCGAGGCGCAGTGCACGCAGTGAACCGCGGCATTTGAAACACCAGCGGAGGCGAGCAACCGGTTGCAGCAATTACGGAGAGAAGGATATGTACGGCCTGATTACGAAGATGAAGACAAAAGCAGGGCAGCGGGACGCTCTGATCGCAGTTCTGATCGAGGGCACGGCGGCCATGCCGGGCTGCCTGAGCTACATCGTCGCGAAGGATCCTGCAGACTCCGAAGCGCTTTGGGTCACGGAAGCTTGGGAGAGCAGCGCCAATCACCAAGCGTCCCTCTCACTCCCCTCCGTGCAGCAGGCGATGGCGAAGGGCAGGCCGTTGATCGCGGGTTTCGGTGAACGTTTCGAGACGCAACCGGTCGGCGGGCATGGTCTCGCTGCGGCTTGACTCCCTTTTCGTTGCCCTCACGCACGGACGCGTTGTCGCCAGAGCCGGCCGATGTCGATGGCGAACGACCAGACCAACATCGCTAACGAGATCGCGGCTGCCGCCGTGCTCAACGGAACGGGCACGAACGGTGCGAGCGCGAAGCTCAGAACGCCCATCTGCACTACGGCCACGGTCTTGCCGCGCATCGTTGGAGTGAGCGGGCCGGTCAGCCAAGGCAGCGCCTTACCGGCGGCCGCGAACGCATAACGCATGAGCCCGATGGCGAGAACCCAGGCGCCGGCTTTGCCGTGCTGCCAAGCGAGTATCGACATCGCGAGCACGAGCGCCGAATCCGTCTCCATGTCGAAACGCGCGCCGAACGAGCTGCTCAAGCCGCTCGTTCGCGCGAGCCGGCCGTCGAGGCCGTCGAGGAACGCAATCGTCGCGGCGAGCAGCGCCGCGAACAGCGCCGGTTCGGGCGTCGGCACTTCGCCGATGAGTCCCGCGATGAGCGCGACGAGCAAGCCGCGAATCAACGTCACGAGATTCGCGGGTCCATAGCGCGGGAAGGGGTGGTGAGCCTCCACGAGTCCGACGCAGAGGACCGTGCCGAGCACATACAGCACGGCCACCTTCGCGAGATACCACGGGCCGAGGTCGAATGCGGCGTGCACCGTGCGGGCGAGTGCGAGCAGCGCGAGCGCGCCGAGAGCATGGACCGCGAGTACTCGAACGAGAAGGCCGTATCTGCGTTTGGCCACGATGTGCAACGATGAGGTACCGTTGCCATTGTATGCGGTCCGAAGACGCGTGATCACGCGGGGCTCCATCGGCTTTCTCGTCCCCGGGCGCATCGACCTGCGCACGGGCGGCTATCTCTACGATCGCCGCATGGTGGACGGTCTGCGCGATCGGGGTTGGAGCGTCGAGCTCCGCGAGCTCGACGGCGACTTTCCGTTTCCGTCCGCGGCGGCGATCGCTGTTGCGCGCCGCGTTCTGGCCTCCTTCGAAAACGATGCGATCGTGGTCGTGGACAGCCTCGCTCTCGGCGCGCTGCCGGAAGTCGTGGAGCGCGAGAGCTCGCGTCTGACGATCGTGGGGCTCGTGCATCTGCCGCTCGCCGCCGACGTCGGGCTCGACTCGAGCACCGCCGCGCGAGTGCTCGCCGACGAGCGCCGTGCGCTCGCGGCGGCGCGGCTCGTCATCGTTACGGGCGGCGCAACCGTCAGACTGTTGGAGCCGCACGGCGTGCCGCGAACCAAGATCGTGGTGATCGAGCCGGGCACCGACGCAGTGCCTCTTGCGCGCGGCTCGAGCGCCGCGGCCGTGCAGTTGCTTTCCGTCGCGACGCTCAATCGCGGCAAGGGTCACGAGATCCTGTTCCGCGCGCTCGCGCCGCTCCGCGCGCAAGCGTGGCACCTGTGCTGCGTGGGCAGCGCGGAGCGCGATCCGGCGACCGCGACGTCCCTGCGAGCTTCGTTACAGCACCTCGACCTCGAGCAGCGCGTCACGCTCGCCGGCGAGGCGGACGCCGCCGGTGTGGCGAGCGCTTACGACGGCGCAGACGTCTTCGTGACGGCGACTCTTAGGGAAACGTACGGCATGGCCGTGGCTGAGGCGCTTGCGCGCGGCCTGCCGGTCATCGGCACGAAGACTGGCGCGATCGCGGAGCTCGTCGGCGACGACGCGGGGATCGTCGTGCCGGCCGGCGACGCGGATGCGTTGTCGGCGGCGCTTGCGCGCGTGCTCGACGACGGCGAGCTGCGCGCGCGCCTTGCGGCGGGCGCTCGGCGGGTACGCGACCGTTTACCGACATGGGAGCAGGCGATCGGTAGAATGGATTCCGTCTTGAGCCAGATCACCCACGGATGACCGTTCCTCTTTCCGATTGGCTCGCACTACGCGAGCCTGCCGACGCCGCCGCGCGCTCGCTTCCGCTGACTCTTGGGATTGCCGACGCAGTGGCGGCGCACGATCCCGTGCGGGTACTCGATCTCGCCACGGGCACCGGCGCCAATCTCCGCTATCTCGTAGAGCGGTTACCCGCCCGGCAGCACTGGCTCGTGACCGACGTCGACACTCGTTTGCTCGAGCGGCTCCACGAGCGTACCTCTGGCTGGGCCGCCGCACGCGGCTACGTCGTCGAGGAGCAATCCGGCGGGCTCACGATCCGCGGCGAGCGGCTCGAGTGCCGCGTGTCCGTGCGGCAAGTGAACTTGAATACGCTTCCTCCCGAAATCTTCTCGGGCCGACACCTGGTGACCGCGTCCGCGCTGCTCGACCTCGTCGCGGAGCCGTGGCTGCGTATGCTCGCGCAGCGCTGCAGCGCGGAGCACGCCGCCGCGTTGTTCGCGCTCAACTACGACGGCCGCTCGTCCTGCTCTCCCGCCGAGCCCGAGGACGACGTGCTGCGCGACGCGCTGAACCGCCATCAGCTGCAAGACAAAGGCTTGGGTGGGCCGGCCGCCGGCCCCGACGCGGATCGCATCGCCATGCGCGCGTTCGCGGAAGCCGGGTACCGGACGCGGCGCGAGGAGACGAACTGGAATCTCGGCGCGAACGATGTGGAGCTGCAGCGACAGTTGATGGAGGGTTGGGCGGAGGCCGCGCTCGAGCTTCAGCCCGCGCTCGCGAGCTCGATCGCGTCCTGGCGAGAGCGGCGCTCCGCGCATCTCGCGGCGGGCCGCTCGTCGGTCGTCGTCGGCCACCACGACGTCGCGGCTTGGTTGCCGGCGAGCTCAGCGCCGTGACGACACCCAACCGCGACTGCATCATATGAGCCGATTGGATCGTGCCGTCGGGCTCGCGCGCTCGCTCGCGATTTATCACGGAATTCCACTGCGGCAGCGCCGCCTGCGCCGCCTGTACGGTCAGTTCGTGTCCGCCGGCGATCTCGTCTTCGACGTCGGTGCGCATGCCGGCAATCGGACGCGCGCCTTTGCGTCTCTCGGCTGCCGCGTGGTGGCACTCGAGCCGCAGCCCGACTTTGCGCGTCTGCTCCGTCTGCTGTTCTCGCGTGCGCCGCGGGTGCAGGTGCTGCAATTGGCTGCGAGCGAGCAGGACGGGCATATCACGCTCGCCGTGAGCGAGCGCACGCCAACCGTCACCACGCTCGACGATCCATGGCGCGAGATTCGCAGCCGCGAGCCGGGTTTCGCAGGCGTCGAGTGGAATCGGCAAATCGAGATCGAGAGCGCGACGCTCGACACGCTCATCGAGCGCTTCGGCGTCCCGGCGTTCGTGAAGATGGACGTCGAGGGATCGGAGCTGCGCGTGCTGAGCGGTCTCAGCCGGCCGCTCGCAGCTCTGTCGTTCGAGTATCTGCCGACCGCGCTGCCGGAAGCGCGCGCTTGCGTCCAGCGCGTCGGCGAGCTCGGCGCGTATCGTTACAACGTGTCGGTCGGCGAATCGTATCGGCTGATCTCCGAGCAGTGGCTCGGCCCGGACGACGTGCTCGCCGCTCTCGAAACGCCGTACGCGCAGAGTCGCGCGGGCGACGTCTACGCGCGCCTCGAGACGGTGGTCGCGTGAACGCGTCGCGGTTCAGCGCGGCGGACGTCGCGCGCTACTACGACCGGAGCACGCCGTCGTTCGTGGCGTTGGGGCAGGGCGGCAGCGAAGGCGCGATCCGTCGCGCGGTCTGGGGACCGGGCACGCGCGACCGGCGCGACGCGTTTCACTACGTCGACGATCGAGTGGCCGAAGTCGTTGCTGCTCTGAGCGGCGCCGGCGAGACGCCGCACGTCGTCGATCTCGGCTGTGGCGTCGGGGCGAGCCTGTGCTATCTCGCGGAAAAAATCCCGATGCGCGGCACTGGCATCACGGTGAGCACGGTGCAGGCCGACCTCGCGGCGCGGCGGGCGCGCGAGGCGGGATTGGCGGATCGTGTTGTTTTCTTCGCGGGCGACTATTGCCGGCTTCCTCCCACGGCGGCGGCGGACGTCGCGCTCGCCATCGAGTCGTTCGTCCATTCGCCGTCGGCGACAGACTTCTTCGCCCAGTGCCGCGAGCTCGTCCGTCCCGGAGGAGCGCTCGTGATTTGCGACGATTTCAAAAGGCCGACGAACGACCCGCGTGCCGCGGCCGCGATCGAGCGCTTTTGCCGCGGCTGGCACATCAATTCGCTGCTCGACGCGGACGAGCTGCGATCGCTCGCCGGCTCGGCGGGGTTCGCGCACGAGACCACCGTCGACCTGTCGCGATACCTCGAGCTTCATCGTCCGCGGGATCGTGCGGTGAACGTGTTCCTCGCTCTCTTCGGGTGGCTGCCTTTGGAGCCGCACGCGGTTCGGCCACCTCGTCGGCGGCAGCGCGCTGCAGGAGTGTCTTACGCGGGGCTGGATCGGTTACGACTTGACGGTGTTTCGCCGCGCTGGGCGAGAGACACGGATAGGTGCCGTCGCGGCGGCCGCGCGGTGGTGGATCCTCGCGTCCGCAGCATGCGTCGCCAGTATTAAAGGAGTCGCGATCGGCGTAGGCTCCGCCGACGTGTTCCGCAGCCCTTACCCGGACGTCGTCCTGCCCGCGGGGACGCTCACCGAGGTCGTCTTCCGCAGCGCAAGGAATCACCTCTACGAGGCGGCGCTCGTCGACGGTGCGACGGGCCGTGCGCTCACGTACGGCGATCTTCTCGAACAAGTGAGGCGCGTCGCCGCCGGCTTGGCGGCGCTCGGAGTTCGTAAAGGTGACGTCGTGCTGCTCACGTCGCCGAACTCGCCCGAGTTCGCCGTCGTCTTCCACGCCGTTGCAACTCTCGGCGCGATCGTCACGCCAGCCAATCCCGCGAACACGAGTCACGAGATCGCGCATCAGCTGTTCGACGCGGGCGCGATGCTCGCCATCACCACCGCCTGCGCTCGCGGACAAGGTGCGCGCCGCGATCGACGAAGCGCGCCTTCCGGTCGAGCTCATCACGATGGACGACGCGCCCGGTGCGCGCTCGCTCGCGTCGATCGCGCGCGACGCCGATCCGCCCGCCGTCGCGATCGATCCGGCGCAGGACGTCGTGGTGTTGCCGTACTCGTCCGGAACCACGGGCCTCCCGAAGGGCGTGATGCTCACGCATCGCAACCTCATCGCGAACCTCGTGCAGATCGACGCGGTCGAGAGCACTGAGTGGCGCGCGATCGTCGGCGTGCTGCCGTTCTTTCACATCTACGGCATGGTCGTGATCATGAATCTCGCGTCTGATGCGCGGCGCGACGATCGTCACGCTGCCGCGTTTCGAGCTCGAGCCGTTCCTGAAGGTGCTGCAGGACTGGCGCGTCGAGGTCGCGCACATCGTGCCGCCGGTGGCAGTCGCGCTCGCCAAGCACCCGGCCGTCGACAACTACGACCTGAGCGCGCTCAAGTGCCTCTTCTCGGGCGCGGCGCCGCTCGGAGCGGAGCTGACGGCCGCCGTTTACGAACGGCTTGGAGTGACCGTCCGGCAAGGCTACGGGATGACGGAAGCGAGCCCCGCCACGCACTACACGGGGCCGGGCTACGAGGTCGCCGGGAAAACCGGCCGGCTGCTACCGAACACCGAATGCCGCGTCGTCGATCCGGAGACGGGCCACGACCTCGGTGCGGGCGAGCCGGGCGAGGTGTGGGCGCGCGGTCCGCAGGTGATGAAAGGCTACCTCAACAATCCCGAGGCGACGGCTAAGACCGTCGACGCGGATGGTTGGCTGCACACGGGCGACATCGGCGTCGTCGACGCTGGTGGGCATCTCTCGGTCGTGGATCGGTTGAAGGAGCTCATCAAGGTGAAGGGCTTTCAGGTGGCGCCGGCCGAGCTCGAGGCGCTGCTGCTGAAGCACCCGCGAGTCGCGGACGTCGCCGTGATCCCCGTGCCGGACGCCGATGCGGGCGAGGTGCCGAAAGCGCTCATCGTAGCGCGAGGCGCGATCACGGCGGACGAGGTGATCGCGTTCGTGCATGCGGAAGTCGCGCACTACAAGCGGATCCGCTACGTCGAGTTCATCGACGCCATTCCGAAATCCGCGTCCGGCAAGATCCTGCGGCGCGTGCTCGTCGAGCGGGAGCGCGCGGCGCGCGCCTGAAGCTGCGGCGGACTACTGGCTCGCGGCGCGTTGGTAGTCGATCGCGATTCCGCGGCTGCGTAGGTACTCGTCGTACGCGCCGGTGAAGTCGATCAGGCCTTTCGGCGTGAGCTCGATGATGCGCGTCGCGAGCGACGACACGAACTCGCGGTCATGGCTCACGAAGATCACCGTGCCGGGGTAGTTCTCGAGCGCCAGGTTCAGCGACTCGATCGACTCCATGTCGAGGTGGTTGGTCGGCTCGTCCATGATGATGATGTTCGGGCGCTTGAGCATGATCTCGCCGAACAGCATCCGGCCGCGTTCGCCGCCCGAGAGCTTCTCGACGGTCTTTTGCATCTCGTCGCGGCTGAATAGCAGCCGCCCGAGCGTCGCGCGGATCGCCTGATCGTCGTCGCGCGGCTTGCCGCGCGCGCGCATCCAATCGAACACGGTGACCGGCTGCTCGAACGCGTCCGCGTGATCCTGCGGCATGTACGCGACCTCGGCGTTCTCGGCCCATTTCACCGTGCCGTGATTCACCTCGAGCTCGCCCATGATGCTGCGCAGCAGCGTGGTCTTGCCGATGCCGTTCGTGCCGACCACTGCGACGCGCTGGCCGGCCTCGATGTTGATGCTCACGTCGCGGAACACTTTGGTGTCGCCGTAGCTCTTGCTGAGCTTGTCGGTGCTCACCGCGAGGCGGTGGAGCTTCTTGTCCTGCTCGAAGCGGATGTACGGATTCATGCGGCTCGAGGGCTTCACCTCCTCGAGCACGATCTTCTCGATCTGGCGCGCGCGCGACGTGGCTTGCCGCGACTTCGACGCGTTCGCGGAGAAGCGGCTCACGAACGCCTGGAGGTCCGCGATCTGCGCTTTCTTCTTCGCGTTCTCGGAGTACAAGCGCTCGCGCGCCTGCGTCGCCGCGGTCATGTACTCGTCGTAGTTGCCCGGGAACACACGCAGCTCGCGGTAGTCGAGGTCGGCCATGTGCGTGCAGACGGTGTTAAGGAAGTGCCGATCGTGCGAGATGATGATCATCGTGCACTTGCGCTCGTTCAGCACGCCCTCGAGCCAGCGGATCGTGTCGATGTCGAGGTTGTTGGTCGGCTCGTCGAGCAGCATGATGTCCGGGTTCGCGAACAGCGCCTGCGCGAGCAGCACGCGGAGCTTCCAGCCCGGCGCGACCGCGCTCATCGGGCCGTGGTGCTGCTCCTCGGGGATCCCGACCGCGAGCAGCAGCTCGCCGGCGGCGGACTCGGCCGTGTAGCCGTCGAGCTGCGCGAACTCGTTCTCGAGCTCGGACGCACGCAGGCCTTCCTGCTTCGCTCATCGACGGCTGGGAGTAGAGGCGGTCGCGCTCTTGGTACACCTGCCACAGCCGCTCGTGACCCATGATCACCGTGTGGATCACGGAGAATTCTTCGAACGCGAATTGGTCCTGGCGCAGCTTGCCGACGCGCGCATGGGCTTGGACCGAGACGTTGCCGTGCGTCGGCTCGAGCTCGCCGCCGAGCACCTTCATGAAGGTGGTCTTGCCCGAGCCGTTCGCGCCGATCAGCCCGTAGCGATGGCCGTTTCCGAACTTGACGGAAACGTCCTCGAATAGAGGTTTCTCGCCGAACTGTACAGTGACGTTCGCTGCCGAAATCACGGTGCGTTTCCAGTCTGTTGTGGGGGTTCTGCGGGCCGCGGCGTCCGTGCGCTCGGCCTGCAGAGGGCGCGTAGTATAGGCGCAAAGGTGCCGCAAGCGAAGTGCGGCGGGGGCGGTCAGTTGTCGAGAATGATCGAGAACCCCGGCGAGGTGAAACTGACCTCCACCGAGAAGTTCGGGGTCTCGCGTTTCGCCTTCCTGATCTTCACGTGCTCGCCCGCGTCCCGGTCCACTTCGTAGTTCGGTGCAGCTGCTTTTCCGAGCGCCTCGGCGAGCGTCTTCGCGATGTCGTTCTCGCTCATGTGCTTCTGGGTGGCGATCGTCGCCTCGAGGGCGGCGCCCTTTTCGGGCGTGATCCGCACGCGCAGGTAACCGTCGGCGTGGGCGCGGTCGTTCACGGTGATTTTCGCTTCCTCAAAATAAGTGACTTTCGGCGCAATAATGTTCTCCGCGGCGCCAGAAAACGCGATCGTCCCGAGCGCGAGAGCGATTGCTGAGCGTCCAATTTTCATCGGCATGCGGGGGTCCTTCATGAGGAAATCGGGCGGAAAACGGGAGGCAGCATAGGCTTGCGCGTGCTGCCGGCATCGTGCGGCGGTCACAGTTGGTGTCAGTACCCTGATTCCTGAGGAAAATTATGTGTTCCCAGTCTGGAAGTCCCAGGCCCCAAGCGCGTATCTTTACGCATGGGTCCCGCTCGACCGGAAAGCGTGGATTTTGCCCATCGACAGCCGTTTTTGACCTCCGGGGGGAGTAGCAGAATGCGCGAAGGTACGTTGCAAGGGCTCGGTCGTCTCGCTTTCGAAGGGAGATGGGCGGCCGCGGTTTTGACAATAATCGCCGCAACTGCTAGCCAGACCGCCTCCGCGACCGTCGCAACTGCCGCGCGTGACGCCGACGTCGCCGCGGTGCGCAAGCTCATCGCAGGGGGTTCCGACGTCAACGCACCCGAGGCCGACGGCACGTCGGCGCTGCTCTGGGCCGCGTACCAATCCTCTCCCGAGCTGATCTCACTATTGCTCGACGCCGGCGCCGACGCGAACGCCGCGAACCATTTCGGAGTAACCCCGCTGCTGCAGGCGAGCCGTTACGGCGACGCCGCGACGATCGCGATCCTGCTAAAGGGCGGCGCCGACTTTGCCAAGGCGACGCGCGACGGAGAGACCCCGCTCATGGCCGCCGCCCGCGCCGGTAGCGTCGAATCCGTCAAGCTGCTCCTCGAGCACGGCGCCGACCCGAACGCCGTAGAGTCGCTGCAGGATCAGACGGCTCTGATGTGGGCCACGGCCGAAGGCCACCTCGACGTCGTCGACGCGCTGCTCAACGGCGGCGCGGATCCCAACCTCAAAGCGCGCCTTTCGGAGCTGACCAAACGCAGCACCCGAACGGACTTCCCGAGCGGCGGATTCACGGCGCTCATGTGGGCAGTGCGCGATGGCAACGAGCCGATCGTGCGCCGTTTGCTCGACGGCAAGGCCGACATCAATCTGACCAACGGTGACGGCGCGACGGCGATGATGCTGGCGATCATCAATGACCGCTTCGATATGGCAGGTAAGCTGCTCGAGCTCGGCGCCAATCCGAAGAACGACGACTCGCTCTATCAGGCGGTCGAGATGCACGATGCGACGACCGATTGGCGAGCGAAGGACGGCACGAGGCTTCGCTCCGACCACCCGAACAAGCTCACGTCCCTCGATCTGATCAAGTTGCTGCTCGATGCGGGCGCGGACCCGAACAAGGCGTTCGGCGGTCAGCTCCATTCGGCGTCGATGTGCTGCGACACCAAGGGCAGCGGCACGCCGTTCTATCGGGCCGCCGTCGCCGCCGACGTCGAGGCGATGAAGCTCATGATCGCGCACGGTGCCGATCTCGAGTGGGTGCCGAAAGCCACCGAGTCCGGCGATGGCCGTGCGGGCCCGCCCGGAGGCGGCAACATCGGCAAGACGCCGCTCATGGTCGCGATGAACGGCGGCAAGGGCGTCGGCATGGCCGGCGGCCCCGGCGACATCCGCGAGGGTATGAAGCCTCCGTTCCGTGAGGTCTCGAATCGTGAGCCGGTCGAGGCCGTGAAGCTGCTCCTCGAAGCCGGCGCGAATCCCGATGCGGTGACGCCGGCGGGCGACTCCGCTCTGCACTGGGCCGCGTTCGACGGTAAGCCGGAGATCGTCCGCGCGCTCGCCGCGGGTGGGGCCAATTTGAATCTGAAGGACGGCAGCGGCAAGACCGCACTTCAGGTCGTGGAGGGTCAACCGCCGCGGCCGCCGCCCATTACCGCCGGCGCTCAGGCGACGTTCGACCAGCCCGCACAACCCGCTGAGGTCGCGGCGGTGCTGCGCGAGCTCATGAAGGGCGGCGCTCAGGCCAGCAACGCAGGGGGCTCGGCGAAGTGAGAACCTGGGTCTATGTCGCGGGTATAGGTGTCGCCGCGGCTGCGGGAGTCGCAGCCTACCTGGGCACGCGCCCATCGCCTCAAGCGCAGCTCGATGACCAGTGGGCCATGCTCGGCCGCTACTGCGGGGAGTGTCACAACGACGCGGAGCTCACGGCCGATTTGTCGTTCGAGCGGCGGCATTCCGACAACGTCCACGCCGACCCCGCCATTTGGGAAAAGGTGGTCCACAAGCTCGCGATCGGGGCCATGCCGCCGCGCGACCAACCGCAACCCGATCCCGCGATGCGCGAACGCTTCCTCGCGGCACTCGAGGGTACGTTGGACGCCGCAGCTGCGGCCAAGCCTTACGCGGGCGCCACGACCGTGCACCGGCTGAATCGTGCCGAGTACGCGAACACCATGCGCGACCTGCTCGGAGTCGACGCGGATCTCGCGGATCTCTTGCCGAGCGATGGCGGCGACTTCGGCTTCGACAACATCGCCGAGGTCCTGACGACTTCGCCGTTCCTGCTCGAACGCTATCTGACCGTCGCCCTGCGCGTCGCGGACATGGCAATCGGCAACCCGGACGCCGTCGAGACGGCGACGTCCTATCGGATCCCGTTCGAGCTCACGCAGAACCAACATCTGGAAGGGCTGCCGCTCGGCACCCGCGGCGGCACGAAGGTCCGACACATATTCCCCGCTGACGGCGAGTACGTGCTCTCCGGCCGGCTCGTCCGCGGCGTCGAGGAAGGCCTGTTCGGCGTCGAAGGGCACGATCGCCCGCACGAGTTCTTGGTGCTGGTCGATGGTCAGACCGTGTTCTCGAGCGAGATCGGCGGCAAGGAGGATCACGAGCTCAGCGTCGCCCAGGGCATCAACGTGGCGCAGTTCGCGATCGACGAAAGACTGACCTCGCCGCCCATCGCGATCACAGCCGGCCCGCACGAGCTGGTCTTCACTTGGAAGGAGCGGACCAGCGTCGAGCAAAACTCGTGGGAGCCCGGGCTCCGGGCCACGATGGAGATCCACAACCCGTCCGGGATGCCGCGGCTCGAGAACGTCGTCGTCGAAGGTCCCGAGAACGTCACCGGCGTAAGCGAGATGGCGACCCGCGAACGGATCTTCGTTTGCCGTCCGGCCAGCGCGGCCGAAGAGCCGGCGTGCGCTACGGAGATCTTGTCCAAGCTCGCGCGACGCGCCTTCCGACGCCCCGTGAACGCCGAGGATATCGAAGCGTCGCTCGCGTTCTATAACGAGGCTCGGACCGAGGGCGGCGATTTCGACGCCGGAATTCGCGCCGCCGTCGCTCGCACGCTCGTGAGCCCTTGGTTCCTGTTCAGGGTCGAGAGCAACTCGCCCGATGTCCCGGCAGGGTCCAACTACCGCATCAGCGACGTCGAGCTCGCATCGCGGCTGTCCTTCTTCCTCTGGTCGAGCATTCCCGACGAAGAGCTGCTCGGCCTCGCGGAGCAGGGTCGGCTGCGCGAGCCGAAGGTGCTCGAAGCGCAAGTCGAGCGGCTGCTCGCGGATTCGCGCTCGCAGGCGTTCGTCGAGAACTTCGTCGGCCAATGGCTGCAGCTCCGCAATCTCGAGACCCGCGTCAAGCCGGACTTCCTGATCTACCCCGATTTCGACGACAACCTGCGAAAGGCCTTCCGGCGCGAGACCGAGATGCTGTTCGCGAACGTGCTGCGCGAGGGGCGCCCGGTGCAAGAGCTCATGACCGCGAATTACACGTTCGCGAACGAGCGCCTGGCGCGCCACTACGGGATCCCCGGCGTCTACGGCGACCGGTTCCGCCGCGTCGAGGTCAAGGACCCGAATCGCTGGGGCCTGTTCGGTCACGGCAGCATCCTCGCGCTGACCTCGGCCGCGAGCCGAACGTCGCCGATCATTCGCGGCAAGTTCATCGTCACGGAGTTCTGGAACAACCCGCCGCCGTCTCCTCCGGCCGACGTGCCGGCCCTCGAGGTCAGCGCGCCGAAGGATCGGCCTTCGACCGTCCGCGAGCAGCTCGAACGGCACCGCGCCGACCCCAACTGCGCCTCTTGTCATAACAACATCGATCCGGTCGGCTTCGCGCTCGAGAACTTCGATGCCGACGGCAGCTGGCGCGACAAGACCCGAGAGGGGCTGGATATCGACTCGGCCGGAGTGCTGGCCAACGGCACGCCCGTCGACGGGCCCGTCGCGTTGCGGGCAGCCCTGCTGGCCAAGCCCGAGCTGTTCGCCGGCACCGTGACCGAGAAGATGCTGATTTTCGCGCTCGGCCGCGGCCTGGAGCCCGCCGATATGCCGGTCGTGCGTTCGATCGTGAGAAACGCGGCCGAGCACGACTACAATCTAAGGTCTATAGTATTGGGTATCGTCGATAGCTACCCGTTCCAGATGCGCACGAACGGTTCTGCATCCGGTTCGGCAACCGTCGCACAAGTGAGGGAGTAAGGCATGTTCGTTACGAAGAAGCACTTAGATCGTCGGACGTTCTTGCGAGGTGCATTCGGCACGGCAATAGCGCTCCCGCTGCTCGATGCGATGATTCCCGCGGCGACTGCACAGTCGCTCACGGCCGCAGGGCAACGGTTCCGCTTCGGAGCCATCTACATGCCGAACGGCGTCTACCCCGGAATGTGGCATCCCGAGAAGGCCGGCAAGAACTTCGAGTTCAACAAGATCATGAAGCCGCTCGAGCCGCATCGTAGCTATCTGACCACGGTCAGCCAGATGAAGGCGCCGGAAGGTCAGAAGAACATGGGCGGCATCCACATGGGCGCCAGCGCGGCGTTCTTGAACGGTACCGGCCCGCTCAGCAAGAACGGCGAGTTCAATCTCATCGAGTCGAAGAAGTCGATCGATCAGCACATCGCGGATGCGATTGCCGGAGACACGCCGCTGCGCTCTCTCGAGCTCGGCACGGAAGACATGGGCACCTCGGCCGGCGCTTGCGACGGCTATCCGTGCTTGTTCTTCAACACGATGGCTTGGTACGACGACGACAGCCCGCTGCCGGTGTCCGTGAACCCGCAGGTGACGTTCGAGCGCATGTTCGGCGACCCGGGCACTCCGGAGCAGCGGCTAGCCCGTCTCCATGCGAAGCAGAGCATGCTGGACTCAGTGCTCGGCGAGACGAAGCGTCTACAGCACGCGATCGGTGCGGGCGACAACGCGCTCCTCGACGAATACCTTACGAACATTCGTCGGGTCGAAGAGCAGCTGCAGAAGATGGAAGCTCGCTCAAGTGCCATCGCGACCGCGACTGGCGCACCCATCGGAATCCCGGAGGATTTCGACCAGCACATGACGGTCACGTACGACCTCCTGCATCTCGCGTTCCAGGGCGACATCACACGCGTGTTCAGCTTCATGCTCGGCCACGAGGCCAGCGGCCGAAGCTACGCGCACGTGGGCGTCAAAGAGCCGCACCATTCGACTTCGCACCACAAGAACACGCCGGAGAGTCTCGATCAGTACGCGAGAATCGGCGCGTATCACATGGTGAAGTTGGCGGAGTTCGCCGATAAGCTGAAGGCGACGAAGGACGGCGATGGCACGCTGCTCGACTCCTCGATCATTTACTTCGGTGCCGGCATGAGCAACGGCTTGCTGCACGACCGGCACAACGTGCCGGCCGCGCTGCTCGGCCGCGCCAATGGCCGCCTCGAGGGCAATCGGCACATCGTCGCTGCGAAGGACGAGCCGACGTCGAACCTGTTGGTCGCGATGGCGGACAAGTTCGGCGCCCACGTCGAGTCGATCGGTGTGAGCACCGGCTGCCTCTCGATCTAAACGTCAACCTCGTAATCCGGCCGCCGCGTGAGCGGCGGCCGGATCGATTCCGCCCCTCTTAGCGCCACGACCGGGCCCCGGTCAGGCCGCCTCGAGCATCCCCCGGCCGCACGATGAACCGCTCGATTGCGTCGATCGCGCTGCTCTGGGTCGCTGCGGCCGCGAACGCACAGAACCTCGACATCCCCGTTATCGCGGCGCCGCCCGAGCTCGGCGATTTCAGCAGCATGCAACCGTCCGACACGGTGCGCGCGCGCTATGCGGTCGTCTCGGGATTCACGCAGCGCTCGCCTCAGGACGGTGCGGCGTCGCTGCAGCGCACGGACGTCTATCTCGGCTACGACTCGAGCAATCTGTATGCGGTGTTCGTGGCGTTCGACACCGAGCCGGAGAACGTGCGCGCGAACCTTGCGCCGCGGGAGAACATCGACTACGACGATCGCGTCGGACTCCTGATCGACACGTTCAACGATCAGCGGACGGGCTACGGTTTCCGTTCGAGCCCCGTGGGCGTGCAATGGGACGCCCGCTGGTCGGAGGTAAGCAAGGGGGCGAGCTTCGATACGTCCTTCGAGGCGGTGTGGTTTACCGACGCGCAGCGCACCGACGGCGGCTACGTCGTCAAGATGACGATTCCGTTCCGCGCGATGCGCTTTCCCGAGAACGGCGAGCAGACGTGGCGGATCCAGTTCGAGCGCTGGATACCGCGCCTCAGTGAAGAATCGTTCTGGCCCGCGTACTCACAGACCGTGGACGGACGGCTAAACCAGGCCGCGACTCTGGCAGGTGTGCGCGACGTCTCGCCAGGCCGCAACATGCAGCTGATCCCGTTCGCGTTCGTGCGCAGCTTCGACGTGCTCGACGCCGCGTTGCCCAACGGGCCGGAGTTCGAGCGCGAAACCGAGGACGACGTGGGCCTCGACGCGAAATTCGTGCTGCACGACAGCTTCGTGCTCGACCTCACCTACAATCCCGACTTCAGCCAAGTCGAATCGGATCAGCCGCAAGTCACGGTCAACCAGCGCTTCGAGGTGCAGTTTCCTGAGCGCCGGCCGTTCTTCCTCGAGAACGCGGACTATTTCACCACCGAGACGCCGCTGGTGTTCACGCGGCGCATCATCGACCCCGAGCTCGGGCTCAAGTTCACGGGACGGCAGGGGCCTTGGGGCGTCGGGACCATGCTGATCGACGATGAGGCGCCGGGCCGGCTGCTTCCTCCGAGCAATCCGCTGCGCGGCGACGCCGCGGAGATCGGTGTGTTGCGCGTGTTTCGCGACTTCGGCGACCAGTCGCGTGCGGGCGCCCTCTATACGGAACGCGAGTTCGGCGACACTTTCAACCGGGTCGGCGCGATCGACAGCCGGGTGAAGCTCACCGACAACTGGAGCACCGAGCTCCTAATGGTGAACACGGACACGCGCACCACGAACGGCGCGACGTTCTCCGGACGGCAGACCAATTGGCGGTTCGACCGCAACGGCCGTCACGCCCTGGTGCACGCGCACTGGACGCAGCAGAGCGAAGGGTTCGTGGCGCAGCTCGGCATCCTTGGCCGCAACTACCAGCCGGACAGCAGAGGCCTGCACGGCAGCGTCGAGTACCGGTTCTGGCAGCCCGAAGGCGCTCGGCTCGATCGGATCGGCCCGCGGCTCTTTTACGCGCACCAGGACGATCAGTCGGGCCAGCGAATCTATGCCGAGCTCTCGCCGGCGCTGCTGATGGCGTGGTCCGGCGACAGCAACCTGAGCTTCGGCGTGAACGACATCCGGGAGCTCCTGCGCCCGCGCGATTTCCCGGGGTTGCTCTCGGCGCGCGACTACAAGCAGCAGCGCTGGTATTCGGAGTTCTACACGGAGATGTTCGCCAAGGCCGGGTTCTACATTCGGTACGACGACGGCACGGTGATCAATCTCGTGCCCGCCCTTGGGGTGGAGCCCGAGCTCGCGGATCGAAAGTACTTCGAGACCGAGATTCGATTCCGGCCGAGCCAACGGTTGCGCATCGACACGAATTATCTGCTCACCCACCTCGACGACCGCAACGGCGGCGGTGAGATCTTCGAGAACAGGATCCTTCGGAGCCGCTGGAACTATCAGTTCACGAAGGAGATGTCCGTGCGCTTCATCGCGCAGCTCGAGGAAACGGATCCGACCGCGCTCACGCGGCTCCCGCACGACCGCAACGTCAACTTCGACGTGCTGTTCCGCTACGTGCTGAACCCGTGGTCGGCGTTATACGTGGGCTACAACGAGAACCAGAGCAACTTCCAGCTCGTCGAGCTCGATACGCCGAACTCGAGCGGGCAGATGCGGGAGCTCGTGCGGACGGACGATCTCACGCGCGACGCGAGCCAGCTGTTCGTGAAGTTCTCATACTTGCTTCAGCCCTGACGTCTGCGATTCGAGGAGGTTTGGAATGAGAGCGATAGGTTTTGCACTCGTAGTCGCGGCAATGGCCGGCGCCTGCGCAACATTCGACGAGCAGAGCGCCGCACCGCCTGCAGGATCGAGCCCCTGGAACGAAATCCCGCTTGCGCCCGGTGTGTTCCGTGAGCAGGTCAAGGCCTACCGCAGCGACGTGATCGATATACCGGTCGGGCCGTTCGGTGAGCTCGAATACAAGCTCGCGATGAACACCGGGGATTCGATCGTCTACACCTGGGACGCGCAGGAGATGACCAACCCCCACTTGCTGTACGCCGAGTTTCACGGTCACACCGAACGTGTTGGGGATGCACCGGGGGATTTGATGTTTTATCGGAAGGCGTCCGGCGGTAACGAGAGCGGCGCGCTGACGGCGCCGTTCGCGGGGATCCACGGCTGGTATCTGAAGAACGACACTGATCGGGCGATCGTCGTGCGCTTGAACGTGGCTGGATTCTACGAGCTCATCGCGCAGTAGACGGAAGTCTTAGCGCTGCACCGCGCAGGGTCCGAATCCGTAGAACGTAGCCAGCCGCTAACTCGAACGACGCGCACGGGCGCCCTAGCGCCGGGGCTGCCGCACGCGCAGACCACCGCGCCCAAGGTCTTGCGGCGGCCATGCGCCGCAAGACTCTTGGGGCCCCGTGTTCGTTCAGTCGCGCGGCAGCAGGCGGCGCGGATAGATCGGTAACGGCTGGAACTGCGGCTCGAGATCGACGAACGAAGGATCGATCGCGAACGCGAAGATCTGGGTAGCGACGCTCGGCGTCAGATCGTTGTCGCTTATCACGTAGAGCACGTGACGGCCGTCCGGTAGATCGGGACCCCAAGTTAGCCCTTCGATCTTCTCGGCGATCGCGTTCCCGTCTTGGAGCTGCAAGCCGAATGTCGTGTCGAGCAGGTTGATGAACGGGGACTTAGCGACGGGCACGACACGGGCCGGCAACGCGCCTTCCGGGAGCTCCGCGATCGCGGAGACGTCGGTCGCGCCGTCGACGTCGATCTTGTAGATGTTCTTGCGAGTTGGAGCCTGCGGTGCGGCGGCCAGCCAGGAGCGATTGTCGCGCTCGATGACCAAGAACTCGTGATCGTTGATCGCGAGAATCTCGCTGACGCCTTGCCCGCGGTTGATCGCGTCGACGACGTAGACGTACTCGCGAGTCTTACCGGTCAAGAGATCGAGCTTGAGGATCCGGCCGTTCAGGCCAACGCGATCCGTTCCCGAGAGGCCATGGTCCTGGATCAGCGCGTTCTGCATCTGTCCGAACAGGAACCGATCGTTCGGCGTGATCGCGAGGCCCTCCATGCCGCGGTTCGCCTGGCGCCCCGAGACGTTCCCCGTGAGCTCGGCAGTCGGGTCCGCGCTGGGATGGTCGATCGCGAATTTAGACGGGACGTCCAGGCGCCGCAGCACGCGGCCGAGCGGGCTGAATTCGTAGATATACGGGCCGTACTCGTCCGAGATCAGTAGCGTTCCGAGCAAGCCGATGCGAATGCCCTCGGGGTCGAATCGCAGCGTCGCGCGCGGATTGTTTTGGTTGAACGCCCCTGTCGCGCCGACCAATGTCTGGCCAAATTCGTTTTTCAAAAGGCGCGTGTCGAGCACGGTCGTCCGGATGTTGGGAAACGGAGCCCCGACATTCGTCTTGATCTGCAGAAAGTGGACGCGATTCAGGTAGGGAACGTCAGTGAGCCCGTCGAACGGGCCGCGATCCGGCGCGGCGACGAATACGTTGTCGTGACCCGAGTAGGCGAGCGCGGAGCCGAAGCCGCCGAGAGTCGCTTTCGGAATACAGTTCGTAGGAGTGCCCGCTTGGCAGATGTTGCCGGTGAGCCCGGACTTGTCGAGCGCGGTGCCAGGAATCGTGCCTTTGCCGATCAGCGTGATCCCCGGAGGAGCGGCCGAGGCTCCCGCGGTGAGGGCGAGCGCGGTCAAAGCAGCCAACACAATGCGCCGAGTCGTCATGAGTCTTCTTCTCCCTGGGGTTCGATGCCAGGGCGGAAGACTACGGGTGCGATGTGACCGAATTATTGCCGGCGGGGTGCCCGGGGCCGGCCGAGCCGGAGCACCGCGAAGGCTCCGACCATGCCGCCGAGATGCGCGAAATGCGCCACGCCTTGCACCGTTCCGAAAACGCCGTTCGCGAGCTCGATCAACGCGTACAGGAGGACGAACAGCCAAGCGGGCATCGGTATCGGCGGAAACAGCGGCATCACCGTCCGGCGCGGGAAGAACATGCCGAACGCGAGCAGGATCCCGAACACGCCGCCGGAGGCACCGACCGTGGGATAGATCGGCCCCTCGCTCATGCTTACGACGATCAGCTGCGCGACCGAGCCGGATAGCACCGCGGCCGTGTAGAGGCTCAGGTAGCCGCGCGTCCCGAGGATCGTCTCGACGTCGCGGCCGAACATCCACAGCGCAAGCATGTTGAGCAGCAGGTGCGTGAAATTGCCGTGCAGGAACGCGGACGTGACGAGCTGCCAGAAGTGGAACCCGACCTCGGTTTGCAGATCGGAGACCGGGAATCGGCCGAGCGGCCACAACGCGAAATTCAGTACGAGGCTGTCGCCCAGCACGTTCTGTAGCGCGAAAACGGCCACATTGGCCCCGATCAAGAGTCGCGTAGCTGGTCCCATTCGAAACTCGCAGTTAGTACCGGGCTTTGCAGCAATGTACCGGAAAAAAGAAACCCGGATGGCAACGCCACCCGGGCTTCCGGTAGTCGACAGATGAAGGGGTCGATCAGGTAACGATCAACGCCTCGACCGAGATCCTGAGGGTCACACCCATCTTGAAGCCGAACGCCTTGCCGAAGTCCACGCCGAAGTCGTCGCGGTTGATCGTCGCGCTCGCGTCGGCGCCGCAGAACTCTTTCTTCTGCTGCGGATGATCCTTGCACGCGAACGAATTGATCTTCAGCGTCACGGGCTTCGAGACGCCGTGCAGCGTGAGCGTGCCTTCCACTTCGGTCGGCGAGCCGTTCTGGAACTTCACGAGCTTGCCCGTGTAGGTCGCGGTCGGAAACTTCGCCGTGTCGAAGATATCCGGCGTGTTCGCGTGCTTGTTCAGCGCGTCGTTGCCGAAGTCGATCGACGTCATGTCCATCGTGATGTCGACGGCGCCGGTGCTCGCGGCCTTGTCGAGCGTGACGGTGCCCTTCGACGAGTTGATCTTGCCGCGCCAGAGCGACATGCCGCCCATGTGATCGGCTTCGAAAGTCGGGTACGTGTGGTTCGGATCGATGTTGTAGGTCGCGGGTGCCGCGACGGCGACGCCGGCCAGTGCGCTGAACGCGACGGTGAGCAGGGCGGGAGCGAGTTTGATCGTTCTCATCGGACAGTCTCCTCTCTATATAAATGTTAAGCAGGCGTCAGGCGACGGCCTGGATTCTCGAAACACTCCGTGAATTCGGTGTTACCGGGTGTCGCGTTGCCGTCATTACGCGGCTCGTGCGGCCCCGTGACACCGGGCGGACCGGGCCTTGAGCGCTATCCCCCCGGAACTTGGCAGCGATTGTACCAGCAGGGGCGCGCGGAGGGCGTCTGATTCCGCTGCTGACTCCGCGGTGGACGATCGTTCCCGTCGCAACGAGGAAGCTCTGCCGCGCCCGCCGCTATAGCCGGAAAAGCACAGCGAAAACCGCATGTTACCGGTTGCGCCCCTTGGGGAATTCGCCGAGACTTTCTGCTTCGTTTTCCGGCGATTCCGCCGCGAAATTCGCCTTGCACCGCTTCAGGAGGCTGCAATGTATCGGCTCAACATCAATGGTCAGGTTCACGACGTCGGCGACGACGTCGACCCGAAGACACCGCTGCTCTGGGTGCTTCGCGACACTCTCGGATTGGTCGGAACGAAGTACGGCTGCGGCGTCGGACAGTGCAGCGCCTGCACGGTTCATTTGAATGGCTTCCCGATTCAGTCCTGCCAGCTGCCGCTCGAGAGCGTCGCCGATCAGAAGATCACGACCATCGAAGGCATCGCGAAGGACGGCAAGCTGACCGCGGTTCAGCAGGCCTGGGTCGAAGAGGACGTGCCGCAATGCGGGTACTGCCAAGCGGGCCAGATCATGCGCGCCACGGCGCTGCTCGCGCGCGTTCCGAAGCCGACGGACGCCGAGATCGACACGGACATGCAAGCGAACATCTGCCGCTGCGGCACGTACACGCGCATCCGCAAAGCGATCCACAATGCCGCGGACAAGATCGCGAAGGCCGGAGGTGCGTCATGAGCACGAACGAGCGTTTCATTCCGAATCCGTACCTGCCCGAGTTCCTCCAGAAGCTCGAGCAAGAGCGCTTCGAGGAAGCCGCCACGCTGAGCCGCCGCACCTTCATCAAGGTCACCGGCCTCGCCGGCGGCGGCCTCGTGCTTGCGTTGTCGCTCGGCACGCCGGCGCAGAGGGCGCTCGCCCAAGCGGCCCCGGCGACGTTCTCCGCGAATCCGTACGTGCAGATCAAGCCGGACGGCACGATCGTGTTGTTCGCGAAGAACCCCGAGGTTGGTCAGGGGGTGAAGACGTCGTTGCCGATGATCGTCGCCGAGGAGCTCGACGCCGATTGGCAGAAAGTGCGTGTCGAGCAATCGGTCATCGACGCGAAGCTCTACGGCCCGCAGGTCGCGGGCGGATCGACGTCGACGCCGACGAACTGGGATAACCTGCGCCGCGCGGGCGCTACTGCGCGCGCGATGCTCGTCACCGCGGCTGCCAAGACTTGGAATGTCCCGGAATCCGAGATCACCACGGCGAATAGCGTCGCGTTCCATCGCGCGAGCAATCGCACCGCGAGCTACGGTGACTTGGCTTCCATGGCCGCAACACTGCCGGTGCCGGACGCGGCATCGGTGCCGCTGAAGAAGCGCTCCGAGTACCGTTTGCTCGGCACGCGCGTCACGGGCGTCGACAACGAGAAGATCGTTACCGGCCAGCCGCTGTTCGGCATCGACCAACAGGTGCCGGGCATGGTGTACGCGTCGTACACGAAGGCGACGAAGATCGGCGCGCGAGTCGTGTCCGCGAACCTCGACGAGATCAAGAAGCTGCCAGGCGTGAAGGACGCGTTCATCGTCGGCCACCAAGGCGATCCGATCAACTTCTCGCCGGCCGCGGCCGCCGTGTTGTCGGGCGTAGCGATCACCGCGAATTCGACCTGGGCCGCGTTCCAGGCGAAGAAGCAGCTCAAGATCGTCTGGGACGAGACCGAAGCGTCGAACGACAGCTGGACCGGCGCGATGGCCGAAGCGAAGAAGGTCGCGGCCGGGCCTGCGGGCCAGACGCTCGGCCAAGGCGGCGACGTCGAAGCCGCGTTCAAGGCCGGCAAGACGGTCGAGGCGATGTATACGATCCACTACGTGTCGCACGCGGACCTCGAGCCGCAGAACTGCACGGCCTGGTTCAAGGGCGACAGCATCGAGATCTGGGCCCCGACGCAGACACCGCAGGCCGCGGTCGACGGCGTCGCGGCGCTGCTCGGTCTACCGAAGGAGAAGGTGACTTTGCACCAGCTGCGCGGCGGCGGCGGCTTCGGCCGGCGCCTCGGCAATGACAGCGTCTGCGAGGTCGCGGCGGTGTCGAAGCAGGCGGGCGGCATCCCGGTGAAGGTCCAGTGGATGCGCGAGGACGACATGGCGTTCGACTACTACCGGCCGGGCGGCTTCCATTCGCTCAAGGCGTCGGTGGACAAGTCGGGCAAGTTGTCGGCCTGGCAGAACCACTTCATCACGTTCACGCGTGACGGCAAGGGCCCCGTGAGCGCGGGCAACCTCGCGCCGACGGAGTTCCCGGCGCAGGTGGTCGCGAACAATCGCATGCTGCAGTCGATGATGACGTCGAAGATCCCGACGGGTCCTTGGCGCGCCCCCGGCTCGAACACGATCGCGTTCGCCGTGCAGAGCTTCCTGCACGAGTGCGCGGTCGCGGCTGGTCGCGACTACCGCGAATTTCTACTCGAAGTGATGGGCGAGCCGCGGTACTCGATCGAAGGCAACCAGCGATCGCTGCACACGGGGCGGGCCGCGAGCGTGATCAAGCTCGTGACGGAGAAGGCGGGCTGGGGCCGCGAGATGCCGAAGGGCCGCGCGCTCGGGCTCGCGTTCCATTACAGCCACGCGGGCCACTTCGCGGAAGTCGCGGACGTGAGCGTCGAGGGCAAGAAGATCAAGGTCCACAAGATCTGGGTTGCCGCGGACATCGGTCCGGTCGTGAACATGAGCGGCGCGGAGAATCAGTGCCAGGGTTCCGTGATCGACGGCCTCAGCACGGCGATGGGACTCGCGATCACGTTCGAGGGCGGCAAGGTCGAGCAGGGTAACTTCGACAAGTACCCGATCATCCGGATCGACAAGGCTCCGGAAGTCGAGGTGCATTTCATCCAGTCGGATTACCCGCCGACCGGTTGCGGCGAGCCGGCGTTCCCGCCGGCCGCACCCGCGATCGCGAACGCGATCTACACGGCGAGCGGCCAACGCGTACGGACGCTGCCATTCCGCGCCGAGGGCTATACGATCTAGGTTCTTGCGACGCGAAACGAGGGCTGGTCCGCCTGCGCGGCCCAGCCTTCGCCTTTTTGGGGGGTACATGAGCGAAGACGTTGCACCGATCTCGAAGGTTCACGGCGGCTGCTTGTGCGGGACGGTGACCTACGAAATCACGCCGCCGTTCTCGAAGTTCGCACACTGCCACTGTGCGCGTTGCCGCAAGTCGACCGGTGCCGCGCACGCCTCGAACATCTACGTGCTACCCGCGCAATTCAGGTGGCTCTCTGGCGAGGAGTGGGTTGCGCGTTACGATTTGCCGACCGCGCTGAGCTTCGCGAAATGGTTCTGCCGCCACTGCGGCTCACCGGTGCCGCGCTCGAGCCGCAGCGGACAAACGTACGTCGTTCCGGCCGGTTCCCTCGATGACGATCCAGGCGAGATGCCAAAAGCGCGGATCTTCTGCGGCTCGGCGGCGCGTTGGGCGTGCGTCGACGATCTACCCCGTTACGAGGAATACGCGGACTGGTGGGCGGCTTCCATCAATACGGCGCCGCCCCAATAGCCGCTAGCGGCACTCGAAGCTGGCCGCGTCTTCCGAGTTGCCCGAGCCTTTGTAGTGCGCGTGTTGCGGGTACGGACACAGCGGCCGGCTGCGATTCGGGAACGCCGCGCCCGTCGCGACGACCGAGTCCGGCGCCTTGTCCTTCTCGACCCAATCGACGATCGCGCTGAGCATGTCGAAGCGGTCGAGCGCGGCCGTGCCGCCGCCACAATGACCCATCCCGGGCACGAGGAACAGGCGGCTCCAATCGCGCACGGCTTGCGCTCCGCTGTTCGCGTCGCCGAGTTTCTGGTAGTAGCCGATGGTGTCGAGCGACGAAAACCACGGGTCACTAACTCCATGGTAAAACAATAGCTTGCCACCGTGTCCTGAGAAAGTACTTAGGTTCGTCCACCAGCTGGTATCGCCGAGCGTCGACTGATCGCTCGCGACTTGTGCCGCTTCCGCGTCGACGTCTTGGGCGGACGGCGGAACGCGCGGGCCGACGGGGCTCGCGGCGCCGTTCAGTACGCCGGGGATGCCCGCGCCGGTGAACGTGATGCCGGTGTCGTAGAGATAGCCCGGGTACACCTGCCGGCCGTTCGACGCCTTCGGGCCGGACAATGCCGTCTGCACCGCGCTCGCTTGTGCGGAGCTCAAGCAAGTGTCGTTCTTGGCGCCCGTGCAGACGAGATCGGTCGGGTCGAAGTCGCACGCCGTAGGATTGAAGATCATGCCGTCGGCGACACCGTCGTCGTCGTCGCAAGTCTTGAGCAATCCGTCGACGATGAGCTTCTTGTCGGCGTCCGACAGTGCGCTGCCGGGAATCACGTTGCCGCTCGAGTCGCGCGCCGCGGCTTTCGACAGCGCCACGGAAACGGAGCGCATCCCGAGATTCGAGTAGCCCGTGCGCATCGCGGGCGCGCCCGCCACGATGCCGTCGAAGTAGGAAGGATAGCGTTGCGACATGATCATCCCCTCGCGCCCGCCGGTGGAGCAGCCGACGAAGTAGGAGTGATCGGCCGGGCGTCCGTAGTACGCGGCGACGAGCGCCTTCGCGACGACGGCGACCTTACCGTTCGCGAGCCAGAGGAAATTCAGAGTCGCTTCCTGATCCGCGAAAAAGCTGCCGTCGAAGCCCGATCCTTGGTGGCCGGTGTCCGTCGTGACGACGGCGAAGTTGCGCGCGAGCCCAGGCGTCGCGCCGGCAGCCACAGCACCGAGCGGCGGTTGCACGGAGCCGTTCAGGCCGCCGCCACCCTGGAACAGGAAGCGGCCGTTCCAGTCGTCGGGAAGCGCGAGCGCGAACCGTATGCCGTAGTCCGCGCCGCCGACGCCCTGGCGTTTCTCGATGACGCCTTCTACGCGGCAGCGCGTGGGCAGCGCGCCCGAGAACCCCGGTCCGCCCGGGCCGGGTGGCGCGGGCGAGGGTCCGGCTGCGACTCTTTCCGTGCCGGTGATCTCGACGGCCACGCCCGTCAGGGAGATGGACTCTAGCGACTTGCACGTATCCTGCGCGTGTGCGGTCGCGCCGACGGCGGCGCAGCCCCAACTAAGCGCACTGAGGGCGACGCGCAGCGAGCGCCGAGCGGAGAAGGACATAGTCGACATAGCTCCCCCCACGAAGACGATTTCTTATCCCGCGGAGCATAAATGGCCGCACCGCGCCTGGCGAGCCCAGCGCGCTCGCCGGACGGGTCGAAGTCAGTGCGGCGCTGCGAACGGGCGATAACGATCGAGGAGCCCGAGCGCCTCCGCAACCGCGCGATACGTCACGCCGCCCGCGTGAACATTGACTCCGCGCGCGAAGCCGGGGTCAGCCGCGACGGCGGACAAGCCGCCGTCCGCGAGGCGGCGGATGTACGGCAAGGTCGCCGCCGCGAGCGCGATGGTGGCCGTTCGTGGATAAGCGCCGGGCATGTTGGTGACGCAGTAATGGGTCACGCCGGACGCGACGAACACGGGATCCGAATGCGAGGTGGGTCGCGACGTCTCTACGCAGCCGCCCTGGTCGATGCTCACGTCGACGATCACGGAGCCCGGCGGCATGCCTGCCACCATCTCCTTCGTGATGACGTGCTCGGCTCGCGCTCCGGCCCGCAACACCGCGCCGACGAGCAGGTCTGCATCGCGCAGAGCCGCGGTGATGCCCGCCGGCGTCGAGAGCACGTATTTAACTACGGGATGTCGCTCGAACTCCGGTGCGCGCTCGGGCGTGATGCCGAACACGGTCACGTTTGCACCGAGCCCGCTCGCGACGTTGCAGGCGTGCCGGCCGACGACGCCGTCGCCGACGATCACGACCTTGCCGTGTGCGAGCCCGAGTACGTTGCCGAGCAGCGTGCCGCGTCCGCCGTTGAATTTCGCGAGGTAGTACGCCCCCATGAGCGGCGCCATGCTGCCGGCGATCGCACTCATCGGCGCAAGCAGCGGAAGTCGGCGGCGTTCGTCCTCGACGGTTTCGTACGCGACCGCCGTCGTGCGGCTCGCGATGAGTGCGCTCGTGAGGGCAGGCGGGGCGCCTGCGAGGTGGAAGTACGCGAACAGGATTTGCCCGTGGAAATAGCCGTACTCGTGCAGCAGCGGCTCCTTCACTTTGACGACGAGCTCGGCCGCCCATGCGTCGGCCGCGTTGCCGAGGCGCGCGCCGCCGAGCTCGTAGGCGTCGTCACCGAACCCGCAAGCGGCACCGGCTCCACGCTCGACGACGACCTCGTGACCGTTCGCCGCCAGCGCAGCGACACCGTCCGGAGTCAATGCCACGCGGCTCTCGTTGTCCTTGGTCTCCTTGGGTACTCCGACTCTCACTGGCGATCAGCCCGCGATCAGGCGGGCGGCCTGAGCGGTCGCGCGGCGTTCGGACGCGTCTCAGCGGTCGTCGTCTTCGTCATCGTCCCAGTCGTCGTCATCGTCGTCGTCATCGTCGTCGCCCTCGTCGGCGTCCCAGTCGCGAGGGCCGTCGTCATCGTCGCGTGACGCGCGGCGCTTCGTGCCGCTATCGTCATCATCGTCCTCGTCGAGGTCCTCGTCGTCCGCCGTCCAGCCTTCCGGCGCCTCCGCCGGCTCGAGGTCCATCTCGAACCAGCTGCCGGAATCCAGCTCCTCGGCGTCGCCGTCGAACCAGCGCACTTCGATTGCGTCGTTGTCGCCGTCGACTTTGACGACCCTGAATAGATCACCCTTGTCGACCAGCCGGTACCACTTCCCGGCGGCAGGTTCCAAATCGTAGCTCACGTCATCGCTCCCAAGCCTTCGTTGATCGGTGAGGCCGATCCGTCGTGGACGGCCGAACTCCAGATGCAAAGCGTACTAAAGATACGGGGCGAACAGCCAGGCGGCGCCATCCACAAGCTTGGTTGCGAGGGGGCGCCCGTCGACGTCGGCGAGCGTCACCGGCGACGAGCGCGCGCGCACCGCTTCGAAATGCGCGCTCAAGTCCGCGACGAACGCCTCGTCGTAGACCTCGACGTTCATCTCGAAGTTCAACCGCAGGCTGCGGGGGTCGAGGTTCGCGGAGCCGATCTGTGCGTAGTGCGAGTCGGTGTAGAACAACTTGCTGTGGACGAACGGCGCGGGCTGATAGTAGACGCGCACGTCGTGCTGCAAGAGCTCCCACAGCATGTGGCGCGTGGCGCGGTGCACGTAGGGTAGGTTGTTGCGCGCCGGCAGGATCACGGCTACGTCGACCCCCTGTAGGGCCGAGGCCGCGAGCGGCGCGATCAGCTCGCGCGGCGGCAGGAAATACGGCGTCATGATTGCGACGCGCTCCCGCGCCTTGCCGATCGCGCCGACGAGCAGCTCGGTGAGCCGGTCCATGTCCTCCTCGGGACCGTCCGCTACCGCGCGGCAGGCGGCGTCCCCGGCTGTTTCGTCCCCCGCTCGGCTCACGGGGTCCGTCTCGCCCGTCATGAACTGCCAGTCGCGCAGGAATATCGCTTCGATTTGCACCACGACGGGTCCGGCGAGCCGGAAGTGCAGGTCGACGATGCGCTTCGTGCTGCGTGGGTCCGCGACGAGGTAGTGCTCGCGAATATTCAGCCCGCCCGTGAAGGCAACCTGCCCGTCGACGGCGAGGATCTTGCGGTGATTGCGTAGGTTCACGCTGAACGAGGGTGGCACGAGCCGGGGCGGCAGAAATCGCGCGACGCGCACGCCGCGCCGCTCGAGCATTGCGTGCGCGCTCGGCCAGGAATAGAGCGCACCGACGCCGTCGATTGCCACCCGCACGTCCACACCGCGTGCCGCCGCGTCGCCGAGCGCCGCGGCGAACTCCTGGCCGACCGGGCCCGAGTCGAAGATGTACGTCGACAGGAACACGCGCTTGCGCGCCGTCCGGATCGCTTCGAGCATCGCGGGGAAGGCGCGGTCGCCGTTGTGTAGCGCGTCGACGGCGTTACCGGAGACGAGCGGCAGCTTCGTCACGGCGAGGCCGAGTTGTGCGAGCGGCTCGAGCCCCGCGGGCGCGCTGGCCGAATGGATCTTCGCGTGCGGCCACTCCGGTTGATCGAACCGCAGCTGCTTCGCGCGGACGCGGACCCGGTTGATCCCGAATGTGTAGTAGAGCAGCACGCCGAGGAACGGCACGGCGAACGCGATCCCGATCCACGCGAGCGCGGACTGCGGCTTGCGCTTGTACAGCAGGGCGTGCGCCGCAGCCCAGACGCTCAGCATGAGCCCGAGCGCCGCGACGACGGTGCCGATCAGCGTAGTCCCCCCCGGCATGTCCGGTTGTGTAGCATACTCGTCGACAGCCGACCATCCGAACGGCGCGCCGCAGGCACTCCGCCGGGCCGTTCCGGGACGGAGTCGTACCGACTTGGGATCGTTGAGCCGAGAGGAGACAAGAATGGCAAAAAAGGATTTCTTGACCGACGTCAAAACCCTGCGCAAACGCGCGCGGCAGCACATCGAGCGTGGCGCCGTCACGGACGGCTACAGCGCCGACCGCGAGACCGTGCTCAAGCTCCTGAACGAAGCGCTCGCGACCGAGCTGATCTGCGTGTTGCGCTACAAGCGGCACTACTTCATGGCGAGCGGGCTCCAGGCTCAGAGCGTCGCGCAGGAATTTCTCCAGCACGCGAACGAGGAGCAGGCGCACGCGGACGAGATCGCGGCCCGGATCGTCCAGCTCGGGGGCGAGCCGAACTTCTCGCCCGAGGGGCTCGCGACGCGCAGCCATGCCGAGTACGTGGAGGGCGAGAACCTCGTCGACATGATCAAAGAGGACTTGGTCGCCGAGCGCATCGCGATCGACAGCTATCGCGAGATGATTCGCTACTGCGGCAATGACGATCCGACGACCCGCCGAATGCTCGAAGGCATCCTCGCGATGGAAGAGGAGCACGCCGACGACCTCGTGAGCCTGCTCGAGGAGCTCGGGCGCTCTTGATGGAGCGCGTTTCGTCACCATAGAGCGCGCGGTGAAATTCAAGGATTACTACGAGATCATGGGTGTCTCGCGCGACGCGTCGCCCGAGGACGTCAAGCGCGCTTATCGCCGTCTGGCCCGCAAGTACCACCCCGACGTCAGCAAGGAAAAGGACGCCGAGGAGCGGTTCAAAGAGGTCGGCGAGGCGTACGAGGTGCTGCGCGATCCCGAGAAGCGCGCCGCGTACGACCAACTAGGCCGGCGGCCGTCCGGCGAGGAGTTCCGGCCGCCACCGGACTGGCGGTTCGAGTTCGACGAAGGGACGGGCGCCCCCGGGTCCGGGGCCGGTGCCAACGTTCACAGCGACTTCTTCGAGAACCTGTTCGGCGGTTTGGGCGGCCGCCACGGCGGGTTTCGTTCGCGCGGGCTCGACACCGCCGCACAGGTCGACGTCACGCTCGAAGAGGCGTACCACGGCACGACCCGAACCTTGTCGCTCCAGCGCCTCGAGCGCGCCAAGGACGGACGTGTGCAGCCCCGCAACCAGCAGCTCCAAGTGAAGATCCCGGCCGGCGTGACCGACGGTCAACAGATCCGGGTCGCGTCCCAGGGCGAGCCCGGTGCGGGCGGAGAGCCCCCGGGCGACCTATTCCTGCAGCTGAACGTGCTCCCGCATCGTTGGTTCCGCCTCGAGGGCCGCGACGTGTGGCTCGACTTGCCCGTGACGCCCTGGGAAGCCGCGCTCGGCGACACCGTGCGCGTGCCGACGCTTGCCGGACGAGTCGACCTCAAGATCCCGAAGGGATCGCAGACTGACCGGCAGCTGCGCTTGAAGGAGCGCGGTCTCCCGGGAAAGCCGCCCGGCGACCAATTCGTCGTGCTGAAGATCGTGACGCCCGCGGCGGATGACGCGGCGCGCGAAGCGCTGTACCGGCAAATGGCGGCGGCGATGGCGACGAACCCGCGCCAGGCCATGGAGAGCGGACAGTGACGAATCCGATCGACGTCGACTTGCTCGACGAAACCGTCGAGTTCAGCCTCGAGGATCTGTGCCGGATCTGCGGCGTGCGCGAAGCTGTCGTCGTCGAGATCGTCGAGGAAGGCATCGTGGAGCCGCGGCGCGTCGGCGGCGGTTGGCGCTTCACAGGCGTCGCAGTAACGCGGATCCAGCGCGTGATCCGGCTGCAGCACGAGTTCGAGGTCAACCTGCCCGGTGCGGCGCTTGCGCTCGAGCTGCTCGACGAGATCGAGCGGCTGAAGCGGCGGCTGCGCTGATCCGCCGCGTGCGGGGAACGCCGCGACCGCGCGGCAGTCTAGTCGTGAAAAATGAGCTGAGGGGATTCCGTATGGGCTTGGCAGACAATCAATGCGTTCCGTGCCGCGGCGGTGTGCCGCCGCTGCCGAGAAACCGCATCGAGGAATTGCTGGCGCAGCTCGACAAGGGCTGGGCGCTCAACGACGCGGGACACTTGCATCGCAGCTACGAGTTCCCGGACTTCGTGACTGCGATGGCGTTCGCGAACCGTATCGGCGACATCGCGGAGGAGCAGGGTCACCATCCGGACCTGCACGTCGGCTGGGGCCGGTGCGGTGTCGAGATCTGGACGCACAAGATCCAGGGCCTCACCGACTCCGACTTCTTCCTCGCCGCGAAGACCGATCGCGAGTTTCGCGTAAAGCTCCGCTGAAGCTGCGCAGGCGTCAGGTCACGCGGAATAAGCGTAGATCGTCGCCATGATTCCGAGCATCGAGGCGAGGAACACGCTGTGCTTCACGGTGAAGCGGAACAGCTTGCCTTCCTCGCTGCGCGCCATGCCCGTCGCGGCCACGGCGACGGCCAAGCTCGTCAGGCTGATCATCTTGCCCATGACGCCGCCGGCCGAGTTCGACGCGGCCATCATCGCAGGGTCAAGCCCTAGGCTGTTCGCAGTGACGACTTGCAGGTTGCCGAACAAGGCGTTCGCCGACGTGTCGCTGCCGGTGAGGAATACGCCGAGCCAGCCGAGCATGGCGCTGAAGTATGGGAAGAAAGCGCCCGTCTTGGCGAACGCTTCGCCGAGCGTGACGGTCGCGCCGCTGTAGTTCATCACGTACGCGAGGCCGAGCACGGCCGCGATCGTGAGCAACGAGAAGGCCATCTGCTTCAGCACCTTCCACAGCAGTCCAAAATACGCGCCGACGGACACGCGCAGCACGAGGGCCGACGCGATTGTGGCGAGGGCGCACGCGCTGCCGGCGGCGGCGAGCCAGTTGAAGGTGAAGTTCGCGGCGTAAGGCGTCGGCGTGGCGACGATGGGCGCGACGCGCATGATCTGGTTGTGCAAACCTGGCCATGGGAACACGAGGTTCGTCGTCTCCAAGATAGCTTTCGTCCGCGGATAACCCCAGATCAGCACGAACACCACGAGGAACAGGTAAGGCGACCAAGCGAGCAGTGTGGGCGAGAAGGCGTGCTGCTTCGGCGTGATGGATGCTTGATGCTCGCCCGCGAGCACGAAGGAGTCCTTCGGCTGCCAGAATTTGAACAGCACGACGAGACCGACGATGGCCGTGAGCGCGGCCATGATGTCGACGAGCTGCGGGCCGACGAAGTTCGAGACCAGGAACTGCACCGAGGCGAAGCAGACTCCGCAGACGATGGCTGCGGGCAGCACTCCCTTGAGCCCTTTGAACCCGCCCATCACGAGGACCAAGTACGCCGGAATGAACAGTGAGATTGGGGCGCAGAGGCGCCCGACCCACGCGCTGAGCTCGAGCTCCGGGAGCCCGGTGGTGCCCGCGAGCGTCACGACCGGGACGCCGATCGAGCCGAATGCGACGGGCGCCGTGTTCGCGAGCAGGCAGATGCCCGCGGCGAAGAATGGCGAGAACCCGAGGCCCGTGAGCATCGCGGCCGCGACCGCCACCGGCGTGCCGAATCCCGCGGCGCCTTCGACGAATGCACCGAATGCGAACGCGATCAGCATCGCTTGGAGCCGTCGATCCGTCGTGAGGCCGCCGATCGAGTCCTTGATGATCTCGAACTTGCCGGTCTCGAGCGTCAACCGATACAGCACGACCGCCCAGTAGACGATCCAGCCGATCGGCAGCAGGCCGAACGCCGCGCCGTTCGTCGCCGAGCTCACCGCGAGCCCTGTCGGCATCCCGTAGATGCCGATCGCGACGATCAGCGCTGCCGCGAGCCCCGCGACACCCGCGACCCAGGCGGGCTTGCGCAGCACGCCGATCAGGAGCAGCAAAACGAAGATGGGAATCGCAGCCGCGACCGTAGACCAGGCGAGGCTGTCCATCACGGGCGTGTAATCGTGTTGCCACATATTCTTGTTGGTCTCTTAGTGGATTCCGTAGTCTTTGATGTCGTCGAAGAATCCCGTGACGGTGAGCGTGATCGTCACGGGAAAGTCGTTGTAGTTGAGCCAGTACCAGCCGTGCTCGCCGCCGAAGGGTGCGACGAGCGAACCCGTCACGTTCGAGCCTTCCTGATCCTCGCGGTAGCGGACGAAGAACTCGCTACCGGCCTCCGGGTCGTGCCCGTGCAAGTCGCAATAGACCGCGCCTCGGTCGGTCTCCCAGTGGTAGACGACGACCTTGCTCTCGCGCAGCACGGTCTTGATCTCCGTTTCGCCCTCGGGCGGCAACGTGATCGTCATCGTGCGCGTCTCGATCGGCCGATCCTCCGATTGGTGGACGGCTGGATTCGGCAACGGCACGGGGTCGTTGAAATCCGGCACCTCGACTTCGCGCACACCCTCGTTGCCCGCGAGCACGTCCTTGACCTCGAAGGAGCGCGTGGGCGCGGCGTTGAGCTCCGTGAGCCCGAGCGCGCGGCCGATACCGGTCGGGTCGATGCCGTACTCGGCGGGTAGAACGGCGGTCACGAGGATCACTACCGCGACGACGACCGCGATCACGACGCTGCGTGCGATGCGCTTGCCGGAGGGCGCTGGGCTGACCGGGCCCGTTGAAGACATTCCGAGTGCCCGCCTATTTGAACGCGAGGTGAGCCGAGAAGAACGGCAGCACCTTGTTCTCGAGCCGTTGGTCGATGCGGTTCACGTGGTCGCCGGGATAGATCTCGGCGACGTGATTCACGCCGTAGTCCGTGAGTATCTTGTCGAGCGTGCGCACGGTTTCGGCAATGCCGCGGTCGTCATCGCCCGCGTCGACGGCAATACCGGAGTACTCGCGCAGCTGCGGGATGTACTGGTGAACCATCGTGAGCGGCGCGTTCGCCGCCCAGCGCGCGACGACGTCGGGCACGGGCTTGCCGTCGGCGATCGGCAGGTCGATATACAGCGGCGGATTTTTCGGATTCGCGGACCATGCCGCGGCGGAAGCGAGCATCGCCTTCGTGCCGAAGTCCGCCGCGGCGACGTCGGCGTCCGTCTTCACCTGCAGAGCGCGCGCCATTTGCTCGGGCGGCGGGCTCAGGTTCGCCGCCATGCAGCACGGGCTTAAGGAGTAGAGGCTCGCGAACATCTCGGGGTACTTCATACCGATGCGCACCGTGCCGTAGCCGCCCATCGAATGGCCGGCGAGCCCGCGGCTCTCGCGCTTCGGAAGCGTTCGGTAGTGGCCATCTATGTACGCGACGAGGTCCTTCGCGACGAACGCCTCCCAGTCACCGGTGGCCGCCGAGCTCGAGTACATGCTGCCCTGGTACTTCGTGAACGCATTCGGCATGACGACGATGAGCTCGCGGGCACCGGCGGTCGTCGCGCGATCGACGGCGCCCGGCACGTTCACGAAATGTTGACGGCCCGTGAGGCCGAACCAGTTCGAGTCGGTGTCAGTGAAGCCGTGCAGGAGATAGAGCACGGGATAGCGCCGATTCCTTTCCGTCGCGTAGCTCGGCGGCAAGTACACGGCGACTTCGCGATCGGCCGAGTCTCCCGAGAGGTTACCCTCGAGCGACTTGCCGTGAACCGTGACGTGCTCGAGCTTGCCCGCAAGGCTCGCGGGGATCGGAACGGTCGGGAATTGGGGTTGCGCGAGGACGGCGGACCAAGGCAGCGCCAGAGCGGCGCCGATCACAAGCGCGCGGAACGTCCTCTTGGCGGGCTCGTTCGTCCTCATTTTGCCTGAGAGTCGTGCCAGGTCGGGTCCGCGTAGTGATCCGCGCGTCCCGATACCGGATTGCGATAGTGGAACGGCGGCACGAAGGCCGACGGATACGGCGAGTAGGGCACCGACTGAGGCCGATCGGGCGGCAGGCGGTCGTAGGGAGCGAAGATCGCGGACGCCTTCTTTGCCCAGCCGTCCTCGTAGTTCGTATAGAAAGTCTGGTAGCCGTGCAGATACTTGAGCTGCCAGACGCCGTTCTCTTTGACCGCTACGTTCTCGTAGATGCCGTCGCCCCATTGCGCGTTCGCGCGTTCCGGATTCGCGGCGTTCGTAATGCCGAACATCACGAACAGCCGTGAGCGCGTGTACGCCGTCTTGCCGTCGGGTGCGACGTCGATCACGGGCTGCAGGTGCATGTGGTTGAACAGCGCTCCATCGCGCGGGCCGACCGAGCCAGGGCTTAAGTTTCGCATGTACTCGCGTACCCGCGGCTCGCCGATGAACACGCCGCGTCCGAGAATCTCGACGACGCCGTCGGGGGCGAACAGGTCCGCGACGTCGTCGTGACGCGACTTGTCGACGTAGTGGCCGTAAATGCCCGCGAGATTCTCGAGCTCGTCGATGTCCTTCAGACGCTGGACCTCCGCCTTCGCGGCCGCGACGGCGTTCTCGAGGTCGGCAATCGCGGCCTGGACCTCGCCGTTCGCTGGCGACGACGACGGGCCGCACGCGGAGCAGCACAGCGCTAGCGTAGCGATGCCGAAGGCGCAGAGCAGTCTGTAACGGCTCATCGCGCTCACCGGCCGCTCACCGGATTCTTGTAGTGGAACGGCGGCACGTAGACGCCGGGAAAGGGCTCGTAGGTCTCGGTGGACGGACGGTCGGGCTCGACGCCTTTGCCCATGGCGTAGTCCTCTACGGCTTTCGCGCCGGTGTTGAGCCAGCCGCCTTCGTATGGCGCGATGAAAGTCGCGTACCAGTGCAGCTTGCTGATCTTCCAGAGGCCGTCCTGCTTCACGTACTCGTTTTCGTAGGTGCCTTCGCCCCAGTTACCGCCGGAACCGGAGCCCGAGACGCCGGTCATCAGAAACAAGCGCCAGCGGGCCTTCGCCGACTGGCCGTCGGGCGCGACAGTCACGATCGGTTGGAGCTGGAAGTGGTCGTTGAGCACGCCTTCGAGGGGACCCTGCTTGCCGCCGCTCAAGCTGTAGAGGTAGCGGCGGATACTGTCCTTGCCGACGTAAACACCGCTTGGCCCGATCTCGAGCGTCCCACTTTCGGCGAACAGATCGATCACCTCGTCCCAAAGCATCTTGTCGGTGTAATAGCCGTAGCTGCCTTGGAGGTTCTCGATCTCGTCGACGTCGTCGACGCGGCCCGCCCGTGTTTGCACGCTCGCGAGCCGGTCGCGCAGTGCGGCGACGCGCGCGGCGGGATCGGCGGCGGACTGGGCGGATGCTGGACCCGCGAACGCCGCGAGCAGCGCGCACGCGCCGAGTGCTGCACCGAGAATGCGGCTACCGAGCATCGCAAACCCCGGGCTCGCAGCGGCCCGAAACGGGGTTCTTATAGTGATACGGCACTTGGAACGCCGACGGATACGATTGGTACGCGATGGTGGACGGTCGGTCCGGCGGGAAATCCGCCATCGGCGGGTCCATCGGCTGTGCCGATTTGTGCCAGCCGGGCGAGTAGTTCGCGCTGAACGTTTGGAACCAGTGAACTTTGGAGAACTTCCAGACGCCGTTCTCCTTCACGTACTCGTTCTCGTACGGACCCTCTGCCCACACAGCGCTCTTGCCGTGCTCGCCAATCTGAATCAGGGCGCGCCAGCGGCCCTGCGCGGTGCGGCCGTCGTCGGCCACGTGCACGACGCCTTGCAGGATCATGTGGTTGAACAGCTGACCGGGCTTCAGGCCCTCGCCGCCGATGACGCGGTCGTAGTATTCGGCGATCCGCCCCTTGCCGACGTAGACGCCGGAGCCACCGAGCTCGGCCGTAGTCTCGGGCGCGTCCGCGAACAGCGCACCGATCTCCCGGCTGAGCTTCTTGTCGACGTAGTAGCCGTATGAGCGCTGCAGCCGCTTGATTGCCTTCGTGTCCTCGAGCAGTTGGATGTCGTGCTCGAGGCCCGTGAGCTGGGTCTCGAGCGCCGCGAGTCGGGACAGGTCAGCCGCCGGTGCCTGGGCGTCGAGCGACCGCCCGAACAACAACGCCGCGCTGAGCACGGCGAGGCTAACGACCCCGAACACTTCAGTCGAAGACATGCGGAACGTTCCCCCGAGTCTGGCCGCGGCGGTCCGCGGCCGGTGCCGGCCTCTTGTCGGGCTCGGTACTTGCTGCAGCTCGTATTACACCTGAGCCCAGCCCGTATTTGAAGCGCGGCGTGCTGCCGTCGCGGCACAGCCACGAGCCTCGCGATCGAGCTCGTCGCGTGATCGTGGAGGAGCGGCGGAGGAGGGTTCCGCTAGGGCTAGGCGGGTTGGGCCGTGTAGGCCTGGAGCTGGCGCGCGAAGTCGCCGAGCGCCCGAATTCCGCTCGCCTCGGCCTCGGCGCACCATACTTGCAGCCGCTTGAGCCGGTCGCCCTCGCCGCGCGTCGATTGATTCGACAGCGCTTTGAGCTGCTGCATGAAATGGTACACGGTGCGCAGCTTCTGATTGCGCTCCAGCGCGGCATCGAGCCACTGCCGGGTACGAGGATCCTCGCGCATCGCCGCGTCCTCGCGGATCATGAGCTTGCGCACGCGCGCGAGCTGAGCGCGCGGGAAGCCGAGCTCGCCCTCGGAATTGCCATGCAGCACGGGGGCGATCACGCGCCGGCCGTAGAGCTTGATCACGTGGAAGCGGTTGGCCACGATCGCCCGCACGGTTTCGCTGTCGATCGTGCTCTTACCGGGCGCGAACGCGGTTCGCGGCGAAACGCGCTTGACGCTCGCAAGCCGGCAGATCTCGAGCAGCCGGATATACACCCAACCCATGTCGAGCTCCCACCACTTGTTGGCGAGCTTCGCGGAATACGGGTACGCGTGGTGATTATTGTGAAACTCTTCGCCGCCGATCAGAACGCCGAGAGGAACGATGTTTCGCGACGCATCCTGAGTCTCGAAGTTGCGGTAACCGAGATAGTGGCCCACGCCATTGATCACACCGGCGGCCCAGAACGGGATCCAAAGCATCTGCACGGCGAAGACGACGAGGCCGAGCACGCCGAACAACACGAGGTCGACGGCCAGCATGATGCCAAGGCCTTTGAATCGGTAGCGGCTGTACAGGTTCCGCTCGAGCCAATCGTTTGGCGCGCCGCGGCCGTAGGTTTCGACCATCTCCGCGTCGGATGCGGCCGTTCGATATAGACCGACGCCGCCGAGCAGGACTCGCCAGAATCCCCAGATCTGCGGGCTATGCGGATCGCCCTCCGTCTCGCACTTCGCGTGATGCTTGCGGTGCACCGCGACCCACTCGCGCGTGACCATGCCGGTCGTGATCCAGAGCCAGAAGCGGAAAAAGTGGCTGGCGATCGGGTGCAGCGTCAAAGCGCGGTGCGCTTGATGGCGGTGCAGGAAGATCGTGACGCTCGCGATCGTGACGTGGGTCAGCGCCAATGTGACGCCGACGTAGCCCCAGAACGAGAGATTCAACAGACCGTCGATCATATGCAGTTGCACCCTCCGGTGCGCAGACTTTCCCCGTACCGGAGTACCGGAAAGCACTCAAGCAAGCTTGAGGCCGCGCCCCCTGTTTTTGGTCTTATTCTTCGTCGCGCCTCGTCGTCGAGGCGGGCTACGTTTCGCCGCGAAATCGCGGGTTGGCGGGCGTCGCGAAATCACAGGCTCCCGCACTATGGTTGCCGTACCCGGCATTTGCAAGGCTCTGCGTCTCGCTGCGCATGGCGGCTCAGTGTGGCGCCGCTACCGCACCGGCCGCCGCGCCTTGGGCCGTGGGGCTCGCAGGCGTTGCATTCATGCCCAGCAGCTGGCGCAGGACTGACGCAGTGCCTTCACGGACGACTCCTTCGCCACCGGTGAAACCGAACCCGCCCGCGCGTCCAAGCGCGGTGTCGAGCGGCGTAAAGCCCTTCTTGTCTTTCGCTTGCAGATCGGCGCCGTGCGCGGCGAGATACCGAATGACGTCGTCGTAGCCTTGCAAGGCTGCGCCATGCACGGCCGTGCGGCCGTCGGTCGCGACAGCGTTTACGTCGGCGCCTCGGTCGAGCAGCAGTTGAATCGCCTCGATCGCCTGCGCCTGAGTTTTGTAGCGGCCGGTCGTGTCCGCCTCGGAGGTACCGACGCCTGCGGCGGCCATTAGCGGAGTGATGCCGCTGCGCGTCGGGCCGAGCGTCGGATCCGCGCCGTGCTCGAGCAAAAGGCGCATCGCGGGCAAATCGCCCGCCTTCGCGGCGCGCAAGAACGGCGTCGTGCCCGGCCCGAGCATTACGTCGTCGCCGCGGTCGAGCTTGGCTCGATACGGCGATTGCTTCTCGAGCCGCACGTTCGGATCCGCGCCGCGCTCGAGCAGCATCTTCGCAACGTCGAGCGCCGAGAGCTTCTGCTCGATGACGTTGGGCGCGGGACGGTTCGAGCTCGGCATCGTGTTGAAGTCGATCGCCGCATAGAGCGCGCCCCGGCCGACGTAGTCGAGCAGGTTCGGATCGGTGCCTGCCTCTACGAGCGCGCCCGCGACGTCGTAGTGCCCGTTGATCAGCGCGAGGATCGTAGCGCTGATGCCGTTCGGCGTCGTCGCGTTGAAATCGGCGCCGGCTTCCTCGAGCACCGGCAGGCAATCGAGGCAGCCTTCACGGGCCGCGAACAGGAGGGGCGTGAGGCCACCGGGCGGGAGCCACTTGTCGCGCGGCTCGGCCGTGATCTGCCGCTCCCATTCGTCGACGCTCGAGCGCGCGTTCACGTCGGCGCCGTGACTGATGAGCTCGCTCAGCATCGGCGCGTGGCCTTGCGCGGCGGCCCACATGAGCGCCGTCTGGCCGTGCCACTGCTCGCGCGCATCGATCGACGCGCCGTGCGCGAACAGAACTTTCGCAGCGTCGACATGGCCGCCGTGCGCGACCGTCATCAACGCCGTCTCACCGTCGGCCCCGGCCTCGTTCGGATCTGCCCCCGCCTTGAGCAGACGCTCGATCACGCCGGCGCTGCCGTTGATCGCGGCGAGGTGCAACGGCGTGACGCCGTAGCGGTTCGCCGCCTTCGGGTCCGCGCCCGTCTTCAGCAACCGATCGACGAGCTCGAGATCGTCCTGGCGCACGGCCCAATGCAGCGCCGTCGTGCCGTCGGCTTCGGCCGCGAGCGCGGAAGTCTTCTGGCGCGCTAGCGTGAGCGCCGTCGCGCGGTCGCCGGACTTCAACGCTTGAACGAGCGGCGGCGTCTTCGCGAACGCGACGGAGCCAGCCGATAGCGCGGCCGCGGCAGCCGTCGCGAGGAACCAGTGGCGAGCAGCTTTCATGCTAGACCCTCGTGTGCGGCCTAGGTGCCGCACGCCAATCAAATACCGGAGATCGTGCCCGTGCTGTCGCCGAGCGTCTCGACCGGCGCATCGGCCTTCGCGAGCAGCGTGACGAGTAGGTTCGTCATCGGCGTGTGCTCCTCCGCCATGATGTGCTGGCCGCCTTTGAGCCGGCCGCGCCCGCCGCCGACGGTGACAACGGGCAGCGGATAGTGATCGTGCGCGTTGCTGTTGCTCATGTTGCTGCCGTACATGAGTATCGTGTTGTCGAGCAGCGAGCCGTCGCCGTCGGGCGTCGCATCGAGCTTCGCGAGGAACTCGGCGAACAGGCCGAGGTGATAGGTCTGGATCCGCGCGCACCACTCGAGCTTCTCCGGCCGATTCTGGTGATGCGACACGGCGTGGTGGCCTTCGGTGACGCCGACTTGCGTATAGGTCCGGTTGCTGACCTCGCGCGCCATCATGAACGTGAACACGCGCGTGATGTCCGCCCGATACGCGAGCGTCAACAGGTCGAACATCGTGCGGACGTGATCCTCGTACTCGAACGGGATGCCCGCCGGCGCCTCGGGGATCACGAGATCGGCGTTCTGATCGATCTGGGTCTCCGCGCGGCTCAGGCGGCGCTCGATTTCGCGCACGCCTTCGAGGTAATTGTCGATAGTTTGACGGTCGTGGGCGCCGAGATCGCGCTGCAAATCGGCTGCTTGCCCGGTCACCGCGTCGAGGATGCTGCGATCCTCGCTGCGGCGCTTCAGGCGCGTTTCGACTTTGTCGCCTTGGCCGAACATGCGCTCGAACACCTTGCGAGGGTTGATCTCCATCGGCATCGGCGTGGTCGGCGTACGCCACGACAGCGTATTCATATAGATGCAGCCGTAGTCCCGGTCGCATGCGCCGATCAAGCCCGATTGGTCCTCGGTCGCGATCTCCATCGACGGCAGCAGCGTGTCTTGGCCGATGGCCTGGGCCGCGATTTGATCCGCGGTGACGCCCGCGAACGCGTCAACGCCCTGGGTTGGCTTCGGACGCACGCCGCTGAGCCAGGTGGTCGGGCTCAGGGAGTGGACGGCGGTGGAGTCCGCCGCGCGATGATGCAAGCGGCTCACGATGTTGAGCCGGTTGCGATACGGCTCGAGCGGCTTTGCGATGTCTTTGAGCTCGAATCCGGCGCCGACCGCGTCCGGCGTGAACCGGCTCATGACCATGCCGTGCGGCACGTACACGAACCCGAGACGCGGGCTTTGTTTCACGTTGCTCGCGAACGCGGGAACCATCGCGTCGAGTAGCGGCAGTGCGACCGTCGCGCCGAGACCGCGCAGGAACGTCCGGCGTCCGAGGTGCTTCTGGGTGATGAACATCGTCGCTTGTCTCCGTGGGATTTCGTTCGCCTCAGTGCGGGCTCTCGACCGAGGCAGTGGTCGCCGCCGCGGCGGCGTCCTGTGCAACCTTCATGCGGAACGCCGGGCTGTTCGCGATCCCGAGCACGACGGCCGAGAAGCGGTAGTCGTGCTGCGCGGCGTCGCGCACGATCGCGCGCACGGTCGGCATATCGTACGCTTCGAGCCCTCGACCGAGTGCGTAGGTGAGCAGCTTCTCGGTGACGATGCCGACGAAGTGCTCAGGCGCTGTCGTCAGTGCCGCGCGCAGCGACTCCGGGCCGTTGACGGGCGTGCCGTTCGCCATTTGTCCCGACGAGTCGATCGCGCCGCCGGGCTCCTTCGTCCGCCACGCGCCGACCGCGTCGAAGTTCTCGAGCGCGAACCCGATCGGATCCATGACGTTGTGGCAGGTGGCGCAGACCGGATTGTTGCGGTGCTGCTCGAGCCGCGCGCGCACCGATTTCGGAGCCGCGCCCGGAAGGTTTTCCTCGAGCGCCGGCACGTTCGGCGGCGGCGCGGGCGGCGGCGTGCCGAGGATGTTCGTTAGGATGTACTTGCCGCGCAGGACGGGCGAGGTGCGGTTCGGGTAGGACGTGACCGTGTGAATGCTGGCCTGGCCGAGCAGGCCGATGCGCGTCGAGTCCTCGACGGTGATACGGCGGAACTGGCTACCGTAGACGTTCGGTATTCCGTAGTGCTCGGCGAGTCTCTGGTTGACGAACGTGTAGTTCGCTGTGAGCAGCTCTACCACGCTGCGGTCCTCGCGCATGATGCTCTCGAAGAACAGCTCGGTCTCCTTGCGCATCGCTTCGCGTAGGTTCTCGTCGAAGTTCGGATACTCCTGAACGTCGGGCCGCGCGCTCTGCAAGTTGCGCAAGTACAGCCACTGGCCCGCGAAGTTGGACACGAGAGCCGTCGAGCGCGGGTCGGCGAGCATGCGGCGCACTTGCGCGTCATAGACTTTCGGATCCGCGAGCTTGCCGCGCTCGGCGAGCTGCAGCAGCTCGTCGTCCGGCAGGCTGCTCCACAAGAAGAACGAGAGACGCGACGCGAGCGCGAGGTCGTTGACCGCGTAGATCGCGCCGGCCGCGGCGTCTTTCGGGTCGGGCTCGCTGCGGAACAAGAAGTCCGGGCTCGTGAGCAGCACGCGCAGCGCGCTGCGTATCCCCGAATCGAAGCCGCCGTTCTCTCGGCCCGAATGGTAGAAGTCGAGCAGCAGCTCGAGATCCTTCTGAGTCACCGGGCGCCGATACGCCGTGTGCGCGAGCTTCGTGAGGATACGCGTCGCGCAGGGTTCCTCTTCACGGGCGCTTTCGGGGCGGCAGATGAAGATCTTGTCGCGGCTCGGCGTATCGCCGAGACCTTGCACGTCGAACGGACCTGCGACGAGCGCGTAGTCGACGTTCGGCAGGCCGTTCATGTCTTGTAGGTCGAGGTTGCGCGTATGCAGCTCGAGCGGCTCCTGGGTTTCCGCGCGGCTCCGCTCGAGGAAGGCGATGCTTACTTCGTGCGGGCCGGCCGGTATGAACGCGCGCGTGCGCAGCCGCTCGTCGATCGCGTTCGCGGCCGCCGACATGTTGGCATCCGATGCGGCGTTGTCTTCCGGTCCGCCCACTTGCGCGACGAAGACGCGTTGGCCGTCGACGCTGATCTCGAGCTCGTGCGGCCACTCGAGACCCGTCATATAGCCCACGATGTTGCGGCGCAGGAAGACCGCGAAGTCGTAGCTCGCATCGAGCGGGAAGTTGTGCTTGATGAGGAGGCCGCCGCGCGTGCCGAGCGGCATTCCTTCGACGTGCTCGCCCTGGGCGAGATCGGGGGGAGCGCGGAACGGCGTGATGATCGCGGGGGTTTCGGGGTCGCCGATCGCGAGGCTCGCGATCTTGGCCGACGCCGACAAGTATTGCTCGAGCAGGGACGGCGACACGCGCAGCACGTCCGCGATGTTGTCGAAGCCGTAGCCTTCGTCGTCGGCCGGCAGGAACTCGGACGCGTCGATCTCGAGGCCGAGCAGGTCGCGGATCGCGTTGCCGTACTCGGAGCGATTCAGCCGATGGATCGACGAGCGGCCGGGATTTGGATGCGTCGCGCTCGCGGCGTCGAGCGACGTCGTGAGCCAGTCGACCATGCTCTTGTAGACGTCGGGCTCGGGCCGCAGCATGCCGCGCGGCGGCATCGCGCCGGCGTTGAGCTTGCGGACCACGCGCTCCCAGATGTCGGCGTCCGCGGGGATGTGCTCGAAGTCGCGCGTGTCGAGCACCATGTCCGCGATCTTCGCGTATTGGTTGTGGCAGGTGACGCAGTACTGCGTGAAGAAGCCCTTCGCTGTCTCCGGTGTGAAGCCGCCCGGAGGTACCTGCATCGTCGCAGGCGCAGCTGAAGTCGTTACCGGCGTCGTCGTTGCGTCCGTTTGCGCGTGCGCCGCGCCTACGAACGCGAGCGCGGTAATCGCGGCGATGAAAAGTCGATGCAACGACATGCCGGGGCGCCCCTCCGAGAACTGGAACCACCGAAATAAGTGGTTGAAAACTGAGACGAATATTAGAACAGAACTGGGTCTGATCGACAACGCGAAATCGCGCGCAAAGCGCGTCGCGGTGCGACGCGAGCGGCGGCATTTTATGTCGTAGCCGCGAGTTTTTAGAGATGACCTACCTCGCCGGGTTCCGAGGTGTGAGCGCAATGGGACGGTCGCACTCGCGCGACTGGCGCCGCCACACGCGCTCAGCGGTAAACTCGATTTTTCTCAAGGGTCGCGTGTTGCACGCTCGTCAAACGAAGGTCAGGTCTGCATGCCCCAGCGGCGCACCGTGCGTTTCTCGATGCCGCGGAAGATCACGTTCTCGACGAACAGCCCGAACAGGATCACGGTCAGCAGGCCCGCGAACACCTCCGGGATCCGGAGCTGGTTCTTGTTCTCGAAGATGTACCAGCCGAGGCCGCCCGAGCCCGAGCTCACGCCGAACACGAGCTCAGCGGCGATCAGCGTGCGCCAGGCGAACGCCCAGCCGACCTTGAGGCCCGTCAGGATGCTCGGGAACGCGCCCGGAATCAGGATCCGCGCGACGTAGCTCGCGCCGGACAGGCCGTAGTTCTGGCCCACCATCTTCAGCGTCGGGCTCAAGGCCTTGAAACCGGAGAACGTGTTGAGCGCGACGGCCCAGAGCACGGCGTGCACGAGGACGAAGATCACGCTGCCGTCGCCGAGCCCGAACCAGATCAGCGCGAGCGGTAGCAGCGCGATCGACGGCAGCGGGTTGAACATCGCGGTGAGCGTCTCGAGCAGGTCCGCCCCGATCCGCGACACGCTCGCGAACGCGGTCAACAGCGCGGCGATCACGAGTCCCGTCAGGTAGCCCTTGAGCAGCAGCGACAGCGTGTACGCGCCCGCGCGCGGTATCGCGCCCGACGCGAGCGACGTCAGCAGCGCCCCGACGGTCGAGCTGAACGTCGGGAACAGCAGGGGATTGTCGAGGACGCGCGCGTAGATTTCCCATGCGGCCGCGAGCAGCACGAGCAGCACGGACTTGCGCAGTCCGGCGTTCCCGTAGAGCCGGGCCCAAGCACCGAGCGGCCGAGCCGCGACTTGCAGCCCGTTCGTCGCATGCTCCGCCGAGTCGTGAATGATGTCGGGGCGCGGCGAGTCGCGCATCGGCTCAGGCATCGACGACGGCTCCCTCACGCTCGAACAGCAGTCGCTGAATGCGAGCGGACAGCAGCTCGCCGGCGGAGTCGCGCGTGTCGCTGCCCGCGCAGTCGATCTCCGCCTTCGCGCGGCCGGGATGAGGCGTGAGCAGCAGGATGCGGTTGCCGATCCGGATCGCCTCGGGGATCGAGTGCGTGACGAACACCACCGTGAACTTCGTGTCTTCCCAGAGCCGCAGCAGCTCTTCCTGCATCCTGCCGCGCGTGAGCGCGTCGAGCGCCGCGAACGGCTCGTCCATCAAGAGGATCTGCGGCTCGAGCGCCAGCGCGCGCGCGATCGCGACGCGCTGCTTCATTCCGCCCGAAAGCGTGTGCGGATAGCTATCGGCGAATTCGGTGAGCCCCACCTTGGCGATGAAGTGCAGAGCCTTCTCGGCCGCCGCGCGCCGCGCGAGCTTGCCGCTCGCCGTGAGGGCGAACGCGATGTTGTCGCGCACCGTTTTCCACGGCAGCAGCTGGTCGAATTCCTGGAAGACGAAACCGCGGTCGGGGCCCGGCTTCGCGACGCGCGCGCCGTTCAGGAGAATCTGTCCCTCGACGGGTTTGAGATAGCCGCCGACCGCTTTGAGCAGCGTGGACTTGCCGCAGCCCGAGGGCCCGAGCAGCACGAAACGATCCGAGCGCAGCACGTCGAAGCTCACGCGATAGGTGGCCGTGACGAGCTTGTCCTCGGTGCGATACTGCAGCGTCACGCCGGCCACGCTGAGCAGCGGCGAGGTTGCGCGGCCGAGTCGTGCTTCAGCTGCCGGGGCTGCCATGGATCTCGGGGAAGAATAGGTCGCGCCAAGAATCCGGCAGATGCTCGATCGAGCCGATCTCGTGCATGAACGCGGCGTATTTCCGCGTGTTAGCGGGCGTCGTCGTGAACTCGATCGCGGGATCGCGCAGCACTTCGACGAGCTCCTCCACGGAGAAGCCCGCGGTCGCCTCGGCCGCGAACAGGATCTCCGCCGCTGTCCTCGGGTCGGAGCGGATCAGCTCGTTCGCATCGTCGAGCGCGCCGAGCACGGCCCCGTAGAGCGCGGGGTTCCGCTCGCGAAACTTTGCGGTCGTCGACAACATCGTGAACGTCGTGGCGCCGTGCATGATCGCGTCCGTGTCGAGCACCGTGTGAACGCGCGGATCCTTGATCTCGCGCTGATGGAACGGCGGCGACGTGAAGTGCGCGTTGATCTGGTTGCCGCCCGCTAGCATCGCGACGACGGCGTCCGCGTGGGTCATGGTGACGGTGTAACGGTCGAACTTGTACGCCTCGGCCGTCCCGTACTTTTCGGCCGCGTACATCTGCATGTTGATCGACGGGATCGACACCTTCACGGACGTCACCGCGATCTTGTCCTGCGCCGTGAGGTCTTCGAGCGTCTTGATGTGCTCGGCTGTCGTGTTGAGGTACATCGGCAGCGACGACATCGCGGCGACGCCGCGGATGTCCACGGAGTCGCGCGTCCGGTCCCAGAGCGTGATGAACGCCGGCGGTCCCGCGGCGATGAAGTCGACCGAGCCCGACAGCAGCGCGTCGTTCATCACGGCGGGCCCGCCGAGGTCTATCCAGCGGACGACGAGGTCCGGCACGCCCGCGGCCGCCGCGCGTTTCTCGATGAGGCCGCGTTCCTTCATCACGAGCAGCGGCAGGAAGCCGACGCCGCCGGCGCCGAGTGGAATCCTGATCTCGGGTCCGGCCGATCCTCCGCCGCCGCAGCCGGCCACCGCCGCAGCGAGCACGGCGGCCGCGAGCAGCGCGGCCCTGCGGCTCGGCCGTGCGAGCGCGGTGAGCAAGCTGCTCGTCACTCGGGTGCGCGAACGAGCCGCGCCGGCGCCGTGCCCGAGCGCGTGGGGCACGTAGCGCGTGCGAGATCGCCCACGTCGGCGAGCTCGTCGACGCTCCAGCTCTGCTCGACGACGGCGTCGACTTGCTCGCGCGGCAGCGCGAGCACGGCCTGGTCGACGAACTTCTCGGTGATCTGTTCGTTGCTGAGCGGGCGGTGCACGTTGCCGAGCGACTGCTCGACGAACTTCACGAGCTTCCGGCCATCTTTCAAGGTCACCTCGATGTGCACCTGGTCTTCCGTGATCCCGGGATCCGCGACGGCGGTCGTGACGCTGCGCACGTGCTCGAGCTTGGGATCGGCGATCGCGGCGTCGGTGAATTCCTGCAGTCCGCCCTTGCCGCGCACGAGCCCGATCGCGGCCGCGTGATAGATCGAGTACTTGCTCTCGAGCGCGCGTTTCAGGTCCTTCTTGTTGCAGAGGTCGAGCACGAGCGGCGCCACGCGGACGCGCACCGCGGCGATCGACTCGGGCGCGGGATGAAACTCGCGCTGCAGCTGGCTGCAGCCGTCGATCGCGGGATGCACGACGAGCCCGCACGCGTACGGCTTGTACGCGTTCTCGCGCAGGTCGAAGTCCACGCCGAGCTTCGCCGTGACTTTGCCGAGGTCGTATTGCGAGGCCGTAACCGCGGCGAAGCCGCGCGGGCTCTCGAGCGCCCGCTCGCCTGCAGTGAAGTCGGCGCGGCCGAGCAGTGCGGCCGTGTAGCCATTTTGCGCGGCGCGCCCCGGTTGGAAGGACTTCGCCATCGAGCCGAACATCTCGCGGATGCCGGCGGCTTGCGTCGCGGCGAGGCCGAATGCCCAGACCATTTGCTGCACGTCGAGCCCGAGCAGCTTGCCGATCGCGGCCGCGGCGCCGAACACGCCGGTCGTCGAAGTGATGTGCCAGCCGGCCGTGTAGTGCGCCGGGTAGACGGCGTTGCCGATTCGCGATTCGACCTCGAAGCCCAAGATGAACGCATGCACGAAATCGCGGCCCGACACCGGGTTCGCGCTCGCGTACGCGAACAGGGCGGAGGCGACGGGCACACTCGGGTGGATGTAGTTCTTCGGCAGCGTGTCGTCGTATTCGTGAACGTGCGAGCCGATGCCGTTGAGGAGGGCGGCGTGCAATGCATCGAAGCGCTCGCTGCGGCCGAGCACGCTCGCGCTGCGCTCGCCCGAGAACGGGCTGAGCGTCCGGATCGCGACGTCGAGCGCGGGCTCGATGCTCCCGCCGAGCGCGCAGCCGAGATAGTTGACGATCGCGCGCTTCGCTTCGACGCGCACGTCGCGTGGAACGCCATCGAAGGTGCTGCCGACGACGTACGCCGCCAACGCCTCGGTGACGCCGGTATTAGACGATTGGGACAAGCGTTTCCCCTTTACCGACCCTACTCATCCGGCACCGCGGCCCGCGGCCGAGTGCCGGTCAACTCGCAAAACGCACGCAGTAGATCGGCGGCAGAGAGCTGCTGAGCTGATGCCAATGATCGCCCTGGTCTTCGCTGAGCCAGAGGTTTCCTGTGGTGCTGCCGAACGCGAGTGTAGCGCCGTCGGCATCGATGTCGAGCCCGTGCCGATAAACGACGTCGTACGCGTGCTGTTGCGGCAAGCCGTCGCGCAGCACGTCGAAGCTCTGCGCGCCGTCGCGAGTGCGCGTGACGACTACGGCGCCGTCGACGGGATAGCGCTTCTCGTCTTTGACGCCCGGCACGAACCAAGCGGTTTGCGGATCCTCCGGGTGCACGGCGACGGCAAAGCCGAAGCTCGACGGCTGCGCGGTTTCGATCTCGCGGCAGCTCACTCCACCGTCCGTGCTGTGGAAGATGCCGTTGTGGTGTTGAATCCAGAGGTGATCGGGCTCGCTCGCGCACTGCACGATGCGGTGCGGATCCTGGAACAGCGGATTGAACGCTTGGTCCGGCGGCATGAAGGCCGCGCGCATGCCTTTGCCGTGGCACTGCCACGAGGCGCCCGCGTCGCGGCTGATCCAAAGGCCGCCGCACGACACGCCGATGCGGACGACGTCGGGATCGCGTGGGTCGACGAGCACGGAATGAATGCCGGGGAAGTCGGCGCCGCCGCCGAACCACGCTTTGCGGTCCGGATGGTTCCAGAGGCCGTCGACGATCTGCCACGAGTCGCCGCCGTCGGTCGAGCGGAACAGCGCGCCCGGGATCGTTCCGCACCAAAGCTCGCCCGCCCGTGGGCTAGCGTCGAGCGCCCAGACGCGTTTCAGGTCCCACGGCACGGGTGTGCGGCGTGTCGGATCGACGTCTTCCTCGCCTTCGGGCTTCGGCGGATATTTTGGAACCGGCCGATCCTCCCAGGTCGCGCCCGCGTCGCGCGAGCGCTTCATCTTCACTCCGAAATGGCCGAGGTCTTGCGCGACGTGCAGCGTGCCATCGGGCTCGCCGAGCACCATGGTCACGGGGTCACCGAGCAGCGCCGCACGGTCGATGCGCCACTCCTTGCCGCGGCGCCCGAGCAAGAACACTCCCTTGCGTGTGCCGACGATCAATGAGCGTGCCATCTCAGCCTCCGGACAACGCCTGAAACACGAACACCTCGCTGTTCGCCCCGAGAGCGTCGCTCAGGCGCCGGCGGTCGCGGAGGTTCCGTCCGTCGACGAGCACCTTGATGTGCTTGCGGACCTCGCCCTGGTCGTCGAGCACGAAGCCGCGCACGCTCGGCCGCTGCTCGAAATAGCGGTCGAGCAGCTCCGCGACGGTGGCCGCCGCAAGATTCGCCGCTGGGCAATCGATGTGCCGTGCGAGATTCGGGGTGAAGTGGACCGTCGCCATGCCGCTGCGCTCAGGCCGCGGATCGCCCGAGCACGTGGTACGGCGCGAGCTCGGGGCTGCGCGCGTTCGCGAGAGGAATAATGACCGTCGTCACGAGCGCGTGCTGCCCCGTGAGCACCGAGTGGCTGATGCCGTCGGTGAATACCATCCAGGCGGACAGCGGCGGGAAGTGGATTTCCTGATAGCCCTCGCGGCTGTCGCGGAAAGCCGGATTCTCTTTCATGTAGTTGTGGATGCGGCGCATCGAGCGGTCGTACGGGCTCGAGTCGATGACCTGCACGATCGGATAGACCTTGCTCACGGCTCGAACTAGCCCGCTGTAGAGGCGGTCGAACGGCCCCTTCGCGAGCGCGACGCGCTCGCGGCCCGCCTTGGCCGCGTTCCAGAGCTCGCGGTGGCGATTCATCAACGCGTTGAAGCTGCCCTTGGTGCCCCAGACGCGGTTGCGAGTCGGATGAATGTTCACGAAGAACCGCAGGATCCGCGCGCCGTTCGTCGCGCCGTAGGCTCCAGCGTCGACGTGCACGAGCTCGTTGCTCGAGCGCGGCTTGAGGTTGCGGCCCTGTTCCTCGATCGAACGAAAGCTCGTCGTGCCGAGCGTCCAACCGGGCACGAAATCGGGCGTCGAGCGCCGCAGGAACGCCTCGACTCGCTGGCCGTGGGTTCGCAAGATTTGCTCGACGCGCTGCTTCACTTCTGAGCGCCGCTTCGAAGCGCGGAATGCTATCGGATTCAGGGTGATAGCTGATGTTCTTCACCTGAAGCTCACGTGGCAGGCCGTTCCGCAGGAATTCCAGATCGGCTTCGTTCGGCAGCTCGACGGGCGAGCGTTCGAAGAACACGACCTCGGCGCGCTCCATCGCGTCCTCGATTTGCGCGGCGCTCGCGGTATCGAAGCTTCTCAGCGTGTATCGGTCCATCGCAGTCTCCTCGGAGCGCAGGCTCGGGCGTCAGACGAGCGGCTCGATCCCGCGCTCGGCGAACGCGAGATCGAGCTTGGCGGTCACGTCGGGCACGGTGATCAGGCTCATTGCTTCGGGATCGCGCACGCGCTGACCCCAACGCAGCGTGTCGATCGGCCGACCGAACTCACGCTGCACGGCCTCGGGGTACTTGTCGACCACGAGGTGCTGGCTGAAATACGGGCCGGTCCGAAGGCGGTTCGACGTGGCATAGAGCCCCACCACCGGCGTGCGGACGGCCGTCGCCATGTGCGCGGGCCCCGAGTCGGGGCATAGCACGACGGTCGAGCGTTGCAAAATCGCGAGCAACTGTTTCAACGACGTTTGACCGATCAGGTTCGTGGGGCGGGACTTGCACGCGGCGAGGATGCCTGCGCCGTAGCTGCGTTCGATCTCGGTCGTGCCCCCCGTGAGCAGCACCCGCGCCCCGTAACGCGTCTCCGCATAATCGGCGATCTCCGCGTACCAGTCCACCCGCCAGTTGCGGTAGTTGCGGAAGCGCTGGCCGGTGCACGGGCTGATGACGAGCGTGGGCGAGTCTTTGCCGACTTGCGCCGTTGCGAACTCGACGTCGCGATCGTCGATCGGGATGTTCCAGCGCGGCTCGCCGTATGGCACACCGAGCGCATCCAAGAACTCGAACAGGCCGTCCATCACGTGCCGCTGCGGCCGCGCGGGTAGGCGCTGATTGGTGAACAGCCATTGCTGGTCGCGCGCGCGCGCGCGGTCGAAGCCGAGGCGGATCGGCGCCGAGACGAGCAGGCTCGCGAGGTTCGCGCGCGTCGAAGCGTGCATGTGCAGCAGCGCGTCGAAGCGGCGGCCGCCGAGCGCGCGGCGGACGGCGAGGTAGCCGCGCCAGCCGAGCGACTTGTCGAGCACGACGAACTCGACGCCGTGCAGGCCGCTCATCAGCGAGTGCTCGGTCTTACCGATGATCCAGGTGATCCGCGTCGCGGGCCACGCCTTTTGCAGAGCGCGCACGACCGGCACCGTGTGGCAGGTATCCCCGATCGCCGAAAGCCGAACCAGGCACAGCGCCGCGGGCGGCTTCTCGAAGGGGAGCGAAGGAAGGGAAGCCATGCCGAGGATTTTGGTTTTGACGCGGGAATCGACCCGCGGGCCGAGCGCCATCGTACACGATCGCCCGAGGCCGTTCCCGCGCACTAAACGAGCGCGCCGCGGAGCGGCGCGCTGTTCCCACCGCACTCCGGTGGTGCGGCAAGCGATGCGTGCGGAGCCTCGATCCCGCGATTTTCGCGTGCTCGTGTGCGCTGGCACGATCCGTGCTTAGTCAATTTCGAATGCCGACGCGAGGTTGGCATTCGAAGCGAATAACGAACTCAAAGACAGGAAGCGAATCGATGGCCGCCAGCCACCGCCGTGCCCACGCGAGGGATCTCGAGAAGCGCACTCTCGCGGTCGTGATGGCGGGCGGCAGCGGTACGCGGCTCGGCGAGCTCACGCGCTGGGACTGCAAGCCGGCGCTGCCGTTCGGCGGCCAGTACCGCAACATCGATTTTCCGCTCTCGAACTGCATGAACTCCGGCATTCGGAGGATGGCGGTGCTCACCCAGTACAAGGCGCATTCGCTGATCCAGCACGTGACTCAGGGCTGGAATTTTCTCCGCCGCGAGCTCGACGAATATGTCGAGCTCTGGCCCGCGCAACAGCGCAAGGGGCAGCGCTGGTACGACGGTACCGCCGACGCGGTGTATCAGAACATCGATTTGATCATGGAACGCGCGCCGTCCTACGTACTAGTGCTCGCGGGCGACCACGTTTATCAGATGGATTATCGACCGATGCTCGAAGCGCACGCCGAGAGTGGAGCGGATGCGACGGTCGGCTGTGTCGAGGTTCCGGTCGCAGAGGCCGGAGCATTTGGTGTGATGGGTGTAGATGCTCACGGCTGGGTGGAGGAGTTTCAAGAGAAGCCCGAAAGTCCCAAGGCTGTGCCAGGTAGACCTAATGTCGCGTTGGGCTCGATGGGCATCTATGTGTTCAACCGTGACTTTCTCTTCGAGGCGCTGATTGACGATGCCAGCAATCCGTCCTCCAGTCACGATTTCGGTAAGAACCTACTGCCGGCGATGGTGCGCACGAATCGCGTGCTCGCGCATTCGTTCTGCGACCAGGCCACGGGGCGTCAGGCGTACTGGCGCGACGTCGGCACGATCGACAGTTATTGGCAGGCCAACATGGATCTGCTCCAGGACCGCGCCGAGCTCGAGCTCTACGACGCGAGCTGGCCGATTTGGACGCATCAGCCGCTGCGTAGTCCCTGCCGTTTCACGGGCGAGGGTAGTGCGAGCCGCTCGATCGTGGCGCCCGGCAGCGTGGTCGCAGGCCGCGTCGAGCGTTCAGTGTTGTTCGCCGATAGCGCCGTGGGGGCCGAGTCGTTCGTCGCCGGCTCGCTCGTGCTGCCCAAAGCGCGCGTTGGCCGCAACTGCCGGCTCCAAAACGCGATCGTCGACAGCGGCTGCGAGATCCCTGATGGAACGGTGATCGGCTTCGATTCGATCGACGACGCGGTCGCCTACGATGTGACCGCGAGCGGGATCGTGCTAGTGACCGAGCAGCGGATGCAGCGGAAGCGCAGCAGGACCACGGTGCCGGAGCGAGATCTGGTGGCCGCTTAGCCGTCTCGAGCGCTTTCGTCTCGCGCAATCTCTTGGGCGAGTTGCGCCCGCCCGCCGTTCCCGGTATCACTTCCGGACCTTCCTCGCTCCGGAATTCGCCCATGACCGCCGACTATTCCGACATCCGCGATGCCGTCGCCCGTTTGTGCGAGGACTTTCCGGGTTCTTACTGGCGCGACCTCGATCGGCGGCGCGCGTACCCGAGTGAGTTCGTGAGCGCGCTTGCGGCGGCCGGCTACCTCTCGATCCTGATCCCAGAGAGTTACGGCGGATCCGGGCTCGGTGTGACGCGCGGCGAGCGCCGTGCTCGAGGAAATTCAGCGCAGCGGCGGCAACGGCGCCGCGTGCCATGCGCAGATGTACACGATGGGGACGTTGTTGCGTCACGGCAGCGACGCGCAGAAAGCGCACTACTTGCCGAAGATCGCAACCGGCGAGCTGCGCTTGCAGGCGTTCGGTGTCACGGAGCCGACGAGCGGCACGGACACGACGAGAATTCGCACCACCGCGCAGCGCGTCGGCGGCGTTTATCGCGTGAGCGGCCAGAAGGTCTTCATCTCGCGGACCGAGCATTCGGACTTGATGCTGCTGCTCGTCCGCACGACGCCGCGCGAGCAGGCCGCGAAACCGACCGACGGACTATCCGTGCTGCTCGTCGACTTGCGCGCGGCGGTGGGCAACGGCCTCACGATCAAGCCAGTCGCGACGATGATGAATCACGCGACGACGGAGCTGTATTTCGACGGGCTCGAGGTGCCGGTGGAGAACTTAATCGGCGTCGAGGGCAAAGGCTTCGGCTACATCCTCGACAGCATGAACGCGGAGCGGATATTGATCGCGGCCGAGTGCGTCGGCGACGCGCGTTGGTTCGTCGCGAAGGCGTCGAAGTATGCGACGGAGCGCGAGGTATTCGGCCGGCCGATCGGCCAGAACCAGGGCGTTCAGTTCCCGATCGCGCGCGCACACGTGCAGACGGAGGCCGCCGCGCTGATGGTGGCGAAGGCCGCGGCGCTGTTCGATGCAGGCGAGAAGTGCGGCGCGGAGGCGAACATGGCCAAGTTGCTCGCATCGGAGGCGTCGGCTGCCGCGGGAGAGGCCTGCATCCAGACTCACGGCGGCTACGGCTTCGCGGAGGAGTACGACATCGAGCGCAAGTACCGCGAGACGCGCCTCTACCAAGTGGCCCCGATCTCAACGAACCTGATCTTGTCCTATGTCGCCACGCACGTCCTCGCCATGCCCAAGTCCTTCTAAGCCGTCGCCGGCGGCGGAAGCGCGAAGCCTTAGCTAGCGGAGCACGGGACGGGCGTGCGCTTCGACGCATCGGGCTCGCGCTTGAACTGCAGCGTGCGCACGAAATGCCGATTGAGATAGCGGGGGTCCTCGACGAACGTCTGGATCACGAGATACTGGTTGCCGTCTTCCTCGACGATCAAGTTGTAGTACTCGGTCATGAACGCGTCTTCGCTGAACGGCACGCCGTTCTTGCGCAGATATCCGGCGCGTAGATTGCTCGTGTCGACGTGCAAGCTCCCTTGGCGCTTTACCGTGCCGAGCGACGTGTTCGTGCCGCCGAACGTCGGTTGACGATCCGTGTTCCCCGAAATCTCCCAGCGCGCGTAGGACCAGCCTTGCCAGCTGCGCGCGCCCTGTGGGTCTTTCTGGCCGAAGCGGAAGAGCCGCGTCTGCATCCCGTTGTCGATGTCGAGCTTCAGCGTGTTCTCGTCCTGCCACGAGATTTGCACGCGGCTCGGCAATCGCATGATCGCAGGCGCCGCGTAGCCTTTGCATTCTTCGCCCGCGGCCTTGTCGCGCGCCGGATCCCAAGTGTCGGCGAGGCGCCGGCCTTCCGGGTTCAGCGGCACGTATTGGTAGTCGCCCTTCGCCGGCGTGACCATTCGGTAGACCCAATCGTCGGAGATCAGAGAGACCCAGTTGCCCGTGATGTCGATCGGCGCGCCTGCCTTGCCGTTCGCCGGCGGCGGCGCGGCCGGCGCACGCCCTTGCGCGACGGCGCCGCTCGCTAACGCGACGCCGAGCACGGCCGCCGCGACCTTGGCGCGTCGAACGAGTCGGACCGAATGTGCGAAGTTCATTCTGTATCTCCGGCGAAAGCGCTTCGAAGCGCGCGCACGGTCGTCGCGACGCTTCGAGGCATAGGACGGGATCCTCTGCGTCGAGCTCTCAGTCGAAAGTCTCGCCTTTCTGGCCCCAGCCGAATCCATCCGACGGCCGCAGCAACGTGCGCATGCGCACGCGGTGATCGATCGGGTTGCGTCCGGGGTTGCCCGTGATCACGACCTCGTCCCCGGGCTTCAGCGAATCGCGCGTCACGCCTTGTCCCGTGAGCGCGCCAGCGCCGCCCCACTCGACGCCCCAGCGCTGCATTTCGCCCTTGTCGTCGGGCGCCATCACGTGCACCCACGCGTGCGGGTTGCGGAACATGAACTGCACGAGCGTGCCCTTGATCTCGATGGTCTTGTTCTCGTCGTACGTCGCCGTGAACGAATGATGCGCGTAGGCACTCAAGCCTGTGAGCATCAATCCCGCGGCGACCGCGAGTAACGCCTTGTACTTCACAAATTGCCTCCTGAGACGAACAACCCTCAACCCTTCTTCAAGCTTCGATACACGGCTTCGATGAACATCTTCGTGGTCCACGCGCCGGTATCGGACCCGAAGCGTCCTTCGTACCCGAACGTCGGGCGCGCGGCGACGACTTGCTCCAACGTCATGTTTTGATCGATCAGCGCCTGCACCTGATCGCGAATGATCGTGAGCATGTCGCGGTAGTAGCCGACGTCGGCGGAATCGGCGAGCCGCCCGTGCCCCGGAATCACCATCGTGCCGCCTTCCGTGCGGAACTCCGGGATCGCGAGCTTCAGGACGTCGTTGAGTCCCTTCAGCACGCCGTTGATGCTGCCGCCTTTCTCGATGTCGATGATCGGGAAGCTGTCCATGTTGAACAGGTCCCCGGTAGCGATCACGTCCGCTGCGCGGAAATAGACCATCGCATCGCCGTCCGTCGATGCCGACGGGATGTGGATGATCTGGATGCCCTCGTCGTTGAAGAACGTGCTGAGCTTGTAATCCGGAGTAAAGAACGTCTCCGTCGGAAGGGACGCGAACGGCAGGTCCGCCTGCACCATTCGGTTCAGAACGTTCTCGTGCGCGAGTATCGCGGCGCCCTCCGCGGAGTCCGCGATCGTGCCTGCGACGTTGCCGCCCGTGTAGGTGACGCCGCTTTTCGCGAGCGCTTCGTTGCCGCCGATGCTCGTCGGCAGCACGTTCGTGTCGATGATGTAGCGAATCGGTTTCGGCGGCGGGTGACTGTTCACCGGGAAACGCGAGCGCGTCTCCGAGCCGCCTTTCTCCGCGGTGCGGACGTCGAGGAAGCCGAACGCGTTGAGTTGAGCCTGCAGCTCCTGGATCGCCGTGAGCACCCGGGCGCTCGAGCGCGCATCGCCGGTGTTCACGAGGAACACGCCGTCCGGTCCGACGGACGCGGTGATGTTCGCGCCCGCGCCGACGAGCATCCAAATGTTCTTGCGCACCGGCCACCAGTGGACTTCCGGGTGCGGTTTCCCCGCGCGGCGCGGAAGCCCGGCGCGGCTGCTGGGCGGCCGCGCCGCCGGTCCACGCGCTCGCCGCGAGCGCCGCGACGGCGACCGTCGCGAGCGACAGCATTCTCCAGGCGTGCGGTGTCTGCACCTTCCTCATCGCCGCGCCCTCAATTCCGCGGCGCCGCAGCCCGCGCCTTCTCGAGCTTGAATCGGTATTCGGGATACATCGTTTCCGCGCCGTCGAAATACAGCGTGCGCGGCAGGCCGTAGGCATCCGAGAAGCTGTAGATCTGGTCGTTCTTGCCGGGCAGCCAATTCGGCACGTAGCCGTCGGGCCGGACGACCTCCGTCACGATCGTGCAGGGATACGGCGGGACGCGCTGCGCGAGGTCGAGCCGGTACTCGGTGCTGCGGATCAGCGGCTCGGTGAGGTACACGGGGTCGTACGCGACGACGACCCAGGTCAAATAGTCTTCGTTGTTGAAGCGGCGCCGCATGATGTACTCGGTGAGCGTGGCTTTGTCGCTCTGCGGCACGCCGTTGCGGCGGTAGTAGTCCTCTTTGAGATGCGTGGTCTTCACGCGCAGCCGATCACCTTCCCAGGTGCCCGTCGAGAACCCACCCCAAGTGTGCGCGGCATACTCCGGCGGATGAGGACGGCCGTCCATGTACACGGGCGTGTTCGTCGACCGCAGCCACTCGAACTGGAACGCGACGAGCGCGCGCGACGCGGGATCGATCTCCTTCCACACGCGCAGATTCGACGGCCCGCGTTTGATGTAGACGCCGGAGTGCGGGCGGCACTGCCACTCGGGCAGCGACTGGATCGACGCGTCCCAGACTTCGGCGCGCCGGATCGCCTCCTGACTGAGCGGAATCCCGACGTACTCGCCGAGATGCGGGTTGTCGATATTGTCCTGCGCGGGAACGACGGGCCATTCGCCGGAAAAATCGTTCTGTGCGGACAGCGGCGCCGACGCGAGCAGTGCAGTCACCAACCCGATGCCGATGAGCGGAGCGCGCATGCTGTCCATATCGATCTCCCCAAACGGAAAGACTCCGCGACGTCCGTCGCGAAGTCGAGGTGCTTGCGAATTGTCCCCTCGAGCAGTGATCAGTCGGCGCGACGCTCGCAGCGAAGAAATCGTCGCGCTCGTCATGGTAGCCGTGCCACCTCGCACCAGCAAGCGAGGCGCCGTGTGCGAAACGCCGCGCGCGAACGACTCGCGGCTCGCGGCTCGACACGGCGGATTCGGGAGCGAAGCGGGTGAACGCTCAGCGCCGAACCGAGCGGTCTCCAGCGCACCGAGCGTTACGCGCTATATATATGTGTGCAAAAAAAAGCGGCCCGAAGGCCGCCGTGAATCTGGAAGGCCGGTGGGGGCGGGCAGCTCGCGCTGCGTCCGCCCCCTTCGGCGTTAGAACGTGAAGCTCAAGCTCACACCCACTTCGCGCGAGCGGCCGACGACCGAGAAGTCGTAGCCCCACGTGTCGCGGGTATCGAAGCCGCCGTTGACGTACAGCTCGTCGAGCAGGTTCTTGCCCCAGAGCTCGACGCTGTAGTTGCGAGCCGCCGGCTCGAACACGAAGCGCGTGTTGAGGATGCCGTACGACGGCTCGAGCACCGGGTTGCCTTGCGCATCGATCTGCGTGCGTTGATACGCCGCGTCGCGCGCGTAGTCGCCCGTGTAGCCGTAGTTGCCCACGAGCATGATCCGCGCGCCGTTCGACAGCGGGATCTCGTACTGCGCGCCAATGGTCCCGCTATCTTCCGCCGCGTAGGCGAACGGGGCGCCGGGGTAGTTGCCCGTGATGCTCGCCTGACCCGGGGCGCCGGTCAGCACGCCGGCCTGGATGTAGTTCGTGTCGATCAGACCGAGACCCAAGTTCAACGTGAGCCGATCGGTCGGCACGAAGACGACTTCGAACTCCCAGCCGCTCGCGGTTCCCTTGCCGTCACCCGTGTTGTACGGGAACGGTTGCGTGTTGCCCAGCGCAGTCCGTCGGCAGCAGCGCGACGCGCATGCCGTCCCAATTCGAATCGAAGTACGTCGCGTTGAACCGCAGCCGGCCGTCGAGCCAGTCGGAGCGCAGCCCGATCTCCGTGTTGTCGATGATTTCGGCGGGAGACGAATCTGCGCCTGTGTCGGGCTGACTCGCATCGGCGCAAGCGGACGCGGGCATCGACGAGATGACGGAGTTCGGGCCGATCGTGACGATCGGGTCGCTCGCCGACGTAAAGCCTTCGGCGTACGTCAGGTACACCATCATCGAGTCAGTGGGCCGATACGCGACCGAGAACTTGTACGTGTCGATTTTCGGCTTGTCCTTGTCGACGCGTCGGTCGTGGCGATCGTGCTGTAAGCAAACGGGTCACCCTGCGGCCGGACCGCCGGATCGGGTGTTCGGAACGCGTCGATCGGCACGTACCTGAAATCCCCACCTTTCTTGTCGCTCTGGCGGGCACCGAACGGTGAGGTCGAGCTTCTCGGTCACACCGAACGTGACCTCGCCGAAGAAGGCGCTGTCCTCGTCCCAACGATTGGTCAACGCGTCGTCGCTGATGTTGGTCAAGCTCCAGGGGTACAGGGCGCCCCGTCGGTCGTGAGCATGTTGCCGCCGGTGAATCCGTTCAGATTGAGCAGGAAGGCGGTCTGGCGGACGTACTCGTTGAACGCGGCGTTCGTGGCGGGCGCGACTGCAAAGCCGGTCGTGGGATTTACCGTGGACGTGGCGGGAACCGCGAACTCCCACATGCCCCACCGGTAGAAACGCTGTGTCAGATCTCTGGTCGAGCGAGTAGTAGCCGCCGATCCAGTTGATCCGATCGTTGAACGCCGAGCCCGAGAGATGGAGCTCTATCGTCTGGTTCTCGCGCTGCTGCGGGATGTCGTCCGTCGTGATCAGGAACTCCGTGCCGTCGAAATCGATGACCTGGCGTTGAAACTGCTCCCAGTTGGAGAAGATCGCCTCGAACTGCAGGTTGTCGGTGATGCTCCAGTCGGCCGTCACGGTGTAGTACTCGAGATCTGCCGTGATGCCGTCCTCCATCGAGTCGGACTTCGTCTGCCATTTGCCGATCTGGCCAGGTCCGAAATCCTGGTCGGGCATGAACGGGTTCGGCGTGTAGGTGGAGCCCAACGTCTCGACCAGCTGACCCGCGTTGTTCAGCTGGTCTGCGTAGTTGCCGTACTCGCTGTGCAGCGCGCCCGGGAAATTCTCCGGGTAGTTCGTCGTGTGCGTGGCCGGCGTATACGACGTCGGCTTCGTGCCCGTGTAGCGCGTCCCGAACGAATTGGCGGGCGGCGGACTCCACACACCGGCGGTGCAGGTCGGTAGTGCCACTCCGGCGGGCGTGCCGGCAGGTGGGGTGAAGGTCCCGCAGAGTGGCGCACCGCGCGTTGGCCTGCGTTTGAAACGCGCCGAGCATGATGTTGTAGGCGTAAGTCTTCGAGTTGTCGTAGCGCGTGGAGCGGTGGATCTTCGGGTCCGTGCCGCGCTTCTGCTCGTCGTTGTACGTGAGGCGCAACGAGAACGCGTCGGTCGGCTTCCACAGCATGTCCGCCCGGAGGATCGTGTCGTCCTGCGACCCGAAGTCCCACGGCGTCGTGAGACCTTCGATGAAGCCGTCGTTCTTCGCCGTCGCGGCCATGAACTTCGTCTTAAGCGTGTCGGTGATCGGTAGGTCGACGGCGAGCGACGCATCGCGCCGATTGAAGTCGCCGACGTCGAGCTTGACGCGCGCGCCGAACTCGTCCGCGGGCTTCTTGGTCGTCATGTTGACCGCGCCGCCGTTCGTGTTACGGCCGAACAGCGTGCCTTGCGGGCCGCGCAGCACCTCGATGCGCTCCATCTCGGTGAAGTTCATCTGCTGGAAGCCGAAGCCGTCCTGCCACACGCCGTCGACGTAGAGGCCGACGCCCGGCAAGCCGCGAATGACGAATTGGGATTGGGCGCCGCCAGTGCCCGGATTCAACACGACGTTCGGCACCATGATGCCGAGGTCGCGGCCGTTGGTGATGCCGCTGAGCTCGAGCTGCTCGGCGGTGAACGCCTGGATCGAGAGCGGTGTGTCTTGCAGGTTCGTCTCGCGGCGCGTCGCCGTGACGAGAATCTCTTCGAGCTGAGCGGACGCGGCATAAGGCAGGCACGCGGCGACGGCCGAAGCCAAAGTCGTCGCGCGCAGAATCGTGTTTCTCATGATCCCCCCCGGGTCGTTCTTAAGAAAAACTAAGGCGCGTTGTACTTATACCTCTCCCTGGTGTCATTGCCAATACGCACCTGCTCTGCTAAAGGCGCGAATCACTTTCGATTGGTTGCCGGTCCGCAACACGATTGCGACAGCAATACCGTCGGCATCAAGTGAGCACTTCCTTGGAGGCGTACCGAACGGTGCGGGGTGGAGAAGCCAAGCTTGTGACCCATCCGCATGGCCGATAGAGTCGGGGCCGTCGGCCGCCGCGAGACAAGACCGAGACCGAACGATTCGCGGCGCCGCGCAGCCAGAGCGGTTGGAGGAGGGGGCGTTGGGTCACTTGAGTGTCGCCGTCGACATCGGCGGCACGTTCACCGACCTCGTCGCGTTCGACGAGAGCACCGGCCGAATCACACAGAGCAAGTCGCTCACGACACCCCGTGATCTGCCGCAAGGCGTGTGGGACTGCCTGCGTAAAGGCGCGATCGAGCCCGCGGCGGCGGCGAACGTCGTGCACGGCTCGACGATCGCGATCAACATCGCGATCGAGGAGAAGGGCGCGAAGACGGCGCTCGTCGTCACGCGCGGCACGCGCGACGTCTACAAGATCGGCCGCCAGAATCGGCCGCAGGCCTACAACTTCGGCTTCAAGCGACCTACGCCTCTCGTGCCGCGCTCCCGCACCTTCGAGGTGAACGAGCGCCTCGGCGCACGCGGCGAGAAACTCATCGCGCTCGACCAGGTCGAGGCGCAAGCCGTCGCGGCCGCTGTGCGCGAGTCGGGAGCCGAGGCAGTGGCAGTGTGCTTCTTGCATTCCTATGTAGATCCGGTTCACGAGGTCGAGATGGGACGCGTCTTGCGCGCCGCGCTCGGAGGCGCCTACGTATCGCTCTCGCACGAGATCGTGCGCGAATACCGCGAGTACGAACGCACGTCCACGACCGTGATGAACGCATACATCGGCCCGAAGACGAGCAGCTACGTCGGCCGCATGCGCGAGCGGCTCGAAGCGGACGCGTTCGCCGGGCGCTTCTTGATCATGCAGTCGAACGGCGGCGTGATGTCACCGGACACGGCGAGGACGCTGCCCGTCGCGATGATGGAGTCCGGCCCGGTCGGCGGCGTGATCGCGGCGGCCGAGATCGGCGCGCGACTCGGCTACGAGAATCTGATCACGTTCGACATGGGCGGCACGACGGCGAAGACGAGCCTCATCAAGGACGGCGAGATCTCGATCGCCCAGGGTTACCACATCGGCGGCTACGCGAGCGGCCATCCGGTGATGTTCCCGGTCGTCGACATCGTCGAGGTCGGCGCCGGCGGCGGCAGCATCGCGTGGATCGACGAGGTGGGCGCGCTCAAGCTCGGGCCGCGCAGCGCGGGCTCCGACCCCGGCCCGATTTGCTACCGCCGCGGCGGCGACCAGCCGACCGTCACCGACGCGAACGTAGTGCTCGGCCGCATCGGCGCCGACAGCTTCCTCGGCGGAGAGATGCCTCTCGACGCCGAGTCCGCGCGCCGCGGCATCGACGCGGCGCTCGGCGCGGCGCTGCAAATGGACGCGATCGCCGTCGCGCTCGGCGTGGTCAAGATCGCGGTCGCGAAGATGTCGCTCGCAGTGCGCGGCGTGTCCGTCGAGCGCGGCTACGACCCGCGCGACTTCGCGCTCGTCGCGATCGGCGGCGCGGGACCGCTGCACGCCGTGGAGATCGCTCGCGACTTGCGGATTCCGACGGTCATCGTGCCGAATCTGCCCGCGCACTTCTCCGCGCTCGGGATGCTGATGGCCGACGTGCGACAGGACTACGTGCGGACCTACTATCGGCCGCTGCGCGACGCGGACTACGCCGAGCTCGCGTCGATCTATGCGGAGCTCGCCGCCGCCGGCGATGCGACGCTCGATCGCGCCGGCGTCGCGGCGAGCGCGCGGAGCTTCCAGTACTCGATGGATTTGCGTTACGTCGGCCAGGAGTTCTGGCTGCAAGTGCCGGTAACGCAAGCGCAGATCCGCGCCGCCGACACGGAAGCGATCCACGGCCGCTTCACCGAGATCCACGACCATCGCTTCGGTCACGCCGCGCCCGACGAGCCGCTCGAGCTCGTCAACGTGCGGCTCACCGCGATAGGCGCACGCCCCAAGATTCGCTTCCCAGCTCTTGCGACCGACGGCGCCCCTGCGCTCCGCGGTCGCCGCCCGATCCACCTCGACGATCCGCAGCGAACGACGTCGTGCGCGATCTATCGGCGCGAGCTCCTCGCGCCGGGCGCCGAGATCGACGGTCCCGCGGTCGTCGAGGAGTACGCGTCGACGACCGTGCTGTTCGCGGGCGATCGGCTGCGCGTCGCGGACACGGGCGAGCTGATCGTCACGGTCGGCCGGAGCGAGGCGCCGTGAGCGCGGGGCCCAGCAAGGCGGCGCAGCAGCCGCGCGGACCGGCTCGATCCCGTGACGCTCGAGGTCATCCGCAACGCTCTGCCCGCGATCTCCGACGAGATGAGCGTCGACCTGCAGCGCACCTCGTACAACATGATGATCTACGAGGTGCGCGACTACTGCACGGCGCTGCTCGATCCCGACGGCGCGCTGATCTCGCAGAACATCGGCGGCGTTTCGCACTTCGTCGCGGACCTCGGCGTCGTCGTCAAGGACGCGGTCGCGCGCTACGGCCGCGACGGATTCGCGCCGGGCGACGTGCTGCTCCACAACCATCAGGCGACCGCCGGTCAGCACCTGAACAACGTCGTCGTCTACGCGCCGATCTTTCACGAGAAGGACCTCGTCGCGTTCGCGATGGTCCGCGCGCATTGGGTGGACGTCGGCGGATTGTCGACGGGTTTCGGCGCGGGCAATCGCGCCTACGATCCGTGGAGCGAAGGGCTGCAGTTCAATCAGCTGAAGATCTACGACGGCGGCGTGCTCGACGCGAAGCTGCTCGCGTTCATCCGCGACAACATCCGCTTTCCCGACAACGCGATGGGCGACATGCGCTCGCAGCTCGCGGCGTGCCGGCTCGGCGGGCGGCGCTTCGTCGAGCTGCTCGATCGCTACGGCAAGGAAACCGTGCTCGAGGCGATCCGACGTGTTCTACGCGGAAACCGAGACGAAGTGCCGCGCGGCCGTGGCGAAGATCCCGGACGGCGTCTACGAGGCGGCGAGCTTCATCGACTGGCGCGGTCAGGGGTACGACATCAAGGTCAAGGTGACCGTGAGCGGCAGCGACATGACGATCGACCTCTCCGGCTGCTCGCCGGAGCGCGAAGGCGGCGCGAACTCGCGGACGTTCGCGGGCGCGTACATCGCGTACAAGGCGCTCACGACGCCGCTCGAGCCGCTGAACGAAGGCGCGTTCGCGGGGCTCAAGGTGATCATCCCCGAAGGCAACATGATGATGGCGCGCTTCCCCGCTTTCATGGCGGGCTGGAGCATGCCCCTGCCGACGGTCGTCGATACCATCCTGCTCGCGTTGGCTCCGGCGCTGCCCGAAATTCCCGCGGCGCACAGCGGCTCGCTCGGCGCCGCGCTGTCGTTCTCGGGCCGTCATCGAGAGCGCGACTTCGTGATCATGAGCATCGAGTCCGGCGGATGGGGAGGGCGCCGCGGCGCAGACGGCGAGGATGTGTCGATGTCCGTGTGCCAGGGCGACGTGCGCAACGCGCCGATCGAGAACATGGAGCTCAAGGGCCCGGTGCTGATCGCGGAGCGTGCGCTGCGGCCGGATTCCGGCGGTCACGGCGAGTTTCGCGGCGGGCTCGGCGTGCAGACGCGCCTGAAGAGTCTCGCCCCGGGGCGGCTCAACGTTGCGAGCGGCGACGGCGGACGCCTCACCTGTCCGCCATGGGGACTCCGCGGCGGCGGCAGCGGCCAAGTGGCCGGCACGCTGGTGAAAGGCCCCGGCGAGGAGTCGTTTCGCGCGCCGGGCAATTCACCGCCGTCGTGGCCGGCAGGCACCGAGGTCTTGTACCTGACGGCGGGCGGCGGAGGTTGGGGCGACCCGCTCGAACGCGACCCCGCCCGCGTGCGGACCGACGTGCAGGAAGGCTACGTCTCGGCGCGCAGCGCGCGCGACGACTACGGCGTCGTGCTCACCGCGCAAGGCGAGGTCGATGACGCGGCGACCGCGGCTCTGCGGACGCGCCTGCGGAGCGATCGCGGCGCGAGCGGCACGGCATGACTGCGAACCTCGATCCGGGCCATGCCGCCGTGCGTGTGCGCAGCCTCGAGCGGCGGCAAGCCGCGATGCGCGCGTGGCTCGGCGACAACGATGCAGATGCGCTCGTCGCCTACGGATCCGGTCTGCACGCGTTCACGGGTACGAACCCCGCGTGGTATCTATCCGCGTTCAAGCAGATCGGTCCGCACGCGGCGGTGGTTCTGCCTTTGCGCGGTGAGCCACTGCTCGTGATCACACCGGAGTGGGATGCTGCGCGCTACCGCGAGCGCGCGACGATGGAGCTCGTTGCCGTGCCGCCCGCGGAATTCCTCGCGACGGTTGGCACCGAGCTCCGCAAGCGGAATCTCGGCGGCAAGCGAATCGCGGTCGCGGGCGGTCAGTTGCAGCCGCGCGAGACGAGCGACGCGTGGCCCGCGGTGATCGGCAGCGCGCCGCTGAACGCGGAGAAGCTCATCAGCGACACGGCCAAGATCCGCGACGAGTGGTCGCTCAATTGCACGCGCCGCGGCGTGGCGATCGCCGAGCGCGGCTACGAGAACCTGCTCGCGACGACCCGCCCCGGCATGCGCGAGTACGAGCTCGCGGCGAATCTCGAGATCTCGATGCGGGCGCATGGCGCAGAGGACAACTTCTTGCTCTTGTCCGCCTCGCAGCACAACCAGGCGGGCCACTTCCCCACGGACCGCGTGCTGCAGACCGGCGACCTGATCCTCGCGGAGATCACTCCGGCCGTGGAGGGCGAGTTCATTCAAATATGCCGGAGCGCGGTGATCGGCGGGCCGAGCGCTTTGCAGCTCGAGAAGTTCGCGCTGCTGCGCGGCGCGCTCGAAGATGGGATGCGCGCGGCGAAACCGGGTACGTCGGTCACGGAAATCGTCGAGGTCATCAATCGGCCGATCGCCGCGGCGGGCTACGAGCGCTACACGAAGCCGCCGTATATGCGCACGCGCGGGCACAGCATGGGGCTCGGCTCGATGGAGCCGGAGGTCGCGCCGGGCTACGAGCACTACATGCAGCGCGACATGGTGTTCGTGATGCACCCGAATCAGTACATCCCGGAGACCGGCTACATCATGTGCGGCGAGCCGGTGATCATCACCGACGCGGGCGCGGTCGCGCTCACGAGCCGTATGGGCGAGCTCGGCTCGATCTGATCTTCAAGGAGAAGCGGCGCGTGATCAGCATGGAACCGGTCCTCAAGCGCGGCTACGCGTCGTGGGATCGCGACGTGCTGCCCCCAGACGAGTTCGCCGCGCGGGTCGAGACCGTGCGCGCGGAGCTGCGCGCGGCAGGGCTTGCGGCGCTCGTCGTCGTCAATCACAGCCTGCTCGGCGTGATGGTGGACTACGCCGCCATGGCGTACCTCACGGGGCTCCAGTCGGGAGGCGTGCTGCTCATCGCGGCGGACGGCGAGCCCGTGTACATCAGCTTCGGCGGCGGGCGCGAGCTTGCGTTCATGCGCACGCAGACCTGGGTGAGCGAAATCGTCCCGGGTGGGCGCGACGCATTCAACGTGCTGCGCGAGCAACTCCGCGCGCGCAAGATCGACGGCGGCGCGCTCGGTACCGTAGGTGTCGACGCGCTCGCGCCGAATCCCCGCGGCCGGCTCGATGCGGCGCTCGCCGGCTACGAGCTGCGCTCGTTCGACGCGCGGCTCGAGCGGCTGCGCGCCGCCAAACGCCCGCGCGAGGTGCTCGCGATTCGGATCACGCAGAGCATCGTGCAAGACGCCGTCGAATCGGCGCTTGCGGAATTCGCGGCGGGCGCCGACAACGCAGCCGCACTCATCGAGGCGGAGCGCGCGGCGCGCGCGCGCAAGGCTCGCGACGTTCGCGTTCTCGCGAGCATGGGCAGCGCGGACTTGCGGCCCTTCGAAGGCCGGCTCGAGGGGCGGCATGCGCCGTTGCGCATCTGGGTCGCGGCGCAGTACCAGGGGTACTGGGCGGAATGCGCGGCGACCTACCCGGCGCCAGCGCCGGACCGCGCGGCCGATGCGGTGCGCGCGATGCAGTCCGCCGCGGTTCCCGGCGCGCTCGCGAGCGACGTGGCGGCGGCGGGCCTCGCCGTGCTGCCGCGCGAAGCCGCCGAGTCGGCGCTCGCGTACGGCCTCGGCGGTACGATCGGCCTCGCGCTCGGCGAAGGCGTGCCGATTGCACCCGGGAATGCCCAGCCCCTCGATGACGGCGCCCTGCTCGCGCTGCGCTGCGTCGCGCACGGCGTGGAGCCCACCATCGCGAGCCGAGTCGTGAGTGTCGCGGCCGGCGGCGCGCGCTCGCTCGAGCCGTTGCGCCTGTCCTGATTCGCACGAGCGCCGCAGAGATGGCAGTCGAGGTCCCCGCGGTTTCGCAAGACGGCCCGCTGCGCGCGCTCGCCGCGGCCGTTGCGAGGCTGTCCATCGACTCGGCGGGAGCCGCGGTCGCGACGGCGGCTCGGCAGCGTTTGTTCGACACGCTCGGCGCGGTCTGCGTCGGGCTCGAGACCGCGGAGGGGCGTCAAGCGCGCGCGCTCGACGCGCAGCTGCGGGCGCTCGGCGGCGCGCGCCATGCTCTCGATCGCTGCCGATGGCTCGTCAGCGCGGCGCGCAGCACCGAGATCGACGACATCGACCTCGTTTCGTGCACGACGGTCGGCTCCGTGGTCGTGCCCGCGGCGCTCGCGCTCGCGGCGGCCGCGCCGCGCTCCGATGGACGCGCGCTGCTCGCGAGCATCACCGCGGGCTACGAGGCGATGATCCGGCTCGGCCGCGCGATCGGCGGTGCGACGCTGCTCTATCGCGGCGTGTGGCCGACGTACGTGACCGCGGCATTCGGCGCCGCCGCCGCGGCGGCACGGTCGCTCGGCCTCGATGCCGAGCAGACGGCACGCGCGCTTGCGCTCGCGCTCGCGCGCACGAGCGTTCCGCCGCAGAAAGCGCTCGGGTTACCGGGATTCCGCTGTTTCGCGCTCGGCGCCGCGGCGGCGGAGGGCTGCGCCGCGGCTCTGGCCGCGCGCGCTGGCGTCGCCGCGGACCCGAGCGACCTCACCGGCTTCGGTCAACGAATCGGTGCGCAGGTCGACGAAGCGGAGCTCGTCGCGGGTTTGGGAAGCGAGTGGCGGATCCGCGCCGTCGACACGAAGATGTTTCCGAGCTCGCGCCAGGCACTCGCGAGCGTCGCCGCGTTTATCGAGCTCATGCCGTTACCGCACGCGATCGGCGATCTCGAGCGCATCGTGGTAGCCGTGCCCAGTGCGTATCGCGACATGATCGACCGGCCCGCGCCGCCGGCGAACCGGATCGAGTCGCTGCTCGGAGTGCAGTATCAGATCGCGCTCGCAGCGCTCGAGCCCGCGGCGCTCTATGACGCACTGCGTCCGACGCTCCGCAACGACGAGCGGACGGTCGACTTGATGGCACGTTGCGAGGTCCGTGCCGACGCAGAGCTCAGCCGGCGGTTTCCTCACACTTGGGGCAGCGCCGTCACGCTGCGCTGGCGATCCGGCGACGAGACGCGCGCCGAGGTGCGCGAACCGAGCGGCAGCGGGAGCGCCGACCTCGGCTGGGCGGCGCTGCGCGCCAAGCTCGAACGCATACTCGCGGCCAGCGGCCTCGAGCGGCCCGGATTCGCGGCGCAACTGCAGGCGCGTTGCGAGTCGATCGGCGCGGCCGCAGACGACAGCAAGTCGAATGATGCGGCCGCGCTGCTCGAGTTGCTCGAGGCGCTCCCGGCCCGGGCCGATTCGGCGGGGTCGACGCCGAGCCCGCGGAGGGAGCGCCCATGACGCAAGCCCGCACGTTCGACGTCAACGGATTCCTCGACGAGCAACGCGTCGGCCCCACGCACGTGCTGATCGTGGCGCTGCTGATTCTCACGATGGCCGTCGACGGCTACGACATCTTCCTGATCGGCATCATCCTGCCGGCGCTGGCGGAGGGTCTCCGCGTGGAGCCCGAGACGCTCACGATCGTGTTCGTGATGCAGCAGCTCGGTCTGCTGATCGGCAACTTCCTCGTCGGCACGGTTGCGGATCGCATCGGCCGGCGCGTGACGCTGCTCTGGTGCTTGCTCATTTTCGGCGCGCTGACGCTCGCGACCATGTACGCGACGACGATCCCCGAGCTCGTGGTCCTGCGATTCGTCGCGGGCATCTTCTTCAGCGGTGTGATCCCGAACTCGATCTCGCTCGTGTCGGAGATCATGCCGAAGCGGCTGCGCGCGGGCGCGGTCTCGGTCGCGTTCTCGGGGTACACCGGCGGGATCCTGATCGGTTCGACCGTGCAAGCGTGGCTGCTGCCGTTCGGTTGGCAAGCCGCGTTTGTGGTCGGCGGTGCGCTGCCGCTGGTGCTCGTGGTGGTGCTGTATTTCACTCTCCCCGAGTCGCTGCGCTACCTCGCGAACCGCCGGCCACGCGATCCGCGCATTCCGCAACTCTTGCGGCGCATCGATCCGACGCTCGTGTTCGACGGCAGCGAGCAATTCGTGATTCGCGAGGAGAAGGTGGCAGCGGAAAAGATGCCGGTGCTCGAGCTGTTCCGGCACGGCCGCATGGCGACTACGCTGCTGCTATGGGTCGGATTTCACATGGCGTTCGTCGTGAGCAACCTGTTCGGCGCGTGGAAGACGACGGTGCTCCATGACTTCGGTGCGCTGCCGTTCACGAGGATCGCGCTGCTGATGGCAGTGCAGTCCATCGCGGGGATCGCGGGCACGATCACGAGCGGCTTCGTGATGGATCGCTACGGACCGACGCGCGTCTTGCCCGTGTATCTCGCGGCCGCGTCGCTCGCGACCGCCGCAGTCGCTTTCACGGATTTGAGCTCCGCTTGGACGCTCGCCGCATTCGTCGCGTTCGGTTATTTCTCGAACGGCGGCTTGAGCGGCATCAACGCGCTCGCGTCGATCAGCTACCCGTCGCGAATTCGTGCGACCGGCATCAGCTGGGCGCATGGTGCCGGTCGCGCCGGCGCGATGATCGGTCCGGCGCTCGGCGGCGCGCTGATCGCCCGCGACGTCGGAGTGCCGGGTGTCTTTCTGATCACCGCAATCCCGCAAATGCTCGCCGCCGTCGCGATCTTCGCGCTCTGGCGGCTCGGCGCGCGCGGCGGCGATCGGCCGATGTCGGCCGCGGCACCGCCAGCCGCGGCTACCTGAACTTTGCTGAAGCGTACGGACCGTAACCGCTGACGATCGCCCGGCTCGCGGGCGTGTGCGGCGCGATGCAGTGTGGACGTCTGCGCCAGACCAGACGGTTCGTACCAGATGCGGCTCGACGTCGCGTTGTACGAAACGAACACTTGAGCTGAAAACCATGCGTGGCGCGGCACGCAGCTGTTTGCGAAATGGCAAACGAGTACGCCATACTCGCCGCTCTTTTTTTCCGGCACAACCCAAAACAACCTAAATGCGGAGTACATGGATGCGCTTCAGTTCGCTCTTCTCTCGAGTCATTGCGCCGGGTGTCGTCGCCGCGTTGCCGTTCGCCGTACACGCCCAGCTCGAGGAGATTCTCGTCACCGCACAGCGACGCGAGACGAACCTCCAGCAGACGCCGATTTCCATTTCCGCTTTCACTTCCGAGGAGCTCGAGCTCAGCGGCATCGCCGCGGGCCGCGATCTCGGAATCATGGTGCCGAACTTGGTCGCCAATCCGCAGGGCGGGGGTGTCGGTGCTCCGACTTTCTATATCCGCGGCTTGCCCGGCGTCGGCATCTATATCGACGGGATCTGGCAGTCGTCGTACGGGTTTCTCGAGTCGAACTTCACGGAGGTCGAGCGCGTCGAGGTGCTGCGCGGGCCGCAAGGGACGCTGTTCGGCCGTAACACCAACGGCGGCGCGATCAACATCACGACGCGCAAGCCCGCAGACGAGTTCGGGATGCGGATGAACTTCGAGGTTGGCTCGTTCAACCGGCGCAACGCGACGTTCGCCGCTGATGTGCCGCTTACCGACACGTTGAAGACGAAGTTCATGTTGTCGAGCCTGCAGAACGACGGGTTCCTCGAGAGCCTCACCGTGCCGCGCTCGCTCGGCGGTCAGGACGATCAGCTGTTCCGCTTCGACATCCTTTGGGAACCAAGCGACAAGTTCAACCTACGGCTCACGGCGAACGACGAGAATAAGAAGAGCACCGAGCCGCGCATCATCCGGATCACGAATCCGACCAACGTCCGCTACATCCAGTACAACGTGCTGGCCGGCAATCCTGACTACGTGAACATACCGGGCTTCACCGTCGTCAACTGGGGCTTTCCGTCGAACGCGTTTACGCCGCGTACCCACATGCCGGGATATCCGGACGGCGAGGTCGGCAAGTGGCAGACGAAGTCGGATACGCCCGATAACGGCATCACTCGCGATCTCGAGTACTACACGCTCACGGCGAACTGGAACATCTCCGACAACCTGTCGTTCCAGTCGATCACGTCCGCGTGGGAGCTGCAGCGCCGCCAGTCGGTCGACTTCGACGGCTCCGAGTTCGTCATCACGACCGATGAGAACCGCGCCCGCGACAACAATTTCACGCAGGAATTCCACTTGACCGGGTCGAATTTCAACGACCGCGTGAACTGGATCGCGGGCCTGTACGGGTTGAGCGAGCGGACCCGTGTTCGGACGTACCGCTGGCCGATGCTCGACATTCCTCGCTCGCCGACCAATATCAATGCGTTCCGCGCGGACGTCGTCACGTATTTGAACAACTGGTGGAACGCCGCGGGGCGGCCCGCGTTCCAGGGTGCCAACTCGATCAGCGCGAACCCGGCCGCGTTCACCGACACGCTGAACAAGAACGAAGGCGAGCAGAAGGCGTTCTTCGGCGAGGTGACCGTGGGTCTCACGAAGAAGCTCGATCTCACGCTCGGCGTGCGAGTGACCGACGACGAGGGTCGTTCGATCGTGCACACGCCGACCGACGGCTTCCGCCCGCTGGTGCCGGGCGACGAGCCGCGCGGCGACATCTTCGAGGGCTACCGTACGGCGGTCAACGAGAACCCGGATCTCGGCAACAACACGACCAACAAGTATGGCCTGCAGTACCAGCTCACGGACGACATCATGCTGTACGGCAGCTGGAGCGAGGGTTTCACCGAAACAGCCATCCAGAATCCGAACCTGCCGACGAGCGTGAACGGCGTCTGTCCCTCGGTGCTCGTTGCAACGCCCGTGCAGTTGCGGCGCGAGGTCATCACCAACCGCGAGATCGGTCTCCGATCGGACTGGCTCGACAACTCTCTGCGCTTCAACGCGACGTACTTCGACGCGGATTGGGACGGCATGCGCGTGAACAACCTGCCGATCGATCCGTGCACGGGGGCGCCGTCCCCGAACCCGTATCTCTCGGCGGACGGCGGCGGCGTCGCGGATGGCTACGAGTTCGAGCTCGTGTACGCGCCGACGGAGCGTCTGCGCTTCAACGCGAACCTCGGGATCATCGACACGGAATACACCGCGCGCGGCTTCTTCGACGGCACGAACGGCATCGGTCCGAACACGCCGTTCGCCTATGCGCCCGAAAACAGCGCCGCGATCGGCGTTCAATACGCGCTGCCGGTCGGGGACGGAGCGCAGTGGACATTCGTCGGCAACTACGGCTGGTCGGACAAGTACACGCGCGACAACGCGAACCAGAGAACGCCCGTCGACGCGAGCGGGAACTATATCTACGAGCCTGCTTACGGGATCTTCAACTCGCGAGTCACGTACACGCCCGCGGCCGGCAATTGGACCGCGACGCTGTGGGGCACGAATCTGACCGATGAGCAGTACGTCAACGGCGGATTCGACACGCGCTTCGTCTGGGGCTATGACTTCTCGGTCATCGGCCGGGCGCGTGAGGTCGGTGCCGGTTTGAGCGTCCGCTTCTAATCGCGAACGCGGCCGACGCCGCGCAGATGTCGAAAGGGCAGCCGAGCGGCTGCCCTTTTTTTGTCCGCGAAAAGTCGGGCGAGAACGGGTGGTAGTGCTGATGCCTGTTGGGATTCTGCCCACAATCGACCTAGAGGTCTAAGATGGGCAGAACCAATTGCAATCGGAAAGTGGACGGCGTATGTTAGCGCCCGCTCAAAAGAACAACAGTTCAGCCTTTCGTCCGGGGGCGTTCGAAGTTGCAGCAAAACACCGCAGACTCCCTACTAGGGGAAATCGAGTCGTTTTGCCGGCGCACCGGGATTGCCGAATCGACGTTCGGGCGGCAGGCGGTGAACGACGGCAAGCTGTGCGTTCGTTTGCGTAACGGCAAAGACGTTACCCTCGACACGGCCGCCAGAATTCGGATCTACATCAGCGCGCATCCGCCCCTTTCCGGAGGCCCCTCCGAAAACGGCACGGCGCAGACTGAGCACACAACCAAGGGCAGGATAATAATGAGCGGTAAGACCTCGAAGCAGAAAACCTCCCCGGCCCCCAAGGCCTCGAAAAGCAAGGCGGCAGCCGCCGTCAACGGCTCGGGCGACCGCCCGTTCCGCTTCTACGACAATCGGCAGAAATACCTCGCGTTCGTCAACACGACGAACGAAAAGTGGAAGGTCGCCGAGCGCGCGACGCGCGAGCTCGCGCTGCTGAAGCCGAAGCCCCCGGCGCTGCGCCTGTTCGACGCGGGCATGGGCGACGCGACGGTGCTCTCGCACCTGATGCGCGCGATGCACCGCCGCTTCCCGATCATGCCGTTCTTCATCGTCGGCAAGGAAATCAGCCTCGAGGACGTGCGCCTGTCGCTCGAGAAGCTCCCGGACCGCTTCATCGAGCATCCCGCGAGCGTGATCGTGATCACCAACCTCTACTACGCCGAAGCCCCGTGGCTGCGGCCGCGCGACGTGAAGCACGCGGCTGCGCTGAACTGGCGCGAGGTCGGCCTCGAGGGCGGTTCCGCCCAAGAGTACGGCGAGCAGCTTCGCAGCCTCGACCCGTTCCTCGTCGACGGCTGGCAGGTTAAAGCGAGCGAGAAGACTGGCAACCCGATGTACGTGCGGCCCTCGGTGCTCGTGATCTACCGCAAGGATCACTCGTTCCTGCTCGATAGCGTGATACCCAAGCCCGGCCAAGTCGGCGGGGACTACGACCTCGTGGTCGCCTCGCAGCCGTGGCGTGCGCGCATGAGCGCGGAGTTCAAGGTCAAGAAGGTCATTGCGCCGCTCGTCCGGAGCCTGCGCCAATCCGGCCGGCTGCTCGCGGTGCAATCGTGCGGCAACGACCCGGCCCTCGAGATGGTGAACGAGATCTGGCCCGGTGAGGAGCCGTTCAAAGTGAACCGGCACGAGCTCATCAGGGTCTTACGCGAGGAGCTCGCGCGCGAGGCGCGCGACTACAACTTCATCGCGGGCTCCGACGCGAAGTCGATCTTCAAGTACGAGATGCACACGCTGCCGAGCGAGGTGCAGGAGAGCATCGGTACGTCGACGCTGTTCGCCGCCTGGAACGCCTCGGTGTACGTGAGCCAGATCGAGGACGAGCGTCTCGAACCGGCGATCGTGTCGGGCAACTATCTGCAGGCCACGTCGAAGGTCCTGAAGAAGCACAAAGGTCTCTGGTTCAACGACGAGAGCTTCGTCGTGACCACGCAAACCGTAATCACGAGCGCCTACATACAACAATGGCGATGTTGACCAACGACGAGCTCAGCAAGGCGATAGTCGCGTTCCTGACGGACTACTCGATCGAGATTACGCCGCACGACGAAGGCAAGCTCGATGAGATTCGCAACGTCCTGAGCCCTGGGACCGCGGTGTACATCGCGCACCCGCCGAATTCGCCGATCGACGACGTGGTCAAGGTCGCGGGCAAGGTGCAGAAGCTCGGGTTTCGCGCGACGCCGCACATCATCGCGCGCAAGCTCGAGAGCCGCGGCCAGCTGGAGCAGGCGCTCGCGGCGTTGCAGGGGCTCGGCGTGGATCATGCGCTCGCTGTGGCGGGCGACATCACGGCCGCGCAGCCCGCGTTCGACAGCAGCCTCGAAGTGCTGCAGACGGGCCTGTTCAGTAAATACGGGTTCCGCGAGATCGGCGTTGCCGGTCATCCGGAAGGCAGCAAAGCGATCGGCGAGGAGCGAGTCGAGAAGGCACTCCGCGGCAAGGCCGCGTTCGCCGCGACGGCCGACTTCAAGGTATATTTCGCGACCCAATTCGGCTTCGATCCGACGGCGTTCACCGATTGGGAAGCGGCCACCACGGCCAAGGGCATCACGCTGCCGATCCACGTCGGCATGCCGGGTCCCGCATCGCTCCGCCAGCTCGCGAAGTTCGCGATGCTGTGCGGCGTCGGCGCGTCGATGCGGATGCTCACGAGCCGTACGAGCGCGATGGCGAACCTGCTCAGCACGCAGGCGCCGGACGAGATGGTCACAGATCTTGCGCGGCACCGGGCGGCGCACCCGGATTCGCGTCTGAAGAAGGTTCACTTCTTTGCTTTCGGCGGGGTCGTTAAGACGGCGCGTTGGGCGAATGCGGTGGTCTCAGGGCGGTTCGTCTTGAACAAAGACGCGACTGGCTTCCGGGTTGAAGACGTCAACTAATTTTTTACGAAAAACAGTAGGTAGAGGAACCATGAGCAAGTCATATCTGTTTACGTCGGAGTCCGTGTCGGAAGGACATCCGGACAAGATTGCCGATCAGGTCTCGGACGCGATCCTCGATGCGATCCTTGCGCAAGAGCCGAAGAGCCGCGTCGCCTGCGAGACGATGACGAAGACCGGTATGGTAATCGTGGCCGGCGAGATCACGACGAACGCCGTGATCGAAGTCGAGCACATCGTGCGTAGGACGATCCTGAAGATCGGCTACGACCACTCGGACAAAGGCTTCGACGGCACGACGTGCGCCGTGTTGAACGGCCTCGGCAAGCAGTCGCAGGACATCGCACAGGGCGTCGACCGCAAGTCGCCGGAAGAGCAGGGCGCAGGCGACCAGGGCCTGATGTTCGGCTACGCGACGAACGAGACCGACAGCTACATGCCCGCGCCGATCATCTACTCGCACCGCCTCGTCGAGAAGCAGGCGCAGGTGCGCAAGAACGGCAAGCTGCCGTGGCTGCGCCCGGATGCGAAGAGCCAGTGCACGTTCCGCTACGAGGACGACAAGCCCGTCGGCATCGACGCGGTCGTTCTGTCCACGCAGCACAGCCCGGACATCAAGCTGAAGGCCCTCCAAGAAGCGATCATGGAAGAGGTCATCAAGCCGGTGTTGCCGAAGAAGTGGATCACCAAGAAGACCAAGTACCACATCAACCCGACCGGCCGGTTCGTGATCGGCGGTCCGATGGGCGACTGCGGTCTCACGGGCCGTAAGATCATCGTCGACAGCTACGGCGGCTTCGCCCGCCACGGCGGCGGCGCGTTCTCGGGCAAGGATCCGTCGAAGGTCGACCGCTCGGCCGCGTATGCGGCTCGCTACGTCGCGAAGAACGTCGTTGCGGCCGGCTTGGCCGACCGCTGCGAGGTTCAGGTGTCGTACGCCATCGGCGTCGCGAAGCCCACGTCGGTGACGGTCGAGACGTTCGGCACGAACCACGTGCCCGAGCAGAAGATCATCGACGCCGTCGGCGAGGTGTTCGACCTGCGTCCGTACGGCATCATCAAGATGCTCGACCTCTTGAAGCCGATCTACGAGAAGACGGCGTCCTACGGCCACTTCGGCCGCGACGGCTTCAGCTGGGAGAAGACCGACAAAGTCGCCGCGCTCAAGGCGGCCGCCAAGTAAGCAACTCGCGTACGGCGCTTCGCTTAGGCGAAGCGCCGTTTCGCGTTGCGGCGCTCACGCGTTCGCTGACGCACATTGAGATAGCAGATGACGGCGCTAATTTGTGGATCCGCGGCCTATGACAACATCATGGTGTTCGAGGATTCGTTCAAGAATCATATTCTCCCGGACAAGATCCACATCTTGAACGTGGCCTTCCTCGTGCCGAAGCTCCGGCGCGAGTTCGGCGGATGCGCTACGAATATCGCCTACAACCTCAAGTTATTGGGGGAGACGCCGCTGCCGATGGCGACGGTGGGTCAGGACTTCGAGCCGTACCGCAAATGGCTCAAGAAGCACAAGATCCGCCAGGACCACATCCGCAAGCTCGACGACGTGTTCACGGCGCAGGCATTCATCACGACGGACCTGTCCTCGAATCAGATCATCGCGTTCCATCCGGGTGCGATGAACTTCTCCGAGAAGAACAAAGTCTCGGATGCGAAGGGCGTGAAGATCGGCATGATCTCGCCCGACGGCCGCACCGGGATGATCAAGCACGCAGAGCAGTTCGCGAAGAAGAAGATCCCTTTCATCTTCGACCCGGGTCAGGGCATGCCGATGTTCAACGGCGAGGATCTGCGGAAGTTCATCGAGCTCGCCACCTGGGTGACGGTGAACGACTATGAGTGGGAGTTGCTCAAGGACCGCACGGGGTGGGACGTCAAGGACATCACCGCGCGCGTCGACGCGCTGATCATCACGCTCGGCGGCAAAGGCTCGCAGATTCACACTAGACCCAAGAGCTACGAGATTCCGGCCGTGAAGCCGAAGTCGATCGAGGACCCGACGGGTTGCGGCGACGCGTATCGCGCCGGCCTGCTGTATGGCCTGCTCAACGAGCTCGATTGGGAAACCACGGGCCGTATCGCGAGTCTCATGGGTGCGATCAAGATCGAGCACCAGGGCCCGCAGAACCACACTTTCACGCTCGAACAGTTCAAGAAACGTTACAAGGCCGCATTCGGCCAAAAATTGAAATAGGACACAGGAGATAGAACATGGCAGCCGTCAAGAAGGCGAAGAGCGCGAGCTCGGCAAACAAGGACTACTTGGTCAAGGACATCGGCCTCGCCGATTTCGGCCGCAAGGAGATCGAGCTCGCCGAGTTCGAAATGCCGGGCCTGATGGCGACGCGTGCAGAGTTCGGTCCGAAGCAGCCGCTGAAGGGCGCGCGCATCACCGGCTCGCTGCACATGACGATCCAGACCGCCGTGCTGATCGAGACGCTGCAAGCGCTCGGCGCGAAGGTGCGTTGGGCGAGCTGCAACGTGTTCTCGACGCAAGACCACGCGGCCGCGGCGATCGCGGTGCGCGGCACGCCGGTATTCGCCTACAAGGGCGAGTCGCTCGAGGAGTACTGGGAGTACATCGACCGTACGCTCGATTGGGGCGATAGCGAAGGCCCGAACATGATCTTGGACGACGGCGGCGACGCTACGTTGTTCGTGCACCTGGGCTACCAGGCGAGCAAGGATCCGTCGGTCCTCGACAAGAAGCCCGGCAGCGAGGAGGAGCGCATCCTCTTGGCGCAGCTCAAGAAGTCGATGAAGAAGGACCCGAAGCGCTTCAAGAACATGCCCGGCGAGATCAGGGGCGTGTCCGAGGAGACGACCACGGGCGTTCATCGCCTCTATCAGATGCACAAGGCGGGCAAGCTCCTGTTCCCGGCGATCAACGTGAACGACTCGGTCACGAAGTCGAAGTTCGACAACCTCTACGGTTGCCGTCACTCGCTCGTCGACGCGATCAACCGCGCGACGGACGTGATGCTCGCCGGCAAGATCGCGGTGGTCGCGGGCTACGGCGACGTCGGCAAGGGCTCGGCCCAGTCGCTGCGCGCCCAGTCGGCGCGCGTGATCATCACGGAAGTCGACCCCATCTGCGCGCTGCAAGCGGCGATGGAAGGCTACACCGTGATGCCGATGGACGAGGCCGTGAAGCTCGGCGACGTGTTCGTGACGACCACGGGCTGCGTCGACGTGATCACCGAGAAGCACGTCAAGCAGATGAAGCACAACGCGATCGTCTGCAACATCGGCCACTTCGACAACGAGATCCAGGTCGACAAGCTCAAGAAGTACGAGTGGGTCGAGGTCAAGCCGCAGGTGCACATCGTCAAGATGCCCGGCGGCAAGAGCATCATCTTGCTGGCCGAAGGCCGGCTCGTGAACCTGGGCTGCGCCACGGGCCACCCGAGCTTCGTGATGTCGAGCAGCTTCACGAACCAGACGCTGGCGCAGATCGAGCTGTACGGCAACACCAAGAAGTACCCGCTCGGCGTGTACGTGCTGCCGAAGCACCTCGACGAGAAGGTCGCGCGTTTGCACCTCGACAAGCTCGGCGTGAAGCTCGATACGCTCTCGAAGGCGCAAGCCGACTACTTGAGCGTGCCGGTGTCGGGCCCGTACAAGGCCGATCATTACCGTTATTGATCCGTTAGACGAACCCCGGCCGCGCACGCTGCGCGGCCGGGTTTTCTTCCCTCGAATTCGCGCGGTGAGTTGAACCATGAAAGACGATATCGCCATTGCTCGCGGCGTGAAGCTGCGAAAAATCGTAGAGCTCGCGAAAGAACGCCTCGGCATCGATGCCGACGATCTCGAGCCGTATGGTCACTACAAAGCCAAGTTGTCGTCTGGGCTGATCGAGCGTTTGAAGTCGCGTAAGGACGGCAAGCTCATCCTCGTCACCGCGATCTCCCCGACACCCGCGGGCGAAGGCAAGACCACGACGACCGTCGGCCTCGGCGATGCGCTGAACGCGATCGGCAAGAAGGCCATGATCTGCGTGCGAGAGCCATCGCTCGGGCCGTGCTTCGGCGTGAAGGGCGGCGGCGCAGGCGGCGGTCATTCGCAGGTTGCGCCCATGGAGGACATCAACCTCCATTTCACCGGCGACTTCCACGCGGTGAGCATCGCGCACAACCTGCTCGCGGCGCTCGTCGACAACCACATTTACTTCGGCAATCAGCTCGGCTTCGACATCCGCCGCCCGACATGGCGCCGTGTGCTCGACATGAACGACCGCAGCTTGCGGCACATCGTGAACGGCCTTGGCGGCACGGGGAACGGCTTCCCGCGCGAGACGGGCTACGACATCGTGGCCGCGTCGGAGATCATGGCGATCCTGTGCCTGTCGACGTCGCTCGACGACATGCGCAACCGCTTCAAGCAGATCATCGTCGGCTATAGCCGCGACAACAAGCCGATCCGCGCCGAGGCGCTCAACGCGCAGGGTGCGATGACGGTGCTCATGAAGGAAGCGATCAAGCCGAACCTCGTGCAATCGCTCGAGCACACGCCCACGCTCGTGCACGGTGGGCCCGTTCGCCAACATCGCCCACGGCTGCAACTCCGCGATCGCGACGAAGACGGCGCTCAAGCTTGCCGACTACGTCGTCACGGAGGCCGGCTTCGGAGCGGACCTCGGCGCCGAGAAGTTCGTCGACATCAAGTGCCGCAAGACGGGCCTGCGCCCGTCGGCCGCGGTGCTCGTCGGCACGGCGCGCGCGCTCAAGTACTCGGGCGGCGCGAAGATCGAAGACGTCAACAACGAGGACACGAAGTCGCTGATGCAGGGCCTGGCGAACATGGATCGCCACGTCAAGAACATCCGCGAAAACTACGGGCTCCCCGTGATCGTCGCGCTGAACCGCTTCGGCAGCGACACGGATCGCGAGTTCGATCTGATCAAGAAGCATCTCGGCGAGCAGGGCGTCGAGGCGATCGTCTGCGAGCACTTCGCCAAGGGCTCGAAGGGTGCGCTGGACCTCGCGAAGTCGATGGTCAAGCTCATCGACACGAAGCCGGGCTCGCTCAAGTTCGTCTACGAGGACGCCGACCCGCTCTGGAAGAAGATCGGCAAGGTCGCGAAGAGCATCTACCACGCGAGCGAGGTCGTCGCCGACACGGCCATCCGCAAGAAGATCGAGAAGTTTCAAGAGGACGGCTTCGGCGAGCTGCCCATCTGCATCGCGAAGACGCAGTACTCGTTCTCGACGGATCCGCAGCTGCGCGGCGCGCCCGAAGGCCACGTGTTCAACGTGCGCGACGTCTATTTGAACGCCGGCGCGGGGTTCATGGTCGTGCTGTCGGGCGAGATCATGACGATGCCGGGCCTGCCGAAGAAGCCGGCGTCGGACAACATCGACATCGACGCGAACGGCGAGATCGTCGGTCTCGCATAAGCTCTTTCTCGCGTTCACCGCCGGCGTGCTGCTCGCGCAGCACGCCGGCGTCGTTTGTGCGTCCGACTCCGAAACACAAAAGAAAACGCGGGCCGGTGTCGCCACCGGCCCGCGTCTGTTCGATCGCGCCGGCCCTCGCGGGCTGCGCAGGCGGTCGCGGCCTATTTGCCGTTGACTTCCTTGCGGACGATGTTCGCGCCCTCGACGAGGGAGCGGAGCTTCATCTGCGAGACCATGCGTGCGAGCGGCTTCATGCCGCAGTCCGTGCTCAGCGTGACCTTCTCGGCCGGCACGTGCTTGATCGTGCGGCGGATGCGGTCGGCGATCGTCGCGGGGTTCTCGATGGCCGCTGTGCGGATGTCGAGCACGCCGATCTGCACGCCCTGGTTCGCCGGGAGCTTCTTCAAGAAGTCCACGCCGTCCATGTCGCGGTTCGCGTAGTCGAGCACGAACTCGTCGATGCCCGCGGTGCCGAAGAAGTACGGCAGCACCGTCTGGTAGCCCTGCGGGTAGTTGGCGCTCAGGATGTCGTTACCCCAGGCGTTACCGAAGCAGAAGTGCCAGCCGATCTTCGCGTCCACGCCGTCGCAGCACATCTCGACGGACTCGCGGACCCACTTGTAGTCGTCCTTGTTGTTCGTGAACAGCGGCATCCAGGCGCCGAGGTCCTCGAACTGCAGGTACGTGGCGCCCGCCTTCACGAGCTCCTTCATTTCCTTGTTGAAGATCGGGGCGAGCGCGAAGCTCAATTCCTTCGCGTTCTTGTAGTGCTCGAAGTAGACGTGCCACGCGAGGTTCGCGGGGCCGGCACCGACGGACACCTTGACGGGCCGATCGGAGTGCTTCTTGGCGATCTTGTAGAGGTCCGGCAGCCGGATCGGGCCGTGCGTCACGGGGCCGTTGTTGATCACGCCGCCCCAGTCGTCCATCACTTCCTTGCCCTGGCTCGGGCCCGCATTCACGTAGCTCGGATGCGGATTGCGCGCGGGGTCGAAGCCGCCGATGCGCTCGTACATGTACCAGCAGAACGAGCCGATGACGCCGACATAGTCGTCGTACCACATGTTGCCGTCGGTCACGATGTCGAGACCGGCCTCGGTCTGATCGCGGATGACGGTAGCAACCGCGTCGTTGTAGGCCTCTTCGTGGGCGACTTCCTTGAACGCGACTCGGATGTCGCGGCCGAGAAGCTGTTGTTTGAACCAACCCGGGCGGGGATAGGAACCGACCATCGTGGTCGGAAGCAGTTTGTCTACGATCTTCTTGGTGGTCATTCTATTGTTCTCCTGCAAAAAATTTGCGCCAGGTTCCCCGCGCCGGGGCCCCTCTTAGGGGCTCGGAGTATACGACAACGCGCCGCGCGCGCGGTAGGCCGACGCCGCGCCGAACCGCGCAGTGCGATCCGTCGGAACGTGCGGCGGCGGGGTAGTCGTCGCACTACCGTTGGCGGACCTCGCTTTACTGAAACGTTCCGCAACAAGAGAAAGCCCCGGGGCGTTTCCACCCCGAGGCTCGTTCATCATCGCGCGCCCGAGCGCGCCGATCGTTGCGCCTAGTGCTTGGCGGGATTCATCAAGAACGGCGGCGGGTAGTGGCGGCCGCCGCGCTCGAGCGTGATCCAGCGCATCTCGGTGAATTGGTCGATGCCCGCTTTGCCGCCGTGCCGGCCGAGGCCGCTCCAGCGCACTCCGCCGAACGGCACGTGCGGCTCGTCGTTCACGGAGCTGTCGTTGATGTGCGCCATGCCAGTGTTGAGTCGCCGCGCGATCGCGAGCCCGCGTTCCTCGTTGCGCGTGATGATGCCGGCGGACAGCCCGTACTCCGAGTCGTTCGCAACCTCGATCGCCTCGTCGACGCTGCCGACCGTAATCACCGGCGCGATCGGGCCGAATGTTTCCTCGCGCATCACCTTCATATCGCGCGTGATGCCGGTAAGGATCGTGGGCTCGAAGAACAGCCCCTTGTGGTTGCCGCCGCAGAGCACTTTCGCGCCTTTGGCGACCGCGTCGTCGACCTGATCGCGGATCTTGTCGAGCTGTTTCTGATTGATGATGGGCCCGATGCAGTTGCCCATCTCGCGCGGATTGCCCACCTTGAGCTTCTTCGTGTTCTGCACGAACTTCTCGGTGAACTCGGCCGCGACGTCCTTGTGCACGATCACCCGCTCGACCGACATGCAGATCTGACCCTGGTGCATGAACGAGCCGAACGTCGCCGCGTTCACCGCGTGCTCGATGTCGGCGTCGTCGAGCACGATCAGCGCGTCCTTGCCGCCGAGCTCGACGCAGCACTTCTTGAGAAGCCCGCCGGCCTTCGCGGCCACTTGCTGACCGACGGCCGTCGAGCCCGTGAAGCTGATGCCGCGCACCGCCGGGTTCGAGATCAGCTCGTCGCCGACTTCGCCGACGTTGTTGCGCGAGCACGTGACGACGTTGAACACGCCCTTTGGTATGCCCGCTTCCTCGAGCACCTCCGCGATCAGAAGGCCGCCGGCCACCGGCGTCTCCTCCGACGGCTTCAGCACGATCGCGTTGCCGACGGCGAGCGCGACGGAGAAGCCGCGCGACGACAGGATCAGCGGGAAATTCCACGGCGAGATCACCGAAACGACGCCGAGCGGCTCGCGCGTGACGAGGCTCAGCTTGCCGTGATCGGAAGGCAGGATTTCGCCGTTCACTTGGTAAGCGGCTGCGGCCCCGGCCCGATACACGCCGATGCTGTAGCCCGTCTCGAACATCGTCTTGCCTATCCACGAGCCGCCTTCGTCGACGAGGGTCTCCTGGAATTCCTTCTGCCGGGCGGTCAACACCTCGGCCGCTTTCCACAAGAGTCGCGCGCGCTCCGAATGCGCGAGTGCGGCCCATGCGGGCTGCGCTTCGGCGGCCGCTTCGATGGCCGCAGCGGCGTCGCTGCGGCTCGCGTCTGCGACCTTCGACCAGACTTCGCCGGTCGACGGGTTGTAGACGGGGAAAGTCGCTTTGTTCTTAGCGGCTACCCATTGGCCGTTGATGAAGAGGTCTCGTTTACCAGCCATCGAAATTCTCCTTCGGAAAATCACCGTGCCCGCGCGAGCGGACGACAGGAATGATCTCGTGTATTCGTCGTGTGGGTGCCGCGCCGCGAGCTCTTCGTTTTCCCCTCGGTGCTACTCGCGCTAGGCTTTGCCACGGTAGTATAAGCAACACGATGATGCTTTGGCAGGTCCGCGGGGCGCGATTCCGCGGCCGGAATTGCATCGCTTGAACTTCGTTACAGGGAGAGTCCACATACTTCCGCAAGCCGGTGGCGCACCGAACGTCGAGCGCAGGGATTGCAGTCGAGATTCGGCCGAGGCGCGTCGGGCGTGAGGTGTCGGGCCTTCGGCGTCTGGGCGGTAGCAGCCGTCATGCTAGAGGCGTGTGCGATGCTTCCGGACCGGCCGCCGCTCGCCGACGACCATGCGTTGGCGCCGGCGGAGCGCGGTCCGTTGCACGATTACGAGCAGCGCATCGAGGCCGCGCTGGGGCCGATGGAAACCGCGCATTGGATGCTCGACCGCAACGAGCTCGCGATGACCGCGCGGCTCGCGTTGACGGACGAGGCGGTCAGCACGCTCGACGTCCAGTACTTCATCTGGCAGAACGATGCGAGCGGTCAGCTACTCGCTTCGCGTCTACTCGCGGCCGCCAACCGCGGCGTAAAAATTCGGATATTGCTCGACGACTTCAGCGCCTCGAGCAACGCGGGCGTCATCGTGCAGCTCGATTCGCACCCCGACATCGAGGTTCGCGTATTCAATCCTTGGGCTACGCGCGGCACGCGCTTCGGTATCGCGATGGAATTTCTTTCGCGCGCCAAGCAGCTCAACCGCCGCATGCACAACAAGACCTACATCGCCGACAACCGCTTCGCCGTGATCGGGGGGCGCAACGTCGGCGATCGCTATTTCGGGTTGTACTCGCCGTTCGTTCAAAACGACCTCGACGTGTTGTTGGCGGGCGAGCTGGTCGGCGACGTCACGGCGAGCTTCGACCGCTACTGGAACAGCGTCCACACCTATCCGGTGGCCATATTTCGCATCACGCGCAAGGATCTGCGAGACATCGCGACGACCGAGGCGGAAGTGACGGCGGCCCTGGCGCGCGACGCGGCGCTGCTCGGGGCATTTCCGTCGCAGCGCGCGGACTGGAGCGAGTTTCTCGAAGGCTTGCTCGGGACGTTCGCCGCGGGCCGCGCGGAGTTGTATGTAGACTCGCCGGACATCTGGAACCCGAACCAAACGCGACTCTATCCGCGTTTCAAGGAGCTCGTCGCGGGCGCGCAGCGTGAGGTTCTGATCAGCTCTCCCTATTTCATACCGGATCTCGAATTCCTGGAGATCATGCGGACGCTCAGGGCGCGCGGTGTGCGAGTCGCGATACTCACGAACTCCCTGTCCACCAACAACCACGTAGTGGCGCATACGGGCTACAAGCGCTGGCGGCGCGTCGTGCTCGGGTACGGCGTGGAGGTCTACGAGCTGCGCTCGGATGCCGCGGTGCTCCCTCTCTACATCACGCCGCCCGCGACGACGCAGATCCTTGGGCTGCACACCAAGGCGGTGGTCGTAGACGGCCATCGAGCGTTCGTCGGCTCGCCGAACGTGGATCCGCGCTCGATGGTTCTCAACACGGAGATCGGTCTGGTCGCGGACGGAGACGATGTCTCGGCCCGCGTCGCGGCGCTGATCACCCGCGACATGTCGCCCGAGAATGCGTGGCGCGTGACGATGGACGCCGATGGCTGGCTGACTTGGTCGAGCGGCCTGGGGGCGGTGCAGCGCGAGCCCGCGAAGAGCTTTCGCCAGCGCGCCGTCGAGTTCTTGCTGAACCTGCTGCCTCTGAAGAAGCAGGCGTAACCGAAACTAACGCTCCAGCAGCTTCAGCTTGTCTTTGACTTCTTTCCAGTCGTCCGCGTCTTCGGGTGCGGCCTTCGCTTTCGTGATCACGGGCCAGCTCTTCGATAGCTCCGCATTGAGCTTCAAAAACTGCTCCTGGCCTGCCGGCACGTCGTCCTCGGAAACGATCGCCTCCACCGGGCATTCGGGCTCGCACAGAGTGCAGTCGATGCACTCCTCGGGATCGATCGTGAGCATGTTCGGGCCTTCGTGGAAGCAATCGACCGGGCACACCTCGACGCAATCGGTGTACTTACACTTGATGCAGGCCTCGGTCACGACGAAGGTCATTTCACTAACCCCGCGGGGTAGGTTGGAAGGTGGCGAATTTTGCTACAAAACGGCGCGCAGTTCCAAGTGTCGTGGCGCGCCGCTTTTGGGCTCCGCTTCTCAGATCTGCTCGTCGGCGACCCGGACCACGAGGCCGTCGAGGTCGTTCTTCAGCACGATCTGGCAGCTCAGCCGACTGTTCGCGCGGCGATCGAGCACGCAATCGAGCATACCGTCCTCCTGGCCGTCGCGAGGCGGCAGCTTGTCGAGCCAGGACGGATCGACGTACACGTGGCAGGTAGCGCACGAGCACGCGCCGCCGCACTCGGCGACGATACCCGCGACGTCGTTGTCGACCGCCGCTTCCATGACCGTCGTGCCCGCCGGGGCTTCGACGACCCGTATTTGCCCATCGGGCTGGATATAGGTGACCTTAGGCATGGGTAGGCTCTGACTCCATCTGAGCCGCTGAAATATGCTTATGCACTTGAATTGTCTGAATCTTCGGCCGGACGGCTATAATACCCGGCCACGTGATCCTTGGGGCTTTTTCGAACCGTTTTCGCCGTGGATTTCGGCGTGCGGTTCAGTAGACGGCTCGTCCAATGCGCGGAGCATATTTGCTTCCGCTCAGCGCCTTCCCGGTTCGGCGGCACGGCGCCGCACGGACGACAGGTAAGCCGGATCTCTATTTGAGTTGAGCAGCCGCGGCGAGCCGCGGTATGCGGGATGAGCAGCAGCATGGAATCTCAGTCAGTAGTGATCCGTTTCGCCGGCGACTCCGGCGACGGCGTCCAGTTGATGGGAACCCAGTTCGTCGCGGCGACCGCGCTCGAGGGCAACGATTTCTCGACGTTCCCGGACTTTCCGGCGGAGATCCGCGCGCCCGTCGGCACGACGTTCGGCGTCTCGGCCTATCAGATCCACCTCGGGGCGCGGCCGATCACGACGGCCGGCGACGCGCCGCACGTGCTCGTCGCGTTCAATCCGGCCGCGCTCAAGGTCAATCTGCCGCTGATTGCCGACGGTGCGTTGATCATCCTCAATATCGATACCTTCACGGCCCGCGGCCTCGCGAAGGCGGGCTATCAGGCCGACCCGCGCCAAAGCGGCGTGCTCGACGGCTACCAGGTCGTCGAGGTCGACATCACGAAGCTCACGATGGACGCGACGCAGTCGTTCGGTCTCAGCAAGAGCGACGCGGGCCGCTGTAAGAACCTCTGGGCTCTCGGACTCGTGCAGTGGATGTTCAACCGTGACGTTGCGACGATCGCGGACTGGGTCGGCAAGAAGTTCGCCAAGGACCCCACGATTCGTGACGCGAACCTTGCGGCGCTGCGCGCGGGGCACGCCTACGGTGAGACCGCAGAGCTCAACGCGGCCGTGCCGCACATCGGCACCGGGAGCGCACAGTTTCCGCCCGGCGAGTATCGCGGCGTGCGCGGCAGCGAGGCGCTCGCGCTCGGATTGGCCGCCGCCGGTGAGCTCGCGGATCGCAAGATCATCTTCTGCTCCTATCCGATCACGCCCGCGTCGCCGCTGCTGCATCAGCTCGCGCGCTACGGCAACTTGGGGGTCGGCGTGTTCCAGGCCGAGGACGAGATCGCCGCGGTATGCGCCGCGATCGGCGCCTCGTACGGCGGTGCGATTGGCATCACGTCGAGCTCGGGTCCGGGCATCGCGCTCAAGACCGAGGCGATTGGTTTGGCGATCAACGCAGAGCTGCCGCTCGTCATCGTCAATTCGCAGCGCGGCGGCCCGTCGACCGGGTTGCCGACGAAAACGGAGCAGTCGGATCTCTACCAAGCCGTGTACGGCCGCAACGCGGACGCGCCGATTCCGGTCATCGCATCGCGCAGCCCGAGCGACTGCTTCGAGGTTGCGATCGAGGCCGTGCGGATCGCGCTGCGTCACATGACTCCCGTGATGCTCCTCACCGACGGCTATCTCGCGAACGCGGCCGAGCCCTGGCGCATCCCGAACGTCGACGACATCCCGCGGATCGCGACCAATGCTCCGGGTCCGCGCAACGTCGGCCAAGACATCGGCTCCGTGATCTTCAATCGCGATCCTGAAACGCTCGGACGTCCGTGGGTGACGCCCGGCACGCCGGACCTCATGCATCGGATCGGCGGCCTCGAGAAGGACCTGCGCACGGGCAACATCTCCTACGAGGCGGACAATCATCAGGCGATGACCAATCTGCGCGCCGACAAGGTAACGGCCGTCGCGAAGTTCATACCCGCGCAGAAGGTAGAGATCGGGCCCGAGCACGGCCGGCTCGCGGTGGTCGGGTGGGGCTCGACGTATGGCGCTATCTATCAGGCCGTCCGTGCGATTCCCGCGCATGAGCACGTGAGCCACATCCACATCCGCTATCTGAGCCCGCTGCCGGACAATCTTGGCGAGCTGCTCAGAGGCTTCGACCGGATCCTCGTCCCCGAGATGAACATGGGGCAGCTCGCGAGCCTGCTGCGCGACAAGCTCGGCGTCGAAACCGTTCAGTTCAACAAAGTCACGGGCCAGCCGTTCCTGATCTCGGAGCTCGTGCAGAAGATCCGCGGCCTGCTCGCGGCGAACGCCGCCCGCACCACACCCAAGGCCGTGCGAGGAGAAAGGGGATGAGCGCTCAATTGGCCGCGAAGGATTTCGCATCCTCGCAGGAAGTACGTTGGTGTCCGGGCTGCGGCGACTATGCCGTGCTGAAGTCCGTGACGCGCGCGCTCGCTGATGTCGGCGCCGTGCCCTCCCAGACCGTGTTCGTGTCCGGCATCGGCTGCGCGGCGCGCTTCCCGTACTACATCGAGACCTACGGTTTCCACACGATCCACGGGCGGGCGCCGGCGATCGCGACGGGGCTCAAGCTCGCGAATCCGGAGCTCGACGTGTGGGTCGTCACCGGCGACGGCGACGGCCTGTCGATCGGAGGCAATCACCTGATGCATGCGCTGCGGCGCAACGTGGGCTTCAAGATCCTGCTGTTCAACAACGAGGTGTACGGCCTCACGAAAGGGCAGTACTCCCCGACCTCGCGCATCGGCACGCGTACGCCCTCGAGCCCGAACGGCTCGTTCGATTCGCCGATCCTGCCCGGCACGTTTGCGCTCGGCGCGGGCGCGAAGTTCATCGCGCGCGCGGTCGACGTGGACAAGGTGGGGCTCGGCGGCGTGCTCGAGGCGGCACACGGCTTCGATGGCACGGCGTTCGTCGAGATCTATCAGAACTGCATCGTCTATAACGACGGCGTGTACAACTCGTTCACCGATCGCGACAAAGCGGCCGACGCACAGATCCACGTGAAGCACGGCGAACCACTGACGTTCGGAGAGGACGGCTCGAAGGGCCTGAGCTTCAACGCGAAGTCGATGGCGCTCGAGGTGGTCGACGCGAAAGCGAATCCCGATGCCGTGCTCGTCCACGACGAGACGAACCGCACGCTCGCCGGCCTGCTGCTCGCGATGGCACCGCCTGATTTCCCGGTCGCGCTCGGCGTAGTGCTGCGCCAGCCTGGGACAAGCTTCGAGAAGGCGTACTACGCGAATCAGCCGACGAAGCTTGCACGTACGGGCCGGATCGCCGACGTGCTGCGCCAGACGAGCACGTGGCACGTCGCGGCGAAGTGACGATCGCGACTGCTGCCGGGCCCACGCGTCAACAATCGCGCCACGATCGCGCGCGGCGTTAGCGGCCGGCGGCGATCTCGGCGGCGACGCGTTCCGTCTCGCGCCACACGCGGATTAGGTTCTCGCTCCAGATCTTTGCAATGTCGGCTTGGCTATAGCCGCGCGCCGCGAGCTCGGCCGTCACGTTGCGCGTCTCCGAGGCGTCCTGCCAGCCGACGATACCGCCGCCGCCGCCGAAGTCCGAGCTGATGCCCACGTGGTCGACACCGATCAGCCGCACGGCGTAGTCGATGTGGTCCACGAGGTCGCGCACCGAAGACGGCGGCCAGCGCGCTTGGATTTCCTTCAGCCCGAGGTCGTACTTCGACCGGAGCTCGGGCGTCAGCGCGGCAAGCCCGCCGGCCGCGCCCGTTAGGCCCACGCTGTCGCGCAGCGCGCGCAGCGCGCTGACCTGTTCGTCGGGCTGCTGCTTCAGGTAAGAATCGAACGCGACGAGCTGAATCACTCCGCCGTCGTCGCGCAGGGCGAGCAGCGTCTCGTCGTCCATGTTGCGCGCGTGCTCGGCGACGCCCATTACGCTGGAGTGCGATGCGATCACGGGCGCGCGAGATAAACGCATGGCGTCGAGCGCGGTCTGTTTCGAGCCGTGCGAGACGTCGACCATGATGCCGAGCCGATTCATCCGCTCGATCGCTTGCTTGCCGAGCGCGGTGATTCCGGTGTCGGCAGTGCCGTCACCGAGCTCCGGTTTCGGCTGAGCGGAGCGTGCGAGCTCGTTGTCGCCGTTGTGCACGAGCGTGACGTAGCGGGCGCCGAGCTCGTAATCGCGGTCGAGCAGCTCGAGGTTCTTGCCGAGCACGTAGCCGTTCTCGATGCCGATCGCGGCGACGAGCTTGCCGCTCGCGGCGATCCGCGCGACGTCGTCGGCGCGGTAAGCGATAGCGATCCGGTCGGGATGCAGCTCCTCGGCCATTCGGTGGATCGCGGTGAACTTGGTGAGTGCTTCCGCCTGCGCCTGTGCGTAGTTCGCATCGGTCCGGGCCGTTTGCGCGACGTAGACGATGAAGAAAGCAGCATCGAGCCCGCCGCTCGTCATTTTCTGCAGGCTGTTCTGGAGGTTCGCGTCGAGTGGGTCCACGGCCGCGGTCGCGAAGTCGAGCGGAATGTCCGAGTGTGTGTCGAGAGTGACGACGCGGGCCGCGGGCGCGCTTTCCGAGCTCTCTGCCGGTGCGGCCGCGGACCCCGCCGCTTGGTCGCGCGAGCATCCGGCGAACATAGCGGCTGCGGCGACGGCGACGGCGACCGACGCTAGCGCGCCGGCGAGCAGCCGGTGCGCGCGAAGGGTCGCAGCCCGTGTTGCGGCGCTCATCGCGTGTCCGCCGCTTGGCGTTCCGGCATCTGGTGCTTGACGTCGACGGGCCGCATCAGCGCATTCGCGACCAGCGCGATCGCGAGCAACGCAGCCATCAAATACATCGTGAGATTGTAGAGGCTTGGCGTCGGATCCACCGTGCCCGGCGGCGCGATCTCCATGAGCTTCGCGATCGTCACCGTCTGTTGCGAGATCAGCGTGTCGAGCTGGTCGAGGCCGGCTCCGAACGCGTCGCGAAAGCGGTTGGGATCGACGCGCGCGGCGAGGTCGTGCAGTGCCGAGTCGATCGCGCGCGCGCGGAGCGAGGTGATGGCGACCGGGCCCAGGTATCCGGCCAAGCTCCAGGCCGTGAGCAACCGGCCGTGGATGCCGCCGACGTAGCGCGTTCCGAACATGTCCGCGAGATAGGCGGGGATCGTCGCGAAGCCGCCGCCGTACATCGTGAAGATGATCATCGTCGCGCTGTAGAAGTAGACGAGCCAGACGGCGGAGGGCATCACGCTCACGCTTCGGGCAACGAACGGAATCGAGAGGTAGAGCGCGATGCCGAGCGCGAAGAAGATCCAATACGTGTTGCGCCGGCCGATGTAGTCGGAAGAGCTCGCCCAGAAAAAGCGGCCGAGCATGTTGAACACGCTGATCATGACGACATAGGTCGCTGCGAACCCGCCGTCGACGATGCCCGGCAACGTCGTGCCGAAGATCTCGGTCATCATCGTCTGCGCGACGCTGAGCACGCCGATGCCCGCCGTCACGTTGAAGCACAGCACGATCCACAGCTGGTAGAACTGGCGTGTCTTCAGCGCTTCGTCGATGTCGACGTCGTGCGTGCTGATCATGAGCTTCGCGCGATGAGCGGCATCGGGCGGTGTCCAGCCTGCCGGTTTCCAGCCCGGGGCGGGCAGCCGGTACGAGAAGGCTGCGGCCAGCATCACGACGAAATAGATGAGTCCGAGCGTGATGAACGTGCCCGCGGCACCGACGTCGCCCGTGCCGACGACGTACACACCTTCCGCGCCGCGCACGATCATCCCCGCGACGTCGTTCGCGCCGACCACGACGACCTCGCGCATCTGGCCGCCGACTTCGGCGAACCGGCGGCCGGCCTCGGTGACGAGATTCACTTGGTCGACCGTGCCGAGATAATCCGGTTGCTCGTAGAAGTGGCGGATGAAATAGCGCTTGAGCGGCGCGCCGATGATCGCGCCGCCCCCGAACCCCATGATCGCCATTCCGGCCGCCATGCCGCGCCGGTCCGGGAACCAGCGGATCAGCGTGCTTACGGGCGAGACGTAGCCGAGGCCGAGCCCGCAGCCGCCGATCACGCCGTACCCGAGATAGACGAGCGGTAGCTGATGCCACACGATGCCGAGCCCGCCGATCAGGTACCCGCCACCCCAGCAGAGCGCTGCGACGGTCCCGACCTTGCGCGGCCCGACGTCTTCGAGCCATTTTCCGGCGATCGCGGCGGACAGGCCGAGGAAGATGATCGCTACCGTGAATATCCAGACGACGTTGGAAAGGCGCCAGTCGTCGGCAGCGGGCGTGACGACACCGAACACGCGGATCAGCGCAGGGTTGTAGATGCTCCAGGCGTAGACGGAGCCGATGCACAGATGAATCGCGATCGACGCGGGCGGCACGAACCAGCGGTTGAAAGTCGGCTCCGCAATGATCCGCTCTCTGGAAAGTAGACCCGCCATTCAGAAGTGTCCCCAGTACGCCGGCCGCGTCGTATCTTATTGGACACGGAGGTGTCTGTGGCGAGTTTTCGCGGCACGCAGGTCCGTGCCGAGCCGCCGCACCAACTCGCGTGGCGGCGTCGACTCGTGCGATTGGAACGAGTCAGAGCGTCAGGGATTGTCGAAGCGGTTCGGCAGGTAGTAGCGCACGCCGACCTTGAAAGCATTCTCGTCGCCCGCGAACTGCACGGATGTCGTGACTTTCAGGCGCTTCGTGGCACGAAACATCAGTCCCAGGTTGACCGTGGTATCGCCGTAATCGGCGTCGCTGAACTCGGTGTGCTCGGCGCTCAGGTTGAACTCTATCTTGCCCGACTTGTTCGCTTCGCGGTAACCGAGCTCGTAGGTGTAGCCATCGTCGTCGGCGCTCGTCGTGGTGCCGCCCGCGTCAACCGTCAGCGCCCCAAGGGTGAAGTAGATGCTGGCGAGCGGATTGGGCGAGAAGTGCACGCCCGCGCCGGCCTCTATCAGTGTGAGGTCGCCGGGGACGTCGTCGAATTCCGTGTATTTGGTGCCCGCGTACACGTTCAGAAAGCGAAGGACGTCGTACGAGAACCGGCCTTCGAAGCCCTTGCCGTCTTCATCGTCGCTCACCGCCGTGTCGGTGCTGTTGTCGAAGACCGCCCCCTCGACATAGCTGTAGCTCAAGTCCGCGTAGGCCGCGGGCGTCGCAGCCAAGAGGCAGGCCGCGGAGGCAGCGAGAAACGGGCGCAGCATGAGGCATCTCCATGATCGACGAACGCTGCAAAGTAGAATATTCCGTAAAAACGGGCCGTGAAAGGCGTCACGTCTGCCGTGCGGACTAGCGACGGCCGCCGATCCAGAACACGAAAAGCGCTAGGAAGATGGCGATGACGCCGGGGAGTAGGTGGTCGTTGGAGATCTGATAGATACCGTAGAGCGAGATAAAAAGGGCGAACGCGTAACGAGTGAACGTTGACATGCGATGAATTGCCTAACGACCGTTAAGGCATTCTCCCATGGTCGGAAAGAGTTCGCGAGGAGTATTTGTCCGCGAACACACTCTCGGCGGCGACGAGAATTTCCGAGAAGGCGGTCGCACAGGCGTGGGTCTCAAAAACCTGCGCGGCCGCGCGTGAGCGCGGCCGCGAGGTTGCGAACGAGCCGGGGTTTCCGACTCAGAGACGCGCGACGTCCTCGCGCACATCCTGGATCGTCACGATCCCGCGGCGCGGTGCCGCGCGAGCGGCCGCCAAAGTCGATTCCGACGACACGGTCGAGAGCACGAGGCCGTTCACGCGACCGGCAGCATCCGTCTGAAAGCTCACGATGACGCTGTCATCTACGTTCGCAAACGTCCGCGCGTCGAGTCGCACGAGCGTCGTCGGCAACGCGGAGTCGGACGCCTCGAGCGTCAGCGAATCACCCTCGGCGCTCACGAACATCGCTGCACCCGTGGCGGTTTCGTAGCGGCCGGCGAAGTCGTCGAGACCGATCGCCTCCGTCACGATCGCCGGGCGAACGCCGCCCAAGTCGGCGCGTGCAATGACCTGGCGAACCTGAGCTTCCGTCGAAGTGGATTCCTCGGCAAACGTGCTCGCGCCGAACGCGAGGGCGGCGACGAGTCCAATGCGACCAACGAGTTTCATCGAGCGACTCCGTAAGTGTGTTGTGGAAAACGAGAGTCCGATAGCAAGGAGCGTGCCGACCACGAAAAAACAGCGCAATTGATTGATTACGTTGATGCAAATTCCGCATGATCGGCTTGTGAGTGCGACCGCGGTTAGCGAAATACGCCAACGATTGCGTAACCGTGTCGCGCCGCTTAGGAATTCGTCATGCGCAGCGGCGCGGAGCGCTTCTTGCCCGCCCGCCGCATGGGGTTTATAAGCAGTCGCCACGCCCGCCGAGGAGTAACGCGCACATGAAACGCAGCTGGTCGCGCCGGGAGATGCTCAAACGTGCTGCCGCAGCCGGCGCCGTCACGGCGGTGCCTCGAAGCGTGCTCGGCCAGCCCAGCGTCGCTGCCGACCCGTATCTAAGCTTGAATGCCGCGCAGGCGCGAACGCTCGAAGCGATCGTCGCGCGCTTGATACCGAGCGATTCGAACGGCCCCGGCGCGCTCGAGGCGGGCGCGGCGCGCTACATCGATCGCGCGCTCGGTGATGCGCTCGCCGCATCGCGCGCGGCGTACGCGAGTGGACTTGCGGCGGTCGACGCTCATGCGCGCAAGGTGGCCGGCAAGTTCTTCGCCGAGCTCGAGCCGGCTGATCAGGACGCGGTGCTCCGAGATCTCGAACAGAACGTTGCGACGGGCTTCGCGCCGAGCGCCGCAGCATTCTTCGAGCTCGTGCTCGGCCACACGCTCGAGGGGACATTCAGCGATCCGCACTACGGCGGCAATCGCGACTTCATCGGGTGGGAGCTACTCGGCTACCCGGGGCTCCGTCTCGCAGTCACGGCGGAGCAGCAGCGCATGGCCGCGCAGCCGGACACGACGCGCCTTTCCGCGTACGACCTGCCGATGTTCGAAAACGGCGCGCACGATGGCGGAGACGATCATGGCCGTTAGGCTCGACAAGACGGACGTCGTCGTGATCGGGCTTGGCGGCGCGGGCGGCGTCGCCGTCGAGCCGCTCACCGCGGCCGGGCTCGACGTCGTCGGGCTCGAAGCGGGCACGTGGCTCGCGCCGAAGGATTTCGCGCCCGACGAGCTGCGCAACAACTATCGCGGCTGGCCGCAGGCCGCGCAGAAGGCGAACCGCGAGATTCCGGTGCACCGGCCGAACGCGGGAGCGCCCGATTCGCCGCGTGCTTCGATCCATCCGATGATGAACGGCGTCGGCGGCACGACGCTGCACTACTGGGCGCAAAGCTGGCGTCTGAACCCCTGGGATTTTCGCGTCGTCGCCGAGACCCGGCGCCGCTACGGCGCCGCGCGTGTTCCCGCCGGTTCGACCGTCGAGGATTGGCCGTTCGGTCTCGACGAGCTGGAGCCCTACTACGATAAGGTCGAATACGCGCTCGGCGTGTCCGGGCAAGCCGGGAACATCAACGGTACTCTCGATCCGCGCGGCAACGTCTTCGAGGGCCCGCGCTCGCGTGCTTACCCGATGCCGCCGCTGCGCGGCACGGAGTTCACGGACTCGATGGGCGAGGCCGCACGCCGACTCGGCTGGCGTCCGTTTCCCGGGCCCGCGGCGATCAACTCCGAGTTGTACCAGAACCGCAGCCCGTGCCTGTATCACGGCTTCTGCAGCCGCGGTGGATGCCATGTATCGGCGAAGGGCTCGACCGCGGTGTCGACGATTCCGCGCGCGCAGGCGACGGGGCATCTCGACGTCGTGACGGAGGCGCACGTCACGCGGATCGACGTCGACGCGGATGGCCGTGCCGCGGGCGTGCAATACCTGAAGAACGGCGAAACCTACACTCAGCCGGCCGCCGCCGTGCTGCTCGCGTGCTACACGTACGAGAACTCGCGGCTCTTGCTGCTGTCGTCGTCCGATGCCTTTCCGCGCGGCCTCGCGAACAATCACGGTCAGGTCGGCAAGCACTACATGAGCCACAACCAGGGCGGCGCCGTGCTCGCGCTGTTCCCGCACAAGCTCAATCGCTGGTACGGGCTTCCCGCGCAGGGCGTCGCAATCGACGAGTGGGCGGACGACAACTTCGATCATCGCGAGCTCGACTTCATCGGCGGCGGGAATCTCTGGGTCTATTCGGATCAGCGCCCGATCGCCGCGGCGAGCATGCCGACGTTCGGGCGTGCGCCGCGCTGGGGCTCCGAGTGGAAAGCGTTCGTGATGGCGAACGCGGACCGCTGGGTCAATTCGTATCTACAGAAGACGACGCTGCCGTACGAGGACAACTACCTCGATCTTCATCCCACGGTGAAGGATCCTCTCGGCTTTCGCGTGTGTCGGGTCACCGCGGACTACAAGGACAACGAGAGGCGGATCGCCGTGTTCGCGCAGGACAAAATGGAGCAGTGGTTCCGCGAGGCCGGCGCGATTGCGACTATCCGAGCGCCGATCGGCACGATGGGCGTTACGACGCACGCTTACGGCGGAACGCGGATGGGCGACGACCCAGAGACCAACGTCGTCGGCCGTTTCGGTTTCGCGCACGAAGTGTCGAACCTCGGCGTGCTCGGCGCGTCCGTGATGGGCACGAGCGGAGCGCGAAATCCGACGTTGACCGCGCAAGCGCTCGCGTGGCGCACGGCCGAGCATCTCGCTGCGAACTGGTCCACGATCGCCGGCTGAGTGCGAACCGTTACTCTGTAAGTTCAGATAGTTACAGAGTGTTCTTAACGATCTGAATTAGAAAGAAACGGCTGGCGCCCCCACCAGGAATCGAACCTGGATTTCAGTCTTAGGAGGACCGCGTTCTATCCATTGAACTACAGGGGCGTGGGGGCGAATGATACGGGAAAGGCGGCGCGCGGCGGGCGCTTAGCGAATGATTCGGTCGCGTCGAAGCTATGACCCCGGGCCGTCGCCCCAGCCCGACACCGGCTGTCCGTTGCCGCGGAAGAAAGCGTGGATGTGCCGGATCATGCCATCCTGCACCTTGAAGACCTCGAATACGACCGAGCCGTTGTTGTTGGGGTATTCCGGCGGCGTCATGAAGTTGCCGATCGCGAGCACGACGCCGCGTTCGACGTCGGCAACGTAGAAGCGGCGGTTCTCGACGTTCCACTTCACGGATGGGATCTGGAACTCGCCCCCGCAGCTGCCGGGCGAGCGCTCCGAGTTGACCGTGAATACGCCGAGCTCGATTCGTTGGCACTCGGGATGCCAAGGCACGTCGTGATAGTCGATGCGGTGCGAGACCGCATCGAAATATTTGTTCGCGATGTCGAACAGCTCCGCGCGTGAGACGCGCTCCGACTGCGGCAGCCAAGTATCGAAGATCCGATCGGGGAGGGTTAGCGTCGCGGGATCCGCGCCGAAGCCGCCTTTCGGCGGCTCGTACGACACCTCTTCTATCTCGGTGATGCGCCGCGTTTCTATCCTCAAACGCGCTACGTAGAACCACGAGTGGTCTGGCGCGTTTTCGGCTTCGCTGCGAGCGCCAGCGCGATTCGCGCGAATCACGTTCGTGACGACGCCGTAGAAGACCGCTGCACCGGTGATCGGGTCCACGAACGTCTGTCGGTACGACAATCGCCGCCCGGGTCCCCACACTTGCCCCTTGCCGAGCTCCGCGACTGCGCCGTTGCTCGTGACGCGGACCGTTGGCGCGACCGCGAGCCGCGCGACGTTGTTGTCCGCAAGCGCTTCCGTGTATTCGGTGAGGAATCCGAGCAAGCAGCGCCGGTCGCAGTCGCCGGCGCGCTGCGCGTGCGCGACGCCGGCAACGCTCGCCAACGCAACGAGGGCTGTCCAGCTCCAGATATGTCGGATCCGCATCGAGTCTCCCTGACGGATGCCGCGGCTCATCGGCTCGCGGCGCTTAGGGCTGGAAGTCGTCGATCAGCGTGATCGTGGCCGTCGCGGCGTCGGCGCCGTTCGTTGCGAGGATGCCGTAGATCCCACCGCCGGTCAGCGTGACGGGAACGGGCCCCGCGACGAACGTCGTCGTGCCGGTCTGGCGCAGCCGAACCTCGTAGTCGCCCGGGGGGTAGTTTGCCGGTAAGCCGATGGTGCCCGGGCTGAGAACGGCGGCCGACCCTGCGGTGGTGGGATCGACGTCCGCCGGCAGCACGAGAAAGTCGAGTATCGGGAGCTGACCCGCACCGTGATAGAAGCGCAGCTGCGCCACGTTCGCGAGCCGACGATCGTCCTCGGTGACGGACGCACCAACGAGCGCGCCCGCTGGGCCGCTGACGAGCAGCGTGTGCTTGCGCGTTGCGGCCAGGGCAACCTTTTGATCCAGCTCGAGCACGCCGGGATTGCCCGCGGGCGTGACGTTGACCTGCACCTCCGCTCCCGGAGCGCGCGTCTTGTAAGCCGTCGACACAGCGAACGGCACCGCGGAGAACAGCGGCGGGCTGAATTCAGCGGCGAATGCGACGTCGCGTGGAGCGCGATCGTCCGCGGTGTTGATCACACGCACCGCCGCGGGCGAGGCGCTATCGGTGAGCACGCCGCCGCCCGAGTTGACGGCTAGGACGCTGATCGGCGCGATGCCTTCGCCGCCCAGGGGTGCGATCACGAACGCCGTCGACTCGTGGGCCCCGAGGCCGAACGCCCCCGATCGCAGCAGCACGTTGGCGCGATTGCCGGCTTCGGTGACCGTGATCTCATAGTCTCCGGTCGCGATGTTGTGCGGAGGCAGCGTCCCGAGGAAGCCGACGCTGCCCCACGGCACCGCGCCCATGATGTCGGTGCCCGGCGGCTCGAGGAAGATTTCGAGCGCGGGCTGTCCCTCGGCCGCGTGCAGTGCATACACCTGCGTGTCCGTCGCGGTTTGCGCAGGCGGATCGGCCTCGAGGATCACCGCCTGAACTTCCAATCCGACTTGTGCGAGCACGAACGTGTAGACGCTGCCGCCGACCAACTCTTTCGTGAACGACCACTTGTTGGGAAGGACGCGTCCGGTCAGGAGGTCGCGCTCGTCGACGTAGAAGTCGTACGTGTCCTCGTCGTACACGGCACTGGTGGCGTTCTGAAATGTGAGCCCGTTTGCCGGGACGTACTGGGTCTGCTCGCGCCTGAAGAGAAGCTCGGGATAGCCGGGCGCGACGTTTGCGATCCGCACCGCGACATCGGGCGGATTCTGGCGACCCTCATCACAACCGGTGATGGAAAAGGCGAGCGCCGCAATGGCAAGCGGCCAGTGTCTCGAGACTGTCATGCTGGGCCTACTGTTGGGCGCTGAGGGTCGAGCAGGGCGCACATGTTACAGGCTCCATGCAGCCGAGCGAAACGCGCCCGCGCGGTGGAGACCCGCGGTGAAAGCTGTTTACAATGCCCGCGCCCTGAGCTCACCTTGCCGGCATTTTGAAGCAAACGCATGACCCCCTGAGACCGCAGCCGCGACGGAAAGATTCCGTGGCTAGCGGCTGCCCGGGATCGAGGTGAGGCTCGGGATCCTCGGGATCGTGCTCGCAGCTGCGGTGCGACCCGCGGCCGCACAGCTGTCCGAGCCGCTCGACATACGGAATCTGAACCCGCTCGTCGCGATCTTCGGGCTGCCGGCATGGGACACGGTGAGCCCCGGCAATCGCTTCGACGCGACCGTCGACATCGCGAATCACTATCGGCTTTCGCTGCGCGTCGGCGAGCTCCTCGTTCTCGACGGTGAGACGGTCCGCACGACGCTGTCGTATGCACGCGGTTTCGGCGACGGCTGGTCGGTCGGTGCGGAGCTGCCGTACTTCCACGTCGGCGGCGGCGTGCTCGACGATGCTATCGACGGGTGGCACTCGGCGTTTCACTTGCCCGACGGTGGCCGCAACAACCGTCCCGAGGGCCAGTTGCTGTTCGTGCTTGGCGATCAGGACGGTTTTTTCTATCGGCTGTCCGAGCCGCAGTCGGGCGTCGGCGATGCCCAAATCAAGATTGCGCGCACGATCGGCCCGGACGACGGCCTCGTCCTGCAGGCTGCAGTCAAGCTGGCGACCGGCGACGAGGCGATGCTCGCGGGCAGCGGCTCGACAGACTGGTCTTTGACACTGCTGCGCGCGGAGTCGTTGCCGGCGCGCCGCCGTCCCGCGGGCTACTACTGGGGCGTCGGGGTCGTGCGCGCCGGCAAGCCCGATCTCATCGAGTTTGCTGCCGAAGAGTGGGTCTACACCGCGATCCTCGGTGGGAGTTGGCAGCCGTGGCGTCGGTTCGGTCTCAAGGCGCAGCTCGACTACCACAGCCCGTTCTACAACTCGCCGCTCGAGGAGATCGGCGAGGCGGCGATTCAGGCGACGTTCGGAGCGTGGATGCAGCGCAACGAGCGCTCGTCCCTCGAGTTCGCGCTCGTCGAGGACCTCGAGGTCAGCACCGCGCCCGACGTCGTCATTCAGGTCGCGGCGCACTGGCAGTGGTGAAACGCCGCTCACTGCGAGTCGCCGGAGCGCTCACGCTCGCGCTGTTCGGCGCGTGCGAAGGATCGCCGCCGCCGAGCGGGACGCCCGCCGTCTCCGGCTCCGTGCCGGGCGCGCCCGAATCGTCCGCTGCGGTCGAAGCAGCCGTGCCGCCGCCCGTGCCGTTCGATGTGGGTGAGATCAAGACCGCGGCCGAGTATCTTCGTGATCCACAGTTCGCCGGCGCGGACCTCGCGCGCGGCGAGCTGCTGAGCCTCGCGTGCGCCGCCTGTCACACGTTCGCCGCGGGGCAGAAGGCGATCATCGGGCCGAATCTGCACGCGGTGTTCGGCCGTCCCGCGGCCGCTGCGCCGGAGTTCACCTATTCCGCGGCGCTGCGCGCAGCGAACCTCGTTTGGACGCCTCGGGCGCTCGACGCGTGGCTCGCCGATCCCGCGCGCTTCGTGGTGGGCACGACGATGACGTTCACGGGCTATCGTTCGCCCGAGGACCGGCGCGACCTCATCGCGTACCTGCTGCACGCCACCGAGTGAGGCGGCCTCCGGGCCCCCGCGGTTGCGCTTCGTCATGGCGCCTGCCGAGCGGTCGTACGTCGGATTCCTTTACGCTTTAGTGTGACGCAGCGCACAATCGGGGCGAAAGTCCGCGTCCAGCCCTGGCGGGCCTGCTTCTTGCATTTCTGCGCCCGAGAGGCCGGAAACGGATTGCCACGGTCTGTATCGGAGAATCATGCGGGACTGGACGACAGCAGAGGGCACGGAGGCCGCGCGCGAGCGCCGCCACGCCGGAAACGATCGCAGGCGTACGACGCTGCGAACCTTTCTCCAGAGCGGGTTCACGCCTCGCCGACGCTCCGGCCGGCGGGCCGACGAGCAGCACCTGTTGATCGATTGGCACGAGCCGTACCTGCTGGCTCTCGCGGTCACGATCCTGCTGCTGAACGTTGCCGACGCGTTCCTCACGCTCACGCTGCTCACGGTGGGTGCGCGCGAAGCGAATCCCATCGTCGCGTTCGTGCTGGACGAATACCCGAAGACTGTTCGCCGTCACCAAGATGGGTCTTACGGGCGCCGGAGTTCTGGTCCTCGTCGCGGTTGCGAGGGCCCGTGTCTTCAACGTGATGCGCGTGGGCAGCCTGCTGCACGCGGTGCTCGTCGGCTACGCCACCTTGATCGCTTATGAGTGGTGGCTCCTGCGCTCGGTCCTGTAACCAATTCTTGTGAATTGGCGCGTTTGAACTTAATCCTCGTTTGGCTACACTACGCCCGCCTTACGTCTCGGGGGGTGCAAGGTCTTTTTTTGCACATTCTCCCGCCCGGCGGCGCTCATGAGCACAGTATTCAAGGATCAGTACGAATCGTCGCACCTGCAGGGAGCCAATGCGACCTATGTCGAGTGGCTCTATGAGCAGTTCCTTGCCGATCCCGGCAGCGTCCCGGGCGAGTGGCGGCAATACTTCGGCTCACTCGCGGCGGACGGCACCGACACTCCACACGGTCCGATCGTCCAGGCGGTAGGGCGCCGGCTGCAGCGCGCCGGCGCGCCGGGCGCTCCCGCGGCGGCGGCGGCCGAAGCATCTGCTCCCGCGAGCGAAAAGCAGGCCGCCGTGTCGCGGCTGATCCAGGTTTATAGTCTACGCGGCCACCAAATCGCGGATCTCGACCCGTTGGGGCTCTGGGATCGGCCGGTCCCCGCGGTGCTGAGCCTCGACTTCCTCGGGCTCGACGAGTCCGACATGGCGCGCGAGTTCTATACCGGGGGTCTCGCGGGCACGGGCACCGCGCGGATGAAGCTGCAGGACATCCTCGCGCTGCTGAAGAGAATCTACTGCGGCAAATTCGCGGCGGAGTTCGCCCACATTTCGCGCGCGCGTGAGCGTCTCTGGCTGCGCGAGCAATTCGAAGCGTGCCGCGTCCACTGGGACTTCTCGGCCGCCGAGCAAACCACGATTCTCGATAGCCTCACGCGCGCCGAAGGCATCGAGCGCTATCTCAACACGCGCTTCGTCGGTCAAAAGCGCTTCTCGCTCGAAGGCAGCGAGACGTTGATTCCGCTGCTCGACGACATGATCCAACGCGCGGGCGAGCAAGGTGTGCAGGAGCTCGTGATCGGCATGGCGCATCGCGGCCGGCTCAACGTGCTCGTGAACGTGCTCGGCAAGAGCCCGCAGGATCTGTTCTCCGAGTTCGAGGGCGCGTACGACCTTGCGCGGCTCAAGGGCTCGGGCGACGTCAAATATCACAAGGGCTACTCGGCCGACGTGCGGACGCCGGGCGGCAACGTGCACATCGCGCTCGCGTTCAATCCGTCGCACCTCGAGATCGTGAACCCCGTCGTCGAGGGCTCGGTGCGCGCGCGTCAAGACCGGCGCGGTGATGCGCTCGGCGAACAAGTGATGCCCGTGCTCATTCACGGCGACGCGGCGTTCGCGGGACAGGGCGTCGTCGCGGAGACTTTCCAACTGTCGCAGACGCGCGCGTTCTACACGGGCGGCACGATCCACCTCGTGATCAACAACCAGATCGGCTTCACGATGAGCGATCCGCGCGACAGCCGGTCGACGAGCTACTGCTCGGACATCGCGAAGATGATCGAAGCGCCGGTGCTCCATGTGAACGGCGACGATCCCGAAGCGGCGGTGGCCGCGATCCGGCTCGCGCTGCGTTATCGCCAGACGTTCCACAAGGACGTCGTGATCGATCTCGTCGGTTACCGCCGGCTCGGTCACAACGAGGCGGACGAGCCCTCGGCAACTCAGCCCGTGATGTATAGCGCGATTCGCGAGCACCCGAGCACGCGGACGCTGTACGGCCGCAAGCTCGCCGAAACCGGCGCGGTCACGCAGGAATCGATCGACCAGCTCGCGGAAGGCTATCGCAACGCGCTCGACGAGGGCCGCAACCCGAATCAAGCCGCGCTCGGCATGATCGGCAACCAGTACACGGTCGACTGGAGCCGCTACACCCAAGCGTCGCTCGCCGATTCGATCGCGACGGGCCTGCCCGAGCCTGAGATCGCTCGCCTGGCGGCGCTCGTGAACACCGTGCCCGCGGAGCACAAGCTGCACCCGCGCGTGCAGCGGATCATGGACGACCGCCGCCGCATGGCCGCGGGCGAAATCGGCTGCGATTGGGGTTTCGCCGAGACGCTCGCGTACGCGTCGCTCTTGTCGGCCAATTTCCACGTGCGGCTGATCGGCCAAGACAGCCGGCGCGGCACGTTCTTCCACCGCCACGCTGCGTTGATCGACCAGACCACCGGCGACGCGTTCGTGCCGCTCGCGCACGTTTCGTCCGATCCGCGCGCGCTCACGATCACGGACTCGCTGTTGTCCGAGGAGGCAGTGCTCGGCTTCGAGTACGGCTACAGCACCACGTCGCCCGGACACGCTCGCGATCTGGGAAGCTCAGTTCGGCGATTTCGTGAACGGCGCGCAGGTCGTGATCGATCAGTTCATCAGCTCGGGCGAAGCGAAGTGGGGCCGGCTCTCGGGGCTCACGATGTTCCTGCCGCACGGTTACGAAGGCCAAGGCCCCGAGCATTCCTCGGCGCGGCTCGAACGATTCCTGCAGCTGTGCGCCGAGCACAACATGCAGGTCGTCGTGCCGTCGACTCCGGCGCAAATGTTCCACATGCTGCGCCGGCAGATGGTCCGGCAGGTCCGCAAGCCGCTCGTCGTGCTCACGCCGAAGAGCCTGCTGCGCCACAAGCTATCGGTGTCGGCGCTCGCCGATCTCTCGCGCGGCCGCTTTCATCCGATGATCGAGGAAGTGGAGCCGATGGCCGACGAGTCCGTCGCGCGCATCGTGTTCTGCAGCGGCAAGGTCTACTTCGACCTCGCCGAATTCCGCCGCAACGAGAATTTGTCCGGCGTCGCGCTCGTGCGGATCGAGGAGCTATATCCGTTTCCGATCGAAGAGTATGCTCGCATCATCGCGCGCTACAAGAACGCAAAAGAGATCGTCTGGTGCCAGGAAGAGCCGCAGAATCAGGGCGCTTGGTATCAGATCCGGCATCGCCTGCAGGAGCCGCTTTCGCCGTTGCATCAATTGTTCTACGCAGGGCGGCCCGGCGCTGCCGCACCCGCGTCCGGCATCCACGCGCTGCACGTGCGCCAGCAGCAAGCCTTGGTTTCTGCCGCGCTGGTGTCTTCGACCCGCGAGCGCGCGGGACTCTCGACGGTCGGCAAGCGCGCTTGAGAGCGCGGCCGCCGGCAAAGAGGTAATCGCCAGTGAGCATCGAGGTCAAGGTTCCGCAGCTCCCCGAGTCCGTGGCGGACGCCACGCTCGTCGCCTGGCACAAGAAGCCCGGCGAATCCGTGCGGCGTGACGAGAACCTCGTCGACCTCGAGACGGACAAGGTCGTGCTCGAAGTGCCTGCGCCCGCCGACGGTGTGCTGAAGCAAATCGTCGCGGCCGACGGCGCCGTCGTCACGAGCGGGCAAGTGCTCGCCGTGCTGGAGCCCGGCGAGATCGGCGCAGCGGCGCCCGCGGCGAGCGCTTCGGCCGCACCGAAACCTACTCCGGCCCCGGCGCCGAAACCTGCACCCGCTGCGGCGCGGCCGGCATCGGCCGCTGGTGCAAATGTAATTGCGGCGAGACCCGCAGCCGCCGCCGCGCCGCCGCGACCCGTCCCCGCTCCGCCAGCCACCGCCCCGCGTGCGAGCGATGGCGCCGCGCCCGCGGGACGCTCCGCGGACAAGATGGGGCCTGCCGTGCGCAAGCTCGTCGAAGAGCACGACCTCGATCCCACATCGATCGCGGGCTCGGGCCGTGAAGGCCGGATCACGAAGGGCGACGTCCTCGACTACATCGCAGATCATCAAGCAACGACCGTCGGCATCGATCATGGAGTGCTCGATCGAGCGGGATTGCCGCCGCAGCCGCAGCCGAGCGCCGGTCCCGCGCGCCCCGAGCAACGCGTTGCGATGACGCGGCTGCGGGCGCGCATTGCGGAGCGCCTGCTACAGGCGCAGAGCTCGGCCGCGATGCTCACCACGTTCAACGAGTGCGACATGACCGCGATCATGGCGCTGCGGCAGAAGTATCAGGAGCCGTTCCAGGCGCAAGCACGGCATCAAGCTCGGTTTCATGTCGTTCTTCGTAAAGGCTTGCATCGAAGGGCTGCGCCAATTCCCGCTGCTGAACGCGTCGGTCGACGGCAGCGATATCGTCTACCACGAGTTCTTCGACGTCGGTGTCGCCGTGTCGACCGATCGCGGCTTGATCGTCCCGGTGCTGCGCAACGCCGAGCAGCTGGGCTTAGGCGAGATCGAGAACGCGATCCGCGGCTTCGGCGAGCGCGCCCGCACCGGCGGCTTGACGATGGAGGAGCTCACGGGCGGAACGTTCACGATCACGAACGGGGGTATCTTCGGCTCGTTGATGTCGACGCCGATCTTGAACCCGCCGCAGAGCGGCATTCTCGGGATGCACAAGATCCAGCAGCGCGCGGTCGTCGTCGACGGCAAGGTCGAGGCGCGGCCGATGATGTATCTCGCGCTCACCTACGATCACCGGATCGTCGACGGCCGCGAAGCCGTGCAGTTCCTCGTGGCCGTGAAGGACCACATCGAGGATCCCGCACGGCTCTTGCTTCAAATCTAATCACCCTCATTTGACGGGTTCTCTATGAACGACAAGAAATACGACGTCGTCGTGATCGGCGGCGGTCCCGCCGGTTACCCCGCGGCGATCCGCGCCGCGCAACTCGGGCTCTCCGCCGTCTGCATCGACGATTGGAAGAACGAAGAGGGCGTGCGCCTATTCGGCGGCACGTGCTTGAACGTCGGTTGCATTCCGTCGAAGGCGCTGCTGGAGTCCACTGAGCTCTATCACCGCGCGGAGACCGAGTTCTCGCAGCACGGCATCAAGGTCGGCAGCCTCGGGTTCGACCTCGCTGTGATGCAGAGCCGCAAGGCCGGCATCGTCAAGCAGCTCACCTCCGGCATCGAGACCATGTTCAAGGCGGCGGGCGTCGTGGGGCTGAAAGGCCGCGGCAAGCTGCTCCCGGGTAACCGCGTCGAGGTGACCACGGACGCGGGCGTGCAGACGCTTGCGGCGAATCACGTCGTGCTGGCGACGGGCTCCGTGCCCGTCGAATTGCCGATCGCGAAATTCGACGGCAAGCGGATCGTCGACTCGACGGGTGCGCTCGCATTCACGTCCGTGCCGAAGCGGCTCGGAGTGATCGGCGCGGGTGTCATCGGCCTCGAGCTCGGCAGCGTCTGGCGCCGGCTCGGCTCCGAGGTCGTAATGCTCGAAGCGCTCGACACCTTCTTATATATGGCGGACCAGCAGATCGCGAAGGAAGCGTTGCGCCACCTCAAGAAGCAGGGGCTCGACATCCGGCTCGGCGCGAAAGTCACGACCGCAACCGTGCAGGGTAGTAGCGTGCAGGTTGGTTATGAAATGGGCGGCCAGGTTCAGCAGGCCGAGTTCGACGCCCTGGTCGTCGCGGTCGGCCGCCGGCCGATGACGGCGGGCGCGCTCGCGCCGGACGCAGGCGTCACGCTCGACAAGCGCGGCTTCATCGAGGTCGACGAGAAGTGCCGCACCTCTGTGCCGAACGTTTGGGCGGTGGGCGATGTGGTCCGCGGCCCGATGCTCGCGCACAAGGGCATGGAAGAAGGCGTGATGGTCGCCGAGCTGATCGCCGGCCACGTCGCGGAGATGAACTACAAGACGATCCCGTCGGTGATCTACACGGCTCCCGAGATCGCATGGGTCGGCCAGACGGAGGCCGAGGTCCAGAAGGCCGGCCGGCCATACAAGGTGGGCACGTTTTCCTTCGCGGCGAACGGCCGTGCAAAGGGCATGCAGCAGGCGATCGGCCTCGTGAAGCTGATCGCCGACCAGGAGCACGACGACATCCTCGGCGTGCACATCGTGGGCCCGGTCGCGGGCGAGCTGATCGCAGAGGCCGTGCTCGCGATGGAGTTCTCGGCCTCCGCCGAGGACCTGCAGCGGACCATCCACGCCCACCCGACCCTGAGCGAGGCGCTGCACGAGGCGTCGCTCGCGGCCGACAAGCGCTCGATCCACGGCATCAACCGCTAATCCTCGAACCCGCCCGCAAACGAGACACGCCGCAGGTCTGCCGCTATCATAGGCCGCGGTGGTTTGGGACCACCGTCGGAGTTACGTGAGTTTCGGGAAGCTTTTCGGACGACCCCTGCGGGGGCCGCCCGGAATGCATTGGTCGATGCGATCAGGAGCGCAGCGACATGGCGGGCCATTTGCGTCCACGGGAGTCGGCGTGAGAAGGCGGGTCGAGAGCCCCGTTTCGTCACCTTCTCTCGATAGAGCCCCTCGCAGTGTGCGCATCCTCGGGATCGACCCGGGGTCGCAAATCACGGGTTACGGCATCGTCGACGTCGCGGGCGGCCGCGCCGTTCCGGTCGAGTGGGGCAGCATCCACAGCGACGGCGAGCACAGCGAGCGTCTGCGCAACATTTTCGTCGCGCTCGGCCGCGTGGTGCGCGAGTTCAAGCCCGTCGAGATCGCGATCGAGCGCGTGTTCCTGCATCGCAATGCCGACAGCGCGCTCAAGCTCGGTCAGGCGCGCGCGGCGGCGATCTGTGCCACGTTCGAGGCGGACGTGCCGATCTACGAGTACAGCGCGCGGCACATCAAGAAATCCGTCGTCGGCCGCGGCGGTGCGGAGAAAGAGCAAGTGCAGCGAATGGTGCAGATGATCCTCGGCGTGAGCGATGCGCTGCAGCCCGACGCGGCTGACGCGCTCGCGGCTGCGATTTGCCACGCACACGAGCGCAATACGCGCGAGCTGCTGCGCGCGGCCGCGGTGCAGATCTGAACGAGCGGGAACACTGAACGAGCATGATCGGTAGCCTCAGAGGAACATTGATTAGCAAGCGCCCGCCGTGGCTCATGCTCGACGTCGGCGGTGTCGGCTACGAGCTCGAGGCGCCGATGTCGACGTTCTACCGGCTGCCGGACACGGGCCGCGAGCTCATGCTCGTCACGCACCTCGCGATCCGCGAGGACGCGCACGTGCTGTACGGATTCTTCACGGAAGCGGAGCGGGCGCTGTTCCGCAACCTGCTCAAGATTTCGGGCGTCGGGCCGCGCATCGCGCTCGGCGTGCTGTCGGGCATGAGCGTCGAAGGCTTCTATCAGTGCATTCGTGACAAGAACGTCGCGAGCCTCGTGAAGATCCCGGGCGTTGGCCAGAAGACGGCCGACTTGCTGATGCTGAAGATGAAGGATCGCCTGCCGGAATCGGTAGAAACGGAACGCGCCGCGTTGCCCGCACGGTCGACCGCCGAAGGCGAGGCGAGCGGCGCGCTGATCGCGCTCGGCTACAAGCCTGGCGAGGTAATGAAGATGCTCAAGGATCTCGACAGCGTGAAGCTCAGCACCGAGGAGATGATCCGTGAGGCGCTGCGCCGCGTGCACCGCGTGGCGGAGCGATGAGGAACCGGCTGAGGACCAATGGCTGACGAGCTGCGCGTAGTCACACCGATTCCCATTCAAGAGGACGAAGCGTTCGACCGCGCCGTGCGCCCGCGCCGGCTCGACGAGTACATCGGCCAACCGCGCGTGAAGGCGCAGATGCAGATCTTCATCGCGGCCGCGCGGCAACGCGGCGAGGCGCTCGACCACACGCTACTGTTCGGCCCGCCAGGCCTCGGTAAGACCACGCTCGCGCACATCATCGCGAACGAGCTCGGCGTGAACATGCGCCAAACGTCGGGCCCCGTGCTCGAGCGCCCCGGCGATCTCGCGGCACTGCTCACGAATCTAGAAGAGAACGACGTGCTATTCGTCGACGAGATCCACCGCTTGAGCCCGGTCGTCGAGGAAGTACTATATCCGGCGCTCGAGGACTTCCAGCTCGACATCATGATCGGCGAGGGGCCCGGTGCGCGCTCGATCAAGCTGCCGCTCAAGCAGTTCACGCTGGTCGGCGCGACCACGCGCGCGGGTCTGCTCACATCGCCGCTGCGCGACCGTTTCGGCATCACCCAGCATCTAGAGTTCTATGCGCACTCCGAGCTCACGCAGATCGTTCTGCGCACGGCCCGAATCCTCGATCTGCCGATCGACGATGCGGGCGCGCGCGAGATCGCGGCGCGCTCGCGCGGCACGCCGCGGATCGCGAACCGGCTATTGCGGCGCGTGCGCGACTACGCACAAGTGAAGGGCGACGGCTCGGTGGACCAAACGGTTGCGAATGCCGCGATGGACTTGCTCGAGGTAGACCCGCACGGGTTCGACACGATGGACCGCAGGCTCCTGCTCACGGTGATCGAGAAGTTCGACGGCGGCCCGGTCGGCGTCGATAGCCTGGCCGCGGCCATCGGCGAGGAGCGCGGCACGCTCGAGGACGTGGTCGAGCCGTATTTGATCCAGGAGGGTTTCTTGCAGCGTACGTCGCGCGGCCGCATCGCGACGCGTTCCGCGTACGAGCATTTCAACCTGTCGCAGCCCGTGTCGCGCGATCGTCCCGATGCGCCGACGCTGTTCGACTAGCGCCGGAGCCGATGTTGGGAACACAGCGCACCGCAGCCGTCAAGCCGAAATCGGTGCAACTATCGAGTAGCGGCGCCGTCTTAAGCGGCATGGGCATCGCATGAAGGAGCTCGTGTTGCCGATACGCGTATATCTCGAAGACACCGACGCGCAGGGAGTCGTGTACAACGCGAGCTACTTCCGCTTCATGGAGCGCGCGCGCACGGAGCTGCTGCGCGCGCACGGCATCGACCACGACGAGCTGCGCGAGGAGCACGGCGTCGTGCTCGTGCTGGCTGCGGTCGAGGCGCGGTTCCGCGCGCCCGCGCGGCTCAGCGACATGCTGTACGTCTCCGCGAGCATCGCGGAGGCGCAGGGCGCACGCATCCGGTTCTCTCAGAACGTTCGTCGCACCGAGCCCGGCGGCGAAGTCGTCTGCGAAGGGCTCGCGGAAGTCGCTTGCATGGACGCGCGCAAAGGCCGGCCCCGACGTTTCCCACTCACGCTCGCAACCGAGTTGAACACATGAATTCAGATCTATCGATTCTTCGCCTGATTCTCGACGCGAGCCCGCTCGTGCAGGCCGTGATGGCGGCGCTGCTGATCGCATCGGTCGCGTCGTGGGCCATCATCTTCGAGAAGAAGCGCCTGCATGAAGCAGGCACTCACGGCCGCCACCGAGTTCGAGGCCGCGTTCTGGTCGGGCGGGGACTTGAACAGTCTCTACCGCGACATCGCGCGGGCCGAAGCCACGCCGCTCGGCATGGCCGGCATCTTCGAGGCGGGCTTCCGCGAGTTCGGCCGCCTGAAGCAGGAGTCGGGATTGAGCGCCGACCAACTCATCGAGGGTGCGCGCCGCTCGATGCGCGTCTCGCAGCTGCGCGAGATGGATCGGCTCGAGCACAACCTCGCGTCGCTCGCGACGATCAGCAACACGAGCCCGTACGTCGGATTGTTCGGCACGGTGTGGGGCATCATGAGCTCGTTCCACGCGCTCGGCGGCGTGCAGAGCGCGACGATCGCGATGGTTGCGCCGGGCATCTCCGAGGCGTTGATCGCGACCGCCATGGGCTTGTTCGCGGCGATTCCGGCCGGCATTGCGTACAACCGCTACGCGGACAAGGTGAGCCGCCTCGAAGTGCGCTACGACACGTTCAGCGAAGAGCTGTCCGCGATCTTCCAGCGCAACGCGGCGCGGCGCGAGCCGTCAGCGGCCGAGGCCCCGATGGCGAGCGGCCTCCGCACGAGCGCACGGCCCGCTTAAGGAGCAACCGATGGCCCGCACGAAGAAACACCGTCTGATGAGCGAGATCAACGTCGTCCCGTACATCGACGTGATGCTCGTGCTGCTCATCATCTTCATGATCACCGCGCCGCTGCTCACTCAGGGCATCAGCGTCGACCTGCCGAAGGCGCCCGCCGAGGCGCTCGATCCCGAGCTGCTCAAGAACAACGAGCCGCTCGTGCTGAGCATCGACCGCGACGGCAACTTCTATCTCAACATTGGCGAGAAAGTCGACAAGCCCGTCGCGGATGAAGACGTGCAGCAACGCGTGGCGGCGGTGATTCGGCAAAACCCGCAGACGCCGGTGGTCGTGAAGGGCGACCAGGCGGTGCCGTACGGCCGCGTCGTGATCGGCGCTGCGCTGCTGCAGCAGGCCGGCGCAACGAAGATCGGCTTCCTCACGGATCCCGCGGCCGTCGAGAAGCCACGAGGCCGCTGAGAGTCTTGCGATGACCGACGAGCCCAAACAGCACCGCGGAACCGTCATCATGTCGGTCGGGCTGCACGTCGTGGTCGTCGCGGTGCTCACCGCGGGCTTCAAGCTGCCGTCGCGTCCGGTGTTCCAGATCGCGGCGGCGCCGATTCAGGGCGTGATCTTGGATCAATCGGTGATCACGAAGGAGCAGCAGCGCCGCGAGAAGGCCGCGCACGATGAGCAGCAGCGCAAGCAGCGCGAGGAGCGCCAAGCCCGCGAGCGAGTCGAGCAGCAGAAGCGCGACAAGGAAGCCGCCGAGCAGCAGCAGCGCGAGCGCGTCGCCGACCAGCAGCGCAAGGAGCAAGCCGAGCGCGAGCGCGTCGCGAATGAAGCGAAAGAGGCGAAGGAGCGCGAAGCCGCCGCGAAGCAGGAGGCCGAGCGCGTCGCGAAAGAGAAGGTCGCGAAGGAGCAGCGCGACCGCGAGGAGGCCGCGCGCAAGCAGAAGGAGGCCGCGCTCGCGCGCCAGCGCGCGCAGGACGAGTCGGAGCTGCAGCAGCAGCTGGCGCGGGAGGCCGAGCAGCAGGCGGCCGTCGCGTCCGGCTTGCAGGATCAGTACATCCGGCTGATCGCGGACAAGATCGAGCGCAACTGGAACAAGCCGCTCAGCGCGAAGCCCGGGCTCGAGTGCGTCGTGAACGTGGTGCAGATCCCGGGCGGCGACGTGGTCGACGCTAGGGTCACGCGCTGCAACGGCGATGACGCCGTGGTGCGCTCGATCGAGGATGCCGTCAGGAAGGCGTCGCCGTTGCCGCCGCCGCCGACGCAGGCCGTGTTCCAACGCAATCTCATCGTGACGTTCAAGCCCGATAGCTGAGCGGAACGGTACGACGAATTCGTGAATGGATTGTTTTTGAAGAACTGTCGATAGGAGTCGTGATGCTTGGAGTCTCGAAAGCAGCAGCCCGTTACTCGCGCCCGCGCGCAGCCTCGATTGCGAGGTCGGCGGTCGTCGCTTTGCTCGCGCTGACGTTCGTCGGTAGTGCGGGTGCGCAGCTCAATATCACCGTAACGAAGTACGTCGCGCGCCCCGTGCCGATGGCGATCGTGCCGTTCGGCTGGTCCGGCGCCGGCCCCGCGGCCTACGACCTCGCCGGAGTCGTGACCGCGGACCTCAAGGGCTCGGGCCGGTTCGCGCCGATTCCCGTCAGCGACATGGTGTCCAAGCCGACGACGCCCGCACAGGTGAACTACACGGATTGGCGGCTGCTGAAGGTGGACTACGTCGTCGTCGGCACGCTGACCGAAGACACGCCGGATCGCTTCACCGCCGTGTTCCAGCTGATGGACGTGAACAGGGGAGAGCAGGTGGTCGGTTTCCGCTTGAACGCGGGCCGCACCGACTTGCGTGCGACGGGACACCGTATCGCGGACATGATCTTCGAGAAGCTCGTCGGCGTGCCGGGCGTGTTCGGCACGCAGATCGCGTACGTGAGCGAGGAGAAGCGGCCCGACGGCAGCAAGCGCTTTCGCCTGATCGTCTCGGACGCCGACGGCGAGAACGCGAAGATCGTCGCCGACTCGCCGCAGCCCTTGATGTCGCCCTCGTGGTCGCCCGACGCGCGCCGGCTCGCGTACGTGTCGTTCGAAGGCGATGCGTCGCAGGTGTTCGTGCAGACGCTGCGCACCGGCACGCGCGAGCGCGTTTCCGCGCGCGCCGGCGTCAACGGCTCGCCCGCGTTCTCGCCGGACGGGCGGCTGCTCGCGCTCACGCTGTCGCAGAATCAGGGCAACCTCGACATCTTCACCCTCGACCTCACGACCCAGGTGTTGCGCCAGCTCACGAACGACGCCGCGATCGACACCGAGGCCACGTGGTCGCCCGATGGCAAGCAGATCTATTTTCTCTCGGACCGCTCCGGCGGCCCGCAGATCTACCGCGTCGGCGCGGAGCCCGGCGGCCGGCCGGAGCGTGTGACGTTCGAAGGCGTCTACAATGCGCGGCCGCGCCTTTCGCCGGACGGCAAGCAGATCGCGGTGGTGTACGGGCAGAACAACACCTATCGGATCGGCGTCATCAACGCGTCGAGCAACGTGCTCGACATCCTCACGACCGGCCGGCTCGACGAATCGCCGAGTTACGCCCCGAACGGCGCGCAGATCATTTACGCGACGCGCGACGGCGGACGCGGCGTGCTCGCGTCGGTCACGACGGACGGCAGCGGCATTCAGCAGGAGATCGCATCCGTCGGCGGCGACGTCCGCGAACCCGTTTGGGGCCCGTACCCGCGGCCCTGACCCCGAGTGACTGTCTTGACGTATCCTTGTAATCATCGTTCTTTTTCAAGTTTCTATTTTGAGGACTACCCCCCATGAAGAGCGTCTTTAAGGTCTTGGTTGTAGCGACGTTGTTTACGATCGCCGCTTGCAACAAAGGAAACACGTTGCCGGATGCGGGAACCGAAACCGTGTCGAGCGACAACGGCGGAGTGTCGACGTCGCGGCTCCGGAAACAACACCGGCATCTCCGTGTCGCCGCTCGAGGAAGAGCGCCGGCGTTTGCTCCAGAATCTCGTCGTGTACTTCGACTACGACCAGGCCGAGATCCGTCCCGAGTTCAACGCATTGCTCCAAGCGCACGGCCAGAACCTCGCGATGAATCCGAACGCGCAAATCGGCTCGAAGGGCACACGGACGAGCGCGGCAGCCGCGAGTACAACATCGGCCTCGGCGAGCGCCGCGCGCAAGCCGTGCGGCGCGTGCTGATGCTGCAAGGCGCGACCGCGAACCAGCTCAGCACCGTGAGCTACGGCGAAGAGCGCCCGGCCGCGACCGGCAGCGACGAGGAAGCGTGGCGCTTGAACCGGCGCGTGGAGCTCGCGTATCGCTGAACGACTCGAGCGAACGAACGGCGGGCACGATGCCCGCCGTCTCGACCGAGCCGCAGAGGAGCCACCAAAAGGAGGTCCCGGTGAAAAGTCTAACTACTCCGATCGCCATCGCACTCGCTGTCGTTGGCTGCAGCGCGATCTCTGCGGCCGAAGATCCGATGAAGCTGAAGATGGTGGATCTCGAGGCGCGCCTCATCCGCATCGAGCGCGTCATCGAGAACCAGAGCCTCATCCAGCTCGCGGCCGAGGTCGATATGCTGCGCTCCGAGGCGATGCAGCTGCGCGGCGAGATCGAGACGCTGCGCTACGAGACCGAGAACAGCAACAAGCGCCAGCGCGATCTTTACGTCGACGTCGATCGCCGGCTCCAGTCGATCGAGCAAGGGCAGCAGCGTTCCTTCGCGCCAGCGCCGCCGCCGGCCGCCGCGGCGCCGTCCACGATCACGCCGCAGGAGCGAACCGCGGCAGCCTCCGGCGGGCGAGGCTCCGCGCGTCGCGGCCGCGCCGGCCGCGGCTGCAGCGGCGCCGCGCCCCACCGGCACGGATCAGCAGAACTACCAAGCCGCGTTCGAGCTCATGCAGGGCCGCAAGTACGAGGAGGCCGGGCGCGCGTTCGGGCAGTTCCTCGCTTCGTTCCCGCAGAGTCCGCTCGCGGACAACGCGCAATATTGGCTCGCCGAGACGCAGTACGTGCGCGGGCAATACCAACCCGCGCTCGCGGAGTTCCAGAAGGTTCTGGATCGTTATCCGCAGTCGGCGAAGTTGCCCGACGCGTTGCTGAAGGTCGGCTACTGCCAGGGCGAGCTCGGCAACAAGGAAGCCGCGCGCACGGCGCTCCAGCAAGTGATGCGGCAGTTCCCGGACACGACGGCCGCGCGGCTCGCGTCGCAGCGGCTCGAGCGTCTGTCGCAGTAGCGAGCCATTCCAATGTCGGCCGCGGCGGAGCAAGAAGTCGCGAGCCCGCGGCTCAAGATCACCGAGATCTTCTTCTCGATCCAGGGCGAGGCCGCGTTCAGCGGCTGGCCCACCGTGTTCGTGCGCCTCACGGGTTGCCCGCTGCGCTGCCAGTATTGCGACACGGCGTACGCGTTCACCGGCGGCGAGTGGCGATCGTTCGGCGAGATCGAAGAGGAGATCCGCAAGCACGGCACGCGCTACGTCTGCGTGACGGGCGGCGAGCCGCTCGCGCAGCCGCGCTGCGCAGCCCTGCTCGCCGCGCTCTGCGACCAAGGATTCGAGGTGTCGCTCGAGACGAGCGGTGCGCACGACATCGGGCCCGTCGACACGCGCGTCTGCCGCGTCGTCGACGTGAAGACGCCGGGCTCGCGTGAGCAGCATCGCAACCGCTGGGAGAATCTCGCGCTGCTCACTCCGCACGACGCGCTCAAGTTCGTGATCTGCGATCGCGCGGACTACGACTGGTCGCGCGGCGTGCTCGCGGAGCGCTTCGCGGCGGGCGGTGCGCCGTGCCCGGTGTTCTTCTCGCCGAGCTACGAGCAAGTTCCGGCGGGCGAGCTGGCGGATTGGATCCTCGCGGACCGTTTGCCCGTGCGGCTGCAGGTGCAGCTGCACAAAGTCCTCTGGGGCAACGTACCGGGGCGCTAGCGCGTCCGGCCGCCCCCGAGTCTGCCACTCATATATATGACGCGTTCCGTGGTGCTTCTTTCCGGCGGGCTCGACTCCGCAACGGCGCTCGCCATCGCGCGCGCGCGCGGCGACGAGTGCCACACGCTCGCGCTCGACTACGGCCAGCGCCACCGTGCGGAGCTCGCGGCCGCGCGGCGGGTGTCTGAAGCGCTCGGCGCGCGCGAGCATCGCGAGCTGCGCGTGTCGCTCGGCGAGCTCGGCGGGTCGGCGCTCACGGACCTCGAGCTCGACGTGCCGGAGCGCGGCGGCGAGGGTATTCCCATCACCTACGTCCCGGCGCGCAACACGGTGTTCCTGAGCCTCGCGCTCGCGTGGGCCGAGGTGCTCGGCGCGGCCAAGATCGTGATCGGCGTGAACGCGATCGACTTTAGCGGCTATCCCGATTGCCGGCCCGAGTTCATCGCGGCGTTCGAGAAGCTCGCGCGGCTCGCGACGAAGGCCGGCGTCGAAGGCGGCGAGCTCGCGATCGACGCGCCGCTGATCACGATGACGAAGGCGCAGATCATCCGCCGCGGCCTCGAGCTCGGCGTCGACTACGCGCTCACCGTGTCGTGCTACCAGGCCGACGAGCACGGCCGCGCCTGCGGGCGTTGCGACTCGTGCCGGCTTCGGCGCGACGGGTTCGCCGCGGCGGGCGCGCCCGACCCCACTCGGTACCGAAAGTGAGCGCGAATTCTCGTGATGGTCGAGGCCGTGCGGCAGTAAGCTAACGGCTTCAAGGGCCAGGTTGGAAGGCGAATGAACAGCAAGCTACTCGTCGCAGGGTTGGTCGTGGCAGGGCTGCTCGGCGCGACAGCGTATGCGCAGGAGCGCTCGATGGGCGTGCGCCAGAAGCCGGACACCGTGTTCTCGCAACCCGTCGACGCGCTCGTGCCGGAGCTCGCGGGTGCCACGGCGACCGACGAGAACGGCCGCGTCGGCTCCGAGCTCGTGTTTTGGGGTTATCGACTCGGCGACGGCCGCACCGCGTTCTTGTTCGCGTGCGCGCCGAGCGAGATCGTGAACTGCGACGAGCGCGTGCAGCTGATCTGCGCGGACCGGACCAACGTGATCCGCAACTCCACGGCCGACGGCGCGGTCGTGCGGCGGCAAGCTGCACCAACGTCACCGTGGCGGCGCCAGGCGAGCTGCGCCCGGGCTGTATCGAGAGTGAAGCGCCGGCAGCGCTGGCCGTCGGGCTCGTGAGCTGCGGCTGAGACCGGCCGGTTCGGCCCGCGCGAGCGCCGCGCAGGTTACTATTCACCTCCTGCGAAGGGGGAGGTCATGGCGCTCGATCTCAAAGTGAACGGCACCGCGTATGCCGTGGACGCGGACCCGCAGACGCCGCTGCTCTGGGTGATCCGCGACCACATCGGGCTCACCGGCACGAAGTTCAGCTGCGGCATGGCGCAATGCGGCGCGTGCACCGTGCACGTGGACGGGCAGCCGACGCGCTCGTGCATGTTTCCGGTGTCGCTCGCGGCCGGCAAAGCGATCACCACGATCGAAGGCCTGTCGCGCGACGGCAGCCATCCGATCCAGGTCGCGTGGAAGGAGCTCGACGCGCCGCAGTGCGGCTACTGCCAGTCCGGCATGATCATGGCGGCGCTCGCGCTGCTGCAGAAGAATTCCAACCCGTCGGACGCCGACATCGACGCGGCCGTGACGAACGCGTGCCGCTGCAGCAGCTACCACCGCGTGCGCAAAGCCATCCATCGCGCCGCCGAGCTCATGAAGGCCTAGCGGGGGAGGACGCGATGACGCGGACCACTAACACGAAGTCGGGCACGGCACCGCCCCGAGAGTCAACGATCGCGAGGCCCGCGAAGACTGCGACGTCCGCGACGCAGGCGATTTCCGCGACGCCCGCGGAGACCGGCGTGAATCGCCGCGAATTTCTTTCCGCCGCGGGCGCGGCCGGCGGCGCCGCGTTCGTGCTCGGATTCTGGCTGCCGCCGCGGGCCGCGATGCGCCGCCGAGAACACGCTGAAGATTCCCGGCTCCGTCTGGTACGAGGATCCCGCGACGCCGGAGGTCAACGCGTGGATCGCGATCGCGCCCGACGACACCGTGACGGTGCGCATCGCGCAGACCGAGCTCGGCCAGGGCGTATGGACGTCGAACGCGATGATCGTGTGCGAGGAGCTGCAGTGCGACTGGAGCAAAGTCCGGCCGCAATACGCGTCCGCGAATCGCGACGCGAAGGAGATGGCGCCCGACTGGACGCTCAACGTGCCGGGCAACGGCGGCACGGACCCGAACGGCGGCGGCGAGCCGACGTTCGGCAACCGCGGACGCACCGGCGTGCCAAGGCATCCCCGACAGCGTCTACCGCCGCATGCGGACCAACGCCGCGTCGTCCGTGAAGGACGGCCGCTACTACCTGCAGCTCGCCGGCGCCGAGGCGCGCGAGCGCTTGCTGCTCGCCGCGGCGAACGACTGGGGCGTGCCGGTGGCGGAGCTCGTCGCGAAGGACGGCGTGATCAGTCACGCGAAGAGCAAACGCACGACCACCTACGGCAAGATCGCGCACCTCGCCGCGCAAACGCCGCATCCGCATCCCGACAAGATCAAGATCAAGCCGCCGGATCAGTGGACGCTGATGGGCACCGAGCAGAAGAACCTCGACGTGCCGATGAAGGTGACGGGCGAGACCGTCTACGCGATCGACGTGAAGTTGCCGGGGATGAAGTGGGCGGCCGTGAGGTCGTGCGCCGTGTACGGCGGCGACGTGAAGAGCTACGACTTCGACGCGGTCCGGAGCATGCCGGGCGTGCGCTCGGCCGTCCGGTTCCCGATCCCCGATCCCGCGCTCACGCGCGGCCGCGTGTTCAGCGGCGGCGTGGCGGTGATCGCCGATCATTGGTATCAGGCGAAGACCGCGCTCGACCAAATGCCGATCGAGTGGGACATCCCGGCGCGGCAAGGCGCGTTCAACACGGCGAACATGCGTGCGGCGCTCGCTCGCTGCGCTCGACGAGCCGGGCAACGTACGCGTGAGCACGGGCGATTTCGACGCGGCGTTCGCGGGCGCGGCGAAGATCGTCGAAGCGACGTACTCGACGCCGTATCTGCCGCGCGCGCGCATGGAGCCCGGCAACGCGACCGTGCTCGTCACCGACGATCGCGTCGACATCTGGATCGGCGATCAGAGCCCGCAGGAGACGCGCTTCAGCGCGGCGCAGATCACGGGCATCCCCGAGCAGAACGTGTATCTGCACATGTGCCATCTCGGCGGCGGGTTCGGCCGCAACGGCAACGGACCGCAGGCCGAGCAGGCGATCATGATCGCGAACGCGAACCGCGGGACGCCGATTCATCTGCTCTGGACGCGCGAGGAAGACTTCATCGGCACGACCTACCGCGCGATGGGCATGGCGCGCCTGCGCGCGGGGCTCGACAAGGACGGCTGGCCGATCGCGCTCGAGGTTCGCACCGCGATGCAGAAGGACGGCTTCGGCCCGGACGCGTCGTTCGACGTCGCGTCGCGCTACTACGTGCCGAACTACCGGTTCTCGAATCACACGACGGACTTCCACGTGCCGGTCGGCACGCGGCGCGGCGTCGGCCAGGCCGCGCACGAGTTCTATCGCGAGAGCTTCATGGACGAGCTCGCGCGCGCCGCGGGCAAGGATCCGTATCGCTACCGGCGCGAGCTGCTCGTGCGCACCGAGCTGCCGTTCAAGAACGACATGATCAAGGCGCTCGACATGGCGGCCGAGATGTCGGGCTGGGGCAAGCCGCTGCCGAAGGGCATGGCGCGCGCGATCGCGCTCGAGGAGCGCGGCGCGGAAACCGGCGGCTCGGCGACGATCAGCGCGATGGTGCACACGGTGTCCGTGAGCCGCGACGGCAAAGTGAAGCTCGAGCGCGTCGACGTCGCGCACGACCAGGGCTTCGGGCTCGTGAACCCGCTATCGGTGAAGAAGCAGATCGAGGGCCAGATCACCTGGTTCTACAACGACGCGGTGCACCAGGCGTGCAACGTCGAGGCGGGGCGCATCGTCGAGAACAACTTCCACAAGTTCTCGCTGTCGCGCATCGACGAGGATCCGCTCGAGATCAACATCCAGTTCTTCCCGACCGCGCATTGGCTCATCGGCATGGGGCACGACCGCGGCACGTCCGTGCAGTCCGGGATCGGCGACGCGCTGTTTCAGATCACCGGGAAGCGGATTCGCGACTTGCCGTTCGGCCAGCACGACCTGAGCTGGAGCTGATGCGCGTTTCGCACGCCGAATGCTCCCGTTTCCGCGCTTGCGCGGCGCGCGAATCGGCGCGTACATTCGAATCAGCACTTCGACCGACGGATCCGACAACGTGAACGCGACGACCGCAGAACGAGCGATTGTTCAGCGACTGTCACGGGCGCAGCTACGCAAGCGTTGGCTGCAGATGATCGACGATCCACTGATCGCAGCGATCCCATACAAAGTCGAGTTGAACGAAAAAGGCTCGATCGAAGTGAGTCCGCCGAGCAGTCGACACGCGTTCCTGCAAGCGTTCGTTGCGCGCGAGCTGCACAGATTCCGTCCCGAGGGGTTGACGTTCACGGAGCTCGGGATCGAGACGCAGATCGGTGTGAGATTGCCCGACGTCGCGTGGGCTTCGCCGGATTTCATCGCCCGACACGGCATGCCGACACCCTTCCCGAGTGCGCCGGAGATCTGCGTCGAGGTTCTGTCGCCGTCGAACACCGCGGCGGAAATGAACGAGAAGGTCGCCGCCTATCTCGAAGCCGGCGCCTTCGAGGTTTGGCTCGTGCGCGAAGACGGTGGTGTCGAAATCATCACGAAGAGCGGACCGAGCCCGTCGAGCTCGTTCGGAATCGACCTCGTTCTACCGCCGTAGGCGAAGCTCGTTGCCGTTTGTTTCCGCGGAAGCGCCGCGGGTTCGCGAGAAGTTGATTCAGACGGTCACGAACTGGCCGAAACGGCTGTTCGCTCCGTGATTCCGCGGAATCGTCAGGTACTGTGCCGGCAGCGGATGGTTCCGCGGAATCGTCAAGCGCGCGACGGGCCGTTCATCCAGTGATTCGCGAGCCACGACGCGACCGTGTAATCCGCGACCGAGCTCGCGGCCGTGAGCGTGTCGTCGGCCGTCTCGACCTTCAGGTCGTAGTAGAGCTTGTTGCCGGCCTGCATGCCGCGCTGCGCGCGGACGTTCTTCACCCATTGGCGCGGGATCTCGGCGACCTTGCCGGCGCCCGCAACGCCGCGGCGTGCGACGGTGAGCAGCCGATCGTCGAGCGTCACTCGGTACTCGGCGAACCAGAGGTGCAACGCCCACCAGATGAAGATCGCGTCGAAGCCCGCGAACGCGAGCGCGAGGATCACGGGTGCGTCGGCCAAGAACAGGAACACGGCAGACGCGCCGAAAATCGCGGTGATCGACGTGAGCGTCGCCGCGACGCCTTTGTGCTGCGCCCGCTTGAACGTCCACGACTCGCCGCCTTGCGGAAGCCGCTCGTAGACAATACCGAGCGCGGCGAGCCTGCCGGCGTCGGGCTGCTCCGCAGCGCCGTCGGCACCGGAGGTGTCGCCAGAGTCGTCACCCGGGGCGGCGGCCGCGAGCGCTTCGTCGAGCGTCGGCGCGTGGCCTCGTTCGCCCGCGTCGAACACCGGCACTTCGAAGCGCATCCAGAAATCGGGACCTGGGCACTCGGCACTCGCGTCGAGCCGCCACTCGATGTGGTCGCCGTCTTCGCTGGTGCTCGCTGCGGGCACGTCGGTGGGGATCGGGAGGTCGAGCGGAATCGAGCTATACGAATCCATGAGCTCGCAACGCTCGCGCGGAATCGTCCATTGGTTTTGCCAGACGATCCGCTCCGATGTCTCGCTGCCTTTACCCGTGCGCCGCGTGACGCGCTCGATGCAGCTCAAGTCGATCCGGAATTCCTTCGTCACAGGGACGTTCGCGTCGACGCGGATCGCACCTTGCAGCCGTCCGCCGAGCGGGATCGGCACGCGCGCGAGTACGAGCGTTGCGGACTTGAAGCGCCGCATTTGCAGCCACGCGCGCACGGCCCAGAACGCGAGGCCGGCCCCGACGAGCGGGAAGAGCAGCGCGATCAGCGCGGGATAATTGCCCTTCGCGACCTCGCCCGGCACGAACAGACCAGCCGGGATTGCAATGAGATTCCAGAGCAGCGCGAACCCGGCGGCGGCGTACGCTGTCGCACGCGTGGAGCTGCGGATAGCGCCGTCGGCCCAGTCCGCGCGCCAGCGCCACGGCTCGCCGGGATAGCGCGCGGCGCGCTCGTGTTCCTGCGCGGTCTTCTTGAATCCGTAGCGGCCGCCGATCAGCAAGCCGAAACCTACGCCGCCGAACACGAGACCGAACCCGAGCTCGAGCGTGAGCAATCCCCAGCGTAGGTCGCGATTCAGCGTCGCGGAGGAGGGGTCTGCGGGATCGACGTACGCCATGATCGCCGCGCCCGCGTTTCCGGCGCCGCTCAGCCGCGCGTAGAGGTCCTGATGGAAAGAGCCGATGTTGTCGGCCATGCCGCTGATCGCGACTCGGTCGCCGCTGAAGTCTCGCCCGCCGAACGAATAGCGGTACGTCGCGCGGACTTTGTACGTGGTGGAGTCGTCGCCCTGGTGTTCCTCGAGGTCGAGCGACTGAATCTGCGCGGGCGCTTCGACCCAACTCTGCATCCGCGTCCACGTCCAGAGCGTGGATGATGCGAGGTACAGCACCGAACACGCCGACCGCCGCGAACGGCAACGCGAACAGCGCGAGACAGCCTGCGGCGGCGCGGTCTCCCTTCTTGGCGGCCATGGCCCGAGTCCTCCCGCGTGTATTAGCGGGGATCGGAAACCGCTCGGCCAGGGCGCGGTTCTCAGTCTATAATGCCGGCGCGCGCCGCAGCCGCGAGCCGCGCATCAGAGCACTGATCGGGCCGTTAGCTCAGTTGGTAGAGCACTGGACTTTTAATCCATTGGTCGCTGGTTCGAGCCCAGCACGGCCCACCATTTCAAACAAACACTTACGCGGCGCTTCGGGGCTCGCCCAAAAGCGATCCCCAAATTTGACCCCCAAAACCCCAGACTAGCCGGCTCTCTTCTCGTCTGCGTCCATCTCGGAGCGCTCGTCTACAAGCGCATCGGTCACGACACCCTTGAGAAAGTCCTGGTAGTGCTCTTGCAGGTGTTTCAACGCCGCCCCTTGGTCTACCTGCCATTCGAACTTTTCTTGGAAGAATTTGAGCCGCGCTTTGTTCTCTGCGATTACCTGCGCCCACGTCTTGACCCAGATAGTGATTGACGGGTCTTCGGATCGGTGGAGCATGCCTTTGGGTGAGTTCGATGTACTAACTTCGCGGTGCGCATAGGTTGAGGACTTCGGTCAGTATGAGCTGTAAATCTTCAGGGCTTCGCTCGATGGCGGTCCTGAGCATGCGGAGGCTGAAAGCTTTGCTCTTCTTGGGAGCCTTTTCGAAGTCGGCCAGATACTCGCTGGCAGTGACGGCAACAATGTCAAACACTTGGCGCTCAGCCACTTCGATAGTCGATGTTGCCTCGCCCTGGTACGGGTAAACCTGTTCGGTTTTCCAATCTTCAACCACATAGCGGGCTCGTTCGGCGGCACGCGAGCGGAAGTAAGACTTGATCTTTTGCCTGGCTTCCTCCGTGGAGGTCAAGAGGAGCGGGTTCATCTCGGCGAAATCAAGCTCAGCGTTCTTGTGGAGCTTTGTGATGAACGGCGATTTCAAGTAAGCCGAGAAATCGAACGGTCCGACGTGAAATCGCATTTCGACTTGCGAGAGCGGGAACCCTGTCTCCGTACAAAGGTAGAGTGCCCTGGCCTTGTGGTTGTTCAACGGTTCGCCGGCCACGCGTCGATCTACTCGACCGTCCGATACGTGGGGATGAACCCCGGCGAGTACGAAGGCATTTGGAAGGCTGCTTAGGTTGCCTTGATCATCACCGCTGCTCAGAATGGTTCCGGCGTCCATTGACGCGGAGGCGATGCGGCGTGCGCAAAGTCTTTATAGCGATAGTGGTTCTGACTGTGGTGGTTTGGTTGATTCCGTACGACCCACTGCCCGATGGTGAGATACAAGTTCCTCCGCCCGTCGCGCCTGTCGTAGCTACGCCCGAAAGCGGCTCGACACCAGCGACGGATAAGGCGCCAGTGATCTCTGGCCAACCGGCAGCCAACGATCTGGTCGAGCCGCCCGTGCTGCTGCCAGATCAGGTTGCGCTCTCGCCCATGGCGCAAAAAGCGCGAAGTGCACAGTTTCTAGCGAATCCTGAGCTGGCCGGGATGGAGCAGGCGTTCGCTGCCGAGCGCGTCGATCCACTTTGGGCTACTGGAATGGAGGGGAACATTCTGGGTCAGATAGCCCAAGCCAAGGGCTTGCAGGTTGTGACCATGCAAGTCGAATGCAGAACCAGCATGTGCCGGGTTCAGCTCATGGAGCGTCCATCCAAAAGTCCGGACATGGCTGCCTTCCGAGACCTGGTGCGTGGCTTCGGTCTCGACGTGTGGCGGATGGAGAATTTGGGTAACCAAAGTGGTGCGACGACGACGGTAGCGTATCTGGCGCGCCGCCGCTGAACCGGGGCGTTGTACGGTTCGATCTCGGTCGCTCGGATTACTAGCCAGTCTAGGAATGGCACATCAATCCATGGGGGCACAGCGTGAAAATTGCAGCGATCATTTTGTGTGGTCTAAGCCTTCCCTTAACGGTGTCGGCCCAAGAGCGTTCGTCGCCTTGCGACACCATTGCGCAGCTCGACGTGACTCTCAGTCAGTATCGCAAGGAACTCGCAAGCGCTCGTCTTAGGTACACGGACAAGCATCCAGAGATGATAGCTCTGAAGGAGACCATTGCGAGACTTGAGGGAGAGCGAGCTGCCGCAGTGGCAAGAGCGGCTTCAGAAGGAGTGGTTTGCTCGGGAAGCAAACTTCCCAAAGAACCGCCGTCTGACCTTCGGCCTCCTCCGCCAAACGTCCGATAAATCGCACGCAGCGGGTTCGATAAGATCTACGGTGACTTATGATCGCTTCGACCGCGAGCGTTGAAGTCCTGTTCTCTGCGGTCCGGAGATTCTCATGACCGCCGAGATAGAGAAGGTCTCAAAGCTCGATGCTGCGAAGAGGCAGCTTGTTGAAGCCATCTACCAGCATGCTCTTTACCGTTTCAGAAACGACAGCGCAGCGGCATGACAAGCAGTTAGGCGCAATATGAGCGTGCGCGTTCTTGTCGCTGAAGATGCCCGGGAGTATCGGCGCCTCCGGCTGGAAGGCCTTCGGGAGTGTCCAACCGCCTTTGCTGCCCACTACGAGGAGGAGCGCGCTACGGATATCGAAGCAACAGCAGCGCAACTCGGACCAACGCCGGAGCGAGTAGTTTGCGGCGCATTTGTCGATCAATCACTTGTTGGCGTGGTGGGTCTGGATAGGGAAGGCCGTCGAAATCTGCACCACAAAGCACTGCTCTGGGGTATGTACGTTGCACCTTCGTTTCGCGGTAAAGGTCTAGGGCGAGAGTTGCTGGATCACGTTCTGCGCCACGCGGGCACGATGACGGAGCTGCGCCAGATCAATCTTTGGGTGAATACGGCGAGTGCCCCAGCTGTTGCGATGTATCGCGCTGTTGGATTCGAGCCGATCGGAACTGAACGTGCCTTTCTGATAGTCGATGGGGCCCCGCAGGATTTGATGCTAATGGCGTATGCCGGTCCGTCCCGGCTGTGGAATTCGGTTCGAAACGAGTCATGCGGGAGAGAGTGCCGGTGGGTGCCGGCGCCGACAGCGACAAATCAAGATCGCGTTTAGGCGACTTTCCCCCACGTTGGACCGGCAGGGATCTGCGGGATCGCCGCGTCGTGAGCTTCTTACGCCACTCGCCGGATTCCCGACCCACGAGCATGCCGAGATTCACGCGCGCGCCGGCGCACCGCAGGTCGTTCGGGTGTTGTGGCTTGGAGAGCGCCGTTCCTCGCGCACGCTGGTCACTTGCCTCCGCCCAGGGAGCCGGTCTGGATCGCTTGGAGCGCCTGATCGACGCCGAAACTGCCGGACTTCTGACTCGGCGGGAACTCCCTGAAGGACTGGAGAAACTGGCCGACGATCGCCTGCGCTGGCGTGAACGCCCACAGCTTGTCCGTCATCCATGCCAAGTACTGCATGGATTCCGTGTGGAACCGTTCAAAGGGGTCCTCACGCAGGTTTACGACGAACGGCATGTTGGGCGTTACGCGCCGGCCGTTGAAGAAATTTCCCTCGAGCATCTGGAACGTAATCTTCCAGTCGTCGTAGCGCAGCGCGTTGAGGTTCGCGCCGTCATCGAAGTAGAAGATTTCGTGGCGCGGGCCATTGGCGACCTCGCCCTTGAAGAACGGCTCGAAGTTGTAACCATCGAGATGATTCTTGAAGGTCTTGCCGCCCGTTTTCAGCCCGCTCAGCAATTTCGTCTTGACGTCGGCGTCGCCGGCTGCGGCTAGCAAGGTAGGCAGCCAGTCCTCATGCGACATGATCTCGTTGACGACGGTACCGGGCTTGATGACGTCGGGCCAGCGCGCGACGGCCGGTACGCGGAACCCGCCTTCCCATGTCGTGCCCTTTTCGCCTTTGAACGGCGTGTTTCCGCCATCCGGCCAGGTCATGATTTGCGGGCCGTTGTCGCTGGTGAACACCACGATGGTGTTGTCGGCGATCTTGAGGTCATCGAGCTTCTTGAGGATTTCGCCGACGGCGTGATCCAACTCCGCCATGCCGTCCGCGGCGAGGCCGTAGCCGGTGCTGTTTTCCCACTTGGGCGAAAGGCGGGTCTTGGAGTGCAGGCGCGTCGAGCTGTGCCATAGGAAGAAGGGTTTGCTTTCCTTGACTGACTTGTCGATGAAGGTCAGCGAGCGAGCGAGGAATTCGTCCTCGACGGTTTCCATGCGCTCCCGCGTGAGCGGGCCGGCGTCCTTGACGACTTGTCTGCCGACGCGGCCGAACAATGGATCCTCCGTGGAGTCATCCTTGTCGGACGCCGTGCTATCGACGACATTGCGCGGGCCGAATTTGCCGCGAAACTCCGGGTTCTTCGGGTAATCCGGGTCTTCGGGCTCCTCCATCGCGTTCAGGTGGTAGAGGTAGCCGTAGAATTCGTCGAAACCGTGAACGGTGGGCAGGTACTCGTTGCGGTCGCCGAGATGGTTCTTGCCAATCTGGCTGGTGGCATAACCGTGCGGCTTGAGCAGTTCCGCGATGGTCGGGTCTTTGTCTTGGATGCCTTGCTTGGCACCTGGCATCCCGGCTCTGAGCAGCCCGGTGCGGAACGGGTGCTGGCCGGTGATGAACGCCGAGCGGCCAGCCGTGCAGGATTGCTGCGCGTAATAATCGGTGAACAGCGCGCCCTCGTTGGCAATACGGTCGATGTTGGGTGTGCGTCCACCCATCATGCCGCGATGATAAGCGCTGACGTTCCACGGCCCGACGTCATCCGCGAAGATGACGACGATGTTGGGCTTCTTGCCGCCTTGAGCTCCGGCCTGAGCCGTTGCCGTCGTGCTGACCGCGGTACCGATAGCCGAAGCGGCGAGCAGCGAACCACCCGTGAACAAGATTTCCCGCCGGTTCAACTTTGCTTGCTTGTCGCTCATTACCCGTTCTCCTGTGCGTTGTAGGGCGCTGTCGCTCTTAGATGTCGATAACCGTATGCCCGCGACGGGGTTGAGGGAGGATCACCCTGCCGGCAGGACACCCGCGATCTGCGACGGTATTCACGATTGCCGGTGCATGCTGATCCGGACGGTGCGCCAGTGAAACTGTCAGTTCTGACAGGATCGAGCGCTGATGCTGAGCAGCGACGCGCGACTACTCGCGGGGAGTCACTAGACGATGCTTGACGGCGTACTGCACGAGCTCAGCACTAGTCTTGACGCCGAGGTGCTCCATGATGGCGTACTTGTTCAGCGTGAACTGATGACAGCAGCTAATACTGCGCCGGTCCCGTGCACACTAGCGGCCACCGCCGAAGTCGACTTTGTAATACAGCAAGATGCCGTCGTAGCCCCAGTCCACATTGCCTCGGAACCCGGGTTCCTGCGCGCGGATGCCCATCGACACCTTGTTGTAGGCGAGACCGACCGCCATCCGCTTGCCGAAGCCGTAGTCGGCGCCGAAGTAGTGGTCGCTCAACGTGCCCGCCGCGGCGCTGGTGTTGATGCCGAACCATTCCAGCGCGCCGCGCAGTGTGACGTGGTCGCCGACCGCGTACTCGCCGCGCAGCCCGACCACGGGCAGTGGCGCAGTCAACTCCTTCGTTTCGGCGCGTCCGCGCGTCGCATTGCTTACGCTCGTGCCGACCGTCGCGCTCAAGGTCATGCTCACGGCCCCGACGTACAAACCGCCGATAATGCCGAGGTAGCCGCGGTTCCGGTTCAGCACCGCGAACGTGTAGTCGATCTTCCCGATCGTCAGGTCGTCTTGAGTCGTGACGACCGTGTCGATGTCGAACGTCTGGTCGCCGAAATCGATGGTATGGGTGATTTGGCGAGTGGCTTCACGCGACAGGTCGAAGACTGAGAGATCGAGCCTGTGTCGGCGGCCGAGCCAGAGATAGCCGCCGAGTCTCGCAACGGTGATCGAGCTTTCAAGACCGAGGTCCTCCTCCAGATCGACCTCCGTGCCCGGCCCGAAGGCGGAGTCGACGCGCGTGCTCGAGTCGCGGTTAGTGATGAACGCGCCGAGCATGACGCTGCCGCGCTCGCGCTGTGGTCCGTCTTGCTGCGCGTTTGCGGCGAACGTGAGCAACTGCAGCAACAACGCAAGGGCGAACGAGCCCGTCGAGCGGGAGTGAGCCAGGGTTGAAGCGCGCCGAGCTCGTTGCGTCAATGGATCCACTGTAACCGCGCGAGCAATATCTTGGTGTTGCCGTCGACGCCGAACCGATCGAGATCGGCGTCGCCATAGCCGAGCGATGCCTTCCAGCGTTTCGTCGCCCACCAGTTCGCACCCAAGTACCACTTGTCCAGCGTGCCGCCGCTCAGGGGACCGTCGTCGAGGTCAACGTGGCCGATTCGGGCCACGAGCTCGACCTCGCCGTGTCGGTGCGCCACCGGCATTCGCCGCGCGTAGCCGGCGCGGCGATCGTATGGCCGGGGTCCGCCGCCCGTGATCGTCCAGCTGCCCGTTACGTACCAACCCGTGAGCGTCGGGTCGGCGAGCGCGTTTGCGGCAACGTGAGCCGCGACGGCTTCGGCGAGCACCGAGTATCGGCCGTCGGCCCACAGCGCTTCGAGTCCCGTGTGCCAGGCGTGATCAGCCGGGACGTTGCCCGTATCGACGTAGAGATCCGTGGCATTGGTCTCGGGGCGGCCGCTGAAGCGTAGCTGACCGCTGTCGGCGCTGTTGTATCGAAGCGCAAGCGCGAGGTGGAGATAACGTTCGCCCTGGTCTTGCCAAATCGGCAGGGCCGTCAAGCGAGTCGTGGCCTGAAAGCCGTCCTCGTCGTAGACACCGACGGCCCAGCTTCCGCGCTGGTCGCGCACCGTGTTACCAAGCCGTACGCCGATGTCGCGCGATTTGAAGAACGGTGTCAGTAGGCGTTCGCTCTGAGGCAGGTTGGCCGAATCGCCGACCATTTCATAGCTGAAGGTCTCTTTGATCTTGCCGAAGGTCAGGGTGCCGAACGCGAAGTCGCGCGCCATGTTGACGTCGGTGAACACCCAGTCGTCGGTGTCGTGCGGCTCGCGATCGAATCCCCTGTATTGGGCGGTGACCTGGTAGCGCCAGTCACCGAAGACGCGCAACTCGCCGCGCGTCGTGATGCGCGCGTCGCGCACCTCGCCGGTGTCTCGCTGCTCTCCGACTTGCGCAATGCTCGCAGCGTCTTGGTCGAGCCAAGAGTAGTCGAAGACGATCGCGAGCCCGAGCTTGATCGAGAAGCGCGAGTGCTCGACGTTCGCAGCCGTCAGCGCTTGCGGCGGGGCGTCGGGGACGAGGTATCCCTCCTCGGGATCCGGTGGTTCGGGCGAACCTTCGACGACATCTGATTCGGGCGATTGTGCGTGGGCCGCGACACTGCCAAATAGTGCGAGAGCCGTGACCAGGCGCAGGGTGGTGACCATCTTTCGTAGCCTTGCAATTCTCGGTCGGGATCCCGCATCGTTGGCGGGCCCGATAATCGACAGCGTGAATGTCGGGTAAGTCTCGGCGCGATGAGAGGAGCGGCCCACTGAGCGGCGCGGCGATGGTAACGCGGCCGGTTCGTCGTTATTTACCGCGAGGCAATATCAACGTGAACGAGATTCGCAGCTTGCGCTCCGGACCTACGTCAGGCGACTCGGCGAAGTAGCCGTAGCCGCCCTGCACGGAGAAAGGGAACGGCCCGAAGCGCGTGACCTTGCTGATTGAGACGTTGATCGGCACGGTCCACTCGTTGCCGTCGGCCGCCTCGCGGTCGTAGGTAGACTCGCTTTGAACCCCGTAGGTCACGCCGTGCGGCGTCGCGTAAGCAAGGAACGGTTGAATGAACATGCGGTCGACATCGGGCGCGGTCCACGTTGCTCGTGCTCGCGAAAGACCAGAGCTGGTTCGCCAGCAGGCCGTAGGTCCACGGTCCCGATTGCTTCAGCAGGATGATGGTCGGCCCTGCTGACCACTTCCCGCTGCCGAGCGTCGGCTCGTTCGTCGCGGGAAGCGCAACCACGGGACCTACACCCCAAATCAAGCCCGAGGAATCGCGCGGCGAGAAGAATGCCGAGAAAACGATGTCGCTCAACCCGAATGTCGCGTCGAGCCCGGGCGCGAGCGATGGCTGGCTGACGAACGGCATGATCCAACGACCGATCAGGTTCCACTTGTCGTTCAGCGTGAACGGTACGACCGGTTGGACGTTGAGCACCAGCCGAGTCGCGTCCTGATCGCCGACGCCTTCCTCCCAATTGAATTGAAACGGCACCGACACGAGATCGGCGATCGGGTTCGAGAGCTGCTTTGCGATGTCGGCGTCGCTGCTCGCCGCGGGCTGCTGGGCATGTACGGACGACGCGAGACTGGCGCTCGCGATTGCGATGAAAACCGATACGCGATAGGACATTACTTACTCCTCCGAATCACAGTTTCTGCTTAGACGATTGCCGTGCTTACCCAGCGTCTGGGGTCAGCGGCCGACGAGGTGCTTGGCGTCCTCGATTTCAGTCGTGATATAGCCTTCCAAGTCATCGTCCGGGTTGGTTCGCCGAGCCGCAACCCGACCGGGACTCGCGGCCAAGGTGCAGGCGACGTTCGCCTCTCCGTTCTCACAGGCGGTGTCAGATCAGATTGCTCCGGACAAATCGTAGTAGCTACTGTCAGTGTTGACAGTCGAAGAGCGGCTGGGAGTTCTTGAGACGAATCAAATGGCGCAGCTTCCAACGGTCGACGTTTTTGCGGCTGCCATTGTTGCTGCGCGATTCTTGCGCTACGGCGTCTCTTGGAAGGCCAACGTCGGCGAGACGAAGCAACGTCCCTCGAGAGCTTCGTGTATGGCGACGATCAGGTCCGAGGCCAGGCGCGCTTTGAGGACATAGGCCGCGCCGCCCGATTGCAATGCCGCGCGGACGTAGTCGAGATCTTCGTGCACGGTCAGAAACACAAGCTTCGCGCGGCATCCGAACTGCTTGAGCCTCGATGCTGCCTTGATGCCATCCAAACCGGGCATAGTGATGTCGAGCACCACTACATCGGGATCGAGTTGCACGGTCGCGTCGACCAAATCCAGGCCGTTGCCTACCGAGCCGACAATCTCGAATTCACCGGCGAGCACGTTGACCGATCTGCGTCAGGACGTCTGCTTGATCGTCTGCAAGCAATACGCGCGCGATTTTGTCTTCGGTATTCATGAGTGACCGAATCGTGGACCGCCCAGGAAGCGGTGGCTACTGTCAGTCTTGACAGCGAGCTGCACGAAAAATCGGGTCGACCCGTCAGCACTGGCGGTAGCAAACCTGCGCCAAGGGACTTGCTGAGCATTCCCAGGCGATGGACAAGTCCTTCAGAAGCGGGCGTTTCTCCTCCGCGCCGCAATCGGAGTAGCGTTGCCCATGACGGCTTGTTAGCGTGGCGTCACATGAACGGGGTCACAGCAATCTGGTCCGCGATGATCGGCGCAAGCCTGGTGTTGGGGATCGTGCACCTGTTCGTTTGGAGCCAGAATCGGCGCTCGTGGGCGAACCTTTGCTTTTGTTTCACGTTGATCGGGGTGCTCGGGCTTGCGGCTGGCGATTTGGGCGCGATGTACGCGAGCTCGCCGGACGCTTACGGGCAAGCAATCCGGTGGACGCATCCCGTATACGCCATCGGAGTCATAGGCTCGCTGGGACTCGTTCACGTCTCCTTTCGCACGGGGACGAGGTGGCTTCTGGCCCTTGCCATCGGCCTGCGAGTGCTGGTTGTCGTGGCGAACTTCACCACGGGAGCCAACCTGCAGTTCACGGTCATCCATAGCCTGCGGCAAATCACCTTCCTCGGTGAGCAAGTCTCGACGCTCAGCGACTTCGTGCCGAGTCCGTGGGCGGGACTTGGGCTGCTGGCGTCGGCAGTGCAACTTGTTTATGTCCTGGATGCCTCCGTCCGGTTGTGGCGCACACGTTCGCACGATGCACGAAGGCGCGCTTTGCTCGTGGGGGGCGCATTTGCGTTTTTCATCATCCTGGCGGTGGGACAGGTCGCGCTGGTGACGGCCGGCGTGCTACGCATGCCCTTTACCGTGACCCTTCCCTTCCTCGGGCTTGGTACTGGTGATGAGCTATGAACTGAGCCGGGACGTGCTTCGCGTCCCGCAACTCGGTCGGGAACTCAGCGAGAGCGAAAACCGAGTGGCTCTGGCGACCGCGGCCGCGAGTGTCGGCATGTGGTCTCGCACCTTGCCAGCTGACGAATTCTGGGCGAGCGAGAAATGGCGAGAGTTGTTTGGATTCACGAAATCCGAGCGTGTGGACTTTGATTGCTTCATGCGGCGGCTGCATCCGGACGATCGGGAAGGAATTCGCAACGCGTTCGCGTCCGCCATCGAAGGTGCTGGCCACTACGATGGTGAATATCGCGCAATACTCCCGAGCGGCGAGATGCGGTGGATCGCTTCCAGCGGCCGTGTCGAGTTCACCGACGGCACACCGACTGCAATGCGGGGCGCATCACTCGATATCACGCAGCGAAAGCAAGCCGAGGAAGCGGCGAATCACTTGAGTGGACGACTGATCCACGCGCAGGAAGCCGAGAGGACGCGTCTTGCGCGCGAGCTGCACGACGATTTAAATCAGAACCTCGCCCTGCTTGCCATAGAGCTAGATATCCTCGGCCAGAAACCGCCCGCTACGGGCAGTGAGGTGACGAAACGCATGCAGGAGTTGTCGGTGCAGGTCAGGAACTTGTCGTCCAGCGTCCACCGACTCTCGCATGAGCTGCACCCCGTCAAATTGGAACAATTGGGGCTAGTAGCAGCCCTACGCGGCCTCTGCAGGGAACTGGGAGCAGCACACCGTGTCGCCATCGAATTCGCGCCGTCTGCCGAGCCGCGGCTGGTACCGGATGACATCGCGCTCTGTGTCTACCGCATCGTCCAGGAGGGGCTTCAGAACGTCATCAACCACAGCGGCTCGACGACGGCGAAAGTGGAATTGATGTCGGATGAGGACGAGCTCCGTCTCGTCGTATCGGATCAGGGCTGCGGGTTCGATTCAACGGTGGTAAGCGACGAAAGTTCGCTGGGATTCGTCAGCATGCGCGAGCGCGTGCGCCTTGTGCGGGGACAAGTTTCCGTTCAGTCGCGCAAGGGCGAGGGGACGCAGATCAAAGTGCAGGTTCCTCTCGGTGGACGGGCTGCCTAGCCCGACTTCAGCCATGAATCGTCGCCCCCGCGTTCTCCTGGCTGATGACCATACGATGCTGCTCGATGCCTTCGCGCGTCTGCTGCAGCCGCAATGCGAGATCGTGGGCATGGCATCCGACGGGCGCGAGCTGATCGACCTCGCACTGAAGGTCGACCCGGAAGTCATCGTCCTCGACATCTCCATGCCCGGACTGAACGGCATGGACGCGTGCGCACAGCTGCGGCAAAAACTACCCGCCGTCAAATTCATCTTCCTCACCGTCAATGAAGACCCGGATCTGGCCGCCGAAGCGATCGGATTGGGTGCGTCGGCGTTTCTGCTGAAGAGTTGCGCGTCCGCCGAGCTGACTCTCGCTATCGAATGCGCTTTATCGGGCCGGACGTACGTCACGCCTTTGATAACCAAGGGCAAGTCGATCAGCGCATTCCTACGCGAAGCCGCGCCACCCGCCGCGGAGAAGCTCACCGCCCGGCAGCGCGAAGTCCTCCAGTTGCTCGCCGAGGGAAAGCTGATGAAGGAGGCGGCGGATATTCTGAATCTCACCGCGCGCACCATCGCGTTCCACAAATACGCGATCATGGAGCACCTCGGCGTGAAGACGAGCGCTGAGCTCGTGCAGTACGCCGTCAAGCATCACCTGGTGACTCCCCGCGGGTAGTCGCACGTCGCTGCTCAGCATCGGCGCTCGATCCTGTCAAAACTGACAGTAGTCACCGATGCACTGCCGGGATCACCATGCACCGGCAATCACGAATACAGTCGCAAGCCGCGCGTGTCCTGCCGGTGGGGTGATCATCCCTCAACCGCGGTGGGCACCCGGTTATCGACATCCGCCCTAAGGGCGACGGCGCGTACAACGCACAGGAGAAAACGGGTCATGAGCGACAAGCAAGCAAAGTTGAACCGGCGGGAAATCTTGTTCACGGGTGGTTCGCTGCTCGCCGCTTCGGCTATCGGTACCGCGGTCAGCACGACAGCAACGGCTCAGGCTGGAGCTCAAGGCGGTAAGAAGCCGAACATCCTCGTCATCTGGGGCGACGACGTCGGCCAGTTCAACGTCAGCGCCTTTAACCTCGGCATGATGGGTTACAAGACACCCAACATCGACGGCATCGCCAAGGACGGCGCGCTGTTCACCGACTGGTATGGGCAGCAAAGTTGCACCGCCGGTCGCTCATGCTTCATCACCGGCCAGGTCGGCTTCCGCACCGGGATGCTCAAGGTCGGTCTACCGGGCGCGAAGGAAGGCTTGCAGGCGCGCGACGTGACGATCGCCGAGTTGCTCAAGCCCCTCGGCTATATGACGGGGCAGTTCGGCAAGAACCACCTCGGCGACCTCGACGAGCACCTGCCCACCGCGCACGGTTTCGACGAGTTCTTCGGCTCGCTCTACCACCTCAACGCGGAAGAGGAGCCTGAAAACGCCGACTTTTTCAAGGATCCGGAGTTGCAGAAGAGATTCGCCACGCGTGGCGTCCTCCATACGTGGGCGAACCCGGACGGCACGCAGAGAATCGAGAGCACCGGACCGCTGACCAAGAAGCGCATGGAGACGATCGACGCCGAGGTCACAGTCAAGGCGCTGGACTTCATGCAGCGGGCGAAGGACGCGGACAAGCCGTTCTTCCTCTGGTGGAATTCCACGCGCATGCACGTATTCACGCACCTGAAGGCCGAGAGCGAGGGCAAGACGGGGCTCGGGATCTATGCCGACGGCATGGTCGAGCACGACGGCCAGGTGGGCGAGGTGCTCGCCAAGCTCAAGCAGCTCGGGCTCGACGAAAATACCATCGTCATGTATTCGACCGACAACGGCGCTGAGAAATTTAGCTGGCCCGATGGCGGTACGTCGCCGTTCCGCGGTGAGAAGAACACCAACTGGGAAGGCGGCTATCGCGTCCCGACGGCCATTCGCTGGCCTGGCGTCATCAAGCCGGGCACCGTGCTCAACGATATCTTCGCCCACGAAGACATGCTTCCCACGCTGCTCGCCGCAGCCGGCGAACCCGACGTCAAGGAGCAGCTGCTCAAGGGCAAGAAGATCGGGAAGAAGACCTTCAAAGTGCATCTCGACGGCTACAACATCACCGACGCACTGGCCGGCAAGTCGCCCAGTCCACGGCACGAATTCTTCTACTTCAACGACGACGGCTCGCTCGTCGGGCTCCGCTACGACAACTGGAAGATCGTTTTCGCGGAACAGCGCGAGCACGGCATGAACGTCTGGGATGAACCGTTCGTGCCGCTGCGTCTTCCCAAGATCTTCAACCTTCGCTCGGATCCGTTCGAGATTGCCGACCACGAGGGCATGGACTACGCACGCTGGCGGATCGAGCGCACCTACCTGCTCGTACCGGCGCAGCAATATGTCGGAGGCTTCTTAGCGACATTCAAGGAATTCCCGCCAAGCCAAAAGGTCGGCAGCTTCGGCATCGACAAGGCCTTGGAGGCACTGAGCCAAGGTGCAGGTGGTGGTGGCTGACGGGGAGCTGCCCGCACCTATCGATACCGACGGGTGCGGGCACCCGCTTGATTGCCGTCGCCTCCAGTCGAGCGATGCAAGAGCCCAAGAGGCAAGAACGGCCCCGACTATGACAGTGTTCGCGTTAGGATCCTGATACTTTCTTGCGGACAAGGCTCATGACGGAGCTCGTCACCGTCGAAGGAACATCTGCGCACTCCAAGTCCGCTCACGACGGGATGGTGTGGATTCCCGGCGGTGCTTTCCTCATGGGATCGGATAAACACTATCCGGAAGAAGCGCCGGCCCACAAGGTGACGGTCGATGGTTTCTGGATGGATGTTCGCACCGTCACGAACCGCGAATTCGCCCGCTTCATCGAGGCGACCGGCTACGTCACGTCGGCTGAGCGTCCTGCGAATCCCGACGATTATCCTGGTGCGAAACCGGACCTGTTGGCGCCATCCTCGGTGGTGTTCAGCAAACCCAAGACACGCGTCGATCTCCGTCATCACTACAACTGGTGGGTCTACGTCCCCGGCGCCAACTGGCGGCACCCGCACGGGCCGTCGAGCTCGATCGAGGGGCTGGCCGATCACCCCGTGGTGCATGTGGCGTTCGAGGATGCGGAAGCGTATGCGACATGGGCGGGCAAGGAGTTGCCGACGGAGGCCGAATGGGAATTCGCAGCACGCGGCGGCCTGGAAGCGGCCGAGTATGTTTGGGGCGCCGAGATGACGCCCGAGGGGCGGCATTTCGCAAACATCTGGCAGGGCGAGTTTCCATGGCAGAACCTTTGTGAGGACGGCTACGAGGGAACCGCGCCAGTCGCGACGTTTCCACCCAACGGTTACGGTCTCTACGACATGGCCGGCAACGTTTGGCAGTGGACCACCGACTGGTACCAGGAGCACGCCAAGATCGACAGCCCGTGCTGCACGATGGCCAACCCCCGAGGCGCGAGACGAGAAGACAGCCTTGATCCACGCCAATCGCAGATCAAGATCCCGCGCAAGGTCATGAAAGGTGGCTCGCATCTTTGCGCCCCGAACTATTGCCGGCGCTACCGCCCGGCCGCCCGGATGGCGCAGCCCGTCGATACGTCGACGAGCCATCTGGGGTTGCGCTGCATTGCGCGCGGAAACTAAAACACGCTTCGTGCAGACTCTTTTTTCGCTCTGAATCGCTCGAGCGCAACGACGAACTCGGCAGTCCTGCAAAGCCTTACCGCAACTGACCTGCCAGTCTATGGAATCGGAACAGTAGCCGCCTTTTGGACCGTCGAACGGATTGCCGGTTTCGCTGCATAGAATAGAACGCCGACACATGGATTGGGTTCGTAAGGCGTTCAATATCGAGGCTCTCGACACCGCCGACACCCAATGCCGCCTGTGGACCGGTCCCCCAGTCTCTCCATCTCTCCGTGGTGACTGATCCCTGTGGCATTCGTCGTTGTTGCGCAGTGCGCAACACGCTATTATCGCGCAGTGATCAAGTCTTTCCGGCACAAGGGGCTAAGGCGATTTTTTGAGACCGGTAAACACTCGGGTATTCAGCCCAAGCATGTTGCTCGGCTGCGCCTGCAGCTCGCAGCCCTAGACACGGCCAATTCGATCGATGACATGGACGTGCCTGGGTTTAGGCTTCACCCACTAAAGGGTCGCGCGAAAGGACGTTGGTCTATCTGGGTAAGCGCTAGTTGGCGACTCACCTTCGAATTTGAAGATGGCGACGTCCATGTGTTGGACTACGAGGATTATCACTGATGGCTATGCACAATCCGCCGCATCCCGGTGAATTTATTCGAGAGATCTACATCGCGCCGTTTGGTCTCAGCGTGCGATCTCTGGCAGAGAGCTTGGGTGTAGCACCGTCCACGCTGAATCGAATTATCAACGAGCAGAACGGCGTTAGCCCGGACATGGCTTTGCGGCTGTGCAAAGCCCTGGGTCGTTCGCCCGAGAGCTGGATGGCCATGCAACACAACTACGATCTATGGCACGCGAAGCAAAGAACTGATCTGTCTGACGTGCGGAAGATCCGATTCGAAGCGGCGTGATGCTAAATGGCGTCGGTGAAATTAGTGCGTGAGTTTTGCGTGAATCAGTCGCGCGCAGTCGTGAATCGTCGTGCAAGGAATGCAACGGGCGTCCCGGCAAGTGGTTGAAAAACCTGACCGTGTTTTCGCCCCTACGGACTTTTAATCCATTGGTCGCTGGTTCGAATCCAGCACGGCCCACCAATTCAGACAGTAAGTTGCACTCGGTACCTCCGGTGCCTTCGCCCGTTTCGGCCCCGTTTTGCTACCGAAAATTGCGCTCGTCATTGTGAGCCATGGCTTCGGCGAACCCCTCGTTCGCGATCACGCGCATCGCGGGTGGACGCGTCTCTGGAGTACTGAACCAACTTCCCTTTGAGAATGCGCCGATGCGTGCTTTAGCGACGAGCGAGTGGAGCAACGCCGGCGCGTAAATTGCCGGCCAATTCGTCGCAATCTTTGCGTCGCGAAACGAGACGCTCGACGCTGATCCTGCGCGCGAGCCGCGGCCGTCCGGGCGCGTGGCCCTTCACAAGGGCTGTTCGCCTGGTCACGCGCCCATGCAAGTAGTTGCATGAATATGCATATATTGATATATTCTGCGGCGTGAAGCTTGGGAAAACCGCAGCGACACCCACGCCGACGGGGATGAAGCCGCTGGAATTCCTTGGGTCAAGCCGGGATGACTTGTGCGCGATGCCGGATTCAGTCCGGCATGACATCGGACTCGAGCTGATGCGGGTTCAGTTCGGCGGTGAGCCCAAGAACTTCAAACCGATGCCCTCCGTGGGTGCAGGTGCTTACGAAATCCGTGTCCGCGATGAGTCGGGTGCCTACCGGGCGATCTACGTGGCCAAGTTCGAGACCGCTGCTCTATGTGCTGCACGCTTTCCAGAAAAAGACACCACAGACTGCGAAGATGGATATTGAGCTTGCGAAGGCTCGCTACAGAATGATTGGAGGTAAGTCATGAGAAGGAAGATCGATCCGCGCCTCTCCGATACCCGCCGCATCAAGAGTAGCGGCAATGTATTCGTCGATCTCGGCTTCGATCCGGCCGAGGCCAAGGTCATGGCGCTGCGCGCCGAGGTGATGATTCGCATGGAGCAGCACCTGAAGGCGCAGGGCTGGACGCAGGCCGAAGCCGCCAAGCGCTTGGGAATCACGCAACCGCGGGTGTCGCGACTCCTCAAGGGCAAGTGGCAGGACTTCAGCCTGGACATGTTGCTGACGTTGGCTGCTCGTGCCGGGCTGAAACCCGAATTGAAGCTGGCCGCATGAAGCAGTCGGCGGAATGAGGGCCATCTCGGCTTCACCAAATAGATTGCTCGAAACAAAGGGGATACATGATCCTCGCTGCCCGTCTATCCGTTGCGTTCCTTGCCTCCTTTGTTGTGCTTGCAGGCTGCACGCCGGAGCCTAAGCCGACCACCGGTCCCATCGAGGGCAATAGTTTCGTAATAGCCAAAGTGCGCGTTTTCGACGGGGCAGAGACCCTCGAAGGCGCGACCGTCATCGTCCGCGACGGGCTCATCGAATCCATTGGCGTCGAGGTGAAGGCGCCACCGGACCTGCCGCTTGTCGATGGAAGTGGCAAGACCCTCGTTCCCGGTCTCATCGACGGACACACCCATTCGATCAGCAATGAGCAGACGTTGAACGACGCTTTGCGCTTCGGCATCACGACCGAGCTCAATATGGCCGAGGGTAAGGACTTCGCGCGAAGTCACAGGCTCGCAACGCGACAGGATCGAACGCACGCGGCTCGCCGATCTTTGGTCGTCCGGGCCGCCGGCGATTGGGCCGGGCCTCACGACGCCTCCGTTTGGCTATGAGATGCCGTCGGTCTCGTCACCGGAGCAAGCCGAGGAATGGGTGCGTGCGCGCATCGCTGAAGGCTCAGACTACATCAAGATCGTTTACGAACCCGGAAGTCCGCTCCTGCCTACGGTATCGCAAGAGACTCTTGCGGCCCTGGTGGGTGCGGCTCACGCGCAGGGCAAGCTCGCCGTTGTTCACATCACGTCGCTGCAAGGGGCGCGCGATGTGGTTGCGGCTGGAGCTGACGGTCTTGTTCACGCGTTTGGCGATGCGCCGATCGACAAGGCGTTGGTGCAAGACATGGCCAGGCAACACATGTTTGTCGAGCCCACGGTGACGGTCTTCCTAGGCAATGCAGCACACGAAAAGCCGTGGCGCGACATTGTCGAGGATCATCGGCTCAGTGCCTATCTCACCAAAGCGCAGCCCGGCCTCTTGACCCTGTTCGAGAACGTGCCGCCTCCAGGCCCTATCACTGCCGAGCACGGCATCATGCTTTCGGTCGTAAGGGAGTTGCACGCCGGTGGTGTCGATATTATCGCGGGAACGGATGCGGGGGCTCCGAGTACCACGCATGGTGCTTCGCTTCATGGCGAGCTCGCGTTGCTTGTCGAGGCCGGACTGACTCCAAGCCAAGCTCTGACGGCCGCAACAAAGACGACGGCCGAGCGGTTCGGTTTGAAGGATCGCGGTCAGATCAAGCCAGGCCTGCGCGCCGATCTGTTGCTGGTGGAAGGAGATCCGACCAAAGACATCAAGGCGACGCGCGCCATCGCGCGCATCTTCAAGAACGGTTTCGAGGTGGACCGCACAGTGCCTGACGTCGCGCCGGCACCGCCGGCCTTCGGTCCGCCCCGCTTCCGCCCGGGGGACAGATCCCGCAATCACAGAACTGAAGCAGCGAAGGCGTGTGGCGAACCGATAGTTCAAAGCCGGCGTTCGCGGATGGGCGAAAGAGCGCTGCTACTAGGCTGCTACCTAAACAGCTGAGCGAGCGTCAGCGAGCATGATTTTTCCACGAGACGACGGGCTTCAACGCTTTGATTCGCTCGTGCCAGGGTTTGCTGGCTCGTCGCGGCTCTGCTCCTTTTAATCCATTGGTCGCTGGTTCGAGCCCAGCACGGCCCACCAATCCAAACAAACAACTTACGCTCGTCTGCTTCGCTAATTTGATCGCTCTCGGAGTGCTCTGCTACCGGTTTGCTGCTAAAGAGGTTCGCAAGCCGATCCGTGAGCCCGGCCCGCTCCCTCGGGATCGCGTGCGAGTAGATGGACAGCGTCACGATCGGCGAGCTGTGCCCAAGCAAACGCGACACAGCCACGACGTCAACGCCGTTCGCGAGCAGGAGCGACGCCGCGGTATGCCGCAGATCGTGAAACCGGATCTTCCGTAGTCCGGCGCGTCGTACCGCTGGCTCGAAGCCCCGGTGAATCAGATTGGCAGCGTCCATGGGGTTGCCCTCGTTGTCTGGGAACACGAGGTCGTGCGTGCCCTTGGGGCACTTCAAGCGCCACACTTTGAGTTCGTGCTCGAGCGAGGAGGGGATCTCGACGATGCGACGCGAGTGTTTCGACTTCGTGTCGTAGAACCGCCCCTCGCGCAGCGCCCGGCGGATGTGCAGCCGGTTCGATTGCCAATCCACGTCACCCCACCGGAGGCCGAGCAGCTCAGACTGACGCAGGCCGGTGGTGACCGCCGTTTCGATCATCAAGCGCCATTCGGGTGCCGTCGCCTCGAGCAGTTTCTTGACCTCATCTGCGTCGAGCACGTTCTGGTCGATCGCGTCGCCTTCCTTGTGTTCGGCCGGGAGCTTGTCGACGTGCTCCGCGGGGTTGAAAGTGACCAGCCGGTGCTTGAGCGCGTAGTTGAAGATCATCGCGATCAAGGTGAGTTGCTTGTTTATCGTGGTCGCCGAAATCCGTACGCGCGCCAGTTTGTTGCGGAAGTGCTCGACGGACTTGGCGAGCTTCGGGCTGCCCACGCGAGCCGCGCGCTCCGTGCCGAGGGTCGCGAGCCGCTCCGCCCGCGCCTGGACCAGGGATTTCGGCAGTCCATGGCGAAGGTCGGCGCGGAACCGTTCGATCAGCGCGACGGTGATCCGGTTCAGTCGGAGCCGCCCGAGATACGGGTTCAGAGGGGCGGGCGCTGAATGGAGGTCGATTCGGCGCCGTCGGGCGCATGTTGCGGGCTTTTGCATCGAGTGTGAGTTGTCGCAGAGCCCGAAGGTTCTGGCGTTGCGCCAGGTTTTTGCCGCTGACGTTGCGCACGGACGCGGCCATCGAACGATGGCCGATTGGACCCACGGGCGAAGCCCGTTGCACTGCTTTCAAGGTCCGCAGTGCTCCGACGTTGCCGGTCCCTCCCGGCTGTGGAATTCGGTTCGAAGTGGCCGTCATATGCGCGAGGATGCCGACGGGTGCCGGCGCAGGCAGCGAAAAATCAGAAACGCGTTCGGACGACAAGCCCTCCGTCGGCAGCGTCGGGGATTCCTACGGCAAAGCGCTCGCCGAGAACATCATCGGGCTGTACAAGACCGAGGTCATTCGTCAGCGTGGGCCCGTGGCGCGGCGTCGACGCCGTGGAGATCGCGACGCTCGAGTGGATCGACTGTTCAATCAGCGTCGCTTGCTTGAGCCGATCGGCAACGTGCCGCCGGCGGAGAAGGAGTTCGAGTACAGCCATGGCGGCGAATCCTCTTCTGCTCCACCATACAAGCAGTCAGAGCTTTCGGATCTGCGCAAGTGACTGCCATAGCGCGTGCTGGCAGGAAGTGCTGTATCGCGGCAATTGCAATTCCGGACGACTGAGCTTCCGCCAACAAAAGCGCGAGCACGTCGCTCGCCGTCAGGTCCGGCGTTCGGTTGTTTACTTCGTTTCCGACTCACCTGGAAACGAGAAGATGTCCTCGTCCACGGGCCGCTCCATCCCGTTCTCATGATACTTCTCCCAAATCTGAGCCCAGGGCCGTCCTAGAACATCTAGGAACGTGAGCTCGAACGTTGTGCCGGGCGACACGGGCGTCGCGACACCGTTGATCGGAAAGATCTGTGGGACGCACTCCATGACGACGAACGGATCGTTCTCGTTGAGCGCGCCAAGTTTGTTCCAGGTCTGCACGATGCGGACGGGGTCGACGTACACGTCCGCGTCGTACAGGACGATCTCGTGTTTCATGCCGATCAACTTTCCCGCACTGTCTTTGCGCGGCGTGTAAATCTCGATCGACTGCAGCTTGCTGCTGTATTCGTTGCTGCCGTGATTGATCCAGCCTTGGAGGTTCGACGTCCAGCTGATGAGCGCCTCGCCGTCCCAGAAGCCGATCGTTTCGCCGGTCCACTGCGGCACGGCCGGCCCGAGCCGCGGCGGAGCGACGCCGTCCTCGCTGAACTCCCGCCCGATATGGATCTGCGTGATCAGCGTCGTGGCTGCGTTGCGCATGTCGAGCACAAGATCAGGAGTGACGATGAGATTGATGCGCCCGCCAGCGTACTGAGCGAGGCGCCGCATGAAGCCCTCGGGCCAGCAGTACGAGCCCGGCCACTGCGGCGCGTTGCTGCCCGAGTAGTGATACATCTGTTGGACGAAGCGCTGTTGGTACTCGGGTGTGAGCAACGATAGATACGTCGGGACTTGCAGCACGGCGCCGTAGTACCAGTTGGAGGTCTTAGCGGGGTCGCGCTGGAATTGGCCGTTCCAGTCCGGCAGAGTCGCTCCAGTGTAGACGGTGGGGCCGCCTCGGGAGCGCGCCTCCTTCATGAGCGCCGTGTAGTGCTCCTTCGCGGTCTTGAATGCATATGGGCTCAAGATCTCCTTCCGCGGGTAGTCGCGATTGCAGAATCCCCACGCGGCCGTTCGTGGCGGATCGTCGCCTACCATTGGGGACTTGTACGCACCCCACTTTTGCTCAAGGCCCACTGGCGAATTGCAGCGGTAGTAGCGATTGTCGAACCAGAGGTCGCGGTCCTTGTAGAAATCCTTAGTGGAGAAGATGTCGTGGGGCAGCGGCGTTACGCCCGCCGGGACGGCCCCGTCCCTCGCCGCGAAAATCGCCGTTTCGGCCGGCGGCACGCCGGCACCCGTAACCATTCTCTTGCCCTCCGACCCAACGATCACCGTCGGTTGAAGCGGATCGGGAGCACCGCGACCGGCGCTGGTCTGCGCCGAGCTTGGTGGTGCGAGCAATGCGGACACGGCGAACATTGCGCTCGCTATGATCATGGCCGTGGCCGGCACACCCAAGCGAGTGGCCTGACGAATAGGCATGTGCGAATGTTCCCCCAGATAATCCGGCTCGTCTCCGCTAAGTGAAATATTCTCTCACGACGCAGACCCGCATCGATGCTTAGCCATCATTAGCGAGAAAGGCTACGGCTGATCGCAGGTGGGCGATGGCGGATTGGCTCGCGTCCTCAGCATGCCAGCTGCTCGCCGCGACCCAAGACGTCGCGTGCGAACAGACCACAATCTGTTGCAGACCCGCGAAGCAGCAAGTGTGGGTCACAGCAACGCCGGCCCTCGATCAGAATTCGCAGAACTTTCAGCGGCAATGAAGCTGAACGGCACGCGTTAATCCGAGGCGATCTCAGCAGCGAGCGCCGTGACGCGTAGCCGGGTCCGGCGAACGAGCCACGGCCAGTTCAAGAACCCACCGAGCGGAACGAACGCGCAGACGACGAGTCTCGCGAGCTCGGCGCGTCGCCAACCGCCGCCAGCACCGATCTGCCATACGTTCCACAAATAGGCGAGGAATGCGACGCCGTGGATCGGACCGAAAATTTGCACGCCGAGATCCCACCCGCCGAGATGCTTGAGCGGCACCGCGCCAAGCACGAGCACCGCGAGCGTCGACGCCTCTGCAACCGAGGCGAGCTCGAGCTGACGCAGTTGCTCGAGCTCGCAGATGCGCCAATCTTCGTGCGTCACGCGGCCGGTCTACGGAGCCTCCCGCGCGCGATCTCGATCGCCTCTCGGTTCAGGTTTCCCATCATCGCGAGTGCCATGGCCGTCAGCTCTGGACCGGCGCGTTCGGGTGTGCCGGTGTCGAACGGAGGCTCAGGGTCGTACTCCATCGCAAGCTGAGTCATCTTCGCGGTCTGCTCGTCGCGCAGCTTAGCGAGTAACCTGAGACCGAAATCGATGCCGGCGGTAACTCCGCCGCCCGTGATCCGGTTTCGGTCCACCACGACGCGCTCGCGCACCGGTTCCGCGCCGGTGGCCGCGAGAGCTTCGTAGCAGGCCCAATGAGTCGCCGCCTTGTACCCGTCCAGCAAGCCGGCCATGCCGAGCAGCAGCGAGCCCGAGCAAACCGATGTGACGTAGCGCGCTTCGGCCCCTGCGCGCGCGAGGAATGCGATGGTCTCGGAATCTTTCATCGCGTCGTTGGTCCCGAATCCTCCAGGTACGAACAGCACGTCGAGGTCTCCCGGGCAGTCCGCAAAGGCCGTCGTCGGGTTGACGCCGACGCCACTGTCGGTCGGCACCGCGCCGCGCCCCTTCGAGAGCAGCAATGTCCGGCCGTGCAATCCGAGCGCGCTCTGCGGACCGGCAAGATCAAGCAAAGTGAATCCTGGATAGAGCAGCATTCCGACGGTGAAGTGTTGCTGGCCGTTCATCGATCTAAACTCCTTTGTGACCGGCACTTGTTGTACGCGCGCAAGAGCAACGGGCGTGAGTGGCGCAAAGGACAGAGATCGCTCATTTTCTGCCAGCCTTTCCGCTCGTGATCGGATACGCTTGGTTCAACGTTCTTACCGGAGGCCGCAATGCACCAAGTCGCCGTTCTCGCACTCGAGGGCTTCGTACCGTTCGATCTCGGTATTCCGTGCGAAGTGTTCGGCACCGTCCGCACGCGCAAGGGGAAGCCGGCATATCGCGTTCGCGTGTGCGCCGAAAAGGCCGAGGTTTGCTCGAGCGCGTTCCGGCTGCGCGCACCCTCGCGACTGGACCTGCTCATTGAGTCCGACACGGTCGTGATTCCGGGCGTCGTGGACCCGACGTTGCCGCCATCGAAAGCCGTGCTCGCGGCGATCCGCGAGGCTTGGTCGAGAGGTGCGCGTATCGCGTCCATCTGCTCCGGCGCGTTCGTGCTCGCGGAGACGGGACTGCTCGACGGTCGCCGAGCAACCACGCACTGGATCGGCACGGCGGAGCTCGCGCGCCGTTTTCCTAAGATCGACGTGGACCCGGACGTGCTGTTTGTCGACGAAGGCCGGATTATCACCTCCGCCGGCGCGGCTGCCGGGCTCGATATGTGCTTGCACCTGGTGCGCCGCGACCATGGACAGGCGATCGCCGCGCAAGCGGCGCGGCTCGCGGTCGCGCCGCTCGATCGCGACGGCGGGCAAGCGCAGTTCATCCGGCGCGAGCCGCCTGGCTCGCGCGCCAGTCTCGCGCCGTTGCTCGAGTGGATGCTGAAGAACCTCGGCCAGCCGCTCGACGTGGACTCGTTGGCCGCCCACGCGCGCGTGAGCCCGCGCACGCTCGCACGTCGTTTCCGCCAACAGACCGACACGACGCCGATCCAATGGCTGCGTGCGGCGCGCGTCCGCCGCGCGCAGGAAGTACTCGAAACCGGCGCGCTCGCGATTGAAGAAGTGGCCACGACTTGCGGTTTCCAATCGCCCGTAACGTTTCGCGCGCGGTTTCAACGCAGCGTCGGGCTGAGCCCGAGCGCCTATCGAAGTCGGTTCAGCGGCAGCAAGTCGGCGGTATCAGCTTCCCCGTCGCGCACCTCGCGCACGCGGCGACCTCGGGACGGACGACGCGATCGAAGTGCTCCGCGACGCGGATAGTTCGTTCAAGCCATCGGCTGCGACGCAGCGCGTGCGGCAACCTCGTCCGCCGAACGCAGATCGCTCGGGTAAGAACACGAGACCGCCGAGTTCCCGATCAGGAGCGGCACTGTCGCGTTAGCCGACGGGAGTGGCCGTCGGGAATTTCCAAGTGCCGTCCAGGATTTCCTTGCGCGGACGATACATCCGGACGAGGTAGCTCCAGCCCGGCGTGATCGGAATGCAGTTGCCATCGTAGCCGTCGCAGCCGCCGAACCGCACCGTCACCGATCCGTCGGCGTCGCGTCGGGCCGTGACGTTGTTGAGCGAGTACACACCGCGTGTGTTGTGTTCGAAAAAGCCGTCCTTGTTGTAAACGCTGATCGACCAGAAGCCATCCACCGGAACGTCCTTAACGGTCAGTCGATAGGCCGTGCGGCCGTCGTTCGTCGGGGGTACCACGCCCGCATAGAGTGCGTCGGACGCGGGATTGCCGCCCCAGCCTGCCGCGGTTCCCAACAGGTGCTGTACCGGGTCGACTTGTTCCTTGCTGCCGAACATCCGCGCGGAATCCAGACCGCCGTTGGCCGCGGCCAGTGCATTTAGGGCCTCGCGTAGCTTGGTTGCCTGCGACGTGTCCCAATCGGGGATCTCGAACCTTCCCGGGCGGGCCTGCGTGACAGCTATCGCGTCTTGCAGGGTGTGCACCTCTTTCAGGTCGGCGGGATCGCCCGGATCGACGAAGGTGCGAACCAGGAACAGTGCGTAACGCGTCCCGACTCGCTTGCGAGTGAAGGTGTGCTGCCCGGGTCGATACTCCACGACCACCGTGTAGTGGTCTTCGTCGATCACCTGCATCCCCATGAAGCGCCCGCCGGTGTCTGGGAGAGTTACAGTGACCGGACCCGCGTCGAGGTCAACCACTACCGGCGAATACAGCGTGTCGCGGTTCATACGGATCACGTCCTGCTGGTCGATCGGCACCGGCTCGCGGGCGTGCTGGAACTGGCCCAGATTTCCGTCCGCAACGAACTTGGCGAAGTACAAGTCAGTTTCCACGCGTTTGAAGTTGTCGACGTTGACGGCACGAGGCCCCTCCTGGGCCCATGCGGCCACGGGAACTATCATGGCTGCGACTTGGACCACCAGCAGCAGCGCTGGCCGACTCGATACACGCATGAACTCCTCCTGATTGGCCCCGTGCGTACGCGACAAGAATGGTACCGCTAAGGGGCATTCTGGAAACTCCACGTCTACGCACCTCTATCGCCCGCGCAAAGACTAGCTCACCAGCTTTGTCGATCACGGGGACGCGCGGACAGAAGCTGGGCCGGTAGGGTTGTCCCCCGCATTCACGGACACATTTGGAAGACTCGATAGCGTGCCCGGAGGTGCGCGTGGCGACAACGAGAAGAAGGTTTCGAAAGAGTTCAAGCAAGAAGCGGTGCAGATGACCAACGTGGCGGGCTTGACGATCACACAGATCGCCAACGAGCTCGGTATCAGCGCGCGACTGCTCGGAGTGTGGCGTAAGCGTATTTGTAATGCGCAGCGCATTTTCGCGTTGACGTATGAAGGAGGTGACGTGATGAAAAGGAAGTCCGGTAGCCGGAAGAGGGGACGTATCGGCTCTTCTTTCGACGATTATCTGAAGGACGAGGGCGCGTACGAGGAGCTCAGCGCCGTCGCGATCAAGCGCGTGCTCACCTGGCAGCTCGAGGAAGCGATGAAGAAGGACGGCGTGAGCAAGAACGAGATGGCGAAGCGCATGCACACGAGCCGGAGCCAGCTCGACCGCATCCTCGATCCGGACAACGATAAGATACAGCTCGACACCGTCTTCAAGGCCGCGCAGGTCCTGGGCCGTGAAGTGAAGATGGAGCTCGTGTAGTCGTCTTGTCCGTGAGGGCGCAAGTCCCATCGCGAATTGCGCGAATCGCGACGGCGTCGCATCATGCGTCGTCTTGTCCAGGCAGCCGCGCTACCCTGTGCGGCAGTAACGGGTTGTTTTCGGGTACGGGGGTTGGTGTCATGAACAAAATGAGTCGCTCGGTCCTTCTTGTATCGCTCGTTCCCGCGTTCCTGCTCGGCGGCGTGTTCGCTGTCGCTCAGGCTCAGAATGCTGGATCGCCGGCGGCCCAGCCGACGAACTGGTCCAATCCTGACACCTGGCCCAACCGCAAGGTGCCGGTCGCAGGCGACAAGGTCACCATTGGGAGAGACAAGGAAGTGATCCTCGACGTCAGTCCGCCGGCGCTGGGCGGTCTGTCCATCGACGGCAAACTCACCTTCGCCAACAATGCCGACCTGGAGCTGACCACCGAGTGGATCATGCTGCACGGGGAGCTGGCCATTGGCAGCGAAGCGAGCCCCCACACGCGCAACGCGACCATCACCCTCACCAATAACGTCAAGGGTGAAGACGTCATGGCTGGCATGGGTGACCGCGGGATCATGATCTCGGGCGGAACCCTGAACCTGCACGGTGATCGGACCAACACCTGGACCAAGCTGGCGAGCACGGCTAAAGCAGGCAGCACTTCGATCGAGGTCCTGAACGCCGCGGGCTGGCGGGTCGGCGACGAGATCGTCCTCGCGTCGACGGATTACGATCCCCGGCAGGCCGAGCGGCGCACCATTTCCGCCATCAGCGGCAACAAGATCACGCTCGACAAGAAGCTCGACTACATGCACTTCGGCAAGATCACCTTCGACGTGGATGAGCGCGGCGAAGTCGGTTTGCTGACGCGCAATATCAAGGTCCAGGCATCGGCCGACGCGGAACAGTCATTTTTCGGCGGTCACATCATGGCGATGCCCTCGAGCCACATGTATGTCGAAGGCGTCGAGCTGTATCGCATGGGTCAGAACCTGACGCTGGCCCGGTATCCGATCCACTGGCATCTGGTGGGCGAAGGCAAGGGGCAGTACATCAGGAACGCGGCCATCCACGACACCTACAGCCGCTGCGTGACCGTGCATGGCACGAACAACCTGCAGGTCGAGAACAACGTGACCTACAACAACGTCGGTCACTGCTTCTTCCTCGAAGACGGCATCGAGACCGGCAACCAGTTCGTCCACAACCTCGCGATCCAGACCAAGTGCCATACGTCCAAGCCCTGCGACCCGACCAACCTCGCCCCGTTCGGAGCGAACTCGGACGGCTTGAACTTCAAGACCGACCGGCCAGGACTCCAAGGAGGTCCTGATCCCTTCGGACAACACGGTGTCGACCTACTGGATCACCAACCCGGACAACGTCTTCCGCGACAACGTGGCCGCGGGTTCCGACGCGACAGGTTTCTGGCTCGCCTTCCCGGAGCATCCGACGGGCCAGTTCGAAGGCACGGATATCAGCAAGGCTACGTGGCCACGTCGCACGAAGCTCCGCGAGTTCAAGGGCAACGTCGCCCATTCGAACTTTGACAGTTTCATGGGCGACCGCGCCCCCAGGGCCGATGGCCATTTCGCCGTCGGCGGGTATGTTTCCCTCGTCAATCCCGCTGACGCGAACAGCGCTCAAGCGGAGTCGGTAGTCGAGGATTTCACCAGCTACAAGAACCGCAACAGCGGCATCTGGGCCCGCGGTGAGTTGCGCCTCTACAAGAACCTGAAGATGGCCGATAACGGCATTGGCTTCACGCAAGCGTCCGGCAACTTCGGTCAGTCCGCCTATACGTCACGGGTGGTTGACTCGCGGTTCGTGGGCGAAACCGACAACATCGGCAACCCCAGGACGCCGGCGGAAATGGCTTACCGCCGCAGCTTGCCGCACCCCGAAGTCGCGGATTTCCCGATCCGCGGCTACGAGTTCTATGACTACCATCATGAACTGGACAACAACACGTTCGTGAATTACCAGGACAACGCCACCCGCAAGACGGGAGCGATCTCCTACCTGCTGTTTACCAGCTTCGGAATGAGCTCCAACAACACCGTGCAGCGCTCGAAATTCATCAACGCCAAGCCGGTGTATTTCCCGCCGATCGACAACAGGTGGAGCAACGACGATTACGGCAATACGGTCTACAAGACCTCGGTGTTCAACGACAAGGACGGCACCATCACCGGTGTCCCCAATTCCTACATCGTCAACGTCACCGGAATCGACGCCGACAAATCCTGCGAGGCCAAGCCCACCTGGAACGCCGTGGTGTGTAAGGGCGATATCGGCCGCATGAATGTTGGCGGCGGCGGTGGTGCTGTTGGGTTCGGCGGCTTCGGCGGCGGCGGCCCTCCTGGTGCCGGTGGTCCCCCGGTGCCGGCGGTCCCCCCGGTGCCGGTCCCGCACGAGCCGCAGCTCCCGGCGCTGGCGCCGCCGGTCCTGGTGCAGGTGCCCCCAGAGCCGCTGCTGCTCAACCTGTTGTCTTTCCCATTGCCCCAGGTGGTGGTCGAATCAGAGGTACGCGTGCGCCTTCAGGGCCGCCAGTCGTTCTCAGCCGCAATGGCAAGGAGTTCACCGCCGACGGGGAAACCAACGTACGAGCGGGCAGCGAGTACAAGGTGACCACCGAAAGGCCATCCGTGAACATCAACGTGAAGGAACTGGATGCCGGCTCGTGGGTGATGTTCGAGCTGCCGGGATTCACCACTGCTAACTCGGGTACGGCGGTGGACAGCCTGGACGCGTTGCACAACGCGAACGCCACTTCGTACTACAAGGGCAACGGTTCGCTTTGGGTCAAGATCGTCTCCACCGGTGACATCCTTGGCAGCGGCCCTGGTCGCGGCCCTGGTCCGGGAGACAGCCTGCAGGTCAGCCGTTGAGCTGAGCTGCCGCGTGAACGAGAGCCCCCGGCTTGAGGCCGGGGGCATTTTCTGACAACTGGCGAGACCTGAGGGAGTATGCTCCCGTTCGAGCCATCGCCGTGGTGGGGGTACCGTGGCAATCGCCGTTCGGAATGGGAAGGCTTCCGACACCTCGTATACCAGACTGGTCGTTTCCAGAACGGTCGCCGCGGTGCTGGGTGGCTATGTCGTGACCTACTGGGCCGGCGCCGCCGCGGCCAGGATCGCCATCGAATGGGGCCGCATGAGCCCGGTAGATGCCGGGATGCTTTCCGGTCTGATACAGCTCGTCGTCTATGTCGCGGCCATCATCTGTGTGTGCGCGGCGGCATCAATGCGAAAGGCGTGGTGGGTGCTCGCTGGATTGACCGCGCTGCTCATCGGCATCGCGGTGCTCCTGCCGGAAACACCACCAGCGCCATAAGCGAAGAACCGCGCTCAAGGGGACATGGATCATGGAGAAAAGCCTCACGCAACGGATGGACTGGCTGCACACGTGGTTTGGCCTGGTCCTCGGTTGGTTGGCATTCGCGCTCTTTCTCACCGGAACCATCGCCGTCTTCTGGTTCGAGATTCAGCATTGGGCGCAACCGGAGCTGCACGGCGCGAAGATGTTGTCGCCCGAGGCCACGGTGCAGTACAGCGTCGACTATCTGCAGAAGGTTGCACCCGACTCGCGGCGCTGGGCCGTCACCCTGCCGGACCTCGAACGCCATCCGCTGCTGGTGCTGAGCTGGCTCGACGAGAACAACGCGCAGCAATTCGCGCGGCTCGTTCCCGGACGGCTCGGGAACGCAAAGTCACCACCGTGACGAATGGTGGGCGCTTCTTCGTCGACTTCCATTGGACGTTCAACCGTGAGGTGCAGGATCTGCTCGGGGCGCACGTTCCAATGGACGTACATGCTGTCCGGCTTCGTCGGCCTGGCGTTTTTGATCTGCACGATCACCGGCCTCGTCGTTCACAAGAAGATCTTCCGCAACTTCTTCACGTTCCGGCGGCAAGCGAAGTCGGTGCAGACACGCTGGCTCGACGCGCACAACGTGCTCGGCGTCCTCTCGTGGCCGTTCCAGTTCATGATCGTGCTGACCGGCCTGGCGTTCTACTGCTATCTCTATATTCCGACCGGCATGCAGATGGCCGCCCGCTATCCGGCGCCGCCACCTGCGGCCGTGGTCGGCGGCGGGGGCCCGGGATGTTGTGGGGTCGCTTCAGCAGCGACGCGGTCGGCAGGGTCCCGGGAAACATCGTCGAACCCGGCAACCCCGCGCCGAACGTGCCGATCGTCGACTCTCTTCGCGCAGGCGCAGGCGGAGATGGGCACGCTGTCCGAGCTTCACGGTCAACAATCCCGGTCGCGACAACGCGACGGTGAGATTCGGTGGCACGCGCGCGCGGCCCGACGCCATCACCTTCACGGCCAATAGCATGACGTTCGATGGGGCCACCGGCCGCGTCATCAGTCCCGCGGGAAACACGATCAACGCGGTGCAGAAGGTCACGAACGTTCTTGGCGGCATGCACTTCGCGTTCTTCGGCGGTACCGCGATGCGCGTCCTGTATTTCCTGTGCGGCGCGGCCGGCACGATCATGATCGCCTGCGGCCTGGTGATGTTCACGGCGAAGCGCCGCGCGAAGGCGAAGTCAGCCGCGTGCGCGGCGTTTCTACGAGTTCGTCGATCGCATGAACGTCGCCTCGGTGGGCGGCGCGATGTTCGCGTGCGCGAGCTACCTGTGGGCTCTCAGACTGTTGCCGCAGTCTCTCTCCGATCCCACCGGAGGCTTTTCCGGCGCGGCGTCTACGCGTCGATCCGCGCCGTGCCGCTCGATCAGGCACACGCGCTCGGATCTCGAGCTGTACACGTTCTGGCTGGCGTGGGGCGTCGCCGCGGTGCACGCGCTGGTCCGGGCGCCGCACAAAGCCTGGGCCGAGCAGTTCGCGGCGGTTGCCGTGCTGTGCATCGGGCTTCCCGCCATCGGCTATTTGGTGCCGAACTGCGATATCGGCTCGATGATCGCAGCAGGGGACTGGAAGATGGTGGCCGTCGATCTTGGCGGACTCTGAATCGGCCTCGCGCTGGCGTGCGCGGCATGGAAGATGAGCGGCAAGCGCGTCGACGTGCGCGTTGGCAAGAGCGGTCGCAGCCCCCGTTCTGTCACCGGCGGAGTGATGTACCTGCTGTCGAGCCTTTCTCTGCGCATACGCCGGCTTCGCCGCGCTCTGCGCGATCACGGCGCGCAACGTGCCGCTCGTCTGGACGACGACCGCCATCGCGCGGTGTCGTCACGACGGCTTCGCGCGACGGGCTATTCTGCTGCTCGCGCTGTCGTGGATTCCGTGCTACCTGCAATGGGACGTGCCGATGGGCACGGCGGCCTGGGTCATGAATCTCGCCGCGAGCGGGCTCGCCCTCGTGTTTCCGTTCGCGTACGCACCGAAGCGCAGCGTGCAGGCCGGCGGCGTGGCAGCGCTGCTGGCGGGTTCTGGTGTTGCTCGTCGGCTGACCTCTCCAGACAGCCGCGTTTTTCTGTACGGCTCAAGTAGCAGGTCGTCTTCGAGACGGGGGTTGATGTCATGAGCAAAAAGAATCGCTCGGTCCTTCTTGTATCGCTCGTTCCTGCATTCCTGCTCGGCGGCGTGTTCGCTGTCGCTCAGGCTCAGAATGCTGGATCGCCGGCGGCCACGCCGACGAACTGGTCTGATCCTGCCACCTGGCCCAACCGCAAGGTGCCGGTCGCAGGCGACAAGGTCACCATCGGCAGAGACAAGGAAGTGATGCTCGACGTCAGTCCGCCGGCGCTGGGCGGTCTGTCCATCGACGGCAAACTCACCTTCGCCAACAATGCCGACCTGGAGCTGACCACCGAGTGGATCATGCTGCACGGCGAGCTGGCCATCGGCAGCGAAGCGAGCCCCCACACGCGCAAGGCGACCATCACCCTCACCAACAACGTCAAGGGTGAAGACGTCATGGCGGGCATGGGTGACCGCGGGATCATGATCTCGGGCGGAACCCTGAACCTGCACGGTGATCGGACCAACACCTGGACCAAGCTGGCGAGCACGGCCAAGGCAGGCAGCACTTCGATCGAGGTCCTGAACGCCGCGGGCTGGCGGGTCGGCGACGAGATCGTCCTCGCGTCGACGGATTTCGATCCCCGGCAGGCCGAGCGGCGCACCATTTCCGCCATCAGCGGCAACAAGATCACGCTCGACAAGAAGCTCGACTACATGCACTTCGGCAAGATCACCTTCGACGTGGATGAGCGCGGCGAAGTCGGTCTGCTGACGCGCAACATCAAGATCCAGGCATCGGCCGACGCGGAACAGTCATTCTTCGGCGGTCACATCATGGCGATGCCCTCGAGCAAGATGTATGTCGAGGGCGTCGAGCTCAAGCGCATGGGTCAGAACCTGACGCTGGCCCGCTATCCGATCCACTGGCATCTGGTCGGCGACGCGCAAGGGCCAGTACATCAGGAACGCCGCGATCCACGACACCTACAACCGCTGCGTGACCGTGCACGGCACGAACGACCTGCACGTCGAGAACAACGTGACCTACAACACCGTCGGTCACTGCTTCTTCATGGAAGACGGCATCGAGCACGGCAACGAGTTCGTCCACAACCTGGCGATCCAGACCAAGTGCCATACGTCCAAGCCGTGCGTCCCGACCAACCTCGCCGCGGCCGGAGAGAACCCAGACTACGAGAATCGCCAGGCCGCCAGAGCGAATGGCCAGGACTCCAAGGATGTCCTGCTGCCCTCGGACAACACGGCGTCGACGTTACTGGATCACCAACCCGGACAACATCTACCGCGACAACGTGGCCGCGGGTTCCGACTCGAACGGCTTCTGGATGTCATTGCCGGAGCACCCGAACGGTCAGTTCGAGGGCACGGAGATCAGCAAGACCATCTGGCCGCGTCGAACGCCATTCCGCGAGTTCAAGGGCAACGTCGCCCACTCCAACTACGACTCGTTCATGTTCGACCGAAACATTGCGCCCAATAACACTTTCGGTGTCACCGGCAGCTCGCATACCGGCCTTGAGAATCCCGCTGACCCGAACAGCACGGCGCTGGAATCGGTCTTCGAGAATCTCACCGCCTACAAGAACCGCAATGGCGGCATCTGGGGCCGCGGTGAGATGCACGTGTTCAGGAACGTGAAGCTGGCCGACAACGCCATGGGCTTCACGCACGCGTCTGGCGCATTCGGTCGTTACGCCTTTACGTCAAAGGTCGTCGACTCGCTGTTCGTGGGCGAAACCGAGAACATCGGCAACCCCAGGACCGACGCGGAGAAGGCTTACGGCCGCAGCTTGCCGAAGCCGCAAATGCCGGATTTCCCGATCCGCGGCTACGAGTACTACGACTACCGTCATGACGTGGTGAACACCACCTTCCGGAACTACGAGGACAACGCCACCCGCAAGACGGGAGCGATCTCCAACCTGCTGTTCAGCAGCTTCGGGGTCAGCACCAATAACGCCTTCGAGCGCGTGAAATTCGTCAACGCCAAGCCGGTGTATTTCCCGCCGATGGCGAACAACAGCAAGTGGGCCAGCGATAATTTGAGCAGTGCGTCCTACAAGACCGCGGCGTTCCGCGACAGGGACGGCTCGCTCGGCGGTGGTCCCAATTCCTACGTTCTCATCCACGACGGCGTCAACGACAGCATCGCAGTCGACACAGCAAGCCTGTGAGATCAAGCCCAGCTGGAACGCTGCCGTGTGCAAGGGCGACGTCGGGCGCCTGAGTTTTGCCGGCCCCGGCGGCGGTGGATTCGGCGGCGCTCGGGGCGCAGGTCCCGGAGGAGCCGGCGGCGCCGGTCCGGGGGCGGCTGGTGTTGGTGCGGCAGCCGGTCCTGGCGGACCTGCTGCTCCGGTTGGCGGTACGGGTCCCGGCGCGTTTGGCGGTCCTGGTGCAGCGGCCGGTTCCGGCGGACCCGCTCCTGGAGGAGCGGCCGGTCCTGGCGCATTTGGCGGCGGTGCGGGTGGAGCTCCTGCTCAGCCGCCAGTCGTTCTCAGCCGCAATGGCAAGGAGTACACCGTAACCGCCACCAACGTACGAGCCGGTACCGAGATCAAGGTGACCACCGAAAGGCCGTCCGTGTACCTCAACCTGACGGAACTGGATCGCGGCTCCTGGGTCATTTTCCAGCTGCCGGGATTCACGACTGCAGCCTCGGGTGCGCCGCAGGACAGTCTGGATGCGCTGCGCAAGGCCAGCGACACCTCGTACTTCAAGGACAAGGATGCACTCTGGGTCAAGGTGGTCTCCAACGGTGACCCCGGCAACGGCGCCCCTGGTGGTGGAACCATCGTCCAGGTCAGCCGGTAAGCCGAACCCTGCTGTGTGAACAAGAGCCCCGGCTTAAGGCCGGGGGCTTTTTGTTTCGCGAGGACGAGGTCAGCGTCGATGAGCCGCACGCGGGCGAACCGTGAATCGTCCCGAAGCGGTGCCATGCCCTCGCGGGCGCCGCCCATGCCGATCACCCGGCGGAAGGTGTCACGTAGCGTCGACGGCGTTAATTCTTCAGCGTGGAGAGGTAGGCGATTACATCGGCGCGCTGCTGCGGATCGGCCAGCACGCCTGCCATCGCTGTGCCCGGCACCTTGGCGTTCGGGTTGACCAGAAATTCATCCAGCGTCTCGGCGCTCCAGGTCACACCGTACTTCTTCATGTTCTCGCTGGGACCCAAGAGGCTCTGCGTAGTGCCAGCCTTGCGTCCCACGACGCCGACGAGATTGGGGCCCACCTTCGAATTGTCTTCCTTGGTCACGCCATGGCAGGCCGGGCAGCCATTGGCCATGAACAGTTCCTTGCCGTTGGCGGCATCGCCCTTGGCATCGCCGGCGTAAGCGGCGGGCGTGGCCAGCAGGGCGGCCAGTGCGAACAGGCGGATGGGTCGGATCGCGGACATGGACGTGAGCTCTCCAGAAAAGGGGCCTGAAAGCCCCATGCCGGGGACGATTCTAGCAAGCCACCCCTGATGCTCCCTCAAGATGCGTCGCATTGGCGCTCTCGTGATCAATGGCGCCAATAACGTCTTCTTCCTTCCCGGCATCACACGTGACGTGTTCTTTGGGCCACTAAGCGACGAACGCGATACGCACCCCCTAGTTTCCCAGCCAAGTGACGATGGCCACGAGAACGATCAGAAGAAGAATCGATAGGTGCCGGCGGTGCTCGAAATTCATCAGCGCCGGCTTTCCGTTAACGTCCAGCATCACGAGCTCGGCATCTTGGACGAGGTCCGGCAGCTGCTTGACCGCCGCCCGGACACGGATCACAGAACGCTGCAATTGCCGACGACGATCAAGCAAATGTGACGGTCAGCGCGGACGAATGTTTGCGGACTCGCTAGCGTTACTACATCGGTCATTCATTTGGGAGGGGAGTGACGATGTGCGCTCGAATAATCTTTGCCGGATCGTTCTTGGCACTCGCCGCTTGGCATTTCTCGCCGACGCGCACGTGTACAGTAGTAGCTTCCAAACTCTAAAGTGAGGACACCCACGGGAGAAGCCCGTCGCACTGCTTGAGCGAGCGACAGCCTTCCCGTTTTTATCCCACACCATTCCATTCGAGGGGCGGGTCGAATGCTTCACCGATGGGCCCCACGCCGATCACGATCTTACGAATGGTGCCGGTAAATTTGTTGTCGTACGGCTCGTAGTCATGCGTCACAGGCGTCAGGTCGTCCATGCCCACGTCCGCCGGCTCGGTGCCGATGAAAAACGGGATAGTGCGATCGATGCGGCCTGTCGCGGCCTGCTTGCCGTTGATGAAAATGTCGCCCCTCCCGCCCGCTCCGGGTTTCTTCCCCCCGTCGTAGATGAACTCCCACCTGAGCGTGGCTGTGCCGGCCGGGAGCGGGTCGGGCGAGGTCACTTCATAGATCTCGCGGCCGAACCAGTTGTAGGCAAATTTCGGTCGGCCGTTCTTCACGTACAAGCTCCACCCGCCGGTGTGTCCGCCGTGCGCGATGATCACGCCCTCGGCTCCTCCTTTCGGAGTGTCCAGTTCCGCAGTGATCGTGTAGGAGCGGTTCTTCATGTTGATGAACGCGTTCTCCGACAGCCCGACCATGCCCTCGTAGAGCGTCAATGACGTTCGCGACCCCATGAGGTCGGGGCGTCCCGCAATGCCCGCGTTGAAGCGCTCGAGAACACGATCATCGAGCGGTAGTACGCTGTACTTCACCGCTTCCTTCATGAAGAGCGCCTTCAGAGCTTCCACCTTTTCGGGGTACTTCTTGGCGAGATCGTTCGTCAGGCTGAAGTCTTCCTCGGCGTTGTAGAGCTCCCAGGTGTCATTCTCGAACGTGGCCCTCGGCGCGGGCTCCCAGAACGCCTTGTGCAGCGTGGTCGCGTACCAGCCGTCGTGATAGATCGCGCGGTTGCCGCCGTATTCGAAGTACTGCGTCGCATGACGCGACTTCGCTTTCGCGTCGTTGAACGTGTGGAGCAGGCTGCTGCCTTCCATTGGCCTTTGCGTCATGCCGTTCACCACTTTCGGCTCCGGCAGTCCGGCGGCCTCCAGCGCCGTCGGGGCGAGATCGATGACGTGTTGAAACTGGGTGCGAACCTCACCCTTTGCTTTGATTCCCTTCGGCCAGTGGATGACCGTGGCGTTGCGGGTCGCCGAGAACGTCGCGTGCCCTTGGCCACCGACCATCGGCGTGCAACTCGCCTGGCCCCAGGGCATGGCGTAGTGCCCGCTCGCGTGGGGTCCGCCGAGGTCGTCGATGCGCTTCAGTAGGTTGTCCATCGTCTCGGGCACGCCGTTGAAGGACGCCAACTGGTTGAATGACCCGATGGGACCGCCGAACGGCGACCCGCCGTTGTCTCCGGCAACCCAAATGACCAGGGTGTTGTCCAGCTCTCCGAGGTCCTCGATCGCCTGTATCAGTCTCCCGATTTCGTAGTCGGTGTGCTCGGCCATGCCGGCATACACTTCCATCTCGCGCGCGAGAACCCGCTGCTCTTCCGGCTTGAAGGAGCTCCAAGGCTGCACGACTTCGGGCATCGGCGCGAGCTTGGTGTTCGGCGGTACTGTGCCGAGCTTGATCTGACGAGCCAGCGTTTGCTCGCGGAGCTTGTCCCAACCCTGGTCGAATTTGCCCTTGTATTTGTCGATCCATTTCCTCGGCACGTGATGCGGGTCGTGCGTGCCCGCCGCGCCGTAATAGATGAAGAACGGCTTGTCCGGCGTGAGCGACTGTTGCGTACGAACCCAGACGATGGCCTTGTCGGTGATGTCGGTGCTGACGTGGTAATCCGGATTGCGCGGAGTCGGGATCCGGGTCACGCCGTCGTAGAGGGCCGGGGAATAGAGATCGGACTCGCCTTGAAGAAATCCGTAGAACTTGTCGAACCCCGAGTGCGCCGGCCAGCGGTCCATCGGCCCGGAGACACTCAACTCCCAAGGCGGCAGCTCGTGGCACTTGCCGAACATGGCCGTGCCGTAACCGTTGAGGCGCAGTATTTCGGCTAGCGGTGCGATGGACTGTGGACGCACGCAGTTCATGCCCGGAAACGCGGTGCCCATCTCGGCTACGCCGCCCATGTTGGCGCTGTGCGAATTGCGGCCGGTGAGCAGCGCCACACGCGTCGGCGAGCAGACGGGCGCAGTGTGCATGTTGTTGTAGCGCAGGCCGCCCTTCGCGAGGCGCTCGAAGGCCGACATGTCGACCGGTCCGCCGAAGCAACCCGGATCGCCGAACCCCATGTTGTCGATCAGGATGAAGACGACATTGGGCGCCCCGGCGCCCTTGGGTGGTTTTAGCTCGAAGCGCGGCGGCGGCGTGGCCTTGCGTGCGTCGATTTCCGTGATCGCCGGATGCTGCGGCTCGGGAAGCGGTAGGACCGAACGGTCCGTGGCTTTGTCGGGAGTGTCACTCATAGATCGGTAGCCCTGTCCTGTGTGTGCTGGGTCCAGTGTGTGTAGAAGACCCGCCACCCAAAAAGGGTATGAGCCACACGCTCTAAAAGAGCCAAGATAAACTGAGAGTAACTGCGGACCGGAACCGCGGCAATTCCACCGCTGGTTCGCGGTGTGGTAGCTTCGGCGAAACAACGAAGGGGGGGCACCATGAACCGAGCGTTGGCCTGCGCCGCCGCGGCGCTGATCTGTGCGTCGTGCGAAAGCCGCTCTCCCGAGCCATTGGAGTCGGCTACTGAGAGTCCCGCATCCGCGGCCGCCCAAGCAGGTTGGCCGGTCCACGGCGGCACGACGAGCGAGCAGCGCTTCGCGCCGCTCGCGCAAATCAACAAGGATACGATCGCGGACTTGAAGCCCGCGTGGTACGTCGAGCTCGACACGAATCGTGGCCAAGAGGCGACGCCGATCGTCGTCGACGGCGTGCTCTATACGACCACGGCCTGGAGCAAGGTCTACGCCGTCGACGCCAAGACCGGCGAGCGCGTTTGGTACTACGACCCGAAGGTGCCGGGAATCGCGGGCTACAAGGCGTGCTGCGACGTGAACAGCCGCGGCCTCGCGGTCGCGGGCGGCAAGGTGTTCGTCGCGACGCTCGACGGCCGACTGATCGCGCTCGACCAGAAGACCGGCATGCCGCTCTGGAGCACCGTCACGGTCGACCAGACGCAGTCCTATACGATCACGGGCGCGCCGCGCGTGATCAAAGGCAAGGTGCTGATCGGCAACTCGGGCGCCGAGCTCGGAGTCCGCGGCTACGTGAGCGCGTACGACATGGAGAGCGGTGAGCTCTCGTGGCGCTTCTACATCGTGCCGGGCGATCCCGCGAAGGGGCCCGACGGCGCAGCGTCGGACGACGCGATCGAGAAGCTCGCTCGGCCGACCTGGTTCGGCGACAAGTACTACGAATACGGCGGCGGCGGCACGCCGTGGGACGCGATCGTTTACGACGAGGAGCTCGACCAGGTTTACGTCGGCACGGGCAACGGTAGCCCATGGAGCCGCCGGCAGCGCTCCGAAGGCAAGGGCGACAACCTGTTCCTCTCGACGGTGCTCGCGCTGAACCCCGACACCGGCGCCTACATCTGGCACTACCAGGAATCGCCCGGCGAGTCGTGGGACTACACGTCGGTGCAGCCGATGATGCTCGTCGACCTTACGATCGCGGGCACGCCGCGCAAGGCGCTGCTGCACGCGCCGAAGAACGGCTTCTTCTACGTGCTCGACCGCCACACGGGCAAGGTGATCTCGGCGAACAACTTCGTGCCAGTGAACTGGGCAACCTCCGTGGACGTCGCGACGGGGCGCCCGGCGATCACCGCGAACGCGTTCTACGACGACGGCCCGTTCTTCGCGACGCCGACCGGCAGCGGCGCGCACAACTGGTCGCCGTGGTCGTTCAGCCCGCGCACCGGCCTCGTCTATTTCCAGGCGCAGGAGACGTCCTTGCGCTACGACGACCTCCCGGATTGGAAGTACGTGCCGGGCGGCTACAACCTCGGCCAGGACCGGCGGCCGGAAGTCGTGCGCGACGACGCGAAGAACTTACCGCCCGCGAAGTTCTATGTGCTCGCCTGGGATCCCGTCGAGAACAAGGAACGCTTCCGAGTCGACGCGCGCGGCGGCGGCGTTCTCGCGACGGCGGGCGATCTCGTCTTCCAGGGCCGCGGCATCATCGACGGCGAGCTCGTGGCAATCGATGCGGTGAGCGGCCAGCAGGTTTGGAGCTATCCGATGCCGAACGCCGCGGCCGCGGCGCCGATCTCGTATAGCGTCGACGGCGAGCAATACATCGCGATCAACACCGGCGCGCGCGCGACGGGCAACCAGCTCGGCGTGCTCGACACGCAGGCGCGCGCGCGGCAACCGGGACGGCTCGTCGCGTTCAAGCTCGGGGGCACGGCCACGCTGCCGCCGCCTCCCGGCCCCGCTCCGCCGCCGAACCCGCCGAATGAAACCTTCACGGACGACGTGGTCCGTGCCGGCGAAGTGTTGTACGCCGATTACTGCGGCCGTTGCCACGGGAACGCGACGCGCAGCATCAACGTCATTCCCGACCTGCGACGCTCGCCGGCGCTCACGAGCAAGGAGCTGTGGCATTCGATCGTGATCGACGGCACGCTCACGGACCTCGGAATGATCGGCTGGACGCAGCTCATCAGCGCGACGCAAGCCGAGAGCATCCGCGCGTACGTCGGCCGCCAAGCCGTCGTGCTTCGCGACGAGCTCGCGGCCGCGCCTGCAGTGCCTGCGGCTCCGTGATCCAAGTAGCGCCACTACCCGAACGCGCACGGGCCTCGCCGTAGAGGCGCCGGGCTGTGATGCTCTGCCGCACGGTTGTCCGGCTTTTTCGGCGGGATGGTCGGGATGGTATCGTTTGCTGATCACACTTTGCGGAGAGACAAATGATTAGACGAGCTTTGGGATGTGTCGTCGTGTTCGGGGGTCTGATGGCCGGTGCGTCGGTCCAGGCGCATCATTCCACCGCCGGCGTCTATGACCCGGCGAAGGAGGGGGAAGTCACGGGCACGCTGGCCAAGCTCCAGTTCGTGAATCCGCACGGATCGATCACGGTGACGGTGAAGAACGCCGACGGCACGACGACCGACTGGACGTTCACGACCGGTTCGGCCACGGCGCTCGCCGCTCGCGGGATCAGCAAAGTCGGCCCGAACGCGCTCAAGATCGGCGAAGAGTTGACCGTGACGTTCACCCCGGCACGGAACGGGAGTCCGTTGGGAGGCCTCAAGACGATCAAGCGGGCGGACGGCACGGTCGTAGGTAACGAAGGCGGCAATTAGTCACCGCGCCCTCGAGTGGAGATCACTATGGCTTCTCGAAAAAGAATGATGTGGACACGTGTCGCAATCGTCGCGACTCTGATGATCAGCGTGCCGTCCCTGTCGAGCGCTCAAGAAGCGCAAAGCTCGGCGCCGGCAGTTGGCGCCCGAATAAGCGCAGCGCCGCCAACCGGCGCACAAGCTCGCCGCCGCGCCGAAGGCGAGCCGGAGTACACCCCCGCAGCGGGCGCAAAGGACCTGAAGTCAGTCCTGTTCAACTGGGCTTGGTACACCGGCCTGCTGCGGAGCACTGAGGAACGAGACCTGATCATGACGCTCGTCTATGAGGGCAAGGGCACCATCCAAGTGGACGGGCAGCCCTGCAACGTGACGATGTACCGAGCCGACATCAGCTACCGCGCGTCCGGTGAGCGGATCCGGATCACCGGCACTCGGCCCAATGGTCAGAGTTGCGGGAGTATCGAAGTCGTCAGTGGAGCCTATGCCTGGAACGAAGACATCCAGGGTGCCGAGCTCGTCGCGGGCCAAGGCAAAGCCACTCCGATGCCGGCAACCGTAGAGGAGCGGATGATTCGCCTGTGGGCAAACCCGCAGGGTGCATGGAAGGCCGCAATGGCCGGCACTCAAGACACGAACGCACCTCAAATGGCCGCCAGGCCGCAACGGGTACCTGCCGATGTGATGACGGCAGGTAAAACATCAGTCAAATGGCAAGGCAACAAGCCGGTGGTGACGTTCCCGATCCCGGGCGTCCCCGATGCAACGGCGACCGCCACACTCGACGCGAAATTCATGGCCGAGAGCGTCGTGGTGAAACAGGGCGCGAACACGTACGAGTTCGCTTACAGCAACTATAAAGATTGGAACAATCCGCTCAACCCTGCCGAGGTGTTCTATGCCGGCAAGATGACGGAGAAGAAGAACGGCACCGTCGTGCGCGACATCACCACGACACAGACGGAAACGGGACAGATGTATGTCGTGGTGCCTGTGCCGGCAAGCGTCAAGGCGGCGATCAAGCCAACGCATCAGCCTCCCAACTGGACGCTGTCGGCCGACGCACTGCCCGCGACGAACGCACCGCCCGCGCCGAAGACTGCAGCCGTCGCGACGCCGCGCCGCGCCGATGGGAAGCCGGACCTGACCGGAAACTGGGGCCGCGCGCCTAATCCCATCGCGGGTAATGGAAACCGCCGCTGTGGTCCAACGCAGGTGAAGGGTGGCGGAATCAACCCCGAGAACGGCTGCACAGGCGGGGGAGACAACTTCTGGGTGGAATACGAGTGGATCTCGCCCTCGCGGTTCGGGGTGTTAGGTCTTCCGACTTACAAACCCGAGCTCTGGGACAAGATTCAGGAGCTCGATCAGTGGACGAACAAATACGACCCCGTCATGACGTGCAAGCCGCTCGGACTCCCGCGGCACGGCACGCCGACGCGGATCATCCAAACCGACAAAGACCTCGTCTTCTTTTATCCGATCAATTCCGATTACGGCGGCGGAAACAACGAATACCGCGTCATCCCCACGGATGGTCGCGAGCTGAGCGCGGAGGCGCAGAGCATCGCAACGTTCTATGGGCAGAGCAGAGGAACCTGGCAAGGGGATACCCTCGTCATCGAATCCACTAGTTTCGACGATTCGACGTGGTTGGGACGAGGGGGCTTCGTCCACTCCGGCAGCATGCATATCACCGAGAAAATCACACGCGTCGGAAACGAGCTCCGCTACGACATGACGATCGAAGATCCAGAGGTGCTCCTCGAGCCTTGGGTGATGACGACGCGCGTCCTGCCGTTGGCCCAGGGGGCGGCTGGCGGCGGAAGCCTGATGGAGCGCGCGAATTGCGAAGTGTACGAAGAGGACAATGTCACGAGTCAGGTTCGACACTAACTTCTGACCAAGAGCAGTGGTTAAGGGACAGAGAGCGGTTCTCTCTGTCCCTTAACCTTTTGTAGCGGAAGTCTGCCCGGGAGCGACGGCCGAGGACCTCGCCTCGATGCCGAGCTCGCAATGCTCGACGTGAAAAGAACTGCTGTGTGTGCCCTACCGGACGACAACGCTGGTCTGTCGAGCTAAGCTAACAAGGGGGCTTGAAAAGGGAGTTTCATTGAGCCGACCAGATGCGCTAGCGACCACGGTCAACGAAAAAAAATGGGTACCAACAGCCTCGCGGCTACCAGACGAAGGCCAGGAGGTGTTCGTGAGGATGAAGAACAGCAAGGTTCAGCGTCGCGTGAGGTACTTCGCCGAGCCCATGCCACGATGGAAAAACGAACAGTTTACGTCGCAGGTCGCGCTGTATCAGTATTGGCGACCCTACGACAGCGGTTGGCCGCAGAAGACCTCAGGGACACCGTGAGCAGAATACCTTCCGGTTGTGCCGGCCGGCCCTTGGCGAAAGAAACCCCGCCGAAGCAGGGGTTCTCCCAGCTCAACCGAACGGTTCGTTTCTAGTTCAACGTCGTTATCGCCGGATCTGCTCGCCGTTGTAGATCTTCCATTCATTCTCGAAATACGTCGCATCGTCGGCCGTGCGCGGAGTCACGCCCATCAGTATTCCGCCGCCCTTGAGACCCGCCTCGTAATGCTTCACGCGTTCCTCGGGGATATTCCAACCGACGAGCGCGCCGATTAGACCGCCGGCGCCTGCACCGGAGCGGAGCGGCTATGTTCGCTAGCGCACGGCGACAGTCGTCTCCCGCGAGGTAGCGTGCGTCATGGGCATGCGACGGAATCGCACGCGGAAGCGGTTGAAGCAAGTCGACACGATCAGGCGACCGAGAACGGAGAATTCTATGCGGGCAATGCGACCTATTCTGTTCGTGATGGCAGCGACCACTGCTGGATTCGCTCACGCGCAACAACCGTCGGAGCGCACCTACTCTTTGGAGGCCTACGTAAGTAGCGAGGCGATTCAGGCGCAATACATTCGCGAATTGAGCGTCAGTGACATTGGTAAAGCGGAGATCGCCGCAGGGATGTTCTTCAACGAGGATCGCGATTTGATTGGTATGGGGACCGCCCTTGCGGTGATTGGCCGGCCGGACTCGCTCACTCGGTTCATCATTCGGGCGGGCACTCGGCTCTATGGCGCGTTTCTCAACGGCGAGGACGAGGATGTGTTTGGTATCTCCGTCGGTGGCGACGCGCGCTACTTGATGGGTCGCGACCGAGGAAGCTCGATCGTACTGAATCTTTTCTACGCGCCAGACATCCTGGTGTTCGGCAGCGCTGACGGTGTGCGCGACGCGAGCCTACGATTCGAGACCGGCCTACAGGGCAATACGACGATCTTCGTCGGATACCGCTCCCTCCAGTTCGATCTGCTGGTCAGTCGCAAGGTCGATGACAGCGTGCACATCGGTGCGCGGCATGTCTTTTAGACAGAGGCTCCGCCAGCGGACGATTGCGGCACCACATACAGGCGACGGCGCGCAAACAGGAGCTTCATGCGAGCCATTTCCTCGCGTAGGAACTCTTCCGTATCGGGTCGCAATCCGTCCAGCAGGCGCAGGTCGATCACAGACGACGCTGCGTGAAATTCCGCGATAGCAAGCTCGTATGCCGCGATCGCGGACTGGTGTTCGGCGTGAGGACCTTGCATTTGAGGACCTCCGGGAGAGGGGGGAGTAAAATCTTGTCAAGGTGGTGCGCTGGCCTCTGTTCGCTGTCGCACAAAAGAAAGACTCGTTCAGACGTTCAGCGAGTCACTACCGGTGCTCGCGGTTACGGGCGACGCACCTGGCTCTCGGGCCCGTTGACGATCGAGGCCGAGTGTTTGCATCCCCATCGCGCCCTATAGAGAATGTGCCGATCGAAACGCGGAGTTCCGCCATGAAGCCACACGCTCGGACCACCCTGATCGGCGGACTGCTCTCGGTCGGGTGTGCGTTTTCCGCACTCGCGCATCATTCGTTCGCCGCGGTGTACGACCTCGAGCAAAAGGTCACCGTTCACGGCGTGATCGCGCAAGTGCGGCTCACGAATCCGCATTCCTGGTTTTATCTCGACGTGAAGAACGACAAAGGCGAGGTCGAGCGCTGGGCGTTCGAGGCAGGCACGCCGAGCGGAATGATTCGCAACGGTTACAAGCCAAGCATCATCAAAGCCGGTGCCGAGGTGACAATCAGCGGTTTTCACGCGCGCGACGCGACGCAGAACATGGGCATGCTGCGCGAGCTCACCACGGCCGACGGAACAGTGTACGGGCTGTTTGGCCCGCAGCAGGGGCCGCAATGAAATCCATCGAACTTCGTTCCGCCATTCCGGTGATCGGCGCGCTGCTCGCGCTTATGTGGATCGCGCGGAGCGGAGTGAACATCGCGATTGCCCAAGAGGCGGCCGCGTCCACAACGCCTGGTGCGAGCGCACCGATTCCGCGCCTCGCCGACGGTCACCCCGATCTCTCTGGTGTTTGGTGGGGCGGCGGCGACATCGGTGCTCGCGGCGGCGGCGCGCTGCGACGGCCGAGCGGCACACCGCCGCCGTCGTTCACGAGCCTCTATCAACCGTGGGCCGCGCAGAAGGCCGCCACCCTTAGCGACAAGGACGACCCGACGCTGAGGTGCGTGCCGGTGGCGTTCGGCACGCTCGGCGTGCGGCTCTGGAGCGTCGGTGCGGTGGGGCAGATCGTGGCAACGCCGAAAACCGTCGTGCTGCTGACCGAGACGTTTCGCGACTTCCAGCTCGTGCCCACGGACGGGCGGCCGCACCGCGACGACCAGCCGCCTACCTATCGCGGCGACGCCGTCGGTCATTGGGAAGGCGATACGTTCGTCGTCGACGTCACGAATTTCACCGACGACACATGGATCTATGCCGAAGGCCGAGTGTCTCTTCATTCCGACGCGCTGCACATCGTCGAGCGCTACCGGCGCGTGGACGCCAACACGCTCGAGATTGAAGCCACGGTCGAAGACTCGAAAGTGCTGACGGGGCCTTGGACGGCGCCCAAGCAAACACTGCGGCTCGCGCCGTTCGACCAGCTTCTCACGTTGAACTGCTCGAGCGTGGAGGCAGACGCGATGATTCAGAGCGCGAGCCAACCGAAACCGTAGTTCGGCGCTAGGTCGGAATGCCGCCGCTGAACCGGGATGTCATGCGGCGCCAACAATGACTACTTCCCGGTCGCAACGGACGCGTGACGGCCGGTTGCAGCTGACGGTGATGGATACGGTGCCAATCACCTGCGTCAGCGCGCCCGCAAATCGAAATTGACGACTAGCGGTCCGACGGAGCTTCCGGCACGTAGCGACCGAAGACCCGAGTCGTCGTCATTGGTTTTCCTTGACGATCAACGCCCGTAGCGACGATCGTCATCGTCTTGCCGTCCTCTGAGACGTTTCGCGTCCCGCTCAGAGTTGCCTTGCCCTGAAACTTGTCGGTCCACTCGACCGTATGACTGTCCTTCGGTTTCTCGGAGTAGGCGAACGGAGTGGGCGTCCCTGAGCGTAGGCGTTTGTCGTGGCACACGTGGCGAGCATTAGTGCGAGAGTTCGCATGGGCTGGGCGGCTCCATCTCGACGTGGATCGGATTGCTACTGTACACGGCGACGCCAACCGGGAGAACGCCAGGCCTCTTGACGAGTCTGTCGTCTTATGAGACAAATGTCTCATAAGAAAGTACTGGTCTCATTAGATGGGAGGCGACGATGAGAATGACTCGTGAGGATATGGACCGGGCGGTGAACGAACATTTCGGTTTCGAGGCGGCCGACGATCTGGACGGCGTGATGGCGAGCCTCGCAGCCGAGGTCGAGCACGAGATCGTGCCTTCGCCCGTGGGCGTTCAGCACGACAAGTCGAACGTGCATGCCTACTACAGCAGACTATTCAAGTCGGTGAAGGGGGAGGGCGTGACGCCCCTTCAGCGCTACTACGGAGACCACTTCGTCGTCGACGAGACCTTGTGGCACGGCGAAGTCCTCGACGGCAGCGTCTTTCTCTGCGATGGCAAGAGCGGGAAGGTGAGCTTCCGCTTATTGCACATCTTCGAATTCGAGGACGGGAAGATCGCTCGCGAACAAGCGTGGTGCGATCTCGCGGCGCTTCAACAGCAGCTCGGTGTGAAGCTCGGATAGATGGCGGCAAACCCAGACCCCCGCGCGAATCAGAAGGAACGAACTCGCGCGGCCATCGTCGAGGCAGCGACGCGGATCTTGCGCGGCGGCGCGACGCCGACCGTGGCTGCGGCCGCAGAGGCGGCCAAAGTGTCGCGTGCGACGGCGTATCGCTACTTCCCTACGCCCGACTCTCTGCACATCGAGGTTGCAGGCATCACACCCATTTTCGCGCCTGTGGAGCAATTGGTGCAGACGCTCGAGGGCGACGACGTCGAGGCGCGGCTGGCGGCGTTCTCGAAGACGTTCAACACGCTTACTTTCGCCAACGAAGCGCAGATGCGCATGGCGCTCAAGGTTTACCTCGACACATGGCTGCGTGGGAGTGAGGGCGCACAAAAGACGCCCGTGCGTGAAGGCCGGCGAATGCGCTGGCTCGAAACAGTGTTGGAGCCGGCGAAGCGAGGCAGCAATAAGAAGGAGTGGCGGCGTCTGCAGGCTGCGTTGGCCTTGACGCTAGGCACGGACGCGATGGTCATCATGAAGGATGTCTGCCGGCTGGACGACGAACAGGCGCAGGACGTTTTGCTCTGGGCCGCGCAAACGCTCCTGCGGGGCGTGCTTCAGAAGCCGGGGCGTGCGAAGCGGTCGAAGGCTGGGGCGGCAAAGAAGGCGAAGGCGGGCTGACCGCGCCGCGCGATTGGTCGGCGCGCGGTGTCCCAGCCATCGATGGAGTCCGGGGCCTGTCCCCGAGCCGCGACCTTACTTCGGCACGCTGTCCTTATATCTGAGCGCGACGTCCTTATCGCAGCCTTCCGGGTCCTGCGAGAACTCGAGGTCGGGGCGGTGGTCCCACTGCTGCGTCAAAGTGGCCGGCCCCGTGAGATATACCGGGTCTTCGACGGTGGTCTCATAGCGCAGGCGCGTGTGATCCGCGGTGAGGGTCAGCCGCTCGACGGTGTGCTTGCCCGGGCTCGACGGCGTGTTCATACCTAGGCCGGACGGGTTGGGCTCGAAGGCGATCGTATCGATCACGAGCGTATCGCCGTCCCACCGGCCGATGGAGTGCCCCTGGAGCGAGGGTTTCACGTCGGCCGGATGCTTTGCGTCCATATGAATGGTGCGCTCGACATGGTCGCCTGTGTTGTCGAACCGCATCAGCACCTCGTTCTTGCCGATCTCGATCGTACGCAGCTCGTCGAGTACCGCGAGGAACGGCGTGGGCTCGACATAGCAGAGCCCATCGGCGATTAGCTTCGCCTGAGCGGCACGGCCTTCCGGCGTGACCGGGAAGCGCGCCATGGCCCCGAATGCCGCGCCGAGCGCCGCCCGGTTGGGCGCCCAGTGACCCGCGAGACTTTCGGCCGGCGTCAGCACACGCGTCCTAGTGTTGGCCGCGTAGAACGGGTGAATTTCGCCGTCCTCGGTCGTGACGTCGAGAATCCGGACCTGCTTGCCCCAGCCGCCGCGATTGGGATTGGCGCGCATCACGACGGGCGTGCCGGGCTTGAGTGCCTCGCGATCGAGGCCGTCGACCAGCGCCTGCGTGATCCCGAGGCCTTCGCCTTCGACGAGCGCCGGCTTACCGTCGGGACCTTCCGTCTCGACGACCAGGTACATGTGCGGGTTCACCCAGTCGAACCGCGCAACCGTCCCCTTGACCAGGATCTCCTGGGACGCGTCGAACATGGCTATGCTGTGATGGGCGAAAGCGGGCGCGCCGAAGGATGTGATCGCGGCAAGCGTGTAGATGGCGGTGGGCAGGCGTCGCATGGCAGAACCTCGGATCGAAAACATACCGGCATCATAAAGAGATCAGGGGTAAGGAACCACATCGCGCTCAGTCCCGTGCCCGGCGCCAAGGCCCTGTCCCAGTTTGCGAGTCGGTCACTCGAACTTGCAACCAGTGCTCCGACACTCACGCTCCGATCGTCGAGCCACACCTGCGTAGTCTGTTTTATCGAAAGCGGGGGCGGCGTGCGCGGTGCGAGCTGGTGGGTGAATGTCGCTCAACTCCGACGTATTGACTTGGCGGTTTTACCGAGTGACTCTGGAAGAGTGGCGGCGGAGCAAGCGCGGAAGCTGCTTCAAGATACAAGGACGTAGAACACTCGATGAAACGCCTGTGCATCGTCACGCCAAACCACTCTGCGGCGTCGATGGGTGGGGCGGAATATCAGATTGACCGCCTGCTCGATGTCATGACGCGAACGCGCGAACGTGATATCTACTATCTCGCACATCGCGTTCCCTTAGGCCTTAAAGCCAACGGGTATCGCATCGTCCAGGTCGGATCAAGCGACGGTGTGGGACGTTTTGGTTTCTGGCTCGACGCTGCTCCGCTATATCGCGCGTTGAGGCGGATAGCGCCCGATGTTATCTATCAGCGGGTCGCCTGCGGTTACACGGGAATCGCTGCGCACTATGCTCGCGTCAGCGGCGCGCGTCTCGTGTGGCACGTCGCCCACGACAGCGATGTGATGCCGCGAAGCGAGCCCACGGATGCTCGCAATCCCATCAAACGAGTGTTCGAAAAACGCTGCGTCGAATACGGCATTCGCCACGCCCATCGCATCGTGGTTCAAACGGAGCGGCAGGCGCAACTTCTGAACGAGAATTTCGGGCGTAAGGCGGACGCGCTGATTCGCAACTTCCATCCGCAACCGCGAGAGTCCGTCGAGAAGCCGGAGCCATTGACGGTCGTGTGGATCGCCAACATCAAACGGTGGAAGCAGCCAGAGGCATTCATTCGGTTAGCCCAGCATCTGAGCGACATTAAGAATGTGCGCTTCGTCATGGTGGGAGCCCTCGATGGAGAAGGGAGGACGTGGCAGAACGATCTGAGTCATCGCCTTGCGAACACGCCCAATCTCGACTACGTGGGACCGAAGAATCAGGCAAGCGTAAACGCACTGCTCGCTCGAGCGCACGTATTCGTCAACACCAGTCTCGCGGAGGGATACCCCAATACCTTCATACAGGCCTGGTTGCGCGAGGTGCCCGTCATTAGCCTCACAGCTAATCCAGATGGCATCCTCGATCGAGAGGGTATTGGTGTTCACGCGGGAACCGAGGAGCGTCTGTCGCAGGCCGTGCGGATGCTGCTCGATGATCGGGTCCTGCGCGATGAGTACGGGAAGCGGGCGCGTCGGTACGCAATGCGGCAGCACTCTGAAAGCAACGCGCTGCAACTCGCGCGGCTGATCGACTCGGACGAGCTAGACAGCGAGACTAGAAAACCCGACTTGGCTAGCGGCCGCTCGGCCGCCACGAGCAATCCGGCCTAAGCGCCCCAGCCTGGACTGTCTAGCGATCCGTGCGTTAGCCGCTCTCGCCAGACTGAGACAAAGTCGCCTATCCTCACGTCTGTTGTGTCATCGGGGGCTCGAGATGCTGCTGAGCACGGACACGGGAGGGATGCCGTGAGCTGGGGACCGAGCGCGGCCCTCGCCGCGGGGCGACGGTCGATCCACGACTTTCGTGTCATCGCCGCGAATCTCGACCATCCGGAGTGCGTGAACCTCGGGCCCGACGGCAACCTCTACGCGGGTAGCGAAGACGGGCGCATGTTCCGCATCGATCCCGCCAGCGGCGCGACCGCGGTTGCCGGCACGGTGGCGGGCGGCATCGGCGGCATCTGCCTCGACGCTGGCGGGGCGATGTACGAGTGCAACTACGGCCAGCCGGTGGTGAACCGCATCGCGACCGACGGCACGGCGTCGGTACGCTCGCGCGGCCCAGCGGACGCGCCCGCGATCCTGCCGAACTACCCGTGCTTCGACGCGCGCGGCAACTTGTGGTTCAGCGATTCCGGCAGCTTCTACAAGCCGAACGGCCGCCTCATGGTCGTGCGTCCCGACGGCCGAACCGAGCTCGCCTCGGGCAGTCAGCTTCAGTTCCCCAACGGCCTCGCGCTCGACGAGACCGGGCGCTGGTTGTACGTGGCGCTGAGCAACGCCTCGTCGATCGCGCGCTTCCCCGTCGACGGCGACCGCCTCGGGGAGCCCGAGCTCTGGGTCACGCTGCCGGGCGCGGTGCCGGATGGCCTCGCGTTCTCGGCGTCGGGCAACCTCTACGTCGCCTGCTACGTGCCCGACGCGATCCTCGTCGTCGATCCCGGACGGCGCGTCTCGGTGCTGGCGCACGACGCGTGCGCGGACGTGCTCAACCGGCCGACCAACTGCTGCTTCGGCCGCGACACGACGCTCTACGTCTCCAACCTCGGAGGGTTCACGGTGATGGCGATCGACGTCGGCGAGAAGGGCTTGCCGCTGCGCTACCCGAGGTTGCCCGCATGAAGGTGACATCGCTCGAGACGACGATCGTGAGCGTTCCGTATCGCCACCGCGAGACGAGCTGGCGCGTGCGCCGCGACGGTGTCACCGACGTGCTCGTCAAGATCGGCACCGACTCGGGATTGGTCGGCTGGGGCGAGAGCTGCAGCGGCGCCGACGTCGTGTCGGTCGAGGCAGCGGTGAAGGCGATGGCGCCGATGGTGATCGGGCGCGACCCTTTCGCGAGCGAAGCGATCGCCGACGACGTCTACACCACCGGGCTGTGGGATTTCCGGCCGATGACCGCGAACTTCGCGTTCTCCGGCATCGACATGGCGCTGTGGGACGTGTGCGGTCAGGCGTGCCGGCAGCCGCTCTACAACCTGTTCGGTGGTCTGCGCCGCGCGAGCGTCGACTACTTCTGCTACTTGTCGGTCGGCGAGCCCGACGACGTCGCCGCTCAGTGCCGCGCCGGCGTCGAGCGCGGCTACAGCGTGTTCTACATCAAGGTCGGCATCGACTTCGCGGCCGAGCTGAAGATGGTCGAGACGATCCGCAAGACGATCGGGCCCGTGCGCAAGATCCGCGTCGACGCCAACGGCCGCTGGTCGGTGAACGAAGCGCTGCGCAATCTCACCGAGCTCGACCGCTTCCGCATCGACTTCGCCGAGCAGCCCGTTCCGCCCGATCCGGTGCGCAACATGGCCGAGCTGCGCGCGCGCACACCCGTGGCGCTGTGCTCGAACGAGGGATTGTGGCGCGTCGGCGATTGCTGGGAAGTGATCCGTAGTCGCGCCGCCGACGTGCTCTGCTTCAGCTCGACCTGGGTCGGCTCGCTCGCGCAGTTCGCGCGACTGTCGCACGCGGCGCACGTCGAGGGCCTGAAGGTCTGCAAGCACACGCACGGCGAGCTCGGCATCGCCGCCGCCGCGCATCAGCACGTGCTGCTCACGCTGCCGAACATCGTCGACGGCCACCAGCAGACCGCGGCGATCATGGAGGACGACGTGCTCGACGAGCCGCTGCCGATCGCCGACGGTCCGACCTGGGGCGTTCCCAAAGGCGATGGCCTCGGCATTCGCGTCGATGAGGCGAAGGTGCGGAAATACCATGAGCATTACCGAGCGCATGGGCAGTTCCTTCCTTACCAGCCGGGCGACATCGGTAAGTAGGGACCCACTGCAGTGGCTCGCCTCCAAGACCCTCGTTTAAAGGACAAAGTCGCGATCGTCACCGGCGCCGGTTCGGGCATCGGCCGCGCCGGCGCGCAGCTCTTCGCGCGCGAGGGCGCACGCGTTGTGATTGCCGAGCTCGACCCGACGCGCGGCGAGGCGGTCGCCGCCGGCATTCGCGCCGCGGGCGGCGAGGCGCTGTACGTGCCGTGCGACGTGCGCGAATCGGCGAGCGTGCAGGCGATGGTCACTACGACCGTCGAGCGCTGGGGCCGGCTCGACGTGCTCTACCACAACGCGATCGACGTCGCGTTCGTCAACCGCGAGGATCGCTGCATCGTCGACTTGCCCGAAGCCGTGTGGGACGAGATGCAGCGCACGGCGCTCACCGGCGCTTTCCTCTGTGCGAAGTACGCGGCGATCGCGATGCGCACCCGCAAGCGCGGCTCGATCGTGCTCACCGCGACGGTCGACGCGCTGATCGGCCAGGCCAACCTCGATGCCTACACCGCGGCGAAGGGCGGCGTCGTGGCGATGACGCGCTCGATGGCCGCCGGCCTCGCGCGCGACGGCATCCGTGTCAACACGCTGTGCCCCGGGTTCGTCGCAACTGAAAGCCAGATGGCCTGGCTCGGCGACGAGGCGGCGCGCCGATCGATCGAGCAGCTGCACCTGCTGCCGTTGCCCACGCCGGAGGACATCGCACCGTTCGCGCTGTTCCTCGCGTCGGATGAGGCCCGCTGCGTCACCGGCGGGATCTTCCCCGTCGACGCCGGCTACAGCGCCTTCAAGGGCGGCGCGGACGTGATGGACGCGATCAAGGATGGCTACGGCTCCTGAGCGCGTGCGCGTTCACCACCGACGCCACACATTTTCATGACCGGCACATCGCAGAGGCCTCTTGCTGAAAATCCCGTGCTGCTCGCGCTCGACTGGGGCACATCGAGCCTGCGCGCCTACCTGATGAGCGCGACGGGCGCGGTGCTCGACACGCGCCGCGCCGCGCGCGGGATCTTGCACTTGCCGGCACCCGCTGATGCCGGAGGATTCGAGCAGGCCTTCGCCGAAATCGCGAGCGATTGGCTGAGAAGTTATCCGACGCTGCGGGTCGTTGCCGGCGGCATGGTCGGAAGCGCGCAGGGCTGGATCGAAGCACCTTATGCGCGCGCGCCGGCCGACGTGCGCACGCTCGCCGTGCACGGCGTGTGGGTGGCGAGCGGCCTCGGGCCGGACGTCCTGATTGCTCCGGGCGTGATCTTCGACAGAGCGGATCGATCGCCTGACGTCATGCGCGGTGAAGAGATCCAGATCGCGGGAGCGGTCGCTGCCGAGCCCTCGCTCGCGGAGCGCACGTGTTTCATCCTGCCTGGTACGCATTCCAAGTGGGTGCTCGTGGAGGAACAGTGGATCGTGAGCTTCGCGACGCACATGACGGGCGAGCTCTACGCGGTCCTGCGCGAGCATTCGATTCTCGGTCGACTGATGTCGACACAGCCAACGGATCCCAACGCCTCGGAGCTCGCGTTCGCGAAAGGTCTCGAGGCCGCTCGCGAAAGCTCTCCGGGTGACCTTCCTCATCAGCTCTTTGCCGTGCGCGCGCTCGGACTTGCGAAGCGTCTGCCGGGGAACGCGCTCGCCGACTACCTGTCCGGATTGCTCGTCGGACACGAGCTCGTCTCGGGACTCGCGGCATCGCGAACGGCGCGCGAGTCCGGCGCGCCACTCGTGCTCGTCGGCGATGCCGCACTCTGCGGGCGCTATGCGCGCGCGCTGAAGACGTTCGGCGCTGCCGTGCACGCTCAGCTCGAGAACACCGCGCCGCGCGGACTATGGGAATTCGCTCGCGCAGCAGGACTCCTCGTCTAGCAAGCAGCACGCTCCGGAGATCGACTCATGCCTGAAACGCCCGCTCAAGCTCGCTTCGACGCTGCGCTCCGCACACTGCCGCTGATCGCGATTCTGCGCGGCATCAAACCGATCGAATCGGAGGCGGTCGCCGCCGCATTGCACGCAGCAGGGTTCCGCTTGATCGAGATTCCGCTGAACTCGCCCGATCCGTTCGACAGCATCGCGCGAGTCAGGCGCGCACTGCCTGCCGACGCGCTGGTCGGCGCGGGCACGGTCCTGCGCGCCGATGATGTCGAGCGCCTCCGGGCGGCCGGCGGCGAGCTGCTCGTGATGCCGCATGCGGATCAAGCTGTGATCCGGGCCGCCAAGGCCGCAGGGCTCGTGTGCGTGCCGGGTGTCGCGACTCCGACTGAAGCGTTCACGGCGGTGGCTGCAGGTGCGGATGCCCTGAAGCTGTTTCCGGCCGAGCTGATTTCGCCGCCGGTACTGAAGGCGATGCGCGCGGTGCTTCCCAAGGCCTTGCCCCTCTTACCCGTCGGCGGCATCACTCCCGAGACGATGGCCGGATACGTACGCGCCGGCGCGAATGGATTCGGGCTGGGCTCGTCGCTCTATACTCCCGGGGCATCTGCCGCTGACGTGGGTGAGCGCGCGCGCCGCTTCGTCGATACGTGGCGGGCGCTGCGACAAGGTGTCGCGAACCCTAGCGAATTCTGACGGCGGCAAGCCGCTCGTCGGGCACCTGCGATGACGCGTAAGTAACCGAAAGTTATTGGAAAAGCTCGTAGTACTGGACGTACGATCAGTACTCGGCTTCCAACCCCTTCGGAGACGTCCATGACCGCACAGACCACGCGCGGCGCCGTCGCTGTCGCCGCTGCCGATGACCTTTCGATCGACGATCTCGATCGCGCCATCACACAACTCGCGCAGCACCTGAACGCCGAGACGTATCGCATGCTCGTGCTCGTGCGCGTGTTCGACGAGCGCTTCGGTTGGGCAAAGTGGGGCTGCGCGAGCTGCGCCGAGTGGCTCGCGTGGCGTTGCGGGTTGTCGCCGGGCGCGGCGCGCGAGAAGGTGCGCACGGCGAATGCGCTACGCGAGTTGCCTGCGATCTCGGCCGCGTTCGCCGACGGCAACCTCTCGTACTCGAAGGTTCGGGCGCTTACGCGCGTCGCCGCAAGCTACGACGAAGATTTGCTGCTCGCGTATGCGCTCGACGCTTCCGCGGCGCAGGTCGAGGACCGTTGCCGGCAGATCCGCAACACGGAGCCCGACTCCGTGCACGGCGCACGGCACGCGTGGGAGCGGCGGTCGCTCGTGTTATTCCGAGATCGCGCGCGCAACTGCGTGCGGATCGTCGTTGAGCTGCCGGCGGAAGAGGGCGAGCTCGCCGGCCGGGCAGTCGACAGCGCGATCGCGGCGGGGGAGGCGGCGCTCGGCGTCGAGTTCGCGTGCGAGCGCTCGGGCGAGAGTTGGAAGGCTCAGCAGGCCGATGCGTTCGTCGCGATCATGAAGGCGTATCTTAGTGATGACATGGGCGGCGGCGGCGCCGGCAGCGGCGTGGACGGAGGAGCGACGCGCGAGCGGTCGGCTCCTGCGGCCGATCACTATCAGGTCGTGGTGCACGTCGATGAAAGTGTTCTCGGCGAAGAGCGCCTCCGCGGAAGCGTCGGGCGGTCGGATTTACCGGTCGAAACCGTGCGCCGGCTCGCGTGCGACGGCAGCGTCGTTACGATCGTCGAGGACGAGCGCGGCACGCCGCTCGACGTGGGCCGCAAGCAGCGCACAGTGTCGACCGCGCTCAAACGCGCGCTCTGGTCGCGCGACCGCGGTTGCACGTTCCCCGGCTGTAGCCGCGCGCACTACGTCGACGCGCACCACATCCGCCACTGGGCCGACGGCGGTGACACGAGCCTCGAGAACACCACGCTGCTCTGCACGCATCACCACAAGCTGCTGCATGAGGGCGGGTTCACGATTCATCGCGACGAAAGCGGCGGCATCTATTTCCGGCGGCCCGACGGGCGCGTGATCCCGCGCGCGGGTTATCGCGCGCTGGACATGATCGACGACGGCATCGGCGCCGACGGCGCGGAGCTCGATCGCGTTTCCGCGGAAACACGGATGAGCGCGATCGTCCGCGGCGTCGTCGTACGACGAGCTCGACGACATGGACGTTCCCGCGGGAACGTGGCGGCACGGAAGTGGTGCCGAAAATCCCTCCGCGGTGCGGGAGGAGAGGGGCGTTTATCGAGCTCGTCGCGGGCAGGCTCAGCGCGTCAGCGTCTTGCCTTGCATGCGCGCATGCTCGTAGGCCGCGCGCAGGCCGCGCAAGATCAGCGCGCCGGAGTGCGGTGATAGACGCGCCGCGCCGGCCTACTTCAATTCGCCTAGCCAGGTCCGAGCGAACGCAACGGCGGCGCTGGTCGGTGCCTGACCCAGTATGACTTCAAAGTTGTCCAGCCCGGACATCTCGTCGCCATTGCTCCAGTACAAGTAACCGTCCCTCAACTGCGTCGGGCGTTTGACATCGACCCGCGTCGCTTGGTCGATGAACTGCGTGAGGTTCTTCTTCAGAATCGCGTCGAGGTTGTATTTGTTCCAGTAGATCTGCTCTTGCCGCATCTTGTTCTTATCCTCAACGCTCGACGTCAAAGCCTGGAAGCCGGCCTCCGTGTCGGGCCCGCCCATCAACACCGATTTCGTGAGCGTGTACTGAATCTTGAACTCCTGCGGATTGCTCTTCGAGAGCGGCACGAGCGCGTTCAGCCTCGTGAGTTGCGCCTGCAGCTTTGCACGCTCCTCGTCGTCGGTCTCGTCGTTGATTTGCTGAGGCAGCTCGGCTCGCTCGTCCTCGAACGACTGCTTCAGCGCCTCGTCGGGGAAGCTGCGCATCACCTGGACCAGGGGCACCACGGTCGTGGTGATCGTGTCGGCTTCCACGTTGCCCGTGATGCCGAAGGTTTCGGCATCGATGCCGTGATCGATTGCGCGATTGTTCTGCTTTGCGATGCGGGCCGTGTGCTCCGCGCGGAAGCCGGGCGCCATCACCGTCGCCTTCACGGTCGCGAGCACCTCCTGCGTCAGCGCGAGCTTGTCGGCAGGAGTCAGCGCCTGGAACGTCGGCAACCCCGCCGGCGACGGCCCGGGCGTTACATCGATGAGCCACACGCTATCGGCGGCGGTCGATTCGGAGATCCATCTCGTGACCCAGTCCTGAAGCTCCTTCGCCGTCACGCCCGTCTTCGGGAGCACGGACTGCTGGGCCAGCGCATTGAGCCACACCCACACGGCGAGGCCAACAACGACCAACGACTGTTTCTTCATGGTTGTTCCTGTTTGCCGGGCTGTCTCGGAGCGCCGCCGGAAGGCGGACTCGTACTCATGCGCGTCGAGTGGAGCGTGTAGCGTTAGTTGGAGCATGCTACGCGTTCCCCGGCCGTCCGAGAATATCTCGTCGGCCGATGCGATCTCGCGGGTTGCCGCCAGGTCGTCAGCGCAACGCTCTCAACCTGCCGCGCCACCAATGACGCGAGATCCGGTTGGTGACGCCCTATTCGTTGACGATGAAGCGCCGCGCGATGTCGAGATCGCAAGGCAGTCCGGTCGGCTTCTGGTGTTTGGAGGCGCGGCTCAGCGTCGGCTCGGGTCGGTGACGGCGCGGAGCTACTGCGGCCGCTGATGTCGCGGCCGATACCGTTGCCGCGGAGTCATCAAGGCGCGCCGCGCGCGAGCGCACGCGGTCGCGCCTCGATCAGGCGTTAGCGCCTTTCGCTCACGTAGACGTCGCCGCGGCCGACGTACAGCCGCTGCAAGTCCCACGACAGCGACACCCGTGTCTCGTTCGCCGGCGTGTTTACGTTCGGCCCGGCGTTCTGCGGCTTCGTCCACCAGAACGGCAGGAACGCGGCTGTCGCGTAGTACGCGTCCTGCCCGCCCGCGGCCTTCGGATCCGGTCGGTCGGAGTTGAACGTGACGGCGAAACTGCCGTCGTCCGCCGCGCGCACCGTAGGCATCTGATCCTGAGAATCCGCCGTGCTGAGCGCGCTCACCACCCAGCCGCGGCCGAACTGGCCGTCCCGGTCCATGATGCTCACGTAGATGTCCTCTTTGGCGCCTGCGACGCCGGCGTTCGTGGAGTAAAAGAGGAACGTGCCGTACCAGGTCTCGACGAGCGACGGGCTACGCTCGACGCCGGTCGTGTTCGGGCCGTTCGGCGCGCAGGGCAGATGCACGGGCTCGGACCAGTCGCCGGCCGGGCTCTGCCGCGACAAGTAAATGTCGCCGCCGCCGCCGTCGATGCCGCCGCAGCTTTCCGTGTTCGGGCGCGCCGACACGAAGTACAGCGACCGCGCAAACGGCGACGGACAGAAGTCGGCGGCTGCCGAGTTGATCGGAGCGGGCAGGTGCTTCGGCTCGCTCCACGGCGCGCCCACCTCGGACCGGTCGATCGCCCAGATGTCGAGGCCGCCGGTGGTGCCGGCACGGGCCGAGGCGATCATGAGGCTGAGCCCGTCCGGCGTCTCGATCGGGCATCCGGCGCCCGTGAGCACGAGCTGCCCGAGTGTCCAGGACGGCGTTTTTTTCCACGGGTCGGCGCTAGCCGCGAGCGAGACGAGGAGGAGCGAGGCGCCCGCGCAAGCGGCGACGGGCCATCGATAGCCGAGGGAAGACATCTTGTTCTCCGTATCAAAGGCGACAGGATCGTCGCGCATCGACGTTAGAGAACGCCCCGCGGGACTGCATGACGGTTACGTGCCGAAAGCCGGACTTCTTCGCGACAAAGCGGGAGCGCGAGCGTTAGAGGCAGTCGAAGTCGCGCTCGCCAACCGGGCGGCACACGTCGGGCCAGCCGGTCGCGCGCCAGTAGTCCACCAACTCGACATCGGCGAGCAGTGTCTTGAACTCGGGCAGCCGGCGCGCGTCTGCGAACACGGGTAGCCACGCGAGGTACGCCGTCGTCTTGGAGCCGGAGATTGCCTCGCCGAGCAGCTTCAGCGCGAGCGCCGAGTCCCCTTGGCGGGCGGCGGTGACGGCCAAGTTCGCGATCGCCGTCGGCGCCTGATTCTGCGGGTCGTGCAAGGCGTGCTCGAGCCGGGCCCGCGCGGCCTGCGGATCGTCGTCGGGCCCCGCGAGATCCCCGAACCGCTCGAGCGGCGCGATGTCGTCGTAAGGCGGCGCGACGCGACCGCGCCCCGCCCGAACCCAGACTCCGACGCGGTCGCCGAACTCCCACGGCTCGTAGAGCAGCCGGCCGCGGCGAAACGCGGCGTCGGCTTCGTCGGGTCGGCCGAGGACCTCGTCAGCGATCACGAGGAAGCCGAGCAGCTCCTCGTTGAGCGGGTCAGTCTCGAGCAACTGCTCGATGCGGTCCCGAGCCTTGTGAAACCGGCCCGCCGAGAGGATGAACGCGATGTCGTGCGGGAACTCGGTCACGCCGTGCGCGCTCGCGCGCTCGTAGTCGGCGGCGGCGCCGCGCCAGTCCCCACTGGTCGTGCGCAGCAGCGCCCGCGCGTTGTAGCCGTCGCCGTAGTCGGGTGCGAGCCCGATGGCGTGAGTGGCGGCTTCTTCCGCAGCCGCGATCTCGGCCGTGCCGCCGCCGGGCGTGAACGCGGCGCGCATCGTGTGAACCTGCGACTTGAACATCCACGCGCGCGCGAACTTCGGATCGACGGCGATGGCCCGATTGATCAGACGCAGCGCGCGCTCGAAGCCCTCGGGCGTGAAGTTGCCCTGCATGCACTCGAGCTTCGCGGCGAGATAGAGCTCGTACGCCTCCACTTGGCTCGTGCCCGCGCGCTCGACGGCCGGCTCGAGGCCGAGTGGCGCGCGAACCGCGGCTGCGATCGCGGCGACGATCTCGTCCTGCACGGCGAAGACGTCGTCGATCGGGCCGTCGTAGCTATACGGCACCACCCCGAACCCGGCGGCGTCCGTGAGCTGTGCGCGCACGCGGAGGTGTTCACCGTCGTTGCCGACGCTACCCTCGAGCACGTACTGCACGCCGAGATTGGCCGCGATCTCCTTCGCCCCGCCGCCCGAGTGGCGCAGCGTGAACGACGTCCTGCGGCTCATCACTTTCACAGCGGGGAGTTGCTGCAGGCCGATGATGAGCTCGTCCGTGAGGCCGTCGGCGAAGTGCTGATGCTCGGCGTCCGACGACAGATTCGCGAACGGCAGCACCACGATCTTCGTCGCGCTCGGGATCGAGACTGAGGTCGGCTCGGGGGATGCGGTGTGCGGCTCGGGCCAGCGGTACGCGCCGACGGCTACCGCGGCGACGAGCACGGCCGCCGCGGTGAGCACGAGGCGGTGCGCAGTGGATGAGCGCGGCGCTGCCATCGATCGAGGCGTGCCGAGGTGAGCGACTTCGGGCGCGTGCGCGGTGGCGCGTGCGTCGACGAGATCCGGTGGCGCGACGGCTGGCTCAGGCAGCAGGTGCTCGGCCTCCCGGGATGCGTTCTCCTCGGCCACGTCCGGCGTCGCGATCTCGGCGGCGACGGTCGGGATCAGCCGGTAACCCTGTCCGCGCAGCCCTTCAACATAACGAGGCGCGTACGCGCGGTCGCCGAGCGCTTCGCGCAAGCGCATCACGCGCTTCGCGAGGTTCTCGGGCGTCACGATACGGCGCGGGCCCCAGACCCTCTCGGCGAGCTCTGCGTGGGTGATGACGTTCGGCGCGGCCTCGACGAGCGCGTGGAGCAGCCCGAACGTGAGCTTGCTGAGCGCAATTGTTTCGTCGCCGCGGGTAAGGCGGCGGCGCCCCACGTCGAGCGTGAGATCAGCGAAACGATAGCGAGTGGGCAACGCGCCCATACGTGTTCCCGTGGTTAAAGCGTTGCTAAGAGGATTCTGGCGTGTTCGGCGAGACTTGTCACCGCGTTCCGCAGATCGTCTCGTTCGAACAGGCGCAGCGCAGAGTCGTACAACCCGCTCGCCCGCGCCCATTCGCCGCGTCCTTCGTGGACGAACGCGAGCATGCGGTGCGATAGCTCGTTCCCCGAGTCGGTCGCGCGCGCCTCTTCATGAACCTCGAGCGCGAGGTCGTTGAACTTGCCGACGGAGAGTTGCAAGAACCCATAGGGCCCCAGGCTGGCCCTCGGCACGTTGAGAGCTGCGGCCCTGCGAAATGCCGCTTCGGCGTTCATCCAGTCCTTCTTCGTCAACAACGACCAACCAAGCGCGGCATGGGCTTGCCCGAACTCCGGATCGAGCGCGATGGCGCGACGCGCAGCCTGCTCGGAGCGCTCGCGATGCTCTTCGACCCGTTCCGGATAGACGAACTGAGCGTAGATATGGAGGCCTGCATCGAGAACCCAGGCCTCTTTGTACTCCGCGTCCAGGGCGAGAGCCTGCTCGACCTCGGTGATGGCGAGCTGCAACTCCGCGGACAGCGGCGTTCGCGCTCTAGCTACGAGGTACAGGTCGCCGGCTTGCGGATTCGTCGTGGGGGTGCGCTCGACGCGCGTCCTGTCGGTAGGCGACAGCTCGAGGCGGAGGGCATGGGCGACATCGAGGGCAACTTCGCTCTGGATCTTGAAGATCCCGCTGCGCTCTTGTTCGTACGACTCCGACCACAGGGGCTCGTCGCTGGCAGCCGGTGTGAGAAATGTATTCACTCGCACGCGGCCTTCCGCGGAGTACACATTGCCGCTGAGTACAGTCGCGGCGTTGAGCTCACGCACCACCTCGCCCGCCGAGCGGTGCGCGCCTCGCCCGGGACGCACGGGAAAGACGCGCAGCCCGCTGATTTTTGTCAGTTGGCTCACGATTTCGTCTTGCATGCCAACCGCGAAATAGGCGTCGTCGGGATTGGGGCTTGCATTCTCGAACGGCAGTACGGCGACGGAGCTCGGCACCGGCGCGGGCTGCTCCGCCGTCCCGGCAAACCAGTAGCTGCCGGCCGCGACGAGGCCGATGGCCAACAAAGCTGCGATACCGTGGACGAGCCGGCGCGGCCGCGGCACGGCGCGGGGCGTATCGGCCGATACCGTTTCCACCATCGGGATGAGGCGGTAGCCCTTGTTCCTAACCGTCTCGATGTAGCGCGGCCGAGTCGCGTCGTCGGTGAGGCTCTGGCGCAGCAGCATTACCCGCTGGGCAACGTTCTCGGGGCTCACGAAATGCCGGCCCCAGACCTTCTCGGCGAGAAGGTCGGTGTTCACTTCCCCCGGAGTGTTATCAGCTCCGGTCTCGGCCGGGTCTCGGCCGATAGTATTACAAAGCCGGAATGCGCCGCCGCGCTGTCGCGGTTGGGTTGTCGGCTGCCCGCCGCGTTATTGACGATTTGTCAAATTATCAATACTCTGCGAAAACCGCATAGCGCCGCTTTGGCGCCACGGCGTCACCACTTCGAAATTGCGCCGATTTCTCGCTCACTTTTTTTGACTTGGGGGGACCGTGAGAACGTCGTCCATGTTTGTCACCTTCGCGTCGCTCCTATTCTTGGCGTTCGGCGCCTCAGCTGCGCCCGAGCTTGACGCGAAGCTGCTGCTAGCAGCGCAGAACACGCATCCCGCTGAAGTTCATTCACTGCTCGCCGCAGGCGCCGACGCCAACGCCCGGGCGGGCGACGGCTCAACTCCAATGCTCTACGCCGCCCACTTCGGCGACTCCGCTGCCGTCCAAGCACTGCTCGCCGCGAAGGCCGATCCGAATCTCACCAACCGCTACGGCTTCGCTCCGATGCACGAAGCCGCTCTTCGCGCCGACGCCGCTCTTCTAAAAACACTCCTCGACGCCGGCGCCCAAGTCGATCTCGCGCTCCCGCAAGGCGAGACTCCGCTCATGCTCGCGTCTCGCACGAGCGGCGTAGAGGCCGTCCGCCTGCTGATCGACAACGGCGCTAACGTCAACGTCGTCGAGCAGTGGCAAGGCCAGACTCCTCTTATGTATGCCGCGGCGGCCGATCGGGGCGCGGTCGCCGCCGAGCTGATCAAAGCGGGCGCAGACGTAAACGCCACAACCCCGATCAACGATCTTCCGGAGCGCAAGCCCGCGGTGCGCTACTTCGTCGAGATACCGTTGGCCGGTTTCACGCCGATCATGTTCGCCGCGCGTAGCGGTGCAGTCGATGCAATCAAAGCGCTCGCCGAAGGCAAGGCCGATCTCGACGCCAAGACGCCGGAAGGCTTCTCGCCGCTCGTCATCGCGCTCGACAACCTGCACTTCGACGCGGCCAAGGCGCTGGTCGAGGCGGGCGCGAGCGCGGACGGCGGCGGGCTCGTCGCGTTGGTCGAGGCGCGCAATCGCGTGAACTACGTCGGCGAGTTCCAAGTTCCGACGGGCGCCGAGAGCTCGCTCGAGGTGCTCAAATTAATGCTCGCGAGCGGCGCCGATCTCACGAGCCGCCTGCCGGACCACCTGCTCGATCGCGACGCGCGCTTCCTGCCGCCGCCGCCCGAAGCTCACGGACCTCGCGCTGATTCGCGCCGCGCGCTCGTCCGACGTCGAAGCGATGCGCGTGCTCGTCGAGGCCGGCGCCGATCCGTCGCTGCGCGACGAGAAGCGCGGCGGCATCACTCCGCTCGTTGCGGTGATGTCGGGGCCCGAGCTTCCGCAGCTCATCGAGGCCGAGCGCCAGCCCTCAGAGGAAAAGGCGATCGCGGCAATCGACTTCCTCTTGGATAAAGGTGCGAACCCGGGCATTGGCAACGCCCTCGGCACCACGGCCCTGCACACGGCTGCGCTGCGCGACTATCCGGCTGTCATCAAGCACATGGCCGAGCGCGGCGTTGACCTCAACGTTGCGGACAGCGAAGGCTTCACGCCGCTCGACTACGCCGTCGGCCGCTTGCCGTCGAAGGTGCGCGCGAAGTCGCCGGGACCGGAGTCCGCCGCGGCCAAGGCGTTGCGCGAGCTCGGCGCGGGCGGGAAAGAAGACCGACGGCAGGCTGCGCGATGAGTCGGATCTGGTTGCAGCGCGCCCTCGCGCTCGCGATCGCGCCGCTCGCAGCGGCGTCGCTCGTTGCGTGCGCGAAGCAGTCGCCGCAGGAACTGGCCGCCGAGCACGGCGCCGTCGTCAGCAAGTACTGCACGGATTGCCACAGCCAAGCGGAGCAAGAGGGCGGGCTCGTGCTCGAGAACCCGAACCTCGTTGATCCCGTCGCGCAGCGCGCGAAATGGGAGAAAGTGATCCACAAGCTCAGCGCGGGGCTCATGCCGCCGCCCGGCGAGCCGCGGCCGAGCAACGAGGCCGTCGCGAGCCTCGTGTCCTATCTCGAGGACACATTAGATAAGAGTGCGCCCGCGGTGGCCGGCGCGCCGGTACGCAGGCTCACGCGCGCGGCGTACGGCAATGCAGTGCGCGACCTGCTCGGCTTTCCGGTGGACGTCGCGTCGCTGCTGCCCGCGGATATCACGAGCGACGGGTTCGACAACGTGTCGGACACGTTGAAGACGTCGCCGCTGCTGCTCGAGCGCTATCTCACGGTGGGACTGCGCGTCGCGGCCATGGCGGTCGGTGACACGAAGGTCGCGCCGCGCGGAACGGAGTACCGGCCGCGGCTCGATCTCTCGCAGAACAACTGGGTCGACGGGTTGCCGTTCGGCACGCGCGGCGGGCTCGTCGTCGAGCACTACTTCCCGACGGATGCCGAGTACGAGATCCGGCCCGAGCTGTGGCGCGCGACGGGCAGCACGGTCCGCGGCGTCGAAGGGTTCAAGACGCCGTTCGAGCTGCAGATCCTGCTCGACGACGAGGTCGTTCACTCCGCGAAGCTCGGCGGCGTGGAGGACGACGCGCTCTCGAACGGCAACATCGGCGCCGCGGTCACGCAGGTAGGCGAGCGGCTGCCGGTGCGCTTGAAGGTGAGCGCGGGGCTCCATCGCGTCGGCGTCACGATGGTCGGGAAGAGCTTCGCGCTCGAGCAGAAGCTGCTCGATCCGAACAAAGCAGACCTGCCGATCGGCAACGACGGCTACGGCTGGCCGATCATCACGCGCGCGCTCGTCGCGGGCCCGTACGAATCCACCGGCCCCGGCGACACGCCGACGCGCCGAGCCATCTTCACGTGCCGGCCGAGCGGTTCCATGACCGACACCGCGTGCGCCGACCAAATCCTGGGCCGCCTCGCGCTCCGCGCCTATGGCCGGCCGCTGGACGATGAGGATCTGAAAACGCTGCGCGACATCTACGCGGGCGCCAGCGACAACGGCCGCGACTTCGAGGGCGGCATCGAGGTCGCGCTCGCACGCATCCTGAGTGGTCCCGAGTTCCTGCTGTATCACGGCGTAACGGAAGAGGAGAGCACGGTCTCCGGCGCCGAGGAGCGCGACAACGGCGCCACGCTGGCCTCGCGCCTCGCGCTGTTCCTCTGGAACAGCATCCCGGACGACGCGCTGCGCGATGACGCGATCGCCGGCCGGCTCGCCGACCCGAAAGCGCTCGAAGCGCACGTGCGCCGAATGCTCGCCGATCCGCGCGCCGACACGCTCGTCACGGACTTCGCGGAGCAATGGCTGCAGCTCCGGCTCATCAACACGAAGTCTCCCGACGCGCGCCTTTACTTCACGTTCGACGACAACCTGCGCAGCGCCATGCTGCGCGAGACGGAGTTGTTCCTGCGCTCGGTGCTGCTCGACGACGCGAGCGTTCTCGATCTGATCCGCGCCGACTATACGTATCTCAACGAGCGGCTCGCGAAGCACTATGGAGTCGACGGCGTGTTCGGCGACGCGTTCCGCCGCGTGACGCTCCAAGACCCGAATCGCCGCGGGCTGCTGGGGCAGGGCAGCATCCTGTTCCAGACGTCCGTCGCCACTCGCACGTCGCCGGTGTTCCGCGGCAAGTGGATCCTCACGAACTTCTTCAACTCGCCGCCGCCGCCGCCGCCTGCGAACGTGCCGGCGCTCGAGCAGAGCATCGCGGACAGCGCGCCGCACAGCGTGCGCGAGCGCCTCGAGCAGCATCGCAAGGATCCGGTGTGCGCCGGCTGCCACGCGATCATCGATCCCACGGGGCTCGCGCTCGAGAACTTCGATCCGATCGGCCGCTGGCGCGACAAGGATGCGGGCGTGGCCGTAGACGCGAGCACGACGCTGCCGGGCGGCATTCCGATCTCGGGCCCGACGGGCTTGCGCGACGCGCTGCTGGCCCGTCCCGAGCTCTTCGTCCAGACGTTCACGCAGAAGCTCATGGTGTACGCCCTCGGCCGCCGCCTCGAGGCCGAGGACATGCCGACGTTGCGCCGCATCGTGCGCGACGCGGCGCAGGACGATTACAAGTTCAGCGCGCTCGTGCTCGGCATCGTGCGCAGCCCGCAGTTCCAGCAGAAGGCTCGGTTCGCGCCGAGCGCCACGCAGACGGTCGCCGACACGCGCGCGTCCGAAGCTTTGGAGTCGAACTAGTGTTCATCACGAAGAAGCATCTTTCGCGCCGCACCGTGTTGCGCGGCGCGTTCGGTGCCGCGATCAGCTTGCCGTTTCTCGACGCGATGGTGCCCGCCGCCGCGCGCGCCGCGACGCCGCCGCAGCTGCGGTTCGGCGCCGTATACGTGCCGAACGGCATTCGGCCGGAGATCTTCACGCCGCCGTCGGTGGGCAAGCTCGAGCTCACGCAGCTGATGGAGCCGTTCGCGCCGCTGCGCGAGCACATCAACGTGGTCACGGGGCTGCGTGCGCCGGACCCGTTCGGCCACCACGTGATCGGCTCGCTGTGGTTGAGCGGGGCGACCGCGAAGCCGACGCAGGGCTCGGACGTGCAAGCGGGTCAGACTATCGACCAGCACATCGCGGACGCGATCGGCCGCGACACGCCGCTGCGCTCGCTCGAGCTCGGCATCGAGGACATCAACAGCTCGTCGAACTCGTGCCAATTCGGTTGGAGCTGTCTGTACTTGAACACGTTGTCCTGGCAGACGGCGACGCAGCCTCTGCCCAACGAGCAGAACCCGCAGAGCGCGTTCGAGCGGATGTTCGGCGACATCGGTTCGGCCGAAGAGCGCGCCGCGCGCTTCAAGAGCGAAGGCCAGCATTCTCGATTCGGTGCTCGCGTCGGCGAATCGCTTCAACAGCCAGCTCGGCCCGAGCGACCGCTCGACCGTCGATGAGTATCTGCAAAACATCCGCGAGGTCGAAAGCCGGATCCAGTTATCCGGGCAGCGCGCCGATGCGGTGGGTGAGACTCCGGATGCGCCCGCCGGCATCCCCGGTACTTACGAAGAGCACGTGCGCGTGATGTACGAGCTTGTAGCGCTCGCGTGGCGAGCCGACATCACTCGCGTGACCACCTTCATGAAGGGCGTCGAGGCGAGCAGCATTGGTTATGCGCAGATCGGCGTTTCCGAGTCGCATCACATCGTCTCGCATCACGGCGGCGTCCCCGACGCGATACGCAAGTACGCGAAGATCAACGCGTACCACCTCTCGCTGTTCTCCGAGTTCGTGGAGAAGCTCAAAGCCACGCCGGACGGCGACGGCACGCTGCTCGATCATTCGCTCGTGATGTACGGCTCGGGCATGGGCAACGGCGACAAGCACGACCAGAACATGGTGCCGATCGTGCTCGCGGGCCACGCGGGCGGGCGCCTGAAGGGCGGCCGGCACATCGCCGTGCCGAACCCGACGACGCCGCTCGCGAATCTCATCGGCGGGCTCGGGCAAGTCGCGGGCCTCGATCTGCCGAAGCTCCAAAACTCCACCGGAATCTTGGAGCTGTAGTAGATGTCCGTGCCTGCAAAAATCGCGGCCCGTCCTCAGCGACGCACGGAAGAGCGACCGCCGCCTCCGAAGCTCGGCGCCAAGCGCGAGCGCACCCGCACGAAGATCCTCGAAGCCGCGTTCGCGCTGCTCGGGAAAGAGAAGGGCCTCACCGTGCGGATCGAAGAGATCTGCGCAGCCGCGCAAATCTCGCGCGGATCCTTCTACAACTACTTCACGAGCCTCGAGCAGCTGTTCGAGATCCTCGCCGTCGAGCTCAGCCACGACTTGAACCGCGCGCTCGTGACGAAGTTCGACGAAACTCAGTGCCACGCGGAAGGCGCCAACGCCGCGATCCAGCACTACTTGAACTATGCCCGGCGCGATCCCGCGTGGGCGTGGGCGATGGTGCACTTGAGCGCGTTCGGGCCGACCTTCGGATCCGAAGCGTGGGAGGCGTGCCACCGGGCGATCGCGAAAGGCATCGAAGCTGGCGAGTTTGACGTGCCGAATGCGACGGTGGGCCGCGACCTGATGACGGGCACGGTGCTCGCGACCGTGCGGACCACGCTCCGCGGCGGCCGATCGCAGCCGCGAATCGTCGTCGTACCATTTGCTGCGCGCGCTCGGCGTACCCGATACGCGCGCGAAGGAAATCGCCGACAGTCCTCTCCCCGACCTCGTCGTTCCGAAGTAGGGACCGCGCCGGTCGGTGTCACGCCCACCGCAATTCCGATAGCCTAGTCACCGTGAGCACAACCCCCTCCGTTCCGCAGGCTCGAAGCTTCACCACGGTCTTCCTCATCGAGATGTGGGAACGCTTTGGCTACTACGGCATGCAGGCGCTGATCGTGTACTACATGGTCGAGCGGCTGAATTTCCCCGACGAGCGTGCGACGCTCGTATGGGGCGCGGCCGCCGCGCTGATCTACGTGGCGCCGGCTATCGGCGGGTGGGTCGGGGACAAGATCCTCGGCACCCGCAGGACGATGCTGCTCGGCGCCGTGATTCTCGCGTTGGGTTACACCCTGATGGTGGTGCCGGGACGGGACGTGTGGTTCCTGTTCTGCGCGCTCGGCGTGATCGTGGTTGGCAATGGTCTCTTCAAAGCCAATGCCGGCAATCTCGTGCGCAAGATTTACGAGGGCGACGACTCCAAGATCGACAGCGCATTCACGATCTACTACATGGCAGTGAATCTCGGCGCGATGATTTCGCAGCTCCTCACGCCGTGGCTCAAGGATTACTTCAATGCGCAGTACGCGAACGATTTCGGGTGGCACGTTGCCTTTGGCGTGTGCGCCGTAGGGTTGGTGCTCGGTCTGATCAATTACGCGGTGATGCGACAGTCGATGGCGTACGTCGGCTCCGAGCCCGATACGCGACCGGCGTCGCCCGCGAAGCTCGGCGCGGTGCTGCTGATCGGCGTCGCGGCGGTATTCGGCTCGGCCTATATCCTGCAGGACGAAGCGGTGGCGCGCGTGTTCGTTTATCTCGCCGGCATCGTGGTCCTCGGCATATTCGCCTATCTCATCTCCATCGGCAGCCGCGCGGAGCGCGCCGGGCTGATCGCTGCGCTGGTACTGACCGCGCAGACCGTGTTCTATTTCATTTTCTACCAGCAGATGTCGACGTCTCTAAGCCTCTTCGCGTTGCGCAACGTCGATCCGGCGTTCAACGTGTTCGGCGTGCATCTGTGGGATTGGTCACCGGCGCAGTTTCAGGCTTTCAACCCGATCTGGATCTTCATTCTCAGCCCGATTCTGGCATGGGCGTATACGGCGGCGGGCCGCCGCGACAAGGACCTCTCGATCGCCGAAAAATTCGTGCTCGGCTTCGCCATCGTTGCCGCCGGCTTCTTCATCTATGGTGCCTCCACGCAGTTTGCCGCGAGCGACGGCCGAGTGTCTTCGTGGCTGATGGTCTGGGGGTACGGCGCCATCTCGTTGGGCGAGCTGCTCGTGAGTGGCCTGGGTCTCGCCATGGTCGCGCGCTATGTTCCGGCCGCCATGGGCGGCTTCATGATGGGGGCCTACTTCGTCGCAACAGGCGTATCGCAATACCTCGGCGGGGTGGTCGCGTCGTACGCCAGCGTCCCGAGCGACATCACGAACGATCCGATCGCGAGCCTCCCGATCTACACGAGTTTGTTCAATCGACTCGGCATCGCGGCTCTGATCTGCACCGCGATCGCGGCGGCGGTGCTGCCGTGGATGAAGCGACTGTCGCTGGCGCATGACGCGAGCAAATCGGTGCCGGAAGCGGCCGAACGCCTCGCCACGAGCTCCGTGCGCGAGTGACAAGCCGCTTGCACTCGACTTGCGCCGTCGTGCAATGGCGAGGATTTGCTCGAGCCCTCAGCGCAGCAGCGGAATGTCGACCACCTTGGGCGGCTCCGGCACTTCGCGGACGTAGCGATAGATCGCCCGCAGCGTCTCGTCGCTGAGCGCCGCCGGCGCATAGGCCGGCATCTCGTTCGCGGGACGCCGCACGAGCCGCTCGAACGCTTCGTAAGGATAGAGACTCGGCGCGATGCGCGGCGCCGCGCCGCCCTGGCCTTCGTGACCGTGGCATTGATAGCAGCCGTAGCCGTCGAAGAGGGCTCGACCGTTTTCCTGTGCTAGACCCGAGCGCGCGGCGGCGAGCGCGGCCACGAGCGCGATCGAGATCCAGCCTAGGGACACTGCGCGCAACGAGCTCCAGTTCATCGCGTCACCTCGCTCAACGCGGCTGCGACACGACGTCGATGAGCGCCGGCTCGCCGCGCTCGACGACCGCGAGCGCTTCGCGCAGCACTGGCCCGAGCTTGTCGGGATCCGTGATCGGACCCGCGGACCAGACGCCCATGCCTTTCGCGATGCTCGCGAAATCGAGCGCGGGATCATCCAGCACCGTGCCGATCAGTGCGTGGCCGTCCACGCCGCGCTGGCGACGCGCGGCCATGCGCTGTAGATGCATGACTTCCTGGTGATAGGCGCGATTGTTGTGCATCACGGACAGGAGCGGAATCCGGTGATGTGCGGCGGTCCACAGCACGCCCGGCACGTAGAGGAGGTCGCCGTCCTGCTGGAAGCTCACCGCGAGGCGTCCGGCGTCGCGGTGCGCGAGCGCCGCGCCGACGGACGAAGGAGCGCCGTAGCCGACGCCCGCGCCGCCCGAGCCGCCGATGTGCTGGTAGTGCTTGTCCATCTGCCAGAGATCGGACGGCCAAGAGAAGAACGACTCGGACACGAGCGCCCAGTCGCGCTCGCGGATCACGTTCCACGTTTCCATCGCGAGCCGCGCCGTGCTCACGGGGCTCGCGTTCCAAGCGTAGCGCGCGGCGTTCAGCGCGTTCTCGCGTCGAGTCGCATGGGCCGCGCGCCACTTGCTCTGCCGAGCGTCGAGTGCAGCGCGCGCGCTGCGCGGCGCCGCGGAGCGCAGGGCTTCGATCAACGACGGCAGCGTCGCCTGCGCGTCACCCGCGATCGAGAGCTCCGCGCCGTAGTAGCGCTGGAAGTTCTGATAGTTCGAGCGCCAGAAGAGATCGCCGACGCCGATGGTGATCATCTTGATGTCCGGCCGAGCTGTCTGCTCCGCCTCGCGGTGCACTCGATCTCGCACCGTGCCCACGACTCCGAATGGATCGTTGAGCTCGAGGCCCAAGACGACGTCGGCCTGCGCGAGCACGTTCCTGCCCTGATTCAGATAGTGCCCGTTCGGAAAATTCATGCGGCCCTGTAAGTCGACGACCGGAGCCTGCAGCACCTCTGCGAGCTCGACGAGCAGCTCGACTCCTCTCTGATCGCGCGCCATGCGATCGACGACGATGGCGGGAGACTCCGCGGCGACCAGCAGTCGCGCCGCTTCGCGTACAGCGGCGTCGTCGCCGCGCGGCGCCTCCGTCGGCGTGAACCGCGGGATCGCGAAACGCTCGTCGCCGATGCCTTCTTCCTGCAGATGCCCGTCGGCGACGATCGCGACGGGGCCGAACGGCGGCGTCATGGCGATCTTGTACGCTCGCACGAGCGATTCAGCGAAGTGCGGCAACGACACGGGCGTGTCGTCCCATTTGATGTAGTCGCGGATCGGTCGCACGCAATCCTGCGCGGAGTGCGCCCACTCGACGCCTCCGCGCCGCTCGCCGGCATCGAGATGGTTTCCGGCGAGCAAGACGACGGGCGCGCGGTCGCACCATGCGTTGTACACCGCCATCGCGGCGTGCTGGATGCCGACCGTGCCATGGCACGCGACCGCGAGCGGCTTGCCGGACACCTTGAAGTAGCCGTGCCCCATCGCAACCGCTTGCTCCTCGTGGGGGCAGGTCAGCAGCTCTGGTTTGGCGTTGCCGCCGTAGTTGACGATCGATTCATGCAGGCCGCGGAAACTCGAGCCGGGGTTCGCGGCTATGTAGTCGAACTTCAAACTCTTGATGACGTCGAGCATGAAGTCGGAGCCGGCTCGGGCCACGAAGTACCGGTCGAGCTCCGCCGCGGAGTAGTCGTCGGCGCCGGCGCGCTCGCGCCCGAGCTGGGCTTCCGAAGGCGGAGCGGCGCTAGGAAGCGGGGCGGGTGTCTGCGCCCCGACGGGTTCCGTGCCGGCCGCGAGACCTACGCCGGCCACGGCGGCTCCCGCGAGAAACCGCCGTCGGGTCGGGTCGGGCGCAGACTCGCGCTGCGCTGTCTGAAGGTCGCGGGCGTCCTCGCTCATGGGCCGTCTCCCCTCGATGTCCCGACTCGCAGAATACTCCAACCCCTGTTTTCGGTACGAAGTCCTTCCGAATGCAAATCGCCGACAGTCCGCTTCCGGATATCATCGTGCCGAAATAGACGTCTCGAAGTAGTCATGGGCTCGCCGCGAAAGTCGAAAAAGACCTCGTCGTCGCGAACGCCGCACCCACGTTTGCACAGGGGCTTGTCGAGGCGCGCGCTCGTAGCGCGGCTGGAGAACGCTCTCCTGCGAGCCGACGGCGTGGACGGGGCGCACTGTATTCACGAGCTGTGGATGCGCGACGACGCCATCCACGACATCGAAGCCGAGCTCGAGCGCCTGTGGCGACACGCGGCGGCCACTGTCCCCGAGTGGCTGCCCATGACCTACGTGAGCTGGTTGCCCACCGCGTACGAGGTTGCCGCGCGTTTCCGGCCGGGCACACGCGGGCGCTCCAACGTCTATCTGATTCTCCTCGACTACTCCGATCGTCGCGGAGATTCCCACGGCGTGTACGTGGGCATGAGCCGCTACAGTCCCGCGCAACGGTTCGACCAGCACAAGGCAGGCATTCGCGCGGCCGGCAGCGTTCTCAAGCGCGGTCTCGAGGTGCTCGCGGGACCGACTCTGCATCTGCAACGCATCGCACGGCACGAAGCCGAGGTCGTGGAAGTCGAGTTGGCTCGCGCACTCTGCGACGCAGGAATCCGCGTCGACGGCGGTCACTGAGGCGGGGACCTGTGGGGATCGGAACAATGCGCTCAGAGCCGCTTGCAGTGCCCCTTGAGTTGCTCCAGTGCCGCTTCGAGCCCCGTAACGTCGAACGCCGCTTCGTAGATCTTGCCGTAGCCTCCCGAGATGCGCATCTTTACCTCACTCGCTTCGCGCAGCGCTTTCACTAGCGCAGACGCGCGGTGTGTCGTGACGCCTTCGAGCGACTCGTCACGGGTCATGTCCCACACGTCGCGATAATCGGGCTTGCCGTCGACACGAACCTGCATGCGAATGTCGTCGACGACGACGCCCCGCGAGCTATTGCTGTCGATCTTCGTCTCGACGATCGCGAACCATTGAATGCGCCAGTACGGCGGTCCGCCGTTCTGGTCACAGCGAAGCTGGATGAAGGGATGGTGCTCCTTGCCGTCCGCACCTTTGACGGCGATGGAGCTGTCGGCCTGGAGTAGATACGCCGTCGTTCCGTCCGTGTCGTTCTTGATCTCCTCGTAGCGCCACTCGGCGCCGGCCTGAGCTGACACGAGGAGGCCCACAACGCAGATCGCTGCGCGGATCATCGATAGCTCCCCATCATCGTCTTTGCTCTGCCATGCATCGTCTGGAAGCCACGAAAGGCTGGGACCTGGCACACTACTCGCACATAACTCTAAAGGAGTCCATCCGTTGCTAGCAGTAGCCACCATGCGAGTCTGTGTCGCGGCAACCCTGGGTGCCCTTACGGGGCGTCGCAGGCGATTTCGGCTGTGCTTGACGCCCGCTCCGCCGAAACTTGGCGGACGACGCCGGCACGTGCGTACTACAGCGTGAACGAAGCGCGACTGCCGCGCTCGACCCGTGAGGAGAAGTCGGATGAACAGACTCGCCACGTTGATCCCGATCCTAGCTGTCGCCGCGGCCGGCGCCGCTTACGCACAGGAGAACAGGCCGGCCCAGGAACCGCGACCTGCGCAAGCCGCCCCGCAACCCCAAAATCAGAATCCCCCGCAGGCCGCGCCGCCGTTCGCGCCGTCGCCCGCGCAGGCCGAGGCAATCCGCCGCAGGGACGAACGCAGCGTCGACCTGGGTGATCTCATCGCGAAAGTCTCGGCTAGCACCGGCAAGAAGTTTCTCGTCGATCCGCGCGTGGTCGCACGTGTATACAGTATTCCTCCGATCACCGATCCGACCTACGACGAGCTACTGTCGATCTTGCGGTTGCACGGCTACATGGCGATCGAGATCGAGGGGCGCGTGAACATCGTCCCGGATGCGCTGGCCCGCACCATGCCCGTGCGCCTCGTGCAACGCGACGACGACAAAATTCCGGACGAAGAGTGGGTGATGCGCGTCATCGACGTACCGCAAGCCGCGCAGCTCGTACCGATCATCCGCCCGCTGATGCCGGTGTCCGCACACTTTGCGGCGCTCCCGACCGACGACGGCAAGGCGGGCAAGCTCGTGATCGTGGATTCCTACGCGAACGTGCGCCGCATGACGGAGCTGATCAACCAGCTCACGCGCTGAGATGCGGGCCCGCGGCGCGCCGCGACTCGCTCACTCCTATCGCCGCCGCGTGTGCGCTCGACGAAGTGCCCGGCGCAAAGCGGCGGCGGTAGTTTCCGAATCCAACATCGCCCACCGATTCCACAGCAGCCGCGCAGCCGCGCGAAGCGAACGTTCGGCCTTCGCGGCGAACGTGTTATCGCTGGTTCCGGTATAAACCGTTACCTATGTACCCGGAATAGACCTTGTTTAGTATCGCGCCGGGTGCACTCACTCTGTACCTCGGCTAACTACGAAGAAAAATCGGAGTCTTAGGCTCACCACCTTTTCACGATCAACATCTTGGGGGTTTCGGCATGTCGACCAAACAATCGGGCGCGCGTGTTCGCTCTACTCAGTTCCTTGCCTCACTCGAACGCAAAAGGCTCGCTGTCGCGGTTGCAGCGGTGCTCACCGTTCCTGTCATCGGCGCTCATACGGCCAGAGCTCAGCAGCAACCGACCGAGCAGCGGCAGCAACCGGAAGAAATCACGGTCACGGGCTCGCGCATCGTGCGGCGCGACTACGACGCGAATAGCCCGATTCAGACCATCGACAGAAGCGCGTTCGAGCAGCAGAACTCGATCGCGCTCGAAACCGCGCTGAACGAGTTGCCGCAGTTCGTCCCCGCAGCTCAGGGCATGACGCAGCTGCAAGATCAGAGCCAGATGACCGACAACTTCACGACGCTCACCGCCGGAGCGTCGACGGTCAGCTTGCGCGGCCTCGGTGCAAACCGAAACCTCGTGCTGCTCGACGGCTATCGAGCCGTGCCGGTCAACGCGACGATGGCCGTCGACGTGAACTCGATTCCGGCCGCGGCGATCGAGCGCGTCGAGGTGATCACGGGTGGCGCATCGTCCGTGTACGGCGCCGATGCCGTCGCCGGTGTCGTCAACTTCATCCTGAAGAAGGACTTCGAAGGTCTCGACCTCGACCTTCAGACGGGCTGCGATGCAGAACGGCGAAGGCGCGGAGACGCGCGCGTCGGCTTTGTTCGGCGTCACGAGCGGAGACGGCCGCGGCAACATCATGGTCGGCCTCGAGATGGCCAAGCGCGACGCGATTCACGCGGACGACACCGACTTCTGGCACCACGCGTTGCGCGACGGAACGACCTACCCCACGCAGCTCATCTACACGGGCCCGTATCTGACCACCGACGCGGCCAACGCGCCGAGCCGGGCCGCTGTCGATGCGATCTTCAACGCGCCCGGCGCGGTCGGTGTCGTGGGCGGGAACGGGGCCCCCGGTCGAGTAGGGGGCGCCAATTTCTACTGGAACGAGGACGGCACGCTGTACACGGGCGGTGCCTCGTTCAGCAACGGCACGACCCCCACCGGCCCAGGCAGCACCGCGGGTGTGTACCGCTACAACGACCCGACGTATACGTCGCGGACCAACGCGAACGTTGCCGGCGACTACCCGTTCCGCTACATCAACAACGAAGGCCAGATCGTCCAGCACATCCTGCCGTTCGAAGCGAACATTCCGCTCGATCGCGAGTCCATCTTCGGCCGGGCCACCTACGACATGACGGACACGGTGCAACGCGTACGCGCAGGTGCTCGAGCGTCTCATCGGAGACGAGACGGTATTTCACGGACTCCCCGGCGGTCGCCGGCTGGGGCAACATCGCGCTGCACGGTAACGGCGTCTACGCGCCGTCGTTGAACACCGATGGGACCACGAACGCCGCCTATCGTCCGGGCGGTCAGTACGGCTTGAACTGCGCCCGCGACGGGCGGTTGCACGAAGTCGCAGGCATTCCCGGTTTCGCCCGAGCTCGCGTGCGCTGCTCGATTCGCGGCCCGATCCCGAAGCGAACTGGAGCCTGAACTACGGCATGGACTTCGGCGACTTCGGCGCGCCGGGCAATCTCTATCGCTCGGTGTTCAGCGAAACGCGCACCAACCAAATGGCGTTCGGGCTCAAGGGTATGATCGACGGCATCGACGGTACCTGGGACGTCATCGCGTCGCAGGGCGAGGCGAAGCTCGACATCCACCTCGAGGGCTACGCGTCGCTGACGCGCGTTCGAACGCTCCTGGCGTCGCCGAACTTCGGCAAAGGATTCTTCGCGCAAGGCAACTCTGGGGCTCCGGGCTTCGGCTTCTCGGGCGGTATCGCACAGTGCACGAGCGGCGTGCCCGTGTTCGGCGATCACAGCAACATCAGTCAGGACTGCCTCAACGTGATGTACGTCACGCTGAACCACCAGTCGAAGATGGATCAGAAGTTCGTCGAAGCCAACGTGCAGGGCCGCGCTTTCAACATGCCCGCGGGCGAAGCTCGTTTCTCCGCCGGCGTTCATTCGCGCTCGAACTCTTACTACTACATCTTCGATCCACTCCAGACGGAGAACTCGTTCAACGATAATCCGGAAGGGTTCCCTGCCGACAACACGCACGGCGAGACCTCCGTCGATGAGCTGTACGGCGAGATGCTGTTGCCGGTGTGGAAAGGGAGCAGCGCGGGGCGACACCTGAACCTCGAGCTCGGCTATCGCTACTCGGACTACGAGCTGCAGGGCGGCGTGGATACCTACAAGGCCCTGGTCGACTGGGGCATCACCGACACGCTGCGTTTCCGCGGCGGCCGGCAGCTCGCGACCCGAGCCCCGAACATCGCGGAGCTGTTCCAGTCGAACACGCAATCGTGGTCGGTCCAGTTCGGCGGCGAGCCGTGCGCGACGAATAGCTCGTTCGCCTACGGCGCCAATCCGGCAAGCAATCCGAACGCGGCGCAAGTGCAGGCGCTCTGCTCGCAGATCATCGGCGCGGTGGCGCCCGTCTACTACTCGCCCGGCCAGCAAGCGCAAATCAACGCGTTCGTGTGGTTGCCGTTCGTGGACGCGACGGGCAATCCGAAGGTCAACCCGGAAGAAGCGAAGACGCTGACCGCCGGCATTGTCTGGAGCCCCAACACGAAGTACGACAGCTTGAACGGGCTCAACCTCACCATCGACTACTACGACATCAAGATCGACGACATGATCTCGGTCGAAGGTGCGCTCACGGTCTACGAGAAGTGTCTGAGCGGCTCATCCAACCCGACCTACGACCCGCTCAATCCGTCGTGCCGCGCAGATCCATCGCAACCCGGTGAACGGAACTGCCACGACCACGACCGTCTCGTACGTCAACGCGGCGTTCGCGGAAGTGTCCGGTGTCGACGTCACCGCGGACTGGCGAACGGACCTCGCGGGCGGCCAGTTCGGCGTGAACTTCATGATCTCGACGCTGCTCGACGGAGGAGACGCAGGACACCGTGAAGGCACCGGTGATCGACTGGAAGGGCAGCCTTGGACCCTCCGCGACCACCTCGTTGAACAACGGCGCGTATGACTACCGGACCTTCACGACGGTCAACTACGGCCGCGACGACTGGAACGTGGCGCTGCGCTGGCGCCATTTGCCGACCGCGATCGACGCAGCTCAGGCCGTCATCAACTCCAACATCGAGGCCGGCCTGGCCCCGCCGAACACGCCGCCCTCCACGGGGCTCGGTGCGCAGAGCTCGTACGACGTGTTCGACGCTGTCCGGTAGCTACAACATGGGTCAGCGGACGGAGCTCCGCTTCGGAGTGGACAATCTGTTCGACACGGATGCCGGTATGCACGGGCGGCCGGAGTGCCGCGGATGCGCATCCGAGCCCGTGCGGTGGCCAGACGGAGGCCGGGTTCTACGACATCCTCGGTCGAAGCTTCTACGTGGGCGTGAACGTAACCTTCTAAGCGCATCTCTTGACGCGTGTTCTGGTGCGACGGCGAGCCTTTCTCGGCTCGCCGTCGCCTTTTCCGGGGATTCCGGAGGGCTTGCGACGCTCGACGCCCGAGCCGATTGGTCCCACTGCCGGCGCTACGCCATAATCGCGAGCAGATCCTTGCAAGCAGGACGAAGCCCTTCTAACGAATGGCAACGCAAGACCCGCTCCGTGGTCCGCCACCGCTAACGTCGGACGTCGAACAGGCCGAGCAGTGTGATGCCGCCGGTGCGCACGGCGACGCGATCACGCATCTCGCCGCCGGCGCGCGCAAGCACAATGTCGAGGCGATGACGCGGCTCGGCAAACGGCTGCTCGTGGGGGACCGGGCACCGTGCCTACCGAAGGACGGAGCCGGTCTCATCTCCGAAGCGAGCACGCGCGGCGGTGCGGAGGCGGCCGCGGTGCTGGCGGTGCTGTACGCCGTCGGTGCTCAGCCGCGGACATGGCGTGCAAACGGGGTTGGAGAGCCTGATCGTGGCAGCCGAGCGAGGCTGGCCGCAGGCTCAGGCGCAGCTTCGCGCGCTCGCCGCCGAGGCTCGGAGCGACGAGGGCGCCGCGGGCTTGGACGCGTCGAGCGCCGCACCTGCTGTCGACTGGCGAACGGTTGGGCAACGCATCGATCTCGCCGCGTGGCAAACCGCTCCGGCTGCCACGGAGATCAACGGCAGCCCGCTCGTCCGCTCTTATCCGAAGTTTGCGAGCCCGCACGTGTGCCGCTGGCTCATCGATCGATCTCGCGGCCGCTTGTCGCGCGCACTGGTCTATGAAGCCCTCAGCCGAGAGGTCATGGCGCGGCCCACCCGCACGAACACGGCAGCGATTTTCAATCTCACTGACACGGATTTCGTTTTCGTGCTGGTGCAGCTGCGGATGGCCGCATGCCTCGGCGTGCCGCTCCGGCATTTCGAAGCGGTGACCGTGCTGCACTACGACGTGGGGGAGGAAATCACCGATCACTACGACTTCATCGACCCCAACATCCCGAACTACGCACAGGAGATTGCGCAGCAAGGAGAGCGCGTCGTCACCTTCCTGGTTTACCTGAACGACGAGTATGGCGAACGGGGAGACGGCTTTTCCGAGGCTCGGCATCGTCCACAAAGGCAGCCGTGGAGAAGGGCTGTTTTTCGTCAACTCGGTAGACGCCAAGCCGGACACGCGCGCGCTGCACGCGGGTAGAAGCCCTGTTAGCGGCGAGAAGTGGATCGTTTCTCAGTTCGTCCGGGATCGACCCCTACTGTGATTCTGCCGCCTCAGTCATTCTCGAAAACTCGCTTCTCAGCGCATGCGGGAGACGTCGATGGCCAATGAAGTGCTGCCCGATCTCTCCGATCAGGTCGTGCTGATCACCGGCGCGGGGCGAGGACTCGGAAGGTCTGCAGCGCTGCACCTTGCCCGCTGCGGCGCGGTTGTTGGTGTGGCCGATATCGACGGCGCCAGCGCGGCGGAAACGGCCTCGAAGGTCAAAGCGGGAGGCGGCCAAGCCGACAGCTTTACGTGCGACGTCGCCGGTCAAGAGGCGTTTGCGGCCATGGCGGCCGACTTTGCGAAGCGCCGCGGGCGCATCGACGCGGTGATCAACAACGCAGCCTTTCTGAAATATGAGCCGCTCGAAACGGTCACGGAGGAGACCGTCGATCGGATGATTGGCGCAGGCTTCAAGTCCGCGATCTGGGGCTCTCAAGCGCTGGTTCGACACATGCGTCCCGAGATCGGGGCGTCGATCATCAACATGTCGTCACCGGTTATCGTGCGGGGCTATCCCAACACACTCGTATATAGCGCCATCAAGAGCGCCGTCACGTCCCTCACGCGAACGCTGGCGGCCGAACTCGGGCCACGCAAGATTCGCGTCAACGCCGTGGCGCCAGGCTCGGTGCCGACTCCCGGCGCGCTTGGCATCAACGACGCCGCCGAGTACGAGAGACGCGCGCGAACGATTCCCCTGCGCCGGCTCGGGCGAGAAAGCGATAACGACAAAGCGCTAGCGTTCTTGCTGAGCCGCGACGCCGAGTTCATCAACGGTGCGATTCTGCAGGTGGATGGCGGCATCGCTGCTTCGGCCTGAACAATAAGAAGGTGCGGCATGGGCGAAATACCGAGTGTCTGGCGGCAGGAGCTCTTGGATCACGTCAAGGCTGTGATTCGAGACGACATCGCGCGCGGCCGCTATTTCGGCGCCGTCATCAAAGTGGCGCGCGGCGGCACGGTCGGACTCGAGACCGCGATCGGGGACGAGGGCGGGCCGGGAACGAAAGCACTGAGTCTCGATTCGGTGTTCAGTATCTTCTCAGCCACCAAAGCGATCACGAACGTCATGGCCTTTCGCGCCATCGAGCGCGGCCAATTGATGCTCACGACGAAGGTCTCGGAGGTCATCAAGGAGTTCTCCGGTGGTATTCGTGAGCGCATCACGGTATTCGATCTGCTCACGCACGCGTCGGGTCTGCCCTCCGTGTTCACGCCGAAGCAGGGCATGAACATCGATCAGCTCCCTCTCATCATCGAAGCGATTTGCGAACACGTGCACGCGGTCTGCGAGCCGCAGGAACGCGTGGACTATTCGCCGCTGGCGAACCACGCGCTGCTCGGCGAGATGGTGCGGCGGACCGACGCCAAGGGGCGGCGCTATCGGGATATCGTCCAGCAGGATTTGTTCGATCCGCTGAAGATGACGTCTTCGGCGATTGGCCGGCCGGACCGCCTGAAGCAGCGGCACGTCGTGCCGGTTTTCGGCGCCAACGCACCGACCCAACATCCGAGCTCGCGCGTCCCGGGGATCAACGGAGCGTTCGAGGACCCGGAGGCGGAGATGCCCTGGGTCGGCGCGGTCTGCTCGGTGCCGGACTTGTTCCGCTTCGCGGAGATGTTGCGTCTTGGCGGCGAGCTCGACGGCGCGCGCGTTCTGTCGCCCGCCATCCTGAAGCTCGCGACTCGCAATTTGACGGGCGAGAAGCCGAACGAGCTCTATAAAGTGGTGGCGAATCGCGCCGGCTGGCGGCCGTATCCCGCGTACATGGGGCTTGGCTTCGCGATTCGCGGCCCCGGTATGCACCATGCGATTTACGGCACGTTGTGCTCGCCGGAAACTTTCGGCAACTACGGTGCCGGCAGCGTGCTTTTCTGGGTGGACCCGGTCCGCGAAATCACTTTCGCTTTCTTGAGCGCGGGAGTCATGAGCCAGGCGCAGAACATCGAGCGCTTCCAGCGCATCTGTGACATCGTCACCTCGGCCGCGGTCTAGGAAAACAACAATGAACTTGATCTTGAGCGAGAGCCGCTATCTCCGCTACTTCTCCTTCACGATCCTGTATGTCGCGCAAGGCTTGCCGTTCGGTCTCGTGACGGTGGCGTTGCCCGCGTTCCTGCTCGAGCGCGGCACGAGCCCCGCGGCCGTCGGCGGGTTCGTCGGTGCCGCGATGCTGCCGTGGACGTTCAAATGGCTGGCGGGCCCGATGATGGACCGGTTCACGTACCTCGCCATGGGCCGCAGGCGGCCGTGGGTATTGCTGGCGCAGTCGGGGCTTGCGCTGACGGGCCTCACGTTCGCGTTCTTTCCGGACGCGCTGAACGATCTCGTCGCGCTGACCGCACTCTGTTTCGTGCTGAATTGCTTCGGTGCCGCACAGGACGTCGCGGTCGACGGCATGGCAATGGACGTGCTGCCCGAGGACGAGCACGGCAGAGCCAACGCGTTCATGGGGTTCGGCCAAGTGGCCGGGCTCTCCGGGTCCGCCGCGATCAGCGCCTTCGTGCTGCAATCGTTCGGTCTACCCGGGATCTCGGTGATGCTGGTCGTCGGCTTCGGCTTGATTCTGCTATGGGCCGTGCTCGTGCGCGAGCGCGCGGGCGAGAAGGTGCTGCCGTGGACGCCGGGGCAAGCCACGGAACGCTCGCTACAGCTGCGCGCGGAGTCGTGGGGGGGCATCGCGGTCGATCTCGTGAAAGTCATGTTCTTGCCGGCGAGCCTGCTCCTGATATGCGTGTCCTCCCTGTTCCGCTTCTCCGATGCTTTGTGGATCCAGGTGGGACAAACCGTCGTCGTGCGGCAGCTTGGCGTAGCGAGCACCGACTATTCGTCGTGGATCTCGGCCACGAGCTTCATCGCGGCGCTAGCTGGCATTGCGCTCGGGTTGTTCATCGACCGGCTCGGGGTGAAGCGCTTCTACCTGGGGGCGCTGCTCGCTTACGGCCTCCTCGCCACGGCGGTGGGCTTCAGCGCATTTGCGTGGGAGTCGTCGCTTTTTCTGATGACTGTTTCTGCGGTGCAGGCGTTCGTCTATCAGGGAGTCTTCGTCAGCTTCATTGCGATCCACATGAAGCTGTGCGGGACGCGCGTGGCCGCGACGCAGTTCGCGATCTATATGGGCGTCGTGAACTTTGCGCGCTCGCTCGGCGCCACCGCGATCGGCGCGTTGCAGCCCTACTTGGCGTACGACCAGATGCTTTTCGTAGTCGGTGCCGGATTCTTCTTGGCGGTCGCGCTCCTGTGGAATGCCAATCTACAGTCCCACCGCCAAAGGATCGGCAGCCTGCAAAGCGCAGTAGCGGCATAGTCCTGACATCGCGCGACAGCGCACGCGCGACGCCGAACAACAATCCTGAGCGGGGGAGCGATGGAATCGAACAACAACAAGAGCAAGGTATTCAGCTACGAGAACGGTCTGCTGCTGCTGCTCGGTTTCACCTTCGGCATCGTGTTCTTCGAGCGCAATGCCATCGGTCCGCTGGCCTCGTACATCATCGGGGATCTTCGTCTCAACCAGGCGCAGATCGGCATGCTGGGGTCGGGGTTGTCGCTCGCGTGGGCGATCGCAGCCTATGCGATCGGCGCGTGGTCGGATCGCAGCGGCCTGCGCAAACCGTTCCTGCTCGTGTCGGTCGTGGTGTTCTCGCTGTGCTCGGCGCTGTCCGGTATCGCCGCCACCTTCATCATGCTGCTGTTGGCGCGCGTCATCATGGGCTTCGCCGAAGGCCCGTTCCTGCCGATCTGCTTCTCGATCATGAACGTCGAGTCATCGCCCAAACGGCGCGGTGTCAACGCCGGCCTGATGCAGAATTTCTTCGCGTCGCTGCTCGGCACCACCATGGCGCCTCTGGTATTGCCATGGCTAGCCGACGCCTACGGCTGGCGCACGGCGTTCTACCTGAGCGCCGTGCCGGGGCTGATCTGCGCGGTCCTCATCTGGCTATTCGTCAAAGAGCCCAAGCCGGCCGCGCAAGAGGCCGCGGCCGCCAACGCCGACAAGCCGGGGATGTTCGCCATGCTTCGGCAGCGCAACATCCTCGTCTGCTGCGGCATCTCGGTGTTCATGGTTTCGTGGTATCTCGTCGGCATCATCTTCTTGCCGGTGTTCTTCACGGTCATCAGGGGCATGCCGCCGGACGTCGCCGGCCAAGTGGTGGCGCCGATGGGCATCGCCACGATGATCTGCGGCTTCGTCGTGCCGTTCATTTCCGACCGCATCGGCCGGAAGCCGGCGATGATCATTTTTACGTTCATCGGTCTCGTCACGCCGATCGCCGCGCTGCACTTCAGCGGCGCCCAATGGATGCTGAGTCTGCTGCTGCTGATCGGTTGGAGCGCGTCGGGTTCTTTCGCGGTGTTCATGGGCGTGATCCCGTCGGAGACCGTGCCTCGGGCGCTCGCCGCGTCGTCGATGGGGCTCGTGGTGGGTGCGGGCGAGATCGTCGGCGGCGTATTGTCGCCCACGATCTCCGGCTGGATCGCCGACAAGACCTCGCTCGTCGCGCACATGGAAGTGATGATGGTGTGTGCGCTATGCGGCGGGCTGTTGAGCCTGTTCCTGCGCGAGACGGCGCCAGGAAAAACCAAACCGGCCTGAGCTCAGAAGATCGGGTCGCCGAACCTACGAGCGAGCCTGATCAGAGCTCGCAACCATAGAACGCGTCGATCAGGCGCGCGGCGCGCGGCCCGTTCGTGCCGACCGCGTGCATCTTGTTGCAGGCATACGAGAAGCCCATGCGGGCATCGGGATCGCAGAATCCGATCGAGCCGCCGATGCCGTGATGACCGAAGCTGCGCATGTTCGGGCCCATGTAGACGGCTTCCGGCGTGTTCAGCAGCAGGCCTAAGGCTTGGTGGTACGGCCGGTCCTGCAGCGCCTCGGTCTGGTGGTGCTGCTCGGTGGTCATGGCTTCGATCTGACGCCGGCTCATGATCGTGACGCCGTCGAGACTGCCGCCCAGTCCAAGTGCGCCATAGATGCGCGCGACTCCGCGCGCGTTGCCATGGCCGCTGCCGCTTGCGACCTCGACCGTGCGCCACTCGCGCCGGTTCATGGTCACGGCCCACGGCTCGGCCGGGTTCTGCTTGAACGCGAGAGCCCGGAGCGAGGTCTGGTCGGCGCCGTCCTTCGCGGCGAACAGCTTCGCATCCATGTTCGGCATGACCTCGGCCACGTGCGCTTGCTCCGCTTCGGTCATCCCGCCGATGTAATACTCGGCGTGCAGCGGCGTGCTCACTTCCTCGCGCAGGAATGGCCCCACGGTCTTGCCGCAGACGCGGCGCATGACCTCGCCGAGCAGGAAGCCCTGATGATGGACGTGATAAGCGGCCTTCGTGCCGATCTCCCAAAGCGGCTCCTGCTCCTCGAGCGCTTTCACGATCGCTTCGCGATCGAACATCGCGCCTGGCCAGAGCGGATTCGTCGTCAGCACGGGCACGGCCGCGGTGTGGTCGAGAAAATGCCGAACGAGCGTCTTTTCTTTGCCGTTGCGGCCGTACTCCGGCCAGTACATGGTTACGCGGGCGTTCGGGTCGACGAGCCCGCGGTCGATCAGCATGTTGAAGCAGATGGCGGTGATCCCCTTGGCCACCGACATCATGCAGACCGTCGTCTGGGCGTCCCACGGCACCTGCATCGTGCGATCGCGCCAGCCGCCCCAGACGTCGACGACCGTGCGTCCATCGAGCAGGATGGAGCAGGCCGCGCCAACCTCGTCCTCGATTCTGAAGTTCTCGATGAATGCGTCGACGACAGCCCGATACTCGGGCTCGTACCTGCCGGCGAGACGATACGTCGCACCGCGCGCCTCGATCTCCTTGCTGAGATCCACCGGGGTTCCTCGCTATACTGCAACCGGCTGCGAACATACCAGCTAAGGCGGGAAGGGGACAGCGCCCGCTCCGCGCACGCCGACTGCCCGTTTCGAGAGGGGAAGATGAAATCGATCGCATGTCTGGCCGCACTGCTCGTCGGCGCCCTTGCGGTGGCGCCGGTGTCCGCGCAGCGTCTGCCATTGCCTCCACCCGCGCCGATCGAGCACATCAACGGCAATCTGTACAAGATCTTCGGCGGTGGTGGAAACACGCTCGTCTTCGTGCAGAAGGACGGCGTCGTTCTCGTCGATACGAAATTGCCCGGCAACGGCCAAGCCATCTTCGATCAGGTCCGGACGATCACCGACAAGCCGATCACCGCGATCATCAACACCCACAATCATCCCGATCATGTCGGCAGCACGGATTTCTTTCGCGAGAAATTTCCCGGTGTCCGCGTCATCGCGCACGAGAACACGAAGAAGTGGGTCGAGGCGAACAAGTCGTACAAACCGGAAGTCGTGCCGAACGAGACCTACAAGGATCGTCTGACGGTCGGGACGGGCGATGACCGCGTCGAGCTCTACTATTTCGGCGTCGCGCACACCGATGGCGACACCTTCGTCGTCATTCCCGCGGCGCACGCGATGTTCCTGGGCGACATCATGGCGTGGAACATGGCGCCGCTGATCGACCCGCCGACCGGCGGCAGCGTCATCGCGCTGCCCGATGCTCTCGAGAAAGCCGCCGCGACCGTGAAGAACGTCGACACGGTGATCGAAGGCCACGGCTATGTGAACACCTGGGACGGCTACCTGCGGTTCGCGAGGTTCAACCGCGCGTTGCTGAATGCAGCGAAGGCTGCCTATGAACGAGGCGATGCGCCGGGTGCGGCGGTGGCCGAGTTGCAGCGCGCTGCGGAATTCGCGCCGCTCCTGGGTACCGACTTCTTGAAGGGCCTCGAATATGGCAATACGCCGTTGGCTCGCGCGCACATGAACGTGAACGTCGCTTACCAGCAGCTGAGCGGCGAGACCGTCACGACCAATTTCGGCGCGCCGCTACCGGCCACCGACAAGCACAAGGCCTCGGATCCACAAGCGACGGCGCCGCGGCCACCGGCGCCTGCCGCAAACTAGTTGCTCACGAGCGTGCCGCGACTGCGATTGCGTCGAGCGACAAGGACACGGGGCTCGCGTTGAGCAGCACAACGGCCGAGTTCGATCGCGAGTTCGACTACGTCATCGTCGGCGCCGGTACCGCCGGGTGCGTGCTCGCGAGCCGCTTGTCGGAGGACTCGGCAAATCGTGTCTGTCTGATCGAAGCCGGCGGCTCCGATCGCCACCCGTTCATCGCGATTCCGGCGGCCGTGGGCGCGGCGATCATGAGCCGTAAGTTCGGTTGGGGTCTCTCGACGGTGCCGCAGCAACACCTGCATGGCCGGCAGGTGCCCCTGCCGCGCGGTCGTGTGATCGGCGGCACCGGATCGATCAACGGCATGGCCTATTTCCGTGGGCCGGCAAAGGATTTCGACGACTGGGCTGCCATGGGCAATCCAGGCTGGTCCTACGCGGACCTCTTGCCGTATTTCCTGCGCTCCGAGAACAACCCCGAGTATGCCGGCTCGCCGTACCACGCGACGGGCGGACCGATGGGCGTGAGCTTTCCGACGAGCCGCAACCCGCTCTGCGATGACTTCAACGCGAGCGTGGCGTCGCTCGGATACAAAGAGCTTCGCCGATTTCAACGTTCCGGATCCGAACGGCTACGGCTATCGGCAAGGCACGATCTGGAAAGGACGCCGCGTGTCGACGGCGAGCACGTATCTCCGACCGGCGATGACCCGCGCGCAATCTCGAGGTGCTCACGCAGACGCGCGTGCGGCGCGTGCTCGTTCGACGGCAAGCTCGCCGTCGGCGTCGAGACTCAGGCGCAGGACGGGATCAAACGGCTGCGGGCGCGCAAAGAAGTCATCGTCGCGTGCGGAACCTTCCACTCGCCGCACTTGCTGCTCCACTCCGGTGTCGGTGACGAGCGGGACTTGAAATCCTGGGGCGTCACGCCGGTGCATCATCTGCCGGCCGTCGGGCGCCATCTCAGGGATCACCCCGCCGCCCCGATCGCGATGGAGACGGAGCGATGCCACGTCTTACGGGCATTCATGGAAGGCTCTGCCGCGCAACGTCGCGCAGTGCTTCCGCTACCTCGCGACGCGCAAAGGTCAGTTCGCGAGCAATCTCTTCGAAACCAATGCGTATATCCGGACGCTGCCGGACTCCGACCGTCCCGACCTGCAGATCGTGTTTCAGCCCGCGCGGCGGAACCCGCGCCCGTTCCCGATTCCGCTCGGCCACGGTTTCGCGATCGTCATCGTGTGCCTCTATCCGCGCAGCACGGGACGCGTGACCCTGTCCGGCCCGGACCCGCTCGCCGGGCCGCTCATCGATCCCGCGCTCGGCAGCGACGAGACCGATTTACGGACCTTGCTCCGGGGGTTGAAGATGGCGCGAACGATATTCGCGCACGAGAGCTTCGCACCGTACCGAGCGCGCGAGGTGTTGCCCGGCGCCGAGGTCTCATCGGACGAGCAATGGCTCGAGCACATCAAGCGCACGCTCACGACCGTCCACCATCCGGGCTCGACGTGCCGCATGGGGCCGGCCGGAGACAACGTCGTCGACCACGAGCTCAAGGTGCACGGGCTCGAGCGGCTCAGGGTCGCCGATGCCTCGATCTATCCGCGCCTCGTGGGAGCGAACACGAACGCGAGCGTCGTGGCGATCGCGGAGAAGGCGTCCGACATGATCCTGGGCAGGCCGGCGCCGGCGCCGATCACGCGCTAGTCAGCCCGTCTCCGCCGGCCGCTAGAACGTCAACCGAGCGCCGACGACCATCGTCCGCCCGAGGACGTCGTATAGCAGCGCGGACTGGTTGAACTCGTTGACGCCCGCTCGCCCGAGGATCTGCGCGGTCGCGCGCGGCTCCTGGTCGAACAGATTATTGATATTGCCGTAGATCTCCCAAGCGTCGTCCCGGCCCAATGCGAACCGAACGCCGAGGTCCGTGTAGTACGTCGAGTCGATCGAGTTGTCGTCGATCGTCGAGTACGTCGACGGCAGCCCGAGCTGCGCGATCAAAGTACGATCACCCTCGAGCAGGAACCGGTCGAGCTTGCCGCCGTCGAGGTAGCGTTCTTGAACGAACAGCGAGAACGGCCCGCGCGTCCAGGTGAAGTTCGCCGTGACCTTGAGCTCCGGCAATCCGGCGTTGGCGCCGCCGATGTCGCCGGCGCGATCGTCGGGCAACCCGCCCGGGCTCTGGACGGAGTTCTCCATGAGCCGCGTGACGAACCCGCGCAGAGCGAAGTTGCCGAACGCGTAGGTCACCTCGAGGTCCGTGCCCTCGATGACCTGCCGCTGCAAGTTGATGAAGATATTGTCGACGCGAACGATGGTGTTGTTGGTCGGATCGCGGTGGACGTACTCACACAGCGATTGGTCGGTCGGAATACAGCCGTTCACGACTTGCTGTGGGGTGAGCTGCGCGATCGCGTCGTTGATGTCGATGTTGTACCAGTCGAACGACACCGAGAATCCGTCCAAGCCCTTCGGCTGGAACACGATGCCGGCCGTCGTCGTGTCGGCTTCCTCGGGGTTCACGTTCGGGTTGCCGCCCGAGAAGCTCGCGGTCGAGATCGACCCGCCGAGTATCGGATCGTTGACCGTGACGCCGCCGCGCGTCTGGTCGAACCGTTCGCGCAGCGTCGCGGCGCGAACGTCGCGCGACTGGGTCGCGCGCAGCCGCACCGCGTCGGTGACCTGCCAGTTCATGCCGAGCTTCCAGGCCCAGATCTCGCCGCTGCCCGAGTAGTCGGCCCAGCGCGCCGCCGTGCTCACGTCGAACTGGCGCGCCCAGCCGGCCCCCGAGACGATCGGAATGTTGAGCTCGCCGAACACGTCGCGGACGTCGTAGCCGCCCGAGATCGCGCGCAGGCTGCTGAACGTGATCGCGCTCGAGTTCGCGTCGCCTCGGAAGCCCGCCGGTACGTTGCGAATGCCGCTGCCGGGTAGTCCACCTGGGAGATGCTGTTCGATCAAACCGCGAACGCCGACGGGAATGACTCCGAGTGTTTCGAGCAACACGCCGCTCGGCGTGGCGGGAAACTCGTCCGTCGGATCCGGCGTGCTCTGGTCGAGCTCCTCGGAGCGATACGAGGCGCCGAACGCGCCCGAGATCGCACCAGCGCCCCAACCGTCCCAGACGTCGCCCGTCATGAGGAACTCGACGAAGTCCTGACTCGTGTCTTGGACGGCGTGCTTGTAGTCGTCGACGATGTAATTCACGGCCGCCGGCGTGAGGTGCTGTAGGCCGCCGAAGATGTTCATCGGCACGCAGTCGCCGAACACGGCCGGATTCACGAGCGCCGAGTAGCACGCCGGTTGACCGTTCGGGCCCAAGACGGCGTCGAACGCGAGCGGAATGCGGTCGACGCGGATACCGTTGTCGGTATCGAACGCCTGCTCGTTGTCGCCGTGCTGGTAATACGTGTTGATGCGCCAGCCGTCGAGGAAGCCGTCGCGATCGAGCTCCGCCTCGATGCCGACGGTGGTCGACACCAGGTCATTTTTCGTGATCTGGCGAACGTCCGGGAGCGTGCTGGTGCCATCGTTGATGCCGAACAATGCGAAGCCGGCGGACCGCGGATACGTGGTGCCCGCCGTCAACGCCCCCGAGGTCGCGATTTGCGCGGCGAGACTCGGCGGCAGGTATGCGTTGTCGGCGAACACGCGCGGCGCCCAGGTCAGGATGAACGAGATGTTCTCGCGCCGATCCGTCACCTCGTTGTGACCGGCCAACACCTGTCCGTAGAACGTCAAGTTATCGTTGATGTCGTTCGAGTAGTGCAGAAACACGGTCTGGCGCTCGTTGCCCCCGGCGACCTCGTTGTCGACGTCCGAGCCGAAGTCGCGCGTGCTCGTGGATTGGCAGTTGCAGCCGCCGTTCAGCGCGCCGACGCCGCTGAAGGCGAGCGGCGTCACGGTGCCGTTGGGGTTGAACACGAGCTTATCGAGAGGGGTGCCCGGCTGGTTGAGCATGCCCGTTTGGTTCCAGTTCGTCGGGGTCACATTCGGCAACACGAGGTTCGCCGGGCCGGTCGGCGCCGGATTCGTGACGCGCGCGACGTTGTTGAAGTACGAGCGCTTTTGCAAAGCATCGAAGTCGCTGATCTGATCGACATTGAACAGCTCGAGCGAGCCGATCAGATGGCCGCGCTCGCCGGCTTTGATGCCGAACGCGAACCCGGCTTCGTAGCTGTCGCCATCGCTGTAGCGCGTCGCGCCCATTTGAGCGTGGCTCTTGAAGCCCTGGAAATCCGTGTCGAGGTTGAAGTTCACGACGCCCGCGACGGCATCGGTACCGTAGCTCGCCGATGCGCCGCCGGTCACGATCTCGACGCTGCGCACGAGCTCTTCGGGGAACATCGCGACGTCGACGGCGCCGAAGCGATTCGTGGGTACCACGCGCCGACCGTCGAGCAGCACCAGGGTGCGATTCAAGCCCGCGCCGCGCAGATTCAAGTTCGAGCCGCCAGAATTCTGTCCGCCGTTGACCTGCTCTGGAGCTTGATTCGCGAAGAACGGCGGTAGCTGCACGAGCGAGTCGAATATCGGCCCCGCGGACATGCTCGAGAGCTCTTCCGCTTGCACGGCCGTGGTGGGTACCGGCGTGACCATGCCGGAGCGGATGATGCGCGTGCCCGTGACCGTGATCTCGTCGACCGAGCTTTGCTCTGACGGCTGTTGCGCGAGCGTCGCCGCAGGTGCGAGCAGTGCGGCGATCGCGACGCGAAGGATCGAGCTTCGAGCGAGTGTCAGCTGCATGGCCATTCCCCCTGATTTGTTTCTCTTTGAAGCAAGCGAGGGGGCGGCCGGCCCCGTTGGTTACGGAGCCGCGGCGTTGCGGTGCGCGCAACTCCGCTCCCCACGGTGTTGTGCTTTGCGAACGACGTTAGGTCGCGCGATGACTGCTGTCAATCGGGGATCGTCGTTCGTCGGCAACGAGTGGCGCGAATTAACTGCGCGGTCAGTAAGCGTACACTTAGGCTAAAGTCGCGCTCACCCGCTTAGAACAAGAGCGCGGCAGACGGGAGGAATGATGTCCATCGAGACGATGCGCACTTGGAAGATCGGCGACGTCGAGATCACGCGGCTCGTCGAGGTCAACAACTGGGAAGACGACATCACGATGTTGCTGCCCGATGCGACGCCGCAAACCGTGCTCGCGTATCCGTGGCTGCAACCGCACTACGCAACAGCGCAAGGCAAGATGATCATTTCCTTCCAGTGCTTCGTGATGCGAACGCGCGAGCATCGGATCATGCTCGACACTTGCATCGGCTCGGATCGAAAGCGCGAATTCGATATTTTCACGAACATGCGGAGCGATTTCCTCGACGACTTGGGTCATGCGGGTTGCCCGCCGGAGGAGATCGATTTCGTGCTCTGCACCCATCTACATTTCGATCACGTCGGTTGGAACACGCGGCTCGTCGACGGCAAGTGGGTGCCGACATTCCCGAATGCGCGCTATCTATTCGGACGCAAGGAATACGAGCACTGGACGATGCTCAAGGAAACGCACGGCTACCACGATCTCAATCATATGTATGACGCCGTGCAGCCGGTCGTCGACGCGGGGCTCGTAGACCTCATCGAGCCGGACCACGCGATCTGTCCGGAGCTCAATCTGCGTCCGACGCCAGGCCACACGCCGGGTCACGTGAGCATCGCGATCGAGTCCAAGGGCGAGCGCGCGATCGTCACGGGCGACATGATGCACAACCCGATTCAGCTCGCACGCCCGGACGATACCGCGCGTTTCGACATGGATCAGGCCATGGCGCGGCGGACACGGGTCGAATTCATCGACGATCTAGCCAATTCCGACGTCTTCGTCATCGGCAGTCATTTCAGCGATCCGACGGGCGGCTGGATCGTGCGCGACGAGGCCGGTTGCCGCCTCGCGCAGCAACCGGCCCGGAAGAAGTAGCACGGGTTCGTTGCGGACTCGAGCGGAACACGCACGCAACGAAAAAGCCCCCTAGGCAGGGGGCTTCGTCGTGCGATGCTTCCGAAGGGTTTCGGGTTCAGCGCGGGATCGTCGAGGTCGTTAGCGGCCGCGAGACTGGCTCGCCCTTCACGGGGCCGAAGGCCGGCGGCGGCTTGCGGTGGTGGGTCGCGTTCTCGTAGGCGGAAGCCACCTTCAGCAGGTTCGCCTCCTGACCCGGCTCGGCCCAGAAGCCGATGTTGTACGGCAGGCCGACGCCGCCGAGCTTCGTGGGTGTCTTACCTTCTTCGCCTTCGTAGCTCTTGCCGTCGGCGCTCAGCTTGAATTGCGCGTCATAGATGCTGTCCGCGAAGCCGGCGGGTACGAAGACCTCGGGAATACCGAGCATGGCGCCGTAGCCGAGCGCCGGGCCGCGGTCACCGCCGCCGCCGCCGCGTCCCAAGTTCGCGCCGCCGATCTTGCCCTGCAACGTGAGATTCACGGCGTTGACGAACATGTCGAGATCGTTCTGCACCAGCACCTTCGTCATCGCCATGCGCAACGTATCGCGACGCTTCATCGTGTAGGTGACGGCGTTGGTGCGGATGTCGATCTCTTTGTTCTCCCAGTTCTTCATCGCCGCGCGGCGCGTGTCGTTGAAGTACTTGGCGTTGGCGTTCAACGTGGTCCAGTCATACACGCGTTTGTCGCCGCGCAGCGCGAGGTACTGACCCAGCTGGAACGCGAACGTATACCCGCTCACGTCCTCCGGAGTGCTCGGCGCGTTGGCGACAACGCTGTTGAAATCCATGCCGTTCGGCAGGGGTGCCTGATGCGCCGAAAGAGCGACGAGGTATTTGCGGCTCGTCACGTCCCAACCTTCCAGCGAGAATTGCGGCTTGCCGTCCCTCTGCCACGAGAAGATCTCCGGCATGTGAAACGGCAGAATCTCGGCGAACGCATCGTTGAAGCCGAACGCCATGTTCGGGATCGACGGGTCGTCGGGATAAGCGGGGTCGATATCCTCGACGAGCTCCGCGCCGAGCGACTGCAGCACCTTGAGCTGCGCGTTGATACCGTCGCTCACCGCCGCCGCCCCGGGCGTTTTCTTCACGTACAGCGCACGGATCACGCCGATGCGTACGCCCGCCAGCGGCTTCCCGCTCGACCCGTGGATCAGCGCGTCCACGTACGGCGTGCTCGACGCGACCACGCGCGGCAGCGCCGTGTACGGGTCGCGCGCGTCGAAGAAGCTGTCCGTCGTCTTGTCGCGGAACGCATCGAGAACCGTCGCGGCGTCTTCGACTGAGCGACACATGATGCCGGGGCGATCCTGATAGGGATTGGCGCCGAACGCGCCGGCGAACGAGATCATGCCCTTCGTCGGCACGACCAAGGCCACGCCCTGGTAATTCGCCGGGCCGCGGCAGGAGCCGCCGGTGGTTTCGCAGATCGAGCACATCGTGAGGTTCGCCGCGACGGCGACTCCCGAACCGCCGCTCGAGCCGCTCGTGACGCGCTCGGTGTCGTAAGGGTTGCAGCTCATGCCGCCCCACGATTCACGCGAACCGCCTTGGCCGATGTACGGCCTTTCGACCTTGGCGTCGCCGCGCGGGTCGCCGCTGCCGGCGTTGTACTCGGACTCGTTCGCCTGCGCGTAGATGATCGCGCCTGCAGTGCGCAGCCGGGCCACGAGAGTGGAATCCTTCGGCGGCGCGTCCATCGCGTAGTTGACGTCGGCGCCGCCCGTGGTGCGGATATCTTTCGCGTCGTAGATGCCCTTGTTGGCCATCGCCACGCAGTACATCGGCATCGCCTCGAGATCGGGATTGCGGCCGTACTTCGCATCGAAGGCTGCGGCAGTTTCGAGCGCGTCGGGCTGCTTGCGGAACTCCTCGCAGGCAGCGGGCGCGCCTGCCGGCAGCGGAGTGCCCGGCCGGGCATCGAAAGCGCCCTTGCAAGTGACCGAGCGCTCGCCGCGGATATTGAGCATGTCGAGCGCGTTCACTTGGCCCGCGTTTGGCATCCCGACGACCATGCCGTACTGCTGGTAGACGCTCGCGTCCGACGCCGTCGTCTCCATGCGGCCGTAGTCGGGCTTGTAGCCGGTGTATTTGTCGAAGTCGGGGACGATCTTGGTGAGAGCGACGGACTCGGTCGGAAACTTCAACGGCGAGCCGGCGCGGACGGCACCGGGCACCGGCGACATCTTCGCGCCGTCGGCCGTGACCGGCATCGAGCAGACTCCGTTGTAAGCCTTCGCTCGCGCGACGTACGCCTCGATCACTCCTTTGCAAGTGGTCTCGCCGCTCTGGATCGCTCTATGAAGGCTATCGATGGTGGCTTCCTGCAGTTGGAACTGCGCGTTTGCTTCAAGGGCGCAGAGCGCGGCAGCGAATACGACGAAAGTCTTGATCGCAGCACGTATCGACATGGGATGGCTCCTGTGAAAAGCGCCCGGCGGCCCCGGCCAACCGTTGCCGGGCAAGAACGCGGCGTGGTCGGGCGTCTACGTGTAGGACGCAAATTGGGGCCGTTACCCTATGTCGCGGATCGTTATCACACCGGAAGATCTCAAGGTTCGATCGGCATCTCGACGTCAACCCGAGTGCCTGCGCCGGGCTCCGAGTGGATGCGGAAGCTGCCGCCGCGCGCACGGGCGCGCTCCTGCATCCCGACGATACCGAGATGGCGCGCGGCAGTCCCGGCGAGCGTAGCGGTGTCGAAGCCGCAACCGTCGTCGACGATCGCTATCGAAATCGAAGTCGGCCGCCGCACCGCGCTCACGCGGATCCGCTTCGGAGACGCGTGGCGGAGCGCGTTCGTGATCGACTCCTGTACTACTCGGAAGCAGGAGATCTCCTTTTCGCGGTCGAGCCGGCGCCCGTCCGCCTCGTCGGCGGCGAGCTCGATCGTGACGCCGGAGAGCGCGCTCTGGGCGTCGACGTAGACTCGGAGCGCAGGAAACAGGCCGACTTCGTCCAGCAGCGGCGGTCGCAGGTCGCTCGAGATCTTGCGGATGCGATCGATCATCCCGTCGATGAGCGCAAGCGTCTCGCGGGTCTCGTCGTCTGTAATTCGCGTACCGTCGTGAGCGGCGCGCATCGACAGGCGAAGCTTGATCACGGTCAGCATCTGGCCGAGCTCGTCGTGCAACTCATGGGCGATGAACCGCCGCTCGTCTTCCTTCGCGGAATCGAAGCGTTCGTTGAGCAGCGCCAGACGCTCGTAGGCGGCTCGCAGATCGATCAGCGCGTCGGCGGCGGCGCGCGAGCTGTCCTCGACGTGGCGGATGACCAAATCGATCGCGGTCGTAAGCAGCACCGTGAGGAAGGCGAAGGTGATGCCGATCCGCATCCAATTCTGCATCCCGGATGGGTCGAGGTCGGCGGCGTCGATCGGCACCACACCGTGCGAGATCAATGTTCCCGCCGCGAGGTAGGCGCCCAACGATAACCCGATGAGTAGAAAGCCGGGCGTGCGACCCAGGAACGTCACCGCGAAAATGCTGGTGCCCGCGAGGACGATCCCCGGCCCCGAGCTGAAGCCGAACGTCATTAGCGCACCCACGCCGGTGACGAAGGTGAGAGCGATCGCCAGCGTGGCCCGCACGGTCACGGACAAACCGGGCGCCAGGCGAAGCAGCGGGAATGCCAGCGCGGCGCCGATCATCGCCAGAGTCCGCGGCACGGATAGCGGTTCCGATCGCAGAGCGAGCGAAGCAGCGACGATTACTGGCGAGACGATCGCCCCGACGGTCAGCATCCCGCGCAGAACTTTCTCGCGCCATGACTCGAGCGCGCTCAGCCGTGCCGCAGCCGATGGCTGGCCGGCATTCTCCTTCGTGTTTGTTCCCACTTCCGAAATGCTATCCGACCGAGCGGCCGGCGTCGCTTCGGTTACGTGCCGCTAGCGCAGTAGGGAAGGACTCGTGGAGGTGCGGGCGGGCTAGTCAACGCCCCCGACCTTGGACGAGATCGAGCGATGTGCTTCGGAGAGTAGGAGCCGGGCCCGCTCCATCTGCAGCATTTCGTCCGGCGTGGGCTTCGTGTGGTCGCGCAGGTGTTGGATGATCCGATCGTGAATGACTTCGAAGTCCGTCATCGCTTTTTTGTATTCGGCGAGAGCGTCGTTCCAGTCCGCGGTGCGAACGCTGTCGTCGAGCGTCCGCTGTAGGGTCGCTTGAGGCTCAGCTTTGGCATCGTTGTACACGTCGACTGCTTCCTCGCAAAGCGCGTGTCCGGATGTGCTGGTAGTCAGGTGCGCCCTGGGTCCTGAGCAGGGCTAAGCATCTGCGACGAAATCTACACCCAAAGGAAACCCTACGCGAGGCCGGCAGGGCCGTGCGCGAAGAACTGAACCGTTCAGTGCTCGAGGAAGTTCCAAATGAGGGAGTGTGGCGTGACGACGCTCCACGGCACCGGTCACTCATATATAAGTGTTCGCACGGTATTGTTCGTTACGTAAAGTTCAGCTGCTCCAGTTCTAGTCGGCCTGGCTCAACTGTGGGGGCAAGTTGAATGCGTGCGCGAACGGCGGGGAGGAACCTCTTACGTAAGAACAACTAGACCGGGGCACATCAACCTCAGCACTCCAGCGGCCACACGGGGCAGCCCGACAATCTTCACATCGCGCCCCGCCCCTAAGACTTCAGTGAGGATGTCCTTTGTAATGGCAACCCATCCGCCTGACGTCTTATAACTGAGAACGAACTCCCCCTCCAGCCGACTGTGCAAGAGATCCGTCTGGTCACAGGAATCAGCCTTGTGCGCAGCCACAATCTGCATGTCTGACGATCGGATATATTGGACTGGAAGATCCGGAATCAGCGACGCCTTCGAATCGACCTTCGAATCCTCTGCGAAGACGAAGAGGCGACCGTTTCGAACAGCAGCGTTCGCCTCACCATCGGAAACGCGTCTGCGCAGCGCATGCTCGATCCGATCGAAAATGTCTTCGGCAAACTGTTGGGGGTACTCGAACAGCTTTGCCATTTCCGGTTTGATGTGCGGTAACTTTCGCCAGCCGCTCACCCAGGCGAGCTTGTGGCGGCTTCCCCATCGGCAAAGACATCTTCCAGACTGAAGTGTGTCACGGCATCGGGCTGTAAGGTCTTGAGCGCCATATGCTCGAAGAGATTGGATGAGAATCCATAAAGGACCCCATATGGAGAATAGGCGCCGTCAACCGGCCTGAAATGTGGACAATCGTCATACAACGGCTTCGACAGGCGACTGATCCGTGCTTCGTATTCTCTGGAGCAGCTGAACGTGTCGCCGTCCCATGGGCGTATAGACAACGTGCCCATCGCGATCCGTCGTTATGAAGAGATGCTCGATCATGCTGTAAGGACCCAGCAAGTCGAGACGATTCAGAAACAACTCTGGATCCGGAGAAATGCCCTGACAAATGGCGGCCGCCAATTCGAGCCTCTTCTGGCCGTCGCCACTGTGCCTGGCGTGTTCATAAGCTTCGAGCAGCGGCACGAGACCTTGAATCAGCAGGGCGAGATCGAGGGCATTGGATTTGCGGGTGCTCAGAACCAGGCTGTTCTCATTAAGAGACACACCCTTCTGCATGGAGACGTGGCGAAGCTGTGAACGCAGGTGCCCGCCAGCCATTCGAACGCCGGCTTTGTGGATTTCAATCCGGTCCTCTTCCGAAAGGGTCTCTGCGATTTGTTCCGCGACTTCGAAATAGGCCCCGCCAGTTCATCGGTCGTGGGGCTCTGTGCCAGCGGGATCAGCCATCGCGCATCTCGCACGAGCACCGGCTGATCAGCCGGTGTGGTTCTCCATAGCTGGTCGAGCACGCCTTGAACTTGCGAGAGCCGATCGCCGGCGCTCGGTGATCCGGCATCCCACAGGCGCATACTCAACAGCGCAAGCCGCCGTATCACATACAAGTTGAACAGAGTGTGCGCGTATCGAACGCGACCATTGCGACCCGGCCAACGAGTCTGCTGCCACAAACGAAAGCCGCGTCTCATCATCTCCGCCGGATCGACCAGGTCGTTATGCAGTCCAGGAGTCTCACGAGGCCTGAATCCGCTTGCCCAATGCGCTTCTTCCAACTGACGTCTAAGACGAGATTGGTCGTGGGTGACGCCAGTGAGTGTGAAGAAGCAATCCTCAAAGTGACGAGACAGAAGGGGACCGTCTTGCAGGTATTGGATCGGCTTTCGTTGGGCGTTCAGCAGCCCTTGTATTCTCTCGACGATTTCATCGCGATGGGCCAGGAACAATTGGAGAAGTTCGACATGCGCGTGAAACGGCACCTGGCCAGGACGTTGTGCGGTTGGCCTCTCTTCCGGTGCAAGGAATGGCTGTTCGCCGATCACAATACTTCCCCCTGAATCGGAGGCCGAATAGTCGCTGAACGACATCCGACCGAGCAAGCGCGCTCTGCCGAAACGAGAGACTCCAGCCGCGGGATTTCTGAGTCGGCGCCCGCTCTTGCGCAAGCATCGTTAGGCGGCGACGACGTTTGTTCATACTCGTTTTTTTGACTGATGGTAATTTGAGTTTCGTGCCTGACAATAAAAATGAATGGCAACAGGTATTCGACGAGTACGCTCGTGCCTGCGCTGAGTACGAAGCTGCAAGGGCGGCGGCAGCGAGCCACTCGGCCACAGTAACGACGCTGACCGCGGCGCTTCTTGCCGAGCAGCAAGCACGGGACAAAGTAGTGGCCTTGCGGCAGCGGATGTACCTATCCAATTCGACAGCGACAGAGTCCCCGTAACCTCTTATCCACTCGTCGAGCCACCCACGCGCCGTTCTTGACGCCGCCGCACGTCCGCGCCTATCGTCATGGTGAATAGCGATCTGACCGGGGAGGGGGGGATGCTCCGGATTCCATTCGTGGTGCTCGCAGCCGTGGTGCTATGCGCGGCGTCATTGGCGCGCGCGCAAGAAGAGCACGCAAGCTGGACTTTCGACACCTACACGCCGGGCGTGTGCTCAGCGAACGGCTCACTGCACGGCGGCTGCCCTGCGGGGGAGCTCGTAAGGATTCGCGTCGTCACGATCGCCTACGGGCTGGTGCGGCCTTGGCATTTGACGTTTCTGCCGGGTGGCACCGACCTGCTCGTAACGGAGCTGCCCGGCGACTTGCGCATCGTGCGCGGCGGCAAGCTCGACCCGAAGCCGGTTGCAGGGTGGCCGGCCGACGCACTCCTCGCGCGCAGCCTGAACTCGGTCGTGCTGCACCCGGACTTCGAGCGCAACCATATCCTCTACTTCTCCTACGTGAAGCAACGCGCCGGCGGGGACACGACGATCGCACTTGCACGCGGTCGGTTCGACGGTGCGTCACTCAGCGGCGTCGAGGAAGTCTTCGTCGCCGACGCGTGGGGCAAGGGTGCCACCGCGGGTCGCGCCGAGGTAGGTCCGGACGGAATGCTGTATCTAACGGTCGGCGATCGCGACGCCGGCAACACGACCGACGATCCGAGCTATCGAATGCTCGCGCAGGATCTCGGCAATCATGTCGGGAAGGTGCTGCGCCTACGCGACGATGGCACCGCGCCGCCGGACAATCCGTTCGTCGGCCGCAAGGACGCCAAGCCCGAGATCTACACGTACGGGCACCGCAACGTGCAGGGGCTCGCGTGGCATCCTCAAACGCGCGAGCTCTGGGCCACGGAGATCGGGCCGATGGGCGGCGATGAGCTGAACCGACTCGTTCCGGGACACAACTACGGCTGGCCGCTCGTGTCGCTCGGCAAGATTTACACCGGCCATCTCGCGTCGGATCAGCCGTGGTCGCGGCCCGGAATGGATAACCCCGCGATGTTTTGGGTGCCTGCGATCAGCCCGTCGAGCCTCATGATCTACGAAGGCGATAAGTTCCCGCTCTGGCGCGGCCACTACTTCATCGGCGCGCTGAGCGGGCAGCAACTGCAACGCGTCGCGTTCGATCAGCCGCCGCCGCAACTCGAGCGCCGCGAGTCGCTGCTCCTATCGCTCGACGCGCGCGTGCGCGACGTGCGGCAAGGACCGGACGGCTACCTCTATCTCGCGGTCGAACGGGACCAGCAGTCCGGGCCGGGCAGCGCGAACCTCACACCGAACGGCTCGATCCTGAGGATCGAGCCAGCACACGACTGAGAGCACCGACGATGCGATCGACATTCGTACTACTCGCCCTTTGCGGTTTGTTTGCCGCGAACGCGTACGCGCAAAGCTCGCGTTCGGCCGATCTTCCGCGGCTTGCGAACGGCAAGCCGAATTTCAGCGGCATGTGGCAGGCGCTGACGACCGCGAACTGGAACATCTTGACCCACGGTGCAAGTGCGGGCCCACCCGAGTACGGCGCGTTGCTCGCGACTCCGCCCGGATACGGCATCGTCGACGGCGACGAGATTCCGTACCTACCGGCCGCCGCCGAGCAGCAACGGAAGAACTACGAGAATCGCTGGAAGGAAGACCCCGAGGTCAAGTGCTTCATGCCCGGCGTGCCGCGCGCGAATTACATGCCTTACCCGCTGCAGATCTTTCACTCGGACAAAGGCCTGCTCCTCGCTTATCAATTCGCAGGCGCGGCACGCATCGTCAACCTCGGCAAGCCGCAACCCTCGGCGATCGACAGCTGGATGGGCGTCTCGAACGCGCATTGGGAGGGCGACACGCTCGTCGTCGACGTCAGCGGATTCAACGGGCTCGCGTGGCTCGACCGGGCGGGCAATCATGCGGGTCCGGCGCTGCATGTCGTGGAGCGTTACACTTTCGCCGGTCCCGACGCGATCGAGTACTCGGCGACGCTCGAAGATCCGCAGACGTTCTCCCGTCCGTGGTCGATGCACTTCCGACTGAGCCGGAATCCGGATAAGGCCGACCAACTGATGGAGTTCAAGTGCGTGCCGTTCACCGAAGAGCTGCTTTACGGTGACGTTTACAAGCGGCCGCAGAAGTGACAAGGAGCGAGACATGAGAAGGAACCCGTACTTTTTGGGCGCGCTGCCTTTGGCGCTCGTTTGCTCGGTTGCCAGTGCGCAAGGTTTGCGCACCCCGTGGGGCGACCCGGATCTTCAGGGCACCTGGTCGAATGCGACGCTGACGCCGCTGCAACGCCCGGCCGACCTCAAAGACAAGGAGTTCTTCACCGCCAAGGAAGCCAAGGCCTACGTCCAGCAGCGGCTCGCGGCCTCGAGCGGCGACGAGAACATCGAAGCGGACAAGGAGAAGGGCAACGTCGGATCCTACAACGATGCGTGGATGGACCGCGGCAACGACATCGTGCCGACGCGGCGTACTTCGCTGATCGTGGAGCCCGCGAACGGCCGCGTTCCGCCGTTCACGGCGGAGGCGCAGCGCGAGCACGAGAGCAACCTCGCCCGCGCCAAGGCGCATCCGGCCGACACTCCCGAAGATCGCTATTTGACGGAGCGATGCATCGTCTTCGGCGGCGGCGCCGCGCCGATGCTGCCCGAGCCGTACAACAACAATTACTACATCGTCCAGACGCCCGACTACGTCACGATCATGACGGAGATCAATCACGAGGTGCGGATCATCCCTGTGGACGGCCGTCCGCACTTGCCGGCGCGCGTGCAGCAGTGGACCGGCGATTCGCGCGGCCGGTGGGAAGGCGACACGCTCGTTGTCGAGACGACGAATCAGAAGCCGCACCGGCACTTTTACGGCGTCCAAATGCTCGACTCGGTGATGAGCAACGAGTTTCGAGTCGTCGAGCGGTTCACGCGCACGGCACCCGACCAGATCCGCTATCGAGCGACCGTGCACGACCCCGTGTTCACTGCGCCGTGGACCGTGGAGCTGTTCATGCATCCGCAGAGCGGTGAGCTCGTCGAGTACGCGTGCCACGAAGGCAATTACGGATTGAGAGGGCTCCTGTCGGCAGTGCGCGAAGAGGAGCGGCGGGCGGCGGAGGGGAAGAAGTGAACATCAAATATGCAGCGAAGTCTGTTCTCGGCATCGTGTTCGTCGGCGTCTCGCTGACGTTGGCGGCGCCGGCGTCTCACGCCCACCACGCCTTCTCCGCCGAGTTCGATGCGAATCAACCGATCACGCTCCGGGGAACGATCACGCGTGTCGAATGGATCAATCCGCACGCGTTTATCCACCTGGACGTCAAGCGCGACGACGGCACGGTCGAGAGCTGGATGATCGAAGCCGGCAGCCCGAACACGCTCGTGCGCCGCGGCATGACGCGCGATTCGATACCGGCTGGCACCGAAGTCGTGGTCTTTGGCTACCGGCATCGCAATGGCTCGAATGCCGCGAACGGCCGCGACGTGACCTTGCCCGATGGAAAGAGGCTGTTCATTACTTCGCCGGGCACCGGAGCGCCACCTAGCAACTGATCTGCTTGGACGCGCCGCGGCGTCGCGGCGACGGGGGAATCATGAACGGCTTTACGCTCCGCCTATCGGCGTTGCCCTTATTGCTCGCTCTCGCGCAAGGCTGCATGCCGAGCGCGCCGCCCGATGCGGCTGCGAGCCCGGCGCCGCGGCTCTCACCACCCCCGGCAGCCGATCCGCTCGTGTTCGACACGTGGGTGCCGGGACCGTGCTCGCCGAACGGCCAGCCTCAAGGCCAGTGCCCACCAGGCGAGCTGTTCCGCGTTCGGCTCGTTCCGCTCGCCGAAGGCTTGAGGAGTCCGCGCCACATCGCGTTCACGCCGAACGGCGACCTCCTCATCACCGAACTTGCGGCCCCGGCCGGAGATCCCGCGGCCGGCAATCAATCGGTTCAAACGAAACCGGGCCGCGTACGGATCGTGCGTGACAGCATACTCGCGCCGGCACCGCTTACGGGTTGGCCAACGCCAGGCATCGATGCCGGCGCGTTGTGGTCGATCGTCGTGCACCCGCAGTTCGCGGCGAACCACTTCGTGTATCTGTACTACGTCAAGAAGGGCCCGGACGGGATGTCGACGCGCGCGCTCGCACGCGCGCGGCTCGAGGACACGTCGCTTCTCGATGTACAGGAGATCTTCGAGGCCGACGCCTGGATTCCGGGCGGGCCGATGGCCGGCCGCGCGGGCTTCGGGCCCGACGGCATGATCTACATGACGGTGAACGATCACTTCGAGCACGACGGGAAGAACGGCGGCGGCGAGCCGCTGCTCGCGCAGGACCTCGACAACGACATCGGCAAGGTCTTGCGCATCCGCGACGACGGCGGCATGCCGTCCGACAACCCGTTCGTCGGGCGCAAGCGGGCGAATCCCGAGATCTTCACGTACGGTCAGCGCAACGTGACGGATTTCGCGTGGCATCCCGAGACGGGCGAGCTGTGGACCACCGAGATCGCGCCGATGGGCGGCGACGAGATCAATGTGCTGCACGCCGGGATGAACTACGGTTGGCCGCTCGTGTCGCTCGGCAAGAACTACAACAAAACAGAGCTCAACGAGGACCACTGGTACCGGCCCGGCATGGAAATGCCCGTGATGTTCTGGATGCCCTCGATCAGCCCGTCGACGCTCATGTGGTACACGGGTGACAAGCTCGCACCGTGGAAGGGGCACCTCTTGGTCGGTGCGCTGAACGGTCAAGCACTGCTGCGCGTGGCGTTCGATCAACCGATGCCGCAAACCGAGCGGCGCGATTCGCTGTTCATGTCGCTCGGCCGGCGTTGGCGTCACGTGGTGCAGGGGCCGGACGGCTACGTCTATGCGCTGACCGAGAAGCGCACGCTCGGCGGCGCGCCCGATCCGAGCGACGCGACGAGCGGCGTGGTCTACCGCATCGAGCCGGCGGAGTAGCGCTTACCTTCAGTCGGCGTCTGCGCCCAAGAGTGTCGCGATCGGTGACGGTACCGTCCCGCGGACACTGTCAGTGTGCTAGCGGCGGCGCCGTCGTCGTCTCCGGACGATAAGGGCTCCTGCGCCCCATCAGCTGGCTGCTGACAATCACTGTGGCCGCTGCGATGAACGCCGGTATCGCGCCCGCCTGGAAGATTTGCTGCGGCGTCCACTGCATCGTGAGCATCGCTCCGCCGATGAGCGGTCCGACGATCGATCCAATACGCCCTATCCCTAACGACCAACCAACGCCTGTCGAACGCACCGCCGTCGGGTAGTACGTCGCCGCCAGCACGTTCAGCCCGGCCTGCGCGCCTTGCACGGTGATCCCGAGGATGAACGTGACGATCATCATCAGCTGGAAGTTCGCGAAGATCACCGACGCTACGCCGATCAGCGCGAGCGACGCGACGAATTCGGTGACCATCGCGGCGAACACGCCCATCATCTTCATGAGCGGGCCCTGGACGAACGAGCCGAGGATGCCGCCGAAGCTGAACGCGGCGACCGCCGTGATCCCCGCCGTCACCGGCATTCCCGCCTGGCGCAGCAGGCTCGGGAGCCAGCTCAGGATGAAGTAGAGGATCAGCAGGTTCATGAAGAACGGAACCCAAAGCATCAGCGTGCCCGTCGCGCGCCCTTCGGTGAACAAGTGCTTGATCGCGAGGCCCTCTCGGGCGTCGGAGGCCGGCGGCGGTGCGAGCGGCGCATCGGCGGCGTCCGGCGCAATCCGGAGGACGATCGCCGCGATGCGGTGACGGGCCGCGCCTTTCAGCGCAAGGAAGCGCAGCGACTCGGGCAGCGTTCTGATGAGGATGACAGCGAGAACGATTGGCAGGACGCCGCCGACGACGAACACCGAGCGCCAGCCCCAGATGGGAATCAGTGCGCCGCCGACAAAACTAGCGAGCACGGCGCCGCCACCCATGCCCGCGAAGATGGTAGCCACCAGGATCGGCTGTAGCCGCTTCGGCGCGTATTCGGACGAGAGCGACACGACGTTCGGCATCGCGCCGCCCAATCCGAGACCGGTGAGGAACCGGAGCAAGATCAGCTCGTTCAGCGTATCGGCGCGCGCCGTCAGCAGCGAGAAGGCGCCGAAGGCGAGCGACGAGACGATGATGGCCCACTTGCGTCCCCAGCGATCCGCGATCGGGCCGGACGCCATGGCGCCGACCATCAGACCGAACAGGCCGGCCGAGAGCACCGGGCCGAACGCGCTGAGCGGAATGCCGAGCTCCTCCGCGATGGGCGGCACCAGGAATCCCATCGCCTGCGTGTCGAAGCCGTCGAGCAGCAGTATCAAGCCGCAGAGCAGAATGGTGGTGAGCTGAAAACGGCTCAGTGGCCGTTCATCAATCAGATCGTTGACGGTCAGCGCGCGCGGTTCGGTGGCCATGTGTGCTCCTGAGGACGCGGGGGAGACTATCACGCCTTGGCGCTCGACGATCTGCCGCGCCCGGCTAGGTCGCTGGACTGCGGCGTCAGGTGTTCCCAATCGCACTAATAGAAGGATAATGGGTGCGCCGCAGCTGAACAGGAACGTGATGGGTTGACCACGCAGCTCTGAACGAGGGCCGCCCAATGCCAGTGAAACGGGTTTCTGTTTTCATGCAAGTCCTGCTCCTGATCTCGGCCTTGGCTTCGACAACGGCCGTGGCTCAACAACCTGGAAAGTGGCCGGACAACATCGAGTCGCTTCTCTTCGAGTATCTCTCGAGTCTTCCTGGCAAGACGTTTCCGTCTCTCGAGGTCCATTGCACCCGACACACTTGTGTAGCCGTTTTCACCCCGACCGGCGATGAGTCGAGCCAGCTGGGAAATGACGAGCTCTTTCCGCTACACACGAAAGGATGGAACGTAGTGTCAGCCGGTACAGGAGGAACCTTCGACCCGGCGACGGGTGCACACATCAGCTTCGTGACCTTTACCAATGACGGTCTGGAACCTGAGTTCCCAAACCCACGGGAGCGGTACCGTCCACCGCGATTCATACCGCTCGTCGAGTCACACCCGGTTGCAGCGGACGGCAACAAATAAAGTGCGGGCCAAGATGTGAAGGCTAGGACTCTGTCCATGGTCGCCCTGGTTGCAGTGCTGGGCCTTGCGATAGCGCTCGCGCTCCAGCGGACTCAACGGCCAGGTACGACTACTTCGCCCGGCACGGAAACGAAGGTGCAGGACGCAACTGAATTCGCTCCCGAGCCGACGGAAGCGAGCGCACCGTCGTTCCAAGACGCGGTCCGGGACGCAGCGCTCGCGCGCGCCCGTGAAGAACAAGAGCAGCAATGGCAGGAGTTGCGGCGAAGTCAGTCTTTCAGTGCGCCAATGACGGAGGCGTTGCAAGACGCCCAAGCACCGCTTGAAAGCGCTACCGAGCCCTGGTCGCCCGAGAACGATCAGCCGCTGCCGCAGGAGCGCCGGTTAGGTGGCCTGGCAGAGATGTCGGAGACGTTTCGGAATACGAGTTTCCTCGTGGCGATCCGCGACGCGGGCTTTGTTTGCGATGCCGTCGTAGCCGCGCAGCAGACTGATGTGGACGTCTGGATGGCTCGCTGCCGCGACGTGGGGACTGGCTACAAGATCGACGTCAGCGAAACTGGCGAGCTCGTGGTAAGACCCGTCGCGAGCTACATCGATGGAGTGAATCCGGTCGTCGACGACCAGTTCCGCCTCGATCGCGATCCTCCGATGCGACCAAATCCGCCGCAGAGCCCCCGCCGCGAGTGAAGAAACTAGCCGACGGCTTTGGTCGCGGCTCGCGTCCTCCGGGCTCGCAATGACGCCCTGGTCAAACGGCGTCTTCTTGGGCAATCCCGACTAGGCGCTCGCTCACTTGCCAGAGGTGCTCCGCCGCGTCGTCGTCTTGGGCGGCGGACGTGGGCGGCGTTAGTGTGCAATCGAAGTAGTAGCCGCCGGATGCGCCTTGAACCTGCGGCGAGCTTGCGAGATAGATCACGGTCTCGGCACCTTTTTCCGGAGAGCGCGCGAAACGCGCGATTACCGCGAAGATCTGTTTGAGCAAGGGCGGCATGTCGACGTTGCGTCCAAAATTCGTTCGGACGAACCCGGGATGCAGGCACGTCGCGGTTACTTCGGTGCCTTGGAGGCGCTTCGCGAGGGCGCGCGTGAAGAGAATGTTCGCCAGCTTCGAGGCGCCGTAGGCGCCCATCGGCGAGTACTTGCGCGTAGCCTGTAGATCATCGAACGAAATCTTGGCTCCTCGATGCGCATGCGAGGCCGTCGTGACGATGCGCGACGGTCCTCCACGCTTCAATGTGTCGACGAGCAGGTGTGTGAGCAGGAAAGGGGCAAGGTGATTGACCGCGAAGGTCATCTCATACCCGTCTTTCGACAATGTCCGCTTACCGAAGACGCCACCGGCGTTATTGACGAGCACATCGATACGCGGCGTGTGCTCCAAGACTGCCGAGGCGAGTCGCCGCACATCGGCAAGCGAGCTGAAATCCGCTTGCAGGAATTCGATCGCGGAATTCCCGGTACGTGCTTTGAGGTCTGCGACCGCCCGCGCTCCTTTGTCCGGATCGCGCCCGTGAACGAGCAGTCGCGCTCCTTGAACCGCGAGACCATACGCCGCTGCCTTGCCGATTCCATCCGTTCCGCCCGTGATGACGCAGACTTTGTCTTTCACTCTCTTCCGATCTCCGTTCCGAGGGCAGACTCTAAACCCTTTCGCCACGCAAAGCGGGCCCCGGCGGCACGCATCGGCTAATCTAGCGTCGCTCGGTGACAGCCGGTTTCAAAAGATAGAGAGAGGTCCGTGCCCGTGGCGATAGTCAAAGCCGACCAGCTCGTCAAGCGCTACCCGAAGCCGGGCAGCAAGAACGAGCAATTTGTCGCGGTCGACGGCGTCTCGCTCGCGATCGAACCCGGCGAAGTTTTCGGAATTCTGGGCCCGAACGGCGCCGGCAAGACGACGACGCTCGAGATGCTCGAAGGTCTCACGGACATCGACGGCGGCGAGGCCTCGATCGCCGGCATCGACGTCAAGGCCGAGCCGCACAAGGTCAAGGAGATCATCGGCGTGCAGCTGCAGGCGAACGAGTATTTCGATCACCTGACTCTGCGGGACTTGCTCGGGCTCTTTAGCCGCTTGTTCCACCGCGACAACGATCCGATGGAGCTCCTTCGACGCGTGCAGCTCGAGGACAAGGCGGATGCCAAGCCCGCGTCGCTGTCGGGCGGACAAAAGCAGCGCTTCTCGATCGCGAGCGCACTCGTCAACGAGCCCACGGTGCTGTTCTTGGACGAGCCGACGACGGGGCTCGACCCGCAGGCGAAACGAAATCTGTGGAAGCTCGTCGAGGGCCTGAACGGATCGGGAATGACGATCGTAATGACCACGCACAACATGGAGGAAGCCGAGCACCTTTGCGGGCGCATCGCGATCATGGATCACGGCAAGATCATCGCCGAAGGCTCGCCGCGGAATCTGATCATGCAGTACGCGCCCGAGCCGCCCGCCCAACGCACGTCGGGCAACCTCGAGGACGTGTTCTTGACGCTCACCGGCCACGTCCTGAGGGAGTAACGTATGGGATCGTCATGGGTCATGGCCGGGACGTTTCTGAAGATCTTCTCGAGGGATCGTCAGTCGATTTTCTTCACGCTGTTCTTTCCGATCACGTTCATGGCGATCTTCGGATTCATCAACACGGGCCGTGAGGATCCGATGAAAATCGGTGTCGTCGACGGTGCCGCCAGCGCCTTCAGTGGCGAGTTCATCACGGCGCTCAGAGCCAATCCGCTCTTCGATGTTACGGTTGGCGACGAAGATACGCTCAAAGCCAAAGTCGTCGAGGGCGATCTGTCGTTCGTGTTGGTCTTGCCGCTTCAGTTCCGCGCCGACGCTGAAGCGGATGAGGTGACGTTGCTCGTCGATGCAGCCCAGGCGCGTCAGACCGCGATGCTCAAGCCGTTGGTCGAGCAGACGCTGCTCGATATCGAGCGCAAGGTGCGCGGCATCGAGCCCCTGTTCCCGTTGACCGTCGTCGACGTCAAAGCACGCTCGCAGCGTTACATCGACTTCCTCATCCCCGGACTACTCGCGCTCACGATCATGCAGATCAGCGTCGCGGGAAGCGGCTACAACATCGTCGAGTACCGGCGAAAGGGGATTCTGAAGCGATTGTTCGTGACGCCGATCCGGCCGCGCGATTTCATCACCGGCATCGTGCTCGCCCGGCTCGTCATCACGGTCCTTCAAGTGGCCTTCCTGCTGGCCGTTGCCGTCGTGCTGCTCAAGGTGCCCGTCGTCGGCAACCTGCTCGAGCTGTTCATGGTGATCTTCGTGGGCTCCGCGATCTTTCTGAGTCTCGGGTTTTGCATGGGTAGCATCGCGAAGACGCAGCAGGCCATCATGCTGCTCGGCAACCTGATCACGCTGCCGCAGATATTTCTCTCGGGCGTCTTCTTCTCGGTCGACTCGATGCCCGCGGTCTTGCAACCGTTCGCGAGCGTGCTGCCGCTGACCTTCGTCGTCTCGGGCTTGCGCGAAATCATCGTCAATGGGCTTTCGCTGGCCGAGCAGCTCCCGACCGTGCTCGGGCTCGTCGTCTGGCTCGCGGTTGGCCTGTCGCTCGCGATCCGGCTGTTCCGTTGGAAGGAGGTCGCGGCTTAGACGGGATCGTGCGCTAGCGTCAGACTCTACTTCGTCGCGGGCCCAAGGTGCGCGTCGAGCCAGTCGAGGGTCTCGCGATATAGCGTCGTCGGCGACACGAAATGAGCGGCTGGCTCAATGACGAATTTCTTGTCCGTGGTGCCGAGCCGATCGAAGAACGGCCGTGCGTGGGTTTCGAGCGGTACGATGCTGTCCAGGGCGCCGTTCATCATGAGCACGGGGACGTCCACTCTCGACAAGTACATTCCCGGGTCGACCTCCGGGCGAAACTTCCAATTTCTCACCGACCAGCCGCCGACGGCGAAGGCCGCGGCACGCCAGCGCGGCTCGAGCACGAGAGTGATCGGTGCGAAGCGTTCCGCCGAGACTCGTGGAGAAATAGGCGAACGCGGTCGCGTCGATGTCTCGCCGCGTTTCGAGATAATCGAGCGAGCGGCTGAGATCCTGCATCATCTGGATGATGCGATCGCGACCCTTCTGCGTGTGCCATTGCTCCCAGCCGATACCGATCTCGTCGCGCCGCTCGAAGCTTCCTTTCAGGATCGGGAAAGCGACCGCACGACCGTCTCTGACGATGAAGTCGGCGGCGAACTGAAATTGATCGAACGGCAGGGTCCAGGCGTTGGCATTCGGAACAAAGACGACGGTTTGATAGGGTGGTGACCCTCTACGCGGTAAGTAGAGATAGAGCGTCATCCGTTCATCGTCATAGGGCGCCGTGAACGTGATGCGCTCACGAGTCCAGCTGCGCGTTTCGATGCTGGCCTCGATCCGCGCTTCCAACGGCGCCGGATCATACGCGTAGATCCCTTTGTAGATCTCCAATGCCTCATCGGAAATCGTTTGGGCAATCCGATAGTCCGGCGGCGTCGAGACGTGCAGTTCTTCGCGCGCGGCCTCGATGACTTCCGGCTCATCGTGCGGTAATCGCAAGCCGGAAACCGTTCGTCTGCGACCGATCGAGCGGCGGCTGCGCGTAGAAATTGACCGCGACGATATGCGACGGATCGTTCCAGCCGCCGCCGAGGATCACACGTCCGCCGCCGAACGCATTGAAGGTCCATTCGCGGACGTTGCCTACCATATCGTAGGTGCCGTCCCAGCCCATACCGTCGAATTGTCCGACGCGAGCGGGCCCGTCGCTTCCGACGTTGCTCGCGGGCACCAGGAAGCCCGCTATTTCCTGCGGAAACGCCGCGCGGCGCCAATGATAAACGGTCGGGAGCTCTTCTCCGCGGAACTGCGCGTAGGCCATCGCCTCATACCAACTCACGCCCTGGACCGGATAGTCGTCTTTTCCTTCGGGGTAGTCTCCGGCTTCCCAGGCGGCGGGGCCGGGCCGCCCGGTCTTATCCGTGAAGAGCGCGATCGCGTCCGCCCAAGAGATCGCTTGCCCGTCGTTGACGATAGGCTGTTGCCAGTACTCCTGCCGGCTGTACCCGCCGGCATCGACGAAGTCCTTGTATTCGCGATTCGTGACCTCGTAGCGGTTCAAGAAGAAATCCGCGAACTGTGCTGGAGCACCCTGAACTTCCTGTTGCCATCCCGGAACGCGCACTTTGTCGTCGGCTAAGCTCTCACGCGTGTCGAGCTTGAACGGTGGGAATCGCTGCGGCTGTTCGCTGTAGCCCGCGGTCTCCCAAAACACGAATTCGAGCCGTAGCAGCGGACGGTAGCCTTCGCGTTCGAGCCGAAAGCGCGACAGCCCCATCGGAACTCGAGCTGCGTCGAGCGGCGCGATGCCCAATTCCTCCCATTCATCGGCCGTCCCTTCGTAGGGCTTGCGGAAGACGCGGGCGCCGGGCGGGTCGGAGGTAATCGCGACAGTGCGCGAGAACTGCGGCCAAAGCGCGGCGAGATCCGGATCCTCGGGGAAGTCTTTGCCGTACCTGCTTCGCGAGCGAGTACGCTCCTTCCCAGTCGCCCGCGTCGATACGTTGCTCGATCTGCCGAATGACTTCGTCGCGCGCCCACTCGGGGTTGTCGTCGCGGCTCGAGGCCCAGAAAGCGCCGGCCGCGATGGCGACAGCCGCTGCGAAAACCACTAGAGCGTAGTTCAGCTTCCGGCTCGTGCTCGCCGCGATGTTTTCCTTCGGCGGCAAGTGTTCGGAAAGTGCGGGCTGCTCGTGGAGCGGCGTGACCGTTGCAACGAACCGGTACCCGCGCCCGGGCTCGGTCACGATGAAGCGGTGTTCCCCGGGAAGCTCGCCCAACACCCGCCGCAGCGTCGAGACAGCCTGGTTCAGGTTGTTCTCTTCGACGACGACCGTCGGCCAAATTGCTTCGAGCAGAGCTCGCTTGTCGGCTAGCTCGCCCGGGTGTTCGACGAAGTAGAGCAAGGTGTCGAACACCTTCGGCTTCAGCGGAATCGTTTCGCCGTCGGCGCGCGATAGCACCCGGTGCTGGGCGTCCACATGGAAGCCCTCAAAGACGTACGTTGGTCGCCCGCCAGAATCCTTCACGACGTGTCTTCAACGTAATTCAGCACGTTTCAAGGCTTGAACAAAGCCTCTTCAGAGGGTTCACCGGCACTGTACTCCCGCCTTAGAGAGAAACCAAGAAAGGAGACAGCCGTGGACTCGCAACGAAACAGCGCAGTGACGATCGGCTCGACAAATGCACTCGCGACCGATTGGCGTGATAAACGGATCGAACGAACGCTCGCTACGCGATTGGGCGCGTCGTTGTTGTGGTGCTCGCTTTGCGCTGGGTGCTCACTGTTCGGCGAAGGAATGCCTTCGTACTCTGACAGGATCCTGCTGGGGACAGCCGAAGAGATCGAACTACCGAAGAATCGCTGGAGACTTGACGACTACACGTGCGGGGCGCGCACCATGATTTGCGAGGACCACATTACCACGCTGAGGTGCAGCTGCTCGCAAAGCGGCGGCGGGGAGTTTCGGTAAGAACGGCGGAACGACGACAGCAGCTCAAGCATCCGTCGCTTCCCAAACCCATTCGCGGTCAGCCGCCCTACCTCGCTAGCGTCAGACGCGCCGCAGGCAGTTCGGTCGTCGCGCGCGCCGAGTCGTCGGATTCCTTTGTCAATGCCTCGTAAAGTCGACGCCGCTCTCGAGCAGCTTCTCGTAGCGATCCGGATCGACGTTGTTCTCGGCGCAGATGTACTCCTGCAGCCGGGTGCCTTCGCGCAGCATCAGGCTCGACTGCAGCTTCCAGGGTTTGGTCAGCACGTTCGGGTCTTCCATCGTGACCTCGTAGTCGATCCGGTCCTTGCTGACGCGCGTGTAGCGTTCGACGACGTGCAGCGCGTCCGAATGGAACGTGCCCGTCCCCGCGAGCCACGTAATTTCGTTGAAGCCGGTCACGTCGACGACCAGCGTGTCGCCGTCCCAATGTGCGACCGAGTCGCCCATGTAGCTCGGCAGAAGATCCTCGGAATGGCGAGCGGCGAATGGAATCACGCGAAACGCGTTCTGGTACTCGTAGAGGATCACGACCTGCGTCGTCGTTTGCACGAACTGCTGCGGGAATAGACCGAGCATCACGCTGCGCGGTATGCCGGCCGGGAGGCAACGGCCGGTCGGATCGTCGATGCCTCTGCGCTCGAAGGCCTCGAGCACTTTCTTTGCTGCCCAGTCCTGGTACGGCGCGCCCTCGCGCCCGGCCGGTCGATCGGCCGACGAGGCTGCCACCGGTGCCGTCGGGTCGCGTCCAGTGCCGCCGACGCCCAAACCCGTGTTGGCTTCTTCCCAGGCGCCGGGTCGCGTGCTGCCGCCTTGCCAAACGCCGGTGAGGTCAGGCTTCCCGTCGCTCGTTCGCGGCACGTCTGCGGCGTCGCCGGCGTGCGGCGCCTGCGCCGCGGCCGTCGCCGCGCAACCCGCGGCGACGAGGGCAGCGGCGAACGACGCGCGCGTCATCGGACGTCGACGGCCGGAGTGGCGCCGCCGTCCCCCGTGCCGGCCGGTGGACCAAACATCATCTTCTCGCCGCTCGGCAACGTGATCTCGCGCGAATGTCCCCACGGGCCGCCGTCACGTGCGCGCCAGCCGGAGACCGTGATCGTGTCGCCGACCTTCATCGTGAGGTCGCGTTTCCATCCCATCCTGTGCAGCGCGGTCGGCGGATAGCCCTCGAGCTGCCAGTTGACGGCGGTGCCGCGGTCATCCTTGACGTCGAGGTAGATGTGGGTGTGCGGGTTGGTCCACTCGATCTTCGTGACAACGCCGGTCAGCGTGATCGGTCGGTTGACGTCGTATTCCGCGCCGAACGAATGGTGCGCCGACGTCGGCGGCGCGATGATCGCCCCAGTAGCCAGCAGCAAGCAGATCAGCGAGGTTCGTGTCGCCATCGGCCGTCCTCCGGAGGTGCGTGGACTTACACGCAAACATATCACGGCTGCTTCTCCCGGGAGTCCAGCCTGGCCCCCCAATTCAGCCTTTTGTCCGTACCAGCAGTTAAGATTGCCCCCCGAGATTCCATCCAGCGGAGTAAGCGGCCCATCCGCTGCGTCGCATGAGGGTCGAGTCGTTCGAGAGTAGCCGCCAATCGCGGCTCTGCGGTATCCGGAAAAATTTGGAGTAAACGAGCATGGTAAAGAATCTAGAAGAAGCGATCCGGAAGGCCGGCAGCCCGGTCAAGCTGCTGTGGGAATCGAAGACTCCTCCCGCCGTCGTGCCGCGCGTGGTGCAGGAATTCACGAATTGGCGTGACGAGCAGATGGCCTGGCGCCGCACCGCGGTGTTGTTCGATCAGTCGCACCACATGGCGGACCTCAACATCAAGGGTCCCGATGCGCTCAAGCTGATCAGCAAGCTCGCCGTCAACAGCGTTGCGAATTTTCCGGTCGACATGGCCAAGCAGTTCGTGGCGGTGAACCACGATGGCTACGTCATCGGCGACAACATCCTCTTTCACCTCGAGGAGGACGAATATCAGGCCGTCGGCATCCCGCCGTCGATCAACTGGCTGCACTACAACGCCGTCACCGGCGGCTACGACGTGCGGGTCTGGCGCGACGACAACTCCTGGTACCGCAAGGGCGATCCCAAGCTGTACCGCTACCAAATCCAGGGTCCCGGCGCGATGGACGTGATCCGCGAGGCGACGGGGCAGGAGCCGCCGAAGGTGCGCTTCTTCCACATGACTCGCTTGAAGATCGCCGGCAAGGACGTGCGTGCGCTGCGCCACGGCATGGCGGCCGAGCCCGGCCTCGAGATCTGGGGTCCGTGGGCGGACAACGACGCCATTCATGCGGCGCTGGTCGCGGCCGGCGAGAAGCACGGCATGGTTCAGGTCGGCGGCCGCGCCTACCACACCAACGCGCTCGAATCGGGTTGGCTGCCGCGTCCGCTGCCCGCGATCTACTCGGGCGAGAAGCTGAAGCCCTATCGCGAATGGCTGACCGAGAACGCGTATGAGACGACCGCACCTCTGGGCGGCAGCTTCCACTCGGACAACATCGAGGACTATTACTTCACGCCTTACGAGCTCGACTACGGCCGCATCATCGGCTTCGATCACGACTTCATCGGCCGCGAGGCTCTGGAGAAAATGGTCGCCAAGGGCGCGACCGGGCGGCGCAAGAAGGTGACTTTCGTGTGGAACGGCGACGACTGCGCCGCCGCGTACGGCTCGATATTCCACAAAGGCCCGGGCGCGAAGTTCATCAATCTGCCGATGGCCCTCTACGACACCTTCCACGCCGACCGAATCGAGGCGAACGGCAAGGTCGTCGGAATTTCGACTTGGACGGGCTACTCCGCCAACGAACGGGCGATCCTGTCGCTCGGCACGATCGACGCCGAGTTCGCCAAGCCGGGCACCGAAGTGACGCTCGTCTGGGGTGAAGACAAGCCATCCTCCAAAGTGCAGGTGGAGCAACACGTGCCGGTCAAGATCCGCGCGACGGTGATGCCCGCCCCGCTGGTCGAGCAAGCCCGCACGGTCTATCGATCGGACGCCAATGTGAAATAGGCTAGGATCACCCGCGCAACCTCAACAGGGGATTAGCAATGAACAAATGGGCTGTTCGGTTGGTCGCACTCGGCGGCTTCTTGATGTTCGGCGCCGAGCTGCAGGCGCATCACGCCGTGGCGAGTGCGTACGACCTGAACAAGGAGATCGTCCTGCAGGGCACGCTCCTGAAATTGAACTTCACGAATCCACACTCGAATCTCCATCTCGCGGTTCAAAATCCGGATGGCACGACCACGGAGTGGGTGCTCACCACCGCCTCGATCCAAGTGCTGACCCAGACCGGCCTCAACAAGACGTCGATCAAGCCTGGCGAAGTCCTCAAGATCACCGCACTTCCAGCGAGGAACGGGAACCCGGCGGGATTCATCAGGAAGCTCGAGCTCGGCGACAAGGAGTTCAAATTGTTCCAGGGAGACGGCACGGACTGAGCCGGTGCGCCGAGGGGGGAGAGTGATGTCTTTTCGACGATCCGTCGCGGCGGGCGCGTTCGCTGCCGTCGTCGCGATGAGCGGCGCGCTGCCGGCCGGCGCGCAGGGCTTCGGAGGCGGGCCGCCACCGTACACGCCCGAGCCCGGGGCCAAGGACCTGAAGGCGGTCCTCTACAACTGGACGTGGCACACGGGGATGCTGCGGGGTCAAGCCGAGCCGGAGCTCGTGGGCACGCTCGACTACCACGCAGAAGGCACGGTTCAAGTGGACGGGCAGCCGTGCGCGCTGACGAAGTTTCGCACGCAAGCCAACTACCAGACGCCGGGACTTCGCACGCAGATCGAGTGCAAGCGCTCGAACGGCCAGACGTACTCGAACGTCGAAACGCTGAGCGGGCAGTACGCCTGGGACGAGGACATTCCGGGCGCGGAGCTCGTCGCCGGCGAGGGTAAGGCGACGCCGCGGAAAGCTGCGCTCGAAGAGCGAATGATCCGTCTGTGGGCCAGCCCCCACGGCGCGGCGAAGGCCGCGATCGCCGCCGCGGCGGGCGTGCCGCTCGTCGCAGTCGTTCGCCGAGAACCCGGCCGCTCTGCTCGACAGACAGGCCGCGGCCGGAGTGAAAGGGTCGACGACGCTGGTATGGGAAGGGAAATACGCCGATCCTCACGTTTCCGATCCCGGGAGTCCCTGGAGCCACGGCGACGGCCACGCTCGACGAGACGTTCTTGCCGGAACGCGTCGTGGTGAAGCACGGCATCGAACACGACGGAGTTCGTCTACGGCGATTTCCAGGACTTCAACAACCCGCTGCACAGGATCGAAGCCCTGTATGCCGGCACGATCGTCGAGCGCCGCAACGGCAAGGTCGTCCGCGACCTGAAGACGACGTTGACCGAAATCGGCCAGGTATACGTAGTGATGCCGGTTCCAAAGAGCGTGCAGGCAGCGGGCGCGGCGAGAAACTGATGCAACTCTGATCGGTGCCGGGTGCACGGTGCCGGTGGGTTCGAAGAGAGGGGAGTTCGGCTCATGGGGAAACAGCAAGTCAGCGGCGCGCGGCTCCAGGCGGCCTTGGGTCTCTTCCTCTGTTTCGCCGTCACGTCGGCGCAAGCGCAGTTCGGCGGCGGCGGATTCGCTCCGGCGACGACGGAGACGCCCAGGCTGGCGGATGGCAAGCCCGACCTCACAGGCTCATGGCAGACGGCCAGCGGCGGTCAGCGCGGCGTGCCCGGCGGAATGTTCCGGCGCTGTACTCCGTTCCAAATCAAGGGCTGCATGGAGTGGACCAATCAGAGCGCGGACTTCGTGTTCATGGCGCCTTCGCGGCTCGATCCGAATCGGCCGCTTTACAAGCCCGAGTATTGGGACAAAGTGATCGAGCTCGACCAGTGGACGAACCGGGACGACCCGGTCATGACCTGCCTCCCGCTCGGAATCCCTCGGCATGGACCGCCTTCGCGGATCTTCCACAGCGCGGACGACATCACGATGTTCTACAGAGGCGGAATCGACGGCGGTGGAGGCTATCCGGACTTCCGCATGATCCCGCTCGACGGCAAGCCGCACGATCCGAAGCGAGCACTTCAGTACACCTTCATGGGTTACACGGTCGGCCGCTGGGAAGGCGACACGCTCGTGCTCGACTCCATCGGGTTCACCGATGAGACGTGGCTCGGGCGCGGCGGCTTGTTCCACTCCGACCAGATGCGCGTCGTGGAGAAGCTCACCCGGAAGGGGAACGACATGCTCTACGAAGTCACGGTCGAGGACCCGGAAGTGCTCGTCGAGCCGTGGGTCATGAATCCGCGGACGCTGCGGCTCACCAACCGCCCCGCGATCATCGCGGAGCGGGGAAGTTGTACCGACGGCGAGCGCGAAGAGGTCAGCACGCAGATCCGGCACTAGCTCCTATTCGTACCGCCGCGCCTCGATCGACGCGATGCTCGAAGCCCGTCAAGCCGGCCATAGGCGCGGAAGTCCGCTAGAATCCGGGCTCCAGGTGGGGGATGCCTATGAGATTCTCGTGCAAGGCGGCCTGTGCGGCGGCCGCGGCGTTCGTCATGTCGTCGGCCGGAGCGCAGACCGCGGTCAGCGTCGGCCGCGGCGCCCCGCTCTTGAAAGAGCTGCCGCACCCGCTGGGCACCAACACCCAGCTCGGCCAATACCTCACCGAGTACCCGATCGTGGGCCCGTTTCGGGTCAAGGTCGACGGCAAGATCGTCGAAGTCGGCACCGCGTTCGACGGCGCAGCACCGCCCGGTGTGACGCCGTTGGCCGTAGATCTCTTCACGAGCAAAGACTTCTACAAGGACCGCGCGCTCTGGAGCGACCCGCGCTACTTCCGTTGCAACAGCGTGCTCGCCATCGATCAGCAGCGCGGCGCGAGCAACTTCAGCGTGACCACGATCCATGGCGGACCGGAGACGGCGGCGTGGGGCCATTGCGACCGCGATTACCCGCGCGCGGCGATCGTGAGCCCGTACCCGTTCAAGACGGCCGAGGAACACTACGGCGCACTGCTCGAGGAGACGCAAGCGCACGGAGGCCCGACGAAGCAAACACGCGCCTCGCTGCCGCTCGAATGGAACGGCCGCTACCGGCACATCGCCCTCGCGATCAACAGCTGGTACGGCATGCTCTGGAACCAGATCCCGACGATCCTTTCGCTGCTCACGCCCGACTACCAAATGCACATGGTTCAGCAGGTCTATCACGAGGGCAACACGAACGCCGCGCAGTGGCCGGGCATGTACTGCTGGCCTGAAGGCTTCATGCGCCGCTTCCACTTCGCGGGCACGGGTGTGCATCAGATCATGGTGACGCCGGAGATCGTGCAGATCATGACGTCCTCGTCGGGCAACTACGTCACGCAGATCCACCTTGGCCGGAAATTCAACATGGACGGCGTCGTGCCGTACATCGCCGCCGAGGTGCCGCGTTGGTACGGCGAGACAATCGGCTTCTGGGACAAGGACGCGCTCATCACCTGGACGTCGAACATCCAGGGCTGGGCGTCGCACGGCACGTTCGAATTCTCGAGCCGCATGCAGACCGTGGAGATCTACACGCCGAACCGCGACGCGACCGGCACGCTCGCGGGTTTCCGCCACGAGGCCGTGTTCTACGATCCCGAGGCGCTCGTCGAGCCGATCCGCATCGTGCGCGACTTCGTGAAGCTCAGCGATCTCGACGAGGGCGACCCCTACGTCTTCACGCAGTGTTTGCAGACTATCTACCCGCAAAACGGACGCGCGACACCGGTCGCGCCGCCGGCCACGATCTCCTACGACGTGCTCGATATGTACGACCGGCCGTGGGCCCAGATCTGGGAGAAATATTGGGAGCAGGGCATGAGCAGGCCCGAGCCGGAAGACATTTTCAGCTTCAAGTGACCGGCGCGCTTCGCGCGCGATCCGATACGGTTCGATTCCTATAACAACACAGCGAGGTGTTCGAATGAGCACGCCACCTACCTTGACCGAGCTGAAGCTATCGCCGGAGATGAAGACGGCGGTCAATACGGCGCTTGCGAGCGGCCGCGCGGTCGTCGTCGGCTACGTCGACGAGGACGGTGCGCCGCAGCTGTCTTACCGCGGCAGCACGCAGGCGTACAGCGACACGCAGCTCGCGATCTGGGTGCGCAATCCACAGGGCCGGATTTTGAGCGCGACGAGCAAGAATCCCGCGGTTTGCTTGATCTACGGCAATTTCGATCCGACGGCCCGCGGTTTCATGGTGTTTCGCGGCCGAGCGCGGATCGACGAAAGCGCCGACGCGCGGCGGCGAGTCTACGATCAGGCGCCCGAGGGCGAGCGCAACCTCGACAAGGAGCGCAAAGGCATTGCGCTGATCATCGATCTCGACAGCGTCGACGGCTTCTTCGGCGGCGCGGCGCTCAAGATGCGGCGCGCGAATTGACCGCGTTGCACTTCATTGTTCCGTGCCGCCCGGACGTCAGTCGACGATGGCCTGATAAACCAAAGTCTCGAACTCGTCCGACATTCCGCGGGCGCCGGACCCCTGGCGCTGGATCATGAAGACAGCGGTCAGCTGTTCCTTGCGGTCGACGAAGAAGTGAGTGCCCGCGGCGCCGGACCAGCCGAACGTTCCCGCTGAGGTGAGGTTGCCGGCTTTCGCCGGATCGATCACCACGCGTACGCCGAGGCCGTAGCCTTCGCCCGACGCTTCTCCGCCGCCCGCGCTGCCGCGCGCGACGCCGTCGGGCAAATGGTTCGTCGCCATGAGGTCCACCGTTCTCGGGCTCAAGATACGCGCACCGTCGAGCTCGCCAGAGTTCACGAGCATCTGCGCGAAGCGCGCGTAGTCCATCACCGGTCCCGCGAGGCTCGTGCCCCCGAACGGCGGCGTGTTGTAGGTCGTTTTCTCGGGCGTGTCGCTCGCGATCAGCTTGCCGGCATCGTTCGGGCTGTACGTGTTCGCGAACTTACCGGCGAGCTTCGGCGGCAGGCCGAACACGACCTCGTTCATCCCGAGCGGCTGGAAGATGTGCTTGCGCACGTATTCGTCGAACGGCATCCCGGAGAGCACCTCCACGAGGCGCGCTTGAATGTCGTGCGAGAACGAATACACCCAGCGCGTGCCGGGTTGATAGATCAGCGGGGCGTTGGCAAGCCGATGGGCGAGCGCTTCGAGCGAGGCTTCAGCGTAAGGGCTCGGCGTGAGCAGCTTCTGCACCGGCTCCGGCCCCGCACCGTAGCTGAAGCCCGCGGTGTGGCGGAACACGTCGTGGAGTGTCGGCGCGCGGACGGCATCCTCTGTGATCAGCGCGCCTTGCTTGTCGACGCCGGCGAACACCTTGATGTCTTTGAACTCGGGAAGGTAACGAGCGAGCGGATCGTCGAGCTGGAATTTGCCTTCCTCATAAAGAGTGAGGAGCGCGACGCTCGTGACCGGCTTCGTCATCGAAAACAGGCGGAAGTAGGTGTCCTTCGTCATCGGCTCGTTGTGCTCGACGTCGGCCATGCCGTACGCGTCGACGTGCACCACCTTGCCGCGCCGCGCGACGAGTGTGACCACACCCGCGATGCGGCCTTGGTCCACCCAGCCGTGCATCACGGCGTCGAGCCGGCCGAGCCGCTCGGTCGACATGCCCACGCTCTCCGGCTTCGCGCTCGGTAAGTCCGCCGCGAACGCGGCGCCCGACGCGATCAGCGCGGCGTACAGGCCGGCGAGCACCGACGGCCACGAACCTGCTTGTCGTCTCATGTGGTTCTCCCCCTCGATTTGTTATGCCGCGGCCCAAGACCCCTCCGGGGTCGGGAGCCGTCTTTGTCGCCGATTCTCAGCCTAAGAACGTGAAGACGCTAGGCCCGCGATCTTCGAGGTTCACCGCTCGAGCAGTACGGCGCCTCACGGCATCCGCTGCTCGACGAGCGCGGCGCCGATGCCGCTCATCTGCATGCCGGCGCTCACCCCCACGTAGAACAGTACGCCGAGGACGGTGGCGATGTGCGGACGCCGCCGCGTGACGATGTCGTAGACGAACAGCGATATGAGCAGACCATACAGGGGCACTGCGACGGCGATGGCTGAAAGCGGCGGATCCCAACTCGCGATCCGAGCCGCCGCCGGCCCGACAAGCGCGAGCGACGCGATCAACATGAGCCGTTTGTGCACGTCGGCCCGGCGTCGAAAATAGACTGCGAGCCCCACGAGTATCGGAAAATAGATGAACGACGCGTTGTCAGCGGCCGTAACGGTGGTAAACAGCTGGATATCTGCCGCGGACGTCAAACCCAGCGCCACGTTGCGCGGGACCATGTGCGCGCTCGTGTACATCCCGGAGACCATGATCGTCACCGCCAATGCGACGCCGATCCAGCCGAGCCGCCGGTGAAGCGCGACGTTGCGGTTCGCGATGAGCAGCGTTTGGGCTAGGACGAGGCCGAACCAGGCGGTGCCGATGGCGGCATGTGCATACAGATATCCCGTAATCGGCGGCACGTCGAAGAATGGCCGCAAGTAGAACGTGCGCGAGAAGCCGACCAGATTTACGGCGAGCATGATGAGCGCAAAGCACACGGCGTATCGGCGCCATATGCGAGGCGCGTCGGTGGGACGGGCGCCAAGATCACTTGTTGCGACAGACATCGTGGTTATTCCCCCGCGTGGCCCTGTGGGTGCTTCCGGACGGCGCGGCTAATCTAGCACGGGGATTTCACGCAGGCGCCTACGGCAGACCGGGTACCGCGCCGCGCACGGTTTTGCTACGCTCCAGACGCTCGCAATATCGAGAAAAAGACACGCGAGCGGTGCGATGGGGGAGGAACGCCGATGAGGTCGATTCCGCTGATTCTCGTTGCCCTGATGGCCGCGGCGCCGGTGCCCGCGCCGGCGCAGGACTGGAAGACGGTAACCGTCGTCGAGGACGGCTTCCGCTCGAACTATCCCGGCGATCCCGCCGTTGAAAGCATCTCTTACGACACCGAGTTCCGTTTGAGTTTGCCAGGCCGCGTTTACCGCGCGGCCGACGACCTCGGCCGCTACTCGACGACCGTCGTCGACTATCGCGATGCCGAGCGACTGCACAACGAGCGTTCCGCGAAGTGTCGGGCAGCCAACGGAGCCAATCAGCAGGACGGCGACACCTGCCAAAACGACTTCGTCATGGAAGTGGCCGGCGCGACGGATCATGCCGTCGCACGTTTCCTCGAGCGCGACGGCGTGAAGGTCACACAATACGGAACGTACTTCCTCGATATGGTGTCGGGGCGGCTGTTGCAGCTCACGAACGCCGATCGGTCGCGCACGACCGTCGCCGTTCATCAGCACGCCGGCCGCTTGTACATCCAGGAGGCCACGGTGCCGCCGGGAATGCCGGAGCCGATCCTGTTCCTGCAGTCGCTCGCGTGGGTGAACGAAGAAGGTCAAGCGATCCGCTATCGGACGCTCTACACCGAGGGCTACCTCGACTGGAAATTCCCTCAGCCCGCGGCGCCGCCGCATACGGTGCGCGACCTCGAGATTTCGCGCGAGCAGCCGCCTCGGCCGCCGCGCCCGCAATAGAGGAGTGGGTGATGTCAACGAGACTTCGTGTCGTCGCGTCCCTAGCGATGGCTTCCCTAACGATCTTGGGACTAGCCGCTCCCGTGCTCGCGCATCACTCGCACGCGAACTACGACATCACGAAATGGATCCAAGTCGAAGGCACGGTCAAGCGGGTCGTCTACATCGCGCCGCACTCGCTCATCTATCTCGACGTGAAGGACGAGCACGGCGATACGGCGATCTGGGCGCTCGAAGCGACGGCCCCCGCCGGCATCTTCGGCAACGGCGTAAAACACGAGGACGTGCTCGCCGGCGACAAGATCAAAGCTCGCTGCCACCTTCTCCGGGACGGAGGGAACGGCTGTCTGCTCGGGTTCGTTACGCCTCTGCACGGCGACGCCGCGCGCGGCGACGGCGTGGAGCGGGAGTGGGATTGAGCGCGATCGTTCGACTCGCGCTCGGCGGCGGCGTTCGAAATCGTCGTCGACGACGAAATCCTAGGCGCTGTGGGGGACTCCGGATCGAAGGGAACACCACAACGAATACGAAGATCCCTCCGCGGAGGGGTGGACGCACGGAAGTGGTGCGGAAAATCCCTCCGCGGAGGTGCGGGAAGCGGCGGGCGCTTACAGCATTCGCAGGCTGCGTTTCGACCGCGACTCTCACGCAATCCCAGCTAGGCGCTCGCTCACTTGCCAGAGGTGTTCGACGGAGCTGTCATGGTGGGCGGCGGACGAGGGCTCTACCGGCGATCGTCCACAAACGAATGCCTTCGAGCACCGCCAGCACGCCGAGATGGATGGCGGCCGGCACGGGATCGAAGGCGGACAGTATCCAATGCGTGAAGGTCAGCAGCGCGGCTACGTAAACGGCGCGATGCAGCCGTTTCCACCCGTGCTTCAGCAGCCGCATCGAAGCATCGTTGCTCGTGACGGCGAGAGCGAGCATCACGAGCAGCGCGAGCCACCCGCTCGACATCGCGATGTCGGCGGCGTCCTCGGCGACGGCGGCGAAGCCTGGCTGGTGTTCGAGATACGCGATGGCGTGCAGCGCGGAGTAGCTAAACGCCGCTACACCGACGTTCCGCCGCCGGCGCGCGATCCAAACTAACCATGCCGCGCCCGGAAACAGGAGCCGCAGCGGCGTGACGGCGAGCGTGACAATCAGCAAGCGTGCGCCGAGCTCGCCGGTCGAGTGCAGGTACTCTCCGTAGAAGGTCGCGCCCTGCACGTAGCGATAGGTCATGACCACGCCGGGCAGCGCGAGCAACGCCCAAAACCACCACGCGGCGTCGAGGATCCGCACCGCTCTGAGGTTGAATGTCATCTTCAGGGGAAGCCGATGTTCCGGGCAGATCTTACACAATGGTGTGGGCGGCGTGAGCGCCGAATCGAGCCGGGCTCGGCGCGAGCGCCGGCGCTGCCGCGGGAACGGACTTGCTCTACGATAGTGTCGTCCGGGCGGACCTGCCGGGCACCAACCAGGGGGAGCCGAACATGAACCAGAAGCGCTTTCGATGGATGCTTGCGATTGCCGCGCTTGCGGCCGCGGCGGTCGCCCGAGCTCAAGTGGGCACGACGAAGCTCGTCGATCCCAATCTCGCAGAACGCGCAGCGCTGCGGGCGCTGCCGAACGTCGGCGATGCCACGGCGGACGCTATCGTGGGTGCGCGCCCGTTCGTTTCGGCGGCCGCGCTCGATGAGCTGCTTGCGAAATCCTTGGGCGATGCGGCCCGCATGGACCTCTACGGCCGGCTGTTTCGGCAAATCGATCTCAATACCGCGACGCGCGCGGAAATCATGCTGATACCCGGAATGACCGCTCGCATGGCGCACGAGTTCGAGGAGTACCGCCCGTACACTTCGCTCACGCACTTCCGGCGCGAAATCGGCAAGTACGTGGACGCGGCCGAGGTCGCGAGACTGGAGCAGTACGTATTCGTGCCGTTGAATCTCAACGCCGCCTCGGCCGAGGATCTGATGACGATTCCAGGCATGACGAGCCGCATGGTGCACGAATTCGAGGAGTACCGTCCGTACACGAGCATCGAGCAGTTCCGCCGGGAGATCGGCAAGTACGTGGACCAAAAGGAAGTCGCGCGCCTAGAAAGCTACGTGACCTTGAAGTAGCGCCCTGGTTCCATCCAAGACCGCGCGGCGAATCATGCTGGGGGCTGCGCGCAGCCCGTCGTCGGCGACGCTCGTCTCTTCGTTCCGACGCAACCACCGGCCGCTCGGGTTGGCGATGCCGTCCCGTAGCCGCCCTCGGCGGCACGGGCGTTTCCTCGGCCCGCTCAGCCGATAAATGACCCTGCGGTTAGTACGTATCGCGATCGGCCGCCGCGAGCTTAAGAATGCCCCAAGGACTCGTAGTTAATCGATAGATGGGGATGCTATGAAATCTATTGTGCGAAACACAGGCCGCACCGCCGCAGCGGTGCTCGCAGCCGCCCTGCTCGCCGCCGCACCGGCGCGAGCGCATCACTCGTTCGCGATCTTCGACGGCGAGGTTACGAAGGTCTTCACCGGAGTCGTAACACGCGTGAACCCGGACGCGAATCATTTGCAGATCTTCTTCGCGCCGATGAACGAGGACCGCAAGAATGTCGAGCGCGGTGCGGACGGCAAGCCGGTCGTCTGGGCCGTCGAGATGACGGGATCGGCACAATCCGCCTCGGACGGAATTTCCGTGAGCTCGTTCCCGCCTGGCACGATCTTCACGGTCGCACTCCATCCGCTGCGCAGCGGCCAAGCTGCCGGCGCACGCGTGGGCGCCCTGTTCAAGTGCCCGGAGAAGACGCCGCCGGCCGCGGGGAAGCACTGCGATTCGGTCTCAGGCCACACGAGCTTCGGCGGCGACGCGCCGCTGTCGTCCGGGACGTAGCCGCGCGACAGCGCCGCGCCGCTCGCCACACCGAAATCGTGGACGATCGTTCGCGCCGCGACTATCCGCGCGAAGTCGCCCGCGTCGTCGCCTTACTGCAGTAGCTCTATTCGGTGTCCCCACGGATTGCAGATCGTCGGCGGAATCGCCGGCGGTGTTGTCGCGGAGAGGCGGTCCGTGCACCGCGCGTGAAAACGGTACCGCGCAGCTGCGCTGGTGGACCGAGCAGCCCCTAGCGGCGGGATGCCCGCTACGCCGGGGACTCCGTTCGAGCGTTGATGATCTGCAGATAGCTTTGGGCTATCGAGCGATGCTTCTCCGCTTTCTGGGCGCGTTCGAACCAGGTACGCGCGTCGGCGAGCTTCTGTTCGTTGAAGAGCGCGATACCCATCAGAAGCTGCGCCGCGCCGGCATCCTTGAGCTGTCCCTTGCTGATACCGCGCTCGAGCGCCGCTTTGGCGGATTCCCAATCCTGGCGCTGGATATGGACCTCGCCGAGACGGATCAACATGTCTCCCGAGCTCGCGAGGTCACCGCCTTTTTGCAGCGGCTCGATCGCCCTGTCGATCTCGCCCGCCGCAACCCAGCAATTCGCGAGCTTCTCGTAGGCCTTGTCGTCGACCTTGATGACCTGTTTCTTGATGGCGTCCTCGAGAAGTTGTCCGCCGCGATAGGGCACGTCGTTGAACATCAAAAGGTCGGCGAGTCGGCGAATTTCGGAGTCCTCGGTCACGAGACCGGCGCCGTACGCGAGCTGCATGACCGCGAGCGCGTTCGGGTAGTCCTCGACCTGCCCATAGACCGCGGAAAGCTGCATCCAGTACGTCTTTTTGTCCGGTGCCGTTTCGACGAGCCGCACGAGAAGCGGGATCGCGTCCTTGAACTGCTCCTTCTGCAGATACAGCGCCAGCAATAGCTGCAGCCAGCTCTCCTGGGGCTTCTCCGTGAGCTCGATCGCCTTTTGCGCGTGCGGGAGCGCGCGCCCGAAATCCTCCAGCTGGTAGTACGCCACTGCGAGCAGGTAGTAGGCCGCAGAGTTGGGATTCATCGCGGTCTTGAACCATTCCTCGAGCGCCGCTGCGCCTTCCTTCCACTTCTCCTCAGTCATATAGAGTTGTGCGGACTGGTAGCGCGCCTGAGAGATCTCTTGCTCGTTGAGGCCGCCTGCGTCGATGGATTTTTGCAGGTGCTGCCGAGCTTCGTCGTACTTCTCCTGGGCGTACGAGATGTTGAACAAGATCTGCTCGACCTTGCTGCGCTCGTATGGGCTCAGCTTCTCGAGATTCAAAGTGCCGATCGCCGCTTGCGCCTCGGTGTATTTCTCCATGTTGAGCGCTTCGATGGCCGTGTTGAGCGCCTTCGCCGTTGCAACGTCGATCGCCGGGGGCGCGCTGCCGCCCTGGCTTTGGCCCTCCTGACTTTGCGGTTGGGCTCTGCTACCCGAGGACTCCTGTGCGAATGTCGACGTTGCGGCGAGCGCTAGACCGATTGCGGCCGCAGCCGCGAAGATTCTCGAACTCGAAAAGGCGTGTTTGCGTGGCATGTCCGTTGCCCCCTCACTTCTGGGTTATTGGGATTCGGCCTTGCTCGCACGAGCAGGCTCGGATACAGCTTCGATTTGCAAGACTCGTACCAGACGAAAGATCCCCGCAGTCTCGCGGGCCCCGTAGGGGGCTGAAGCCAATGGAATACATCGATCGGCCACACAGCCCTCCAAATTTTGTGCGCCTCGACGAGCCCCGACGCGAATGAAGTCCACGTACGGTCCTCGACGGCGTTCACGGCTGCATGCAGACTGCGTGCGGACCGGACTCGAGCGACGGTCGGCACGAGACGCCGCTGGCTCGATGACAGCGCCGGGAGGTTGGTATGCGAAAGATCCCGCGTCCGCTCGAGGAGCGAAAGGTATGAGCCTCATCGTTCGACTCACGATCCTCGGGGCCGCGCTCGCGAGCTCTGTCGCTTCCTATCCCCAGGGCGTCGTTACGCAACGCATCTTGTCGCTCGCAGCTGCCAGGGCAATTGCCGAAGGTGCTCTTGCGGAGTGCTCGTCGCGTGGATTTCGCACGGCCGTCGTGGTCGTCGATCGCTCGGGCGAGCTTCTAGCGGTTCTGCGCAACGAGCTTGCTCATCCCGTGACGGTCGACATGGCCCGACGAAAGGCGTACACGGCCGTGCTGTTTCGGGACTCGACGATCGAGTTTCAACGAGGCACGGCGAACGACCCGGCGCGGGCGGCGCAGCGCGATGTGCCGGGCGTGCTCGCGCTCGGCGGCGGCGTGCCGATCATCGTGGGCGACGAGATCCTCGGTGGCGTCGGAAGCTCGGGATCGAATCCCACGGCTGACGACGAGTGCGCGAGAACGGGCATCGCGAAGGCCGGAAATCTCCTGAAGTAAAGCGCGCCAATCAGTCGGTCGGCTCCGCGGCCTTCAACGCTTCGGCGCGGAAACTGTCGTCCAGCGCGGATGGACCCGCGGCGACGATAGCATCATCCGCGAGCTTGGCTTTGCGCATCAGCTCGAGCGACTTCGCGAGCGCGGCCCCGGGGATCTCGAGGTCGCGCGCGAACGCCTCGCGCTTGCGCAGCTCGGTGATCGCGCGCGTCGCGTAGCTCCGCTCGGTCTGGCCGAGCTCCATCATGATGTCGACGAGCAGGGCATCGTGCGTTGAGGTGTAGATCATGCGCGTCGCCTCGATCAGCGAGGCGAGCAGCGCGACGAGCGCCGCTCGATTCTCCGCCGCCCACCCGCGGCTCACGAGCAGGGCGGTGAAGACGATCTCGGGAATGTAATCGCCAACTTCACCGAGGTTCGAGTAGCCGGCGTCGAGCGCCACGAAGTTGAGCGGCATCGGCTGCACCGCGGCGTCGATCGAGCCGTCTTGCAGCGCCTTCCAGCGCGCCGGGTGAACGCCGACGACAACGAACTCGTAGTCGCCGGGATAATGGAGCCCATGCCTCGCGAGCATCTCCATCGTGTAGATCGCCGTGCCCTCGGTGAGGGACGACGTGCCGAGCTTCGCGCCTTTGAGGTCCTCGATGCGCTCGAAGCGCGCGTTCGCGACGAGCGTCATCGGCAAGCAATTCATGTTGCCGCCCACGATCCTCAAGCTCCCGCCCGCCGCGAAGTCCCTGATCGCGCCTTCGGGCGGCGTGATCGCGACTTGCACGTCTCCGGTCTTGACGGCCGCCGTCGCCTTGTCTACGGCGCCGAGCCGCTTGATCGATAGCGACAAGCCGCGGCGCTCGAGCAGGCCGGCCCGTTCGGCCACGTGGACCGGCAGCCAATTGAACCCGCCGGCGCCGGCGCCCATCGCGATTTCGGTCATCTACGGCACGAGCGTCGTGAACAAGAAGACCGCGAACAGCACGAGGTGCACGGCTCCGTGGAGCACGTTGGTTCGCCCGGTCGAGAGCGACAGCGCCGCGACGAACAGCGATAAGGACAGCAGCACGGTTCCGAGGGAATCGAGCCCGAGCACGAGATTCCAGTGCTGCCAAATCGACAGAATCGCGATCGCGGGGATGGTCAATGCAGTCGACGCGAGCGCGGAGCCGAGCGCCAAGTTCAGGCTCGTCTGCAGCCGATTGGCGCGCGCCGCGCGCGCCGCCGCCACGGCCTCGGGCAGCAGCACGAGCGTCGCGATGATCACGCCGACGACGCTCTCCGGCGCGTCGATTGCCGCCACCGCCGCGTGGAGCGTCGGCTGCAATGCCTTCGCGAGCAACACCACCGCGCCGAGGCACACGAGCAGCAGCACGCCGGCGAACGCCGCCACGCGCGCCGACGGCGGCGCCGTGTGAACCTCTAGTGCGGCGCCCGCTTCGGGCAGGAAATAGTCGCGGTGACGCACGGTCTGCACGAGCACGAACATCGCGTAGAGAACCAGCGAGACGACGGCGACCGTGATGAGCTGCCCTTGCGAGTAATACGGTCCCGGCGTGCTCACCGTGTAGTTCGGCAGGATCATCGTGAGCACGGTCAAGGAAGCGAGCACGCCAAGCGACGAGCTCGCGCCGCGCGTGTCGAACGACTGCTCGTGGTGCCGCAAGCCGCCGATCAGCAGGCACAACCCGAGAATGCCCGTGAGAATGATCATCACGGCCGCGAAGATCGTGTCGCGAGCGAGTGCGGCCGTCTCTGCACCGCCGCCACTCATGAGCGAGACGATGAGCGCTACTTCGATCGCGGTCACGGCGAGCGCGAGCACCAACGTTCCGTACGGCTCGCCGAGGCGATGCGCGATGACTTCCGCATGGTGCACGGCGCTTACGACGTTGGCGCCGAGCGCGATGGCGATGACGGCAGCTACGAGCCCGCCGCCACCGGCGCTGAAGCCGGCAAGCACGAGCCAGCCCGCAAGCGGCACGACCCAGCTCCAGGGTGGTATGAATGAGCGCATCACGACGCCAGGTTAACCCAGACGCTCGCGATCCACAGGATCAGCTGCGCGATGAGATCGTTGGACGGGTGCTGTGGCGCGCCAGCGGAACACCAATCACGGCAAGAACGCCACCGCCAAACAGACGATCGCCCAAAAGAGCATGTATTCCGCTCCCTTGAGCTGCCACCGCCAACTCAAGCCGTTCACCTTGGCCTGTGCCCACGCCGCGACGAGCAGGATCGTCGACGCGATCACCGCACCCACGCGCGGGTAGATATCGAAAACGAGGCTCGTCGCTGCCACCGCTTCCAGCACGGCGGTGAGCACCACGAAGAAGCGCGGCGGGCGGAATCGTATCTTGTCGAAGAACTCGGCGGCCTTGTCGATGTGCGTGAGCTTCGCGATCGTGTGCGGGAGCAGCCACACCCCGCACAGCATGCGCAGCAAGTCCTGCGCGTCTGGTAGGTTTACAAGATCCATCAATCGGGCACTCGATACGAACCGGCAGGCTCACATTACACGCCGGCACTGATCACGGTGCGCACTTCTCGAACGGCGTCGTTCCGTTGCGCGAGCCGGCGCCGGAAGTGCAGGTGACGCCGGCGGCTGAGCTCCACGAGCGGCCGCCACACGAGTGCCGTCAGCCGGTGGCGGATCAGGAAATGCCAAATGCGGTTCGATCGCTTGTACAGGTACGACATCGCGAGATACGACGGCACGGCGCGCCAGTCCTTCGGGCGCCGGCGCCAGATCGAGCGATGGGAAAACAACCGCCGGTAGCAGTGCTCGTAGCCGTTCAAGAGCTCTTCGCCGGTCATGTGCTTGGGCTCGAACACGACGTGCGCCGTATCGTAGAGGCGCCAGTCGCGGTGCACGATGCGCTTCTCCTTGTCGAGCTGGTCGAATAGCGGCGTGCCGGGATAGGGCGTGAGGATGTGGAACGTCGCGCACTCGAGGCGATTCTGCTCGATCCATTCGACCGTCTTCTCGAACACGCTCGCGTCGTCGTGATCGAACCCGAGCACGAAGCTGCCGTTCACTTGGATCCCGTTGTCGTGCAGGATCGCGACGCGGCGCGCGTAGTCGTCGGGGACCGGGGTGCGCTTACGCGCGTCCTGAAGATTGCCGACGGTCAGCGATTCGAAGCCGATGAACACGCCCGTGCAGCCCGCGAGCGCCATCTCGCGCACCAGCGTCGGGATCGTCGGTCACGTCGATCGTGAGCGCGGCGCTCCAGATGATCTCCAGCGGCTCGAGCGCGCGGCAGAGCTCGCGCAAGTAGTCGGGCCTGGAGCCCAGATTGTTGTCGATGAACACGGCATACGGCTGACCGTCGGCGGCGATCTCCGCGACGACTTGCTCGACGTCGCGAAGCCGGTACGGCATGTGCAGCCCGTCGGTCGAGAGATAGCAGAACCCGCAGCGGTTGTGACAGCCGCGCGTCGCGATGACGCTCGACGTCGTGAGGAAAGCTGTCGCGCGGCAGCAGATCGCGTCGCGGCATCGGGTCGTCGCGATACGGCTTGCGGTAGTCGCCGCGGTAGACGGGCTGCAACGTGCCGGCTTCGATATCCTCGAGAATCTGCGGCCAGAGCTGCACGCCTTCGCCGAGCGCTATCGCGTCCGCGTGGGCGGCGGCTTCCTCGGGCGCCGACAATACGTGCAGCCCGCCGAGAACGACCTTCGCGCCCCATTGGCGATACCAGCGCGCGAGCTCGTACGCCCGCTTCGCGAACGTGAGGTGCACGGTGATCGCGACGACTTCCGGGAACGGCTCGAGCGGCGGCGGACCCTGCAGCAGATTCTCGTCCCAGTAGCTCACCTGCCAATGAGCCGGCGTCGCGCCTGCCACGGCCGTGAGCGCCAGCGTCGGCGTCAGCACGTGCTTGCCGAAGCTGGCGTGCGGGTCCTTGCGATAGAACGGGTTGATCAGCAGCGCGTAGCGCCGGCGCAGCGGCCCTGGGATTGCATTCGGGTCGAGCATCGGCGCTATCGCCATTGGCCGCGGCAGCCACAAGGAGTGCGGTGCGGTTTGAGACACAAGCCACCTCGTCGTTTGATTTGAGCTATCGTCAAGTACTTTGCATCACAAAGTCAACTGCGACGATTGCTCCGACGCGAGCGTGGTCTACGCTTGCAGCGTCAGCCGCGAGGAGATGAGCTGCGCCGGGTCGGCGTGCGGCCCGACAAGGATTTCGATTTCGCCGGGCTCGAACACCGGCTGCAGGTCCAAGCCCAGGAAGCGCAGCTCCGTCGCCGGCAGCTGTAACCGCGCCGTGCCGGTTGCGCCGGGCTGCAGGACGATCTTCGTGACGCCCTTCAGCTCGAGCAGCGGGCGCGCGACGCTCGCGACGCGATCGCGAACGAACAGGAACACGGTTTCCTCGGCGGTGCGTGCGCCCGCGTTCGTCACGTCGACGGAGACTTCGATCAGGTCTTCGACGGTCGCGCTTTGCGGGCTCACTCGCAGGTTGGCGTACGAGAAGCGGCCGTATGTGAGGCCGAAGCCGAAAGGGAAGAGGGGCGAGTTGGGCGTATCGAGATACTTGCTCGTATAACGATCCTTCGGGTTGTCGGGACGCCCGGATGGCCGCTGACTGTAGAACAGCGGGAACTGCCCGAGCGCGCGTGGCCACGTGATCGGTGTTCGCCCGGACGGCGACACGCGGCCCGTCAGCACGTCGGCGATGGCGTTGCCAGCCTCCCTGCCCGGGAACCACGCGACGAGCAGCGCGTCGGCGCGCTCCGCGAGCCACGGGACGATCAGCGGCCGGCCGCAGAACAGCACGACCGCGACCGGTACTTCGTTCGCGCGTGCACGCTCGAGCACGGCCTCGGCGAGCGCGCGTTGCTCGCCGGGCAGCTCGGGGAAAGCGCGCGACGCGGCTTCGCCGCTCATGTCGGCCGCTTCACCGAGGCACAGAATGACGGCATCGGTATCGCCCCCCAAGAGGTCGACGGCTGGCGCGATGCCCGAGCGATCCTCGCCGGAGATCGTTACGCCTTCGGCATGCACGACGTCGGCCTCCGGCAGTGCTTCGCGCAGGCCCGTGAGCACCGTGACGCTCGGCTCTTCGTAGCCTGCAGCGGCCCACGGCCCGCGCATTTCGCGCGACGCGTCCGCCAACGGCCCGATCACACAGACGCGGCCGGTGCGTGCGGAGAGCGGCAACGTGTCATCCGAATTCTTCACCAACACGAGCGACTTCGCGCCGACGTCACGTGCGAGGCGGCGGCGCGCCGCGACGGTTTCGTCCGTCTCCGCTCTCGACCCGCGGCCATAAGGATCGTCGAAGAGCCCGAGACGTTCCTTCAGACGCAGCACCCGGAGCACGCACTCGTCGATCTCGTCCATCGTCACGAGGCCGCGCTCGAGCGCCACGGGCAAGCCCTTGCGATATGCCTCGGCCATCATGTCGATGTCCACGCCCGCCTTTAGTGCGAGGACGGCCGCGTCGACGATGTCAGCCGCCACGCCGTGATAGATGAGCTCGCGGATCGCGTTGTAGTCGCTCACGAGCACGCCGTCGAAACCGAGCTCGCCGCGCAGGTAGTCGCGCAGCAGCCCCTTGTGCGCCGTCATCGGGATGCCCGCGAGATCGGTGAACGCCGGCATGATCGCCGCGGTGCCGGCATGAACCGCCGCCGCGAATGCCGGCAGATGCACTTCGCGCAGCGTGCGCTCGGAAATGTCCACGGGCGCGTAGTCGCGTCCGCCCGCTACGGGACCGTAAGCGCAAAAGTGCTTGGCCGTCGCAGCGACCGATTCGGCGGAGGCCAGGTCGGCGCCTTGGAAGCCGCGGACTTTTGCGCGCGCGATCTGTACGGCGAGCCACGGATCCTCGCCCGGGCCTTCCACGGTTCGACCCCAGCGAAGATCGCGCGAGACGTCGAGCATCGGCGCGAACGTCATCGCGAGGCCGTCTGCGGCGGTTTCCCGCGCGGCTTCGCGCGCGGTGAGCTCCCAGATGTGCGGATCGAACGTCGCTGCCTCCGCGAGCGGTACGGGAAAGACAGTGCGGTGACCGTGGATCACGTCGAGCCCGATCAGTAGCGGAATCCCGAGCCGCGACTCCTCCACGGCGATCCGCTGCATGTCGTGCACATGCTGCGCGCCGACGAGGTTGAGCAGGTTGCCCAGAGTGCCGTTGCGGATGGAGTCGGTGGAATCGCCGGCGATCACGGGCCCGGTGACTGCGTAGCCCGCAGCGGTCATCGTGAGTTGGCCCAGCTTCTCCGCCAGGGTCATGCGACCAATTAGCTTGTCAATTCTGCTCATGGAGACAATCATGACCGATCAGCGCGGACATCGCAGGTGCCTTAAGACGGGTGCCGGAAGAGTCAGAGGTCATTTGCCGAAATCGAAAGTATCCAGGGCGGCCAGGTCCGCCGCGAAAAATAGCCGTTCACGCAGTGTGGGGTCGTCCGCGAGGGGATTGCGTGCGGGCTCGGCAACGACCCGCGATGCAATGAAGCTCGCGGCGCAGCCTGGGAAGCTCGCAGCGCTGCCGGACGACGCGCTGCTCGAAATCGTGCAGCGCCAGACGTTCCGCTACTTCTGGGAAGGCGCCCATCCCGTCAGCGGCCTAGCCTTCGACCGGTGCACCTCGCGAAAACGGGACGACGACAACGTCGCGGTGGGCGGCTCGGGCTTCGGGGTCATGGCGCTGATCGTCGCCGCGGAGCGCGGCTGGGTCACCCGGAAAGCGGCTCTCGAGCGCCTCGATCGGATGCTGAAGTTCTTTCTGCAGGCGCGCTGCTACCACGGTGCGTATCCGCACTTCATGAACGGACGCACGGGCGAGACGATTGCGTTCTGGCGCAAGGATGACGCGGCGGACCTCGTGGAGACGTCCTTCTTGATGATGGGCTTGCTGTGCGCGCGCCAGTATTTCGATCGAGATACGCCGGAGGAAGCGGCTGCCAGATCGCGAATCTCGATCCTCTGGAACGAAGTGGAGTGGAGTTGGTTCACGCAAGGCGGTCGCGAGGTGTTGTACTGGCATTGGAGCCCGTATAACGGCTGGGCCATGGATCACGCGATTCACGGCTGGAACGAGTGCCTCATCACCTACGTGCTGGCGGCTTCGTCGCCGCGTTATTCCATCGACCCAGCGGTTTATCACCACGGCTTCGCAAGTGGCTCCGGATTTCGCAGCGGCAAATCCTGGTACGACATCGAGCTGCCCCTCGGGATGAACTATGGAGGCCCGCTGTTCTTCACGCACTACTCGTTCTGCGGGCTCGATCCCCGGGGCCTGACGGACCGATACGCGGACTACTGGGAGCAGAACGTGCGTCACGTCCGTATCAACCGCGCTCACTGCGTCGCGAATCCGGGCAAATTCGCGGGCTACGGCGAGTCATGTTGGGGCCTGACGGCCAGCGACGATCCTTCCGGGTACCTGGCGCATACGCCCGACAATGACAATGGAACGATCTCCCCGACGGCCGCGCTCGCGAGCTTGCCCTATGCGCCGGTCGAAGTGATGAGCGTGCTGCGTCATTTCCTGAAACGGCACGGGAAGCGCCTCTGGCGTGAGTTCGGCTTCGTCGACGCGTTCTGCGAAAGCCAAAACTGGTACGCAGACACTTTCCTCGCCATCGACCAAGGGCCGATCATCGTGATGATCGAGAACCATCGGACGGGTCTCCTGTGGAAGCTTTTCATGGCAGTGCCGGAAGTGCAGGCCGGGCTACGCCGCCTTGGTTTCTCCAGTCCTCATCTGGAAGCCGCTCGGCGGTGACTCCGGCGGCGAACCCCGCAGCGACCAATAGCCTCGAGCGCTGGCTCGATCGCGAGTACGCGCATGCCGCGACTGCGATGCTGACGAGCGTTTCCGCCCGCGACATCGTGAAGGAGCGCCCAGGGTTCGGGCAGACCATGCGGCCGGTCGCGGGCTCCATCGTCGCTTCGCCCGTGCCTGGGGCCTACGACCCGGATCCGGATTACTTCTTTCACTGGTTCCGGGACTCGGCGATCATCATCGACGCCGTGCGACTGCTTTACGAAGCGGGACACATCGGTGCGGCAGCGCTCACGCACTTCGCCGATTTCGTGCGCTTCAGTCTGTCTCTGCAAGCTCTCGATGGCCGTGCGCTCGTCGCGTCGCCGCAGTGGCGGGACAAAGTGACGCCGGACTTTCAGCAATACCTTCGCGGCGACGACCTGTCGGCGGTTTTCGGCGACGCCGTGTACGCCGATACACGCGTCAATCCGGACGGCACGCTCGATATCTCCCGTTGGGCGCGTCCGCAGCATGACGGCCCGCCGTTACGAGCGCTGGCCGTGCTCAGGTGGTTGCGAACGTTGGACCGAAAAAACGGCGCGAACGAAATCGCCCCCGCGCGTACGCTCGTCGACGCCGAGCGTCTGCTGCGAATCGATCTTGCCCTGACGGCCGCCCGCTGGCGTGAACCCTCGCACGACATCTGGGAGGAGGAGCTCGGCAGCCATTACTTCACCTTGCGCGTCTCAGCGGCAGCGTTGAGCGAGGGCGCCGAGTGGCTTCGGCAAGCAGGGGAAGCGAGCCGCGCGTCCGCGCTCCATAGCGAAGCGGAGCTCATTCGCGACACGCTCGATGGCTTTTGGCTCGAGGACGAAGGCTATTACCGCTCCCGCATCATGCCCGCCGGCGTGGCGTCGACGAAAATGCTCGACATCGCGGTGATCCTGAGCGCCGTCCACTCCGGTGACGGCAGCGGGGTCCATTCGGTGCGCGATGCTCGAATGCACGCGACGCTGGAAAAACTCGAGCGGCTGTTCGATAGGCTCTATCCGATCAATCATCAGCGGCCGCGCGAACGGGCTCCCGCGATGGGCCGGTACGAAGGCGACGCCTACTATTCCGGCGGCGCCTACTATTTCTCGACGCTCGGTGCTGCGGAGTTCTGTTTTCTCGCCGCCGGCGCCGCGCCAGGAGGCGACGAGCGCGGCAACTGGATCGCGCGCGGCGATGCATTTCTCGAAACCGTTCGCGCCTTCACGCCGGCGAGCGGAGATCTTTCCGAGCAGTTCGATCAACGCACCGGCGAGCAAACGTCGGCCAAGCATCTCGCGTGGAGCTATGCCGGCTTCATCTCGTGCGTGACGGCGCGCCGGGCAGTGGTTTCACATGACTGAAGCCGCCGACACGAGTACCTCGGCGGACCTCGAAGAGGCCGCGCGGACCGGCGTCGTCAGACAGACTCGCATGATCTTCCGGGCGATCTTCGCGTCGCCCGTTGGCAAGCGGCTCATCGTGCTGTTCACGGTGCTCGTGGTCGCGATCCTCGTAACGAGCTACGGACAAATCATCCTGAACAGCTGGAACCAGCCGTTCTACGATGCGATCACCCGGCGCGACCTGAACGATTTTCTCTACCAGCTCGGCGTGTACTTCGTGATCGTCGCGAGCCTTCTCGTTCTCGACGTCGGGCAGCGCTGGCTCACGGAGACCATCAAGTATCGCCTGCGCGAGGGCCTGACGCGCGATCTGCTCCAGCTCTGGATGGCTCCGCGTCGTGCATTCTGGCTCGCAACGAGCGGCGGCCCGTTGGGCGTAAACCCGGATCAGCGCATGAGCGAAGACGCGCTCAAGCTCTGCGAAATATCGACCGATCTCTCGATCGGTCTGTTTCGTTCGAGCGTGCTGCTCGTGAGCTTCGCGGGCGTGCTCTGGACCATTTCAGAGGATTTCAGATTCCGCGTCGGCGGTGTCGACTATGCCGTGCCGGGGTTCATGTTGTGGGCCGCCATCTCGTATGCCGTAGTCGGCTCGCTTCTGAGCTATTTCGTGGGCCGGAGCCTGATCCGGCGCAACGCCGACCGTTACGCGCGCGAGGCGGACCTGCGTTTCGCGCTCGTCCGCATCAACGAGCACGTCGACGGCATTGCACTCGCCGAAGGCGAGGCCGACGAGCGGCGGCGCGTCGAAATGCACCTCGGCAACGTCATGATCGCCATGCGCCGGCTCGTTCGCGGCCTCACCAATCTCACTTGGGTTACCGCGGGATTCGGCTGGATCACGGGCATCGCGCCCATCATCATCGCGGCGCCGCTGTATTTCGGCGGAAAGACCACGTTCGGCGGCATGATGATGGCGGCGGCCGCGTTCACGCAGGCGCAGGGCTCGCTGCGCTGGTTCGTCGACAACTTCGGTGCGATAGCGGACTGGCGGGCCACGCTTCTGCGCGTCGCGAATTTTCGGGCCGCGCTGGTCGCCACCGAATCAGAGAGCGACGCTGGGAGCCGGATCGAGTACGCGGAAGGTGCGCCCGGCACGATGGCTTTCGAAAACCTCCAAGTCGATTCGCCCGTGGGGCGCGAGGGGTTCCGGGAGCAACACGTCGTCATTCGTTCCGGCGAACATGTGTTGATTTGCGGAACGCCGGGCGAGGGCAAGACGCCGCTCTTCCGCGCGCTCGCGGGGCTTTGGCCGTGGGGCAGCGGTCGGATCGTCCGGCCGCACGGCGAATCGGTGATGTACGTGCCGCGCGGCACGCCGTACCTCCCGCGCGGAACGCTCCGCGAGGCGCTCGCTTACCCCGTGCTCACCGACGGCTTCGCCGACCGCGCTTACGCGCAAGCGCTCGAGCGCACTGGCCTCGGGCGGTACGTGACGAGTCTCGATGCGACGCAGCGATGGGATCGCGATCTCAGCGAGGACGAGCAGATGGCGTTGGCGCTAGCGCGCGTGGTATTGCACTCTCCGCCCTGGGTTGTGTTCGACGACACCTTCTCTTCGATGGAGGACGAGACGCTCGAGCGGGTCATCGACATGTTCACGCACGACGTCACGCAGACGACCATCATTCACATCGGGCGTAGTACGCAGATGCACCTGCCCCTGTTCACGCGGGTGCTGCATCTGAAAAGGCTCAATGGCGAGGCGGCCGAAAAAGAAAACCGTGTAACTGAGCGAGTCCTACGCACAGTGCGATGAAGTCACTAGCACCGAAAATCCTGCTCCAAATTGCCCTCCTGATTCCGCCGGCCGTGCTGCCGACGCTCGCGGCCGCGCAGGATTTCGGATTCGAGCCTCCCACGGACGCCACCTCGTCCGCACTGCCGGATGCCGTGCGCGATCTCGCCGAGCGCATCGTGCCCGTCTATAAGGAGGACGATTCCGATCGCTACCTGTTGAACCTCGCGGTGCTGCAAATCGTCGCGGGCGACCCGGCTGCGGCACACGCCACGCGCCTGTCGTTGCAGGAGCGGCTGCGGAGCGAGCAACAGATCGCAGCCGCTGGATCGCGCCGTGGTCTACGACATCTACACGCAGGCGCGGGCGATCGAAGCGGCGGAGAGCATCCCTTTCACGGGCGCCTACACCCAAGCCTTCCAGGCGACGTTTGGTGGTCTCGACGATCTCGACGCCTACGAGCTGGAAGACTCGTTCACCACACCCACCCAGCCGCTGCGGGAAACCCTCCAGCGCGCGCTCGACGAGCGACGTGGAAAGACCTCCATCGAGCTCGAGGAAGCGATCGAGCTCGTGCGGGCGTGGTTCGCGTTCGAGGCCTATCGCAGCTTCGGCGACATGGCACGGCTGCTCGTCGCCGAGGACAAAGAAAGGCGCTACGTCATCGAAGAAGTCGCGATCCCCGTTTCGAAGGATGCGACGATCGCGGCGGCGTTGGTTCGCCCGCGCGCCGCCACCGACGCCGGCACACTGCCGACGCTGCTCGAGTTCACGCTCGATCGATCGAGCCGGGATCCGCGCGAAGCCGCGGCCCACGGTTACGTGAGCGTGCTCGCGCTCGCGCGCATCGCGGGCGATCCGAAGTTTCGACCGCGCGCGCCATTCGAGTCGGAAGGGAACGACGCGCGCGCCGTCATCGAGTGGATCGCCAAGCAGCCGTGGAGCGACGGCCGCGTCGGCATGCAAGGCAACGGCTATGGCGGCTTCGTCGCGTGGTCGGCGGCCAAGCGACTGCCGGCCGCGTTGAAGGCAATCGCGACGGCCGATCCGATTGCGCCCGGTATCGACGTGCCTAGCCCCAACGGAATCTTCGTGAACTCGGCGTATCGATGGGCCTATGACGTTCTCGCTCCGCCCGAGGACCGAGCAGCGAACGACGATGCTCGCTGGCGCGCGATCGACGAAGACTGGTTCCGATCGGGCCGCGTCTATCGAGAGTTTCCCACGCTGCCGGGTCGGGCCAGCGCAGTGTTCCGCAGCTGGCTGAATCACCCGAGCTACGACAGGTTTTGGCAGAAGTGGCTGCCGTTCGGCGATGAGTTCGCACATATCGGCATACCGGCGCTGACCATCACGGGGTATTACTCGGCGGGCGAAACCGCCGCGCTGTACTACTTCAGCCAGCATCACGAGCACGATGCGAACGCCGATCACGCGTTGCTGATTGGTCCGTTCGACGGGCGGAGTGTCGAGCGCGGTGCTTCGTCCTCCGTTCGCGAGCTGACTCTGGACCCGGTGGCGCGCATCGACGCGAACGCAGTGCGCTACGAGTGGTTCCACCACGTGCTCCAAGCGGCAGAGCGGCCGGAAGTCCTCAGCGCCGCCGTCAACTACGAGCTCGCCGGTGCCGACGAATGGCGCCACGAGCCCTCGCTCGCGGCGCTCGCAAGCAAACCCTTGCGCTTCTACCTCTCAGGCACGCCGGGCAGGCAGCCTTATGCGCTCGCCGCGGAGAAACCCTCGGCGCCGATGTCGCTGACCGAGACTCTCGATCTTCGGGACCGCGCCGACGTCGAATGGCGGCCCGCGCGCGACCTGATCTTGCGGGAACTGCAGCCGCGTGAGGGTGCGCTGTTCGTGACGGAGCCCTTCGCTGAAGGAGTCGACGTCGCGGGGCAGGTGCGCGGCGTGCTCGACTTCACGATCAATAAGTACGATGTGGACTTGGTCGTCATGCTGTACGAGCTGCGCTCGAACGGCGAATACGTGAAGCTCTTCGACCCCGCCTATGCTTTCCGTGCGAGCTACGCTGGCGACCGCGTCCGGCGTCGCCTGCTCTTGGCCGGTGTGAGGCAGCAGCTACCGTTTCAAAGCGAGCGGATGATTGGACGGAGGCTCGAAGCCGGCAGCCGGTTGGTCCTCGCGCTCGGGATCAACAAGCGCGCCGATCAGCAAATCAATTACGGCACTGAATACGATGTAAGCGAGCAATCGATCGAGGATGCCGGCGCTCCGATCCGGATCCGCTGGCACGACGGTAGCTTCATCGACGTTCCGTCGAAGTGAGATAAAGCGCAGTACGCGGGCCTTTCGCCACGGGCCGACCAGGAGCGTCGAAATCAGTGGCGGATCTGTGACGTGATGTCCTCGAGCTCATAGACCTCGCAGTTGCCTCGCTCCGAGAGAAGCCCCGCGTCCGGATTCGGGTTGCGCCGGATCGTTCGCGTGGGGAACACATACGGCTCCGCGAGGACCACGGGGTCCTCGACGGTGACGTCGTACAGAAGGACGTCGCCCTGACGCGTGAATCGCTCGGTGACCTTCATCTGATCGGAGTGGAAGAATCCGCCACGACCCAGCCACGTGAAGTCGTTGAACGAGCCGGCCTCGAGCACGAGCGTGTCGCCCTCCCAGTGTCCGATCGTGTAGCCCAAGTACTTGGTCTCACGCGCCGCCCTCGCGTTGCGCTCGCGGCCGTCGGTCGGGATGATCCGATACTCGCCGTAGCCGCCGCCGGCATCGCCGCCGAGGTAGATGAACGTAACGTCTTTGTCGCTCTGGTAGATGCGGCGGGGCGGGCCCTGACGCGGAACGCCGAGCGGCTGGCAGGTCATCACGGGGTCGTACTTGTTCGTCCACATGTCGAGCTCCTGGACCTTGTCCCAGTGCTCCGGTTTGTAGACGGGACGGCCCGTGTTGCCGAACCGCGAGGGCGAGTAGAGCTCGAAGTCGTACGTCTGGTTGACCTGCCGGTTGCAATCCGACGGCTGCGTGGGCGCGCATCTGCGTCCGCCGCCTGTCATGTAGTTGCCGATCCAATCGGTGAAGGACCAATTGCCGCTCAGGTCCGGGTGGTCGCCCATTCGCGGCGTGGGCACCGACTTGTCGATCGGAGCTTCCGTCTTCGCCATCACGCCGCGCGGCAGCTCGCCGCGGGGCTTGATCGCCGCCTTCACACTGGCCGGCACGGGCGCGACGACGTACACGTTGCCCGTTTCGGTTTGCGTCGTCGTCAAGTCGCGGACGACTGCGCCGTTGCGGCGCTCGACCAGCTTGCCGGCATAGAACACGTCGATCAGGTTCAGCTCGTTGTTCCAGTCCTTATAGTTGCCGTACGTGAACTCCGTGGTCGTCGAGCCCTGCTTGACGCTCACGCGCTCGGTCATGAACTTCGCGTCGAGCGTGGCGGTGGCGGTCGCGCCCGGGACGCCGGGGAGCGGGAACGTCAAGACGGGCTTTTCGCCTTCCCACGCGACGGACGTCTGGCCGGCCTTCGCGGGGCCGTCGTCGATGAGCGTGCCGGGGTTCGCGCCGAGCCAGAACGTGTCGGTACTACCGGCGATCGCGGCCTTCGCTGCGCCCTGCGGACTCGCCCAGATCCGAACGAGCCGCTCTTGCACGGCCGCCGGCTTCGCGGTGACTTTCCCCGTGGTCTCGGCGATCTCCGCGCCGGGCGTGTCTTCGTCCCAGGCGTAGAGCCCGCTCACCACCTCGACGTTCGAGTACGCCTGCCCGTTCGCCCGCGTGCAGGTGTACTGAATTCGCTGGCTGAAGGACTGGTAGTTGGTGCTCGCACGATACTTCGTGAGCGTGCACGGCTGACCGTTCACCTGGATCGTGCCGGTGCCCTGATGCTCGAGCGTTGCGACCATGTCGCGCTCGTCGTGGCCCTTGAGCATGCCCAGGTTGCGCGTCCAGTTGAAAAGCACGGACCTCAGGTCTTTGGCGTCCGGCGCGGGTGTGTAGGGCTCGGGGACCTCCTGCGGACCCTGTGCATGGCCGGCCAACGGCCCGATGAGCGCGAGGACGGCTGCGAGCGCGCCCCCGAGCCGCGAATTTCTCTGTCGGACGTGCATCGCGGTTCCCCCACTATTGATTGCGTGCGGCGACGCGGCGGCCTCTAGCCTAAGACACGCCCCACCGGCTATGTTGCGTCGACCTACGAATCGGTTTTAGCAGGTCTCGAGACATGGATTCAACGTTCTTCGCGCGCCGCGCCGCGCGCGCTCTCCTCGCGAGTGGCCTTCGTCGCATTTCTCCTGAGCGCGAACACCGCCGTCCGCTTTCGGCTTCGACGACGTCGCCGCGCTCGCGCGGCGCAAAGCGCGCGCGCCGTACAAGCCGCCCGATCGCGCCGAGCCCGCGGAGCTCGTGGCGCTGAACTACGATCAATACCGCGACATTCGTTTCCGGCCCGATCGCGCGCTCTGGCGAGCCGAGGGTCTGCCATTCGACGTGATGTTCTTCCATCGCGGCAAGGCAAACGAGCGCGTACGGATGAACGAGGACGTCGCGGGCAAGGCTCGCCACCTTCCATACGACCGCGCCGACTTCGACTTCGGCAAGAACACGCTTTCGCCGGAGACCTGGGGCGACCTCGACTACGCGGGTCTGCGCGTGCATTACCACCTGAACGGGCCCCAGTACAAAGACGAGCTCATCGTGTTCTTGGGCACGAGCTACTTCCGCGCGCTCGCGGCCGCTACGCGCTACGGCTTATCGGCGCGCGGCTTGGCGGTCGACACGGTGGGCGGGCAGGGCGAGGAGTTCCCGAGCTTCATCGAGTTCTGGATGGAGAAGCCCGCTGCGGACGCGCGCACGCTGCGGCTATTCGCGCTGCTCGACTCGCCGCGCGTAAGCGGCGCCTATCAGTTCGACGTGATTCCGGGCGACGAGACGATGGTCGACATCCGCACGCGCCTGTTCTTGCGCGCGCCCGTCGGCACGCTCGGCATCGCGCCGCTCACGAGCATGTACCAGTTCGGCGAGAACCAGCCTCACCAGGTCGACTTCAGGCCCGAGGTGCACGACTCCGACGGCCTGATGGTTGCGACGGGTGACGGCGAGTGGCTCTGGCGACCGCTGATCAATCCGCGCGAAACCTTGACCACCTCTTTCTCGATGCGTGATCTCAAGGGTTTCGGCTTGATGCAGCGCGACCGCAGCTTCACGAGCTACGAGGACCCCGAGGCGCGTTACGATTTGCGGACCAGCGCGTGGGTCGAGCCGACGGGCTCGTGGGGCGCGGGCCGCGTCGAGCTCGTGCAGATCTATACGCCGGACGAGACGAACGACAACATCGTCGCGTACTGGGTGCCCGAAAAGCTACCGGCGTTGGGCGAGCCCCTCGAGCTCGCGTATCGCCTGCACTGGCAGGGCGCGCGCATTTTTCAGCAGCCCCCAGGCGCTTGGGTCACGCAATCGCGCGTGGGCCGAGGCTATCGCGCGCTTGCCGACGACGAGCAGCAGTTCGTCGTGGACTTCATGGGCCCGTCGCTCGCGGCGTTACCGTCGGGCGCGCCCGTCAAAGCCGTCGTTTCCGCGCCCACGAACGGCGAGGTCCTCGAGACGAACGCGTACTACGTCGAGGCGACGGGCGCGTGGCGCATGATGGTCCGCGTCAAGCAACTGGACATGACGAAGCCCACCGAGCTTCGCGGGTTCTTGCAGAACGGCACGGACGTGCTGACGGAGACTTGGAGCAACCTTGTGCCACCGCGCTGATCGAGCGTGATCCAGAACGATCACTTCGCGGCTTCGTTCGATACGCGGACGGGAACCATCTCCGTTCGCCGCAGCGACGGCACTGCGTTCCTCACGGGCGGTGCGGCTTGCACGAATACCGACGCTGGGAAACAGTCCACGGCGTCGCCCGGCCGAGAGCATTCGGTCGCCACAGCTCCGTTCGGCGACCGACTCGGCTCCGGCCGGCGCTTGGAGCTAATCAGCCGCGACCCACAGAAGCTGCTCGACTTGCGCGTGGACGTCACTTTGTACGACCGGCGCCCGATGGTGACGATCGAGGTGACCTGCACCAACGTCTCGTCACGCGACGTGGTCGTCACGAGTCTCGAACCGATCCGCGTGCTCGCAAGCGAAGGGGGCACGCTCCGGATCCCCGGCGTCGCGAAGTGCATCACTAACGGTGAGATGTACTACGACGCCGGCAGGATCCATGCCTTCGCAAACGATCCGCCGCCCGGCTCGCGTCCGCCCATCAAGGGGGCGCGGCTTGCAAACGAATCCGTGGCGCCGGGCCAGCCGACCGTCGCGAGCTGGTGGAACATCGGGTTGTTCAGCGGCTACGACTCCGAGGGCGTGGTGCTCGGGTACCTCGAGAACGGGCAAACGCTCGGCCTCGTTCTCGCGGCCAGAACGGGAGAGGACGAGATCTCTTTCTTGGGCGAATCGGTGTACGCGCCGGGGATCACGCTGCGGCCGGGGCGATCGCTCGGCTCCAACCGCTTCATGCTGAATTTGGCTGCGAGCCCCTATGCCGCCCTCGAGGAGTACGCCGATGCCATGGGCACCGTGCAGAACGCCCGCACGGGCTCGATCGTCAACGGCTGGTGCAGCTGGTTCTATACGCTGGCTAATGTCTCCGAGGACGAGGTCTTGAAGAACGCGGCATTCGCCGCAGAGCACCTCCGCGCGTTCGGCCTCGATTACATCCAGATCGACGAGGGTTACCAGCGCGCGCACGGCGACTGGGAAGGCAACGAGCGATTCCCTCACGGTATGAAATGGCTCGCCGAGCGGATCAAGGCGGACGGATTCAAACCCGGCTTGTGGATCTCGCCCTACGTGATTTCGGAGCAGAGCGACGTTTTTCGGCAGCACCCGGACTGGTTGGTGCAGCGCCGCGACGGGTCGCCGCAACGCATCGGCAACTGGGAGAACGAGAATTCCCCGGTGGCGCTGAGCGAGGTCACCAAGCGCTACTGTCTCGACATCACCCACCCGCAGGCGGCGGAGTGGTTGCGCGGCGTCTTCGAAACGATCGCGCGCGGCTGGGGCTACGAGATGATCAAGATCGACTTCATGGCGTGGTCGATCCTCGCGGCGGAGCGCTTCCGAGATTCGACGCTCGCGTCCGCCGAGGTCTATCGGAAGGGACTTGAGATCATGCGCGCCGCGGCGGGCGAGGGTTGCCACATCCTCGAGTGCGGCCCCGGCAACACCACGGTGGGCCTCATCGACAGCATGCGCATCGAGGCGGACATCAACTACGGCTACGCCGGGGCCGCATGGAAGCAATATTTCCAAGACTCCGCGTGCAGCGCCGCGGCCGCAGCGAAGCGCTACTACTTTCATCGGCGCACTTGGGTCAACGATGTCGATCACGTCTGTCTCGACCTTTTGAACGTCCGGCAGGCCGAGGCGGCCGCGACCAGCATCGCGCTCTCGGGCGGGAACATGATCTCGGGTGACCGGCTCGTCGACCTCGACGTCGTGAAGCTCGAGATCCTGAAGAAGATCACGCCGTCGTACGGCGAAGCCGCGGTTCCCGTCGATCTCTTCGATGCGGACGTTCCTACGACGTTCGTACTGCATGTCGAACGGCCGTTTGCTCGATGGTCCGTCGTCGCGTTGTTCAATCCGGACCTTGCGACCGCGGTCGAGCGTCGCTTCCCTTTGAGCCGGCTCGGGCTGGATCCCGCCAAGACCTATCTCGCGTTCGACTTCTGGAAACAGCGGTTCAGCGGAGAGGTCACGAACGAGCTCAGCGTGAGCGTCGACCCCGGCAGCGTCACGCTGCTCGCGCTTCATGCTGCAACGGGCGCGCCGCAACTCCTGTCGACGAGCCGGCATGTCACACAGGGCGCGATCGAGATCGAGGAGCTGCAGTGGAACGCATCCGAGCGCAGCTTGAGCGGAATCTCGGCCGGTCCGCGGCAGAGCGCGCACGACGTTTTCGTGCACGTGCCCGGCGACCACCCGTGGACGTGGGAGAAACCCGTTCGCCTCCGCGACCATGCGGGGTACAGCTTGAAGCTCGTCGACGCGAACATCGTGCGGGTGCACGTGCGGTTCGAAAACGAGCGCCGCGTGCCATGGAAGATCGACGTCGACGATTTGCTCGGATGACCTCGGGGTCATCGTAGGTGATCGTACCTTGTTATAAGGTGTCGGCCCGACTGCGGCCGTGCAGCGGAATTTCCGGGCGCGGCGTACCATCGGAGAGTCTAGACACGGGGGAGCGGCGATGTTTCGAATGGCGTCGCGTGCGCGGCTCTTGGCCGCGTGCGCATTGGCAGGCTCGCTCGCGGCCCACGTCTGCGCGCAGCCGAGCTTCAAACCCGCCGACCCGCCCAGCCGCGTACGGCTGTACGTGCTCGACTGCGGGCTCATCAACGTCAATCGCGCCGGCACGGAGCGCTACAACGTCACGCCGGAGGAAGTCGGCGAAACGCGCTTCTCGGTGCCGTGCTTCCTGATCGCGCATCCACGCGGCACGCTCATGTGGGATTTGGGCGTCGTGCCCGACGATACGGTCGAAGCGCGCGCGCGCGGCGAGCAGGGCAATCCCACCGCGACGGCAGAGTCCGTCACCCCGGTCAAGCGCACGCTGCGCAGTCAGCTCGCCGACCTCGGTTACCGTCCGGAGGACATCACCTATTTCGCGATCTCGCACGCGCACGGCGACCATGTCGCGAACGCCAACCTATTCGCCGCGTCCACGTGGCTCGCGCGGCCGGCCGAGCGCGCCTTCATGTGGGAGGAGGGGAATACGCGAGTGAATCGAACGTACTTCGACCGCATCGCGACGTCGAAGTCCATCAGCCTCGATCAGGACGAGTACGACGTCTTCGGCGACGGTAGCGCCGTCATCAAGTCTGCGCCGGGTCACTCGCCGGGGCACCAGGTGCTCGTGCTGAGTCTCGCATCGTCGGGGCGTATCATGCTGGCCGGCGATCTCTACCACTACCCCCAGGAACGCACGCTGCATCGGCCGCCGCCGGCGACGGAGTTCAGCGTGGACCAGTCGGCCGCGTCGCGCGTGATGATCGAAGAGTATCTGCGCCGCACGAAGACCGAGATCTGGGTCGAGCACGATTTCGTCGCGAACGCGAAGTTGAAGAAGGCGCCCGGCTACTATGACTGAGCACGCCCTGAGCCCGAGTCGCTCGGGACTCGTTTCCTTCCGCCGCGCCAACGTTCACGCCGCGCGCGCGTCGTTCGCGACGGCAATGCTGCTGTCGATGGCGCTCGTGCAGGGCACGGCCGATGCGGCTCCACGCGTGCCGCCCGTGCCGCAAGCAGAGCGCAGTGCCGAGCAGCGCGCGATCGCAGCCGACTTCGACGCGCTCGGCACTTCCAACGCCGTCGCGACCTATCTTCGGCACCCGAAGCTCGCGGCGAACATCCTCCCGTACTTCCGGTACGTGGCGACCGCATCGATGCTGCCGCCGCGTCATCGCGAGCTCGTCGCGCTGCGCACGGCGTGGCTCACGCGTTCGGACTACCTCTGGGCTCACCACGCGGCTGCGGCGAACAAGGCCGGGCTCGGGGAGAACGACCTCCGGCGAATCGCCGTCGGGCCCGACGCCGCGGGCTGGGACGCGTTCGAGGCGACGCTGCTGCGCGCCGCCGACGAGCTGCACGTCGATTCGTTCGTGAGCGACGCTACGTGGCATGCCCTGACGGAACGCTACGACGTGAACCAGATGATCGATCTCGTCTACGGTATCGGCGACCTCACGATGCACGCCGGCGCGCTCAACTCGCTCGGGGTCGAGATCGAGGCCGGCTTTCCCGAGCGCTTGCCCGCGGGAATTCCCCGCACGGTCGCCGCGACAGCGAACCAACGTGCGGCTGATCGGCAACGCGCCGCGAATCCCGCCGCTGCAGCCCTCGGAGTGGACCCCCGAGCTGCGGGAGCGGCTCGATCCCACGGGATCCGGCAGGCCGGCCGCGAATGTTTTCGCGACGTTCGTCCGCAACCCGTCCGTCGACGCGCTGCGCAATGCGGTTCCAGGGCACATCCGCGCGTCCACGACGTTGTCGGATCGGCAGCGCGAGCTGCTGCTCACGCGGATCGGTGTGCTCTGCCGCTCGGAGTACGAGTATGCGGCGCATCTGCGCGCGGGGCGCCGCGTGGGAATCACGGATGCGGACGTGGAGCGCATCACGAAGGGCCCCGATCACGCGACCGGAGACCCGCTCGACACGGCTCTGCTGCGCGCGACGGACGAGCTCTACCGCGACGATCGGATTTCGGACGAGACCTGGGCGGCACTCTCCGCCAAGCTCGATACGCCGCAGCTGCTCGACGTGCTGATCGCGGTGGGCGGTTATCGAGAAGGGTCGATGGCGATCAACAGCGCCGGCGTGCAGCTCGACGACAACATGGCGGAGTTTCGCTTCCCGCCCGAGTTGCGCCGACCATGAGCCTCGCGCGCACTAACGTGTTCGCGCGAACGATCGGCTCGATTACCCTCGCCGTCGTTTCGACGGCGGCGCTCGGATCCGCGCACGCATCGGCCGTATTCGCGGACATGGTGCGGCCGACAGGGATCGGATTGGAGCGCGGAGTCGCGTCAGTGAAGTGCGCCGCGGGGGCTCGCGTGTCGCGGTTTACTCGCGGTGCAGTGATCGCGATCGCTGCGTCCGACCGCGAGGTGATTCTCACGGTTGCACACGGGCTTCCCGAGACACTCGAAGAAATTCCACGAAAATGCCGCGTTCTCGGCCGTCGGGGGCTGCCGATGGAGATCGAGCAAGTCTGGAAATCCGAGGGTTCATTACCCGGCACCGAGGACTGGGCGGTTCTCCTGACGAAGCGGCGCATCGGCGGGGATGTCGGACGCCTGCATGTCGGGTCCGTCTCACCGGACCTCGCGACGCGGCTGGCCGCCGCGGAGGCGCCCGTTCGGCTCGTGCTGAGGTACGCGCCGGCGACGGAGGGCGACTGCCGGCTTCATGCGCAGCCTTTCGACGCTACTGTACCGCTGCTGCTCGCGTACTCGTGTATCAGCGCACCTGGGTCGTCCGGCTTACCGCTCACGATGGGCGTCGACGGCGATCCGGTCGTGATCGGCATTCATCTCGGCTGGGGTATCGAGAACGCGCTCGAACCCGGACACAGATCGAGCGTCGCGCGACTGATCGACAGCACGATCGTCGCGGCGCTGCGCGAGGCGGCCGCGAGCGCGAGACCTCAGATCTCGCCAGATCCTCGAGCGAAGTAGGCCTCGCAATGAAACGCCTCAGCATCGAGGGACCGGTCGCGCCATGAAATTCCGACGCGGTCCATGCGCGGGAGCCGCGCTTCGGCGCGTGAGTGCATTCGCGCTCCTGGTGCTCGTCACGGCGAGGTGTGCTTGGAGCCAGCAGCCTGGCAACACGCCAGCGCCTCCCGAACCGCCCGCAGTGATGGGACTCTACAACTGGGTGCATACGACGGCGGACGCGGAGCGCGCCTTCCGTTTCTATCGAGACGTCTTCGGGATCGAGCTCGCCGGGTCACCGTTCGTCGGTACCGCGCAAGGAGCTGCAGCGCCGGAACGAATCCGCTCGGTTGCGGAGGCTGGGTCGGATCCGCTGGTCTGGGATCTGACGGACACCAAGGGTTCGCGCTTCCGCACCGTGTTCATGCGGGCCAGCAATACGCCTTTCGGTCTCGAGCTTTCGGAGTTCTTCGACATCGCGCGCGAGGCCAGGCCCGCGAATCCTTGGGACCCGGGCTCGTCGAAGCTCGTCTTCGCCGTGCGCGATCTCGAGTCAGTCGTCGCCAAATTGACGGCCAGCGGCGCGCGCGCGGTCACTCTAGGCGGTGTGCCGCTGGAAACACCGGGCGGACGCGCGCTACTCGTGCGCGACCCCGATGGCTATCTGATTCAGGTCCGCCAGGCGTCGGCGGCCGAGATCGCGGCCGCCGAGTCGCCGGGCGAAGTGATCAATACGTCGATCGGTATTACGGTAGCCGACATGGCCGCCTCGCTCGCGTTCTATCGAGATCTTCTCGGCCTCGTGCTCCCGGAGACGCGGCGCGCGAGCGCTGCGGAGCTCCGCCTGAACGGCCTCGCCGAAGGCGATCTCGCGGAGACCGTGGCGACGATTCCGCGCACCGGCGCACTCGTATATTTTTCGGTTTTTCGGCTGTTCGCGTCCACGGCCGCCGCTACGCCGTTTCGGTGGAGGATCCAGGATGTCGGTGCGCCGCAATTCCAGCTCCAAGTGGCCGGGCTCGACGCTTTGCTCGAGCGGACCAAGCTGTCGGGATATCGTTTCTTAAGCGTCGGCGCGAAACCGATTCAGCGTCCGTTCGGACGCTTCGTGTTCGCCATCGACCCCGATGGCGTGCTCGTAGAGTTCGTCGAGCCCGTCGTGCGACAGTAGTCGCGACCAGATGCCCATCACGAAGGAAGCTCTCCGTGCATAGATCATTCATCCGTAAGGCGGTGCTCGGTTGCAGCGCCGGCGTCGTCGCCGTCATGTTGCCGGCGTGGCCGGCCGGCGCCCAAATCGCGCCCGGTCCGAACGTGAATCCGCGGACGGTGTGGTCCAACCCGCCGGAGACGTTCACCTCGCGTGTCGTCGCGACGGGATTCGAGGATCCGTGGGAAGTGGCGTGGGGTCCCGACGGTTTCCTATGGATCACCGAACGCGTGGGCAAGCGAGTCGTGCGCGTCAATCCGGCGGACGGTCGCCGCAGCGTTGCGATCAGCATCGATGATGTGTACCAAACGCTACCGCAGGACGGGCTGCTCGGGCTCGCGCTGCACCCGGACCTACTGAGCGGCAGCAACTACGTGTACGTGATGTACACCTACGACGCAGATCCCGGTCCGGACGCCGAGCGGCGCGCGAAAATTCGACGCTATACGTACGATCCGGTCGCGGAGCGCCTCGGCGACCCAGTGGATCTCTTGACCGACATTCCGCATGGTCCCGATCACGGCGGCAGTCGCCTCGTGTTCGGACCGGATCGCAAGCTCTACGCGAGCCGAGGCGATCACGGCTCGAATTTCCTCGCTTACCACTGCGTCCCGAACCGCGCGCAAGAATTGCCGGCCGCCGCGGACATTCGGGCGCGCAATTGGCAGGCGTACGAGGGGAAGATCCTGCGCGTCGACCTGGATGGGTCCATACCGGGCGACAATCCCGTCTTCAAGGGAGTGCGTAGTCACGTGTTCACCTATGGTCACCGCAATCCCCAAGGCATGGCCTTCGGGCCGGACGGCCATCTATATGAGTCCGAGCACGGGCAAGACACGGACGACGAAGTGAACCGCATCGACGCGGGGCGCAACTACGGTTGGCCCCTGATTGCCGGCTACAAGGACGATCAGTACTACACCTACGCCAATTGGTCGGCGTCGTCGCCGGCTCCTTGCGCGAGCTTGGAATACGGCCGCGACGTTCCGAGCACGGTGCCGCGGATCAAAGAGTCCGACGTCGACCTCGCCGACTTCACGCCGCCGCTGAAGACCTTCTTCACCGTGCCGAGCACGCATGATCCCCGTGCGCTCGGCAATGCGACGGCGGCGCTGTCGGGTCTCGACGTTTACGCGTCGCCGACGATCCCGGGCTGGAACCCGTCGATTCTCGTCGCGGGCATGGTGAGCGGCGTGATCTTTCGCATTCCGCTGAACGAAAGCACCGGTCCGCCGCTCACGTACTTCAAGGCGCAAGACCGCTACCGCGATCTCGCCATTGCACCGGATGGCCGGCGGATTTACGCGGTTACCGGCGTTTCGGGCCGCACGTTGACCGCAGCGGGTGATTTGACGCCGAACCTGGCCCACGCGGGCGCGCTACTCGAGTTCACGTACGGGGGAACCACGACGAGCGAGTCGCCGGCGCGATGAGATCGGGGTAGGTTGCGCGACGGCTCGGTACGTTGATCGTGCCGTCAGTGCGGCTCGAACATGTGCGCCTGATACGGGAACCCGTTCATGGCGAGCCGGCACGAACGGAGTCCCTCGCTGCCGCCGAAGCTCGCCAGATGCCACGTCTGGCGCGGCACGTAGACGACGTCGCCGGGCTCCGCCTCGAACTCGGGTAGCCCCTCGATGTCGTAGCGGATCTTGCCCAGCATGATCAGCCAGAACTCGGAGCCCTCCTCGTGGAAGTGCCCTTTGTTGCCGGGCTGCGGCGCCTGATAGTCGCCGATGATCACGTTCGCGAAGCTGCGGTCGTCGCTGACGAACGCTCCACCGCGTTCCTCTCCCGCAACGACTTTGTTGAAGTCGAGAACGGGCCGGTTCTGTGCGTCGAGCGTGCCGCGGCCGCCCGTGACCTGCGTCGGGATGTAGTCGAAGCCGGGCAGCGGCACGGGCGTCTCGTCCAGCGGGTACAACTTGCGCGCGCGCGCGACGTTCACTTCGAAGCGCAGCGCGGGCTCGCTGCCGACATTCTCGATTTGATAGAGCGTGCGATACGGCACCTGCACCATGACGCCTTTCGTGGCGACGACGGGCTCGCGTCCTTCCACCGCGAACTTCAGCGTGCCGGCCTGGACGATCCACCACTCGCGAGTGTCGCCGTTCATCCGCCGAGGCGTTTTCCGTCCTGGACTCATCGAGATCCACTGTGCGAACAAGCTCTCGTCGTCGACGACGGTTTCCGTCCAGTCCGCCGCGCCTTCGTGGCGCGCGAGCACGTCGCGGAGTTTGGTATGCGGCCGATGCACTCCGGTCCAGCCGCCCGGGGCTGCCTTCGGCGCGAGGACGAGCAGCGGCGCCTCTTGGCCCGCGGCGGGCCGCACAGGGGAGGCCGCTGCCGCGGCCAGAGCCGGCGCCGTTCCCGGTGTGTCCGGCGTCGCGTCCTGCTGTCGCTGGCGCTCCACTGCCGCTGCTTGGGCGGCCGGACCGGTCGCGGGTTGGGCGATTGCCGAGGCCGACGCCATCGCCAACACGAAACCGGCAGACGCCCACACTTTTCGCAGATGCATGACGATTTCCCCCCAACCGACGCCGGCGAGTCTAGCAATGCGGGCTAGTAGGGACCAGGAGTGCGTCAACGGTATCTGCGTTCGCCGGTTTCTCGATACCATCCGCGCTGCATGCGAGATGGATCCCCGGACGGAGTGCACTTGGGTTGGCCTTCGACAGAACGATGAATCGTTGCGCGCTCTCACGCAGGGTTGCGCTAGCTCTTACGGCGATGGCAGGGCTCGCGATGTGGCCCGTTGCGCATGCGAGCGACGACCTGTTGAACGCTGCCTACTACGGCGACCTGCCGAAGATCCAGACTCTGCTCGCACGAGGCGCGGATATCGATTTCTCCGACGGTACCGGCCACACGGCCCTCACTTACGCGGCGCAACAGGGACAAGAGGACGCGGTGAAGGAGCTATTGCGGCGCGGTGCGGCAGTCAACGTGCTGCGTGTCGACGGGCAAGCCCCGCTGCATTTCGCGGCGGCGAGCGGCGAGCTCCCGATCGTGGAAGCGCTCATCGCGGCGCACGCAGACTTCGATCTTCAATCCGCGGCCGGATTCACGCCGCTCATGCTGGCCTCCGCAGGTGGGCACACCGCCGTCGTTCGGTCGCTGCTTGCCGTTGGCGCAGCGCTCGAGCGCGAAACTAATCTCGGTGAAACAGCCTGCTTGCTCGCCGCGGAAAAAGGCTTCGAGTCCATTGTCAGGATGCTCCTCGCGGCAGGTGCCGATGCCAATCACAGGCGCGCTGACGGCGAGAGCGCTCTGCATCTCGCTGCCGAAAAGGAGCACGTCGGAACCGCGCAGCTTCTGTTGGCGGCGGGCGCGAGCGTCGCGCCCTAGAAGTCGACGGCCGGTCGAATAGGTAACGCCGTATTCCGGAGGCATCGGTAACACGACGCGCGAGAAGACGTTCTCGACCTGACGCCAGGACTCTAGTGCGCGCGAGATTTGCCGGCGCTCGCGCGCCACGCTGCGACTTTCTCGGCGCTTTGCTTGTCGTAGGGGACGTAGATCACCAGCCGCAGCGTCGGCGTGCCCTCGGGCACGTAGGAAGAGTGCTCGAAGCTCACGCCGCCGAGATGCGGATATTGCGCCACGCCTTCCGAGCGGCTCATGACCTCGGCGGTTTCCCACAGGCGCCGGAAGATCGGGCTGCGCGCCGCGAGTTGCGCGATCAGCTCCTCGAACTCCGAGTTCGCCGGCGTCTGGCTGTAGTCGACACGGAACTTCGACAGGACGCGCCGCGCCATCGCTTCGTATTGCACGGGGTCGCGCTGATACGTCTCGTCCTCGATGAGCAGAATCCTCAGCAAGTTGCGCTTCTCCGGCGGCAACGCGTCGTAGTCGCGAAAGATCTTCGTCAGGTCGTTCCATGCGATCACGTCCCAGCGCGACGTCATCACGAGCGCCGGTACCGCGACCCCTTTGAGCATGCGAGCGAGCGAGGGGCTCACTTCCTCGGGGCGAGTCGCGGTCGGCGGCGCCGCCCGATGCTGCGCGAGCGCGAACAGGTATTCGCGCTCTTCCGGCGCCATGCGCAGCGTCGCGCAGATGCGCTCGAGAACGTCGGCCGACACCTGGATGTCGCGGCCCTGCTCGAGCCAGGTGTACCAGGTCACGCTCACGCCCGCGAGCGCGGCCACGTCTTCGCGGCGCAAGCCGGGCGTGCGGCGGCGATTCGTGTCGGGCAAGCCGACGTCCGTGGGCGACAGCCGCCCGCGGCAACCTTTGAGGAAGTCGATCAATTGGCGGCGTTGTTGTGTGCTCATGGCGTCTCTCGGTCGCCATCCTAGGACCGAGTTCAGAAAAATGTAAGCTAGGGTGATTCGGAAATGAGATTACCTTGCAAGCTCGGCCGGTGCCTCTCGTCGGTATGGCCTCGCTAGTGAAGGCGCCAAGATGCGAGGGAACCTCGATCGGAGCAGCGACGCATCGTCCGACCGCGCGCCGACGGCGCCTCGCCGGCAAGCCAATCGCTAGGGCTGCGCGGCCGAGAAGAACGAGTCAGCTCAATGCACGGTCGCGCGCTCGGCCCCGAGGCCCGTATTCGCCCGCACGCTGAGCTCCGTGAACTTCCGCTCCGCCTCCGGCTCGCGGCGCAGCAGCGTTCCGAGCACCGCGCCGATGAAGCCGAGCGGAATGCTCACGATGCCCGGATTCTCGAGCGGAAAGATCGCGTCGGCTTTCATGATGCTCGGGCTGATGACGATGAGCACCAGCGACGAAACGAGCCCGGTCGCCAAGCCGCAGACGGCGCCCGCCGTGTTGAACCGGCGCCAAAAGAGCGACAGCACGATCACCGGCAGGTTCGCCGACGCGGCGACCGCGAACGCGAGCGCGACCAGGAACGCGACGTTGGCATTCGGCCCGAGCACGATCGCAATCGCGATCGAGATGGCACCGACGAAGAAGGCGGTAACCCGGGCCACCCGAACTTCCTCGCCCTCGCGGCGCTCGCGGCCGTGGTGCAGCACGTTGGTCCAGAAGTCGTGAGCGAATGACGTCGAGGCGGAGATCGTCAGCCCCGCGACCACGGCGAGGATCGTCGCGAACGCGATCGCCGAGATGAACGCGAAGAATAGGTCGCCGGCCAACGCCTGGGCGAGCAGCGGCGCGCTCATGTTCGTGCCGCCGTGGCTCGCGATGAAGTCGCGGCCGACGATCGTCGCGGCGCCGAAGCCCAAGAACGTCGTGAGGATGTAGAAGCTGCCGATGATGAACATCGCCCAAACGACGCTGTTCCGGGCCGTGCGTGCGTCGGGCACCGTGTAGAAGCGCACGAGGATGTGCGGCAGACCGGCGGTTCCGAAGATCAGCGCCATACCGAGCGAGATCAGATCGAGCGGCCCGTACGGCGGCGCGTAACGGAGGCCGGGCGTCAGAAAGTCCTGGGTGACGCGGTTGCCTTGCGCGTCGGTATGCGTGACGTTCGCGATCGCATCGAAGAACGCGCCGAGGTCGAAGTCGAAGTGGCGCAGCACGAGGAAGCTCAGCAGTATCGTGCCGCCCATCAGCAGCGTCGCCTTCACGATCTGCACCCAGGTTGTCGCAAGCATGCCGCCGAACACCACGTAGACGATCATCAGCACGCCGATGCCGATCACGGCCGTGTGATAGTCGATGCCGGTGTCCTTGAGCAGCAGCGACACCAGCGCGCCGGCGCCGACCATCTGCGCGATCATGTAGAACGTGCTCACCGTGAGCGTCGACAGCGCACCCATCGCGCGGACGGGCCGCGGGCTCAAGCGATAGGCCAGCACGTCGGCCATCGTGTACTTGCCGGCGTTGCGCAGCGGCTCCGCGACGAGCAGCAGCACGGTCAGGTACGCCACGAGCCAGCCGACGGAGTACATGAAGCCGTCGTAGCCCTGGAACGCGATGATCCCCGCGATGCCGAGGAACGACGCCGCGCTCATGTAGTCGCCTGCGACCGCGATGCCGTTCTGCCAGCGCGGTGAGCGACCGGCCGGCGGCGAAGTAGGCGCTCGATCCGCTGCTTCTGCGTGCAGCCCACCAGGTGATCCACAGCGTGATCGCGATGAACCCGAGAAACATCGTGAGCGACGCGGACATCAGCGGCCACCCGGTCGGAAGCGCTCGATGATCGCGCGCGCCATCGCATCGAATCGGCCGGCCGCGCGCACGTAGAGCAGCGCGACGATCCACGCCATGAAGAACTGGGAAAGTGCGAACAGGTACGCCACGTTCACGGCGCCGAGCACCTTCTTCGCCATCCACTGCGGCGCATAACCGACCAGCACGGGCAGCGCAAAGTAGTACACGATGAAGAACACGGTGGCGGGAACGATGAATTTTCGTTTCGCGGCGAGCAGCGACCGGAACTCATCGAGCGCCGCGATGCGATCCCAGGCGACGACGTCGGCGTCCTCGTCGGCCGTGAGCTCGTGCGCGGGTTTGTTGCCGTGCCTGCCGAGCGGTGCGACGTCCGTCGCCGCTCCCGCGACGGGCGTGAGGTCGGCGTCAGCCGGAGGCGGCTTGCTCGTCATTGTTCTGGAATCTCCACCGACTTTGCGATCTCCATCACGGCCTCGCGCACGCTCTCGAGCGCAGCGGTGTCGCCGCGTGCCACGAGTCGAATGTAGCGGCCGCCCGGCAGCACGCGAATGAACTGCAGAACCGTCAGATTGTCGGCGACGGCCGATATGAAGTAGCCCTGGCCCCCGGCGAACGTCGCCGGCGCCTGTTCCGATATCTGGGCGTTGCTGAATCCGGCGACGCCGCGCATCAGCCGTTCGCTGACCTGCGGAGTCTCCGCCGGGCTCGCGTTAGTGCCGGCCCTGTTGATCACGATGGCCGGTTTCGCGCCGGGCGGGCCGGTCTTGTCGACGATCCCGAGCAGCGCGCTGACTCCCTCGGCCTCGGTAATTTGAAAAGGCGCTACGGCGCGAAAGGTGAACGTCAGCTTCGCGACCTTCTCGTCCAAGGTCGGCACGCGGGCGAGCGAGACGGAGCGAAGCACTCCCTCGACGTCGCTCTGGCTCAGAGGGTCCGAGCGAGTGACGCTGAAGGTGATCACCGTGGTATTCGTGGCGCTTTGGGGGCCGCCCATGACCGCGATGTATTTCCTGATCTCGCGGCCGTTCTCCGCTTGGCCGCCGATCGCGAGCGGCACTCGAGCGGCGCCGATGGTGAGTTGCTCGATGCGGATGAATTTGATGCCCTGCGAGGCGTACCGGGTGCTGGCGGTTTTCGGCGAGGCGAACGCCGCGACGGCCTCCGCGTAGGATTCCTGCGGAAGCTCCGCGATCGCGATGCTCGAGCCGGTGTCGGCGTTCGCGAGCCCCGGAGGGTTGCGCGAGACCTTGAATCCCGGAGGAGCGGCCATGGCGACCGAGGTTCCGGGAATTCGCACCAGCTGGGCATGCGCCGGCCAGGCGATCGAGAGGATCGCGAGCCCGCACACGAGCAGGGCGGCGAAAGACCGCATCGGCTCAGCTCCGCTCGACGTGCTTGTCTAGCCAGCCGATGATCAAGTCAGCGAGCTGCAGGCTGTTCTTGTCCTGCATCAGCATGTGGCTGTTGCCTTTGATGCCCATCTTCGGCAGGTGCATCATCTCGGCGTCGCCGCCGGCCGCTTTCACCTTCGCGACGAACGCGTCGCAGGTCTCGAGCGCGTTCTGCCAGCTCACGAGCGGGCTCGGCGCGTCACCCAAGTGATCGCCGAACATCATGAGCGTCGGAATCCTCGCGAGCGCCGCGATCTGCGCCGCCGTGAGGTCAGTGGGGCACGGCTGCTCGATCGAGATCATCCCGCGGATGCCGGACGGATCGATGAGCGCCGCTTGCTCGGGGAAGAAACCCGACTCCGAGTGGCCCATGAGCACCGCGCCGTTGAGCTGCTTCGCGAGCGCGGCCATGTTCGTCCACGTCGGGTTCGGCGTCGGTAGCAGCGCGTTCAGGTCGGGGATCATCTGCTTGTAGAGCTCGCCGACGGATTCGATCGGGAACTGGCCATCCGGGAACGCGGTGCCGAACGTCGGGCCGAAGCGAAACACGATCCAGCCGATCTCGTGGCTCGCCGAGATGATGTTCGGCAGCGTGCTCGGTGCCGCGGCACCGGATTTCACGGCCGCGATGATCGACGGGTCGAAACCCGAGCGCGCACGCGACACTTGGTCGGCGAGGTACACGGAGCGGTCCTTGCGGACGAAGTATTCGTCCCAGCCCATCCGGCCGTCGGGCGTCGTCTCCCAGGTTTTGCTGCTCAAGCAGCAGCCGTGAACCATCACGACGGGCACGTGCCTACGCCCAAGCTGCGGAATTTGGTATTGCACGTACATCTGATTCACGGTGATCTCGCCTGCGGCGGCCGGAGGTGCACCGGGCGGAGCCTCGACCTTCTTGGTCTCGCCGCCGACGAAGAAGCTTCCCTGGCTAGCGATCGTCAGCGGCTTCTGCGAGTCGTTCTGGCGCTGCGCGTGCGTGGAGCCGAAAGCGCCGGCGCCGATCGCCACGCAGAGCGCGATTCTGATGCGACGATTCATCGAGATCCCCCAGGTTGAGCCGTTAGCAGAGCGAAGCAGGCTCGGAATATAGCACTGCGCCGCCTCGGCTCCTTCGCGTCAGCGCTTCGTCGTCCAAAAGACGCGCGCCTTCCGGCTCCGACACTCGCGGCAGCGCAAGCGCTTCTCGAGATCCGCGAGCCGCGCGAGCGCGCCGAGCTGGGTGATGAGCTTCTGCAAGTCGAGATCCACGGTCTTGCGGCAATTGCGGCACGACGCGTAGAGCCGGCCGCCGCGTCCGCGCACGTGCGTGAGCAAGGGATCGCGGTCGAGCGGGGAGGCCATCGACCATACTGTACGAAACAACAGTAGTGGTTGGCTAGCCGTTCGAGGACGACGCGGGTAGTTAGAGGAGTGACCACCCGGTCAGAAGATCGCCTTGATCAGTTGATCCGCCAGCTCTTCTAGGGAGAACGTCGTCAGCGTCAGCGGCAGAAAAGGCACCGCGGCAACGATGACGAGACGCGCGACGTCCGTGAGCCCGAAAGGCACGAGGCGCATCTCGCTCACGACGGAGCAGCTGGTGCCGAGATCGGCCAGTGACTGGAGGTCGCCGCTACCGAGCAGTTCCCGATCGGTCGCCACATCACCCGGAATCCACTTTGCAGTGAACTGTCGGACATACCGCGTTGCGAGCCTGCCGCCGTCTCTCAACCCTTGACGCTTCGCCTCTGCGAGCCGTGGAAGGAACACTGTCAGCGGGATGAGCAACGGGACGATGAGGACGCCGAGGTAGGCAAGGATCTGTACCTTGAAGTCCATTAGGTTCCGCCCCGCGAAAAAGATCTGACTGGCCACCAATCCGGCCAGCACGGTGCCTTGTGCAAGGAGAACCGGCGCGTATGCGTAGGTGCTCGTGCTGAGAAAGCCCAACCCGCCCGTTCTGTCCGGATGCATGGGCATCAGGCTCAGATTCAGGCGCGAGACCCGGAACAGGAACCAGAACCAGACAAAGAACCGGAAATACCAGCGCAGCAGGATGAACTGAAAGATGGGCACGCTGACGAAAATGAACCAGTAACCCGCCAGCGTGAACCGCATCTGCTGACCGTCCGGGATCGCATACCAGCTCGCGGTTTCGAGCGCGATCTGGTTTCTCCACACCCACAAGCCGCCGGTGTAGACGAAAACCAGCAGGCAAATTTCGATGACGGCGGAGTTGCGCAGGCGCAGAGTTGCATCGATGGCGGCCTGAAACCTCGGCCGTTCTTCCGCCGTCACGATGCCGCGTTCGACGAAGTTCCGGACCGCCGCAACGATGCGACGGTGCACGGTCAGCTCCGCCGCGATCAGGATGGGCAGTGCCACCAGAAAGCGAGTGTGATTCTCGACGTCGTGAAGAAACGGAATCGCGAGATGATCCCCTAGGGCATTTCCCGAGACCCAGGCCAGCACGAGCAGCGGGATCCACGCTACACACGTGATGACCACGATTCGTCGATGCAGCATCTGCAGCGCATCGCCGGACAGATGGGCGCGCCGGAACAGTTGATACAGCGGACCGCCGAGGACCGGCGAGAAGTCGATAGTGTCGAGGGTCGCGGGCGTCGCCATGGTCTCTCCGGGTGTTCTGAATCGATTCACTTCAATGTAACATCCGCCGACGCAGCAGCGTTCGGGGGGGACTCTGTGACAAGCCAAATCGGGGACGCGCTCCCGCGGCGCGCGGCTCTGCGCTACGCGCTCATCTGCGTCGCAGCGTCGCTCGGCGCGGCACGCGGCGCCCAAGCCCAAACCCACGCCGGCCAATACGAGCAGCCCGACATCGAGTACGGCGCGCGGCTGTACGCCAGCAACTGCATTACTTGCCACGGCGAGCGCGGCGAGTCGATCCCGGGCGTGAGCTTGGGCAGCAACAAGTTCAAGCGCGCCGCGTCCGATCGCGACCTCGTGGGGATCATCCAGAACGGTATCGCGGGCACCGCGATGCCGCCGAATAGCTACGCCGATCCCGAGATCGCGGCGATCGTCGCGTACCTGCGCAACATGACCCGCTACGACCCTAGCGGTGCCGCCGTCGGCGATGCGGCGCGCGGCCGCGAGATCTTTTTCGGGAAAGGGGATTGCGCCCGCTGTCATCGTGCCGGAGGGTCCGGCCCGCGCTACGCGCCGGACTTGAGCAGCATCGGGACCATGCGCACCGCCGCAACACTGCAGCGGGCGCTGCGCGATCCGACGGACGCGCTCATTCCGATCAACCGTCCCGTCCGCGCGGTGCTGCGCGACGGCAAAGTCGTCACCGGCCGGCGTCTCAACGAGGACACGCATACCGTGCAGCTCATCGACGAGCGCGAGCAACTCGTGACGCTCGAGAAGGCGTCGCTGCGCGAATATTCGGTGACGACGGCCGCGCAGATGCCGTCGTACGAGAACGTTCTGAACGACGCGGAGCGTGCGGATCTCGTTGCGTATCTGCTTTCGCTGAAGGGGATCGACTGATGTTGCGGAGAATTCCGGCGGCGGCGCTCGCGGCGCTGCTCGCTCTCGTTCGCGGTGCATGCGCAGGTCACGTTCGAGCGGTTGCTCAACGCCTCCGCCGAGCCGCAGAACTGGCTCAGCTACTCGGGCAGCTACCAAAGCCAGCGCCACAGCGCGCTCAAGCAGATTCGGCCGAGCAACGTCGGCGAGCTCGAGCTCAAGTGGGTATTCCAAGCGCAATCGCTCGAGAGCTTCGAGACGACGCCGCTCGTCGTCGACGGCGTGATGTATCTCACCGAGGCCCCTGACACGGCCGTGGCGCTCGATGCCGCGACGGGTCGGGTCTATTGGCGCTATCAACACAATCCCGACGCGGCCGCGCGGCCGTGCTGCGGGCGCGTGAATCGCGGGCTCGCGATCTTGGGCGATCGCGTGTTCATGGCCACGATCGACGCGAAGCTCATCGCGCTCGACGTGAAGACCGGCCAGCCCGCGTGGCAGATCGACGTCGCGGACGCGAGCAAGGGCTACGCGATGACGCTCGCGCCGCTCGTGATCAAGAACAAGGTGATCGTCGGCGTCGCGGGCGGCGAGTACGGCATCCGCGGCTTCATCGCGGCGTACGACGCCGCGACCGGCGACGAAGTGTGGCGCTTCTACACGATCCCGGGTCCGGGGGAGCCCGGCCACGAGACCTGGGCCGACGGCGGCGACGCGTGGCTGCACGGCGGTGCGTCGGTATGGGTGACGGGTTCGTACGATCCCGCGCTCGACCTCACGTACTGGGGCATCGGCAATCCGGGCCCCGATTGGAACCCGGTGCAGCGGCCCGGCGACAACCTCTACTCCGACAGCGTCGTCGCGCTCGATCCCGATACGGGCGAGCTCAAGTGGCACTTCCAGTTCACGCCGAACGACGACTACGACTACGACGCGGTGCAGGTGCCCGTGCTCGTCGACTTGCGGACGAGCGACGTGAACAGCGGCAAGTTGATGCTATGGGGCAACCGCAACGGCTTCTTCTACGTGCTCGACCGGACGACGGGCGAGTTCGTCCGCGGCAACCCGTTCGTGAACGTGAACTGGGCGAGCGGCCTCGACGAGCGCGGCCGGCCGATCGAGACGCCGCAAGGCCCGGACAAGATCACGTACCCGGGCGTGCAGGGCGGCACGAATTGGTATTCGCCGTCGTACAGCCCGAGCACCGAGCTCTTCTATGTCTCCGCGTGGGAGAACTACGGCTCGGTGTTCAAGCCCGAGGACACGGAGTATCTCGAGGGCGTCCGCTTCGTCGGCGGGTTTCCGGGGAGCCCGATCCCCGGTATCGCGAATCTGCCGGGCGTTCGCCGCGGGCCGATCAACAACTGGACGGAGGCGCTCGGCAACGGCGCGGTGATCGCGATCGATCCGAAGACCGGTAAGCAACGCTGGCGCTTCCCGACCACCGACGTGTCGAGCAGCGGCATTCTCACGACCGCGTCGGACTTACTGTTCACCGGTAGCCGAGAGGGCTACTTCTACGCGCTCGACGCACGTACGGGTGCGCAGCTCTGGCGGGCGAGCCTCGGCGGACAAGGCGCAAACGGACCGATGTCGTACGCCGTCGCTGGCGCGCAGCACGTAGCCGTCGCTTCGGGCAGCGGGTTGTTCGTATTCGGTCTGCGTAAGTAGTCTCTGCGTGCAGGCCAGCGGACGCCGCTTGCACGAGGTGCAGGAATCATCGCGCGAGACCGGGTGTTCTCGGCACCTCGGAAAGTTCCACAGCGTGAACTACGTCATGCTCCAGTTGATTTGGAGTGAGAAGTATTCACCACGCACCACTGTAACGCACCGACTATTCTCCTTGTCGCGCCGCCGCGATTCATCGCATGCGGCTCTCGGTCGCGAGTACCGCGAGCCCCGGAATGGACTCCCGCACGCCGAATCGAGCGCCGCACGAGCCGGGGACCAATCGGAATTTTCGATGGGCGCGAGCAAGAAAGCCGTGGCCAAGAGCGCGGCGCGGAGTCCAAAGCGCGGAGAGACGCTGCAGCTAGCCGAAGAGCGGCTGCAATGCGTCGTGGAGCTGTGCGCCGACTTCTACTGGGAGCAGGACGCCGCGTACCGCTTCACGGTGTACCGCCCGAGCGGTGCGCCGGACGAGGATCTGCGCGACATCCGCGGCAAGACGAGCTGGGACCTCTGCCCGCGTCCGCCCGTCGGCAGCGACAGCTGGGAACGTCATCGCTCGGCGCTCGCCGATCACTCACCGTTTCGCGACGTCGTGCATCCGCTCGTCACGGAGCGCGGCGTCCGCTACTTGAGCTTCAGCGGGCAACCGATTTTCGACGAGCGCGGCCGCTTCAAGGGTTATCGCGGTGTGGCACAGGACGTCAGCGCGCGGATGCGCTCCGAGCATCTATCGCAGCTCGAGCACCTCGTCGCGCGCGCGCTCGCGGAGACCGACGACTTCACCACGGGCGTACGCACGGTGCTGCAGGCGATGTGCAAGTCCGAGCAATGGAGCGCCGGAAATCTCTGGATCGTCGACGACCGCACACGTGCGTTGCGCCGTCTCGTCTGTTCGGGCGACGCGATCAACGGCCGCCGCTCCGTTCTCGAAGAAGGGGACAAGCTTCCGAGCTGGCTGCACAGCGGGCCCGTGTGGATCGGCGACGTGGCGCGCGACCCGCGCACGGCCGAGGTCGAGCGTGTCGGCGGCAACGGCTGGAACACCGGGCTCGTGGTTCCGCTGAAGTCGGGGACCACGACGATCGGCGTGCTCGATTTCTACGCGCCGCGAATCGCGGCGCCCGAGCCGCAATTCCTGCGCGTGCTGCGCATCGCGGGCGCGGAGATCGGCCATTTCTATCAGCGGGCGGTCGCCATCGAGCGCCTGCGCGAAAGCGAGGAACGTTTTTCCTCGACGATGGCGCTCGCGGCCATCGGGATCGCGCACGTCGACGACAAGGGGCGGTTCGTCTACGCGAACCCGCAGCTCTGCGAGATGCTCGACTACACCGAGGAGCAGCTGCTCGCGCTCACGGTGAGGCAGATTTCCCATCCCGGCGACGTTAGCCTCACCGACGAGCTCCGGTCGCAGCTGCGCTCCGGCGCGATCAAGTCCTTCAAGCTCGAGAAGCGTTACCTGCGCAAGGACGGCACGGCCGTCTGGGTGGGCCTCACCATCGCTTCGAAGCGCGATAGCACGGGCAAGCCCGTCTACGACATCTCGATCGTCGAGGACATCTCCGCGCGCAAGCACGCCGAGGAGCGGATCCAGTATCTCGCGACGCACGACGGCCTCACGGGGTTGCCGAACCGTGCGATGTTCGGCCAGTTGCTGAACCTCGCGATCGAAACGGCGCGCCGCTACGATCGCAAGCTCGCGGTGCTGTTCATCGACCTCGACCGCTTCAAGGTGATCAACGACACCCTCGGCCACGAGGCCGGCGACGTGCTGCTGCGCGAGATGGGCGCGCGCCTGAAGGAATGCCTGCGCGCGAGCGACGTCGTGGCGCGGCTCGGCGGCGACGAGTTCGTCGTGCTGATCCAGGAGGTCGCCGACGTTGCGCAGGTCACCACGGTGGCGCGCAACATTCTGTCGACCGTGATGAAGCCCGTGATGATCCTCGGTCAGGAGTGCCGAGTGACCGCGAGCATCGGCATCTGCATGCATCCCGAGGAGGGTCAGGACGACCAAGCGGTGATGAAGAACGCCGACATGGCGATGTATCTCGCGAAGGAAGAGGGCAAGAACAACTATCAGTTCTTCAGCAGCCGCATGCGGTCGCACTCGATCGAGCGGCTCGCGCTCGAGACGAACTTGCGGCGCGCGCTCGAGCAGGACGAGTTTTCGCTGCACTATCAGGCGAAGGTGAACTTCCGCACCGGCGTGATCACGGGCGTCGAGGCGCTGCTGCGCTGGCAGAGCCCGGTGCTCGGCTCCGTGTCGCCGGCGCAGTTCATTCCGCTCGCCGAGGAAACCGGCGTGATCGTGCCGATCGGCAAGTGGGTCTTGCGCACGGCGTGCGAGCAAAACGTCGAGTGGCAGCGGCAAGGTCTGCCGCGCGTCGCCGTCTCCGTGAATCTTTCGATGCGGCAGCTGAACGACGAGGGCCTCGTGCGCGAGATCCAGTCCGTGCTGCGCGATACGGGGATGGATCCCGGAGCTGCTCGAGCTCGAGGTCACGGAAAGCATGATCATGCACAACGCGGAGCGCGCCGTGAAAGTGCTCACCGCGATCAAGGATCTCGGCGTGCGGCTCGCGATCGACGACTTCGGCACCGGCTACTCGTCGCTCGCGCACCTGAAGCGTTTTCCGATCGACACGCTCAAGGTGGACAGATCGTTCATCCGCGAGGTTCCGAACGACGCCGAGGATCGCGCGATCGCCGAGGCGATCATCGCGATGGGCAAGACGCTGAGCCTCACGGTCGTCGCGGAAGGCGTGGAGACGCCCGAGCAGCAGGCCTTCCTGAGCCAGCGCGCCTGCGACGAGATGCAGGGCTATTACTTCAGCACTCCGGTGGCCGCGCAGGACTTCGCACTGCTGTCTGCGCGAACATTTGCCGCGACCGCTGAGCTGAGGTAGCCGCGGCCTCTCGTCGGCCACAGGCGCTACACCAACGATGCATTCCCTGCGCGTGGATGCGGAAAACGATTCGGGCCTTGCGGCGCTCGTCGCCGTGCTTTTCTTCTCATCGTCATCGTCGGTTCCGCATTCGCACAGCCGAATGCCGCCGATCGGCCGTGGATGAACACTGCGTTGTCGCCGGATCAGCGCGCGGCGCTGCTCGAAGTCCGCGATGACGCTCCCCGAGAAAATCGGCCTCCTGCACAGCAAGGTCGGAACGCCGTTTCGCGGCGAGCCTCTGCCCGAAGGTGCGGTCGGCTCCGCGGGCTTCGTCGCGGGCATCGCGCGGCTCGGCGTGCCCGCGCTTCAGGAGAGCGACGCGAGCCTCGGTGTGACGAATCCTGCCGACGTGCGCCCCGGCGACGGCGCGACCGCATTGCCGGCGAGCCTGGGATTGGCCGCGACGTGGAATCCCGAGCTCGCTTACCGCAGCGGCGTGGTGATCGGCACCGAGGCTGCGCCGCAAGGGCATGAACGTGATGCTCGCAGGCGGCATGAATCTCGTCCGGGACCCGCGCAACGGCCGCAACTTCGAGTACTTCAGTGAGGACCCGCTGCTCGCCGGGACGCTCGCGGGCGAAGCGGTGCGCGGCATTCAGAGCCAGCACGTCATCTCGACGGTCAAGCACTTCGCGCTGAACAACCAGGAGACGGGCCGGCTCGTGCTCGACGCGCGGATCGCCGAGGATGCGCTGCGCGAGTCCGACCTGCTCGCGTTTCAACTCGCGATCGAGCGCGGCCGGCCCGGCTCGGTCATGTGCGCGTACAACCGAATGAACGGCCAGCACGCGTGCGGCAACGATTGGTTGCTGAATCGCGTGCTGAAAGGCGATTGGAAGTATCCCGGTTGGGTGATGTCGGACTGGGGGGCGGTGAAGGGCGTCGACTTCGCGCTCGAGGGCCTCGACCAACAGTCCGGCGAGCAGCTGGATGACGAAGCCTATTTCGACGAGCCGCTCGCGGCCGCCGTCGCGAACGGCACGGTGCCGCAAGCGCGGATCTCCGACATGGTGCGCCGGGTGCTGCGCTCGATGTTCGCGGTCGGCGTCTTCGACGCGGTTCCCGCCGTGGGTCCGAGCGACCTCGAGCTGCACGCGGACGAGGTGCAGCGCGTCGCGGAACAGTCGATCGTGATCCTGCGCAACGAGCGGAGCATCCTGCCGCTCGGCAGCGACGTGAAGACGATCGCCGTGATCGGCGGGAACGCCATCCTCGGCGTGATCTCCGGCGGCGGCTCGTCGCAAGGTGACGCCGGCCGGCGGCCGGGCGGACGTCATTCCGCTCGGCGGCGAAGGCTGGCTCGCGTCGCTGCGCCAGATCACGCTGCATCCGTCGCCGCCGCTGTTCGCGATTCGCGAGCTCGTGCCCGGCGGCGCCGTCGTGTACGACGACGGCCGCTATCCGAGCTCGGCGGCGCAGCTCGCAGCGAAGTCCGACGTTGCGATCGTATTTGCGACGCAGTGGATGACGGAGAACTACGACGCGCCCGACCTCTCCCTGCCGAGCGGACAGGACGAGCTGATACGCGCCGTGGTAGCGGCGAATCCGCGAACCATCGTGGTGCTCGAGACGGGCGGGGCGGTGCTGATGCCGTGGCTCGATCGAACGGCCGCTGTCGTCGCGGCGTGGTACCCGGGGCAGCGCGGCGGCGACGCGATCGCGAACGTGCTGTTCGGTGTGGCCGAGCCCGGCGGGCGCCTGCCGGTGACGTTCCCGAGCTCGGTCGAGCAGCTGCCGAACCCGCAGCTGCCGGGTTGGGACGCGCCGGCCGGAGAGTCGTTCGTCGTCGACTATCACGAGGGCGCCGATGTCGGCTATCGCTGGTTCGCGCGCCGCGGCTTGCAGCCGCTGTTCCCGTTCGGCTTTGGCTTGAGCTACACGACGTTCAGCTACGGCGACCTCGCGGTGAGCGGCGCGCGCGACGTGCGCGTGTCGTTCGAGGTCACGAACACCGGCAAGCGAGCGGGGTACGCCGTGCCGCAGGTCTACCTCACGGCTGCCCGCGGCTCGCCGGAGAAGCGCCTGCTCGGCTGGAGCAAAGCGTTGCTCGCTCCCGGCGAGACGAAACGTTTTACCGTGCCGGTCGATCCGCGACTGCTCGCGGACTTTTCGACCGACGCTGGGCGCTGGGAGATCGCGGCGGGCGCTTACGAGATCGCGCTCGGCGCTTCGGCCGACGAGCTCGTCGCGCGCACCTCGCACGCGCTGCGCGCCCGCTCGTTGCCACCCTGATTCAGGCGCCGGCGCCCCCGCCGACCCAATCGCTCCGGGAAGGGGCCCGCCGCCGAGACTCACGTTGCAATTAGCCAGATAGCTAATTATTATTGTTAGCGAATCGGCTAACAAAAAAGAGGTCTCGCCATGCACACCTCGCTTTGTATCTATCGCGTGAAACGCGGCTCCGAGGCGGCCTTCCGGGCGCTGCTCGCGAAGCACTGGCCCGCGTTGAAGCGCTCCGGTCTCGGCGCGGACACGCCGTCCGTGATCTATCAGGGCTCGGAGGAGGACGGGGCACCGTTATTCGTCGAGCTGCTGCACTGGAAGGACGCCGAAGGTCCGAATCGTGCACACGAGCTTCCGGCCGTGATGCAGGTCTGGGAGCCGATGGGCAAGGCCTGCGAAGCGCGCGGCGGGCGCCCGCCGATGGAATTCACCGGTGTCGAGCGCATCGACGTCAAGTTCGAAAAGTAGCGCCGGGCTCGCCGACTACGACGCGGTGTTCGCCGCGGTCGATAGCGCCGTGCGAAGGCAGATCCTGCTGATCTTGCATTTTCGCGGCGATCAGATGACGTCGGGCGAGATCGCGGACCGCTTCTCGTGCGCGTGGGCCACGACGTCGCGTCACCTGCGCAAGCTCGAGACCTCCGGGCTCGTGACGGTGGAGCGCGACGGCCGCGAGTGGATCTACCGGCTCAGCCGCGAGCGCCTCGGCGTCGTCGCCGAGTGGCTCGACTGGTTCTCGCGGCCCGCGGCAGAGGCGCCGAGCGGGACGGCGCCGCGGGCAAAGGGCGGCACGGCGCGGAGTGGGGCCGGCGCGCCCGCGCGCGCGACCAAGCCGCCGCAACGACGGCGGCCGGGACGAAAACGGCCGCGGTCGGCGGAGCGCTGAGATGGTGCTGTCGGCGAAGAAAGATCTGCAGCGCCGCCAGCGGCGTTGGGCGGAGAGCGCGGGCGTCGAGCTCGACGCGGGCGGTTACGTGCGCGACACGGAAGCGAATCTGCGCGTGCCGCTGTCCGACGCAACGCGCGCGGCGTTCGAGCGCGGCTCGGAGCTTGAGCCGCGGCGCACGAAACCCGCGCGGATCGCGGCCCTCCATTCCTCAGCGGCGCTCGTCGCCAACGTGTTCGACCATTGGTCCGCGCGCGACGCGTCGCCGCTCGCCGCGGCGCTAGGCCGCGCACGCGAGCCCGTGGCCGTCTCGTTCGAGGAGCCGTTCCCGACCGGAGTCGAGGGCGACCCGCCGCTCGTGGACGTCTTGCTGCGCAGCGCGTCCGGGCATTGCGTCGCGATCGAAAGCAAGTTTTGCGAGTGGCTCACGCGCCGGCCGCCGAACAAGGCGGTGTTCAAGCCGAAGTACTTTCCCGCTGGGCGCGCGCTCTGGTCCGAGCACGGGTTGCCGCGCTGCCAGCGCCTCGCGGACGAGCTCCAGTCCGGCGCGCAGCGATTCAAGTATCTGCACGCGGCGCAGCTGCTGAAACACGCGTTGGGGCTCGCGCGGGGCGCGCCTCCGATGAGCGAGCTGCGTTACCTCTACTACGACTGGCCCGGACGGGAGAGCGCCGCTCACCGCGACGAGATCGCGCGGTTCGCGGCGAGCGTCGCGTCCGAGATCGCGTTCGACGCGTCGACCTACCAGCAGCTCTATGCTGCGCTGCGGCGCGAGCCTGGCATCGATGCGCGCTATCTCGAATACCTGGGGTCGCGCTATTTCGCGGACGTACGCGTCGATTGAAGCGGTGCCGCCGCTCGCGACGGCGTGCGTTCCTGCGACCCATCGCTTACGATTGAGCCGCTGCGCTAGCGCTCCCCCGGATTCCCACCTGAACACGCTTCATCGCTTGTACGTCACCGTGCCCGCGGGCGCCGCAGATCTCGCGGCCGCGGAGCTCGAGTCGTTCGGTGCGAGCGATACGAAAGCGTCGCGCGGCGGCGTCGCGTGCGCAGGCACGCTCGAGCACGCGTATCGCGCCTGCTTGTGGTCGCGCGTCGCGAACCGCGTGCTGTTGCCCATGGCTGAGTTTCCCGCAGCCACTCCCGAAGCGCTGTACGACGGTGCGCGCGGCGTCGATTGGAGCGCGCACCTCGGCGCGGACGGCACGCTCGCCGTCGATTGCACGAGTAGCCGATCCGCGATCACGCACACGCAGTTCGCCGCGCTGAAGGTAAAGGACGCGATCGTCGACCGCTTCCGCGACGAGACGGGTACGCGGCCATCGATCGACGTCGCCGCGCCGGACGTGCAGGTCAATCTGCACATCGACCGCGACGTCGCGACGCTCGCGATCGACCTATCGGGCGAGAGCCTGCACCGGCGCGGCTATCGCGGACCGCAGGGCGCCGCGCCGCTCAAGGAGAATCTCGCGGCCGCGATTCTGCTGCGCGCGGGCTGGCCGGCGCTCGTTGCGGCGGCGTCGGCCGACGGCGAGCCGCTCGGCTTCGTCGACCCGATGTGCGGGTCGGGCACGCTGTGCATCGAGGCGGCATCGATCGCCGCCGACGCGGCGCCCGGGTTTGGGCGCGAGTACTTCGGTTTCCTCGCGTTGGCGCGGTCACGATGCCGCGTTGTGGCGCCGCTTGCTCGACGAAGCGCGTGAGCGGCGCGCCGCCGCGCGCACGGAGCATCTCGCGATCCGCGGCTACGACCGCGACCCCGGCGCCGTCCGCGCCGCGCAGGCGAACGCCGCAGCCGCGGGCTTCGAGCGATCGATCGTCGTCGAGCGCTGCGAGCTCACGGCGCTGCCGGATGCGCCGGCCGCGCGCGGGCTCGTCGCCGTGAACCCGCCGTACGGCGAGCGGCTCGGCGAGCAGCGCGAGCTCGCCGGCGTGTACGCGGACCTCGGTCGCGCGCTGCGCGAGCGGTACCTCGGCTGGGCCGCGGCCGTGCTCACGGGAAATCCGCCGCTCGGCCGCGAGCTCGGTCTCAAGGCGAAGCGCACGCACACGCTGTTCAACGGCCCGATCGAATGCCGGTTGCTGCGCTTCGAGATCGACGCGAAGCACTTCGAGACCAAGCGCGAGCCCGGCTCGTTGCCGAAGTTCGACGAAGCGGCCGCGCGCGCGCGCCCCGGTGCCGCGATGTTCGCGAACCGCCTTCGCAAGAACTTCAAGTCGCTCGGGTCGTGGGCGCGCAGCGCGGACGTGGCGTGCTTCCGCGTGTACGACGCGGATATGCCCGAGTACGCGTTCTCGATCGACCTCTACCAGGACGACGCGGCCGCGGCGGCGGATCACTCCGCCCGCTGGGTCTACGTGCAGGAGTACGCGCCGCCCGCGACGATCGACGAGGCGAAGGCGCGGGCGCGCCGCGAAGAAGCGTTCGCGATGATCCCGGAGGTGCTCGGTGTCGCGCGCGAGCGCGTGCATCTGCGAGTGCGGCGCAAACAGAAGGGCGGGTCGCAGTACGAGAAGCTCGCGGAGCGCGGCGAATTTCGTACGGTGACCGAAGGCGGCCTCAAGTTCCTCGTGAACTTCACCGACTACCTCGACACCGGCCTGTTTCTCGACCACCGCCCGACGCGCGCGCGGATCGGCGAGCTCGCGAAGTCCAAGCGCTTCTTGAACCTGTTCGCGTACACCTGCACGGCGAGCGTGTTCGCGGCCGCGGGCGGCGCCGTCGCGACAACGAGCATCGACTTGTCGCGCACCTATCTCGACTGGGCGCGCCGCAACTTCGAGCTCAACGGCTTCCGCGACTCGAGCCGGCATAGGCTGCTGCAAGAGGACGTCGTCGAGTGGCTCGAGGCGCCGGCGCGCGAGCGCTACGACCTCGTGTTCCTCGACCCGCCGACCTTGTCGCGGTCGAAGCGGATGGACGGCGAGCTCGACGTGCAGCGTGACCACGTGAAGCTGATCTGGTCGGCGCTGCGGCGGCTCGCGCCCGGCGGTTTGCTCATCTTCTCGACGAACTTCCGGAAGTTCAGGCTCGACGCGGCCGCGCTCGCGGAGCTCGACGTGAAGGACGTGAGCGCCGCGACGATCCCGAAGGACTACGCGCGCGACCAGAAGATCCACCAGTGCTTCGAGATTCGGGTGCGTTCCGGCGCCGCCGGGGCTTGACGGCGAGCGGGCGAACGGACGACGAGCCGTGCGCGGCTAACGGTCCGGCAGGAACCGCCAACAGAAGAACAACGCCGCCTCGAACAGCGCGTACATCGGCAGCGCGAGCAGTGTCTGCGAGAACACGTCGGGCGGGGTGAGGATCATGCCGAGGACGAACGCGGCGAGGAACACGTACGGCCGCGACTGCGCGAGGGATTTGCGCGACACGAGCCCGATCCACACCACGATGATGATCGCGATCGGCACTTGGAACGCGAACCCGAACGCGAGCAGCATGCCGATCGTGAAATCGAGATAGGCGTTGATGTCCGTCATCACGGTCACGCCCTTCGGGGCGACGGTGGTGAAGAACTTGAACGCCATCGGCAGCACGAGGAAGAACGCGAACGCGACGCCGACATAGAACAGAACCGCGCTGGCCACGATGAACGACGGCGCGATGCGGCGCTTCGAATCGGGCAGCCACCCGTCGATGAGCCGCCAGAGTTGATAGAGGATGATCGGCATCGCGAGGAATACCGACAGCCAGAGCGTCGCCTTGAGCGGCGTGAGGAACGGCGACGCGACGTCCTTCGCGATCATCTTCGCGTCCGCAGGCAGGCGCGCCATCATCGGCTCGGCGATCAGCTTGAATATCTTCTCGGAGAACGGCGTGAGCGCGAGCGCGATCGCGCCGAGCGCGAGCACCATTTTCACGCCGCGCGAGCGAGCCTCGAGAACTCCGTCGAGCAGACTGCGGCCGATGCGGCGCGCGGTGGGATCGATCTCGAAGTCGTTCACGGAAGAAGCGGCGAAGGCACGTGCATGACCGCGTATGTTAGTCGAAGACGCGCCACAGTAGACTCGGAAGACAACGAAAGATCCAAGAGGCGCGAAATCGATGACCACGATCCTCGGAATCTCCGGCAGCTTGCGCTCGGGCTCCTTCAATGCCGCGCTGCTCCGAGCCGCGGCGGCGGAGATGCCCGCCGGCGCGCAGCTCGAGATCGGCACGATCAAGGGAATTCCGCTCTACGACGGCGACGTCGAGGCGGCGAGCGGCCTGCCTGCCGCCGTCGCGAAGCTCAAGGAGCAGGTCGTCGCGGCCGACGGGCTGCTGCTCGTGACGCCCGAGTACAACAACTCGATCCCGGGCGTGTTCAAGAACGCGATCGACTGGTTGTCGCGGCCGGTTGCCGACATCCCGCGCGTGTTCGGCGGCCGCAAGGTCGCGGTGATCGGGGCGTCGCCGGGCGGATTCGGCACGCTGCTGTCGCAGACGGCGTGGCTGCCGGTGCTGAAGACGCTCGGAACGAACGCGTGGTTCGGCGCGCGCCTCCAGGTCTCGCGCGCCGGCGACGTGTTCGACAAGGACGGCAAGCTCGTCGACGAGCGCGTGCGCGACCAGCTGCGCAAGTTCCTCGCGGGTTTCGCGGAGTTCGTGGACGGATAGCTCGCCGCGGCTGCGCCGGCGCGCGTGGACCGCGCGCCGCCCGTCGTAGCGTTCGGCGCCCGCTCGCGTGCGGCCGTGCCTGTAGTAACATGCCCGAGCCGCGCGGGTTGCGCGGCTTGCATTTCGCCGGAGACATTCTCGACATGAAAAAGCAAAGCTACTTGGCCCTCGCGGGGTTCTTGGCCGCCTCGTTCGCCATGCCGTACGCGCACGCGCAATTCGGCAACGAGCCCTCGAAGCTCTCGCTCGTGAAGGTCCAAGACGACGTCTACGTGATCCACAACGACTACGTGCCGGGCAACGTGACGGCGCTGATCACGAACGAAGGCGTCATCCTCGTCGACGACAAGTTCGAGATCGACCACGACAACATCATGAAGATGTTGAAGACCGTGACGAACCAACCGGTCAAGTACGTCATCAACACTCACTTCCATGGCGACCACAGCGGCGGCAACGCGAAGCTCCAGGTCGAAGGCACGCTCGCGGTCGCGTCCGTGAACGCGCGCGCGCGCATGGTCGAGACGAAGATGACGGGCCTGCCGAACATCACCGTGCAGCCGCGCGGCAGCATTTGGCTCGGCGGCAAGTCCGCGGAGATCTATTGGTTCGGGCGCGCGCACACCGACGGCGACATCGTCGTGCTGTTCCCGCAGAACAGGGTGCTCGCGGCCGGCGACATGTACACGAACGGCGAAGGCACGCCGCAGCTCATCGACTACTCGGGCGGCGGCAGCGCGAAGGAGTGGACGGCCACCGTCGAGCAAGCGACCAAGCTCGACTTCGACACCGTCGTGCCGGGGCACGGCAACGTCGTGAAGAAGGCCGACCTCGTGGCCTACGTCGACAGTACGAAACGCCTCACTGAGCTCGTGACGCAGATGGTGAAGCAAGGCAAGTCGAAGGCCGACGTCGAGAAGGCGATGCGGATGGAGTTCGGCTGGCAAGACTTCCACGTGCAGATGGCGCTCGACGGCCTCATCAACGAAATGAAGTGAGCGCGCGCGGCGTGAAGCCGTATTCACTAGCTGCGTTAGGCGGGCTCGCGGCGCTCCTCGGCGCGAGCCTCGCCTACGCGCAGTTCGGCCGGCGCTACTACGTGCCGGAAGACAATCCCAACGTGCCCGCGACCGAGGTGATCCTACAGCGCTGGCACTTCGGCACGAACGGCGCGATCCGGACACATGGGTTGGTCGCACAACTACCCCGAGTCCGAGGTTCACTTGAACGAGTTCATCGGCCGCACGACGCGCGTCGACGTCGAGCCCGACTCCTATCGGCTGCTCGAGCTCAGCAGCGAGGAAATCTTCAAGTATCCGTTCGCATACATTTCCGAGCCCGGCGAGATGGAGATGACCGAGGCCGAGGTCGCGAACCTGCGCGAGTACGTCGACCGCGGCGGCTTCATTCTCATCGACGACTTCGACACGTGGCACATGGACAACCTTCGCGAGGAGATGCGGCGCGTGTTTCCGGACCGCCAGTTCGAGCGGCTCACCATCGGCAACCCGATCTTCGATCTCGCGTACAAGGTCGAGGACCTCGACAGCATGGCGCCTTACGTGCAGGGCGACGATCCCGTGTACTACGGGTTCAGGAACGGCCAAGGCCAGATCGCGATCGTCGCGCTGCACAACAACGATCTCGCGAACTTCTGGGAGTGGTACGGCCTCCCGGGATACCCGCTGAAACCCGCCACCGACGCGTTTCGGCTCGGGACGAACTTCATCGTTCATGCGATGACGCACTGATCGGCCGCGCACGGCGGTGCGGAGGTGCGCCGGCCGGGCGCCCGCGTGCCGCCGCTGCGGCGAAGCTGCTAAGCTTTCGCGGCGTCGAACCCAAGGAGCCACGTGATGAGCGACCACCCTACGATCAACCGGCGAAGCTTCCTGGCCACCGCTTCGGCGGCGGCCGCGGCGCTCGGCGCCGGCGGCGTTCCGACTTTCGGCGCGTTCGCACAGGCGATGCCGCAGCGGCGCATTCCGAGCACCGGCGAAATGCTGCCCGTGATCGGGCTCGGCTCGAGCAAAGTCGTGTCGGAGATCGCGGCGAAGGGCGAGGCACCGCTAGCGGGCGTGCTCCGGATGCTCGTCGAGCACGGCGGCAAGCTCGTCGACACCTGGCCGCGCAACGCCGACAACGACGCGGGCTTCGGCCGCGTCGCGAGCGCTCCGGACCTGCGCGACAAGTTGTTCGTCACGACCAAGATCGATCGAGTCGGCAAAGAGGCGGGTATCGCGCAATTTCGTGAGACGCAGCGCAACTATCAGCGTCAAAAGCTCGATCTCGTGCAGATTTTCAGCTTGACGGACCTCGACGTGCATTGGCCGACGCTCAAGGAATGGAAGGCCGCCGGCGACGCGCGCTATATCGGCGTCACCGTCGCGGAGGCGGAGCTCTACGAGCAGCTCGAACGTTTCCTGCAGCGCGAGAAGCCGGACTTCGTGCAGATGAATTACTCGATCACGGAGCGCGGCACGGAGAACCGGCTGCTGCCGCTCGCGGCGGATCGCGGGCTCGCCGTGCTGATCAACCGGCCGTTCATGAACGGCGCGTACTTCGGCAAGCTCGAAGGCAAGCCGCTGCCGGCATGGGCGGCCGAGTTCGATTGCAAGACATGGGCGCAGTTCTCTCTCAAGTACATCCTCGCGAACTCGGCCGTCACGTGCGTGCTGACGGAGACGAGCGATCCGAAGCACATGGCCGAGAACGCGCTGACCGCATTCGGTCCGCTGCCTGACGCGGCGGCCCGCCAGCGCATGCGCGAATTCATCGACGGAGTTTGAGAATGACGACGCTGTGGTCGACTTGGCTGGACCTGATTTCCTCCCTGCTGACGCTGTTGTCGGCTCAGGTAGGGCTCGGCACCGGGCTCGCGATCGTCGCGCTCACGCTGCTCTTGCGCACGCTCGTGCTACCGATCACTTGGCAGAACGCCTATCGAGGCTATATCCGGCAGCGCAAGCTCGCGCTTCTACAGCCGGAGCTCGCGCGCTTGAAGGAGCGCCATGCGCGCGACCCGCAGAAGTACTCGGCCGCGATGTTGACGCTTTATCGCGAGCACGGGCTGTCGATGATCGACGGCCGCGCGCTCGTCGGTGCGTTGGTGCAGATGCCGCTGCTGCTCGGTGTGTTCAATGCGCTGCGGCGCGGTGTGGCACACGGACGGTTCCTCTGGGTGAGCGACCTCGCGAAGCCCGACCTCGCATTCGCGATCGTCGCGGGCGTCACGACGGCCTTGTTGACGCTCGCGGCGCCCGATCTCCCGGATCACATACGAATGGTGATGCTGATCGTGCCGGCCGTCTGCCTCGCCCTCACCGCGATGCACTTCGCGTCGGGTATCGCGCTCTACTGGGCGACGTCGAACGTGTTCAGCGCGGCGCAGACGCTCACGCTGCGCGCGGTGATCGCGCGCCGCGTCGCGCAGGGCGCCATCAAGCTCTGAGCGTCAGCAGCGGCAATAGCTGGTTTCGCTGAAACGCCCCGAGCGTTCGCAAGCGAGCGGTGCGCCGGACGAGCACCGGTAGCGGTCGAGTAGGTCCGTCGGCAATTCCCGCAGAGTCGGACCCATCAGATACATCTTCGAAGGATCGGCGTACACGGGGCCATTCGGACGGTAGATCGGCCCGCTGTATTGAAACTGACTCGACGCGCCGGAGGTTGTGCCTTCGAGTGCGCTGCAGCCCGCGAGAAAGAATGCTATGGCGGCGACCTGCGCGACCGGTCTCGCCATGACCCAGAGATCCGGCAGCAACGCTAGCAGACGCATTTAGGGCTCCTTGCCAAAGTGAAACATCGCGGCGGCTCACTCTTCGATCGGCCGATGTCTCGAGGCGCGAATCCTTTGTAGGCCTCGCATACGATCATCACTAAGCACGAAGCGTGCCTACGTGCGACAACTCGCGGGAACGTTGCTATTTGCAGTCTCGGCGGCGACGGCCGCCGAAAATTTGCGCGCTCGGCGTGCGCGGACGCGTTGGCAGCGCACAGGAACAGTGCTCGCCGCACACTGGATCGAGAAACGCGTCACGTTGAGTTTTGTTGCAGCGTCGGGTGATGGTCGCGACTGCGTCGCGACGAGGCTGCGGCGACAACGAGCGCTAGTCGGAGCGGTTCGTCCGGTCCTCGGGGCGAAGGTAGCGCTTGAAGTAGCCGGAGCTCGCCTCGAAGCCGAGCTCCTCGTAGAACTCCGTTGCGGCGCGGGTCGCGAGGCCCACGAGCCGGCACCGTCCGCCCGCGGCCCAGTTCTCGAATTCCGCCATCAGCGCGCGGCCGACGCCGCGCCGCCGTTCGTTCGCGACGACTAGGATCTCGTCGACCCAAGCGATCTTGCCGCCCGCGTAAAACGTCTCGTGCGCGTCGCCCGCGATGTAGCCGACGAGCAGCGTGTCGATCTCGGCCACCGCGACGAACGCGTCGGCGTCCTTGAGCTTCAGGCGCAGCGAGTGCGCGAACGCCTCGGAGCTCGGCGCCGTCGGTGTCGGAAACTGTTTCACGAGCGCGAACAGCGCGAGCTCGTCCGCGACCCGCGCGCGGCGAACTTGCAGCAGGCCGCTCATGCGCGTCGCGAAGAGTACATGGCGTGCCGCGGCGCGTTACTGCGCCGGCTCGATCCGCAGCACCGCGCCGTTGTCATCATCGGTGAGGAGATAGAGGAGCTCGTCCGGGCCTTGCTTCACGTCGCGGATGCGCTGCCGTAAATCGACGAGCAGCATCTCGCGGCGTAGCTCTTCCATGTTCTCGTTGAACAGCACGCGTTCCAGGTGACCGGTGCCCGGGATCTCGCCCATCCGCATTCCGCCGACGAACATGTCTCCCTTCCACTTCGGCAGCTTGCTGCCCGTGTAGAACGCCATGCCGGAAATCGCGATGGCCGGTGTCCAGTACACGATTGGGTCGATGAAGCCCTCGCGCGAGAACCCTTTGGACTGCCATGGCCCCGGATACGTGCGCCCCAGGCTCACGAGCGGCCAGCCATAGTTGCCGCCCGCCTGCAGAATGTTGACCTCGTCGCCGCCGTTCGGGCCGTTCTCATCCTCCCAAATCTGGCCCGTGCCCGGATGAACGGCGATTCCCATGCCGTTGCGATGCCCAATCGTGAACACCTCGGGCGCGCCGCCCTTGCCGACGAACGGATTGCCGGGCGCGGCCGTGCCGTCGTCGCGCAAGCGCAGCACCTTGCCGGCGTGCGTCGCGGGATCTTGCGTGGTGTCGTCGTTGCCCCCGGAGGTCATATATAAGAAACCGTCGGGGCCGAACACGAGGCGCGCCGCCTCGCCGCTGCCTTCGCCCGCAACGAAGAGCTCCTTCACGTCGACGAGCGCCTTGCCATCCCAGCGGCCGCGCGCGAGCGCGAGCGTCGCGGTGGTCGCGTCCGCGGGCCTCGTGTACGAGAGATAGACGTAGTGGTTGTCCGCGAATTTCGGATGCAGCGCGATGTCCATGAGGCCGCCGAGGCCGTTCGCGCGCACGCTCGGAGGAGCGCCCACGGGGTTGGGGTCGAGCACGCCGTTCCGAATCGCACGTACCTGTCCGCCGCGCTCGGTCACGAGCATCACGCCGTCCGGAAGGAACGCCTGGCTCCATGGACGCTTCAGGCCGCGCGCGTAGACGACGACGCGAATGTCCTGGCCTTCGGCCGTGTGATAGACGACCGGCTTGTCCGGCAGCGCCGGGATCGCGATGCCGCTCGGCGCGACCGGGATGCCGTTCCGGAACTCCACGCGTTGCTGCGCGGCGGCCGAGGACGCGACGAGGATTGCGAGGCCGATGGACAACGAGATCGAACGCATGTCAGTCCCCCTCAAAAAATCTGCGAAACGCGCTATCGCGAAGCGTCGCGTCCGCCGAGCACGTCGTCACGCCGGACGAGCTGCGCGGGCGTCAGTCCGCGCGAGCTCCGAGCCGCGCGACGATCTCTTTGGGCACCGAGTAGAACTTGAAGACGTAGCTGGGATCGCGCAGGCCGTGCGACTCGCGTTGGACGATGACGGCGAGCAGACGGTCTGCGGCGCGCGCGACGAGCGCTTCGCGGGTCGCTGCGTGCGCGTCGCCATCCTTCGGGGCGCTTGCGTCGTAGTCGCGCAGGTCGCGGAGCGCGGTCTCGAACCTTCGACCCGCGAGTCCGAGTGACTCGGCCTTTTCCTGCGCGATCTCTTGGTCGATCGCCTCGGTGCCTTTCGTGCTCATCGCGCTGCTTTATCGAGCTAAACGGCCGCGATGTCAACGAGTCGGTGCGCCGGGCTCCAGCGTCACGCCGCATACTCGCCGGCGTCGCCGGTCCGTGCGCCGAGTCGGCTAGTTGGTCGGGACGAAGCGCTGCACGCGCTTGCCCGTATCCACCTCGCCCGTATAGAGGTTGCCGCGCGAGTCCGACGCGGCGACGTGCACCCAATGGAAGCCGCCGCCGCTGTGGCCCATGAACCCGATCTCGCCGAGAGGTTCGCCGGTCTTGCGATCGAGGATCCAGACGACGTTGTTCATGATGTCCGTGACGAACATGTGCTGCTGCGCGGGCGGTCGTGAGAACGTGATCGAGCCGGCGGCGCCGCGGTCGAGCGTCCACGGCGCGACGAAGAACTCCGTGCGGAACTCGCCTTGCTTCGTGAACACCTGGATCCGATCGCCCTGGCGGTCGGTCAGGTTGGGTCGTAGCGGTAACGGGTACGCCGGCATTCGCGGTGCGCTCCGGGGTGGCAGGGCTAGGCGGCGCGTTACTCGTCGACGGCTGCGCGCCGCCCGCACCCTGCGGGTTCCTCGGCCCCGACGATTCTTATACGATCGAAGCGGCTGCATGCTCAGGGGGAATCTCCATGCGGAATCGCACGCGTTTCGCCGCCGTTCGCTCGGCGGCGCTGCTCGGATCTTTTGCCGCGCTTCAAGCGCTCGCGCAGCCTGCGCGCCCGCCGGAGCGGGGCGGGCAAGACGTATTCGGGCCTTACGAGGTCGTCGCCGACTGGCCGAAGCCGTTGTCGACGCTACCGGGCCATGCCGCGTGGACCTATGGCGCGGGGCAGGCCGTGTTCGCCGAAAGCCCGAACCGCGTGTTCATGCTGCAACGCGGCGAGCTGCCCGTGATCGCGCGGCCCGCGACGCGCAACCTGCCGGAGGTCGGCCCGAGCTTGCAGTTCCCCGTGTTCCGCCTGCCGGTACGCGACGCGACCGTCGCGAGCCCGCCCGGCGGCGGCGCGGCCGGAACGATGCCCGCGGATGGGCTCAAAGCGTGGGAGGAGGCCGGCGGGCGCCTCGGCGTCGACGCGCGCTGGGAGCACTGCATCTTGGTGTTCGACGCAGCGGGCAACATCGTCGAGACGTGGACGCAGTGGGACTCGATGCTCGCGCGGCCGCACTTCGTCGCGGAGAGCCCGTACGATCCCGACAAGCACGTCTGGATCGTCGACGACTTCAGGCACGCGATCTTCAAGTTCACGAACGACGGCAAGAAGCTCGTCCAGACGATCGGCACGTACAACGAGCACGGCTCCGACGCGTCGCATTTCTTCCGGCCCACGTTCATAGCGTGGCTGCCCGACGGCACGTTCTTCGTCGCCGACGGCTACGAGAACACGCGCGTCGTGAAATTCGACGCGCGCGGCAAGTACCTCGCGGCGTGGGGTGAGAAGGGCACGCCGCCGGGCGACGCGCGCCCCGGCTTCATGAACAACGTACACGGCATCGCGGTCGACGCGGCGACGCGCCGCGTGTTCGTCAACGACCGCGGCAATCATCGCGTGCAGGTGTTCGACGAGAACGGCAAGTTCCTCGATCAATGGCGCTTTGGCGATCCCCCGTCCGACATTCACCTGTTGCTGATCACTCCCGACGGCCATCTTTGGGCGGCCGATCGCGGCACGAACAAGATCCTGAAGTACGACCTCGATGGGCGTTTTCTTTATTCGTGGGGGACCTGGGGCGACTTCCCCGGCGGCTTCTGGGGTGTGCACGGAATGAGCGTCGATTCGGACGGCAACTTCTATGTCGCCGAAGTCGACAATGGACGCGTGCAGAAATTTCGCCCGCGCGCGGGTGCCGATCGGACGCAACTCGTCGGCGGCGAGTAACGCGCACGTTGCGCCGAAGCGCGCGCCGGCCGATACGCGCTGTGCCGCGCGACGGGGCTACTGGTCGCCGCTGAACTGCTGGAGCTCTTCCTCGTAGCCTTCGAAGTTCACGTTGTCCTTGCACGCGTGCTCTTCGATCTGCCAATCGGTGCGCATCAAGAAGCGCTGACTGACCCACGGCTCCGCGAGCGCGACCGGATCTTCGATCCGGATGTCGACCTGCAAGTGGTCTGCGTCTACGAGATGAAATCGTTCCTCGACGCGCAACTGTTCGCTGTGCGGTACGCCGCGCCGATCGAGCCAACTCTTGTCGTTGAAGTTCGTGGTGTCGACGACGAGTGTGTCGCCTTCCCACCGGCCGATCGAGTCGCCCATCCACATTGGCGCGAGGTCCGTGCGGTGCTCGCGGCCGTCGGTGTAGATCTGGCGGATCAAGTGGTCGTACTCGAACACCATCAGCACGCGGCCCGCCGTCTGAAGGATCTCGACGGGAAACGGATGCAGGTACACGCGCGGCGTGCCGGGCGGGAAGCACTCGTAGACCGGGTCGTTCGTGTCGCCGACGGCCACGCCGCGGTCGCCGAACGTCGGCTTCGATTGCTCGTAGCGCTCGCGGCCCCAGGGCGTGAGCGCGGGCAGCTCGGAGCTGAACGAGAAGTTCTGGTACGCGCGTGCGGCCTCGGGGGGATTGTTAGTCCAAACGCCGGTCAGCGCCGGCACGGGAGTCGCGGCGGCCGCAGAGCCCGCGGTCGGCGACGAGGTGGACGCGCCCGCCGGCGCGTCCGTGCCGGAAGGTAGCCGCGTATCGCAGCCGCCAAGCGCGAGCAGCAATAGCGCAAGCGGAGCGGTCGCCGCGCGGGAGGTCGTGCGAGGTAGGGCACGCATCGCGGCAGCTACGGTCCGCTGCCGATCAACGTCGTGCCCGTGCCGTCGACGACTTTCGTCAGGAATATCGCGGGTGCACCGTTGCGCGCGGGGTTTCCGGTCAGGGTGATCTTGTCGCCGGGATGCAAGAGGTCCTTGCTCCACTTCACGTCGCCGAGCCCGAGCCGCGCGAGGCGATTGGGGCTCGTGAGCTCGCCGGCCCACTCGACCGTCTTGCCGCCCGCGTCCGGGACGCTGACGTGGATCAGCACGTGCGGATTGACGAATTCGAACCGCGTGACCGTGCCGCTCACGGTCACGGTCTTGTCGCGGTCGTAGGCCGCTTGCCCGTGATGCGCTTGGGCCGGCGCGGCCGCAGACGCAGCGCCGACGAGCGCGATCCACAACGGCAGGCGTTTCGTCACGCGCTGGATTATGCGTTTCCGCTGCACGGCGGGTCAACGCGGTGGCACAATCGCCGCGGGGAATGTCGCGTCGTCTTTCGAGGGGGAACCGATGAAAACGATCGTTGGCTCGTGGCTCATCGCCGCGCTCGCGCTCCTGCACTCCGATTTCGCCGCCGCGCAGCGGCAACTTCCGCCGATGAAGATCGAGCAGCTCACGAAGAGCGTTTATCGCTACGGCGGGCTCACGAACGGCGCGTTCGTCGTCGGCAAGGACGCGATCGCCGTGGTCGACGGCCAAATCTGCGGATCGAACGGCACGCAGTGGCTCAAGGACGAGCTCAAGAAGCGCTTCCCGGGCATCCCGGTGAAGTACACGATCCTGAGTCACGATCACGAGATGCACATCTGCGGGCTCGAGGTGTTCAGCGACACGGCCATCGCGATCTCGCACGTGAACGCGAAGCCGCACATCATTCGCGAGCACCGGCGCACGGTGATTCCGACGGTGACGTTCGACACGAACTTGGGAGTAGACGTGGGTGGAGTCGCGATCGATCTCATCTATCTCGGGCCGACGCACGGCGACAACCTCATCCAAGTGCATATTCCGTCGGAGAAGGTGTTGATCGCCGTCGACTTCGTGCGCACGGGCAAGAGCCTCGCGATGCCGGAGCTCCGCGACCTCGATATCGACAACTCGATCCGCGCGCTCGGCATCCTGGGCCGAATGGAGAACGTCGACATCGTCGTCCCGGGTCACGGCGGCGTGACGAATCAGCAGGCCTTCATCTACGTCCGCGACTATCTCGCGGCACTCAAGGAGCGCGTGCTCGAGCAGATGGTCGCGGGGAAGGGCGTCGAAGAGATCCTCGAGACAGTCACGATGGACGACTTCAGCGACTACGGTTGGTTCAAGCAGTGGCGGCGGGCGAACGTGATTACGATGTGGGAGCAGATGTACCACTATCGCGAGCCGACGGACGGTGCGCCGAACAGCGACGGTTACGAGGAGGACTTTCCGCCCGGATTCCCCGTCGGCAACACGGACAAGTTCAACGGACCTTGAAGGACCCGGAGTAGCTTCTCGCCGCGCGTGAGCGCGCGGACCCCCGGACGGTTCAGTGCACGGTCGGTCCGTTGCCGATCATGCTGAGCGCGATCAGCTTGGCGAGTATCTCGGGCTCGTAGTGGCGATCGAGCTGCACCGTTCGCGTGCCGTACTGCGGGTGCTGCACCTTCAGCATTGCGCCGGATTCGCAAGCCCAAGTAAAAACGAGCCCTTGAATCACGACCTTGCCGAAGAGCGGCAGATGCTCTTCTTCGGCGAACACGGGCGTATGTCTCACGGCTGGCCCCCCGAAAACGAAATCAGCGTCGCCACGGCTGCACTCTGAGGGCAGGACCGCTGGCGGGCTATTGGCCCTTCGTCTTAGCCCAAGGTCGGTGGACGTCCGGCTATCTTCATAACGCCCGTAATGATTGCCGCGTAAGATCGGCTATCGATTTGCTTAATTGCGTGGGCTCGATGGACAAGGAGCCTACAGAAGCGCTCGATGGGGAGGCGAGCCTTGGTCGCCGCCTGCCGACCGTGCGTGGAATTTCCGCGAGTAGGAGGTTCAATTCGCTTGGGCCGGTGCTGCGCGTTGGTTTGTTTCGCTTTGCTCGGCGCTCCAATTCGTTGTGGATGGGCAGGCGCTGCCGAATCCGTCGCGGCCGAGCCGACGCGCAATCGCTCGGATGCGACGCAAGCCGCCCTCGAAGAGCTCGTGGTTACCGCGCGCCGCCGCGACGAGCCGCCGCAGTCCGTTCCAGTGGCACTGGTCGCGATCGGCGGCAGCAAGATCGAGGACGCGGGCGCCTACACGCTGCTGCGGTTGCAGCAATTCGACCCGAGCTTGCATGTCGTGAGCTCCAATCCTCGGCAGACGAGCCTTTCCATCCGCGGTCTCGGCGGCACCGTCGGATTCGCCAACGACGGGCTGGAAGGCGGCGTCGGCGTCTTTCTCGATCAGGTCTACCTCGGGCGCCCGGGCGCGGCGATGTTCGAGCTCGTCGATATCGAGCGCGTCGAGATTCTGCACGGGCCGCAGGGAACGCTGTTCGGCAGAAACACGACGGCGGGTGCGGTCAGCATGGTCACCAGGCCGCCGCGCTTCGATCGCTCGGAAGCGATCGTGGAAGCGTCCGCCGGAGACTACGGGTTCCATCAGGTCAAGACGTCGATCTCGGGCCCGCTCGGCGGAGATGTCGTCGCGGGACGCATCAGCATCGCGGACACGGGTCGTGACGGGTTTCTGGACAACGTCGAGACGGGCGAGAGCGTTCACAGACTTCGACAATCTCACGGTGCGCGGCCAGCTACTCATCGCGCCGGCCAGCGCCGTCGACATCCGATTGATCGGCGACTATGCGCGCCTGGAACAGCGCTGCTGTACCTTCGTCGGCGTCGGCGCGCTGACTCAGCTCGATAGCGGCGCGCCCTTTCCCAACCATTTCCTCGATCGGAGCGTGCGCGCCGGGTACGTGCCGTTGCCGTTCAATCCGTTCGATCGCAAGGTCGACGCCGACGCTCCGCTGCAAGCCGACATGGATCAGCACGGCCTTTCCGTGCAGGTCGACTGGTCGCTCGCCCGAGCACGGCTCACGTCGATCAGCGCGTACCGCGCGTGGAATTGGGAGCCGACCAACGACGGGGACGACACCGCGTTGTCGGTGTTTACCGCGTTTCAAGTGGTCAACGCCCAAGAGCAGTCGAGTCAGGAGCTGCGGATCGCGTCGAGCGGTGAGCGCCGCTTGGACTACGTTGCGGGGCTCTACTATTTTCACGAGATCGTCGACGGCGTCACCTCGGCCGCCTACGGATCCGACGCGCCCGCATGGTACTTCGTTGCGCCGTCGGCCGTTCAGGTCGCGGCACTGGATGGCTTCGAAACGGCCGCGACCTCGTCCCCCGAAACGCACAGTAACGCGCTGTTCGGCACGGGAATTTGGCATGTCACGCGCGCGCTCGATCTTTCGGCCGGTCTGCGTTTCACGCGCGAGCGGCGGAGCGGCGGCTACGACCAGCGGCAGGTGGCCGGACAGAGTCTCGTCGAGTTCAGCGCGGCCGACGCGGCCGCAGCTCGAGCCATTCGCAACAGCTTCGCTTCCGATACCGCGTACGCCGCACAGATCGAGGACGACAGCCTGTCGGGGGATTTCACCCTGTCGTACTCCACCAACGGCGGAGTGCTCGGCTACTTCACCGGCGCGCGCGGCGATAAGTCGGGGGGCTTGAGCATCGGGAGTCTTCCCGCGGGCGTCGATCCGGTCGTCGATCCGGAAACGACCGAGCACTTCGAGCTCGGGGTCAAGGGCAATCTGTTCGGCGGATCGGTCGTTTTCGGCGCCGCGCTCTATCAATCGACGATCTCGGACTATCAAACGTCGGTAGTGCAGCCGGACGCGACGAGCGGGCGGCTCCTGCAATACGTCTCCAACGTCGACGAAGTACGCTCGAAGGGCGGCGAGCTCGAGGTCGCGTGGTCACCGAGCCCGCGCTACTCCATCACGGCCTTGGTCGCTCACATCGATGCCGAATATGTCAGCTACCCGAACGGACCGTGCCCGCTGGAGCTCTCTGTGGCGGCCGCGCGTTGCGACTTGAGCGGGAAGCCCTTGGCGGGAGCGCCGGAGCGCTCGTGGTCGTTGGCCTTGGACGGACGGCAACCTATGTCCGGCGCGCTGGAAGTCTACTGGCGCCTGGACTACAGCCAGCAATCCTCGTTTTTCACCGCCGTGAGCGATTCCCGCTATTCGGTAGTCGAAGCCTACGGACTGGCGAACCTGCGGCTAGGATTGCGGCGCGGTGACGGGCGCTGGGACTTCGCGCTCTGGATGAGGAACATGCTCGACGAGGACTACTTCCAGCAAAGCTCCCTTCGTTCGACCGGGTGGATCGCAGCCATACCGGGTGACCCGCGTACGATCGGCCTCACTTTCAGAGGCCGGTACTGACATGTTTCGAGGTCGCATCGCAGGTCTGGTGAGCGGTGCCCTATGCCTCGCGCTCGCAGGCTTCGCTGCCGCGCAGCCCCGGGAAATCCTAGTGCTTCTGCAGGGTTCGGGCGATCGCGGCGTCGACGGAATGTACAGCGCTCTCGAAGCGGAGCTGCGCCGTGCGCCGGAGCAGGTCGAAATCTTCGTCGAGCGGCTCGATCCCGCCCGCTTCTCCGAAGCCGGACAGGAAGACACGATGGCGCGATTCCTTCGCGAGAAATATGCGACTCGGGCGGTCGACCTCGCGATCGCGGTCGGGCCGGCGCCGCTCGCCTTCTTCGCGCGGTACGGCGGCGAATTGTTTCCTGGTGCGCCCCTGGTCTTCGGCGGTGTCCGGCAATCGAGCGTTCCAACGGAAGAGTTGCCCCCGAATGCCCAGGGAGTCGTGAGCAGCTTCGATATCGCCGGAACGCTCGAGCTCGCGCTCGCGCTGCAGCCCGCCACACGTCATGTCGCCGTCGTTACCGGCGTTTCCCCGCTCGATCTAAGCTGGAACGCCAAGGCGCGCGAGCGGTTGAACGCCTATTCCGATCGGCTCGATGTGACCTATTTCGAGGGCGTACCGGTCGCAGAGTTGTTGGAAAGGCTTGCCGCGCTGCCGCGGGATTCGATCGTGCTGTTCCTCAGTATGTTCGAAGATCGCGCCGGGGAGCATTTTATTCCAATACAGAACCTCATCGGCCGCGTTGCGGCGGCGTCCAGTGCGCCCGTGTATGGCGTGTATGACTTCATCGTCGGCGACGGCATCGTCGGCGGATACGTAGAGCCGCTGGAATCGATCGGTGCCGACACCGGACGGCTCGCGCTCGAGGTGCTCGCGGGAGAGCACGGGGACAGTCCGCCTGTCCGCATTGCGGCGACACCGGCGTTCATCGTCGACGACCGGCAGCTGCGCCGCTGGGGGCTCGACGAATCTCGCTTGCCCGCGGAAACGATCGTGAGATTTCGTGAGCCGTCGCTCTGGAGCCAATATCGGGCGCTGATTCTCGGCGCCGTAGCATTCATGGTCTTTCAGACGATGCTGATCGTCGTGCTGGTTCTACGCGCTCGCGAGCGCCGCGCCGAGCACGCGCTGCAGGAGACGGAAGAGCGTTATCGAAATGTCGTGGAGGCGCAGACGGACCTGATTTGTCGCTATTTGCCGGACACGACGCTCACGTTCGTGAACGATGCGTACTGCCGCTACTTCGAGCGCACGCGCGAGGAGCTCGTCGGCAAAAAGTTCGTGAATCTCATTCCGGAAGCCGAGCGCGGAGCCGCGCTCCAGCACATTCAGTCGCTGCTCGCCAATCCGCGGACGGAAGCCAACACGCACCGCGTTCAGAAGTCGGACGGCAGCGTCGGTTGGCAGCAGTGGATCGACCACGTGATCGTCGACGCTACCAACAAAGGGCAAGTCGAAATCCAAGGTATCGGGCGCGACGTCACTCAGCTCAGGTTGGCCGAGAACGATGCGCGGCAGCAGCGCGAGCAGCTCACGCACCTCACGCGCGTCGCGATCCTAGGCGAGCTGTCGGGAGCCATGGCGCACGAGCTGAACCAACCGTTGACGGCGATCCTCAGCAATGCCCAAGCGGCCGAGCGGTTGCTCGCCGGCGGATCGACCGACGTTACGGAGCTCCGCGAGATCCTGAAGGACATCGTGGCCGACGACATCCGCGCGGGGGAAGTGATCAGCCGCCTGCGAGCTCTGTTGAAAAGAGGCGCCAGAAATGTCGAGCCGCTGCGCCTCGACGACGTGGTGCGCGAAGCGCTCGCGCTGGCGCACTCGCAACTGCTCGAGCGGCACGTCACGGTCATCGAGGATCAGGAGCGGGATCTGCCTCCTGTTCTTGGCGATCGGGTGCAGATCCAGCAGGTGTTGCTGAACGTAATAGTGAATGCGAGCGAGGCTCTGAGCGCCAACGAGCCGATGGATCGCGCCTTGAGCGTGTCCACGGCGCGCGCCGATGGCGGCGTGCGCGTCGTCGTCGCCGACAACGGGCCGGGCCTCGCGCCGGACGTGATCGATCGGCTCTTCGAGCCGTTCGTCACCACCAAAACGAACGGGTTGGGGCTCGGCCTGTCGATCTGCCGGTCGATCGTCGGCGCGCACGGCGGACGGTTGATCGCGCGAAACAGTCAATACCGCGGCGCGATATTCGAGATTGTGCTGCCGTTGACCGGTACCTGAGCCGACCCGGGCGCGCGATCGAGCCGATGTTCACTGCACGGGGATCGTGAGCACCGGCGCTGCGCGCTCGGGCGACGTGTCCGCCAACGTGAACAGCAGCATGATCAGCGAGAAGATTCGCTTGGAACGAAGGTCCGTGTCGTCGACGTAGAACCACGTGTCGCGGTAGTGGACCGCCGCGTACGTCGCATCGGGCTCGTCGTGCGACGAGAGGATGCGGAAGCCCGGTAAGCTCAGATCTTCCGCGTGCTCGGGCACGCTGCTGGCGCGCCCTTGGCGTATATGCTCCTCGGGGATGACGGTCTGCGCCGCCATCATCTGCAAGACGTTGAACAGGGAGCGCGATTGAACGGCGATTTCCCTGCCGTTCACCGCGTTGCGCGAGTAGACGAGGGAGAACTCGCCCGTTCCCGGTTCGAGCTTCAAGAGGTCGCGCAGCTCCAGCGCCGCCGCCGTGTCCTGCGGCGTGAGATCGTCGCTGCGCAGCGCGAACAGCGTCGTCGCGCTGCCGTCCGGGGCGCGCTCGACGCGTATGCTCAAGGCGCCGGACGTTTGTAGATTTCGCATGAGCTCCACGAATCGCTCGAACCGCGGATCCGCCGGCACGTAGAGCCCAGGCGCGAGCTGCTCGTTGGTGATCCCGTTGATCGAGCTGAGCCCGACGCGCGAGATGACGTCGGCCGGCATCCCGGCCTGAATGGCTGAGAACAAGGACGCCGGGGAAAACGGCGTGACGAGAGCGTTGATGAACTGGCTCCCGGTCAACGGTACGTACGTGACCGTTGGACGGTCGGTGAACCGGCCGGACCCGCCGAGGGAGAAGGCGTTGCTGCCGCCCGAGGGAAGGTCGGTATCTGTCGCACCGACGTTGACTGCGGTTTCGAGCTGATAGCCTGCTACGATCTGGCCGACGTCGACGAAGACCGGCGGGTCGGCGTAGCGCAGTTTTACGATGTTCAGCAGCGTCTGCCGCTTCCAAGACTCCGTGATCGCCGTCGCGTAATCGATTCGATCCGGGCCGACGGACTTCGGTCCAACGGCTACGCAGCCGGGAGACCCGAGCGAGGCGGCGAGCGCCAGCCGCGCCAGGACTGCGAATCGACGGTGGCGGACATTCATTGGTTGCCCCATATCGCGGGGCCGTTTGCCCGCGGCGCAAGAATCGGGCTTCACGCGGCGGCAGCCCATTGGCCTTTGGTCCACGGGAGTGAGCCGGCGAGCGCGTCATGCGACGAATACGACGAGATCGAACGGATTACGAGGTGCCTTGCCCGCCGTAACGCGTGGTGCTGGTTCCGCGCTCGGGCGTGCGCCCAATCTGCGTGCTAAGGTACCGACTCCGACCGGCGTCGCCCTCGGGGAGCAGGTGGTGCGGTGCTGACATCGGCGGGCTCGGAATCCGAATTGCACCGCAGGCGACGCGAGCCTACCCGAAGGTCCAACTAGCCCCCGAACCGCGAGAAACGTAGTCTGGCGCCGTTCACCCGAGCGCTTCCTGGAGAGGATGATGAGCACAGTGAGTACTTTTGCACTTCGATCCCTGGGGTGGGCTGCCGCGCTCGGCGGTCTGTCGATGTCGACCACGCTGTTCGCGCAAGAGCCGTTGGGCCGCGAGCGCGCCGCCGTCTCGTTCGGCGCGTTCGTCAGCGAGCCCGTGACCTCGGCGCGAGTCGACTCCGACGACGGGCAAGGCACGGACGTCAATTTCGAGGACGATCTAGGGCTCGACAGCTCGACGACGATTTTGCGCCTCGGTGGGCACTGGTGGATCAGCCGGCGCAACCGTCTGGACTTCTCGGTGTTCAGCTTCAGCCGCGAGGGTAACCGGCAGATCGACGAAACGATCGACTTCGGCGACACGACTTTCAACGTCAACACGGTCGTGACCAGTACGCAGGACATCGACATCGTGAAGGCCGCGTACACGTTCGCGCCGATCGTCAAGGACCGCAGTTTCTTCGGTATTACGGCGGGACTGTATGTCTCGCAGAGCCAGCTCGCTTTGAGCGAGCCCACTCTTGGCAGGGCGGAGTCGGAGGATGTGACGGCGCCGCTTCCGGTCATCGGCGTGCGCGGCGACTACGCGATCACGGACCAACTCACGTTCCGCGGCGCGCTCGAGGTCTTCGGCATCGACACCGGCGACGTGTCAGGCCACTTGAATGACCTATACGTCGGGATGGATTACGGTTTCGGCGACCGCTTCGCCGTCGGCCTCGCCTACAACGACGTGTCGATGGACATCGGCGTAGACAAAGGCAATGGTAGATTCACCGGCGCGCTCGACTGGGGTTACGACGGCTGGCTGCTCTACTTCAACGTGGACTTCGGCAAGAAGAACTAGCGGTCGGCCTGGCGCCTCCCGCCGTCTAACGAGCGTCGGCGCGCGAGGCTTTTTCGAGCTGGCGATTCAACGTGCGCAGCGCGAGCCCGAAGCTGCCGCGCGCATTGCCCGCGCCTTCGTCGAGCAGACTCCAGAACGCGACGTGTCCGGCTCGGCCGGAGATCCGCCGATCGCGATGCGTTGATTCAACTCGCGATACCCCGCGTTGCCCGCGCCGGTCTCGAGCAGCTGCATGCCGTCGAACAGTATCGCGACGTCGCCGCGCGCGGCGAGCCGAGCGGAAACGTCGAGCGGGCTCAGCAGCAGGGGCCGCTCCGGCGCAAGCTCGATCGCGCCCGTGGCGTCGATGCGCAGCTGCGGCGCGAGCACGAACAGGTTGCGGAGCTCGATGCGCTCGAGCGTCGCGCGGCTCAGCAGGAACTCCGCTTCCTCGAACCGCATCGTGCCGATACCGTCGACCAGCCGTCCGACCGCCCTGAACTCCTTCGAGAACGTGAGGAAGCCGATCACGTTCGCGGCCTTGCTCCCCGTGCCGGCGCTCGCCTCGAGACCGCGAAAGATGCCGTTTCTACCGGTGAGGCGGATTTCGCCGAGCGCGGACAGACCGAGGTCGATGGGGTTCAAGCCCGTGCCCGCTAGCGTGCTGTCGAAGTCGAACAGTCCTTCAGCCGTCGGTGTGGGATCGTCGGGCGCGACCGCGAGAAACAACTGCTTCAAGTCGAAGTCGTCGATCGAGGCATGGAAGTCGAGCGCGTAGGGCTTGGGTGCGCTCGCGTCGAACGCGATGCTCGTGTCGACGTCGAGCTCGGCGCCGAACAAGGACGCGCGCAGGCCGGTAACCGCAACGCGCTCCGGGGCGATGGACAGCGCGCCGTGCAATCCCTGGACTGTGCCAGATCGCAGCACGAGGCTGCCCACGTCGATCGTCGCCGTCGCACGCAAGCGATCGGTCCACACGGGCGTGCTGTGTCTCTCCGTGCGCAGCTTGGCAATCGCGGTCGCACGCTCCGAGGAGGTAACCGCGGGCGTCCCTGCGGCGGGGGCCGCACTAGGATCCGGAGCGACCAGATCGACGATGCGCCGTAGGTCCGCCAGCGCGAACCGCTCCCCCGTCAGTGCGGCGTCGACGGTGCGAACTCCCTGGGCGTCGGTCGTCGACGTGCCTTGGAACAGCAGCGCCGATTTGCCGAATTCCTGCGACTGCAAGTCGCACGGGCAGCGTGAGCTTCACGCGCTCGCCGTAGACTCCCTCCGCGTTCATGCCGATGCTCACGTCGGGTACGGAGCCCTGCTCGGTCGCTGCGCCGCGCAGCTCCGCGCTGAACGCGATCGTGGTCGCGGCCGCCTGCACGAAATCGAGCGACGCGCGCAGCTCGCCGGCCGTGAATGGCGGCAGGTCCGCGAGCGCCGGCTGGCCCGTGAGCGGCGCAAGGTAGGCTTCCGCCGATATGCGCGCCGTGTCGAGCAGCCGTTCGTTCGTCAGCGGTGCCGATAGCCTCGGCGGCGACGTGTACGAGCTGCTTACCGTCGGCGCCGGTGGCGGTGAGGTCGACCGAGCGCGCTTCGATGCCTGCGGCGGAGTACGCGACGGCATACTGCACGCCCGCGGTGACGCGATCGAGCAGCGTCGCATCGCCCCAGCGCACCGTGACGTCGCGGAACACGAGCGGCTCGTCCGCCGCGAGCACGATGCCGCCATCGGGCGCGACGCGACCGAAGAATTCGCCCTGCGGCAACACGCCTTCGAGGTCGAAGCCGAGGAGATTCGGGAGCAGCCGCTCGAGACGCAGCGGCGTAACGACGACCCGCAGGATGTCCGTCGAGCCGCCGTCGACGGCGACCGCGAACGGCTGGCTCGTGACGGAAAACGGGCGCATGTTGCGCAAATCCAGGATCGCGGTGCCGTCCGAGTCCAGAGAAGCTCACGGCGAGCTCTTGCAGCGTGTAGCGGCGCCGCTCCGGATCGAGCTCGCCTCTTTGTCGCCAATGCAGTGCACCGACGCGTGCGCCGTAGTCGCGCACCAGCGACGGGAAGGCGCCGTCGAGGCTTGCCGACACCGTTACGCGCTCGTTGCCGGCCGGTGCGTCGACGACGACTTCGCCGCGCAGCTCGTCGCCGTCAACGCTTCGGAAGCGAATGTCCTCGAGCGCGAACGAGCTCGCGCTCGTTCCGAGCGTCAAGCGCGGCCGCACGCTCGCGGTGAGCTTGCCGCTGATCACTCGCCCCCGGTAGAGCGGCACGAGGTTCTCGATGACGAGCGGCTCGTGAGTCTCGAACACCAGGCCGCGTCCGAGCCCGCCCGACGCGGTGAACTGGCCGGACATCTCGCCGCCGCTCAGCCCGAGCTCGGGAATGAACGCGCTGGCCCAGTCGAGCGGCAGCCGATCGATCCGCAGCGAGATGGATTGCGGATCGGTGCCGTCCCAATCGGCGGCGAGCGCCGGCAGCGTGACGCGCAGCGGCTGCTGGCCGGATAGATCGGCGGAAATGAGCTTGCGGCCGTCCCTCGACGTTGCGGACACGTTCGCGGCGGCGATGCCGAGCTCCATCGTCTCGAAGTCGAACTGCAAATGCGTCACCGCGCGCAGCGCGTCGAGCTGCGGCACGATTTTTTGCACTCTAGGGAGTCGCGCGGTCAGGTCGCCGTCGAACGTGGCGCGCGGCCACTCCGTGCGGGACGTAGTCCCGCGCCCGCGGAAGCGGAGCCGGAAGCCGGTGTCCGCCGCGATCGTCAGCTCTTCGATCTGCGCATCGAGGGTGCCGTTGCTGACCGTCACTCGCGGCTTGATCGTCACGTCGAACGGCGGGATGGCCAAGTCGCGGACGGGCTGCACGGACACGCCGCTGAGCCGCAGCGGGTCGGTGGCGATCAACGTCGTGCGGCGCGCCTCCTCGCGCACGACCTCGAGCGTGCCGCTGAGCTCGCCGCCTTCGAGATTGCGCGCCGGGCTGAACTGCCGCAGCCAGCCCAATGGGATCTTAAGAGCCTGCACTCGCAGTGCCGGCACGCCCCACGTCTCCGGGTCGACGAGCCAGGTCGCGGTGTCGAAGCGCAGCCGCTGCAGCGACGTGACGTGCAACAAGTCGCCGCGTGCCGCGGACACGAGGCCGAGCGCGACGTTGCGCACATCGACGATCCCGGCGCCGACCGTTAGGTCGACTTCCGAGGTTACCGCGAGCGCGCCCCAGTCCACGAGCCGCGGATCGAATGCATCCCAGCCGCGGCCGTCGACGCGTGTCGACGCCTTGATCGTCGTTTGCCGGCTCGCGAGATCGATCCGCGCTTCGCCGGTCGAGGTGCCCGACAAATCCGCGACCGATCTACCGCGCGCGAAAGCGGCGACGACGCCTGGCGTGACGTTCGCCTGCCAGCTCGCCGCGAGATCGACGCCGGGGTCGAGCAGCGCGTCGAGATGAACCAGCTCCGCACCCGCGGCATGCGTCACGTCAATCGTGTAGTGCTCGACGAGGGCCTCGAGCCCGATGACCGCGGACATGTGGACTGTGCGCTGGTCGTCGGCGGGACGAAGATCGGTGTCGGCGGCGATATTCGTGATGCGCGATTCAGGATCGATTCGCGCAGTCGTGCTCGTGTCGAAGCGGCCGAGCGCGAGCAACTCGCCCGCACGCCGCGCCTCGAGGGTCGCTTCGACTTGCAGCGACGCGAGGGAGCTCGCGGCAAACCCTTTAGCGCCGACCTGCCAAGGCCCCGTTATATCGACGCCGTTGGCCAGGACTAGGGCTACTTTGCCGTCCACGGAAAGCTCGCGCAGCGTGAGCCAGCGCGGCAGCTGCGCGACTGGCCGGAGACCGGCGAAGGGCTGGTTGGCAGGTGCGGACACTGGTTCGTCGCTCGCGGGTTGCGTCGCCGGTTCGACGCGCACGTCGACACCGCGCACGGCAGCCCTGCGCACGTCGAGTCCGGCGTGGGTGAGCGATGACCAAAACGCGATATCCAGGTCGACGCGTTCGACGCTCAGCGCGAGCCCCGGCATGACGACGCGCACGTTGCTCGCGTCGACGCCGCGCGGTCCCGCCCAGACGTATCCGATCTCGAGGTCGACGCCCGCGCCGTTCGCGACGGCCCGAGCGATGATTCGTTGGATCGGCGGGAGGGCGAGTAGCGCCACCAGGCAGGCAAGCAGGAACGCCGTAACGGCGAGAGCCTTGCGGAGGCGTCCCGTACCAACTGCGTTCATCGCCGGCCGCGCAGGCTCGGGCGTTAGCGGGGCCGACAAATGCCGTGCTCCTGGTTCAGCGCTGCGTAGAGTACGACGTTCACACGCCTTCGTGCATCTGACTTAACTTCGCACGCGCGCCGTCTGGTCTCGAAAAGCGCTTCGAGGAAGAATCGGGTCCACTTGGGATGCACCATTAGCTCAACGGCCAATGGCCGCGCCACGCGGTTGGATCTGTCATGATCGACGTTATCGATTGACAAACGGCTCACCGGGAGCGGGTGAGCCGAAAAAACGGAGTTGAGACCATGCGCGCACCGATTCGACGTTCTTCCACCCTAGCGGCCGCTTTGCTTGCTACGCTTGTCGACGACTTTGCTGCCGGCTCGCAGCGAGGCGGCCGGCGAGATCTACTGGTTCAGCTTGTTGACCGAGGACGCGGCCGCCGCGAGCGACTTCTACGCGGGGCTGTTCGGCTGGGCCATTCGGCCTAGCCCCACCGGCGCGCTGATGGCGGTGCGCGACGGAGTTCCGTTCGCGGGGATCAGCCAGATCGAAGACCGGATCCCGAACACTTCGGAGGCGATGTGGCTCGCGGCGATCACGGTCGCCGATCTCCCGAAGTCGGTCGCCGCGGCAAAGGCGCTCGGCGGCACGGTGCGCGAGGACATCACGCACTTGGACGGGTGGGGTAGCTTCGCGCTGATCCAGGATCCCGCGGGTGCGCCCCTCTCGTTGGTCGATCCCGAGCGCGCCTCGCTCGGCGGCACGAGCGGCTACAGCGGCTGGCGCTGGGCCGAGCTGTGGACGCACGACACGGACGGCGCCACGGACTTCTACAAGAAGGTGGTCGGCTACGATCGCGAGGACGTGCCTCTCGGCGATGAGCACTACACCGTGTTCAGCTCGGCCGGCAAACGCAATGCCGGACTGATCAAGCTCGAGCTACCCGAGGTCGCGTCGCGGTGGATGCCGTACGTCGGCGTCTCGGATTTGCGCGCTATCCTCGTGCGCGTCTGGCAACTCAGCGGCAGGGTCTTGCGCGAGCCGGCCGAGCTCGACTTTGCGGCCGCGGGCAAGAACCGCGTCGCACTGATCGCGGATCCGACGGGAGGCACGATGTTCCTCTACCAACTCGATGAGCGGGCTTCCGCCGATCCTATCGTCGTCTCGCAGAACGGCGGCCGCCGCCAACGCGCCGCGGCCAGACCGAATCGAGCGATAGCTCGGGCCCGAACGTCAATTTCAGCATGTCGGTGAATTACGGCTACGGGTTCGGCCCGAGCTGGGGCGGCATGTATCCGGCGCTGCCTTACCGGGGCTACGGCCCCGTGTACTAGCGGCGCGAGCGCGAGCTAGCAGGGCTCCGCATGGTGCGCCGCGTTCGCTAAGAGCGTCGTTCCGTCGACGCGCTCGCAGTGGAAAAAAACACCGCGCCACCGAGCGCTCGGGAGGGGGGTGTCCTGAGCTGCTCGAGTCGTGGCGCGGTGTGAGCACCTTCGGCCGCGAACGCGAACTGGATTTACTTCGCGCCCGCCGGGGCTAACGGGCCCCCCGATAGCACGATCTCGACGCGCCGGTTGCGCGCACGACCCTCGGCCGTGGCGTTGTCCGCGATCGGCTTCGATGGGCCGAATCCCGCGACGTCGATCGCCGAGGCGGGGATCTTCTGCCCGATCAGATAGTCGCGCACGGTGATCGCGCGATTCATCGAGAGCAGGTTGTTGGTCGCGGCGGTACCGGTATTGTCGGTGTGGCCCTCGATGTTGAACTTCAGCCCGGGATACGACGCCACGATGCCCGCGAATCGCGCCAAGCCTTCACGCGCAGACGCGTTGATGTTCGCCGTCCCGGTCGCGAACTGCACACCGCCGACCTCCGAGACCAAGCCGCGCTCCGTCTCGCGCGTCGGCAACGCGGCGTTCAAGCGGTTGAGCAAGTCGGCGCGAGCGGCTACGGCTGCGGCCGCCGCCGATCGCTGCCGCTCGGCCTCGGCCGCCGCGGCCGCCGCGGTTTGGCGCTCGGCCTCGGCGGCCGCTTCTGCCGAGCCGATCAGCGCGGCGCGGCGTGCGTCCTCGCCGGCGATCACCGCTTCGCGCGCTAGCCCCGGAGCGGTCTTTTGCGCGGAGTTCTTACCCGTGAGCGCGGTCTGGGCGGCGCCGAGTTTCTGGCTTGCGGTGGCGTACGCGGTCGGCGCGTATTTCTCTGCGCCGGCAGCCGCTGCGATCGCTACTGCGTAGCGCGCCTGCACCACCTCGGGCGGCGTCTTCTTGTCGATCGGGATGCGCGCAATCTTCGAGTAGTCGGAGCGCTCCACCAACGTGGTGACTTTGGTCTCGTCGCCTTTCACGTCCTCGGCCACGTTGTACAGCGTGATCATGCTGCTCGGCACGGTTACCGCGAAGTGCGGCTCGGCCGTGATGATCAGCGCGAACTGCGACGCGCCGTACTGCGTGTCGATCTCGCCCTTGCCGCCCTCGTAGTCTGCCGATCACGCCTTGGTTCACGGCGCGGCCGTCCGGCGTCAGCGCCCAGAGCACGTAGGTAGTGTAGGGTCCGAGCGTCGTCGGCTCCGGCAGGTCGCCGACTTTCACGGAGATTCGTGCGTTGCCGCCCTGATATTCGACTTGGCCCTTGCCGATGGCGTTCGCCGCGATCGGCGTGCCGCGGAATATGAGGTCCGATTTTGGACCCTCTTTGTAGTTGAACATCGAGATCTGGCTCAATACGTCCGAGCTCGCGATCGACTCGCGCGGGTTTTGAGCCCACGTCGACGCAGGCAGTGCGCCGACCAGGACGCAAGCTGCCAGGGCAGTGATCGTTTGGCGGTGCATGTAAGTTCTCCGTTGGGTCATGTCTCTCGACTCTCCGCCAACGAGGACGAGGTCGCCATCGGACTTTAGTCGCACCTTCCCGGCGGTCCGAAGGTTCTACAGCGCCGCTGCTTTGACGATATAGCGTTGCGGCGCGCTGCCGACGAAGTAGAACGGGTAGCAGGTCACGAGCGTTAGCGTCGCCTCGCTCGTCGGATCGAGCACATACACATCGTCGGGCTCGACGATCAGTATTTCCGTCACGGAGTAGCGGACGGCGCCGGTGCGCGACTGGACCTCGATCGCGTCGCCAACGGCGACGTCCTTTAGAGCCCGAAAGAAGCCGTCGCGATGTCCCGCGATTCCGATGTTCCCGTCTGCACCGATCGCGGCGGTGCCTTCGATGCGGCCGACGCCGCGGTTGAGCGTGACGTCTGCGGTGCCTTCGAAGATCGGGACCCGCAAGGCGATTTTGGGAATCGCCAATACCCCGGAAGGCGCTCCGACCTGAGTCTCGAAGCTCGCGCGGTAGGCCGCGATTCTAGTTTTGCCCCACAGCGATTGATCGGGCTCTGCGCTCGCCGAAAGATCGGGCTGCGGTTGCGCCGAGTCCTCGCCGGTCGCTGCGGATGAATTCGCCGACGCGGCTGCTCGATCGTCGTCGAATTCACTGAGCGCTTGAGCGCTCGCGACAGCGCCGTGGATACGAGCCGCTCCGTAGAACGCCAGCATCGCGAGCCCCGCCGCCATGAGCGGGATCTCAATCCGGCGCAGCAAACGCGCGAGCCGTTGGCGAACCATGCTCTTGCGGAGCGGACGCTCGATCCCCGGTGGCCGGCACCCGACGGCGCGGCTTCCCGGGGAGCGAGCGGCCCCTGGAGGATGGCTACGCGGCCCGTTCGAGCTTGCGTCGCAGGCCACGTGCGCCTGCGCCGAACGCGGCGATGAGGCCTCCGAGCAAGGCGAGCAGCGGCAGCGGGCTTCCCGTGCGCGGGAGCTGCGTCGGTTCCTGCAGCACAATCGTCGTTACGACCGGTGCAGCAACGAACGTTTGCGCGGGATCCTGCGGTATCACGATCTCCCATCGATCGGGCGGCAGATAGACGTCCAGCTCCTGCCCGCGGCTCAAGTCGCGGATGCGGTAGGTGGTGCCTGCAATGCGCGCACGTGCATCGGGGTCCGGAGTGAAAGTGACCGTCCGGCCGTAGGTGCCGTCGGGCAGCTTGAACTCCGCCGAGACTTCGTTGCCGCGAACGGCGGTGATGCGCGTTTTGAAGTGTGCGTACTGCTTGCCCTCGCGCGTCGCGACGTCGAGGCACGCACGCCGCGCGTTCGGGAAACGGCTGCTGATGTCGCTGGAAAACACGATGTTGCCGCAGTTGCCTTGCGCCATGGTCGATTGCGACCAACCCACGGCCAGCAGCGCCGCGGTGACCCCAATGATGCCGATACGATGATTCATTTTCTTGATCTCCCTGGTGATGCCGAATCTGGACGGTGCTCGTCGAGCATTCCGAACGCTAACAAAAGCGCGCGGTGCGCTGAATACGACCAAAGTCCCTGTCGGGCTCACCCGGAACGTTCCCAGGCGCGGGATTAGGCTCGTTGCTCGACCAGACTGCGGATCGAATCGATCAACAGGCTGCCCTCGATCGGCTTGCGCAAGTAGTGCGCGGCGCCGAGGGCCAGACAGCGCTCGGCGGCTTCGGGCTCGTCATGGGCCGTGATGATGATGACCGGGAGATGCCTATTCGATCGCAGCAGGTGTTCCTGAAGCTCCAGCCCAGTCATCGTCGGCATCTGGAGGTCGAGCACCAAGCAATCGGGCGTTTGCTCGGACAGGGACTCGATGAAGTCCGCCGCAGAAGAGAACGCTTCTGCCCGGAAGTTGGCAGAGCGCAGCAACCGCAGCATTGCGCGGCAGATCGAAACTTCGTCGTCCACGATGGCGACGAATGCCGGAGAGGACCCCATGCTCGCATTCGGCGCGCTCCAGCCGAAGCGCGCAATGGGACCTTCGTGCCGGGTGGGCCGTGGGCGGCGCCGGTCAGCTCAACGTGTGGGCAGTGGTATACCGATGCGTTCCGCAACGCGCGCGAGGCCCGCGACCGACTTGACCGACATCTTGCGCATGACGCGGGCTCGGTGGACTTTGACGGTCTTTTCGGCGATCCCGAGATTGGCGGCGATTTGCTTGTTCAAGTTGCCGGCTACGACGAGCTCGAACACGCTGCGCTCGCGTTGGGTCAGAGAGTTGAACCGCTTCTGAAATGCCGCGAGCTCGCCCTGGAGCGCGCGCGCCGCTCGACCGCGCGCAAGGGCGCGGTTCACGGCGTCGAGTAGGTCGTTTTGTTCCACCGGTTTCGCGAGGAAATCGACCGCGCCCGCACGCATGGCGCTGACGGACGAGCGAATGTCGCCGGTGCCCGTGACGAACACGATGGGAAACTCTAGCTCGAGGCTGGCGAGCGACTGCTGCAGGTCGAGCCCGTTGAGTCCCGGCATCGCGAGGTCGGCGATCACGCAGTCGGGTGGAGTCGTAGCGATCTCGGACAGCAGAGACTCGGCGGAATCGTAACCCTTGACAGCGAAGCCATGCGTGGAGAGGAGCCGCGTGAGGCTGCGTCGAACGGACGCGTCGTCGTCAACGACGACGACGGAAGACTTCAATTCGGGTAGCGATTCTTTTTCCATCCAAAGCCCTGTTGCGTGGCCCGAGCCTTCCGACGCAGTTACTTCCAGTGACGGGCGCCTCGATGGGGGTACTGAAAAAGCTAGCCAACGGTTCTTTTTCTGTAGCTTCTCAATATTTCTACCCGAAGGCAGGTGGGTTGTCGAGTTGCTTTTACGCCCACCGTCTGTGTTCGGCGACTTCTCAGAAGGAGCCGACGAGCACGAGGCTCGGCCCCCCATAGCTCGACTTGATGTGTCCTCCGAAGTCGCCCTCGTCGGAGTCTATCGACAGCCGATTGAGCACGTATCCGATCCCGAGCTCCGCGTGCTCGAAAGTATGATGCATGAGCGCGATTTTCGCGAAGACTTGATTGCCGGAATAGCGATCCGCGTCGAGCATGAACCACCGCAGATCGGCTTGCGCCGATAGCTTGCCGGCGAACCGTGCCGTGGCCGCGACGCCGAGAACGGGGAGAGGCACCGTCGAGCGCGCGTTGCGCTCGCCGGACCCCCCGTCTAGCGTCACGGTCAATTCGTTCAGGTGCAAGCCCGCGAGCAAGGTCACCTCTTTTTGCGCATCGCGAATCAGATCGAATCCGTAAGCGACCTGCAGGTCCCGCGCCGTGAGCTCCGATTCCGCGGATACCTCCGAACGCTCGTGCAGCGCGCGAAACAAGCCGATGTCGATGCGATGCCTTCCCCCGAGCGTCACTCGTGCGTCGAAGTTGACAAGGGTGGCGTCCGCACTGAAGTCGCCGGCCGGGCCATCTGGATCATCGAGCGGCGCTTCGATCGTGGTGTCGGCGTGAACGTCAGCCAGCGTCAGTGAGAGCAGAGTCGCCCACGTTCGCCCGTTAGCGAAGGTCGGCTCTGCGAGCTCGTCGAAGAGAGTGCCGTCGTAGGTGAACTGGAGCGACAGCGAGCGCCGCTCGCTCGTGTCGACGATGGGGCTTTCGGTAATCCCGGCGCCGAGATGCTCGACAGTGTATTTGCCTGTGACGAGCCATTTCGGTTTCACTCTGTAGCCCCAAGCGACGCCGAGCGAGGGTCCGTCAGCGCTCGTCCCGGCGTAGGTTGCGCGGTCCGCTCTGCTTGCGGGCGCGGGGACGCCGAAATAGTAGTCGACGTAGCTCGAGCTGTAGTAGTTGAGCCCGAGCTCCGGGGTGACGTAGCCGCGCTGAAACACCCAGGACTTCGAGAAACGCAGCAACTGATTCGTTCCAGAGTGATTGCCGAACAGGTCGACGAATGCCGTCCAGTCGATGTTGACGGGCCAGCGCCGCCAACCGAGTGTCGGCGCGATCTCGACCGTCCAGCCGCGATCCTCGAGCCCGTCGAGCTTTTGCGATGCATTGGCGCCGAACCCCAACGTCTGCATCCTGGCCAACGCGCCGACTTCCCAACCCGCGTCGGCAAGCCAGCGCACGCCGTAGCCGCGCGCGCGAGAGAATAGAACGCCGTTGTCGAAATCGGCCGGCGAAAATTTCGTGACGAACGGGTACACCCAGCTCGAAGCCTCGTCGCCCACATAAACGGAATCGCCGTACGACACGCCGAGCCCAATGGCGTAGTCGTTGATGTCGATCGCGCTGAGCTCGTCCAACAATCCAGCTTGTGGCGCAGCGCTCGCGCCGAGTAGGGCGAGTCCGGCGAGGGCTCGTGCAGTTTTCGTCACGATGGCAATTGGACCTGTCGTTGGAGAACACGGTGGTTTCCTGGACTCTGGGGCAGGCGAGGGCCGCCGCCAATGGGCCCTTGGACCCAGTCCGAGCTCGAGCGTACGAGCGCGCGACATTCTGCATGCGGAGTAATGCCGCCGGCGAGCAGGTACTGTTTCGGCATCTTTCGGTGCGGGTGTATAGTTTTGCGCTTCGCTCGGTCTCGAAAAACCGTCATCGTAAGACGGCAAGATCGCAGCGAGCGCAACCTAGTTCCGCTATACCAATTTGCCGGGAATATCGGCCACACACTTGCGTGCAGAGGTTCAATCGATGGAGCAGGTGAGGGACGGCGAAGTCGCTAGTCAGTGGCGCGCACCGTTCACCCTAGGGAATGCCGGCCGCTTGAGCGTAACGAGGGCGGCAGCGGCGTTCCTGGTTTACGCGGTCGCGTTCTCCTTCGCGTTCCGCTACGGCATGTCGTTCAGCCACGTCACGGCGTCGCCGTTCTGGTTCCCCGATTCGATCTTGCTGTGCGCCCTGTTGCTTTCGCCGATGCGCTGGTGGTGGATGTTCGTGCTCGGCGCGTTGCCGATCCGATTGGCGCTCGGCGGCCCCGACGTCCCGGTCGAGTTCGCCGTGACGACGTTTGCGATCGACTCGATCAAGTGCGCGATCTCCGCGGCAGCACTGCGCCATTTGCTCGCCGATCCGTTGCGGTGGCGCACGGTGCGCGACTACGCGCTGTACTGTCTCGTCGCGGTCCTGCTTGTTCCTGCTCTAGGGGCTTTCGCCGGTGCGAGCGCGCGTTCGGCGTTGGGATACGACTACTGGGCGTCGTGGCAGCAATGGTTCCTCGGCAACGTTCTTACGCACCTCATCGTTACTCCGGCGATCCTCTACGGAATTCCCCGCGCGGCGAGAGCGTTCACGGCGCCGCGCTCGAATCGCTGGATCGAGGGTTTGCTCGTCGCGGCCGGCCTCTTTCTGACGAGCTACGCTGCGTTTCACGTTGCGCCGGGCGTCGACGGGATCGCGGATCCTTGGTTTTACGCGCCGGTGCCCTTCCTTTTCTGGGCAGCGCTGCGTTTCGGCATACTCGGGGCGTCGGGTGCGCTGGTGCTCATCTCCGTGATTTCGGTCGAGGCGGCGCTCAGCGGCCGCGGGCCTTTCGCCGGTGGCTCCCCCAACGACGTCGCTCTTGCGCTCCAACAATTCCTGTTGCTCCGGGCCGCACCGTTATTTCTCGTCGCGATCCTGAGCGAGCAGAAAGACGCAGCGGAGAACGAGCTCACCGCGAGCGAGCGGCGTTATCGAGACGTGGTTGAGAGCCAGGCGGACCTGGTGTGCCGCTTCCTGCCCGACGGCACGCTCTCGTTCGTGAACGAGGCGTTCTGCCGCGCCTTTCAGCGCAGTCGCGACTCTCTCGTCGGAACGAGCTTCGTAGCACTGCTGCCTGAGTCCGCCCGCGGGCTGGCTCGCGCCGAAATCGAGCGTTGCGGGCAGCGGGGAGAACGCGGCGACTGGGAGTGTCAGGCGCCGCTGCCTGGCCAGGCCGTCGGCTGGCAGCACTGGCTGTGTCATTCCGTCGTCGATGTGCGTTCGCGCGTCGAGGAGTTCCAGGCGATTTGTCATGACATCACCGATCGGAAGCGAGCAGAAGAGGCGGATCGCAGCCTGACTCATGCGTCGCGCATGGCGGTCATGGGCGAGCTCACCGCGATGGTCGCGCACGAGATCAAGCAGCCGCTCACGGCGATATTGAGCAACACCGATGCCGCCGAGATCTTGCTCCGCTCGCCGGACCCATCGCTTAAGGAGCTTCGCGAGATCCTCGCGGATATTCGCGCGAGCGACCTGCAGGCCAACGAGTCGATCCGTCGAGTTCGCGCGCTAGTGCAAAAGCAGGAGATCTGCTTGCAGCCCATGGACCTGAACTCGACGATCGCCGATGTCTTACGCCTCACCACCGGCGACCTGCTGCGTACTCGAGTGGCCTTGCGTAACGAGCTCGCTCCATCGCTGCCGTTAGTGTTTGCCGACCGTGTTCATTTGCAGCACGTCGTTTTGAACGTCGTTCTGAACGCGATGGACGCGATGAAGGATACGCCGTCGGCGAGCCGGTCCCTCACGGTGCGCACGAGCTACGACGGCGGAGACGATGTCGAGGTGGTGGTGGCGGACCGCGGGCACGGCATCGCGCCCGACAAGCTTTCGGGAGTGTTCGAATCGTTCTTTACGACGAAGAGCGAGGGGATGGGCCTCGGCCTCTCGATCGCGCGCTCGATCATCCGTTCACATCGCGGGCGCATCTGGGCCGAGAACGAGCCCGACGGCGGCGCGTCGTTGCATTTCACGGTGAAGGTGCATCGCGACGCCGCATGAGTGTCGCGCACTTGGTCCGCGCGTCCGACTGCGACGCCGCTCGCGAGCCGACCGCCGCGGCTCGAATGACGCTTCAGTGCGCCGTTTCGTAGTGGCGTTTCAGTAGATCGTCGCCGAAGTCGCCGGCGCGGCTGCGCCACACCTCGTGGACGTGGTTGCCGTTGCCCTGAACGTTGTCGAACTCGAACACGAAGTCCGGGCCTTGCAGGCGGTAGTAGTGCGGCTGCTTCGGCTCGAGCGAGCCGATCCAGGCAAAGCTGAGGTCGTCGAGCTTCACCGTGCTCCAGTACTTTGCCGCGAGCGCGGGCCGGTAGACACCGAGAATCTCGTCGAGCAACGCGCCGACGAGCGCGCGCTGCTCGGGCGCAAGGCTCGCGACCTTGATCCCGTCGGGCCGTAGGATCTCGCGCCATTCTTCCCAGCGCTTCGGGTCCTTCATGATGTTGCTCGCGACGAGATCCCAGGGCGCGTTGTTTTCGTAGACGAAGCCGAACTTCGCGACGTCGGCGTTGAACTTCGGGTCGCCGAGTAGGATCGCTTGCGCGCGCTGGTGCGGGGCTCAACGAGGTAACGAGCTCGCGCCCGAGATCCTCCTCGGCGCGCATGACGCGCACGCCAGCAAGCGGACCGACCGCGACCTCCGCGGGGTCGGCGCCGAGGAACGTCGGCGTGACGGATACGCCGACGCCGGGCGACGATCAAGACGTTCAGCGATACGTGATGACCTTCGAAGCGCCAGGCCCACGGCTGCCGTGGCCGAGGGCTCGCCGAACAGCGTGATCGTGTATTCCTCGATGCCGCGCGGGAAGCCGGTCGTGGAAGCCGGTTGCAGCACGTACTCGAGCTGCATGATGTTCAGCACTTTGTGATAGCCGCCGGCGCTGAGCGCGGTCCAGAGCAGGTCCTGGAGCAGCGCGCGGTGCTTCGCGTGCATCAGGTCGATCTTCAGGCCGGCACGCTCGCGCGGCCAGTACGACCAGTCGCGGCGCGCCGGATCGTCGAGCGGCAGTAGGAGCTTCGTCCTCCATCGAGAACTGTCGTAGCGCCTCGTTGAACTCCGGGTCGCCGCGCACCGAGGCGAGTAGCTTCGTAGCCGCGGCAAACATCGCGCCGGCGGCAGCCGCGTCCGCCGCGAGCGTTGCCGTGCGGGTGGAAGCCGCGCGCGCGCCGGTCTCGCTGCCCGACGGGTTGCGGGACTGCCCTTGGGCCGTGAGCGCTGCGGCGCACGCGATGCACAGGAGCCAAGTTCTACGACATCTCGATTCCCCCTATATAAATATTGATATATTAGTTAGTTATGACTATTTCATCGAGTAAATTCTCGGCATGGTAGACCTTGGTCAGTGCCTCACGAACGATGGCCGTGTCGACCGCGACCGCGCGGTTCTTGTCGTCATCGAACCAGTAGGCGCCCGAGATCGAGTGGATGTTGCCGTCGAAGATGAGGCCGACGATCTTGCCCGATGCGTTGATCAGCGGGCTCCCCGAGTTGCCGCCCACGATGTCGCTGTTGGTGGAGAGATTGAACGGCGTGTCGAGGTCGAGCGTGGCGCGCGCACGCTCCCACGCCTCGGGCACCGCGAACGGCGCGCGGCCCGTGGCGCGTTCGAACAATCGGCCGAGGCGTGTGAACGGCTCGATGGCTGTGCCGTTCTCGTTCCAGCCCTGGACCGTGCCGTAGTTGAGTCGCAGCGTGAACGTTGCGTCGGGATAGGCGGCCGCGCCGAGCGCCGCGAACCGCGCTTTGGCAATCGCCTCGCCTCCGACCTCGTTCACGGCGTCCACCTCGCTTTCCTGGCGGCTGCGCAGCGCGCGCGCTTCGGCGTCGATGTCGCGCGCGAGCGCGATCATGGGGTCTCGCGAGGCGTCCACAGCCGCCTGCCCGCCGTTCCATAGCGCCATACGCGCTGCCGGGTCCGCTAGCTTCGAGCCGCCGATGAGCGCCGCGGCGAGCGAGTCGGGCGATTCGGTCGCAAGCAGCCGGCGCACGACAGGATGGTCCGGACCGAGCCATTCGCGCATCCGTTCGAGCGAATAGGACAGCGTGAGCCGCTCGAGCTCGGGATAGACGGGGACCTGCGCACCGAGCTGCTGCTCGATGCGCGGCAGCGACGCGTCGGTGTACTCGCGCAGCCGGTCCGTGTTCGCTTTCGGCCGTTCGGCGGCGGCGCGGACGAGCAGCCGGGCGTAACGGAACAGGCGGCTGTTGAAGCCCGCGGCGTCCTCGAGATAGCCGTGGGGCAGCAGGATCGCGGCTTGCGCTTTCTGAGCAGCCTCGATTCGGGCCCACGGATCGCCGATGGCGGAGCGCAGCTCGGGATGGCTCGCGACGTACGCTCGCAGCGTTTGCTCCTCGTCGCGCTTGCGCTTCATCTGCTGGTCGTCCAGCAGCGCGTCGAGCAGCTTGCGCTGGACCTTGAGGCTGTTCTCGAGGCCGTTCAGCGGATCGCGCACGATGCGCTCCGCCTGCGGGCTCGTCTTCGCGAATTGCGCGTAGCGGCCGCGGAGCTCGGACGCGCGCAGCAGTGCGGGGGGCAGCACTGAGTCGCGAAGTGTCTGGAGTTGCGCGACGGTGAGCTGCCGGTCCGTCGAGCCGGGATGTCCCGCGACGAAAACGAGCTCGCCAGCCTTCGGCCCATCGAAGTCGATTGCGAAATGGTTCGGTGTGCTGACCGGCTTGCCGTCCGCGTAGGCGCGCAGCAGCGCCATGTCGAGACACCAGCGCGGGAACTGGAAGTTGTCGGGATCGCCGCCGAACGACGCGATGCCGGCCTCGGGCGTGAATACGAGCCGCACGTCGGTGTAACGCCGGTACTTGTAGAGCCAGTATTGACCGCCGCCGTAGAGGGTAACGGCCTCACATTTCAATTGGTTAGAAGATTGTCGTGAAGTATCTTCGCAGCTTTGCTCGAGCGTCGTCAGCGTCTGGCGCCGCCGCTCCTTCGCCTGCCAATCGTTGAGGTCGCGCGTCGCGATCGCGACTCGCGGCGTGATTTCCTCGAGCTCGACGAGCACGTCCGCGATTTGCGTCGCGCACCGTAGCTCTTCGTCGCGGCTCTTCGCGAAGACGCCGGTCTCGATCAGGCTTTTGTCGCGGGTCGAGTGCTGGGCCAGGCAGCCTTCGACGCAGTGGTGGTTCGTGAGCATCAGCCCGCTGCTCGGAGACGAACGATGCCGTGCAACCGGCGAGCCGGACGACGGAGAGCCGCACGCGGTCGAGCCAAGCCGGTCCGATCTCGACGCCGTGCTCCTTCGCGACGGCGGCACTCGGAAAGTTGTCGAAGGTCCACATACCTTCGTCGGCGGCGGCTGGACCGGCGGCTGCGCAGGCGGCGATTAGTGCTGAGGCGAAGCGGCGGTCGGCTCATCGTTCTGGTCCCCTTCGCAGGTCTACGGTTCGCAGGATAGTATGCTGAAAGTGTTCGCCGCAGCCGATGCGCCGATGGAGGATCCTGCCATGACGAGCCACACCTTCGCGAAGCACTCTTTGGTCGTTCTACTCGCGCTGCCATTGGTCGCAATAGAGCTCGGCGGCGGCGCTCAACCGGCTCCCGCTCCGGCCGGCGAGCAAGCCGAGATCGCGGCGCTCAAGGCGGAGATCGAGCTGCTCAAAGGCATGTTGCCGAGCCAGTCTCATACGATGATCGACGTCGAGTACCACTTCGCGAACCTGTGGTTCGCCGCCCGGAACGGGAATTGGCCGCTCGCGACGTTCTATCTCAACGAGACACGCGGCCACTTGAACTGGGCCGTGCGCGTGCGTGCCGTGCGCAAGCTGGCGGATGGACGAGAGCTCGACCTGAGGCCGATTCTCAAAGGAATCGAGGAGTCCTCTCTGGCGCAGCTCAAGACGGCGGTCGACAAGCAAGACGCTCCGGCATTCGAGTCGTCCTATCGGCAGATGCTCACGCAATGTCACGCGTGTCACCAGGCGGCGGAAAAGCCGTTTCTGCGGCCGCAGGTTCCGCTGACACCGCCGGCCGTGATCATCGACATGCAGCCGCGAGGCTAGGGCAGGGGCAGACGCATCGAACGAATGCCCCGACGGATGCGCGGTGACGACGACGTCCGCTAGCGCGGGGTACCGGTGGGCTCAGTCGCCGAGGTCGCGTAACCGAACTGCTCGATCACGTGCGTCGCGTCGGGCGTCCGCAGGAAAGCTCAGAAAGGCCTGCGCGGCAGCGTTGCCGCGCGCCATGCTTCAGCAGCACCGCATCCTGGCGGATCGGCTCGTAGAGATCCGAGCGGGACTTCGAGGTGTGCGGCCGGCTGCGCGTAAGCGACGGCTTGGGATAGCGCGACGAACGCGAGATCCGCATTGCGCGTCTCGGCCATTGCGAACGTCTGCGCGATGCTTTCTCCGCGGACGATTCGGCTTTGCAGCGTTTCCCAGAGACCGAGCTTGCGCAGCGTTTGCTCGGCCGCGAGACCGTAGGGTGCGAGCTCCGGATTGGCGATCGCCAACCAGCGATAGTCGCTGCGCGACACCGCGCTCAGGGCCAGCGGCTCGAATTTTTCGACGTCGCGCGTCCAGAGCGCGAGCTTGCCGATCGCGTAGGTGAAACGCTGCTTGCTGTCACCGAGGCCCGCGGCTAGGAGCATGTCTACGTGCTCCCGATCCGCGGAGAGCAACACGTCGAACGGCGCGCTGTTCGCGATCTGCGCATACAGCTGACCGGTCGCTGCGGACGTGATCGCGAGGCGATGCGGCGCCGCCTCTCTCGAACAGCTTTTGCAGCGCTTCGACTGGCGCCGCGAAATTCGCCGCGACGGCGATCGTCGCGGATTCCGCGTACGCAGCGCCCGCAGCGAATGATGTGAACGACACGAGTGATAGGGCGAGAGCCTGAAGCAGGAAGCGCTTGCGCATCGCTATGTCTCCTGAGTCATAGCGGCAGCTTAGCGAAAATTACCGGGGCGGTCGCCGGCAGGATGAACAGGGGCTCTCTTATATATAGCGTGGCCGCGTGCGGGTCGCCGGAGTCCACCCAGGTGGCGGACGCGGCTCGAGCCGGTCACAGCCCGCCCAGCTCGCGCGTTACCGGAACACGGCCGAGCCGCCTCCGGAATCGAGGTCCAAGACGAGCTCGCCGCGCGACGTGAAACGGTAGCCGGTGGTTTCCTCGAGCAGCCCAGTAAACGCACCCTCTTGCGCGCCCTCGCAGTACATGCGCGTGGCGAACAGACCGCTGAACGTCAGTCGGCCGTCCGCAGCCGCGTACGTACCGCCGACTCGATTGCAGTCGGTGGTAGCCGAGAGCTTGGCGTTGCCGTCGAAGGTTAGAGTGAATGCATCCGCTCGGTTTGGGCGAAGCTCCCGACCGTCGTCGTAGCGAGCGCTGACCCAAACCCACGTTTTCATGCCGAGAGTCATGATCGCGGGGTCTGCCTCGCCCTCGAAGTCATTTGCGAGCTCGCCGAATCGCAGCGCTTCGATATCCAGCAGGAGTCGGAGCGTCTTGTCGTGCGACGGTGGAGTGGCAAAGCTCTCGCGCGGCGCTCGGTCGAGGTAGCGCACGGTTACTACGTTGTCCGCCCCGATCTCCGTCGCTTGCGGCGCGATGCGGTCGCCGAGCAGCAGACCTTCCGAGCCTACGAATCCCGCTTCCATGCCGAGAGCGGCAACCACGTAGTAGAACGTCCCGCTTCCGCCCGTCTCTTGCGTGAGCACGAACACGACGTCTTCTCTGCCATCGCCATCGAGGTCGGCTCGAGCTTCATTGCCGAAGTAACGCGTGACGGTTTTCGACGCGGACCCCGGGGCTGTTGCGGCCTCGGAGACGCCGTGGCTGAGCCGGATGCGCTGCCCGGCGAGGACGTACTCCGCATCCTTGTGATCCGCTGCAGCGGGGACGCGCTGCTCGTCAGAGGTGCAGCCCTGAAGTGCCGGCGTTGCCGCGATCACCGCCCCGATGGTGCGAGCCAGCGCGCGGCTGATACTACGATTCACACTACGTTGGGCGCGACGGAACGAAGCGCGAGTAACGCTTACGCGTTACTCGCGCTGCCCCACTGAAGTAGGTGGCTAGAATCTCCAGGCAAACTCGACGCGGGTGACGTCCAGACTGGCCGATTCGCCGCGCTCGGTGTCCACTTCGACCGGGCCGTAGCTTGCGCGAACGACGAACTCGTCCGCGATCTCCCAGCGGATGCCCACGCCGTAGCTGTACGAGGTCCTGGTCTCGCTATAGGTGTCGTAGAACGACGTGCAGATGTAACCCCACCACGGATCCCACCAGCAGCCGCTGGTCGGAGGGCCGTCAGCGATGTTCGAGTCGACGCTCGTCCAGCCCGCTCCGGCTTCGACGTACGGCGCGAGCGCGCCCTCGGTGAAATAGAACGTGCCCTTGAGATGGATCGTCGTGACGTCGAGCGAAGCGCTGATCTTGTCGACCAGATTGGAGCCGTCGACTACACGAGTCGCTTGGTAGTCCGGGCTGCTGTAGTCCAGACCTCCGCCGACTGCGAAACGGTTGGTGAGGTTGTAGTTCACCTCGAATCCGAAGCCGAGATCGTTGTCGATGCTAAGTGAGGAGCCTCCGCCGCCCGCGAGGTCCTCGCCCCCGAAATCCGCCAACGAAACCCCGAACTCCCAGGTGCCGGCGCGATCGCTGCTTTGAGCGGAAGCTGCGCCGGAAAACACGCAGAGCGACAAGAACAGAACTCCGGTACGACTATCCATATCCGAAAACCTCTTTCGACTTGTGGTAACGATCCAACGGCACCGCGCCAACCGACCAAAGCAGGGCGCGAAACGCCAACGTTGTGAAGACGAGGATAGTTGTTTCCTCGCTCAGAGGAACTACGCCTTTGGTCTTACGCTGTGCGAAAAGGCCCGGGGCGGCGGCACGCGGGGTCAGCATCTTCACCGCATGCTGCTGCGGACGTCAATGAGTAGCTGATCGGCTTGGTCGATCCGGATCAATCCCAAGCGTGGAAATTCGAGATCGATGATGACGTAGAAAGTGAGCGATACCGTCGTCGCGAGGACCAGTACGTGGAACCACGTTCGGGATTTGGTCTGGCAGGTTACGTAGCCTACCAATAGCGCGCTGGTGAGATTCAATGCCGCGAGCAACACGAAAACGATCGTAGGTGGGTGATTCTGCGTTGCCGCGACTATGGTCGTCGTAACATCGATCATGTCGTTCAACGCGGAAAGCAGCAGCGTCGCGGCGTACATGGGCGACTCCGGACCGAATGCGGCCACCGCGGCCTCCCAAATCTTGCCCTGCAACGCCGCCGCCTCGGAGAGCTTCGTTTGTACGTCGGCGAGATCCGCCGACGTTCGATACGTCTCGATTCGCGTATCCACATAGTCACGGAAGAGCTGCCGCATTTCCGGTTGCGCGTCGCTTGGAAGCAAATCGACCCGCAGATAGGCTGTTCCGATCGCGTTGGCTTCAACGGCGATCAACTGTCGCCGAGCTTCGAATCGCGACGCGGCGCCGGAAAACGTGAATGCCAGAAGCAGCCCCAGCACGCCGAGAATAGAGGCTTCTACAGGACCCGCTCCCTTTGCCGGGGCGTCCGGATCACGCGCAAGTTGCGCGATGCCGATTTTCCTTCCGACGTCAAAGAGCACCAGCACGCCGAGGAACAAACCGGCGGCGGCCAGCAGAGCGGCAAACCCGAACATCATATTCCCTCGCCGCCCACTACCTCTGGAACGCGTATGCGACTCCAGCGGCGCGGCATATCGACGACGAACCAACCGGTGCGCCAGGCCTTCGCCGAGCGCGTGCACGAACGCACCGATCGGTCGTCGGCGCACTCGCGGTCGGTTTCCGCGTAGTGGACCATCGGTCGGTCGAAGTAGCGGCGAGGATAGTTGGTTCCCCGCCCGGAAAAACTAAGCCTTTGGTCCTACGCTACGAGTCTCTTCTTGAGGGCTATCCTTCCGTCAGCGCGGTGTGTGGACACGGTCGAGCACATCGACGGGACGTGTTAGTGTCAAAAGAAGCCGCAACGGCGGCCAATGGAGAGCTCGAATGAAACGCACTGTAGTGGCTGCCGCCGGTCTATTGGTCAGCGGCGTTGCATTCGCGGACAACCTGCAGGGTATCGATCGGCTGCTCTGCGCCGTCGGTCAGGTTGTCGCATGCGTCGAGGAAAGTGACTGCTACACGATTCCTCCATCGGAAGTCGACGTGCCCGAGTTCGTCATCGTCGACGTCAAAGGCAAGCTGCTCTCGACGACCAAAGCAAGCGAGCGAAACCGACGGACGCCCGTTCAGACCGTGCAGAGAGCCGACGGGTTTATTTATCTACAAGGTATCGATCTTGGGCGTGCGTTCAGCCTCGTGATCGATGAGGCGACCGGTCACGTGACGGTCGCTGTGTCGCGCGATGGTGTCTCCGTGACGGTATTCGGGGTTTGCACTAACGCCGCGGTGGACTGAGCTTTCGCCCCTCGACGACCTTACCCAAAGCGACCGCTGGCGGCCGCTCCGGCTGCGCTTAGAACTTCACCATATACTTCTTCGACTCGAGGCAGACGCTGAACGCCTTCTTGAAGTTGGTGATTTGCTCGGCCGTAGCCGCGCCCTTGGACGCTCCGGTCTGCTGGGCCGACGCTTGAGCTTGCTGGCTGCGCGCGTCCGCTTTACGCCGATTGTGAACGGCACCCAGTGCGGCTCCCCAGGCGGCGGCCTCGCTCCTGTCCGTGTCCGCGATTTCACCGATTAGCGCGCCGGCCGCGGCGCCGCCCACAGCGCCCCTCGCTCCTGCGCCCTTCGTAGAGCTCTGCGCCTGCTGCGCCTGCTGTTGCGCTTGCTGCTGATCCGCCGCGGCTTGCTTCTGGAGCTCGAACGGGTCACTGCCGGTATTCGTTGTAGCCCAGTTATAGCACTCGCCTTCGTCCTTCGACTGCTGCGACGCGGTCTGGCCGCTGTTTGGGAACACGTAGACGTTAATGGTTGCGGCGAGGGTCTTGCCTGAAGGCGCGGACTGGGCGCGGGCGCCGCTTACGATGATGGATAGACCAATGACTGCGAGGCATTGAGCTTTCATCGGAGGCCTCCAGAGCGAGCACATGCTCGCGATTAAGAACCGGACTTCGCGGCTTTTGCGCGCAGTTTCTTGCTCTGCGACGCCATCTCTTTGATGATCTTCACGACCTGGCTTTCGGCCTTGTCGACGTCTTCCGAGAACACGCGCGTGGCCGCGCCGCGCCAGATCAGCGTTTTCGTCGAGGCTGCCCAAATGTCGACAACGAGCGTTCCCTCGTCGTACTCGACGACGCGCGTCGTCGTCGACACGGGACCGGCGTAGCCGTATCCATAGCCGTAATGGCCCCAGCCCACGCCGCCGTATCCGCCGAAGCCGTAGCCGTACGAGTCGGATTCCAGGCGGACTTTGTTCTCCGTCGACGTGTGGTACGTGACGAAAACGTCGGGATTCGCCTGCACTTCAGTGAGCCCGGTGGCTGTGAGCTCATACTCGATCGCGGCGACGACTCGAGAGTGCATGAACGGGTTGCGTTTCTCGAGCGCGGAGTCGGTGGGTTGCCATTGAAACGTCTTGATGGTCGTGAAATCGTACGCCTCATCCCACTGAATCTGAGGCTTCGCGGCGTAGGCCGGCAGCGTGAGCAACGCGGCCATCGCAACCGCCCAAGTGTAGGTCCGCATCAACTAGCTCCTGTGCAGGAATGACTGTGGGATACGAGCATGAACGTATAGAAATGGCAACTCCAGGGACAATGGTACGAACGTCCTATGGCGAAGGTGCGGAATGGGGGTTATGCCTGGCACACTTCGCCGGCGGCCCAACGTCTTGACTCGGGGTGCTCTAAAGATGGTCGTACTCGCTCGAGGTCTAGCGCTGCTCGCGGCCGCGCTTTGCATTGCGCGATGGGCGGCGGCCCAACCAGCTGAGCCGTCGACGGACACGGCAGCGAACGCGAACGCCGGCGCAGCAGAGGAGCCGAAACCCGAAGGCGGTTTCTTCAGTCGCTTCATTGACCCGGCGGACGGCCGACTCGACATGACCGCCGGTGGGGACGGCGGCACCAGCGGTTTCGTACCGCTGCTCGTTCCGGGCAACGATCCGGTCTTGGGAGCGGGACTGCTCGCCGCGCTCGTCTACTTTCATCCGAGCAAGCTGACTCCGGAGCAGGCGGCGGAGAATCCGCCGACGATGACGGGCGCCGGTGTCGCCGCGACCGACAACGACAGCTGGCTCGTCGCGGGTGTCCACTCCGCGGTTTGGAGCGGCGGGCGAACACGCTACCTCGCCGTGCTCGGGGAAGCTTCGTTGAACCTCGACTACTACGGCAACGAAACGGTCGACCTGAGCGAAAATCCGGCGCACTTCAACCTGGAAGGCACGCTGCTCGTGCAGCAAGCGCAATTTCGGCTCGGTGACTCGCGCCTGTTCGCAGGCGTGCGCTACATGTTCTTTGCGACCGACATCGGTTTCGATCTCAACCCTCCCGTGCCCGAGTTCGGTAGGACCCAGGACGCGGGCCTTTCGGTGTTGCTCGACTACGACGCGCGCGACAATACGTTCACACCCAACAAGGGCCGGAGCACTTCGCTCGCGATCTCCTACTTCGCCGAGTCGTTCGGCGGTGATTTCGACTATGCCAAGCTCCAGGCGAGCGACTTCGAGTACTGGCAGATGTTCAAGCAGCGGATGACGTTCGGGCTGCGCTTGGAGTACTCGTACGCCGACGACGACGCCCCGTTCTACTCGCAGCCGTGGGTCTCGCTGCGCGGAATTCCGCTGCTGCGGTATCTCGGCCACCATGTGGTGACGGCCGAGGTCGAGCCACGCTGGAAAATCGACGAACGGTGGAGCGTGCTCGGTTTCGCCGGCGTCGGCCGCGCCGCGGACGAGTTCGACGAGCTGAGCGGCGCGGAAAGGGCTTACAGCTACGGCGGGGGCTTCCGCTATCTGCTCTCGAGGAAGCTCGGATTGGCGGGCGGCTTCGATGTGGCGCGCGGGCCCGACGAGACGGTGATATATCTGACTTTCGGCAACGCCTGGGGAATGTGAACCGTCAATCGAACGCGTAGCCGACCGTCGCGCCTAGGAACATCGTGTCCATGCGGAACGGAATCCCCCGGACCGACGGCCTTTCGTAGTCGACGTCGAGCAGCTTCAGACCGAAGACGAACCGACCGGGACCGAGCTTCCGGCCGAACGTCGTATCGACGCCGTAGGAAAGATCGGACCCGCCAGCTCCGAGGTTGGCGCGCGTTATCCAGCTCCAGTTGGCGTTGATCTCGCGGTCGAAGCGAACGCCGACGAAACCATCGAACCAATCCTGGTTTCTGTCGAGGGCGGCCAGATTGGTCGGCTGGACACCTAAGTCGAAGTCCCAGTAGCGAACGCCGAACTCCACACCCACGTTCGATAGGTTCCTGAGATAGCCGAGCTCGACGATCGTCGTGTCGAACTCGACTTCGACACGGCTCGACCCGCTGTCCGCATCCGATTCGAGCGCCAAGAAGACGAGGTCGCCGAAGAATCCAAATTCGTCCCGTTTGGCCTCGACGTGGATCAGCGCCGCGCCGGCGAGCACATCGACGAGATCGGAGAAGTCGACGTCGATGTCGGTTTGCAGCGGACCGAGTCCCGCGCTGCCGTCGATGCCCGCGGCCCAGAGATAAGGCGCCACGGACCAATCCCAGTCCTGAGCTCGCGCGAGCGGTGCCGCCAAGACCAAGATCGAGCTGATGAAGAATTTGCGGTACATGGATTTCGCTCTTGCAAAGGAGCCGCATGCTAGCAGCCCTGTGCAGACCCGCTAGTCGGTCTTTGGGGCTACACGCGCGGCCCAGCGACGTTGCCAGATCACGGAGACGGTATCGAAGTCGGTGCCGGTCCTCGTCGAGACACCGGTGCTCGCGCTCAGTTTCAGGGCCTGAAGACGGTTCAGTGGAAGACCGAATGTGACCCCGAAGCGCGAGTTCGCCTGCAAATCGGGGCCGGCGACTCCGTCGATGGTCGAACGCCCGCCACGGTAGTAGGTCGCGTCCGCGGCAAGCCAGCTGCCGGTCCGAAACACGTGGACGACGTGTCCTTGCAGCGAGTAGATCGGATCCTGTTCCTTCTTGCCGCTCACGAAGTCGCCGTTGTCGCTCATAGAACGTGGCACCCGCCGCCATCTCCACGTTGACGTGCTTGAACGCTTTCGAAAGGCCGATCTCCGGCTTCATCGACCAGCGGTTGGTGCCGATGTTGACGACGCGATCGTCGTCGTACTGCCCGGCTGGAGCGGCGATTTGCACGCTGGCGCCGATGATCAGATCTTGCTTGTAGCCCGCGAACTCCTGCGGGCTCAGCGCGGGGGCGCCGCGGAAATTCACGGACAAGCGGAATTTCGGATCGGCCAGGCCGCATACGTCGCGGCTCACGACTTGGCCGGCGAGCGTTGCCGAGCCCGACACGCAGGCGTACGGCACCACCATGTCGAGCTTCGCGGACTTGCTCCAGAGGCCGAGCGACCTGACGTAACCAACTGCCACGCCGTCGACTGCGAGCTCGGCGTTTTCGAGCGGCACGGACGGATCGAAGAGGGCGCCGCCGCGCGATTCGGCGTATCCGAGCCCGAGAAAGTTCAGACCGGTCGGCGCGCTCGTATAGAGTCGCGGCTCGAGGTCCTGTGCGTGCGCGCGGCAAGCCGCCAACACCGCGAGCGCCGCGAGCGATCGAGTGGAGGCGACGTTCAAGCATGCGCGACACCCGACACGAGCTTGCGGCTAGTATAGCCGGCATGAACTGTATTGCCCGATGTGCATTCGTGATTTCGCTCGCCGCTGCTTACACTGCACGTGCACAGTCTCCGAGTGATCGCGCTCCCGACTCTGCGGGTCCGCAACCCTGGTCGTTCTCGATCACGCCCTACTTGTGGGCCGCCGGTCTCGACGGCGACACCGCGGCCGAAGGGATCGGTTCGGAGATCGACACGGGCTACAGCTTCTTCTCGCTCGACAACCTCGATCTCGCCATCGGCACCGACGTCGAGGCGCGCAAGGGTAAGTGGGGGGTGCTGCTCGACGGGATGTACGTCGACTTCAGCGATACCTCCGACGGTACGTTCGTCGACACCGAGGCCGAGGTTTCGGGCGGTTACTTCGAGGCGTCCGCGGCGTATCCGGCCGCGAAGATCCCAGGGCTCGATCTGATATTCGGAGTTCGCTACGTCGCGCTCGAGGCGAGCGTGCGGCTGACGCCGGGGCCGTCCGCCGAGAGCCGCAAGAGCTGGCTCGATCCATTGGTGGGCGCGCGCTTCAGTCACGAGTTCAACGATCGCTGGTCGGTAGTGTTGCGCGGCGACGTGGGCGGCTTCGGCGTCTCGTCCGAGCTCGTCACGAACGTCGCGGCGATCTTCGGCTTTGGGATCACCGATGCGATGACTTTGCGTTTCGGCTATCGCGCGCTAAAAATGGATTTCGAGGATGATCAGTTCGTGCTCGACGCCATCGCGCAAGGCTACGTTTTCGGCTTGACCTTCGACCTCTGAGCGGCCGCCTCGCGCGAGTGCTTCATGATCCGACTCCGTCGGTGGGAGTCTATGGACCAAAGTCCAATTGGCGCTACACTCCTTCCTCCGGACACTTTCGCGCGATGCCGCGGAGAGCCCGCGATTCCCAGCTCAAGTGCTTCGAAGGAGAACGAAAAAATGCGCGCCAGAAATCTGCTCAATGCTCGCTGCCGCCGGCTTGGCGATGGCCGGCTATTCGATCGTCGCCGGCGCGGCGCCGCGCGTGCAGACGGGCCCGAACGCGGAGGTCACTCACGACGGGCTGACGCGCGTCGACAAGTCGGTGATGGACGTGGCCTACGTCAAGGCCGACCTCGACCTTCGTCCGTATAAGAAGCTCTGGTTGGTCGGCGCCGACATTCAGTACCGCGCCGTCGATGACAAGGGCAAGTACTACCGCCCGGGCAGAGACGACCAAACCGAGTTTCCGATTTCCGACGAAGGCAAGGCGATGCTGAAAGAGGTTGTCGGCGAAGCCTTCCGCGAGGAGCTCGCGAAGTCGAAACGCTATCAGCTCACGGACCACGCGGCTCCCGACACGCTGCTACTGATCGGAACCCTGATCGACGTCGTCTCGAAGGCCCCGCCCGATGACGCCCCGGGACGCTACGAGGTGTATCTCAGCTCCGTGGGCGAGGCCACGCTGGCCTTCGAGCTGCGCGACTCCGTCAGCAACGAAGTGCTCGCGAGAGTCGCGGACCGTCGAGCCGCAGAGCAGGAAGGCTTCGCGACCCCGGCCAACTCCGTGACGGTTTGGAGCGAGGTTCGGCAACTGGCACGAAGCTGGGCGAGCATGCTCAGAAAACGGCTGGACACCGTGACGACCGTTGGCGAGATGTAAGCGACCGCCGCCGTCGATGTCACGCTGACGCGCGATTCCGCGGCAAGGTCTGCATAGCGCCCGCGGTACATCGACGGTGGCGACGGCGCAGGCGCGCTCACGAATGCGCGGTCTAGCTCTCCTGTCCGAGGCCCGCGGTCTCGTCGTCTTCGAGCGAGTCCTCGATCGCGGGCTCCGACTCCGTGCTCGAGAGCGGTGACGTATGCAGGTCGGAAGTACCGTTGTCTCGTGTCTTCAAGGATTGCTCGACGATCGCGACGATCTCTCCCACGAGCCGCGCAACGTTCCGCTCGAGCTCTACAACGGGCAGCGCCGCGTCGTTCGCGGCGCGCTGCTTGTTCGCCCAGCTCGCGACATACTCACGGATTTGCGCGGCCGCGAGATAGCACCGACCCAATGCGAGCCCGCTCTCGGCCGAGACCGTTTTTCGGCGCTGCGCGCGAATTCGCTTCTGGAGCCATTGCGCGCGCTTCTCGACACGGCCGACGAGCGTCGCCAGCGCGGCCAGCTCGTCGGTCTCGCGCTTGGTGGAGCTCTCGAGCTCTTTGATTCGCTGACTCAAGATGAAGGAGCTCAAGAACTCTGTCACAGCGGTTCACTCGGGCACGGGAGCGGGCCATGCTAGTTGGCAGCTTCGGATCGCGTCCAATGCCCAATCCCTATCCGACCGATAACGGGGCTGCATCGTGCTCAATCTGACTCAACTACGGCACGCGGCCGCTCTCGGGCGCGAGCAGAACTTCGCGCGAGCCGCCGCCGAGCTCGAGCTGAGCCAGCCCGCGCTGACGCGCAGCATTCAGTCGCTCGAGCGCGAGCTCGGAGTGAAGCTGTTCGACCGTCAGCCGCGGCAAACCGTGCCGACCGCGTTCGGGGCGCTCGTGCTAAAGCATGCGGACGAAATGCTGCGCCGCGCCGACCAGCTGAAGCGGGACGTGAACAAAATGGCCGCCCTCGAGATCGGCGAGCTCCGCGTGGGCTCGGGCCCGTACCCCGCTCGAACCATCCTCGGACCCGCGCTCGCCGAGCTGTGCGCGAAGAGCTCGCGCTTCAAGGTTTTCGTCACCGTCGACAGCGCCGACCGTCTCAGGGAGCTGCTACTGAAAGGCGAAATCGATTTGTTCGTCGGCGACCACGTTGCCGAGGACGATCGCCGTCTCGACGTGATCCGGCTCAAAGAGCGTCCGACCGTGCTCTATTGCCGCTCCGGTCATCCGCTCACAAAAAAGGAGGGTTCGCTGCGCACGGCGGACATCCTCCGCTATCCGATCGGCTTCCCCAACCCGCGGCCCGACCAGCAGGAGGCGGGACGCGCGTTGGCGGAAGAGCAGGGGGCCGAGGCCGCGCACAGGACGACGGTCATCGCGGACGACATCGCGCTGCTGCTCTCGGTGGTGCGGAGCAGCGACTGCGTGGCGTTCGCGACGCCCGATGCCATCATCGACGAAGTCCGTCACGGCCAGGTGGCGATTCTGCCGTATCCGCTCCCCACCGTGTTCGGATCGATGGCGAGCGTAGTGAGGCTGAAGGACTCCACGCCGTCGCCGCTCGTACGCGTTTTCATCACCGCGATCCGGCAGCACGACGCGAGCGCGTTCATTCTCGAGCACGGTGCGATCTTTGCGGCGCGCCGGTGATAGCGCGCGGCCCGCGGCGTGGACCATTAGTCCAATGGCGCCGTGATGCTCCGGCGCTACCATCCCTGCGACGGTTTTCACGCGCGCCGAGCCCGCGAAGCATCAAAACCTGCGCCTTCGAGTGAGATGAAGCCATGAAATCGGAGCCCAAAGATGGCAGCTGAGACGCCTGCACAGCACGACGAGCGCTTCCAAGTCAAAGTGACCGCGGACAGCCATCTCGCGTGGTTCAGGACGCGCTTGGCGCTCGAGCGGACCATGATGGCTTGGATACGAACTTCGGTTGCACTCATCGGATTCGGTTTCACGATCGTGCAATTCTTCGAGCGGCTGAACTCGATGCAAGGCGTTGCGCCTGCCCCTCACCCGTTCGCTGCGCGGTACGTCGGCCTGGTCTTGATCGGAGCCGGCATATTCGCGCTCCTCACGTCGTTGTGGCAGTACCACTCCGTCGTGAAGTACTTGTGGCACGGCGATTTCGCCCAGATCGCCGGCATCCGGAAGACGCCCGGGCAACACGCCGATCTATGGGATCGCGATCATCATGATGTTCATCGGCGTCTTCGCGTTCCTCGTCGTCATCTTGCGCGCCGTCTGACGGAGCGGGGCGTCCGCGTCCGCAAGCCGACGCTTGGACCAAGGTCCAATGACGGTGGCGAGCTTGGGCGATCACAGTGATACTGGAGCGACTGAGGTCCGGAGGGGCTCGGATGTGTGGTGTCCGTCTCGTTCACGTTCGCACGCCGCGTTCGCGCTTCTCGGCTAGGCCGAGAAGGGGATCGATCTCGAGCGCGCTCGCAACGCTGTTGCTCGCGCTGTCGCCGGTCGCGCTCTTGGGTCAAGAGCCTGCCCCCGCACCCACGTTCAAAGCCGAAGAGCTCGAGCAATTCGTCGCGCCGATCGCCTTGTATCCCGATTCGTTGCTCGCGCAGGTGCTGATGGCTTCGACGTATCCGCTCGAGGTCGTGGAAGCGGCGCGCTGGGCCAAGGACAACCCGTCGGTGACCGGCGAGGCGCTCGAGGAAGCGATGGTGGGTCAGACGTGGGATCCGAGCGTCAAATCGCTCGTCGCGTTCCCGGACGTCATCGCGATGATGAACGAGAAGCTCGACTGGACTCAGAAGCTCGGCGACGCGTTTCTCGCGCAGCAAGCGGAGGTGATGGACGCGGTGCAGCGGCTGCGCGCGAAGGCCAAGGCCGAAGGCAATCTCAAGTCCTCGAAAGAGCAGACGGTGACGACGGAGGCGCCGCCGGCCGACGCTACGACCACGACGACGACCATCATCAAGGTCGAGCCCGCGGATCCGCAGGTCGTGTACGTGCCGACCTACAACCCGACCGTCGTGTACGGCACTTGGCCGTACCCCGCATATCCGCCGTACTACTACTACCCGCCGTACTACGCCCCCGGGAGCGGCGTTTTTCTCATTCACGGTCGGCGTCGCGGTCGGTTCGGCGCTCTGGGGCAACTGCAACTGGGGTCACGGCGACGTCGACATCAACGTCAACAACTACAACAACTTCAACAGAACGGACATCAATAACGACATCAACCGCGGCAACGCCGGCGACAGAGCGAACGCCGGCAACACCGCCGCCAGCAACCGGGCAGGCGCTAGCAACACCGCCGCGGGCGACAGAGCCGGCGCTAGCAATACCGCCGCCGGCAACAGAGCGAGCGCCAGCAACAACGCTGCCGGCAGCAGCAAGTGGCAGCACGACTCGAGCCACCGCAAAGGCGTGCAGTATCGCGATACGGCTTCGCAGCAGAAATACGGCAAGGGCCGTGACCAGGCTGCGGTCCAGTCGCGCGAAGCTTTCCGCGGGCACGCCGATCAGGGCCGCCAGCAAATATCGCAAGGCGGCGCAACGCGTGACCTCGCCGGCAATAGCATCTCCACGCAGAATCGCCCCGCGGCTGGCGGGGCTGGCTCGCAGCCGCGCGCTACCACCGGTGCGGCCGGCGGCGCAGGCACGCAGCCGCGTGCTACCACCGGCGCCACCGGCGGCGCCGGCACGCAGCAGCGCAACACCGCCGGTGCCACCGGCGGCGCGGCGCGCTCGGCACCTACGACTTCCTCGCCCAGCTCATCGAGCCGCGGGCCGGAAGCCTATCGCGGTGCCGGCGGCAGCGGCAGCACGACCCGGACGGAAAGCAGTCGCGGCTCGGCGAGCCGGTCGTCGGCCGGCATGTCGCGCCCCAGCGGCGGGGGCGGGGGCGGAGGGCGACGCCGATGACCGCGCAGCGACACTCGTGGACCACTTTCGCGGCGATCCTCGCCGCTGCGCAACTGCTCGCGGCGTGCGATCTGCTGAGCAACGATCAACGAACCTACGCCACGCCGGAGCAGGCGGTCGACGCGTTGATATCCGCGATCAGATCCGGGGAATCGAGCGCGCTGCTGCGCGTGCTCGGCACGGACGTGAAGGACGTAGTCGAGTCCGGCGACGCCGTTCAAGACGCGAACGCCCGAGACATCTTCGCGAACGGCTTCGATTTGCGCCACAGCGTGGTCAACGAAGGTTCCGACAGAGCCGTGCTGGTCGTCGGCGAGGACGAATGGCCGTTCCCGTTTCCGTTGGTCAAGGAAGAGGGCGCCTGGCGTTTCGATGCGAGCGACGGGGTCGACGAGATCATCAATCGCCGGGTCGGCACCAACGAGCTCAGCACGATTCAGTCGTGCCTCGCTTACGTCGACGCACAGTCCGAGTACTACCTTGGTAATCCCGAAGGCAGCGAGATCCTGCACTACGCGCGCAAGCTGATCAGCACCGACGGCAAGAAGGACGGGTTGTTTTGGGAGACGGTGGCGGGTGAACCGGAGAGCCCGCTCGGCGCGGAGTTCGCAAACGCGCGCGCCGAAGGATACGTGGGGGAAGGCACGCCGCACACCTCGCCTTATCACGGTTACTTCTACCGGGTGCTCGAAGCGCAGGGAGCGGCCGCCGCCGGTGGTGCTTACGACTATGTAGTGCACGATCTGATGATCGGCGGTTTCGCGCTACTCGCGTACCCGGCCGAGTACGGTTCGAGCGGCGTGATGACGTTCATCGTCAATCACGACGGTGTCGTGTTCTCGAAGGATCTCGGCGCGGATACGGCGGCGCTCGCTGCCGAGATCGTCGCGTTCGATCCAGGTGACGGCTGGACCCGCGAGGACGCACACTGACTCCAGGCTAGTTTTCCGGAATAGCACGACATGAATATCGCAAGCGAGAGCGCGGGCACTGACCGCGCGCCGCGCGGGCCGGCCCCGGGGCCGGCGCCGGACCCCGACATGCGCTGGGTGCCCGCGGCGGCGTTCGTGATGGGCTCGGACAATCACTATCCGGAAGAAGCCCCGGCGCACAGCGTGGCGGTCGATGGCTTCTGGATGGATCGCTACACGGTCACCAATCGGGAGTTCCGCGAGTTCGTCGACGCTACGGGTTACGTCACGCTCGCGGAGCGCCCCGCGGATCCCGCGAACTATCCCGGCGCGAAGCCCGAGTTGCTCGTGCCGTCGTCGGTGGTGTTCACGAAGCCGCAGCAGAGCGTCGACCTGCGCAACATCTACAATTGGTGGTCCTACGTCGCAGGCGCGAGCTGGCGGTGCCCGCGTGGCCCGCGGAGCTCGCTGCAGGGTCTGTGGAATCACCCCGTCGTGCACGTCGCGTTCGAGGACGCGGAAGCGTACGCACAGTGGGCAGGCAAGGATCTGCCAACCGAAGCGGAATGGGAGCTCGCGGCCCGCGGCGGGCTCGACGGCGCCGAGTACGTCTGGGGCGACGAGCTCATGCCGAACGGCAAGCCGGCGGCGAATACCTGGCAGGGCGAGTTTCCATGGCAAAACTTGCAGGAAGACGGTTACGAATGGACCGCCCCCGTCGGCTCGTTTCCAGCCAATGGTTACGGCCTCTACGAGATGGCGGGCAACGTGTGGGAGTGGACCACCGACTGGTACCAGGGACACGACAAGCGCGCGTCGACGTGCTGCGCACCGATGAATCCGCGCGGCGGTAAGCCCGAGGACAGCTTCGATCCAGCCCAGCCGGATATCAAGATTCCGCGTAAGGTGATGAAGGGCGGCTCGTACTTGTGCGCGCCGAACTACTGCCGCCGCTATCGGCCTGCTGCGCGTATGGCGCAGGCCGTCGACACGTCGACCTGTCACCTCGGATTCCGCTGCATCGTGCGGCCGGGGCGGTCCTAGTCCGGAAGCGGGTCGCGCCGCGCAAGTCTTAGCGAATGGAAGAGCTGCTCAAAGTCGTCGCCAGTCACATTGCCCTCGCGCTGGAAACGGTGGCCGTGTTGGTCGTCGCTTTCGGCGCGGTGCAAGCCCTCGCGCGCACTCTCTTGCCGTTGATCAGCAAACCCGCCGATCCAAAGTGGCTGAAGCACCTTTGGGTGCACTTCGGGGGTTGGTTACTGCTCGCGTTGCAATTCGCGCTCGCGGCCGACATCGTGCGCAGCGCCATCTCGCCCGAATGGCAGCAGATCGGGCAACTTGCGGCGATCGCCGTGATTCGAACGTTCCTGAGTTTCTTCCTCGAGCGAGACCTCGTGGAGCTCAGCGCGGCACGCAAGGAAGCGGATCGCGGTAACGCTGCGGCTTGACGTCGGGCCGGCGCCCGAGCGGCCATCGTCGCCGCGCGCCTCCGCCTAAGCCGGCGTGCCGTCGCTGGCAGCCTTGGTCGTCACCTTGCCGATGACGGCGAGCAACACGCCGCTTTCCACGGGTTTGCGGAGGTACGCGGCCGCGCCGGCCGCGATGCAACGCTCGCGTGAGCCGGGCTCGTCGTGCGCGGTGATGATGATCACTGGCACGCGCAGATCGGGATGGGAGACGCGCAGATGGCGCTGCAGCTCGAGCCCGGTCATGTCCGGCATTTGCAGATCGAGCACGATGCAGTCGATCGGCAAATCCATGAAGACGTCGAGAAACGCGCGCGCGGACGGAAACGCCATTCCCGCGAGGTTTGCGGAGCGCAGCAGCCGAATCAAGGCTTTCCGAACGGATTCATCGTCGTCGACGACGGCGATCAGGCGCTCTGTGACCATCCGTTGATGTTCAAGGGCCGGGCTAGCCGTCGCAATGGGACTCTAGGCGTAGGACCTTTTGGTCTAGTGGAGGGGTTGACGGAGGTTTGACTCGACGGCCGGCATCTCGACGTGGAAGATCGTCCCGCCGCCGCGGTTGCTCTCCGCCCAGATTCGGCCGGCATGGGCGTCGACGATCGATTTCGAGATCGATAGACCCAAGCCCAACCCGTTGCGCTTGGTCGTGAAGAACGGCTGGAACAGCCGTTCGCGATCGTGCTCGGTAAGGCCGCCGCCGCAATCGGCTACTGAGATACGGCTCCAGCCCGCCTTGGTGCGCGACACCGAAATCGCGAGCTTGCGTGCGCTGGGCTCGACGTCCCGCATCGCATCGGTCGCGTTGTTGACGAGATTGAGCAACACCTGCTGCAGCTGGATGGTGTCGCCGAGGATCGGCTCCGGCTCAGAGGCGACCGTACGGGTCACCGTAATGCGCCGATCGACGAGCTCACCGCGAAGCAGGTGGAGGACCTCGTCGACGACCGACTCGACCCGTATCTGCTCGAAGTCGCCGTCGCCGCGGCGCAGAAGGTTGCGCAGCTTTTGAATGACCTCCCCGGCGCGTCGTCCGTCGTTTTCGATATCGAGCATGATCTCGTTGAGCTCGCGATGATCGACGTGCGCTCTCTTGAACAATTGCCGCGCCGTCTGAGCGTTGGTGAGGATGGCGGTCAGTGGTTGGTTGATCTCGTGCGCCAGCGCAACCGACAACGCTCCAACCGTCGCCGCGCGGGAAAGATGTGCGAGCTCGGCTTGCTTCTCCTGGAGCGCTTCTTGCGCTTCCATCCGCTCGTCCTCGCTGCGTTTGCGCTCGGTGATGTCGATGGACGTGCCGATCATGCGCGCCCGTCGGTTCTGCTGGGCTTGGCCGCGCGACAAGAACCAACGGACGTTCCTGTTCTTGTCGACCATCCGATGCTGAATTTCGAAGTAGGGTGTATGTCGGTGGATGTGATCGTGCGCGGCCTGAACGAGTTTCGGTAAATCCTCGCCGTAGATATGCGTGCGCCAGTCCGCGATCTTCGGGTCGCTGTACGCGCCGTCATAGCCGAGCAGGTTGCGCAAATGCGGCTCGATGATCATTCGGTCGGCATCGAGATCCCACTCCCAGACGCCCACCTGCCCTGCGAGCCCGGCGAGCCGAAACCGCTGCGTGGTTTCCGTGAGCGCGAGACGGTCTTGACGACGCTTAATGGACTGAATCAACAGAGCGACGATCAAAGCGAACTGCAACCCGACCAAGACGAGCAGCGTAATGATCCATCCCTGGTACAGCTTCCACAGCGATGATGCGCTGAAGGTCAGGTTTGTCTCATCAAGTGGCTGTGTCTGCTCGAGATTCTGCGGCTCGCGCGCCAGTCCGTCGCTGGGCTGGATGTCGCGGAGGGGTTCGTCGGTGGCTGAATTCTGCTCGCGCACGAGCCCGGCAGAAGGGTCGCTCGACCCGCCACTCGCTTCCGGAGCCGCAAGGGCTTCGGCGCGATCGTTATCCGACGGATTGGTGCAGGTCGTTTCGAGTGACCCGACCGAGCAGGGCGTCGCCAACTCGTCGGCAAGGGCTGAGCTTGCGGTCGGAAGCGCGCAGATAAGTGCCCAGATTGCTCGCGATGCCCGTGAGCGAGAGGAATGGCCTGTTTGTCGGTCCGGGACGCTGCGCATGTTTGCCGCGCTTTAGTCGGCTCAGGACGGAAGCAGAGGCGCTCTCGTCCTTTCCGGGCGTCAGAGACTAACATAATTCCCGGACCCGGGAGCAGAACCGTCATTCCGTTTTGCGGTTCGACGCGGTGAAGCGTGAGCGTTCTTGATCCGTCGATCGTTGTCGCAAACGCGCTCTAGGACAGCCGATATTCGTGCGTCGATGGGCTTCGCGCAGCGTCTCGACCTGTGCGACTGTCTTACTCCAGGCTCAGCAGCAGCCTTGCCGCCACGTAGAGGAGGATCAAGACGGAACCGAGCGCGATCAGTAGCGCCGCGGTCCACCTGCCTACGTGAGCTTTTTCGCCGTCCGATGCCCGGGGCATGAAGCACGCCTCAACTGGGGAATTTGCGAGCCGAACTTCGCTCCGAAGAACCCTTCGTGACCAGTTGGACTTTCGTCCCACGAGTGGAGGCCCATCAGGCACTAGGCCGCGCCAAACGGCGTGCTACCGTTTGCCTATGGAAGATAGCTGGCTGCGGATCGTTGAAGACATGGCTGGTCGGGTCAGCGGGCCGATGAGGTTCAGGCTGCTTCTGCAGCCCACGATGGCCGTGATCTTCGCGATCAGCTCAGGCCTCAAGGACGCCAAGGCCGGCAAGTCGCCGTATTTCTGGGGGCTCTTGACCGACCCGGGTCATCGCATCGAGAGGATCAAGGACGGCTGGGCGAGCGTCGGCAAGGTCTTCGTGCTCGCGATGGTTCTCGACGTCGTGTATCAAGTCATCGTGGCGCGGTTCGTATACGTGGGCGAGGTGGTCATCGTCGCGTTCCTGCTCGCGATCGTGCCATACGTGCTGCTGCGGGGATTCGTTACGCGCCTCGCGCGCTGAAGTCAGCTCTTGGAGCTACCGATCGCGAGTTAGCCTGGCTGCTGACCGACGGGAGGCTAGCGTCCAGCGCTGCGCCGCGCGAGCATCGGCATACCACATCGATTGCAGGACTCACCCTATGGCTCAAGACGCTCGAACGACGATCAAGCTGATGATGCGCTCCGCGGCGGGGCAGGACGACCATGCGAGCTTCGACGTGGACGACGTGTTGGCGCGGGTCCGCGCAGACGAGAACGTGTGGATCCATGTCGATTCCGTGCGCGATACGGCGGTGGTGACGAGGATCCTCGAGCATTTCGCTCTGCCGGCGTCGCTCGTCCAGCAAGTCGAGAGCTCGCTGCCGTTGGACAGGGAGATGCGCTCCGATCGGTACATGTTCACGAAATTCCGCTTTCTCGCGGCCGCGTCGGCCGAGACCTCCGACGTGCCGAAGCGCGACGGGTCGCGCGTGTTAATGAGAGAAGCTCGAGTCGACACGTTCCGCGAGGCCGGTGGCGTCGCGATCCTCGGCAAGAAATTCCTGCTGTCGTTCGAGGATCGGCGCGCGCCGCGGCTTTTCGAAGCGGCGATGGCTGAGGTTCGCAGCAGAAACGAGTTTCACCGGGGCATCGACTACGTGTTCTATCGGCTCGCGAAAATCCTGGTCATCGACAACTATGCTGCGCTATTCAGGCAGTTCGCGGACCGGATCCAAGACACGGAAGATGTCTTGCTCGAAGGTACGGCCGAGCCGGAGGTCTATCGGGGTGCAGTTCGTCTGCGCCGTGAGCTCAATCCATTCGGAATGAGCTTGCTCTATGTCGACGAGTTCACGCGACTGCTGGTTCGCGAAAAACCGGCCGTGCTCAGCGACGCGAGCTTGACTTTTTTTACCGAGAATCTCGTCGCCGATGCGACGGCGCTCACGCATGAATATTCGATCCTGCGCGGCCGGACTTCCGAGCTGATGCAAATGCACCGCGACAACGCGAACACACAACTCAACAACATCATGCGCACGTTGACGGTGATCTCGACGGTGTTCTTGCCGTTGAGCTTCATCACGTCCTTCTATGGGATGAACTTTCCCAACATGCCCGCAGTGAAGTGGAATGGCAGCTTTCCGATCGTGCTCGGCATCATGGTCGCGATTACCGGCGGCATCCTGTACTACGCGCGAAAACACAGGTGGCTCTAATGGATGCGCCGATGAAGGAGTTCGTGATCGACGTCCTGAAGATCGTCGCACCGATCTCGGTGGCGCTCGTCGTGTTCGCGCAGGCGCTCGGCATCTCGTTGCGCGACGTCGCGAGTTGTTTCAAGGACCGGTTCTGGATGATGTTGCGGTGTCTGGTCGCTGTGCTCGTGCTGGTTCCAGCCGCCGCGGTGCTGCTGATCAAGATTCTCGCACCCGCGCCGGGCGTCGGTGTCGGATTAGCAATCCTGGCCGCGTGTCCCCCCGCGCCGCTCATGCTCAAGGCGGCTCCCAAATCCGGCGGAGCCAGCCCGGTGCTCATGGCGAGCTTGCGTCTCACGCTCGCCGCGTTCGCTTTCCTTACAGTGCCGATCATTCTCGATCTCGTGTCGATACCTCTGGGCTTCCAAGCTGACGTCGGCGTGCCCGGAATGATTTCGATCTTGGCCAAGACCATCCTGATCCCAATCGCTCTGGGGCTCGCCGTTCGCGCGATGTTTCCGGGTTTTGCCGCCCGGTCCGCCGGCATTCTGGACAAGGTCGGGTCGGTGGGGTTGGCCCTCGTGTTGCTGTTCGTTCTCGCGGCGTCGTATTCCCCGCTGCTGCAAATGGATGCGTGGTCCTACGCCGTCATCGCGACGCTCGCGGTCGTGGCCTTGGCCATCGGTCACTCGTTCGGCCCAGCGAATCCCCACGAGAAGACCGCGCTCGCGGTCGAATGTACCGTTCGCCACCCGGCGCTCGCGATTACCATCGCGGCCGCGAACTTCAGCCCGCAGCAAGCGCTGCCGGTGCTGCTGCCGTGCGTGCTCACGACCATTGTCGTCGCGACGATCTATTTGGCCTGGCGCAGTCGGAGCCAGCAGGCTTAGAAGCGCGTGGTCGCGACCGCGTAGAAGTAGGTCGGGTCGCCGCCGACCGAGACTCCGGTCTGGTCGGCAAACCGGCCGAAGTTCAGATGCGCCATGCCGCCTTCGAGCGTGAGGCGGTCGGGGATCGCGGTCCACGTGACGGATCCTTCGAGCTGCCTCCCGAGCGAGGTCCCTGCGCGACCGGTGGCGTCGCGGGCGCCGATCCCTACCCAGGCGTCGCGCTCCGCCGCGAGACGAAAGGAGCTGTAGTGCACCATGCTCTGCCAGCGTTTGCCCGGAGTGAACGTGAGACGCAGCGCTTGCGACTGCAAGTTGCTGCGGTTGAACGGGCCGTAGATGCCCGTGGGGTTGAATTCGAAGCGGCGATCGCCGAACAGTGAGTTGAAGCGCTCGTTGCCGTCATCGAGCGGGCTGTGGTCGCCGCTCGCGTCGTCGTACTGAAACAGTCAGATTCGGCGCCCAGGCCACGTCGAACTGGTAGCCCACCTCGAAGTGCAGCATGTGCGCGCGGTGATCCAAGTCGCGCCGCGGTACGCCCGCGACGATCCCGCCGGCCTCGCCGGTCTGCAGAATCGCTTCCACCTCGTAGTTCCAGTGCGCGCGCGCGGGCGCGCGGAAGACGCGCGCGCCGACGGACACGATGTCGAACACGGTGGCCGGGTCGTTGGGTGACCCGTGCGCGTCGTAGTCGAATGCGTAGATCTCCACGACGTCCGAGTGCGGGCCCTTCGGGAACTGGTAGTAACCGCCCCAGAGCGCGCTGTCGCGCAGACCGCGGTCGAGCTCGAAATCGTCGTCGACTAGGCTCTCGGTGTCGGTCGGGAGGATCCTCATCGGGACCAAGTAGACGACCCGGGCGTTGCGTCCGTCCGCGCCTTTCCACTGCCAGTCGACGCCTGTGAAGGTGTAGACAGTGTTGCGGAACCGGTTGCGAGAGAGGATGCGGCGCTTGCCAAGATCGAGCGTCAACCGCCCGACGCGCAGCGTGCTCTCGTTGCCCGACTGCACGGCGTCCTTGAACGTCCATGCGACGTAGGTCTGGATCGGCTCGAGGGTATTGACGAGGAAAGTGCCGACGGAGGAGAGCTCGTCGTTGAGCTCGCCGCGTGAATCCATGACCTCCGCATACAATTGCAGCTTCTCGAGCTTGTAGTCGAAGAACAAACTCGTTTGCAGCGCGAGCACGTGATCTTCTCCGCTCAAGCCGCCGCCGAATTGCTCATCGATCGTCTCGAAGCGCGAGCGTTGGACGCCGCTGAACTCGAACCGCTCGCTCTCGGCTCGAGACCGTGTCGCGACCAGCAGGGTCGCAAACGCGACGGCCGCGAATAAGGTCCGATACATCAAGGTGTCGCCTCCAAGATCGACGCGGGACAAAGTGTAGACGGATTGCGCGATTTTCGTATGGCATGATGCCGCGATGCAGTTGACCCCGCCCCATTCCGTTTACTCCGGGCCCGCGCCCCAGGACCGCGCGCGGCAGGTGCTGCGCGAGGTCTTCGGCTACGAGTCGTTCCGCGACCAGCAGCGGGCGATCATCGCTTGCGCCGAGGCCGGCCGGGACACGCTCGTGCTCATGCCGACGGGCGGCGGCAAGTCGCTTTGCTATCAGATACCCGCGTTGCTGCGCGACGGAGTCGGTATCGTCGTGTCGCCGCTGATCGCGCTGATGGAGGATCAGGTCGGCGCGTTGCGCGACGCCGGCATCCACGCGGCGTACCTGAACTCCGCGCTCACGCGCGCCGAGCAGCAGCGGGTGATCGCGGATCTCGAGCAGCGGCGCCTGCAGCTCTTGTACGTCGCGCCCGAGCGGCTCTTGCAGCCGCAGACACAGGAGCTGCTTCGCCGCCAGCGAGTGTCGATCGTGGCAATCGACGAGGCGCACTGCGTCTCGCAATGGGGCCACGACTTCCGCCAGGACTATCTCGCGCTGAACGAGCTCAGGCGCTGGTTCCCCGGCGTACCCCGGATGGCGCTCACGGCGACCGCGACGCCGCCGACGCGCCGCGAGATCATCGAGCGGCTCGAGCTCACGTCGCCGGAAATATTCGTCAGCAGCTTCGACCGGCCGAACATCCGCTATCACGTACAAGCCAAGGGCGACGCGCGCCGTCAGCTCGCGCATTTCCTCGGCGCGCATCGCGGTGAGGCGGGCATCGTCTACTGCCTCTCGCGCAAGAAGACGGAGGCGATCGCCGAGTGGCTCAACGGCGAAGGATTCGACGCGCTGCCGTACCACGCGGGGCTGCCGGCGGAGACTCGAGCGGCGAACCAGCGCCGGTTTCTCTCCGAGGACGGCGTGATCGTCGTCGCGACGATCGCTTTCGGCATGGGCATCGACAAGCCCGACGTGCGGTTCGTGGCGCATCTCGATCTTCCGAAGAGCATCGAGTCGTATTACCAGGAGACGGGGCGAGCGGGGCGCGACGGCGAGCCCGCGGACGCCTGGATGGTCTACGGGCTGCAAGACGTCGTGCAGTTGCGCCAGCTCGTGGAGCAGTCCGAGGCCGATGAGCAGCACAAGCGCCGCGAGCGCAACAAGCTCGACGCGCTGCTCGGCTGGTGCGAGGCGACGGAGTGCCGCCGCCGGCCGCTCTTGTCGTACTTCGGCGAAGAGCGCGGCGAGCCGTGCGGCAACTGCGACAACTGCGTCGTGCCGCCGGCGACCTGGGACGGCACCGAAGCCGCTCGCAAGCTGCTGTCGTGCGTGTATAGAACCGGGCAAACATTCGGCGCGGCGCACGTCGTCGACGTGCTGCTCGGTAACGCAACGGAGAAGGTCACGCGCAATCGGCACGAGCAGTTGTCGGTGTTCAACATCGGCACGGAGCTCAAGGCGCCGGCTTGGCGCTCGTTGATTCGCCAGGTGATCGTGCAGGGCTTCTTGCAGGTCGACCACGCGGGCTACGGTGCGCTCAAGCTCACCGAGGCGAGCCGGCCGCTGCTGCGCGGCGAGGGCGTGTTGCGCGTGCGCGAGGACTCGAAGGAGCCCGCACCGCGCAAGAAGACGCGAGCGCCGGCCGGCGACATCCCGGACCAGGATCGCGATTTGTGGGAAGCGCTGCGTGAGTGCCGACGGCAGCTCGCGGCCGAGCAGAGCCTCCCTCCCTACGTGATCTTCCACGACGCGACGCTGCGGCAGATGGTGGCCGAGAAGCCGGCGGACCGCGAGGCTCTGCTCAAGATCAGCGGCATCGGACAGGCGAAGCTCGAGCGTTACGGCGAGCGTTTCCTGAGCGTGCTGCGCGCGGCCGGGTGACGCGGTGCTCTTGCAGCGGCCGCGGCCGCCCGCACGACGCGGCCACCACGGGAGCGCGCCGATCGTGTCCTCGACGGCTCAAGAATGCTCACGGGCGTCGGCGCAGCCGTTGACGCTCGCGCGCGCGCACCCCTATGCTCCTCGGCCATCGTCGGCAGGGGCAGCGCGCGGACCGACGTTGCCATCACCCTATGCAATGCCCCGCCGGACGGCGCCATCGCCGAGGAGCTTGTCGATGCACAACCCGAAAATCGTCTCCAAGCTGAGCGGCGCGCTGCTCGGCCTGTGCGTCACCGGTACAGCGCTCGCCGCCGACGCTCCGGACTTCACCGGTGTGTGGGGAACGTATCGCGAGCCCGGTGCTGCCGCTCCGCGGCGCGGCGCGCCGCAGCCCGCTCTCCCGCTGAAGCCCGAAGCGCAGAAGAAGGTCGACGCGTACCGCGCGCTCGTCGCGCCGAACCAGGACACGCCCGGCGGTTTCTGTTTGGGCACCGGCATGCCGGGCGACATGCTTGGATCGGGCGGCTATCCGATGGAGATCGTCCAGCACAAGGATCTATTGATCATCGTGTTCGAGGCGCACGCGGAGATTCGACGGATCTATCTCGCCGCGCGCGCGAAGGAAGAGGATCTCTTCCCGGATCGCAACGGCTACTCGATCGGACATTGGGACGGCGACAAGTTGATCGTCGAGACGACTCATCTCAAAGAGGCCGTCGATCAGCAGCGCTATCCGCACAGCGAGCAGGCGAAGATCGTCGAGGAATACCGTCTCAGCACGAATGACGATGGCAGCAAGGTGCTCACGTCGAACATGACTCTCACGGATCCCACTTTCTATACCGAGCCGATCAAGGCCGAGAAGAAGTGGCAGTTCCAGCCCGGAGTACGTTTGTTGCCGTATGAGTGCAACGAGCCTCTGTGGGAGGAGCATTTGGAGCAGCTGCGCCAGCAGAGCGCGGGGGAAAAGACCGGAGGCTAGCGTGGCGCGCTCGCCTCTTCTGCGGGCCGATCATTCGGAGACCATCATGAGCAAGTCGATCATCGCCAAGACGATCATTGGGGCCCTGTCGTCCGTGTTGTGTGCGGCGCCGTTCGCCGCGCAGGCGCATCATTCCGCGGCGCGCTTCGATCTTGCGATCCGAGACAACTACGTCACCGGCATCGTGAAGGAATTCAAGGCGGCGAACCCGCACACGAAGATCGTGCTCGAAATCACCGACGATAAGGGCACGCGCGACGTGGAGTTCGAAGGCCACAGTCTCAACAACTACTATCGTGCCGGCTGGCGCGAAGGTCTGATCAAGGTCGGGGACAAGATCACGCTGCAGTCCGCGCCCACCAAAGACGGTACCGACGGTGGTTATGCGCTCGGCGTGACCGCGGCCGACGGCACGAAGTTCTGAGCGATGGATGCTTCCATCAACGTGTTCGGGGAGACCCTGCAAGGCTGCAATGACAAGCCGATGGCGGGCTTCTTCCGCGATGGTTGTTGCAACACCAGCGACGACGACTTGGGCTCGCATACCGTGTGCGTCGAAGTCACGAAGGACTTCCTCGAATTCTCTCGCTTCCGCGGCAACGATCTGTCGACGCCGCGGCCGGAGTTTTCGTTCGCGGGGCTCAAGCCCGGCGATCGTTGGTGCCTCTGCGCCGCCCGCTGGCTCGAAGCGCAGCAGCAAGGCATGGCGCCGCGTGTGTTGCTCAAAGGCACGCATTCGCGCGCGCTCGAGATCGTTCCGCTCGCGCTTCTGAAGAAATTCGCCGTCGATCTGAACTAACGCGCCGTTCGGCGCACGCTTATCTATCTGCGCGGACGACGAAGCCGCGCGACAGTGGGGGAAAAGCTCGTGAGTCTCCAACAGCGAACCTGGTTGTCGCTCGCGGCCGCTGCTTTCGGCGCCGCGCTCAGCTCCACCGCGCTCGGTCAGAGCACCCCGGCCGCTGCCGCGCCGCAAGGCGCGCTGGTCGAATGGCCCGTCTACGGCGGCAGCTTGTCGTCGCAGTTCTATTCGCCGCTCGACCAGATCGACACGCGCAACGTCAAGGACCTCAAAGTCGCGTGGACCTGGTACGCGGGCAACTTCGGTCCGAATCCCGAGATGAAGAGCGAGACGACGCCGCTGATGATCGACGGGGTGCTGTACGCGACCGCGGGCGCGACGCGCAACGTCGCGGCAATCGACGCCGCGAGCGGCGAGACGCTCTGGGTGTGGCGGCCGAACGAGCCCGATCGTTTCAAGCAGGCGCCGCGCAAGATGGCCGGGCGCGGCGTTTCCTATTGGAGCGACGGCAGCGACGACAAGCGCATCTTCGTCGTGACGCCGGGCTTCTTCCTGTGGTCGCTCGACGCGAGCACCGGGCTGCCGAAGCGCGAGTTCGGCGAGGCCGGCTTCGTGGACTTGCGGCGCGGACTTGCGCGGGCCGATGGACAACGTCGAGGCGGGTTCTTCGTCGCCGTCGCTCGTCGTCGGCGACGTCGTGATCGTCGGTCCCGCGGGCGGCATCGGCGCGCGGCCGAACTCGAAGACGCAGGTGAAGCTCGACGTGCGCGGCTTCGACGTGCACACGGGCGCGCTGCTGTGGACGTTCCACACGATCCCCGAGAAGGGCGAGTTCGGCTACGACACGTGGCTCACGCCGGGCTCGGCGGAGTACACGGGCAACGCGGGGGTTTGGGCGCCGATGGCCGCGGATCCGGAGCTCGGCATCGTGTATCTGCCGGTCGAGGGTCCGACGAGCGATCTCTACGGCGGCGAGCGGCCCGGCAACAACCTGTTCGGCAACACGCTCGTCGCGCTCGACGCGAAGACGGGCCAGCGCGTCTGGCATCGCCAGCTGATTCATCACGACATCTGGGACTACGACAACCCGACGTCGCCGATCCTGCTCGACGTGACGGTCGGCGGGAAGCGCGTGAAGGCCGTCGTGCAGCTCACGAAGCAGGCGTTCGCGTACGCGTTCAACCGCGAGACCGGCGAGCCGCTCTGGCCGATCGAGGAGAGATCGGTGCCGACGTCCGACGTGCCGGGCGAGTGGACCGCGGCGACGCAGCCGTTCCCGACCAAGCCGAAGGCCTACGACCGCCAGGGCGTGACCGAGGCCGACCTCGTCGACTTCACTCCGGCGATCAAGGCCGCGGCGCTCGCGGCCGTGAAGGACCTGCAGAATGGGGCCGATGTTCACGACGTCGTCGCTGATCGACGCGCCCGACGGCACGCGCGGCGCGCTCGTGCTGCCGCATTTCGGCGGCGGCTCGAACTGGGAGGGCGGCGCCGCGGATCCCGAGACGGGCATGCTGTACGTCGCGTCGCAGACGACGATGAATGTGTTCGCCGTGAACCTCGCGAACGGCCGTTCCGACATTCGTTATCTATTCGTGAACGGCGACGCGCCGCACCCGCTCGGCCTGCCGCTGATCAAGCCGCCGTACGGTCGAATCACGGCAATCGACATGAACACCGGCGAGCACCGCTGGATGGTGCCGAACGGCGACACGCCGGACGACATCAAGAACAATGCCGCGCTGCGCGGCGTGAAACTTGCCGCCGACCGGCAAGCCGAGCAAGGCGCTGTTGCTCGTGACGAAGACGCTGCTGTTCGCGGCTGAGGGCTACGGCGGCGGGCCGATCCTGCGCGCATACGACAAAGCGAGCGGCAAGGTGGTCGCCGAGCTGCCGCTGCCGTCGACCGCGAGCGGCAAGCCGATGACTTACATGCTCAACGGGAAGCAGTACATCGTGCTCGCGGTCGGCAAAGAGCACGCCTGCACAGCTCGTCGCGCTCGCGTTGAACTGAATCGCATCAAACGGGAGTCGATCATGTACGCAAGAACTCGTGCTGCTTGGGTGCTGATATCGATCATGGGCGCGCTAGGCACGGCTGCTGCGCAACCGCCGGCGCCGGCCGCGAAGGTCACGCCGCTCGTGACGAAGCCGCTCGCCGGAATCGACGGCAAGGAAGGCGTGATGCTCACGGTCGAGTATCCGCCAGGTATCGCATCGGCCTCGCACCGCCACAACGCGAACACGTTCGTGTACGTGCTCGAAGGCTCGGTCGTGATGCAGGTCGCGGGCGGTCCGGAAATGACGCTGACGGCGGGACAGACGTTCTACGAGTCGCCGTCCGACATTCACAGCGTCTCGCGCAACGCGAGCGATTCCAAGCCCGCTAAGATCCTCGTGCTGCTCGTGAAGGATATCGGCGCGCCGCCGACCGTTCCGGCCGGCTGACGACCGTGACTTCACGGGCCGGCTGAGCCTTCTGCCAGACGCGGCCCCAACATGTACGAGCCGAAGACGCACGCACCGATCCCGCGGCACCGCTTCGTCAGGCGAGTGCTGCGGCACGCCGTCGCTGCGATCGCGTTGCTGGTGCTGTCGCTCGCGCTCGGTATCGCGGGCTACGAGTACTACGAGCATCTTCCCTGGCGCGATGCATTCTTGAATGCTGCGATGCTCATGGGCGGAATGGGTCCGGTCGATCCACCGCGAACCGATGGCGGCAAGGTGTTTGCAGGCCTATATGCGCTGTACGCGGGCCTCGTATTTCTGGTCGCGTCGGGTCTCGTGTTCGCGCCCGTCGTGCACCGCGTGCTGCACCGGTTTCACTGGGAGCAAGAAAGATAGCCGGCGCTCAGGAGGAGATCTGCTCCGTTCATCGCGGAACGCTTACCGTTCGAAGGCAGGCAACGCACCAAGATCCGAAAGCCACGTGCGCCGCCACGGCCGGCCAGAGGCCGATGCCGGCCATGCTCAGGGCGACCTTGCTGTACGCGAGAACCGCGACGATCAAGACGTTGTAGAGCAACATGGCCGTGACGATGCCCGCGGCCGGCCGCGCTTCGGCCGTCGTCACGCGCGAGCCAACACGCGAGAGCGATCGACAGCAGCGCCGTTCCGGCAACTTGCGCCACCCGCAATCCCGCGGGCGTGTCGAGCGCGACGCCGAGCAGCAACGAAACCACGAGCGACGGCGTGGCCATCAAGGCGACGCCGGTTGCCGCTTCGAGCAACGCCGTCACTATCAGCAAGTTTCTCGTCAACTTGTTTCGCCTAGAGCACGGGCGTCAGCTGCGAACGAAATGCTCGCGCCGTCGGTGTCATTGCTGGTAGCCCGGTTTGCACGCGTACGGCTCCGGATCGCGCGGGCTGCGCACGAATCGTTCCGTCTGCGTCACGGGCTCCTTGAAATACGCAGGGTCGTCGATCGTCCACGTGATCTCGAGATCGCCCGTCGCGGGATTCACCGCGAGCGTCTCCGCGAGCTTCAAATTCTCGGTGTGTAGCACGCCGAAGCGCGGCTCGAGCGTCGCCGCGACGAAGTGGTCGGTGGCTGCGACGAGCGTCTTGCCGTCGAAATGCCCGAGCGAATAACCCATCGTGCTGCGCGCGACCTCAGCGGCCGGCGAACGCCCGTCGAGATGAACGACGCGCCGGCTGTCCATGAAGCGGTGGTCGACGACGACGGTATCGCCCTCGAGCTTGATCTCGAACGGCTCGTTGACGTTCACCCAGAAGCGCACGGGGCTCGCGGGATCGCAGTAGATCGCCGGGTCGTCCTTGATCGGATCGAACGCGGCGCGCGCCTTCTCGCCGGCGGCCGTGAGCTGGCCTTCGTAAGTCGACACGGTGAAGCGCTTCATCGTCCACACGCCGACGATCGACGTCGGGTCGGGGGGCGCTTCTGCCGCCGGAGCCACGGTCGGCGCGAACAACGCGGTGCTTTGCAGCACGTGGCCGTCGGCGAAGTGAGCAACGCGGAATGCGCAGCCCGTCGGATTGTGGCGCGCCGCGACGCCTTCGATCGTGATCGGCTCGCCGGGCTTGAACGACTCGGTCGTGAGACCGTTGCGCGACAACACCGACCGCGACGCCATCTCGCAGCTCCAGATCTGCTTCGTGCCCGCCGCGTCGCTGGTCTCGATGTAGATGAACGAGTGCGGGTTGATGAACTCGAACCGCGAGACGACGCCCTTGATCGTCACGGGCTTGGTCACGTCGTAATGCGGCGCGACGCCGTGGTGGGCGAGGCCGGGCGCGGCAAGAACGAGCGCCGCGAGGCCCGCGATGTAGCTGCTCCGTCTCACAGCGCTTCCCCCTCCGGCGCGCCGTCGATGCAGGCTAGTATGAACCACACGCGTCGCCGCCGGCTATGCGGTCGCGGCGCGGTCGGCTACAGTCGTGCCGGCGCAATTCGGCGGCTCGCCGAACAGGAGGGCAGAATGAAGACGTTCGCAGCGCTCGCGGCCGCGTTTCTTTTCATCTTCGCTCCGTACGCGCGCGCGGCCGCGCGCGCGATCGACTACCCGAGCGTTGCGGCGGTGCTCGACGCGCTGCACGCCGACGCCGCCACGCAATTCGAATCGCAAGACGGATGGGTGCTCGCTGCAACGAGCGAGCGCGGCAATCCCGTGCTGTGGTCGTTCACGCCGGAGGGCCATCCCGCGCATCCCGCGGTCGTGAAGCGCACGGCGCTCGAGAAGAAAGGCACGGGCTACGTCGAGCTCGACACGTTGTGTCAGGGACCGGAGGCCGAGTGCGTCCGATTGCTCGAGCAGTTCAAGCAGATCAATCAACAAATCGCGCAGAGCAATCTCGCGAAGCGAATCTTCCTCGACGTCGGCATCGCGCAGAACGATCACGACCGCGTACGCGTGAAGCGCTTGCTCGCGGAGGAAGGCAAAGCGGCCGAGATTCGAATGGACGACTTGCTGAAGGTCGTGATCGTGCCCTCGTGGGACGCGCTCCGCGGCGTGATGCTCTGGACGGCGATGTACGAGTTCGATGGCAGCGACTTTAGATTGTCCGCGCAACCGACGCTCGCGGCTCCGGGCGCTGGCACGGCGCGGATCGACGTTCCGGCGTTGTCGGGCGACACGTTTCGGTTCTCGATTACGCCGCTGCTCGCTGCCGCGGAAGCGGGACTTTGACCCGACGTCTTGCTAGGGTAATTCCGGTCGACTGGTCGCCGGATTCGAGGGCAGCATCATGATCGCCAGCAAGCTTCTGGTCCCGGGGCTCCTCGTCGCGGGTCTCGCAGCGACTGCGGCGCACGCACAGGGGATCGGCGATGGTCCGGGAGCGCCGCCGTCGAAGGAACGTTCCGTGCCCGCCGAGACGACGGCCGCGGCGTTCAAGAACCCGAAGTGGCGCGCGCCGCGCACGTCCTGGGGCGATCCGAGCCTCGAGGGGCAGTGGAGCGTCGACGACATGCGCGGCATCCCGCGCGATCGGCCCGAGGCGATGGGGACGCGCGAGTCGCTCGACGCCGATGAATTCCTGAAGCGCGCGAGCCAGCAGCAGGGGGGCTCCGACCGGTCGAAGCAAGAGGAGACCTTCTTGCGCAACGAGTGGGGCACCCGCACGTTCGGCTACTCGTCGCTCGTCGTCGATCCGCCGAACGGCCGCGTACCCGCGCTCACGGACGCCGGCAAAGCGCGCGCGGAGGCGACCGCTCGAGTCGGCACGTTCGGTCCGGGCCCGTTCGACAAGTTCGAAGACTTCTCGCTGTACGATCGCTGCATCACGCGCGGTATCTTCGGCTCGGTGCTGCCATCGATCTACGGCAACGGCATCCGGATCGCGCAGAGCCCGACGGAAGTGTCGGTGACGTACGAAATGATCCACGACACGCGAATCATCCCGCTCGAGAATCGTCCGCATATCGACGGTTCCGTCCAGCAGTACATGGGCAACGCTCGCGGTCACTGGGAGGGGGACACGCTCGTCGTCGAGAGCACGAACTTCACGGACAAGACGGGTGCCGGCGCTCGCGGCCCGACGAGCACGGAGCTCAAGGTGACCGAACGATATCGGCGCGTCGATCCCAAGATGATCGAGTACCGGGCGACGATCGAGGATCCCGCGACGTTCACGGCGCCCTTCACCTACCGGGTGATGATTACGTCACAGCCGAACTACGAGGTCTACGAATACTCTTGTCACGAGGGCAACGGCGCCGTGGGTCACGCGCTGAGTGGCGAGCGCGCGTTCGAGCGCCAGGTGGAAGAGGCGAAAGCGAAGGGTCTGCCGGTTCCGAAGCGCGCGGATGGTCTGACGATCTATCGCGCGCCGGCGGAAGGCTCGGAAGTGTTCAACATCAACTCCGGCGAGTAAGTCACCGGGGGAACTGCGCAGGGTGGGCCGCCGGCTCGCCCGAGGTGCCTATGACGACGCTGATATACGTCCTGCTCGCGGTGGCGCTCGTCGTGTTCGTGATGGTCATGGTGCGCGCCGCGGGCTCGCGGCGGCGCACGCGCAAGCTGCGCAGCGCTCAATCCGCGGGCACCGACGACTCTCCGACGGGTTACGTGCAGGGGGTCTGGCTGCTCGGCGGCGCCGATTCGGCAACCCCGCACGGGCAACACCATCGACCGGGCCATCACGGCTCGGGGCATCATGGCTCCGGCCATGACGGCGCGGCGCATGGCGGCGGAGATGCGAGTGACGGCGGCGGCGGATCGGACTGAGCCGTCGCTCCCCGCCACGCGCTGCGCTCCGTGGCGCCTTCGTGCTTCGCGCCGTCGCCGTCCGGCGTTTGACAGAACCACTTTTTCCGCGCCGACCCCTACTTCCCCGGAGCGCCGCGTGCTACATAGGGAGCACGCCCGCCGTTCGCGATGCGAGCCTGGATCACAGATGGAACCCATCACCGTTGCGCAGTTGTTGATGCTATTGATCGTCGGGCTCCTGCTGTTTCGCACGCAGGGTGGTCCGACGCGGCGCGGTTGGCGAGGATTTCGCCGCGACCCGAGCATCTTCCCCGTGTTCTCGGGGGAGGATGCGCAGCGCCGCGAGTCCGATTGGCTGCGCGAGCGCTCGAAGCGCTTCCCGCTGTGGCTGATTGGCGCGATCTTCCTGCTCGTCGGTGCGCTCAACTGGTGGCTGAATCGCTGATCGCGCACTCGTGAACGCACGAAGTTGGACCGTTTCGCTACTGCTGGCCGCGGCGCCGGCAGCCGCGCATCACAGCGCGGCGCTGTTCGACACGACCAAGCAGGTCACTCTCGACGGCGTGATCACGAAGTACGACTGGCGTAATCCGCACGTCTACATGGCGATCCGGATGACGGGCGCCGACGGCGGCGTCGTCGACCAGGAGATCGAGGCGGGCGCGAGCTCCGTGCTGCTGCCCCTCGGGCTCACGCCCGATGCCGTCGCGATCGGCGAACGCGTGACCGTGCGCGGGAACCCGTCGCGCAGCGGCGCGGGCCACATGGTGCTCGGCCGCGAGCTCGTAAAAGCCGACGGCTCGGTGCTGCCGCTCAACATCAACTCGGCCGCGAGCCGCGTAGCGCCGCAGAACGTGACCGCGACATCGATCGCGGGCACCTGGTTTCCGCCGCGCGAGAATTTCTATGCGTTCCTCGGCACGCGGCGCGACTGGTCGCTCACGGACCTCGGCGAGAAGGCCTCCGCCGCATTCAGCAATCGCGAGACTGCGCAGCAGGACTGCATCCCGGTGACTGCACCCACGCTGATGCTCTATCCCGTCACGAGCGTGATCGAGGTGGCAGCCGACGTCGTGAAGATGCACGTCGACTGGATGGCGTCCGAGCGCGTCGTCTATATGGATGGCCGCAACCACCCGGCGAACGCCTCGCCGACGCTCCACGGTCACTCGATCGGTCACTGGGAAGGGGAGACGCTGCTCGTCGAAACCACCCAGTTCGCTCCTCACAAGGAAGGTAATGCGATGGGTATGCCGTCGGGCGCGCGTAAGCACCTCGTCGAGCGTTTCTCGGTGAGCGACGACCGCAAGCATCTGCAATACGACGTCGTGCTGGAGGATCCAGATTATCTCGCGGCGCCGGTGACGTATTCGTCACAGTGGAACTATCGGCCCGACCTCGTGCCGACAGGTCTCAAGTGCGACCTCGACGTCGCGCGCCGCTTCCTCACGCAAGACTAACCGCGCGCGGCGCGAGCGTGGGCGCGCCACGACCACGTCACGAGCACCGCCAGCACGACCAGCACCAGCGCTGTGAGCGCCGTCGACGCGATGTCGACGCCATGCGTGAACGAAGCGAGCAGGCTGGGGTCGGCGCCGGGGTCGACGGCCGCGAGGGACGGCGGGTACCCGGCCGCCCCCATCGTGAGCGTGACGATCACGGTGCCGAACGCGATCCCGACGACGTTGCCCGAGTTCCTACAAAGGCTCACGAAACCTGCGGCCACGCCGTGCGAGCTCGGCTCGACCGTGTTCAGGATGGACGCCGAGTTCGCTGCGCTGAAGAACGACATGCCGAGTGACATCATCATCAGTCCCGCGACGACGGTCGAGATGGGAGTCGCGACGTGCAACGCCGTGAACGCCGCGAAGCCGAGCGTCGTGAGCCCCATGCCGATGTTCGCGAACAGCCGCACGCCCCAACGATCCGCGAAGCGGCCCGCGAACGGGGCCGCGACCGCCGTGACGACGGCCGCCGGCACGATCAAGAGGCCCACATGCTCGGCCGACAGTCCCCTGACCGACTGCAAGAAAAAAGGCACGAGGAAGCGCGTCGATGCGATTCCCATGAACGTCACCAGCGCGGCGAGCGCGCCGAGCGCGAACTCGGCGTTGTTGAAGAGCTTCAGATCCATCATCGGCGTCGAGTGGCGCCGCTCGATGACCACGAACATCGCGAGCAGCACGAGCGCACCGGCGCCGAGCGCGAGCGTCGAGGGTGCGCGCCAGCCGGCGACGGGGCCGAGCGTGAGCGTGAGCAACAGGCTCACGAGAAAGGTGGAAAACGCGAGCGCGCCCCAATAGTCGAACGGCTCGTCGACTCTCGGGCGCTGCGGGCGCCGCCGCAGCGTGCGCTGCGCAACGATCGAGATCGCGAGCATCGCGGCCGCGGTGATCGCGAACAGCATCCGCCAGCCCACGGTGCCCGTGAGAAGTCCGCCGAGCGACGGCCCCACGATCGACCCCAGGCCGACGAACCCGAGCTGCAGCCCGAGCATCTTGGCGCGCTGGTTCGCTTCGAAGCTGCTGACGAGAATGGCCATGGCGGTTCCTTGCGTCATCGCGGAACCGATGCCGACGAACACGCGCGCGCCGATGAGGCCGTAGATCGTGCTCGACCTCGCGGCGAACAGCGCGCCGAGCGCGAAGAACAACGCGCCGACGACGTAGATCCGCTTGCGCCCGATCAGGTCCGAGACTCGCCCGACGGGCACGAGCAGCGCCGCGATCGTGAGACCGTTGCCGATGATCACCCACTGGGCCGTCGGCAAGTCCGTGCCGAACTCGCGCGCGATCGTCGGTAGCGCGACGATCGAGGAGCTCGTGTCGAACACCGTGATGAAGATGCCGATCACGCATACGAAAAAGACGGCGTATTTGTGCTCGAGACGGAACGATGACATTGGGGGCGGGCCGGCTGTTTCTTGCGGGACGCGCCATGGTAGGTCCCGCGGTCGGCCGGAGCCAGTGCGGCGCGCAGAGGTATTCGTGTGCGGGCGACGGTACACTGCATGTGCGCGTCGGTAACGCGCCGCAAAGCCGGCCGACGGAAAGGTTGATGGATTGGGGAGGGAGCTCGATGCGCTTCGGAAACGCCGCCGCTCACAGCGCGCTCGGCGTGCCCGCACTGATCTTCGGTGTCGTTCTGCTCGCGCCGAACGCTCGCGCGCATCACAGCGTCGCCGCGTGGTTCGACACGACGGTCACGCTCACGGAGCTCGAAGGCGAGGTCACGCAGATGCGCTGGCAAAACCCGCACGTGGTTTTCACGATGCGCGTAGCGAGCGAGGGTGGCGAAGCTCAGCTGTGGGATATCGAGACCTTGTCGATCAGCGGCATCCAGCGCTGGGGTATCTCCGAAGACCTGTTCGGTGTCGGCGACCGGTTGCAAGGTCGCGGGTAATCCGTCGCGCCGCAACTCGAACAACTTGTTCGTGCGCAACATTCTGCTGCCGAGCGGGCGCGAGATCGTGCTCGGCGGCTCCGCGCGCTGGTCCGAGCAGACGCTGCGTGGCTCGGAGGTGCTGCAGGCACAGGAGGGTGATTCGTCGCGGCCGGAGCTCGGTCTCTTCCGCACCTGGAGCAGCGGCTCGGGCGGCGGGTTCTTATTCCCCGAGGCGCTCGACCCGAAATTCGATTTCGGGCGCTACCCGCTGACCGTAGCCGCCAAGGCTGCGCTCGCGGCGTTCGATTTCGCGGCCGACGATCCGACCAACGACTGCTCGCCGAAAGGCATGCCGACGATCATGGAGCAACCGTACCCGCTCGAGTTTGCAGACCTGGGTGCACGCATCGAGATCCGGATGGAGGAGTACGACACGCAGCGCTCGATCCACATGGGTGCCGCGGGCGCCGCGGGAGAAGCGGCCGCCGCGCCGTCGCTCAACGGTTATTCGGTCGGACGCTGGGACGGCCGCACGCTCGTCGTGACGACGACGAAGTCGAGCTGGGGGCATTTCGACAGCGTCGGAATCCCACTCAGCGAGGCGGCGGTGATCGTCGAGCGTTTCACGCCGTCGGACGACGGCGCGCGGCTCGGCTATTCGCTGACCGTGACGGATGCCGCGACGTTCACGGCCCCAGTCGAGATGAAGAAGTTCTGGATCTGGCGCCCGGAGATCGAGGTCGAGCGCTATTCCTGCGTCCCGGTCGGCTAGCTCGTCACCGCCCCTAGGGCTTCGCGTCGGCGACGAAGCCGGCTTGCTCGATGCCGAACGCGCACACGGCTTCGTCCTCGTCGCCGGTGCCGCCGCTCGCGCCCGCGGAGCCGACGATCGCGCCGGCCGCGTCGCGGATCAGCACGCCGCCGGTCTGCGGCAGGAACTTGCCGTGGGCCGTGGCCGCGAGCGTCACGAAGAAGTTCGGGTTGTCCTTTGCGCGGCCCGCGAGCGCGCGGCTCGACGCGCCCATCGCGACGGCGGCCCAGGCTTTGCCGGTGGCGACGTCGAACCGGAACATGCTCGCGCCGTCCTCGCGCTGCATCGCTTTGAGGTGGCCGCCTTCGTCGAGCACGACGACGCTGACCGGCTTGATCTTCATCTCGCGCGCCTTCTCGAGCGCCTTCGCGATGATCTTGTTTGCTTGTGCGAGGCTCAACGTCGTCATCGTTCTTCTCCAGTGAACGCCTAAGCCCGCGCAGCATAGCCGTCCGGAGCGGATTCGCAAGCGCTCGCTCTCCTTGGGTCCGATGGCGTACGCGATCTAGAATGCCGGGGTCGCGGCCTCCGGCCGCGAGAGGAACGCAAGCAGATGGGCTCTCCGTGCATCATCACCGTTGCCATCACCGGCTCGGTTCCGACCAAGAAAGACAATCCCGCAGTGCCGATCACTGTCGCCGAGCAGATCGAGTCGACGCACGCCGCGTACGAGGCAGGCGCGTCGCTCGTGCATGTCCACGTGCGCAACGACGACGGCACCACCACCTCCGACCCCGAGCGGTTCGGCCGCTTCCTCGCCGGTATCCGCGAGCATTGCCCCGACATGATCGTGCAGTTCTCGACCGGCGGCCGCAGTGGTTCTGGCGTCGAGCGCGGCGGAATGCTATTTCATGCGCCCGATATGGCGTCGCTCGCGACGGGCTCGGTGAACTTCAAGACGATGATTTATGAGAACCATCCGAAGCTCATCGTCGATCTCGCGCGGCGGATGCTCGAGCACGACGTGAAGGCCGAGGTCGAGATCTTCGACCTCGCGATGCTCTACAACGCCGCGCAGCTCGTCGCCGACGGGTTGCTCAAGCCGCCGGTGCACGTGCAGTTCGTGCTCGGCATTCCGAACTCGCTGCCCGCCGACCGGCAGGTGCTCGAGTTCGAGATCGCGCAGCTCGAGCGCGTTCTGCCGGGTGCGACGTGGACCGCGGCCGGCGTCGGCCGTTACCAGCTGATCGTCAACGAGTGGACGCTCGAGCTCGGCGGCCATTGCCGCACGGGGCTCGAGGACAACGTCAGGTTCGACAAGACCCGGCTTGCCGCCAGCAACGCGGAGCTCGTCGCGCGCGTCGCGGCGCTCGCGGGGAAGTACGGGCGCACGGTCGCGACGCCGGCCGAAGCCCGAAAGATTCTCGCGTTGCGGGCGACCTGAGGGAGGTCATCATGGAGCTAGTTTTCGCCGTGATTCTGCTGGCGTTGATCGAGTACATCGTGTTCACGGGGCTCGTCGGTCGGGCGCGCGGCAAGTACAAGGTGCCCGCGCCCGCAATGACCGGACACCCGGACTTCGAGCGCGCGAACCGCGTTCACCAGAACACGCTCGAGAGCCTCATCGTTTTCATTCCCGCCCTCTGGATTTTCGGTCTGTATCTGAGTCCCCGCTGGGGCGCGGCGCTCGGCGTGCTATTCATCATCGCGCGCGCGATCTACGCCGTCGGGTATCTTCGCGCGGCCGAGAAGCGCGGACCCGGCGCAGGCCTGACCGGCCTCGTGAACATCGCGCTCGTGGTCGGCGCCCTGGTCGGCGTCGTGCGTGCGCTGGTCTAGGCGGTCTTGCGCACGAAGTTTCGCAGCGCGTGACGAGGTCGCATCGCGTTTTCCGCCCGAGCGGCGGGGTCAAGAATCGTGAAGCTTGGCTGCCGCGCGCCCGCAATTCGCGTGGCAGATCGCGGCGCTAACGGCGTTAACGGCCCGGATCATAACGGTTATTTAACGCTGCGTTCAGGAGCGGCGGGTATAGGATAGCGCGTCGTCAAAGGTGTGGCGGTCGGTTGAGGAGTAGACGTAATGCGGCGCGTGACAGTCGGACTGGCTTTTCTTGCGGGCGTCGTTGTCGCGGGCTTCGCGGTCGCTCATAGCGCCGTCTGCACCTGCTTCGACAACGGCGATAAGACGGTGACGTGCGAAGGCGGTTTCTCGGACGGCAGCTCGGCGACGGGCGTCTCGATCCGCGTGTTCGATGCGCACGACAAGGTGCTCAACGAAGGGAAGATGGACGGAAAAGGCACGTTCACCTTCAAGAAGCCCGAGGTGGACTATCACGTCATCTTCGACGCCGGTCAGGGCCACGTCGTGACGATCGACGGCGGCGACATCACGGAATAGCAAGGACGCTGCGATGAGCATTCTCGACCCGGCGGTGCCGGAGGGCATTACCCGCGTCCGCGTGCCGGCCGCCGCCCGTTGCGCCACTCGTGTCGGATGTGCGGCAGCGGCGCTCGCCGCCGCCGGCGCGGCGCAGGCCCACTTCCAATTGCTCTACACGCCTGAAACGGCGCTCTCGGGTGCGCAGGCGCTGCATTTCGTGATGGTGTTCTCCCACCCGGCGCATGGCGGTCCGTCGATGCAGATGGGCGCGCCGGAGGCGTTCTTCGTCGTGAGCCAGCGCGGCGACGACAGCGAGCCCGTGAAGACCGACCTCAAGGGATCGTTGCTGCCGATCGAGTGGCAGAGCAAGGACGGTCCCGTCCATGCCTACGAAGCGAGCCTGCCGCGCAACGCGACTCGCTCCCTCGGCGACTACGTGTTCGTGTTCCAGCCGGCGCCGTACCTCGAAAAGCAGGAAGACAAGTTCATTCAGCAGTTCACCAAGACCGTGGTGAACGTGGGGGGCGTGCCCGGTAACTGGGCCGAGCCCGTCGGACTGCCGACCGAGATCGTGCCGCTCGACAAGCCGTACGCGAACTGGACGGGCGGCGTGTTCCGCGGCGTCGTGTTTTCGGACGGCAAGCCCGTACCGAATGCCGAGCTCGAGGTCGAGTACGTGAACTATCCGCTCGACATCGACGTGCACCGCTTCGCGGCGGAAGCGCAGGTAGCGTTTCCGCAGGGCTCGTTCGGAACCATGGGCATCCACGCGAACGATCGCGGCGAGTTCACGGTCGGGCTCGCGCGCGCGGGCTGGTGGGGCGTATGCGCCCTCAACGTCGGTCCGAAGAAAGAGCACGAGGGCAAGCCGCTGTCGCAAGACGCGGTGATCTGGGTTCAAGTTCGGGACATGAAGTAGCCGTCATGGCCGCAACCGCCGCCGCAACCAAACTGACGATCGTGCCGCCGCGCAGCGGCAAGCTCGAAGCGGCGCTCGTGGCGCTCACGGTCGTCGTGATCCTCGCCGTCGGCGGTGCGTTGATCAAGGCGACGCAGGTCGACAACTTCGAGCCGCGGCTGTTCGGCTGGCAGATCAGCTCGTTCTACGATCTGAATCCCACCGATCAAGCCATCTACAACGCGCTCGTCACCGCGAGCGACGAGCTCTGGTGGATCTGGGGCGGCCGCATCGAGTTTCCCGCGCCGGGCGAGGAGGACGAGCCTTGGCCGACCGTCGAGTCGCTCGACACGCAGTACAACCTGCCGCCGTTCGTGAAGGACGTGCAGTGGGAGCAGACCGGGAGGGTCAAATGGCAGCGGATCCAGGCGTTCGCGAACACGGGTAACCAGGACGGCAATTCTTCTTATTTTGGCAACGGCGGCACGGTGCCGGGCCAGGCAGGCGCCTACTTGCTCGTGCTAACGCACGTGCATAAAGGCGCGAGCTACGCCGACGGCGCGCAGATGTGGGTGCACAAGGATCCGAACGCGCCGATCCCGAAGCTCACGAAGACGGATTCCCTGATCGCCAACGGCTGGAAGGAAGTCATCCCGTACAACGGGGCCGTGGAACTGGAGCGCCTCAAAGGTAGCAAGTGAAATGCGCAGCTTCTTACGAGTAGTTCGTGCCGCTTTGATCCTCGCGCTGTCCGCGCACGCGGTGTCCGCTTCGGCAGCGCAGGGCGGCCGGCTGAAGATCGGCATCACGCTGCACCCTTACTACAGCTTCGTCGCCAACATCGTGGGCGACAAGGCCGACGTCGTGGGGCTCATCGACTCGCACGCCAACCCGCACAACTACACGCCGCAGCCCGACGACATGAAGCGCGTGATGACGATGGACGTGCTCGTCGTGAACGGTATCGGCCACGACGAGTGGGCGTTCGATATCGTCAAGGCGGCCGGCCGCGAGAAGAATCTGAAGCTCATCTACGCGAACGCGGAGGTGGCGCTGATCCCGATCGCCGCCGACGGCGGCCAGGCGAAGGTCGTGAACCCGCATACGTTCGTGTCGACCACCGCGGCGATCCAGCAGATCTTCACGATCGCGAAGGAGCTCGGCGAGATCGACAAGCCTAACGCCAAGTTCTACCGCGACAACGCTCGCGCCTACGCGCAGCGCATCCGCACGATGAAGACGCAGTTCAGCGCACAGCTCGCCGACGTCGACGTCGCGAGCTTCCGCTGCGCGACCATGCACGCGGGCTACGGGTATCTCATGCAGGAGTTCGGGCTGCAGGTGGCCGCCGTCATCGAGCCGCGCCACGGCGTGGAGCCCACCGCGCGCCAGCTCGCGGAGACGATCGACCGGATCAAGGCCGCCAACGTCCAGGTGCTGTTCGCCGAGAAGTACTTCGCGAGCAAGCTCGCCGATACGATCAAGGACGCCACCGGCGTGCAGATGTATTCCTTCTCGCACATGTCCGACGGCGATTACTCGCCCGATCTCTACGAGCGCGAAATGCGTCTGAATCTCGAGACGCTCGTCCAGGCAATGCACGACGTCGCACAGAAGAAGGCCAACTGAAGCCCCTCATGCGCGGTCCTTCGATTCGGTTCGACCACGTCGACCTCGCGCTCGGCGGCGCGCAAATCTTGCGCGACGTGAACTTCTCGATCGCCGCGGGCGAGATCCATTGCCTGATCGGCCCGAACGGCGGCGGCAAGACGTCGTTGATCCGCAGCCTGCTCGGACAGATGCCGCATACCGGGACGATCGCGGTGGACTGGGGCGAAACTCGAACGATCGGCTACGTGCCGCAAGCGCTCGATTTCGACAAGACGCTGCCGGTCACCGTCGACGACTTCATGGCCATGGTGTGCCAGAAGCGGCGTCCGGCGTTCATCGGGCTCAGCAAAGCGAACCGGCCGCGGGCCGAGGCGGCGCTCGAGCGCGTGGGCCTGGTCGGCAAGAACAAACGCAAGCTCGGCAGCTTGTCGGGCGGCGAACGCCAGCGCGTTCTATTCGCGCAGGCGTTGATCCCGGAGCCCGCGATGCTCGTGCTCGACGAGCCGATGACGAGCATGGATGAGGTCGGCGCGGAGCGCTTCGTGCAGGTGATCCAAGATCTCTCGGCCGCCGGTGTCACCGTGATCTGGATCGCGCACGATCTCGCGCAAGTGCGTGCGCTTGCGCGCAACGTCACGTGCATCAACCGCACAGTGCTGTTCACGGGCCCACCGAGCGAGGTGCTAGCGAACTTCGACGCGGAAGTGCTGTTCACGCAAGTGCTGCAGGTGGCGGCCGAGCCCATGAGCGCGGCCAAGGTGGGTGCGGCATGAGCGAGCTGTACATGTGGATCCGCGATTACCTCATGGCACTCGCGTTCGACGGCAAGCTGCCGCTGTCGTTCCAGTATGGCTTCGTCATCAACGCGCTGTTGTGCGCGTTGTTCATCGGCCCGGTGCTCGGCGGCGTCGGAACGATGGTCGTCACGAAGCGGATGGCGTTCTTCTCCCAGGCGATCGGCAATGCGGCGATGACGGGTGTTGCGATCGGCGTGCTGTTAGGGGAGTCGTACACCGAGCCGTACGTGTCGATGTTCGGTTTCTGCGTGCTGTTCGGCCTCGTGCTGCAGTTCACCAAGGGGCGCACGCAGATCTCGTCCGACACGCTGATCGGCGTGTTCCTATCGATCTCACTCGCAGTCGGCGCTTCGCTGCTGTTGTTCGTTTCCGCGCGAGTCAACACGCACATCCTCGAGGCCGTGCTGTTCGGCTCGGTGCTCACCGTGAGCGACACGGACATGAACGTGCTGCTGGTCACGACCGCGGCCGTGATCGCCGTGGCGATCCCGCTGTTCAATCCGCTCGTGCTCGCGAGCTTCAACCCGAACCTCGCGAAGGTTCGGGGCGTGAAGGTGCAGCTCGTCGAGTACGTCTTCGTGCTGATGATCACGCTGCTCACCGTCGCGTGCCTCAAGATCGTGGGCGCGGTGCTCGTAGAGGCGCTGCTGCTGATCCCGGCTGCGGCCGCGAGGAATCTCATCCGCTCGATGCGCGGGTTCGTGTTCCTCAGCATGATCATCTCCACGATCAGCTGCATCGCGGGCGTGATGATCCCGATGCAGTTCGATCTGCCCGTTCCTTCGGGCGGCGCAATCATCATGGTGGCTACTGCGATCTTCGTTCTGACGATGATCGTTCGAATCACTGTCTCGCGATTCCGCGAAGCGGAGGTGTGAGTCATGTCGTACGCTAAACGTCTGGGTCTGCTCGGCACCTTGAGTCTCGCCATCGCCGCGGGCGGAGCATCCGCCGACGAGCCCGCGGGCAACGTGACGGTGCTCACGGCGCTGCCGGTGACATACTCGATCGCGTCCGCGCTCGCGGCCGGCACGCATGTGACCGTGCAGAACGTGCCGGAGAACGGCCGGCGCATGAATGCGCAGCAGAATTACTTCACGCTCCAGGCGCCGAAGCTCGCCGATCAGTTCGCCCACGCCTCGGCCGTGATCACGATCGGTAAGCTTTGGCAGGACGATCCGCTGTTCGTCGCGGCGCGCGCGGCGAACATCCGCGTGATCGACATCGATGCAACCAAGCCCTATTCGGATACGCTCGAAGGCGTGTCCGTCGCGTTCGAGCCCGAGACCGATGCGCCATGGACGGAGCACGAGGGCGAATCCGCGCCGGTACCGTCGCTGTACTTCTGGCTCAGCGCTTCGAACGTTGCGCGCGCCTCCGACATCGTGGGACAGGACTTGATGCGCCTCGCGCCGGCGGATGCGCCTAGGATCGCCGCGAATCTCGCGAAGTTCGAGCGCGAAGTGCTCGACATCAAGCGTGAATATGAAGCGAAGCTAGCCGCGCTGCCCGATGTCACCGTTTACGGGCTCGGCCCCGGACTCGTTTATCTGCTCACGGACATGAGCATTTTCGTCGATGGCTACTTCCTGAAGCAGGACATCAACTGGACGCCGGAAGACGTCTCGAGTTTTTCGAAATATTTGAAGGACCACGGCATCAAGGTAGTCGTGCACCAGTGGGACCCGTCGGAGGCGATCAAGGGTGCGATCACATCGGCCGGAGCGAAGCTCGTCGTGCTCGACCTCGGTGACGGTGGGATCGTAGAGGACGGTCATCTCGTGCCCGACGGCTACACGCGGTTGCTGCGCTCGAACCTCGACGCTTTGTACCAGGCCTTGCACGCGGCGAATGGCTGAGCGCGTCTAGGGAACCCCGGACGCATCATCGAAGCGCGTGGACGCCGCGCATCGAACATGAAGTCGTTGTCGACCGTCGTCGCTCTCGCCGGAGCCTCCATTGCGCTCGCGGCGCAGGCTCATCACTCCGCCGCGGTCTACTATCAGCTCGACAAGGAAATCACCGTCGAGGGCTCCGTCACGAAGTTCACGCTCGGCAATCCGCATACCCGCATCTACCTCACGGTGAAAGGTGCGGGCGGCAAGGACCAGGAGTGGATGGCGGAGGGCGGCTCGCGCTCGGCGCTGCTCCGCAAAGGTTGGACGGGCGAGGAGGTCAAGCCGGGCGACGTCGTGACGATCGTCGGCCACCCTTCGCGCGACGGCTCGAACGTCGTTCACTGGCAAACGCTATTTCTTGCCGACGGCACGCAGCTCTAGGACGAGGATTTCCTGAGCCGAGCAGCGTCGACGCGCTTCGCAAGCGCCGGGAGCGCAGCGCGCCGCGGTAATGCGCAGTTCTGTCCCCGCGCAATCGGCCGCGGCTGGCGCGCCGTCGAGAGTTCTTGAGCTGCCAGCGGGGACCTGCGGCCGTTAGTTGTTTATAGTCCTGAGAGCGAGACCACTCGAGAGGGAAGTGCGTGAAGAGCAACGGTCTACGACTCGTAATGCTTGGCGCCGCCGCCACGCTCGCGACTGCGTGCCAGCCGTCGCGCGAGGAGGTCGTCGCCGCGCACCAGCAGACCATCAGCCGCTATTGCCTCGATTGCCACAACTACGCTGAGCAAGTCGCCGATCTCTCGCTCGAGCCGGTGAAGCTCGACAAGGTCGCGGCCGATCCCGAGAAATGGGAGAAGGTCGTGCGCAAGCTGCGCGCGGGAATGATGCCGCCATCCGGCAATCCGCGCCCCGAGCACGACACCTACAAAACCCTCGCGAGCTGGATCGAAACCGAGCTCGATCGAGATCCGACAGAGATCCTGCCGCCACCCGGACTGCACCGCATGAACCGCGCGGAGTACGGCAACGCCATCCGCGATCTGCTGGCGCTCGACATCGATTCCGGCGCGTTCCTGCCGGCTGACGATTCGAGCCGCGGCTTCGACAATCAAGCCGGCACGCTGGGGCTGTCTCCTGCGCTGCTAGAGGCGTACCTGAGCGCCGCGAGCAAGATCAGCCGGCTCGCCCTCGGCGACGTCGCGGCGCCGAGCCAAACGATGTACCGCGTCGCCACCGACGCGACGCAGAACTACCACGTCGAAGGCCTGCCGTTCGGCACGCGCGGCGGTCTCGTCTTCGAGCACGAGTTCCCAACCGATGCCGAGTACAACATCAAGGTGTATTCGGTGAACCTCGGCAATATGGGTAACTTTCGCCCATTCGGTGAGGTCCGCGGCGAGAAGCTCGAGGTGCTGGTCGACGGCGAGCGCGTGCAGCTCATCGATTGGGACGAGGCGTTCCAGCTGAACCGCGGGGGATTCGGCGGGTTTAGCGGGCAGCTCAAGACGATCGACGTGCGAGTGCCGGTCGCTGCCGGCCCGCACAACGTCGGCGTCACGTTCCTCGCGACGAACTATGCGCCGGGCCTCGACATGAACCGCGCGTTCGAGCGCAGCACGATCGAGACGGGTGGGCTGCCGGGCTATACGTTCTACCCGCACATCGGCAGCGTTCGGATCGACGGTCCGTACAACGTGAAAGGCGCGGGCGACACGCCGAGCCGCCGTCACATCTTGAGCTGCACGCCCGTGTCCGCAGCCGACGAGCGGCCTTGCGCGGAGAAGATTCTCGGCGCGCTCGCGCGTCAAGCGTTCCGCGGCACGCAAACGCCGGCGGACACGGAGACGCTGCTCGCGTTCTACGAGCAGGGTCGCGCCGCGGGAAAGTTCGAGGACGGTATCGAGATGGCCGTCGAGCGGCTGCTCGCCGACCCGAAGTTCATCTATCGAATCGAGGAGGAGCCTGCGGGCGTCGCGGAAAACGAGAACTACCGAATCAACGATCTCGAGCTCGCGTCGCGACTGTCGTTCTTCCTCTGGAGCAGCATCCCGGACGACGAGCTGTTGACGCTCGCGGAGCAGGGTAAGCTCGCGGACGCCGCGGTGCTCGAGAAGCAAGTGCGCCGCATGATCGCGGACCCTCGTTCCGAAGCGCTCACCGCGAACTTCGCGGGCCAGTGGTTGAACCTGCGCGCGCTCGAGGGTCACGTTCCGGTCGCGTCGTTGTTCCCGGACTTCGACGATAACCTGCGCCAGGCGTTCCGCCGCGAGACCGAGCTCCTGTTCGACAGCTTGATTCGCGAGAACCGCCCGATCACCGAGCTGCTCACGGCCGACTACACGTTCGTGAACGAGCGCCTCGCGAAGCACTACGGCATTCCCGGCATCTACGGCAGCCGCTTCCAGCGCGTGACGCTCGGCCCCGAGCTCGACGCGCGCCGGGGGCTGCTCGGCAAGGGCAGTCTGCTCGCGACGTCGTCGCAGCCGATCCGCACGTCGCCCGTGATTCGCGGTTATTGGGTGCTGCAGAACCTGCTCGGGGTTCCGCCGCCGCCGCCGCCGCCGGACGTGCCTGATCTCAAGGATCAAAAAGCCGACGCGGCCGGCAACGCGGCGATCCCGTCGATGCGCGAGCAGATGGAGCGGCATCGCGCGGACCCCGCTTGCGCGGGTTGCCACACGCTGATGGACCCGATCGGCTTCGCGCTCGAGCAATTCGACGGCATCGGCACGTGGCGCACGACCGATGGTGCGAACGTGATCGATGCGTCGAGCGTCATGTACGACGGCACCAAGATCAACGGGCCGGCGGATCTGCAGGAACTTCCTGCTGAGCTATTCGGACCAATTCGCACGAACGGTGACGGAGAAGCTACTCACGTACGCGGTGGGCCGGGGCGTCGAGTACTACGACATGCCGATCGTCCGCGAGATCGTGCGCAACGCGGAGATGGACGACTACCGGTTTGACACGCTGATCCTCGAGGTCGTAAAGAGCGACCCTTTCCAGATGAACAGTAAGTCGGGGCCGCATCCCCCAACCAGAAGCGACGCCGGCTCGTCGTCCGTGACGGCCGCGGTGCGCGACTGAAGCACCTTCTTAAGGAGGAGAGGGCGATGGGTTTCATTACCAACAAGACGTTGCACCGGCGCACGTTCCTGCGCGGAGTAGGCGCCACCGTCGCGCTGCCGCTGCTCGAGTCGATGCTGCCGGCCGTCGGCTCCGTCGCGCGCGCGGCGCAGCTGTCGCCGACGCGGTTTACCGGAATCTTCGTTCCGCATGGCGCCGCGCCGGGTTACTGGATTCCGAGCGGCGAGCGCAATTTCGAGATGCCGTTCATCTACAAGCCGCTCGAGAAGGTCCGCAGCCAAGTCGTGATCACGAGCGGGCTCTGGGCGAAGTCTTCCGAGAATCCGCCCGGCGTGACGGGCGCGGACCACTTCGTGGCCGCGGCGTATCTCTGCGGCACGAAGCCGCGCAAGACGACGGGCGCCGACATCGAGTGCGGCACGACCCTCGATCAGGTCATCGCGCAGCACATCGGTCAGGAGACGCTGCTGCCGTCGCTGCAACTCGCGGTGGAGGACCCGGGCGCTAACGCGAGCAACTGCGGAGAGGGCTACAGCTGCGTCTACACGAACTCGATTTCCTGGGCGACGCCGGTGCGGGCGCTGCCGATGCAGGTGAACCCGCAGGTCGTGTTCGAGCGCCTGTTCGGCGACGGCGGCACGGCTGAGGAACGGACCGCGCGGCGTGTGCAGCAGCGCAGCATTCTCGACTCGGTCACGAGCTCGCTCGCGACTCTCGAAGGCAAGCTCGGCGCGTCCGACCGCGTGCGGCTCGATCAATACCTCGAGGATGTCCGCGAGATCGAGCGGCGCCTGCAGATTGCGACCAAGGCGTCGACCGACGCTCCGGCGATTGCGATGCCGTACGGGGTGCCGGAGTCGTTCGACGAGCACATCAGGCTGCAGTTCGACCTGCTCGCGCTGGCGTTCCAGGGCGACATCAGCCGCGTGGGCACGCTGCTTTACGCGCGCGACCTAACGGGTCGGGTGTACCCCGATAGCGGCACGGACATCAGCTTCCACGGCGGCTCGCACCACGCGGAGGACCCGGGCCGTGTCGCGCAGTACGCACGTCTCAACCAGTATCACGTGAAGACGATCGCGTACTTCGCCGAAAAGTTGAAGTCGATCCCCGACGGCGACGGCACGCTGCTCGACCATTCGCTCGTGCTGTACGGATCGAACATGGGCAACTCGAATCAGCACCTACACTACGACGTGCCGCACGTGCTGATCGGCGGCGCGTCGGGTCAGCTCAAGGGCAACCGCCATCTCGCATTCCCGAGCCGGACGGTGCCGACGAGCAACCTGCTGCTCAGCATTCTCGATATGTACGGCGTGCACCAAGACTCGTTCGGCGACAGCACGGGTCGGATCGAGAGCCTGTGATTCGAGTCGCCGGACGGCGACCACGAAGATTCGAGTTTGACGGCGCCGATGCAGGCGCGCTGCAGTCCTTCAGCCGCCGCCCGTGCCGAGGTACGGGAGCAAGCGGCCAAGCGACAGCACGCTGAACCAGAAGAACAGCGATGCAGCGCCGACGGCTCTCGCAAGCGCCGGCGTCGGCTCGTTCGGGCCGAGGCGCAGCAGCGAAGGCTCGACCTTCGTGTAGTAAACCAGGAAATTCAGACCCGCGAGGACGATGCAGATCATCTTCGCCCAGAAAGCCCAGTTGGCGGTGTAGGTGCGCGGATCGCCGAACAGGAACCCGAATCCGGAGATCAGGTTGATCGCGAACGATCCGATCGCGACGGGCATCAGCGCGTGCACGGCGTTCAGTGGGATGATGCGCTGAAAGCCGATCAGGCGCAGGTCCATGATCAGCAGCGAGCCCATCAGTAGGCACAGCGCGAGGAAGTGCGCCGACTCGAGCGTCGGCCAGCTCCAGGCATAGCCGATCACGACGTGGTTGATCCACGTGCTCACCATCCAGTCTTGAATTGCGTCACCCATGTTGCGTACCTAGCTAATGCCGAACAGCTGGCCAAAGGTTATATCGAGGTAAGCCGTCAAGCGTCCCAGGATGATCGCAGTCACCCAGAACACCATGGAAACGACCGCCATCGAGCGCACCGCTACGGGAGGTGTCGCCACATCCCACTTCGCAGAGTCGTGATTGACCTGGTTTTGGAGAATGGCGGCCGTAATCGCCCCGAGGACTACCAGCGCCATCTTCGACATGTAGATAACGTCGGTGATGTACGACGTCGCCTGCGCGGCGAACAGGCACGATCCGGAGACGAAATTGATGCCGAAACCGAGCCACGCGAGGCTGAGGAAGCGCTGGAGAGCGGGATACGGGATTCCGGCGAATCTGCCGAGCAGCCGCATGTCGAGCAAGAGCGCGAGCCCGACCATGATCGCCATGCCGAACGCATGCAGAGTGATCATCATCGGATAGCCGAGCGTCGACATCCGGACCCAGTCGGCGAGCGGGCTCGCCTCAAGCCAGATCAGAAATCCCACAAGCAGACCCCCAAGCGAAGCACGTTGTTGTAGTGATTATAGGCCGCGCAGGTTAGCTTGCCGCCCAGTTAGCTGTCTACCGAAGAAAACTTGTGCAAGTGCGCCCCGCGGCTTACAAAGCGAGGCGGCCCGCAGTAGCCGGCGGTAAGCTTCCGCGGTGGGTCAGCAACGGTGCGAGGGGTCGGCGCGCACGCGGCTTTTCGCGCGCGCTTGCGCGCGATTATGTTCCGTGTTTGCGGTCGCATGGGCGATGGACGGCGTGGCGGAAGTAACTTTCGAGCAAGTGGCCCGGCAGGCGGTGGCGTCCCGCGGCGAGCGCAGCGAGTACGCCGCCGAATCGCCGTTTCAGTTCGGCGTGCTCCGCGTGCCCGCGGGCGACGGGCCGTTTGCAGTCGCCGCGATCGTGCACGGCGGCTGTTGGCTTGCGGACTACGACTACCGGCACGTGGAGCGCATGGCCGAGGTGCTGACGGAGCGCGGCCTCGCGACGTGGGTGATCGAGTACCGGCGCATCGGGCAACGACGGCGGCGGCTGGCCCGGCACGTTCCGCGATGTCGCGGGCGGGCTCGATCACCTTCGTGTGCTCGCTCCTCAGCACCGTCTCGATCTCACGCGTGTCGTCGTCGTCGGCCATTCGGCCGGCGGGCAGCTCGCGCTCTGGCTCGCCGCCCGATCAAAGGTCGCCGCGGGCAGCGATCTCTATGTCGCGGATCCGCTGCCGGTCGCCGGTGTCGTCGCGCTCGCGGGGATCGCGGATCTGCGGACCTACGCGCTCGGCAGCGGCTCGTGCAACGCCGTGGTGCCTAGCCTCATGGGCGGGCTCGCGCGCAGCGTCGGCGAGCGTTACGACGAAGCGAGCCCGCTCGAGCTCGTGCCGCTCGGAGTTCCAGTGCGGCTCGTGCACGGCGCGGACGACGCAATCGTGCCGCTCGAACAGGGCCGGCGATTCGTGGACGCCGAACGCCGTGCGCAAGCGAAAAGCGACGTTGCTCTCGACGTGATCCCGCGTGCGGGGCATTTCGATGTCGTCGCGCCGTTCGCCGCCGCGTGGTCCACGGTCGAGAAGCGGATCATCGAGCTCGCCGCGCCGCGCTGAGGCGCCGCGCGCCGCATCTGCTATATTCGCCGCCCGATGCCGGCACAGCACAATCCCGCCGACAACTCGATGCTCGCGCGCATCGGTCTCAGGCTTTCCGAGTGGTTCGAGAAGTGGTTCCCCGACGCGTTCGTGCTGGCGCTCGCGGCCGTCGCCATCGTGTTCGTCGCTTGCCTGCTCGCCGGGCAGCTCGGTGCTGCAGACGGCGCAGCGGTTCGGCTCCGGATTCTGGGACCTCGTCGCGTTCACGATCCAGATGTCGATGATCGTGATCACGGGCTACGCGGTGGCTACGTCGCCGCCGGTTTACGGCGTGATCCGCAAGCTCGCGGCGATCCCGCAAACCGCCAGGGGGGCGGCGGCGTACGTCGGCTTGTTCTCGATGCTCGCATCGCTGATATCGTGGAGCTTCAGCTTGATCTTCAGCGCGCTGCTCGCGCGCGAGGTCGCGCACCGCGTGAAGGGCGCCGATTACCGCGCGATCGGCGCGGCCGCGTACCTCGGCGTCGGCAGCGTCTGGGCGCTCGGGTTGTCCTCGTCCGCCGCGCTGATCATGGCCGCACCGGCGTCGCTGCCGGACGCGATCGAGAACATCAGCGGCGTCATCCCGTTGAGTCAGACGATCGGTCTCTGGCAGAGCCTGGCCGTGGCGGCTGCGCTGATCGGCGTGTCGATGTGCGTCTCGTTCTTCTCGGCGCCGAGCGCCGGGCACGCTCGCACGATGGCAGACATGGGCGTCGCGTACTCGCCCGCGACGAACGACATCGGCAAGCGCCAGACGCCGGGCGAGTGGCTCGAGTACAGCCCACTGCTCACGATCGTCGCGTGCGTGCTCGGGTTCGGCTACCTCGGGCTCGAGATCCGCGACAAGGGCTTAGGGGTCGTGCTCGATCTCAATCACTACGTATTCCTGTTCCTGATGGTCGGCATGCTGCTGCACTGGCGGCCGAAGTCGTTCGTGCAGGCGATCGCGGCGTCCGTCACGCCGGTCGGCGGCGTGCTGATCCAGTATCCGATGTATGCCGGCATCGTGCGGATGCTCACGGAGTCGGGGCTCGCCACTGAGATATCGGACTTCTTCGTCTCGGTCTCGACGCAGCACACGTTCCCCGTGATGGTGGGGATCTACTCGGCGTTCCTCGGGCTGTTCATTCCGTCCGCGGGCGGCAAGTGGCTCATCGAGGCGCCGTACCTGCTCGAGGCCGGCAAGTCACTCGGCGTGCACATGGGCTGGGTCGTGCAGACCTACAACGCGACCGAGGCGCTCGCGAATCTGATCCACCCGTTCTGGATGTTGCCGCTCGTCGGCATCCTTGGCCTCAAGCCGCGCGATATCGTCGGCTACTCGATGCTGCAATTCGTCGTGCACGTGCCGCTCGTGCTGCTGCTCGTCTGGCTGCTCAACTACACGCTGACGAGCTAGGCGGCAACGCCGAGGCGGCCGCGTTGCCTAGTACGAATACTCACCTTGGTTAGCGCGCGGGCATCCGGCAGACTCGACACTGGGTGGGCGCGCATTCAGCCGTTCGCACGAGCTCGAACGCGCTCACGATGGTGCAGGGGGTGATCGTGAAAAGTAACTACGGAAATCGCGTGTCGCGAGCGATCGCAGCGCTCGCCGTTCCGTTGCTCATCGCGCTCGCGGTGGCTCCGTATCCGTCGTCCGCGGCTACGGTGCTCATCACCGGAGCGAACTCGGGCCTCGGTCTCGAGTTCGCGAAGCAATACGCGGCCAAGGGGTGGACCGTGATCGCGACGCACCGCCGTTCGGGCGTGCCCGAGTCGCTCGCCGCAATCACCGCCAAGTTCGACAAGGTGCGCGTCGAGCACCTCGACGTGACGAACGCCGACGACGTAAGCGCGCTCGCGGCGAAGCTGAAAGGACGTGCCGATCGACTTGTTGATCAACAACGCCGGGGTCTACAACGACCGGAGTGCCTGTCGCGACGACGATTGCATCGGCGATTGGGGCACGCAGAACTTCGGCGAACTGCACTACGAATTGCTCGACACGATCATGGCGGTGAACGTCAAGGGGCCGCTGATGGTCTCGGAGGCGCTGCTCGGCAACGTCAAGGCGAGCGCGCAGAAGAAGATCATTGCGATCAGCTCGACGAACGGGTCTCTGACGGAACAGCTCGCGGGCTCGGGCGCGATTTTCTATCGCGCGAGCAAGGCCGCGCTGAATCGTGCGATGCAGCTCGTCGCGACGAAGGAGAAGCCCGAAGGCGTTACGGTCGTGATGCTGCATCCGGGCGCAGTCGTGACGGAGCGGCAGGCGTATCTCGAGGGCTTCAAGGGCATGATCGAGATGCCGTTCAGCGTGCAGCACATGATCGAGACGATCGACAAGGTCACGATCGAGGACTCGGGCCGCTTTCTGAACTACGACGGCACGACGGCGCCGTGGTGAGCACGGTGTCCGCGGAGGATTCACGAATGAGAACGACCTTCGTCATCGCCGCTGCCGTTGGCGCGCTAATCGCGGGCTGCGGACCCACGTCGCAACGTCCTACGGTCGAGGAGGACATCCGGGCGATCACGGCGTTCAACGAGCGTTACTTGGGCTCGATCAACGACGAGGACATCGCGACGCTATCGAGCCTCACGACCGAGCACCACGTGATGATCGCGCCGGGCCGCCCGCCGATCGTCGGCAAGGCGGCGAATGACGCGATGAACGGCCGCGCGTTCGAGCAGTTCACGTTCGACGAGACGTGGACGCCGACCGAGACCGTCGTCTCGGTTGACCTCGCGTTTCAGAGCGGCAGCTACACGACGACCGCGACGCCGCGTGACGGCGGCGAAGCGCGCTCCGTCAAAGGAACGTTCCTGCGCATCTACCAGCGCCAGCCGAACGGCGAGTGGCGGATGACGCGCGACACGTTCAATACCGAGACCGCAGCGCCGACGAATTGACGCCACGGCGAGATCTCCTCGGCGGCCCGCCGTTTCGACAGCTGATCTCACTGCCGCTAGGCTGCAGTCGCGCGCTTCGCAAGCGTCAGCCGCAGATTCGTCTGGACGTGATCGTGCCACTGGGGCGACACTCCGGCGCGCGCAGCATAGCTTCCCCAGTTCTTCACGACCGCGGTGACTTCGTCGACGATCGTTTCTGCCTTGCCGCGCTTCAAGCCCGCCACCTTCGCAGCCGCGCGGATGTCCTCTAGGGTGAACGCGTCTTGCTTGCCGTTCACGGTCATCTGATGGCGTGCGGTCCACACGCCCGTCGGGTTGAAGTTGAACGTCACGTCGAACGCCGGCGCGAGCGACCACGCGCCGGCTTTGTCCATGAGGAACGCGATGTTCTTCACGTGATCGTCTTGGTTACGCGCGACCAGATTGAAAACCATCCGTCGGAATTGCTGCTCGACGGCGGTCAGCGGCAACCCGAGCCGCCGGATCACATCGAAGGCTTGTTCGTACGAGTGGGCGCCCGATGCGTTGTAATCGAGGTGCGCGAGCGCCGCTAAGGACTGCATGTGCAGCTTGCCGCCATCCTCCGTTCGATCGAAGCGGCGCGTCATGAAATGGCGCCGGCCGCCTTCCTCGAGCAAGCGGCATTCGGTCATCGTGAGCCCTGCGTCCTTCGCCATCAGCGAGTACGCATATTCGATCGCCGTGTAGCCTTGCGGGTCGTCGAGCTCCTTGTCCTTGTTGCCGCGCACGCCGTCGAACTTGAGGAGCCAATACCCGAAACCGCGTGGAGCCTTGACCTGACCGGAGCGCACCTCGTGGGTGTCCGGATTCCACGCGATGATCGCCTTCGCGCGGGCGCCGCCCGCGGAGGTTCCGACATGCAGTATTTGCTGAAGCGCTGCGCTCTTGCGCGCGTCGGCAAACGACGCGCTGAGCGTGGTGCGGCTCATGAGAGCCTGCGAGGCCAGCTCTACGAGCGCGTCGACGCGAAGCTTCGTCGAGCGGCGTGAGTGCGAGCCGAGGGCTGGTGCAAATTCGAGCGCGCCCATGCCGCGTGCGCCTACGTAGCAGAGCCGCTCGACGGCGTTGAAGCTGTCGGGCGTGCGGCCCTCCACCGCGAGCCACGCGTCGATCAGTGCTTGACCGAAGCGGTCGGGTAACGAGTCCGCGAGCAAGCCGGGCAGACCATGGAACGATTCGCGCGGCAGTCCCGGAAACGAATGGATGCGCGCCGAGAGGGGCAGGGTGAGCGGCGAGACCTCGATGCCGCTGCTCGCAAAGGCGCGGTCGTACTCGAACGCTGCGATGTGCTCGCCGTCTTCGAGGGACACGGCCCCGATCGTGCGGCCCCACATCCGGACCTCGGCGAGCGTAGTCACGCGTTACTCGCGCCAAGTCCAAGGCTTGTTGGCCGCCGCAGACGGTTTTGAGCGTGGGCGGGCGGCGCGCCGGCGCTGCTTGCCTCGTTGCTCGAGTAACGCGATGGGGCTTCGCGGCGGCTCGCGAATCAGGCTATCGAGACCATCGCTGAGCTCGAGTGCGCGCAAGACGCGGATCAGCGTCACGAGCTCCGCGCCGCGCCCGGCTTCGATGCGCTCCAGCGTGCGCTTCGCGATGCCCGCTTGCTCGGCGAGTGCGGCTTGGGTGTGCCCAGCCTCGATCCGCTGGCGTGCAAGCCGCACTCCGATTTCGCGGAGGATGGCTGTGTCGGTGAGCTGCGCGTCGATCTTCATAAGTCGTCCTTTACGGCGAAATAGGAGACCAATATCGTATAAATCGTAATATAGTGCGAATTATACACCGAGCGTTCGTGGATAGACTCGTCATATTAGACGAGATAAGACGAAATCAAGGCGTAAGTCGTCGAATATTACGATATAGAGTCGGGCGCAGGCCCGCAGCGACCGCTGCGTCGATGAAGTCGACCGAAGGCGGTTCCGGCGGCGCTTGCGAGAGAGAGCTAGGCGACGAAGCGCTGAATCCTCTGCGCCGCGTTCTCCGCGTCGTCCCAGAGGAACAAGTGCCCAGCGTCCTCGACGATTTCGAGGCGTGCATTCGGGATGCGCTTCGCGAGCATCCGCGCGTTCGCGACCGGGATCAGCGGATCGTCGTCGCCGCAGATTACGAGCGTCTCGTGCGGAATGTGTTCGAGAAATGGCCAGCTCGACCAGGTCATACCGCCCACGAGCTGCATCGCGTAGCCGTAAGCCGACGGAGGCAGCCGGTAGCGCGCTTCCGCGTTGCGGTGGCGCAGCGCGGCGTCGCGCCGCGTGCGGCCGCCATACACGTCCGGCGCAACTCGCTCGAAAAAGCTGCGCGAATAGAAACGGAACGGAGTCGCGAGCGCAGCCATCGCGGCGAGCGAGCCCCAGATCGAGCCGACGCCGCACGTCGTGGCTGCGAGCACGAGCCGGCGCACCCGCGCGGGATAGTCGTAGGCGAGTTGTTGCGCGACGGCGCCCCCGTACGACAAACCGATGACGTCGGTGCAAGCCACGTCGCGCGAATCGAGCACGGCGACCGCGAGCGCGGCGAGCGAGACGACCGAAACCGGGTACAGCGGCGTGGTCGATCGCCCCGTGCCGGGCGCGTCGAACGTGATCAGCCGCCGGTTCGGGAATTGCTCCATGAACGGTGCCCACATGTCGGCGTTGTTGCCGAGCCCGGGCACAAAGAACAGCGGCTCGCCTTCGCCGCTTTCGCTGACGCAGATGCGCTCGCCGCGCCACGCGATGTAGTCATGATTCATCGTCCGACCCCTTCAAGAAATCGACAGTGCGTTTCCAGAGCGCCGCTGCCGCGCGGCCGGCGACGATGCCGACGTGCCCGCCTGCCAATCGAACCACCTCTGCGTGCGGCACGATCTGCTTGATCGCGTCGACGCCCGCCGGCGGCGAGATCGTGTCCTTCTCGGCTGACACGGCCATCACGGGCATCGATACGGCCGAGAAGTCTAGCGCACGGTTGCCGAGTGTCGCTGTGCCTTTCATCAAGGTATTTCGGCCCGGCCCGAACTTTCGATACAGTTCGGCGAGCAGGCGCCCCGGTGCGGGCACGACGTCGTCGACCCAGGTGGACATCGTGCGCACGTCGCGCAGGCGCTCCGGTTCGTCGTCGAGCCGTTCCCAGAGATCGTTGACGCGGCCCGTTAGGCTGTTCGAGCCCGGTGCAAGCATCTCGAACCAGCTCTTCACCTCGACGGCGGGGACGAGCCGCGGTTCGTCGTACGACTCGCCGGCCAAGCCCATCTTGTGCGCCACCCACGCGATGCCGCCCTCGACGTCACCGTCGACGGTGGTCGTGAGCAGAATCAGCCGCCGGACGGTGTCCGGATACAGCGCCGAGTAGAGCAGCGACAACGTACCGCCGAGGCAGTAGCCGACGATGTTCACCCTCGGCTCGCCGGTCAGAGTCGACACAGTGCGCACGCAGCGCCGGATCAATCCGTCGACGTAGTACTCGAGATCCGCGAAGCGATCCTCGCGTGTCGGAGTGCCGAAGTCCGCGATGTAGACGTCGAAGCCGGCGGCCGCGACGTGGCCCGCAAACGAACGGCCCGGCAACAGATCGATGATGAAGTAGCGGCTCACGGGCGCCGGCACGAACAGAACGGGCGGGCCCGTGCGCGGCTCGCCGTTCTCATCGAGCAATCGCAGCAGCCGCAGCTTGTTCTCGCGATACACGACGATCGCCGGCGTCGCGCCCTTACCGTAATGGCCGGGCGAGGTCAGTATCGTGTGCAGGCGCTCGAGCTTCGCGCGCCCGCGGCGCGACAGCGCGAGCAGGGCTTCGAGCTCACGCTCGCGCTCCGGGGGAGCGTCGCTCACTTGTCGCCTTTGCGCTTCCCCGACTTGTCTTTGCGTTTCTTCTTGGCGCCCCCTCGCAACTCTTCGACCGACATCTGCAAATCCTGGATCTGTCCCTCGATCTTGTGGAGCGCGAATAGCACTTGGTCGAGGCGGTCGTCGGCCGGCGTCTGTGGAGCGGCGTCGCCGGGCGCGGCCGCAGCGGGATAGGCCTTGCCGGCGAGCAGCGATCCGCGCATCGCGTTGCCGAGGTGAACGAGGAAGTCGTCGTTCTTCGCCATGGAGTCGAGATACGTGAGGATGGTGCGCTGCCACTGCTGCTGCTCGGTGAGCCAGCTCTCGACGACCGTGGGCTCTGGGGCGGGTTTTTCTTCGGCCACGGCCTCAAGCTTCCTTATCGTTCGCGTGCGAGCGTATGCGGCGGCACGCTCCGGTGCGAAGTATGGTACTCAGTCGGCGCGGCGCGGGACAGGTACGGCGGCCGCGGTTGGGGGGAGAAAGCCGCGGCCGCCGTTTCGAACGAGCTTGAGACTATTTGGTCGCGGGCGTCGCCGTCGCGAGCAGCTTCTCGATGAAGGTCTTCTGCTGCTTCAGGAGCTTCTGCGCGAACGCGAAGTTCGCTTCCGCGACGTCTGCCGCAGTCGGAACCGGGAACTCGAACGCGGGCGTACCGCTCGCAGTCTTGATGCGCTCGGCGCCGGTCGTCACGGCCTTCAAGAAGTTGTCCTGGAACTCGCTGAGGGAGGTCAGGTACTTGTCGCCGGCTTCGGCGGCTGATTTCACATAACTAGCCATGGTTGGGGATCCTTTGGGGTTGGGGTGGTGCTTCAGAACGTGTGCGTAGTATGCAACGCAGTCGCGCCGCATGTCAAGCGCTTGCGTAGTGAGCAACGCAGTCGGCAGCGGCGTATCCGATTCGAGGGCTGTCGAGGCGCCCGTTTTCACGCCGCTAGGTTGGTCTGCCGCCGGGCACGCCGCCCGGCCGCCCGGGCTACGCCACGTGCTTGGCAGAGCCCGGTGACGGCTCTTTCATCGCGTCGGCGAGGAGAGCGGCGAGGGCGGAACGCACGCGATTCGCGTGCTCCGTGATCGCTGCGCTCGTTGCGTCCGCGCTGCCGGTGCGCAACGCGTTCGTGAGCCCTTTGTGATCGTCGAACACCTCGCGGATCGTCGGCGGTGCGACGACGAGCACTCGGCGCATGAGCTCCGGTACGTCCATCGCGTTATAGACGTCGAATAACCACGGATTGCGCAGCAGGCTCAGGAAGATCCTGTGGAACGCGTCGTCGGCGCGGATGTAGCGCGCGACGTGCGCCGGCGACGCGCCGCGCACGAGGGGGGTGAAGGCGCGCAGGCGCGCGACGAGCGCATCGCGCTCCGCCTCGATCATGAGCGCTGAGCCGAGCGATTGCGTGATGCCGATCTCGAGCGCCGCGCGCGCATCGAGCGCGAGCACGAGCGCGTCGACGTCGCTCGCGAGGCTTTCCTGCTCCTTCGCGACCGCGAGCGACAGGTCCTCGACGATGCCGCCGGGGCGCAGCTCGTCGCGCAGCGTCGTCTCGTCGCCGGCAAGCGCGCGGCGTACGCCGGTGGTTGACTGCTTGCCCCACGATAGGATCGCTTTGAGCGCGCCCGCTGCGTCGCCTGCCGCCAGCGAGTCCGTCAAGTACTCGTGGAAATAGACGACGTGCTCGGCGGCCACCGGCGTGTCTTTGAGCGCCGCGGCGAACAAGTCGCGCAGGCGCAGCCGCCGGAATCCCGTCGACAGGTGCTCATTCTCCGCGAGATCGATCACGGCGGCGTGATAAGCCTCGTTCGCAGCGAAGAACGCGTTGCGGTCGAGGAACACGGCGCCGTCGCCAAGCTGGGCGAGCATGAGGCGCAGCCGCTCGTAGAGTGCCGCCGACGTCGACAGCGGTATGCGGCTACGGCTGAGGCGCAACCATGTGGCTCCGGCTTCGAGCACCGCGCGTGCTTCGACGGCCGCGCGCAGCTGCGGGTACGACACGTCGCCGATCTCCGCTTGCACGGGAATCGCGCTCGCGCGCACCGTCGCATGCAAGAGCCGGCGCATGATCTTGCCGCTCGTCGTCTTCGGCAGCTCGTCCATGATCTCGACGACGCGTGGATACTTGTACGCAGCCATGCGCTCACGAGCGAACGCGCGGATCTCGTCGGCAGTCACGGTCTGCCCGGGCTTCAGGCTGATGACGGCCTTGATGGTCTCGCCGCGGTACGGGTCCGGGATGCCGACCACTGCGCACTCGCGCACGGCAGGGTGCTGATACAACACCTCTTCGACCTCTCGCGGCCACACCTTGAAGCCCGACGCGACGATCATGTCCTTCGAGCGATCAACGAGATAAAACCAGCCGCGCTCGTCCATGAAACCGACGTCGCCGGTCTTCAAGCCCGCGGCGCTCAGCGATTTAGAGGTCTCTTCGGGCTTCTGCCAATAGCCCGGAACGATTTGCGGGCCCGCGATCACGAACTCGCCGATCTCGCCCGGTAGCGCGTCGTGGCCCGCGTCGGTCACGACCTTTACGTACGTGTTGAACACCGGCACGCCGACGGCCATGGCGCCCGTGTGCGGATCGATCGGGGGTATCGCGCCGAACGGCGTCATGTGAGTCGGCGACGTGGCCTCCGTGAGGCCGTACATCGGTTGGATTCGCACGCCGGTGCGCGCATACCAATCGGTGAGCACTGTCGGCGGCGTCGGTGCGCCGCCCGTGTAGATCTTCTTGAGCGAGGAGAGATCGTGCTTCGCCATTGCGTCGCTGTTCAGCATTGCGATGAACGCCGTGATGGCGGACACGGTGAACGTCGCGCGGTGCGCCGCAACCAGGCGGCAGGCCTCGTCGACGTCGAAACGATAGAACAGCACGAGTGGGCTCGCGGTGAGCATCGCGAGCGTCACGTGGCCGATCAAGCCCGTGACGTGGAACAGGGGCGCGAGGCCGAGGATTACATCCCTTGGCCCGAGCCCGATCCAGCGCTCGTAGACGGAGGTCGCGAACACGACGTTGCGGTGCGTGTTCATCGCGCCCTTCGGGTTGCCCGTCGTGCCCGACGTGTAGACCAGGAAGGCGACGTCGTCACCCGTGAGCTCGACGGGCTTGGGCTCTCGCCCTTGGTTTGCACGGACGAGCTCGAACAGGTCGGGCACGTTCGCATCGCGCGATCGGCTCATGCCCGAGAGCACGGCGGGCCGCGGCGCATCCGGATCCAAGAGCTCGAGCGGGGAGGTGGTGATTGTGTGCTGCACGGCCGTCGACGGCACTGCGGCTCGGCCCGCTTCCGCGTAGAGATCTTCCTGGCACAACAGCACGCGGCAACCGGAGCCCGACAGGATCTTCACGAGCTCGCGCTCGCGCAGCATCGGATTGCACGGGACGACGACGGCGCCGCATTTCCACGCCGCGAGTATCGCGATCAGTACTTGCGGAATGTTCTGCATCCAGACCGCGATGCGATCGCCGAATTCCACGCCACGTTCCTGCAGCGCGACGGCTAGCGAGTCCGACATGCGGTCGCATTCGTCGAACGTCAGCGCTCGATCGAAGTAGTGCACGAGCGGCGCTGCGCCATCGCGGCGCGCCGTCGCGCGGAACATCTCGAGCGCGGTGTCGCTGCTCGGCGCGATCGTCGGGGGCACGTCGCGATAGAGCTCGAGCCAAGGGCGATGCGACGGTTCCTGCATGGAAAGCTCCTTAAGTCCGCGCACGAGGGCCGGCCGGACGCACGTGACGCCGTTCGCGTCAGCCCTTCTTCGCAGGCTTGCCGATCGCCTTGCCTAGCTCTTCCATGAACCGGCTTTGGTCGGCGAGGAGCTTGGCGGCGAACGCGTACGATGCTTCCGCGACCTCAGTGGGGCTCGGCAGCGTGTCGAGCGCGGGTGGTTTCGGCCAAGCCGGCGGCGGCGCGCCTTTCGTTACGTTCTCGCGCCACGCTTTGACCGCGGCGAGGAACGCGTCCTGCTGGGCGCGTAACATTTCGCGCGCCTGGCTCTGGAAGTCTTTGGTCTTGTCGCTCGACATCGTCGCTCCCCCCTTCGATCTTCTAAGGAGGCCCGAGCCCGTGCGAGCCGCGAGCCTACCCGGGAGGGTGGCGCAGTGTGGCCGTCGGTGTCAACGCGCTTACGGCTCGGCGACGAACGACTTATAGATGCGCAGTAGCGCTTCCTTCTGAGCCGCGTCGAGCTTCGGATCGAGTTGGATCGCTTGCTCGACGCTCGGCGTCGCCGGGCTCTCGTCCTCATCGCCGAAGCCGAGCATCGTGTAGAGCTGCTTCGGCTCGAGCCCGAACGCCTGAGCGAGCGCTTTGACGACTTGCGGCGACGGTCGGTAGTTGCCGCGCTCGATTTGGCTGAGATAAGAGTCCGATACGCCCGACATTCGCGCCAGGTTGCGCTGCGACACCTGCGCGAGCCGGCGCTGCGCGCGGACGAATTCGCCGAACGCGGCGAGCTGATCTTCGTCTTGTTGCATGGGTGCGTTGTCCGGGCAAGCTCGCGTCGCCGTTTCGACACGAACGTTCGGCCGATTATGAGCCTGAGCCGTGCGTCGTCAAGCGGCGGCCCGAGCGCGGTCCGCGAGTTTCGCTAACGGCTGCAAACGATTTCGGGCAAGATGAAACACGCGTGAGTGTGGTCGCTGTGCTGCTTCGATCGAGGGGAGAGTTGTGGCAACCGAGAGAAAAATACTCAAGAACGGCTGTGTCCTCACGATGGATCGGAAGATCGGCAACTTCCGGCGCGCCGACGTCTTGATCGACGGCACGAAGATCGTCGCGGTCGGTCCCGACCTGCAAGTCGGCGAGGCCGAGGTCATCGACGCTTCGGCGATGATCGTAATGCCGGGATTCATCGACACTCACCGCCACATCTGGGAAGGCATCCTGCGCAACATCGCCGCGGATGCGCTGCTCGACGAATACTTCACCGACATCTTGGGCGTGCTCGCACCTGCCTACCGTCCGCAGGACGGCTACGCTGGCAACCTCGTGAGCGCGCTCGGCGCGATCGAAGCGGGCATCACGACGCTGCTCGATTGGTCCCACATCCAGAACACGCCCGAGCACACCGACGCGGTGATCAGCGCCGTGCACGAGAGCGGCATCCGCTGCGTGTTCGCGTACGGAACGCCGAATCTCGACTTGGCCGCGTGGTGGCACGACAGCAAGCTCAAGCATCCGCACGATGTGCGGCGTGTCGCGAAGCAGTATTTTTCTTCGCGCGATCAGCTCGTGACGCTCGCGCTCGCGCCGCGCGGGCCGGAGTTCACGACGTTCGAGGTCGCAGAGCACGACTGGGCGCTCGCGCGCGAGGTCGGCGTGCGGATCAGCGTGCACGTCGGCGTCGGTATGGCGGGCAAGCTCGGCAAGCTCGGCGAGATGGGCAAGGCGCACCTGCTCGGGCACGACACCACTTACATCCACTGCTGCACGCTGTCCGACGACGAGCTCAAGATGATCCGCGATACGGGCGGCACCGTGTCGATCGCGTGCCCGATCGAGATGCAGATGGGTCACGGCGCGCCGCCGATCCAGCGCTGCCTCGACCTCGGCATCCGGCCGAGCTTGAGCGTCGACGTCGAGACGACGATGTGCGGCGATCTATTCGCGCAGATGCGCTCGGTCGTAACGGTGCAGCGCGCCGGCATCAACGAGCGGCGCCTGGCCGGCGAGGAGAACCTCCCGCCGGTGCTGACGAGCCAAGACGTGCTCGAGTTCGCGACGATCGAAGGCGCGATCGCGAACGGCCTCGACCACAAGGTCGGCTCGCTGCGGCCCGGCAAGGAAGCCGACATCATCATGCTCGCGACCGACCGCGTGAACGTGATGCCGATCAACGATCCCGTGGGCGTCGTGGTGCGCGGCATGGATGCGTCGAACGTCGACTCGGTGTTCATCGCGGGCAAGGCCAAGAAACGCGGCGGCAAGCTGCTCGACGTGGACCTCGCGCGCGTGAAGAAGCTCGTGTACGAGTCGCGCGATTACGTCGTCCAGAAATCGGGCTTCAAGCTGCCGGCGATCTGAGCGGTTCGGCTTGCGCTCGTTCGCGCGCCGGGTCCAGAATCGGCGTGCCTCGGGGGACGTTCGGAATCCAACCATGAAAACAACGAAGGGTTCGTGGGTTTCTTTGCTCGCAGTGCTCGCCGGAGCCGTTCCGGTGTCGAGCTACTCGCAGTCGACTTCGCCGCAGGCGCCGGCGGCGGCCGCCGCTTCGCCGCAGATCGCGAAAGACCTCGCGTGGGCGTATGCGATTACGCCGGGGCCCGCGCCCGCGGCGGCCGTCGACGACGGCACGAAGCTCACGCTGCCGGGCAGCGACAAGACGTTCACGCTCGACCAGGTTCGCAACCGCATGGGGCCCGCGGATTGGTTCCCGGGCGACCACCCGAGCATGCCGCCGGTCGTCGCGAAGGGCCGCGAGGCCGCGGGCATCTGGGCGTGCGGTCTCTGCCACTACCCGAACGGTAAGGGCCGTCCCGAGAACGCGGGTGTCGCGGGCCTGAACAAAGAGTACTTCGTCCAACAGCTCTACGACTTCAAGCACGGTGTGCGGCTGAGCGCGGAGCCGCTGAAGCCGAACACGCCGATCATGGCGGGTTTCGCGGTCGCGATGACGGACGAAGAGATTGAGCAGTCGGCGGAGTACTTCTCGTCGATCAAGTGGACGCCGTGGATCGAGGTCGTCGAGGCTGCCACGGTTCCGAAGACACGGCCGGCGGGCGGCATGTGGCTCAGGCTCGAGGGCGCCGAGGCCGGCATGGAGCCGATCGGCAATCGGATCATCGAGACACCGAAGAACACCGAATACACCGAGAAGCTGCGCAATCCGCGCTCGGGCTTCACGGCGTATGTGCCGCCGGGCTCGATCAAGAAGGGCGAAGCGCTCGCGAACGGCAGCAAGACGACGAAGTGCGGCGTGTGCCACGGCGAGAGTCTCGATGGGCTCGCGGTGGTGCCGACGCTGCGCGGGCGCAGCCCGAGCTACCTCGCGCGGCAGCTGGCGGACTTCAAGCAGGGCACGCGGCACGGGCTCTGGTCGCCGTTGATGGCGCCGGTCGTCGCGAGCCTCACGCCGGACGACATCTTGAACCTGTCGGCGTACCTCTCGTCGCTGCCGCCGGCGAAGTGACTCGCGCTTAACACGGCTCGACACCCACCGGTTGCAGCGGGCTTCAAGGGTGGCATTCGCAGAGGTGAAACCGATGTCCCACGGAAACGTGGCTGTCTGCCGGCGTCTGCCTTGTCTGCGTGGCGGCGACCGCGCACGCGCATCACAGCCGAGCGCTCTACGACATGACGACGGAGGTCGTCTTCGACGGAACCGTTGCGAAGCTCGAGTGGCGAAACCCGCATATTTCCATGACGGTGGAGACCAAGGGCGCAGACGGCGCGACGCTGCTTCATGAGATCGAGGTGATGTCGGTTTCCGAGGCGAGAGCAATGGGGCTTCGCCAAGATGCCATCGCGAAAGGCTCGCACGTCGTGGTCCGTGCACACCCTGGTCGAAGCGGTCCGGCGGCCAGAGCTGTCGGTCTGGACGTCAGAACGAGCGATGGTGCGCTGCTACCGCTCAATACGGACGCAGGCTTCCAAGTCGCCCCGTCGAGCGTCGTCGAGGCGCAAGGACTCGCCGGCCGTTGGGCGCCGGCGCTCACGGATTTCCAAACGGCGTTCGGCACCGCACGCAACTGGCCCTTCACCGCCGCAGGACGCGCGAGCTTGGCCACGGCGTTCACCGAGCCGAGCGCCGTGCTTGGGATTTGCGCGGACTATCCGCCGCCAGTGCTCTCGTTTTTCCCGGACCTCCGCGAAATAGAGATCGCCGACTCGAGCGTCGTGATGCGCTTCGAGGCGCAAGGCCAGAACCTTGCGCGAGTCGTTCACCTCGATCAGACGTCGCATCCGGCCGATGTCGCGCCGTCGTTGGCGGGACATTCGATCGGGCGGTGGGAAGGGCAGACGTTGATCGTCGACACCGTCGCGTTCGAGCCGCACGCCGTAGGCGTCATGATCGGCGTGCCCTCGGGTCCGAATAAACACCTCGTGGAGCGGTTCACGCTCGCGGAAGACCGGCGCCACCTCCGCTACGACGTGACGCTCGAAGATCCCGCGGCGCTGACTGCACCGGCCTCGCTGCAGTGTCCAGTGGGAATACCGGCCCGACCTGGCGCCTTCGGGCGTAGCGTGCGACCCCGAGGCAGCGCGCAAGGTTCTCCAACGCTAAGAATCACGATGGCATCGTTCCATGCGAGATCTCGCCTACCAGTTCGGATAACTTGCGGCTAGGCTAACGGCGACAAAGACAGCCGCGTAGAGCACGGGGGACGATCCATGAAGCGCAAGTACACCGCAGTCGCATTCGTCATCGCGACCTTGGTCGCGGGATTCATCGGGGCAGCCAATGCGCAACCATCGATCGCGCGAATCGACGATGCGCTGCGCGCCGCCGTGGAGCATGGCGACGTGCCCGGCGTCGTCGCGCTGGTCGCCAATCACGAGGGCGTCCTGTATCGCGGCGCCTTCGGAGTCGCCGACGTCACGAGCAAACGGCCGATGGCCGTCGACTCGATGTTCCGCATCGCTTCGATGACCAAGGCGGTCACCTCGCTCGCGCTCATGCAGCTCGTCGAGCAAGGCAAGCTTGGTCTCGAGGATCCGGTCGACAAGTATCTACCCGAGATGAAGCAGCTGCCGGTGTTCGAATCGTTCGACGCCGCCACCGGCGAATACCGGCTTCGGCCGTCGACGCGGCCGATGACGGTGCGGCACGTTCTCACCCACACCTCGGGGCTCGGTTATCCGTTCACGAGCGCGACCTTGCGCGACTTCAAGCCGCGTCCCGGCGAGACCTACGCGGACGGCCCGCTGCTCTTCGAGCCGGGCGAGCGCTGGCACTACGGCACCAGCACGGACATCGTCGGGCGGCTCGTCGAGAAGATCTCCGGGGAGAAGCTCGAGGACTATTTCCTGCGCCACATCCTCGGGCCGCTGAAGATGACCGACACGTCCTACAACATCCCGGAGGCGAAGGCGGCGCGCGTCGTCGCCGCGCAGCAGCGCGACGGCGAGCGGATGGACGGCAAGATCGTCCTGCAGTCGCCGCAGCCGGCGCTCACCGTTCCGATGCCCATCGGCGGCGGCGGATTGACCTCGACGGCGGACGACTATGGGCGCTTCGTGCGCATGCTGCTCAATGACGGCACGCTCGACGGTGTGCGCGTGCTCAAGCCGGACACCGTGGCGTCGATGGGGCGGAACGCCATCGGCACAGTGTCGGTGCCCGCGCTGAAGGCCGCGCTGCCGCGCAGCGCCGACTTCACGTTCATCGCCGACGGCCGAGACAAGTGGGGGCTCGGCTTCCTCATCACCGTCGATCAGGTGCCCGGCAAACGGTCTGCCGGGAGCTTGAGCTGGGGCGGCATCAACAACACGTACTACTGGATCGATCCGACCCGCGGCATTGCTGGCGTGATCATGATGCAGTATCTGCCGTTCGCCGACGCCAAGGCGCTCGCGGTCTACGATGCGTTCGAGCGTGCGGTGTACCAGACCATCGACGCGTCGCAGCACTGACGAGCTCGCCGAAGACGCCGAGCTCGGGGCGAACGGTCAATCGATGCGAAACGAGCCGCGGCCGTCGACGCCGAGCTCGCGCGCGAGCCACGGTAGCGCGTCGGCCAGCTCCTCGCCGAGCTTCCATGGCGGGTTCACGACGAGCATGCCGCTACCCGTGAGACCGCGCGCGGATCCGTCGGGCGATACGCAGAGCTCGTAGAGCGCTAACCGCTCGACGCCGGTCGCGCGCACGGCTCGCTCGAGCCGCTGTACCCAACGCCGCTCGAGCACGGGGTACCAGATTACGTACGTGCCGGTGGCGAACCGCCGGTGCGCTTTGACGAGCGCCTCGAGCACGTCGCTGTGCTCGTCCCTCAACTCGTACGACGGATCGATCAGCACGACGCCGCGTCGTTCGGGCGGCGGGACGAGGCCGATGCAGCCTTCGAGGCCGTTCTGGCGAAGCACCGTGACGCGCCGATCCGCGCCGAGCTTCTGCTCGAGCATGCGGTGCTCCGTGGGGTGCAGCTCGAACAGGTACAGGCTGTCGACCGGCCGCAAGACCTCGCGCGCGAACCACGGCGAGCCCGGATAGCGGACGAGCTTGTCCGTGCCGTCGCCATAGCGGCGCGCGAGCTCGAGCCAGCGCGCGACTGCCGGCGGTGCGTCGGTCGCGTTCCAAATCCGACCGATGCCGCCGCGGTACTCGCGATTCTTCTGGGCCGCGGACGAGCGCAGGTCGTAGCCGCCGGCACCCGCGTGCGTATCGATGAAGCGCAGCGGCTTGTCCTTGGCCGCGAGCTGGGCGAGCAGAGCAACGAGCACGACGTGCTTCAGAACGTCGGCGTGATTGCCCGCGTGGTAACCGTGTAGGTAGCTCAGCATGAAGTCGTCCGTGGCGTGCTCGGCGCCCGCTCGAGGGCACCGCGCGGCTCGGCATCCTTATATACTGCGCCGCACGCACACGTCTGCAACTTAGCATGTCCTCGATTCACCGCAACGCCGAACGACCCGCGCCCGATCGCCTGCTCACGGAGATCGCGGACTACGTCCTCGAATACCGCGCGGACGGCGCAGAGGCGCGCAGGATCGCGCGCTACTGCCTGATGGACACGCTCGGGTGCGGCATCCTCGCGCTCGGCTACCCCGCGTGCACGAAGCTGCTCGGCCCGGTCGTGCCCGGCGCGAGCTTGAGCGGCGGCGCGCGTGTGCCGGGTACGGCGTTCGAGCTCGACCCCGTGACGGCGGCATTCAACATCGGAACGCTGATCCGTTGGCTCGACTTCAACGATACCTGGCTCGCGGCCGAGTGGGGCCATCCGTCCGACAATCTCGGTGCGATTCTCGCGGTCGCGGACTACCAGAGCCGCAGCAACGTCGCCGCGCGGCGCGCACCGCTGCCGATGCGCGAAGTGCTCACCGCGATGATCAAGGCGCACGAGATCCAAGGTGTGCTCGCGCTGAATCACAGCTTCAACCGCGTCGGGCTCGATCACGTGCTGCTCGTGCGCATCGCGAGCACTGCCGTTGCGACGCAGATGCTCGGCGGCACGCGCGAGCAGGTCATCGACGCGGTCTCGAACGCATGGCTCGACGGCGGCGCTTTGCGCGCCTACCGGCACGCACCGAACACGGGCTCGCGCAAGAGCTGGGCCGCCGGCGACGCGACGAGCCGGGCAGTGCGTCACGCGCTCACGGCGCTGCGCGGCGAGATGGGCTATCCGTCGGCGCTCACCGCCAAGAACTGGGGTTTCCAAGACGTGCTGTTCAAAGGCCGGCCGATCGAGCTCGAGCGTCGTTTGAGCTCGTACGTCATGGAGAACGTGCTGTTCAAGATTTCGTTCCCCGCGGAGTTCCACGCTCAGACGGCTGTCGAGGCAGCGTTGCGGCTGCACCCGCTCGTTGCGAAGCGCCTGCACGAAATCGCGGAGATCAGAATCGAGACGCAGGAGGCCGGCGTGCGCATCATCGACAAGACGGGGCCGCTCGCGAATCCCGCCGACCGCGACCACTGCTTGCAGTACATGGTCGCGGTGCCCCTGATCTTCGGACGGCTCACGGCCGACGACTACGAGGACGATGTCGCGCGCGATCCGCGCGTCGACGCGCTGCGCGCGAAGATGACCGTGAGTGAGAACGCGACGTTCAGCCGCGAGTACCTCGACCCCGACAAGCGGGCGATCGGCAACTCGGTCCAGATCTACTTTCACGGACGGCTCCAAGACCGAGCGGATCGCGGTGGACTATCCGATTGGGCATCGTCGGCGCCGTGAGGAAGGCATTCCGAAGCTGGTGGAGAAGTTTCGCGCGAGCCTCGCGACCCGCTTCGACGCGTCGAGCTCTGCACGTATCGAGGCGGCGTGCGCCGATCAGGCCGCGCTCGAGGCGTTGCCGGTTCCAGATTTCATGGCGCTCTGGGTGAAGTCGTGAGTCAGGGGCGGAAATTTCGGACGGCGGTCGCGAAGCGCGCGCCGCTCCAGATTCCGGGCGCGATCAACGCGTACTGCGCTCTGCTCGTCGAGCAAGCCGGTTTCGAAGCCGTGTATCTCTCGGGCGCGGGTGTTGCGAATGCGTCGTTCGGGCTGCCGGATCTCGGCGTCACGGCGCTCGCGGACGTGACCGAGGATACGCGCCGCATCACTGCCGTCACGGAGCTGCCGCTGCTCGTGGACGTGGATACCGGTTGGGGGAGCGCATTCAACATCGCGCGCACCGTGCGCGAGATGGAGCGCGCGGGCGTCGCCGCACTGCATATCGAGGACCAAGAGCAGGCCAAGCGCTGCGGCCACCGGCCGAACAAAGCGACGGTGTCGACGGAGGAGATGTGCGATCGGTTGAAAGCTGCCGTCGACGCGCGCCGCGACGCAGAGTTCGTCGTCATGGCACGCACGGACGCGTACGCGAGCGAGGGCAAGCAGGCGGCGCTCGACCGCGTAGCCGCCTACGTCGAGGCGGGCGCTGACATGATCTTCGCGGAAGCGCTCTACACGCTCGACGACTACCGCGCGTTCACTCGGGCGGCCGACGTGCCTGTGCTCGCAAACCTCACGGAGTTCGGGCTCACGCCGCTGTTCACGGTTGGCGAGCTGGGTGCCGCCGGCGTCAAAATGATCCTGTATCCGCTGTCTGCGTTTCGGGCGATGAGCCATGCCGCGCTCGCGGTGTATCGCGCGCTGCGCGACGAGGGCACGCAAAAGCCGATGGTCGCCGCGATGCAGACGCGCGAGGAGCTCTACGCGGTGCTCGGCTACCATGCGTACGAGCGCAAGCTCGACGAGCTCTACGCCGCGCGCGCGGGTGCGGTGCTGCCGAAGGCAGCGAAGTCGAAGAAAGCAAAGCCGAAGGCGAGTAAGAAAAGGAAGAAGTCATGAGCACGGATGGCAAGAACGCCGGATTGCGAGGCGTATCGGCAGGCGAGACCGCCATCGCGACGGTCGGTGACGGCCACGGATTGCGTTACCGCGGCTACGACGTCGTCGATCTCGCGGCGCAATCGACGTTCGAGGAGATCGCGTGGCTTCTGCTGCGCGGTGCGTTGCCGACGGCGCGCGAGCTCGACGGCTTTCGCAACGGTCTACGGACGCGGCGCGAGCTTCCTGGTCCGCTCTGCGACGTGCTAGAGCAAATACCGCCCACGGCACATCCTATGGACGTGCTGCGCACGGGCTGCTCGATGCTCGGCACGCTCGAGCCCGAGCAGGACTTCGCCGGCAGCTCGATCGTCGCCGAGCGGCTGATCGCGGCGTTTCCCGGGATGTTGCTCTACTGGCACCACTTCGCGCAGCACGGGCAAGCGCATCGCGACGACCACGGACGCGCAGAGCACCGCGGGGCATTTCCTGCAGCTTCTGCACGGCGAAGCCGCCGAGCGCGCTGCATGAGCGCGCGATGGACGCGTCGCTGATCCTATACGCGGAGCACGAGTTCAACGCTTCGACGTTCACCGCTCGTGTTTGCGCCGCTACGCTGTCGGACATCTACTCGGCCGTGACCGGTGCAATCGGCAGCGCTTCGCGGCCCGTTGCACGGAGGCGCGAACGAAGCCGCGATGGAGCTCATCGAGCGTTTCGATTCGCCGCGGCTGCAACCGCCGGCGTGAAGGAGATGCTCGCGCGCAAGGTGAAGATCATGGGATTCGGACACGCGGTGTATCGCACGTCCGATCCGCGCAATGCCGTGATCAAGGCGTGGGCGCAAAAGCTCGGACAAGGCGCGGGCGACCGCGTGCTGTATCCCGTCTCCGAGGCGATCGAGAAGGTGCTCCGCGACGAAAAGAAGCTATTCCCGAATCTCGACTTCTACAGCGCGTCGGCATACCACTTCATGGGCATTCCGACGCCGTTATTCACCCCGATCTTCGTTTGCTCGCGCGTAGCGGGTTGGGCCGCTCACGTGGTGGAGCAGCGCGCCAACAACAAGCTCATCCGGCCGACGGCGGACTACGTCGGACCGGGCGCCCGCGACTACGTGCCCGTCGCCGAGCGCGGCTCGTGACGGGCTAGGCGGCAGCGGAGCGGGTCGATGGGCGTGGGACCAGCGCGATTCGCCGACGTCTACGCCGCCTCGCAGCGCGATCCCGAGTCGTTCTGGGCCGCGGCCGCGGCCGCAATCGAATGGACGCGGCCTTGGCAGCGCGTGCTCGACCGCTCGCGGCCGCCGTTCTACCGCTGGTTCGCGGGTGCGGAGCTCAACACTTGCTACAACGCCGTCGATCGCCACGTCGCGGCCGGTCGCGGTGCCGACACCGCGCTCATTTACGACAGCCCCGTCACGGGCGCGCTCGCGCTATACACGTTCGCCGATCTGCGCGCGGAAGTCGCCCGTCTCGCGGGCGCGCTGCACGCGCTCGGCGTCGGCCGCGGCGACACCGTCGTGATCTATATGCCGATGGTGCCGCAAGCGGTGTTCGCGATGCTCGCGTGCGCGCGCCTCGGTGCGGTTCATTCCGTCGTCTTCGGGGGCTTCGCCGCGGCCGAGCTTGCGGCGCGCATCGACGACTGCGGTCCGAAGGTCGTGCTGTCCGCGTCCTGCGGCGTCGAGGTTGGCCGGCTCGTCGCATACAAGCCGCTGCTCGACAAGGCGCTCGAGATCGCCGCGCATGCCCCGCGGCGCTGCGTGATCCTGCAGAGGCCGCAGCAGCGCGCCACGCTCGTCGCCGGCCGCGACGTCGACTGGGACGACGCTCTCGCGGCGGCGGCGCCGCACGACTGCGTTGCCGTGGGTGCGACCGACCCGCTGTACATTCTCTATACGTCCGGCACGACCGGGCGTCCCAAGGGCGTGGTGCGAGACAACGGCGGTCACGCCGTCGCGCTCGCGTGGAGCATGCGCAATGTCTATGGTGCGCTGCCCGGGGAGACGTTCTGGGCGGCGTCCGACATCGGCTGGGTGGTCGGGCACTCGTACATCGTTTACGGGCCACTCCTCAACGGCAATGCGACGGTGCTCTACGAGGGCAAGCCCGTCGGCACGCCGGATCCCGGCGCGTTCTGGCGGGTCGCGGAGCAGCATCGCGTGCGCACTCTGTTCACCGCCCCGACCGCGCTGCGCGCAATCAAGCGCGAGGATCCCTACGCCGAGCACGTGCGCCGTTACGATCTCTCGTCGTTGCGCGCTCTGTATCTCGCGGGCGAGCGCACCGACCCGGTGACGCTGCGCTGGGCGCGCGCGCAGTTGAACGTTCCCGTGGTCGATCACTGGTGGCAGACCGAGACCGGCTGGGCGATCACCGCGAGCTGCCGTGGCATCGAGCATCTCGCCGTGCGCGACGGCGCAGCCGGCCAATCCGTGCCCGGCTTTGACGTGCAGGCGCTCGGCGCGGACGGCGGAGTCTTGCCGGCTGGTGCCGTGGGGGCGCTCGCGGTCAGACTGCCGCTGCCGCCCGGCACTTTTCTCGGGCTGTGGAACGCCGAAGCGCAATGCGTCGCTGCGTACTACGCGAGCTTCCCTGGGTGGTACAGCACGGCGGATGCGGGCTACGTCGATGCCGACGGCTACGTCTTCGTGATGGCGCGAACCGATGACGTGATCAACGTAGCGGGCCATCGGCTGTCGACCGGGGCGATGGAGGAGGTGCTTGCGGCTCAGCCCGACGTCGCGGAGTGCGCCGTTTGCGGCGTGCATGACGAGCTCAAGGGCGAGGTGCCGGTCGGGTTCCTCGTCGTGAACGCGGGCTGCCGAAGGCCGGCCGAGGAGATCGTTGCGGAGGCGATCGCCGCGGTGCGCGAGCGGATCGGGCCGGTGGCCGCATTCAAGGCGGCGGCAGTCGTGAAGCGCTTGCCGAAGACGCGGTCGGGGAAGGTGCTGCGCGGCGTGATGCGTCGGATCGCAAACGCCGAGCCGTGGACGACTCCGGCGACGATCGACGATCCCGCGATCCTCGACGAGATCGCGGCGGCCCTGCGGACGCTCGGTTACCCGCGCAAGCCAGCGTGAATCGTGCGCTCGGCGCGGAGCCTAGCGCGTGTTCGCGGTCTTGCGATTGCCGTCGGTGGACGGCGGGGAATCTTCGATCAGCTCGAGCGGCGCGTCGCGCCCCAGGCCGAGGAAGTCGAACGGATCCTGCTCTTCGTCGAACGCCCGCTCGGCGGCAGTCTTCGCTTGGGATTGCTGCGGGGCAGTCGCTTTCGGCGGGGCGCTCGGCGTGCCGGCTTCAGCGACGGTCGTTTCCGACCAGCCCGATTCGAGCGCCGCGCTCAGCATGTCGAGGTCGGCTTCGCCGAACAGCGTCTCGGCCATCGAGTTGCTGATGTCGTCGATGGACTTCGCGGCGGCGAGCGCGCGAACGGTCTGCGTCTGATGGAGTAGGTCTTCCTCGGAGACTTCGGGCGTGGCCTTCGATGGCGTGGGCGAAGGTTTCGGCGCGGGCGGAGCGGCCGGCTTGGGTGCGCTCGCGGCCGGCGCGGTAGCGCGCGAGCTCGGCGCCGTCGGCGGCGCGTGCGGCGCTGCGGGGGTGACGACTGCGACGCGCGCAGCCGGAGGCGCGGGATCGGGTCGCGCATACGCCATCTCGGCGCGCGCGCGGGGCCGCTCGACGCGAACCGAGGGCTCGACAGCGTCCGTGAGCACGGGCAAGTCGGGCATTTGAACGTCCGGACTGTCCGTGAGCGTGTCTGCGAACGAGTCGATCTCGCCCGGCGGCAATTCGGCGCGCCCAGGCGGCGTGCTCGGTTCCCTGCGCGGGAACGGCGACGGATTCGCAAGCAGCGGCGCCGGTATTGGGCGGATTGGGCGCTCGACGGCCGGACGCGCGGGGCTTGGGTCAATCGAGCGTGCTGCGACGGATGTGGCATCCGCGCGCGGTGCAGGCATGCCCGCCTTGGGCAACGGTGCGCCGGCAGCGAGGGCCGCGGCGGGAGCGGCGGTGCGCGTGACGATCGGTGCGGCAACGGGTGCGGCGGTCGGAGGCTTCGGCGCCGGTGCAGCGAGTACCGCTGGGGCGGCCGCGTCAACCAGCGACGGCGGAGCGACCGCGACGGGCGCGGCGCTCTCGGTACGCGTTGGCGGCGGTATGTAGGTCGGCGCGCTTGGCGGGCCGAATGCGACGGTCGGCGGGCTCGTGAACGAAACCGAGACGAGAGGCGCCGGCGCGAGCGGTGTCGCGCCCGCGGCGGCGAGCGCCGGAGCGGCAGCGGTCGACAGAGCGGGAGTGGTCGCCACGGCTGGAGGCGGAGCGCCCGCCGTAGCCGGAACCTGAACCGGAGCGGCCGCCGGAGCGGCCGCCGGAGCCGCGGCACGGACGAGGGTCGCATCGGTGCCCGCACCGATCGGCGCTTCCATTCCGAACATGGCCACGGCGATCCTCGTCAACAGCTCCGAGGTCACCCTGCTTTCTTTCGCGGACGTCGCGAGCGCCAAGGCCGTTTCGCATAGGTTGTTGGCGACGCGCGGGATGCCTCCGGACAGTTTGTGCAGTGTCGCGATCGCGTTCGGCGCAAATATCTTGTCGAGCTCACCGCCGGCGCGCATCGCCTGGTGCGCTAGGTATCCGCGGAGCTCGTCTGCGGTGAGCGGCTCGAGCCGTTCGCGCAAACGAATTCGCTGGCGGAGCGACTCGAGCACCGGTGCTTTGAGATGGTCGAGCAGGGCGGGCTGGCCCAGCAGCACGAGATTGACGCCGGGGCCGCCGTTAGCGTCCGCCGCCGTGAGGGAATCGAGCGCTCGCAGGACCTCGTGGTTCAAGTCGTCGGCGCGCTCGACGATCACGAACACGCGGGATTCGGTCGCGCTCATTTCGTTGAGGAACTGACGCCATATCTGCATGCGCTCGACGCGCCCGACGCGGTGAGCGTTGAATCCGAGCTCGACGAGAAGCAGCTCGAGCAGCTCGGCACCGTTGAGGGGTGCGCCGGTGACCCACCCGAGCGCGAGCCGAGTGTTCGTCGCGCGGAGCGCGGAAGCCATGAGCGTGGTCTTACCGACGCCGGCCGTGCCGGTCAGGACGACGGCCGAGTCCAGCGTGGTCAACGCGACTTTGGTGTTCGCGATGATCTGCTCGTGCTTCGGAGCGAGGAAAACGGCCGTTTCCTGGGCGACGCCGCTCTCGAAAAGAGCTCTCTTGAGGCCAAAGTGTGCTTGGTACATCGCGCTGCCTTCTGCAGCCGATCGCATGGATCGGAGTCCGCTGATTTTGCCGATCCCTTGCAGCCGTTTCCTGAAACCAGGTCACAACTTATGCAAAACGCCCGGGAATGGGGCTGGCGCCCCGGGGCGGGCGGCGGCGCTAGTCTGTCCCGCCGTGTGCACGGCCATCGGTGACCCGAGCCGCTTCGGCGGGCTCGCCGGCGAGCGGCGCGGTCCATGGATCGTAAGAGAACACCCACGAGCCGCGCTCCTTGGAGAGGTCGCGAGTCGCGAAACCCTGCCGCAGCTCCTGTTCCGTGCGCAGGTGATAGAGCTTGCCGAGATCGTTCGAGCCGCGCTGGACGCGCGCCGTGCGTTCGTAACGGCTGCGTTGATAGAGGTCGAGCGCCGCGCTCGTCGAGCTCGCTTGCTCGAGCGCGCGCGCGAGTATTGCGCCGTCCTCGATCGCGAGCGCAGCCCCTTGTGCCATGAACGGCAGCGTCGGGTGAGCGGCATCGCCGAGCAGCGTCGCGCGTCCGCTGCTCCAACCCGTGACGGGCGGCCGGTTGTACATCGCCCAGCGATAGCATTGATCCTTGTCCATCGCGTCGATCAGGAGCTGCACGCTGGGATGCCACGGTGCGAAGTCGGCCTTGAGCTTCGCCCAAGGCGATTTTACGGTCCACGATTCGTCGAGCCATGTCTCGTCTTCGACGAGACCGACGAAGTTCACCACTTCGCCGCGCCGCAAGTAGTACACGATGACGTGCGCGTTGGGGCCAACCCAGTTGGTGCAGACGCGCTCCATGAAGTCCGGCGGCAGCCGCGAGCTCGGCACGATCGCGCGCCACGAAACGTACCCCGTGAACTCGGCATTCGTGGCTCCGACGATTTGCGCGCGGATCGCCGACTTGATCCCGTCCGCCCCGATCAAGAGATCGCCGCTCGCGGTCGCGCCGCTCGCAAACTGCACGGTGACCGAGTCGCGCGACTCGGTGAAGCGCCGGGCCGCGGCGTCGAGCACGATCGCGTGCGGATCGAGCTCGCGCACGGTAGCGGCGAGCGCGGCGTGCAGATCGGCACGGTGCAGGTGGTAGTACTTGGCGCCGTAGGTGCTCTCGTGCACCTCGCCGAGCGGCATCTCCTGGAGCAGCTCACCCGTGCTGTAGAGCCGGTACTGGAAGGCCGTCGGCGTCACGGCGACGCTCGAGAGCGCGCGCTCGAGGCCGAGCCGATGCAGCACGCGCGACGCGTTCGCGCTGATCTGAATGCCTGCGCCGATTTCCCCGAGAGCAGGGGCCTGCTCGTACACGCGCACGCGGTGGCCGCGCTGCAAAAGCACGGCGGCGGCCGATAGGCCGCCGATACCTGCGCCGATGATCACGATGTCGCTCGCCATGGGTGCGCTAGCTTAGCGCTTCACGCTGCCGGGCCGAGCACCTAGAATGAATCCAATCAAGCTGGCGCGGAAGGTCCGCGTCGAGAGGATTCGAGATGGCGGTACGCCCGATTCTCAGGCTCGGAGACCCGCGGCTTCGCGAAATCGCTGCTCCAGTGCGTGTGTTCGATACGGCGGAGCTACATGAGCTCGTTCGCGACATGGTGGAGACAATGGAAGCTGCGAACGGCGCAGGCCTCGCGGCTGTGCAAATCGGCGTCTCGCAGCGCGTCGTGATCTTTGGAGTCGAGCACAACCCGCGTTATCCGGATGCGGAGTCCGTGCCGTTCACCGTGCTGGTGAACCCCGAGATCGAGCCGCTAGATGAGGTGCGCGACTCGGGCTGGGAGGGGTGCCTAAGCGTGCCGGGCATGCGCGGCCTCGTGCCGCGCTACGCGCGAATTCGTTATCGAGGTCGCGACGAATACGGCAGGCCGATAGACCGTGCCGTGGAGGGGTTTCATGCGCGCGTGGTCCAGCACGAGTGCGACCATTTGGACGGGATTCTCTACCCGCAGCGAATCGAGGACATGCGCTCGTTCGGCTTCACTGAGGAGCTGCTCGCGAGCGGGGCTTTGCCCTGGTCCGAAAGCTCGGAAAAGCCCAGCTCGGACGAGGGTTTACAGGAGCCTGTTGCCGCGAGATGAAGGGCGCCGGAGAGTCGCGTATCGAGCCGGGTACAGGCGGTGCCCTGAGGCTTGCTCTGGTGATTCAAGCCTGCTAAAAGTTTCCGGTCATTTCTGACTCCCCAGTTACTCTAGTTACTCTGGGGAACCCGTTTTTTGGGGGCGTATGAGAGGACTCGCGGTGCTACGTCGTACCACCGTCGGCGCCGCCGCAGCGGTCGGTTTGGGTGTCGCGGCGACGCTGCGGGCGCAGGCGCCGTCGGCGCCGCATTCGTTCCTCGAGAGCACTTGCTACAAGTGCCATAGCGAGGAGGCCGAGAGCGCGAGCGCGCTGTTTTCAGGTTTCTATCTCGACCGCCTCGACGTCGACGAGATCGCGGCCGCGCCCGAGCAGTGGGAGAAGGTGGTTCGCAAGCTGCGCACCGGCATGATGCCGCCGTCGAGCGAGCCGCGGCCGGATCACGCGAGAGAGCAGCAGTTCATCACGTATCTCGAGACCGAGCTCGACCGCGTCGCCGCGCACGCGCCGAATCCCGGCCGGCCGTCGCTACATAGGCTGAACCGCGCGGAATACGAGAACGCCGTCCACGATCTGCTCGCACTGGACATCGACGCCAAGGAGCTTTTACCCGGCGACGACGCGAGCTTCGGGTTCGACAACGTCGCCGGCTCGCTCGGAATCTCGCCCGTGCTGATCGAGCGCTACGCGAATGCGGCCGCGACGATCAGCCGTCTCGCGATCGGCGACACGCAAATGACGGCCGAGCAAAAGACTCACTACGTGCCGAACTTCCTGATGCAGGCCGAGCACATCGATGGCTTGCCGTACGGTACACGCGGTGGTCTTCGGGTCGAGCACTTCTTCCCCGTCGACGCGGAGTACGCGATCGCGATCGACCTCATGAGCGCGGTCAACGGCATTCATATCGGTAACGGTGTACCGAACGAGCAGCTCGAGCTGAGCCTCGACGGCAAGCGCATCGCGTTGTTCGATATCTCGAAGCCGATCAAGCCCCCGCCCGCGGCGGACGACGAGAAGAAGCCTGGCGAGGCGGGCGCCGCGGAGCCGCGGAGAACCCCGGCCGATGGCCGCGCCGCCGCGGCCGACGCTCACGAGTCTGCTGCGGCGGCGGCCGCGCCCAAGCCACCGCAAAACCCCGAGGACCAGGAGAAGGAAGGCGAGAGGTGGGAAGCGCGGATTCCCGTCGCGGCTGGACCGCACGTCCTCATGGCCGCGTTCATCAAGAAGAACCATGCGCCGATCGAAGATATCGTGCAGCAGCCGAGTAATACGCTGCTCGATCCGCTGTTCAACGGCACGCCAGAGGTCACGCTGATCGCGCACGTCGGCAGCATTACGGTCGACGGCCCCTACGCGACGACGGGCCGGGGCACGACGCCGAGCCGGCAAAAGATCTTCACGTGCAAGCCGACTAAGCCGAGTGAGGAAGCCGCGTGCGCGCGCGAGATTCTGTCGAGCCTCGCGCACCGCGCTTACCGGCAAGCGCCGACGACCGAGCACATGTCGATCCTCATGGACTTCTACGACCAGGGGCGCGCCAACGGCGGCGATTTCGACAAGGGTGTCGAGGTGGCGCTTCAGCGGATTCTCTCGAGCCCGCAATTCGTGTTCCGCTTCGAGCGCGATCCGGCCGGCGCGTCGCCGGAGAAACCGTACCGAATCAGCGATACGGAGCTCGCGTCGCGCCTCGCGTTTTTCCTCTGGAGCAGCATCCCCGACGACCAGCTGCTCGATCTAGCGAGCCGCAACCGGCTGAGCCGCCCCGCAGTGCTCGCGCAGCAGGTCCAGCGGATGCTCGCCGATCCGCGCGCCGCGGCGCTGACGAGGAACTTCGCGGGGCAATGGCTGTATCTGCGCAACCTCGAGATCAAAGACGCATCGACTTACGAGTTTCCGGATTTCGACGACAACTTGCGCAACGCTTTCCGTACCGAAACGGAAATGCTGTTCGACCATATCGTGCGTGAGGATCGCAGCGTGCTCGAGCTCCTGACGGCGGATTACACGTTCGTCGACGAGCGGCTCGCGAGGCACTACGGCATCGAGGGCGTCTATGGGAGCCAGTTCCGCAGGGTGCCGGTCACCGATCCTCGCCGCCAGGGGATCCTCGCCCATGGCAGCATCCTGCTCGTCACGTCGCAGCCGAACCGGACGTCGCCCGTGACGCGCGGCGTGTGGATCCTGGAGAACGTGCTCGGCGCGCACGTACCGGCTCCGCCACCGGTGAACATCCCCCCGCTCGAGCAAGCGGCCGGCGATGTCGACTTCGAGAGCCTGTCCGTCCGCCAGCTGATGGAGCTGCACCGCGGCAAGCCGTTCTGCGAGGGCTGCCACAAGATCATGGATCCCGTCGGCCTTGCGATGGAGAACTACGACGTGATCGGCCGGTGGCGCACCGAAGATCACGGCGCGCCGATCGATGCTTCGTCGAAGCTCGTCGATGGCACGCACGTCGACGGCCCGGTCGAGCTCAAGAACGCGCTGCTCAGGTACAAAGAGCAGATCGTTCGTAACGTCACCGAGAAGCTCATGACGTACGCACTCGGCCGCGGCACCGCGTACTACGATCAGCCGGTCATCCGCTCGATCGTGCGCGACGCGGCGGCCAATGACTACCGCTTTTCTTCTATCGTGATGGGAATAGTCGGCAGTGCATCGTTTCAGATGCGTGCGTCGGAGACCTTGGCCGACGGTCCGACGACCGCGGATCTGCACGAATAGTCTTGAGGTCTGGAGGCTAGAGGATGATGTTCATCAGCAAGAAGAGCGTGGCGCGACGCACTTTCCTGCGCGGCGCGGGAGCCGCGATCGCGCTGCCGCTGCTCGACGCCATGTTGCCCGCAGGCACCGCGCTGGCCGATTCCGCGGCGAAGCCTCAGACGCGCTACGCGTTCCTCCACCTACCGCACGGCGCGATCATGGGTCAGTTCACGCCGAAGGCCGTCGGCAAGAGCTTCGAGCTTTCGCCGATCCTGAAGCCGTTCGAGCCGTACAAGAGCTACATGACGGTGATCAGTAACCTCGATCACCCGATGGCTACCTCGCAGACGCCCGAGGAAGCCGCCGGCGATCACGACCGGACAGCCTCGGTGTTTCTGAGCGGCTCGCACATCAAGAAGACGATGGGCCAGGACATCTACGCCGGCGTCACGATCGACCAGTTGCTCGCGCAGCACATGGGGCAGGACACGCCGCTGCCGTCGCTCGAGATGTGCATCGAGGACGTCGGTGCCCTCGGCGTCTGCGGCGCGGGCTACAGCTGCTCGTACTCGAACACGATTTCGTGGTCGTCGCCGACTTCGCCGCTGCCGATGGAGCGCAACCCGCAAGTGATCTTCGAGCGTCTGTTCGGCACCGGCAGCACGCAAGAAGAGCGGCAACGACGCCGGTCTCTCCAGGCGAGCATCCTCGACTCCGTCGTCGCGGAAGTCTCGGCGCTCGAGCGCGGGCTCGGTGCGAGCGATCGAGCGCGCCTCGACGACTATCTTGCCGATATACGTGAGATCGAACGCCGCATCGCCCTCGCACAGGAGCGGGCCGGCGTCGCGACGGGGCAGCGGCCCGAGGTCGCCGAGCTGCCATTCGAGGAGCACGCGGACCTGATGTTCGACTTGCAGGTGATGGCGTTCAAGACGGACATCACTCGCGTCTCGACCTTGATGTTGTCGCGAGATTTGAGCGGCGCCGTGTATCCCGCGAGCGGCGTGCCCGACGGCTATCATGCGATCTCGCACCACCAGGACAACCCGACACGGATGGAGCGCTACGCGAAGCTCAACGCCTACCATATGGGAGTCGTGAGCAAGTTCGTCGCCAAGCTCGCGGCGACGGACGACGGTGATGGTAAGCTGCTCGACCACATGCTCATGTTGTACGGCAGCCCGATGGCCAACTCGAACGCGCACGATCACTATCCTCTTCCGGTCGTGGTTTTCGGCCATGGTGCGGGACGCTATCAAGGCAACATGCACGTCATGGCGAAGCCCCATACGCCGATGACCAACTTGTTCATGGCGATCGCCGCGAAGGAAGACATCGACGTCGACCGCTTCGGCGACAGCAACGGCGTGCTCGAGATCTAGTCTCGCCGACGGGTGCCGCGAGCAGCGCCGCCCGTACGGCCCATATCGCCGCGAACCGCCAATCCATGCCGTCATTTGCCTTGAGGATCTATCGCCTCGCCGGGACCGTCGCGCTGCTGGGTGCCTGCGCCTTCGGCGCGTGGACCGCGTTCGCCCAAGCACCGGCTCCGCGTACCGTGCGCGACGGCGTGTTTTCAGCGGCGCAGGTCGAGAGGGGCAAGCACGAATTCAATGCGATCTGCATGAACTGCCATGAGATAGAGGAGTTCACGGGGCCGGGTGCGTACTTCGAAGAGGCGGATGGCAAGACGGTTTGGGAGCTGTTCGAGTACATCTGGGCCGAGATGCCCGAGGATGAGCCCGCGTCGCTCGATCCGAAGGACTATGCGGCGATTCTCGCGTACACGTTGAGCGCTTACGGCCTGCCGACGGGCGACAGCGATATGCCGATCGACCGGAAATCGCTCGAGGCGATCAAGATCGCGCGCCCTGAGCTGCCGGCTAGCCGATGAGCTGACTCGCCGCTCAGTCGGGCAGCGCGAACACGAAAAGCTTGTTCGGGCTGTCGTCCGGAACGGCTTCTGGCGTGAGGCGCGCGAGCGAGCCGGTGAGATTGGACCGTCCCGTGCTCACCGCGACGTATTGCTTTCCCGCCGCGGCGAACGTGATCGGATGGCCCGTCACCTGCGCGCCGAGGTCGGTTTCCCAGAGGACCTTGCCCGTCGCGGCGTCGAACGCGCGGAACTTGCCGCCGACATCGCCGCCGAAAATCAAATCGCCGCCCGTGGCGACCAGCGCCGTGACGCCCGTGCGTTGATCGTATTTCCACTTCGTCTTGCCGGTCTCGACGTCGATGGCTTGGACCGTACCGACGTCGTTGCTACCCGGAGTGATCACGACTTGCGTATTCAGCGCGTAGATCAGCTCCGGCGTCGCGACGGCGGCCACCGATTTCGCGGTCATGCAGGTGTTTTGCATCGGGAAGTACATCGTCTTCGTGCGGGGGCTATAAGCACCGGCGGGCCAGTTCTTCCCGCCGTGCGTCGTCGGGCACACGAAGCGTTCTTGGTCCGGGCCCGTGAACAACGTGTCCGGGTTGATCGTTACCTTGCCGTCTCCCGAAATGGAGCTGATCACGTTTTGCGTGATCGTGGGGCGAGCCCAGAGGAATTCCCCTGTCGCGCGGTCGAGCGTGTACACGAGCCCGGTCTTGCCCGGAATGCCGGTCATGACCTTGCGAACCTCGCCGTTGCGTAGACGCGGGTTTATCCATGGCACTTCGTCGGGGCTCGGGGCGACGGCGACGTCCACGAGGATCCGCTCGAACGGATGATCGAGGTCCCAATGATCCACGGCGTGCTGGTAGTACCAGACTGTCTCGCCGGTTTCCGGACGCAGGGCGAGCGTGGAATTGTGGTACAGGTACTGCTTGTCGTTGCCGGCGATCATGAACTTCGGGGCGGGCGCCGTAACCGACGTGCCGATGTAGACGAGGTTCAGCTCCGGGTCGTAGCTCGGGATCATCCAGGCGCCGACGTGCCAGCGCCGCTCGTCGGCAACGTCGCCCCAGCTGTCGCCGCCCGGCTCGCCGGGCTTCGGAATCGTGCGCTTGCGCCACAGCTCCTTACCGGTCCGCGCATCGTGTCCGGTGATCACGCAGCTCTCCGGGCCGCCTTGCGGCTGGCAGTTGCGCCCGGAGATCAGAACGCCGCGCGCAACGAACGGCGCGGACCCTTGCTTCGCGCGGCGTGCCCGAAAATCGTAGATCTTCGTTTCCCAGGCAAGCTTGCCGGTTCGCGCGTCGAGCGCGTAGACGAACGAGTCCGCCCCGTTGTCTATGAGCAGATTTCCGTAGATCGCGAGGTTTCGGTTTGTGTGGGGAAAAGGAACGAAATTGCCGAGATCTTCGGGCAACATGCGCCTATATTCCCAGATCTTGTTGCCAGTCGCCGCATCCATCGCGTAGGTCACATCGAGCGGTCCCGGAAAGTACAGGACGCCGTCGTGCACGAGCGGAATCCCTTCCTGGGAGGGGGCGGCGTCGAGGTCCATCGACCAGGCGAGCTTGAGGTCTGCCACGTTGCTTCGATCGATATCAGCGAGCGGGCTGTAGCCCCAGCTGTCTTGAGTGCGGCGCCACATGAGCCAATCCGCTGGGTCCGGTTTCTGCAGCAGCGCGTCGGTGACAGGTGTGAACGACCGGTTGGCGGCGCCAGCAGCGAGGGTCGCGGCACAGACAGAGATCGAAACGAGAAGGGTCGAGCGGATAGTCATTGGGGGCGGCCTCGATGTTCTCGCCAAACGCCGAGCTTGCGCTGCGCGGCTTCGTCGGATGCGCTGAACAGGATGGATTCCTCGTCGGCGTGTAGTCGGAGCGGCCGCCAGCTCGGGACGGCTAGCAAGTCGCGAGGGCCGTAGCGTAGCTCCCGGGCATCATTGCCGCTGCCGATCGTTGCGACGCCGGTGCCGGCCACTACGGAGATGACCGAGCTCGAGGTCGCAACGTAGGGATCGGTTGCGAAGCCTTTCGGCACGAGCTGCAGGAACGTCGAGATGGTCGGAATCGCGGGTCCACCCGTGGTCGGATCGACGTACTCCATCTTCAGCCCGTGACAAGGATCCCAGTCCGCGGCCGCCTTCAGATGTTCGAGTGTCTCGCGTGCGTGCGAATACGGATAGTTGAACATCGGCGACGCAGAGGATTCACGCCGCCGATAGCCGGCGGGGAGCAGGTTCCGGCCGAAGCGGTATTGGCTGTCGGTCGGCGGGGCTTTCGTCGGGAACTCCGGCTCCGGGTAGTGCTCGGAGAATCCAGCGCCGAGGAAGCGGACCAGGGGCACGTCGAGGACGTCGAGCCAGATCGTGGGCGCACGGCTTTCGTTGCGGTGCTCGTGCCACGCCCACGACGGCGTGACTATGAAGTCGCCGGGCTCCATGTAAGCCTTCTCGCCGGCGACCGCCGTGTAGGTGTCGCGGCCCTCGACGATGAAGCGCAGCGCGGCGGCCGTGTGCCTGTGCGCGCGCGCGAACTCGCCCGGCATGATCAGCTGGATACCGGCGTAAAGAGAGTCCGTGGCCAGGTGGCCGCCGGGCAATCCTGGGTTCTCGAGCGCGAGCACGCGACGCTCGGCGTCGGTCGTCGAGATCACGTCGGCGGCGGCCATGATCAATGGTCGCAGCTCATCGAAGCGCCAGAGGTGTGGGACGGCTGAGACGCGCGGCGCGGCCGGGAACCAGTCCTTGAAGAACGTCCAGAGAGGCGAAAGGCCCGCGGCCGACGCGCGCTCGCAGTAGCGCTCGGCGTCGAGCTTCGGTTCGATATCACGCGCCGCCGCCATTCCCTCTTCTTCCGAGCGACTCCGATCGCCGTCTGACACCCGCTACGACTCCCGCCTCTGCCGGCCTTGTGCCCGCACGTTTCCGAACGGTTCCGGTTGAATCTGACGCCGCGTGCGGGTACCAACCGTAGCCCGCGCGAAGCTCGAACCGTTACCCATGCTATCCGACTCCAAGATCTCGCGAAGCCCCGGGGAAAACCCCTCCGGGGTCACCGGCACGAGCGGGGTTTCTGCTACGACTGACTTAGCCCAACGGTTCGCACCAGTGGCGTCTACGGTACTACTACGACGGGCGCGAGAAGCCACTTTCGTTGGGGACGTACCCAGATTTTTCGGTCGCGCACGGATGGCTCGAGCTCGAATCCGGCGCGCCCGTTCGCTGGGAACCCTTTTCTTGCTTGTCCGTGTCTCTCCTAGAGCGCGCGCGAAAACCCGTCATCGCAGGAGACCACGGATGAGCGAAACGAACGAAGGCGAGAACGATAGACAACCGGCACTCCCGCCAATCCTGACCGGTCAGGAGTTCAATGAACTCTACCGGGCCTACCAACGCGCGTTCGATGTCTACACCGACGCCGTTTCTACCATCAATGCCTGCGTGCGCCGCGGTTTGTTACCGACGGCGGAGCAGTTTGCGCGCCGGCGCGCTGCGGTGATCGAACTAATGGAGGCACGACGCTTGTTGGCGACGGCTCGACACCAAGTCTTGTCACACTAAGGCGCTTTCGACGGCTACTGCGGCTGCGGCGACGAACGTCGTATGATACGGCGAGTTGTCGCCTCGTACGCGGCACATTCGAATTCGAATGGGGGACGCTTCGTATGACCAGCCGCAGAGAGTTTCTGCAAATTGGGATCGCCGCCGCTTCCACTTGGCCGCTCACGAGTCAGGTCGCGCGGGCCTCGGGCATCGCGACTCAAACGACGGGAGCGCTGCCGCTTTACAAGGTTGTCTACGACAAGCGGTTTCCACAAAGCGTGTCGTTCGCGCAGCGCGCGCAGCACCTTGGCGTGGCGACGCACGCCATCGAAGGGGACATGACCAGCTTCTGGTACGACGACGTCTACCACCGTTGGAAACAGGGTCCGGTCGCAATCGCCGGGCTCACCGCGCACGGACCGATGTTCTGCTTCGAGCAGCTCGCGATGGATCAGCGGATGCGCGTGGTGTTTCGTGCGGCTCATCGACCCGCCGCGGCTGGCTGCGTGGATCACGAGCTCACCGGCCCGGCCGGCATGCTGCGCGATGCACGCGATGCAATGAGCCGCAGCGACTGGGCCGCGCAGATGGCGGAGCTGATCACCCAGTGCCCCAGTGGCCGCACCGAGATCGTCTCAGCTACGGGCCGCAGTGCGGCGCAAAATACAGTGCCGGTGCACGCTGAGTCGCTGTATTCGTGGGTGATTGCGCCGGCCGTTCGCGCCTAGGCGGAGGCCGCCGACCATGCAGACGCCGAGAGTCAGCGCCGAGGCCGAGTCATCGCTAGTCGCTGGCCGAGCTTGCGAGAGTGGGCTAGCGTGGTGGCCGCTCGCCATTCTCGCTGTGGTGTTCGCGCCGTCAGTGTTCGCGCAGGACGCGACGATCCAACGCGGCAAACAAGTGTTCCAGAATTGGTGCGCCCCATGTCACGCACCGGGGCCCAGGCATCCCGGGACGCAGGCTCTCGATATCCTCTATAAAGGTGCCAAGCCTGGGGCTCTCGAGGAACGGACCGACCTCGTGCCAACTCTTACGCAGACATTCGTTCGTACGGGCGTATCGGTGATGCCGCCGTTTCGCAAAACCGAGATCGGCGACGCGGACCTCGCCGCGCTCGGGGCCTATCTCGCGCCTGGCGCCCGCCGCTAGCTCGCGCACGCCAAGCGCGAGCTCCGCGCCTGGCGATGGCCGGCAATCGCGCTTGGAAATCTCGCGGCGCTGCTCGCATCCGAGGGGGCGGCCGCGGGCCGCCGAGAAAATATCGCCGCGGTCCATGTGAAGTAATACAAAAACTATACTATTTAACTAGATGATAAAACTTAGGATAGGAGGGGTACCAGAGCACTTCAATTTGCCGTGGCACCTCGTGCTCGCGACCGAAGAGCCCACGCGCTCGGGGATTGACGCGCTCTGGCAGGATTTTCCCGACGGCTCCGGCGCGATGGCCGCGGCGTTGCGCGACGAGCAGCTCGACGTTGCGATGCTGTTGACCGAGGGCGCAGTCGCCGGCGCCGCAGGCGGCGGTCTCAAGATCGTGAGCTTGTTCACCGAGTCGCCGCTGATTTGGGGCATCCACGTTCCGGCCGCATCGAGCCTGCACACCGTGGCCGACATTCGCGGGGCGCGTTACGCGATCAGTCGTCGCGGGTCGGGCTCCCACTTGATGTCGTTCGTGCATGCACGCGATCAGGGATGGTCTCCCACCGACCTCGACTTCGTCGTCGTTCGCAATCTGCAAGGGGCGATCGACGCGTTCGCGTCGCGGTCTGCCGACGTGTTCTTTTGGGAGAAGTTCATGACGAAGCCCGTGGTCGACGGCGGGCGCTTCCGGCGCGTCGGCGAGTTCATCGCGCCTTGGCCGGCGTTCGTGGTGTGCGCGTCGCTCAGCGCGGTCGCGACGAAGGGACCCGCAATCGCCGCGATGCTGCGAGCGGCGTTTACGGCGGCGGCCCGACTCGCGGCGAGCGCGGACGGCGCCGCGCTGATCGCGTCGCGTTATGGCCTCGAAGTGCGGGACGTGCGCGACTGGCTCGTGACGACGCGTTGGGCGTCGCGCCCGCGAATCGATGCCGCCGACGTGGCGCCGGCGGTCGACGCATTGCGCGTGCTCGGGCTCGTCGACGGCACTCTCTCGGCCGCGGACCTGCTGGCCGCGCTGCCGTTGGAGTAGCGCGGATCGGGCGCGATCGGTCGACGGTCCGCGTCATGCTCGGCCTCAATTGATGCCGAGACGATCCGTCGCTATGATCGCTGCCGTGCTGATCGCACGCTAAGCATCAAAACTTCAGTGCGATCGGGGTCTGACGCGGGCAACCGCGTCGAGTAGGGGATCCAAAGCGCAGCTTGTCGTTGATTCGTGCAGGTCGCATGCGACTCTGCGCCGCTCCCGTGTGGCCGAGCGAACCGCCGGCGCCTGGGTACGACGCGAGTTCGCGATCGGTTGTCCGAGGAGTCGAAGATGAATGAGTCTGCGGTATCGAAGACGAGTCGTTGGCTGGTGCTTGCGTCGGCGCTGCTCGCGGGACCGATCTTCGCGCAATCGAATTTCGCGGGTGTCTGGAACGCCGGATACTTCGAGGACTGGCCGGACCGCTTCCCCGGACCCGAGCTCGGCGATTACGCGGGGCTACCGCTCAATGCCAACGATCGCATGCGCGCGATGAGCTGGAGCGCGTCGATCCTTTCGCTTCCGGATTATCAGTGCCGCGTGCACCCCGCGGACTACGCGAATAGCTTTGCCGACATTCGCATGTGGCACGAAATCAACACGGATACGCAAGAGCTCGTCGCGATCCATTTGCAGCACTTCGCTTGGCAAACGCAGCGAACGTTTTGGATGGACGGTCGTGCGCATCCACCTGACTACGCAGAGCACACGTCGATGGGCTTCTCGACGGGCGAGTGGGTCGGCAACACGCTCAAGGTAACGACCACGCATCTAAAGGAAGGCTGGTTGCGGCGCAACGGCGTCGCTCGCAGCGACAGCGCGACTGTGACGGAGCATTTCATCCGGCACGGCAACAACCTCACGTGGAACGTGTTCGTCCAGGACCCGAAGTATCTCGAGGAGCCGTTTTTCCGCAACCGCGACTACACCCTCGCGGAGACCGGCTCGATCGGGGCGTATCCATGCGAGAGCGTGGTCGAGGTGCTGCTGCCCGAGCACTACTTCCCGCACTACTTGCCGGGTCAGAACACCTTTCTAGTCGAGTACGCGCGCAACCATCACATCCCGTCCGAGGCCGCCATGGGCGGCGCCGCGACGATGTACCCCGAGTATCGCAAGAAGATGGCGACGCTGCCGCAACCGTAGGGACTGGAGTCAACGATGAAGAAGCAGGTTTGCGCCGTGCTCTCGACGATGCTGTGTGGCGTCGGCTACGGCGGGGTCGTGCACGCGCAGCAGCAGAACTTCGACGCCGTCGAGGTTCACTCGCTCAAGGTACGCGATGACATCTACATGATCGTCGGCGCCGGCGGCAACATCACAATGCAGATCGGGGAGGACGGCATTCTTCTAGTCGACACGCAATATGCGCCGCTGTCCCAGAAGATCCTCACCGAGGTTCGTAAGATTTCCGGCAAGCCGATCCACTACATCGTCAACACGCACCATCATGGGGACCACACGGGCGGCAACGTAAACCTGCGAGCGGCAGGGACGACCGTCACTGGCGGCAACGTCGCGGGCACCATCACAGATTCCGCCGTCGGGGCGTTGATCATCGCTCACGAGAATGTGTTGAACCATTTGACCGCCGCGACCGGCGCTCAGGCGCTGCCGTCCTCGGGCTGGCCGACGAACACCTATTTCGGCGAAAAGAAAGAGATGTTCTACAACGGCGAGGGCATCGAGATCCTGCACATGCCGGCCGCGCATACCGACGGCGACAGCGCGGTGTTCTTCCGACGCTCCGACGTGATTTCGGCCGGCGACGTATTCGTGACGACGAGCTACCCCGTGATCGATCTACCGAACGGCGGCAGCTATGCGGGTATCGTGAACGCGCTCGATCGACTCGTGGACATCATCATTCCGGTGTACGGCCAAGACGGCGGCACGCTCGTGATTCCGGGCCATGGCCGCCTCTCGAACCTCGGCGACGTGCTGAACTTCCGTGAGATGGTGATCGTGATCCGCGATCGTCTTCAGGACATGATCGACAAGGGCATGACGCTCGAGCAGGTCAAGGCGGCCAAGCCGACGTTGGACTACGACCCCGTGTACGGCGCGACGACTGGATTCTGGACGACGGATCGCTTCATCGAGGCGGCCTACAAGAGTCTCAGCGAAACGCCGAAGGACGCACAATGAACACTCTTCGTCATTCCGCGCTCGCCGCCGCGCTCGCCGGCGCGTGCGCGCTGCTCGCCGTCACCCCGTCGACGGCGCAACCACCGCGCCCTGCACAGCCGCCGCGCACAGCGAAGCAGGCGGCACCGATCGACTTTACCGGGCAGTGGGTGTCGATCGTGACCGAGGATTGGCGCTTTCGGATGGTGACGCCGCCGAAGGGCGACTATCCGGGCGCGCAGCTGTCGCCAGCCGGTGAGGCGATCGCTTCGGCTTGGGATCCCGCGAAGGACGAAGCCGAGGGCAACCAGTGCAAAGCGTATGGTGCCGCGGCAATCATGCGTGTGCCGGGGCGCTTACGGATCACCTGGGCGGACGACGAGACACTGCAGATCGAGACCGATTCGGGCAGGCAGACGCGGCTCCTGCACTTCGGCAAGGTCGCGGATCCGAGCGAGGTCACTTGGCAGGGCGTGTCGCGCGCGGAGTGGATACCGCATGGCGGCCGCGGCCGCCCTCCGACCAACGGCAGCCTCAAGGTGGTCACCACTCACATGAAGGCAGGCTACCTGCGCAAGAATGGCGTGCCGTATAGCGCGAATACGGTCCTCACCGAGTATTTCGATATCCTCCAGCAGCCGGACGGCTCGCAGTGGCTCGTCGTGAAGAGCGTCGTCGACGACGAGGACTACCACACCGCGCCGCCGATCACGAGCTCGAATTTCCGCAAGCAGAACGACCGCAGCGGCTGGGATCCGCAACCGTGCACCTCGCGTTAGCGGCACGTGATCTCTTGACCGCGCGGCCGCCGTTGGGCGGCCGCGACCGTTTGGGGCCGGCGCTTTCGGTTTTCTGACGCGCCCGCGCGTCATCGTGCCTTCATGCTAGGCGCGCCGCTCCGCTAGACTCCGCCGAGGGAACGGGAAGCGGAGCTCGCAGTCATGGCGGAACTGTTCAACACGCAACGATTCGCCGAGATCGGTGCGGCGATCTACGAGTGGCTACTGCTGAACGTGTTCGTGCTCGGCAACGCCGTGCAGCTCCTCGTGATCCTAGTGGCGCTTGGCGCCGCGCTCATGCTGGCGCGACGGCTCTTGCCGCTGGTCGAGAAGCTCCGCACGCAGCCCGTCCTTTCCGGCTTGTTTGGCGTCGTACGACCGCTCGTGCTGGCGTTGATCTGGCTCGCGCTGCTGTGGCTGACGATTCTCGCCGCCGACGTCGCGCCGTGGCCGCATCACCTGATCCAAATCGCGGCGAGCCTGTTGACGGCCTGGGTCGTGATCCGGCTCGTTTCCCAGCTCGCGCCGAGTCCCTCCTGGGCGAAAGCGATCACCTGGGCGGTGTGGTCGGTCGCGGCGCTCAGCATCCTGAACTTGCTGGAGCCGACCATCGCGCTCCTCGACGCCGCGGCGCTAGAGACGCCGCGATTCCGAATTTCGCTGTATACGGTGATCAAGTCGGCGATCGCGCTGGCGGTGCTCCTGACGATCGCCGTCTACATCACCCGACTGCTCGAGGTGAGGATACGAGCGAGTCGCACGCTGTCGCCCTCGGTGCAGGTGCTGTTCACGAAGGCTCTGAAGGCATCGCTGATCGGCCTCGCTATCCTGATCGGCATCCACAGTCTCGGCATCGACCTCACGGCCCTGGCGGTCGTCGGCGGCGCGCTCGGCCTCGGCGCGGGTTTCGGCTTGCAAAAAGTAATCAGCAACATGGTGAGCGGCGTCGTGCTGCTGTTCGACCAGTCGATTCGTCCAGGCGACGTGATCTCCGTGTCGGGAACGTACGGTTGGGTGACGGCGCTTGGCGGCCGCTACGTGTCGGTCGTGACACGCGACGGCGTGGAGCACCTGATTCCGAACGAGACACTGATTTCCGAGCGCGTAGAGAACTGGACTCATACCAACAGCCACACGCGCTTGAAGATTCCGGTTCGGGTTCACTACGAGACGGACGTGCATCGGGCGATCGAGATTTGCGAGCGCGCTGCGTGCCAGACCGAGCGTGTGCTCGGCGAGCCGGAGTGCAAGTGTCTGCTTATCGCGTTCGGCGAGAACGGGCTCGAGCTCGAGGTCCGAATCTGGATCGGCGACGCGCACAACGGGGTACAGAACGTGAAGAGCGCCGTGCTACTGCGGATCTGGGAGATGTTTCGCGAGGTCGGCATCCGCGTGCCGTACCCGCAGCGCGATGTCACCGTGCACTCTGCTTCCGGCGACGGCTCGTTGAGCGTTCCGGACTAGCCCGCAAAAAGAAAAACGGCCCGAGCCGCTGCTCGGACCGTTCTTGTTGCAGACCCCGCGGGAACGCTTCCCGCGACCGTCGGGCTATTTGATCGCAAAGCCTGCGCGGGGGTCGAATTCCTTCCCGTCGCCACGCTTTGCTTTGATCCATGCCGCTGCCGGACGGCCGTCGCGCATCGGATGACCCGTGATCGTGATCGCCGTGCCCGGCATGAAGTCGCTCTTACGGATCCCGGCGCGCGTCAGAGTGCTCGGCCCTTCGGCCTCGAAGCCCCAGGTCGTGACGGTGCCGTCGTCGTTCTTCACGTCGACGAGCAACCAGGAGTGCGGATTGGTGTATTGGAATTCCTTGATCGTTCCAGTGACCGTGACCTCTTTCGCGTCATCGAACATCACCGCGGAGTGGTGAGCGAAGGTCGGTGCTGCCACCAGCACCATGGCGCCGATCGCGCAAGCCGCGATTCTCCTCATTGCGATCTCCTCACTTGTCGTCTTTTTCGGTAAACGTAAAGTTCGAGAAGTCTGACGTGCCTTGATCCGTCTTTTCAACGGTGTTGTTCTGATTCTCGCCGCAGTTCCAGTAACGGATCCGTAAGCTATTGTCTTCGTTCGACAATCGCTTGTATATCTGTTTAGTGTACCAGGGTTCCACAAGGGCCGGTGGGTCGTAGGACCACACGTCGACCGCCATCGTGTCGGGCGCCGTCTTTTGCCAAATCTCGACCGTCTCGACCTGCTCCGTGTAAGACGGCTGAATTCGCTGGTACTGTCCCGCCCGCATCTGGCTCGTGTGAATCACGAGCTTGTCGCCGTTCCAGAACCCGATCGAGTCACCTTCCCAGAGAGGATAGGCATCTGCTTCGCTCGGATGATCGCGTCCGTCGGTGTAAACGCGGCGGATCTCGTTTTGCATCTCGTTGACAAGATAGGTTTGCTGCGGCGTGACTATCCACTCTCGCAAGAAGGGCTCGACCATCCAGCGCGGCATGCCGGCCGGCTCGCAATTGCTCAGCGGATCGAACTCGATCCCGCGGTTGACGCGGTCGACTTTCTCTCGCAGTTCCTTCTCGAAGGGCGGTGTGAGCTTCGCGGTCGGTAGCGCAGTCGGCGAACCTTGATCGGGGTCCCAGAAAAATGGGCTCGCCTCACGGGTCCAAATCCCGGTCCAATCCGGGACGCTGCGCCACGTGAGCGGCTGCCCGCCGTTTGCCTGCTGCTTCAGGTACTGAAAAAGCCCAGCTGCGGTTTTCTGGTCGATGCCGAGCTTGGTCATTCGTTGCTTCTCGGCGGAGGGTGCGGGCGTCGCGCTCTGCTGCGCCGTCGCGACGCACGCGACGCTCGCGGCCACGGCGAGCATCGCGAAGCGCCAGCCGCGCGCCGTCGTACTGCGTTGGGTCATCGAATTGTTCTCCATGGACGGTCTTCGGAAGCTATCGCGGATCGGAGGTAAAGCGGCGTGCGCATTTCGCGCATCGCTCGCTTCGACTGCCGGCTTCCTGGGCCGTTCCCGCGGCTCGCGGCATGGCCGCGACTCTCCCCCGTGAGCACGAAGTCTCGGCGTGCGGTGCGGCACGGCGACTGCCTTAGTTATCGCATGATCCGAATTTCCGGGCAAATCCGCGCTGGTCTTCGTATGCCGAAGTTTGCTACCGTCTCGCCGGTTCGCACAGCAAATCGAACCGGGCGAGAAGACCCGGCGGCGCGAGCCGAGCTTGCGCGACCTTAAGAAAAGTTATGCCAGTGCGCGTGCGAGATCCCGTAACGCTACGACCTTGCATGGCACCATCGTTGAGGCACGCGCCGGGGGGAGCCGGAGCGTTTCGATCCAGCCGACGCGCTTGCTCGCGTCGATTGCCGGTTGCTCCCCCGGACGTGAACAGCTCGCATGCGAACCTGAAGGAGCATTCGATGACCCGCCTACCGCTCGTTGCAGCCATGCTGCTCGGCGCGTTCGTCCCGTCGGGAGCAGTCCTGGCTCATCACTCCGGCGCAATGTTCGATCGCTCGAAGGAAGTGTTGATCCAAGGCGAGGTCTCGGAATGGCGCTGGAGCAATCCGCATTCCTGGCTGCAAATTCACGCGCCTCACAACGGACAGCCCGACGTCTTGTGGAGCTTCGAATCGACGAGCACTCAGATCTTGGTGAAACAAGGTTGGCGGCGCACGTCGCTGAAACCCGGCGACAAGGTCACGGTCGTGTACAACCCGTTCAAGGACGGGGCGGCCGGCGGCAACCTCGTTCGCGTGACGATGCCCGACGGCACCGTGTTTGGGCCGCCGCCGAAGCCGGCCGAGGTCGCGCACTAAGCGTCTGAGAATCTCGAGGGGGGGCGAATGAGTCGAAGAGGAACGTTGAGCGCCGGCGTGTTTCTCGGCGCTGCTCTATTGCTCGGCAGTGCGCTGGTGTTGGCACCGCGCGCGCAGCAGTGGGACAATCTCGACGGTCATCCGGGCGCGCTCGCTCCCGCCAACCTCAAGCAGCAACGCCCCACCGCGCCGTTCGATTTGACGGGCACTTGGTACATCAACAGCGAGTTTCGTTTCTTGCCGATGCCCAAGCTCAAGCCGGAGGCGCAGCGGCTGAATGATCTCGCCGCGCAAGCAGCGCAGCAGGGCAAGGCCTTCAACAACGCGACGGGCAAGTGCTGGCCGCCCGGGATGCCGATCGTCATGACGCGCGTTTGGCCCATTCATATGATTCAGTTGCCGACGTCGATCGTGATGATCAGCAATTTCGAGGATCAAGTTCGCTGGGTCTTTTTGGATGGGCGGACGCACACCGATCCGGACATCTACGCGCCGAGCTACAACGGCGAATCGATCGGCCGTTGGGAGGGCGATACGCTCGTCGTCGAAACGAAGAACTTCGAGACGAAGAATCATTTCGTCGACAACGTTCCGGTCAGCGAGCAATTCCGGATCGTCGAGCGCATTCGGATGATCAACGACGGCGAAGGTCTCGAGATCGTCTATACGATGACGGACCCGGAGAACTGGGAGGGCGAGTGGGTCTCGACGAAGCGCTACAAGCGCGAGCACAAAGTCGACTTCCTCGAGGTTCACTGCTTGCCTGATCTAAACGACGGCATCCTCGGCACGTCGGACAAGTACAGCACCCTGTCGGAGCCTCCCAAATAGCTGTCGACCGACTCCGTTGCACTGATACAACAACAACAACGATAGACACGCCAGGGCGCTCAGGTAGACTGTTGCGTCAAGGCAGAGCACCCGCGAGGCCCGCTCACCACGGCAGGCGATGGATCTGATCGCAAAGGCAGTCGACCCTTGACGGAGTCGCGACCCCAAGTCGTCGCGCCAACGTGCGTTGCAGCCGTCGGACCGTCCCCGCGCGTTTTCGCGTCGCGACCAATACCAGAAACGAGTTTCGTTCTTGTCGAGCATCGGTGACGGTGCGCGGCAGCTATGAATTCGCGAACTGATTCGATCTGCAAGGGGGGAGTTAGATGCAAACGTTAGTGAAGATGCCGGTTCGTCCGGCCAACCTGTTGACCGTTGCGGTCGGCGCATTGCTCGGCGTATCGGGCGTGGCAAGCGCGCAGCAACTCGACGAGATCGTGGTCACGGCAGAGCGCCGTGAGCTGTCGCTACAGGAAACGCCGATTTCCGTCATGGCGTTCGATGGCGAGACGCTCGAGCTCCAGGGCGTGGATGACATGTTCGAGCTCGCAAACCTGACGCCGAACCTCGACATCAAGGGTTCTCGCGGCACGGGCAACACGTCGCCCACCTACGAGATTCGCGGAATCAGTGGCGGCGGCGGCGCTACCGGCGAGCGCAGCGTAGGTTTCTACATCGACAACGTGTTCATGCCGCGCACGACGGGCCCGGTCATGCGAGTGCTCGACGTCGAGCGGGTCGAAGTGCTGCGCGGTCCGCAAGGCACGCTGTTCGGGCGTAATAGCACGGGCGGTGCGATCCGCGTGTTCTCGAAGCAGCCCGGAGCTGACAAGGACGGCTATCTAAAATTGACTGTCGGTGACTTCGAGCACGAGGACATCTCCGGCATGATCAACGTCCCCTTGAGCGATACCGTCTTCTTACGGGCGCAGGGCGCGCTCTTGAGCGAGGAGGGCTTCGTCCAGCGCGGCCCACAAATGCTTGGCGGCTCCGACGACGAGTACGCGCGCCTTCAGCTCGCTTGGCACCCGAGCGATACGCTGAGCCTCACGTTCGGCGCGCTGTACACGGATTCCGACTCCGACGGCAGCCCGACGGAGATGACGGCCTTCAACATGGATCCCGTCTGTCCTACGGACCCGGCCAATCCTTACGTCTGTTGGCAGGGCAATTACGCCGATTGGGTGTCCGATTTTCTTCAAACGAGCGGTCAAGAGCGGCTGCGTGAGGATGATCCGCGCATCGTGCTCGACGACTACACGATGCCAAGCTGGTGTTTCCTCGACGACGCCGATCCCGACTGGGACGACTTGTGCCGTCAATGGAACAAAGCGACGTACAAGCAAGTCGACGCCAACATCACTTGGGACATGTCGGACCGCGTGACCATGGTCTCGACCACCGGAGTCTCTGACTTCTCGAGCAGCGGCGTCAGCGATTGGCAGTTGCTTGGCATGGAGTTTCGCCCCTCGACCGTCGAATCGGAAGTGTTTTACCAGGAATTGCAGTTCAACTTCACGTTCGGCGATCGATTCGACCTCGTCACGGGCGTGAACTATTTCACCGAGGATTCCAGCGCCCCGAGGGAGGCGCTGTACAACGCCGTGGGCTCGAGCACCTTCGCTGCCACGGGACCCACTGCGGCTACCGGAGGATCGGCCAACGGCAATCTCTGGGGCTGCAACGACTCGCTCGGGATCCCGTGCGCGGGCACGGCTCGGAGAATGAGAGTCACCGGCGATAACACCACGCAGCAGGATTCGACGGCCTATGGAGTGTTCGCGAACGGCACGATCCACTTCGGTAAGTTGGTGAATCTCACGCTCGGCGTGCGTGAGTCCTACGATGAGAAGGAGCTCACGAACACCTTGTTCCAGAACGACAGTTTCATCGCGCAGGACGGCGTATCGACGACGGTAAGCGCGAAGGACGATTGGAGCGCGACCGATTGGCGCGCCACGGTCGATTTTCAGATCACCGATGACTTCATGCTTTACTTGACGTCCTCCCAGGCATTTCGTTCTGGTACGTTCAATATTCCGGCCCCCTTGGCGGTAATCCCGGGCCGGCCGTATAACTTGCGGCCGCCGCCGCTTGGAGTGTCGCCCGAGACGCTACTCAATGATGAGATCGGGTTCCGCTCGGAGTGGTTTGACGGGCGTTTCCGTTTCAACGCGACGTACTACGACATGCAGTACACCGACCGGCAGGGCGCTGCCGCTGTTGCCGATGCCACCTCACCGGTCGGGTTCACGATCCAGCTCACGAATCAGGGAGACGTGGACCTCTGGGGCACCGAGATCGAAGCGATGTTCGCAGTCACCGAAAGGCTGACCATCGAGGCTGCGGCTGGGCAGGCGAACTTCGAGATGGCGGACGTCTGTGTCAACAACGGGCCGTACCTCTTTCCGCCGCCGATGGAGAGCGAATACTCTCTGAGCGGGCGATACACCGTGCCCGCGCAGCGTGGCGACTACACGTTCGCGCTCACCTACACGGATACCGGTCCGATGCAGACGCACCCGGGCGGATTCACGCCCGAGGAGAACGCGGTGTTCGGCTGCAGCGCGTTTGCGGCGAGCTTCATCGATTCGCGGTACGAGGTGCCGAGCTACAGCATCGTCAACGCGACGCTGCGTTTCACGAGCAACGGGGGGAAATGGAGCGGGATGTTGTTCGCCAACAATCTCACCGACGAGGTGTACGCGAACAACGCCCAGTCGTTCGGTCGCGGCTACTGGACGGTGGGCGGACCGACCAGTGTGCTCGGTCCTTTTGCTGCGCCGCGCGGCGCGGTCGCAGATTATCGCGGCCGCCCGCGCGAGTACGGCTTGACGTTCCAGTACAATTTCTTTTGATGGCGAAGCGATGCGCTCACGCGCCGGGGGTCCCGCCGTTTTCACCCGCGGAACCGTTCGAAATGAGCGCGGATTTGGGGGGGTAGCGCGCCGGGCCCAAATGCGGCCCGGGACCTAGTAGGGGTGTGCTACGGGGAAAGGCCGGGGTTAACAGCCCCGGCTTTTTCTTTCTCGACGATCTGAGCTCGTGCGCGCGGGGCTGCCGCGGGAGCTCACTTCTTGTCGAGCGCCTGCTGCTGCCGCGCGCGGATCTCCCGCAGCTGCGGCACGTCGTCGATCGCCGGGGCGTCCGCAGGAATCGTGCGGATGTAGGCGTAGATGTCGGCAAGGTCCTGCGCGGGCACGTCCGGGAACCGCGGCATCTGCGGCAGCGGCGAGTTCTGGACGAACGTGATGAAGCCGTCTTGCGTGTAGTTCATCGGTACGAGGCGCCGTTCACCGGACTGCGCGTCGAAGCCGTGGCACGCATAGCAGTTGTACTTGTCCGAGAACAGTGGCGCGCCGCGCTGAGCGTCGCCCCACGACGCTCGCCGAGGGAGCAGGTTGCGCGTGAAGCCCGCCGAGAACGCCGGCGCCGGCCGCGGCGAGAGCCGCGAGCACGAGGGGATTCGTTGTTTTCCGCATCACGGATCCTCGCTCAGCGAGGTTGCGAGACGACGTCGACGAGCGCCGGCTCGCCGGCGCGCACCCGCGCTAGCGCGCGCTCGAACGCCGGCGCGAGCATGTTCGGATCGCTGATCGGCCCTTCGGAGTAGACGCCGTAGCCCTTCGCGATCATCGCGTAGTCCGGCGCGGGGTCGCGGATCACGTTGCCGATGTCGATCGCGCCGGTGCCGCGACCGCGACGCGCAGCCGTGCGTTGCACGAGCATGACCTCGGCGTGATACGCGCGGTTGTTGTGGATCACGAGCAGCAGCGGGATCTTGCTGTGTGCGGCGCGTCCAGAGCGCGCCTGCGCCGACGAAGTTGAAGTCGCCGTCGCCCACGATCGCGATCGGCAGCCGGCCGTGCTCGCGGTGCGCGAGCGCGCCGCCGACCGACGCCGGCGTGTCGTAGCCGATGCCGAAGCCGCCGCAGTCGCCGTTGTAGCGATAGTACTTGTCGTGATTCATGAGCCGGCGCTGCCATGTGCCGGTGAACTGGTGGCCCGAAACGATCGCCCAGTCGTCGTTCTGCACCTGGCGCGCGAGCTCGGCGATCATTCGCGGCACGCTCACGGGGTTCGAGTTCCAACCGTAGCGTGCGCCGTCGAGCTCCTGCTCGCGGACAGCCTTGTGCGCCGCCGCGAGGTTCGTGCCGCGCGCTTGCCGCACACGCGAAGCGTCTTTGCCGGACGCGCGCCGGATCTCCTCGATCAGCTGCGGCAGCGTCGCTTCGCCGTCGCCGGCGATCGCGAGGTCCACCTCTTGATAGCCCGCGAAGTCGTGGATGTTGTGGCCCTGGAAAAGGTATTCGGAGCAGATGCTGATCGTCTTGCCGCCGGAAGCACGCATTGCACGCACGGACGCGGCCATGTCGTTGAGCTCGAGGCCGAGGATCACATCGGGCTTGTAGTCCGGGCCGCCCGAGCCGTAAAGCTTGTGCCACGACGGGAAGTCTTGCCACGACCCGTACGTGCCGACGTCGACAGGCGCCTGGAGCAACTCCGCGAGCTCGACGGCGAGGTCCCAGCCCGGCGGGCGTACGCCCGAGCTTGCCGAGGCGAATCAGCGGGCGTTGCGCCGTGGCGAGCCAGCTAGCCGCTTCGCGTACGGCGTTCGCGTCCCCTTGCGGCGGTGCGGGCATCGTAAGCGACGTGGGCACGCGCAGCTTCGAGGGATTGGGAATCGCGGACTCTTGGAGCTCGGAAGAGATCACGAGCAGCGTCGGCCCCATCGGCGGGGTGCGACCGATCGTGTAGAGCCGCAGCGCCGATTCGGCGAAGTGCTCGAGGTCGCTCGGCTCGTCGTCCATCTTCACGAAGTCGCGGACGATGGATCCCATGTCTTGAGCGCTGTGCGGACGATTAACCGTGCTGTTCGGATTTTTCGCGTGCGCGACGGTCGCGAACACCGGTACGCGATCGGCCCACGCTTGGAATAAGCCCATTGAGGCGTGCAGCAACCCGACGGTGCCGTGCATCAGCGTCATCATCGGTTTGCCCGCCGCCTTCGCGTAGCCGTGCGACATCGCTGCGCCGGCTTCTTCGTGAAGGACCGTGATGATCTCGGGTTTCTTGTTGCCGCCGTGGTTGATGATGGACTCGTGCATGCCCTCGAACGCGGATCCGGGGTTGACCGCGACGTAGTCGAAGTTGAGCAGCTTGAGCACGTCGAGCATGTGGTCGGAGCCCGGGGTCTCGATGACCGGCGCGCCGGGCTTCGGCTCCGGCGGCACGAAGTCGGCGCGCGCGTCGGCCTCGGTGGGTCGCGTGACGTTCGAGCGTGTCGCGGTGGGTGTGGCTTGCTGAGCCACTGCCGTGCCGGTTGCGAGCGCGCTCGCAGCGCCGGCGGCGGCGCCTTTCAGAAAGTTTCGGCGACCGACGGACTTCGTCGTTTCATCATCGTGCTTGGCCACAGGTATCCCCCCTCTGCAAGCTGGGCCGCGCGGCAACGCAGGCCGCCCACGGCTCTTCGCCGGATGATACCCGAATCGACGAGGGAGGGTGCGCCGGGTCGGCGGAGCGGAACGGGTCAGTTCGTGATACGAACGCGGTTGCGACCACCGGCTTTAGATTGCAGCAGCGCCTGATCGGCGCGCTCGAGCAGCTCTTCGACGGGCGATGGGTCTTGCGGGGGGCGAACCGTGCACCCGACGCTCACGCTCATCGTCATGGCTCCGTCGCGAGTCGGCACGGCCGTGTCCGTCACGGCGCGGCGAACGCGCTCTGCGATGTGTTGGGCGGTGCGCGCGTCCGTTTCGGTCATGAGGATCAAGAACTCGTCGCCGCCGATCCGGCAGACCATGTCGTTGCCGCGGACGGCGCTGATCAAACGGCTCGCGATTTTCCGCAGCACCTCGTCGCCGATCTGATGGCCGTAGCTGTCGTTCACGCGTTTGAAGTTGTCGAGATCGAGCAGCGCGAGCGTAAGGGGTGTGCCGCGCTGGTCCGCGGACGTAAACGCGGATTTCAACAGCACGGAAGCACCGCGCCGATTCCAGAGACGCGTCAGCGGGTCCATCATCGCTTCGCGGCGCGCGACACTGAGCTTCGCCGTGAGCTCGGAGTGCGCGTCGCTCAGCCGATCCGACAAGAGCTCGCGTTGCGTCATTGCCGCGAGGTCCTCGATCGTTTGGCGATCGGCGGCATTGAATTCGCGCGGCTTCAAATCGAACACGCAGAACGTCCCGGCGACGTTGCCGTGCTCGTCCGCGAGCGGATGGCCCGCATATGAGCGAAAGCGCGGCGCGCTCACGACAATCGGGCTCTGCGCCGTGCGTGAGTCTTTGGACGTGTCGGTAATGACGAGAAGTCGGTTCTCTTCGGCGGTGAACCTGCAGATACCGTGCTCGCGCGGCAGCTCGGAGATGCCCCAGCCCGCCGCCGACTTGAACCATTGCTTCTCGTCGTTCAACAGCGTGATCGCGGCTACGGGTACCTGGAGCGCGCGGCGCGCGACACGCGTGATCCGCTCGAAGCGCTCCTCGAGAGGTGTATAGAACAGATCGAGCGAATGAATGTTCGCTATCTTCAGCGTAGCGGTGCTCGCGATCGTTCTGCTGAGTTTGGGCTCGGTCACACGCGTCTCCGGCCGCCGTCTCGTAACGGCTAGGCGTCCGCGTAGCTTACCGCCCGGCTCTCGGGCGACATGTGAGAGAGGTCTCGGTACGCGTGCGCGGCGAGTCCGGTGTCCGCGGATGGGAGCTGCAAAGCGTGGGGGCCTCCGGCACGCCGGAAGGGCGGCAAATTGTGACGGCCTTCCCGACCTGGGTGCCACTTTGTACTAACCTAAGCCAATCAAGTACTTCGGCGCATTCGCCGCGCTCCCAGAGTTTGGGAGATTCATGCGACCACAACCTAGTCGAACCGACTCTGCGGATCTGACCGCAATCGAGTGGCCACTCCTCGAGAACAGCACGATCGTTGCGGCGATCATCGTGTCTGCGGAGGGTGCCGTGCTCGGTGCGAACGCGCGCATGCGCCGCCTGCTGGGGCTCGCGGCCCCCGCGGACGTCATTGGCAGAACGTTGCAGGAGTTCCTCGTCGATCGCGAAGATTGGAAGGCGTGGCAGCAGGCGCTCGGTGCGAGCGCGTCCGTCTCGCTGCGGCTCCGTTCGCCGACAGGCGCCGCGCTTGCGGCGCGTGGTGATATCCGTTCCGTGAAGTTGTCCGGCGTTCGTGCTCTGTGCGGCGTGTTCGTCGATGCGGGCGACGAGCAGCAGCTGCGGGCGGCAGTTCAGCAAAGCGCCAGGATGGAAGCAGTCGGCAGCCTTACCGCGGGCATCGCTCACGATTTCAACAACCTGCTGACCGTGTTGGTCGGCAATCTCTATCTCGTCGCGGAGGAGCTTCGCGATCGGCCGAAGGTGTTCGAAAAGCTGAAGGCTGCGCGCGACGCGGGCAAGCGCGGCGCCGACCTCATCAAACAACTGCTCACGTTCGCCCGCCGCGAAGAGTTCGAGGCCGGTGTGATCGATCCGTGTAAGGTCGTGACCGACGTCGTGCCGCTGCTGCGCCGGGCGCTCGGCTCACGTATCTCGCTGCAGACTGAGCTTGGCACGGAGGTCGGGCGGATCCGCGCGAGCACCGCCCAGCTCGAAAGCGTCATCGTGAATCTCGCGATCAACGCGCGCGACGCGATTACAGGCAAAGGTAACGTCAAGATCGCGATGCAGCGCATTCAACTCTCTCCGAGCGAAGCCTCCAAGCGTGGGCTCGGCAAGGGCGGCGACTACGTCGTCGCGAGCGTCGAGGACAATGGCAGCGGAATTCCGGAGGACACGATCGGCCGCGTCTTCGAGCCGTTTTTTTCCACGAAACGCGAGCGCGGCGGCACCGGCCTGGGCCTCAGCATGGTGCGCTGGTTCGCCGAGCAATCGGGTGGAGGGATTCAGCTGAGCAGTGTGGTAGGCAAGGGGACCACGATCGCTTTGTTCTTGCCGTGCTCGACCGACTTCGCGCAGGAAGTGTTCGAAGGGACCATGCCGCTGTCCACCTTGCCGACAGGCACGGAGAGCGTCGTCGTGCTGGCTCTGGACGAAGCGCTACTCTCGACGATTCGCCAAATCCTCGAGGTGCTCGGCTACGTGGTGACGTTCACGGCGGGGGACGACGAGATGCTCGCGGCCCTGCGTACCGAGCGCGCGCAGCTGCTGATCGTGGACGGTGCGGGGTATGAAGATCCCGAATTACTCGCCAGGGCGAGAACGGTCCGTCCGGAGTTGAAGGTAATCGTGACGACGGAAGGGGCGCGCTTGCCCGAGTCAGGTTCGGCGAAAGGCATCGCGCTTCTCGCGAAACCGTTCACGCTGGCCGACCTCGCCGGCACCGTACGCCGAGCTCTCGACGCGGGCGGCGATGACAAGACGCACTAATTCGCGACTGCGGGCCCGTCCAGAAGAACAGTGAGCCTCTCGAGTGCGGCAGCAAGGCTGCGCATTGCCGAGAGCTGGTCGGGTGTGAGCTCTCCCAGAGCATCCGCGAAGTGCTGCAGCCGGAGCTGTTGCGCTCGTAGATAGGCTCTGCGGCCCTTCGGCGTGGCGGTTACGAGAACCCCGCGCCCGTCGTTCTTGTCGTCACTGCGCTTCACGAGCCCTTCGTCCACCAGGGCTGAAACCATCCGCGACATGGTCGCGGGCCTGACCATCTCCTTGTCCGCCAATGCGGTCACGGAAATGGGGCCGCGTTTGTCGATCACGGATAGGGCGCTGAGCCGTTCAGGCGTCATGCCTTGCGGCAGCTCCATGTTGCGCAATTGGCGCGTCAGTCGTGAGAACTGGTCGTGCAACAAAGACGCAATCTCCGTGCACGGGTCGCCCTCGGTTTGCCTGTTTGCAGACATCTAGACAGCTACCTCTTGTTATTCATCCGCCGCATTGATCAGACAACGACTCTGTTCTTTGAATGTTGTGTGCCTATGCAGATAACGCTTCATACTGCGGAAACGATCTTACGCCACATATCCCGGGAGCCGTCCAGCTAAACTTGGCTTTTGGGACCGCATTCCCTGCCCGCCTCAGTCGAACGACAGCGTGAAGCGGAAGTAGGCCATGCGTTCCGGCACGATACTCGGGTTTTCCGGGTCGACGTCCTGGAAACGAAATTCCTTGTCGAACAGGTTGTCGACGTTCAGCGAGAGCACGCCGCGCCGCTTCGGCAGTCTGTACCCGAGTGATGCGTCGACGATCCAGAAATCGTCCTCACCGGCCTCGAGGTGCTCCCCCTCCGGGCCACCGAACACGAATTCGCCTTGTTGATGGACCCGCGACACTCGAAGTCCGGCGCTGAGTCCGTTCGCGTTGAAGTAGCGAGCTTCGAGCGGCAGTCGCTGCGTTCGGAGGCGCGTGAGACCGAGCGGCCAGTTCTCGTCGCTCGACAGGCGCTCGTTTTGGTATTGCGCGCTGAAGCTTAGATCTTGGCGGGGCGTCCAGTAGAGATAGGTTCGCGCGCTGTCTTCGGTCGCTTCCGTCGCGAACGGAACGCCCGTGGTCAGATCGGTCACGGAGCTGTCGACGTCGCGGGTTACGAGCTCGACGCCGAGGAACAGTTTGCTCGACACCCGACCGTCGACCCCGAATCCGTTGATGGTCGACTCGTCCGCGTTCGCACCCAGGGGAAACTGATTGAAGCCTGCGATCTGAAACGGTTCGAGACGCGGCTGCGGATTCTGCTTCGACGTTGTAAGAGTGCCTTGCAGAGTCTTGAACGATGCCGCGCGGACGGTGAGCTTTTCAGTTGGAATCCAGGTCACGCCGACTTTTGGGTTTATCCGGTCGTTGGCGATGTCCGCTTCTTCTACGTCATCCGCGGAAGCGCCGACGGTCAAGGTTAGCGTGCGCGCCAAGCCAATGTTCGCGTAGGCGTATGCGGATCTCTGGCTCGCGTCGAAGTTCCCGTTCGTCGTTGCTTCGAAGAGGCGAGCGATCTCGAACTGGTCTTTCTGGGCCCACAACACGCCGCTCCGCAGATTCCAACGTGCGGCTTCATGAATGTGCTGAATATCCACATTCCGAGCGTCCGCGCTCACGTCCAACGAGTAGAAGCCCGTTTTGATTCCGCCGGAATTGTCGATCCAACTCGCGGTTGCGAGCAACGTGTCGCGAACGCCGAGTTGGCGCCGTATGCCAAGTCGCAGACTGTCAGCTTGCTCTAGAAATCGAAGGTCGGTACTGAATCGCGTCGGATCGAAGTAACGCGCGAGATCGCCGCGCTCGACGTCGCTCGATCTCAACTCGGCGAGCAGGCTCGTACGCTCATTCAGGTTGAACTGCACGAACGCATTCGCGATGGTTTGGTCGAAGTCGTTGTTCTCTCGAGTGCCCTCTGCGCGAGTAGTGGAACTGCCCGACGCTATAGGAGACGCGATCCCGCAGACCCGCAAGGGCGATGTCCTCGCCGAACGTGTCGTTGGCGCCGATGACTGTCGACGCTTGAAAGCGTAGGCCATTGGTGGTGACTAGCGGCGCGAGGCCGCTGAAGGCGAGCTCGCTCGGGCCCGCGCGACTCACGAGCAAGGGGCTTGCCTGGCCGAGCTGCGGCGAGATCGGCGTGAGATTCGCAGGTTGCAGGAGCTGCGACGTCAGCAATGCGCTGACGCGAGAAATCTCGAAACCGGCTCGCGCCGAGTAGACGTCTGCGAGAAGGCGAGGTGCAGCGTAGTCCGTCGGATCGACAGCTGTCGCGGCCCAGCCTCGAACGAGTGCGAGTTGCTCGAAGCCGAGCTCGCGGTGCACTCGGCCAGTGCTCGCGCTGCGCGTCGCGAGGTCCGCATCCATCGCGAGCCGCGATCGGAAGAGCGCACGGTTGTCGTTGCGGTTGATCGCGCCGAGCAGGTCGCCCAGCGCCTCGACGGGTTGATTGCGATTCAGCTTCACGAGAGCTTCGTAGAGCCACGGCGTCGGATCGTTCGGAGCGAAGCGTTTCGCAAGCGCGAGTTGGGTTCCCGGCAGCTTCGGGCGATTTTCCGCGTCGTACGTCTTGGCCATGTAGCTGCGCGTGAGTGCGTTCGCCGGATCGAGCGCAACAGCGATCTCCAGCTCTTGTCGCCCAAGCACGAGGTCGCCGCGCTGCATCAGCGCGAGCGCGAGCCCGAGGTGAGGCAGCGGAGCGCCGCGATCCAGCGCTCGTACCTTGCTCGAAGGCTGCAATCGCTTCAGTGACGTTGCTCCCGCTCAACTCGATGAAGCCGAGCACGGTGTGCGCGTAGCCGAGCTGTGGACGCAGCGTGATCGCGTGCAGTGCGCTCTCGTGGCTATCGCTCCATCGACCGAGGCCGAGCTCGATCTCGGCCCGGCGCGCCCATGCGACCGCGTTTTCGGGATCCAGTTGAGATCGCCGAGGCGACGCTCGCGAGTGCGCCGGTGAGGTCATCGTCGGACTGGAGGACGTACGACAGCGCGACGAAGGCCGCCGGCGTGGGCGGAGTGGTCGTCTACCGCGGCACCTGCACGCGCGCGCGCCAAGGCGGAGTCGTTGCGTCCCAACGCTGCGATCGCCTGTAGCGCGAGCGCGTCGGCGTTGTCCGGTGCGAGCCGCAACGAGGAAGCGATGTCCGCTTCGGCGGATTCGAGGTTGGCGCGCCGGAGCCGCGCGGCGGCCCGAGCGTTAAAGAAGGTCGCGTCGTCGATTTCGGCGCCCTCGTGGGTCCTGATCCGGTTCGGGCAGATCGGTCGCGAAGATCTCGGGGAAGTACGATGCCCAGCGCATCAACTCGATCGGCTCGACGATCGCGCGCGCGACCGGCACTTCGCCTTCGCGCGCCGACGCCACGAAATCGCTCGGAACCTTGATCTCTCCCATGGGATTCGTCACGACGACTACGCCTTCGAGAACCGCGATTTCGGTTCTGCGCTCTTCGTCGGTGACTCGGATGTCGAACTCGGTGCCTTCGAGACCCGCGTTCGCGTACGGCGTCGTGAATCGCAGCGAGCGCGGATCGCGGCTGATCACGTGGATCACGCCGCGAATCAAGTCGATCAGCGAACCGATCCCGTCGTCTCGGTTGCTCTGAGCGTCAACGTGGATGCGCTCGTCGAGCTCGAACGACGGTTTGATCGCGCAGCCGAACGATCGCGCGGCCGAAGGCTTGCACTCGCACGGAATCGCCGAGGCAGAGCACGTCGCTCTGCTTCGACGCGAGTCCAAGTCGTCGCTGTGGGCGCGCTGCACTTCCACGATGCCCTCGACCGCAGATATCTCCGCGCGCCAATCGTCGCAAGCGAACCGGAAGCGAGAGTTGAGCCGCAGCCGTGCCGCCGCCACGAGAGGCACAACAACGCGACGCAGCACGCGGCGGTCACGGGGACGATTGCGTGGTCGGGTGATGCGCGAGCTGTCGGGTTTGGTCTTGGGCGGTGGCGAGCGAGCCATCAACGACCTTTGTTGTTTGGGCCCGGAACCTGGCGGCTGGTTCGGGCGCCCCCAAAACGCGCTATATTTCAAAGCTATGTAAGGCTAACGATCAGTCTAAATGCAGGGGGTTGGGTGTCAAGCGCGCGAGAGCGAAACGGGTGATCGTCGTCGAGTGGGGTCAGGCGCCGCTCTGGCACACGTCCGCTCGGCTGCTTAGGTGCTGCGGCGCGGCGTCTAAGGTTCGCCGCGCGCTACGGCTTGTTCCTCGGCGTCGGCGGCGTGCTCCTGAGCCTCGTGCCGGCAATCCTCGGATTCGACGAGACGGTCGGCTTGGGGCTCCTTTTCGCGGCTCGCGGAGCCATTCCTGCGCCGGTCGACGTCGTCCTTGTCAACATCTCGCGGGACTCCGCGGAAGGAATCGGGCAGACCGAGGAGGTCGACGAATGGCCGCGGAGGGTCCATGCATCGCTGATCGACTCGTTGTCCGCGGCTGGCGTCGCCGGGATCGCGTTCGACATCATGTTCGAGGAGCCGAGGCGCGACGACGATGCCGCGTTCGCCGCTGCGATCGCCGCGCGCGGGCAACGTGATTCTCGCGGAGCGAGTCAGGACCGAAGCCGCTCGCGATGCGGCGGCGGCGTCGTCTTACGCGCGTGCCGCCGATAGCGGCAGCTCAAAGCCGCGGCGATTGGCGACGGCGCCGTTCACGCTGCCCGAGGTCCCGATTCGCGTGAGCCAGTTTTGGACGTTCGGTCCCGGCGGCCGACGTGCCGTCGCTACCGGTGACCGCGCTGCAAGTCTTTCTCTTGCCGCACTACGACGAGTTCGTTGCGTTGCTCGGGCAGCGCGAGCCCTGCCGCTGCTCGACGATATTCCCACTTCACGGGCCAAGATTGCCGCGACGCGGATCTCGGCGCGGCAATGCGCAGGATCCGCATCGAGTTTCAGAGCGATCCCGCGTTGGCTCCGTCGCTCGCGCAAAGTCTGCGGCGGCAACCTCGGGGCGGAGCACGGACGCGTTGCGCCTCCTGGTCGATCTCTATGACTGGACGCGACAGCCGGTACCTCAATTACTATGGTCCGCCGCGCACGATTCGCACGATTCCTTACGACGTCGCTTCGAAGGCGTCCTCGGAAGGAGCTCGCTCTCGCGGGGAAAATGGTCTTCGTGGGTTTCGCCGAGCCGCGGCAGTCCGAGCAAGACGACGATTTCATTTCCGTATTTTCGCAGAGCAGCGGCGACGATCTCAGCGGCGTCGAGATCGGCGCGAGCGCGTTTGCGAACCTACTCGGAGAGACGTTCTTGGTGCCGCTCACGATGCCGCTGCATTTGCTGCTCGTGCTCGGCTGGGGAGTTTTGCTCGGCGCTGTCGTGATCGGTTCGTCGACGCGAATGGCGCTCGGGCTCGCCGCTGTGGCGGCGGCGCTCTACGCCGTTGCGGCCTATTGGAGTTTTGCGCAGCTACGCGTTATGGCTGCCCGTTCTCGTCCCGCTGTTCGTCCAAGTGCCCGCCGCAGCGCTCGTCGCGGTGTTCCTGAACTACCGACAGCTGATGAGGCAGCGGGAGCGCGTGCAGGTTGCTCTCGGCTACTACGTGCCGAAAGCCGTCGTTCACCGCCTGGCCGCAGCAGAGCGTGAGTGCCACGGCGGACCGCCAGTTGGTGCATGGCACGTGCTTGTTTACCGACGCCGAGGAGTACACGACGGTCTCCGAGGCACTGCGCCCCGACGATCTCGCCGCGCTCATGAACGACTACTACCGGGTGATGTTCCGCGTCGTCGAGCGGCACGGCGGGATGGTGTCAGACACGTCGGGCGATTCGATGGTGGCGGTTTGGACCGCCGCGAGCCCGGACGTCTCGTCGCGCGCGCAGGCGTGCCGCGCCGCACTCGAGATCATCGAATGCCGTCAGCCGAATTCAATCGCGGTCGCGGCGGGCTGCAGCTGCCGACGCGAGTGGGTCTCGAGTCCGGTCAGGTGCTGCTCGGCAACATCGGTGCCGAGCAGCGATTCGAATACCGCGCGATCGGCGACATCGTGAACACGGCGTCGCGTCTTCAAGGGCTCAACCGGCTGCTGAAGACGCGCGTGCTGTTGTCGGAAGCGACCATCGCAGGCGTCCCGGATGTCGGCACGCGCAACGTCGGCATGTTCCTGCTGCGCGGCAAGAAGACACCGATCCGTGTTCACGAGCCGCTCGGCTTCGGCGACGCGTTCGCGTGCCGAGTACGCGCCGCTCGCCGCGTCGTTCGCGGCAGCGTTGGACCAGTTCGAACGGCAGCGCTGGGCCGAGGCGCAACGCGCGTTCAGCGAGTACTCGCGAGCTTCCCGGAGGACGGACCGAGTGCGTTCTACGTCGCGCTCAGCGCGGAGTATCAACGTCAGCCGCGGCCGTGGACCGGCGCCGTTAGCATTGCGGTCAAGTAACGTCGATCGGCTCGCGCGCCGATCGGAGCTACGAGAGCCGCGGCTTTGAGTTCAGGGCATGATAGTCGTAGCGACTCAATAAGCTCCGGAATTCCGTCGAGATCGATACGTTGCTCTCGAGGTACTGGATCACTTCGTCGATTCCCGCGACGCACTCGTGCTTCGATGCGGGCTCCTCAGCGAGCAAGTCGCGCAACATCTGCTGCGTCCGATCTTGAACGCTGATCGGCACGAGCGATAGTAAGTCCACGATGCGAAGAATCTTGTCTTGGTCTTCTCGCGGCAGCCGCTCCACCGTGCGCACCAGCCGTAGAACATCCTCTGAAACCGCCATATCGAGCTCCCTTCGTCGAATTAGCGGCTCATTTCTTAGCAGATCGCCTCCGTCGCATCTGTCACGCAGCTGACACAGCGTAGAAAAGTGCGACTAGTGTCGCGTCGCTGACAGTACTGAGCTCGCTATTGCTGCGATTCTTCGTGCTCGAAGCGTTGGCACGGTGCCCGCGCTGAATCACAGGGGAACGCCATGACAAAGCTCCGAACGCTGCTCGTGACAGCATTGTTGACTCTTCCCGTGCTGACGCTCTCGTCGGCGCAAGCCGCAACGAACGGCGGCGGATCCGGGACGCGGCTCGAGACCCAGTCGACGACCGGTTGCTGCGTGGTCTACTTCATGGGCAGGTGGATCTGCGTTCCCGTGCTGAAACGGGAACGGTTTCGCGGCGAACGCTAGCGCGTCGTCGTTTCCGCGATCATCAGGCGTAGAGCCTCGGCGTTCCTGATCACGATCTGGGAACGTCCGAGCTCCACCCACCCGTGACGCCGCCACTCGCTCAGGTGTTGGTTCACTATCTGCCGCGAGATGCCGAGGAAGCGGGCGAGCTCCGCCTGGGAAATACGGAGCTCGAGCCTGCCGATCCCGGTCGCGCGGCCATGCAGCGACGCGAGGATCATTAGCCGTTTCGCGAGGCGCGCAGGGCCGGTAAGGAATGCGGACTCCTCGACGAGCTCGCTCGTCCAGCGCAAGCGCTCGCACAGCAGCTTGAGCAAGTGAATCGCTAGTTGGGGCTCGCGCTCGAGCAGTTGCAGGAAATCGGCGCGCTTGATGGTGACGACCGTCGCGTGATCGAGCGCCGTCGCACCCGCCGTCCGCGGCAGTCCGTCCATTACCGCGATCTCGCCGAACGTGTCGCCGGGCTCCATGATGTTCAGGAACACCTCCTGACCTCCCGCGCCGCTCGCGCTGATGCGCACCCGTCCCGCGATCACTCCGAACAATGCATCGCCGCGCTCTCCCTGCACGAAAATCACAGCGCCTTTCTGGTAGCTGCGGCGCGAGGCGAGGCTCGCGATGCGCTCGAGCGCCGCGTCCGGTAATCCGCGAAAAAGGTAATTCCGCTGCAGCACCGCTTTCGCGGTAAGGCTGCTCATCGGCGCGGTTTCGCTAATCGAGCCTGGCTTTGTTGGTCGGCGCATTCCGTCTACCGAGCCGGTGATAAACAGCGTCGGTAGTTTGTCGCTCTAGCTTTCTCGGCAGTATGGTGCGCTGGGGTCCGAATGCCAAGCTTCGGCAGAGCGCGCCGCGACAGCTGCGCCGCGACCGGCTGCGCCGCGTTGCACTAGAATGGAAACTGACTCGACATCCATTCCGAATCACCGAAGGAATCGACCAATGGCCGCGGGCCGAGTGCCTTGGAGTCTCGCTGGACGCTTGCTGGCGCGCGACTGGCGTTCCGGCGAAGTGCTCGTGCTGCTCGCCGCGCTCACGATCGCCGTCGCCGCGATGAGCGCCGTGACGTTCTTCACCGACCGCGTGCGGCAAGCCGTGTCGCAGCAGGCGGGCGAGGCGCTCGCGGCGGATCTGCGCGTCGGGTCGGTCATTCCACTCCCGGAATCGCTGCAGTCCGTCGCTGAGCGGCATGGGATCGCGACGGCCGCCGTGGTGAGCTTTCGCAGCGTGGTGCTCGCAGGGGAAACCACGTCGTTGGCGGACATCCGCGGCGTCACCGACCGTTATCCGTTGCGCGGCGTCGTGCAGGTCGCGGACGCGTTGTCGGCCGTTCCGCGGGACGCCGTGGGCATCCCGGGGCGGGGAGAAGTATGGGCCGAGCCGAGCCTGCTCGCGCGGCTCGGTGCCGCCGTCGGTGACGAGCTCGACGTCGGCGGATTGCGCTTGCGAGTCACCCAGAGCCTCGAGTTCCGGCCCGACGAGGGTTGGCGCTTCATGGAAGTCGCGCCGACGGTGCTGCTCAATCTAGAGGATGTCTATGCGTCGGGACTGCTTGCCCCCGGTAGCATCGCCCAATACGACGCGCTGTTCGCGGGCAGCGACGACGCGCTCGCGGCGTTTCGCGCGGACATCGTGCCGCTCTTGCGTCCGGAAGACGAGCTCCGCGATTTTCGCGACGGTCGCCCCGAGGTGCGTGCCGCCGTCGGCAACGCGGAACGGTTTCTGGTTCTCGCGGCGCTGGTGAGCGTGCTGCTCGGCGGCGTCGCCGTTGCGATGGCCGCGCGGCGCTTCGTCGCGCGCCGCTTCGATAGCGTCGCACTGATGAAGTGCCTCGGCGCGCGGCATCGTGACGTGCTGCGTCTGAACCTGTTGCAGCTGCTGATGCTCGTGATCGCCGCGGCCGCGGTGGGCTGCGTCGTGGGTCTGCTCGCGCAGTTCGGGCTCACCGCGCTGCTCGCGGACTTCATCGAGGCTCAGCTGCCGCCGCCGAGCCCAAGTGGCGCCGTGCTCGGACCGGTTACCGCCCTCGCCGTGGCGCTCGGCTGCGCGTTGCCGCCCCTGCTGCAGCTCGGCGGAGTGCCACCCGCGCGCGTGCTGCGCAGCGACCTCGATCCTCCTCCGCTGCGTTATCTGACGATCTACGGCATCGCGACCGTGGCGGTAACCGCGATGCTCTATATCCTGTTCGGCGACTTCGAGCTGATCGCGTACTTGCTCGTCGGCACCATCGCGACCTTCGCCGTCTTGTACCTCGCGGGGCGGCTGCTCGTCCTGCTGCTGCAGCGGGTTCGCGGCCGCGTCGGCGTCGCTTGGCGCTACGGGATCGCGAACGTCGCGCGCCGCGGGCGCGAGAGCAGCGTGCAGGTGGTCGCATTCGGGATCGGGCTGATGGTCTTGCTGCTGCTCACGTCCGTGCGAACCGAGCTCATGACGGAGTGGCAGGCGACGCTGCCGCCGTTCGCTCCGAATCACTTCTTGATCAACATCCAGCCCGGCGAGCGCGAAGCCGTGGGGGCTGCGCTCGCGGCGGATGGAATCGACACGCCGGAGTTCACACCGCTCGTGCGCGCGCGAATCACGCACGTGAACGGCATGCCGGTAGCCGACTATCCGGCCAGCACCGAGCGCGGCCGCAACGAGCTCGATGACGAGATCAACCTGACCTGGGCGGATACGCTGCGCGCCGACAACGAGATCGCTGCGGGCAAATGGCACGGGGCCGCCGCCGCCGACATGCCGGAGCTGTCGCTCGAAGAAGAGCTCCGTCAGGCGATCGGGCTTCAGATCGGCGACGAGATCACTTATTCCATCGGGGGTGAGCCGTTCACCGTGCGGCTCACGAGCTCGAGGATCGTGCATTGGGACTCGTTTCGCCCGAATTTCTTCATGGTGTTGAGCCCGGGTGCCGTAGACCAGTTCGCCCACACGTACATCACGAGCCTCTACGTGGGGCCCGAGCAGCGCTCGGTCGCCGTGGACATCGTCCGCCGCTTTCCGAGCGTTTCCGTGATCGACATCGGCGCAGTGCTCGACCAAGTGCGCCGCGCGATGGATCGTGCAGCGCTCGCGGTGCAGTACGTGTTCCTGTTCACGCTCGCGGCCGGCGTCATGGTGCTGCTCGCGGCGATCCAGGCGACGCGCGACGAGCGGATGTTCGAGAGCGCCGTGCTTCGCACCCTCGGCGCGCGCCGCAGCGTGGTGTTGCAAGGAGTCGCCGCCGAGTTCACGGCGCTCGGTTTGCTCGCGGGCACGCTCGCGGCCTGCGGTGCGGGTGCGATCGGCTACGTGATCGCGACGCGGCTGTTCGAGCTCGACTACCTCCCGGGCGCCGGGCTGTTCGTCAGCGGCCTGCTCGCCGGCGCAGCGGTAGTCGGGATCAGCGGCACGCTGGCCGTGCGCTCGGTCGTGAACCAGTCGCCTGTCGCGACGCTGCGCGGCGCCTGATTCGCCGCGGCGCCGCGCCGGCGAGCGGGCGCGGTGTCTACAGCGCGTTGAGCTTTGCAGTCTCGGCGAGATCCTCGCGATACCTGCGCGCGCCGAGGAAGTAGTGCAGCGCGGCCCAGAGATTCACGACGCCGATGATCGCCATGCCGGAGGCGAGGGCATGCTGGCCGCGCGTCGGCGTCAGGTACACCGAGATCAATCCGACGACGTACGGCCCCGCCGTCAAGCCGATGATCGTTTGGATGAACAGCAGTACGGACGCGGACATCGCGCGCATGCGGACGGTTGCCACGGATTGCGCGACCGCGAACGACGGGCCGAAGAACATCGACGCGAGCACGAACATCAGCGAGAACGTGATCGGCACGACTAGCGTGAGGTCCGGCGATAGATAAGCGACGAATTGCACGGGCACCATCACGATGCACGCGATGCCCGGTACCCACATGTACCATCGCTTGTCGTTCTTCTTCACGCTGATCTTGTCGGCTAGGAAACCGCCGGCGAAGCTGCCGATCGCGCCGATCAGCGAGAAGATCGCGATGTAGTTGCCCGCTTGGCCGGAGTTGAGCTCGTGCGAGCGCTGCAAGAAGGTGTTGTTCCAGTTCGTTCCGGAATACCAGACGACCGAGTGCAGCGCCGCGGCGAGGGACATGTGCATGAACGAGTTGCGCGTCAACAAGAACTTGAAGACGTCGAGGAACGGCGGCGTCGCGACCTTTGGCCTCGCGGCCGCCCCGTCCGCATAACCGCGCGGCGGCTCGTGCACCGTGAGCCAGACGAGCAGCGCGATAAGCACGCCCGGTAGACCGACGAGCACGAACGTCCAGCGCCAGCCGAAGACGAGGTTCGCGTTTCCCGAGACGAAGTTGCCGAGCGCAGTGCCGAACGGGACGGACATCGCGTACACGGCCAGCGCGGTCGCGCGGTTCGTCAGCGGAAAGTAGTCCGAGATCAACGAGTGCGAGGGCGGCGACCCGCCGGCCTCGCCGGTAGCGGTGGCGGCGCGAGCCAAGAACAGGGTCGCGAAGCCAATGGCCGCACCGCACGTCGCAGTGGCAATGCTCCAGACGGCGATCGACAGCACGAGCACGTTGACGCGGCTCCAGCGGTCGGCAAGCCGCGCGATCGGAATTCCCATCGTCGAGTAGAACAGCGAAAACGCGAGGCCGCCGACGAGGCCCATCAAGTCGTCTCTGATGTGCAGATCGTTCTGAATCGATTGCAGCACGGAGCCGAACACGCCGCGGTCGGCGACGTTGACCACGTAGCCGATGACCAACATTATCAGCACGAAATATTTATAGGTCGGGTTGCCGAGCGCCGTGTCCACGGCCGCTGCTCCGGCGGGCAATCGATTCGATGTACTGCTCAACGGCGTATCCCCCTCAGGATCTCGAGCAGCGGGTCTAGTCCCCGCATTCGTCCAACGACTCGTTCAGTCCGTGCGCTCCAGATTGTCGTGTAGACGTCTCTGTAGCTCGCCCATGTTCACGGCGTGCACGGCGCCGTCTCCAGCGAGATCGAGCGCGTGCGCCGCGGCCGCACCCATCGCGATGCACGGGCCCATGACCCGGATAGCGGACAACGCGTACGTATCCGCGTCCACGCAGCGCCCGACCGCCACGATGTTGTCGGCCTCGTTCGGGACCATACAGCTCAGTGGGATGTAATAGACGTGTCCGTCTGGGAATCGCTCCCAGTGCACGAGCTCTTCGGTGTCGTGCAGCTCGACCCACCACGCGCAGCGCGCCACTGCGTCGGGCGGGCGCTTGCCCGCGCGAATGTCTTCGAGTGTGAGCTGTCGCCGGCCGACGATCCAGCGCGTCTGCCGTATACCGGGGTTGCCGTAGGTGCGTACCTCGACGTTCGCGAACATCTCCGGAAACTCGGCGCGCAGGAACCGGACGACGGCATCCGCTTGCCGCCGCCCTTCGAACACCATGTCTCCTTGGCGCAGCGGATCGAGCGGCGTCTCGAAGTGCGTGATGTTCGCGAGCGCCGTCCCTTTGCCCGGGAACGCGAACAGAAATCCGTCGTGGCGGACGAGGCCGTAGTCCGCGCCGCGCTCCCTGAGCCGCTTGTAGATCTGCTCGTGATCGATCTTCGCTACGCGCTGCTCGTCGTAGCCTTCCATGATGAAATTCAGCGAGCCGTACACCGGGGCGTCGGGCTCGCGTACGGCGAGGCCTGCTTCCCAGCTCAGGACCGCGTCGCCCGAAGCGTCGACGAATCCCTTCGCGTTCACGCGGACCGTACCGAAGCGGGTCGCGAACGTGAGGCTCCGGAGCCTCCGGTCGGCGAGCTCGACATTGGTGAGCGTTGCGCCGATCAGAGTTTGCACGCCCGCGTCGTGCACCTTCTGTTCGACCCAACGGCCGAGCGGCACGACGTCGTATTGGAAGGTGATCGTGCCTGTGCGGGTGCTGTGGCGGCGCGACAGCGCGCCGGCCGCCGTGAGCTCCGTGATCAGCTCGTCCGCGAGACCGTGCGTTATCTGGTACGCGTCTCTGCCGTGCGAATACAGGCCGATGATCGTACCGATGATCGATCCGACGGCTTGGCCGCCCAGCGCGGGTGCCGCATCGACGAGGATAGTGCGCCGTCCGAGCCGCGCAGCCTCGATCGCCGCCGCGACTCCCGATATCCCTGAGCCGAGCACGCAAATGTCTGTGTCAACGGTCACCGCCGCCGCCGCGTCGCGACGGCGCGTGATGGTCTCGATCGTCTTGCTCATCGCCCCTCTACCGGCTCGCTGCGCTCACGATCGTCGATCGTCTTCAACGTGAGAGCAAATCGAGCGGTTTGGTAAGATAACAGATGCTCGCCGGACGAACATTTCTTTCGTGGGCCTCTTCGCACCGGACCTTTTTCTGGGAGACTGTCGCGTGACCATACGAGCTCTGCGCAGCAATTTCGAGCCCGGCTCCACGCGCGAATCCGTCCGCCGTGCACAGTGGAAGGCGCTCGGACTTAGCGACGCCGATCTTCAAAAGCCGAAGATCGCGGTGGTGAATAGCTCGTCGGAGCTCGCGATTTGTTTCAGCCACCTCGACGGCGTCGCGAAGGTAGTGAAGGAGGCGGTCCGAACCGCGGGGGGGCTGCCGTTCGAGATCCGCACCGCGGCGCCGAGCGACTTCATCATCTCGGCTGGCGGTTCGGGCTACATTCTCGCGAGCCGCGACCTCGTCGTGAACGACATGGAAGTCCAGGTCCAAGGCGCCCAGCTCGACGGCATGATCTGCCTCACGTCCTGCGACAAGACGCCGCCGGCTCATCTGATGGCCGCGGGACGCTTCAACATCCCGACGATCGTCGTCATCTGCGGCTATCAGCCGAGCGGCGAGTACCGCGGCAAGCACGTGGACATCGAAGACGTGTTCATGGGCTCCGTGCAAGCGCAGTTTGGCAAGCTCGAGAAGAGCGAGCTGCTCGAGATGAGCAATAACGCGATTCGCGGTCCGGGTGTGTGCTCCGGCATGGCCACCGCGAACTCGATGCATGTCGTCGTCGAAGCTCTCGGGATGAGTCTCCCAGGCAGCGCGCCGGTCGCGGCGAACAGCGAAGCGATGTTCGAATATGCACGGGTTTCCGGCGAGCGCATCGTGCAGATGGTGTTGGACGACCTGAAGCCGCGCGCGATTCTCACGGCGGGCGCCATCCGCAATGCCGTCGCCGCGGTCCTCGCCGTGAGCGGCTCGATCAACTGCATCAAGCATCTACAGGCGACGGCCGTCGAGAGCGGCGTCGACGTCGACGTGTTCGCGCTGTTCAACGAGCTCGGCAAGAAGATTCCCGTCCTGAGCGCCGTGCGGCCGAACGGTGACGACAGCATCGAGGCGTTCGACGCGGCCGGGGGTGCGCGCGCGGTCATGAAGCAGCTCGAGCGCTTGCTCGACCTGGACGCCATGACTGTCACCGGCAAGACGCTGCGCGAGAATCTCGCGGGATTTACCGTCAAGGACGAAGAGGTAATCCGTCCCGTCTCACGGCCGTTTTCCGACAAGCCCCCCATCGTCGTGCTCCGCGGCTCGCTCGCGCCGGATAGCGCGATCGTGAAGCTCGGCTTGCGCGATCCAAGCCGCAAGGACAAGTTCGTGGGGCCGGCGATCGTTTACGACGATGGCTTCGAAGCGATCAGCGGCATTCGCGCCGGTGCAGTGAAGTCGGGTCACGTGCTCGTCGTGCGGGGCATGGGTCCGAAGGGCGGCCCCGGTATGGCGGGCCCCGCCTCGATGGTGGTGTTCGCGTTGTACTCGGCGAACCTGCAGAACGAAGTCGCATTCGTCTCCGATGGCCAGCTTTCAGGGCTCTGCAACAAAGGACTCACGGTCGCGGAGGTTTCGCCGGAGGCTGCGACCGGCGGCCCGCTCGGGCTCGTGGAAACGGGCGACGTTATCTCGATCGATGTCGATCGACAGAGGCTAGACCTCGAAGTCGACGAGGAGACGCTGGCGGCGCGGCGCGCGAGACTCGGAACGCCGGCGCTCAAGAAATCGACGGGTTGGCTGTCGATCTACCAGCAGCAGGTGCAGCCGATGTCGAAGGGCGTCGTGCTCGTCCGCGACCTTTGAGCGGCATGAAACTCACCACGACCAAGGTTCACCCGCTATTCGGCGTCGAAATCCGCGGCGCCGATCTGCACCGAGCGCCCGATTCCGAGCTCGTGGACGCGATCGAAAGCGCGATGGCCGAGCACGCCGTCGTCGTGCTGCGCGACCAACGGATCAGCGACGAGGAGCAGATTCGCTTCAGCCGCGCGTTCGGGCCGCTCGAGCTGCCGCCGCACATGGGGCTGAAGCTCCCGCAGCGCGGCGTGCTGCAGACCCGCATTCGGCCCGAGATGTACGACGTGTCGAACATCGACGCGAGCGGCGACTTCTTGCCTTACGAATCGCTCAAGATGGCATCGAATCGCGCGAACGAGGAGTTTCACACGGACAGCTCGTTCAACGCGCTGCCAACGAAGTGGTCATTCCTGTCGGGCCGCATCGTCCCGCCTGTCGGCGCGGATACGCTGTACGCGGACACGCGCGCCGCCTACGACGCGCTGCCCGCCAACCTCAAGGCGAAGGCGGAGCACGCGGTCGCGGAGCACTATTTCTGGAAGACGCGCGGCCGCGCGGGCTTCGACACGATCACCGCTGACATGAAGCGTGCGATGCCGCCGGTGCCGCAGAACGTCGTGCGTACGATTCCGGAATCGGGACGTAAAGCGCTCTTGATCGGCAACCACGCGACGCACGTGCTCGGCTGGCCGGTCGAGGAGGGGGAACGCTTTCTCGATGAGCTCAACGCGTTCGCGACGCAGGAGCGTTTCGTCTACACGCACAAGTGGCGCTCGGGCGACCTCGTGATTTGGGACAACCGCTGCACGCTGCATCGAGCGACGCCGTACGAGGTCTTCAAGTACAAGCGCGACCTGCGCCGCACGACGATCAACGAGAGTGGCCCGGAGACCTCGTCGACCGACGCGCTCGGGATCGCGCAGCTCGCCTGATCGTCACGTCAGGACGCGCGTTTCGCCGCTGCGCGTTTACGAACCTCGACGATGCCCGTGTCGCCGTTCACGACTACCCAGTCACCCGTTTCGATCACCTCGAGCGGGTCGCGATCGAGATCGGTGACCGAGGGCACGCGCATCACGACGGCGCCGAGCGCGACCTTGGTCGTCATTTCGTTGAACACCAGCGCCTTCGGCGCCGTGCCCGCGAGCCGCGCCGTGTGAAACACCACGGACCACCCTGACGAGCCCTTAGCACCCGGGAACACGAGCACTTTGTCCTTGAAGCTCTGTCCGCGGAGCTCGTGGCGCGTCTCGATGACCGTGCCCTGCATCGGATTCACCCCGCCCCAGCCCGATATCGTGTCGCGCGTGACGAGCGCCTCGCCTTCCGCGATGCCGCCGACGACCTTGCGGCCGCGCAGCACGATGGTCTTCTCGCTCATCGGAGCTCTCCGTTCCAGCGGCCCGTGAGCGCCGCGTCGATGCAGTCGGCGGTCGTGCCGAACCACGCTTGGATGCCCATGATCGCGGGCAGATAGTGCACCTGCTTCGCGGAATCGAGCGCGGCGACCTTGGTGCCCGGCGGCAGCGCCTGGCCGATCGCGGAGCAGGTGTCGGTGAGCACGTGCCCGCCCGCGTCGAGTATGGTCTTCGTGAGCCCTCGCTGATCGGCTTGCAGCTTCACGGCGCGCGACGTAAAGATCCACAACCGCGTGTTGCCGCTGATCTTGCGCCCCGCGAGCAGCCGGCAGGCCTCCTCGATCTGATCGAGCGCCGCGTGCGGGCAACCAAGCATCACGTAGTCGACGTTCGGGTCGCGCGCGTTCGCGTTCAGGTTCTCGTAGGTCTTGCGGCGCTCGGCCGCGCCGTAGTGGAACGTTTCCCGCGGCGTGTTGCCGCCGAACGCCGCCCGCTCCGTCGGCGCCTCGGGAGTGACGCCGACGATGTGATACATCTCGACGCCGCCTGACGACGCGGCGGCCGCTCCGAAATGTTTGTAGCGGATGAGATCGGGCTGCGTCATTCGGCCCTTGAGGACCGGAATGTGCTCCTGCACTTCGTCGCCGACGTAGTAACCGAGCATCCCCCAGTCCATGAGGCTCTCGATCGGCGTATCGACCTCGATCAGGTGAGTGCCGCGGCGGTGCTCGTCGCGATGAAAGCCGAAGTCGGGAATCTTGCCCGTGAGCATCGCGGCGCTCGTGCTTTCGCGTCCTTCGGTGTTCGTGCGCGCGCCGAGCACGGAGTTGCAGTAGACGACTGCGGAGGACTCCATCCACGCGCAATGCTCGCCCCTCTTCGGAACGTTGCCGACGAGATAGGGTGTGCAGGTCTTCAATATCTTGATGCCGCGGTCGACGGCGTAGCCCTCGCTCTCGCGGCTGATTCGGGCGGCCTCGGGCGATGCGCCGAGCAGCTTCCAGTTGTCTGGGTCGTAGCCGCCCTGCAGGTGGCACGAATGCGTAACGACCTGCGGCACGTCGACGAGCTCGTCGCTGTCGAGGTCGAACAGCGAGAAGATCGCGTCGCGGCCGCCGCCCGGCGAGCCGGCCTTGACGGCCCCGGCTTTGACATCCTTGTAGTAGTTCTCGAGAAACACGCTCGACTGCCCCGGCACGCCCGCGACGTTCGTCGTGTTCACGAAGCGCTCGACGCCGAGCGCTTCGCCGTACCGAACCAGCAGCTCCATTGCCTTCTGCTTCGCCTTGCCTTCGCGGCCGTCGAGCATCGCTTGTTCGTCGTCACTGAGCTTCATCGCTTCGAACCTCCGAGAGGGCGTCAGTCTTTGCGCTCCAGGTTGTCACTCAAGGCCCGCTGCAGTGCGCGCATGTCCACAGCGTGCACGGCGCCCGTGCCCGCGAGCCTCAGCGCGTGCGCCGCGGCCATGCCCATCGCGATGCAAGGCCCCATCACGCGGATCGCGGACAGCGCTTGGGTGTCCGCGTCGACGCAACGGCCCGCCGCGACGATGTTGTCCGCTTCGCGCGGCAGCATGCAGCTCAGCGGGATGTAATAGACGTGGCCGTCCTTGAATTGTTCCCAGTAGACCGTCTCGGCCGAGTCGTGCAGCTCGACCCACCACGCGCAGCGCGCGACCGCGTCCGTCGGCATGTCCGTGCGCCGGATGTCCGCGAGCGTGAGCTGCTTGCGGCTCACGATCCAGCGTGTCTGCCGGATGCCCGGGTTGCCGTAGGCGCGCACCTTTGCGTTCGCGAAGATGCGCGGAAACTCGGCGCGCAGGAACGCGATGATGCCGTCGGCTTGCCGCCGGCCCTCGAACACCATCTGCGCGCTGCCGAGCGGATCGAGCGGCGTGCGCATGTGACTGATGTTCGCGAGCATGAAATGCTTGCCGGGAAACGGGATCAGCCAGCCGTCGTGGCGCACGAGCCCGTACTTGGCGCCCACTTCTTTGAGGCGCGCGCGCACGTTCTCGATCACGAGGTCCTGCACGGCGGCGGGGTCGTAGTCCTCGATGAGGAAGTTCAGCGAGCCGTATACCGGCGCCTCGGGCTCGCGCACCTCGAGCCCCGCGCCGTACGTGATCGTCGCATCGCCGGAAGAGTCCACGTAGCCGTTCGCGCGCACCCGCACCGCGCCGTAGCGCGTCGCGAAGTCGAGGTGCCGCACGCGCCGCTCGCCGAACGCAACCTCGGTGAGCACCGCGCCGAGCAACGTCTGGACGCCGGCGGCGTCCACCCGGGTCTCCATCCAGCGCGCGAGCCGCACCTCGTCGTACTGGAACATCACCGTCGAGTTGTGCGATCGCGAGAGCGAGCCTTCCGCGCCGAGGTCGGCGAGCAGGTCGTCGGCGACGCCGTGCGTGAGCTGATAAGGCTTCGGTCCATGGCTGTAAAGACCGATGATCGTGCCGATGATCGAGCCGACGGCTTGGCCGCCGAGCGCCGGCGCCCCGTCGACCAGCACCACCTTGCTGCCGAGCTTCGCAGCCTCGAGCGCTGCGGCGACTCCGGACATTCCCGCGCCGAGCACGCAAATGTCGGCGTCGATCGTTTGCAAAGCGCGCGTTGCGGTGCGGCGAACGGTTCGAGTTGGAATGGGCTCCGTCATCGCGACGCCAGTGTAGCGCGAAGGCTCGGCCGTAGGGATTCGGCGCGGCGAAAGGGTATCATGCAGGGCCGTTGGTTCCGGAGGTCATGATGATCGAGCTCTTCACTGCCGCAACGCCGAACGGCTGGAAAGCCTCCATAACGTTGGAGGAGCTCGGCCTCCCGTACACGGTGCGCAAGATTTCGTTCGACAAGAAAGAGCAGAAGGAGCCGTGGTACCTCGAGATCAATCCGAACGGACGAATTCCAACGATCGTCGATCACGACAATGACGACTTCGCCGTGTTCGAGTCGGGCGCCTTGATGATCTATCTCGCCGAGAAAGCCGGGAAGCTCTTGCCGAAGGACGTCAAAGGCCGCTCGCTCGTGATCCAGTGGCTGATGTTCCAGATGGGCGGCATCGGTCCGATGATGGGGCAGGCCAACGTGTTCTATCGTTACGCGCCCGAGAAGCTGCCGTACGCGATCGAGCGTTATCAACGCGAGTGCCGCCGCCTATTCGAGGTGCTCGACAACCAGCTGAAGGACCACGAGTACGTCGCCGGCGACTACTCGATCGCCGATATCGCAAACTGGTCGTGGGTGCACAGCTACAAATGGTCCGGCCTGAGCATCGAAGGGCTCGATCACCTCGCGCGCTGGATCGACAAGGTGGGGGCGCGTCCCGCCGTGAAGCGCGGCAAGGACATCCCCGAGCCGACCGACTTCGACGAAATGATCCGCAAGGCGGATCAGGCGGTCGCCAAAGCCCAGAAGATGCTCGTCTGATGAGCGCGAACGGACCGGTCCACCGGAAGGGGCTCGACCTCGACGCGCTCGTAGCGATCGACGTGCACGCGCACGCGGAGATCTCGCTGCGCGATCCGCAGCCGCCGACCGTCTTCCAGGAAGGCGCGAAGAAGTACTTCAAGCACGATCACGGCAGTGCGCCCACGATCCCCGAGATCGCCGCCTACTATCGCGAGCGCAAGATGGCGTGCGTGATCTTCTCGGTCGACGGCGAGCGTGCGCGCGGCATCAAGCCCGTGTCGAACGAGGAGGTCGCAGAGCTCGCGGCCGAGAACTCCGACGTGATGATCCCGTTCGCGAGCATCGATCCCGCGCGCGGCGCCGAGGGCGTGCGCGAAGCGCGCCGCTTGATCCAGCACTACGGCGTCCGAGGCTTCAAGTTCCATCCGCAGTTCCAAGAGTTCTTTCCGAACGATCGATCCGCGTATCCGCTCTACGAGGCGATCGCGGAAGCCGAGCTGCCGGCGCTGTTCCACACCGGACATTCGGGTATGGGCACGGGCCTACCCGGCGGCGGCGGGATCAGGCTCAAGTACGGCAATCCGATGGACGTCGACGACGTCGCAGTGGATTTTCCGACGATGCCGATCGTGCTCGCGCACCCGTCGTGGCCGTGGCAGGACGAGGCGCTGTCGATCTGTCTGCACAAGCCGCAGGTCTACATCGATCTCTCGGGTTGGTCGCCGAAGTACTTTCCACCGCAGCTCGTACAGCACGCGAATACACAGCTGAAGAAAAAAGTGCTGTTCGGTACGGATTATCCGTTGATTACTCCGGACCGCTGGCTCGCCGACTTCGAGAAGATAGACATCCGTCAAGAAGTCCGGCCGCTGATACTCAAAGAAAACGCAATCGATCTGCTCAAGCTTCGGGCTTGAACAAACTTTAGATCGCAGGCCGGACCTCGCTGCCATTTGGCTTGCCCGCGAGACCTGCGGGGTTCTACACTCGATACGGTCTCGCGCATGAGGATGGATCCGAGAACAACAGTCGGCGGAACAGCTGACAATGCGCAGACGGCCGCTACACCCAGTGGCGGGAGAAGACTCGAAAAGCGGGGAAATCAATGAGCGTCGCGATCGCCACCCAACCAGCGCCCTCCGCGGGCGTTGCCACCTTCTTGCGCCGGCCGGGCCGGCTCTTGATCGGCGGCGAGTGGGTGAAGTCGGAATCCGACGTGCGCATTCCCGTGATCGATCCGGCGACGGGCGCCGAGATCGCGACCGTCGCCGACGCTACGAAGGCCGACGTCGACAAAGCCGTGGCCGCCGCGCGCGCGGCGTTCGAGAAAGGCGCTTGGCCCAGGATGGCCCCGGCCGGGCGCGAGGCACTGCTGTGGCGGCTTGCCGATCTGATCGACAAGAATGCCGAGGAGCTAGCGGAGCTCGAGAGCCTCGACAACGGCAAGACCAAGTTCATGGCGACCGTCGTCGACGTGCCGGGCGCGCGCAACTATTTCCGCTACATGGCCGGTTGGGCCACGAAGATCGAAGGCTCGACGATCGAGGTGTCGATCGGTGCTCCCGAAGGGGGGATGTGTCAACGCGTACACGCGCCGCGAGCCCGTCGGCGTCGTCGCGCAGATCATCCCGTGGAACTTCCCACTCGTGATGGCGGCGTGGAAGCTCGGGCCCGCGCTCGCGGCCGGCTGCACGTGCATCCTGAAACCCGCGGAGCAGACTCCGCTCACGGCGCTGCGCCTCGGTGAGCTGATCATCGAGGCGGGCTTCCCGCCAGGCGTGGTGAACATTCTCACGGGCTACGGCGAGACGACGGGCGCGGCGCTCGTGAAGCACCCGGGCGTCGACAAGATCGCATTCACGGGATCTACCGCCGTCGGGAAGCTCATCAACAAAACGGCCACCGACACATTGAAGCGAGTGTCGCTCGAGCTCGGCGGCAAGTCCCCGGTCATCGTGCTGCCGGACGCGGACCCGAACGCCGTGATCGGCGGCGCCGCCGGCGCGATCTTCTTCAATGCCGGCCAGGTGTGCGCCGCGGGCTCGCGGCTCTACGTGCACCGCAAGATCTTCGACCAGGTTGTCGAGGGCGTCGGCGGTGCCGCGAACGGCATCCGGCTCGGCCCCGGACTCGATCCGAATACGCAGATGGGGCCGCTCGTATCGCGCGAGCAGCAAGAGCGCGTGATGCAGTACATCGAGTCGGGGCGGTCGGAGGGCGCGTCGATCGTCGCAGGCGGCGATACGCTGTCGCATCCCGGGTACTACGTGAAGCCCACAGTGATCGCCGACGTGAAGCGCTCGATGCGCGTCGTCCAAGAAGAGATTTTCGGGCCGGTGCTCGTCGCGCAGCGCTTCGACGACATCGACGAAGTCGCGGCGCTCGCGAACGACACGCAGTACGGCCTGAGCGCGAGCGTCTGGTCGAATGATCTCACCGCGGTTCATCGGCTCGTGCCGAAGATCCGCGCTGGTACCGTGTGGGTGAACGGCCACGGTCCGGTCGATGCGAACATGCCGTTCGGCGGTTTCAAGCACTCCGGCCTCGGCCGCGAGCATGGACGCGTAGGCATCGAGATGTATACGGAGCTGAAATCCGTGTGCATGTTCGTCTGAGCGCGGTGACAAGGATCCCAGGAGGATCGATGAGCTCTGTTCAGCCCGACATCAAAGAATCGCTTCGCCGCCGCGCCGACAACGACGAAAGCGGGGGCACGCGCACCGTCGCGGCGCTGGTCCGGTCGCTCGCGGATCGGGGAGCCAAGCCGAAGGCCAAAGAGCAGGAGGTGCTCGACGTCGCAACCGAGTATTTCCTGAAGCACGGCTATCAGGGCGCGAGCATCAACGCGATGGCCCGAAGCTCCGGTATCTCGAAGGAGTCGATCTACCGCTACTTCAGCAGCAAGAAGCAGCTTTTCGAGGCGGTGATCGGCCGCGAGCTCGTGGAGTACCAGAGCAGCCTCCGCCGGCTGTCGGCGACCAACCAGACGATGGATTTGCGCGAGGCGCTGATCACGATCGCGGAGACGGTTCTCGGCGTCGTCACCACTGACCGCACGATGGCGCTGCGCCGGCTCATCTTCGACGAGGCGCGCCGCTCGCCCGACGTCGGCCAGCACTATTACAAGATCGGCCCGGAGCGCGCGTTCGCCGCGTTCGAGGACATCTTCAAGTCGCACAAGACGCGCAGCGATTTCGATCCCGCCGTGTTGAGCGGCCATTTCATTGCGATGATCTCGTGGCGCGTCATGCTCGAGCGCGAGTGCGCCGTGCTCGCCGTGCCGACGGAGCAAGAGATGCGCCGCTGGGTGGAATCGGTCGTGGAGGATTTCATGAAGGCGTTCCTTAGGCCCGAGTGAAAGGGGCGTTCGGCAGGCGCGATTTCCTAGGCGGGGCGCTCGCAATCGGCGCGCTGGGGGCGGCGGTCCCGCTTCGGCTCGCACGCTCGCAAGCACGCGTGACGCAACCAACCGAGTTCGTGATCCGCAACGCGTACGTCCTCACGATGGACGGGACGCTCGGCGACTTGCCCAACGCGGACGTGCACGTGCGCAACGGCGCGATCGCGGCGGTGGGCCGCGCGCTCCAGGCGCCGGGCGCGGAGCGGATCGACGGCGCTGGGATGCTCGTGCTGCCAGGCCTCGTCGAGACGCACTGGCACATTTGGGGCACGCTTCTGCGGAGCCTGTCCGGCGATCGGCAAGAGCACGGTTACTTCCCGACGTCGCGCACCGTGGGGACGTTCTACACCGCGAAGGACATGTACATCGCGGCGCGGCTCGCCGCGGCCGAGGCCGTAAATTCCGGGATCACGTTCGTGCACGATTGGTGTCACAACGTGCGCAGCCCCGAGTTCGCGGAAAGCGACCTGCGCGCGCTCGCCGAAGCCGGCATCCGTGCGCGTTTCTCTTATGGCTCGCCGACCGGCGCGAGCAACGACGCCCCGATCGACCTCGCCGACCTCGCGCGCCTGCAGAGCCGCTGGAAGGATTACGCGAACGGCGGCTTGCTCACTCTCGGGCTCGCTTGGCGCGGTGCGGCGAGCGAAGCGTCGCTACGCGACCGTACGCGCGCCGTCGAGCTTGGGCTTCCGATCTCCGTGCACGCGAACAATTTCAAAACGAGCGCCGGCGGCATCGCGGCGCTCGCGAAAGCGAAACTTCTCGATTCGCGCACGCAGGTCATTCACGCGATCTGGTCGACGCCGGAGGAGATCCGGGCGCTCGCGGACAGCGGGTCGAGCGTGAGCGTCTCGCCCTACACGGAGCTGCGGATCGGCTTCGGCATGCCGATCGTCGCGGACTTCCGCGCCGCGGGCATCGAGGTGGGCTTGTCCGTCGACACCCCCGCGCTGTCGGGCAACGCGGACATGTTCGCGATCATGAAGGCGATCCAGAACATCGAGAACGGACGCGCTACGGACGAGTTCAAGATGACCGCGCGCCGGGTGCTCGAGCTCGGGACCATCGGCGGCGCGCGCTCCATGGGACTTGGCGACAGCATCGGCTCGCTCGTGCCCGGCAAGCGCGCCGACCTGATCATGGTCAACACGCGCATGGTGAATCTCGCGGTAGTGAGCGAGCCTGCCCATCTGCTCGTCGAGGCCGCGCAGCCCGCGAACGTCGACACGGTGGTCATCGACGGCAAGATACTCAAGCGTGGCGGGGTGCTCACGCAAGTCGACGTCGGCGCGATTGTCGACGAGGCTGCGGCGGCCTACGCGGCATTGCACAAGCGTTCGGGCTGGAGTTGGCCGGAGAGCCCGGGCTGATCGACTATTCGAGGACCGCGCGGAGCTGCTCGACGAGCCAGTCGAGCTCTTTGCGCTCGACGATCAGCGGTGGGGCGAGGCGGATCACTTGCGCGTGCGTGTCCTTTGCGAGCACGCCGCGCTCGAGCAGCGCCTCGCAGTACTGACGCGCGGTGCCGGCCGCGGCGGCGATCTCGATGCCGATCAAGAGGCCGCGCCCGCGAATGTCGGCGATCTTCTCCTTGGGCAGCTTGGCGAGCGCGGCGCGCAGATAGGCTCCGAGCTCGGCCGCGCGCGCCGTGAGGTCCTCGTCGACGAGCACGTCGAGTGCCGCGTCGCCGACGGCCGCCGCGAGCGGGTTGCCGCCGAACGTGCTGCCGTGGTCGCCGGGCTTGAGCAGCGTCATGATCGCGCGGCTCGCTAGCACGGCCGAGACCGGATAGACGCCGCCGCCGAGCGCCTTGCCGAGCACGAGTAGGTCGGGCTCTGCGTTCTGCTCGTGCTGATACGCGAACATCTTGCCGGTGCGCGCGAGGCCCGTCTGGATCTCATCGAGCACGAACAGCACGTTGGCGCTCGCGGCAGATCTTGCGCGCCGCGGCGAGGTAGCCGTCGGGCGGCAGGATGATGCCGGCCTCCGCCTGAATCGGCTCGACCAGGAAAGCGACGGTGTTCGGCCCGATGGCCGCGCGCAGCTGCTCGGCGTCACCGAAGTCGATGATCTTGAAGCCCTCGGAGTAGGGACCGAAGTCCTCGCGGTATTGCGCTTCCGACGAGAAGCCGACGATCGTCGTCGTGCGGCCGTGGAAGTTGTCGCGGCACACGACGATCTCGGCGCGGTCCTGCGGCACGCGCTTCACGCGATAGCCCCATTTGCGCGCGAGCTTGATCGCGGTCTCCACGGCTTCCGCGCCTGTGTTCATCGGCAGCGCCATGTCGAAGTTCGCGAGCTTGCAGAGCTTCGCGAGGAACGGGCCCATGCGGTCGTTGTGCACGGCGCGCGACGTGAGCGTGAGGCGTTCGGCCTGCTCGATCGAGGGCACGCACGATGCGCGGATGGCGGTGGCCTTGGTTCAGCGACGAGTACGCGCTCACGCAGTCGAGATATTTTCGGCCTGCCACGTCCCAGGCCCATACGCCCTCGGCGCGGCTGATCACGACGGGCAGCGGCGCGTAGTTCGGCGCGCTCACGCGCTCCGTCTGCGCGATGAGCGTCGGGCCGTCGTTCGTCGAGTGGTTCTTAGTCGCTTTGCTCATGTGCTCGTGCTCAGAGACTGTACTTGCCCGGAACGCCGCTCGCGCGATTCAGGATTTCCTCGCCGAAGAGGCTCTCGACGAGCTCGACGCACAGCTCGGCCGTGCGATTGCCCTTCGTCGAACGCGGGGTTGAGCTCCATGATGTCGAGCGACCCCATCAGGCCGGAGTCGTGGATCATCTCCATGCAGAGCTGCGCCTCGCGGTAGGTGGGGCCGCCCGGTACCGTGGAGGGCACTCCAGGGGCTATCGACGGATCGAGGAAGTCGACGTCGAAGCTCACGTGCAGGTGAGCGCCGGCCTCGCCGACGTACTCGAGCGCCCGTTCCATCACCGTTCTCATCCGCAGCTCGTCGATGCGCCGCATGTCGTAGACGACCAGGCCGCTCTGCACGACGAGGCGTTTCTCGATCTCATCGACAGAGCGGATCCCGATCTGCACGATCCGGTCTGCCGGCAGCATCGGCGTTCGCACGCCGAGGCCGGTGAGCTCCGCGGGCCCGTGGCCGCAAATCACGCCCACCGGCATGCCGTGCACGTTGCCCGACGGCGAGGACGCCGAGACGTTGAAGTCTGCGTGCGCGTCGAGCCAGAACATCGCGAGCGGCTTGCCGCGCTCTCCGCAGAATCGCGACACGGCCGCGACCGATCCGATCGCGAGGCTGTGATCCCCGCCCATGAGAATTGGCAGCTCGCCGGCCGCAAGGCTCGTGTAGACGGCGTCGCGGGCGTTGCGGCACCAAACGGCCACCTCCGCGAGATGGCGGTAGCCGCCGATGCGCTGAGCTTCGGGGTTGATCGGGCCGGTCACATTGCCGCGATCGACCACCGTGCAGCCCAAGCGGCGCAGCGACTTGTCGAGCCCGGCGACGCGCAGCGCCTCCGGACCCATCGAGGCGCCGCGCCGGCCCGCGCCGACGTCCGTAGGCGCGCCGATCAGTGCGACGGTCGCGGGGATGGCGCTCAACGCAGGTCGCGCGCTTCCTTGCTTTTTTCGATGTCCCCGGGCTTGCGCAGCATCTTGTCGATCTCGTCGATGTGCGCCTCTTCCTGCTCGATCAGGTCGCGTGCGTACTCCTCGAGCGCCACGTTCTTGCCGGCCACGAGCGCTAGCAGCTTCGTATACAGCCCGAGCGCCGCGTGCTCGGCTTGGAGCGTCTCGCGTAGGATCTCGCCGATGTCGTGCTCGTGCGTCTCGAGCAGCGGACCGATCGCGAGCGACGGATGGCCGCCGAGCCGCGTGACCATCTCGCCCGCTTTCTGCGCGTGGGCGAGCGATTCGGTCGCCTCGTCTTGAAACCACGAGACGATCGGGATGCGGCTGTAGCCGAAGATCATCATCGAATAGTGGGTATACCGGACGACGCCCGCGAGCTCGCACTCGAGGATCTTGTTCAATTGGTCGACGACTTTCTGCTTGTTGATGGCAGCCACGTGGATCTCTCCTTGGTGAATCCGGCGCGATTCGGTCGGGCGTTCGACGTCGCTACGAGTTTCGCACGCGGCCTCTGCGAAGGGAACTCGCGGCTCGCGAATGCAATCGCCGTTCGCACAGCGGGTTAGAATGCATCGCATTTGCCAAACAGAGTCGGGCGCTCGATGGCGCGAAACGTCGTAAAGATCGTCCTGAAGAACGGACGCGAGAAATCGCTGCTGCGCCGGCACCCCTGGGTGTTCTCGGGGGCGATCGAGCGTGTGGACGGCGACGCCGCGAGCGGAGATACCGTGGACGTCGTCGACTCGGGGGGCAAGTTCGTGGCGCGCGCCGCGTTTTCGCCTGCATCGCAGATTCGCGCACGTGTTTGGACGTTCGACGCCGCCGAGCCGGTCGACGCCGCGTTCCTTCGCCGGCGTCTGACGCGGGCGATCGACTCGCGCCGCAAGCTCGGAATGCTCGGAGCCGGTACCGCGTGCCGGCTCGTGTTCGGTGAATCGGATGGACTACCTGGCTTGATCGTCGACCGTTACGCCGATTACGTCGTCTGTCAGTTCCTCGCCGCAGGTGCGGAGCGCTGGCGGGAGGAGCTCGCGGATCTATTGATGGAGCTCATGGCGCCACGCGGGATCTACGAGCGTTCCGAGGCGAGCGCGCGCCGCAAGGAAGGCCTGACGTCGCGGCGCGGCACGCTGCGCGGCAGCGAGCCGCCGGCGGAGCTCGAGGTCGAGGCCGACGGGGCTCGCTTGATCGTAGAAATCACGAGCGGCCAAAAGACGGGTGCGTATCTCGATCAGCAGCGAAACCGCACACGCGTTGCCGATTTCGCGGAGGGTTGCGAGTTGCTCGATGCATTCTCGTACACCGGCGGTTTCGCGATCGCTGCGCTGCTGCGCGGCGCCACTTCCGCGACGCTCGTCGACTCATCCGCGGAGGCCCTGCGGATCGCGGAACGCGAAGCGGCCGCGAACGGCGTCATGGACCGCTGCCGGTTCGTCCACGCGAGCGTATCCGACGCGCTCCGCGAGCAACGCGAGGCCGGGCGACGCTACGACCTCGTCGTGCTCGATCCGCCGAAGTTCGTGCATTCCGCCGATCAGATCAACACGGGCGCCCGCGGCTACAAGGACGTCAACATGCTCGGGCTGCAGCTCGTTCGGCCGGGCGGAGTGCTTGCGACGTTCTCATGCTCGGGCCACGTGGACGCCGCACTGTTCCAGAAGATCGTCGCGGGCGCGGCGCTCGATGCACGGCGCGACGCCCAGATCATCGGACGACTGTCGCAGCCGGCGGACCACCCGATCGCGATCGAGTTTCCCGAGGCCGAGTATCTCAAAGGCCTGATACTGCGCGTGCACTGAGCGATGGAACGAAACGATACCCGTGACGCGCCAGCGCCCGTCGATCTCGAGCGGTGGCGGCATGACCACGCGTTTGGCCAGGAGCGGCGCCGGCCCGGGGAAACCCGGACGCTGATCGTCATCGCGATCACGGCGACGATGATGATCGTCGAGATTGCCGCAGGCGCGGCATTCGGCTCGATGGCGTTGCTCGCGGACGGCCTGCACATGGCCTCGCACGCGGCGGCGCTCGGAATCAACGCGTTCGCCTACATCTACGCGCGCCGTCACGCGCGCGACGATGCGTTCAGCTTCGGGACGGGCAAGATCAACACGCTCGGCGGCTTTACGGGCGCCGTGCTGCTCGCGGGCTTCGCTCTGCTGATGGTGTCGGAGAGCGTGCAGCGGCTCGTATCGCCCGTGCCGATCGATTTCGACCGCGCGATCCTCGTCGCGGTGCTCGGGCTCGTCGTGAACGGGGCGTCGATGCTAATCCTCGGCCGGCACGACCAGCCACGACCACGACCACGATTCCCACCATGGGGATGATGACGAGCATGACCACGCGCCAGCCGGGGAGGGGCACCACGACCACAATCTGGCGTCCGCTTATCTGCACGTGCTGGCCGATGCGTTGACGTCGGTGCTCGCGATCGTCGCGCTGCTCGCCGCGAAGCTCTTCGGGCTTACGTTCATGGACCCTTTGATGGGTATCGTCGGCGCGGCGTTGGTCGCGCGCTGGTCCTGGGGGTTGCTCCGCGCGACGGCGGCCGTGCTGCTCGACCGCGCCGCGCCCCAGGCCGTCCTGGCCGCGATTCGCGAGAGTCTCGAGAGGGGCGACGGCACCCGCGTCGTGGATCTGCATGTTTGGTGCATCGGGCCGGATCAGTTTGCGGCCGAGATCGCGATCGTCGCCGTCCATCCCCAGCCGCCGCAGCATTACAAGGCGATGCTGCCGGCCGGGCTCGGCCTCGTCCACGTGGCGGTCGAAATTCACGCGCCGTCCCGGGTGTCGTAGCTCCAAGCCCCCTTATTGAATGTGTGCCGCGAGGGGCCGGGGCGGTCTGGCGTCGTGCATATGCCGCTGTACGAAAACATATAACGGTGTATGCTCGATGCGTGAAACCTCGGCCGTCAGCGCATCGCAAAGCCGCCGCCCCGGTCAGCCCGCGCGTCGCACGGCGCCGCGAGCGTATGAGGGAATCGTTGCTGGCCGCGGGCGCCCGACAGTTCGCGAGCCGCGGCATCGGCACGGTGAGCGTCGAGGAGCTGATCGCGGAGGCCGACGTCTCTCGGGCGACTTTCTATGGATTCTTTTCTAGTAAATATAGCCTCTTAGAGCATATTCTTAATCCAATATTCGAACGTGCGACGGCCGCGGTGCGAGCGCTCGTCGGCAAGCCACCAGGCGAAGCGATCGACGGTCTCATCGACGTCTACCTCGAGCTCTGGGCCGCGCACCGCGACGGTCTGCTGCTGATCCCTGCGATCGATCACAAGACGTTCCGGCATTTCGACGCGCAGCACCGCGCGCTCAACGACGCGCTGCTCGATTTGCTCGCGTCTGCCGAGCGCGCCGACCTCCTGCGAAACGGCAGCGCCCAATACTCCCTCAAGGTGATCGCGCGTACGGCTGTTCCGCTTCTGCGCGTGTACGACGGCCATCCCGCCTCGACCGCGTTGTTCCGCGACGCGGTCCGGGGACTGCTGATCCGAGCCCACTAGTGTCGAGCGACGCCCACCGACCGATCCTCGCGATTCTGTTCGCCGGCGTGCTCGTCGGGGCGCTCGACATCGCGATCGTCGGCCCCGCGCTACCCGACATCCAAGCGACGTTCGGCGTCGGCACGCGCGCGCTGTCGTGGGTGTACAGCACCTACGTGCTGTTCTACGTGGTCGGCGCGCCGCTACTCGCGAAGCTATCGGACCGGACCGGCCGCCGCGCCGTCTACGCTCAGAGCCTCGCGCTCTTCGCCGCCGGCTCGTTACTCGTCGCGGCGGCCCCGAGCTTCGAGCTCCTGCTGCTCGGGCGCGCGATCCAGGCGTTTGGCGCCGGCGGCATCTTCCCGGTCGCGAGCGCCGTGATCGCCGAGACGGTGCCCGCGGAAAGGCGCGGCCGCGTGCTGGGCCTGATCGGTGCCGTGTTCGGGCTCGCATTCCTGATCGGGCCGCTGCTCGGCGGTGTGCTGCTGCACTGGAGCTGGCGCTGGCTGTTCTTGATCAACGTACCCATCGGCGCGGTTCTGATCGCGCTCGGGCTGCGCTTTCTGCCGTCGGCGGCTGCCGCGAAACCGCGCCGCTTCGACGCGCTCGGAGCGGCGCTGCTCGCGGCGGCGCTAACGGGCGCCGTGTGGTGCTTGAGCGAGCTCGACGCTGCGGACTTGCCGGGCAGTCTCGTGTCCGTGCGCGTCTGGCCGAGCTTGCTGCTCGCGGTCGCCGCCGGGCTCGCGTTCTGGAGCGTCGAGAAGCGCGCGGCCGATCCGGTCCTGCACCCAGAGCTGTTTCGCTCGCTGCAGCTGCGCGTGGTTGGCTTCCTCGCGCTCGCAGCAGGTCTCGTCGAGGCCGGGATGGTCTTCCTGCCGAAGATCGCAGTGCTCGCGCTCGGCGTCGCGGCGTCGTCCGCGAGCTTGATGATGCTGCCGCTCGTGCTGACGCTCGCCGTCGGGGCGCCGCTCGCGGGCTATCTGCTCGATCGCAGCGGGCCACGTATCGTCATCCAGAGCGGATTGGCGCTCACGATACTCGGCCTGGCGCTGTTTGCGTGGCTCCCGCTCAACGCGGCGAGCTTCTACGCGGCGGGCGCGGCAGTCGGCTTCGGGTTGTCCGGGCTGATCGGCGCGCCGCTGCGCTACGTCACGCTGCAGGAAGCGGGCGACGATCGGCGGGCCGCGGGGCAGGGACTGCTGTCGCTGTTCCTGAGCATCGGGCAACTCATCGGCGCCGCGATCGTCGGCGGTGTCGTCGGTTCGAGCTCGAGCGAGCTCGGGGGGTATCGGCACGCGTTGCTGACGCTGGCCGCTGCATGCACGGTTGCTCTGATGCTGAGCGCGGCGTTGCGGCGTACAGTAAGCGCCGACCGCGCGGCCGGACGGCTTTGACGCGATGGCGGAGGACTAAAGTAGATCATGCGGAACGAGCAGGGGCGAGACCACTGGATTGCGCCGTCGATCTTGTCGGCGGATTTCGCACGCCTCGGTGCCGAGGTCGACGCGGTGCTCGACGCAGGTGCCGACCTCGTCCACTTCGACGTCATGGACAACCACTACGTCCCGAACCTCACGATCGGTCCGCTCGTGTGCGAAGCGCTGCGCAAGTTCGGCATCAAGGCCCCGATCGACGTTCACCTCATGGTGAAGCCCGTCGACCGAATCATCCCGGACTTCGCCGCCGCGGGCGCGAGCTACATCAGCTTCCATCCGGAAGCGTCCGAGCATGTGGACCGCACGCTGCAGCTGATTCGCGAGCACGGCTGCAAGAGCGGGCTCGTCTTCAATCCCGCGACGCCGCTCGACTGGCTCGAGCACGTGCTCGACAGGGTCGACCTCGTGCTCATCATGTCGGTGAATCCGGGATTCGGCGGCCAACAGTTCATCGACGGCGCGCTAACGAAGATCGAAGCCGCACGCAAGATCATCGATCGCGCCGGGCGACCGATCCGGCTCGAGGTGGACGGCGGCGTCAAGGTCGCGAACATAGGGCGCATCGCTGCCGCCGGCGCCGACACCTTCGTCGCTGGTTCCGCCATCTTCGGCTCGAAGGACTACAAAGCGACGATCGCGGCGTTACGGCGCGAGATCGCAGCCGTCGTCTGAGCCCGAGAGCGGAGCGGTTCCGCGACGCCACCGAGAACCCGTTCCGGCCGGCCGCGACACTCGATTCCGCGTCCCATTCTGCTATGCTCGCGACCGCTGAAAACCGCTGGGTACCTCGTTTTCCGCGCTGAGCCCCTAGAGAGTCGAATCATGGCCTGGACCGTCCACAAATTTGGCGGCACGAGCGTCGCCGATGCGCTATGTGTTCGCCGCGTCGCCGGCATCCTCGGCGGCATGTCGGACAACCTCGGCGTCGTCGTCTCGGCGATGAAAGGTGTGACGGACGATCTGCTTGGTCTCGTCGACAAGGCCGCGCGGCGCGAGCCCGTCGAGGCCGCGCTCGCGGCGCTGCGCACGCGGCACGAGCGCTCCGCGACGGAGCTGCTCGGCGCAGCCGGCGCCAAGCCCGTGCTCGCCGAGTTCAACAAGGAGCTCGACGACATCCAGAGCATCCTGAAGGCGCTATCGCTCGTCCGCGCCGCGTCGCAGCGTAGCCGCGATCTGATCTCGGGCTTCGGCGAAGTCTGGTCGGCGCGCCAGATTGCCGCGTTCTTCAAGCAAGAATTCGGCAAGACGCGCGACGTGGTATTCGTCGACGCGCGCGAGGTGCTCGTCATCGACAAAGGCGAGATGGGCCCAGTCGTCGCATGGGAAGCCTCGCGACCGCGGCTCCAAGCCATCGTGCCGCCGGGGTTCAAGGGCATCGCCGTGATCACGGGATTCGTGGGCTCGGACCGCGACGGTCTGCCGACGACGCTGGGGCGCAACGGCAGCGACTACTCCGGCTCGATCTTCGGCGCGCTGTTCGACGCGACCGAAGTGCACATCTGGACGGACGTCGACGGCGTCATGAGCGGCGATCCGCGCCGCGTACCGGAAGCCAAGATCATCGACGAGATGTCGTACAGCGAGGCTATGGAGCTCGCGTATTTCGGCGCGAAAGTGATCCATCCGCAGACGATGGCGCCGGCCGTCGGGCGCGGTATCCCGATCTGGATCCGCAACACGTTCAACGCGACGCACCCGGGCACGAAGATCTCCGCGTCGACGTCGCACCGCGACGCGGCTGTGAAGGGCATCAGCGGCATCGACAACGTCGCGCTCGTGAACCTGGAGGGCGCCGGAATGATCGGCGTGCCGGGCACCGCGGATCGCCTGTTCGGCGCGCTGCGCGAGGCCGGCGTGTCGGTGATGATGATCTCGCAGGGTAGCTCGGAGCACTCGATCTGCTTCGCCGTGGCCGAGAACACCTCGGAACAAGTGCGCAAGGTCGTCGAGCGCGCGTTCGCCGCGGAGCTTGCGCAAGGCCAAGTGCAGCGCGTCGAGGTGACGAAGGGCTGCGCGATCATCGCGGTCGTCGGCGACGACATGGCCGGGATGCCCGGCAGCGCGGGCAAGTTCTTCGGAACGCTCGGTAACGCCGGCATCAACGTGCGCGCGATCGCGCAGGGTGCGTCCGAGCGCAACATCTCGGCAGTGATCGACGCGAAGGACAGCACGCGCGCGATCCGCGCCGTGCACAGCAGCTTCTATCTGTCTGCCAAGACCGTGTCGATCGGTGTGCTCGGGCCGGGATCGGTCGGCGGCGCGCTGCTCGATCAGATAGCGAGCGCGGCACCGGGCTTGCGCGCGAAGTTCAATCTCGACTTGCGCGTGCGCGCGATCGGCGGCTCGAAGAAGATGCTGCTCGACGAGCGCGCGATCGATCTCAAGCGCTGGCGCGATGCGCTTGCGGGCGCCGGCCCGCTCGACGAGCAGAAGCTGGTCGACCACGTGCAGGCCGACTATCTGCCGCATTCGGTGCTGATCGACTGCACCGCGAGCCAGAAGGTGGCCGACCGCTACGCGGATTGGCTCAAGCGCGGCATCCACGTGATCACGCCGAACAAGCGTGCCCACAGCGGCCCGATCGCTTATTACCAGGACCTGAAGCGCCTGAGCCGCGCGTCGCGCACACAGTTTCTCTACGAGGCGACGGTCGGCGCGGGTCTGCCGGTGATCCAGACGCTCAAGGACCTCGTCGAGACGGGCGACGAGATTCGCAGCATCAGCGGCATCTTCTCGGGCACGCTCGCGTACCTGTTCAATCTGTTCGACGGCTCGCGCGCGTTCTCCGAGATCGTGCGCGAAGCGAAGTCCCGCGGCTACACGGAGCCCGATCCGCGCGACGACCTATCCGGCATGGACGTGGCGCGCAAGGCCGTGATTCTCGCGCGCGAGGCGGGGCTCAATCTCGAGCTCTCCGACATCGCGGTCGAGAGCCTCGCACCCGCGGCGCTCGCGAAGGCGTCAGTCGACGAGTTCCTGAAGCGGCTGTCGGACTTCGACGCGCCGATGGTGGAGCGCGTTCGGCAGGCGAAGAAGGACGGCCAGGTGCTGCGCTACGTCGCGGATATCGACGTTCGCGCCGGCACGGCGGCCGTGCGCTTGCAGAGCTTTGCGCCGAACCATCCGTTTGCGAACATCAGCCTCACGGACAACATCGTGCAGTTCGTCACGGGTCGCTATTGCGACAATCCGTTGATCATCCGCGGTCCGGGCGCCGGGCCGGCCGTGACGGCGGCCGGCATCTTCGCGGATCTCTTGCGTCTCTGCAGCATGTTGAGCGGCCAGCAAGGCTGAGCCGCGACGAAGGTAGCAGGGAAGGCGGCACGAAAATGCGTTACCTCAGCACCCGCGGCGGCGAAGAAGTCGGCCTGATCGACGCGGTGCTGCGCGGCCTCGCGGCGGATGGCGGGCTATTCGTGCCCGACGAGCTGCCGCGGTTCGCGCCGGGCGACTTCAAGGGCGATACGCTCGCCGAGATCTCGACCGAGTTGCTCGCGCCGTTCTTTGCAGGCTCGGGCCTAGAGCGCGAGCTCGGTGCGATCTGCCGCGATGCGTTCAACTTCCCGCTGCCGTTGCGCACGCTGATAGACGCGCACGGTGAGCTCTCCGTGCTCGAGCTGTTCCACGGGCCGACGGCGGCGTTCAAAGATGTCGGTGCGCGTTTCCTCGCTGCGGTGATGGAGCGCGCGCTGCCGCTCGCGGGTCCCGACCCGCGGCCGCTCACGATTCTCGTCGCGACGTCGGGCGACACCGGCGGCGCAGTCGCGGCCGCGTTCCACGGCCGCAAGAACATCCGCGTGGGCGTGCTGTTCCCGAAAGGGCAGGTGTCGCCGCGCCAGCAGCACCAGCTCACCTGCTGGGGCGGCAACGTGCGGGCCTTCGAGGTCGACGGGAGCTTCGACGACTGCCAAGCGCTCGCTGAAGTCCGCGTTCACCGACCCGGAGCTGCGGGAACGCCATCGTCTTACGGCGGCAAACAGCATCAACATCGGTCGGCTGCTGCCGCAGATGGCCTACCACGCGGCCGCGAGCCTCTGGCATTGGCGCAGCTACGGCACGACCGCGGGCTCGATCGTGCCGAGCGGTAACCTCGGCAACGGCGTGGCGTGCGTCTGGGCGCGCGCGCTCGGTCTGCCGATCCGCGATATCGTGCTCGCGGTGAACGCGAACCGTACGATTCCCGACTTTCTCGCGACCGGTCAGTGGCAGCCGCGCCCGAGCCAGCCCACGCTCGCGTCCGCAATGGACGTCGGCAACCCGAGCAACATGGAGCGACTACGGAGCTTGCTGCCGGAGTTTGCGGCACTCCGCGAGGCCGTCGAGGCCTACCCGGTTGACGACGAGTCGATACGCAGCCAGATTGCGAAGGACTATCAGCGTTACGGCGAGATTTGGTGCCCGCACACGGCCACGGCATTCTGGGTCTACGATCACCTCCCGGCTGCGCGCAAATCGGCGCGCCCGTGGATCGTGAGCGCGACCGCGCATCCGGCGAAATTCGACGGCGTCGTCGAGCCGTTGATCGGCAGGGAAGTGCTCGTGCCCGAGTCGCTGCGCGCGCTGCTCGAACGGCCCACGAGCCAGGTCGCGCTACCGCCGCAGCTCGCGCGGCTCGCTGCAGAGCTCGGGAAGTGGTAGAGCTAAACTAGCAAAAACAATAGAATAGAATACAGTGTGAAAGTGACATCTGAATACTGGATCCTGATTGGCGCGGGCGTTGCGGCGGTTCTCGCCGTGTTCGTGCTCGTGCGCGTTTGGCTGCGGCGGCGCGGTCCGAAGCTCGGCAAGGCCCTCGCCGACGTGTCGATCGATCGGCTCCAGAACGTGCTCCTGCCGGACGGCATGGGCGGTCAGATTCAGCTCGAGCACGTGCTGCTCACGGCGCACGGCCTCGTGGTCGATCGACGTGAAGGCGTTCGAGGGCACGATTTTCGCGAGTGACCGGATGGCCGAATGGACGGTGATTGGCGCGCAAGGCCGGTTCACGTTCCCGAATCCGCTTGGCACGCTCTACGACCGCGTCGCGGCGCTGCGCCAGCTCGTCCGCGACATACCGGTCGCAGGATTCGTGCTGTTTGCCGCGGGCGCGGACTTCACGAAGGGCCGGCCGAAGGACGTCGTGCTGCCCCAAGAGCTCGTCGACAAGTACCGTAAGCCCGATGCCGTCGACCTCGAACGCCTGCTCGTCGCCTTCGCTCCGCATTGGGAGAGCCTGAAGTCGGCGATCGAGCCGGTGACGGCCGGAGCGCGCGCGAAGCTGCGCTGAGCGCGAGCTTCCTCGACGGTGCCAGCGATCGGCCGCACTGGCGCGCCGCTAGCTCAAGCCGAAACAATCGCTCGGCATTCCTAGTCGTCGCGCGCGCGACGGTCTCGACGGACTCGTGCATGAGGGCCGCGACGCGCTCGAGCACGTGCGGCAGGAACGCGGGCTCGTTGCGCCGCTCGGCGGGCTTCGGGGACAGGTCGCGCGGCAAGAGATACGGCGCATCGGTCTCGATCAGCAATCGCTCGAGCGGGATGCGCGGCACGGCGGCGCGCAGCGCCTGCTCCGCGCCGCTCGTCGCACACCCAGCCCGTCACGCCGACGTAGAGACCGAGGTCGAGATACGCCTCGAGCTCCGCAACGCCGCCCGTGAAGCAATGCGCGACGCCGCCGCCGGAGATCTTCGGCATCAGCTCGACGAGCGTCGCGAGGAAGTCCGCGTGCGCGTCGCGCTGATGCAGGAACACGGGCTTGCCGCTCGCCGCGGCGAGCTCGAGCTGCGCACGGAACGCGCGCCGCTGCGCGTCGCGCGGCGACAAGTCGCGAAAGTAGTCGAGCCCGCATTCGCCGACGGCGACGACGTTCGGGCTGCGGAGCAGCGCGGCGAGCGCGGCAGTCGTGTGCTCGTCGAATTCCGCCGCGTGATGCGGGTGCACGCCGGCCGTCGCGAACAGCACGCCGGGATGCGCTTCGCAGAGGGCCAGGGCTTGGACGCTGCCGGTAACCGAGGCGCCGGTCACAATCGCGCGGCGCACGCCGGCCGCGGCGGCGCGCGCGAGCACCTCAGCGCGGTCATGATCGAAGCTGTCGTGCGTGAGATTGGCGCCGATGTCGACAATATTGAGCATCGGCGCGGATTGTGACGACCGACGGAGAGGCCGGCAACGCATCTCGATAAACTATCGGCTCATGGCTTTGACAAAATTCGTCTTGGCGGCACTGGCGGGCGCGGGTTGTTGCGCGGCGCGGCTGGCGGCCGCCGACTCCGCGGCCGAGCTCTCGGACCTCGCAGGGCGAATCGACTACGGCTTCTACGTCGACGACGCGCGCGCGATCGAGGCCACGCTGCCGGCGCTCGGCCGAATGAGCGACGAGGACGCGTCGGTCCGCTACTACCGCGCGTTCGCGGCCTTCAGGCGCTTGCAGCTCAGTGCGCAGCACGGAGTGCCGGCCGACAAGCTCGTCGCGGACTGCATTGCGAACGCAACGCCCGAGGAAAGCGCCGAGCGGCTGCCGCGCGCCGAGGCCGAGGCCAGAGCGAAGGCGGCCGCGGAGTCGTGGATCCTCGTCGCTGCGTGCGCCGGTTTCGCGGGTCATCCGGACCTCGCGAAAGGACTCACGCGCGACCGGCGCGGCGAGCAGGCGCTCGCGAGGGCGCGTGAGCTCGACGCCGGCAACCCACGGGTCGCGCTGCTCGACGCGTGGCTCGTGAGCCGGCGGCCCGCGCTCGCCGACGTGCAGGCGCGCGACGCGGCCGTCGAAAAGCTGCAGGCGGCGCTCGCCGCGTTCGCTGCTTGGTCGCCCCGGTCCGACGCGCCCGACTGGGGCGAGGCGGAGGCGCTCGCGGCGCTCGGCGAAGTGTCGCTCGCGCGCGGCGAGACGCGGAGCGCGCGGGACCTCATCGAGCGCGCGCTGCTGATCGCTCCCGAGTACGGCTTCGCCGTCGAGCTGCGTACCAAGGTGGCCGGCGCACGCTCCACACGCTGACCCGCGCGCTCCGCACGCTAACCCCCGCGTGCTCCGCACGCTGACCTCGCGACACACCGCCGTTCGGCAAGCGGTCGCACCCCTAACCGTGTTGCGTTCCGGCGCGTCCTGGTATTCGATACGTGCACGGTTTCAGCGCGGCAGCATGGATGGCGGAACAGCTAGGTCTCTTCGATGACCGACGGGCGCACGCGCCCGTGCGCTCGCCCGGCGACACTGCGTCGCCGGCAGTCGCGCCGCATGCAGCGGTCGCGCGGCCGCTCGACCGGGCTCCGCTACACGTTCGCGAAAGCCGCCGCGCTCGCCGCCTCACGCTGCGCATGCTGCCGCCGCACACGCTCGAGCTCGTCGTGCCGCGCGGTACGCGGCCCGCCGACGTAGCAGCGTTCGTGCGCGAGCACCGGAGTTGGATCGAGAGCGCGCGCGGCGAGCTTGCAGCTCACTATTCGGCAGGTGACGGCACGCTGCCCGAGCGCGTCGAGCTCGCGGCGGTCGGCGAGACCTGGCCCGTACGCTACGAGCACGAGCCGCGCGCGCGGCCGATCTGCCGGATCGCAGGCGACGCTCTGCTCGTGCGCACGCGCGACTCGGAGCATCGCGGCGCGGATGAGCTGTTACGCGACTGGCTCATCGAGCAAGCGCGCCAGCACCTGCGCCCGTGGCTCCTCCGCGAAGCTCGAGCTGCCGGGCTCGAGCCGAAGACCGTGCAGATCCGGCTGCAGCGCACACGCTGGGGCAGCTGCTCGAGCTCGGGCAGCATCAGCCTGAACGCGGGCGCGATGTTCCTCGCGCCGCCGCTCGTGCGTTACCTCATGGTCCACGAGCTCGGCCACATGGTCGCGCTGAATCACTCGCGGCGGTTCTGGCGTGTGGTCGAGCGGCTCGAGCCCGACTATCTCGCGCTCGACCGCAGGCTCGGCGAGTCGTGGGCGGAGGTTCCGCTCTGGGCTCACGATCGGCCGAAGCTCGGCGAGCACGCGTTCGACATTCCGTAGCGCGGTGGATCTGCGCCAGCTCCGAAGCTCCACGCTCATCGTCGTCGCGGCGACGTACGGCATCCTGCTGCAAATCGCGTCGCAAGCCGGGTTCTTCGGTTTCATGCTGTGGATCATGGTGTCGCTGTCTTTGTACCGCTACAGCTACGCGGTGCTGCGGGACATCGCGCGAGGGCGCCACAACTTCCCGCCGCCGGGGCCGGAGACGATGAACCCGTGGGGAGAGTGGGCGCTCGCGACGCACTTCATTTTCTTCGCGGCGCTCGCCTATCTTTGCGCCACGACACCTTTGCTCGGTGACGGGCTGCTCGCGGTAGCCGTGCACTATCTCGGCCTCGGTGCCGTGCTGGCTGCGTTTCCGGCCTCCGCGGCCGTGATGGGCATCACCAGCAACCTCGGCGCGGCTCTGAGCCCGAAGTCGTTCGGCACGGTCATCTTGGTGCTCAAGGCGCGCTACGTCGCGCTGCTCGCCATGTGCGTGCTGCTCGCGATCGCGGTTGGGGTGACCGAATCGGTCGTCGTTCCATGGGCCGGTTTCCTCGCGCCGGTGCTCGGCCAAGTGGTCGCGGCGTGGTCGACTCTCGCGCTGTTCGCATTGATCGGAGCGGCGATTCACGCGCAGCGCGCGGACTTCGATCTGCCGGCTGAGCTCGACGTGCGCGAGGACCGCGACCGGCTGGACCGGGAGCGCGTCTGGAAGAACGCGCTCGATCGTGCGTATGCGTCGATCCGCAGCGGCTTCGTCGAGAGAGGCTACGGCACGGTCAAGGAGCTCATCGCGTCCGAGCACGAGAGCCTCGAGATCTACCAGTGGGTATTCAACCGGATGCTCGATTGGGAACAGCCGCAGCACGCGCTCGAGCTCGGCCGCCGGTTCGTCGCGCGGCTAGTCGTCGACGGGCGGCGGCAGAACGCGCTTGCGCTGATCGATCAATGCCGGCGGCTGTCGCCGAGCTTCGCGATCCCGCCGGAGGCGGCTGCGCTCAGTGACTACGCGCGCGCGATCGGCCGGCCGCGTCTTGCCGACGAGCTCGCGGCGCTCGCGCCAAACGCCGACGTCAGTCAGCGTCTTCCGAGCCCGTGATCAGCCGCGCGCCGCGCCCGTAGGTGACGTATTCCCAGAACCAGCGGATCGAGACGAACAGCGGGCTCGGCACGCCGACCAGGAAGTAGATGTGCGCGATCCCCCAGACCCACCACGCGGGCCAGCCGCGCAGGGTCAGGAGCGGAAACTCGATCACCGCGCACTTGCGGCCGATCGTCGCGAGGTTGCCCGGGTCGCGGTACGAGAACGCGGGCGGCGCCGGCTCCCCTTTGACTCTGCTCGCGATTACACGCGCGGCGTAGGCACCTTGCTGCTTCGCGGCGGGCGCGACGCCGGGCACGCGCCGCCCGTCCGCCGTCTCGACCAGCGCGGCGTCGCCGACCACGAAGATCGCCGGATCGGACTCGATCGAGAGATCGGCGCGCACGCGCACGCGGCCCGCACGATCGGTGGCGACGCCGAGCCACTTGCCGGCGGGCGATGCCGCGACGCCCGCGGCCCAGAGTACCGTCGCCGTGTCGATTCGCTCCGCGCCGAGCGCGACGCCGCGCTCGTCGCACTCCGTGACGGCCGAGTTCACGCGCACCTCGACGCCAAGCTGCTCGAGCGCGCGGTGCGCGTACGCCGATTGCGGCTCGCGAAACGCCGCGAGCACGCGCGGGCCCGCCTCGATCAGGATCACCTTCGCGGCACCGGGATCGATGCGCCGAAAGTCCGCGAGCAACGTGCGATGCGCGAGCTCGGCGATCGTGCCCGCAAGCTCGACACCTGTCGGTCCCGCGCCGACGATCACGAACCTGAGCAAGCGCTCGCGCTTGGCCGGGTCGTCCTCCATCTCCGCGGCCTCGAACGCCCTCAGGATCCGGCGGCGGATCAGCGTAGCGTCGTCGATGCTCTTGAGCCCCGGCGCGATCGTCCGCCACTGTTCGTGACCGAAGTAGGAATGCGTCGAGCCCGTTGCGACGACGAGGTAATCGAACGGGATCGTGCGGTCGTGGAGCTGGACGACGCGCTTGTCGCGGTCGATGCCCGACACTTCCGCGAGCAGGACGCGCGCGTTGCGCTGGCGATTGAGGATCGAGCGGATCGGCCACGCGATGTCCGACGGCGGGAGACCCGCCGTCGCGACCTGATAGAGCAGCGGCTGGAACAGGTGGTAGTTGTGCCGGTCGATGATCGTGACGTCGGCGGCGGACTTCGCGAGCGCTTGCGCGGCGAACAGCCCACCGAAGCCAGCGCCGACGATGACGATCTTGGGGCGTGCCGAGCTCATTGCGGATCAGTCATGGCGGTTCGGAGGCGCGATCGCAAGGCCGCGCGGATTGTTACACGGCCCGGCGCACTCGGCTATTCTTGCGGGCCGAGAGGGCTCGCGCAGTTGCGCGGTAGGGGATGAGATGAAACGCAACGATTCGACTTGGGCGGCTGGACTCGGTGTGCTCGCGGCGAGTGCGCTCGCAGCGTCGATCACAGCGATCGCGGCGCCGGCCGATTCGATCAAAGCCGGCGAGCTCATCGTCGAGCCGCCGACGCTGATCTCGCTCGGCTTCGAATGGACCGTCGAAGGCGACGCGAATCGCGACGCGGCCGTGGCCTCACGTATCGGCGCAAGGGCGAGACGCAGTGGCGCGACAGCTTGCCGCTGCTTCGCCTGCAGAACGAGCGCACCGTTCTACGTCGAAGACGCTCGACTACACGGCGCCGAACATGTTCGCCGGCAGCGTGTTCGACCTCGCCGAGAACACCGAGTACGAGGTTCGACTTCACGCTGACGCGACCCCGACGGTGTCAGCGGCGAGGTCGAACGCATCGTGACCGTGCGCACGCGGGCCGAGCCGCAGCCGTTCGCCGGCGGCACGCACGTATCCACGTCTATCCGTTCGACTACAAAGGGCCGAAGCAGGAGCCGGCATTCACGGGGCTGCTCGCGGCGTACTACAAGGACTCGCTCGGCGGCGACTGGAGCCGCGCGTCGCCGCCGCGCGTGCAGCCCGGCGACACGATGCTCGTGCACGCCGGCGTCTACAAGGACTTCGACCGCTTCAGCTACAGCCACGAGATCCGATTCGCAGTACGGCGACGTGCTGCGGCACACCGTGGGACGGCACGTTCTATCTGACGCAAGGACGGCACGGCCGAGCGGCCGATCGCGATCAAGGCGGCGGGCGACGGCGAGGTGGTCTTCGACGGCGACGGCAACAACGTGCTGTTCAACGTGATGGGCGCCGACAACACTCTACTTCGAGGGCATCACGTTTCGCAACACGAACGTCGCGATCGAGGCGGGGCAGAAAAGTATCGCGGGCGCCGTCGGGCTCACGGTGAAGCACTCGACGTTCGACGCACGTCGGCGTCGCGATCCACAGCGATTGGTCGGGCTCGAAGAACTTCTACATCGCCGACAACGTGATCAACGGCCGCAACGATCCGAACGTACCTGATCGGTTGGTTCGGCACTGGCCGTGGAACGCACGTCGACGGACTTCCTCGAGAAGCAGCGCATGAAGTCGTATTACGCGGTCTCGATTTACGGCTCGCGGCCACGTCGTCGCCTACAACCGCGTGACGAACTTCCACGACGGCATCGACCACGCGACCTACGGCATGCCGGACGGCTACCCGAACACGCCGCGCGACCGCATGCCGGTGTCGATCGACTTCTACGGCAACGACGTCTCGAACATGCACGACAACTGCTTCGAGACCGACGGCGGCATGCACAACATGCGCGTGTTCCGCAATCGCTGCTTCAACGCGGCGCGTCGGCGCGCATGAGCCCGCAGCCGATCTTCGGCGGGCCGGTCTACTTCATTCGCAACGTCGTCTACAACGCGTGTACGGCCCGCTGAAGATCCAGGCCGATCCGTCCGGGATCTTCGTCTACCAGAACACCTACGTCGGCGAGATCGCAGCAGATCACGCCTGCGTCGAACATGCACTTCCGCAACAACTTGATCATGGGGCAGAAGGCGCGCCGGCGCGTGTTCGCGATCGACACGCACACGCCCTGGAGCTCGTCCGACTACAACGGGTTCTCCGTGAACGCCGACGCCGAGTACTCGTTCCAGTGGAACTCGCCGCCGGCGGGCGGCCCGGTCGACTACACGTCGCCGCGCGAGGTGCGGCGCTTCAAGACGCTCGCGGAGTATCGAACGGCGACGGGCCAGGACGCGCACAGCCGCGCCGTCGACTACTCGGTGTTCGTGAACGCGGCGGCGCCCGACTTCACGGATCCGACGCAGCGTGTACAAACCCGACGACGTGGACCTCCGGCTCGCGCCGCGCTCGCGAGCCGATCGACGCGGGCGACGTGCTGTCCGGGAATCACGGACGGCTTCGCGGGCAAGGCGCCGGACCTCGGCGCCTACGAGCTCGGCGCGGAGCCGCCGCACTACGGGCCGCGCTAGGGCTACGCCTTGCGCAGGTGCTTCGGCCAGATCCCGTAGCGGCCCGCGGATAGCACGCCGTTCGGGTCGACCGCGTCCTTGATCGTCTCGTGCAGCTTGCGGAGCGAGTGATCGTTGAACGCGTACGCGTCCGCGCATTCGTCCATGAACGCCGTGTGCGTGCGGTACTCGCCCCAACCGTGCTCTGCCGCGACCTTCACGAGTCGGCTGAAGACCTCGCGCGTGCGGCGATTCACCGCGACGTCGTGCATCACGTTGAACATGATCAGGATCACGAACGTGCGCGGATGGTACGACTGCGGGAACACATTCAGCGCGACGTCGCGCCCGGCCTCACGCGCGTACTCTTGGAGGATCGTCTCGAACACGCGCTGCGACTCGATCACGGCCTCGCCGGTCATCGGGATCACCGGCGAGAAGCCCACGTGGCCGCTCGTGGGCGGCCCGAAGTTCGAGCGTGCGCCGATCGAGAACGTCGACAGCGTCGGGATCCCGAAATCCTGCTCGTCGCGCAGCGTGAGAATCTGCTCTTGCGTGAGCGGGAACTTGTAGAACGGCCCGTCGACGAATTGCGCGCCCGGGATGTCGCCTGCTATGCGCTTCTTCGCGTAGGCCCATTGCGCGCGGACGACTTCCTCGGGACCGTAGAACTTGAACCAGTTCGAGTAGAACGGGATCTTGCGCTCGGCCGCGAACGCGTTGAGCCGCTCGATCGCTTCCGGATCGCTGCGAGTGAGCAGCTTGCGTAGCTCCGGGTCCGCCCCGAGCGCGAAGCGGATCGGCGACTGCAGATTCGTGCCGCAGTTCTGCAGGCCCGTGTTCATCAGGTACTTCATATGCTCGACGAGCGGAATGATGTCGTCGTGCTTGAACACGAGCGCTTGGCCTTCGATGTAGGCCTCGGGCTCCGGCATGAGCCAGACGCCCATCTTCGTGACGACCCCGAAGTTCGACTGCGAGAACATGCCGTCGATATGCGGGCCGAAGCCGTACTTGAAGTGCTGCCACGTCTTGGAGCCCGGCAGCGCACCCATGCCGGTGCGCACGAGCTCGCCGCCGCCCGTCACGACCTCGAGGCCGCAGTGTCCGTCCCAGTGGTCGCGGTACGGATTCATCGTGTAGCCCACGCCGTGATCGAGTGCGTTGCCGATCACGCTGCCCCAACCGGGGTCGGGGCAATCGATCCAGAGCTTGAGCTTGCGCTCCTGAATGTGGCGGTAGAGGTCGAAGTAGCTCACGCCAGGCTCGACGAGCGCATACGCGTTGCGCTCGTCGACTTCGAGGATCTTGTTCATGCGCTTGAGGTCGATCACGACGCTGCCCGAGAGCGCGGGTGCGGCGCCGCCGTAGCCCAAATTGCGGCCCGTCGAGATCGGATACAACGGCACGCGGTATTCGTTCGCGATCCGCACGATTTCCTGCACTTGCTCGGCGGAGATCGGCGCGACGGCGGCCGACGCGACTTTTTCCTCTTGCTCGCTCCACAGCGGCGAGTACGCGTCCTTGTACAACGCGACGTCCTCGTCGCTCGTGAACACCCACTCGTTGCCGACGGCGGACTTGAAGCGGTCGAGCGCGCGTTGGAAATCGCGCTCGCTTACGCCCGGGGGGACGCTCATCGTGGTGCTCCTTCGGAGGGTATTTGTCGCAAACGGACGCTGCCGTGCGAGCCGAGTCTACGCGGAACCAGGCTCACGGGACGATCGGGCTGCTCCGGTCGACGCTCGAGCGCGCGCCGCCGACCATGAGCTCGGCCGCGTAGTTCGCTTGTTGGCAGACGTACTCGAAGAGCTCCGTACCCTTGTCCCAACCGAGCGCGAAGCTGCCGGTGAACGGCGCCGTGTACGCGCCCGGATCGTGAATGTCGATCTCGTACTCGATCGTCTCCGCGTTCGTGCGCTTGAATCGCTCGACGGTGTGCAGCTGCGTCGTGTGCGGCAGGCCGCGTCGGTCGAGCCAGAAGCTCTCGTTGAACCCGGTGCTGTCCACGACGAGCGTGTCGCCTTCCCACCAGCCGATCGAATGGCCGTAGTAGCTCGGCTGCAAGTCGTGCGGGTGCGAGCGGCCGTCCATGTAGACCGTTCGGAAGGTGTGCGGGCCGCCGATATCGAAGATGAATACGCGCTCGAGCTCCGGCAGCTCGACGAACTCGACGCCGTAGGGCGTCAAGAACTGGCGCGCGATTCCCGACGCCTTGCAGCGCGTGTGCGGCTCGAGCTCGCTCGTCTGGCGCGCGTCGTAGACAGCCTTCGCCCACGGTTGAAATGGCACGGTGTCGTACGGCGCGATCGGGTCCGTGATGCCGAACATCGGCGTCCAAACGCCTTTGTCCGCCGGCGTCGCGCCGCCCAGCAGCACGTGGCCCGTGGCGGAGCGCGGGGTAGGGCCCGGCGGCGGAAGCTTCGGGTCGCGCGCGCGCCGCTGCGCGAGCGCCGAGTCCGCGAACGTGAGCGTCGCCGCGACGGCGGCGAGCGCAAGCAGCGCTGCAAGCGCTCGACGTTTCATCGCGAGATCCTCACTGCGGCGGCTTGGCCGCGGGCTCGTCGCGGCTCGAAGAGCCTGCGTCGAGCGTCGCGCCGGGCCGTCCGCCGGTCGAGGCCAGCGTCACCGTCCGGGCGTTGACGCGCTTCTCGCCGTTGCGTGCGAGGAAGCCGTCGACCGTGATCTGCTCGCCGATCTTCAGCGTCTCGCGGCGCCAGCCGCTGCGCTGCAGTCCGTGCGGCGGTCCCATCTCGGCCCCCCAATTCGCGACGGCGCCCGTTTCGTCCTTCACGTTGATCCAGAGCCACACGTGCGGATTCGTCCAATCGACCTTGGTGACGATCCCGGAAATGGTGATCGGCTTCGCCGCGTCGAACTCGGCGGAAAAGGAGTGATGGGCCCAGGCGCTGCCGCCGACCACGATCAATCCCGCGAGACCCAGGGTGGCCAAGATGCGTACCTTGTCAATCACGGCGTTCTCCTCACTCCAGCGCTCGAGAAACCCGAGCCTTCACGATCTATTATCCTGACAGAAATGCGCGGGTAGCTCCTCGCCACCGACCCAACGCAAGTCCCAATGGGCCGACCACGGTTTCGTATAGGCGCCAGGGTCGTCCACGGTCACTTCGTAGTGCAGCGTCTCGAAGTTCGGCCGCGAGAAGCGCTCGGTCAAATGCAGCTGATTCGTGTGCGGCAGCCCACCGTTCGTGAACCAGAAGTCCTCGTTGAAGCCCTTCGTTTCGACCACCAGCGTGTCGCCTTCCCACTTGCCGACTCCGCGGCCGTAGTAGAGCGGGTTGTCGTCGTCGCCGCGGACTTGGCCTTCGGCCTCGCGTCCGTCGAGATACACGATCCGATAGTTGTGGTTCCCGGCGCCCATCAGCACGAAAACGCGCTGGCGCTCCTTGTCCTCGACGAGCTGTAACCCATACTCCGATTGCAGATAGCGCACGCCGCCCGGCGGCTTGCAGTTCAAATAGGTCGGATCGTCGCGCAGATGCCGTTCCTGGCGCCGTTGATAGAGTCCGAGCGCCCACGGCTGGAACGGCGCAACGCGCGCCGCATCGTTCAAGCTCGCAAGCAAGCCGTGCGAGCTCATCGCGACCGTGCCGCCGTCCTGTTGCAGCGTCGTTGCCGTCGGATAGCCCCAGTAGCCGCTTTCCGTGTCGACCGCCCCGAGCCTCGGCTTGCCGTCGGCGCCGCGCGGGGCGGGCCGCGGACTCTTCGGCGCGACCGGTGTCGTGTCGACCGCGTAGAGCACCTTGCGGTGCGTGGCCGATTCCGTCAGCGTCTCGCCCCAGATCTGACGCGTGCCGTCCCGCGCCACGATGCCCGCAACCGTCACCGCGTCCCCCGCGTGAACGGTGTCGTGGCGCCAACCGCTCTTCTCGAGCGCGATCGTGCTTTCGAGCTCCACCGCCCAGTTCGCGACGCCCGCGTCCGTCGTCACGTTGATGAAGACGTGCACGTGCGGATTGCGCCAGTCGACGGCAGTGACGAGGCCGTTCAGCGTCTCATGCTTCGTCTCGTCGAATTTCGCGGTGATCTCGTGATGCGCGAGCGCGGCCGTGGCCGTGAGCGTCAGCGCCGTCGTCATCGCCATGGCGCCTGCGAAGCGCGGTCCTTGGCGGCGCGCGCAGCTCACTGCCGGCTCGCCTCGAACGCGCCGCGGCCTTTCTGGCTGCGCCAAGTCCCGACGAGCGATCGATTCGGCAGCTCGAGGTTTTCGATGTGCGCTTCGATCACGTAGTGCAGCGCCGCGCCGGTCTTGTCTTTCGCGTCGGCCTCGATCGTTACGACCCAACCCTTGGGTTCGAGCGTCGCCTTCGCGACCGGAATGTTGTCGGTTCCCGGGTTGATCATTCCGGTGACGTTCTTGCCGTCCCAATCGAGGATCAGGATGAAGTCGTTGCCGAGCGCCGCGTTGTCCTTCCACGTTCCGAGCCACGAGCCTTTGAGGGGATGGCCTTCCTGCGCGGCGACCTCGAGGGGCGGTGCCGCGGCAAGGCACGCTAGGATTGCGAAAACGGCGGTCAGAACGGTGCGCCGATGCGAGCAGGCTGCGAGCGGGCGGGCGGAAGCGCGGCTGGTCATCGGCGGATCATTCCCGGTGTTGTTATGAGCGCGAAAATATCAGGTGCGCTCACGCAGGTCGACTACACCCAGCCGATCGAGGAGCACTCGTGCGACCAAGGCAACCTTGCGATGCGCCACATTCCGAGCGGCGTCGCGCTGCGGAGGCGGCGCGGCGCGCAAGACTGTTCGCGCCGCCCGCTCGGGACTGAATTTTTCTCGGGCGCCCGGTGTGCGATAGCCGAACCGCATGGTCGAATCTGGACTAAGTCTGGTACGCGAACTACCCTGGTCGGCCAGATGACGCCGCCCGTGGAAAACCGCCGTAAGTTCCTGCGCCTAACGCTCGGCGCGGCCGCGGTTTCGGTGTCCGCGGCGCTGCTCGGCCGCGCGCCCGGGGTAGCGGCGCAGACGGCAACGAGCCCGCTCCGCACGACCCAGATCCGTGATGGACTCGTGATGATCGAGAGTGATCAGGCGAACGTTTTGCTGCTTGCTACACCGGCCGGCGGCGTGCTCGTCGATAGCGGTGCGCCGGAGCAGGTCGCGGCGTTGTCGAAGGCCGTCGGCGAGCGGCTCGGCGGCGTGCCTCTCGCGGCGCTGTTCAACACGCATTGGCATCTCGATCACACGGGCGGCAACGACGCATTCGGCAAGGCCGGCACGAAGATCATCGCGCACGAGAACACGCGGCTCTGGATGAGCACCGAGTACTACGTGGATTGGCAGGACACGACGTACGAGCCGCGTTCCCGCGAGGCTTTGCCGAACGACACCTTCTTTTCTTCCGAGCCGCAGCCGCGCTCGCTCGAGCTCGGCGGCGAGCGGATCGAATACGGCCACCTGCGCGAGGCACATACCGACGGAGACATCTATGTGCTGTTCCGCGAGCGCAACGTGCTCGCCGCGGGCGGGGCGGTCGGCGGCGGCGCGTATCCGATCATCGATTACGCGACGGGTGGTTGGATCGGCGGCTTGATCGAGGCGAACAAGAAGCTGCTCGACCTCGCGAACGACAAGACGCTGATCGTCGGTCACGCCGGCGCCGTGCAGACGCGCAAGCAGCTCGTAGCGCAGCACGACATGTTGAAGACGATGCGCGAGCGCGTCGAAGAGCTCATGCGCAAAGGCAAGAGCGCGGCCGAAATGATCGCGAGCGGCGTGACCCGCGACTACGACGGGCGCTACGGCACGGACGGTGCGCTATTTATAAGGAATGTGTATGAAGGCTTGTGGTGGGCCGGGCGGCTCACTAACTCCTTGTAGGGGCCGGCGCGACCGCGTCGCGCCCTCCGGACGACTGCGCGCTGCGTGCGTCGCGGCCGCGCTCGCGCTCATGGCGAGCGCCTGCGAGCGCGCGCCCGAGCAGGCAGTCGCGGCGCATTGGGGCATCTTCAGCCGCTACTGCACGGACTGTCACAACGACAGCGAGCTCGCGGGTGAACGATCGTTCGAGCACGTGCAAGTCGGCGACGTCGCAACGAAGCCCGAGCTGTGGGAGAAGGTCGTACGCAAGCTCCGCGGGCACCTGATGCCGCCGCCGGGTGAACCTAGGCCGGACGCGGAAGACGATCGACGAATTCGTGGTCTCGCTCGAGGCCTATCTCGACAAGGCGGCCGCGGAGCGCGGTCCCGCGCCCGGTCGCGAGGCCGTGCACCGGCTGAATCGCACGGAATACGCGACCGCGGTCCGCGACCTGCTCGGCGTGCAGATCGACGCGCGCGCGATGTTGCCGGCCGATCTCGCGAGCGACGGGTTCGACAACATCGCGGACGTGCTCCAGGTATCCCCGACGCATCTCGACCAGTATCTCGCGGCCGCCCGCGACATCAGCCTGCGCGCCGTCGGCAACGCGGCGCCCGAGCCCGTGCGAGCGGACTATCGCTCCGACGTGCGCAACCACACCGTGCACGTGGACGGCCTGCCGCTCGGTACGCGCGACGGCCTCGCGGTGCAGCACTACTTCGCGTCGGACGGCAAGTATCAGTTCGATCTGAACTTGGGGTCGGAGCAGGGCGACGAGCTGCGCGGCTATCCGAACGGTTGGATGGAGTATCAGCACACCGTCGTGCTCACGATCGACGGCGTGCCCGTGTTCAAACGCGACATCGGCGGCATCGAGGACTCGATCGCGCTCGACCAGCGCCAGATCACCGCGGTCGAGGAGATCAAGAGCCGCTTCCGCAACATCAGGCTCGACGTGAAGGCCGGCGTGCACGAAGTGGCCGCGGCGTTCGTCGCGCGTAGCCGCGCCGAGGGCGACTACCTCTTGCAGTCGCTGATCCAAGGCGAAGGGGTGCCCGACGTGCCGCGCCTGCACGGCATCCAGATCATCGGCCCGTACGACGCGAAGGGAATCAGCGGCACCACCGCGAGCCGCGAGCGCGTGTTCATTTGCCGGCCGCCGAGCAAGAGCGACAGTGACGAGCTGGCCTGCGCGACGCAAATCTTGGGGCACCTCGCGCGCCAGGCGTTTCGCCGGCCCGTCGGCAACGACGACCTCGAGCCGCTGCTCGCGTTCTACGCCCAAGGCCGCAAGATCGGCGGCTTCGAGGCGGGCGTGCAGAAGGGGCTGATGGCGATTCTCGCGAGCACGAAGTTCCTCTATCGGGCGGAGCCCGGCGGCACGCCGGAGAACCTCAAGCCCGGCGATGCCTACGCGGTGAGCGATCTCGAGCTTGCGTGGCGGCTCGCGTTCTTTCTCTGGAGCGAGGGGCCCGACGAGGCGCTGCTCACCCTCGCGGAAGCCGGCAAGCTGCACGAGCCCGAGGTGTACGGAGCCCAAGTGAAGCGCATGCTCGCGGACGCGCGCTCGGAGGCGCTGGTCACGAACTTCGCGTTTCAATGGCTCGGAGTGCGGCGACTCGACGCTCTCGATCCCGACCCGCGCCTCTATCCGACGTTCGATGAGGACTTGCGGAGCGCTTTCATCACCGAGATGCGGCTGTTCCTCGACAGCGTGCTGCGCGACGACAAGGCGAGCGTGCTCGATCTCTTCTCCGCCGACTACACGTTCGCGAACGAGCGGCTCGCGCGCCACTACGGAATCCCGAGCGTGCGCGGCGCGCAGTTCCGCCGCGTGCATCTCGACGACGAGCGCCGCTGGGGCCTGTTCGGCAAGGGCAGCGTCCTCATGGTCTCGTCGTACCCGGATCGCACGTCGCCGGTGCTCCGCGGGGCATGGATCATGGACCAGATCGTCGGTGCGCCGCCCCAGCCGCCGCCGCCCGGTGTCGAGACGAACCTTCCCCAGCTCGATACCGGCGTGGCGCTATCGGTTCGCGATCGGCTCGCGCGGCACCGCACGAAACCGTCGTGCAACCAGTGCCACGGCGTGATCGACCCCCTCGGCCAGGCGCTCGAGCACTTCGATGCGATCGGCGAGTGGCGCGCCGTCGAGCGTCAGAACGGCGCGAAGATCGATTCCTCGGGCCAGCTCGCGGGCGGCGGCGCAGTGAACGGCCCCGAGGACCTGCGCAAGGCGCTGCTCAAGGACCCCGATCACTTGGTGCAGGTTGTGACCGAGAAGCTCATGACGTATGCCCTCGGGCGCGGCCTCGACTACTACGACATGCCGGTCGTGCGCGGGATCGTGCGCGACGCGAAGCGCGACGATTATCGCTTTTCGACGATCGTGATGGGGATCGCGAACAGCGCACCGTTTAGAATGCGTAGCGTGCCCGAGCCCGGTGCCGACGAAGACACCGTGGCTGACGCTGGCGCCGCCGAGTGAGCGGAAGGAGCTGACATGTTCATCACGAAGAAGCACTTGTCGCGACGCACGATGCTCAAGGCCGGCGGCGCTGCGATCGGCCTGCCGCTCTTGAACGCGATGATACCGGCCGCGACCGCGCTCGCTCAGACGGCCGCCGCTCCCAAGCCGCGCATGGGGTTCTTCTACCTGCCGCACGGCGCGATCATGAACAACACGAGCCACGGCGCCGAGATGAACCGGTGGACGCCGGACATGAAGGGCCGCGACTTCGATCTGAAACCGATCCTCGAGCCGTTCAAGCCACTGCAAAAATACATGACCGTCGTGAGCGGCCTCGGCAACAAGCCGGGCGAGAGCTCCGCCGTGCACGCGATCGTGCCGGCGACCTGGCTTTCGGCGGTGCACCCGCGCCAGAGCCACGCGCCGTTCGGCGGCGTCACGATCGACCAGGTCGCCGCGCGCCACATCGGCCAGGAGACGCCGCTGCCGTCGCTCGAAGTAGCGACGGAGGAAGAGGGCGGCGGCGCCGCATGCGACGGCACATACGGCTGCAGCTATGGCCGCACGATCTCGTTTCGTACCCCCACGACGCCGCTGCCGATGGAGTTCGACCCGCGCAAGGCGTTCGAGAAGATCTTCGGCCGCGGCAACAACGCGGACCAGCGCAAGGCCGTCGCGAACGATTACCTGAGCCTGCTCGACATGGTGAACGGCGAGGCGAGCTCGCTCAAGAAGACGCTTGGCGCCGAAGATCGCGTGCTCGTGTCCGACTATCTCGACAGCGTGCGCGAGATCGAACGGCGCGTGTCGCTGCTCGGCCAGCGCGATCTGTCGAAGGTGGACCTACCTGAAGTCCCGGTCGCGCTGCCGAATTTCGATCAGCACTTGCGGCTGATGTTCGATCTGATCGTCGCGGCGTTTCAGGCCGACATGACGCGGATCGCGTCGTACATGATGGCGGCCGAGGTCAGCAACCAATCGTACGCGCACGTGGGCATCCCCGACGCGTTCCACCCGCTGTCGCATCACGCCGAGAGCAAGGCCGCGATGGAGAAGCTCGTGGTCGTGCAGAAATACCACACGCAAGTGTTCTGCGAGTTCATGCAGAAGCTCGAGAAGATCCCCGACGGCGACGGCTCCGTGCTCGACAACTCGATCTTCTTGTACGGCAGCAACATGAGCAACAGCAACGCGCACAATCAGTTCCCGTTGCCGACGCTCGTGTTCGGCCGCGGCGCGGGTAAGATCAAGGGGAACCAGCACCTCGTCTATCCGGACCACACGCCGCTCGCGAACCTGTTGTTCACGCTGCTGCTGCGCGCCGGCGCGCCGGTCGACAAGGTCGGCGACAGCCTCGGCGAGCTAACCGAGGTCTGAGGATGCCGCGCCTGAGCCCCATCGCGGCCGTGCTCGCGCTGCTCGCTATGGCCGGCGCGGCGCAGGCGCAGAGCGCGCTGCTCGACGCCGCGCAGGGCGAACGACACGGCGCGCGCGCTCACCGCGATCGACGAAGGCGCGGACGTGCGCCAGCTCGCCGCCGACGGCACCACGGCGCTGCACTACGCCGTCTACCACGACAACGTGCCGCTGACCGAGCGGCTGATCGCGAAGGGCGCCGACGTGCGGGTCGCCAACGAGTTCGGCTCGACGCCCATGGCCGAGGCCGCGACCATCGGCAACGCGACCGTGCTCGCGAAGCTGCTCGACGCGGGTGCCGACGTCGAGTCGCCGGGAGCAGACGGCCAGACGGCGCTGATGATCGTCGCGCGCAGCAGCAACGTCGCGGCCGCGAAGCTGCTGCTCGACCGCGGCGCGAACGTCAATGCGCAGGAGCTCTGGCGCCAGCAGACGGCGCTGATGTGGGCCGCCGCGCAGGCGCAGCCCGAGATGGTGAAGCTCCTGATCGAGCGCGGCGCGCAGGTCGACGCGCGTTCGATCGAGAACAAGTGGCCGCGCCAGGTCACCGGCGAGCCGCGCCGGATGTACCGGCCGATGGGCGGCCTCACGCCGCTGCTGTTCGCCGCGCGCGAGGGCTGCCTCGAATGCGCGCGCGCGCTCGTCGACGCGGGCGCGGACATCGATCTTCCGGATCCGAAGAACATCACGCCGCTGTTCCTCGCGGTCGACAACTTCCACTTCGACGTCGCGAAGTACCTGATCGAGAAAGGCGCGAACGTCAACAAGTGGGATTGGTGGGGCCGTACGCCGCTGTACTCGGCGGTCGACCTGAATACGCTGCCGCACGGCGGACGCGCCGATCGGCTCTCGACGGACACGACGTCGAGCCTCGAGATCATTCAGCTGCTGCTCGAGAAGGGCGCGAACCCGAACGTGCAGCTCAAGCTCGGCGTCGCGCCGTACCGGCACATCGGCGACGACCGCGGCTGCGACAACATGCTCACGATCGGCGCGACGCCGCTGCTGCGCGCCGCGAAGACTTTCGACGTGCCCGCGATGAAGCTGCTCGTCGCGCACAAGGCGCGGCTCGACTTGCCGAACCTTTCGGGCACGACGCCCGTGATGGCGGCGGCCGGCTACGGGTCGGTCGAGTGCGATCCGCGCGGCTACGGCCCCGGCATCCCGCATTACGTCACGCCGGACGTCGAGCAGAAGTCGATCGAGGCGCTCACGGTGCTGCTCGACGCGGGCGCCGACGTGAATCAACGCACGACCGCCGAGCGCGGGCGCGACAACGGCCGCGGTCAAACGGCGCTATTCGGCGCGGCGTTCTGGGGCTGGAACGACGTCGTGAAATTCCTCGTGGAGCGCGGCGCGAAGATCGACGCGGCCGACACGCGCGGGCTCACGCCCGTCGATGCGGCGATGGGTAAGGCCGGCGGTCACGGCCGCGGCCAGACGACCGAGGTTTACAAGGACACGGCCGATCTCATCGTCGATCTCTGCAAGCAGCAGAGCGGCTGCGATCTCGCGATGCCGGACGGTCCAGCGAACCCCTGATCCCAGTGCTCACGCTCGAGCGATTTCACTCGCTGCGCAGCGCCGAGACGGGATCCACGCTCGCGGCGCGCCGCGCCGGCACCCAGCTCGCGACCGACGTCACGACGATGAGCAGCGCCGCCACCGCGGCGAACGTCGCGGGGTCCATCGCGCTCACGCCGAACAGGAATGAGCTCAAGAAACGCGTGACGCCGACCGCGCCTGCGAGGCCGAGCGCGATGCCGATCGCCGCGAGCCCGAGCGCACTGCGCACGACGCCGCGCACGACGGTGGCGGTCTGCGCGCCGAGCGCCATCCGTAAGCCGATCTCCGCCGTGCGCTGTGCGACCGTATACGAAAGCACGCCATAGAGGCCCACAGCCGCGAGCAGCAGCGCGAGCGCCGCAAAGCCCCCGACGAGCGTCATCTGCGTGTTGCGGCTCGTGAGCTCCGAATCGAGCACTTCGCGCATCGAGCGCACGCTCGCCACGGGTTGGTCCGCGTCGACTTCCCAGACCGCGCCGCGGATCGCGGCCGCGAGCGTCAGCGGGTCGACCTTGGTGCGCACGAGCAAGTGCCTAGGCCAGAAAAACTCGCCGTTCAGCACCGGCTGATTCGCCGCAGACAGCGAGAACTCGGGGTCGGGCTCCACGTCGAGCCCCATCTGCCGCACGTCGCCGACGACGCCGACCACCGTGACCCAGGGGAGCGTGTTCTCCGCGTTGCCGATCTTGATGCGCGCACCGAGCGGATCCGCGTCGGGCCAGAACCGCCGGGCCATCGACTCGTTGATGATCGCGGTCGGTGCGGCGTCCGGTCCGTCGCGGCTGTCGAACAGCCGGCCTCGGAGGAGCGGCACGCCGAGCGTCTCGAAATAGCCCGCGCCCGCGACGCGGTCCGCGACGATGTTGCGCGAGAACTGCTCGCGCGCCGGCGGCGGCTGACCCTCGATCGATACGTATGCGCGGCCGCCTTTGAACACGAGCGGCGCGAGGTTCACGTAGCCCGCGCTCACGACGCCGGGAAGCGCGCTCACGCGCTCGAGCACGCGCCGGTAGAGCTCGGTCCGGTCGGCCAGCTCGCCGTATTTCGAGGGTGCGAGCGCGGTCTCCGCGACGAGCAGGTTGTCTGCACGAAACCCCGGGTCGACCGCGAGCACGGCGGCGTAGCTGCGCAGCAGCAACCCCGCGGCCGCGAGCAGCACGACCGTGAACGTGATCTCGGCCACGACGAGCGTGTTGCGCATCCGCCCGCTGCGCGGCGCCGAGTTCGCGCCGACGCCTTTCTTGAGCGTCTCGTTGAACCCGCGGCGCGCGGCGGCGAGCGCGGGTCCGGCTCCGAACAAGAGGACGGTCAGCACGGTGAGCCCCACGGTGAACGACAGCACGCGCCAATCGAGGCCGGGCGACGATCCGCCGGGGAACGTGGCGGGGATCAAGCGCGCGAGATACCCGAACGACAGCGTCGACAACGCGACGCCGAGCACGACGCCGCCGGCGGCGAGCACGGCGCTTTCGGTGAGCAGTTGACGCAACACTCGGCCGTTACCGGCGCCGATCGCTTTGCGCACGGCGAGCTCCTTCTGCCGGTGCGCCGCGCGTGCGAGCAGCAGGTTGGCGACGTTCGCGCACGTGATCAACAGGATCGTGCCGACGGCCGCGAGCAGCACGTACAGTGTCGGCCGCGCGTCGAGAGACAAGTACTCTTGAAGGCCGGTGACGAGGGCCTGCGCCTGCCCGGTGCCGCCCTGCAGATCGCGCTGGATCGCGAGCGCGGTCGCGTCGATCTCCGCTTGCGCACCCGCCAGCGTCACGCCGGGAGCGAGCCGCGCGATCACGTAGTAGTTGTAGGCGTTACGCTCCGCGAGCTCCTGGGGGGAATATTGGGCTGGCAGCCACAGCGAGACTTCCCTGCTCGGATAGCGGAAATGCGGCGGGACGATGCCGATGACGGTGCGCTGCAAACCGTCGAGCTCGATCGTGCGTCCGATCAGGCTCGGATCCGCGCCGAAGCGCCGCGTCCAGAGTCCCTCGCTGATCACCACCACCGGGGTCGCGCCGGGGCCCTCGTCGTCGGGCAAGAACGTTCGGCCGAGCAGCGGCTGCATGCCGAGGACCGAGAACAAGTTCGTGTCGGTCCGCACACCCATGAGCCGCTCCGGCTCGCCGCGGCCCGTGAGGTTGAACGTGCGCGCATCGAACATGGCCATGTCTTCGAACGAGTGGCTGCGGGCCTTCCACTCGACGTAAGTCGCCGCCGCCGGATTGACTCTCGGGGGGCCGCCCACCGCAGTGAAATTCTCCCAAAGCAGAACGAGCCGATCGGGCTCCGGAAAGGGCAGCGGCTTCAGCAGCACCGCGCTCACGAGGCTGAAGATCGCCGTGTTAGCGCCGATGCCGAGCGCCAAGATCAAGACGGCTACGGCCGTGAAGCCCGGGCTGCCGCGCAGCGTGCGAACGGCGTAGCGGACGTCTTGAGCGAGGCCGTCGAACGCGGGAAGGCGGAGCGGTGGGCGGGACCGCTCGTCGCGTTGCGTCGTGTGCATGGAGTTACGATGCAACGACTGGACCAAGGGTCGCAAAGTCTGCAAACCCGCGTGCGGTCGGGCGGCAGTCGTGCGCTCGCTGATCACCCTGAAGCTGCTCACGTTCGAGCCGACCGGCGGAATCGTCGCGGCGCCGACCACGTCGCTACCCGAGAAGCTCGGCGGCACGCGAAATTGGGACTACCGCTACTGCTGGATCCGCGATTCCACGCTGACCCTCTACGCGCTGTTGAATGCCGGCTATCGCGACGAGGCCGAGGCGTGGCGGCGTTGGCTGCTGCGCGCGGCCGCCGGCCACCCCGAGCAGCTGCGCATCATGTACGGCATCTCGGGCGAGCGTTGGCTGCCGGAGCACGAGCTGCCGTGGCTCGCGGGCTACGAGGGCAGCGCGCCGGTGCGGATCGGCAATCTCGCGGTCGAGCAGCGCCAGCTCGACGTCTACGGCGAGCTCATGGACGTGCTGCATGCGGCGCGCGAGGCCGAGCTCGCGGCGCTCGACGAGGCGTGGCGCATGCAGAAAGTGCTGCTCGCGCACTTGGAGAAGGTCTGGCGCGAGCACGATCACGGTATTTGGGAGACCCGCGGCGACGCGCTCGCGTTCACGCACTCGCGACTCATGAGCTGGGTGGCGTTCGACCGCGGCGTGAAGTCGTGCGAGCGCTTCGAGCTCGAGGGCCCGGTCGAGCGCTGGCGAGCGCTGCGCGCCGAGATCCACGACGACGTGTGCGCGAACGCGTTCGACACGAAGCGCAACACGTTCGTGCAGCACTACGGTGGCGCCGAGCTCGACGCGGCTTTGCTGCTGATCCCGCAGACCGGCTTCCTGCCGGCCGACGACCCGCGGATCGTGGGGACCGTCGCCGCGGTGGAGCGGGAGCTAAAGCGCGGCCACCTCGTGCTGCGCTATACGAAGGACGCGGGGGACCCACAACGCGAAGGGGCGTTCATCGCGTGCTCGTTCTGGCTCGCGGATGTCTACGTCATGCAGGGCCGCATCGACGAGGCGACCGAGCTTTTCGACGGCCTGCTCGATCTGCGGAACGACGTCGGGCTGCTCTCGGAGGAGTACGACCTCGGATGCCGAGCGGCTCATCGGCAACTTCCCGCAGGGGTTCTCGCACATCGGCGTCATCAATACGGCGTTCAATCTCGTGAAGGCGCATGGGCCGGCGCGGCAGCGGGCCGAGCGAGTGGCGCCGACGGACGCACACGATCGCAAGAATTCCCATGCCGGCGGCCGGAACGCACTCGGCCCATCGCCGGTCGAACGGACGCAGACGGATACAAACGCAACTGAAGGAGGGGACTATGACTCACTCACCACTGCATGATCTCGCGGTCGAGGGCCAGAGCGTTTGGATCGACTACCTGTCACGCCACCTCGTCCGTTGCGGCGAGCTCGCGCGCCTCGTAGCCGAGGACGCCGTCGTCGGTGTCACGTCGAACCCGACGATCTTCCAGAAGGCCATCTCCAATGAGCACGACTACGACGAGCAGCTGCGCCGCGAGCTCGCCGAGACCGAGGATCCGCACGAGGCGTTCTTGCGGCTCGCCGAACGTGACATCCGCGGGGCCTGCGACGTGCTCCGGCCCATATTCGACCGCGGCGGGACGCCGCACGACGGCGAGGACACTGCGTACCGCGACGGCTTCGTCTCGATCGAGGTGGACCCCGCCCTCGCGTACGACACGCATGCCACCGTCGAGGCCGCCGCAACTCTGCGCTCGCGTATCGACCGCGCGAATCTGCTCGTGAAGATTCCGGCCACACCGCCCGGACTGCCGGCGATCGAGGAGCTGACCGCCCGGGGCTTGTCGATCAACGTCACGTTGATCTTCTCATTGCAGCGCTACACAGACGTGGCCGAAGCCTATCTGCGCGGTCTCGAGCGGTTGGTCGCCGCCGGCGGCGATCCGTCGAGCGTGTGGTCGGTTGCGAGCTTCTTCGTGTCGCGGGTCGATACCGAGGCGGACCGCCGGCTCGACGAGCTCGGCGGCCACGATGGCCTCAGAGGCAAGCTCGCAGTCGCGAACGCCAAGCTCGCGTATCGCTGTTACCGTCAGCAATTCTCGGGCCCGCGTTGGCAGGAGCTCGCCGACCGGGGCGCCACGACCCAGCGTTGCCTGTGGGCGTCCACGTCGACGAAAGACCGCGCCTATTCCGACGTGAAATACGTCGAGGAGCTGATCGGCCCCGACACCGTGAACACGATGCCCGAGAACACGCTGCGCGCGTTCCGTGAGCACGGCAGGGTGCGCAGGACGCTCGACCTCGGCGTGGACGAGGCGCAGCGCGTGCTCGAGCGATTCGCTAAGGCGGGCATCGATTACGACGACGTCACGCAGACGCTCGAGCGCGAGGGCGTGCGCGCCTTCGAGGAGTCGTTCGACGAGCTGCTCGCGGGAATCGAGGAGCGCAACGCGGCCTGAACGTTCCGGGCGAACCGCGTGGCCCTGGCAATCGGGCGCCGACAGGAGAACAATCGCTCTAGGGCACGCCTAGAAGACCGGCCGAAGCTACCAATCAACGTTTCAGGAGGGGGAAGCGATGAATGGCGATAGAGTCGACGCGTCGAGCACGATCGAGCGGCGCGAGTTTCTGCAGTTGGCGGGGGCCGCGTTAGCGGCGGGTGCGGTGGGGTTGCCGGGCGCTGCGCGCGCCGCCAGCGCGCCGTTCACACCCGGAGTGAGCACGACCGCGTACGACAAGATGTACGTCGCGAGCGTCACGCCGTACAAACCCGGTACCGAGGACATCGACGAAGCCGCGTTCCGCACCTTCATGCGCTACTGGGCGCAGCCGAAGTTCGTCGCGGCGAACGGCGCGGTGCTCGTGTCGCCCGAGGCGGGAGAGGCGTTCTACCTCACGCAGCGCGAGAAGCTCAGGCTCGCGGAGATCGCGCTCGAGGAGCTCGGCGACAAGACGCTCGTGTTCTCGGGTGTGATGCAGACGACGACGCGCGCTTGCGTCGAGGAAGCGAAGGCGCTCAAGAAGGCCGGCGTGCACGGCTTGTTCCTGATGCCGCCGATCGGCACGATCGACGTCGTCGCCGCGTGGGACCCAAATAAGAATCCGGAGGTCTGGATCGACCAGCTCCGCACGATCGCCGACGCCGTGAATCTGCCCGTGCTGATCCACCCGACCGGCGGCAAGTTCTTCGCGATGCCGCTCGCCGCTGGCATGAAGATCGTCGATTCCGTCCCGCAAATCGTCGGCTACAAGATGATCACCGACGACTTCGATGCGATGGCGAAGGCGCTGCGCGCGTATACCAAGCGGCATGTCGCGGTCCTCCCGGCGGGCGCCGGCGCGATGCATGGCGCGATCATGAACGGCTATTTCGACGGCACCGTGAGCGGCTCCTGGAACTATGCGATGGAGCCGATGATCGACGCGATCGTCGCGGCGCGCGACGAGAAGAATCCCGCGAAGGGCGAGGCGATTTGGAAGGACGGGCTGCTCGATCTGCACCGCATCGTGTCGGACTCGACGCTCGGCTATCGGCTACACGCGGCGTACAAGCTCACCACATGGCTGCGCGGCTTGATCCCGGATCCGTTCCTGCGTGCGCCGCAGCGCAAGCTCCCGGTGGAGCAGATGGTCGAGCTGCGCGACGCGCTCAAGAAGGCGCACCTCGAAGTGATTACGGACAGCGCGATCCGCAAGTCGTATCCGCAGTTGACCTGAGGCGCTGCGTCGGTGCGGCGTACTTCGTGATGCCGCGCATCGGAACGGACCCGCGAGGCAAGTCACGGCGGCCACGCACCGAGCAGCAGGCGCTGCCGGCCGCCGGATTCAGCGGGCGCGTCGTCGATCGACGCGCGGTTGCAGAGGAAGAGATCCGCCGCGCCGTCGCCATCGAAATCCGCGACCTCGACGTCGAAGCCGTTGCCGACGGCGGTGACCGGCAGAATCGTGCCAGGACCCTGCGCGGAGAAACGACCCGAGCCGTCGTTGAGCAGAACGAGGTAGTCGCCGAACGTGTCCACCTCGGTCACGGTCCGAGCGAACACTGTGGAGGGCGCGAGCACGTCCGCGTCGCCGTCGTGGTCGAGGTCGACCGCTTGAATGGTGAAGTGGCTGCGTCCAGCTCCCGGGAAGCGCGCGGTGTCCGCGGTCGTGAAGACGCCGGAGCCATCGTTGAGCAGCAAGTAGTTCTGCGCGGGCTCATTCGTGATGAAGCGCACGTTCGCGACGACGAGGTCCAAGTCGCGATCGCCATCCACGTCGACTGCCTTGATCTTGCGAGTCTCGTCATCGCGGACGGGTAGGCCGCGTGCCGACGCGTCGACGAGGCGGCCCTGGTCATTCATGAACAACTGATCCTGGCCCTCGTTGCCGACGATCACGTCGAGGTCGCCGTCCCCGTCGACGTCCGCGAGCTCGAGGTCCTGGGTGCGCGATGTGCCGTCCTGCGGCCAGCGCTCCGCCGTCTCGTCGCGAAAGTGACCGCGGCCGTCGTTGATCAGAGCGCGGTCGGTGCCGATGTTCCCCGTCAGCACGTCGGGCGCGCCGTCGCCGTTCAGGTCGAGCACGGCGAGCGCGTTCGAGACGTCGTCGGTCGCGAGCCGCTCGCTCGCGTCGGAAAAACGGCCCTTGCCGTCATTGATGTAGAGCTCGTCCTTGCGGTCGTCTTCGCTCACGAGCACGAGGTCGAGATCGCCGTCGCGGTCGAAGTCGGCGAACGCGACGTCCTCGCTGTCGTGCGCAGTGCGGGGCAGGCGGTCCGAGCCGTTCGTGAACCGGCCCGTGCCGCCGTTGAGCAACAGGACGTTCGGCTCGAACTCCATCGCCAAAGCGAGATCGAGATCGCCGTCGGCGTCGGCATCGCCCGCTGCCGCGTTCATGCAGCGACCGGCGAGGTTGGCGGGCAGGTGTGTGTCGCTGACGTCGCTGTAGGTTTGCGCCGCAGCGTTCGCCGCCACGTAGGTGCAGCCGAGGAGGGCGAGCGTCGTTGCCGCTGCCGCGTGCATCATCCTGCTAAAGTACCGTAAGACAGTATTATAAACTTATGATATTACTCAGTAACTCTCGTCTTCTGACGGAAACGTTCCGCCGCGAACGTCGGCGCGATAGCTACGGAACGCCTTTTCCATCGTGTCGTCGAGATCGGCGTAGCGGCGCACGAAGCGCGGCCGAAACTTGGTGAACATGCCCAGCATATCGGGTGTCACCAATATCTGACCGTCGCACGCGGCGCCAGCGCCGATGCCGATCGTCGGCACGGCTAACGATCCCGTGATTTCCGCCGCGAGGCCGGCTGGAATCTTTTCGAGCACGATCGCGAACACGCCGGCGTCCACGAGCGCGTTCGCGTTTCGTTGGATCCGCTGCGCTTCGTCGTCGGACATTCCGCGCGCCTTGTAGCTGCCGAACTGGTGTATCGATTGCGGCGTGAGCCCGAGGTGGCCCATCACCGGGATGCCGGCCTCGACGATCCTCTTGACCGTTGGGCAGACCGATTCGCCTCCCTCGAGCTTCACGGCTTCGACCAATGATTCCTTCAGAAACCGCCCGGCGTTGCGGAGCGCGTCTTCCGCGCTGACTTGATACGACATGAATGGCAGGTCGGCCACGACCAGCGCTCGTTGAACGCCGCGGGACACGACCGCAGCGTGGTAGAGCATCTGCTCCATCGTCATGGGAATAGTCGTGTCGTGCCCGGCGAACACGTGACCCGCCGAGTCGCCGACCAAGATCAGGTCGATGCCGGAACGGTCCAGGATTTGCGCGGTGAGATGGTCGTATGCCGTTAGGCACGCGATGCGCTCGCCGCTCGACTTCATCTCCTTCAGACGGTAGGTCGTGACTTTGCGTGGAGTGTTGGACGACATGCGAATCCGAAGAAAACCGACGACTCGGGGGATGTTACGCGCTTTTCGCCGGCGGCTTGAATCGCAGCCTTCGTCGCGACACGTAACCGGCTGGCGCGGTTGAAAGTTCGGCTGGACGGATCAAGTGGGGCCAAAGCGCAAGACTTGTCGTCTCCGTCGTTTCCTGCGACATAGCGTGCTGGTTTTCGATGGGAGGCCCGCTATGACTCACGAGGCAACCGACGTCGTGCGTGGCACGCTTCTCGTGCTCAGCGGACCGCCGGGATCCGGTAAGACCACGGTCGCGCGCGCACTCGCGGATGCCGCCGAGCGCTCGACCGTGCATCTCGCGACCGATCTCTTCTACGTCGCTATCGCCAAGGGATTCGTTCAGCCGTTTCTGCCGGACGCCGCGAAGCAAAACGAAGTCGTGATCGGCGTGATCGTCGAAGCCATGCTCGGCTATGCGAAAGGCGGGTACGACGTGATCGTCGACGGCATCGTCGGGCCGTGGTCGTTGCCGGTGTTCGTGAACGTCGCGGGGCGCGCGGGATTCGATCTGTCGTTCGTCGTGCTCAGGCCGAGCTTCGAGCAAACGTTCGCGCGAGCGGTTGCGCGCGAAGGGAAGGAGCTCAAGGCTTCGGGGCCGATCAAGGGCCTATACGGGGCATTCGCGAAGCTCGGTGCGCTCGAGCGCCATGTGATCGATACCACGGAGGACACGGTCGACGTGACGACGCGGCGGGTTCGTGAGGGAGTCGCGGCGGGCGGATTCGCGCTCTCGGGCTAGTCGTGTGCGGGACGTCGTCTGCGCGGTTTCGCCGGATCGTCGGCGCTTACCGTGCCGCGAGCTCTCGCCGCAGCCTCGGCATCCACAACCAGCTCGAAGCGATCACGGTCGCCCCGACGACGAGCACGATTCGATACGCGGCCGTCGGGTCGTAGCTCGCACCCGCGCGCTCGAATAGAAGCCCGCCGACGCCTTCGCCGACGACGGAGCCCAGGTTCGCGAGCGCCATGATCACGGCGAACACGGTCGCGGCTACGGGAATGGGCACGAGGCGCGCGGCGACGTCGAGCAGGATCAGGCTGCCCGTCATGTACGCGAAGCCGACGAGCGTCGAGACGAGATACAAGCTCTGCGCACTCGCTACCCACCAATAAAGCACGTTCCCGATCACGCCCGTCGCGATCGCGCAGTGCAGCAGCGCCGTCGTCCCGATTCTGCGGCAATAGATGCCGTAGCCCACGGTCGCGGCCATCGCGCCGGCCGAGAACAGTGAGAACGCGTTGCCGAACACCTGCTCCGATAGACCGAGCGTGCGCGTCATGTGCAGGTAGTTCACGGAGTACGACAGCGGGTTGCAGTCCCAGATGAAGCTCACGACGCAGATCGTGATGAGGCCAGGCACGCCGATTGCCCCGCGCAACGCGACGGCGGTCGAGCGCAGCTCGGCCGCGCTCGCGTCGCGCCGCGGCTCGTGCACGAAGAACAGTGTGAGCACGAGGCTGCCCGTCCATAGCAGCGCGCAAAGCAGAAACGCGATTTCGTGTCGGCCGCTCGACGTCAGCCAGCCGCCGACCGCGCCGCTCAGAAGCAGCGCGAAGTACGCGGCGAACCACTGCACGGATTGGAGCCGCCCGGTCAGCCCACGCGGCTTGCCGACCTCGATCATCAGCGCGTCCGCGAGCACGTCGGTGAACGCAATGCCGAGCGTCGGCAAGAGCAGCATCGCAACGAGCAGCCAGCGTTCGCCGGGCTCGAGCGGCGCGACATACGTCACCGCGAGACCGATTGCGGCGACCGCCGTCGACACGATCAAGTAGCTGCGCCGGCGCGAGCCGAACAGCGGCACGAAGTCGGATAGGAGCGCGAGCAGCGGCTTCAGCGACCACGGCAGCGCGAGCACCGCCATGACGACCGAGATCTGTGCAGCCCCTTCGCCGTCGGCGTTCAGCAGCGAGCGCACGGGCTGGGCGATCAAGCCCGAGGCGGGATCGCCTACGCTCTGCACGAAGTAGATCGCGCCGAACAGCGCGCTGATGCCGGCGATATAGCCGCGCTCGGGCGGCGAGCTCGGCGTCGTCACTTCGCGAGGTTGTATCACGCGGAAACGTTCACGCCAGGACCGTATCCGGTGGAGTGACGGGCGGCGAGACTACTGAACCCGCGTGACCTGCGTGAAGCCCTTCGTTCCGGCGGTCGATAGCCGATAGGCCGAGCCCCAATGCGTCGGCGAGACCTTGACGTGTTGGCCTACTCGGAGCGGGTAGTACTCGGACCTGGTCTGGCGCCAAATCTGCCCGTTGTCGAGCGTGATCAGATAATTCCTCGGCTCGATTTCCCTGAGCGCGCTGATCGTGCCCGCGAACTCGGTCGGCTCGGCTTGTAACACCACGGCCGTGGCGGCGGCCGAAGCGGGCGCCGCGGCTGCTGGCGCCGCCGCCGCCGCTGGCGCCGCTGCCGCTGGTGCTGCCGCCGTTGGCGCGGGTGGCGTCACGACGGCCCCCGGCTCGGCGCGCTCACGTTGCGCGGTCTCGACTTGTTTTTCATAACACTCGAATCGCTCCGCGGGAGACTGCAACTTGACGCAGTCGCCGACCTCGACCGCCAAGCCCTCACCGGGAGATTGCGAAGGGGCCTGCGCGAGCACCGTCCCGGCCGTGAGGCCGCAGGCGGTCGCGGCTACCGCCGCAAAGCTTACGGCTCGGAGTCTCTCGTTCGCGCGAGCGCGCTTGGAAGTCATGGCAGTTTGTCCCCGTTTCGTGCCCGAGCGATCGCCGCCGCTCTGAATCGACTCCGAGCATACAGAGGGCGGCCGCGGCGAAGCAATTCTGGGCGCCGCGGGCACGCGGGCGTCGATCTCGAGGACGGCGCCGCCCGGGCGGGTTAAGCTCGGCGTTTTGCCGCATCGGCGCCATGCGCCGAATGGGACGCCGACGGGGCGCCGAGCAATCCATGGTCGAGGAGTCCGAACGATGAGAGCTTTGACGATCGCGCTGGGAATTCTGCTGACCGCCGGGCTCGCGCCGGCGCAGGGTCAGGCGCAGCCGCCGCCGCAACCCGCCGCGCCGACGGCGCCCACCGGACCCGCGCCTACCGGTCTCATCGTCGGCTCGAACAACTTCTTCAGCCCGATCGTGCAGAACCTCGACGCCGCGGTCGCGTTCTATCGCGACGGACTCGGTCTCGACGTGCAAGGCGCGCCCGGCGACGCCAACGCGAACCTCCCGCTGCGCAACATGTTCGGCCTGCCTGACGCGACGCTGCGCTGGCAGATCGCACGGCCGGCCTTGATGCGCACCGGCGTCGAGATCATCGAAGTGTCCGACGCCGGGGGCAAGCCGCTCGAACGCCGGATGCAGGATTCAGGCGCGTTCACGTTGATCGCGATCGTTCGCGACGTCGATGCGACGCTCGCACGGCTGAAGAAGCTCGGCGCGCCGGTGATGACGCGCGGCGGCGCGCCGATGTCGGTCCCGCTCGGCGCGCAGAAGGCGCGGATCGTCACCGTGAAGGATCCCGCCGGCCACTTCGTCGAGATCGTGCAGCCCGAGCAGCTGCCCGAGACGCAGGCGCCGGCGACGGCGAACGTGGTCGGCGTACGCGTGCGCCTCACGGTCGACGACGTCGAGAAGTCCGTGCGCCTCTATCGCGATACGTTAGGGCTGAAAGAGCTCAGCGCTCCGGTGCTTCGCGACGACGCGACCGTGGCGGCCGCGCTCGGCGTGGAGGGCGCCCAGTATCGAGTCGGCATTCTCCAAGTACCCACGTCCGGTCTCGTGTTCGAGGTGATCGACTTCAAAGGTATCGATCGCAAGGTCGTGCAGGGGAGGATTCAGGACCCGGGCTCGACGCGAATCCAAATGCAGGTGCGTGACGTCGACGCCGCCATCGCGGCGCTCAAGCAGGCCGGCGGCGTCGTCACGTCGACGGGCGGCGTGCCGCTCGACCTTCCGGCGGGCGGCTCGACGATCAAGGTGGCCATCGTGCGCGAGCCGGACAACTTGTTCATCGTGTTGATCCAGGCGGCGCCCCCCGCGGCGAGGTGATTCGACCGAGCCGCACGCGGTTCGCTACTCGCCCCGAATTAGTCCAAGCTGTCGTCCCAGCGACGAATCGACGCACAACTCGATTCAAATCGACGGAGAGCCGATGCCCAAGCAACCGAATTACAAGCAGGACAAGAAGCGCCGAGAAGAGGCGCAGAAGAAAAGAAACGCAGACGAGCAGGTCCGTCAGGCCGCTCGCAAGAAGGGCGTACCGCCGGTCCCCGCCGGGCAGTGAGCGCCGCGCCCGGCTCCGGGCATTCGGACTCCGAGACCGCCGAGCGAGTGATCGCCGCCACTCGCGACTGGTTGCAGAAGGCGGTCATCGGTCTAGGGCTTTGCCCGTTTGCGGAGCGCGCCTTTAGCTGCGAGCGCATTCGTTACCGTGTGAGCGCGCAGCGCTCCGCGTTAGGTCTCGCCGACGAGCTCGCCGATGAGCTGCTCCATCTTCGGAGTGCCGACCCGGCGCTCTTGGAGACCACGCTGCTGATTCATCCGCACGTGCTGAACGATTTCACCGACTACAACCAGTTCTTGGACGAGGCCGATGCTACGGTCGCGGCGCTCGGTCTCGAGGGCGAGCTGCAGATCGCGAGCTTTCATCCCGCGTATCAATTCGAAGGCAGCGAGCCCGACGACGTGCGCAACTGCACCAACCGCTCGCCGTATCCGACGCTGCACTTGCTGCGCGAGGCGAGCGTCACGCGCGCCGTGGAGACGTTCCCGAACGTGCACGAGATCGGCGACAAGAACATGGCGACACTGAGCGCGCTCGGCGCGGACGGCTGGCGCGCGCTGTGGAGCGGAAGCGAGTAGATCAGTTGCGGACGATCACGCCGCCGGGATAGAACCGTCACACTGTTCTCCTGCGAATTCGAATCGAGGAACGTCTGAGCCTGGGTGCGCAATGCGGGGTTTGAGATGTGCTCCCGGACGAGGCGGCGTGCCTCGTCACGATCGTCGTGCGCCACCGCGTAGATCACCTGCATGATCGCCTGCTGCTTCGTCTCCTGCGAGCTGAACAACGACAGCAGCGATGCTTCGGGAACGGTGTCGCGGTAGGTGTTCCCGATGAAACCGCGCAACGCCGCGTCGCGAACCGGTCCTTCGGCCAACCCTCGGAGCCACGCGCGCGTGGCCTGCTCGTCCCGTCCCGCCCAGCTTCTCGCCACCGCCTCGGCCGCGACTTGCGCGTTGCGACCGCCGTCCGTCAACGAGCCCACGAGGTTTGCCGCCAAGACGGGGTCGTACGACACCGCTTGCTGCACGAAAGCCGCGACGGCTGACGGGTATTCCGGCTTGTCGCGGAACTGACCGAGCCATAACAAGGTGCCTTGTGGATCGAGTCGCGGGTAGTTCGCCGCGACATTGGCAACCCACAATTCCCGCAACGCGGCGGGAACGCGCTGCGTGTAGCTGGCGGCCATGACCGGGTCCGTGCGCGCCAGGTAGCTGATGAGCTCGCCGGCGTTGCGGGGCGCCAAGTTGGGATCGGAGACCACCCACTCGAATGCGTTCCGAGGGTCGGTTCGCGTCCAACGGTCCATGAGCACTCGCAAGGAGTTATTGCGCTCGTTTATATCGCGCAATGCGAGCACGCGAGAGATCAGGTCGGGCACCGGGATGTCGCCTGCCGTCATTGCGTTGCTGAACACGGCGCTCAACATGTCGTAACGCCATCGGTTGAAGTTGTAGCCGGTCGAATCATCAGGCGCGTCGGCCGCCGCGAGCTCGAGCGCCCGCTTCACGTCAACCTGCGCGATCCCTGCAATCACGCTAGCGGACAGGTCGGATGCAATCGACTTAGTAGACTGGAGCCATGCCAAAGCGGCGTCGGGGTTCTGGCGTCCATAGCCGGTCGCAATGGCGTGCAGCAGTTGCTGCCGCTCGTCCGTGAGGGGCATCGCTTGCGCGTACGAGAACGCCGCGGTGGGATCCTGCTCGCCCCAACTCTGGAGCGCCACTCCGCGCGCAGATCGGCCGACGTTCCCGTCGAGCTGCTCGGCCCAACTCAGCGCTTCCCTCGGCTCCATGAGCCGCAGTTGCTCGACGACCGCCGACGTGAACGTGCCTTCGTACTGCGGGAACGAGTTGACGTAGGAGATCATCGCGGCGGGATCGGTTTCCGCCAGGCGGCGCACGATGGCGGACCTGAACGATCGACCGATGTTGTCGTCCTTCAGCAGATCGGCTTCCGCTTGAGCGCCGGTGAGATCGTGCTCCGCCCAAACCGCCGCGACCCGCGCCGCGGCACTCGCCCTGAGCTGCCGGTCGCCGATGGCGAGCGCCTCTTGAAAAGCCTGTTCCGGGTTCTTCTCGGCCCAGTGCGCGAGCGCTTCGATGCGGAACCGGCGCTGCTCGTCCGGCGGCAGCACCGCTACGACTCGCTCGACGCTCTCGCTGCTGGGACGGAGCGCGTCGAACAACGCGAGCGCCATCTCCTTCGCTTGCCGTGAATCGAGCGGTAGCTTGCGAATCAAGTCGAGCGCCGTTTCCGGAGCGAGCTCCGCGGCACGGAGCGATAGCGCTTCGACCAACATGTCTTTGGACGCCGAATCCGGAAGGTCGCTCGCCCTTTGCAGCAGCGACTGCACCGCCGACTCATCGGCCCGTGCGGCGACCTGATAAATCGCCGCGCGTTTTGCGATCGCGGACGGTTGCTCGACGAGCGTCTCGACGTTTGCCGCAGTCCGCGTGCTCGGCGCCTCGGCTTCGAGCACGCCGGCGGGATCGAGGACCAGGTAGCTCGTGTCCGGCGGGCGCGTATACCAATAGGTCGCAGCCGCTCCGGCTGCGACGGACAAGCCCGCGACCACTACCATCCGAGTCGTCATCGAGAGCTCCCGGCAACGGGTCGGCAAGACGATAGAGCGTCCCTGATTGCGCCGCAACTCGCTTGCGTGAGGTCTGGGGAACCTGCGGCCCACAGAGTCCCGCCTGCTCGGTCGCCCCGATCGCGAAGAATGGCTATTCTTGCGACATGGCCGTCGTTACTCCGAGCACCATTCCCGAGCATCTCGATTTTCTCGTCATGCAACCCGACGAGGAGCACGCCGTCGTGCGCGACCTCGTCTTCGCCGTGTTGGCATTCAACAAGCACAGCCCGGGCGAGCCGCTGCAGATCAGCTTTCCGCTGTATACCGACACGAAAGTCAGCGCCCGCAGTGCTCTCGGCCCGTGCGTGCGGATTACCGGGCCGGCCGAGAAGCTGTATGTGCTCACGCTGCGTTACGAGGTGTCGGCGCATTTGCGCGGGGGGCGGCTGATGACGCTCGTGCGCGACCGTCCCGTCATCGAAGCGAGCCGCAACGAGCGCTTCGCGCTCGTGTCCTCGGCCGCGCCGGCCGCGAAAGCGCCGATCAAGCTCGTACGCGCCCGACCGCTAGTCCTCGCAGGTCATTCGCGATTGATCGAAACGGCCGGCCAGCTCGGCGTCGCTATCCGAGACGAGGCGGCGTTCGTCGCGCGCGGCGAGAGCCCCATCGCCACCGACGGTGAAGTGGATTTGCTGGGCTTCTCGGAGCGCAAGACGCTGCCCGTGCTGAAGTGAACGGGCGCCGCGCGGTGCCGTAATCAGAGCCGCACGAGCTCGTCGGGATCGTAGTCGCGGTCGGAGGCACGAATGATCTCGGCTTCGCGCGCGCGCCGCGCCCGCAAGCCCGGCAGATTGGGCCACAGGCGCTGCATCGCGTCGAGGCGTCCCGCTATACGCTCGAGGCAATCGTCGCCGCCGTCCCGGATGATCTTCTTGATATCGGCCATCTCGGTGCGCCGCTCGCCGGCGAGCGATGTCCCGCGATTGTAGATCAGCGACAGCATCATTCCCTGCGCGTCGGCGGGGAGGCGTTGGACGCCGGGATACGTTCTGCGAGTGCTGCGAGCGAAGCGCGGCAAGGTGAGTTGGTAGAACACGACCGCGGCCACGCCGAACGGGATCTCGACTCGCGCGACACTTCGAGCGAGCTTCTTCGCCGCTGCGCCCGTGACCCCCTGAACGGCGAGCAACGCAGCAAGGTCGACGTCGGAAACCCGGCCGCTCCAATCGGCTTCGATCTCGGCTTTGTCGGTGACGCCGAGGTCGTAGCCGATGCCGATGGTCACGCCGCTTCGACCGCCGGGCCACGTCGGCCGCCGGTATTTTTTCTCGTAGACCGCCTTGGAGGTCACCTCGAGCTCGACGATCACCTCCAAGCTGCTTCGCGAGCACTCGAGGCTCGTCGTCTTCCGCGGCGGGGCGATGCCGAGCCGCGACTCGAGAGCGGAGAGGGTTTCGGGCCCGAGAATTCCGTCGGGGTGGACCGAGAGCGCCACCTGCACGCGGCGCAAGCGAGAGGCGAGGGTGCCGGAGACGTCCATCACTGCGACAGCTCGCAATGCACGCGCGCTATTCGGCGACTACGTCCATGAGATGTCTTTAGGCGAGGCGGGCCTACGCCGTCGCGGGTCGGTGCGCACGCAGAAACGAACGAATCTGTCGCACCGCGATCGGAATCCGCTCCGGCGGCTCCTTCCACGGATAAATGCTCGTCTCGGACTTCGGCGCGAGCATCACGGCTTCCATCGCGACTGCGTACGGATGCGCCGGGATGTCGTCCGGCAGGATCAAGACCGGCGTCTGGCACGAGCGCACGAACTCGCGCGTGACCGTGAAGACGAAATCGGCGTTGGTGCGATACATCTTCGTGAGGAACCGCTCGACCATCTCCATCGTGATCTCGGGCCGGCGTTTGACGAGCGCCGGGCCCCATGCCGTGATGTTGTTCTGATAAAAGAGATCGGGCTGTTCCGGGCGGAACCCGCTCGGCTGCGCGAGCACGCCGGCGACGACGCGGTCGGGCGCGCGCCGCAGCAGGTTCCAGATGAACGGCCCGCCGATGCAGAAACCGAGCACCATGAACTTGTCGATGCCGAGGTGATCCATGAGGCCGAGGTGGTCGTCCGTGTAAGCGTCCCACGGCCGGTCGACCTCGAGGGGGCCCGTCGACTCGCCGTTGTTCGAGTTGCGCAGGTCGCTGATGATGCAGCGGTAGTTGCTCTTGAATTCGGCGACCGCATCGAACGGTGCCGCACTGCTGATCGCGGAGTTGAGCCCGCCGCCCGGGATGACGAGAAGCGGGAAGCCGGCGCCGGCCTCGCGATAGCGAATGCGGACTTTGCCCTTCTCATAGAACGCGCCATCGGCGGCCGCTTGCACAGATGCTTGTCCGAAGGCGCGCTCCGCGGCCGCCGCGGCGGCTACGGCGGCGCTCGTGGTGAGCAGCGTGCGTCTCGTCGTGTCCATTTTTGGTTCCTTCTTCAGCACAACGGAAAGGCAGCGAGATCGTACTGCGGGCGCGCGAGCGGGGAAAGCGGCCGCGCGGAGCGACAGCGGCACCGCTCAGTGCGTACGATAAGCCCCGACGATCGGGACGCGGCCGGTGGACGCTTTGCGGTACGAGTGATCGGGGGAGAGCCGGACTATGAAAGCACTCAAGTGGTGGCTGCGAATCGTTGGCGTTCTCTATCTCGTGGAAGGGGGTGGCTTGACGGTGATGGCGGCGCTCGATCCCGACCGGTTTGCGGCCACGTGGGCTTCGGTGCCCGTCGGCTCGCTCGATGAGGTCGCCGTTCGCGGAATATTGGTCGCGGGATTACCGGGCGTTCTGACCTGGGTGTTGCTCGGCACCATGATGTTGACCTTTTCGCGTATCCCGGCGAGAGCTCGCCTTCTCGTCTTCACTGTCGCTGCGTGGGAGTTGTTCGTGTGGTTGCCCGCCGATCTCGTCGGGTTGTCCCATGGATTCGTTGTTTCACGAGCGATCAGTCTGATCGCTGTGCACGTCCTGATCGGCGTCTCGGGAATGCTCGTGCTTCGTAGGGCATCGGCCGCCACCGTGGCGGCGTGAACAGACTTTCGAGAGTAGACACAGGCGCCTTACAAGGCTGAGTATCTGACGTCGTCACGCGGGGGGTAGCGCTATGAGAATCCGACGGTCGGTCCTGTTGCTTGCGGCGATTCCGTTCGTAGTGAACGCTCAGACGGCCCAGACGCCGCTGCCGGCGGACATCGATCCGGTGACGCTGTCGCGGCTGCCGCCGGTCACGCCGCAAGACCTCGACGCAGAAGGGCAGCGGCTGCTCGCCGCGCGAGACAACTTCAAGCCGGGGCCGGGCCCGACGCATATCACGGTCTACAGCCCGAGGGAGCGCAGCCTCGGGATCCCGACGGGTACCGACAGCCCCGTCGGTCCGCGGATGTTTCAGCTCGCGGTTCTGATCACCGCGCGCGAGATCGACCAGCAGTACGAATGGTCCTCGCACGAACCCGCCGGCCGGCGGCAAGGGCTCGAGCAGTCGGTCATCGACGTCGTGAAGTACGACCGCGACGTCGCGGGGCTCGCCGACAAGGATGCAACCGTGATCACCTTCGGCCGCGCGCTGCTGCGCGAGCATCGGGTGAGCAGCGAGCTCTGGGCGAAGATGGTGGGCTACTTCGGCCGTCAGCACACCGTCGACATCATGTCGATCATGGGCGACTACTTCAGAGTCGGCATGATGCTGAACGCCGTCGATCAGCACCTGCCGCCGGGGCGCGAGGCGCTGCTGCCGCCGTGAGGTCAGCTCGCTACGCGGCGCTCGCGCTGGGATCTCTGTTTATTTCCCAGGCGCTTGCGCAGCAACCCCCTTCGAAACCGTTCGGCCTCGAGCCCGGTCCGAATTCCGTCGGGTTCCAGCTGCTCGAAGGGCGTGACGACTCGAGAGCCGTGACGGGTGGGATCGCGTCGACCGCTCACGCGCGGCCGATCCGTACCTATCTTTGGTATCCCGCGAAACGGGCCGCACGGCCGATGAACTTTGCTCGGTATGCCGCTTTGGCGGACGAAGACGTTTGGCCACCGGAAATCGCAGGGAGCCTACGAGACGAGCTCTCGTTCTCGCGCCGGCCGCTCGCGCGATCCTTGGATCCCTCAGCCTTCGAAGCGCTCCTGCAGAGACCCGTTCACGCAGCTGAGAACGCCAAGCCCTTGGATGGCCCGTTTGCGCTGATCGTCATCGGTCTAGGGCTTTATTACGAATCGCCGACAGCTTTCGCGGCATTGGCCGAGTATCTCGCGGGGCGCGGATTCGTGGTCGCGACGGCCCCGTTCACGGGGACGGACTCACCGTTCGTAAGGACGGATTTGCAGGACCTCGAGACGCAGGTCCGCGATCTCGAGTTCGTCATCGCGGTCGCGCGCCGGCTCCCGTTCGTAAGCCACGACAGACTCGGTGTGTTCGGGTTCGACCAAGGCGGCATGGCGGGCGTGATCCTCGCGATGCGCAACGCGGACGTTGACGCTTTCGCGAGCATGGATTCCGGCATCCTCTACCCCCATGCGTCGGGCCTTCCTCGCTCGTCGCCGAATTACGATCCGTTCGCGCTGCGTATGCCGTGGCTGCACGGAATGGGAAACCTCGATCCCAGTCAGCCGGCCGACTCCGACAAGGAGTCTCTCTTCGATCAAGCCGTTCACTCCAATCGTTATCGGCTAGTGGTCGAAGGGCTGCCCCACGCGGACTTCACGAGCTACGCGCTCGTCGAAGATCGGCACGAGATGCCGCGCTACTGGGCGGTGGGAACCCCGGCGGCTGCCGCGCGTCACGGATTCGTCGCCGAGTACGTCTACCACTTCTTCGCCGCGTTCTTGAATCAAGACGCCGAGAGCGTGGCGTTTCTTTCGCGAGACCCGAACGACGTTTTCCCGGGCTCGAACATGAGGATCGCGCACCGTGAGGCAACACCCGCGTCCATCACCTACGATGAATTCGTCCAGGCTGTCGTAGCCGGGAGAGCGGAGGAGGCGATTGATCGGCTTCGATCCGCCGTGGCGACGGAGCCGAGCAATGTCCTTTTCGATGAGGCTCACTTGCTGCGGCTCGCGTTCAGCTTGCTCTATACCTGGGGGCTCGCCGAGGAATCCGTGACCGTGCTCGAATTCGCCGCCGAACGGTACCCATCGTCGGGTCAGGTTCAGGGGAGGCTGTTTGACGCCTACCTCGCGGCCGAGAACTACACCCGCGCAACCGAGTTGCTCGGCAAGTACGTCGAACAGAATCCGGACGACGCTCGCGCCAAAGCGCAGCTCGAGGCGCTGCGCAGCAAGAGTAAGCCATGATTGCGCTGGTCGGTGGGTCCCCCAAAGGGACGGCATCTCACTCGTTGCGGTTCTGTCTAGATCCGGCATTGCGCTGCGAGTAGCGATCCGGTAAACCAGACTGGACCCAGCCCCCTCACGAACGAAGGTCGCCACTCATGCAGCAGGCGTTCCCGACCCCGGCGTCGATCATGGCCGCGATGCGGGCAGCACGATGAACCGCCCGATCCAGCAGCTCCCGCGGCAGCGTGCGCCGGCGCCACCGCGCGTCCCGCCGACGTCCCCGGGGGCCGGCGGCGCGCCGCCCCGCAAGCCCGCCATGCCGTCGCGCCGCGCGTGGCTGACCTTCCTCGTGGTCATCGGCGTGAATTACCTCGTCATGCGGATGATCTTCCCGAGCCCCGATGCCGCGGTGACGGTGCCCTACACCACGTTCAAGCAGCAGGCCGAGAGCGGCAACGTCGAGGCGATCTACAGCAAGGGCGCGTCTATCGAAGGCCGGTTCGCGGAGCCCGTCGTGTGGCCGCCCCCGGAGGAGCAGGCCGCGGTCGCGGAACGCGCGGCCAAGTCGCCGCTCGGCGGTCTCATCCGTCCGCCCGAGCCGCGCCCCGCGAAGACCTTTACGACGACTCTGCCCGCGTTCGTGGATCCGGGTCTCGAGTCGTTCCTGATTGCGAAGGGCGTCGAGATCAGCGCGATCCCGATCCAAGGCGGTAGCACGCTCGGATCGCTCTTGCTGGGCTTCGGCCCCGCGATTCTCTTCATCGCGTTCTACATCTGGATGATTCGCCGCGCGGGCGCGCAGGGCGGGATGGGCGGCCTGATGGGCATCGGCAAGAGCAAAGCGCGCCGCTACGACCAGGAGACCGCGACGCGAGTGACGTTCGCCGATGTCGCGGGCATCGACGAGGCGGAGAATGAGCTCGTCGAGATCGTGGACTTCTTGAAAGATCCCGCGAAGTACACGCGGCTCGGCGGAACGGCTCCGAAAGGCGTGCTGCTCGTGGGCTCGCCCGGCACGGGCAAGACGTTACTCGCGAGAGCCGTCGCAGGCGAGGCCGGTGTGCCGTTCTTCTCGATGAGCGGCAGCGAGTTCGTCGAAATGATCGTGGGGGTCGGCGCGGCACGCGTCCGCGATCTGTTCGTCGAAGCGCGCAAGAACGCGCCCGCGATCATCTTCGTCGACGAGATCGACTCGATCGGCCGCGCGCGCGGGCCGATGTCGATCGGCGGGTCGAGCGAGCAGGAGCAGACGCTCAACCAGATCCTCACGGAGATGGATGGATTCTCGAGCCGCGAAGGCGTGATCGTTCTCGCCGCCACCAATCAGCCCGACGTGCTCGACAAGGCGCTGCTCCGGCCGGGCCGCTTCGATCGCCGCGTGATCGTCAATCTGCCGGACAGGGCCGGCCGCGAGGCGATCATGAAAGTGCACACGCGCAACGTGCCGCTCGCGAGCGACGCGAACCTCGCGGAGCTCGCGTCCGCGACGCCCGGATTCTCCGGCGCCGATCTCAAGAACCTCGTCAACGAGGCGGCGCTGCTCGCCGCCCGCCGTGAGCAGACGGAAGTGCACGACAAGGACTTTCTCGACGCGCTCGAGAAGATCGTGCTGGGCCCCGAGCGGCCGCTGCTGCTGACCCGCGAGGATCGCGAGCGCATCGCGTATCACGAGAGCGGGCACGCGATCTTGGGGCTCGTCGTGCCGGGTGCGGACCCGGTGCACCGCGTCACGATCGTGCCGCGCGGGCAAGCGCTCGGCGTGACCTATCAACGGCCGCAGACCGAACGCTACAACTACCCCGAGGCATATCTGCGCGCACGCATCGTGGGCATGCTCGGCGGTCGCGCAGCGGAGGAGATTGTCTACGGCACTCGCACCACGGGTGCGGAAAGCGACATCGAGCAGGCGACCCAGCTCGCACGCAACATGGTCACGCGCTGGGGAATGAGCGACGAGCTCGGCATGGTGCAGCTCGCTCCTCGCCAGAACCCGTATCTAGGCGGCGGCTACGGCGCGGAAAAGCCGTTCAGCGAGAAAACCGCCGCCTTGGTCGACGCCGAGGTGCTCAAGATCATCAACGACAGCCACGCCCAAGCCAAACGGCTGCTGACTCAGCACCGAGACCAGCTCGACGCGCTCGTCGTGGCCTTGCTCTCGCGTGAGACTCTCGACGAGCACGAGATACTTGCGGTCACGGGTTTGCCGCCCGCGCCCGCGCTCGAAGGCGAGCGTATCGCTGCTGCGGGACGCGACGAATCCGCCAAGGGCGACGGGGCTGCCGCGACGCACTGACGCTCGTCACTCCGATGCGGAGCGCGAGGATCGGCACGGCGTGGGCTACTTCTTGATCTGCGCGATTACTTCGCCTTGCTTGATCGTGGGCGGGCTCGCACCGGTGTTGGGGGCGTTCTTCTTTATCCAGTCGGCAGCAACACGGACGCTCTCGTCGATGCCGGCCTTGTCCTCACATACCGTGACCGAGATGCCGCCGTCGCCCGTGTCGATCAGCAAGTAGCTTTTCAACCCTTTGACCTGACTCAGCTCGCCGTCGATCGCTCTCGCGTTCTTCTTGAGCTCCGCAAACAATTTCTTTGCGCCAGGGCCGCTATACGTTCTCGTGACCGCTTGCATGGTGACCTCGCTCGTCTAGGATCGTGTGGATCGGTTGTAGGTTGCGGGCCTCCGACGATAGGAGCAGTCGGCCGCGAACGCAAGGCGAAACGCAGCCCGCACGCACCCGGCGTGCGCGGAAATTCGGTGCTCGCGCGTGCTGTCGCGCCACAGTGCGCTCGGCGCGTACTAACCTCCGTGCCGTCGCGGCTAGTCGTGCAACATCTTCTTGATCGCGACTTCGCCGAGCGGTTCATCGCCCTTGACGCGCAGACTGCCAATCCACTCGCGCGTGAAATCCTTGTCGAGCGTCGCGTTGATCGCTGCGGCGATAGACATCGCGATCAGCGCGCCGAAGCTCGCAAGCGCCATGTCTTTGTGGGCATCCCAGACATCGCCCTGCGTGCCGAGGTAGGCCATGCCGAGGTTCCCGCCGACGAGCTCCGCCACTGCCCATTCCGTAAGCTCGTAGAGCATCGAGGTGGACATCATCACGTCGAGTGGGAAGAAATACCCCCAAAAGCCGCGTGCGTCGGCGATCCGCAGAAAGACCTCGCGCATCGGGTAGGTCAACAGCAAGCCATAGCAGAAGTGCACGACCCGATCGAAGTTGTTGCGTTCCCAGCCGAGCAGGGCGTTGAGCGACCTGCCGGTCAAGTCCGCGAACCACCGGTCGTAGGGCACTTCGGCGTACGTGTAGTGCGATCCGATCGTGTGCAAGCACATGAAGACGAAGATGAGCGTGTAGGACACGCGCGACAAACGGAATCGCCAGTAAGTGCTCGCGAGCAGGACGACGAAGATGACGACAAGCAAATTTTCGAGCGCCCAATCTCCGCGATCGATTGGCGAGAAAGCGAGCGCGGTCCACAACGCTGCATAAAGGACAGCGAGCAGGACGAGATAGTTGCGATCGGAACGACGTCGCGCGTTGACGCCCTTCGTGGTTCTGCCCATCGGTTTCCCTCGTTTCTAATCGAGCTAGGCAGATTCGAGATAGGGTTTACAGCGTCAGCCGGAGTCCGCAAGTTTCGCGTCGCGCAGCCGCTCCGCGACGCGCGTCAGCTTGGCGCGCGCTTCGCTCGCGACCTGGCGCAGTCCCGCGTCCGCGGTGAGGTCGCCGACGCTCAACATCGCGTCGGGATCGCCGATCCGCACCAGCGTGGTCTCGCTGTCGAGCGCTTCGACGGTGACGTTGCAGGGCAGCAGCAAACCGGCGCGCGCGTCGTGCGAGAGCGCGCGGTGCGCGAGGAGTGGATTGCAGGCGCCGAGGATGGTGTAAGGCCGAAAGTCCACCCCGAGCTTTTCTTTGAACGTGGCTCGCACGTCGATTCGTGTGAGGATCCCGAATCCTTCTTGCCGCAGTTCCTCGCCGACGCGCGTCAGGGCGACTTCGTAGCTCACGGGCAGTTTGGTTTCGAATGAGAGGTTCAAGGTGGCTCCTCGAGCGCGTTACCGCATGCTCCCCGCGCCCGGCGCGCGTGTATATACGTGTAAGCCGCAATAGACGGCTCGTGAGCTGATGATCGTCCGGCATGGACCGGCGGAGGTTGTGCTAACCTCGAGACCATGTGTTCCGGCGTCGTCCAACGCTTCATCGCGCTCATCGGTATTTCCACGGCGACAGTCCTCACGTGGCCGTCGCCGGCAGCTGCGCAAGCGAAAGGCTCGGCGGATTCGATGGCGGCCGCGCGCGTCAACGGGAGCTGGGCCCCGCCGCGCACCCCCTGGGGTCATCCCGACCTCGAAGGGATCTGGACGACGGACGACATGCGGGGCATTCCGCAGCAGCGCCCCGAGCAATACGGCACTCGGCAGTATCTGACCGACCAGGAATTCGCCGAGCGCGAAGCGCAGCGCGAACGCGCGAGGCAGACGCAGGACCGCGGCGCGGTGGGCACGTTCCGCAATGAGGAGGGCACGCGCTCCTTCAGCTACACGTCGATGGTGATCGACCCTCCGGACGGCCGCGTCCCGCCGACGGTGCCCGCAGCCAAGGAGCGGCGCTCGACGCCCGGCACGTTCGGCATCGGGCCATTCGACAGAGTGCTCGACTTCAACCTCTACGACCGCTGCATCACGCGCGGCGTAATCGGCTCGTTCGGGGCGGCCGTGTACGGCAACGGCGCACGAATATTGCAGACGCCGGATACGGTGATCATCTCCCACGAGATGGTCCACGACACGCGGATCATCCCGCTCGACGGCCGCCCGCCACTCGGCGCTAACATCCGCCAGTACATGGGCGACTCGCGCGGTCATTGGGAAGGGAACACGCTCGTCGTCACCACGGCGAACTTCACGGACAAGACGAACATCGCCGGCGCGCGCCACAGCGAGCAGCTGCGGCTGACGGAACGCTTCACGCGCATCGATCCCGAGATGATCGACTACGAGGTCCGCGTCGAAGATCCGCTGACGTGGGAGAAACCGTGGACGATGCGCATGACGATCACGCAGCAGCCGAGCTACGAGATCTACGAGTACTCGTGCCACGAGGGGAACGTAGCGCTCCCGCATACCTTGATGGGAGAGCGCGCCTACGAGAAGGCGGCCGCCGAGGCCGCGGCGAAGGGGTTGCCGCCGCCGGAGCGCGTGTTCGAACGCGTGAACGGGCCAGACCGAGCAAGATAGGGCGGGCCGCGCCGAGTGCGATGACGCGGTGAGACGGTTGCGGTTGCCACTCGCAACCCGCCGGGCTCGGTACTAAGCTGAGCCCCATTCCAGCTCGCCAGGGGTACTCCGATGAAACGGCTTCCGATCTCGGCCGTGGTGGCGGCCGTCGCTCTTTCTTGCACGCTCGGCATCACGCTCGACGCGCCCGCGCAGCGCAGCCGCGACGCCGGCGCAGCGCTCCCCGACGTCGAAATCCCGTTCGACACGTTCACGCTCGCGAACGGCCTGCGAGTCGTCGTGAGCACCGACCGCAAAGCGCCCGTGGTCGCGGTCGGCGTGTGGTACGCGGTGGGCTCGCGGGATGAGCCCACGGGCAAGACCGGCTTTGCGCACCTGTTCGAGCATCTGATGTTCAACGGCACGGAGAACTACAACAACGAATTCTTCGAGCCGCTTCAATCCGTCGGCGCCACCGACATGAACGGCACCACGTGGTTCGACCGCACCAACTATTTCCAAACCGTGCCGAACACGGCCCTCGACCTCGCGCTCTGGATGGAGAGCGACCGCATGGGGCATCTCCTCGGCGTGGTCGATCAGGCGAGGCTCGACGAGCAGCGCGGCGTCGTGCAAAACGAGAAGCGGCAGGGCGACAACCGGCCGTACGGTCTCGTCGAGTACAGCATGCTCGCGGGCCTGTTCCCGGCCGGCCATCCGTATAGCTGGTCGACGATCGGCTCGATGCAGGACCTCGACGCGGCGTCGCTCGACGACGTGAGGAACTGGTTCCGCGAGCACTACGGTGCCGCGAACGCGGTGCTCGCGCTCGTCGGCGACATCGATGTCGCTACGGCGCGCCCGCTCGTCGAGAAATACTTCGGCGACATCGATCCGGGTCCGCCAGTGGCGCGCCGCGAAGCCGCCGTGCCGATCCGCGCGAGCAATACGCACGACACGCTTCGCGACCGCGTGCCGCAAGCACGCGTTTATCGCTATTGGGCGGTGCCCGGTGTCGACAAGCGCGAGGCCACGCTGCTGTCACTTGCGGCCGAGGTGCTCGGCCAGGGCAAGTCGTCGCGCCTTTACGAAGCGCTCGTCTACGACAAGAAGGTCGCGACTGAGGTCACGGCGTACCTCGAGAAGCACGAGCTCGCGAGCATGCTCGCGATCGAGCTCACGCTCGCTGACGGCGTGAGCGCCGCTGACGGCGCGCGCGAGCTCGACACGCAAGTCGCGGCGTTTCTCGCGAGCGGGCCCACGAGCGCCGAGCTGGAGCGCGTGCGCATGGTCGACTACTCGAGCTTCGTGCGCGGCGTCGAGCGCGTCGGCGGCTTCGGCGGCAAGACGGTGGTGCTCGCCGAGGGTTGGCTCTACGCCGACGATCCCGGCTTCTACCGCCGTCAGCTGCAATGGATGCGCGAGGCGCGGCCGCAGGACGTTGCGGAGGCCGCGCGCGAGTGGCTGAGCCACGGATATCACCAAGTCGACGTCGTTCCGTTCGGCGCTCTCACGGCCGGAGCCGAGCACGCGGACCGCAGCAAGCTGCCCGTCGTCGATCGAACGCCCGAGCTCACGTTCCCGGCGATCGAGCGCGCGACGCTCGCGAACGGCGCGAAGCTCGTCGTCGCGCAGCGCGCGGGCGCGCCGCTCGTGGAGCTGCTCGCGCAATTCGGCGGCGGCTTCAACTCGGATTTCGGCGGCCCGCTCGGGCTCGCGTCGTTCACGACGAGCATGCTCGAAGAGGGCACGACTACACGCTCGGCGCTCGAGATCGCGGCCGAGGCCGAGCGCCTCGGCGCGCAGCTCAACACGAACGCCACGCTCGGCACGAGCGACGTGCGCGCGTCCGCGCTCAAGGCGAGCCTCGCGCCGACGCTCGCGCTAATGGCGGACGTGATCCGCAACCCGGCGTTCGCCCCGGCCGAGATCGAGCGATTGCGCAACATCTGGCTCGCGCAGATCCAGCAAGAGAAGGCGCAACCGCAGAGCCTCGCGTCGCGCCTGATGCCGCTCGCGATCTACGGCGCCGATAGCCCGTACGGGATGCCCCTCACGGGCAGCGGCGACGAAGCGTCAATAGCGAAGCTCACGCGCGACGATCTCGCGCGCTTCCATCGGCAGCGCATCCGCCCCGACAACGTCACGTTCTACGTGGTCGGCGACCTCGACCTCGCGGCCGCGACGGCCGCGCTCGAAGCCGCGTTCCGCGGCTGGAGCGCGCCGGCGGAGCCCGTGCCGCCGCTCCGGAGCGCGGCGGCGCCGCAACGTTCGTCGCCGCGGTTGATTCTCGTCGACCGGCCTAATGCGCCGCAGAGCTTGATCTACGTGGGGCGTGCGACGACGCCGGCCGCTGCGCCGACGGCGCTCGCGCAGATCGCGATGAATAGCGCCTTCGGCGGCCAGTTCACGGCGCGCATCAACATGAATCTGCGTGAGGACAAGCACTGGTCTTACGGCGTGCGGAGCTCGTTCATCGACGCCCCCGGGCCGCGGCCGTGGTTCATTTCCGCGCCCGTGCAGACCGACAAGACGATCGAAAGTGTCGCTGAGCTGCGCAGGGAAGTGGCTGACCTCAACGGCGCTCGGCCGATCTCGGCGGAGGAGTTCGAGCGCGTGCGCACGCAGGGGATTCGTGCGCTACCTGGCCAGTTCGAGACCGCCGCGAACGTGCTGAGCTCGATCTCCAACGCCGCGTCGGCGGGCCGGCCGCTCGATTGGAGCGCGACGTTGGCCGCGCGCTACCGCACGCTGTCGCTCGCCGAGACGCGGGCGGCCGCGCAGGAGGTCGTCAAAGCGGACGAGCTCGTGTGGGTGGTGGTCGGAGATCGCGCGAAGATCGAGAAAGGACTGCGCGCGCTCGACATCGCGCCGCTCGAAGTTTGGGACGAGGATGGGAGTCCTGCGAGGTAACCGGCCTCCCTGCGATTTTAGGTGTGATGCAGCCTGGCAATACTCGTGCCTTGCGGGGTACTCAACGCGAAACAGGTACGAGCTCCGAGCGCAGCGCAACCCAATCGGGAGTCTCGAGCACCGGGTCGCTCCAGGTGTTCTGCCGGATCAGTGCGAGCGTCATTGGATCCATGCCCACGCCGCGATCAGCGAGTGCGGCGCGGACCTGCTCGCGAGCGCGGTCGTGCTTCCCGAGCGCGAGAGAGGCCATGGCCATGAGCCCCGGGTCCAAGTGATAGCCCGCGACGCTGCGCTCGAACTCCGCAATCAGCCGCTCGGCGTCGGCATGCGCGCCGACGCTCGCGTAGCTGCACGCCGCGTCGACGCGGAAGTTGCGCGCGTCCTCGAGAAACTGCTCCGCGAGTCGCAGCGGCTCCAGCACCTGCTCCGGATCGCCGCTCGCCGTGCGCGTGCGCGCGAGCCCGACGTAGCCGATGGACGCCGTCGGCGCAGCCTCGATCATTGCTTCGTATTCCTTCGCGGCGGCGTCGACGTTGCCTAGTGCGCGCAATGCCATCGCAAGCGGCGTGTGCGGCGCGGGATTCTTGGGATCGAGCTCGATGGCGCGCCGCGCGGCGCGGACGGCGTCGGCGTGCTCGTCGCGTAGGAACGCGGCCATGGCGCTGTAATGCAGCACGACGAGGTCGTTCGGGTTGATCTGCAGCGCACGATCGAGCGTCGCGCGCGCGTCGGCGAACCGCCCGCGGAAGAGATCGAGGCGCGCGAGCGTGGCGTAGGCCGTGGCTTCGGTCGGATCGAGCGCCACGGCGCGCCGCGCGTCCGCGTCGATCCGCTCCACGAGCTCGGTCCTCACGCCGCGCCAGCCCTCGGCCGGTATCGGGTCGAAAGTGAGCGAATCCATGCGGAGGTGCGCGCGCCAAGCGAGCGCCGCGGCAAAATTCGGGTCGAGCGCCGACGCCTCGTCGAGGTAGTTCAACATCGTCCGGCGGATCGCGAGCGGCGTGCCGACGCCGATGCCGCCATGCGTGCGATACAACGACAGCACACGAAGGTAGAGCGCGTAGGCGCGCGGCGACCGCGTCCGCGGGGGGCGCGATTCGGCACGGGCCGTGGGCGCGAGCTCGGGCTCGATAGCGGCCGCGATACGGGCCGCGATGTCGGCCTGGATGTCGAACACGTCGCGCGGGTCGGCGTCGTACTCCTCGCTCCAAACACCGGAGCTCGTGGCCGCATCGATCAGCCGCACACTGACGCGTACGCGATCGGGAGAATAGCGCACGGAACCCTCGACGATCGCTGCCACGTTGAGGTCGGCCGCGATTTCGCCAATCGGTGCGGTGCCGTTCGCGTAGCGCATGACGGATGTGCTTGCGATCACGTTGACGCCTCGGATCTTAGCGAGCCGGCTCAGGATCTCTTCGTGCATGCCGGCCGCGAAGTACGCGTCGTCCTCGTTCGGGCTGAGATCCTTGAACGGCAGCACGGCGACGGAGCTCGGCAATGGCGAGTGTGGCCCGAGCGCGGCGGCTTGCGCACGCGGGGCCGCGCGCGACGGCGAATTCTCCGCCGCGTAGCGACTGGCGAGCAGCGTTGCGCCGAAGACGGCGAGAGCTGCGAGCGCACCTGACGCGGCTACGCCCAAGAGCAATCGGCGCGCGGCAGACGTGCGCGCGGTCGCAGGCGCGCTCAACGTGACGGCGCCGGCGGTGCCGATGTCCGCGGCGGGTGCGGCGGCTTCGTTTGCGAGCGCCGCGCGCGCGGCAGCGCGTTTCCGTACGGCGACCACGAGCTGATAGCCGCGCCGCGGCACGGTCGCGACGAACCGCGGCTCGTCCTGCGCGTCGCCGAGTGCGCGCCGCAGCGCCGCGATCGTTTGGCTGAGGTTGTTGTCCTCGACGATCGTGGTCGGCCAGAGCGCGGCCGCGAGCGCCTGGCGCGTCACGACGTGGCCTGCGTGCTCCGCCAGACAAACCAAAGCGTCGAACGCCTTCGCCGTGATCGGTACGTAAGTTCCGTCCCCGCGCGTGAGGACGCGCCGAGCGGGGTCGAGCTCGAACCCCTCGAATTCATAGACGAAGTCGGCTTGCGGGTCGTTCATCGCACGCTGCGGGCGGCCGTTACAGCGAATTTCATCAGATTTCACCGAACCGGCAACGTTTTCTCACGTCGCGGTCCGTTAACTAGTGTCGTCAGAGTCTTGGGTATTCGCAATCGCGGAAAGCGTGTGCGCCGCGGAAGGAGAGGGTGATGGCTGCTGCAACGGGGTTCCCAATCGCGGGCGCGAGAGAGGCTGCGGCTCGGCGATCGTTACAGTACGTGATCACGGCCTGCGGGCTTGCCCTCGTGGTGTTTCTCGCGTTCACGCGCACCTATTGGGCGCCGCTCGCGTCGAGCTCGGACGCGCTGCACCCCGCGATCCACGTGCACGCCGTCCTGTTCTTCACGTGGACCCTGTTCTTCGTGGCCCAAACGGCTCTCGTCGCCGGCGGCCGCACGGTCTGGCACCGCGAGCTCGGCATGATCGGGATAGCGCTCGCCGCAGCGATGCTGTTCTCGGGAATGCTCGCCACTATCGTGAGCTTGAACGCAGGGCTTGCCGGGCCGCGACCCGACGTTGCGCGGCGAGCAGCCGCGCTGAGCTTTTCCGGAATGACGCTGTTCACGACATTCGTGACGCTCGGGATCGCGAGCGTCAAGGCTCCCGAACGTCACAAGCGCTTCATGGTGCTCACCACGTTCGCGATCCTGCAGGCGGCGGTCGCGCGCGTGATCATGCTTTTTCCGGCGATCACGCTACCGCAGCGCGTTCACGTCGGGGCAGCGATCGTGGACGCGCTCCTGCTCGGAGTGATGCTGCACGATCGCCGCCTCACGGGGCGCTGGCATCCGGCCTATGTGCTCGGCCTCGCGTTCATCGTGGCGATCCAAGTCGCACGCAGCGCGATTCTCGACACGCCGCTGTGGATCGACTTCACGGCGTGGTTGGCGGCACTGGCGCGTTGAACATATCGCGGCGCGCCCGCCGCTCGGCGGGCGCGCCGGTACACTCAATGCCAATACGGCTTCGTGCCGTAGTGCGTGAACGCCCGATCGCGGAACGCGCGACCGTCGTCCTTCGTCAATGCCTCGAGCGAGTCCGCCGGGGCGTTCTTGAGCTGCTCTGCGGTGAACGAGACGACGTACCCGCCCTGGGTCGGGTCGTAGTCGAGCTCGCTCCACGGCACGGGGTGGTATTTCTCGCCCATGCCGAGCAAGCCGCCGAAGCTCACGACGGCAAACAAAATATTGTTGGAAGTTTTCTCGAGAATGATGTCTTTGACCTCACCGATCTTCTTCCCGGTGGGGTCGTACACGTTCGTGCCGATGGCTTTGCCGGCGCGGATTGCGGTGGTGTGCCCTGTTACTGTCGTCATCGTCATGGCCTCCTTGTTTGAGTTGCGGCAGTGACGATGCACGAAGAGTGCCAATCACGACTCCGCTGCGTGCTTCCCGGCGATGAACCCCTGGCACATGCAGCGCGCGAGTCCGTGCATGGAAAAACCACCCGCCGATTCGCCGCCGCAATAGAGGCCGGCGATCACGGCGCCGTTCAGGTCGACGACCTGACATTCGGCGTTGATCCGCAGGCCCGCGCGCGTGTCGTGGATCACGGGCGTGGACCACGCGGCATAGAACGGCGGCCTGGCGATCTTGTACGGCGGCTTTGGCCTGCCGAAGTCCTCGTCCGTGCCGGAGTCGACGAACGAATTGAAACGCGCGATCGTGGCCACGAGGTTTGCGGGCGGCATGGGCACACGCTGATGCTTCATCACGATCTTCTCGGCGAGGCTCGCGAGCGTATCGGCGCTGAAGAAGAAACCTCGCTCGACATCCACGTTCGGCGGCGCCGGGCTCCACTCCTCGCGCTGCACCGCGTCGGCGTCGAAAATCGCCCAAATGGGGCCGCCGCCGTTGCGGCCGTCGCCGATCCCGGCGAGCGCGGCCGCGACCCAGCCGTTCGGGTCGTAGTCGGTGCGCTTGGCGTTCAGGTAGCTGTTCGGAACATAGGGATCGAGCCGGCGGTAGCTGTTCGACGTGTATTGGCCTGCCGTCTCGTCGTAGAAACGCTGGCCGAGCATGTTGACGAGAACCACGTTCTGCCAGTCCCCTACGGCCAAGCCGCTCGCGCCCGCTTTGTCGAACACTTCCGAGCCCGGCATCCAGCGCAAGTTGCGGTAACCGTACTGCGCGCCGAGCGTGCCGGGCTTCGTCAGCGTCTCGCCGAATTCACCCGTCTGGTTGTACGCGCCCCAGAGCGACGCGCCGATCGCCAGCGCCGCGAGCTCGCCGCTCGCGTCTTGGTTGGACCAGGGCATGCCGGCGAGCCCGCAATATTCCTCCGTCAGCCGCGGATCGAACATGCGGCGAAAGTTGACGTTGCCCGGTGGACCCGCCGGTCGCGACGATCACGGCCTTGCGCGCGCGGATATCGAGCGATCCGCCCGTGTGTTCCGCGGCCACGCCTAGCACGCGCCTCGCACCCGCTTCCTCGCGGTAGATCGCCGTCATGCGATGCTGCAGCAGAATCTGCACGCCGGCTTTGTTGGCCGCCGCTTCGAGCGGCCGCATCAAGCCGTTGCCGGAGCTCGACGTCATCCGCCGTTCCGGCTCGACCGGCTTGCCGGTCTGCACCAACGGATAGTCCAAGTTGAGCGGATGCGTTTCGCGCGGCGCCGAGTTGCCGATCGAGCTGCCGCCGAGATTGTCGGGAGCCTTGTCGAGAAAGACGACGCCGTGCGCGCGCAGCCATTCGAACGTCGCGGTGCAATGGTCGGCGAAGGCGCGAATGAGCTCGCGGTCGTTGTACCGATAGTCGGGGAAGCCATTCGGCTGAACGATCGACCAATCGGTCAAATCGCGGAACACGAGATCGGGAGAGTCCTCGATACCGTACTTCTTCTGCGCGCTCGTGCCGCCGCCGAGCGGAAGATTGCCGCCGCTGCAGATGGCGTGGCCGCCGATGTGATTCTCGGCTTCGAGCAGCACGACGTCGGCGCCCGATTCCCTCGCGACGATCGCCGCGGGAAGTCCCGTCGCCCCGGAGCCGATCACGATCACGTCGGTCTCTCGATCCCAATGCCGAGGCGGACGCGTCTCCGCGCCGTCCGCACCGAGCGCTGTCGCCGCGCCGGCGGCGCCGACCGTCTTGACCCACTCGCGCCGTGAAATCTTACGTTGCGCCATCGCTGCCCCCGAGCGTGTGCGCCGCAGAATACCACTGCGCGAGCCTCCCGCTTCCGCCGAGTGGCGCTGCGTGCAACGGACGCGGGCCGGCCTCACCGCCACGTTCGGCACCGTCGCGGGCCGCGCCGGATCGCGAACGGTGAACGGGCGTCAGCTCTTTGCGGCGCGCTGCCGCACGGTCGGATCGTCCTCGCGCCCGAGCGCGTTCGACCACGTGAGAGCCTCGATCTGCAGTTGCGGCAGCTCGCCCGTTTCGCACGGGTCTCCCTTCGCCAGGAGCGCCGAAACGGTCGCGTCGTCCGTGCGCTCGAGTGCTTCGACCACCTGCAGCAGGTGACCCAGCGGACCGCTGCGCTCTAGCAGCGCAGCGCGCACGTCGTCGGGGAACTGCAAATGTTCGATGAGCTCGGTCATCGGCGTTTCGAGCAGCGCGTCGAGCAGCGACAGAATGCCCGTCATGAATGCTCGGTCTTGCAAGCGTCGATCGTTTGAACGCTGCCCCGCTAGCAGCTCCATCAGCTTGCCGCGCGCGGCGGCGAGCTGCAGTAACGGGGTCGGGAAATGGCCGCTGCTGTCGTGCGCGAACAAGAGTAGCTGTAGCCAACGCTGCAACTGGCGGCGGCCAAGGATCTTGAGTGCGTGCGCGAGCGACTGGATCGGCGAACGAACACCCGTTCCCACGGAGTTCACGACGCGCATCAGCTTATAGCTGAGCTCCGGCGCCTGCTTGAATGTGCGCTCGATCTCGGCCGCGTCGGCGTGCTCGTCGAGCGACTGCTCGAGCAGGCGCATGATCACGCGCTTCGACGGATCGGCGCGCCGGCCCTGCATTAGCACCGGCCGTGCAAAGAAGTAACCTTGAAAAAGGTCGAACCCCAGTTCGCGGCACTGGTCCACCTTCATGCGCGTGTCAACCTTCTCGGCGAGCAGCGCCACGCGTCCGGCCGAGCGGGCTGTCGTGACAAGCGCGGGTAGATCGGCGTCAGCGGTCGCGAGCACGTCGATCTTGACGATATCGATCAAGGGCAGCAGGGACGCGTGGACGGCGTCGATCTGCACGACATCGTCGAGCGCAAAAGAGAACCCGCGCTCGCGCAGGTCTCGGCACCGCTCGACCACCTCCGGCGTGATCCGCACGTGCTCGAGCAGCTCGATGACCGTGCGGTCCGGCGGCAGCAGCTCCACGACGTCGGACATCAGCAACGCCGCGTCGAAGTTGATGAACGCGCGTGCGTCGCCGAGCACCGACGCGATGCCGAGCTCGTTGAATGCAAAGTGGATCACGCTCGCCGTCGCGGTCTTGTCGTCCGTGACGTGCGCTGCGTTGGTCGTGCCGGACCGGAACAGCAGCTCGTAGCCGATGGTGTCGCCGATGAGGTCGATAATCGGTTGGCGGGCCAGCCAGAATGCGGGTCGTGAGGGCACGCGCAAGTATTCCCGGCCTGCGCGCCGTAGAACAGGAACCGGCGCACACCTCGTGGAGCCCTACTGCAGCCCGCCGCGCACGGACGTGATCCGCTGCGTGTTGAATCCGAGCCAATGCATGCGGCCGACGTAGCGCGCGTGCTCGACCTTGATGCAGCGATCCATCACGACGGAGACGCCGCCTTCCTCGGCGATGCGCGCGCCTTCCTCGTTGATGACGCCGAACTGGCACCAGAGGTTCTTGGCACGGATCGCAACGGCGTCTCGCGCGATGCCCGGCAGCGCGTCGGGCGCCCGGAACACGTTGACGATGTCGACGGGCACCGGCACGTCGCGCAGGCTCGGGTAGCTCTTCTCGCCCAAGATCTGCGCCTCGCGCGGATTCACGGGAATGACGCGATAGCCGTGCCGCTGCAGGTAGAACCCGACGAAGTGGCTCGCGCGCAGCGTGTTGCTCGACAGCCCGACGATCGCGATCGTTTTTGCCTCGCGCAGCACGCGCTGGATCGTGAGCGGATCCTGGTACGCGTGAAGGTCGAATGCCGTGCTCATCGCGCCGCTCCCGCAGGGGCGGCCGCGCGCGCACGCGCGAAGCCCTGCTCGAGGTCCCAGATCAGATCGTCGACGTCCTCGATGCCGACCGACAACCGAATCGTGCCCGCGCGCACGCCGGCCGCTACGAGCTCTGCTTCCTCGAGCTGCCGGTGCGTCGTGCTGGCCGGATGAATCACGAGGCTCTTCACGTCGCCGACGTTCGCGAGATGCGACCAGAGCGTCACGCCGCGGATGAACTCCTGGCCGGCTTCGCGGCCGCCGCGGATGTCGAACGTGAATATCGAGCCCACGCCGCGCGGCAAGTACTTCTCGACGAGCGGCCGATAACGGCTCGCGGGAAACCCGGAGTAGGTGACGTTCGAAACGAAGTCGTGCTTCTCGAGGTAGCGCGCGATCGCAGCGGCGTTCGTCACGTGCCGGTCCATTCGCAGCGACAGCGTTTCGAGACCTTGCAGGAACAGGAACGCGTTGAACGGGCTCAAGCACGCGCCGAGATCGCGGAGCGTCTCCGCGCGCAGCTTCATGAGATAGCCGTAGGTGCCGAACGTCTCGTGGAACTCCAGGCCGTGGTAGGCGGGCGAGGGCTCGGCGATCACGGGGAACCGGCCGTTCGACCAGTTGAACGTGCCCGAGTCGACGACCACCCCGCCGATGCTCGTGCCGTGACCGCCGATGAACTTGGTGGCCGAGTGCAGCACGATGTCCGCGCCCCATTCGATCGGCCTGCAGAGATACGGCGTCGCGAACGTGTTGTCGACGAGCAGCGGGATCCCGTGGTCGTGCGCGATCTTCGCGATGCCCTCGATGTCGAGCACGTTGCCGCCCGGGTTGCCGATGGTCTCGCCGAAGAACGCCTTCGTGTTGTCGCGCACGGCTTTCCGCCACGCGCCGAGGTCGTCGGGGTCGACCCATGTGATCTCGACGGACATCTTGCGCAGCACGTGCTTGAGCTGGTTCACCGTGCCGCCGTAAAGCGCGGCGGAGGACACCACGTGGTCGCCGGGCGAGAGCAGCGTGAACAACGCGGCGGCCTGAGCCGCGAGGCCGCTCGCGAACGCGACCGCGCCGCAGCCGCCCTCGAGGCTCGCCATGCGCTCCTCGAATACCGCTGTCGTCGGATTCATGATCCGGGTGTAGGTGTTGCCGTATTCCTGGAGATTGAAGTACGCGGCCGCGGACTCGGGGTCCTCGAACACGTAGCTCGTCGTCTGATAGATGGGTACCGCGCGCGCTCCGGTATTCGGATCGGGGCGCTGACCGCCGTGGACTTGGCGGGTGTCGAAGCCGAACGGACGTGATTCTTCCATCGACGCTCCTTGCGAGTCTTTAGCGCGCGAGAAACTCCTGGATCATAGGTGTCTGGCGAGCCTCTTCCAACAGGAAGCAGTCGTGCCCGTACGGCGCGTCGATGATCTCGAGCCGCACTTCCTTGCCCGCGGCGCCGAGCGCTGCGGCGAGCTCCTCCGAGTCTTGGGGAGGGTAGAGCCAGTCGGAGCTGAACGCGATCAGCAGCGAGCGCGCCTTGATCGCGCGCACTGCGTCAATGAGACTCCCGCGGCCGTACTGCCGCGCGAGATCGAAATACGACAGCGCGCGCGACATGTAGAGATAGGTGTTCGCGTCGAAGCGTTTGACGAAGCTCTCGGCCTGGTGGCGCAGATAGCTCTCGATCTCGAACTCGGGGTCGGTGAGCAGGTAGCGAATATCGTCGGAGAATTGCAGCCGCCGGCCGAACTTGCGCCCGAGCGCGAACGCCGAGAGATACGTCATGTGGCCCAGCATGCGCGCCACGCCCATGCCGTGCGTCGGCGCGCGGCCCGTGCCGTAGTAGTGGCCGTCCTGCCAATCCGGATCGGCCGTGATCGCGTTGCGCGCAATCGCGTTCCAGGCGACGCCCTGCGGCCGCAACGCGGGTGTGCTAGCGATCGAAATGATCGCGTCGACGTCGTTGCGGTAGAGCACCGCCCACTCGAGCGCCTGCATGCCGCCGAGCGAGCCGCCCGCGACCGCGGCGAGCCGATCGATGCCGAGCTCGCTCAGGAACGCGCGCTGGGCGCGGACCATGTCGGCGACGGTGATCACGGGGAAGCTGCTGCCGTAGGGCCGGCCGGTTGCCGGGCTCGTGCTCGACGGTCCCGTCGTGCCACGGCAGCCGCCGAGCAGGTTCGTGCTGACGACGAAATACCGCTCGGTATCGAAGGCCTTGCCGGGCCCGATCATGCCGTCCCACCAGCCCAAGGCGCGGCCGCGGTCCGCGTCGCGCTCCTCAGCGGCGAAGCCGTCGCGAGTGCCCGCGGCCGGGGCGCTGCTCGCGTAGCCGGCGGCATGCGCGTCGCCGCTCAGCGCGTGGCACACGAGGATCGCGTTGTCGCGCGCCGGCGCGAGCGTTCCGTAGGTCTCGTACGCGATCCGTACGGGATGAAGCTCCTGCCCGCAGTCGAGCCGCAGCGGCTCCGGCAGATCGAGGAAACGAGTGTCGACCGTGCCGACGGAGCCCTCGGTGCTGTCGCTCGAGCGCACGCGCATCGCGCGAGTGTATACGTGATGCCCGCGCGGCGCGCTTAGACAGGGGTCGGCGTCGCGGCGTATGATCCCGCGTCTCCGCGACAGCGGAACACGACGACTCCAAGACCAGAAATCTGACGACAATATTAAGGAGCAGACGATGGCTCAGGCGGCGGCAAAAAAGGTCGATAACGGCGTCAACGTAGGGGCTCTGCTCGAGGCGCGTGAAGCGCTCCGCAAGGCACCCGAGGCGGCCAAATTCACGTGGCGGGCCTCGTGCAAGTGGAAGAACGGCACGCACAGCCGCACCCAGGTGGCTGGGTTTCACGGGCTCGGCGCAGAGCAGAAGCACAAGACCGAGTTCATGTTCGAAGCGGATCACCCCGAGATCTTCGCGTCCGAGGACATGGGCGCGACACCGGTCGAGTTCGTGCTCGTCGGTCTCGCGAGCTGCCTCACCGCGGGCGTCGCGGCAGTCGCGCAGAACCGCGGCATCCAGATTCGATCCATCGAAGCGAAGCTCGAAGGGTCGATGGACATCCAGGGGATCCTCGGCATCGACAGCGACGTGCGCAACGGCTACGACGACATCAAGGTGACGTTCGACATCGACGCGGACGCGACGCAGAAAGAGATCGAAGCACTCGTCGCGCAGTCGCAGAAGCGCTCGGCCGTGTTCGACATCGTGACGAACCCGACCGACGTGACGGTCGAGGTCCACAAGCGCTGAGCGCGGCCGGCCCGCGCGGGGGCGTGGCAGCGAACCCGGGGCTTCCGATCGAACCCGGAGCGTTCCATCGAACCCGGAGGTTCCATCGAACGGATCACGACCGTCGTCATCGGTGCCGGGCACACCGGGCTCGCGGTCAGCCGGCTGCTGACCGAGCGCTCGATCGAGCACGTGCTGCTAGAGCGCGGCGAGATCGCGAACTCTTGGCGCCGCGAGCGCTGGGATTCGCTGCGTCTCCTTACGCCGAACCGGCAGAGCCGGCTGCCGGGGTACGCGTACGACGGCGCGAACCCGGACGGCTACATGACGATGGCCGAGGTCGTCGAGTTCATCTCGGGATTCGCACGCGTCTGCGCGGCGCCGGTCCGCACGCAGACCGACGTCATCGCAGTGCGGCCCGCGGATGACGGCGGCTATCGCGTCGTCACGAATCGCGGCGAGCTGCGCTGCCGCAGCCTCGTGATCGCGAGCGGCGCCTGCAACGTCGCCGTCGTGCCGGGCGTTGGTGCGGGGGTTCCGTCCGCGATCCGGCAAGTCACGCCGTTCGACTACGGAAATCCGAGCCGTCTGCCCGACGGCGGTGTGCTCGTCGTCGGGGCGTCCGCCACCGGCGCGCAGCTCGCGGACGAGATCCGCCGGTCGGGGCGCCGCGTGATCATCTCCGTCGGCGAGCACGTACGGTTGCCGCGCACCTATCGTGGCCGCGACGTGCTCTGGTGGATGGAAGCGAGCGGCATCTGGAACGAGCGCTACGACGAGATCGACGACATCGCGCGCGCGCGCAAGCTGCCGTCGCCGCAGCTCGTCGGCTCGCCCGAGCGCGCGACGCTCGATCTCAACGCGCTGCGCGCGTCGGGCGTCGAGATCGTGGGGCGGCTGTCGGCCATCCGCGACGGCCGCGCGCTGTTCTCGGGCGGGCTGCGCAATCAGTTCGCGCTCGCGGACCTGAAAATGAATCGCCTGCTCGACACTTTCGACGAGTGGGCGCGGAGCGCGGCCGACCTCGACGTCGGTCCGCCCGAACGATTCGAGCCGACACACGCGCCCGCGGCGCCGCGGCTGCAGGTCGATCTCGCGAGCGGAGAGATCCGCTCGATCGTTTGGGCGACGGGATTCCGGCCCGACTATCGGTGGCTCGAGGTTCCGGTGCTCGATACCAAGGGGCGGCTCCGCCACGACGGCGGCGTCGTCGACGCGCCGGGGATGTACGCGATCGGTCTCCCGGTACTACGGCGGCGCAAGTCGACGTTCATTCATGGCGCGGAGGACGACGCGAGGGACATCGTCGAGCATCTCGCTCGCTCGCTCCGTGCGACGGCTTCGTCTCGTGCATAAACAGCAGCTTACGAGACTAATGTGAAGGTGTTTGGAGTACCCTCCGCGGAGGGTGGCCGCGCGGCTTCGGCCCTTAGTGCCTGGCGCTCTTATCCGTGCAATTGAACGGCATCACGCGCTCGGCTGGGCGCCAAACCCACGACCGCCTGCCCTCGATCGGCGCGGTCAACGAATCGGGGTCCGTGATCGACAGCGTGTAGTTGAGACGGCTGCCGTCCGCGCTCGGCGAGAAGCGCTCGACCAATTTGGCGGAGGGGCCCATCGGAACGCCCATGTTGTTGACATACGGCTCGTTGAGCCGCGTGGTTTCGACGACGAGAGTGCCTTCTTCCCAATGGCCGACCGAGTAGCCGAGCGGCGTCCGCGGCGCCGCCGCGTCGGAGCTCTCGCGCATGTGGATCGTGCGGAGCGTGTCGTATTCCTCCATTTTCAGCGCGATCGTGTCGCCGCGATCGACGAACTCGATCGGAAACGGCTGCCGAATGATCGCCGGCATGCCCTTCGGCGTGCAGCCGACCGTGGTCGTGTCCTCGACGGGGTTGAAACGCGCGGCGGCTTGCCGCGCCTTCTCCGTCAACGGCCAAGTCAGACCCGCGAACAGCGACGCGGGATTCGCGTCCGGATCGTCGAGGTCGGAGGCCCACGTGCGAAACAGCGTGGTCGACGCGGACGCGGTTCCGGACTCGAACAGCGCGCGGTCCGATCCGTAGCCGAGCGCGTTCGCCGCCCAGAGGGGCTTCGAGTAGCGCCACATCACGAGCTCTTGCCCGTCTCCTGCCAGCAGGTTCGTTCCGTACATGCGTACGCCGGACCGCTTGGAGGGCCAACCCGCCGCTTTCACCGTGTCGCCGACCTTGAAGATCTCGAGCGGCACGTTCATCCGCCGAAAGTTATTGAGGCCGGCGCTTTCGATGTCCCAAGTGACGGTTTTGCCCGCCGCGTCGGTGGCCTGCACGAGAATCCGCGCGTGCGGGTTCTGCCACGCCACGTCGATGAGCTTGCCTTCCACTACCACCGACTTGGTATCGTCGTACTCGCTGTAAGAGTGATGGGCATTGGCCGCAAGCGTGATCGTGAAGGACGCGATTCGCAGGTCGCGATCGAGAGCGTTCGGCGCGTCGCGACGGATACGTGACGACGAGCCGCCGCAGTGCGCCCAAGGACATCGTCGAGACGCATCGTGTTTGGCTCCTGCTCGGCTGCGGAGGGGCCGATGAATCGTACGTTGCGCGCGCGCGCAGCGATAGTGGCTAGCCCGAGGCGAAGTCGCGGCCGCCGACGCGGCAGCGCGGCTAGCGTGAGCTAGCATCGCCGCCGGCAGCTTCTTCGGCGCGCAAGGCCGACAGCATGCCGCGCAGGCTGTAGTTCCCTTCGTGGCAAGCGTATTCGTAGATCGGCCCGTTGCTCTTCTTCCAGTAGATCGCGGCGGTCCACGGCCGCGTCCAGACGGTGGGATCCTCGACGGTGAACTCGTAGCGCAGCGTGTCGTCGCTCACGCGCGTGAATCGCTCCGTGAGCCGCAGGTTCTCGTCAGAGAAGCGGAAGTAGCCGCCCATCGGGCTGCCGGAAGAGGGGAAGTTCGTCGTGTCGACGACGAGCGTGTCGCCGTCCCAGTGGCCTCGTGAGTCGCCGAGGTACTGCCGAATCGCCGGCGACACGTGCGGCCGGCCATCGAGCGGAATCATGCGCGCGTCGTGGATCTTCTCCATTTGAATCGCGACGTCGCTCGGCGATTGGATGATCCGATAGACGCTCATGTACGCGGCGAAGAGATCGGGGAAGCCGTAAGTGATGCAGCGATCGGTGATCGAGAGATCGCTGGCGCTGCGCGCGCGGGCGGGTTGCGCGGCGGCTCGCGCGGCGCGGCGCTGCGTGGCCTCCGGCGTGAGCGGCGGCAGCCGTCCGTCCGCGGGATCTTCGATGAGCGACGTGCGGCGCTCGAAGTAGCGATTGGGCACCCAGTTCTGGCTGTACGTGCCGGTCGCGCCGAGCTGACGCGGACGGTTCTCGTCGAGCAACGCGAGGTAGAGCGAGTCGCCGAACACCGCGTCCGCTTCCGCGTTGAAGAGCTCAGCGGCCCGCGCCTTCAGCGCGGACAGCTCGTCCTCGGTGAGTAGCGGCTTACCCGCGAGCTCGGGCGGCCGCTCGAGCGGCGTGGCGCTGTTGTTCTCCCAGGTACCCTGCAGATCGGGCTTGCCGTTCGCGAGCCTCGGCACGGCCCACGGCGTTTGGGCGATCGCCTGAGTGCCGCAGCACCACGTCGCGAGAGTAACGGCCAGCAATGATCTGCGCATGAGCGGTGACTTTACACCCGGCGTTCGCGGGAACGAAAGTCGTCCGGTGTTAGCGCCAGGACGCGCGAGCCGCTATGCTTTCCACCGCCGTCACACTAACTCCGAACGGTCTACCAAGCGAGCACATCCGATGAACTCGACGATGTGGAAGATCGCGCTTCGTACCCTGGCGCGCGACAAGAGCTACGCCCTGATCAACGTTGCCGGCCTCGCGATCGCGGTGGCGTGCTGCCTGCTGCTCGGCATCTATCTGCGCAGCGAGCTCACCTACGACCACGGCCACACGAACTACAAGCGGATCTTCCGTGTCGTGAACGAGTTCGAGATCAACGGCAAGCTCGATCGTTTCGCGGTCACCTCGCCGATGCTGGGACCGATCCTCAAAGACGACAACACGGACGTGGCAGCCTACGTTCGCTTTCTCACGTCCAACACGCAGCGCTTCATTCAGCACGGCGACGTCGGCTACTACTGGGACAACGTCTTTCTCGCGGACGTGAACGTTTTCGACGTGTTCACGCACAAAGTGATCTACGGCGACCCGAAAACGGCGCTCGTGCCGCCGAACGCAGTGGCCGTGAGCAGGACGCTGGCCGAGCGCTATTTCGGCGACAAGAACCCGATGGGCGAGACCCTCACCGTCGACGGCAACGAGGTGGAGATCACGCTCGTGTTCGAGGACTTGCCCGCCAACACGCATTTGAAATACGACCTGTTGTTCTCGCCGAACATACCGCTGTACGCGATACCCGATGACGTCGTGCAGCGCCGCCAGAGGCTGTTCAACGTCGGCTGGTACACGTATCTGGTGCTGCCGGAGAACTACGATCCGTCCAAGTGGGGCGACGTGTCGAAGGAGTTCTTCGACCGGAACATGACGGAGTTGGGCGCCCGGATCAACGCGCAATGGCGCAGCTGGTTGCAGCCGCTCGCGGACATCCATTTGCACTCCGACGTGCCAGCGGATCTGCCGACCGGCAACCTCTACTACCTCTACGGATTCATCGCGGTCGCCGTGTTCACGCTGCTCGTCGCGTGCATCAACTACATGAACCTCGCCACGGCGCGGGCGGCGAAGCGCGCGAAAGAGGTCGGGATGCGCAAGGTGCTCGGCTCTAACCGCAGCGCGCTGATCATGCAGTTCCTCGCGGAGTCGCTGCTGCTCGCGGTCGTTTCAGTGGTGATCGGTGTGCTGCTCGTGAAGCTCATCGTGGCGTTCACTCCGATCAGCGCACTGCTCGGTATGCCGATTTCATTGAGCTTCACGGAGACGCCCGAAGTGCTCGGGTGGGCCGTCGCGCTCGCGTTGATCGTGGGGTTGGGTGCCGGGCTGTATCCTGCTTTCTACCTCGCCTCGATCGCGCCCGTCTCGACGCTCGTCGGCGGTGCGCGCGGCAGCACGCGCAGCTCGAGCTTGCGCGAGGGGCTCGTGTTCGTGCAGTTCATGATCTCGATCGCAGTCATGGCCTGCACGCTGATCATGGCGTCGCAGATGCGTTACATCTCGACCATGTCGCTGGGGTTCGAGCGCGAGAACAAGCTCGTCGTGACGCTGCGCGGTGTGGACACGATCACGAGCAGCGACGCGATCAAGACCGAGCTCTTGCGCGACCCCAATGTTCTAGGCGTGTCGTGGTCGAACTCGCAGATGGGCGGCAACTTTCCGACCAATGTGCTGGGCCTCGAGAACAACGAAGGCGTGATCGAGAACACCACGATCACGCACATGGCCGTGGGACCGGAGTTCGTCGACGTCATGGGCTTGCAGATCATCGCCGGCCGCGCGCCCGCCGACGAGATCCCTAGCGCGGCGGCCGACGCTCCGGCAGGTCCGGGAGGCCCGCGGATTACCGAGATCGTCGTCAACGAGGCGACGGTCCGCGGGCTGCACTGGGAGGAGCCCCTCGGCAAGCGGTTCGAGCTCGGCGGCGGCGGGCCGAACGCGCAGAAGGGCACGGTCGTGGGTGTCGTGAAGGACTTCAATTTCCGCTCGGTGCACGACGCGGTCGCAGCCGTTCGCGATCTACCGGCAGGTCGACAACTTCACGCAACTGCCGCCGGCGCTGCGCCAAATGCAGCTGCGGCCGCTCGTGCTGAACATCTCCGGCAACGACGTGCGCGGCACGATCGAGCGCGTCCGGGAAACCGTCCGCAAGTTCGATCCGATCCATCCGTTCGTGTTCGATTTTCTCGACGATTCCCTTGACCGGCTTTACGCCGCGGACGAAAGGCTCACGAAGCTGATCGCGATCTTTTCCGGCTTCTGCATCTTCATCGCGTGCCTCGGCCTCTTCGGGCTCGCGTCGTTTTCGGCCGCGCAGCGCACACGCGAAATCGGCGTCCGGAAGGTGTTCGGCGCGCGCACCGGGCAGATCATCGCGTTGCTCGCGCACAAGATCGTTTGGCTCGTGATCGGCGCGGCGGCGCTCGCGAGCGTGCTCGCCTATCTCGCGATGCGAGCGTGGCTCGAGAACTTCGCATTCCGGACGAGCATCAATCCGCTGATCTTCGTGCTCGCGGCGGCCGCGGGCCTCGGGATCGCTTACGTGACGGTGGTGCTACAGTCGATGAAGGCCGCTCGCGCGCACCCGGTGAAGGCGCTGCGCTACGAGTAGCCGAGCTGACCGCGGGCGCCGGCGCATCGTCGGTCGGCTCAGGCCGGGGCGCTGCCCGCGGCCTGATAGACCGTCCACAGCCCTATGAGGATGAATCCGGCACCGGCCGCGTACGACAGATATTTCGGATTCACGTATTGCGACACCACGGCGCCGGCGGCTACGCCGATCGCGGACGTAATCACTAGTGCCGACGCGGCCGCGAAGAAGATCGTCCAGAGGCTTACAGCGCTCTTCGACGCGAACAGCAGCGTCGCGAGCTGTGTCTTGTCTCCAAGCTCCGCCAAGAAGACCGTCCCGAACACCGTGCCAAACACTTTCCAATCCATGCTATCGAGCCTCTGTCCAACAGTTCTCGCCAAATCGATGATCGCCGCCGAACGCGCGCGCCCGGCCGCAAACGATCTTACGCAAGCGCGCCGGACATTGCCCTCGAGCCGAAGCGGAGGCGAGCGCCGAGACTCTCTCGCGTGCGGGACGGCGGTTCCGATATCGGGACGGTCGAACGTCCGAGGCGCGGGCGTTCCGCTGAGGCCTGTCCTGTAAATCAATCGGTTAGCCGGCCCGCAGCTTTGGCAAGATCGATGCATTGTGAAAGCCGAAGCGCGTTCGTGCGGTCCATGCGGAGCCCGCACTCGCGGCACGGCATAGGAGGACGAAATGCTGTCGAATCTCTGGCTTGATCTCCGCCAGGCGGCGCGCCGGCTGCTGAGCACGCCGGGCTTCACCGCCGCGGCCGTGATCACGATCGCACTCGGCGTCGGCGCGAACGCGGCGATCTTCGGCGTCGCGAAGTCCGTGCTGCTCGATTCGCTTCCGTACGGCGACGCCGACGGCCTGGTGCGCGTCTACGGGCGCCTGCTCGACGGCTCGCGGGATCGCGGACCGCTCACCGCGGGCGGCGTGAGCGACCTCGCCGAGCGGCAGCAATCGTTCGCGAGCTTGGCTGCGTTCAACGGCTTGGTCGGCGACGCGGTGCTCGGAACCGAGGACGGTCCGCGCGTCGTGAAGGTCGCTTGGGTCGAGCCCGGGTTGTTCGACACCCTCGGCGTTCCGCCCGCGCAAGGGCGCATGTTTCGGCCCGACGAGGCTGCGAGCGGTTTCGTGCCGCTCAGCGGCGGTCAGGAGGGCGAGGATACGGCGAGCGCAGTCGTGATATCGCACGCCGCATGGCAGCGGATTTTCGGCGGGGATCCCAACGCGCTGGGTCGCAGCGTGCTCGTGTCGGGCATAGCGCGGACCGTGGTGGGCGTGCTGCCCGCGGACTTCGTCGGCATGGCGGGCGAAGCGGACATCTACTTCGCGTTCGACATCGCGCCCGTCGTCGCGCATCCGATCTTCGCGCGGCGATCGGGCTGGCTCGGGCTCGTCGGCCGGCTCAAGCCGGGCGTCAGCTACGCGACCGCGCAAGCCGAGATCACGACTCTCTGGCAACAGATCGCCGCCGAGCATCCGGCGGACTACAGCACTCAAAGCGTGACGACCCTATCGATGCGCGACGCGGTGGTCGGCGACACGCGCACGCCGCTTCTGATACTGCTTGCGAGCGGCGCCTTGGTGCTGCTCGTCGCCTGCGCGAACTTGGCGGGCGTGCTGCTGTCGCGCGCGCTCTCGCGGCGCCGTGAGTTTGCGGTTCGCGTCGCGCTCGGCGCCGGACGCTCGCGTCTCGTGCGCCAGCTGCTGTCGGAGAGCGTGCTGCTCGGCTTGGCCGGAGGCGCTGCCGGACTTCTGCTCGCGACTGTCGCGCTGCTCGCGCTGCGCGGGCTCCTTGCGCAGTCGCTGCCGAGCACCGCGGCGCTGTCGCTCGACGGCGGAGCCATACTGGTCACCGCGCTCGTCGCGGTGCTGGCCGGTCTCGCTTTCGGCTCGATACCCGCGTTCGCCACCGCGAGCGCGGACCCGCAGTCGGTGCTGCGCGAGGAAGCGCGCGGTACGAGCGAGACGCGTCGCTCGCGCACGCTGCGCGGCACGCTCGTGGCCTGCCAGCTCGCGCTCTCGATCAGTCTGCTCGTGGGCGCGGGCCTGCTCGGCCGCAGCTTGTTCGTCATGAGCAGCGCACCGCTCGGCTTTGCGCCCGAAGGCGTGCTGACCGCGACGGTGCGCTTGCCGACTCGCGAGTACGCGACGCCCGAGGCGCGCGAGGCGTTCTACGAGCAGTTCTCGGAGCGGCTACGCGGTCTCCCGGGCGTGCAGGCGGTTGCGACAGCTTCGTCGTTGCCGACGGCCGTCGGGCAGCGCGCGGGGCTCGCTGTCGAAGGCGCGCCCGCGGACGAAGCCGAGCCATTCGTTCTCGGGAGCCTCGTCTCGGACGACTATTTTCGCCTGCTGCAGATCCCGCTGAAGCAGGGCAGGACCTTCGATGCGCGCGATCGGCGCGGCCCCGAAACCCCGCCGAAAGCGATCATCAGCGAGAGTGCTGCACGGCGCTTCTGGCCCAACGGCAATGCGCTCGGCGCCCGCTTTCGATTCGGGCCGAACCGCGAAGCGCCACTCGCCGAAGTGGTCGGCATCGTCGGCGACGTCCGCAACGACACCGCGCGCCCCGACGCAGAGCCGATGATGTACTTGTCGACGCGCGGGCCCGCCCTCGCGATCGCGAGGTTCCTGATCCGATCGGACGGCGATCCGCTCGCGCTGGCGAGATCCGCCGAGCGCGAGCTCGGCGCGTTGAACGGCGGTGTGGTGTTCGACCGCGCGATGCTGCTGCGCGACGTCGTCGGCCAGTCGCTCGTCGGCCGGCAGCTTCCGACGTTGCTGATCACCGCATTCGGCGCGTTGGCGCTGCTCCTGTCCTCGGTCGGCGTCTACGCCATGTTCGCGAGCATGGTGGCGGCGCGCGAAGGAGAGATCGCCGTGCGCGTCGCTCTCGGCTCGGGGCCCGCGGCGATCGCGCGGCTGGTGCTGCGGCAAGGAGCCGGCTGGATGGCGGCGGGGCTCGCGAGCGGCATGCTCGGCGTCGTCTACGTCGCGCGGCTGCTGCGCGATTTGCTCTACGGCGTGTCGCCGTTCGATCCGCTCGTGCTCGGCGCGGCGATCGCGACGCTCACGGCTGTGCGACGGTGGCGTTGCTGCTGCCGCTGCGGCGCGCGATGCGTGTCGAGCCGGCGGACGTGCTGCGGGCGCAGTAGACAACCGCATGAAGCTCAACGATCTCGTCGATTCCGTCGGTCGCGATCTGCGCCATTCGCTGCGCCGCCTCTGGCGGCGGCCCGCCTTCACGTTCGCCGCCGTGCTCACGCTCGCGCTCGGCATCGGCGCGACGGCCGCGATCTTCAGCGTCGTCTACTCGGTGCTGATCAAGCCGCTGCCGTACCCGAACGCCGACGAGCTCGTGAGGATCAGACATAGCGCTCGAGGCCAGCTGGGCGGGGCCGATTTCGATGCGACGATGTATCTCACGTATCGCGACGAGAACCGGACGTTTGCCAGCATCGGCCTGTGGCAGGACGCGTCGGCGACGCTGACCGACGGCGGGGAGCCGGAGCGGGTGCGCTCTCTGCGAGTCACGGACGGCACGCTCCAAGCGCTCGGTGTGCAGCCGATGCGCGGACGGTGGTTCACGGAGCAGGAGCTCGAGGCCGGGACGCAAGGGCCCGCGCCGGTCATTCTCTCGCACGCGTTTTGGCAACGGCGATTCGGCGGCGACGAGACGGCTGTCGGGAGTCAGCTCTCGATCGATTCGCAACCGGCGCAAGTCGTCGGCATCATGCCGCCCGACTTCAGATTCCTCGACCACACGCCGCAGCCCGACCTGATTGTCGCGCTGCGGTTCGACCGTGCGGCGCTGCAGATCAACGGCGGCTTCAACTATCAGGGGCTCGCGCGCCTCAAGCCCGGCGTCACGCCGGCCGAAGCGCGTGCCGACGCGGAGCGCGTGCTCGCGCTCTGGCCCGACGCCTGGCCGATCCGAACCGATCTCGGGCTCACGCGCGAAGCCCTCGCGAGCACCCGCTTGACCCCCGTCATTCGGTCTTTGAAGGACGACGTGGTCGGCGGCGTTGCGGGCATGTTGTGGGTGCTCATGGGCGCGATCGGCGCCGTGCTTCTCGTCGCCTGCGCCAACATCGCGAATCTCATGCTCGTGCGAGCGGATGCGCGGCGGCAAGAGTTCGTCGTGCGCGCCGCGCTCGGGGCAGGGAGCGCGCGAATCGCGCGAGAGTTGCTCGTCGAGAGCTTCAGCTATCGGCGCAGCCGGCAGCGTGCTCGGTTTGGTGCTCGCTTACTTGGGGCTGCAGGTTCTCGTCGCCATCGGCCCGAGCAACCTGCCGCGCCTTCAGGAGATCGCGCTCTATCCGCCCGTGCTCGCTTTCACGGTAGTCGTCTCGCTCGCGGCGACGCTGGTGTTCGGCTCGATCACGGCGCTCAAGCACGCGCTGCACATCGGCACCCCCATGACCCTCGGCGCTCGCGGCGCAACCGCGAGCCGCGAGCGGAACGCGACGCGGAGCGCTTTGGTCGTCGTGCAGGTCGCGCTCGCGCTCGTGTTGGTCGTGAGCGCGGCCCTCATGATCCGAACGTTCCAGGCGCTGCGCGACGTCGACCCGGGTTTTTCGGATCCTGCGACGATTCAAACGGCGCATTTTTGGATTCCGAACGCCCTGCTTCCCGACCCGCAAGCGTACACGCGCGTGCAGCACGAGATCCTCGACAAGATCGCGGCGCTTCCGGGTGTCGCGTCAGCCGCCTTTGCGAGCACCCTGCCGATGGAGTCGCCGCCGATCAGGCCGCCGATCGTGATCGAAGGACAGACGCTGCCGGCGGGACAGATGCCGGCGTTCCGCGGACACAAGTACGTCTCGCCGGGGTATTTCGAAGCGATGGGCACGCGGATCATTGCGGGACGCGACATTACCTGGAGCGACATCGAAACGGGCGGCCGCGTGGCCTTGATCTCCGAGGAGTTCGCTCGAGAGATCGCAGGAGAGCCCGCCGCCGCGCTCGGCAAACGCATCAAGACCTTCTTTCAGACGGATGCCTGGCGCGAGGTGATCGGCGTGGTGGAGAGCGTGCACGAGGCCGGGCTGTACGAGGAAGCGTCGAGCTTCGTGTACTGGCCCGCGCTCGTGGCGGACATGTTCGGTTCCCCCGTGGTCGGAACTCCGTTTGCCGCGCTCGTGATCCGCAGCGACCGCGCGGGCGCTGCGAGCCTCATGGACGAGGTTCGGCAAGCGACGTGGTCGGTGAACGGGAGCGTTCCAATCACCCAGGAGCGCACCATGCAGGACGTGTACGCCGGCTCGCTCGCGCGCACGTCGTTCACGCTCGTGATGCTCGCGATCGCCGGCGGCATGGCGCTGCTGCTCGGCGTCATCGGGATCTACGGCGTCGTCGCATACGTCGTCGCGCAGAGAACTCGGGAGATCGGTATTCGCTCGGCGCTCGGTGCCGAGCCGCGGCAACTCGAGAAGATGTTTCTGCTGCACGGGCTCATGCTGAGCGGAGTGGGCGCTGTCGTGGGCCTCATCGCGGCGTTGGCATTGGGGCGCCTGATGTCGTCGCTGTTATTCGGCATCGGCCCGATGGATCTCACCGCGTACGTGGTGGCGCTAGGCGTCACGATCGCGGCCGCGGCGCTCGCGAGCTACCTGCCCGCGAGGCGCGCGGCGACGATCGATCCCATCGAGACGCTCAGGGCGGAGTAGTCCGCGCGCTGCACGTCAGTCGTTCGCCCGCAAACCGGTCTCGGCGATCAGAGAAGCGATCTCGGTTACATAAGCCTCGCGGCGCTCCGAGTAGGCGTCGAGCGTAGCGGAGAGCGTAATAGCGTCGAGCTCCTCACCGCGCCCGCGCTGCTCCCCACGCAGCTGACGGAATTCCGCGTAGCGCGGATTCGTGTTGAGGTTGCGCACGTAACTGCGCACGGAATCGGCAACGCTCGCGAATCGTTCGACGCTGAACTTCGGATTCTCGAGCGCGGCCGGCGCGATGCCACAGCCGGGCTCGTAGCAGCGCTCGCCGAAGAAGCCGTTGCCTTCGATCGCAAACCGCGACGTTCCCCATCCGGATTCCTTCGCGGCTTGCGCGAGCACGAGTGATGTCGGAATCGCGTCGACGCGGCTCGTTAGATTTTGCAGCAAGCTCTCCACCGAGGTCTCGGCGTCCGCCTCGACGGAGTAGTCGCGCGCGAGTCGAATGAGACTCTCACGGTTGCTGCGAGAGGGCGTCTTGCCCGCCGCCACGCGCGCGGCGATGGTGCGCACCGAATCGCGTTCGCGTTCGACGTCGGCGACGACGCCGGCCGCGATCGGGCGCATGAATTCGAAGAACTGCGCTTTGCGCGCCTGCGAATCGAGGGAGCGAAAGTCGGGAACGATCGCGGACTGCACGTACGCCTGAGCGCTTGGAGCAGCGGCGAACCACTCGAGCGCGGCGCGTTGGCTTACCAACCACAGGAGCGCGAGAGCCATGCAGCCGAGCGCGATCCAACTCGCGGTCCGTGAGGTGTGAGTGAGGGTCGCGGTAGGCGCTTCCATCATCTTGTCGTTCTCATTCTTCATGTGTGCCATCGCGATGTTCGCTCTCAGGGGGGCGCCCAAAAAGTCGGGCTGAGACAGTGGTGCAAGATCCGGGCCCTAGCGGGCACCGAGCAAGGGCGCGGGTCTCAGGCCGACGGGCGCCGAGCGTTACTCAAGAAGGTGGCCGCCTCCCAGAACTTGGAACAAGCCGTCGTTTCCGACGACGACGCTGCGGCCCGGCGAGACGTTCAGCTCGCGAACGGTGTACGCGTTCAGCGCGTAGTAGCGGCTACTTGCTCGCGGCGACGGCGGTCGTCGCGCGCCAAGTGAACTCGACGAACCGATAGAGCGAGGATTCCAGCAACCGCTCGACGTCGCTGTGCGGCCCGTAGTCGATGGTGTCGCTCTCCGTGCTCGCGGGTCCGATGCCGTAGGCCTGGATGCCCTTGGCACGCAGCTGTGCCATGTCGGTCGCGGCGGTCGCCATCTTGGGCAGCACCGCGGCGCCGGGGTACATCCCGGCGGAGACGGTTTCGAGCGCGCGATACATCTCCGAGTCGAGCTTGGACGGCGGCGCCACCGGGCGGAGATTCGCGGTGATCGGCTCGATCTGCACGGCCTCGTCGCCGACGACGCGCGCCGCGTCGGCGAAGAAGCGCGCGATGTCCTCGTCGGGCAGCGCGCGAACGTCGAAAGTCGCCTCCGCGACCGACGGGATCACGTTCGCGCCGACGCCCGCCTTGAGGATGGTCGGCACGATAGACGTGCGCAGCATCGAGTAGTGCTCGGGCTCGTGCTCGGCGAAGTAGCGCTGGAGCGACGCGGGCGGTTGGGTGCCCAAGAGCTCTCGGTAGCGAGCAGCGGACTCGGGTGGCGCGATCTGCGCGAGCTTGCCGAAGTAGGCGCGCGTCGTTTCGTTCAAGCGCATCGGCGTTTCCCACGTGCCGAGCTTCGCCACTGCGGCCGAGAGATGCGTGAGCGGATTGTCCACCCGCGGAATGGAGCCATGCCCCGACGTGCCGGTGGCGACCAGGCGGAACCGCCGCGGCACTTTCTCGGTCGTCTCGATCGTCACCCGCGTGAGCTTGCCGTCCACGAGCGTCATCTCGCCGCCTTCGGCGAGCGCGAACTCGGCGTCGATCTCGTCGTAGTGCTGGCTCACCATGAACGGAATGCCGACGCCCGTGGGATCGGCCTCCTCGGCGGACTCGGCGAGGAAGATCACGTCGCGGTCGAGCGCCATGCCGCTGCGCTTGATCAGCAGCAGGGTGATGAGATTGGCGGTGAGGTTGTCCTTGTCGTCGCGCGCGCCGCGTCCCCAGACGTAGCCCTCTTTCAACACGGCTCCGAACGGATCGACCGGCCATTTCTCGCGCTGCACGCCGACGACGTCGGTGTGCGACATGAGCAGGATCGGACGTTTCGAGCCGTTGCCTTTGATGCGGGCGACGAGGTTCGCGCGTTGCGCGTCGAGCGCGAACGTCTTGACCGGTATTCCTTCCTTCTCGAACACCTGCTTCAAGTAGTCGACGGCGCGGGTTTCGTTGCCGGGCGGGCTGCTCGTGTCGAGCTGGATGAGTGCGCGGTAGTGACGCAGGATTTCCGCTTCGTGCTGCTTCCAGTCGACCGGCGCGGGCGCCGCGAGCGAGGAGGAGGCGAAGGCGCCGATCACGACGGTCAGCGCAGTGACACGAGTCGGCACGAGAGGGAGAGGTCGGGTCATGCAGCGCTCCGGTCGGCGGTCCGCGGTGGCCGACATGATACCGGACGGGTAGCGAAACGGTTTAGAGTCTGGCGCGTGGGCGCATTCGCCGAATGGCTCTCCGGAACCAGCCCCAGCGTCGCGATTCAAACGACCGCCTGGTTCATTCGCCTATTGCAAGCGACGCACTTGTTGACCGCCGGCGTGGTCGCCGTCTCCGGTCTGATGATTGCGCTTCGCGTGCTCGGTTGGCAGCGAGCGGACGTGCCCTTCGAAGCCGTCTGGGCGCGCTTCGCGCCGTGGCTCGGTTTGGGCCTGGCCGTCATGCTCTCGACCGGAATCGCCCAGACGCTCGGCGACCCCGTCCGCGAATTCACGGCCACTTCCTATTGGGTGAAGCTGGCGCTGGTTCTGAGCTGCGCAGCGGGAACGCTGTTGCTCGCCCGGTCCGCGCGGCGCGCGCCGTCCGCGGCTCGTTTCTCTTTCGTCGCGAAGCTCACGGCGGCGGGGCTCATCTGTTTCTGGCTCGCGATCGTGCTGCTCGGCCGCATGATCGCTTACGACTCTGCGATCTGGGGCAGCTTGTCTCTGCGCACATGAGCACGCAGGCCATCCTCGACGGCATCGAACGCTCCGCGCTGGCGGAGTGGATGCGGTACACGAATGGCGCCATGCCCGTCGTCGAGTCGACGCATGTGCTCGCGGCCGTCCTGCTGTTCGGCACGGTGCTGATCGTGGACATGCGCTTGCTGGGCCTCCTCGATTCGTCTCGAGCAGTCACGCGCGTGAGCCGCGAGACGCTGCCCCTGACCTGGCTAGCGTTCGGCGTCTCCGTGATCACGGGCTCGCTGATGTTCACCACCAGCGCTCACACCTATTTCGCGAACACGGCGTTCCAGTGGAAGGCGCTCGCGCTCTTCGGCGCCGGTCTCAACATGGCGCTGTTTCAGCTGCTCACGGCCCGCAGCGTGCTCGCGTGGAATGTGAGCTCCGCAGTGCCGCGTGGGGCGCGCGTTGCAGGCCTCGCGTCATTGCTGCTTTGGGCCGCCGTGGTACTGCTCGGCCGCTGGATCGGGTTCACGAAGGGACACGATTTCACGATTCCCGCCGGCGTCGAGCTCGTGTTCCCCGGTTGACGGCCCAGACCACTGCTGACCCGGCGGCCGTTCGAGCTGCCTCGCGGTGCTGCTGTTCGCAAATGTTAGAGGTAACGGGTGGCTTTTATGCCGTCCGGCGGCTAGGGTTCGAGATGCGACAGCCGCTTCATCGTCGTCGGGAGCCAACTGAGTGCCAAGGAAGACCAAGCTTGCCGTAGTGCCGGAGCCGCCCGCTGATGCGAGCGTGCTTCACCTCGAGAACGCTCCTTTTCTCAAGGGCCGCGAGAGCGAGAACCTGGTTTGCGGGAGCTGCGGCCTCGTGATCTGCAAAGGAGTCAGCGCCGAAAGCTGCATGGCCAAGTTTTCGGCACCGGCCCAGTTGCTCGTTAGATGTCCAAAGTGCGGCACTCACAATTTGCTCAACGCAAAGGTCGGCGACTGAATCGCGTTCGGTCGTGAGCTCGGGCTCGATCGCCGACGCTCGTTCTCTCATTCGCTGCCCGCGCGATCTTAAGCGTCGATCGCCTCGTACACCGTCTGGCGAAACTGTCGCTGCGCCTGCGCACCTGGAATGCGGGGCAGCGACGCTGCACCGGGCTGCGGCGGCGCCGGAGTGCACTCCTGCAGCCAGATGAGGATCATCTCTTCCTGCGGATCGGCCTGCCACCAGCCGCCGAAGGCGCCGGGCCAGCCGAACGTGCCGGCACGGCCGATGACGATCCCGGGCTGAGCCTCGTCGATGACGACCGCCATGCCGAGACCGAAACCCTGCGTGAAGGGCGCGTTGGCCACGAACGGGAATTGCCGCTGCGCGTCCGTGATGTGGTCGCTGCGCATCACTCGTGCGGTTTCCGGTTGCAGCACGCGCACGCGACCGAGCTTGCCGTCGTTCAGCAGCATCCGCGCGAAGCGCAGGTAGTCGCTGGCCGTCGATACGAGTCCCTGGCCGCCCATGGCATAGGCCATGGTCTGTTCGTCCGTAAACCCGCCCACTTTCGACGGCGTGAATTGCCCGGGCTGCGTCGAGATATAGAACGAGGCCATACGCGCGCGCTTGTCGGGAGGAATCCAGAAGCCCGTGTCGTCCATGCCGAGCGGTGCCAACACCTTTTCACGCATTGCGCGATTCAGGTCCGTGCCGTGAGCGCGAGCCGCAACGAAACCCAGCACGTCGATGGAATGCCCATAGTTGAAGCGCTCGCCCGGCTGATAGATGAGCGGCAACTCGGCGAGCGACTTCAGCCAGGCATCGGGCGGCATTTCGCTCGCGATGCCCATGCCGAACCGGGCGAGCAGGGCGGCACCGAGCGGCGGCGGCGAGAGGAACCCGTACGCGAGCCCCGAGCGGTGCGTCATCAGGTCTTCCACGGTGATCGGCCGCGCCGCGGGTACGGTGTCGTCCAGCGGACCGTTGGGCCGGCGCAGCACGCGCATCTCCGCGAACTCCGGCGCCCAGCGCGTGATGGGATCGTCGAGTCGCATCTTGCCTTCATCCACAAGACGCAATGCGAGCGTCACGGTAACGGGCTTCGTCATCGAGGCGATACCGAAGATCGCGCCGCGATCCATCGGAATCTTGTTCTCCATGTCGAGCCAGCCGGCCGTCGCGTCGGCGACGAGCTCGCCTTTGCGCCACACCTGCGCCACGACGCCGGGGATGTCGCCGGAATCGACCGCGGCGCTCGCGGCTTGCTGCACGATTTCTTGGAGCTTAGTGGACGGCGTCGCCGCGAGCGCGACGCGTGCACCGGGCACGATCGCGGCGCAAGAGAGGGCCGTTCCCGCGGTCACGAACTGACGGCGGGTGATGGGATGTTTCATGACATTCACTCCTTGAGTGGGAAGTAGTGATCGACCCAGCTGCCCGCGGTGACTTTGAGCCCCTGCGGGAACACTTCGAAGGCGGGGAACTGCACACGCGACAGCGGCAGGCGCGGCACGTAGTGCGTGTAGATCCGTTGGCGCGCGGCGTTCACCTGCGGGAACACGTCGCCCTTGCGCACGACGTGGCGGAACACCGCGCAGGTCGCGGCCGGCAAGCTGCGCCGTTGCAACTCCGGAGGCGGCGAAGCGTCGGCTTGGACACGCAGCGCAGAGAGCGACTCGACGCCGCCATCGCGCGGGTCGAAGTTCAGCGTGACGGAATACGTGCTCGCATCGAGCGCGCCGGGGAAGCCGCGCAGTGAATCCAGCCGCTGCCACGTCTGCGGCAACTCGTGCGGATTCGCGGGCGAGATGCGTCGGACCAGGCCCGCGAGATGCAGCTCCGGCACCTGTTCCACTCGCTCGTGGATTTCGGGCTCGCGCGGCGCGGACTTTTTCCGCCGCAGCACGCTCCGCACCGGTCCGAGGCTGCGCAGCCGGCCCGGCGGATGACCGAACGCACGCACGAACGCGCGCGTGAACGCTTCCTGGGAATCGAAGCCGCTGTCGAACGCCAGATCGACGATGCGCAGGCCGGGCTCCGCGAGCAGACGGCCGATGGCCGCTTCGAGGCGCCGCCCGCGCACGTAGGACATCACGCTCTCGCCTTGCAGCCGCGTGAAACCGCGCGAGAAGCGCGACGCAGAATAACCGGCGTGATCCGCGACGCTCTTGACCGTCATCGGCTCGAACAGGTGCGCCTCGATCCACGCGATGGCGGTGAGATGCGCGTGGATCAGCGCCGCTTCCTCCGAGCCATGCGGAGCGTCGGGCTCATTCGGGGGCGTGTGATCCTGCGACGACATGGGCCGTATCTTAGGCGGCCCGCGGCGGCTGTCTTGATCGATCCTGCTCGTGACGATTGACCGTCGTCAGGCGACGACATCGCTAGGGATTGCTACGAATGCTAGGAATCGGCAGCTTCGCTGCGCTTGAACACCGAATAGCGCAGAATACAGCCATGGCGTCGTTGCAAATTCCAGTGACCAAGGCCGATCACGCGAAAGGCCGTCCAGACGCGCCGGTCACGCTCGTGGAGTACGGCGACTACGAGTGCCCGCACTGCGGTGCCGCTTATCCGGTGGTGCAGCAGCTGCAGAAGCGGTTCGGCGCCGATTTGCGTTTCGTCTATCGCAATTTCCCGCTCGGCGAAATCCACCCACACGCACTGAGTGCTGCGATGACGGCCGAGTTTGGCGCAACCCATGGACGCTTCTGGAACGTTCACGACGCCTTGTTCGAGAACCAGCAAAAGCTCGGTGCGGCGCTTTATCAAGCGATCGTCACCGAGCTCCAACTTGACGCCAAACAGTTGCGCGCCGCTCTCGAGGCCAATACCTACCTCGAAAGAGTCCGAGCCGATTTCAATGGCGGTGTGCGCAGCGGCGTGAACGGCACACCGTCGTTCTTCGTCAATGGTAAACGGTACGACGGTTCGCCGGATTTCGAGACCATGGCGGCTGTGCTCGGTGAAGCCATTCGAATGGCGAAGCCGCACGCACGCTAAGCGCCGTCGCCACGGAGTGCGGCGTCGTGCGGCTACTCGGGCTTCGCGGATTTCGATTCCGGTTCGTAGATCGGGGTAACGCCGGTAAACAAAGCGTTGCCGCCGCCATCCACGACGGTAAGCGCGTAAGCGATCGTCGGAAAGTTGCGTGCGCGCGCACCGGTCACCTTGACGACGTCGCCGGGCTTCAGCGAGTCCCGCTTCCATCCACGGCGCATCAAGGTGTTCGGGCTCGGCAGCTCGAAGTTCCAGTTGGCGGTTTCTCCGTTCTTGTCGGTCACGTCGACGTAGAGCCGGGCGTGCGGGCTTTTCCATTCGAGCGTGGTGACCTTGCCCTCGATCAGCTACTTTCAGCTCGAAATCGAATTCCGACTGCGAGTGATGGGCCGACGCGGGTGTGAGTACGAGACTGATGCCGGCGAGGACCGGCAGTAGAGACAAACACCTCTGCATCGATAGCACGACTCGTGAAGTAGCTCCGTTCATCGGAACAGCTTCACGTCTTGCTCGTCGTCCAGGCAAATCTCTTCGAGCATCGTGGTGTCCGCCTGGAACGCCATTTCGATCGTGACCGACCAGGGCTTCGTGTAGGCCTTTGGATCATTCACCGCGATCTCGACCTGCATGATGCCGAAGTTGACGCGCTTCAGCCGCTCGGTGACGCGTGCGGATTCCGTGATCGGACTACCCTGAATGTCGAGCCACATGTCGTCACGAATCCCGTTGGTCTCGATGACGAGCGTGTCTCCCTCCCAGTGCGCCGTCGAGTAACCGTTCCAGGTGGGGTTCGGGTTGTCGGGCAGCGGCCGGCCGTCCAGGAACACGTCCCTGTAGGCCGCGTTGAATTCATGCAGCATCACCATCTCTCCGGGGGTCTGCACGATCTTGATGTACTGCGGCAGCGTCCAGGCGCGCGGAAAATTCGGCGGCTTGCAGTAGGTGTGGGGATCTTCCCTGCCGCCGTTGGCACGCCTCGTCACCATCTGCTCCTTGGACCACTCGGTGTAGGGCAGGCCGTCCGGCAGCTTGATCCCTAAGTTGATCTGCTCGCGCGCCATGCGCTCTTCCTGGACGCAGTCCTTTTCCTTGCAGTAGTCCTTGGCGGGCACATTGGCAAACCAGATGCCGGAGAAATCAGGCTTGCCTTCGCGGGTACGCGGCGCCGGGGCTTTCAGATCCGGCGCACCGCTCGCGGTGCGCGGTATTCCCGGCGTGGGATAGTCCAGCCACTGAGCCAGGGTCACCGCGGGACTTGCCCCCAGCACGAGCAGGGCGAGCGCAGACCAGACTGGTGGGGTGCGGTTGGCGATCGGCATGGCGTGCGCTACGTCGGTTGCGCCGTGAGCTGCGCCGGCTCGGCCCCGCTCTCGCGGATCGCGTCGAACAGCGCGCGCGACATGCGCTCTTCGACCTCGGCCGCGCGCTGCAGCGGCACGGGATAACGAACGATCGCCTCGATCGAGCCGGACGAGAACCGCAACTGCACGTGAGCCTGCGCTTTCTCGGCGGCGCTCGACGACGACGTTCTCTGCAGCTCGCGCGTCTGCCGATCGAGCTCGTCGCGGTACTTCTCGAGCACGCGATTGGCGGCGCTCAGCAACCGCTCCTTGATGGCGGTGTAGTCGCCGTCGGCCGGTATCGTGAGGGTGACCTCGCGCCACGCGAGGCTGACGCCGGGGATCTGCTTGAAGATGCCGCCCGACGCTTGGAACACCACCGAGTTGGCGAAGGCTACGACGCGGCCGGTCGGGCCGTCACTGCGGGCCGAGCTCCATCAGATGCAGGCGCACGAGACCTAGGTCGATCACTTCGCCGGTGACGTTCGCGATCTGAACGCGATCGCCGACGCGCAGGCCGTATTTGCCGATCAGGAAGAAGTAGCCGACGATCGACACGAGCACGCTCTGCATCGCGACGGCGACGCCGGCGGTCAGCAGGCCGGCGAACGTGGCGAACGAGCTCGCTTCCGTGGCGAACGCGATTCCGACGATCGCGAGCGCGACCGCCCACATCACGATTCGGCGCACGAGCAGCAGCTGGTGCCGTCGCCGAGTCTCTTGCACGTAGTTGAATACGGCGCGCTTCCACAGCTCGCCGGCGACGAACACGGCGGCCAGCAGCAGGAGCAGCAGCCCCACGCGAGCCGCGAGCGTCTTCAGAGCCGATCGATACTGCGTCCGGGTGGCGTCGCGCCAGCTGTCGAGATTGTTGCGGTACTGATCGAGCAGCACGCCGGCTTTGGTCAACGGCACGAGAATCGACGACGTTTGCTGAAAGAGCCACGCGATCGTGTCGTACTCGTCGCGCGCGGTCTTGAGCTCGGTCGCGTCGCCCGCGGCCGGCCGCGCGCCGAGCGCATCGCCGCGAGCGGACAGCGTCTCGATCTGCTGCTCGGGCACCGCGCGAATCTGGGTGAACGTCTGCTGAAGCGCTTCCGTGCGGCGGTCGACCTCGTCGATCGTCGAGAGCTTGCTCTGGAGCCTGAGCACGTTGGTGCCGAGATCCCAGATGCCGAATCTGCGCGCGCCGACTTGCTCGGTGGTGGACGGCGGCGCAGCGTTGCCGATTCCGGCGGCGCCTGCTTGCGCGTCCGCCGCGCCGAGCTCCGGCATGGCGCCGCGAGCGCCGCGCGGGATCGATGCCGCGATGGCGTTGATGTGCTCCTTGAGCGCGCTCACTCCGGAGCCGTTCGCGTCGGTCTCATGCGCGAAGTCGACCATGTTGTTCAGGAGATTGCGCCGCGCGTTGAGGAGATCGAGCTCGCTTTGCAGCTCCGCGACCTTCGCTTGCAGCGCGGCGCGCTCGGCGGCTTCCGCTCCGGCGAGCTGCCGTTGCGTGGCCGTGATCTCGGCCTGAATCGCAGTGCGGCGCGCGTCCAGAGTCTCGCTGGTCTCTCTGCAGCACCTGCGGCGAGCTCGCCGTCGATCGGGCGCGTCGGCTTGCTCCATCTCCGCTTGGCTGCTCAGGAGCTCGGCGTTCGCGCGCGCAAGCTCGAACGCGAGCGCGACGACGCGGTCGGCGGTCTGCCGGTTGGCATAGAGGATGAGCAAGTCGCTCGGCTGCGTGGCGGACTGCTGCTGAACGCCGAGCATGCGGTACCAGTCCACCGTCTCGTCGAGAATGCGGACGACCTGGTCGCCCGTCATGACGGCGCGGGAGGTGATCTGCGGCTCGGGCGGCGGCAGGGTCCGCGTCCTGCGCGTGGGCCCACGATCGCGAGGGTCACGGAAAGAAAGATTGGTGCGATTCGCTTCAGCATCGGGGGCTCGGCCTGTGGCGCAAAGCGCAATGATACCCGCTGGGTGTTCCCGCGGGCGCCTTCGCCGAGGTGCGCGCCGGTTCTTGGCGTATTCGAGTTTTCGCGCCAAATGCAGACGATCGAGATCTTTTCTCCGCGCCGCGATCCGGCGGGTAATCTCGCCGGCATCGAGCACGAGATCGTTTTCTACGATCCCGAGGCGTTCGCGCAGCCGCTGCGGCTCGTTCAGGTCCGTCACTTGATCTTCGCGAGCCCCTCCGTGAGCTCGATGTTCGTGCCCCACGGATCCTTGATGAACGCAATCGAGATCCCGAGAGCGGGCACCTCGCGGTACGACACCGTGAGCGGTATCCCGTCGGCCTCGAGCTTCTTCGTGAACGCCTCGAGGTTCTCGACCTCGAAGCCGATGTGATCGAGCGCGCGGCCCTGTGTCGCGACGACCGGCGTCGGCGAAGGCGAGAAACTCAAAATCACTCCGGGCAGGTTAGCCATCACGAACGCCTGGCCCGGGTTTTGCGGCTGCACCGCGGCGCCGAAGGTCTTGGCGTACCACGCCTGCATCTCGGTGTTCTGCTGACCGAAGAAATGCACGTGGTGCAGCTGAATCGGCGCCTGCTGGCCCTTCACTTCGACGATCTCGACCTTGATGTCGTCCGGACCGAGCGCGAAGGCGATGTTCGTGGTCGGGTTCGCCGCGGCGATGTCGTCCGTCACCTTCACGGTCGGGGCCACGCGACTCGCTCGTGATCATCTTGAAGCCATTCGCCTTGATCCTCGCGACCAAGGGTTTCAAGTCCGGCGCCGAGAAGCCGACGTGGTTGACCGTGCTCCCGATCGTCCCGCCGGTCGGCTGCTGCATCGGCCGGAAGAACAGGAACACGTTCGGAAACTCGATGACCTCCAAATTGTTGGTGCCGATCGTGGCGACCTTGCCGCCGAGCGTGTCGGCGAAGAACCGCTTCTGAGCGGCCATGTCCGTCGTGTTGAAATGATGGTGACCGTAGACGACCGGGCCTTTGGCCGCGATCGTCTGCGCCGAGATGCTCGAGGGGACCGCCGCGATCAGTGCGAGGCCTGCGGCGACGATGGACAGGGTGAAGCGTGTCATAGAGTCCTCGATCAAAGAGGGGCGAGTGGATTGGCGCGAACGCGGCTCAGTCTAGCGAAACGAGGGCGTGGGTCAAAACTAAGAAGCGGGAGCTCGATGATGCGATCGACCGAGGCCGAATGGTTTTCCCGTTTGCGGGCGTCTCACACTCGCGGTCCGCTGAACCGGTTCAGTTTGCGTTCAGGGCGAACGTGCGGAGATTAGCTCCAGCGTCATTCAGCGGATTGGATTTGCCCACACAGGACCCTCGAGAATGATTGGCCGCGCGAACCTTAGGCTTGGGATCATCGCGCTCTGGTGCGTCGCTGGAGCGGGCTGCGGCGACGTTAGGAAAACCCGACCGAACGCGCGCTGACGGCTGAACCTGCGCGGACGTCGGCGTCAGCTCCGGTGCCTGCGGCGCCCGTCGCACCGGCGCCGATATCCGCTTCCGGTGCCGCGCCCCCCGGGACCGCTCCTTCGGCAATTGTCTCCGCGTCCGCGGGCAGCGCACCCGATTCGATCGATGCAACGTCCGTGGCGCCCGAGTCGCCGCCTGCATTGCCGTCGGCCCCTCCGGCCGAGGTCGCGGTGGCGGAGCCCCCGGTTGTCGCGCCGACGGCGCCGCTTACTCAGGTATCCGAGGCTCCCGGTGTCATTCCGTCGCCCGCGGCTTCACCGTCGTCGGCCGAGACGTTGGATTTCACATCGCTCGTAACGCGGCTTCGAAAAACGAAGGCGATCAATTTACGGGCAAAGGTCGCCGTCAAGCACCAGTCGGACGACTTGTTGGAGAGGTTCCGCGAGTACCACACGCAGCACGGGACCACGACGCTCGCCGACCTACGACGCTCCTACGACTTTCTGTTCCACGAGTTGTATTCGTTGCTCCGAGACGCCGATCCGCCGCTCGCCCGTGACATTGATCGGTCGCGCGCCGCGATCTGGGACGTCCTCGCCGACCCGAGAAAGTTCAGCACGTCCATCTTGATGGCAGGAGCTTGATCGCGGCACGCCTATCGCTTCCAGGCTCGGACCAAGTGAAAGCCGGAGCTCGAGATGCTAACGCGATTGATGGCAACCGTGCCGATCGCTGCAGGTCGCATAGGAATGGCGCGACAGCCGCGAAGCTGTCGCGCCCCGTCCGGCGACTCGCGATTGCCTACGCTTTGCGCTGCGCGCACCCGGACGTGCACGCGCACTCCGGTCCGCAGACGCAGCTCGGTCCGCACGCGCAACTCGCTTGCGCTGCAGCGGCCTGGCACCCGCAGGTGCAGCTCGAACCGGCGCACGAGCCGCAACCGCACGGGATCTTCTTTGCTTCGTTCATGAGAGGTCTCCTTTCACGTTGGTGTTGGAACGTGGGTGCACTCTACGGCCGGCTCGGTGAGCCGACTTGAACGAAGAGGCTAATCTTCGCGCGAGGGGAGAACGTCCATCAGGGACGGCGGGATCCCGATCATCCGGCGGCTCGTGCGTGCGAGGTGAGCGGAATCCGCGAAGCCCGCCGCGTGCGCGGCCGCCGAAAGCGACGCGCCGTTCATGCGGTGCTCCCACACAATGCCGAAGCGCCGCCACAGAATGTACGGCCGCAAGCCCATTCCCGTCTGCTCGGCGAACAGATGCCGGAAGCGACTCGGGGACAGGTGCGCGACGCGCGCGACTTGCTCGAGCGTGAGCGGGTCGGATAGATGATCGTTCACGTACTTGACGGCGCGGAGGATTCGCTCATCGCTCGCCACCGACGGTTCCGAGTGCTGCGTCAGCTCGCCGACGACGCGGCGTGCGAGCTCGACGACGGCGTCCCGGCCGCGCTGCCCTAAGCATGCGGCGCGGAGCTCGACGAGGAGCGAGCGCACGCGCGTCCGGTCGGCCTCCGCGATGCCGCTTTGCGGCCAGCGCTCGGTGAGGACCCGGCCCTCGCGCGTCTCCGGCTCGACGAAGATCGTCGCGCCGTAATGAATTTTGGAGCCGTCCATGCCGTGAGAGTGGCGCGACGGGACGATGGCGACGTCGTAGTCCGTCCAAGGGTCGTCGTCGTTCGGACGCAGCCGGATTCGGCCGTCGAACAGGAAGCAGATTTGAATTGCCTGATGGGCGTGCGCCGGGAATGCGCCGGCCGTGCCGACGAAGATCGCTCCGCCGTCCCACGGAAAGTATTGGGCGGTGCTGACGGGTTCCGACATCGATTCTCTCAATCGCTCCGTGCGCTCCCGCGAGCGCGACATTAGCCCTTCCGTTCAAGCGACGGCAGGCCTTGCGGAGCACACTTTGCCACGTCCCGGCTGTGCGCCGACCCTTAGGAGTTCCGCGATGATCATACCGTGCCTGCGCTTCGTTTCTGTCGCCGAGACCGGGAGGCCGTGATGGAATTGGAATACACCGTCGGCATCGCTCTGGCGCTCGGCATTTTTTGCTTCGGGCGATGGACGTGGTTCGATCGCGAGAGAGCTTTCTATGCGACGATGCTGATCGTCGTCGCTTCCTACTACGTGTTGTTCGCTGCGATGGCGGGCTCGGCGCAGGTACTCGTCGCCGAGTCGATCGCGACGGCCGCGTTCGTGATCGTCGCGGTAGTGGGGTTCAGACGCTACTCTTGGCTCGTCATCGCCGGCCTGGCCGGGCACGGCGTGTTCGACTTCTTTCACGCGCTGATCGTGCAGAACCCAGGGGTACCGGATTGGTGGCCGGGGTTTTGTCTCGCGTTCGACGTCGGCGTGGCCGCTTTGCTCGCGTGCGGCACGATGCTGCGAGCGCGATCGCGCTGAACGCTTCGCGGAGGGGTGGGTGCACGGTGATGGTCCGGAAAATCCCTCCGCGGAGGTGCTAGTGTCCGAGCAACAAATCCGTCAGGGCTTTCGACCGACGATGCCGTAGTGATACGGCGGTAACGCAACCTCGGGAATCAAAAGCTCGAAACCCGCGTCGTGGATCCATTGCCGGCATTGCTCCGGTCGCGGTCGAATCGAAAGGTCCGGACCGCGGGGCGTAGTCGAATCGTGAACCCAGTGGATGACAGCTGCTTTGCCCTCCGACCGAAGGGCGCGGAAAGCTTCGCGCAAAAGACCCTGGGGCTCTTCCCCGTGGAGGATGTTGAAGAGCATCGCGTAGTCAACAGACTCACTTGAGAGGCCACTCCCCTTCGAGACGAAGTCTCGCTGGATGGCCTTCACGTTGGATAAACCGCAAGATGCGGCGCGTCGCGACGTCGCGCGTATCATCTCCGCGTCCATATCGAGTGCGTGAACCACTCCCGTCGTTAGTTTCGCGGCTGCGGTCGTGAACGTGCCATAGCCGCATCCGAAATCGACTACGTCAGCGTTGGGCATCGTGAAGGAAAGAGCCGACAATACCTTCGGCGCATCGAAGAACCGATCCCAGCTCTGCTCCGCTGGCATGCCGCTGTCGCGAACTTTCATACGGCTTCCCGCGATGCGCAAGAACAACGGAAACAATTGGAGAGCGTCATGCCGCAATACACTACGATGGTCACGATACTAGTAGTGCTCCAGTCGATGACGTCACGGCGAACAACGAGCGATCCGGCCAGGATGCCCTGACGGGCTCGTCGTTGCTCGCCGTGGTCACGGCGGTGACGCGTTATTCGTCGAGCAGCGGAGCAAAACCGCCCCAGAACATGCGTTGCCCGTCGAACAGCCTTTCGTCCTTGCCGGGCGGCTGCATGCGCGGGTCTTTCCTGACCTGCTTCCAGCCCTCGTCGCGGGTGGCTTTGTCGGGCCATTCGACGAAGGAGAAGACGACGCTTTCGTCTGCGGTGGCCTTCACGGCGCGCTTGAAGTCCGTGACCTTGCCGTCCGGAACGTCGTCGCCCCAGGCTTCGACGACTCGCGTCGCGCCGTATTCCTTGAAGACGTCCGCGGCCTTAGCCGCGATCTTGCGATACGCTTCTTTCTTGCCGCTGGGCACCGGCACCACGTAACCGTCGGCATAGCCCGGCGTCCCGCTCCCAGTCTCGTCAACGATGGATTGAAAGCCGCCGTGGATCATCCGTTTGCCGTCGAACGGCATGTCCGCGCCGAACTGCTTCATGCGCGGATCCTTCATCATCTTCTCGTTGGCTGCGTCGCGTGCGGACTTCGAGGGAAATTCCCACCAGCCCATCACGACGACTTCGTTGCTTTCGGCGTTCACGGCGCGCTTGAAATCCGTGACCTTGCCGTCCGGGACGTCGTCGCCCCAAGCCTCGACCACGCGCGTCGCGCCGAACTCCTTGAAAATCGGTGCGCCCTTGGAGGCGAGCTCTCTGTATGCGTTCTTCTTGCTGGCCGGAACTGCTGCTACGAAGCCTTGGATGTAAGTCATTGATTCACTCCTTTTCGGATCGCTTTCGGCTCCGACTGGCGCGACATCGGAGCCCAATTTCCTATCAGCGGACTCGTGCGCCTCATCTACACGTCGATCGAGAACAAGGGAATTCGACAAGCTCGATGTCTTTTTTCTTCCGTCGACCTTATGACGATGTGTCATGACGTCGCGGCACGCGCGGCTGGCGGTGAGAAATGCGGGCCAAGGGCGGAGTGGCGCGAGAATCTGCCTTGGCCGCAGAATGCCACGTGTGATCAAGAAGTCGCCGGTCATCGACTATTGGGACGGCGTCGAGCGCGTTGCATAGACCGAACTCCCCGGGAACTCGTATGTCCGAAGATGCCGGAAGCGACATGAAAGCGCGGCTGCGCGCTGACCTGATCACTGCAATGAAGGACAGGCGCACCCTCGAGGTGAAGGTCATCCGGGCGCTGGTCGCGGCGATCGACAATGCTGAAGCTCCGCCCGCCCGCACGGAGAAGGCGGGGCTAGTCCATCATCAGTTCGCCAGCGGATCGGCAGAAGTCGAACGGCTCCTTCTGAGCAGAGGCCGGGTACGTGACGTATTGCTGGGCGAGATCCATGAACGCGAGCGAGCGGCCGCGGAGCTAGAACGTCTGGAAATGATGGATCGTGCCGAGCAGTTGCGCGTAGAAGCCCTCCTGGCAAGGCGCTACCTAGATACGGAGTAACGAGATTCGCGTTCTTGGTGAGAACGGCAACCCGCCAATCCGAACTCCCGCGACAAATAACCCCCACCTGGCGCGGCCTCGGAGGCGCAAAATAGCGTCTCGCCCGGTCGGCCTTTGGTCCAATTGGGACGCGTCCGTTGTCGAGCTTAACTTTCGATACGAAATTTGGTGGGCGACGCCGTGGCGACAAATATTCAACGCGGGCCCGCTCGCCACGATCAACCGGAGCACCCGATGACCGCCTCGAGCAAACCGAACATCATCATGATCATGGCCGACGACGTGGGCATCTGGAACGTCAGTGCCTACCACCGCGGCATGATGGGTGGCAGCACGCCGAACATCGACCGACTCGCACGCGAGGGGGCGCTGTTCACCGATTACTACGGACAACAATCCTGCACGGCGGGACGCGCGGCGTTTATCACCGGGCAGACGCCGTTCCGCACCGGGCTGTTGAAAGTCGGCCTGCCCGCAGCGAAACAGGGTTTGCAGGATTCCGATCCAACGATCGCGGAATTCCTCAAGCCACTCGGCTACGCGACGGCGCAGATCGGCAAGAACCACTTGGGGGATCGCAACGAATACCTGCCGACAGTCCACGGTTTCGACGAGTTCCACGGGATCCTCTACCACCTCAATGCGCTGGAAGAACCCTACGATCCGCAGTATCCGAAGGACGAGAAATTCCGCGCGAGGTTCGGCCCGCGTAACGTCATCCACAGCGTTGCGACCGACGTCGACGATCCGACCGAGGATCCGCGCTGGGGGCGCGTCGGCAAGCAGAAGATCACGGACGCCGGCCCACTGCCGCCGCATCCGGGCATGGATCCCGCCGCCAAGGTGAGCATGGAAGACATCGATGCGGATCTGGTCAAGCGCTCGTGCGACTTCATCGACCGCTCGGTGAAGGCGAAACAACCGTTTTTCCTCTGGCACAACTCCACGCGGTGCCACTCCTTTACGCATCTTTCCAAGAAGTGGGACGGCAAGACCGGCTTCGGACTGTTTGCCGATGCGATGGCGGAGTTGGACTGGATCGCGGGCGAATTGCTCGCCAAGGTGGACGAGCTCGGTATCGCCGACAACACGATCGTGATGTTTACCAGCGACAACGGCGCGGAAGTCTTCAGCTGGCCTGATGGCGGCAACCATCCGTTCCGCGGCGAGAAAGGCACGGTGTACGAAGGCGGCTTCCGGGTGCCCATGCTGGTCAGGTGGCCTGGCGTCATCAAGCCGGGCACCATCATCAACGACCTCATGTCAGCAGAAGACTGGATGCCGACGCTCGTCGCGGCCGCGGGCGAGCCGGACCTGAAAGAGAAGGTGCTCACCGGCTTTCAGGCGGGCGAAAAGACGTTCAAGAACCATCTCGACGGTTACAACTTCAAACCCTTCTTCGAAGGCAAGGTCGCCGAAAGTCCGCGTCGCGAATTTTTCTATTTCAGCGACAACGCCGACCTGATGGCAGTGCGTTACAACGAGTGGAAGATCACCTTCAAGACCATCGTCGGCAACCTGTTCAGCGGCAAGGAGGACTCGACCAACGTCCCGCTGGTGACTAACCTGCGCGTCGATCCATGGGAGCGATACCAGACCGAGTCGACGTCCTACGGCGAATGGTGGGGCAAGAAATTGTGGGTCATGATGCCTGCCATGATGGTCATGGGTCAGTTCCTCGCCACCTTTAAGGACTACCCGCCCAGCCAGGTCTCCGGTTCGCTCAGCGTGGAGAAGGCGTTGGAGGCATTGCAGGAAGGAGGCAGGAAGAACTGATTTGCGCGCGGAGCGCTTCTGGCCGAAATCGGACATCGCGCGTGCGTAAGTAACCGAAAGTTATTGGGAAACCCAGAGTACTGGACGTATAATCAGTACTCTGTTCAAACCCCACTTTCGGAGACGCTCATGACCGCACTTCACGCGCGGCGCCGTCCCTGTCGCCGCATCCAACGATCTTTCCGTCGACGACGCTTCAATAGACGAGCTCGACCTCGAGATCCGCACGCTCACGCGCCAAATGAACGCCGAGACGTATCGGATGCTGATGTTGGTCCGCGCGTTCGACGACCGCTTCGGCTTCGCGAAATGGGGCCAGCGCAATTGCGCCGAGTGGCTCGCGTGGCGCTGCGGATTGTCGCTCTCCGCGGCCCGCGAGAAGGTGCGCACGGCGCAGGCGCTGCGCTCGCTGCCCGCGATCTCGGCCGCATGCGCGGACGGGCGCCTGTCGTACTCGAAGGTGCGCGCGCTCACGCGCGTCGCCGCGAATCACGACGAAGACTTGCTGCTCGCGTACGCGCTCGACGCGACGGCGAGCCAAGTCGAGGAGCGCTGCCGGCAGCTGCGCAACGCGGAGCCCGAATCCGTGCACGGCGCGCGGCACGTGTGGGAGCGGCGCTCGCTCGCGGTGTTTCGCGATCGCGCGCGCGGCTGCGTGCGGATCACCGTCGAGCTGCCCGAAGCCGACGGCGAGCTCGTCGCGCGCGCGATCGAGCACGCGGTCGCGGCCGGCGACGCGGCGTTCGGCGTCGAGTTCGCCTCAAATCCCGAGCACTCGGCCGACGCGTGGCGCGCGCAGCAGGCGGACGCGCTCGTCGCGATCTCGAAGGCTTATCTCGGCGGCGGCAGCGGCGGCGTCCGGGCGGTCGGGAACGCGGGCGGCGAGGAGGGCGAGCCCTCCGCGGAGGGCGATGACGCCGAGCCGGCGCGGCCGCGATCGGCGGCGGCTGCCGACCACTATCAGGTCGTCGTGCACGTCGACCGCTCCGCTCTCGAAGGAAAATCCCTCCGCGGAGGGGCGGGGCGATCCGATCTCCCGATCGAGACGGTGAGGCGCCTCTCGTGCGACGGCAGCGTCGTGACCGTCGTCGAGGACGAGCACGGCACGCCGCTCGACGTCGGCCGCAAGCAGCGCACGGTCGGGACGGCTTTGCGCCGCGCGCTCTGGTCGCGCGACCGCGGGTGCACGTTTCCGGGGTGTCACAACACGCGCTACGTCGACGCGCATCACATCCATCACTGGGCGAACGGCGGCGAGACGAGCCTCGACAACACGACGCTGCTCTGCACGTATCACCACACGCTCGTGCACGAAGGCGGCGTCACGATGCATCGCGATGAGTGCGATGCGCTTTACTTCCGGCGCGCAGACGGGCGGGTGATTCCGCGCGGCGGGTATCGCGCCGAGGACATGATCGACGACGCGATCGGCGCGGACGGCGCCGAGTTCGATCCCGCGTCGGCGAGCGGGCGAATGATCGCGATCATGCACGGCGTCGAGTACTGCGAGCACGACGGCGCGGAGCCCTCCGCGGAGGGCTGGATGCACGGATGTGGTGCGGAAAGTCCCTCCGCGGAGGTGCGGGAGACGCGGGGCGTGTACTTACTCGGGTGCCATTGATCCCACGGCCGAACCTGCGCGTGCACCCCGAGTGGTACTGGCGATAGACTGACCGCAGTGGTTGGTCACGGGAGAGGAGCATGCCGAGATACGTCATCGAGCGCGAGATTCCGAATGCGGGCAAGCTCTCACCGGCTGAGCTCAAATCGATCTCGCAGAAGTCCTGCGGCGTCTTGAGCAAGCTCGGGCCGCAGATTCAGTGGGTTCAGAGCTACGTCACGAACGACAAGGTCTACTGCGTTTACATCGCTCCGAACGAGGAGATGGTTCGCGAGCACGCGCGCCAAGGCGGCTTCCCGGCGAATAGCGTCGCGAAAGTCATGACCGTGATCGATCCGACGACGTCGGAATGACCTCGCGGCGAACGATCGGCGTCGGCGTTAGGTCGACCGGAACGCTGCTATAGCGGAGCGGCTACGCTCGCGGCCCATCACCCGAGTCGTTCGCCCCTGTAGTCGGCGGCCGCCCACATGGGTTAAGTTGCGCCGGAGCGGCGCATGCTCTCGGCCGAGAGCGCGCACGCCGCTGCACAACTACACGAAAACGAGGGGCGCATCATGACGACCAAAAGGTTGGTGCTTTTTGCTCTCGGCTGGCTGCTCGCGGGTTCCGCGGCCGCGCAGGACGCGCGCACGGTTCTGCAGGCCGCGGCCGATGCGATCGGCGCTCGCAACGTGCGATCGATCGAATACACGGGCGGCGGCTGGGTCGCGGCCGTCGGCCAGAGCTACACGCCGGAAGACGACTGGCCGCGGTTCGAGATGGTGAACTACTCCCGGACCATCGACTATCAGAACCGCTCGTCGCGAGAAGAGTACGTCCGCCGGCAAGGCGACTACGCGCCGCGCGGCGGTGGCGGCACTCCGCTGCAAGGCGAGCAGCCCCAACGCTTCTTCACGAGCGGCAACGCGAGCTGGAACATGAACGGAGCGCAGCCCGCGCCCGAGCCTGCCGCCGCTGAAGCGCGTCTGCTCGACATCTGGCTGTCGCCGCACGGTTTCATCAAGGCCGCTCTCGAGGCGGACGACGCAACGGCCGTGGAGCTCACGCTCGAAGGCAAGAAGCGGACGATCGTCTCGTTCACGGCGCTCGACAAGTACCGCGTGAACGGCACGATCACCGAGGACAACCTCGTCGAGCGCACGCAAACGTGGATCGCGAATCCCGTGCTCGGCGACGTGGTGTTCGATCACCGCTATTCGGACTACAAAGACTTCGGCGGCGTGAAGTTCCCGACGGTCCTGCACTCGCACCAGGGTGATCCGCGCGTGAACGCCGGGCACAACTGGAAAGAGGTTCGCGTCACCGCGGCGCGGGCCAACGTCGATGCGCCGAAACTAGCTGTGCCCGATAACGTGCGCTCGGCGAAGGTGCCGCCCGTCACCGTCGAGTCGAACGAGCTCGCGCGCGGAGTATGGCGCATCGCCGGCGGGTCGCATCACAGCGTGGCCGTCGAGTTTCGCGACTTCGTCGCGGTCGTCGAAGCGCCGCTCGACGAGGCGCGCTCGCTGGCGGTGATTGCGGAAACGAAGCGGCTGATTCCGAACAAGCCGATTCGCTACATCGTGAACACGCATCACCACTTCGACCATTCGGGCGGTTTGCGCACGTTCGTCGCGCAGAGCGCGACGGTAGTCACGCACGAAGGCAACCGCGAGTTCTACGACGACGTGGTTTTCCACCCGGGTGCGCGCACAGTCGAGCCCGACCTCCTGTCGAGCCGTTTGCCGTGGTTCGCGGGCAATCGCGTGCCGGCTTTCGAGACGGTGAGCAATAAATATGTGATCAGCGACGGCCAGCGGACGCTCGATCTCTACGCGCTAACTGGCGTGCCGCACTCCGGCACGATGCTCGTCGCGTATCTGCCGACCGAGAAGATCCTGATCAACGCGGACCTGTACTCGCCGCCCGCGCCCGGCGCTCAGCCGCCGGCCGCGAACGCGAACATCCGCGCGCTGAACGAGAACATCCGGAGGTTGGGCCTCGACGTGGAGCGGCACGTCGGCATCCACGGCCAGGTCGCGCCGAATGCGGACTTCCTGAAGATTTTGAGCGGTAGCTGACGGAGAACACGCCATGCTGAAGCCCACCGTACTCACCGCCTGCGCTCTCGTTCTACTCGCGATCGCCGATCCCGGCCGCGCCCAGGCAGCCCTTTGCCAACGTGACGCCGGACATGATCCGCACTTCGTTGCCGGTCGAAGGCGCGCCGCTCGCCGAGAAGGGCGCTTACGAGGTCACTTCCGAGCCCACGTTCGGCGTGCCCGGCCACGTGATCGTGCGCCCGGCGAATCTCGACGCGTTCCCGAAGAAGGACACGCTGCCCGTCATCGCGTGGGGCAACGGCGGCTGCGCGATCGACAGCAAGAGCTTCATGGGTTTCATGCAGACGGTGGCTTCGCACGGCTTCCTCGTGATCGGCACGGCGCCGATCGAAGGTGCGGCGCAGCGGCGAGCGAACGTCGACGACCTGCGCAGCGCGATCGATTGGGCGGACAAGGAGAACGCGCGCGACGGGTCGCCGCTCAAGGGCAAGATCGCGACTGGACAAAGTGGCCGCGATGGGCAGTTCGTGCGGCGGCTTTCTCTCGATCGAGGTGGGCGCCGACCCGCGCGTCAAGACGATCGGCGTGTTCAACTCGGGCGTGATTCACCTCGACCCGAAGAATCCGCCGCCGTTTCCGATCCCGGACGTCGCGACGCTCGCGAAGCTGCACGGACCCGTGCTGCTCGTGAACGGCCACGACACCGATTTCATGATGGCGACGTCGAGAGCCACCTACGATTCGCTCGAAAAGAAAGCAGCTTTCTACGGCTCGCGCCACGGTGCGGGGCACAGCGCCACGTTCTTCCACCCGGGCGGCGGCGAGTTTGCGAACGTCGCGTGGAGCTGGGCGGCATGGCAGCTCAAGGGCGACAAGAAGGCGGGCGCGATGTTCGTCGGTAAGGACTGCGGGCTCTGCAAGAATCCGAGCTGGGACGTGGAGTCGAAGGGTCTCAAGTAGCAGCGCTGGACGCGCCGGACGTCTCGTCGACGTCCGGCGCCCGCAAACTGGCAGTGGCAGATCCTAGTGGCGAATCTGCGAAGCGATGTCCTCTAGCTCGTAGACTTCGCAGTTACCGCGCTCCGCACCGATCAGGCCCGGGCGGCCGAAGCCCGGAGTGGCGGCGGCGCCGGTAGTACGCAGCATCGGGTTGAGCGTCCAGGGCTGGAGGAGCACGTCGGGATCCTCCACCGTGACCTCGTAGAGCATCTGGTCACCCTGCCGCTTGAAGCGTTCCGTGACCTTCATCTTCTCGGAGTGAAAGAAGCCGCCGCGCGCCAGCCAGGTTGCCGGCGTAATGCCGAGCGATTCGATCACGAGCGTGTCGCCGTCCCAGCGGCCGTAGGAATGACCCGTGTACTTGACCTGGCGGAGCTGCTGTTCGTCCGGCTTGACGCCATCGGTCGCGACCACGCGGAAGTCCGAGTACCCGCCGCCGCCATCGCCGCCGTTGCCATAGAGGAGGGTGATGTCGGCGTCGGTCTGGAAGATACGGCCCGGCGGTCCTTGCCGCGGAACTCCCATCGGCTGACAGGTCATGATCGGGTCTTCGCGGTTCGTCCACATGTCCTTATAGACGACCTCGTCCCAGTGCTCGGGCTTGTAGAGCGGGCGGTTCGGCCCGTAGCGTGAAGCCGCCTCGAACTCGAAATCGAGTGTCTGATTCCACGCCGGGCTGCAGCCTTCGAGCTGTTCCGGTGCGCAGCGGCGGTTGCCATAGCGCCAGATGAAGAACTTGTTGCCGCCGGTCCAGGCACCCGTGAGGTCGGGTTTGCCGTTGGCCAACCGCGGCGTCGGGGCGGTGGAATCGAGCACGGGCGCCTTCTGGTCGGTGCCGTACATCTCCACCGGCTCCGGGTCACGGCCGCTCACGCTCTTCGGCACCGGCACGACGACGTAGACACTGCCCGTCTCCGTCTGCTTCGTGGTGAGCTCGCGTACGACTTTGCCGTTCTTGCTCTCCGTCATCTTGCCGGCCATCAAGACTTCGATCCGGTTGAGCTCGTTGTTGTAGTCGTTGTAGTCGCTGTAGGTGAACTCGTAGGTGTCGCGTCCGTACGTGACGCGAACGGATTTGGTCATGAAGCGCTCGTCGAGCTGGGCAACGGCCTTTGCGCCGTCGACGCCCGGAATCGGGAACGTGATGATCGGCGTACTACCTTCCCAGGCCACCGACGTGTCACCGATCTTCGGGGTTCCTGCCTCGAGCAGCTCGCCCGGATTGCGCCACACTTTTCGCAGGGGGATGCCGGCGCCCGCCAGCGCGGCCTTGGGTGCGCCCTGTGGGCTCGCCCAGAGGCGGATCAAACGCTCGGCAACGGCGTTCGGCATCGGCTTGGCCGTGCCTTTGCCCGGCTCGAGACCGGCGCCCCGGATGTCCTCATCCCAAGCGTACTTGCCGCTGACGACCTCGATATTGGAATACGTCTGACCGTTCGGCAGCGCACATTTGATCTCGGTGCGGTAGCCGGGTTGTTGGTAGCTAGCGTCGTAGCGGTATCCCGACGTGCCGAGCTCGCCCTCCCTGCTGCCCTCCTTGAACGGCGTGAGCGTGCAGGCCCGGCCGTTGACCTGGATCGTGCCTTCAGCCCGGTACTGGAGCGAGACCATGAGCTCGTGCTCCTCGATGCCGCGCAGCATGCCCATGTGCCACGGCCAGTTGAACAGCACCGACTTCAAGTCCTTGGCGCCGGGCTCGGGGTTATAGACGGCGGGCGGCGGGCCGCCAAACTGGGCGACTGCCGCGAACGATACCGTGATAGCGATGGCTATCCCGATAGCGCTCGACTTCTTAATAGTCCCCTTGTCGAAGGTCATGATCATCTCCCCCAAAGTCCGATTCCTGCTCGAGCGCAATCGTGGCCGATATGGGGAGAAATGCCAATCCTTTGGGGGCGGCAATCGCCGGGAAGGCCGTGCTAATGTCATTGCGCATCAAGAGGGGGGTACATATGAGAGCTCGGCCTATTCTCGTCGCGGCGCTGCTGACGGCGACGTCCGCCCTGGCGCACCACAGCAACTCGGCGTTCGACCCAGAGAAGGTGGTCGTGCTCAAAGGCACGGTCACGCAATGGCTGTGGACGAACCCGCACGTGTGGATTCATCTCGCGGTCGACGATGGCAATGGCGGCAAGACCGAGTGGCAGATCGAGGGCCGCCCGCCCGGCGTGTTGGCTCGTTCCGGCTGGTCGAGGACGATCTTCAAGCCCGGTGACACGATCACAGTCGATTTCAGCCCGGCGCGGGACGGCAGCCACACGGGTCTCGCCACACGCGTCACGCTCGCCGATGGCACCGTGCTCGGACAGGCCTCCCCGCAATAGCTCGCGGGTGAGGGAGGACATCATGTCGAAGACCACTGGATTACTGTCCGTCGTGCTCGTGTGTCTGCTGCTGGGAGCGACGCTGTCCGTTCGCTCGCAGGAGACCGCGGCTCGTCCGGACTTCTCGGGCGTGTATTTCCCGTTCAACCCGAACGCCGCGCCTGCCGCACCGCGCGGGGCGGGCACGCCGCCGCGACCCGTCGCCGTGATCGACGGGCGTGCGGGCCGGCCCGACACCGCGCCCAAGCTCAAGCCCGAATACTTGGCCAAGTGGGAGGAGATGCGGAAGTCGCGAATGGCGGGATCGTCCGAGACCGATCCGAATGCCAACTGCCTCTCCGCCGGCATGCCCGGAATGATGTCGATGACCTACGGCATGGAGCTCAACCACACGAAGGACAAGATCACCATCTACGGCGAGCTCAACGACGTGTATCGACGCATTTACCTCGACGGCCGCAAGCCGCAACCGCGCACACTCGACGATCCGACGTTCGCGGGCTACTCCGTGGGGCATTGGGAAGGGGACACGCTCGTCGTCGAAACGCAAGCGATACGCGAGGACACGCTGCTCGACCTGTTCTCGCCGCACAGCGATCAGCTCACCGTGCAGGAGCGGATCAGATTCACAGAGCCCGGCGTCCTCGAGGACCGTCTTACGGCAAGCGACCCGAAGGCGTTGACCGAACCCTTCACGCAGATTCGTACCTATCGGAAAGCGTCGCCCCCGAACGACGAGCTGCGTGAGTTCTCGTGTGCGGAGGGGCTTTCGTCGGTGAAGTGAGAATCGCGATTTTTCGACTGTCGAACGCCGGGAGACTAGCGACATGAATTGCAGATCGATACGCAACGCGTGGTTCTGCGCGTTGAGCGCATTGATGTGGGCGACCACGGTCTTTGCGCATCACTCCGGCGCGATGTTCGACGACACGCAAATGCGGTCGCTGTCTGGAACGGTGCGCGAGTTCCAATGGCACAACCCGCATTGCTACATCCAGCTGATGGTGCCATCGGCCACGGGAGGCCCTGACGAGGAATGGAGTCTGGAAATGGCCGCGCCAATGTACCTCTACAACTTGGGCTGGCGCCCCTCGACGCTCAAACCGGGTGACCGAATCACCGTGAAGATCTCGCCGCTGCGCAAAGGTGACAGAGGAGGGCTTGTTTCGGAGGCGGCAACGGCCGATGGCAATCCGATCGGGAGAAAACCATGAACGCTGCGCGCCACGGCTTGCGTATCGGTCTGCTGTGTTCCGTGCTCGGCCTGGCCGCGTGCTCTGCGAAGGAGACGGATCCACGCGTCGCAAAGTTTGCGCAACTACCGGATTGGAGCGGAATCTGGGTCTCGGCAGAACCCATCGGGAAAATCGGTATCAGTGGCTATCCCGAGATGGAAGACCCATTCAACGATTGGAAAATACTGGGCTTCAGCGCCCCATACAACGAGGCCGGCAAGGCTGCACTCGGACAGTTCATGGCGCAAGCCGAGCTCGCAAAGGCAGAGAAGTCGACTTCGGGTTGGAGTTTTCCACAGATGATGGAAGCGCCGACACCGCTGCAGTTTACGATCACCCCGGACGAGACGCTGATCGTCAACTTTTACCGCGATGTTCGCCATGTCTACACCGACGGACGCGACCATCCAGCGGAGCAGGATCGCTGGCCCACGCCCTGGGGAGACTCAGTGGGCCACTGGGAGGGCGATACGCTCGTGATCGACACGCTGGCCATCCAGCGACTTGCCATCGGCCTTCCTCTTCCCCCCTTCTCGGAGCAAGCGCGCTACGTCGAGCGCCTGCGCAAGACCACTCCCGATCGCATTGAATCGGAGGTTACGGTCACCGACCCGGCCACGCTCACTGAGCCATGGGTCATCAACCTCGCATACAAGCGCGCGCCGATGATGGATCGCATGTTCCACAATCTATTCGACAACGATCGCGACAGCATCAGCGGCGATACATTCACGATCGATCCGCCGAAATCCGCGAGTCCCTAAGACACGCACGGCGGCTCACGCCTTTAGCACTCCCGCGTCGTGAACCACCTTGCCGCCGACGAGCGTGAGCACTGCGCGGATCTTGCGGATGTCCGCGTCGGGTACCGTGAAGAAGTCGCGATCGAGCACCGCGAGGTCCGCGAGCTTGCCGGGCTCGATCGAGCCGACCTTGTCTTCCATCCGCAGGAACCAGCTGTTCGAGCGCGTGAACAGCGAGAGCGCCTCTTCGCGCGTGAGCTGCTGGCCGGGGTTCACCGGCATGCCGAACGAGTTGAGCCCCGTCGTCGCGTAGTGGATGTGCGGCCACGGGTTCAGCGGCGCGATGTGCACGCCGTCGCCGTGGATGCCGGCCTGCACGCCGTGGTCGACGATCGTGCGGAACTGGGGACCTACGACCTGGTTCGGATCGCTCGACGTGACCCAGCGGAACGCCGCCATCTCGACGCCGCAGCCGAGCGCCTTCAAGCGCGACAAAAGATCCGGCGTCACCTCGGGCACGTGATGCACGACCCAGCGCAGATCCTTGATGCCGAATTCCTGGTCCATCTTCTCGTAGGCGTCGACCACCTGCGTGAGCCCCGCGAGGTTCTGCACGCTGTTCTCGTTGCGCCACTGCTTCGCGGCGACGAGGCGCTGTGCCTCGAGCCAGGTGGCGCCGGCCGACAGCGGCGCCGCCCATTCGCCGATGGCGCCCGTTTGCACCATGTCGTCGCCGAAGAACTGGAACTGGTTCCGAAGCCGCTCGTGCAGCTCGGGCAGCGCGGGATCGTTCTGGTTGCTCAAGAAATTGATCTGGAGCCGCACGGTGGCGCGGCCCTCGCGGTGCAGTGCGAGCCACGGGTCGTACATCGTGTACTGATCGAGATTCGAGAGGATCTGCGACGGGTGCAGCGGGCCCGGCGTCGGGAACAGCACCTGATCGAGGTGCGTCGTGAGGCCGACGCTCGTCGAATAGTTCATCGCGTCGAGCGTGCTGCGCGTGCGGTCCGCGAACGTCTGCATCCGGCGCAACAGAAACAGCGCCGACGCGGACGGACCGCCCATGCCGAAGCCGGCCGCGCCGATGGCGCCCGTGTCGCTGACGTTGATCTTCACGATCGCGGGATGCGCGGGCTCCGCCGCATCGGCCTCGTCGAAGAATTTCTTCGCGAGGCTGTTGACGGCGCACGGGCCCGTGAAGCGCTCGTACAGGAACACGGGCCGGTCGGGGACGGCCTCGTCGAGCTCCGCGAGCGTCGGATGGCGGTGCTCGGCCCACTGGTTCGGGTGCCAGCCGCCCATCGACGTGATCCATTGGCCGTCGGGCACGTCCTTGCGCCGCGCGGCGAGAGTTTCCTGCACCTCGCGGATCGACGTCGTGTTCTCGAGGATCGTGTGGAAGCCCGGGCGGTTCGCGAGGCTCACGCTGTGGATGTGCGGCTCGACGAGCCCGGGCACCACCGTGCGGCCGCCGAGATCGATGACGCGCGCGCCGGCCGGTGCCGGTCCGCCTCCGACGGCCGCAAACACGCCGTTGCGGATCACGACGCTGTCCGCCACGGTGCCGCGGCCGTCGATCGTGTGGATGCGTCCGTTGACGAGCGCGACGACGGAATCCGCGCCGGGTCCCGTCGCGGGCGTCGACGTCGGAGCAGGGGCGGGCGGAGCGCACGCGGATCCCGCGATCGCCGTCGCGCCCGCCGCGCCCAAGGTTTTGAGAAATCCGCGCCGCGATCGGCGATCGCGATCGTCAGTGTCGCTCATGGCAGCCCCCCGATGTCCCCGTGAAACGAACGTCGCCGCTCGTGATGGCGGCTCGACCGGCGGATCATACTCCGCGGCAGCGCTGCGGCTGCTTTGATCAGGCCTCGCTCGGGTCCGGTCCTGGCAGCGGCGCACCTTGCACCGGACCACGATAGAGCTCGCCGACAGGCGGCCCGAGCTTCGGCATGGCTTTGGTGACAGCGGCATGCCAGGAGTGCTCGTCGTCCGGACGTCCCGGGTGCCGGTAGGCGGTGAGCGTGACGAACTTGTCGGAATGTCTCAACGCGAATTCGTAAATGTAATCGTCGTTGGACGCGAAACTGCGTGCGAGCAGGCCATCATCGCAGCCGGGCGGCGTATGAAAGGTGCCGACCTGGCGCCGATAGACTCGGAGCGCCTCCGCCATCTCGTCTGTCATGGGTGCTCCTCTACGAGGGACTGCTCATGGCAAGAATCGTGCGACGCAAAAGGATAAAAAGAAACCCCGCCGTTGCAAACGAGTCGCTAGCGAAGGCGAGGGCAGTAGCGGCACCGTGACGGAGCTATATTAGGCCGTCTCGCTTTCGAACAGACCTGACGCTGACGTAAGGGGAGAGCGCCTTTCTGAACGCCGCGAAGCTCCTCGACCGTTGGCGCCGCCTCGCGCCGCTGCCTTGCGGGCCGTGGCTCTTCTCCAAGCTTTTCGGATACGCCGTGCCTTACTCGGGCTCCGTCCGCCCGCGCATCCGCGTGCTCGAGCCGGGGCATGCCGAGATCGAGATCCCCGACCGCCGCTCGAACCGCAACCACTTGGGCTCGGTGCACGCGATCGCGCTGATGAACTTGGCCGAGATGACGAGCGGTCTCGCGATGCTGGCCGGGCTGCCGCCGACGGTGCGCGGCATCGTCACGACGCTTTCGATGACGTACCACAAGAAGGCGCGCGGCACGATCCGCGGCGTCGCACGCGTCGTCGTGCCGACGGTCACCGAGGACCGCGACTTCGACGTCCTGGCCGAATGCTTCGACCGCGAGGGCACTCTCGTCGCGACCGGCAACGTGCGCTGGCGCCTCGGTCCCATCCGGCCCAAGGCCGGCTGACCGATGGAAACGGCGTTCACGCGGCATGCCGGCGTGCAAGTCCCGCTGATCTGCGGGCCGATGTATCCCTGCTCCAACCCCGAGCTCGTCGCAGCGGTCAGTGACGCGGGCGGGCTCGGCGTGGTGCAGCCGATATCGCTGACCTACGTGCATGGCCACGAATTCCGCGCCGGGCTGCGCTACATCCGCTCGCTGACGCTGAAACCGATCGGGTTCAACGCGCTCATCGAGGGGGGCAACAAGGCCTACCTCGAACGGATGCGCGGGTGGATTGACGGCGCCCTCGAGGAGGGCGTGCGTTTTTTCATCACCTCGCTCGGGAACCCGAAGTGGGTTTGCGAGCGCGTGCACGCGGTGGGCGGTGTGGTTTACCACGACGTGACCGAGCGGAAGTGGGCGCAGAAAGGGATCGACGGCGGCGTCGACGGCCTCATCGCCGTCAACGCGCGCGCCGGCGGACACGCGGGGCCGCTCTCACCCGAAGCGCTCTTCGAGGAGCTCGCGCCGTTCGGCAAGCCGATCGTGAGCGCGGGCGGCGTCGGCACGCCGCACGAGTTCGCGCGCCACCTGCGCCTGGGTTATGCCGCGGTGCAGGTTGGCACGCGCTTCATTGCGACGCACGAGTGCAAAGCGAGTGACGCGTACAAGCAGGCGATCGTGGACTCGGGCGAAGACGACATCGTCCTCACCGAGCGCCTCACCGGCGTTCCGGTCGCCGTCATTCGCAACGCCTATGTCGAGCGGCTCGGCACGAAGGCGGGCGCGTTCGCGCGCTGGATGCTCAAAGGCCGCAAGACGAAGCACTGGATGCGCACGTGGTATGCGCTCAACTCGATCCGGCGACTCAAGAAGTCGCTCATGACCGAAGACACGAGCAGCGAGTACTGGCAGGCGGGCAAGTCGGTCGCGGGGATTCACGAGGTCAAGCCGGCCGCGCAGATCGTGCGGGAGTTCGCCTCGGCGCTGGACTGACCGTCGTCGACGCCGTCTGAATCTTTGCACGAGAAGAACGTAGCGCGAGTCTCGATGCGGACGAGCTATGTTCGGTACCGCACATACGTTTTCGATTCCGGCGCCGTATGTTGAGCTGTGGGGGATGAGACAGCACAGCAGACGTGGCAACGCTTCCTGGCGGAATACGCCATCGCGCGCGCCGAACACCATATCGCCTTTCAGGTGCTCACGACCGGAGCGTTCGCCCGTGGCCACCTGGACTCGGAGTCTGCCGACTCGCTTGCGGAACGGGCAGCACGGCAGAGGCTGCTCAGCCTGCGCGACAATTTGGAGCGACTGGAAGCAGATTCGCGGGTCGACGCCTCGGGCGCCGTCGAGGACTAGTTGGCAAAGGTTGCGTGAGGTATCGGTGCCGACCCGGCCGGCGACAGGCCGTTGAACGTGCCCTAATGCCATGCGCGCGTCCGCTTAAACCCAGAGCGCGCCGAGATCGAGCTCGATCGCGTCGAACGGCGCCGCGCGAATGTTGGCACCGCCTTCGTGGCTCGCAGTGAGCCTGAACACTCCGCGCGCGAGGGACAAGACCTCGAGCGTACGCAGGATTGGATTCACGAGCCACACGTGTGTCACGCCTTCGCGTGCATAGATTCTGAGCTTCTTGCCGCGATCCAACGCTTCGGTCGACGCGGAGAGCACCTCGCAAACCCAGTCGGGCGCGCTTGTCTGATGCGCGGCCGAAGGAACGACCGCCAGGCGCTCCCGGCGCCAGCCCGCGAGATCCGGGACCAGCACGTCCTTGCCAAAATGTAGCTCCGGCTCGGCCACGATGGCCCAGCCCCCTGGGCCGTTTTGGCCGAGATGGAATGGGCCGCCGAGCAGGAAACCGACTACCGAGGCGGCATGAGCGTGCGGGTAAGCGGGTCGCGGCGACGCATACAGCTCGCCGTCGAACATCTCGGCGACGAAGTTGTCCGGAACGTCGCGCAGATCGTCGTACGTTCGCCGATGAGCCAGACGCGTTCATGGAGAATATCCGTCCCCATTTCGACGTGATGCTCACCGCCATCGCCGCAGGGCGCGTTGAACTGATCCGCCTGCAACGCGAAGGGCGGATCGAGGACGACGTGCTTCACGATCTTGAGCGCGATTTAGACTTGGAAGAGCTGGGCATCATCTTTCAGCGGCGACTGACGCGACGCAACGCGTTCCCGAGGGCACGCCTCCCGCGCTCGCCACGCGCGTCCCCGCTACGCCGGTGACCTCGATCGAGTCACTAAGCGGAGGATCGCGCTAAGATCCTGCCCCAGCTATTACAAACCAAAGGTTGACGCATATGCGGCAATACTTCGACAGGATCTGGCAGGCGAGACGAATGAGGAATCGAATCGCGCCGGCGATACTCGTGTTCTTGTCGTTTCCCGCGGCGACCACCGCTGCAGCGTGGCACATCAGTCACCCCGGTTCGTCGGTGAACACGGAGTATCACGAAGCTTTTTCGGCAATTACCAGGGACGGACTTACGTTGTTCATCTCGTCCGATCGCCCCGGAGGCTTCGGTTTGTCTGAAAAGGGCGTCTCTTCAATGCAGGCGAGCTACGACATTTACGTCACGCACCGGGCGAGCCTGGACGCTCCTTGGGGCTCTGTCATCAACTTGGGGCCAAACATCAATACGAGCGCCTCCGAACATAGTCCGGTTCTCTCTCCGGACGGCCACTACATGTATTTCATGAGCGCACGTCCCGGCGGGTTTGGTGCGGAAGATATCTATCGAAGCTATCGCGAGGACGTGACGGCTGATCAAGGCTGGCAGCAGCCTGAGAATCTCGGTGAAGGCGTGAATGGTCCGGACGTGGAGTCATGCCCGGTCTATTACGTGTCGGAGGAGGGCAGCGCCCATCTGTTCTATATTCAAATCGCGGGCCCAAACGCGGCACCCGATTTCAAAGTGAGCGATTGGGATCCGGGCACAAACCTCTTCACGCCATCGCGGCTCGTCAATATCAGCACTCCTATGCCGGATGGCCATCTTGATCCATGGCATGGCTATATTTGGGGGATCCAGTACCCCGGGGGCTATGGGGGTAGTGACCTCTGGCAAACCGAGCGTACCGAAGGCGAAGCCGATCTCGCGAAGACCTGGGCAACGCCCGTCAACGCTGGCCCTGAGATCAATACAGAGTATGAAGAACAAATGCCGTCGGCGACCGCCGATGGAAAGAGATTGGTCTTCGTGTCGGATCGCCCGGGCGGTGTCGGTGGAATGGATATCTACGAAGCCGCAGTCGAAGCGAACGACTGAGGTTGCGACGCCCGATGCTGATTCATCGCCAACCTTCCCAATTAGCTGGGAGCTTGGTCGCGCTTCGACTCCGGCGACCGCCATGCCTTCACGATGCGTTCGATGCTGACCGGCTTCGTGCCGGTATGCGGAACAAACGCGAAGAGCTCGCCGCGCGCTCGCTTAACGTGCGTAACCCTCGCGAGCACAAACCGGCCCGCGGGCGACGCGAAAATCAGTTCGTCGCCGACGTGCAGGTCCTGGGGCGCGACGGGTTCGCCAGTGCGAAGCGGACCGGGTGGTGAGCCTTCTTGTTGTATTGATGGCTTCATGGCGGACAGCATAGCGCGAGTGTCCAACTCCGGCTGCGGTGCCCGGCCGGTTGGCGACGGTGGATATTGCCGAGCGCAGGAGCCGGCGCTGAACCGGGACGTAATGCGGCGCGCTCGGCCGGCATTCGCGGAAAGCGGTACGGTGTGTGGCCAGTTCTGAGACGACCCTTTTCACCGAAAGTCATCGGCAGCAACTCACCGAGTTCGGGGTTGCGCGCATCGAGTCTGTGATCCCGAAGGACTGCGCGGATGCCGTCATCCAAGCATTACCAGTCGTTTCAGCCATCGACTTAGGTAATCCGGCCACATGGTATTCGCAGCCTGCGGAGTTTCCGGGAATCATTCCTTCACACCATCACCAAAGCCAGTGGGACATTCGCCAACATCCGCGCCTACACCAAGCGTTCAGTGAGCTATGGGGAACGGAGATGCTTTGGGTAACGATGGATCGGATAGGGTTCGTTCCGCCGCTCCGTCCCGGTGAAGAAGCGCGATGCGAGCTGCATTGGGACATGGACCCGCGGGGCCCGTCAGCCTATCAAGCGATTGTCTATCTGACCGACGTGCCGTCCGAGCGGGCGCCGTTTAGCGCCGTACCGTCAATTTTTCGCGATCTCGATCCATGGCTAAACGCGCAAATCGATTTCGACTTCTCGAAAGCTGACTTCTCATCGGAAGCCGCTGTGCAGGTTCCTGGGCACGTGGGGGACTTGATCGTTTGGGATTCAAAGCTGCCGCACGGACCAGGCGCAAATAGATCACCCCTGCCGCGCGTGATGCTTGCTGTCACAATGTTCCCGGCGGAGGAGTCTCCATTAAGAGCTTCAACGCCGCTGACGTGGAGTCGACAGGAACAGATCGAGTGGTGGCGCACTAAGCGTGCGCCTCCATGGTGGCGAGACGTACCGAATCAACGAGATCCAGAACCCGGGGCGCGGGCGATGTTGACGGCTCTTGGGCGTCTCATCGTTGGGATCGAGAAATGGCGCGCTTAAAGTTGCGGTCAACCGACGATAGCGACCGCAACAATGGAGGAAGGGCGTGACTACTGTAGGTAACTGCGCTCGGCCGAAATACGGCTACGTTCGACAACGCACAAACACGGGTATTTCAGCGAGGTAATTTGCGGCGGCACGGATCACGCTTCTCGATAACTCAAAGGAAAATGAAGCCATGACAGTCTCAACGTTGATGCTCGTCGTCTCGCTGGTTCTTGCGCTCCTGGCTGCGTTCGGTTTGCCGAAGGGCAGTGGCCGCGTGAGTCTATTCCCACTCGCATTCGCATTCTTCTTGTTGAGCCTGTTGGTGGGCGGGCGCCTCCTCTCGCTGTAGCAAGTAGGCGGTCCAACTGCCGCTATGAAATCGCTTCCGACGAACGTCTTTCCTTACAAGCGAACCCCGGAATTCACGGAGAGCACGGTACCGGCAGGTCTTCTTCGCAGTCATGACACAAAGGACGGCGTGTGGGGAACGATTGTCGTGCTTGAGGGCACGCTTCTCTATCGAATACTGGAGCCACAAGTCGAGGAGATTCTTCTTTCATCGAATCGGTACGGAGTGGTAGAGCCAACTGTGCGACATGAGGTAGTGCCATCCGCCGGAGTGCGATTCTATGTGGAGTTTCATCGCGCGCGAGTCGCCTGACAACCGGCTGCAGCGGACGTGATCTAGCACCACGACGCGCCGCGCAGCGATCACTTTTGGAGTTGCTTACGGAGTTGGCGCAGGTGTCGGCCGGGTAATCTCTTCCGACGGGTTCGACCCTCGGCCGGTATTCTGCTCTTTCGGATCGTTGCCTATGCGCTGATCGCGTTCGCCGGTAGCGGTTGAGTGGGCGTCGCTGTTTGAGGGCTGCCGGTCGCAGGCGGCCGTTACGATTAGTAGTGCGACGAGGGTCGTTCCAAGAGCGAGCGTTTGGTGTTTCATAGTGCTCAACTACGAGCAAAGTCCGTGCCACCAAGAAGGACCCGGCCGGAGCCAGGTCGTGCGGTGAGCGCTCCAATAATTGGAAGCTGGCCCAAGAGTGCCTCAATCGCCCACATGTGCGTGCGGAGCAATAACGCGCGTCGATCGCCCAACCGGCCGTGAGGCTTCCGCAAGGTCTGGCCGCGAGGGTCGTTCGGTAGCGCACATACGATGTAGCTAGTTCCGCGATACCGTGCGCTACTGCGCCGACTCACAATAGACGCGCGGTCTCTAGAGTCGTTCGCCATAGGAGTTGTGCGGTGCATCTATCCGATACGGACCTGACCCTCGCTGCGGCGAGCTGCCGCACTGTCGCTGAGGCGAGGAAGAATGCCGCGGAAAAGGAAATAGATCCCGCTGCTCGAGCTGTTGCAAATCAAGAATCCGTTTCACTAAGCGAACTCGCAGAGCGTTTCGAAAAAGCTCGAGTTATGAATGTGCTACCTCAATCGTCGGAAGAGTGACCGAAATCGAACCCACGGTTAATCCGTGAAGCACCGGCACGATAGTTCCGTCGAAGCGTGGATCTGGATCAGCGTTGGGCTGATATTCGTCGCCGCTCTCGTTGTGCTGCTGACGTGATGGACCACGGCCGCTCGGCTCGCGGACAGCTGAGCGCGAGCTCGTTCCTCGCAGACGTCGGCGCCTGCTGGCGTCCTGCCGAACTCAATCTGCTCCCGCAGCCTGCGGGCTTAGCGCGTTTATCGCTGCCTGCCCTAGGGTGCGAGCGCGCCGCGGCATGTTCCTTGCTTGTTCCGTGGCTATGAAATTATCACACACCTCTTGCGCTCTTCTGATCGGACTTGCAGGCGTTGTGGGTGGCTGTGCCGCGGCTTCAACAGCGCCGCAGAAGGCGGAGGCACAACCGCAGCAGAAAGCTGACGCGCAAAATCAACGGAAGATTCTGAATGAGGGCTACAGTCTTCTTTACAGCGACGTCGCGAACCTGTCCAAGGTCGACCTGATCTTTCTCGTCAAGTCTGAGGCGCAGCCAGTCAATGAGGTGACGACGGCTGTGACTGAGTACGCCGATGCCCTCAAGAGCACGCTTGACCGCGTGGCAAAGGACTACCCAGCCGTCAATATCGCACTCGATCCGTTGCCTGTGATGGAGCAACGGGCACGCGACGCAATCACAAAAGATCGCATATTGAGCTTTGCACCCCTCGTCGGCCTAACGGGTGAGAGCTTCGACCGCCGGATGTTGCAGGTCCTCGAAGGCACGCTCAACCGGCTCCGGTTCCTGGCCAAAGCGTTGGCGGACGAAGAACCAGAACCGAGCCTCAAGCAAATCGCGACGACTGCCCATGACAGGTTTGAGCAGCTCTATCAGCGGGTCCTCAATATGCTCGACGAGAAGTACTTCATCAACACGGGGGAGCGGAAAGTCGCGAAGAAGGAGGCGCCATGATGCCGCGGTTCCCGTTCACAGCTAGCGCGTCTCCACAGATGCGAGAAACTCGGCGATGGCCTCATTGAAGGCCTGCGTTTCATCGACATTGACGGCGTGCGCCGCGCCCGGAATCACTTTGACAATCGATCCCGGCACCAGCGCCTGGAATTCCCTTGCTGTTGCTGGCCGCGCCTCGTCGAATTCCCCAACTAGAAACAGCGTCGGGAGATTGAGCTCAGACAATCGCTTGACCCGATCGTAGTCACGCAGGGTGCCTGTGGCCACGAACTCCGACGGCCCCCACATGTATTCGTATAGTTCCTCGTTGAACCTCACCGGCAGTGACTCACATGCCGGGAACCGTCCTTGAACCTCCGGCGCACGCGAAAGAAACTGCGCTGAGAACAATTCGTTTGCAGCCGCGAACTCCGGCGTGTCGTAGTTCCCACTCGCCTTCGCTGCATCGATGGCATCCCGGGCATCCTTGGGTAGTGACTCAACCAGCGCATTGGCATCCCTGATCCAACGAGGCGTGGAGAAAAACGGCCCGACGAACGACACCGAACGCACGCCGGTCGGTCTGATGGTGAGTAGGTATTCCAGCGCAACTGCCGTTCCCCAAGAGTGGCCCACGAGATGCACTTCCGTGAGTCCGAGCTGCTCTCGAATTGCAACCACTTCGGCGACAGAACGGGACAGCGTCGCATCGCGCTTCATGTCCAACATCCGATCCGAGTTGCCGGAGCCCAGCTGGTCGTACATGACCACGGGTCGCGATGCCGCGATGCCGCCGGTCGTGCTGGCATACGTGCAGCTCGTGCCACCAGGTCCGCCATGGATCATGAGTACGGGCACCCCGTCTTTTTTGCCCAAGACCCGAAATGCGACGCGGCCCCCGGGCACATCCACGAATCCGTCGTCCGGTAGCCGCTCATATGATGCGCACGCGGCTAGACACACCGCTGCGACCACCACAAGGCAGACCCGACTCATGCTCCCCGATCTCATCACGCTCCCTCTTTTTTCTGCGATCACCCAACGTACCCGGGTACCGCTGTCATCAGCGGGCGCCGATGCCACAAAACTTCCGATGTCCGGGCATCGCAGTGAGAGTACTATCGAATTGAAACACCGACTCCAATTCGAAACCTAATAGGGAGACTCAGAGATGGTCAGAATCCTCATCACAGCACAGGTGGAAGACTCGAAAGAATGGGAAGACGGGTTCCGAACGCATCGTGATCTTTTCAAGAGTATGACCGCAACGGCGGTTCACTATGCAGTAGCGGATGACAATGAGATCGCGGTCTGCACGGACGCGACGGACCAGGCCAAATACTTCCAAGTCCTCGAATCAAAAGCGACAGTGGATGCAATGGCCTCCGATGGTGTGAAGCGGGACACCGTCAAAGTCTTCGTGTTGGACAAGAAGATGGATCTGTAAAAGCAGCATCCGTCAGCGCGCGAAATGCACGACGCCGGTTCCGTGCTATCGAGAAGGCATCTCCCTAGGCGCCGAACCGCAGCCTCCGATAGTCCGTTTGCTGCGCCTTTCGATCGCGGAGAAGGATGAGAACGGCCGTTCGGGCATCGAATAGCCTCGTCCGAACGCGCTCCTCTTTTAGCAAACTGAAGGGATCCGAAGGCGGCTTCGCCTGCAAATTCTCGATTAGCGCGAGCGGTGGACCGCGCGCGACGGTAAGCGATCGGCGCGACGCAAGTACGCACGCGCTTCTAAACCCTCGAGGGTGTCGTCGTGCAGATCGACGATTTCATCCAAGATCTCGAACGCTTCGTCGGCTTCCCCGGCCCGAAGCGCTCGTTCAGCGGCTGTAAGGAGTGACAGGGGTGTTCGCATACTAGCCATAGTTACTGTGACCTCAGTCTTCCCGATGTGGAATTGCCGCCCAGCTGCTGTCTGGCAGCCGGGCGGCGACGGCCCCGTTGCCGGAGGCGTCAGACAAATCCCCCCTTGTGAGAGTGACTCGCCCAAAATCGCGTGATGCACGCGTCATGCCAAATGGATTCGAACTCACAGTCAGTCCCTTGCTCATATTTCGTTCAAAGCTGAGCGACCTCCGTGCCAAGAAAAGAAGACCCGGCTGAAGCCGGGTCTGCGCATGGAACGACGTTTCCTGGAATAAGAGTTTGGAAACTTCATCGCAACAATGCCTCGATCGCCTTCGGCTGAGCCCGGAAACAGCTCCGCGCAGTCCCTCATCGTGAGGCCGGAGGCGAGCAGGGCGCGGATCGCGGCGCACCACACCCTAACTACGCTGGCATCGAAACTTATCGGCGGCAGGTACGGGCAGCGTATGACTCCACTGTTGCCGCGTACGATGCGGCCCGGTCGCTGACTATCCGGATGGCCGACTCGGGTCTTCCGCTCGAATACCTCGGGCCGGAGTTCTTGGCTGAAAGGCGGGCAAAGGATGCGTTGGACGCTGCGCGCCAACGGTTGTCCGAGTTCGAGTCATTGGCGGTCATGGGGTCTCGATCGCCAACAAAAGAGACCCCGCACTGAGCGGGTCGAATGTCGTGCTGCGGCGCGCCTCTGACCTCGATCGCCCGCGGGTGAGCCCGGAACCACTCGGCGACGTCGACGCAGGTTCACTATGTTCGACATCGCACAATGTGGGCGATTCGTCGGCGGTAGCCTAACGGGCGCATGACGGATCATCAGGAGAGACGTTACTACCTAGGCCGAAAGAAACACGAATGAGACGAATAATGAAAGCCATGCTGCTCGTAATGCTTTCGCTGGCCGCCTTGCCTGGGTGGACGGCGGAAGTTCCGAACTGCGAACGTGTCGCAGATCTGGCCGCGGCCCTCCGGGCCGAAGACGCGCAGCTGTTCCAAGACCTTTCCGCGAAAGCATCCGGTTTCGAAATTCATGCAGCTCGCATAAGAGAAAAGGCCGCTCTCACACGTCTGGCGCCGAGCGAGGTCCGAGACGGCGTCTTGCGCGCCTGCCTGGAAGCCGCGCGGTAGCACTCGGTTCGAACCTACAAAATGAGACAGAAATTCTTCCCTAAAAGGCTCTAAACGGCCGGTTCGCATTTCACAGCGGACGCTCGAGAGCTATGCTCCGGGGTTACTCGACCGGCCGCAACCGACCCTAATGAATGTAGGCCACTCGGGTTCGTCCGCCCCCGATGTGACTCGGCGTGGTCCAAGAAAAGCGATTACATCCCCGTCGCTTGCGAACAGCGACGATTTATCCAGAACGCCAGGTCACACGAGAATGCCGACTCCCAACAGACTCAGCGGTGGTAGTCGCCGCGCATGCAATGCAAGAGCTCATGTCCGAGGCTCAACGTGGCCTCGTCGTCGACTTGGCGGGGTCGTTTGTCGTTCGGCAGGTAAATCTCGCAGGTCAACGCGCCGGTCTCACGGTTCCTCTTCAGGATCGAGAAGCCGTGGCGGTAGTCCTGGCGGACCTCATGCAGATCGGCACTGAACTTACCTTGGAGGTTCATGAGCTCGTTGGTCGAGACGTAAGTCACCACGACGCGTATGTCGTTGAACTCGACCGTCGGTTTGACGAGCTCTCCACCCAACGCCACCGGCCCGGCGACTAACGCCTGGGCGAGGATCGCAAGGTGGAGGTTTAGTCCTCATTGCGGCTCGCGACCAGGGGCATCCCTGGTCACGACTCAAAGCGCTATTGGTGCTGCAGGCCGAAGCAGTGCAAGACTTCGTGCCCAAATGTCGTCGTGCGATCGCCGTCGATTTGTGCGCCGGTCATCTTTACGACATAGAGCTCGCACACGTACTCGCCGGTCTTCGTATTGCGTTTCAGGATCGAGAATCCGTTCAAGCCGATCTCCTTGATGGCTTGCCCGCTGTTCTTGGCGGCTCGCGCAGCTCGGCGGTGCTATCGAACCAATGAACCTCGAGGGCCACGCCTCTAGAAGGCCGACGTTCGGGTACGGACACCAGCGATCGGGATCTCGCGCGTTAGCGACGCTCGACGATCCAGGGAGGTGAAGAGCGCGAGCCATGTGCATTGACGAACGAGTCGCGGAGCTTTCCTCATGGCTTTCTCCGCAGATGGGTTGGAGAGCGCCACCGTACGGGCGGCTGCCGCCACGACGCCTTGCATCGAAGTGAAAACGGCTACCCGAGATGTGGCTTCTTGTGCCGCACGCCGTATCGGGGCTGGACCATGGATGTCTAGCGAGCGAAGCTAGCCACTTCGCTCACAGCGCAGCAGCGCTCGTGCCTTCATGAACGAACCGCACGTCCAAGCGATCGTCTACGAGTTCGGCGACTTTCGGCTCGAGCCCGCGCGCCGGCATCGACGCGCCGTGACGGCCGGCCCGTCGAGATCACTGCGAAAGCGTTCGACGCGCTGGTCTGCCTCATCGAGCACGCCGGGACCGTCGTCGCTCGCGCGCAACTTACGCAAGTGCTCTGGCCGCGGACGATCGTCGAGGACAACAGCCTCAACAAGCTCATCGCCGCGCTACGACGCGCGCTCGATGAACACGAGGAGCGGCACTATGTCGTGACGCTACAGGGCCGGGGGTATCAGTTCGTTGCGGACGTGCGGACCACCGAGGCGCACGCGCCCGTATCGGATACCCAGCGCGGCGACACCGCGACCGATCTCGAAGGCCGCACGCTTGCCGAGCGCCTGCTGGCGGGCCCGATCCCCGTCGAGCGCTCCATGAAAATCGCGCTGCAGATTGCCGCAGCGCTCGAGGCCGCGCACGAGAAGGGCGTCGTTCATGGCGATCTGAACCCCGCGAACGTCATGCTCACGCCGGACGAGCGCGTCAAGGTGCTCGCCTTCGGGCTTGCGAAGGACCGCGAGTCCCTGCCGCTCGAGATGCCGGGGCAGACCGCGCTGCACACGGAGATCGGTACCGTCATCGGCAGCCTCCCTACATGAGCCCGGAACAGGCGCGCGGCGAGCCCGCTGGGCGGCAAAGCGACATCTGGTCGTTCGGCGTGCAGTGGTACGAGATGCTGACGGGCAGCTTGCCGTTCCCCGGTGATTCCAGCGCTGAGACGCTCGGCAGCGCGCTCGAGGCACAACCGGATTACGCGTCGCTGCCGGCGCGTACGCCCCCGCGTGTGCGACAACTCCTGCGCCGCTGCCTCGAGAAGCAGCGAGAGCGGCGGTTCCAACACACCGGCGATCTGCGAATCGAAATCGAGGACGCGCTCGCCGCGCCGGCCGCCGAGGCCTTAGCCCGTAAACTGCCGGGGCCTGCAGTTGGCGGCCGGTGGGGCTGGGGGCGGTTGTGCTCGGTGTGGTTTCCGCGTGGTTTCTCACCGGCCGTTTCGCGGCCGAGCGATCCGGCAGAACCCGTTCACCTGTCCATGTCGTTTTCCGGCACACCGGTCGCCATGCCGTTCGGCAGTCGGCACATGGCGATCTCGGATGATGGTTCACGCATCGGGCTGGTCATGAAGGACCGTCTCTGGATTCGCCGTCTTCGCGACCGAGAAGCCATCGCAATAGACGAGATCGGTATGACAAATCCGTTCTTTTCGCCGAATGGGGAGTGGATCGGTTTCTCAAACAACGGGCTCCTTAAGGTGCCGAGCGGCGGCGGCACTCCCACGCGTATTGCAACCACGACGGCGCGTCCGGCCGGAGCATCGTGGGGCGCGGACGGCACGATCGTGTTTGCGACTACGGAAGGCCTCTATCGAATCGGAGAGAACGGGGGCGAGGCGCAACTACTCGCGAAACCAAATCCCGAGCGGAGTGAACGGCTCTATGCCTGGCCGCAATTCCTGCCTAACGGCACTGCCGTGTTGTTCACGGTGTTCTCTCAGAACGTGAACGAGCCGCCGCAGATCTTCGTGCTCGACCTGCACTCGCTCGAGTCGCGACCCGTTCTGACGGGCGGCGCGGCTGCACGCTACGCGTCCACCGGGCATCTCGTTTACGCCGACGGAACGGTGCTAAAAGCCGTGGATTTCGATCTCGATGGTCGCGTGACTCGCGGTGAAGCGTTCACGCCTTCGAACATCGCCGTGGCGACCACTGCCGACAACGGCGCCGCCGAGTTTGCGCTGTCCGACACGGGCACGTTGCTGTTTCTCGCGCCGCGCGCACACAACACGGCCGGCCTCCAAACGCTCGCGTGGGTCGATCGCCAAGGCACGGAAGAGCCGCTTGCGCTCCGAGCGGATTACTACGAGTTCCCGCGTATCTCGCCTGACGGCACGCGCGTGGGGATCGGCATCACGCGCGACGGCAATCGAGACGTCTGGGTGTTGGATCTCGGCCGCGCGAGCTTTACGCGACTCACGACTCAGCCGACCGAGGACATCATGCCGGTCTGGAACGCAGACGGCCGGAGCGTGTTCTTCGGTTCCAACCGCGGCGGCAAGTTCAAGGTGTACTCGCAACCGGCGGACGGATCGAGCGATGCGACGGCCGTGAGCGCCTCTACGGAATCTCAGCTGCCGGTGCTCGCGCACGCCCGACGGCACTCGCTTGGTGGTGAACGAGGACTTCCAGGACTTGACCGTCCTCGACCTCGCGACGTCGAAAACGCAGCTGCTGCTGCATACCGAGTATGAGCACGGCTCCTCGGACGTGTCCCCGGACGGCAACTGGATTGCCTATGAGTCCGTCGAGTCGAATGGGCAATTCGAGGTGTTCTTGCGGCCGTTCCCGGACGTCGCGGCGCAGCGCGAAAAGGTGTCGATCAACGGCGGCCGCCATCCGCTATGGGGTCCGCCGGGCAGCGGCGAGCTCTACTATGTGACTACCCGTGGGCGAGGTCATGGCCGTCGCGGTGGAACTCGTCCCGAGCTTGCGCCTCGGCGCCCAAACGAAGATCTTCGACTTGCAGAGCCCCCCGAGATACCGGTCGTCGCGGCCGTACGACATCTCGGCCCTCGACGGGCGATTTCTCATGGTGAGACCGGTCGAGCCGCTGCCGACGAACGCACCGAAGTTTCGGTCGTGCTGGATTGGTTCGGAGAGTTGCGTGCGCGGCGCTGACTTTGCTAGTTGCCCCACGCGATCGGCGTGCACCGGCCGATTGTTTCGTGCTGGTGGGAGCCTTGCGCCGGCTTGCTGTCGTGCGGCACGTCGATGCAGGCGGATAACTGGTGCGGCAGTATGGGGACGAGCGCCGTGCGGCTGAAAGCGATGGCGCGAGACGCGAAGTTCTAGCCTCTTTCGAGCAGCTCTCGCAAGTCGATCACGGCTGAGTGCGCTCGCGACAGATACGACGCAAGCACCAACGAATGATTCGCAAACATCCCAAACCCCTGCCCATTCATGATCATCGGGCTCCCGATCGGCGCGAGCGCCTCCTCGAGCTCCCGAATGATCTGGCGCAGCGACACGACCGCATTCTTGTCTTCTAGCGTCCGCTCGAAGTCGAACTGAGCGGCCCGCAAGAACAGCAGCAACGCCCAAGCCGTCCCGCGCGCTTCGTAGAACACGTCGTCTATCTCGAGCCACGGCGTCTTGTCGACCACCTCGGCGTCGACGGGCCGCGCGGAGTCGCCCGCCGGTGCGCCGGCAAGGGCGGTGTTCAGGCGAATTTGGCCAACGCTCGCGGCCAAGCGCTGCGACAAGCTGCCGAGCCGTCCTTCGACCGAGACGAGCCACTGCGCGAGGTTGTCCGCGCGCGCGTAGAACTGGCCGTCGGCGGGGTCGGCGTCGATCAGCCGCGCCTTGTACGAGTTGAGCGCGTCGAGCGCTTCTTGGTACTTGCCTTCGGTGGACGGGATCAGCCAGCGGTCGTTCGTGTAGTTCGAGCGCCGGCTCGGCGACGATCAGGTCGCGGTCCTCGACGCTCTGCGACTGCGAGCGGCTGTAGTCGTTGCGCATTGTTCGCGTGAGGTCGCGGACCTGCACGAGCACGCCGAACTCGAAGCTCGGCTGGTTGTCGAGGAACACGCTCGGCGGAGCGACGTCGTTGCTCAAGTAGCCGCCGGGTTTGTTGAGCATCCAGTCGAGCACGCGCGTGAGCGTGTCGGCGGTCGAGTAGCCGACGACCGGGCGGCCGTCGGGCGTCTTGTCGTTCACGAAGAAGACTTCGGGCTCGCGCGACCACCAGTAGCAGAGCACCCAGACGCCGATCAGCGCGATCAGGACGACGACCCCGCCGACGCCGCTCCAACCGCGCCGCCAGTTTCGCGCGCGCCGCGCCGCCGCGTTCGACGCGGCGGCATCCGGCGCCAAGCTCAACCCGCCCGGGTCGAGCTTGTCCACGGTTTCCTTCTGCTCCTTCGCGCGCGCCGCCGCCCGTTCCGCTCCGATCGCCGCGGGATCAGGCGGCTTGCGGCGGAACCAGCTCACGCGGCCTGCTTGCCGGTCGCGAGTTGCCGCAGCACGTACTGCAGGATGCCGCCGTGGATGAAGTAGTCCTGCTCCTTCGGCGTGTCGATGCGCACGACGCGCGGTGAACTGCTTCTTCTTGCCGTCGGCCGAAGTCGCGGTGACTTTCGCTTCGCGCGAGCGCTGGACACCGGCGAGCCCCTCGATGTCGAACGTCTCGCTGCCGGTGAGCCCGAGCTTGTCGGCCGATTCGCCGTCGCGGAACTGCAGCGGCACCACGCCCATGCCGATCAGGTTCGAGCGGTGGATGCGCTCGTAGCTTTCGGCAATCACGGCGCGAACGCCTAGCAGCGCGGTTCCCTTCGCGGCCCAGTCGCGCGACGACCCGGCGCCGTACTCTTTACCGGCGAGAATGATCAGCGGCGTCTTCGCGGCCTGATACTTCATCGACGCGTCGTAGATCGACATCTTCTCGCCGCTCGGCCCGTGGATCGGTCCAGTTGCCTTCGGTGCCGGGCGCGAGCTTGTTCTTCAGGCGAATGTTCGCGAACGTGCCGCGCACCATCACTTCGTGATTGCCGCGCCGCGCGCCGTAGCTGTTGAAGTCCTTCTTCTGCACGCCGAGGCTCACGAGGTATTTGCCCGCCGGGCTGTCCGCCGCGATGTTGCCGGCCGGGGAGATGTGGTCCGTCGTCACGCTGTCGCCGAGCGACGCCAGCACCTTCGCGCCCTTGATGTCCGTCGGCGTGCCGGTCTTGAGCGTCATGCCGTCGAAGTAGGGCGGGTTCTTCACGTAGGTCGAGTCGTCGGACCAGGTGTAGGTCTCGCCGGTCGGCGACGCGATGCCTTGCCAGTTGCTGTCGCCCTTGAACACGCCTTCGTAGCTCGACTTGAACATCTTCGACGTCACGTGCTTCGCGATGAGGTCGTGAACCTCCTTCGTGCTCGGCCAGACGTCCTTCAGGTAGACGGGCTTGCCGTCCTTGCCGGTGCCGAGCGGCTCCTTCGTGATGTCGATCTTCATGTTGCCCGCGAGCGCGTACGCGACCACGAGCGGCGGCGACGCGAGGAAGTTCATCTTCACTTGCGGGTGGATGCGGCCTTCGAAGTTGCGGTTGCCGGAGAGCACGGAGCACGCGACGCACGTCGCTCTTCGAGAGCGCGTCGGCGATCTCCTGCGGCAGCGGGCCGGAATTTCCGATGCACGTCGTGCAGCCGTAGCCGACGAGATTGAAGCCGATCGCGTCGCAGATCATCGTGCGAGCCCGCACGCGCTGCAGGTAGTCGGTGACGACCTTGCGAGCCGGGCGCGAGGCTCGTCTTCACCCACGGCTTGCGCGTGAGGCCCTTCGCCGCGCGCGTTGCGCGCGACGCAGGCCCGCCGCGATCATCACCGCCGGGTTCGACGTGTTCGTGCAGCTCGTGATCGCCGCGATCACGGCGGCGCCGTCCTCGAGCTCGAACGTCTTGCCGCCCTGCGTGACGGGCGCCTTCGTGCCTTTGCCCGCGGTCTTGAGCAGGCCGCTGATCTGCGCGCCGGCGACGTTGAGCGGGATGCGGTCTTGCGGGCGCTTCGGGCCCGCGATGCTCGGCACCACGTGCGCGAGGTCGAGCTACGAGCGTGGCCGGTGTAGCGCGCGCGCTTGTCGGTGCGCCACAGGCCCTGCGCCTTCGCGTACGCCTCGACGAGCGCGATCGTCTCCTTCGAGCGGCCGCGAGAGCTCGAGGTAGCGCAGCGTCTCGTTGTCGATCGGGAACACGGCGCAGGTGCTGCCGAACTCGGGGGACATGTTGCCGATCGTCGCGCGGTCCGCGAGCGGCAGGCCGTCGAGCCCGTCGCCGAAGAACTCGACGAACTTACCGACCACGCCCTTCTTGCGCAGCATCTCGGTGACGGTGAGCACGAGGTCGGTGGCCGTCGCGCCTTCGGCGAGCTTGCCCTTGAGCTCGAAGCCGACCACTTGCGGGATCAGCATCGTGACGGGCTGGCCGAGCATCGCGGCTTCGGCCTCGATGCCGCCGACGCCCCAGCCCAAGATGCCGAGGCCGTTGATCATCGTGGTGTGCGAGTCCGTGCCGACGAGCGTGTCGGGATACGCGACGGTGTCGTTGCCGTCCTTCTTCTCGAAGACCACGCGGCTCAGGATACTCGAGGTTCACCTGGTGGACGATGCCGGTGTTCGGCGGCACGACCTTGAAGTTCTCGAACGCGCTCTGGCCCCAGCGCAGGAACGAGTAGCGCTCCTGGTTGCGCTCGAACTCGATCGCGTTGTTCTGGGCGAGGGACTGCGCGGTGCCGAAGTGGTCCACCTGCACCGAGTGGTCGATCACGAGCTCGGCGGGGGACAGCGGATTGATCATCGACGCCTTGCCGCCGAGCTTGACGACGGCGTCGCGCATCGCGGCGAGGTCGACGACCGCGGGCACGCCCGTGAAGTCTTGGAGCACCACGCGGGCCGGCGTGAACGAGATCTCGCGGTCGGGCTCGGCGTTCGGGTCCCAGTTCGCGAGCGCGGTGATGTCGTCGGCCGTGATGTTCGCGCCGTCCTCGTGCCGGAGCAGGTTCTCGAGCAGGATCTTGAGCGTGTACGGCAGGGTGTCGACGGGGCCTTTGACGGCGTCAAGGCGGTAGATCTGGTAGGTCTGCGCGCCGACTTTGAGGGGCTTACGAGCGCCGAAGCTGTCTGTCATTGGGGCCTCGAAGGGTAGTGAATGTGCGCGCCCGGATTATAAGCGGGATTGCGTGAAGGCGACGGTTCGCGCGCGGATTTGCAAGGCACGTGGTCGACCCTCGACGGTCGACAATCTCGGGTCGACGGGAGTCGCTAGCCGGTCGCCGGAGCACGGGATGTGCCGCGACGTTGCGTCGCGCCGCCGGCGCGCTCGATCGTCGCGCCGCCGAGGCAACGGTCTCCGTCGTACAGAACGACGTACTGCCCCGGCGTCGGCGTGCGCTGCGCGTGATCGAAACTCACCTCGAACGCGGCGTCGCCGGTTCTCACGACCGTGCAGGCCTGATCGGGCTGGCGGTAGCGAATCTTAGCCGTGCAACGGAACGGCCGGCCGGCCGTCCAGCCGTCCGGCGGCGCGCCGATCCAGTGTGCGTCGGCCGCGGCGAGCCAGTCCTCGAGCAGCAGCGGATGGTCGTGGCCCTGCACGACGACGAGCTCGTTGCGCTCGGCGTCCTTGCGCGCGACGTACCACGCGGCCTCGGCCGCGTCCGCGACGCCGCCGATGTTCAGGCCGTGGCGCTGGCCGAGCGTGTAGTAGGCGAGGCCGTCGTGGCGGCCGCGCTCGCGGCCGCCGTCGTCGCGGATCGCGCCGGGCGACGGCGGCAGGTAGTGCTGCAGGAATTCCGCGAACGGCCGCTCGCCGATGAAGCAGATGCCGGTGCTGTCCTTCTTCTCGGCGACGGGCAGCCCCGCCTTGCGGGCGACGTCGCGGACTTCGGACTTCAGCAGATCGCCGAGCGGGAACAGCACGTCGCGCAGGTCGTCGGCGTGGACGGCGTGCAGGAAGTAGCTCTGGTCCTTGGAGGCGTCGCGGGCCTTGAGTAGCTCGGGCGGCGCGCCGGCCGCGGCGTTGCGCACGCGCGCGTAGTGGCCGGTCGCGATCGCGCGTCGCGCCGAGGCGCTTCGCGTACGCGCGCATCACGCCGAACTTGATCTCGCGGTTGCAGAGCACGTCGGGGTTCGGCGTGCGCCCCTTGCGATGCTCGTCGAGGAAGTGCGCGAACACGTGCTCGCGATACTCGCCCGCGAAGTTCACGCGATGCAGCGGCACGCCGAGCAGGCTGCACACGCGGCGGGCGTCCTGGAAGTCGCGCGCGTTGTCGCAGTAGCCGTCGTCCTCCCAGTTCGTCATGTGCAGGCACTGGACGTCGTGGCCCGCCTGCTGGAGCAGCAGCGCGGCGACCGCGGAGTCGACTCCGCCGGACAGGGCGACGATGGTCAGGGGCTTCGGCATGGGGCGCAATTCTACCGCGGGGGCAGGGCGAGGCCGGCTAGCGCAGCGATTTTCGTCCGCGGCGAGGAGTCGGACCGTCGGGTCGCGCGCCCAGAAGAGCGGTCAGTCTTGCCGCAGCGAGGCGAGCGGATTCACGCGCCCCGCGCGCAGCGCCGGAACCAGCGCGGCGCAGGCGCAGGCCGCAATCACACAGAGCAGGCTGCCGGCGTACGCGATCGGATCGAAGAGCCGCACTGTCGCTCCGATCTGCTCGGCCGCGGGCGTCGCGAGCAGTGCGGCGCCCATCCCGACCGTGAGCGTGCAACCGATCAGAAGCCCGATGCCGACAGGCCGAACCGACTGCTTGAGTACGAGCGCGCCGATGCTGCGGCCGCTCGCGCCGAGCGCCATCCGCACACCGATCTCGCGCGTGCGTTGCTCGACGAGATACGAGAGCACGCTGAATAGGCCCGATAGCGTCAACAGCAGCGCCAGCGATCCGAGCACCAGCGTGAGCCAGAACGAGATCCCGAGAATGTACGTGTCCGTGCGCACGAGGGTATCGAGCGTCGAGACCTCGGCCATGTTGGCGTCGATGGCCGCCAGCCGATCAACGAGCGCGTTGCGGGCGCGCTCGGTGTCCCCGCGCACGCGCGTGATCAGCCCCGTGCCCGCGGCAGCCGCGTCCGCCGGCATGTAGACGCCGGCGCCGGCAAGCTTGATGCCGCCGATCTGAAAGCCCGCCACGTCGCGCGTGACGCCGATGACGACGGCCGTGCGCGCAACCAGCATGGGGTCATCGGCGGGCTGCGCTGCGAGCGGCGGCAAGGCGGCCCATGTGGGTCGGCTCCACGCGCAGCACCGGGCCGATCCCGTCCGGCTGCGGGGCGGGTGCGCTCGTCGCGGCGCCGCCGGCCGCGCCGACGTCGATGCCGAGCACGCCGAAGGCGACGACGAGGTCCTGATCCGGCTCCGGCAGTTGGCGCAGCGCCGTCGCCGCGCACCGTTTCGAGAATGCCCCGCGCGCTTCTGCTCGTCGAGCACGGCCAGGCGTTGACGACGTCGGCGTGCGCACGCCCAGCAGCGTAGGCCGTCACCTGCAGCGCGCCGACGTCGCGCGCGCGGGAGGCCGTCGCTCAGCACTTGGCCGTGCATCCCGTCGCTGGTCTGCACGGGTGCAGCCCGGGCGGCGCGCACGTCGAGGCCATCGCGGCGATCCGATCTCGAGCGACCATTTCGCATGCAGCTCTTAGCACGAGGCGCGACAGGCGAACGCGAGCGCAGCTGCGGCGCTGCGCGGTCGCCAGGCGCGACGAGCCGCGCGATGCGCCTGGACCGCCGTCGACAATCGTCCGCTCGGAGCGCGGGTCCGCGAAGAATCCGGAACGCCGCTCGATGCCGAACAGCTCGTGGGGGTTACGGACGTCGTCCACACGAAAGATCATCGCGTTCAAGATCGTGTACACGCCAGCCACGAGCCCGAGGCCGAGCCCCACGGTCACAATTATCGTCGCGGCGCCGAGCGGGGCCCGCAGCAACGTGCGGCAGCCGTAGCGGACGTCCCGCGTCACGCTGTCGAACACGGCCCTGACCAGCGCCCGTGCCGGCGATTTCGCACTGCGGAGATCCATGAGTGTCGCCCCATGCCTATTTCGCGCTACGCGATGCAACGGCCATGCCACACGCGCGCGCGCGCTGCGGCGCGGGTCGGGCGGCAGCATCGGATATCGCGACGTCCCACGATCGCTCAGGGCGTTTCGGTTTCGGGACGCGACGACCGCTTTGGGTCGATGCCGGACCTCTCGGTCCTGAAAATTAGCCTGGGAACGACCGCTTTGGAGGCTGAGGCGGACGTTTCGTGCGAGTCGATCGGCGCTCGCTACCGCTGCGCTTGCCGCGCCCGGATCGCCGGCAGCGACGCCTCGACGTGCGTGAGCACATCGAGCGCGTGGCGCGCGCCCGCGAGGTAGTCGTCGAGGCAGCGCAGCACGAGCGGGCTGCGCAGGTCGCTCTCGCGGCCGAGGAGTTGGGCGCGGGTGAGCCAGTGCGTCGCGACGATGCCTTCGTCGAGGCGCACGGCGGTGCCGTTCGGCGGCGGCGTGTACACGCCGCAGAACGTCGTGCGCAGGAAAGTCGTGCCGCTGTCGGCCTGCCAGAGGTAGATGCCGACGACGTGTTGCGGCTCGAACTGATAGCCGGTCTCCTCGAGCGTTTCGCGGACGGCGGCTTCGATCAGGGATTCGCCGGGCTCGAGGTGGCCGGCCGGCTGGTTCAGCACCATCTTGCCGCCGACGTGCTCCTCGACGACGAGAAATCGGCCCTCGCGCTCGATCACGGCCGCGACTGTGACGTCGATACCCTGCGTCATGCGAGAAGTCTCGTCGAAGTTTTCGGAGGAGGGTATTGGACTAGAGTTGCATCTGCCGCAGCTCGGCCTCGATCTCGCACGCGTTCCAGATCGTGTCGAAGCGGCTGAGGTAGATGCGGGTGACGGCTGGCTCGTAGGTGTCCGACATGCCCGCCCAGCTCTCGGCGCGGGCGCGGTACACGAGCGCATGCTCGTCCGCGATGAAGAACGCCTCGGGGTGGGTGCGGTACTCGGGCTTCACGTTGCGGAATTCGATGTAGCTGTTGAGCCGGCGGCCCATCGTGACGAACCGGCTGCCGGTCTTGATCACGCGGTTCGGGTCGAGGATCAGCACGCGTACGCGTGCGAAGCTGCGGGCGAGGATGAAACGCTTCAGCGTCTCGAGGAAGTCGTCGTGGTCGTAGATTTGAGGTTCGAGATCGTGCGTGAAGATCGACAGCGCGCGGCTGGCGAGCTTCGTGGTCTCGACGACCGCGGCGCGCACGTCTTCGATGGTCGAGAGAACACTGCGGACGCCGCGCGTTTTGGCCTGTTCGTTTATTTCTGGCATGGCGAAGTTATTCGACTGCCGGATCAGTTTACTTAACAGGTCGCCGATCGCTTGTGCGGGAAGTCACGGTTTTCCGCGCCGCTGGAAGCCTACGGTGGTCCGCCGTGCCGGCGGCCGGTCGCTCGAAGTCGCCCGCGATCCCGCCCGAAATCGACCGCGCCGCTGTCGAAATCGCGCGCGCCGCCGCCTGGAAACTGCACCGAAATGCGGCAACCGCCGCCGGGGCGAAGCCGGACCGAAACGCAGCGTTCGCCTCGCGCCTCAGATCTCGCGGGCGAGCCGCTCCGCGAGCCCTATATAAGATGAGGGATCGAGCTTCAGCAGCCGCGCCCGCTCGGCGGCCGGGATGTCGAGCTTGTTAATGAAATCGCGAAGCGTTTCGCGATTGATCTCGCGGCCCCGGGTGAGGTCCTTGAGCTGCTCGTAGGCATTGGTGAGGCCGTAGCGGCGCATCACGGTCTGGATCGCCTCGGCGAGCACTTCCCAGCGGTTCTCGAGATCGGCCGCGATCAAGGCCGGGTCCGCGTCGAGCTTGCTCAGGCCCTTGAGGCACGAGTCGAGCGCGACGAGCGTGTGGCCGAGCCCGACGGAGGCGTTGCGCAGCACGGTCGAGTCGGTGAGGTCGCGCTGCCAGCGCGAGATCGGCAGCTTGTTCGCGAGGAAGCCGAGCACCTCGTTCGCGAGGCCGAGGTTGCCTTCGGCGTTCTCGAAGTCGATCGGGTTCACCTTGTGCGGCATCGTCGACGAGCCGACTTCGCCCGCCACGGGCCGCGAGCGGAAGTAGCCCAAGCTGATGTAGCCCCAGAGGTCGCGGCACAGGTCGACGCAGACGGTGTTGAAGCGCGACAGCGCCTGGCAGTACTCGGCGATCCAATCGTGCGGCTCGATCTGCGTCGTGTAGCGCGTGGCTGCGACGCCGAGCGACTGCGAGGAAGCGGTCCGTGATCGCAGGCCAGTCCGCGTCGGGATACGCGACCGCGTGCGCGTTGAAGTTGCCGACCGCGCCGTTGAACTTGCCGCAGATCTCGACGGCCGCGAACTGATCGGCTTGGCGCTGGAGCCGGTAGACGAAGTTCGCGAGCTCCTTGCCGAGCGTCGTCGGCGTCGCGGGCTGGCCGTGCGTGCGCGCGAGCATCGCGACGTCGGCGAGCTTGTGCGCGTGTGCGCGCAGCTCCGTCGCGAGCTGCTTCATCATGGGCAGCAGCACGCGCTGGCGCGCGTCGCGCAGCATCAGCGCGTACGAGAGGTTGTTGATGTCCTCCGACGTGCTCGCGAAATGCAGGAACGCGATCAGGTATTTCGACGCGCCCGCGAGGCCCTCGAGCTTGTCCCGCAGGTAGTACTCGACGGCCTTGACGTCGTGGTTCGTGACGGCCTCGAACGCCTTCACGCTCTTCGCGTCCTCGACGCTGAAGTTGTCGACGATCTCGTTGAGCACGTCCTTCAGCGGAGAGTCGAGCGGCTCGAGCTCGGTGAGCGACGGCTCGTCCGCGAGATGCTGGAGCCAGCGCACCTCGATCAGGGTGCGATAGCGGATCAGCGCGTACTCGGATAGGTATTGCCGAAGCGGTGCAGCTTTGCGAGCGTAACGTCCGTCGAGCGGAGATAACGCAGTGAGCGTGGTGGGATCCACGGGCTCGTTCGGCCTATACAAGAGATTTCGGAGTCCGCATCATACACGCCGACCGCGCGGTGCGGACCCATTTTCTTGAAATGAACTAGCCACCCGAGGAGTAGGCATGGCGGCCGATTTTCGCGTCGAGAAGGACAGCATGGGCGAGCTCGAAGTGCCGGCGAACGCCCTCTGGGGCGCGCAGACCCAGCGAGCCGTGAACAATTTTCCGATCAGCGGCATCCCGATGCCGCCCGCGTTCGTGCGTGCGCTCGGGCTCATCAAGTGGGCGGCTGCCGACGCGAACCGGAGCCTCAAGCTGTTGCCGGCCGGGATCGCGAAGGCGATCCAAGGCGCCGCGCTCGAGATCGCAGGCGGCCAGCACGGCGAGCAGTTCCCGATCGACGTGTTCCAGACGGGCTCGGGCACGAGCTCGAACATGAATGCGAACGAGGTGCTCGCGAAGCTCGCGACCAAAGCGCTCGGGCAAGCCCGTGCACGCGAACGATCACGTGAACATGAGCCAGAGCAGCAACGACGTGATCCCGTCCGCGATCCACGTGAGCGCGGCGCTCGAGATCACGCACAAGCTCCTGCCCGCGCTCGAGCACTTGCAGAAGACCATCGACAAGAAAGCGAAGAAGGTCGAAGGCATCGTGAAGACGGGCCGCACGCACTTGATGGACGCGATGCCAGTGCGGCTCGACCAGGAGCTCGGCGGCTGGTCCGCGCAGATCCTGAGCAACATCTTCAGGCTCAAGGGTGCGATGCCGCGTTTGACCGGCCTCGCGCAGGGCGGCACCGCGGTCGGCACCGGCATCAACGCGCATCCCGAGTTCGGCGCCACGTTCGCGGCCGCGCTCGCGAAGAAGACGGGCGTCGGCTTCCACACGCTCGACAATTACTTCGAGGCGATGAGCTCGCAGGACACGGCGGTCGAAGTGTCCGGTTTGCTCAAGACGACGGCCGTGTCGCTGATGAAGATCGCGAACGACCTGCGCTGGATGAACAGCGGCCCGCTCGCGGGGCTCGGCGAGATCGCGCTGCCGGCGCTGCAGCCCGGAAGCTCAATCATGCCGGGCAAGGTGAATCCCGTGATCCCCGAGGCCGTCGCCATGGTCGCGGCGCAAGTCATCGGCAACGACTCGACGATTACGATCGCGGGCCAGTCCGGCAACTTCCAGCTCAACGTGATGCTGCCGGTGATCGCGCTGAACTTGCTGCAGAGCATCGAGCTGCTCGCGAACGCGTCGCGCGTGCTCGCGGATTCCGCGATCGCCGGCTTCACCGTCAACAAGGAGCGGCTCGACGACGCGCTCGAGCGCAATCCGATCCTCGTGACGGCGCTGAATCCCGTGATCGGCTACGAGAAGGGCGCGGCCGTCGCGAAGAAGGCCTATAAAGAAGGAAAGCCGATCCGCGAAGTCGCAGAGAAGGAGACCGACCTCAGTGCCAAGGAGCTGGCGAAACTGCTCGATCCGCTCGAGCTCACGAAGGGTGGCATCAAGGGCGGCTCGCCGGGCGGTTGAGCGTGCGTGACTAGTCGCGTTCCGTCTCTCGATGCGATCCGCCGCCTCGTGGCGGCGCCGCGCTCGGCGCACGACCCGCGCGAGCGGATTCTCGCGAACGTCGACGGGCCGATGTCGCCGGCGCTGCGCGCCGTGCTCGAGCAGCCCGGCCGCGCCGCGTCCGTGCTCGTCGCGCTGCTCGACCGGCCGCAAGGGCTCACGCTGCTATTCACCGAACGCGCAGCGCACCTCAAGGATCACGCGGGCCAGATCAGTTTCCCCGGCGGCCGGCTCGCGCATGCGGGCGAAACCGTCGTCGACGCTGCATTGCGCGAGGCGCACGAGGAGATCGGCCTGCACCCGGCCGACGTCGAGGTGCTCGGCTCGCTCGACGAGCTGCTGACGGGCACGGGGTTCTCGATCACGCCCGTCGTCGGCTACGTCGCGGGCAGGTCGTTCGTCGCGTCGCCGGACCCGACCGAGGTCGCGAGCGTATTCGAGGTGCCGCTCGAGCTCGTGCTCGACCCGGCGAACATCTTTGCGACCTACGGCGAGCGGCTCGGCACGCGCTTCCGAACCTTCGAGCTGCACCACGGCGGCTACCGGATCTGGGGCGCGACGGCCGCGATTCTCGTGAGCTTCAGGGACCTCATAGCCCATGACAAAACATAGCGATAGACACGGTATCGAGAAATTACTCGAGATCATGGCGACGCTCCGCGCCCCAGCCGGCGGCTGCCCGTGGGACCAGGAGCAGACGTTCGCGACGATCGCGCCTTATACGATCGAAGAGGCGTACGAAGTCGCCGACACGATCGAGCGCGGCGCGCTCGCGGAGCTCGAAGGGGAGCTCGGCGACCTGTTGTTCCAGACCGTCTTCCACGCACGGATGGCGGAGGAGCGCGAGCTCTTCGACTTCGGCGACGTGGTCCACGGCATCTGCGACAAGCTGCTGCGCCGCCACCCGCACGTGTTCGGCGGTGAGCCCGTCGACGACGCGGCCGAGCAGAGCCGGGTCTGGGAAGAGATCAAGCGCGACGAGCGCGGCGCGGCCGGCGAGACCCGCGTGCTCGCGGACGTGCCGGTCGCGCTGCCGGGCCTGAGCCGCGCCGCGAAGCTCGGCAAGCGCGCGGCGACGGTCGGGTTCGATTGGCCGAACGTCGCGGGCGTGCGCGCGAAGCTCAGCGAGGAGATCGCGGAGCTCGACGCGGCGCTCGCAGTCGCCGGCGAAGCGCATTCGCTCGGCCGCGGCACCGCACCTGCCGCGCAGGCCGCCGGCTTCGGCGCCGCCGCCGATGCCGCCGTCGCGGCTGAGATCGGCGACCTGCTGTTCACCGTCGCGAACCTGTGCCGCCACCTCGATCTCGACCCCGAGGCATGCGTGCGCGGCGCGAACGCGCGCTTCGAGAAGCGCTTCGATCATGTCGAGGCGCAGGTGCAGCGCGACGGCGGCGATTGGTCTCGGCACGACGCGGCGGCGCTCGAGCGCTTGTGGCAAGCCGCGAAGTCGGCGACGCGCTGAGGCGCCGCCGCGGCCGCCGCGCCACCGCGCCACTCGTCTGCCGCCCGCAAACCCGCGCCACGCCTGCGTTTCGACGTTCAGGTTTGATTCAGCGCCCCGCCCGTAATCTGCGCCCCACGATCCCAAGGGACGGGGTCGGATCGAAACAAGGAGACGGTGTCATGGGTGCCAGGATTTCAACGACTGCTTCGGTGTTGGGTGCGATCGCGAGCATTGCGGTCACGGCCCCGGCGCTCGCCGACCACGGCCGCGGCAATGCGTATGGCCACCGGGCCGCCGCGACGGAGTACGTCTACGCGCGGGTCGTCGACGTCGATCCCATGGTGCGCTACGTGACGGTCAATCGTCCGCACGAGGAGTGCTGGAACGAAGTGCAGACGCAGCGGTCGCCGGGGTCGCCGGTGTTCGGTGTCGCGGGTCAGACCGCCGCGGGCGGTGTGATCGGTGCCGCGATCGGCCGGCAGTTCGGCGGCGGCAGCGGCCAGGATGCGCTGACGTTGATCGGTGCCGCGGCGGGTGCGGCGGTCGCGCACGAGCGCGCTGTGCGCATCGGCGCGGGTAGCTATCAGACGCGCGACGTGACGGTGCAGCGCTGCGAGATGGTGAACGAGCGCGTGACCGAGGAGCGTATCGACGGGTATCTCGTCACGTACGCCTACCAGGGCCGCACGTACACGATGCAGACGGCGACGCCTCCGGGCGATCGCGTGCGCCTCGCGGTGGACGTGCGTCCGGTCGACTACGGCGCGTATCGAGTCCGGTATTGAGCGCGGCCCGAAAATTTGCGCCGAAGGAAGCTTCGCCCAGGGAAGGTTTGATCAAGGATGGTCTGGATGGGCTTCTAGCGTTGGGCGGGCATAAGGCCCGCCCATTTTTTGGCCGCTCGATTGGCGACTGCCGCGCGACGCGTTTCCTTGACGCGCTCGGTACTGGAATCCAAGCTGTGCGGGCATGCGAATGGGCTACCTTCTCGCGCGCCCTCTCGGGACGACGACAGTGATCAAACTCTCGGTGAACAAGGTCAAGAGCTCGCTGTGCGCCGCCGTCGCACTCGCCATGACGTCGTTGAGCGCCACAGCACAACCGCTGGGCGCCACGGCGGAGCGGCTGGACGCGACGGCGCAGCCGCTCGGTGCCACGGCACAGGCGCTGGGCGACGCGGCGCAGCCGATGACCACGCAAGCGCAACCGTCCCCCGCAACGGGTGCGGCGTCCGCGCCGGAGGAGCCGCCGACGGCGTTCGTCGCGCAGCGCGGGAGCTTGTCGCTCGCGCAGGCTACTTCGATAGCGCAGAGCCGGTTCCGCGGCCGCGTCGTGCGCGCCGAGACCGTGCAGCAGGGCGGCCGGACGATTCACGAGATCCGCATCCTCGGCGACGACGGCCGTGTGCGCACGGTGCGTGTCGACGCGGAGACCGGCGCGGTCATGTGACGCGTTGCGGCCAAGTCGTGATCCTCCCGTCGTGATCAATCGCTCGTGTTCCATTTGACTGACCGCTAGCCGAAAGGGACGTTCGCCATGCGTGTTCTGCTCGTCGAAGACGATCAAAGTTTGAATCAATCCCTCGCGACCCAGCTCGAGAAGGCGGGTTACGCGGTGGATCGCGCGGAGGACGGCCGCGAAGGCCTCTACTACGCGCAGGAGTATCCGATCGACCTCGCGATCGTGGACCTCGGCCTGCCGACGGTGTCGGGCGTCGAGCTCATCAAGCAAGTGCGCGCGGACGGCAAGGCGTATCCGATCCTCGTGCTGACGGCGCGCGACCGTTGGCAGGACAAAGTCGAAGCGCTGAAGCTCGGCGCCGACGACTACGTCGTGAAACCCTTCCACGTCGAGGAGCTGCTCGCGCGCGTCGACGCGCTGCTCAGGCGCGCGAGCGGTTGGGCGCAGTCGGAGCTCGTGTGCGGGCCGATCAACCTCGACACGCGCACGCAGGAAGTGAAGGTCGAAGGGCAGAAGCTCGAATTGACGAGCTTCGAGTACAAGCTGCTCGAGTACCTGATGCTGCATGCGGGCGAGGTGCTGTCGAAGACGCAGATCACCGAGGCGCTCTATGAAGAGGACTTCGAGCGCGACAGCAACGTGATCGAGGTGTTCATCGGGCGGCTGCGCAAGAAGCTCGATCCGGAATCGGAGTACAGGCCGATCGAGACGCTCCGCGGGCGAGGCTATCGCCTCGCGGTGGCGCGCGGGGCTCCCGATCCCGCCTGATTCGTGTCAGTCTTCTGACGCATGGCCCTCGTTCGTTCTCTTCGTGCGCGCGTCGTTCTGTGGGTGAGCGTCGCGCTCGTCGTGCTGTTCGCGATCACGATCGCGGGCCTCGACATCGCGTTTCGCAATACCAACGATCGCGCGCTCGTCGAGCTGCTCGAGGTGCAGGTGCTCGGGCTCATCGCCGTCGCGGAGCAGGGCCCGGACGACGACCTCACGCTGCCGGCCGAGGCGATCGACAAGCAGTTCGCGGTCGCGAACTCGGGTCTCTTTGGCGCGCTGTTCGACGGCAACGGCCGCGTGCTCTGGCAATCGCTGTCGCTCCTCGGCCGCGATTTCCCCGTCGACGAGCTGCCCGCGCCGGGCCAGCAGCATTACGCGAAGATCGACGTGCCGGGGTTTCCGCCGCTCGAGTCGCTGATCATGGGTATCACTTGGGAGTTCGGCGACGGCCGCGCGGCGCCGTACAGCGTCGCTATCGCGGTGTCTCTCGAGCCCTACGACGAGCGCCAGCGCAGCTTTAGGAACAACCTCATCGGCTGGTTCGGCGGAGTGACGGTCACGATGATGATCGTGATCGGCAGCATGCTCACGTTCCTGCTGCTGCCGCTGCGCCGGCTCGAGCGCCAGGTGCGCGAAGTGGAGGCGGGCGAGCGCGTGAGCCTCACGGGGCGCTATCCGTCCGAGCTCGTGGGGCTCGCGGCGAACTTGAACGCGCTGATCGAGACGGAGCGCCGGCGGCTCGAGCGCTACCGGCACACGCTCGACGATCTCGCGCACAGCTTGAAGACGCCGCTCGCAGCGATGCGCACGCTGCTCGCGGAGCTGCGGCCGCGCGCGCCCGACGCGCGGCGCGCACAAGACCCTCAACTCGATGCGCTCAATCACGAGCTCGAGCGCATGGACCAGCGCGTGTCGTACCAGCTCAGACGCGCGCGCGCGAGCGGCGCGACGGGCCTCGGCACGGAGCCCGTCGCGGTCGCGCCCGTGGTCGAGGATCTGAAGCTCACGCTCGACAAGGTGTATCGCGACAAACGCGTCGCGTGCACGCTCGAGCTCGCGCCCGGCGCCGTGTTCCGCGGCGATCCCGGCGATCTCACCGAGATCCTCGGTAACGTGATGGACAACGCGTACAAGTACTGCAAGAGCCGCGTGCACGTAGCCGCGCGCTCGAATCCCGACCGGCTCGAGCTGCGCGTCGGCGACGACGGCGGCGGCATTTCGCCGGAGCTCGCCGCGTCGCTCGGCGAGCGCGGCAAGCGCGCCGACGAGTCCGTGCCGGGGCAGGGCATCGGGCTCGCCGTGGTCCGCGAGACGGTGGAGCTGTATCGCGGCACGCTCACAGCCGGCCGCTCGGAGCTCGGCGGCGCCGAGGTGCGGATCGAGCTCGCGCGCGCGGGCGCGCTGTGAGCGTTGAGCTCTCGCCTAACCGCTCGTAGTGCGGTAGCCTCCCGTCGCCATGACGGAGGGGATCGAAGCGGCGGCCGATGTGGCCACTGGCGCCATTGTCGCAGCGGCAGTTGACGGCGCGCGCCCGGCCGCTTCGCGGCCCGGTCATGAGAAACCGCACGGCTCGTGCTTGAATTGCGGCTCGCCGCTCCACGGCGCCTACTGTTCGGCATGCGGCCAGCCGGCGCACATCCACCGCAGCTTCAGTTCCTTCTGGCACGACTTCTCGCACTCGGTGCTGCACTTCGAGGGCCGGCTCTGGCGAACGCTGCCGGAGCTCGCGCTGCATCCGGGCCGACTCACGCGCAGGTACATCGACGGCGAGCGCGCGAAGTTCATCTCGCCGATGGCGCTGTACTTGTTCACCGTGTTCCTGATGTACGCCGTGTTCTCGTTCACGGGCGGCGCCAAAATCGGCGACCGACGCGGTCGAGGAGGTCGCCGGCGGCGAGCGCGTCGCGCTCGAGGAGACGAATCGCGAGATCGAGGTGGTCGAGGCGAGGCTCCGCGACGCCGAGCTGACGGCGGAAGAGAGACGCCAAACTGAAGCCGAGCTCGCCGAGCTGCGAATTTCGCGCGGCGTGCTCGAAGCGATCGTGGGAGGCGACGAAGCCAACATCGACGCGCTCGTGGCAGCCGCGCAGGCGCCCGCGGCCGCCGCGGCCGCCGCGAAGCAGGAAGCCGGAGGCTTCTTCGCGCGCACCTTCCGCGATCTCACCGACAATCCAAGCCTAACGAGCTACAAGCTCAAGACGAACGGCTACAAGTATTCGTGGGCGCTCGTGCCGCTCAGTATTCCGTTCATGTGGCTATTGTTCTTCTGGCGCCGCGACATCTTCGCCTACGACCACGCGGTGTTCGTCACGTACTCGATCAGCTTCATGATGCTGCTCGTGATCGCGGCTTCGCTGCTCAGGACGATGCACGTCAGTGCCTGGATCGTCACGATCGTTCTGCAGGTAATCCCGCCGATCCATATGTACCTGCAGCTGCGCGGCGCGTACGGTCTGTCGCGGCTCGGCGCGCTCGTGCGGTTGGTGTTCTTGTTGTTCGCGGCGGCGACGGTGCTAGCGATCTTCGTGAGCCTGCTGTTCGTGCTCGGCGCGCTCGGCTGAGAGTCGCCTCGTCCGCTGCCGCCTCCGGCGCGCGGCGCTAATCCGATAAACTACGCATCGGCGCGCCGAGGAGTTGCCCGTTGAGCCCGAAATCGTCCGCGACGCGCTACACGCTTAAATATCCCGACGAGCTGCCGATCACGGCCGCGAAGGACGAGATCCTTGCGGCGCTCGCGAAGCATCGAGTGATCGTCGTGTGCGGCGACACGGGCAGCGGCAAGACCACGCAGCTTCCGAAGATTTGCCTCGAGGCGGGCCGCGGCGTGAACGGCATGATCGGCCACACGCAACCGCGCCGGATCGCGGCGCAGGCGGTCGCCGCGCGGCTCGCGGAAGAGCTCGAGGTGAGGCTCGGCGAGGCCGTCGGTCTCGAGGTGCGGTTCACGGATCAGACGGGTCCGAACGCGCTCATCAAGGTGATGACCGACGGCATCCTGTTGAACGAGATCCGCGGCGACCGGCGGCTCGCGAAGTACGACACGCTGATCATCGACGAGGCGCACGAGCGCAGCCTCAACATCGACTTCATCCTGGGGTATCTGCACCGGCTCGAGCGCGCGCGGCCCGACCTCAAGGTGATCATCACGTCCGCGACGATCGACCCCGAGCGCTTCGCGCGGCACTTCGGCGACGCGCCCATCGTGCGCGTCGAGGGGCGCAGCTTCCCGGTCGAGGTGCGCTATCGGCCGCCGGCCGACGACTTCGACCTCGCGGGCGCGGTGACGGCGGCCGTGAACGAGCTCGCGGCGGAAAAGATCGACTCGCCGATCCGCGACATGCTCGTGTTCCTGCCTGGCGAGCGTTGGATCCGCGACGCCGAGCACTCGCTTGCGCGGTTCGGGCCGAAAGGCTGGGAGCTGCTGCCGCTCTACGCGCGGCTCACGAGCGCGCGCCAGCGCAAGATCCTGCAACCCGGCAAGGCGCCGCGGATCGTGCTCGCGACGAATATCGCGGAGACGTCGCTTACCGTGCCGCGGATCCGCTACGTGATCGATTCGGGTCTCGCGCGCGTGAGCCGCTACGGCGCGCGCCATCGCGTGCAGAGCCTCGGCGTCGAGGAGATCGCGCGCGCGAACGCGGTGCAGCGCGCGGGCCGCTGCGGCCGGCTCGCGCCCGGCGTCTGCGTGCGGCTCTACGACGAGGAGGATTTCAACGAGCGGCCCGAGTTCACGGAGCCCGAGATCCTGCGCACCGGGCTCGCTGGCGTGCTGCTGAAGCTCGAGTCGCTGAGGCTCGGCCCCGTCGAGGAGTTCCCGTTCATCGACGCGCCGCCGGCGAAGGCCGTGAGCGACGCGTATCAACTCCTTTATCTTCTCGGCGCCACCGACGCCGACAAGAAGCTCACGCCCGACGGCGAGCTCATGGCGCGGCTGCCGGTCGATCCGCGCGTCGCGCGTCTGCTCGTGGTCGCGAATCGCAATGGCGCGCTGAAAGAAGCGCTCGTGATCGCGGCCGCGCTCAGCGTCGTCGACCCGCGCGAGACGAGCGTCGACCCCGACACCGCGCGCCGCAAGCACGAGGAGCAAGCGGACCCGCGCTCGGACTTCACGACGTATCTGAACATCTGGCACGCGTACCGCCGCGAGCGGCGCGGCGGCGAGCGCGCGCTGCGGCAGTGGTGCAAGGTGAATTACCTCTCGGTGGCGCGACTGCGCGAATGGCACGACGTGCACGGTCAGCTCCACGAGCTCGTGCAGACGCTCGGCTGGCGCACGAAGCACGACGACGCGGACTATCGCGCGGTGCATCAGGCCGTGCTCGCGGCGTTCGTCGACTTCATCGCGGAGCACGAGGAAGGGACGACGTATCGCGGCATGCGCGACGTGCGCGCGCAGCTGTTCCCGGGTACGCCGCTCGCGAAGAAGCGGCCGCGGTGGCTCGTCGCGGCGGAGCGGATCGCGACCGAGCGGACGTACCTCAGGACCGTCGCGCAGGTGAACCCGCGCTGGGCGCTGCACGTCGCGAAGCACCTCGTGAAGTTCGAGTACGACGATCCGCTCTGGGATCGCGAGCGCGGCCAGGTCACGGCGCGCGAGGTGATCACGCTGTTCGGGCTCACGCTCGGCAGCGAGAAGCGCATCGACTTCGGCCGCGTGGATCCGAAGGAGGCGCGGCGGATCTTCCTCGCCGACGCGCTCGCGGCCGATGCGCTGAGCCCGCCCGCCGTTGTGGAGGCCGTGGCCGGCGCGACCGGTCCGCACGCCGCGAGCGGCGCAGCTGCCGTCGGCTCGGGCAACGCAGGCGCGAAAGTGGTCGAGCCCGAGTTTCTGACGCATAACCGCAAGCTACGCAGCGAAGTGCTCGACTGGGAGGCACGCCTGCGCAAGCGCGACCTCTACATCGGCGAGCCCGGCGTCGCGGCGTTCTACGACGCGCGCCTGCCGGCCGGCATCCACGACCGGGCGACGCTCGCGACGTGGTGCGCGACGGCGCAAAACGATCGCTCACTGCGAATGACGGCCGGCGACGTCGCGAGCCGCGATCCCGCCGAGCTCACCGACGAGCGCTTCCCGCACGAGCTCGAGGTCGCGGGACAGAAGCTGCCGCTGCGCTACCGCTTCGAGCCGGGCGGGGAGAACGACGGCCTCACGCTCGAGGTGCCGCGGACGCTGCTCGGTGCGGTGCGGCCCGAGCAGGTCGACTGGCTCGTGCCGGGCTGGCTCGGCGAGAAGGTGACGGCGCTGCTGCGCGCGCTGCCGAAGGAGCTGCGCCGGCCGCTCGTGCCGCTGCCGACCACCGCCGCCGAGCTGCTCGCGAAGCTCGAGCCGCGCCGCGGCCGGCAGTCGCTCGTGGGCGCGCTGCGCGAGGCGCTCGCGGACGGCTCGATCAGGAAGGTCGGGCGCGTGGCGCTCGACGCCGCGCTGCTCGACGAGCGTGCGCTCGAGCCGCACCTCGCGATGCGGATCGAGGTGCACGATGCGGCGGGCCGCGTGCTCGCCGCGGGCCGCGACCTCCGCGCGCTGCAGCGCGAGTGGCTCGACGCGGGCGGCGTACGTGCGGCGAGCGGCGGCGGCGAAGCGTTCACACGCGCGAACGTCGCGCATTGGGACTTCGAGGATCTGCCCGCTACCGTCGCGCTCAAGCAAGCGGCGCGCGAGGTGCAGCTCTATCCGAGTCTGCTCGACGTGCAAGGCCGCGTCGACCTGCGGCTGCTGCCGCCGGGACCGGGTGCCGTGGAGCAGCACCGGCGCGGCGTGCGCCGGCTGCTGCTCAAGAACGTGCCGCAGCAGGTCTCGCTCGTGCGCGAGCGAGCCCTGAAGGATCGTGCGCTGCTCCTCGCGTATCACGGCATTGGCACGAGCGACGCGCTCGTCGACGACCTCGTGCTTGCGAGCGCGGACGAGGCGTTTGCGCTCGTGCCACCGATCCGAACGCGGGCCGAATTCGCGGCGGTGCTCGACGCAGGGCGCGCGCAGCTCGTCGGCAAAGCGGACGCGCTACGCGCTTTGCTGCAGGAGGTGCTTGCTGCGTTTCGCGACCTACGCCGCGACCTCGACGCTGCGTCGGGCAAGGGCGCGCAGCCGCGCGTGCGCGACGAGATTGCGGCCCAGCTCGGTGCGCTCGTCGGCGCGTATTTTCTGAGCGCGACGCCGCCCGAGTCGCGCAGGCATCTGCCGCGTTACCTGCGCGCCGCGCGCGTCCGCTGGGAGAAGCGCGGCGACCGGCGTGACGCGGCGCTCGCAGCGCAGGTGGCCGCCGCCGCCGCTCCGCTCGAGCGGTGGCAGGCCGAGTGGCCGGACGGTTGGCCCTGGCCCGCGGCCGTGGTCGAGTACCGTTGGCTGCTCGAGGAGCTGCGCGTGTCGTTGTTCGCGCAGCAGCTCGGAACGTCGCGGCCCGTTTCTCCGAAGCGCCTCGAGCAGGCTTGGCACGCAGCGCTGACGAGCGCCGGCGGGGCGGGCTAGCGCACGCCCCATTCGCGCACGGCGAGGCCGCGCGCGACCGCGCGCCAGTCGTCGAAGCTCGTGAGCTTTTCCGAGCTCGGCGCCCCTCCGGCCGGCGCGCGGCAGGCCGCGACGAGCGTCCCCTCGAGGGCATTCAGATCTTGCTCGACCACGTCGTCGAAGTCGCCGTCGAGGTTCCAGTCGATTCCACGCGCGTCGGCGGCGGGCGCGAAGTGCGGTTTTGGCGCTTCGACGACCGCGAGGTTCGGAAACACGATCGCTCGTCCGCGGAGCCAAGCGTTCCATCCCGCGCCGCTCGCAATGTCGCTAAGCGTCAGGTTTTCGCGCAGCGCTTTCTCGTCGAGATCGGCGAGCTTCTCGTGCGAGTAGTCGACCGGCACGACAACCGCGCGACCGAGGGCGTCCCGCGTGCTGCCGGCTGCGAGCGACGCGTAGTGAACGTAGAGGTAATTCATCACGCTCAAGTAGTTCGGCTTGCAGTTTACGGCGTCGCCGCCGCCGTGATCGAGCCCGAGCGTGTGTCCTAGCTCGTGCATGAACGCGGCGGCCTCCATCGAGTCCGCGTCGAACACCGGCAGCGGAGCGCGCCTGCCCGCCCGGATCATCACGGATTTCGCGCGCTGCTTGCGGTGCAACGTGCCGACGGCGACCACGAAGTCGTCGCCCTGTTGCTCGGCCGTGCCGTCGGGAGTGCCTTCGCGGGTGCGGACTTCATCGGCCGCGAGCGCGTAGCGGAACACCATGCGCCGCGCCTCTTGAACCGACGGCCAGTCGGCGCGCGCACGCGCGGCCGCCGAGCCGAAAAACTCCGTCTTGATCGAGCGAAAGCCGCTGGCGTGATCGGGCGCGTCACGCAGGTCCGGCGCGAAGTCGATGGTCGCCGACCGCGGAATGATCTCGCCGGTTTGGACGTGCAGACGAATGCCGTGCTCGAGCGGCGCATTCGCGAATGCGGTGGCGACCGTGTTCAGAGCACGCGAGCGCACCGCGAGGCCTCGCATCGCGTCGAGCTCCACGTAGAGGTCCTTGACCGACGGGTCGGGTTCTTCGTGCGGGGAGAGGCGCCGGTCCCCATCGAGATCGAAGACGTCGTCGCGCGCGACGAGCGTGCCGTCCTGCAGGCGAATACCGGAGGTCTCCCAGACGTCGCAGAGGCCGTCTTCGTCCGTATCGGCGCCGTCGTTGCACGCGAGTGCCGCTGCCGAGCAGATGACCAGCGACAGGCATGAAAGCTGCCGATACATAGGGCTGCTCGCGATTGCTTGGGCGCGTAGAAGCGGGCCGGGTGCAGTATAGTGCGCGGACGTTTTCGACGTGACGTACCGCTATGACCCAAGCGCGCCCTTCGACCGACTGGCATCCGGCGAGCTGGCAAGCCCGGCTGGCCGCGCAGCAGCCCGTGTACGGCGACCGCGCGGCGCTCGACACCGCCGTCGCGCAGCTGAGCCAGCTGCCGCCGCTCGTCACCACCTGGGAGATCGAGAAACTCAAGGGCGAGCTCGCGGCCGCGCAGCGCGGCGAGGCGTTCCTGCTGCAAGGCGGGGACTGCGCCGAGACGTTCGAGGAATGCACGTCCGACAACATCGTGCAGAAGCTGAAGATCCTGCTGCAGATGTCGCTCGTGATGCTCGTCGGGCTCAAGAAGCCGATCATCCGCGTCGGCCGCATGGCGGGGCAGTACGCGAAGCCGCGCAGCGCGGACTTCGAGACCAAGGCAGGCGTATCACTGCCGAGCTACCGCGGCGACATCATCAACCGCATGCCGTTCACGGCCGCGGACCGCGAGCCGGATCCCGCGCTGATGCTGCGCGGCTACGAGCGCGCGGCGCTCACGCTGAATTTCGTGCGCTCGCTGATCGACGGCGGCTTCGCGGATCTGCACCATCCGGAGAACTGGGATCTGCGGTTCGTCAGCGAATCCGCGCTCGCGGACGAATATCACAAGCTCGTGAAGTCCGTGTCGGACTCGCTGGAGTTCTTCGAGACGATCAGCGGCGAGCCGATGCACCGCACGCATCGCGTCGAGTTCTACGCTTCGCACGAAGGGCTTCACTTGCCGTACGAGCAAGCGCAGACGCGTTTCCTGCCGCACCGGCAGCGCTGGTACAACCTCACGACCCACTATCCGTGGATCGGCATGCGCACGGCGGATCTCACGGGCGCGCACGTCGAGTACTTCCGCGGCATCGCTAATCCAGTCGCGATCAAGATCGGCACGGCGGTGTCGGACGAGCATCTTCAGCAGCTCGTTCACGTTCTGAATCCCAACAACGAGCCGGGCCGGCTCACGTTCATCACGCGCTTCGGCGCGAAGAACATCGACGCGCACTTGCCGCGCGTGATCCGCGCGGTGCGTGCGACGGGCTCGCGCGTGCTCTGGGTCTGCGATCCGATGCACGGCAACACCGAGACGACGGCCGAGGGCGTGAAGACCCGGCGCTTCGACAACATTCGCGCGGAGCTGCGTTCGGCATTCCGAATCCACCAGGAGCAGGGCAGCTACTTGGGCGGCGTGCACCTCGAGCTCACCGGCGACAACGTCACCGAGTGCATCGGCGGCGCGCGCGGGCTCAAGGAGTCCGATCTCGCGCGCGCGTACAAGTCCACCGTCGATCCGCGGCTGAACTACGAGCAGGCCATGGAGATCGCGATGCTGCTCGGCGGGCGCCTGCGCACGCACGACTGAGCACTCGATGGGTCGATCCGACCGATCCCCGCGCGCCACGGCCGGGCCCGCCCCCGACTCGGCCAACAAGTCGGGCGCTGGTGCGGCCGAGCGCGACTGGCCCGCCGCCGTGTTCGACGCGAGCTGCACGCGCTGCCCGCGGCTCGCGGCGCATCTTCGCGGGATGCGCGCTGGCCACCCCGACTACTACAACCTGCCGGTGCCGCCGTTCGGCGACCCGGGCGCGCGGCTGCTCATCGTCGGCCTCGCGCCGGGTGCCCATGGCGCGAACGCGACGGGCCGGCCGTTCACGGGCGATCACGCGGGCATCCTTCTCTACCAGACGCTGCACGCGGCGGGCCTTGCGACGCGGCCCGCGTCGCTCGCGCGCGGTGACGGCCTCGAGTTGCGGAACTGCCGCATCACCAACGCCGTCAAATGCCTGCCGCCCGCGAACAAGCCCACGCCCGCCGAGATCGACACCTGCAACGGCTACCTCGCGGCGGAGCTCGCGGAGATGAAGCGTCCGAAGGCGATTCTCGCGCTCGGCGCGATCGCGCACCGCGGCGTGTTGCGGGCGCTGGGCCTCAAGCTCAATGTATATCCGTTCGTGCACGGCCGCGTGCACCGCGTGCCGGACGGCCCGGTCTTGGTCGACTCGTATCACTGCAGCCGTTACAACACGCAGACGCGGCGTTTGACGGCCGAGATGTTCACAGCCGTCGTGGCGAACGCGCGCGCGCTGGCGGACGAATGATCCAAAGACGAATGAAGCGATGAGCTCGGAAGCGAAACAACCCGCGATCGACGGTCCGCCGGCTGGGCTCGACGAGCCCGTGGTCGACGAGCCCGGGGCCGACGACGTGCTCGAGGCCGAGCGCCTCGAGAGCGAGGTCGAGGCAGGAGACGCGGACGAGGCCGAAGAGGCCGACGACGCGGAGGATCGCGAGGACGCCGATCTCCCGGTCGCCGTCGGCTTCGATCCCGATTCCGTCATCCGTCACCTGACGCACAAGCCCGGCGTCTACCGCATGCTCGACTCGGGCGGCAACGTGATCTACGTGGGCAAGGCGCGCGACCTGCGCCGCCGCGTCGCGAGCTATTTTCAGGGTAGCCGCGCGCACGACGGCAAGACCTACGCGATGGTGCGCTCGGTCGCGGGCGTCGAGGTCACGGTCACGCGCACCGAAGTCGAAGCGCTGATGCTCGAGTACAACCTGATCAAGCAGCACCGCCCGCGATTCAACGTGGTGCTGCGCGACGACAAGAGCTATCCGTACATCCATCTCGACACGAGCCACAAGTTTCCGCGGCTGTCGTTCTATCGCGGCCCGCGCACGAGCAAGGCGAAGCTATTCGGGCCGTATCCAAGCGCGGGCTCGGTGCGCGAGACGCTCAACCAGCTGCAGAAGCTGTTCCAGCTCCGCCAGTGCGAGGACAGCTATTTCGCGAACCGCAGCCGCCCGTGCCTGCAGCACCAGATCGAGCGCTGCACGGCGCCGTGCGTCGGGTTCATCTCGGAGGAGGACTACGCGCGCGATCTCGAGCACGCCGTGCTGTTCCTGCAGGGGCAAAGCGACGTGGTGACGCAAAAGCTCAGTGAGACCATGGAGCAGGCGTCCGCGGCGCTGAACTTCGAGCGCGCGGCGCAGTATCGCGACCAGCTCGCGAAGCTCAAGAACGTGCAGTCGCAGCAGCTCATGGCGCGCACGACGCGGCGACTTCGACGCGGTGGGCCTCGCCGAGGATCACGGCATCCCGTGCGTCGCGATCATGTTCTTCAGGGGCGGCCGCTCGCTCGGCAGCCGCAACTACTTTCCGAAGGTCGCGAAGGGTGGGGCGGAGGACGACGTGATCATTCGCGCGTTCCTGCTCCAGTACTACGGCGGGCGCGAGGCGCCGAAGGAGATTCTCGTGAGCCGCTCGGTGCCCGAGGCCGCCGCGCTCGCGGAGATGCTCAGCGCGCAGTCCGGGCACAAGGTCGCGATCAAGTCGCGCGTGCGCGGCGACCGCGCGCGCTGGGTCGAGATGGCCGTCACGAACGCGCGCCACGGCGCGGAGCTCCGCTATCAGGCGAGCGCGTCGTACCAGGGGCAGCTCGAGGCGCTCGCGAAGGCGCTCGATCTCGCGGAGCCGCCGAGCCGGCTCGAGTGCTTCGACATCAGCCACACGGGCGGCGAGGCGACGGTCGCGTCGTGCGTCGTGTTCGGCTCGGAAGGGCCGCTCAAGTCCGACTACCGGCGCTTCAACATCGAAGGCGTCGCCGCGGGCGACGACTACGGCGCGATGAATCAGGTGCTCACGCGCCGCTACGCGCGCGTGAAGCAGGGCGAGGTCCCGATGCCGGACGTGCTGCTCATCGACGGCGGGCCGGGCCAGCTCGCGCAGGCCATCGAAGTGCTCACGCGAGCTGCAGATCCAAGGCCCGCGCGTCGTCGGCGTCGCGAAGGGTCAGGACCGCAAGCCCGGGCGCGAGAGCTTGTACCTGCCGGAGCGCGAGCTGCCGCTGCATTTGCCCGCCAGCTCGCCCGCATTACACTTGATCCAGCAGATACGCGACGAAGCGCACCGGTTCGCGATCACGGGGCACCGCGCGCGCCGGCAGAAGGCGCGCACGCGCTCGCCGCTCGAGGACATCCGCGGCCTCGGCCCGAAGCGCCGGCGCGAGCTGCTCCGGCAGTTCGGAGGACTGCAGGCCGTCACGCGCGCGGGCGTCGACGACCTCATGCGCGTGAAGGGAATCTCGCGCCAGCTCGCCGAGTCGATTTATGAGCAATTTCATGCCGATTGAGCAGGGTTGAGCGGGCGCATGCGGTTCAACGTACCGAACGCCCTCACTTGGTTCCGAATTCTCGCGATTCCGCTCGTCGTGATCGTGTTCTATCTGCCCGTCACGTGGGCGCGGCCCGCGGCCGGGCTGCTGTTCGGCCTCGCGGGCATCACGGACTTGCTCGACGGGTATCTCGCGCGCCGGCTCGGTCAGACGTCGAACTTCGGCGCGTTCCTCGATCCCGTGGCGGACAAGCTGATCGTCGCGGCCGCGCTCGTCGTGCTCGTGCAGTCGCGCGCCGGCGACATCGCCTACAACGTGCACTTCGACCTCGGCCGCGATCCGTCGATCACGCTCGCGGTCGTCGCGGCGGTGATCATCGGCCGCGAGATCACGGTGTCCGCGCTGCGCGAGTGGATGTCGCAGCTCGGCCAGCGCGCACACGTGGCCGTGAACTACTTCGGCAAATGGAAGACGACCTTTCAGATCATCGGCATTTCCCTGATGCTCTATCGCGAGCCGATCTTCAGGATCGGCGTCTACGCGATCGGTGAGGTGCTGCTGTACCTCGCGGCGGCGCTCACGCTTTGGTCGATGATCGAATACCTCAGGGCGGCGTGGCCGATCATGCGGGATAGCGACTAGGCGTACCGCGGCGCGGGTTCGCCGGCTCGCGGCCGGGTCTGTGACCTGCGTGTTTGCCGTCCGCCGCGGCGCAACGGTAGAATGCCGCCCTCACCAAGCGGGAATAGCTCAGTTGGTAGAGCACGACCTTGCCAAGGTCGGGGTCGCGAGTTCGAGTCTCGTTTCCCGCTCCATCTACCTGCAGTGACGTCTAGGGACGTCCCACAACCGCCTAATCCGTAAGGGATTAGGCGGTTCGGTTTTCCGCGCACGTCCGCAGAAATCCGCTTCCGCACGGGTAACTTTCCGGGTCACTCGGTATTTCGACGTGGGTAACTCCGCGGAAGTTGTCGCTTCGGTCCGCGCGTGGCTTTAGTCCAGTTTGTGTGGACCCGCGCTGACGTGGGATTGTTAACGCGGTGTTGAAGGCGTGGTATCAGGAATGGCGTTGGCTGCGACCTGATTGGGAGGACCGGGTCGGATCGTTTCGATCTTGGTTTGCGTTTCCCAGTCACGACACAGCGACATCGTGCAATGCGGCACGTGCCTATTCTTGAAGGTTTGGGATCCAACTGTAGAGAATGACCAAGAGAATCTGGAGCAGCCAACGTTGGCCGTTTGAGCAGCGCTCCTTCGGGCGATCCGGGACTGCGAACACTGTCGCGATTGGCTCCCATTCATTGCCCTCGGCGCCGGAGGATTCGACGGGACTTTGGCTCGGATCAGCGCTGCCGAGCGGAACCCGGTGAGGACCGCGTGGTCAGCTCTCTTGGATGCGGCGTATTGCCGTGTCGGAGAGACATCAAAGGAGGCGAACGATGAGCAAATCCCCTGGCCACCGCGATCACCCCGAACACAAGGTATTGGAACAGCACCTCAGTGAGCGCATTCAAGCCAGCGCCGACGGCGAGTTGCTGGCCGACTCGACGGATGTGATCAAAGTGGAGGAAGACCGCCACCCGAGCCGCTATTACTTTCCGCGTTCCGACGTCCGAATGGACCGCCTCGAGCGCTCGACCACGACGACTCAGTGCCCCTTCAAGGGAATCGCGCATTACTTCCACGTGAGAACGGAGGGCACGAAGCTCGAGGACGCCGTCTGGAGTTACGAAGAACCGTACGACGAGCACCGCCAACTAACAGGCCGACTCGCGTTTTACGACGACAAGATCCGCGACATCAAGGTGCAACCAAAGCCTTAATTCGTTCGGCGGTAATGGTGAACGTAAGGCCGGAGAGAGCGTTCAGCTCACGGGCAAGGTGCTCGACGCGGTCATCTATCTGGTTGAGCACGCCGGCGAGCTCGTGCCCCGCGCGGTGCTCATGAAAGCGTTGTGGCCGACGACTGTCGTTGAGGACAACAGCCTCACGCAACTGATCTCTACGCTACGTCGAGCACTTGGCGATGATCAAGGCGGGCAACGGTTGATTGCGACCGTGTCCGGGCGCGGCTACCAGTTCGTGGGCGACGTCAATGCGGCTGGCGCCGAACATTTCGGGGAAAACGCGGAAGGCCCGCTGCCTTCGCCTCGAAGTTCGCACCGACTTTCTCGGGCGTCCAGAACCCCGGCCGCTTTCGCCGCGAGTTCGTCCACGAAGCTCTCGACCGCAAAAACAGATCAAGTGACCGTTACCGCCGGCTCATCGTCGTCGATCGCGCAGGGCGGCGTCGTTTGGGCGTTCGCGCGGCTGTGCTAGAAACGCCACGCCGCCGTCAACCAGATAGCCTCCGAATCAGCATCCAGATTACTGGTCTCCGCGATGTCGATGATCTCGTACTCGAGGCGCAGGACGAAGCGCTCTGCTATCTCAAAGCCGAAACCGACGCTATAGACTGGGTTCGTGTCGCTGTCATCGGCCTCCGTCCGGACAAGGCCCGTTTGGGTACTCGTGTCGACGTCAGAGTAGAAGAGGCCCGCGGTCGCGAAGAGCTCGAAAAAAGCGAGCGGCAGCGTTCCTTCAATCCGCGCCACGTACCCGCTGGTCTCGATCTGGAGGTTGGTCCCGCCGCTGCTTGAATCCAAACGGCCGAGGTCGTAATAGTCGGCCTGGATAGCGAAGAATTGGTTCCACCGCCAGCCGCCGAAGAGCTTGTAAACACTTTCGCTCTCATCGAAATTTACGTTGCTGATGTCGCCGTCCGACGAGAAGTCGCCGATGCCCACGCCGACGAACGCGCCGTCTTGCTTGTCATCGTCTCCCTGGGCCAACGCCTGACCGGCACCCGCGAACGCTAAAACGGCGACAGCGATCCAGTTTCTATTCATTACTTTCTCCTAAACGCGAACCTATTCGGGACTGTTCCTCGCGACGACGTTCGTGAAAGCGCCTGACCGCTGCTTCCCTCGCTGACCGGCGCTCAGTGCCCGCAGCGGCGGACTCGGCCAGGAATTCTTGCCATTCGGTTTTGGGATCTGCTTTCACGACGCGGTTGATCTCCTACGCACTGCGAGCCGTCCTCCAATACCTAACTGCTTTATCGGCCGCACATTCGACGGGTGCTTGTCTCGACATGCCTTAATCCGCTCCGCAATCCCTAGCAGCTTCGCCCGCGACTCGAGGTGTCTCTTCTCGATAGCACTGCCCTTGGCCGCTTCCGCGTCGAGCCTAAAGCGATATGCCAAAGCTCGACACAACATCTCGAGACTTTCCAGTTCTCGAATCTTCGCCATGCGAGTTACTCCCTTGCGCGTTGAGGTCCATCCCAACTCATTTCCGGAAGTGAGCTTGTCTCTCGTATCGCATTACTCCGCCACGTCGGCTGTTTCGGCTAGTCGGACCAAAGTCTTATGTGACCGTGCCCGAGGGCGACGAAGAGGACTTAATCCTTCAGGGCCGCTACCTCAGAGATCGCCTTGCGCGGATCGCCTGTCTTGACGATCGCCGCTCTGCGCTCGCGAAACGTCGGCTCGTGGTAGTAGCCGTCCTCGCCGTCCTGCGTGCCCTCCGCGGCGATCGGCCCGCGCGCGGTTTACTGGTCGTGCTCGCTCTCGGTATCGACACCGCATAGTGCGTTGGGTGGTTAGCGTGCTCGGGCTGTCACAAGCAGCACGGGCGCCCGCTCCATGGCGTCACTACGCAGCAAGATTCGAAATTAGCTGCAAAGTGCCAAAGCGCGCCCGCGATTTGAACCTATCGAGGCTAGGATCCTCGCCTCGACACAGCGGGTAACAAAGTGGGTAACACGATCAACCGAATCGAAGTAGGCGTTACTGTGCACTGGCCGCAGAGCGTTCTTCGAGTCTCGTTTCCCGCTCCATCTACTTCCAGTGACGTCTAGGAACGTCCCACAACCGCCTAATCCGCAAGGGATTAGGCGGTTCTGTTTTCCGCACACGTCCGCCGGAATCCGCTGAAATCCGCTTCTGCACGGGTAACTTTCCGGGTCACTCGGTATTCGATGTGGGTAACTGCGCGGAAGTCGTCACCGCGGTTTGGCCTGTTCGTGGCGCGATTCCGACGCTACTTCTGATAGTTCGAAACGCAGTTGTAGGGCAGCAGTTGCTCGCTCGGCCGCCACACCCACACGTTCTTCAACTCGACGGGCGCCGCGAGCATCTCCGGGTCCGTCGCCGTGAGCGCGTAGTCGAGCCGGCTACCATCCGCGCTCGGGGTAAAGCGCTCGACGAGCCGCGCGGCAGGGCTTTGCGGAACACCGTCGGTGAGCACGGGCCAGCTGATGTTCGTTGTTTCGACGACGAGCGTCTTGTCGTCCCAACGCCCGACGGAATAGCCGAGCAGCGCTGCGCTTTGCGATGCGCCGCCGCGCATGTGTATCACGCGTAAGGTGTCGTAGAGCTCGACGCGCAAATGGATGGCGTCGCCCTTGTCGATGAGCTCGATGGGCGTAGGGGTGAACATGATGCCGGGCATGCCGCGCGGCGTGCAGTCACTGGCCGGCGCGGGTCGCATGGCGGCTGCGGCGGCTTTGCCTTTCTCGGTCAATGACGCACGCGTCGTCGTACCCAGGCCCGCTACGGATTGGTCGAACGCGGCACCGGCGACACCGACCTGCACGGTCCAGACTCGGAAGATGCTCGTGTCGGCAGTCGGCGTGCCGCCATCGAAGCGGCTCCGGTCCGAGGCATAGCCGGCGGCGGTCTTCGCCCACCGCGCGGTCGCGTACCGCCACGTCACCACCTCCACGCCGTCCGCGCTCAGCAGGTTCGTGAGGAACATCCGATGCGGATCGCGCTTCGACGGCCAGCCAGCGACCTTCACTTTGTCGCCGAGCTTGAACTTCTCGAGCGGCGCGTTCATGCGCTGCAGCGCGTTGATGCCGCTGCCTTCGATTTCCCAGGTCGACGGAGTCTGGCCGGCCACCTGCACTTTGAGACTCAGGTGGGGATTCTGAAACGCGGCTTTCGCGAGCGTGCCTTCGATTTCGACCGTCTGCTCTTGATCGTATTCGGCGTACGCGTGATGTGCCTGACCGGCGAGGGGAGGAAGGGACGCCGCCATCACGAGCGCCGGATATAGCATCGAGGCTTTGATGTTCATGCCGACAGGATCGTGCCGCGCGCAGTCCAGCCGATCAAGTGACCTGAACGTTACCGCCGGTTGTACCGCGTACGCGCCTTCCTAACAGACGGAAACGTGCGCAGCGCCCAATCGAGAAAAGTGGTGATGGGGCCCGGATGGATCGGCCGACGCCTATCAGCGTGTAGTCGAAATGCCGGGCGTTGTCAGCATGCGGGGTGCGCACTACATACCCGTCCCGCTCGAGCTCGCGCAGCTTGCGCGTCAATGACATCGAGCGCGACTGGCTGGCGTTCCACGACGATCAGTGTTGTGCTCCGAGCTGTTGCTCCTGCTCGAGGATGGCCTTCATCTCGGCGTAGTAGCCGGGGATACTGCCGCCGAGGAGGAACGTGTTGGTGGAAGCGCTCCTGGCCCAGCCAAGGTCGTCGAGCTTCAGCCGCTTGCCCGCCTCGTCCACCGGCACGCCCTGCCGCACCAGTTCCTTCATGCGCTCGTTCATGATCTCGACGTTTTTCACGTACTGACGGATCTCGTCCTTAGTAAGCAGCCGGCCGTGCCCCGGGATCGCCCAGTCGAAGTCGAGCTTCAGGAGATCGTACATCTCGCTGACCCAGCCGACCGCGCTGGCTCCGTCCCGGTAGTCGAAGGTCGGCATGCCCTCGGGAGCCACGTCGCCGGTGTGTACGACCTTCAGGTCGGGGAAGTAGACGAAGGTGTCGCCGCGCGTGTGACCGGTGGCGAAGTGATGCATCTCCACCTTGACTCCGCCGAGTTGAATGGAGCCGTAGTCGCCGAAGGTTACCTGTGGTGAGGAACCGTCCTGCTTGCTGCGGTCGTAGGCGTCGCGCAGGTTGTCGTTGACCACCACCGTCGCCCCCAGCTTGATCATCTCGCCGATGCCGCCGTTGTGGTCGGCATGATAGTGGCTGGCCAGGACGTACTTGATCGGCTTGTCAGAGATCGTCTTGATGACCTTCAGAAGCTCGGGGATGTTGTAAGCGAACTTGGTGTCGACAATGATCAGCCCCTCGGGCGTCACCCGCACCGCCACGTCGCCCGGCTCGTGCAGCAATCCGTCGGGATTGACCGGCGTCGGAACGGCCGGGCAGGGCATTGGCAGGCATGGACCAAGCGGTCCGCGGACCACGAAAAGACCTTCTTTGACCTTCTCCGCCCACATCGGCCGCGGCGTGAGCTCGCTATAGGGCTTTTGCGGCTCCACGGCTAAAGCCGGTGCGGAGAGCGCCCCCACGACCAACGCGGTAGCAGTGACGGCCAGTTGAGCGTGCGCGACCACAATACCAACGTTCATAGAATTCTCACTCCTTGCCAGCATCATTGCGGATGGCCTACCAATAGAATGCCAAAAAGTCGGTTTGCGCCACTCTTTCGCACGCCGAGTAAGGCCTTGCGACCTCCAGCGAGACGACGGCGGCGCGCGAGCGCTGACCGAACGTATGCCTTAGTATCGATCGACTTCCGCACCCATCGCGACTATCGGTGGGATATAGCGTTGGCCGGAGCGATGAAGAATGCGATCGATGCTACGGTCAGGAGTCCATTCCGACCAGTGTTGCGCATGGAGGCCGTGATGTGCCCTGTTCGAGAAGACGTCCGTGCATGCTGCGAAACTTCACTGCTTCGAGCGCGAAAGGCGCGAGCCGGAGTCGCCGTTACAGCGTTCGTTATCGCGATGATCCCACTGCGCTTGGGTGCCGCCGAACGCGTCGACGCCGCCGTCGTGGCGGCGATCATTGCCGAGTCACAGGCAAGCTCCAAGACGGGGGAGATCTTTTACGAGCTGACTGACCGCCTCGGTCCGCGGCTATCGGGATCGCCGGCCTACGATCGGGCTGCGCGTTGGGCCGTGGAGCGGTTTCAGACATGGGGATTCGCCTCGGCCCGTCTCGAGCCTTTCGCGTTTGGACACGGCTGGACGCTTCGCGCGTTGACGGTCGAGATGGTTGCGCCCCGATACATGCCGCTCACCGGCTACGCCGAGGCTTGGTCGCCACGAACAGGGGGCGTGTTGACCGGTACGCCCGTATACGTCGGCGACAGTACGGCCGAAGAGATCGATTCGTTAGCCGACCGCCTCCAAAGCGCAATCGTGCTCGCCGCGCGTCCGCAAGTGGAGTTTCTCAGCGCAGATCGTCCCCAGCCCGCGGCCGATCAGAATTCGGTGCAAACCGGCAACCCGCCTTTTCCGTCGCCTTCGAGCGCGACGCCTCGATCGGAGCTGTTCGCGCGCTTAGGTGCCCACGGTGCCGGCGTCGCGCTTCTTCCGAGCTCGACCGAGCACGGAACCGTGCGGGTGCAGGGCGATCGGAACACGCCGTCGGATGGAACGCCGGCCGTCGTGCTCGCAGCTGAGCATTACAACATGCTGGTTCGGCTCGTGGAGGCAGGAGTTCCGGTCCAGCTTCGGGTTGGCGTCGACGTGGAGTACGACGAGGAGGGCGTCGACAGCTACAACGTTTTCGCTGAGATTCCGGGCTCCGATCCCGTCATTGGGAAGGAAGTGGTCCTCGTCGGTGCCCACCTCGATTCCTGGCACACCGCCACCGGCGCGACGGACAACGCCGACGGCGTGGCGACCGTGATGGAGGCGATGCGCCTTCTCGGAGCGATCGACGCAGCTCCGCGTCGAACGATACGTGCGGTCTTGTGGGGCGGAGAGGAGCAAGGTCTTCTCGGGTCGCGCGCCTGGGTTGAGAAGCATCGCGGAGATGAGCTGCAGCGAATCGCGGTCTATATCAACGACGACCCGGGCACGGGAAAGACCTACGGCTTCTACATGGAGCAGAGCGAAGCCGCGAAAGAGATCTTCGACGCATGGCTCGAGCCGCTTCGCGACCTCGGCACGCGGCGCAATGTGATCGAGGGAATCGGCAGCACGGACCATGTGCCGTTCGTGCAGCAGGGCGTACCCGCATTCACGACGATCAAGGACTTCCGCAACTACGACGTGCGCACGCGGCACACGAACGCTGACTTCGCGGACGCGGTGGACGTGGAGGACTTGCGGCAGGCGGCCATCGTGCTCGCCGTCGTCGCGTGGCACGCGGCCATGCGTGACGACGCGATCCCGCGCTTACCGGCGCCGCGATCACCGTGAGCAGCAGACCAGCTGAATTATTGGGGGTAGCGATTGCGTTTCTTGCCGTTGCCTTACCGCTCATGAGCCAACCTTCCGTGCCCGCCGACGAGTTCAGTCCCGTAGAAGCCACCGTCGCGTCCGTACATGCCGCGCTCGCGGCGGGCCGGCTCACGTGCGTGCGACTGGTGGAGTCCTATCTCGAGCGGATCGCCGCGTTCGATAAGCAAGGTCCCGCGTTGAACGCGATCATCACGATCAACAGCAGGGCGCTAGAGACCGCTGCAGAGATGGATCGGCTGTTGCGCGGGAGCCGAGGCACGCTCCGCTCCCTCGACTGTATTCCCGTCATTCTCAAAGACAATTTCGATACGGCCGACATGCCTACCACGGGCGGCTCCCTGACACTTGCGCAGTCGGTGCCGCTACAGGACGCGTTCGTCGTCAAAAGGCTGCGGGATGCTGGTGCGCTGATTCTCGCTAAGGCGAACATGACCGAGCTCGCTCTGGGCGGCAGCTCCGTGAGCTCCGTCGGTGGGCAGACTAGGAATCCGTATGATCTGACACGCACGCCGGGCGGCTCGAGCGGCGGAACGGGAGCATCGATTGCGGCGAGCTTCGGCATCATCGGCACCGGCAGCGATACGGGACAATCGATCAGGTCTCCTGCTTCTGCACAGAGTCTCGTCGGCATACGACCAACCCGCGGGCTAGTCAGCCGGCGTGGGATCATTCCTGCGAGCATGACGCAGGATGAGGTCGGGCCGATCACGCGAACCGTGGAGGATGCCGCTCGCACGCTAACGGTGATGGCAGGGTTCGATCCTGAAGATCCCATCACCGCGTTTGGCTGGCAGCGAGCTCCGACCACGTACACTGCATTCCTCGACGCCGATGGCCTCAACGGCGCTCGCATCGGCGTGCTGCTGGACTTGTTCGGCGGCGAACCGGTTCATGAAGAAGTGAACGCGGTCGTGCGCCGCGCGGCTGAGCGCATGAGCACGGCCGGCGCGATGATGGTGCCCATCCGCATCCCGAATTTCGCCGAGTTGACTGAAGACACGCAACTCACGCAATTCGAGTTCAAAGCGGCTTTCAATGCTTATCTCGCGACGCTCGGTCCCCGTGCCCCAGTAAAAACTCTAGGAGAGTTCATTGCAGGTGGGAAATTTCACGACTCGATCAGGGGCGCGCTCGCCGGGTATCAGCGTGCCGATGACGAACTGAAGAGCGTGGAATACAAGGAGGCCTTGTTGCGTCGTGACGCGCTCCGGTTGGCAGTCATGCGTGTCATGGCGGAGAACAGCCTCGATGCGATTCTGTATCCGCATCAGAAGCGGCTAGTGGTTCCGATCGGCGAAGAGCAAGTCGAGCGCAACGGCGTCCTCTCGAATAGCACAGGTTTTCCCGCGATCACCTTCCCCGCGGGCTTCTCCGCGCCAAGCCCCGACGCGCCTATCGGAGTTCCCGTCGGCGTCGAGCTCTTGGGCGCGGAGTGGGGGGAGCCAGTTTTGATCAGGCTCGCGTTTGCTTATGAGCAACTCGCAAAGAGTCGACGGCCGCCACTCAGCACGCCGCCCATCAGTCGGTGACGGCGCATCTTCGTAGGCGCAAGTCGTCGCTCAACGGCAGACCGGTGCGCGCCGCGGCGCGCCCGCTCTCTTCGCCGCTCTCGCCTTTGCTGCCGCCTTGCCGGCTGAGGCGCAACCGAGCGCTCGGGCGCCCGCCTTCGGCGCGGCCAAGCTCGTGACGCCGGTCTCGCCGATCGTTGCCAGGTGATCGAGTGCGACTTTTTCGAGAGCGTGCTGCAGCGTGCCGAAAATCGTTTGACGCGGCGCCGGCTCGTTAGTCGTACGATGGGAATGAGCTGCTGTCTTCGAAAAAGTCACATGCTGCCGAAGAGGTACCCTTCATGGATGCGATGAAGAAACTGTTGGCGTTCTCGAATTTGATGCTGCTGGGACTTTGTGCCATTCCCCAAGCCTCGGATGCGCAATCGGCGCGTGATCTCGATGCGGCTTGCTCTGCTATTCCCAAATTCGCCCTGCCACTAACTCGAATCACTCGCGCGGAAGCAATCCGTGTCATTGGTGAGCACACCATTTCGGGCACGGAGAATGGCATTGGCCGTGGCGCTCCGGCGCCGGTCCAGGTTCATCGATCGCTCTGCCGTGTCGCCGGAGTCGTCGAACGTGCTATCAACTTCGAAGTCTGGATGCCGCTGGCGAACTGGAACGGCCGCTTTCAGGGGTTTGGCCTCGGGGCTTTCTGGGGGAAGTTGCCATATGGCTCCATGGCGGAGGCATTGGACAAAGGCTACGCAGTCGGAGGTACCGACACCGGTCATCAGAGTGAGTGGGATGACGCTACTTGGACGATGCCGAACGGCGCCTTCGACGAAGGCGTCGTCGGCGATTGGACGCACCGCGGCATTCACGAAATGACGATCAAGTCGCAGGCGATTGTCGAGAGGTTGTACGGGCGCCCGGCCGAACATAGCTATTTCACGGGCTGCTCGAGCGGGGGGCATCAGGCGATGACGCAAGCCCAGCGCTATCCGGCCGACTACGACGGCATCCTTGCCGGGGCGCCCGCGAACTACATGACGCATTTGCAGGCGGCGCAGATCTCCTTCGGGCTCGCAACGCTCGTCGATCCCGCGGCGCGTCTCGACAAGCCGATCGACAAGACTCCGGTGCTTCACAAAGCGGTGCTCGCCGCGTGCGATGCGTTGGACGGGTTGGAGGACGGACTCATCGAGAATCCGGCCGTCTGCCGGTTCGATCCCTCAGAGCTCGCGTGCACGGGAACCGACGCGGCGACGTGCCTCACGCCTCCGCAGGTCCGGGCCGTGAGACGAATCTACTCGGACATTCGACGCAGCGACGGGACAAAGATATTTCCCGGCTTTCCGCGCGGCAGCGAGCTCGGCTGGCCCCAGATGGCTGCAAACTACCTCGGCAGCAATGGACAAGTTGCGTGGGCGGAGACGCTTTACCGGTATCTCGTTTTTCAGGACCCGAAGTGGAATTTCGCCACCATGAATCTCGAACGCGACGTCGCTTACGCGGATCAGCACGTCGGGAAGCTCATGAACTCGATGGATCCGAACCTTCGACCGTTTCGAGATCGCGGCGGAAAGCTGATCCAGTATCACGGCTGGGCGGACTGGGGCATCACGCCATACAACAGCATGGACTATTTCAATTCGGTCGTATCGACTGTCGCAGGATCGACGTCGGACGCGGCACGTGAAGACGTGCAGGGCTTTTATCGGCTGTTCCTGATGCCGGGCGTGAGCCATTGCAGGGGCGGCACGGGTCCGGACACCTTCGACGGGCTCGGTGCGCTCGAAGCGTGGGTAGAGCGGGGCGAAGCCCCGAAGCGGATCGAGGCGGCGAAGCTAGAGGATGGCAAACCGGCTCGGACTCGACCGCTCTGTCCGTATCCTCAGGTGGCACGCTATAGCGGAAACGGCAGCATCGATGATGCCGAGAATTTCGCGTGCGTAACGGCGGAATAGTCTGCCAACGGGTGACGGGCCCACCATTTCAAACAGCAAGTTGCAATCACTGACGCCCGTCGGTTGATCACAGCGACATATTCGCGCCACGCGAGGCCGAGCGTTTGCATCCCCGTGCTCGTTCTGCGGTTCCTCACACCGACCTTTACTCCCCAGGCAAAAAAACGCCCGGGCGAGTGCCCAGGCGTCTATTTCAAGATATCTTCCTTGATCTGAAGAACTCCGCGAAAGGTTACAAGGTCATCGTCATGCCTATGAACACTCGTCGGCCGATCTGGTCGTAATAGCTCCATCCGTGACACGGCCGGCCGGCCGCCGAGGAGCAAGGGGTGGTGTGACCCCGTAAGGCTCAAATCGGCGAAGTCGTCGTCAACCCGGTCCGCGCCGCGCTCGGATCGTTGCCGAACCTGCCGGCAGAGCCGCGCTCGACACACGCCAACCCTCGAGGCACCACGCGTGCAGAACACAGTCTGTGCTGGCATTATGCATGCATGACGATACAGATTACGATTCGCAACGTACCCAAGAAGGTTCGCGACGAGCTATCTGCGCGCGCAGCTCTTCAGGGTAAATCGATGCAGGAGTTTTTGCTCAGCGAGCTCGAGCGATTGGCGGCGCGCCCGTCGATCGACGCGTGGCTCGCCGAAGTCCGCAAGAGGAAGAGCGCTGCGCAAACTCGGCTGTCTGGCAAGGAAGTCCTGCGGCATCGTGACGCTGACCGGCGTTGAGCACGGTCGTCGATGCATCCGTTCTGGTCGCGGCGCTGATCGACGGTGGCCGCAACGGTGTCTGGGCCGAAGCGGTGCTCAGTCGCGGCCCGCTATATGGCCCCGAGTTGGTGGCGGTCGAAACAACGAACATCTTGCGTCGTTTGGAGCGAGCAAAGCGCATTACGACACTTGAAGCAAACTCCGCCCATCAAGACCACCAGCGGCTCCACATCGAGCTCTACCCGTTTCTGCCATTTGCGGATCGTGTCTGGGCGCTGCGACACACGCTGACGAGCTACGACGCTTGGTACGTCGCCGTCGCAGAAGCCTTGCAGCTGCCGCTCGCGACCTTGGATCTTCGCCTCGCTCGAGCGAAGGGTCTCGCCTGCGAGTTCTTGTTGCCCGGCGCCGAATGACTGCGCCCGGCTCGCGTCGGAGCACCGCCGCGTGAGACCTGCGTCATATGAACGCAGGCTTTCAGAGTGGATCATCCGGGTCAGGAGCGAAGGAGATGACCAGATGACCAAAGCAACCGTATTGCTGACCATCGTTTCGTGGTGCGCCGCTGGAAGCGTGCTTGCCGCGAAACCGTTGCAGGGCGAAGTCGAGCTCGAGGCCGCGAGCAAGCTCGAGCGCAACGCCGGGTTGTGGCTGGACGGCCAATACGTCGGGTCCGTGAACCAGCTAGGCGGTAAGGACAGGTTGGTGCTCGTCCCCGGCGAGCATCAGCTGCTGTTCAAGCTGATCGGCTACGAGGACGTCGCGAGCACGATCATGGTCGAGCCCGGATCGCGGCAGAAGTACCGGATCGCGATGAGCGGTGCCGCCGGTGCGACGTATCCGGAGAAGGGCGATACCGCACAGCTGCGGATCGCGGTGAAACCCGACGTCGCGGCGATCTTCATCAACGATGCGTTTGTCGGCCGCAGCGACCGTTTCGGCGACCGGCGAGGTGTGCGATTGTCCGCCGGTACCTACCACGTGACGATCGCGTTGCCGGGTTACGAAGCGTTCAACGCGGAGCTCACGTTGCGAGCCGGTCAGACTTACGAGATCAAAACCGAGCTTGCGAAAGGGCGTTTGGACGATCAAGCCGGAGAATTGACGGCACGCACGCCGGCTGGCGCAGAGCGCTAGCGCGAGTTCCGACCTCGCCCGCGGGCGGGCGATCGAGGCATCGACTCATAGGAGCGCGATCAGAATCGCGATCTCGACAAGTCCCGCTGCGATCAATAGGCCCCCGTAGGGCGCTCGATCGGCCGCATGCGCCATCATGTGGTCACCTCTTCGTCGATGCCTGGAGCGGTAACTACGAAACTCGCGCGATTTTTTCGTGCGCGGCTCCCACTTCTTCCGTGCCGGTTCTCTGCTCGAGTGCGCCCGCGCGGACTGGGTTCCGTGGGGCGCGCTGTGCGTCTGCGAATGGTTCCGCGGAGGGTTCTGGGCGGGGCGGCAACTGATAGCCGTTCTGAAGATAGAAAATTGCATCGGCCGCGAGCGGCGAGTGCGGGTGCCGCTGGAGAAGCTTTCTGAAGATGGCCGCGGCTGCCTCTGGAATATCGTGCTCATGAGCTTCGCAGGCGAGCGCAAAGAGCGCGTATTCGTCGACGGCCATGTTGGTTTTGTCCCTGTCCCTAGGTACCCATGACCTACACGAATCAGGAGCAAAAACGTTCCATCTGCTAACGATCTATCCGTCGTCTCTAGAGGATGCCGCCGAGAGACCGGCGCCCGCTTGCGGTACGGTGCGCGAGATTTACTCAGTCTCTTTAAATATCAAAAGCATAGGGGACTATTCTAAGGATCGTTCTTACGAATCGGATCGTTCGAGGATCCTCGGTAGCGTGTCGAACGGTTTTACATATGCGCACGTCCAGACGGGGGCTCACGCACGCAAGGCCCTGATTTTCGGCCCTGCCCGCAAAGCGGCATGCGCTTTGCAAATCCTCTGTGCACTGGAGGATATGGGTCATGCGCCTGAGCCGTTTGTTCGTCGGCGGATACGAAGAGATTCGCCGTCCCGTCATTCCCGTCGACGAATCCCTGATCGACCGAATCGAGAAAGCTCGCCAGCGGCTCGTCGCCGAGGGAAAGGAAGTCGTCTCGGTGAGAGTGACACGGCGCGCGGAGCCAAAGACGCCGCCGCCGTACGTCCGTGGCACGCCCAAGGGCGTCGCGTCCCCGAGCACTCCGGGCAAACCGTTCAACCGCGCGGCATAGCCATGCCGTGCCGCGCGGGTGCTTGCGAGCCCGCAGCGCTTGCGCGCTGAATCAGCCGCCTGGCGCGTCGCGCGAGCCGAGCTTGGGCATCTCTCGCGGCTTGCTCGCCGGCGCGGCCTCGCCCTCTGACGAGCTCCGCGACTTCATGGGCGCCTCGTTCGTCACGGGCGTTGCCTTGGGTCGCCTTTTGCGCGGTTTCGCGGCCTCGGCGGCGCGCCATTTCTCCCCGGCGTTCGCGGGCGGCTTGTCGGGCAACCCGCTGGCCGGTGGGTCGCTCGCCGGAAACGACTCCTTGACGGCCTCGTCGACGACTTGCGAGTCCGTCTTTCTCTTGCCGATCAGCCGGCGCTCGGCCTCGAACCAGTCCGCCTCGGCGTCGCCTTCGGGCGCGCCGCGTTCGATCCAGAGCCGGTAGGCGAGCTCGCGAATGTTCTCTGGGTCGTGTTGCATCGTCATTCTCTCTTCCTCCTTCTTACTCCGATCCGGTTTGACTATGAGGCGCGTCCACGGGCTTGGACTCGGGCGAGCCTCGCTGGCGCAGAAACACGCTCAAGACGACCATCGCGGCAAGCGACAGAAATTCGCTTTGCCAGTTCTGGAACGACTCGAACCAGAACTGCGTCGTCTCGAGATAGCTGACGACGGACAGCGGCTGGCCGCCGTGCTCCGCCTGACTCACGTTGTACGCCCAAGCGCCGCCAATGGCATGCAGACCGAACGAGATCAAGAAAAGCACGAGCAGTGCAAGCGAAAGCGAGCTCTCGTAGAGCCTGAGCACCCAACCGCCGCGACGTACGGGCCACGGGGCGGCAGTCCTATCGCGCGCGAGCCGTGGGTCGCGGTCGACCGCTTCGCGCGCTCCAATCTTCTTCGACTCCGCGGAGCCCTTCTGGAACAGTGCGATCGTCAGCAACACGTACGCGGCCATCTGCAGGAACTCGCTCTCCCAGTTCTCGGCGGTGGCCTCGATGAAGTGGCCGCTCGTCAAATAGGCCGGCAACGTGAGCGCCGGCCGGCCGTGCTCGATGAGATCGTCGTTGAGCTCCGCGAAGCCGGTTGCGATCTGGCCGATCAGGAATACGGCGAACAGCGCGAAAGTCACGAGCGACAAGCCGTTGTCGCGCAGCATGTGCCGGAGGCTCGTCCGCTGTGAGACGACGGGTCCTAGCGCCGCTTGCTCTTGGTTGATCATTTCGCCGGTGCGCAGCAAAGCCGATGTCGCGTCGAGCGATGCACGTCCCATGCCACGCCGAATTCGCGTCGCGCAGTCGGCGGCGGCGCTTGCGAGCGCCGCTCGCGCATTGCTAATCCTGTGATTTGGAATGGCGGCGAGCCACGCTCCGCCGCTTCGCGACGGCGTGCGGTGCGTCGCGCGCGCGCGCCGTGCTAAGTGAGAGCCGCGAGTAGAGCGTCGAGCGCCGCGAAGTCGACCGGCTTGACGAGATGCTCGTCGAAGCCGCTCTCGGCGGACCGGGTTCGATCCGCGTCGCTGCCGTAGCCCGTCATCGCGATCATGTACATCGAGCCGGCGTCCGGGAGCTCGCGCAGGCGGCGCGCCACCTCGTAGCCGTTCATCCCGGGCATGCCGATGTCGAGCAGCACCACGTTCGGGCGGAACGACGCGGCGTTCGCGACGGCCGCGGCACCGTTTGCTAGCGTTCGGACCTCATGTCCCGACATTTGCATGAGCTTCGCGAGCGATTCCGCCGCGTCGCGGTTGTCATCGACCACGAGCACGCGGAGCGAGCTCCCGCGCTCGGGTGCCGACGCCTCGCGCGCGGGCCGCGCCGCCGGTGAATTCGCGAGAGCGAGCCGAGCGACGAACCGCGCGCCTTTCCCAGGGCCGTCGCTCGTGGCCTCGACGCTCCCGCCGTGCATCTCCATCAGGCGCTTGCAGACCGTGAGCCCGAGCCCCAGGCCGCCCGTCGCGCGGTCCTTCGACTGGCTCGCTTGCTGATAGGGCTCGAAGATCCGCGCCACCATCTCGGGCGCGATGCCGATGCCGTTGTCGACGATGCTGATCACAGCCTCGGACTCGGAAACCCGCAGCGCGAGCTCGATGCGACCGCCGGGCGGCGTGTAGTTCGCCGCGTTCGTGAGCAGGTTCACGGCGACTTGCGCGAGCCGAACCATGTCGCCGCGCACCGGCACGCTCTGTTCCGGTAGCTCCGTATCGAGCTGGTGGTTGCGGAGCGAGATCAGGGGACGGCACATCTCGATCGCTTGCTCGACGACCGCGCGCATGTCGATCTGCGCGAGCTGGAGCACGATCTTGCCTTGGTTGATGCGATTGATGTCGAGCAAGTCGTCGACGAGCCGGATCAGGTTCGAGCTTTGCCGCCCGATGATCTCCACCGCATACGACGCATTGCGGTGAGCGCTGAGGTCGGCCGTGCGCAGGATCTCGACTGCCGTGCGGATCGGCGCGAGCGGGTTACGAAGCTCGTGCGCGAGGATCGCGAGGAACTCGTCCTTGTGGCGATCGGATTCGCGGAGCCGATCCACGGCCGCGCGGCGCTCCGTGATGTCGGTCATCGTGACGACGCAGCCGCGTGCGACGCCATCGGCATCGGTCACGGGCCCCGCGCTGAGCAGGACCGTCGCGTCCGGCGCGCCGCTGCGGCGCAGGTTGTACTCGGCGCCGCGAATGGGTCCGTGCAACGCAGCCGACAAGTCGGGCGGCTTGCCGTCGGACTCGAGCGCGAAGCTCTCGGCGAACGACAGGAGCAGGGGATTTTGACTGCACAGCTCGAGGGCCGCACGGCTCGCGCGGATGACGCGGCCGTCGAGATCGCAAAGCACGATCGCGTCGACGGCCTGCTCGAGGATCGAGCGCTCGAGCGCCTGCGCCGCGACCATCGCCTCGTAGGCTTTCTGCCGCGTGAGATCGGTGACGATCAGGCAGATGCCGCCTTCCTCGGGCAGCAGGGCCACCGCCACGAGTGTCGAGACTCGGCCGCCGTCCTTGTGCAGCAGCGTGAGCTCGCCCTGAGTCGTCGAGCCGTGCTTCGCCTCGATCAGCGCCCGGAGCAGCGCCCGGTCGCCCGACGCCACGAGGTCCGAGAGCGGAACGCCGATCAGCTCGGCGATGGGCCGGCCGATCATCGCGGCGAACGGCTGATTCGTGTAGAGAATCTCGGCGCGGCTGGACAGCGTGACCGCACCCTGCTGCATCCGCTCGACCATGACTCGGTACGGGCGGTGCGCGCCGGTCAACGTCTGCACCTCGTCGCCGTGAGGCTGCGCCACGACGAACGCGTCGACTTCACCGCTGCCGATCGCGCGCAGGGTCTCCTCGGCCTCGTCGAGGCGCAGGTTGGTCGTGAGGTCGGTGACGATCAGCGACACGCCGTACGCGTCGGCCGCCGGCAGCGGCGTCAGAGACGCGCGGAACGAGCCGCCGTTGCTGCGGTTGATCGTGACTTCGGCGTGCGAGGCGGCGCCCCGGCGGCCGTCGCTGAATGCATCGACCAACGGGCGGCTGGGCTCGTCGACGAGATCCGAAAACTTGACGCCGATGACGGCTGCCGGCAACACGCCGATCATCGCGGCGAAGCTGGGATTCGCATACAGCACGTCGCCGTCGGGGGACAGCGCAACCGCCCCGTCGCGCATGTGCTCGACGAGCAGCCGGTAGCGGCGCCCGGCGGCGCCGAGCAGCAGGACCTTCGGATCCTCCTCGTTCTCGGCGACGACCACGGCGTCGATCTCGCCGCGGCGCAATGCGCGCACGGTCTCGACGGCCTCGTCCTCGGCGTCGTCGTGGACGCCCGTGACGATCAAGCAGATGCCGCTGTTGTCGACGAGCGGAATGCACGCGACGTGCGCGCGCAGCGTGTCTCCGTTTGGACGCTCGAAGCCGATGGCCGCGAGCGGGCCGACGTTGCGCTCGCTGAGGATCGAGGAGAGCGTGACGTGGTCGCGCTCGGCCACGAGCTCGCGAATCGGCCGGCCGAGCAGCTCGCGTGTATCGCCACCGAACAGCGCCGCGAATGCCGCGTTCACATACACGATGTCGCCCGCGGCGGACAGCGTGATCGCGCCCTGGCGCAGGCGGTCGATCGGCAGCCGGTCGCCGCGCCGAACATCTTCGAGCACGAGCACCTGGTGCTCCTCGACCGGATGCGCGACGACGAGCGCATCCACGCGGCCGCTCGTGATCGCGTCGAGCGTGACTTCGGCTTCTTCGAGCCGCTGGCGGAGGCTGTCGATCTCGGCCTCGAGTAGGCGGCGCGAATCGCGCGAGGGCTCGTTGTAGTTGGTTCCCATCCCCCCTCGAACGGCCCTCCTAGGCCAGGGTTGCTTCAGGGCTTCAGTGCGGGCCGCAGCTGCAGGCCGACGAGCGTTCGTTCCGCATCGGACAGGTCGCCGATGATCTTGCGGACCGGATTCGGCAGCTTCCGCACGAGCGTCGGGATCGCGACGATCTGGTCTTCCTTCGCGAGCCGTGGGTTCGCGAGCAGGTCGATGATTTCTACTTTGTACGCGGTCGGCAAGTGCTCGTCGAGTACGCGGCGTAGATTGTTCATCGCGGCGAGGGATTTCGGCGTCTGCCCCGCGACGTACAGGCGCAGCTCCCACTTGTCCGTCGCCGCCTCGGCTTTCGCGCCGCGCCGTTTCTTCGCCGGCCGGTTGCGGGTCTTCTTTACGGACTTCTTCTTCGATTTCGCGTTCATCTAGTCCTCTTCGCGCCGGTGGCGCTGCCTCGGCGCTTCGCAATCCTCTCTCGATCTCCCACGAGCGTTTGCTCGCGAACCACGTCCTGTTGCAGGAGCAACCGTGCCTCGGCTTCGGCGGCCTCGATCTCCACCTCGAGCGCCGCGATCTGCGCGCGCGTCAGAGCCCGCTTGCGCTCGAGCTCGCGTTGCCGCACCTCGATCGACTGCCGCCTCGTGAGCTTGGCAGCGGCTTCCTTCGCTTCCTGCTGTGCGCGCATCGAGCCCGTGAGCACGCCGTCCGGACCCAGGTAGACGTCTTGCAGCGACACGCCGCGCGGAGTGATCAGGAACTCGCGTATCTGATTCGAATGCGCCATCCCGCGCGACTTGATGACGTAGAGCCCGCGATTGCGCTCGCCGCCCATCTCCATGTCGCGAACGAGCAACCAGGTGTCGATCAGCGACGAGACGCCCACGTCGGTGGCCTCCATCGTCACGCCGCCCGCCGTGAGGTGCGTGAACATCGCGGTGATTTGACTCGACTTCAGGAAGTCGATGAGGCGCAGCAGCATCGCCTGCGCGTCGAGCGCGGAGCCGCCCGCGATGAAATTGCTGATCGGGTCGATGATCACTGTGGTCGGCGCGAAGTCGAGCACGAGTTTGTGGATCTGGACGAGATGCGCTTCGAGACCGAGCAGCGTGGGCCGCGAGGCGTGCAGCTGCAGCGTGCCGTTGCGCCGATACGGCTCGAGGTTCACGCCGATCGAGCGCATGTTGCGGATCAGCTGACTCGGCGACTCCTCGAACGCGAGAAACATGCAGCGTTCGCCGCGCTTGCAGGTCGCGAGAGCGAAGTGCGCCGCGATGCTCGTCTTGCCCGTGCCGGCCGTGCCGCTCACGAGGACCGACGAGCCGCGGTAGTAGCCCGCGCCGCCGAGCATCGTGTCGAGCGCGGGGATGCCGCTCGTCACGCGCTCGTTGCTGGAGGCGTGATTCAGCCCGAGGCCGGTCACCGGCAATACGGAGATGCCGCGCTCGTCGATGAGGAACGGGTACTCGTTCGTGCCGTGCAGGCTGCCGCGATACTTCACGATCCGCAGGCGCCGCGTCGACACTTGGTCGTTCACGCGGTGGTCGAGCAGGATCACGCAGTCGGAGACGTATTCCTCGAGGCCCTGACGCGTGAGCGAACCGTCGCCGCGCTCACCCGTGATGATGCAAGTGACGCCCTTGTCCTTGAGCCAGCGGAACAGTCGCCGCAGCTCCGAGCGCAACACCGCCTGGTTCGTGAACCCACCGAACAGCGCCTCGATCGTGTCGAGCACGACGCGTTTCGCGCCGATGCTGTCGATTGCGAGCGCGAGCCGGATGAAGAGGCCTTCGAGGTCGAAGTCGCCGGTCTCCTGGATCTCGCTGCGCTCGATCCGGATATGGTCCATCGCGATCTTGCCTCTCGCGATGAGCCTGTCCACCTCGAATCCTAGGGATCGGACGTTCTGGGCGAGCTCCTCGGGCGTCTCCTCGAACGCGATGAACACGCCGTTCTCGCCGAAGTCGACCGCGCCGCGAATTAGGAACTCCATCGACAGCAGCGTCTTGCCGCAGCCGGCGCTGCCGCAGACTAGCGTGGGCCGGCCTTTCGGCAGCCCGCCGCCCGTGATGTCGTCGAGTCCTTGGATGCCGGTGGGCGCCTTGGGAAGCGTCTGGATGCTCGCCGCGGCCACACGTTTCGCCATCTTCTTGTTGGTTTTGCGAACAGTTGCCAACGGAGCTCCGGAGCGGTCTAGATCTTCGACTCCGGCACACTAGCGACCGTCACCGGGCCGCGCAAACGGCGGCGCGACGAATGTCTACCAACGCTTTGCTTGGTTCAAGTGCCTTGCTTGTTTTTCGAGTCTATTACGTGGGGGCCTTATTTCTTGGCCGCCGCCCGCTCGTCGGCGCGCGCGCCGCTCAAGATGTTGAACATCGCGTAGTTGCCTTCGTGGCACGCTGCGAGCTCGGCTTACTTCGCCTCGATGCGCAGCACTGCGCCGTCGTCCTCGTCGGTCAGCACGTAGAGGTAGCCGTCCGGGCTCTGCTTGACGTCGCGTACGCGCTGCCGCAGATCGACGAGCAGCGACTCGCGGCGCAGCTCTTCCATCTTCTCGTTGAATAGCACGCGGTCGAGATGACCCGTGCCCGGGATCTCGCCCGTGCGCAACGAGCCGACGAACACGTCGCCTTTCCACTTCGGCAGCTTGTCGCCGGTGTAGAACGCGAAGCCCGACACCGCGATCGCCGGCGTCCAATAGACGACCGGGGGCTCGTAGTTCTCGTGCGTCGGCAGCTTCGCCTGCCACGGACCCGGGTAGCTGCGGCCGTAGCTCACGAGCGGCCAGCCGTAGTTCTTGCCGGCCTTGATGATGTTGAGCTCGTCGCCGCCGTTCGGGCCGTTCTCGCTCTGCCAGAGCTCGCCGGTCTGGGGATGCACGGCGAGGCCGAGCGAGCTGCGGTGACCGAGCGAGTAGATCGCGGGGTTCCAGCCTTCCTGGCCGACGAACGGATTACCCGTCGGGATGGTGCCGTCCTCGTTCAGGCGCAGCACCTTGCCCGCGGTGGTGTTGTGGTCCTGCGCGTCGCCGCCGCTCGTCGCGATGTACAGCAGGCCGTCGCGGCCGAACGCGATCGGCGTCGCGCCGCCGGTCGTGTCGTCGGATTCCCAGATGTCCTTCACCTGATCGACGCCCGAGCCCGTCCAGTGCATGCGCGCGACGGCTACGGTGTTCTGATCGTTCGTGCGCTTCGTGTAGCTCAGGTACAGCAGCTGATTGCGCGCGAATTGCGGATGGAGCACGAGATCCATGTAGCCGTGCACGGCGCCCGGCAAGCCGGATTCACCGGTGAAGTAGCCCTTCGGACCCGTGATCGGCTTCGGATCGAGCGTGCCGTTCTTGATCACGCGGATGTCGGCTTTGCGCTCGGTCACGAGCAGAGTGCCGTCCGGCAGGAACGCCATGCTGAACGGAAACGATAAGGCCTTGGTGACGACGGTGACGCGAATGTCTTGGCCTTCACCCGTGGCGTACTCGAACGGCCCGTTCGGCAGCGGGCGATTCGCGAGGCCTTGCGGCGCGACCGGGATGCCGGAATTGAATGGGACTTTCTGCTGCGCCAACGCCACGGGTGCGATGAAAGCGGCAGACAGTGCGAAGAGCGACAGCCGGCGGGCGGCGGATGCCCGAGGCGACGAGCGCGAGATAGACATGGATGTAGACCCCCTTGTGGTGGAGAAAAGTATAGGTCCAGTTGCGGCTTTCCCCCAACAAGCAAGCTGCTCAACTCTTCTTGCTTCCGCTATCATCGGCCGAAAATTCGGGTCGCCGGCAAATTCGGGCCGCCGGCAGATCGGGCGCATCGCCCGAGCCAATAAGAGGGGAGCTTCCAGATGCAACACCGTTGGGCTGCCGTGTTCGTCACGGCCGCGGCTCTGTGGGCCGCGGCTCCAATGCACGCCAACGCGCAGCGCGCGCGGCCCGACCGCGTCAACGGCAAGCCGAACCTGAACGGCATCTGGCAAGCGATGAATTCCGCCAACTGGAACCTCGAGGCGCACGCCGCCTCGGCACTGCCCGACTTCTGGCGCCTCGGCGCGATCGGTGCGGTGCCGGCGGGACTGAGCGTCGTGAAAGAGGGCAAGATCCCGTACCTGCCGGAAGCGCTCGCACGCCGCGACGAGAATCGCGCCGGTTGGCCGAAGACGGATCCCGAAGCCGCGTGCTACTTGCCGGGCATCCCGCGCGCGACCTACTTACCGTATCCGTTCCAGATCGTGCAGGGCGACGGGGACATCTTGTTCGCGTACGCGTTCGCGAACGCGAATCGCGCCGTTCACATGACGGAGCATCGTACGCTCGATCAGGTGCCCACCGACTTCTGGATGGGGTGGTCGAACGGCAAGTGGGAAGGCGATACGCTCGTGATCGAGGTGCTCGCGAACGACGACCGTACCTGGCTCGACCGCGCCGGCAATTATCACAGCAGCATGATGAAGGTCACGGAGCGCTACTCGCTGCTGGATCAGAATAGGATGCAATACGAGGCCACGATCGACGATCCCGCGACGTTCTCGCGGCCGTGGACGATCTCGATGCAGCTCTACAAGAACACCGAGCCGAACGCGGAGCTGCTCGAGTTCAAGTGCGTCGAGTTCTCCGAGCCGCTGCTCTACGGAGAGTTCTTGAAAGAGCCTCTGAAGTAGCCGCGGCCCACGGAGTCGCGATCGGTTGGTAGAGTCTTTCGAAGAGGGATTTTGAGAGGATCGAATATGAAGCGCGTACGAGTCAGCAGTCTGGGTGTTGTCGTCGGAGCGGCCCTCGCCGCGGTCTCCGTGCCGAGCCTCGCGCATCATTCTTTCGCGGCCGAGTTCGACATCAACCGGCCGATCCAGCTCGACGGCGTCGTCACGAAGATGGAGTTCAGCAATCCCCATTCGTGGCTGCACATCGAAGTGACGACCGAGACCGGCGAGAAGCAGCAGTGGAAGGTCGAGGGCGGCGCGCCGAATGCGTTGATGCGCAACGGTTGGAATCGCAACTCGGTGCCGGCCGGCGCGAAGGTCCACGTCGAAGGGTTTCAGGCGAAGGACCGTTCGTTCCGTGCGAGCGGCCGCGAGATCACGCTGCCCGACGGTCAGGCCCTGTTCATGGGTCAGGGCGGCGCCGCGGCCCCGAGCGCCGAGTAGCTACTCGCTGCGATTGATGTCGAACACTTCGGCGCCTGCCTAGACGCCGCTGCCGCTCCCGAACGCTTCGTCGCGCATGTCGCGCACGAGCTCGCGCACGCGCTCTGCGTAGGCCTTGAGCTCCGCGTCGTGCGAGGAGACGAGCGCGCCGGCCATCCGGACCGGATCGCCGAAGAAGAACCGCTCGTAGAGCACTTGGCGCGCGCCGAACGCCGAGAGCGCGGTGTCCCACGCGAGCCTGAACAACGGGATTCTGTCGAACGCTTCGGCGCGAGCGGCCTGGTAGTACTGACGGATGTCGTCCGCGAGCGGGCCCGCGAGGTCTTGCTGCGTCGGCATCGCGACGAGCCCGCTCGCGCCGATCTGCTGCACGATCTCGATCATCCGCGGATAAAGCCGCGGGTAGAGGTTGCGAGCGGCGTCGAGCGGGTTCCAGGCGGGGCGCATCACGCCCCATTCGTCGAGCGCGGCGTCGACCTCCGCTGCGCGCAGCAGCGCGCGCATCGTCTCGAGATTCACCCAGATCTCCGCGAGCTTCTCCTGGATGTGCTGGAACGACTCCACGCCGATCGTGCTCACGAGCAACGCGGAGAGGCCGAGCAAGAACTCGGTCTTCGCGACGTTCTTCACAGCCACGTGATGCGCCATGTTCGCCGCCGCGCCCGTGCGCGCGTACGCCGCGTTGCAGCGCTCGACGTCGCGATGCAAGAACACGCGCTCCCAAGGTACGAGGACGTCGTCGAACACGACGACGGCGTCCATCTCCTCGAAGCGGGACCCGAGCGGGTGGTCGAAGTGGCTGCGCCCGTAGTCGACGCTCTCGCGGCAGATGAACTTGAGACCCGGCGCGTCGGTCGGCAGCACGACGCCGAACGCATAGGGCGCGTCGTCGGCCGTGGTTTTGAGTAGCGTCGAAGGGAACACCATGATCTCGTCGGCGATCGGCAGCGTCGCGAGCATGCGGCAGCCGCGGATGACGAGGCCTGCGTCGGTCTCGCTCTTGATGCGCGCCGCGAGGTACGGGTCCGCTTGGTGCGCCGCGCCGACCGCGCGATTCGCCTGCGGGGGAATCAGCGTGTGCGTGAGGCAGCGGTCGTGCTCGCGCAGGTTCTCGTAAACGCGCCGCGCGTTCGCGCCGAAGCGCGGATCCGCTTCCGCGAGGAACGCCGCGCCCGACGCGAACGCGGTCATCGCACGATTCAGGTAGCTCGGTACGCGGCCCATCATCCCGTGCGTCCGATCCTCCCAAACGCGCATCGCGCGGCTCACGCCCGCGAGCTCCGCGTGTGTGCGCGGCATCTGGAAGGAGCGCGCGACGGGGTTGGCGGACGTCGGCGACTCGTACAGGCAGAGGTCCGCTTGCTCCCACTGCAGGTCGTAGAGCGCCGCGAGTGTCGTGACGCCGCCGCGAAACGCGGCGTGCGTCGCGGCATTGTCGACGCGCTCGCCGCGGTACCAGAGTGCCGGCGGTCGTTCGCGCAGGCGCTGGAGGAATTGCGCACCGTGGCGCGCGCCTGACGGGCGGCCGGGAGGCGTAGCGGAACCTGCGCTCACGCTTCCTGCTCGGGTGCGCGCGCTACGGCCACCGGTGCGGTTGGCCCGTGGTCGCGCCCAGCCTGCAGGGCCGCCTGCAGCTCGTCGAGCGCCGCGGCGTCGAGGTCCGGGCTGAAATGCGCGGCACGGTCGATCAGGTCGATGGTCTCGAAGTACGCCGCGGCGCAGGTGGCGTGCACGAACCCGGACGCGGCGAAGCGGTACTCCTCGAAGAATGTGAGTGAGATCCGCCATACGCCTTGCTCGATCGGCTCCCGGCAGCTCCGGCAGCGCGCGCGCCCGGTCGGTGCACGCTCGGCGCCGTTGACCCGCGGCAGCCGGCGATGCGCGACTCCGAATTCGGCCGCGGCGATCAGCGCCGCGGCCGCCGGCTCGCCGCTGCTCGCGGCGACCTCGAGGAACGGCTGCGGGCGCTTGTAGGCCGCGCACGGCAGGTGGAACCACAGCGTCATCTCGCCTTCGCCGAATGCGTTCGGTTGGCGCTCGCCGAAGCGCAGCTCGTCCTTTGCGATTTTTCGATCGCAACCGCGGCACTTGGCCCGGGCGCTCGTGGCGGCTTCGATGACGTGCGGCATGTACGTATTACTAACTGTTAAGGTTGCCGTTAGCCTTCGGCAAAGGTGCACGTCAGCATACTATCGTGCGCCGGGTTTTTCGTTTTCCTCGAGGTGCATTCGATGAGATCCCACAGCCCTGGTCTTCGCGGCCGCGCGTTGAAGGCCGCGCTCGCGCTCGCCGTCGGCGCGCCGCTCGTGATGCTCGGTGTAGGCGCTGCAAGCTCGCAGACGACGGCGATCAAGCCGGACGCCAACGGCTTCATCCCGCAGGCGACGATCATCGAGATCATGGACTCGCTGGTCATGCCGTCGGCGCAGAGCGTCTGGGACGCCGTCGCCGTCGACGTCACCGAGAAGGGCACGATCGAGAAGAAACCGCAGAACGACGAGGACTGGGCCAAGCTGCGCGGCACGGCCGTCGCGCTCGCCGAGGCGACCAACTTGCTGATCGTCCCGGGCCGCCACGCGGCACCGCCGGGCACCGTGTCCCAGAATCCGGATTCCGAGCTGACGCCGGAGAAGATCGACGCGTTGCTGAAGAGCCAGCGTCCCGCCTGGATCGCGCACGCGCACGTGCTGCACGAGGCCGCGATGGAGGCCCTGCGCGCGATCGACGCCAAGAACATCGACGGGATCTCGGACGCCGGCGGCACGATCGACGCTGCTTGCGAGGGCTGCCACCTGCAGTTCTGGTATCCCGAGCAGGCGAAGTAGCTCGCGCGCGTCGAGCTCCCTAGGCCGGCCGCGCCGAGCGCCGACGGGCGCCTCCGCCGGACTCCGTTCGCGGCACCCCCGTGCGTCTGCTAGGCTTGCGAGCCTCGTTGCGACGCGCCGACGCACCGTACCGTACCGTGAACACTCAGGCTGAGGCTCAAGCCGTTTCGGCATCCGACAAGGCTGCGACCACCGCTTTTTCGATTCTCGCGGCGATCAGCTTCTGCCATCTGCTCAACGACATGATGCAGTCGTTGTTGCCGGCGATCTATCCGATCCTCAAGGAAAACTACGGTCTCGATTTCGGTCAGATCGGGTTCATCACGTTTACGTTCCAGCTCACGGCGTCGTTGCTGCAGCCGGTGATCGGCTACTACACCGACCATCGGCCGAAGCCGTACTCCCTCGCCGTGGGGATGGGCTTCTCGCTGCTCGGCCTGCTGCTGCTGTCCCGCGCGGGGAGCTACCCGCTGCTGCTGGTCTCCGCCGCGCTCGTCGGCAGCGGCTCCGCCGTGCTCCATCCGGAGGCCTCGCGCGTCGCGCGGATGGCGGCCGGACGGCAGCCGGGGTTGGCGCAATCGCTGTTCCAGCTCGGCGGCAATGTGGGGTCGTCGATCGGGCCGCTGCTCGCGGCGGTGATCGTCCTCCGCAACGGCCAGTCCAGCATCGCGTGGTTCGGTCTCGCGGCCGTCGTCGGGATGTTGCTCCTCGCGCGCGTCGGTCATTGGTACAAGCATCATGGCCTCGCGCGGATGAAGTCGCACGCTGCGCGGAGCAGGGCGGGTGCGGCGTTGTCGCGGAGCCGAGTGACCGTCTCCGTGGGCGTGCTCGTGCTGCTGATGTTCTCGAAGTTCTTCTATACGGCGAGCATGTCGAGCTACTTCACCTTCTATCTGATCGACCGGTTCGACGTGTCCGTTCGCAGCGCGCAGATCCATTTGTTCGTCTTTCTCGCCTCCGTTGCGTTCGGAACCGTCGCGGGCGGCTCGCTCGGTGACCGCTTCGGGCGAAAGTTCGTGATCTGGGCGTCGATCCTCGGCGTGCTGCCGTTCACGCTCGCGCTGCCTTACGCGAATCTTTTCTGGACCGGCGTGCTCACGGTGCCGATCGGGATCATCCTCGCGTCGGCGTTTCCCGCGATCGTCGTGTACGGTCAGGAGCTCATGCCGCTGAAGGTGGGTACCGTCGCGGGTCTGTTCTTCGGGCTAGCGTTCGGGCTCGGCGGAACCGGGGCGGCGCTGATCGGCCACGTTGCGGACGCGACCAGCATCCAGTTCGTCTTCAAGCTGTGCTCGTTCCTGCCGGTGCTCGGACTGCTCGCCGCTTTGCTCCCGCACATCGAGACGGGCGGCCGCGGCAGACGCGCGGAGCCGCGGGCGGTCGTGGACGCCGCCGGGGCCGGAAGCGCTTAGCCTCGCTTTAGTGCGAGTGAGCGGGGGGCAGCTGCTCGACCGGAATGTCCTCGAAGAAGCGATTGCCGAAATCGTCCTTCAGATCCAGCAAGAACTGATTGTTCTCCTGGCAGATGTACTCCGCGAGCTCCGCGTCCGGGAGCCACTCGATGTCCCAAGCGATCGTCCACGGCGCCGAGTACGCGCCCGGATCGTCGATGACCGCTTCGTAGTGCAGCGTGTCGCGGTTCGGCCGAGTGATGCGTTCCGTCGTCTTGAGCTGATCGGTGTGCATCGTGCCGTTGAAGTTGAGCCACGTCTTCTCGTTGAAGCCCGTCGTCTCGACCACGAGCGTGTCGCCTTCCCAGTGGCCGACGGAGTAGCCGAAATAGGTCGGGTTGACCGACTCACGGTCGGGGAGCTTCCGGCCGTCCATGTAGATCTCGCGCCAGACGTGTGCGCCGCCCTCGAAGATCACGATGATTCGTTTGCGATCGCGGTCCTGGATGAGCTGGGACGGGTAGGGCGTCCCGAACATGCGCGGCCCGCCGGGAGGGAGGCAAAAGCCCTGCGGATCGTAGGCGACCTTGGTCGCGGCGTTGTAGTCGTACATCGCCTTCGTCCACGGGAGGAACGGAATCTCCTTGATGCCGACGAGCTGCTTGCCGAAGTCCGTGATCCAGGACTGGTCCCAGATGCCGTTGCCGCCGAGATCGACGGTGCCGTCCGCGAACCGCGGCGTCGGCGCGGGCGCTTCGTGCGTCTCCTTGCCCTTGCCGCTCTGGCTACCGCTTTGGGCGGCCGCAGTGAAGGTCGTGAGCAACAAAGCTTGTGCTACCGCCACGAACGCCGCCGTCTTCATCATCACTCTCTCCCCCTCGCTCGCAGGCGTTAGTCGGTTTTCTCGTTCGCGGCGTCGTTGCTCGAGCCGGCGAACAGCTTTTGACCGCCCGACAGGGTGACCGAGCGCGCGTTGCCCTTGAGGCTGCCGTCCTTCGCGCGCCAGCCCGCCACCGTCACGGTGTCGCCGATCTTCATCGAGTTGCGCGTCCAGCCGCGGCGCATCAGGCCGTTCGGGCTGCCGAGCTCGAGCGCCCAATTGTCGACCTTGCCGCCCGACTCCGAGACGTCGATATAGAAGAAGGTGTGCGGATTCGCCCATTCGACCTTCGTGACCGTGCCCGTGAGCTCGATCGGCGCGTTGCTGTCGAACTCGGCCGCGAACGAGTGGTGGGCGCCCGCTTGCGTCGCAAGCAGCGCGGCGCCGGCCGCAGCTAGCGCCAAAGTGATCCTCGCCTTCATGGTCAGATGTCTCCTCAAAGGATGCTTCGCCGAGGTCTAGTTGAGCGCGACGATGAACGTGCCGTGCTCGCTGCCGAGCTCGTAGGTGCCGGAGTACTGGCGATTCGTCCACGAGCCGAGGTTTTCGATCTTGCCCGTGGTGACATAACGCGCCGTGCGCCCCTCGCCGGTCGGCATGTTCGCCTCGAGCGTGAGGGTCCAGGTGTTCACGTCGAGCGTGGCCTTGTCGATCTTCACGGCGTTCGGGCCGGGATTGATCGTGCCGACGATCTCATTATTCTTCCAGTCGAGCAGCAGGAGGATGCGCTTCTTCGCGGCTTCGCTCGGGCCCCAGTAGCCGCTCCACGATCCCTTCGCCGGATGACCGACCTGTGCCGTGACGGGTGCTGCGACGAGGATCGCGAGCAGGCACGCGAGAGTCAGCATTCGCGAGGTCATTTTTGGTAACGACTCCAGGTCGGCGATCATCTCGAGTGTTGCAAATACTACCATCACGCGCGCGCGGGTCGAGCGCGGAAACGACAAAACTAAAGGAGTGCGACGACTCCGGAGGAATCGGCGAACGAGTCGCGCGGGCCTCGGCTGGACGACCGGGATTCGATGGTTCCGGTCGATGCAGTCACCGCATCACGTCGCTCCGATCCTTGCGTCCCTCGCACCGGCTCGAAGGTTCACCCGAACCCCGCGGTGCGCCTGTCCCAGCTGGTTCGTTACCGGCCGGTGTCGGCGTGCGACGCTGCGGGACGAAGTTCCGGGACGCCGCTCAGGCCCTCCGAAATTTGAAGTCTCGAACCACTAGGCACGCGCCCGAACATTTGACTACACTAGACGCTCGCTGTCCGCGGGGAGTTTCGTCTTTGTCAACGCTGGGGTCGCGAGCCGCAAGGTCGTGAACCTCGCTCCGCCAAACGTCGTCGACGCGGAACGCGACAATAAGTAAGTACTTCGGTCCGAGAACCGCGACCCGGAGAACCGGGCGGGGTGGCGTGTCGGCCATCCAAGAGGGGGGGATTTCTGTGAACGCTGAGTCGAATGCCGGCCTCGCCAGGGGGGCTGTGAGCGTCGCGTACGTCATTCCCTTCATGCGGTTGTCGGGGACGTTTTCTTGATAGATCATATGAATCGGTTGGGCGGTGACTGCTCCAGCGAGAGCCGGCGTGTGACCGTGCATTTTTTTCGCACGGTCGGGGCTGAACGGAAGTGCTCGTGCTGACATACACCTTGTGCAGGCAAAAGTTTTTAGGAGGCGCTAGTTTCATGACCCCTTACAATTCAAAGGTAGCTAGAGCTACCTGCCACCGGATGGCCATCTTGGCCGCCCTCGTGGTGCCGGCCTTCATCGCCGCACCCGCCGGTGCGCAGCTCAACGAAGCGCTTCAGGCGCAACGCGCGACCGACGCGACCGCCGCCAAGTCGCAAAACGACATCAATCAAGTCCGAGAGCGCACGCAAGATGCCGCCGGTCGCTATGCACAGGCGATGTCGGATGCGGACAGCCTCGAGCGTTACAACAATCAGTTGAACGAGCAGGTCAAGTCGCAAGACACCGAGATCGCTTCGATCGAACGCCAACTGCTCGACATCGAGACGACCAACCGTGAGGTCCAACCGCTCATGGAGCAGATGGTCGACACGCTCGAGCAGTTCGTGAAGCTCGACGTGCCGTTCTTCCTCGACGAGCGCACCACGCGCGTCCAGGGCCTCAAGGACATGATGGCGCGCGCCGACGTGACGATCTCCGAGAAGTACCGCCGGATCCTCGAGGCGTACCAGATCGAGCTCGAGTACGGCCGCACGCTCGACGCATACGAGGGCCGCCTCGGCACGGGCGCCGACGCTCGCACGGTCGAGTTCGTCCGGCTCGGCCGCGTTTCGTTGATGTATCGCACGCTCGATGGCGCGGAGACGGGCTATTGGGACGGAAGCAAGAAGGACTGGGTCATCGACGACAGCTACAAAGAATCCGTCGAGGAAGCGCTGCGCGTAGCGCGTAAAGATGGTGCCGCGGAATTGTTGACCGTGCCTGTGCCGGCGCCGCAGGAGGTGCGGTCGTGATAAGAATTAGAAGACTACTGCCGCTGTTGCCGCTCGTCGTGTTGGCCGCGCCGGCCTACGCTCAGCAAACTGCGAAGACTCCGGAAGAATTGCTGAAGCAAGTCCAGGAGGTTCGAGCGGCCGAGACCGCGCTGTTCGAGTCGCGCAGGACCGAGTTCAACGGCTGGCAAGCGCCGCAGCAGGAAGCGAAGACGCGCGAAGCGACGCAAAAACGCGACGCCCTCGACGCGAGCTCGAAGAAGCTTTCCGATACCTACGCTGCGAACGAAGTCAAAATCAACCAGCTGAACACGCAGCTGCGCGACAAGGCGACGGCCTTAGGTCTCGCCGAGGTGTTCGGGCTTGCGCGCCAGGTCGCGAACGACGTGTCGACGATCCTGCAGCAATCGCTGATCAGCACCCAGTTCCCGCCCGCGCAGGGCCAGAAGCCGCGCGACGAGTTCCTGCGTGAGTTCTCGGCTGCGCGCACGACGCCGACGTCGCCGGAGCTCCAGCGCCTGTGGCTCGAGATCCAGCGCGAGATGACGGCGAGCGGTCAAGTCGCGAAGTACAAGGCTCGCGTCGTGCAACCGGGCGGCGACTCGGTCGAATCCGACGTGATTCGGATCGGACCGTTCACCGCGATGGCGAACAACCAGTTCCTCGCGTACCTGCCGAACCTCCGTACGATGAACGTGCTGCCGCGGCAATTGCCGGCGAATTTCATGTCGATCGCGGAGCGTTTCACGAACGCGACGAGCGGCTACGCGCAGGCGGTCGTGGACTCGGCGCGCGGCGTGTTGGTGAACCTCTACATCGAGCGGCCGACGCCCGCCGAGCGCATCGACCTCGGTGGAGAGGTCGGCTACGTGATCATCTTCGTAGGAGCCCTCGGCGGGCTCGCGTTCCTGTTCCAGCTCGTGCATCTCGTGCTGGTTCGAATGTCCGTGAGCCGTCAGCTCAAGAATATCGACAAGCCCACGCCGAACAATCCGCTCGGCCGAGTGCTGCTCGCGTTCAAGGGCGACAAGGGCAAGATCGAGGAAGATTCCGACGTCGCGGAGCTGCGCATCACCGAGGCGGTGCTGCGCGAGGTTCCGAGGCTCGAGCGGTTCCAGGCGTTCCTGCGGCTGTGCGTCGCGGCGGGCCCGTTGCTCGGCCTGATCGGCACGGTCGTCGGCATGATCCTGACCTTCCAGAGCATCACGGAGTCCGGCTCGTCCGATCCGAAGCTCATGGCCACCGGTATCGGCCAAGCCATGATCGCGACGGTGCTCGGCCTCGGTATCGCGATCCCGCTGTTATTCGCGGGTGCGTTGCTCACCTCGCTCTCGAAGAACGTCGTGCAGATCCTCGACGAGCAGAGCGCGGGCATGTTGGCCGAGAGCATCGAGAAGCAGCGCCGTGCTTGAGCAACTGCCGCTAGTTAGGGGAATCGTATCGCTGTACAACGACGGCGGTACGTTCGTGCTGTTCATCTTCTCGGCCGGCGTCCTCATGTGGGCGCTGATCATCGAGCGCTACTGGTTCTTCTCGAGGATTCTGCCGAAGCAGATCGCGGCGATCCAAACGGAGTGGCAGGCGCGCAAGGATCGAACGTCGTGGTGCGCACGGCAGATCCGCCAGGCGATGATCTCGCGGCTCAACGGGTCGATGACGACCGGTTTCCCGGTGATGCAAGTGCTCGTGCCGATGTCGCCGCTCTTGGGCCTCATCGGAACCGTGAGCGGCATGCTCGAGGTGTTCGACTCGATGGCTATTCGCGGTAACGCCGACGCGCGCAGCATGGCGAGCGGTGTGTCCGCGGCCATGATCTGCACGATGACGGGCCTCGCGGTCAGCATCACGGGCCTCTACCCGGTGCATTACTTCAGGACCAGAGCGACTCGGGAAACCGAGCTGCTCGCGGACAAGTTGAGCTTCTAGCCATGCGGAAACGACGCGATCAAGGCGGCGGCGGTCACGAATCATCCACGGGCATCGACCTCGCGCCGATGCTCGACTTCGTGATCAACCTGCTCATCTTCTTCATCATCACGGCTGTGTTCGTCAAAGAATCCGGCCTCCAAGTGAACCGCCCGACGAGCTTCGAGACGCCGCCGGATGACCAGGACTCGAAGAGCATCCAAATCCAGATCCTCGACAACGGGGAAATCTGGGTCGATAACCGGGCCGTCGACGTGCGCGCCGTGCGTGCGAACGTCGAGCGCATGAGCGCCGTGAACCCCGACAGCGGTGTGCTGATCCTCGCGCAGGAGAAGGCGCCGACGGGCGTGCTCGTCGAAGTCGTCGACCAGGTTCACCTCGGCGGTATCTACAACATCACGTTCAGCACGACGCAATGAGCGCGTGCCGAGGGAGTTGAGTTCATGCAGTCACGGCGACACTCGCCAGAAAGCGAAGACCACGGCATCGACCTCGCGCCGATGCTCGACTTCTGCGTCAATCTGCTGATCTTCTTCATCATCACCACATCCTTCATCAAGGAAGCCGGCGTCACGGTTTTCAAGCCCTCGGCCGTCACGGCCGAGCACGAGGACTCCGGCAATCTACTGATCGCGATCCGTGAGAACGGCGACATTTGGATGGATCGGCAACGCATCGAGCTGCGCGATGTCAGAACGCGTATGGAGCGGCTGCACATCGAGCGCCCCGACGATACGGTCGTGATCATCGCGGACAAAGCCTCGAAGGCCGGTATCGTCGCCCAGGTGATGGACGAGGTGCGCTTGTCCGGCATCAAAGTCGTCTCGATCGCGGCCGATCCGGGCGCCTGAGCGGACCTAGAGAAAGACAGTTAGGAGGTCACGATGCTCGCACTACGAATTCCGATTGCGGTGATCCTCGGCGGGATCTTCACGATGGGCGTGTTTTGGCTGCTCAACGATCTCGTCGGCCGCGCCGTCGACGCCAATGCGATCAAGGAAGCCACGAGAATCGACTTCTCGCGTATGCGCCGCGACACCGAAGTCGCGACCCGGCGCGACGAGAAGGTCGAGCGCGAGCGTCCGCCTCCGACGCCGGAAATGCCGCGCATGTCGTTCTCGACGGGCGGCATCGAGAACAACGTCGCGACGCTGACGCCGGTCGTCGACGCGCGCGGCGCGATGACGCGCATGAGCATGTCGGCGGGCTCCGACCGCGACGTCATCCCGTTGGTCCGCATCGCGCCCGATTATCCGCCGCGCGCGCTGAGCCGCGGTCTCGAGGGCTGGGTGCAAGTGCAGTTCACGATCACGCCGACCGGCACCGTCAAGGACCCGGTCGTCGTGAACGCCGAGCCGAAGGGCATCTTCGACGACGCGGCGCTCAAGTCGATCGCGCGCTGGCGCTATAACCCGCGAGTCGAAGGCGGCGTTGCCGTCGAGCGCGTCGGCGTCCAGACCATCATTCGCTTCCAGCTGGAGCAGTAGCCATGCAAAAGCAAGCCATTGCCGCGAATTCGAGCAACCGGTGGGTCTCTGCGGTTTCCGGTGTCGCCGGTGTAGCGATTGCCGTCGCTCTCGCGATGGCCGCGCCCGCCGCGTTCGCCCAGCAGAGCAGCGGCAGCAGGGCGGCCGCGGATAAGGAGAAAGAGGGCGCTGCCTCGGCGCCGACGATCGACGCGGCGACCGGCAAGGCGCTGAACACCGCGATCGAAGCGCTCAACATGGAGAAATACGCGGAGGCTCAGGCCGCGATCGCCACGTTGAACCTCGAGAAGCTGAGCCCGTACGAGCGCAGCAAAGTCGAGCAGATCTTGTTCAACATCTCCTACAGCCAGGAGAAGTACGCCGAAGCCCGCGGCCATCTGCAGAAAGCCATCGACGCCGGCGGCTTGAACGAGCAAGAGATCTCGCAAGCCCGCTACCAGGCCGCTCAGCTCTTCATGACGGAGGAGAAGTGGAAGGAAGGTGCCGCGGCGCTCGAGGAGTGGTTCAAGACCGCCACGAACGCGAACTCCGCCGCCTACTACCTGCTGGCTGTCGCGTACTACCAGATGGAGGACTTCAACAAGGCCCTCCCGCCCGCGCAGAAAGCCGTCGAGCTCATGGACAAGCCGCAAGAAGGCTGGATCGGCATGTTGCTCGCGCTCTATCTGCAGAAGGACAACTACAAGGACGCGATCCCGCTGCTGCAGCGTTTGATTCAGATCGTGCCCGAGAAGAAGACGTACTGGATGCAGCTGTCCGCCGTCTACGGTCAGCAGGAAGACTATCCGAACGCGCTCGCGATCATGCAGCTCGCCTACGGCGCGGGACTCGTGACCGAGGACTCGGAAATCCGCCGGCTCGCGGATCTCTTGCTCTTCAATGACGTCCCGTATCGCGGCGCGCAGGTGCTCGAGGCCGGGATCGAGAAGAAGGCCCTCAAAGACGACGACAAGCTCTACGAGAAGCTCGCGAACTGCTGGATCGCGGCCGGCGAGCTCGACAAGTCGATTCCCCCGCTGCAGCGTGCCGCCGAGCTTTCGGGGACAGGCGACATGTTCGTTCGTCTCGGCGAGGTGAACGTGCAGCGCGAGCAATGGACCGCGGCACAGGCGGCGCTCGATCGCGGGATCAGCAAGGGCCAGCTCAAGGACGCTGCCAACGCGCAGCTCCTCATGGGCATCGTGCTGTACAACCAGAAGAAGTTCTCGGAGGCCAAGCCTTGGTTCGAGCGCGCTTCGCAGTCGGAGAAGCACCGCCAGATGTCGCGCGGCTACCTCCAGCTGATCCAGGCGCAGGCTTGATCGCAATACATTTTTCTTAGGAACTTTGCATGATGCGCAGTCCCTCCAATAAGACGTTCATCGCTGCTCGCAGCTTGGTCGCGCTCGGTTTCATCGGCGCGGCGACCGTTGCGGCGGCGCAGGACGCGAGCACGCGTTATGCGCAGATCTTGTCCGACGCGGACGTCACTGCGCGCTACAACGTCACCATCGAGCAGCAATTGCGCTCCCAACAAGGCGAGATCGCCGCGCTGGAAATGCAGATCGCCGGTCTCGACGCTACTGCGGCGGACGTTCCGGCGATGCTCACGAAGATGTTCGACGAGCTCGAGGCGTTCGTCGCGGCGGACGTGCCGTTCCTCGCGAGCGAGCGCAAGGCGCGCATCGATCGCCTACGCGAGCTCATGAACCAAGTCGACGCGACGCCGGGCGAGAAGTTTCGCCGCTTGCTCGAGGCCTACACGATCGAGATGGAATACGGCCGCACGATGGCGTCCTACAAAGATATGGTGGGTGACCAAGAGGCAGAGCTCGTTCGGCTCGGCCGCGTCTCCTTGATGTATCGGACGGTCGACGGCAAAGAGAGCGGCTATTGGGACAACCAGCAGAAGATGTGGGTCCCCGATCCTGACCACGCGCGCTCGATCGAAGAGGCGTTACGCATCGCCAAGCAAGAGGGTGCGCCGGACTTGATCACCGTGCCCGTGCCCGCACCCCAGGGAGGCCGGTCGTGAGAACGACAACTATCGCCAATCGCGCTGCTGCTGCGCTGTTCGCGCTGACCGCTTGCGCAGTTCTCGGTTCCGGTGCCGCCCAGGCGCAGGGACGGCAGAACCAGCAGCAGCCGGCGCCCGCTCCGACGCCGCCGCCTGCGCCCCCGCCGCAGTCGACGATCCTGCGCGACCTCGACAAGTACGTTCAGCAGCTCCGGGACACCGAGCGCCGTCTTGCGCAAGAGCGCGAGGCTCGTTTCCGTGCCGAGCTCCAACGCGTCGAGAAGCAGGCCCAGGACGCGGTCGCGCGACGCAACGCCGCCGAGGCGCGCAGCAACGCGCTCGACAAGCAGTGGATGGCGAACGAGGCGAAGATCGCCGAGCTTTCCGGCCTGCTCAAGCAGCACGAGGGCTTCCTCGGCGAGCTGTTCGGCGTCACGCGGCAGGTGGCCGGGGACGCGGCGACCGTGCTGCAGCAGTCGCTGCTGAGCGCGCAATACGGAACTCCGACGGAAGGCGAGGAGCGGGCGGAGTTCTTGCGCCGCCTTGCGGGCGCGCGCGCCCTGCCGTCGATCGCCGAGCTCGAGCGCCTCTGGTACGAGCTGATGCGCGAGATGACGGACGCCGGCAAGGTCGTCAAGTTCAAGGCCGACGTTCTGCAGGTCGACAACACGAAGGTCAACATGGAGGTCGTGCGGGTCGGCCCGTTCACGGCGCAGAGCAACGGCCAGTATCTTGGCTATCTGCCGAGCCAAAAATCGCTCACGACTCTGAACGGCGAGCTGCTCGGCGAATTCCGCGCGATCGGCCGGCAATTGCAGAGCGCGCAGGGCGGGTACGCGAAGGCGGTCGTCGACCCGGCGAGCGGAGCCCTGCTCGGCTTGTACGTGGAGCGGCCCGGCCCGATTCGCCGAATCCAAGAGGGTGAGGTCGTCGGCTACGTCATCGTGGCGGTCGGCATCATCGGTGTGCTGCTCGCGCTGTTCCAGGCGGTCTACCTCGTCATGACGAGGCTCGCCGTGTCGGCGCAGCTACGCAATCTCAGTGATCCGAAGAAGACCAACCCGCTCGGGCGAGTGCTGCTCGCATTCCGCGGTGATGGCAAACGCGTCGAGAATGCGGAGCTCGCCGAGCTCCGAATCTCGGAGGCGGTGCTACGCGAGGTGCCGAGGCTCGAGCGCTTCCAGTCGTTCCTACGGTTGGCCGTCGCAGCGGGTCCGTTGCTCGGCCTGGTCGGCACGGTCATCGGAATGATCATCACGTTCCGCGCGATCGTGGCCTCGGGCTCGAGCGATCCGAAGCTCATGGCTCGCGGTATCGGCCAAGCCATGATCGCCACGGTGCTCGGCCTGGGTATCGCGATTCCGCTGTTGTTCATCAACTCCGGTCTCTCCGCGCTCTCGAAGAAGGTCACGCAGATCCTCGACGAGCAGAGCCATTCGATGCTTGCCGAGAGCACGGTCGCGGGCAAACACTCCTGATAGTCGGCGACCGGCGGGCGTGCCCGCCGGTCGCACATTCCCACCACGGAGCGCTCGATGATCAGGGGCTTCGTTCCCGACAACGGCCGCCTGCGGGTCGTCGACGACGCTCTCCAGCAGCTCGACAAAGTCCTGTGGATCGACCTCGTGAGCCCGACGGACGAGGAGGAGCGCATCCTCGAGACGCGCTTGGGGCTCGATATCCCGACGCGCGAGGAGATGGAGGAGATCGAGGTTTCGAGCCGCCTCTACTCCGAGAACGGCGCCGCCTTCATGACGGCGACACTGCCGAGCCGCACGGATACCGACGAGCTGTTGATGGGCCCGGTCACGTTCGTGCTCGCCGCCGACAAGCTGATCACGGTCCGCTATCACGAGCCGCGTGCGTTCAACACGTTCCCGCAGCGCGCGGAGCAGGTGAGCCTGGGCTGCACGCATGGTGACACCATCCTGATCGCGCTCCTCGAAGCCGTCGTCGACCGGCTCGCGGACGTCCTCGAGCGAATGCGGCGCGACGTCGACACGCTGTCGCGCGACATCTTCGTGGCCGACGCGGCCCAGCAAAAGGCCGGCCGCGACTTCAATCCGGTTCTCCGGCAGATCGGCCGGAAGGGCGATCTCGGGTCGAACGTCCAGGACTCGCTCGTTTCGCTGCAACGGCTCGCGGGGTTCTTCGGTCAGCTTTCGCAAAAGACGAGCGACAAGGACTTGCGAGGGCGCGTCAAGACGCTGAGCCGCGACATCCAATCGCTGATCGACCACACTTCGTTCCTGTCGCAGAAGATCACGTTCGTGCTCGACGCGACGCTCGGCATGATCAACATCGAGCAGAACAACATCATCAAGATCTTCTCGATCGCCGCCGGCATTTTTCTGCCGCCGACGCTGATCGCGTCGATCTACGGGATGAACTTCACGCACATGCCCGAGCTGCGCTGGCAGATCGGCTACCCGCTCGCATGCGCCGCGATGCTGCTGTCCGCGTTGTTGCCGTACTGGTGGTTCAAGAGGCGCGGTTGGCTCTAGCCGCGGCTTAGGATCAGTCGCGCTCGGCCGGCCACTCGGCCTTGAAGCGGGCGGTCTCGCGCTGCTCGACTCCGTCGCCCGCGCGAACGATCAACACGGCCGCGAGGCCCAATTTCTCCGCCGTGGCCGCACCCGCATCGGGGCCGAGGCACAGCAACGCCGTTCCCCACGCGGCCGCGAGCGTGGGGTCGGGATTGGCGACGGTCACGGATACGAGCGCGTGATCGACAGGGCGCCCGGTGCGCGGATCGAGGATGTGGCCGTACACCTTGCCGCCTTCCTCGAAGAAATGCCGGTACGTGCCGCTCGTGATGACGGCCGTCGTGCTCCCGGCGGGCATGGACAGCGCGCGCAGCGGAGGGCCCGAGACGACGGCCCGGGATTCTCGATTCCGACGTGCCAGTTGCGCCCGTCGGCCCGCCTCCCGCGTCCCGCGAGCTCGCCCCCGATCTCGACGAGATAGTCGGTGAGCCCGAAGGTTTCCGCGACGGCGGCGAGCCGTGCGACGGTGTAGCCCTGACCGATGCTCGCCATGTCGATCTCGACGTCAGGCGCTAGCTTGCGGACGTGCTCCGCGTCGACGAGCTCGATCTTGTCGAAACCGACGCGGCCGCGGACCACCGCGAGCTCGTCGTCGGGCGGCACGTGCGGCGCGTCGCCGTCGAACCCCCAGAGCCGCACGAGCGGGCGGACCGTCGGGTCGAAGCAGCCGTCGCTCGCGCGGTGAACGTCGTCGGCGAGCCGGAGCAGACCAACGAGCTCGGCCGGCAGCGGCTGAGCCTCCGTCGTCTGCGCCGCGTTGAACCGCTCGAGCGCCGAGTCGGGCCGATAGTTCGACAGCAGCTCGTCGATTCGGGCGAGCTCGTGGGTCACGGCGCGCGTCATCTCCGGCACGTCGATCTTCGCGTCGGTCCACCATTGCACGGTATACGTCGTGCCCTGAGCCAGGCCGGTGATCTTTTGGATCTCGGGACGATGGTTCGAGCACGCCGCGAGCGAGGTCGCGGCGGCGAGCAGGAGTGCCGCGCGGAGCGCGCTCGGAAGGGGAGTCGAGATCACGCGGCCGATCATCGATGACACGCGCGGCGCGCGCAATCCGCGGCGGGCTGCCTAGGGCTGCGAGGGCACGCGGGCACGTATATAGTGGCCGTGCGGCGCTGGCCGCGGGGTAGGGGTGGCGGCTTCCTTGAATCGACAGGCATCTCTTTGGCAGCGCTGGCTGCACGCTCCGCAACAGGTGTTTCTCCGCAGGGCGCTGTTCCAAGCGCACATGTGGATCGGGATCGCGCTCGGCCTGTATATCGTGATGATCAGCATCACGGGCAGCGCGATCGTGTTCCGCCGCGAGCTCAACATCTGGCTCGTTCCGCGAACGGTGCCGTCGACGGTCGGCGTGCGCCTCACGGCGGACGCGTTGCACGCGGCCGCGCAGCGTGTCTACCCCGAGCACGAGATCAAGACGATTCGCGAGCCGCGCCGGCCCGATCGCCCCGTGTCGATCGGCCTCGAGAAGGATGGGCTGGCGAGCGAGCGTCTGTTCGATCCTTACGCCGGAACGGATATGGGCTATGCCTATCCGCCGACGCTGCGCTTCGTCGAGTGGCTCGTGGATCTGCACGACAACCTGCTCGCGGGCACGACGGGCCGGTTCGTGAACGGTTTGGCCGGGCTGCTCGTGATCCTACTGTTCGTCAGCGGCGCCGTGATCTGGTGGCCGGGGCGGCGCCGCTGGCGTCACAGCATGACCGTCGGACCGCCCGAGAAATCGCGGCGCTTCGCATGGCAGCTGCACAGCGCGCTCGGGTTCTGGTCCTTCGCGCTGCTGTTCGTCTGGGCCATCACGGCCGTGTACTTCGCGTTCCCGGAGCCCTTCGAACGGATGGTCGACTCCTTCGATCCCGACCTCACCGATACCGTCCGGCCCGCCGAGCCCGTGCTGCTCTGGTTGATCCAGCTCCACTTCGGCCGATTCGGAGGCCTTTGGATACGCTGGCTCTGGGCGCTGCTCGGGCTGTTGCCGGCCGTCCTGTTCGTCAGCGGGTTCATCGTGTGGTGGACGCGCGTCGTGCGCAGGCGGCTCGCGCCCGCGACCGTGGGACGGCAGGTGACAAACCCGGCGTGACGTTACGGCGAGGGGCGGCTACGAGAGGGTGTGTTCCAGGAGCGCGACGCTGATCACGCTACATGAAGGGGGTATGAGCATCTCGAGTCGACGCCCCCGGAACACCCGCGCATCATAAATCATCTTGGCCGCAAGATTATACCTTCGACGTGTTTTTATTTGAGCGACTAGCGCTGCGCCGGAACGCAATGCGTTTCAGTGGTCGTATAAGTCTTACGTTCCTGTAACTTCTTTTGAACTTGGTTTCCCGCGATGCCGCCCGCAGCCGCTCCCGCGGCGGTCGTGATGTCCTTGTCGCCGACGTCCTTGCCCACGGCACCGCCCACGAGCGCGCCGAGCACGGTGCCGGCGATCCGATGCTCGTCCTTGGGATCGACGGGGTGCGTCACGGTCTCGTCGGTGCAATTCACGGCGGGTGTCGCGATGGACGCGATCTTTGCGTCGTCGTCGCTTAGCAGCTTGTAGCCCGCGAACACGCCGCCCGCAGTAGCGAGCGCGGCACCCAGCACGACTCCAGTCACCATCGCTTTGTTCATATATCTTCGCGCCTCCTGTGGCATCGATGCCAAAGGACAGTGCAAGCCGTATGCCAGCGCCGCGGTGGGCCGGCCGCGGCCTACGCCGCCTGTGGTCCGGGAGAACGCGCGGACATTCCAATTACTGGAACCGCCCTACACCGCTTTGTGGAAGCAGAAGCCGGCCGTCGCGGGAGCGATGCGAGGCTGGCGAGCAGCTCAGAACGGGGGCCGGAAGAAGGTCAGCATGCGGCCCGCGCACATCACGCACGTCAACAAGACGAGGGAGGCTCCCGCCATCCACTTGGCGGGGAGGGGCGCATCGTCGTCGGGACCGAGCTGCAGCACTCGCTTGAACTCGAGCGAGTAGAACAGAATCACGTTGCAGCCGATGAGGAACAGGCAGGTGACCTTCACCTTGAAGGCTGCGTTGTAGAAGTACTGTTCCGGCGTACCTGCGATGAACAGCGTCCCCGTCATCACCGACAACGCGAAACCGGCCACGCCAAAGCGCAGCAGCCGGTGCAGCGAGCGCGGCGAGATGCCGCGGCCGACCCCGAGCAACCGCAGGTCGAAGATGCCGACGGTCCCGGCCATCAGCGTGAGGCCGCAGAAATGAATGCTCTCGCTGACCGGCCACACCCACCCGTAGTTCAGCACGAACCAGGATACGGGCGTATGGCGAATCCACTCGATGAGTGCGTGCATGCGGTGTCCTCAGGGCGGGTCGCTCGCCATCAAGATCACGTAGGTATACGCGAGCAGCCGTCCCGTGAAGATCGTGCCCGCCCAGAATAGGAGCGAGGCGAGCGCGAGCGCCCGCGCGCGGCGCGTGACGACGATCGCGTCGCCGGGCCGCAGGTCGTCGAAGACCTCGCGGCGTGTCGCTTCGAGCGCGAGCAGCGCGAGCAGGATCAACAGCATCTTCGTGTAGAAGACCCAGTTCGTGAGCGCCTTGGCGGGATACGCGATGAGCAGCACGACGCCAGACACGGCGTTGATGCCGAACCCCAGCCACATCGCGCGAAACAACCCGTGAGTTGCGATGCGCCGCACGCGCTCCGCGCCGATCAAGAGCCAGAAGTCGAGCGCGACGCTGATCCCGGCGAGCAGCGCGAGGCCGAGCGTGTGCAGGAACAGGATGAAGGGGAACGCCAGCAGCGACGGCGACTCGCGCACCCAGACGCTGAGCGCGGTCTGCTCGATCCAGACGAACAGCGCCATCATGGCGAACGCTCCCGCCGACCGGAACGCCGGCTACGCAAGCGAACGCCGCGACGGCCGCGTGCGCATGTGGATCAAGTCCCACGGGGACGTTTCCGCGCCGGGCTCCACGGCGACCTCGAGAAGTGCCGGCCGGTCCGTCGCCAACGCGCGCTCGAGGGCGCCGCGCAGGGCGTCCGGCGTGCGCACGCGCTCGGCTGCCACGCCGAAGCTTTCCGCGAGCTTCACGAAGTCCGGATTCTCGAGCTCCGCGCCGATCGTGCGCCCGCCGAACTGCTGTTGCTGGTCGCGCAGGACGTTGCCGTAGGAACGATTGTTGAACACGATCGTGACGACGCCGATCCGGTATTGCGCCGCGGTCGCGAGCTCCTGGATTCCGAACATCAGCCCGCCGTCGCCCGTGACGGAGACCACGGCCGCGTCGGGGTTTGCGACCTTCACGCCGAGCGCCGTCGGGAACCCGAAGCCGAGCGTGCCTTGATGGCCCTCGGACACGTACGTGCGCGGGGCGAGGACGGGGTACGCGCCCGTGTAGGTCGTGAAGCCGACCTGCGACAGCTCGGGGACGAAGAAGCCGTTCCGCGGAACGACGCTACGGATGACGTCGAGGTAGGCGGCTTGCGGCTGGATTCGCTGCGTGAGCTCGCGCGCGGTGCCCTTCGCGGCTTCGACTTCCGCGCGCCGCGCGTCGTTCGCGCGCACGCGAGTCGCCAAGCGGTCCGCGAGCAGCCGGCAGGCCGTCGCCGCATCGGCCACGACGGCGACGTCGGGACGGAACCGGGTCATTTCGCGCGGCTCGATGTCGATGCGGATCAGCTTGCGGCCGTCGTTCGGTGCGGGCTCGTAGCGCATCGGATCCCGCCAGCGGACGTAGGGCATCTCGAGTCGGCTGCCGATGCCGAGCAGCACGTCGACGTCGTCCCAGAGCTCGCGCGCCGCGACGCTGGCGACGCCGAGCGGATGGTCCTCGGGGACGACACCGCGGCCGCTGCGAAACGCGGTGACCGGCGCGTTCAAGATCTCGGCGAGCGCACGAACTTCCTCGGCGGCGTGCTGCGCGCCCGCGCCGCACATGATCATCGGCCGTTTCGCGGCGGCGAGCAGCTGCGCCGCCGCGCCGATCGCGTCGAGGTCCGGCTCCGGCTCATCGCGCGCCGTGTCGCCGGGACCGACGTCGACGTCGGCTTCCGCCGCCATCGTGTCCCAGCACATCTCGACCGACACCGGCCCCGGCCGGCCGCTGCGCGCGGTGCGGAACGCGCGCGCGACGATCGCCGACGTGTCCGCCGCGTCGTCGATGCGGACCGCGTCCTTGATCAGGGTGCGCAGAGTCCCCGTCTGGTCGGCGAGCTCGTGCAGGTGACCGCGGCCCTTGCCGAGGAATTGCGATGGCACTTGGCCCGTGAGGCAGACGACCGAGGCGCAATTGCCCATCGCCGTGCACAGCGCCGCCGCCGTGTTCAACACTCCGGGACCCGGAACGACCGTGAAGGCGCCGGTGCGCCCGGTCGACTTGGCGTAACCCATGGCCATGTAGGCCGCGGCCTGCTCGTGGCGCGGGACGATGAGGTGGGTGCCGGTGGCGTGCAGCCCGTCGAACAACGCGTAGATCTGGGCTCCGGGCAGGCCGAAGATCGTTCGCATGCCGTTCGCGCGCGCGGCTTCGACGATGGCTCGGCCGCCGGTCATTCTTGTCATGTCAAATCACACGAGAAAAGGTTTATAAGAGGCTGTTCTATATTGATTTGATTCGGCGTCGTCTGGGTACGTCACGGCCATGCTGCGGTTTTCGCCGGTCCGGCGCAAGCCGCGCGCGAAGGAGCCGCGCGCCAAGACAGCCTCGTCGGCCCGGTGCTAGCATCGACCGTGATTTGGCGGCACGGCCGCCATCCATGACGAATCCACACGCTTCCACCGGGGGATGCAAATGGCGATCTCGGCCGCTCCGTTCGTTCCGCCGCGCAGGCTGTTCCTAGCAACCGCGCTGTTCGCGACGTTGACGCTGCCCCTCGCGAACGCCGCCGAGCCGGAGCCGTGGGCGAACGATCGCGCCGTCCAGGAAGTGCTCGAGCTCAGGCACCAGGGGATCGTCGCCATGACGACGACCGGCGTGACCGCCGAAAGCGAGCGCTATTCGTCGACGTTCGTGGCGAATACTCCGGGCAACGCGGTAGTCACGGGCAAGCAGATGCTCGAGAACTTCGCGCGCGGGACCGTGAGCTACGCGTCGGTGGAGCAGCACCTCGACTACGCGGGCTCGCACGGGCCGGACATCGTCGTGCTCATGGGTGAGGAGGTCGTCGTACCGAAGGCGGGGGCGCCGAACGCCGGCAAGCGAATCCATCGCCGGTTCACCGACGTGTTCCGCAAAGAGAACGGCGAGTGGCGCCACGATCTGCGCCACGCCAACGTCATCTCCATCGAGTAGCCGAGTGCGCAGCGAAGGGTTTTACAGGACGTCGATCGGGCTCGGTCTCGCCGCGGTCGGACTGCTCTTGACCGGCATGGCGTCCGCTCACGGGATTTCGGGCGACGATCAGGCGTTCCTGCTGCGGGCGAGCGGCGCGCACATCGGGCCGTACATCTACCTCGGCGCGAAGCACATGGTCACGGGATACGACCACCTCGCTGTTCCTTGCGGGCGTGATCTTCTTTCTCTATCGGCTCAAGGACGTGGCCCTGTACGTGACGCTGTTCGCCGTGGGGCACAGCGCGACGCTGCTGCTCGGCGTGCTCGGCGGCTTGCACGTGAACTCGTACCTCGTCGACGCGGTGATCGGCCTGTCGGTGGTGTACAAGGCGTTCGAAAATCTCGGCGGGTTTCGCGCGCTCGGCTTTGAGCCGAACACCAAGGCCGCCGTGCTGTTCTTCGGCTTCTTCCACGGGTTCGGGCTTGCGACCAAGCTCCAGGACCTCGCGATCTCGCCCGACGGTCTCGTCACGAACATGGTCTCGTTCAACGTCGGAGTCGAGATCGGGCAGTTGCTCGCGCTGAGCGTGATGCTGATCGTCTTCAACGCGTGGCGCATGACCGGCAGCTTCGCTCGACATGCCTTCGCGACCAACGTGGCGCTGCTCGCCGTGGGCTTCGTTCTGTTCGGCTATCAGCTGACCGGTTACGCGGTCGCCTGAAAGCGGCCTACGTCGGAATCAACGAGTTGCGGCCGCTCGAGCTGTCGGCAAACGGCGACGATTTGGGCCGATTCATCGGTGCGCGTATTTTCGGGCGTGGTGCTCGACATCCTCGCCCGACTAAACCCCCGTCAATACGAACAACCTAGCCAGGACGTCGATGTTCGAGCACCATAGGCGCCTGTTGTTCTCGGGAAACCGGAAGGGGAAGCGCATGTCGGTCCAGCGGTCCATGTTGGTCGCGATGATTTGTATTTTGGGCTCGATGGCGGCGCAGGCGCAGAACAGCACCGAGCCCGTCCAGAGGCGGCTCGAGATCGATAAGAACGCTCAGGCGACGCTCGACGAGTTGCTGAAGACGCAGCCGAGCTCGAAGGAGCTCTACGATCGCGCGGTCGGATACGCCGTGTTCACGGCGACCAAAGCCGGCTTCATCGTCTCGGGCGGCAGCGGCACCGGCGTCGCGGTCAACAAGAAGACGGCTGCACGGACCTACATGCGGATGGGCATGGGTGGAATCGGGCTCGGCATCGGCGCGCAGCGCTACAGCCTCATCATCTTGTTCGAGACGGAGAGCCATCTCGACAAGTTCGTCGCGGGCGGCTGGGATTCGAGCGCCACGGCGGAAGCGGCCGCAGGTCAGGAAGGGGTCGCGGTGCGCTCGAGCTTCTACAAGGGCGTGGCCTTCTACCAGATCACGGACAAGGGCCTGATGGCGCACGCCGATGTCACCGGGACGAAGTTCTGGGTCATCGACGAGTTGAAGTAGGAAGCGCGAGGTTTTCTGTCGTTCGGGCGGCCCTCGCTGCCCGGTTCCACCATCGCCCGCGTGCTGACCAGCGAGAAGCGCGTTCTAGGCAGCCCCCGCCCGGCCTGTGCTAAATTGCGCGCGCGTCCCGGGCTAGGTGGCAGAGTGGTGATGCAGCGGCCTGCAAAGCCGTGTACAGCGGTTCGATTCCGCTCCTAGCCTCCATTTGCAATGGCCTACTACCATTTTCTAAGCGCTCGGGACTATGAGCGCGCCTTGGCAGAGCTCGGCTTCGTCGAAGCGAACGCGCAGGAAACGCCGGAGTTCTTTGGCACGCGCAGCTCGATCTACGAAGGAATGGGCGATTGGGAGCGGTGTCTCGCGGATAGCGACCGCGCCGTTGCGCTGGACCCGCGCAACGTACTGCTCCTGACCCAGCAGGCCGCCCGTCGAATCTGGTTACGCCGCTACGACGAAGCCGAGCGACTCTTCGAGCGGGCGTTGGACGTCGCGCCTGACAGTGCCTATCCTCTTTACGGCAAAGCGTACGTCGCGCTGATGCGGGATGGCGACTACGCCGAGCTCGAGGAGCAGCGGAAGTTGATCCTTTCGGACCAGTGGCCGGCGGGACCCGGCGATTGGTTCGGCGCCTGGCTCGAGCGCGACTATGACGCGGCGCTCGAGCTGATCGACCACAACGAAATCCCGGACGCGTGGGGTCCCTCGCTGGTACGCGGGATGACGCAGCAAATGGCGGGGCGCGAAGACTTGGCGCGCAGTCAGTTTCAGCTGGTTCGCGAGGCAGTCCAGAAGGAACTCGACGCGTTGCCGAGCGCAGGCCGCCGACGCCCGGAGCTGCTCGCGGTGCTCGGCCTAGTATTCGCTGGACTGGGCGAGACCGATGCGGCGTGGAACGCGACTCGCGATTCGTTGAACGATCTCCATTCCGCGCCCGCTCCAATCGCCGCCAACATTCGTCTGGCTGCGGTTCGCGTCTATGCGTGGACGGGCGAGCTCGATCTCGCGTTCGCCGAGCTCGACGACTACTTGGCGAATCCCGGCGACTGGTCGATCGAAGCGCTCCGCCTCAACCCCCAGTTAGACGACATTCACGACGATCCGCGTTTTCTCTCGCTCGTCGAGAAGTACCGGCGGCGTTAGTCGAGTCGAACGAGGCCTGCAGGATCAATCCGACTTCGCGCGGCCGTCCGAGCGTCGCGGTGGTATAGCCCGAGCCGGGATCGGCGACGGCGGAGTCGAAGTAGTACTCGTTCGTCAAGTTCGTGCCGAAGAGCGCCAACTGATAGTGTCCCCGGGGGAATCGATAGCCGACGCGCGCGCTCAGCGAGCCATAGGCTTTCTGCGTCACCTGCAAGACGGCCTCCGGCATCGTGATGTAGTCGTCGACCCAGCCGTAGTCGACGCGCGTCGTGAGATGGGCGCCGTTGCGCAGGTCCAAGTCGTGCTGCACGCCGAAGGAGTAGGACTTCTCCGGCGCATTCGCGAACGGTGTGTCGACCGCGATGTCGAGCGCGCCGGCGACATCGGTGTAGCGCGCGTCGAGCACACCGAGCGCGAAATCGAGACGCCAGCGCTCGGCCGGTAGCGCGACGAGCTCGACGCTCCGCGCCGTCAGCCGCCGCGGCTGCGGCGTTCACGGTGATATCGATCGGGATGACAATGCCGGTAGAAGGATCCGGGAGGAACACCGGCACTTGGATGTCGATCCAGTCCGTCGAGAATAGCGTCGCGTTGAGTCGCAGCCGCCGATTCCACCATTCGGAGCGCAGACCGATCTCCGTCGTTTTCACCGTCTCCGGGCCGTACGGAATCGTCTCCGGCAGCTCGGGCACGCCCGGCACGTTGACGCCGCCTGAGTTGAACCCCTCCGCGTAGCTCACGTAAGTCATCAGCCTATCGTTCCAAGCGTGCTCGAACGACGCGCGCGGCGCGTCGTGATCGAAGCTCGACGGGATCAGATTCGCATCGTACACGTCGATCGGCCCGGTCGGATCCCCGCCGATTACGGCATCGTTTACCGTGTACGGGAACGTGGGCACCGCGATCGTGTCCTCCTCGTCGGAGTGGCGCAGCCCGATGGTGAGCTGCGATTTGGCGCCGAGCCGAATCGCGACTTGACCGAACAGCGCGCTGCCCGTCGGGTTGCCGGTGAAGCCCAAATCGAAATTGCCGGGCGGCACGAGCGGCACGACTTGGTTGAGCTGCGCAAGGAGATCCGGGTCGTCGCGAAACTCCTTGAACTGCCAGAACCAGCCGTGCTCGAAGTAATGGCCGTTGTAGTAGTAGATCCCGGCCAGCCAGCGGACTCGATCGCCGTTGCCGCGCAGCTGCAGCTCCTGGCTTTCTATGCCGGTGTCGATGATCGAGCGCAGGAACCACGTGTTGAGCTCGCAGGAGCAGGGGTCGACGGACGTGTCATCGACCACGTCGAAGTCGCCAGTGATCGATTTGAGCGTGAGGTGGTCCGAGATGTCCCACTCCAAGTCGAGCACCGCGCGGTTTTCCTCGAGCTTCCAGCCGTCGTGCTGATAGACGGACCTCGATTGGTATTTGCCGAGCTCACCGCCCGGAAACCCCGCGGCATTCGTGAGATTCGAGAACGGCACACCGGCCCACAAATACACTTGTGCTCGCGAGAACGGCGGTTGCGGGTCGTAGATGCTCGGCGTGATCCGCGGCTGGCCGTTCGCGCGGTAGTCGTTGTTCTCGATGTTGAAGCGCAGACGGAAGGCGTCGCTCGGCTTCCAGAGCAGATCGCCGCGCAGCACGTCGTCGTCGAAGTCGCCGAACGAGCGGTCGATCAGCGCGCTGTCGACGAAACCGTCGCGCTGAAGATGCGCGCCGGTCCATTTTGTCCTCACCGTGTCGCTCAGCGGCCAGTCGACGGCCGCCGTGACGTCGCGCCGATCGTAGCTGCCGGAAACGGCGGACGCGCGCACGCCGAAGTCGTCGGCGGGCGGCTTCGTGATGTATTGGATCGCGCCGCCGGTCGCGTCTTTGCCGAACAGCGTTCCTTGCGGGCCTCGCAGGACCTCGATGCGTTCGACCTCGATGACCTCGCGCGCCATCGAGCCGAAGTGCCAAAACCCGTAGACGCCGTCCACGTAGTTCAACACGTCCGGGATGCCGCGAATCGTGAACGAGCCTCCCGTCGGTCCGTAACCGGGGTCGCCCGCGATCAGCACGTTCGGAATCCTCGAAGCCAGGTCGGCGATTCTTTGAATCCCGCGCTCGTCGAGCTGCTCGCCGGTGAGCACTGCAACCGAGAGCGGCACGTCCTGGAGGTCTTCCTCGATTCGCTGCGCCGTCACTATGGTCTCTTCGATCGCCGGCGACGCGGCTTCTTGCGCGTTGTTGGCGGATGACGCGAAGGTCGCGATGACGAACAAAGGGAGTCCAGCGACCTTGCGATGCGAGCCGCAGATCCACGAACTCGACATGCGACCGATGCGCGACACGAGGCCTCGCTGGGAAGCACGATCGACCGCACCGATTGTAGCCGAGCCCTGCGCGGCTCACGCACCGATCATGAATATCCGGCGGGACTGGCCGATGATTGCTCGGCGAGCGGGGCGCGTGCGCCGGCGTGGGAACGGACGGAAGGAGATCACGATGCCGTTCGCGTTTGGGTGCCACTTTTTTCGTGAAGTGGGCAGGGGTAACAGTGGGGGTAACTTCGCCGGTACCTCGACTCCGCGCTGACATCTGGCGCGGCCTAGAGGCCGCAATTAGAAGGCGCTCCTAGCCTCCATCCCAGGACATTCCGGGACATCCCAGAACGTCCCAATAAGTCGCGATGAGCCACTGCGATCCGCCGGATTCTGTGTCCCGGGATGTCCCGGGACGTCCCACAATCGCCGCGTCGTACACGTAGCCTTACCCGTCCTCAGCCGCCTGTAGATCCAAGCAGGCCAACAATCCAGCTGTTCCGTCTCGGTCCTCTCGCAATTCAAACCGAATGGCGACCTTTCGGTGACTACTCGGAGAGCGCCGAGCGATACCGTCTTGGGCGAGAGCAATCGCGCAAGACGTAACTCGGAGGAACCACACCATGGGCCACGCTCGTCGATTCACCGGTGCCTTGTTAGTGATCTGCGCGCTCGGGCCGTGTGAATTTCAAGCGCAGGAGGCTAGCGCTCAAGTTGCTTCGGAGCCAACCGTTTCCGCCGCGAGTTCGCCCGCGGCGTCACCTTCGCCGCAAAACACCTCGAGATCGACGATCGGTCTCGCACTCTCCGGTGGCGGTGCGCGCGGAGGCGCGCACATCGGCGTCTTGCTCGCGCTGCGTGAGCTCCGTGTTCCGATCGACTTCATCGCCGGCACGAGCATGGGAAGCGTGATCGGCGGCCTCTATGCCTCCGGCTTGGACGAGGACGAGCTGCAGTCGCTCGCGCGTGACGCCGACTGGGCGAGCCTGTTCGACGACGCGCCGAGACGAGACAACCGCACCTTTCACCGCAAGCGGGACGACGACCTGTTTCTCGTCAAGCCGCTGGCAGGTCTCAAGCATGGCTCGCTCGGCCTTCCGATGGGCCTCGTGCAGGGGAACAACATCGATCTCTTCCTGGCTCGCGCGTTGTTGCCAGTCGCGGCCATCGAGCGGTTTGATGAGCTACCGACGCCGTTTCGCGCCGTCGCGGCCGACATGGCGACGGGGCAAAAGGTGATCCTCGATCGCGGCAGCCTCGCGCACGCCATTCGCGCGAGCATGTCGATTCCCGCCGCGTTGGCTCCGATCGAGATCGACGGCCGACTGCTCGCGGACGGCGGGGTCGCGGAGAATCTGCCCGTCGAGACCGTACGCGCGATGGGCGCAGACGTCGTCGTTGCCATCGACATCAGCACGCCGCTCGCGACGCGCGAAGACCTCACCTCAGTGATTGCGATCACCAGTCAGCTCGCCGCGTTCCTGACTGCGCGCGGCACGACCGAGCAAATCGCGAAGCTTGCGGACAAGGATGTGCTCATTCGTCCCGAGCTCGGCGGCATCCGCTCCCTCGATTTCGACCGCATGGCGGAGGCCTGCGCGGCCGGTTACAGAGCGACGATGGCTGTCGCCGACAAGCTGACGCCGTTCTCGCTTTCTCCGGAGGCCTACGCGGCGTACCGCGCGGCTCGGCGCAACCCGCGCGACGAACCACCACCGCGCATCGACTTCGTGCGGCTCGACAACAGGACGAATGTTGCGGACAACATCGTCCAGGCGAGGCTCGAATCGATTCCCACTGGCGGGCCGCTGGACCTCGACGCGACCGAGAAAGCCATATCGCACGTCTACGGCCTCGAGCTTTTCGAGCACGTCAATTACGACGTGGTCGAAGAAGAGAACCGCAAAGGCCTGGCGGTCTCGGTAGAGGAGAACAAATGGGGACCGGATTATCTGCAATTCGGGCTCGATTCGAGCTCCACCGGCGGCGACGAGACAAAGTTCGGCGTTTCGCTGAGCTATCTGCGCACCGAGATGAACTCGCTCGGCGGCGAATGGCGAACGACGATCGCCCTCGGCGACGAGCCGGAGCTCTCGACCCGCTGGCATCAGCCGGTCGGTTGGAACGCTTTGACGTTCGTGTCGGCCGGACTGTCGCTGGCAAAGCCGCTCGTGAATATCTACGACGGCAGCACCCGGATCGCGCGTGTGCAGCAGGACGAAGCGCTACTCGACGTCGCCCTCGGACGCGAGCTTGGCACATGGGGTGAAATTCGCGTCGGTCTGCGGGGCGGCAGTAGCGAACCCGAGATCGAAACGGGTGATCCGTCCGTGATCCCGCTTCAAGACTTCGACCGCGGCGAAGCGCTCGCGCGCTTCACCGTCGATACGCTAGACAGCATCTACTTCCCGAGCGACGGCAACTTCGTACGGCTGGAGTGGCTGACGTCGAAGCACGATCTCGGCGCGACCGCGGAGTTCGATCAGCTTCTTGGCAGTTTCCTCACGGCGCATTCATTCGGCAAGAATACGCTCGCGTTCGGCGTTCGTTACGACGTCACGACGCAAGGCACGGCGCCGCCGTGGGGTCTCTTCGAGCTCGGTGGCTTCTGGGATCTTTCGGGTTTCGCGCAAGACGAGCTCAGCGGCCAGAACGTCGGTCGCTTGAGCGCGGGTTATTACCGACGGATCGGTCATGGGCGAATGCCGTTGTATGCGGGCGTCACCTTGGAGAAGGGCAATGCGTGGAACAGTCGCGATGAGATGTCGATCGACGACGCGCGCAGTGCAGGGTCTCTCTGGCTCGGCGCCGACACGCCGATCGGGCCTCTTTATGTAGGCTACGGTCTGGCAGAAGGGGATCGAGACAGCTTCTACATCGTGATCGGCAACGTCGTGCGCGATGCCACGCGATGAGCTTCCACCCGCTCCGATCAAGGTTGCCGCTGTCGGGCTCGTCGTAGCCTCGGGACGAATGCGGCCCGGCGGCGGCCCCCTTGCGCGCCGCGGGCGCTGGGCCACAATGGGTGGCGTTTCGGGGAGGGTCCTTTCTAGACGCGTCGCATGAGTGGCCAGCCGGCTGTCTCGACTACGTTACGCATACGGTTCGGCGAGTTCGAGCTCGACGAGGCTAATGCGTTGCTGCTGCGCGGGGGGAATGCGGTCCCTCTCTCGCCGACGCCTTTCGGCTTGCTGTGCGCTCTCGCTCGTCATCCCGGCTCGCTGCTGACGAAGCACGCCCTGCTCGACGAGGTGTGGGGCCACCGCTTCGTGAGCGACTCGGTGTTGAAGGGCACGATCAGCGACATCCGAACTGTTCTCGGCGACGACCCGCGGAGCCCGCGCTTCATAGAAACGGTGTCCGCGCCGCGGATATCGGTTCATTGCGAGCCCGGTGGCGCTGCAGGAGTCGCCTCGGGGCAAGCTGTCCCAGAAGCCGAGCCACAACAGGCACGCCTCGCTTCGCCGACGGTGGCATCGGCGGCCGCGTCGCGAGCGCGGCAGGCGAGCTCTTTGATCGGCCGCGCCACGGTGCTCGCGCGCCTTCACAGCGCTTGGGAGCGCGCGAGCAGCGGAGCTCGCGTGATCGCTTGGGCTGCGGGCGAGCCCGGAATCGGCAAGACCACGCTCATCGAGCACTTTGCCGCGGGTCTCGGCGACGTCGCCTGCGTGCGCGGCCAGTGCGTGCAGCAGTACGGGTCGGGCGAGCCGTTCCACCCGTGCTCCAGGCACTTGCGGAGCTTTGCCGAAGAACCCCGGACGTTCCGGCGCTGCTGCGCGCGGTCGCGCCGACCTGGTTGTTGCAGTTGCCGTGGCTCAGCACCGCCGAGGAGCGCGAAGCGCTGCGCCAGGAGCTCGTCGGCGCAACCCCGGAGCGGATGCTCCGGGAGATGGGCGAATTCCTCGATCGCTACACGGAGGATCGGCCGCTGCTGCTGATCACGGAAGACCTGCATTGGAGCGATCGGCCGACGATCCAGCTCATCGAATTCCTCGCGCGGCGGCGCAGCGGCGCCCGTGTCATGTGGCTGTCGAGCTTCAGGCTCGCCGAGGTCGTTGCTGGCGATCATCCGCTCAACGCTCTGCGCCACGAGCTTCGTCTGCACGGTCTCTGCGAGGAGATCGTGCTCGATTCGTTCTCCGAGGCGGAGGTCGCGGCGTATCTCGCCGAGCGGTTGCCGGCCATCGCGAAAGACGAGAGTGCGGTGCGGGCTTTGCACGAGCGCACGGAGGGCGTGCCGCTGTTCGTCGCGTCCATGGCGAGCGACGTCGCCGCGCGCTCCGCTCAGAGCGGTGTCGGGACCGCCGAGCTGCTCGCAACCTCGGCGGTTCCGGAGAACCTTCTCGCGATCATCGAGCACTACTCGAGCAAGCTCGGGAACGAGCGGCGGTCGCTGCTTTCGGCGGCTGCCGTGTGCGGCATGGAGTTTCGCGTGGACACCTTGTCGCGAGTGCTCGAACGCGACGCGGTCGAGGTCGCGGAGGAGTGCGAGCGGCTCTTGCGGGAGCAGCTCTGGCTCACCGCTCCGCGCGCCGGGAACCAAGCCGACGCACACGAAGAGCGCTATTCGTTCCGCCATGCTCTCTTCCGACAGGTGCGTCTACGATCGAATGGGCTCGTCCGCGCGCGTCGATCTCCATCGCAAGGTGGGCACCGTGCTCGAACGCGAGCGGGCGGAAGGCCGGACCATCTCTGCCGCTCAGCTCGCGACGCACTTCGACCTCGGCCGGGCGCCGATGGAAGCATTGCGCTACTACGCGGAAGCTGCGGAAGCGGCGCTCATGCAGTTGGGTCCCGGCGAATGCATGAGCTTGACCGAACGAGGGTTGAGCCTCGTGTCCCGCGCGCCGGCCGATGCGCGACGAACCTCGCTCGAGATTGCGCTCGCGACGCTTCGAGGCGTGGCCGCGTTTCACATGCTCGGCGTCGGCGACGAAGCGCGAAAGGCCTTCATGCGCGGGCGCTCACTGCTAACCGATGTCCCGCTGCATCCGATGCGGGGCCTGCTGTTCCACGGGGCCGGACAGGTGTTGAACCTGCGCGCAGAGTACGCAGAGGCTCTTGCGACGGCAGATTTGGCGGACGCTCTACTCGCGGAGACGAGTGATCCGCTGCTCGAGCTCGCCGCGTGCACGGCTCGCGGCCAGGCCTACATGATGCAGGGCCGACCACGCGCCGCGCGGGAGTCGCTCGAGCGTGGGCTCCCGGCGATCGACTCGACGAGCGCAGCGTCCGAGCAGAGGTTCATCGCCGATCCGCGCCTCACTCTGCTGCCGTTGCTGAGTGTCCAGCTCGCCAACCTCGGGCTCGTCAAGCAGGCGCGCGAGCGTCTGAAGCAGGCGTACGCGCTGGTCGACCGGCTTGCACAGCCGATGTCGTTGATGGTGACGATGTGGTTCGACGCGCTCGTCGAGGTTCGTCTCGGCGACGCGGAGCGCGTCGGTGCGCTCGCCGATCAGATGAGCTCGCTCGTCGACAAGTTCGCGCTGGCCCAGGGCAGGACGGCTTGCCGCTGGTTCCGAGCTTGGGCGGACGCGCGTCGCGGCAACACGCGCGAAAGCTTTCGACAGATCCGGGCTGCCTACGAAGAGAACACGGCGCTCGGAATGATCGCGGGCGGCAGCGAGACCCTCGCGTATGCCGCGGAGGCGCTCGTTCTTCAAGGCGACTTCGATGGTGCGGAAGAGCAGCTCGAGCAGGGCCTCGAGATCGTGAGCCGCTACGGGGAGCGGATCTATTTGCCCCAGCTACTGCTGATCCAGGGCGCCGTCGCGCGCGCCAGAGGTCAGCTCGCGGCGGCCGACGCCTCCATCCGACGCGCCCTCGAGGAGTCGCGAGCACAAGAGGCGCCGTGGCTGGAGATGCTCGCGCTCACGGACCTGTGCGCAGGCTCGACCGCGAAGAGTGCCGATCGCCGCGCGCTCGGCGCGCTCGTCTCCGAGCTCGAGCGAAGGAAGCGATACGCCGGCGTATGCGAGAGCGCGAGTCGTTCTCGATCGCGCACGCAAATAGTTGCCGCCCGAGTCGAATCGCCGGACCGGTGGGAGCGACATCCACCTTTGCTTGGGCGCTAGCGACGCGTCGGGTCCGCGTATTTC
>CAWEOP010000009.1:0-1503890 GCA_963810755.1 uncultured Gammaproteobacteria bacterium
GTTCCGGCGAACGGAGAGGTGGCCGAGCGGTTGAAGGCGCACGCCTGGAAAGTGTGTATACGCCCAAAAGGCGTATCGAGGGTTCGAATCCCTCCCTCTCCGCCACGACGCGTGTAGGGTCTCACGACCCTAGTGACACATCAGCTCGCGTTTTTGCCATCAATCGTTCGAACGGAGTCTGGCCCTCCAGGGCCCCGTGCGGACGATGGTAATTGTAGTAGTCCTCCCACTCACGCAGCTTGTCGTTGAACAGGTGGATGTCGTCGGAGATCCCGTCCCGGTCGAGCAGCTGGTAGAACTACTGGTCATCCACACGGTGTGAGCGCTCGACCTTGCCGTTCAGGTGAGGCGTCCGCGGGCGAATGTAGACGTGCCGGATGTCGAGCGCTTCGGCGTGCCAGTGAAACCGGGACTGGAACTCTGCGCCATTGTCGGTCTGGATGAACCTGGATCCGAAACGGCAGGCGTTGCCGGACGTCGTCGAGGAACTGGATCGCGGTGCGCTGATTGCACGCATCGTAGATCTTCAGCACGCGGATGCGCGTGCAGTCGTCGATGGCGGTGAACTGATAGAGCCGTTTTTTGGTCCCGGGAATGCGCTCGAGGAACTTCACGTCCATCTGCAAGCGGTGGCCCGGCTGCGGCTTCTCATACCGTTGCCACCGTTTCTGATGCGGCTGATGCTTCTGATTGGCCGGCAGCCGGTCCATACCGTGTTTGTCGAGGATCCGGTGCACCGATGAGCAGGCGATCGTGATCTGATGAAAACGCTCGAGGTAGGCGGCGATCCTGCCTGGCCCGAAGTGATATTGCTGCCGCAGGTACAGGATCTTGCTGACAACTGCGCTGGAAGTGGCGCGCGGCGAGCGGTGGGGTGTCCGCGGTCGGTCGCCCAGGCCCGCTTCTCCGAGCTCGTCAAACCGTCGTTTCCAACGGTAGAACGCCGTGCGCGAGATGCCGAAATGCCGGCACGTCCGCGCGACCTGACGTGGCTCGTCCTGCGCCCAACGTAGGATCTTCAGTCGCCACGCGGTGACCCGCGTTTGTTCTGCCTTTGTCATCGCTCTTCACTCCAAGCTTCAGCAGCCTTGAGAAAAGAGCTGAATGTGTCACCCTTCTATTGGGATTTCACAATACCGCGTTTGACCGTGCAATGGCGCTCATGCTTTAGTACCCGGCGCCGCCGATCGGCGGCCATCAAGGGGACTCTCAGATGCGCGCACTCGTCCTGCTCGCGGGCTTGTCGCTCGGGACCGGCGCGGTCACCGCGCAGCAAACCCAAACCGATTGGAACGCGCCGTTCCCCGCACATCGCGTGATCGACAACGTCTACTTCGTGGGCACGGCGCAGCTCGGCTCATTCCTGATCACCACCCCCGAAGGCCATATCCTCGTCAACAGCGACTTCGAGTCGACGGTTCCGTCGATCCGCAAGAGCGTCGAACAGCTCGGCTTCAAATTCAGCGACATCAAAATCCTGCTCGGCAGCCACGCTCACGGCGACCACATGGAAGGAGACGCGCTCGTGAAGCAACTCACGGGCGCGACCGTGATGGCGATGGAGCAGGACGTGCCCGCGCTGCGTGCGATGCAGCCCGGCGGGAAGCCGCACCCGATCGACCGGGTGCTGCACGACGGGGACCACGTGACGCTCGGGGGCACGACGCTCACGGCTTACCTCACGCCCGGCCACACGAAGGGTTGCACGAGCTGGGGTCTCGACGTGCGCGAGAACGGCAAGACGTCTCACGCACTGATCGTCTGCAGCTTCGGCGTGAACGACAACTACACGCTCGTGGGCAACAAAGACTATCCGCAGATCGCGTCCGACTACGTCGCGACTTTCGCGAAGGCGCGGGCGCTGCCGGTCGACGTGTTCCTCGGCGCACACGGCTCCTTCTACGGCCTGCCCGAAAAGTACGAAGCGCTCCAGCGCCGCAAGGGCGACGAGCCGAATCCCTTCGTCGACCACGGGGGTTACCTCGCGCACATCGCGACACAGGAACAGCGCTTCAAGACGATGCTCGAAGCGCAGCAGAAGGCCTCGCACTGACGCACCGCTAACGCGACCCTCGCTTAGCGCCCTTCCGCCGAACCGCAACGCGAACCGCGCGGTACCGCGTCGCCCGCTCCGCGACGGAACCTCGCGCACACAGCGCCCGAACCGCCCGAACGGCCGCCGGTAGTAGCTAAGCTACTACTTTCGCCATTCAAACGCGTTTATGCTTCGCGTCTTTCTTTCCAGCAACGTCTCATTGAGGAACTCATCATGGCCGATAAGAAAGTCATTGCAGTAATTGGCTCGACTGGGCTCGCAGGGTGGCGGCCTCTGCCGAGCGATCCTGGCGGACGCGTCCGGCGGGTACGCGTGCCGCGCGGTGACGCGCGATACCGCAAGGACAAGGCCAAGGCCCTCGCTTCGGCCGGCGCGCAAGTCGTGAAAGCCGATCTCGACGACGTCGAGAGCCTCAAGAAGGCCTTCGCGGGCGCATACGGCGTGTACGCCGTAACGAACTTCTGGGAGCACTTCTCGGGCGAGAAGGAAAAGGCCCAGGCCAAGAACATCGCTGACGCCGCGAAGGCCGCGGGCGTCAAGCACGTGATCTGGTCGACCCTCGAAGACATTCGCAAGTTCATGAAGGCAGACGACAAGCGGATGCCGATGCTTCAGGAGAAGTACCGTGTGCCGCACTTCGACGCGAAAGCGGAAGCGAACGCGTATTTCTCGGGCGTGCCGACCACGTTGCTCGTCACGACGTTCTATTGGGACAACCTCTTCATGTTCGGCCTCGCGCCGAAGAAGGGCGAGGACGGCAAGCTCGCCTGGACGTTCCCGATGGGGAACGCAAAGCTAGCGGGCATCGCCGCCGAAGACATCGGCAAGATCGCGTACAGCATCTTCAAGGCCGGCCCGCAATACATCGGCAAGACCGTCGGCATCATGGGTGAAGCGCTCACGATCGAGCAGATGGGCAATACGCTCTCGAAGACGCTCGGCGTGGGGCCCGTGAAGTACAACGCGGTCGAAGCCGACGTGTACCGCAGCTTCGGATTCCCTGGCGCCGACGAGATGGGAAACATGTTCCAGGCGTATAGGGACTTCGAGAAGGAGATGCTCGCGAACCGGAGCGTCGAAACGGCTCGCAAGCTCAATCCGCAGCTACAGAGCTTCGAGCAGTTCGTGACGAAGCAAAAGAACGCGATCTTGCCCGCGATGGGCTGAAGACTCCTTCGGATCGTTCGAACGCGACGCCGCGCTGGGCCCGCCCGCGCGGCGTCCTCTTTTTTGGTACGCGAACACTCTGCCTAGGGGACGGGCCTTACCCTCACGGCGAGCACATCGCAAGACGCCTTGTGCAACACCGCGTCCTCGGTGAAGTCCACCAGCAGCGACAAGCCGTGGCGTTCGCGGCTGCCGAGCACGATGAGGTCGACGTTGCGCTCCCGCGCGGCGCGAAGGATTTCGACCTGCGTGTTGCCGACCGTCACGTGCAGCCGCCCGGCCGCAAGCCCGACGTCGGCCGCGAGCGTCTCGAGTCTTCGGCGCGCGCCGGCCGCGATCTCATCCTGAGTCTGCAGGATCGTCGGCGCGAGAAGCTCGGGCGAATCGAGCGGCGCGACGAGCGGCAAAGGTTCGACGACGTGCACGACGTCGAGCTCAGCGCCGGCGGTGGTCGCAACGGCCTTCGCTCGTTCTGCGATTTGCACGCTGTCAGACGTGAGGTCCACGGCCAGCAAGATGCGGCGATAGATTCCCATGACCGCCTCAGTCTACGCCGATCACATTGCCGCTGCGCAGGGCCGACCCGCGCGCGGGCGCGCAGCGACCGACCGTGCTCGCCATCGCCCAGCTAAGGACTACTGGCCCGCTCGCGGCCGAGCCGCGCGGCTCTGTGCCGTCTCAGCGAAATAGTTCGTGATCGAATCGGGGTCGCTGAGCCAGATGGTCCGCAATCCGTTTCCAGGCGGCGACAACGGCGTCTCCACGCGTACTGCCCGCGACGCCGCCAGCGCGGCAACCGCGTCGACATTCGAGACGACATACTGGATACCCCCGCTCCCGGTGTCCGCGGGCAACGCTCGGCCGAAGCTGCGCAGCGTCACCGTCGTCGCGCCGTGCCGATACGAGTATTTCTTCGTGCCGAAGCGCGCGTCTTCTGCCGGCGGCAACTCCTCGAGTCCGACGAAGCTGCGATAAAACGCCCGGCTGCGCTCGAGATCCGCGACCGTGAGCCCGACCTCGATGGCCAACAGCTGCTCGGTCGTGGGATTGGGCAGAATCACGAGCTCCACCGCCTGGCCGTCCGGATCCTGCACGAGCGCGCTGCGACGGTCCGAGCCGCGCTCCGCACCGAACTTCGGGGCCGGATAGCCGTGCTGCGCGAACCGCGACACGAGCGCGGCCTCGTCGGCGAAGAAGAACGTCACGAGGCGGAACCCCGTGGCGTCCGCGACGCCGCCGGCTTGGTATTGGCGGTTCGGCGTGCGCCGCGTGAGCTTGAACTCTTGAGCGCCAGCCTGAAATCGCGCGACGCCGCTGGAGTTCGTGGCCGTCACGTTCAATGTCTGCAGCTGCTTGAAGCCGAGAACCGGCCCGTAGAACTCGTACATTTTTTCCGGCTCGACCGCGAAGCGCCGGAACACGTTCATGGATGGCTGCCACAGGACCGGCGCGGCGCTCGCGAGGAGCGGCTCCGCCGCCGCTGCGGAGCTCGCCGCCCCGGACGGCGTTTGCGCACTCGCGCAGAGCGCGCTGCCGAAGGCCACTGCGAGCAGCGTGATTCGTGCAAGCATCTTTCCCCCTTGACAGATCGATGCGGCGTGACGCGCCGCAAGTGTGAATCACGCGAGCTGCCGGTACAATCGCGCCCCATGTGGAAAATACTCGTCATCCTTATCTTGTTGGGCGTCGGCGCCGCCTTCGCTTGGGTCAATGCGGGCCGCGCCGCGGGTCCCGTCATCGAGATCACGGGACCCGCCATGATCGGGCAAACCGGAGAGATCTCGGTCGCCGTGGTCGCACCGCGCGCCGCTCTGCAGCGCTTCGAGGTCAGCCTCAATCAAGAAGGCACGACGACACCGGTGTTTGCCCTGACCCCCGGCAACACGGCCGAGCTCTCGATCGACGGCGACCGCGTTTCGATCACGCGGCCCACGGGCAAGAAGACCGTGCCCACGTTGAAGCAGGGCAAGGCCGAGGTCGCCGTGACGGCCGTGCGCCCGGTACTGTTTGGGCTCCGCGAGGCGAGCTCGAGCGCGACGCGCAGCATCGATGTGCGCCTCGCTCCGCCTCAGATCGCCGTGCTGTCGTCGTTCCACTACGTCAACCACGGCGGCTCCGAAGCCGTCGTCTACCGCGTTACACCGCCCGACGTGGAGTCCGGCGTCCGCGTGGGCGACTACGAATATCCGGGCTTTCCAGCGAGTGGGGCTGGCATTCAGAACGCCGATCCCGCGCTCCGCGTCGCGTTTTTCGCTCTGCTCTGGGACCAGGATCTGAAGACGCCGATCAACGTATACGCGCGTGACACCGTCGGCAACGAAGGTAGCGGGAGCTTCGACTACCGCGTGTTTCCGAAGCAGTTCCGCGCGAGCCGCATCGACCTCGACGATCGCTTTCTCGCGCGCGTCGTTCCGCCGATCCTGCAGAACTCGACGGAGCTAAAGGTCGATGACCCTACCAACCTGCTGGCGTCCTATCTCAAGATCAACCGCGACCTACGGCGGATGAACAATGCGACCATCACCGAGCTCGCGCACCACACTGCGCACGAGATTCTCTGGCGCGGGGCGTTCAAGCAGCTCATCAACACAGCGGTGGAGGCAGGATTCGCGGATCAACGCACTTACGTTTACGGCGGCCAAGAAGTCGACAAACAGGTGCACCTCGGTTTCGACCTTGCGTCGATCGCCGGCGCGCCCGTGCTCGCAGCCAATCGTGGCCGCGTCTTGCATGCGGGCTGGCTGGGGATCTACGGCAACTGCGTGATCCTGGATCACGGCATGGGCTTGATGTCGCTGTACGCGCATCTGTCGTCCATCGGAGTGCAAACCGGCGACCTCGTGGATCTCGACGCCGAGCTCGGCCGCAGCGGCTCGACCGGCCTCGCCGGCGGGGACCACCTTCACTTCACGATGCTACTGGCCGGCAACGCCGTTACACCTATTGATTGGTGGAGCGCTCAGTGGGTCCAGGATCGTGTGACGCGCAAGCTAGTGGATGCAGGCGCACCGACGGCCGCCACGCCACGCTAGCCGTCACTGCGCAGCACCCGGGGTTCGCGACCACGAGCGCGAAATCGGCGGGCCAGCAATGAAGGGCCGCTCGCCCTAACGCGCGCCGACAGGCTAGTACGGCAGCAACCAGGCCGGTTCACCGCTATTTTCGGGAAGGTCCCGCTCGCTACGCTTCCAAGTCCGATCTGCGCTAACCTATTCAGCCCCGGCTCTTGTCCCGCCCCCGCAGCGCGACCTTCGCAGCGGTGATACGCACGACTCTCACGATGTTGCCACCTGCAACCGACAAACCGAGACTCCCCGCGGAGCCGACGCCCGAGGAAGTATCCGCCGAGCTCGAACGCATTCTGAGCAGTCAATGCTTCGAGCAAGCCAGTCGCTCGCAAGAATTTCTGCGTTTCGTCGTCGAGCAATCCCTCGCGGGGTCCGCGGACCGGCTCAAGGGTTATACGATCGCGGTCGAAGTGTTTCGGCGCCCCGCCGACTTCGACGCGCAGTCGGATCCGCTGGTACGCGTCGAAGCGGGCCGTCTGCGGCGTCGATTGCTCGAGTACTACGTCGCCGAGGGTTACGCGAATCCGCTGCGAATCGAGCTACCGCGCGGCGGCTACGCGCCCGAGTTTCACTACAACGATTCGAAATCCTCTGAACCGATCGCCGCCGTGCCGATCGCTGTGCCGCCGCCGCGTCAATCGGATGTCGTGACGGCCGCGGCGGCGCCAAGTGGGCCGGCGCAGCGATCACGCCGTTCGCGCCGTCGCAAGCTGTTCGCGGCGGCTGCGCTAGCGACGATCGCGGTCCTGGCGGGGCTGCTCATCGTCGAGCGGCTCGACCCGACGCCCGGTCCGGCCCGCGGCGCGGACTCGGCCGGCGCGCTCGCGCTTCCGAGCGGTCCCAAGATCCTCGTATTGCCGTTCGACAATCTCAGCGGCGACCCGAGCCTCGACTATGTGGCGGACGGCGTCACCGAAGAAATCATGCTGAAGTTGAAGGCCTTCAATCTGTTCGTGTTTGCGAGCCAGACGACGTGGTACTACCGCGATGCCATGCGCAAGCCGGAGGTGCTGCCCCCCGACGTCGACGCGCAGTACATCCTGGCGGGCAGCGTCCGCAAGACACCGGAGCGCGTTCGAATTGCGGCGCGGCTGGTCGATCGCGGCACGAGCGCACAGCTCTGGGCCGATGCTTACGACGAAGATCTCAGCGTCGCGACGCTGGTCGCGATTCAAGAGAAGATAGCGAATGAAGTCGCGAAGATCGCCGTACCCTACGGCCCGATCTATGAGCAAGAGCTCGCCCGTGCCTCTCGCAAGCCACCCGCAAGCCTCGACACGTACGACTGCGTTCTCAAGTACTACTCGTATCGGCGCGCGCTCGATCCGACCACGCACGCGGAGACCACCGCGTGTTTCCAGAACGCAGTGGTCCGCGAGCCGATGTTCGCCGACGCTTGGGCCGGGCTCGCATTGCTCTATTTGGATGAGTACGGGTACGGATACAGCCAGCAGCAAAGTGCGAGCGGTCCGCTCGAGAGAGCGCGCGAGGCAGCGCGCACGGCACTCGACATCGACGGCGAGAATTACTTGGCCAATCTCGCGCTGGCCCGCGTGCGGTTCTTCAGCGGCGACATCGCAGGCTTCATGCGCAGCGCGGACCGCCTGCTCGCCCTCGATCCGAACAACGCCGAGGCGCTCGCATTGATCGGTACGCTGTTGGTGATCAATTCGGGTACCCACGAGCGAGCGTTACCGCTCGTGGAAAAGGCGCTCGCGCTATCGCCGCGGCCGCCGACCTTCTACAACGTCGCTCGGGCGCTGACGGAGCTGCGCGACGGCCGCTACGACGCGGCTCTCATTTGGGCACAGCGCATCGACACTCCGAATTGGTTCATTGCGCACGTGATCGCTGCAGCGACCGCCGGACTCGCCGGCCGCGACGACATTGCGGCACGCGAGACCGCGCGCCTGCTCGAGCTCTATCCGGGGTTCGGCGAGCGGGCACGCATGGAGCTCTCGAAGTGGCAGCCTGACCCGCTGCTGCTGGACGAGATCCTGCGTGGACTGCGCGCGGCGGGACTCGACGTCGCTTGACCTACGAGCCCGCGCTCAATCGCACGCGAGCAACTTGCGCGGGACCACGATCGTGGCGCGTAAGCCGGGATCGTTTTCGATCTCGAGCGCGCCGCCGAACTCGCCGAGTCGGTGCTCGATGCTCCAGAGGCCGAAGCCGCCGCCCTCGAAAGGGTTGCGCCGCCGGGTAACCGAGTGCAACCCGATACCGTTGTCCGAAACGCTGATCGAGACGGCCCCATCGTGCCGGAAGCGGCTGGTGATCTTGACGACGGTTGCCTGCGAATGCTTCCGGACGTTCGTCAACAGCTCGCGCAGGGCGCGGAAGATGACTTCGCTGACGGCAGGCTCGAACCGCACATGCGCCGGGACGGCGAGTAGCCGGCAATCGATGCCGCTGCCGGCGCGGAACTGGTCACAGAGATCGGTTAGCCGGACAAACAGCGCGACGGGGCGCGACGCATCTCCCATGAGGTCGCGAATGATCTGCTGCAGATGCTCGATCGCGGCCTGAGCGAGGTTGCCGAGCTCGATGACGCGCGCCTGACGATCGTCGGCGCTCTCGGCCGCGAGCCTGGCGAGATTCGCAGCGCGCAGCTGGAGCGCCACGAGCTCCTGCAAAGGGCCATCGTGCAGGCGCTCAGCGAGCGCTTGCTGGAATAGTGATACCTCGCCTGCCATGGGTCCGTCCGGCAGTTTCGGCTCAGCGATACCGCACATCTCACACCTCGGTAGGGTGGGCTTGCGGTCTCACCGCTGCCCTCATGGATTGCGGTGCGCTTTATAGCGAAGTGCCGGGCCGGCGGGACGTGTCATACCGTGTCGCCGGCCGTAACAGCCGCGCCGGCATTGGGGTGGGAGGGCTAGTTGTCGATCTGGCGGTCGGCCTCCGCCGGTGGCGTCGCGTCGGATGCTGGCGTGGCGGTGGGTGCCGGCGTGGCGTCAGGTGCCGGCGCAGCCGGTGCTGGTGCTGCTGGTGCCGGTGCCTGCGCCTTGATGGGCGGGGCCGGCGTGGCTCGCAGCGGCGTATTGCCGAGCCGAGTGCCGCCCGGCGCCCCTTCGGCGTAGAAGCCCGGGGGCGACTCGAGGCACGGACGGCCTAATGCCGCCGTCGCTCCCGCCTCAGGCGGCAATCGCAGCGAATCCGATTCGTCGGGAGGGCTCAGGTCGTCCGGAATCCGAACGGGCGCAACGGATATCGCCGTCGCGTATCGCTCGGTAGGTTCGCACGCGAGGGTGTGATCGCGCCCGCACCCGCTGAGCCCGCAAACCAAGAACGCCGCGGCCAGCGTCATGCCGGAGCTATTCCTCACGCGGCGGCGACTCGCACACCGGCCGCCAGCATCGCATCGGATACTGCGACATGGTACTGCGGCGCGAGGCGCAACAGAGGGAGACGAATACCGGGTCCAATGAGTCCCATCTGCTCGACTGCCCACTTGACCGGAATTGGATTGCTTTCGCAGAACAGTTTTTGGTGCAGGCCGACGAGGCCGGCATCGATCCTCTCGGCCTCGGCACGGCTGCCGGCCCTGGCCGCGTCGCAAAGGCGTCGCATGCCCGCCGGCGCCACGTTTCCAGTTACCGAAATCACGCCATCGCCACCTTGCAACATGAACTCGCGGGCCGTCGCATCGTCGCCGCTCAGCAGCACGAACTCGGCACCGCACGTTTCTCTGAGCACGCGCACGCGCGCGAGTTCCCCGGTGGCTTCCTTGATGCCGCGGATATTGCCGTGGGTCGCAAGCTTCGCGACCGTCTCGGGCTTCAAGTCGACGCCTGTTCGCCCAGGCACGTTGTAGAGAATGATGGGGTGGCGCACCGCGTCCGCGACCGCAGCGAAGTGGCGGCGCATACCTTCCTGCGGCGGCTTGTTGTAGTACGGAGTGACGACCAGAAACGCGGCGATCGGGAGAGCATCGACCGCGCGCGAGAGGTTCAGCGTCTGCGCCGTGGAGTTCGAGCCCGTGCCGGCCACGATCGGGATTCGTCCCGCCGCCAACTCGCATGCACGCTCGAGCACTTCTACGTGCTCGTTGTGACTGAGCGTCGCAGACTCTCCGGTAGTGCCCGCGACTACCAAAGCCTCGGTGCCCTCGCTCACGTGGAAATCGATGACACGGGCGAAGTCGCGGTAGTTGACGGACCCGTCGGAATCCATCGGCGTCACAACCGCTACCATGCTACCCGTCAACATCGTCGAGGCCTTGCTGCGCAGTGGAGAAAAAGGCGGACGATAGTACCGACGGACCAACGGCGGCGCAACTTGAGGCGTTGCAGGCAGTGGCGTTCAAGGTACACTGCCTGACTGGCTCAGCCGCGAGATTTCTTGGCGATGGAACAACTCATGGTCATCTCCGCCGTCGGCGGCGATCCCACCGCGGTCGTGCAGGAATTGACCCGCGTGATCATGGATTGCGGCGGCAACATCAAAGAGAGCCGGATGGCCGCCTTCGGCTCGGAGTTCGCAATGTTGCTTCTAGTGGCCGGCAACTGGCACACGATCAGCCGCATGGAGCGCGAGCTCAACCGTTTCGCCGGCAGCAACGGCGTCACGATGCAGCTGAAACGCACGGAGCCGCGACGCTTCGGCAAAGAGCTGCTGCCCTACGCCGTCGACGTCGTCGGCCTCGACCAACCCGGCGTGGTGCACAGCTTGAGCGGCTTCTTCGCCGCCCGCAAAGTGGAGATCGGCGAAGTGTCCACCCGCAGCTACGCCGCAACGCACACCGGAGCGCCGATGTTTTCCGTGCAGATGTTCATCAACATCCCAGCGAGCGTCCACATTTCGGGGTTGCGCGAAGAGTTCATGGAGTTCTGCGACCAGCTCAACGTCGACGCGATCATGGAGCCCGTCAAGCATTCCTAGCGGGATAGAAGGAACCACGTAAATGGCAGACGTCGCTGTCGGCAAGAAGGTCCCCGCGTTTACGGCTCAGGCCACCGGCGAAGGCGCCGTGAGCAGCAAGGACCTCACAGGGTCCGCGTACGTGCTCTATTTCTACCCAAAGGACGACACCCCGGGCTGTACGCTCGAGGGCCAAGGCTTCCGCGACCAACTGGCCAAGTTCAAGAGGCTCAAAGTAAGAGTGCTCGGCGTGTCGCGCGACAACCTCACCTCGCACGAAAAGTTCCGAAAGAAGTACGACCTGCCGTTTGACCTAATCAGCGACGCCGACGAGCAACTCTGCCGGCTGTTCGCTGTAATCAAGGAGAAGAACATGTACGGTAAGAAGGTGCTCGGCATCGAACGCAGCACCTTCCTGGTCGACTCGAAGGGCGTTCTGCGCAAAGAATGGCGGAAAGTGAAGGTCGACGGTCACGTCGACGAAGTGCTCGAAGCGGCCAAGGGACTTTAACGGAACGCAACTGCCGCATCGGGGTCGAATTCGTCTACGGCCCGAAGTCGAAGCCTGGAGGACTCTACAACGTGAAGATTCTGACGTTGCTGCTTGGCATCGCACTTCTCGGTAGCGCCGCGGCCGAGCCGAATGATCGCCTGCCGGACTTCGGCAGCCCGGCCGACGCCGCGTTGAGCAAGAGCCGCGAGGCGCAACTCGGGCGCGGGGTGATGCTCCAACTGCGGAACGCAAACGTCGTCGTCGACGACCCACAGCTCACCGAATACATCGGAACGCTCGGCAGCCAGCTCGCGAGCAACGCGAACAACGGCGACTTCAAGTTCGGCTTCTTTCTCGTCAAGGACGGCCAGATCAACGCGTTCGCGCTACCGGGCGGCTTCATCGGCGTGAACTCCGGCCTCCTGCTTGCGACCGATAACGAGAACGAGCTCGCCGGCGTGCTCGCCCACGAGGTGTCACACGTCACGCAACGGCACCTCGCGCGGGCAATGTACGACAACCAACGCACGAGCATCATGTCGATGGCGACGATGTTGGCCGCGATCCTGCTCGGTGCCGCCGCCGACGTAGGGGGCGACGCGTTGACCGGTGTCGTCACGGCTTCGCAATCGATGGCCGCGCAGCGCCAGATCAACTTCACCCGCGCGAACGAACATGAGGCCGACCGCGTCGGTATGGAGGTGCTGTCCTCCGCGGGTTTCGACCCGAACGGCATGTCCTCCTTCTTCGAGAAACTCAGCAAGCGCTATGGCGGACAACAGCAATACGTCCCGGCGATCTTGCAGACGCATCCCGTCACGTCCGAGCGCGTCGCCGAGGCTCGCGCGCGGGCACGCCAGCTCCCGCCGACGACCCATACCGACAGCGCCGGCTACGGGCTCGCGAAGGCGCGGATTTTGGTGTTGACGGCGCCAACGCCAGAAGCGGCGTTCGCGCTGTTCAAAGACAAGACGGGCAGCACGCTGCCGGCCGATCGCTACGGCCTCGCACTGAGCTCGATGCGCATGTCGCTCAACGACAACGCCGAACGTTTGTTCCGCGATCTCGTCGCGGACGACCCGACGATAATCGCTTATCGGATCGGAGAAGCCGAGGCGCTGATGGCGGCCGGCAGCACGGAGAGCGCCTTCAAACTCTACAAAGACGACGTGCGCTTGTTCCCCCGCAACGTACCGCTGACCATCAGCTACGCCGAAGCCTTGATCGCTGCCGGTCAGGCCGCGGCCGCGCACGAGCTGCTGCTCGATCTTCTGAACAACGTCGACCCCACGCCGGAGCAGCTGCGCCTCATCGCGCGGGCCGCGAACGCCGAAGGCGACGTAGGCAACGCCTACTTCTATATGTCCTACTACTACGCCTCGATCGGCAACCTGCCGCTCGCGATCAACCAAGTGCGGATGGCCCTCGAGACGCCCGACGTGCATACCGTGGACCGCTCACGCTTCGAAGCGCGCCTCGAGCAGCTGATCGACTATCTGCCGGACGAGGAGCGCGAGCGCCAACGCGTGGCGCCGACGCACTAGCCTCCGTTCGCTAGGGCCTCGCCCGGTGGTGGATCGAGGCCGCCCCGAGCCCGCGATCACCCGCCGTCCGCCTTCCTTATCCGTTCCGGCCTTGCGATAGGCCAAAATGGTACTAAAATAGTCCACTATCGAAATGCCGAGAAGGATTCGCCGCGATGCTGCGAATGAGCAAGCTCACAGACTACGGAACCATGGTGCTCGCGCAGCTCGCGACACGCGACGATGGCCTGTCGACTGCGGGCGAGGTCGCCGGCGCTACCCACCTCGGCCAGCCCACCGTCAGCAAGCTGCTCAAGCATCTCGTGCATGCGGGGCTCGTGGTCTCGACCCGTGGCGTTCAGGGCGGATACGCGCTCGCCCGGCCGGCAGGCGCGATCAGTGCCGCCGAGATCATCGACGCACTCGAGGGGCCCGTCGCAATCACGGAGTGCAGCTCCGCGAGCGGCGATTGCGACCTCGAGTCTTTCTGCCGAGTCGGCATGGCCTGGCAGCGGATCAACCACAGCATCCGCAAGGCGCTCCAGGACGTGACGCTCGCGGATTTGCAGCAGCGGCGCGAGCCGCTGCCACCGCCCAATCTGCGCGCCGGCCTGAGCAAGACCGCGGGCGCTCGTTGACGGATTAGGGGCAGAGGAATGGCAACGGATTCGAAAGAGCTCGACGATCTCGTCAAGCGTAGCTACCGGCACGGCTTCGTCACCGACATCGAGCAGGAGACGGTACCGCCCGGCCTCGACGAGGATGTGATCAGGCTGATTTCCGCAAAGAAGGGCGAGCCCGAGTTCCTCACGGAGTGGCGGCTCAAGGCGTACCGGCATTGGCTGACGCTCGAGGAGCCGACCTGGGCGCACGTGCATTACTCGCCGATCGACTACCAAGGCATTTCGTACTACTCCGCGCCGAAGTCCAACGCCGACGCGCCGAAGAGCCTCGACGAGGTCGATCCGAAGCTCCTCGAGACCTACGAAAAGCTCGGTATCCCGCTGCACGAGCGCGCTCGGCTCGCCGGAGTCGCGGTCGACGCGGTCTTCGACAGCGTGTCCGTCGCGACTACCTTCAAGGGCAAGCTCGCGGACGCCGGGGTGATTTTTTGCTCGTTCTCCGAGGCCGTGCAAAAGCACCCCGACCTCGTGCAGCGCTATCTCGGCACCGTCGTACCCTATCGCGACAACTTCTTCGCGACCCTGAACTCGGCGGTCTTCACCGACGGCTCGTTCGTCTACGTTCCGAAGGGCGTCCGCTGCCCGATGGAGCTCTCGACGTATTTCCGCATCAATGCGGCGAAAACCGGTCAGTTCGAGCGCACGCTGATCGTCGCGGACGAAGGCAGCCACGTGAGCTATCTCGAGGGGTGCACGGCGCCGATGCGCGACGAGAACCAGCTGCACGCCGCCGTCGTCGAGCTCGTTGCGCTCGAGGGAGCGCAAATCAAATACTCGACCGTGCAAAACTGGTATCCGGGCGACGAGCAAGGACGCGGCGGCATCTACAACTTCGTCACGAAGCGCGGCGAGTGCCGCGGCGCGAACTCGAAGATCTCGTGGACCCAGGTCGAGACGGGCTCCGCTATCACCTGGAAGTATCCGAGCTGCATCCTGCGCGGCGAGAACTCGGTCGGCGAGTTCTACTCCGTCGCGGTCGCGAACAACTATCAGCAAGCGGATACGGGCACCAAGATGATCCACATCGGCCGCAACACCCGCAGCACGATCGTCTCCAAGGGTATCTCGGCCGGTCACGGGCAAAACTCCTATCGCGGCCTCGTGAAGATGCTGCCGACGGCGCACGGCGCGCGTAACTACACGCAATGCGATTCGCTGCTGCTCGGCTCCGAGTGCGGCGCACACACGTTCCCGTACATCGAGTCGCGCAATCGCTCGGCGCGCGTCGAGCACGAAGCGACGACGTCGAAGATCAGCGAGGATCAGTTGTTCTATTGCCGGCAGCGCGGCCTCGCCCAGGAGGACGCCGTGAACATGATCGTCAACGGCTTCTGCCGCGAAGTGTTCAAGGAGCTTCCGATGGAGTTTGCGGTCGAAGCGCAGAATTTGCTGAACGTGAGCCTCGAAGGCGCGGTCGGCTGAGACGGAGTTCGGATTGATGTTGACGATCGAAAAGCTGCGCGTCCGCGTTGCGGACCGCGAAATCCTGAAAGGGCTCGACCTCACGGTTCCGACCGGTGAGGTGCACGCGATCATGGGGCCGAACGGCTCAGGCAAAAGCACGCTCGCGCAGGTGCTCGCCGGGCGCGAGGACTACGAGGTGACGAGCGGCACGATCCGGCTCGACGAGCAGGACCTGCTGGCGCTCGCGCCGGAGCAGCGGGCACGAGCCGGTGTGTTCCTCGCATTCCAGTACCCCATCGAGATCCCGGGCGTGAACAACGCCTACTTGCTCAAAGCGGCCTTGAACGCGCAGCGAGCCGCCCGCGGCGAGACGCCGGTCGACGCATTCGAGTTCATGAAGTTAATTAAGAACAAGATGGAACTCATGCAAATTCCTAAGGATTTTCTCAATCGTAGCGTGAACCAGGGGTTCTCGGGCGGCGAGAAAAAGCGCAATGAGATCCTGCAGATGTTGTTGCTTCAGCCCCGATTTGCGGTGCTCGATGAGACGGACTCCGGGCTCGACGTCGACGCGCTCAAGATCGTCGCGGCGGGCGTCAACAGCCTCCGCAACCCGGAGCGCTCGATGCTGCTCGTGACCCATTACGAACGGTTACTCGAGCTTATCGTGCCCGATCGCGTGCACGTGCTCGCAGCTGGCCGCATCGTGAAATCTGGAGGCCCTGAGCTCGCCCGCGAGCTCGATGAGCGGGGCTACGATTGGGTGCAGGCGGAGGCCGCACAGTCGTGACTTTGGCAACGCTGCAGCAGGCGATTGGGCCCGGCGGCGCTGCCCTGCCCGGCTCCGCGGACTCGCGGACTCTGCGTGAGGCCGCCCGTGCCGCGTTCGCCGCTACTGGACTGCCGACGCCGCGTCGCGAGACATGGCGTTACACGGATCTCAAGCCGCTTGCGGAGCGCAGCTTTGACTTGGTGCCAGCCCCTCCTGACGGCGACGCGCTCCGAGCCGCACAGCAGGTGCTGGCAGCGCAGAGCTTTGCACCAGATGAATCGCTCATCGTGTTCGTCGACGGCCACGCGGTCGCGGAGCTCGGGCGTCTTAGCGCCCACGCAAATCTCGAGATCGCCGACCTCCAGACGCGCTGGCGCACGCCCGATTCCGCAGATCGCCGAAGGATCTCGGCCGCCGACCATCCCCTAGCCGCTCTCAACACCGCCTACGCGCAAACCGGTTCGTGGCTGCGCGTGCCCGAGGGGGTTCGGATCGCTGAGCCAGTCCATGTCGTGTTCATCGCGAGCGGTGCACCCAATCTCGCGCCGCAGCCGCGCCTCCTGCTCGATCTTGGGCGCGGCGCCGAGCTTCTCGTCGTTCAGCATTTCCTCGATGTCGGTCAACCGTCGGGCTGGGTCAACAGCGTCACGGAGATCAATCAAGCCGCGGACTCCCGCCTCACGCTCTATCGCCTGCAGCAACACGCGACGACGCACACGCATACGGCGCTGCTTGCCGTAGACCTCGCAGCGCGCGCGACGGCCTCGATCGGCCTCGTCGACGTTGGCGGCCGCCTCGTCCGTAACGACGTCGATGTGAAGCTGCGCGAGCCTGGCGCAGGAGTAGAGCTGTTCGGCGTGTTCCTCGCCGCCGTCGGCCAGCATGTCGACGACCACACTCTGATCGATCACCTCGCCCCCGATACGCGCAGCGACGAAGCGTTTCGCGGCGTCATCGGCCGTCGCGGCCGCGGCGTCTTCAACGGCAAAGTAGTCGTGCACCGAGGCGCCCAGCGGATCGACGCGCGCCAGAGCAACGACAACCTGCTCTTGTCCGATCAGGCGGAGATCGACACCAAGCCCGAGCTCGAGATCTACGCGGACGATGTGAAGTGCAGCCATGGCTCCACGGTCGGCGAGCTCGACGCCGAACATCTGTTCTACCTGCGTTCGCGCGGCCTCGACGAAACGACCGCGCGCGAGATCCTCACCGTAGCGTTCGCCTCGGCCGTGCTCGAGCGAGTCGCGATGCCATCGCTGCGCGATCGAATGGTCGCGCTCGTGACCGCCCGATTGCGTGAAGTCACGGAGGCGAGCACATGAGCCGAGCCGCGCAGCACGCCGGCCCGCCGGCGCTGATCACCGACTTCGCTAGCCTGCGCGCCGATTTCCCGGCGCTGCACCAGTTAGTTCATGGCAAGCCCCTCGCCTATCTCGACAACGCGGCGTCGTCGCAACAACCACGCCCGGTGCTCGAAGCCGCCGCGCTCCAGCAGCGCCTGAACCACGCGAACGTCCACCGCGGAGTGCACGAGCTCAGCGAGCGATCGACCGCGGCCTACGAAGGCGCACGTGCCAAGGTTCGCCGTTTCATCAATGCTGAACGTGTCGAGGAGATCATATTCACGCGAGGCACCACCGAGGCAATCAACCTCGTGGCGTCGAGCCTCGGCCGCCAACGCCTCTCGCCTGGCGACGAGGTACTCATCACCTGGATGGAGCACCACTCGAACATCGTTCCGTGGCAGCTGATCTGCGAGCAAACGGGCGCGAAGCTCGTGGCCGCGCCCATCACGGATGCAGGTGAGCTCGACCGCAGAGAGTTCTCGCGCCTTCTCACGAAGCGCACCAAGATCGTCGCGCTGACCCATGTATCCAATGCACTCGGCACCGTGAATCCGATCGCCGAGCTCGTCACCGAGGCGCACCGCGCCGGCGCCGTCGTGCTCGTCGACGCCGCCCAAGCAGTCCCCCATTTGCGCGTCGACGTTCGGGCTCTCGATTGCGACTTCCTCGCGTTCTCGGGTCACAAGATGTTCGGCCCCACGGGCATCGGCGTGCTGTACGGAAAGCGCGCGCTGCTCGACGCCATGCCGCCGTATCAGGGCGGCGGCGAGATGATCCTCACAGTCCGCTTCGACGGGACGACCTACAACGCACTGCCTTACAAGTTCGAGGCCGGCACACCGAATATCACCGGCGCCGTGGGACTCGGCGCGGCGATCGACTATCTCGAGCGCATCGACTTCAGTGCGCTCGGCAACCATGAGCATGCGCTGCTCGGCCACGCGACCGAGCGGCTGCTCGCGGAAATTCCGGGCGCTCACGTGATCGGCACCGCTCGCGACAAAGCGAGCGTGCTTTCGTTCGTCGTCGACGGCATTCACGCTCACGACCTCGGCACGATCGTCGATCGCGAGGGTGTCGCCATCCGTACGGGGCATCACTGCGCGATGCCGGTGATGGAGCGTTTCGGCGTCGCCGCGACCGCGCGTGCGTCGTTTGCGTTTTACAACGACCGGTCCGACGTGGACCGGCTGATGGCGGGCTTGAAGCGCGCCGTGGAGCTTTTCCGTGGATGAGCTGCAAGACCTCTATCGAGAGGTGATCCTCGACCACAACCGCCAGCCGAGAAATTTCGGCGAGCTTCCCGATGCCGATCACGTGGTCGAGGGCGTAAACCCGCTTTGCGGCGACAAGATGACGCTGTACGTGAAGGTGCGCGACGGCAAAGTCCAAGACATCATGTTCAAGGGGACCGGCTGCGCGATCTCGGTCGCATCGTCGTCATTGATGACGGAGCGCGTGAAAGGTGCGAGCGTGCACGCCACGCTCGATCTATTCGACAAAGTGCACGACCTCCTGACCGGCGCGAGCGAAACGCCGCCCGAGGACCTCGACAAGCTCGCCGCGCTCGCCGGCGTGCGCGAATACCCGACGCGCGTCAAATGTGCGAGCCTCGGCTGGCACGCCCTAAAAGCCGCGCTCGCCGGCCGGGACGATCGGCCCGTCACGACGGAGTGAGCGGCTCATGTACCACTCCCAGAATGAACCGGTAACTTTCGTGCGCGACTGCGAAGCCGTTCTGATTCCCGCCGGTGAGCACGTGAAGCTGCCGGAGGGCAGCACAGGCTTCATGACGCAAGCGCTCGGCGGGAGCTTCACGGTCTACATCGAGGGCAATCTGTTCCGCATTGCCGGCAGCGACGGCGATGCCATCGGCAAAGAGCCGCTGCAGGCGCCGGAGGTCCCCGATGATGCGACGGAGGCGGAGATCGAGGCCGCGGTCTGGCAGCAGCTTCGCACGTGTTACGACCCCGAGATTCCGATCAATATCGTCGAGCTCGGGCTCGTGTACGAGTGCAAGGTCGAGCGCGCCGAGAGCGGCAAACGCGCCGTCAAGATCAAGATGACGCTCACTGCACCGGGTTGCGGGATGGGGGACATCCTCGCGCAGGACGTGCGCGAGAAAGTCGAGGTCATTCCGACCGTCGAGCGGGCGGACGTCGAGCTCGTGTTCGATCCGCCTTGGAACCAAGCGATGATGTCGGAGGAAGCGCGGCTCGAAGCCGGGCTTCTGTGATCGACGCATCTCTCGCGGCGCGGCGGCATGAAACAGCTGATTATTCTTCGGCACGCGAAGTCGGGCTGGAAAGACGGTGTGCTGGGCGACGTCGATCGGCCGCTGTCGGATCGCGGCGATCGCGACGCGCCCCGCATGGGCAAACGCCTCTTGTCGCGACATGCGCGACCCGACCTTGTGCTTTCGAGCCACGCGAGGCGCGCACAGCGCACCGCGAAGCTCGTCGCCCGCGCCCTCGGCATTCGTGCCGAGCTCATCAAGACCGAAAAATCCCTTTACCTCGCTGAGCCGGCCGCCGTGCTTGCCCTAGTCGCGAGGCAAGACGACGCGCATTCCTGCCTGCTCGTCGTCGGTCACAATCCGGGCCTCACGGACCTTGCGAATCGCTTGCTGCCCGACCTCGCGCTCGACAACCTGCCGACGGCCGGTGTAGTCGCGATCGACTTCGCGGTGACGACCTGGAATGACGTCGCCGGCGCCCCGGCGAAGCTCGCCTACTACGACTACCCGAAGAACCCCGAGCTGTTCGTCACCGAGAACTAGCTTCGCCCTCCGCGACGCTGCCGCGACCAACGGTACCCGCTAGCGCCGATCCTTTGCGCGCAGCAAGAGACGGCGCGTTCGCTTATCGGGTCGGCCCACGGTGGGCGGCGCGAACGCAGGGCGCAGCGCGCGCTGCTCCGCCGCGGCGCGTTGCCGCTCTAGCGACTCGGCGGATTCCACGTAGCATCGCGCAGCTTCGCTCGCCGGCCCGCGTCGCACGGGAATTGCAGCTACCGTCACGTCTCTTTCATTGTCGTCGCCGCGGCCGACCGCGAGAGAGTCGCCAACCTTGACGCCGTGCGCCGGCTTGACGCGATTGCCATTCAAACGAACGTGACCGGCGCGCACCGCATCCGCGGCAGCACTGCGCGACTTGAAAAAGCGCGCGCACCAGAGCCAGCGGTCTATTCTCTCGCGGTCGCTGCGCTCGTCGTCGCTAGCGCCCATCGCATCAATGCGTGTCGCAGAAACAGTAGGCGTACACGCCGCGCGGATCGTTGAGCCGCTCGAGGAATGCGAGCGGCTCCATCGCTGACTCGATCCACCGGGACACCGTGTCCGGCCAGCGTGACGCGCCCGCGATGAGCTCGATAGCAGGCATCGCCGTAGCCGTGAGCTCGAGCAGCAACCGCTCGCTGAAACCCAACTGCGGCTCGATGTACTTCACGCCGTACCGGCCGCTTTCGAGCCCCGCCAGCTCCGCGGCGGATTCGATCGCTTGCGGAAGATTGCCGAGCTTGTCCACTAGCCCGCGGTCGAGCGCGTCCGACCCCACCCACACGCGGCCATGAGCGACGCTATCGATCTGCTCGACGGTGCGCTTGCGGTGCTCCGCCACTTTGCCGATGAATTCCCCGTAGGTTTGACGGATCATCAGGCCGATCATGCCCTTCACCCCGTCGCCGAGCTCGCGCGTCGCGTCGAACGCGCCGGCGAGCTGCGTCGTGCCGATGCCGTCGACATGTACGCCGAGCTTGTCGAGCAACCGCTGGAACGTCGGGATCGTGGCGCCTACTCCAATGGATCCCGTCAAGGTCGTGGGGCTCGCCCAGATCTCGTTGGCCGCCATCGATATCCAATAGCCGCCCGACGCCGCAACGCTGCCCATCGACACGACGAGCGGCCGGTTCGACTCCTGAAAAACCTGCAGCTCGCGCAGGATCACATCGGAAGCGAACGCGCTGCCGCCGCCGGAATCCACTCTCAGCACCAGCGCTTTCACCCCCTCGTCGTCGCGAGCTTGACGAATGAGCTCCGCGAGCGAATCACCGCCGATCGCCCCTGGCGGCTGCTCGCCGTCGAGGATCGTCCCCGAGGCCACGATCACTGCCACGTTGCTCGTCTGCTGCGCAGGTAGCGCGCTCCCGCGCACGGCGGTGAGGTAGTCCTCGACACCGATGCCGGGGAAGTCGTCGGGGTGCTGCGGCCCGGGCTGCGTCGCGCCGATCGCATCGCGGATTCGCGCACGCATCGCGTCTCGGGTGAGGAGCTCGTCGACGAGGCCGTAGTCCACCGCGAGCTTGGCGGGGCTACCGCCGGCTTCCTCGAGCAGCGGCACGATCTCGTCCGCGTAGCGCTGCAACGCTTGATCGGGCAGCTTGCGCACGGTCGTCACGTCGCTCTGGTAGGCCTTCCAGAGCGCGCTGAGAAACACGCCGCTCGATTCCTCGTCCTGCGGCGACATGTCGTCGCGAGTGATCGGTTCGACGAACGACTTGTACTCGCCGACGGTCCACACGTTGTAGTCGATGTAGAACTTCTCGAGCGCCGACTTGTAGTACGGCATGAACCGGCTGTAGCCGTCGACCAGCACGAGACCCATCGGGTGCATGTAGACGCGGTCCGCTTGGGACGCGAGGTAGTACTGGTCGCGCGTGAAGCCGTCGCCGATCGCCGTGACCGGCTTACCGCTCTGCTTGAACGACTCAATCTCTGCCCTGAGCTCTTGGAGCTTGCTCAAGCCGGCCTCGGTCATGCCGTCGAGCTGCAGCACCACCCCTTTGATCCGGTCGTCGGTGCGCGCGGCGCGCAGCGCATCGACGACGTCGCGGAGCAGCGTTTCCTGGATCGGCGTACCGCGAGCCTTCGCGATGGCCCGGGATAGCGGATCGCCCGACAGCTGATCGACGAGAGTGCCTTGCGGCGCGATCACGAGAGCCGCTGTGCTCGGCACGAACACGCGCTCGCCGATCGCGCTCGCGAGCACAAGCAGGAAGACCCCGAGCAGCAGGATCAGGTGAAGCAGCCGCCGCAGACGATCGAGGCCTCGCCAAATGGCTCCGACGACGCGCAGCGGCAGTCCGGGGTTTCGAGTGTTCATACGTTCCCTCGCAGGATCGGGCTCAGCGCAACAGAACTAGTGTGAGTGAAGGCCAGAAAGCAATGATGATGATCGCGATGAGCGACACGATCAGGAACGGCTGCGTCGCCCAGTAGATTTCCGTGATGTCCTTGTTGAAACGGTGGCTCGCGATGAACAGGTTCAATCCGACGGGCGGCGTCAGATAGCCGAGCTCCATCGCGGCGAGAAACACGATACCCAAGTGGATAGGATTCACACCGTACTGTGCCGCGATCGGCAAGAGCAGCGGCACCACGAGCACGGTGGCCGAGAAGATGTCTAGAATCGTGCCGAGGATCAGCAGGAACACGAGCAGCACCAGCATGAAGCTGTTCGGTCCCGTCACGTGGTCTTTGACCATCGCAAACAGCTTGTCGGGCACGCCTGAGTCGATCATGAAATTCGTCGATGCGAGCGACATGCCGAGAATCACGAAGATCGCGCCGACCAACACCATCGACTCGCGCATGATGCCCGGCAGATCGCGCCAGCGTACCTCGCGCAATATCACGAGCTCGACGATCGCGACGTAGAGCGCCGTGACCGCCGCCGCCTCGGAAACCGCGAAATAGCCGCTGTAGATTCCGCCGAGAACCACGAACGGCAGCGGCAAGTCCCACTTTGCTTCGGCGATCGCGGCCCAGATCTCGCGGCTAGAGCGCTCCGCGCGCGGCTGACGGATGTGACGGTTGCGCCAGTAGCTGTAGACGGACAGCAGCAGGAGCATGAAAATTCCCGGCAACGCGCCGGCGACGAACAGGTCGTCGATCGGAGCCTCGGATACGACGCCATAAAGAATGAGCGGCAACGACGGCGCGAACAGAAGACCGAGGCTGCCCGACGCCGTGATCAGCCCGAGATTGAAGCGCTCGTCGTAGCCCGCCTGCCCGAGCGCCGGATAAAGCAGCGCGCCGAGCGCGATGATGGTGACGCCCGACGCACCTGTGAACGCGGTGAACAACGCACAGACCGCGAGCGAGACCACCGCGAGACCGCCCGGGAACCAGCCGAGCAGCGCCTGTGAAAGCCGCACGAGGCGCCGGGGTGCTTGCCCCGCGCTCAGTAGAAAGCCCGCGAACGTGAACAGAGGGATCGCGACGAGCACGGACGTCTCGGAAAGCCCGAAGAACTCGATTGCGACCACCGAGAGATCGACGCCTTCGCTGCGGAAGCCGAGCATCGCGCTGGTGCCGATCACGGCGAAAAGCGGCGCGCCGAGCAGCGTGACCGCGATGAGGCCGATCAGAACCCAGGGCATCTCACACGCCTCGCAGGCGGCGCAGCGCCTGCAGGAAGTAGCGATACGCGATCAACGCGAACGCTAGCGGCATGATCGCCTGCAGCCACCACGCGGGAACGCCGAGCAGCGTGTCGCCGAAGCTGCGCGAGTCGCGCACGAACGCGAACGCGAAGTAGGCAAACGCCGCGCAGAAAATCGCGGCAAACAAGTCTGATATTACGCCTGCGCCGACTTTGTAGCGGCCCGGCAGCCACTGCGTGACGGCCCCCATCGTGATGTGCCTACCGTCGCGGCTCGCGGCAAGCGCGCCGAGCAATGCGAGCCACAGGACCGCAAGCCGCGTGAGCCCGTCGCCCCACGTAAAGCCGATGGAAAACACGTTACGCAGCAGGATTTGCGCGCTAGAGAAAAGAATGAGCCCACCGAGCAGCAGCACGATCAGGGCGTCCTCGACCACCCGGCCGGCCTTCCCGACGCGCGCGAACCAGGATTGCTGCGGGCCGTCGTTCAAGCGTTCTTGAGCCGGCAACGCCTAGGGATGGGTGCGGCGATAGTCGACGAGGATGCCGAGCACCTCGTCGAACACCTGGGCGTCGATATCCGGCCGCGTGCGGAGCCGCGGAAACAGCGCCTCGATCGAGCGGCGCCAGTTGTCGACGTTGGCCGCGTCGACGGAGACGGTCTGTAGTCCGGAACGCAGTAGCGTCTCGTTCGCGCGCTCGTTGTCCGTCCGGGCGGTCTTGTCGAGCTCGCCCATGTACTGGCCCATCACTTCGCGGACGACCTTCTGATCGTCGGCGGACAATTGGCCGAACGCGTTCTTCTCTATCGCGAAGATGCCCATCGAATAGGAGATCGGTAGCGCCGTGATGTATTTCGTCTTCGTGTGCCACTGGAGCACCAGCGCCGCGACCGGCGACGCGAACGAAATCTCGATGAGACCAGTCTGGAGGCCCGTGAGCACGTCCGTGACCGGCAGCACGACGGGCGACAGACCCAGTTCCTGCATGGCGAGGAAGCTGATTTGGTCGCCGTCCGGCACCCAGACTTTCCTGCGCCGCAGGTCCTCGACGCTCTTGATCGGCTCGTTCGAAAGCAGGTTCGCAAACCCACCCTCGGTGAAGCCGAACGCGACGAAACCGGCCTGCTCGAGCCCCGCGATCATCTTCGGGTCGACCTTTGCGCGCACGACGTCGACTTCGTCGAGCGAGTGGAACAGGAACGGAATCCCGTAGATGTTGAGCGCGGGGTAACGCTCGGCGAGGCCGCCTCCGGTGAACGCCCCGCCCTGCAGCTGACCCACGCGGACTTTGCGCAGCACTTGGGCGTCGTTGCCCATGACTCCGCCCGGATAGAACTTGATCGAAACGCGGCCCGCGGTCCGCATTCGGATCTGCTCCGCGCCGGCGCGCATCTGCTGCATCCACTGCGAGCCGTCGGGGGCGACGGTGGCGATCTTCAAATCCACCGCGAAAACGGGGTGCGCGGCCCACAGGGCGAGCACGGCTATGGCCAGCCACCAGCGGCGCAACGCAAGCGTGGCTCTCGCTCGATCCATCAGAAGTACTCCTTCGACGTTGCCAACAACGCCTCGGCCTCCTTCTTGGCCAAGACGTTGAAGAGCGTCAGCTTGGGCGCGGCCGTCGGCGCGTTCAGGACTTCCGTCAACAATCGATCGTGGAGCTCTTGATCGAAGACTAGCCGCGCGTACCGGCGTGCGTATTCTACCTTGATCGAGAGATCCTGGCCGCCCGAGAGCTCGATCGCGCGCTCGAAGTGCATTCGAGCGACGTCGGGCTCGCCGCCGAGCGCCGGGGGGCGCAATGACTTGAGAATCCCGAGATAACCGTGAATCGCGCCGCGCTCGTAGGTCTCGTCGAGCGCGAGCGCGCGCTCGAGCACGGCCTCGACCCAAGGCAGCTCCGCGACGGCGTTCCAGTCTTCGCTGGTCGCATCGAGATTGGCGAGCCAGCTGACGGCGTACGCGTACAGCGGCGCGACGTTCTTTGCGCCGACGTCGGCGAGCTGTTGGACGAGATCCTCGTAGCCGATGCCGCTCCAGTTACACGCGGGCGCGTATGACAAGCAAAGCGCGCGTTCGCCGTAGCGCCGCGCCTTGGCGGTCATCGCCACGGCGCGCTCGGGCGGCGCGAAGCGCGAGCCGTAGAGCGCAAACAGCTGCGAGCCCGCGACGAGCAACCCGACGCTGTTGGGGTTCTGAGAGATCAGCCCGTCGATGAGCAGCAAATACGCAGGCACGCCGCCGGCCACGAGCTCCGGATCGTCCTGGTTGAGAATCGCAGCGGACAGCGTGTTGCCGGCCTTCGCGCCGATGATGTTCACGACGCAGCCGGCGGACAGCACGGCGCAGATAAGGCCGCAGCCGATGCCACGCACGCCGCGAATCACGCGCCGACTGTTCGTCGGGGCGTGCCCGCTGCGCGACGCGTCCGCGTCAGACCTTTTCTTTGATGCGCGCGGCTTTGCCGCTGAGATCACGGAGATAGTAGAGCTTGGCTCGGCGAACATCACCACGTCGTTTCACCTTGATCTCCGCAACAGCGGGACTGTGGGTCTGGAACACGCGCTCTACCCCCTCGCCGTGCGAGACCTTTCTCACGGTAAACGATGAGTTCAGTCCCCTGTTCTTTATCGCGATCACGATGCCTTCGTAGGCCTGGAGGCGCTCGCGGTCGCCCTCGGTGACACGTACCTGGACGACGACCGTGTCGCCCGGTGCAAAATCCGGCACGTCCTTCTTCAGCTGTTCGCGTTCGATTTCGTCTATGACCCTGGACATCGGTGAATCCTCTTGCAGTGCCGTATTTCGGTTCGATCGGGCGCCGGGTTGGCCGGAGCCTCGTCGAGCCCGCGTATTCTACGAGATCTCGTCGTCAGAGTTCAGCCGCTCTGCCCTGAACTCCTCCAATAATTCCTGCTCCTCCGACGTCAGCTCGCGCGCCGCGAGCAGCTGGGGCCGTTTGAGCCAGGTCCGGCCGAGCGTCTGCTTCAAGCGCCAGCGGTGCACCGCCGCGTGGTCCCCGCCGAGCAGCACAGGGGGCACGGCGCGGCCGTCGATCGCCTCGGGCCGCGTGTACTGCGGGCAATCCAGCAGCCCGGCGGTATACGAGTCCTCCACGCTCGAGTCCTCGTGCCCGAGCACCCCGGGCAGCAGGCGCGCGACCGCGTCGATCACCACCGCAGCGGCCAGCTCTCCGCCGCTGAGCACGTAGTCGCCCAGCGCGAGCTCCGTTCCGACCTCGGCTTCGACGAACCGCTCGTCGATCCCTTCGTAGCGCCCCGCGACGAGCAGCATCCCAGGGGCGGTCGCGAGCTCGCGCGCGAACGCCTGGTCGAACGGGCGGCCCTGGGCCGTCAGCACGATCTCACGCGTGCCGGCAGGCAACTTAGCCCGCAGAGCTCGGACGGCCTCACGCAGCGGCTCGAATTTCAAGACCATGCCCGGGCCACCGCCGTACGGTCGGTCGTCGACCGTCTTGTGCCGGTCCGTTGCGAAATCGCGCGGCGTCGCATGCTCCAGCGCGATCAGCCCTCGCTCGCGCGCCCGCCCGACGACGCCGAAGCGCATCACGGGCTCGACGAGCTCCGGAAACAGCGACACGACCCCGACGCGGTACATCCGCAGCCCTTCTAAAACTCGGGCGACCAGTCCGCGACGATCACGCCGGCGGCGAGATCGACGCTACGGATCACGCCGCCCACCACGAACGGAACCAGTCGCGGCGGGGTTCCCGCGAGCACGAGCACGTCGTTCGCGCCCGTAGCCACGAGATGGTCGACGATTCCGAGCGTCTCACCGCCGGGCGTTCGAACCTCGAGCCCTTCGAGATCCGTCCAGTAATACTCGCCAGGCGGGCACTCGGGTAGCGCCGTGCGCTCTACGACGATGTCCGCGCCAATCAGCTCGCGCGCCCGCTCTGGATTTTCGACTCCGCGTAACTTCGCGACTACGTTGGCGCCATGACTGCGCCCGCCCTCGATCTCCATCGTGCTCTCGACACCGCGCTGACGCAGAGTCCAAACCGCAAAACGCACGATATTGTCGCGCGGCTCCGTGTACGAGTGGACCTTGATCCATCCCTTCACGCCGAACACGCCGCTGATGCGGCCGAGCGTGACGATCTTCAGAGGTTTCGCGCTCACTGCGGAATCGCAGAGCGCGCGCGCGCGATCAAGCCGCTGCGGCGGCGCCTTTGTTCTGCTTGAGCAAATCGGCGACGCGTTCCGATTGCTGCGCGCCCCTGCCCATCCAGAACTCGACCCGGCTCGAGTCGACACGGAAGCGCACTTCACCGCCGGTCGCGATGGGATTGAAGAAACCGATTCGCTCGATGTAGCGGCCGTCGCGGCGGTTACGCCGATCGGTGACGACGATGTGATAGAACGGCCGTTTGACAGTGCCGCCGCGCGCGAGACGAATGATCACCATAAGCTTCCGTGAGACCCCGACCGGTGCAACCCGTTGTGCCTAAAACCGAAGCGGCCCCAATGGGGCCGCCCTTCGAAGCGCGGAATTCTACCGATTTCGCAGGCCGAACGTAACCCCCGCGCGGCTTCGTCGATCGAGGAGCGGAAGCCGGCCCGGCCTGAGGCAGCCGTACCCCGGGACTAGAGGCTGCAGGCTCGACGCGGTCTCAGCGGCCGCGAAACGGCGGCGGACCGCCGCGGCGCATGGCACCGAGCAGCTTCTGAATCCCGCCGGCCTTTGCGACTTGCTTCATCGTCTTGGTCAAGTTCTTGTGCTGCTTGAGTAATCGGCTCACGTCCTGGACCGGTAGGCCGGCACCGGCCGCGATCCGGCGCTTGCGGGAGCCATCGATCAGGGCAGGATGGCGCCGCTCCCGCGGCGTCATGGAGTCGATGATCCCGATCTGGCGCCTCAATAGCTTCGGATCGAGCTTGGCGCTCGCGAGCTGCTCGGGCTTGATGCCCGGCAGCTTGTCGAGCAACTGCTCGAATCCGCCCATATTGACCATCTGCTTGAGCTGGTCGCGGAAGTCCTCGAGGCTGATCTCCTGCCCCTTCTTCACCTTCGTCGCGACGCGCTCCAGACCCTCGCGGTCGACTTGGCGCTGCACCTGCTCGACGAGTCCGACGACGTCGCCCATGCCGAGGATCCGAGCCGCGAAGCGGCTCGGCACGAAGGGCTCGAGCGCGTCGATCTTCTCGCCCGTCCCGACGAGCTTGATAGGCAATCCGGTCACCTCGCGGACCGACAGCGCCACACCGCCGCGGGCATCGCCGTCCGTCTTCGTGAGGATCACGCCCGTCAACGGCAGCGCCTCGTGAAACGCGCGCGCCGAGTTCACGGCGTCCTGACCCGCCATCGAGTCGACGACGAACAGAGTCTCGGCCGGCGTCACGATCCCATGCAGCGCGCGCGCCTCCTCCATCATCTCGGCGTCGACGTGCAACCTGCCGGCCGTGTCGAGGATCAGCCAGCGCTGTCCGCCGCGACGCGCCGAATCGAGCGCGTGCTCCGCGATCGTGCGCGGTGCATTCTCAGAGGAGTCGAAATAGCCGGCGCCGATATCGCTCGCGAGCTTGGCGAGCTGCGCCCGGGCCGCCGGCCGATAGACGTCCGTGCTCGCGAGCAGCACGGCACCGCCGTGATCTTCCATCAGGCGCTTCGCAAGCTTCGCCGCCGTGGTCGTTTTACCCGCGCCTTGCAGACCCACTAGCATGATCACCGCGGGCCGGCCATGCGGCGCAATTGGGCTCGCATCGCCGCCGAGCACCGCGACGAGCTCGTCGTGCACGATCTTCACGAACGCTTGACCGGGATTGAGGCTGCGCGCGACCTCCTCGCCGAGCGCTCGATCGCGGACGCGCTCGACGAGCGCCTTCGCCACCGGTACCGCGACGTCGGCCTCGAGCAACGCCATGCGGATCGTGCGCATCGTGTCGCGCACGTTCTCTTCGGTGATCCGGCCGCGGCCGGTCACGCGTTGCAGCGCCTCGGTGAGGCGCGCCGTCAACTGATCGAACATCGGTGAATTCCGGAGAAAAAATCAGCCGGCAAAGAGCCTAGCACGACCGGCGCCGCATCGAGCCGGCACGACATCGGGGCCGCCAACCCGTGCGGCGTAGGGGTTCCCGGCGCGCGAGGCGGGCCGAGACCGTTTCCTTGACACCCCTTTTGGCGTTCGGCCAATCTAGCCGAAGCGTGTGGGAGCCTCGGGAGGGAACGACCTCGTTGATTGACGAAGTATCCGTGGGAGTGTTGATCGGGCTCGTGGTCGGCCTGCTCGTGCTCTCCGCCTTCTTCTCGGCGAGCGAAACTGCGCTCATGAGCCTCAACCGCTACCGGTTGCGGCACCAGGCGCGTGCAGGACACCGCGCCGCGCGCGTCGCGGAGCGTCTGCTGCAACGGCCCGACCGGCTGATCGGCCTCATCCTGCTCGGTAACACAGCGGCCAACGTCGCCGCAGCCTCCATCGTCACGATCATCGCGTTGCGCGTCGGCGGCGAACGCGCGATCTTCGCAGCCACCGTGGTTCTCACGATCGTCGTGCTGATTTTCGCTGAGGTCGCACCGAAGACTCTCGCGGCTCTGAATCCGCCCCGCTACGCGCTGCCGGCGGCGCTGATCTACTTCGTACTGCTCAAGGTGTCGTATCCCGCGGTCTGGCTCATCAACTTTTTCACGAACGGTCTGCTGCGGCTGCTCGGAGTGCGGCCCGACGAGATCGCATCGCACTCACTCAGCGCGGAGGAGCTCCGCACTGTCGTCGCGGAAGCCGGAGTGATGGTGCCGCGCCGGCATCAGCGAATGCTGTTGAGCGTGCTCGATCTCGACGCGGTCTCCGTCGACGATGTGATGGTGCCGCGCCAAGAAGTCGTCGGCCTCGACCTCGATCGCGCCTGGGAAGACAACCTCGCGATCATTCAGGACAGCCACCACGACCGCTTGCCCGTGTACCGCGAGGATATCGACAACATCGTGGGCGTCACGCGCGTTCGCGATCTGCTGCCCGAGCTGGTCCGCGGCGAGCTCACGCAGGCGATCCTGCTCGAACGGATTCGCGAGCCGCATTTCGTCCCGGAGGGCACACCGCTCACCAAGCAGCTGTTGAGCTTCCAGCAGCACCGGCGCCGCTCCGCGTTCGTCGTCGACGAATATGGCGACGTGCAGGGTCTGATCACGACCCAGGACATCTTGCGCGAGATCGTCGGAGAGCTCGACAGCGACTCGAGCGCCGTCGACCTCGGAGTGACGAAGGAGAGCGACCGCAGCTACGTCGTCGACGCGAGCGCCAACGTGCGGCAGCTGAACCGGGTGATGAACTGGAACCTTCCGACCGACGGCCCGAAGACGCTGAACGGCTTGATCGTCGAGCAGCTCGAGACGATCCCCGAATCAGGCACTGGCGTCACGGTGGCCAATTACCCGATCGAGATCCTCGACGCGAGCGAGCACGGCATCAAGACGGTCCGCGTGTACGCTCCGGGCTCAGTGCCGCCCAAGCAGGCCGCCTAGCGGCTGTGTCAGCCGCCCAAGACCGCGAGCGCGTCGGTCAAACGATCGACCGCCACGACGTCGATGTCGAACGAGCGACGAGGCACGTTCGCGCGCGGCACGAACGCGCGGCGAAAACCGTGCTTCTGCGCCTCTAGGAGCCGCTCCTCACCGAACGGCACGGGCCGCACCTCACCTGTGAGACCCACTTCGCCGAAGACAACGAGGTCCTGCGGCACCGCGCGCTCGCGCAGACTCGATACCACGGCGAGCGCAACCGCGAGATCGACCGCAGTCTCACTCACCCTCAATCCGCCCACGATGTTCGCGAAGACGTCGCACTGCCCCAGCGCGATACCGCAGTGCCGGTGCAGGACCGCAAGCAACAAGCCCATGCGTTGACCGTCGAACCCCTGCGCGAGCCGGCGCGGACTATCCGCCTGCGTCGGATCGACGAGCGCTTGGACCTCGACGAGCATCGGGCGCGTGCCCTCGCGCGTCACGAGCGTCACGCTGCCTGGCACCGGCTCGCCGTGGCGCGCGAGGAAGATCGCCGACGGGTTCTTCACCTCCCGAAAACCCTCTTCGGTCATCATGAAGAAGCCCATTTCGTTCGCGGCGCCGAACCGGTTCTTCACCGCGCGAACGATTCGGAAGCGGCTGCCCACGTCGCTCTCGAAATAGAGCACCGTGTCGACCATGTGCTCGAGCACGCGCGGTCCCGCAAGCGTGCCCTCTTTCGTGACGTGCCCCACGAGTAAGGTTGCGACCTGTCGCGTCTTCGCGAACCGGACGAGCTGCGCAGCGCATTCGCGCACCTGACTCACGGAGCCCGGCGCCGACGAGAGCTCTTCGCTAAACAAAGTTTGGATCGAGTCGATCGCGAGTACGCCGAGCCTGCGCTCGGCGCCGAGGCGGCTCAAAGCCGCCTCGATGCATGTCTCCGCGAGCAGCTCGAGCGGCGCGTTGCCGACTCCGAGGCGCTGCGCGCGCAGACCGATCTGATCGAGAGACTCCTCGCCGGTGAGGTAGCAAGCAGTGCTGTGCTCGGCGAGGTTTGCGAGCGCGCGGAGCAGCAGAGTCGACTTGCCGATACCCGGGTCGCCGCCGAGCAGCACCACGCCACCCGGAATGAGTCCGCCGCCGAGCACACGATCGAACTCGCCGAGGCCCGTCGAGACGCGCGCGACTTTGCTCACGTCGAGCCGGTCGAGACGCGTGACGGCCGCGTCCGAGGCGGGCGACGCCGCACGCTCCGTCCGCCGCGGTTGCACCGTGGTCTCAGAGAGGCTGTTCCACGCGCCGCAGTCCGGGCATTGGCCCTGCCATTTGGGCTGCTGTCCGCCGCAACTCTCGCAGGTGTAGATCAACTTAGCTCTGGCCATCGCCGGCAGAATATCCGAATTGCTCCGGGAGTGGTTCGCGCGGAACTGCTCGAGAACCGAACGATTTCGCCGTCGAACGGCGCCAGGGTCAGGCCGAGAAAGCGGGATTCTGTCACACGGCTGCACTGCGCCTGCGTGCCATACTCCTGCCCCGCCGAGGCAGCGATCCATGGATGGCGTTCGTAACTTTCGTGACAGTTTTCTGGAAGCTGCGGCCCTCGGCCTGCTGGCGACTGCGACGTTGTACGTCGCGCCCCTGCACATCGCGGACCGGCTCGATCGCTGGCTGTTCGACATCTGGTCGCAAATCGCGCCCCCGGTACCACCGCCGGGCGACATCCTGCTCGTCCGCGTCGACGACCCGACCTCGCTCGACGCCATCGCGCAGTTGGCCCGCGATGAGCACGCGCGCCTGCTGATTTCGACCCAACCCCAAGCTCCCACCGCCCAGAACGACGACTTCGTTCTCGGGCCGACGGAGCTGCCTCTCGGGGCTACACACGTGCAGCGAACTCAATGGCGCAACGGCGGCCACTTGTGGTTCGACCCCGACATGGACGGAGTCGTACGCAATGACATCCCATTCGTAGACGACGGCACGCAGACGCTCTCGCTCGCGCTACGAGCCGCCCTGCAGCTCGCCGGAGGGCCGCCGCCGTCTAGCGAGGCGGCCAGGGAACAGGGCGGCAAAGACGGCCGGCGTTGGCTGCGCTTCTACCCCGGACGCACCTTCCCGGAGATTACGGCAGCCGAGGCTTTCGCGGATCCCGCACGACTACGCGGCAAGGTGCTCATTGCGGGAGGGACCGCGCAGGCTGAGCTCACTCCGCTCGGCCCGCTCACGACGAATGTCCTGTTGGCGCACGCAATATCTGGATACTTGCAGGGCCTGAGCATCAACGCCGGCGTCCTCGGACTTGCGATCGGCTGGGCACTCGCGGCTGTTCTCATCGGCGTGCTCGGCGTGCTCCGCGCTCCGACTCGGGCGATCGCTTGGCTCGCGCTCGTCGGAGCGGCGATCGGGATGCTCATCGCCGGTACGATCGCTTTCGGAGCCGCAAACGTGTGGCTACCGGTCACCGGCCCGCTCGCCTGGGTAATGCTGGCTGGGAGCCTGCTCGCGATCCGCGTGCCGCGGGCACGCCGCCCGAAGCAGCTCGACGGCGAGCTCGTCGCGGCGCGGCAAGCGGCGTCGGGCGGCCAGCTAGCAGAAGCGTGGTCACGCTACCGGCAAATCTCGCCCATGCCCACACTTCTTCCAGAGCTATATGACCTCGCTAGCCGGCTCGACGCAGCGGGCAACGACCGCTACGCCGCCGACCTGTTCCATCGAATCGCTCAGGTGGACGGCGAATTTCGCGACGTCGCGCGCCGCCTCGTGCGCGCGAACCAGCCGCAATCCGCTGGCCTTACCGTCGACCGCGACGAAATGCCGGCGACGATGGGGCGGTACCAGCTGCTCGAGCCGATCGGCCGCGGCGCGATGGGGTACGTCTACCTCGGGCGCGACCCGAAGATCAATCGGATCGTCGCGCTCAAGGCCGTGAACCTCGCCGCCGAGGTGGAGCCCGCTGAGCTCGAAGAAGCGAGCCGCGACTTCCTGCGCGAGGCGGAGATCGCTGGCCGGCTGAGCCACCCCAATATCGTGACGATTTTCGACGTAGGTGAGACCAACGGCATCGCCTACATCGCGATGGAATACCTGAAGGGCCGTCACTTGAGCGAGTTCGCGGTTCCGGAGCGGCTGTTGCCCGTGAATACGGTGCTCGACCTGTTGAGCAGGACCGCCGATGCGCTCGACTACGCGCACTCCCAAAACGTGGTCCACAGGGATATAAAGCCTGCCAATATTATGTATGATTCAATTTCAGACGGGCTAAAGATTACGGACTTCGGCATCGCACGGCTCATCGACGTCGGTCGGACACGAACGGGGATCGTGCTGGGGACGCCGGCCTTCATGTCGCCGGAGCAGCTCGAAGGGAAAAACGTGAACGGCCACACTGACTTATTCGCGCTGGGTGTTAGCCTATATCAATTGCTGACCGGCCATTTGCCCTTCCGCGGAGCCTCCATGACCAAGCTCATGTTCGTGATTGCCAACGAACCGCACGAGTCCGTCACCACTGTTCGTCCGGACCTGCCGGAGTGCCTGAATCCGATCATCGACCGCGCACTTGCGAAGGACACCTCGGAGCGCTTCCAGACGGGCGCCGAGATGGCCGCCGCGTTGCGTTCGGCCGCGCAGACGGCCTGAGTCGAGTGACGGCGTTCGGTCACGCATGAGCCTGAAAGGGAAATTTGTCCACGTAGAGGTCACGGACGTCGGTAAAGTCAGAGACCACAACGAAGACGCTCTGGGCGCGCAGCCAGAAATCGGTCTGTGGGTGCTCGCCGACGGCATGGGCGGCTACAACGCGGGCGAGGTGGCCAGCGGGATCGCGGTCAAAACGATCATCGATCTCGTCACTGAGGCCTGCAAGCGCCCCGAGAAACGCAACGAGATCGAAGCGAGCACGGGATACATGCGCCAGACCATCGTGCTGCGTGACGCGATCCACCGTGCCAATAAAGTCATCAACCAGACGGCGCAGTCGCAGCCGCAGTGCGAAGGCATGGGTACGACGTTGGTCGCGAGCCTGTTCTACGACGATCGAGTTTCGATCGCGCACGTGGGCGATTCGCGGCTGTATCGCCTGCGAGGAAACCGGTTCGAGCAGATCACGATGGACCATTCGCTGCTGCAGGAGCTCGTCGATCGCGGGTTCTACTCGCAAGAGGAAGCGCAGCGCTCGACGAACCGCAACTACGTGACGCGGGCGCTCGGAGTCGAAGCGAATGTGGACGTCGAGGTGCAGGAGGTCGAAGTCCAAAAAGGCGACTATTTCCTGATGTGCTCCGACGGCCTGCCTGACATGGTCGAGGACGAGGACATCCATCTGACGATCAGCACGTTCAACAACGATGTCAAGACGATCGGAGAGCAGTTGATCAAGCTCACCAACGACAACGGCGGACGTGACAACGTCTCCGTGATTCTCGTGCGTGTTGCCGACGCTTTCCCGGCCGAGGCCGGCATCCTCGGAAAGTTTCGCAGTCTGTTCGGTTAGCTAGAGACTCGGGGTAATTGCCTCGCGGCAATTGGTATACAAAGTTCTGCAATTGGGACAACAACCATGGCACGCTTGATTCTCAGCTTGGACGGTCAAACCTTGGCCGAGTACAACATGACCAAGGAACGGTACACCGTCGGTCGGTTGCCCGATAACGACATCCGGATCGACAACGCGGCCGTCAGCGGTCATCACTCGCTGATCATCAACATCCTCAACGATTCGTTCCTCGAGGATCTGAACAGCACGAACGGCACTTACGTGAACGGCAAGCTGATCAAGAAGCACGCGCTGCAGCACGGCGACGTGATCACCGTCGGTCATCACCAGTTACGCTACGTCGACGATCAGGCGCAACAGGCGCCCGAGGACGAGTTCGAGAAGACCATGGTGATCCAGCCGAGCGGCCAGATGGAGAAGCAGGTCGCTCAAGCCGCCCGCGCAGCCGAAGCCGCCGCGGTGAAAGAAACTCCGAAGCGCCCCGTCGCGGAAGCACCGGCGCCGAAACCGCGCAGGCCGTTCGCACCGACGTCCACTCAAGAGGTCGACGAGGACGCGGCGCCCGTTCTACCGCTCGCGAAGCTCCAAGTCCTGTCGGGCACGTTCGCGGGCCGCGAGCTCGAGCTCGCCAAGGCGCTCACGACGCTCGGACGGCCGGGCGTGCAAGTCGCCGCGATCACGCGGCGCGCCGAAGGCTACTACATCGTCCACGTCGAGAGCGGCAAGACCGAAGGGTTCCCATTGGTGAACGGGATGGCGATCGGGCCGCAGGCGCGCAAGCTAAACGACAACGACGTCATCCAGCTCGCCGGCGTAAAGATGGGGTTCTTCATCAGCTGAGCCGCTGGGCAAAGCGCCCCGCTCGTTTCCCGCCTCTGCCGCGCCGCCGTTCCCATGGAACGGCGGTGCCGTTTCTAGAACACGCCTTCGCCGTACGCCTCGGCGATGAGATTCTCGAACTTCGTGAACTCGCCGAGGAACGTGAGGTGGAACTCACCGACGGGGCCATTGCGCTGCTTCGCGATGATGATGTCGGCGACTCCCTTACGAGGCGTTTCCTTGTCGTAAACCTCCTCGCGATAGATGAACAGGATCACGTCGGCGTCCTGCTCCAGAGCTCCGGACTCGCGTAGGTCGGACATCACGGGCTTCTTGTCGTTGCGCTGCTCGACACTCCGATTGAGCTGCGACAGAGCCACAACCGGCACGTGGAGCTCCTTCGCCAATGCTTTCAGAGAACGAGAGATCTCCGAAATCTCCGTTGCTCGGTTCTCCGTTGTACCGCTGACCTGCATCAATTGCAGGTAGTCCACTACGATCAACCCGAGACCGTGCTCGCGTTTCAATCGGCGAGCCCGCGAACGCACGTCGGTCGGCGTCAGAGCGCCCCCATCATCGATGAATATCGGCGCGTTCGACATCATCGAGACAGCGGAATCCACGCGCGGCCAGTCCTCGTCCGACAGCTTTCCGTTTCGCAAGCGCGACTGACTTATGCGACCGATCGAGCTCAACATTCGGAAGCTGAGCTGCTCGGCCGACATTTCCATGCTGAAGATTCCGGCCGGAACTTGCTTGCCGATGGCGGCGTTCTCCGCGATGTTGATCGCCAACGTGGTTTTCCCCATGGACGGTCTCCCGGCGATGATGATGAGCTCACCGGGTTGGAATCCAGAGGTCATTTTGTCGAGCTCGGTGAATCCCGTCGAAACGCCCGTGATGTCACTCGTCGAGTGGCTCAACATATCGAGCCGATCGATCGTCTGCGGAAGAATCGTCTTCAGCGAAACGAACCCCGAGCCGCGCCGTTGACCGCCGTCCGCGATCTCGAACACACGCTGCTCGGCGTGATCGACGATCTCGTCGACCGTCAGCCCTCCACTCGAGTTCGCGCTCGCGGCGATGTCGCCGCCTATCTGAATGAGCTGGCGCAGCATCGCGCGCTCCCGCACGATCGTCGCGTACGCGCGGATGTTCGCGGCGCTCGGCGTATCCTCGACCAGCCGCGCGAGGTACGGCAGGCCGCCGGCCGCTTCGAGCTGACCGTTGCGTTGTAGGTGCTCGCTGACCGTGACCGCGTCCGGAGGCTGGTTCCGCTCGACGAGGTCCGCGACCGCGCTGAAAATCAGCCGATGATCGGCGCGATAGAGATCCTCGACGCGCAGGACGTCCGCGACTTGGTCCCAAGCGCGCTGGTCGAGCATGAGCCCGCCCAGCAGCGATTGCTCGGCCTCCACCGAATGGGGCGGGAGGCGAAGCAGCTTATCGGGGGTCACGGCTCACGATCTGAAGCAGCAGGTTCGGCATTGCTATCCCGGGCCGCCTAGATGGAGTCGTAGCAGGTTTTAGCGAGCGGCGGTCTCTTCTTCGGACTCGACCACCACGGTGACCTCGACATTCACATCGGCGTGCAAATGCAGCTCGATCTTGTGCTCGCCGACCACGCGGAGCGGCCCGTCGTGCATGCGCACTTCGCTGCGCTCGACCTCGACGCCAAGCTTTTCGAGCGCTTCGGCGATGTCGACGGTGCCGACCGAGCCGAACAGCTTGCCTTCCGTTCCGCTTTGGGCGCTGATCTTGACGATCTTGCCCTCGATCTTCTTCGCACGCGCCTGAGCGGCCTTGAGCTCCGCGGCCGCTTTCGCCTCGAGCTCCGCTCGGCGCGCTTCGAACACGGCGATGTTGGCCGCCGTCGCGAGCGTAGCCTTGCCCTGAGGAATGAGGTAGTTCCGAGCGTAGCCCGATTTCACGCGGACTTTGTCGCCGATGCCACCGACGTTATCGACTTTTTGGAGCAGAATGACTTCCATCTGAGTACTCTCTTCATGTCTGCGAACGCAGCGAAGCGCGCAGATCGAACCAACAATCCACCAAACCCAACATGCTGACCGGCAATACGACGAGCACGTTCAGCCCCGGTATCGGCAACAACAAGTACAGCAACAGCATCGACGCCGGGTGCCAGCGCTTCGCGTGCGTCCACGCGTGCAGCACCGCAACGCCTTGGACCAAGAAACTGAGCAGCGCCAAGGGCGTCAAATTCTGAACCAGCGCCGCGTCGAACACCAGGCCGAGCACGAATAGAGCCGTCGCAACCGCGCCGAGCACCCGCCCGAGCTTCAGCTGCCGGAACTCATGGCCGAACCGCCGTTGACCGCCGGCGAGCAACGTCCACCAAAATCCCAGCAGGAGCGCGCCGATCACCTGCGTAAACACCGCCGTCGCGAGCAGCACCGTCGCGCTACGCTGCTGCAGAAACGTCACTTGCTCCGGCGGCGTATCGCTCGGCAGCAACGCAACGAACTCCTCGATCGCGGGTGCGAAGAACGGCTGCACGTCGATGCCGAGCACGCCGATCAGCAACACTACGACCCAACACGCCAGCACGGCGGCCTGGAACGCAAGCACCAAGTTGCCCGCCCGCCGAATCAGCCCGCCGACCGCCACGCCCGAGAACGTGCAAATCACCCCGATTGCCGCGAACAATGGCGCATCCGTTCGCGACAAAAGCGCGAGCAGCACGAGCCCGCACGTAACGCCTACGCCGCACACCGCACCCCAGGTCGCGTTGCGCCGAGCCGTTTCCAACGCGATCAACGCGCCCGCGACCACCGGCAGCAGCGGCGCCGCGACCGTGGCGACGATCACCAGCCGCGCGCGCTGCGCGAGCACCCAATCGACGAAAACCTTCACGAGCCGTGCGCCTCGCGCCGGTGCCGACGGTCAATCGAGGCCGTCGGCCTGCTCAGTGCTGATCAGTGTACGGCAGCAGCGCCAAGTAGCGCGCACGCTTGATCGCGGTCGCGAGCTGACGCTGATAAGGCGCGCGCGTACCGGTGATTCGGCTCGGAACGATCTTGCCCGTTTCGGTGACATACGCCTTGAGCGTCGTGAGGTCCTTGTAGTCGATCTCTTTGACGCCCTCAGCCGTGAATCTGCAAAATTTCTTGCGGCGAAAATAGCGAGCCATCTCAATCTCTCCGTTCGTTCAGTGTCCCGTAGGCGGTCGACTCGACGAGCATCACCTCGGGGTGTCCCAGCGCTCGCCGCCGCGTTCACCACGCTCTCCACGCTCTCCGCGGTCGGCACGCTCCGGCGGACCGTCGTCCTCAGGCTCGGGCAGCTCGGGCCCATCGGCGCTCGGCCGCGGCCGCTCGCGCGGACCAGAGCGCGTCGGCGACTGGGCGTCGCGCGCCTCCTCTTCCTCGCGTGCCTTCGCCATCAACGAAGGCTCGGTGACGGCCTCATCACGCGCGATCACGAGAAAACGCAACACCGCATCGCTGAAGCGGAACGCGCCGACGAGCTCGTCGAGCGTCGGCTTGTCGACTTCGATGTTGAGCAGCAGGTAGTGGGCTTTGTGAACCTTGGAGATCGAGTGCGCCAGCTGGCGGCGGCCCCAGTCTTCCTGGCGGTGGATCTTGCCCTGGGCCCCCTCGATGAGGTTGCGGTAGCGCTCCAACATCGCGGGCACTTGTTCACTCTGGTCAGGGTGGACCAGAAACACGACTTCGTAGTGTCTCAACTAGGACTCCCTCTGGGTTAAAGCCTCCCGACGCGCGGTGAGGCAAGGAGAATCCCCGATTGTCAGGCTTCGGGGGGCCGCCATCGTACCTGCTCGCCACGCGCCGCTCAACCGCGGGCTATCGTCAACAGCGTGGGTCAACGGCGTGGGGACTGTCGCAACAGCTCGAAAAGCACGATTCCCGTCGCGACGGAGACGTTGAGGCTCTGGACCGCACCGGCCATCGGGATGCTCACGAGCTCGTCGCAGGTATCGCGCGTGAGCCGCCTTAAGCCCCTGCCCTCGCCGCCAAGCACCATGGCCACGGGCGGCGCGAGCTTGGCCGCGTATAAGGACTGTTCCGCCGCTGAATCCGCCCCCACCACCCAGACGCCGGCCTGCTTGAGCCAGGTGAGCATCCGCGCGAGGTTCGGCGCGCGGACCATCGGCACGGACTCTGCGGCTCCCGTCGCGGCCTTGATCGCGACCGCCGTCAACGGAGCCGAGTGGTCCTTCGGTACGACCACAGCGTCGATCCCGGCCGCATCGGCCGTCCGCAAGCACGCGCCGAGATTGCGGGGATCCTCGACACCATCGAGCACGAGCAGCCGCACTGCCCGGCCTCGCTGCACGACGAGATCCTCGAAGTCGCCGAGCGGCATCTCGACCGCACCCCGTGTCTCGACGAGCACACCCTGATGGCTGCCGCCATCGCTGAGCCGGTCGAGGTCCGCCCGGCGCACGCGTTCGACCGGAACTCGCCGGCGGCCGAGCTCGCGCGCGAGCTCTTCGAGCGGGCCGCCTGCGTCGACGAGGATCCGGGCGCTGACGACCGCGTCGGGACGGCGCTCGAGCAGCGCGCGAACGGCATGGAGTCCGTAGATACGTTGGCGTCCGTCAGCCACGGCGACGCTTGCGCCCGCGCGTACCCGTCTGCGACGGCTGGCTGGACTTCTGCGGCGGCGCGCCGGACTCGCGCGCACGCGGCGCCCCTTCCTCGCCGGTGTCGAGCGGCACGAAGTCGATCTTGCGCTCGTCGACGTTCACGGCCGCGAGCCGCACGCGAAGCTTGTCGGTGAGACGATACTTGTTGCCCGAACGCTCGCCCGCCAGCACCGTGCCGGTCGGGTCGCGGTGATAATAGTCGCGCGGCAGCGCGGTCACGTGCACGAGGCCGTCGACGTGCAATTCCGGTACGCGGACGAACAGCCCGAACGCCACCACGCTGCTCACGATCACGTCGAAGGTGTCGCCCACGTGGTCCTTCAAGAAAATGCACTTGAGCTGCTCCGCGACGTCGCGCGTCGCCTCGTCCGCACGCCGCTCGGTGCGCGACGTGTGCTCGCCGAGCTGCTCCATTTCGCCGAGTGAGTAGCGAAACCCCTTCGGGCCGCGATGCTTTTCGACCCAGCGGATCGCGCGATGCACGAGCAGATCGGGATAGCGACGGATCGGCGACGTGAAGTGCGCGTACTCTGCGAGCGCCAGGCCGAAGTGGCCGACGTTCTGCGGCTGATAACGCGCCTGCTTCAAAGATCGCAGGATTACGGTCTCGATGAGCTCGGCCTCGGGCCTGCCGGCCACGCTCTCGATGATCCGGTTGAGCTCTTTCGGCTCGACCTTGCTCGCCGATCCCAGCTTGAACCCGAACGTCTGCAGGAAGAGTACGAGCTCCTCGAGCCGCTCTTCCTCCGGTCCTTCGTGGACGCGATACAGTCCCGGGATCTTCGCGCGTTTCATGCGCCGCGCGGACTCGACGTTCGCGGCGACCATGCATTCCTCGATGAGCTTGTGCGTCACGAGCCGCTCGACCGGACGAACGCTCTCGACCTTGCCGCGCTCGTCGAGCTGGATCTTGTTTTCCTTGAGATGAAAGTCGATCGCGCCGCGCCGCTCTCGTCTCTCGCGGAGCGCTTCGTAGACGGCATTCAGATGCTCGAGCGCCGGCTTCAACGCGGCGTGCTTGCCGCGCGGTACCGACGAAGCGAGGATTTCGGCCGCTTCCTCGTAGGTGAGCCGCGCGTGCGAGCGCATCACGCCATCGAAGAAGCGCGAGCGCGTGACCTCGCCCTTCGTGCTCACTGCCATCTCGCAGACGAAGCAGAGCCGGTCGACGTGCGGGTTCAGCGAACAGAGCCCGTTCGAGAGCTCCTCCGGCAGCATCGGCACTACGCGATCCGGGAAATACACGGACGTGCCGCGCAGCCGCGCCTCGCGGTCGAGCGGCGTGTCGGGCTGCACATAGTGGCTAACGTCCGCGATCGCGACGAGCAGGCGCCAACCGTCACCCTGCGGCTCCGCGAACACCGCATCGTCGAAGTCGCGTGCGTCGGCACCGTCGATCGTGACGAGCGGCAGGCCTCGTAGGTCCTCGCGGCCTGCCTTCGAGCTCTCTTGCACTTCGCTCGGCAGCGCGCGCGCCTCGGCGAGCGTTTCTTCCGGCCAATCGTGCGGGATGCCGTGCGCGATCATCGCGACCTCGGTCTCGATGCCGGGTTGATCGGCGCGGCCGACGATCTCGATCACGCGGCCCACGGCGTGACTGTTCTTGGTCGGGTACTCGAGCACCTCGACACGGACGATCTCGCTCGGCTTCGCGCCGAGGCTCTCGCCACGGCCGATCAGCACGTCGGTGCGCTCGTCGCCGTCCTCGAGCACCCAGTCGATGCCGCGCTCGCGCCGGAAGCGGCCGACGATCGTGGCCTTACCGCGCGAGAGGATCTCCACGAGGTGCCCCTCGCGGCCGCGCGGCGACTCGCTCGTGCGGACGGCGATGCGATCGCCGTCCCATAGCGTCTTCATCTCGCGGAAAGGGAGATAAACGTCTTCGCCGCCATCGTCGGGAGTGAGGAAACCGAAGCCGTCGCGATGCGCCTGAACCTTGCCTGTGACGAGGTCCAGGTGGCGCGTGAGGCAGTACTCGCGCGCGCGGTTGCACAGCAGCTGCCCGTCGCGAACCATCGCTCGCATGCGCTGCTCGAGCGCGCGCCGATGCTGGTCCGTCCGAATCTCGAAACGCGGAGCGAGCGCCTCGAGCGTCAACGGCTTACCGGCGACCTCCATGGCTTTGGAGATCTCGTCGCGGCTCGGGATTTGGTGCTCGTAACGGCGCTCTTCGGGTCGGTCGCCGTCGTTACGCTGCCGCGCCACTATCGGCAGCCTCGGAGTGAGTGGCGTATCGCTGGATGCATTGCGCGCATCTTATACCGGGAGCCGGCGCCCCTGCCGCGCGCGTGCGGCGTTTGACACCCCCTGGGGCAGTCAGTACATTCCTCGCCCTTCGCGCCCCAGCATGCCCAGGTGGCGGAATTGGTAGACGCGCTGGTTTCAGGTGCCAGTGGTAGAAATACCGTGGAGGTTCAAGTCCTCTCCTGGGCACCATCACACACGCCCCGCGGCTAATGCCTCGTCTCAACGCGCCACCAACAATTGCTCGACCTTCCTCGAGAGGTCGCGGTTCGCCAGTTGCTGGAGCGCGATGCGCAGGTCGGGCCGTTTGTCCAAGAAGCTGCGCAGGCTGCCAACCGGCCAACTCATGTACCGAGCGCGGCCTATGAACGCGGCGTCGACCGGCGACGGGGTGCCCGCGAGCACGAGGGCGGTGCCCACGAGATCTCCGGGCCCGAGAGTACCCACTTGCTCGCCCTGCCTGAGGACGGCGACCCGCCCCTCGATCGGGATGCAAATCTGGGCAGCCTCCTGGCCTTCGATCAACAGCTTCTCTCCGGCGGCCGCTTCCTTCCATTCACCTGCCAACGCGAGCGACAGGAACTCGCGCGGCCGCAACGAGCTGAATGCGAGCGAATGGAGCTTTGTTTCGTCCGCGGATAGCACGACGGGCCGCCGCTCCATGTAGATGCGCGCGATTTGATACAGATTGATGGCGGCGAAGACCGACCCCCAGAGGACGGGTGGCCAGAGCACAGTACCCTGCAGCAGGTAGTACGGGATGTTGGTGAATGCGGCGGCTACCGCAAACCAGCGCAACCAGAGGATGTCGCGCACCGAATACGAGACGAGCAGCAGAATGTTCGAGAAATGGACCAAGTAATCCGCAGCCGGCATGGTGGTTCCCTCCGTTCGAGATGCGGCAACTAGCGGTCGCGTTGAGCACTGCGGGGGCGCACTGAGTCCTCACTGACGCGTGGAAGCCTCTCCCGCTCAACGCACACGAACGAGCAAAGCGTCAGGGCGAGCCGCTTGCTCTGCAAGCCTGGGTGCCAAAACCCTGGTGTGCAAGAGGGTTGCGCGCAAGAAAGAAATCTCGCTGAAGAAGGTCTACCACACCGACGGCACGCCAAAGTCAGCGCCCGGTGACCTTAGCCGCGATCGCGCGATGAGCCGCCGAGAGCCGAAGCCTGGCCCGCTCTATCTCCCGCAGCTCGCCAGGATTGGGCAATTCGCGGTCGTGCAGGTGCTGCACGACTCTTCGATAGACGGCTTCGAAGTCCTTCACGGCCTTCTCGTATTCGGCGAGCGCTTCGCTCAAATCCTCGGCGCACATCGAGGACGACACGGCTGGCATCCCAGCCGGTTCCACGAAAGAGGTCGGCAGTCGTCCGTGCAGCGGGAACAGACGTCGCGAGCTGCCAAGCCGGCCGGCCGGCGATCGTTTCTTGCAGCTGCGAAACAGAGACTGGCCTACCGCGTGGGAGGCCCGAGGCGTCCGTCGCGCCTATTTCTTGCGACGCTGACGCTTCCTCTTCGGCTTGGCGCTCTTGCGTCCCTTCGCGGCGGGCACGCCAGGCTCGACATATTCGGCGTACATCGCCTCGAGCTCGCGGGAGCACTGCTCGCGGGTCGTCACCGCGTCTTGGCGCGCGTGTCTCCGTACGTCCTTGCGCTCACCAAACCTAAAATCGGGCGGAGCAATCCGCGGCGGTGGGAGAGCGACGGGATCGGTCAGCGTGGGAACATCGTCGAATCCGCGGATGTATTCGTCGTACAGGGCGCAATCGTCCTGAGCGGCTTCCAAGAGTCCGGCGAACGTTTGATCCTCGAGCGCCAGCGTCGCATCGAAAACAAGAGACATTTTTTCTATCCGTGACGCCACACCCGTGATCCCGCGGGCTCTTTACTGGCGCGGACCTCGAGCCCGCAGCCAACCCGGCCATAGTGGAACTTAGGGGGGACATCCTACGTGCGGCCCCGCGGCGTCTGCGGCGATCACGGTCACGTTTTCCGCGGATCGGCTCTCGATCAGGCACTGCGCTCGGTGAGCTCGCGGTACAGCTCGAGGGTCTGCTCGATCGTCTTCTCGATGCGAAAGTGGGTGCTGATCCGCTCGCGGGCGGCCGCACCCATTCGCCGTCGCAACTCCGGGCTCTCGTAAAGGCGCCGGATCGCACCCGCAAGGGCCCGAGCATCGCGCACCGGCACGACGATCCCGCACTCGCCATCGACCACGAGCTCCGGACTGCCGCCGCAATCCGTGACCACGGGCGCGACACGGTACGCCATCGCTTCTATCAGCGATCGCGCGAGCCCCTCGCGCTTCACCGACGGCAGCACGAACAAGTCGCAGGCTGCCACGATCGCCGACGCGTCGCGCCGATACCCCGGCAGGTGAATGCGCTCCTTCACCGGGCTCGCGGCGATCTTCGCGCGCAGCCCCGGCGCGTCCATCTCCCCGACGAGCAACAGGTGAACTGGCCAGTCGCGGGGTAGCTGCGCTAGCGCATCGACGAGCACCTCGACGCCCTTGCGCGGTCGATAGTTCGCGACACACACGATGACGAAAGCGCCCGCGGGAATTCCGAGCTCGCGAAGATCCTTGGGGGCAGCGCTGTACCAATCGAGGCTGTGACCCTTGTAGATGGTGATTGGGCGTTCCGGCGGCATCCGCAGCACTGCCGGTCGCATCGAGAGGAAGTAGTCACGGATCGCGTTGCAAACGCAGACGATCCGATCGATTCGCGGATTCAGGAATCGCAGCCACGAGATCGGGCTGAAGAAGCTTACGTTGCCAACGATGCCGCGATAGGCGATCAGCTTCACCGGTAGCCCGCGCACGGCCGCAATACCGCATTCGAGCGGCCGGTTGCTGAAGACGTGCAGAACGTCGTAGCGGCCGTCGACGAGCTCGTCCCGGAGCCGCCTCGTCCCCACGCGATCGAGTAATCCTCCGAGCCGCAAGTCGAGCAGCTTTACGCCAGCTTCTGCGAGCACCGCGCGACTTTCCGCGCCCGCCGGGCAGACGACCGTGAGATCGACACCCGCGCGGTGCAGGCCGACGAACGTCGCGGTCGTAGGTCGATCCGGGTCTTCGGTGATGCAGAGCGCTTTGATCGCGGCCACGTCAGCCCGTTCGACCGAGGACGGTCTCGTAAATCGCGCGGTACTTGCTCGACATCACTTCCGCGGTGAAGCGTTTCGCGAACTCCCGTCCGCGCTCGCCGAGTACCCGGCGGCGCGCGGCGTCTGCGCGCAATGCGAGGATCGCGGCGCGCAGCTGATCCACGCGGCCCGCTTCGATGAGTATGCCGTTGTCGTCGTCGTGCACGATGTCTGGAACTCCGCCGACTCGACTCGCGATCACCGGCAAGCCGCGATCCATGGCGTCGAGCAGGATGCTACCAATGCCTTCGCGGTTCGACGGCAGTACGAACATATCGAATGCGGCGAGATAGTCGCCGACATTGTTCACGAAGCCCGTGAACGTCACGTTGCTCAAACCGGCCGCAAGACCCTTGAGCATGGCCTCGTCATCGCCGCCACCGACGAGCATGAAATGCAGATCCGGATACGATCCGGCAACCGCGCGCGCCGCAGCGATGATGTATTCCTGCCCCTTCTGATCGTTGTCGAGCGCACCGACGTGCCCGATGATCAGCTTGTCCGCGTAGGACGCTCGAATGCCCGCGGAATACGCCGCGTCGACACCGAGTCCGCTGCTGCTGCTGTGCACAACCTGCACGCGGATCGCACTGTCGTACGCGCGCACGACGTCGGCGACTTGCGGCGCAACCGCGGCGACGTACGAAGCGCGCCGATACGCTTTGTGGGCCAGCCAATGCTCGCGAATCGGGTTGTTGACGCGGCGTGTAACCACGTACGGTGTGCCGCTCAGCAGCGAGCGCAAATAGGCGCCGTAGACGCTACGGCCTTCGTGCACGTGGAGGAGGTCGACGTCCGCCGTCGCGCGCACGACGCTGAGCGACCCGCCGGATACGCGGCGCACCTCGACCGCGGCGTCCCCGAGCCGCGCCGCGAGCGGCGCGCCGCGGCGCGCGACGAGCACCTGCTCGAAGCCCTGGCTCGCGAGGCTGCGGATCAGCAGCTCCGTTTGCCGCTCTCCGCCGCGATAGCCCTTCGCTACATTGACGTGCGCTATTTTGATGGTCATCCATGCGGAGTCTAACCGACCGATTGCGGCGAATGAGCGGACTGCCTACAGTGCGGGCTTGATTCGATGCGCGTCGACGCGCAAGGGCGAACAAAGTGTGCGGCTTCGTCGGCGGAACCGAGCCGGGCTGGAACTACGCGGCAGGCCTCGACTCGATCGCACACCGCGGTCCGGATGCGAGCGCATTGCACCTCTCCGGCCCGGTGAAGGCCGGTTTCCGGCGCCTGTCGATCATCGATCTGTCCGCAGCCGCTAACCAGCCGATGATCGCGCCAGACGGCGCGACGTGGCTCGTGTTCAACGGGGAGATCTACGGCTACCGCACGTTGCGCGCGGAGCTCGAGCGGCGCGGGCGTGCGTTTCGCACGGATTCCGACACCGAGGTGGTGCTCAACGGCTATCTCGAATGGGGCGAGGCCTTCGTTGACAAGATCGACGGGATGTTCGCCATCGCGATCTGGGACGCACGCGAGCAACGCCTGAAGCTCTATCGCGACCGGCCAGGGATCAAGCCCCTCTACTACTTCCACGACGGCCGCAAATTCGCGTTTGCGTCCGAGCTCAAAGCGATTGAGATCCTGTGTGCAAGCGAGAAGCTCGCAGTGGACGGCACGGCGCTCTACGACTTTCTGGGCTACCGCTACGTGCCCGCACCGAAGACGCTCTACCGGCGCTGCTTCAAATTGCCGCCGGCACACTGGCTCTCGTTCGATCCCGCGACCGGGACGCTGCGCGGGCCGAAGCGCTTCTGGTCGATCCCCCTGCCCGACTCGCCGCGTCGTCCGGCACTCGAGGACGCCTGCGCCGAGCTGCGCGCGTTGATCAACTCCGCCGTCGCGGACCAGATGGTCGCCGACGTGCCGCTCGGCTTTTTTCTATCGGGCGGTATCGACTCTAGCGTCGTCGTTGCCGCGGCAGCCGAGAGCGGCCGCAAGGTGTCGACGTTCTCGATCGGCTTCGACTCGGACGCGGTGTCGGAGACGCCCTACGCGCGTGAAGTCGCGCAACTGTTCGGCACCGACCACCACGAACGGATTCTGTCACAGGCCTACGCACAGGAGCTGCTGCCGAAGCTCAAGTCGTGGTTCGACGAGCCGTTCGCCGACGAGTCCTCGATGCCGACCTATCTCGTCTCCGCCGCGGCTCGCGAGAACGTGACGGTGGTGCTCACGGGCGATGGCGGCGACGAGGTCTTCGGTGGCTATCGCACCTATCGCCGATTCGCGCGCTACGACCGCTGGCCGAGCTGGCCACGGTTCGTGGAAAACGGTGTGTTCGCCCTCCGCAGGCCCTTCCACCGCCGCCATGCGGTTGCGCGCGGTCTTGCGCTGCTCGAAACGGCGTTCAGCGGCGGCCCGGATCTCTGGGCGCGGATCATGGGCGGAATGCCGCGTCCCGCGAAAAGCGCCTACCGTGCGGAGCTCGAGATCCCGACCGACTACGACGACTGGTGGCACTATCGCGAGCACTGGCGCGAGGATCTGCCGATCCGCACGCGGCTTCAGGTCGTCGACTTTCACACGTTCCTGCCAGGGCTCGTGCTCACGAAGGTCGACCGCACGAGCATGGCCGTGTCGCTCGAAGCGCGAGTACCGCTGCTCGATCGGCGGATCATCGAGTTTTCGTTCGCACTCGATGAAGACCTGCGTTACTACAACGGGCTGACGAAGGGTCTATTGCGCCACGCCTATCGCGGCATCCTCCCCGACAGCATCTTGGATCGGCGCAAGAAGGGTTTCGGAATCCCGCGCTACTATCTAAAGGATGTCGGGGGCGGTCGCGCATTCCAGGAGCACGTGCTCCGCAGCCTGTTCCTCGGCAAGTCCGAAGCTGTCGGCTGACGAAGCGGCAGCAGCGCGGCAGCTAGGAGCCGGACGCCTCGCGACGCGGTAACATGCTCGCGGCCGCGGCGGTTGCTTGCTGCGGCGGCCGAGCGAAAGGAAAGCATGACGACGCAACCGGCAGGCAAGAAAGCGCTGATCACGGGGATCACGGGGCAAGACGGCGCGTATTTGGCGGAGCTTCTGCTCGGCAAGGGCTACGAGGTCCATGGCGTCAAACGCCGTGCCTCGCTGTTCAACACCGACCGCATCGACCACCTTTACACCGACCCGCACGACCCGGACCGGCGGATGATCCTGCACTACGGCGACCTCACCGATGCGACGAATCTGATTCGGATCGTTCAGGAGGTGCAGCCCCAGGAGATCTACAACCTCGCGGCGCAAAGCCACGTGGCAGTGTCGTTCGAGACGGCCGAGTACACCGCGAACTCGGACGCGCTCGGCACGCTACGCCTGCTCGAGGCGATAAGAATCTGCGGCCTCGGAAAGCGTACGCGCTTCTACCAAGCGTCGAGCTCCGAAATGTTCGGCAAGGTACTCGAGACACCGCAGAACGAGACGACGCCGTTTTATCCGCGCTCTCCGTACGGCGCCGCCAAGGTCTACGCCCACTGGATCACAGTGAACTATCGCGAGGCATACGGGCTATTCGCTTGCAGCGGAATTCTGTTCAATCACGAGTCTCCGCTGCGAGGCGAGACATTCGTGACGCGCAAAGTCACACGAGGGCTGGCGCGGATTAAGGTCGGGCTCGACGACTGCCTATACCTCGGCAATCTCGATGCGTTGCGCGACTGGGGTCACGCCCGCGACTACGTCCGCGCCCAATGGCTCATGCTTCAACAAGCTACGCCGGAGGACTACGTGATCGCGACCGGCGAACAACATTCCGTACGGTCGTTCGTCACGCTAGCCGCGAGCTTCCTCGGGATGAGTCTCAGTTGGCGCGGCAAGGCACAAGAGGAGCACGCCATCGACGAAGCGACTGGCAAGACCGTAGTACGCGTCGACGCCCGCTACTTTCGGCCCACGGAAGTCGACACACTGCTCGGCGACGCCACCAAAGCTCGCACGCAGCTCGGATGGAAACCCGAAATCGGTTTCGAGGCGCTGGTGCGCGAGATGGTCGACGTGGATCAGCGGCTCGCCGAGCGGGACGCGCTCGTAGCGAACGCCGGTTTTTCGGTGCACAGTCCGCGCGAATGAGGAGCGACTCGACCATCTACGTAGCCGGTGAACATGGCCTCGTCGGCTCCGCGCTGGTGCGCGCGCTCACGACACGCGGGTTCACGAACCTGCTGAGCGCGCCGCGCGCGGCACTCGACCTCCGCGAGCACACCGCCGTCGAGCGGTTCTTCGGCGAGCGGCGACCGGAGTACGTGTTCATGGCTGCGGCCAAAGTCGGGGGCATCGCGGCGAACGAGGCCTACCCCGCCGACTTCATTCGCGACAATCTCCTGATCCAGAACAACCTGATCGATGCCGCCTACCGCCACGGCACGCGCAAATTCTGCTTCTTGGGCTCGAGCTGTATCTACCCGCGGCTCGCGCAACAGCCGCTGCGCGAGGACTCGCTGCTCACCGGCCCGCTCGAGCCAACCAACGAATGGTATGCCGTCGCGAAAATCGCCGGCATCAAGATGTGCCAAGCGTACGCGCGGCAATACGGCTTCAACGCCATATCCGTCATGCCGACGAACCTCTACGGCCCTGGCGACAACTTCGACCTGCGAACGTCGCACGTGCTTCCCGCCCTGATCCGCAAGTTCCACGAAGCGAAGTCGGCGCGCTCGGAGACCGTCACGATTTGGGGCTCGGGTACGCCGCGCCGCGAGTTCCTGCACGTGGACGATCTCGCGGACGCGCTGTGTTTCCTCATGACGACCTACGACTCGCCCGAGATCATCAACGTGGGCTGTGGTGAGGACGTGACCATATCCGAGCTGGCAGACCTCATCGGCGACGTCGTCGGATTCAGCGGCGAGATCGTGCTCGATCGCAGTAAGCCGGACGGCACTCCGCGCAAGCTCCTCGACGTGAGCAAGATGCTGGGGCTCGGCTGGAAGGCGACGATTGCGCTGCGCGACGGAGTCCGCTCGACGTACCGCTGGTTCCTCGAGAACGCCGGCGCGGCGCACGGCTAAAGCTGGCGATTCAATGCCGCAGAACAATCGCTGGTTGCTCGATCACGCCGCGGACGTCACGTCGCAGAACGGCGAGGACGGGATTATCGCGAAGATCCTCGAAGTGCTCGGGGAGCCGCGCGGCTGGTGCGTGGAGTTCGGTGCGTGGGACGGCCGCTACCTCAGCAACACCTACAACCTCATTGCAAACAAGGGGTTCTCCGCGGTAATGATCGAGGGCTCGGCGGTCCGTTGCCGCGATCTGCAAGCGACGTTCAAGGACAACCCGCGGGTCGTGACGCTCAATGCGTTCGTCGGCTTCACCGCCGCCGACGGGCTCGACGCGATACTCGCGCGCACGCCTATCCCTAAGGACTTCGACGTCCTCTCGATCGACATCGATGGGAACGACTATCACGTCTGGAACGCCGTTGCGCGCTACACGCCGCGAATCGTCGTGATCGAGTACAACCCCACGATACCTACGGCCGTCGACTTCGTGCAGCCGGCCGACATGTCGATCAACCAGGGAGCCAGCATCACGGCGCAGGCGCGGCTCGGCAAGCAGAAAGGCTACGAGCTCGCGTCGGTAACGACGCACAACTGCGTGTTCGTGCGCGCGGATTTGTACGCGAGGTTAGGCATCACGGATAACTCGGTCGCGTCGCTCAGATCCGACGAGTCGATGGTGACGTACATCTTCAACGGCTTCGATGGAACTGTGTTCGTGCGCGGAGCCGGTAAGCTCGGCTGGCACGGCATTCCGTACCGCGAATCGCGGATGCAGCTCGTCGCGCGGCCGTTTCGCAGATTTCCCGACACGTTCGGGCCGATCATGAAAGTGCTCGCGAAGCATTACCGTTCGCTGAAGAAGCGCTTCTAGCGTCAGCCGGCCGCGCGGGCGCTCTCGTATCGCTCCAAGAACTGCGAGCTTACGAAGATGATGTCGGATTGGATCAGCCGCCCGTCCCTACGGGCGGGATTGTAGAAGTCGAATAACCGGTATCCGCGCTCGTGCAGCAGCGCGAGATAGTCGTGCAGCTCGCGCTGTCCCACGTACGTCGGCGCCGTGATCACCTCCATGTAGATCACGTCGATTCGCTGTGCGGTGAGCATCTGGCGCGCGCCTTCGAGCACCGCGTACTCGGCGCCCTGCACGTCGAGCTTCAGGATGTCGATGCGCTCTACGCGCTCGGCGGCGCAGAACTCGTCGAGCATGCGCGTGCCCACCTCCACCTCGGTCTCGGTGTCGAGCAACCCGCCTCCCCAGTAGTGTGCTGCGCGTTCGTCACTCGCAAGCAGCGAGTTGGTGGCCGCGCTGCGGTTGACCTTGAGCCGAGCGGAACCGCTGGACGCCGCGAGCGCGAGCAGATGCAGCCGCGCCCTCGCGTCCCCTTCGAGAGCCGTCCGCAGCCGCTCGAAGGACAGCGGAAACGGCTCGAAGCAATGAATCGTCGCGGCCGGAAAGAGCTCGCGGTAGCGCAGCGCGGTCTCCCCGATGTTGGCGCCCACGTCAAAGATCACGGGCTCGAGCGCCGCAACCAGCTCGCGGGTCATTGCATACGGATCGCGCGTCGCCGGACGGCGCCGCAGCCGTCTCCGCAGCTTCTTCAATGCGGTTCGGAGCCGTCCACTCATCTAGAACACCGCCACACTTGCCGTCGCGCCGCCGAGCCACCATGCAGCTTCGCTGAAGGTGCTCAGGTAGCTCGCGAACAAGCGTTGGGTACGTGCGAGCAGCAGCATGTCGATCAGGTCCTCGCGAATACCGTCCGGCGTGCGCCAGCTGTCGCGCCGCGCGGTGACCCGGGGGAAATGCAGCACACGACCGGTCCCGTAGCGCGCCGCAAGCTCGGCGACGATCTCATCCGCGTCGCTCACGACCAAGAAGCGCGAGCTCGGTTCGGCGGCCTCCATTAGCACGCCGAGGCGGCGCACGGCGGGCACGTGGTATTTCCGGTAGCGCCGCTCGTCGTCGCGCCAAGTACGTACTTGCACGCCAATCACATCGTCGCCCAAATGCTCGTTACCCCACTCGGCGACACGCCTAGCGATCTCCGGATGCACTGCGATCCGTGCGAATAACGGCACGTAGGCATCGCGAATTGCCTGCGGTATGCGGCCGTACTCGAGGTCGATGTGACGGGCGTCGCGGCGAGACGAACGCCGCGAATGCGACTTCGGAAACAGCATGTAGCGGTAACGGTCGGTGCGCCGGCCGGTGAGATTCCACCAAGCCTTACCGAGCCCGCGAACGAGCGGGTGCGCGCCGGCGCCGACGGTGGCGAAACCCGCCGGCAGATGCGCCTCGTCCTCCGGCAGCACCGCAAGCCGCCACGACGCATACACAGCGGCCCCCGCGGGCACTTCGGCGACGAAGCAGTCGTTGCGGAACAGCTCAGAGAATCCCGCAGGCATGTTCCGATTCTTGGTCCAGTGGACGAGCGACTCGTCGCCGAGGCGCATCGCCGAGACCCACGACTTCAGTCGGTTGCCGAGCCCAGCCGTCTCGGCCGACACGATCAACGGCGCGCGTGCGTTCGATTGCATTCGATTGCGGGAAACGACTAGGAGGCCTCGCGCATTCTACACGGTGCTCGGCGCACGCCGGCCGCATGTGAACGCCGTCGCGGCTTTCGGCGCGCCCCTTGTGGCAGCATCCGGCCAAGTGACGCCGTACCGCGCGCCGGCTACTAGAGGACCGTCCCAAAATGACCTGCTCCAGAGTCGTGCTCCGCTCGGCGGGTATCTTTGTCTCGCTGGCTATCCTGGTTTTCCTTCGGCCGTCGTACTCCCAACAGCGCGCGTGGCTCGACGGTCCCGTCGAATTCGGCGACGACAGCGGCGAGTGGGCCAAGGACGGCGAATGCGATGATCCGCGCTTCGAGGGTGAAGGATCTGCGAACACGCTGGTCGGCGCGGACCTATACCGCGACGCCACGGACTGCCAAACGCTCTTGGGTGAGGGGCGAGTCCGATTCCGAACGGACGTTGCGATCGGCTCGACGGCGACGCTCACGGCGCCCCCTGGCCGCGTCGAGCGGGGTCGCCTCGAGAAGGGCGACGTGACGCTCAAGTCGGGGGAATTTGCGGACGCATACGAGTTCGACGGCGCGCGCGGCTACCGCGCGGTCATCGATCTGCGCTCGAGCGAGTTCGACCCCTACTTGCTCGTGCGCACGCCGAGCGGCCAACAGTTCGACAACGACGACTACGAAGGCGACTCGACGCACTCCCGGCTCGCTATCGATCTCGAGGAAACCGGTACGTATCTGGTCACCGTGACGAGCTACGCCAAGAGAGAGAAAGGCGGCTACACGGTCGCCATCGACCTCGGCGCCGGCCCAGCCACCATAGCGCGCATCGATCGCGACGGATCGCTGCAGACCGGCGACGAGATGCTGAAGAGCGGCGAGTTTTTCGACGCTTACGACTTCGAGGCGTCGCCTGGGCAGCACGTGAGCATCGACGTCATGTCTGGCACGTTCGATACGTACTTGATCCTCAAGACGCCCCACGGCGAGCAGGTCGAGAACGACGACGCGGACGACGGCCGCACAGGACACAGCAGCATCGAGACGGACCTCACCGAGACCGGCACCTATCACGTGCTCGTGACTTCGTACGACACGGGCGAGATCGGCGATTATCACCTGACGATCGCGCCGTCGGCGGGAGATCGCGACCGCGCACCTCACCGCAGCGTCAGGACGCTCACCGCCGGGCACCCGAGCAACGGTCTGCCCGACAGCGGCTACCAGCATCGCGCGATCGACCGCGACAGCATCGGGCCGTTCGACCTGCCGCTAGCTCGCTGACGCGCGCGCTCGAACCCAAGCAGACGCCGTTCCCCGTACAATTGCGGCATGGCCGCAGAACGCGTCACGAAATCCGCCGGCTTCGAATGGAGCGCGTTGCGCTCGCTCGCGCCGCACCTCTGGCCTGCGGCGAACCTCTCGATTCGGCTGCGCGTCGTGCTCGCGCTCGGCTTGCTCGCGGCTGCCAAGCTCGCGACTGTCTACGTCCCGATGCTGTTCAAGCGGATGGTCGACCTCTTCGCAGACCCGCAGAACCTCCCGACGGTGCTGCCGTTGAGCCTGTTGGTCGGCTACGGCGCGCTGCGCGTCGCCACGATCGCGTTCTCCGAGCTGCGCGACGCGGTGTTCGCCAAGGTTGCGCAGCGCGCCATCCGGACGGTGGCGCTGCAGACGTTCCGCCACCTGCATGGTCTGTCACTCTCCTTTCACCTCGAGCGGCAAACGGGCGGCCTGTCGCGCGCCATCGAGCGCGGCACGACGGGGATAGACACGCTGCTGACGTTCATGCTCTTCAACATCGTGCCGACGCTGATCGAGGTAGCGCTCGTGTGCGGAATCCTCTGGGCGCTGTTCGACGTGCGCTACGCGGCCGTCACGTTCGTGTGCGTGATTGGCTATATCGCGTACACCCTCGCAGTGACCGAGTGGCGCCTGAAATACCGCCGGCAGATGAACGAGACCGACCAGGAAGCCAGCACGCGCGCGATCGACAGCCTGCTGAACTACGAGACGGTCAAGTACTTCGGCAACGAGCAGTACGAGGCGAACCGCTTCGACCAGGCGCTCGCTCGCTACGAGCGCGCCTCGGTCGCGAGCAAGAGCTCGCTGTCGCTGCTCAACATCGGGCAAGCCACGATCATCGGGGTCGGACTCGCCGTGCTCATGACGATGGCGGGCCGCGGCGTGATCGACCGGACGCTCACCGTCGGCGACTTCGTACTCATCAACACGTATCTGATCCAGCTCTATATTCCGTTGAACTTCCTGGGATTCGTGTACCGCGAGATCAAGCAAGCTCTGACCGACATGGAGGCGATGTTCGAGCTCATGAACGTGAACGCCGACGTGAAGGACGCGCCGGCGGCCGAGCCGCTGCTGCCGGGACCCGGAGCCGTGCAGTTCGAGCACGTGACGTTCGCTTACGACCCGCGGCGTACGATCTTGGCCGACGTATCGTTCGTCGTTCCGGCAGGGCAGAAAACCGCGATCGTCGGCGCGAGCGGTGCCGGCAAGTCGACGATCTCGCGGCTGCTATTTCGCTTCTACGATGTCACGCAGGGCACCGTGAGGATCGACGGGCAAGACATACGCGAAGTCACCCAGGCGAGCGTCCGCGCGTCGATCGGCATCGTCCCGCAGGACACCGTGCTGTTCAACGACACTATCTACTACAACATCGCGTACGGCCGACCCGGCGCTTCGCCCGCGGAAATCGAGGAAGCCGCGCGACTCGCGCGCATTCACGACTTCATCATGGCCTCACCGGACGGCTATCAGACGATGGTCGGCGAGCGCGGGCTAAAGCTATCGGGCGGAGAGAAGCAGCGCGTCGCAATTGCGCGGACGATTCTCAAACGGCCGCGGATCCTGCTATTCGACGAAGCGACGTCGGCGCTCGACACTCGCACCGAACGCGAGATCCAGGCGTCGCTGCGCGAAGTGTCGCGCGGCCATACGACGCTCGTGATCGCGCACCGCCTTTCCACCGTGGTCGACGCGGACGAGATCATCGTGCTTGCGGAGGGTCGGATCGCCGAGCGCGGCACACACACGAGCTTGCTGCGGCGCTCAGGGCTGTACGCGACGATGTGGGAGCGTCAGCAACACGGCTTCGAAGACGATGAGCCGGCGCAGGAACATCTCGGCCGTCCCGCTCATGCGACCTGACGCGTTCGGAATTCAGACCTTCGTGCGTATGCGGCGCGACCCCAGACTCAGCCCGATCACGTTCGCCGTAACCGTCGCCGCAGCCATCACGAGCACGATCGGCGCGAGGGTGCCGTCCGCGAGTGCGCCCGTGAGGGCGCCCAGGATGCCGCCGAACGAGAACATCATCGTGCTGTAGACCGAGGACGCACTGCCGGCGAGCTGCGTGAAGAAGCCCATGTAGCGGGCGGAGCCGGCCGGACCGATGAGGCCGAGCGTCGAAACCATCAAGACGATGAACGGCACGACGGTCCAAAGCGACGCGTGGCCGCTCACCGCCACGATCACCAATCCCGCCACGGCGCAAACCTGGATCGTGAGCCCGCGGCGGAAGAACGCCGCGGCATTGTCGCTGCTCAGTCTCCGCATGCTGAACAGGTTCATCGACATGAACCCGAGCACGCTCAAGCCGAACAGATAGGGAAAACGATTCACGGGCACGCCGAAGTACTGCTGGTAGATGAACGAGGCGTTCGTGACGAAGATCATCAGCACGCTAGTCGCGAGCGCCATCGCAAGCGCGTATTGAATCGGCAGGCGGCGGCCGTCGACTCGCCGCGTCACGACGTCCGCGCATTGCACGAAAATCGATCGCAAGGACAGATTGGACCACGCACCGTGGCGCGTCTCCGGGACAACCACAATGTACGCGGCGAGCAGGCACGCCGCGTAAGCGGCTTTGATGTAGAAGATGACCTGCCAGCCAAGCGGCAGCACGTACGAGCCGATTATCGGGGCCACGAGCGGCGCGATGAGCACTACCATCGTTACCGTCGCGAAACGCCGGCCGAGCTGCTCCACCGGATAGATATCCCGGACCGTCGCCATGCAAATGACGGTCGAGAAGCCGCCGCCGATCGCCTGCAGGAACCGAAGCACGATCATATGTTCGACGTCGTGCGTGAAGGCGATCGAAAGGCTCGCGACGATGTAGATGCTGAGCCCGACGTACCCGACGCGCTTGCGGCCGATCTGGTCGGACAAAGAGCCGCCGAAGAATTGGCCGCATCCGTAGCCGATCAGAAACGCGCTCAACGTGTTCTGGATGCTGAAGACGGTAACGCCGAACGCCTTTGCTATCGTCGGAAACGCCGGCAGGTAGAAATCGACGCTCAGTGGCCCGAGCGCCACGAGCGATCCGAAAAAGAAAATCAGATAGCGCGGCGGCACCACCCCGACGCCCGCAGCGCGGGAAGGATGTGGGATCGAGTCGTCCATCAACGGTGCGCCTGCCGCTTGCGGGCGCGGATTATCGCAGCAAGACCCGAACGAACGCGAGATGCGTGCGCGTCAGCGCGCCGCGTACTCGTGCAGGTACCGCCAGAGCGTCGCGGCGACCAAGGCGTGATCGATGTCGCCGCGCAGCATCAGCTCCGCCAGCCGCGCCGTCGGCACCAACACGACCTCCGTCTGCTCATTGCCAGTGTTCTGGATCGCGCTCGCGGGCTCGACGTCGGTCGCGAGATACGCGTAGAGCCGGTTCGAGAACAACGCCGGGTTCGGATTGACCACACCGAGCGAGATCGCGTTGCGCGCCCGGTAGCCGGTTTCCTCGAGGCACTCGCGCAGCGCCGCGCGCAACGGATCTTCGCCGGGATCGACGAGGCCCGCCGGAATCTCGAGCGTCACGCGCGACGCGCCGTGCCGGTACTGCCGCACCATAACGACGTCGCCGTCGCGTGTGACGGGCACGATCTGCGCCCACGACGAAGAATGAATTCGATAGAACGCGTGCTCGGAGCCGTCCACGGGTGACGCCGCGACCGAGCGCTCGACCGAAAACACCTTGCAGTCCGCGACGGGCTCGCGCGCGAGCTCCCGCCACTCCAAAGATTCGCTCATTGCCTCAAACCCGGCGGCGCGCACCAGCTCGAGCGGCCTGCCCTCCATTCCCCGATCATCCGCACCCCTTCCTCATGCGCCGCCGAGCTGGTAGATCGCGAGCGCGCCTCCGTACCCCAGGATGGTCATGTACGACCATGCGAACACCGGCCAGCGCCAGCTGTTCGTCTCGCGCCGGATCACGGCGAGCGTCGCCGCGCACTGCAGGCACCACGCGTAGAACAGCAGGAAGCCGAGCACCATCGGCAACGTGAAAACCGGCCGGCCGTCGGGCCAGGTCGCGGCTTCGAGCCGGCCGGCGAGGCTCTGCTCGTCCGCGTCGTCCCCCACCGCGTAGATCGTGCCGAGCACCGCGACCACCACCTCACGCGCCGGGAAACCCGCAATGACCGCGGCCGACACGCGCCAGTCCCAGCCGAGCGGCTCGAACACGGGCTCGACGACCTGCCCTGCTCGGCCGAGCCAGCTCTGCGCGAGATGATCGGCCGACGCTTGATTGTCGATCTCCGCGAGACGGGTCGCGAGCGCCGCGCCGCTCGAGCTCGCGGCGGCCGTTGCGCGCGCGTCGATACGGGCCTGCTCGATTCCGGGGGATTGCGGAAAATACGCAAGCGCCCAGACGACGACGGCCACGGAGAAGATCACCGTGCCGGCGCGCCGGAGAAATATGCGCACGCGATCGAGCAGCTTCATCGCCACCGTTTGCACGTTCGGCATCCGGAACTCGGGCAGCGCGAGGATGAAGGTCGGATTCTCGCCTCGTAGGAACGAATGGCGCAGCAACAGCGCCGTGCCGACGCCTCCAATGATGCCGATCACGTAGAGCCCGAACAGCACGAGCCCCTGCAAGTTCACGAAACCGATCGTTCGCGAAGGCACGAACGCCGCGATGAGCAGCGCGTAGACCGGCAACCGCGCGGAGCAGGTCATGAAAGGCGCGGCGAGGATCGTGGCGATCCGATCACGCCGATTCGGAATCACGCGCGTCGCCATGATCGACGGGACGGCGCACGCGAAGCTCGACAGCAGCGGGATCACCGACTGACCCGACAGCCCGACCGAGCGCATCGCTCTATCCACGAGAAACGCGGCGCGCGCGAGGTAGCCGGTGTCCTCCATCAGGATGATGAACAGAAACAGGATCAAGATCTGCGGTAGGAAGATGACTACGCTGCCGACGCCCGCGATCACGCCGTCCGTCAGGAAGCTCGCGAACGCTCCGGGTGGCAAGCTCGCAGCGATCCATGCACCGAGTCCGCTCGCGCCCGCGTCGATCAGGTCCATGAACGGCGTGGCCCACGCGAATACCGCCTGAAACACGATTGCCATCGACAGCACGAACAGCACCGTGGAAGGCCACGGGTGGTTGAGCCAATCCTTGAACGCGGCCATTCGGCTCGCGACGATCGAGCCCGGGGACTCGACACGCGCTAGCGTCGCGCGCACCCAGCCGTAGCGCTGCCGCGCCTCCGCCGCAAGCGGCGGCTCGGCGCCGAACAATGCGGCGCGGGCAGGCTCGAGCTCCGCTCTCAGCTGCTCGCTAACGGCGAGCGTTTCGGCCTTTGGATCGATCAGGAGCCGCTCGACTTCGACGGGATGCACGGCGACGCCGTGCGCGCGCCACCGCTCCGCGAACCGCTGCGCGGCAGCCCGCAACTCAGGCCAATGCGTGTCTAGCCGCGGCGGATCTGCATCGAGCACACGCGCGAGAGCGTCCTTCAGGGCGGCGAACCCGCGTCCCGTCGTCGCGACGACTGGCAACACCGGTGCACCGCCAAGGCTGTCCTGCAGCGCGGCGAAGTCGATCTTGAGCCCCTGGATTTCGGCCGCGTCTGTCATGGTCAGCGCAACGACCATCGGGCGGCCGAGCTCGATGAGCTGTTGCAGCAAGTAGAGTCCCTGGTAAAGGCGTGTCGAATCGATTACCGCGAGGATCGCCTCGGGCTTCGGAGTGCCCGTGACGCGCCCGAACAGGACGTCCACCGCGATCCGCTCGTCGGTCGAATTGGGGCTCAGCGAGTAGGTGCCGGGGAGATCAACCAAATCGAGCGTCGCTTGACCGAATACCCCGCGACCGACACGCCGTTCGACGGTTACGCCGGGATAATTTGCGGTCTGTTGGCGCAGCCCGGTGAGACGGTTGAACACGGAGCTCTTGCCCGAGTTCGGGTTGCCAACCACGGCGATCGTGCCCCTGGCGCGGCGATGCACCGTGAGGCTTTCGATCGGAACCGCCGTCTCAACTCGCGTGGCCATTGGGTGCTACCTGCGCGACGTGAAAATGCCGCGCCTGCTCCCGCCGTAGCGAGATCGCGGCGCCGTAGATCCGAAACTCGAGCGGATCGCCGCCGAGGGAGCTCCTGAGAAACCTGAGCTCCGCACCCTCGACGAGCCCGAGCACCATGAGGCGCTGGACTGCGGGGTCTTGGGTATCGATCGACTCGATCCGAACGAGATCACCGGGCTTCAGATCCGACAAAGTCAGAAGCAGCCTCCCGCGGGACTGCAGATAAGAATGATTCTCGATTATAGACTATTCGAACGGATGGCGCCGAATGATTACGGCGGCGCGCGCGGGTCCGGTCGAGATCACGTCGATCGGCACGCCCGCGAGCTCCTCGATACGGGCGAGGTAGGACTTGGCTTGCGGCGGCAACCCGCCGTACGCGGTCACCCCGAAGGTCGGCTCGGACCATCCCGGATGGCTCTCGTAGATAGGCTCGCATTCGCCGAAGCGGTCCATCAGCAGGGGCGGCGTATCGATCGTTCGGCCGTCCACTCGATAGCCGACGCAGATCTTGATCTCGGGCAGACCGTCCAGCACGTCGAGCTTGGTGAGGCAGAGCCCCGTGAGGCTGTTCGTGAACACGGCGCGTCGCAGCAGCACGGCGTCGAACCAACCACAGCGGCGCGCTCTCCCGGTCGTCGCCCCGAACTCTTTGCCCACGTCGCCGAGGTGCTTACCTACCCCGTCGACGAGCTCCGTGGGAAACGGTCCCGCACCCACACGCGTGGTATAGGCCTTGACGATGCCGAGCACGTAGTCGATGCCGCCGGGCCCTGCGCCCGTTCCCGTCGCGGCTCCGCCCACCGTGGTATTCGACGAAGTGACGAACGGATACGTCCCGAGGTCGATGTCGAGCATCGCGCCCTGCGCGCCTTCGTAGAGGACGCCGCTGCCCTTGCGCTGCAAGTCGCGCAAGACCTCGGTCACGTCGACGACGAGCGGCTTCACGCGCTCGCCGAGCTGGAGCAGATTGTCGAGCTCCCGTTGTGGGTCGACGGGCGCGACCGAGTAGTAGCGCTCGAGCAAGAAATTGTGCAGGTCGAGCAAACGTTCGAGCTTGGGCTTGAGCGCGTCTGGCGAGAACAAGTCCGAGATCCGGATCGCACGGCGCGCGATTTTGTCCTCGTACGCCGGTCCGATCCCGCGACCCGTGGTTCCGATCGCGGAATCGCCGCTCGCGTGCTCGCGCGCCTTGTCGAGCAAACCGTGCGAGCTCAGGATCACCGGACATGCCGGAGAGATGCGCAGCCGGCGCTCGACGGGTACGCCGCGAGCCATGAGCTCGTCCATCTCGCTGGTGAGCGCGTCGAGGGAAACGACGACGCCGTTGCCGATCAGACAGATCACATCGTCGCGCAGGATACCGGAGGGGATCAAATGCAGGACGGTCTTGCGATCACCGATCACGAGCGTATGACCAGCGTTGTGCCCGCCCTGGAAGCGCACAACCGCGTGCGCGCGCTCCGCGAGCACGTCGACGACGGCGCCCTTGCCCTCGTCGCCCCACTGCGTGCCGATCACGACGACGTTTCGACCCACGCTAACCTCGAATGGTGAGCAACAGGAGAAGTCCCGCGATCACAGCCGCGAGCCCAAAACTGCGGAGTTGCCCATCCTCGAGCCGCGCGATTGCCGCGAGCCCGCGGCGCCACGCCTGCGGCGCGGCGAAGGGAAACAAGCCCTCGATCACGAGATAGAAAGCCAAACCCGCGAGAAGATCCGCCCAGGCCAAAGCCTCAAGCCTCCATAGTCTTGTGTCGATCGCGTGACTTATTTAGCAGTCGTGCCGAGCTGCTTTTGCAGGAACTGGAAGAAGTCGCTGTCGGGTTTTAGAACCAGGATGTCCTGATCGCGGCCGATCGATTCACGATAGGCCTGCATGCTTCGATAGAAAGCGTAGAAGTCGCGGTCCTTCGAGTACGCGAGCGCGTAGATTTCGGTCTTGCGGGCGTCGCCCGCGCCGCGAATTCGTTCCGCGTCACGGTACGCTTCGGACAAGATTACCGTGCGTTGACGCTCCGCGTCGGCACGGATTCGCTCGGACTGTTCCTCGCCCTCGGCGCGCAGCTGGGTCGCGACGCGCTGTCGCTCTTGCTGCATCCTCCGGTAAACCGAGTCGCTGACCTCCTCGGAAAGATCGATGCGCTTGACGCGTACATCGACGACCTCGATGCCGAGCTCCGGCGAACGTGTTTGCACCTGCGTGAGCATCTCGGCCATCAGGTCGTGGCGTTCGGCCGATACGACCTCTTGAACGGTCCGTTGGCTGATCGCCGCTTTGATTCCTTCCTTCACGATCGCCGAGAGACGGTCGATCGCAGCCGTCTCGTCGCCGCGCACGGAGCGATAGTACTGCGCGGGGTCGACGATGCGCCAAGTGACGAAGTAGTCGACGATGAGATTCTTCTTCTCGCCCGTCAAGAATTTCTCTTCGGCGTGCTCGTAGTTGAGGATCCGATTCGGATAGCGCTGGATGTCGTTCATGAACGGCACCTTGAAATGCAGACCGGGCGCGTAGTCTGCTTTCACGATCTCGCCGAACTGAAACTTCACCGCGTGCTCGCGCTCGTCGACCGTGAATACGGACATCCGAATCACGATCGCCACGAGCACGGCGACGATCAGCAACAAATTCAGGCGCGGGCTCATCTTCTTCGCGTCCTCCGGCTCAGCGGGCTTCGCGATCGCGCGAGCGCGGCGCCGCGTTGTTGGTCATCGGCACCGGCGTGGCTGACGCGGCCTCGCTGGTCGAACTGCTCGGGCGGCGCTGCATGAGCTGGTCGAGCGGCAGATAAAGCATGTTGTTGCCGCCGTCCGTATCGACGATGACTTTCGTAGAATTCGCGAGGATCGACTCGAGCGTCTCGATGTACAGACGCTCGCGCGTCACCGCCGGCGCTTTCTGGTATTCCGCAAGGATCTGATTGAAACGATCCGTCTCGCCTTCTGCGTTCGCGACGACCTCCCCACGATACGCCTCGGCGTTCTGGCGCCGCTTCGCCGCTTCGCCGCGCGCGCGTGGCAGGATTTCGTTCGAGTAGGTTTCGGCTTCGAGGATCCTGCGCTCCCGGTCCTCGCGCGCCTTGATCGCCTCTTGTACCGCCGCCTCTACCTCCCGCGGGAAGTTCGCCTCTTGCAGATTCACCTCGTAGACCGTGACCCCGGAGCCGTACGCGTCCAGCGTCCCCTGCAGCAGATCTTGCGTCTCCCGTGCGACCTGGGTGCGGCCATCGGTCAAGATGAAATCGAGCAAGTTGCGGCCGATCACCTCGCGGATCGCGCTGCCCGTGACATTGGTCAGGGTCTTCTCCGGATCGCGCATGTTGAACAGAAAGGCTTTCGGATCCGTGCGCCTGAACTGCACGACGAGATCGATGCTCACGATATTCTCGTCGCGCGTCAGCATGCTGCCTTGGTAAGTCAACCGCTCCGTCGCGCCGATGTTGATTTTCTCCACCGTCTCGATCGGCCACGGCCAATGCCATCGGAGTCCGGGCTGAGTGAGATCCTGGAGCGCGCCAAAGCGCAGAACGACGCCTCGCTCCGCCTCATCCACTTTGTAGATCCCAGCAAGCCCCCAAACGGCGACCAGCAAGATCACGCCCGTGATCACGAGGCCGCTGTTCAGTTGTGGATCGCCGCCGCCGCGGCTGCCGCCACCGCGTCCCCCGCGGAAAAGGCCCGCGAGCTTACGCTGGAAGTCTCGCACCACGGCGTCGAGATCCGCGGGACCTTTGTCCTTGTCGGATCGCCATGGATTGCCCTTGTCTCCGTCGTCCCAAGCCATTGTGTTTCACACTTTCTGTCGAATGGAGTCGGCTGGCAAGTCTTCCCTGCTGCGCAGCTCCTGCCAACGCTGCGCCGTCAATTCCACTTCCAACGTGGAGTTACCCTCCGCGTCCACGGTTTCGCTCCGCACCGCGTGCCACCCGAACAGCTTGGCGCGCAGCCTGCTTTGCTCCGGACCCAACTTGAGCTCGGCGACGAGCCGAGCCCCGATGAGGCGCTCACGAACCGCGGTAAGGAGCCCCGCGATTCCTTCGCCGTTGGCCGCAGACACGCAGAGCTTCGCATGCTCCGAGTCGTCGAGCTCGGCCGCAAATTCGGGGGGCGCCTGATCGAGCTTATTGTACACCGGAAGGCGCGGGACCTCGGCAGCGCCGACTTCTGCGAGCACCGTTTCGACCTGCCGGCGGCGATCCTCGTGATGCGGGTCGCTCGCGTCGATCACGTGCAACAGCAACGCAGCTTCCCGGGTCTCGGTCAGCGTCGCGCGAAAGGCCGCGACGAGCTCGTGCGGGAGATCACGCACGAACCCGACGGTATCGACGAGCAGCGCTTCCTCGCCGTGATCGAGCGGCAGCCGCCTAATCGTCGGGTCCAGCGTCGCGAATAACTGATCCTTGGCGACGAGATCCGCGCCCGAGAGCGCGTTGAACAACGTGGTCTTACCGGCGTTCGTGTAGCCGACGATGGCAACCGTCGGCACTTCGGCCCGGACGCGCTCCTTGCGACTGACGTCGCGCTGTCGCTCGACCCGCGCTAGCCGCTCGCGGAGGTGCCGGATGCGCCGGCTCACGAGTCTTCGATCGGTTTCCAACTGCGTTTCGCCGGGTCCGCGAAGCCCGATACCACCCTTCTGGCGCTCGAGGTGGGTCCAACCGCGTACCAAGCGCGAGGCCAAATGCTCATGCTGCGCGAGCTCAACCTGCAGCTTGCCTTCGAACGTCGCGGCACGTTGAGCGAAGATGTCGAGGATCAAACCGTTGCGGTCGAGCACTCGTGTCTTGAGCGTCGTCTCGAGGTTGCGCTCCTGGCCCGCGCGCAGCGGTTGGTTCACGAGGATCAGCTCGGCCTGCGCCGAGCGCGCGACCTGTGCGACCTCGTCGACCTTGCCGCTGCCGATGAAATAGCGGGGGTCCGGTCGCTCGCGGCGCGCTTGGACTTCGGCGACGACGTCCGCACCCGCCGATTCAGCGAGCGCACGAAACTCCTGGGTCTCGTCTTCGTGGCAGGAACGGTGCATGCCGATGTGTAGCAGCAGGGCACGCTCCCCGCTGCGAGGACGATCAAGCAAACGCGCCTCCCTGCGTCCGGGGATTGGAGCTAGTCTTCAGCCTCATCCTCATCCATCGACGGCACGCGCACGTTGCGCGCAGGCACCACCGTCGAGATGGCATGTTTGTAGACCATTTGGCTGACGCTATTGCGTAGCAAAACCACGAATTGGTCGAAAGAGTCTATTTGCCCCTGCAGCTTGATACCGTTCACCAGATAGATGGAGACCGGGACCTTTTCCTTGCGCAAAGCATTTAGAAACGGGTCCTGCAGCGATTGACCTTTGGCCATGAATACTCTCCTTTCTTATTGTTAGGCTCGCCGAGACCAGGTCCGATAGGATCGCCTGAAGGCCCTTGAGGCTTCCTGAAATCTCGCTCCGATACTTGTCCCACGACGAGACCGGTCATTCCCACAACCGGTAATGCTAACACAGCACACTCGTTTTCAAGCGGCGGACGCGCGGAATCGCTCCACGTGCGCGAGAAATCGCTCCGCGAGATCCGGAGCAAAAGCCGGCCATTTCTCGCTGACGAAGTCGGAACGCAACCACGTGAGCTGACGCTTCGCGAGCTGCCGCGTCGCCACAATCGCACGCCGCCGCGTTTCTCGCCAGTCGCATGCGCCGTCGAGGTAGGCCCAGATCTGGCGATAACCAACTGCCCGCAGCGCGGGCAGGTCCGGCGTGAGGTCGCCGCGGGCTCGCAACCTCTCGACTTCCGCGACGAAACCCGCGTCGACCATCGCGTCGAACCGGCGCTCCACGCGCCGTCCGAGGTCTGCGCGATCGGTCGGCACCAGGGCCACCGTTGCGATCTCGAGCTCATCTCCGTCCAGTATCGGCTGCTGCAGCTGCGTGAGCGGCCGCCCGGTGAGCGCGTGCACCTCGAGCGCCCGCTGGATCCTCTGCCGGTCCGCGGGCGCGATCCTCGCGGCGGCTGCGGGGTCCAGAGCGCGAAGGCGCTCGTGCAGCGCCGGCCATCCAAGCGATAGCGCCTCGGCGTCGAGCGCGGCCCGCAGCGTGTCGTCAGCGCCCGGCAGCTCGGCCAAGCCCTCGCGCAAGGCGCGTAGGTATAAGAGCGTGCCGCCGACGATCAATGGCAACCGCCCTTTGGCGGTGATTCCGGCGATCGCGTGTCGCGCATCGCGCGCGAAACGACCCGCGGAGTACGCTTCGCGCGGATCGAGGATATCCACGAGGTGGTGAGGCACGACGCGGCGTGTTTCCGCGTCGGGCTTCGCCGTGCCGATGTCGAGTCCGCGGTACACCATCGCGGAGTCCATGCTTACGATTTCTAAAGGAAGGACGGCGGCAAGACGCAAAGCGAGCTCGGTTTTTCCGCACGCCGTGGGGCCAGCGAGGCACACACAGCGCAGCGGCGGCGGCCGGACCGTCACTGGCCGCGTAGAAACAAACGGTCGAGGTCCGCAAGCGTCACGCGCGTCCACGTCGGCCGCCCGTGATTGCACGCTTCGCTGCGCTCCGTTCGCTCCATCTCGCGGAGCAGCGCGTTCATCTCCTCGAGCGACAGCCGCCGATTCGCGCGTACTGCCGCATGACAAGCAAGCGTCGCGAGCAGCTCGTTCACCGCAGCCTCGACTCGCTCGGCGCCTTTGCTCTCCGCGAGGTCGCTCAACAGGTCGCGTACCAGCGCCTCGACGTCGCTGCCCTCGAGCAGCAGCGGAATCGCCTGCACAGCGATGCGCCCGGGGCCGCGCCGCACGAGCGTAAAACCCAACGCCTCGAGCTCGCCGCCGCGCTCATCGACGAGATCCGCCTCGCGCGATCCCACTTCCATGGTCACCGGCACGAGCAGCGTCTGCGCTTTGAGCTTGTCGGTCCCGAGCGCGGCCTTCAGCCGTTCGTACGTGATGCGCTCATGCGCCGCGTGCATGTCGACGATGATGAGACCATCGCGATTCTCCGCGAGCACATAGATCCCCGAAAGCTGACCGAGCGCGTAGCCGAGCGGCGGCGTCGCGGCCGCATCCGCCACTGCCGGTGGCGGGACTCTGGAATGCAACCGCTCGTACAGCGGAACGTACGCGTGCATCGCGCGAGTGTTCAATGCGAGCGGTTCTTGGAGCGGCGGCGTCTCGCCGGGAAAGCGCGTACGAGCGGCGAAGGCCGCGCTCGGCACGGGCGGTCGTGCGTCGGGCCCGCCGGACTCGAGAGTGCTTCCGAGGGCCGCTTCGATGGTGCGGAAAACGAACTCGTGCACGAGACTCGAGTCGCGGAAACGAATCTCGAGCTTCGCGGGATGCGCGTTCGCGTCGACACGGCGCGCGTCGAGCTCCAAGAACACTACGAACGCGGGCTGGCGATTCTGAAACAGGACGTCCTGGTACCCGAGTCGCACGGCGTGGCGCAGCACCTTGTCGCGCACGAAGCGGCCGTTCACGAACGTGAACTGCATATCGGGCTGACTGCGTGAAAATGCCGGCGCCGCAAGCCAACCTTCGACTCGCAGCCCTTCGATTTCGCGCCGGAAGTGGCGCGCGTGCCCCAAGAACTCGGCACCGCATAGCGCGGCGATCCGCGCCTCCTGCTCGGCCCGATCGCGGGCCGCACCGAGCCGTAGCTGCGGTCGTTCGTTGCTCGTCAGGCTGAACTCGACGTCGAAGCGGGCGAGCGCGAGGTTCTTCAGCACCGTGTCGACATGTCCCGCCTCCGTCTTCTCCGAGCGCTGGAACTTGCGACGCGCTGGCGTGTTGAAAAACAGATCACGCACTTCGATACAGGTTCCGAAAGGATGAGGCGCGGGGCGAACCTCACCGATCTCGCCGCCGTCGCAGGACACGCTCCAACCGTGCTCCGCTCCCGCGATCCGCGAGACGATCTTCATTCGCGCGACGGAACCGATGCTGGGCAGCGCCTCGCCGCGAAACCCCAGTGTCGCGAGCGCCTCGAGATCGTCCAGGCTCGCGATCTTGCTGGTCGCGTGCCGCGACAGCGCGAGCGCGAGCTCGTTCGGCGGGATTCCGACCCCGTCGTCCGTCACGCGGATGAGCCGAGCTCCACCGCCCGCGATCTCGACGGCGATCGAGCGCGCGCCCGCGTCGAGCGAATTCTCGACGAGCTCTTTGACGACAGAGGCCGGCCGCTCGACAACCTCGCCCGCGGCGATTTGGTCGATGAGCTGCGACGGCAGAATCTGAATGCCCACTGCGAACCCTCGAGCCGCGATCGGTATCGGCTAACCGAGCGGACGGGGGGCGAGTGTACCTGAATGCTCCCGGCGCTCCGCGAACGAGCCCTGGCGGTCAGCCCGTCGGGATGGTCAGCACTTGGCCGATGCGAATCGAGTCGTTCTTCAAGCTGTTCGAGCGCCGCAAGGTCGCTGCGCTGACGCGATAACGCTCTGCGATTCCGGACAACGTCTCGCCGCGCGCAATGACGTGGCGTACAGCTCTGCGCGGCGCCGCCGATGCTTGCGTAGCGAAATAGCTGTCTTGCGGCGGGTTCGCCGCGAAATAATCGACGATGCCCTCGCGCAGCGCCTTCGCGAGCTCCGCCTGGTGCTGCGTGTTGCGAAGCGAGGCCTCTTCACGCGGATTGGAGATGTAAGCGGTCTCCACGAGCACCGACGGGATGTCCGGCGACTTCAGCACGAGAAACGGGGCCTGCTGCACCTGCATCTTACGCATCGCCGTGATGGTCGACATTCGTTTGATGAGCCGCTGGCCCGCGGCCGTGCTCGCGCTCAATGCCGCGCTCTGCGACAAGTCGAGCAGCACCCGTGCGAGCAGCTGGTCCCTTTCCGCGAGCGATACGCCACCGATGAGGTCCGATGCGTTCTCGCGCTGCGCGAGCAGCGAGGCTGCTTCGTCGCTCGCCCCTTTCTCCGAAAGCACGTAGACAGTCGCGCCTGTTGCGCTCGAGTCGCGGTACGAATCCGCGTGGATCGAGATGAAGAAGTCCGCCTGCGCGCCGTGCGCGATCGCCATGCGCTTGCGATGCGGGACGAAGTAGTCGCCTTTGCGTACGAGCACCGCGCGCATGCCGGGCTGCGCGTCGACCTCGGCCGCGAGCCGGCGCGCAATCGCGAGCACGACGTCTTTCTCGCGACCGCCGTTGCGGCCGCTCGCCCCGGGATCCTCGCCGCCATGACCCGCGTCGATCGCGATCACGACGTCGCGGCCGGTCGCCGCGAGCGGCGGCGTTGTCGCTCGCTGCACGACGGCCGCCTCCTCCTCGAGCAGATCGACGACGAGCCGATGCCCATACTGCGCGTTGGGCGCAAGCAAGAATGTCTTTGCTTTCGCCGCATGCGTGAGCTCGAGAACTACGCGGAGCTCGCCGCCGCGCTCCCCGCTGCGCACGCTCGCGACGGCGCCCTTCGCCTCGGGCAACGACAGCGGCGCCGCGGCAGAGCTATTGGGAAAGTCGATGACTAGCCGGTTGGGCTCAGTCAACACGGAAACGCGGTGCTGAACCGGTGCGCTGAGCTCGAAGACGACGCGCGTAGAGTCGGGACCGGACCAGACTCGGACGCTATTGACGGCGGCGGCCGATGACAGGCTCGTGTAGCAGAGCAGCGCCGCGCCGAACGCAGCGGCCAGCCATCTCGCCGATCTCACCCCACAGTCTCCCGTCCTTGCAGACGCCTTATGTTTACAATTTCTGGCGACGTTTTCAATCACTTTGTCATTCAGAAATAGGGTGTTAGCGCCTGTTGCTGAAACCTTCCTGACCAAGTGCCTGCAAGGCAGCGATTCCGCCACGAGTCTTGGCGCAAATGACGATCCGGCGAGCGTTGCCCCCGATGTCCGCGATCGCGAGTAGTAGGTCGCAGCGCGCCTCGAGCTGCGGCGCTCGTTCGGGCCACTCGACGAGCACCCAAGTCGCCGGCTGCTCGAGCCAGTCGCGCAGGCCGAGATTCTCGAGCTCCGTTTCACTCGCGAGACGGTAGAGGTCGAGGTGAACGACCGCGAGCGCGCTAAACGAGTAGTGCTCTAACAATGTGTACGTAGGCGACGGAACGCGGCCCGAGTGTCCTAGCCCCCGCAGCAGCGCTCGCGCCCACGTCGTCTTACCGGCGCCGAGGTCCCCACGCAGCCCGACGATCAACGGTGAGCATTCCGCGGCCCGCCAGGCCCGAGCCATGGCCCCTGCAGAATCAATAAGCTCCGCCTCAGAGCGGAGGTCGATTATTAACTCGGATTCGCCCATCGCCGAACGTGCGGCATCAGATCCGCCGCGACCATGCCGCGCTCCCCGCCCGCCGCCGCCGAGTCGCCCGCAAGCGCATGCAGCAGCACTCCCGCCCCGGCGCTCGCATCGAGATCACGCGTCTGAACCACGAGGGCACCGATGACACCGGCGAGCACGTCCCCCATCCCGGCCGTCGCCATGCCCGGGTTGCCGCGACCGCAAACACGCAACGGCGCTGCTGCGCCGGGGGTCGCGACGAGCGTGCGCGCTCCCTTCAACACGGTGATCGCGCCAAAGCGCGCAGCGAGCGCGCGGGCGGCGGCGGCCCGATCGCGCTCGACCTGTTCGACCGACGAGTCGAGCAGCCGCGCCGCTTCGCCGGGATGTGGCGTGAGAAGCCAGCGGCCGCGGACCCGCGGCGCTTCCGCGAGCAGGTTCAAGCCGTCGGCGTCGACGATCAACGGCAGCTCCGCGTCGATCAGCCGCCGCCACAGCGCATGCGCCCACGGAGACCGTCCGAGCCCCGGGCCGAGCACCACTGCATCCGCCATGGCCACGAGGTCCTCGAGGTCAGGCGGCGCATCCACGGATCGCGCGATGACTTCCGGGCGCCCCGCAAGCACAGCCGCGATGCTCTCTGGGTGGGTCGCGACATAAACAAGCCCCGCGCCCGCTCGCAGCGCCGCCTCGGACGCAAGCCGCACAGCGCCCGGCATCGACGGGCCACCGCCGACGATCAGCAACCGGCCGTTCGTGCCCTTGTGCGCGGATCGGGGGCGCGGCGGCAACGCGCCCTCGATCTCCTCGATCCCTAGCCGCACGAGCTGCGGCTCAAAGCCGCGACCGAGATCGGCCGGCAACTCGAGATCGGCAAGCTCAATGTGGCCGACGTAGTCGCACGCCGCTCCGAGGTACAGACCTTGCTTCAGAGCCACGAACGTCACCGTGACGGCCGCGCGTACCGCAACTCCAAGCGGCCAACCCGTGTCCGCGTGCAGCCCGCTCGGCAAATCGAGCGACAGCACGGGTACCGCCGCCGCGTTGATCTCAGTGACGGCGGCAGCGAGCTCGCCGTCGAGCGGCCGATCGGCGCCGATGCCGAGCAGCGCGTCCACGATAGCGTCAGGTGCTTGCGCGGCCGCGGAGTCGGTATGTGCCCCGAAACGTCCGATCGCGACCGAGGCCGCCGCGCAGTCTTCGTACGCTCGGCGCGCATCCCCTTTGAGGCGCTCGGGCGATGCCACCGCGAGCACGCGAACCGCAATCCCGTCGTGCTTTGCGAGCCGCGCAAGCACGTAGCCATCGCCGGCGTTGTTGCCGGCCCCGCAGTAGACGAGAACCACCTGCGCCCGCGGCCAATGAGCCCGCAACGAGCGCAGCGCCGCGGCGCCCGCTCGCGTCATGAGCTCGTAGCTCGCGACGCCGTGACGCTCCGTCGCAAGCCGATCCAGCTCGCGCACCTGCTGCGCGGCATAGACTGGAGCCGTGAGCCGTTCGTCGGGACGCGTACATCGCGCGATTATACTGGCGGCGAGCGTCCTCTCCAGCGAACCCGGTGACCCAACTCGACGAACCACAGCTCGCGCGTCTGACGGCCGACATCAAGGAGATCGGACGCGAGCTCGGCTTTCAGAAGATCGGCATCAGCGGCATCGAGCTCGGTGACGACGAGGTGCGGCTCGACAGGTGGCTCGCCGCAGGTCGCCACGGGACCATGGACTACATGGCCAAGCACGGACGCAAGCGCAGCCACCCCGCCGAGCTCGTCGCCGGAACCGTCCGCGTGATCTCGGCTCGGATGCCCTATTGGCCGGCGCGCGCGCGCGACGCGCGCAAGGTGCTTGCCTCACCCACGCTCGGCTATGTCGCACGCTATGCCCTCGGCCGCGATTATCACAAGATCCTGCGCCGGCGCCTCGCACGGCTCGCGGCGGCGATCGAAGACCGCGTGGGCGCCTTCGGTTACCGCGCGTTCGTGGACAGCGCGCCGGTCCTCGAAAAAGCGCTCGCGCGCAACGCGGGGCTCGGCTGGATCGGCAAGCACACGAATCTGCTCGATCGCGACGGCTCGTGGTTCTTGCTCGGTGAGCTCTATACGGACTTGCCTCTACCCGTAGACGCGCCCGTCACCGATCACTGCGGGTCGTGTCGCACGTGCCTCGACGTGTGCCCGACGCAGGCGATCCTCGCCCCGTACGAGCTCGACGCGCGGCGCTGCATCTCCTATCTGACGATCGAGCAACGCGGCGCCATTCCCGAAGAGCTTCGCGGCGCGATCGGCAACCGAGTCTTCGGTTGCGACGATTGCCAGCTCTTCTGCCCGTGGAACAAGTTCGCCCGACCGACTGAAGTCGCCGACTTCGCGGCAAGAAACGACCTCGACGGCGCGGCGCTCGTCGACCTATTCGCATGGACCGAACAAGAGTGGCGAGCCCGCACCGAAGGAAGCGCGTTGCGCCGCGCGGGCTACGAGGGCTGGCTCAGGAACATCGCGGTGGCTCTCGGCAACGCACCGACCGAGAGTGCGGTGACAGCGGCACTGCGCGCGCGCGCAGATCATCCGTCCGAGCTCGTGCGTGAGCACGTTGCCTGGGCGCTCGCGCGCCACGAGCGTCCAGCGCGCGGCACACCGCTCGAAGCCGACCGAATAGGAGTCTGAATGTTCCACGCCGAGCCACACCGATTCCTCGTTCCGTTCAATGGAAGGTTCAAAGTCGCCAAGGCCCGCACCAACCCCCCCAAGAAATCCGTGGACAAGGAGCGGCAGCCAGACTGGGAGCTGAAGCTCGAAGCGCAGAGAGCCCAGCTGGGAGACTCGCAGCATCGCCTCTACTCGCGCGGGAGTCAGTCCGTTCTGATCATCCTCCAGGCGCTCGACGCGGCGGGCAAAGACGGCACGATTCGTCACGTGCTGAGCGGCGTGAATCCCTGCGGCCTGCACGTCGCGTCTTTCAAAGCGCCGACGGCGCTGGAGGCGGCGCACGATTTTCTGTGGCGCACTTCGCCTCACTTGCCGGCCCATGGTCATGTCACGGTGTTCAACCGCAGCTACTACGAAGAAGTGCTCGTGGTCAGGGTGCATCCCGATTTTCTCGCCACCCAGCAGCTACCCGATAAACCCTCGCCCGCGCTCTGGGAAGAACGCCTGCGCGCGATCACGGAGCACGAGCGCCACCTTGCGCAACAAGGCACGGTGATCCTGAAATTCTGGCTCAACGTCTCCAAGGACGAACAGCGCGCGCGACTGCTGGAGCGCATCGACGACCCCGAGAAGCGCTGGAAGTTTCGCGTGGGCGACCTCGCCGAGCGCGAGTATTGGGACGACTACCTGCGCGCCTACGAGCAGTGCCTCAACGCGACGTCGCGACCCTGGGCGCCGTGGTACGCGATTCCGGCCGACGACAAACACTTCATGCGCTGGCAGGTCGCCAAGCTCGTGAACGATGCCTTCGAGCAGCTCGACCTCGACTTTCCGGAACCCTCGAAGGCGGTGCTGGCGGAGCTCGAGGAAGCCCGCGCACGGCTCCTGAAGAAATGAGACCGCCCGGTATTGCCAACTCCGTCACTGCCCGCACGGGCCGGTCTCGCTTACGATCGGGTCTCACTTTCTCGCCGAAATGACCCATGAGCACGGTGAGCCTCGAATCCCTCGCGCACGGTACCGACTCGGATTTCACGCGTTCCCTGCTGCAGAGCATCGCGCTGTTCCGCGGCGTTGATGCGGATACCGTCGCCGACCTGCTGCCGCGGTGCGGCCGAATCGACGTCCCCGAAGGTGACGTCCTGCTGTCTCCGCAACGCGAGAACCGTTGCGTCTACGTCGTCTTGAGCGGCCGCTTGAGCGTGCATCTCGGCTCGCTCGATGCGCCGAAAATCGCGGATCTGACGCCGGGCTCCTGTGCGGGCGAAATGTCGTTGATCGAGGACAAAGACCCCTCGGCGTTCGTCGTTGCAGTCGAAGACTCGCACCTGATGGTGATCAGTCATCATTTACTCTGGCAGATCGTCGACCGCTCACACACGTTCTCCAAGAATCTCCTGATCGTTCTGTCCGAGCGCGTGCGCTCCGACAACGAATTCATCGCGAGCAGCCTCGGAGTGCTGCGCCAAGCCGAGCGCAACGCATTGACCGACGCCCTCACCGGTCTGGGCAACAGGCACTGGATGAAGGACATGTTCGAGCGGGAGGTTACCCGCGCTCAGCACAGCGGCCGAACGCTCTGCCTCATGATGATCGACGTCGACAACTTCAAGCGCTTCAACGATCAATACGGTCACATCTCTGGCGACCGCGTGCTGATCGCGGTTGCCGAGGCTTTGCGCGAGCATCTGCGCCCCACGGACCTCGTGGCGCGCTTCGGCGGCGACGAGTTCGCCGTGCTGCTGCCCGACGCGGATCTCGGACAAGCTCAGCAAACGGCGGACCGGCTGCGCACCAAGGTCGCTACGTTGTCGCCACCGAGCCTGTCCACGGCGATCACCATCTCGATCGGGGTTAGCACCAACGGGCCCAAAGACGACGTCGGCGCGCTCGTGCAGAGGGCGGACGCCGCGATGTACGACGCCAAGGAGCAAGGGCGCAACCGCGTCGCCGTGCGCGGACCGTCAGATTCGAAGGTTGTCGATTAATCGAGCGCGGCCGAGCCAAGCGGCGCCGAGCACGATGAGATCCTCAGGTCGATCGCCGACTCTAGGCCGCGCGAGATCGGCGGCGCGTCGCACTTCGACGTAGTCCGGCACGAACCCCGCGCTCGCAAGCGAGTCTCGTCCCGCCTTCTCCAGAGCCGCGTACTCGATAGAACCACCGTGTACCGCCTCGCGTAGCTGCGCGAGCATCGCGTGCAGTGCGGGCGCTCGTGCGCGTTGCGCCTGATCGAGATAGCGGTTACGTGAGCTCATCGCAAGACCGTCGGCCTCGCGATGCGTGGCGCCGACGCGCACTGCAACGGGCAAGCGCAAATCCGCGATCATTCGCTCGAGCAGGATCACCTGCTGATAGTCTTTTTGGCCGAGGACCAGCAAGTCCGGCGCGACGATGTTCAGCAACCGGCACACGACAGACGCTACGCCGTCGAAATGTCCGGGGCGGCTCGCGCCACAGAGCTCGCGGCTCAAGGGCGGCAGCGTCACGCGGACGGCGTGCTCGAGACCGAACGGATAGATCTCGCGCTCGTCGGGAACGAACAGCAGATCGACGGTACCCGCCGCGGCGATTCGCGCGGCGTCCTCCTCGAGCGTTCGCGGATAGGCCGAAAAATCCTCGCCCGCCCCGAACTGCGTAGGATTCACGAAGATGCTCGCGACGACGCGCTGCGCCGCTCCGGCCGCGAGCTCGGTCAGGCTCACGTGCCCGGCGTGCAAGTTGCCCATCGTCGGAACGAAGGCGACGGTGTCCCGCGCGGCGCGCCAACCACCGACCGCCTCGCGGACGCCGGCAACGGTGCGCACGATCTTTACCGATTGCCCGGGTGTGTGTATTCGAGGCACGGATCTCTTCGCGTCAGGAGAACGTATGTTCCTCAGCAGGATAGCTGCGATCCTTGACGGCCTGCACGTACGCGCGAATCCCGTCGAGCACCGAGTCGCGCCCCTGCAGGAAATCCTTCACGAAGCGCGGCGTGCGGCCTTGGGTGATCCCGAGGATGTCGTAGATCACCAGGATTTGACCGTCGACGCCAGCGCCCGCGCCGATGCCGATCACGGGTACGTGCAGCTCCGCGCGAATCGCTTCTCCGACGTCGCGCGGCACGCACTCGAGCAGAACGACGTCGGCTCCCGCCCCCTCGAGGGCGCGCGCCTCGTCGATCATCCGCCGCGCGGCTTCGCCCTCGCGCCCCTGAACCTTGAATCCGCCGATTTTGTGCACCGACTGCGGCTTCAAACCTAGGTGAGCACAAACCGGAATGTCTTGCTGCGCGAGATACTCCACGATCCCGAGCTGCCCTTGCCCGCTTTCGAGCTTGATCATCATCGCGCCCGCCTCCTGCATGAGGCGTACTGCGTTGTCGAGCGCCTGCGACGGCGTCGTGTAGCTCATGAACGGCATATCCGCGATCAGGAACGCGCGGCGTACCGCCCGTGCGACGCAGCGCGTGTGATACACCATGTGATCGACGGTGACCGGAACCGTGGTGTCGTGGCCTTGGATCACCATGCCTAGCGAGTCCCCCACGAGCACGACATCGGTTCCGGCCATGTCGACCAGTTGTGCGAAGCTCGCGTCGTAAGCCGTCAAGCACGCGATCGGTTCTCCGGCCTGCTTCATGTCACGCAGGGTCGCGACGTTCACGGGCGGAGAGTCCATCCCGCGCTGCTGCAGCTGCTTGTACATCGCCTGCTCCGCCCGTCAGGTCAGCGCGCTGCCGACCGGATTGAAGAAATGCCTGCCGTGCTTGACTCGCATGATCGTCTGCAACAAGTCTTGATAGTCGGATTCGCGATGGATTGGATCGATCGACGCCGCGTTCACGATCAAGAGCGGCGCCGCGTCGAAGTCGTAGAAGAATTTCGCATACGCTTCGCCGAGCCGCTCGAGATATTCCTGGTCGATCAACTGCTCATACGGAATACCGCGGGACGCGACGCGGCGCATCAACACGGGCGCCGGGGCTTGTAGATAGACGACGAGATCGGGCGTAGGAGGGTCGAGCTCGAGCGTTTCCGCGACCTGGTGGTACAAGCCGAGCTCGTTCGGATCGAGGTTGAGCTCCGCGAACAACCGGTCTTTCTGCAACAGGAAGTCCGCTATCCGCACAGGCGAGAACATGTCGCGCTGCCTGATCTGCTCGAGCTGGCGCGCGCGCTGGAACAGGAAGAACAATTGCGCCGGCAGCGCCGCGTTGCGCCGGTTGCGGTAGAAGCGCTCGAGGAATGGGTTGTCCTCGGCCTGCTCGAGAATCAGCTCGCTGGCGAAGCTCTGTGCAAGGCGCTTCGCCAAGCTCGTCTTGCCGACACCGATTGGACCTTCGACCACGATGAAGCGCGGCCCGTCCAGACGAATGACTTCCTGTCCACTGCTCGTCGATTGCTGATCCACGGTAGCTCGCGCGCCGCCCGGCTCCCGGCCGAGGTTCAGGGCTGACTCTAAGGATTTTCGACGGCTCGCCAAGCTATGGCGCAGCGTCGATGATCTCGCTCTGCGCCGCTCCGCGGCGTCCGCGACGTCCGCGGCGCCGGCCCTGACGGCGCTTCAAACCGATCACTTTTTGCTGCTCGTCCGGGGGCAGCTGCTGGATCTCGGTCCACCAATCCACGGTCTCTTGATCCACTTCACCGCAGCGCGCGCGCAGCACCAAAAAATCGTACGCGGCGCGAAATCGCTTGTGTTGCAGCAGCCGCACCGCGCGAATCCCTTGGCGTTGATCGAAGCGCCACTGCATCACGAGCAGCTCCTTCATCGGCGAGCTGAAGCGCCGCGGGAACGAGGTCTGTTGCGATGCGACGATTCGCCCGCTCGCCTCCAGCATCGCGTGCGTGTCGTTCCAGCCCTCCGCCTGCAGCTTGAGGGCTAGCGCGCGAATCGGAAACCACAGAAACACCGCGTATAGGAACATCGGGGTGACGGGCCTGTCCGAGCGCACGCGGTCGTCGGTATTGGCCAGACCCTGGCGGATGAACGCGATGATCTTGTCGCGATCGGGAGTCTCGAGCAACTCGGCGGTGTCGCGGAACAAGTACCCGAGAAGGTCGTGCTTCAGCAGCAGGTCGAAGCTCTTTTCTGCATAGCCGCTTTGAAAAAGCTTGAGCAGCTCGTCGAACAGACGCGCGGGCGGCACGTCGCGCAACAGGTCCCCGAGCGTCGCAATAGGTGCCGCCGTCTCCGGAGCGAGCTCGAAATCGAGCTTCGCCGCGAACCTCATCGCCCGCAGCATTCGGACCGGGTCCTCTCGATAGCGCGTCTCGGGATTGCCTATGAGCCGTAGAACGCGGGCACGAACGTCGTCGAAGCCGTGCGTGTAGTCCCAAACACTGAAGTCCGCGATGTTGTAGTACAGCGCATTGACGGTAAAGTCGCGGCGCCAAACGTCCTCGTCGATCGTTCCGTAGACGTTGTCGCGCAAGATTCGCCCGCTGTCGGAGTGCGCGCGCTCGTCCTCGGGCTCTGCGCCAGCCGCGCGAAACGTCGCGACCTCGACGATGTCGCGGCCGAACCTTACGTGCGCGAGGCGGAACCGCCGGCCGATGAGCCGGCAATTGCGAAATAGGTCCTGAATCTGGTCGGGGTCCGCGTCGGTCACGACATCGAAATCTTTCGGATGCAGGCCGAGCAATAGATCGCGGACGCCGCCGCCAACGAGGAACGCGCCGAATCCTGCGCTGCGCAGGCGGTAGAGCACCTTGAGAGCGTTCGGCGAGATGTTGGCCCGACTGATGTTGTGGTCGGAGCGTGGGACGATGACTGGGGCGGGCCGGGACTGGGGAGCGGTATCGTTCAAAAAGGTTCCGTGGTTTCACCGTGCTCGAAAGCTCGGTATCATACCAGCCCTCGCCGAGGCGCGGCACCCGCGCTCCCTTCGTCTAGCGGTCCAGGACGTGGCCCTCTCAAGGCTAAAACGGGGGTTCGATTCCCCCAGGGAGCGCCAACTTTTCAACGAGTTGTGTGCACTCGGCAAGCCTACCCAAAGCTGATCCGGGTAGTCTTCGGATAAGCCTCCCGCCGGAATTCGTCGTTCCCGCGCGGCAACCGCCGGCCGTATCGTCTGAGCGGCAGGCCTGACCAGCGCATTGTGTTGGAGTACGTAAATGGCTACCGACACCCAACCGCGCGACGCGGTCCCCAAGAACCGCAAGAGTGGCGGATCCGCCGGGGACGACTCCACAATCGATCGCGAGCGCATCACGGACCTGGTCCGCACGCTGCAGGAACGCCAGGCGCGGCCCGGCGCGGAAACGATTCGGGAGATCGCGTACGAGTACCCGACGCCGACGAGGTCGAGCGTCGGATCCGCGTCGCCATCCGCGAGAGCATCTAACATCGTCATGACAGAGATTTCGAGCTCGTGCGGACCGCGGAAGTCAAATGTTTGAGTCCGTGTTATTCGCCAGCGTACCGGAGGCCGAGCAAGCAATTAGCAGCCTGCGGCAGCGCTACGATCCAGTGGCCCGCCTCGGGGTGCCAGCGCACATCACGCTGCTATATCCCTTTATGCCACCGAGTAAAATAACGACCTCGATCGTCGATCGAATCACACGCGTCCTTCGTCACTTCGACGCATTCGAGTTTCAGTTACAACGTACCGTTAGGCTTCCCGAGACTCTGTATCTCGAGCCCGAACCGAGCGAGCCTTTCGTGCGCCTCACGAACGCATTGGCCCAGGAATTTCCAGACTACCCGCCACACGGCGGTAGGTACTCGGGAGTCCTTCCGCATCTGACGGTCGCGAATCGTAGTGCATCACTTGCGACTGAAGCTGAAGCCGAGCTTGCGCCAATATTGAATCAGCTAGGTCCCATTTTCGCGGTTTGCCGGGCAGTCGACCTCTTCGAAAATTCGAGCGGTCACTGGAAACCGCTCCATGCGTTCGCACTGCGCCGAAGTGGCCTACAAGCTGCGCCGGGTACGACCAGCGGGTGATCGGGTGCTGATGGCGCGCTGACCACGGGTACGGCATGACCCGATGTACGAGACTCCGCACCGGCAGGATTTCTTCGTTGGGGCACTCGCTAGCGTGCATTCTGTCCAGTCGTGCTCGAGCTTGGGTCGTGACCGCGGATAGCCGAGAGTCGAGGCGCGACTAAGCAGTCCCCGGCTCAGAGATCCATCTCCGCATTGATTGAATACTTGCAACATATCGGACCTAAGCTTTGCCTGTGACCCTAATGCATGAACGCATTTTGCGAGAAACCCCGACCTACTGGGCGTGGCTCTATATGCGCCGGCGTCATTTGGATGGAGCTACCGCAGAGGTCTGTGCGCGGTGGGCGCATTTCGAAAACTTCCTCGCGGACATGGGAAAACGCCCCCGCCGCACGACGCTCATTCGCATCGACGACAAGAGAGCCTATGGGCCGGGCAACTGCCAATGGAAGGCGAGCGAACGACAGCATGACGCAATAGCCCATGCGACTTTTGTGGAGCTGCGCGGGAGGCAATGACCAGGCAACGCTAGCTAGCGTTGTCGGCTCTTTCGGTTCGCTCTAGGAAATTCGTGCAAACGGCGCGTAGCGTAGAAGTTTGAATCGGACGCGCGAGTTGTCTGTTGGGCGCCGCCGGAGGCCCATCCGCAGCTTCATCGATGATGTAACGCCGAGTGGGAACGAGCATCAAAGAATTGTTCCGCACCGCGAGCCTCATTCTTATTAGAGGCTCAATTTCGTGCTTTCGTGTGCGACGGAGCACCGAAGCAATTTGTATTACTTGGCGGTCAGAGGCTCGCCATGCCGCGAATCAACGCAGCCTTCCTCTCGGGTGAAGACGGACCCCGCTGAACGCGGGGTCCCTCTTCATTCAATGACGCGCGGATTCTTGTTTCCCTTTCTCGACCACTGGCCGCGACGCGAGCAACTTCCTCGCTGCGACCTTCCACGCCTCGTATGCTGTACGCGGCGACTGCGAATCGTCCTGGTTCATCTGCATCGTCGTTTCTCCACTAGTTATGTTCTTCCGCGACCTAGTGCTCAATGGTCCTGAATCGGCGAGCCTTCTTCCGTCACTTTCACGAAACTGCAATCACCTTCTGCGATACGTACCGCATTGGGCCTCGCCGAGACTCGAGGGCTGACGAGGTGATACAAGTCTCGTGCCATGAGACGCCTTATCGGTCCGAATGTGCCTATTGAATCAACTTCGTCCCTTCATTCGATTTAGTGCTTTCCATGCCGCTCGCAGCGAGCGCGGTCACCGCAAAATACCAGCGCCCCGCCCCCAGGTTTCCGACGGTCCAGGTCTTGGTGGTGGGGTTGTTGATTAGCAGCTGATTCGTGTACACGCCGGACGTAGTGCCCCAGTAGACCTTGAACCCGATCAAGTCGGTGAGAGTCGTGCCGTTCGAGTTCTGGGTAGGAGGCACCCACGAGAGTGCCGCAGAGCCTGTGGTCGTAGGCGGCGGCGTTGCGGGCGGCGTCGATTGAGCACCGCCTACGCTGACATTCGAGAAGGTCGCGGTCGCGAGCGCGCCATCGTTGTGGCTCGTATCGGCGAGTCCGACGTACGTCGAAGCGCCCATCTGAATCGCGACACTGCCGCGTTGCGCCCATGTCGTCCCGTTCACCGAGGTGTAGCTCGTGAACTGATTACCCGCGCGACGTACGCGCACCCAGTACGGCGCGCGCGCGGCGGCGTCGCCCGGCGTCCAATCGGCCCATCCGCCAGCCGCCTGGCGGTATTGGAAACCCGAGCCGTTGCTCCCAGAAAGCATCGTCATCGCAAACCGGGCGCTCGGGTCCAACGTTTCGCGAATCATCACGCCGACTTTCGTCCATTGGTCAGCCGCGACGAGGCTGTCGACGCGCGCGGTGATCTCGCCGTCGCCGCTCAGCGCGGTATAGACGTAGCGAAACTCGTCGCGGCTATCCCAGATGTCCGCGCCAGAACCGCGAACCGTATAGACGCCATTCGTCGAGCTCGACGATCCCGCGGCGGCTACCGCTCCGATATCGGCCGCGCTCGTTAACGTGGTCGACGTGGGTGGCGGGGTCGTGGGTGGCGGCGTCGCGGGCGGCGGCGTCGGGGCGGCGGCGTCGCGGGCGGCGGCGTCGCGGGCGGCGGCGTCGCGGGCGGCGGCGTCGCGGGAGTGCCCGCCACCACGCTCACATGTGAGAAAGCAGACGTTACGATACTCGTGTCGTTGTGACTCGTAACGGCGAGGCCGATCAGCGTCGAGGTAGTCATTTGGATCGTGACGCTGCTGCCGCGCTGCGTCCACGCCGTGCCGTCGGGCGAGATGTAACCCGTGAACACATTACCGGCGCGACGAACGCGAACCCAGTAGGGGGCTCGAGTCACCCAATCAGATTGAGTCGACTCAGCCTCCCCGGCGACCGTTTGGCGGTATTCGAAAGTCTGCGCCGTTACCGCCCGTCACGATCGTCATCGCGAAACGCGAGCTCGGGTTCAGTGTCTCGCGAATCATCACGCCGGCCTTCGTCCAGGAGTCGGCTATCGCGAGGCTGTCGACGCGCGCAGTGATTTCGCCGTCACCGTTGAGCGGGACGTAGACGTAACGAAACTCATCCTGCGTTCCCCAGATATCCTCACCGGAAGCCCGAACCGTGTACACCCCGTTCGCCAAGCTCGAGGATCCCGCAGATCCGACTGCGCCGATATCGACGGAGCCCGTCAACGTCTGAGCGAACGCGAATCCCGGACATAGGAAGACGATCGACAACAGGAACGACTTCATGGGCTCTCCCACTCCATAGAAAAGAAACACGATGGTTCGTTCCGCACGCGGCTCGAAACCCCTTCGATGCGCGGCCCACCCAGCGGCGTGACCGACTCTCTTGCGATTGTTCAGGCGATGCCGATGACGCTTGATGCGAGAATGACTCGATCAGAGCGCGGCGGCGTCGCCGCGCGATCTCGCCCAACCTCGCGACTCGATCGACGCCTACGCGTACGGCGCCACTCGCGTCCAAGCTGCTTCAGGCTCGCTCGACTCGAGATCGAGCCCGCTTCGCCAGACGCCGACGTTAACAAACGATCAGCGCTTGTCCGTCTCGCGAATTGGTCGAGTTACGGCAGAATGAAAAGAGAACGGCAGCAACAGAACCGACCTCATCGCGCTCTCCAATTCCGTGGAACGAAAAATCCGTGGAAAGAAACGGTTCGACCACGTGAGCGCTCGAACCCCCTGTGCACTTCATTGCGCGCTTGCCGCGCCTGTTGTCGCGCGACAGCTCGTTCTAGTTGGTTTCACCGGCGTTAACCGGGCAAACCTTCGGAAGCTGTGTTCGACGTGCCGTCGAACTATTCGGAAAAAACTCGAAGCGAGGTCGAGAGTAACCAAGTTATGTCGATCCGAAAAATTGTCTGCGATGAGCGACACTAATTCTCATGGCTGTCTGTGATCGACGACATCTTCGATGACTGCAAAATCACCACACGATCAAACATCGTCGCGTGCAACTGTCGCGCGAGAAAACCAAAGTGCTGCAGTTACTAACGCGAGGACTTGCGACTCGTTTCGAGCACCGCATTGGAACGATGCGTTCGTCGCGCGCTAGTCTCCACCGTGCGCGAGACCTCACCCCCGGCGCGAGAACGTCAACGAAGGACGTCGGTGCTACTCTGCGAACGCGCTCGGATCAGACGGCTCAGCCCGCATTCGAGGTGGACTCGCTCCCTGCTGGAAGGTCTCTTGTTGGGGCCTCCGCAGAGGCCTCGTGTCGCACCGCCAACCCTTGAGACTTCTTGACCTCGGCAGCAAAAGACGAGAGCTATACTGTTGTCCGCTTTGAGAATTTCCTCCCCGATTTGGAGATCTTGAAGCCCCCTGCAGAGCCTGACCGAAAGGTCGGGCTCTCTTTTTTTGCGGCCAGCGAAACGGTTGATGCACGCTTCGGCGATCGTGCGGCACGGCGTTTCACACGCTCCACCTTCGCGGACGTTCGAAAAAGCCGAACGAAATCGCTACACTGGGACGGAGACTTAATACGAGCACTGCGATGGCTGGTCACGACAAGTGGATTCGCTCCATCAGGGACAACCCGGCCGGAAAGGTCGTCGCGGATCCCGAGGGCAACCGGTGGGAATGGGATCGCGCTACTCAGGAAGATACGTCCCGATTGCTGCGCAGACTTCACAATGACGAGCTCGCGATCGAGCAAAGCGATATCGTCCCGAATCCGTTGCGCCGTCGTCGCCCAGCGGCCGCAAAGCACACCGAGAGCCGCGCAGAGAAGCGCGCCCCTGACCTATCCAAACCTTCACAGAAATCGAGCGGGCGGGACGAAGGCGGTGGATTCAACCCGTATGACAGTTCGGGCAAAGCACGGCGTCGCTGAGCCGCGCTCTCGAGATCCGTTTACTTCTCGCTCGCGTTTTCGCGCGGTCGGCGTCCGTGCCGACGCGCTGCAGATCACGATCACACCCAGCGAGCACCGCCGCAGCTGCGCAAGTTCGTGCGGCGCGAATTCGGTGACTGCCTCACAACCAAAGCAGCGCCCGCGCTTATAATCTTCCGCCTCCCGACCGCGAGGTCGAGCAGCCGAGGAAGCTCCGTGGCGAAAACCACCAAGATCGATGCAGTGACGTTCGCCGGTCGCTCCGGCAAGGGCTACGAGTTCCGCGTGTACGTATGGGACACGAAGTTCAAATCGTTGCCGGGCGTGTATGTCGTCGCGTCACGTTCGATCGAGCCGGGCCAAAGCCCGCGTTACGAGCCCGTGTTTGTCGGAGCTGCCGCCGATCTTTCGAAGACGTTCAAGAGCCATCCGCGCAACGAGTGTTTCCAGATGTACTACGCAAACGTCGTCGGCGTACTGAAAGAAGTCGACGCCGACAGCCGAGAGGAGATCACTCGCGACCTTGCCGAGGGCCTTGCCCCACCGTGCAACGCAGCAGATTCCGAGCTCGGATGATCTCAGCGGCGGCGGAACGCGTGCGGCACGAGCCCGAGCGCCGCCGGTTCGCGATCGTACTCGACGATGCGGTCGCGGTTCTCGAGTATCGACAAGTCGATGCGACGACACTCGTCTACCAGCACACGTTCGTCCCACCTGGATCTCGCGGCCGCGGCCTAGCGTCGGAGCTCGCCGCCTTTGCACTCCGATACGCCGTGAGCCACGACCTCAAGGTCGTTCCCACGTGTCCGTTCGTTGCCGCGTTCGTCCACAACCATCCCGAGTTTCATTCCGCGCTCGCGCACCCGTGACCACCGCCCCGCCGCGTTCCGCCAAACGGCCTCCCGACGAGCCCGCTGCGCTGTTCCGCCGACTCGCCGCACTCGCGTACGACGCGCTGCTGCTGTTTGCGCTGCTGTTCGTGTTCACGCTCGTCGCGATCGTTGTGCGCGGCGGCCGTGAGATCGGTCCCGGAACGTTTCTGGTTCGAAGCAAGCCTCGTCACGCTCGCACTCGTCTTCTGCGCCGGCTTCTGGACGCGCGGCGGGCAGACGCTCGGCATGCGAGCCTGGCGCATACGGTTGATCGCGGCAGACGGCGGCCCGATCACTTTGCCGCGCGCTTGCGGGCGATTCTTCGCGGGCTGGTTGGCGGCGCTCCCGTTAGGAATCGGCTACTGGTGGGCGCTGTTCGACAGGCAGCAGCGCCGCTGCTGGCACGACATGCTGTCGGGCACGCGCGTGGTGCGAGTGCCGCCGCGCACCGCTAGCGCGCCCGACTGAGCGCCACGAGCGTCGCGAGTAGCAGCATCGCGCTCGGCGCCCACGCGACGACAATCGGATCGAGATCGAACACCTCGCCGCCGCGCGCGAGCACCTCGCCGATCACGTAATAGCTCAGGCCGATCACGAGGCCGACGAGCAGCCGGGCCCCGGTGCCGGCAGAACGCAACCCACCGAACACGAACGGCAGCGCGAGCACGGTCATCAGCACCACTGACGCGATGCTCGAGAGCCGCGTCCAGTACGCACTCTCGTAGCGGCGTGCATCAAGCGAGTTGTCTTTCAAGTAGCGGATGTAGCGCTGCAGCGCCGGCGTATCGAGCATGTCCTCGCGAACCACGGACACCAGCAGATTCGGATTCAGCGTGTACGTCTGCGTCGCTTCGCGGGCGCTGCTCGTAGCGACTCCGTTGGCCAGAAACGAAGTCTCGGAGTAGTTCGACAGCACCCAGCGGCTTTCCGCATCGATGTCCGCGGAATCCGCGCGGGAGATCTGTTTGAGCGTCTGGTCGGGCCCCACCTCGAACAACAGCACGCCGCCGCCGTAGCCCAAGTCGCCTCCGCCTTGGCGGCGCAGGCTCACGATCCGATCGCCGTCGCGAAGCCAAGTGGCCTGACCCTGCGTGAGTCCGGTCGCGTTTTTCTGCAACGCCTGCGTGCGCATCTCGGCTGCGTAGGCGCTCAATGACGGCGCGAGGGACTCGCTGAGCAGACCCATGATCACGGCGAGGCCGAAGCCCGCAAGGCCGACGGCACCGAGGAGCTGCATGGAGGAGATGCCGCTCGCGCGCATCACGATGAGCTCGCGATGCACAGCCAGGTTGCCGAGGCTCAGAAGCGAGCCCATTAGCGCCGCGGCGGGCAGCGATTCCAAGATCTTCCGCGGCAGGCGGAGCAGAACGTAGATCAGGGCCTGTGTGAGCCCAAAGTCGCCGGTGCCTACGTCGTTCAGCTGCCCGACGAACTCGATGCCCGCAAACACGCCGACGAGCACCGCCAAGGCCGTGGCGACGCCGCGAAACAACGAGAACATGATGTAGCCGCGCAGCAGCGTCATGTCGGCGTCACGCCGGCGACCGCCGGGCTGCGGGCGAGAACCCCGGATTGGCGCACCAGCAACACGACGGCCACGGCGAGCACGGCGGCGTGCACCCACCACAATCCGAGCCACCTCGGCACGGCTTCGTGCTCCACTTGGAGCCGCGCGATCGCGAGCATGTTCGCGTAAACGATATAACAGAGGAGTCCGATTCCGAGTCGTCCGTAGCGTCCTTCCCGTGGCGACGAGCGGCTCAGCGGCACGGCGAGCAGCGCCAAAACGAGCACCGAGATCGGCACCGAGATTCGCCACTCGAGCTCGGCTCGATCCTCCGGCCGCGGCGAAGCGAGCAGCGCGCTGCTGGACTTCGCTGCCGCGGTCTCCACGAACTGCTCTTTTTCCTTGGGGCGAATCGGAATTTGGCCTTCATCGAACTCGACCACGAGGAACTCGTTGCCACCGGGCACACCTTCGTAGCGCCGGCCGTCGTGCAGCACGAAGGAAATCTGGCCCGTCGCGGGATCGACGACGCGCTCGCTGCGCTCGGCGAGCGTCGCCACGACGCGGTCGCCCAGCTGGTGCTGCACGAACACATCGCGCAACTCGTCACCGACCACCTCGCGCGCATAGAGCACGGTGCTCCCGGAGTCCGGGCTCATGAACTTGCCCGCCTCGAGCGCACCGAGCTTCATGTCTTGCTCGGCGAGAAACTTGATCTCCTCGATCCGGCTGCTAGCCGCGGGCGTCAAGAACAACGCGAGCCAAGTCAGCGCGGCCGCGAGCACGCCGGTGAGCGTGAGGATCGGCACCAGCAGCCGGCCCGGCCCGACGCCGCACGCGGACAGCGCGGCCATTTCGCAGTCGCGATTCAGACGCGCAAGCGCGAGCATCACGCCGAGAAACAGCGCGATCGGCGTGAGCAGCGTCACGAAGCTCAACGACGTGAGAGAGAAGATTGCGAACACCGCGTCGCGCGGCAGCCGGTCCGCCGCTGCATCGCCGAGGATGTCGGCGAACTGGTTGGTCATGAGGATCGCGAAGAGAACCGCGACGACGATCAACCAGGCACCGAACGTCTCGCGCAATATGTAGCGGCTGATTAAGCTCACTCAGTCGACATCCGTTGCCAGTACCTTCAGCTTATCGAATGCACTACACTGCATTTTTCCACGGTATTCCAACACGATAGCACAACGCGGCGATCGCGCTGCGATCCGGTTGATGGCGCCGCGCCAGGCGAGCGACGCAGCGGCAGGAGTTTCGAAAGATGGAGTTTCCGGTCAAGACCGGAGCACCGGCCAGTCAGCGCACCGAGTGCGCAATCTTGCCGGTGTTCGACGACGGGCAATTGCGCGGAGCGACCAAAGAAGTCGACACGGCCGCGCGCGGTTTGATCAAGCAACTCGTGCGCGCCGGCGACGCGACGGGCCGGCCCGGCAGCACGACATTGATTCATCGCACGCAAGGCACTGCTGCGACCCGCTGGCTGCTCGTCGGCTGCGGCAAGCACGCCGACTTCGGCGCCAAACGGCTCACGGCGGCACTCGCGGCGGCCGTCGCGGCACTGCGCGGCACCGGCACGAAGGAAGCGATCAGTTACCTCGCCTACTCCACCGGCACCTCTTCGACGAACAAGATCGGCATCGAACAGGCGGCTCGCTTAACGGTCGAGACCACTCGTGCACAGCTCTACCGCTTTGACGAGCTCAAGAGCCGCAAAGAGCCCGCCGCGAAGCTGAGCCGCCTCGGCATCGGGTTGCCGCGCGGCACCGAGCTGCGTGACGCACGCCGCGGCATCAAGGTCGGCACCGCGATCGCGAACGGCAGCGACCTAGCGCGCGACCTCGGCAACCGTCCTCCGAACGTCTGCACGCCGACACACCTGGCGGAGGCCGCCCGCGACCTCGCGAAGAAGTACCGCAAGCTCGAAGTGAAGGTGCTGGGCGAGCCCGAAATTCGCCGCCTCGGAATGGGCGCGCTGCTCGGCGTGACGCAGGGTGCCGACGAGCCGGTCCGCCTCATCGTGGTGCAATATCGCGGCGCAGGACCCAAGGTCGCTCCGATCGCGCTGTGCGGCAAAGGCGTCACGTTCGACACCGGCGGCATCTCACTCAAGCCGCCCCCGAAAATGGACGAGATGAAGTTCGACATGTGCGGAGCGGGCGGCGTGCTCGGTGCGATGGCCGCGCTCGGCGAGCTGGAGCCCGAAACGAACGTCGTCGCGGTGATCCCCGCGTGCGAAAACATGCCGGGCGGCAATGCGACGCGCCCGAGCGACATCGTGACGACCATGTCCGGTCAAACCGTCGAGGTACTCAATACCGACGCGGAAGGCCGACTGATCCTGTGCGACGCAATCACATACGCGCGTCAGCAGTTCAAGCCGCGCTGCGTCGTCGACGTCGCGACCCTCACGGGTGCATGCGTCGTCGCACTCGGCCACATCTATACAGGCCTGTTCAGCAACGACGAGCCGCTCGCCGCAGCCCTCAATGCGGCGGGCGATCGCTCGCTCGACTTGGTCTGGCGCATGCCGCTGCACGAGGAATACGGCGATTCGTTGCGGAGCAACTTCGCGGACTTCGCCAACGCTGGCACGCGCGACGGGGGCGCGAGCGTGGCCGCGAACTTCCTGTCGCGGTTCGTCGAGGGCGTGCCGTGGGCACATCTGGACATCGCCGGGGTCGCTTGGCGCGCAAACGCGAACAAAGGCGCGACCGGCCGGCCGGTGCCGCTGCTCGTCGACTTCCTGCTCGGCGCTCCGCAGCAGTGACACAAGTCGATTTCTACATACTCGAGAACGACTCCGAGGATGCACGCCTGCGGCTCGCCTGTCGGATCGTCGACAAAGCGACGCAGCAGGATCAGCACGTCTTCATCAATTCTTCGTCGGACAGCGAGGCGCAGAAGCTGGACGAGCTGCTGTGGACTTTCTCGCAGGGAAGCTTCATCCCGCACAAGATCGTGCGCCAGGCCGGCGACGCGGCGCCTCGCGAGCCGGTCGTCATCGGGTTGAGCCAACCACCGGCTGGGAGATCGCTGGGACGTGCTCATCAACCTCGCGGCCGACGTGCCGGATTTCTTCAGCCGCTATGAGCGCGTGGCGGAAGTCGTCGACGGCAATTCAGCGCGGCGCGAGCAGAGTCGCGAGCGGTATCGCTTCTATCGCGACCGCGGTTACAAGCTGAATACTCATCAGGTCTGATTCCGCCAATGGCAGAGCATCTAATCGAACCTCGCATCCCGGTGCTGACTGACGTGATCATCGCCGCCGGCCCCACGCTCCCGCCGTTGGCGAACCGCGATGAGATCTCGGCTGCGCGCGACGCTCTCGTTGCCGAGCTGCAAACGAAGCTCGCGTCGCGAGCGTTCGCGCTCACCGAGCAGCTGTTGCGCAACGCGCTTTCAGGCATGGAGGCCGCGCTTCTCGAGCAAATCACCGCGAAGCTGCGCCGCGAGCTCCCAGAGCTCATCGATGCCACGCTGCGCGAGCATCTAAGCGACGAGGATCCCAGCTAGGACGCTATCCGGTGAACAAGGAATACCGACCGAAAGAAATCGAGTCGCAGCACTACGCGCGCTGGGAAGCGGCGGGCTACTTCGCGCCGTCGGGCCGCGGCGCCCCGTACTGCATCGTGATTCCGCCGCCGAACGTGACGGGCACGCTGCACATGGGCCATGCGCTCCAAGACACGATCATGGACGCGCTAACGCGCTATCACCGGATGCGAGGCCGCAAGACGTTGTGGCAACCCGGCACCGACCACGCAGGCATCGCGACGCAGATGGTGGTCGAGCGGCAGCTGAATCGCGCGGGCACGAGCCGCACGGAGCTCGGGCGCGAGAAGTTTCTCGAACGCGTGTGGGAGTGGAAGGAACGCTCCGGCAACACGATCTCGCAGCAGATGCGCCGTCTCGGCGCGTCGGTCGATTGGTCCCGCGACGCGTTCACGATGGACCCCGCAGTTGTCGCGCGCCGTAGTCGAAGTGTTCGTGCGGCTCCACGACGAGGGCTTGATCTACCGCGGCAAGCGCCTCGTGAACTGGGATCCGGTGCTGCACACGGCTCTTTCGGACCTCGAGGTGCTGAGCACCGAGGAACGGGGCAAGCTGTGGCAACTGCGCTATCCCATCAAGGACGGCGGCGAGCTCGTCGTGGCAACCACGCGGCCCGAGACGATGCTCGGCGACACGGCCGTCGCCGTGCATCCCGAGCGACGAACGCTATCGTCACTTGATCGGCAAGACCATCGCCCTGCCGCTCACCGACCGGTTGATCCCGATCATCGCGGACGAGTACGTCGATCCCGAGTTCGGCACGGGCTGCGTGAAGATCACGCCGGCGCACGACTTCAATGACTACGAGGTCGGCCTTCGCCACAACCTGCCGCTGATCAGCGTCTTCGACGCCAACGCCGTGCTGAACGACAACGCGCCCACCCGCTACCGCGGCCTCGACCGCGCCGCGGCCCGCGAACGAGTGGTCGCCGACCTCGAGGCCGCCGGCCTGCTTGCGGGCGTCACCGAGCATACGTCGATGATTCCGCGCGGCGATCGTAGCGGCGTCGTCGTGGAGCCGATGCTCACGGATCAGTGGTACGTGCGCACGAAACCGCTCGCTGCGCCGGCGATCGAGGTCGTCGAGCAAGGCCGCATCCGCTTCGTACCCGATAGCTGGACGAAGACGTATTTCGAATGGATGCACAACATCCAGGACTGGTGCATCTCGCGCCAACTCTGGTGGGGACACCGGATACCCGCGTGGTACGACGACGCTGGCAACGTCTACGTCGCACGCGACGAGGCCGAGGCGCGGCGCAAGCACGCGCTCGGGCCGAGAGTCGCGCTGCGCCAGGACGACGACGTGCTCGACACGTGGTTCTCGTCCGCGCTCTGGCCGTTCGCGACCATGGGCTGGCCCGACAAGACGCCGGCGCTCGCGACGTTCTACCCGACCGACGTGCTCGTCACGAGCTTCGACATCATTTTCTTCTGGGTGGCCCGGATGATCATGATGGGGCTCAAGTTCATGGACGACGTGCCGTTCCGCGAGGTGTACATCCACGCCCTCGTCCGCGATCACGACGGCCAGAAGATGTCGAAGTCGAAGGGCAATATCCTCGACCCACTCGATCTCATCGACGGCGTCGACCTCGAGACGTTGCTCAAGAAGCGCACCGATGGCCTCATGCAGGCGCACCTGCAAGCTGGCATCGAGAAGGCGACGCGCAAGGAGTTCCCGAACGGCATCGAGGGCGTCGGCACGGATGCGCTGCGCTTCACCTTCGCGTCGCTCGCGACGACCGGCCGCGACGCGCGCTTCGACTTGAGCCGCGCCGAGGGTTACCACCGCTTCTGCAACAAGCTGTGGAACGCATCGGCGTACGTCCTGAGCCAGCTCGACGGGGCCGTAGCGGGCACGGCCGCGCTCGGCCTCGCCGATCGCTGGATTCGTTCGCGCCTGGATCACGCGATCCGCGAGGTGCACGCAGCGTTCGCGAGCTATCGACTCGACCTCGTCGCGCAGACGCTCTACGACTTCGCGTGGCACGAGCTCTGTGACTGGTACCTCGAGCTCACGAAGGCCGTGCTCACGGACGCACAAGCAGATCCCGCGCTGCGCCGTGGCGCGCAAGTGACGCTCGTCGACACGCTCGGCGCCCTGCTGAAGCTGCTGCATCCGTTGATCCCGTTCGTCACCGAGGAAATCTGGCTCGAGCTCTGCCGGCGAACCGCGATGACGAGCCCCACGATCATGCTCGAGCGCATGCCTGAACCCGGCGACTTCGCACACGACCCTGCGGCCGAGGACGAGATCGAATGGCTCAAGACGTTCGTCGTCGGCATCCGCCAGATCCGCGGGGATTCGAACCTACCCCGCTCGACCGCCCTCGCGGTGCAGCTCGCCGACGCGACCGACTTGGATCGCGAACGTGCCGCACGGCACGCCGCGCATCTCAGGAAGCTCGCGGGACTCGAACGCATCGACTTCGTGCCGTCCGGCGCGTCCGTCAAAGGCGCAGCCACGGCCCTGCTCGGGGCCATGCGTATCCTCGTGCCGCTCGCGGGGCTGATCGACGTCGCGAGCGAGCGCGACCGGCTGGGTAAACAGCTCGCGAAGACCCGCGAGGACGCCGCGAAGAGCCGCCGCAAGCTCGACAACCAGAACTTTGTCGCGAACGCACCCGCGGAAATCGTTGCAAAGGAGAACGCGCGGATCGCGGAGCTCGACCAGCGCGCGGCGCAGCTCGAGCAGCAGCTTGCGCGCCTCGCCGAGATCGGCTAACCGCCGGCGGACCGGTTCGACGCCCGGCGCTCGTTTGCCGCGTCCAGCGCCCCTTCCTGCCGACTGGTTCACAAATGAATCCTACCGGGGTGTCGCGGCGTGCTTTTTTGCGCCAACATTCGCGCCATGGCCACCCCGACATTGATCACCACGCGCGGCGCGGCGACGGACCACTCGGCAATCGTCCAGCCGGTCCTCGATGCACTCGGACGAATCATCGTCGGCAAGAGCCGCCAGCTGAAGCTCGGCGTCGCCTGCATGCTCGCGCGCGGACATCTGTTGATCGAGGATTTGCCGGGCGTCGGGAAAACCACGCTCGCCCATGCGCTCGCGCGCGCACTCGGCCTCTCGTATCAGCGCATCCAGTTCACGAGCGACCTGTTGCCAGCCGACGTGCTCGGCGTATCCGTGTTCCATCGCGATACGGGCCGCTTCGAGTTCCATAAGGGCCCGATCTTCGCGCAGCTGGTGCTGGCAGATGAGATCAACCGCGCGACTCCGAAAGCGCAGAGCGCCTTGCTCGAAGCGATGGAAGAGCGCCAAGTTACGGCCGACGGCACCACATACACGTTACCGGCACCGTTCTTCGTCGTCGCGACGCGCAATCCCGTTCACCAAATCGGTACGTTCCCGCTCCCCGAGTCGCAACTCGATCGCTTCCTGATGCAGCTCGAGCTCGGTTACCCCGAGCCCAAGGACGAGCGCGCGCTTCTCGCGGGTGGCGAACGGCGCACGCTGGCGGATCAGCTCGAAGCCGTGCTGTCGCTCGATGCACTTCTGCGGTTGCAGGAGCTAGTCCCGAAGGTGCACGTGTCGGAGGCGCTGCTCGACTACGTTCAGGCATTGATTGCGTACACACGCAACTCCGGGGAATTCGTCGCGGGTCTCTCGCCACGCGCGGGAATCGCGCTCGTGCGCGCGTCGCAGGCATGGGCGCTGATGAGCGGCCACCCGGGTGTGCATCCGGAGGACGTCCAGGCCGTGCTCGGTGCAATCGCCGCGCACCGCCTGCAACCGGCGCACGGCAGCTCGATCGAGCACGATGCCGATCTCGCGGCTGCGATTCTCGCGGCCGTGCCGTTGCCGTGATGGGACCGCGCGAGGCCGCTTCGGCTCGCTTCCTATCTCCGACGACCGCGGGCCGAGCTCCGCGGCGCGCGGCACGCTGACCGATGCAGCTCGCCGCAACGCGCCGGCTCGAGCGTTGGGCCGCATCGTGGGCACGGCGACGGCAAGGCACGGATCCGCCTACGGTCGCGCTAAGACGGCGCCGCATCTACATCTTGCCGACTCGCTTCGGCACGATCTTCGCGGTGATGGTGTTCGCGATGCTGCTCGGCTCGCTGAACTACGGCGCGAGCCTCGGCTTCATGCTCACCTTCTTGCTCGCCGGCCTGGGCGTCGTGCTGATGCACCACTGCCACAACAACCTTCTCGGGACGCAGCTGAGCTTCGTCGGGGCTCACCCGGTCTTCGCAGGGCAGCGGGCCGAGTTTCGGTTCGCCGTGGGCAATGACAGCAGCAGACCGCGTTTCGAGATCGAGCTTACGCACTACGCTCACGTCGCTGGTCCCGTCGATCTCGCGCCCGGCGCCGACGAGATCTTGCGGATCACCGTCCCTACGCAAAAGCGCGGCTGGGTGCAGCTCGACCGCTTCGCCGTCGCCACGCGCCATCCCGGGGGCCTGTTTCGCGCGTGGACCTGGGTGCACATGGACTCGCCGCTGCCTCGTGTATCCGCAGCTCGCGCCCCCCGGGCGGCCCCTGCCTGCGAGCACAGGCTCGGGGCTCGGGGGGAAGCCGGATCACGGCGACTCCGATTTTGCGGGCCTGCGCGCAGCGGCCCCCGGTGACCCGCCGCAGCGCATCGCCTGGAAGGCGTACGCGCGCACCGACACGATGTTGCTGAAGCAGTTCGCGGGCGGCGATCGCGAGCCGTGCATGCTCGATTGGGACGCCTTACCGGACGTGGACGCCGAGGTGCGCTTGTCGCAGCTCGCGCGCTGGTGCCTCGACGCGTCCGGCGAATCGCGTAGTTTCGGGCTCCGGCTTCCGGGCACGGTGCTGCCGCTCGGCACCGGCCCGCAGCACCTCGGCGCGTGTCTCGGCGCGCTCGCCCTGTTCGAGGCGCCGCGACGATGAGACTCGCCACGCCCGCGCCCGCGACTCTCGCGGTCGAAACACGGCGGCTGTTCTGGACCGCGGGGATCGTGATCGGCGCGACGCTGCCGCATTGGTCCGCGCTCCCGCGCTGGGTGCCGATGCTGCTCGCGGTCGCGATCGCGTGGCGTCTTGCGATCGCCGCGTTCGCGTGGGCGGTGCCGCTGCGTCTGCTGCGCCTGTTGCTCGCGTTCGCCGCGTTCTGCGCCGTACTGTTCGAATATCGGACGATCAACGGCGTTACGGCCGGCAGTGCGCTGCTCGTCGTGATGATCGCGCTCAAGTTCCTCGAGTCGAACGGCCATCGCGATCGGCTCGTGTTGATCATGATTTCGTATTTCCTATTGTTTGCGAGCTTGCTCACCGAAAACAGCCTGCCGACGGCGGCATATCTCTTGCTCTTGATCTGGTTCACGACGATCGGGCTCCTGCAGCTGAGCCGCCGCGGCCCGCTGCTCGGCCTGCGCCCGACTGCCGCTCTCGCCGGGCGGCTGCTCGTGCAGTCGTTGCCGCTGATGATCGTGTTGTTCGTGTTGTTCCCGCGTCTCCCCGGGCCGATCTGGGCGGTGCCGGGTAGCACGAGCAGCGGTGCGACCGGCTTGTCGGACACCGTGAGCCCCGGCGACATCACGAACCTCGCGCTCTCTGACGAGATCGCTTTCCGCGTCGAGTTTCTGTCACCCGTTCCGCGCACTCGCGACCTCTACTGGCGCGGCCCGTCAATGGCAAAGTTCAACGGCCGCACGTGGTCGCGGCTCATCGGGGAACAACGCGGGGCTCGCGTCGCCAACACGACCGAGTTCAGCGGCGAGCCGACCGAGTATCGCGTGATGCTCGAGCCGCGCGGCCGCAATTGGGCATTCGCTCTCGACATGCCGCAGAGCTGGTCCCCTGAGCGAACCCTAGGAATGGGCAGCGACTATCAGCTCAGATTGTTCGGCGACCGAGCGCGGCCCGGGCGAGTCGAGTACCGCGTGACCTCGTACACGATGTTCAGTGCGCGCGAGCCCCTGACGGACGACCAGCGCGAGACGTTCCGCGACCTCCCCGCCGACAGCAGCCCGCGCACGCGCGAGCTCGTCCGCGGTTGGCTGGCGGAAGATCCGGCACCGCTGCACGTCATCGAGCGCGCGATGGACTACCTTCGCTCGCAGCCCTTCTTCTATACGCTGACGCCGCCGGCGCTCGGAGCACAACCCGTAGACGAATTTCTCTTCGAGACGCGCGAAGGCTTCTGCGAGCACTACGCCTCGGCCTTCACCGTCATGATGCGCGCGGCGGGAATTCCGGCCCGGGTCGTGACCGGGTACCAAGGCGGCGAGCTCAACTCGCTGGCTGACTACTACATCATCCGCCAGTCGGACGCGCACGCGTGGACCGAAGTGTGGCTCGCGAACGAGGGCTGGGTGCGCGTCGATCCCGTCTCCGCCGTTGCGCCGGAGCGCGTCGCGCTCGGCTCATGGCGGAGCGCTCTCGAAGGTGACCGCGTTCCTGGGAGTGCGCTCGGTCGAATCGCATGGGTGCGCCGCGCGCTGCTCGCGTGGGACGCGGCGGCGACCTATTGGAACGACTGGATCGTGGGCTATGGGCCTGACGTGCAGCGCGCGTTGCTCGACGCGCTCGGCCTCGACGGCGCGCGGCGCAGCGATCGCTGGCCGAAGCTCCTCGCATTGTCCGTTGGCGCAACCTTGGCGGCCTCGCTCGCGCTGAGCCTATATCTTGCGTGGCGCCAACAGCGGAGAACTCCGCTCGATCCGGCATCACGCGCGTTCGGGGTGTTCGCGCGGCGGCTCGCGAGACACGCGGTCGCACCGCCCGCGACTGGCGAAGCGCCTCTCGCATATGCGACGCGCGCGCAACGCGGCTTGCCGCAAGCAGCCGCCGAGATCGGCGCGATCACCGCGGCCTATCTGCGCGCGCGCTACGAGCCGGACTCGGATCGCGCCGCGCTCGCGGAGCTCAAGACGCGGGTCGCGCAGTTCCGGCCCGCTCGCGCGTGAGCGCTGCGACCCCGGTTGCTCGTCGGGCCTCGCGCCTTCAGGCGGCGGTCGCGTGCTCGCGCGTCGCGAAAAATCGAATCTTGGGCCACCGTTCCTCGGTGAGCGTCAGGCTGACAGTGCTCGGCGCCAGGTATACGAGCTCGCCGGAATGATCCTTCGCGACATTCGCGGCGAGCTTCTTCGTGAACTCGTCGACCTGCGTCCGATCATCGCCGCGAAACCATCGAGCCGCGACGATGCCCACGGATTCGAACGCGCAGTCGACGCCGTACTCATCGCGTAGCCGGAACGACGCGACCTCGAACTGCAAAGGCCCGATCGCACCGAGAATCAGATCGTTACCGAGCTGCGGGCGAAACAGCTGCGTTGCGCCCTCCTCGCACAGCTGTGCGAGCCCCTTTTGGAGCGCTTTGAGCTTCAGCGGGTCTCTCAGCACCGCGCGCCGAAACAGCTCGGGCGCGAAGCTCGGGATGCCCGTGAACACGAGCCCCTCGCCCTGCGTGAAACTGTCGCCGATGTTGATGGTGCCGTGGTTGTGCAGACCGATGATGTCGCCCGCGTATGCCTCGTCCACATGTTGGCGATCTGCGGCCATGAACGTGATTGCGTCCCCGACGCGCACTTCGCGTTTCAAACGCGTGTGATAGAGCCGCATTCCAGGCGTATACGCGCCGGAGCAGACGCGCATGAATGCGATGCGGTCGCGGTGAGCCGGATCCATGTTCGCCTGGATCTTGAAAACGAAGCCGCTGAACGGATCCTCACCCGGCAGGACCACTCGGGCGTCGGTCGACCGCGGCTGCGGCGGCGGCGCAAAGTCCACGAATGCGTCGAGCAGCTCCTTGATACCGTAGTTGTGAATCGCGGCGCCGAAGTACACGGGCGTCTGCTTGCCTTCGAGATACGACGCGTGGTCGAACTCCGGCGTGGCGCCGCGCACGAGCTCGATCGACTCGCGGAGCGCCGCGATCGCGGTGTCGCCCAGCGCGGTCGCGAGCTCCGCACCCGCGAGCCCCGGCACGCGCCTCACGTCGGGCAGCCGGCTGCCGTCGCGATTCTGGTACAGATAAGCGCAGTCCTCGGCGAGATGATAGATGCCGCGAAACTCGCGCCCCATCCCGATCGGCCAAGTCATCGGCGTGCACACGATGTTCAGCACACTTTCGATGTCGTCGAGCAACTCGATGGGCTCGCGGCCATCGCGGTCGAGCTTGTTCACGAAGCTGATGATCGGCGTGGTGCGCAGTCGGCACACCTCCATGAGCTTGATCGTCCGTGCCTCGACGCCTTTCGCGGCGTCGATCACCATCAACGCGCTATCGACCGCCGTGAGCGTCCGATAGGTGTCCTCGGAGAAGTCCTCATGCCCCGGGGTATCGAGCAGATTGATGAGCGCCCCGCCGTACGGGAACTGCATCACCGACGACGTCACCGAGATGCCGCGCTCTTGCTCGAGCCGCATCCAGTCCGACGTCGCGTGCCTGGTCGCTTTGCGTCCCTTCACCGCACCGGCCATTTGGATCGCGCCGCCGAACAAGAGCAGCTTCTCCGTCAGCGTGGTCTTGCCCGCATCCGGATGCGAAATGATCGCAAACGTTCGCCTTTTCAGGTGCTCGTTCATCGGAGGAACAGTGAGTTCGTCAGCGCGACGAACGGAGATTCGCTGCGAGGATCACCGCGTCTTCGCGGCCGCGCTCGGCCTGATAGTAGGCCGGACGGATCCCGATTTGCTCGAAGCCGACGGAATAGTAGAGGCGCAGCGCGATCTCGTTGGACGGCCGTACCTCGAGAAATACCTTGTCTACGTCCGTCTCCTCGGCTTTGACGAGTAGCGCGTTCAAGAGCCGCCTGCCATAGCCCACATGCTGCGCCTCCGGATGGACGCACAGATTCAGGAGATGAGCCTCCGCCGCCGCGATCGACATGATCCCGTAACCCGTCACGCTGTTACCGACGTCGAGCACGAGGCAGTAGTAGCCCGCGAGCAGGCAGTCGCGAAAGATTCCGAGGCTCCACGGATACGCGTAGGCAGAGCGCTCGACGACGGCCACCGACTTCAGGTCAGACGGCTGCATCAAGCGAATCTCGGTGCGCGGATCGACTGCGGCGCTCATCGGGCTTTAAGCAAGAGATCCTTGACCAAGCACAGATCGGTCCAAGCCTTGGCTTTCTCCATCGGGCTGCGCAGGAGATAGGCCGGGTGATACGTGACGATCAGCGGCGTTGCCGATTCGCCGTATTGGAAAACTCGACCTCGCAGCCTACCGATGGGGGAATCCGTCTGCAACAACCACTGTGCCGCGATGCGGCCGACAGCGAGGATTGCGCGTGGCTGCACGAGCCCGATTTGCTGCGACAGGTAGGGGGTGCACGAGGCAGCCTCCTCCGGCTGCGGGTCGCGATTCCCCGGGGGGCGGCATTTGAGAATGTTCGCAATGTAAACTTCCGAGCGCGGCAGCCCGATCGCGCGCAGCATCTCGTTTAGGAGCTGCCCCGCGCGCCCGACGAATGGCTCGCCTTGCCGATCCTCGTCCGCGCCCGGCGCCTCGCCGATCACGAGCAGCTCGGCGTCGCGTCGGCCGACGCCGAATACGGTTTGCGTGCGGCTCCGATGCAGCCCGCAGCGCGTGCAGGCACGCACCTCTGCCGCGAGAGCCTCCCAGACGTCGTCGCGTCCGACGCCGGCGCTCGGCGTAGCAACGAGCGACGCCGCTTCGATTGCCAAAGCAGGCGGCGCAGATGGCTGCGGAATGGCGGCTTCCGGCGCCCGTCGCAACTTGTACACGGGGATACCGATCTCCGCGAGGTAGCGCTGCTGCCGAGCGCTCATGCGGGTGGCGTAACCGAGCGCTTGATGCGCCGCCGATGCCACAGCCAGCCGACGGGGCCCGACGACGCGTAAATCAGGAACAGGATGAAGATCGTTACTTGCGGCTCGATCGCGATCACGATGATGACCAGCGGGATCAGCAGCAGGTTCGCAAACCGCACTCTTTTTCCCGCGCTGACGTCCTTGAAGCTCACATACGCGAACCGCGACATCATCAGCAAGCCCGCGACGGCGGTGACGGTGACGCCTGCAACGAGCGCGATGAGCCCTTCGATTTGGTAGTGAGTCGCGAGCCACACCATGGAGGCCACACCCGCAGCCGCGGGCGGGCTCGGCAAGCCCTGAAAGAATCGGCGATCCTGCCCGACGTTCGTGTTGAAGCGCGCAAGTCGAAAAGCGGCTGCGGCGCAGTAAAGAAATGCGGCGACCCAGCCGAGCCGGCCCCAGACCGCGCCGTACTCGGCGAGCCGCTCGACACCCCATTGGTAAGTCACGATCGCCGGCGCGAGCCCGAATGACACCATGTCCGAGAGGCTGTCGTACTCCTTGCCGAATTCGCTCGAGGTGCTCGTGAGCCGCGCGACTCGTCCGTCCAAGCCATCGAGGAACATCGCAGCGAAGATCGCCCACGCGGCCAACGGAAAGTTGCCATCGATGGCCGCGACGACGGAATAGAAGCCCGCGAACAGTGCGCCCGTCGTCAACAGATTCGGCAAGAGGTAGATCCCCTTGCGTCGCGTGTTGGTCGGCCGGCCGGCGTCCACTATGAACGATCCCTCTCGAACTCCGTGAAATGCTGCGGGAATCCCGCCGCTGACGCAAATACAACGCAAAGTCGCGACGCCGTTGGCCGCCGGCGCAGGCCGCGACTACAATCGCAGCGTCTTAATCGCGTGGGATTGGATGAACTCGAAGCACTCGACTCCCCGCTCGCCCTCGGCGCGCCTACGTCACGCTTCGTCGCGCCGTGTTTCACGCCGCGTCCACTCGAGCCGCGCGCCATTCCTTGTGACCGCCGTCGCGGCCCGCGGGGCACGCTCGGCCGCATGCTAAACGCCTATGCCGAGCCTCCAAATCGAACGGCGCGCACGCTGATGAAGCGAGCCACACGGGCGCTATCGCTGATGCTGCTCGCCGCCGTGTTCGCCACGGGTGCGCAGTCCGCCAGCCGGCCCGCGCGACGCCCGCGAGGGACCGGATCCCGAGCTGCGCGAAATCTTGCTTATCGCGATCAAGGACGCCGATAGTTTCGAGGACCGGTTCGACGCCGAGGTGTGGCTCACGGACATGTCGCGCCGGCTGTCACGTCAAGTACCGGATGCGAACGAGCGGCTCGAAATCTTGAAGACCGTGCACCGCCATGCGACGCACGCGAAGGTCACACCCGAGCTCGTCCTCGCGGTGATCGACGTCGAAAGCAATTTCGACCGCTTCGCGATCTCGAGGGCGAGCGCGCTCGGCCTCATGCAAGTGATGCCGTTCTGGGTGCCCCAGCTTGGCTACAAGGACAAGAACGAGCTGTTCAAGATCGATACCAACGTCCTGCTCGGCTGCATGATCCTAAAGTACTACCTCGACATGGAACGCGGCGATCTCGTGAAAGGCCTCGCCCGCTACAACGGCAGCGTCGGCCGGCGCGTATACGCAGACAAGGTGATCGAGCGGCTGCGAACAAAGTGGTTCCGGGGGTAGCCGTCAGCGCTGCGCCGTGAACCCCTCCGGCACGGCGCCCGTCCACTCCTCGACCTGAACGCTGTCGACGCGGGCGGCCGGCGGCCCTTGCCAGAGCCACGATGCGAACTCCGTGAGCGATTCGACCGATCCCGCCGCGACGGCCTCAACGCGGCCGTCCGGCAAATTGCTCACCCAACCGCGCAGCGCGAGACGTTCGGCCCGCTCGACAGTCGCCGCTCGGTAGTAGACCCCTTGGACGCGACCTGCGACCACGCAGCGGATGACTCGGCGGCTCGAGCTCGTCGGTGAGGTCAACGCCGGTCGGGTTCCGCCGCGGCCTGGCTCGAGCGCAATGCCTGTGACGCCCGGTTCTTGGCCCGCACGGCGTTCATCCGCGCCGCACTGTAAGACTGTTGCTGGATCTGCTGCTCCGCCTCCTCGAGGAAACGCCGCGCGTCGCCGAGCGATTCCGGCGCGAAACGGGACGCGTCGGCCTCGACAGCCGCGCTGATCGCTTGACGCGCATCGCTCATCTCTTGGACCGGCGGCGCTGTGACGCACGCGGCGACAGCGACGACGGCGGCGAGCAGGGACAGGACACGGAGCACGGGGATTCTCTTGTTATTGTGGGATCCGGGATGGCCCGAACCGTAACAAGGGGCGCGGCGAGGCGTCAAGGCGAGCTCGAGCCCCCGGCGCTCGTCTGGCAAGCAGCTCGCGACGTTCCTACACTGGGCACTCGCACCGCCCCGAAAACCCGTGCGCTAGCCACGCAGAAAACTCAATTAATACAATATTATACAAATGAAACCTAGAATCTACCACAACCCTCGGTGCAGCAAATCGCGCGGCGCGCTCGCGCTCTTGACCGAGCGCGGCACCGAGATCGAGGTCATCGAGTACCTCGCCTCGCCTCCAACCCGTCGGGACCTCGAAGGCCTGCTTCGCAAGCTCGCGCTGCCCGCGCTCGCGATGGTGCGCACCGACGAGCCGGAGTATCGGGCCGCCGTCGCGGCCGGCTGCGGTGTCAGCGACGATGAGCTGATCGATCTACTCGTTGCGCAACCACGCCTGCTGCAGCGCCCGATCTTCGAAAGCGCCGACCGCGCTGTGATCGGGCGCCCGCCCGAGCGCGTGTTGGAGCTCCTGTGACCTCGGCGACCATATTGGTCTTGTACTACTCGCGCGGCGGCCGCACGGGCGCGCTCGCCCGCCAGGCCGCGCGCGGCGTCGAAAGCGCCGGTGGGATCGCTCGCGTCCGCACGGTACCCGCCTGTCGTTCCAATGACCGCCTCGAGCGAGCTGCCCAATGAGCCTCCGGTGCCTGCGGAGGGGCCGCCCTACGCCGAGCTGGCCGATCTCGTCGAAACCGACGGCCTGTTGCTCGGGAGCCCAACGCGTTTCGGCAACATGGCCGCGCCTCTCAAGCAGTTTCTCGACTCGACGAGCGAGCTATGGCTCGCGGGCAAGCTCGTCGACAAACCCGCCGGCGTGTTTACGGCGTCTTCCTCGGCCCACGGCGGCCAAGAAAGCACGCTGCTCAGCATGATGCTGCCGCTGCTGCATCACGGGATGCTACTCGTCGGCGTGCCGTACACCGAGGCGGCGTTGTTCGAGACTCGGACGGGGGGATCGCCGTACGGCGCAACGCATCTCGCAACGTCGTGGAATACCGCGCTCTCCAAGGACGAAGCCGATGTCGCGAAGGCCCTCGGCGCGCGCGTGGCACGGATTGCGCTACAGCTCGCGGCGCGGCGTTGACGCCTGCGGTGCCGGCTTCACCTCGAGGTTCGCGGCTCGAAACGAGCGTTCTCGTTTGCCACACGGTGCTCGCACTCGCCGTCGCGGCGCTCGCCTTTTCCTTCGTGAGCTCGCCGCTAGCCGGATCGGGGCTCGCGATACTCGCGGCCGCACCTTTGCTCGCGACGCTACACGGGCTCGCGACAGCGCCGCGCGCTCGGCCGTGGGTCGCGCTCCTCCTCGTGCTCTATGCGGGCGGTGCAAGCATCGAGGTCGTCGCGACGCTGGGAGCCGCCCACCTAGCGAGCGTCGTCCTCTTGGCGGCCGTGCTGGAGCTCGGCATGTTGCTCGCGATCATTCGCCGCTCGCGGAGCCGGCGGCCAGCAAGCGCCGAATGAACGGAATCGTGAGCTTGCGCTGCTCGATCAGCGACGCCTGGTCGAGCCGATCGAGCCAGCGACTCAAACCCATGAGGTTGCGATCGACGCGATGGAGCAGGTACTCCGCGGCGCCGCGCTCGAGCTCGAGTCCGCGGGCGGCCGCGTGCGCGAGCAGCGCCTCGAGGCGGTCCTCGTCCGCGAGCGGCTGCAGCCGATAGCTCACGGCGCCGGCGGCGCGCGACGCGAGATCGGGCATGGCGATGCCGGCGGCGCCAGCGGCGGGACGCGCGGCGAGCAGCAAGCCGCCGCGCCGCGCCCCGATCTCGTTGAACAACAGGAACAGCTGCCGCTCCCACGCCGCGTCGCCGGCGACGCGTTCGACGCAATCGAGCGCTACCAGGTCGACGCTCTCGAGCCCGGCGAGCAGCGCTGGCTCCGCAACCAGGTCGTCGAGCGGCACGTACATCGCGCGCCTGCCGGCTAGCGCCGCGTCGCGGCACGCGGCTTGGAGCAGATGCGTCTTGCCGCTCCCCGCGGGACCGGAAATCCAGAGCGCGTCCGCGCCGTTGGCCGCGACGGCACGGACGTGCGCGACTGCGGCCGAGTTCGTACCCGCGACGTAGGTTTCGAAGCGCGCGTGATCTGCGAGCCGGAGCGCAAGCGGCAGCTGGCCCATTCAGGCGCCTACGACGCGTCGTGCGCGACGCGCCATGCGCGCGTGCCCCAACGCAGCACGTAGTTGAGGCCGCTTACGACACTCGTGAAAACCACGGCCGCGCCGAGAACGAGCAGTGAGATCCTCGGCGGCGCGCCGAACGCCGCATTCGTGATCGTGAAGAAGACGTAGCCGAGCTGGCACGCCGTATTGAGCTTGCTGATCGCGGCGGGCTCGCCGGTGACCGGTGCGATCAGCAGCTGATAGCCGATCGCCCCGAGGACGATGACAACGTCGCGGCCGATCACGACGCCGGTCAGGGCGATGGGCACGATCCCGTTGTAGGTCAACGCAACGAAGACGCTCACGAGCAGGAGCTTATCCGCCGCGGGATCGAGCAATCCGCCGAGCCGAGTGCGCCAATCGAAAGTCTTCGCAAGGTAGCCGTCGAGCCCGTCCGACAACCCCGCGATCACGAGGAGCCCGAGCGCGGCGGTGTAGTTCTTGAGCACGAGCAGCATCACCAACGGCGCGACCAACAGCATCCGGGCGATGCAGATCGCGTTCGGCAGCCAGCGCCAGCTCATCGCGGCGTGGCGCCGCGCGCGAGGCGGAACACGAGCGGCGCGGCGCCCCCGGCGGGACCGGGACTGCCGTCCGGGCTCAAGACGCCGCCCAGGGCGAGCACGCGCTCGATCACGCGAGCATCCCCGCGCGCCGCGACGTGCAAGCTCAGCACACCGTCTTCGAGGCTATCGACGTCGACGCTTTGCAGCACGCTCAGCGTCTCGAGGTAGCTCAACACCCGACCGTAGTCCGCCGACGTGGCGACGTCGAGCACGGTGAGGCGCGCCAAGCTCGCACCGCCGACCGTGCAGAGCTCCGCGGAGAATAGATCGGCTACCGCATCGACGCCGTCGCGCAGTCCGGTCCCGGAGATCGACTGCCGAACGCCGTCCCTCAGAAGCAACCACTCCACGTCATGACCGAGTACACCCGGCCGAACGCGGCCGATCAACACGGCGTCGGCGCGATAGCGAACCGACGCGAGGCCGACACGATCTTCGAATCCGCCCCAAACGTCCGTGAAGGTCACCGCGTTCAAGTCTTCGAGATCCAGTAGCGGCAGCGTGATCGGCAGGCCCCGCTCGTCGGAGACTGCGACGAGCTGCGTACGAATCGTGGTCAGCAGCTCGACCGTCGCGGGAGCGAGATCGGTCGCGAGGTCGTTGGCGGAGAGCATGCCGCGCCCCCCGGCGCCGTCGTCGACAGCGACCCAGATCAGTGTGAGCGGCCGTTCCGCGCCGCAGACGGGGTAATTCAGCGCGGTGAGCGCCTGATCGACTCGCGCCGCGAAGAACCCCACTTGCGGCCGCCCCTGGCGGTCCAGCCCGTAAGAGCTCTCGTAGCCACGCGCGTCCTCGATCAACGGCAGCAGCTGCGGATCGGTCGCTGCCGCTCGATTGCCGGTGACGCGCACGAGCAGGCGCGCAAAAGCGGCCTTCTCGGCGGCCGCGCGCGGGTCCTGCGCTGCCGCGTCGGGCAGCACGGTGACGCGATAGAGATTCGGAAAGGTAGCGGCGAGCGCGGTGGCGGCGCACAGCAGTGGCGCGAGCACGAACGCCAACCGGCGGCTCAACATCCGTAACGCCGAGATTAGCTGTAACGCCATCGCCGTTCCTGCCCACGATCGCTGGAGGTCGCTTATTATACCGGCAACTCTCGTCATCAAGCGCTCGCGGCCACGACGGCAAAACTCATCGATGGCTTGCACGGAACAACACACACGAAGTCGGCTGTACGCGACTCTGAAGCCATGGTAACGATTGTTTGAGCGCGCGGGGCCGTATCGCCGTGCTCATCTCGGGCGAAGGGAGCAATCTCCAGGCCCTGATCGACGCGACCCGCGAGCATGCGATCGCGGGCGAGATCGTAGTCGTGGTGAGCAACCGCGGCGCGGCGCGCGGACTCGAACGCGCAAGAAGTGCGGGCATTCCAGCCGTGCATCTGCCGGCGCAACGCGGCGCCGAGCGCTCCGTCTACGACGAAGCGCTCGCGATCGAGCTCGCGAAGCACTCGCCCGACCTGGTCGTGCTCGCTGGTTTCATGCGGGTCTTCACACCGCAACTCGTCGCACGCTTCGCGGGGCGGATGCTCAACATCCATCCTTCGCTGCTGCCGAAATATCCGGGCCTCGACACTCACCAGCGCGTGCTCGACGACGGCGACCGCACGCACGGCGCGACCGTGCACTTCGTTACGGCCGACCTCGATGCAGGGCCGGCGGTGATCCAATATCGGATCGCAGTGCGCCCCGAAGACACGCCGGACTCTCTCGCCGCGCGCGTCCACTTGGGTGAGCACATAATCTTGCCCCGCGCCGTCGATTGGTTCGTTTCCGGGCGCTTGAGGGTCGAGCACGGAGCAGTCATGCTTGACGGCAAGCCTCTGCCGAAACCGGTGATCTTGGAGGGCGACGCATGACAGCGCGAGGCAAGACTACGACGGATTGGGTGCAGTACGCCGCCGCGAGCCTCATGACCTTCGCCGCGAGTGGCAGCGCGACGGCGGCCGATGCTTCGATCCCGACCTACTCCGCCGTCTACGAAGTCGAATACAAAGGCAAGAGTCTCGGCACGTGCGAGTTCAAAGTGACCTACGACGCGAAGAGCGACACCTACGAGTTCACCTCCAACACCGTCGCCAAAGGGCTCCTGAAGCTCGCTAGGCCGAATCCCGTGGTCGAACGCAGTCACTTCCGCGTCGTGGACGGCCGGATCCGGCCGATCGAATTCTGGTCCGAGGACGGCAGCCGGAAGGGCGAAGACAACCGGCACATCGAATTCGACTGGCATCGCAGCGTCGCGATCGTGAGCGGCGACGGCTCGCGCCGCGAAGTAGCTCTCGACGATCGCTCGCTCGACCGCGGCAGCATGCAAGTCGCAGTGATGCGCGACATGATCGTCTCGCAGCGGCCAGGCGACTACCGCCTCGCGGGCGAAGACGCGAGCCAACGTTACGTGTTCACAGACAACGGCGACACGACGACGCCCACCGGCATCGGCCCGCTGGCCACGCGCTCGATCACGATGCATCGCGAGGGCTCCTCGCGGAGCACCGGGTTTTGGTTCGCGCCGGCGCTGAGCTACTTGCCTGTCCGCATCGAGCAAAGCAAGGAAGGCGAGGTTCAGACCGCGTTCAGCCTCACGTCGCAGACGGGGCTCGAAAAAAAGTAGCGCTGGCTCAGGTCTTCGGCAGCGTTACGCCGCGCTGGCCCTGGTACTTGCCGCCGCGATCCGCGTAGCTCGTCGCGCACACCTCGTCGGACTCGAAGAAGATCATCTGGGCGATGCCTTCGTTCGCATAGATCTTCGCGGGCAAGGTCGTCGTGTTCGAGAACTCGAGCGTCACGTGGCCCTCCCACTCGGGTTCGAGCGGAGTCACATTCACGATGATGCCGCAGCGCGCGTACGTCGACTTGCCCACGCAGATGGTGAGCACCTGGCGCGGGATCCGAAAATACTCGACCGTCCGCGCAAGCGCGAAGGAGTTCGGCGGAATGATGCAGACCTCCGCCGTCATGTCGACGAAGCTCGACTCGTCGAACGCTTTCGGGTCGACGATAGCGGAATTGATATTCGTGAAGATCTTGAATTCCGGTGCGCAGCGCACGTCGTAGCCGTAGCTCGATGTGCCGTAGGAGATCACCCGGTGCCCTTCGACCTGACGGACCTGATCGGGCTCGAACGGCTCGATCATCTTGTGATCGGCGACCATGCGCCGGATCCAGCGGTCCGACTTGACGCTCATCAATCCTCCTCGACCGTGATGTTCGGGAACAACCGGCTGTAGTCCTTCGTGCGCGCCGCGAGCTCCCCGACGGCCCGCAGGGCGACTTCCCGAAACCTGAGGGCGAGCGGCCCGCGCGGATCGGCCGCCACCGTCGGCTTGCCTTCGTCCGTCTCCTGCCGGATCCGCTTATCGAGCGGCAATGCACCGAGCAGCGGGACGCCGTACTGCTCACTCAAACCGCGGCCGCCGTGCTCGCCGAAGATGTGCTCCTCATGGCCACAGTTCGTGCAAACGTGGATGCTCATGTTCTCGACGACGCCGAGCACCGGGACATGGACCTTCTGGAACATCTCGAGGCCCTTGCGCGCGTCCGCGAGCGCGATGTCCTGCGGGGTGGTGACGATCACGACGCCGCTCACGGGCACGCGCTGCGCCAGCGTGAGCTGGATGTCTCCGGTTCCGGGCGGCATGTCGACGATGAGGTAGTCGAGGTCGCCCCACCGTGTCTGGGTCAGCAGCTGATTCAAGGCCGACGTGACCATCGGACCGCGCCAGGCCATTGGCTGCTGCTCGTCGACGAGGAACCCGATCGACATCGCCTCGAGGCCGTGCGCCTTCAGCGGCTCGAGCGTCTTGCCGTCGCGCGTCTCGGGGCGCTTCCCAATGAGCCCGAGCATCCGCGGTTGGCTCGGGCCGTAGATGTCCGCGTCGAGAATTCCAACGCGGGCGCCTTCCTGAGCGAGAGCAAGCGCGATGTTCACCGCCACCGTCGACTTACCTACGCCGCCTTTACCCGACGCGACCGCGATCAGGTTGTGGACGCCCGGCAGCGGCTTGAGGCCGTGTTGCACGGCATGCGCGACGATTGCGCTGTCGACCTTGAACTCCACGGCCGCGCCGCCGGGCAGGTCGCGACAATGTGTCGCAAGCGCGTCGACGAAATCCGCCGCGCTCTGAGCCATCGGGTAGCCGCAAGTGATCGAAACCCGCCAACCACCCGCCCCCGCCGGCGTGACGGCGATGACGGTACCGGCGGTACCGAGCGGCCGCCCCGTTTGGGGGACCAAGAACGTGCGGAGGTGCTCTGTGAGCAACGCGTCGGTGAGCTCGGGCATCTTCTTAGGAAGGCTGGAGAAGGCTGGGATTGTAACCTAACGCACGTGCCTCGCCTGCCCCGCGCGAGCGCTACAAACCTGTGATCTGCGTTACGTTTTCACGAAAACCGTGTGGCATAATTGCCGCCAGTCGGAGTTCCATTATGTTTGATCCTCGGCTGCTCGACGCAGCCGAGACGCTGGTTCGTTGGGTACCTCTTTCCGCTACGAGGCAACGCTTCCGGATCGTTTCCCGAGGCCGATGAATTTCCTAACTTCAATCCAAGCTGATCGGCTGATTTCGCAGATCCGTGAGGAGGCCGATCCGACCTCCCCGATCGCCAAAAAGGCTTTCGAGAAGCTTGGCAAGCTCGGCAATGGGGCCGTGCCGAAGATCCTCGAGGCCCTCGCCTCGGCGGACAAGCGCCAGACCGTCGAATACGTCGAGCTATTGAGCAGCCTGATCACCGAAAAGACCCTGCCTTCGATCACGCGCGGGCTGGCCGACTCCGACCCGCGAACCGTCTCGGGCACCGCCTGGGCGCTTTCTACCAACAAGAAATACAACGTCAACCGCCTCGTGGACTTGCTGGGCGAGGACGAGTACTCGAAGGCCGCGATCATCGAAGTGCTCAACGCCCACAAGGACCGGCTCAACATCCGCCAACTGCTCGGCCAAATCTACTACTTGCAGCCGAGCGAGAAGGCGGCGGTTTTCAAGCTCATCGACGAGATCGTCACCGAGGAGCTCGTGCCGGACCTGATGACCCGCATGGACGGCAAGGACCCGGTCGTCAAGATGCACCTGATCAACGTCCTCGCTCGCTTCGACCGGCCCGACGTGAGCAAGGCGCTCCAAGAGCAGCTCCGGGATAGCAACAAGCTCGTACGCCAAGCGGCGCTCTCGGGCATCGCCCGGTCCAAGTCCGCTGTCGATATCGCGATGATCGCGGCTCTCTTACTCGATCCCGACATCGACGTCATGAACAAGGCCGTCGATGTCATCGTCCAGGCCAACGACCCGGAGACCGCGAAGCACTTGATACCGGCCCTGAAGGCCGAGAACGAGTTCAGCCGGCGCGCCGCCGTCGAGATCCTGAACGAGATCGGCACGACCCACAGCATCAAGTTTCTGCTCGAAGCGGTCGCGGACGAGGACTGGTGGGTGCGCTCGCGCGCCTCGGACGCCCTGGCACGCATCGGCGGCCAGCGGGTCGTGGACGCCGTGCTCGAGCTCATCAAAGACAAGGACGAGAACATTCGGCGCGCCGCGATCGAGATCCTGGTCACCTGCCGCGACAAACGTTCCGTGGACAAGCTGATCGAAGCGACGAAGGACGGGGACTGGTGGGTCAGCGAGCGGGCGGCCGATGCGCTCGCGGAGATCGGCGACGCGAAGGCCCTGCCCGCCCTGTTCGAGATGATCGCCCGCAACAACCGCTCGCTGCCGGTCGCGCTCGCGGCAGTCGGCAAGCTCGGCACGTTCAAGGTCCTCGACAAGGTCCTCCCGTTCCTCCAGCGGCCCGAGAAGGAGGTGCGTATCGCGGCGATCGGAGCGGTCGCGCAACTCGCGGGCGAGCAGCAGGGCGAGGCGGTACGGCCATACATTCAGCAGGCCGCGGTCGGCGCCGAGGAAACGGTGCTGCGCGCCGTGACGAAGGCGCTGCAGAAGCTCGACGGCCGGGTCTCGCCGAGCGGCCGATTCACGGCCACGGCGAACCTCACCAGCACTGCCACTCCGCCCCCGACGCCGATGTCACAAACCGCGCGCGCACAGTCTTCGAGGGCGACCGCTCCGCCCCCGCCAGCGCCGCCGCCACCGTCGACCGCGGCAACGTCGACGGCCCGCACGCTGCTCGTCGAAGGCCCCGAGTCCGAGCAGCCCGCTGCACCGGCGCCCGAAGCTCCGTCGTTCGACCTCAACGCGCTCAACTCGGGGGACATGATCGAGGGCCGCTACAAGTACATTCAGAAGATCGGCAAGGGCGCGTTCGGCACCGTCGTGCTCGTCGAAGACACCGTCGTCGAGGAGCGCCTGATCCTGAAGTTCTTGAACGCGAACGTAGCGTCCGACGAGGAAATGTTGAAGCGCTTCGTGCACGAGCTGCGTTACTCGCGCCGAATCACGCACAAGAACGTCATCCGCATCTACGACTTCCTGTACGTCGGCGGCAGCTACGCGATCTCGATGGAATACTTCCCCTCGCATACGCTCGGTGCGGAGATCGCCAGCGAGAAGCCCATGCGTCCCGAGAAGGCCGTCGCCTACGCAAGCGACATCTGCATCGGTATGAGTGTCGCGCACCAACAGGGGATCATTCACCGCGACCTCAAGCCGGCGAACATCCTGATCAACGACACCGGCCTCCTCAAGATCGTGGACTTCGGCGTCGCCGCAGCAGCCAAGAGCGGCGACACGCAGCTCACCAAGACGGGCTACGTGATCGGCTCGCCGAAATACATGGCGCCGGAGCAGATCCTCGGCAAGAAGGTCGACGAACGCGCAGACATCTACAGCCTGGGCGTGATCATGTACGAAATGCTCGCGGGCACCCCTCCTTATAGCCGCGGCGACCACATGTCGGTCATGTACCAGCACGTGCAGGGCAAGGCGCAGGCGCTCCACGAAGCGAACACGTCGATTCCGCGGGAGCTCAGCAACGTCGTGAGCAAGACCATGCAAGTGGACAAGGCGAAACGCTACGCCTCGATGGAAGAAATGCGCTCTGCCTTAGTTGCGGCGGCCCAGAACATACAATGAGGCAGCGATGGCCCGTATCGACGCATTCCTGAAGCTCGGCCTCGCCCAGGGCTGCTCCGACATACACCTCGCCGTCGGCATACCGCCGATGCTGCGGCTGCATGGCGACTTGATGCCTATCAAGTTCCGCGACCTCGGCGACACCGAGCTCGATGGCTACGTCGACGAGATCCTGAGCACGTCGCAGAAAGAGCGATTCCACAAGGGCAACGACCTCGACTTCTCGTACGTCAGCGCCGAGGGCGGGCGTTTCCGCGTGAACGTGTTTCGCAAGGCCACCGGCATCGGCGCGACCTTCCGGAACATCCCGAGCCAGACACCGACTCTCGAGAGTCTCTCGCTTCCGCCGATCATCGCGTCATTCTGCGATCTGCATCAGGGCATGGTGCTCGTGACGGGATCGACGGGCACGGGCAAATCGACCACGCTCGCGGCGATGATCGACCACATCAATACCACGAGTACGTCGAACATCATCAGCCTCGAGGATCCGATCGAATTCGTGCACAGCAGCAAACGCTCGCAGGTGATCCAGCGCGAGCTCGGTACGCACATCCCGAGCTTCGCGGAAGGCGTGCGTGCCAGCTTGCGTGAAGACCCCGACGTGATCCTCGTCGGCGAGCTGCGTGACGGCGAGACCATCAGCATGGCCATGACGGCGGCGGAAACGGGCCACCTCGTGCTCGGCACGCTGCACACCACGAGCGCGGTGAAATCCATCGACCGCATCATCGACGCACTGCCGGCGGATCAGCGGGAGCAAACGAAGAGCTTCCTCGCGCACAGCCTGCACGCGGTCATCACGCAGAACCTCGTGAAAACGCCAGACCAGCGCGGCCGCCGGGCGGTCGTGGAGGTGATGGTGATGAACCGCGCGATCGCGAAGCTGATCATGACCGAGCAGACTCACCAGATTCCGGCGCAGCTCCAAACGGGCAAGGACGCCGGCATGCAACTGATGGATCAGGCGCTGCTCGAAGCGATCAACAAGAAACTCGTCGATCCCGACGATGCGTATCGATACGCGAACGACCGCAAGAAGTTCGAACGCTTCGTCACCGATACGACGGTGCTCCCGAGCAACGTCGGCGTCGGCTGACGGGAGAGTCTAGCGATGTCATTGATCGACGATTTCCTGCGCAGCATGCACATGCGCAAAGGCTCGGACCTCCATGTGGTCGCGGGCGATCCGCCGCGCATGCGCGTGCACGGCGACTTGATCACGCTCGACAACAATCGCCTCGACCCCGAGGAGCTGAAGGCCGAGCTCTTCGGCATCATGAGCGAGGCGTCGCTCCATCAGTTCGACGTGCACGACTCGGCGGACTTCGCGCACTCAATCGCCGACCTGGCGCGGTTTCGCGTGAACGTATTCCGGCACCTGAACGGCATCGGCGCCGTGTTCCGGGGCATTCCATCGAAGGCGTTGACGCTGGAAGAGCTGAAGATGCCGAAGGCATTGCACGAGCTCGCAACGGCGACGCGCGGACTGATCCTGGTAACCGGCAAAACCGGCTCAGGCAAGTCGACGACGCTCGCGGGCGTAATCGACGCGATCAACAGCAAGGTCAAAGGCCACATCCTCACCATCGAAGATCCGATCGAGTTCGTGCATCAACGCAAGTTGTGCCTGATGAGCCAGCGCGAGATCGGCGTGCACAGCCCGTCGTTCGCGGACGCGCTGCACTCCGCCTTGCGCGAGGATCCCGACGCGATCCTCGTGGGCGAGCTCCGCGACCTCGAGACGATGAGCATCGCGATGACGGCCGCAGAGATGGGCGTGCTCGTCATGGGTACGCTGCACACGAACGGTGCGGCCGCCACGATCGACCGCGTCGTCAACATCTTCCCCTCCGATAAGCAGGACCACGTCCGCAACATGCTGTCCACGTCCCTGCGCGGAGTGGTCTCGCAGCAGCTGCTGAAACGCAAGGACGGCAAGGGCCGCGTCGCCGCGCTCGAGATCTTGATCAACACTTCGGCGGCAGCCAACCTGATTCGCCAGGGCAAGCTCGAGCAGCTCGAGAACGTGATGCAGTCGAGCGGCCGCGAAGGCATGTGCACCATGGACGGCTCGCTCAAGAAGCTGCTCGACGATGGCATCATCTCGGGTGAAGAGGCCTACATGCAGGCTTTCGACAAGGCGAAGTTCGAGCAGCACAAAGACAATTCCTGAGTCCGCGCCTGAGCTGGCATAATGACCACTGTTCGGCGACCCGATCCGGCGCCGACCTCTCGGGTTGCGGAGCCTCCAGTTGACCTCCAAGCGGACAATTCTCGTCACGAGCGCGTTGCCGTACGCGAACAACTCGCTGCATATCGGCCACGTCGTCGAGTACGTGCAAACCGACATCTGGGTGCGCTACCAGCGGCTGCGCGGAGAGCGTTGTTGGTATGTATGCGCGAGCGACGCGCACGGCACGCCGACGATGCTGCGCGCCGAACAGGAAGGCATTCGCGCCCGAGGAGCTCATCAAACGGGTGAGCGCCGAGCACAAGCGCGACTTCGCGAAATTCCGGATCAGTGTGGACAACTACATCACCACACACGACCCTGAGAACGCGGAGCTCACGGCCGAGCTCTACACGCGCCTCGCCGCGCGCGGCCTCATTGCGCGCAAAGTCATCAAGCAGGCTTACGATCAGGAACGCCAGATGTTCCTACCCGACCGCTATGTGCGCGGGACCTGCCCCAACTGCGGCACGCCGGAACAGTATGGCGACTCCTGCGAAAGCTGCGGTGCGAGCTATTCGCCACTCGACCTCAAGGACGCCGTATCGACATTGTCGGGGACGAAGCCCGCGGCGCGCGAATCGGAGCATCTGTTCCTCAAGCTCGACCATTTTACGGACGAGTTGCGCGAATGGGTGCCGAAGCACGTCGACGCCGCGCTGGCGCGCAAGCTCGCCGAGTGGTTCGACGCGGGGCTCAAGGATTGGGACATCTCGCGCGATCCGCCGTATTTCGGATTTCGGATTCCGGGCGAACGCGACAAGTTCTTCTACGTGTGGTTCGACGCACCGATAGGCTACATGGCGAGCTTTCTGAATCTCTGCCGGCGCGAAAACCTCGACTTCGGCGAGTTCTGGGACGAAGGCAGCGACACGGAGCTCTATCACTTCATCGGCAAGGACATACCTTATTTCCACGCACTGTTCTGGCCGGCGATGCTGTCGGGTGCCGGGTATCGGAAGCCGAGCGGCCTGTTCGTGCACGGCCATTTGACGGTCGACGGACTCAAGATGTCGAAGAGCCGAGGGACGTTCATCCCCGCGGCGACCTACGCGAAGCATCTCGACCCGGACTATCTGCGCTACTACTACGCATCGAAGCTCAGCTCCGCGATCGACGACATGGATCTCAACTTCGCCGACTTCGTCGCGAAGGTGAACTCGGACCTCGTCGGCAAGCTCGTGAACATCGCGAGCCGATGTGCGGGTTTCGTCGAGCGGCTCGGCGGCGGCAGGCTTGCGGCGCGCCTGCCCGACGACGCGTTGTTCGCCGAGTTCGCTTCCTCGGGCGTGGCCCTTGCAGAGGACTACGAGCAGCGCGAATTCGCGCGCGCCGTGCGTCGGATCATGGCGCTTGCGGACCGCGCCAATCAGTACATAGACGAGCGTAAACCGTGGCTGCTCGCGAAGAACCCAAGCTCCGGCGCCGAGGTGCTCGGCGTCTGCACGCTGGGGCTCAATCTGTTCCGCACGCTGATGATCTACCTGAAGCCGATCCTGCCGGGGCTCGCCGAGCGCGCAGAGCGCCTGCTCGCCGCAGGCGAGCTACGTTGGGCCGACGCGGCGATTCCTCTGCTCGATCACAAGATCGAGCGGTTCGAGCCGCTACTGCAGCGCGTGGAAGCGGAGACGGTAGAGAAGATCGTGACCGAAGCGCGCGTCCAGACGGGACCGACGGCCGCGACCTCGGCGTCAGCCGCCGCGACGACGCCGCCACCACTCGAGCCGCCGAAGGCGGCCGAAATCGAGATCGATCAGTTCGCAAAGACCGACCTGCGAGTCGCGCGCGTCGTCGAGGCGACCCTCGTAGACGGCGCAGACAAGCTCCTGCGACTCACACTCGACGTCGGCGATTCGCAGCGCACGGTGTTCGCGGGAATCCGCAGCGGCTACGATCCAGCGGCGCTCGCCGGCAAGCTCGTGGTATTGGTCGCCAATCTGAAGCCGCGCAAGATGCGCTTCGGGCTTTCGGAGGGTATGGTCCTCGCAGCGAGTGGGAAAGACGGCGGGCCGTTTCTGCTGAGTCCCGACAGCGGGGCGGAGCCCGGGATGAAAGTGAGCTAACCCATGGGCGAGCTATTGTTGATCGTCCTCGCCGCCGCGCTCGTCAACAACTTCGTGCTCGTCCAGTTTCTCGGCTTGTGCCCCTTCGTTGGCGCGTCGCGCCGCCTCGAAGGCGCCGTCGGCATGGGGCTCGCGACGGGCTTGGTGCTGACCACCGCGTCCGGCTTGAGCTTCCTCGTCGACCGCTTCCTGCTGCAACCATTCAACCTGCAATACCTGCGTCTTTTGTCCTTCATCCTCGTGATCGGCGTTGCCGTCCAACTCACGGATATTCTGATCAGGCGTTTCTCGCCGTTGCTGCACCGGCTGCTCGGCATTTACGTTCCATTGATCGCGAGCAACTGCGCCGTGCTCGGCGTTGCGCTATTGAATTCCGCTGCCAGCCGCAGCTTCGTCGCAGCCTTGTTCTACGGCGCGGGTGCGGCGCTCGGCTTTGCGCTTGCCCTCGCGCTGCTCGCCGGACTGCGCGAGCGCTTGCAGCACTCGGACGTTCCGCTGGCTTTTCGCGGTCCCGCTATCGGTTTCATCACGGCCGGAATCCTGTCGCTCGCCTTCCTCGGCTTCGCGGGCTTCGGCCGCCTCTGACATGCTTTCCGCGGTTGCCATCCTCGCCGGTCTGGCCTTGGCCCTGACCACGCTGCTGATCGCCGCCGCTCGGCTGCTGCCGTCCGACCAGGACGGCGGCGTCGAGGACGTCGAAAAGGTCTTGCCGCGTATTCAGTGCGCGCAGTGCGGCTATCCTGGCTGCCGTGCCTACGCGACAGCGATCGTGAACGGCACGGCCGAGATCAACCTTTGCCCTCCCGGCGGCACCGAGACGATCGAGCGTCTAGCCAATCTGCTCGGCCGAGACGCCCTGCCGCTCGACGCGAGCCGCGGCCGTGCGAGCCTCGAGCGCATCGCACGCATCGACGAGGACGACTGCATCGGTTGCAACCTGTGTGCGCGCTCCTGTCCCGTCGACGCGATCGTCGGCATTCCGCACGCGATGCACACGGTGCTCGCGGCGCACTGCACCGGGTGCGAGCTCTGCCTCGCACCCTGCCCCGTCGACTGCATAACGATGGTGCCCCGCCATGGTTGACTACGTATTCGAACGGCACCTGAGCGGCGGCATCCACATACCCGCCAACAAGGATTCATCCACCGCCCAGCCGATTCGCCGCGGCTTCATCCCGAGCCGGCTCGTGCTCGCGCTGCGTCAGCACCGCGGCGCGCCAGCGGAGCCGATCGTGCGCATCGGAGACCGTGTGCTGCGCGGCGAAATGCTTGCGCGTCCCGGCAGCCCGCCTTCGGCGGCGGTCCACGCGTCGACATCGGGGTGGGTGCGCGCGATCGAGGAGCGCCTCGTCCTTGCGGGCGACGGCGTTCAACCGTCGCCGTGCATCGTGATCGAGACCGACGGGCGCGACGAGCGCGAGGCGCTTGGGGCACCGTGGCCGACGGAGCGCACGGCGCAGCTCGAACGGATTCGGATGGCGGGCATAGTCGGGCTCGGGGGTGCCGTATTCCCCACCGCGGACAAGCTCTCGACTCCGGTGCCCTGCAAGACGCTGATCGTCAATGGCGCCGAGTGCGAGCCCTACATCAGCTGCGACGATTTGCTGATGCGGGAGCACGCCGCCGATGTCGTCGCGGGCGCGCTGCTGCTCACCGACTTGCTCGCGGCGCCGCTCTGCATCATCGCGATCGAGCGCGACAAGCCGAATGCGGAACAAGCGATCGAGGCGGCCGCGCACGCCGCGGCCGATCCGCGGCTGAAGCTCGCCGAAGTGCCGACGATCTATCCCGCGGGCGGCGAGCGGCAGCTCGTAGAGCTCTTGACCGGCGACGAGGTGCCGGGCGGCGGCTATCCGAGCCAGATCGGCTACGTGTGCCAGAACGTGGGTACGGCGTACGCGCTGCTGCGACTCGTACGCGACGGCGAACCGCTGCTCAGCCGCGTCGTGACCGTTACGGGCGGCGGAATCCGCACACCGCAGAACGTGGAGGCCCTGATCGGCACGCCGATCGCCGAGCTCGTCGAATTCTGCGGGGGCTACAACGAGGGCGTGGTCCGGCTGATCGGCGGCGGCAGCATGATGGGCGTCGCACTTCCCGACGACGATCTCCCGATCGCTAAGGGCAGCAATTGCATCATCGCCGCCACGGCCGCCGAGGTGCGCATGGATCCGACGGAGTGGCCGTGCATCCGCTGCGGCGATTGCGTCACGGTTTGCCCTCCCCGTCTGCTTCCGCAGGAGCTTCTGATCGCCGCACACACGGCGGATTTCGACGCTCTGCACTTGTTCGGGTTACAGGATTGCATCGAGTGCGGGTGCTGCGACGTCGCGTGCCCGAGCCAGATATCGTTGACCGAGCGTTTCAGGCAAGCGAAACGTTCGCTCGCGCTGCACGATCGTCAGCTCCGTTTCCAGGACGAGTCCGAGGAGCGCTTCGAGCGGCGCGAACGCCGCGTCCAAGAGGACCGAGAGCGCAACGACTCGCTGATCGATCGGCTCAAAGGCGAGGCCACCGATCCCGGCTCCCGTGACGCGGCGATACGCGCGGCGCTCGAGCGCGCGAAACGACGGCGCGACGACCCGGCGGAGCCGAAATAGCGAATGCGCTTCGAGGTTGCACCGGCCCCGCACGCGCGCGCCTTCGTCGGCGTCCCGCTAGTGATGCGGCGCGTGCTCTATGCGCTCGTGCCAGCCGCGATCTGTTACATCTCGTTCTTCGGCTTTGGGCTGCTGATCAACTTCGCGGTCGCAGCGGTATCGGCGCTCCTGACCGAGGCAGCCGTGCTGCGGCTGCGCGGCCGCGGCACCCGTCACGCGCTCAACGACGGCAGCGCCCTCGTCACCGCCGCGCTTCTCTCGTTTGCGCTGCCGCCGCTCGTACCGGCCTGGATCCCGGCCCTCGGCAGCATCGTCGCTATCACGCTCGCGAAGCAGCTCTACGGCGGGCTCGGCAAGAATCCTTTCAACCCGGCGATGGTCGGCTATGTGTTCCTGCTCATCTCGTTTCCAGTAGAGATGACGCAGTGGATACCCCCGCGCATGGGCGACATCGACTATCAGCACCTGAGCGCCGTCGGCAGTCTCAACTACGCGTTCACTGGCCGTCTTCCCGCAGCACTCGACATCGACATGCTCACGCGCGCGACGCCGCTCGACGTCGTGAAGGAGGGGCTGCGCTCCGCGCACACCTTCGCGGAGCTGCGCGGTGGCTCACTGTTCGGCGACTTCGGCGGCCGCGGCTGGGAATGGGTCGCGAATCTCATCGCCGTCGGAGGACTCTACCTCTTGTATACCGGGACGATTCGCTGGCAGATCCCGGTGGCGCTGATCGCCGGCCTGCTCGTGCCCGCCACGGGGTTCTACTTGCTCGACCCGAGCCACTACGCCGCACCGGGCTTCCACCTGTTCAGCGGCGCCAGCATGCTCGCAGCGTTCTTCATCGCGACCGACCCGGTCTCTGCCGCCGCCACGAACCGTGGCCGCTTGATCTACGGCGCAGGCATCGGAATCCTCATCTATATGATCCGCACATGGGGCGGCTATCCCGACGGCGTCGCGTTCGCCGTGCTCCTAATGAACGGGGTCGTGCCGCTGATCGACCGCTATACGCGACCGCGCATTTTTGGCCAACGCTGATGGACGTGCGCTAGTGGACAACCAAGGCAGCCCGATCCGCACGCTGCTGATCGTCGGCGTAGTGGCGGCGGCCGCCGCGTTCATGGTCAGCGCGAGCCACGAGTTCAGCCGGGACAGGATCGCTGCCAACGAGCGCGCGCGCCTCATCGCGAGCTTGAACAGCGTGCTCGATCCCAACCTGCGCAGCCACGACCTGAGCACCGTGCGTTTGAGCGTTACGGACCGGGACCTGCTCGGCGACGACGAGCCGATCGACGTGTTCGTCGCGATGGACGAGCACACTCCGGCCGCCGTCGTGTTCGCGAGTGTCGCACCCGACGGCTATAACGCCGCGATCCGCATGCTGATCGGCGTGTCGCCCGGCGGCGCCCTCACGGGCGCACGTGTCGTGAGCCACCGGGAGACGCCGGGGCTCGGCGACGCGATCGACGCCGCCAAATCGCGTTGGATCCTGCAGTTCGACGGCTTGACGCTCGCGATGCCGCCGTTGCCAATGTGGGCGGTGGACAAGGACGACGGCCAGTTCGATTCGATTACCGGCGCAACCGTGACGTCGCGGGCGGTCGTGAAGGGCGTCAAGAACACGCTGCTATACTTCCAGGACCACCGCGACGAGCTCTTCGAGAGAGCCGCGGCCGCCGACGCCGAGCGCAACGATGCAACCGACTAACGACGCCGCAAGCAACCTTCGCACCGTCGTCACGGCGGGGTTTTGGCGCAACAACATGGCGCTCGTACAGATGCTCGGGCTCTGTCCGCTGCTTGCCGTGACGACATCCGTCGTCAACGGCCTCGCGCTAGGCCTCGCGACAGCCGGCGTTCTCACGCTCACGAACACCGTCATCTCGATGATGCGGCGCGCGTTGATTCCGTTCGTGCGAATACCGTTGTTCGTGCTGATCATCGCCGCGCTCGTCACCTGCATCGATCTCCTCACGAACGCGCTGCTCGACGACCTGCATCAGATCCTCGGGCTGTTCATCCCGCTGATCGTCACGAATTGCGCAGTGCTTGCACAGGCCGAAACGGTCGCGAGCCGTCGGCCCGTCGGCGAGGCGCTCCTGACCGGGCTCGCGACGGGGCTCGGTTTCCTCGCGGTGCTCGTGCTGCTTGGCGGGCTGCGCGAGTTTCTGGGTCACGGCACGCTGTTCGCCGGCATGCCCCTGCTCGCGGGTGAACGCACGCGCGTGGCTCGAGGTCCGTCTGCCGTTCCAGGGGATGCTGGTCGCGATCTTGCCTCCGGGCGCGTTCTTCGGCATGGCCGCGCTCCTCGCGCTGCGGAATCGGCTCACGCGCGAGCGCGCGGCGCCGGCGCGCGCCGCCGCGGCCGAAGCGGCGGAATCCGCGCAGTGAAGCCTGCGAAGCGCCGCCAGATCTACGAACGTCTGGCGCGAGCGAATCCGAATCCCACCACGGAGCTGCGCTACAGCACGCCGTTCGAGCTGCTGGTCGCAGTCGTGCTCTCCGCGCAAGCGACCGATCTCAGCGTGAACAAGGCGACGGTCGGTCTCTTCAAGGCCGCGAACACGCCGCAGGCGATGCTCGACCTCGGCGAGACCGGCCTGAAGGCGTACATCAAGACGATCGGCCTGTTCAACAGCAAAGCGAAGAACCTCATCGCAGCCTGCCGTGCGCTCGTCGCCGAGCACGCTGGCGTCGTGCCGCGCGAGCGCGAGGCGCTCGAGGCGCTGCCGGGCGTCGGCCGCAAGACGGCGAACGTAATCCTGAACACGGCGTTCGGCGAGGCGACGATCGCCGTGGACACGCACATTTTTCGGGTCGCGAATCGTATCGGGCTCGCCCACGGCGGCACGGTGCGCGACGGTCGAGGACGAGCTCGTGAAGGTCACGCCCGACGAGTTCAAGCGCAACGCGCATCATTGGCTGATCTTGCACGGCCGTTACGTCTGCAAGGCGCGCAAGCCCGCGTGCCCGACGTGCATCATCGCCGACCTCTGCGAGTACCCCGACAAGACCCCCACCGCGTGAGCGCTGCGGACACTTCGCCGCTCGAGCCAAGCTCGCCGCCGGTGCTCGCCGCGAGCCGACGTCGCGTACCACGCGTCCGCGGCGATTCGCGACTCGCCGAGCCGACGCCTTCGCCCGCGGGCTCGCCCTACGGCACATCCACGTGCACGGGCGAGTGCTCGCTCCGCTCGCACCGCGCGCGAAGACGCGCGAGGCCGAGCTCCGCGGGCGAAGGCGCCGGCTCGGCGAGCTGCGATCGCGCGCCGAGGGCGCGTGGTACGCGACATCGTGCTCGACGGCAACGGCACGCGGACGACGGTTAGTGGCGCTTCTTCGGGATGTAGAGGTCGGTGATCGTGCCTTCGGCGGCCTCCGCCGCGAACGACAGCGTCTCCGACAGCGTCGGGTGCGGGTGGACCGTGAGGCCGATGTCGGCCGCGTCGCAGCCCATCTCGATCGCGAGCGCGGCCTCGGCGATCAAGTCGCCGGCGTTCGTGCCGACGATGCCGGCGCCGAGCAGCCGACCCGTCGCCTTGTCGAATAGCAGCTTCGTGAGTCCGTCCGAGCGGCCGAGCGTGAGCGAGCGGGCGCTCGCGACCCACGGGAACGAGCCCTTCTCGTACTCGATGCCGCGCGTTTTCGCGTCGTCCTCGGTGAGGCCCACCCAGGCGACCTCCGGATCCGTGTATGCGACGGCAGGCACGACGCGCGCGTCGAAGAAGCTCTTCTGCCCCGCCGCGACCTCGGCCGCGACTTTGCCTTCGTGGCTCGCTTTGTGCGCGAGCATCGGTTGGCCGACGATGTCGCCGATCGCGAAGATGTGCGGTACGTTCGTGCGCATCTGCTTGTCGACCGCGAATCAGACCGCGCTCGTTCGACCTCGACGCCGGCGCGCTCCGCGGCGATCCGCCGGCCGTTCGCGCTGCGCCCCACCGCCACGAGCACGAGCCCGTATACCTGCGGTCCGTCGGGCGCGTTGTCGCCCTCGAAGTGCACCGTGATGCCCGCGGCACCCGGCTCCATCCGAACGACGTTCGTGCCGAGCATGATCTTCTCGTAGCGCGCCGTGATCCGTTTCTCGAGCGGCTTCACGAGATCGCGGTCGCAGCCCGGGAATGAGCGTCTTGGTGAGCTCGACGACCGATACCTTGACGCCGAGCGCGTCGTAAACGGTCGCCATCTCGAGCCCGATGATGCCGCCGCCGATCACGAGCATCCGCTGCGGCAGCTCGCCGAGCTCGAGCGCGCCCGTGGAGTCGATGATCCGCGGGTCGCTCGGCAGGTTCGGCAGCACGGTCGGCTCGCTGCCGGCCGCGATGATGCACTGATCGAAATCGACGAGCTCGCGGGTGCCGTCGCGGTCCACCTCGAGCTGCTTCGGCGACTACGAACCGCGCGGTGCCGCGGATCACGCGCACCTTGCGCTGCTTCGCGAGCGTGTCGAGCCCGCCCGTGAGCTGGCGAACGACGTTGTTCTTCCAGTTGCGCAGCTTCGCCGCGTCGATTTGCGGCTTGCCGAACGCGATGCCGTGCGCGCCCATGTCGTGCGCTTCCTCGATCACGCGCGCCGCATGCAGCAGCGCTTTCGACGGAATGCAGCCGACGTTCAAGCACACGCCGCCGAGCGTCGGCCAGCGTTCGACGAGCGTGACCTCGAGTCCGAGGTCCGCGGCGCGGAATGCGGCCGTGTACCCGCCGGGCCCCGCGCCGATCACCACGAGCCGCGGCCCCGGAACGACAGCCGCGGCAGGCGCCGACGACGACGCGCGCGGCTCGCTCGCGCGCGCGACAGCCGGCGACGAGCTCGACCGCGCCGCGGCGTCCCCAGTGCGTGCGGGCGGCGGTTGCGACGCGGGTTTCGTGGGAGCCGGCCCGCTCGCGGCGGGCTTCGCGCCGGCGCCCGCTGCCGCGGGCGCGAGCGTGAGAATCAGGTCGCCGGCCTTCGACTTTTGCGCCGACGCGCATCGCGACCGACACCACGGTGCCCGCGCTCGGCGCCGGCACGTCCATCGTCGCCTTGTCGGTCTCGAGCGTGACGAGCGGATCCTCAGCGGCGAGCACATCGCCGGGCTTCACGTGCACGTCGATCACGTCGACGCTGTCGAAGTCGCCGATGTCGGGGACGCGAACCTCGACGTCGCTCACGCCCGCCTCGCCATCGGATGTCTCGTCACGGAATCGCCTCGACGAGCCGCCCTGCGTCCGCGAGGATCTCGCCGAGGCGTGTCGTGAAGCGCACCGCCTTCGCACCGTCGATCACGCGATGATCGTAGGCGAGCGACAGCGGCAGGATCAGCCGCGGCACGAACGCCATGTCGCGATAGACCGGCTGCCACGTGCTCTTCGAGACGCCGAGGATCGCGACCTCGGGCGCGTTGATGATGGGCGTGAAGTATCGTCCCGCCGATGCCGCCCAAGCTCGACACGGTGAACACGCCGCCTTGGATGTCGTCGGACTGCAGCTTGCCGCTGCGCGCTCGCTCGCTGAGCGTCGCGAGCGACTTCGCGAGCTCGTAGACGTCTTTCTTGTCAGCGTCGCGGATCACCGGCACGACCAGGCCGTTCGGCGTGTCCGCGGCGAACCCGATGTGCGTGTAGTGCTTGATGACGAGGCTCTCGCCGTCCGGCGCGAGCGACGACTTGAACAACGGCATTTCGGCGAGCGCGAGCGCGCAAGCACGGATGATGAATGCTAGCGGTGTGAGCTTGATGCCGCGCTGCTGCGCTTGCTCCTTGAGTGCGGCGCGGCGCTCCTCGAGCTCGGTGATGTCGGCATCGTCGTGCTGCGTGACGTGCGGGATGTTCACCCAGCTCGCGTGCAGCCGCGGACCCGAGATCTTCTGGATCCGCGAGAGCGGCTCCGTCTCGACCGTACCGTACTTCGCAAAGTCGACCTTCGGCAGCGCCGGCAACGCGCTGCCGCCGCGCTCGCCGCCGAGCATGATTTCCTTGACGAACGCCTTGACGTCCTCGGCCGTGACACGGCTCTTGTTGCCCGACCCGCGCACGCGTCCGAGATCCACGCCGAGCTCGCGCGCGAGCTTGCGGACCGACGGGCTCGCGTGGGCTTGGCCGAAGCTCGTCGGCGAGCTCGCGACGGCGGACGGACCGGCCGCGCGGCTCGGCGCCGCATTGGCGGGCTGGCGCGCGGGAGCCGGCGCGGCCGCGCCGCTCGCGGCAGGGGCGGCCGGCGCAGCAGCCCGCGCGGGAGCGGCCGCGACCCCGCTCGGCTGGAGCACGAGCAGCGCGTCGCCGGCGGACACGCGCCCGCCGATCTTCACTTTGAGCTCGATGATCTTGCCGGCCGCCGGCGCGGGCACGTCCATGCTCGCCTTTTCGGTCTCGAGCGTGACGAGACCCTGCTCCGCGGCAACCTCGTCGCCGGGTTGCACGAGGATCTCGATGATTTCCACTCCCGCGAAGTCGCCGAGGTCCGGCACGACGACCGTCTGCGGCGCGGCCGGCGCCGGTTGACGCACCGTGAGGTCCTCGGGCGGGCGCACGACCTTGGGCTGGAGCACGGTGTTGTCGTCAGCGGCTTGGGGCTTCGCCGAGCCACCGACTTGCGCGGCCGCGCCCGCGCTTTCGAGTGACAGGATCACGTCGCCCGTCGACACTCTGTCGCCGACTTTTACGTTGAGCTTGCCGACGCGCCCCGCAGCCGGCGACGGCACGTCCATCGTGGCCTTTTCGGTCTCGAGCGTCACGAGACCCTGCTCCGCCGCGACGTCGTCGCCGGGCTTTACGAGAATCTCGATGATCTCTACGTCCGCGAAATCACCAAGGTCAGGTACGACGACTTCCACGGCGCGGTACTGCTATTGCAAGAGGGAGCTCAGACGGTGAGCGGATTAGGCTTTTCGGGATCGATGCCGAGCTGCGCGATCGCGTCCGCGACCGTCTTCTGATCGACTCCGCCATCGTCGGCGAGCGCCTTTAGCGCAACGACGGCAATCGACTTGCGGTCGACCTCGAAGTGCGTGCGCAGCGCCTCGCGGCCGTCGCTGCGCCCGAACCCGTCCGTGCCGAGCACGACGTAGCGGCCCGGCACCCACTGACGGATTTGATCCGACACGATCTTCATGTTGTCGGTGGCCGCGACGAACGGCCCCTGCTTGCCCGCGAGCATTTTTTCGACGTAGCTCGCGCGTTTCGGTGCCGTCGGATGGCGCGCGTTCCAGCGCTCGACATCGAGCGCGTCGCGCCGGAGCTCGCTGAAGCTCGTCACGCTCCAGACGTCGGCCGGGACGCCGAACCGCTCTTGCAGGAGATCCGCCGCTGCGAGCACCTCACGCAAGATCGTACCCGAGCCGAACAGCTGCACGCGGACCTTGCCTTTGCCGCCCGTCTTGAGGGGGTAAATGCCGCGAAGGATGCCTTCCTCTGCACCTGCCGGCAGCGCGGGATGTGCGTAGTTCTCGTTCATCACGCTGATGTAGTAGAAGATGTCTTCCTGCTCGGCGCACATTCGCTTGAGACCGTCTTGGACGATCACGGCGAGCTCGTAGCTGTAGCACGGGTCGTACGCTCGGCAGTTCGGAATCGTCGTCGCGAGCAACTGGCTCTGGCCGTCCTGGTGCTGCAGCCCCTCACCCGCGAGCGTGGTGCGTCCCGAGGTTCCCCCTATCAGGAAACCGCGCGAGCGGCTGTCGCCGCCGGCCCACGCGAAATCGCCGATTCGCTGGAAGCCGAACATCGAGTAGTAGATATAGAAAGGAATCATCTGCACGGCGTGGTTCGAGTACGACGTGCCGGCCGCGATCCACGAGCAATACGAGCCGCCTTCGTTGATGCCTTCCTCGAGCATCTGCCCCTGCTTGTCCTCGCGATAGAAGGTGAGCTGATCGGAATCTTGCGGGGTGTAGAGCTGGCCGACGGAGGAATAGATGCCGACTTGGCGGAACAGACCTTCCATCCCGAACGTACGCGCTTCGTCGGGGACGATTGGCACGATGCGTTTACCGATGCTCTTGTCGCGCAACAGCGCCGTGAGAATTCGCACGAACGACATCGTCGTCGAGAACTCGCGGTCGCCGCTGCTTTCGAGCTGGCTCTTGAAGAACTCGAGGTCGGGAACCTGCAGCGGCTCCACGCGCGTACGCCGCCTCGGATACGAGCCGCCGAGCTTCTCGCGGCGGCTCCGCAAGTACTGCATCTCCTCGCTATCGTCCGCGGGCTTGTAGTACGCGAGCTTCGCGAGATCGTCGTCCGAGATCGGGATGTGGAAGCGATCGCGGACGCTCTTCAAATCGTCGTCGTCGAGCTTCTTCTTCTGATGCGTGATGTTCTGGGCCTCACCCGCATCGCCCATGCCGTAGCCCTTGACCGTCTTCGCGAGGATCACGGTCGGCCGGCCCGTGTGGTTCACTGCCTGGTGGTAAGCCGCGTACACCTTCACGGCGTCGTGACCGCCGCGATTCAGGTGCCAAATGTCCTCATCGGACAAGTGCGCGACCATTGCCTTGAGCTCGGGATAGCGCCCGAAGAAGTGCTCGCGCGTATACGCGCCGCCCTTCGCCTTGAACGCTTGGTACTCGCCGTCGACGCACTCCTCCATCGTCTTGCGGAGCAGCCCTTGCAGGTCGCGGGCGAGCAACGGATCCCAGCGCGAGCCCCAGACGACTTTGATGACGTTCCAACCCGCGCCCTGGTACGCGGCCTCGAGCTCTTGAATGATCTTGCCGTTGCCGCGCACCGGGCCGTCGAGGCGCTGCAGGTTGCAGTTGATCACGAAGATCAGGTTGTCGAGCTTCTCGCGCACCGGCATCGTGATCGCGCCCATCGACTCGGGCTCGTCGGTCTCGCCGTCGCCGAGGAAGCACCAGACCTTGCGGTCCTGCGCCGGCAAGATGCCGCGATTCTCGAGATAGCGCATGAACCGGGCTTGGTAGATCGCCATCATCGGCCCGAGGCCCATCGACACGGTCGGGAACTGCCAGAACTCCGGCATCAACCAAGGATGCGGGTACGACGAGAGCCCGGGACCTGCGATCTCCTGGCGGAAATGATCGAGGTTCTCCTCGCTGAGCCGCCCTTCGAGAAACGCTCGCGCATAGATGCCCGGCGACGAATGACCCTGGAAATACACCAGGTCGCCGCCATGCTCGGCCGTCGGGGCGCGCCAAAAATGGTTGAAGCCCACTTCGTAGAGCGTGGCCGACGACGCGTAGCTCGCGATATGGCCGCCGTACTCGGAGCTCTTGCGGTTCGCGTGAACCACCATCGCCATCGCATTCCAGCGTATGTAAGCCTCGATTCGCCTTTCGATCGCCCGATCGCCGGGATACTCGGGCTGCTGGCCGACCGGAATCGTGTTGAGGTACGCGGTGTTCGGGCTATACGGCAGGTACGCGCCGGATCGGCGCGCGTGGTCGATCATGCATTCGAGTAGAAAGTGTGCGCGCTCGGCGCCGTGGACGCGCAACACCGAATCGATGGACTCGAGCCAGTCTTGCGTCTCCTCAGGATCGGCGTCATCACCTCGGAGAGCAAACAACGGCAGTGGTCTTGCGCTCGCCATACGACACGGTACTCCATTACGCAACGGCGGAACTCGACCCGAGATTGCAACGAGAGAAAACGGTCGAATTCCTGCTAGGATGCCGCCCGAGCCAACACCCGCTGCCGACTCGGCATGTTACCAGCGGCGCTATGATCGGGGTTAGCAGAAAGCCGGTCAAGGCAAGGCAAATACCGAAGGTCACGCTGATCTCGATGCTCGAGTTACCCGACTTTGCACCGTTGCGCGTGACGCAGAGCTCACGTGCCGTCGCGGCCACCGCTTTCGACTCGCTCGATCGTGTCTTGATCGTCGCGCCGAAAAATTCGCGCGGACGCGAGCTGCGAAGGCTGCCGCTGGGAACGCAGCTCGTCACGCTGCACGCTCGCGCGCTGCGGCGGGGCGACGATGCCGTGAGCACACGGGCTGCGAACGCACGGGCCACCGGCATCACGATCGCTTCATACGGCTCCGGCTCGGCCTTCTCGACTCTCACGTGGGCGCGCAAAGTCGTCGCGGAGTGCCTGCACGACAAACCCGGATCCCTCGGGATCGCGTTCCCGGATCTCGCGCCGGACGCCGTCCGCACGGCGGCAGCGGCACTCGTCGCCGCCGCAGCGGCGGCCGCGTTCGACCTGCCGACGTTCAAGACGGCTCAGGCGGGCGGCACTCGGTTGCGCTCTTTGCGGCTCCTCGGCGTCCCGCGGCTGTCGCTCGAGACGACGCTCGCGCAAGCGCTCGGCAACAACGTGGCGCGCTGGCTCACCGCGCTGCCTCCCAACGTGCTCACCGCCTCCGCCTATCGCGGTGCGATCGAGGAGATCGCCGCCGCCCGCTCGTTGCAGTGCCGCTTCCTCGGCGAGAAGGAGCTCCGCAAGCTCGGCGCAGGTGCGTTTCTCGCGGTAGCTCAAGGCAACACCGGGCGCGATGCCGGCATCATGCACGTGAGCTATCGCCCAAAGCGCGCGGCCACCCAGAGCGTCGCGCTCGTCGGCAAAGGCATCCTGTTCGACACCGGCGGAATCAATCTCAAACCGTTCAAAGGCATGCTCGACATGCACACCGACATGCAAGGCAGCGCCGTCGCACTGGGCTCGCTGCTCGCGCTCGCAGCGCTCGACGCACCGTTCGCCGTCGATGCATGGCTCGCGATCACCGAGAACCAGATCGCTCCCACTGCGTACAAGTCGCAAGACATCGTCTACGCCGCGAACGGCACGAGCATCCAGGTGATCCATACCGACGCGGAAGGCCGCATGGTGCTCGCGGACACGCTGGCCCTCGCCGGGCGCGAGCGCCCCGCGCTCATCGTCGACTACGCAACGCTCACAGGCGCGTGCGTAAACGCGCTCACCGAGCGGTATTCCGGAGTGTTCTCCAATCGCGCCGCGGCGAATCGATTGCTGATCGATGCGGGCATCGCGAGCGGCGAGCGTGTCTGGCCGTTTCCGATGGACGACGACTTCGACGAGCTCATCAAGAGCGACGTGGCCGACGTCAAGCAATGTTCCGCCGAAACGCAGGGCGACCACATTCTCGCCGCGCGCTTCTTGCAGCGTTTCGTTCCGAGCGACATTCCGTGGATCCACGTCGACCTGAGCGCGGGACAGCACAAAGGTGGGCTTGCCCACGTACCGTCGGAGATCACGGGATTCGGCGTACGGCTCACGGTCGAGCTGCTACTCGCGCCAGCGCAAGACCTGTCGCAGCTCACCCAGCGGCTGTCCACATGAGCGCGAACGACCTGACTCCGCCGGCACCAACAGCGGCCTCGTCCGAAGAGCGGCCGGTCACGGGAATCGCCGGACGGTTTCGCGGCTTTCTCCCCGTGATCGTCGACGTCGAGACCGGGGGGTTCAACTCGACGACCGATGCGCTGCTCGAGATAGCGGCGATCTTGGTTCGCCTCAACGCGGACGGTGATCTCGAGCTCGCCGAACGGCACCGCTATCTCGTGAAGCCGTTCCCCGGATCGCGTCTCGACCCAGCGTCGCTGCAGATCACGGGCATCGATCCTTTTCATCCGCTGCGCCCCGCGGTCGACGAGGCCGAAGCGTTGCGTGGCCTGTTCCAAGAGATCCGCAAGGAGATCAAGGAGCAAGGTTGCAACCGCGCGATTCTGGTCGGTCACAACTCGTTTTTCGACCTGCAGTTCTTGAACGCTGCCGCGGAACGCACGGGAATCAAACGCAACCCGTTTCACCCGTTCTCGAGCTTCGACACGGCGACACTCGGCGGCGTCGCGTTCGGGCAAACGGTGCTTGGCCGCGCCGTCAAGGCGGCGGGGTTCGAGTGGCACGACGACCAAGCACACTCAGCGCTCTACGACGCGGAGATGACGGGCAAGCTCTTCTGCACGGTCGTGAATCGCTTCCGGCCGATCTACGAGAGCTGATGAAAGCGCCGCGGGCCGACGCCCGCGGCGGCGGTAGACTATTGCGCGGTCTGCGGCGCCGCGACGGACTCGAGGAGCTGCTGTAGCTCGCCCGACTGGTAGAGCTCGACCGCGATATCGCAACCCCCGATCAGCTCGCCGTTCACGTACAGCTGGGGGAACGTCGGCCAGTTCGAATACGCCTTCAAGCCTTCCCGTATTTCGGGATCTTCGAAGATGTTGATGTATGCGAACTTCGCGCCTGTGGCGCGCAACACGCTGACCGTCTTCGCGGAGAACCCGCATTGGGGGAAATCCGGTGTCCCTTTCATATAGAGCAGCACGGGGTGCGACTCGAGCTGCTTCTTGATCCGTTCGTTGACGTCCATTGATTTGCGGTCCTCCGTTGTACGATTCGCGCCGTTCAACACACAAAGTCAAGCCGAGTTTTCCTTGGCGACTCGTTGAACTGCATCGGTGTCTCACCTATTCTTCTCTGGTCTTCGGACGGGGGCAAGCCCCGTCCGAAGGCTCGAAGAAATACGACCACACCATCCTAGAACAACAAGCCAGCGTCTCGCCGGGAGGCCGAATGAACCCACTAACCACCATCAAAGGCACGATCAGTGCCGGAGTCGTGCTAGCGATCGTGATCGCGCTCATCTCCATGGGTATCGGCCTGAACGTGCCGAGCCTGATTATCTGGCTGCACGTGCTGTCAGGCATCACCTGGATCGGGCTCTTGTACTACTTCAACTTCGTGCAGGTGCCGGCGCTCGCCGCGGCCGCGGCCGACCAAGGCGGCCCGGGCGGCGCGGGAATCAGTAAATATGTCGCCCCGCGCGCGCTGCTCTGGTTCCGCTGGGGCGCGGTGTTCACCTGGCTCACGGGCGCGGCCTACCTAGGCCACACGGGCCTGTTCGTCGACGCCTTTACGCTCGGTATGCGCGCCAACGCGCCGCCCACTGCGTTCATCATCGGCGTCGGTGCGTGGCTCGGCACGATCATGGCATTCAACGTGTGGGTGCTGATCTGGCCGAATCAAAAGAAAGTGCTCGGCCTCGTCGAAGCCACGGCGGAACAGATCGCGAAGGCGCGCCGCGTGGCGTTCCTCGCTTCGAGAACTAACACGATGCTGTCGATCCCGATGCTCATGAGCATGGTCGGGTTCGGCCACGGCGGCTTCTTCCTATAAGCCATCGTCGCTCACAATAGGACCCGGCAAGGCCCACGCTTCCGGGTCCTTTTTTATTGGTGCCAGCCCGTCAATACATGCCTCTCCCTGCGCTACCAGCCGATATTGCGAGCGTCGTCGCGACTGCGCTAGCGGAGGACTTGGGCGACGGTGACCTGACCGCGAGTCTCATCGATCCGGCAACGCGCGCCACAGCCCACGTCCTGGCTCGCGAACCCGCCACGCTCTGCGGCTGCGCGTGGTTCGACGAAGCGTTCCGGCAGATCGACCGCTCCGTGACCGTCGCTTGGCGGGCGGGTGATTCCGACTCCGTCGCGGCCGATGCCGTGATCTGCGAGATCCAAGGTCCGGCGCGGAGCATCGTGACCGGCGAGCGCACGGCGCTGAACTTTCTTCAGACCTTGTCGGGCACGGCAACGGCGACGCGCGTATTCGCCGACTTGCTCGCTGGCACGGCCACGCGCGTGCTCGACACGCGCAAGACATTGCCCGGCCTGCGCCGCGCGCAGAAATATGCCGTGCGCTGCGGCGGCGGCGAGAATCACCGGATCGGCTTGTTCGACGCGATACTCATCAAGGAAAACCACATCGCGGCCGTCGGCAGCATCCGCGCGGCGGTGGACGAAGCAAAACGTCGCTCGCCGAACGTACCGCTCGAAGTCGAAGTCGAGAATCTCACGGAGCTCGCCGAAGCGCTTGCCACACAAGCGGACCGCATCATGCTCGATGACTTCTCGCTCGACGACATGCGCAAGGCCGTCGCGCTCCGCAACGCCCACCGAGGGAACCGCCAGGAGCTCGAGGCGAGCGGCAGCGTGAACATCGACACGCTGCGCAGCATTGCCACAACCGGCGTCGACTTCGTCTCGATCGGCGCCCTCACGAAACACGTCCGCGCCATCGACTTCTCGATGCGCTTCATCTAGCGCTGCACCCGCGCGCTTTCCCCTGCGGCAAGCGCGCCCGCCGCGCATAGCAGTCGCCCGCGCCGATCAGCAACTCGCCGAGCCGACGCGTTCGCCCGTGGAAAAGCCCGCGCGCACAGCGCGCGGGTGCGAGCAGGAGCGAGCACTCGCCTGGGCGACATGGATGTCGCCTCAGGCGAGCCCGCGGGCGAACGTGTCGGCGAGGGAACCCGCAAAGCGGGCGAGTTGCGGGGCGCGGGCGAGTGGTAGTGCGCGGCGGGCGCGCAGCCGACCGGGACGCACGACGCGAGCGCGCAGGGAGCGAACGCTAGGCGACAGCCTGCTGCATTAGCCGCTTCGGCTCCGACACGCCATAGCCTTGGGCGAAGTCGATCCCCATCCCCCGCAGCATCGTAATGATCTCGGCGTTCTCCGCGAACTCCGCGATCGTCTGCTTGCCGGTCAGGTGCCCGATCTCGTTGATCGACCGCACCATCTCGCGATCGATCGGATCGTGCAGGATCTCTTTGACGAAGCTCCCGTCGATCTTGAGGTAATCGACCGGGAAGTGCTTGAGGTAGCCGAACGACGAAAGGCCGGTTCCGAAATCGTCGAGCGCGAATCGGCAGCCGATCTCTTTCAGCGCGTGGATGAACCGATTCGCCTGCGAATAGCTCGCGATCGCGGCGGTTTCCGTGATCTCGAAGCAGATGCACGCGCCGCTCAGCCCGCTCTTTTGGAACTGGTCGATGACGAACGGCAGGAACTTCTCGTCCGCGAGGCTCTGGCCTGACAAATTGATCGAGCACAACGACAAACGCTCGCGTTCGTCGGCCTCCGAGACGAGCCAGCGGAACGCCTGCGCGATGACCCACCGGTCGATCGAAGTCATCAGGCCGTAGCGCTCCGCGGCGGCGATGAACAAGCCCGGCGCGATGAGGGCGCCCTGCTCGTCGCGCATCCGGATCAAGAGCTCGTAGTGCGCCCCTAGGTCGTTCATGTTCTGCAGCGGTTGGATCGTCTGCCGGAACAGCTCGAAGCGGTTCTCGTCGAGTGCGTTGCTGATGCGCGCGGCCCACTGCATCTCTTTGCGCCGCTTCATCAGGTCGATGTCGTTTTCCTGATAGTTGTACACGCGGTTGCGCCCCGCGTCCTTCGCTGCCGCGCACGCGCTGTCGGCGGCCGAGAGCAGCGATGCGACGTCATCCGTCTGCGGCGTGATCGGCACCACGCCGACGCTAACGCCGAGCCGGAACGTGCGTTCGTCCCAAACGAACCGGAACTCGCTGATGATCTCGCGCAGGTTCTCCGCAGTGCGCAGCGCCTCGTCCATCGTGCAACTCTCGAGCAGCACGCCGAATTCGTCGCCGCCCAGCCGAGCGAGCGTGTCGCGCCAGCGGATCTTGGATTTCAGCAGCGCGCCGATCTGCTTCAGCAGTGCGTCGCCTGCGTTGTGTCCGCAGGCATCGTTCACGATCTTGAACTGATCGAGATCGAGGTACAGCACGGCATACGACGTCTCGCGTGCTTTCGCGCTCTTGAGCGCGCGCTCGAGCCGGCCCTCGAACTCGCGCCGGTTCACGAGCTCGGTGAGGATGTCGTGGCTTGCGGCGTAGCTCAGGCGTCGATTCAGCTCGCGCGATTCGCTCACGTCGTGGAACACGAGCACTCCGCCGGTCACGTTACCCACGGGATCACGAATCGGCGCCGCCGTGCTTTCGATGTAGAGCTCGTTGCCGTCGCGCCGGATCAGCAGCGCCGGCCGTACCGATTTGATGGGCCGGTTGCGGCGCATCGCGATCGCGACCGGGTTCTCGATAGGCTCGCAGGTCTCCTCGTGGAACCCGCGGAAGATCTCGTCGATTGCTCGGCCTACCGCGTCGTCGAGCTTCCAACCCGTGAGCTCCGATGCCACGGGATTCAAGTACTGCACGCGCGCATTCGCGTCGGTGGTCACGACGCCGTCGCCGATCGACTGCAGCGTGATCTGGGCGCTTTCCTTCTCCCGGAATAGCGCTTCCTCATAGAGCTTGCGCTCGGTGATGTCGGTCTCCACACCCACGAGCCGCTTGAGGCGGCCGTTCTCGTCGACGCGCCCTTTCACGCGACTCTGGATCCAGCGCCACTCCCCGCTCGCGTGCTGCATGCGGTGCACGCTCTCGAATAGCTCGGTGCGGCCCTCTAGATGCTCGCGCAAATGCGCCTGCACTTGCGCCATGTCGTCGGGATGCACGAGCAGACGCCATTCCGGAATTTCGGTGCTTTCGCCGTACCCGAGCATCGCGCGCCAACGCGGCGAGAAATACATCGAGTTGTCGCGGACGTCGTAATCCCAAAGGCCGTCGTTCGCGGTATGCGTGACGAGCCGGTCGCGCTCCTGGACAGTAAGCAGGTCCTCGTAGAGCTGGATTCGATCGAGGCCGCTCGCGACACTCACGCCGACGAGCTTCAACGCGAGATGCAAATCCGCGCTCCAATCGGGCGACGGACTCGAGCTGCAAACACCGAGCATGCCGCCGAGGCGGCCGCGGATGCTGAAGCCGACGACGAGCAACGCACCGATGTTCAGGCTCGCGAGCTGCTCGGCGTCGTGCGCCTGGGCGAGCGGCGCCTTCGCCGTGTCGCGGATCTCGAGCAGACGTAGGTGATCGAGCCGGCTCTTGATCCAGGGAAAGTCAGCGAGCTCGCGCCCTTTCAACACGTCCGGGTTGCATGCGGAGAATGTCGAGCGGCCGGTGTAGATCTTGTCGAACGCGTTCGCTTCTTTGTCGAGGAGCGCTACGAATACGGCGTCCGCACCGCAAACGTCCGCCAGCGATTGCAGGCCCGCGGTGATGCGTTCCTGGGCGTTGTTGAGCGAGATGCTTTGGAAGTCGACGGCGACTTTCGTGCAGGTGAGATCCAGTCCTGGTTCGCGCACTGCCTTCGCCGGCCTGCGCCGGGATCGATCGATGCCCGCCTCGACCCCGTCGTCGAAACCTTCCGCGCCCGCCGCATCTTGAATCCGGGCAATCATTTGTCTCGCAACCTCTTGATCGGTCTCACTATCCCCCTGAGACCAAGGTCATTTTGACAGTAATGAACAAGAATACAAGCAACTTTTTCACCGAATTCGGCCGCATCCGGCGCCAAACAGCGACGAGTCGGCACTGTCGGTCAACCACGAGAGACGACGCGCGTTGCTTGCCCCCGAGGAACGGTTTCTTTGCCAAGGAGAGGATTATGGAAATGCACAGACGAACCGCGCAGCGCTCGTGGTCGCTCATCGGGCTAGCGAGCGTCGCGCTTGCGCTCGTCGGCTGCGGCGGATCGGGAGGATCGAGCGATTTCAGCGCCGCGAACGGCGGACCGAACGGCGATTCCTCGAGCAGCACGTGCGCTGGGAGCGATTGCGGCACGCTGCTCGTAGGGCTCACGGACGCCGAGGGCGACTTCGTGAGCTATTCCGTAGACGTTCTCTCGATCACACTCCAGCGGCCGAACGGCGCGTCGGTCGAGACGCTGCCGGCGACGACGCGAATCGATTTCGCGCAATTGACCGAGCTCTCGGACCTCCTGAGCGTAACGAACGTCGCACCGGGAAGTTTCGTCGGCGGCAAGATTCGTCTCGACTACACGAACGCCGAGGTCTTCGTCGAGAAGAACGGCGAGACCGTTCAGGCCAAAGTCGTCGACGAGAACGGCCAAGCGGTCGGCGTAACGGAGCTCGAGATCCGGCTCGCGGATCGCGACCACCTGGTAATCACGCGCGGGCGCGCAGCTTTCCTCGCCGTGGACTTCGACCTCGCGGCGTCGCACGAAGTCGACGTGACGCAGTCTCCGCCGCTCGTGACGGCTCGTCCGTACATCGTCGCGGAGGTTCAGCCCGTCGAGGAAAAGGATCTGCGAGTGCGCGGCGCCCTGGTGGCCGTGGACACGGGCGCGAGCGCGTACACGATCGATGTACGTCCCTGGCACAGGGGCGACGGCAATCTCGGCAGGGTTACCGTGCACACGACACCGCAGACCAGCTTCGAGATCGACGGTAACACGTCGACAGGCGCCGCGGGACTCACGGCACTCGCGCAAAAACCAACCGGCACGCTGACGGTAGCGTTTGGCACGCTCAACACGACGAACCGCGATTTCACCGCGCAGATCGTCCACGGCGGTACGAGCGTCAGCGGCGAAGGCCTCGATGCGGTCCACGGCAACGTGGTCTCGCGCAGCGGCGACCGGCTCACCGTGAAAGGCGCGTTTGCTGTGCCGCGCGATCACCGCGCCGACTTCCGCCGCACGGTGATCGTGCAGATCGGCCCCAACACCAAAGTGCTCAAGAGCGGCAGCATGGAGACGCTCGACGGCAGCGCCATCTCGGTCGGCCAGAACATCGTCGCGATCGGTACTCTGACTGAGCCGCGCTTCTGCGGCTACTCCGCCGACGCTCGACGCGACGGCGAGCCGCGTCCGCATGCTCGTGACAGAGCTGCACGGCGGCGTCAAAACCGTCGTTGCGGGGCAGCTCAACCTGCAACTTCGCGCGATCGACCGCCTAGGCATCGAGATGTTCGACTTCGCGGGCACCGGGATCACGGCAACGAGCGACGCGAATCCGAATGACTATGAGGTGCTCACCGGCGCGTTGCCGCTCGCTCAGGTCGCGCCCAACGAGGCCGTGAAGGTGCTGGGATTCGTCACTCCGTTCGGCAGCGCGCCGCCCGACTTCAGCGGCCGTACGGTCGTCGACCGCCGCGATTTGCCGGCCGTGCTCGGCATGGGCTGGGGCAGCGACGGCACGCATGCGCCGTTCTTGAGCATGGGGCCGACGAGCCTCGTGCTCGACGTCGACAACGTAGACCTAGGCGAGCGCCACTTCCTGAGCGTCGGAATGCGGCGTATCGATCTCACGGCACTCCCTGCCGGTCCGACGATCGCTCCCGCGAGCGGCCGCACGCTCTTCGGGATCTCCGAACCCGGCCATATCGAGCTGTTCGAAACGTTTTCCGAGTTCGTGACCGAGCTCAGCACGCGGCTAGGAGCGGGCGACGCGGCAGTCGCCATGACCGCGTACGGCAGCTACGAGGAAGGCAGCAATACGCTGACCGCAAACCGAATCTCGGTCCACTTCGCCGAATAGCTGACTACGGTTCGAGTAGCCTAATCTCGACAGGCCCCCGCCCGCGGGGGCCTTTTTCTTTGGCTCCGCGTGGTGGTGCGCAGCGCACCCGGCGCGGCGAAATCTTCAACGCGACGGACGTCGCTTGGGGCGCTCTCGGCCGCCCGCCGGTCGCACTTTCGCGGCGACGGCAGCGGCCGGCATCCGCTGCATCAACACATTCCGCCGGCACGTTGCGATCAACACGTCGTCTTGATTGAACCCGCGGTGCTCGAGCGTGAGGATGCCCTGCGTGGGGCGCGAGCGGCTCGGTCGCGACGCGATCACCTCAGTCTCGACGTGCACCGTGTCCCCCACGAACAACGGCGCAGGAAACCGCACGTCCTCGAGGCCCAGGTTCGCCACCGTCGTCCCGAGCGTGGTTTCGTGGATCGACAGACCGACGATGAGGCCGAGCGTAAAGAAGCTATTGACGAGCGGCCGCCCAAATTCCGACTGCGTTCGCATGTACTCATGATCGATGTGCAGCGGCGCGGGGTTGTGGGTCATCGTGCTGAATAGCACGTTGTCAGTCTCCGTGACGGTGCGCCGGATCGCGTGTCGAAACACGCGCCCGACCTCGAACTCATCCAAGTAGTAGCCCATCGCTCGCTCTCCGTGCGCTGCCGCGCGGCTTCGACCAGCCGAAACCTAGACTGCCGAAAGCTCGCGGCTGCGCGCGGCCGCGGCGCGCACCGCGCGATCGACTAGGTCGGCTAGACCGTGCTCAGCGCCGAGCACGGCGAGAGCGGCCTGCGTCGTCCCGCCGGGGCTCGTCACGCGCCGCCGAAGCTCCGCGGGGGACTCGCCCGCGCTCTCGGCGTACGCGCCAGCACCCGCTACCGTCGCGAGCGCGAGCTGCCGAGCGAGCCCGGCGGCGAGCCCGGCGCCGACGCCGGCTTGCTCTAGACATTCGATTAGAAGGAATACGTAAGCGGGCCCGCTGCCCGAAACCGCTGTGACGACGTCCATGTGGCGCTCGTCCTCGACCCACGCCACGGAGCCCACGGCCGCGAGCAGCTCCGCGCATGCCGTGCGCTGCGCGCCGCTGACGGCCGCGTTCGCGACGAGCACGGTCATTCCTTTGCCGATTGCGGCAGGCGTATTCGGCATCGCACGCACGACGGCCACACCAGCCCCGAGACCCGCTTCGAGCTGCGCGAGCGTCTTGCCTGCGACGATCGAGAGGTGCACGGTTCCCGTGGAGACGTTCGATCTGCACTCGGCGAGCGCGCCGGCGAGCTGATTCGGCTTCACCGCAAGGACGACGACCCCGGGACGCTGCGCGCGCGGCTCGACGCGCTCGCTCGCAGCGACCCCGAGCTCCGCGGCCACCGCACGCGCGGCGGCCACCGGGTCGACGATACGGATCGCGTCCGCCGCGACACCCTTCGCGAGCCAGCCCCGAACGAGGGCCTGCCCCATGTTTCCGAACCCGATCAGCAAGACTTCGCTGTGCGTTCCCACCGCCACCCCCGGCAAACGTATCGCGCGATGATATCAATCAATCGGCTAGCGGGTCGTGGCCGGCGATACGGCTCGCCGACGCCCCGCGCAGACAGCGAATAGCGTTCGCACGGCGCGTCTGCGATCATGCGCGCCAACGACGCGCGCCAGGTATGGCTGGAGTCGGCTTGAGAGACGTCTACATCGTCGGCGTGGGCCAAACGCCGGTCAACAAAGAGGCCCAGGTGCGCGGCCGCTACCTCGGTGCCGCCGCAGTGACCGCGGCCCTCGCGGACGCGGGCGTCGATCCGGCACGCGTCGGCGCGCTGTACATCGGCAACATGATGTCGGGCATGCTCGGGAATCAGAGCCAGCTGGGCGGGCTGATCGCCGACTATGCGGGCTTGCGCGGCGTCGAAGCGATCGCGATCGAGGCCGCATGTGCCTCGGGCGGGGCCGCGGCGAGGATCGGCTATCTCACGGTCGCGGGCGGAGTGCACGATATCGTCGTCGTCTGCGGTCTCGAGCGCATGACTCACGTCGATCGCGACACCGTGACGCGAGCCCTCGCGACTGCGGCCGATCAGGAGCTCGAGGGTAGCGACGGGGAGTCGTTCCTCTCGCTCAACGCGCAGCTCATGCGCATCTATATGACGAAGTACGGCACTCGGCCGGAAGACTTCGCGCCCTTTGCCGTCACGGCTCATCACAACGCCGTGACGAATCCGAATGCGCTCCTACGCAAGGAGATCGACGTAGGAGGTTATTTGGCGTCGCGCGTAGTGTCGGATCCCGTTAGGCTCTTCGACGCCTCACCGATCTGCGACGGCTCGGCCGCGCTCGTGCTCGCGTCTGCCGACGCGGCGGCGACGCTCGGGCACTCGGCGCGCGTGCGGATCGCCGCTTCCGCGGCCGCGACCGCCCCGCTCGCGCTCGCGCGCCGAAGCGACCCGCTCAAGCTCGAGGCCGTCGAGACGTCGACGAATCGCGCTCTCGAGCAGGCGCGCGTCGCGCGCGCGGAGCTCGATCTGTTCGAGCTACACGATGCCTACACGATCATGTCCGTGTTGGCACTCGAGTCCGCGGGATTCGCGAAGCCCGGCGCGGGAGCGAACCTCGCAGCCGAGGGCCGCTTGGCTCTCGACGGCGACCTGCCGATCGCGACGTTCGGAGGCCTCAAGGCTCGCGGCCATCCGGTCGGCGCCACGGGGTGCTATCAGCTCGTCGAAGCGTATCTGCAGCTCACGGGCTCGGGCGGCGCGAACCAGGTACGCGACGCCGAGCTCGCGCTAGTGCAGAACATCGGCGGCACAGGCGCCACCGTCGTGAGCCACGTCCTGCGGCGCGTGGCCTAGCGCGAGAAGTGCTAGCCTAGCGTGCCGCGGCCGCGCCGCGGTCAATATCGACAACGAGGACTCGACCATGGCAGCAGACGATCTCAACGACGCCGACATCGCAATGGACAGCACGGCCCTGTATCGCGAGGAGACCTTCACGGACCGGCGCGTCGGCACGCTGCAACGGTTGACGCCGGTGACCGCCGCGGGCGCGACCGACAGCACGCGGCCCGTGCTGTATGTCGGACAGACTCAGGTCCTCACGCCCGCCGGCGCCCTACCGCTGAGCTTCGAGATTCAGGCTGCGTCGCTCGACGACGCGGTCGCGAAGTTCGGCGAGCTCGCGAAGCAAGCGCTCGCGCGCACCATGAAGCGGCTCGAGGAGCTGCGCCGCGAGCAAGCCTCGTCGATCATCGTCCCCGGCTCCGCCCCGCCCGGCGGATTAGGCGGCCCGGGCGGCGGCCGCGGTCTGCGCTAGAGCGCACCCTCTTGGACGACACGCTCGCGGCCAAGCTCGCGATTCAACAGGTCGTCAACGACTGGGTCGTGTTCAGCGATTCGGGGGATTGGGAAGGATTCGCGCGCGTTTGGCACGACGACGCGTGGATGACGTCAACATGGTTCCAAGGCCCCGCCTCCGAATTCCAGAAGGCTCGGCGCGCGGGGTTCGAGCGCGGCGTGAGCATCATCCATTTTCTCGGCGGCACGAGCACCGACGTGTCCGGCGAGCGAGCCATCGCGCAGACGAAGATGACGATCAGTCAACGCGCGCCCGTCGATGATGTGATCGTCGACGCGGTCTGCACGGGCCGTTTTTACGATTTCTTCGAGCAGCGCGCAGGGCGTTGGGCGATCGTGCGGCGCCAGCCGATCTATGAGAAGGACCGTCTCGATCCCGTGGCGCCCGGCGCCAAGCTCTCGCTCGATCCTGCGTTGCTCGCGCGGTTCCCCGAAGGCTATCGGCACCTCGGTTATTTGCAGACGAAAGCCGGCTTTAGCGTGCGGCTCGGCTTGCCGCAGCTGCGCGGACCCGAGGTCGCAAGGCTATACGCCGAGGGCGCCGCGTGGCTCGAGGGGAGCCCGACGCCCGGCGTGCCGCTGTAAGCTCGCGGTCAGTGGGTCTTGCGGTGGAACGCTTCCAAGAAGCGACCCACGACGTGCTCGGCTCGCTGCTGTAGCGCGGCATCGCTCGGCGACGGAGCCGCGAGGAACAGCAGCTCCTTGTACCACTTGTGCATCAGCATGCCGACGAAGAACTCGGCCGCTTCATCGGGATCGTCGACATCCAACGAATCGCTGCGCTTTAGGGCAGAGAGGTAATCGACGAGCAGAGCATGGCTGCGCAGCGGTCCACGCTCATAGTAGAGCTGCGCCAAATCGGGGAAGCGCTCGCGCTCCGCGATGATGAGCCGGAGGATCGCGCGATGGCGAGTCGAAAAGATCACGTGTAGCCGATCGACCGCGAACTCCGTGAGCACGGCGCGCTTGTCGCGGGCGAGATCGAGCTTTGGTTGCTGATTGTTGACGGCCACACCATCGATCACGGCGCGGAACAAATCCTCTTTCGTCGGAAAGTACGCATAAAGCGTCGCCTTCGAGCCGCCGGAGCGCACGAGGATCGCATCGATCGATGTCTGCTCGTACCCGTCGCGCAGGAACAGCTCGGTGGCGGCGGCCAACATTCGCGCGAGACGCGCACGCCCGCGCGCCGACTGGGGCTCGGTGGTTTGGGGGGTCGGTGCTGCGCCGACGTCAGTCGTCACTTGAACAAGCTCCTTTTGTCATCATGGTCGTTCCGTCACGATCTCGGCAACACCCTTGCGCTTCTGAGTCGGAACGATTTTCGGAACACCGTACCAGAAGAAACCTACCACGACTTCCTTGCTCGCATCGACCCCTAGAAGATCGTAAAAGCGCGGCTGCCGCGTGACGCCGCCGGTGGTCCACTTGACGCCGATGCCGCGCTGCCAAAGATACAACATAAGATTCTGAGCGGCACAGCAGCACGCCGCGTAATCTTCGCGGTCGAGCAACACGTCTTCGCTGCGTCTGCTCGTCAGCGCGAAAAAGCCCGGAACCCCTTTTAGACGCTCGCGGCGCGCCTCGCCGGCGCGCGCGCCTTTCGCCGCCGCGTCGAGCTCCGCAGCGAGCTCTATGAATGCCTCGCGCGTTTTCGAGCCGATCACGTAGAATCGCCACGGCTCCGTTAGCCGGTGGTTCGGCGCCCAGCGTGCGACTTCGATCGCTTCGAGCAGCACCGCCGAACCGATCGGTTCGGGCTTGAACAGATCGATCGAGCGCCGCGCGCGCAACACCGCAGCGAAGTCTTCTGTCGTCGTAGGTATGTTCTCCGCCATGGATTCTTCGGACCGCCGCGAGGGCGCCACCTTAGCATGAACAAAGCCGCTCCGATTCGCAGACGAACCGACCTCGTCTCTCGATAATTCTCGATGAGTGATTCTGTCGACACGGTAGTCATCGGGGCGGGCGTCGTTGGACTCGCGATCGCGCGCGCACTCGCGCTCGCCGGCCGCGAGGTCGTCGTGCTGGAGAAGAATCGCAACATCGGAGAGGAAACGTCGTCACGCAACTCCGAAGTGATCCACGCGGGTCTGTACTACGCGGCCGGCAGCCTCAAGGCAAAGCTCTGCGTGGAAGGCAAGCGCCTTCTTTACGAGTATTGCGAGTCGAAAGGTATCGAGCACCGGCGCTGCGGCAAGCTGATCGTCGCCGCGCACGAGGAACAACGCGAAAAGCTCGACGCGGTTCGGCGTTCCGCGGAGCAGAACGGAGTCATGGATCTCGAGTGGCTCCCCGCGAGCGATCTGCACACGCTCGAGCCGGCAGTCCGCGGCGCCGGCGGACTGTGGTCTCCGTCGACCGGTATCATAGATAGCCATGCCCTGATGCTTGCACTGCGCGGCGATTTGGAGAACGCGGGCGGCTCCGTGGCAGTACTGTCGCGGTGCCGCGAAGGTGCGCGCGACCGCGATCACCTGCGGCTGCTGTGCGATGCCGACGGCGAATCGATGGAGCTTAGGGCCCGCACAGTCGTCAATTCCGCCGGCTTGCACGCGATCGACGTCGCGCGCTCGTTCACCGGCCTACCCCACACCGAGATTCCGACGCCCCGCTACGCGAAGGGAAACTACTTCGTTTACAACGGCAAGAGCCCGTTCACCCACCTCGTCTATCCCTTGCCTGAGGACGGCGGCCTCGGCGTTCATGCGACCCTCGATCTCGCGGGCCGCGCGCGTTTCGGACCGAACGTCGAGTGGCTCGCGGCCGGCGCGCGCGCTGCGGATCTCGACTACAGCGTCGACGCCCGCCTTGGCGACGCGTTCTATGCGGCGATTCGAAAGTATTGGCCCGGCCTGCCGGACGGCGGGCTGGAGCCCTCGTACGCGGGGATGAGGCCGAAGATCAACGGCCCTGGCGAAGCGGCTGCCGATTTCACGATTCGCGCGCTAACCGACGACGCCTTTCCACAAGTGGTCCATCTCTTCGGGATCGAATCGCCGGGCTTGACGGCGTCGCTTGCTATCGGCGCATACGTCGCCGGCATTCTCGGCACACGCTGATACGCGAGCGCGGTGCGCCGTGTGCGGCGCGGATCGATCAGTTGCCGGCGACTGCGATCTGGCTCGCTGCGAACTGTCGTGAATAGAACTCGAATGCGGTGCTGCGAACCTTCGGGAAGAACACGATCGACGGCCGATGGCCGGTCGGCAAATACAGCGTCTCCGGCGCACCCATGCTCTCGCGCAACGCCTCCTGTGTCGCGAATGGCACGATCGCGTCGGTGCGCGTCATGATCAATAGCACACGATCGGCATCGACGTAGGGCGCTAGCGCGAGCGGATCGGTCGTAATCCGCCGCGCGAACGCTGCCTGGAAACCGTCGCGGGTCATCCCGGTATCCTCGAGCACACCGTTGACGCGCCGCACGACGCGCCGGTAGTTCGTGCTCATCATCAGCGACGCGAGATCGCCGCCGGCCATGGCCGCCACGAGTGCATCGACGCGGTCGTCGAGCGCCGTCAGCATCACGGCGTCCATGGCACCGAAGCTGATCCCGAACAGCCCGATCCGGCCGCGATCGAGCTCGGGCTGCTGCTCGACCCAATCGAGCACGCGGCGGTATTCCGCGAGGTTCGCGCGGATCGGCTCGTCCGGATCCAACATCTCATCGAGAGGATCGCGCTCGCGGACGACCACGATCGCGGCCCACCCCTGATTCGCGAAGTAGCGCGCGAAATAGCGCGTGATGCCGAGCTGGCCGTTGAAGATCGGCAGCAGCACGATCACGGGCGTCCGTTCGGTGCCGTCGACATCGTAGTAGTCGAAGTCGATCGACTCGCCCTCGTTCACGTTGGACGGCACCGCGACGCGGCGTACGTCGAAGTGGTTGGCATCCCTGACCTCGCGCTCGGATTGAACGAGCACCGGCGCTAAGGAGTCGTCGGGGACCTCGGCGCGGATAGCGGGTGGGAGCGAGTGCGGACCGCGATAGTTGCCTGACAGCGGGACGTGAATGACGCAACCGGCGAGAATGGCGAGCACGAGGGACAACGCAACGCGCACTTCAAAGACCTCCGATGTCTGCGACCGCAGCCCTCACTGTTTGCACGTCGCCGGACTCCGTCCAGGCGAACATAAGCTTGTCACCTGCCCGCGCGATCTGCGGAACGTCCTCGGGATGACTCGATGCGCTCTCGGCAACTACCTCTAGCGGCCCAAGCATGCCATCGAAATCGACGCGCCGCACCGCGAGCTGCGAGCCGCCACCCGCGCTCGGCCGCCACCAGATTACGAAAGCAGTTCGGTCGCTGGCAAGCGCGACGCCCACGTGACCGAAGGGAGCATCGGTGTCGAGGTCTATCGCAGGCGCGAAGCTCGCGGCGCCGTCTGTCGACGCAGCGAAGCGGACGCGCGAGCGGTTGTCGGGCGCAGTGAACCACGCCACGGCGACGTTCGCGCCGCGCGCATCGATGGCCGGTCCGTTGACCGGGCAGCCTTCGATCCGCCAGTGATCGGCCCCAGCCTGGACGGGCTCCGACCAAATCCCGCCCCGCTCGCGACGCACCACGATGTCGCGGATCTCGTCGGGCGTGCGGTCGCGATAGACGAGCGCTAGGCCGTCGGCCGTCGCCGCGATGCCCGTAGTACAACAATCGCATACAAGCGTGTCGAGGACGCCCTGCTCCGCGACCGCTGCGTCGGGCGTCAGGCGCGCGTAGCGCAAAGTCGTGCCGGGCGGAGCGCCGCTCGAGTCGACGCTCTCTTCGCTCGCCGTGTCCCGGCCGTCGAGCCAGATCGCACCAACGTCGTCGCCCCAGGCGAACAGGCTCACGAAACCGTGCTCCGTCTCGGTACCGTCATCATTGAGCAGCCGCGGCGCAGCCCAGGTCGTGCCCGCATCCGGCGACACGGAGATCATGATGTCGTAGGCAAAGTCGCTCGCCGCCGTCGTGCGCCAGTGGGCCGCCCAGAGCCGGGCTCCGATCGGTTGAACCACCGGCGTATCCGCCGCGTTCACGAACCAATCCGCGCCGCGTGCGGCGACGGACGGAGCGCTCCACTCGCTGCCCGTCCAGCGTGAATACTTCAGTTGATTTTCGAACTCGTCACCCACGGGCTCGACCCAGCTCAAGAGCAGCGTGCCGTCGCGGCCCGACGCGAGGCGCGGCTCGGAGCTCTCGGCGCCGGCCGGCACGCTCACGGCGCGCAACGGAGCGATCCCGCTGCCCCGCTGCAGCTCCGACGCCGCGGGCTCGGAGCCTCGTTGACACGCGGCCAACGCAAGCCCGATCCATAAAACGGAGAGCGACGCCCGGGCGGGCCGAAGAAGGAATCGCGAGCCCATCGCTCGACTATACGCGTGCGAATCGATAGACGAATGCGGGAGGCAGGTTGAGCGCCGCGAACCCGATCAACGACCGCTCGATGCCGAGACCTTCGCGCAGGTCGCGGCCAAGCGGACAGCGGCCGCCGTAGGTGAATTGGTGCAGGACGCCGCTGGGTTTGAGCACGTCGAACACCTGCCCGATCAGGCGCCGACGCTGCTGCGGAGTGAACAATAAGAGCGGCAGCCCGCTAATCACGAAATCGAACGACCCGAGCTCGTCGCCGAACTGCTGCGCGAGATGCAAGGCGTCGGCCGCGATCAGCGGGCAGCCCGGAAAACGGCGCGCCAGGATTCCGAGGAAATGCTCGTCCCGCTCCACGAGGTAAAGATTCGCGGGCTTCACGCCCGCGTCGAGCAGTGCCTGTGTCACTGTGCCGGTGCCGGCGCCGAGCTCGATGACGCGCGCGTGCTCGCCGATACCCGTGGCCATACGCTTTGCAAGCAATCGGCCGCTCGGCGCGAGCGCACCGATCGCGAGTGGGTTCTGGATCCAACTCCTGATGAAACGGCCGAAGTCTTCCGACGTGTGTTGCTGCAGCTCAGGAGTCGACATCAATTACCTTCTGGTTGCGGCCAATAATCGCGGGATGGAAAACCGAGCTGACATAGAGTCTGTGCGCAGACCTATCAAGTCATTTTTACTAGAACGGCCGCAGCGGCTCAGTTGGCTCGAATCCGCACATTGCGGAACATCACCTGACCGGCACCGTACTGCAAGGCGATCGGTCCGGAGGCGAACTTATCGTCTTCGACGTCGACCGTCGTCTGGCCGTTGAGCTTCACGACGAGATGCTTACCGTGTGCGGAGATTTCGTAAGTATTCCACTTGTCGCCGGTCTCTAGCATCACGCTTGGCTTCGCGACGCCGACGATCGCGCCCGTGCGATAGATCGGATCGGGACGCTGATCGAAGATATTGACCTCGTAACAGGTGGCCGCGCCGATCTCCTTCGGTTTGGAGCACCGCAGGAACACGCCGCTATTCGCGTCGGGACTCACAAAGAACTCGACCTGCAGATCGAAGTCGCCGTAGCTCATCCCTGTCAAGAGGAAGCCGGTACCCCCGTTTGCCTTCACCGCGTCATCGGCGAGCTGCCAGTTCGCATCGCCTTCCCTCGTCCAGCCGTCGAGGCTCTTGCCGTCGAAAAGAGTCACCCAATTCGACGCAGGTGCGGGCGCGACCGCCTCGCCCGGCGACTCCGGGCCCTGCGAGCAAGCCGCGAGACCGAGCACCGTCCCGCTCAAGAAACCTACCGTCCGCAGCATGGGAGATCCCCTCCGATCCTCGATGCGCGCGATGCAGAAGACCCGGGCCCTCGCGCGGAAGGGCCGCCGGTCATCCACTCGTTTTCAGCGCCGGAGCTTAGCAGCCCCGGCGCGCTAACTCTATCACCCGTCTCGGCGGAGCTCTTGACCACGCGGGAACGAGCCCTTCGTGAAGGAGCTCGACGCAGACGTCGTGCTCGAGATCGCGCCGACGGATCGGCACAGGGTTTCTTAGTGCGCTTCGCGGGCGGCGATCGCTCGCGAAGCGCATCCGCTGACCTCGAGCCGCGCTGTTAGACCGCGATCAGCTCGCGGATCTTTGCAAGCGTCTCGCCTTCGCTCGTGAGGCCGCGGCCCGTGACCGACGCGGGGTGCGTCGCGATCAGCCGCTCGAACACGGCTCGACCCGGAGCCTCGTGATAGATGCCCGATAGCGTCGCGAACTCGTGCAAGCGCAGATGCTCGCCGAACACGTGCCTTACGCTGTCGATCTCTTCCCAAAGCGCGCAGTCGACGAGCATCACGGGTCGCTTCTCCGCATTGCGCTGCCATTGCCATTCCTCGAGCGTGCGGTCGAGCGTGCCGAAGTGCCCGCGTATTCGGGCGAGCGCGGCCTTCGAGTAAGCCCCGACGTCGAGACCCCGGAACATGAGGTCCGCCCAGATCAGAATGCCGATCGGCATCATCACGTCCATATAAAGGCTCGAGAACAACATCGCGTGTCGAAGATTCTCGCCATCCGACAGCAGCGCTTCGTCGCCGGTCGCGCGATGCAAAAAGGCGTAGATCACGGGCGTCTCTGCAACGATCTCGTCGCCCCAATGCAGCACCGGCAGCTTGTGAAACGGGCCCGCGATGGCACGATCACCGCGGATCGCCTGCCACGCCTCGAACCCCGGCGAGAGCGCGACGCGCTCGTCCGAGTACGCGATGTCGCGGCACGCGAAATAGTTGCGGACATACTGCGCACGGCCGCGAGCGTCGAAATAGCGCAGGACGACGGGCGGCAGCTTCGTCACTACTTCGGTGCGACGTCGCGTGTCTGGATCAGCCATTGGCCGTTTACGCGGACCAGCATGTCGACGCTGCGGCCGACGGCCGCAACGCGCGGCGGCTGTTCCTGACCACTCGACGCGAACATCGTCGACCAGTACGCGTCATAGCGTGCATGATCGCGATCGATGAATTCGAGCGTGTGGTTAAAGATGACGTGGTACATCGCGGGTGTGGGTGCCGCACCTGCAGCCTCTCGCTTAGCACGGCCATCCTTGAGGTCGGTAATCATTTTCTTGAGCGCTGCGGTGCCTTTTTCGGCGTTTGTGCCCGAGCCGAATTGTCCATCGGGCGTGTACACGGCGGCATAGGCATCGGCATCGAGTGTGTCGAGCGCACGCACGTACTTCCACATTAGAGCGTCAATGGCCGCGCGGTCCTGCATCTCCTGAGCGAGCGAGTGATCGTCGGCTGCAGCGGCGGAGTGAACGAAAGCGAGCGACGCGACGCCCGCGAGCACGGCACGAGTCATATTCATGATTGTGAATCCCCCGAAGTCATTGTTGTCGGACGGCCGAAGAATAGCTGCGGCTTGGGAGGAACGCTACGAGCCGTTTGGAAACGACGGCTTGGGTAGTCGGAGCGGCCGCCCGAGCTGTAAGCCAGCCCGTGCGGCCTAACCACCAACGCACTGTGTACGAGCACGCAAATGGCTGCGGGCGATTCTAACGCGACGCACGTAAAGCATCAGGTTCGATTGAGACCTAGCCTCGCGCCCTGTGTATCCTTGTCCGTGTTTGACGCGTGACAGGGGAGGCCCAGAGCAGCCTTCGTACGTATGAGTTCCGCCGATCGATTGCTGGGCGATTCGCCGAATCGTTCCTATGCCGCCAAGCTCGAACACTTTGGTCGCTTCGCGGCGCCCGATCTGCAGGGCATCTTCGCGAACCTCGACCTACGATCGGCGCGCACGGCCCTCGATCTCGGCTGCGGCACGGGTCAGGCGACGGTCCTGCTGGCCGAACGGCTCGGCTCCGGCACGATCGTCATCGGCGCCGACCTGTCGTTGCCCCACCTCCAAGCCGCGCGGCGAAGGCATACGTTCCCGCTCGTGCAAGCCGACGCGGCGCGGCTCGGCTTCCGGGACGAGTCGTTCGACCTCATTTGGATTTGCAACACCCTCAACCACCTCGCCGATCGCGTGGCGGGACTCCGCGCGCTACGGCGGCTATTGCGCGTCGAGGGTCGGCTCGTCGTGGCGCAGAGCGGTTTTCTGTCAGAGATGTACTTCGCATGGGACGCGCCGCTCGACGACGCAGTGCGCGCGGCATGTCATCGCTACTATCGCGAGCGCTACGGCTTGGCGGCGGCCGACCTCGCAGACATCCGCTCGGTCGTCGGACCGATGTCGGCCGCAGGCTTCGGCGAAGTCGTGTCGCGCACCTACGTCCTCGAACGTACCCAGCCGTTGTCGCAGGCCGACCGCGACTACTTCCAGCACACCGTGTTCGAAGGTACGTGGGGCGACAAGGTCCGTCCTTACCTCGGCCCCGAGGACCGCGAGAAGCTCCGGCGCAATTGCGATCCGGCATCGCCGGACTACTGCCTCGATCGCTCCGACTTCCATCACCTCCAGACGCTGACCGTTTGCGAGGGACGGCGAACGGAGCCCCAGGCGTTTGCGAGCTAAGACGCCGCGGCATAGATCTTGCTGCCTGGCAAAAGGAGAACCCAAGAATCGGAACGGACGTTTCCATGCGCGCCGACTTCCACGACAGATGGAAAAAAGCGATGGCCCGTTACAAGGCAGCGCTTACAGATTCCAAGAAAATCGCCGCACAAATCACCAAGGCGAGACGCGGCGGGTCTGCGCCAGATTCCAGCGATCTCTCAAAAAAGGAACACGCTCGAACGAAGCTGTTGGCGGCTCGAAAGGCTGTGCTCGTCCTTCTTCGCGAGCGCAACGCACGACGAACCCATTAGCGTGGATGAGCGCTTGTCCGCGAGGGCTAACGGGCGCTTATCTCGTCCTAGCGACCCTGCTTCCGCGAGGTTCCTTCTGTCCCCAAATCTACTGGCACTAGCCGAGGAGCGGACGTACAAAGTAGTCGTCGAATACAGAGTGCAGGCGTCCTTGGGCGAAACAGAAATAGTCGTGATTGAGGGTCTCGCGATCGAGGTCACCGACTTCGTCTGCGAACCTTCGCCCCCCACGGGTTCGATGGTCGAGCTTCGGTTCCACGGCGAGCGAGGCCTAAGCAGACGTTTACCTGAGCGCGAGGTAATGATCGAGTTTCAGGTTCGCCGGACGCTCTATTACGGGCTCTTTCTCCTCATCAGCTGCACGCTCGCTCCCGACTTTGACGCTTTCACGTATGAGAGTCGGAGTCCGGTTATCGAAATGCCCGAGTAACCGTCGGGCTACCTACGCTCCGGCTCAGCTAGATGCGACAACCTACCAAGCAGTGTTTCCCACCGCGAAGTTGCCGCGCGCGTGGCGGTAAATCGGGCAGCGCGCAAACTCGAAGAGTAGCGCCTCTCGTCACTGAGCCATCACTACAAGCGGAAGGCTCCTCGCCCGCCCCACAAGATCGCAATGAGTAGAATCGAAATCCACACGATCGCGGCTGCAATGCCAATCACGAATAGCCATCGTATGCGGGCTGCGTTGTCGTGCAGCCGATCCGCGTGGCGCCGATGCGCGGAGCGCCGATCAAGGTCACGCCGCTCGCCGTAATCGCCAAGGAACCGCGATTCGTTCTGATTCTTCGTCATACCGCTACGAATCCCAGCACGCCTTAGGCGCGATCAAGAAACAACCGGCTGAACATAAGATCGTCCCGGCGTGCTGCTCGACTCTTCGAAGCAAATCGCATACCAACCGTTTCGGCACAGTCACTTAGCAACCGTACGTCGATGCGTGTGTAAGTCGCTTCGACGTAGATGCCCCCCGAGAATGCGATCGCGCTACGTTGAATGGACGATGGCAAGGCGATGCCGTCTTGGAATCAATCCCGATATAGGGCGATCGAGATAAACCGCGTATCAGGGTGCGGCGCTCGCCGGAGTCGAAACGCTAAGCGCTCGTTCCACTTCGCCCGCTCCTCGTCGATGGCTCTGCCGCGCTTCGCTTTGATCTCGATCCAGTCGTTCGAGCGACCGCGGCGGTAAGCGAGTCCGCCCGCTTCGGGTCGAGATAAGCGTGTGAGAGCGCAGCGGTCTTCTTCACCAGACGGCCGAAGAGTCCTCCGACCAGATTCGCTCCGGAGCCGGTGACGCCGAATGCGTTGCAGTGTGGCGATGCGCGATTAGCAACAGTGTCCCGGAACGCAGACACCCCCGCACAGTCGTGTCGCGCATCGCAGACGGTTATCTACATGAAAAAAAGTCAGCTAGTCTCGCTCGCCATCGATCAAACGACGACGTGTCGTCTCCCGACGAGAACGTAGCGCATCGCTCGATCGAGCTGACGAATTACCAGAAGCGAACCCGCGCTCCCCGCGTGAGGCGAGCGTAGACACAGGGGGCGCGACGCGCGCCTCTCGGATGGAACCATCTTTTTTCCAGGGACTTGGAGAGCGCGATGAAGTTTTGGTCTTTGTTGGTTGCCTGCCTTTTCCCCGCGCTGGGTTTCGCTGCTACACCGACGAGCTCAGTCGATATCGGAGCAGTCGGAGCAGCCGGCTCGACGAGCTTGTCGAACGGCGTATATACGGTGAACGCATCCGGCGCAGACATTTGGGGTGCGCAGGACGAGTTTCGATTCGTTTACGCCGCGTTGAGCGGCGACGGCGAGATTACCGCCCGAGTGGACAGCCTCGCCGCGGTCGATCAATGGTCGAAAGCCGGCGTCATGATCCGCGAGACACTGAATGCCAACTCACGATACGCCTACGCGCTGATCTCGAGTAGCAACGGCGCGGATTTCCAGTACCGTCAAACGTCCGGCAGCTACGCAGGTCCAGGAGGAAGCAGCGATCGCGTAACGCGCGCGCCCTCCTGGGTGCGAGTGCGTCGGGCTGGCAACGTGTTCACCGCCTATATCTCTCCCAACGGAACGACCTGGACGCAGCGCGGCAGTAGCGTCACGATCCAAATGGGCGCGTCGACCTTCATCGGACTCGCGGTCACGAGTCATAGAGACGGCGCGCTCGCGGCGGCGGCCTTCTCTAACGTGAACATCGGCGCAACACAACCGCCTCCGACGGGCAACTCGCCGCCGACTATCACGGGCTCGCCCGCGACCTCCGTCACGCAGGGCCAGGCCTACTCGTTCACGCCGTCGGCCAACGACTCGAATGGGGACGCGCTCACCTTCTCGATCGCGAACCGCCCATCGTGGGCCACGTTCACTCCCGGGACGGGGCGTCTCAACGGCACTCCCACGGCCGCCAACGTCGGCACGTTCAGCAATATCGTGATTAGCGTGAGCGACGGACGGGCTTCCGCGTCCCTCGCCGCATTCGCGATTACCGTGCAGGCGGTCAACACAGCACCTACGATCACGGGCACGCCATTGACCTCGGTCATGCAGGGTCAGGCGTACTCGTTCACGCCGTCCGCGAACGACGCCGACGGCAACACGCTAACGTTCTCGATTACGAATCGCCCCGGCTGGGCCAGCTTCGACAGCAGCACGGGCCGGCTAAGTGGCACACCGGCGGCGAGCAATGTCGGTACCTACAGCGGCATCGTAATCAGCGTGAGCGACGGGCAAATATCGCGCTCTCTGGCTGCGTTCAGCATCAACGTCGTTGCCACAGCAATGGGCTCCGCCACGCTGACGTGGACACCGCCGACGCGCAACACAGACGGCAGCACGCTCACGAATCTTGCCGGTTACAAAGTCTACTGGGGGCGAACTCAGGGCAGCTACACGAACTCGGTGACGGTTAACAACCCTGGCCTCGCTACCTATGTGATCGATCAGCTCACCTCGGGCAGGTGGTATTTCGCCGTGAGCGCGATGGCGGTCGGCGGAGCAGAGAGCGCGAAATCGAACGAGGCCAACAAGCTAATTCCGTAGGCCGGAGCTACGGAATCGAAAGCAGAATCGCGATTCCAAAACAAGAGGCAATCAAGCGCCAAGCGAAGTCGTCGTCGTGGCATCTACTTCGCTCGGTGAGTCGCAAGTGACCCGAATTTGCTTCCGTCGGAACCAACCGGGGGTCAACCTGTCCTCTGTTCCATGAGTCTTGACGATTTGAACGCGGCCCTGACCGAATATGAAAAAGCCCTCGAGGCGTTTGAAGCTATTCACTGCAAGCTGCACGTGGACGAAACGATGCCCACGATTGCAGAACTGCTGCAAGAGAAACAGGCGAGACTTAGAGTCGCCGAAGCGCAACGAGCGATCTCAGAAGCGATCGATCACGATCGCGGCTGCGTTTCCGAGTCCGTGACTGAGACTGCGGGGATGCAGATCGTGCCGCCTATCACCGTCAACCTTTCGATCGAGGAACTTGAACTCATCGAGCAGGCGTGCCGCGCTCTGGCCGATCGTTGCCAAAACGACTCCGGAGCGGCTTCGGTCGATTTATCGCTGGACGCGTTGGTCAAGTCGCATAGGGATGCTCTCCGGATAGCGGATCGGATGAAGGCATATCGAAACGCGGCGCGGTCGAATGTGCGGCCGTTGAACCAGCGCGAAACGTCGTTGTCGTCAATCGAAGTAACAAGACGACGTCCTCTGGTGAAGGACCGTAGGAACGCGACGTAGGGTGAGGTTGAAGGGATACGTGTCAGGACGACCGCCGCTGCCGAAACTGCCGTCAGCGATCCCAAGGCCCGGATAGTCGATAGTTCCGGCGACCGCTTCGGCACCCACCAAGGCAGCGGTGCATAAGACGCATTAGCAGCGGACGTTATCGGACGATAGCGTCCGGACAAACCAGGATCTATGCGGGTTTGTGGCTTGGGGTCGGGTGCTACCGGGCGGTAGCGGATGCTGGGATGGTGCCGGTGGAGGGATTTGAACCCCCGACCCCCCGCTTACGAAGCGGATGCTCTACCAACTGAGCTACACCGGCTAGGTGTCGAGCGCGTTATTGTGCCTCAGCGCGCCGCGGGGCGCATGCCTTCGTTCGCGGAATGGGCAGGCGATGTTGCTGGGCGATCAGCCGCGCTGGCCGCCGCGCACGCGAATCACGACATCGACTCCGGTCTGCTCCGTTCCCGGCGGCAACGCGGTGTTCACGCTGCAGTGTGACCGCGCCGACAGGAATGTCCGTGAGCTCACCGGTATCGACATTATAGAAATGATGGTGCGCACCGATGGTCGAGTCGTAGTACTGGCGCGTCGGATCGACGTCGACCGTGCGCAGCAGACCGCGCTCACAAAACAAGTTGAGCGTGTTGTAGACGGTCGCCTTCGACACCCGCGAGCCCATCGCGCGAATGCCCGCGATGATCTGCTCCGCCGACAAGTGTTGCGGCTTCGCTAGGATCACGAGCGCCACATCAACCCGTTGCGCGGTGGGAAAAACCCCGCGCTCGTTAAGAAGCTGCGAGATGTCTTCTCTGGCGGCCATAAGCGCTACCTGCATAAAAATCAGTGGCTTGCGGACTATACCCGCGAGCGCGTCGAAATTCCAAGACCCATTCTAATGATGCGAGGGAGCCGCGCCAGCGCGGGCGGCCCAGCAACCCGCCGCACTTTTCGGCCGGAATGCCCGATTTCATGCGTCGCAGCGGGCTCCCTTGCCCCGCTAGCCTGGATGTCCCCGGGCCGGTTTGCCGGTTAGGCCCATCACCCGTTATCGAGAACCGAAACGTTGCGACGTCCAACGGGCTTTACGCTGTGGGAATTGCTTTGGGCGCTGCTCATCGCGGGCATCGTGCTCGGGATCGCAGTACCAAGCTTCGCCACTTTCCTGCTGGACGCGCGCCGCACGGCCGACATCAATGCGCTCGTTCTCGCGGTGCAGCTCGCGCGCAGCGAAGCGGCCAAACGCGGCCGGTCCGTGGTGGTCTGCGCGTCCGCGGATATGCGGAGCTGCACCGGCCCAAAGGTTCGCTACGACACCGGCTGGATCGTGTTCGTGAACGAGGACGACGTCCGCCCGCCGCTACGGTCCGCGGCGGAGCCCTTGCTCTATGCTCATCAACCCGAGATGACAGGCACTATCGTCGCCAATCGCGACGCGTTCGAATTCTGGCCGTTTCACCAGCACCGCAGCACGAACGGCACCGTCGTGTTCTGCGACCGGCGGGGCTCGCGCGAAGCCCGCGCAGTGATCGTGAGCTACACGGGCCGGCCGCGTGTCGACTCCGTAGGCCCCGCCGGCGAGGCTCTGCAATGCGCAGGTTTGCCATAATTCGAGGGCCCCAGATGCCGCTCGTCCCTCCGCCGCGACCGATCGTCGGCGGAGCGCATAGCTCCGCGCCGAACGCCTGTAGATTGCCGGCCCATGAACGCGAACCCGCAATCCGGCTTCACCCTCTGGGAGCTCATGATCACGCTGCTGGTTGCCGGCATCCTGTTCGGCATCGGCGTGCCGAACATGATGGAGTTCCAGCGGAACGGGCTCGTGATCGCGGCCACGAATGAACTGATCACGGGCGTGCTCGCGGCCCGGACCGAAGCGGTGAAGCGCCAGGTACCTGTCACGCTATGCGCGAGCGCGGATCCGATCAATGCGCCCGCCTGCTCGATCACAGGCGCGGGAACGAACGGCGGGTTCTTCGTCTGGGTCGACGAGAACGGCAACACGGACCCGACTACGGGCGCCCCGATCATCACCGACGCAAACGACGGCAACGCCGTGCTCGACATGAACGAGCCGATCTTGAGGCGGACGCCGCCGCCGGGCGGCACGATCAATGTGTGGGCCAACTCGGGATACATCTCCTACGGGCCCAACGGATTCCGCCGCACCGCAACGGGCTCCGCGACGCTTCCAGTGAGCTGGATCCTGATCTGCGACGACCGAGGCAACCGCAACACGTCCGGCACGGTCTCTACGGCGCGCGTCGTGCGGATCGATGCGACGGGTCGCGCCCACGTGCAGCAGTCGGTCGCCGAAGTCGCGGCCGCGCTCGTCATCATCCGAATGAGCACCCCCGCGGCCGCTTGCCCGTGAGCACCCCCATGCAGAAACGACTTCAGAGACGCGAGACCGGCTTCAGCTTGATCGAGGCGATGGTCACGCTTGTCGTGTTGTCCGTCGGAATGATCGGGATTGCGTCGTTGTACGGCCAAGGTCTCGGGGCGGGTCGCACGGCGCTCTATCGCACGCAGGCCGTGAATCTCGCCTCAGACATGGCGGACCGAATCCGCGTCAACCGCCTCGGTGCGGCGAACTACGGCGGCGCGGCCGCCGAACAACAATTGCGACCCGTCGGGCGGCGGCGGCACGAGCTGCACGCCGGCGCAAATGGCAGCGCACGACTTGCTCCTCTGGACGTCAGAGTGTCGCCGCTCTCCTTCCGAATGGTGCCGGCACCGTCGTCTTCGCCGCCGGCACTCCGCCGAGCTTCACGATCAATGTGACTTGGCAGGAAGTCGGCATCGGTGCAGTCACGCACACGGTCGTCGTTCAGGTTCCCACCATCTAACGCTTCGCCGGACACCCGAGATGCCCACCCGCAAACACTTCGTCCAGCCTCAGCGCCGCGCCCAAAGCGGCGTGACCTTGATCGAGCTCATGGTTGCGCTCGCGATCGGTGCGTTCCTGATGATCGGGGCCATCACCGTATTCATGCAGAGCCGGACGACATTCCGGGTTACGGAGTCCCTGTCGCGTCTGCAAGAGAACGGCCGGTTCGCGCTCGACGCACTAGAGCCCGATATCCGCATGGCGCGCTATTGGGGGCTTACCACGAGAACCGAACAAGATCGTGAACCGCGCGAAGCCGACGGATCCGAATGGCATCGGCGTCGATACCTGCGGCCAGAATTGGCTCATCGACCTCGACCGCGCGGTCGCTGGGTCCGAACAACTCGTATGGGTTCGCCACGTGCGCGGTGTTCGGCGTCGTTCCAGCCGAACACCGATACGCTCGTCGTGCGCCGCGCGATGGAGGACACCGTGGCAGCCGCCGCGCTCGCGGTCAACACGATGTATCTTGCAGACGGGGCGCTCGCAAGACGGGCGCATCTTCAACGACGGCGTGTTGCCGGCGGGATTTACGGCGACCAACAGCGAGACCCATCGGCTGGTCGTCAACGGCTACTACGTCGACCGTCGCTCGAGCCTTTCCCCGCTGACGAACACCGTTCCGTCGCTGCGAATGAAGACGTTGCTAGCCAACGGCACCATCCAAGATCAAGAGATCCTGCCGAACGTCGAAGACATGCAGATTCAGTTCGGCGTCGACACCGACGTGTTCGGCGCAGCCGAACCGCGGCTCGATCGACCGCTACGTGAACGCGAACGATCCGATACTCGACCCCGCCAACGCGGCGTACTTGCCCGAGGCCGAGATCTCTCGCCGTCCGGATCTGGCTCCGGATTCGCGCGGAGCGCACGGAGAACGGCTTCACCGACACGACGAACTACGTTTACGCCGATCGCAACGTCGGTCCGTTCAACGACGGCTTCCGGCGGCTCGTCGTCTCGAAGACCATCTACCTGCGCAACGCGCGTCCGGCGTCCTGAGAACAAGAAACCGAGGAGCAAACGATGAAAGCTCGCCAATACATCCGCTCTCGCTCCGCGCAGACAGGCGCGACGCTCGTCGTCGGGCTGATCCTGCTGCTGGTACTGACGGTCGTCGGCGTTTCCGGCATGAACACTGCGACGATGGAAATCGAGATGGCCGCGAACACGCAGTTCCAAGAGGACGCGTTCCAGATGGCCGAGGACGGCATCGACATTCCGATCGCGCGGCGCAACTTCACGACGGTCAACCCCGTCGTCTTGGCGTGGCTGAACACGCCGGCCTACGACCGGCAGTCGGTCACGACGTTCCGCACGACGACGCCGGTACCGGATCTCGCCTTCAGCATGGGTACCTCGACCGGCACCGTGCAAGCGTTTCACTTCGACGTGGTCTCTGTGGGACGAGCCTCCCGCAACGCCACGGCGACGCACAACCAGAGTTTCTACATCGTCGGACCGGGCGGCTCCTAGCCGCCCTCGTATACGGAGATTAGCCATGATGCGCATCGCGTTATCCATCGTCGCCGGTTGCCTGCTCTTCGGCACCGCTTCCGCCGACCGTCGTATCGTCGAGCAGCTCGAGCGCTCATACGAGCTCCTGCTCGGCGATGTAACGTTACCGGGCGGCGAAGCGGGCACCGTGATCTTCACCCCCTGCGAAACGTGCGCGCGCGAGACGCTCAGAGTCAACGGCGACACGCGCTACCTCCTCAACGGCGTGGACCTGTCGCTGGCGGACTTGAAGCTCCGCGTGGACGGTATTCGCGGCAACGGTGGCGCCGCCAACACGGGCGTCTACATTCACTACGACATCAAGACAACCCAAGTCAATCGCGTGCGCGTCGTCGAATTCTCGCGCGCTCACTAATCGTTAAGCCTCAACACGGATGTTTCTTCGAGGAACTGACATGAACGCCAAATGCACACGCAGCGCCTGGATCGCCGCCGGAATGCTCTGGGCACTCGCTTCCGGCGCACCGGCTGTCGCCGACGACACGGAGTTGTTCGTCGTCGACGCCTCGTTGTTTCCGGAGGCCCGGCCGAACGTGCTGTTCGTCATGGATACCTCGGGCAGCATGGACGACGAGATCAACACCCAGCCGACGTACGAGCCGGGGACGGCCTACGACGGCACCTGCCTCCGGTCGCGCGTGTACTGGCGCACGGACACGGGCGGCACGCCTCCAGCTTGCAGCACTAACAACTACGTGAACAATCCGGCTTTCACGTGCAACGCGGCTATGGTGGCGTTTCGGACGGCCGGTTTCTATATCGACGTCATGGCTCAGTACGACACCGGCAGCGACAAGCGCTGGGAGACGCTGAGCAACAGCCAGCACGACCGCTTCGTCGAGTGCGAGGACGACGCCGGCCTGCACGGCGATGGCATCGATGCGTCGAAGGTCTACGCGCGCAACGGCAACACGTCGCAGCTCTGGACCTCGGACAGCGGCAACAAGATCACCTGGGGCACGAGCCCGGCAAACACGCGTTATCGCGTCTACGACGGTAACTACCTGAACTGGTACTACAACGCGCGCCTCGAGAAGATGAAGAAGATCGACATCGTCAAGGACGTTGCGAAGGACTTGCTCGATACGGTCAACGGCATCAACGTCGGCCTCATGCGGTACAACTCGAACGGTAGCGCCGCACGCAGCGGCGGCGCCGTCATCTACGCGATGGAGGACATCGCGACCGCCCGTGCCAACATGAAGGCAGCGATCGACGGCCTACCGGCAGCCGGCAACACTCCGCTCGCGGAAACCATGTACGAAGCGGCGCTGTACTACCGCGGGTTGAACGTTTACCACGGTAACGCGACGGGCGAGCAGAACAGCGTCGCCGCGGCACGCCTTGCGAGCAACACGAATCAGTACAAGACACCCGTCGAGTTCGGCTGCCAGAAGAACTTCGTCATCTACCTATCGGACGGCGAGCCGACGAGCGACAACGACGACGACGCCCTCATCAACACGATGGTGGGCCACGCCTGCGACGGCACGAACTGCCTCGACGACGTCACGGAGTACCTGCACGACGTCGACATATCGCCGGCGCCGGGCGGCCTACCGGGCCTGCAGACCGTCGTCACGCACACGATCGGCTTTGCCCAAGACATCCCGATCCTGAAAGAAGCCGCTGAGGCCGGCAACGACTCGACGCCGAAGGGCAAGTATTTCCAGGCGAACAACACGGCCGAGCTCAGCTCGGCGTTGTCGAACATCGTGGCGGACATCCTCGACACGCAGACGACGTTCGTGTCGCCGACGGTGTCGGTGAACAGCTTCAATCGGACGCAGAACCTCAACGACCTGTACATCACGATGTTCAAGCCGACCGGTGACTATCACTGGCCGGGCAACCTCAAGAAATACAAGCTTGACGTGGACACGACCAAGATCGTCGACGCGAACGATCAGCCGGCCGTCGCTGGCGCGTTCTTCGCGACGACGGCGCAAAGCTTCTGGTCGGACACGGTCGACGGCGCTTCCGTCACGACGGGCGGCGCCGCCAGCAAGATTCCGGCGCCCGCGAGCCGCAACGTCTGGACCTGTTTGGGCTGCGGAAACGGGGACAAGCTGTCGTCGTACGTCGTCGAGACCGGCAACGCGGCCATCACCGACGTGATGCTCAACCTAGGCCAACCGGACTCGCCGCGCCGCGACGACCTGTTCGAGTTCATCCGCGGCGGAGACGTGAAGGACACCGTGCCGAGCTCGTCGCAGCGCAACGAGATGGGCGACCCGCTGCACGCGCAGCCCGCGACCGTCATGTACAACGCGAGCGAGTCCGTCGTCTACTTCCCGACGAACGACGGCTACCTCCATGCGATCGACACGAAGACGGGCACGGAGCGCTGGGTCTTCATCCCCCAGGAGTTCCTCGGGGACATGGTCAGTCTCTATGAGAACGAGTCCGTAGCTAAGAAGCACTTCGGCCTCGACGGCTCGCCGCGCTTGCAGATTATCGCCGACAACAACGGCACGATCGACGTCGGCACCGACCACGTGTACTTGTTCTTCGGCATGCGCCGCGGCGGCGACACGGTCTATGCGCTCGACGTGACCGATCCGGCCAATCCGCAGTTCATGTGGAAGAAGGCCTCGGCCGACTTGCCGACCGGCCTCGGCCAGAGCTGGTCGAACCCCGTCCCGGCGCGCGTCGACATCAGCGACGGCACTTATGGCGCCGGCAACACGTCGAAGAGCGTGGTGATCTTCGGCGCGGGCTATGACGCCGGTCACGACCAGCCGGCGCTTCCCACGACACCCGACGACGGCAACGGCATCGTCATCGTCGACTCCGTCGGCGGCAACGTGCTGTGGCACGTGAAGAAGGGCGGCGGCAACATTGCCGGCACGACGATGCCGAACATGAACTACTCGTTCGCGAGCGACATCCGCGTCGTCGACCTCGACGGCGACGGCTTGAGCGATAAGATGTTCGCGAGCGACATGGGCGGCCAGGTCTGGCGTTTCGACTTGCGCAACGGCAGCACGCGAGCCGCGTTCGCGACGGGCGGCATGATCGCGCAGCTCGGCGGCGCGCCGCTCGTTGGTGGAGACCCGACGTACGCGAATAACCGGCGGTTCTACTACGCGCCGGACGTCGCGCTCGCGAGCAAAGGCAATCAGTCGTTCATCCACATCGGAATCGGCTCGGGGCATCGCGAGAGCCCGAACAGCACGCTGAACCACGATCGGTTCTACGCCCTGCGCGACTACAGTCCGTTCACGACGTTGACTCAGACGCAATTCAACTTGCGAGAGGCGACGCCGATCACGGAAGCCGATTTGATCGACATCAGGGACAACCTGAGCCCGACGTTCGCTACGTCTACGCCTGCGGGCTGGCGCATGGAGCTACGCGAAGGCAACACATGGAAAGGTGAGAAGGTGCTCGCGGAGGCGCGTACGTTCGCGAACCGCGTGTTCTTCACGACGTTCACGCCTGGCGTTTCCGCGACCGCGAACGATTGCACGCCGCGGCTCGGCACGAACCGGCTCTACGTCGTCGATCTGTTCACGGGCCGTCCCGTGACGAACCTCGACCAGTCCGCGGACCCGACCAACCTCACGGTCGAAGACCGCCGCCAGGAGTTCGAGGGCTCGATCGCGAGCGAGGTCGTCTTCCTGTTCCCGTCGCCGGAGGACCCCACGAATTGCGTCGGCGACCAGTGCACGCCGGACCCGGTTGCGTGCGTCGACCTCTTTTGCTTCCCGCCGGGATTCTCGAACGACCCGATCAGGACGTTCTGGAGCGAAGAAACCGTCGATTGACGATCGTGACCGGCTCCCTCGCGAACCGAGGGGGCCGGTCGCATGACGCTACGGAACGCCCTTCCGCGCGAGCGGTGGAGTAACGGACATGAATACGACTTTGGCGAGAAAGCGCCGCACACGGATGGCAGGCGTTACGCTGATCGAGCTGATGACCGTAGTGATGGTCATCGGAATCCTCGGGATCATCGGGATACCGAGCTACCGCCAGTACACGATCCGCGCGCATCGGACCGACGCGAAGACCGCGCTCTTGCGTCTCGTGACCAACCAAGAGCGCTTCTACCTCCAAAACCGCCGCTACGGCGGTACGGCGGACCTCGCCGCGCTAGGCTTCGCGACGGCGTTCAGTGAGAAGGGAGCCTATGCCATCACGGTACCCGCCGCGGACGCCATCACGTTCACCGCGACGGCCACAGCGGTCGCCGGCGGTGCCATCGATCAAACGACGGACGCGGAATGCCAAACGTTCTCGATCACACAGCAGGGCGTGCGCACGGCGACGCCGGATCCGAATCAGCGCTGCTGGTAGCCGCGACCGCGAGACCTCAACCGCCGTCGCGTGCCGCACTCTTCGAGCGTGATTGATCGAGCAGGTTCTCCAGGATCAGCAGTATCGCGCCCACGGTGATTGCGGAGTCCGCGACGTTGAACGCCGGAAAGTTGAAGCTCCACGGTTCGTAGTGCACGCGGATGAAGTCGATCACGTGCCCCCAGAGCACGCGGTCGATCACGTTGCCGAGCGCGCCGCCGAGCACGAGGGCTAGCCCCGCCGCGAGCAGGTTCTTGCCTTCGCTCGGCAAGCGCCGCAGCCAAAGCAGGATCACGGTGCTCACGACGAGCCCGAGCCCCATGAACATCCAGCGCTGCCAACCGGACGCGCCGCTCAAGAAGCTGAATGCGGCGCCTTCGTTATGCAGCCGAATGATCTCGAGAACCGGCAGCAGCACGAAGCCGCCGAACTCTTCGAACGCGTCCATGATGAGGTACTTCGTCCACTGGTCGATGGCAATCACCACGACCGACAGCCAGAGCCAGTTCGACGCTCCGGCACTCAACCCGAACCAGCGGCGGTCGCTCATGGGCCGTCCGCGTCGCGCGCAAGGCGGATGACCCAGCGCGCCTCGCCCTGGTCCTGGCGCGCGACGAAGACATCCTTACCCGCGGGCGCGCGCCATTTGCTCGCGAGCGTCTCGCTCATCATGTAGTCGCGGTAGTCGCGGATCGCGGCGCCTACGTGCTCGTCGCCTTCGACGATGAGCTCGATGCGGTCGGAGACCTCGAGACCTGCTTGCTTGCGCGCGTCTTGCACGGCGCGCACGAGCTCACGCGCCAGCCCCTCACGCCGCAGCTGATCGTCGAGAGCGGTATCGAGACCGACGAGGTAGCCGCTTTCCTCCGCGCACGCAAAGCCTTCGGCAGAGGCGCTCTCGACGAGCAAGTCCGCAGGCTCGATCGCGAGAGCCTGGCCGTCGATCGCAAAGGTCTGCGTCTCGCCGCGAGCAACCGCCGCCGCGATCGAGGCACCGTCGGCCGTGGCGAGGTATTGGCGGATCGCCGGAATCAGCTTGCCGTAGCGCCGGCCGATCACGGGCAGGTTCGGCTTGATCCGGTAGGTCACGAGCGTCGCGTCGCGCGCAATGAGCTCGAGCTTCTTGACGTTGAGCTCCTCGAGGATCTGATCCTCGTGCCGGCGTACGGCCGCGGCCGCCGCATCGTCCGGAACGCGCACGAGCAGCCTCGAGAGCGGCTGGCGAACCTTGAGCTTCGAGGAGTTGCGGGCCGCGCGGCCGAGGCCCACCACGCGCTGCACGACGTCCGTCTCGGCAATGAGTGTGCGGTCGAGTCGCGCGGGGGCCGCGGCGGGCCACGCCGCCATGTGCACGCTCACCGGCGCGTGCGGCGTGATCGCACGCACGAGGTTCTGGTACACCTCCTCCGTGATGAACGGCACGAACGGCGCCATCAGGCGATTCACGACCTCGAGGCATTCGTAGAGCGTGAGATACGCGGCCTGCTTGTCGTCGCCGCTCGCGGCCTTCCAGAACCGCCGACGGTTGCGCCTTACATACCAGTTGCTGAGCTGGTCGACGAAGCGCTCGATCGCAACGCCCGCGGTCAATGCGTCGTAGTCGTCGAGCGCTGCCGTCGTCGTCGCGATCGTCTCCTCGAGCAGCGACAAGATCCAGCGGTCGATCTCGGGCCGTTCGCGATACGGGATGTCCTTCCCGAGATCCACTGCATCGAGCCGCGCGTACATCACGAAGAACGCGTAGGTGTTCCAGAACGTGTTGATGAAACTGCTGGCGACGTCGGCGATGATCTCGACGGACACGCGCTTCGGCCCGTCGGGCGCTACGCGCGCGGTGAAATGCCAGCGCAGCGCATCCGCGCCGACCGAATCGAACACGTCGTACGGACTGATGATATTGCCGAGCGACTTCGACATCTTCTTGCCGTCGGCGTCGACGAGCAGGCCCAGACAGATCACGTTTCGATAAGCGACGTCGTCGGAGATCATCGTCGCGATGGCGTGCAGCGTGTAGAACCAGCCGCGAGTCTGGTCGATCGCCTCGCAGATGTAGTCCGCCGGGAAGCTCTTCGCGAACACGTCACGATTCTCGAACGGGTAATGCCACTGGGCGTACGGCATCGAGCCCGAGTCGAACCAGCAGTCGATCACCTCGGGCACACGGCGATACGTGCGGCCTTCGTGCTCGAACGTCACGCCGTCCACGGCCGGCCGGTGCAGGTCGAGATCGCGCAGCTTGCGGCCCGAGCGCTGCTCGAGCTCGGCGACCGAGCCGATGCAGACGTAGTCGCCGTCGCCGTCCGTCCACAGCGGCAGCGGTGTACCCCAGAATCGCTCGCGCGACAGCGCCCAGTCGATGTTGTTCTCGAGCCAGTTACCGAAGCGGCCATCGCGGATGTGCTCGGGCACCCACTTGATGCCTGCGTTGAGCTCCACCATCCGGCGCCGGTAATCCGTCGTGCGGATGTACCACGCGTTTTTCGCGTAGTAGATCAGCGGGTCGCCCGTGCGCCAGCCGAACGGGTAGTTGTGCAGATACTTCTGCGACCGGAACAGCAGCCCGCGCTTCTTCAAGATCTCGATGATCGTCGGGTCCGCTTCCTTGAAGAACTTGCCTGCGACCGGCGTCACGTCGGGCAAGAAATAGCCGTCCTCGCCGACGCCGTGCAACACGGGCAACCCGTGCTTGCGGCCGAGCTTCAAGTCGTCCTCGCCGTAGGCGGGAGCGATGTGCACGATACCCGTGCCGTCCTCCGTCGTGACGAACTCTGCTGGCCGCACGCGGCACACGTCGGCCGTCACGGCGTCTGGAACAACCAAGTAGTCGAACAACCGCTCGTAGCGCAGGCCGTCGAGCTCCGTGCCGCGCGCGGTCTTCACTATCTCGTGCGGCTCGTCCTTGAGCACGGCCGGCACGAGGCTCTTGGCGAGGATCAGCGTTTCGTTCTCGCGCTTCACCCACGCGTACTCGACGTCGGGATGCACGGCGAGCAGGAGATTCGACGGCAAGGTCCAAGGAGTCGTCGTCCAAACGAGGAAGAACGTGTTCTTCTCGCCCTGCGCCTTGAAACGCACGTACACGGACGGGTCCTCGACCTCGCGGTAACCCTGCGCAACTTCGTGCGAGGACAGCGTCGCGCCGATTCGCGGGTCGTACGGCACGACCTTGTAGCCCTGGTAGATCAGACCCTTGTCCCAGATCTGCTTCAGCAGATGCCAGACGCTCTCGATGAAATCGTTGTGCAGGGTGAAGTACGCATCCTTGAAATCCACCCAGAAGCCCATGCGCTCCGTCATGGCTTCCCACTCGGCGACGTGACGCATCACCGAGCTGCGGCATTTCGCCGTGAACTCCGCGATGCCGATCTCTTGCTCGATGCGCTTCTTGTCGAAGATGCCGAGCTCTTTCTCGATTTCGTGCTCGACAGGCAGGCCGTGCGTGTCCCAGCCCGCTTTGCGCGGGCAGTGGAAGCCGCGCATCGTCTTGTAGCGCGGGTACAGGTCCTTGAACGTGCGCGCGAGCACATGGTGGATTCCGGGACGGCCGTTCGCGGTCGGCGGTCCTTCGTAGAACGTGAACTGCGGGCGCGCGCCACCGTCAGCCATGATTCGGCCGAATACGTTTTCACGGCGCCAGAGCTCGAGGGTCGCCTTCTCGAGCTCGGGCCCGTCGTAGCGGGCGCCTACCGGTTCGAACATGCTTTAGTAGGTGAAGGGAGTACCAATAAATCGGCCGTAAGTGTACGCGATTTCAAGCGCTTAGCGCAGCCCGAGCGGCCTCGACGTCGAGGTGCATTTGGCGCTGCATTGCGGGCAGATCGGCGAAGTGCCGTTCCTCTCGCAGGCGATCGACGAATTGCACGGTGATGTACTCGCCGTAGATATCGCGATCGAAGTCGAAGATCAGCACTTCGAGTAACGCGTTGCTGCCGCCGATCGTCGGGCGCGTGCCGACGCTCGCGACACCGTCGAGCGCTCGGCCGCCGAGGCCACTCACGCGCGCGGCGAAAATTCCGTCGACCGGCGCGTGTAGCCGTTTCAGGTTGACGTTCGCCGTCGGGAATCCGAGCTTGCGTCCGAGCCCCAAGCCGCGCACGACACGGCCCGACATCGAATAGTCGCGGCCAAGCATGCCGCGCGCGGTTTGCAAGTCGCCGAGCTTCAGCGCCTGGCGGATCGCCGTGCTGCTCACGCGCTGCCCCTGCCAGTAGACGGGCGGAACCTCGCTGACGCCGAAGCCGTGGCGCGCGCCCGCCGCGCGCAGGTCCGCGAGCGTGCCGCCGCGCGCGGCGCCGAAGCGGAAATCGTCGCCGACGACGATGTGCTTGGCATTGAGCCGGCCAACGAGCAGCGATTCGATGAACGTATCGGCTTTCAAGTCCCGAATCGCGCCGAAGCTCGGACAGAAGAGCTCGTCGATCCCGAGCTCGTCGAGGCGCTCGAACCGTTCACGAAACCGCGTGAGGCGCGGCGGGGGGTTGGTCGGCGCGAAAAATTCCTTCGGCGTTGGCTCGAACGAGAACACGAGCGTGCGCCGCCCCGTCGAGTTCGCTTCGCGCGTCGCGCGCGCGAGTATCGCCTCGTGACCTGCGTGCAGCCCGTCGAATACTCCGATCGTGACGACGCGCTCCTCGGGTTCGGGCGGCAGGGCCGACAGCTTTCGATAGAGTCGCATGGTGAAACCGAGGCGTCAGGCGAAGCGTGCGCGCAGCGCGCGCGGCCGCATGCCGCAAACCCAAGCCACCGCGAAGTACACGGCGCCGCCGCCGCCGACGAGCAGCGCGAGCGCACCGATGCGCTCGAGGCCGCTCATCGCAAACCAATCGCCGAGCCGGCGCAAGGCGGCGAGCAGAGCGAGCGTCATGGCCGCGTTCCCTGCGAGCACCTGGATCCACAGGGGGCCCCAGCCTGCGCGGGCGCGATAGATGCCGGCCTTCGCAAGGCCGGCGAACAAGTAGGCGGCATTGAATAGGCCGGCGCACGCCGACGACGCGGCGATGCCCGCGTGCGCCGGGATACCCCACGGAGTGTTCAGCAACAGCAACACGAACACGATGTTCAATCCCATGCTCAACGCGAGCGCCTGGACCCCGATCCTCATCGGCGTGCGGGTATCCTGCCTCGCGAAATAGCCCGGCGCGAGCACCTTCACGAGGATGAAGCCGACGATCCCGGGCGCGTAGGCGCGCACGCTCGCGGCGGTCATCACGGCGTCGCGCGAGCTGAAGTCTCCGTGCTGGAACAGCGTAGCGAGCAACGGCTCGGCTAGCAGCGCGATTCCGAGCGCGGCCGGCAGGGAGATCACGAGCACGAGCCGCAGCGCCCAATCGAGGGTGGCCGAGAAGCGCTCGGACGACGACGTCGCATGCTGCTCCGACAAGCGCGGCAGTATCACGGTGCCGAGCGCCACGCCGAAAACACCGAGCGGAAACTCGATCAAGCGGTCCGAGTAGTAGAGCCAACTGATGCTGCCGGCGATGAGGAACGACGCCACGAGCGTGTCGAGCAGGATGCTGATCTGCGCGACCGACGAGCCGAACAACGCGGGCAACATGAGCCTGAAAATTCGCCGCACGCCCTCGTGTGCGAGGTCCCAACGCGGCCGCGGCAGCAAGCCGAGCCTCCGCAGGAAAGGCACCTGGAACGCGAGCTGCACGATGCCGGCCGCGAACACGCCCGCCGCGAGCCCGATTCCTTGCCAAGGCAGACGCGGCTCTACCCAACCGGCAAAGAAGATCATCACGACGTTCAAGATCACCGGCGTGAACGCGGCCACCGCGAACCGCCGATAGGAGTTCAGGACGCTGCCCGCGAACGCGGTGAGGGACACGAGCAGCACGTAAGGGAACGTCCAGCGCAGCATCGCGACGGCGAGGTCGAGCTTTTCGCGTTCCTCGAACAGCCAACCCCACGCGAACGCGAGGACCACGACGGGCGCGGCGACGACGCCGACCACCGTGACGGCGAGCAGCACGAGCCCGAGCGTGCCTGCCACGCGATCGACGAGGTCGCGCGTCTCGGCGAGCGAACGCGTCGTCCGGTACTCGGAGATCACGGGCACGAACGCCTGCGAGAACGCGCCTTCGCCGAAGAATCGCCGCAGCAGATTCGGGATCCGGAACGCGACGACGAATGCGTCCATCAACACGCCCGCACCGAACCAGTTCGACAACGCGATATCGCGCGCGAGCCCCGTCAGTCTCGACAAAAACGTGAAGGCAGCCACGACGGATGTGGACTTCAACAGACGGTCGGGGGTGGCGCGCGGCGGGTCCTGGCTCGGGTCCAAACTCATCTCGAATGGCGCTGTGCTAGCAGGCCTAATTGCTTGACTTGCCGGGGAGCGCTCCGAATAATAGCGCCCTTCTTTCCGGCGCCCCATCGGCGTTCAACCAGGACGATCCATTGGCCAATATCAAATCAGCGAAGAAGCGTGCCCGTCAGGCTGTCAAACGCCGCGCACACAACGTCGCCATGCGCTCGCGTGTCCGTAACTCGATCCGGAAAGTCCTGAAGGCCGTCTCCGCGGGCGACAAAGAAGGCGCGAAGGCAAGCTACGCGGCGGTCGTGCCCGAGATCGATCGGATGGCCACGAAGGGCATCCTGCGCAAGAACCGCGCCGCGCACTACAAGAGCCAATTGAACGCCAAGCTACGCGCCATGGGCTGAGCCCGCGCCGTGCGCTGAGGCCTGTCGCCCCTCGGGCGACACGGCTGCCGCCTCTTCCCGCTGCTTCTCTAGATACACCATCACGTCCTGCACGAGGCGCTTCGTGCCGTCGGCCGTCAGCGCGCTGATTCCATAGACGGGGCCTTGCCAACCGAGCTTCGCAACGAGCTCCCGCTTGCGCAATTCGCGCTCCTCCGGCGGCAATAGATCGAGCTTGTTCAGCACGAGCCAGCGCGGCCGCAACGCGAGCGTATCGGAATAGAGACCGACCTCCGCCTCGACCGCCCGATGCAGCTCCACCGCATCCCCGCCCGTGAGATCGGCGCAGGCGTCCACCACGTGCAGCAGCAGCCGCGTGCGCTCGAGGTGCTTGAGGAACCGCACGCCCAGCCCGACTCCGGTGGATGCGCCTTCGATGAGCCCCGGAATGTCCGCGAGCACGAAGCTGCGGTCCGTGCCTACGCGGACGACGCCGAGCTGCGGGTGCAGCGTCGTGAACGGATAGTCGGCCACTTTCGGACGCGCGGCCGAGAGCGCGCGCGTGAGCGTCGACTTGCCGGCGTTCGGCGCGCCGAGCAGGCCCACGTCGGCGAGCAGCTTCAGCGCGAGCATCAAGTGGCGCGTCTCGCCGACGCCGCCGCGGCCGAACTGGCGCGGCGCGCGATTGACGCTGCTCTTGAAGCGCGTGTTGCCGCGCCCTCCCTCACCACCTTTCGCCACGAGCAACCGATCGCCCTCGTGCGTGAGGTCGCCGAGCGCCTCGTTCGTGTCGACGTCGTGGACCTCGGTGCCCTTCGGCACCTCGATCACGAGGTCCTCGCCCGACGCGCCCGTCATGTCCTGTCCCGAGCCGCGCCGACCGCTCTGCGCCCGGAAGCGGCGCCGCACGCGGAAGTCAGCGAGCGTGTTCACGCCCTCGCGCGCAACGAGATAGATGCTCCCCCCCGCCCCGCCGTCGCCGCCGTCCGGCCCGCCGCGCGGAACGAATTTCTCGCGCCGAAAGCTCACGCAGCCGTCGCCGCCGCTGCCGGCCTCTACGCGAACGTCTGCTTCGTCGATGAATTTCATGTTTCGGAGTGGGTGAATCGGCGCGGCGCAGGCCCTTGAGACGAAAAAGCCCCGCGACGCGGGGCTTTGATGCTGGGATTGGCGCGCGCCTCGAATCAGTCGGCGGCTACGACGCTGACCATCCGACGGGCCTTCGGCCCTTTCACGGCGAACTGGACGCGCCCCGCGGCGCCCGCGTAGAGCGTGTGGTCGCGGCCCATCCGCACGTTTGTGCCGGCGTGATACTGCGTGCCGCGCTGCCGGATGATGATGTTGCCGGCGATCACTTGCTCGCCGCCGAAACGCTTGACCCCGAGTCGCTTCGACTCCGAATCGCGCCCGTTTCTGGTGCTACCGCCTGCTTTCTTGTGTGCCATGACTGACTTCTCCTCGGCCGGCCTCAGCCGGCGATCGAGGTGATCTCCACCTCGGTGTAAAGCTGCTGATGACCGTGCTTGCGCTGGTAATGCTTGCGGCGACGGAATTTGATGATCGTGATCTTGTCGGCACGGCCCTGCGCGGTGACCTTGCCGCTGACCTTGCCGCCAGACACGAGCGGCTTGCCGACTTTGACGTCTGCGCCTTCGCCGACCATCAGGACCTGATCGAACTCGATGGTCGCGCCCACCTCGGCCTCGACTTTCTCGACGCGAACACGCTCTCCCTCGCGGGCGCGGTATTGCTTACCGCCGGTGCGAAAAACGGCATACACGATGGGCTACTCCTGGAGAACCTGAGGATCGGCGGGTGGGACCCGCAGAAGGGCCGAAATTCTAGTGTTTTCGGCGGGTTCGGTCAACGCGCACGGCGCCGACCGCGCCCGGCGGGTTGGGCGGGTGTATCATTTGCACCGATGTCTCTCGCCGAAACGCTGCCCCCCGCCCCTTCTCTGGACGCCATGCGCTCTGCCGTCGCCGAGGACTGGGCAGACGTCAACAGAACCATCGTGCGCAGGCTCGGCAGCGACGTCGCCCTCGTCAACCAGGTCGCCCACCACATCATCAACAACGGCGGCAAGCGCCTGCGGCCGCTCGCCGTGCTGCTCGCGGCGCGGGCGTGTGGGTGCCGAGGCCCGAACCACATCGCGGCCGCCGCGATCATCGAGTTCATCCACACGGCTACGTTGCTCCACGACGATGTCGTCGACGGATCTGGTCTGCGGCGGGGCCAGCAGACGGCTAACGCCTTATTCGGCAACCAAGCGAGCGTGCTGGTCGGGGATTTCCTCTATTCTCGGGCGTTCCAAATGATGGTGGAGCTCAAGGAGCTCAGGATCCTCGACGTGCTCGCGAACGCCACGAACACGATCGCCGAGGGCGAGGTGCTGCAGCTCATGAACTGCAACAACCCCGATACGTCGGAAGCGGACTACATGGAGGTCATCTACCGCAAGACCGCCAAGCTGTTCGAAGCGGGCACACGGCTCGGCGCGATCCTCGCGGGCCAAGACGACACGCTCGAACAGGCGCTCGTGAGCTACGGGCGTCACCTCGGCCAGGCTTTCCAGCTCGTCGACGACGCGCTCGACTATGACGCGACGCCCGAGGAGTTCGGTAAGAACATCGGCGACGACTTGGCCGAGGGCAAACCGACGCTGCCGCTGATCTTCGCGATGGCACACGGCAGCGCGGCCGAGCGGCACATGATCCGCGAAGCGATCGAGACCGGCGGCACCCGCAATCTCACCTCGATCCAGCTCGCGATCGAGACCTCCGGCGGGCTGCGCTACACGGCCGAGCGCGCGCGCGAGGAAGTCGACGTCGCGATCAAGGCGCTCGCGCCGCTGCCGCCTTCGAAGTACCGCGACGCGCTCGCCGAGCTCGCGCAGTTCGCGATTCGCCGCCGCTACTAACCCTTCGTACCGGGGCCCTTCGTACCCGGTTCCGTCGTGTCTGGGCCAGCTGCCGCTTGCTTGCGCCGCTCCGCCTCGCCGAAGCGCCGCATCTGGTCTTCGGTCGCGGGCTGTTGATGGCGGTCTTTCCACTCCGAGTACGGCATGCCGTAGATCTTCGCGCGCGCCGCCTCGATGTCGACCGTCATGCCGCGCTCCTGCGCCGCTTCGACGAACCACTTGCTGAGACAGTTGCGGCAGAACCCCGCGAGGATCATGAGCTCGATGTTCTGCACGTCCTTGCGCTCGTCGAAGTGCTGCAACAGGCGCCGCAGCACGGCGGCCTCGAGCTCGATCTCGCTGCGCGCTGGGGACGCCGGAGCTAGCGCACCGCGCGCGGCGGCCTTCGCCGAACCGGCACGGCCGCCCTTACGCGCTCGGCCCGGTTTCGCCTTCGCTGCGCGTGCACCCGGTTTCGCTCGCGACTTGCGCCGCGCGCTACCTTTCGGACCGGTGCTCTTCGCGGCGCCGCGCTTCTTGCCCTTGCTGGCCTTCATTTGCCCTCTCGCTGTGCTTCACCGATCCGCCGCGCGAGCCTACCGGGACTATCCTGCTTGGGCTGCCGCGACGACGTCTTTCCACAGATGCTCGGCGGCCGTCCCGCGCGTGCGCTCCGCGAATCGGTCGGCGAGCCGCCGCGCCTGCTCTGCGCTGAAATGATTCGCCCAATCGCCGACGACGCCCTTGCGAACGAATTCTGGCATGTTCGCGGGCCGCTGGCTCGACCAGCGCCGCTGATCCACGCGCATCTGGTCGAAGCTGCTCGCAGCGACGATCCGGGCAACGAGCGCGGGATTCGCGGCGGCGCGCGCCGCGTCGCCGCCGAGGAAGTCGCCGATCGCGACGACGGCGGCGCCCGGGTCCGCGAGCATGTCCTCGTAGGTGAGCCACAGCAGGTTCGACTGCGACGTCCGCGGCAACCAAGACAACAGGTTGTCGAAGTAGTCGCCGAAATCGACCTCGCCGCGCACGAAGCACTCGAAGAACTCGTCGAACGTCCCGTCCGCGAAATCGTAGTGCTTAACGAAGCCGCGCGTATGGTGATAGAACGACACCGCGCAATCGAACGGATTGCGCGCGACGTAGATGTAGCGCGCTGCCGCGTGCCACGGAGTGCGGTCGAACGGCAGATGCGTCTTGATGAGCCGCGGCTCGGGTCTCGCGCGCACTACGGCCTCGCCCACTTCCTCGAGGTGCGGAAAGATGTCGTTGATGCCCGTACCTGGCGGCAGCGGCTCGCCCCCGTGCAGGAGCAAATAGACGATGTATTGCGCCCATGTCGTGCCGCACTTCGGGTACGTGGTCACGAAGATGTCGCCGGGCTGGGCCCGGTAGCGCTGCCCCGAGTCGAAGCCTTCGACGGGAAAGCCCAGCGGCATGAGGAAACCGTCGTGGACGGTATAACGTCGGAGTGCGGCGCGTCAGAGGTAAGCCATCCACCGGCCCGTCGTCACGACGCAGATCCACAGCGCAAACGACAAGGTCGCGAAGGTTTTCACAAATGCGGGCGGACGGTCGGCCGCCACCCAATCGACTTTCGATCGGCGCACGGCAAGGTCGAACGCGAGAGCGTTCAGGCCCGCGAGCACCATGAACGTCATCTTGAGCCAGAACGCGTGGTTCACGCCGAACTGACTCGCGCCGTAGATGAACAGTAGCGAGCCGGTCGTGATGTTGATGATGAATCCGACCCACACGAACGGCAGCAGCCCGATCATGCTGCGCAGCGGCAGCGTGCGCGCGAAGCCGAGCACGCGCAGGTCGATCAGCATGATTCCGCCGACCAGCAACGACAAACCGATGTAGTGACCGGTCTCGAGCGCCGGGTAGATCCAACGCACCGTCCGGATCGTGTTGGCGATCCAGGTGTGCTCGAGCCAATCGAAAAGATCCATCATCGGTGGCAACCTCGATTCGTCGCGCGGGTACGCGCTGTAGTCACGAGCTCACGGGTCGGCTCACGGGGACGTCCGGCGCCGAGCCCCTCATGGCGTGTACGCGATCAGCCGGCCGCAAATGATCGCGCCGAACCAGAAAACGAGCGAGCTCCCAGCGATCCACTTCGCGCCGGTCGTGGGTGTCACCGGCACGCCGGCCGGTGCGCTGTGGAAAATCTTGTTGCTCAGGAGGCCGGCGTTGATGCCGCCGAGGATGATCAACACGATCTTGAGCCGGAAGGTGTAGCTCTCGAAGAACATGACGGCGTCGGACGTGAACAAGAGCGTGCCGCTGATCGCGTTCAGAGTGAATCCGAGCCACGCGAGCGGCAGCAGCTTCCGGGTCTCGAGAATCGGCAACTCGGACTTGAAGCCGAGCACGCGCAGGTTGATGAGACCGAGGGAGCCGATCAGTAGCGCCATGCCGACGGTGTGAATCGTCTCGAACGTTGGGTAGCCCCATAGGGACTCGGCGACAAGATGCCCGACCCAGGTGTCCTGCAGCCACTCCAAGAAGCCCATTGGTTCTACTCCCAGCCACCGGCCGCGCGGGATTGTACAGAAAGGATCGTCCCGAGGTAGTTCGGCTATTCTTTAGTAACGCGCGGCGGGATTCCGGAGCGTCATTTCTTTATCTGTCTACCAGGCGATGCCGTAGTCCTCGCCGAAGTCGCTCGAGCCGCCCCAGAGCGTGCCGTGCGGCCGGTCGATGAAGATCGCGTTGATCGGGCCGGACGTTTTCGCCCAGCCCTCGATCCGGTAGCCCATCCGCTCGAGCTCGGCGCGCACCCACGACGGCGTGTCGTTGCGCACGACCAAACGCCCGGGCTCCGACGTGTGTGCGCCGAACGACTCGAGCATTTGATAGCTGTTGATGTTCGCGGCCTCGGCCGCCTGCTGCACCGACATGTTGAACTCGACGATGTTCAGGAAGAACTGCAGGAGATTCTGATCCTGCGCGTCGCCGCCCTGCACCGCGAACGACAGGAACGGCTTGCCGTCCTTCAGCGCCATGCTCGGGCTCAAGGTCGCGCGCGGTCGCTTGCCCGGCGCGAGCACGTTGAACGGATTCGTCGACTCGTCCATCACGAAGCTCTGCATCCGCTGCGACAGACCGAAGCCGGTGCTGCCCGCGATGAACGCCGGCACCCAGCCGCCGCTCGGCGTGATCGAGACGACCCAGCCCTGCTCGTCCGCGGCCTGGATCGACGTGGTGCCCGCGAGGAACGCCTGGTCGTCGGTGAGGCTGTGCTCCTCGTCGAGCGCCGCGCGGCGGCGCTCCGTGAGCCGCGGCTTCCAGTGCTCTACGAGCTCGCGGTACGGATTCGTTTGGCCCTGAAACGGATACGGATCGCCCGGCTTGACGAACGGGCTGTTGTGATCCCAGTTGATCTCGCCGAAGCGCTCGAGCGCGTACTCCTTCGACAACAACCCCTTGATCGGCTCGACCGGCGGAACGTACGGGTCGCCGTAGTAGAAATCGCGGTCGGCGAACGCGAGGTTCATCGCCTGATAGAGCGCGTGAATGTATTTCGCGCTGTTGTAGCCCATCGACTTCAAGTCGATGTTCTCGAGGATGTTCAACGTCTGCAGCATCACCGGCCCCTGCACCCAGTGATTGAGCTTGTAGACGTCGATGCCCTTGTAGTTAGTGACGGCCGGATCCTCGATGTACACCTTGTAGTGGTCGAGATCCTCCATCGTGATGAGGCCGCCGGCCGCTTGCGTCGCCGCGACGAGCTCGCGGCCGATCTCGCCGCGGTAGAAGAGCTCGTACGCGGCCATGATCGCTTCCTTGCGGCTCTTACCGGCCTTGAGCGCGCGGCGCTCGGCGTCGACGAGCTTCGTGAGCGTCGCGAGCAGCTCCGGCTGCTTGAACACCTCGCCCGGCAACGGCGCGGACCACTGCTGCGGACGCGCGGGATCGTAGTGCGGCAAGAGCACGCGCCGCGACGCTTCCCAACGAACCAACAAGTCCTTGTTGCCCTCGATGTTGACGGCCTGCGTCTGCTCCATGGGGTAGCCGGCCGCCATCTGCAGCGCGGGACCGAGCACCTGCTCGAGGCTCATCGTGCCGAACTCTGCGAGCATCGTGAGGAGCCCGCCTGGGGTGCCCGGGGTGACGGCCGCGAGCGGACCGAAGTCCGGCGGACCGTGCATGCCGCGCTCGCGAAAGAACTCGGGTGTCGCCCCGGTCGGCGCGACGCCGAGCGCGTTGATCGCACGCACCTTGCCGGCGCGCGGATCGAAGATCAGCGCCTGCGTCTCGCCGCCCCAGGAGAGCGTGTCCCACATCGTCGCCGCCGCCGCGAGCATCGCGCAGGCCGCGTCGACCGCATTGCCGCCGTTCGCAAACGTGAGCGCGCCCGCGGTCGCCGCGAGCGGCTTGCCCGTGATCGCGACCCAGTGCTTGCCGTGCAGCGTCGGCTTGATCGTATCGCGCGCTTCCTGCGCCGCGAGCGGATTCTGAACGAGGAAGACTCCGAGGAATGCAAGCGCGGAAAGCCGCCGGACCTGCCGGCGATACCGCGTCGAAGCGGGTGTCGTGACCATCGGCCGAGTGTAGCACCGGATCTGAGCCCTGAAGCCCGTGCGAGGTTCACGTCTTTGGCCGGCCGCGAAGCCCCGAAATCCTCCGGCCTGCACGCCGTTCGCCGGTAGAATGCGGGGAACGCCGCCGAGGGTCGCCCTCGAGGTCAGCCGAACTTGACCACCGAGCTATCGCTTATTCTCGAACGAGCCGGCCGCCGAGGCCTCGACGCCGCTCGCGCATCGCCTGCGCCCCGAAACGCTCGACGAATTCGTCGGCCAGGAGCAGCTGCTCGGTCCCGGCAAACCGTTGCGCGAAGCGATCGAGCACGGCGCGATCGGCAGCATGGTTCTGTGGGGACCGCCGGGCTGCGGCAAGACGACGCTCGCGCGGCTGCTCGCGCGCTACACCGACGGAGAGTTCGTCACGTTCAGCGCCGTGACCGAAGGCGTGCCGCGCGTGCGCGAGATCATCCGCGAGGCCGAGCAGCGCCGGCGCATCGACGGCCGCGGCACGATCCTCTTCTGCGACGAGATCCACCGCTTCAACAAGGCGCAGCAGGATGCGTTCCTGCCGTCGGTCGAAGAAGGCGTCATCACGCTCGATCGGCGCGACTACCGAGAACCCATCGTTCGAGCTCAACTCGGCGCTCCTGTCCCGCCTGCGAGTCTTCGTGCTTCAGCCGCTCGCGCCCGACGCGATGCGCACGATCGTGAGCCGCGGCTGGCAGAAGCTCGCGGCGGAGGCCGGGGCGATCGTTCCGCCGCTCGCCGCGGACGCGCTCGAGCTCCTCGTGCGCCACGCCGACGGCGACGCGCGCCGCGCGTTGAACGCGACCGAGGCGCTGCTCCAGCACGTCGCGCGCAAGCGGCCCGGTGCCGAGCCGGTCGCGGCCGTCGACGCCGCCGAGGTTGCGCGAGTGCTCGAGCGGCGGATCGCGCAGTACGACAAGTCCGGCGAGCAACACTACAACTTGATCTCCGCGCTGCACAAAGCCGTGCGCGGCAGCGACGTCGAAGGCGCACTCTATTGGTTCGCGCGGATGGTCGAGGGCGGCGAGGACGTGCTGTACATCGCACGGCGCGTCGTGCGCATGGCCGTCGAGGACATCGGGCTCGCGGATCCGCGCGCGCTGCAGATCACGCTCGCGGCGAAGGACGCGTTCGACTTTTTGGGTTCGCCGGAAGGCGAGCTCGCGATCGCCGAGGCGATCGTGTACCTCGCGACGGCACCGAAGTCGAACAAGGTGTACGGCGCGTGGGGCGAGGCGCAGCAAGCGGCGCGCGACTATCCGGCAGAGCCCGTCCCGCTGCACATCCGCAACGCGCCGACGCGCCTGATGAAGGACATCGGCTACGGCGCGGGTTACCGCTACGACCACTCCGAAGGCGGACATGCCGCTGGCCAGGAATACCTGCCCGACGCGCTGCGCGGCGCGAAGTGGTACGAGCCGAGCGACGCGGGCTTCGAGAAGACGATCGCCGAACGGCTCGCGTGGTGGGAGAAGCACAAGAACGACGCCCGCTGATTCGCGATACTCCGCAACGACAACGACCCCTGCTTCGAGGACCTCGCCGTGATCGAGAACAACGTGCAGCGCACCTTCTTGTTCGTCTTGCTGTTGACCGTGACAGCGGCCTTCCTCTGGCTGATCCGCGGTTTTCTCCAGCCGATCTTTTGGGCGATCGCGCTCGGCATCGTCGTTTATCCCGTCCATCTGTGGATCCTGCGGAAGTTTCGCGGCCGCGAAGCGCTCGCGGCGATCACGAGCGTCGTGATCGTCGTGATCGTCGTGATCCTGCCGCTGTTCGGCGTCGCGGCCGCGGTGGCGCGCGAAGCGAGCGGCCTATACCAGAGGCTCGACGCGGGCTCGGTTGGGCTCCAGGGGATCATCCAGCAGGCTCAGGAGAACATGCCGCGCGTCGTCGCGCTGATCGAGCGCTTCGGCATCGATCCCGAGCGCCTGCGAGGCGCAGGTCTCCGCGGCCGCCGTGACCGCCAGCCGCTTCATCGCCTCGCGCGCGGTGGCGATCGGCCAGGACACGGTCCGCGTGACCGTGTTCTTCTTCTTGATGCTCTATCTCTTGTTCTTCTTCCTGCGCGACGGTCAGCGTTTGCTCGAGGGGCTCGTGCGCGCGCTGCCGCTCGGCGACGAGCGCGAACGGCTGCTCATGGGCCGCTTCGCCGAGGTCTCGCGCGCAACGATCAAAGGCACGATCGTCGTGGGCATCGTCACAAGGCGCGATCGGCGGCATCGCATTCGCAGTGCTCGGGATCGGCGCCGCCCGTGCTCTGGGGCACGATGATGGCGCTGCTCAGCATCCTTCCCGCCGTCGGTCCCGCGCTCGTTTGGCTGCCGGCCGCAATCATCTTGCTCGTCAACGACCACATCGCCGCGGGCGTCGCGTTGATCTTGATCGGCGTGCTCGTGATCGGGCTCGTCGACAACGTGCTGCGCCCGATCTTGGTCGGCCGCGACACGCGGATGCCCGACTACTTGATCATGCTCTCGACGCTCGGCGGGCTCGCGGCGTTTGGACTCGCAGGCATCGTGATCGGGCCGATCATCGCGGCGTTCTTCCTCGCGCGTGTGGCAGATGGCGCAGACGGAGTTCGAGCCGTCGCCGTAGCGGGCTCGAACGCCGCAACCGCGATCACTCGACCGCGTCGAAGCGCCGAGCGCGCCGCTCAGCCCGCGAGGCTCGCTGCCGCTCGCTTGCGCGGCGCAGTCTCCTTGAGGCCGAGGCTCACGAACACGCCGAGCGTCACGCCCGTCAGCGCGACGTACAGAGTGTTCTCGATGCCGTAGTTGTTGCCGATGAAGCCTGCGATCGACGGCGCCACACCACCGCCGAAGATCTCGCCGGCGCCGACGACCATGCCGATCGCGGACGAGATCAGACCGGCCGGCGCGGCTTCGGTCGCGATCGGCCCCGTGATCAACGCGACATTGCCGAGGCAGAAGAACGACACGACGAACAGTCCGACGAACAGCGGCGACGGGATCCGCGCCCGTGTGCGCGAACACCCAGAGCGACACGGCCGCGCCGATGAATCCGACGATCGCCATGAGCTTGCGGCCGAACACGTCGGACAAGCCCGGGAACGCCGAACTGACCGAAGAACCCGCCGAAGCCGAGCGCGGACGTGACGACGCCCATCTGCGTCGGGCTCAAGTTGAGATAGCTCACGAGATACGTCGGCACGAGCGCGCTCAGCACGAACACGCACGACATCGCGCAAAACAGCGCGAGCATGCACAGCACGATGTTGCGGCTCTTGAGCACGTCGAGCCAATTGCCGGACGCCTGCGTCGCGCCGATCAGCTTGCCGCCCTGCGTCTGCGCCGGCTCGCGCAGCACGAGGAACAGCAGCAAGCCGATCACGAACCCCGGAAGCGCGACGATCCAGAACACCCAGTGCCAGGACGGCACGACGCGCATCAACTGCGTCGCGATGATCGGACCCACGCCGAGCCCGAGCAGCGCGAATCCGCTCTGCTGCAAGCCCTGATTGAAACCGCGGCGCTCGGGCCGCGAGGCGGCGGCGACGGCCGTGAAGCTCGTCGGGCAGTACGAGCCTTCCATCGCGCCCATCAGCGCGCGGATCACGATCAAGCCCATGAGCCCGGAAGCCATGCCCGACAAACCCGACAGCAGCGAGAACAGCAGGATCGCCGGAATCAGCACCTTGCGATGCCCGATCTTGTCGGAGATTCGGCCGCTGAAGATCGCGAACACGCCCCACGCGAGGCCGAGCGCGCCGACGATGTTGCCGCCGTCCTGCACGTCGAGCCCCAAGTCCGCGGCCATGCCGAGCGGCAGCAGCGAGGCGATGATCCAGCGGTCGAGGCCCACGAGCCCGAACCCTATGCCGAGCAGCGTGACGGCCTTCCACTCGTACGAAGTATCCCAGGACCCGGCCGCGGACGCGCCGCCATTGGCTTGCTGCATGATCAAATCCCCCCGAACGCGAGCGTGTATGTCGTTGTGGTCACGCGGTTGCCCGTCGGCTCCGCGAGCGGGCGTGTTGGAATAGTTATTCGCCCACCGCTTGTATACCGGACGCGCGCAGCTTTCTGCAACCCTGCACGAGCGGCTATGCTTAGCTCGAACTATCGCTACGGGGACGAGAAGAACAACGATGACGGCCACGACCGGCGAGACGCGTAACGAGTTCTTGGTGCGCGAATTCTTCGAGACCTTGAGCAGCGGCGACCTCGAAGCACTCCGGCCGTTGCTGCACAAGGAAGCCAGCTGGGACGCCACGAGCCAGTCGATCCCGGGCGCCGGCGTCACCAAGGGCCGCGACAAGATCATCGACGAGTTCCTGGCGCCCGTGCGCGGCTTGTTCGAGCCGGGCGATCCCAAGGTCGTGATAAACAGAGTCTTCTCGAAAGCCGAGTGGGTTGCCGCCGAGACCGAAGCGGTCGGCATGTTCAGCAACGGCAACGAATACCACAACCGCTACGCGTGGATCTTCGAGATCCGCGACGACAAGATCTACGCGCTGCGCGAATACATGGACTCGCACTACATCCTGAAGCAGCTGAAGATGCTATGACCACCTACGACATCGTCACCGTCGGCTCCGGCCACAACGGCCTCGTCGCCGCCGCGTATCTCGCGGCCGGCGGCAAGAAAGTGCTCGTGCTCGAGCGCAACGCTTGGTTCGGCGGCGGCGTGGTGACGCGCGAGCTCACCAAGCCCGGCTTCCTGCACGACCAGCACTCGATGGCGCATATCTTCATTCAGGCGAATCCGCTGCTGAAGAACGACGAGCTCGGACTCGAAGTCGAAGCACGGCCTGAAGTACGTGTTCCCCGAGCTGCCGATGATGTCGGTGTTCGAGGACGGCACCACGCTCGGCCTCTACCGCGACCGGGAACGCACCTGCGCAGAGATCGCGAAGTTCTCCAAGAAGGACGCCGAAGCGTATCGCTGGCTCGCGGACAAGGCGGCCGGCTACTTGCCGATGATCGCGGCGTCGTTGTACGCGCCGCCCGCCCCGCTCGGCGCGAGCTACGCGTTCATGGATCAGAGCCGCGAGGGCCGCGAGCTCTGGCGCTACATGCAGATGAGCTCGCACGACTTCCTCTGCAGCGTCTTCGAGCACGACAAGGTGCGGATGCACTTCGCGCGCGTCGCGGGCGAGAACCTCGTGTCGCCCGACGAAAAGGCCACGGGCCTCGGCACGTTCGTGTTCGTCGCATTCCTCGAGGCCACTGGCATCGGCGTACCGATCGGCGGCTCGGGCAAGCTCACGGATGCGCTGATCGCGAGCATCCGCTCGAACGGCGGCGAAGTGCTCGCGAACACCGACGTCGCGTCGATCCGCGTGAAGAACGGCCGCGCGGCGGGTGTCACGACGAGCGACGGCCGCGAGTTCGCGGCAAAGGACGGCGTGATCGCGGCGCTGCACCCGCACGACCTCGGCGGGATGGTCGAGGGCCTCGCACCGGAGGTGGTGAAAGCCGCCAACGCCACGCAGATCTCGGAGATCGGCTGCATCACGGTGCACGCGTCGCTCAAGGCGCCGTTGAAATTCCGCGCCGGGTCGCACGTGAAGGCCGTGATGATCGAGCTTCTTCCGAACAAGTACGACACGATCCGGAAGTCGTTCGACAGCCTGCGCTACGGCGAATTCTCGAGCTACCCGCTCGTGGGCTTGGGGTCGCTCACGATGTTCGATCAGTCGCGCGCGCCCGCGGGCCAGGCGACGATGCACGCGTGGGACTACGTTCCATATCAACGCGCCGACGGCCGCGACTGGGACGATACGAAGCATCACTACGTGAAACGGATGCTGAGCCACATGGAGAACTTCCTCGACAACGTCGCTGACAACGTGATCGCGTATCACAGCGACAGCCCCGTCGACATGGAGCGCACGTCGTCGAGCTTCCGGCGCGGCGATCTGCACGGCGTCGCGGCGACGACGTATCAGTACGGAGCGCACCGGCCGACGCCCGATCTCGGCAACAACGTCGTGCCGGGCTGCGAGCGCCTCTACCTCGTGGGGCCGTTTCAGCATCCGGGCGGCGGCGTGTTCGGCGCTGGCCGCGCGGCCGCGATGCGCGCGTTCGAGGACCTCAAGCTCGATTTCGGCAAAGTCGAGCCGCGGATGATCACGCTCTACTCCGCGGACAACTCGAAGCTAATGGAGATCGACAGGCTCGAGCGCAGCGGCAAGGATCTCCTGATCAAGGGCAAGGTCTTCGGCGCGATGCCGATGACCGCTCGCTTGTCGCCCTCCGAGGCTCGCAACGGACTCAAGCTCCTCAACTTCAAGCTCGCGCTGTTCCTGCTCACGTTCCTGCTGCGCTGAGGCGCTCCGGATCGCGCGTTCAAGCGCTCCAGCGCTAGTCCCCGCGGCCGCGGGACGCGCCTGCCGCCGCCTTTATTCCCAACGATTCTCGTTGCCCGCCGTTTGCGCACGGGCGGATAATTCGTCTCACTCCGCGGCAAGGCAGCCCGGAGAAGCACGAGGCCGATGAGCCAACTCCGCAGTGTCGAAAATCCACGGTTCGCGCACTTCCAGCGCGAGCTCGTGCAGACGTTACCGCGCCTGCGCAGCTTCGCGCGCTCGTATTGCGGCACAGCCGCGGACGCCGACGATGCGGTGCAGCTCACCTGCGAACGCGCGTTGCAACGCTGGCAACAGTGGAACGGCGACGGCGCCCTCGAGCACTGGCTCCTGAAGATACTCGTCAACGTTTGGCGCGATGAACGGCGTTACCGCAACGTGCGCGCGGGCTTTGGCGCGACGCCGATCGAGCTAGCCGAGGACGGCGAGCGCGGCGCCGAGGCGACACTGTATCTCGATCAAGTGCGTACCGAGATCCTGCGGTTGCCCGACGGCCAACGCGAAGTGCTGCTGCTCGTCGTCAGCGAAGGCCTGTCCTACAAGGAAACGGCCGAGGTGCTCGGCGTGCCGGTCGGCACGGTGATGAGCCGGCTCGCGCGAGCACGTCAACAGCTCGTCGCCGTATTCGGAGAGCGCGATGCGTAAGGAACAGGTTACGGAAGAAGTCTTGGGCGCGTACGTCGACGCCGAGCTTGCCGCGAGCGATGTCGCGCAGCTCGAGGGGCAGCTCGCAGGCGACCGCGCACTGCGCGACCGGCTCGCAGCGTTGCAGCGCGTGACGGATCTCGTGCGCGCGGCTACACACGCACCGCCCGCGGATTCGCCGCCGGGCAGCGCGAAGCACGCGCGCGCCGTCATGCCCCCGGGCGCGGCGCCGGATGTCCTCGGCAAGCGCTCTGCGGCACGACCGCCGCGGACGTTCTCGCGCCCCGTCGTTTGGGGAATCGCCGCGTCGTTCGTTGCCGCGCTCGCGGGCGCGCTGCTCACGGTACTGATGCTCGGGCGCGACGCCGTCACAGACGGCTGGCAGCAGCACGCGCTCGTATTTCACGAATCGTATCTCGCCGCGCTCGACGCGAATCGCACGCCGCTGCTGGACGCGCGCGCGTCTTCTCCCACGGCGCTCGGCCAGTCGCTCGCAGCACTCGTCGACGACGAGCTCGTCGTCGTACCCGACCTCTCCGAGCAGGGCTACGCACCGCAGGGAGCGCGGCTGATCGAGACGGCCGCGGGGCCGGTCGCTTACGTCATGTACGCGGGCGCGAACAAGCCCGTGCTCGGGCTCGCGGTGCTGCGCTCGGCGCCGGACGACGACGGTGAGCAGCACATGCACCAGCACGGCGAGCTCAAGCTGCTGGAGTGGTCCGACGGCGAGCACCGTTTCGGCGTCGGCGGCACGCACTCGGCCGCGTCGCTGCGCACGCTCGCAGATGCGGTGCAAGACTTCGCCACTGGCAGCTACGCCGTGCCCGACGCGAGTGATCCTTCGATCTGAGCCGCAGCCCCGCGGAATACCCTCCACCCCTCCCGCGTCTTTAGTGCATGACGCCGCAACTCGCGAGAGATGCAGCGTCAGGTCCCGGCCGGAGGCGCCGGGGAAGCATCGAGGGACGACTGGAGGTTTTCGTCATGAAGACGTTGTGTGCCGGATTGGCAGCGGTTCTGATCGTGTGTGCTACGCCGACGTTCGCGGCGACGGCGAAGAAACCCGTCACGAGCACGGCGCCCAAGCACGAGCAAGTGATGACTCTGAAAGAAGCCGACAAGAACAGCGACGGCTACATCAGCCGCACTGAGGCTGACGCGTCGCCGGCCCTGAGCAAGCAATTCGCGACGCTCGACACGAACAAAGACGGCAAGTTGAGCTCGCAGGAGTACGCGAAGCACAAGTGACGCTCGGGCGGCCGGCCCGATCCACCCCCCAAGGGTCGGCCGCCATTTTTTCCCGCCCGCCGCGCCGGCCTTTAGAAATATCAAGTCTTTGCGCTCCGGCGAATGCAGGTATCATCCGATTCCTCATGCGGACGAGCGACACACGGACGGGTTACGGCTGGATTTCGATCGCTCTGCATTGGATCACGGCGATCATCGTCCTAACGATCTGGTTCATCGGCAGCTCCATTCACGCGGACCCCGCGACTACCGAAAGCACGCTGCGACTGCACACGTCGATCGCGATCAGCGCGTACGCGCTGCTGTGGGTCCGTATCGTGTGGCGATTCAAGGTGGGACATCCGGGCCCGCTGCCGGGGCAGAAGGGCGTCTTTCACACGATCGGGAAATACTGTCATTACGTAATGCTCGCCGCGATCGGCGCGATGTTGCTTTCGGGCCCGACGATGGCATGGGCGCGCGGCGACGAAATCCATGTGTGGAGCTGGTTCTCGATCGCACCTCCGTTCGCAACGAATATGAGCCTGTTCGACACGATGCATTCGATCCACCTGTGGTGCTCGCGCGTGATCATCATCGGCACCGTCCTGCACCTCGGCGGCGTCTACAAGCATGCCGCATTCAATCAGGATGGCACCTTCGGCAAGATGCTCGTCCCGGCGCGCAAGGACTGATTGCCGCTAGGCGCGCGCGCGAGTGATCGCGCTTCCGGCAGCTGCAATCAGCGTTTGAGCTTCGGGTCGACCTTCGAACGCGCGCGCATCGCGCGGTGGATTTCCTTCCAACGCGCCTTCGTGCGCCCCGCGAGAATCGGGTCGCGTTTGCGCTCGCCTGCCGCGAGCTCGCGAAGCAGCTTGCGATAGCTCGCAAGCCGCTCGGCCGGCAACTCTCCCGAAGCAATCGCGGCCGCGACCGCGCAACCCGGCTCGCCTTCGTGCTTACAGTCGCGGAAGCGACAGCGCTCAGCGAATGCCTCCACGTCCACGAAGCTCGCCTCGACTCCACCCGCATCGTCGAGCAACCCGAGCTCGCGCAGCCCGGGAGTGTCGATCAGGATGCCGCCTTCGGCGAGCTCGATGAGCTGGCGCGCGCTGGTCGTGTGTCGCCCGCGGTCGTCGTTGCGCAAGCCCGCGACGGCTTGCACGTCTTTGCCGATCAAGCGGTTCGTGAGCGACGACTTGCCGACACCCGACGAGCCGATGAAGCCGATCGTGCGTCCCGGACGGATGTGGCTACGGAGCTCGTCGAGCCCAGCGCCCGTTGCCGCGCTCACGCGCACGAGCGGCACGCCAATCGCGACACGCTCGATCGCCTCGAGCATCGGGTCGAGATCCGAGCCGAGATCGATCTTGTTCAGCACGACGACAGGCTCGGCGCCGCTGCTCCACACGGCCGCCACGAAGCGCTCGAGGCGCCGCTCGTTGAAGTCGCGGTTCACGGCCGTGACGACGAAGAACACATCGACGTTGACCGCGACCACCTGCGCTTCGCCGGTAGTTCCGGCCGCGCGACGCAAGAGCGCGGTACGCCGCTCGAACACGCGTTGGATCGACGCGCGGTCCGCGCCGTCGATCACGGCGACCCAGTCACCGACGACGGGCCTCTCGAGCTTGTCGCTCGATTCGCGCAGCTTCCCGCTCAAATCCGCGAGCGGCGCGCGGCACCCCGCGACGTGGAAGCTGCTCTGCCCTTCGGCGCTCACGCGCGCGGGCACCCAGCCCGCGCCGTCGAGCGCCGCGAGCTGGTTCGAGAAGAAATCGTCGAAGCCGAGTGAGGCTAGCGTGGACAAGCTGGAGTTCCGCGATTGGAGCCGGAATTATGCCGCTTCGCACCGATCGAAGTGCGAACCGTGCGGAAACGAATTGCGTTGTGCCACAATGCGCGCCCTCGGGGTGTAGCTCAGCCTGGTAGAGCACTGCGTTCGGGACGCAGGGGCCGTAGGTTCAAATCCTATCACCCCGACCATTCGATCAAGTACTTAGCTGCTACTTCTCCTAGCGATTCGAGTTGAAGACCACGCCGCCTCGCGGCGTTCGACGCTAGTCAGCGTGGTTGACCGATTCGCTTCACGCCGTCTGTCCGGCGACGCGAAGGGCGCGCGCGTCGAAGCGCTGCGGACCTCCCCCGTCCGCGGCAATTCCACGTCGATGCTGCGTAAGGTTTGCGGCCGCATGGGGCACGACCACGCGCAGCACCGTGTGGCGCTGCTCGCAGACTTGTTGCCGCTTCGATGAACCTTGCGAAACAAATGACCGTTCTTTCACAGCGGTCGCTCGGCTATCCTCAAGGCGGTTACTCGATCGGCCGCTATCGACCCTAAGGAGACGATCACCGGGGCCAATGTATCGGCTGCTCTTGGCCTCACGTACGTAAGAATCCAGGCTCCAGTCGAATCGTGCGGCCCAAGGCAGCTTCACCTGATTCGGTGTGGAAATACTGGAATGGGCAGAATCTCGCTAAGAAGGCCAATCTTGGATTCTGGCTATGTGGCCACTTTCGGATTCTGCCGAATCAACTGTTAGGCGGCACTCACAGGAGTTGTTATGAACTGGGACGCGATCGGTGCGATTGCAGATGCGGTTGGGGCCATCGCAGTCGTCGTAACGCTCATCTATTTGGCACTTCAGATTCGTCACAATACCCGCGCATCGAAGGCATCGGCAGTGAGTGCCAGCAATGTTTCGCTCAGAGAGAATCGGCGAGCTGTGTTAGCGTCGGCAGAGCTCACAAAGCTTTTCGTCTCGGGAAATACAGATCCGCCATCACTGTCAGAAATCGAGCGACATCGATACGCTCTGATGATGCTCAATGTAGCCGATGCCATGCTAGACAATTACACGCAGACGTTGGAAACAGACTTTTCTCCGGAGACGTGGCGCACTCAGGGCGTATCGGCAGTCTTCCGCACGCTCGGCACCAAGGGCGGACGCTGGTTTTGGGAGAACTATTCCGGCTCCTATCCGGCTGCATTTCGGTACGAGATCGACCGAGTTTTGAGCGCTGGACAAGCGAAAGAAGACCAGGCTGATGGTCGTGCCGCCTAACAAAGGGATGGAGCTGACAGGCCAAATTGTCCTGCAGCTCATCCCGGATGTTAGGCGGCACAAAGAGGTGAACGCATGAACTGGGACGCGATTGCTGCAATAGGTTCAATCGTCGGATCCGTCGCGGTGGTATGGACACTCGCTTACCTCGCGCTTCAGATGAAGCAAAATACCAAGGCGTTGACGACCTCGACGTACGAGACGGCGATGGGGGGATTTAACGAGGTCATAGGCTTCCTGAACAACGATCCGACGACTTCTTCCTTGATGCGACGGGGATGGATAGATCCGAGCAGTCTGAGCGTGGAGGAAACGTATCGATTTACCATGCTGGTCCGCTACTACAGCAATCACGTATACAAACTCTTTCGGCTCTATGAAGGCGGTGTGTTCCCAGCGCACGAGTGGAAGCGAACTGCACGAGAGGCGGTGCAGTTCTTCTACTTGTTGCCCGCCGGCGTCGCCTTTCGGGAGAAGAATCAGTACTACGAGGATCTTTGGTCTGAGTTGGTGCGCCATGAAGGCGCGAGCATCTCGGATTTTTCATTCGGAACCCATGAGTGACAATCAGCGCTCGAAGACCTGAGCTTTCGACGCAGATGCCGCCTAACCACTGCATACAGCCGACGCCCCAGACAGTCATCAAATTTGCATACACAAATTTGTCGCCTGTCTGGCGCGCGGCTGATTAAGGGGAGAGGCGGGCTATGAATGGCATCCATGACATGGGCGGACTGACCAATTTCGGCCCGGTACTGCCCGAAGCTGACGAGCCGGTATTCCATCATGAATGGGAGCGACGGGCCTTCGCCCTGAACTATCTCGGCCTCGCCTTCGTCGGGCCGGTCGACCGGGTGCGCCACGCGATCGAGCGGATGGACGCTGTTGAGTACCTCACCACCAGCTACTACGAGCACTGGCTGCACTGCATCGAAGTGCTGACCCGGGAACTAGGCTATGTCACGGCCGAGGAGCTTGCCGCAGGGAGCTCCTTTGGAGAAATCACATTGCCGCACCCCGCGCCGGACGCGGCGATGGCAGAAGGTCTCGCGCGCAGCGGAATGCCGTCGCTGCGCGATGTCGGCATTGAACCGGCTTTCGCGGTTGGCCAGAGGATCCGTACGCGCAATTTCGAGACTACCGGCCATACCAGGCTGCCGCGCTATGCGAGGGGAAAGCTCGGCACGGTGACTGCGTTCCACGGTTGCCACGTCTTTCCCGACACCATGGCCCACGATCTGGGCGAGAACCCGCAGCCGCTATACACGGTGCGCTTCGAAGCCAGCGATTTGTGGGGAGACAATGTTACCCGACGGGACTGCGTCCATATCGACCTGTGGGAGTCATATCTGCAGGGCAATGAAGAGGGAGGACGCCCATGAGCGCGCACGATCACGACCATGAGCACGAGGATGGCCGCGTCCATGATGCGCCGCCCAACCCCTACCATCGCAGCAACCGCAATCCTCAGCAGAACGAGGTTCTGGCCCAGCGGGTAGCGAAGATCGAGAAGCTACTGACCGAGAAGGGTCTGGTCAACAAGGGCGCGCTCGACAGCATCGTAGATATCTACGAACACGACCTTGGCCCGATGAACGGCGCCAAGGTGGTCGCGCGAGCCTGGGTCGACTCGGCCTATCGGCAGCGGCTGCTCGACGATGCGCCCGCCGCGATCGCCGAACTGGGATTCGGCGGGTTGCAGGGCGAACACCTGGTGGTAGTCGAGAACACTACCTGGGTGCACAACGTCGTCGTCTGCACCCTGTGCTCCTGTTACCCCTGGCCGGTGCTCGGCCTGCCGCCTGCCTGGTACAAGGATGCAGCATACCGTTCGCGCGTGGTCATCGATCCGCGCGGTGTGCTCGCAGATTTCGGCACCACGCTGGACAGCGATGTCGAGGTGCGCGTGTGGGACAGCAGCGCCGAGATCCGCTACCTGGTGCTGCCGGAGCGACCGGTGGGGACCGAAAGCCTTGGCGAAGTGGCGCTCGCTGCGCTGGTCGGGCGCGATGCGATGATCGGCGTGCGCAAGGTAGAGCCGGCATGACCGTGCAGGGCAGGGCCAAACCTGAAATTGCCCAGATGAATGGCAAGCCGGCTCTTCCGCGCAAGAGCGGCGAACTGGTGTTCCACGACGAATGGGAGCGACGGGCCTTCGCCATGGCGGTGAACCTGGCCGAACAGGGCCTGTTCGACTGGAGCGATTTCCAGCGCGAGCTGATCCGCGCGCTTGCCCGCGCCGAAGCTGATGACAACCGCAACTCTGGCCGTGGCTATTACGAAAGCTGGCTGGCGGCGCTTGAGGCAGTGCTGGCCGAGAAGAGCCTACTGAACGGGTAATGTCGAACAGCCGAATTAGAGAATGAATGACGCGGCGGTTCGGACGCGGTTTCAAAGTCTGCCATTCCGGATTGGACTTTCTATAAATCCGAATTGGTCGCGGGGAACGAGCAAGATCGACCCGATGCTGACATTCAACGCTTAGCTAGAATCGACCATTGGTAGCCGTGTCAGAAGGAAAACCGTATGGCACGTATCGCACCTAAGCCGCCAATCGAGATCGACGGCCCCGTAATCAAAGGGAGCATCAAACCCGTTCACCTTATCGAGCGTGTCACTGAGACAGAAGCGCTTTTCGTTTTGGCGCACGTGGCAGTCCCCAGAGTTGAGGCCAATGACTGGTCGTTGGAAATATGCGGCCTCGTAAGGCGAAGACTTACTTTTTCACTGGACGACTTGATGCGCTATCCGCAGCTTACCGTGGAAGCTATTCATGAGTGCGCCGGCAACCCTTTTGAACCGACGAACCCGACACGGCAGATCGCGAACGTAGTTTGGCGCGGGGTAGATTTGCAGAACCTGTTAGGTGCGGCAGGGGTCGATTCGTCGGCTACGCATCTTTGGGCGTACGGTCTCGACTATGGAGAGTTCGCCGGTAACGACGTGACGCACTACGTTAAGGATCTTCCCCTGTCACGAGTCGACGAGGGCGATGTTTTGGTTGCTCATGCGCTTAACGACGCACCGTTATCGCTTGAGCATGGCTACCCAGCGCGTTTGGTTGTGCCAGGGTTCTATGGGACGAACAGCGTTAAATGGATCTGTCGGCTTGAGCTTGCAGACTGTCGCCCAGAGGGATTGTTCACTACGGAACTTTACAATGACCCGGTTGAAAGTGGAGGAACAAAGCCGGTCTGGGAGGTTGAGCCGGAAAGCATGTTCGCTTTCCCCGAGCCAGAGGCCAAACTAAATACTAGTGCACACAAGATCTGGGGCCGAGCGTGGTCGAGTTCTGAAATCGTTTCGGTCGAGGTCAGTTTCGATGGCGGTAAGGCCTGGAGCCCAGCGGAAGTGACGCGGCGCAATCAACGCTCCTGGCAAACGTTCTCAATTGGCTGGAAGCCACCAGCCGCTGGAAAGTATCGTCTCCAATGTCGTGCGTCCGATGAAACTGGAAGGACTCAGCCTCCTGCTGGGGCACGCAACGCCATTTACTCAGTCGATGTCGTTGTGGAGCCGACGTAGAGAGCTCCTGAATGGCAACTTCTGGCCGAAAGCGGCCCGATGAATTCGGCCGCGATCGCACGCGGGGGGAACGACCGAAAACGTTTCTAAGCGGCCGCTCACGTCGACGTGGAAAAGGCGAACTACGGGAGGCCGCAGGAAAAACGCCGTGTGAGTTTTGCGTGATTCGGTTCTGGACCGTGCTTGAAGGTGCTTGAAATCTGCAACGGACGCCCTTCCCGCGTTTTGTTGATAGTCAACTAGTTACCGACGATCGTCCGTTTTCCGGACGCAGGGGCCGCAGGTTCAAATCCTATCACCCCGACCAAGAATTCCCGCTCAACATCAATTACTTAGCTCGACATCCGGACTCGGTGCCCGGCGGGCCGGACCGCTTGAAAGTGCAATGAAAGTGCAGTTCAGCAGGGGTTTGCCCATGACTCAGCGCCCCGTCGCGATCTGCTGCGGGCTCACCATCCGCGACGTCGCCGACCTGCCCCGGATGAGACCCGCTTCGGCGGGTTTCTTTATTAGGCGCGATTTTCTCGCCGGCAACATGCGCGCCGGCATGTCGTATGATTCCGGTGCGGCCATCAAGTGCCAAGGCACATATGGCAGCGCGCTGCTGCTGAACCGGGAGTGAGTTCGTTCAGGTTCCTCGGCCCTGGCCGCGATCGTATCCACGCATCGAGCAGCTCGCGGCGATGCGCGAACCACAGCTCACGCACCGGCACTCCGAGCGTCGGCTCGCCGCTTAGGACGGCCGGGTGACGTTCGTCGCCGAGCTGCTCTCTTTCGACGCTGTTGGAGTCAGCTCCGGTTCGATCGTAAGCAATTCGAGCCCGACGGGGCGCACCTTCGACGGTCGAGCCGGGACAGCGCTTCGAGCGTTCGCTCGATCGCTACGCCGCGGCGGCCGGCAAAGAGCACCGGAAAGTCGCGCCGCCGTCGACGTTGTTTTCTGCCTGGATCGAGCCGTTGTGGGCGGTCACGATTGAGCGGCTGATCGCAAGCCCAAGGCCGAGACCCTGCTCGCGAAAAGTGACGAATGGCTCGAACACGTGCGCGAGCTGGTCTTCCGGAATGCCCGTGCCGCGATCCGCCACCGCAAGGCGAACGAAGCCATCCTCGACCGTCGTCATGAACGCAAGGTGTCTCTGGCTCAGCGGCGTCTCACTCATCGCATCGCACGCGTTGAGCAACAGATTGAGGACAACCTGCTGTAATTGAATACGGTCGCCCAGCACGAACGGGGTGCCCGGCGCGAGCGTGCTGGTCACGGTGACACTGCGCGCTATGATTTCACTGCGTGCGAGATCGACGACTTCGCGAACCACGTCGTTCAAGTTGACCGGCTGATGCACGGAGGCTTGCTTCCGCAGGAACGCGCGCAGTCGCTCGATAACGGCATTCGCCCGTCTGTTGTCATCGATGATGTCGTCGATCGCGGCTCGTGCTTCCGGCAAATCGATCGGCTCACGACTCATGAACGCTCTCGCCGCTTGCGCGTTGCTGAGCAAGGCCGCGAGCGGCTGGGCCAGCTCGTGCGCCAGCGTGCCGGTAAGCTCCCCCAGCACTGCAACTCGGCCCAGGTGAGCGAGCTCGATTCGTTGTGCCGCGGCCTCCATCTGCATGGTCTTTTGTTCGGTGACATCGCGGACGATGCTCAAGATCTTGTCGCCGTCACAGCCGACGACGCGCGCTTCGTAGAAGCGCTCAGCACCATCGATACGCAACGCGTATTCGATTTTTTCGGGCTCTTCGGCGGTCCCCACACGCGTGGAGGCTTGGAGCAGCAACTCGCTGACGGCTGCGGGCATTACGTCCTTGATGTTCTTGCCGAGGAATGCCGACGGGTGCGCGTACAACTGCGAATCGTCCTTGGCGTGATAGTCGACGAAAACGCCTTCGACGGTCGTCAGGAACATCCAGTCCGGGATCGCGCTCAGGATCGCCCGATTGCGCGCCTCGCTCTGCCGCAAGGCTTGTTGCGCCCGATGCTGCTCGATTGCAATGCGCACGACGTCGGCGGCGCTTTCGATCAGCCGCAGCTCGTCGTCACGCGGCGCTCGCGATTCGATGAAGTACATCGCGAAGGAACCGAGAATTCGTTGCTGTGGCGATAAAATCGGCGTCGACCAACAGGCGCGTTGGCCGGACATCCGAGCGGCGGCCCGGTACTCTTCCCACAACGGATCGGAGAGGATGTCCGTGACGATCACGCGCTTGCCGAGAAACATCGCGGTTCCACAGCTGCCAACGCGCGGACCAATGCGGATTCCGTCTATAGCACGTACGTAGTCCGGAGGAAGGCTCGGTGCAGCGGCGTGCCGTATCGTAGCGCCGTCGTCGTCCAGCACCAGCGCGGAGCACGACATGCCGTCGGATTGCTGCTCGACGACGCGGACGAGGCACTCGAGCACTTCGGACAGCGTACTTCCGGTTGCGATCATTTCGAGCATCTGTTGTCGAACGGCCCGAAACGCCTCGTCGCGACGCCGCTCGGTGATATCTCGTGACACTGCGAGCATCTGGACCACCGCGCCGTTGCGGTCGGTAATCGGTGTGATTAAGACGTCCCACCATCGCGAAATCCCGGATGGAGCCTGCAAGCGTCCTTGAAACCGACCGCAGCCGCCGCCGCGGGCGGTGGCAACGGCCTCTTCGGCCGCAGTGCGAACCACGTGCCCGAAGAACTCGACGAGCGGGCGGTGCGGTACGGCAGCCGCATCGTCGATTTCGAGCAAGCGTAACCCCTCGCGATTGACGTGGATCAAACGACCGTCGAGATCGAGAATTTGCAAGGAGTCCGTCGTGCTCTCGACGATCCGCTTGTTGATTTCTTCTGCTTGTCGCAGCGCCTCCTCGCCACGCTTGCGTTCGGTGATGTCGGTCTCGGTGCCGGCCAGCGAGATGGCGCGGCCTTCGCCGTCTCTTGTGGCGCAGCCACGAGCAATGAACCAGCGGATGCTGCCATCACGATGCAGCATCCGGTGCTCGGCCTCATAGATGGGGGTGTGGCCGGCAATATGCGCTTGGGCGCGCTCGAAGACCGTGGCTTCGTCGTCGGGATGGACCAGGCGTCGGCAATCCTCGAGCCGATTCTGGATCTCGTGATCCTGATAACCGAGCATCTTTTTAAGGACAGGATCGACGTAGATCTCAAGCGTTTCGAGATTACAATCCCATACGCCGACGCCGCCCGCCGCAGCTGCGCGTCGATAGCGCTCGTCGCTAAGCACCGTGTTCTCGGCTCTCAAGACCTCGTAGCGTGTGGTCAGGGAAGTCACATTGTCCTTTCGTGTGTCGTCGCTTGCCATTTTGGTCGGTCATGCAGAGCGCTGCAACGACGTCCTGGAAGTGGTTTCCCGAAGAGCACGGGTCGATGCTGGTGCTGGGCCGAAGTGAAGAACCCGAGAGCAAAGAAGCTATTTCAATCGAACCCGCTGCGGCAGCGTAGGGACAGCCCAAATCGCCTCACCCCGACCAAATCGGCCCTTTCCCGTCAATCACTTAGCGCGTTCTCGCCTTTCGGCTCTCCCGACGGCTCGCTTGGCCGGCGCGCCAAGCGGTGCGCGGTGGCGGATGGTTCATTGTCGGGCGCGCGGCGGTGCTAATATCCTGCACGCCGGTTCGTCCAAACGCAGGGGTAAGAACAATGCTGCGGACCTCACCAACACCGAAGCTCGCTTTCTTTCTGCTCGTTCCGCTCGTGCTCGCAGCCACCGCGGCGCGCGCCGATGTCGTCATCGAGGAGTCGATGAACACCGACGGCGTGGCCGGATTCTCGATGCTCGCCATGCAGGGCACCACGACGCGGAGCCTGAGCGCCGACAAGTCGCGCACGGATTCCAACGTGCAGTTCAAATCCAAGCTGCTCAGCACCTTCGCCGGCAAGTCCGGAAACACGTCCCAAATCGTTCGGCTCGACAAGGGGTTCATTTACGAAGTGCAGCCGAAGGACAAGACGTATACCGAGAGGAGCTTCGCCGACGCACGCGCTGCAATGGAGAAAGCCATGCAGCAGATGGAAGCCGCCTCGCAGCAGGCGCAGGCCCAGCAGCCACAGCAACAGCTGCCGATCAACGCCGACGAATCTCAGTGCTCGTCTCCCGTCGTCGAGTCGAGGCAGACGGGCGAGCAGGCGACGATCGCGGGCTATCAAGCCACCCGACAGATCGTGTCGCTCAAGCAGACTTGCACAGACCCCAAGACGATGAAGTCGTGCGACATGGTCTGGTCGATCGAGGAGTGGCTCACAGCGCAGGCGCCCGGAATGGACGAATCCAGAGCGTTCGCGCTGAACTATGCGAAGGAGCTCGGCCTCGACGCGAGTAGCCTGCAGGCGATGCAGAGCGGGATGCAGAACGCGTTCTCGCAATACAAAGGCACCTGGACCGAGCTCATGCAGCAGGCGAGCTCGTTCCAGGGTTATCCGCTCAAGTCTGCGATGCAGATGTCGATGGGCGGCCCGCAGTGCACTATGGACGACGGTACGCAGGTCGCGTCCGACCCCGTGTTCGCGGACGCCGTCGAAGCCGGGATCGAAGCCGGCGTGGGCACGGCAGCCGGCGTGGCCGCTTCGGCCGTCACGCAGGCCGCGGTCGAGAAGGTGGGCGGTGGTGCCGCAGGGTCAGTCGCGGGCTCTGCCGTGGGCGGGTTTGCGAGCAAGTTCGGCTCGTCGATGATGAGCAAGTTGCACAAGAAGGACACGGCGCAGCCGAAGACCGAGGCCGCCGCCGCTTCGACGGATGCAGGGATGATCCGCCTATTCCGCGTGCAGACGGAGACAACGGCGATTCGCGGTGACGCGATACCGGCATCGACCTTCGAAGTGCCCGCCGGTTACAAGAAGGTCGCCGCACCGAAGTGACGGCAGCAACTGCCGCGTTTGGGCGCGGATCGCGAGTCCTTCAGACTCCTGCCGCGGCTTCCTCGCGGCGCCGCTGGCGCTCCTCCGCAAGCAGCCGCTCATCCTCGATCAGATCCAGCACCGCCACCACGTCGACTTCGACGCGGTCGTGCTCGAAGCGTCCGGTGAGCGGCGATTCCGGCTGCAGGTGGCCCGCCTCGTAGATCTTCCAGATCTCGTGGGCATACTCGGTTGCCAGAAGCTCCGGCGCAGAGCGGCCGAAGACTTCGCGCATGTTGTTGACGTCGCGCTCGAGCATACGGAACGCGTTGTTGTTACCGGCCGCGTTCACGGCTTGCGGCAAATCGATGATCACCGGACCTGCAGGATCCAGCAGCACGTTGAACTCGGACAGATCGCCGTGGATGAGACCCGCGCAGAGCATGCGGACGATTTGCCCAATCATGAACGCGTGCCATTGCCGAGCCTCGTCCGGTGTGATCTCGACGTCGTTCAGGCGGGGAGCTGGGTTGCCATCGGCATCGCACACGACGTCCATCAGCAATACACCGTCGAACATCCCGTAGGGTTGCGGCACACGCACACCCGCGCCGACGAGTCGGTAGAGCGCCTCGACCTCGGCGCTCTTCCACTCCGCTTCCTGCACGCTGCGACCGTACCGACCGCCCTTACCCATGGCGCGGGCATCGCGGCTGCCGCGCACCTTGCGGCCTTCCTGGTAGTGCGCGAGCTTGTGGAAACCGCGTTGCTCGGCTTCCTTGTAAACCTTTGCGCAGCGGATCTTTGGGCCACACGCCACGAGGTAGACGGATGCCTCCTTCCCGCTTTTGAGGCGCCGCACCACGTGATCGATGATGCCGTCGTCGATAAGCGGCTGCAGGCCCTTGGGTATCTTCATGGGCCGGCAGTGTAGAGGCATTCGTCGCGGCGCGTGCGAGTGCCTGACCTAGCCGAGCTGGGCGCTTTGCTGAAGCGAGAGGCAACGTAGGGACGCCCCTCCATCCGCCAAGTCCGGACTCCGGTCGGAGCGGCACGTCGTTACCGGCACGATCCGTGCACTGCGTTGGGTGCGGTCACGGTCGTTTGGGTAGAACTCCACCGTTTCTCACAACCTTCCCCCGGGTCCAGTGGGATGACCGCATAAAGAGCCGCTCGTCCTTTTGGGCGAGCGGCCTTTTTTCGTGAAAATGGAACGCCTCGTCATGCGAGAGCGGGGTTTGCTTCGCCACCCACCTACGGGCGATCGAGGCGATCGCGAGCTAATGCTTGCCGCGTAGTGAGGTCGCAAGAAGAGACCCGGCGCGAGGCCGGGTCTCCCTCCCCAATCACCCCACCGCTAACGCAATTCCTGATACCACGATCGCAACCTCAACGGCGCCGATGGCAATGAGTAACCATGCGCCCTTCGCTCGGCCCAAGTCGTATCGCACAGGACGTCTCCCCAATTCCTGCCCTGGCAACGGTGATACAAATCGTGTGCCACGTAACGTAATGAATGCGCGAAGCCGTTCCGGGCGACCGCGACCCATCGAGGCGTTGCTCACGCGTCGAGCGCGGTAGGCACACGCACAGACCCTCGACTTCGGCGGGGTTTCTGTTGTTGGGGCCGTTGGCACAGTGCGTGCAAAACGCGATTTTGGGCGCGTCGCTTACTAGGTGATTCGTCTGACGCCTCCGGCGACGGGCCGTCGCCGCCCGGCTGTACAACGGTCGGGCGGCAATTTGACCCCCACGAAAAACGGAGGACGGCAGCCCATGAAGACGCGAGCACCCCATTATTCCTAACAGCCGCTGAACGAGCGCTTCGCGCCGGCCAGGCCGACGAAGCGTTCGAGATCTTGGACGAGATTGTGGAACTGCACGACGGCATGCTCGAGGGGCTAGCCGCGCGTGCGTACTTGCGTCGAGCCGATCGCTTGCCGTCGCGCACCCGTTCGCGATGACAAGTTCGAGAATCTGACTGGCGAAATACAGATACTCGTGGTTGAGGGCCTCGCGATCGAGGTCACGGAGTTCGTTTGCGAACCCTCGCCCCCCGACGGCCCGCTGGTCGAGCTTCGATTCCGCAGGACGCCAGACCGAACCGTCCGTTTGTCGCAGCGCGAAGCGATGATCGAATTTCAGGTTCGCGGAATCCTCTACTACGGGCTCTTTCGCCTCGTTGGCTACACCGTCGCTCCCGACCACGCGACTTTCACCTACGAGACCCGCATGCCGGTCACACCGGTAAGTGACAAGCGTTGATGAGCGTCGGTTGCCGCCCCGGTTGCCGCGGAACACGGAACGCGCGGCGTCTCCGGGGCGTTGCGGGTCGCGGCGACGGTCATAACCCTGCCGTAGAGCGTTCGATCACAGCAACGGCCACCACGGCGGGGGCAAGCAAGCGGTGATGTTGGATCGCTTCGAGGGCGCGTAGGATGGGATAGTCGTTCAAACAACAAGAAGGAGAAACGACCGTGAGCATAACCCCCTACAATCCGGAACAACTGCGCAGGAGAGCGTGGGACCTCGATAGGAATGGCGAGACACGCGGTGCGATCGCATTGTTCCAGCAAATCGTTCTGGACCATCCGAACACGGCGGCGGCCGTCGACGCTCAGCAGTACCTTGCAAGCGAGCGTACACCCAAGCCCACAGCGCAATCGGCGACGCCAGCCGCGAGTGTTCAGCTCGTCCGCGTCGTGGACATCGATATCGGCTTTTTTCCGATGGTCGGTCTGTTCCTCAAGGCGGCGATCGCGATAATCCCGGCTGCGATCATTCTCGGAGTCGTCTGGACGGCGGTGTCCGGATTGACCATCGGTGTATTGTCGACGCTCGATTGATTGCCTCCAATGCACGCCCATGGCGCGTCCACGCCGCCGCGCAGCGATGAGGGATTAGGAATGTTCGCACGATACGTGGGGTTGGCCGGAGTCGTGCTTCTCGCTGTGGGCGGCGGCTCCGCTGCTGCGCAGACCGGTCACGACGGGCACGAGTTCGGATCCGTCCATTTTGAAATCTCCTGCAGTGCCGACTCCCAGCAGCAATTCGATCGGGCGGTCGCGATGCTGCACTCCTTCTTCTATCCGGAGACGGACAAGGCCTTCAAGACGATCGCAGCGAAAGAGCCCTCGTGCGCGATGGCGTACTGGGGCGTGGCGATCAGCCAGCGACCCAATCCGCTCACGCCGCCGTTCGCGCCCACGAATCTGAAACAGGGCTGGGACGCGATCCAGAATGCACGAGCCGCCACAACCTCCACGCCGCGCGAACGCGACTGGATCGAAGCAATGGCGGTCTTCTTTCAAAACTACGATACGGTGGCCCAGCGGATCCGGACCGCGCAATACGCCGACGCGATGGCGAAGCTGCACGCGAAGTACCCGAACGACAACGAGGCAGCGACGTTCTATGCTCTTTCGCTGCTCGAAGCGGTGGACCTGTCGGACAAGACCTACGCAAGTCAGCTGCAGGCCGCCGCCATCCTCGAGGAGCTCCAGGCAACACAGCCGGAGCACCCCGGCATCGTCCACTACCTGATTCACAGCTACGACTACGCGCCGATCGCCGAGAAGGGGCTGCCAGCGGCGCGACGCTACGCGGCGCTCGCTTCGTCTGCGCCGCACGCGGTCCACATGCCATCGCACATTTTTTCGACGCTCGGCATGTGGCAGGAGGCGATCGATTCCAATCTTGCCGCCGACGCGGCGAACATCGCCTACGCGCGGAGCGTCAACCCGGCAGCAGCGGCGAATCCCGCCGCGGTCGCCGCCAGGTACCACGCGCTGGATTTCCTCACTAACGCCTACATGCAGCTTGCGCAGGACAATCGCGCCAAAGCGATCGTCGATCAACGCAATTCGATCGTCGTGATGCCGGCTGGCGAGCGCATCACCAATCACACGGCCTACGCGGCCATCCCGGTCCGCTACGCCATCGAACGCGGCGCGTGGGCCGAGGCGGCGGCGCTGCCGCCGATCACGACTCCCTACAAAGAGGCGGAAGCGATCGTGTGGTTCGGCCGCGCGCTGGGCGCCGCCCGATCGGGCGATTCAGCGGGCGCGAAGAAGGACCTGGCTGAGCTCACGCGGCTCCATCAGGAGATCGCTACGACTGGAGACCCGTACTGGGCCGAGCAGGTGGGCATTCAGCAAGCCGCGGCGACCGCGTGGATCGCACTCGCCGAGAAGCAAACGGCCCCGGCCATCACGGCGATGCAGGATGCCGCCGATCGCGAGGATCGCACGGAAAAAAACGTAGCGATGGAAAACCGCCTCTCGCCCATGCGAGAGCTGCTCGGTGAGCTGCTCCTCGAGGCCGGCAAGCCGGCCGATGCCCTTGCGCAGTTCGAGCGCTCGCTCAAGACCGTGCCCAACCGGGTCCGATCGCTCGACGGGGCCGCACGCGCGGCAGCGCAGAGCGGCAATCGCACTGTGGCCGTGTCGTACTTCAAGCAGTTGTTGACGCTCACCGCCACGGCCGACGCCGACCGGCCGGTGCTTCGCGCTGCCCGGGAATACGTCGACGCGAGCGGCGGCTGAAAAAACCGCGTCACTCCAACGGCGCCGGCCAGTTGAGCACGACCATCAGACGTGACGCTGCGGCCCCCACCGGAACGCTGCAAGAACCGCTGACCGTCCGCAGAGACCTCGTAGGGTTGCCGATCGTCGCTCGGCTGCAGCGTCGTTATGTAACGATCGTTGCCAAGCCGATGACTCGACAAACTGCGAAGTCCCGCGGCTCTACTGCTGAAGCATTAGCAAAGCTAGCGGAGGTGCATGTGCTCGCGGCAGCATGCGCGAGTGCCGCATTCTGTCCAGTCGTCCTTGAGGTTCGTCACGGCCGCGGATAACGTTGCGCCGTGCCAAAACAAGAACAATCCCACGAGCTGATTTCCCTTCCTCCGCTACAACCAGGCGACCGCGTGTTGCTGGAGGATCTGCACGTCGGCGACGAAGTGATCTATAACCATCCCGTGTTCGGACCGCAGCTCGCGCGAGTTGTCGGCCTACATCGGAAAGCTGGTTCGCTCGTCGGATTCTTCCCGGATCGGTCGCGCACCTTCAGTCCGAAACCCGTCGAGCTACAGCGCATCGTGAAAGCGTGGCGCTCGCGGGAGTCCCGGCGCTAGCGCTCGTTCCAACTCGCCCGCTTCAGCTCGGCACTCTGCGGGTGTCCAGTCACGTATATTTCTAGTCGAATCGCGACATCACTCGCGACTGGCGTACCATCGGTTCGGGAAAGTGGAGTATTCGCTCATGTCGAGTCTCAGAGTCCTCTGCGTCTGCGCGGCTCTAGGTATTGCGGCTGCCGCGTCTGGTCAAGGACGACCGGACCGTATCTACAAGACTGCCGTGGTCGCGCTCACGGAAGATCCGGCGCTCAGGGCGGATTTCGAGCGCCAGCTCGTCGCCAAAGCGCGCGAGCACAATTACGACGCGGTCACGAGCTACGACCTCGTGCCGACTATCACCGACGTGGACAACAAAGACTTCGCTGACACGATGTTGGCAAACAAGGTAGACCTCGTGTGGTTGCTTCGGCCGGCCGCGATCGGGCCCGACTCATCGCTGGACTCCGTGCGCAAGGAAGTCAACGCCAAAACTCTCACCGACATGCGCGATTTCGCAAAGAAGGTAAGCAATTCCGACGGCGATGATTTGATCGCAGTGGTCCACATGGCCGTCTATTTGTTCTACGGCCGCGACCCCGAGGTCATTTCGTCTGGTGCGGTGTGGCTCGACGAGCCTGTTCAGGATCGAGCGGAAGGTATCGCGCGGTTGCAAGACTTAGCGCTCGCTAACCTCGACGCCGCGAGGCCGGGCATCCGTCGTTTCTACAGGCTGCCGCCGCAGCCGGGGATCCGCGTGGCCCCGTAAGCCCACGTAACGGCCCCGGATTCGGCGCCAGGAGGTTCCCGATGAAACCAGCGGCAACGTTCCTTTCGGTTGGCTTGGCCACTCTGTGGGGATTCGCGGGGGCGGTTCACGCGCAGGCTCCTGCCTTGGGTCCGTCGTTCGGTCCGGCCGAGATGACGCTCATCCCCGTGCGCGACAATGTCTACATGATCAGGAAGGCGCCGTCCGGGAACGTCACGATGCTCGTCGGCAAGAAGCACGTGCTTCTGATCGACGCGAAATTCCCGCAAGACCACGACGGCATCATAAAGGTCGTCCGCTCGGTCACCGATCTGCCCGTGCGCTATGTCATCGATACGCACTTGCACGCGGATCACGCCGGCGGCAATCCGGCGATGCAGATGATCGGCGCCGACATCATCGCCTCGGAGGGTGCGCGTCAGATCATGGCCGAGCGCCAGAGCCCTGGGCTTCCCGACATCGCGATTAGAGACTATCTGCGCATCTATCTCGATGACATGCCCGTCGATCTCTACTACCTCGGCCGAGGGCATACCGGCACAGACATCGTCATTCATCTGCCCACGAAGCGGATCCTCGTTTCCGGAGATCTGTTCGCGCTGTACGAGCCGTACCGCGCAGTGATCGATTATTCGGCCGGCGGCAGCCTGCGCGAGTGGACGCACACGCTCGATCGCGTTCTCGCGCTCGATTTCGACACCGTCATTCCGGGCCACAGCGGCTTGACGGATCGCAAGAACATGGAGGGTTACAAGGCCTATCTAACGCGCACGCAGGACATGGTGCGCGAGATGAATCGGCAGAAGCGCCCGCACGACGACATCAAGGCCATGCTCCAGTCGGAGTTCGCGTGGGGCGGGCTCGAGATGGCCGTAGGCCTCGACGGGGCCATCAACGAGATGCAGTGATTCGAGTCCTCAGCGCGTGGAGCAGGTCAGTGCCAGACGTGCTTGCTCAAACGCTCTTGGGAACGCCGATGACGATCAGCACTTGGTAGTCTTGCTTCGCGCAATCGCCGACCGGCGGCATCGCCGCGCCGGGAGCCACGGGGAAATCGTCTTCGCGCGCCGCCATTGGTGAGCACGAACCGCCCGCCTTCGACGGCGTATAGACTGCTGCGCGGCAGCGCAGATGAGTGACATCGTAGAGCGTGGCGCCGTCGGCGAGCTCCCAGCGTTGCTTGCCGTCCACCGCCGGATGGACCGTGAGCACACTCGTGACCTCGCGATCGCCGGTGACTAGGTACTGTCCAGCGGGCATCGGGAAGGTGGGCGCTTCCATCAACAACCCATGCTCCTCGAGCCACCAGGCGTTCTTGTCGAGATGCCAACCGGCGGGCGCAACACCGTTCTCGAGGCGGTCGTAGTACTTGAGCCGCACGCCTCGCGGCCCGGGATCTTGGCGCCACCAGCCCCAGGTCTCAGCATTGCTGCCCGAGGTCGCTTCCGGCGCGGCGAGCGCGGCGATGTACTGCGTCGGCACACGCTTGAACTGGCTGCGGTCGACCGCAGCGAATGCGCCCACGGGGAGCGCGGCGGCAGCGGCAGCGGCCGTGCCGTGGGCGATGAACGAGCGGCGGCTCAGGCTGTCGCTCGGCCTAGAATCCGGCCGACGAAAGACGTCGAGTTTGCGGTCGCGCGGCATCGGAAGCCTCCCCTGCTTTCGGGTTGATCGACGCCTGATCATACGCTTGCCGTCGCGGAGCGCGCAGCGTCCGCAGGCGGCGCTACGCCCGCGTGTACCATGGCGCTATGGAAACGCCGTCGACGCAGGGCGGCCGCCCCGCCGCCTGCTGCGTGGTGCTGATGATGAAGTCGGCCGCGCGCTCGAAACGGCGCTTGGCGGAGCACCTCGGGGCGCAGCGAGCCACGCTGGCCGCGCAGCGCTTGCTCGACTGCGCCTGCGAGGATCTCGAGGCTTGGCCGGGGCCTAAGTGCGCCGCACCGTCGGCCGCAGACGAGTTGAGTCGACGCGCCGCCGGCAGACGCCCTAGTGGTGCAGAGCGGCGGCAATCTGGGCGCGCGCATCAATCACGTCAACGCGGAGCTGATCCGGCTCGGCTTCGAGCGGCAGCTCTACATCGGCATCGATTGCCCGAGCCTCGATGTCGACTACCTCGAGCGCGCCGCGGCCGCGCTCGGCGACCACGATACCGTGCTCGGCCCGGCCGCCGACGGCGGCGTCGTGCTGATGGGTGTGCGCGGACGTTGGCCGCCGCTCGCCGAGTTGCCCTGGAGCACGACCGCGTTGTTCGAGTCGCTCCGAGCGGCCTGCGTTGCCGCCGGCTCGAGCGCCGCGACGCTTCCGGGGCGCAAGGACGTCGACACGCTCGACGATCTCGTCGCGCTACGCACAGAGCTTCTCGGGGATGCCCGGCCGGCGCGCCGTGCGCTCGTGCGCTGGCTTACTGCGCAAACGGATCTCGACCGATGATCGCGCTGCGCGCCGCGGTGGTCGCGCTCCTGTTGGCGGCGATCGTCGCCGTCGCCGTCGGTTGGCCTGTTGGATCCTGGATCATCGGCGCCGCAGCTTGGGCGCAGAGCCATCGCGCGGCTGCGAGCACGCTGTTCGTTGCCGTCTACGTGCTGGCCGCCGTGCTCGTCGTGCCGGGCTCGATTCTGACGTTGGCGGCTGGGTATCTCTTCGGCTTACCGCTCGGGGTGGCGCTCACGTCCGCCGGCAGCGTGCTCGGCGCGGCGGCCGCGTTCGTCGTCGGTCGATTCCTTGCGCGCGATTGGGTTGCACAGCGCGTCACCGCGTCGCCTCGCTTCGGCGCGCTCGACGCGGCGATGCGCCATGACGGCTTCCCGATCGTGCTACTGGCGCAGGCTGTCGCCGCTCATTCCTTACAACCTGCTCAATTACGGCTTGAGCGTCACGGCGGTGCGATTTCGGGATTACTTGCTGGCAACGATCGGCATGCTGCCGGCCGTCGTGCTTTACGTATACACGGGCTCGCTCGCGAAGAGTCTTACGACACTGACGAGCAGCGGCCGCCCCCCGAGCTGGGCCGCAAACACGATGCTCGCGCTCGGTTTTGCGGCGACGGCCGCGCTCACGGTACTGATCACGCGCCGTGCCACGCGCATTTTGCGCGAGCGCCTCGCAGCCGAGTCGCAGCCGCCGCTGCCGGACCACGCGAAATGAGCTGGGCGAGCGACATCGCTGTCGTGATCCCCGTGCTCGGTGATGCAGCCGAGCTCGAAGCCCTGCTCGCGCAGCTCGAGGCACAGCAACCCCACGAGATCATCGTGATTTCAGGAAGCGCAGACGCGGCCGTTGCGGCCGTCTGCGACCGGCATACGTGCGAGTACGTCGAAGGGCCCGCCAATCGCGGTGCGCAGCTCCACGCGGGCGCTCGACGAGCAAGCGGCGCGGTGCTGTGGTTCGTGCACGCCGACGCGCAGTTGCCGCACGACGCGCTGGCGGTCGTCGCCGCGGCCGTTCGCGGCGGCGCCGAGAGCGGCTGCTTTCAGTTTGCGTTCCAAGGACCGACGACGCCGTACAAGCGCCTGCTCGAGCAGCTCGTCGCGCTGCGAATTCGCTGCGGCGGCATGGTCTATGGCGATCAGGGCATCTTCGCGCGCCGCGATGTTTACCATGCGGTGGGCGGATTCGCCGAGTGGCCGCTGTTCGAGGAAGTGGAGCTCGTGCGGCGACTGCGCGCGCGCGGCACGTTCCGCGTGCTACCTCGCGCGCTCGCCGTTGCCACGCGGCGCTGGGAACGGGACGGCTGGTTCAGGCGGACGCTGCACAATCGCTGGCTCGCGCTCCGCTTCGCGCTCGGCGCCCGGCCCGAGGCGCTGGCCGCAAGCTATCGGGCGCTGCTACCCTCGGACGAGGAGCACGAGCGATGATCGCGGAGCCAGGTTCGCTACGTTTCACCGCCGCCGGCGAGCCGCGCGGATATATCGAGCCGTACGCGCTTCGCGAGCTCTGGTTTCACACGGGCACGGCCTGCAACTTGGCGTGCCCGTTTTGCCTCGAGGGCTCGAAGCCCGGCGACGGGCGGCTCGGCCGCATTACGCTCGCGGACGCCAAGCCGTTCATCGACGAGGGCGTCGCTCTCGGCGTCGAGCAGCTCTCGTTCACCGGCGGTGAGCCGTTCATCGTCAAAGACTTCGTCCACATCCTGCGCTACGCATCGCAATTTCGACCGTGCTTGGTGCTGACGAACGGCACGGCCCCGCTGCTGAAGCGCCTGCATCAGATCCGTGCGCTACGCGCGCAACCGCATCCGATCGCGTTTCGCGTCAGCGTCGATTATCCGGACCGCGAACGGCATGACGCGGGCCGCGGCGCCGGCACGTTCGAGCAATCGTGGGCGGCGCTCGAGAAGCTGCACGCGTTCGGTTTCAAAGTTTCGATCGCAAGACAGATCGAGAAGACCGAGAACGCGGCGGCCGTTGCGGAGGCCTACGCGGGTTTGCTTGCGGAACACGGGCTGCCGAGGAACACGACGCTCGTGGGATTTCCCGATTTCCTGCTTCCGGGGGCACACCCGGAGGTTCCAGCGATTACCGAGCACTGCATGACGACCTATCAATCCGCGGACACGCGCCGCGCGTTCATGTGCGCGTTCTCGAAGATGGTCGTCAAGAAGGACGGCCGCATGCGCGTCTTCGCCTGCACGCTCGTCGACGACGACCCCGCCTACGACTTGGGCGGCACGCTGACGGAGAGCGTGCGGCAAGCGCATCACGTTGCAGCACCACCGCTGCTACAGCTGTTTCGCCTACGGCTCTTCGTGCAGCGAAATCGATCGCTGACTCGAACTCTTCGTCAAGGCTGGCGATTCAGCGTCCAATCGTAGGTAATGAACTTCACGACGAAGCTGGGATCGATGCGCTCGTCCCGATAGCGGTTCACGTACTCGATCAAGCTCTCATGCTTGCCGTCGGCGGCGAAGTCTTCGGTGTAGAAATCGAGAATGGCCGACAGCCAAACTTCGCGCGCCGCGGCGTCAACGCGAACGTTGCGCGGGTCGTTGAGGAATTCGCGCGCCGCGGCTTCGAGCTGCGCTTCGAGCTCCTCGGCGCTAAAAGCCGTTTGGGGCAGCCGCGGACAGCTGCGCACCATGCAGTTGAGCGCGAAATGCACGCGCGGCTCGCCGAGCGGCCGAATGACGTCATTCTCGTAGGCCGACAGCGACATCGACCGGCCGCCGACGGTGACCTTGCGGAACCTGAAGAACACCTGGCGCTTGAAAAAGCTCGTGAATCCGTCGGTGACGCCTTCGTCGATGACGCCCCGCATGGCCAGAGCGTTGTAGGCGTTCAAGTGGTAGGCGAGCACGTCCGCGCGGCGCGGGAACAGCTCCGGCGCCGTCGCCGGGCTCACGCGCTCCACGTAGGCCACGAACTGGTCGAGGGCGTTGCGGTCCGCCGCGAGGGCGTCGAAGTCGGTGCGACCTTGTGCGTCGACGAAACGGGCCAACTCGTTACTCCAAAGATCGAGGGCCTCGGCGAGCGTAGCGGGCGCCGCGGGCACGGTCTGCGCAGCAATCAGCGCGCCGACCGCGACGCAGGCCGTCAGCCGGTTCAGTATCGGCGTCACTCGTCTTGGTGATGAATGTCGAGACGTTGCGCGGATAGTAATTTCAAACGCCCGAAACGGCGAGCCGAGCCACCGAGATGCGGCAGATCGCAGATGGGCGGCGGCGCACGCCGTTGAGCCGAGTCGCCTTTGCACGAAATCAATCGCCTAGAAGCACGCGCGCGTTCTTCCCAGCCGTTCAAGCGAGCGCAAATGTACTCGCTGCGGAGCAAGCCAGCAAACAGGGGCCGGGGCGGCCCGACCGTGTCACTCCAACAGCGCCGGCCAGTTGAGCACGACCGTCAAGGGCAAGGCGGCGGCCTCCACCGGAACGCTGAGCAAGAACCGCTGACTGTCGGCAGAGACCGCGTAGTTTTGCCGATCGTCGCTCGGCGGCAGCGTCGTATCGAACAGCGCCCGAGTCGCGTGGACCTCGAAATTATCGCCGGTCGTGACGGCGGTGGCGGTGATTTTCCGATTCAGCGCCAAATAGAAGAGCTCCTTGCCGTCGCGGCTCCACCGCGGTTGGATCGCTCCGTCGGTGGAGATCTGCCACTTCGCGGTCAGCACCGGAAACGACTGCACGTAGACCTGCGCGGTGCCCGATTCATCGGACACGTACGCAATCCACTTTCCGTCCGGTGAGAACTGCGCCTGACTCTCGTTGTACGGTTCGTGCAGCAGTGCGAACGGCTTCTCGTTGCCGCCGGTGCCGGTGGCGTTGCGGTCGTCGGCGATCGGCAGCACCCACACGTCGAGCTGGGTATTGGGATCGGTCCGGTAGTAAGTCAGAAAGCGTCCGTCCGCCGACCAGTCCGATGGAAACATGACCGGGGGGGCGCCGAGCTCGACGAGTTTCTCGTCCGGGCCACTCGCGTTCGATGGACGGCGATAGATGTCGAACGCACCGCTGCGAGCGGACGCAAACGCGACATACCTTCCGTCCGGCGACCACAGCGGCACGTTGTTGGTCGGCGGCTGAAACGTGAAGCGCGACGTGACCCCGCGCGCCAGGTCCATGAGCCACACGTCGTGGCCGGTGGCTCCGAAAAGGTCGAACGCCAACCGCGTCTCGTCGCGGGACAGCGCGACGTGCGTGTACGTCCCCGGCGGCGCAACCGTGCCGCTCGGCCGGCCGTCACGGTCCACCCAGACGAGCTGTCTCTGCGCCGCGGCACCCGATTGATAGACCAGCGCGCCGTCTTGCGAGGCCGCGAAACTGAGGCCGCCGCTGACGTTTTCCGTGACGGGCCTCGGCTCGCCGCGCGTCGCCAACCGGGCGTCGTCGAAGGCCTGCGCCATCAGCGTTCCTTCTCGCAAGAACAACAGGTAGCCCGGCGCCGCATAGGCGGCGTAGAAACCAACGAGTCCGGCCAGAATCGGGGTGACCTCGGCCGAGTCCAACGACCCGACCATGATTTCGCCCTGGCTGGGGGTCAGTACGGCCGCGAACAGGAAGTGCCGGCCATCGGGCAGAAAGAAGGGTGCGGTGTGAATGAGGGTACCTGGGCTGTCCGTAGCTGGTGTCGGTGTGCCGCCCGCAGCGGGCATGCGCAACAGCGGACTCCCGAGACTTGGCGAGAAGACGATGATGCCGTCACGGTTCCACGTCCCGCCGAAAGGATACGCAGCGTCCGCGAGGATGCGCGGCGGGCCGCCGGCCAGATCGACCCTGCGCAATTTGCCGCGCGCGAAGTATCCGAGCGACTTGCTATCGGGCGACCAGAACGGCCACACGCCGTCTTCGGTGCCGTTGAGCGGCCGTGCGATCGACGAGGTGAGCGAGCGAACCCACAATCGCGAGACGTGATCCGCATCCGCCGCGGCGAACACGAGCTGTCGTCCGTCTGGAGAGAGCGCGATCGCGGCTCCCCTCGGGGTGCCCATAGTCGCGTTTTCAGGCGGCAATATCGCGAATCGACTGGGTCCGGCGGGCGCGACCGGGGCAAGCCGCGTGAGCGCGATCGCGACGGCTCCTAGCATCGCAACAACCGCGAGGCCCGCGGTCCACCAGGCGATCCCCGCTCGCGAACGCACCGGTGCGACGCGCACTGCCGGCAATCGGTCGGCCGACGTCGTGCGCGCGAGCGGCTGCAGATCGACGACGAGCTCGCGCATCGGCTGATGGCGATCCGTGGGCTCTTTCTCGAGCGCCCTTTCGGCGGCGGTCCTGAACGCCTCGGGAATTTCGTCCGGGAGCGACTCTCGTGGCGCGTGACGGTTTGGCTCAATTGCCGTGGGCAATGTGGCGACCAACTCCGGCCGCACGATTTCAACCGACGCAACGAATTGATAGCCGCGCCCGGGAATGGTTGCGATGTGCTCATGTACCGCGGAGTTGTCTCCCAGCGCGCGCCGCAGCACCGAAATCGTCTGCGGAAGATTCGCCTCCGCGACAATCACGTTGGGCCACACGGCCTCGAGCAGCGTCTGCTTCTCAACGAGCCGCCCGCGGTTCTCGATGAGGTACAGCAAGACATCGAAGGGTTTGGCCGTCAGAGCAACGGGTTCGGCGTTCTCGATGGAACGCAGGGACCGGCGCTCGGGATCGAGCTCAAACCCGGTGAATCGATAGATCATGGGCTGTCTCTGCGCTCATCGTTCGAATTTTTAGAAGTTCGGAGAACGCTTTAGATCATCTTAGCGCACACCCGAGAATCTTTAGCGACGCTCCTCTACCGTCATGACTCGGCCGGTACCTCGAACCAACAGGAGCATGAAAATGAACGTTTTTGCCAGGAATCCCTTCAATATGACGGGAATGTTAGCCGGAGTGGCGATAGCGGCGATGGCTGTGAGTCTCGCGCCGCGGACCGCTTTGGCAGACGGGCTGCCCCTCCAAGGGTCTTTTACAGTCGCGTATTCGGCGACGCTCAACACCGCTGCGGTCAGCTACTGTGGGGCGCCGAGCCTGCCTCTCGTGGTCGAGGCCCACGGCAACGGCTACACATCGCTGGGGGCCCTGACCTTTACCCTCTTTAAGACCCTGGGGTTCGATGGCCGCTTGCATGGCTGTCTCACATTGACAGCGCCTGACGGAGACATTTTGGAGGCGACCTACGTGGGAACATCGGCAGCTGCCAACGCCAATAACTTCTCGCCGGCCACCGGCGCACTCACCTTCACCAATGGGACCGGCAGGTTCAGAAACGCCCGTGGCAGTGCTACCTGGACCGCTATGTTCGATAACTTTTATCCGGCCAGCTCGTTTGCGGGTGGTGGACCGGCCGTTCCGCTTCAGGGCATGGCGTTCTACGTCATTGAGGGAAAGCTCCGCGAGAGACACTAGCGCCGCCGACATAGCCAACGCCGCTCGCCCCCCTCGCTCCGGTGGATATCCATTATCGGATAGCGAAACCTTCGGGCTGGGGGATCAAGAATGACTCGATGTTGGATGCTGACGGTTGTTGCGGCCGGTTGCGCGCCGAAGCACAAATTCAGGCGTTCTGGTGGTTGAAGAGCTCCACTGTTCCGGCCTCGCGATCCGCGACGTCCCCGAGCTGTTCCGGGCTAACCCGCGGGCGATCGAAGGCGCTACGAGCTGACCCTTAACGCTTTCAGATGCTCAAAAAACCCCGCTTCGGCGGGGTTCTTTTTTTCTTGGGAGAGCGCCACCGTCAGCGACGGATGCCCCGCACCGGAAGCTCGGTTCAGTGTCACGACGTTCGAGCGACGCGTGGTTTCGCTTGATCCGGTATGGTCCAACGAAGCCGCGAATCGCCCGAGGCTGCGAAGTCTGTGCCGGGTCCAGTCGAGCGCCTTCTTCGACAGCCGCTTCCCGTCGTCGCGGGCCACGTCAGCGCCACGTGTTTTGAGACGACGCTCGGGTACCGACGAGACGGAATGCTGTCGACGACCGGCGCAACGCGGTCGTGAGCGGGGGGTGCACCTCGATTCCGACCAGCTGACGGGTGCAGAGTCTCTGGGTTTTCGTAGTGTAGAATTTGGCCCAATTATGAGCGCAGAACCCGCCTCCACTCCTTCTCGGCCCACCGATCGGCTCGACCTCCGCGACCAGCAGCAGCTAGAAGACGTCGGCTTCATGACGTGCATGACGCTGGTGCTGCTCGGCAACTATGCGCAGACCGGACACTTCGGCGGGCCCCTCGCCTACACGCCGTTCAACGTCGTCACGCATCTCGCCGGCCGTGATCGCGGCGGGCTGCACTTCGACTATCGACGTCCCAAGCATCCCTACGGCGACAAGTTCATGCTGGCCGCCGGCCACTGCGCCCCGACTTGCTACGCGCTGTGGATGATCATGGGCGAAGCGCTCGACCGGAAGTACAAGGCCACGGGCGATCGCCGCTACTACGTCGCTCCCGAGGTGGCGATGCTGCCCGTCGACGCGCTCGGCTTCCGGCGCGGCGCCGGCGCGCTCGCGACGCTGCTCAAAGACCACGGCCTCGCCGATCATCCGTTGTTCGCTCAGGCCAAGGGACGCGGCATCCGCGCGCTATCCGGCCACATCGAATCGACCGACGTCACCAACGACGTCAACGGCGGCCCCTCGGGCGTCGGCCTCGCGACCGCGGCCGGCAAAGCCGCGTTCTGGGACTTCCTCGGCGCCGACATCGACTCGCCCAAGATCGTCGCCTTCGAAGGCGAGTTCGCGATGTGCGCCGGACACGCTCAGGAGCTGAAGACGCAGGCGTTGGCCGTACAGGCCGGCAAGCGGCTCCGCATCTTCTTCTCCGACAACAACGCCGGCATCGACGACGCGCTCATCGGCGGCGTGGTGCCGAGCAAGTTCGCCGACGGCTACGTGCTGCGCGATCAATGGACGTCGTACGGGTGGAACGTCTTCACGCTCCCGGACGGTCATGACTACCAGCAGATCCTCGGCGTCCTGAAGACGATGGAAGACTGGGATCCCGCCGATCGCCGGCCGATGATCGTCATCGGCAAGACGACGAAGGGCTACTGGCCAGCGGTGGTCCCGAAGCAGATCGTCGGCTACGCCAGCCATCCGTTCGGTTTCAAGATGAACTCCGACTACATCGTCGGGCTATCGAAAACCTACGAGGCGCGCTACGGCGTCAAGTTCGAGGGGATGTCGGCCGGACCGGTCGCCGACATGCGCGAGCGACTGCTGCAGTTCAAGACGAATATCGACGTCGCGATGTCGGTGCTCGACAAGAACGGGCTCGGTGACTGGCTTGCGGATCGCCTCGTCGAGATCGGCGATCGCGTCGTCGACAAGGTTGCGCTGCGAGTCGACGTCACGCGCGATCCGTTCCTCGACGACCGGCTGAAGGTCGCGAACCTTCCCGCCGAGCCGCAGGAGCTCACGGTCAAGAACGCCGTGTCGGGAGCGAGCAAGACCGTCAAAGTCGCGCTCTTCCGAAAAGCGGGCGAAGCGGCCGGCGCACGTCGCGCGATCTCCGAGATCGTCAAGTGGCTGAACTACGTCACCGACAATCGGGTGCTGACCGCGGCCGCGGATCTTTCGGAGTCGATCAACCTCGAGCACGGCGCCATTTGGGGCCACTACGATCCCGAGACCAACCCGCTGGGCACGCGCCTCAAGGCGGCGATTCAAGAGGCGGGCAACGTGTCGACGGCGATCGGGCTCGTGAGCCAGAACGCTTCGGTCGATCCCGACAAGTTCGCGGGCGTCTGGGCGTTCAGCGGCACGTACGGCGCGTTCACGCCGCTGATGTATCTGCCGGCGCGCGTCTGGAGCCAGCAGAACCAGGACAGCAAGTTCAGGACCGGAGTGCTGCACATTCTCGCCGCGCATTCCGGCCCGGAGACCGCGGCCGACGCGCGCACGCACTTCGGCATTTTCTCGCCGCAGGTGTGGAAGCTGTTTCCGCGCGGCCAAATCATCAATCTGAGCTTCTGGGACTACAACGACGTCGCGCCCGGCTATTTCGCCGCGGCCGAGATCGCCGCGCGCGAGAAGAAGGTCGGCATCATCGCCATCGAGGTCGCGAGGCCGGACCTGCCCGTCGCCGATCGGAGCACGTTCGCCGACACCGACGTGCGTGCGGCTGCGAAGGGGCTATACGTGATTCGCGACTTCGCGCCCGGCCCCCGGCACGGCTACGTCGTTGCCCAGGGCGCGTTCGCGACGTTCAACCTCGTCAAGGTCCTGCCGAAGCTGGCGCAGGCCGGCGTCAACGTCAAAGTGATTTCTGCCGTCAGCGAAGAGCTGTTCGACCGTCAACCGGAGGCGTATCGCCGCTCCGTTCTGCCGCCGGGGGCGAAGCAGGACATGATGTTCATCACGGGCGGCACGCGCCGCGTGTGGCCGCTCAGCAATGTCGGCGCACAGGCCGACGGCTACTCGCTGACCGCCGACTGGGACAACCAGTGGCTGACCGGCGGCCTCGAGGCGGACGTCATCGCCGAAGCGCACCTCGACCCCGAGTCGGTCTTCGCGGGCGTCAAGCGCTTCGCCGACGAGCGCACCGCGCGTCTACGCGAACAGCGCGCTGCGCTCGAATCGCTAGAGTGAAGAGTCGCGCGCTCCTGGCCGTGCTCGCGGCCGTGTCGCTCAACATGGCCGGCGCGAGCTCGGCGCCCGCGTTTGCGTGGACGCCGCCTGACGCAGAACTGGGATTGGCGCTCGCGCCAGGCGAGGCGCTGACGGCTGCCGTCATCGTGCAGCTCCCGAACCGGCGCGCGCTGACGCTCGCCGAAGCAATCGCGAGCGCGCAGAGCCGTTATCCGGGCCGAGTCGTGCGCGCGCAGACCATCCAGCAGGGCAACGGCGCCGTGCACGAGATCCGGATCATCGGCAACGACGGGCTCGTACACACCGTCCGCGTCGACGCGCAGACGGGCGCCGTGCAATAGGCACGCACTCCGCGCGCGCAGCTCAGTCGCCAGTAATCCGGCCCAGCAGATCGACGAACTCGCGCTCCCTCAGTAGCTCGTCGTTCGTGACGTTCGCGCGCAGCGCCATCAGGTTGAAAAAGCCTTCATCGAGCTCGTGCGCGGCGGTTTTCGCGGCGGCCTGTTCGAGCCAATCGGCCGCGCGACGCCGTTCGCCGATCGCGAGGTTGGCCATCGCCCAACCGCCGGCGCCGAAGCGCGTGCCCGCGGACTCTCGTTGCTGCATCTCCGCAAAGATTCGGCGGGCGTCGTCGGCTCGCCCGAGCCGGCCGTACGCGTATGCCCACATCGGCAAGAACACGGGTTGGCGCTGCGTCGCGGAGATGTCCTCCGAGAGCCGCAGCTGCTCGAGCGCCGCGGGCGCGTTGCCGCGTGCAATCTCCATCTTCGCGAGCCAATCGCGGCTCACGAGGCTCTGATCGCCGGGCGCCTCGGCCACGGCCCTGGCGAACGCGGACGCGGCGGCGTCGTAGCGTCCGCTGAGCCCGAAAGCCCAACCTCGCCAAATGAAGTTGTTCGGGTCGTTCGGATAGAGTTGCTCGCCGCGCTGCACGACGCTCATCGCTTCGTCGTAGCGGCCGAGGTACGACAACAGAAAGATGTCGTACTGCGTCACATCGTTCGGCGTGAGGTCGCGCGCGCGCACGATGTGTTCGTAGGCCTCGGTCCAGTGCCAGTTCAGCATCGCCGTCATCGTGAGCGCGGAGCGCGCAAACGGAATCGTCGGGTCGAGCTCGAGCGCGCGCTCCGCGTAAGCGCGGACCTTCGCGATGTGCTCGTCGCGCGCTTCGGGCGCGACCGCCTCGGTGTAGTTCGTGTTGGTGAGCTCCGACGCCCAAAGGAACGCCAATGCGGCCTTCGGCGCCGCGAACTCGCCGTCGGCCGCGACGGCTTGCTCGAACAGCGCGATCGTTCTCGCGTAGTCCGGCTCCTCGTATGCTCTGAGAAACAGCACGTATGCTTCGGTCGACACGGTTGGGGGTTTTTCGAGCAGCGCTCGCTCGCCCGGCGTGAACACCACCGAGAGCGCGTTGGCGATGTTCATGGCGATGTCGGCTTGCACGACGAACAGGTCTTTGATGTCCGCGATACTCGGCTCGTAATCGGCTTGCCACAGCGTTTTCAAGCCCGTCGAATCGATGAGCTCGGCCGTGATTCGCACACGGTTATCCGAGTAGCGAACCGTGCAATCCAGCAACGCCCGCACGCTGAGCTCGGCCGCGATCGCGGCGACCGGGAGCTGGCTATCCGCGTAACGAAGCACCGTGAGTCGAGGGATCGGATTCAGATTCCGGAGCTTGTCGAGCTGCCAGATGATGTCCTGGTGCAGCCCGGACGCGAAGTACGCGTCAGCCGGATCGGGGCTCTGATTCTCGCAAGGCAAGACGGCTACTTTGTTCGGCAACTCATCGAGGCTCGCGGGAACCACTTCGGCAGCGCGGGCGGGCACCGAGACTCCAGCCGGGGCCGCATTCGCATTCGCGTTCGCGACCGGCGGTGATGCGTCTTCGTCGCGTCGCAGCACCAAACTGAAAATCAACATTCCGACGAGCAACAGCACGGAGAGGATCGACAGCTCGCCGACGCTGATGCGGCGCAATGCACGATGGCCGTGATACCAAGCGACCGTCAACGCGACCGGGAAGCCGACGACCAGCGTCAGGATCACGACCCGTGTGACGACGTTCGGCCAATCGAACGCGTCCGCGACGAGCTCGTAGGCCTGGGCGATCGCGAGCGCGGCGCCGAGATACGCCACCGCCCATTGGAGCACCTTGTGCTCCTTGAGCTGCTCCACGATTCCGCGCGGGGGCGGTGCGCTTGGCGTCGGAACAACTGGCGCCGCGGGCGCCACGGGCGCGGCGGCGTTCTTCGGATCGGGCCCTTGTTTCGCCGTGGTCAAACGTATCCCCTAACGCTCAGGAAGCGTTGGCGGCAGATGTTAGCCGATGTGCTTGAGGCAAAGGCAGGGACCGCTCGCACGATCCGCTTGGCGGAACGCTGAAGACCGACGAGAACGCGATTGGCGGCGTTCACCGACGCCGGTGTCCGCGCTCAGCTCCGGGTCAGCTCCTCGCGGCCTTCGAAAACTTCGGCAAGTACCGCGTCAGGAATAGCAGCTTGAGGTAGTTCGGCTCGTCGGGAATGCCATCCGGATGGCCGAGCTTCTCGGGCTGCACGGGCACGCCGTCTTTCATCGGCAGGTAATACGTGCCGAACAGCCGGTCCCAAAGAATGATGCCCACGCCGTAGTTCACCGAGTATCGGTGTCCGTCCGGCACCTTGGCGGAGTGATGCCACCGATGAACCTCCGGCGTGACGAAAATGCGGTTCAGCCACCCGGCGTGCAAGCCGGCGCCGCAGTGCGACATCAGGCTCGCGGTGGTGGCCAGGCCCACGCCGAACAGGATGGCCGAGGGATCGAATCCGACGAACGCCAAGATAGTCGGCGGCAGGATGTTGCGTAGCGCGAAGTCGATCGGGTGCGACACGAAGGTATTCCCCGCCTTCAGGTCCGTGACGCTGTGGTGATACGAATGCAGGTGCCAAAGGAACGGCACGATGTGTTGCACTCGATGGATCCCGTAGCGCAGAAACTCGTACAGGAGCGTCGCGAGAATCAGCTGGAGCCAGAGGGGCCCGAGCTGTGTGCTGGAGCTGAAGTACAGAGTGCGCCCGAACAGCAGCTCCGGGAGGAAGATGACGAGCGGCACGAAGATGGCACGTACGACGGTGCCTGTGACCAGCACGTTGACCGCGGTCGAAGCGATGTCTCTGAGTGCGAGCCGCTTCTGTGACACGCCTTTCTCGTAGTGGAAGACCTGCTCGAGCAGGATCAACACCGCGAGCGACGCAAACGTGACGAAGCTCGGGATCACCCGCTCTATCGGATGGCCATCGAAGTAGACGTGCATCCAATACAGAAGCAGCATCGCGAGCGGAAAGATCAGCAGCGCAGACAGACCAAGCGCCTTTCGGATCGACATACGAAGCCCCCCGTTTTTGCTCGAGCGAAACTCGAGCCCCCGAACTCCGGCGAGTCTACGCCCGCCGTTTCGGCATGCAACTCCGGGCGCCGCCCCGGGCCCGTGGTAGTCTTTGGATAAAGACTTGCTCACCTTGCCGCCGCTTTCGCGGCCAGGGGGCGATAAGAAGCGGCGTTGAACCGCAATAGGGGGCTCGATGGCGAACAGAGCGTGTCGTTCGGCTCTGACATTCCTTCTGCTGACGTCGTCCTCGATCCTCGTCGCTGCCGGTGCCTCGGCCCAGGGCGCGCCGACGACGACGAAGGGCGACTGGCCGCTCTACACGGCCGACCTCCACGGCACGAAGTACTCGCCGCTCGCGCAAATCGACGCGGGCAATTTCGCCGATCTCGAGGTGGCGTGGTCGTTCAAGACGGACAATCTCGGCAGCCGCCCCGAGTACAAGCTCGAGGGCACGCCGCTCGCCGTCAACGGCATCCTCTACACGACGGCGGGCACCCGCCGCAGCGCGATCGCGCTCGATGGCGCAACCGGCGAGCTGATTTGGACCTATGGGTTGCGCGAAGGGAAGCGCGGCGGTTACGCACCGCGGCAGCTTTCTGGGCGCGGACTCTCGTACTGGACCAACGGCAGCGGGGACGAACGCGTGCTGTATGTGACGCCGGGCTATCGACTCGTCGCGCTCAATGCCAAGACCGGTCAGCCGATCGACTCGTTCGGCAACCATGGCATCGTGGATCTGAAGGTCGGCGTCGTCAAAGGCACCGGCGAGCAAATCGATCTCGAGACGGGTGAGATCGGGCTGCATTCCACGCCGACCGTCGTGGGCAACGTGATCATCGTCGGTTCCGCCATGGCCGAGGGCTTCACGATCGCGACGTCGAACAACACGAAGGGCCTCGTCCGAGCCTTCGACGTCCGCACGGGCAAGCTGATCTGGAAATTCGACACCATGCCGGGGCCCGGCGAGCTCGGTCATGAGACTTGGGAGGACGGCTCGTGGGAGCGCAACGGCAACACCGGCGTGTGGACGCAGATCACCGTGGACGAGGAAGCGGGCCTCGTCTATCTGCCGGTTGAATCGCCGACGTCGGACTTCTACGGCGGCGCGCGACCCGGGAACAATCTCTTCGGCGAGAGCCTCGTCGCCGTCGATCTCAAGACCGGGCAGCGCAAGTGGCATTTTCAGTTCGTGCATCACCCGATCTGGGACCACGACATGTCGTCGGCGCCGCTGCTTGCCGACGTGCGCATCGACGGTCGCCTGCGCAAGGTCGTGGCCGTCCCGAGCAAGCAAAGCTATCTCTACGTCTTCGATCGGATCACGGGCGAGCCGATCTGGCCGATCAACGAGACACCGATGCCGCAGAGCACGGTGCCGGGCGAGAAAACGTCGCCGACGCAACCGATCCCGAGCAAGCCACCGGCCTACGCGCGCAACTACCTCGCGGTACCCGACGACGTCATCGACTTCACGCCCGAGATGCGCGCCAAGGGGCTCGAAATTCTAGAGCGCTACCAAACCGGACCGATCTACAACCCACCGGTGGCCGGCAGCGTGGACGGAGTGCTCGGTGCGATCGTGGTCGGCAACGCGTCGGGCGGCACGAACTGGCCCGGCGGCGGCATGGATCCGGAGACGGGCATCGTCTACGTGCAGGCCGCGAACTCGTTCGTCACCGGTGCGTCGGTGACGGAGCCCCCACGCGGTTTCTCCGACCTGCGCTATCAATATGGCGTCAAAGGCCAGAGCTTTCGCCTCTACCATGCGGCCGGCACCGGCTCGAACCCCGACGCAGCCCCGCCGGCAAGCTTCGCTGGAGACCAGGTCGCAGGCGCGAAGCCGATCCCGCGTCTCGAAGTCGACGGGCTGCCGATCGTGAAACCGCCGTACGGGCTGCTCGCGGCGATCGATCTGCGCGACGGCGAGCTCAAGTGGCGGGTCCCCCACGGCGATACGCCGGACCTGGTCCGCAATCATCCGACACTGAAGAGCATGAGCATCCCGAAGACGGGCCAGCCCGGCAGCGTGGGCCTGCTCGTTACAAAGACGCTCGTGATCCTAGGCGATCCCGAGGTGACGACCACTGCCGAGCACGCGCGCGGTGCGATGCTTCGCGCCTACGACAAAGCCACGGGCGAGCAAGTCGGTGCCGTCTATCTTCCCGCGTCACAGAGCGGATCGCCGATGACCTACACGGCGAACGGTAAGCAGTTCATCGTGGTGGCCGTCAGTGGTGGACCGTACTCCGGCGAGTACTTGGGCTTGAGCCTCCCTAAGGACTGATCCTCCGCGTGCAGCTTCGAATGCTCATCGCACCGGGCGCGACGGCACTCCTCGCCGTCGCGTTGTGGCCTGCTCCGGGAAGCACGCAGTCGCCGTCGCGCTCGACGTGGAGTGGCGTCTACTCGCCGGCGCAAGCGGATCGTGGCCTTCAGCTGTACCTCTCGACGTGCTCGCAGTGCCACGGCCCGGACATGACCGGCATCGACTCCGCGCCGCCGCTCACCGGCGGGAAGTTCGCGGCGAACTGGAACGGCGTCACTCTCGGCGACATGGTCGAGCGCATCCGGATCTCGATGCCGCAGAACAACCCGGGCACACTCACGCGGGCGGAAATCGCCGACGTGACGGCATATCTTCTGCAACAAAACGGGTTCCCGGCCGGCGAGACCGAGCTCCCGCGCCAGAACGCTGTCTTGCAGACGATCGCCTACGAGGCTTACGGCCCCGGCACGCAAGGGGGCAACTGAACATGGGCTACGATGGCTTCGTCGCGCGCGAGGGACGGAGTCCGCTGATCGATCTCGCGCGCGCCTGCGACGTTTCGACCGTGACTTTAGAGGACCCTGCATGAAGTGCACTGAACGTTTCTGGACCGCCGCGGCCGCCACATGCCTGGCAGCTTCGCTCACCGCGCCTGGCGCCACTCAGCAGATCGCGGACCCGGGCTTCAAGAGCGTGGGCCGCGGCGCGCCGCTGGCCGTCGCGCTGCCCGCGCCGACGCTGCCGCTCGGTCCGCAGGCTGGACCCCCCAATCCCGAACAGATGCAGCGCATCTTTCAAGACCTCATGAGTTATCCGTTCGTCGGGCCACTGAATTTATCGGCGCCAGGCGCGCCGCCAGGAACGGGGGCGATGATTGGTTCGGCGTTCGACGGCGCCGCCCCAGCCGGCGTGCAGCCCCTGCCGGTGGACATCTTCACGTCCAAAGACTTCTACGCGGACCGCGCGCTGTGGACCGACAAGCGCTATTTCCGTTGCAACAGCCCGCAAGGGCTCGAAGCCCAGCGCGGCGCGATCTTCGCCGCCGACGATCGGCAACGACCCGCCGCGCACCGCCGCGTGGGGATATTGCGACCGCGACTATCCGCGCGAAGCGATCGTGAGCCCGTACGAATTCAAGACCGCGCAGGAGCACTACGAGGCGCTGCTCGCCGAAACCAAGAAGCGCGGCGGCCCCACGCAGCACACCTACGCGACCGTGCCGGGCGAGCTGAACGGCCGTTATGCGCCGGGCAACCTCTTCGAGAACTGGTATTCGATGATGATCGCGGTGCAGTTCCCGACGGTGCTATCGGTGCTGACGCCCGAATACCAGAAGCGCCTCGTCCAGGACGCCTACCACCAGGGCAACACCAACGCGCCGCAGTGGCCCTCGCAGTACTGCTGGCCCGAGGGCTTCATGCGGCGCTGGTATTTCGCGGCGATCCAGTTCCCGCAGTCCTTCATCGTTACGCCATCGATGGTGCAGATCGACGGCGGGCGTCGCGGACAACTTCGTCACGAACATCCATGTCGGCCGCACGTTCCGTACGCGACGGTGCGGTGCCGCGCTTGGGCGCCGACGTGCCGCGCTGGTACGGCGAGACGATCGGCTTCTGGGACAAGGACGCGCTGATCACCTGGACGTCGAACATCCAGGGCTGGGCCGGCCACGGCGCCTTCGAGTTCTCGAGCAAGCTGCAAACGATCGAGATCTACACGCCGATGCGCGACGCGGCGGGCAAGGTCACGGCGCTGAACCACGAGTCCGTCTTCTACGATCCGGAGGCTTTCGTCGAGCCGATCCGGATCGTCCGCAACTACCAGCGGCTGAGCGGCTTCGAGGAAGGCGATCCTCCTCCGTTCATCGAGTGCATTCCGACCATCTATCCCGATCAAGGGCCACTCGACGCCCGTGAGCCCCGGCACCGTCATCGAGTACGAGGTGCCCGACATGTTCGGGCGACCATGGGCGCAGCTCTGGGAGAAGTACTTCGAGCAGGGAATGAAGAGGCCCGACGAGAAGGACATCTTCGAGTTCGGTAAGTAGCCTTCCCGAACCATCGGCGAACGCGCTGAAGAGTCGCGGGACGTGGTAATAAGATGAGTGCGACCGACCTGGATTCGATTCGTGCGGCACTCGAGAGGCGCGAGTTCTTTCTCGTCTATCTGCCCACGGTGTTGTTGCGCGATGGCCGTTGCGTCGGCGCTGAGGCGCTCATTCGCTGGCGACGCCCGGGCAATGTCGTGGTCGAACCCGAACACTTCATTCCGCTGACCGACCAGACCCCTCTGTCCGGTGCAATCACCTACTGGGTGATCGATACCGTTGCCGATGAGATTGGAGACTGGCTCGGCGCCAACGAAGACGCCCACATCAGCATCAACGTACCGCCGGAGATTCTCGGACGCGGCGGACTCGACTACGCGGCGACCAAGTCGGGGCTGCGCGCTCGCGTGAAGCAAGTGATCCTGGAAATCACCGAGCGCGGAATACCGGATCAGTTGGGACTCGACGCGCTCAACGGCATCGCCGCGACGGGCGCGCGCGTAGCGCTCGACGACACCTCGCTCTCCGGTGCCAATCTGGCGCTGCTTACTCGCTGCAACTTCGACATCGTGAAGATCGACAAGGCACTCGTGCAACAACTCGCCACCGGCGAGCCGCGGCCGGCGTGGCTGGACGCGCTCGGCGGCCTGCTGAAATCGACGCCGCTGCAGATCATCGCCGAGGGTGTCGAGACCGTGATGCAGGCCGACTCCCTGAAGGCTGCCGGCGTGCAGATGGCGCAAGGTCACTTCTTCTCGCGGCCGCTGTTGGCCGACGACTTCTTCCGCTACTACGCCGCGAACCGCGGCGGCCTATAGTTCGCGTCTGCGTTTGGCGATGATCGTAGCGCGGCATTCATCGTCGACTTACCCAGCCGGCTTCGGCGACGACTCCGCGACGGCGATCAGCCATTCGCGAAATGCAGCCACGTTCGGCAGCGTTAGATACGAATCGGGGCAGACGAAGTAATAGCTGCGAGCAAAGCGCAGTGCCTGCGGGTGAGCGAGCACCACGTGCCCTTCCGCGATCTCGTCCGCGGCGAGCGACCAGCGCCCGAGCGCGAGACCATGTCGCCGGGGCCGCGCAGGCGACCGTAGCGCTTGAAGAGCTTGGGTGAGCAGACGGCCACGAGCCATTCGTCCATCAACCGTTGCGCATGAACGCGCGGCCGGCCGGGCCGCGCTGAAGCTGCGTTGCGCGGCGACCGCTTCGAACACGCGCACTGCGTTCAAAGGCAGTCGCGCGGAGCGCACCGAAGGTCTCTCGGGTCGCGTCTTCCTTTTCATCTTCTCGGTTCAGAACAACTGAACGATGGTTCAGATACTCGAATTGCCCCCACCGCACTACGGAGCACAATGGCGCGCATCGACACCCGGTCCTGGCACGGCGCGTCGAGACATCGAGGCTACCAACTGTACGGGAGGCACCATGTTCGGAATCATCGCGAGATACGCGCCCGCCCTAGCGGCGTTTGGCGTGCTGACGACTGGTCCATTCGGAGCGAATGCGCAAAGTGCAGAACCGGCTGCGGAGCTACCGAGCGTCACGGTAAGTTACACCGATCTCAATCTAAATACGCCTGCTGGCGTGGAAGCGTTGTACGCTCGTTTGCGCGCAGCCGCACGGGAAGTGTGCAACGTGCGCGAACGGCGCGGACTCGCCGAGGCGATGGAGTCGAAGACTTGCTATCGGCACGCGCTCGGTGCGGCGGTCGATGACGTGAAAGTGCTGACGTCGAACGCCCCGCTCCGCGCAGCGAGCACACGCGACGACCTATCCTGAGCGTGGAGGGCGGACACGCGGCGAGCGTCTGGCTCAGTCGATCGCGACACTTTCTGCGTCACCTGGTGGCGCTTCCGCGGGAACGCCGTTATGTTGTGTCGTGCCCATGGGCCAATTGAAACTCTACGGCGAACCCGGCTGGGGCTCGGCGATCGTCGAGGCCCAGCTCGCGTGGTACGGCTTCGAGTACGAATTCGAGCAAGTCGGCGACTTGTTCCGATCCCCCGATGCGCGCCGCCGGCTCGAGAGCGTGAATCCGCTCGCGCAGGTGCCGACGCTCGTGCTCGCGGACGGCACGGTGATGACCGAGAGCGCGGCCATCACGTTGTTCTTGGCGGACATTGCGAGCGACGATTCGCTGGTGCCACGCGCAGCGGATCCGCTGCGCCCGGGGTTCCTGCGTTGGCTGATTTTTCTGGTCGCGAACGTCTATCCGACTTACACGTACGCAGACGACCCGTCGCGTTTCGTCGAAGCGAGCGACGCGCAGCAGAGCTTCAAGGACTCCGTCGGTCGATACGCGTGCAGGCTCTATTCGCTGCTGGAGCGCCAAGCCGGAGAGCCCTGGTTCTTCGGCAGTAGGTTCTCGGTCTTGGACGTGTATCTCGCGGTGATGACGCATTGGCGCCCCCGGCGCACGTGGTTCGCGGAGCACGCGCCGCGTTTGTTCGCGATCGCGACGAAGACCGAAGCACTCGATCGCCTCGCCGCCGTGTGGCGCAAGAATTTCGCGAGCGGCTGACGCACCGAAAAAGAAGGGCCGGCGCTCCGCAGCGCCAGCCCTTGTATCCTGACTCCCTCGCTCAGCCGGTCAGAACTTCACGTTCGCTGCCAAGAAGATCTGGCGGCCGAACATGTCATAGGTCGAGTAGGTGTTCGGTGAACCGCCCCCAACGACCTCCGATCCCAAGAGCGGCGGGGCGTTGTCGGTGATGTTGTTGATGCCCGCTCGCAGCTCGACCTTCTTGATTTCGTACGTCGCGGCGAGATCGAAGTAGCTCTGCGCGCCGATCTTGGCATTGAACGAATCGTAGCCGGCGAACGAGGACTGATTCAGCGTCGGGTCCGGATCGTTGTTGTCCTGCTTCACTTCGCTGATGTAGCGCCAACCGAGCGAAACCGACAGGCGCGAGCCCGTCTGCCAGGTCGCCCGCACGACGTGTCGCCACTCGGGGTTGACGGTTTGGCACGTGAGCCCGAACAGGCCCGTGCAGTCGTATGTGTGCGCGCCGGGGTACGGCGTGCTCTCGTTGGTCAGCATGTAAGAGCCGGCCAGCGCCAGGTTGAGCGAGCCGCCGCGATCGAAATCGAACAGATAGGCTGCCTGCAAGTCGACGCCACTGTTCTCGCCGCTGGCGACGTTTTGGCTGGTCTGCACGATGTAACCGCCGCCTGCCACGCTCGCACCTTGCAGCGAGAAGGTCGTGGGCTGGCGGACAAGCTGACTACAGAACACCGGATCACCCGTGTCGGGGCAACCGTTGAGGATCACGCCGGCGGGCAGAGTATCGATCACGTCGTCGATCTGCACTTGCCAATAGTCGACGCTGACCGTGAATCCCCGGAAGCGCTCGGGCGTGAGCGACACGCCGATGCTGTAGGTGTCCGCCTCTTCCGGCCTCAGGGTCAGGTTCCCACCCTGACTTTGCGATAGCTGGCTCGCCGTGCCCTGCGGGATCGTGTTGGTCGTTCCACCGTTGCCGTACGCCGCCGTGAACGCCGCTGCCTGACTCGTCTGAACGGTCCGCAGACATTCCTGCAAGGAATTCACGGCCGGAACCAGGGTGGCGCCGCTAAACGTCGGGGCGCAGGGGTCGGCGCCGATCGTGATCTGGCCGATGGACTGCGGGTTGAAGAGCTCGATGATGCTCGGCGCGCGGATCGCGTTGTTGTACGAGGCCCGAATCCGCACGCTCTTCACCGGCGCGTACTGGATCTCGAACTTCGAAGTGTCTGCGTTTCCGCTGGTCGAATAATCGGAGCTGCGAAACCCGACGTCGATGCTGAGATCCGCGGCACCGCGCTTATCCTGGATCAGCGGAACGCGCAGCTCGGCGAAGTATTCGTCAACCTGGATCGACTGGTCGATGGCCACGGATGCGCCGCCAAATCCCGAGAGCAGGCCGCTCAGCTCGGCCTCATCCGGCTTGAACTGAACATGGTCCTCTCGAGTCTCGTAGCCGACGTTGACCGACAGGCCTTCCGTCGCCGACGGCAGCTTGACGCCGTACTCGCCGAGGTCGCCCGTGAAATCGGCGTGCACAGTGCGCAGCGCCGTCGTGCCATAAGCCGTACCGTCCGTGTAGAGGTAGGCGAGCGCGTCCTGGGTCACGCCCCCGTCGGCAAAGATGTTGTAGGGGACGCACGGCGAGCCGCTGATGCAAACCGGCGTGCCGCCTGCGCCGGTCGTAACCTGTAGCGCGTTCGTGATCCTTTCGAAGTTCAGGTATCTGTTGTTGGAGTTGTAGAACTGCACGTAGTAATACTGTGCGTAGCCGTCGTAGCTCCACGCGGGGCTGAGATCGCCCCTGAGGCCCGCCACCCCGCGGTAGTTGGTGTGCTCGAAGTCCGACTGGCGTCCGCCGCCCTCGATGTTGCGACGCCCGATTTCCACGCTTGCCAAGGCCGATCCCGGCACCGCCGTATCGTTTGTGATCTGCTGAGCCGAGCAGAGAATGTTTCTCTGCTGGGCGCTCAGCAACGGATTGCTGCAATTGATCTGATAGTTACCGTCGGCCGTGAGCGGGTTGCTTGCCCTGAACAACGCCGACGGCGCGATCTCCTGATGCGTCTGGTCGTTCATGAAGTTGAATTCCACGTAGGGCTGCACGTGGTCATTGAGGTCGTAGTGCCCTATCACGCCGGCAGTGGATCGCTTGTACTGCCGGGACATGTAAATGTCCTTCTGGGAATTGAAGACGGCCGGCGGCGTCGTATCGCTACCGTACGGCAGGAACTGATTCCCACCACCGACGCTATAGACCGCCGTGGGGTTCGTTCCGTTAGGGCCGCTCTTCGGCTGAAACCGATTGGAGTTGCTCGACCCGCTCATGAACACGTCGCCTAGCGGCACGCCGTCGTCGTCGGTGTTCGTGAACACCTGGCCGGCGCCGAAATCGCGCTGGTTGGACCTTACGGGGTCCTGCGTTTGGTAACCGAGATAAACGGTGAAATTCCCGCGACCGTCACCGGTGTTGGCGCCGCCCATCAAGCTGTAATTCGTGCTGCGTCCGTCCGTCGAGGTCCCGCTCGGCGCGTCGAAATCCGCCTCGGCGGCTAGCGACTGCGCGAACGAGTTGTCGTTGTCGTGGTAGTTGAAGCCCGTCTGGGCCTCGAACTCGATGCCCTCGAAGTCCCTTTTCGTGATGAAGTTCACCACGCCCGCGACAGCATCGGAACCGTACACGGCCGATGCGCCACCCGTGACGACTTCCACGCGCTCAACCAGTCGTGACGGGATCTGGTCGAGGTCCGGCGCCGGCGATTGGATCACCGTGTAAGGCGAGCCGTTACCCAGCCGACGGCCGTTCACGAGCACGAGCGTCCGGTTCGGTCCAAGACCGCGAAGGTCGGCGGTCGCGACGCCACCCGCCGTGGTCAAACCGCTGGTCCTGTTGCCGAGGTCTTGCCCGAGGTCGTTGCTGAAACTCTGCGGCAGCAGTTGGAGGATGTCGCTGACGTCATTTCTGCCCGAGATCGCGATCTCTTGCGCGGTGACGACCTGTATCGGGCTCGTGCTGACGCTGTTGGCGTTGGGTACCCGCGTGCCCGTGACGACGATCTGCTCGGGGGTTGGAGCCTGCGCCTGGGCCCAAGAGGCCATGGGGAGCAGGACGCTGGCGAGAACCAATTCACGACGGACCGTTGCCCTACTCTTCGTGCTCGACGCCATAGGACCACGTAGCGGTTTCTTGTTCATGGATGGACCCCTTCTGTGGTGATCGGTAGTGCCAAGTTCTATTGCAGGATCTAGCTAATCTCCCGTTCGATTGCGCGGTCGGGGGCATAATCGCTCCGAATCGGTTCCTAAGCGAGCGCGGCCGAATGACAGTGGCTCACGTGTCGGCCGCGGCGCGCGAGAAGACTCCTTGACAGAAACTGGCGCACGCGCTAATTGAGCCGCCGCGCTGTGGCACCATAGGGGTTCAGTGAATTTTTCCGGTCCATACGATCAAACACTTAGCGTCACTTCTTCCTGTGGATTCACGTATCGTCGGCGTCGGCAACTGAGCGGCCCGATGTCATCGCAACCACGGTAGCGACGCAGCGTGAGCATGCGCTCAGCGGCGTTGCGTCATGGTTCGCGCGCACGTCAATCACTCTCTGCCGTGTGAGAAAGCCAAACCGATGCCCGAACGGATCATCGCTGTTCACAACGGAGGCGCGTTACGATCCGTTTCGACGCGAGGAGAATGATGATGGTCGGTTCCTCTTATCTTCGTTTGACGAAGACCGCGGCGCTATCGTTCATCGTGGCAACCGCACCGGCCGCCGCGCAAACGGATGCGCGATCGCCGGATGAGCGCGCCGCCGCTTTGGAGGCGCGCATGACGGATGCCGAGCGGCTCCGTCTACTGCACAGCACGTTCGCGCGCCCGGACCGCACCGGCAAGCCATTGCCGGAAGGCGCCATCATCTCGGCGTCGTTCACACCGGGCATCCCACGTCTCGGCATTCCGGCACTACACGAGACAGACGCGAGCCTCGGCGTCGCTTGGGTAAATGGGCAGCGCCACGACGGCGCGACCGCACTGCCTTCGTCATTGTCTCTGGCTTCGACGTGGGACAGAGACATCGCTCGCCGGGGCAGCGCGCTGATCGCGAAGGAAGCGCGCGCCAAGGGCTTCAACGTGTTTCTGGCGGGCGGCGTCAATCTCGCGCGCGAGCCGCGCAACGGCAGAAACTTCGAGTACCTCGGCGAAGATCCGCTGTTGGCGGGCACGCTCGCCGGTGAATCGATCCGCGCCATCCAGGCGGCGCACATGATTTCGACGGTGAAGCATTTCGCCGTCAATCCCCAAGAAACCGGCCGCCATGTCGCCAACTCGCTTCTGTCCGACACGGCGGCACACGACAGCGACCTGCTGGCGTTCAAGATTGCGATCGAGATCGGCCAGCCGGGCGCCGTGATGTGCGCGTACAACCGCTACAACGGCCCGCACGCTTGTCAGAGCCAGTACTTGCTCAACGACACGTTGAAACGTGAGTGGCAATTCCCAGGCTTCGTCATGTCGGACTGGGGCGGCGTGCGCGACGTGCGCGACTTGCTCGCGGGTCTCGACCGGCAATCGGGCGAAGAGCTCGACGACAAGTTCTACTTCGCCGACGATCTGCTCGCGGCGGCTCAAACGGACCGCGCGATCCACGCGCGCATGCGTGACGCGGTGCGGCGCATGCTCCGTTCGATGTTCGCGGCAGGCCTCTTCGACGATCCGCCGACGATCGAGCCGATCGATGCCGCCGCTGGGGCCGCCGTGGCGCGTGACGCGGCTGCCGCCGGCATCGTGCTGCTGAAGAACGACGGTGTATTGCCGCTGCTCCGCGATGCCCAGCGCATCGCGGTGATTGGTGGATACGCGCACGCTGGGGTGATGTCCGGCGGGGGTTCGTCACAAGTCGAGCCCGCGGGCGGCCCCGCGATAGCTTTGCAGCCAGCCGAAGCGCGTCGCAGCATGGACATCCATCCCGCGCCGCCGCTTGCGGCGATCAGGTCGCGGCTACCCAAGGACGCGCGCGTCCGTTTCAACGACGGCTATTCGCCGACCGGCGCCGCGGCGCTCGCCGGAGACGCGGACATCGCCATCGTATTCGCGACGCAGTGGATGTCGGAAGGCGTCGATGCGCCGGATCTATCGCTCCCGCAAGGGCAAGACGCGGTGATCGCCGCCGTTGCGGCCGTGAATCCGCGAACCATTGTCGTGCTGGAGACCGGCGGTCCCGTCCTGATGCCGTGGCTCAACGACGTTTCGGCCGTTTTGGAGGCCTGGTACCCGGGCTCGAGCGGCGGCGAGGCAATCGCCGATGTGCTGTTCGGCGACGCGAATCCGTCGGGACGGCTGCCGATCACGTTTCCGGCTTCGCTCGAACAATTGCCGAGGCCGAAACTCGACGATACGTCCGATCCCAGTCGCGACGTCGGCTCGCAGTCCCACGCGCTGCAAGGATTCGACGTGGACTACAACATCGAGGGAGCAGACGTCGGCTATCGTTGGTTCGCGCGTACCGGAGCCACGCCGCTTTTTTCGTTTGGCTACGGGCTCAGCTATACGCGTTTCGGCTATTCAGATCTCCAGGTGACGGGTGGCGACGTTCTGCGAATCAGTTTTTCCGTCACCAACGAAGGGGGTGTTGCCGGCAAGGACATCCCCCAGGTCTACGTCGTCGATCGCGCCGGGACAAGGGGCGTGCGATTGATCGGCTGGGGCAATGTGTCGCTTGCGCCCGGCGAGACGCGGCGTGTCGAGGTCGCAGCCGACCCGCGCGTGCTCGGCGATTGGTCGACGCAGCGACGCGGCTGGCGAGTGCGCGCGGGCGATTACACCGTGAATGTGGGACACGCTTTCGGTCGTGCGGACTTGTCAGGCCAAGCCGCTATGAACGCAAGACTGGTTCGCTGAGCCGCGGAGCCGTCTTCAGCGGCGATCGAGACATGCGAGAACGCACCTGAACGCGAGTTTTTCGTGCGGCGATACGCGGCTTTGAAACGAAATTAGAACGCCGACGTTTTCGAGCCGGCGTTCCGTCTGGATTCCGAGCTACGTGGTTCCGGCCCCGGCGAACAGAGCGCCGATGGGAAAGGGCAAACCCAATGCGGCAACGCCTGCTCGATCGAAGTACTGCAACGACTTCGTTTCCGGATCCAAGGGCGCGTTGGTCTCGCCGAGCACCTCGCAGAGATAGAGGACAATCGTGTGCTCCACCACGTCCCCGTTCGGATACGTGTGCCGAAACTCGCTGCCGCCGAACGCCCCGATGATGCGGACCGGGCGCACGACGAGCCCCGTCTCCTCGCCGACTTCGCGCACCAACGCGTGCTCCGGTGTCTCGCCGGGCTCGATGAGGCCGGCGGGCAGACTCCACCCCTCGCCGCCGGACTTCTCCTGAATCAGGATGCGGCCCTGCCCGTCCGGAATGAGTGCTGCAACGGCGGGGCACAGCAGCAAGTCGTGGCCGATCCGCGAGCGCAGATCGAGGATGTACTGCGGTATCGTCACGACCGTCTCCGTTCGGCGGATAGACAGCATGCCGACGTCGGGAACTTGCTTGACGGTGCAGTGAACGGACGTACCGACGCCGAATGACGGTGCCTCATGCCTCTCGCACTTACGTTCCCATGTTAGCCCGAGCTCGTATCTGGATTCATAGCACGTCCGTTAGGACATGTCGAAAGAGCGCTCCGCGCCTTCCTTGCGCGAGCGCCGCCACGCGCCGGACAGGATGCGGATCATCGGGAGCGCGCTGCTCGCGTCATTCGTGTAACGTTGCGTCGGGCGATCTGCTGCCACGACGATCGTCGCCTTCGCGTCTGGGACGGTCCCTGCTTCAACCAAGAAAAAGAAGGTATGCGATGAGACATCCCCTGTTCAGCGGCTGCTGTGCATTGGCGGTAACCGCGAGCGGCGTTGCGCGCGGTGCCGACGGCATCGATGCCGAAGTTGACGCGGTGTATGCGCAATCCGACGCGCTGTATCTGGATCTTCATCAGCATCCCGAGCTGTCGTCGCACGAGCAGCAGACGGCTGCAAAGCTCGCCGCGGGACTGAGCGAGCTCGGCTACGAAGTGACCACCGGTATCGGCGGCACCGGCTTGCTGGGCATCCTGAAGAATGGCGCCGGTCCGGTGGTCATGCTGCGCACGGAGCTCGACGCGCTGCCGGTCGAGGAACAGACGGGCCTCGCGTACGCAAGCACGGTGCGTACGAAGGACGATAGCGGGGCCGACGTTGGCGTGATGCACGCCTGCGGCCACGATATTCACATGGCTTCCTGGATGGGCGCGGCCCGCATCATGGCGAGCACTCGCAACCGGTGGCGCGGCACGTTGATGCTGATCGGGCAGCCCGCGGAGGAGACCATCAGCGGCGCCGCGAAGATGCTGGCGGACGGGCTGTTCACGCGCTTCCCGAAACCGCAGTACGCACTCGCCGTGCACGACGACCCGCGCAGCCCGGCCGGCCTCGTAGGCTTTCATGCGGGGCCAATCCTGAGCAATGCCGACTCCTTGCGGATAACCATTTACGGCGCAGGCGGGCATGGCGCGCGCCCGGAGACCACGATCGACCCGATCGTAATTGCGGCAAGTACCGTGCTGTCGCTGCAGACGATCGTTGCGCGTGAAGTATCGCCATTCGATGCGGCGGTGGTGACGGTGGGCTCGATCCACGCTGGCACGAAGAACAACATCATCCCATCGGAGGCTACCCTCCTCCTCACGGTGCGGACGCTGACGGAACCAATGCGGCAACGCGTGTTGAACGCGATCGAGCGCATCGTGAAGGCGGAAGCGGCCGGCGCGGGCGCCCCGCGAGAGCCGCTCATCGAGAATTACGAAAGAACGGATGCGCTCGTGAACGACCCCGCGCTCACGGAGCGGGTAGTCAGCGCCCTGAAGCGGGAGCTCGGGTCAGGCCGGGTGACGGATCTGCCACCCGAAATGGCGAGCGAGGATTTCGCGGAGTTCCAGAAAGCAGGTGTGCCGACACTCATGCTGCGCGTCGGTGCGACACCGCAGGCGACTTTCGATGCCGCGCTGAAATCCGGAGCGACCCTTCCTTCGTTGCACTCGCCGCTCTTCGCACCCGACCGGGAGAAGACAATCCGCGCAGCCGTGGCGGCGGAAGTGATCGGCCTCCGGGAGCTGATGCCCGCGAGGTAGTACCGGTCTCAGCGTCACCGCAAAGGCGTGACGTTGACCTCGAACAGCGTGAAGCGGCGCGCTTGGTACTGCGAGTCTCCGAGCGGCAGGACGCGAACTTTGTGCTGCTTGCCGCTGCCCGACACGACGAGCGCGAGATGGCCTGCGATCGGCGTCTGCGTCGTGCGAATGTCGCCGGAAACCACGGCGAACTCCTGATCCGCGGAATCCATCACGAAGTCCACGAGATAGCGCGCGTCGCGCACCGTAGCGAGCGAGACCTGGGCTTCGCCTGCGAGCCGCACCGTCCCTTTCGGCAGGTCCTCGCCGAAGAACACCCACCGCTCCCCTTGCTTCACGAGGCTCGTGTAATACACCGCCAACTGGCCGGCCCCGTCCTCTAGACGAGTGGCGGAATACGTCGCGGAGCGCTCCGCCGCGATTTGCTCGGAGCGCACGCCCAACGACTCCAGGGCCTGGCGTCCGAGATCGCGCGGCATGCGCCCGGGATCGACGCGCGTCGCGGGATCAATCGGCACCGCCAACGTCGCAGCGCTCTTCACGTCGTCGGATACCTTGACGTTGCTCTGCGCCGTCGCCCCGATCGGAATCCACGCCGCGAGCGCGAGCACGCCTGCACAAGAGCGGTATTTGCACAGCATTGTTTTGGCACCTCGGGCCACCCGGACCACTACGTCACCGATCGTACGCGGACTGCGCCGTGGCGAGCATTGGACGTTCGGCACCCGGCTATCGCGTGACAGATCACGTCGTTCACCGCTCTCAGCCCCGTCAGGGCTCTCTGACCTCATAGCCCTTGGCCTTCAGCTTCGCCATCGGTCCTTCGTTTTTCAGCAAGCCGGTGATCGGCAAGATCGCGAATGTCGTCCGATTCGTTTGCAGCGCCCGTTCGGCGTTTTCCAGCCATAGGCTTTCCAACTGCGCCATAGATTCGACGATGACGTCCCGCTCGGAGCTCTGCACGAGCAGGGTGAGGCAGGAGTCCGCTTCATCCCCGGGCAGCGGAACGCCGCGGAACTCGTCGATGTTGCCTCGTGCCCAGGAATTGGCCCTGACCCGCATCTCGTCGAGGTCGTCTTCCATGCGTCGCACCTGGCTCTCGAAACACTCGAGCTCGACGGCGGGATCGAGGCTCGCAGTGAGGCCTTCGGCACGCTCCGCGAGGTCGCCGAAGCTGCCCTTGACGTCGACCTTCACTTCGATCTCGGTACGTTCGATGTCGCGGTTGCTGCGGATCAGCCGCTGGAGCGTCTTCATGATGGCCTGATCCCCGCCGAGCCCCTGTTTCGTTTGGATGATCCCGGTCATGCGCGCGGCGGCCACCGCGGGACGAAGCTCCTCGAACTCTTCCGCTTCGTCGACGAAGTATCTCGCCTGCAGGGTCAGGAAGCGCGCATAGAGCTCCGGCGGCAGCGTCTGCTCCAGCGTCCTCCCGTCGGGATCGCGACTCAGCCGTTTCGCTAGCCGCATGCCGCGGAAGATGTTGACGGGGTTCATGTACATGAACGGCGAGGCGTTGACACCCAAGTCCGGCAGCTCCAGCACTTCCTGCGCAGCCGCGATCACCGAAGCCACCTTGTTGGACTCCCAGATCATGTCTTTCGGCACGGGAGCCAGCTGCGGAAATATCCACAGTACGTTCTCGCCGTTAACCACCCGCCACATCGGCGGACCGGGCTGTCTGCCGGTGACGATGATCTCGTCCGCCGCCGTAATCGCGTTCGTCTGCCCGGCAGCCAGAACCGGCGCCAGCAACAGCAGGGGTAGCAGCACATTCACGGCTTTCATGCACTCTCGCCGCGGGTCGGACCTTGAGCGTGTCGCCAGGCTCGACGTAGCCGCGCGCGATCCCGAGCCGTGCGAGCCCGCGGATGCGCGTGGCCCCGAGCGCCCAGGCATGGCTTGCGCGAACGGCGGCGAGCGACGGACCTTGACGTTACTAGCCGCCCTGCCGCTTGAACGTGACCGTCGTCCCACCCTGGATGCTGAACACGATACCCTCGATCGTGCCGTTGTCCGTGAGCTTGCCGGACACGTTCCACGGATCGACGTTCGGGAACGTGAAGTCCACCTGCCGATCGGTGACCTTGAAGTTCCTGAGCGGCTTGTCGATCTTGCCGAGGTTCGTCCCGATCAGCTTGCCGTTGACCGAGCCGTCCGGATTCTTCGTGAACTCGATCTCGATGTTGACGTCGATCGTCGGGATGCGAGGCGTGCCGACCCAACGACCGGCCAACGCGTTGGCGACTTCCGCCGATACCTTGACGGGCGGCTGGGGCGGCTCGGGCGTCGGATGTGCGCGCTCGTGGCGATTCGTCGTCACGTAGTTTGGGACAATCACGTTGTCCTCGTGGCACGCATATTCCGGCGCGAAGTAGTCCGGGTCGTTGATCATCGGGTAGCGCACCGTGAACGGCGCGGTCAGGATGTCGGGGTCCTCGGTGGTGATTTCGTAGAGCCACGTGTCGTCGTTGAGACGCACGATGCGCTCGGTCGTCTTGAGCTTGTCGCTGATCGGGAAACGATTACCGGCGGGCGACCCCATCACGGCGAGATTCATCAGCGGTTGGTTGACCGACGGCTCGGTCCGGAAGTTGGTGGTCTCCACGACCAGCGTGGTGCCCTCCCAGTGGCCGCGCGACTCGCCGAGATACTGCTTGATGTTCGAGTCGAGCGGCTTCCTGCCGTCCGTCGGGATGATGCGCGCCTCGTGGATCATCTCCACGTCGAAGACCACGTAGCCCGGCGCCTGACGGATCTTGAACCCGCCGTTGTAGCGATACGGCATCATCATCGACGGTAGGCCGCGCGTGACACACCGGTCCCAGCTGTCGAAATCCGCGGCGGATTGGAAGTCGATGTTCTCGCCCGGCAATGCCCAGTCGCTGCCGATCTTGTACGCGAGAGTCTTGGCGAGCGGCGTCAAGGGCGGCAACAGCCCGTTCGGCGGGTCGACGATGAGGTTGGTTTGTCGTTGCGGGATGTTCAGATCCCTGCCGCCAGCTCGAAACGCGCCGGTGACATCGCCCTCGCTCAACATTTTCTTCGTGGGGTCTACGCGCTTGTGGTATTCCTCCATCCGCGTGTTGTATTCCTCATCCGTGAGCCACTTCTTGTTCATGTCGCACGGCGGCGCGCCGGGCCGGTAACTGTTGGCGCACCGCTCGAGCGCAATACCCGACGCTTGCATCATGTCCAACGTCGCCTGAATGTCGGGCTCTCCCCACGGCGTCATCGGGTGCTTCCAACGAGCCGGCGTCGCGACGAAGTGGTTGGCTTCGCTCGGCGCGCCACGGATCGAATCGTTGATTTTTTGGGCTTGCGCCGTGGCCGCGAGGCACATGGCGATCCCAACGAGCGCATAGCGAATCGACGACTTGGTCAGTTGCGTGTTCACGGTGACCCCCTCGTGAGATTGGTCGAAGGCCGAATCGAGCACACCAAGCTACCGCGCCGCCGGTCCCGCGTCCATTGCGGGCCGGATCGAGCCGCTTTTTCACGCGCGTAGCGGCCGCGCCATCCTCTTGCGCGCGGCGAAACAGAAGCCCATCGACAAGGCAATAGCCCTTAGTGCTAATGCCACGGGCGGCCCTGGGGCCCTACCCTTCACGAACCACCAATAGATAAGGAGCACAGCCATGGTTCTACGACGCTGGATTCTTGGATCTGTCGCTGCCGCCGTCTTGGTTGCCGGGGTCGCGTTCGGCCAAAGCAAGGACGACCAGAAACGCGCGGAGTTACGCAAAGGAGCCGACGAGACGCTTCAGGCGCTGTTCAAGCAAGTCGAGGGCTCGAAGGCGCTCTACGACAAGGCCAAAGGCTACGCCGTGTTCGCCACCACCAAGGCGGGGTTCATCGTGACGGGAGGCGGCGGCTCGGGCGTCGCCGTCGATAAATCCACGAACACCACCTCCTACATGAAGATGGGCATGGGCGGCGTCGGCTTCGGTATCGGCGCTCAGAAATACGACATGGTGATGCTGTTCGAGACGAAGGAGCGGCTCGACAACTTCATCAAGGGCGGATGGGACAGCGCAGCCGGTGCGAAAGCCGTCGCAGGCAAGGAAGGGGCCGGTGTCGCGGCGAACTTCGTCAACGGCGAGCTCATCTATACGATCGGCGAGAAGGGTTTGATGGCCTCGGCCGACGTGTCGGGCGCGAAATTCTGGCTCGACGAGGATTTGAACAAGAAGTAGTCGATCGGCGGCGATTGCACCGATCGCGGGCCGCTCGATCCACGATCGAGCGGCCCTTGCCTCTGCGAAGAGCAGCTGAAATCATGTTGCCACGATGGGTTTGCGCGGGCGTTCCCGGTCTCCCTTGCTAGTCGCTAACGTTCCCCTCCTCGCTTGAAGCTCACAACCTGCATCGCCCTCGGCGCGGTCCTGCTTGCCGCAATCGCCGGAGCTCAGGACGGCACGGCCACGGCGCCGAGACCCCGCGTCGGGCTCGTGCTCGGCGGCGGCGGCGCCAAGGGCGCAGCTCATATCGGCGTATTGCGCGTGCTCGATGAGCTGCGCGTTCCCATCGATTGCGTGGTCGGGACGAGCATGGGCGCGCTCGTGGGCGCGGTATTCGCTTCGGGCGCTCCAGCCGCCGAGGTCGAGCGCGCGATGCTCGCGATCGACTGGGCGCGCACGGTGGGCGGTCAAGGGCAGCGCGATCGCATGCCGATCCATCGCAAGCTCATGCGGCAGACGTACACGAACGGCCTCGAGATCGGCCTGCGCGATCGTCAGCTCAGAATGCCGGGCGGATTAGTCGGCACTCAGGAAATCGAGCAGATGATTCGCACGCTCGTCGCGAGTGCGCGTTCCACGCAGAGCTTCGACGACCTGCCGATCCCGTTTCGCGCCGTCGCAACGGACATGCTCGCGGGAGAAATGGTCGTCTTGGACAGAGGGGATCTATCGGTCGCCATGCGTGCGAGCATGGCGGCGCCGGGAGTGTTCTCGCCGGTCAACCTCGACGGCCGGGTGCTGTCCGATGGCGGCATGATGCGCAACCTCCCCGTCGACGTCGCCCGCGAGCTTTGCGCCGACGTCGTGATCGCCGTTTGGGTGTCCGCCCCGCCGCGCAACGCCGAGGGACTCGAGTCGGCAGTCTCGGTCTTGCAGCGGTCCCTCGACGTCATGATCGAGGCCAACGAGCGCGTGCAAATCGCCAGCTTGAGCGCCATGGATGTCGGTATCGACGTGCCGACAGGCGACATCAGCGCGACCGATTTTCAGCGAGTACCGGAAGCCCTCGAGCTCGGCCGCACGGCAGCAGCCGCGCAGAGCGAGGCGCTGCGCCGCTACGCGCTGCCCGAGGACGAATACCGCGCGTGGACCGATTCGCTCAGTCGAGCCGCCGGCGAGGTGCCCACGCTCGCCGACGTGCAGATCGTCGGCACAGAGCGCGTGAACCCGGATTTCGTTCGCGCGCGGCTCCAAGACGTGCGGCCGGGCGCAGCACCGAGCCTCGAGCAGATAGTCACCGACGTCGAACGCGTGTATGCGCTCGGCGACTTCGAGCGTGTCGAGTACGCCGTGACCGGCCCGGAAGACGGACGCGTGCTCGAGATCGCGCCGGTGGAGAAAGCCTGGGGTCCGGACTTCTTCCGTTTCGACGTCGGCGTCTCGACGTACGAAGGCGGCGACATCTTCGCAATCCTGCGCGTCGACCACGACCGCACCTGGATCAACCAGCACGGCGGTCAATGGCACAACGCGGCGCAGCTCGGCCGGCAATCGCTGCTCACGACGGATTTCTATCAGCCTCTCGACGAGAGGCGGCAGCGCTTCTTCGTTCAACCCATCGCGCTCACCCAGGAGAACATCGAGGACATCTATCTCGACGGTGAAAGGGCCGCGCGCTACTCGCTGCGCGAGCTATACGGAGAAGTCGATCTCGGCATGAACGTCGGCACGCGGGCGCAACTGCGGCTCGGGCTGCGTAGTGGTGAGCACGAAGCACAGCTCGACACCGGCCTGCCGGGTCTTCCGGAGCTTGCGCGAACGCCCGACACGAGCATCCAGCTGCGCGCCGTCTACGACACGCGTAACGCGATCGCGCTGCCGACGCGGGGCACCTTCTGGAACGCGCGTTACGTCGCCTCCTCCGATTGGCTAAACGGTGAGCAGGACTACAGCCTGTTCGAGACCGTGTTCATGAAGTCCTTCGAAGTGCGCCGCGGCAACTCGCTGAGCGTGATGATCGGCGGCGCGGACACGCTCGACGGCGAGCTGCCGATTACGCAGCAATTCAAGCTCGGCGGCATCCGCACGTTTCCCGGTCTACGGCCCGGCGAGCTGCGCGGCAACAGCTACTGGGTTGCCGGCGCGAGCTACTACTGGCGGCTACTCGAGCTGCAGCCGTTGTTCGGCCAGGCGCTATACGCGGGACTCAGGGTCCAGGCGGGCGATGTCGGTGACCGGTTCGACGGCGCGCCGGAGGAAACGCTCTACGGACTTGCGGGTTCGGTCGGTGGCCGCACGCCGATCGGTCCATTCCTCTTGTCGTTGGGTTTCGTCGACGACGGCAGCTGGCAATTGCAGTTCACGCTCGGCCGGCCCGTTGCGGAGGGGTCGCTGCTCGACGAGGTCCAATAACTCCCGAGCCGTGGATTCCGTCGTTCGCGCTCGTCGGCGATCACGCCGATTCCCGGGCTCACGCGCGGGCGCCGATCGTCTGCCGTGCGGCCACGAACCGGGATTCCGGTAAGATGGCGCCGTGAGCCTTCGATGAGCGCGATGCGAAAACCCAACGCACAGTACAACGTCGCCGAGCCTACGTCGCTGCCCATAAGGGTCGCCGCGCGAGCACGGCGTCGCATGTACCAGCGGTTTCTCGAGAACACGGCGATTCAGTCGAGCGAGACGCTTCTCGACGTCGGCGTTACGTCGGATCAGACCTACGAGAGCTCCAACTACGTCGAAGCGTGGTATCCCCACAAGGACAAAATCACTGCGGTCGGAACGGACGACGCGTCATTTCTCGAAGAACGATATCCTGGACTTAGATACTGCCGCGCCGATGGCAGAAGCCTACCATTCGATGGGAGCAGCTTTGACGTCGTCCATTCGAGTGCCGTGCTCGAGCATGTCGGCAGTTTCGAGAATCAACGACGATTCATCACCGAGCTCGTACGCGTCGCGAAGCGCGCGGTCTTCCTGACAACGCCGAACCGCTGGTTTCCGGTGGAATTTCACAGCGTGCTCCCGCTCGTTCACTGGCTGCCGAAGCCGTGGTTTCGGCGCCTGCTCAGCCGCACTTCTTATAGCTTCTTTGCCTTGGAAGAGAACCTCAATCTGCTGGATCGCAGAGAGATCTTGCAGCTGTGCAGCGGCCTCGATCGTTGCCGCGTCTCCGTAGAGTCCCAACGACTACTCGGGATACCGAGCAACTTGCTCGTGACGATCCAAAAATAGTGTCCCTGGCGGCGGGCCGGCTGCGCCGGACCGCGAATTGCGTAGTCGTTCCGGCTACCAGCTTTGCGGTGTCGCGGATGTGGGTGTTCGTGTCGTCACCGCGTCCGTGACCTTGACGTCTTGCGCCGCCTGTAGTCAAGCCGCGGCGCTGTTCGGGCGCTCGAACACCGTCACGACATCGTCGTACAACCCGGCTTTGAATTCCTGACCGGAATAGGACCACGCTGCGATTTGGGTTCTTACTCGCAGGCCGGCCGCGCGCAAGTACTCTTGCACGTCGGCCGCGGCGACGTCGCTACGCCAGCCGCCCCGCGCGCCGCCCACTGCGCCGTGCTGTATGACACCTACGCCGCCGGGTTTCAAAACCCGGCCGAATTCGAGCGCATACGCCGCGAATTGCGCTTTGTTGATATGCACGAACACGTCGAACGACCAAATGGCGTCGACGCTCGTCGTGGGCACACCCTGCAAATCCGCTCCGCTGCCGACTCGAAACTCGACGTTGTCGCAAGACGCAAAGCGCTTTTGGCACTCGCGGACGCACGCCTCGGAAAGATCGATGCCCACCAGCCGCTTCGCGCGGGCTTGCAGCTCGCCGGTCCACCGTCCTGCACCGGGACCGATTTCCACGACGACCGAGCCGTCTGCAATGTTCGGCTTCAGCAACGTCTCTACGACCGATTGCTTCCACTCGAGAGACTCAGACCATTCCTCGCCTTGGCCGCTCCAATCCCAGTTTTCCCAGATCACTTTGTTCAGAGCGACGCTGTTCATCCCGGGCAGACCGTGCTTCGTCCGAAGCCTGGCCGCCGACGCAAACGCCTTATCGCCAATCGCGCTGGCACCGTAGTACAGGCCGATCAACCCAGTCCACAGCAGGCCGTTTTCCTTGATGGACTTGAGGAATAGACGCGCCTTCGTCGAAGAGTTGAGTCTGAATCTGTTCTCGATGATGTCCTTGGTCATGTCCGATCCGGTGTTTCGCTCGTCCTGTGCGCGAGCGAGGCAGCATAGTCTTCCTTACGTGTTCGAGCACCCACCGGGCGAGTGTCCAGCTGCAAAATGCTCAGTAGGCAGCTCGAAAACATCAGCTGCAATCCAAGCACCAACAATGTCGTGCTCGGGATGACGAGTCGCAGCGATTCCTCCAGCTCGAGGGCTCCGAACGACCTGGCGCCCCAAACTCCGACGGCATAGGTCGCAAGGCTCAAGCCGACCAAGATCGCGATCGCTCCGCTGATCAAGCCGGTTTCCAGGCGCAGCGCGTTCCTAACCCGCGCGACGACTGGATCATCCGGCAGCAAGCCGGAACGAATCGCGTAGGTCTTCGCGAACATATAGAAAACGATCGCCTGGAACCCGCAGATCACTCCGGCAGCGGCGAACAGCAGCGTATTGAGGCCGAGTGTAACGCCGCCGACGGACTGCTGACCGGGCACCAACCAGAACATCCCGACAGCTCCGAGAAGCAACATCAGAACGCCCGGGTAAAAGAACAACCATGCCGGACTAAAAAGCAGCAGAAAGCGGAGATGACGCCAGCCGTCGCGCCAACTGCGCAGATGCGGCGGACGACTGCGGCCGTCGGGCGACAGCGTGGTCGGAACTTCGGCGATGCGCAGATTCCGCAGAGTTGCCTTGACGACCATTTCGCTCGCGAACTCCATCCCTTGCGAGGTGAGCGCCAGCGACAAGACAGGATCGCGCCGGAAGCCGCGCAGACCGCAATGAAAATCTCCCGACGGGCTGCCGAACAGGATCCGGCCGATGCTCGTCAAAACGGGGTTACCGAGATACCGGTGCAGCGCGGGCATGGCATTGGGTTCGATCCCGCCGCGGAAACGATTACCCATGACAAGGTCACATCCCGCATGGAGCTCCTTCATGAAGGGGTCCAACGCAGTGAAATCATAACTATCGTCGGCATCCCCCATGATGATGAACTTGCCTCGAGCGGCTTGAATTCCGCCCAACAGCGCCGCGCCGTACCCGCGTTTCGCAACGTGCACTACTCGCGCACCACAGCGGCTAGCGAGGGCCTGAGATCCGTCGGAGCTGCCGTTGTCGGCGATGATGACCTCGCCTTTTATCCCGCGGTCTTCGAGATAGCTCTTCGCCTTTCGAACGCAGGTCTCGATCGTCTCGGCCTCGTTCAAGCAAGGCATCAGAATCGAAAGCTCTAACGACTCAGTAGCCACGCTCATTTGAACCTCCCAGCCTGCGATCGGCTTGCACGGTTAGCATAGACGCTAGTCTCAACGATCGTCGCAGTCGGTACGGAAATGCGCGGTGGTGAAGTCCCGGACGCGAGTCGCGAGCGTCTTCAACGGACGGAGGCTTGCGGCCGCGATACGCGGCCACGAGCCGCTCCGCGCGCCAACGCGAGCGGAATCGTCGCGAGCAGCACGATCGTCGGCTCAACGGGCGTGCGGTAGCGGTCGAAAAACGGCATGACCAAGAGGAACAGCGCGCTGTAGCTCGCGACGAGCAGCGTCGCGGACCAGCTGCGTGGGTCACGGATCGCGAGCATGGCGCCGAGCACGGCCAACACGAGCAGCGCGAGCCCGTACACGCCGAGCCGTCATGATATAGAACGACATCTTCACGACGGCCATCTGGGCCGCGACCCACGGGTAAGTCAGCACGAACTCCTTCGCACGCTCCAAGTAGATCTGGTCGCGCTGCGCCTCGTTCATCTGCTCGTAGCCCGGGGGCGGCGACTCGCAGGATCGAGTCGACCGTGAAGAACTCGTTCAGATTGCGCTTCTCGCGATCGGTGAGGATGGTGCGCACGGCGTCCATCGGGCCCGCTCGAGGTCCACGGAACGGGCACCGTCGTGCGCGCGACATCCGGCATGAACGTCGACGCGGCGGCGATGGTCGCGGAATACATGAGCTCGCCGGAGCCCGTTCGGACCAGAACGTACTCGCCGAAGGTCACGTAATTGCGGACGGTCCACGGCAGCACCACGATCGCCGCGAGCACGAGCACGGTGGCGGCCCTGAGCGCCGCCGTGCGCAATCGTGCGCGGTGATAGACCGCGACCGCCGCAACGAGCGCGTACGCGAAGTAGACTGCTGCCGGCCACGCCAACACCATTACGCCAGTCGCGAGGCCGAGCACGCGCGAGGCGCCCTCGGCTCGGCACCTCGAAGTAGCGAACCGCGACCAGCACGTACGCCGTCAGGATGCAGGTCGCGAACCCGGTCGAGTTGATGTCGCCGAAGAACGAGACGAACGTCTCGCCGTGCAGGGCGAGCAGAATGACGGCGAGCGCGCCCGACCAGGCGCCGCGAATGCGAGAGCCGAGCCGGTAGACGCAGTAGAAGATGATCGCGATGCATACGAAGCTCACGGCGAATGCGCCGGCGTACGCGTGCTCACCGAGCAAAACGTGCAGGCCGGCGAGCAGATGGGTATAGACCGGGTCCGCCCACGCGGTCGGAAAGAACTCGTTCGGGTTGCCGGCGCTCATGTCCCAGAGCCAGCGCCAGTTGCCCGGGAAGCTGAAGCCGTGGCCGCTCGCGATTGAGCGCGCGATATCGTCCGCTTCCCATCCGTCGACCTGCGGCAACATCTGCCACGCGTAGCGCGCGACTCGCAGCATCGCGAACGCCGCGAAAGCGGCGGCGACGAAGGCCGGAAACTCCGGACGGTAGACGGCAGCTGGGCAACCGCATGCGGCTGCCGCCGTGGGCCGCGACCTCGCCCTTGCAGGCGCCGCTCTCGAAGGAGCTCGTCGGATCGTCGACCGTGCACGGCGATCGCTGCACCCTCGTCAAGACGAGGCATTACTTCGACGGGCTCCGCTTTCTCCATCGTGACGTTTCCGCGCAGTGTTATCGGCGTATGCAATCACGATGCCAGCCGCGGAACCATTGGCCTTTGGGTCCACGGATGCCCGCAGACCGCGATAGTCCTGGAGAAACTTTGCAGTTATTGGATCGGCGGGACGGCGACCGCTAGGTCGCGAGGGCGACAGACGCCGAGACCAGCGAGTCCGGAGCGCTCGCTCGCCCCGCACTCGGACCGGTCGCACGCGCCGCGCTCGCCTGCCTCCAGTTATGCTTCGCGCTCGCATCGCCCGCGCGAGCAGGTGAGATCGAGTCTAAGGGACCCACTCCAAACCGCAGCCCGGCCTCACATGGTATTCACGAGCCCTACGTTCCTCATCTTCTTCGCGTGTTTCTACTCGCTCTACCTGCTGCTGCAGCGCCTGCCCAGCGTCCGGCCGCAGAACGTCCTGCTTCTCATCGCTTCGAACGTTTTTTACGGCGCGTGGGACGTCAGATTCCTGGGGCTGCTGTGGTTCTCCGCGCTCATCGACTTTTTCGTCGCGCAGCGAATCGAGGACGCGACCGATCAGCGCGTGAAGCGGCGCTGGCTCACCTTCAGCATCACCACGCAGCTCCTGTTACTCGGGACCTTCAAGTATTTGAACTTCGGCATCGAGAGCGCGGTCGCGCTGCTGGAGGCGCTCGGCTTCGAAGCCCACTACCCCACGCTGAACATCATCCTGCCGGTCGGCATTTCGTTCTATACCTTCCAGACGATCGCCTACACGATCGACGTGTACCGCGGTAAGGTCAAACCCTGCCGGGATCCGCTCGATTTTGCTCTGTACGTCGGCTTTTTCCCGCAGCTCGTTGCGGGACCCATCGAGACACCGGGCCACCTGCTCCCGCAATTGGTGCGCAAACGGGTCATCGATCAGGCGAGCATCAGGATCGGGATCTACTGGATTCTGATCGGCTTCTTCAAGAAGGTGGTCATCGCCGACACGCTTGCGCCGTTGGTGCAGCACACGTTCGACAATCATGACAGCATTTCCGGCGCTTCGAGCCTGCTCGGCGTCGTCGCGTTCTCGCTGCAGATCTATGGCGACTTTGCGGGCTACACGTTCATCGCGCGAGGGATCGCGAAACTGATGGGCATCGATCTCGCCGTGAACTTCCGGCGTCCCTATCTCGCCACATCCCCGCGCGATTTTTGGCGCCGCTGGCACATCAGCCTCTCGAACTGGCTGCGCGACTATCTCTACATCAGCCTGGGCGGCAGCCGGCGCGGTCCGTCGAGAACCTACATCAACCTACTGCTCACGATGTTCCTGGGCGGACTCTGGCACGGCGCAGCGTGGAACTTCGTCGTCTGGGGCATTTACCACGGCACGCTGCTCTGCATCGATCATTTCTTGGACCAACACGGTGTGCGCCTGCGTCTGCTACCGGCCGACTATCAGCGAGCGAACCACGTCTTGCGCGTAGCGGGGATGTACGTGCTGACGTTGGGCGGGTGGCTGCTATTCCGCGTGACCAGCATGGAGCAAGCCGGAGACATCCTCCACAACATAGTGTTCAACTTTCACATCGATCCCGGCACGCTCGTGCTTGCGGTGCCGGTCATCACCTTGGGCTGTCTGCTGTTCGGCTTTCACATCGCCCAGGAGCGAAGCGAAAATGACCTGCTCGCGCTGTCCTGGCCGTCGATGGCGCGAGCCGGAGTCTACGCGTTCATCTGCGTCACGATCATCACGGTCGGCTTGAAACCGATCCCGTTCATCTATTTTCAGTTCTGATCCGCCATGAAGCGCATCGCCGCATCGCAAGATCGTGCAAGGACTCGCAGTCGCCGTGCTCGCGGTCGCAGGGGCGGAAGTGTTTCTACAGCTGACCGTGTCGCCAACCATCGAGCACTCGCGTTGGTACACAGGCGATATTCACACGCCCGACGACAAATACGAGTTTGTTTTCACTCCGAACTACAGCGGCTGGATGCGGCATTTCGACAATGTCTTTCTCGAGGAGCTGACGCTCGACGCTCACGGCTTCAGGCAGCCGGCGAAGCACCCGGACAGCAAGCAGGCCGTGCTGCTGCTCGGCGGCTATTCCATGACGTTCTCGTACGGCCTTCGCGATGAGCACGCGCTGCCGCGCGCGATCGGCGATGCGCTGACCATCCCGAGCTCCGTCTACGCCGCTTCGTGGCCCGGCTTCGATACCTATCGGATGTTCCACGTCTACAAAGACTCGCTCGAAGCCGAAATCGATCCGCGTATCGCCGTGATTTTGTTCTGGGAGGAATCCCTCGCGGATTTCGCAAACCTTCCGCGCAACTTCGACGAGTTCACGTACAGCGCGGCTGAGGCGCCCGATCTATTCCGCTATTTCGACCATAGTGCGATTGCGCCTCCCGCGGGGCGCACGCAATTGCTGCTCGGGCAGTGGTACTACAAGAGCATGCTCGCGCACAAACTCGGCAACGAGCTGAATTGGCTCGACGGCCGGATGACTCGAGCGCTGCGGCGGCTGGGTCTCTCGACGTCCCGAGGAAGCGCCAGTCGCATCGAGTGCGGCGGACGAAGAGCAAGGAGCGGAACGATTTCGCGCCTGGACCGATTACCTCACCGAGTACTTCGGCGGAAGCGACAGAGTGCTGTTCGTGTTCCTGCCGCGCAAGGCCCGGACGTTTACCGGCGATCGCTACGACCGCGCCATTTCGCTACTGCCGGCGGGCGCGCACCATCTCGACTTGAACCGCTCGCTCGGCGAGCGAATTCCTTTTACTGAAGGCTACCTCGCCCAGGGACACTACTCTGCGGACTCGACGCTGCTGATCGGAACGACGATCGCGCAAGAGATAGATTCGATGCAGAGCGCGGATAGGTCGCAGCACGTGAGTACCGCGCGTCTCGCCAATCCTGCCGACATCCGGGCGTCGCCACGTGCGACACGCAGCCCCGAGCAGCATCAGCAGGAACTCGATACCGAGCGCCCCGCCGCCGCCGCCGCCCTCGTTCTCGCGCGCTTGGATGCGGACGGTGCGCGTCGCGGGGGGCGCGGCCGAGTTACCCGAGAGGTCGGTCGCGTCGTACGTCACGGTGTAGGCTCCGATCACGGCCGTGTTCACGGGATTCTTAATGGTGATCCGCGACGACACGTCGCCGTCGGCCGCGTCGCTCGCCGTGGCGCCGGCATCGACAAAGGTATCACCGACCGTCAGCGTGACGGTCGGCTCGCCGCGTAGCTGCACCGTCGGTCCCGCCATGTCGCCCTGACCGAAGTTCGCCGCGCCGTCGTTGAAGAAGACCGCGGCGCCGCCGCCGGCGATCACCGCGACGTCGACCCTATCGTCGATGCTGAACCTGCCCGCCGCCGCCATGCGCGCGTCGGCGTTCGTGAGTTGGCGCGGATGCAGGACGAACGTCCCGCTCGAATTGCCGACGTTCGTGTAGACCTGATCGCCGTTGCCGTTGACGACGAACACGTCGTTGTCGCGGTCGAGATCGAAGTCGCCGAGCAGCACGCTCGAGGTCACTGCGGCACCGAGCTTGCTCGCGAGGAAGAACTCGCCCTTCGTGCTCGACGTGTTGATGAAGACGAGATTGCCGGTGCCGCTGCGGCCGAACACGAGATCGGCGCGGCTGTCGTTGTTCAGGTCGGCGGCGGCCACCGAGGTCGTCGCGCCCGTCGGAAGCGTGAGCTCGAGCGTCAGCGCGCCGGCGGTGTTCCGGTAGACGGCGGCGTCCCCTCCGCCGTACGCGACGACCACCTCGGGCAGCGAGTCGCCGAACAGGTCCGCGACGACGACGTCGCGGGCGTCGCCGCTGCCGAACGGCGTGCGAGCGAACGTCGCGCCGGCCTGGTTCAGATAGACCGCGCTCGCGCCGTTGTTCGCGAACACGAGGTCCGGGAACGCGTCACCGTTCAAGTCCCCGACCGCCACCGCGCGGCTGTCCTCGCTCGGCGCGCCGATCGCCGCGGTCTCGAACGTGCTCCCCGAGTTGCGGAAGATCCGGTTCGGCGCTCCGACTCCGGCCGCGACGATCACGTCGAGGTCGGCGTCGCGGTCGAGGTCGGCGAGCGCGATATCCGTGCCGAGAGCATCCCCGCCGAGCACCGTCGGCGTCGTCGACAGCGTTCGCTTGTTCGGGTTCGTCGGATCGACGGCGTCGAGCAGCACGACGGTGCCCTGAGGCGAGCCGGTGACGACGGCGAGGTCGTCGAAGCGGTCGCCGTTCAGGTCGCCCGCCGCCGCCGCGCGCGCTTCGAGCCCGGCGATCATCTGCGCGGGCGCCGTGGTCACGGTCTGCGCGACGCTGAGCGAGCTCGTCGCTCGATCGTTGGCCGGCGTCTCGTCGATCGGCACGCCGCCGACGACCGCGACCGCGACGGTCGCGAGCACGTCCCCCTGCAGCGCGCCGCTGCCCGTGAGCGTCACCGTCGCCGCGGCGCCGCCCGCGAGCGGGCCCAGCGTGCAAGCGAGGCGCGACTCGTTGCCGGACGCGGTCAAGGTGCAGCCCGCGGTCGCGACCGCGTCGAACTGGAACGGCGCGGCGCCGGCGAACGTCGCGTCGAGGGACACGCGGTCGACGGTGACGTCGGTCGCGTTGTTGGTGACGATCAGCGTCCAGGTCGCCGGTGCGTTGATCGCGACCGGTGCCGGCGCCGCGCTCGCGCGCACCGACAAGTCCGCGCGGCCGGCGCGCAGCACGGTGAGCTTGAAGCGGCCGGGCACGGAAGTGGTGGCGTCGCGCGCGTTGAAGCTCACGGTGTAGTCGCCGGGCTGCATGAGCGTGCCCGCGACCACGCCCGCTCCGCTCACGGAGAGCCCCGCCGGCAGTGCGCCGCTCGCGGCGAACGCGACGCCGCTCGCGGGCGTGTCGGGGTCGGTCACGAGCTTCGCGAGGTCCAGCGTGAATGGCACACGCTCCGTCGCGGTCTGGTCGGGGATCGCCGCGACCTGCGGCGGATCGTCGACGACCTGGACGGTGATCTGAAAGGAATGGGCGACCGCCGGTGCGACTCCGTCGGAGACGGTCATCGTGACGTCGTGCGCGCCGCCGTCCTTCTGCTCCGGGACGCCCGTGATCGTCGCGGGGGGCTTGAACTTGAGCCACGCAGGGAGCTTCGGCGCCGCGAACGCGAGGCGTCGTTCCATCCGGGTCCGACGCGGTCAGCGTATACGTGTAGGTCACGTGCTCCGTAGCCGTGCGCGCGGGCGAGCTCGTGACGAACGGCGCGTCGTTCACGGGCACGACGTTGATCGTCACCGTCGCCGGTGCGCTCGACAAGTGGCCGTCGCGGGCTTGATAGCTGAACGTCGCCGTGCCGTTGAAATTCGTTGCGGGCGTGTAGGTGAACGAGCCGTCGGCGTTCAAGCTCACGCTACCGCTCGTCGCGTTGCCGACGAGCACCGCCGCGAGCGCGTCGCCGTCCGGATCGCTGTCGTTCGCGAGCACGCCGCGCGCGGGCACGGTGAGCACCGCGTCCTCGTTCGTCGAATAGGTGTCGGCGGCCGCCGTCGGCGGCTTGTTCGCGGGCGCAATCGTGATCGTGACGGTGGCTTCGCCGCTCTGCGCCTTGCCGTCGCTCGCTCGGTACTTGAACGTGTCCGCGCCGCTGAAGCCCGGGTTGGGCGTGTAGCTGAACGAACCGTTCGCCGCGAGCGCGACGGTGCCGTGCTCAGTGTCCTTCGTGCGCACAGCCGTGATCGCGTTGCCGTCCGGATCGGTGTCGTTCCCGAGCACCCCGCTCGCCGCCACCGTGAGCTGCACTCCCTCGATCGTCGAGTAGCTGTCGTTCGCCGCGGTCGGTGCGCGGTTCGTGACGGTGATCGTGAACTTTTGCTGGATCTTGTACTCGTCGTCGTCCGCCTGGAGCACGACCACGTTAGCGCCCGCGTCCGCCGCCGCGGGTATCCCGGACAGCGTCGCGGAGCGGTTGCCGTGATCTACGAGCTTGAGCCAACTGGGAAGCGTCGGCGCCGTGATCTTGATCTGGTCGTTCGCACCGAAGGCGGTGACGTTGACCTCATAAGAGTACGCGGCGCCGGACGCGGCGTTCGTGATCGGTGTGCTCGAAAAGATCGGAGGGCGTGGCCGCTGCGCAACGGCGACGTTCGCTAATCCAGAGTGGCAATCCGAGCTGGCGATCGTGGTCCATAGCCACGCTGCTCGGATCCCGCGATGTGCCGCGCGAGGCAGCATCGACAACCTCCCTGGATGTCGTCACGAACAGCACGAAGCGTGCCATGGCCGACGTCGCGGCCGGCGCGAGCGGGCGCCCGGCCGGACACGATCGGCGGACGCAGCCAACTGGCCGCGTACCGCCCGTGGCGAGCCTAGCGAATCAGCCTTTCCTGACTGCGTCGACTGCCGCGTTGGCGGCAGCTGCGGTTTTTCCACCCACGTTCTTAGCCACGCCGACCGTTTTGTCGCCGACCACCTTGGCCGCACCGACCGTCGCATCAACGGCCTTCTCGCCCGCTTTGAGGGCGCCTTTTCCCGCGCTCACCGCAGCATCCGCGGTTTTTCCGGCAACGTTCGAGGCAGCGTCTACGGCCTTCTTGACGATGTTATCCATGGCTTGCTCCTCTTTCTCGTGGTTCGTGGTTCACGCTTTCGCACTCACACCGTGGAGCAGAACTCGCTTGGGAACAAGTTGGTCTTTAGCCCAACATCATCGCGACGCGCCCCGCCCAGCTCTCGCGAACGCCGCCGACGTCAGAGTGCGTAGGCACCTTCGCGCCCTTCGCGACGTTTGGCGTACGTGCAACAATGGGCACATCCTCAGCTTGCCCAGGGGCAGCAAGGCGATTGGAACATGCAGGTTGCGAACCAAATCGATTGGCTACGCGAAACCGTGGAATTGCCGTCGCGCTCCACGACCGAGCAGGCAGGCGATGAAGCTCCGCCGGTTCGCGGCGCAGTCCGCCAATCGAATCGCAACTACCAGAAGTCTCCGTGAGCTACGTGTCAGGTGGCGCCTGGGCCTGCGTCGGCGTCTTGATAGCCTTCGGCGGCTTTTGGGCGATTGGTCGTCTCGTGCCGGATCGAGAACCATGGGAATACCCGCTGCTCGGCTGGAGCGTCTCCTATTTGATCAGCGTATTGGCCGTGCTGTGCGGTTTCGCGAACCTCAAGTTCGGCCTCGTCGTCTGTCTGGCGCTGATCGTCTTTTCGATCACGCGGCGCCGGACGACGATTCAGCATAGGCGGAGCGTGGATCTATCTCGTTTTCGGAGCCGCAATACTGGCGCTCGCGTTGTTCATACCGCCGCTTTTCATAGACAGCTACATGCACTGGCTGTTGAACGCATCGTATCTTTTTCAGCTCGATAGCTATCCGCAAGCACCGCTCGAGAACTTCCCTTCTCGTCACCCGACGTACCCAGGTGCCTTCCCGCTTTCGATTTACATTGCCAGCGTCGTCACCGGTCGCTTCGCCGAGATGGCTGGAGGCGTCACGAACGCGATGTCGACCTTGATCGCGACCGGGTGCATCGCTCATTTCCTTCGCGAAAATTGGGCTTCGCCGCTGATGGAGAGCAGAGCCGCGTTGATTTCGCGGTACGGCATTCCCACCCTCGCGTTTTTCATCGTGCTACCGCTCAACCCGGCGATTCAGCTCGAGTACTACTGGTCCGCGATCGCGGATCCGGCGCTGTCCGCCGCGGTTCTCGTAGTCGTCGTGCAGTGGTGCAGATTCATGACGCGGGAAGAGTTCGGTTCAGCGCATGAAGACTTGCGCAACGATTGGCGCAACGCTTCTGTATCGCGATCGCGGATCAGCCCTGCTTTCACTCTTTCTGCTCAGTAGCTTGATCGGCGGGCTGAAGACGAGCGGATGGGTAGTCGCTTTCGTCCTCTCTGCGGCAGGGGCGCTCGTCGCGGCCATTCACCGCGTCCCTGCCCGCCGGTGGATTTCTGGCGGGATAGCGGTCTCGTCTGGTGCGTGGCTGTCTTCGAGTATCTGGAATGCCTACCTCGCCTATCGGCTGCCCATCGCCGATGAGGTCTCCGTGCTACCGCTTGGGGAATGGAGGCTCGATCTTCTTGGAAGCTTTCTAGTGAGCGTCCGAGCTGACGTACTGAGCCATTGGCCATACTACGGGCTGGTGTCTGCCACGTGTGCGGTGGGGTTCTTGTCGCTAATCAAGCGATCGCTGATCGCGAGCCCGACTGCAAGGCTGCTGCTGGGCTTCGTGTCGGTGGCGATGTCTCTGCACGTCGCCAGCCTGGTCATGACGTACGTCGCCGTCAGCTTCCTCGACTGGGAGATCAGCCGAGCGTTGTCATTTCAGCGCTACAGCGCACACGTCGGTTTCTCGGTCTGCGTGGTCGGCCTTGTCGTGCTCGTCCTCGAAGCCCTCCCGTACGCGGCTGGTTTTCTGCGAAAGACACGCCCGAAGCGGGTCGTCGCGTGGGCAACGGCCGCCTGCGGCGCCCTGATTTTTCGTGCTGGTCGTTCAGCCGTCCCTGAGCTTGTCTGCGGAGCTCCGGGGAAACGTCGAAAAGAACGTCCCGGCTTTGACCGCGTTGAAATCGATTCCGGCCGGTCACCGTGCAGTAGTGATCGGGGACTTCTGGAGTCTGTACGCAATCCCCTACGTACTATGGACCGAGCATCGATCATCCCGATCGTCCGATACTCGTAGCCAAGCAAGAAGTAAACCGCAGCAAAGACCTACCCGGGGCCAAGGAGCAACTCGCGCGTTGGATTGCGGACCCCAGCATCGACGCGATTCTCTTGGTCGACGCGCTCGAATTCGCGGCGGATGTAGGCCTCGAGCCAGCGCCCGACTACCTCTGGAGCAGAAGCACTGAACGTTGGCAAAAGCTCGACGTCGAGAGAGCATCGCCGTTTCGTCTGTCGTCCGATGATGACTGAGCAGAGCTGTGCGTCATCGACGTGCGCTCGCGAGCACACGCTCGACGAAGTCGAATCGCTGCTCAAGCGTCGCAAGCTCGGGCCGCTCGCGAGTCCGCAGCTCCCAGGCCTCGCGGGCCGCCGCCGATCCGAGCGAGCGGCTAACTCGCTCGCACGCGCACCGTCGAGAGCGCCTGCTGCGCCGCGGGTCAGTGCCAGTTGCTTATCTTGATGTCGCGTGGACTCGGGTGGCCCTTGCCGGTCTCGACGCAGCGATTTCATGCTCATGAGAAAGGTGGCCCACTTGGTGCTGCAGTGGTACATGAACTCCACCGGCTCCTTCCAGCCCTCGTGCTTGAACAGAACGATGGTGAAGTCGTCCTCTTGCTTGAGCTCGAAACGGATCTTCGTGCCGACCCACTCCGCCGGCCCGGTGACGACCTGCCACACGACGCGCGGTGTTGGAATGGAGCTCGAGAATCTTCATGCTGAAAGCCCCGATCTCATGCCCGGCGGCGGTGAAGCGAAAATTGATCATTCCGCCCGCTTTCCTGTCGCCCGTCGTGTCTGTGGTCCACCAGCCGGCCACGCCTTCGGGTGTGGCCAATGACTTGTAGACGTTATCGAGCGGCGCCTTGATACCCACCCTGTGCAGAATGTCGAACACGATACTTCTCCTTGCGAAGTGGTTTGATAAACGACGCGCGCAGTCTTGACGAGAGGTATCGAGAGGTGAGAGTGACAAGTGTGACGCGATTCCAATGGACTCACTGATCACCGCGGCGGCGCGAGCGCTGGCCTCGGGCGATCCCATCGGCGCGTTGAAGCTCGTTGCGCTTCGCAACGACGCGCCGGGCCTCGCGCTGCGCGGCATTGCGATGGCGCAGCTCGGGGAACATGCCCGCGCTCGGGAGCTGTTGCGAAGTGCGACGCGCGCGTTCAATCCAAGCGAGGCCGTGGCCAAAGCGCGTTGCATCGTCGCCGAGGCCGAGATCGCATTGGTTTCGCGGGACCTCAAGTGGACCGCGAAGACGCTCGATGCGGCGCGCATCACGCTCGAGAAGCATGGCGACCGCGCGAACGCCGCACATGCGCGGTATCTCGAGATCCGGCGCCTGCTCCTCGTCGGAAGGCTCGACGAAGCGGAGCGCGCGCTGACCAGAGTGCCAGCTTCCGTTCCTCTCGCGCTCAAAATCGCGCACGAGCTCATCGTCGCGGGCATCGCGCTGCGACGGCTTCATACGACAGCAGCGCGTGCGGCGCTGGCGCGCGCCGAGCGCGCGGCGCAGCGCGCCGCGATTCCGGCGCTCACCGCCGAAGTCGGAAGCGCGTTCGGTGTTCTGAATCGACCCGCAGCGCGCCTGATCGCGAAGGGCAAGGAGCGATTGCTGTTGCTCGATGAAGTCGAAGCGCTCCTAGCCTCGAAAGCACTGATCGTGGACTGCTGCCGTCATGTCGTGCGTCAACGGAAGGACGTCGTCCGGCTTGCAAAGCGACCCGTGCTACTCACGCTCGCGCGCGTTCTCGCGGAGGCGTGGCCGGAAGATGTGGCGCGCGACGAGCTCGTCGCCCGCGCGTTCCGGCTGAAGCTGGCGGATGAATCACATCGGGCGCGTTTACGGGTCGAAGTCGGTCGACTTCGTAAACTGCTACGCACGCTCGCAGACGTTCAGGCGACGCCGCGCGGGTTCATACTCGCACCGCGCAACGCACGCGAAGTAGTCGTGCTCGCATGGCTCGTTGAAGAGAAACATGCAGGGGTGCTTGCGTTTCTTGCGGACGGTGAGTCGTGGTCGACCTCCGCGTTGGCGCTGGCGCTTGGCGCGAGCCAGCGCACCGTACAACGGTCCCTGGACTCTCTAGCGTTGCAGGGCAAAGTGCAATCGTTCGGGCGCGGGCGCGCGCGTCGCTGGATGACGCCGCCCGCCGTCGGATTCACGACGACATTGTTACTCCCCGCAGCGCTGCCCGTTGACTAGGATGGAACCATGAAGCAAGCAGACATCGTTCGGGAATACGGACCCTTCGCGGGCATCGAGGGCGTGCACGGCGTGACGCATGACGGCGAGAACGTCTGGTTTGCGTCGGGCGACAAGCTGAATGCCTTCGATCCTGCGAGCGGCAGGATCAAACGCTCGCTCGACGTTGCCGCGGATGCCGGCACCGCATTCGACGGGCAGCATCTGTATCAGATCGCGGAGTCCCGCATTCAGAAGATAGACCCGAAGACCGGGAAGGTGCTCGGCTCGATTCCCGCGCCCGGCGGCGGCGGTGACTCCGGCCTCGCGTGGGCCGAAGGAACGCTGTGGGTGGGGCACTATCGCGAGCGAAAGATTCACCAGATCGAGCCCGAGACGGGCAAGGTTCTGCGCACCATCGAGTCCAACCGATTCGTGACCGGCGTCACCTGGCTGGACGGCGAGCTCTGGCACGGCACCTGGGAAGGAGATGAGAGCGAGCTGCGGCGCGTCGATCCAAAAACCGGAGAGGTGAAGGAGCAAATAGAGATGCCGCCGGGAGTGAACATCTCCGGGCTGGAATCCGACGGCCGCGATCAGTTTTTTTGCGGTGGCGGCAAAACCGGCAAGGTGCGCGTCGTGCGGCGTGGACCCAAGCGCTCCAACTAGGCTGGACTGCCGAGGTAGCTCGTTTGGGCCGCGACCAGTCCCGGCGCGGAGAGCGGAAAATTCGGCTAGGACTTCGCCTTCTTCGCAGGTTTTGACTTGCGAGAGCTGTTGAACGCGACGGCTTGACGAACGAGAGCCTTGAAAGCGGACGCGTCGACTTTTTCTCCTTCGTGGATGTCGATCGCGCGGCGTACGTTTCCGTCGAGGCTCGAGTTGAAGAGGCCGGCCGTATCCTTCAGAGACGCGCCCTTGGCGAACGTAAGCTTCACGACCTTCTTGTAGGATTCGCCGGTGCAGATGATCCCGTCGTGCGACCAAACAGGAGTGCCCATCCACTTCCACTCCTCGACAGCGCCCGGGTCCGCTTCCCTAATGAGCTTGCGCATTTTCCCGAGCGTTTCTCCGCGCCAGTCTCCAAGCTCGGCGATTCTCTTCGAGATGAGCTCCGCTGCCGACTCACCCTGGCTCGCGCCCGACTTTTTCATGTTGTCATCCCAGTAGCTCGAGCCGTTGCACCCCGACGATGCGGCCCGCCTAGTAGCGAAAGGTGTGCCGATACTTGATCGTGAGATCTGCGGTATTGGAGTGGAAGCGACTGTCGCCGTCGAAGTCTTCGAGGTTGTGATTGAGGACGACGAACAGCTCGCGTCCGGCCTCAGGAATCCAATGCAGGCGGCTGTTGATGCCCGTCGTGTCGGACGCGTTGTCGTACTGGATGAGATTCACCCACGAGAGCTTCGCTGACATGACGACGTCGACACCCACTCGCGCGAGCCTAGCGACGAAATCGCCTTGCGGCAATCTCACGTCGTTGTAATCGTACGAGATGGCTGCTCTGAAACGCGGCACCGGAATCCACTCGACTGACGCAATCACGTTATCCCGCTGGCCGTCGTAGAAGTCCCCCGTGGCGTAGCTCGCGCTCGTCACGAAGCGTCGATGCGGGCCCGTGCTTACGCCGACTCGGACCTCGTCGAACGAGTAGTCGCCGGCCGGGATCACGATGTCGTCGAAAATCACGAAGGGCTCCCGCACACCCTCCTTGTCGTTCTGATATCTCAACGCCAGCTTGTCCGTCGTCTGGTTTTCGAGCTCGGCGCGCAGTTGCGACACTTCGCTCTGCAACCCGCCGTCGAGGTACTCGATGCGCTGGGCGTTCGCGCCCGTATAGAGCGCGCGCAAGTTGCGTCCGGAAGGACGTACCGTGTAGCCGAGCTCGCCCGTGTAGTCGCGGATGTCGCGGCGGTTTATGAACCCCAGTGCCGGATTGAAGTTCGCTTGCACTTCCTTGATGCCGACACCGCCCTTGAACCCCGCGGTGTTCGGCGCCCAGGCCCGGACGCCCCAAGCTCCGTCCTCACCCTCGAGCCCTTCGGTCGAGCTCTGCTGAACCCACGCCTCGGACTCGAGAGTGCGGCCTTTCGGCAAACGCGTGTTCTGGTAGCGGAAATCGACGCCCGCAACGCTGTTATCGAGATTCGAAAGCGGGTCGCCATCGGTGACGATGAAGCCGACGGCGGATTCGGCCAACACGTTGGCGGCAACGCGGCCCACGAACAGGTCCGCGGGCTCTACGTTCTCGAACTCGTCTTGCCGGATTGCGAGCGTCCCCACGGTCCAACGGCCCACGCGACCGCTGAGCTTACCGCCGCCTTCGAGATCCACCGGTTGCCCGGTCGCGCTCAAGCCGATGCGACGCGAAAAAAACGGCAGCGCGTTCTCTTCGAGCGGGCGTTGGAACGGCGAGTCCATGGACCGCTGCCCGATGCGCCCGAACTCGTAGATGTCCGCGTCCTGCAGGAAGAAGTCGCGCTGCTCGGGGAAGAACAACCCGAACCGCGTCAGGTTGACCTGACGATCGTCGACTTCGGTCGCCGAGAAGTCGGTATTGAGTGTCAGCGCCGCATTGAGCGACGGCGTGATCTTGTAGAAGACATCGAGCGACGGCTTGGTATCGGAAACGTCCTCGCGTGGCGAGAAACTGCGTGCCTCCGAGACCGTCAGCGACGGCACGATATCCAAGCCCAACCCCTGCCGTAAGCCCGTCAGCCCGGTGATCTCCCCCGAGATAGCGGGGCTCTGCGTGCGGTTTCTCGACACCCAACCCATCGTCTCGTTGCTGCGCGCAACTCGGCGGTTGAGGTTGAGGCCCCAGGTGTCAGTCTCCGGGTTGAACGATATCGTCTTGAACGGAATCCGGGTCTCGGCCACCCAGCCATCGGAGCCTTGTGTTGCGGCCGCCTGCCAGATGCCGCTCCACTGCCATTGCACCTGATCCGCGCCCTTGAAGAGCCCCTCCTCTCTCACGCCGTGCGGGTTGACCTGAAAACGATAACCGCTCCGCTTGTCGTTGAATGGATCGAGAAAGATATTGAACTGATCGTCCAGCCACGAGTTATTTCCACCCTGCCGGAGCACCTTGGCCGTCATGAGCTCCGGGTGATCGTCCTTCATGTCCGCGGCCAGATACAGCGCGTCGTCGTCGTAGATCACCAGAAAGCGCGTTCGTTGCGTCGGCGCCGAGTACTCGACGGGCAGAATCTGATGAATGTCCTCTGGCTCGATCGTCGCCGCGGTGGCCCAGGCCGGCTCATCGAGCCGCCCGTCGATCGTGATAGGCACGCTGGTACGCACAACCTCGAGCCGCTTCATCGAAGCGGCGGCGGACTCTGACTGGGCGAGCAGCGCGCCCGGACATACGAGCGTCACGAACGCGGCAAGCAGCAGGGCGGGCCGCGCAAGCGGGCGCCGTTGCGATGCAATCTTCCGAGCTGTGAAACCGCTGCGGAGCATGGGTGTCGTTGTAGTAATTGCCCAACCCGGATGCGGAAACCGATTGTGCCACGGAAACCGGCGGGCGGGACGGCAGACGTCTACGCACGACGGCGCGAGTTATTCAGTGCAAGAGTTGCGAATCGGGGTATTATCCGCGTGCGTTCGGGGCGACGGGGAGGCAGATGCTCGTGTGGAGACACTGCCATGTCGTTTTTGAAGTTCCTACCCTTGGTCTGGGCGGGAATCTGGCGCAAACGTGGTCGCGCGGTGCTGATGCTGCTCCAGATTGCGAGCGCGTTCGCGCTGTTCGGGCTCCTCGAGGGCCTTAACACCGGGATCAAGCAGGCGATCGCCCAGACTCACCGCGATCGCTTGTACATCGGCAGCAGCGTGTCGCTCGGCGACCCGCTGCCGATCAGCGTGCTCGGCCGCATTCGCGCGACGCCAGGTGTTGCCTTCGCGACCCCGCGACAGGCCCTCCCGGGCATCTACCAACAGCCGGATCAGCAAGTAGGCGTGCTAGCGGTCGACGCGAGCGCGTTCTTCGCGATCTTCGACGAGCTCAACGCTCCGCAAGACGCTGTCGCTGCGCTCGAGAGCAACCGCACCGGCACGCTCGTCGGCAGCGACACCATGGAACGTTTCGGCTGGAAGGTCGGCGACCGAGTGGTTCTTCAATCGCCGGTGCCTAGGACCGACGGCTCGCGAGATTGGGCCTTCGACATCGTCGGTTCATACGACGCGCGCAACGAAGACGACGATGCGACGGCGCTGATCGCCAACTTCGCCTACGTCGACGAATCCCGCTTCGCGAATCGCGACACGGTTCAGGTGTTCGTAGCGAAGGTCGGTGATCCCGGCAACGCGACGCCGGTCGGCCTCGCGATCGACAACGCGTTCGCAAACTCCGATCACGAGACACGGACCCAATCCGAGGCCGACTTGGCCGCGTCCCAACTCCAACGCATCGGCGACCTGAACTACCTGGCGCGCGCGATCATTGCGGCCGTATTCTTTGCGATGCTGTTCGCGACCGGCGCCCTCATGATGCAATCGATTCGCGAGCGCATGCCTGAGCTCGCGGTTCTGAAGACGGTGGGATTCTCCGACCGGCTCGTCACCGGGCTCATCATCGCTGAGGCCGTCGTGTTCTGCCTGTTCGCGGCAGGCGTCGGTCTCGCGATCGCGGCGTTCGTCCTGCCCATGGCGAGACAGTTCATCGGCATCGCCGGCATGCCGCCGGTCGTCGCAGCCGCCGGACTGGTGTTCGCCGTCATGCTCGCGCTGATCGGCAGCTCGGTCCCGGCATGGCGTGGACTCAGGCTGCAAGTAACCGACGCCCTCGCGGGCCGCTAGGAGGACGCGATGACATTCTTCAAGCAGACCGCTGCCCTCACCGCCCTCGGCTTACGTAGCGTCGGCCAACGGCGCGGATCTTCGCTCGTCACCGTGGTCGGCGTGACGACCGTCGTGGCCGTGCTCGCTTCGCTGCTCGCGATGAGCGAGGGCGCCACCATTTTCACGGGCGCCAACGCGGCCATCGACCAGCTCGTCGTGCTCGGGCGCGGTGCGGGCGCGGCGCCCCAGAGCGTGCTGAGCCGCAGCGCCATGATCGCCGCGATGGACGCGCCCGGCGTCAAGCACGAGCCCGACGGCACGCCGCACGCGACCGCGACGACGATGGTCAACGTTGACGCGATCAAGAACGACGGCACGCGCAGCCAGATTTTTCTGATCGGCTGGACACCGGGCGTCAAGCTCGTTCAACCGGAGGTGAAGATCGTTGAAGGCCGCTGGTACGAGCCCGCCGTCCACGAGCTCGTCGTGTCCGATCCGATCCGCAAGATGTACAGAGGCATGGGGATCGGCGACCGCATCACGCTACGCGGCACGGAATGGACCGTCGTCGGCGTTTTCGCCGGCAACGACTCGGTCGGCGACAGCGTACTGCGCGCGGACGCCGAAACCGTGATGTCCGCTTTCGGCCGCACCACCTTTCAGCAGGTCATCGTGCGCCTCGAGTCGCTCGCGGACGCCGCGAAGTTCAAGCAGTCGCTTGCCGACAACCCGTCGATCGACGTCGAGGTCAAGACGATCAAGGAGACGTTCCAAGCAGGCTTCGGTCAGCTGAACCTGCTGATCGATTTTCTCGCCTACTTCGTCGGCGCGGTGATGGCGAGCGGGGCCGTGTTCGGCGCGCTCAACAGTCTCTACGCGTCGGTGGATTCCCGCCGCCGCGAGCTCGCGACGCTCCGTGCGATCGGTTTCGGCGGCGGCCCGATCGTGCTGTCCGTGCTGATCGAAGGAGTCGTGCTCGCGCTGCCGGGCGCCTTTCTCGGCTCCGCGATCGCGTGGGTGTTCTTCAACGGCAACACCGTCACCCCGGCAGGCCTGATCTTCAAGTTGACCGTGACGCCGCACGTCGTTTGGGTCGCGGTGGTGTGGTCGCTGGTCATCGGCTTGATCGGCGCTTCGTTGCCCGCGCTGCGCGCCGCCCGGGTGCCCGTCGCAACGGCCTTGCGCGCCACGTTAGTTATCGCCAACGAGTAGACACGCATGAACAACGACATGGTCACGACGGCACCCACGCTGCCGGGGTACAAGATCGTACGCAACATCGGCGTGGTTCGAGGTATTCGCGTGCGTTCGCGATCTATCGTGGGCAATTTCTTTGGCGGTCTGCAGACTCTTCTCGGCGGAAATATCACGATCTACACGAAGCTCTGCGACGAGACGCGCTCCGAGACCTATCACCTCATGTGCCACCATGCGGAACACAACGGCGCGAATGCGATCGTTGCGATGCGCTACGATGCCACCGAGGTTATGGCGGGGCTGACCGAGGTGCTCTGCTACGGCACGGCAGTCATCGTCGAGCCCGAATGACCGCGGCGTCACGCGCATCCGGCCGTTAGTCGTTTTTCGCCATCGCTTCACGAAAGAAGAGGACACAAGCCCATGACCGGCGCACCCAACCCGTCCCTGATCGTCCGCATCCCGTCGCCGATTTGGCTGCTTGGCTTGATCGGCGTCGCGCTCCTCGTCAACCTGACGCTCCGGTTCCCCGCAGTGATCCAGCACCGGCCGACGGGCGCCGTGCTGGTTGTCGTCGGTGTGGCACTCTCAGCGTGGGCACGCCTGACGTTCCTGAAGGCGCGCGCCGAAGTCTTCCCGTCGTCCGAGTCGCACAGCACGCTCGTCGCGAGCGGGCCATTTCGCTTCTCGCGCAATCCGATGTATCTCGGCCTCAACGTGATCGCGATCGGCGCAGCGCTGCTCGCGGGCACGTGGCTCATGTGGCTCGTGCCCGTGGTGCTGTTCTCGCTGGACAACTTCGTGATCGTTCCGTTCGAAGAGCGGAGCATGGAGCGCGCGCTCGGCGACGCGTACATGGCGTACAAGTCGCAGGTCCGGCGCTGGCTGTGACGCTTCCAACCCTACGCGCGCTTCGCGACCGCGCCGCTTAGCTATTCCTTCGCATGTGCAGAATCGGGAACGCCCGGCCGCCGTCGTCAGTCCGCGAACGCCCCACGACGACAAAGCCGCGTGCCTCGTAGAACCTCACAGCCGCCTCGTTCTGCTCGTTGACGTCCACGCGCAGCGCGCCCGCGGCGAGATCTTGCGCTTGCTTGACGAGCAGCGTGCCGATGCCTTGGCCGAGGTGATCCGGATCGACGAACAGCCCTTCGATCGTGTTCCGCGCGAAGCCGAGGAATCCGCGCACATCGCCCGCGTCCGCCTCGGCTACCCACCAGGCGACAGCATCGCTCGCGAGCTCGGCAGCCACTAACGGCCGGAGTGCGTCGACGTCGGCACTGCGAAGGAAATGATGGGTGGCGCGAGCGGAGCGCTCCCACAGTTCGAGCAGATGGGCGCGGTCTTCGCGACGCGCGTGCCGCACGCGCGGGATCGCTGACAGCGAGGCCGGCCAACGAGCCCGCTGCAACACGACGCGATATCCGTCGTGGTCCTCGTAGGTCCGACCGTTCGCCTCCCAGTAGGGGTTGAACGACGCCACGCGCTTGAACCCGGCCGCCTCCATATTGCCGCACAGCTCGCGCCACTCCGAGACCTCCGGCACGAAGAGCACGATCAGGTCCTCCGGAGTGGGTGTCGGACGGACGTGCCCAGATCGGCACTGCGTGAATTCGAGGTGATAGTCCGCAGCCGCGGTTCCGAGCATGACTCCGTCGAATCCTTGGTGATCTTCGAACCCATCGATCACGCGTAAGTGAAGGCCGTGCCGATAGAGCTCCGTGCTGCGCGCGAGGTCGCTGACAGGCCTCGCAACGCGCAGGTGATGCGTCCCGCGCTTGAGATCGCGTTCGTCGCTCATGCATGTGGTCCTCGAAGCCGATGGGAACCGAAGGGCCTAGCGGCCGCCTTCGCGCAACCGCTCGCGCAACCTCGGCGCCGCGTAGTCGATGAATGCGCGTAGTTTGGCGGTCGACCGGCGCTCGCGAACGTAGACAAGGCTCACGGAAATAGGTTCGGAGCGATAATCGAACTCGCGCCAACCGCACTGCCGCAGCTCACCCAGCTCGAGCTCCGGGCGCGCTGAGTGAGCGAATAGTGCCGAGGCACATCGGCGTCCGCGCTGATCTCGGAACGTTAATTGGCAACACGGAGTCAGACGATGCCTACCTCCGAACTGTTCATCAACACGGAGCCTACGCCAGAGGAGATCCAGTATCTTGAGGAGCGGATCTACGAGCACAACTCGGGCACGACAGGCATCACGAACGGCGAATGGTTGGCGATCTTCGTAAGAGACGAGCACAGTCGAATCATTGCTGGGATCTGCGGGAACACGTGGGGCGGTTGCTCGGAGATTCGCCAGTTCTGGGTGGACGAAGCGTGGCGGAGACAAGGCTTGGGGACGCGCCTCCTTTGCGCAGCGGAACAAGAGTCTCGCCGGAGGGGCTGCCAACAGATCGTTCTAATGACGTTCACGTTCCAAGCGCCGGCGTTTTACGCCAAACACGGCTTCGAGGTCATCGCCGTCATCGACGACCACCCGCGCGGTCACAAGAATTTGCTAATGCGTAAGCGCCTTAACGAGTCCCCAACGACTGCCGGGCCCTCGTGAGTTGCTTCGCGATGCTGCAATGAATCCGGCGCGAGAATGTAGCTTCGGCGCTTGCGACGCTTTGCTAGCGAGGTAGGCCAAGCGCATCGAAGACGGCTTCGGCTACCACGTTGGACGGTGCGCGCGGCGGCCGGCCGCCGTTCACGGCGCCGCCGCTCAAGTACGCGAAGTAATTCTTCGCGAAGCCGATCGCGAGCCGCCTCGCAGGATCCGCATACCCGAACGAGCCGCCGCCGCCCACGTGACCGAAAGCCGCGGGCGATGCCAGCGGACCCGTATCGGCGCCCAGCCGGTATCCGAGCGCGCGCCGTGCGCGAATTCTGTAGATCTCGTCCCACTCGAAACTCTGCAGCTCGATCCCCGCGCGGATCCGCGCTTCCGGCAGCACACGCACGCCGTCGAGCTCGCCCCAATTGGCGAGCATCGCGTAGTGACGCGCGAGCCCGCGCGCGCTGAACAGGCCGCCGGAGCCGGGAATCGCCGCTTGCATCACCGCGCGCCGATTGAAGGCTTCGGCGACGTGCGATCCCGCCGGCTCGCCGACCATGCGCGCGTCGTAGTCCGCCGGCGCCGGCGGTCCATCCGTGAGCACGGCGACACGATTGCAGCTCGCTGTCCGGCACGCCGAGGTACGCGCCGTCGATGCCGAGCGGATCGCAGATCTCCTCTTGGAGGAACCGCGCGATCGGGCGCCCGTCCACGCGGCGCAGAATCTCACCGTTGATGTAGCCGAAGTTCAACGAGTGGTAAGCGGTGCGCTCGCCGATAGGAAACATCGGCACGAGGTCCGCGATGCCGCGGCACATGCGGTCCCAGTCGGGCAGCCATTCCGGCGTGTAGCCGACGGGTGTCTGCGGGACGCCGGTCTGATGCGCTAGAGCCATGCGCAACGTCGCCTTCTCTTTGCCGTGCGCGCCGAATTCGGGCCACACGCTCACGATCGGCATGTCGTAGCTCAGCCCGTGCTTCTCGACGCAGCGGTGTAGGCACGTCGCGGTGACGCCCTTCGTCGTCGAGGAGAGCATGAACAATGTGTCGCCATCGACGCGTCTGCCGGCTGCTTGATCGGCCATACCGGCCCACGCGTCGATGACGAGCTTGCCGTCGAGGTACGCGGCCACCTGCAGCCCGATCTCGGGCGTGTCCTGAACGAGCGACTCGAGAACCGCGCGCACTTTGTCGTTGGCGTCGCTCGAAACCGCACGCGCCGTGCCCGCGATACCCGCTAGGCTCGCTGCCGAAGCCGTCAGCGCCAGTCCGCCCACGACCTCGCGTCGCGTCACTCGGCCAGTCGCGGCAACGCCAGTCGCAGAACGCTCGTTCGAATTCATACCTACCCCTTTCATTCGGCGCCGATAACACTCCGACTCGTCACTACCACGGTACGACCGCGCCGTCGTATTGGAGGAATTTGCCCGTGTCCTCCAACGTCGCGTCAGCGATCACCTTGATCATGCCCGTGACGCTCGGCGCGGTCTCCACCGTTCCCGGAAGCCCGCGATTGCGCTCGAGGCGCTCGGTCACCACCGTACCGGGGTGCAACATGAGCACCAGCACGCCCTCGCCTTTCTCTTTCACGGCGACGAGTTGCATTGCGCGGTTCAGCGCCGCCTTGCTCGAGCGGTAGGCGATGCCCTGCGGCCCGGGCAGCGGCGCGCTCACTGAGCCGTTCGTCGAGCTGATAGCGATGATTTTCTTTTGCCGGCCGGCGCGAACGTGATCGATGAAGCTCTCGGACACGATGAGCGGGCCGCGCACGTTCACGGCCATGATCGTGTCGAAGAGGTCATAGTCGATGTTGCCGAAGGTCTGGGTGTCGTAGGCGCCCGTGCACACCTCGTCGCGACACTCGGAGCGATCGCTGTAAACGCCGGCATTGTTGATGAGCACGTCGATCGCGACGTCCTTGAGAGCTGCGGCCAGCGCCTCGACCTCGGGAATGCTCGCAACGTCCATGCGCTCGACGCGCACGGTTCGCGGATACTGCGCCACCAACGGCGCGAGCGACTCTGGAACACCGGACCTGCGATGCGTGGCGATGACGGTCCAGCCCAGGGCCGCGTACTGCTTCGCGAACTCGAGCCCGAGGCCCGAGTTGGCGCCGGTAATGAGCACGGTGTCGGCCGCGGCCGGCCACCATGCGGTCGACAGATATAGAACGCCGGTCGTCAGCAAGCTCAGTGCGCAAGAGAAGGTTCGCATTATCGTTGGTCTCCGGCCGCAGTCGGGACTGCATGCGGCGTCTTACTCTGCTCGGCGCGTGCGCGCCGCTCGTCGGCGGTCAATGGCTCTAGCGGCCGCAAATAGGAAATGTCGGACGAGTCCCACCGGCCGATACAGCCGTCCGCGCACAGATCCACCGCCTCCAAACGCATGCTGATGTCGTTCACGTATTCGTGCACGATCATTCGCCAATCGCCGTTGCGGCGCTCGTAGCGATTCACGTAACGGCCAGTGCCCAGCGTCGCCAGCGACCCCGCCACCACGCGGCCCGGCGTCGGCACACCCACCGTATCGAGCGACCGTTCGCGCGACATGTCGGACGAGTACAGGATGTAACCCTCCTCGTGGGCGCTCGCACCGTCGACATCGAGCGTGAGACCCGTGACGTGGTGCTGGTGCGCGGCGGAGTTGGCGTGACTCGCGTTCGCCCACGGTGCGAGCTCCTCATACGGCACCGCGGTGCCGTAGCTGATCGCAGCATCGGGCCAGAACACGGCGCGCTCCAGAGCTTCGTCGTGGCGATCGAGCCCGCGCGTGTATTCGAGCTCGTTCTCCCAGATCGCCTGATACGTGGCCATGCCCGCAACGTCGGCCTCCAAGGTGGCGAGCCGAGCGTCGAGCGCGTCGAGCGCGCCGCGCGACGCGACATCCGTCGCGCTCCTCTCGCCGTTCAACCAATACGCACCCGCGACCGCGAGCAACGATAGCGCAGCGCCGACGAATAACCGGTTCATTGGGCGCCTGGTCCCGCCGGGTGGCGCGGCTGGCGGTTCGCATCGGCGCGCGCTTGCCGTTGCTCCGGCGTCTGGAGCTCGAGCGGCCGCAGGTACGAGAGATCCGTGCGGTCCCAACTGCCTAGGCAACGGCTTGCGCTGCAGAGATCGACGGTATCGCCGAGCAACGCCAAGTCCTCGACGTATTCGCGCACGAGGATCTTCCAATCACCGCTACGCCGCTCCCAGCGCTCGATGTAACGGCCGCTGCCGAGACGTGTCTTTTCGCTCGTCGCTGCCCGCCCGAGCGTCGGGGTGCCGGAGATATCCGCACCGCGATCGCGCGGCACGAGAAAATAGACGACGTAGCTCTCCACGTGCGCCGTGTCGCCAGCGATGTCGACGGTCTGTCCCGTGACGTGATGCTGGTGGGCGGCATAGCCGGCAAGGACGCCCTCCTCCCAATCGACGTACGCGTCGCGCGTCATCGGCGCGCCGAAGCTGATGGTGGCCTCGGGCCAGAACGCGCTGGCAACCAACTCCTTGTCGTGTCGATCCGCGCCACGCGTGTAGCGCTTCATGACGTCGAAGATGTCCTTGCGGTCCTTGAGGTAGCGCACTTGCGGGTCGAGATCGGCGAGTCTCGCTTCGAGATTCGCTATCGACGCCGCGGCGCTGACGCTCTCCTGCGCCTCCGGCCCGCTCACGGAGAAAGCCAGCAGAATGACGCCAGCCAAAGCTACGAGGCAAACGGTGAAGCGAACGCCGCGACGTGTCGGCCTCAACATGGTTGCATCCCCCAACGTGTAGAAGGTTTTTCCGGCGACCGCGCTCGTTGTTCGGCCGCGATGGCCGGAAACAATAGCACTACCGGCGGCAGGTTCGGGGCGCGGCAATGGCGTCGGCGTCCGAAGAGACTCGAGTGGGCCGCGAACCGGAAACCGTCTATTCCGCCTTCAGCGTCTCGGTGGGATCGATCGTCGCCGCGCGCCGCGCCGGCAGGTAGCTCGCGAGCGCTGCGGCCGCGAGCATGACCGCGAGCGCGGCGATATACGCCGCCGGGTCCATGGGGCCGACGCCGAACAATACCGATGACATCGCGCGCCCCAACGCCACGGCCGCGACCAACCCTGCCACGAGGCCTGCGCCGGTGAGCGCGAGCCCGTGCAGCAAGAACATCTTTGCGACTTCTCCCGGCTGCGCGCCGAGCGCCAACCGAATCCCGATCTCCCGGGTCCTCTGCGCCACGACGTACGCGATGACGCCATAGATCCCGACGACGCCGAGCGCCAAGGCCATCGCACCGGCGATCGCGAGCAACACCAGCGTGAACGACGTGCGTGCGAGCGAGTTGGCGTACAGATCCTGCATCGTGCGCACTTGGGCCACCGGAATACTCCCGCTCACCGACCGGACCGCCTGCCGGACCTCTTCCACGAGGCTGACGGCGCCCGCGCGCTCGCTGCGGATCACGAGCGTGACGGCCGGCCTTCCGACCGTGGGTTGATTGAACATGCTCTCCGTAAAGCTGGGCCAGTACACCATGCTCCGCGGCGCCTCGTGCAGACCGTCTTGGTGAACGCTCTGCACGACACCGATCACCTCGCGCCACACATCCTTGGGAAACGCCGAGGGCAAGAGCCGGATACGTTTGCCGAGAGCGCCGGCCGGCTCCGGTGCGAGCTCGCGAGCGAAATCCTCGGAAATGATGGCCACGCGCCCGCCCGCCTCGATATCGCTCCAAGTCACGTCGCGCCCGGCCAGCAACCGCGTGCCCATGGCTTCGAAATACCCCGGCGAGACCCAGTTCCATCTGCGCGGCGGCGGCGTGTCGCCCGCCGCGAGAGTTTGGCCTTCGACGGCCACGGGTCCATTGTTCTGCTGCCCATCCATCGGGACTTCGTTCGCGAAGCCGGCCGAAACGACGCCCGGAAGCGCAGCGATCCTGTCGAGGATCTCGTGCTGCATGCGGCTCCATTGCACGGCTTCGGGAAACACAGCGGTCGGGATCCCGATCCACGCCGTTTGAATCGTCGCCGGCTCCGAAAAGCCGGGATCGACGTCGCGCAGCGCCTGAAACGTGCGAATCATGAGCGCCGCGCTCACCACGAGCACGAGCGCGAGCGCGACCTGCACGACGACCAACGTGTTGCGCGTCGTGCTGCGCGCGCGGCTCGCACTCGAGCCGCGCGTCGTCCCGGTCATCGGCGAGTCGATACGCAGCGCGTGCTTGAGTGCCGTGATCGAGCCGAACACGAGCGTCGACGCGAGCGAGACGGCTACGGTGAACAAGAGCACGGGCGGATAGACGGCGATCTCCTGAAGCCGCGGCAAATCACTCGGACCGATCGCGACGAGGACCTCTAACCCGACGTACGCAAGCACCAAGCCGAGCGCGGTTCCGGCTACGCCTAGGCACGAGACTCTCGACGAGCAGCTCGCGCGCGATTCGCGCCGGCACGGCGCCGAGCGCGGCGCGCACGGCGAACTCCGGCCGCCGCGCGTCGGCCCTCACGAGCATGAGATTCGCGATGTTGGCACAGGCGATCAAGAGCACCGCGCCGATCGCACCCATGAGCACCCATAACATGCTCGCGACACCGCCGACCAAGTCGTCCTTCAGAGGGCGAACGACCGGGGTGATGCGCGCCTTCTCGAACTCGTCTTTCGTGGTGCCGGGAAACGGGGGCCATGCGTCGGCCCAGATCGGCCGCATGCGCTCGACGTCGGCACGCGCCTCGCCCAGCGTTACACCCTGCTTGAGCCGCGCAAGCATTTGCCAGGAATAGATGCCGTGGGCCTGCCGGGCTGGGTCGAGGCGCACGGCAACGATCACGTCGGGCTGCGGTGCCATGTCGAGGAATTTGAAATCGGGCGGCATGATGCCGACCACCTGCGCCGACGGTGTCGAGCGCAAAGTGCCGTTGCCGCCGGGCGCCTCGATCGAGAGCTCGCGCCCGAGTGCCGCTTCGTCGCCGCCGAATCGCCGTTGCCAGAACGCGTAAGAGAGAATGACCGGCGCCGGCCCCTCGTGCGCGGCTCCATGCTCGGCTTCCGTGAACCAACGTCCGCGCATCGGCTGCACGCCGAGCGCCTGAAGCGTGCCGTCCGTGACGCGCAAGCGCGCGCACCCGCTCCGGCTCGCCGCGGTCAGTCAGCGTCGCGTCCGCCCCCTGCCACAAGCCGATGCCGGCGAACGTCCGGTTCTCGTCCCGGTACGTGAGGTACATGTTCGTGCTCGCGTAGATGATCATCCGTGTTGTACCCAGGCGCGCTGATGCCTAATTCTCACGAGCTCATCGGCGTTCGGATACGGCAACGGCTTGATCAGCACCGAATAGACGACGCTGAAGATCGCGGTCGTCGCGCCGATGCCGAGCGCGAGCGTGAGCACGGCGGCGAACGTGAACGCGGGCCGCCGCGGCAAACCGCGCAGCGCATAGCGCAAATCGCGACTCACGGAATCGAAGAAACCGATGATGTTCATGCGATCGATCTCCTCGGCTCTCGACTCATTCCGCTTTTAGCGTCTCGACAGGATCTACCGTTGCGGCTCGGCGCGCCGGAACGTAGCTCGCCAGTGCCGCGGCCGCGAACAGAACGCCGAGCGCCGCAACATAGGTCGGCGCGTCGAGCGGGCCCACGCCGAACAGCAGCGACGACATCAGACGGGTCAATGCAAGCGCAGCGACGAGCCCAACGGCGACGCCGACCGCAACCCGTGCGAGCACGCTCTGGCTCCGAGAGCAAGTGGCGTGCCAACGTGGGACGCGCCGCTACGTCCTTGTTCTGCCCGTATGCGCGACCCCCTTCCGGCCCCCGGCGTGAGCCGGCGTCCCACATCCGAACAGGTCGTCCCGGTTTCGCGATGCAAGCGCTTCGAGCGATGCGAGCGCGCGGCGAGCCGATCCCGCGGCCGGCGGCGCAGACGCGGCCGAGGTAGTAAGCTCACGGGCCTCCTGCACCGAGAGACCGTTCGTGCCATTGTCGCCGCTTCTGCTCGCGTGCCTCGCTGCTACCTGGCTGATCTGGGGCTCCACTTATCTCGCGATCAAATTCGCGCTCGCGAGCTTGCCGCCGTTCTTTCAAATGGGCTCGCGCTTTCTCGTCGCCGGCGCACTGCTGCTCGTTTGGCTTTGGATGCGCGGCCGAGCGCTGCCGACCCTGCATCGAATGGCGCAACGGGCTGATCATCGGTGCGTTGTTGCTCGTGGGCGGAATGGGATTCACGGCCTACTCCGAGCAGACCGTGGCGTCGGGGTTGATCGTGGCCTACATCGCGATCATTCCGATCATCGTCACGGCAATGAACCTACCGTTCGGCATCAAGCCTAGTCGCCTCGAGCTCTGCGGCATGCTCGTCGGCGTCGCCGGCGTGCTGACGTTGGTCCGCGGCCAAGCGTTCACGGCGTCGCCAACGGGGCTCGCCGCAATCACGATCGCTTGTGTGAGCTGGTCGCTCGGGAGCGTGCTGAGCCGGCGGCTCCCCCTCGCACCCGGTGGGATGGGCTTCGCGAGCGAGATGCTGTGCGGCAGCGTGCTCCTGCTCGCGCTTGCGGCCGCGGTCGGCGAGCGGCCCGCGTGGCCGCCGCAACCTCTCGCGGCGTGGTCGTGGGTCTACCTCGTCGTGTTCGGCTCGTTGCTCGCGTTCAATGCCTACATGATCCTGCTCGGGCGTGTGAGCGCCGCACTCGCATCGAGCTACACGTTCGTGAACCCCGTGATCGCGATGACGCTCGGAATCTGGCTCGGCGGCGAGACCGTCACCGTGTTCGAATGGGCGGCTGCCGCCGTCATCACTGCGGGCGTGGTGCTGCTCGTCGTCGGCCGCCGACCGGCGAAGGTCGGAATCTAGCGAGCCGGTTTCAGCAAGCGAGATTCTATGCGAACATGCAGATCTGCCCGCACCCTAGAATCATGTAGAACAATAGGTTGCGCATCTCCGTCGCGTAAACGGACGAAGTCGAACGGTCCGCCCCAACCGGCGTGATGCCGGCTCGCAAACCAGCTGAGCTCGAGGAAACGACATGGCGGTTTCCAAGGATCTTGAGGCTCGAAGCGATCCGCCGGACCGCAGGCGGACGGGCGGCTCCCTGCACGTCGGAGAGATCGTCGGAACGATTTCAGATTCAGACGACACCCTGCCGCCGATGCCTTTGCGGAACCTGCTGGCCGCGGGCGGCGCGAGCGTGTTCGTGGTATCGGTGGACGCGGCGCTCATCGATACGGTGCAGCGCGCCGCCGGCGAGCACTATCCCGTCTTCAATGTCGACAACGTGGGTGATCTGCAGCGTGCGGTCGCCGAAGGTCGTTGTGGAATCGCGCTGCTGGACGCGGCTCTTTTAGGCAAACGGCTCGCGAACACCATCAAGGAGCTCGCTCGCCATTCGAGCCGGCTCGTAACCCTGGTCGCTGCGGATCGCCAAGGTGCCCAAGGCCTCATCAGCCTGGTCTCCGAACGCAAGGTCCACCGACTGCTGATCAAGCCGCCCACGCTCGGAATCACGAAGCTGTTGCTCGAGTCTGCGGTCAAACGCTGCATCCAGTTGCGCGCAGCAGCTGGGCAAGACCAAGACACGCCAATGTCGTTCGACCTGCCCCTGCGCGTGGAGGCCAAGCGAGGCTTTGGACGGACGCAATCGGCACTGGCCGTCGGCGCCGGGATAGCGGTGCTCGGCGCTGCCGTGATCTTCGCGTTGTCGGTGCTGCGCGCGCCGACGTCCGCGCCGCGCGTTCCAGTGGGCGAAGCTAGCGCAGTCGCAGATCCGGGCGCCGACGTGCGCCTCGGCGAATTGCTCGCCAGCGCCGAGCGTGCGTTCTCCGAAGGCCGTCTCGCGGATCCGCCCGGCGACAGCGCGCTCGACTATTACCTGACGATCCTAGCCGCCGATCCGATGCAAGAGATCGCGCGCGAGCGGCTCGGCCTCGTCGTCGACGCCCTGTTCGCGCAAGCCGAGAATGCACTTCTCGCGGGCTCGACGGACGCTGCGGCGGAAGCGCTTGCGCAGGTGCGGCGCGCGGACATGTCGAGCAGCAGACTGGTCTTCCTCGAAGCTCAGCTCGCGAAAGCTCGTGCCGCGGCCGCTGTACCGCTGTCGCCGCCTGTCGTGGACGCGCCCGCGGACGCTCCGACCGAGCTCGACAGCCTGCTTGCCATCGCCGCTGCGCGCATCGAGAAGGGCCAACTGCTCGCACCCGCCGGCGACAGTGCGAGGGAATATCTCGCGCGCGCTCAACGCGTCGGAGCGGACGATGCCCGCGTGCAGGCGATGCGCACGGAGCTTGCCGCGCTGCTGCTTGCCGGGGCGCGCACGCGGCTCGCAGCCGGCGACGAAAGCGCCGCCGGAGAGATGTTGAGTGCGGCGCGAGCCTTGGGTGCCGATACCCAGGCGCTCACGCCGCTCGATCGTCAGGTCGCGAGCGCACGCGCGACTCGCGTCAGCAGACAACGCGAGGAGGAGCTCGCGACCGCCCGCACCCGGATCATGGAAGGCGCGTTCGTCGAGCCGGAGGACGACAGCGCGTTGTCACACCTCAACGCGCTGCAACAGGAAGCTCCAGACATGCCGGGCTTGGCCGAAGCGTGGGACGAGCTCGTGCAGCTGCTGGCCGCAAACGCGCGTGCGGCGCTGCAGCGCGGCGACTGGTCCGGGGCCGAGAGTGCTCTTGCGGCGCTGCAGCGCACCGGTCACGGGGCGGATCTCGCGCGCGACCTCGGGCTCCAAGTCACATCGGCGCGCCTGCAAGAGCAATATCTGCGAACTACCGCCCCCGCGGGCGAGTTCCGCTTATTGAGCTATGCGCCTCCTACGTATCCCGGCGAGGCATTGCAGCGGCAAATCGAAGGCTGGGTCGATCTCGAGTTCCTCCTGGGCCGCGACGGCCGCCCGCGGGACATGGTCGTCGTTCAGGCGGAGCCGCCGGGGCGCTTCGAGGCATCGGCGATGGCTGCGGTGACACAGTATCGTTACGAGCCTTTCGTTCGGGACGGAGTCGCCTACGAGCGCCGAGTTCGGCTGCGGATCAGGTTCGCGCTGAAATAGGTGCTCGCGGCGCGCCGTCAGTCGCGACGACGCAGGATCTTCTGTCGGCTCGAGCTCAGCGATCCCGTCGCGATGTCGACGGTCACTGGTACCTTGTGACGCGGCAGGCGGCTCAAGCCGAGATGCCGACTCATCCTCCTTGCGAGCGCCGCAGCCACGCGACTCTAGGCCGCGGGCGCGCCGAGACGCTCGTAGAGCAGGTCAGCGAGTGTACCGACAGTGCGGAACGGGCTGCTGCGCATCGACATTGCCTTTTCGTCCGCAAGTACGACGTTTCTACCGAACTGAACCTCTGCCGCGCGTTCGACCGCAGCGACCAATCGCACAAGAGATAGCGAGTCAATACCAGCGTCGCGGCCGAACAACGCAGTTTCCGCCGTCGGCACGCGCAGTGCGTCGTAACCCAGATCGTCAGCTTCCTCGCTGACCGTCGTGAGCACGAGCTTAAGTACTTGCTCCTCGTCCACGAGAGCCTCCTGTTCCAGGGCTGCGCCTCAGGACGACTCTCGCAGGGTTTCCCTGCACGATGACGTTCGGCGGATTGCGCCTGCTAACCACGCTGCGCGCTCGAGCTGCGCCGCAAAGCGGCGTCGTCAGACCGGCTTAACGTCGCCTCACCGGAGGCTTTGACAGAATCGACGTTACGCGCCATGACCAGCCCGCGCAGAAGGGTGATTCAAAACTTCTATCCGCCTCTAGCCCGAGTCTCTTTCGAGTCGAAAAAATCTTCCACACGGCCATGGGCAAGAATGAGATTGCCTCAGAGTGCCTCAAAATGCCACTTAGGCCGATTTTGGTTACGTCGCCGATGCGAGCGTTGGACGCGTTTCTTGCAACGAGCGCCCCTGTTTCGCGATCGGGCTTCTGACTACACGACGGACCCGATACGAGCGTTCGACCACACGACGGTGCTGAGCGCTGCACGGGAGATGTCATTGCACTTTTGTTCAACGCGCGGGCAGCCGCGGAATGTCTTCATCCACGCACCCGCGCGCGTGGGCGAACGGCCTCGCGGAGGCTGCGGCACCGGAACACTATTGCAACAGCTTCTCCAGCAGGGGCGCGTACACGTGCTCACGCAAGTGCGGTAGCCCCGGCCCCCAAGGAGAGATCTTGAGGACGAGCAGCAGGAAAACCGATCCCAGGATGCTCACCGATGCACCCGCAAGCAGCAAACCTTTCTGCGGCGCTGTCAATCTCGTCCGGCCCTGCAGGAACACGTAGAGCCCAGCGAACGTTGCGAACTCCATGCACGGGTAGAAGTCGAGCCGGTATCGATAGGCCATGCTGACGGCCGAGAGCATCAGGACACAGGCGCTGCCGAGCCCCGCCGCGATCGCCGCCACCTGAGCACGAGGAAGCGGCAGCACACGCCGCGCAACCAGCCGCCAGACCGTATAGCAGGCAAACGCAACGAGCAGGACATCCGTCAGCAGGAAGCTCCCTACGGGCAGTTCCGCAACGTCGAACAGGCGCAGCTGGTGCTCCTCGAGGAAGTAATGTCCGTCGCCGCGACTGAGGGCCCAGACCGGAAAGAAGTAGTAGACGAGCCCGAAGGGTATCCGGGAGAAACTAAACAGCCCGTACGTCGCCTCGCGCGGCAGGCGGTCTGGAAATTCAGCGTTCATCGTGTAATACCGGGGATCCATGAACATGAGCGGATTTCCCCAGCGCTCGTAGTTCACGAGCGCCGCGACTCCGACGAACGCCAGCAGGATCGCTATCGGGACCAAGAACCGAGGCGTCGCCAGGAGCCGTACGCGGCCGGCGATGTTCGCGCGCAACGGGGGCATTCCCTCGCCGTCCACACGGCTCAGCAGCAGCACGAGTAGGAGCAGACCCATCGCCGCGTACAAACCGACGCCGAGCGACACGCGGGTGTTCAGCCCGAGCCCGGCGGCGGCGGCCATCGCTGCCAGCAACCCGGTGGTAAACCTGCGCGCGAGCAGTCCATGAACTGCACAGCACACGAGCACCGCGCCGAACGCAGCGGTCCACAAGCAAACCTCGATGTAGACGCTGGGTTTCAGGTACGCAATTTGCGCGCCGGAGAACAGCAGCGTCGCCGCAAGCGTCCAGTAGACGAGCTGCGTCGTCGCGGTTCGGGGCAGGTCGCGAAAGACGCGCTGCAGGGTCAGGAGCTTTGCGCCGGCTGCCAGCGATACCGCGGCGAGGCAGAACAACGTTGTCACGTTCAGCAGCTTGAGACCGCCGGGCAAGAGCAGGAGCGGCGCACGCAGGAGCGCCGGCACGATGCCCCAGTACGCATACGTCTTGCCGTTACGCTCGAAGGCCTCCACGCCGATGATTTCTGGGTCGACGTCGAACTCCCAGCGCAGCAAGTGCTCGAACATGCTGTTGAAGGTGAGTCCGATCCCGCTGTCGCGGTAGAGGAGCGCGCGGACGGTATTGGGATACGTCAGGCCGATGGCATAGACCAGCACCGCGAGCCCCAGTAGCACGAGACCCGTACTTACACGCCGGTCCGCCATCCAGTTCCGCAAGCTTCCCGGCTGCGCGTTCACGGGGGTCAGCCGGCAGCGACCGCGCTAAAACGGCGGACGGATTCCATCGAGCAGCACGACGAGACCGCAGCGCACGATGATCGAGATCTGCCGGCCGGTGAGCGGTTTCGTAACGATATCGATCAGCGCGCCGACCTCACTGCGTTGCGCGTTCATGACACTCCGAAATAGCGTGTGCACTTGATAAAGTCGACATCAATCAACGGCACCTGCGGCGGAAGCGCCTGCTCCTGTGGCGCGCGAAGACCGAGTGGACTTAACGCACGCACGCAATGAACTACCTCGAACAGCGCCGTGGACGATGGTACGAATATCGCACGTCGATCTCTCAATTCCCCAGGTCCGTGTCGAGCATGGACACGCCCATCTCATTCGGGTCGTCTCCCCGGGTCGCCGTATTGTCGTGCCCGAGCTGGCCATCTGAGTTGAGCCCCCAGCAGTTGAGCGTGTGATCGGTGTTCAAGACGCAGGTATGGAACCCGCCGGCAGTCAGCTCTTCCACGGGGTGCCGGGTTTCAACGCCGTGACGGCGAGCGCAGCGATTTCATTCGGCTGGTCGCCGATGATCTCCTTGTTGCCGGTGATGTCTTCGAGCCCGAGCTGCCCCTCCTCGTTCGAACCCCAGCATTTCAACTGACCGTTAATCAGCAGCACGCAGTTGTGGCGGTATCCGACTGCCAGTCGAGCCATGTTGGCGGGGATGGCGGGCGTCAGAGCGCCCATCTCGTTCGGCGTCGTCGCCGACGCAGTCGTTGGGGCCGCCGGGTACATACCAGCTGGTCGCTCGGATGTCGTTGCCGGCGTTGAGCCGCCATCTGACCCCAGGTGTTCAGACCCCAGCACTCGGTGGCCCCGTTGCTCAGTATGGCGCAGGTGTGACCGCCGTTTGCGGCCAACGCGTACGGGCCGTCACCCCGTCGCCGAGATTGATGTCGGTGAGGGTGTCGCCCATTTCGCCAGGCGTCGTCGCCCAGATTGAACGTATCGCCCTTTCCGAGCTGGCCCCACGATTGTCGCCCCAGCACTTCAAGTGACTGCCGCCCGCGGAGTCCGCAGCAGCGCACAGGCGTGATAGTGCGCCAGCGAAAGCTCGTACGCGGCGTCAGGCCCGCTGCCGAGATCGACGGCCGTGGCAGCGGCGATTTCGCCCGGCGTCACGCCCAACGTCGTGGTGTTGCCCTGGCCCAGCTGGCCACTGGTGTTGAGTCCCCAACACTTCACCGTGTTGTTATCGAGCCGCGCGCAGCGTGAACTCCTGACCGGCCGCGATCTCGATCGCCTTGCGACCCGGCCCGAAGTTGATCGGTTGCGATTGCCGGGCATTTCACCTGCCGTCGTCGCCCATATTCTCGGTGTTGCCCTGTCCCAACTCTCCGGCCAGTCGTTGCGACCCCAGCACTTGGTGTCGCCGTTGTCGAGAATCGCACACGTATGGTCGTCGCCGGCCAGCGAGCGCGACTGCGGTGCGGCCCGCCCCGAAGTTGACGAATGGCAGCGCTGTCCATTTCACCGGTGTTGTCGCCTTGCGGCGTTCGAGCTACGGGATCGTCATACCCGAGCTGACCGTAGCCGTTGTTGCCCCAGCACTTGACGCGACCGTCGGTGAGGCGAGCGCAGGTGTGGCAGGAACCCGATCGCGAGCTTCTTGCCGGTGTTGAACGACCACGTACGTTGGCGGCGATCGGGTTGTTGGAAATATCGCGGATAGCGGTCGTCAGCGCGACCGTGTAGCGCGTGTCGAACGCGAGCGTCGCGGGTCACCGCCACGCCGGGCGTGAAGACTGATCTGCTTGTCGCTGTCCGTCAACGTGAACTCGCCGCTCACGGCACCCGCCGAGTTCGTCACGCTGAACGACGACGGGTTGACGCTCTTCGTGTTGATGGCCTCCGAGAAGGTCACCGTCACGATGCCTCCCTGAACCTTGGTTCCGACCGTGTTCGGCAACGGCGTACGCGACCGTGACCGTCGGAGGCGTCTGGTCGACGCTGACGCACGTGACCGCGATGTTGGTTACGGCGGCGGCGCCGACCGTCCCCGTCCCGCTGGCGACCGTGCACGTCTGCGCCGCCGGCGTGGGAGGTTGCGTGAGCACCGTCACGACATAAGCCGTGCCCGAGAGCTGTGCCGGGAAACTGAACGCGCCATCGGCACGTGATGGTCTGGTTCGCGCCGCCGTTGTTCTGCAGGACGATCGAGCCCGAGCTGAGCAGGCCCGAGACCGTGCCCGAAATGCCGAACACTCCCGTGACGCAGTTGATCGCCACGTTGGTGACGTTGGCCGACGCGGTTCCGCTTCCGTTCGTGACCGAGCAGGTCTGTTGCGGAGTCGAAGGCTGCGTCAGCACCGTGACTGCATACGCGCCGCCGCTGTTGATCGGCGCGGCAAACGTGAAGCTGCCGTTGGCGCTCACGGTCAAGTTGGCGCCGGCGTTGTTCTGCAGCACGACGCTCGCGCCGGTCGCGAGACCCGTGAGCGTACCGCCGATGGTGTACGTCACCGGAGGCGGCCGTGTTGGTGACGCAGTTGACCGCGACGTTGGTGACGTTCGCCGACGCCGTTCCGCTGCCGTTCGTAACGGTGCAGGTCTGCCCGTGGGCTGCGTGAGCACCGTCACCGCATAGGCGCCGCCGCTGTTGACTGGCGTGCCGAACGTGAAGCTGCCATTGGCGCTCACCGTCAGGTTGGAGCCGCCGTTGTTCTGCAGCACGACGCTGGCGCCGCCCGCCAGACCTGTGAGCGCGCCTCCGACGGTGTACGTAGGCGCGGCGTTGTTGACGCAATTGACCGCGACGTTGGTGACGTTCGCCGACACCGTTCCGCTGCCGCTCGTGACGGTGCAGGTCTGCGCCGGCGGGCTGCGTCAGCACCGTCACTGCGTAGGCACCGCCGCTGGTGATCGCGGTTGCAAACGTGAAGCTGCCATTGGCGCTCACGGTCACGTTGGAGCCGCCGTTGTTCTGTAGGACGACGCTGGCGCCAGCCGCGAGACCCGTGAGCGTACCGCCCACGGTGAACGTCGCTGGAGGCGGAGGAGCCGGCGGGTCGCCGCCCGCCGCCGCCGCCACAACCGGCCATGAAAGCTGCACAAGCCACTAGGCTACCGAACCTAAATACGGACAACGATTCCATTGCGACGAACCCCTGTTTGATACTGAGATACTGATAGCCCGGTGCTTGGGACCGGTTGCTACGTGCGCGAGCAAGAGCGCGTGCCGACCTATTCAAAACAATGTGTTATGGGGTCGTGCTGATCCGACTTGTAAAGAACACCGACGCGCACGCGCAGCATATGTTCAGCGAACGAGATCGGCAACTGGTTCGTGAAACGACAGCGTTGCGGCGCGTGGTCCACGTGCCGCTTTTCACGCGCCTTGCGCCGCGCTGGGCACGCTTGCCTCGCTGCTCCGACCATCGTAGCCTCGACCTCGAGTCCGTCATCGCGCGCTTCCGAGCGCCGGGCCAACGACATGACACGCCGCGGACGATACGCGTGGGCAATCGCGAGCATCACAGCGTGGACGCTCGTTTCGGCCCGCGCGTGCGCAGACGCCGCGGCTGGGCCGCCCGAGCTACCGGACCTGTCGGGGCTCGAGTTCGCGCCGAGCTTACCCGCGGGAACGATCCCCGTCCCCGAGCGCGCGCCGGTAGAGCCGGAGCCGCGGCCGCGAAGCTCCGCCGCGATCGGCGAACGCATGCTCAAGCTCGCCGCGTCGATCGCGGCCGAGCAGGCAAGCGAAGGTGTCTTCTCGCCCGGCCTCATCTACTCCCTCGTCTCGCTCGCGAAGCTGTACCAGGAGGTCGACGACCACGTTGCCGCCATTGCCACGCTCGAAAAGGCGAGGCAGATCGTCCGAGTCAACAACGGACTGTCTTCGCTCAATCAAGCCGAGATGGCTCTGCTCGAGATCACGAGCCTCGAGGCCATGGGCGAGCGCGCCGAGGCCGCGCGCCAACGTAACTTCCTGGTGGATCTCGCGCACGAGCACCCGACGGACCTTCGAGTCGGGGCGATCTACGCCGTGGTCGCCGACGCTCGCGTTGCAGCCGTCGAACGATGGCTGGCGGACAAGTCAGAGCCGCCTGTCATCTTCGGCTCCGACCCATCGGGCAGAGACAACGTCCGAAGCGGTTTGACGGCGGCGCAACTCAACTATGTGGACGCCCTGCGCGCGACGGCCATCAATGGGTCGCCCGGCGGACCGGATATCTATGAGCTCGAAAGCGCCCTGACGAGGACGTTCTACATTCAGGCCCAGAATCGCGGCCTGTTCTTCGGCATCGACGTGACGCCGTACAAGGCGCGCAAGATGTTGGACGGCGCCGGCAGTAGCAGCTACGAGCGCAGAGTGAAATACAGCCGCCTGTTTCAAAGGCCGCCAGCCCAGATCGCGAGCCACTTCATCGAGCTCGGCGATTGGCACCTATTGTTCGGCGAAGACAAGGCCGGCGCGGCAGCGTATCGCGAGGCGCGCGATGTGCTGATTACCGCCGGCGCCTCCGACGAAGAAATCGATGCGCTGTTCACGCCGATGGCCCCGCTGCTCCTCCCCGCATTCGCGCCCCACTTCATCGACGGAAGCGAGGCGCTCGGGTACGACGGTTACATGGACGCCGTGATCGATCTCGATGGCTACGGCCGAAGCACGCGCGTGCGGATCACCTCGCAATCGGGCGCAGCGCAATCGAAGGCGGAGACCGACGCAATTACGGCGCGGCTCAAGAAATACATCGCGAAAAGCCAGTTCAGGCCCCGTTTCGTGAACGGCGAGCGGACCGACGAGCAGCTCGTCGCGATGCGCTACTACTTCAAGTATTAGCTGACCCGACGAGCCGGCCCGCGGCGATCGCGGACTTCACGTTCGTCGCGTAGAGAAGACGGGCTCGAAGCCCGCGGTGCCCGTCCGGGACGTTCTCGTCCATGAGCCCGAGAACGCCGGCTTGCCATCGACCGTCACGCGGCAGAGTCAGCCGTCGCCCGCGGATCAACATCCGTAGCCACGTGGGGCGAACGGCGGCGACGAAACCCAATGGCACCGCCACTTCCGGCCATCGAGATTGATTCCGCGTAGCCTCTCCGGTCTAACCCATAACTCTATTCATCATCGGCACACTTCGTGCACCGAAGACTCGTGATCCATAAATACCTAACTACGGTTGCGGGCACCCTGGTCGGGGCATGGCTACTCCAGCCGCAGCCGATCCTTGGTCAAGAGGCATCGGCGGGCACGCCGGATCCCGCCAATGTACGCGCGGAGCTCGAACGCGTCGGCGCGACCATTCGGTCGGTCAATGTCGTGACCGACGATGTTTTCGACCCCAGCAATCCCAAAGAGGACAAGTGGCTCCACCACTTCGCGAATCGCGTTCACATCAGCACGCGCACGGAAGTCATCGAGAACGCGCTGCTCTTCGAAGCGGGTGACGTGTTCGAGGCGCGAGTGCTCGATGAATCCGAGCGTGCGCTGCGCACTTTCAACTTCCTCTCCGAGGCGACAATCGAGCCACGCGACTACGACCCTGCTACCAACAGCGTCGACATCGACGTCCGAGTCCGCGATTCGTGGACGCTCTCGGCGGACATGAAGTTCCACCACAGCGGCGGCGAGAGCGAGTGGGGTGCGGGCCTGGAAGAACGCAATCTGTTGGGCCTGGGTAAAGAGGTCAAGTTCTCCTACCGAAGCTACATCGATCGCGACGAGAAATTTTTCAGCTACATCGATCCGAATCTCGCCGGCAGTCGCGCGCGATTGGGTGCGGTCTATACGGACGCGAGCGACGGCTACCGGCACGAGCTTTTGGTCGAAAGGCCGTTCTATGCAGTGGATACGCGCTGGTCGGTCGGCGGCTCGTTACATGACGAGGAACGTATCGACAAGATGTACGACTTGGGCGAAGTGGTCGATCGGTTTCACCACGCGCTTCGCTCCTCTACGGTACAAGGCGGCTGGTCGCGAGGCTCGATCGAAGGCCGCGCCCAGCGTTGGCTGCTCGGCGTTACGACGGAGGAAGACACTTTCGAGCCCACGCTAGCCACGCCCGAAGCGCCGCAAACGACGCTGCTGCCTACCGATCGCAAGCTCGTTTACCCGTGGCTCGGCTGGCAGCGGATAGAGGACGACTACCGCGAGATGAGCGAGCTCAATGACATGGGCAGAACCGAAGACATCTCGCTCGGCTTGAATCTCTTTTTCAGCGTCGGCTTCGCGACGAAAAGCCTTGGGTCCGATCGCGACGCGACGTTGTTCAAGGCGTCGGCTCAGTCCGGTTGGGAGCTCGGCGCGGGACGCATGCTGCTTCTCGACGCCGGTGGCTCGACGCGCAACGAGGACGACGGCCTGCACAATTCGCAGATGTATGTGGGCGCGCGTTACTACCAGCGCAACTTCGAAAAGAATCTACTCTCCGTGAGCCTGAATGCACTCGTGGGCAGCAACCTCGACTCGGAGCAGCAAGTGCTGCTCGGCGGAGACACGGGGTTGCGAGGCTATCCGGTCCGGTACCAGGCGGGTGAGCAGCGCGCGCTATTGACGGTCGAGGAGCGCTTCTTTACCGATTTCTATCCGTGGCGCCTGGTTCGCGTCGGCTATGCGGTATTCGCGGACGCCGGGCGGGTGCGCGGTCAAGATCCGCGCGCGACACCGAGCCTGGGCACGTTGTATGACGTCGGCATCGGTCTTCGCTTGAGCTCCCCGCGCGCGAGCGGCCATTCGATCGTGCACGTGGATCTTGCGTTCCCGTTGAACGGCGACCCGAGCATCGACAAAGTCCAGCTCGTCGTCGAAACCAAGGGTTCGTTCTAGGCCGGTCGAGTTGCGGCGATTGCGCTTCGCGCCGCGTGGAGCTCTCCCCCGCGCAGCACGACGATCTTCGCGAGCGCCTCGATATCGGCAGTCGTCGTGCGAAAGTTCACGATGCACGCACGCAAGAACTGCCGGCCTTCGATCACGGCATTCGACACGTACACCTCCCCACCCGTCTGCAGCGCCGCAACCAGCCGGCGATTGAGCTCGTCGAGATACGCGCCACCCGCAGCCGTGTCGGCTGGCACGTCGGACGGCCGGTAACGGAGCGTCGTGATGCTCAAATGCTGAGTGCCGGCCTCGAGCTCGGGCTCCGCGACTGCGAGATCATGCAGTCGCCGCGCAAGATCGATGTCCGCGCGAATACGTCGGGCGTAACCGTCTCGCCCCGCCTGCTGCAAACATAACCAAACCTTGAGCGCGCGAAAGCCGCGCGTGTTCTGGAGCCCGTGCTCGAAGTAATCGAGGCCGCCGCCTTCCGCTTCCTCCTCGAATCGATAGTACGCGGGGCGGTAGCTGAACGCGTTGCGCAGCGCGTTCGGATCACGCACGAGCGTGCACGCGACCTCGATCGGGTTGTAGAGCCACTTGTGCGGATCGAGGGCCAGCGAATCGGCCAGCGCCAACGCCTTCAAGTCTTCGTGCGCCTCGGGCAACACGGCGGCGGGCGCGCCGTACGCGCCGTCCACATGCAACCAAAGATGCTCGCGAGCCGCGATTGCGGCGATCGCAGTCAGCGGATCGACCGCGCCCGTGCTCACGTTGCCCGCGGTGCCGACGATCAGGAACGGCAGGAGGCCGGCGGCGCGATCGGCCGCGATGGACCGCTCGAGCTCATCGAGCCGCAGCCGTTGGGCCGAGTCCGTGGCGACCCAACGAATGGCGTTCGTGCCGATGCCCGAAATGTCGGCGGCCTTCTCGATCCAGGTGTGTGTTTCGCGCGACGCGTAGACGACGGGTTGCGCGCCGCCCCGGCTAATGCCGTCTTGCCGAGCGTTCCACGGCAAACGCGCGTGCCGCGCGGCGAAGAAGCCGAGCAGGTTGGCCATGTTGCCGCCGCTGACGAGCACTCCACCGCAAGGCGCTCCGAAGCCGACGAGCTCGGCGAGCCAGCCCACGGCCTGCATCTCGATCTCGTTCGCGACCGGCGAGAGGTTCCGCAAGCCGCAGTTCTGGTTGATGGCAGCCGCCAGGAAGTCCGCAAGTGCGCCGAGAGGCGCCGCCGACGAGGTGATGTAGCCGAAGAAACGCGGATGGCCATTGAATAATGAGTGCTCCATGAGCAACGGCGTTACCTCGGCGAGCAGCTCGCCCGCGGGTCGACCCTGCGCCGGCAAAGCCCGCCGCGGCAGCGCGGCGCGAATCTCGCGGCCCGACTCGCCGCTCGTGACTCGACGGACCGGCAACGACTGGTAGAACGCCGCAAGCTCATCGACGAGGCGGTGCCCTAGCGCGCGAAATTCCTCGGCGCCCATGTCGAGGGCGAACCGATCATCGTCTCCCGGAGGTAGAGTAGTCTTGGTCATATCGCATAAATTAGCTCCGTCTCACTGCAGTGCCTAGCGCGACGCGACCGAGGGAGACGCCATGCCGAAACGATACGCGCATATCCTTGAGACCATCGGCCACACGCCCGTGGTGCGCATCAACAAGCTCGCACCCGAGGGACGCAACGTCTACGTCAAGATCGAATCGTTCAACCCGATGGGCTCGGTCAAGGACAGGCTGGCGCTCGGCGTCATCGAGGACGCGGAGCGCTCGGGCGCGTTGCGGCCCGGGCAAACCGTCATCGAAGCCACGAGCGGCAACACCGGCATCGGCCTCGCCATGGTCTGCGCGCAGAAGGGTTATCCGCTCGTCGTGACGATGGCCGAAAACTTCAGCGTCGAGCGCCGCAAAATGATGCGCTTTCTCGGCGCCAAGGTCGTGCTCACCCCGGCGGCCGAGAAAGGCAGCGGCATGCTGGCCAAAGCCGTGGAGCTCGCTGCGACCCACGGCTGGTTCTTGTGCCGCCAGTTCGAGAACGAGGCCAATCCGAACATTCATTCCGCGACCACGGCGGAGGAAATCCTCGAGGCTTTCAGCGACGTGGGGCTCGACTATTTCGTCACGGGATTCGGCACCGGCGGCACGCTCAAGGGCGTGGCGCGTGTGCTGCGCAAGCGCAGCCCCAAGACGCAAATCGTCGTATGTGAGCCGAATAACTCCGCGATGCTGTCGAGCGGTGTGCCGCAAAGCCGGACGAGCGACGGCACGCCCTCATCGAGCCATCCGAGCTTTCGGCCGCATCTGATGCAGGGCTGGTCGCCCGATTTCATTCCGAAGCTCACCGAGGACGCCGTCAACGCGAAGCTGTTCGACCGCGTGCTGCCCGTGTCCGGCACGGCAGCGCTGCGTCTGTCGCAGGAGCTCGCGCGGCTCGAGGGTATCTTCGTCGGCACGTCCTCGGGAGCCACGCTCGCCGGAGCGTTGGAGGTCGCCGAATCCGCGGCCGCCGGCGCCCACATCCTCTGCATGCTGCCCGACACGGGCGAGCGCTATCTCAGCACGCCTCTGTTCGCAGACATACCGGCCGACATGACGCAGGACGAGATCGAGATCTCGCGCTCGACGCCGCGCTATCGGTTCGACGCGCCCCCGCCCGCCGCGGCAAAGCCGAAACCAACGACACCCGAAGCACCCCCGGTGGTCACGCCCGCGGCGGCCGATTTCTTGAGCCAGGTAACGAGCGACGACAAGCAACCGGTCGTCATGTTCGCGCTCGAGTGGTGTGAGTTCTGTTGGTCGGTGCGCCGGATGTTCGCCGCCTACGGCATCAAGTACCGGTCGGTGGATATCGACTCGGTCGAGTATCAACGCAACGATTGGGGCGCACAGGTGCGGGCCGCGCTCACGGCAAGAACCACCTGGAAAACGATTCCGCAGATTTTCGTGGGCGGCGAGTTCATCGGCGGCTGCACGGATGCGTTCGATTCGTGGCGTGCGGGCAAATTCCAAGCATTGCTCGACAAGAATGGCGTGGCCTACTCGGCCAAATCGGCGGCCGACCCATACTCGTTCCTGCCGACCTGGCTGCATCCGCGCTGATAGAGATATGGGAGTCTCCAGTGTCGAGCGCGGCGACCGACGGGGACATGACGCGCTTCGGCGCATGAACCATTACAACAGAGGACGAAATATGCCGACTCAACGTCTCGCAATCGCTGCGGCGATGTTCTTGTTTTCAGCGGCTGCGTTCGTTCCGAACGTGACTGGCGCACAGCCGTCCGGGCCGGACTGGAAGGACGACGCGCCGGGCCGCGTTCATCGCATCGACGTAGCGGCACTGCCCGCGCCTTTCGCGACGGAGTCTGCGCGGGACTTCCCGCGCATCGTTCCCAAACCCGACGGCGCGACGCTCCGCCTCCCGCCCGGGTTCAAGATCGACGTGTTCACGCGCGACGTGGACGGGCCGCGCGTGATGCGCGTCGCCCCGAACGGAGACATCTTCGTAACGGAGACGCAGCAGGGCCGCATCAAAGTGCTGCGGCCGTCGGCGGACGGAGCGAGCGTCGCGAGCTCGGCGACCTTCGCCGACGGGCTGAAGCAACCGTTCGGAATGCAGTTTTTCCCGGCCGGCGAGCAGCCGCAGTGGCTGTACGTCGCCGAGAACAATCGCGTCGTGCGCTATCCGTACAAGGTCGGCGAATCGAAGTCGACAGGCGCGCCCGAAGTGGTCGTTCGGGAACTCGCTTCGACGACGATGGGCCACTACACGCGCGATCTCGTGTTCTCTCCGGACGGGAAGCGCATGTTCATTTCCGTCGGATCGCTGTCGAACGTAGCGGAAGACCTGCCGAAGAAGAGCCCTGCCGAAATCAAATCCTGGGAAGCCGACCACGGGCTCGGCGCCGCGTGGGGCGACGAGGCGAATCGCGCCGACGTGCTCGTCTTCGACGTCGGCTCGAACAATCCCGGCAAGGCATTCGCGACGGGCATTCGCAATTGCGTCGCGCTCGCCATTCAACCCGGCAGCGGCGACCTATGGTGCACGGTGAACGAGCGCGACGCGCTCGGCGACAATCTCGTTCCCGACTACTCGACGCGCGTGAAGGCCGGGGCGTTCTACGGTTGGCCCTGGTACTACATGGGCGACCACGAGGACCCGCGGCACAAGAACGCGCGGCCGGATCTCGCGGGTAAGACGACCACGCCCGACGTGCCGTACCAAGCGCACTCGGCCGCGGTCGGTTTCACGTTCTATACGCGACCTCGGGCCGCTCGGCGTTTCCGGCCGAGTACGTGGGCGACGCGTTCGCCGTGTTTCACGGCTCGTGGAATCGAGCGAACCGTACGGGGCACAAGATCGTGCGCGTGCCGATCGAGAACGGCGTCCCGACCGGCGAATACGTCGACTTTCTCGTCGGCTTCATCACGCCGGACGGCAAGCCCTGGGCGCGGCCTTCAGGCGTCACGGTCGCGAGCGACGGCTCGCTGCTTCTCGGCGACGACGACGGGGACGTGATCTACCGCATTTCTTATTCGCGCTGAAAGTGAGCGCTCGTCGATCGTGCCGGCTCACCGGCGGGGGACGATGCGACGTTGGTGCGCGCGAGTCTGAGCGCTAGCGCACTGAGGTATCGCGACGGTATTCGCCTCACTCGGGACAGCGTCGAGCATCACGACGCGCGCTTGAAATCGAGTCGGAAAAGAAAGGTAGGTGATTGGTGCCTTGACGTGTAGGCTGACCGTAGATGCCAGCGATTCCAAACACTCCGGCGCACCACTACTCGCGACGACCGCTGCAGGCAAACGCCGAGCTCCTGATGCAGGAATCTCGCGATACAACGATCTCCCCCGCAATCTCAGTCGCATTCGTCGGCACATACGCTCCGCGTCGCTGTGGAATCGCCACTTTCACCGCCGACCTTGCGCACTCGGTCGCGGCGCACGACGAGCGCGTGCTGCCGATGGTGCTGGCCGTGACGGAGCCCTCGGGGAAGTACGAATACCCCGCCGAGGTCAAGTTCGAGATCAGGCAGAACGTGAAAGCGGACTACGTCCGCGCCGCGGAGTTCGTCAATTTCAGCGACGTGCGCCTGGTCTGCATTCAACACGAGTATGGAATATTCGGCGGCGACGACGGCGGCTACATTCTCGATTTCATTGCTGCGCTGCGGGTGCCTGCCGTAGTGACGCTTCACACCGTTCTCAAGCAGCCGTCGCAGAACCAAGCCGCAATCGTGCGGAAGCTGTCCGAGCTCTGCGCACAGATCGTCGTGATGAGCCGGATCGCGAACGCGCTACTCGAAAGCTCATACGGCGTCCGCGGCTCGAAGGTGCGAATCATTCCGCACGGCATTCCCGTGATGGATGAGCAATGCGATCAACGCGCGCTAAAAGCCGAGTTCGGTGTCGCCGGTCGACAGCTTCTGCTCACGTTCGGCTTGCTGAGCCCCAACAAGGGCATCGAAACCGTGATTCGAGCTCTCCCGGAGGTTGTCCGGCGTTTCCCAGACGTCGTCTACTTCGTGGTCGGCGCTACTCATCCGGCGGTAATACGCCGCGATGGCGAAGCCTATCGGACGCTGCTCGAGCTCGAGGCGGAAAAGCTCGGCGTGCGGGAGCACGTGGTCTTTCGAGGACAGTTCGTCTCTGCCGAGGAGTTACGCAAGTATCTGCAAGCGGCCGATGTGTTCGTGAGCCCCTACCTCAACGAGGCACAAGTGACGAGCGGTGCGCTGTCCTACGCGATGGGCGCGGGCGCAGCCGTCGTATCGACGCCGTACTGGCACGCCGAGGAGTTGCTCTCGGCCGGCCGCGGCTGCTTGTTTCCGTTCAAGGATCACGAGGCTTTGAGCCGTACGTTGCTCGAGTTGTTCAGCTCACCGGAGAAGCTCCGGCGGGTGCGAAGCGCGGCAGCCGCGTTCGGGCACTCGATGGCGTGGCCGATCATCGGCGACGCGTATTTCGAGATGCTTCGCTCCGCGGTTCACACAGCCGAGCTCGAGCACGTCCCGCACGACGCCCCCAAGGCGTTGGCCGTGAGCAGCTTGCCCGAGCTGTGTCTCGACCACCTCCTGCGCATGACGGATGACACCGGCATCATTCAACACGCCGCTTACAGCGTGCCTGCGCGGCACACGGGTTATTGTGTAGACGACAACGCGCGCGCGCTGATCGTGGCGGTGCATGCGGATCGGATACAAGGCGGCGCGGATACTCGCGCGCTAGTCACCCGCTATCTCAGCTACTTGCATGGATCGCAGCGGCCGGACGGCACGTTCTGCAACTTCATGAGCTACGAACGCGCCCTCGACACGGCGCCCGCGTCCGACGATTGCATCGGGCGTGCGATTTGGGCGCTCGGCGTGACGGCGACGCTCGCGGCGAACGAAGGCTGCCGGCAGTTGGCTCGCGACATGCTCGCGCGCGCACTGCCGCATTCACGGGAGCTTGGACCACGCGGCACGGCTCAAACCATTCTCGGCCTCGCGAGCGTGCTCGCTGCAGAACCGGGTAAGGCGGAGGAGCGCGCGATGCTCCACGGCCTGGCCGTGAAACTGGTAGACATCTATCACTCCCACGCCACGGAAGATTGGCGCTGGTTCGAATCCAGACTCACTTACGACAACGCGCTCCTGCCATTCGCGCTTTTCTCCGCTTACTCCGTGACCGGCGAGCAAACGATGCTCCGCGCTGCGCGCGAGTCGCTCGATTTCCTCGAGGACGTGTGCTTCGACGGAGATCACTTGCAGCTCGTCGGCAATACGGGCTGGCATAGCCTCGGTGGCGAGATGGCGCATACCGACGAACAGGCCATCGACGCGACAGCGCTCGTGCTCGCGTTCAGCTGCGCGCACTCGGTGACCAAGGACACGCGCTATTTACGCCGCATGCGCGATGCCTTCGCGTGGTTCCTCGGCGCCAACCGGCTCGGACAACCGGTGTACGACTTCTCGACCGGCGGCTGCCGCGACGGGATAGGCGTGACACAGGTCAGTCAGAATCAAGGCGCCGAGAGCACCGTCTGCTTCCTCATGGCCTTGCTCGAGATGCTGGAGGTCGACGGCAACGGATTCGAACCAGGCGCGCAGGACGCACCCGCCGGTCGCAATGCAATCGATACGAATTAGGCGTACCGCGCATCGGCTGTTGCCGGACGCACGCCGCGTCCTCGCCAAGCCGTACCTGCCCGGCGACGAAGTCGCGTTGCCTGGCGTATCGCGCGCGAATCTGTTGATGACGCGCGTGCTAGCCATCCCCGAAGAGGATGTAAAAGCGCTGAACGCCCAGATCGCGCGGAACTTCGAAGCACGCCACCGTGACCTGAAGCGCACCTTCGACCTGAATTTCGAGGCCGTCGCGCACCTTGTCCCGGGCGCCGCAGATCTGTCGATCGATCGGCGCCTCCTGATCGGTGCGTACTTCACGCATGAGTACGCGATCGAAGCCGCGGCACTCTTCAACCCGTCGATCGTGCCGGCGCCCGATCAGGACGGGCTCCCGAGCGGCGCGAAGCGATTCGTGATGAGCCTCCGCGCGGTTGGCGAAGGCCACCTGTCGTCGATCGAATTCCGTTCCGGAGTGCTGTACGCCGATGGGGATATCAAGGTCGACCAGCCTGGCTCGTACCTGGTCGGGGGCAGCCGCGCTTCGCCGAGTCACTTCGACAAGCGGCGTTTCAGCGCGAAGCTACAGGAGCTCGGCGCGATCAACGATTTGTCTTCGAGGGTCCTGAGCCGACTCGGCGACCAGTTCACGGTCGACGAGCTCGAGGCATCGTTGGCCGCGCGTGAAGCACACGGTCCGGCTCCCGCGGTCTGGTTCGAAACCGCCAAGATCATTCGCGTCTTGGCGTCGTCGAACTATGTGACGACCTTCCCAGCGGACTCGAGCCTCAACGAGCGCGTCATCTTTCCCGCCGGTCCGAACGAGACGCGAGGCATGGAAGACGCACGCTTCGTGCAGTTCACGGGAACCGACGACAGCACGAATTATTACGCCACCTACACGGCTTATGACGGGTTCTCGATCTTGCCCCAGCTCATCGAGACCGAAGACTTCGTGCGGTTCAGGATCTCGACGTTGACCGGTGCGGCGGCGCAGAACAAAGGCATGGCGCTGTTCCCGCGCCGGATCGGCGGCAAGTACGTCATGCTCTCGCGCAGAGACCGCGAGAATCTCCATCTTTCGACGTCGCACGACGTGCATCACTGGGACGATCTCGCCGAGTTGTACCGCCCGCAGCATCCTTGGGAGCTGCTGCAGGTAGGAAACTGTGGGTCGCCCATAGAAACGCCGGCCGGCTGGCTGGTGCTCACGCACGGCGTCGGTCCGATGCGCCGCTACGCGATCGGCGCGATGCTCCTGGACCTCGAGCATCCCGCACGCGTGATCGCGCATTTGTCGTCGCCGCTCATCGAGCCCGATGACAGCGAACGGGAAGGTTACGTGCCGAACGTCGTGTATACCTGCGGCGCCATCGTGCACCAGGGCGAGCTCGTGATGCCGTACGGGTTCTCCGATTCCGGCATCGCGTTCGCGCAGGTGCGAATGTCAGACCTACTCGAAGCTCTGCTCGAGCCTGCAGCAGCGCACGATTGAGGTCGCCACGGTCTTGAGACCACCGACGCCGTGACTATTGCGCGGGCGGCCGGCGGAACAACCCGAACATCACGGCCTTGCCGATCACGTGGCCTTGCATCGCCGCGAGCACTTTCGTGCGCGTCTCGAGCTCGTTCGCCGCGGGCTGAATCGAGTCGAGCTTGATGTCGAGCGCGTAGATCTCGAACGTGTAGTGATGATACGGGCCCGTGGCCGGCGCACCAGGACCGCGATACGTCGCGCCCGACGCGCTGATCTGTCGGCTCCCGTCCGGCAGCTGCGGACCCATCGGGACGTTCTCCGGCAAGCCCGTCAACGTCGGCGGCATGTTCCACATGAGCCAGTGGACCTGATCGCCGGTCGTCTTGTCCTTCGACACATCCGGATCGTGGAAATGCAAAACGAAGCTCTGCGTGCCGGCCGGAACGTTCGTCCAGGTCAACGCCGGAGACACCGGACTCGGGACGGCCTGCGTGTACTTCGCGGGAATGACGTCGCCGTCCATCCAGCCGGTCGTGGTGAGCGCCATTGGCGCGACCGCGGGCGCGGCACCCGCTGCCGGCGCGCTCGGTTGCGCAACGCACACCGACGCGGCGAGCACACCCGTGAGCGCCGCAAGGATTCCCGTTTTCATGACCTCACCTCGTGCCGCTCGGAGCGGCAGAAAACGAATCGGTTCAGGGTCGACTGACGGAACCCTATTACTTCGCCCTGCCCTTGTAACCCTGCGCGATCATTTGAATCGTGAAGATCTCGACGAACTGCTGCGTATTGGCGACGCCGTACAGGGTCTTCTTGTCGGGACCGCTGAAGGCGACCGTGATCAGCGGCAGAGGCGACGGAATCTCGCCGAGGAACTTGCCGTCCTTGTCGATGACCTGCACGCCGCCGCCGCCGGTCGAGTAGATGCGCCCCTGCTCGTCGACCGCGCTGCCGTCCGCGCCCACGAGCGCGAACTGCCGCTCGTTGGTAAGCGATCCGTCGGACTGCACGTCATAGGCTACGAGCCCGCCCGGCCGCGGGGCGCCCGGAGCGGGAGCCTCGGTCGGCGTGCTCGGCAGCCGGCCGGTCACGTACAGCGTCTTTTCGTCCGGGCTCAGGATGATGCCGTTGGCGCCCGCGAGCGTGCCGTACTGAGTCACCGCACCCTTCGCGTCCGAGTGGTAGACGCCGCCCTTCGTGAAGTAGACGCCGCCTTTGCTGTCGGCCGTCATGTCGTTGAGCAGCCCGCCCGCGCAATCGATCGGCTCGCCCTTGTACGTGCTGACCAAGCGTTGCCGCTTCGGCTCGAGCTGCCAGATTTCCTGGGGCAGCGCGCGCTGCAGGACGAACAGCGTGCCGTTCTTGCTCATCGCGAGAGAGCCGCTCGTGCTCGTGCCGGAGTACGGGTACGAAGCCTTGCCGTCGCGATCGAGCTTCAGGATCTTGCTGTCGGTGTTCTGCGCGAACAGCATGCCGCCGTCGGGCGTCGCGACGGGGCCGTCGGCGTTGTTGCCGGTGCCGGTCCAGACCGTTTTCCATGTCTGTCCCGCGGCGATCACTCCGGCGATTTCCGCGACTTTGTATTCGCGGTGCTCGGGAGGGCCGGCTGCCGGCGGCCGGGCCGGGGGCGCAGCGGCGGGGGCCGGCGGATTCTTGCAGTTGCTCGCGAGATAAGCCGGGTACTTCGAGTCCCGCAGCGCTTGCACTCCGGGTCCCGTCTGCGCCGCCGCGGGCGCTTGCGGCGCCTGGGCCTCGCTGTGAGCCGAGACGAGCAGTGCAGCGAAGAAACTCAGCGCGATCGTAGGCAGTTTTTTCGAGTCCATGATCCCCCTCCGAGCCAATCTACTCGGCGCCGCGCCGAGCGCGCGCGCCATGTTACGTTTCTCGCAGCCCCCGCAGAGCCGACTCGCTCTTCGCAGTTGATCAGACGGGGGCTCCGCGCCGCCAACCTTGCCACCAACGGACGGCAGATGCGACTGGTCGCTACCCTAGTCGGCGACCTTCACGCTGGTCATCACGTCGCCCTGCTCGATCGCGTCGACGACGTCCTGACCCTTCTTCACCTTGCCGAACACCGTGTGCTTGCCGTTCAGATGCGGCGTCGCGGTATGGGTGATGAAGAACTGGCTCCCGTTCGTGTTCGGGCCCGCGTTTGCCATCGAGATGACGCAACGCTCGTGCTTGAGCGGGTTACCTTTGCACTCGTCGACGAACTTGTAGCCGGGGCCGCCGCGGCCGGTGCCGGTCGGGTCGCCTGTCTGAATCATGAAGTCCGCGATCACGCGATGAAACTGCACGCCGTCGTAGAAGCCCTGCCCCGCCAGGAACACGAAGTTGTTCACCGTCTTCGGCGCGTGCTGCGGATACAGCTCGAGCTCGATCGTGCCGCGATTCGTGACGATCGATACCGAGTAGTTCTTCGCCACGTCGATCTGCATCTCCGGCGGCGCGTTCCATTGTTGTTGAGCCATCTCAAGTCTCCTCGTGTTCCTTAACTTACGGTGTCCCGCGACCAGCGCCGGTCGGGCGCGACTCGTGCGGGCGGCGAACGATAGCGAAACTCACGCGCCGGAACCACCCGGCGATACCGCGTGATCGTGGCATAGTAAAGGCCCGCCTCGTCGGACGGGCAATCACGGCAAGCAGCGACACGATGACACGGCCAAGCACTGACAGTGAAGCGCGCATCGACGATCTCGAATCCCGGCTGGCGCTGCAAGATCAATCGATCCTCGAGCTCAGCGACGAGATCTATCGGCAGCAGCAACAGATCGCGCAGCTCGAGCTCCGGGTGACGTCAGTTGATTGCGCGGTTGACGGAGGCTGCGCCTGCCGAGCCGGCAGGCAACCCCGTGGACGAGGTTCCGCCGCACTATTAGCCGCGCGGACTCCGCTCCGCGCGACGGCTGCCCCTTGGCGAGCGCGTCCCGCACGGAATCGAGCACCTCGGGTTCGAGCCCGCGCATCAGCTTGCCGATGAACTGCAACAGGCGACGTTTCGCCCCGAAATTCGTGAGGCGTTGCGCCTCGCCGATCGCGTCCCGTAGCTTTTCGGGCAACTGCAGCTCGTCGAGCGGAGCCGCCCGCAACGACAGCAACTCCTCGCCGAGGCTCTGCAGATCCTCGCTCGCCTTCTTGCGCGCCGTGCGGCTCGGCGCGCCGCCATCCGCCGGCACGTCCTCCGCGCTCCCGCGGGCCACGAATTTGCCGTCAACGTAATAGCCTTTCGGTGCCTTGCGTCTCATCGTGCGCACTATAGCCAACGCAAGGGCGCGGGGCCAACGCGCCCCGCTCGAGGAGTAATAGTTCTTTGCGCCCCGCCGGCCGCCTTGCGGCCGAGAAGGACACGACGCTCGCGGACTCGCACTAGAGCCGGAAGAGGAACTCCTGCATGCCGTTCTTCAGCAGCCGCGCGCGGTCTACGGCATAGCGCGGCATGCAAATCGCGAGATCCTCGGGCGAATAGCGCGGTGCGTCGCGCTCGGGCTGCGGCGCCCCGATATTCGCGATTCGCTGCTCGTCGATCGGCACGAACGTGGTCGGACTCTGGGGCATCCGGCGCGCGGAGTAATAGACGAGCGCGTGCGCGAGCGAACCTGGGCGGCTGCGAATCGCGATCGCTTCCATTACCGCCGTGAGGGCCGGGCGCTTCAGATAATTGATCAGATCCCAGCAGAAGATCAGGTCCGTCGACTCGCGCCGCCGCGCGGGCAATGCGGCCTCGGCAAGCTCGCGCAGTCGCCGCGGGCTCTCCTCGGCATTCAACGTATCGATGGAGTCGGCCAGATCGGCGATATCGAGCCGGCAGCGGTGCCCGATCAGCAGGCGCACGGTCTCCGTGCGCGCCGCGCCGAGGTCGAGCACCACGAACCGCCCGCCGTCTCCGAGCCGGTCCACGAGCGAGTGGAACAGCGGCGCGTTGAGAGCCTCGGGCGATCCCGTCACGGGACCGGGTGCGCTGGGAGCGCTGCCGCGTGTCTGGGCAGCCATCGTACTAGCCGGCCGCGCCACGTCAGCCCGCGCTCTTGACGACTGAGGCCTCGGGCTTGGCGGGACTATCGAACTTCGGGGCGCTCGGTGCCCCTGTGGGCTTGCCGTTGGTCGAGACCGCGGGCTTTTGGGCGCCGCGACTCGCCGTCGAGGCCTGGACCGCCTGCGGATCCATCTCGATCGAGCCCTTGAACTTCGCGCCGTCCTCGAGGCTCACGCGCGGCGAGGTCACGTTGCCGCGCACTTGCGCGCTCTTGCGGATGTGGACGCGCTCGGAGCCATAGAGGTCGCCCTCGAGGTAGCCGTCCACGTACACCGAGTGCGCATAGACGTCCGCACGAACCTTGCCCTGCGGCCCGATCGTGAGACTGTTGTTCTTGAGCTGAACGGTGCCGTTCACCTCGCCTTCGATCAGAAGATCCTCTTCGCCGCGCACGTCGCCGTCGATGTGGATCGACGCGCCGATGACCGCATGGCCGCCGCTGCTCGTGCTAGACCGCGGCGCACTGCTCTCGGGCCGCGAGGGCCCCGCGTCCGACCGCTGCATCGACGTCTCGACCGGCTTGTCCGGACCGCCTTTCTTTCCCATCTCGAACATACTGACCCCCAGGGTTAGTTAATCTGTCCTGTCCCAATAGTTTGCGCGCTGATTATGACCAATGTTCTATCTAGCACAGCGGAGCGTAGAACACCAACGTGTCGTTCACAACCGACACACTCGGAGCGCCAAAAAGACTACATCGGCAGGGTCGAGCGGGGACTGAAACACGTCACACTCCCGTCACTGGATTGCGCTACTCTCAATTCGCTAACTCAGCAAATGATCATTGGTAACCGAAGGAGCGACCACCATGAGCAGCCTGTCCACGTCCCGATCCAAGCGCACCCGAACGCCCGGCTCCGAAAGCGATCAGGGGAGCGGCCGCGCGAGCCGCGCGACGGCCAACATCCCGACGGTTTCGGCCGAGCAGCGCCAGGCGATGATCGCGGAATCCGCCTACCGGCGCGCAGAGCGGCGCGGGTTCGAGGGTGGCGACGCGGTCGCAGATTGGCTAGAAAGCGAGAAGGAAGTCGACGCGCTCTTGGCGCGCTCGGCAGACTGATCCAGGCCCTTTCGGGCCTGACACTTTTTTTCGCTTGAAGACTGCCGGGACGCTCGGCAGTATCGCCGTCGTGTACCCGGCAAGGCTTCACGGCAGGTTCCCATGCGAGTCACGCGACGATCGATCCTCGAAAGCGGCACCAGCATCGGCGCGGCGGCGCTCTTCGGAGGAGCGAGCGTGCTCGCGCAACCGGCTCCCGCGGCGCAGCGATTGATCGAAAAGACGATCCCTTCGACCGGCGAGCGCGTGCCGCCGATCGGCATCGGCACCAACCGCTATGGCGTCGGGAACAACTCCGCGGAGCGAGTTCCGCTGCGAGCGACGTTGAAGTTGTTCGCGGAGCTCGGCGGGAAGATCATCGATACCGCCGCGGTATACGGCAGCTCCGAGTCGGTCATCGGCGACCTCGTCGCGGAGCTCGGCATCCGCGAGCAGCTCTTCATTGCGTCGAAGACGGACCTCACGAGCCGCGTCGTCGGCGCCGCAGGCGTGCAGCAGTCTCTCGACCGGCTCCATGTCGAGAAGCTCGATCTGATGCAGGTGCACAATCTGGTGAACCTCGCGAACGAGCTCGCCGTGCTGCGCGAATGGAAGGCGGCGGGCCGCATACGCTACATCGGCGTCACGATCTCGACGGAGAATCAATACGCCGACCTCGAGCGCGCGATGCGCGCCGAGCAGCTCGACTTCATCCAAGTGAACTATTCGCTCGATGACCGCAGCGCCGGCGAACGCCTCCTGCCGCTCGCGGCGGAGCGTGGCCTCGGCGTGCTCGTGAATTTACCGTTCGGGCGGGGCAGCGCCTTCGACCGCGTGGGTACCCGGCCCCTCCCCGACTGGGCCGCGGAGTTCGACTGCGCGAGCTGGGGACAATTCTTTCTGAAATATATCGTCGCGCACCCGGCCGTCACGTGCGCGATCCCCGGCACGCGCCGCGAAGCGCACGTTCGCGACAACTTTGCCGCGGCGCTCGGGCGGTTACCGGACCCAGCCTTGCGCCGGCGCCAAGAGGAGCTGTTCGACAGCTTCTCGTAGCTCGCCTAGCGCGACGCGAAGAAATCGATCATCGCGAGGATCGCGGCCCACGTCGCGGCCCCCGCAAGGGCGATCGCCGCGACCGAGACCACGAGCCCGATCAACACGATGAGGCCGTCGCGCTCGATGACACCGATCGCGATCACGGCGGCGGCCGCCCCCGGCGGCATGTTGCCGAGGAACGGAATCGGCAAAATCATCACGAACCCGAGCACGAGCACGACGACGCCGATGAGCACCTTGCCGATCGGCTCCGTGAGCAGCGCGAGCCGCGGCCGGCACACGCGCTCGAGCCGCTGCATCAACGGCAGCGCGCGATCGACGACGCGGCGCAGATCCGCGCGCGCGATGCTCTTGTCCGCGAGCGCGCCCGGCAGCCACAGGCGGCGGCGAACCATGATCAGGTTGAGGGCGATGATCGCGAGCGCGATGCCGCAGATGGTCGGGACGCCGGGCGGCATCGGCAGCGCGCACGGCAGCGCAAAGATCAGCATCGTGAAGCCGAACGCGCGGTGCCGCAGGCCGAGAAGGACTTCGCGAAAGGTCACACGCTCGCCCTCACCGTAGGCGAGCTCTCGCAGTACTTCGGAAGTTCGGGCGGGCAGCGGTGGTTTCGTGTTTTCCGGACCTCCTCCGTCGTCATGACTCTGCATCAGGATCCTTGAGGTGTTCGGCCGCCGCTCGATCGCGCATTCTACACGCCGTGGCCCCCACGACCGCGAGCGGCCGACGGCGTCAGTGTCGTCGCTGTCCGCCGACTCCCACGGCACGCAGCCGGTCCTCGAGGTAGCGACAAGTGACGAGCACCTTGGCGGCTTCCGCGGCGCGGCCGACGGCATTCAGGTCGGCCGCGAGTTGAATCCCGAGCTCGAGCGCGGGTCGGCCGTCCTCCCAACGCGTCACTTCCTGAAACATCCACAGCCGCGCCGCGAGCGGATCGCTTTCGGTGGCAACGTAACTCGCGATATGCGTGAGGCTGCGTGCGACGCCGCCACCGGAGGCGATGCCGTATGCATGGTCGAGGGCCGCGCGCCGGGCGCGCTCGAGCCGCTGTCGTTCGGCTTCGAGCCGCGCTTCCGGTGAGCGCGGCGCGTGCACGCCGAGCTTGAGACGGCGGTCGTACACGACGCTGCCGATGACGAACGCGACCACGAGGAACGCGTAGGCGGCCATGGAAAGCTCCACGAACCCGCGGCGGGAGAACGCGACCCAGCCGAGCGCGCCCGCGCCAAGACCGAGCAGCGCGCACAGCGCGTCGTCGAGCCCGAACTTCGCGATCGTGTTCACGATTCCCCGCGGGTCGAGCGCGCGCGGAATGCTCCGAGTAACCGCGAGCAACGCGGCGATCGCCGGCCCGCACATCAACCCCACCGCCGTCAGGGCGGCGGCGGCGCCCGGGTGCTCGCTAGCTTCGAGCCAGGTGCTCGCACCGAGCACCGCGCCGCCGAGCGCGAGCAGCACGAGCCCGAGCTGGCTCCGTGCGGCCGCAATCGTGTCGAGAGAGAACGTGGGCCAAGCCGAACCGCCGGTGGCACGGTGCTCCACGATCTCGACGAAGTAATTGCCGAGAACCCAGCACACCCAGCCGACGAGCAGATACGCGAGCGGCATACCCAGCGCGAATCCGAACGCCGCGACCGAGAGAATGAACGCGACCCCGAGGCTCACGGCCAACGGTCCAAGGTCGAGAATCCCGGCGAACCGCCTTACGAATTGCAGCTCGGGCATCGGCAGCTTCCACGGGCAGCTTCGGATGCCCCCAATTGTGTCAGCGGCAGGGCTCCTGAGTCTTCAGCCACGCGATCGCGGCCGCGACGGCCGCCGAGCCGTCGCGCGCGTCGACGCGTTCTTCGGGATCAATGGGCCCGAGGTCGACGCGGCCCGAGCGGTCGCTCGTGGCCGCGACCGTGAGCACGAGAGCGGCGCGATCGGCAAGCTCGAACGTGCGATTCCCCGCGCTCAATCCGCGCGTCGGCGCCCCGAAGGTGCGGGTGAGAGCCCGTCCGCGCAGCGCCATGACGAGCACCTCCGCGGAGCTCGCCGTGCGCGAGCCGATCAACACCGCGAGCGGCACGTTCGTCGCGCGCAGCGCATGCGGTGCCGCCACGCGCAGCTGCACGTAGTCTCCGAAGCCGGCGCGCCCCTGCCGGTACCAGATCGCGCGCCGCGATTCGTCCGGGTAGACGGACGCAGCGAGCTCGCCGTCGCCAAGCAGCGGCCCGAGCCCTGCGAGCATCGGCCAGAGGTTGCCTCCCGTGTTGAGACGAAGGTCGAGAATCCATCCACAAGTATTTGATAAATCGAGATCTCTTATATCGGCCTGCAACGCCTCCGCGAACCGAGCTTGATCGGACGGCGTGCCTCCTGCAAAGCCCGGGACCGACAAGTATGCGAACCGACCGGAGAGCATCTCCGCTTCCGGCTCGACCGCCGCGCGACCCGTGCGCGCATTCGACACGGGCGCCGCGAGCAACGCAGCGGCGGGACCGGGCGCGAGCAGATAGCTGTGCCGATCGCCGAGCTCGCGGAGCGCGTAGCGCAGCGCGGGATAAGTGTCGGCCATGGTCACGGCGCCGCGCGCCTGCGCCATCGTGACTCGGCGCAGCTCCGGCCAGTCAATGGCAGTCCGATTGAGTGAGTGACGCTCCATGACGGCGAGAGCCGCGTCGAGATAGCCGGTCGCAGCCGCGGACGGCGCCGCGCCGCCCGCCGAGACGACTGCGATCGCGAAGTCGTCGAACCATGCCGTGCCCGCGCCCCGGAGCACCGCGCCGAACGTGACTTCCTTCGCGTCGTCGGGCAGCGGCAGCTCGAGCTCACGGCGGACCCATTGTCCGGACGCCTCCTCGGTCAGCACGGCCGCCGGCTCGGCCGCGCCGTCGGCGAGCCCCGGCCGTTCGCGCCCATCGCCGCGGCTATCGACGAACAGCACGCCCTTGGCGCCGGAGATCCTGAGCCACAACGCCGCTTCCGAGCTGCGCGAGGGCGCGCGGATCGAAGCGGCAAGACGAACACGGCGCGTAGCAGCGGGTGAAGCAGGCCCGATCGCGGCCAGAGACAACGGCTGCCCGACGCGCACGAAGTCGTCGTCGCGGCGCTGCGTGATCCTGAGGCTGCGTGCGCCGGAGGCCGCCACCGCGCCGTCGACCGCGATCTCACCGATCGCCACGACCTCATCGATCCGCTGAGCGCTCCACCCGAGCGGCGTTGCCGAGTCGCCCACCTCGAAGCTCAGGTTCTGCTGCGCGCACGCCGGAGCGGCGCCGAGGAGCGCCGCCGCGACGCAGTGCGCGCAGACGGCCGCACGCGCCGCCGCGAGGATCCGATCCCGCGCCTCGCGCCAGTCGGTCCTCGGGGGGCGCTCGCGGGTCAGTGCCCGGTGAGGTACTCGATCGATTTGAGCTTGCCTTCCTCGAACTTGAGCTCGCCCGGGAACTGGCCGTAGCCGCGGTCGTAGACCCAAGTCTCGACCTTGGCCGTGCCGACGACATTGACGGCGCCGTTGGGATTGCGTGCGCGAATCGGGACCTCTTCGATGTTCTTGCTCTTCGGCTCGCCGCATTTCGCGAGCACCTCCCCGGCGATCATTCCGACTTTGATGATCGCCCCGCCGCAGCGCATGGTGTCGTCGCCGTGAACCGCGAACGAGGTGCCGAGCAAGCACGCGGCAAAAACCGAGAAAACTCGCAAGCGCATCGTTTCTCCTGCACGGCCGAACCGCCGCCAACCCCTCGACTCAAGGCAGAGTGTAAGCGCCAACGGTTGCGCCGCAAGCGTCATTTGACGCGGACTTGGCTCGGAAATGCGAGCCGCTGGGGAGTCGTTTAGGCGGAGCGCAGTGCGGGCCGATCCGGCGTGTGCTCGCCCCCGGCAGCGAGCCGAGCGAGCGCGTGAAAGAGATCATGGTCGGACAGCACGGCGAGACGCTCGGGCGGAGCAAGCCAGTTCAGGGCCTCCTGCGCGCTGCGCGCGTCGGCGACCTTGGCGCGCGCCGTCATGAACGTGACGTCCGGCTTGCCGCGCGCCGCCGGCGGGCGCGGCAGCACGGCCGCGAAATGTCTCTGCCGCGCGTCCTCGTCCGCGAGCAAGTGCTCGAGCGTGACGTTCTCGATCGCGCGGCTGATTCGCCGCTCGATGACGTCGCGTTGCCTGATCACCGTCGGGATCGTGACTTCCTCGGGGATCCAAAAGAAGCCGAAGATCCGCGAGAGCTTCGCGAAGAACTCGCTGCCGCTCGCTGCCGATAACGGCAGCGCGAGCACGAGGCCTATCAGCGCGGGCGACATCCAGACGAGCAGCGGCAATGAGATGAACATGAGGCCCGCGCCCACGGCGAGGCCCGCGATCATGTGCAGCCAGTGCCGTCGCAGCAACATGCTCCAGCGCGGACCGACCCGCTGCCGGCTCTGCGTAGTCCAACCCGAGTCTTGGCCACGCAGGATCTCCCAGACCTGGCGTGTCTGAATCAGCATCATGATCGGCGCGTACAACGCCGACAGGATCGTCTCGCCAACGACGCCTAGCACGAGCCGGACGAGCCCGACGCGGCCAATGAGCTCGCGCGTGATCAGGGCGCGCAGTAAACCGAGAATCTTCGGCGCGAGCAGCGTCGCCATCGCCACGACGAACAGCGCGATCATCCGCTCGGTGTCGAACCGCGGCCAACGCGGGAACAGCGACACTTCGTCGGTGAAGTACTCGAACTGAACGGTGGCGATGTGCGCCGTCACGCCGAGACCGACGGCGATCAGCAAGAGCCAAAGCGGCGACGCGAGGTAGCTCATCACACCGATCCACATGTGCGCGCGGTTCGGCCACGTGAACCCCGCGCTGCCGACGACGGCGAGGTGCTGCATGTTGCCTTGCGCCCAACGCCGGTCGCGCGACGCGACGTCGAGCAGCGACGGCGGGCTCTCTTCCCACGAGCCGCCGATCGTCGGGAGCATGCGCACCGACCAGCCGGCGCGCCGCAACAACGCGGCTTCGACGAAGTCGTGCGACATGATCATTCCGCCGAACGGTTTTCTTCCGGGCAGGATCGGGAGCCCGCACGCCGCCGCGAACGCCCGAACTCGGATGATCGCGTTGTGGCCCCAGTAATTCCCGTCGTCGCCCTGCCATGCGGCCATTCCGCGCGCGACGATCGGCCCGTATACCGCGCCTGCGAATTGCTGCAGGCGCGAGAACAGCGTGTGGCCGCCGCAAAGCCGCGGAACGGTCTGCAGGAGACCGAGCTTCGGGTCGGCGACCATCTCGCGCACCAGCGTCACGAGCGTGTCTGCGGACAGGATGCTGTCCGCGTCGAGCACGATCATGAAATCGTACCGGCCGCCCCAGCGAGTGACGAAATCGCGCAGGTTGCCCGCCTTCTTGCCCGTGTTCTCCGAGCGGCGCCGGTACCAGATCCGCATGCGCTCGCCGAGCGCGTCGCGCAGCGCGTGCAGCGCCGCGGTCTCGTGCACGTAGACGGCCGGGTTGGAGGTGTCCGACAACACGAAGATCTCGAAGCTGCCCCCGTGCCCGAGGTCCGCGAGCGCTTCGGCCATCGCTTGAAGCGACGCGAACGTGCGTGCCGGATCTTCATTGTGGATCGGCATCACGAGCGCGGTGCGCTGCTCGATCGGCGCATCCGAGCGGCCGTTGCGCCGCACACCGCCGAAGAAGACGCCGGCGATGGATGCGGCGGCCGACAACGCGATCCAGCCGAAGGTGATCGTGAACAGCACGACCATCACGCCTTGCAGCGCGCTCACGCCGCCGACGGACACGACGGCGATCATCTCGCGCGCGGCGTACGTCGTGAGCGCCATCGCGCCGCCGAAAGTGGTCAAGCGCGCGAGCCGCGTCTTGAACCGCGGCCACGCGATCTTGTTCTTGCGCGTGTAGCGCTCGAAATCCTGGTCCGCCATCTCGAGCAACGAGAACGGCGGCACCGCGGCTTGTCTGGACGTTACCGGCTCCATCGATACAGCCACGTCTCGCTCCACGGTTGTCCCTTGGACGTGAGCAGCACACGGAGCTCAACGACGTCGGCCCGTTCCCGCGCGAGCTCGAAGCTCACGCGATAGGCGCCGGTCGCCGTCACGAACGATCCTCGCGGGTCGAGGATCGGACCGCTCGAGCTCGTCGCCGTGATCTCGAGGTCGTCCGGCGGCGGCGCGGAACCCAGGAAGTCGATGACGAACGAGCGTTGGTCGGCGGACGTCAACGCTATTCCCGAGCGCGTCGCTACGACGCGCGCGAGCGAATCGTCGAGCGGCTCGACCGTGTAACGGAGCCGATACGAGAACTCGGTGCCCTTGCCCGCGGGTAGCGGCGCCGCGGGCTGCCAGTACGCAACGATGTTGTCGTGGATCTCGCGGTCAGTCGGAATCTCGACGAGCTCGACGTGGCCGTTGCCCCACTCGCCGCGCGGCTCGACCCACAGCGACGGGTGCTCCTCGAAGCGCGCCTCCGCATCCTCGTAGTCCGCGAAGTTGCGCTTGCGTTGCAGCAATCCGAAACCGCGCGGGCTGTCGTCGAGAAATGCGGACACTTGCAGCGCCCGCGGATTCGCGAGCGGCCGCCAGACGCGCTCGCCGCGGCCAGTGACGATTTGCAACCCATCGGAGTCGTGCACGGCGTTGCGGAAATCGTCGAACCGGCTCCGACCCGACGGATCGAACAGAAACATCGAGGTCAGCGGCGCGATACCGTAGGCCGTGAGCTCGGTCCGCGGGAACAACGTCGCGTCGACGTCGATCACCGTCTCGTCGCCCGGCGTGACATTGAAGGTGTATGCGCCGACCACGGACCGGCTCTGCAGCAGCGCGTGAATCACTAGCGACGACGCCTGCTTTGCAGGCCGCTCTATCCAGAAATCGGTGAAGACCGGAAACTCCTCGCCCTCCGGCCGCGCCGTGCGCACGGCGAGACCGCGCGCGGAGATCCCATAGGTCTGGCCGCGCGCGAGGCCACGGAAGTAGCTCGCGCCCTGGAACACGAGAAACTCGTCGAGGTAGTCCGGCCGGTTGATCGGCGCGCGCACACGGAAGCCCGAATACCCCGTGAGGTCTTCGCCGGTCGGCACCGTCGTGACCTCGGGGCCGTACTCGAACTTCTGGTTGTCGAACAGCACTCGGCGCGCCAGGTCCGTGACGATATTGATGTTGACCGGGGTCTCATAGATGAAGCCCGGGTGAAACAAGTCGATCGTGAACGTCCGATCCTGATGCGCCCAGATCGACGCGCCTTTCTGAAAGTGGATCGCCCGATACTGCTCGCCGGTCAGTTTGACCGGGGAATTATTTCCGGTCGGCTTCGTGGGCTCGACGAAGGCCTGCTTGGCGAGCTCCTCGGCTCGGCCGACCAAAATGGTGCGGTTGAACGGCGAGGCGGGCCTTTCTTGAGCAGGAATCGGCGCCGGTTGAGCAGGAGCCGGTGACTCCTGAGCAGGAATCGGCGAAATCGACGAAAGCAACGCCGCGCCGATGCTGAGCAGAATTAATTTGTGCGCGGGCATCGAGCTCACCTAGACGGGAACGCCCAACGAGCAAGCACGAACCGTACCAAGCACAAAACGGTGATCGGCCTCGTCTACAGTCCGGAAACCGGCGCTCCGTATCGAGAATCGCGACGACATGACTACAACCATGGCTCGTGTTGTTCGTTCTAGCGGTGGCGGCCTGCGGATCGCGCGCGGCAATTGCCGGCGGCGTCACTTCCTATTTTGACTCGTCGGCCCATCAGAAACCACGCGGCAACGCCTAAGTGTCGGCAACGAGCGACAGAGCTCGTCTCAACGCCGGCGTCGCGCTGCGCGCGCCGAATCGCACGCCCCAAATCGCCCCACGTGCGGGCTCGACAGTGCCGATCAGCGACCGCCTCGGGCGCCTCGATTTTTCCGACGGGAGCTCGCGCGCCATTGTTCCGGGCGCTAAGGGCGATACGAGGTTGCACTTTCAATCCTCGGCACCGTTCTTGGACGAGCTCGATGGGAGGCTTGGCGATCACCCGACGGGCAATCTGGCCGGATTCTCAAATTTGGATTCTAGCAAAAGTCGCGCGACGCCAATGCGTCCACTACATCGCCGCTCGGCGGAACCCCAAGATGCTGCACCCAACCCAAACGACCGCCGGAGCGCGCTTCCAACCCTCGGTCGGGCTCACCTGCGCTGGAGCCCTATGCCCGGCCGCCCGCCGCACCCGCGAGGAAGTCGAGCGCCGTCTGCACCCCACCCGCTTGGTGCGGCACTTGGGCGAGCTTCAAGCCCATCTCGACGCCCGCGAGCGTGCCCGCGAGCGTGAGGTCGTTGAAGTGACCGAGGTGGCCGATCCGGAACACCTTGCCCGCAAGCTTGCCGAGCCCCGTGCCGAGCGACATGTCGAAGGCCTCGAGGATGCGCGCGCGCAGCGCGTCGGCGTCGTGCCCCGCGGGCATCACCACGGCCGTCAGTGAGCCGCTGTGCTCGGCCGGGTTCAGGCTCAGCACCTCGAGGCCCCACGCACGCACCGCACGGCGCGTCGCTTCGCCGTGGCGCGTGTGGCGCGCGAACACGTTCTCGAGCCCCTCCTCCGCGAGCATCGCGAGCGCTTCGCGCAGGCCGTACAGCAGGTTCGTCGCCGGCGTGTAAGGAAAATAGCCGGTCTTGTTCGCCTTCAGCATGTCGTCCCAGCCCCAGAACGCCCTCGGCAGCTTTGCGTTCTTGCTCGCGGCGAGCGCCTTCTCCGAGACGGCGTTGAAGCTCAGCCCGGGCGGCAGCATCAGCCCTTTTTGCGAGCCCGCGACCGTGACGTCGACGCCCCACTCGTCCATCCGGTAGTCGATCGACGCGAGCGAGGAGATCGTGTCGACCTGCAAGAGCGCGGGGTGGCGCGCGGCATCGATCGCCTTGCGGACCTCCGCGATCCGGCTCACGACCCCCGTGGACGTCTCGTTGTGCACCACGCATACGGCCTTGATCGCGTGGCGTGTGTCGGCGCGCAGCCGTGCCTCGATCGCTGCGGGATCCGCGCCGTGGCGCCAATCGGTGGGCTGCAGCTCCGTCACGAGACCGAGCCGCTTGGCCATTTGGTCCCAAAGGCTCGCGAACTGCCCGGTCTCCGCCATGAGGACCGTATCGCCCGTCGACAGCGTGTTCACGAGCGCCGCCTCCCACGCGCCCGTGCCCGACGCGGGAAAGATCACGACCGGTTGTTTGGTCTTGAAGACGGCGCGCACGTCGCTCAGCAGCTCGCGGCCGAGCACGCCGAACTCCGGACCGCGATGATCGATCGTCGGCTGCGCCATCGCGCGCAGCACACGATCCGGCACGTTCGTCGGACCCGGGATCTGCAGGAAGTGACGGCCGGTGTGCACGGACACCTGCGCGCCGTTTTTCGCTTCTCGGTTCATCGGCATGGGCACTCTTCGTTCGGCGGCGCATACAATACACCCCCGGCCGAATCCTCTTCGAATCGAGTTTCATCAAGATGCACGAACAGCCCCTCGCCTCCCTGGAGGCGCGACTGCGCCGGGAGCTCGAGGGCGAAGTGCTGTTCGACGCGTACTCACGCGGACGCTACGCCACCGATGCGTCGATCTATCAGATCGAGCCGCTCGGCGTCGTCGTGCCGCGCAACACCGCGGACGCGCAGCGGGCGCTCGAGATCACCGCGGACGCCGGAGTGCCTCTACTGCCGCGCGGTGCCGGCACTTCGCAATGCGGCCAGACGGTCGGCGCCGCGCTCGTCCTCGACACCAGCAAGTACCTCAACGGCCTGCTCGAGCTCGACGCCGAGCGACGGACCGCGTGGGTCGAGCCCGGTATCGTGCTCGACGATCTCAATGCTCGGCTCAAGAAGCACGGGCTCTGGTATCCCGTCGACGTGTCGACGTCGGCGCAGGCGACGATCGGCGGGATGACGGCGAACAACAGCTGCGGCGCCCGCTCGATGCGCTATGGGAACATGGTGCACAACGTGCTCGCGGCCGAGACCTGGCTCTCGACCGGCGAGACCGTCGTGTTCGGCGAGGTCGGCGCGAACGGGTCGGAGGGTCCGAGCCAGGGCTCCGCGGCGGCGGCCCGGCGCCATCGCGAGCTCGTCACGACGGTGCGTGCGATTCACGCGCGCGAGCGCGACGAGATCGCCGCGCGCGTACCGCAGGTGCAGCGGCGCGTCGCGGGCTACAACCTCGATATGGCTTCGGACGGCGCGTTCAACATGGCGAGCCTGCTGGTCGGGTCCGAAGGCACGCTCGGCTACTTCCGCAGGATCAAGCTCAAGCTGTCCCCGCTGCCGACGCAAAAAGCGCTCGGCATCGTGCACTTCCCGACGTTCTATCAGGCGATGGACCTCACGCAGTTCATCATCAAGCTCGGACCCACTGCCGTAGAGCTCGTCGACCGCACGATGATCGACTTGTCGCGCGACATCGCGACGTTCCGCACGACGGTCGACAAGACGATCCGCGGAACGCCCGACGCCATCCTCTTGGTGGAGTTCGCGGGCGACGACTTGGCTCCCCAAATCGCGAAGCTCAGAGAGCTCACGGAGCTGATGGGAGACCTCGGCTTGCCCGGCAGCGTCGTCGAGATCGCCGACCCTCAGCTGCAGCGCGACGTGTGGGAGGTCCGCAAGGCCGGGCTCAACATCATGATGTCGATGAAGGGCGACGGTAAGCCCGTGTCGTTCATCGAGGACTGCGCGGTGCCGCTCGAGCATCTTGCGGAGTACACGGATCGGCTCACGCGCGTGTTCGAAAAGCACGGCACGCGCGGCACGTTCTACGCGCACGCGTCCGTCGGCTGCTTGCACGTTCGTCCCGTGCTCAACATGCGCACGGAAGACGGCGCCCGGCAGATGCGCTCGATCGCCGAGGAAGCGTGCGCGATGGTGAAGGAGTACAAGGGCAGCTACTCGGGCGAGCACGGCGATGGCCTGGTGCGCTCGGAGTGGATCGCGCCCGTGTACGGCGAGCGGCTCGCACGCGCCTTCGGCGAGCTCAAGCAGGCGTTCGATCCGAAGGGCTTGATGAACCCCGGCAAGATCGTCGCGCCGCCGAAGATGGACGACCGGCGGCTGTTTCGCTTCAAGCCCGACTACCGCACGTTGCCGCTCGCGCCGGCGCTCGACTGGTCCGAGCACGAGGTCGGCGCGGAGAACCGCGGCCGCGGCTTCGCGGCCGCGGTCGAGATGTGCAACAACAACGGCCACTGCCGCAAGTTCGACGCGGGCACGATGTGCCCCTCGTACCGCGTGACGCGCGACGAGCAGCACGTGACGCGCGGCCGCGCGAATTCGCTGCGGCTCGCGCTGTCGGGGCAGCTCGGGCCCGACGCGCTCGCGTCGCCCGCGCTCTACGACACGCTCGCGCTCTGCGTATCGTGCAAGGGCTGCAAGCGCGAATGCCCCACCGGCGTCGACATGGCCGCGATGAAAGTGGAGTTTCTGCACCACTACCACACGCGCCACGCGCGTTCACTGCATGACAAGCTCGTCGCGCATCTCCCGCGCTACGCGCGCACCGCGGCGAAGCTCGCGCCGCTGATGAACTTGCGCGACCGAGTCCCCGGGTTGGCCGCGCTTTCCGAAAAGATCGCGGGATTCGCGGCGCGCCGCTCGCTGCCGCGCTGGCGCTCCGACTGGTTTCGCGGCCAACGCGAAGTAGCCCCGCTCGCGGCGGCCGAAGCCGTGGCCGGCGTGGCACCCGCGGCGGACGTCGCGGCGCGCACGACGGACCTTGCGCCCGCGCGGGACGTCGTGCTGCTCGCCGACACCTTTAATACGTACTTCGAGCCCGAGAATCTGCGCGCCGCGCTGCGCGTGCTCGCGGCCGGCGGCTACCGCGTCACGGTCGCCGCACCCGCCGACGGCGGACGGCCGCTGTGCTGCGGGCGCACGTATCTCGCGACGGGCATGGTCGACGAGGCACGCGCCGAAGCCGCGCGCACGCTCGCGGCGCTCGCACCGCACGTCGCGCGCGGTACGCCGGTCGTCGGGCTCGAGCCGTCGTGCCTGTTCGGGCTGCGCGACGAGTTCCGCACGCTGCTGCCGGGCGCCGACAGCGCCGCGCTGGCCGCCGCGGCGCTCACGTTCGAGGAATTCCTCGTTCGCGAACGCGGGGCCGGGCGACTGCAGCTGCCGCTGCGCAAGGCGCCCTACGCGCGCGCGCTCGTGCACGGTCATTGCCACCAAAAAGCGTTCGGTGCGATGCCCAGCGTCGTCGCGGCGCTGAAGCTCGTGCCGGAGCTCGCCGTCGAAACGATCGCGTCGAGCTGCTGCGGTATGGCGGGCGCGTTCGGCTACCAGGCGAAGCACGTCGACGTGTCGCTCCAGATGGCCGAGCTCACGCTGCTGCCCGCCGTGCGCGGCGCGGGCTCGGACACGGTGATCGTCGCCGACGGCACGAGCTGCAGGCATCAGATCCACGACGGCGCGCAGCGCGAAGCGGTGCACGTCGCGCGCGTGCTCGCCGACTGTCTGCGCGCTTAGCAGCGAGCGAAGAACGATCAGATCTTGCGCACGACGTCGCCGACGCGCATGTCGCCCGCCGAGACGATGTGCGCGTTGATCCCGCGGTCGTCGAGGCCCGCTTCGAGCTCCGCGAGCGACAGGTGGCGGATGGCGTCACTCATGCCGTCAAATGTCCAAGGCCAGAGACCACGGCTCGGCCGCCGCCTCTGCCACGAGGCTCACGAGCGCGGGCCACTTCCAGACCGCGTCCGCGTATTGCTGCGCGCCGCGCGACAGCTTCACGCCGTAGCTGCGAAAGCGGCTCACGACTGGGGCGTACATCGCATCGGCGGCGCACCACGCGCCGAACAGGTAGTCGCCGCCGCGCGCGTTTCGCGCACGGCACTCGCGCCAGATGTCCTCGATCCGCTCGATATCCTTTTGCAGCTCCAGCGTGCTCGGGACCGTGTGCTTGCCGCGAATGTCCATCGGCATCTGCGAGCGCAGCGCGCCGAACCCCGAGTGCATTTCGGCGCTCACGCTGCGCGCGAGCGCCCGCGCCGTCGGCTCGACGGGCCAGATCCTTGCGTCTGGAGCACGCTCGTGGAGGAATTCGGCAATCGCGAACGTGTCCCAGATCACGAGCCCGTCGATGTGCAGCACGGGCACGCGCCGGGTCGGGCTCACCGCCGCGATCTTCGCGGCGCCCTCTTCGGTATCGAGCGGGATCACGGTCTCGACGCACTCGATACCGCTCTGGCGCACGAGCAGCGAGCCGCGGATCGACCAAGACGAGTAGTTGCGGTTACCGCAGTAGAGGATGGCCGACATAGGCGCGCGATGTTAGCGCGAACTCGCAGCGGTCGCAAGCCCGCGAGCTCCGCGCGACGCGCGCGCCACGCCGAACGGCGGGCGGCGGCCAAGCTGGCGATTTCTCAACCATCGCGCCGCCCCGCGCCTAAAACCGCGCGCTTCGTGGGATACTTGCCCGAATCTCGTTGTCTCTGTGACTCGTGGGCACGACCAGTTATTTCATCCGCCGCTTCCTGCTGATCATCCCCACCTTCGTGGGTATTACGGTGCTCGTCTTCGCGGTCACGCGCGTCGTGCCCGGCGGGCCGATCGAGCGGATACTGAACCAGGCGATGCTGTCGGGCGGTGGCGCAGGCCCGGTTGCCGCGCGGGGCGTCGTAAGCACCGTGCTGTCGGAAGCGCAGCTACAGCAGCTGCGCGTGTACTACGGTTTCGACAAGCCGGTGTTCGTGAGCTACGTGGATTGGCTGAAGAAAGTCCTCGTGCTCGATCTCGGCCGTTCGACGCGCTACAACGAGCCCGTCTGGGAAGCGATCAAGCGGCGCTTCCCGGTGTCGATCTTCTACGGCGTCACGACGCTGATCCTGACCTATGCTAGTCTGCATTCCGCTGGGGATCTGGAAGGCGATCCGTCACAACAGCCACTTCGACAATGTGTCGTCGGGGTTCGTGTTCCTCGGCTACGCGATTCCCGGCTACATCGTAGGCATCGCACTGCTCACCTATTTTGCGTCGCAGCTCGGATGGTTTCCGCTCGGCGGATTCGTGAGCGAGAACTACGCCCGCCTGAGCGCGTGGGGCAAAGTGCAAGACGTCACGATCGCACGCGGTGCTGCCGCTTCTCTCCTACATGGCCGGCAGTTTCGCGGTTACGACGTTCATGATGAAGAACTCGCTGATGGACAACCTTTCGGCCGACTATGTCCGCACGGCGATCGCAAAGGGTCTGTCGTTTCGCCAAGCCGTGATGCGCCACGCGGTGCGCAATAGCTTGATTCCGATCGCGACGTCGTTCGGCAACAACATCTCGGTGATCTTGACCGGCTCGTTCCTGATCGAGCGGATCTACAACATCGACGGCTTCGGCCTGCTCGGCTACGAATCGGTCGTCGAGCGCGACTATCCGGTCGTGATGGGAATCTTCGTGATCGCCTCGCTGCTGTTCCTGGTCGGCAACATCCTTTCCGACATCTGCGTCGCGCTCGTCGATCCGCGCGTGAAGTTCGGGCAGTGAGCGCATGCGCCTTCAGTTAGACCCGCAGACCAGAATGCAATGGCGCCGCTTCCGCTCGATCAAGCGCGGCTACTACTCGCTAGCGATCATTCTCGCGCTGCTCGCCGCGAGCCTGCTCGCAGAGTTGCTCGTCAACAGTCGCGCGCTCGTCGTCCACTATCAAGGCGAGTACTACTTTCCGACCTACGCCGGCTACCTTCCGGGCTCGACCTTCGGGCTCGACTATGAATACGAGACGAACTACCGCGAGCTCGCGAGAGTACTTGCCGAGCGGCGCGCCGCCGCGGATGCGACGGATGTCGATAGCAACGATTGGGTGCTGCTACCGCTCGTGCCGTACAGCCCGTACGAGACTGACTTCAAGACCGATGCGTTCCCCCCGTATGCACCGAGCGTAGCCGACAAGCATTATTCTCGGCACCGACATCACGGGGCGCGACATCCTCGCGCGGCTCGTCTATGGTTTCCGTCTCGCGATGGCCTTTGCGGTGATCCTGCTGCTCTGCAACTACTTCGTCGGCATCGCGCTCGGTTGCGCGATGGGCTTCTGGGGCGGCGCGTTCGACTTGGTGTTCCAACGCCTGATCGAGATCTGGTCAAACGTGCCGTTTCTGTATGTCATCATGATCATCGCGTCGGTGATCGTCCCGAATTTCTGGACGCTCGTGATCGCGATGGTGATCTTCGGCTGGATGGGCATGACCTGGTACATGCGCACGTCCACCTACAAAGAAAAAGCCCGCGAATACGTCTCCGCCGCACGCGCACTCGGCGCGACCAACACCCGCATCGTGTTCGTTCACATTCTGCCGAATACGATCTCGATGATCGTCACGTTCGTTCCGTTCTCGATCGCGAGCGGCGTCACCGCCCTCACCGCGCTCGACTATCTCGGCTTCGGCCTACCGCCGCCGACTCCGAGTTGGGGCGAGCTGCTGAGCCAGGGCACGGCGAATCTGCGCGCGCCCTGGATCGTGAGCTCCGTGGTCGCCGCGATGTCGCTCGTGCTATTGATGGTCGACGTACATCGGCGAAGCGATCCGCGAAGCATTTGATCCGAAACAGTTCACCTATTACGAGTAGAGTCAGTTCACGCCCCCCGGAGTCGAAGTCATGCGCAACACACTGCCGCTCATCACCGCCTTCCTCGCGCTCGCCGCGTGCTCGAGCGATGCGCCGCCGACGAACGGCGCAGCCGACGAGGCCGGGACGCCGCCCGGGGACGTCGTCGTCGCGAGCGACACGCACCTCGTCGCGGATGCGCCCCCTTATCCGAGCGTGCCCCTGCCCGAAGGGCTTGTATGGTTGACGAACGACGAAGATCCCGTATTCGCTTCGCCCGACGCAAAGCGCGGCGGCACGTTTCGCTCGTACATCGTCGGCTTCCCGGCGACGTTGCGAATGCACGGTCCCGATTCGAACGACGGCGACTACATCCCGATCAAGCGATCGATGAGCGTCGCGCTTCTCGACCTCCAGCCGAACACGCTGAAGTTCATCCCGTCGCTCGCGACGCATTGGGCGTTCGGCGCGGACGGCAAGACCGTCTACTTCAAGCTCGACCCGCGCGCGCGCTGGTCCGACGGCGAGCCCGTAACGGCCGACGATTACGTCTTCGCGCGCGAGTTTCGTACCTCCGAGTTCATCGTCGACCCGTACGGCAAGAATTACTTCACGACGCACATCGTCGACATCGTCGAAGCACGACGACTATACGATCTCCGTCATCGACCGCGACGCCGAAGCCGCCCGACGAGATGCTCTACGAGTACGGCCTGACCCCCGAGCCGCGGCATTTTCACAAGCTCGATGCGGATTGGGTGAAGAGCTACGACTGGCGGTTCGAGCCGACGACGGGCGCGTATCACATCGCGCGTGTCGAGAAAGGCCACTTCATCGAGTTCGAGCGCACCGCAAACTGGTGGGGCGACGAGCTCAAGTACAACAAGAACCGTTTCAACTTCGACAAGATCCGAATCGACGTGATTCGCGACGAAGACGTCGCGCTCGCAGTACTTCCTCCGCGGCGAGCTCGACACGTACAGCCTCGGCGTACCGACCCGCTGGTACGACAAGGCGTGGGCGAGCCGTTCGACAAGGGCTATATCCACAAGATCCAGTTCTACAACGACGTGCCGCGCGAAGCGCGCGGCATGTGGCTCAACATGGACGTGCCGCTCTTGAGCGACAAGAACGTCCGCTATGGCATTGCGTATGCGATGAACTACGACGCGGTGCTGCGCACCGTCATGCGCGGTGACTACCGCGGCTGAACGGGCCCTACGACGGCTACTATTGGCGACTATTCGAGCCCCACGGTCGCGCCCGCGGCTTCGACCTCGCGCACGCCGATCGAGTACTTCAACGACGCCGGTTGGACGCAACGCGGGCCCGACGGAATCCGCACCAAGGACGGCAGCGACTCGCGGTCAGGGTCAGCTACGCGAGCGCCCGATCACTCACCGCAGCTCGTTCTGCTGCGCGAGGAGGCGAAGAAGGCCGGCGTCGAGCTGAATCTTCAGCTGCTCGACGCCATCGACCTGGGGCACGCAAATTCAGCGAGAAGAAGCACGAGATCGTGATGGATGGCGTCGGCACGAAGCTCACGCCGTCGTTCTGGGAGCACTATCACTCCGACAACGCGCACAAGCCGCAGACGAACAACATCACCAATATGGACGACAAGGAGCTCGACAAGCTCATCGATGAGTTACGAGAACGCGATCGGATCTCGACGACACGCGCTCCGACTCTCGCACCAGATGCAGGAGATCGTCCACGACGGCGGCCGACTACATTCCGTCGTACAAGATGCCGTACGTCGCGCGAGGCTTATTGGCGTTGGGTGAAGCTGCCCGAACGCGCACGGCACCCGCACGTCGACGGACTGATCGTCGATCCGATTCTCGCTCGGGCTGTCGTGGATCGACGAGGCACGTGAGAAGGAGACGCTCGAGGCGCGCGACGCGGGCCGCGCGTTCCAGCCGGTGACGATCGTCGACGAGACCTGGCACGTTAACTGATCCGTGGCCGACTTCGTCCTTCAAGTAGACGAGCTCAGCTGCGGCTTCGAGACCGAGGACGGCTATCAGCGCGTCGTCGACCGTGTGAGCTTCGCGGTCGAGGCCGGCGCGACGCTCGGGCTCGTCGGCGAATCGGGCTGCGGCAAGACCGTGAGCGCGCTCGCGGTGATGGGGCTCCTGCCGCGCCCCGCGGGCGTCGTAGAAAGCGGCCGAATCCTGCTCGGCGGCCACGATCTTACGGCAGCTGAGCTCGCGCGAGCTGCGCGCGTTTCCGCGGCCGCCAGATCGGCATGATCTTCCAAGAGCCGATGACGGCGCTGAACCCCGTTCACACGATCGGCCGCCAGGTGCTCGAGACGCTGCGACTCTACGATCCGCGCGCCGACCAAGCAGACGCTGCAGAAGCGCGCGGTCGAGCTGCTCGAGCAGGTCGGCATCCCGGCACCCGTGCAGCGCCTCAAGGAATATCCGCACCAGCTCTCGGGCGGCATGCGCCAGCGCGTGATGATCGCGATGGCGCTCGCGGGCCGCCCGAAGGTGCTGATCGCCGACGAGCCGACGACGGCGCTCGACGTCACGGTGCAGGCCCAGATCCTCGAGCTGCTGCGCTCGCTGCAAAAAGAGCACGGCATGGCGATGCTGTTCATCACGCACGACCTCGGCGTCGTCGCCGAGCTCTGCGACGACGTGCTCGTGATGTACGCGGGCCGCGTCGCGGAGCACGCACCCGTGAAGGATCTGTTCGACGCGCCGCGGCATCCGTACACGCGCGGGCTGATCGCGTCGGTGCCGCGTCCGGACAGGTGCCGAAGTCGATTCTGTCCACCATCGAAGGCGTCGTTCCCGCGCTGCGCGACTTGCCGGCGGCTGCCGCTTCTCCAATCGCTGCGCCGTACGTCGAGGACGTGTGCCGCGACGGTCGTGCCGCCGCTCGAGTCGTGCGGGCTCGATCACGAAGTCGCCTGTCATCGCTGGCGCGAGCTCGCCGCATGAGCGGCGAAGCGCCGCTGCTCGAGGTCCGCGACCTCACGAAGTATTTCCCAGTGCGCGCCGGCGTGCTGCTGCGCAAGGTCGGTGACGTGCACGCCGTCGACGGCGTGTCGCTCACGCTCAAACGCGGTCAGACGCTCGGCCTCGTCGGCGAATCGGGCTGCGGCAAAACGACGGTCGGCCGCACGATTCTGAATCTGCTACCGCCGTCGAGCGGCAAAGTGCTATTCGAGGGTCGGGACCTCGGCACGCTCAACGCGCGCGAGTGGCGCTCGTTACGCCGGCAGATGCAGATCATTTTTCAAGACCCGATGGAGTCGCTGAACGCGCGCCACACGATCGGCCGGATCCTCGAGGAGCCGTTCGTGATCCACAAGCTCGGCGACGCCGCGTGGCGGCGCGTCTGGGTCGGCGAGCTGCTCGAGCGCGTAGGACTCCCGCCGAGCGCCGCCGAGCGGTTCCCGCACGAGTTCTCGGGCGGCCAACGCCAACGCATCGGGATCGCACGCGCGATCGCGTTGAAGCCGAAGCTCATCATCTGCGACGAGGCCGTCTCCGCGCTCGACGTGTCGATCCGCGCGCAGATCATCAACCTGCTGCTCGAGCTGCAGCGCGACATGCAGCTCGCGCTGCTGTTCATCGCGCACGATCTCGCAGTCGTGCGCCACGTGTCCGATCAGGTAGCGGTGATGTATCTCGGCAAGATCGTCGAGCAGGCCGCGCCCGAGGAGATCTACCGCCGGCCCGCGCATCCGTATACGCGCGCGCTGATCTCCGCGATCCCGATCCCCGACCCGACTCGCCGGCGCGCGCGCATCGTGCTGCAAGGCGACGTGCCTTCGCCGATCTCGCCGCCGTCCGGGTGCCGGTTTCACACGCGCTGCGCGTATGCGACCGAGGTCTGCAAGACCGACGTGCCGAAATGGGAGCCCGTGAGCGCGGAGCACCACGTGGCGTGCCACCACTGGCGCGAGTTGCCGCCGCCGCGTCAGCAATGATCCGAGGCGCCGCCGGCGTGCCGCGACGGCGCGCGTCCGCACGTCGCAAGACCGGGATGGCGCTCGACGCCGGCATCGCGCACGCGCTCGCGCGCCGCGCTCTCGTGAACATCCGCCGCGAATACCCGAACCATCCGCAATACCTGCTCGAGCGCGCAGCGGATGCCGTCACGCCGCGCACGCTGCACCCGTGCTTCTACGGCTGCTTCGACTGGCATTCCGCCGTCCACACGCACTGGCTCCTCGTGCGCCTCTTGAACACGATCCCGGACTTCGAGCTGCGCGCGCCCGTGCTCGAAGCGCTGACGGCGACGTTCGCTCCCGCCAGCGTGCGAACCGAGGCGCGCTACCTCGCGAAGCACCGCACGTTCGAGCGGCCGTATGGTCTCGCGTGGCTCATGCTCCTCGGCGCGGAAGTCGCGGCTTGCCGCGAGCCGGCCGCGCGCGCGTGGTCGCGCGCGCTGCAACCGTTGCTCGGCGCGGCGCGCGGCAACGTGCTCGCGTGGCTCGGCGTGCTGCGCTATCCCGTGCGCTCGGGCACGCATAACCAGACCGCGTTCGCGCTTGGGCTCCTGCATGACGCCGCGGGCGTCACGAGCGACCGGCCGCTGCGCGCGGCGGTGCACCGCGCAGCGCTGCGGTTCTATCGCGCGGACGTCGACGCGCCGCTGCGCTACGAGCCCTCGGGCGAGGACTTTCTGTCGCCGGCCTTGATGGAGGCGGATCTGATGCGGCGCGTGCTCGGCAGCGGGCCCGCGTTCGCGCAATGGCTCGGCCGTTTCCTCCCTGGAATTCCGAAGAGCGCGTCGCGCTGGCTGCCGTGCGGCGTGGTGAGCGACGAACGCGACGGCAAGCTCGTGCACCTGCACGGCCTCAATCTGTCGCGCGCCTGGAACCTCGAGAACATCGCGGCCGCGCTTCCGGCCGCCGACCCGCGCAGTGCGGTGCTGAGGGCCGCCGCGCGCCGCCACGCCCGAACCGGCCTCGCGGCGACGCTCGCCGCGCGCGACTATGCGGGCGATCACTGGCTGCCGTCGTTCGCGGTCTACTCGCTGACGGTCAATTCCAGGTCGGCAGCCACGAGTACTTCTCGGCGTACTCGAGCATCTGCGCGCTGAAGTCGTCGGGATACTCGATTCGCACGTCCACGATTCGCTCCCCGCTCGTGACCGGCACGAGCCGCGGGCCGATGAAGCCCGAGTATGGGGGGATGTTCGAGCTTCGCGTAACGCTCGAGCACCTCGGCGTGCATCGCAGGATCGACCTTCACCGCATAGTGCTCCACGAGAGCGCGAATCGCTTCGTAGTCGCCCTCGGACTTGATCCGCTGCAGCTCGCGCAGCAGGTCGCCGAACAGCACTCTGAGCTTGTCGTAGTCGCGCACGACGAAGTACGTCTTGCCGTCGCGCGTGCGGCGCTCGATCACGTTGTCCGGGAGGCCTTTCTCGTAGACCCAGGCGGCGACGAGCTGCCGATTCCGCATGTGGTCCTCCTCGACGTCACCGCCCGGCGGACGCGGTAGAGCTGCTGCTGGAGGCCGTTGCGAATGTAGTGGTCGTACTCGACCTTGCCGACGTCGACCGACGGCATGAGCCCCATCTCGACGAGCTTCGGATCGATCGCGTAGTACAGCGCGACGAGGTCCGCGCGCGCTTCCTCGAGCGTCGAGCCGAAGTTCTTGAGCGTCTCGTGCAGCGGGCCGACGCCGGGATCGAGCTGGCCCGACGCGTGGCCGATCACCTCGTGCATGTCCGTATGGAGCGTCTCCGCAAGCTCGCTGTAGCGCTCGCCGCGCTCGATGTCCGCCGCGTCCCACGCGAACTCCTTGTCCGCTCCGCCGCGCACGGCGTCGTACGCCGCGACGATGTTGCCTAGGCTCACGGACTTCGAGCCGTGCTGCTTGCGTATCCAATCGGCGTTCGGCAGGTTGATGCCGACCGGCGTCGTGGGCGCGGAGTCGCCGGCCTCGATCACGACCGTGATCACCTTGCCCGTGATGCCTTTGACGTTCTGCTTTCCTGTGACGATCGAGGATCGGCAAATGATTCTCGAACCACTGCGCCTGATTCGCGATCGCGTCGATGCGCTTGGTCGCGACGGGATCGCGGAACGACACCACGGACTCGAACGAGCCGCGCATGCCGAGCGGGTCGTTGTACACCTCGATGAAGCCGTTGATCACGTCGACGAGCGAATCTTTGTCCTCGACCCACGCGACGTTGTATGCGTCCCAGTCCGCGAGGTCGCCGCGACCGGTAGTACGCCACGAGCTTCTCGAGCGCCATGCGTTGCGCGTCGTTCTCCGCGACCGCGACTGCCTTCTCGAGCCAGGAGACGACGTGCTCGAGCGCCTCGCGTGTAGCGCCCGCCGACCTTCCAGACCTGCTCGACCGGAACGCCGTCGCGCCGCACGAGCGTCGAGTTCAGGCCGAGCGACACGGGCTCCGGGTCGTTCGCGTTCTTGCGCGCGGCGTAGAACGCGGCGACCTCGGGCTGCGTGAGGTCGTGGTCGTAGAAGTTGACGGCGGAGGTCGCGAGCACGTCGGCCGTGCCGCTCTTCGTCACGAGCTTCGCGTCGACGGACCGGTCGAACATCACGGGCTCGAGCTCCGCGAGCAGCTCGTCCAGCGTCTGCCCCGTGCGCACGGGGAACTCGCCCGGCGTGCGCCTTGACGATCCGCTCGAACGCGGCGAAGTCGAAGCCGGGCACGAACTTGTCGTTCGAGTAGTGGTGATGAATGCCGTTCGAGAACCAGACGCGCTTCAGATACGCCGTCGAGCGCCTGAAAGTCCGCGGCGCCGCGATCGCCGGGATAGTGCTTGACGACCTCCTCGAGCGTGCGCCGAATGGCCAGGTTATAGCGATACTTTTGGTCGTAGATGATCTCGCGGCCCGACAGCGCGGCCTCGTAGAGATAGTAGAGGAGCTCTTTCGTCTTCGGGGCGAGCTCCTCGAAGCCCGGGGCCCGATAACGCAGCACTCGGACGTCCGCGAACCGCTCGGCTTCCACGCGGAACGACTCGGCGCTCTCCGCCGCGGTCTCCGGCCGCTCGGTTACCTGCGCCGCAGGCTGCACTCGCGCAGCGGACCTCTCGTCGCTGCCGCATCCGGTCAACATCGAAATCAACATCGTTGCCATCCAATAGCTCTTCCGTGGGGCATACCTGGTGTAAGGGTTAACACGATTCTTCATGGGAGCGCCTGCGCGATCCGCGTGATCGGTGGAAGATGATGACATAAGCGACGGCGCGACTGCAGACGGCGGCCCACACGCTGCTCGGTCACGCGGAGCGTCGATTGCAGCGAGTTGCGCGAGGCGTATCATTCGCCGAGGTCCGAACGGGCGTGCCGAATCGGACCCAGCCACCGACGACAAAGAACAGGCGCGGATCACGAGGGGGGAACCATGTGGCGCATCCATTCTGAGCAATCTCCACGGCACTGCGATTCGCGGCCGCGCCGCGTCGCGGCGCGCCTCGAGTGCTCGCCGCCGTCGCGGTCGGTTCGTGACCGCTGCCGCGACGTTGCTCGCGCCGCAACCCTCGCTCGCCCAGGAGAGCTCCGCACGTCCGTGCACCGAAATCGAGAACGATACCGAACGGCTCGCGTGCTACGACCGCGCGCTGCGCCCCGCACGCACCGCGGCGCCTGCCGCCGCACCAGCCGCCGCCCCGACTCCGCCGAGCGCGCCCGCGCAGGCGGCCGCGCCCGCCGCCGCCGCTGCGACGGTCACTGCCGCAGGCGCAGCGGCCACCGGCGAGCACATCGGCACCGCGACCACCGTCGAGCCGCGCACGGCACGCGCGGCGCGCACGGAAACCGCGCCCGCGGCGCCGGCCGCGCCGGCTAGCCCCGCGCCAGCGGGAGCTCCAGCGACATCCGCCGGGCAGGCTGGGATCGTGCCGATCGTCGTCGTGGACGTGCGCGAGCGCGCGGGACGCAACGACAAGATATTCACGACCGATCTCGGCGTCGTGTGGATGCAGACCGACAACGTCAGAACCACTTACCCACAGCCGCCATTCGAGGCGCAAATCAAGCCCGGAATGATGGGGAGCTCGTTCCTCGTGATAGACGATCGCGGCCGGGCCGTCCGCGTGAAACGCAGCGAGTAGCTCAGTCCGAGTCTAGGTGCTGATCGAGCCGGCCGAGCTCGCGCAAGTCGCGGTAATAGCTGTCGGGATCGCACGCGCCCTGTTCACCGATATCGACGTTGTCGTCGCGCGCGGAGCCGCGCTTACGAACGAGCGGCTGCGTGTAGTACGGGTCGTGGATCGTGATCGTGCGCTCGACAGCGAGCTTGTCGGCGCTGTAGTCGTAGCGCTCGACGACGCGCGTGCCCTCGCCCTTCATCGGCAAACCCGAGCCGTCCAGCCACGCCGGCAGCAAGTGCGTCGTCTCGATGACGAGCGCATTACCCTCCCAATGCCCCACCGAGAACCCTAGGGACGAATCGGGCGTCTCGGCCGTCGGTTTGCGGCCGTCCATCCACACGCGCCGCGGCGTGTTGTGCTCGACGTAGAGGAACAGGTAATGATCGCCTGCGTCGACGATCTCCATGTTGTAGGGCGAGCCGATCAGCCTCGGCAGGCCGAGCGGCAGACAGCGCAACGCAGTGTCCTGCCAATGATCCTTCGACTCGAACACGCGCCGGCCTTCGGCCGTGAACGGCGTCGGCTTCGGCTCGAGATCGTCGACGGTGACGCGCCAGTGGTAGTTGTTGCGCCACGGGCCCGAGATATCGATCGGATAGTCGCCGCGTGTCTTGCCGTAGCCGAACGTCTTGCCGGCGGTCACGTGCACTTGGTTCGGATCCGGGGCGTTGCTGTCGCTGCCGCGGCCCGTAGCCACCCGCGAGCCGTCCGCCCGTACGACGCTGCGCACGTAGAGCTTCTTCACGCCGTTGCGGCCGACTTGGCCCGAGACCGTCACGGCATCGCCGACCTTCAGGGTGCCCGCGTTCCAGCCGACCTGCGCGAGCGCGGTGATGCTGGACGCCTGGAGCTCCCAGTCCTGCGAGGAGCCGTCTTCGGCGTGCGTCGTGAGCCGATAGCGCACGTGCGGGTTGTTGAACCAGACCTGGGCGATCTCGCCCTTGAGCTCAGCGGTCTTGTCCGGATCGAACTCCGCGGAAAACGAATGATGCGCGAACGCCGTGGCCGCCCCGCCGATCGCGAGGACGGCGGCCGCAATGACGCCAATACGCTCCACCATATAGCGCTCCCGAGGCACCGTATCGATCACCCAAGGATACGCGTCCGCCGGAGCGCGGTGAACCGCCGGACTCGCCGACCTTGCATTCCACCGGCCGACCTGGATAGTGAGTTCCTGTCGCCGGCGACGGCGGCGCACAACAAACCCGGGGGGATAACATGGCGACGATCCGATCGGTGCCTGGCACCGCCGCTCTCTCAGCCGCTGCTCTTACTTCAATCATTTCGCTTGCGACGCTCGTGGATGGCCGAGCCCTGGCGCAAGCGCCCGCGATCGACGCCGACGACATCGGCGGAGTCGTGACCAGCGCGAACGGCCCCGAGGCCGGCGTCTGGGTGATCGCGGAGACGAACGCGTTCCAGACGCGCTTCGCGAAGATCGTCGTGACCGACGACCGCGGCCGTTACGTCGTGCCCGACCTGCCCGCGGCCGACTATCAGCTCTGGGTGCGCGGCTACGGCCTCGCGGATTCGGACAAAGTAGCCGGCTCGCTCGGCAAGACCGTGAATCTCACGGCGAAAGTCGCGCCGTCGCCGGCGGTCGCGGCGCAGGTGTACCCCGCGATCTATTGGTATTCGATGCAGAAGGTGCCGAGCGCCGACGAGGTCAAGAACCTGCCGGGCGGCGTGAATCAGTACCTCGCGTCGGTCAAGAACCTGTCGTGCATCGGCTGCCACCAGATCGGCCAGCTCGCGACGCGCACGGTGCCGCACGAGTTCGGCCATGGGATGGAGGGCTGGGTGCGGCGCATCCAGTCGGGCCAGGCGGGCGGCCAGATGCTCACGTCCGCGATGAACCAGCTCGGCGGCGTGCCGCCGAAATACCTCGGCGACTGGACGGATCGCGTTGCAGCCGGCGAGCTGCCGCACGCGCAACCGCCGCGGCCCAAGGGCGTCGAGCGCAACGTCGTCGCCACGGTGCGCGACTGGGCGACGCCGTCCGTCTACATGCACGACTTGAGCGGCACCGACCGCCGCAATCCCACGGTGAACGCCTACGGCAAGCTGTACGGCTCGCCCGAGCTCAGCACCGACGACTTCCCGATCCTCGATCCGAAGGCCAACACCGCGACATCGCTGCACGCGACGGTCGCCGACCCGAACACGCCGACCACGAAGAGCACGCCGGCGCTGCAGCCGTCGCACTACTGGGGCACGGAGACGATCTGGGATAGCAAGGCGAACGCGCACAACCCGCGGCTCGATGAGCGCGGCCGCGTCTGGTACACGGCCGTCGTCCGCGCGCCTGACAACGCACCCTCCTATTGCAAGGCGGAGTCCGGTCACCCGTCCGCGAAATTGTTCCCGCTGCCGCGGTCGGGACGGCAGCTTGCGGTCTACGATCCGAAGACTTCGAAGTACACGCACATCGACACGTGCTACTCGACTCACCACCTGGAATTCGCGGAGGACGCGAACAACACGCTCTGGACGAGCGGCGGCGGTCCGGTGGTCGGTTGGCTCAACCGCAAGGTGTTCGACGAAACCGGCGATGCCGGGAAAGCGCAGGGCTGGACGGCGTTCATTCTCGACACGAACGGTAACGGCAAGCGCGACGAGTACGTGGAGCCCGATCAGCCGCCCGATCCGGCCAAGGACACGCGCGTCAACGCGGGGTTCTACGCCGTGATGCCGAGTCCCGCCGACGGCTCGATCTGGGGATCCGTCATCGGCTACCCCGGAGCGATCGTGCGCGTCGCGCCAGGTGCGAATCCGCCCGCGACCGCGCTCTCCGAGATCTACAACGTTCCGATGCCGGGCTACGGCGCGCGCGGCGCGGACATCGACCGCAACGGCGTCGTCTGGGTGTCGCTCGGCAGCGGCCACATCGGCTCGTTCGATCGGCGCAAGTGCAAGGGGCCGCTCAACGGCCCGAAGGCGACCGGCGATCAGTGCCCCGAGGGCTGGAGCTTCTTCCGTTATCCGGGCCCGGGCTTCGTCGGACGCCCGGATGAGAGCGTCGAGGCGAGCTATTACAGCTGGGTCGATCAGCACAACACGGCGGGCCTCGGCGCGAACGTGCCGATGTCCACCGGGAATCTGTCCGACGGCGTGCACGCGCTCGTGAACGGCGAGTTCGTGACGCTGCGCCTCCCGTATCCGCTCGGGTTCTACTCGAAGGGCTTCGAAGGACGAATCGACGACCCGAACGCGGGCTGGAAAGGCCGCGGGCTCTGGGTGCCGAGCGGCGACCGGACACCGTGGCTCAAGGAAGGCGGCAAAGGCACGAAGCCGCTGGTCGTGCACTTCCAAGTGCGGCCGGATCCGCTCGCGAAGTAGCGCGGGCGGCATCTTTCAGGGGCAGTCGTCGAGAGAATTCAAACAACACGCGTGCCGAGCTGCGCGCCACGGAGAACTGACGAAAATGAAACACGTAGTCGCTACCCTCACCGCCCTCGGCGTCCTCGGTACTCTCGCCGCCGCGGCGACCGTGCTCGCCGCGGAGCCCCAGTACATGACGATCAAGATGGAGATCGACGTCGCAAAGCCCGCGAAGGATGTCTGGGCGAAGGTCGGCGGCTACTGCGACATCGCGACCTGGCTCAAGGTGGACTGCATGGTCACCTCGGGCGACGGCGGCGTCGGTACCGTGCGCGTGCTCGCGGGCGGGCGCGTCACGGAGATCCTCGTCGGCAAGACCGACCTCTCGTACGGCTACACGCAACCCACCAAGGAAGGCCAGTTCTATAACCTCTACCACGGCTTCATGGAAGCGAAGCCCGTGACCGCGACGACCTCGAAGATCGTCTACACGCTCGTGTACGACGTGTCGGATAAGCCCGACCAGGCCGCGAAGGACGCGGACGTCGCTGGCCGCCGCACGCGCTTCGAAGGCGCGCTGAAGACGATGAAGGAAATCGCCGAGGCGAAGTAGGCTTCAACGGGCGCGCGTCTCGAGGCTCGAGCGCGCGCTCCCCTTTCGTCGCGCTGCTGCGCGCCCCACTCGTCGCGCTCGGCGCAACCCTCTTGTCGCGCTACTGCGCGACCGTTGCGCGCTCGATCATCGTCGGCTTCACCGTGAGCGACTCGAGATACGCGCCTCCGTCGGCCCACAGCCGTTCCTGGTCCAGACCGCCGCTCGGATCTCCGACCTGCACGAACTTGTCCACCGCGTCCATGCCGCTCACGACCTTGCCGAACACCGTGAAGTTGTAGCGCGGATCGGCGAGCCGGTTGTTCTCCGCGTAGTTGATGAACACCTGCGTCGAGTTGCTGTTCGCACCGGCCTTCGCGAACGCGAGCGTCCCGCGTTCGAGCGCGAAGTACGTCGGATCGTCGTTGAACGTGCGGTTTTCCCATGCCTTGTGCGGCTCGCGCCAGTTGACGCCGAACTGCGCGACGAACCCCGGCACGACCCGCGATATCGGCGTGTCGTCGAAGAAACCCGACGTCACGAGCTCCACGAAGCGCTGCGCCGCGTTCGGCGCGGCCTCGGGGTACACCTCGATCACGAGCTCGCCGGCCGTGGTCTGCATGCGCACCGTTTGCTTGCGCGTGAGCGCCGGAGCCGCGTTCTCGCGGCCGGGCAGCGGCGGGAGCGCTGCAACCGCCGCGCCACCGCCGGGCGGTGCGGCGCCCGAAGCGGCGGTGCCGGGCGCGTTCTGCCTCTGGCAAGCGGCGGACGACAGACCGAGGGTGAGCAGAGCGACGACCGCTGCGGCACGCACGATGCGAATGTTCATGATGGGCTCCACGAGTGAATCCTCTCATTATCGACAGACATCGCGGGTGAGCACAAACGCGGGGGCAGCGCATCGAACGAAAAGCGCGCCGTCTTGCTCTACAATCGCAGCGCCTCGACGAACTCAGGACTTCGGCATGCGCTACTCGGCCGCGTGGATCTTGCTTTGGTGTTTCTCCGGGAGCGCGCACGCGCTCGAGGTCTGGCTCGCAAGCACGGAACGCTGCAACAGCTGCGCGATCTACGAGCGCGTAGCTCAGCAGCGGGGCTACGGCCGCGCGCTGCGCTACGGCAGCGGGGGCGGCGCCGTCACGATCCCGATCCTGTCGATCGACAAGGGCGTGCTCGCCGCGGACATCGCAAACCAGCTGCCCGTAGCCGACGGCCCGAAAAGCCCGAATTGGGACGTCACGCTCACGGTGATCGTCGTCGACGCGGGGCGCGTGATCACGGCGGGCAACATCGCGAGCTCGGCCGACAACAACGAGCTCAGGCACTCGGACGCCGTGATGTTTCCGCCTGCGGAGCCCGCGCCGAACGATCCGTCACTGCACGATGAGGATCTCTACGCGGCGTTCTTCACGAGCCACTGGAATCTCGAATACTTCGTCGACATCGCGCTAGGCAAGCAGGCGGCTCGCGTACCTCATTCGCTGATCGACCTCGCGTCGCCCGAGCCCGCGAGCCTAGGACCCACGAACGTAATCCTGTGGGGCTCGAGCGGGACCCCGCTCGAAAACGCGTTGTTCATCCCGACGCGCATTGCCGAGATCAGATCTGCCGTGGAGCGCGCGAATCTCGGCGCGGTCCGCTACTTCACGCTCTTCGGACACGGGCCGAACGTTGCGGGCAACGACACGAGCTACATCGCCGACGGCGTCACACGCTTCCGGCGCGCCGATCTGCCGGCAGATTTCGGCGCCGACGCCGCGAGCTTGAACAAAGTGCTCACGGGCGTGCTGCACACCGAACGAGCGCACACGTTGCTCGTCCAAGTCGGGCACTCTGGCCCGACGGGCTCGCCGCTCTGGGGCCATGGCCTCACGGTGACACCGGCGGACTTGGAGCCAATCGTGCACGAAGGCGCGGGCTCGATGATCATGGTGAGCGGCGCGTGCAACGGCGGCATGTTCGCGAAAGCCGCGCAGTGCGGTTTCTTCGCGGCGCACCCCGACGTGAAGGCATCGGGCTGCCAGCTATCGCCCGAGGCGCTCGAGACGTCGGACGACTACTTGCGCTACTTCTTTCGCGCCGCCACGGGCGCGGCCGATACCGCGAAACGCAGCCGGCAGCCGACCACGCTGTACGACGCGCACTGGTACGCGGCGACGCGGCTCGAGAATCACCAGCTGAGCTATACGACCACCGATGCGCTGATCGACGACTATTTCGCGAGCCATCCCGAAGCGTTGCCCGCCGCGCTGACGGTCGCTGAGATCAGGAGCGCCGCGCGCACGATGACTCGCGCGGAGATCGAAGCCGTCGACGCGCTGACGAGCCGGCCTCGCGCCCGAGACGCGGATACCGCTGACCGGTTACGTCGACGCGAACCACGCCGCGGACGCGAAGCTCGCCGACGCGCGCGAGGCGGCGTCTGCGGAGCGCAATTCGATCACGGCGCTGCCCTACAAGCTGATGCTGCCGCTGCTCGCGCGGCGCGCCGCGTACGGCGCTCTGCGGGTCGAGGATCCCGCGTTCGCGGCGGCTGCGACTTGCGAACGGCAATCCCTACGCGCTTTCTTTCGAACGAGCGCCGTCAAGTAGCTTGCACCGAACGCGGGCTGACGCGCCGACAATGCGCGCCGTTGGAGAGTGGACAGGCTGCGGCTCAGGTGTCGGTCGTTCGAAACACCGGCGAGCGCGTCTTCTTCAGGTAACCCGCGGTCAACCAGAAGAGCATGATCACCGCGAGCACGCCGAGCAGCACGCCGGTGCGCAGCGGCTGATCAGCCAGGTCGCCCACCTGCTTCATGTTGTAGAGGCCGAACGCAACGATCGGCAGCACCCAACCCAGCGGCGCGCTGTATTCCTTGACGAATACGCGCGCCCAGTGGAAGTCGGACTCAGCTAGCGTTCGCCCGAGACCTCCGAAGCGCGGCCACCAACGCGGCACGCTGCGGCAATAGTCGTCGAACTTGGCGCCGAACTTCGCGCGCAGATATGCCTCCTCGGCGAGGATGATCGAGTGGTACATGAAGAGATACGCGGCGCAGATCCCCACGAGCGCGTACCCACTATTCGACGCGACACCCGCGCCTAGGACCATGAAGAATTTGCCCACGTACAGCGGGTTGCGGCTGTGCTGGAACAGCCCTTCCGTGACCAAGTCGTCCGCATACACCCGGTGGCCTCTGCCGCCGCGCACGATATAGCGCAGACCGATCGTAGTGGCTCGCACGCTCTGCCCCCACGCGGCAACGATCAAACCGAGCACTGCGGCGATGAAGGGATCAGCGAACAAAGCCGGCCCCGGCACGAACAAGAACAGCAGTAGAAACGGTGAGAGCGTCGTGCGGAAACGGAAGAAGAAGTTGCCCAGCGCGACCATCATTTCACCGCGACGAAGCCAGCGAAGTTGTACCACTTGAAGAACACTTCCACCTCGCGAAAGCCCGCCTTGAGCAACAGATCGCGGTTCTCCTGGAGGCGATAGGGAATCAGGACGTTCTCGAGCGCCTCGCGCTTCTGCGAAATCTCGAGCTCGCTATAACCCATCCGGCGTTTGTACGCGTAGTAGCGCTCGATGAAGAGGCGGTTGAACAGCGAGCCGTCGCCGAGCACCTTCTCCACGAGCAACAGGCAGCCGTTGTCGTTCATGCCTGAATAGATGCTCGCCATCAGCTTCTCGCGGTTGAGCGGCCGGATGAACATCAGGGTCAGCACGAGCATGACGACGGACGCGTTCTCGAGCTTGATCCCTGCGTCGAGGTCGGCGCACTGGAGCTCGATCGCGTCTCGCAGCCCGAGCGTTTCGAGCTTGTCGCCGCACTTCTTCAACATCTCCGCGGATGAATCGACGCCGATCAGGCGCGCGTTGACCTCGAGTGACTTGCGCAATAGCGCAAGCGTCGTACCAGTGGAGCAGCCGAGGTCGTAGACGTTCGAGCCCTCGGTAGTGAAATAGGCGCCGAGCTCGACGAGCAACCGCTGAATCTCCGTATACGACGGTACGCTGCGGGAGACCATGTCGTCGAATACTCCGGCGACCTCGTTGTCGAACACGAAGTCGCCGACGCGAGCGCGCCGTTCTTTGAACACCTTGTCCGGCTGCTTGCTCGACAACACGTCCTGGACTTGGTTGGTCGCCATCGGCGACACGTCCTGAGGTTGGTTCCTCGCCATCGACAACACCTCGATCACCCAACGCGGGGAGTTAGACGGCGAAGGCCGAAAAAAACGGTCGGGCGACCCCCGACTCGAGGCCGGAGGGCTAGGTGGTCGGCGGCGAACCGCGGTTCGGCTTGGCCAGACGGCGGACCCCGTTGGTTCGAGCGGGTCTAGGAGGCTGGCGGAGGGTCCGCCGGCGGCCGCGGCGTAGCGGCGAGGCCGCGTTTAGAACTGCCAGAGCACGCCGAGGTTACCCGTGAGCGGTAACGACCGGCGCTCGGTGCGCTCGAGCTGCAGAGAGCCGTCCGGAAGCGTGACGGCCTCATAGCTCACGCAGCACGGGTTCGCGCGATTCGTGGCGTTTGTCAGCTCCGCGAAAAAACGTAGCGAGCCAGGGCCAGCGTCGAACATCCGGCTCGCCCGAAGGTCGAGCCTGCGCATCGGCCGCAGGCGGTCCGCGTTGCGCGGTCCCGCAACGGCGACCATCCCCTGCACCGCATTCGGCGCGCTCGAGGGCACGAGCTCGAGCGTGGTCGCGGGCCAACCAGTGTGCAAGGTCCCAACCCCAGTCAGCGTCCAGGGGCCGAGATCGTAGGTCATGCCGCCTGTCAGCGCGTGCCGCTGATCCCAGCTGCGCGCGATGCGCTCACCGCTCACGATGTCCACTGCGTGCGCGAACGAATAGCCGGCCCACCACTCGACTGCTCCGTTTCCGTTGAGCATTGCTTCGAGCCCGCGCGACTCTGCACTCTCCGGTGCGATCTGCACGCGGCCCGGGCGCAGCTCCGGGAGCAGCACGAGCGGATCGAACATGTTCTCGAAGCGCGGACGCGCATGGCTCGTCCACTTGCGGAACATCTCGACCCGCAAAGAAAGACTACCCGCGAACCGATGGTCGAAGCCGACGATCGAATGCGACGCGCTCTGCGCGGGTGCGAATTCGCGCACACCGTCCTCGACCTGCAGGTCGATCAGGCTCTCCGATTGGAAGAACTTCCCGTAGCTGAACCGCAGATCGGTCCGCGCACCGACACGATACAAAAGGCTGCCGCGCGGGCTGAACTGCTCGTCGTCGGCGGGCGGCAGGTAGGTCTGCTTGTCCCAACGTACGCCGAGCTCCGCGATCACGCGGTCGTTGATGCGCACGCGGTCCGACGCATAGATTCCGTAGCTTTCGCCCCCGGGAGCGAGCGCGATCGCGCTCGCGCTGCGCGGCTCCGGCTCGAGCGTCGACAGCACGCCGCGCAAGTCGGCCGCGCTCGCATAGGCGTAGTGGCCCTCGAGCTCCTCGCGCTCGAATCCCCACGTGAGCAGCTGGCGCTCCGAGGCGTCCCAGCGCCAGTCTTGCTTGACGCCGCTCGCCTCGACCTCGCGCAAATCGGTGACGGCGCCGAGCAGCTCGTCGACGTCGGCCACCGCGCCGCTGCGCTCGGCCGTGAAGTCCGTCGAGTAGACGAGGCTGCGGCTCGACAGCTTGGACGTCCAGTCGCTGTCGACCTTTACCCAAAGTTGGTTGTTGTCGGTCTCGCTGCGCCCCTGCTCGGTGTCGTCCGGAGAGCTTTCGGGCGTGACGAGGATGTCGTCGTCGAACGTGATGTCGTTCAGCGCGAGGCGATGCTTCGGGGAGAGCGTGACACCGACGTGCACGAACGCATCGCGATAGGACGGCTCGCCGAGATCGTTTCGCAGGAGCTCGTCGATGTTCCCACGCCGCAGCGATACGAGCCACTGCGCGCGATCCCCGGCAAACTCACCCGCGGACAACAACGACGTGTAGAGGAGGCTCAAGCCCAACTCGTGGTGCAACGGCTCCGTAGGTTCGAGCTGGTCGATCACGGTGAGGCCGCTCAGCGCGTCGCCATACTCGACAGGAAACCCGCCCGAATACACCTCCATCCCAGAGACGATGCGCTGGTCGATCACGCTGAATATGCTCTGGTAGTCGCGCAGGTGGAACGGCTCGAACAGCTTCATGCCGTCGAGGATCACCGTCATTTCGTCGGCGGCACCTCCCCGCACGTGCGAGCGCGACGAGAATTCCGTCGACGCGATTCCCGGTAAGCGGTGCGCGACGCGCAGCGTGTCGTCGCCGAGCTCCGCGAGATTCTCGATCTGCTCCTGCGAGAAGTAGCTCGACGACGGCTGCACTTCGTTGCGCAGATCGTAGCGGCTCGCGGTGACGGTGAGCTCCTCGAGCGGCGGCGCGGCCGCGACCAGCGCGATCGCGAGATCCGCGGTGGCGCCGGGCTGCACGTCGACGGCCGCGCGACCCGGCAGGAAGCCCGCCGCGCGCACGGTGACCGTGTGCCGGCCGGCGGCGACGCCCGGGAACGCCGCGCGGCCCACGACCAGCGCAAGGCTCGGCCCATTCGGGGCGTCGAGCTGCGCGACGGCATCGCCGATGGGCGTCGCCGACGCAGCGGCGATGGCAGTGACGGCTACGCCACCCGGCCCTTGCGTCGCCACGGCAACCGGCGCACCTCGCACGACGAGCCATGAGCCACCGGTCTCTTGGATCGCGAGCCCGTGCTGCGCGAGCAGCTCGCCGGCAAGAGCACGCGGCTCCGACGCGCGCGGCTCCGCCTCGACGCGCAAGCCTTGCGGTACGAGATTGCTGCTGTACACGAGCGGGGCGCCCCGCTCGCGCAGTTCGTTGAGCACTTCGACGAGCGGTCGTCCAACGTATCCCGCCGCGTCTTGCGCGCGCGCCGCGACGAGCGGCGCCGCGAGAACGAGTAGGATCAACGAACAGACCAGCGAACGCATCGCAGCACCGCACGCGTAAGGCGTGCGGCGATTGTACGCAACGCTTCGGACCTAAGCGACGCAGCGTGCAGCGCGATTCCCGCGCGAACGCTCGGGACGCCTGGGCGCCAGCACTCGTGTGAGCTACGTGGCGCGAACGACTACCTGGCGCGAACTATGATCCGCCCACCGTCGATGGTGTAGTCGAAGTCGGTCAACGCCATGACCGCGGCGAGCTTGCGCAGCGGATCGAGATCCATCGAGCCGCTGAGCACCGTCTCACGAACAGCCCGCTCGGTTTCCGCGTCCGCGAACACGAGCGTCCGGCCCGTCTCACGGGCGACCCAGTCGAGGAAATCGATCAGCTGCCGGCCGTCGATCTCGAATGGCTGCGCGAGCTGCTCCGCCCATGCCCAATCTGCGCCGAAACGGTCGATCGGCTCGCGCCGCACGCTGCCCGAACCGCGCGGCACCGTCACGCGCTCACCGGCGTCGGCCGCCACGTTTTCCGTTCCACGCGCGAGCGCGACACGACCGTCGCGCACGCCGATCTCGAGCCGGACCGAATCGAGCTGTGCGACGAACTGCGTGCCGATGTCGCGTAGCGTGCCGAAGGCGGTTCGCACCGCAAACTTCGAAGCCGCGGCGCTACCGTTCGAGTCGAAGTAAAGCCTGCCGGAGTCGAGCTCCGCTTCCGTGTCCGCGAGCAGCGTGAGCTCCGTTTGCGATGCGAGCCGCAGCGACCCGCCATCGACGAGCCGCAGGGAGACACTACCGCTGTGCGTCGCGAGGCGCGCGTCCTGCTCCACGGCGGCGCCGATGAGTAGCGGTGCTCCGTCGACCTCCACGTTGCCTCGCACGCGCTCCACCGTCGCCACCGCCGGCAACGGTCCGGTGCTGGTGTCGAGAACGAACAGCGCGACGGCCCCAACCACTGCCGCGGCGGCAACCGCGCCCGCGCTGCGGCGCCAAAACACTCGTCTCCCTGTGACCGCATCCCATTCGGCGAAAACCGCGCGCCGAATCTCCTCTGCGTCAGCTTCGGGTGGCGCCGGCCGTGGTGCGGCATGCGCGAACAGCTCCCGAAGTGTCCGCTCGGAGCCGTTGTCCGGGCCTGGAGGCCGATCGTGGGTGCTCATATTCCTTCCGCTTGAAAGTTCGAATCGTCGGCGAACGCGTCGCCGGCCGAGACGAGGTCCCTCGTCAATGTCCCGTAGACGTCCTGAAACGCACGCTTCGCACGCGCAAGAATCGACTGTGCCGCGTCGATACCCACGCCGAGCTTGCCGGCGATCTCTTCCACGCTGAAGCCGTAGATGTATTTCCACTCGAGCGCGTTGCCGTAGTGCGTCGGCAGACGATCGAGCGCCACTTGAATGAGCCGCGCCGTCTCGGTGCGGCGGAAGTTCGCTTCGGGCTCGTCCGACGCGGGCGCGGCAAGCGCGTCGACGGCGGCGCGGACGTCGGGCAGGTCTTCCGTCAACACGATGTGCTTGCGCTCGCGCGCGACGCGCTCGACGTGATCGTTGATCTCGTTCCGGCAAATCGTGCAAAGCCACGTGAAGAACGCAGCCTCGCCGCGATACGACGCGAGCTTGCGGATGGCCTTGGTGAGTGTCACGTGCACGATCTCTTTGGTAACGTCAGGATCCTCTCCGAGCCGGCTGCGCGCGAACCGATAGAGCCGCGGGAAATAGCCGTCGAAAAACTGCTTGAACGCTTGCGCATCGTGCGCAAGCAGTCGTTTGACGAGGCGTCGGTCTTCGAGATCGTCGGTCATCACGTCCCCGAGTTTGGCCTGTTAGACCCGTTCGCAGCAGGAAATCGGTCGGCGTGCCTACCAGGCCACGCTCATAGCCGGGGGGAGTCCGAGTCTGCACACGATTCTGCCCAAGGTCCGGGTCGAACGCATTGCTAACGCACCACCCCACCCGCTCCGGCGGGGGCCTCGGACGGCCCGCTTACTCCTTATTTCTCTGCGGAGCGACGGATTTTGCTGAGAAAAGCCGTCAAACTCCGGTCGCGAGCTTTTGGAGAACGCCGTACATGTCTGCCGCCGTCCCAGGAGAGCCTCTGCCAAAACGGCTGGCCGCCGATGCGAAGGGGCCGGCCGCCGATACGAAAAACGAAGAAGCGGCAGCACCGACGCTGTGGCGCTTCTGGGGACCGCGCTACTGGTCGACCTGGCTGCTCCTCGCTTGGCTACGAATCGCGGCTGCCTTGCCCTGGCGCGTCACGATCGCGATCCACGAGCAGCTCGGCCGGGTCCTCTGGGCGTTGATGAGGCGCCGCCGCAAGATCGTCGTCCGCAACCTCGAAATCTGCTTCCCCGACCTTGGCGCCGAGGCCGTGCAGACCCTCGCGAAGCGCCACTTCGAAAGTCTCGCCGTGTGCCTCGCCGAGATCGGGTTCGGCTGGTTCGGCTCGCGCAAGCGCCTTGCGTCCCTGTTTCGGGTCGAAGGCCTCGAGCACATCCAGGCGGCGCTCGCGCGCGGCAAGGGAGTGGTGCTGTTCTCCGGCCACTTCACGACGCTCGAGATCGTCCCGCCGCTGATCAAGTCGCTGGTGCCGCGGTTCGCGTTCATGTTCACGCCGCGCCGCAACCTGCTGCTCAACGCGATGCAAACCCGCGGCCGGCAGCGGGCAGCGCACGTATCGATGCCGAGCGACGACGTGCGCGCGCTGCTCCGCGAGCTGCGTAAGAACACCGCCATTTGGTACGCACCGGATCAGGCCAAGGGCGGCGCGAGCGGCGAGCTCGTCCCATTCTTCGGCGAGCCCGCGATGACCAACACCGCGACGAGCCGCATCGCGAAGATCAGCGGCGCCGCGATCGTCCCGCTGTTCTTCTGTCGATTACCCGACCGGGCGGGCTACCTACTGCGCTTCGACGCTCCGCTCGAAGGCGTGCCTAGCGACGACGCTCTGCGCGACACCGCGCGGCTCATGGGCGTCATCGAGTCGTTCGTCCGCGAATGCCCCGAGCAGTACTTCTGGATCCACCGCAAGTTCAAGGGCCGGCCGGACGCGCTGCCCGACGCGTACGCCGAGAGTAAGCCCACGGCAGCCGCGAGCGCGCCCATACGCACTCGCGCTCGCCTTCGCGACATGCTCGCGGCGCCGCTCGCGATCGTGCTCGTCGCCGCGTTCATCGTCGCGCTCGACAACGATGCGTTGTGGGACATGGCACTGCGCGCCACGTTGCTCGACGAGCATCAGGCTGGGGTCACGATCTCGCTGTTCGCGCTCATGTTCTGCACTCTCGTGTTCATGCTGTCGCTCGTCCCCGGGCGTTGGCTCCTGAAGACCGTCGGCGCTCTGGTGCTCGTCGTCGCGTCGCTGTGCGGCTATTACATGAGCGAGTACGGCGTCGTCTTCGACATGTCGATGATCCGAAACATCGCGGAGACGAAGCCCCAAGAGGCTGCGCCCCTGTTGACCGGCATGCTGTTCTCGCACGTGCTGCTGTTCGGCGTCATTCCCGCCGTTCTGCTGCTCGTGCTCCCATTGCCGAAGGTCTCGTGGGGTCGCGGCTTCGCAGCGCGCGTAGGCCTCGCGCTGCTCAGCGCGGTGCTCCTCGTCGTCACGGTTTACGCAAACTACCAGTCGGTGGTCTTCTTTGGACGCCAGAACCACTCGGTGCGCTTTTTCTTCAATCCGGGCTACCCGATTTATTCGTTGGTCCGGTACTGGCTGCGCACGGAGGATCGCCCCCCGCCAGTGCGCGTGCCGCTGACGGCGAGCGTGGCGGCGGCGCATGCTGCTCGGCCGAAGCACACGCTGGTCGTGTTCGTGGTTGGTGAAACCGCACGCGCAGATCGCTTCGCGTTCAACGGCTACGGCCGCGACACGAATCGCTATACGAGGCCCCGCGGCGTCGTGAATTTCGCCAACGTCACTTCGTGCGGAACCTCGACCGCCGACTCGGTGCCGTGCATCTTCTCTGGGCTCGGACGCGAGGACTTCACGCACGCCGAAGCCGCCATGCACGAGAGCTTGTTCGGCACGTTGAGTCGGCTCGGCGCCGGCGTCCTCTGGCGCGACAACAGCACGGGCTGCAAGGACGTTTGCGATCCCGCGCACTTCGAGGAATACGCGGTCCGCACCGACGCCGATTTCTGCGACGCGACCGGCTGCTTCGACGAGATCCTGCTGAAGGACATCGACACGGCGGTCGAAGACCGGAGCCGCGACCATTTCCTCGTGTTCCACCAGCGCGGTAGCCACGGCCCGGCGTATCACACCGATACGCCCGCCTGGTCCAAAGTCTTCCTGCCGGAGTGCGACCTGCCGAACCCGCGCAGTTGCGACTTGGAGCAAATCAACAACGCCTACGACAACACGATTCTCTATACCGACTATTTCTTGTCGCGTGTAGTCGATTTTCTCGAGCGTCAGGCGGACGGCTACGAGGTCGCGATGCTATACGTGTCGGATCATGGCGAATCGCTCGGCGAGAACGGCTTGTATCTGCACGGCCTTCCGTACTCGATGGCGCCGCGCGAGCAAACCAGAGTGCCGATGCTGTTCTGGGGATCGCCGAGCTTCTACGCGAGCCACGAGATCGATTTGGAATGCGTGCGCTCGAGCGCCGGCCGCGACGTGAGCCACGACTGGATCTACCACACGCTGCTGCCGCTGTTCGGCGTAACGAGTGAAGGCTACGACGAGTCGCTGGACCTGTTCGCGTCTTGCCGGGGCGGCGCGAGCCCCACGGCGACCACTCGACCCGCCGGCGGGCAAACCGTTCCTTCGTCCGGCTAGCGACGCTCGCGCGGCGCGACTACCGGCGGGGCCGCTATAGACCGGCCTTGCCGCGGATGTGCTCGACGTCCTGGTTGTTCTCGTTGCAGATGTATTCCATCAGATCCCAGCCCGGGCGCAGCGTGGCCGTGAACTTGACCGTGAAAGGCTTCGCATAGGCTCCGGGATCGGTGATGGTCGTGACGTTCTCGAGCGTGCCCTCGTCCTTGCGCGTGTAACGCTCGACCGTCTTGAGCTGCGTCGTGTGCGGGTGGCCGACGAAGTCGAACCAGAACAGATCGTTGAATCCGACCGTCTCGACCACGAGCGTATCGCCTTCCCAGTGCCCCACCGAATGCCCGTACCAGGTGGCCTCGAGGTCTTCGGGATGCGCGCGGCCGTCCATGAAGATCTGCCGGTAGCTGTGGATGTTGCCCTCGAACAGGAAATACAAATGAGTCGGCTCGCCGACCGCGGGCGCTTGCACGACCCGCCACGGATACGGCGCGACGCGCGGCACTCCGGTCGGCAGGCAGCGCGCTTCCGGGTCCTCGGCGGCCATCCGGCTCTTCATGAGCTTCTCGGCTTCCGGCAGAAGCTTGATCTCCTCGCCCGGCATCAGACCCTCGCGTATGTCGCCGACGGGACCGCCGCCGACCCAAACACCGGAGAAATCCGGCTTGCCGTTCGGCAGGCGCGGCGCAGGTCCGGCCGGACGCGCTCCGGCGATCGCGGGATTGTTCGCGCCGCCGCTGCCGGCCGGCGCGGTTGCGGCCGCGGGCGTTTGCTGGGCGTGACGCCGGTGCCGTCGAGACGACGACGGCGATGACGGCCGCGCCGAGCGCGCGCCGAACGAGTGACGATCTCATGGCTCAGCCGCCGTCCGAATCGGAACGCGCGAACACGCGCCGGCCGTCCGCGAGCGTCACCGCTCGGGCGTTCGCCATGTTCGCGCCGCTCCGAGCGAGCGAGCCTTCGACGGTGACCTCGTCGCCTTCCTTCAACGACGTGCTCGACCAGCCCGCGCGCTTCAGATAGTTCGGGCTCGCGAGCTCGAGGTTCCAGCTCGTCGTGGCACCGTCGGCACCCTTCACGCTCATGTAGAAGCGCGCGTGCGGGTTGGTCCACTCGACCTTGGTTACTTTGCCCGTGAGCGTGACGGGCTTGGACGGATCGTACTGAGCGGCGAACGAATGGTGCGCGATCGCGGGCGCGGCCAGGGCTAGCACGGCGGTCGCGACCAGCGAAGTGAGCAAAGCCTTCATCGAAACTCCCCTCTCGATTTGAGCAGCTGCCGACATGCTAGCCGAACGGCCCAACTGCGTCGATCGGGCTGCGGGCTCTCTACGCCGTCACGCATCGCCTTCCGAGGCGCGCATCGGCGATAGCGCGGCCGGCGCGTCGGGGACCTCCATCGTCGCGCCCTTCAGGGCGTCGAGCTATAGTTTCAAGGCCGCGACATAACCTCACGAGTGACCACGCCAATGCCGCTGAGATTGTTGCCGCTGCTCGCCCTGCTGCTCGCCGCCCCTGCCTTCGCACAGCTCCCGGTCGAGGTGCACCCGAACCAACTGCAGCTGCTTGCGAGCAAGGACCCCGCGCTCGCCGCGAACAAGAAGCTCGTGTTCGATTTCTGGCGCGAAGTCTTCCAGGCTCGCAATATGGACCGCGCGCCGGAATTCATGGCCGAGAGCTATATGCAGCACAACCCGAACGTGCCGACGGGCCGCACCGCGTTCATGAAGTTCTTCGGCCAGTTTCCGAAGCAACCCGTGAAGCCGACGATCGACGACCTCGTATCGATGGTCGCGGAAGGCGATTTGGTCGTGCTCGGATTCCGGCGCACGCTGCCCGATTTACAGAACGAGGGGCAGACCTACACCACCACCTGGTTCGACATGTTCCGGCTCGAGAACGGCAAGATCGCCGAGCACTGGGACTACGGCACGAAAGAGTGACGGGGCGTCACCGCAAGCACCAATAGCGGACCTTCTGCGCTTGCAAGAACGCTTCGGCGTCCGCGCCGTGCAGCAACGCGAAGGTCGCGAGCATCCCGGCCTGCGTGCATGAAGGCGCCGCGACGGTCACCGAGCGCGGCGCGCCCTCGACGGGCCAACCCGTCCGCGGATCCAGGATATGTCCGTAGCGTTTGCCGTTCTTCAGAAGAAAGCGGCGCGCATCGCCGCTCGTCGCGAGCGCGCCGCGCTCGAGCTCGATTTGCTTCTCGGCGCCGCGTCGGGTCGGCGAGCGCTTCGACGCCGACGCGCCACGGCCGTCCCTCGGGCCCGGGGCCGAGCGCGAGCAAGTCGCCGCCGAAATTGATCAAGCAGCTCGACCACTCGGGCGCGGCGAGCGCGGCGGCGCGGTCGACCGCGTACTCCTTGCCGATGCCGCCGAAGTCGATCTGCATTCCCGCGCGCAGCGTGAGCCGCGGCGCTCGCCACTGCACCTTGCGCCAGCCCACGGTCGCGAGCAGCGCCTCGACGGCGGCGCGCGCTGGCAAGCGGTCGCTGCCGTCGAAGGTCCAGGCTTTGCGAAGCACGCCCGAGGTGACGTCGAAACGACCGCCGCTCAGGTCGAACAACTGCCCGGCGTAGTCGAGGAGCCGGGCCGTTTCCTCGTCGACCTCGACGGGCTGGCCGCCCGCGGTATTGATCGCGTGCACGACGTTGCCGGGTCGATAACGGCTGTACTTCGCTTCGATCCGCGCCGCCTCGCCCGCGACGAGGGCGAGCACGCGCTCCGCCGTCGCGCGCTCCGCGCCCGCGAGATGGACCTCGCACGGGCTCGCCATCGCGGTGAACGTGCCGAGCCAGCCGTAAGGCCGCGCGTCGAGCCGCGGCGCGCCGGGCGCCGCGGCGGCGACCGCGGCTGCGTGCCTACCGCTTTCCGAAGCTATAACTCACCTGCGCGATCATGGCATTCAGGTCGGGATACAAGTCGAGCCCGGTGAGCACGCCCACGCGTGCGCTCGGGTCCGGCTCGCCGGTCTGCTGGTACCACTCGACGCGCGCCGACCATTCGCCTTGCTTCGTCTCGCGGCCGTACTTCACGCCGAACGTGACCCCGTCGAAGTTGCCGAGCCGGTAGTCCGCCGTCGCGAACTGCGGCACGGGCTGACCGTTGAACAGCACGGTGTGATAGAAGTCGGCTTCGTTCTGCGAGTAGAACCGCACGTGCGGCTGCAGGTAGCTCCCTTCGCGCAGATTCCAGCGAAAGTGCACGTCGATCGTCTGGGAATCGATGCCCCAGTCGTCGGTCATGTAGCGATACGACGCCTCGAGCACGTTGCCGCCGATGTCGCGCTTGATGAGACCGAACAGGCTCTGCTTCTCGCGCGTGTCGGGGCGGCTCTCGTACAGATAGCGGTACAGCCCGCTGCCGACAGGCCCCGGCACGAGGCTGCCCGTCACTGGATCGACCACGGACAGCACCTTGTAGGGATCGGTCAGATAGCCGTCGCGAGTTGCTGAGCGAGTAGTTGAGCTGCACGAGCGTCTTGCGGTTGAGCACCTGCGTCACGCCGAGCAAGAAGTCCGTCACGTCCTTCGACTCTGAGCCGCGCTTGTTGGCGGAGTTGCCCTGCTCGAGCATCGGCGCGAGCGGCACGGGGCTTCCTCCGACCGGGTCGATCGTATCGTTCGCGAGCGCGAGCCCGAACGACAACGTCGTGTTGCGGTTGTTGAAGTCGCGCGCGAGCTTCGCGTTCAAGCCGGTGTGCGTGTAGTCGTACTCGTCCGACAGGCTCGCCCCGACGTTCAGCAGCATGAGGCGCGTGACCGGCCATTCCCAGCTCGCGCTGAGCGCCGTGCGCGTGTCTTGGAACGTGTCGTCGAGCGGCGGCTCGCTGGCTGGAACCGTGTAGCTCGCATTGCCGGACGGACGCGTGAACGTCTGCGGCACCGACGACGGAGCCGCGCCGCTCGGCGACGCGCCCGTGAGCGTGTCGAGCGCGAGCGTGAGGTTGAGGAAAGAATCCTCGCGCAGCTCCTTGCGCGCGAGCGCGTTCAAGCTCAGATCCTGCACGCGGCTGTCGGCTTCGCTATAGATCAAGAGCGACGTGTCGATGTCCCACGGCGCGAGCTCTTGGGCCTTCACGTCGCCCGGCGCCTGGCCGAGCAGCGCACAGGTCGCGGCGGCCAGCGGCGCGCCGATCTGCTTCAGTTGACGGCCGTGCTTGCGTTTCTTCAGTTGCATCCGCAGCCGCCTCCGCCGAATCCCTGGCCGCCGCTCGAGGCTTCCTTGCTGAAGTAGATGTGCTCGTCGGCAGCCGCCTCGATCGGATCGGTGACGATCTGCATGTCCGGGCGCGCGAGGATGTCGCGGTCGTAGGCCTCGACGCCCGCGCAACCGGCGAGCCCCGCCCCTAAAGACGCGAGCGCCACCGCGATGGGCAGACGTCGCCACTGTCGAATTTTCAAAGTTCTCTCTCCTAGTGCTTGGCTGAAGCAGCGAGCGCGGACTTGATCTGTTCCTCGTATTCAGCCGCGTCGGCGAGCTTGAAGCCGAAATGAGTCGCGATCACGTTGCCCGCTGCGTCGAGCAGGTACGAGCTCGGCATCGCTTGGACCTCGAATTGCTTCGCGAGTTTTGCCTCGGGGTCGAAATGCAGCGTGAACTTCGCTGGCGTCTCGGCGAGGAAGCCATCCGCGAGGGCGCGTTCCTTGTCGAGGTTGACCGCGACGATTTGCAGTCCCTGCTCAGCATATTTGTCGTGCATCGTGTTCATCCACGGGAACGAACGGCGGCACGGCACGCACCACGAGGCCCAGAAGTCGACCAACACTACCTTGCCTTCGATCGCGCCCAGCTCTGCCGGGGGCGCGGCGCGAGCGGTCGCGAGGAACGCGAACGCGGTGCAAACGCAAAGGGTTCTCAACAAACTCATTCTTCACCTCCCTGTGACGGGCGAACAGAGAATTCTGGACCGTTAGACGAGCGCGCCGGAGAGAACGGTCGCTTCTGGGCCTCCGCTAGTCAAGGGACGAGGCGATCGATCACGAGCTCGACCGCCGATCCGGGGGCCGCGTCGGCTTGCGCGAAAGCGTCGCCGGAGCGCTCCGCGGGCTCGCCGCTAGCGGAGAGCCGGGCCACGATCGTCAGCATCGCAAAGTCGGCGAGACTGCGCCCGGGAATCATGCTGTCGGCCGCGCTCAAGGTGAATCTTCCCGGCAGCGCGGCGCCGGACCGCCGTAGCACAGCAACCGGCGGACCGCCGCCCGGAGCACGCGCGAAGATGAACAGCGTGGCGTCGGGCCGTGGCGCTAGACCGGCTCCGAGCCGAACGTCGAGCGTGATTGCCGCGCTCGCGGCAGCGACGGGCTGCTCCTGTGCGCGCTCCGGCGCGCTCGCGGCAGCGGGTGTCGGCTGCGCCCGTGCCGCACCCGCCGGCGCGGCGACGCCCTGCGCCTCGATCCGCTCACGGATCTCCCGAGGCGGACCGAGCTCGAGTAACTTTGACCAGCGCTCTTTCGCGAGGTCCTCGCGCCCGTTCTCGACCGCAGCGAGCCCTCCGTACCATAGCGCCTTCATGTTGTCGGGCTCGACTTCGAGCACTTGCTCGAACATCCGGCCCGCGGCACCCCCCAGCGTCGCGCGGTCCGCGAGGACCTCGGCTTCGGCAAGCGCGACCTTCAAGCTCGAAGCGGGCGCGGGCGAACGCGCCCACGCCTCGCGGTACGCGTCGCGAGCCTTCGCGGCCTCGCCGAGCGCGAGGTAGCTGCGCCCGAGCATCTGCCAGCCGGCCGGGTCCTCGGGCGCTTGCGCAAGCCGCGCCGCGAGGCCGTCCACCATTCGGCGGCCTGCCGCGTCGGCGCGCGCAGCGTCGGGCGCCCAGTTGCTCACGTGCAGGTAGAGCGCAAACGCGATCGGCACGATCGCGGCCGCGGCCGCGATTCCCGCGAGCGTCCACCGGCCGGAAGCACGCCGTTGCCGCCACAGCGGCGGCGCGAAGAACGCGAGCGCCGCGGCGGTCATGAGCGTGGCAACGAGCCAGAAGATACTCATCAATCCCCGTCCTGATCGACGCTCGCCCCGGAGCGGGCGCGCAAGATGCGAACGAACGCGGTCGCCCCGAGCAGGACGAACAGCGCCGGCGCGCCCCAGAGCGCCCACGTCGACGGCCGAACCGGCGGCCGATAGAGCGCGAAGTCCCCGTAACGTCCCACGATGAACTCCACGATCTCCTTATCGCTCTCGCCCGCCGCGACGCGCTCGCGAATCTCGCGCCGCAAGTCGGCCGCGAGCGGAGCGTTCGAATCGGCGATCGTCTGGTTTTGGCACACGAGGCAACGCACCTCGTGAATCAACGCGCCGTACCGCTCGTTGAGCGCCGCGTCGTCGAACGGCAGCTCGGTGTCGACCGCGTGTGCGGACAAGCAGTAAGCCCAAGCGCCGGCAAGTAGCAGATGGCGCGTCTTCACCGTACGCCCCGCTGCGGCTCGCACGGAAACACGCCGCACTCCTTCGCGATACGTGGCACGAACTCCCGCTCCCAGACCTCTCGGTTGAGCGGAGCGATGTGCTTGTAGAGTACGGTTCCGTCACGCGCGATCAGGAACGTCTCGGGCGCGCCGTAGACGCCCCAATCGATTGCGACCTTGCCGCTCGAATCGAACGCCGTCGCGGCGTACGGGTCGCCGAGCACCTTGAGCCAGTCGAGCGCGCGGGCGCGATCGTCCTTCCAGTCGATCCCGAAGATCGGCACGCCGGAAGTGCGCGCGACCTCGAGCAGAAAATCGTGCTCGTGGCGGCAGCCGCTGCACCACGTCCCCCAGACGTTGACGAGCGCGACGCGGCCCGCGAAGTCGGCGGAGCCGGTCCGCACCGCGGGATCCGCGAGTGACGGCAAGCCGTAAACCGGCGCCGGCTTACCGATGAACGGCGACGGCACATAGCCCGGATCGAGGGCGAGCCCGCGGTATAAGACCACCGCGAGCGCCGCGAGAATCGTGGCCGGGACGAGAAACTTCCACATCGAATCAGACCTCCGGCGCACTCACTGCCGAAACGCCCGCGGCACCGGCCGCAGCGCGCGCCTCCCGAGCCGCGCGCCGGTAGCGCGGATCGGTCGCCGCGAGCAACCCGCCGAATGCCATCACGAGCGCGCCGAGCCAGATGAGCCGCACGAGCGGCTTGACCTGCACGCGCACGCTCCACGAGTCGCCGCCGAGCGGGTCACCGAGCGCGACGAACAGGTCGCGGTGCAGCGCACCGTCGATCGCGGCCTCGGTCATCGCCGATTGCTGCACGCGATAGACGCGCTTCTGCGGCCGCAGCGTCGTGATCGCGGCGCCGTCGCGCAGCACGCTGAACTCGCCTTCGACACCCTCGTAGTTCGGACCCACGATGTCGCTGACGCCGCGAAACACGAAACGATAGCCGCCGGCCTCGATACTCTCGCCGACGCGCACGCCGCGATCCGCTTCGGCGTTGTAGGCGGACGTAACCGTGGCGCCGAGCACGAACAACCCGACGCCGAGATGCGCGACGCACATGCCCCACTGCGCGCGTGTGAGCGGCGGCCGCGCGGAGCTCGGCAACAGCCGCCGCAAGGGGTCGAGCAGCGCCGCCGCGCAAACCCAAATTCCCGCGACGCAACCCGCCATCGTGAGAACCGTCGCTTGGTCGAACAACAGCCACGGAACGGTAGACCCGAACACGATCGCGGCCGCCGCAGTCCAGCCGAGCTTACCAACGAGCGGCGCCGTGCCGCCGCCGCGCCACGCGGCGTGCATCCCGGCGCCGATCAGGAACAACAGCGGCACCATCGGCAGCAGGAACACCGTGTTGAAGTACGGCGGCCCGACCGAGATCTTGCCCACGCCGAGCGCGTCGAGGACGAGCGGATACACAGTTCCGAACAACACGGCCCCCGCGGCAGCGACGAGCAGCACGTTGTTGCCGAGCAGAAATGCCTCGCGCGACACGAGCTTGAAGCCGCCCTCGGCCGCGAACCGCGGCGCGCGCAGCGCGTAGAGCACCATCGCCCCGCCCGAGATCGCGGTGAGCAACGCGAGGATGAACAGGCCGCGCCGCGGGTCCGCGGCGAACGCGTGCACGGAGATCAGTACGCCTGAGCGCACGAGGAACGTCCCGAGCAGGCTCAGCGAGAAGGCCGCGATCGCGAGCAGAACCGTCCAGCTCTTGAACAGCCCGCGCCGCTCGGTCACGGCGAGCGAGTGCAGCAGCGCCGTGCCCATGAGCCACGGCATGAACGAGGAGTTCTCGACGGGATCCCAGAACCACCAGCCGCCCCAGCCGAGCTCGTAGTACGCCCACCAGCTGCCGAGCGCGATGCCGACGGTTAGGAACGTCCAGGCGGCTGCGGTCCACGGCCGCGTCCAAGCGGCCCACTGCTTGTCGAGCCGGCCGGACAGCAGCGCCGCGACGGCGAACGCGAACGGCACGGCCATGCCGACGTAGCCCATGTAAAGGATCGGCGGATGCATGACCATCGCCGGGTCTTGCAGCAGCGGATTCAAGTCGTTGCCCTCGGCGATGCGCTGTGCGAGCCGCACGAACGGGTTCGAGGTCAGCAGCGTGAACGCGATGATGCCTGCGCTGACGCAACCGAGCACGCCGAGCACGCGGCTCGCGAGCTCCTCCGGAAGCGAGCGGCTCGCCCAGGCGACCGCGAGCGTCCACGCCGCGAGGATCGTGATCCAGAGCAGCAGCGAGCCCTCGTGGCCACCCCACACCGCGGCGAGCTTGTAGAACGGCGGCAACGCCGTGTTGGAATTGCGCGCGACGTATTCCACGCTGAAGTCGCTGACGGCAAACGCGTGCGCCAAAACCGCGAAGGCCGCGAGCACGAACACGAATTGGCCGGTGGCGAGCGGGCGCGCGAACGCCATCCACTCGCGGCGGCCGAGAGCCGCACCCGCGAGCGGCAATACGGCCTGCGCGGTGGCGAGGCACAGCGCGAGGATCAGCGCGAACTGGCCGAGCTCTGGAATCATTGGGTCAATCGTCGATCTCGATCTCGTTCGCGCGAATCACGCCGCTCGCGTCGAAGCGGCCGTGCACGTGAACCTTGAGGTTCAACGCGAGGCTCGCCGCGCTGCCGCCCGAGTACCTCGTAGTCGATGGAGCCGTGACTGCCCTCCCCGCGACGTCGAAGTCGAGCGCGGAGACGAAGCGCGTGACGCGGCCTTCGACCTCGGCCTCGCGGCCCTCGGCGCCGTCGTCGTCCTCGGCTTCCTCACGCTCGAGCTCGCGCACCATGAACCGGCCCGTCGTCGGCGACAGCGAGCCCTCCGCGACGATCTCGTCGCCGTTGCTCGGCGCGCCCGAGGGGAACCCCTCGATCACGAGCGCCGCACTGTAGTCCACGACGAGGTCGCGGACGTTGAAGCGCAGCGTTGCCGTGTCGAGATTCGTCACCGTGCCCGCGACCAATGAGCTTGCCTGCGCCGAAACGAGCTTGACTCGGGTCGCGTCGATCGCGCCGTCCGAAGTGACGAAGCCGCTGACCTCGACGACCTCACCGACATCGAGCGAGGAGAATGCCGCGGGCTGCGAGCCGAGATCGAGGACCGTCGATGCGCGAATCGCAATTCGCTGCTGCAACACGCGCACCTCGGACGCCGCCGAGTTGACGGCTTGGATCGCCCCGCGCACGTCGGCCTGGAACACCACCGAGTCGGCGCGCCCGGTGGCTCCGCTTTCGTCGCGCTCGCCCACCACCGTCACGACCTGACCGAGCGCGAGATCGGAAGCGCTCGCAACCATGCCGTCGACTTGGATGGCGGCGTTCGAGATGTCGTAATGGACGCCGTTGACGATGATGCTGCCGAAACCCGTGATCGGACCTTCGGCGACGACCGGAACGCGGACTCCGCCGCGGTCGATACCCGCGGTCTCCGAGCCGGCCGTGCACGAGCTCACGACGACGGCGGCGACCGCGGTGAAAAGAAGATAGCGCCACGTCCCGTTCATCCGCCTCTCCGTCACTCGTCCTGAATGAAGTACACGCCGACGCCGAGCCGCGTGGTCTTGTCGTCCCGATCCTTGGCCTCGTGCTCGGAGAGCCATCGATCGACGTCCTCGAGGAACTCCATGCCGCGCACCTCGACGAAGTCGCGGAACGCGCGGCGCAGCACACGCGGCACGTGCGCATTGCTCGCACGGCCCTCGAATCGCGTGCGCGGCTCGTCGCGGAACAGGTTCTCCGCGAGCGTGCTGCCAACGTCGGCGAGCACGCTCCCGTAGCGCGTCACGGAATCCTCGTCGAGGGACGCCGGCATGTAGTAGCGAGTCTTCGCGCGCAGGCGGCCCCCCGCGGTCTCCGTCACGGCACCGACCGCCTTCAGCTCCTTGAGCATCGCAATACCCGGAATATCGGATGCGTACCGCCTGGTGAGACCCTCGAAGCCCCGTTCACCGGTCGCCGGGAGCAGCCTCGGCTGACCGCGTCCGTCCAGGAAGTCGCGATCTTGGAACCAGCCTGAAAGCACGCGAGATGCATGACTGATCTTCGCGAGCGGCTCCGGCGGACTAGCGTCACCGAGCGCCTCGAGCTGGTCGCGAGCGCGCTTCACGTCGCGCCTGCCGAGCCCCGTGAGAATCGCGACGCGCGACGCGTTCGCTGGGCGGCCGTGCTTGCCGTACTCGGCCGTGGCCACGTCCACATAGACGAGCTTCATCAGCTCCGCGGCTTCCTTCCAGGCAACACCGCAGCGCAGGAGAACGCGCGCGATGGGACGCGCCAACATCACGAATGACGAAAAGGCCGCTTGCTTCAACTTGTTGTTGTTCAATGGGAATGGGCCGCTTCGCGGCGCTGGCTGCTGAGGGTGGTAATTCGGTTCGGCGTCACTGGCTTCGATTCGTTGCGGCAGCTGCCGCGCCGAGGAAGGCGCTCCAAACCGGCTCGTGATCCCAACGAAAGTATACGCGGGACGTGCCGCCACGAGCTCCGACGCGCACGGACGCGAGCGCCGCGCCGGATAGCACCTGAAGCTGACTCAGCGTCACGCGCGCGGCGAGCTCGCCGCGCAACGGCACGGAGGTGCGATAGAGCTCCGCGCGGTCGAGTCTCGGCTCGCGCTCCGACCACGGACGCAGCGCAAGCTCCATCGGCTCGCCTCCGACGTCCACATATAAGGTGTCCGGTACTTCGCCTTCGGGCGCGATGTAGCCCCGATCGAGCGTCGTCCCGACTCCGACCCAGAGGTAGTACTCCCGACTGCCCTGCCGATTCGCTTCCACGGGACCGAGAAACAGGTAGTCGCGGCCGCTGCGCGAGTAACGCGTCTCCGTCCGCGCGAACACGATCGGCCGCACGTCGGCGAGCACGGTGACTCCGCTCGCGCCGTCGAGCCGTTCCTTGGCGACTCCGCCGCCGCCCCCGTGGCACGCGGCCGCAGCGGCGAGCGCGCTCGCGAGCGCGAGCCTCGCCGCGAGGCGCGACAGCGCACGCGCCGCGGCGCGCTCAGAAGTCGGCACGGTAGCCCACGTTGACATAGTTGCCGGTCGAATCCTGCCGGGTAGTGAGATCGGTCCGCAGAAACTCGTCCGTGCCGAACTCGGCCTCGAGACGATAATGATTGCGCGTGTTGAACAGCAGCCGGAACGACGGGCTCGTCGACTTGCGCTGCCGCCCGTCGACGCTCTCCCACAGCCCGAGCCGCAGCCGCGGATTCAGACGCACGCGGCGGCCGACGGGGAAGCGTGCGTCCCAGGTCAGCTGGCTCGTCGTGAAGGTATCGGCTACGCCGTAGCGGACGCTGAATATGTTGACGTCGCCGCCGCCGAACAGGCCCGAGCCGACGAAGCTCGTCGAGTAGTACGTCTGCTGGCCGGTGCTGGGCATCGCCGGCACGCCGAACGACTCGATCGTCGCGCCTATCTCGGTGAAGGTCACGTCCGCGTTGATCTGGAAGCGCTCGAACAGCGGTTTCGCCATACCGAAGACCACCGTTCGGCTGGCCGCGGTGCGGTCGCGCGCGAGCTCGTGCAGCTCGTCCTCCGTCCACACCATGAGCAGCTCCTCGATGGTCGTCACGGGCTGGCCGATCAGCGCGTTGCGCGTCGTGAGGACGGGGCTCTCGCGCACGTCGACGAGGCCCGTGAGCGTGAGGCGATTCGCGAAGCGCCACGTGCCGAGCACGAGCGCGATGTTGAGCGCGCCGTAGTCGTAGTCGTAGTCGACGAGGCTCGTGAGGCTGCGCGCGTCGTCGAGATAGCGCGCCTCGAAGCCGACGGCCTGGCGGTCGGCGATGCCCTCGATGGTTTGCGTGTTCAGGGACGTGCTGAAGTCCCAAGACCCGACTAGATGGTCGAAGTCCACGGCGACGCCGTAGAACTGCCGGCTCGTCTTGACGCCGTAGCGCGTCGACTCGACCGGATAGCCGCTCGTGAAGTGCACGCGCCGCTCCGGCGCCCAGTCGTACGCGAAGTGCACGCCGTCGAATCGGCCGAGCACTCCCCAGTTGTGCAGCGTCTGGCGGCCGACACGCAGCGACCAGTCGCCTTGCGCGCGGTCGACGTCGACGTAGGCGTACGAGACTCGATTGCGGTTGCCGGGGCCGTTGCCCTCCTCGCCCATCAGGTCGTAGAGGTTGTTGAAGGTGATTCGGCCGAGCACGTCGAGGCGCTCACCTCCGTGACGCACGCTGAGGTCGAGGTCGGTGAGCACGGCCTCGAGCGACGTGATCTCCGGCAGATCCTCGTCGAACTGACTCACGTCGCGGCGATAGTACTGCGAGAGTCCCGTAGCGATGTCCCATTTCGACGCCTCGTCGGCCGAGCTCTTGCGCAGCGGCTGTTGCGGAGCCGCGGCCGCGAGCGCGAGGCCGCTCAAGCGCTGCTGGACGCGGCGCGCGCCTTCGCCTTCCGGAAACTCCTCGAGATACGCGCGATATTCCGCACGCGCGTGCGCTACCTGCCCGCTTCGCTCGCGCGCGAGGCCGAGATACTCGCGGGCTTCCGCGCGCTGCTCGCCCGGCTCCTGGAGCAAGCGGGTGTAGACGCGAATCGCGGCCTCGTAGTCTTGGTTCAGGATCGCCTCGCGCCCCTCCGCCTGCATCGCGGCGAGCCGCTCGGGGGCCAGGGCGCCCACGCCGGCCCCGCCCGGCAACACCGGCGTCGCGGTGATCTCCGCGCTCGCGGCCGGGCGCGCCGCGACGACCCCGCCCGCCGCAAACGTGGAGCTCGACGCGAGCGTGACCTCGTCGAGCTCGGCGCGGCCAATCCACGCGCGCGGAAATTGTTGTGCGATCGTTTCGAGCACGGCGCGAGCTTCTTGCTCCGAGGCGAAGAAGCCGATGCGCAGCCGATACCACTTCTTGCCGTCGATCTCGGTCTCCGACACGTAGGGTTTGCGGTTGGGCGGTAGGTGCAGTCCGGCGACGACGTCGGCGCCGATGCTCTCGCGCTGCGATTGCAGGTTCACGACGTAGTCCGAAAGCGCGCCCGGCGCGCGCACCCGCGGCGCCAAGGGCGATCGACCGGTGGGCTCGCGCGTCTGCGGCGCGGGCGCGCGCGGCGGTTGCGGGGCTGCGGAACTTCCAATTGCCGAGCGGAGTCCGCGGCGCCGGTCGCGGGCCGCACGAGGAGCTGCAGCGAGCGCAGGTCGCCGCGCTGCGTGACGCGATAGTCGACGGCGCGGTCGAAGTGGAACAGCAGCAGGTTCTCGCCGAGGCCGAGCGACTCGTATTCCACCTCGGACAGGAACGCGAGCTGCCCGCCTGCGGGCCGATAGACCTCGCTCGAGATGGCGTCGCCGCCGAGCTGACGGCAGCTCTCGAGCGGCGCAACGCGGATCTCGAGAAGGATCCCTTGGGCCGTCCGCGCGTCCGACTGGAAACGCATCGGGCACGCGAGCTCCACTGTGACCGTCGCCTCGTCCCCGCGCTTGGAAACCTGGATGTCCTCGATGAACACGCCTGCGGCACCTGCTTGCAAAGCGGCGCCGGCGGCAAGCACCGAGAACGCTGTGCGCGTAAGCGCTGCGGCCCGCATCGGCCTACCAGCTCCGCGAAGTGACGCGATGCTCGGGCGTCGACTTGTGGCACGTCCCCGCGCAGTCGCGCAGCGCCGAGACGGTCGCGTTCTTGTGGGCGCTCGGCTTGTAGTCCGACGCGTGGCACGCGGCGCAGTCGGGCGCATAGGCCGGGAACTGCCAGGGCACCGCCTGCGCGTTAGTCCTGTGGCAATCGGCGCACGTGAGGCTCACCCCGTGATCGCCGGGGTAGTTCGCCGAGGTGTGGCGGAACGTGAACGGTGTCCACGCCGTGCGGCTGTGGCAGCTGTCGCACTCGAGCGTCGTCACGAAGTGGTTGGCGGGCTTACCCGTCGACGTAGTGCCATTGTGGCAACCCGAGCAGGTGCCCGCCGTCACGGTGCTGTGGTCGAAGTGACTCGGCACGAACGCGTTCGTCGTGTGGCACAGACCGCAGTCCGCCGTCGTCGCCAGGTGCGTCGGGGTCTTGCCGGTCGCCGTCGTGCCGTTGTGGCAGCCGCTGCACGCGCCGACTACTTGCGTGTGATCGACGCGCGCGACGGGCGCGAACGCGACCACGGTGTGGCAGTCCTCGCAGACGTTCGTCGTCGTCACGTGATTCGCGGGCTTGCCGACGGCGGTCGTGTTGTTGTGGCAACTCACGCAATTGCCCGTGACGTTGTCGTGCTGGAAGTTCGCCGGGACCCAGCCGTTGGTCGTATGACAGGTCTCGCACGTATTGCCGCTCGCGATGTGATTCGCGGGTTTACCGACGGCCGTGGTGTTGTTGTGGCAGCCGCTGCACGCCCCGAGCACTTGCGAATGGTCGACGCGCACCGCCGGCGTGAACCGAACCACCGTATGGCAGTCCTCGCAGACATTGGTCGTCGTGATGTGCGTTGCGGGCTTGCCGACGGAGTCGACGCCGTTGTGGCACGTCGCGCAGCTCGACGTGATGTTATCGTGCTGGAAGTTCGCTGGCAGCCAGCCGCTCGTCGCGTGGCAGTTCTCGCAGGTGTCGCCGCTCGCGATATGGCCGGCGTTCTTGCCCGGGACGAGCGCGTTGTTGTGGCAGCCGAAGCAGGTGCCGAGCACTTGCAAGTGATCGACGCGCACGACCGGCGCGAACGCGACGACGGTGTGGCAGTCCTCGCAGACGTTCGTCGTGCGGACGTGCGTCACGGGCTTGCCGACGGCGTCGACCGTGTTGTGGCACGACACGCAATTGCCCGTGATGCTGTCGTGCTTGAAGTTGGCGGGCGTGAAGCCGGCTGTCGTGTGGCAGTTCTCGCACGCGTTGCCGCTCTGGATGTGGCTCGGGCCCTTACCGACAGCGGTCGTGTTGTTGTGGCAGCTCGCGCACGTTCCGAGCACGTCGTCGTGGTCGACGCGCGCGGCGGGCGCGAACTTCACCACCGTGTGGCAGTCCTCGCAGGTATTCGTCACCGTGATGTGCCGCGCCGATTTGCCGACGGCCGTAACGCCGTTGTGGCAACCGACGCAGTTGCCCGAGATGTTGTCGTGGTTGAAGTTCGCGGGTATCCAGCCGTTGGTCGTGTGGCAGTTGTCGCAGCTCTCGCTGCTCGCGATGTGGCCCGCCTTCTTGCCGACGGCGGTCGTGCCGTTGTGGCAGCCGGCGCAGGTGCCGAGCACCTGCGAGTGGTCCACGCGCACGACGGGCGAGAATCGGGTCGTCGTGTGGCAGTCCTCGCAGAAGCTCGTCGTCGTGATGTGCGACACCGTCTTGCCCGTCGCCCCGACGCCGTCGTGGCAGTTCACGCAGGCCCCGGCGATTCCGAAGTGATCGAAGTGCACCGGGAACCAGCCCGTCGTGCGATGGCACGTGTCGCATTCGCTCTGCGTCGGCGGATGATCGGGCGGCTTGCCGACGCTCTGCACGTTGTTGTGGCAGCTCGTGCAGCTGCCGAATATCGAGTCGTGGTTCATCTGGGCGAGCGGTACCCAGACGGTGCTGCGGTGGCAGTCGTCGCAGAAGTTCGTGGTCAACGGATGATCGGCGGGCTTCGAGGTCGCGGTGACTCGGCCGCCGGCGGCGTGGCAGCCGCTGCACTCGGTCGGCGTGCCCTGAAAGACGCCGCCCACGTGGCAAGTCTCGCAGTCGACCGTCAGATGCGCGCCGTCGAGGCGAAACCCGGTGGTGAAATGGTCGAAGTCCGAGTTGAACTGCGCTTGCGCCGCGGACGGCAGCACCGCGACCCAGAACACGGCGAGCGCGAGCAGACGTCTCATCGGACCTCCCGCAACGAACCGAACGACTCGGTCGTGTGACAGCGCTCGCACTCTTGACCGAAGCCGCCGCGATGAACGTCGTCCTTCCGATGGCAACTTCCGCAGGAAGTCGCGAGCGAGATCGCGCTCGCTGTGGTCACAGTCTCGCGATGGCACGCAAGGCAATCGAGCGCGCGATGGGCGCCGTCGAGCATGAAGTCGGTCTGCGCGTCGTGATCGAACACCCAGCCGCGCCAGTCGTTCGGGTTGTGGCACGTCTCGCAGTCGCTGCCCAGGCGGCGCGTGTGCACGTCGTCCTCGCGATGGCAGTCGATGCACGCTTCCTCGGCATCGTGGAACGCCGGTGTCGCGTGGCAGTCCTCACACATCACCTCGCGGTGACGCCCGAGCAGCGGGAACCGGCTCAAGTCGTGGTCGAAGCGAACGTTGCGCTTCCACTCGAGCTCGCCGTGGCACGACGCGCAGCTTTGTCCGAGCTGCTCGGCATGCGGATCCTCGTCCCCATGGCAGCCGAAGCACTCTTTCGCCGGGAGGGCCGTTGCCACGGGCTCGATATGGCACGCCTTGCATTCGAGGTCCGCGTGGGCGCCGTTCAGAGCGAATTCGGCGTCACGCGCATGATCGAAGGTCACATCCGGCCACTTCGTGGCGCGGTGGCAATCGGCGCACTTCGTGCCGTTCACGCCTACGTGCGAGTCGTCGTCCGCGTGGCAGCCGTAGCAGTCCTTCGCCGGCTTCGCCTCGAACTTATTGCCCTCGTGGCAAGACTCGCACGTAAGACCCGAGTGACCGCCGAGCAGTGCGAAGCCGGTGCGTTGGAGATGGTCGAATCGCGAATCCTTCCAGTCGCTGGTCGCATGGCACGATTCGCACTTCGGACCGTTCAGGCCCATGTGCTTGTCGTCGTCGCGATGGCAGCCGACACAGGTCTCCGGCGTGTTCTCGTATTGCTCGTCGACGTGGCAGGTCACGCACGACGGGAGCGCCGCGTGCTTGCCGGTGAGCGCATACTTCGTGACCGCCTCGTGGTCGAAGTGAACCTCTTTCCAGCTCAACTCTGTGTGGCAGTCGGCGCACGCCTCGCCGAGATTGCCGTGATGCCTATCGTCTTCTTGATGACACGAGTTGCATTCCGTCTCGGCGTCGTGGAACGGCTTCTCCGCGACGTGGCAGTCCACGCATTGGGTCTCCGCGTGCTTGCCGAGCAGCGCGAAGTCCGTCAGAGCGTGGTCGAACTTCGCTTCGTCGAGGCCCACGATGTTGGCGTCTCGCCCCTCGTGATCGGTGTGGCAGCTCGAACATTCCTTGCCACCCACGTCGCGCGAGCGCGCGTGGAATCCCGTGCCCGCGGCAAGATCCTCCGCGATCTCCTTGTGGCAATCGAGACAGAGCTGCCGTTGCGATTGGCGCTCGAAGCGCACGTGACAGCTCGTGCACTCCTTCTCGTATTGCGCGTGGGCGCTCGCCAGCGGGCCCGGCATCACGAGCCTCTCCAGAGCGCCCAGCTGCGCGTGTGCGCTAGTAGCGGCCATCATCATCCACGCGGCAAAACCGGCGCTGAGCAGCCGCACGGCGAGACGCGTTGCGCCCAGCGCGCCCGCTTCGTAGTCCGAGCGTGTTGTCGCTTCCGACGTCCATGTCCGCAGCTCCATTGCCTAGTACATGTGCACGGCCACGACGTGCACGAGCGCCGTGACGACGAGCATGTAGAAGAACGGCAGGTGGAACAGATGCCAGAGCCCGAACATGCGCTCGTAGGAGCCCAACTCCGCGACCTTCCGGACTCGGCGCAGGTGCTCGCGGGTGAACCGGATCATCGCGACTTGCAAGCGCTTGCGCTGCGCGGCGATCACCGGCGATTTGTGCGCCTGCAGGCGCAGCTGCTTGCGGATCACGGCCGCGAGCCGAAATCCTTCGAGCCGCGTAACGACCGCGAGCTTGGCCGGCAGCACGAGCGCGGCCGCGGTGCTGCGCGGCGGATGCAGGACGGCCGCATCGAACGCCGAGATGCGCTCGAGCAGCTGAGGAACGAGCGCGGTGACGTGCGCCCGCTGCTCGGCCGTGACCTTCGCCTTGTCCGCGAGCTCGCGCAGCGTCGTGCGGTTGCCCTCGAGATCGCTGTGCACCTTCGCGTGAATGTAGCGTCCCACGAGGCCGCTGACGGCGACGAGCAGAGTGCACCACAGCGCGACGTTGCTGTTCAGCGAGCCGAGCTCGAAATTCGAGTGATAAAGAATGAGCACCGGGCCGAGCACGCCGAACACCATGTGCACGCGAAACCAATGCCGGGTCGCACCGAAGAACCGCATGAAGCGAAACTTCTTGCGCACCGGGTACAACAGGAGCACACCCATCAGGCCCGCGCCGCAGATGCCGAGCCAATAACCGACGCCGTGAAGCGGGTCGACGAGGTGCATCTCGCGCGATATCAGCCAGCCGACGAACACGGCCAATGCCGCAGCGCCGTAGCCGAGCTGCGCCGCCATCGCGCAGCGCGGAATTGTCCGCGTCGCCTGCTTCGCTGGCGGCGTGCGGACGGATATGCGCCGGGGTCGCTACCATCGGGGTGGGGCCTTCGGCTCGGAATCGGAGCGCTTCAGCGCGGATGAGGATCGCGGCGCGCGCCATCCACGCGAGCACGCAGCGTCGGCTCGTCGAGACCGAGCGCGACGGCCTTCTGCAGCGCGCCGTCTGCCGCCGACGCGTTGCCCATGAACGCATAGGACTGCGCGAGCAGAGCCCAGCCGCCCGCGTCGTCGGGCTGCTTCGCGAGCCGCTGCTCCAACCCCGAGACGAGCGAATCCACGGGCGGCACTTCGCTGATCGGACCTTCGGGACGAGCAGCGGCGACGGAGTCGAGCGCAACGTCGTCCTGCGGCCAGGCGATGTCGCCCAGCGCGGCGACGCGGTGCGGCGGCGAAGCGTCCGATCGGTCGAAGTGAACCTTGATGCCTACGCCCGCGACCCACGCGACCAACACGGCGCTCGCGAGCCAACTCTTGAGCGCGACACGACGCCGTTGCCAGAGCCACAGCGAAATCGCTGCGAATCCGACGATCAACAAGCTCACCGCAATCAGCATGCGCACTCCTCCATGTGACGACCCCCGAACGTGATGTCGCTCAAGGCGAGCCTGCCGAGAACCGTGCGAGACTTCCGGACTCTCGTCACATTCCAGAACTTCGCGTTTCCTACGTATGTGTGTATCTTTCTCTCACATTCGTTGGTTTTTCAAACCGTCGCAGCGTGGCGACAATCCGAGTGGCGATCGAGCTCCATGCAGCCCGCGCCCGCGCTGGCGCACCGGTCTAAATTCAAGTGAGAACGATTTCGAATGGACCTAGACACGTTTTATTTGGCGCTCCTCGCGTCGCCTCTGCTGCTGATCTGGCTGCTCTACGCACGCAAGCGATGGCGCCAACAGCAAAGAGACGTCGAGACCTTGGAGGACAATCGAGCCGCCGGATTGACCGATCCGGCCTCCCTGCATCCCGTCATCGACACGACGAAGTGCATCGGCTGCGGCTCGTGCATCAACGCATGTCCCGAGATGCCCACGCATCAAGTGCTCGGAATGGTCAGGCGCAAGGCGACGTTGGTCTCGCCGACGGAATGCATCGGCCACGGAGCGTGCAAGGCCGTCTGCCCGGTCGACGCGATTACGCTCGTGTTCGGCACCGAGCGCCGCGGCGTGGACATTCCGAACGTCAAGCCCGACTTCGAGTCGAACGTACCGGGCATCTTCATCGCGGGTGAGCTCGGCGGGATGGGGCTGATCCGCAACGCGATCGAGCAAGGCCGCCAAGCGATGGAGTCGATCGTCAAGAAGCTCGGCAAGCCGGGCCGTGCCATCGACGTCGTGATCGTCGGCGCGGGTCCGTCCGGCATCGCGGCCACGCTGGCCGCTAAAGAGCGCGGCTTCCGCTATCTGACGCTCGAGCAAGACTCGCTCGGTGGAACCGTGGCGAGCTTCCCACGCCGCAAGCTCGTGATGACCGCGCCGGCCACGTTGCCGCTCGTCGGCAAGGTGAGGTTCACGGAGACGACGAAAGAAGCGCTGCTCGGCTTTTGGCAAAAGGTCGAGCGCGACACGCAGATCAAGATCAACTACGGAGAGCGCCTAGAGAAGGTCACGCGGCACGGCCCGGAGTTCGTAGTCGAGACGACGAAGGGCAAGTACACGGCGCGCGCGCTGCTGCTCGCGACGGGCCGGCGCGGAACGCCTCGCAAGCTCGGCGTGCCCGGCGAGGACTCGCCGAAGGTCACTTACCGCTTGCTCGACCCGGAGCAGTACCGCGATCAGCACGTCCTGATCGTCGGCGGCGGCGATAGCGCGATCGAAAGCGCCGTCACGATCGGCGATCAGCCCGGCGCGAACGTGACCCTGTCGTACCGCTCCGCCGCGTTCGGCCGAGCGAAGAAGAAGAATCGCGAGCGGCTCGAGGCCGGCGAAAAATCGGGCCGCATCACCGTTCTGCTGGAATCGAACGTCAAATGCATCGGCGACGACTACGTCGAGCTCGAGCAGCGCGGCAAGCCGATCCGGATCCACAACGATGCCGTCATCGTGAACGCGGGCGGAATTCTCGCGACGCAGTTTCTCAAGGACGTCGGAATCGAGGTCGAGACGAAGTACGGAACGGCCTGAGCGGCCCGTGGTCAGCGCGCCGGAACAGCGCCGCGCGCAGCCGCCAGAGTGATTGCGGATTCGGCTGCGCTCTCGGCGTAGTAGCGCACGAATCGCTGTGGCTCGGGGCTGTCGTAAGTCTCGAGGTTCTTGGCCCAACGGTAGCCGATCGACTGATAGAGCAGCGCGACCTCGATCTGGAGGCCTCGCGTCGGCCGCCCGGCAAGGCTCACCCGGTAGCTCACGCGGTCCCCGCCGCCCAAGAAGTCCTCGTCCGTCGCGGCGCCGCCTTGCACCGCGACCTCGGCGTCAGCCCGGCTCTTGTCGAAGCCTCGCGGCAGCAGGCGGTTGTCCTTGACGTAGCGCACTCCGCGGAGCAAGCCCGTCGTCACGCGCCCGTCGCGGTCTACCATGACGGATTCGTAGATTTGCACCTGATCCGGAGAGTCGATTGTCGTGCGGTGCGGCTCGAACGCGAACGGGTCCTCGTCGTTGTCGTTGCCGGCGATCGACCCGTCGGGACGCGGCGCCCCCGACTCGAACAGCGTCGCGCCGGCGTCGTCCGTGACTCGCAGGTGAACCCAAACGCGGCGCGCCGGGTACGCCGTCGGCAGCTTGTGCCCCGTCGTGCTCTCGATGCGCACGGCGATGTCGAGCTCGGAGCCCGCGAGCCGCGCCGACTCGATCGCGATCGTCGCGGCCGCGGTACCGAGATAGGCTTTCGTCTCGCGCACGGCCGTATCGAGCTCCTGCGGCAGCGCCGCGGTACCGAGCTCGCCTCGGTACCTGTTCAGTATCCCGAGCATGAAAGCGTTGCCGCCACGAAACGTGTGCTGGGACAGGCGCGGCCGGGGCGTGCCGAGCACCGAGGAAATTGCCGTCTCCTCCGCGACCTCCGGCATGTGGCAGCTCTGGCAGCTGCGAGTCTCTCGATAGTCGCTGTGCAGCCACTCCTGATAAGGCACTTGCTCCGGGAGCTCGCCGATGGTCTCCCCGCGCTCGTCGAGCGCCATGGTGTAGAGCGTGTGGCACGTCGCGCACAGCTCGGACTGCTGTATGTGCGTCGACTCGGTCGGCACGAAGCGCGCGGCCGATCGCATCACCGACTCGTGCGCCGAGTCGACCGAATGCGGGCCGTAGAGCACACGCGCGCCAAGCGCTTTGCCGCGCTCGATTTCGAAACCTCCGTCGAAGCTCGCGTGGCTGCCGAGATTCTCGGTGAGATCTGATGACACACGGTGCAGGAGACGCCGTCGAATGCCTCGCGATGAGCCGGCGCGCCGTAATCGATGTTTGCGAACACGGCGCCGCTCGCACCTTTTGTCGCCGCATCGAAGCGCGCCATCGGCATGTGGCAAGTGGCGCATTTGTCCTCGATGGCGGCCTGCGCGGCCGGATGATCGGTGATTTCGCGCCGCACCGCCGCGTGCCAATACGGGTCGCGCGCCGAGTTCGCCATCATGGTCGCCCGCCAGTCGTAACCAATGGACACGTCCTCGCCGGCAGCCGTGTGCAGACCGCTGTGACACGCGATGCAGCGATCGGAGGTTACGAAGGTGTCCGACTTGCCGCTCTGGGTATCGGCATAGGCCGCAGTCGAGAACGCGACGCAAATGAAAACGATTAACAACGGCATGATTTTCAAAGCTTTTTTACACGCGCTGCGGTCACTATACTGCCGCGCATGCTTTTCACAACCCGGAGCGCGGCGCGCCCGCGCACGCGCAGCGCCGCGGCGATTCGGTCGGCCGACCGTCTCGCGACTTCGCAAGGAAGCTCGTTACGCTTGGCACGCCGCGGCGCCGCACTCGCCGGTTTCGCCGCCGCACTGCTCGGCGTCGCGGCGCAAGCCCAATCGCCGGACGGACGATCCGTGTTCGAATCCGCTTGCGCGGCATGCCACTCGAGCGACGGCCGCGGGCGCAGCTCGAGCGAGGTCGGATTCGATCTGCCGTTGCCGAACTTCGCCGATTGCGACTTCGCGTCGCGTGAGCCGAATAGCGATTGGTCCGCGATCATCCATCGCGGCGGCCCGATTCGCGGCTTCGACCGAATGATGCCGGCGTTCGGCGGAGCGCTATCCGACGCCGAGATCGAGGCTGCGATCGAGCACCTACGCAAGTTCTGCACCGAGCCGCGCTGGCCGCGCGGCGAGCTCAACATGCCGCGCGCGTTGTTCACGGAAAAAGCGTTCCCCGAGGACGAAGCCGTCATCACGACGACGGCCGTGACCGAAGGCCTCGATTCGCTGACTCACCAATTCGCCTGGGAGCAGCGGTTCGGGACGTTGAACCAGATCGAGATCAGCGTGCCGATCACACGCGCCGACCTCGGCGATCCCGAGGGCTGGACGAGCGGCACGGGCGACCTCGCCGTCGGGGTCAAGCACACGCTCGCCCACGATCTCGACCGCGGCTCGATCCTGGCCGTCGGCGGCGAGCTCGTGCTGCCGACCGGCGACGAGGCGAAGGGATTCGGCAAGGGCACGACGGTCCTCGAAGCGTCCGTCATGTACGACAAGCTGCTCGCGCACGACTCGTTCATTCAAGTCCAAGGCATCTTCGAGTCGCCGAGCGACTCGGCGTTCGAAGACGAGCTGACCGTTCGCGCGGCGCTCGGCCGCACCTGGACCACTGACGGCAGCTTCGGCCGAGCGTGGACGCCGATGGTGGAGATCCTCGGCACGCGGGAGCTCGAGGGCGGCGCCGACACGGACTGGGATGTCGTCCCGCAGTTCCAAGTCACGCTCAACGCGCGGCAGCACGTGATGGCCGCGGCGGGGCTCCGGATTCCGGTGACCGACAGCGGCCCACGCGCGACCGAGCTCGTCTTTTACCTCCTGTGGGACTGGTACGACGGCGGCGTGCTCGAAGGCTGGCACGCGCCCGAGCCCTGAGTTTCTCGTATTCAGACGCCATTCAGCTCTGTTGCGCTAACGTCCCCTCCGAGATGGAGGAATCCGCTCCCGAAACGCGGATCCGGATGGAGGGGCACATGGCTACTAGAAGCATCGCAGTGGGCATGATCGGATCGTCGGCACGGGCCGCGCTGTGGCTCGCGCTCTGGGCGTTGATGCTCGGCGCGGCCGTCGCGACCCGCCATTCGTTCGCGCAGCAGCCGGCCACGGTGCCACCGGCGGCGGATGCCGCCACCATCCTATCGGCAGATGCGCTCGCCGACGTCGTCGGCCCGATCGCTCTTTATCCGGACGACCTCGTCGCGATCGTGCTGCCCGCGTCTACTTATCCGCTCCAGGTCGTGCAGGCCGCCCGCTTTCTCGACGAGCGCGCGAAGAACCCGAGCTTGAAGCCGAGCGACGTTTGGGACGACTCGGTCGTCGCGCTGCTGAACTATCCCGAGGTCGTGAAGCTCATGAACGACGACCTCGACTGGACCTGGAAGCTCGGCGACGCGGTGATCAGCCAGCGCGCGGACGTGCTCGACGCGATCCAAGGATTTCGCGCGCGGGCCGCCGCCGCCGGCAACCTGCGCAGCGACGACCGCCAAGTCGTCGCAACCGACGACGGCGCAATCGCGATCAAACCCGCGGATCCGGAAGTGATCTACGTGCCGTACTACGAGCCCGAGCGCGTGGTCGTGTACCAGAGCGCGCCCGTCTACCACTATTACCCGTACGCGTACCCCGTTTACTACTACCCGTACCCGTTACGGCTACGCGTTCAACTCGGGTTTCTTCTGGGGCGTGACGAGCGCGTATCTGATCGGCTGGAACACGCACTACGTCAACGTTTACCACTGCGGCTACTACGGCCATCCGTATTACGGCCATCAATACAACAACGCGTACTACGTCCGTCACGACGCGAACGTGAGCGTGAGCCGCGGCAGCTACGTTTGGGAGCCGCACTACCGGAGCGGTGGGCAACCGTTCACGCGCAGCAACGGCCAGCGTGTCGTCGGCACGCGCGGCGACCAAAGCGCCGGCGCGTCGCAGGGCAGCTATCGCGGCGGCGCCGTGAGTCGCTCGGGCGGTCAGCAGCAGCATCAGCCGCTCGATCCGAGCGCCGCGGCGAGCCGTGACCGCGCAGTGCCTGGCGTAAGCCCGCGCGCCGACGGCAGCAGCGGAACGTATCGTTCGAGCGGCTCGAGCAATACCGCTCGCACGATCCCGCAGCGCGACGGCGGCACTCTAGGCGGCACGGCGCCGAGCGGCCGCCAGCAGAATCAGCCGATCCGCAATCGCGACCCCGGTCAGTCGTATCGATCCGTGGCGCCCGCGATTACGGAACCGCAGGTGCGCGAGGCCGCGCCGCAGCAAGGAAACGCGCCCGCGGCACGCACGCCGGGGCAGTACCGCTCGAGCGGCGGAATGTCGCAGGCAATGCGGCAGCCCCAATCTCGAATGGCGGCTCCGCCGGCTCGAGTCGCGCCGCCGGCGGCAGAACGCAGCAGCGCCCCGCCCCGCAGCGGCAACGGCGGGGGCAGCGTCTATCGCAGCGAACGGGCTGCGCCGCCGCAGGCGCAGAGCGACAACTCCAGCTCCGCGGGCGGGGGCTATTCCGGCGGCAACAGCGGTGCGGCACCCTCGTATCGCGGCGGCGGTGGCGGCGGCGAAAGCCGCTCCAGTGGCGGCGGCGGCCGGCAGACGCATCAACCGGTTCGCGGCGAGCGCTGAACGGATCGCTGATCTCTGTTGAGAATGCCGCGCGGCGCGGGCGCGCTGACTGCGGCGGAGTGAGGCTCGCGTCCGCACACCTCGTCAGCCACGCGTCACGTGTCAGCCGTACGCGCCGACGTGCAGCGCGATCAGCGCGCTGAGCTCGAGCGTGAGTGCGTAGGCCCGCTCGATCGGGTCGAAGATCTGCGCGTGCTCCGCCGCGTATCCCGACGGCGTCTTGCGCACGTACGTGTCGCGCTCCGCGTAGACCTCGGTGTCGTCGGCCGGCTCGGCGGCGGGAAAGATCTTGCGCAGCGTCGCCACCGTCTCCGGCACGTCGAGATAGAGCAGCCGCTCGATGAGCTCGCCGAGCGAGATCTCGAGCCGCGAGCTGAACTGCGGGATCTCCATCGCCTTCAAGTAGATCAAGTGGATCAACGCGAGCCGCAGCGTGTGCAAGCCGCGTGAGCGCGTCGGCCGACGACCATCCGCCTCCGCCCATCTGGCGTTGCTCGAGCACGTCGTCGAGCTCGGCCGCGTCGCGGCGCATGCGCCGGACGAACCTCGCCATTACATCGTAGTCGAACGCGTCTCCGAGCACTTGCGACATGCGGCGCAGCACGCGGTTCCAGCCGCGGTCGAGCGATTGGCTCGTGCGGTCGAGCCAGTAGTTCGCGTTCATGAGCTGCACGTACGCTTCGAACATCGTGACGTCGGACCGCTCGCGCGCCGTGAGCGCCAGCGACAGCACACGCTCGAGCCGTTCGGAGCCGTCGAGCACCGCGAGGAACGTCTCCGGCGACTGCTCGGTCGCGTGGCCGAGCCCCGCGAAACTGTTCACGAGGTAGCCGAGCTGATGCAGGATCGCGTTGTTCGGGATTGCGCGCAGCTCGGCGATGCTCTCGATACCCGAGCCGCGAACGCGCCGCCCGATTGACGCTTCATCGGCGCGCGAGCCCGTCGGATACAGCATGCTGCGGCCGAGCGTGTTGATCAGCGCGAGGTACCCGCGGTGCCTTCCGAGCCGCTCCTGGTAGTCCTTGAGCGTGAGGAAGAAATCGAGGCCCCAGCCGCTGTGCGAGTAGAGCGCGTCGGCCTGGTCTCGGCGCGGCCGGGTGAGTCGCGCGCTCAGCGAGGTCGGTCGCGACCGCGAACGCCGTGCGCTCGGACGCGAACCACAGGTACCCTTCCCCGCCCTGGAAGCTCACCTCGTGCTTGTGCGGCGTCGCGAGCTCGTTCAGTCGCTTGCGCACTTCGCGTCGAGTGCGTGTACAGGAACCGGTCCGCGAGGCTGCGCGGATGTGCCCCGCGGCCGATCGACTCACCGTGCGTGTCGAAGAACAGGAGCTGCGCGTCGCCGAAGCCCGCGCTGCTGCCATAGCCGGATCAGCCGCAGCTTGAAGCGCTCGATCGCGAGCGAAGCGGCCGGCTGCCCGATGTAGCGGCCCGAGTCCGAGAAGCCGAGCTGGATGCAGAACCGCGCCTGCGAGCGGATGTAGCTCGCGGAAGTGCGGGTTGTCGAGCAGCTCGCTGATCACGCGGTCGCCGTGATGCAGCCCGTCCGCAGTCTCGAACAGCGGCGAGATCTCGACGTGACGCTCGACGCCGAACAGCTTCGCGTAGTAAAGCGCCGCGAGCAGCGTGAACGGAGTGTCGGACTCCGCGATCAGCAGCCGGATCGGCGACGCGGCCGTCGAAGTGCTTCTGGAATTGCGCCGCGAGCATGAACACGCGCTTCGCGGTGGTCTGCTCGTGCGCGACCGTGCCGTAGTGCACGTTCACGGGTATCACGCCGTCTAGCAGCCGCGTGACCTCGGCGAGAAAGTGGCGGCGCGACGGGCTCTGGCCCGGCGCCGCGCTGAGCGCGATGTCGGGCCGGATCGCGTTGTGGAGCTGCACCGAGTTCAGCCGGAAATGCAGCCGCGCGAGCCCGAGCCCGATCGTCTCCCACTCCGCTCGGAACACGAGCAGGTCGCGGCACAGCCCGGCGCTGAGCTCCCCGCCGAGCAGCGCCTCGAGGCGAGCCGTCGATCGCGCCGATCGCGTCCTGCTTCAGCGTGCGCTTCTCGAGCGCGAGCCGGTTGAGCTGGCCGAGCCGAATCGAGTCCTCGGCTTCGCGCGCCGAGCGCCTCGAGGCCGATCTTGAAGCACTCCGTGAACGCGCCGAGGCTGCGCGCGATCGTGTCGAACGACTCCACCAGCCCAGGCGAGTGGTCCGCGTGGCGCTCGCGCATGTCGCGCAGGCTCGTCGCACAGCTCCTCGAGGCCCGCGAGCGCGAGCTGATACCGGCAACTCAAGCTCCGGCTCCAGCCGATGTCGGTGCGGCCGTCGAGGTCGAAGCCGACCCAGGTCGCGACCGTGAAGAACCGCGGCTTGAGGCGACGGTAGTCGCGCGGGTAGAGCTCCGCGCCCGTGTCGATCACCACGCGCAGCATGCGCCGCATCGCTTTGCGCAGGTTGCGGATCGCGATCGCGGACGAATCGGCTTCTTCTTCGAGCGTGGGCGGCGCCTCGCGGCGCACCGTCACGCGCCGCCCGAGCGGCGGCGCCGCGCCGTTCGGCCGCGCGTTCACGGAGCCGGCACGCATGAGCGCCGAGCGCGACTTCGTTCGCGTCGGGCGACAGCGCGAACGTGGGGTGCGCCGTGAACACGATGCCGGCGAGCTCGGTGCCGACGCGCTGCTGGAATCGCTCGAAGTCGATCAACCCGCGCTCGTCGTGCGCGAGCGCGCCGATGAGCCTCTCGAGGCGCGCCTCGTTGTCCTGCTCCTTGTGAAACGTCACCTGCCGCAGCAACGCCGTCGACGCGCGCCTGCAGCGCCGGCACGCTCGCGTCGGCGATCTGCTTCGCGATGTCGTCGAGCGTGAGCCGGCCGTGAAGCAGCTGGAAAACGATGCTCCACGCCTTGTCGAGATGATTGTCGCGCGGCGCGAGCATCGCAATGCCTCAGCCGCGCGGCCCGCCGAGCGCCGCGCCACCGTTGGCGCGCCCAGCGCCGCCGCGCGGCGCGCGAGCTCTGCAATCGCGTTCCAGTCTTGCTTGGCGAGCAGCGCGCTCGTCGCGAGCCAGCTGCCGCCGACGCACGGCACGCACGGCAGCTTCAGGTAGTCGGGCGCGCTTGCTTCGCTGATGCCGCCCGTCGGACAAAACTCGAGGCCGGGGAAGACGGCCGCGAACGCGCCGAGGGCTGCGAGGCCGCCCGCGGGAACGGCCGGGAAGAACTTCACGGCCTTCGCTGCCGCGACGCACGAGATGCGCGATCTCGCTCGCGGTCTGCGCACCGGACAGATACGGGATCCTGCAGGCTCGCGGCGACTTCCTGGACGGCGTCCGCGATGCCCGGCGAGACGATGAACTCCGCCCCCGCGCTCGCCGCCTGCATGGTCTGCTGCGCCGTCCACAGCGTGCCGGCCCCCACGGTCATGTCGGGCACGCCGCGCCGGATCGCTTCGATCGCGGCGAGCGCCACGTCGGAGCGCAGCGTGACCTCGATCACGGGAATGCCGCCGGCGACCAGCGCTTCGGCGAGCGGCACGGCGTCGGCGAGCCGAGTGATCGTCGCGACCGGTATCACGGGCGCGAGCGCGAGCACGGCGTGGATGTCGGTGAGATCCGTGATAGGGGCACTCGGGGCTTCGGCGACCATCGTATTACGGCTCCTCATTGCAGCGGCGACGCACCGCTCTCGGCGGTGCTCACGAGCTGCCTGAACGTGGCGAACAGCTCGCGGCCGAAACCCGCCGTCGCGGCTTCGACTGGCGGCACGCGCGCGCTACGCGCGCGCAAGGTCTCGTTCGAGACGAGCACTTCGAGCCGGCCCGCATCCGCGTCGAGCCGGACCGTGTCGCCGTCGCGCACCTTCGCGAGCGCGCCGTCGAGCAGCGCCTCGGGCGTCACTTGGATCGCGGCGGGCACTTTGCCCGACGCACCGGACATTCGCCCGTCGGTCACCAGCGCGACACGGAAGCCGCGATCCTGCAGAACACCGAGCGGCGGCGTGAGCCTGTGGAGCTCGGGCATCCCGTTCGCGCGCGGACCTTGGTGCGTCACGACGACGATCACGTCGCGATCGAGCTCTCCCAACTTGAACGCCTCCACGACGCCCTCTTGATCCGTGAACACGCGCGCGGGCGCTTCGACCAGGCGGTGCTGCGGCTTGACCGCGGACACCTTGATGATCGCGCGCCCGAGGTTGCCGCCGAGCACTTTGATTCCGCCGCTCGCGTCGAACGGCTCGGCCACACCGCGCAGCACGTCGCGATCGGCGCTCTCGGCGGCGCCGTCGCGCCACGCGAGCGAGTCATCCTCGAGATACGGCTCCTGAGTGTAGCGGTCTAGACCCGCGCCCGCGATCGTCGCAACGTCCGCGTGCACGAGACCCGCGCGCAGCAGCTCGCGGATCATGAGCTGCACGCCGCCCGCGGCTTGGAAGTGATTCACGTCGGCGGTGCCGTTCGGGTAGACCCGCGCGAGCAGCGGCACGACGGACGACAGCTCGGAGAAGTCGTCCCAGTCGATCGTGATGCCGGCGGCTTTCGCGATCGCCACGAGGTGGATCGTGTGATTCGTCGAGCCGCCCGACGCGAGCAAGCCCACGATGCCGTTCACCACGGCCTTTTCGTCGACGACGCGGCCGAGCGGCGTGTAGCCGTCGCCGAGCGCCGTGAGCCCCACCACTCGCGCGGCCGCGGCCTCGGTCAGTGCCGCACGCAGCGGCGTGCCGGGAGCGATGAACGAGGCGCCCGGAAGGTGCACGCCCATGAACTCCATCAGCAGCTGATTGCTGTTAGCCGTGCCGTAGAACGTGCACGTGCCCGCCGTGTGATACGACTTCGACTCGGCCGCGAGCAGCTCCGCGCGCTCGATCTTGCCTTCCGCGTAGAGCTGGCGAATCGCGGTTTTCTCCTTGTTGCCTAGCCCGGACGGCATCGGCCCCGCGGGCACGAACAGCACGGGCAGGTGGCCGAACGCGAGCGCGCCGATCAGGAGCCCCGGCACGATCTTGTCGCAAACGCCGAGGCACAGCGCGCCGTCGAACATGTTGTGCGACAGCGCCACGGCGGTCGACAGCGCGATCACGTCGCGGCTGAACAGCGAGAGCTCCATCCCGGGCTGGCCCTGAGTCACGCCGTCGCACATCGCCGGGACACCGCCGGCTACTTGCGCGATGCCGCCCGCGGCCCAGGTGGCCTTCTTGATCGCCGCGGGATACGTCTCGAACGGCTGATGGGCGGACAGCATGTCGTTGTACGCCGAGACGATCGCGATGTTCGGCCGCTCGCGCGCGGCGAGCGCCCGTTTTTCCGGCGCGCTGCAGGCGGCGAACCCGTGCGCGAGGTTGCCGCACGACAACTTCGCGCGGTGCGGACCCGTGCGCTTCGCGTGATCGATCTTCGCGAGATAGGCCGCGCGCTCCACCGAGCTGCGAGCCACGATGCGCTCGGTCACCGCCGCCAAGATCGGATGCAGCGCCATCAGCGACCCGCCCTCACGGCGCCCAATAGACGTTTACAGGCACCGCGTCCTGCTGAACTACCGCGCGCACGGGGCATTCCTCGATCGGTCCCGGGCGCAGCGATTCTTCGTAGACGGCCCGCTTCGCCGCGCCGAAGAACAGCAGGTTGATCTCATGCGCGTCCAGCAGCGAGCGCACTGTGAGGCTCACGCGCGGATGCGGGAGCCTCGGGACCTCTTGGACGATGCAATCCGCCTCGCTGCGCAGCGCCTGGCAGATATCCGGCGAATCCGGAAACAACGACGCCATGTGGCCGTCCGCGCCCATCCCGAGCACGACGGAGTCGAACGGTCGCCGCACTTCCGCGAGCGACGCACGCACCGCGGGCAGCGACTCGGGCGCGGCGGAGTCGCGCCGGTGGAGGCTCACGAAGCGCGCGAAGCCGGGTTCGCCTGACAACAGCTCGCGGCGGATGACTCCCTCGCTGCTGTCGTTGTCGTCGATGGGCCCTCCCCAGCTCTCGTCGCTAGGGACTATCGTCACGAGGTACCACGGCACGGGCGTGAGGCGCAGCGCTCGAAACAGCGGTCGCGGGGAAGCGCCGCCGCTCACGATCATCGAGGCCGTCGCGCGCCGATACACCGCGAAACGCAGACGCTCGCCGAGCCGCCGCGCGAGCAGCGCGGCCGCGTCGTCGCGATGCTTGAATTCGTTGAACTCCGCCAAGTCGTTGCTCCGGCGTTATCACCTGCCGACTGGAACGAACCGCGCCATCGACGTGGACCGGCGAATCCCTCGTGCCGAATGCCGAAGTGCACCTTCCATGCCACGCGCACGCGTTCACCGCGACGCGCGCGCGGGGCGCTTCTCCATTGGCGTCGGCATCGCAAGCACGCCGCGGCGCGAGAACGCGACGGTCCGCGCGCTGCTCCTCGATTGTGCAGCGCCGGCTCTCGCTGCCAGGAACAGGTGCACGCCGGTGCGCACGAGCCTTAGAATTTCGCCACCCGCCAGCCGAGCTTCCACCGATGCCGAACGAGAGGAACCCTCGATGCCCTACCGCGCGTCTCTGCCAGCCGTCGCCATCGTCATCGCCGCCGCGGCCGCGAGCATGACCGCCACGTTTGGCGGCGCGGCCCAGGACGCACGCCCGCGCGCGGAGCCATTCACGATCGCCGTGCCCGATGCGGTGCTCACCGACTTACGCGACCGGCTGGCCCGGACACGCTGGCCCGACCAGCTGCCCGGAACGGGCTGGGACTACGGGACCGATACTGCGTATCTCAGGGAGCTCGCCGCTTATTGGCAGAACGGCTTCGATTGGCGAGCGCAGGAGAAGCGGCTCAACGGCTTTCACCACTACAGGGCCGCGATCGACGGAACACGGATCCACTTCATCCACGAGCGCAGCCGCGACCCGAACGCGACTCCTTTATTGATGCTGCACGGCTGGCCGAGCTCGTTCGTGCAGATGCTCGACATCATCCCGTTGCTCACCGACCCGGCGGCCCACGGGATGCCCGGGGCACCGAGCTTTCACGTCGTGGTCGCGTCGCTGCCGGGCTTCGGCTTCTCCGATCCGCCCGCTCGCAAGGGTGTCGGGTTCGCGACCTCGGCGGAGCTGATGGCCGAGCTCATGACCGGCGTGCTGGGCTACCAGCGCTACGGCGTGCGCGGCAGCGACCTCGGCGGCGTGATCGTGCGGCAGATGGCCGCGACGCACCCGGACAGCGTCATCGGCGTCCATCTCACCGGAATCATCGGCACCGCGGGCGCGCAAGCGCCGTTCACCGCGGCCGAGCAAGCCTTCATCGACGCGACGGCCGCGATGGAGACGGACATCGCGTACGCGCGCCTGCAGATGTCGCGGCCGCAGACGCTCGCCGTGAGCCTGATGGACTCGCCGGCCGGTCTCGCGTCGTGGATCGTCGAGAAGTTTCGCTCGTGGAGCGACAGCGGCGGCAACGTCGAGAGCCGCTTCAGCAAGGACGAGCTGCTGACCAACCTCACCGTCTATTGGGCCAGCGGCACCGCGCCGTCCTCCGTGCGCATCTACTACGAGTTCATCCGCGAGCCGCTCAAACCCGGGCGCCTCGCGACACCGGTCGGCATGCTGATGAGCCGCAAGGACCTGTTCCCTGCCGCGCCGCGCGAGTGGGGCGAGCGCCTCTTCAACGTCACGCACTGGGCGGAAACGGAACGCGGCGGGCATTTCCTCGAATGGGAAGAGCCCGAGCTCGTGGCGCGCGACCTCCAGGCGTTCTTCTCGTCGTTGCGCTAGGACGCACCCGCGAGCGAGTTCAGAAGCTCACGCCGAGCTCCTCGCTCAGCAACGTCCGCGTCTCGGCCGGAACGTCGAGGGTGTCGATCGTCACGCCGCTCGGGGCGCCGGCGCCGATCCACCAGCGGATGATCTCGACCTGGCGCGCAGTCAGCGGCGTCTTACCCTCGGCCGGCATGAACTCTTCGTCGCTCGGGTCGCGCGTGATACGGCGCAGCAGCTCGCTCTGCTCGGCATTTCCCGGGGCGATCACTTTGCCGTTCTCGCCGCCGCGCATCACGCCTTCGTAGGTCGTGAGATTCAGGTCGTTCTCCTTCTTGTCCTCGTTGTGGCAGCCCTGGCATCGATCCACGAACATCGGTCCGACCACGTCGGCGAATGGATCGGCGGAGGACACGCTCGTGACCGTGCGGCGCGGCGCGAGGCCCGCGAGCGAACGAATCGGCTGCGGCGCGAACTCGACGAGATACGTGGAGCCGTGCGTCAGATTGCCGCCGAAGTGCCCCGTGATCGACACGAGCACGAGCAGCAACGCCGAAGCCGGAAAGAACACGGGTCTGTAGTTGCCGGCGAAGCTGCTGGTGCGCAGGAGCGCGAACGCCATCGCGATCAGCCCGACGGCCGTGCCGAACATCCGATGCTCGTTTGCGGACGAGCCGACGAACGAGCCCTCGGCGAAATGGAGGTAGCCGAGGAACACGGTGACGAGCGCCGACAACGCCATCGCACCCCAGAGAAACGGCGAAGCCGCCTCGAGGTACCTGTACTTCTCCTTGCGCGCGAGCCACTCGAGCACGAACACCGCGACGATGATGCCGATCGGCAGATGCAGCACCAGCACGTGGAAACGGCCCAAGAAGTACAGAAAGTCCATGCGTCGCACCCCCCTGTGGCGATCGAGGTTGCGTACGATAGAACAGCTGCGCGCCGCCGTGCCAGCTTGACATCGGGGCTCGGAGGATCGACGCGCGGGCGAGCGGCGTGCCCAAACGCACGGGCCGCGTTTTCAGCCGGTGTCAGTGCGTGAACGTGTGGGCGAGATACGCCTCGAGCTTGTCCGCCTCGGTGACGAGGCACCTGAAGCCGACGTAGCCGTCGGGGCGCAGCAAGAAGAAGCGGTCGTGCGTCGATTCGCCGTAGTGCCTCGTCACGTCCGGCGACGGCGCAACGACGTGCGCCTCGAGCACCGCATGGAAGCGCTGCGAAAGATGGCGCAGCAACGAGGCGCGCGCGCTCGAATGATCGTCGTGCGCCGCGAGCAAGAGCAGCGTGAATTTCGGATGACGCGTGAAGTCGTAGAGCGCCTTGCCGCCGCCGAGGTCGGCATCGGGCGCGCGATCGCCGTTCTGCGGACCAGCGATCGGTTCGAGGCCTTCGGTCGTCTCTACGTGATCGCGATAGGTATACGAGAGGCCCGAGCAGCGCCCGATGACGGCATCGAGGAACTCGGGATCCTTGATCTTCTGCGCGCGCTCGGCGATGTCCTTACCATGACCCATGAAGATCTCGTGCAGCGACGATGCGGCCCAGATCACCTGCTCGGCGATCGGCTTGCGCTCGGTCTCGTAGGTGTCGAGCAACGCGGGCGGCGCGAGCCCCTGCGTCACGAGCGCGAGCTTCCAGCCCAGGTTGTAGGAGTCTTGCAGGCAGCAGTTCATGCCCTGCCCGCCCGTCGTCGAATGCACGTGGGCGGAGTCGCCCGCGAGAAACACGTTTCCGTAGCGGTAGGCGTGCGCGAGCCGGATGTAGCTCGACCACTTCGAATGCCAAACCACGTTGCCCAGCGTTACACCGTCGAAGTGCTTGTTCACGAGGCGCATGAAGCCCTGCTCGGGCGTCACGTTCGGGCCGGCGGCCTCGCCGCGGTCGCTCAGCAGCATCCGGTAGAACCCGCCCGGCAGCTTCACGATCATGATGAAGTGGTCGGTGCCCGCGCAGTAGTGCACGTAGTCGTCGACATCGGGGAAATCGTTCAGGAAGGCGTCCATGTTCTGGAGCACGGTGCCTTTGTAATCGCTCTCCTGCTGCTCGAGGCCGAGCGAGCGGCGCACACGCGAATTGATCCCGTCGCACGCGACGAGATAGCGGCAGCGGATCTCGCGGGTCTTGCCGTCGCTCTCGAGCGTCGCGGTGACGCCGTCGGCGTCCTGCTTCACGTCGAGGCACTGCGTGCCCCACTCGACGCCGACGCCGTAGTGCGCGCTCGTGTACTCGCGCAGGTACTGCTCCGTCTCGCTCTGGCGGTGCACGAGGATGTACGGATAGCGCGAATCGAGCTTCGTGAAGTCGATGCCCGGGCGGACCTCGCTGCGCTTGCCGTTCGCATCGACGAAGTGCAGCACGTAACCCAGGTTGTGGATACCGCGTTCGAGGTAGCGGTCGATGAGCCGTTTGTCGAGCCGCTCCATGATCTCGCACGTGCGCGCATGCATCGTGATCGCGCGCGAGGTCTCGGACGGCTTGGCGAGCCGATCGACGGTGAGATGCTTCACTCCGCGGCGCGCGAGCTCGAGCGTGAGCATCGTGCCGGCGGTGCCGCCGCCGACGATCAGTATCGGTATTTCCTTCATCGCCCCCGCCGCTCCGCGCGCCGCCCGTGCGCGCCACGCCGGAGTATATACGCCGCGACCGGCAACGGAATCGCGCCGAAAGTTATCGGCTGCATGAGTGCGCGAGCATAGGTGCCTTCGCGCGATCTCGGATGGATTCGCGCGCCGCCGAGACGGCGCTCAGTCGGACGTAGCTCGAAGCAGCCGGTCGCGGCGCGCGAGCAGCGACTTGCGCTGCGCCGCGTCGAGCACGTCGCCGAGCGCCGACGCGAGTTGCTCCGCCGTGAGCGACTGAAGCCGTGCGCGCAGGAACGGCGATAGCCGCAGTGGCGCGGCGCTCAGATACGTCGGCGTATCGGTTTCGCGGCCGAACAGCGCGCGATTCCCGGTCAGCGTGAGCTGCCAACCGCCGGGCCCGTAGCGCATCTCCTCCGGCGCCCTGCCCGGATTGCGGGCGAGCACGTCGAACACGTACATGAGCCCGAACTGGTCGGCGAGCGGGCACCACGCCTCGGCACCGCCGCGCTGCGCGACGCGCTGGCGCTCGTCGGGAAGCGCCGCCGGGTCCACGTAGACGGTGCCGACCTCGCCGCCGATCTCGCGCAGCACCGTGACGGGCACGAGGTCGAGGTCGAGCAACCGGTCGACGCGATAGGCCGCGACGGCGGGCGCAGTGCGCTCGCCGCGCCGCGGCGCGGGGAGCGGCTCGAACACGGCGTCGATCATGTCGCCGCGGTACGCGAGCCGCAGCGCGCGCGCGCCATCAACGCGAGGCGTGTCGCTGGTCACATCCGCGTGCAGCAGCGCGTCCTCGAGCAGCGCGTCGTCGCCGCCGGGAACCGCGCCGACGCGGCGCGGCTGCGCCTCGACCCGCACGACAGACGGATCGCCGGCATACACGACGCCGACGTCGTCGCCGCGGATGACGATCGCGCTCGCGCGGCCGCGCGGCTGCTGCATTCCCGTGTCGACGCGCAGGACCTCGCCGTCGAAGCGGCTCAGCACCCGCGCCGTCGGCGTCGGCGTGTGGCCAACCACCACGCGTTTCACCCCGAGCGCTCCGAGCGCTCGCTCCACACGGTCGCGCTCGACGGCCGCACTGCAGCTCACGGTGCCGCGGTACCAATACACGCCGCCGATCACGGGCTCGGCGAGGCCCAGCGCGGCAATCCTCTCGGCGGCGCGGCTCACCGCGTCGGGCACGGGACGCTGCTCGCTCGCGGCGGCGCGCACGAACGCCGCGGCGCGCGCAGCGTGGTCGCGAAACGCGTCCTCGGCGTGCAGCACGTCCGCGGCCAGCAGCGTATCGCGCGCACTCAAGTAGTCGCGCAGCACGCCAGCGTATCGCGCGTTGATCGACGCCGCGTCCTCGGCGCCGACCGCTTCCGGCAGTCCGCCGTGCACGAACGCGTTGTCGCCGATGACCAGCAGGACGGGCTGGCGCAGCAGCCACGCACCGAGCGCCCCGCGCGCAGCGAACGCCGCGCGCTGTCCGAAGAATCCGGGCGGGTAGAGCTTCGCGAACTCCGCTGCGAGCGCGTCTTCGGCGCCGGCCGCATGCGCGGCGCGAAATCGCTGCCACGCCGCCGCGCGCTCGGCAGCGGATTCCTCCGCGGTGTAAGCGGCGAAGTCCTCGGCCGAGACGTAGCCGAGCTCGCCGATGAGATTCATCACCTCGTGATTCCCGAGCACGAGCTGAGCGCGGCCGCCCGCCGCGGCCGCCGCGGACTCGAGGCGCATCAGAAGCTCGAGGACGCGCCGCGAGCCCGCGCCGCGGTCGACTGAATCGCCGACGACCACGAGCGCAGCGTCACCGCCGGCCCACGCGAGATTCGCGTCGACGAGACCCAAGGTCCGGAGCAGCCCGACGAACGAGTCGTACGCGCCATGCACGTCGGAGACCGCCACGATGCGTGACGGCCCGGCTGCAAGCGAGTCTTGCGGCGCGGCCGCGAGCGCCGCGAACGCGGCCAACGCCACCCAACTGGCGAGCGCACGAACCAATCGAGCGGCACGCATCACGGGGCCCTAAGCGTCAGAGGTTCGCCGGAAAACGTTTGAACACTTTGCGCGCATTGCCTTCGAAGATCTTCTTGCGATCCACGGCGCTGAGCTTCTTGTTGCCGTCGATGTAGCGCTTCGTGTCGTCGAAGTAGTGCCCAGTCTCGGGGTCGATGCCGCGCACCGCGCCGACCATCTCCGACGCGAACAGGATGTTGTCGACCGGGATCACGTCGAGCAGCAGATCGATGCCGGGCTGGTGATAGACGCAAGTGTCGAAGTACACGTTGCCGAGCACGGATTCCTTGAGCGGCGGCCGCTTCAGCATGTCGGCGAGCCCCCGGAAGCGGCCCCAATGGAACGGCACCGCGCCGCCGCCGTGCGGGATGATGAGCTTGAGGTCCGGAAAGTCCTTGAACAGATCCGACGTCATCATCTGCATGAACGCGACCGTATCCGCGGCGAGGTAGTACGACCCTGTCGTCTGGAAGTAGGGCGTGTTGCAGGCCTCGCTCACGTGAATCATTGCGGGCACGCCGAGCTCGCACATTTTCTCGTAGAGCGGATAGAAGTGGCGGTCCGCGAGCCCCGGTCCGTTGAAGAATCCGCCGCTCGTGTCGGGGTTCAAGTTGCAGCCGACGAAGCCGAATTCCTCCACGCAGCGTACGAGCTCGCGCACCGAAGCGTCGATCGGCGCACCCGGGGATTGCGGCAATTGCGCGACGCCGACGAAGTTCTTCGGATACAGCTTCGTGAGCCTGAAGATCAGCTCGTTGCAATGCTCGGTCCACGCTTTGCTCGTCGACACGTTGCCGAGGTGATGACCCATCCAGCTCGCACGCGGAGAGAAGATCGTGACGTCGGTGCCGCGCTCGCGCTGCAGCTTCAGCTGCGCGCCCTCGACGCTCTCGCGCAGTTGATCGTCGCTGATCGAGAGCTCGCCCTTGACGGCTTGATGCTGCGGGTTCTTCTTCAGATCCGCCTTCTGGCGGTCGCGGTACTCGCCGAGCTCCTTCGGCGTGGTCGTGTAGTGGCCGTGGCAATCGATGATCATCGTTCCTACCCTGGAGAATTCGGCGTTGCGCTTATCGCAGCGCCCCCCGGCCGGCGGCGAGCACGTCTAGTTCGGGCTGCGGCGTCCGGCGTTTGCACTCGCTTCTTTACCCTGATTCACAGGCGATGTACAGCCGTCGCCGCGCCCACGGTTTCGCCGCACTCTGGCGCGCCGTGCGCGCGAAAACCGCGACTCGCGCGAGTCGCTGCTTGACAGGCGCAGCCCCTTCCGACTAGAAAGCCGAGGACGCGGCGTCGACCGCGGTTCGCACTACAAAACAAGAAGACGGAGGTCGTCGATGAGTGACCAGCCGGCCAAGAGCACGACTCACCGCGCGTACTACGACCACGCCGCGTGCGCCGCTCCGGAGTTCACGGTGCTCAACTACGGGTTCAGCAGCGATCCCGAGAACAGCGTGCTCGCCGCCTCCGAGCCGGAGTTCTACTGCCTGCGGCTCTATGAGCACACGCTGCGCGGCGCTTCCGTCGAGGGATCGGACGTGCTCGAAGTCAGCTGTGGGCGCGGCGGCGGCGCGAGCTTCGTGACCCAGACGTACCGTCCGCATCGAATGGTGGGCCTCGACTTGAGCAATGAGAACGTGCGGCTCGCGCAGAGTCGAGCGGCGCATCCGAACCTCGAGTTCGTCGTCGGCAACGCCGAGCGGCTCGATATCGCCGATGCGTCTTTCGACGTCGTTCTCAACATCGGGGCCTCGCATCTGTACGACGACCGCACGCGCTTCTTCGCAGAGGCGTTCCGCGTGCTGCGCCCGGGCGGGCAGTTCTGCTACACGGACGGCTGCTGGGCCGACGACGATTGCAGCGAGGATCTGCTCGACGCCGGCTTCGAGCTGCTCGAACGCGCCGAAATCACTGCGAACGTCCTGCGGGCGTTGCGGCGCGACAGCGCCCGACGCGCAGCACTATTCGACGCGATGACCGATCACAAGCTACGCGAGGAATATAAGGACTGGGGCGGAGTCGTCGGCTACCGCGCATTTCGCCGCTTCGAGGCCGGCCAGACGCGCTACTTCTCGCACCGGCTGCGGCGGCCCGCGGCGGGCTGACGAAGCCTCAGCCGAGCACGCGCTCCAGCGCCGCGTCGAGGTTCGCGTCGAGCGGCACTTCGATGCCGAAGGTCTCTGCGAGCACCGCGCGCAGCTCGGAGACGGTGCGTCAGCTCCCGTTGCTCCCTTTGCCCGTTCGAGTAATAAACGCTGAGCTGGTTGTTGCGCAGCGAGAACGTGCGGTTGCCGTCGCGACGCGCAGCCATCAAACGCGTGAGGAACGGCGAATCCGGATGCTCGGAGACCCAGAAGTTCAGCAGCTCGATGTCGACTTGCAGCTGCTGTTGCAAGTCGAAGCGATAGAGCGTGCGCCAGTCGCCACCCACGCGCACCTGCGACAGGAACTCGCGTCCGTCGCGTAGCAACCGGAACACGTCGTGCGGCGCGCCCTGCTCCACGCCGGGCTCGAGACGCAGCGGTGCGGTCATCGTGAAGCCGCCGAACCCGACGTCGCATAGATAAGCGCCTTCGCCGAGCTCCACGAACAACAGCATGTGCGTTCGCGCGCGCACGTCCTCGGGCCGTTCCCACATCACACGCGCCGACAGAGCCACGACGTGGAAACCGAGCTTTGCGAGCACGTGCGAAAAGAACAGGTTCTGCTCGAAGCAGTAGCCGCCGCGCCGCTCGGCGACGAGCTTGCGCTGCAGCGATTCGAGGTCGAGATGCACGGGCCTGCGGCGCAGCGAGTCGAGGTTCTCGAACGGGATCGCGAGCGGGTGGTGCGCGTGCAGCGCACGCAGCGTCTCGAGCGTGGGCTCGCGCGAGCCCGAATAGCCGATTCTGCGAAAGTACGCGTCGATATCCAGCGTCAAACCCTTGCGCCCCGACCTCTCCCGAACCCGAACTAGTCTCGCACCACGGCGCTTCCGCGGCCAGCGCGCGAGGCAACCGACGACGCGAAGGTGCCGCAACCCGCTCGCCGGGTTTCGCACGCGCCGGGCCGGAACACGACGAGATGTATAATCCGCGGCCGGAGGAAACCCCATGAATCGCCACGTGCGCTCGTTCGCGGCAGCGCTCTGTCTCGCCGGCGCGCTCGCCGTCGTCGCACCCGCACTCGCCCACCACTCGGTCGGGCTCTACGACACCGAGCACCTGACCACGGTCAAAGGAGTCGTGACTCGGATCGAGTGGACGAGCCCTCACGTGTTCGTCTACTTCACGGCCGACGACGGCAAAGCCGAATGGTCGATGGAGCTCGACCCGCCCGTGCTGCTGCGCCGCTACGGCTGGTCGAAGGAGCTCGTGAACGTCGGCGACGCGATCTCGTGCACGGGTGCGCCCGCTCGCTCGGGCGCAAAGGCGATGCGCGGCGCGATCGTCGAGTTCAAGGACGGCACGCAGCTGCGCGTCTGGTCGCGCGTCTAGGCAAGCGCGTGGCTCCGGGCATGTTAAAGGTCTTAGTTATCAAATCTGTCCAACTTATTGTTATTTCAGCTTCTGTTCCGCTTGCGGCACTGGCCCAGGCGCCCCCGCCCGCGGGCTTCCCCGGCAAGGCGCCGGAAGGGCCGGCCGCGGAGATCGTGCGCTTCGAGGCAGCGCCTCGGTCGATCGAGCCCGGCGAATCCGTGACCCTTCGCTGGGAAGCACGCAACACCTATTCGCTCGAGATCGAGCCCGGGCTCGGCGCGGTCGCGACACGCGGCAGCCGTGCGCTATCGCCTGCCGCGACGACCACCTATACGCTCACGGTCACAGGCACGGGAGGAGCGAAGACGGCCACCGTGACGGTCAATGTCGCGGGGACGACGGCCGCGGCGCCGGCCGCTCCAGCAGCGCCGCAATCGATTCCGAAGCTCGTTGACGGGCGGCCAGATTTTTCCGGCGTCTACCTCGGCGGCCGTGACATCCGAATGGTGAGCGGGGTTTCCGTGAAACCCGGCGCCGAGACCTACCGCGTCCCTGTCCGCAACGACGACCTAGGTCAAGGCGCGCAGTGCCTGCCGCCGGGCGTTCCGGGCGCGACGATGTCGCCCTTCCCGCTCCAGATCGTCCACAAGCCGGACGTGATGGTGATTCTCTACGAGGCGTACAACATCTTCCGCATCATCCCGATCGGCCGCGGCCACTCCGAAGACCTCGACCCAACTTGGCTCGGCAACTCGGTGGGGCATTGGGAAGGCGACACGCTCGTCGTCGACGTCGTCGGCTTCAACGACAAGACTCTGGTTGCCGGCTTCAAGCACACCGAGGATCTGCATGTGGTCGAGCGCTACCGGCGCGACTCGTTCGGCAGCGTCGCCTACGAGGCGACCGTCGAAGATCCGAACGTATTCGCGGCCGCGGTGAAGTACGCGGGTAATCTCGTGCTGCATCCCGAGTGGGAAATCGGCGAGTACATCTGCGCCGAGAACGCCAAGGACTATCACGAGCTGTTCGAGTAGCGACCGAGCCATGATGCAGCCCGAGTTCCAGTTTTGCCCGATGTGCCGCACGCCGCTCGTCCCGCGCCTGCACGGCGGCCGCGAGCGACTCGCCTGTCCCGCGTGCGACTTCGTGCAATGGCGCAACCCCGTGCCCGTCGTGGCCGCAATCGTCGAGCGTGCGGGCAAGGTGGTGCTCGTTCGTAGCCTCGGCAGGCCGCCCACGTGGTTCGGCCTCGTCGCGGGATTCCTGGAATCGGGCGAGACGCCGGAGCAGGCGGTCGTGCGCGAGGTCGTCGAGGAGCTCGGCATCGAAGCGCTGCGCGGCGCCTTCGTCGGGTCTTATCCGTTCGAGCGGCTCAACCAGATCATCTTCGTGTATCACGTGCTCGGCGGCGCGGGCCCGATTCGTCTGGCAGAGAACGAGCTCGCGGCCTACCAAGAGATACCGATCGAGAAGGTCAGACCGTGGCCGCAAGGCACGGGCCCGGGTTTGCGCGACTGGCTCGCGACGCGCGGGTTCCATCCGGACACCGCGGACTTCGGAACGCCGCAGGACGAGTAGCTCGAGCGGCGGCGGCGCGCCAGGCTACTTGTCGGCTTTGCCCGTGTCGTCTTTGTCGGTGTCGTCTTTGTCGGTAAAGGTGAAATCGCTGAACTGGGACGTGCCCTCGCCGGTCTCGACGACCGTGTTGTTCGGGTTCTCGCCGCAGTACCAGTAGTTGATCCGCAGATAGCCGTCCGGATTCGGCACCTGCTTGTACGTCTGGCGCACGTACCACGGCTCGAGCAGCATCTCGGAATCGTAGACCCAGACGTCGACGAGAATCGTGGCGGGATCGACCTTGTTCCACACCTCGACCGCGTCGAGCTGCTCCGAATACTGCGGATCGTTGCGGTGATAGATACCCGCCGTGACCTGGCTCGTGTGGATCACGAGCGTCTTGCCGGACCAGAAGCCGATCGAGTCGCCGTAATAGAGCGGATACGCGTCCGCGGCCGACGGATGATCGCGCCCATCGGTATAGACGCGGCGCAGGTTGTTCATCGTCTCCGAGAAGAGATAGGTCTGCCCGGGCGTGACGATGAACTCGCGCAGGAACGGAATCGCGAGCCAGCGCGGGAATCCCGGCGGGCTGCAATTGCTCAAGGGATCGTACTCGACGCCTTGCGCCGAGAGCTCGCGGCGCCGCTGCAGATCCGCGAGCGGCGCGGGCTTGAGCTTGGCGCTCGTGAGCTCGCCGGGCTTCTGTTCGGGATCGAACAGCGGCGGCCCGACGCGCGTCCATAAGCCCGTCCAGTCCGGCATGTCGTCGAGCGACAGCGGCGCACCGCCGCCCGCGCGTGCCTTCAGCGCCGCGTAGAGCTCGGCGCCATTTTTGTAAGGTGCTGCGAGCGCGACGCGCGCGTCGCGCTCGGCCGGAACGAGTGAACCCGATGCGGCGACGGGCTCACCGCCGCCAGGGGCGGCCGCCCCGTTCGTCGCGGGCGAATCAGGCGTGCACCCCGAAGCGAGCGCGCAGAGCAGCGCGCCCCCCAACGTGATTTTCCGAAACGCGTGCATCGAGACTCCCCGGGGCTGCGGCTTGCGCGTTGCCGCCACCTATTTGGGAGCGGCCGCGCCGCTCTTGTCGTCGCTCGACGTGAACGTGAAATCGCGGAACTGCGACGACCCGCCGTCCGTCTGGATCACCGTGTTGTTTTGATTCTCGCCGCAGTCCCAGTAGCGAATGCGCAGCGCACGGTCGTCGTTGCTGAGCTTCGTGTAGGTCTGCTTCGCGTACCACGGCTCGACGAGCGACGGCGGATCGTAGACCCAGACGTGCGCGACGAGCGTGCGGTCGTCGGTTTTCTCCCAGATCTCGACCGTCTCGACTTGATCGCTGTATTCGGGTTGGGTGCGCTGGTATTGACCGCTCGTGAGCTGGTTCGTATGGATCACGAGCCTCTTCTCGTCCCAGAATCCGATCGAGTCGCCGTTGTAGAGCGGATAGCGGTCGGCTTCCGGCACGTGGTCGCGGCCGTCGGTGTAGATGCGGCGGATGTCGTTGACCATCTCGTTGATCAAATACGTTTGATCGGGCGTCGGCACGAACTCGCGCAGGAACGGCTCCGTGAGCCAGCGCGGATGACCCGGCGGCGCGCAATTGCTGAGCGGGTCGAACTCGACGCCGCGCTCGATGCGGTCGAGCTTGTCGAGCAAGCGCTTCTCGTACTCGGGCGTGAGCTTCGCGGTCGGCAAACGTTCCCTGCCCTGATCGGGATCGAAATCGAACAGCACCGGAACGCTGCGCGTGTAGATTCCGCTCCAATCCGGCAGCTCGTTGCCCGCGAGCTTCTTGCCGCCGTTCGCCTGCTGCCGGAGCGCTTTATACAAGTCCGACGCCGTGCGATGCTGGCGCCCGAGCTCCGTCATCTCCGCTTTGGTCGCGGGCAAGCGGATGGCCGCGAGCACCGAGGCGGGAACGGCGCCGCATAGCGCAATCGTCGCGGCGACTACAAGACCCACTGCGATATCCAATGGACGGTGAAACGTCGCGCTCATTCAATCTCCCCCAACAACGAAACGCGTGAGAGCATCACGCTAAACCCTGAGAGTCGGGCATGCAACCAGTACTGATCGGCATCCTCGTCTATCTCGTCGTGCAATTTGCCCTCGGCCTCGCCGTCTCGCGGCACATCGCGAGCGAGAGCGACTACCTGCTCGCGGGGCGCAGGCTCGGCCTCGGGCTCGCGGCGTTCTCGATCTTCGCGACGTGGTTCGGCGCGGAAACGATGCGGCGCGGCCGGCAAGATCTATACGAACGGACTGTCGGGAGGCTCCGCGGACCCGTTCGGCTACGGCCTCTGCCTAGTGGTGCTCGGCGTCACGATCGCGGCACCGCTGTGGCGCAAGCAGTACACGACGTTCGGCGACCTGTTCCGCGAGCGCTACTCGCCCGGGGTCGAGCGGCTCGCAGTGATTCTGATGGTGCCGACGTCGGTGCTCTGGGCCGCGGCGCAGATCCGCGCGTTCGGCCAGGTGGTGAGCGCGGCCTCGGAGCTCGAGGTATCGATCGCGATCACCGCCGCGGCCGGATTCGTCATTATCTATACCGTCACCGTCGACAGCTGCCTGCTCGCGGCGGCGTCGCTCGTGTCTCACAACATCATCGTGCCGCTCGCACCGTCTTTGAGCGAGCGCGGCAAGATCTGGTGCGCGCGTGGCGGCGTCATTTCGTTCGGAGTGCTCGCCTACGTGATCGCCCTGTACGCGGGCGGCATCTACGGAGCTCGTGGCAACGGCGTCCGCGTTTTGGTAGCGCCGGGATCTTCATTGTCGGCATCTTCGGTCTATTCAGCGACATCGGCGGAGCCCGCAGCGCGTACGCGTCGCTGATTTCGGGAGTGCTCGTCTGGGCGGCCGGCGAATACCTATTCGCCTGGCAGACCCCCTATCTGATCTCCCTCGCCGCCGCGCTCGCCGCGTATGTCGCCGCCGCGACGTTCCGCGCTCGCGCCCCGCTCCCGACCACACCCTGACCCGCGCGGCGGAGCCGCTCGGCCGCTCGGGGGCCCAAGGCCGCAACGGCGCGCGCTACGGCTTTTGAGCTAAGATGCGCGAAATCATAATGATTGGGGGTTCCGCGATGCTTCGCGCCGTCTGTCTCTGCGCCGCTTCCTCGTTCGTGCTCGCGTCCGCGGCCTTGCTGCCGCCGGCCGCCGCGAACGCCCAGACCAAGATCGAAAACCTCACGCCGGTCACGGACGCGATGCTCGCGAACCCGAACCAGAACGACTGGTTGATGTGGCGGCGCACGCAGAACAGCTGGGGTTACAGCCCGCTCGAGCAGGTCAATCGGCGCAACGTCGCGCAGCTGAAGCTCGTCTGGACGCGCCCGCTGACTCAAGGCGACCAGGAAGGCACGCCGCTCGTGCACGACGGCATCATGTTCTTCCCGAATCCGGCGGACGTCACGCAAGCCTACGACGCGGTGACCGGCGAGTTCATTTGGGAGTATCGGCGCAACTTCCCCACGGATCTCGGCGAGTACTTCCCTGCGGCGCCCACCAATCGCAACCTCGCGATCTACGACAACCTCATTCTCGACAACGGTGCCGACGGCTACGCCTACGCGCTCGACGCGAAGACGGGCAAGCTCGTCTGGGAAACCTTCATCCTCGATTACAAGCACGGCGCCAAGAACAGCTCGGGCCCGATCGTCGCGGACGGCAAGGTGATCTCGGGCCGCAGCTGCGAGCCCGAAGGCGGCCCCGACGCCTGCGTGCTCACGGCGTTCGACGCGAAGACGGGCAAGGAAGCGTGGCGCTTCCACACGATCCCGAGGCCCGGCGAGCCGGGCGACGAGAGCTGGGGCGGCATCCCGTACGACAAGCGCTGGCACGTCGGCATGTGGATGGTGCCGAGCTACGACCCCGAAACCAAGCGCGTGATCGTCGGGACGTCGGTCACGGCCCCGGCGCCGAAGTTCATGCTGGCCGGCAACGGCAATCAGTACCTCTATCACAACTCGACGCTGTCGATCGATGTCACGACGGGCAAGCTCGTCTGGTACTTCCAGCACGTCGTCGATCACTGGGATCTCGATCATCCGTTCGAGCGGCTGCTCGTCGACTCGGCGCTGTCGCCGGACCCGAGCGCGGTGAAGTGGATCAACCCGCGCGTGCGGCCGGGCGAAGTGCGCAAGGTGATCACGGGCATCCCCGGCAAGACGGGTATCGTCTATACGCTCGATCGCGAGACAGGTCAGTTCCTTTGGGCGCGCGAGACGACGCCGCAGAACGTGATCTCCAACATCAACATCGAGTCCGGCGCGGCCACCGTGAATCCCGACAAGCAGTTCACCGCGGCGGGGCAAGAAAAGCTGATCTGCCCGAGCACGTCGGGCGGCAAGAACTATCCGGCCGGCACCTATAGCCCGAAGTCCGGCCTCATGTATTACCCGCTGCAAAACACTTGCATGATGACGACGTCCGCGGCCGAGAAGCAGAGCGCCGACGAGCTCTACGCGATCCGCACGACGGTGCAAATCGCGCCCGGCGAAACGAACGTCGGCACGCTGCAGGCGATCTCCGTGGAAACGGGTGCCACCGCGTGGAAGGTGGAGCAGCGCGCGGGCATGCTGTCGTTGATGTCCACCGGCGGAGACCTCGTATTCGGCGGCGACGTGAACGGAAGATTCCGCGCGTACGACCAAAAGTCGGGCGAAGTTCTCTGGGAGATCAACCTCGGCGCGGCAGTGAACGGCTATCCGATCACCTACTCCGTGGGCGGCAAGCAGTACGTCGCGGTCAGCACGGGCGGCTCGGGCCTCGCGTTCGGGTTGGCGCGCCTCACGCCGGAGCTACATCCCGGCAGCGGCAACCAGCTCTTCGTCTTCGCGCTTCCGTAACAGGCGGATCGATCGCGCCCGACTAGAACGATTCACAGCGCCCGGGGGGACGCAACCAACATGGACGACGAGAGTAAGCCGGCTTCGGAGGCGACGACTTCCGGAATTCTGACGACTCTGGGCTCGACGGTTGGGCTCGCGTTCGGCCCGAGCGTGATCGCCGTGCTCACGATCAGCCTCTACCTCCCGCCGATCGAGAAGGAATTCGGCTGGACGCGCGTGGAGTCGTCGTTCGCGTTCACCCTCGTCGCGTACATGATCGTCGCGATGTCGCCGTTGCAAGGCATACTCGTCGACCGGTTCGGGCCGCGCCGCGTCGTGCTCACGTCGATCCCGCTGTTCGCCGCGAGCCTGGCCGCGCTGTACTTCACTCCCGCGAACCTAGCCGTCTATTACCTGCTCTGGGCCATCGTGCCGGTCGCGGGGCTCGGCCTATGGCCGCTCGGTTATCTGCAAGCCGTCACTCCCTGGTTCGATCGCAAGCTCGGCTTCGCGCTCGGCTGCGCGAACGCCGGTATCGGGTTCGGCAGCACACTGCTGCCGATGCTCGTGATCGGCCCGATGATCGCGGCCTATGGCTGGCGGCACGCGCTGCTCGCGCTCGCCGCGCTGGTCTTGTTCGTGAGCTGGCCAATCGTCGCGCTTTGCCTGCGCGCGCCTTCCGTCAGCGACGCCGCGGCGGTCAAACACCGTGCCGCGCAGAAAGCGTTCGGCCTTCCGTTTCAGGAAGCGATGCGCGAGCCGACGTTCTGGATGCTGAACATCGCGTTCTTCATGCTCGGGCTCACGGCCACGAGCTTGGTCAGCCAACAAGTACCGCTGCTGCGCGAAGCGGGTTGGACGGCCGCCGAAACCACACAGCTTCAGACCACGTTCGGTTTCGGTCTGCTGTTCGCGCGCATCGCGGTCGGTTTCGTGATCGATCACATCTTCGCGCCGCGCGTGATGATGGCGGTGTCGATAGGCGGCGCCATCGCGTGCATCCTCTACGCGAATTATCCCGACGCCGCCTATGTCAGCGCATTGCTGATCGGCTTCCTTCTCGGCGCCGAGTTCGATGTGCTCGCTTTCTTGATCAAACGCTACTACGGCAACGTCGCGTACGGCCGGATCTACGGCGTGATCTTCGGCGTGTTTTATCTCGGCTCGGGCCTCGGCATTTCAGGCCTCGCTTGGATTCGCCAGGCGTCCGCGGATCAGAGCTACGACAACGGGCTCTATGTCGCGGCCGTCGTGCTCGTGAGCTCCGCGATCTTGCTCGCGTTCATGCCGAAGTATCGATTCGTCGCGGGCACCGATGCGCCGCACGCGGCCGGCGCGACGTCGCCCGCGCCGCAGCACGTCTAGCCCATTATTGCTTCTTCGCGATGAACGGCGTCGGCATTGGGCCCAGGTGCAGCGTGCCCGTCAGCGTGCCGTCGGCGCCGAGCGTCGCGTCGTAAGCGACGTGGTTCTGATTGCCGTTGAATACGACGTCGTAGCCCCAGGTTGCGCTCGATCCGTTGACCGTGCCCGTGATCGCGCTCGGATCGAACTGCGCGGGCTTGCACGTGCCGGATAGCGCATCGCCCTTCTGCACGATCGTGCACTGAATCGACACGGGATTCTCGCCGACTTTCGAGCTGATGCTCCACGTGCCGGAAAAATCCGCGGCGAACGCGCTTGCTGCGACGAGCAACGCGCACGGTGCAACCCAAGAAGCCCTCATCGTTCCCCCTTTCATCAACGCGTCTGCGCGGTGGCGCCGAGCTCCTCGAACCAATTCAGCACCGCGATGATCCGCGCCGCGCGCAGCGGGTCGTCGGCGGCGTCTGACCGCCGCACCATCAGGAACCGTTGGCCGTCGAGCGACAAGTCGTACGGCCGCGCCCCGGTGCCATGCTCCGGAATCGTATACGGGGTCGCGTCGAAGAGCTGCCTGACTTGGCCCAGAGCGAAGTGCTCGTCGTGCATGACTTGCGCGGACATGAGCCCGCGGTTCAGGCCAATGAAGAATATCTCGCGCCCGTCCCGGCTCCACAGGGGCTTCGATCCGCCGTCGCGCGACACTTGCCAGCGACCGCGCTCCACGTCGGGAAACGGCCGCACGTATACCTCGACGCGGCCCGATTCGTCCGACGAGTAGGCGAGCCACTGGCCGTCGGGCGAGATCGCTGGATTCATCTCGGAGGAAGGGCCGTGCAGCAGCGGCTCGATACGCCGCTGCTCGTCGAGCGTGAGCGTGAGGACGTCCCACCCGCCGGTCGGCTGCGCCTCACCGAACAGCAGCCGGGTGCCGTCGTTCGTGAACACGAGAGGGATCTGGCGCCGCGGGCTATCCGTGAGACGCTCGATCACCCCACCGCCGTCAGCCTGCTGCCAGTACACGTTGGCCGTGCCGCTGCGGCCATCGCCGAACGCGAGCTTCTGCCCGTGCGGATGCCAGATGACGACGGGATTCTCGGCCGGATCGAACGTGATTCGCATGAGCAGCTCGCGCTCGAGGTCCCACACGTAGGCGTCGCCTTCCGGCTCGCGTACGTCGAGCGCGACGCGCTTGCCGTCGGGCGACAGCCGTGGGTACGAGTAGTTGAGCGCGGGTGTCGACAAGAGCTCTTCCTGGCCGTCGCGCGTCACCCACGCGAGCCGCGGCGGGGCAGCCGGAGCACCCGGCACATAGACGAGCGTGCCGTTGTCGGAAACCGCGAAATTCGCGATTCCATTCCGGTTGACCATCACGTTCCTCGTCACCGTGCGCGATTCGCCGCGCACTTCGCGGCGCTCGAGATCGAAGGGAACGGCTTCGAGCGTGCCAGCCTCGGTCGCGTAAACGAGATGCCCGGTCGTGACGTAGCGAGGTTGCGTGCCGCCGTTGAGCACGTCCTTTCTCGTCCGAGTATCGAGGTCGAAAACCGCGATCTGAATTCCGGCTGCGGCGCGAGCCGGCCGCACCGTGAACAACACCGCGTGGCCGCCCGGCAGCGCCTCGGGCGTGCCGAACGCTTTTTCGCCGCGCGTGGCATCCGGAGCCGCGAGCAGCTCGGGCTCTCCGCCCGCAAGCGAAACGCGCAGCAAGCCGCGCGTGCTCGCGACGACGATCGTGTCATTAGTGACCCAAGTGGCCCCGCGATCCGTGTACTCGCCGACGTCGGCAACGGTGGTGACCGGCCCACCCTCGACCGGAATGGTCTTCAGGGCGGCCCCCGCGAGAAACGCGATCGTGCGGCCGTTCGGCGAAAACGCCGGGTTCGCGACTTCCGGCCCAAGCCGCGTGAGCCGTGTCGTTTCGAGACTACCAAGCGCACGGACCGCGAGCGACGCATCGCTCGAGCAATAGGCCAGCGTTCGCCCGTCCCGCGAGATGGCGAGATCGCGCGTATAGGCGCGCACCACGAGCGGAGCATCGGCCGCCGGCGTGATTTCGAAACGCGCGACGATCGCCGGCGCGGACTTCGGCTCGCGCAGCACCGCAAATGCGATGGATGCCGCGCCGAGCGCGACCGCGACGACGGCGGCGACCCATTTACGGCCCAGACGCCAAGAACGCGAGCGTGCCGACGACGGAGCGGGCCGATGCGTCGCCCTGAAGTCCTCCGCGGACGGCTGGGCCCAGTCCTTCAGATCGATCCGCGCGTCGCCGATGTGTCGCAGACGCTCGTGGCGATCCTTCGTAAGGCAGTGTCGAAGGAGCCGATGCGCAAGCGGCGGGCAATCGGACGGCAGCGCAGACCAGTCGGGGTCGCGATCGAGCACGGCTGCGATGCTGTCCGACACGGTAGCGCCAGTGAACGCTTTCTGGCCGCTCAGCATTTCGTACAGGACGCACCCGAATGCCCAGACGTCGCCGCGTTGATCGACCGCTTGCCCACGCATTTGCTCGGGACTCATGTACGCGGGCGTCCCGAGCGCTTGACCCGGCGCGAGGTCCAACACCGTGATGGTCGCGGCGGCAACGCTCGCTCTGTGATCGAGCGGGTCGACGACCTTCGCGAGCCCGAAGTCCAGGAGCTTGACCGTGCCGTCGGGCCGGAGCTTGACGTTGGCGGGCTTCAGGTCGCGGTGCACGATGCCGTGCTCGTGCGCACCTTCGAGCGCAGCGGCGATCTGCGCGGCGATCGCGATGGCCTCCGCGACCGGCATCCGCCCGTTCGCGAGACGATCCGCCAACGTCTCACCCTCGACGAGCTCGAGCACGAGCGCTTGAGCGTCGCCCTCCTCGACCACGTCATGCAGCGTCGCAATGTTCGGATGGTTCAAGGAGGCGAGCACCTGCGCTTCGCGCGTGAAACGCGCGAGCCTCGTGCGATCCAGCTTGAAGCGCTCCGGCAGGACTTTGAGAGCGACGTCGCGACCGAGACGCGTGTCGCGGGCGCGGTAGACCTCGCCCATCGCTCCAATCCCGAGCGGTGCGACGACCGTGTAGCCGCCGAAGAACGAACCCGCTGCGAGTGCCATCGTCGTTACTCGCGAACTCGAAATTCTTGGCTCAGGCGCCCAGCGAGGCGCCACGCGACCACGCTCCTTCGGTCACCGTCGGCAACCCTGATTCCGACGAGCGATAGATCGCTTCGACGCCGCCGAAGGCGAGCCGATCGCCGTCGCGAAGATCGCGCGCGCCGACGAGCGGCTCCGCACCCACGGTGGTGCCGTTCTTGCTGCCGACGTCCTCGAGCACCGCGCGTGCGCCGCTCACGATGATCCGCGCGTGGTGGCGCGACACGCGCGCGAAGTCGATCCAGACGGTCGACGACGGATCACGGCCGATCGTGTTCTCGCCCTCGTTCAGCGACACACGACGTTCGTCGACCAAGATCCAGCGCCAGACGGATGACGCAGGAGACTGCGATGCGATGAGCGCGCGGGAAAACGCGTAGCCGACTCGCTGTGCGGTACGGATGAGTGGAGCGCCGGGATCGTGATCGTCGAGCGCACGGCGCAGCTCCTTCACGAGCCCGACGAGCGTCGCGTCCGAGACGAAGCTCGTCGGCCACAGTCTCTTGTGAAGCTCGGCTTTCGGGACGACGCGCGGCGCGGCGTCGATCAATACGCCGAGTAGGTCGAAAGCCTTCGGTGTCAGGTGGACGTCGCAGCCGTCACGCGTGACTTGCCGCCGAGCCGCATCGAATTCGAAAGGTCCGAATCGTGCCATCTCCCAGGGTTCCTCTTATTGTTTTCCCCTGCATTTCCCTGAGCGCTCCCCCGACAAGAATCTTAGCACTGTCCCAATATCGGCAAGTCAGTCGATTGGCGGGCAAACGTCTGCCGATCACGCGCCCCGAAACTGAACATAACGAGGCGCTCGAACGCACCGGTCACAAGACGAACGAACAACGCGGGAGTGAACGACCATGACGAGATTACGAGGTATTACGGGGATCGCGACATGCTTGATCGCCGGCTGGACGGCGCCGGCCAGTGCCGACGCAGTCACCGAGTGGAATGCGCTGGCGCTTGGGTTGCATCACCCGGCCGGGTCCGACCGGCCTGCTGGACCTGGCGCTGGTGCAGGCCGCAGTGCACGACGCCGTCCAGGCGATCGAGGGGAAGTACGAGCCGTATCTCGCGACGCCGGCGGCCACTGGAACGAATCGATAGGGGCTGCGGCCGCGGCCGCGGCGTACACGGTGCTGTCCGACTCGAGGATCTGCCCCGATAGCGCGCAGCCGACGTTGGACACGGCATTCGCGCCTTACCTCGCCGGCAACGACGCGGGTCTGGCGGTCGGCTATGCGGCCGGCAACAAGTTGCTCACTGCTGTATCGCCCGGCCGGCACGCTCACGTTCGCCGGCAAGAACGAAATCGGCCAATGGCGCCCGACGCCACCCGGAAACGCGTCGATGGCGTTCCCTTGGCTCAAGGACGTCGAGCCCTTCGCGATGACGAAGGGGTATCAGTTTCGGCCGGGCCCGCCGCCGCCGATGGACAGCCGCCAGTACCTGCGCGAGTACAACGAGGTCAAGGAGAAGGGGTCGATCGCGAGCCATCCTGACGACGGGCGCTTGCCCGGCCCCGGCCGACACCGACCTCGCGCGGTTCTGGGCCGGCAACTTCGGCGTGCAGTGGAATCAGGTCGCACGCGACATCGCGCGTGGACCGGCAGCTCTCGATCGGTGAAACCGCGCGACTGCTCGCGCTCGTCAACCTCGCTGCAGCGGACGCCGGAATCGCCGTTTGGGACGCCAAGTACTACTACAACTTCTGGCGGCCGATGACCGCGATCCAACAGGGAGACGCGGATCCGAACGGCCGAACCGTCGGCGATCCCAACTGGCATCCGTTCATCGAGAGCCTGAGCCACTTCCAACCGGCCGGCGTCCGCGCAAAATCCGGCGTACCCGGACTACGTGTCCGGCGCGAACGGGCTCACGGGAGCGTTCACCACGACGTTACAGCTGTTCTTCGGAACGGACTGGGTGCCGTTCGAGGTGTACAAGGCGCCGGGGGCAGCGACGGTTCCGATCTGCACGAACCCGCGCACCTACCGTCGCATCTCCGACGCGGCACAAGAAGTGGTCGAAGCCCGAATCTTCCTCGGAATCCATTTCCGGTCCGCGGACGAGGAAGCGCGGCGCCTCGGAACGCGCGTCGCGTTCTGGACGTTCTTCGCGAAGTTGCGGCCCATCGTACAAGAGCCATTGAGCGAGAGCACACCGGGGAGCGCACGATGCGCTCCCCGATCGCTTCACTTCAGCCCGGCGATCCGCGCAAACGCGATGGGGCTTGCGCCGACCGGGTAGCTACCGACGAACACGAGCTGCCCGTTCGCGGAATCGATCGAGTAGGCGGACACTGAGTAGCTCGTAGCGTCGGGTAGGTACGCGAACCGTCCCGAAGGATCGAACGTGACCGCGAGCGGCACCGTGCCGACGGTCGGCGTGAACGGCGAGCCTGGGACGGGATGCAGCACGCCCGCCGCCGTCTCGATCTCGAAGGCTGCGACCGTCCCGCTCGCGAAATTGGTCGCAACGACATAGCGGCGCGTTGGGTCAATCGCGAGCGCGCCGACCTGACTGCCACCCGTCGCATAGGGCGATCCTGCGAGCGCCGTCAGGTTTCCGCTTGCCGTGTCGATGCGATACCCGAACACGGATCCGGGGCCCGGCACCAGCGTGCTCCCGGAGACGAACAAGCCGTTGTACAGGAAGTAGGCGTACTCCCCGGACGCATCGAACACCGAGCCGGCGCCGAACCCGGCGCTCACCGGCGCGATCGTCGCGACGAGAGACGCGGGGTTCTGGATATCCAGCATGCCGAGCTGGCCGGTGGAGAGCCGCAAGTAAGCGAACTTGCCGCCCGGATGGACGGCGATCTCGTTCACTGGAAACCCGAAATCCGCGCTCCCCTGCGGAGTCAGCGCGCCCGTCGTTGCGTCCGCCGCGAACGCGTTCACGCGTACCGCATTGCTGTTCGTGAGCGAGCCGCTCGGCACGAACACCGTCGTGCCCGCGGGATTGAACGCGCCGATCCGCGGCGCAGTGTCCTGCGGGAAGCGATACGGCGAACCCGGCAGGGTCGTCAGCGCGCCGGTCGTGGCGTCGATCGAATACGCGTACAGCCCGTTGTCAACGTTCGTGTACGTGATGCTGCTGACGAACAGGAACGCCGGCAGATACAAGACTCGGTCGTTCGGATGGAAGAACGCGCCGCCGTAATAGAGCGGCGTCGTGATCGGCATTCCCGGGATCGGCGTGAGCGCTCCGGTCGCGGAGTCGATCGTGTAGCCGGTCAGCGAGCTCGGGCCGTCGCTGATCGCGACGCTGCCCGTCACGAACAGGAACTTGCCGGTCTTGTCGATGAATACGCCTCTCGGCTGATAGCCGTTGATCGAGAATGGCGATCCCGGAATCTCGGTGAGCGCGCCGGTCGCGGAATCGATCGAGAAGCCCGAGACTTTGTTCAGCGAGTTGGCCGTGTAGAGATACTTGCCGGTCGCCGTGTGGCACGTGACGGCGACGTTTGCGACGGCCGCGCTTCCGACCGCGCCGTTGCCGCTCGCTACCGAGCAAAGCTCGGCGGGGCTGGCCGTCGGCTGCGTCCGCACGGTGACGGCATAGCTTGCATTGCTCGCGAGCGCGGTCGCGAACGTGAACGAGCCGTTCGCCGCGACGGTGAGCGGATCACCGCCGTTGTTCTGAAGCACGAGCCCGGTGCCGCGCAGACCGGAGACGGATCCGCCGATAGGGTACGTGTTCGCCGGCGGTGCAGGCGGCGCGGGCGTGCTATCGCCTCCGCCACCGCCTCCGCCGCACGACACGAGGCACAACGCCGCAATTACGATCTCAAGAGCTCTCGCAGTCCTAGCCACGCACGCCACCACGCACGCCACCCCGCGCCCCACGAACGGGGCGACCTGAGAATTTGTGATCCGCGTCTCGCAATCGGAAGGCGCGAATACGGGCGCCACGAGACCATACGGCAGGACTAGCGCAAACCGACTAGTTCGCACATCGAGATCGAGCCTTCGGACGGGACTATGTCTTGCGCTTGGTTTTCTGTTTCGCGGCGCTGCGCTTCTTCTTGGGTGCCGGCGAAGACGCGGCCTTGCGCGCAGGCGCAGAGCGCGCGTGCATCGACAGGTCGCCCGGATTGATGAGGTCCGGGGCGGTCCAGCCGTTCAAGTCGTACTCGGCCATGCAGGCTTCGGCGAACCCCTTGAACTTCGCCGCGTTGCCGTTGCCCATGGCGCTGAACAGCGCGTAGCGGCGAATCTCCTCCGTGCTCCCGCCGTAGTTGATCTCGTAGAGCTCGTGCCGTGCCCCGAACTCCGTCCCGATGCAGTCCCACAAGAGCTTCATCAGCTTGATCCGCTGCTCGGCCGTGTAGCCGTTACTGCCCCGCATGTACTTGTCGATGTACGGCCGGATCTCCGGGTTCGCGAAGTCCTTCGCGTGCGAGTTCAGATAGATCAGCCCCGAGGCCACCGTCTGCTCGATCAGGTACTTCACCTTCGTGTACGCGATCGTGGCGAGGATCTGATACGCGTTGCCCGGGTCCATGTTCGGGAGTAAGTAATCGCCCTTCCACGGCCGCGGGTCCCGCACCATCGCTTCGGTCAAGGCCCAGAACATGTTGCGCCACGCGAGCACTTCGCCCACGTTCGCTTGTACGCCCCGATAATCTTTAGTCCCCGAGGCTTCGACGGCCTTGAGTAACAGACCCGCGATGAAGTCGAGCTTGACGGCCAGTCTCGTGCAGCCGTGGATCACGAACCGGGGTAAGAAACCGGTTCTCGGAAAGAAGTTGTTCGCCTTCTCGATGTCCCCGAACACGAACACGTTCTCCCACGGGACGAACACGTTGTCCATGATGAACACCGCGTCGTTCTCGTCGAGGCGCGATGACAGAGGCTGGTCGAACGGGCTCGACATCACCGTCGCCGTCATCTCGTACGAGGTCCGGCACAGGAACTTCACGCCCTTCGGCGTTCGTGGGGACCATGAAGACCAGCGCGAACTTCTTGTCCTGCAGCGGGATGAGGCCGTGGTGCGCGATGAAGGTGTAGTTGGTCAGCACCGAGCCGGTCGCCACCACCTTCGCTCCCGAGACGTACATCCCGGCATCGGTCTCCTTCTCCACGTGCACGCACACGTCGGCCACCTGATCGGGCGGCTTATCCCGGTCCACCGGCGGGTGGATGATCGCGTGGTTCACGAACGGCACGCGCTCCTGGCAGAACGTGTACCAGCGCTTCGCGTTCGCCTGAAACGGCTCGTAGAACTCGGCGTTCCCGCCCAAGGTGCCTAAAAAAGCCGCCTTGTAGTCCGGCGAGCGGCCCATCCAGCCGTACGTGATCCTCTGCCACTCGGCGATCGCATCTCGTCCCGCGATCGACTCCGCCACCGTCTTCGGGGCCTTGAAGAACGCGTGCGTCATCCCCTTGCCGTCGGTGTCGGTGGGTAACAAAAGCTTGTCTTTGTGCTTCGGGTCGTGCAGCGCGTCGAACAGGCGCGCCGTCATCCGCGCCGTGTTGCGAAACGCCGGGTGCGTCGTCACGTCCTTCACGCGCTCCCCGTAGATGTAGACCTCCCGCCCGTCGCGCAGCGACTCCAGGTACTCGGCACCGTTCTGCGGCTTCTCGCACCGCACGTTGCCGATCGCTTCGGGCGCGGTCGTCGTTGCGCGCTTACTTGCCATGTTCGTTCTCCGTCACATTCATTCCGCGACGATCGTTCGCCATCGCGGCGAGGCCTGTGCGCACGCGAGCACCGTCACTCATCTATATAGCCTTGGGGCTCGTATATAGCCTGGGGGTCGACCGTCGCAGCTCTCATTCCGCGGCTTCTCGAGGCCGCGTCCGTTTCGCAGTATGACCGATCGATCGAGAGAAGCGCGCGAACCTACGCCGACAGAACCTGCGCGATCGCCTCGGGCCCCTGCGCCGGCGCCATCACGTGCGCACCGGCGACGCCCGGAATGTCACGCAACCCCGCGATGAGCTCGGCACAGATCGCGCGGCCCTCGGCCGCCTGATCTTTCGCCGCGTCGAGTCGTGCGATCGTCGCCTCCGGCACGTGCACGCCGAACAGATTCTCGTTCATCCAGCGCGCGGACTTCGCCGAACGGATCGGGCCCACGCCGATGATCACGGCGAGCCGATCGATGATCCCCTCGGATCGCAGCCGGTCGATGTAGGCACGGCACACGTCGAGATCGAAGCAGAACTGCGTCTGCACGAAGTCGGCTCCCGCTTCGATCTTGTTGAGCAGCGGAGCGGCCTTCCAATTCGCATCCGGCCGCCGCGGGACGTCGGCGCCGCCGATGAAGAACTGCGGCGGCGGCTCGACCTTGCGGCCGGACGGCAGCACCCCCTTGTCGCGCAGATCGCGCGCGAGGGACAACAGCTGCCCGGATTCGTAGTCGAACACGGGCTTCGCGTCGGGCTGATCGCCGCCTTTCGGGTCGTCGCCCTTGAGTATCAGCAGGTTTTGGATGCCCTGGGCCGCCGCACCGATCAGGTCGCCCGCGAGCGCGATGCGGTTGCGGTCGCGGCAAGTCACTTGGAGGATCGGCTCGTGGCCGTTCGCGGCGAGGATCGCGGCCGCCGCGAAGCTGCTCATGGAAGTCTTGCCCGCCGCGGCGTCGGTCACGTTGATCGCGTCCACTTTGCCTGCGAGGAGCTCCGCTTCCGCCAGCAGCTTGCCCGCGGCCGCCGATAACGGCGGCACGATCTCCGCGGTGATGACGAACCGGCCTGCGCTGATCTTCGTTTCGAGACTGGACATTTTTTCTCCTAGGTCGCAGCGGCGGAAAATCGCTGGGCCCGCCAGATTCTACGCAATGCAGCGTCCGAGTAGACATTTAGCAGCTCGTCGCCGTCATCGCGGTCGGGGAAAGTCATGGAAGAGCGTACGCGACGAGCGCCTGAGCGTCGGGCGGATCCGGATCGTCGATCGCGGCGCCACCGGCGGCCGTGATAGCGACGTACTGCTTACCGTCCGAGCCCATGTAGGTCACCGGCACGGCGTGGGCGCTCTGCTCGAGCCGAGTCGACCAGAGCTCTGCGCCCGTCTGCGAGTTGAACGCCCGGAACCGCCGGTCGTTGGTCGCGCCGATGAACACGAGCCCGCCCGCGGTCGCGATCGGACCGCCGAGGTTGAGGCGGCCCGTCCGTTGCTTCGCTTCGGGCAGCTGCTCCGTGATACCGAGCGGCACTTGCCACGCGATCTCGCCCGTCGCGGCGTTCACCGCCGCGAGCTGCCCCCACGGCGGCTTCTGGCACGGCCACGCGCGCTCGCCGCCGCGCAGCTCGTTACCGCCCGAGTCAATTGCGGCATCGTTCCACCAGAATCGCGCGAGCGGGCCGCCGACCGCGCTCATGCGCCGATAACGCGGCGTGAGCGCCCCGCCATCCGCGTCCGCCGGCGACGCTTCGATCCAGCCGAGGCCGCCCTCGTCCATGGTGTTCACGAACACCCACCCGAGCGCCGGATCCGCGGCCGTACCGCCCCAGTTCGCGCCGCCAATCGACCCCGGGAAGAGCAGCGTCGTGCGCGGCTCTTTGCTCTCGGCGCGAAAGCGATAGGGCGTGAACGGCCCCGCGTTGTACAAACCGCCGCCACGCGCGCGCAGCGCGCGGCAAAACTCCGCGTGCTCCGCGCTCGTCTCTTCCGCCGTCACCAGGTCCTCCGGCGCGTACGCGACGCGCGCGAGCGGCGGCGGCTTCAGCGGAATCGGCTGCGTCGGCGAGGTCTGCTCGCCCGGCACGTCGGACTGCGGCACAGGCCGCTCCTCGATGCCGAACACGGGCTCGCCGGTCACGCGATTCAGCAAGTAGAGGTAACCGGTCTTGCCGGCCTGGGCGAGCACCGGAACCGTCGTCCCGTTGATCGCGACGTCGAGCAACCCGGGCGGCGCGGGCAGATCGTAGTCCCAGATATCGTGATGCACGGTTTGGAAGTGCCAGCGCCTTTTGCCGGTGCGCGCGTCGAGTGCCACGATCGAGTTGCCGAACAGGTTGTCGCCAGGACGGTCGCCGCCGTAGTAATCGTCGGGCCCGGGGCTCTCGAACGACGCGTACAGCAGCGCACGGTCCGCGTCGATCGTGAACGAGAATGGCCAATGCAATAGATTGGGCTGATCGAGCCACGCGTCGTTTTTCCAAGTCTCGTGTCCGGCGTCGCCGGGCTTCGGCACGGACTCGAAGACCCAGATCTCGGCGCCCGTCCGCGCGTCGAACGCGCGCACACTGCCCGGCGGGCTATTCGACCCGACGATCAGCAGATTCTCGAACGCCGTCGGCGCCGCGTCGTAGACGACGCGCATCTCGATCTCGCCGCCGTTGCCGAACGCGGGCGCCTTGCGGCCGGTCGCCGCGTCTAGCGCGACTAGACGCCGGCCGGCCGTGAAGAACACGCGCGCCTCGACGCCGAGCTCGCCGGGCCAATAGGTAATGCCGCGGCGCGACGGCGCTCCTTCCGCGAAATCGTAGCGCCACCGCTCCTCGCCGGTGTCCGCTCGCAACGCCACCACGCGATCCGCCGCCGCGACGTACAGCACGCCGCCGACCACGACCGGGGTGATCTCGGACCCGCCCGGCGAGCTGCCGGTAGTATCGTTCCTGCCGAGCGGATAGCTCCACGCGCGCTGCAAGTCGGCCACGTTGCGCACGTCGATCTGAGTCAACGGCGAGTAGCGAGTGCCGGCAAGGTCACGGTTATAGCTCGGCCAGTCGCCGGCCGTGATCGAGCTGGCGTACGGCGGTTGACGCGGCGGCCCGTACTGAACCGGTGCGGGCGCAGGCGTGCACGCCGCGACAACCGCGGTCGCGACGCAGCCCAGGAGTGTGCGGGCCCAACGCTCGTTCGCGCCGCCGCGGGCGGCGCGCGCTGCCCCCTGAACGACCCGTCGGATTGCCGGCCCGCCGCGCGCGCGGCTTACGTCAACAGCGGGCATTGCAAGACCTCCACGGTCGTATCGGTCGCGCGAATTCTAGCATCGGCCGTGCGACACGAAGGGCGCGGCCCGCGACGCGAATCGGGCCGTCGCGGCGCGTGCCGCCGTTCGGCACGACCCTGGAGATAGCTCAAGTTGCCGACACGGACTTTGCGACCCAGGTACCGGCCGATACAATGGCTCCCCTCCTCATTCGTTCGTCGCAACAGGCGGTACTAGAACATGAACCAATTTCGTTACGTGAAGCCCCTGCTCGTCGTTGCCGGCCTCGGTTGCGGCGTTGGCGCGTTTGCCGGGGAGTGGAAGGTGGTGCCGGAGACGAGCACCGTGTCGTTCATCGGCGCGCAGCAGGGAACGAAGTTCAACGGCCGTTTCGGCACGTTCACGGCGCACGTCAACCTCGATGCCGCCGACCCGACCAAGGGCAGCATCGTGGGCACCGTGCAGCTCGATTCCGTCAATACGCGCGACCACGACCGCGACGCGGCCCTGCTCGACAAGGACTGGTTCAACGTCAAGGAATTCCCGGAAGCGAAGTTCGAATCGCAAAAGATCGAGAAAGGAGCCGACGGTGCCTACCAGGCGTCGGGCCAGCTTTCGTTGAAGGGTCAGACGAAACCGGCGGTGCTCAAGTTCACGTTCGCGCCGAGCGGCGGCGCCGGGCAGTTCGCCGGCACGATCCTCGTGAACCGCTTCGACTTCAACGTCGGCGAAGGCTGGAACGATACGAGCTGGGTGTCGCAAGACGTTACGGTCGACGTGAAGCTCGATCTGAAGCAGTAAGCGCGCTTCGAGCGCGGACGCAGCGGCGTTCGAGCTCACTGAAAAAACAAAGGGCCGTCACGCGAGTGACGGCCCTTCTTATTTTCGCTCTCGGAACGACTGTGCTCAGTTCGCCATCGCGATCTTCACGCCTTGCTTGGCCATCAGCTCGCGGACGAGCTTCTCGGTCTCGGGCTGCGCGCGCGGCGGTTGACCGTCGTTCGCCGCGACACCGGCTGCCCACGTCAGCAACGTGCGGCCCTGGTCGTCTTTTGCGTCGAGCTTCGCACCGTGCTCGGCGAGGTAGCTCACGACGTCATTCGTGCCTTTGAACACCGCGCACATGAGCGGCGTGATCCCCTCGTTCGTTGCCGCGTTGACGTCCTGGTGGAGCTCCTCCACCAGCAGATCGAGCGCCGCTTCGATCTCCGCGTCGGAACGGATATAGCCTTGACCGAGGGGCCAACCCGCGCCGGACAGCAGCAGCAACGCCGTCTCTTTCTTCTCGGTGGCAACGTTCGGATCCGCGCCGTGCTCGAGAAGCAGCTTCATGACCTCGATGTCGCCGTTCCAGGCCGCACGCAGAAACGGCGTGCCGCCCTTGAGGTCGGTCCAGCGCATGTCGAAGGAGCCGCGGTGCTTCACCTTGCCCGTGATCGTCGCTTTCAGATCGGCGTCGGCGGCGAGCAGCTGCTTGATCATCGCCAAGTGCTGGGCCTGCGGCAGCTCGGGCGCCGGGCCTTGCGACCACTGTTGGTTGCGCAGATCGATCGCGGCGTACAACGGCGAGCGTCCGTTCGCGTCGGTCGTGCTCGCATTCGCGTGGTGCTCGAGCAGCATCGTGGCGACGTCATAGTGCCCGTTGACGATCGCGATCAGCAGCGGGCTCGTGTTGTCGGCGGCGGCCTGGTTCACGTCGGCGCCGCCGTCGACGAGCGCTCGCGCAGCGTCCAGCTTGCCTTGCCGCGACGCGAACAGGAGCGCAGTCATGCCGCCGGCCGGCCGGCGTTCGGGCTTCGTCGAAGCGGCGGACGCGAGGCTCGGATCGGCGCCGCGCGCCATGAGGAGCTTCACGACATCCGCGTGTCCTTCGGCCGCGGCCCACATGAGCGCCGTCTGACCGCGGATCTGCACCGCGTTCACGTCCGCGCCGCGATCGATCAGGAGCTTTACCGCGTCGTCGTGGCCGGTGTAAGCGGTGAGCATCAACACGGTCTCGGCTTCGCCGGTGAGGACCGCGTTCGGATCCTCGCCTGCGTCGAGCAAGCGGCCGATCACCGCCGCGTTGCCGTTCACGGCCGCGAGATACAGCGGCCGAACGCCGGTCCGGTTCAGAGCCTTGAAATCGGCCCCGGCGCCGAGCAGCAGGCTCGTCATCTCGAGGTCGCTGCGCTGCGCGGCCCAGTGCAGAGCGGTCATGCCGTCCGGTTGGGCCGCGTTGAGATCGGGTGTTTGGCGGAGCAACGCGCGGACCGCCTTGAGGTCGCCTTTCTGCGCCGCATCGACGATGGCCGGATCGGCCTGCGCGGCCATGGCTGCGAGCGCCAAGGCGACGCCGGCGCAAGACTTCACGAGGGCTCTGGAAAACATGGTCGGAGTCTCCCCCTTAAGGAAAATGGAGCAACTCGAGCAGCGCTAGGTCTTAACACAAGGCGCTCGAACGTCACAATACGGAGTATGCACCGCGGATCCTCCCAGACACGCTATGAATATGGTGCTATAAACACTCTGTTTGCCGGAACACAAACTATAAGCTCGTCCGGCGACATTTGTTTGCACCTTGGGGAGAGCCTGTGAGCAAACGGATTCTGGTCGCTTCGGCCGCTCTGCTCGGGGCCTCGACCTCCTTCGCTCAGTTGTCGGCCGACCCGGAAGCCTCGCTCGAAGGCCTGACTTCTCAGCAAAGATTTCTCAAGCAGAACTGCATCGAGTGCCACAACAGCACCGATCAGTCGGCGGCGGCCCTGTACGCAGGGTTGTTCTTCGACAAGGTCGACGTGCGCGACATCGCGGCGAACCCCGAGACGTGGGAGAAAGTCGTCCGCAAGCTCGGCACCGGCATGATGCCGCCTGCGATCAAGCCCCGTCCGGACGCAGCCGAGAAAGCGCGCTTCCTGGGCTACCTCGAAGGCCAGCTCGACGAGCTCGCCGCAAGCAATCCGAACCCCGGCCGCCCGGCTCTGCATCGCGTGAACCGCACGGAGTACGCGAACGCGGTCCGCGATCTGCTCGCGCTCGAGGTCGACGCCACGGCGCTGCTGCCGGCCGACGACTCGAGCTTCGGCTTCGACAACGTCGCGGGGTCACTCGGCGTCTCGCCGGTGCTGCTCGAGCGCTACGTTGCGGCGGCCGGCAAGATCAGCCGCCTCGCGATCGGCGACACGGGCATGCCGGACCGCCAGGAGAAGTACGTCGTCCCCGGCGACCTCACCCAGAACAGACACATCGAGGGGCTGCCGTTCGGAACTCGCGGCGGCGCGACGTTCAGCCACCAGTTCCCCGTCGACGCCGAGTACATCATCCGCGCGGACTTGGTGGAGCGCGGCGGCCGAATGTTCGGCTCGAACAACAGCAAGGGCGAGCAGCTCGAGGTCACGCTCGACGGCGAGCGGATCGCCCTCCAAGATCTCGCGGACTACGAGGTCGTGGACGGTACGTCGATCCGTATGCCCGTGACCGCCGGTCCGCACACGATCGCCGCGGCATTCGTGAAGCGGAACCACGCACCGGTCGAGGACGTGGTCCAACCGTACGAGTTCAGCCTGTTCGAGCCCGCTATCGACGGCGATCCCGACTGGACGTTCGTGCCGCACCTCGCGAGCGTGAGCATCACGGGTCCGTTCAACGTCGCGGGCATCAGCGACACGCCGACCCGCAAGAAGATCTTCGTGTGCCGGCCCACGGACGCGGGCAACGAGGATGGCTGCGCTCGCGAGATCGTCGAGACGCTCGCGACACGCGCGTATCGCCACCCGATCGACCGCGAGCAGATGTCGACTTTGATGGACTTCTACGCGCAAGGGCGTGAAGGCAAAGACTTCGACGCCGGGATCGAGATGGCGCTGCGACGCATCCTCGCGAGCCCGGAGTTCGTGTTCCGCTTCGAGCGCACCGCGCCGAACGCCAAGCCCGGCGAAGCGCATCGTCTCACAGACGTGGAGCTGGCCTCGCGGCTGTCCTTCTTCCTTTGGAGCAGCATCCCGGACGACGAGTTGCTGTCTCTCGCGGTCGACAACCGGCTGCACGAGCCCACGGTGCTGCGCAAGCAGGTGCGCCGGATGCTCGGCGATCCGCGGTCGCATGCGCTGATCGAGAACTTCGCGGGGCAGTGGCTCTATCTCCGCAATCTCGCGGTCAAAGGCGGCGCCGTCGAGCAGTTCCCGGATTTCGACGACAACCTGCGCCAAGCCTTCCGAACCGAGACCGAGATGCTGTTCGAGAGCGTGGTCCGCGAGGACCGCAACGTCGTTGACCTGCTGACCGCGGACTACACGTTCGTCGATGAACGGCTCGCTCGGCACTACGGCATTCCCGGCGTCTACGGCAGCCAGTTTCGCCGCGTCGAGATCACGAACGACGCGCGCCGCGGCTTGCTCGGGCAGGGCAGCTTCCTCATGGTCACGTCGAACCCCGAGCGCACGTCGCCCGTGCAGCGCGGCGTTTGGGTACTCGAGAACGTGATCGGCGCGCACGTGCCGACGCCGCCGCCGGTCGTGCCGGCGCTCGAGGAGACGAAGAGCGACAAGAGCCACCCCCTCACGGTGCGCGCGCAAATGGAGCTGCACCGCGAGAAGCCGTTTTGCGCCGGCTGCCACAAGATCATGGATCCGATCGGCTTCGCACTCGAGAACTTCGACGCCGTGGGCCGCTGGCGCACCGAAGAGCACGGCGAGCCGATCGTCGCAACCGGCACTCTCGTGGACGGCACTCACATCGACGGCGCGACGGAATTGCGCACAGCGCTGCTGAAGTATTCGGACCGGTTCGTGCAAACCGTCACCGAGAAGCTGATGACGTACGCGCTCGGCCGCGGCCTCGAGTACTACGACATGCCGGCCGTGCGTTCGATCACACGCTCGGCGGCGAAAAACGACTACCGTTTCTCGAGCGTCATCGCGGGAATCGTCGAGAGTGCACCTTTCCAAATGCGGGCGACGGAAACGGCGCCCGAAGCGACTCAGATCGTGGCTGACCGCTGAGCAACCACCGAGGAGACTGCAGCGATGTTCATTTCGAAGAGACACATCCCGCGCCGGACGTTCCTGCGCGGCGTAGGCGCGACCATCGCGCTGCCCTTGCTCGACGCGATGATGCCAGCGATGGCGTCCGTGCCGAAGGGCGTGAGCCGCTACAGCTTCCTGCACGTGCCGCACGGTGCGAGCCCGCCATATTGGAAGCCGACGGGCGAAGGCAAGAACTGGGAGCTGTCGCGGATCCTCACGCCGCTCGCGCCGTTCAAGGATCGCCTCACGGTGATCAGCAACACCGACCACGCGATGGCGGGGTCGTTGAGCCCCGAGGAAAGCGCGGGCGACCACTCCCGCACGGCGGCCGTCTACTTGAGCGCGTCGCACCCGAAGCGCACCGAAGGACAGGACATCTACTCGGGAGTCACGATCGATCAAGTGATCGCGGCCAAGATCGGGCAAGAGAACCCTCTGCCCTCTCTCGAGATGTGCATAGAGGACGTCGGCTCTCTCGGCGTCTGCGGCGTCGGCTACAGCTGCGCCTACACGAACTCGATCTCCTGGTCGTCGCCGACCTCGCCGCTGCCCATGGAGCGCAACCCGCAGGTGGTGTTCGAGCGGCTGTTCGGCGACGGCGGTAGCCCCGAGGAGCGGTCCGCGCGCAAGCGCGAGGACCGCAGCATCCTCGATTCCGTGCTCGCCGACGCGAGCCGCTTGAAGAAGGATCTCGGCCCAAGCGACCTCGCACGCTTCGGCGACTACATGGATGACATCCGCGAGATCGAGCGACGTATCGCCCTGGCAGAGCAGACCGCGCTGCTCGAGGCCGATCGGCCCGAGACGGCGGAAATGCCGTTCGACCAGCACGTGAAGCTGATGCTCGATCTCCAGGTGCTCGCATTCAAGGCCGACATCACGCGTGTCGCAACGATGATGTTCTCGCGCGACTTGAGCGCGAAGGTGTACCCCGAGAGCGGCGTGCCCGATGCGTATCACGCACTCTCGCACCACCAGGACGATGCGACGCGCATGGAGCGCTACGCGAAGATCAACGCGTATCATGCATCGATCGTCGCGTACTTCCTCGACAAGCTACGCAGCACGACCGACGGCGACTCGAATCTGCTCGACAACTCGCTCGTGATGTACGGCAGCCCGATGGGTAACTCGAACGCGCACGATCACATCGCGCTGCCGATCCTGATCGCGGGCGCGGGCGCGGGCAAGTACGAAGGCAATCGCCACGTCGTGAACAAGCCTCACACTCCGCTCGCCAACTTCTTCATGACGCTGGCCACGAAGGAAGGAATTCACATCGAGAAGTTCGGCGACAGCAACGGCATCATGGAAGTGTGAGCTCGAGCTCGGAGCTTTCGTTTCTGCGAAGACGGCGCCCTGACGGCGCCGTTTTCGTTTTCACAGACAGCGGCAGTCGAACCCGATGCCTCTGTGCTCGCAAATGAGCGCCGTGCCGACGCAGCCGTAGCGATCGAGCTCCCGCACGTTGAGGTCCGTAACCCTGCTCGTCCCAAGATAAACCTTGTTGGGATCGAGTGGCTGCGGACCGTTGAGCTCGAATTGATCGAGCAATGTGCAGCCGCCGACCAACGTGAACACTGCCAAAGCCGTCAATACGCGCATGGACGTACTCCTCATCGTTCCTTGATCACCGTCGCGCGCCGCCGGACTCCTGTCCGGCATTCGATTCCCTTGCCGAAACGCCTAGCAGCAAGCGTGCCAACCGTCGTCGAGCCTGAAATCGCTGGGAATTCGTGCCCGCTGGGCGCGGCAAAACGCCGCGCCGCGCACCATCTGAGTGCCGTCGGTGCTTGGTTGCGGAGCAGCGCGCGCCCGGTCAGGCGCGGTGGAATATCAAACGCGGATGCCCGGCGCGGGGAACGCCTTGCAGTAATCGGCGACTTCGGAACGAATCGCGTGCAGCGCGCGCTCGTCGTCCGCGACCTTGAGCACACGATCGATCCACGCGGCGATCGCGGTCATGTCCTTCTCGCGCATCCCGCGCGACGTGACCGCCGGCGTGCCGATCCGCAAGCCGCTCGGGTCGAACGGCTTGCGCGGGTCGAAGGGAATCGTGTTGTAGTTGCACTCGATCCCCGCCTCGTGCAGCGCCTTAGCGGCCGGCTTACCCGTGATGCCGCGAGGGGTCACGTCGATCAGGATCAAGTGGTTGTCCGTTCCTCCCGAGATGAGCCGGAAGCCCCGCTCGAGCAGTGCCGCCGCGAGCGCCTTCGCGTTCTTCACGATCTGCTGCGCGTATGTCTTGAACTCGTTCGTTGCCGCTTCCTTGAGCGCAACCGCGATCGCAGCCGTCGTGTGGTTATGCGGTCCGCCTTGCAGCCCCGGGAACACCGCACGATCGATCTCCTTCGCGTGCGCGCCGTCGGATAGGATCATCCCGCCGCGCGGGCCGCGCAGCGTCTTGTGCGTCGTCGTGGTGACGATCTTCGCGTGCGGAAACGGATGCGGATGCGCGCCCGCTACGATCAGCCCCGCGATATGCGCGATATCGGCGACAAGGGTTGCGCCGACGGCGGCCGCGATTTGCGCGAAGCCCGCGTAGTCCCAGGTGCGCGGATACGCGGTGCCGCCGCAGAAAATGATCTTCGGCCGAGTCTCACGCGCGAGCGCCTCGACGCGGTTCAAGTCCACGCGATGCGTGTCCGGATCGACTTCGTACTGCGTCGAGTGATAGTGGATGCCCGAGAAATTCACACCCCAGCCGTGAGTCAGGTGCCCGCCGAACGGCAGCCCGAGGCCCATCACGGGATCGCCCGGCTTCGCGAGCGCGAGGTACACGGCTTGGTTCGCGGGTGAGCCCGAGTACGGCTGGACGTTCGCGTGCTGCATGCCGAATAGGCTCTTTGCGCGCTCGATCGCCAGCGTCTCCACCTGGTCGATGTAGTCCTGTCCCTCGTAGTAGCGGCGTCCCGGGTACCCTTCCGAGTATTTGTTGTTCAGGATCGAGCCCGTCGCCTCCATGACAGCGGCGGAAGCGTAGTTCTCGGATGGGATCAGCCGAACGAACTCGTCTTGGCGCTTCGTCTCGAGGCGAATGAGCTCGTGGATCTCGGGGTCGACAGCGCGCAGCGCCGTCATCTCGGTCGAGGGCTTGGGGCTCTCGGAGTGCTTCTGGGCAGACATGCAGTTTCCTCGGATGCTCGGGCCGCACTCGTGCGGACGTAACGGGCGCGATAGTCTACAGGAGCGAAGCGCCGCCGGCAGATCGACGTCGCACGGTAGCGCGACGCAATCCGTTAAAATGGCCGCATGCCCCGACGTTTGCTCGCTGCACTGCTGGCCGGCCTCGCGACGGCCCGCGCGTTCTGCGCCGTGCCGCCTGTACCAGTCCCGCCCGAGAACCCGATCACCGAGCCGAAGCGCGTGCTCGGCAAGATACTCTTCTGGGACGAGCAACTGTCGAGCGACGACTCCGTTGCCTGCGGCACGTGCCACCGGCCCGCCTTCGGCGGCGCTGACCCGCGGGCCGGCCGCTATCCGGGTGTGGACAAAGGCACGATCGACGACGTGCGCGGGTCCCCCGGTATCGTGAGACTCGATCGCGACGGGCATCCCGCGCTCGACCCCGTGTTCGCGGACCAGCCGCAGGTCACTCCGCGTCTCGCGCCGTCGAACTTCGGGGCGCTGTGGGCCGACGAAGTGTTCTGGGACGGCCGCGCGCGCTCGCAGTTCAAGGATCCTCTGACGGGGGCGACGGCAATCGCACGCGGCGGCGCGCTCGAGAACCAGGCGGTCGCCGCACTCGTGGCATCCACGGAGATGGCGAAGCTCGATCGGTCGTGGACCGACGTGACCGAGGGCATCGCACGCGCCGCGCCGCTCGCGCTCGCGGCGAACTTGCCGAACGACGTGGCGGCTGCGCTCGGGCAGCGCCCGACGTACGCCCAGCTATTCACGGCGGCGTTCGGCGACTCGAAGATCACGCCGGTGCGGATCGCATTCGCGCTCAGCACGTATCAGCGCACACTCGTGAGCGACGAGACGGCGTGGGATCGGTTCGACGCTGGGGACTCTTCCGCCGTGACTGGGCGCGCGCTTTACGGCTGGCGCGCGCTCAACGACTTCCACTGCGTCGCGTGCCACACGCCGCCGCTCTTCACGAACAACGAGTTCTTCCAGATCGGCGTACGCCGCGCGGACTTCGATCGCGGCCGCGAGCTCGTCACGCACGATCCGGAGGACGCCGGCGAGATGAAGGTGCCGACGCTGCGCAACGCCGTGCTGCGGCCGCGATTCATGCACACCGGCGAGTTCACCAACATCGGTGCTGCGATCGGGTTCTATATCAATGCGCCGGCGCTGCCCGAGCGCGATGGTATCCCTGGCGCGGGCTTGTACACCTTCAACATGAGCCGGGTAGACGAGACGGACATCCGCGAGTTCCTCGAAAGCGCGCTCGTCGATCCGCGCGTCCGCAGCGAGACTTTTCCGTTCGATCGCCCCACGCTGCGCAGCGAGCGCATTGTCACCGGCGCCGCGCAGTAGCCTCGCGAACGAGCCCGACGAAGCGTCGCCCCGCGATTCGGTTGTTACGAAAACGTAACGGCCGTGCGGCCTATCGCGGCTGGCCCAGCGCGCTCCGTTCGCATATCATCGCGGGCACAATTACAAGACAAAGGGAAGCGATGAGCGCAGAACGAGAAGGCGGAACGGCCACGCCCCCGCCCCCTGCTCACGAAGAGCGCGTCGTCGAAGAATCGCTCACCGATTTGATCGATCGCATGGATCGCGAGGCGTTTCGGCGCTCGCTCGAGCAGCGCGACTTGCGGATGCTGTCCACCAGCGTGCAACGCCGCCGCTGACGCGCGGCACGCTTACGCGCCGCTAATCCTGTCGTAGAGCGCGAGCAACCGCCGCGCCATTTCGCCGCTCGACCAGCGCGTCTCGACGAACGCGCGCGCTTCGTCCGCGAGGGCGGCGCGCAACCCGGGTTCCGTGAGCACGCGCGTCACCGCCGCGGAGAATTCCCCGACGTCCTCGGCGACGACGATCGCGCCGCGCGCCTCGCGAAGCACCTCTTTCGTGCCGAGTACGGCCGTAGACACGACGGGCACGCCGAGCGCGAGCGACTCGAGCAGCACGAGCCCTTGGGTCTCGGTGCGCGACGCGAACACGAAGACGTCCGCCGCGCGATAGCAATCGCGCAGCGCCGTGCGGCGGTCGAGATAGCCCACGAACAGCACGTGGCCCTCGAGCCCGGCACCGCTCACGGTGCGTCTCAGCGCCGGTAACGCGGGCCCCTCGCCGGCAATCACGAACAGCACGTCGTGCACGGACTTGCGCACCTCGGCGAGCACGCGCACGAGGAAGTCGATGTTTTTCTCGTGCGCCACGCGACCGACCAGCAACATTACCGGTCGCCGCGGCGCAATCCCATGTTGCGCACGGAACTTCGCGCCATCGCCGCCGGCGAAGTCGCCGAGATCGAGACCCGTGGGGATCACCTCGATCGGGGCCGTGACTCCGTAGTCCGCGAGCACGGCGGCGAGCTGCTGCGACGGCGCGACCACGGCGTCGACGGAATTACATTGGCGGCGCGACACGCTGCGCGCGAACGCACGCGTGATCGCGCGCGGAAGCAGCGGCAGGTAGTGATGCAGGTACTCCTCGAAGAACGTGTGGTATGTCTCGAGGGTCTTGCGGCCGAGCTCCCGCGCGACCTCGAGCCCGACGCGGTGTGCGACGAACGGCGTCTGGATGTGGACGAGATCCACGCGTCTCACGCAGCGACGAGGCAAGCCGCTAGGGCCGCGCGCCCGATCATCATCCGATCTTCGGGATCGAACACGAGGTAACGCGAGGGCTGACGCAGCACGCCCGGCTCGGTGTCGTGCTCGCCGGGGTACGACGGCGCCACGAGCCAGCTCTCGCAGCCGAGCGTCGCGAGGTCGCGGCGGAAAGTCTGGATCGAGGTGGAGACGCCGTTGACGCGCGGGAAGTACACGTCCGAGATCATCAACACACGCACGCGGTGCCCTGCCTCCGAAACGACGCGGCATATTCACGGCTGATTGTTAAGAACGCGTGACAGGCGTTTGACGACAACAAGAAACCCGATGCGCTGCAATATGTTGTCAAACAAACTGCAAAGAAAGCGCAAAGACCCGCAGCTAAGCTCCTTCCGAGTCAGAACACTTTCCGGAAGGAAGCAATGGAAGGCGAAGCGTTCTCCACCGTTTGGCTCTCGGACGTTCACCTCGGCTCGCGGGCCTGCCGAGTGAGCCTGCTGCTCGATTTCCTACGCCGCACGCGCTGCGAGACGCTCTACCTCGTCGGCGACATCATCGACCTCGAGAGGCTGCGTCAGAGTTTCTTCTGGCCTGAGACACACACCGAGGTGCTGCGGCTGCTCCTGAAGAAGAGCCAGGAGGGCACGCGCATCGTCTACGTGCCCGGCAACCACGACCACGACCTGCGCGCGTTCGTCGGGGTTCACTTCGGCAACATCGAGATTCAGCGCCGGGCCGTCCACACCACGCGGGCGGGCCGCCGGCTGCTCGTGCTGCACGGCGACGAATTCGACTCCCTAATCAAGTGCAGCGCTCTCGCGGCGCTCTGCGGCGCCGCCGCCTATAGCAGCCTGCTCGCGTTGAACCGGCTCGTGCATTGGGGCAACGAGTTGCTCGGGCGGCCTTATTGGTCGCTCGCGCAACACGTGAAGTCGCGAATCGGCAAGGCGGTGCGCTACGTCGACAAGTTCCAGCGCGCCTCGCTGCGCGCTGCCGCGGAAGGCGGATTCGACGGCGTGGTCTGCGGCCACATCCACAAAGCCGACGTGGTCGAGCGCGACGGCCTGCTCTATTGCAACGACGGCGACTGGGTCGAAAGCTGCACCGCGGTCGTCGAGGACCAACGCGGCGAGCTGCGGCTGATCAGCTGGCGGCCGGCCGCCACTGTCGAACCCCTCGGATTGCCGCTTCGCGACGCGGCGTAGCCGCTGGGCGCCGCGGTCTAGTTGCCCGCTGACCGTACGCCTCGCCGCGGCGATGGCGCGTGCGCGAATCCTGCTAACATCGCCGCGTCGCGCGTGTCCGACTCGAGCTTTCATGGGTAAACCAGGCAATACCGGCCTTCGCCGGATCATCAACGCCACCTTTTTCTCGTTCGCCGGTCTCAAGACCGCCTGGCGGAACGAAGCGGCGTTTCGGCAGGAGTGCGTGCTCGCGATCGTGCTGATGCCGGTCGGCTTTTGGCTCGGACGCACGGCTGTCGAGCGCTCGCTGCTGATCGGCGCCTGCTTGATCGTGCTGATCGTCGAGCTGCTCAACACGGCGGTGGAATTCGTCGTGGACCGGATCGGCAGCGATCATCACGAGCTTTCGGGGCACGCCAAGGATTTGGGGTCGGCCGCGGTGTTCGTGAGCCTCGCGCTCACGTTGCTCGTCTGGGCGCTGATCGGTTGGGAGCGGTTCGGACCGCGCTAGGACAAGCGCTTGGCGTCAGCCGAGCAGCGCATGTCCGAGCGTCAGGCTCGACATCGCGAGACCGCCGCCGAGCAGCGCACCGGCCGCGACGTCGGTCGGATAGTGCAGGCCGAGCACGACGCGCGACAGCGCGATCAAGAACGCCAACGCCACCGCGATGCCCGCCCATTCCGGGAAGTAGCTCGCGATCATCAGCGTGAAGGACACCGCGTGCAGCGTGTGACCGGACGGAAAGCTGTAGCGGTCGAGCGGCACGGAAACGCAGTGGATCGCGGAGTGCGTGATGTAAGGCCGCTCGCGCACTGCGCGCGTCTTGATCAACTTGTACGCGATGACGCCGGCGGCACCCGTCACTCCGAGGTGCAGAGCGGCGACACCGCCCTCGTGGCCATAGAGCAGCGGTAGCGCCGCGAGCCATGCGTACCAAACCCAGCCGTCTCCGAGCCAACTCACGGCTCGAAACAACTGGCGGATCGCCGTGGAGTCGCTAGAGCGATTGAGATACCGGCAGAACCTGAGCTCCGCCCGGTCGAAACGCTCGAATGCCAGTGCGAGTCGTCGCGCCATCGCCGGATCCTCCACGCATCCCTGACGTGCGCAGCATCGGCCGTCGAGATGACGCTCGAATGGCAGGAATCGTGAATTTTTTCTTTCAGCGGCGCAATGTTAAATCGAGCTTTGTAACAAGAGGATAAAGAACTGCTGTTAACACTATGCGCGCATTGGCGAGAAGCTAGGAGCACGACAGAATGAAGCTCGCGATCGCGACCGACGCATGGCAACCGCAGGTAAATGGCGTCGTGACGACGCTGAGCCGCACGCGCGACGCGCTGCAGCGGGCGGGTCACGACGTAACCGTGATGGCGCCCGACGCCTTCCGGACCGTCCCATGTCCAACCTACCCCGAGATTCGGCTCGCGCTGCTCCCGGGACGCAAGCTCGCGGGGATGCTCGACGCGCTCGCGCCGGACGCGGTTCACATCGCCACCGAGGGCCCGCTCGGCGCCGCGGCGCGAAGCTACTGCGTCGCGAACCGCCTCTCGTTCACGACTTCGTACCACACCCAATTCCCGCAATACGTTCGCAAGCGCGTGCCGATCCCCGAGACGTGGTCCTACGCGTATCTGCGGAACCATCACGGTCGTGCGCGCCGCACGCTGGTCGCGACGGAGCACCAGCGGCGCGATCTCGTCGCGCACGGGTTCGAGAACGTCGTCCTGTGGTCGCGGGGAGTAGACGCCGAGATCTTCAAGCCGACGCATCGCGACGCGGTCGTCGCGCGGCGGCCGATCTTCATGTACGCGGGCCGCGTCGCGGTCGAGAAGAACCTCGACGCGTTCCTCTCCCTCGACCTGCCCGGCACGAAAGTCGTCGTGGGGGACGGCCCGGATCGCGCCGAGCTCGCTCGGCGCTATCCCTCGGCGTCGTTCCCCGGCTACAAGTTCGGCGTCGAGCTTGCGGACTACCTTTCCGCTGCCGACGTCTTCGTGTTCCCGAGCCGCACGGACACGTTCGGGCTCGTGATGCTCGAGGCGATGGCCTGCGGGACGCCTGTTGCCGCGTTTCCCGTCACGGGGCCGATCGACGTCGTGACTCCGGGCGTGGACGGTGTCCTCAGCGAGGACCTCGGGCGAGCCGCGCTCGCGGCGCTCGAGGTCGATCGAGAGGGTTGCCGGCGCTCGGCGCTCGGGCGGACCTGGGAACGGGCGTCCGCCCAGTTCCTGTCGCACCTCGTGCGGGCGACTGACGGGCGCGATCTCCTCGGAGCCCCCGCGGTTTGAGCTCGGCGCCGGCGACGGCGCCGTTCGCTCGCCGCCGCGATGCAGCGGCGCCCCGGCTCCTGTATCGTTCGGCCACGCCCGCCGTGCGGTCGGCGTACTTAGCACTGCTGGACTGGCGGCGGATGATCTCGAACTCCACCACGTTGATGAGCGTGATCGACCTCGCGGTCGTGATCCTCGCGCTGCTGACATTCCGCTACGCGTCGGCAGGCGGTTTCTTTCGCCGGCGTTCGCGCGGCCGCGTGCTGATCATCGTCGGCGTCTGCACGTACGCATTGTTCTACTCCGCGGACCTCGTTCTGCTGCAGGTTGGGGACCGGCTATTCGGCGCCGAGGACGCGGCATTGCTCACGGGCCTGCTGCGCTCGAGCGTGCTCTGGCTCGTCGCTTTCCTCGGCGTCGGTTTCACGGCGGCCGGGTTTCTCGCGACGAGCCGCGCGCAGTCGCGCGACGAGCAGCGGCTGAGCGTGATGACCGACGCGCTGCCGCTCGCCGTCGCGTACATCGATCACGAGGAGCGCTACCGTTTCGCGAATCGCCGCTACGCGCGCATCCACGGCCGCGCTCCCGAGGATGTGGTCGGCGCCCGGGCGCGCGACGTGATACGGTCCGACCTCTACGAGACCGTCCGCGAGTACCTCGCGCGCGCTCTGCGCGGCGACCCGCAGACGTACGAGCATCACGCGCGGCTCCAAGCCGACGGCGGCATGCGCGATGTGCACGTCGACCTCGTGCCGGACGCCGCTGACGACGGCCGCGTCGCGGGCGTCTTCGTGCTGGTGCTCGACATCACGAGTCGCGTGCAGCTCGAGCGCGACATCGTGCGCGTGGCCGAGGCCGAGCGTCTCAGCGTCGCGCGGGACTTGCACGATGGTCTGGGCCAAGCGCTCACCGGCATCTCGCTCGCGCTAGGTGCGCTCGCGCGCCGACTGCAGCACGAGGGGTCGGACCACGTCACGACCGTCACTCAGCTCACGGCCACCGCGCAGCGAACGATCGAGCAAGCGCGTCAGTACACTCATGTGCTCGCGCCGACCTTTCAGGGCGGCCTGTTCGCGGCGCTGCGTGCGCTCGCGAACGAAGTCAGCGCGCTCTACGACGTCGAGTGCCGCTCGAGTTGCGGCTGCGCGCCTGAGAACATCGCCATCGGCCAGTCAGCCGCGATGCATTTGTACCGGATCGCCCAAGAGAGCGTGAACAACGCGGCGCGCCATGGACGGGCCGGGACGATCAGGATCGAATGCCGCGTCGAAGGCCCGGCGTTCGTGCTGGAAGTGGTCGACGACGGCCTCGGCATCCCGCCCGCAGACTCGCGCCAGGAAGGCATGGGGATCAAGAGCATGTACTACCGGGCGCGGATGATCGGCGGACACTTGCAAATCAACTCGGCGCACGACGGCGGCACCGAGGTGTCGTGCTCGGTGCCGCTCGGCTCGCTGCGCGGCGACGTGCCGGTCCGCGGCGAAAGCGCCGACGAACCCGCGGGCGTCGAAGCCGAAGCGTGAGCGCGGCGACCTCACAGAGTGCAGAGGCCGGCTCCAGCGCCCCGAAAGTGTGCGAACACTCGCGAGCAACCGTTCGCAAAGCCTTGAATCACGCGAATTTTGGGTTGGCATGGCGCTTGCAAATACGTCCTCGGGCAGGGTCGGTCGCGCCAGCCACACAAATCGCGCCCCCCTTCGATTTCACCGCTACGCGGCCGCTTCTGCCCACTACTTCCTCCCTCCCGGCGCCTCGGACACACTGAAACGAGGCGCCGGTCTTCTGCCCCCAGCGACGCGCGCAACGCACCCTGCGGCTGTCACAATGCACGCTTGAGCGTCGATTCCGATCAACATCCGCCGTGGTCCGAAGAGCGTCGGGTGCTGCTCGAACGCCACCCGCGCGCGACCTGGTCCGCGCAGACCTCTCCGACCGTCCTGCAATGGCTCGAGGTACATGACGACTTTCGCCGCGAGGGCGTCGCGCTCACGCTGGCCGGGGACGACTGCCGCAACGGCCGACTCGCGGTGCGGGAGCTCGCCACCCTCGCCGCGCCGCGGCTACACGGAATGGTAGGTCGTCTGCACGGCCACCACGAAGTCGAGGACTATCATTACTTCCCCGCGTTCCGGGAGGCGGAGCAGCGGCTCGTGCCGGGGTTCGACCTGCTCGCGAACGATCACGTGCTCCTGCACGCGGACATGGAACGCGCACTCGCCGCGCTCACCGACCTGGTCGCCGCCGCGGACGCGACCGCGGCCGGAGCCGCGGCGGCCCGGCACGCGGCGGATCGTTACGTGCGCGAGAGCGACGCGCTGTGCCGCCGGCTCGTACGCCACCTGAGCGACGAGGAAGACCTGGTGATTCCGCTGCTGCTCGAACGCGGCCCGTGACGACCGCCGCGGCGGCTCACTGCGTGGTGCGCTCGAAAACGACCGTGAGGTTGTTCGCCGGCATGGGCACGACGTCGCTGAGCTCGAAACCGATGTCGCGCGCGTCTGCGGCGAGCTCATCGAGATCGGGAACGCCCCATTCCGGATTGCGCGCTCGCAGACTCGCGTCGAACGCCTCGTTGCTCGCGGCCGTATGACGCCCCCCGCGCCTGTACGGCCCATAGAGGATGAGCGGCGCACGGCCAGGCAGTAGCCGCGCGGATCCGCGCAGCAGCGCGGGCGTAGCGGCCCGCGGCGCGATGTGGATCATGTTGATGCAGAGCACCGCGTCCGCCGCGGTGACGGGCCAAACGGAGTCCAGCACGTCGAGCGGCAACGGCGGTAATAGATTGTCGAGTGCTGCAGTCGCCGCGCGCGCGGCCGTTGCGGCGCGCAGCTCGGGGTCCGTGTCCGTCGGCTGCCACTTCAGCGCGGGCAACGCGCGCGCGAAGTGCACGATGTGCTGACCGGTGCCGCTCGCGATCTCGAGGACGATGCCGCGGGCAGGGAGCCAGCGCTCGATCGCCTCGAGTATTGGTTGTTTGTTGCGCTCGGCCGCCGGGCTCTCGAGCGCGACCCCCGCGAACGTCTCGCCGTAGCGCTGGCTCATAGGTAGTGTTTCCGCGTCGTCATCGGCCCCTCTTCGGTGAGAATCATAAAGACAACCCTCGCTCGACCCAACGAGGCGCACGAACGAGCGATCCCTCTCTGGCCAATTGCTACGCAACGCGGTAATAATGCCGGCCTTCGACTCTCGGGGGCAGCGCGATGGATCCGCAGGACTTCTCGGTCACCTTCCGAATTCGGCATCCGAGCATCGATCCCGCAGAGCTTAGCCGCCAGCTCGGCATCGAACCCCAGCACGCGTGGCGTGCCGGCGAGCCGCGGCGCCTCGAATCGGGCGAGATCGGCAGCGGCGCCTACCGCGAGACCTTTTGGGTCGGACTGCTTCAGGCGCCCTCGCCTTGGTCCGGGATGCTGCCCGAGCTGCGGCACGGCCGAGCCGGGCCGCTGATCGCGGCGGTCAAGACGGGCCCGGTTCTGCCGCAGATCACGCTCTACTTCACTCTGCTCAAGATGAAACGCGCTGCAGCATTCTGGCGCGCGTTCACGGATCAAGGCGGCACCGTCGAGTGCCGGCTGCAGGTCAACAAGACGGATGGCTTCCAGCTCGAGATGTCGCACGCGCTGATGCTGATGCTCGTCGAGCTCAAAGTGGCGTTGTCGATCGAAGTCGACGGCGCTCAGCGAGCGGAAGAGCGCGCGGCGTAAGCGGCCCGGATACGCGTTCGACGTCGTCCGACGGCGCGCTCGCGCGCTGAGGCGATGCGGCGCGGCAACGCGCAGCGCCGGAGTCGTCAGATGAAGCCGATCGCGCGACCCATCACCGCGACACCGAGCCAGAGAAAGATCGACACACCGGCGACGAGCTTCGCGACACTCGCGGACGCGTTCGCGGCGCGGCTCACCGCGAACGGCTGGCGCACGGTGAACGTGTAGACGACCGCGGCGAGCAGGAAGTACATCTTCCACCACCAAGCGATGTTCCAGTAATACTTGCCGGCCGCGAGCGACGAGAACAACAGGTAGCCCGTCAGCAAGATCAGGACCAGGCTGCCGATCAGCCACGGCCGCGCGGCCGTAGCGACGGCGGCGACGGGCTGATTCTTGAACCCGAGACCGAGCATCCGGAGATCGACGACGAGCACCGCACCGCCGATCACCGCAAGGGCGACGAGGTGCACGGATTCGATCAACGCGAACGCGTAGGTCGAGTTGTTGATCGCGACCGCCAGCTCGGTGCCTTCTATCCACTGGAACAAGGGTTGCAGCGACACGGCGAGCTCCTACACCAGCGGCGCGAACCAGTTGTATGCGATCAACCGGCCGCAGAAGACGATCAGCACCCAGAGCGTGATCGACGCCGCGCCCACTAGGTGCGCGGTCTGCGGTAATGGCCGCGCATCCCAATCGACGAGGCGCTTGCCGATGCTGTAGTGGAACGCGAGCGCATTGAGCCCCGCGAGCACGAGCGCAACGAGCTTGATGCGGAAGAAGACGTTACCCCAGAACCGCACGGGCTCCGACAGGAACAACAGCACCCCGCTGATGACCATCACGACGAAGCCGGCCATGATCCAGGGTGACAGGCGGTCCCAGGTCTCCGAGACGGACGCGCTGCGCAGACCCACGTTGAACAGGCGCAGCTCCCAAAAGAGCAGCATCCCGAGGAAGACACAGAGCCCGAGGACATGGACACCGTCGACGCACGCCCACATGTAGACGGACTCGCGCAGGCCAGTGCTGAACGGCGAGTCCTCGACCGACTGCAAAAGACCGACAAACGACACTGGCCCACCCCTCGAGGAGCTGATTTCGCAGCCGTTGCGTGTTCAAATAGTGCGGCCGCCGGATTCGAAGTCCGCGGCATTCTACGTGCGAGCGGGATGGTGAGCCACCGCGCACGAGAAGGCAGACCGGACACTGGCTGAGGGGGAGCTCTATGCGTCGTCTTGTCCTGGCGGCCGCGAGCGCATTGCTCGCGACGAGCGGCGCGCTCGCCGCGATGCCGGCCGAGGTCAAGCTCGACAGCGGCTCGATCTCTGGAACGACGGGCGCGAGCCCCGACGTCCGCGTCTTCAAGGGTATTCCGTTCGCAGCGCCGCCGCTCGGCGTGAATCGATGGCGCCCCCCGCAACCCGCGGCGGCTTGGACCGGCGTGCGCGCGGCGACCGAATTCGCCGCCCGGTGCACGCAAGGCGGCCCCGGCGGCCCGAACGCGTCTGCGCCCACGCCCTCGAGCGAAGACTGCCTCTACCTCAACATTTGGACCACCGCGGACTCCGCCGACGCGAAACGCCCCGTGATGCTGTGGATCTACGGCGGCGGCTTTTTCGGCGGCGCCGGCTCCGAAGCACGCTACGGCGGCGAGGGTCTCGCGAAGAAAGGCGCGGTCGTCGTCACGATCAATTACCGGCTCGGCTCGCTCGGCTTCTTCGCGCATCCCGATCTCAGCGCAGAGTCCGAGCACAAGGTCTCCGGCAACTACGGGATGCTCGACGCGATCGCGGCGCTGCAGTGGGTGCAACGGAACATCGCGCGGTTCGGCGGCGACCCCGCAAACGTTACGATCTTCGGCGAGTCCGCAGGCGCGAACATGGTCGCGACCCTCGTCGCGTCGCCAGTCGCGAAGGGCCTGTTCCAGCGCGCGATCGCGCAGAGCGGCGCGTGGATGGGCCTCGGAATGGCGCGAATGAACACCCTCGCGCGTGCCGAGGATGCGGGCACGAAGGCGCTTACCGACAGCGGCGCGAAATCGATCGGGGAGCTCCGCACGATGCCTGCCGCGGACGTGTTCCAAAAGATCCGCGGCGGCGGCCTCGTCGTCGATGGCTGGTTGATCCCCGAGGACCTATCGCTCACCTACAACGCGAGCCAACAGAGCTCGGTGGACCTGCTCGTCGGATCCAACCAAGATGAAGGCACGTTCTTCCAGCGTCCCGGCCTGACAGCGGAGCAGTTCACCGGCCAGGCCAAGCAGCGCTTCGGCGTGCTCGCGGATGGCTACTTGAAGATGTACCCCGCGGTGAGCGACGAGCAAACGGCGCAGTCGTATCTTGCGTCGTTCCGTGACGAGGCAGCCTGGCACATGCGCAAGTTCGCCGAGCTCCAAGCGAAGCGTGGCGGTAAGGCGTACGTCTACTACTTCACGCGCGTGCCGCCGCCGCCACCGGATCGCCCTTCGCGCGGCGCCACGCACGTGGCCGAGATCCCGTACATGTTCAACAACCTCGCCGCGGGGCAACCGTGGACCGACGTCGACATCCGGCTCGCCGAGACGATGTCGTCGTACTGGGTGAACTTCGCGCGCAGCGGCGACCCGAACGGCCCCGGTCTGCCGGCGTGGCCCGTGTATCGCGACGCGGCCGGCAGCAAAGTCCAAGTGCTTGGCGACAGCGTAATGACGGAATCGGCGACCGCGCCGACGGCCGCGACGCTCGCGTTCTTCGATTTGGCCTACCAACAACTACTCAAGGGCGGAAGTAATCAATGAGCTCATCGATCGATCGCGTCTCCTTCATCCGGCGCACGGCGGCGCTCGCCGCGACGGCCTGGGTTGCCACGCTCGCCTTTGTCGGGCCGAGCGCCGCGCAACAGGCAAATCCCGCGAAAATCGCCGGCAAGCCGAACCTGAACGGCGTCTGGCAGGCGATCGGCACCGCGTACTGGAACCTCGAGGATCATTCCGCGTCGGCTCTCAGCAACTTCTGGCAGCTCGGCGCCATCGCGGCCGTGCCCGCGGGGCAGAGCGTCGTCGAAGGCGGCACGATTCCTTACCTCCCCGCGGCGCTCGCGAAGCGCGACGAGAACCGCGCCGGCTGGCCCAAGACGGACCCCGAGGCAAAGTGCTACATGCCGGGCATCCCGCGCGCCACGTACATGCCCTACCCGTTCCGAATCGTGCAGGGCGACGCGGACATCCTGTTCGTCTACGAGTTCGCGAGCGCGAATCGAATCGTGCACATGGCGAACCACCAAGAACCGCCGGTCGACAGCTGGATGGGGTGGTCGAACGGGCATTGGGACGGCGATACGCTCGTGATCGAGGTGACCGGGAACAACGACCAAACCTGGTTCGACCGCGCCGGCAATCATCACGGCGCCATGATGAAGGTCACGGAACGCTATACGCTGACGGGGCAGGATCACATCCAATACGAAGCGACCATCGAGGATCCGGAGACGTTCTCGCGGCCTTGGAAAATCTCCATGCCGCTCTACAAGCGGATCGACAAGAACGTACAGTTGCTCGAGTTCAAGTGCGTCGAGTTCTCCGAGGAGCTGCTCTACGGGGACCTGACGAAGAAATCCCCGTAGCGTGAAAACAGAGTAAACTTTGAACAAGCCTGGTATGAGGGAGACCATTGCGATGCGTAAAATCTTTGGCGTTGTCGCCGGCGCGCTGCTCACGGCCGCCGCGTTACCGGTGCTCGCGCACCACTCGTTTGCCGCCGAGTTCGACGCGAACAAGCCGGTAAAGCTCGAGGGCGTAGTCACGAAGATGGAGTGGATCAATCCGCACTCGTGGATTCACATAGACGTGAAGACGCCGAGCGGCGAGACCCAGCAGTGGATGATCGAGGGCGGAGCGCCGAACGCGCTGCTGCGCCGCGGCTGGAACCGCAACTCGTTGCCGGCCGGCTCGAAGATCTCGGTGCAGGGCTTCCAGGCGAAGGACGGCTCGTTCCGCGCCAACGGCCGCGACATCACGTTCGCTGACGGCACGAAGCTGTTCGTCGGCTCGTCGGGCACCGGCGCGCCGGACGAGCGAGCCGACCCTTAAGCCGAAAATCGTACCCAAAGAAAAGGCCGCGGCTCGTTGTCGAGCCGCGGCCATTTTTTTTGCGTGTCGCGCAGCGGGACAGCGGCCCGCTGTCGACTCGAGGTCAGTTCGTCGCGAAGCAGTACAAGAGACCCGCGCCGCCGGTCGGCTTGAGCTGCTCCATGCCGCAGCCCTGCGACGGGTGGATCGCGTTCCACGAGTTCAGGCCCGCGTTGCGGCCGAGACGATCCGCGTGGCCGAGCATCGCCTTCGCGCTGGCGTCGCCCGCCGTCCAGTCCTTGCAAGTGTCCGCGTTCTTCGTGCCGTCCTCGTTGGTTCCGGTGAGGATGTCGTGCACCAAGTCCCCTTCGGGCCGCTGCACTTCTCCCTTCGCGTCCACCTTGAGGTAGTTCGGCGTCGTGCCCTTCTCCGTGAGCGCCGTCGCGCCGGAGATCTTGTTCTTGTCCGGGGTGTGCAAATCCGCCACGTTCTGCGCGATCAGCTCGCCCTTGAAGTTGTACCAGGGGCCGTTGCCGATGCGGGTCTTCGCGTCGACCGTGCTCGAGCTCAGATAGGCGTGCCAAGTCTTGCCGCCCGCGCCCGCCGCCTGCGCCAACGACTGACACACCGCGTCGCCGCCCGCGAGGCCGCCGAGATTGCCGCCCTTCGGGTTCGCGCTCGTGACGAAAAAGCCCATGTTCGCCGCGGGCTTCTGCGCAATCGCGTAGCCGCCGATCGAAAAAATCGCGATTGCCGCCGCCGCCAGAGGTTTCTTGTTCATGATTCAGGACTCCTTACTAGTTGTGATCTGGTTCTAAAGAAGGGCGCAGCTTTCCCCCACGCCGTGCTTGGTTTTCCATTGGTTATCAAAGTACCGCGGGTTCGATGCGCAATAGAGCGCCATCGTCCTCGTCGGTCAGCACGTAGATTAGCCCATCGGGGCCCTGCCGAACGTCACGAATTCTTTGGTGCAGATCGGAGAGCAGCCGCTCGCGGCGCAGCTCCTCGAGCTTGTCGTTGAACACCACGCGCTCGAGCGCGCCCGTCCTCGGGATCTCGCCCACGCGCGCGCTGCCCACGAACAGGTTGCCCTTCCAGGCCGGGAACTTGTCGCCCGAGTAGAACGTCGACCCCGGTCGGCGCGATCGACGGCAGCCACAGGACCAGCGGCTGCTCGATACCCGCCTCGATCGGCAACGACGACATCCGCGGGCCCTCATACGTGCGGCCGAAGCTCGACTTCGGCCAGCCGTAGTTGCGGCCCGCGAGGATCAGGTTCACCTCGTCGCCGCCGTTCGGACCGTGCTCCGCCGCGAGCACGCTGCCGCTGACGGGGTCGACCGTGAGCCCGAGCTGATCGCGATGACCGTACGAGAAGATCTCGGGCCTCGCGCCCGTGCGCGCGACGAACGGATTGTCCTTCGCCGGCTTGCCGTCGAGGGTAAGCCGCAGCACCTTGCCGTAGACCGTGTCGAGCTTCTGCGCGGTGTCGTCGAACAGGCCGCCGGCCGTCGCGCCGGTGGTCATGTAGAGGAAACCGTCCTTGCCGAACGCGAGCCGCGAGCCGCTCGCCCCCGTGGACCACTCGCCGGCGAACAGCTCCTCGACGTTGGTGAGCGCCTTGCCGTCGAACTTGCCGCGGCCGAGCGCGACCGCCGCCATGCGGCGCGGCGGCTTGGCGTCGGGAATCGGCTCGCCCGTCTTGTTGTAGGTGAAGTACACGAGACCGTTCTCGGCGAACTTCGGATGCAACGCCACCTCGCTGATCCCCGCGCCGCGCTGCGTTTGTTGCGCGGGGATACCCGCGATCGACGTTGCTTCGAGCGTCGCCTTCGCGCCGATGGCGCCGCGGATGAGCCGCAAGGTCGCGTAGCGCTCCGTGACGAGTGCGTCGCCGTTCGGCAAGAACGCGACGCTGAACGGGTGCGCGAGGCCGCGCACGACGATCGATACCTTGATGCCGTGTTGCTCGGCCGTATCGAACGTGTAGGGCTCGCTCTTGAGCGTTACCGGTGCGATGCCGAGATTCGGTTGCTGCTGCGCGGAGGCCGCGAGCGGCAGCGCGACGGCGAGAACCGCCGCGCTTGCGACGGCGCGTGCCGTTGCGCCTGCGCACCGCGATCGCGGTCCCATCGAGCCGCGCACGGCGGCGAAAGTATTGTCAGTGTCCTGCATGTGATTCCCAACCCGTCGGTGATTGATAGTCCGCCCTAAAACCCATTGCCTCGATCTCGTGGATCTTCCCACCGCTCACCTTGAAGATGTGGGCGGCCGGTAGATCGAACGCTTCGAACGGCATGTCGATTTTCTCGACGCCCGGAACGCCCTTGATCGTGACGAATTTTTGCTTCATCGGATGATGGAAGTGCGACAGCCCGAGCACGAGCCCGGTCTCGGGATCGGCGATCTCGACGCGCCGGTTGTCGATTTTGTCGATGTACTGAAAGGTGCCCGTGTCGAGCTGCGCGGCGCAACCGAGGGCTCCGGTCGAGCCGATTCCTCCGGGCTGCGCGGGCGGCGGATTGCCGGTGGTCTGCATCCCGTTCTCGCGCCGCAGGCAGTCGTCGGCGAATGGCGCCTTGCTGCCGTCGTTGTCGTCGAGCGCGTCGTAATACGACGCCCCGATCTTCAGCATCTGCTCCCGCGTGTTGCGCTGCGCCGGCTGCACCGGCGTCGAGAACACGGCGCGCGGCGTCTGCAGGTTCGGGAGGTTGCGGTCCCCGAGGTTACCTGCGATCAGGTGCTCGATCTCCGTGATCTTGCCGTCCTCGAGCTTCAGACGCAGCGCGAGCTCCGCGGGCTTGCCCGCGTCCTGGATCACGCCGAGGAAGCCCACTTGCTGCGACTTAGGATCGGGCACGTAGATCTTGAAAGTCGTCGGCACGGCCGACGCGGTCTTCCAGAGCCCTTCGCCGACCTTCTTCGCCTGCACGTTCTCGACGAACTTTGCGTTGGGCGCGACGGGCAAGCGGCTCGGGTCGTGAGCGACGAGCGCCGCGAGATACGAATCGACCAGCGCGTTCAGGCACGCCCGGTCGCACGCGCCGCCTGCTCGCGGCTGCGCGCCGGCGGGCGCCGCGGCGAAGACCACTGCGGCGAGCGCGAGCACCGTTCCCAAAGCTGTGGTTCTCATGTGTGTTCTCCGAGGGTTGGCGCGAGTCGCTACGGCAAGCTCGCGAGCGCGGCGCCGGCGCATTCGTTCGCCACGGTGAGGTAGCGGCGCACGGAATCTGCGCCGACGACGTAGGGATGCGGCGCGCCGGGAGCGCGCGTTTTCAGCGCGGGCAGCTTGATCTTCGAGCCGTCGTAGTCGGTGTGATTCGACAGCAGCACATCCGCGCCCGCGGCGGCGGCGATTTCGCGCATCCGCGCGGCGGAGGCCTGGTATGCCGTGAAACGCGCCGCGTCGGGTCCGAAGTTGAACAGCGTGCCGCCCCACAGCGCCGCGACGTGCTTGGCGCCGCCGTCGCGCAGCGGGATCAGCGTCGACACGGTGCCGTTCGTGTGCCCCGGCGTGACGTACATCGTGAGCGTCGTGTCGCCGAGCGTGAGCGTCTGTCCGTCGACGATCGTCAAGATCGCGCATCGGCTTCCAGCGCGGATTGTCACGCTCGACCAGGTCCCAGTCCGCCGCGGTCATCAGTAACCGTGCGCCGAAGCGCTCCTGCAGGAGCTTCGCGCCGCCGGCATGGTCGAGATGGCCGTGGCTGATCAGCACGTAACGGATGTCGGCCGGATCGAAGCCGAGCTTCTTGAGCCCGCCCACCACTTCGTCCTCGACCGAGTAATCGAACAGAGGATCGATCACGATGATGCCGTCCGTGGTCGTCACGGCCCACGACGCGAACTCCGTCATGCCGACGAAGTAGAGGTTGTCGAATACTTTCTGCGGATCCGCGTGCCAGCGATCGCGGGGCGGATCGGGCGGCTGCGCGGCGCCTGCGGCGGCGACCGTCGGGCGGATCGCCGCGGCCGCCGTCGGACCGGGACACAACCGGTCGACCATGCCCGCATGTTCCGCGCCTGCGGCGGCGCGCGCGGCCGCCACGTGCCGATCGAGGTCCGCCTGCTTGGCGGCCGGGATTTGCGCATGCGCCGCCGCGGTCAGCAGCAATGCCGCGAGCGCGCCGAGCGAGACCGGTGCTGCGTCGACGGTGCGACCTGCAGTCATCGCGAGCCTTCCTACGGCAGCGCGAACACGAAGACTTGGGCGCCGCCCGAATCCGCCGGCAACTCGGGCGTCACGCGCCGCGACGCGGCCGCGACGAGCGACGGACCGGTCGTCACCGCGACGAATTGCTTACCGCCGACCGCGAACGTCACGGGATAGCCGCTCACGGGGGAGCCGAGATTGGTCTCCCAGAGCACCTTGCCGCTCGTGTCGTCGTACGCCTTGAACGCACCCGACACGTCGCCGCCGAACACGAGCCCGCCGCCGGTCGCGACGAGCGACATCACGCCCGTGCGCTGCTCGTGCTTCCAGAGCGTCGTGCCCTTCTCGGCCGAAATCGCCCAGACGACACCGACTTCCTTAGCACCCGGTGCGGTGATGTACTCCGTGCTGAAACCGTAGACGAGCTTCGGATCGCGCTGGTCCGTCTGCGTCGTCGCGTTCATGCACATGTTCTGCATCGGCATGTACATCGTATTGGTCTTCGGGCTGTACGCGCCGGCCGGCCAATTCTTACCGCCGTTCGTGCCCGGGCACACCATGAGCGTCTGGTCCTTGCGCGTCCAGATCACGTCGGGGTTCTCGGTGACCTTGCCCGTCGCGCCGTCGATGTTGGTCACGACGTTCTGGAACACCGTCGGCCGCGCCCAGAGGAACTCGCCGGTCTCGCGGTCGAGCGTGTAGACGATGCCGGTTTTGCCGGGGATGCCCGTGATCACCCTGCGGCGCTCGCCGGGGCGCACGCGCGGATTGATCCAGCTCACCTCGCTCGGATCCGGTGTGACCGCCGTGTCGACGAGCAGCCGCTCGAACGGATGATCGAGATCCCAGTGATCGAGCAGATGCTGGTAATACCAATCGATCTTGCCGGTGGCGGGATCCAGCGCGAGCGTCGAGTTGTGATACAGGTGCTGCTTGTCGACGCCGCCCAAGATGAACTTCGGCGCAGGAATCGTGACCGAAGTGCCGATGTAGATTTCGTCGAGCACGGGGTCGTAGCTCGGCACCATCCACGTGCCGACGTGCCAACGCTGCTCCATCGGCACGTCGCCCCAAGTCTCGTCGCCGGGCTCGCCCTTGCGCGGAATCGTGCGCGTGCGCCACAGCTCTTTGCCGGTCTTGGCGTCGTGCGCGGTGATCACGCACGAGTCGTTGGTCGCGGCGGGCTGACACTGTCGGCCCGTGATCACCTTGCCGTTCGCGATGATCGGACCCGAGCTCGCGCGCGCGGGCAGCGTCGGCTCGAGCACTTTGGTTTCCCACACGAGCTTGCCCGTGCGCGCGTCGACTGCGTACATCATGTTGTCGCCGCTCGCGTCGATCAGGGTGGTGCCCCAGATCGCGAGGTTGCGGTTCGTGCCGCCGCGCACCCCTTCCGGGTAAACGCGCTTGTATTCCCACTTGAGCTCGCCGCTCTTCGCGTCGAACGCTTGGATGTAGTCGCCGCTGTTCGGCACGTACATCGTTCCGGCGTAGACGAGCGGGGTCGCCTCTTGGATGCCGGTGCCCATCGCGTGGCTCCACACCTGCTTCAGGTTCGCGACGTTGCGTTTGTTGACTTGCTCGAGCGGGCTATACCCCCAGCTGTCGAGCGTGCGCCGCCACATGAGCCAATCGCCCGGATCCGGATGTTGGAGCATCTGATCCGTGACAGGCACGAACGGCTTTTCGTCGGCGGCCGACGCCGCGAGCGTTACGGCGACGGCGCAAGCGACGGGCACGAGTCGAAGCATCGAGATCGACATGAGTTTCCCCCGGATGATGGGCGCCGCGCCTGTTGCCCGCGCTTCGACGCCACGGCTGTTATATCACCGTCAAAGAGCGGAGTCAGGAGCGGGCGCGAGCGTGGACGGCCGTCAGTCCCGCTATTCCCAGAACTTCCACCACGGCTTCGCGGGCGCCGGCTCCGCAGGCGCCGCGGTCGGGGCAGCGGGAGCGGGTATCGCGGCTGCGCTCCCAGCGGCGCCCACGGCCGCGCCTTGCGGGGGTGCGCCGGGGGGCCCGGGCAGCGGGGTCGATGCAACGCCGCCGGGGGCGGTGCCGTCCTTGGAGAAGTCCTCGAATGTGAGCTCCTTGCACGCGTCGGGCGCATACGGCAGGTCGGCCACGCCGATCTTGTCGGTGCCCGTGTACTCACCGGTGAAATACAGCGCGTCGGTCGCCGTGTAGGTCCGAGTAATCGTGAGCGCAGCCGGATCGAACGCGAAGCGCTCGACCACGTGCAGCTCCGCGCTGTTCATCACCGGCGGCGACAGCACGCCGGGCGCGAACCCGACCGTGTCGACGACGAGCACGTCGTCCTCCCACTTGCCGGTGGAGTGCCCGCCGCGACTCGGCTCTACGCCCGCGGGATGCTGCGCGTTCAGGTGGATCGTGCGCGTGAAACCGAGCTGGCCGTACTGCAGCGTGATCGTGTCGCCGGCCTGAGTGATGCGATTCACCGGGCCGTCGAACGTCCAGTCGAACAGGATGCTCGTCGTCTCGCAACGGAACCGCGGATTGTCGCGCGTTTGGCCGTTGAAGGACTCCGACGCCTTCTTGCCGGCTTCCGTGAACTCGTAGGTGCGCGGGCGGTTCTGAAAACCGCCGCCGCCGGCGCCGTTCGGCCGGTCGCCGGGCTTGAATTGCTCGACTTGGCTCACGGGCACGAGCGCGCCGTCGCGGCCGCGCGGATCGGTCATCACGAGCTGCTCCGGCGCCCAGTCGCCGGAGATGTTGGGCTCGCCGCTAGGCAGGCGTGCGGCGCGCGCCGTGGTCGCCGCCGCGGCTTTCGGGCCCGGCTTGACCAGCTGCGCGTAACGATCCGCCGTCGTGCCATCGGCGAACACGACCGTGTTCACGTAGCACGAGTGCGAGTCGAAGCGGTCGGGAGCCCCGGTGATCTCGATCGGCTCGCCGGGCTTGAACATCTCCGGCGACCAGCCCGAGCGGCGCAACACGGTGGCGGCGCGCATCTCGCAGCGGTACGGAGTCGCCGCGCCATCGGCTGCCGCGACCTCGAAGTAGACGTAGGCATGCGGATTCACGAAGTCGAGGCCTTTCACGGTGCCCTTGAGCACGACCTCGGTGGTGCGATCGAAGTTGCCGAAACCGTGATGAGCCGACGCCGTGCCGGCAATCCCGAGAGCAACGGAGCTCGCGAGCAATCCGCGGATAGCCGTTCCAGCAACGGCTGGCGCAGAGTCGAAAGGACGGTTGGCCGAGGCATCAGCATCTCCGGAATGAACGTGCGGCAATTAATCCCGACTTCAGCGGTGACTTCAACCGCGAGCCCGGGGGACGCGCGCCCGACCAGGTAGTGCCAATGCTCGACGGCGACCCCTCTTGGAGGACGGTTGCGTCATGCTTATAATAAGCATGCTTACTAATACCAGGAAGGCCCGCGTGACCAAGACGTTCGATCCCGACCGCAGCCTCGGCGTCCTCATCAGCGACGTCGCGCGCCTGCTGCGCCGCAACTTCGACCGGCGGCTGCAGTCGCTCGGCCTCACGCAGGCGCAGTGGCGGGCCATCGTGAACGTGTCGCGCGCAGAAGGCATGAATCAGGTCGCGCTCGCGGAGTGCCTCGAGATTCAGCCCATCACGGTCGCGCGCCTCATCGATCGGATGGAGGCCGCGGGCTGGATCGAGCGGCGCAACGACCCGCTCGACCGGCGCGCCGTGCGGCTGTTCCTCACCGCGAAGTGCCAGCCGGTGCTCGCGGAGATTCACGCGCGGGCCGCGGAGACGATCGCGGAGAGCGTGATGAGCGTGCCGGCGAGCACGCAGAACCAGGTCTTCGAAGGCCTGCAACGGATCAAGCAGAACCTCGTTGCCGCGGAGCTCAAGACTTCCGCGGCCGACGAACCCACCGGAAGGACGAACCGAGATGCCGGACGAAAACCGACCCGAATCCAACGCGCGCGCTAGCGCGCCCCCGGCTGCGGCGCCCGCGGCTACTCAGGCCGCGCCCGTTGCAACTGCGACGGTGTCGGCACCCGCGCAGGCGGCGGCTCCGCCCGTTGCTGGACCTGCGCAGGCTGCCCCGCCCGCGGCTCCGCCCTCGCCCGCCGCGCCGATGCCGCGCCGCCGCGGAGTGCGGACCGTGCTGCTCGTGCTCGGCCCCGTCGTTGTGCTCGCGGGCGCGCTGTACGCCTACCTCATGACGGGCCGGTTCGTCGGCACCGACAACGCGTACGTGAAGGCCGACGTCGGGATCGTGAGCGCGCGGATCGCGGGCCCGATCGTCGAAGTCGACGTGCGCGAGAACCAAGCCGTCGCGCAAGGCGACGTGCTGTTCCGCATCGACGACACGCCGTTCAAGGTGAGCCTCGACCGCGCCGACGCGCAGCTCGGCGCGATCCACGACTACGTCGAAGGCATCCGCGCGCAGTACCGGCAAGCGCTCGAGCAGCTCGAGCTCGACAAGACGAACGCCGCGTACGAGAAGCGCGAATTCGACCGCCTGCGCTCGCTCGCCGAGCGCAAGCTCGCGTCCGGCGTCGACGTCGACGAGGCGCAGCACAAGAGCGACGTCGCGAACCAAGAAGTCGTCGTCTCGATGCGCAACATCGACCGGATCCGCGCGCAGCTCGGCGGCGACCCCGACCGCCCGCTCACCGAGCAGGCGGCCTACCTCGCCGCCAAGTCGATCCGCGACACCGCGGTCCTCGACATGGAGCACACGATCGTGCGCGCGCCGTTCGACGGCGTCGCGAGCAAGGTGCCGATGGTGGGCCACTACGCCTCCCCGGGCGCGGCGCTCATGAGCGTCGTCTCCAACGGTGAGATGTGGATCGAGGCGAACTACAAGGAGACCGACCTCACGCACGTCGTGGTGGGTCAACCCGTCGACATCAAGCTCGACACTTACCCCGACCGCGAATGGCGCGGCAAAGTGCAGAGCATCAGCCAGGCGACGGGCGCGGAGTTCTCGGTGATCCCGGCGCAGAACGCGACCGGCAACTGGGTGAAAGTCACGCAGCGCATTCCCGTACGCATCGCGATCCAGAAGCGCGGCGACGATCCCGAGCTGCGTGTCGGGATGAGCGCCGAGGTCGAGATCGACACGGGCTACGAGCGCCCCGCGCCGTCGTTCCTCACGGGCCTGCGGCCCGACCGCGTCGCCGAAGCCGCGCCCGCGAGAGACGGCAGATGAACGCCGCGAGCGGCGCTGCGCCGCTCAACCGCGGCATGATCACCGTCTCGATCATGCTCGCGACGATCATGCAGGTCGTCGACATGACGATCGTGAACGTCGCCCTGCCGCACATGCAGGGCAATCTCTCCGCGACCCAGGACCAAATCTCCTGGGTGCTCACGTCCTACATCGTCGCGGCAGCGATCATGACGCCGCTCACGGGCGTGCTCGCGGACAAGTTCGGCCGCCGGCGCGTATTCATCGGCAGCGTCATCGGCTTCACGATCGCGTCGATGCTCTGCGGCATGGCCACCTCAGTCGAGGGGATCGTCCTGTTCCGCGTGCTGCAGGGCGTGTTCGGCGCGCCGCTCGTGCCGCTGTCGCAATCGGTGATCCTCGACATCAACCCGCGGGAGAAGCACGGCTCCGCCATGGCGCTCTGGGGCATGGGCGTGATGGTCGGCCCGATCCTTGGGCCGACGCTCGGCGGCTGGCTCACCGAGTATTACAGCTGGCGCTGGGCGTTCTATATCAACGTGCCCGTCGGTGCGCTCGCACTGCTCGGCCTCATCAGTTTCATGCCGGAGACGGAACGGCGCACGAAGCACAGCTTCGACTACTTCGGATTCGCGCTGCTCAGCATCGCGGTGGGCGGGCTCCAGCTGATGCTCGACCGCGGCAACGCGCTCGATTGGTTCGATTCGCGCGAAATCATCGTCGAGGGCGTGCTCGCCGCGCTCGCGGCTTACTTGTTCCTCGTGCACATGTTCACGGCCGAGAAACCGTTCATCGAGCCCGGCCTCTTCAAGGACCGCAACTTTGCGGCGGGCGTGCTGCTCATCTTCATGGTCGGCGTGATGCTGCTCGCGACGATGGCGCTGCTGCCGCCGTTTCTGCAGAGCCTGCTCGGCTTCCCCGTGATCACGGCGGGCTACGTGAGCGCGCCGCGCGGCATAGGCACGATGGTCGCGATGATGGTCGTCGGCCGCCTGATCGGAAAGGTCGACACGCGGGCGCTCGTGCTGTTCGGGATCGTGCTGATGGCGTACTCGCTGTGGGAGATGACTCAGTTCACGGCCGAGGTCGGCGCCTACGAGATCATCTACACCGGCGTCTTCCAGGGAGTCGGCTTGGGCTTCATCTTCGTGCCGCTCTCCGCCATCGCGTTCGCGACGCTCGCGCCGCGCTATCGCAACGAAGGCACGTCGATGTTCAGCCTCGTGCGCAACATCGGCAGCAGCATCGGTATCTCGATCGTCGTGACGATCCTCGGGCGCGAAGCGCAAGTGAGCCATGCCGAGCTCAGTGAGAACATCAACCTGTTCCGGTCGGCGCTACACGGCCCCGGGGTTCCCGCGATATGGGACACGGCGACCGACCTCGGGATCCGAGCGCTGAACGCCGAAGTCTCGCAGCAAGCGTTGACGATCGCGTACATCAATGACTTCCGCCTGATGATGTACGGCACGCTCGCCGCGCTGCCCTTGATCCTGCTGCTCAAGGCGCCGAAGCGGCCCGCCCCGGCAGCGGCACCGGCGCGTTCGTAACCCACGCGCGCGCGGTACTCGTTCGCCGTCAGCGCAACGGCGGCTCGCCCCCCGGCTCCGAACGGGAGCGCACATACCGATAGATCGCTTGTAGATCCGCGTCGCTCAGCACCTCGCGCGCGTACGCGGGCATCTCGTTCGCAGGCCTTCGCACGCGCGCCGCGAAAGCATCGAACGGATACGCGCTCGGCGCGATCCGCAGCGCTTCCCCGCCTTGGCCCTCGTAACCGTGGCATTGATAGCAGCCGTAGTCGACGAATACCGTGCGGTCGTCACGCGGCGGCTGCGCCCACGCGAGCGTCGATGCAGATGCGAGCGCCGCGCTCGCCATCAACCACCCTCGCCTACCCGCGCGGCTCATCGCGGCTGGCACACGACGTCGACGAACGCGGGTGCACCGCTCGCGACGACCGCAACGGCCTCGCGCAGCAGCGGCGCGAGCTTCGCGGGATCCTCGATCGGCCCGGCGGACCAGACGCCCATGCTCTTCGCCATCGTCGCGTAGTCGATGAACGGGTCCTCGAGCGTCGTGCCGATCTTCGCGCTGCCGTCGACGCCGCGCCGGCGGCGCGCGGCCATGCGCTGCACGTGCATGAGCTCCTGGTGGTACGCGCGGTTGTTGTGCATCACGAAGAGCAGCGGGATTCGATGATGCGCCGCGGTCCAGAGCGCGCCGGGTGCGTACATCAAGTCGCCGTCCTTCTGGATGTTCACCACGAGCCGCCCCGCGTCGCGATGCGCGAGCGCGGCACCCACCGCGGCCGGCGCGCCGTAACCCATTCCGGCACCGCCCGAGCCGCCGATGTATTGATAGTGTCGCTCGATCTGCCAGATCTCGTGCAGCGACGGGAACAGCGGCTCCGAGACGAGCGCCCAATCATGCTCGTGCACCGCATTCCAGACCTCCGCCGTCAGGCGCGGCGTGCTGATCGGCGACGCGTCCCACGCGTAGCGCGCGGCGCGCAGCGTGTCTTCGCGCCGCGTCGCGCGTGCGGCGCGCCACTTCTCCTCGCGCGCTTGCAACCCGGCGCGGGCGGACCGCGGCTGGGCCGCACGGACGGCCTCGATCAGCGCGGGCAGGCTCGCCTGCGCGTCGCCGGAGATCGATAGGTCCGCGCCGTAATAGCGCTGGAAATTCTGGTAGTTCGATTTGAGGAACAGGTCGCCGGTGCCGATCGTCACGAGCTTCACGCCGGGCCGCGCGACCCGCACCGACTCGCGCTCCACGCGGTCGGGCACCGTGCTCACGAGCCCCCAGGTATCGTTGAGCTCGAGCCCGAGGATCACGTCGGCTTGCGCGGTGACGTTACCGCCCGCGTTCAGGTGGTGAGCGGTCGGAAAATTCATTCGGCCGCGCCGGCTCACGACAGGTGCTTGCAGCGCCTCCGCGAGCTCGATCAACAGATCGACGCCGGCCTGATCGCGCGCGACTCGGTCGGCGACGATCGCCGGCGCCTCCGCCGCGACGAGCAACCGCGCCGCCTCGGCAAGCGCGGAATCGTCGGCGCGCGGCGGCCGCGTGGGGCTCGGCCGCGGCAGCGACTTGCGAGCGTCGCCGGCGGGCTGCTCTTGAACAGTGCTGTCCGCGACAATGGCGACGGGCCCCATCGGCGGAGTCGTCGCGATCTTGTGCGCCCGCACGAACGACTCGTTGAACGACTGCAACGACGACGGTGCGTCGTCCCACTTGATGTAGTCGCGAATCGGTTGGATGCAGTCCTGCGCCGCGTGAATCCACTCGAGCACGCGGCGCTCGTCGCCGTCGAGGTAGTTGCCCGCGACGATCACCACCGGCACGCGGTCACACCACGCGTTGTAAACCGCCATCGCGGCATGCTGGATGCCGACGGTGCCGTGGCACGCCGCGACGATCGGCTTGCCGGCGACCTTCGCATAGCCGTGAGCCATCGCGATCGACTGCTCCTCGTGGACGCAGGTGATGAGCTCGGGCTTGCGATTGCCGCCGTAATTCAGGATCGACTCGTGGAGTCCGCGGAAGCTCGACCCCGCGTTGGTCGTCACGTAATCGATGTCGAGGTTCTTGAGGAGATCGACCATCACGTCGGAGGCCGGGTCGTCGACGAAGTAACGCGCGGCTTCGTCCGCGCTGTAGTCATCGAGAGCGCCGTGCTCGCGCGCGAGCTGCGCGCCGCTCGGCGGTGCCGGCTGCGGCGCGTCGGCGGCGGTTTGCGCGCTCGCGGATGGCGTACCGGCGAGTGCGGCACTCGCAGCCGACGCGGCCGCGAGAAACTCGCGCCGGCTCAGGCCGCTCGAGCCGTCGGTCCTCGGCGTCTTTGCCCCCATATGCCCCCGCGATGATCCGATGGCCAGCATAGCACCGGCGTCCGCGCGCGGGCGCATCGGAAGTCGTCGCGGGCGGGCTTCATGCGTAAGGTATGATCAATAACAAATTCCACGAACGCTCTGGGGGCGTCATATGAAAAACATCGTCTCGAAACCCGTCCTGGCGGTCCTGTCCGCGCTGATCCTGTCGTCAATCGCACTCGCCGCGTCGATCAATCCGCCGACGGCGCCGCAAACCAGTCCCGCGATGAACGACAAAGAGAAAGCGAATCTCAAGATGGTGCTCGACTGGTGGCGCGAGGTCATCGAGAACGGCCACATGGAGCTCACGACGAAGTACCAGGCCGAGGACTACATCCAGCACAACCCGAACGTGCCGACCGGACGAGCCGCGTTCGTGAACTTCTTCCAGAACGTCGTCGGCGTGAAGCAGAAGGATCCGATTGCGCCGACGCTGCAGCGCCCACCGGTCGTCACGGGCGCGAAAGGCGACTTCGTGTTCTTGATCTTCGAGACCGAGCAGAAGCATCCGACCGACGCGTCGGCGACCTACCGGTCGAACTCGTTCGAGATCCTGCGTATCGAGAACGGCAAAGTGCAGGAGCACTGGGACAGCGCGAAACGCATGAAAGTGCCGGAGGGCGCGCCGAAGCCGAGCTTCGAGCAGCCGAAGTCGCATCCCGAGCGCGGCAACATGGGCACGATGTCAGCCGAGGAGAAGAAGAACCTCGACATCGGCGTCATGGAGCTCAAGGACATGCTCCAGTACGGGCACCTCGAGCTCGCGGACAAGGTGATGGACCCGGGCTACATCCAGCACAACCCGAACGTCCCGCAGGGGCGCGATGGGTTCAAGAAGTTCATGGCTGCCACGCCGGGCCGCACGCCGCAGGAGATCAAGCCAGAGTGGGTTCGCCCGCCGTCGATCACGCTCGTGAGCGGACCGTACGTCGTATTCATGTGGGACCGTACGGAGAAAGACCCGAACGATCCGTCGAAGGAATACGTTTGGAACCACTTCGACGTGATCCGCGTCGAGAACGGTTTGATCAAAGAGCACTGGGACGAGGCCGTCATGGCCGCACCGGCGGCACCGCGCTGATGACTCTGTAACGGAGGCGGCCCGCGCGCAGGCGCGGGCCGCCTTTTTCGTTCGCGCCGGTTACCGTCGATCGACCAAGCGCCTTCCCAGCTATTGATAACGCAGCACGTCCGCCGGCTCGACACGCGTGGCGGCGAGCACGTGCGCCGCGATCGCGAGCCACGCGATCGCGAGCGTGACCGCGAGGCTCGCGACGAACGGCCACGGCGTGAGCGGCGCGCGTTGCACGAAGAGATCGAAGTAAGCGCGCAGGGCCATCCAGCCGAGCGGCAGCGCGATCAGGTTCGCGATCAAGATCGGCTTCGAGAAGCTCCACACGAGTAGCTCCAAAATCTGCCGGCGGCTTGCGCCGTGGATTTTGCGGACCCCGATCTCGCGCGTGCGCCGGCCCACGAGGAAGCTCGCGAGCCCGAACAAGCCGGTGCTCGCGATCACGAACGCGACGGCCGTGAGCCCCACGAAGATTCGGTTCACGTTCGCAAACAGCGCATAGGACTTCTCGAACGTCACGTCGAGGAACTCACGCCGAATCGGATAGTCGGGGGCGAGACGCTGCCACGCGTCGTCGACGGCAGCCAAGCCCGCGGCGAGATCGCGGCGCGCGATCGCGACGATCGCCGACCCCGCCCGGTTCGGCGCGAGCTGGTAGGCGAACGTGTCGCTGAGCGCGATCAGCGTGAGCGGCTTGCTCTCGACGACGCCGATCACCTCCGCCCCACGCTCGTCATCCGGACCGGAGTAGAGCATCTCGCCGACGGCCTGCGCCGGGCTCGGCCAACCGAGCCGCTCGGTCGCCTTGCGATCGAGCACCAGCTTGCCCGGCTCGGAGCGCGCCTCCGCCTCGGCGGGAGAGCTCGGAGCGAGGTCGGCGGCTCGGTCGCGCGAGAACACGCGTCCCGCGAGCACCTCGATTTCGAGCGTCTCGAAGAAATCGAAGGACACGCCTTGTGTCTGCATGAGGAGAGACACTTGGGATCCGTCGCGCGACCGGCCGACACGGCTCCCACCCCAGCTCCACGACCACGGCGGAGAGCTCACGGCCGTGACGCCGAGAATGCCAGGCGACCGCACGAGCTCGGAGCGGAGTGTGTCGAGCTCGATGTCGGCGTCCCGCAGGTTGCCGCCGAGGGAAACCAGCACACGATCCGGTGAGGACGTGTTCAGCTGGCGCAGCGTACGGTTCTGCAAGTACATCCCGATCACGGCGATCACGAGGAAGGTGGCCGCCGCGAATTGCAGCGCAAGCAGCAACCCGCGTAGGCGGCGCGAGCCGCCCTGGATCGATCCCGTCTGGAGGGCTCGCACCGCATGCACGCGCGCCAGGAGGAAGGCCGGATATGCGGCGGCGGCCAGCACGACGCTCGCGGCGAGCAAAGTCAGCACGAGCCACGCGCTCGGATCGCCCCACGGCAGGTCGATCGCGATACCGCGGCGCGCGAGCAACGCCGAGGTGAGCTCCACACCGCCGAGCGCCAGTCCGAATGCGGCGGCCACCGCGAGCGCCGTCTCCACGAGGTGTTGCCGCGCGACGCGCATGCCCGTCGCTCCGATCGCCTTGCGCACGCCGATCTCGCGCGCGCGCCGAGCCGCCTGCGCGGTCGCGAGGTTCACGAAGTTCAGGACGGCGATGCCGAGCGCCAAGAAGCCGAGAGCGAGAAACATCGCGCTCACCGAAACTGGCGGCGCACTCTGCCCGAGCACGATCGTCTGAAACATATCGACGAGGGTCTGCGACACGGGGCGCGGCTCGAAGCGTCCCGTCACGAGACCTTGCGGCATGTGGCGCTCGCCGAATCCCTCGAGACGCGACTTCATCCGCTCGAGCGTCAACGAGCCGTCGGCGGGCAGCAGCACGAACGTAAACGGCCCGAGCCACGTCCAAGGGTTCACCACCCCGGCCGGCAGCGGCTCGATCCGTTCGAAGTCCTGCCACGTCACGAGCAGCTCGAAGCCGTCCCACAAGAACGAATCCGCGAACTGCGACGTGCCGGGAATCGTCCCGACCACGCCCGCGATCGCGAGATCGAGGTTTCGGACAGTGAGCGTGCGGCCGAGCACGTCGGTCGTTCCGAATAGCTCGCGCGCGGCGTCCGCCGCGATCACGGCGCTGCCCGGCGCGAGTGCGGTCTTTGGGTCGCCCGCGATGAACGGAAGGTCGAACACGTCGAGAAACTTGGCGTCGGCGCCGTAGACCGATCGGAATGACTCCTTGCCGTCGACGGACGTGACCGCGTTGGTGTTGTTCACGCGTACGACCGCTTCGAGCTCCGGGAATTCCACCGCGATGTTTTCCGCGAGCGCCGCGGAGGTCATCGGCGCCATCGGCAGCGCGAAGCCGTTCGGGAACGACAGCGCCTGATAGACGGTGTAGATGCGCTCGGACTTCGCGAATCCGGCTTCGAAGCTGTGGAGGAACGCGACGAACGCATAGGCCGCGACGAATGCCCACAGCCCGACCGCGAGGCTGAGCACGCCGAGCGATGAGTGCAGCTTTGTGCCTGCCGAAGCTGCGCAGCGCGATCGTGAGGTAGTGCCTCAGCATGCGCTACGACGTGGCGGCTACTGCCAGGACTGCGACCAATTCAGCAGGAGACCGCTCGCGACCGCTATCAGCGCGATGAAGTCGAGCCCGCGCTCGATCGGCCCCTTGGTCGGCGGACGGCGCAGCGCCTCGACCAGAGTCGTGCGGAACACGACGGGGTCGCGATACGTCGACACGCCGTAGACGAGGAAACCCAAGCCGGCGATCACGGAGCCGAGGGACTCGTCGCGCAGGCCCGACGCAATGAAGATCGCGGCGCCGGTCCACAGGCAGAGGATCGCGTAGACCGGCAGAGTCTTGGACTCGCGAATCGGGAGCGTACGCTTCATTGCTGTTGTTTTCGTTCAGGGCCCGAGTGGGCACGATAGCGCGCCGCTGGTTGCCGTGTAAGCCCCCGGGGCGTCAGCCCTTCCCCGCCGCGAGAGCCGCGGACGCCGCGCGGCGCGCGGTCCAATCGTCGACGACGGCAGCCGACAGCGCTTCGAGCGCGCCGCGTTCGGCGCCGCGCCAGCGCAGGTCTTCGAGGGACTCGGCGAGCGGCACGTCAGTCCGCAGTGTAGCCAGCCGGCGATACAACAACGCCGCGTCGCGATTCTCGCGCAGGCTCAGCGCGAGCGCCTCGGCGCCGCGCACGGCCACGGACCACCCGGCCGGATCGTCGGGGATCCGCTCGAGATGCTCGTACACGGCGAGCACCGCACCCGCCGATTTCGCGCCCCAGCGCGGAATACCGGGATAGCCGTCCGCGCTGTCGCCGACGAGCGCGAGCCAATCCGGCATCGACTTAGGGCCAACTCCGAATTTCTCGTGCACGCCCGGCTCATCGAGCACCCTGCGACGCATCCGGTCGAGGCAAACGATCCGTGCACCTTGCACGCACTGCGCGAGATCCTTGTCCGGCGTGCAGATCACGACCTGCTCCACCTCGGGCGAATCGGCGAACTTCGCGGCGCCGGCCGCGAGCGCGTCGTCGCACTCGAACTCGATCATCGGCCACGTGACGATCCCGAGCGCGCGGCATGCGTCCTCCGCAGGCCCGAATTGGGCGAAGAGCTTCGGGTCCATGCCGTCGCCGGTCTTGTAACCCGGGTAGAGGTCGTTGCGGAACGACTCGATCACGTGATCGAACGCGATCGCGACATGCGTGACGCCGGGCTCGCCGAGCAGCGCGAGCATCGAGCGCAGCAGGCCGCGCACTGCGCCGATCTCGAAACCGTCGGCGGTCTTGCTCGACGGGCTGCCGTAGTACGCACGAAACAGCTCGAACGTGCCGTCGACGAGGTGGACTTTCATTGGGGCATCACTCGGTCTTCTCCGCTCATGGCGACATGCTCCCAAGCCGTGCACACCGGTGCTAGTCTAGGTCAACACCGAAGGGGACCAACAAAATGAAACGCTGGCTCGCGCTCGCCGCGCTGCTCTCACCGTTCGCTCGCCTTCGCTCAAGTGATCGAGCCGAAGCCCGCGTTTCCGGGCCAGACCGAAGCTCCGGCCCCGAAGAAGGCCTCGAAGTACCGCACCGAAGTCGTCACCGACAAGCTGACCGGACCGTGGGCCATCGCGTTCCTGCCGGACGGCAACTTCCTCGTGACCGAACGGCGTGGCGTGCTGCGCACGGTGTCGCCGAAGGGCGAGGTGTCGGAGCCGATCGCGGGCGTGCCGCCCGTGAAAGTGGTCGCCGCGCAGAGCTTCCACGACGTCGTGCTCGATCCGAATTTCGCGCAGAACCGCTACGCGTATTTCACTTACTTCGCACCGCCGAAAGGCGAAGCCGCGAAGGAATGGCCGATCGAGCATATCTACAACGAGGTTTGGAACAAGTCGCTCGCCGAGCGACGGGTGCTCAATCTCGGCCAAGAGACCGTGGCCCGCGCGCGTCTCTCGGCCGACAACCGCCGCCTCGAAGACTTCGACGTGCTGATCGAGGGCCGCGTCGAGCGCCGGATCGTGTTCGCGCGCGACGGGACGATGTACGTCACGGGTGCCGACGCGTTCCGCTTCTACGACTCCGACCTCGACAGCATCGAAGGCCGCGTGTTCACGGACAATCCCGATGTCCGCCGCAACTTCACCGGCCGCGTGATTCGCATCAACCCGGACGGCACCATCCCGAAGGACAACCCGTGGCTCGGGCGCGCGACCGTTTCGCGCGAGACGTTCGCGCACGGCCTCAAGGATCCCGAAGGCGCCGCGCTCAATCCGACGACCGGCGAGCTCTGGCTCGTCGACCATGGGCCGCAGGGCGGCGACGAGATCAACATCATTCGCGCGGGCCACGACTACGGCTGGCCCGAGGTGTCGTACGGCGTGCAATACGACGCGCGCCAGCCCGACGGCAAGAAGAACGTTCCCGTCGGCAGCGGTAAGACGTCCGAGCCCGGCGTCGACGAGCCGATCTATTTCTGGGTGCCGTCGATCGCGCCGTCGGGCATGGCGTTCTACACCGGCAATCTGTTCCCGGATTGGAAGGGGAACCTGTTCGTCGGCGCGATGGCCGGCAAGCGGCTCGTGCGGCTCGTGCTCGACGGCGAGCGAGTCGTCGCGGAAGAAGGTCTGCTCGCCGAGCTCGACTCGCGCATCCGCGAGGTGCGCCAGGGACCGGACGGCGCGCTCTACGTGCTCGCGGGCGACTCGCTCGTGCGGGTCATGCCGGCCAAGTAACCGAGCGAAACTCGAGGTGCGCGCTTAGATCCGTGCCGCCGCCGCGGCGCGGCGACAAGCGCGAATCGCGATAGCCGGATGCGATCTCGTGCACGCGCACGCTGCGCCCGTCGACGGTGAAGCGCGCGCGCCAGTCCTTCACGGCGATGGTGAATCCTTCGCCCTCGCGCCGGATGCGCCGATACGGATGAGGCTCCGGCCCGAGCGCCAGCGCCGCCGTGACGCGCTCGCGCAGCGCGAGGCTCGTGCGCGTCTCCACCCACGCAGCTTGCTCGGCGGCGGCCGAGTCCCACTGCACGGCGAACGTCGGGATCGGATCGGCGGGCGCCGCGCGCGCGGCGTCGTCGAGCCAGCCGCTGCGCGCGTCGCCGATCGCGTCGGTGTATGCGACGTACGGTTTGATGTCGAGCACCGGCGTGCCGTCGAGCATGTCGATGTCGCGCACGTGCAGCGTGAGGCCTTCGACGCGCTCGAGACGTACGGCGGAGAGGCCGAGCGGATTCGGCCGATGGGGCGAGCGCGTCGCGAACACGCCTTTGCGGCCCGAGCCGCTGCGCGGCGGCAGCACTTTCGGACGCCAGCCTGCGTTGCGATCGAACCAGAACAGCACCCAGATGTGGCTCCAGCCGTCGAGGTCGAGCAGCGCGTGCTCGTAGTTCTTGCCCGGCTTGAGCTCGATCCGCCCCGCGGCGCTTCCGCCCGCGCGCGGCTGGCGAGCGGCCTCGACCTTGGTGTCGGGCGCGCCTCGCACATAGCCGATCGGCTCGAGCGTCAGGGCGGCGCGGCTCACGGTCGCGGCGGGAGCAAGCGCGCGAACTCGCTGCGCACGACGTCGTAACACTCGCAGGAACGCGCCTCGAGGCCGGGCGGCAAAGCTGTTGATCGAGCGTATGGTGTCGATTGCAGACGGCGGTCTGCGCCATCTGCGTGAGCAACGCTTGCGTGTAACGCGCACTCCGGAATCGGTTTTGTACGCGTCACACGCCTCATTGCCGCCAGTTTATAGGAGAACGGCGGCCCGCGGTCCCACGCCGCTCGGCGGCGGGCCCGGCCCGAGGCACCGAGGCCCACCGGCGGCTCGGTGCGCCACCGTACAGACGGGCGTGCGCTCGGAACCCAAGCTCCACGCCGGGATCACCTCCTAACCCGGAAACGCACTATGAACATCATCACCTGGCTGGTTGCCGGCGGCCTGATGGGCTGGGCCGCGAGCCACTACCTCGGCACCATGCAAAAAGAAGCGATCGCGTTCAACGTCGCCGTCGCCACGGTCGGCGCGGCGCTCGGCGATTGGATCCTAGGGCCGATGTTGGGCGTAGCGCCCGGATTCAGCGGCTTCGGCGTGATCGTCGCGGCAATCAGCGCATCGCTACTGCTGGTGATCGTGCACATCGTCCAGCGCAGCGTCGCGCGTTGAGCATCCGCAATCCGATCAGGGAGTGAATGATGACCGGCAAGCAACTGTTCTTTGCCCACCAGGCTCGTTCCGAGATGCTGAAAGGCGTCAACGTCTTAGCGAACGCGGTCAAGGAAACTCTCGGCCCGAGGGGGCGCAACGTCCTGATCGAGCGGAGCTTTGGTGCGCCGACCGTCACGAAGGACGGAGTGACGGTCGCCAAAGAGATCACGCTCGGCGACAAGATCCGCAACCTCGGGGCGCAGATGGTCAAGGAAGTCGCCTCGCACACATCCGACACCGCCGGCGACGGCACGACCACCGCCACCGTGCTCGCTCAGGCGATCTTCCGGGAAGGGATCAAGGCCGTGAGCGCCGGAATGGATCCGATGGATCTCAAGCGCGGTATCGACAAAGGGGTCTCCGCAGCGATTGCGTCGCTCAAGCGGATGTCGCAGCCGTGCAAGGACGCGGCCGCGATTGCCCAAGTGGCCACCATATCCGCCAACGGTGACCACTCGGTCGGCGAGATCATCGCGCGAGCCATGAAGCAGGTCGGCAACGACGGCGTGATCACCGTGGAGGAAGGGGCATCGCTCGAGAACGAGCTGGAGCTCGTCGAGGGCATGCAGTTCGACCGCGGCTATTTGTCGCCGTACTTCATCAATAGCGCGGACACCTTGGCGGCCGAGCTCGAGAAGCCCTACGTCCTGCTGTGCGAAAAGAAGCTCAGCAACATCCGCGAGCTCCTGCCTCTGCTCGAAAGCATTGCAAAGAGCGCAAAGCCGCTGCTCATCATCGCCGAAGACGTCGAAGGGGAAGCCTTGGCCGCACTGGTCATCAACCAGTTGCGCGGCGCGTTGAAGGTGGTGGCCGTCAAGGCGCCCGGGTTCGGCGATCGCCGCAAGGCGCTGCTCGAGGACATTGCAGTCGTCACCGGCGCCACGCTGATCTCGGCAGACGTCGGCTTGACGCTCGCCAAGACGACTCTCGATCAGCTCGGAACGGCCAAGAAGGTTCGCGTCACGAAGGACGAGACCACGATCGTCGATGGTAGCGGCAAGAAGCAGGCGATCCTGGATCGCGTGCACGCGCTGCGGGCACAGATCGCGGAGACGACTTCCGATTACGACCGCGAGAAGCTCGAGGAGCGCGTGGCGAAGCTCGCCGGAGGCGTCGCAATCATCAAGGTCGGCGCGGCAACCGAAGTCGAGATGAAGGAAAAGCAAGCCCGCGTCGAGGACGCCTTGCACGCGACACGCGCGGCCGTCCAAGAGGGCATCGTGCCGGGCGGCGGAGTCGCCCTGCTGCGCACGCGCAAGTCGATTGGAGCCGTGCCGACGGCCAACGCGGATCAGGTCGCCGGTGTACGTATCCTATTGCGCGCCGTCGAGGAGCCGCTCCGCCAGATCGTGCGCAACGGCGGCGGCGATCCGGCGGTGGTGCTCGACAAGGTGTGCAGCAGCATCGGCAACTTCGGCTTCAATGCGGCGACCGAAGAGTACGGCGACCTCGTCGAGATGGGGGTCATCGATCCCACCAAGGTGACGCGCTTGGCCTTGCAGAACGCGGCTTCCGTCGCGGGTCTGCTGCTGACGACTGAAGCGGCAGTCACTTCGTTGCAGAACGCCCCCGGCTCAATCCCCGCCGGCGACTTGGGCGACGCGATGTGATGCGGCGCAGCCGCACATCGGCGTCTTCTACCGGCGTGCGCGCTCGGTAAAGCGACCTCCGGTGCAATTTTTTCGGGGACGAGCGCGGCTCGAGCGGCGAGCCTTGTCACGCGCCGGTCGATGCCTATGATAGGCGCTCCTCCTCGACTGCTGACTCCCACTGCTCAATGGACTCCATCATCTCGATCAAGGACCTGTCGAAGACCTATGCGAACGGCTTCCAGGCGCTGAAGACGACCAACCTCGAGATCCGGCGCGGCGAGATCTTCGGGATGCTCGGCCCGAACGGCGCGGGCAAGACGACGCTGATCAATATCGTGTGCGGCATCGTGAACGCTACCGCCGGCACCGTGATCGTCGACGGCCACGACAACCGCAAGCACGCGCGCGCGGCGCGCGAGCTGATCGGGCTCGTGCCGCAGGAGCTCACCACCGACGCGTTCGAGACCGTCTGGGACACGACGATGTTCAGCCGCGGCTTGTTCGGCAAGCCGAAGAGCAAAGCGCGCGTCGAGGCGGTGCTTAGATCGCTGTCGCTCTGGGACAAGAAGGGCGACAAGATCATGACGCTCTCGGGCGGCATGAAACGCCGCGTGATGATCGCGAAGGCGCTGGCCCACGACCCGCAGATCCTGTTCCTCGACGAGCCGACCGCGGGCGTCGACGTCGAGTTGCGCAAGGACATGTGGAACGTCGTGCGCGGGCTGCGCGAATCGGGCGTGACGATCATCCTCACGACCCACTACATCGAGGAAGCCGAGGAGATGGCGGACCGGATCGCCGTCATCAATCGCGGCGAGATCGTGCTCGTCGAGGAGACGGCGGCTCTCATGCACAAGCTCGGCCAGAAGCGGCTCACGCTGCAGCTGCACTCCCCGCTCGCCGCGATCCCGGCGTCGCTCGCGGGCCACGCGCTCGAGCTGCACGCGGAAGGCATGGAAATCACCTACACGTACGACACCAAAGGCGAACGCACCGGCATCACCTCGCTGCTCGCGGCGCTCAGCGAATCCGGCATCCGGTTCAAGGACCTGAGCACGACGCAAAGCTCGCTCGAAGAGATCTTCGTGAGCCTCGTGCACCAGGAGCCCGCATGAACTGGTACGCGGTTCGAGCGATCTATTCCTTCGAGATGGCGCGCACCTGGCGCACGATCGGACAGAGCATCGTTGCGCCGGTGCTGTCGACCTCGCTGTACTTCGTCGTGTTCGGTTCCGCGATCGGCTCGCGGATCCAGGAAGTCGACGGAACGAGCTACGGCGCGTTCATCGTGCCCGGCCTCATGATGCTGTCGCTGCTCACGGAGAGCATCGGCAACGCGTCGTTCGGCATCTACTTCCCGCGGTTCGTCGGCACGATCTACGAAGTGCTGTCGGCGCCCGTGTCGGCGGCCGAGGTGATCCTGGGCTACGTCGGCGCAGCCGCGACGAAGTCCGTGATACTGGGGTTCATCATCCTCGCGACGGCCGCCGTGTTCGTGCCGCTGCACATCGCGCATCCGTTCTGGATGTTGCTGTTCCTCGTTCTGACGGCCGTGACGTTCAGCTTGTTCGGCTTCATCATCGGCGTCTGGGCGGATAGCTTCGAGAAGCTCCAAGTGATCCCGCTCCTGATCATCACGCCGCTCACGTTCCTCGGCGGGAGCTTCTACTCGATCGGCATGCTGCCGCCGCTGTGGCAAAAGATCACCCTGTTCAATCCAGTCGTCTATCTCGTGAGCGGCTTCCGCTGGAGCTTCTACGAGATCGCGGACGTCCGCGTCGGGATCAGTCTCGGCATGACGGCGGCGTTCATGGTGATTTGCCTCGCCACGACGTGGTGGATCCTGACAACGGGCTATCGGCTGAGGAAGTGAGCGTGCAGATCCAACGTGTCCTTCCCGCGATCGCCTTGCTGCTCGCACCGGCGGCTCACGCACAGGAAATCGCGTTGTCGTACACCGCGGATCAAGCCGCGCGCGGCAAGGCCGTCTACGATCAGGCATGCGTCGCCTGCCACGGCGCGAACTTGAACGACGGCGCGCTCGGCCCGCCGCTCAAGGGTCCCCTGTTCATCCAAAAGTACGGCGGCAAGGAGTTGAGCCTGCTTTACACCGTCGCGAGCACGACGATGCCGACGGGCGCGCCCGGCTCGCTCGATGCGGCGACCTACGCCGCGCTCGTCGCGTACATGCTGCAATCGAACGACATCGTTCCCGGAGCGGCTGAGCTGCCTTGGGATCCGCTGCGGCTCGCGAACATGATGATCCCCGCCGGCGGCTTCAGCTTCATGGCGTTCTCGCCGTACACCGCAAAGCCGGCTATCGACAAGCCCGACCCGTTCGCGCGCTACACGCCCGTCACGGAGCCGATGCTCACGAATCCGCCGCCCGGCGAATGGCTCGCGTGGCGGCGCACGTACGACGCGCACGGCTTCAGCCCGCTCAGAGAGATCACGCCGCGCAATGTAGCGAACCTGCGCGTCGCATGGACGTGGTCGCTGCCGCCGGGCTCGAACGAGTCCGTGCCGCTCGTGCACGACGGAATCATGTTCACGTTCGGCTTCGGCGACGAGCTTCAAGCGCTCGATGCGCGCACCGGCGATCTGCTGTGGCACTACACGCACCCCCTCGAGCAGGGCGCCGCGCCGAACCACAAGCGCGGGATCGCTCTGTACGACGACAAGGTGTATCTCGGTACCTCGGACGCGCACGTGATCGCGGTCGAGGCAAAGACCGGCAAGCTCGTCTGGGAAACCGAGATCGCGGACTTCAAGCGGCGCGAGAGCATCTCCGCCGGGCCGCTCGTCGCGCGCGGCGTCGTGATGATCGGAACGACGGGCACGGGCGTCGGCGCTGCGCTCGGCGGTCCGCAGATCGTCGGGCTCGACGCGCACACCGGCGCGGTCGAGTGGCGCGTGCATACGATTGCGCAGCCCGGCACGCCCGGCGGCGACAGCTGGAACGGAGTGCCTGTCGACAAAAGGAGCGGCGCGTCGGTCTGGACCACGGGCAGCTACGATCCCGCGCTCGGTCTCGCCTATTTCGGCACCGGCAACACCTACGACACGGGCCCTCTGCTCACTCCCGTCGGCACGCCGGGCGTCTCGAACGCCGCGTTGTACACGGACTCGACGCTCGCGATCGACCCCGATACCGGCGAGCTCAAGTGGCACTACCAGCACATGCCGAACGATCAGTGGGATCTCGACTGGGCGTTCGAGCGTCAGCTCGTACGCCTGCCGGTGTTCGGCTCGACGCGCACGGTCGCGATCACGTCCGGGAAGCTCGGCATCTACGAAGGCGTCGACGCGGAGACCGGCGAGTTCGTGTTCGCCTACGACGTCGGCCTGCAGAACGTCGTGACGGCGATCGACCCCGAGACCGGTGCGAAAACGATCAACCCCGACGTCGTCCCGGGCGACGGCAAGATCAAGCTCGTTTGCCCGCACGGCGCCGGTGCGAAGAGCTTCCTGCCGGCGTCGTACGACGCGGCCGCGCAAATCTTGATCGTGCCGCTCGACGAGGCGTGCATGGACGTGTTCCCGATCCCGGGCGGCGGCGATCAGCGCGGAGCGTTGTCGTCGGGCGTCAACTGGGGCATCCGCCCGGCGCCGGGGAGCGACGGAAAATTCGGCCGACTCGAGGCGATCGACCTCGGCAAGCGCTCGATGCTTTGGACCGTGCGCCAACGCGCGCCGCAGACCTCGGGCGTCCTCGCAACCGCGGGCGGCGTCGTGTTCGCCGCGTCGTTCGATCGGTTCGTACGCGCGTACGCATCGGCCGACGGAAAGCTGCTCTGGGAGCAGCGGCTGAACGACGTGTCGAGCTCGAGCCCGCTGACGTACAGCCTCGACGGCAAGCAGTACGTCGCGATCGTCACGGGCCAAGGCGGCTTTCACGCGGGCAGCTTCGCGCCGCTCGTACCGGACCTGAAGAGCCCGCCGGATCGCGGCGCGGCGATTTGGGTGTTCGAGCTGCCGCAGCCCTAGCCGCGCGCTTAGGCTCGCGCGATGCTCAGGCGGCAGCCTTCGCGCGCTTGCGCCATTCCCCCGGCGTCGCGCCGACGAACTTCTTGAACGCGCGCTGGAACGCGGCATCGGAGTGATAGCCGACCTCCTGGGCCGCCGAGCCGATGCTCTCCCCGCCCGCGAGCAGCCGCGCCGCGAGCTGCATCCGCCAGCGGCCGACGTAGCGCATCGGGGCCTCGCCCGTGAAACGCGCGAACCGTTCCGAGAAAACGGAGCGCGACATCCCGCTCTCCTTTGCGAGCAGCGCGGTGGACCACTCGGCCGCGGGCCGCGCGTGGATGAGCTGCAGCGCCCTGCCGACATGCTCGTCCCGAAGTCCCGATAGCCAGCTCGAGCTCGCCGCAGGCAGGCCGTCCATGTGCTGGCGAAGCGCCTGCACGAACATGAGCTCGCTGAGCTTGGCGAGCACGGTTTCCGCGCCGGCTTTGCGGCTCGTCTTCTCGCCGAGCGCGGCGCGCAGCAGCTCCCTCATCAGGCCATCCGTCCCGGCTTGTCCCTTCACGACGAGCATCTTCGGCAAGGATCCGAGCAGCGGATTGAACGGCGACGAATCGCAGCCCAAGTAGCCGCACACGAACTTCGCCTTCTCGCCGTCGCCGCCGATCGTGATCAGCGTGAACGGCTCGTCGCTCGCGGCCGCCTCGGCGTAGAAGCTCGGATCCGCCGCCTTGCCTTCCCAGCGCGTCCGATCGGAAGTGATGACGTGGCTCTCGCCGAACGGAAACATCAGGATGTCGCCGGAATCCACCCTCGCCGGCTGTACCGAGCGGTCGCGCGGCATCGCCCAACCGTGGCCCGCGACCATGATGTGGAACGGGATCACGTGCTCCGCGTCCGGCATCATCGACGCGCCGATCCGCTTCATCGACGGCGTCACGGCGACCCACGGGTGCGCCGCGCTCACCTCGAAGTACAACGCACCTGTGAGCCGTACGGCCCGCAAGACTTCGGACAACACATCCACCAGCTACCACCCGTTTGCGCGACGCACTCGGCGCGAGGGCGTCGAGGCAGACGATCGAGCATGAATTACAGACGATTGAACATTCCCTGACAACGGCCCGAGGGCGAGGATGCGCGTCCGCGGACCAAACCGCACTAGCTCTATTGGAGAACGCAACGTGGGCACCCTGACACTTCGAAGGCTCGACGGGTCGAGCATGAAGCTCGAGAGAACGACGACGGACGCCGCGCTCGGCGGACAGATCCTGTACCCGGACAGCGATGGCTACGCCGCAGCCAGCACGCTCTGGAACGCGATGATCGAGCGCCGGCCCGGCGTGATCGCGCGAGTCGCCACCGAGGACGACGTGGTGAGGGCCGTCGCCTTTGCGCGCAAGAACGGCTTGCTGCTCGCGGTCAAGGGCGGCGGCCACAACATCGCGGGCAAGGCGCTCGCCGACGGCGGCCTCGTCGTCGATTTCGAGCGCATGAAGCGCGTGACGGTCGACCCCGCGGCGCGCACGGCGCGCGTCGAGCCGGGCGCCACGCTCGCCGACGTCGACCGCGCGACCCAAGAGCACGGGCTGCTCGTGCCGACGGGCGTGAACTCGACCACCGGCATCGCAGGCCTCACGCTCGGCGGCGGCTTCGGTTGGACGACCCGCAAGTTCGGTCTCACGATCGACAACCTCCGCTCCGTGCGGCTCGTGACCGCCGACGCGCGCGTGCTGCACGTCGACCGCAAGCAGCACTCGGAGCTGTTCTGGGCGATTCGCGGCGGCGGCGGCAACTTCGGCGTGGTGACGGAGTTCGTGTTCGACCTGCATCCCGCGGGCCCCGAAGTCTTTGCGGGCTTGGTCGTGCACCCGTTCGCGGACTTCGCGAACGTCGTGCGGAGCTATGAGCGGGCGCTCGCGAACGCGCCCGACGAGCTCACCTGCTGGGCCGTGCTGCGCAAGGCACCGCCTCTGCCGTTTCTACCGACCGAGTGGCACGGCCGGGAGGTCGTCGTGCTCGCGATGTGCTACATCGGTCCGCTAGCGAACGCCGAGGCTGCGACCGCACCTCTCCGGCGGATCGGCCGGCCGATCGCCGACGTCGTCGGTCCGGCACCGTTCGCCGCTTGGCAGCAGGCACTCGACCCGCTGTTGACGCCGGGAGCGCGCAACTATTGGAAGAGTCACGACGTCGCATCGTTCAACGACGCGTCGCTCGAGATCATTCGTCAGGCGATCACGGAGCTGCCGACGGAGGAATGCGAGGTGTTCTTCGGGCACATCGGCGGCGCGTTGACTCGCGTCGCGAGCGACGCGACCGCGTGGCCGAATCGCGCCGCGCATTTCGCGGTCAACGTCCACACGCGCTGGCGCGACGCGCGCGATGACCAGCGGTGCGTGGCGTGGGCGCGCCGACTCTACGACCGGCTCGCGCCGCATGCGATGGGGAGCCTGTACGTCAACTTCATCCCGGAGGGTGACGAGGCGCGCGTAACGGAGGCGTATGGACCGAACTACGAGCGGCTCGTGAGCATCAAGCGGCGCTTCGACCCCGACAATCTGTTCCGCGCGAATCAGAACATCGCCTGAGGACTGCCGCGGGCGACGTCTCGCTGCACGCGCCTGCCCGAGCGGGCGCGTGCAGCGGCGGTGCATGGAGAATCCTTGGCCGTACTTGACGGAGCACCCTGCCATCTGGCCCGATGGGCGCGTGGCGCGACGGTTGCCGTGAGTCATATCACGGCGGAAACCCCGCAACACGATCCTCGGTTCGATTGGGGGAGAGTGAATGTCGATTCGTAGTTGGCGTCTGGGCGCTTTCGCGCTCGTGCTCGCCGCCGGCGGTCCGAGCCTCGCGCTCGCGCAGGCGCACCCGGACTTCAGCGGGCTTTATTTCCCGTTTCGCGAGCGGAGCCAAACGCCGCGCGAGCTGCCCTATACGGCCGCCGCGAAGAAGCTCGTCGAGCAGTATCAGGCCAAGTTCACGCTCGACGACGATCCGGGCCGGTATTGCATCTGGCCCGGGATGCCGCGCGCGATCTGGGGAGCACCGTTCAGCGTCGAGATCAACCAGCGCGCGCAAGACGTCTCGATCTACTGGGAAGGCTACGGCATGTATCGCAAGATCTACATGGCCGACCACAACCCGCCGAAGCAGTTGATTCCGTCGGCGATGGGCCACTCGGTCGCCCATTGGGAAGGCGAGACGCTCGTGATCGAGACCTCGCAGCTCAAGCCGTATCCGTACATGTCGCGGATGGCGACGTCTTCGGCCGCCAAAGTCGTCGAGCGCCTTCACATGGAAGAGCGCGATCTGCCGACCGGCAAGGCCAAGGTGCTCGTGAACGAGCTCGTGCTCACCGACCCGAAGGTCTACACCGAGCCCGTGAAGATCATGGCCACGCTGCAGCTGCGGCCGGATCTGTCCTTGATCGAATACACCTGCACCGACACTCTCTGGGACGAGTATCTCGTGGGCCGCGGCCTCGAGCTGCCCGATCTCGACGCGTTGCCGGGCGGTGAGGAGTAAATAGATGAAACGGACCTTCGTTACATTGTTGGCGGCCGCGCTCGTTGCGGTTGCTCTGCCGGCGCTGGCGCACCATTCGTTCGCGATCTACGACATGTCGCAGAACATCGAATTCAAAGGCGTCGTCGACACGCTGAAGTTTCGCAATCCGCACATGGCGATGACGCTCACGCACTTGAAGGCCGACGGTTCGAAGGAGACGATCAACTTCGTCGAGGGCGCACCCGCGAACATGCTCGTGCGGATGGGGCTCGATCCCGCGGTCATCGCGCCGGGACAGGAAATCACGGCCATCGGCGCGCCGCGCCGCGACGATCCGACCTCGTTCTTCTTGAAGGCGATCATCCTCAAAGACGGAACGAAGTTCGTCAGCGTCGGCAACTGACGAGGACTCGACATAACGATTTGACCGCGGTCACAGAATCCGCGTCCGGCAGTCCGTTTTTCACTTCCGCCCCCCGATAATCCGCCGGCCATCTACGGGGAGTGGGGTTCAATGCGAACGATCGTGACGCGAGTCGCCGCGCTCGCCTGGGCCGGCCTGTCGTGCTTCGCCGTCCAGGCGCAAGACGACTCGGAGCCCGAGCTCAGCGCCGAGGATCAGCAAGCGCTCGAGCAAATGCGGGCGTTTTGGGAGTCGCTCGACAGGCGCACCGGCGTCATCCCGCTCGGCGACGACCTTGCCAAGCTCGACGTCCCCGACGACTTCTACTTCCTCGACGCCGAAGACACGGAACGCGTGCTCGTCGCCTGGGGCAACCCGCCCGGCCAAGACAACATCGGCATGCTGTTTCCCGCGAAGCACACGCCGTTCGACGAGGGCACGTGGGCAGTCACGATCAGCTACGAGGACGACGGGCATGTGAGCGACGCGGACGCGGCGAGCATCGACTACACCCAGCTGCTCAACGAGATGCGCAGCGACATTCGCGCCGGCAACCCGGAGCGCGAGTCCGACGGCTACCCGCCGATCGAGCTCGTGGGCTGGGCCGAGCCGCCGCGCTACGACGCCTCGAGCCGCAAGCTCTACTGGGCGAAGGAGCTGCGTTTCGGGGACTCGGACGACTCGACGCTCAACTACGAGATCCGTGCGCTCGGCCGCACGGGTGTCCTCAGCATGACGTTCATCGCGGATACCGCGCAGCTCGGCGAGATCAACCGCCGGCGCGAATCCGTGCTCCACATGGCCGAGTTCAATCCTGGGAAACGCTACGAGGACTTCGACTCGAACATCGACGAGGTCGCGGCGTACGGCATCGGCGCACTCATCGCAGGTAAGGTCGCCGCCAAAGCGGGCTTGCTCGCGGGCGGCTTGCTGCTCCTCAAGAAGTTCGGCGTGTTCCTGGTCCTCGGGCTCGCGGCGCTCGGCCGCAAGGTCAGGAGCATGTTCTCGGGCGCTGCGCGCGCCTAACCGAGCAGTTGGAGCAGGCGGCCAAACGCACTCGGCTCCGTGACGACAACGAACAAAACACCGAAGACCGCGCCGCAAAGATGCGCGTCGTGGTTGATTCGTCCTCTCTGCTGACGCCCGGCCCAGTACTCGTAAGCGATGTAGCCCAGCGCAAACAGCGGCGCCGGGATCGGCACCGGGATCGGTAAGATCATCAGCGTGGTCGTCGGGAAGTAGACGATATACGCGAACAGCACCGCGGCGATCGCGCCCGATGCGCCGAGCGAGGCGTATTCGGGGTTGTCGCGATGCCTGAAGTACGTCCAGCTGTCGCTGACGACGAGACCGAGCAAATACAACACCAAGAACTTCACCGTCCCGATGTACCCTTCGAGCGGGAATGCGAAGAACCAGAAGGTCAGCATGTTGAAGAACAGGTGACCCAGATCGGCGTGCACGAAGCCGCTCATGTAGATCGTGTCGTACTGCTTGCGCCGCAGGAACCAGTACGGCCGAAAGAGGCTGCGGTCGATGAGGCTCGGCGCCGCGAACAAACCGATCAGGCTCGTCGCGATCGTAATGACGAGAATAACGGTCGCACCGGGTTGCTGGAGGAACAACGGATCACCTCACTTGACGAGAACGCGCTACCGTAGCGGACCGGGTGGTGCGTCGCAAATGCTCGCCCGCCGCCTATCGGTGATGACGAGGATTTTCAGAGCATGAAGCTGGGCGAGCTCGCCGAAGTCTCCAACGCCCTCGCCGCGACCCGTAGCCGCACCGCGAAGGTAGCGCTGCTCGTCGAGTGTCTGCACGAGCTCGGCGCGGACGAGCGCGAGACGGCGGTCGCCTGGCTCGCGGGAACGCTACCGGGCGGCCGGCTCGGCCTCGGCCCGTCGACGATCCATTCGATGCGCGACGTGGCAGCCGCCGCGGAGCCGACACTCACGATCCGCGATACTCGAGCCCGGCTCGAGGCTCTCAAAGAAGTCGCGGGCAAAGGCAGCGCCGCGCGCCGGCAGCACGCGCTGAGTGCGCTCTTCGGCGCCGCGACCGCGGCCGAGCAGAATTTCCTCGCGCGCCTGCTGACGGACGAGCTGCGCCAAGGCGCGCTCGAGGGCGTGATGGCGGAAGCCATCGCAGCCGCCGCCGGCCTGCCCGCCGCGGACGTGCGGCGCGCGATCATGCTCGCGGGCGCGATCGCGCCCGTGGCCGAGGCTGCGCTGGCCGAAGGTGTTGCGGGGCTCGCGCACTTCACGCTGAACCTCTACGAGCCCGTGAGCCCGATGCTCGCGAGCCCCACGGCCGACGTCGCGAGCGCGCTCGCCGAGCTCGAAACGGCCGCGTTCGAGCTCAAGCTCGACGGCGCACGCGCCCAAATCCACAAAGGCGCGTCCGGTGTAAAGATCTATTCGCGCACGGGGCGCGACGTCACGTTCAGCTTGCCGGAAATCGCGGAGACGATCGCCGCCCTACCCGCGCACAGCCTGATCCTCGACGGCGAAGTGATTGCGCTCGAGCCCAACGGACGCCCGCGTGCGTTTCAGGAAACGATGCGCCGTTTCGGCAGGAAGCTCGACGTCGAGAACGTGCAGGCCGCTGTCCCGATGTCGCTGTTTTGTTTCGATTGCCTGCACGCCGACGGTGAGGACCTCATCGATCGGCCGATGTCGGAGCGGATCGCGCGGCTCGCGGCGATCCTGCCCGAAAAACTCATCGTGCCGCGCATCGTGACCGGCGACCGCGGCGAAGCCGAGCGTTTTCTGCGCAGCGCGCTCGACCTCGGCCACGAGGGTTTGATGGCGAAGTCGCTCGGCTCGCCCTATGAGGCCGGCAGCCGCGGCGCGTCGTGGCTGAAGATCAAGGTCGCTCACACCCTCGACCTCGTGGTGCTCGCGGCCGAATGGGGTAGCGGCCGGCGTCAAGGCTGGCTCAGCAATCTGCATCTCGGCGCGCGCTCGGACGAAGGCTTCGTGATGCTCGGTAAGACGTTCAAAGGCCTCACCGACGAGCTGCTCGCGTGGCAGACGCAGCGGCTCAAAGAGCTCGCGCTCAACCCCGATGCCGGGGGCTACGTCGTGCACGTGCGGCCGGAGCTCGTCGTCGAAGTCGCATTCAACGAGCTGCAGGCGAGCAAGCGCTACCCCGGCGGGCTCGCGCTGCGCTTCGCGCGCGTCATCCGCTACCGCGACGACAAGACCGCTAGGGACGCCGATACCATCGAAACCGTCCGCGCGATCGCCGCGGGGCAACGGCGACCCCCTGCTCGATCCGAGTAGTCAGCACGCAAACGGCTGCTCTGGAAGGCGCTATTATTCTCAGTTACTTCAATCTACTACATACGATAGCGCATTCTGTTTCTGAGCTAGCGCCCGGCCGGACGTCAGGCGTCCGCGATCGGCCAGTAGACCTCGGTTCGCCAATCCGCAACGTCAGGATACTCACCGGGGTCTGTGACGTACGACTCCCACGGCGCTCCGGCTGCGCTAAAACCATGCGTTTCGATCCAGCGCTCGATTTGCGCGTAGGTCGCAGGCAACTGATCGTAGGCGCCGGCGTGCATCGCGACGACGACGGCGCCGCCTTGCAACGTGCCCGCCTCCACCTCGCCGGCGCCCGCAACGGGCGCCGCGATCGGACACCCGCCCTCGATCGTGAGCAACCCCGCACTCATCGCGGCATAGCGGACGAACGGATGGCCGGAGACGGCGGCGCCGCTTTTCTGCGCGTAGCCGAACGCGGCGCCGAGACAGAGCCCGATCGTCTGCGCCAACTCCGCCCGCGAGCAGCGGCGGCGGACGAAGAGCATCGGCTGGGCGTCGATTACCTTGCGGGCGATGTCGAGCATCGGCATGACGGGTTTCCTCGGTGACTCGGATGAGATGCGGTACAGGCCCACGCACGGCGCGATCGCGCCGACGAGCTCGGCGTGCCGCGCGCGCTGTGCGTTGGTCACACCCGCGAGCGCGACGGCGCGGTACTCGGCGGGTGAACAGCCGTAGCGGCGGCGAAACGCGCGAGTAAACACCTCGTGGCTCGCGAAGCCCGCGCCGAGCGCGACGCGCAGCACCGCGTCGCCGGTCGTCGCGAGCCTTGCGGCGGCTTGCTCGAGACGCACGCGCTGCGTGTACTGCTTCGGCGTCTCGCCCACGACGCGCCGAAAAGCGCGATGCAGATGAAACGGCGACCAGCCCGCGCGGCGAGCGAGCGCTTCGAGCGAGACCTCGCCGCCGAGCCTGCGGCGAAGGTCGCGCAGAAGGTGCAATACGTCTCGTTCGATGCTCGTGGACATCGGCAATGGCGAAGCGCGGTGTGCTGGCCGGAATATTGCCGCAGTTCGTGCGTTCGAGCTACGGCGATGCGCGCCGCGGCGCAAGAATCGTCAAGCGCGATCGCGAACGCTGCCCTAGAGTCATTCGCTACCGTCCGGGGAGATCCTCATGCACCGCACCCTTGTCCCGCTGCTCATTCTGCTGTCGTCGGTGGCGCTCGCGCAGCCGCAGGCCGCAGCCCCAATCGTGTTCTTCGATCTCGCGGGCCCCGAGTCGGCGGCGCTAAAGGACTTCTATTCGAAGTTGTTCGGGTGGACGGCTGACGCCACCGGCAATCTCTCGGTTCCCGTGACGTCGCCGCTCGCCGGAACCGTGCGCTCGGGTGACCCGACGGAGAAGCGCATCTACATCGGCGTCGACGACGTCAGCGCGAAGCTCGCTGAGATTGCCGCGAACGGCGGCACGATCGACGCACCGAGGTTCGAAGTGCCCGGCGTCGTCGTGCTCGGTCTGTTCAAGGATCCGGCCGGCAATCCGATGGCGCTCGTGGAGATGACGAACGGCAAACCGAAGATTCCGTGACCCTCGAGCGAGTGGGCTCGAAGCCCGCATGACCTACGAGCCGCGCTGAGCAGCGAGGTGTGTGCGTCGCTACAGGCCTAGCGCGTACAACAACGTGTCGTTGTACATGATGAAGCGGCCGAAGAAGATCACTCCGAACCAGAGCAGCAGCGACAAGGCCGCGACGATCTTCGCGCTCGTGGGCGCTATGCCTTCGGGAGTGACCGCGTCCGCTTGACGCGCGATGCCCGTGACATAGAACGCCAGCAGGTTCAGGCCCGCAATCACGATCAGCAGCATCTTGATCTGGAACGCGAGGTTCGTGAGGTACTCCTGCGGACCGCCGACCGGGTTGCCGGCGACGAAGATGAACCCGGTGATCGCGTTGACGAAGAAACCGATCACGCCGAGCGGGATGAAGCGCTCGAGGGCCTTGATCGGGACGCCCTTCGCGATGCCGAGCATTCGGAGGTCGACGAGGCCCACGCTGCCGATCAGCAACGCCATGCCGAAGAAGTGCAGGATCTCGCACACGGGCCACACCCAGTCCTGGGTGGCGACGAAATTATCGATGCCCGTGCTCAGCATGAATTGCGTAATTGCGTCCATCATTGCAGTCTCCTAGCCCGCCGTCGGCGAACGGCCGCCTAAAACCCGAACCACGCCTGCACGAAGCTCGGGTATTCCGTGAGGCGCCCGGCAATGATCGCGATCGTCCAGAACGTGATCGATAACACGGCGAACTTCGTGGTGCCGGGCGGGACGCCGGTGCCGTTCACGACGGCCGGATGGTCGAATACCTTTATCTTGGTGAGCTCGAGATTCACCATCGCGCACAGAATCATCGAGAGCTTCACGAAGAACATCCAGTTGTGGAGGTCGTTCGTGAGATTCGCGGCGAGCAACGACAAGCCCGAGAATGCGTTCACCGTGAAGCCGACGTACATCCACGGGAACAGCTTGCGGAGCTTCGCGACCGGGATCTCCGGCACGTAGCCGAGCAGGCGCAGAGCGACGATGACGTTGATGCCGACGACGATCGCGAGCCCCATCGCGTGCAGCGACAGGATCCACGTGTAGGCCCAAATGGAGGGCGATTCGCGAACCCAAACAGCGTAGGCGCTGTTCTCGATGGCGTCGATCATAAAGCTCCCTCTCAGCGGCCGTGGGCGATTGCGCCCTTGAGACCCGTGCGAACGTCGCCGGCCTCCGGCTGATCAGCCGCGAGCGACGACTCCGGCGCCTCGGGGTTGAGCTTCAGCAGCGTGAGCACGCCCGCGGCGACCAGCGAGCCGAGCGCCATGATCATCGAGACCGTTGGCCTGCCAAGGTTCGCGCTGAACAGAGCGCCCGCGAGGATCGGTGCGAGCACGGACCCGCCGCGGCCGACGCCGACCGCGAAGCCGGTGCCGAACGCCCGAACGTGCGTCGGAAACGCCCTTGCGAAGAGCGCATACATCCCGGTGATCGCGCCGTTCGTGAAGAATCCCGCGGCCATGCAAATCAGCGTGAGCTGCACGAGGTCGGATGCGGTGCGTCCGAAGATCGTCACCATCACCGTCGACACGATCATTACGCCGATCGTGATCGCCTTGACGTTGTAGCGCATCGCGAGCAGCCCGACTACCGTCCCGCCCGTTGCGCCGCCGACGTTCAGCCAGCTCAACACTCTGCCCGCGGAGCTCGGAGCGAAGCCCATGTCGACGACGATCGTCGGCACCCACTTCACGATGTAGTAGAACGTCGTGATGTGGAAGAAGTACGCGATCGTGACGAGGACGGTAATCGCCAAGAGGCTGCCGCGGAAGATGTCCGCGACCGAGCGCTTGCGCACCTCAGCCGAGACCGCCGGCAACGCCGCTACGGTCGCATGGCCGAACCGCTTCAGCGTGCGGTTGATCTTCTCGAGCGCACCGCTCGGCTGCTTGCGCGCGAGCCAATGCACGGACTCCGGCATGAAGAAGTACACCATCGGTATGAAGAACAGGGTGACCGACGCGCCGAATATGAATACCGACCGCCAGTTCGCGAGCTCGAGGCCCATCGATGTGATGAATCCGCCTGCCGCCGCACCGACCGGATATCCGATCGACATGATTGCGACGCTCACGTCCCGGCGCCGCGTGTTCGAGAACTCCGCAGCCACGGCGTTGATCGCCGCGAGCATGCCGCCGATGCCGAGGCCCGTGACGATCCGCCAGATCGAGAGGTCCGCGAGCCGCGGATCGACGTCCAGCCCGACCGCCGCGAACACCGGCGTCACGAACCCGCCGAGCACGCCGCTCGACGTCGTAACCATGAACATGCCGGTCGCCATCACGACGAGGCAGCCGAGCACTGTCGGCCGTCGGCCGATCTTGTCCGCGACGCCGCCGAGGAAGATCGAGCCGAGCGCCATGCCGACGAGCTCCATCGACAGCACGAAGCCGAGCGCGCTCGGCTGCAGTCCCCACTCGGCCCTGATCCCGGGAGAGGCGAAGCTGATGGAAAGCACGTCGAAGCCATCGAGCGCGTTCAAACCGATGGTGATGGCCACGATGAGCACCTGCATCGAGGTCATCGGCGACTTGGCGATTATGTCTCGCGGATCATTACTCACTGGCGGTCCCCCGTCGCTGTCTTCTGCAGCTTTGTCGGGCCGAGCGTAGCATTTTCCGGCCGCAACCGCGCTACGCGAAGATTCTTAAGGATCACCAACGCTGCTTTGCTAGTGGCCTCGAATACGGTATTTTCTCGGCCTCACCGCGCACCGGACGAAAAAACGTAATGATCAACTGGCTCAGAGCAGCCGTGCTGGCCGCAGGAATCGCGGCTGTCGCCGCGCCCGCCGCAGCGCAATGGCCGCCGTATCCGACGCCGAACGTTCCGAAAAACAAAGACGGCACGCCGAACATGAAGGCGCCGGCGCCGCGCGCCGTCGACGGCCACCCCGATCTCACGGGCTTGTGGGAGATCTACTTAAACTCGATCGCGGCCGCACCGCCGCCGGGCCAGGCGAGCCCGTCGCGCTCGCTACAGGATCAGAATGGCGGCGGCGGCGCGGACCAACTCGGCCTCGCGGCGAGCACACCTCCCGCCGACCCGAACGCACCGCCGCGCGCGACGTTCTTCGACATCGCAGCCAACATTCCGGGCGGCGCACCGTTTCAGCCTTGGGCTGCCGAGCTGCGCAAGCAGCGCATGGCCGACAATCAGAAAGACAATCCGGACGCGCATTGCCTGCCGATGGGCTTCATGCAGCTGCACGGCCATCCGCAACCGCGCAAGATCGTGCAGACGCCGGGCCTGATCGTCATCATGTACGAAGGCAATCAGGGGCTGCGGCAGATTTTCACCGACGGGCGTGCCGCTGCCCGAAGTGAACGAAGACTTGCAGCCCTGGTGGTACGGCTATTCGGTCGGCCATTGGGAAAGGGACACGCTCGTCGTCGAGTCCGTCGGCTTCCGCGACGACGGCTGGCTCGACGTGTTCGGCAGCCCGCTCACGGACAAGGGCAAGCTGACCGAGCGTTGGCGCCGGACGGACTTCGGGCATCTCGAGATCGACATCACCGTCGACGATCCAAAGGCGTACACGAAGCCGTTCACCGTGCGGGTGAGCCATCAATTGACGCTCGACCAGGAGCTGATCGAGTTCGTCTGCAACGAGAACGAAAAGTCGTCGCAGCACTTCGATCCGTAGGGCGAATTGCGCGGAGCGCTACGGACACGGTCCGTCGGCTCGAGAAGCTTGGCGGCGTCGGCGCCGGTATCTAGGATGAGTGCAGGATTCTTCAGGAGTGAATGAGATGAAAGGACGTTGGGTTTTCGCTGCAGCCGCTGCCGGCGCTCTCGTCGTGCAGGGCTCGGCCGTCGCGCACCACTCGTTCGCCGCCGAATTCGATCGCGCCCAGCCAATTACCGTGACGGGCAGCGTCACGAAGGTGGAATGGGCAAATCCGCACGCGCGCTTCTACATCGACGCCAAGGACGAGAAGACCGGCGAGACGGTGAATTGGGACTTCGAGCTCGCGAGCCCGAACGGCTTGATGCGCCGCGGCTGGACACGCAACTCGATGAAGCTCGGCGACGTCGTGACCGTGACGGGACACCGCGCGAAGAACAATCCGCACGTCGGCAACGCAAGCACGGTCGTGCTTGCGGACGGGAAAAAGCTGTTCGCGGGCTCGTCGTCCGAGAACGAGCAGCCGGGTGCGGCGCCGCAATAACTCGACGGCCGAGCAACGCAGCACGATGACCGTCTGGCTCAAGCGAGCGCTCCTCGCATGCGCGCTGGCTCTCGCGGCTCCATCCGCGTTCGCGCAGTGGCCGACGCACGCGTCGAAATCCGTTCCCCACAAGCGCGACGGCACCGTTAACCTCGACGCGCCAACGCCGCGCACCAAGGACGGCCATCCCGACTTTACGGGACTCTGGGAACGAGTCGGCCCGGGCGGGATCAATCCCGATTTCGCCGCGCTGCAGTCGAAGGACGGCGGCCCGCCAGCCGCGACGTTCTGGAACCTCGGCGCCGGCGTGCGCGGCGGGTTGCCCTTCAGCCCGCTCGCGGCACAGCTGCGCGACGAACGCATGGCGAACAACCAGAAGAACAACCCGGATGCGCACTGCCTGCCGATGGGCTTGATGCAGCTGCATCTGCATCCGCAGCCTCGCAAGCTCGTGCAGACGCCGGGCATCATCGTGATCATGTACGAGGGCAACCAAGGGCTGCGCCAGATCTTCACGGACGGCCGCCCGGTCCCCGAGCGGAGCGCTGACCTGCAACCCTGGTGGTACGGCTATTCGGCCGGTCATTGGGAAGGCGACGCGCTCGTGGTCGAGACGGTGGGCTTCCGCGACGACGTTTGGCTCGACGTTCAAGGTAGCCCGCTCACGAGCGCCGGACGAATGACCGAGCGCTTCACACGACCGAGCTTCGGCCGGCTGCAGATCGATGTCACGATCGAGGACCCGAGCGCCTACACGAAACCGTTCACCGTCCGCGTCAACCAGCAGATCCTGCCCGACGAAGAGCTCATCGAGTTCGTCTGCAACGAGAACGAGAAATCCGCCCGGCACTTCGATCCCTGAGCTTCCTCGCCGATCCCTGAGCTTCCTCGCCGCCCATAGAAGCGGGCCGCCGCCGACGCTTGGCGAATATCCTCGAGCTACCTCTCGGACGAAGGGTTTTCCTGTGGCCATCTAGGCGTGGATAACCTATGCTTCGATCAGTAAATCTGCGCCTTTTCGTTCGGCTGCTCGGGGGAGCACATGCGGCGAGCGGTTTCATCCGGGGTCCCATGTCGCTAAGGACACGAGCGACGACGCGCGCAGCTTGGGCCGCGCGCCCCGGCGCGTTGCTCGTCGCCGCGATGCTCACGCTCGCGGCCTGCCACGGCAGCGACCCGGCGAGCGTCGCTCAGGGCGACGCCGCATTTCAACCCACGACTATCCTCGACGCCGTGCTCGTGGGCGACCGCGCGGCCGTCGAGCGATTCATCACGCGCGGCGCGAACGTCAACGCGGCCGAGGCCGACGGCACGACGCTGCTGATGCGCGCGATCCATGGACGCTTCCCCGAGATCGCAAGAGTGCTGATCGCGTCCGGCGCGAAGGTGTCGGTGCGCAACAGCTATGGCGTGGGCCCGCTCTATCTCGCCGCGCGCGGCGCCGATGTCGCCACGGTGCGCGAGCTTCTCGCGGCGGGCGCTGACGCGAACACCGCGCTGCCCGAAGGCGAGCCAGTGCTCATGACGGCCGCGAAGGCCGGGAACGTGGACGTCGTGCGCCTGCTGCTCGCGGGCGTTGCGCGCAACACGCCGTTCGCACGCGTCGCGGACGGCGCCGGCACGGGCGGCGCGGCATCTGGCTACGGGTCGGCCTCGATCGAGTTAGCAGGTCCGGTGAATCGCGCGGATCCCAACGCGAAGGAAGGCTTATACGGCCAGACCGCGCTGATGTGGGCCGCGGCCGAGGGCCACGCGGACGTCGCGCAAGTCTTGATCGAAGGCGGCGCGGACCTCGGCTCGGTCGACGAACAAGGGTCGAACGCTGTGATGATGGCGGCGATCGGGCGCGGCCCCGATGCCGGGGTCGTCGCGGTAATGCAACTTCTGCTCGACGGCGGCGTCGACGTCAACGCGGTCAATTGGCTCGGCGACACCGCACTTCATCGGGCGACACTGCGCGGATCGACGGCCGTCATTCAGTTTCTCGTGGACCACGGCGCGGATGTACACGCCCGCGATGGCAGCGGCCGAATACCCCTCGACATCGCGATGGGCGTGCCGGAGGAACAGATTCCGTACAACGACGCAACCGCGACGCTGTTGCAGAGGCTGACTCAAAGACAGTGAGCCCCTGGGGCGCGCCGGCCGGCTGATCAAGCCGCCGCCTCAACGCGCCGAAATCGTGTTTCGTTGCGCCGACCTGCCGAGCCCGAGCCGCTTCATCAGCTTGGCCTTCACGTACGCCCAGCTCAGGCGATCCCGCCACGAGCCCCAACCGTGGTGGAAGCCGTACGTGATTCCGCTGTTCACGTAGATCTTCCGCTCCCTTCGGCCGTGCACGCGGCGCGGGCTCAGCACGGGCTTCGGCATGAGCTTCACGCCCTCGTAGTTGCGCTGATGCGTGTAAAAAAGACCCGTCAGATACCAAGGTCCGGTCACCGAGCAAACGTCGGACTCATTGGTGGCGTGCGGCGGGTACCGTTGCAGGTTGTCGAGGACGTCGCGCCAGAACGCATGCTTCGGCGCGGACGCGAACACATAGTTCGCGACTTGATTGACGTCGTCGCCGTACGCCACGTCGTACTCGAGTGACAGCACGACCTGCGCGTCGCCGTAATCGAACGGCCGCACGAACTCGTAGTCGAGATCGCAATAGAGGCCGCCGATGTCGTGCATGAGAATGTAGCGAAAGACATCGACGCGCATGATGTGGCGGTTGAATCCCGCGAACACCGGGTAGAAGCGCGGATGGTTCGTGCGGACGTATTCGTCCACTCGCTCGTCGGTCCAGAGCCGGTACTCCCAACCCTTGTGGTAGCGCTTGACCGAGTGCACAGCCTCTCGCCAGCGGACCGGAATGTCGTCGGTCTTCCAGAGCTGGTGGACGATGCGTGGAATCTTCATGCTCGAAAGCACCTTGCGCAACGCAGTCGTGAGTCTCGCCTGCCCCGCGCGACGCAGTCAAACGTGGTCGGCGTCTCTGCCCGCGGTTATAGTAGCGCGCACGCAAGACGGACCGAACCATGACCAGCCGAACCTACAAGGGCAAGTGTTTCTGCGGAGCCGTCGAGGTCACGGTGACCGGCGCACCCGTCGCCATGGGCTACTGCCATTGCGATTCGTGCCGCAAATGGTCCGCTTCGCCCGTCAATGCGTTTGCCCTATGGCGCGCGGACAACGTCAAGATCACCGCCGGCGCGGAAAACCTCGGGACGTTCAGCAAGACTCCAAAAAGCGCGCGCAAATGGTGCAAGCTCTGCGGCGGGCACGTAATGACCCAGCATCCGAGCAGCGGGTTGATCGACGTCTACGCCGCGATTCTGCCGGAGCTCGATTTCAAGCCCCGCGAGCACGTGCACTATCAAGAGGCCGCGCTCCACATCGTCGACTCGCTGCCGAAACACAAGGACCTTCCAAAGGCTGCCGGCGGTTCCGGCGTCCTTCTGCCGTCTTGACGGCGTGCGGCGCGGCTACAGCAAGACGGCCGACGCGAGCCCCAAGAAGATAAGGAATCCCATGCTGTCCGTGATCGCGGTCAGCAGGATGCTGCTGCCTTGCACCGGATCGCGGCCGATCCGTTCCAGGATCAACGGGCATAGCACTCCGACCGCGGACGCGACGAGCATGTTCAGGAGCATCGCGATGGCCATCACCCCCGCGAGCGCCGCGGAACCGTAGAGGACGAAGGTCGCGAGCGCCATCACGACGCCCCAGAGCGCGCCATTCATCGCGCCGATCGCGAGCTCTTTGCGCAGCAGGAACTTCATGTTGCCGCGGTTCACCTGCGACAGCGCGAGGCCGCGAATCACGAGCGCGACGGTCTGATTGCCCGTATTGCCGCCGATGCTCGCGACGATCGGCATCAACGCGGCGAGCGACGCGAGCTGCGCGATCGAACCTTCGAACGTCCCGACGACGCGCGAGGCGATGAACGCCGTGAACAGGTTCAGCCCGAGCCACACCCAGCGTTTGCGGCCGCTCGCGAGAATCGGCGCGAACAAGTCTTCGTCTTCGCTCAACCCGACCTGACTCAGCGACTGTTTGAAGGAGTCCTGCTTTAGTCGGTCGAGCACGGCATCGACCGGCAACGTGCCCACGACCTGGCGATGCAGGTTCACGACCGGCGCCGCGATCAGGTCGTAGCGTTCGAACGCCTCGGCGGCATCGTCGACCGGATCCGTCGTGAGGAAATATAGGGGCTCGGTATTCATCGCATCGGCCACCGACATCGCCCCGTCGTTCACGAGCAGCCGATCGAGCGGCAGCACGCCGCGCAGGACGTTTTCCCGATCGACCACCCATAGCGACGTGAGCTGCGGCGGCAGGCTCCCGCGCCGACGCAGCGAAGTGATCGCGCTTTCGAGCGTCTGATCGGCACGCACGGTCACCGTGTCTAGCTGCATGAGGGCCCCGACGCTGTCGAGAGGAAACGACAGAACCGTCTGGACTTCGAGGCGATCCCTCGTGTCGAGGCGTGCGAGCACGGCGTCGACGCGTTCCTTCGGCAAGTCTTGGACGAGGTCTGCGAAGTCCTCCGCCTCCATCTGGGTACCGAGCGCCACGAGCTCGGGCTCCTCGACGAGCGCGACGAGCGTGCTGCGAATAGGCGCGGCGAGCTCGAGCAAGATCGAACCGCGCCGCTCCGCGTGGATCAGCCGCCAGGCGGTCAACCGTTGATCCTGTCGCAGGCTCTCGAGGACGAAAGCCGCGTCGGCCGGATGCAAGCCGTTGAGCTTCTTCTCGAGCTCGACGGCGTGCTGCCGCTCGACGAGCGACTGAACGAGCGCGTGCTTGCGGGTATCCGTACGCGCGACGAGTTGGTTCACGAGCGCCTGCCGATCGAGCAGCGTGGTCACCGCCTGCAGCGTGGCGTCTAGGGTCTTGTGGTGTTCGCTCTCGCTGCGCACGGCGCTTCCTGCACTCGGTTGCGAAGCTTGAGGCCGAATTGCGACGGCTCGCGACGACGCCTAGTTGCGCAGGCGCTCGATCTCGTCGCGCAGCGCCGCCGGTTTGTCCGTCGCGATTCTCTCGAGCACGCGCACGCGCTCTTCGAGCTTCGCGATCAATGCATCGCGCGACGCCACCGCGGCCTGCAAGTCTTCGATCTCGCGAGGCCGGTGCCCGCGGTCATCGGTTCCCTCGGCCCCACGGCGCCAGCCGCGCCGATGATCGAGCGGATAGCCGTGGCGGGCGCGAATCCACGTCGACAAAACACCGGCGAGAATCGCAGTGATCGGAATCGCGACCCAAACCCAGCTATGGTTCATCGTTGTTGCCCTCCCGGCGCTCGGTAGTATCGCACTCCGCACGCGCGAGGTCTTGCGCCGTGGCGCGTTATCACCCGCGCAGCGGTTGCTCCAAAGCGCGGCCGCTCAGCGCAGCCGCGCCATCAAGTACGCGTCGACAAACGCACCGTCGCGAAACGCGTAGCGGCGCAGCAGTCCTTCCACCTCGAAGCCGAACTTCTTGTAGAGGCCGATCGCGCGCTCGTTGTCCGCGAACGCGGTGAGCTCGAGCCGGCGCAGATTGAGCCACCGGTCTGCGAGCTCGATCGCGGCCTTCACGAGCGCCGAGCCGATGCCGCGACCCTGCCACTCATCGTGGACAGCCATGCCGATCTCGCCGACATGGCTCCTGCGCGGGGAGCGCTCGGGCACGACGAGCCCGAGGCTGCCGACCACGTGCTCGCGCACGCACGCTACGAGACCGTAATGATTGCTCGCGCGTTGCTCGAGCCGCTGACGCCACATCTGGGCGGACGGATACGGTAGCTGCAGTGTCCCGAAGATCGCGCGCGGCTGCTCATGGATACGCTGCAGCCCGCGATAATCCTCGGGTTCGGCACGCCGGATCACGATGCTCTCGACGTTTTGCTCGCTCATAAACGGAAAACCCCGGTGAGGCGGCTGCCTGACCAGGGTTTCGAAGGTTCGGCAGTCGCGGTTGGTTGACGACTGCCCTGCTACGCGCACGATCAGGCAGTCCACCTCCAGTGGAGTACGTATTGCATGTTCGCGGCGCGTTTGATTTTCATAGGGCGCGCATCCTAGCTCCGCCGCGATCGGCCCGCAAGCACTTTCGGCACGCTCGTGTCAATCGACGAGAACGTTCGCGTCGGGCTTCGGGCGCGCCTGCTCGTCGATGATGACGCGCGCGAGATCGCGCGACTCGCGCTGCTTCAAGCGCAAGATCAAGAACACGGCGACCATCACGAGCCCGACGACGAGCCCCCACCAGAGCCCGACCGCGCCGTAGCCGAGGCCGAACCCGAGCCATAGGCTCACGGGCATACCGAGGCACCAGAAGCCGACGATATTCACGATCACAGGCACCTGCGTATCGCCGAGCCCGCGCAGCAAGCCGATCGCTACTACTTGGAGACCGTCGAACACCTGGAACACACCCGCGATCGGCAGCAGCAGCACCGCGAGCGCGAGCACCGCCGGATCGGTGCTGTAGACGCCCGCGAGCACGTGCGGCGCGCCGATCAACACCAGTGCCATGCAGGCCATGAACCCCGCCCCCACGACGAGCGCGGCCCAGGTCGAGCGGCGCACGGCGGCGACATCGGCCCGACCCACGGCGTGCCCCACGATCACCGCGGCAGCGCCCGACACGCCGAGCGGCACCATGAACGTGAGCGACGCGATGTTCAGAACGACCTGATGCGCGGCCACTTGAGCGACGCCTAGCGACCCCATTAGGAGTGCGACCGCGCCAAACACGCCGACCTCGAGCAACATCTGCGCGCCGATCGGCGATCCGAGCCGCAGCATCCGCCCGATCGGCCGCGGGTCGAGGAGGTTCGGCGCGCGGCGCTCGACGTAGCGGCGTACGTCGCGCCACCCGAGCGCGAGCAACAGGCCCGCCATGCACCAACGGCTCACCGTCGTGGCCCACGCCGAGCCAAGCACGCCGAGCGCCGGGAAGCCGAGATGGCCGAACACCCAGAGGTAGTTCAACCCGGCGTTCAGCAGGTTGGCCGCGACGATCGTGACGACGATCGGGGCCGTCCGGTGATGCGCCTGGAGCGTCTGGCGCAGCACTACAAAGGCGTAAAACGGCCAGATCGACGGGATGATCCGGTAGACGTAACCCGCCGCGTCCGGAATCACCTCCGCAGGCTGGCCCGCGAACGCGAGGACCGGCTCGACCGTGAGCATCAGCAACGCGATCGGAATCGCGAGCACGACGGACAGCACGAGGCCGCGCTGCAGCCCGCGCGCTACCGCGAGATCGTCGCGCGCACCGAGCGCCTGCGCGATGATCGGATCGAGCGCCATCAGAACGCCCATGCCGAAGACGGTGATCGCGAAGAAGTAGGTGTTGCCTAGCGCCGCGGCGGCGAGCGCCGTCGGCGATACTCGTCCGACCATGATCGTGTCGACGACGCCCATGAGCATGGCGCCGACCTGGATCAGAACCATTGGCGCAGCGAGGCGCAGCAGCGCTACGAATTCGGAGCGCTTCGGCCAGTGCTCGAGACGGGCGGTGGCCATGAGCGCAACCGGTCCGCAAAAAGGGGTGCGCAGATTACCTGAACGTCCGCGGAAATTCCCGCGCCCGGCGATTCGCGCGACGATTCAGTCGCGGCGCTGCGGTCCGAGCTCTCCCTGCAGAGCCGCGAGGAGTGCTGCGCGCTCCGCGGCCGGCAAGCGCGTATCGGTCTCGGCCAGGTCGGCCATCCATACTGGCCGTCCCCACTGCGGGTCGCTCTTGTAACGCGGCACGATGTGCCAATGCAGATGCGGCATGAGATTGCCGAGCGAAGCGACGTTCACGTGATCCGGCGCGCAGACGGCGGTGATTGCGCGAGCGGCGGCATGAAGATCTTCTGAGAATGCGCCCCACTCGCTCGGCGACAGCTGGTCGAGCCGCGTCGCGTGGCGGGGATCGAAAACGAGCACGCAATGCCCACGGTAGGTTTGGTTGTGACGTAGGTACAGCGTCCCCGCGCGCAGCGTCGCGACTGCGTCCCAGTCGGCGGTGTGTGCAGCGCGCGGCGCGTCGAACGAGCAGTTGTTGCCTGCGGCGAGCTCATCCCATACGGTCATCTACGCGTCACTCCTCGCGACCCGTGCCCGCGCGGACGCTACGCAATCCGCTCCCACGCGGTCAAGGCCGCGCATAGACTGAACGCCAAGTCCAACCCTGTAGGCTCCCCGCGCATCTAACCCTCTGAATGAGCGACGCCACGACACCGGATTTCCGCACGGCCGCCGCCGAGCTCGACGAGCAAACCCTGCTGCACGCCGCGCGCACCGGGGACGTGCACGCGTTCGAGACGCTCTATCGAGCGCTCGCGCCGGGAGTCTACGGTTTGTGCCTGCGCCTCGCCCACAACGCCGCCGAGGCCCAGGACTGCACGCAAGACACCTTCGTCCGCGCGTGGCAGCGCCTCGCCGAGTTCCGCGGCGAAAGCCGCTTCGCCACGTGGCTGCACCGAATCGCCGTGAACGAGGTGCTCGGTCGGCGCCGGCACGCCGCTGTGGAGCACCGCCACTTGAGCGCAGTCGATCCCGCGAAGCGCTATACGCTCGACGATTCCGCGACGCTGCGAGACCTCGAGCAGGCGATCGCACGGCTGCCGGATCGCGCGCGCGAGGTGTTCGTGCTGCGCGCGGTCTACGGCTACACACACGAAGAGATTGCCGGTGTGCTTCGCGTCACGGTGAGCACGTCGAAAACTCAGCACCACCGCGCCCGCAAGCTCTTGATCGCGGCGCTGCCGGGCCTCGGCGACACGACGGGCGATCTCGATTCGGCCACCGCCCTCGACACGGCATCCAACGGAGGCGACGAGTGACGCGCGAGCACGACGCCCCGACCGCGACCGAGCTCGACGAGCTCGTTCGCCGCCTGCCGCGCGATGTCGAGCCCCCGCTCGAGCTCTGGCCGCGGATCGCGGCTCTGCTCGACGCGCCGCCACGTCGCTCGCTCGAAGAACGGGCCCGCGATCTGCCCACGGAGATCGCGCCGCCCATCGACCTTTGGCCGCAGATCGCCGCGCGGCTGCGAACCGCGCCCCCGCGGCCGCACGCGCGCGCTCGTGTCGCGGCCGCCGCTGCCGCCATCGTGATTGGCGTGCTCGTCGCCCTCGCCGTGCGCGACCATCCCGACGGCGGCGGCAACGACACGGTCCGGGTCGCGCCGAACGTCGACGGCGCCGGCGCCGGCGATCCGGGGAGCACGGCGCTCGGTGCCTATTGGATGCTGCGCTCTCCCGTCGTCTCCGACGAGGTGGCCGCGACGCTGCAGCGCGAGCTCACGCTCGTGCGCGACGAACGTTTGCGTATCGAAGCGGCGATCGATAGCGAGCCCACGAACGCCGGGCTCCGCGAGCTTTGGACGCATACGTATCAGGTCGAGCTGCAACTCGCCGACGCATACGGCCGAACCATCATGGCTTACTCGAGAGGATGATTCCGATGACACGAGGACTTTCGCTCGCGCTCGCACTCGCCGCGGCCGCGCCGCTCGCCTGCGCGTTCGGTGCGACGCCGGTCGACCGGGAGATCGACGCCGATCCGAGCGGCGGCCTCGAGGTCCACAACATCGCGGGCTCGGTCGAGATCGAGGGTTGGAACCGCCGGAGCGTGCACGTGTCGGGCACGCTCGCGGACAACGTCGAACGGCTCGACGTGCGTGCCGTCGGCGAGCAGATCGTGGTCGAAGTCATCCTGCGCCAGGACTCGCGCTCGCACGACGGCGGCACTTCGCTCAAGATCAGCGCGCCGCAAGCGCACGACCTCGAAGTCGCCACGGTGAGCGCGAGCATCTCGGTGCGGGGGATCGAGGGCGAGCAGCGGCTGCGCTCGGTCAGCGGAACGATCGACACGGCAGGCTTTGCGACCGACATCGAGCTCAACTCCGTGAGCGGCGACGTGACGGCGCACGGCAGCGGCCGGCAAGCCGTCACGCGAGCGCGAGCGATCAGCGGCACCGTCAGACTCACCGGGCTCGCAGGCCAGGTGGAGGCGGAGTCGGTGAGCGGCTCCGTCGACGTGACCGCCGACAAGCTGCAACGTGTAACGGCAAATTCGATCTCGGGCACCGTATCTTTGCGCGGAGCGCTGGCGGACGACGCACGCGTCGACGTCACGAGCACGAGCGGTCGCGTGGATCTGCGTTTCAAGGGCGATGCCGCCGCCGAGTACGACCTCTCGTCGTTCAGCGGCGCGATCAGAAGCTGCTTCGGACCACCGGTCGTCCAAGCACCGAACGGTCCGCAGCGAAAGCAGCGCTTTCGCGAAGGCACGTCGAGCGCGCGCGTGCGCGCGAACAGCATGAGCGGCAGTATCGATCTCTGCCGAGAGTGATCGCCCCCGTCAGAGCCGAGGTTGATACGGACCGAGCTGCAGCAGCGCCTTGCTGATTTGCTGCAGCAGCGCAGCGTCATTCGGCTCGGCTACGAAGCCCTCGCCGCCCGCCACTTCGAGCAACAGCGTGTCATAGCGCCACTGCTCGAGCAGCCAGATCTTTTCGAGCGCCGACCAGTGATCGGTCGCGAGCACGAACGCGAGCTCGTCGATCGCCGTCGCGCTATCGTCGATGGGCGGCGCCGCGGGCGCTGCTGTCGGCGCATCGATCTCGCGCGCGGACAACCGTGCGGACGTCAAATCCCAGCACGGCAACGGCACGCACGAGTCGGCGATACGACGGGTAGCGTATGGCATAGAACTTGCTCCTGGTCTCATGAAATCGATCCTGAAGGAGTACTCGCTATGTCGGCGATCCTGTTGTCCTTTCAGCGCCTCGGCCAGTACGAAGTCTATGATCGGCGCGGCGACAAGCTCGGGGTAATCGACGACCTAATGCTCGACATCGACGGCGCGAAGGTTCGCTATGCCGTCCTCGCATCGAAGTCATCACTCGGCCTATCCAAGAAGTCCTTCGCCGTTCCGCTCGCCGCCTTGCACCTCGACACCGAGAACGAATGCTTCGTGCTCGATGTCGATCGCGATGCGCTCGCGCAATCCCCGGGATTCGACGAGAGCACGCCGCCCGCGCTGCCGGACCCTATATTCGCCGGCAGCGAACGGCGCCTCTAGGCATCGTCTCCCGGGCGCGGCGCCCGCGACGCCCACTTGAACTGCCGATTGCCTTTGCGCGCAGCATCCACGAATGCGAGCGCGCCGAGGAAGATCAACAGCACTACGGCGATTCCGAGCAACGTGTAGACGGCGATGGCAGCATTCGGACTCATGTAGTTGTTGACAGCAAGTTCCGTGCCCGGCGCAATAGGCACAGACCCTGACCGCATCGCAGTTCCGCTTCCAACCTATGCAGCGCGGCGTTGCAGTTTCTGCAATCGGTGCCGTCCACCGATCCCCCAGCTCACCCCAGCACGCGGTCCGCGCGGGCACGAGAGTTGCACCAAGCGTTTGCGACAGCACGCTCGCGCGAGGTAGACGGACGATGGTGACAACGGGATTCGGTCCGGCCGACGACCCAGGCGGCAAGAACCGGATGCGGCGGATGTTCGCGTTGATCCTCGCCGCGCTGTTCTTGGTGCTGTTCTTGCGGATGGTCTTACCGTTCTTCGAAGCGCTCGTGCTCGCCGCCGTCTTCAGCGGCTTGCTGTTCCCGTTCTACGCGAAGCTCCGGCGCCGGCTGAACAAGCGCGAGGCGCCGGCTGCGTTAGTGACGACGCTCGCTGCATTGCTCGTCGTGGTGTTGCCGCTCACGGTGCTCGTCGGCGTGTTCGCGAAGGAAGCCGTGCGCGTGAGCGAGGTCGTAGCGCCGCTCGTCGACGGCAAGAACGACCTGCGGGACATCTCGGGGGTCGTGCCGACGTGGATCCCGTACCGCGCTCAGGTCCTGCAGCGCACCGGGGAGGTGGTGAAGCAGACCGGGACGTTCGTCGTCGAGAGGTTGACGCGGGCTACGCAGAGCACCGTGATCTTCCTGCTGAACCTATTCGTCATGCTCTATGCGATGTTCTATTTCTTCGTGCGCGGACCCCAACTGCTCGCATTTCTCAACGAGTACACGCCGCTATTCGACGACGACAAGCGGGAGATCGCCAAGAAAGGCCTCGCCGTGACGCGTGCGACCCTGAAGAGCATCCTGATCATCGGCACGCTGCAGGGGGCGCTCGGCGGAATCGCTTTCGCCGTGGTCGGAATCGAGAGTCCGGTGTTCTGGGGCATCGTGATGGCGGTGGCTTCGGCGCTGCCTTCGGTCGGGACCGCGCTCATCTGGGCGCCGGCCGCCGCCGTGCTGTTCCTCCGCGGCGACACCGGCCATGCGCTCGCGTTGACGGCTTGGTGTGCCCTCGTCGTGAGCAGCCTCGACAACCTCCTACGCCCGCGCCTCGTCGGCAACGAGGCTCAGATGCCGGATCTCGTCGTCCTCCTGAGCACGCTCGGCGGGATCACGATGTTCGGCGTCACGGGCATCATCATCGGCCCCGTGCTCGCGGGCCTGTTCCTCACGAGCATCGACATTTTCACGGCGACGTTTGGACGCGAGCTGCGCGACGGCGCAGGCACGCACGCGTTGGTTGACGCGGAAGGGGTCGCGCACGCGGGCGTGCGTCAACGGCACGAATAGGTTAGGACGCTCAGTGCGATTCGAACAGCTCGACGAGCTCGCGGCGATTCTTCTTGCGCGCGTCGCGCACCCGCAGCTGCAGCGCGAACTGCCTGAGCTCTTCGATCGTCCAGCGCGAATAGTCCGGCGGCGGCCGCATGCCGCGGATCATTCCCTCGAGATGGCTGATCTTTTCCATCGTGCTAGCTCCAAGCTGATGACGTTGTTTCGGGCGCGGTCGCCGGCGTTACCGAGCGGCGACGCCGACGGGTCTTCGGTTGGCGGTCTCGGCGGTGAATCGCGCTCGTGCGCGGCCGCCGAGTGCGGAGTGTCGAAGCGCAGGCCGCGCAGCCCCGAGCGGTCCCAATACTCGGCGTATTGAGGCGCGACCTCGATGAGCACGACGCTCGCATGCCGCCGATTCTGTGCGAGCCAGGCTCGCTGCTGATCGTTCCAGATCGATTCGTCGCCGGTCGGACGCGCCACGCAAGCAGTCCCGGTTACAGAGCAGAAGCGGATGCCGTCCTGCATGACGACGTTCACGTTCGGGTCTTGGCTCAGCTCGTCGAGCGGGTCGCCGATGATGCCGGAGAGAAGCCACAGCTTCCGGCTGTCGTCCGTATTCGCGACGATCGTCGGACGAGAGCGCATTCCCTCGCCGCAGCGGCTCACGAGCATGGCGCGGTCGAAGCCGTGCACCAAGGCTTGCAGAAGCTCGGCATCAGTGTCGTCCACGCGCTTCTCCTCGATCGCCTAGATCTCTTTCTGAGTCTGGTCGTCCGACCAGCCCTGATGCTTGTGCACACGAAACCGCACTTTGGCGGGCTCGCTCTGCAGCTGCAGCGTGTCGTCGTCGAACGGGTCGCAGCGATGCTCGCGCAGCACCTTCGCGATCGGGCGCTTGGATGAATCTTGTCCGGGTTCCTTCAACATGATCGTGCTCCTCGTAAGTTCGCGCGGACGCTAGAGGCCGATATCCGTTTTGCGCACTTTGTCGAAGCGCGCCGCAACGTCAGCCCAGTCGACGAGGCTCCAGAATCCTTCGAGCCACTCGTTCTTCCGGTTCTGATACTGCAGGTAATAGGCGTGCTCCCACATATCGACGACGAGAATCGGCAGCGTTCCATTCCCGACGTTGCCTTGGTGGTCGAATACTTGCTCGACGACGAGCCGCTTGCCGAGCGGCTCCCACGACATCGCTCCCCAACCCGACCCCTGGATCGACGCGGCCGCCGACGTGAGCTGCGCCTTGAACGCGTCGAACGAGCCGAAGTGCCGGTCGATCGCCTTGGCGAGCGACCCGCTCGGTGTTCCGCCGCCGCTCGGCGACATGTTCTTCCAGAGCATCGAGTGCAGCACGTGGCCTGAAAGATTGAACGCGAGGCTCTTCTCGAGCTGCCCGATGTGATCGAACTCGTTGCTCTCGCGAGCTTCGGCGAGCTTGTCGAGCGTATCGTTCGCGCCTTTCACGTACGCGGCGTGATGCTTCGAGTAATGCAGCTCGAGGAGCTCTCCGGAGAGGTGCGGCTCGAGCGCATCGTATTTGTATGGCAATGCTGGCATTGAATAGTTCGACATCTATCGCTCCTCGTGCGGCAGCCCAGCGGCGGCCCCATGGTCGGCTGCGCGCGGCCGAGCAGTCAGTGCCGCGCCCGCCGCGATGCCGCTTTGAAATTCTCTATACAGATGTGCGAGCCAAATCAGTGACGCGCCCGCCCTGCGCAGCCTCACACTCAGCCGCGCCGCGACGCTCGCGCCGCGCCGGCGCGGTCCGGGCCGCACGATCAGCCAGCCGAGCGCGAAGCACCCGCCGAGCACCCACGGAGACGTCGCAAGACTACGAACCTGCGAGCCGAAAGCGCGCCGCGACCCGATCCAGCGGAGCCGGTTGAGCTCCGCTCGTTGCGCGAGGCGCTTCACGACCACGCGTTGCTGACTAAGATCGGCTGGCGACCAGCGGTCCGCTGTCATTCCCGACCCCTGCCTTGGCGACCAAGGTGGTTCTGAGCTCCGGCAAAGTGAGATTCCAGCTAAGCCGCACGGTGGCTTGCCACAGGTAGTACGCGAGCGCCGCGTGCCCGACCGCGATGAGCAGCGCGGGAATCGGCCAGCCGAGCGACGATCTGTGCGAACAGGAATAGCCCACACGCGACCAGGAGGACCCACGCCACGACGAGCGCCGCGGCCGCGATCATCACGAGCAGGAGCATCGCGAGACCGCTCAGCGCCGCGAGCCGAGCTTCCGCAGCCGCGAGCTCCACGATGTCGCGGGCGCGCTGCAGTGCGGCGCGGACGAGATCTTCGCCCACACGGCCCGTGGGGTCGGTATGAACGCCGTCCGCGGCCTGCGTCTGCATATGAAGCTCGGCTCTCGACAGGCGCTCAGCGCCGAATCAGCGCGCTGATGATCACTCCCGCCGCAAACGCGATTCCCGCGCTCGTCAACGGATTTTGCTCGATATAGGAGCGGGCCTTCTTGACGTTCTCGTCCGCCGCGGCCATGGCTTGCTCTTGCATCTCCTTCGCCTGTTCCGCCGCGCGGCTCGCCGCTCCGCGAACTTCCTTCTCGGCGTAGTTGGCCGACTCGGCGACGCGATCGACCGTATCGTGGGCCATCGCCGCGAGCCGGTCCGTCGTCGGATTGTCGTTACTGCTGTTGCGTGCCGAAGTGCGTGTCTGTGTCATGTCCGTACCTCCGTGTCGAATAGAAAAAAAGTTCGCTCGTCGTGGTGCAGGAACCGTGCCACGCAACCCTCCGGGCCGCGCGCCGTTGTCGCGCACACCTACGACGCGAAACCGTCAGAGTTGGGAACGACTCACAAAGATTGCAGAAGCTTGATGATCGAGCGCGGATCGACGGGCTTCACGAGGTGGTAGTCGAAGCCGGACTCGGACGACCGCTTGCGGTCTTCCGGCATTCCGAAGCCCGTGACGGCCGCGATCAGCGCTTCCTTGCCCCAGCTCTCCTGGCGGAGCCTGCGGCACACCTCGTTGCCATCGATCAGCGGCATCGAGATGTCGAGAAAGATCGCTTGGGGATGCCAGCGGCGCGCGAGCTCGAGCGCGGCGGGACCGTTGTGCGCGGTGCGAACATCGTAGCCGAGCGCCTCGAGAAACATCGCTAGGCCCACGGCGGCGTCGACATTGTCGTCCGCCACGAGCACCTTGGCTGGCGTCGCGAGCGGCGCCGCGCTGCCGCGGCGCGCCGCTTCCGCGGCGGCCGGGTCGGCGCGCGCGCCGTACGTGGGGGAACCTGTGGTGACGTGGTGAACCATCGGCCTCAAGAACCGGCCGGAGCGATCCACTGCGGCATCGCTCCGGCGGTCGGCTCAGCCCTAGACGGCCCGTCTACCGAACAACGCGAACACGACGGCCAAGATCAACCCGACCACGAACAGAATCCAGGCGATGTTGGTCGCGACACCCGCGATTCCGCTGAACCCCAGCACCGCCGCGACCAGCGCGACGATGAGAAACGTGACTGCCCAACCGATCATTTGTGACTCCTCGTACAGACTATTACTGCCTATCCCGCTGATTTAGGTGCAAGTCCCATACCACGCGCGCCCCCCTATGGCCCAAGCCCCGTTCGACGCACGGCGACCGTGGGAGTCTCGATCTTTTCGCAGCGAGTATTCCAATTCCTGCGCGGGGGGGACGCTCTACCGGACCGATCGCCCAAAAAAGAACGCCGGCAGCTTCCTGCCGGCGTGAGTCGCCCATCGAGAAATCCGCAGGCTCGTCGAGGCGTGCCTACCCCGCCCGCTTCACAACGAGCTGGTTGCGCACCTGCTTCACGTCGCCGGTGTTGCGCGCCAGCTCCTCGGCCAGCTGCTTCTCCTCGGACGAAGCAACCTCGCCGCTCAACGTCACGGTGTCGCCACGCGTATCGACGTCGATCTTCAGGCCCTTGGTATTCGCGTTGGCCAGGAGCTTCGTCTTTACCATTGCCGTGGTGGTCGCGTCGTCGACGAACACGTTGAATGGCCGTGTCGTGCCCGTGGCGGTGTGGGCGTCGTGGCGCGAGTTCGGCTTGATCGCCAGGTCGTTGTCGACCGATACCACTCCCTCGATGCCCTTCGCAAGCTCGCCCGCGAGGTCGCGATCGATGTCGCTCTCGACGTTGCCCGTGAGGTGCACTACGCCGTTCGTGGTTTCGGTGTTGATCGTGAACGCGTTCAGATGGCGATTAAGAGCGTAGGTCGCTTCGAGCTTGCCCGTAATCCAACCGTCTTTCGGCGCGCCCTTCTCGGCGCCAAACGCTTGCATGGCGCCTAGCGACATCGTCGCTAGCAACGCCGCAGTTGCTAGATATTTCCTCATACACCTTCCTCCAGTGTGAGACTTCGCCGCGGATGAGCATGGCAATCCCTCTCAATTCATCCCGCGCGTCCACTCATCGACGTCGCGCTCGGCCTGATCCCGTTGCTTGCCGTACAGCTCCTGGACCTTGCCCACGAGCTCTTCGCGCTTGCCTTCGATCAGATCCCAGTCGTCGTCCGTAAGCTTGCCCCAGCGTTGCTGGGCTCTGCCCTTGAGCTGCTTCCACTGCCCTTCGACTCGATCCCAATTCATGTTTGCTCCTTCTCGTCGCAAAACTGATCGTCGGGATATTCGTGCAAAGGACATGCCAGCCCGAAGCGCAATAACGGCGCGGTTTTGCGAGCGTCGCGGATGGAAAAAGCGCGCGCAGAATTGAGAAACGAGATGCACGCGCAGGCTTCGCTACCCTGCAGCGCGCCTGGCGTGCAGGGTAGGTCGAAGCGCGATGGGACGTCGTGGGCGGCGGTGCTCGTGCACCGCCGCGAATCAGAGAGGCGGGCCCTTGCCTTCGTAGGCATTCAGGCGGTTGTAGAGCGTGTTGAGGCTGATGCCGAGCGTCTCGGCGGCGGCCTTCTTGTCCCCGTTGAGGTGCTCGAGCGTGCGCATGATGAGCTCGCGCTCTACGTCGCGGATCGAGCGGCCGATCGTGAGGCCTTGGCGCGCTTCCGGCTCGCCGAACGGGCTCTCGAAGCGATCGGGCAAGTCGAGCTCCTCCAAGTCCGGATCCGACATGATCGAAGCGCGCTGCACGACGTGCTTGAGCTCCCTCACGTTGCCGGGCCAGTGATAGGCCTGCATGCGCTTGAGGCTCACTGCAGAAAAAGCGCGCTGCGCGCCCCCAGCCGTGAGCGAATCGCGCAGGAAGTGCTCGACGAGCAACGGAATGTCCGCCGTGCGCTCGCGCAGTGGCGGCAACGCGATCGGGAACACGCTGAGCCGGTAATAGAGATCCTCGCGCAGCGACCTCTCCGCGATCGCCTTCTTGGGGTCACGATTCGTCGCGGCGATGATTCGGGCGTTTACCTGATCTTCCTTCTCGCTGCCCACCGGCAACACCGCGCCAGTCTCGAGCACGCGCAAGAAGTGCGGCTGCAGATCGATCGGCATCTCGGCGAGCTCGTCGAGGAACAATGTGCCGGAATCCGCACGCTTGAAGAAGCCGAGATGGCGCCGCACGGCGCCGGTGAAGCTCCCCTTCTCGTGTCCGAACAACTCGCTGCCCGCGAGCTCGCGCGACAACGACCCGCAGTTCACCGCTACGAACTGCCCCGAGCGGCCGCTCGCCCGATGTATCGCTTCAGCGACGAGCTCTTTGCCCGTGCCGGTCTCACCGAGCACGAGCACGGGGCTCTGGGTACGCGCGACCTTTTCGATCTGTTGATACACGGCCTGCATCGGACCCGATTCGCCGATCAGCAGCCCGAAGTGCTTCGACTCCGCGCCATTCCCCGCGTCGTCCGGTCGCTCGCCCGCCTCGACGTCCTTGCAGCAGCGCGATCAGCTCGCGGCTGTCGATCGGCTTCGTAAGGTAGGAGACCGATGGCCCGCTCAGATTCTTGATGAGCGACTTGATCCCGGGGTGACCGGTAATGAAAACGACGCGCTTCACGGCGCTGTCGCGCAGCTCCTCGAGCAGCTCGAGGCCATTGCCGTCCGGCAGCATGAGGTCGAGCAAAAGCACGTCGGGGACGCTGGTGGCGAGAATCCGCCGGGCGTCCTCGAGGCGCGCTGCCGAGTCGACGGTGTGGCCGTGCAGCTCCACCATCGCGATCGCAGCCGCAACGAAATCGGGCTCGTCATCGACGAGCAATACCTTCGCCATGTGTCGGCGCTCCAGGAATGGGTGCGATAAACGGGTCAATTCTATACCGGGTCTGCGCTATAGCCAGGTGTCGATCCATCCGCTCAGGGTTTCGAGTACTCGGTCGGAGACCGGCCGGCGGCGCCAGTCCTCAAGAACCACGGGCTTCGCGGCCTCGGCATCCACCAGGAATTGGCTCTCCATACGGCCCGCAAACCCCTGTCCCAGCACTATTGCATTCACCTCGTCGTTGTGTAGGAAGCTACGGTAGTCGAGGTTGCTCGACCCGACCGTCGACCAGACACCGTCGATGACCGCGGTCTTCGCGTGCAGCACGGTGCCCTGCGACTCGTAGAGCCGGACGCCCTCGCGCAGCAGCTCGCCGTAACGGCTGCGCGACGCATAAAGCACAATGCCGATATCGGACACGCCGGGAAGAATGATCCGCACGTCGACATGGCGGCGCGCGGCGGCGCGCAGCGTCGCAACGAAACGCTCGTCGGGCGCGAAGTATGCCTGGGTGATCCAGATGCGGTCGGTCGCGAGCTCCATCGCGCGTAGATAGGCGTGGTAGATCGCCGAGAACTCGCCTTCGCCCCCGCTGGCCTCGAGGATTTGCACGAGCTCGCTACCCCGCCCGGCGGGCCTCGGGAAGAAGGATCTCTCGTCCGCGAGCTCGTGCCCCTGCGCTCGCCAATTCGCAAGAAACAGCCGCTGCAAGCCCGCGACCGCGGGGCCGCGAATCAGAATATGCGTATCGCGCCAGCCGCTGGCGACGCGATTGCGTTTCTTCGCGGCGCCGCCGGAGCTGTTCGAATAGCTCGAGGACACGTTGATTCCGCCCGTGAACCCGACGCGTCCATCGACGACCAAGATCTTGCGATGATCACGCGTCGCGAGGCTTGCGACGCTCAGGGGGTCGGCGGGATCGAGCGCGTTGTATACCTGCAGATCGACGCCCGCCGATTCGAGGCGCTGGAAGAACTCCGGTGTGCTGTCGATGCTCCCAACGGCGTCGTAGAGCACACGCACGGCGACACCCGCGCGCTGCCTCTCGATCAACGCGTCGGCGAACTGCTGCCCGACGTCGTCGCTCGAGAAGATATAAGTCTCGAGGTGAACGTGGTCCTTCGCCGCGTGAATGGCGTCGAGCATCGCGCGATACGTGCTCGGCCCGTCGATCAGCAGCTCGACGCTGTTATCCTCGTACAGCGGCTCGTCGCCGAGCTCCCCGATCTCGTCGATCAACGCGCGGACGGTCGCCGGCGACGCGCTGCGCTCCGCGAAGCTAGCGATCGCTCGTTCGGCTTCCGCCCCGGAGACCTCGCCGCGCCGGCCGACGACCACCGGTGCGTCCGTTCGCGTGTTCGCACGTGCGACCGGCGGAGGAAGATCCGTACCGTCCCACACGAAAAACAAGACTGCGAGCAGCGCGCCGCCCACAAGCCATCCAGCTCCTCGTCCCCAACTTCTCGCCATGACCTGCGCCTCCGCCCGACACTGGGGCGGAGAGGGTGATTTCTCGGGAAGTCATTCCAAATTTCGTGCCAATGCAGCTTTGGTTTGACCCTCCCCGAGCGCGGGATGCAGAATCCGGCGGATGACCGAGCGGCCCCGACTGCTGCTGCCCGCGTGGATCCGCAGTGTTCCACTGATCGCCGGCGCATCCGTGTGCGCCATTGGGATCGCGGTACTGATCGGCTGGTTCCAGGACATCGAGATCCTGCGCAGCTTTTCACCGCGCTTCGTCTCGACGAAGGCAAACGCGGCTGTCGCGCTCGTTTGCCTCGGCAGCGCACTGCTCCTCGCCGCCACGCGCCCGCGCGGCGGCGACGCCGCTCGCTGGCTGCTCGAAGCCGCCGCGTTCGTGATCGGCGCCGCGACGCTCGTCGAATATGCGGCGGGCATCGATCTCGGCATCGACCAGCTGCTCGTCGCGGCCGGGCCGAACGAGTTTCAGACGGTGGCGCCCGGCCGAATGTCGGCGCTCACAGCCGTGTGCTTCGTGCTTGCGACCTGCGCGCTCTTCGCAGAGCGCGCCGCCACGGTGCGAGGCCGCACCGTCGCGCGCGTGCTCGCGACATGCGTCGGGATCATCGGGCTGCTCGCACTGCTCGGCTATCTCTACGGCGCGCCGCTCCTATACCGGCCGTTCGCGGCGAGCTCTGCGGTCTCCGTGCTCGCCGCGATCGCATCGCTGCTACTCGCGGCCGGCATCGTTGCGCTGAATCCGCAATACGGCTTGCCGAGCATAGCAACCGGCCACACGCTCGTAGGCACGCACGTTCGCTGGCTGTTCCCGGCCGCGGTCCTGATCCCCCTCCTGATCGGCGCACTGGCGGTCCAGGCGTACCAGATATTCGGCGTTGCGCGCGTCGCGATCGCGATCGCGGCGGCAGGCACCACGATCGCCATCGGCCTCGTGATCGCCGTTGCCGCGCTTTCGCTGCGGCGCATGGAAGACCGACTCGAGCTCAGCGATCGCGCGCTCGCGACGACCAAGCAGGGGATATTCATCGCCGACGGCAGCGAGCCGGAACGGCCGATCGTGTATGTCAACGACGCCTTCACTCAGCTCACGGGGTACTCGCATAAGGAAGCGCTCGGCCGGCGGTGCGACTTCCTCGTGAACCCGACGCCGGATGACCCCGCGGCGCAGCAGCTCGCGACGGCCCTCTCGTCGAACTCCAACGCTACGGTGACAGTGCCGAGCAAACGCCGCGACGGGACTGTGTTTTCGGGCCGCTTGTCGATCAGCGTGGTTCCCGGCAGCGACGACGCGGTGCACCTCGTCGGCGTGCTCGAGGACGTCACGACCGAGCAGCTCGCGTCCATGGCGCGGCTCCAACTCCTCGCGGAAGCCTCGCAAGCTCGCAAGGATGCGGAAAGCGCAAATCAAGTGAAGGACGTGTTCTTCGCGACGATCACACACGAGCTGCGGTCGCCGCTCAACGCCTGCACGATGTGGCTCGACGTGCTCGCGCTCGGGCCTCTGTCCGACAAGTCCGGGAAGGCGGTCGATGCCATCAAGCGTAATCTCAAGATCCAGACGAGGCTCGTGAACGACCTCATCGACGCGGCGAAGATCTCATCGGGCGGCATCGAGATCCATCGCGAACCGCACGAACTCACGAAACTGATCGCCAGCAACGCCGAGACTTGGCAGCTGATGGCCGCAGCGCGCAACGTGCGGTTCGCGTACCATCCCGCCGAGGAGCGGCACGTGCTCGACGTCGATCCCGAGCGCCTGATGCAGGTGCTGAACAACCTGCTCGAAAACGCGTTCTCGAACACACCGCCGGAGGGGCGCGTCGAGCTCAAGGTGCGACCGACGGAAGGCGGGGTCGCGATCGAGGTCGAGGACACGGGCGCAGGCCTGAGCGCCGATGATCTGCAGCGCGTGTTCACACCTTTCTGGCGCGCGCAATCGACGAAGCAGTCGCACAAGGGTTTGGGGCTCGGGTTGGCCATAGCCGAGCATCTCGTCAAAGGTCACGGCGGAACGCTCGCCGCGCGCAGCGAGGGACCGGGGAAAGGCTGCGTGTTCACGGTGATGCTACCGAGCTCACAGGCGACCGCAACGACCGAGCGCCGCCGCACGAACTGACGGATTCGCGGATAGGGGGGATGGGATGGGCCAACGGGTTCTCTTGGTCGAGGACGACGCCGATGCACGCGATGCGCTCGCGCTGCTACTGTCGAGCCAGGGTTATGTGCTCGAGACGGCGCCCGACGGCGACACGGCGATTTCGAAAGCCTCGCAATTTCATCCCGACGTGCTGATCTGCGATTGGCGCCTGCCCGGCATCGACGGCGTCGATGTCGCGCGGATCATCCAAACCGATTCCGGCGTGCCGGTGATCTTTCTCACGGCGCACTCGCTACCGGAGCTGCGCAGCCGTACGCAGGACCTACGCGTGCACGCGTATCTCGCAAAACCGATCGACGTCGTGAGGCTTCAGAGCGCGCTCGCATCGCTGCTGTCCTAGGCTGAGTAAGGAACCCCCGCCGCGCAGCGGGGTTGCTGCGCGGCGGGGGAAATCCCGAAGGACGGCCGTGGTTTGGGAGAGATAAACCTTGGCGGGATAGCCGATCCCTCGGAAGCCTGATTAACGTCTCGCTGACGCCGTACGCTCCGCGCCGGCCGGGAAAGCGCCCCGCTCGTCGGAGATCACGATCTCCACACGCCGGTTCTGCTGCATCCCAGCGTCCGAATCGTTGCTCGCGACGGGATAGGCCTCTCCGAGACCTACCGACCGAATTCGCTGTGCGTCGATGTTGCGTTCCACGAGCGCGTCGCGAACGGCGTCCGCGCGGCGCTCCGAAAGATCGCGGTTGAGCTCGTCACTGCCGCGCGAGTCGGTATGACCTTCGATCATGACGTGCCGGTCCGGGTAGTCGCGCATGAACTGTGCAAGCCTATCGACCGTGCTCGCGGCGCCTGGCTTCAGCGTCGCCTGCGCCGTGTCGAATAGCACGTCACCGAGCGTCAGCACGAGGCCGCGCTCGGTTTCTTTCGCTTGCAGATCGGACAACTGCCCCTCGAGGTCGCGACTGCGCGCCGCGGCAGCGTCCGCCTCAGTTTGCGCCGCCAGGGCTTGCTCCTGAAGGTCCGAATTGCGCTGCTCGGCAGCACGATTTTGCTCTGCGAGCGCGTCGGCCTCGCGCTCGCGCGATTCGAGCAGCACGCGGCTTCGCTCGAGCTCGCCGGCAGCGAGCTGCTCCTTCGCATGTCCCGCGGCGATGCGCTGTTTCGATATATCCGCATAGCGCTGCGCGACATACGCCTGGTGCTCGATGACGTCCAGCGGTTCCTTGCTCGCGTATGCGTCGTCCGCCTGCTCGATCGCCTTGCGCGCCGCCGCGAGCTCCGTCGCCGCGACTTCGTTCGCAAGCTTGTCCTGTTCGAGCGTACGCACGTCGGTGCGCGCCCGCTCGAGCGTGTCCACGCGATCCGGCAGCGAGCTGCATCCGCAAATCGCCGCGATAGCGCCCGCTAGCAGTCCTGTTCTGATTCGACTATTCATTGTTTCCTCCGTGCCCCATTAGAGACGACCAAGGCGGCGTTGCTCGTTGCGGCGCACTTCGTCCTGCAGCGTGCGAATGCTCTGTTGGAGCTCCGACAACGCGTCCTGCAGCTCTTGGTTTTGCGCGGTTGCAGACGCCACGTCGGCATCGAGATCCGCCTCGATCGCCAGCCGCTGTGCCACCTCCTCGTCCCCTGCTTCGGATGCCTTGCGCGCCGCAGCGAGCTTCTCGCGCGCCCGATTGAGATCGGCGCTGCCGCTCTCGTAGGCGCCCGCCTTCTCTGCAGCGTCGACGCTCGCCTCGGCCTTTACGAGACTGTCGCGGTACGCACCGGCGTCCGCGCGCTCGGAACTGCCCGCGCAACCGGAGGCAGCGAGCACCGCTGCACAACCGGCGAGGACATTCCTCATGAGTTTGCTGTCCATATGTCGCTCCCTCGATTCATGCGATTCGTGTTCCACGTCGCGATGGGTGCAGGTTTCGTGCCACGCGCCGAGTACGTTGTTACAACCGTTGCGCGACCCTCGACGGCCTGCACGCGCGCACCGTCGATCCGCGCCCCGTCAACCCCGCCGTAACAGATAGCAATTCGGTTTTTGCAAATTGCGGCCGCGTGTTTCGCTTCCGCTATGACGCAACCGCAACACGCGCGACCGCGAGTAGACTGCACCGCAATGAGCGCCCGCAGGTTCGTCGCACTCGAGCTCGCCGCGATCGGGATCGCAGCAATCGTGTTCGTCGCGACGTTTCGCGTGCGTCCGCCGTACCTCGATTTCGCGCTCGCGATCGCCGCCGTCGCGTTGATCGCGTTCAGTGCGCGCCGCAGCGCGTCGCTCTGGACCGCCGGCGCGCACGACGGCCACGCGTCGCGTTCGACGCGTGATGCGTGGGTCGCGAGCGCCGCGTTCACGGCCATCGCGCTCGTCGTGCTGGCGGGGGTCGGCGCGTTCGCCGGCGGCAGCGAGCTCCTCGGCGCCAACACGACGCCGTTCGGAGCGCGTCTAGCGAACTGGCACATCGCGATCGCGATCGCGGCGTATTTTCCGTGGGCATTGCTGCAGCAATACATATTTCAGAACTATCTGCTTGCTCGGTTGCTGCACCTCGTACCGCTGCCGGCGGCGATCGCGTTCACGGCCCTCGCGTTCTCGAGCGTCCACTTTCCACGGTGGCCCGTGATGGCCGTCGTGTTGATTGCGGGAACCGTGTGGTCGCTCATCTACTATCGCTGGCGAACGCTAGTCCCTATCGCGTGCTCGCATGCCGTGCTCGGTTCCGCGCTGCACTACTGGGTGTTCGGGCACGACTTACTCGAAAAGTGGCTGCCCTGAGTCGGAACCTTGGCACGGACATTGCTGCACTAGCTCACGTACAGGAGGGACAGCAATGATGAAACGTTACATTCTCGCGTTCTTGTTCGGAGTGACCATCGCGACGCAGTTCGGCTGCGCACCGGTCGCCGCAGGCGTCGCGGGCGCCGCTATCGGCCACGAAGCCGCTGAGCACAAGGATCGGCACGACGACGATCGCGACTAGTCGTCGCGTCTGCTCGTAGGCCGGGTCTCAATACCAATGGTGGACGATCTGGCTCCGCTCGAGCCGCCCGGTCCGACGCGGACCGGGCGCTCGATTCTCTAGCGCCTCAATTCCAGTAAGGCTTGCGCCCGTAGTAGCCGTAGATCTCGCGGCCGAGCGTAGGGTCCGCGAAATTCGGCCAATTGTCCTTGTCGAACCCCGGTGCGTTTTGGAGCCGCTCCTTGTCGACATCGAGTATCAGGCACTTGCGCTCGGTGTCTACGGTGAGCGCCTCGGCCGGCACCGCGAACAGCTTGTTGCCGATGCCGAGCACTCCGCCGAACGAAAGCACCGCATAGCGGATGCGCCCGGACTCTACGTCCAACATGAAGTCCTCGATCTTGCCGAGATTTTCACCGGCGCCGTTGAACACGGAGTCCCCTGCGAGCGTGTCCGCGGACAGAACGACGTTTGACATGACGATCTCCTTTCCGCTGGCGTGATTGATCGAACGGCGCGCTACTGCGGCTTCTGCGGCTCCTCGGCGGGGCGATCGACGTATTCCGGAGTCGGATCGAGCGCCTTGCCGACTTCATCGGCGATGTCGTTCGCGCCGTTCGACTGCGGCGTGCAGCCCATCAACGCACCGAGCAACAATGTCGCCGCGAATAGACTCGACGAAATGCTCTTCTCGCTTCTCATGTATCGCTCCTTTCGCGCGCTCGACTTGTTCGGCTCGCGAGTATCAGCGCAGGGAGCAAGTTGCGTGCCACGCGCTCGCCGTGCGCAGCACGCGTCGATCGAGATTTCTCCAAAGGCGGAGGAACGACGGACGGATAGCAGAAAGAAGAATGCAGGCGCAAGAAATGCGACGGGACGCGCTAACGCGCGCGCGCGTGCATCGACTGCAACTTCCCGCGAACCCGCGTGCGACGTGGCTTACACGTCCTACATAGGTTCGTGGCATGGGAGTTGCACCCGTCCTCAGCGACGGACGTGGATGCGTCCGGAGTTCATCACCAAAGGAGAAGGAAATGGGCGAGCAACAGCAACCGGATCGCAGCAAAGAGCACGACCGTCGTAATCAGCAACAACAAGAAGACGAGCGCCGTCGTCGCGAAGGCATTTCGAAGCAGCCCTCGCCTTCCAGAGAAGACGAGAGCGAAAGCAAGTAAGTGCAGCGCGTGTGGGCCGCGTTTCGCGGCCCACACGCCCCGCGCTAACGCGCTGATTCAGGTAGATCAAGGGAGACTGTATGAAAGTGAACATGAAAATCGTCTACGGCATGATGTTGCTGTTGCCGCTGTGGGCTTGCGATAAGCCGGGTCCGCTCGAACGCGCCGGCGAAGAAGTCGACGAAGCGGTCCAGGACCTGCGCAATGGCGGCGAAACGACCGGCAACAAGGTCGACGACGCAGTCGACGACGTGCGCGACGGCGTCAACGACGCGCGCCGCGAGCTAAAGAACTAAGGCCCGCATCGAACGTTCGTTTCGCGCCGCGCGCCGAGGGGCACGCGGCGCGAGATTCTTTTGGAGACCTGGTTTAGTATTCCCCGCGCGCCTCCGAACTTGCCGCTTGAGACGCGGCGGAGGATCGCCCGGTGTCCGTCGGGTGCACGGACCGCAAGCCACTCGACGAGGTCACAACAATGAACGAGATATACGGAACCGCCACTCTCGGGGAAAATCACTGCGACCGCCGCTCGCTGCTGCTCGGCGCGGGCTCGGCTGCCGCAGCGGGGATTGCGGCGACGCTCGCTGCCGGCGCACCGATGCGCGCGGACGCACAAGGCAGCGCGGGCCAAGAGTGCATGACGATCGTTTACCAGAGCGGCGCCGACGTGCGCTTCGACTTCGGCTACTACGAGAAGACGCACATGCCGAGGATCATGGATCTGTACGGCAAATCGATCAGCCGGTTCGAGCTGCGCCGCGGCGTGCCAGGCCCGGACGGCGCCGCGCCGCCCTACGTCGCGACGATCACGATCTGGATCGCGGACCCGGCCGCGTTCGATGCCGCCAACGCGAAGCATCAGCCGGCCCTGCGCGCCGACGTCCCCAAGTTCACCAACGCGACTTTGATCGCCCAGCGCGATCGGATCGTCGCGACCGCGAGCTAGCCCGATTCCGCCCGCGCCGCCGCGTCTACGGCGCGGGCGCGCCGCATCGTGAAGCGCGTCGCGCGACGCGCTCAGTGAATTGTGGGACACACCACAGATGCGCTGCGCGACGCGCAATACGCTGCCATCGTCGCACCATGGACGTTGCAGTTGCTTCCGGCGAATTCTTCGATCGATCGGCGCTTGCTCGCGCACTGGTCCGCGTTGCTGCTCTGTAGCCGCTGTTTCAGCCGCGGCGTCCGCCGCAGCGTGCCGCAACTGATCTCTCCGCGGCACAAGCCCCGCACGCTGTGCCGAACGTGCGCCGACCCGCGCGAGGCGCACTGAGCTCGCGCTCTTCCAGCTTACCGAGGACCGCGCCGCTCAAATGAGCAGCCCGCGCAGCTCGCTCATGTGCGTGAACGTTGCGTGGGCGCCCGCGGCGGCGAGCCGCTCGGCAGCGATCAAGTCCGCGTAGCCGAATACCGTCATCCCTGCTGCACGTCCCGCGAGCACGCCATTGATCGAATCCTCGATCACGGCAGTGCGCTCGGACGGAGCGACGCCCATCTGCCGCGCCGCAAACAGAAACACGTCGGGAGCGGGCTTACCGCGCGCGACCTCCGTCGCGCTGAAAATTTTGCCCGCGAACAGCGGCAGCAGACCGGTCCCGCCGAGCGTCGCGCGCATCTTCGAGTGATCGCCGCTCGACGCGATGCAGTACGGCACGACTAAGCTCTCGAGCACTTCGCGAACGCCGTCGACGGCCTTCACTTGTTCTCGCAACACCTGATCGCGGCGCTCGCGGTAGCGATCGAGCGCCCCTTCGGGCGCCGTGCGCCCCGTGAGCTCGGCGACGATCCGCAGACAATCTGCGAGCGTGCGCCCGAGAAACTGCTCATTGATCCCGGGTGTCAAAGCGACGCCGAGCTCCGCGATGAAATCATTGAAAACAGGGAGCACGATGCGTTCGCTGTCCACCACGACGCCGTCGCAATCGAAGATGATCAGATCGAAGCGGCGCGTCAAACCGTGCTACTCGTCGAGCCGGGTGCGCGTCTGTTTCAAGCGGCTGCGGCGGGTCTTGTCCTCGAGGCGCCTGAGCTTCGACGCGCGCGTCGGCTTGGTCGGTTTGCGGCGCTTCGGCACGAACAACGCACGCTGCACGAGCTCCGCGAGGCGCTCGTAGGCGGCGAGGCGGTTCTGTTCCTGGCTGCGGTGCTGCTGCGCCTTGATCACGACGACGCCGTCCGACGACACGCGATGATCGCGCAGCGCGAGCAGTCGCTCCTTCGCCGCGTCCGGCAGCGCGCGCGAGGCGCGCACGTCGAAGCGCAAATGCACGGCGCTCGACACCTTGTTGACGTTCTGCCCGCCCGCCCCTTGGGCGCGAGTGGCCGTGAGCTCGATCTCCGCTTCCGGGATCACGATGCTCCCGACGCGCAGGCCTTCAGCCCGCGGGCTCGATTCGGAGGATGGCGCCATCGTCCTCGTCCGTGAGTAGATAAAGGAGTCCGTCGGGCCCTTGCCGCACGTCGCGAATCCGCTGATGCCAGTCGACGAGCAGCATCTCGCGGCGCAGCTCTTCCATGTTTTCGTTGAACAGGATGCGTTGCAGGTGGCCGGTGCCCGGAATCTCACCCATGCGCATCGCGCCGACGAACACGTCGCCTTTCCACTTCGGCAGCTTGTCGCCGGTGTAGAACGCCAATCCCGATACCGCGATCGCAGGCGTCCAATACACGATCGGATCCTCGAAGCCTTCGCGCGAGAAACCCTGCGACTGCCACGGGCCGGGATACGTCCGTCCCAAGCTCACGAGCGGCCACCCGTAGTTCGCGCCCGGCTTGAGCACGTTGATCTCGTCGCCGCCGTTCGGGCCGTTCTCGTTCTCCCACACCGCACCCGTCGCGGGGTGGACGGCGAGGCCGAGCGTGCTGCGGTGCCCGAGCGTGAAGATCTCCGGTTTGTACCCCGTCTTGCCCACGAACGGGTTGTCGTTCGGCACCGTGCCGTCGTCGCGCAGCCGCAGGACCTTGCCGGCGAGGCTGCCGGGGTCCTGCGCGCCGTTGCCGATGCTGCCGAATGTCGACACGTATAGCATCCCGTCGCGACCGAACGCGAGCCGCGACACGCTGCTCGTGTCCGACGTCGTGAAGATGTCGCGGACGTTCTTGAGCTCGCGTCCGTCGAGCTCGCCGCGCGCGAGCCCGAGTCCCGCTCGCGGCTCACCGGGCTTGTTGTAGCTGAGATAGACGTAGCGGTTCTGCGCGAAATTCGGATGCAGCGCGACGTCGAACAGTCCCGAGAGCCCGACGGCCTGCACCGCAGGGACGCCGGCAATGGGCTGCGGATCGAGCTTGCCGCCGCGCACTATGCGCAGTTGGCCGCCGCGCTCGGTCACGAGCATCTCGCCTCCCGGCAGGAACGCGAGGCTCCACGGATGCTTGAGCCCACGCACGTAGATCGAAACGCGGATGTCCTGGCCCTCCGCCGTGTGATACACGACCGGTTGGTCGGGCAGCGGCGGCACGACGATGCCGGTCGGCGCGACCGGCGTGCCGTTGTTCATCGGCACCTTCTGCTGCGCCGCCGACGGCAACGTAACGGCGAGTAAGGCGAATGCCGCGCAATAGGCTACGAATCGCATAGGGTTCCCCGAAGGATCGGCCGCTCTCGACCGGCCGCCATGGTACGCCGCGTTGAGACGGCTGTCCCGAGCAGTGCGTCGCGCACGCACCATAAGCCGGGGGCCAAGAAGCCTTTAGAGGCCTTGTGCGGACGGGCCGTAGTTGTCACGATGCGCGTCAGCCACTACGGTCATCACCAAAATCAACCAAACACGGGGTAACCCCATGAACAAAGTACTAATCGGTTGCTTGTTGTCCACCGCCCTCGCTCTGCCCGCCTTCGCGGCGCTCAACGCAGGCGATGCGGCGCCCGCGTTCAAAGCGAAAGCGTCGATGGCCGGTAAAGCGTTCGACTATTCGCTCGCGGACTCGCTGAAGAAGGGACCGGTCGTCGTCTACTTCTATCCGTCGGCGTACACGCAGGGATGCAACATCCAAGCGCACACCTTCGCGGAGAACGTCGAGAAGTTCACCGCGGCCGGCGCGAGCATCATCGGCGTGTCGCTCGACAGCATCGAGCGGCTCAACGATTTCTCGGCCGACCCGGCATATTGCGCCGGCAAGATCGCGGTCGCGTCCGACGCGACGGGTGCGATTGCGAAGTCGTACAACTTGAACGTCGGTGCCGCACGAGATGGAGCGAAGGACTCCCGCGGCCAGGACATCGGCCACGGCTTCGCGGAGCGCACGACGTTCATCGTGACGCCGGACGGCAAGGTCGCGGCGACGGTCGGCGGCGTGTCGCCCACCGAGAACGTCGAGAAGGCTTTGGAGCAGGTGCAGCACTTGCAGCACGCGGCGCACTAAGCGAGACCGTTCTTCAAGAGGGCGCACGGTGGCAACACCGTGCGCCTTTACTTTTCCCGAACCAATTATTCTCGATGAGATGAACCCATGACGAACTCTACTTCTACTTTGCTCGTGACCGGCGCCGGCGGCCAACTCGGACGACGCGTCGTCGAGCTCTTGCTCGCGGCGAACGCGGGACGCGTGATCGCCGCGACTCGCGCTCCCGATAAGCTCGCCGATCTTGCCGCCCGCGGCGCCGATGTTCGGCACGCCGATTTCGCCGACGCCGCGTCGCTGCGCAAGGCATTCGCCGGCGCGCAGCGCATGCTGCTGATCAGCACGGGCCAACTGTTTCCGCTCGGATTGCGCTTGGGTCAACATCGCGCGGCCGTTGCGGCCGCGGTCGAAGCCGGCGTTCGGCACGTCTGCTACACATCGGGCCCGGCGCCTTACCCGATCGCGGGCGGCGGCCTCATCGACGATCACTTCTGGACGGAGCAAGCGCTGTTCGCGAGCCCGCTCGAGTGGACGATCCTGCGTCATCAAATCTACGCCGACACGCTCGTGAACGCCGTCGCGACCGCGGCGCAGTCGGGCCAGCTGTATTCGTCCGTTGGCGGCGCGGGGATGAACTACGTGACGCGCGAGGACTGCGCGCGCGTCGACGCGGCGGCGCTCGCCTCCGGCTGGAGCGGCCGGCGCATCCTCGACGTCACGGGCCCGAAGCCCGTGACGCAGGACGAGGTCGCCGCGATCGGCGCCGAGCTCACGGGCCGGCCTATTCGCCACGTGAGCGTCACGCGCGAAGCGCAACGCGCGGGCATGACGGCGGCGGGTCTACCGCCGTTCCTCATCGACGCGCTCCAGGGCTTCCAGCTCGCCGCGTCGCAGGGCTACCACGCGATCACCTCCCCTGCGATCGCCGATCTCACCGGCGCACCGCCCATGTCGGTCCGCGACTTCTTGTCTGCGAACCGCGGAGCCCTCACGCCGAAAAGCTGATGCCGGCGTCTGGTCGGCCGATCAACGGGGCACGCGCGTCGCTTCGCCGCCGCGACGCCGAGGAGGGAAATAGAGCTGCCCTCGGCCGTTAGCCGAGCCAGCCGGCGGCGAGCTGCTTGTCGTGCGCCGCGATCGCGTTGCGCATGAACATCGCAACGGTGACCGGGCCTACGCCGCCCGGAACGGGCGTGACCCAGCTCGCGATTTCTTTCACGCTGTCGGTGTCGACGTCGCCGACGATCATCGGCTGCCCGTCCGGTCCCGCGATCTGATTGATGCCGATATCGATCACGGCGGCGCCGGGCTTCACCATGTCGGCGCGCAGGAATCTCGGCTTGCCGACCGCGACGAGCACGGCATCGGCGCGGCGCGAATGCGCGGCCACCGAGCGCGTGAGGTGATGGCACACGGTGACGGTCGCGCCTTCCGCCATCAACATGAACGCAGCGGGTTTACCGACGATCTCCGAGTGGCCGATCATCACGACCTCGAGGCCGTGCAGGTCCAGCCCCGTCTCCTTGATGAGTTCCACCGAGGCCGCCGCGGTGCACGGCGCGAGCGCGAGGTCGTTGTAGACGATGTCGCCGATCGACGCGGGGTTCATTCCCTCGAGGTCCTTGAACGGATGGATCGCGGAGGCGAGCGAGCGCACGTTGATGTGACGCGGCACGGGCCGCTGGAGGATCACGCCGAGCACGTCGGCGTCGTCGTTCATCGCGACGAGCCTTGCCTTGCACTCTTCTTGCGTCAGCGCGCTCGGCCAAGTCTGCTCATCGAAGCGAATGCCGACTTTCTTCGCGGCATTCGCTTGCCCGCGCACGTAGACGGCGACCGATTTGTTCTCGCCGATACTCACCGACACCAGCCTGCCGATCGCGTGCGTGGCGGTCGCGGCGCGCACGCGCTCCGCGATCTGTCCGAGGATCCGATCGCGCACCGCGCGGCCGTCGAGAAGTCGGTTGTCTTTCATGCTCGAGGCAGGCCGATTACTTGAACGTATCGCACGCACCGGGATCGCCGGTCTGCAGCCCAATACCGAGCCAACGCTGTCGATCCGCGGAAGAGCCGTGCGTAAAGGAATCGGGCGTGACGCGCCGACCGGCATTGCGCTGCAAGCGATCGTCGCCGATCGCCTGCGCGGCCGCGAGACCCTCGTCGACGTCGCCCGGCTCGAGCACTTGATCGCGTTGATTCGCGTGATGCGCCCAGACGCCCGCATAACAATCCGCCTGCAGCTCCATCGCGACTTGCAGCTGATTCGCGGCAGCCTCGCCGCCGCGCTGCTGCGCACCGCGCACCTGATCGGCCGTGCCGAGCAGGTTCTGGACGTGGTGACCGACCTCGTGGCCGATCACGTACGCCTGCGCGAAGTCGCCGGGGCCGCCGAGGTTCGCAAGGTCGCGGAAAAACGCGGTGTCGAGGTAGACGCGCCGATCCGATGGGCAGTAGAACGGGCCGACGGCCGCGCTCGCGTAACCGCAGGCGGACTGCACCGCTCCGTCGAACAGCGTGAGCTGCGGCGCGGAATAGCGCGAGCCAGACTGCTCGAAGATCGCTCCCCAGATGTCCTCCGTACTGCCGAGAATCGCGGCGACGAACTGGCTCGCGTCGTCGTTCGACGTGAGCGGCCGACCCTCGTCGCTCGTCGGCGCGCTCGAGCCGCCGCCGAGCAGCATGTTGACCGCTTCCGGGCCGCCGAAGATGAACGCGAGGATCAGGATCACGACCACGCCGATCCCGCCGCTGCGGCCGCCGAACGATAGCGGTATTCCGGTGCGCATGCCGCCGCCCGACCCACGCACGTCGTTGACGTTGCTGCTGCGTCGCAAATCTTTCCAGCGCATCGCACTCTCCTTCGTATAGCTCTCTCGTTCCAGCTTATCGGAAGCCCGCCCCGCAGAGAACGCCGTTGCTCGGACGACGTGCCCGGGAACGAGTATCTATTCGGCGGCACGTCCGAGGCGCCGGCTCGCTTCACGCGGCGCGCCAGGTAGACGATCCCGCAACGGCGGCTACAATGTCGCCATGTTCACGGTGATGGACGCGGTTCTCGGCGCCCTGCAGTGAACGGAGGAAGCCCCACTTGAAGCTCGTCGAGGAATTCAGCGGCGTCGGCGCATTGCGCTGGCAGGACCGGAAGCTCGGCGGCGTCCCGTATCGGATCAGCCGCTTTCAGGGTCTTTCCGGTTCCGGTATGCCGATCCCGGGCCTGCATCGCATCGAAGGCGTCATCGAGCTTCGCGAGATCGCGGAACGTGCGCGGCTCGTCGGCGCGAGCTTCACGCTCGAGCTCGAGGACGGCCGCTCTCTCAACCTCACGCTCGCCGACGACGCGGGCCGCGTGCTCGCCGAAGGGCACGGGCCGAAGCACGGCTGCTCCTGCTGCTGAGGGCGGGATACGCGCCGTCCGGTGAGCTCGAAACTCAACGGCGCCGAAACGCGAATCGCCGCCCGGAGCCGCCTCGCCGAGTGAGCGAATGAAGGTCACAGCCGCCGATTTCCAGCGCGACAACGCTGCGATCCGCCGCGTGCGCTTCGCCGTGTTCGTAGACGAGCAACGCATCGACCCCGATCTCGAGATGGACGACCGCGATCCGCACTGCGAGCACGTTCTCGCGTGGGACGCGCACGGCGACGCCGTCGGCACGGGACGGATCGACTTCGCCCCGAGCGGCAAGAGCGGCAAGGTCGGCCGCGTCGCGGTGCTCGCGAGCGCGCGCGGAACTGGAGTCGGCACGGCGTTGATGGAGCACCTCCATGCGCTGGCGCGCTCGCGCGGGAGCGCCTCGGTCTGGTGCAACGCACAGGTCTCGGCCGCCCCGTTCTACGCCGGGCTCGGCTATCGCATCGTCGGCGAGCGCTTCGAGGAGGCCGGCATCGACCATGTCCGAATGGAACGTGAGCTCTGAGCCGGTCGAGGCGGTGCTCTTCGACCTCGGCAACACCCTCGTCTCCTACTACAAGTCCGCGGAGTCCCCCCGATCCTCGAACGGTGCGTGGCGGCTGCGGCCTAGCTCGAGCATTACATCCTATATATACACTAAGTCTATGTATTAATTCACGATGCACGATCATTCCGAGTGACACTCGCGTGTGCGACTTTCACCTACTCGCGCGGCACGGAGTAGAGGTCGCCGCGCTCGCCGCGGCCCGTCGTGCATGTCTCCTTCGAAGTGGCCGCGCGGGTCGCCCGCGCCGCGCGTGAGCTCCTAGCGCGTGAACACGATCGGCATCCCGGTGAGCCAAGCGTGCCCGCCCGCGACGAGCACGACATACACGACGAAGCCGAGCGTGATTGCGATCGCATCGTTCCACTTCCATGGCGGCGCGGCGGGGCTCGCACGCACGGGACGGCGTTTCAACGAAATCCGATCCACGACGGCCCACGCGAGCACGGAGCCGAACAGCACGACGTCGGCGAGCGAGCCGTTCACGAGCAAGTGCAGCGTCGCCCAGAGCTTCACCGCGACGAGCATCGGATGTTTGAGCGCCGTGCGGATCAGGCCGGGGAAATACGCCGCGAACAGTATCGGAAACACGAACACCATGATCATGACCATCGTGTCGCGGATCCATAGCGGCGGCACGTAGAGAATGATCGGCGCTTCACGCGCGCGGCCGTAGCCGTAGAAGATCAACGCGAGGCCCGCGAGCGCGACGATCGAATAGAGCGCTCGCCACGCTACGGGACCGAGCCGCGCGGCCGTCCTGTCGCGCCACTCGTAGCTCACGATCGACACCGAGTGCACGCCGAGGAAGATCACGATGCCGGCGATCAGATAAATCACGCGCTATTCTCCCCTGAGGTTCCAGTGTAGACCGATCGTGTAGACTACCGGACCAAGGATGCCTGGGAGAGGCGTTCAACGGAGAAGCTGACCATGATGATGAGAATTACGAAGATTGCCGCCGCTTTGCTGATGACGGGAACCGCAGGCGCCGGGCTCGCGTGCACGCTGCCGCCGCTCGTCGCGATCCCCGCGAAGGACGCCGTCGGCGACAAGGGTCCGCAGATCCAACAGGAAACCGCCCAGTACTTCGATGCGATGAAGGCCTACACCGCGTGCGTGCAAGCGGAGCTCACGGCGGCGGGAGGTGACTCGGCGCAGAGGGTCGTGAAGGCCGTGCTCGTACAGCGCAACAACTCGGCCGTCGCCGAAGGCCAAGCCGTGCTCAAGGCCTATAACGAGAGCATGGGCACCTCGGGCGCGGCCCCTGGCGCAGCAGCTCCCGGCGGCCCTTCCCCGCCCGCCGCGGCTGAGAGTGGACGCCGCCGCGGCGACCGCTGAGCGCTGATCCCCAGGGCCGAGGCTCCGCAATCACCGCGCGAGATCGCCCTCGGGTTTGACTCGTTCCGCAAAGGCCGGACTCTCACGTCCGGCCTTTTTCCATATTCTGAGCCCGCGTCCTCGCGCCTTGCGGCGTGCTCGCGGAACGGCTCGCGCAGCGCCGCACCCGCGCCCGCAAAAACGCAGCCGCCGCGTCCCTCAGGTTCCGTTCAGCCTCGCGGCGCTCTAATGCGCCCGTCGGCACACTTGAGTGCCACGGAGGCCGAACATGAACGCAGCCACGCTGTCGTCTCTGACCCTCGCGGGCTTGCTGCTCATGGCGGGCGCCCAGGCAGCACCCGGCACCGACGCGATCGACACGCAACGCGTGACGCGGTCGGCGGAAGGCTTCGCACGCGACCACGCGGAGGACGAGCTCCGCAGCCCGAGCGCGTTCGAGGAGACGGCTACCGCGCCCGCCGACGTGGTAACGAAGCCGCGCAAGCCCGTCACGAACGGGCCCACGATCGCGGCCGCGGTGTTCGGCGATTCGTACGTCTACGACGCGGCGACCGATCTCTTCTCCGACTACGACCGTGACGGCTACTTCCACCATCTGCGCGTCCAGTTCGACGCCGACACGGTGTTCAACACATCGTGGATCTACGCGAAGATCTTCGTGAGCGCCGACGGCAACTCGTGGGAGCAGGTGTTCGAGACCAATGACTTCGTGATTCACGGCAGCGACCCCGACGACGACTACGAGGTCGAAACGGAGCTCGTGTCCGGCTACTCGACGGGCCTCTACGACGTGCTGATCGAGCTCTACGACGCGGACGACGGCACGCTCGTCGACGAGTTCGGCCCGAACGAGTCGTCCGACTTCTCGCTGCTGCCACTCGAGGACTCGGTGCGCGACGGCGTGGAGCCACCCGCGCCCGCACCGATCGTCGACGGAGGACGGCGGCGGCGGAGCCGTGTCGTGGCTCACGCTCGCGCCGCTGCTCGCCGCCGCCCTATGGGTGCGCCGCCGGCATCACTTGGAGCCAGCGCGCCGCCACGCGAAGTAGTCGTCGAACGCCTTGAGCTGGACGAGATTCGGAATCGGCCGCGCGCTCGGGCTCGCGTCGAGAAACATCGCGACCTCCGACGACTTGCCGAACGAGGGCCACGACGGCACGCCGGCGCCGTTCGGATCGCCGGTCTTGGCGAAGTTCGTCCAATAGGTCATCACGAGCTCCGACATCTTCAAATCTTCCGGCCGCGGCGCGCCCCCGCCGAACGGGCCCGGGGGGCCGTTGCCGAAGTTGCCGAACACGTACGGGAGCTCCGCTGCATGCGACGCGCCGTTCGGGGACTGCGGCGTGCGGTGATCGAAGTAGTAGACGAACGCTTTGCCCTTGCCGCGCTCCGTTTGCAGCCGCGCCCACGCCCACGTGGGCCAGGCGAACGCGGAGTCGCGGAACACGTTACGCATCGACGCGAACGCCTCGTCGTCGCTCCCGTGGCTGTAGGCGCCGAGCAGCACGTCGGCCTTCGCGCCGTAGCCCGCCCGGATCATGCCGACGAACGCGTCGGCCTTCACACCGGGCTGCACGAACAGCGCCCCTTCGTCCGAGTTCGTGCCGATCAGCACGGGGGTATCGTTGAACTTGCCCTTCTCGTAGAGCACGTAGAGATCGCCCGGCACGACGTCGCCGTCCGCGACGGGCCAGAACCCCGTGCCGAGCCCGGGCCCCACGGCTTTCTGCACGTCGGCGGCCTGCTTGGCGCGCGCGGCCGCGACGGTCGGCGCGCCGAGCTTCTCGAGGAACGCGCGGCCCGCGGCCTCTGCGACCGCGAGCGTCGGCATGTTCTGTCCGCCTTCGTTCGCGGTGCGCGGCGGCTGCAATGATCCGCCGCTTTCGGAGATCGCTTTCGCGAACAATCCTTTCGCGGCCGGCGACGCCGCCAACAGGCTCACCGCGATGCCGCCCGCCGATTCGCCGAAGATCGTCACGTTGGCGGGATCGCCGCCGAATGCCGCGATGTTCTCCTTCACCCAACTCAAGCCCGCGATCATGTCCTCGAGGCCGTAGTTGCCGGAGCCCTTACCGCTCTCCTTGCTGAGCTCAGGATGCGCGAGGAACCCGAACGCTCCGACCCGATACGCGACGCTGACCAGCACGACGCCTTTCTTCGCGAGGTTCGCGCCGTCGTAAGTCGGCGTGTCCGTCTGACCGAGCGCGAATCCGCCGCCATAGATCCAAACCATCACCGCGAGCTTCTCATTGGCGCGCTTCGCGGGCGTCCAGACGTTCAGATACAAACAGTCCTCGGAGTAGTTCGGCGAGACGCCGAGCAACGCGGCGAGTGCCGGGTCTTGCATGCAACCCGGAGCGAACGCGTCCGCGCTCTTCGTCCCTTGCCAGCCTTCGACGGGCTGCGGCGCTTTCCAACGCCGCTCGCCGACGGGCGGCGCTGCGAACGGTATGCCTTTGAACGACACGACGCCGTCGTGCTCGACGCCGGCGACTTTTCCCCCGGTGACGGCCGCCGTCGTGACCTGCGCGGATGCCGACAAGGCGATCACGCCCGTCAGCGCAACGGCCAGACTCGCTATGATTCTGTTCATGAAGATCCCCCCGTTGACGATTGCGCAAAATCTTGTTCCGAAGGATCGCTCGCCGCAAGAGTGACGTTTTCCGGTCACGCACCGATCTATACTCTGTTGCCGTTCGAAGGGGAGATTCTGCATTGCGATTCACGACGTTTGCCGCCTCGAGCGCGGCTCTGGTTTTGGCTGCCTCGTCGCTCGCCCAGGCGCCCGCACGGCCGGCAGGACCTCCGCGCGTGCCGACGCGCGAGATCAAGCAGATCACGGGGGATCTCTACCGCGCGAGCAACGGCAACTGGTACACGATCTTCCTCGTGACGCCGGACGGCATCATCCTCGGCGATCCGATCAACACGGGTTTCGCGCAGTGGCTCAAGGGCGAGCTCGACTCGCGCTTCGCGGGCAAGCCCGTGCGCTACGTCGTCTACAGCCACAGCCACTTCGATCACGCGGAAGGCGGAGCGCGCGTTCGCCGCGACGGCGACGTTCGTCGGGCACGAGAACATGGCACGCAACCTCGACGGCCGCTATCCGCAGATGCCGGGCGACATGGTCGACCGCAACAACAACGGCGTCATCGATCGCGCGGAAATCGACATCCCCACCACCACGCGCCCCGGCGTGTGCGGCATGGGTCCCGGCTTCTTCGACACCTTCGACCGCAACGGCGACGGCACGATGACGCCGCAGGAGCTGCAGGCGTTCATCGTCAAGCCGACGGTGCTCTACTCCGAGCGCATGCGGATCGAGCTCGGCGGCAAAGTCGTCGAGCTCGTGCATCCGGGCCTCAATCACTCCGACGATGCGACCGTGATGCTGTTTCCCGCGGAGCGCGTCGTGTTCGCGACGGAGTTCCTCGCCGACGCGCTCGTCACGACCGACATCCACTCGCTACCGAGCGCGTGCGGACCGTTCGACGGCAACCCGCTCGCAGAATGGATCAAGTCGTACCGCACGGTCGAGGCGCTCGACTTCGACGTGCTCGCGGGCGGCCACGGCGGCGTGCTGTTCACGAAGGCGGACGTGACGGCGACGCGCACGTACTTCGAGGATCTCGTCGCCGACGTGTCGGCCGGCATCGCCGCGGGGAAATCGCTCGAAGAGCTCAAGCAGAGCGTGACGCTCGATAAGTATCGCGGCTGGGTGAACTACGAACGCTTGCGCACCTACAACGTCGAAGCGGCGTACAACAACCTGAAGCTCTACCGCTGACTACTCGGCGGGCTCGATCCGGAGCAACACGCCGGGGTTCTGGTCCGTGAGCACGTAGAGCAGCTCGTCCGGCCCCATTCGCACGTCGCGGATGCGCTGCCTCAGCTCCGCGCAAAATCGGCTCGCGCTGGATCGGCTGGCCGTCGTCGCTGAACGTGATGCGCCGGATGTGGCCGGTCCACTTCGTGCGGCCTTCCATCATCGAGCCGACGAACGCATTGCCCTTCCACGCGGCGAGCTTGTCGCCCGTGTAGAACGACAGCCCCGAGATCGCGATCGACGGAACGAAGAACATGAACGGCGACTCGAGGTCGGGGCGCGTTTGCTGATCACTGATCTTCGTGCCGTCGTAGTCGCGCCCGTAGGTCACGAGCGGCCAACCGTAGTTCTTGCCGGCCTTGATGATGTTGATCTCGTCGCCGCCGAGCGGCCCGTGTTCGTTCTCCCACAGCTCGCCCGTCACGGGGTGGAACACGAGACCCTGCGGGCTTCGCACTCCGACGGCGTAGATCTCCGGCAGATAGTCCTTCTTGCCGGCGAACGGGTTGTCGGGCGGGGCCGTCCCGTCGTCCTTCAAGCGCAGCACCTTGCCGCCGTGCTCCAGCGTGTTTTGCGCGCGCTCGGGCTCCTGGCGCTCGCCGACTGTGAGATAGAGCATTCCGTCGTTGCCGAACACCATGCGGCCGCCGAAGTTGGTCGGCGAGTTGCTCCAGTTCTTCGCGACGAAGATGTCCTTCAGGCCTTGGATCTCCTTGCCGACGAGCTTGCCGCGCGCGAGCGCGGTCGTCGACAGGTTGCCCTCACCGGCCTTCGAGTAGCGTGAAATAGAGCAGACCGTTGTCCGCGAACTTCGGATGGGGCAGCACCTCGAGCAAGCCGCCGAGCGTCGTGATCTTCACCTCGGGCGTGCCGCTGATCGGCGCAGTGTCGAGCTTACCCGCGTGGAACACGCGCAAGCGGCCCGCGCGCTCGGTGATCAGGAGATCGCCGTTCGGCAGCCACGCCATGCTCCACGGGTTCGCCAGTCCGTCCGCTAGCTCGACGACGCGGATCTTCTGGTCTGCCGTCTCGTAGACGTACGGGAACGTCGGCAGCGGCGGCGACGCGCGCAGATCTTGCGCGCGCGCGATGCCGGCCGTGCTCGCGAACGCCGCGGCCATGGCAGCGGCAATCGCGATGGCGACGGCTAACGGCGGCGCCGCTGGCGGTACGTGAAAGGCTGAACATCTGCATCCCCCGGGCGTGGTCGATCGCTCGGAAGAATAGCCAGCGCGGCCTCCGGCCGCCATAGCGGCGCGCGGTCTGGCCGCGCCAGCGGCGTTTCGCTATGGTGAACGCGTCACGCACACGGGGAATTGATCGTGCCGCTCACCGCCCGACTCACGGTTCGCGCACCGAACGCTTGGCCGTCGCCTCGCTCGCCGTCGTGCTCATGCTCTTGCTCGGCGCGGCGGACGTTGCCCACGCGGAGAGCTCGTCGCCCGAAGCTCAGTCGTTCTATGAGCAGGCGCGCGCCGCACTGCCCGACCGCGACGCGCTGCAGAAGCTGCTGGACCAAGCGATCGCGGCCGATCCCGGCTTCGCCGATGCGTACGCGCTCAAAGCGGAGAACTACGCAGCTGCGATCACAGCCACCGTCGCGCGCAGCGACGACGTTGCGGCTGCAGCTGCGCTCTACGAGCTCGCCGTGAGCAACGCGCAGAAAGCCATCGCGCTCGACCCGAAGCTCACCGGCGCGCACACCGCGCTCGGGCTCGCGCAAAGGCAATTCTGGCGCTGGGGCGAAGCCCTCGACGCCTACGGGCACGCGCTCGAGCTCGAGCCCGAGAACCCGACGACGCTGTTCAACTGGATCTGGCTCAACTCGTTCGCGCGCCGGCACGACGAGGCGATCGCTGTGGCGAGGCGCGGTGCCGCGCTATATCCGATGTCAGCGAATGCGCATCGCGACCTCGGGCTCGCGCTCGCCTACGCGGGCAATCCGGAGCCCGCCGCGGCCGAGCTCGCGACCTGCGCCGAGCTCGATGCACGCGTCACCATCTGTCACATCTACCTCGCCCTGATGCACGTGCGGCTCGGCAAGCCCGACATCGCAGCGGCCGAGCTCGTCAAGGCAGAGGAGCTCGCGGGCCCGGCGGCGTCGCCCGCGACGGTGTCGAGCCTCGCGCACGCGTATTACCGCGCGAACCGGCGCGACGACGCGGCACGCCTCTACGCGCGGCTCGAGCAGCAAGGCCAGAACGGCGTGGTGGGCGCGGGCTCGTGGCCGCTCGGCTATCTCGCGATCGGCGACGAGGAGCGCGCGTTCGGCACGCTCGAGGAGGCGGTCGCGAAAGTCGAGCGGCACGAGCCCGATGAAGGCTTCTTCAATCTCATGATCATCAGGGCCAACGTCGGCGGTAATCCCGTGCTCGATCAGCCGAGGTTTCGCGCGCTGCGGGACCGCATCGGCGCGCTCTGATCATCGCTCGCTCAGCGGCGGCTCGGGGCTCCATTAGTGCCGCCGATATCGCAGTGATCCTTTCTGTGACTCGGGACACGAAAACGCAGCTGGCTGTATCGCATAGCCTCCTTTAATATCGGCTACCACGGACGGATTGCGGCGAACAGTCGACGCGTACAGAGATGGCGCAGTGAGACTCGAACGAACCGCTCAGGAATCGACGCGCAAAGCCCTTGCCCGCCGCGCGGGGTACCCGTCGGGTTGGCGGGCCAGCCTCGCCATCTACCTCGTCCTCGCCGCTGCGCTGCAAGGCATTCTCGCGCAAGCGCACGTTCACTCTATCGCGAAGACGGCGCCCCAATACTCCGCCGTCCTGCTGGACGCGGCGGATACTTTGCCGCCCGCCGCCGATGGTCAGGACGGCGGGAAAAATCGGCGAGGCGACGAACCGGCCACGTGCGCGCTTTGCCAAGTTCTCGCATCGGGCGCCGCGCCGCTCGCCCGCAGCCTCGATGTCCTGCTCCTCCGCCCGGACTCACGCCCTGCCACCTCTCTCTATCGAACCGCCCCGACGGGCATTTCGGCTGTCTCCCACGACTGGACCAGCCGCGGCCCTCCGTTGATCTGACTCCATCCGTCTCGTAAGTCCGGCACGGCTCGCCAATCTTTTCGTTCGCGTGCCGGGCCGCGTCAGGCATCTCGTGAATCTTCGCGATTCACGTCCATTTCGGAGTCAGATCCATGTCAGTCAAAATCATTTACGTCGCGGCGTTCGCGCTCGCGACCTTCCGTCTTCCGGTCGCGCACGCTCAGCAAAGCTCGAGCACCGCACAACCTCCCGAGACCATCGTCGTCACCGGCTCACCGATCACACAAGACCGCAGCGCCCTCGCGACGATCGTCGACAGCGTCGACCGCTCGCAGATCCTCCAGAGCGGCGGCGCGAACCTCGCCGATGCGCTCGCCAACGAGCCCGGCGTGACCGGGACGAGCTTCGCGGCCGGCGCAAGCCGCCCGGTCATCCGCGGCTTCGACGCGAACCGCGTTCGGATCCTCGAGAACGGCATCGGCAGCTTCGACGTCTCCGACGTCGGCCCCGACCACGGCGTGCCGATCGATCCGCTGTCGACGGAGCGGCTGGAGCTCGTGCGCGGCGCCGCGACGCTGCGCTACGGCAGCCAGGCGATCGGCGGCGTCGTCAACGCGATCAACAATCGCGTGCCGGAAACGTTGCCGGAAAAGCCCGTCCTCGCCGAGCTGACCGGCACGTACGGCAGCGGCTCCGACGCGCGCCAAGGCTCGGCGCAGATCGACGCGCGCGCGGGCGAGTTCGCGATCCACGCCGACGCGTTCGACCGGCGCGCCGACGACTACGACATTCCGGACGGCACGCAGAGCAACTCCTACATGGACGGCAGCGGCTACTCGCTCGGCGGCTCGTATTTCTTCGGCGACAGCCGCTTCGGCCTCGGCGCCGTGCACTACGACGCGCAGTACGGCATTCCGGGCGAAGACACGTACATCGACATGAAGCAGACAAGGAGATGCTGCGCGCTTCGTTCGCCGGCGGCGGCGACACGCTTCAAGCACGTGACCTTCGAAGGCGGCCACGCCGACTACGAGCACAGCGAGATCGACCCCGCAACGGGCGAGGCGGCTGGCGACGTTCAAGGACAACGAATGGGACACGCGCGTCGAGAGCGTGTTCGGCCAGACCGGCGTGTTCTCCGGATCGGCCGTGGGGCTGCAGCTGCAGAACCGCGACTTCTCGGCGCTCGGAGAAGGCGCGGACTACCTGCAGCCGACGACGACGCGCACGCAACGCCGTCTTCGTGTTCGCCGAGGCGCCGTTGGGCAAGAAGAAGGTCCGGCTGCAGACCGGCGCGCGCGTCGAGAGCGTCGACGTCGAGGGCACGCCGGCGTCGGACGAATGTCGACGTCGCGAAGCTTCACGCCGGTCAGCGCGTCGCTGGGTTTCCTGTTCGACGCGAGCGAGTCGACTCGCTTCGGCGTGACGCTGTCGAGCGCCGCACGCGCCCCGGCCCAGACGGAGCTGTTCGCGCGCGGACCGCACGACGGGCCCGGCACCTTCGAGACCGGCGACCCGACGCTGAGCGAGGAGCGTGCGAACTCGCTCGAAGGGACGTGGCGCTTCAATACCGATCGAGTCGCGCATCGAAGGGGCGCTGTGGGTCGCGCGCGTTCAGCGACTACATCTTCGGCGAAGTGACGGGACGCACGTGCGACGACGAGGGACTCTGCGTCGACGACGACAGCGAGGAGCTCAAGGAGCTCAACTACACGCAGGTGGACGCAACGTTCGACGGGGCAGAGGGTAAGGCGTCGTTCGCGCTCGCCGACGGCGGCAACGGCCAACTGCGGCTCGACCTGCTCGCCGACTACGTGCGCGCGAAGATCGACAACGGCGGCGGCAACGTTCCGCGCATTCCGCCGTACCACGTAGGCCTGGGCCTGCACTGGGACGGCTCGAGCCTCGACGCCGGCTTCATGGTGCGCTACACGGCCGATCAGACCGACGTCGCCGTCGCGGAGACGCCCACGGACGGATTCACGTCGCTCGACGCGCACCTCGGCTGGCACCCGCTGCAGACGCATCCGGGATTCGAGCTCGCCGTGGTCGGGCGCAACTTGACCGACACCGTGCAACGCAACGCCGTGGCGCTGAACAAGGACGACGTGGTCCTGCCGGGCGAGACGTGCGGCTCGTGGCGCGCGTGACGTTCTAGACCGTCAGAACCGGAACTTCACTCCGAGGCGCAGCGTGCGCGGCTCCTCTGCCCGGCTGATGCGGCAGCTCACGGCGTCGCAATCGATGTCCTCGGACGTGAGGCCCGGCGGATCGAGCCCGTCGACGTAGGCCTCGTACCAGTACACGATGTCTTTGCCGTGCTCGTCGAGCACGTTCAAGAGCTCGCCGTAGATTTGCGCCTCGCCGATCGTGTATGCGCCGCGCAGGTTCAGGCTGTTCTCCGCGCTCGCGCGCTCCGCGTTGTCCGGAGTGAGCGGGTATTCGCCGAGGTAGCGAACTCGCGCGCTCGCCTCCCAGTTGCGCCTCGTCGCCGCGATGCCGATTTCTCCCGCGTTCTCGACGGCTGCCCTCGATGAAAACTCCGTCCGGGTTATCGGTATAGCGCGCGTGGCTGCCCGCGTTGCGGGACCGCATCGGCGCGCTCTGAGCGCCGCCACTCGCGAGAGCGTAGGAGCGCTGGCTCGCCGGCTATTTCGCTAGCAACGTGAACCGCGCGCTGCCGAGCTCAGCGTCGCCGCGCGAGACGGTAACCGTCACGTTCCAGGTTCCGTTCATCACGAGCTCGCCGGTGCCGACGTACCGCCCGGCGCCCTGGTGCTCGAGCGCTGCGGTGCTGTGCATCTCGGGCATGTTCATCGACGGCATCGCGGGCATCCGAAAGGTCGCCGCGACGGTCGCGTCGGTGACCGGCTTGCCGTCCTGCGTCACGACGGCTTCGACCTCGTTGCCGCCCTTCGTCGGAGGGTCGATCGACTTGAAGGCGATGGTCAGCGCGCCCGTGCTCGCGCTCGCGGCGCCGCCGGACGGCGCAGTGGGAGGCGCGGCGGGACCCTGGCCGCACGCCGTTCCGAGCAACAGGACGACGGCGAACACAGCGATGGACCTCGAGGCCGAATGAGTTCTTCTGTCCATGACGTTTCTCCTCAATGTGGCCTTCCGGACGGGCGGTGCTTCGGCGGCGCCGGCGGTCGCGGGCGCTCCGGAAGAGCCTTCGCAAGATACGCGGCCAGCACCGGCATTTCATCGGCCGGAATCATGGCGCCCGCGCGGTTCATTCGTTTGAGCCGAGACTTCCAGCCCTCCTCACTCCCGCCCGAGCGCGCGATCCACTCGAGACCGTGGCAGTGATTGCAGCGTGCGTACACGAGCACCTTCGCCGGATCGTCGGGCAGCACCGCCCCCGGATCGACGACGGCGGCCGCGGCCGGGTCGGGTAGCGCGTCGGGCGCCGGCGTCTGAGCCATGGACGGCACGGCAACCAGCAACGCAACGGCGACCGGCGGCAGCAACTTCATGCCGCGCTCCGCTGCCTCGCGGCGCGAATGTCTTGGCCGATCGCGAACAGGCACGGAATCATGAACAGCACGTAGATCGTCGAGGTCAGCATGCCGCCGATCGTGGGCGTCGCGATCGGCTTCATGATCTCCATGCCGAGCCCCGTCGAGAACATGATCGGCAGCAACGACAGAACGGTGACCGCCACCGTCATGAGCTTCGGGCGCAGTCGCAGGACGGAGCCGTCGAGCACCGCGTCCATGTAGGTCTCCTGCTCGGTGCGGCGAGCCAGCGCGCGCCTAATGAAAATGATCATGATGATGCCGGTTTGGATCGCGACTGCGAACAGAGCGATGTAGCCGATGATCACGGCCGTCGTCATCGGATAGCCGAGCAGCCACTGCAGGAATACGCCGCCGATCAAGGCGAACGGCACGGACAGCATGATCAGCACGCTGTCCGCGATCGAGCGGAACGCGAGCACGAGCAGCCCGAAGATGATCGCGAGCGTCATCGGAATGACGAACTGCAGCCGCGCGCGCGCCTCCATGGAGTTCTGGTAGTCGCCCGTCCACTCGAGGGAATAGCCCGCGGGCAACTCGAGGTTGCTCGCGAGGAACTCCCGCGCGCCGCCCACGTAGTCGGTCGCCGTCACGCCGCTATCGAGATACACGTACACGTAACCCGCGAGCGTGCCGTTGTCGTTGCGGATCATGTCGGGCATGTTCTTCACGGCGACGTCGGCCACCTCGCCGAGCGTGACGGTCTTGCCGCCGGGCGCCACGAGCGGCGCGTTGCGGATCTTCTCGAGCGTGTCGAGATACTCCGGCGAGTACTGCAGGCTCAGCGGAATCGCCGCGCCGTCGTCGCCCTTGATCGTGAGGAAGTTGTCGCCGCCGATCGCGTAGCGCACCACGGGCATCGCTTCCTCGGCCGTGATGCCGGCCGCCGCGAGACGCGGCGGGTCGAACTCGACGTCGATGAAATAGCCCGACGAGATGCGCTCCGCGATCACGGACTGCGTGCCGGGATAGCCGCGCAGAAGATGCTCCACCTGCTCCGCAATGCTCTCGATCGTCGCGACGTCGAATCCCTTCACCTTGATGCCGGCCGGCGTCTGGATGCCCGTGTCCTGCATCACCGTGCGCGCGTTGATCGGCTGCACCCACGAATTCGCATAGCCGACGATCTGCATGGCCTCGTCCATCTCGGCGACGAGCCGATCCTTGGTCATGCCCGGTCGCCATTCCTTCGGGTCCTTGAGCAGGATCGTGCTCTCGATCATCGAGACGGGCGCCGCGTCGGTCGCAGTGTCCGCGCGTCCGAGCTTGCCGAACACGCTGGCCACCTCGGGAAACGCCGCGAGCTTCTTGTCCATCTGCTGGAGCACCCAGCCGGCTTCCTTGATCGGCACGCCGGGCAATGTCGTCGGCATATAGAGGATCGAGCCCTCCTCCATCTGCGGCATGAAATCCGTGCGGAAGCCGCGTAGCAGCACCACGCGCCGCAATCAGGAGCGCGACGTTGACGGCCAGGAACGGATAGCGAAAGCGCACGACCCACTCCGTGGCGCGACGATACGCGGTCACGAACCCGAGCTCCCACCGGCCGTGGGTCTTGATCACCTGCCGCTTGAACACCCAGAGCATCGCGATCGGCAGCAGGAACAATGTGAGCAGCGTGGAGAACGCCATCGCGAACGTCTTGCTGAACGCGAGCGGATCGAACATCCGCGCTTCCTTGTCGCTCAAGAAGAACACGGGCAGGAACGACGCGAGGATGATCAGCAGCGAGAACAGCAGCGGCCGCGCGACACCCGCGATCGACTGCAAGATGATCCGGCGCTTCTCCTTCTCGTTTGCCTCCGGGTGCGCGGCAAGCTCGGCGGTGCAGTTCTCGACGATCACGATCGTCGCGTCCACCATCTCGCCGATCGCGATGAAGAGCCCCGCGAGCGAGAACAGGTTGATGGTCTGGTCGAACGCCGCGAGCGGCATCGCCGTGAACAGAACGCCGAGCAGCAGGATCGAGACGGGCGCGATCGCCGTGCGCGCGTTGCGCAGGAAGAGCACCGTCACGACGATCACCACTGCGAGCTCGTAGACGAGCGTGACGAAGAAGTGCTTGAGCGTGCCCCAAATGAGCTGCGAGCGATCGTAGGTCGGCCGGATCTCGACGCCTTGCGGCAGCGACGCGCCGATCTCCGCGATGCGTTCCTTGAGCGCGTGCGTGATCTGAAGCGCGTTCTGCGTCTGCTCCATGATCACGATGCCGCCCACGACCTCGCCCTCGCCGTTCAGGTCGGCGATCCCGCGCCGCTGGTCGTAGCCGACCTGGATGTAGCCGACGTCCTTGAGCTGGACCGCCCGGCCGTCCCGGCCATGACCGACGACCAGCGCCTCCAAGTCGTCGATGTTGTCGTGATTCACGACGCCGCGGATCTGGTAGTCGCGATTCGTGACCTCGATCGTGCGCCCGCCGGCTTCCTCGAGCGCGCCTCGCAGCGTGTCGATGAGCTGCCGCAGCGAAATGCCGGCGTCCGCGAGCAGCGGCGGGAACACCTTGAGCTGATACTGCTTCTCCAATCCGCCGACGGACGCGACTTCGGCGATGCCGGGCAGCGTCTGCAGCGCGGGCTTGATCTGATTGTCGTTGAGCAGCCGCAGCTCGCGCGGATCGCGGAGCTGCTCCTGGTCGATCAGCGCGTACTCGTAGATCCAACCGATGCCGCTTGCGTTCGGGCCGACGCTCACGGTGGCGTCGGGCGGCAGCTGCTGGCGAATCGCGTTGAGCCGCTCCGCAATGGCCGCGCGCACGGCGTCACGCCGCGACGTGCTGCGCAGGATCACATAGATGAATGAGTAGCCCATGTGCGACGTCGCGCGGATCGAGCGAATGTCGGGCGACCCGATCAATGCCTTGATGACGGGCTCCGTGACCTGCGCTTCCAGGAGCTGCGGGCTGCGCGGCCACTTCGCGTAGATGATCACCTGCGGGTCCGAGATGTCCGGGATCGCGTCGAGCGGCGCGGTGCGGATCGCATAGACGCTCGCGGCGACGCCGGCGACGAGCAGAACGCCGATCACGCCTCGGTAGCGGACGATCCTGTCGATGAGCGCGGCGAGCACGGCTATTCCGAATCGCCGGACTTGAGCTTGTTGTCGGCGTCGACGAAGAAGCTGCCGATGGAGACGACCTGGTCGCCCTCCTCGAGGCCGTCCAACACTTGCGTGTACAGCTCGCCTTCGAGGCCCGTGTGTATCGTGCGCGGCGAGTATTCGCCGCTCGCCTGCTGCACGTAGACGACGCGGCCGCTGCCTTCCTCGATGATCGAGACGTTCGGGACCGAGAGGAACGGGCCCTTCTCGACGACGATCTCCATCAAATAGCGCGCCCCGTCGTTGCGCGCCTGCGGTGGCGATCGTCGCTTCGACCACGGCGCCGCCCGGCTCGCGCGTCACGCGGGTGATCTTCGCTTGGTGCATCTGCGTTCGCGAGCTCACGGAGTAGGTGCGCACGCGCTGGCCTACTTCCACCCCGTCGGCCTCGGGCGAACGCAGCCTAGTGGTGAGAATTCTGCCGGTCTCGTCGAGCGCTCCCGCCGTGCGCACCCACGTCTGAATCGGCCGCGTTGCGACCGCGGTCAACGTGAGCGTGAGCTCGGAGGCCTGCGCCTCGGTGACGGCCGTGGTGCCGCGGCGAAAAAGGCGAGTTTGAGCTCTGACGTCCGAGTGGCGCCTGCTCGGCGTCCGGCGCTTGAGCGCAGGCGACCGAGCTTGCCCCGCAAGAGCACACGATGCCGAGTCCGGCGATCGCGCTGGCGATCGCCCATTCGACGCGGCGGCTCGCGTCAGGAAGCGCCGAGGTGCGGACGAGGAAAGGCAAGACTGCCACCGTGATCTCTCGTGAGTAACTGCACGCGAATACTACACGGTGACAGGGTTCGGCTTTGGCGGCCTCCCCCTCCGTCGAGCCGGCAGGCTCTCGGCGGAGGGAAAAGGCCGTGGGCGATCCGGCGCCGGCATGTCGTTACTGCGCGATCAATGGCAGTAGTTGTCCTTGCTGTCCATGATGTGCGTGCCCCATGGGAACTGACCCACGTTCGCGACGCGCTCCACCGCCTCCGTCTGGCCGTCGACGATGTACACCGAGTTGTCGGTCGCGCTGCCGAGGTACAGCTTTTGGTCGGCCACGTCCGTGGTGGCCGTCTGCAAGAACAAGTTGTTGCCGATCTTGATGCGGCCCGCGGGCTTCAGCGTGCTCATGTCGAACACGTAGAGGAAACCCGTGGTCGAGCTGATCACGAACGCCTTCCCGGCTGCGAAGTTGATGCCGGTCAGATCCGGGCCGGTCTCGTACGTCGCGGCCACCGTGTTCTTCGCGATGTCGATGATCGAGATGGTGCTGTCGCCGTTGTTCGCGGTGATGCCGTACTTGCCGTCGTGCGACATGTAGAGGCGCCACGGATCCGGTCCGACGCGGATGACCTTTACGACCTTGTCCTCGCGCGTGTCGATCACGCCGACCACACCGAGGTCGCCGTCGGCCGCGTACAGGAAGCGTCCGTCGGGCGTCGGCGTCGCGTTGAAGATGCCCTTGATCTCCGTGAGGTACTTTGCCGGATCGAGCTTCGCGACGCCCGGGACGGCGTCGATCTGAATCTTCTTGATCAGCTCGTGCCGCGTGACGTCGACGACGCCCACCCAGTGCGCGCCGTAGTTGCCGATGTACGCCTTCGAGCCGTCGGGCGTGAACGTGATGTTCAGCGGCTCCGCGAGACCCTCGATCGTCTTGATCGCCTTCAGCGACTGCATGTCGATGACGGTGATCGAGTCGCCCTCCGGGTTGCCCTGGTAGTACCAGCGTCCGTCCGGCGAGAACGCGAGATGCTCGGGCGCGAAGCCCACGGGGATCTTCGCGACGAGCTCGAGCGTGCGGCTGTCGATGATGTACGCCATGTTCGAGCGCTGGCCGCCCGTGACGACGTACCGTCCGTCGGGCGACATCATCACCATGTGCGGATTGACGTTGTTACCGAGGAACGTGCGTCCCAGGATCTGCTTGGTCTTGATGTCCATGAACGCGATGTCGTTCGAGTCGCGGTCCACGATCATCACGACGGACGTCGGGTCGCTCACGATGATCTTCGCGCCCGACGCCGGCGGCGGCATGTTCGCCATGTTGTGTTGCGCCGGGGCGGCTTGGGCGTGCGAAGCTGCCGGCGCGATCAGCGCCGCGAGCGACACCGCGAAGCACGCGCCCAGCAGAAAGGGATTGACGTTACGCATAGTTGTCTCCGGATAGCGTTCTAAAAGACGACCTGTACCCGCGCGCCCGGCAAGAGATAGCCTTCGCCGGTTGCGGATTCGAGCACGTACTGAAGCATGAACGAGGCTCGCAGGTGCCCGGTGAGATACAGATTGTAGTACCCCTCCGCCAGCTTCTCGCTCGGACCCAACTCGAAGTCGGTGTGCGAAACGCCGACGCCCCAGAAGTCGTTCGGATGAATCGTGTGCGGCGCGCCGAACTGGACACCGCCGCTATAGAAATATTCCTCTCCGGGAATGTCGGCGACCTCTCCGTCGCCGTAGCGCGCGAACAGCGTGATCGCTGAAGAAATCTTCTGATCGATGCTGATGCCATAAGCGCTGCGCTTGCCTAGACCCGCCGCTATTGTCCGACCGTCCCCAGAGCCGATAGTGCCCCTCGCCGAGATTGCCGATCTGCAAGGTGTATCCGACTTCGGCAAGCGTGAAGGCGGAATCGTGCAGCGACGTTCCCGTCTCGGGATTGCTTTGCTGGTAGCCGACCTTGAAGCTGAGGCTCTTCTTCGGATCGAAATCAGCGACCAAGCCGAAGCCGTTGCTCGAAAGCCCGAGCACCGGGTTGTTCACGAGCGCATCGCTGATGAACTGCGTCGTTTCGTCGTTGGCGCCGGCGTTGCGGTCGAAATCCGAGGTCAGGTCGATCCGGCCGACCTTCAAACCGAGCTTTTGATGGACGACTTCCGTCCTGAGCCATGCCTCGCGCACACTGAGCTGGTTGTTGCTGAGGCGCGCCGTCTGGCCGTTGAGCAGGTTCAGGGCGTCGATCTCCGCCTCGGGCGGCGAGCCGCCGATGCCGACGAGGTCCGCGAAGAACTCGGTGTTGAGGGCGGCCGACGAGCCGGCGAACGTGATATCCGCGGCCGACAAGCCGTAGGCGTGTCCATCCGCGACCGCGTCCGGCCCCTCCGTCTGATGGGCGATCTGGAGCGTGGTCACGTTGTTGACGCCGACTTCGATGCTGTTCGCCGCCTCCTCGGCGAGCGCGTCGCCGATCTCGTCCTCGATCGTCTGGCGCCGATGCGCGAGCTCACGCTGATAGGTGGTGACCTCCTTCGTCCCCGGCATCTCGTGGTCATACTGGTTGCCGTCCTTGTCCACCCAGACGCGGACCTCCTTGACGAGCACCTTCGGCGCGGATAACACGGCGGTCGACTCGAGGTCGGACAAGCGCTTCTCGAGCGCGTCGATGCGGTCGAGAAGCACTTGTCGATCCGCGTCGCCAGCGGCCGCGGCCTGGGCGGGTTGCGAAGCCGCGGGCGGCGCGGCGCGTTGCGCCTGCGCCTGAGCGGTCCAGGGCGCGACAACGCCCAAGCCCGCCGAGAGCGCGGCGACGGCGCCGCAAGCGGGCCACGGCGTAGAACGATAGAGTTTTGGCATTGACTATTCCTCGTGATGAGAGCGGATCCCGTTTTTCTTATCGGCGGCTTGCAGCACTTGAGCGCGCACCGAAATGCAGCGGCAACGTTTCAACCGGTCGAACCGGTAGAACTTGACGGAACATCCGTGCGCGGCCGGACATGGCGCGGCACCGAAAGGACGCGATGATGACCGCGGCAGTCGAGGCTGTCCCGCTATTTACTGTTGATGGAACGTTAAAGGAGAGTGCTAACCAGCCGGTGCTTTTCCTTTAACAACTGGCTTCCCAGCTTGCTCGCGCGGAAGCGACGTCGGCCGGGCGCCCGAGAGCCAACACCCTCGACGCGACGCGTCCGTTTTCGATGGTGGCGGGGCGAATTGCCAGGTCGAAGGCGCGTTCCGGTCAGCCATCCCGATTTGCGACGACGGCTCGCCAACCGTATTCTCCTACACCTATGGCGTCGAAACGTTGGGCTTGGGTCGCGATGTTCGCGGTGCTGACTGCCGGCATCACGAATGCGCATGGGCACGTGCACCTGTGCTTCGATGGCGAGAAGCCGGCGGCCGCCGTCTTCCTGGCGGATAGCGGCGACGACCTGCACGAGCTCGGCTCGACCACCTGCGACGGCGACGTCGACGTCGATCTGCAGACTCAATCGCTCGCCAAGACCGTAAAGCACGACCTGATCGCAATCGAAGCGCCGGTCGCTTGGACCCTCGCGGTCCAAGGTCCAACCGCGAGCGTGCTACCGACTTTCACACCTGCGCCCCCGTTCCGCGTCCCGCTCTACACCCACCCTCCTCTGCGCGCACCGCCGCGCTGACACCCGAAAGCCTCGGCTCTTTTCCGCACCTGGGTGCGGCCATCGTTCGCGCGCGACACGCATGTCGTGCACGACGGTTCTAGCGGGAGAAGTCATGTTCAGTTTGGTTCGGCGCAGGCTGCTCGCAGCGTGCGCTTCGATCGCGCTAGCCGCGCAGTCGACGCTCAGCGCCGCGCCGCTCACGCTGGCGCAGGCAGTCGAGCAAACGATCGCGCACAATCCCGAGCTGCAGACATTCACTTACCGTTTGCGCGCCCAATCCGCGCGCGCGGAAGCGGCCGCACTGCGCCCACCGTTCGAAACGCGCACCGAGATACAGGACGTGCTCGGCACCGGCCGTGCGAGCGGCTTCGACACCGCCGAGGCGACGTTCGCGGTCTCGCAGGTCGTGGAGCTCGGGGACAAGCGCGCACGCCGCGTCGACGAGGCCGCGGCGCGGGCCGACCTCATCCAAGCGGAGCGCGCAGCGGCGCAGCTCGACGTGCTGACCGAAGTGGCCCGCCGCTTCATCCACGTCGCAGCAGATCAGGAGCACTTGGCCCTGACGGGTCGCGCGACGGCGCTCGCGCAACAGACGCTCGACACGGCGAGCGAGCGCGTCACCGCCGCGCGCGCGCCCGAAGTCGAGCTGCGCCGCGCACGCGTGGCGATGGCGCGCGCGAGGGTCGAGCAAGAGCACGCCGAGCACGAGTTGCTGTCGTCGCGCCGCAAGCTTGCCGCAATGTGGGGCGCCACGGAGTTCAACCCCGATGGAGTCGATGCCGACCTCTACGCACTGCCCTCGCCCGCTACGTTCGAAAGGCTCGCCGCTCGCCTCGACGGCAACCCGGACTTCCTGCGCTTCGCTTCCGAGGAGCGCCTGCGCGACGCCGAGCTGCGGACGGCCGAGGCGCATGCACGCGCGAACCTCACGGTGACGGCCGGCGTCAAGCGCCTCGAGGAAACCGACGACGAGGCGTTCGTGTTTGCTGTGAACGTGCCGCTATTCTCGGGATCGCGCGCGCGCGCCGCAATCGATGAAGCGGCCGCGCTGCGCGGCCAGACTGGCGCCGAGCAGACGGCTCACCGCGTACGCGCCGAAGCCGAGCTGTTCGAGCTGTATCAGGAGCTCAAGCACGCCGTGACCGAAGCGCAAGTGCTGCGCACCGGCGTATTGCCCGAGATGGAAGCCGCGCTCGAGGCCACGCGCTATGCGTACGAACGAGGCCGCTACAGCTATCTCGAATGGGTCGATGCGCAGCGCGAGCTCGTCGACGTGCAGCGCACGCTGATCGACGCGTCCGCGAACGCGCATCTCTACCGTGCCGAAATCGAGCGTCTAACCGGCGAGTCGTTGCCGATCACCGACGGAGACCGCCCATGAAGCATGCCTGCGAGCTCCTATTGATCCTAACGCTGCTCGGTGGCTGCGGCTCGCCCGCGCCAGAGTCGAGCGACACCGAAAGCGTCGAGCACGAAGCTGCCGAAGCCAGCGGCCCCCATGGAGGCCGCGTGCTCGAGGACGGCGGCTTCTCCATCGAGCTCGCGATGTACGAGTCCGGCGTTCCGCCCGAGCTGCACGCCTGGGCGTTCGAAGGCGGCAAATCCGTGCCGCCCACGGAGGTCGACCTGACGGTCGACCTCACTCGGCTCGGAGGCGCACGCGAGCAAGTTCGCTTCGCGCCCGTCGGCGATTACTTGCGCGGCAGCCCGACCGTTCACGAGCCGCATTCTTTCGACGTCCGCGTGGCGGCTCGCCGTTCCGGCCGAGCGTATGAGTGGAGCTACGAATCGTATGAAGGCCGCACCACGATCGCGGCCGAGATCGCAACAGCCGCCGGAATCGCCACGGGCATCGCGGGGCCGGGCACGATCGCGGACACGTTCGTGCTGTACGGCACGATCGGCACGGACCTCACGCGCGTGCGCGAAGTGCAGGCGCGCTTCCCCGGCGTCATTCGGACCGTCGCCAGGAAGGCCGGCGACGCCGTGCGCGCGGGCGACGCGCTCGCGACGATCGAATCGAACGAGAGCCTGCAGACGTACGCGGTATCGGCACCGATCGCCGGGACGATCACGGCGCGCCACGCCGAGCCCGGGGATCAGACCGGCGCCGGCGCGCTGTTCGAGATCGTCGACCTCTCCACGGTCTGGGCGGAGCTCAACGTCTTCTCGCGCGACCGCCCGCGCCTTCGTGCCGGCACGGCCGTGCAGATTGCTACAGACAACGGCACGCAGGCGGAAGGCACGATCGACTACCTCGCCCCCGTCGGCAACCGCTCGTCGCAAAGCGTGGTCGCCCGCGTAGTTCTCGACAACACGAAAGGCATCTGGACGCCTGGTCAGTTCGTCGAAGCACGCGTCACGGCGAGCGAGACGCCCGTCGCGCTCGCAGTCCCGCTCGGCGCGCTGCAGCGCTTCCGCGAGTTCGACGTCGCGTTCGCCAAAGTCGGCGACGCGTATGAGGTCAGGATGCTCACGCTCGGCCGGCGCGACGCGGCCAACGTCGAGATCCTCGGCGGCCTCCTGCCCGGCACCGAATACGTCACGGACAACAGCTACCTCGTGAAGGCCGACATCGAAAAAGCCGGTGCGAGCCATGACCACTGACATCAAGCGACGGCGGCACGACGCACACCGGCGTTAGGAGAGCGAAATGCTCGACTCGATCGTCGACAGCTCCATTCGCAACCGCTGGCTGGTTCTGATCGCGGTTGCAGCGATTGCCGCGTTCGGCGGCTACAACTATTTGCGCCTGCCGATCGACGCGGTACCGGACATCACGAACGTCCAGGTGCAGATCAACACCGAGGCACCTGGTTTTTCGCCCCTCGAGGCGGAGCAACGGATCACCTTCCCCGTCGAGACCGCAATGGCGGGGTTGCCGCGGCTCTCCTACACGCGCTCAGTGTCGCGCTACGGGCTGTCGCAGGTGACGGTAGTGTTCGAGGACGGCACCGACATCTATTTCGCGCGCCAGCGCGTCGCGGAGAAACTCCAAGAAGCGCGCTCTCGTTTACCGCCAGGCCTCGAGCCCGAGTTAGGGCCCATCGCGACGGGCCTCGGCGAAATTTTCATGTTCGTGCTGAGCGTCGAGCACGGCGCAATGAAGCCCGGGGGCGAGCCGTACGACACGAGCGATTTGCACACCGTGATGGACTGGGTCGTGCGCCCCCAGCTTGCGCGCGTGCCAGGCGTCACCGAGGTCAACATGATCGGCGGGAACGAGCGCCAATACGTGGTCGCGCCCCGCCCCGGCTCGCTGCTCGGGTTCGGGCTCACGATCGCGGACTTGAGCGCCGCGCTCGAGCGCAACAACGCGAACGTCGGCGCGGGCTACATCGAGAGGTTCGGCAGCCAATACCTCGTGCGCGTGCCCGGTCAGATCGCGACGCTCGAGGATTTGCGCACGATTCGCGTCGCGACTCGCAACGGCGCGCCGATCACGGTCGGCGATCTCGCCGAGGTTGCGATCGGCAAGGACCTGCGGACCGGGGCGGCCACGATGAACGGCGAGGAGGTCGTGCTCGGGACCGTGTTCATGCTGATGGGTGAGAATAGCCGCGTGGTCGCGCGGGCGGCGGCCGACGAGCTCGCCGAGATCAATCGCTCGCTGCCGCCGGGCCTGCGGCTCGATACCGTCTACGACCGCACGACGCTCGTCGACAAAACCATCGCGACGGTGCGCACGAACCTGGTCGAGGGCGCGATCCTCGTGATCGTCGTGCTGTTCGCGCTGCTCGGCAACTTGCGTGCGGCGCTCGTCACCACGCTCGTGATCCCGCTCGCGATGCTGTTCACGATCACCGGCATGGTCGAGAGCCGGATCAGCGGCAATCTCATGAGTCTCGGCGCGCTCGACTTCGGCTTGATCGTCGACGGCGCCGTCATCATCGTCGAAAACTGCCTACGCCGACTCGGAATCTCGCAGCGCGCGAACGGCGGCGTGCCCGCGCCGCTCGCGCAGCGGCTCGAGATCGTGCGCGCTTCGACGGCGGAGGTCATCAGGCCGAGTCTGTTCGGAATGTTCATCATCCTGATCGTGTACCTGCCGATCTTCACGCTCGCCGGCGTCGAGGGAAAAATGTTCCACCCGATGGCGCTCACCGTGGCCCTCGCGCTCACGGCCGCGCTCGTTCTCAGCGTGACGTTCGTGCCCGCGGCGGTCGCGCTATTCGTCCGCGGCAAGGTCGCGGAGCACGACAATGTCGTGATGCGCGGCGCACGGCGCATTTACGAGCCGCTGCTGCGCACGGCACTGCGGTTGCGCGCGGTTGCCGCGGCGGCGGCAGTGCTGTTCGTGGTGCTCGGCGGCTGGCTCGCGTCGCAGATGGGCAGCGAATTCATCCCGAGCCTCGACGAAGGCGACATCGCTCTGCACGCACTGCGCATCCCCGGTACCGGTATTCAACAGGCCATCGGCATGCAGACGCGGCTCGAGGCGCGGCTCGCGCAATTTCCCGAGGTCGACAAGGTGTTCGCGAAGCTCGGCACGGCCGACATCGCGACCGACCCGATGCCGCCGTCGGTCGCGGACACGTTCGTGTTGCTCAAGGAACGCGCGGCATGGCCGAACCCGCGCAAGCCGAAGCTCGAGCTCGTGCGCGAGCTCGAGGAGGCGGCTGCGCTCGAGCCGGGCAACAACTACGAGTTCACGCAGCCGATCGAGATGCGGTTCAACGAGCTGATCTCCGGCGTGCGCTCGGACGTCGCGGTCAAAGTCTACGGTGACGATCTCGACACGCTCCGCGAGCTCGGGGAGCAGGTCGAGTCGGTCGTCGAGAGAATTCCGGGCGGCGCCGACGTCGCGCTCGAGCAGCTCTCCGGCCTGCCGATGCTCACCGTTCAGCCGCGCCGCGAGCGGCTCGCGCGCTACGGCCTCGACGTCGCCGACCTGCAGGCGATCGTCGCGACGGCGATCGGCGGCCTCGCCGTCGGCGAGATCTTCGAAGGCGACAAGCGCTTCGACATCGTGATCAGGCTGCCCGAAGACCTGCGCAACGATCCGGCGACGCTCGACAAGCTCTCGCTCGCGCTGCCCGGCGGCGACTATTTGCCGCTCAGCGAAGTGGCCACGGTTGCGATCACCGAAGGCCCGAACGCGATCAACCGCGAGAACGGTAAACGGCGGGCGGTGGTCACGGCGAACGTCCGGGGCCGCGACTTGGGCTCGTTCGTGCGCGAAGCGCAGGAGCGCGTGCGCGCCGAGGTACCGCTGCCGGCCGGTTACTGGCTCGAGTTCGGCGGCACGTTCGAGCAGCTGATCTCCGCTTCGCAGCGGCTAACGCTCGTCGTGCCGATCACGCTCGCAATGATCTTGGGACTCCTGTTTCTCGCGTTCCGCTCGGTGAAGGACTCGCTGCTGATCTTCAGCGGCGTGCCGCTCGCGCTGACGGGCGGCGTGCTCGCGCTGTGGCTGCGCGACATTCCGTTGTCGATCTCGGCCGGCGTCGGCTTCATCGCGCTATCCGGTGTCGCGGTGCTGAACGGCATCGTGATGGTGTCGTTCATCCGTACGCTGCTCGCCGAAGGCCGCGGCCTCGAAGACGCGATCTTCAGCGGCGCCCTCACGCGCCTTAGGCCGGTGCTCATGACGGCGCTCGTCGCGTCGCTCGGCTTCGTGCCGATGGCGTTCAATACCGGCGTCGGTTCCGAGGTGCAGCGGCCGCTCGCGACCGTCGTGATCGGCGGGATCGTGTCGTCGACCATGCTCACGCTGCTCGTGCTGCCGGCGCTGTACCGGCTCACGCACCGCGCGAAACGTGGCGCTGCCAGCGTAGCTGCTCCGGCCCCAGCTCCGATCTCCTGACGAGCGGTACCGACCGGCTCAAAAGCGAATGCGTATCCCCGCTACGAGACGCGTTTCGTCTTCGTCGCCGCCGGCCGCCCGGATTAGCTCGGCGCTGTCGCCGATCCGGCGCTCGCGCATGAGCCCGACATACGGGGCCACCTCGCGCCGAAGCTCGTAGCGCAGCCGCAGCCCGCCCTCCGCGGTCGCGAGGCCCGATGCGAGCGATCGAGCGGGATCGCTTTGACCGTACCAATTCACCTCGATCAGCGGCTGCAGAATCAGCCGCCGGGTGATCAATAGCTCGTATTCCGCTCGCACGCGCGCCGTCGTGTCGCCGCCTTCTCCCGCGAATGCCGTCGCCTCGATCGCGAAGCCATATGGCGCGAGACCTTGCACGCCGAACGCGGCGTAGGCCGTTGACGGGCCGGGCTCGAAATCCGCGCGCGCACCCGCGACCATCTCCCACCAGCGCGCGAATGCGTGGGCCCACAGCACCTGCAGCTCGGCGCGCTCGGTGTCGCCGCCGCGCTGCTCGCCCTCGGTGCGGATCGCGATTCGATCGAGGCTGTGCCCGGCCCACGCGCGCACGTCCCACGCGAGCAGGTCGCCGCCGTCCGCGTCCTGAGTCTCGAGCTCGTCGACGACGATCGAGTGATTGAATGGGTCTTCGAACATCCCGTGCGCGTGCGCACCGCCGACGTCCGGGAACGCGGCGGCGCGCTCTGCATCGGTGATCGGCGGCAGCTCCGGCCCCACAGGTTGAGCGCGAACCGCGACCGCCGCGGCGATCGCAGCGACGGCGGCGATCGTGGACGCCGCGCGGCACCGCTCGGCGCTACTCATGCCGATGCTCCGCATGTTCCGCGGCGCCGTGCGCATGGTCGCCGTTGTCGGGGGCCGGCGCCGCGCCGCCCTCCTCCACACGGACCTCGCGAAACATCCCGGCTTCCATGTGATAGAGGAGATGACAGTGGAACGCCCAGCGGCCGAGCGCGTCCGCCGTCACACGAAACGCGCGCTTCGTGCCGGGCGGGATGCTCACCGTGTGCTTGCGCAGGTGAAACTCGCCGGCTTCGTTCTCGACGTCGCTCCACATGCCGTGCAAGTGGATCGGATGCTCCATCATCGTGTCGTTGACGAGCACGAAGCGCACGCGCTCGCCGTAGCGCAGCACGAGCGGCTCCGAGCCCGAGAACGGCACGCCGTCGAACGACCACAGAAAGCGCTCCATGTGGCCCGTGAGGTGCAGCTCGATCGTGCGATCGGGCGCGCGGCCGTCGGGATCCGGGAACGCCGAGCGCAAGTCCGCGTAAGTGAGCACGCGGCGGCCGTTGTCGCGCAGCCCGACGCCCGGATCGTCGAGGCGCGCGGACGGCGTTGAGGCTTGCATGTCGACGCCGGCGTTGCGCGACTCGGATGAAGGGTGCGTCTGCGCAGACGCGGCCACGGCGGCAACGGCGTGCGCCGAATGATCCACCGCAAGCGTGTCGGTTGCGTGTCCGGCGTGCTCGGCCGGCGTTGCGTGCTCCGCCGGCGCCGCATGTTCTGCATGCTCCGCGTGCTCGGCATGCGTAGCATGTTCCGCGTGCTGCGCGTCGCCCGTTTGCTCCGGCGTCGCCGTGCCGGCTGTCGCGGAGTGCGCGCCGTGCGCGCTCGCGCCCGAATGCCCGCCGTGCCCCATGTCCACCATGCCGAGGTAGACCACGGGGTCGAGCGCGGGCACTTCGGCGGCGAGTCCCTCGCGCACCGCGAGCGTCGCGCGCGCATAGCCGCTGCGGTCGAGCGACTGAGCGAAGATCGTGAACGCGTCCGCACCCTTCGGCTCGACGAGGACGTCGAGCACCTCGGCCGCGGCGATCCGGAATTCATCCACCGTGACGGGATGAACGTAACGGCCGTCCGCCGCAACGATGGTCATCTCCAAGCCCGGTATGCGCACGTCGAACGTGGACATCGACGAGCCGTTCACGATGCGCAAGCGCACGCGCTCGCCGGGTGCGAACAGACCGGTCCAATTCGCGGCCGGCGGCTTGCCGTTCACGAGATAGGTGTACGCGTGACCGCCGACGTCCGCGAGGTCGCTCGGCGCCATCCGCATTCGGCCCCATTCGAGCCGCTCGTCCAGCGTCGCGCGCAAACCGTCGCGCTTCGCGTCGCGCGTGAAGTCGCCGAGCGTGCGTTGGTTGTAGTTGAAGTAGTCGGAGTGGCGTTTGAGCAGCTTGTAGAGCTCGAGTGGATCGCGATCGGTCCAATCCGACAGGAGCACGACGTGCTCGCGGTCATAGCGGAACGGCTCGGGGTCGAGCGGATCGATCACGATCGCGCCGTAGACGCCCTCCTGCTCCTGGAAATCGGCGTGAGCGTGATACCAGTAAGTGCCGCTCTGCCGAACCGGGAACCGATACGTGAACGTTTCACCCGGTGGGATCCCGCTGAAACTCAGGCCCGGCACGCCGTCCATGTTCGCGGGCGTGATCACGCCGTGCCAGTGGATCGCGGTAGCGCGGTCGAGCGCGTTGCGCACGCGGATCGTGACGTCGTCGCCTTCGCGCCAGCGCAAGATCGGTCCCGGCAGCGTGCCGTTCGCTAGGGTGGCAGGTACGGTGCGGCCGGTCAGGTCGACCGAGTGGTCACCGATCGTGAGATCGAGCTCCGCGCCGCTCAACGTTAAAGGACCGCCTTGCGCGAACGCGGGGCGCGTCGCCGACCAGCCGCCTAGACCTGCGAGCACTCCTCCGGCCGCGAGGCCTTGCACGAAACGACGGCGGGTCGCGATGGTTCTCATGCGCGAAGCGTTCACAGCTTCACCGTTCGCAACCGCAGCGCGTTGCCGATCACGGAAACCGACGACAAGCTCATCGCGAGGCTCGCCAACGCGGGCGACAAGAGCAGCCCGAGCACCGGATAGAGCAGCCCGGCGGCCACCGGCACGCCGAGCGCGTTGTAACCGAATGCGAAGAAGAGGTTCTGACGAATGTTGCGCATCGTCGCGCGCGACAGTTTGAGCGCGCGCGCGATCCCGCGCAGGTCGCCCTTCACGAGCGTGACGCCGGCGGACTCCATCGCGACGTCCGTGCCCGTGCCCATCGCGATGCCGACATCGGCCTGCGCGAGCGCGGGCGCGTCGTTCACGCCGTCGCCGGCCATGGCGACGACCCGCCCTTCACGCTGCAGGCGCTGCACGACGGCGGCTTTGTCTTGCGGCAGCACGTCGGCGACGACTTCGTCGACGCCGAGCGCGGCGCCCACGGCGCCCGCGGTGCGCGCGTCGTCGCCGGTCAGCATGATGATCCGCACGCCCGCCTCCTTGAGCGCGGCGATGGCGGCCGGCGTCGTCGGCTTGATCGGGTCCGCGACGACCAACAGCCCCGCCAAACGGCCGTCGACAGCCGCATAGATCGACGTCGCGCCGAGCGCGCGCTCTTCGTCCGCACGCGTTGCGAGTGCGGCGACGTCAACTCCGATCTGCTGCATGAGTCGCAGGTTGCCGACGCATACACGCTGCGTGCCCGCGCGGCCCGAAACGCCGAGGCCGGGATCCGAGTCGAAGTCCGAGACGTCAGGCAACGCGAAACCGCGCGCCTTCGCGCCGTCGACGACCGCGCGCGCCAGCGGATGCTCGCTCGCCGCTTCGACGGCCGCGGCGAGCCGCAACACGTCCGCCTCGTCGAATCCCGGCGCGGGAATCACGCGCTGCAGGCTCGGCTTGCCCTCCGTCAGCGTGCCGGTCTTGTCGACGACTACGCGTGTCGACCTTCTCGAGCCGCTCGAGCGCGGCCGCGTCCTTGATCAGCACGCCTTCGAGCGCGCCGCGTCCCACGCCGACCATGATCGACATCGGCGTCGCGAGCCCGAGTGCGCACGGGCACGCGATGATCAGCACGGACACCGCGACGACGAGCGCGTGTGCGAGCTGTGGCGGCGGACCGACGAGGCTCCACGCAAGCGCCAGCGACGACCGCGATCGCGACGACCGCCGGCACGAACCACGCGGACACGCGATCCGCGAGCCGCTGCACGGGCGCGCGCGAGCGCTGCGCCTGCGCGACGAGGTGCACGATCTGCGCGAGCAGCGTCTCGCCGCCGACGCGCTCGGCCCGCAGCAGCAGCGAGCCGCTGCCGTTCGTCGTGCCGGCCGAGAGCGGCGAGTCCTTCGCCTTGCGCACGGGCTCCGGCTCGCCCGTGAGCATCGACTCGTCGACGTGGCTCGTGCCGTCGAGCACGACGCCGTCCACCGGAACGTTCTCGCCCGGGCGTACACGCAACCGATCGCCGACTGCGACGGCGTCGAGCCCGACGTCTCGCTCTTGACCGTCGGCGTCGACGCGGTGCGCAATCTTCGGCGCGAGCTTCAGCAGCGCGCGGATCGCGCCCGAGGTCTGCGCGCGGGCGCGCAGCTCGAGCACCTGGCCGAGCAGCACGAGCGTGACGATCACCGCGGCGGCCTCGAAGTACACCGGCGCCGCGCCGCCCTCGCGGAACGCGGCAGGCAACACGCCGGGCCACACCGTCGCGATCACCGAGAAAAACCAAGCGGCGCCCGTACCGAGCGCGATCAGCGTGAACATGTTGGGGCTGCGATTCACGATCGACTGCCAGCCGCGCACGAGGAACGGCCAGCCGCACCAGAGAACGACCGGCGTGGCGAGCAGGAGCTGCGCCCATGCGATCGTCGCGTGACCGAACAGCCGCATCGGATCGATCGCCGCCACGACCTCGCCGAGCATCGCCCAGAGCAGCGGCGCGGTGAGTGCGACGCCGATCCAGAAACGGCGCGTCATGTCTTTGAGCTCGGCGCTTTCGCCCTCTTCCGCTGGCGGAGAGAGCGGCTCGAGCGCCATGCCGCAGATCGGGCACGACCCTGGAACGTCGCGGCGGATCTCGGGATGCATCGGGCAGGTCCAGATCGTCCCGGCCTGCGCGGCTTCGGAAGCGCGCGCCTTCTCGAGCCCCACCGGAGCAACGTCGGCAGGGCTCAGGTGAGCGTGCGTCGCCGCGCGATGGGTCATGCAACTCCCCCTTCCCGCTTCCCGGGCCCTGCCAATGCGGCGACGATCGGACAGGTCTCGAGCTCGCCGTGCCCCGGGCATGCGGCGATCAGCTTGTTCAAGCCGCGGCGCACGCGCTGCAGCTCGCGAATCTTGAGCTCGACCTGCTCGAGGTGCTCCTCCGCCTTGCGCTTCACGCCGCGCATGTCTTCGTGCCGATCCTCCGACAGCGACAGCAGCTCGGCGACGTCCGCGAGCGAGAACCCGAGCTCCTTCGCGCGGCGGATGAAGGTCAAGCGGCCGACGTCGGACTCGGCGTATTCGCGATAACCCGAGTCGCGCCGCGCGGCGCGCGGCAATAGTCCGTGGCGTTCGTAGTAACGGATGGTGTCGATGTTGACGCCCGCCGCCTTGGCGAGCCTGCCGATCGTCATCGTCTGCATGCGAGTCTCCTGCGGTTCGGAGACAGCATAAACCCTGGACCTTAGTCCAGAGTCAAGGGTTCGGCTCGGGCTCGGCTCGGCACTCTCACTCCTCGCGCAGCGCGACCGTCGGGTTCACGCGCGCAGCGCGCCTGCACGAAACCGCCGACCGCGAGCCAAGCGACGAGCAAGCTACCGAGCAGCGCGAGCAGAAACGGTGTGACGGTGATCGGCGTGCGCTCGGAGAAGTAGTCGACGTACGTGCGCGCGGCCATCAGCGCGAAAGGCCACGCGATCGCGTTGCCGAGCAGCACGGGCTTCGTGAAGTCCCACAGCAGCATCCGCGCTATTTGCCATCCGCTCGCACCTTGGCTCTTGCGCAGGCCGATCTCGCGGGTACGTCGCCGCGTGACGTATGCAGCCATTCCGAACAAGCCTATCGCGGCAATGGCGACGGCGAACGCCCCGATGGCCTCAACCACCCTGCCCGCGAGCGTGAACATCCGGAACGTATTGTCGAAGACGGAGTCCATGAACTGACGCGCGACCGGAGCATCCGGCGCGAAGTCCTTCCAAACGCTATCGACGTACGCGAGTGCGGCGTCCGTGCTCGCCGCGGCAATCCGGATGGCCGTGAGCGGCGTGCTCTGCGAGTAGAGATAGTAGATCGTCCCGTCGCCATCGCTGTCGCGAATGGAATCGGCAACTGTCTCCACGACGCCGATCACCTCGGTCTGTAATCCGGCGCCGGTATAGAGGAGCTGGCCGACGGCGTCCCCAGGATTCGACCACCCGAGCGAGCGCGCGGCCTTCCGATCCAGCACGACGTGGAACGGTGTCTTGCGCGCTGCTAACTCGTCGCGCGTGTTGGGATCCACGTCGTCCGCGAAATCGCGCGAGTAGTCTCGCCCCCCCAGCAGCGGTATCTGCATCACGGCGAAATAGTCGAAACCGATGAGCTGCACGTCGTACGTAGACGGCGCGGTCGCGTCGATCGGCGTGCGGCTGAGGCGCCGCTTGCCGCTCCTAGCTCCCTGCAATGGATACGTCGGCGCAACCGCGACGCCTTTGATGCCCGGGCCGCGCGCGAGCTCCGTCATCAGAGCGTCGAACGAACCGCCCTGGATTAGCGATTGCGGCCAACTGATCAACACCACTGGGTCCGCGAAGCGTCCGACGATCGCGGAACGCAACATCGCGGCCTGCGCCGACGCGACGATCACCACGATCGTGAGAAACGCCGCCGCCGCGACTTGCACCACGACGAGTGCCGTTCGCAGGAAACGCGGCCCCGTCTTCATCGTGCCGAGGCGCAGCGCGGCGACCGGATGGATCCGCGCGAGCACCGCCGCGGGATAGCTGCCCGCAACCACCGTCACACCGGCGAGCAACGCGGCGAGCAGCGCCCAGAAGACGGGTCGCGTCCACGGCACGCCCACGAGCACGCCCCACTGATTCTCGGTGAGCGCACGCAACGCCGACAGGAGGAGCAGCGCCGCCCCGGTCCCGGTGAGCACGACGAGCGCCGTCTGGAACAGCTCTTGGCTCGCGATGCCGTAGCGCGTCGCGCCCACGGACTTGCGCACACCGATCTCGCGGGCTCGGCTCATCGAACGCGCGGTCATCAAGTTGACGAAGTTCACGCAGCCGACGGCGAGCACGAGCAGCGCGAGCGACATCACGATGTCGCCGACCGCGGCTGGTAGGGGCACGCCGTTCTGAAAACCCTCGAAGCGCTTCTGCAAATCGTCCGCCGCAATGCTCGACACGGGCCGCGCTTCGAGCGTGATCGCCGCACCGGACTCAGGGAGCGGCCGCGTTGCGAAGGTCTTCAGGCGTGCGTTCAACGTTGCCGGCGTGAGCGAGCCGTCCGCGGGAAGAACGACGTACGTCGTGTTGCCGTTCGCAAACAGCGACGACGTGAGGGGGAGTGTCGGATACAACTTCGCCAACACGTCCCAGGAGGCGATGATCTGCAGACCACCCGTCAACGCTTCTTGCGCGAGGTGCGAAGGACCCTCGACCGGTGCCACGACGGCGCCGACGGTGACTTCGGTGGCTTTTTGGCCCGAAAGCGTCAGCGTACGCCCGACGGCGTCGCTGGAACCGAAGAGCTCGCTCGCAACTCCGGTCGTGAGAACCACCGCAGCCTGCCGCTCGAGCGCCCCGCGCGCATCGCCCGCCACCGCTCGTAGCTCGAACATGTCGGCCCATGCCGGATCGGTGCCTGCCAACGAGTGGTACCTGGCGCTGCGCCCGTCCGCCGAGACTGCCGCGCCCAGCATCATCTGCCGCGCCACTGCCTCGAGCTCGGGGATCTCGATCGCGAGCTTCTCGGCGATGCCCGCGGCACTCGTCCGCCCAGGCGCCAAGCGGTAACCCACCTGTGGCCAGGTCGCGCTCTGATAGATGACGTAGATGCGCTCCGACTTGGCGAATTGCCGGTCGTAGCTACCGAGATGGAGCTTTGCCAAGGCGGCGGCCAGGAAGCACGTGAGGCCGAGCGCGAGCACTAGGATCGACAGCACAGAGTGCAGCCGTTGTCGGGCGAGATTGCGAAACGCCACGATCAGGTGATGCTTCAGCATCGCGGGCTGTAATTCCCTCTGAAGCGCGACTCGAAGCAGCCTGTTACCGGCAGCTCGACAGTGAGATACGACGAGCGGGCGACCGAGTGAACGGGGGGCAGCCGCTTTCCGCCGCACACTGGCATTGTCGCCACTAGTGACATCCCGCGAGGGTTGCCGTACTTTCCTCCGGCCGGCGATGCAGGCCGGGGCATCAAGTAACGTCTGCGGGGGTCCACCAATGCTCAGTCGTCGTAGCTTCGTTCGTAGCTCGCTCGCCGCCGCCGTAGCGGCTTCCCTTCCGGCCCGCGAGACGTTCTCGGCGATCCTCGGGCCATCCGCTAAGGTCGATCAGCGACATCGACGCGGTCACGGGCAATGGCAAGGCCGTCACGCTCACTCGGGCGATGGTGCAAGAGCTCGGCGACAGCCTCCGCGGCAACCTGCTGCTCGCGGGCCACCCCGCCTACGAGGAAGCGCGCCGCGTGATCAACGCGCAGATGGACAAGCACCCGGCGCTGATCGTCCAGCCGCGCGGCGCGGCCGACGTGAAGCAAGCGGTCGACTTCGCGCGCTCGTCGAACCTGCTCGTCGCGGTGAAGTGCGGCGGCCACAGCCCGTCCGGCAAATCCACGTGCGACCGCGGCATGATGATCGACCTGTCGCTGATGCGGAACGTGCGCGTCGATTCGAAGGCGCGCATCGCGCGCGTCGCGGGCGGCAGCCTGCTCGGCGACATGGACAGCGAGACGATGGCGCAAGGTCTCGTGACGACCGCGGGCACGGTGTCGCACACCGGTGTCGGCGGCCTCACGCTCGGCGGCGGCTTCGGCCGCGTCGCGCGGCGCTTCGGGCTCGCACTCGACAACGTGAGGAGCGTCGACATGGTGACGGCGGGCGGCGAGCTCGTGCGCGCGAGCGCGGACGAGAACCCCGAGCTCTACTGGGGCACGCGCGGCGGCGGCGGCAACTTCGGCGTCGTGACGTCGTTCGAGTTCGCGCTGCACCCGATGCAGCGCCAGGTGATCGGCGGGCTCGTCGTGTTCCCGATCAGCGAGGCGAAGCGCGTGCTCACGTTCTATTCGGAGTACGAGGGCGTCGCGCCGGACGAGCTGTACCTGAGCGCCGTGATCGTCAGCAACCCGCAGCTCGCGGGCGTCGGCTTCCAGTTGTGCTACAGCGGCCCCATGAACAAAGCCGACGAGGTCATGAAGAAGATCCGCGGCGCCGGCAGCAAGCCGATCGTCGACACGGCCGCGCCGATCGACTACGTGGCGCTGCAGCGCTCGGGCGACATCGACGACCCGCGCGCGATCGGCTCGTATACGAAGACCGGCTACGTGAAGAAGATCAAGCCCGAGCTCATCGACGTGATGGTGAACGGGCTCGAGCCGCATCCCGAACGCTCGACGACGGTCGGCTTCCAGCACTGCGGCGGCGCGATCTCGCGCGTCGCGAACGACGCGACTGCGTTCCCGCATCGCGACATCCATGCGACGTCGTTGCTGCTCGTCGACTGGCCCGCGCAGATCGACCCGACCAAGCACATCGCGTGGCTCAAGCAGTTCTGGGACGCGATCCTGCCGCACACGGACGGCTTCTACACGAACGACGCGATCGAAGAGTCGCAGAAGCAGATCGACGAGAACTATCTCAACAACTACCCGCGGCTGCTCGCGCTGAAGAACAAGTACGACCCGACGAACCTGTTCCGGCTCAACGCGAACGTCGTGCCGACCGTCTGACTCCGGCTCCGACGCTGCGACGGCGTCTCTTTGCGCGCTACGCGGATGTCTTCGCGGGAAACATCCAGAGCCGTTCGTCGAACGAGAACGGCTCTGGCCTGCCAAGTACGAGCTGCGAGAACTGCGGATGGCGGACGTTCAATACGAAGTTCGTTTCTTGCGGAACGATTACGGACGGCACCACGAGCGCCAGCGATTCGCCCTCTTCGAGCCAGCTGCGGCCGATTTCTTGGCTGCGAATCGGCAAACGCCTGCCCTGTCGGTGCCGCCGCTGGAGCCTCGGGCGTTTCGGCAGTCGGATCGCATAAAGCAAGAAACGCATTGCGCGCGCCTCGAGCGTGAGATGCACGAACGTTTCGAGGACTGCGAGCGCGCGCGATTCGGACGCATAGACCACGCTGGCACCGCGCGGATTCCAGCGCCCACCATAGAGGCGCGCACCTTCGCCTGACAGAACGTCGGCCGCCCGATCCGCTCGGACGAGCCGGTACACCTCTGTCATGTGTAGACGCCGTAGTCGATGCGGCGCAATACGGCCTCTACTTCGTCGGCACCCGCCTGAGTGACTAGCAGATCGAGCGGGATCTGGCCGCGCAGGGCCGGTTGCGCGCGGCGCAGCCAACTCATCGCGTTGGCGGGGCCTTCGAGCACCTCCTCAGCAACCGCAATCGTTTTCGACAGCCGATAAAGCCGATCACCCGTTGTGGAATCGAGCGGCGCACCGGAGACGCGCGCTCGGCGCAGCGTGGCCTCGCCGACGCCCAGCAGACGTGCGACTTCGGCGTCGGTAAAGGCGGCGCGTGCCTTGACCTTCTCCACCGCGGCGAATGTCAAGCCTTCGAGAATGCGGCTGTGCCAATGACCGACTTCGCGAATCTCGTCTCGTTGGTCGCCCAGCAGCGCCGCAAGGCGCGCAGCGTAGGTAATTCGCCGTCCGCTCATTTGATCGGCATCATACGATCATTCGATAGCCAAGAGCCAGAGAGCCGTGAGGTAACGACTCATGGCGAGGGCCGCCGTCACCGCATCACGTCGACCGAATGCAGAATGGCGCGAAAATTTCGTTGACACACACGATGCGCGGGCGTAGATTGCGCGGCCTAATGAATTCGCACACGCACAACTTTGTCACCGACGGCATGACCGCCCAACCGACGATGCTCATCAAAAGCACGTTCGCGGCCGGCAACGTACCGTCGCGGGGTTGCGCGTCGCTCGAGCGCGAATCGCTGACCTAGCCTTTCGATCAAGACATATCGGAAGGCGCTTTTAGGAGCCTTCCGATGCAGGGACAAAAGCCCCGGTTGGAAACGCTCCGCCGGGGCTTTTTTTTCGCCCCGAGTTTCTCGCGAGCCGTAGGGCGTTGCGAGGCTCTTTAACAACGCGGGTTACTCGAGTTGCGGGCGGCACACGCTGCGCCGCGGGCCATCCCCCTCCCCCCAAATGGCCTGCCGCGCGCCGGAAATCCGGATCGTGTGCCGCCTGCGGCGGCGGCCGCTGCGGTCCCCCCATCGCCGCGGCCATTCTTCGGGCACCGGTACCTCTGGACGGTAGAGCGCCTGATCGAAAATCAGGAGCTCGAAGCTTCGAAACCTTCCCGGTGCGCCGTTTTTTTCAGCCGCCCACGCGAGTAACGCCGCTAGTGCTCTTGCTTACCAAGCAAGCGGCACGCGAGGTTCGACAAAGAGGAGAGTGTCATGTTCTTCGTTCGCGAGTTCACCGTGCGCAAGCACGAGCGCGGACTGTTGTTCGAGAACGGCGACTTCGTGCGCTTTCTGGCGCCGAGCACGTATCGTTTCTTCGATCCACGCAAGCGGTTCGAAGTCGAGCGCTACGATCTCTCGCAGCCCGCGTTCGAGCACCGCCTCCTGGACTTCTTCGTGCGTCAGTATCCGGAGGAAATCGAGTCGATGTTCCTGCGCGTCGAAACGGGCGCGCACCAGATCGCCGTGATCTACAAGAACGGCCATCCGTGGACGGTGGTCGCGCCGGAGCGCCGCGCGTTGTTCTGGAAGGGAGTGCAGCACATGAAGGCGGAAATCGTGGACATCGCGGAGCGGATCTCGATCGTCCCGCGGATCGTGCAAGCGCTCGCCGCGGAGCTCGGCGCACGCGCGGATGCGGCGCTGCGCTGCGCCGTGTCGCTACGTCCCGCCCCGGAATCGCACCTGGGATTGATGTACGTGCACGAGGAGCTCGCGATCGATCTGCGTCCCGGCATCAAGATCTGACCGCTCGGTTCGGCGCCCTCGCACGGAGGGCGCCGACATTTTGTCGCCTTGACGGGTCCACGGCGGGCGCGTAGCTTCGAAAACGCTTCAACGGACCGGGCACTCTCTTTGGGGGATCTTTCATGACCATGCATCGTCGCGATTTCGTCAAGCTCGGCAGCGCCGCGTCGTTCATCGCCGCGCTCGGCCTACCCGCCCTCGGCGAGGATGGCCCGACTGCAGGCCTGATCTTCCCTCCGCTGAACTATCCGATCCCCCCCGACGCGAAACGCCTATTCCCGAGCGGAGTGAACTTCATCGGCAACGGCCTAGGCTTCGCCGGAATGACGATCGAGAGCTACAACGAGGCGATCCCGCGCGCGCTGCCGCGCGCACAAGACCTCGCGAAGGAAGGCGCGGACTTGATCTCGGTGTTCGGCTCGTCGATCACCTTCTATAAAGGAGCGGCGTTCAACAAGGAGCTCACCGACAAGGTCACCGCCCTCACGGGGCTGCCTGCGACCACGCAGAGCAACGGTCTCATCGACGGTCTCAAGCACGTCAACGCGAAGCGCGTCGCGGTCGCGACCGCGTATACGGACGTCGTGACGGAGCGCCTCAAGATCTTTTTGACCGAGCACGGCTTCGACGTGGTATCCGCGAAAGGCCTCGGTTACGAACGCATTCCCGAAGGCGCCGCTACGGAAAAGATCCTCCACGAGCTCGGCGTCGAGAGCTATCGGCTGGCCGGAAAGGCCGACGCGCTCGTGATGTCGTGCGGCGGCTTGCGCACGCTCGACGTGATCGTGCCGCTCGAGGACGTGATCGGCGTTCCGGTGGTGTCGTCCACGCCGCACGGCTTGTGGCATTGCGCGCGGATGCTCGGCGTGAAGAAGCCGATCGAAGGCTTCGGCATGGCCATGGCGACGGCGTAGCGACGGGGTAGCGCCCTACTCCGTTGGTAGCGCGCGACGCAGCGCTGCGTTAGCGACGCGGCACTACGTCAGGTCGGGGAGCCGCGGGTCGGCGAGCGTCGCCGGCGACGCCAAACGCGAGCAGCACGTTGCCCGGCGTACCGCCGAAGCGCGGATAGCCCGAGCTCACGAACACTCTGCCGGCGACGACGACCGGGCCCGCGCCGTCGAGCGAGCCGCCTGTCGCCGGCACTCCGTTCACCGTCTCGTAGCTACGTACCGTGTCGAAGTCCCAGAGCAGCTTGCCGTCGGCCGTGGCGAATGCGCGGATGTGCCCGTCCATCGAGCCGGAGAACACTGCGCCCGGGATCGCGGTCACCGCGCCCGGTTGCGCCGGGCTGCATCCCGGTCGCGGCGGCGCGCACGGCGTGCTCGGCGCGAACCACACCTTCGTGCCATCCGCGACGCGCAGCGCGGTCAACCCACCACCCAACACCGGATCGAGTTGCGCGCCGCCGATCGGCCCCGCGCCGCTCACGCTCTGCAGGCGGACGACGTCGGACACGGCGGCGTAAACGTTGTATCCGTCGCTCGCCATGCCCCATTGCACGCCGCCGTTCGTGCCGCCCTGGCCGACGCGCGTCTGCCAAAGCAACGCGCCCTTGTTGTCTGGATCGAGGGCGTACACGACCCCCGACTTTTGGCCGGCGAGCAGCACGTCGCGTCCTTGCACCGTGCGCACGAGCATCGCGGATGAGCCGAAGTCGTAGTCCGGACCGGCGTCCTCGGGGCAGTTCGGGCCGCGGCTGCCGCATGCCGAGTTGTAGACGTCGCCCGGCAACCACTGCGCCGACCACACGATGCGGCCCAATTTCAGGTCGAGCGCGACGACGGCGTCGCTCGTCGCGGTCGCGGGGTGCGAGTAGTTGTCGCCCGTCGTGACGTAGAGAAGGCCGCGCGCCTCATCGACGGTGGGGGTCGCCCACACACCGGCGCCCGAGGGCCCGAACGTCGCCGTGCCGGCCGCGGTCGTGCCAGTCCTCTGCGGCTCATCGACGAGGTAGGTCTTCCAGCGCACGTAGCCGTCGCGGATGCGGACCGCCGTGACGCTGCCGCGGAACGTGCAGCACTCGTACTTGGGATCGATCGAGCGCGTCTCTTCCCACGAAGCGGCCGGGACGAACGCGACGCCGTCGTGCACGGTGACCGAGCCCGTCAGCCGCGTCGCCTCGTGCTCTTCGACGCGCATCGTCCAGCGCGCTTTGCCGCTCCGCGCGTCGACGGCGTAGACGCCGCCGTTCTGATCCGTGAACAAGAGCGTCGAGAGGTCGACTAATGTCATCGCAGCGCGCACTGGACCGCTCGCTTGGAAGAGCCAATGTAGGCAGCCGGTGTCGGCGTCGAGGGCCTGCACGACACCACCCGCGCTGCCCACGAACAGCGTACCGCTGTAGACGGTCGGCGCCGCAAACGCAGTGACGTCCCCCGCGAAGCCGTATGCCCATCTGAGCTCGAGCCGGCCGACGTCTTTCGCGTCGAGGCCGGCGCTGTCTGCGGGTTGAAACCGAGTATTGACCTGCGACGGGCTCCAACCCAGCCAACTTTGTCTCGGTCTCGCCAGATCGGACATGATCGGCTTGCCCGCCGCGCAGAAGGCGCTCGCGGGCGGCGTCAAATCGTCCGTTCCCGTGCCGAGAAACTTCGCCACGGCCTCGCGCTCGTCGCGGCGCAGCGGATACGCGATGCTCATCATCAGTCCGAAGTCCAACGTGCGCAGGATGCGCGTCGCGGACATTTTCGCGAGCGCCTCGCGCGTCGGGATTCGCGCGCCGACTTGGTCGTGACACGCGGCGCAGTGCTCGGCGTACACCCTCTCGCCCGCAGGGTCGGCCCCTTGCGCTGACGAATCCATCGCGACCGCTGCGGCGAACGCCGCGGTCATGAGCACAGAGCCACGCATAGACCCCCCGTTCCTTCTTAGAGCATCAGTTCCCAATAGCCGACGTGCACCCAACGACCGAGCTTCCAGCCAACCTCCTTGAACTCCCCGATCTTCGCGAAGCCCAGCTTCTCGTGCAGCGCGACGCTCGCGGGATTCGGCAACGCGATACCGCCGACGACGCAGTGTACGTTGCGACTCCGCAAATCGTGGATCAAGGCCTGGTACAACCGCGTTCCGATTCCGCGCCGCCCGAAATCCGGCGACACGTACACGGTGCTCTCGACCGAGAAGCGGTACGCGGACCGTGGTTTCCACGGCGTGGCGTGCGCGTACCCCACGACGGATCCGTCTTGCTCCCAGACGAGCCACGGTAGGCGCTGCGTGCCGTCGGCGATCCGTTGCGCCATGTCGCGTTCGGCGACCGGCGCTTCTTCGAACGTGATGACGGTTCGCTCGACGTAGTGGTTATAGATCGCGCAGATGTGCGCCGCATCGGAGACGTTGCAGGCTCGAATCACGGCGCGGTAGTCAACACGACTCAGTCTTCGCGGGGCATCTCATCAACCGAAGACCGATCGTACGCTAGGTATCCGCGGTCCTCCAAAAAAGACACGGCCGGCTCGAGGCCGGCCGTGTCTGCGTTTCCGCGGAGACGCTGCTTCTCAGAAGCTCTTCGTGTACTCGATGCCCCAACGCTGCGGCTGGGCCTTCCAGACGAACGGATAGGAGAACTCGTCGTTGTACTCCTCGTCGAGCGCGTTCTTGCCCCAAAGCGTCGCGGACCAGCTGTCGCCCTGGAAACCGAAGCGCACGTCGAGCACATTGACGTCGTCGCGCGGCGCGGTGTCCCACGGCAGAGGCGTGGTCGCGGGGTCGCCCGGGCCCCACCAGGTCTCGCCGATGATGCGGTAGTCGCCGCGTAGCACGAGATCCGCGCCGCCGAAAATCTGCGTCGGCTTCGTCCAGGTTGCACCGAGGTTCAGCGTGTACTCCGGCGCGAGCGGCACGTGCTTACCCGCGGCCTGTGGGATCTGTGCGTCTTGGTCGACCTTATTGTCGGTAAGCGCGACGCCGAAGTTGACGTTCAGAGAGTCCGTGACGAGCGCGTTCACGTCGAACTCGATGCCCTTGTAGCTCACCTTGTCGAGGCTGCCGAGGTTCTGCGTGCTCGATGCCACGAGGAAGATGAAGTAATACGCGCCGTCCATATCAGTGTCGTAGATCGCCGCGTTCAGGTTCACGCGATTGTTCGCGAGCTGCGTCTTGATTCCGAACTCGATCGTGTCCGCGATGTTCTGGTCGAACGTATCGAACACGCCCGCGACACCGGCCACCTGAACGCCCGACTGGTTGAAACCGCCGCTCCGGAAGCCGCGGCTCAAATCGCCGTAGAGCGTGACGGTCTCGGACGGCCTGTACCGGACGGTGAGCTTCGGCTGCACGGCGTCCCAAGTCTTTTCGCGCTTCTGACCGGTGACGAGATCGGCCGCGAGTGCGGTCGGTATGAACCCGGGGGGCGTCTCGGTGGTTTGCTCGCGCGTGTCCTCGTCGTAACGGAGCGAAAAGGTCGCGTCCCACTTGTCGCTGAAATCGTAGGCCAACGAGCCGAACACCGCCCAAGCGAAGTTGTCTTGAGAGTCCGATAGATAAGTGACCTGCGGATTCGGGATCGACAAGTCGAACGGGAAGCCGGTGGTCGTGCGCGGATACTTGTACACGCGGCTCACACCCGATCCGGTGTCGAGCAGGTTGCCGGTGCCGATGAAGCGATCGGTCGACAAGAAGTACGCGCCGGCGATCCAGCGGAATCGATCCGTCTCGTTGGAGGTGAAGCGGAACTCTTGGCTATACGTGCTCACCTCGAGGTACTGGCTTTGGTTCCAATCGCCGAAGAACGGGCTCGGCGTCAGCGGAGGCAGACCGTTGAACACCGGGAAGAAGATCTCGTTGAACGATTGGCCGATCGGACGGAAATCGAATGCGTCGCCCGTCAGGATCTCGTTCAGATCGTCGTACGCCGTGATCGACGTGAACGTGCCCTTGTCCCGGGTGACGTCGAACCGCATCGCGAACTCGTCCATCTCCTTGATGCCTTCGCCCGGATTGTTCACGCGGATCGGGACGCCCGTGTAGCTCGGGTTGTTGACATCGGCGGGGGCCACCGTGATGCCGTTCAGCTGGTTCGCGTTCGGCACGCCGACGAATCCGCCGAGGGTCCTGAAGTCGTCGTTGATCACGAAATAGAGCGCGGTCGTGTCGATCTCGGAGCGGGCGTAGCGGAAATCCCCTTTCACGCGGTCGCTCGGCTCCCAGGTGAAACGCACGCGGCCGGAAAGATCCTTGTACGGGTCCGCCTGATCGTGCAGGTACTCGTTCTCGAGAAAACCGTCCGTGTCGGTATACGAGAGCGATGCGCGGTATTTCCAGGCGTCGCTCTTGCCGAGCGGGCCGCTGATCGCACCTTGGGCCAGGTAGCCCGGGCCCGAGTCGAGCCCGACTCTGAACTTGCTCTCGAACTCGTCGGTCGGCTGCTTCGTCACGATCGTGACCGCGCCGCCGATTGCGTTGCGGCCGTAGAGCGCGCCCTGCGGACCCTTCAGCACTTCGATCTGCTCGACGTCGAACAACTGCTGGTTGAACTGCGCGGGATTGGTCATCACCACGCCATCGACGACGACCGCCACGGGCATGTCGCTGTTGCGCGCCTGCGAGATACCGCGAATCGTGATGAAGGAGTTGCCCGGATTCTGCGTCTGCACGATGGTCATGTTCGGCGTGAGCGCGATGAAGTCGTGCGGCTTCTCGATGCCCGCCGCCGCGATCTCCGCGGCCGTGAACGCTTTGATCTGCGCCGGCGCGTCGACCGACGCTTCCGCACGCATACGTGCGGTGACGATGATCTCCTCGAGACCGCCGCTCTGCGCGAACACGGGCGCGGCAATGAAGGGCGACAGCAGCATCGGGATGCGCGCGAGGGCGCGCGGGTTCCATGCGTTCATAGATTCCCCCAGGAATGAGTTAGTTGTGCGCGCTTAGCTTATTCCCCACGTGATCTGCAAACAACAATGCCGAGATTTCTTCGGTAGCGCTGGCCGTTCGCTGTAGCTTGATCACAACGACGAGAACAGACCGGGTATTACCGATACCAGGCGCGCGTTCTACTCGTCTCCCGCGAACGGGCATCATGCCGCATGGCGTTTCGCGACCGACTCGAGCGAGTTACCGATCAGCACTACGTTCTGCCGCGACTCGGCGGCATGCGCACGGAGGTGCACGCGTTCCTCTCCGCTGCTCTGCTCGAGCAAACGGACGAAGTGTTGTGGCAGCAGGTTGCACGGGCCGCTTCGTATCCCGGGATGATCGGCCTTTATCTGATGCCCGACACGCATCTCGGCTACGGCATTCCGGTCGGCGGCGTCGCGGTGACCGAGGACGTGATCATTCAGGCCGGGAGCGGCTACGACATCTCGTGCGGCGTCATCCACCTGAGAGTCGACGAGCTGCATGCCGCGGATGTCGCGGATGAAGAGAAACGCCGCCGTTGGATCCGGGAGGTCGAATCTCGGATCGCGACCGGTGTCGGGAGCCATCGGCCGCGTCACATGCCGAGGTTCTCGGAAACGCAGGTCGACGACATTCTGCGTTACGGCGCGAAGCCGCTCGGCGTCGCAACCGAGCTTTGCGAGCGACAGTACATTCCCGTCGACGATGCGCCGTTCGACTCGGAGCGCATCACGCGCGCGCGCGACAAGGCGAAACCGCAGCTCGGCTCCGTCGGCGGCGGCAATCACTTCGTCGAGATGCAGGTCGACCGCGACGACGGCTCGGTTTGGGTGATGATCCACTGCGGGAGCCGCGGCTACGGCTGGCAGACCGCGAATCACTACTTCTACGCGGGTGCGGCGCTGCGCGGCCTGCCGCAGAATCGCCGCGAGGAATCGTGGCTGCGATTCGACGAGCCGCTCGGCCGCGAGTACTGGGCGCATCACAACTCGGCCGCGAACTACGCGGTCGCGAACCGACACGTGATCGTGCGCGGGGTTCAGCGAGGCGCTCGAGGACGTGTTCTCCGCGAGCGGCGAGGTGTTTTACGAGATCTCGCACAACCTCGTGCAACAGGAGACGCTCGTGCTCCCCGACGGCAGCGACCAAGCGCGGCTTCGTGCATCGCAAGGGCGCGACGCGTGCGTTCCCCGCCGGTCATCCCGATCTCGACGGACACGGTGTGGTCGACGACCGGTCACCCGTGCCTCGTGCCGGGCTCGATGTATCAAGGCGCGGCGATTCTCTATCCGCTCGACGGCGCTTACGCCTCGGGCTGCTCCGTGAACCACGGCTCAGGACGCGTGATGGCGCGCGGCGCCGCGAAGCGCAACCTCGCCGCCGTCCACGACAAGATCGACGCCGAGATGCGCGACGTCGTGCGCACGCTCGGCGGCGTCGAGATTCGCGGCATCGTGGGCAATACGGAGCGCACGCCGCTCGACGAGTGCGCGCACGTCTACAAGGATCTCGACGCCGTGCTCGGCGTGCTCGAGGCCGAAGGCATCGCGCGGGTTGCTCACCGGTTGTATCCGGTCGCGAACATCAAGGGCACGGACTAGGCCGGCGCTCCACTGCCGCGGCCCGCCGCGGGACGGGGCGAGTTGCAGCGCCGGTCACGCTCTCCACGGGTGCGGACGGCCCCTATTGACTTCCGAGGCTCATGTATCTTAGTGTCCTATTTCAATAGGACACTAAGTCAGTATCCAGTACATGATTGAAATAAAAGACCTTTCGTTCTCCTATCGGGGCGAACCGCTGTTCCAAGCGCTCCGGCTCGAGCTCGCACCCGGGAACATCTACGGGCTGCTCGGCATGAACGGCGCGGGCAAGTCGACTCTGCTTCGGCTTGCCACGGGGCTCTTGTTCGCGCGCGGCGGATCGCTTCGCTCGCTCGGCCGGGATCCGGCCAAGCGCGAGCCGGGGCTGCTCTCACAAGTCTTCATGCTGCCCGAAGAGCTCAATGTGCCGAGTATCACCGACCGCGAATATCTGCGCGCGCGCGCACCCTTCTACCCACGCTTCGATCACGATCGATTCGCGCGCTATGTGCGCGAGTTCGAGCTCCCGCAGGGGCAGAAGCTCACGGCGATGTCGCACGGGCAACAGAAGAAATTCCTGCTGTCGTTCGGCCTCGCGAGCGATTCGGCGCTGCTGCTGCTCGATGAGCCGACGAATGGCCTCGACATTCCTTCGAAGGGCCAGTTCCGCCGAGCGATCGCCGAAGCCGCGACTCCGGAACGGCTGTTCGTGATCTCTACGCATCAGGTTCGCGACGTCGACGCGCTCATCGATCCGATCGTCGTGCTGCATCGCGGTCGAGTCGTGCTGAATCACTCGCTGGCCGAGATCGGCTCGCGAGTTCGGATGGAGCGCACGTCGTCGCCACCCGACCCGCAGGCACCGCACCTCCTCCATAGCGAGCCGGCCGTCGGCGGGTTCTGGTCGGTGTGGGACAACGCGGGAGCCGACGCCGAGCAACTCGACCTCGAGGTGCTCTTCAACGCGCTCGTTGCGCAACCCGAGCGCCTGACATCGGTGTTCGGTCCCGATGGAGCCCGCGCATGAGCGAGCAACTGTCCTGGCCTCGCCTCAAAGCCCTGCTCCGCAATCACTCGATTGGCGAGTATCGCAATTGGCTGATCGCGTCGGCGGTGGTCGTGGGCGTGCTGTTGATCGGCGCGCTGATGTCCGGGAACGACGAACGATCGAGTGATCCTTACTATCGGATCGCCTTCTTCGCCATCCTGATCGTTTGGGGAACCATCCAGTCGAGCCTCGCGTTCTCCGAGCTGCACGACAAGAACAAGAACACGAGCTATCTCTTGCTGCCCGCCTCGGCACTCGAGAAAACGCTTGCGCCGCTGCTGACCACGACGGTCGTGCTGATCTTCTATCTGCTCGCGCTCACGGCGGCGGCCTCGGCAGTGATCGAGAGCCTGAACTGGCTCGCCTTTCGGCGCACGCAGCACGCCCTATTCAATCCGTTCGCGCCGGAGGTCTGGACGAGCATCGCGCGTTACCTCGTCGTTCAGTCGTGGTTTTTCCTCGGCGCCGCCTGGTTTCGGAAAGCCCACTACATCAAGACTCTGCTCGCGACTCTGGTTGCCAGCTGCGCTTTCCTCGGGCTCGTCGTGGGCAGCGCTTTGGTCGCGGGCTTGGCCGCGTTCACGCCGGACGGATTGCACTTGCAGGCGGGGATCAGCGAGTGGCTGTTCGTGTCGAACCCGTCGGTCGACGCGGTCTTCCACGCTCTAATCGCGATCGCTTGGTCCGTCGTGCTGCCGGTCTTCTGTTGGCTCGTCGCCTGGTTGCGGGTGTCGGAGACGCAGGTGAGCCATGGAGTTTAATCAGCCCAAGGGCATCTACCAGCAGATCGCGGATCAGCTCCGCGATCGGATTCTCGCGGGCGAGTGGAATGAAGGCGCGCGGATACCTTCGGTACGCGAGCTCGCGACGAGCATCGGCGTGAATCCCAACACCGTCACGAAGAGCTACCAAGCGCTTCTCGACCGCGAAGTCATCGAGAACCAGCGCGGCATCGGCTACTTCGTCGCGCTCGACGCGAAGCAAAAGATCCTCGCCGAGATGAAGGACGCATTCGTGCGCGAGGAGTTGCCTCGCCTGTTTCGAACGATGAGCGTGCTCGGAATGACGCTCGACGACGTCGCGGCGCACCTGCCGAGAGTCAACGGAGAGAAGACCGCATGAAACGCAGCGTAGCCGCCGTAGTCACGGCGATCGGCATCACCGCCGCCCTGATGCTCGCCCTGGCCCTGTGGGTCCGCGTCGCGGCGCCATCGCGCGACGATCTTCCAAGCGCCCCGTCGGGCGAGCGCGCGACTCGAAGCTACGACTTCGCAGGGTTCACTGAGATCGAGACGAGCGGCCAGTGGCAAGTGACGCTGGTTCGCGGTGACGCATGGGCCGTGGAGGTGTCCTACCCCGCGGAGCTCGAGCGCTTCATGGCCGTGCGCAAGGACGGCGACACGCTCGCCCTCGGCTACAACGTCAGCGGTAGCTGGTGGAGCGATTTCGGCTCGAACGAAAAGCTCGCGATCAGCGCGCGGGTCGTCATGCCGGCACTCGCAGACGTCGAGCTCAACGGCGCGTCGAAGCTCGAGCTTTCGGGCTTCGAAGGCTCCGCGCTCGACATCGACGCGTCCGGTGCGGCGTCGATCGAGGGCAAGAACAGCCGCTACGACAAGCTCGAGCTTTCGATGAGCGGCGCAGGCTCCGCGGATTTGAGCGGCGTGACCGCCACCGACGCGCACGTCGACCTCTCCGGAGCGCAGAGGGTCACGCTGCGGATGGCCGGCGGCACGCTCTCCGGCGACGTGTCGGGTGCGAGCCGTCTCGACTACTTCGGGACGGCCGCGCGAGTCGACGTCGACACGACGGGCTTCGCGGGTATCGAGCATCGCGAGTGACGGCGCAGCCGTAGTCGGACACATGGATTCCTCGAGCGACACGTCTGCACGCGGCGACCCGCGCTCATCGCTGCTCGATCAATTGCGGATCGATCGCGACGACACGCCCCCGCCGCGCTCGCGGCTCGTCTGGCTCGGCGCAGGCGTCGCGGCGGCGGCCGTGGCCGGCGTCGCCGTGTGGCTCGTGCTTGCGCCAGCGTCCAACGGCGCGCATGGGCGTTGCCGCCGCAGCGCCGACCGCACCCGCGGCTCCGGCGTCGTCAGCCGCGTTGCCGCCGAGCGGCTCGATCCTCGACGCTTCCGGTTACGTCGTCGCGCGCCGCCAGGCCACCGTGTCCTCGAAGATCACCGGCAAGGTGGTCGCCGTGCTGATCGAGGAAGGCCAGCGCGTCGCAACGGGCGACATCGTCGCGCGCCTCGACGACACGAACGCGCGCGCGCAGGTCACGCACGCCGCCGCGCTGCTCGAGCAGCAGCGCGCCAACCTCACGGCGGCAACCGTCGCGCTCGACAACGCGGAGCCCGGTTACGCACGCAATCGCGAGCAGTTTCAGCGGGCGTTCATCAGCGCTCAGTCGTTCGACACGGTCAAGGCCGCCTACGACGCGACGCTCGCGGCCGTCGAGGTCGCCTCGCGCGGTGTCGAGGTCGCCGAGGCGAGTCTCGCACTCGCGCAGCGCGCGCTGGACGACACGATCGTTCGCGCCCCGTTCGCGGGTGTGGTGACCGTGAAGGCCGCACAGGAAGGCGAGATGGTCTCGCCGATCTCGGCCGGTGGGGGCTTCACGCGCACGGGACTAGGCACGATCGTCGACATGGACTCGCTCGAAGTCGAGGTGGACGTGAGCGAGAACTTCATCAACCGCGTGCAACCCGGCGCTCGCGTCGCGATCACTTTGAACGCCTACCCGGAGGACAAGTCCGGCGGACGCGTCATCGCGATCATTCCGACGGCCGACCGCGCGAAGGCCACCGTAAAAGTGCGCGTAGCGTTCGACGTGAAGGACGCGCGCGTCCTACCCGAGATGGGCGCGCGCGTGGCGTTCCTCGCGCCGGTCACCGCGCAATCGGACGCGGCGAACGAACAAGAACGGAACCACTCGAGCGGAGAATGAACATGGCGGCAGTCGTGTCGATCAAAGGCGTGACTAAGAGCTACGTGCGGGGACGGCAACGCATCGAAGTCCTGCGCAACCTCGACCTCGAGGTTCAACGCGGCGAGTTCCTCGCGCTCATGGGTCCGTCCGGCTCGGGCAAGACCACTTTGCTCAATCTCATCGGCGGGCTCGACAGCCCCGATCGCGGCGAGATCACGGTCGCGGGCGAGCGGATCGATCGCCTGTCCTCGGGCAAGCTCGCGAGATGGCGCAGCCGTAACGTCGGCTTCATCTTCCAGTTCTACAACCTGCTCCCCGTGCTCACTGCCGAGCGCAACGTCGAGGTGCCGCTGCTGCTCACAAAGCTCTCGGCGAAGGAGCGGCGGCGCAACGTTGCGGCGGCGCTCGAGCTCGTCGGGCTCGCGGACCGCGCGAAGCACAAACCGGCCGAGCTGTCCGGCGGCCAGCAGCAGCGCGTAGCGATCGCTCGCGCCCTCGTCTCGGATCCCACGCTGCTCGTCTGCGACGAACCTACCGGCGACCTCGACCGCGAGACCTCCGACTCGATCCTCGAGTTGCTCCAGATCCTCAACCGCGGACACGGCAAGACCATCGTGATGGTTACTCACGACCCGCGCGCCGCCGAGCGCGCATCGCGCCGGCTGTACGTCGACAAGGGCGAGCTCGCGGGCGGCGCGCTCGGCATCGCGGCATGAAATACCTGCCGCTGATCTGGTCCGGCCTGTGGCGCAAGCGCGCGCGCACGATCCTCACGCTGATCTCGGTGACGGTCGCATTCACGCTGTTCGGCATCCTCGACGGCGCCACTGCGGCCTTCGACAACGCAATCGATCGCCTCACGGACGCCGCGGAGCTGCGCACGATGAGCAAGATCAATATCGCGGTCGGCCTGCCGCTCGCGTACCGCGCACGGATCGAGAGCGTGCCGGGCGTGCGTGAAGTCGGCGTTTTGAACTTCTTCGGGGGCTACTGGCAAGACCCGAAGGACGGGATCAACGCGGCCGCGATCGACGCGAACCATCTGCACGCGATGGCCGACGGGGTAACGCTCGCCGACGAGCAGCTCGAGGCGATGAAGCACACGCGTACGGGCGCGGTCATCGGACCGAAGCTCGCGCAGACCTACGGCTGGAAGATCGGCGACCGCGTGACGCTCAAGTCGCGCGTCTGGACACGCAAGGACGGATCGTACGACTGGCCGTTCGACGTCGTCGGCATTTACGGCCTCGAGGAAGGCGCGTTCCCGGCCGACGAGAACTTCTGGATCAACTACGACTATTTCGACGAAGCACGGTCGAACGGCAACGGCACCGTCACGCTCTACCTGATCAAGGTGAATGACGCCGCGCTGACGACGGAGATCTCCGCCACGATCGATCGTATGTTCGCCAATTCGACCGACGAGACGCTCACGCAAACCGAGGCCGCCGAGATCCGCGCGCAACTCGCCCGCGTCGGCGACATCAACTTCATAGTCAACTCGATCGCCACGGCCGTGCTGTTCGCGCTGCTGTTTGTCACCGGCAACACGATGATGCAGTCGATTCGCGAACGGATCCCCGAGCTCGCGGTGCTGAAGACCTACGGCTTCGGCAACCTCGCTGTCGCCGGGCTCGTGCTCGCCGAGAGTGCCCTTCTGTGCGTCACCGCCGCCCTGGTCGGGCTCGGCATCGCGGCCGCGGTGTTCCCCACAGCGTTCGATAGCGCGGGAATCGCCCCGCTACCGCTCGAGATGAGCACGGTCGTGAGCGGCGTGGGATTCGCGCTGCTGCTCGCCGCGTTGAGCGCGTTGGCGCCGCTCTGGCGCGTGCAAACCATGAAGCTCGTGGATGCGCTCGCGGGGCGCTGAGGAAGTCATCATGCTCAGGCAGATCGCGGCGGTCACGGCGTTCAACATCAGAGGAATCTCCCAGCGGCTCGTCGCCTCGAGCGTCATCGTCGTCGGCATCATGTGCGTCGTCGGCGTGCTCGTCTCGGTGCTCACGATGGCGCGCAGCTTCGCGGACACGCTGCTCGACGCCGGGCGCCCGGACCGTGCGATCGTGCTGCGGGCCGGTGCGAGCGCGGAAGGTGCGAGCACGTTGTCGGTCGACGCGGCCGCGACGATCGTGAGCACACCCGGCATCGCGCGCACCGAGAACGGCGACACCGCCGCGACCACAGACATGCTCGCCTCCGTGAACTTGAGCCGCAGGTCGAACGGCTCGCTCGCACCGCTCGCCGTCCGCGGCGTATCGGAGCTCCGCGGCGTGCGGCCCGAGATCGAGCTAGTCGAAGGGCGGCTGTTCTCGCCCGGGCTGCGCGAGGTGATCGTCGGACGCAACGCGCAGCAGGCATTCGCGGGGCTCGAGATCGGCGATCGTGTCGAGCTGCGCGACAGCGAGTGGACGATCGTCGGCGTGTTTCACAGCGGCGACGTCGCGGAGTCCGGCATGATCACGGACGCGGCGACGCTCCTGTCCGCTTATCAGCGCGCCGCCGTCAACAGCGTGACGGTGCGGCTCGAGTCACCGGAGTCCTTCGACGCATTCAAGACAGCGCTCACGACCAATCCGTCGTTGTCCGTCGACGTGTTCCGCGAGCCGGACTACTTCGCGCAACAGACGGAAGATCTGTCGTCGCTGTTCTTCTTCATCACCTACATCGTGACCGCGATCATGGGAGCCGGCGCGCTGGTCGGCGCGGTCAACACGATGTACTCGGCCGTGAGCGCGCGCAGCCTCGAGATCGCCACGCTGCGCGCGATCGGTTTCGGCGCGAGCGGTGTCGTCGTCTCGGTGCTCGCCGAAGCCGTGCTGCTCGCGCTGCTCGGCGCATTCGCGGGCGCAGCGATTTCGTGGCTGCTGTTCAGCGGCGACACGATCAGCCTCGGCGGGGGGCAGGCTTCGCTCGTGACGGAGCTTGCGATCGCGCCCGCGACGCTCGTGACCGGAGTTGCCGCGGCCGCGAGCGCCGGCTTCCTCGGCGGCCTGTTCCCCGCCCTTCGCGCGGCGCGGCTGCCCGTCGCGACGGCGCTGCGTGCGACTTGAGCGAGAAGCGCTCGCGCGGCGCCACGGCACGAATCGTTGCACCGTTCGGCCGGTGACGCGGATCTAAGAATTACGCGACCGATCAGCGACGCGTACCGTCCGCGAGCTTGCGAATATAGGCGCCGAATTCCTCGTCCTCGCCTTCCAGGAGCTTCGGCAGCAGTGCGTGAAAATCCTTTCGCTGGCACCACTCGCGCATGTAGTCCTCCCAGGACAACCAGCGACGCAGCTGCTTCTTCGCCATCTTCGTCTCGTAGAGCAGCAGGTACGCGCGCTCGAACAGCGAGATCAACATGTTGAAGATGATCAGCACACGCTCGTTTTGCTCGGCGGTGCGCGGCACCTCCTCCGCGGAGAACAAGCGCAGGTCGGGATTGTCGAGCGCGATCTTCAGAAAGTCTTGGTAGTTGTCCGAGAGGAGCTGGTAGACCTCCTCTTCGTCGTTGTCGCGTTCTTTCTTCTGCTCGTACAGGAACACGACGATCGCGAGCGGCAGGCCGATCGTGGTGACGACGTAGCTCAGAAGCTCCCAGGTTGCGATGTCCACTGCGGTAGCCCTTTGCAAGGGCGCTCAGATGAAACCGGTCGCGATGTTCACGACGGATTGGGCCCGGCGTAGGATGCTCGCCCTTTTTACCAACATGGCCGCGTCGATCACGCGTCCTCCTTGGCGAGAGGCAGCGCGACATAGAATGCGGCGCCGCGCTCGACCCCGCGCTCCGCCCACAGCCTCCCGCCGAGCGAGGTCACGAGTGAGCGGCAGATCGAAAGACCCATGCCCAAGCCGCCTTCCTTGGTGGTGTGGAACGGCTGAAACAGAGTTTCGACGTCGTTCGGCAACCCGACTCCGCAGTCCAGCACGCCGATGCGGATCTCGTTCTGCGCGAGGGAAGTCGTAAGCGTGAGCTTGCGGTCTTCGGGCGGATTCGATTCCATGGCGTCGCACGCGTTCACGATCAGGTTGAGGAGAACCTGCTGGAGTTGCACGCGATCCGTCATCGCGGGCGGAAGGCCGTCCGCGGTGAGATTCGATACCGAAACACCCCGCGCAATGAGATTGCTGCGGGTGAGGCGGAGCAGTTCTTCGAGACTGTCACTCACATTCACCGGCTGCACCGCGACCTCGCCGCGGCGCAGCATGGTGCGCAGGCGCTCGATGATCTCTCTGGCGCGTTCGCCTGCACCGACGATGTCCGCGAAGATGGCGCGAATCTCGTCGAGGTCGGGCGCATCCCGCGACATGAAGCGTTGACCCACCTCTGCGTGCACGAGGATGCTGGTGAGCGGCTGACCCAGCTCGTGCGCGAGAGAGCCCGAGAGCGCGCTGACGGTGGCCACTCGGGAGAGATGCGCAAGCTCCTCCCGCTGCAGCTGCGCCTCCACACCAGCCGCCTTTTCGCGCGTGATGTCCATCGAGACTCCGAGCATCCGCGGGAGGACGTCCTTTACGGCGGGGCTTGGGCGGCCGCGCGTAGCGATCCATCTCACGGAGCCATCGGGCAGGATGATGCGATACTCCGCCTCGATCGAGCTCAAAGTCTCGAGTGCCTGCTGGATCGCCGTCGCACGCAAGGCGCGGTCGTCGGGATGGACACGTCCGCCCAGCGTGGCGAGGTTGGAGAAACGAATGGGCACGCCCGGCTCGAAGCCGAGGAACTTGCGCCCTTCGTCCGTCATCCAGACCCTGTCGTTCACCACGTCCCAATCCCACAACGCCAATTGCGCGCTCTCCGCCGCCAGGCTCGTGCGCTCCTCGCTGACGCGCAATGCCTCCTTCGATCGTCTTTCGTCCTGGATGGCGACCGCAAGCAACATCAGGGGAGCGGCCACCACCAGGAGGAACAACTGCAGGGCGAGTGCGTTTTCCGAGGGGGTTTGCGTCAGGAACGGCCCGCGGCCCTGCATCGTTCCCCAGATTGCCAGGATCGTGATGGCCAGCATGGAGGCGCTCATGCCTCCATGCCCAAAGCGCAGGGCCGCCCAGATGAGAAGTGGAACGGGTGCATAGAGCAGCGCGGGCGATGTGTCAGGGCCCGCAGCCACGCGATCGAAGGCGAGGTATCCGACGGCGAGAATGCCCGCGCCAAGGAAGCATGCCTCCAGAATTCGCCCGGGTGCGGCTTTGAAGCCTTTTGTGAATAGCTGGTGGACGCCAATCAGGATGGCTGGCACCAGCACGATCGCTGTCACTCCATTCGAGACGCTGAGGTTGCGCCATTCGACCCAGTAGTCGGTTCCAAAGCCGTTGGAGAGGGTGAAGGCTGCCCCCCAGAAGGCAGTCCCAACAGGAATGACGATCACCGCGATCAGGACGAACGATGAGGGCTTCGCGAAGGCTGATGAGATGGAATGGCGACCTGACGAACAGGCGAATCCCGGCAGCCGTCAGAACATTCTGCACGGCATCGAAAACCTCGCAGTGGAGTGCATAGAGAGGCGGCCAATGCTCCTGCTGCGTCGCGAAGTAGTGACTGCTGGCGGCAGCCAGCGTGTAGGCCCACCAGTGCCGCGTGGGGACGAGCAGAAGAATGGAAACGAGGACGGCGTGCGGAGGAAAGAAAAGGGAGACCTTGCTATCGGGAAATGTCAGCACCCAGGCGATTCGAGTCGCCAGGTAATAGCAAGCAGCACCGGCTAGAACCCAGAGTACCGTGCGAACGGAGAACCCAGCTCGCTCACCGGGCCGGGTGCCAGCGAGCTCCAGCTCGCCGTTCGCGCGTGCTTGCCACAGCGCTTCCAGCATTCTTGACGACCCCGGATCCGAGCCTGCGATGAACGAACATATCACGCGCCACTCGCCAGCGAATACGCTTCGACGAACGAGCTCAGCGTCGATGACGAGATCATGGCTATCCGGCGTGTCCAGACTGCCCTTCCCCCCCGCCAACGGAGCCTTGCACGTCGGCTCGGCGATCCTCGCGCGAGACTACAATGTCGGCCTGCTGGGCGATAACGACTACCGCGGAGATGACTGTAATAGCGTGCGTGAATCATGCTCATTCGCTTCACCAGACTTACGAACGAACGTCATCGGTTCGAGATCGTACGCGAAGACGAAGTGTCCGAGACGCGCGAGCTCGAGACACGCTCGGCGCTATTGCACGACTTGACGCATTACGCGGTCGAGGTCGAAGCGCGGCTCACTTCGTCCTTCTATGGACGGTTAGCGCAAGGCATCGCCTATGACGCGTTAGCGACGACATCTCCGACCGATCTAGAAGCGCTGCAGACCGAAGCCGTAGTGGCTCGCATTCAAGGCATCTTCAAGAGCGACGATGTGGCGAAGACCGATCCCGCAGAATTCGCGCGAAACATAGTCGCCGGTTTCAGGGCTGTAGGCGGTGAGCCGCCAGCGTGGGTCACTCCGAATTTCATCGTTCGCGTGCGCGAACGTCTGCGGCGATTGCATGGTCAGTGGCGCGCCACACCGTTTCATCAGACGATGGAGCTGGAGTTTCCCGAGCGGAAGTGAGCGCTAGATGCCGAGCAGCTTCACCACGTTGCCGCTCAGGATCGCCTCGAGCTGCGCGTCCGACAGCCCTTGCACCGCGAGCGCGTCGCCGACGGGATCCTGACTCCCGATCGGGAACGGATAGTCGGTGCCGAGCACGAGCCGCTCCGCGCCCACTTGCTCGATGAGGTACGCGAGGTTCTCGGGCGAATAGACGAGCGTGTCGTAGTAGAGATCCTTCAGGTACGCACTCGGCGTCTTCGCCATCGTCTTGCAGCCCTGCGGGCTGCGCACGTAACAGTTGTCCGCGCGACCGATGTACGACGGCAGGAACCCGCCGCCGTGCGACAGCACGATCTTCGCCTTCGGGTGCTTGTCGAGGAAGCCGCTGAAGATCATGTGCGACAGCGCGACGCTCGTGTCGAGCGGCATGCCGATCGTGTTGCCGAGCTGACCCGCTCCCGCGAACCGGTCCGCGCCGCCCGTGAATCCTTCGGGATGGATGAAGACGACGGCGCCGAGCTCTTCCGCCTTGCTCCAGAACGGCGCGAAACGCTCGGCCGAGATCTCCTCGTTGCCGATCATCGTCGTCATCATGATGCCTTTCAGGCCGAGGTCCTTCATCGCGTGAGTCACCTGCTCCGCCGCGAGGTCGGGATGCTGGAGCGACACGACGCCGAGCCCGACGAGCTTGTCCTTGTGCGCGTCGACCTGCTCCGCCACCTTCTCGTTCAGCAGCTTCACGTACGACGTCGCGAGGTCGCGCTCCGCCCAATCGTGCTGGTGCTGGAAGTGCAGGCTGATGACTTGGACATCTATGCCCTGGCGGTCCATCTCGGCGAAGCGCTGCTCGACGCTCGTGAGCCGCGCGGCGATCGGGGACTTGAGGAACGCGCCGATGTCGGTCTCGGCCTGCGGATACTTCTCGATCAGCGGCCACACCTCAGGCACGACGAGGTGCGCGTGCATGTCGATCGTCTTGACGCGCTTGCCTTTGATCAGCGTAGGCCCGCGCTTCGGGCCCGCTGCCGCAGCCGGCGGCTGAGCCTGCGCCCATCCGCAACCGTAAAGCACGACGCCTGCCGACGCGGCGGCGGCGAGGAAATCTCGTCTGGTCCTGTCCATGAACTCCCCCTCGGATGTGTGACGCATTCCGCCGAGCAGGTTCGCTCGCCGCATGCTAGGTCGAGGAAAAGTGTACGACGGCGCGCGCGCGCTTGGATACGTCCGCAGGTGCTCGCAAAAGGCCGACCTCGTGCGGAAACAACGGCTCGGCGCGCCGGTTGCGGGAGAGGTGCAAAGCCCCTCAAACTATGCTGCGCCGCTCGCTGCGTACCTGGACGATCCAGCCGACAGACCCACTGCACACGGAAGGCTCATGAAAATTCTTGCGCTGTTACTTTGCGTCGGCCTTGCGCATCTAGCACATGCGCAGGACGAGAGGGGCATCTACATGGGTGCCGCGCTCGGCACGTTCGCTTACGACGGCAGCGACAGCGATGACGCCCTCATCCCCGTGTCCGACGACACTTGGGCGTATCAGCTGACGGGCGGATACAAGTTCAACGAGCACTTCGCGCTCGAAGCCGGAATCGGCGGCACGGGCGACATCGAAGATCATTTCACGAGCACCGTCCCTGGCATCGGTACGGTTGCGTTCGACGTCACCGGATCCTACAACATTTACACACTCACGGCGCTCGCGCTTCTGCCGTTCGACGCGATCACGTTGTTCGGCGGCGCCGGATACTACTCCGCGAGCCTCGACGCTACCTTGGACGCCCAGGGATTCGGCACTGTTGACTCTGCAAGCGAGCACAACCGCGGCGCGACCGCGGTATTCGGGCTCCAGCACGATTTCGGGCTCGACCTGAAGAGCTTCAGCATCCGCGGCCAGTACCAGTGGTACGACTCCGATAACGATATCGACCTGTCGGGCATCAGCATCGGCCTGCTCTACCGGTTCTGAGTGCCGCGCGACGCGAGCCGTTCCTGCCCGGACGAAATCGCGCACCGCGTAAGATCAGCGAATGGCGATCGGATTGCCGGGCGATCCCGTCGCGCCCTTGAGCTTGAGCGGCGCGAAGAAGAACGCGAACTCGTAGACGCCGTCGCGCGCGAGCTCCTCGGTCGCGAGGTTCTCGAAGATGTAGATCCCGTTGCGCGGGATGAACAGCTGATGCACCGGGAACTGCAGCTCGGGATTGGGATTCGGGATCACCTCCGTCGCCCACGTGTCCGATCCGACCATCACGACCTCGCGCTCGACGAAGTAGCGCGCCGCCTCGAGGCCGATGCCCGGCGCGCCCGCGTTGAACTTCGCGTTGTCCTTGAGCCAAAGCGCTCCCCAGCCGGTGTGCACGAGCACGATGTCGCCCGCGCGAATCTCCGCCTTCTCGCGCGCGAGCGCCGCTTGGACGTCCGCGAGCGTGATCTCGTAGCCGCCCGCGAGCTGCGCGACGCCCTTCAAGGCCGGGATGTCGAGCAGCACGCCGCGCGTCGTGATCGCGCCGACGTTCTCGACGCCGAGCTTCGTAAGCCCGTCGGGCTTGGAAAAGTCCGCACGGTCGTTGCCGTTGTAGAAGAGATTGCCGACGCCGATGTGCCCGAGGCCGTCGAACTGCGTGCCGACTTGGCCGATCTCGGCGCTCACGAGCTCGTCGTGATACATCAGCTTGTTCGACCCGAGCGGTCCGAACGTCTGTGGAATCTTCAGGCTGAAGTGCCGCGTGCCGAAGATCGGCATTCCGGCCTCGTACACCCGGCCGAGCTGATAAACGGTGCCCTTCGTGATGAGGTTCTTGGCCTCGAGCACCTTCGCGGCCGTGATCCGATTCGCTGCGCCGCGCTGATCCGCCGCGCCCCAGCGCGACGGGAACCAGTTGTCGGACTGGGCGAGCGTCGCGGTCACTGCGGCGCACGCAACGGCGATCACGCCTAGCGTGAGAAGAGATCGAGCACTCATTGTTCCCCCCTGATGCGCGGACTATGCGCGGACGATGCGGCGGAACATACCGCCTGCCGCTCCGGGCACGCAACAGCACGACACGCTGCGCCTGAATGCACTCTTGCCTGCGGACCTCAAAGTCGCCACCATCCCGTCTCACCGAACGCTCAGTTCGCCACCGAGCCACCCACGTGCATCGACCCCTGACGGCCCTCCTCCTCACCGCCGGCTGCCTCGCTACGGGCGCCGCGTCTGCACAACATGCCACCGCGTACGACGTCGAAGACGGCGCGCGGGTATTCGCGTCGATCTGCGCGAACTGCCACGGCCCCGACGGCAATCTGATCGCGAGCATCGACTTGGGCCGCGGTCAGTTCCGCCGCGCGTACACGGACAACGAGCTCGCGGGCATCGTCGCGAACGGCATCCCGAACACGGCGATGCCGCCGTCACCGAATCTCAACGAGGAGCAGATCGAGCGCGTCGTCGCGTATCTGCGAGCCAACGCCGAGCCGCGGCCGAGCGCCGCACGCACGGGCGACGCCGCGCGCGGCCGAACGCTGTTCGAGGGCAAAGGCGAGTGCACGGAGTGTCATCGCGTCGGCGACCTCGGCTCGCGTACCGGCCCGGACCTGAGCCGCATCGGCCGCCTGCGGCGCGCGGTCGACCTCGAGAAATCGTTGCTCGAGCCGGACGCGGAAGTGCAGGCCAACAACCGCTTCTATCGGGTCGTGACGGCCGACGGCACCGAAGTCACGGGCCGGCTGCTGAATCACGATACCTACACGGTGCAGATGCTCGACTGGGACGAGCAGCTGCGCTCGTTCAAGAAGGCGGACTTGCGCGAGCACGGGTTCGACGAGACGCCGATGCCCTCCTATCGCAAGAAGCTCAACGCCGGGCAAATAGCCGACTTGGTCAGCTATCTCGTTTCCCTGCAAGGGACGCCATCACGATGAAGACGCGATTCCTCACGCTCGCTCTGGCGCTCGGAGTCGGCGCGCCGCTCGCGGCGCAGGTGACGTTCGACCGCGTGCTCAACGCCGAACGCGAGCCGGCCAACTGGCTCAGCTACTCCGGGACGCTCTCGAACCAGCGCTACAGCAGGCTCGACGAGATCACGGCCGCGAACGCAAAGGAGCTCGAGCTCAAGTGGATTTGGCAGGCGCGCTCGCTCGAGAAATTCGAGGCGACGCCGCTCGTCGTCGACGGCGTGCTCTACACCGTGCAGGCGCCGAACGAGGTCGTCGCGCTCGACGCCGAGACCGGCCGCATCTTCTGGACGTTCCCGTACGAGCCGTCCGCAGACGCGCGCACGTGCTGCGGACGCGTGAACCGCGGGCTCGCGATCCTCGGGGATACCTTGTTCATGGGCACGATCGACGCGCACCTGCTCGCGATCGACGCGAAGAGCGGCCAACTGCTCTGGAACACGACCGTCGCGAGCTCGGCCGAACGTTATTCGATCACCATGGCCCCGGTGGTGGTGAAGAACAAAGTCATCATCGGCACGGCCGGCGGCGACATGGGCATCCGCGGCATCGTCGCGGCGTTCGACGCGCACACGGGCAAGGAGGTGTGGCGCGTCCACACGATTCCCGCGCCCGGCGAAGCCGGCGGCGACAGCTGGTCCGGCGACTCGTGGAAGGAAGGCGGCGCCGCCGTCTGGAACGCGGGCGCGTACGACCCCGAGACGAACCTCGTGTTCTTCGGCACCGGCAACCCCGCGCCCGATTGGGACGGCCGCGAGCGGCTCGGCGACAACCTCTATAGCAACTGCGTGCTCGCGCTCGATGCCGATACCGGCAAGCTCGCGTGGTACTACCAATTCACGCCGCACGACGAGATGGACTACGACTCGACGCAGGTGCCGGTGCTCGCGGACATCGACTGGCGAGGCACGCCCACCAAGGCGATGCTGTGGGCGAACCGCAACGGCTTGATGTACGTGCTCGACCGCACGAACGGCAAGTTCCTGCTCGGCAAGCCGTACGTGAAGGTCAATTGGATGAGCGGGTTCGACGCGAACGGCCGGCCGATCCGCGTGCCGGGTATCGTGCCGTCGAAGGAAGGCACGTTGGTCCGGCCGCACGTGCACGGCGCGACGAATTGGGCGCCGCCGTCGTTCAGTCCGAAGACCGGCCTGTTCTACGTCGCGCACTGGGAGAACTCCGGAATCATCGCGCTCGAAGGCCAGTTCCCCCGTTCGGTCGGCATCAACGCTCGCCAGACGCAGATGGGTCAGACGAATCTGCTGCCGTTCTTCAACGACGACGACGAGGCGTACGGAGTCATCCGAGCCTACGACCCGAGCACGCTCGAAGCGAAGTGGGAATACCGAATGTCCGACATCACTTGGGGCGGCGTGCTCAGCACCGCCGGCAACGTAGTGTTCGGCGGTGGCAAGGAAGGGTATTTCGTCGCGCTCGACGCAACGAGCGGCGAGCTGCTCTGGAAGCTGCCGGTCGGCGGGCAGGTCAACAGCGCACCGATGAGCTACTCCGTGAACGGGAAGCAATACGTCGCGATCGCGGCGGGCTCGTCCCTGTTCGCCTTCGCCCTGCCCTGAGTTATGCGAGCCGTACCGACTCTGTTGCTCTGCGTATTCGTGCTCGCGGGCTGCCAGCGCGCGGACGCGCCCGCCTCGGGAGTCGAGCCCGCACCGCCGAGCGCAGCCGCTGCGCGCGCCGCGGCCGAAACGGCGCGCTTCAACGCGTGGCTCGACGCGCGCTTCGAGGAACAACTGAAGTTCAGTCCGATCGAGCAGACCATGCTCGGGCGCAAGACGGACTACGACAAGATCGACGAGATGTCGGAGAGCGCGCAGGACGCCGAGTTCGCGTGGCGGCGGCAAACCGTGGAAGACTTGAAAGGCAGCTTCGACTACGCGCAGCTCACTGCGGACGGCAAGCTCTCCTACGACCTCTGGGTCTATAGCTTCGAGCGCGCGGCCGCGCTGCTGCCGCTGCGCCGGCGAGGCTACGTGTTCTCGCAAATGGACGGTCCGCACACCGACCTGCCGCAGTTCCTGATCAACTCCCATCGCGTCGACGACGCCGGCGACATGAATGCGTACGTCGCGCGCATCCGCGAGTCGGCGCGCGCAATGGACCAGGCCCTCGAGCGCGCGCAGTTGAACGCGGGCGAAGGCGTGCGTCCGCCGCGCTTCGCGTACGACGCGATGATCCCTCAGGCGCGTGCGGTCGTCGCGGGCGCACCGTTCGCAGGCTCGGGCGACTCGCCGCTTTGGGCCGACGCGCAGACCAAGATCGCGGCGCTCGCCGCAAAGGGCAAAGTCGACGGCGCGCAAGCGGAAGCGCTGCGCAACGCGGCGCGCACGGCGCTCACGGAGCGGCTAGGACCTTCGTACGACAGGTTCATCGCGTGGCTCGAAGCCGATCGGCCGCGCTCGGACGAGCTCGCGGCCGGCGTCTGGAAGCTGCCCGACGGCGCGGCGCTCTACGAGGAGCGACTCGCCTCCGCGACGACGACGACGCTAAGCGCCGACGAGATCCACGCCATCGGATTGCGGGAAGTCGCGCGCCTCACCGCGGAGATGGAGGTCGCGAAAGAACGGCTCGGTTTCGCCGGCAGCCTGCAGGAGCTGTTCGCGTTCCTGCGCAGCGATCCGCGCTTCTACTTCCCGAACGACGACTCGGGGCGCGAGGCGTACTTGCAGACGGCGCGCGACGATCTCGACGTCATACGGCGCAAGCTCCCCGACTACTTCGGCCTATTGCCGAAAGCGGAGCTCGTCGTGAAGCGCGTGGAGGCGTTCCGCGAGCAGCCCGGGGCCGCGCAGCATTACTTCCCCGCGGCCGTCGACGGCTCGCGTCCCGGCATCTTCTACGCGCATCTGATCGACATGAACGCGATGCCGAAGCCGCAGCTTCCGGCGATCGCCTATCACGAAGGCATCCCCGGCCATCACCTGCAGATCTCGATCCAGCAGGAGCTCACGGGCGTCCCGACTTTTCGCACGCAGAGCTTCTTCACCGCGTACGTCGAAGGCTGGGCGCTCTATTCCGAGCTGCTCGCGAAAGAGATGGGCGCCTACGAGGATCCGTACGCCGACTTCAGCCGCTTGACGACGGAGATCTGGCGCGCGGTGCGGCTCGTCGTCGATACCGGCCTACACGCGAAAGGCTGGAGCGAGCAACAGGCCGTCGACTACTTCACGGCGAACTCGGCCGTATCCGAAGGCCAGATCCGCTCGGAGGTGCGGCGCTACCTCGTGACGCCGGGACAGGCGACGTCGTACAAGATCGGGATGCTCAAGATCCTCGAGCTGCGCTCGAGAGCGCAAAGCGCGCTCGGAGCGAAGTTCGACATCCGCGGTTTCCACGACGTCGTGCTCGGCGGCGGCGCGCTGCCGCTGTCGCTGCTCGAGCGGCGCGTGGACGAGTGGATCGCGGCCACGAGCGCCGCGAACTAGCACGCTCAGCTCGCCGGCCCCTTCGGGGTGAGGTTGCAGCCCGGCTGCGCGCTGCAGAGCGTCTTCAGGAGCTCCGCCGTATCCTCGAACGTCTGGATCGAAGAGCCGCGCTCGTGGCCGCCCGCGCGCCCCATCGCCGCGTCGAGCGCCGTTCTACCTTCGGTGTCGGACAGGTCGATCTTCGCGCCCTTGTCGACGAGGAAGCTTCACGACGTCGTTCCAACCCCAGAAAGCGGCGCCGAACAGCGCGGACTGTCCCGGACCCTTGCCGCGCCCACCGCCCGTCGTCGTGGCGTTGATATCGGCGCCGGCGTCGATCATCACGCGCAACGCCGCGATCGAGCTGCTTCTCGACGTCGTCGGTCGTGTACTGAGGAATTCCGGGACCGGGCCCGCGGATGTCGCATTCGTACGAGCCGTAGCCGGCCGCCGCCATCAGCGGCGTGATGCCGTTCTCGTTCGGCAGGTCGAGCCGCGCGCCGTGCGCGATCAGGAGCTTCATGGAGTCCGCGTCGAAAGTCTTCGCGGCGCGCAGCAGCGGCGTCGCGCCCGTGCTCAACATGCGAGTCGCAGCCGCGATCCTTGCCGCGCTCGCGCAGCGGCGGCAGCAGCTTGACCTGCAGATTCGGGTTCGCGCCTTTCTCTAGGATCTTCTGCGCAACTTGGAGTCCCGTCGTCTTGTCCGTCGACGGCAAATCGGGCCGGCCGCCGGGCTTGAGCGTGTGCATGTCGACGGCCGTGTAGAGCGGCGATGCGGCCCCACCAATCCCAAACGTCTAGGCTCGCGCCGGCGTCGACCAGATAGGCCGCGAGGTCGAAGTGGTAGTTGTCGAGCGCCATGATCAGCGGCGTGATGCCGCGGTAGCCCGAGAGGTCGATGTCGGCGCCGCCCTCGACGAGCGCGCGCGCACACTCGACGCAGCCCTCGCGCGCCGCATACAGCAGCGCGGTGAGGCCGCCGAACGGCCGGAACAGGCGGCGCTTCTCGCCGGACACTTGGCGCTGCCAGTTCGTGCGGCTCGGAGCGCGCATCGGGATTCGCGCCGAACTCGAGCAGCAACTTGACCATTTCGGGCTGCTTTTGCAGCCGCTGCCCAGATCAGCGGCCGTTTGCTCGCGCCACGTTTCTTGAGCATTCACGTCGGCGCCGTGCTCGAGCAGCACGCGCGCCGCGGCGACGCCGTTGCCGCGCGCCATGATCATCAGGGCCGTCTGGCCGTCCTTGCCGCGAGCGTCGACGTCGGCGCCCGCCGCCACGAGCTGCTCGACGACCGCAGCGTTGCCGACGACGGCCGCTTCGCTGAGCGGCGTCGCGCCGTACTCGTTGACGGCGTTCGCGTCGGCGCCGGCTTTGACGAGGCGCTTCGACGAGCTCGAGGTTGTCGTTGTGCACGGCCCAATGCAGCGCCGTGGTGCCGTCCGCGGCCTTCGTGTTCGCGTCCGCGCCGTTCGCGAGCTCGCTCGTCGCCGCCGGCGCATCGTTACGCCGCGCCGCGTCCACGAGGTCGGCCGCCGCGGCTGCGGAGCCTACTGCCGCGAAAGCGGCAGCGGCGGCGAGTAGCCGAGCTCGCTCGCCCAAAGTACGCCCAAGGCGCCCTCGCATCATGGTCAAACCTCCGTGAACTCGGCTTTGCTGTCGCCGACCGACTCGACCGGCACGCCCGCGCGCAGCATCAGCGTGAAGAGCAGATTGGCGAGCGGCGTGTGATCCGGGTAACGCAAGTGCTGCTGCCCCTTGATGCCGCCGCCGTGGCCGAACACGAGCGTCGGCAACGGGAACGAGTCGTGCTTGTTGCTGTTGCTCATGTTGCTGCCGTACAAGAAGATCGAGTTGTCGAGCACCGACCCCGCGTCGCCGTCCGGCATCTTCGAGAGCTTGTCGAGGAAACCGGCGAATATCTCGCTGTGATAGCCCTGCACGACGACGAGCTTCTGCATCGCGGCCTTGTTCTCGGCGTGGTGCGACAGCGGATGGAACGCGTCGGGCACGCCGATGTGCGGGTACGGCGTGTTGCTGACCTCCGACATCATCATGTACGTCGCGATGCGCGTCACATTGGTCTGATAGGCCACGGCGAGCAGGTCGAACATCAGCTTCAGCTGCGCGTCGAGGTCCGGCGCCGCGACCGGAATCTCCGGCACATTCACGCCCGTGAGATCGCGCGTCTTCAGCAGCTCCACGCGGCGCTCGATCTCGCGCACGCTGTCGAGGTAGTCGTTCACGATCGCGCGGTCGTCCGCGCCGATGCTCGCGCCGCAGGCCTTTCACCTCGGCCATCACCATGTCGAGCACGCTCGTGTAGTCCTTCGCGATGTCCGTACGCTCGTCGGCGGTGGTACCGCGGCCGAAGATCTTCGCGAACACTTCGCCGGTGTCCGCCTCCATCGGCATCGGTGTCGTGGGCGTGCGGAACGAGATCGTGCTGCTGTAGGTGCAGCCGTAGGTGCCGTCGCAGCCCGAGGTGCCGCCCCGCCGCTCGGTCGCGAGCTCGAGGGACGGCAGCGGCGTTTCCTGGCCGATGTGGCGTGCGGCGATCTGATCGACCGAGATGCCGGCGCTCGGCGACTGCGACCGCGGCGGCGGCACGCAGCTCAACCACGTGCCCGGGATGATCGCGTGCACCGACGAGCTTTCGGCGGGCTTGTTGCCGAGGCCGCTGACGACCGTCATGTGCTTCTTGAGCGGCGCGAACGGCGCGAGGATCGGCTTGAGATCGAAGTCGCGGCCGACGATGTCGGGCGTCCAGTTGTTCATCTCCTTGCCGAAGCGCGTGTTGTCCATGATCGCGCCGTGCGGGAGGTAGAAGAACCCGAGCCGCGGCTTCGGCGCGGCCGCCGTCTGCGACAAGGCCGTAGCAGCCGGCACCATCGCCGAAAGCAGCGGCAGACCGATGCTCGCTCCGCCGGCCCGCAGGAAGGTGCGACGCGATAGGTGCTTCTTGGTGATGAACATGTCTCGTCCTCTCTAAGGCGCTATTTCGAACTGCCGCTCTCTGCCGCGACCGTCTCGCCGCTGGCCGCGTCCGGCACGCTGCGCATGCGGAACGGGGCGCTGGTGGCCACGCCCGCGACGATCGACGCGAACGAATAGTCGCTGCGCGCCGCGTCGTGCACGATCGATCTCACGACGGGCATGTCGTAATACTCGACCGTACGCCCGAGCGCGTAGGTAAGCAGGTTCTGAGTCACGGTTTGCACGAACTTCTCGGGCTGCACGGTGAGCGCCTCCCGCAATTGCACGGGGCTGTTCACCGCCCGGCCGTCCGCGAGCTCGCCCGTCGAGTCGATCGCGACGCCGCTGTCGCGCTCGCGCAGCCGCCACTCGCCGATCGCGTTGTAGTTCTCGAGCGCCTGGCCGAGCGGATCGATGACGCCGTGGCAATGGTTGCACGACGATACCGTGCGGTGCAGCGCGAGCCGCTCGCGAACCGACTTCGGCTGCTCGAGCGACACCGGTGTGAGATTGGTTTCGACACCGGCCGGCGGCGGCGTAGGCGGCGTGCCGAGCAGATGCTCCATGATCCAGGCGCCGCGCAGCACGGGCGACGTGCGATCGGGATACGAAGTGGCCATCAGCACGCTGCCCTTGCCGAACACGCCCCAGCGATTCGGGTCCGCGAGCTCGACGCGCCGAAAGCGCTCGCCGCGCACGCCGGCGATGTCGTAGTGAAGCGCGAGCCGCTCGTTCACGAACGTGTACGGCGCCGTGAGCACCTCGACGACCGATTTCTTCTTGTCTCGCAGGATGCTGTCGAGGAACAGCGCCATCTCCTCGACGAACGCCTGCCTCAAGTCCGCGTCGAAGTTCGGATACAGCCGCGGGTCGGGCTCGACCGAGTCGAGCTGCCGCACACTGAGCCATTGAAACGCGAAGTTGGTCACGAGCGCCTTCGACCGCGGGTCGGCGAACATCCGCTCGATCTGCGCCGCGTAGACTTTCGGATCGCTGAGCCGCCCGTTCTCCGCGAGCCCGAGCAGCTCCTCGTCGGGCCCCTCGCTCCAAAGGAAGAACGCGAGCCGCGACGCGAGCTCGAGATCCGACACCGCATACGCCTCACCCGTCTTGACCTGGGCCGGCGGAGCGTCGGGCTCCATGCGATAGAGGAACTTGGTGCTCGACAGCACCGCGAGCAGTCCTTTCTGGATTCCGGTCTCGAACGTGCCGGCCTCTCTGCCTGCCGAATAGAAGCGCAGCAAAGGGTCCATGTCGGCATCGGTCACGGGACGCCGGAACGCGAGCCGCGCGAGCTTCGTGAGGATGCGCTCCGCGCACGGGGCTTCCTGCGCCTCGGTCTCGGGATAGCACACGAAGATCCGCTCGCGCGTCAGCGTCGGCTCGCTGATTCCCGACGGACCGTAGGGGCCGACCAGCTCCACGCCGAGCATCTGCGGCACGTCAGGCACGCCCTCGCCCGGCGTCAAGGCTTGCAGCCGGTGATCCGACTCCGCGTAGCTGCGCGCGATGAACGCGGCTCCTACGTCGCGGTATCCGGCTTTCACCTGGAGACGTATGTTGCGGAAGCGATCCTTGATCGCGTTCACGGCGGCGATCTGGAAGTGATCGACGTCGCGCAAGTCCTTCTCGCCGCCGAGCGACGCTTCGAACACCTTCGCACCGTCGATCGTGAGAATCGCCGTGTGCTCATACTCGAGCCAACCCTGCGGATAGGCGCGCAGCTCGGCACCGGGCTCCGAAGAGACCTTCAAGTTGAAGACGTATTCGCCGTCCGCCGGAAAGTAATGCCTGACGACGACACCGTCGCGAGTGCCGAGCGGCAAACCCTCGACGGGCACGGTGTGATTCTTCGTTTTCGTCAGGTACTCGGCGCGCGCGGGCGCCGGCTTCGGATTGCCCACTGCCTTGATGCTGATCTCGCGCGCTGCGGCGATGTACTGATCGAGATAGGTCGGCGAGACGCGCAGCACCTGCGCGACATTGTCGAAGCCGTCGCTCGTCACGTCCGCCGGCAGCAGCCGGCTCGCGTCGATGTCGACGCCGAGGAGATCGCGGATCGCCGTCTGGTATTCCACGCGATTCAAGCGGTGCATCACCACGCGGCCGGGAGAAACTCCTTTCGCACCCGCCGCCGCGTCGAGGCTCCCCTCGAGCGCCGCGACGAACTCGGTCACCTGCTCCGGCTTGGGATGCTTGCCTCCGGGCGGCGGCATCACGCCGCCGCGCAGACGGCGAACCACATGCTCCCATGTCTCCGGGTTGGCCGCGACCGCGGCCGGGGTTACGTGCTCGAGGGAGAGCTCACCCGCGCGCTCGGCGTCGCTGTGACACTCGGTGCAATATTGCTCGAGCATCGCCCCAGCGGTCAGCGAGCGCTTCCTCGGGCGCTTTCGAGCAAGCGGTCACGAGCAGCATCGCCGACGCCAGCGGAATCGCCGCGGGAAAGAGTCTTGATCTCAGTGTGTTCATCACGTCCTATGCCACTATTCCCCGAAGGCGGTTCCACCACATCCCTTCATAGGCGTTCGATATGAAGAGCGCGGAATCGCTCCCGTACCGCGCGTCGAACTCCTTCGTGATGCGCTCGTCGATCATGTCGTCGACGCCGCGCCCTTCGAGCGCGATGGCTTCGATACGCTCACGAACGGTCTCGAGCATCTTGAGCTGCAGCTCGAGATCCGTACGCCGCTGCGCAGGTCCGGAATCCGGAATGATCAGCGTCTCCGGGCCCGCCATCGCGATGAGCTTCTTCGTCGACTCGACCATCCCGCCGATCCAGCCGCCGGTGATGTAGTCCAGCACCGGATACGCACTCGCCGTGACCGTACCGCCGGCGACGATCACGTCGTGCTTCGGGAACGATACGTAGATGTCTCCGTCGGTGTGGGCCTGGAGCAAGTGGCCGTAGACGGCGTTGTCGCCGCCGAGGCTCACGTCTTGCGGCTGCGGATCGGAGGAAACGAATGTCTTGTTCGGCAACGCGGCGCGCGAACGCGGCATGTAGCGGCGGTTTTCCCAGTCGACGAAGAACTTCGTGCTCATCCAGAGCCGCGTGTTCTCGTGCGACGACGACGGCCGTCCCTTCGCGAATGATCGCGTCGTTGCCGCCGGTGTGGTCGAGATGCCAGTGCGTGTTGAAGAGAACCCGCACGGGAATCGCACCGAACCGTTCGGAAAGAAGCTTCGTCAAATCCGTCGAGCGCTCGGCGGCGCCGCTGTCGACCATCAGCAGACCATCGGAGCCCGCCAGAACGACGACGTTGCCGCCGGCGCCGTCGATCTGAATCAATCCGTCGCGCAGCTCGATAACGGTAAGGGGTCGTGCGCCGGTTTGCGCGTGCGCGGCTCGCGAGCCGCCGAATCCCGCGAGCATCGCACCGGCCCCGCCGATCGCCTGCAGGAAACGCCGGCGGCTGCTGACTGTGTTTGGCTGACGCATTCGACGAATCGTCCCCCGAAGCTCGTCGTGCTCGGGATTTCGAGCAGTTCAACTATAAGGTGTGGGAACGACGGGCGTCCACGACTCGGAATCGCCCGTTCGCGTCATTTCGCCACGATCGTCATTAAGTTTCCTGAAGGGAACGCGAGCCTCGGCGACGCCGCTCGCGGGCTCGGCAAACGGATCTATGTGTCGCGCGCGAAGCCGTTCGTTCGCGCGTGCGCTACGACCGCGTCGCGCAGCAGGCCGAGCGATTGCGTTTCGCGACCGCGGCCGATTCGCTCGGACTCCTCGTTCGCGACGTACTCCGTCGGCTTATTAGGACACTGGTCGAGCGACGTCAGCCGGCTCGTCGTGCGCTCCGTGCGGCCCGCTGGCCAGATAGTGGTCCACGGCCAAGTCCATGGTGAAGAACATGTGCTCCTGCCCGACGGCTTGGCCAAAGGGTGAGCGCCGCACGGCGGCCAGCACGTCCGGTGTGAGCCCGACGAGCCATACTGAGACGCCGCGCTCCTTCATGCGCTCTTGCCCCTCCGCCAACATTTTGAGCGTCGTGTACTCCACGTCGAAGACCGCTCTCATATCGAGCACGACGACCCGCGGCTCGGTCGCTTCGATCAGCACGCGCATTTTTTCCCCGACCCGCTGTCCGTTCAGGAAGAACAGCCGGCCGACGGGGCGCAGCATCAGCAGGCCTTTGAACGTCTCGTCGTCGGGGTTCTCTGCGGAGAGCGGTCGAAACACGCGCGTGCCCCGTTTGCGCCCGAGCTGATATACGGGCGGATCGGCTACCTGCTGCGCGAGCGCCACGAGGGAAATGACGATCGCCGCGACGATGCCTTTCAGAGTCCCGAGCAGCATGACACCCGCGAACGCGGCGACCGCCCAAATGAACTCCGTGCGTCGCACCGCGAGGATCGCCCGGAACTCCGGGACCTGAATCAGCCCGACCGAGTAGACGATCACCACGGCAGCCAGAGTCGCCTGCGGCATCAGGCTGATCAGCGGCGCGAGGAACAGCAGCGTCAACAGCGTGGCGCCGCCCGTGACGAGGCCCGCGAGTTGGCTCCGCGCGCCCGCGATGCGGTTCACGGCGGTCTGCGAGGTGCCGCCGCCCGCCGACATGCCGCCCATGAGCGCCCCTCCGGCCGTTGCGAGACCGGTGGCCACGAGCTCCTGGTTCGGGCGCAGCGGCGGATCGCCGCTATTGGCGAACGCTCGCGCAGCAGCTGCGGTCTCGGTGAAGCTCATCAGGGTAATGCCGAGCGCACCGGGCCACAGTTGCGCGACGAGCGAGAAATCCGGCAGCGTCAGCGCGGGCAGGCCGCGAGGAATCTCACCGACGGTCTCGACGCCGTAGCCCTCGAGCCCGAGCAGCGCCATGGCGGCAATACCCGCGGCCACCGTGACGAGCGGCGCGGGCACTCGCGGCGCGAATTTTTTCAAGCCGAGCAGCAGCGCGATCATCGCAAGACCCAGCGCGAGCGTGACGACGGACGTCTCGGGCAAGCTCTTGAACAGCGCGAGCAGATTCTGCAGAAACGTGCCCTTCGGGAAATGCACGCCGAGCAGCTTCGGTACCTGATCGAGCACGATCACGACTCCGATGCCCGCTTTGAAGCCGGACAACACGGGCTCGGAGATGAAGTCCGCCAGGAAGCCCACGCGGAGCACGGCCGCAAGAACGAGCATGGCGCCGACGATCAACGTCAGCGTGGCCGCGGCGCGCAGCAACAACTCGGGTTCGCCGCCCGGCACCACCATCGCGAGGTTGGCCCCCGTCAGGATCGCGATCGTCGTCGTGGTGGTGACGCTCAGCACGCGCGAGCTGCCGAGCGCGGCATAGATCACGAGCGGCACGAACGCGGTGTAGAGCCCGGCTTGGACCGGAAGGCCCGCCACGGTCGCGTAGGCCATGGCCTTCGGGATGACCACGGCCGCGGTGATGAAACCGGCGACGATGTCCGGCTGTAACCACTCCTTCCGATAGCCGAGCAGCCAATCGAGGATCTTCATACCACTAATGCCCGAAGTTTCGGCGCCGGCACGACACGGCGCCGCAGGTGTTCCACTCACTCGGCGTCGAGACTGCGGCGCGCGGCCGCGAGGGCCTTGCGTTTTTCGGGTCCGATGACCGGGTAGTGCAGATCCAGCCCCGCGATCGCGTCGACCACCGCGCCCGCCACGATCAAGCGCGTGTACCACTTGTTGTCGGCCGGCACGACGTACCAGGGGGAGTGCTTCGAGGCCGTGTTCTTGATGGCTTCCTCGTAAGCGTCCTGGTACTCGGACCAATGCTGGCGCTCCGCGACGTCGGAGGCCGAGAACTTCCAGTTCTTCTCCGGCCGATCCAGGCGCTCCATGAACCGACGCTTCTGCTCGGCCCGGGAGACGTGCAGGAAGAACTTGACGACCAGCACGCCGTTACGATTCAGGTACTTCTCGTAGTTGCTGATGTCCTCGTAGCGCTGATCCCAGATCTTCTTGGTCACCAGCGACGGGTGCATCTTCTGGCGGGCCAGGAGCTCCTGATGCACCTTCACGACCAGCAACTCCTCGTAGTAGGAGCGATTGAAGATTCCGATCTGACCGCGCGCCGGCACGTGGCGCATGTAGCGCCACAGGAAATCGTGATCGAGCTCCTCGCTCGACGGCTGCTTGAACGAGACGACTTGGCAGCCCTGCGGATTGATTCCCGAGGTCACGTGCTTGATGGTGCCGTCCTTCCCGGCCGCGTCCATCGCCTGGAACACCAGCAGCACGGCCCAGTGATCCTGGGCATAGAGCATGTCCTGCTGCTCGGCGAGCCATGCGACGCCATTGCCGAGCATCTCCTTGGCTTCGTCCTTGTCGGCGGACTTGAGGTCGGCGGTGTCTCCGGGGTCGATATCCTTGAGGTTGAATCCCTTGCCGCGCGTCACGCGGTACGGTGCGATGTATTCTTCGATACGCTTGAGCTGATCTTTCTTCTTCATTTGCGCTCCGTTCACGTGGGCTTGTCGGTAGCTCTTGGGTGGCGGCGCGGCGCCGGTCCCGCCGAGTGCCCGCCGCTGATCGAGCCGCTCGATGATCGCTTCCATGATCGATCTCGTTTCGTCCGCGCCGATGCGATCGACTGCCTTGTTGGCGGAGTTGAAGGTGGCCATCAGCAGCTCCCGCAGCTTCCGAAAGCCGATCGGGTTGTTCCGGCCGCAAACGGTAGCGTCGTTCTTCAGGATGCGCTCGACGACTCCGGGGTCCTTCAGGTTCACGTCGCAAACGGTTGTCAGACGCAGAAATTCGTCGCCGATCGCGTCGAAATGCCGCGCCCAGGCTGGGTGCTCGGTTTCGCTCATGGCGGACCCTCCTAACGAAGATTACCCTAATTAACACAAGTCAATCCGACTGAGCATAAGACCTTCGTCGCGTTGAGTCACATGCGCTACACTGCGCGCCGGCAGAGCCGATCTGCCGACGTCGCTCGGACGGTTCCGGGCGCTAACGTGAGCACCACACCATGTCCGCATCGCCTGCGAGCAAGCGCCGTTTCGCGCGCATCGATCGTCTCCCGCCCTACGTCTTCGGGATCACCGCCGAGCTGAAGCTCGCCGCGCGTCGCCGCGGCGAAGACGTCATCGACTTCAGCATGGGCAACCCCGACGGCGCCACGCCGCCGCACATCGTCGCGAAGCTCGTCGAGGTCGCGCAGCGCGACGACACGCACGGTTATTCCGCGTCGAAGGGCATCCCGCGTCTGCGCCGAGCGATCTCGCACTGGTACCAGAGCCGCTACGGCGTCGCGATCGATCCCGACGCGAAGCCATCGTGACGATCGGCTCGAAGGAAGGCCTCGCGCACTTGATGCTCGCGACGCTCGATCGCGGCGATACGGTTCTCGTTCCGAATCCGAGCTATCCGATCCACATGTACGGCGCCGTGATCGCGGGAGCGGATATCCGCTCCGTGCCGATCGCGCCGGGTGTCGATTTCTTCGCCGAGGTCGAGGGCACGATCCGCGGGAGCTACCCGAAACCGAAGATGATCGTGCTCGGGTTCCCGTCGAATCCGACGACGCAGTGCGTGGAGCTCGAGTTCTTCACGCGGCTCGTCGAGCTCGCGCGCAAGCACGACATCCTCGTGGTGCACGACCTCGCGTATGCCGACATCGTGTTCGACGGCTGGAAAGCGCCGTCGATCATGCAGGTACCGGGCGCGAAGGACGTCGCCGTCGAGTTCTTCACGCTGTCGAAGAGCTACAACATGGCCGGCTGGCGCATCGGCTTCATGGTCGGCAACGCGGAGCTCGTGAACGCGCTCGCGCGCATCAAGAGCTATCACGACTACGGAACGTTCACGCCGCGTGCAGGTGGCGGCCATCGCCGCGCTCGAGGGCGACCAGCAGTGCGTGAAGGACATCGCCGCGACCTACCAGCGCCGCCGCGACGTGCTCGTGAAGGGAATGAACGACGCGGGCTGGCCCGTCGAGGCCCCCAAAGCGTCGATGTTCGTCTGGGCTCGCATTCCGGAACCATTCCGTGCGCTCGGCTCGCTCGAGTTCTCGAGGCAACTGCTCGACAAGGCGAAAGTGTGCGCGGCGCCCGGCGTCGGGTTCGGCGACCTCGGCGATGAGTACGTGCGGCTCGCCCTGATCGAGAACGAGAACCGCATCCGCCAGGCCGTGCGCGGTATCCGAAGCATGTTGCGACCTCCCCACCCGTCCGCAGCTGCGCGAGGCGCTGGCGCTCCGGCGGAGCCAGGGCCAGCGAGCTAGAACGAAGGCGACAGGCTGGGCGGGCTCGACGAGGTCGACGAGATCAACGGACCCGACGGGCGGACGGCGCTCGGCACGCCGGGCTTCGCATCGCCGCGATCCCCCGGCAATCGATAGCGCAGCTGCTCGTACGTGATCGACGTCCACGTCGCATGAGCGATCGCGTTCGCGACGAGCTCGGGATCCGCGGCGATCGGCGCGAGGTCTTTCTTCCCGTCGTACCTAAATGTTGCGGGCTCGAGATCCTTGCGCAGCACCGCGATGTCGCGGCCGAACATGTAACCCTGCGTGTCGCCGTATTGCATGATCGCGCGCCCCGGCCAGTCCGCGAATTCGGGCCGCGTGAGGTCGTGGCCGATCATCGGATGCTCCGACGACACGCCGATCATGGACATCAATGTCGGCGGCATGTCGATTTGGCTCGCGACGGGCTCGTACACCGCCGGCTCGATACCGCCGCCCAGGATGAGGGCAGGAATGTGGAAGTGCTCGACCGGCACGAGCTCCGCGCCGAAGACGCGCGAGTTGTGGTCCGCGATCACCAGAAATACCGTGTCGTTCCAGTACGGTTTCGTGCGCGCGCGCGCAAAGAATTCGCCGAGCGCGTAGTCCGCATACTTCACGGCGTTGTTCACCGTGTTCGGCGTCGCGTCGTAGGGTTCGATGCGCCCGTCCGGATACTCGTACGGCGAGTGGTTCGACGTCGTGAAAACGAGCGAAAAGAACGGATGCTCGCGCGGCTTCGAGAACTCCGCATCGGCGCGCGTGAAGAGGTCTTCGTCCGCCACGCCCCACGAACCGTGGAACACCGGATTCACGTAGTCGTTCTCGTCGACCACGAAGTCGAAGCCGTTATTCATGAAGAAGCGCCGCATGTTGTCGAACTGAGCTTCACCGCCATAGATGAAGCTCGTGTCGTAACCGGCGCTGCGCAGCACGCGCGCGATGCTGAAGAAGTTGCGCTGCGACTTGCCGAGCTTCACTACGCTCTGTGCGGGCGTCGGCGTGAAGCCCGTCGTGAGCGCCTCGAGCCCCCGCACCGAGCGCGTCCCGGTCGCGTACAGGTTCGCGAACCAGATTCCGTCGCGCGCGAGCGCGTCGAGCCGCGGCGTGGTCGGCACGCCGCCGAGCGCGCCGACATGCTCCGCGCCTAGGCTCTCTTCGAGCACGATCACGAGATTCTTGGGCCTGGCGCGCGGCGCGGTGGCCGACTTGCCGATGCAGCGTCGGGATCTCGGCGTCGATGAAGTCCTCCGGCGCGATCCGCATCTCGGCGCGTACGCGGTGCAGCGCTTCGGCGTCGGACATCGAGCCGTAGCGAAAGCCGCCTTCGGGCTCCGCGCTGCCCTCGGCCACGGCATAGAGCAGTGAGTAGGTGGAGTTGAGCGCGAGGTCGTTCACCATCGGATCGGTCGAAATCGCGACGGTGCTCGGGTTCACGGCGCGATGGTCGAGCGTCGAGCGCGCCGCGAGCACGCACAGCACGAACAACACCGGGGTCAGCACGAGCACCGCGGCGAAGTGCATCGGCCGCGCCGCGTGCTGCGCACTCGCGCGGAGGCGTCGCGCGAACAGCAACGCCAGCGCGATGACCGCGAGGATCGCCCCCACGAACTGCCAGGCGTATCCGCCGGCCAGCGTGCTCACGACCTCCTTCGGATAGATGAGGTACTCGACGAACAGCCGGTTCGGCCGCGCGTCGTATTGATTGATGAACGACGGCGTCGCGAGCTCCATGAACACGAGCCCCGCGAAGCACGCGACGAGGTAGGCGCGGAGCAGCCAGCTGCCGATCCGCAGCATCGGCCTGGTCGTCGCGAACAGCCAGATCAGGAGCACGGGAATGAGAGTGAGGAAGCCCACGAGCACGAGGTCGAACCTCAAGCCCTGCTCGAACACCGTGCCGAGCATGTCGGCCGCGCGGACACGATCGAGCTGCCACAGCACGAGGGCCGCCCGCGCGACGCTGAGAAACGTAAGCGTCGCCCCAGCGAAAACCGCGAGCGGACGGAGGTAGTCGAGCGCATTACGCGCCTCGGTGCGTATGGTCATCTTTGCCGGCCGGCATTGGGGGCACGCTCTCGAGGAAGAGCACGCCGCGCCGGTTTGCAGGGTTAGACGGCCGGGAAAGGGAAATTAGTCGCCGGGAAGGTCCCCGGCCGGAGCGCGGCGCCCTTGGCAGTCGAGCGGACGCGGCTCGGCGGCGTTTTTTCGCTTGAAATACAAGAACTCGGAGGCGCGGCTGGCGGTGTCATTGGGGCGAATGACGCCGTGTTGGCCCAGCCGCGCTCCGAGGGGGGGACTCAGGTCGCGATGCCCACCGTGAGCACGGCGTCGTAGCCGCCGGTCGCGGCGTTTTGCGTCATCGTCGGAAGCTGGTACGTGACGCCGTCGGAGAAGATGCCGTCGCGCGCCGCCGTGGTGCTGTTCTGCCCGCGCGCGGAGTACAGCGGCGTGTTGTAGATGGCCATCTGCGTCGTGTCCGGGAACGCGAGCTGCGACGTCGCTTGCAAGTCGAGAGCGAGATACACACGGAAGTGGATGTGCGTCGCTCGGCCCTGATACCAACCCGGGAAAATCGTGGCGAACTTCACTTGGCCGTTCGTATCGGTGGTCTGCACGCCGCGCAAAAAGGTCTGCCCGCGCAGATCTCTTCCGGAATTGTTGTACCCGGAGTAGTACCCGTCCTTGTCGCAATGCCAGACGTACACCATTGCCGTCGTCACGGGTGCGCACGAGTTGTTGACGTTCACGATGTTGAGAATCAGATTAAGCGGCACCCCAGTCTTGCCTTCCGTGATGTCCTCCCGCTGATAGATCGCGGCCGTCGCGATGTCGTTGAACAGCGGATAGGGCCCGACCGTCTCCTCGGGGATCAGCACACACGACAGCGAGCCGTTGGTCATCGTGGTGCCGCTCGTCGTGCCCGTGGTCGTCCCGCCGGTGGGGGTGGTGCCCGTCGTCGCGCCCGACGCATCCGTCGAGCCGCCGCCGCTGCTGCACGCAGCTAGCGCCAAACCGCTGGCACCTCCGAGCACCGAGCGCCGCGTCCAACCGCGTTTGAGCAATAGCTGGTGATAGAGCCAGTGGCCGACCGAAAACCGCTGCGCGGCCGTGTCGCCGCCGTCGCGCGGCGTCACCAGAAGCGAGACACGGTCGGAGACGTCCAAATGTGTCATGTCGCATCCCTGTGCGTAGTTAATGGATAAGACTCGAGTGCGCGGCGAGTGATTTACGTGATCGCGGCGCGAGAGCGGCCGCGGAAGCCGGAGCGGGAAGAGCGCGGCGCGCCAGCGGGGGCGCGCCGCGCGGAACCGCTACTCGCCTTCGTCGGCGGGGGGCCCGTCGCCGTCGCGCGGTGGGCCGCGCCGGCCGCCCGGGCCGCCTGCCGGCGGCTCCATCAGCAGCTTGAGCTTCGTGATCTGCAGCTCGCTGAGCACGTTCTGGAGCTTCGCGAGCGTGTCCTCGCGTGCCTGCTCCCGCTGTGATTGCACCTCGGCGAACGTCGGCCGCTCACCCGTCGCCTCGTGCGCTTTGCGCTCGGCCTGCATCGCCTCGCGCTGCTCTTTCATCACGCGCTCGACTTCCTGCTTCTGATACGGGTCGAGATCGAGCAGCACGGTGAGCCGCTCGATGTTGCCGGCGGACGGACCGCGGGGGTGCGGCGCGCCGAATCCGCCCGGACCACCGGCACCGTTCGGGCCGCCGGCCGGGGGTTGGGCCAGCGCTGTGATCGCGGCAAGGCCCAAAGCCGCAATGAAAATTTTGATTGGCTGCATGGAAAGTCCTCCAGTGGGCGTGTTCGCTGGAGACCAATCTAGCGGGCGTCTAGCGGGCGGGCTGTAATCAATTGTTACGAACTGTCCGGGGCGGCAGCGAGCCGCGCGAACACCGTGAGCGCGCACAGCAGGAGCAGCAGATCGAAGCCGGCGCCGCCGCCGCCGTCGCCCGATGGCGCCGGCGCCGGAGTCGGCGCTGGTGCGGGCGCGGGGGCCGTGATCGTCACCTGGGCGGAGCCGGACTTCGTCGGGTCTTCGACCGACGTCGCGGTCACCGTCACGGTCGCCGGCGACGGCACGGTCGCGGGTGCCGTGTAGGCGCCGGCGGCCGAGATCGTGCCGAGGGTTGCGCTGCCGCCGGTGACGCCGTCGACTTTCCACGAGACCGAACTATTGCTCGCGTTCGCGACAGTCGCCGTGAAAATCTGCGTACCGCTGCCCGCGACGAGGCTCGCCGACGCGGGCGCTGCGGCCACGGTGATCGCCGCGGGCGGCGGAATGTCCGCCGGGCACGCGTTGTTGCCGGCATTAGCGGGCGCCGTCGTCGCCGTGCTCGTCGAGTTGATGACGATATCGGCCGAGTCGAACCTGCCCACGTCGTCCGTCACGGTCAGGCGCACGGTAAACGATGAGCCCGGCGTGGGCGCGTTGACCGACGTAGTCGCGGTGTTGTTCGGGCCCGTGAGGATGCCCGTGCCGCTGACAACCTGCCAGAAGTAGCTGCTGATCGTGCGATTGCACGCGCCGGCGCTGCCGGCGCCGCTGAGATTCACGTTCTGCCCCGTGATCACGTTCGCCGGTGCAGACAGCGCCGCGATCGGGCGCAGCGCGGCGTTCAAGGCTCCGGCCGCATTGGCCATGCCCGCGCCGCACGTGCTCGTCGTGCAGTTGCACTCGCTCGTTTGAAAGTCGTTCTGATTCGCCGGGACGTGACACGTCGGAATCGTCGGGTCCGAGGGAAACGGCGTAGTCGCACCCTCTTTCAATCGCGCGAGCAGCTGCGCGCTGCCGAGGTTCCCGTTCGCCCCCGCCATGAGGCCGACGATCCCCGAGACGATCGGGGCCGAGAAGCTCGTGCCCACGTTCACGTTCGTCTGATTCGTATAGCCGAAGGCCCCCGGCGTCGTGGCGCCCGTGTTGTAGGTGGTGTCGATCGAGAACAGGCACGGACCACCCGTGACGTTCACGCAATTGCCGCCAGGCGCGCCGATCGCCACCTCGGGGCCCAAGCTCGCAAAGCCTACCTTCGTGCCCGCGTGTCGCAGACCCGTGACGCCCGCGACGCCGGCGCAGTTCGCGGGCGTTCCGACGGGACCGCCTTCGTTGCCGGCGGACGCGACGACGAGCACGCCGCGCGCGGCGAGCTGGCTGATGATGCTGCCGTACGCCGCGGTGCATAAGCCGCTCGCGCCGAGACTCATGTTCTCGATCCTCGCGGGATACGGGTTGTCCGGCACGCCGTTGACGTGCAGGCCGCCCGCCCATGCCATCGCCTCGATGATGTCCGAGTCGAAGCCGCCGCACTTGCCGAGCGCGCGCACGGGCAAGATCCACGAGCTCCAGGTCGAGCCCGCGATGCCTTCCGAGTTGTTCGTGAGCGCACCGATGATTCCGGCGACTCGCGTACCGTGCCACGAGCTGTTCGACACGTCGCAGCCCGCGAACTGCCCCTGGTTCGATTCCGGTTGCGTGACCCAGTCACCCGCGTCGGTGGCGTCCGCGTCGCGGCCGCCGCCATCGTTCGCGGCCGCGGCGTTCGCGATGAAGTCGTAGCCCGGCAGAATCCGGCCGCCAACGTTCGCGCGCTTCAGGTCCGGGTGATCGAACAGCACGCCCGTGTCGATCACGGCGATCACGACACCCGCATCGCCGGTCCCCGAATCCCACGCGGCTTCCGCGTGTATTGCGCTCGGTGCGTCGACACGGTTCTGCAGATACCACTGGCCGGTGTAGAGCGGATCGCTCGGCAGTGCGTGCGGGAAGCGGCGCCGATCGGGCTCCGCGAATTCGACCTCGGAGTCCGCGCGAACGCGCGCAAGTTGCTGCGCGAACGACTCGCCGGGCAGGCGGTCCACCTTGAGAGCATGCAAGCCGGCCGGCAGCGCCCGTGCCTCGCGAATTGCAAATCCGCCGCGCGCAGCGAGCTTGGTCACGGCGTCGCCCGCGGCTTGGGCTTGAACGCGTCCCGACGCGCTACCCGAGCGGAACTTCACGATCATCCCCGGAGCGTCGCCGAGATCGGCGGCGGACGCGGGTTCACGCAGCACTGGGTTGTCTTCGCGGGTTCGAGGCTGCGCGAGCGCGCCCGCGGCGAGCGCTAGCGACAAGAGCGCGGCAACGAACGAATGGATGCGCATGGTCCGTGCTCCCCGAATCGCTGTGAGCGTCATGCTCACGGCGACGACTGGATCTCGCGGCGCTGATCGATATCCACCGCGCCCACGCGCGGGTCGAGCCGCAACCGCTCGATCGCGGCCGTGCACTCGGTCTCGCCCGAGCCCGCGGCCGTCAGCGTGAACAAGTGCAGACCGGCAGTCATCGTGCGGACGAGCTCGAGCCGCGCTCCGCTCACGCGGGCGAGATCCGCGATCAGCGTGTCGTCGGGCACGGCCGGCAGTGCGACGATCACACGCACGCTGCACCCCTGATCGGTTTGGGCTCGATCGTCGCGCGGTTGGGCGCACGCGGCGGCGGCACACGCCACGAGCAGAAGCAGCGAACGCGGCAGACTAACGCACAACTTCGCAGTTCCTCGAATCGGTCGCGATCGTCAGAAGCGCCGTCGGACGGCCGGGCCGGCATCCCACGCTTCGCGATCATCGAACACGCCATACCACTGGACGTAGCCCTGCAAATCCACGAACCCGAGCGTGTAGAGAACTCCGGTACCGAGCAGCAGACCGGATTCATCGTCGCTTACCGCGTCGCCTGCGCGGGTACCAACGGTCACCGCGGCGCGATCGATGTCGCTTCGATGGTAGCCCACGGCGCCGAGCAGCCGCCAATCGCGCTGCCAACTTAGCAATTCCTGCAGCGACAAAGCGCCGACGGCCTTCACAGTCGATGTACGCCAGCCGCTGTTTATGTCGAGCGGTGTCGAGGCGCTGTCCGCGATATCGCTCAGATCCAGGGCTTCTGCGTCGCTCCGTGGCGACACCTCGAGCGAGAGGTTGTCACGGAGCTCGAAGCCGCCATACCTCTCGGTCCGCGGGGCCGCTCTCGGCGCGTCCTCGGTGTGCGCGGCGAACGACGACAGAGCGGCGATTGCGACGAGCGTTGCTACGCCCTTGCGCACGATCATCTGAATGGCAGCACGGGCGAGCCCGCTATGAAGACGAAGGTACAAATGATCAGAATCGCGAGATCGGCGACTGCGATGCAGTCCATGACGATCTCCGCACGTGAGAAGCGCGATGTCGAGCTCATGGGTCGGCGTCCGTTCCTGTCGATAGGTTGTAGTGCGTCGTCCGAGAAGAGCGCGAGCCTTCTCACGACACTTTCTCTGCAGCCGTCGAAAAAGTTCCAAGCGAGTCACGCGTGCAAACCGTCCGACGTAAATGACAACCTAACGACGTTGCGACACACGAGCTGTAAGAAATTGTTACGAAGTGTGACCTTCGCCGAATCGAGCTGAATGGACGATGAACGATGCGCGTTGGTCAGCGCGACGGGGTCTTCGGCAGCGTGAGGATCGCCTCGAGGCCGCGCGGCGAGCGGTTGCGCAGCACGAGCGAGCCGCCGTGCGCCTGCGCGATGTCGCGCGCGATTCCGAGCCCCAATCCCGTGCCGCCGGTCTCGGAGTTGCGCGAGCTCTCGAGCCGGAAGAACGGCTCGAACACCTGGTCGAGCGAATCCTCGGGGATACCGGGGCCTTCGTCCAGCACGCGGATGCACGAGGTCGGCGCCGTCCTCGACTGCGATAGTGGCGCGGCCGCCGTACTTCACGGCGTTCGACACGAGGTTCGTGAGGCAGCGCTTGAGCGCCTTCGGCTTTACATTCGCGGCCGCGTCGACCGCGCCCGCGATCTCGACCTCCGCGCCGAGCTCCGCGAACTCGCTCTTGAGCTCCTCGAGCAACGCGCGGACCGGGACGTTCTGGAGCGGTTCGTCGTCGTCGAGGCCTTTGAAGAGATTCAGTGCGCTCGTGACCATCGCGATCATCTCGTCGAGGTCCGCGCCGAAACGCTCGCGTTGCGCGGCGTCGTCGAGCCCTTCGACGCGGAGCTTGAGCCGCGTGAGCGGCGTCCGCAGGTCGTGCGACATTGCAGCGAGCACGTGCGTGCGGCTGTCGAGATAGCGATGCAAACGCTCCTGCATCACGTTGAACGCGTGCGTCGCTTCGCGCAGCTCGCGCGCACCCGACTCGCGCAGCGCGGCCTGCCGCTCCCCGCGGCCGACGGCATCCGCCGCACGCGCGAGATCCGTGAGCGGCCGCGTGATCGTGCGAGCCATGAGATAGAGGACTGCGCCGAGCGCGAGCGTGAGCAGACCGAGCTCGACGAAGATCCGGCCAGGCAACGGCGGGCCCGCGCGCGGCACGTCCGTACGGAACGTCACTTCCGCGCCGTCCGGCAGCGTCACGGCCACGTCGAGCTCGCGGCCCGGCGGCGGCCCTTGGAACCGGCCGAACGGCCCACTCGGAGCTCCGCCGCTCGGGTTCGCGCCGGGCTCTGCGCGCGGCTCCGTGCCGGGACCAGCAGCGGGACCGAAATTGCCACCGGGGCCGCCGGGCCCACCGGGACCACCCCCGCCGGGCTCGCGACGCTCGCCGGGGCCGCCCCCGCCCCGGCGCTCGCCGGGATCCCCGCCGCCGAACCCGCGTGCCTCGCGATCGCCGCCGCCGGGCGGCGGAAACGCCTCGCCTCTGCGCTCGAAGCGCACCGCCTGCGTGCGCACGCGAATGATCTCTGCCGAAGGTGGGCCGGGGCGCGCGGGTCGAATGCTCACGGCGTAACCCGCGCCGAGATCGCGCGTAAGGCGCGAGCTCAGCGAGCTCACGGCTGCAACGAACTGGTCGCGGCCGAACGGCTCGGGGCGCAGGTTGCTGCTCCGCGAAATCGTGATCGGCTCGCCGCGTAGGCGCGTGAGCTCCGCCGCGCGCGCGTCCGCCTCGAGCGCCGCGAGCGAGATGCTCGTCTCTGCAACGACATTCGCGATCGCCGCCGCCTCACCGCCCCAGAACAGAAGATCGCGCCGCTCGCGCACGATCAGCACGACGATCACGAGAACGGCGACGCCGATCACGGCGAGCAGAGCGCTGATGAGACGCCCGAACACCGTGTCCGGCAGGAACCGACGCTTCATGCGTCGCTTCTTTCCACCGGCACGCCGATCACGTAACCCTCGCCGTACACGGTCTTGATGATCTGCGGCGAGCGCGCATCCTCGCGCAGCGTTTGCCGCAGCCGGCTCACGCGCACGTCGATGCTGCGGTCGAACGGATCGAGATCACGGCCGCGCATGAGCTCCATCAGCTGCGCACGAGTGAGAAGCCGCGGCGAATTCGCGAGCAAGATCGCGAGCAGGCGAAACTCGGCGCCGCCGAGCGCGACGCTCTCGCCTTCTGAGCTCGTGAGCGTGCGCGCCGTGGTATCGAGCTTCCAGCCGGCGAACGCGTAGGCGCGCACCTCGTTCGGGTCCGCGAGCCGCGGCGTCGATTGCGTGCGACGTAGCACCGCGCGGATGCGGCCGAGCAGCTCGCGCGGGCTGAACGGTTTCGCCAGGTAGTCGTCGGCGCCGACTTCGAGACCCACGACGCGATCCACTTCCTCGCCGAGTGCCGTGAGCATGATGATCGGAATGTCGGAGGTCGTGCGCAACTCGCGGCAAATCGCGAGGCCGCTTTCGTGCGGCAGCATCAGGTCGAGCACGATGAGGTCGAACTTACCGCGTTCGAGCGCGCGCCGCGTCTCTTGGCCGTCGCCGACCGCAGTCGCCTGAAAACCGTTCCTCTCGAGGTAGTCACGCAGCAAGCTGCGGATCTCGCGATCGTCGTCGACGATGAGAATGTGGGAGGTGGTGTCCGTCATGGAGTGCAGTCCGGCTCTAGCGAACGGCGGCGCGGCGGCGGCGATGCGAAGCAACGTCGTAACCTCGAATGATCTTTCACGCCTATCCTGCAAATCACTATAGAGCCTCGGGCCCCAGGCGGTTGTAACGAAATGTTACTCCGAGCCGCGCCGCGGCTTGCGCGCGCGCGGCGCGTCGCGCAGACTCGTTCGCCATGCTGCCGATCCCGCGTTTCGCACTGCTCGCCTACGCCGCATGCGCGGCCGGCGCCGGCGCGCAACCAAACCCGTACCGCACGGTCGACGCGTGGCTCGTGGCGCCTGCGGGCCGCACGATCGGCTCCGTCAGCGGCGTCGACACCGCCGCGGACGGAACGCTGTGGATCGCCGAGCGCTGCGCCGCGAACGATTGCTCGATGAACACCGACCTCGCACCGATCCTGCACGCTGATGGGTCGGGCAAAATCATCGGCAGCTTCGGCACGGGCCGCTTCGCATTTCCGCACGGAGTGTACGTAGACGCCGAGGGCAACGTCTGGGTGACGGACGCGCGCGCGGGCAACGGCCGCGGCCACCAGGTTACGAAATTCGGCGCGGACGGCAAAGTGCTGCTGACGCTCGGCGAAGCCGGCGTCGCAGGCCGCGACACCGCGCACTTCGACGGTCCGACCGACGTCGTGGTCGCACCGAGCGGCGACGTGTTCGTGAGCGACGGCCACGAGGACGCGTCGAACAACCGGATCCTCAAATTCACACGTGACGGAAAGTTCGTCAAGCAATGGGGCGGCACGGGCTCTGCACCCGGCCAGTTCCTCGTGCCGCATGCGCTCGCGCTCGATTCGCGGGGCCGATTGTTCGTCGCGGACCGCGATAACAACCGCATCCAAGTCTTCGATCAGGACGGCAAGTTCCTCGAGGCGTGGACGCAGTTCGGCAGGCCGAGCGGCCTTTACATCGCGAAAGACGACTCCTTATATGTATCCGACAACCAGTCGAACACCGAGCGCCATCCGGGTTGGCCGCGCGGCATCCGCGTGGGCAACGCTCGCGACGGCAAAGTGACGGCGTTCATTCCGGATCCCGAGTTCGATCCCGCACGCGCGCAAGAGACCGGCGCGCACGGGCTCGCGGCCGACGCCGCGGGCAACGTTTACGGCGCGGAAGTGTATTCGCTGAGCGTGAAGAAATACGTGCGGAAGTGACGCGCGCGTCTCGGCGGCACGGCTAGTCTCGCGAGCCGCTTCAGCCCATCTTGCGCTGCGCGGCCGCGAGCAACGTGCGGATCTCGGCGCGGCGGCCCTCTTCGAAGATCGGCCGGTCCTTTAGCGGCGGTGAGTCGAGCGCGTGCTTGAGATAGGCGGCAGCCTTCGCGTACTCGCCCTTGTCCAGCAAGAACTCGCCGTAGAAGAAGTTGTTGTCGATGTTGTTCGCATCGACGGCCAGGGCTTTGTTGAAATACTCGGCCGCGAGCTCATCGTCGCCGAAACCGATGATCCCGCCGGGAACCTTCGAGTACAGCGCCCCGAGCGACACGTAGACGCCTCCATCAAGCGCAGTCGGGTCCATCTTCTCCGCGCGCAGCAGCGCGTCGCGCGCAGCTTTCGCGTATTTCATCGCGCTTAGCTGGCTCACTTCGCCGGCGTAGTCGCTCAGGATGATGCCTTCCCATGCGACCGCTTCCACTCGCTGCGGGTTCGCGGCGCTGAGCTTCGTGGCGTGGTCCACCACGGATTCGAACGCGGCGGCGCGCGCATGCTTGTCCTGCGGCTTGTACGCTGCGGACGCCCACTCCTCTCGCAGGGCGGCGAGGTCGCTGTCGAACGAATTGGCGGCGGCATGCGCGGCACAGGTGCCGGCGATGACCAACACTGCGGCGAGCAGATTCGATAACGCTTTACTGAATTTCATGATCATGGACTCCTAAGTATTCATTGACACGGGCAGAGCGGGAGACGCGACGGCGTCGCGCGCCGGCGCGGCGCGGTCCGTTGCTGCGGCGCTGCCCGTAACCGCTGCATCGTCGCGAGCCGTCGCGTAGCGCCGGATCACGGCGAGCTGCTTGCGCAGGGACCGGTCGACGAGCCCCGGCAACACGCCGTTGAGCCTTGCGAACAACCGCTCCGGCACTCCGAGGAACGTCTCGCTGCGCTCACGGCGCAGCGCGTCGACGATCGCAGCCGCCACTTCCTGCGGGGAGTCCATACCGACCCCGAGCTCCTCGTTCATGTCGCGGATGCGGCTCGTTGCGAGCGCGGTTTTCGTCGCGCGCGGGGCCACGTAGTGGACGCGTATCGGTGTGTCTGCGAGCTCGCGGCGCAGCGCCTCCGAGAAGCCGCGCAGCGCAAATTTGCTCGCGGAGTAGGTGCAGAATCCCGGGAAGCCGATCGATCCGAAGGTCGAGCCGACGTTGACGATGTGGGCGTGCGCGCGCTGCGCGAGCAGCGGCATTAGTGCGTGGCAAAGCAGCATCGGCACGACGGCATTGATCAGCATCGTCTTGCCGATCTCCGCACCCGGCTGCGACGCGAGCAGGCCGAACGGATTGACACCGGCCGCGTTGATCAGCACGTCGACTTCGAGGTCCCGCGCGTGCGCGACGAGCTCCGCGCGCCCCGAATCGGTCGCTACGTCCGCGACGACGGCCGCCGCGCGTGCGCCGGCGGTCGTGAGCTCGGCCGCGAGGCGATCGAGAGGCTCCTGACGCATATCGGTGAGCAGCAGCGACGCTCCTGCCCGTGCCAAGCGTTTCGCGATCGCGGAGCCGATGCCGCCCGCGGCGCCGGTGACGAGCACCCGGGAGGATTCGAGCTTCATGCCGCGGCCCGCTTCTGCTTGGAATCCTCGGCTCCGGCAGCGCGCGGGAGGCCTCTGAACACATCGCCGTACAGCCGGTACATCACACGCGCGCAGTGCAGGACCGCCCCGCGGTCCGTGTCGGTCTCGAAACGGTTGACGAGGCCCGCGAAGTTCTCGAGGTGGCTTGCGTCCAAGCTACCGTGCGACAGCAGGTAGCTGAACGCCCCCCGCGAGAGCTCGAGCTGCCGCATGATGATCTCGGCGGCGCGCGTCGCGAGCGCCACGCTCGTGCCCTCGAGGACGAACACCATGCCAAGAAATCCGGCCGCGTTGCCGCGTTGCACGGTGTCGTATGCGTAGCTCACCATGAGCTCCGTCGCGAGCGAAGGGCCGAGCCGCTCGGGCAGCTCGCGCTCGAAGCCGGCGGCTTCGAGATCGTTGAGTATCCATTGCTCATGGCCAAGCTCGTCGCCGATGTATTCGGCGATCCCCTCGCGAAGCCACTCGAGCCGTGGCGGCAGCCGGCTGCCGCATGCCATGAGCAGCGGTACCGTGTGCTTGACGTGGTGATACGCCTCGGTGAGGAATGCGCCGTAACTCGCGAGGCTCACGCGGCCCTCGAGACAGTCGCCGATCACCGGCGCCGACAGAAGTGAGTTGCGCTCCGTTTCGGTTTGTTTCTGCAATTCGTCGAAAAAAGTCACTGCATCCTCCGGGCGTCTAAATCGCGATGCTGTCGCAGTAGCACGCGTCAACTTGAGCTCGATAGCGGCTCCAAACGGCCGCGCGCCGATTGCGGCCGTTCGGCGTGAGCAAGCCGTTCGCGGGTGTAAAGGGCTCTTCCGCACGGACCCAGTCGTGAACACGCGCATAGTCGGGCAACCCGGAGTTGACGGCGTCGAGCGCCGCCTGGATCTCGCGCGCCGCGACGTTAGCGCCGCTTGGGACTACCACCGCCACGTTCCACGGCCGCGCCTCGCCAAACAGCGCGGCCTGCGCGATCGGCGGCGCGCGCGTGAGCTCGGCCTCGACCCAGTCTGGCGACACGTTGCGGCCGAAAGACGTGATGAAGATGTTCTTGCGCCGGCCCGTGACGTACAGGAAGCCGTCGGCATCGACGCGGCCGACGTCGCCGGTTGCGACCTCCTCGACGGCATCGCGGTCGCCGACGTAGCGGCTCAACGCCGCACCCGAGACGCAAATCTCCGAGCGCTCGTCGATGCGCACCGAAGCGTGGGGCAGCACACGGCCGACGCTCCCTGCGCGCCGCGCAGCGGGCGTGTTCAGCGCGACGACGGACGCGCACTCGGTGAGCCCGTAGCCCTCGTAGACTGGCAGGCCCAAACGCTCAGCGCGCTCGAGCAGCGACGCAGGCACCCGCGCGCCGCCGACGGCGGCGAAACGCAGCGAATCCGGCCGCGGCGCGCCCGCCTCGATGGCCGCGACGAGCGCCGCGAGAGTCTGCGGAAGGAGAATGATGCTGTGCGGCCGGTGCGCGGCAATGCACTCGACGAAACGGCGCACGTCGAGACCGGTCGACCCCGCGAGCCCGATTTCGCGCATGCCGGGCACCGCGATCTCCGCGCCGTTGCGCAGCGGCGCGTACACGCCTGCGATGTTCTCGAGCAGCGTCGCGAGCGGCAGCAAGCACAAGTGCTTGGCGAGCTCGAGCTCAGCCGTCGCAGCCCACAGCGACTGCGCGACGCTGTCCATGGCGGGCTGGGATAGGCACACGCCCTTCGGACTCCCGGTGGTGCCCGACGTGTAGCTCACCTTCGCAGTCGCGAGCGGTAGGCGCGGCCCTGCGCGCTCCAGCGGGAGCTTCGACAGAAACAATTCGCTCGTCACGCCGAGCGTCGCTTCGGATTCGCCGCAGATGCGGAAGAGCTGCCGCGAGAACGCGCCGTCGGCGAGCACGCCGTCCGCGCCGCTGTCGCGCAGCGCATGACGAGTCTGTTCCGGCGAAAAGTATGGAGGAAGCGGCACGAGCACGATCCCGGCAATCTGCGCGGCGAGGTCCGCTGCAATCCACGCCAAGTGATTGTCGGCTGCGAGCGCGAGCACTCTAGCTCCTTCACGCTCAAGCGTCCGCGCGATCGCAACGGCGTTGTCGTGGAGCTGGCGATAAGTCCAAGCCGTGCCCCCGCTGCGGACCGCAACTCGTGCGGGCACGTGCGATGCGTAATAGTCGACGATCTCGATCGTGCTTCTCATGCCGGCTCTCCTTGCCGTTCTCGCCGGCGCCGCGCCCCGAACGTCGGGAACCAACGCGGCACGCGCGCGCAATAGTCTTCGTATGCCGGACCGAAACGCCGGCGCAAACCAGGCTCCTCGGACACGCGGATGTAGACGGCGTTGACGAGCGCGAACACCGCGAACCAGCCGAGCAGTGGAAGCGACCGAAACAGCGCCGCTTCGCCCAGCAACACGAGGAACAAGCCCGCCTTCATCGGATTGCGTGCGTGGCGATAGGCGCCCTCCGTCACGATGCGGCGCGTGGGGTCCCAGGGCGCGAGAGTGCCGTGTCCCACTCGGACGAACAGCGCTATCGCGTGCGCGACGAGCGCGAACCCGCCGGCTAGCAGCGCGCCGCCGAGGACGGACGCCGCGGCGCCCGAAACCGTCGGCGGGTGCAACGCTGCTCCTCGCCCGGTCAAGGCGAGCAACGCTGTTGGAATCACAACGCTGTTCATGAACGGGAGCGCTGCGATCGCACGCACGTGGCGCCAGGCAGTCGCACGCTGCGATGCGCTTTCGTAGCAGCGCGTCATCGCAGCTTCCCCAACTGCAGCGCCGCCGCGCCCTCACGCAACCGGCCGACCATTACTTCCGGGTTGTGATCGTAGTAACTGCCCCAGTCCTCGCGACCCTCGCCGAGCAGTTCTTGGTCGGCGCGGCACAGCACGGTTGGCGCAAGATTCATGCGTCGAAAAACGTTCTTGACGGTATCGGCCCCCGTGAACACGACCCAGGAAAAACCCGCCTCGAGCAGGAACGGAATCAGCGCCTCGACCATTTCGAGGGCTGCGCGCGGCCCGCAGCACGCGAGGCTCCCGATCTCGACGACGTCGCCGCGAGCGACCGCGACGCCGGTCCGCCGCGCGATGGACTGTTCGATAGGTTCGCGCGTGTACGTCTCGAGAAATAGCGGCTCGTCGGCGGCGTAGCGACACCCGACGACGGCATGAACGCGGTCGACGCGATCGTGCAAGGCCAGGAGCAGCGGCATGAAGTGTTTGACGCGAGCGTTGAAATACAGAAAGAACTCGTCGCGAACGAATTCCTCGAGGTCGCACCGGCGCGGCGAATCGTGCGCGTGAGCGACTAGGCGCTTGCGTTCCGCTGCCCGCCGCGGCACGGCGCGCGCGCTGCGTGGTGGCGTCGCCGAATCGACGGGTTCCGAAAGCTCTAGGTACACGTGACGCCTCCGTTGCGCTGCACGACGCCACGTTGGAAAGCGCCGGCACGAAGAAACTCGTTTCGCCGTTTTAGACGGAACGGCAAAACGAAAACGGTCGGAGGTTACGTCGGATTAAGAGAAGTTAATTCGGCACGGAGACCTGTCGGCGATCGGCGTCAGGCGAAACGCAATGCGTTCGCATTGCGAGACGTCTTTTTAGAAGCGCGAGGCGAGCGTCTGCTGGAACTCACGCAGCTCGCTCGCTTGCACGACGCGCTCGTCTTCGAGCGACTTCGTCTGGGCAGTGAGCTCGCCGTAACGCTTGCCGAGCTCCGCGGACCGCGACACCATCAATAGGCGCTGCTCCGTCGTCGTGTCGCCCGCGATCATCGACACGCCGATCTGCGTGAGCTCGCCGCGGATGGCCTCTTGCTCGCGGAAGTTGCTCGCGATCTGCGAGTCGATGCGCTGCAGCGCCCACTCGAGATCGTGCAGGTGCCGGCCCGTGTTGTACTCGGCGACGAAGGCCGCCTCGAGATTCGCGGGGCAAACGCCTTGGTAGGTCGCACCGCTGTGTCCGACTTCGAAACCGTTACCGGATTTGCAGTAGGTCAGGACCCCATCCGCGTGACCCGCACGATACGCCTCGAGGTCCGGCGCCACGCCGTGTTCCGCGCATTGCTTTCGGTAGTTGCCGATCGTCGCTTCGGATCGCCCGAGCGAGCCATCCTCGAAGCCGACGGTGCGCCAGTCCGACGTGAGGCACGCCTGTTCGCTCATGCCGGCGCAGCCGGCGAGCGCGAACATGACCCCGGCAGCGGCGAACGCTCTGGCGGAGCTGACGTTGATGGACAACATAATGAGTGCCCTCGGCTAGAATCGGCGCTCGCAGTATAGGAGCCGCGCCCGCCCGCGCCTGGGACGCGGATCACACGGATGACATCGCTGCCCGATCTCGACATGAGCGAGTTTCTCGCCGCTCCAAGCGGCGCGGCCGGTGCACGCTTCGTCGCGGCGCTGCGCGACGCATGCCACGGCCCGGGGTTCTGCTACCTGTCCGGCCACGGCGTGCCCGCTCGCGTGGACACCGCGATCCTCCGTTCGGCGCGCGAATTCTTTGCGTTGCCAGAACGGGAGCGGCGCGCGCTCGCGATCGCGAACTCGCCGCACTTTCGCGGCTACACGGAGCTCGGCCGCGAGATCACGAGGAGCAAGCGTGACTGGCGCGAACAGCTCGACCTCGGGCCCGAAGAGCGCGCAGTCGTTGTGAGCCCGTCCGACCCGCCGTGGCTGCGGCTGCGCGGCCCGAATCAGTGGCCCGCGAGCTTGCCGAGCATGCGCGCGGCCGTGCTCGACTGGATGCAAGCGATGGATGGCGTCGGCGTCGCGATCTTGCGCGCGCTCGCGCTAGGGCTCGGTCAGCCGCTCGAGCACTTCGACTCGGCGGTGCTTCCGCGCGGCGATCCGCACGCAAAGATCATGCGCTACCCGCCTCAAGAAACGCACGCTCGCACGACCCGCGCGGCCGACGATCAGGGCGTGGGCATGCACCACGACTCGGGCCTCGTGTCGTTCGTGCTGCAGGATGACGTCGGCGGCCTACAGGTGCAGATCGGCGACGAGCTCGTCGATGCGACGCCGAAGCCGGGCACCTACGTCATGAACCTCGGGGAGATGCTGCAGGCTGCAACCTCGGGCTATCTGCGCGCCACGAAGCATCGTGTCGCGAGCCCGCCGTCCGGCAAGGAACGCATCTCGATCGCGTACTTCTTTCATCCGCGGCTCGAGTGCGTGTTCGAGCCGATCGCACTTCCGCCCGCGCTCGCGGCGGCGACGCGCGGCGGCGAGAACACGGATCCGAACGATCCCGTGCTCAAGCGCTTCGGCGACAACTACCTGAAAATCCGTCTGCGGTCGCACCCGGACGTCGCGGCTGCGCACTACGCAGACGTGCTGCGACCAATCGAGCCGCGGCGGCCCTGACGGACCTCGCTTCAGAGGTCAGTGCGGCGGATTCGCCGAGCGCTCCGCCGCCGCGATCAGCCACTCGCGGAACGCGGCGATCTTCGGCAGCTTCAGATACGGCTCCGGGCAGACGAAGTAGTAGCCGAACGCGCACGGCAGCGCGCGCGGATGCGCGAGCTTCAGATCGCCGGCTTCGATCGCCGCGGCAGCCAGCGACCAGCGCGCGAGCGCGAGGCCCTGCCCTTGCTGGGCCGCGTGGAGCGCCGCCACGGAGTCGTCGAACGCCGTGGCGGCCGGCGGCCAGAATTCCTTGCCGTTGTCGCTGCCCGTGAGCCAGATCCCCCACGGTTCGCTCGTGCTGTGGATCAACGGGTACCGTCCAGTGCCGCCCACACCCGGCAACCGGCCATAGCGCTTCAGCAGCGCCGGGGTGCACACCGCAACGAGCCACTCGTCCAGAATCTGCTCCGCGTGCACTCGCGGCCAGCTGCCGCGCCCGTAGCGAATCGCGACATGGGCGTCGTCGCGCGCGAAGTCGACGAGCTCAATCGACGTTCGAATCTGTAAGTCGATCTCCGGATGCGCATGCTGGAACGCCGGCAACCTCGCGAGCAGCCACTTCTGCAGGAAGGACCCGAGCAAGCTGATCACGAGCGCGCCGCCGCGCCCGGATTTCACCGTGCGGAATCCCTGCTCGAGCTCGTCGAGGCCGCGCCGCACGTAAGGCAAGAGCGATTGCCCCTCCGCCGTCAAATGAACTGCTCGTGCGGCGCGCCGAAACAACTCGACCTGCAAGTAGTCTTCCAGCGACTTGATCTGCATGCTCACCGCGGCCGTGGTGACGTGCAACGCCTCCGCGGCCGCGCGGAAGCTGCGTCGTGCGGCGACGGCTTCGAACACGCGCACCGCGTTCAACGGCAAACGCGCCGAGCGCGCGGGGCTCTCCTTCTGTCCGCTTTTTTTCTTCATGGCAATGGCAGCACAGTCTTGCAGAGTCGTGCCGCCGAAGCACCCTTCGCCTCTTCAGCACAATTGAACGGCCCTTCAGACATTCGAATTGCGGGCCGCGCGCGCCGGATCAGAATGGTGACCCAGTCCTATCACCGTCCACACACACGCAAGGACATCGTCATGCTCTATTCCATCCGCTGTGCGCTCGCCGTCGCGACCTTCTGCTTCGCACATGTTCCGGCAGCGCAAGCTCATTCGGAGCTCCCGGCGACCGCGTCGGCCACCGTACGCTACGGCGACCTCGATCTCGGCACGCGCGCAGGGGTCGTGGCGTTGTACGAGCGCCTCCAGGCCGCTGCGCGCGTCGTCTGCCGCAACCGCGCAGGCGGCGAGCTCTATCAGGTTTTTCAGTGGCAGGATTGTTACCTCGAAGCGCTCTCCGCCGCCGTCGGCCGCTTCGAGCTCGACGCGCTCGACGCGCTCCATCGCCAATCCGACGGTCGCCGCTACGCCACGAAGCAAGACGGCGCGAGCTTCTGAGGCGCGCCGCGCCGACCTCAACGAGCCGGCTCGGGCCGCGCTCTCACGCCGCTGCGCTGCGCCCATCGAATGAGCCACGGCGCGTGGCGATATAGGAAGACAATGAGCTTGCCGTGCCCCGTGACGACGCGCTCGCGCTCGCGGCGGTAGATCGCGTCGCAGATGTCGCGCGCGGCGCGGTCGGTCGGCACGCGGAGCCACGCGGGAACGGAATCCGGCGCGCGCTCGTGGACGACGCCGCGATTGTCGGTGCGTCGAATGTCCGAATCGACGAATCCGGGCGAGATCAAAGTGACGGCGAGGCCCTCGGGCGCGAGCTCGGCGTGCAGCGATTCCGCGAGGGCACGGACGGCAAACTTGCTCATGCCGTACGCGGACGCGCCGGCCTGCGGCACGTGGCCCGCGACGCTGCCGATGATCGCGAGCTGCCCGCCGGGGCGCGCTAGCGCGGGCAGCGTCGCGTAGATCGTGCGAAGCACGCCGAAGACGTTCGTCTCGAACTGGCGGCGATAGTCCTCGAGCGCCAGAGCTTGCACCGCGCCCGCAACACCGAAGCCGGCGTTCGCGACGACGACGTCGAGGTTCGCGCCCGAGCGCTTGACCTGCGCGACGACTTCCTCGAGCGGGCCGTCCTGCGTCACATCGCACTCGACGATTCGCACGTCGCCATGCGGCTGCGCGATACCGTCCGCGACCTCCCGCAGCTTGTCGAGCCGGCGCGCCGTCAGGACGAGATGCGCTCCCTCCGCGGCGAAGCGGCGCGCGAGCGCCGCGCCGATTCCCGACGAGGCACCTGTGATCAGGACCGTACGGCCGTGAAAGCGCATGGATAGGCCGCATCGTGTCGCATGCGGCAAAGCGCGGCAAGCAACGTCGAGGCGCGGCTGGCTCGCGGCCCGACCTCCGCGCCCGACCATCCGGCGGATCATGTAGACTTCCGCCTCTGCGCCGACAACGACGGCAAAAGACCGCGATCCCGGGGATACCCAACGATGCCGCTGCTGCGAATGGAGCACTACCTCGTGCTCTCCGACGACATCGAAAAAACCAAGGACTTCTACTGCGACGCGCTCGGCATGCGCGAGGGGTTCCGGCCGAAGCTCGACTTTCCCGGCTATTGGCTCTACTTGGGCGACACGCCATGCATCCACATCGCGGAGTGGCAGACCTACGCGGCTTGGACGCGCGAGGTCGGCATTCCGATCTCGACGAAAGGCAACGGCACCGGCCCCGTCGACCACATCGCGTTCAACGCGAGCCGTTTCAGCGAGATGCGCGCGCGACTCGTCGGGAACGGCTTCAAGCTCAGCGAAAACCTGCTCGACGACATCGGGCTCAGGCAACTCTTTCTTTACGACCCGAACGGCGTCGCGATCGAGCTCAACTTTCGCGATTGACCTCGACTTTGACTGGAGAACCGAAGTGAAACGAACGGACTATGGATTCATCGGTGTCGGTCGAATGGGCGGCCACATGGCGCGGCGCTTGCTCAAGGCGGGCTTCAGCCTCACGGTGTTCGACACCTCGAAGGAGGCCACGGACGAGCTCGCGAAATCGGGCGCTCAAGTCGCGAGCTCCGCGCTCGAGGCGGCGAGCTCCACCGACTCGGTGTTCCTGAGCCTGCCGACGCCGGACATCGTCCAAAAGGTCTGCTCGGGCCTCACGGCCGCGAAGGGCCTCAAGCACGTCGCGGACTGCTCGACGACGGGACCGAAGGTCGCGCGCATCGCGCAGGCCGAGCTCGCGAAAGCAGGCATCGTCTACATGGACGTGCCGGTCAGCGGCGGCATGGCCGGCGCGCGCGACGGCACGCTCGCGGTGATGGTCTCCGGGCAGAAGGCCGTGTACGAGAAGCTCGAGCCCGCGATCAAGAACTTCGGCAAGCTGTTTTACACGGGCGAAGGCGCCGGCCAGGCGCAGGTGATGAAGCTCGCGAACAACCTGCTCGCGGCGGCGGTGATTGTCTTGTCGTCCGAGGCGATCGCGATGGGTGTGAAGGCCGGCCTCAACCCGCGCCAGATGTGCGACATCATCAACGCGGGCAGCGGGCGCAACAGCGCGACGCAGGACAAGTTCCCGCGCTCCGTGCTGCCCGGCACGTTCGACTTCGGGTTCGCCACCGGTCTCTCATATAAAGATGTGCGCCTCTGCCTCGAGGAGGCCGATGCTCAAGGCGTGCCGATGATCGCCGGCGCGGCCGTATTCCAAATGCTCGGCGTGACGAAAGCGCGCTTCGGTGCGGATTCGGACTTCACGTCGATCGCACGCGTCTACGAAGAGTGGGCCGGCGTCGAGCTCAGGGGCTGAGCATGGCGGCCACGAGCAAGGAATCCGCGGAGAAGCGCAGGCCACTCGGCGTGCGGATGGCGCACGCGGTGGCGGCGCAATCGTGGCGCGACCTCGCGCCCGAGGTCGTCGCCAAGGCGAAGCTCTGCGTCCTCGACCTGCTGTCGTCCGCGCTGTCGTCGGGCGAGCTGCCGTGGAGCCGGCAAGCCATCGCCGTCGCGCGCCGCAATTCGGGCTCCATGGCGACCGGCGGCGCCGGCATCATCGGTACGCGCGATGTCGTGTCGGTGCAGGACGCCGCGTTCGCGAACGGAGTGATCGGCCACGGCCTCGTGCGCGACGACATGCACGTCGGCAGCGTGAGCCATCTCGGCACCGTGCTCGTGCCGACACTGCTCGCGCTCGCGGAGACGACGAAGGTCGGCGGCAAGGATTTTCTCGTCGCGCTCGTCGCGGGCTACGAGGTCGGCGGCAAGATCGGCCGCATGATCCTCGACGTCGACGTGTCGAAGAACTTCCGGCCCACAGGCATCACGGGGCCGATCGGCGCCGCGGCCGCGGGCGCGAAGCTTCTCGGCCTCGACGCCGACAAGACCGCGACGGCGCTCGCGCTCGGCGCGAACATGGCCGCGGGCTACAACGAATGGGCCGCGACCGGCGGCAGCGAGATGTTCTTCCACACGGGCCTTGCCGCGCGCGGCGCCGTGACGGCCGTCCAGCTCGCTGCCGACGGTGCATATGCGTCGCGCACGGCCGTCGATGGTGAGGCAGGCCTGCTTGCGGCGTTCCACAAAGACCTCGCGCCCGCGATCCCCGAGGTATTCGGCGACCGTCCGGAGATCCTCTCCGTATTCTTCAAGCCCGTGCCGGCGTGCAACTTCGCGCAGTCGGCGGCGCAGGCGGCGCACACGATTGCGCAGCGCAGGAAGCTGCGCGCGAACGACATCGAGCGCGTCACGGTGCGCGTTACGCGCGCGGCGGCGCTCTATCCCGGCTGCGACGTGAGCGGGCCGTTCGAGCACGTGCTCCAGGCCAAGATGAGCATCCACTACAACGTCGCAGCGGCGCTGCGCTACGGCAACTTCGCCGAGCAGAACTACGTACCGCAACAAAACCCCGACGTGCTGACCATCGCGACCCGCACACGGCTCGAGGTCGACGACGAGCTCACGAAGGCGTTTCCCGCGAAGCAAGGCGCGGAAGTGATCGTGCAGACGCGCGCCGGCGACGAGCTGCGCGAGCGCATCACGGAGATCACAGCCGTCGACGCCGACGGCGTGCGCGCGCGCTTCGCGCTCGCCGCCGGCGCGATTCTCGGCGCTGCGGGCGCCGCGCGCCTCAGCGAGCTCGTCGACGGGCTCGAGCGCGTGGCCGACGCCGCGGAGCTTAGCCGCGCGACGCGGCTCGGACTCGCCGCGGCGAGCGGCGCAGCGGCGCCGCTCGTACGGCGCGCCTCGCGCGCGCAACGCGCGGCGGCTCCGCGAGCGAAGCGCGCTGCGGCTGGTGAGAGCGCCAACAGCAAGCGCAAGCGACCGGCGCGCGCCGCGAAACGCACCAAAGCGTCGAAGTGAGCAACGCACTCAAAGGCGACGCAATGCAGCTAACGCACAGCGGTTCGGCGCCGCGGGAGTCCGTCCGGCGAGTCGCCCTCGCCAGCATGGTCGGCACCTCGATCGAGTGGTACGACTTCTTCGTCTTCGGAACCGCCTCGGCGCTCGTGTTCGGCCGCCTGTTCTTCCCGACGTTCTCGCCGCTCGCGGGCACGCTCGCCGCGTTCGCTTCGTTCGCAGTCGGGTTCGTCGCGCGGCCCGTCGGCGGCCTCGTGTTCGGCCACTTCGGCGACCGGATCGGCCGCAAGACGACGCTCGTGGTGACGTTGACGATGATGGGCGTTGCAACGTTCCTGATGGGGTTGATGCCCACCTACGACACCATCGGCGTGTGGGCGCCGATCCTGATGGTCGCGCTGCGCTTCGTGCAGGGGCTCGCGGTCGGCGGCGAGTGGGGCGGCGCGGTGCTGATGGCCACCGAGCACTCGGGCGGCAAGCGGCGAGGCTTCTTCGGCAGCTTTGCCCAGATGGGCAGCGCCGTCGGCGGGCTGATGTCCACGGGCATGTTCTTGGCCATGCAGCAGCTCCCCGAGGACGACTTCGTGTCTTGGGGCTGGCGCGTACCGTTCCTGATCAGCATCGTGCTGGTGCTCGTCGGCTTGTTCATCCGGCTGCGGATCATGGAGTCGCCGGTCTTCGAGCAGATCAAGGAGACTCGCCGGGTCGCGAAAGTGCCGGCGATCGATCTGCTACGTTCCGATGCCCGCAACGTGCTGCTGGCCGCGGGGATGTACATGGCGCACGGCACGCTGTTCTACGCCATGACGGTCTACACGCTGGCCTACACGACCACCGCGTACGGCTTGTCACGAAACACGTACCTGATCGGGGTGACCGTCGCGGGTGCGATTCAGTGCCTGACGATCCCGATGTATGGGGCGCTCTCGGACAAGCTGGGCCGGCGCCCGGTGATCGTCTTCGGCACGCTGTTCATCGTCGCGTTCGCGATCCCGCTCAACTTCATGATCACATCGCAGGTCCCGGTACTGACATGGCTCGCGGTGATCATCGGCATCTGCATTGGCCACAACGCGGTGTACTCGCCGACTGCCGCGCTGTACTCGGAAATGTTCCCCGCGCACGTCCGCTACAGCGGCGCGTCCCTCGGCTACCAGCTCGGCGGTGCCATGGCGGGGTTCGTCCCGCTCATCGCGGCGTCCCTGGTGGGCTCCGCCGGCGGCGCGTACTGGCCGATCCCTGCGCTGATCGCGGGCGGGGGGCTGATCGGCTTCGTTTGCATACTGCTCGTGCGCCCGCCCGCTGACGCACAGCCAAAGCTCGAACCATGAAGAGAACCAAGGCCGCGAACGTCGACGAGTACATCGCACCGTACCCGCTTGAGGTCCAAGCGCGGCTCGAAAAGATTCGCGCGACGATCCGCAAGGCCGCACCGCAGGCACGCGAGAGGATCAGCTATCAGATTCCGACGTTCTCGCTTTGCGGCAACCTGGTTCACTTCGCCGCGTACGAGCATCACATCGGATTCTATCCGGGCGCTTCCGCCGTCAAGCACTTCAAGGACGAGCTCGCTTCCTATGCGAGCGCCAAGGGCTCGGTGCAACTCCCGCTCGATCGTCCCGTGCCGCTCGGCCTGATCGCCAAGATCGTGAGATTCCGCGTCAAGGAGAACCTCGCGAAGTACTCCGCAGCCGACGCGAAGAAGAAGAAGAAGAAGAAGAAGTCCTGAGCGAGCGGCGCCGCCGACTACGCACGGCGCCGCTCGATGAGCTCAGCAGCGAGTGAACCCTCGCGCCGAGGCGGCTTGACCGCCTCGCGCCGCACACGCTCCCTACTTGACGAGCCGGATCGCGAACGGCACGCGGAACGGCTTGCCGCTCGAGCCCGCGACCGCGCCGAGGACGCAGAACAGGAGGTGGCAGATGCCGACCACGAACAACACGAGGACTCCGATCAAGATGAACGTAAGAATGACGCCCGCGCAGTAACCGATGATCGCGGTGATCGACCAGTTCAGAGCCTCTTTGCTCTGATCGATGACGTAGGGATCGTCCTTCTTGATCAGGTAGACGATCAGCCCCGGGATGAAGCCGAAGAAGATCGTTCCGATCCAAACGAGCAAAACGATGTTGCGGGATTCTTGCGACGTACCTTCAAGTGCGCTGTCCGTTGTCATTTTTATTCTCCGAGTCGAACGGGCGTAAAGGACGCGCGCCCGAGGGGACGCGCGTGGCTCGTATCCTAAAGGCAATCCCCGCCGGCGTCGATGCGCCGCGCTAAGCAGGCGCTTCTTCGACTCGACCATCCGCGTGTTTCGCGAACCTGCCGCGCGGCCGCGGGTGCACCGGCTCGTTCTCGCGGAACGGCCAGCCTCCGAACTGGGTGCGGCGATAGTCGGCGAACGCCTGCTCGAGCTCCGCACGCGTGTTCATCACGAACGGCCCGTATTGGGCGACGGGCTCCGCGATCGGCCGGCCCTGAAGAACCAGGATCTCGACCGGACCGTCGACGGCCGCGATCGGCACGGGCTGATCTCCCGCGACCTCGATCGCGGCGGGCTGAGCGACGATCCGGCCGGCCACGTCGAGCTTGCGGCCCGAAAAGAAGTACAGCGTTCGCGCCACTTCGCGGCCGCGGGCCGGCGGCACGGTCCATTTCGCGCCGGCCTCGAGCACGATCGCCCAGATCGCGACGTCAGCCTCCGGGTTCGCGGCCCAGGAATCGGGCGGGGGCGCCGGTGCGTCGACGCCCGCCAGCGTTCCTGCAATCACGGTGACGTCGACGCGCTTACCGTTCGGATCCGAGACGCGATACCGCGGCACGTCCCTATCCCAAAACATCGTGAAGTACGGATCCGCGAATTTCGACTTCGCGGGCAAGTTCACCCAGATCTGAAAGAGCTCGAGACGGTTGGGCTTGTCCGGATTCAGCAGCGGGAACATCTCCGAGTGCACGATGCCCGCTCCGGCCGTCAACCACTGCACGTCGCCGCGCCCGAAGCGCGCTGTCGCGCCGAGCGAGTCCGAATGATCGATGTAGCCCTCGCGCACGAACGTCACGGTCTCGAAGCCGCGGTGCGGATGCTGCGGGAACCCCGGCACTTGATCGCCGTGATACATCCGCCAGCCGTCCTTCCCCGCGAAGTCTTGGCCCATGTTGCGGCCCTCGAGCGACGCGGCGGGGCCGAGCTTTTCGTTGCCCTGCGGATAGTTGTCGATGTGGTGGACGCAAACGAGGAACGGATCCTTCGTCTGCCATGGGAATGCCAGCGGTGCGACGCTGATGACCGGATCGGAGCTCATGGCGCCAAGCTTAGCGCAAACGCCCCAGCCGAGGCCCACGCTGGGGCGACGGCGGTCGGGCGGAGCTGACAGGAACACGAACACCCGCAGCTTTGGTCTGTTTCCCAATGAGTGACTACAAATCATCTATCCGTCATAGTCCGTCCCACATAATCGGGGAGTCCCCGAATCCAAGGTGGCACTCCGAAACCGCCATGCAACAAGCGCGGTACCGAGCCTTCATTAGCTACAGCCATCGAGACACGCAGTGGGCGACTTGGTTGCACCGCTCGCTCGAGGCTTATCGACCACCCAAGCATTTGATCGGGCAACCGACTGCGCGCGGGCCGGTCCCGAATCGGCTCGCGCCGATTTTCCGCGATCGCGAGGAATTGCCTTCCGCAACCGACCTCGGCCGGGTGATCAACGAGGCGCTCGAGCAATCGGCCTGTCAGATCGTGATCTGCTCGCCCGCTGCGGCGCGCTCGAAATGGGTCAACGAGGAAATCCTCGCGTTCAAGCGCCTCGGGCGCGAGCACCTCGTCTACTGCCTGATCGTTGCGGGCGAGCCGAATGCGTCCGACATACCTGGCAGCGAAGACCAGGAGTGTTTCCCGCTTGCAGTGCGCTATCAGCTCGCCGCCGACGGCACGCTGAGCGATCGGCGGGCCGAGCCGATTGCCGCGGACGCGCGCCCAGCAAAAGACGGCAAGTCGAATGCGAAGATCAAGCTCATCGCGGGCTTGCTCGGCGTGGGATTCGACGCGCTCAAGCAGCGCGAGCTGCACCGCCGGCAGCGTCGCTTGGTGGCGATCGCCGCCGCTTCGATCGCTGGCATGATCGTCACCAGCGCGCTCGCCGTAGCCGCACTGCTCGCGCGCGCGGAAGCGTTCGACCAGCGCGCTCGCGCGCAGGCGGAAGCGGAAACGTCGCGGCAAGTGACCACCTTCCTCGTCGACATCTTCAAGGTCTCCGATCCTTCGGAGGCGCTCGGCAATACAGTCACGGCGCGCGAGATTCTCGATCGAGGTGCACGCCGCATCGACGTCGAGCTCGGCAACCAGCCCGCAATTCAATCGACGCTGCTCGACACGATGGGCACCGTCTACGAGAGCCTCGGACTCTACGACGACGCAAAGTCGCTGCTCGAACGAGGCCTCGCGACTCGGCGGCAGGTGTTCGGCGAGCGCGCCGCCGAGGTCGCGCGCAGCAACGCGCACATCGGCCTGGTGCTGGGGGCGCAGGGACAATACGAAGACGCTGTGCGACATTACACGGAAGCGATCGATGCCCTGCGTGCCTCCGCCGACACGCCTCCTGACGAGATCGCGCTCGCGATGTTCGGGCTATCGGACGTGCGCGCCCTGCAAGGCGATTTCGCCGAGGCGGAACGGCTGCTGCGCGAGGCGATCGCGATTCAGAGCGCGAACGGCGCGGAGAGCCTCGACCTCGCGCACAGCGTCGACGCGCTGGGTTTGGCGCTCGTCAACTTGGGACGCTACGACGAGGCCGAGCCGCAGCTCAGGCGGGCGGTTGCGATGTTCCGCAAGCTGGTGCCCAGCGGTATACATCCCGACCTCGACGACGGCCTCAACGATCTCGCCTTCTTCCTTTACGAAGCCGGCCGATACGAAGAGACCGAGGCCCTATTTCGCGAATCGCTCGACATCAATTTGCGTCTGCTCGGCGAGCGGCATCCGGACATCGCGACTTCGATGAACAACCTGGCGTTCGTGCTGCAGGACGAGGGCGACCTCGACGGCGCGCAGCAGCTCTATGAACAGGCGCTCGACATCCGTCGCGAATCGCTCGGCGAAACGCACCCGCTGACGGCGCAATCGCTGAATAACCTCGCGTTTCTCTACCACGAACGCGGTGACGCGCAGCGCGCGTTGGACCTTTCGCGGCAAGCGGTGGCGACCTATCGACGCGCATATCCGGGCGATCATCCCGAGCTCGCGCACGGCCTAGAGAACCTAGCCGCGTGGCTCGTCGAAAGCCGCGCCTTCGACGAGGCCCGCCCGCTTCTCGACGAAGCGCTCGCGATGAACTTGCGCCTCTTACCGAGCGATCACCCGGACGTCGCGATCACGCGCAGCGGGATGGCCGTGCTGCTGCTCGACACCGGCAGTGCCGGGGAGGCGCTCGAGCTTGCCAGCAGTGCTCGCTCGACCCTCGAGAAGGCGCTCGGCCCGGATCATTGGCGCACCGCGTGGGCGCGAGTGCTCGAAGGCGCCGCGCTCACGGCCTTGGAGCGTTTCGCGGCCGCGGAACCTGCGCTACTCGAGGGATACCGGACGTTGCGCACCGCGGCGGGCGCCCGTCCAACTCAGACCGCCGCCGCCTCGCGCTACCTCGCCGATCTGTACCTCGCATCGGGTCACCCCGAGAAAGCAGACCCCTACCTTGCACTACGTACCGGCAGCGAAAGCCCATAGCCTTCCACGGCATCGCGACTCACGCGAGCCGAAAATAGCGCCTCGAACGATTGACATAACCTGGCCGCGGCTCGCGCGCCATGAGGAGGTGTCGAGATAGTCGCCGGACCGACGCCATGTCATCGCTAGCTTTTCTTAACCAAGCCGTCGGCCGCGAGCCGGCGGACTACACAAACGCGGAGAACAACAATGCGAATCGCATTTCGAGCACTCTTATCAAGGTACAAGGCGCGCGCGCCGCACCGACTCGCGACGCTCTGGAAGATACTGACGGTCGCCGCGGGATTGGCCGCCGTCGACCCGGCGTTCGCGCAGGCGACGTTGACCTTCGATTTCAACGCCGCTCCAGCGGTGACGAGCAATCCCACGTTCAACGGACCCTTCGGATTCGTCCTTTCGCACGCCTCGGTGAGCGGCTTCAAGGGACAGGCGCAATGGCAGGCGGGCCAGGCGCCGGCGACGGGATTCATGAGCTTGAACGCGGTGTCCGTCATCTCGCTGACGAGCTCGAACACCTACTCGACCCCGAGCTATCCATACCGAGCTCGCGCAAACTTCTCCGCGCCGGTCACCTCGTTCTCACTCAAAGTGACTCTCACGGGGCGATCCCCGGCGAAGATCGTTGCGTTCACAGCGACGGGAGTCGCAGACGTACGTCCTGGTGTCCCCCACCAGCGGCACCACCGTGACGATCCCCGCGTCCAACGCCCCGTATGTGGCGTTCGAGTTGTGGGCGGCGGCCGAGTGCAAGCTCACGTGGGACGACCTCGTCGTCACGATCCCCTCGGGCTACTCGCCCGATGCGACTCACGTGCGGGACGTCCCGGTACCCACGGGCTCGGACGTGCCGATCCTCGAGCTCGACCTCTTCAAATCGGTTGCAAGCAACGTGCTCGTTGCGGGACAAACGGATGCGGACTTCTGCATCGCACCCGATATCCGGCAAACGGTCGTGCAGGGGCGCGAGGTCTACTCGCCGCGGTTCCTGATGCTGAGCGAGCTGCGCGGTCTCGGCACCTGCACGGGTCAACTCGTGCCCAACGAGCCCGAAACCTGGGAGAGCTTGCTCTCGCAGATCAACCTGAAGATCGCGCCTTGGTTTCGCGCCTACAAAGGCAAGATCGCACTGAACCAAGTCCCGACGGAGGGTTATTGGCTCGTGATCTCGATCGTGCGCTCCACGGCCGTGTTCGAGGGCCCAGTCGCGATCAAGCATGTCCCGGAGGACTTGATCAACTACGCCGGCTACACCGCGCCGCAATGCAACATCGCCCGGCCCTGGCGCGCGCTCGCGCTCGGAGCGCCCGTCGCGGCATTCGGCGAGTTCGAGAACGTCGAGGACAACCGGATGATCATGGAGGCCGCTCAATGCAACACGCCAGGCAGCCTGAGCCGGCGCAGCACGCACGTCGCGCCGATACGGCTCGACGGATTCGTGGCCGATGAGCAAACCAATCTGCTGCTCCAGCTCGCGGGCATCCAAGGCACGATCGCGGAGGCTTCGAAATGCGTCGACAGCTCGTCGCGTCCGGGACTGAAGGCGATTCAGGACTCGCTCGCGACGGGATCGGTCGCGTTTCTGCTGAAGCAATACGACCGAGCGGTCTCCGAGTTCGAGCAAATCGCGCGTGTCGCGAAGTTCAGCTCCAACCACTTCAGCGGCTGCCCCGCGGACAGGAACTACATCGGCAACTTCATGTCGCGCGGCATCCCCGCCGCGTTCACGGTCTTCGACCGCTTTCAGCATGTGCTTCCGGGAAGCACGTGGACGAAGTACCTGATTCCCGCTGACCTCGACGTGCCTCTGTTGACGCCGGATGGGATCGACTAGCGGCTGACGATGCGACGGCTCGGCGGCGCGGCGCAACTCCGCGCCGCCGGGCACCGTCCGCGAATCATCCGGCCGAGGGCGGCTCGTGCTCCCGGTGGTAGCGGTGAATGGTCCAGAGATAGCTCTCCATCAGCGAGTCGCGGCCAAGATCGGCGAGAATCGACACTCGCCGGTTACCGTCGAGCGCCTCAGCGAGCTCGATCTTCGCGCGTGAAAAATGGCCGAGCTGATTGCGGTACTGCCAAAGCAACTCGCGCGTCGCGAGCTTGTCCTGGTAGAGCTCCCATATGCCGAGCCACACGGGCAGCAAGCCCATGAAGAACATCAACAGATCTTTGGTGCTGAAACCGACTTCGAGCAGCCGTCGACTCAGGGGCTCCGCGAACACGAGCAAGACAACGGCGATGACCGCGAGCACGTACAGCAGAGCAGTCTTGAGGCGCTCCAACCGGTGATGAGTCCTTTCGAGCTGTCTTACTTTCGCTTTGAAGTACCCGAGTTGGCCGTCGATCCACTTGCGCTGGACCAAACGCAACCGCACGTCCTCTCGTGTCTGCTCGCGCACTCGCCGAACCGTCAGCGGTTTTACGTACTTGAGCACGTTCGTGATCCAGCTGAAGCCGGCAAACCGGTCGATGCCGGCGAGTTTCAGCACGTCCTCGGCGTTCACTTCGCGATCGGCGTCGGTGAGCCGCAAGTAGAACTCGATACGCATCGTCTCGGCCAGAACTCGATATGCCAGATGCTTGGAAAACCAATGTCGGGACTTGGTCGCGTGGAAGACGGCAAACCCGACCAACATGGTCACGAGATAGGCGATCAAGAACGCCTTCGCTGCAACGAGCTTGGCGTAAACGAGGAACAACAAGCCCATGGCGGAAGCCATGTAGCTGAACCACTTGAACAACCGCAGCGAATGGCGCTGACAGAACACCGCCAAGGCGTCCGCCTTGCGGTACTCGTTGTCGATGCGCTGCAAATGCGAGCGCTCCGCCGCGGGAATGCCGTCCGGAAGGTCGGCCGCCAACGCGTCCCCAGCCGCGAAGGCTCCCTGCGACTGCTGCTCCTGAAGCTCGGCGTTGTAGCGATCAAGATCCGTGAGCTGCGTACGGAGCTCTGTCGGCATCTCGGGGTGGCGCCGCAAAACGTTCTCGCCGACGCCCGACACGTAGCACGGACCGGTGCACGGCGCCGCGCGCGCCGCGCTCGCCCGCTCGACGCAGACCCAATAGATGACTTGTTGACTGCACGGAATGTCGTGCGACTCCGTGACGAACGACACACGGGTGGTGGCCGGCGAGCCCGTATGAGCGGCCAGGTACCTCACCACCGTGTCCGCGGTGCCGCCGCGTAACGCGGAGAACTCGCCGTCCCACAACGCGATCAAGAGACTGGTCTTGCGAATCAACGTCTCGGTCAGATTTGCGTACAGGGCATCCCTGTCCGGTGCCGGTTCGGGAACTGCGGCCGGGCTCGCCATGCGATCGGGCAACGTGAGCACGATCTTCTGCACGTCGGGGCGCTCGAGCAAGCGATGCAGCCGCGCGAGCGCGTCGGCGCCGAAATCCTTGGCGTATTCCTCGAGCGGCATCGGCAATACCGCCTCCACGAGGAGCTTGCGCTCGAGCGCCGTCTCCGCAACCAGCAGGTCGGCGCCGTCCGCAAGCCCGACCATGATTCGAATCGGCGTGTGGGGCAGCAGCTGCGTGAGGCGATCGAGAAAAGCTCCGACCTCCTCTTTCGCCCGCACGACGCAATCCGCGTGAAGGTCGCGATGACCGGAAACTCCGACGACGAGGGGTGCGAGGTTCTTTGGCGAAAGGCCGAGCAAAAACGAGCGCCTCGAGTGATGAGCGGACGCCATTGTGCGGGCACGCTGCCTCGAGTGACAACCTGGTGAGCAGCCCTCATGCGCGACGACGCACGCAGAGGCGGGCCGAAAACTCACTAGCGAACGGCGCTCGAGCTACCGCGGCCCACCGGAGCCGCGCATGGCTGCGCCGCCGCGAATGCCCCTATACTTCGTCGCGACACGTCCAGGGGAATTGGGGGAGTGACCGAATGAAGCACGTAGTGATTCTGACCGGCATGGCGCTGCTCGCCTGGGGCTGCCAACAGGCGCAACCGCCCGCGGCGGACCCGCGCATCGACGCGCTCGTCGAGCGTCAAGCCATCGACCAGCTGATCGCCGGCGACTATCCGCATGCGCTCGACCATCAGGACTGGAAGACCTACGCCAGCTACTTCACCGAGGACGGCGAGTTGCTGCTCGGCGATCAAAAAGCGCAAGGCCGCCAAGGAATCATCGATTTCCTGAGCGCGCTGCCTGCGGACAATCGCGTGATTCATGTGATCAGCAACTCGTCGTACGTGATCAAAGGTGACAGCGCGACCGGCGGCGCCTATTGGCAAGACATCGGCGTGGCTGACAGCCGGCAGGGCGTCGTAGCCGCCGGACACTATGAGGACGCGCTTCGCAAAGTGGACGGCGCGTGGAAATTCGCCAAGCGCGCGATCGTGGTCGAGTTCGTCCCGACGACGGCTCCCACACCCGCGAGCGAATCGAAATAGCGATGATCGCCAACTCAGCGGCAAGCCGCTCCGCGCGATTTCGCGAGCTGCTGAAGAAGCCGCCATTCGTCTGTCTCGGCGCACACGACGCCGTGACCGCGAAGCTAGCCGAAGCCGCCGGCGCGCCCGCGATCTACGTGAGCGGGTTCGTCGCATGCGCGGTGGTCGCCGGCCAACCCGACTTCGGCGTGCTCACGCAGACCGAGATGTTCGAGCACATCCGCCGCATCTGCCGCGTGACGAGCGTGCCGGTGTTCGCGGATGCGGACACCGGGTACGGCGGCGTGCTCGACGCACAGCGCACGATCGAGCTGTGGGAAGAAGCCGGCGCCTCCGTTCTGCATCTCGAAGATCAGGCGATGCCGAAAAAGTGCGGACACTTCGCGGGCAAGCAGCTGATCCCCGCTGAGGAGATGCAGCAGAAGCTGCGCGCGATGCTCGCGGCGCGCCGGGATCCAAACTTCTTCGTCGTCGCACGCACCGACGCGATGGGCGTCACGGACCTCGACGACGCGATCCGCCGGCTCGAGTCGTACGCCGCGGTCGGCGCGGACGGCCTCTACGTCGACGCTCCGCGCAGCGTGGAGCAGCTGAAGGAAATCGCGCGGCGCTTGAAGCCGCTCGGCCTGCCGCTGCTGTTCAACATGGCGCGCTCGGGCAAGAGCCCCTACCTCACTCTGAAGCAGGTCTACGACTTGGGCTTCGACTACGCGCTCTGCCCCATCGAGCCGCTGCTCGCGATGCACAAAGCGGTGAAGGAGATGATGGAGACCTTCATGCGCGAGGGCTGCACGACGGACGCAATCGCGGACCGGCTCACACCGTTCGACGAGTTCAACGACTTCATCGGCCTCAAAGACATGGTCGCCCGCGAGAAGCAGTTCGGCGGTTGACACGCGCGGCGCCCGGATCGATCGCGAGGACAACGACATGTCGGACGTCCTGATCACGCGTCGCGGCCGCGTCGAAGTGCTCGCGTTGAATCGGCCCGAGCACGGCAATCGCCTCACCGCCCCGCTCGCCCGCGAGCTCGCGGCGGCGCTCCATTCCGCGCGCGTCGACGCTTCCGTCGGTGCGTGCGTGCTCACCGGAGCCGGCGACGAGTTCTGCTTGGGCGGCGACTACCGCGGTGCGGGCCCTACACCGAAGGGCCGCGAGGAATACGCGGACGCGTTGCTCGCGATGGACGCCGCGATGGCGCGGCTCGGCAAGCCGCTGGTCGCGGCGGTCAACGGCGATGCCCACGCGGGCGGCTTCAGTGTCGTGATCGGCTGCGACCTTGCCATCGCCGCGGACGACGCGACGCTCGGCCTGCCCGAAGCGGCGAAGGGATTGTTCCCGTTCATCGCGCTGGCGATCGTAAGGGACGCGCTGCCGAAGAAGGTACTGTTCGACTTGATCTACAACGCGCGCCTCATGAGCGCCGACGAGGCGCGCTCGCTGCATGTGATCAACGAGGCCGTCCCGCGGCACGCCGTCCTCGACCGCGCGATCGAGCTCGCGGAGCGCGCGTCATCGTATCGACCAGAGGTCGTGGCGCTCGGCCGCGATCTCTATTACCGAATCCGCGGCCTCGCGCCGCTCGACGCCGCGGCCGATGCGCGAGCCGCGCTGCTCGCCGCCCTCGCGGCGGCGGATGAACCTTGAAGAAAGCGCGCGCCGCGTAAAGTTCGCGCCCGCTGCGCTTCCGCTCGGTTTACCATACGCCGCGCGCCGCACGTGTGGCGGCGCCGTTCGGTTTTTTCGGAACTCAGTCAGGGGAAATACAAGTGAATAAAGAAATGTTCGACAAGGGCTTGGCGATCCGCAAATCGGTGATCGGCGCGGAGTTCGTCGACAAGGCGCTCGCCAACGCCGACGACTTCAACATGCCGCTCCAGGAGCTCGTCACCGAGTACTGCTGGGGCGCGGTTTGGGGCCGCGACGGCTTGTCGAAGAAGATGCGCAGCCTGCTCAACATCGCGATGCTCGGCACGCTCAACCGGCCGAACGAGCTCAAGGTTCACGTCAAAGGCGCGATCCGCAACGGCGCAACGAAGGAAGAGATCCGCGAGACCTTGATGCAGGTCGCGATCTACGCCGGCGTACCGGCGGCCGTGGACTCGTTCCGCCTCGCGAAGGAAGCGCTCGCGGAGATCGACAAGATAGGCTAGTACTTCGGCGTTACGCCGAGATTGTGCATCACGAACGCGTCGACGTCCGCCGTAGTCTCGAGCTGCTTCGTGAGGCTGCTCGCGCCGTGCCCCGACTTCGTCTCGATCCGGATCAAGACGGGATTCTCGCGACTCGCGAGCGCTTGCAGCGTGGCGGCGTACTTGAACGAGTGCGCCGGCACGACGCGGTCGTCGTGGTCCGCCGTCGTGATCAGCGTGGCGGGATACTTCACGCCCTGCTTGATGTTGTGCAGCGGCGAGTACGCGTACAGCGCCTTGAACTCGTCCGGGTTGTCGCTCGAGCCATAGTCCGCGATCCAGTTCCAGCCGATCGTGAACTTGTGGAAGCGCAGCATGTCCATGACGCCGACTTGCGGTATGCCGACGCGGAACAGCTCCGGCCGCTGGTTCATCACGGCGCCCACGAGCAGCCCGCCGTTCGATCCGCCCTGGATCGCGAGCTTCGCGGACGACGTGTACTTCTGCGCGATCGAGCCACTCGGCCGCCGCGATGAAGTCGTCGAACACGTTCTGCTTGTCGAGCTTCATGCCCTGGCGGTGCCAGTTCTCGCCGTACTCGCCGCCGCCGCGCAGATTCGCGGACGCGTACACGAATCCTTGCTCGAGCAGCGCGATGCGTGCGGCGCTGAACGTCGGCGAAAGGACGATGTTGAAGCCGCCGTACGCGTAGAGCAGCGTCGGGTTGTTGCCGTCGAGCTTCAGCCCCTTCCGATAGACGAGGAACATCGGAATCCGAGTCCCATCCTTGCTCGGGTAGAACACCTGCTTCGTCTCGAACCGCGAGGCGTCGTAGCCCGGGACTTTCGGCGCGCGGAACACCGAGCTCTGCGCGCGTCGCGATGTCGTAGCGGTAGATCGTCGGCGGCACGTTCAGCGAGTTGAACGTATAGAAGACGAACGCGGCGTCGTGCGGCCCGCCGAAACCGCCCGCCGAGCCCGGACCCGGCAGCGCGATCTCGTTCTCGAGCTTGCCGTCGAGCGAGTACACGTACGCGCGCGTCGTCACGTCCTTGAGGTAGGTGACGAATAGCTTGCCGCCGGCCGTGGTCGCGCTCTCGATCGGCTCGGGCCGCTCCGCGAGCACCGTCTGCCAGTTCGCCTCGGCCGGTTTCGCGGGATCGATGAGCACGACGCGCCAGTTCGGCGCGCCGTGATTGGTCGAGACGAGGATCTTGTCGCCGACGTTGTCGATCACGTTGAACGTGTCGTTCGTGATCTCCGGCACGAGCGGCCCGAACGCGCTGCCGGGCTTCGCGAGATCGCGCACGAACAACGCGTTGCCGTCCTTACCGGCGCCGCGCTCGGACACTTCGAGAATCGCGAAGCGCTCGTCCTCGGTCGTATCGAGCACGTGGAAGCGCTGCAGGTGTGCCGAATCCTCGTACACGAGCGCGTCCTGCGCCTGCTCGGTGCCGAGCTTGTGGAAGAACACCTGATGGTTCTCGTTGATCGACGCCTTCTCGTGCCCTTCGGGCGGCTCGGGATAGCGGCTGTAGTAGAACCCGTCGCCGTGCCACGCGACGTTCGACACCTTCGCCCAATCGACCGTGTCGGGCAGCGTCCGTTTCGTGGCGAGCTCCATGACCTTGTACTGCTGCCAGTCCGAGCCGCTGCGCGAGATCCCGTAGACCGCGTGCTTCGCGTCCTTCGACGGCGCGAACGCGCTGAGCTGCACGGTGCCATCCGCCGACCACGCGTTCGGATCGATCAGCACCTCGGGCGCGCCGTCGAGCCCCTTTTGGATGAACAGCACGCTCTGGTTCTGCAAACCCTCGTTCTTGCTGAAGAAGAAGTACTCGCCCTTGCGCGACGGCGCCGAATAGCGCTCGTAGTCGTTGAGCTGCATCACCCGATCGAGCAGCTTCTGCCGGTACGGGATGCGCTCGAGGTACGGGAACGTGACGGCGTTTTGCGCCTCGATCCAGGCCGCCGTCTCGGGCGAGGTCTCGTCCTCGAGCCAGCGGTAGGGGTCGGCGACCTTCGTGCCGTGATAGTCGTCCATGTGCTCGATTGTCCTCGTGGGGAGGTATTCGGGACCTTGCGCGCTCGCGGGCACGCTGAGCCAAGTCGCACCGATGGCCGCGCATACGACGGGAAGCATCCGCATATCGATGAGCCGCTCCGGAGCCGAGAGACCGCGATTATGCCACGCGAGATGTGCTACGTTTCGCGCATGCCCGCCACTCCACGCGGCAGATCGAGTCGCCCAGCGCGTGCCCGCAAAGCGGCGCCGCGCGGGCCGGTGGATTTCGACACCGTTCGCGAGCTCGGTCTCGCGCTTCCCGACGTCGAAGCGAGCACGGCCTACGGCGCGTTCGCGCTGAAGCTTCGCAAGAAGCTGCTTGCGTGCACCGCGATCAACAAAGCGGCGGAGCCAAACTCGCTGATGGTGCGCCTCGCCTTCGAAGACCGCGACCGACTCATCGAGACTCAGCCCGACATCTTCTACCTCAAGGATCACTACGCGCCCTACCCCTGCGTGCTCGTGCGCGTGCCGAAGATCCGGCGAGAAGCTCTGCGCGACTTGCTCGGCGACGCGTGGCGATTCGTGATGGAACGAGCTCCGGAGCGCGCAACGAAACGCACCATGGAACGCGCACCCAAACCGCGCAAGGCGGGGGCTCGCTCGCGCACTCGCTAGCGGACTGCCTCGTCGGCGCGGCGCGGCGGTTTGTGATCGAGCAGCGCGCCCCCGAACAGAGTGTATAGTGTTGATATAGCAGTATATTATCGGTATGATACTGTACATCTAACCAGCCTCCGGAGCCGCGCGCCATGGACGGCACAATCGACTACTCCGCCTCGCTGATCGTCACTCACTACCACGACGCATTCGAGCGCCTCGAAGCCCAGATCACCGAGCTCTGGGCACATCTGAACGCGGCGACTTACAAGCTGCTCGTGCTGATCGCGAAGTTCGATCGCGAGCGTGCGTACGAGCGGCACGGCCTCGTCAACACCGCGCAATGGCTCAACTGGCAATGCGGGATCGGGGCGGTCGCGGCGCGCGAGAAGGTTCGCGTCGCTCGGGCGCTCGAGGAGCTGCCGCAGATCAGCGCAGCGTTCGCGAGCGGCGAGATCTCCTACTCGAAGGTCCGAGCGATGACGCGCGTCGCGACCCCGGCGAACGAGCCCGTGCTCGTGGGCATCGCGCGCCACGGAACCGCGTCGCACGTCGAGAAGCTCGTGCGGAAATATCGTTGGACGCAGCGCCGGGACGCGGCAAAGCAGGCGGAGACCCAACAGCTCAGCCGAGAAGTGCACTACTTCTATGACGAGGACGACAACTTCGTGCTTCACGCACGACTGCCACCCGAAGTCGGTGCGATCGTCCTCAAGGCACTGCAGACGGCCGGCGATATCCTGCGCGAGCAGTCGCGCGCGGAGACGGATACGCCACCTGAATGTTTCCGCGGGAACATGGGCGATGAAGCAGCAAGAGCATTCGCGCGGCGCGAAGCGCGCGGACGCGCTGCGGCTCATGGCCGAAACGTTCCTCGCGAGCACGTCCGAGGAGGTCGAAGGGACCGCGAGCGCGGATCGTTACCAGGTCGTCGTACACATCGACCAAGCGGTGCTGACGAACGAAACGGCCGCCGCGGACGATGAGCCGCACCGCTGCGAGCTCGACGCAGGTCCCGCGCTCGCGATCGACACGGTAAGGCGGCTCGCTTGTGACGCCACGCTCGTGGGCATCGTCGAAGGGCGGGACGGTGAACCGCTCAACGTCGGCCGCAAGACCCGCAGTATCCCGCCCGCGCTGTCACGGGCGCTGCGCTCCCGCGACGGCGGCTGCCGCTTTCCGGGCTGCGACCGCACGCGCTTCACGCAAGGCCATCACGTGCACCATTGGACCGATGGCGGTGAGACGAAGCTGTCGAACCTCGTCACGCTCTGCGGCTTTCACCATCGGCTCGTGCACGAGGGCGGTTTTGGCGTGAGGGCGACCGACGACGGCGTATTCGTGTTCACGCGCCCGGACGGACAACGGATTGCCGACTGCGGAGCGCGCCCCGCTGGGTTGGCGGCCTCAGTCAACGATTCCGAAGAATGTTTCCGCGGAAACATTTCGTTGCGGCCTCCCACGGGCGACGCAGCGCTCGCTGAATTCGAGGAAACGCTTCGGTTCGTGATCGAGCGAATGAACCCGGGCTCTTCGATCGACGCCGACACGAGCCGCTGTCAGTGGCGCGGCGAGCCGATGGACTACAGCATGGCGATAGAAGGCATGCAGGCGATGGACAACAGGGCCACGTGAGAGCCCTGCCCGTCGTGCCTCTGCCGGCGGGGATTACAACGAGACTTCGACGACGCGCTGGGAAGCTATGTCAGTGAAGCATCGCTATCAAGATGATGATCGGGATCGGCACGCCGAGAAAGAACAACAGTATCGAACGCATGACGCCTCCAATGTTTTCGACTGAATCCCGCGGGCTAGAGGTCGCGCTGCCGGCCGCCGAAGGTTGCCATTAGGCTCGCGACGAACGCTCCGACGAGTAGGGACACCACGAGCCACAGCGACGCATACGCCGAGGCCTTGCGAGCGTCGTCCGCCGCACTCTTGACCGCGTTCTCGGCGTCGCGCAACGTCGTTTGGACGCGCATGAACGTGTCTCGAACGCGCTGGTCCGCCTCGCTTTGGCTGAGGTCCGTGCGCTCGGCAATCACACGGCCTACATAGTGGACGTCGTCTTCGGGCAGCGAACCTGTGCGAATCGCGTTCGCGAAGATTCGCGTGACCTCGGCAACATTCGTCGCCGTCTGGTCGGGCTCGGTCTGCGCACCGCCTGGCAGCTGACCTGGCGAGCCTGCGCCGCCCTCCGCGGCAGCCTCTTGAGTCGGAGCCGGGCGCGGACTGCCGTTCGAGCGGAACAGCGAATCGACGAAGTACGCCATCGGCCCGCCGTTGTCGCCGAGCCCGGCGCCAGGGCTTTGCGCGTTGGCGCCCGCAGCTCCCGCCGCGCCGGCGGCTGCCGTCGTGGCGGTCGAAGCGACCTGGCCTGCGACCGCGGCGCCGGCTTGCAAACCGCCGCTAGCGATCGACCCGACGACGGAGGTCAGCACCGCCGCCGTCCCGAGGGACGCGACACACCACGCCAAGAACCCATGTGCGGTGTCGCGAAAGTAGACCTCGTCGCCGAGCACATCGGCCCACTTCGTGCGGAGGCGGCCGGCGAGATAGCCGCCGAGCCCCGATGCCAACAACTGCGTCAGAGTTATCCAAATTATCGCGGTGAATCCAAAAGTCGCGGCACTCACGCCTGCGGAATCCCAAGGAGAAACGGCGGTCAAGCCAAGACCGGCGCCGAGCATCAACAGCACCAGTGACAATGCTGCCGCGGCCGCGCCGCCTGCGATGATCGCGCCCCAGGACACGGCGCTCGTGGGCGCAGGGCCCGCGATATCGACTCTTCTGACCGGATCGAGGATTGTCGTGCTCATGAATTCGTCCTCCTCGGACGCACCGCTGAAGCGCTCTCTTACCCGCCGCACACACGCCGAAGGACTAATGCAATGTGCGTGCCACGAGAAGCGTGCGCGGTGACGAGTGGCCGCGGCGGTCGAAAATGTGTGACGATTTGCGCCCCGACCGCGGCGCCCGGGTCCGAATGGCGATCGGCCGCGCGGCTCGCGCTTCAAAAATCACACGGAGCAACGTTTGCAAAAACACCAAATGCTGATCGGCGGGAAGCGCGTGGACGCCGCCTCCGGTCAATGGTTCGAGTCCTTCAATCCGTACACGGGCAAACCGTGGGCTTTGATCCCACGCGCGACGCCCGAGGACGTCGAACCGAGCGGTCGCGGCGGCGCGCACCGCATTCAAGGGTAAGGATTGGCACGGCCTAACGGCGACCGCGCGCGGCAAGCTGCTGCTGAAGATCGCGGACCTCATTGCGGCGCGGGCCGACGCACTGGGGGCGATCGAGACCACCGACAACGGCAAGCTGATTCTCGAGATGCGGGCGCAAACGCGCTATTTGCCCGAGTGGTTCCGCTATTTCGCGGGCCTCGCCGACAAGCTCGAAGGCCGTGTGATCCCGATCGATCGACCGGGCTACTTCAACTTCACTCTCGAAGAGCCGCTCGGCGTCATCGCGGCGATCGTGCCGTGGAACTCGCCGCTGATGCTCGCCGGCTGGAAGATGGCGCCTGCGCTCGCCGCAGGCAACACGTTCGTCTGGAAGCCTTCCGAGCACTCGTCGGTGTCCGCGCTCGCGATGGCCGATATTTTCGCGGAAGCCGGCCTCCCGCCCGGCGTCGTGAACATCGTGACCGGCTTCGGGCATGAGATCGGCGACACGCTCGTCGCGCACCCGGACGTCGCAAAGATCGCGTTCACCGGCGGAGACGCGACCGGCGCGCTCGTCTATCAGACGGCCGCGAAGCACGTCAAACCCGTCACGATGGAGCTCGGCGGCAAATCCGCGAACATCGTGTTCGCGGACGCGGCGCTCGACAACGCGGTCAAGGGCGTCGTGTCCGGCATTTTCGCCGCGACCGGTCAGACGTGCGTCGCGGGCTCGCGCGCGCTCATCCACAAGTCGATCCACGACGAGTTCGTCGAGCGGTTCCTGACGCTCGCACGCACTGCGCGTATGGGCAATCCGCTCGAGGAGACGACGCAGGTGGGGCCGATTACGACCAAGCCGCAATACGAGAAGGTGCTCGGCTACATCGATATCGCGAAGCAGCAAGGCGCCACGTGCGTGCTCGGCGGCGGGCCCGCGCGAGATCCCAAGCTCGGCGCCGGCTGGTTCGTCGAGCCCACGGTGTTCACCGGCGTCACGCCCACCATGCGGATCGCGCAGGAAGAGGTCTTCGGCCCCGTGCTATCGATCATCCCGTTCGACAGCGACGACGAGGCGATCGAGATCGCCAACGGCTCGATCTACGGCCTCGCGTCGGGTGTCTGGACCACGAGCATCAACCGCGCGCTCAAGATGGCGCACGCGCTCGAGGCCGGCACCGTCTGGATCAACACCTATCGAGTCTCGAGCCCGCTGTCGCCGTTCGGCGGCTACAAGCGCTCGGGATTCGGCCGCGAGAGCGGTTTGCTCGCGATTCGCGAGTTCGTGCAGGAGAAAAGCGTCTGGATCGAGATGACCGGAGCGGACACGCCGAACCCGTTCATCGTCCGCTGATCGCACAAAAGCTTTTCAACGGCGGCCGCTATCGTCCATGATTCCTTTTTTACGATCCTAATGGGGTGGAACCAATGAACGCGAAGAATCTCCTCGGTCCTGCACTGGCGGCGTTGATGGCGAGCGGTACCGCGCTCGCGCAGCCCGCTGCTCCCGCCGCGAACGCGCCGCCGAAGCCTTTCGCCGCCGGCACACCGCTCAGCGCGACGAACGAAGCCGGCCAAGTCGTGAAAATGTCGAGCAACGTGAAGGTATTCGGCAGCTTCCATTTCGCCGAGAGCTGCACGTTCGACGCGGACCGCAACGTGATCGTCGCGATGAACGCGGCCAACCCGCGGAATCCAGGTAGCCCGCCGGCGCTGGAGCCGAACGACGGCTTCGCGTCGCTGATCAACCCGGACGGCTCGGTGAACACGTCGAAGTGGATCGGAGCCACACGCGATGGGCTCACGCTCGTCCATCCGCTCGGCAGCGCCATCCAGGGCGGCACGCTCTACGTCAATGACGGCAACATCATCCGCACGTTCGACCTCAAGACCGGCGCGCCGAAGCAGGCGTTCGAGGTCAAGGAGGCGGTGAACTTGAACGGCATCGGCGTCGCACCGGACGGCACGATGTACGCATCGAACACCGGCAACGCCCAGCAGCCGGAGAACAAGCCGCGCATCTACAAGGTGACGGCGGCCGGTCAATCGTCGGTGTTCGTCGACGGCGCGCCGCTCAACCTGCCGAACGGCGTCGCGATCGACCCGCAAGGCAACGTCGTCGTCGTGAACATCGGCAGCAACGACGTGCAGACGTTCGACAAGGCCGGGAAGCTCGTCAAGACCGAGCACGCGAAGGAAGCCGGCAACGACGGCCTCGTGGTGCTGCCCGACGGCACGAAGTACGTGAGCAGCGTGCGCTTCGGCAGCGTGTCCAAGATCGCGCCGGGCAAGGAAGCCGAGGTGATCGCCTCGGGCATCCCGTCCGCGGCGTCGATGTGCTACGACTCGAAGCAGAATCAGCTCGTGATCCCGATGAACCCCAACAATGCGTTGGCGTTCATCAAGCTCGGGCGCTAACGCGACAGCGTTTGCTCGGGGCGCGGGCGCTCGACCATGGGCGCCGCGCCCCCGGCAGTTGCACCAAAGTCCTATTCTCCCGCATAGCGGCACTCGGCAGACTGTCTCCGTCAGCATCTTGGCGTCCCGCGCTCGCGTCTTGCCAGCGTGTCCGGAGGCGTCGCTCGCCGGCTCGTGAAGCAACGGAGAAAATAGCCATGAAACTCAAGCTCGTATTGGTCTCGATGATCGCCGCCTTCGGAATTACCGCGCTCGGCTGCGCGAGCAAGCCGGCGGAACCTTTCAGCAACGAGACCGTGGAGGAGATATCGGCCACCGTCACGGGCATCGACCAGGCGAAACGCCTCGTGACGCTAAAAGGCCCGAAAGGCAACACCGAGACCATCGAGGTGTCGCCACAGGTCCGCAACCTGGCGCAGGTCAAAGTGGGCGATCAGCTCGTCGTGCGGTACTACTCGGCGATCGCTGCGTCGCTCGTCCCGAAGGGCGCGGCTCCGGTGCCGAACAGCACCGATCAGGTGGTCGCGGCGGCGCGCGCGGAGCCGGGCGCTCGGCCTGGCGCGGCGGTAGGCAGCGTGACTGCCAAGACCGTCACCATTCAGGAGGTGGACAAGTCGAAGAATGAGGTGACGTTCACCGGCGACGATGGAATCTTCCGCAACGTCCAAATCAAGAATCCCGACGCGCAAAAGTTTGCCCAAACGCTGAAGAAAGGCGATCAGGTCGACGTGACCTTCAGCGAGGCGGTCGCGGTCAGCGTCGAACCGGCGAAGTGATCTTACCGGCGGCCGCGCGCCCTCGCGCGCGGCGCCTTCTCCGCGGGTAGCCGCGCTGAGAAGTCGCGGGTGCGCGCCGCGATCGTGTCGGCCCAGGCCACCTGTAGCTTCGAGCCGGTGCGCATGAGATCCAGCAGCCACTTCGGAAGCTCCGAGAAGTCGATGTCGAGCGCGCCCCAATCCGGGCGGCGGCCGTCTACGTCATTGAAGCCGTATTCGCGGCTGAGCCCCCACGAGCTGAACAGCTGGCCCGTGCGCGTCATGATCGCGGGGTCGGCCGCCAACGCCGCGACCGCGCGCCCGACGTAGAGCGGCGACTCGGACTCGAGGAAATTCGGGTCGCGCTTGCCGCCGTCGCGCCAACTCGTCTCGTCGACGCCGAACCGCTCGAGCATCGTCTCCGAGCGCAGGAACCCCGGCGTGATCGCCACCGCGGCGACGCCGTGCGGAGCGAGCTCGGCGGCCATGTTGAGCGCGAGAATCTTGAGCCCCGCCTTCACGGCCTGAGTGAGCGGATTGCCGCCCGCGGAGAGAATGTCGTTCTCGGTAACCTCGACGATCAAGCCGCGCTTGTTCCGAATCATGAGCTGCGCCGCGTGCTTCGCCGTGATCATGTGCGACACGAGCGACTGGCGCAGGATGGCGTCGGCGTTCTTGAAGTCGCATTTCCAGAAGTTCCCCCACTGGCCCGCCATCGGGTCCTCGCCGGCGATACTATTCACGACGACGTCGACGCGGCCGTGCTGCGCGTCGACGTCGGCGAACAGCTTCGCGACCTCCGCCTCGACCGTGTGGTCGACGCGCACGGCGAACGCGGTTCCCCCGCCCGCCGAAATGAGCTCGGCGGTTTCCTCGATCGTCTCGCGCCGGCCGTATGCCGACGGGTTGCCGCGCACGCTGCGGCCCGTGCAGTACACCGTCGCACCCGCCTCGCCGAGCGCGCGCGCGATGCCGCGGCCCGCGCCGCGCGTGGCGCCCGCGACGACGGCAACGCGGCCCGCGAGCGGGCGCGCCTGATCCGGCTTGCCGGCGCGCGTGCCGCGGGAGGCTGGTCGGTTCGCGCGCGGCCGAGCAGTTTCACGGCGTACGAGACGCTGGGAGGTGCGTTTGACCATCGGGAGTGACTCCAGTGGGCGACCGGAACGGTCGTGGGAACGATAGACCGCGAAACCTGACAAGGAGTGTCCGGAAACACGCAGGTTCGTCGCGGCTCGCCGGCCGCTCGGGCTCAGGGAGCTGAAGCGCCCGGAATCCAGCTCGGCGTGCCGTCCTCGAACTGATCGTCCGTCAGGCGCCGCAGGTCGCTGCCATCGGCCCGAATCACGAAGATGTCGCCGTACGCCTGCGGGTTGTACGGGTGGATCGGCGACTCGTCCTTGAATCCGCCCGCCTCGCTCGTGAACGCGAGCCACTCGCCGTCGGGCGACCAAGAGTTGTGCGCGTCGTTGCCGGGCCGATTCGTCACGCGCTTCAGGTCCTTGCCGTCCGGCGCGATCGTGTAGACCTCGTAGTCGCCGTCGATGTCCGCCGTGAACGCGATCCGATCGCCGCGCGGCGACCACTTCGGAAAATTCACGTGGGCTTTGCCTTCCATCAGTGTCGTCACCTTGCGCGTCGCGACGTCGACGATGTAAAGCCCGTTGCGCTCCGCGCTCGCCGCGCGATAGACGATCTGCTTGCCGTCGGGCGACCAGCTCGGGAAACCAAAGTTGCCGCCGCCTCGGGTGAGGAGCTCCGGCTCGCCGCCACCCGCGACGCGGATCAGCGCGATATCGGCGGTGGCCGTGCCCTGCGCCGCTTGGAAGAACTGTCCCACACCGAACGCGATGCGATCGCCCGTCGGCGAGAACGCCGGCGCGAGAGCGTTACGCTCGGGATTGCTGAACACCACGGTGCGTCCGGAACCGTCCGCGTTGAACAGCACTACGCTGTTGCGCAGGCTGGCCGCCTTCTGGTCGTTGACGACGAGCCGCGCACCGTTCGCGTCATGCGACGCGAACACGCCCGTGCGGACGAGACGGAACTGCGGGTCGAGGCTCGGCCACGGACGCACGGGCGGCCACCCGGTGGCGTCGACCTCGCGGTGAAACACCATGCTCGTGCCATCGGCGGACCAGCTCGGGCTCCGAAACTCGCCGCGCGCACCTGGCGCTCCACGCTGCACGGTGTCGCCCGCGATAGTAATGAACTCGAGTCCGCCGTCGGGCCCGCCGCTTACATAACCGACACGATCCTTCGTGAGCAGCCGCGGCGTCCACTTCTCGCCCGTGCCGGTCGTGAGCGAGCGATGCAAGCCGGTCGCGATGTCGACGCTCGCGACCTGCGTCGTCGCACGCAGGCGCAGCGGGCTTCTGATCTTCTGCACCTCGGCGATTTCGGCCTCGTAGAAGAGCAGCGACGTGCCGTCCGCCGAAAACTGCGGGCTGCCGGCGAACTCGGCCGCGCTCGTGACGCGGCGCAGGTCCGAGCCATCCGGACGCACGACGTAGAGCTCGGTCGAGTGCAGCGTCGCGAACGTGAATTTCGGATTCGTCGACGTGCGATCCGACGAGAACGCGAGCCATGCGCCGTCTGACGACCACTGCGGCCGAAAGTCCCCGCCGGCCGAGCTCGTGACATTGCGCAGGTCGCCGGACTTCAGATCCAGCGTCCAGACATCCGCCTGACCGCTGCGGCTCGAGACGAACGCGAGCACGCGCCCGTCCGGCGACAGCGCCCCTTGGTCGTCGAACGCGGCGCTGTCCGTGAGCTTCTCGAGCTTCGATCCGTCCGGGCGCGCACGGTAGACGTCCGGATTGCCGCCGCGCGTCGACGTGAACACGATCCACTTACCGTCCGCCGAGAACGACGCGTTGTAGTCGAGCGCGTTGCGATCGGCCAAGAACGGCCGTGCGTTGCGGCCGTCCGGGTCTGCGACGAAGATGTCGGAATTCAGCGGCGCGAAGCTCGCGACCGCGAGAGCGTAGCTCTTCAAGGGCACCGCGGGCACTGCCGGCGGCTCCGGTGGTTGCGCCTCCGGCGCGCTGCGCGCGGACCCGCCGAGCGTTGGTCCGCCCCGCTGCTGAGCACCGGCTGCCGCGGCGCCGAGAGCGAGGAGCACCACTAGGCCGTACTGGAATCGCCGCATGGCTCCACCCCGTCCGTCCCTGAGTTCCCGGATTTTAGCCGCGTGTAGCCGGCGCGAACAACACGTAAGCCGCCGCGACCGCGCCTCACTTTGCTAACATTGCGGCGCCGCGCGACCGCGCGGCGCCGCCACCGGTGATGGAAATGAGCACGCCCGACTACGAAATCTTCGCGATCAAGTACGCCCAAGTCGGCCGCAAGGCCTGGGGCAACTTCATCGACGGCGATCCGCACGAAGATTCCGACATGCCGCTCGACTATTTCGTTTGGGCGGTCGTCGGCGGCGGCCGCACGATCGTCGTCGACACGGGCTTCGACGCGACCATGGCGAAGAAGCGCGAGCGCAAGATCGTGCACCCGGTGGAGGAAGGGCTCGAAGCGGTCGGTGTCCGGCATTCCGACGTGCGCGACGTGATCGTGACGCACATGCACTACGACCACTGCGGCAACGGCGCTCTGTTCCCGAACGCGCGCTTCCACATGCAGGACACCGAGATGGAGTACGTCACGGGCCGGTGCATGTGCCACCACCAGATCGCACACGCGTTCGAGCCGGAAGACGTGTCGCGGATGGTCTACCGCGTATTCGCCGGCCACGTTCAGTTTCACGACGGCGCCGACGAGATCGCACCCGGCGTCACGGTCCATAAGATCGGCGGCCATACGAAGGGGCTGCAGTGCGTGCGCGTCGCGACGAAGCGAGGGTACGTCGTGCTGGCGTCCGACGCTACGCACTTCTATCAGCACATCGACACGCGCCGCGTGTTCCGCGTGCTCTACAACCTCGGCGACATGGTCGAGGGGTACAACACGCTCGAACGGCTCGCGGAATCGAAGGCGCACGTGATACCCGGCCACGACCCTCTCGTGCTTACGCGGTATCCGTCGGCGTCGAAGCAAACGGCGGGCTGGATCGCGCGCGTCGACCTCGATCCCGTCAAGGCATGACCTTGGGATCGGTCGTCCTCACGGGCGCCGCGAGCGGCATCGGGGCGGCGACCGCGCGGCGGCTCGTCGCGTCGGGACGGCGCGTGGTGCTCGTAGACCGCGACGCTGCGGCGCTTGCGGCGCTCGAGTCCGAGCTCGGTCCCGCCACGACGGCGATCACGCTCGACGTGACGGAGTCGGCCGCCGTCGACGCACTGCCGCAGACGATCCCGGCGGCCTTTCGCCCCGTGATCGCACTGATCAATAACGCCGGCCACGACCCGGGCGGCACCACCCGTTTCGACCTTGGCAGCGCCGACGATTGGCAGAGCGCGATCGAGACGAATCTGATCGGCACGATGCGGGTGACCCGCGCGTTGCTGCCGGGACTGGTCGAGCGCAACGCTGGGGACATCGTGAACATCGGGTCGATCGCAGGAATCAGGTTGGTGCCGACGATGGCCGCATACATCACGAGCAAAGTCGGCGTGCATGGTTTCTCCGACTCCTTGCGCGCGGACCTCGCTGAAACTGGGATCCGTGTAACGGAGATTCTGCCGGGTCTCACGAAGACAGACCTGATCCGCAAGCGGTACCGCGGCGACGAGCAACGTGCAGCGGAGTACTACGAGCGTTTCAAGCTGGCCCTCGAGCCCGACGACGTCGCGTCGGCGATCTTGTTCGCGCTCGACGCACCGCCCCGCGCAATGCTCGCGCAGATCACTATTCTCCCGGTGAACCGTTGGTGACTCTAACTGCGCGCCGCACGTCGCAGCGCAAGGTGGGCCGCGGGTTCTCCACATAACAGGCGCCGATCTGGCAAGGCGCCCGACGTTTGCCATAAAGCTTTCACATGCTAAGCACGCGCACGAGAACGCGCCGTCTCTGGACCGTCACTGGACGCTCGCCGGGTTTCCAATTGGAATGTGACTCGTCCAATGTCTTGCGAGGAAAAAAACCATGAGCTCGCTCTTCTCACGAAAGCAGTTCTCCTTCGACTCCGAAATCGTGACCTTGCCGGCCTATTGCGTCACGGGCAGCGAAGCCGACAGCCTTCAAGCCAAGCGCGCGGCGCAGCTCAAGTGGATGAAGGAGCGCGGCGTCCGCTACCTCGGCAGCCCGGGCATCAAGAATGATCGGCGCGCACCCCGGCCGCCGTCCGCCTCGGTTCGTACGGCTCGGGTTGCGCACGAGCTAAAGGCACACGAGCGTCCAGGCGACGCGATCGTTCGGGACTTGGCCAGCAACGGCTGAGGGGCGCGAGACCCACTCAGCTCTCGCGAGGAAAACGCCGAGATGATCCTTCCGCCACGCGCGCTACCGAACGGTTGAGGCGCCGATGGGTGGCGAGCGGATCCTGTTGATCTCCCCCGCGCTGTGCGCGATCGCGTTGCTCGCCGCCTGCAGCAAAGCCCCGCCCCGCTCGGCCGCGGCACCGCAGGCTCCGGCCGCGGTGGCCGCCGGGCGTACCGCGACGCTTGCGCCGATCGAAACGGCGGAGCTCGTGGTGCGTGATTCGCAGCCGCCGCGATACGCCGTCCGTGTGAGATCGGGATTGCCGAGCGGCTGCGCGAAGTTCGAGCGCATCGACGTCGCGCGCGACGGCTACGTCGTGAACCTCAGCGTCTGGAACACGGTGCCGTCCGATCCCGCTGTCGCGTGCACGATGATCTACGGCGTGGCCGAGCATCTGGCCGAGCTCGGCGGAGACTTCATGCGCGGGGAAGCGTACGCCGTTCACGTGAACGGCGAGCCCAAGCTCACCTTCACGCCGAACTAGCACCGCGCCGCGCTCGTAAGGATGCCGGGCGCAGAGTCTGGCACTCCGCTTGCATCATTCGGTCGAGTCAGCAACCGAAGGGAGCAAATCGATGGCCGGAAAGAATCAAGGCGAGGGAAATCCGGAAGCGGACCGCCGCTATCGCGAAGGTGTGCGCAAGACCGTGCAGGAGACCACAGAAGAGGAACGCGCCGAGGAAGCGCGCGACTTGTCGGACGACGAGCTCGAGGAGGCCGAGGAGGCCGAAGAGGAAGGTCGCGGGCACGCACGCCGTTAACGACGCGCCGCCGCTGCGTCGCGAGCCCGCGGCTACTGCCGCGGGCTCGTGGCCTCTTGCAGAACCGAGCTCAATTCATGGAATCGATCTGCAGTACGAATCCCTTCGTGGCTTCGCGTCCGAACCGGTCATGTGCGAGCCGCTTCAAAACGCCATCACTCGGAGGCGCTGCTGGACGTCTGCACGCAGCGACGCGTCCGCCCTGCTCGCGAGCTCGCACGCTAGTTGCGGCTCGTCAGCGTCGGCGGCAATCGACACGTCGTACGCGTCTGCGGGATCGAAGTCGACGGGTGCGACCATCGCGGACGTATCGTCCCCGGAGGGCGCCGTCGTTTCCCATTGGACAACACTCCGCACCAGGCTCGCGTCAACCTCGGGCGAGCGCGAGTCGCGAGTCACGCAACCGCCTGCCGCGGGGGCAGAGCGCCCCTCTATTGCGGCGCCGAGCCGCATCGCACAACCGAATGCTGCGACGTTGCGCACTCGCGGCGCGGACGTGCAACCACTCCGCACCGGCGCCTGCACGAGGGGAGAGTCCGCGCGACTCGCCAGTGGCTCTGCGAACGCTCGTGCCTGCAGCAGAGGGAAGGGATCGACTGCACCTTTGCCCCACCGGTAAATGCCGAAGTGCAAGTGCGGATCCGTCGTCACCGCGTTGCCGCTGTTGCCGACATAGCCGATCACGTCCCCGACGCGCACGCGCTGGCCCGCGCTCACGATCGAACGCTCGAGGTGCGCGTAGTAATACGACGTGCCCGGCGTGCTGAGCCACACCGTGTTGCCGCCTAGCTTGTTTTCCCGCGGCGTCGCACTGCCGTCCGCCACCGCGACGACAGGCGTGAGGCGCGGCGCAAAGATGTCGATGCCTTCGTGATGACGGCTGCCTGCGTCACGCGGCATTCCGAACAGACTGCCGACAGCGTCGCCTGAGCGCCCCTTCACCGGAAACGGCAGCGCAGCCTCGAGCTCGACGGACAGTTGATAAAGCGTATCGGTCATCGGCTCCGGCTGCAGGCGCACGACATAGTGCGCGGCAGCGGGCAGCCGGACCCACATCGCCGGCTCGCTGGTTTGAAACTCAGCGAGCAGCACGTGCTTGTGGTCGTCTCCGTGCAGGTATTTGCTGCCGTCCGGATCGAGGAACAGCTGCACGTGTAGGTTGCCGTCGAGCAGCACGGCCAGCCCTTGAGTCTCGGGCATCGCGAGCGCGATCTTGACGACCTGGCCTTCGGCGCCCGCGAATGCGAACGCGCGCGCACTCGGCTCCGAGCCCAGGAAGCTGCCCCATTCCGCATATGGAAGCTCGACGGTCGTGGGACTCCCGAGCGCATTCTCAGCCGCGGCGGCCCATGCCTGTTCGAGACGACGGTGCTCGCCCTGGCTCGCTTCGAGCGGCGCAATCGAGGCGGAAACAGGCTGGCTCATACGCGGCGCGTTCGACGCCAGACCCGGATCGCCGCAACGAACGAGAGCGGCTGCCGCCGCAGACACCACTAGGACCGTTGTTGCTCCGAGCCGCATCGCGATCCTCCCGCCGCGTCTTCGAACAGTTCCTCCGTATCCCCTCAACCTTGCTTTGCAAGCGCCGTGCCACGCCTTTGCCGGGGCACCGCGCTGCGGATTCGATGAGTTCGTTCCTCGTTTTTGAGAGCGTTCGCAATTCTCGCAACGCTGCGCATGGCACCAGGGGAGCGCGCGGGTGCGCGCTCGCGGCGCGCGCGACGGAACACTTTTTGCACCGCGCACCTCGCAATCGGCGACCGGGTGCTGCGCACGAGCAGCGTCCAAATCGATGGACAAGCGGAGCCTTCCGAGCATGCGCTATCACATTTTGGCGACCGACTACGACGGCACGATCGCGACTCGGGGCTCACTCGACGGCGCGACGGTCGACGCGTTGCGCAAGCTGCTCGCGACGGGCCGCCGGCTCGTGCTCGTCACGGGCCGAGAGCTCCCGGATCTGCGACAAGTGTGCCCTTACCTGGACCTGTTCGAGCTCGTCGTCGCGGAGAACGGCGCTCTGCTCTATCGACCATCGAACAAGCAGCAGACCTTGCTCGCCGAAGCGCCTCCCGCGAGCGTTCGTCGCCGAGCTCGAGCGGCGCGGCGTCGCACCTCTCTCGGTGGGCGCCGCGATCGTCGCAACGTGGGAGCCGCATTCGCAAACCGTGCTCGACGTGATCCGCGACCTCGGCCTCGAGATGCAGGTGATCTTCAACAAGGGCGCGGTGATGGTGCTGCCGGCCGGCGTGAACAAAGCAACGGGCCTGACCGCTGCGCTGCGCGAGATGCGATTTTCGCCTCACAACGTCGTCGGCGTCGGCGACGCGGAAAACGATCACTCGTTCCTCAAGCTCTGCGAGTTCTCCGCGGCCGTGGCGAATGCGCTGCCCGCGATCAAGGAATCCGCTGATCTCGTGACGACGGGAGATCACGGCGCCGGCGTCGCGGAGCTCATTGCCGCGATGATCGAGACCGACCTGGCTGGACATCGCGCTCGGCCCGAGCGGCACCGTCTCGAGTTCGGAACCAGCGGCGAAGGCGACGTAGCGCTCGACACGTACGGCAGCTGTGTGTTGATCTGCGGCGCTTCCGCCAGCGGCAAATCGACGGTCGCGAAGCGCATTCTCGAATCGATTCGCGACGGCGGCTACCAGTTTTGCCTCGTCGACCCTGAAGGCGACTACGAGGAGCTCGATGGCGGCGTCGTGATCGGCAAGCCGGATGCGGCGCCGAAGCTGGACGAGGCAGTGCAGCTGCTCGAGGACGTCGGTGTGAACGGCGTCATTGGCCTCACGGGAATGCCGGTGTCCGAGCGGCCGCGCTTCTTCGTCGACCTACTCGGGGAGCTCCTGCAGATGCGCGCTCGGTACGGGCGGCCGCATTGGCTGGTGCTCGACGAGGCACATCACTTGATGCCCGCGGAATGGCAAACGCCGAAAGGCTTGCTGCCCGAGAAACTCGAGAGCGTGCTGATGGTGACCGTGCATCCGGAGCTCTTGTCGCGCGAAGTGCTTGAACGGGTCACGCACGTGATCGCTGTCGGCACGACGGCGCCCGACGTCCTCGGGCGCATCGCCGAGGTGCGCGGCGTCGAGATCCCGGCGTCTGCGCCGCCTAAAGAGCGCGGCGAAGCGCTACTCTGGTCGGCGCACGACGGCCGTGTGCAGGTCGTGCAAACGTTGCGGCCCGCGATGGAGCATCGCCGGCACACGCGCAAATACGCCGAAGGAAATCTGTCGCCCGAACGAAGCTTCTATTTCCGCGGCACGGAGGGCAAGCTCAACTTGCGCGCTAGGAATTTGCTCCAATTCCTCGAGCTCGCGGACGGAGTCGACGACGAAACCTGGGAGCACCACTTCCGAGCCGGCGACTACTCGCGCTGGTTCCGCGACGCGATCAAGGACGACGAGCTCGCGGACGAGGCGGAGCGTGTCGAGCTCAGGCACGACGCGGCGAAAGCCGAGACCTTGCCGCTCGTGCGCACGGCGATCGAGCGGCGCTACACGTTGCCCGCTACTGCACCGACACCAGTCGCAGGCGCACACTAGCTCCGCCGCGGCCCACTCCGCGCGGCGTGCGGCCCGAAGCCCGGCCAATCCAAGGAGAGTCCCGATGGCGAAGTGCGAAACCTGTGGCAACGACTACGACAAAACTTTCACCGTGATCGTCGGCGTCGACAAGCACGTGTTCGACTCGTTCGAGTGCGCGATTCATGCGCTCGCGCCGGCGTGCTCGCGCTGCCGAGTTCGCATCGTCGGCCACGGTGTCGAAGCGTATGGACAGATCTACTGTTGCGCGAATTGCGCGCGCGGTGAAGGTGTCGATCGCGTGAAGGACCACGTCGCGTAGCCCGAAGCGCCCGCAGCAGGCGCGCTCACCGTTTCGTTGGCTTCTCCGCGGCTTCGAGGATCGCGCGCAGCGTCGGCACGTCCGCGACCGCTGGAGCGTCGAGCTTGAAGGTCCGCACGTATGCGTAGATGTCGCGCACCTCGGAGTCGCTGACCGCTTCCACCGGAAAGTTCGGCATCCGCGTCGACGGGAGCAGCGGCGCTTGGTCCGCGCGCAACCGCAGGAACATCGTGAACGTCGCGAGGTCTGCGATGATCGGGCTATTCGTACCGACGAGATCGCGGGCGCCCGTCTCGCCGTTGAAGCCGTGGCACTGGTAACAGCCGTGTCGGTAGAACAGATCCTTGCCGTGGGCGGCGTCGCCGGCGGTGTCCTGGGCGTGCGCGGGCCGAAGCGTGAAACCGGACCCGGCGGCGAGCACGCACGCCGCCGAAATCGCGAGAACCGCGGCAATTCGCGCGGCACGCGTTCGCGGAGCCGGCGGCGCGTTGCAAAAGTGTGTCATTGCCCTCCCCTCAGCGCGGCTGCGTGAGCACGTCGATCATGTACGGCTCGCCGCGCTTCACCGACGCCACGCCGCGCGCAAGCGCGGAGTGGAGCTCGCGCGGATCGCTGATCGGCCCCTCGCTCGCCATCCCGTAGCCTTCGGCCATCTTCGCGTAATTGATGTACGGATCGCGCAGCGTCGTGCCGATGTGCGCGCGGTCCGTGCCGCGGCCGCGCACGCCGGCCATGTACTGCAGGAACATGAGCTCTTGGTGCCACGCGCGGTTGTTGTGCATCACGGTGAGCATCGGCAGCTTGTGGTGCGCCGCGCTCCAGAGCACGCCCGGCGCATAGTTCATGTCGCCGTCGGTCTGCACGTTCACGACGATGCGGTTGCGGCCGCGCGCTGCGAGCGCCGCGCCGCCGCAAGCGCCGGCACCGTAGCCCATGCCGCCGGCGCCCTGCCCGCCCAAATAGCTGTAGGGTTTGTCGTGCGTCCAAAGCTCGCGGTGATGGCTGCCCGAGAAATTGCTCGGGCTCGCGAGGCACCAGTCCTCGTTCATGATGAGCGGCCAGAGCTCGGCGTAGATGCGCGCCGTGCTCACCGGGCTCGCGTCCCAACCTTTGCGCTTAACCTCTAGGGCCTGTTTCAGGGCAGCGACGTACGCGTCCTGGTTCGCGCGCGCGTGCTTCGCGCTGCGCTCCTCGATGTTGCGGCGCTGCGCGCGCGTCGTTTGCTTGCGGACCTCCGCGATGATCGCGGGCAGGCTCGCCTCCGCATCGATCGCGATCGTCCGCTTGATACTGTCGGGTTGTGCCGCGAACGGTCCGTCCGCGGGCGCGGTGCCGCGGAGGCCACCGAGCCCGATGTTCGCCTTGTCGCGCGCCGCAGTGAGCGACGCGACGCGCGGCCCGATCAACGCGACGTCCGCAGGCCCCACCTCCAGCCCGAGGCGGTAGTCGTATTTCGTGTCGGCGCCGGGGCCGCATAGCGGGTGACGCTGCGGAAAGCTCATCGGGCCCGCCGTCGCACGCGTGCTCGTCGAGGCGCCGACGAGCTCCGCGAGCTCGACGGCGAGCTTCACACCTTCCGGCGTCCGGAGTTGCCCGACCTCGATGCGCGGATTGCCCGCCGCGAGCAGCGCGCCCGCAATCTCGCGCGCGGTCGACGCATCGGCGCCCGCGATTCGCGGCGGCACGTACTTCGGCACCTGCAAATCGCCGGCCTCGGCTTTCTGCAGCTCCATGTCGAGCACGACGAGTGTCGGCGCCGTCGGCGGCGTGATCGCTTGCGCGTACGCTTCCTGCAGCGCCTCGAGCGAGCCCTCGAGCGTCGTCGGCTGCGCGTCCCACTTCGTGAAGCTGCGCACGAGCGCGGCCATGTCGTTCGCGGTGTGCGCTTGGATGAAGCCGTCGTCGCGACCCGCGATCAGCAGCAGCGGCGTGCCGGAGTGATACGCTTGATAGATTGCCATCGACGCGTGCTGCAGGCCGATCGTGCCGTGCAGCATCGCGCACATCGGTTTGCCTTCCGCCTTGCCGTAACCGTTCGCCATGTCGACGGAGGTCTCTTCGTGCAGCGCGGTGATGAACTCCGGCATCGTGTTCGGCGGGTTGCCGTAATTCACGATCGACTCTTGGATGCCTTCGAAGCTCGAGCCCGGGTTGCCCGCTACGAACTCGATGCCGAGATCCTTGAGCACCTGCGTCTGCAGATCGGATCCCGCGCGGTGCACCGCGCGCGCGGCAACGCTCGGCTGCCCAGTACCGGCGTCGCGCTCGACCTGCCGGGCAGACGGCGCCGGCGCACCGGCGGCCGTAGCGGTGGCGGACGTCTGCGCCGCGGCCTCCGATCCGGTGCCGCCTCCAGCCGCCAAAGCCGCGGCCCCCGCCGCGCCCTTCAAGAAATTGCGGCGATTGACCGCGTCGTCGTGTTTCGACATACAACGCCCCCCACCCGAACATCGATATTTGCTTGCGGCCAGACTTGGCCATCTCCCCCGCTGCTGTCAAGCGCCGCCGCTCGGCGCCTCGCGGCGAGTGCGCTGCCGACTCTCTTTGCTACTATCAGGGAACATCCGGAATCGGACATGTCCTTTCTCATAGCCATTCTCGTCCTGTTCGCCGTCGCGATCGTACCGATCATGATCGGCGCGCGAATCGTCGGCGCCCGAAACACTGGTGTCGGCGCGGCTCTGCTGTCGGTCCTGCTCCTGACGGCCATCTCCGTGGCATGCGGTCGATACGTGGGCAGCGAGCTCCTGGCGTTCTTGATCTCGGCGATTGTCGGCGGCTTGTTGATGTCGGTGATCCTCGGGACGACGTTTTGGCGAGCGCTCGGAGTTAGCGTCATCGCCGCGGCCATTCAGGTCGCCGTCGTGTTGCTGTTCGCAGGTGCTTTTCTGATGGGCGCGTAGACCTGAGCCCAACGCCGCACGAGATGCCCGCGAAGCCTCTCAAAACGATCGACCTGCGCACGCGCGCTCAGTGGCGCAAATGGCTGCGGGCGCACTACGACTCGGTATCCGAGATCTGGCTCGTATTTCACAAGTCGCACACCGGGACGACGTCGATCGACTACGACGATGCGGTGGAAGAGGCGCTGTGCTTCGGCTGGGTGGACAGTTTGGTCCGCCGCTTGGACGACGAGCGATACGCACGCAAGTTCACGCCGCGTAACGCCGACAGTCGCTGGTCCGCGATCAACCGGCGGCGCTATGCAAGCCTCGAGGCGCGCGGGCTCCTCGAACCCGCGGGGATCGAGCGGCCTCCTACGAAGCGCGGCTACGCTCCGCGCGCGTCGATAGGCACCGCGCTGCCTGCCTACATCGAGAAAGCGCTGAAGGCGAACGCACGCGCATGGCGGGAGTTCCAACAGCTCGCGCCGTCATACCGGCGTTCGTACGTGGGCTGGATCGATTCGGCGAAGAAGGAAGAGACGAAGGCGCGGCGTATCGAGGAAGCGATCCGCCTACTCGCCGCCGGCGAGAAGCTCGGCCTGAAGTAGCCGCGCCGCCGTGTCGGCAACGCCCTATTTGCTGAACAGCTCCTTGATCCCGCCAGCGATCAGCGCCGACACGTCGAGCAAAATGCGCGGCAGCGCCGTGCCGCCCGGCGCGACAAGATAGCGCGGCTCCCACGTGGGCAGGAACTTCGCTTTGTAGTGGCGCAGGCCCTCGAAGTTGTAGAAATGCTCGCCGTGGCGGAACACGAAGTTGCCGACGCGATGCCACGCGGGCGCGAGCGGATGCTGCTCGAGACCCGCAAGCGGCGCCATCCCGAGATTGAACCACTCGTAGCCCTGCGCCCGACCCCAGAGCATGAGCTCGACAAACAGGAAGTCCATCGCACTGCGCGGCGCATCGGCGCCAAAGCGCATGAGGTCGACCGAGAGCTCGCGCTTCGTTCCGGCGGCCCAAAGATTCGCGAACGCGACGACCTCTCCCGCACGCCGCACGAGCGCCATGTCGAACCTGCGCAAGTACTCGGGCACGAACGCACCGACCGAGAAATGCTTCTCGGCGACGGCCTTGTCCGCAAGCCACGCGTCGGAGACGCGGCTCAGGGTCGGCAGCATCGCGCCCACGGCGCTCGCAGGCACGATCTCGAACGTCGCGCCGTCGCGCACCGCGCGGCGATGATCTTGGCGCAGGTCGCTCCGCGCGCTGCCCTCGAGCGAGAAATCGCCGAGCGGCACTCGCGCCTCCTCCCCGAGCTTGAACGCCGCGAGCCCGAGGTCGACGTACTGCGCGAGCCGCTCGCGGCTCGCCTGATAGAACACGGTCCAGCCCCCGTGCCGGTCGGAGAGCTCGCGGAACCGCCAAACGAGCTCCTCCGTGCGGGCCACGGGGCCGACCGGATCGCCGAGCGCGATCCAGCTTCGCCCCGCGACCTGGTACATCACGAACGCGCTCGCGTCGTCGCTGAACAAGAGACGCTTGTCGCCCATGAGCGCGGCATTCGCGAGCGTGTGATCCGACAACCCGATGGCGGCGCGCGCTGTCTCCAGCTCGTCGGCGCTCGCCGTCACGGGCTCGGGCCGGGCTGGACGCAGCAGATTCGCGAGCAGCACGGCCGCCCCGGTAACGCCGACGACGAGTGCCGCGCGCAGCATGCGCGGCGCTCCGCTTTCGAACGCGAACGTCCACCACAAGTCGTGCGAGTAGTCGACACTGCGATAGGCGAGCATGCCGACCCAAGCGGTCGCCGCGATCACGCCCACGATGCTCGCGACCCACACCGGCGTGAAACGCTCCGCGAGAATCGACGATGGCCGATAGAACGCGCTGCGGCCGAGCACGAGCACGAGCGCGACGAGCCCGAGCAGCAACGCCTCCTCGATGTCCAGCCCCTTGAGCAGCGACGCCGCGATGCCCGCGACGAGCAGCGTGAGCGCGATGTGATAAGCCGCGTTCACGCGCCTGCGCAGCGACGCCGCGAGCACGACGAGCGCGAGCCCGACGAGGCTGCCGACGAGGTGCGATACTTCCAGGATCGCGAGCGGCAACAGCTCGCGGAGCGCGCCGATGCGCGCGTCGACGGCGGGCGTCGCACCCGACAAGAGCAGCACGCCGCCCGCCACGAACGTGAGCGTAGCGGTGACCTGCGGTACCACCGGCGCGACGTACGCCGACGCGAATGCTTGCGCCCGAGCGAGATGCTTACGCTGCGCGCGCAACTCCTCGCCGGCGAACAGCAGCGCGCCCGTCAGGAGCGGCGCGACATAGTAGACGGCACGATAAGCAAGCAGCGAGCCGAGTAGCCCATCGATCGGCACGCCGGGCAACATCAGCACCACAGCAGCCTCGAATACCCCGAGCCCGGCCGGCACGGCACTCAACATTCCCACCGCAATCCCGGCCGCATACACGCCGGCGAAAGCCGGAAATCCGATGGCAGCCTCGGGCGGCAACAACACCCACAGCACGGCGCCCGCTAGCGCAAAGTCCGTGATGCCGAGCGCGAGCTGAGCGAGCGCGAGCGTGCTGCCGGGCTGGCGCAACGCCCAGCCGCGAATCTCGAGCGGCTGGCGCGCGAACGACGCCCATACCAAGTACGCCGCGACCGCGCCGCACAGGACCACGCCCGCGAGCACCGCCTGCGCAATCGGAAAGTGCAGCGCCTCCGCAATCGCGGCCGGCTCGAGCAAAAGCGACAGCCCCGCGAGCGCACCGAGGCCGAACACGGCGGTGAACGAGCAGAACGCGGATATCGTCGCGATCTCGAGCCCCGTGATGCCGCTCGAGGCGTACATCCTTAAGCGAACCGCCGCACCCGTAAAACCCGCAAGGGTGAGATTGTGGCCGAACGCGTACGCGATGAACGCCGTGAAGACGGCGCGCCCGTAGGAGATCTTCTTCCCTACGTAGCGCAACGCGAGCACGTCGTAAAAGCCGAGCAGCCAGTAGCTCGCAGCGGTGAGCAGCAGCGCCGCCCCGAGCGAGCGAGCGGGGATCGCCGACGAATGCGCAACCACCTCGCGAAAGTTGAACTGCGCGAGGCCGCGATGCAGCACGATGGCCGCGATGCCGAACACCAGCAATGCCGCGAGCGGCCGAAACCAGCGCAGGCGTTCACGCATGGTGGTCGGGGTCGTGCTCATAGACTCACGGCGCGAGGCCGAGCTCCTTCAGCACGATCGCCCCGGTACCGCTGCTGGCGGTCGCGCGATGACCGCCCTCGTGCGCGACCACGCGCATCCCGGCGACTGGGCGCGCGCAAAACGAGTCCTCTTCCTCCTCTCCGCGCACACAGACCAGAGGGATGTCCGCGAGCTTCTCGATCTCCGGACGCGTCGGCACGTCCGTCGGCCGCGCGACGTCGCGCACGAGGTCCTCGAGGTGGAACTCGAAGCTCGCGCCCTCGCTGAGCCCAATCAGCACGATCTTGCGCACGCGGTCGCGCAAATCCTTGGGCCAGCGATTCACCGCGAACGGCGCGAGATCCGCGCCGCGCGAATAGCCAACGACAATCACATCCTTGCGGGCCCACGCGGCGAGCTGCGCGCGCACCGCGGTCTCGAGCAGCGCCGCGCTCTGCTCGGGCGTACGCGGCTCCGAGAACCAGGTGCGTGACTTGAGACCCAGCACCGGCGCGCCGCGCGCTGCCGCAGACTCGGCGAGGTCGCGCACGAACGCGGCCCAGTCGCCGTCGCCGCTCATCAGCAGCACGAGCGGTCCGTCGGTTCCGGACGGCGCCGGCACGAGCACGAGCGGATCGTCGCCGGGAGCGGCAATCGAGGTTCGCGATGGCCCGAACGACGCGAGCAGCGCGAGCCAAACCACGGCGAATTCGGCGCGCGAGCTCGCGATCGGCCTGGCGCCAGACCGAACGCGCACCTTGGGCAACGCTGACTCGTGCATGTCGGTTGGGCGAAATCGTGGTGGAGAGCGAGCGCGGAAAGGATAGCAGTTCCGCAGCCGCATCACGCCACTCCGCCCTTCTCGCGCACGCCGCTCGCGCGCGGCTTCCGTCTCGAGCCGTGGTCAGTCCGGCACGAAGTCGTTCATGAGCTTCTCCAATTCCGCGGGGTCGAGCGGCTTGGTGAAGTGGCGGTCGAAGCCGGCCTCCGTCGCACGCCGCTTGTCCTCGTCCTGCCCCCACCCCGTGAGCGCGACGATCATCGTGCCGTTGCTCCAGCGCTGCCCGCGGATCAACCGCGCAGCGTCATACCCGTTCAGCCGCGGCATGCCGATGTCGAGCAGAATCACGTCGGGCCGGAACGTAGCAGCCTCCTCCACCGCCTGGATGCCGTCGTGAACGGTGCGAACCTCGTTCCCCATCAGGCGTAGAAGCATGCCCATGCTTTCCGCGGCGTCGCGGTTGTCGTCAGCGACGAGGACGCGGCGCGCAATCGGACGCCGTATCGGAGGCGCGATCTCGAGGGCCGGGGGGTGCGGCGCCGCGGCCGTCACATGCGGCAGCCGCACGATGAACTGCGCCCCGCGGCCCGATCCCTGGCTGTGCGCCTCCACCGTGCCGCCATGCATCTCGACGAGACGCTTCACGAGCGTGAGTCCGATTCCGAGCCCGCCTTGCGAGCGCTCCAGCGACTCGTCTACCTGAGCGAACATGTCGAAAATCCGCGGCAGCGCGTCCTCGGGGATGCCGATGCCGTTGTCTCGGACCGTGATCTCGACCGTGCCGATTTGTCGCCGAGCGCTGAGCCAAATGCGGCCGCCTGCCTCGGTGTAGCGGGCCGCATTGTTCAAGAGGTTCGCGATCACCTGCGCGAGCCGCACCGGGTCCGCGTCGAGGTAGGTCGGCTCGAGTTGCAGGTCCACCACGAGCTCGTGCCGCGCCGCCTCGATGAGCGGGCGCGAAGTGTCGACGGCGCTGCGGATCACGTCCGCAAGATCGACGCGCTCCTTGCGCAGCTCGAGCCGTCCCCGTGAAATCCTGCTCACGTCGAGAAGATCGTCGATCAGCCTCACCATCTGCTCGAGCTGGCGCTCGATCATCAGCCGCGCCGCCTGCTCCACCGCCGAGGCGTCATGGCCGTCAACGCGCATGATCTCGAGCGCGTTGCGGATCGGCGCGAGTGGATTGCGGAGCTCGTGCGCGAGCGTCGCCAAGAATTCGTCCTTCTTGTGGTCCGTCTCGCGCAGCTGGCGAATCAGATGCATGCGCTCGTAGGCCGCCGTCACGTACCGGCACATCGTTTCGAGGAACTCGATCTCATCCGTGTCGAAGGCATCCTTCGTACGCGTTGCGAACGCGAGCGTGCCGAGCAGGCGCCCTTCGGCAATCAGTGGGCTGCCGGAGTACGCGCGAAATCCGAGCTGTCGTGCGAACTCGAGCGACGGGTCGACGGAGGTTTGAATGCAGCTCGCGGCGATCGGTCTGCGCTCGAGGGCCGCCTTGCCGCAAAGATTCTGGCCGAGCTCGAGACGCTGGATTGCGGCGGCCTCCGCCTCGTGGATACCCGCCCAGCTTTCGAGCCGCAGCGCTTCGCCCGATTCTTCGACGACGTAATTCAGGTACACGTCGAGGCGCAGGTAGGGCGCGATTTTATTGAACACGCCCCGCAGCATCGCATCTGGCTTCTCCGTGGTGAGCAACACGGACGCGGTCTCCCACAGCAAGCGAAGCTGCGTGTCTTGACGCAGTAGCTCGAGCTCCACGCGTTTTCGCGCGGAGATGTCGCGTGCGACCTTCGACGCGCCGAGGATCCGTCCGTTATGGTCGAGCACGGGCGACACCGTGAGCGAAACGACGACCTCATGGCCGTCCTTCGCTGCGCGCACCGTCTCGAAGTGCTCTATGCGTTCGCCGCGGCTCAAACGGCTCAGGATCTGAGCTTCCTCGGCGAGCTTGCTCGGCGGGATGATCAACGCGATCGGCTGCCCCACGGCTTCTGCAGCGCTGAAGCCGAATAAGCGTTCCGCGCCGGCATTCCAGGTGCGAATGATGCCGTCGAGCGACTTGCTCAAGATCGCGTCGTCGGATGAAGCGACGATGGCGGCGTTCAGCGCCATCGCTTCCTCGGCGCGCTTACGCGCGCTGATGTCCATCATCGCGCCCACGGCGCGCACGGCGCGGCCGTTTGCGTCGCGCAGGATCTGGCCGCGGTCGTCTATATATATGTATGTTCCATCTGCGTCGAGAAACCGATACTCCTCGGTCCACAGCGTCGCCGTGCCGTCGAGCGCGGCCCAAAGGGATGCGACCGTGCGATCCCGGTCCTCTGGATGAAGACGCGCGGCCCACGCTTCGGCGTTCGAGTCTTCGCCGAGCTCCCACCCGTGAGCGGAGCGCTTGAGCACGCGCTCGGCGGCGGGGAGTGCCGTGCAATCGAGGTCCCAGATCGCGTCGTGCGTAACCTGCGCCGCGAGGTCGAATCGCTCCTCGCTCTGGCGCAGTGCCTCCATCTGGTCGCGCATCGCGTACTGACGCTGACGCGCTCGCACTGCGGTTCGTGCGGCGCTCACGAGCGTCGCGGCGCGTACCGGTAGATCGAGCACCGCGACGTTGCCGAGCTGGGCGATCCAGCGGGCGGCGACCGGCGACTCCGCGCCCGAGCTCGTGAGGAGGAGGATCGGCACGTCGGACCACGCGGGCTGGTAGCGCAGGGCTTCCCTGAGGACTTGCTGATCGGGTGCATCGATCGATTTTTCGGTAAGCACGACTGCGGCCGCGCCGTGCTCGCGAAGCTCGCGCGCGATCTCGGCGAGCGAACCGCAAAGGGTGGTAACGAGGCCGGCGCCGATCAGCTCCGGCGAGGCAAGCTCGGCGTCCGCCTCAGTCGACGCAAGCACGAGCACGCGTTGCTCATGGGCCTCGTTCATGGGCTCGATTTGGAGTAACGGCACCGCGATCGAGGCGCTGCCGCCGGCTTCGGAGGTCATCCGCAAGCGAGGCTGTCTCGGCTATCTCGGCGAGTCCTCGACGCCGCAATTGCAGTTGCCATGCTCGCAGCCGCCGCCTGCCGCGCAGGCGCTGCTGCAAAACGTCCGTCCGTCCTTGATGAATGCCTTCTCAGGCCCTTCGACCTTGCACGAACAGCCGTCGTGCGCGCATTTCTCCGCTCTTGCCACCTTGGTCTCCTTGCTTACGGGTCATGTCGGTCGTGTCGGATGGCCGACCGATCAACGGTAATTCCGGGATCCCAGGCATCGCCCCAAGCGGGGCGATGCCTGCTACCCGTCAGCCGGACGAGCTAGACGCTGGTTCCGCGGCCTCTAATGAAGAACACGAGTGCCAGCACCAATCCGACCACGAATAGGATCCACGCGATATTCGCGGAGATCCCGGCGATGCCGGAAAACCCGAGCACGCCCGCGATCAGAGCTACCACCAGGAATACCAATGCGTAATACATCATAGAAAAAACTCCTAACCGTTAAGCTCGCCACCCCATCGAAACTCTCGGCCTCGCGCGCTGAGCCCCGGCCACCTCGATCAATGCGGCGTCTTCGAGCCGATGGCGACGTCAGCCGTTCCTAGATCGGACGCAAGCTTCTTCGCACGGCGTCGCCGTTCCATGATCTCTGCGACTCGCATCCGGGCTTCGGTCTCGCATTCCATGAGCTCGAGAAACTCGTCCAGATCGACTTCAATCAGGAAACTCATCGCGCTGCCCTCCTACTGTCGCGACTCACGGCGAGCCGCTTCATTGCGCAGGGTTTTGCAAAGTCCATGCCACCGGGAAGCGGCCCGGAAGCGGCAGGGAGGCAAGGCCGGCAGCCACTCCAAACGCGGCATGATTGCAGAATCTAAAATGCTGCCTGCATTCCAGGAAAGGCACACCCGCGCTTCGGCGGTGGCCGCCCCGAACCCGTCACTGCAGCGTCGCGGAGGGAGCGATGGTGGCCGCGGCAGCCGGGCGCGCCAACCCTGCGGTGGCCTGACGGCAGAGGTCGTGCACGAACGCGAGCTTCTCGGCCACGCGCTCGGTGATCGCGAACGGATACGCGTCGCGCATACCCATGCTGCGTGTGAGCTGGTTCAGGCAGACTGTGAGGGGCACCCAATCGGCGAGCACGGACGCAAACGGCCGTGCATCGTCGAGCGGTAGTGGGGAAGCCATCGATCGGCCGCCGAGCGCCAGGGCCGACGTGCTCGCCGTCTCGAGCGTATCGAGGATGTGGATGTAGTGCGCCCAGGTCTCCGAGAAGTCTTCCCACGGGTGCATGCTGGCGTAGGCGCTCACGAACGTGTGTTGCCAGTCCACGGCCGGCCCGGCGTCGTAGTAGTGCTTCAGCGCCGTCACGTAGTCGGCGCGCTCGTCGCCGAACAGCTCGCGGAACGGTCGCTGGATCGGCATGCCGTCGACGAGCAAGTACCAATAGTAGTGGCCGATCTCGTGCCGGAGGTGGCCGAGCATCGTGCGGTACTGCTCGTTTAGACGTTTGCGGATCGCCTCGCGCAGCACGTCGTCGGCCTCGACCACGTTCAATGTGAGCCTGCCGTTGTCGTGGCCGATGTATATCGGCTCCTTCTCCGGAGGCGGATCTACCGCGCCCGTGTCCGCGCGATCGTCGGCGAGCAGCCGGAAGCGCAAAGGTTGCTTGCCGCCGAGCCCCAAGAGCGGCAGGCCGATCTCGAGCAGCGTGAAGATGAGGCGCCGCTTCGCGCGCTCCGTGTCGCCCCAGAGCGCGCGCCGCCCTGGATCGGCCAGATCCGGCACCACCTCGTTCAAGGCGCAGGCGGCGCAGTAGCCGCTGCCCCCCGCACTCGCCGGGGCGAACCAATTGCAAGCCGCGTATTCGGTCCAGTTGCGGCATGGCTGCAGTGCCGCGGCGGCGGCGCTCTCGGTAGTGCACATCGTGAGGCTGTCCGGACGAAACCCGACCTGGCGCGCGCAAGCGAGGCACTGCACGTTCTCGAAATAGAGCGTGGCGTTGCAAGAGTCGCAGGTGAACGTGAGCATATCGTGGCGGCCTCGGGGACTGAGCGGACGATCAGTCTTCGCGCCGGCTTCGCTTCGTTTTGCGTGGCGCGGGCTCCAGCGAGTCGGCCGGCGCCAACTCGCCTTTCGCGTCGTTCTCGATCGCCGCCTTTTCGTTCTTCTTGCAGTCCGTCTTGCCCTCGGTGCTTGGGCACTCGAGGTGCTCACCCACGTCGCGCAGGGAGACCGAGCCTTCCAGCGAATGCGCGAACGCCGCCACGAACGCGTTACGAACGAGATTGACGAGCGCCGCGAGAATACCCGCGCGCGGATCATCGAGGTTACCGGAGAACGGGATCCGCGTCGCCACCTGCTTTTCTTGACGGTTCTCGAGCACCTTCGCCGCGAATCCCACGATGGCCTCCCAGGCCTTCTGGAACGGTCCGCTCGTCGCCTCCTTCGTGTCGAAGATCTCGGGATCCTCGAGGATCGGCTTCACGTAGCCCTCGAACCGGCCGTCGGCCGTCGCAAGCTCGGCATACATCGAGAACGCGCCGTTCTGAGCATCGACCTTCAGGAACTCGCGCAACCATGGATTCACGTCGACGAGCTTCGCATTCTCGAGCGAGACGTCCACGTCGAACGCGGGCAGCTCCTCGTTGGGATCGATCTGGCCATCGAGCTTGAAGGGAGCGCTGCCCATGATGCGGCCCGCGAGCGAGATGTCTGCAAACGCGGCCTTTTCCTCGTCGGTCACGTTCGTGAGGTTTCGCAGCACGAGCTGGAAGCCCTGCAGCGTCAGCGATTCCTCCGTCGAGATTCCGGGCGCGCGAAATGTCACGAGCCCGTTCTGCACTCGAACCACGTTGAGCTTGAACGGAAAAAGATCGCGAATCTCCTGAGGCCAGCTGACGCCGGTGCCGAGCTGCGTGTTCTCGTCGCTCTCGGATTGCACGAGATTCAATACGGGTGAGAACATTACCGCCTCGCCGACCACCTCGCCGCGAAATAGCGCGCGCCATTCGATCGTCAAATCCATTCGCGGCATCGCGACGAACGGCGTGTCACGGACCTCATCCGACGCCGCGACCTTCACGACTTGCAGGTTGCGCAACGCGTAGCCGCCGCGCCACAGGAACAAGTCCACCTCCGTCACGGCGCCGCGATAGTCGCCCATGTGGGCCATCTGGCGATTGACGTAGCGCTCGACGACGACGGGCGCCGCGACGCGCGCCCCGATGAGCACGACGGCGAGCAGTGCGACCGCGAGCGCGACCTGGGAGCGCCGACGCATCAGGTCCCTCGCCGGCCGTCAGTTGCGAGGGATCCGGCGCGCGGCGAACCGTTGCAGCTCCGCCGAATCACTGTCCGCCAGAATCTCGAGCTCGGCCTTGAGAATGGCCTCGTAGTCGCGCATTCGCCAGCGAATGCTACTCGTGAGGCTGTCGGTAAGCGCGCAGAGCTCGGCCGGCGCGTCTGTCGAAAAGTTCATCTTCGTTTTCTCCCGTGTCCCAGGTCGTTCGTTCGCAGAGGGCAATGCAAGGCATGTGCCACCCCTCTGCCGCTCCCCTTTCACCCGGGCGTCGCCGCGCCGCGATTGCGAACTTGGGAATCTGCGCAGCGATTTTCATCGTTCGAGGTGCGGCCCCGAGGCGTCGTTCGCGTGGGATGACCGTGGCATGGACCTTGCTCGACGACCGCGTGGTGACGAAGTTGCGAGGAATTCTTTGGCAGTCGCTCGTGCGGACGTACGAGGACGACGCGCTCGAGCTGTGCGCCGCGATCGCTTACTACTCGCTGCTGTCCATGGCGCCGCTGCTGCTCATCGCCATCGCCGTGGCGGGTATATTCTTCGCGGACGGCGCGGTGCACACCGAGCTCATCAGGCAGGTAGAGAAGCTAGTTGGCGCGGAGGGAGCCGCGTTGACCCAAACCGTGATCGACAGCACGCAGAGCGAGGAGCGAAGCCAATGGTCGCTTGTCCTCGGAGCCTTCCTCACCCTGCTCGGTGCCACCACCGTGTTTGCGCAACTGCAAAACGCGCTGAATCGCGTCTGGCGCGTAGAAGCCGCGCCCGGCAACGCGATGCTCAATTTCATCAAGCACCGCATCCTGTCGTTTGCGCTCGTGCTTGCGCTCGGATTCCTATTGATGGTGTCGTTGTTGATCAGCGCCTTGCTGGGCGCTCTACACACCTATCTCGACCATAGGCTAGCGGCGGCGACCTTCTTCTGGGGCACGCTCGATCTGGCTATCACCTTCGCGTTCTCGGCCGTCCTCATCGCCGCGATGTTCAAGTATCTACCGGACGCGAAGATCGCGTGGCGCGACAGCTGGCTCGGAGCGCTCGTCACGGCGCTGCTGTTCGTCGTCGGCAAGCACTTGATCGGGCTGTATCTCGGCCAAACGACGATCGCGTCGTCGTTCGGCGCCGCGGGCTCCGTGGTCGTATTCATGATCTGGGTCTACTACGCCGCGTTGATCCTGCTGTTTGGGGCCGAGATCACCCAGGCCGTCGCAGAGCAACGCGGCGCAACCATCGTGCCCAGCGAGCACGCGAATGCCAGGCGGGCTTGAGCCGCATACCGCGCGCGTCAGTGGATTCGCGTTTCCACGAGGTTGATGAGCCGCTCGATCTCGAGGTCGAGCGGACTCAAGGTCGTCTTGCTCGGCTTACTCGGCCGCGGATCGTCGATCGGCTTCGGGTCCGGGATCGCGGTGGGGTCTCCGCGAGTGATCGGGTCGACGGGCTCGCGCGGCGGCCCGTCGGGCGGGGTCGTCTCCGGCGATCTCTGCGCTTTCCTCGGCATTGTGTTTCTCCTCGATATCTCGGACTCGTGCGTCGAGACTCTGCAAGGCATGTGCCAACGTCGTTGTCGCGTCGTGATGCACCGAACTGTTCCAATTTCTGGGAATACGGAAATTCGAAGTCACGAATTTGGTGCACGCGCCGTCGGGCGACCGACGCTGTCCGAGCACCGCCGCGAAGCCTCGGAGCGCGCGCTCGACGGGTTGCGAAACTACGACGAGGGCCACAAAGCCGCCGATCCTCGCGGGTTGCCGATCGGTGCCGACACAACGATCGCTCGCTCCGACGCTCGACCCGGTCGGGAGTCCCGGATCGGCGATCCTGCGCAGTCCGTTTGGCACGAGTGTTGCTTAGTGCTTTCGCGTATCCGTCGCTCGCAAGACACACGGCTCGCGAGCAAACAACGCGAAGGAACTAGATCATGAATGTTGCCTACGATCTCGAGTTCGACCTCGACGGCTTCTTGAGCACGCTGGAGAAGGGCCGCAGCGCCCGCGAGCGAGTCGAGGAATACAAGGACACCCGCCGCCGCAAGGACGAGGGCGCGCTACGACGACGGCGACGAGTAAGCACCGGTCAGCGAGCGCAGCGCCCTAGCCCTAGGACGCGCGCGGTTCGTCACTGTCCGGAAAACTCGCCTACGCTTCGGGTCGCGGCCGCGAGCGCGCCTGTGCGAGGTCGGGGCTCGGCGGCCAGATCACGTCGCGGCAGCCAGACCAACAGCTCGAGGTCTCGACGCGCAGCGCCGCCGAGAGCAGGCGCGAGCTCAGGATGAGTCCCGAGTCTTGCGCCTTACGCAGCGATATCTCGAACCGAACCCGTCGATCCACCAGCTGAAAGTTCACCATCGCGCCATCCGCGAGGCCGCTCGCGGCGTCGGTGACGATCAGCACGGGCCGCGTGCCCACCGCGTCGATGAGATCGCTCAGCGTGCGAATTGTTCTCCTCGCCGATGAACAGTACTTCGTCGTCGCGCAAGTCCTGGATGCGGGCGAGCGACCGAACCTCGACCGGCCGGCCCTGGATGGTACGACCCGGCAAGAAGTTCCTGAGCTGCGCCGCGACTGCGTTGGCGCCGAGCACGGCGATCGTGATCGGATCGGTCCGGCGCGCGGCAGTCGCGGGCCACTCGACGTAGGTGCCGAAGTGGTAGAGGAACGCGGCCTTGACCTCGTCCTCTGAATACGCCGCGTCTTGGGCCTGCGCCGCAAGGGACAGGCCGCCGAACGCGAGCAGCGCTACGGCCGCGAGCCGCTTGGCGGGCGCACCGCGCGCTGAAGAATCGCGCGATCCAACGGGCCCGACGGTTGCATGGACGAGTGGATCACGGCTCAGCTCGCCCGCACCAGGCTCGTGAGGACCGCTTGGACGCTCTGCAGCTCTACCGGCTTCACGAGGTGCATCGCGAAACCGGCTTCTTGCGAGCGTTGGCGATCGCCCGCCTGTCCCCAGCCGCTGAGCGCAATGAGCACCGTCGACGCGCACTCGGGCTGCGCGCGCAACGCCCGTGCGAGCTCGTGGCCGCTGATTTGCGGCAAGCCGAGATCGAGGAACGCGAACTCGGGCTTCAGCTCGCGCGCCGTCTCGAGGGCCTGCGGAGCGTCGTGCGCGATCCGGACTTCGTGCCCGAGGTTTTGCAGCAACAGCGCGAGGCTCGTCGCGAAGTCCACGTTGTCGTCGACGAGCAAGATCCGGTGCCGGCGTTGTTGCACGGCTTGCGGCGCCGCATCGATCGACCGCTCCGAAGTGAGAGCGGCCATCACGGGCAGGCTCACCGTGAACGAGCTGCCTTCGCCGCGCCCGCGACTCTCGGCCGCGATCGAGCCGCCGTGCAGCTCGATGAGACGCTTCGCGAGCGCGAGCCCCACGCCGAGGCCGCTCTGCGCGTGCTCTGGCGAGCTGTCCCCCTGCGCGAACATTTCGAATATCCGCGGCAAGATGTCCGCTGAAATACCGATGCCGTGATCGTCGATCCGTACGAGCACGGTCGACGCCGACACTGCCGCGGACAGCGTGATATTGCCGCCCGGTTCGCTGTACTTGGCCGCGTTATTGAGCAAATTCGAGAAGACCTGCGAGAGACGCACGGCGTCCGCTTGGAGGAAGACAGGATGGCTCGGCAACTCGAGCGTGAGCGTCTGATCGCGCTCGTCGAGCAGAGGCCGCGCCGTGTCCACGGCGCTTTGCACGATCGAGGCGAGCTCCACGGGCTGCTTGCGGACCGCGAGTTTGCCGCTCGTGATGCGCGACACATCGAGCAAGTCGTCGACGAGCCGCACCATCTGCGATAACTGCCGCGTGATGATGCCGTGCGCGCTCTTCGTAACGGTCGGGTCGGCATTCGGCAACTCGACGAGACGCATCGCGTTGACCATCGGCGCGAGCGGATTGCGCAGCTCGTGCGCGAGCGTCGCGAGAAACTCGTCCTTGTGCTGGTCCGCGACTCGCAACGCGGACTCCGCATGACGACGTTCGTCGGTCTCTTGCTGAAGCGCGCGGTTCGACGCCTCGAGCGCGTCCGCCCTCTGTCCAACCTCCGCGAGCATCGTATTGAACGCGTCGACGAGCACGCCGATCTCGTCCCCGGTCGTACGGCGCGCGCGCAGCGCGAAGTCGCGACGCTCGATGACCTGACGCGCAACCTCGGTGATCGCGCGGACGGGATTCGTGACGCTGCCTGCGAGCCAGAACGAGAGCAATAAGGCCACGAGCAGGCTCACGAGCATGACCGTCGTGAGGATCACGAGGTAGTCGCGGAGCCGGTCCGCGAGATCGTAGCTCGCTTGCAGATAGACCGTGCCGAGCACGTCGTCGTTTTGGACCACCGGGTGGAACAGCGTGATCGTGCTCGAGTCGATTTGCGCACCCGGCGCACCGAGCGGCGGGAACGGCGTGTCTGGAGACCGGCTGTAAGTCGCGAATAGGCCGCCGTCGGCCGTGTAGATCGCGGCCGCGCGGATGTTTGGCCTGTTGCTGAGCAGCGCGAGATTGGCAACCGCCGTCTTCGGGTCGTCGAACGCCAAGGCCGGAGCGTTGATGCGCGCGAGGATATCGGCCTGCGTCGTCGCGTCCGTGACGAGCGCGTCCCGGGAGTTGTCGACCTCGTAAGTGAGCAGCACGATGGTCGATACGAGGAGCGCAACGAACGCCGTCACCAAAACGATGATCACGACCTTCGTGCGCAACGATCGACGTACGGCGCTCAGCATGGGCGGGTGTAATCGTGTGCAACTGGAAGTGCGCGAAACCGCACCGGTGGAGCGGAGCTTAGAGAATCGGTTTCCCTATGTCACCTGAGTTGGTCGCCGCGAGAAAACCCGTATCTCGAAACGCCGCGGGACACTATACTCGCCAGCCGTCGTGACTCGTGGGACCTGATTTGACGAACACTGGCGAGCTCGGCTGGCCGAGACCGCGTGGGTACGCGGCTCTGTCGGACGTAGCGCGTCGCGCATCTGTATGCGCGGCGCTGGCGGCGTGCGCTGTCGCGCAGCCGCTCGCAGGCGCAGCCTCCGCCGAGCCCGTTCGACTTGAGCATCGAGCAACTCGGCCAGCTTCGCGTGACGTCCGTGTCGCGGCGCGCCGAGAATCTCAACCAGACGGCCGCGTCGATCTACGTGATCACCGCCGAGGACATTCGGCGGAGCGGCGTCACGACGATTCCCGAGGCGCTGCGCCTCGCGCCGGGCGTCGAGGTTGCGCGCAACGGCTCCAACGAGTGGACGATCTCGATCCGCGGCTTCAGCAGCGACCTTTCGAACAAGCTACTGGTGCTGATCGACGGTCGCAGCGTCTACTCGCCGCTGTTCGGCGGAGTCTTCTGGGACGTCCAAGACACGTTGCTCGCAGACATCGAGCGCATCGAGATCGTCTCAGGGCCCGGCGGCGCGATCTGGGGCGCGAACGCGGTCAATGGCGTGATCAACATCATCACGCAATCCGCGCGCGACACGTTGGGCGGCCACGCGGAGATTGGCGGCGGCAACGAGGAGGAAGGCTTTGCCTCCTTTCGCTACGGCTGGAAACCGAACGAAAAGATGGCGGCGCGCGCCTATGTGAAGACGTTCGAGCGCGACGCAGCCGAGCTCATCACGACCGGCGCTCCGGCGAACGACGGATGGAACATGACCCGCGCGGGCTTCGCTCTCGCCTGGGAAGCGACGCCGCAGGATCTCGTGAACGTGCGCGCAGACGTTTACGACGGCGAAGAGGACGCGCTGCTGCGAGGCGATTTCACGCTGGGCACACTGCCCGCCGTCGATGTTCCCGGCAGCGTACCTCTCTCGGGTCATAGCGTGACTGCGACCTGGCGCCGCTCATTCAAGCCGGATGCCAATTGGCAACTCCAGTTCTACTACGACCAGACGGATCGGCAGATCCCGGGCAGCTTCAACGAAGCTCGCGACACCTGGAACTTGTCCTTCTTGCACGACCTCTCGACCTACGGTCGCCACGACGCCCAATGGGGTGTCGAGGCTCGCTCCACGAGCGACGACATCGGCAACACCCAGTTTTCATCGTTCCTGCCGCCGAGCCGGACCGATCAAACGCTCAGCACGTTCGTCCAAGATCGGATCGCGATCAAAGACGACCGCCTCTTCCTCACACTCGGCGTGAAACTCGAGGACAACGACTACACCGGCTTCGAGGAGCAACCGAACGTGCGCGTCACGTGGTTGCCGGGGACGAATCAGACGGTCTGGAGTGCCGTGTCGCGCGCGGTGCGCGTGCCCGCGAGGCTCAATACCGATGTCGTTCTATTCGCGCCGGTCGCGGTGCCGGGGCTGCCGCCGCTCTATATCAACGTGAACGGCAATCCGAATTTCCTCAGCGAGGATCTCGAGGCATACGAGGCAGGCTATCGACTGCAGGTCAACCAAAACCTGTCTCTGGACCTGGCGGTGTTCGACAATTTCTACGACGACCTGCAAACGACCGAACCGCTCACCGGAATCGTTCCCGTGCCGGGACCGCCGCCGTACCTTCAGCTAACCGCGCGGCTCGACAACCTCATGGAAGGCGAGTCGTACGGTGGCACCGCGGTCGTCAATTGGCAGCCGCTCGCACGGTGGCGTCTGCAGTTTCAGTTCGCCGTGCTCGAGATGGATTTGCGAAGCAAGCCGGGCAGCACCGATGTGGGCGGACTCAATCTCGACGGCAACAGCCCGAAGAACCATGTCGCCGTACAGTCTTATCTAGAGCTGCCGCACAATTTGAGCTTGTACACGAGCCTACGTCACGTCGACGCGCTCACGTCTCCGGCGCAACGCGTGCCGAGCTACGACGCAGTCGACGTCAGCCTCGGCTGGCGGCCGACCGAGCACTTGCGCGCATCGATCACGGCGCAAAGCTTGAACGATGCGGTCCGAGTCGAGTTCAACGACGGCCGGCGGATCGAGCGCAGCGTGTTCGCGCGGGTGGTCTGGACGTATTAGCGCGACTGCCGGTGGACCAGCCGATTGAGGTCGATACGCGTCTGCCGCGCGCTGCCGCTGTCGTCACTCAAGGCAGGCGCTGCGGGACCGTCGCGAAATCCGGCCACGCGGACCGCTCGAGCTGCGCCACGCGCCGCCGGATGCCCGCGAGCCGATAGTGGTCGGCTCCGGTGATTCGCGCCAGCTCGTCCCAAGCGATCGGCACCGCAACCGGCGCACCGCGCTTCGCACGCGTCGAGTAGTTGGCGATCGCCGTCGCGCCGCGCGCGTTGCGCAAGTAGTCGACGTAGATCTTCCCGTGCCGAGCGTGCTTGTCGGCGGTGGCAATGAACTCGGCCGGCGTATCGCTCTGCATTGCGTCGGCGAGCGAGCGTGCGAATGTACGGACCTCTTCCCAGGGGTGCACGGCGTCGAGCGGCGCGACCACATGCAATCCTTTCCCGCCGGTCGTCCGAACGAAGCTCTGCAGCCCGCGGCGGTCGAGGCGTTCGCGCACCTCGCGGGCGGCGTCACGGAGCCGCGGCCAACTCACGCCGATGCCGGGATCGAGGTCGAGGATCATTTGATCGGGGCAGTCTAGACGGTCCGCCCGCGCGAGCCAGGCGTGAATCTCGAGCGCGCCGAGTTGGACCAACTGGACGAGACCCGCGACCCCTACCGCGATCGCATAACGGCCGACGCCGGTGGATTCCTCGACGTCGATGCCCTCGAGCCCGACGAGTGCAGTGTCGTCGAAGTGTTTCTGGAAGAAGCACTGACCGCCTTGACCCCGCGGGCAACGGACGATCGTGAGCGGACGCCCTTCGACTGACGGGAGCATGTGCTCCGCGATGTCGCGGTAGTACTCCGCGAGCTCGCGCTTGCTCATTCCGAGATCCGAGTAGACGTGGCGCGCCGGATGGGACAGGGTCACGCCCGCGACGCGCGCGCGATCCAAGTGATGTGCAGCTCGTGATTGACTCATTCGGGTTGGCCCTCGCTTGGTTGTGCGCATTCGTTGCGCCAACGCCTCGCGAAGGCGCGCAGTCGACTAGCGCCTTGCAGCATCCATGCCACGCAGTCCGTGCCCCGGTTTGCCAAGCGGGCCGAGGCGCAGCCAGGCCGCGCCGAGGGTGGCCGCAAGCTTTTCGAGTTAGTCGTTTTCCGTTTTTGGATTCGTGAAATCGCCGAGCTGACAGAGCCGGGTAGACGACCCGAGAACGCCGGGGCGGCGCGCTCCACTACGTTGGCATCGATCTTGCTTCGCGGGGACATAAGAGGATGAGCAGGACCCGCTGGAGCATTGGCATGACCTATCCGACGAACCGAAAGACCCGTGGCACGGCCATCGCGCTCTGCGCCGCGTGGCTCGCGGCGCTCGCAGCTTGCACGCCGGACGGCGAGCCGTTCGCGGATGCTACGGCTCCCGCGGCGATAGACGGGGCTCCCGCGGCGCCTGGCGCGAGCCCTGCAGTGCGGCTGGCGCTCCCGTGGCGCCGGCGCAGCCGCTGCGCATTGCTGTCGCGGAACCCCCGGCCGCGGACGTCCCGGCACCCGCAGCCGACGCGCCGGTGCAAGAGCCCGCCTCGCGAGCGCCGCCGACACCGGGCCCCGTAGCGACGCTCGCGGCGAAGGCGGAGTTGCAACCCGTGTCCGGCAACGAAGCCCGCGGCACGGTCGAGTTCTATCTCGCGCAGCCGTTGATGGCGATCAACGTGGACCTGTCGGGCCTCAAGCCGGGTAACCACGGCTTTCACGTGCACGAGAACGGCGACTGCGGCGGCGCGAATGCCGCGGCAGCAGGTAGCCACTTGAATCCGAACGACACTCAGCACGGCGGTCCGACCGACGCGGATCATCGGCACCATGCCGGCGACCTCGGCAACGTGCGTGCCGAGGACGACGGCACCGTAAGACAATGGCTGCGGACGGAGGACCTGCAGCTGCAAGGCCCCGCGGGCATCGTCGGCAAGGCAATCGTCGTGCACGCGACCGACGACGATTTGAAGTCTCAGCCGTCTGGGGAGTCGGGAGAGCCGATTGCGTGCGGCGTGATCAAAGCGGTCGCTTGGTGAGGACCACGCTCATGACCGAGACACCAAACCCGTTCGGCCCCGGCCCGGCGCCACTGATCGAGGAGCCGCGCCAGACTCCCGAGCACGTCCCCGAGCTGCCGCCGATGCGGGACACACCGCCGCAAGAGGAAGAAGCGCGCGCCTGAGCACCTAGCCGCGCTGTCAAACGGCGACGTTCGCTCCGCTCCGACCCGCAGCGAGGCAGCGCTACTTGCGCTTGCGCTTCGTGCGCTTGCCCTTCTTCTTCGGTGCTTTCTTCGCGGTCTTCTTGCTCTTCTTCTTCACTTTCTTCTTTACGGCCCGCGCCGAGCTCTTGGCGGGCGCCGCACGCTTTGCGGGTTCCGCCGCGACGAGCACCGCTTCGAGCTTGTTACCGTCGAGGTCGCGCACGAATGCGCCGAAGTAATGAGGCCCGTAGTCCGGCCGTGCGCCGGGCGCGCCCTCGTCCAATCCACCTGCCTCGAGCGCGGCGCGATGGAACGTCTCGATCACCGCCTTGCTGCGTCCGATGAAGCCGACATGCACGCCGTTGCCGACGGTCGCAGGGCTGCGATCGTGCGGCAGTTGCACCCAGAACACCGGCGTCGTCTCGCCGTAGCCGATGCCATACGGCATGAATTCCATGACACGCTTGTAACCGAGAGCACCGAGCACGCTATCGTAGAACTGCGCCGCGCGTGCGACGTCGCGGACACCAACCGAAACATGATGCAGCATGGGCTGTCTCCGTTGTTGTTGTGATTACGCGAAGCGTAGCCTACACCCCACGACGAAAGGTGTCGTATTTGGAAGCTCGGTCCGGAGATCGTTGCGCCTGCCGCTCGGCATGCGTGCCGCACCCGCGCTCGCATGCTATCGTGCGGCGGCCCGGCAGGAGGTGCGATGCCCGACCCGCGAAACGTTTCACCGCGCGATCCGCAGCGCCTTATCGCGAGGCGCGCGATCGTGCACACCGGCGCAGCGGTCGCGGCGAGCGCTCTGCTCGGAGCATGGCTCCGGCCACTCGTCGCTCAGCCTGAGATACCCCCCAATCCCGACGCGGTCGACTTGCGCCGTCTCGTCGCGGCGAACCGAATCCTCGCGCACGAGAATGTCGTCGATGCGTTCGGTCACGTGAGCATTCGCGACCCACGCAACGCCGAACGATACGTGCTCGCACGCTCGCGCAGCCCCGAGCTCGTCGAGCTCGACGATCTAATGGAGTTCGCTCTGGACGGCACGCCGCTCGACGCGCGCGGCCGAACGCCGTACGGCGAGCGGATGATCCACGGCGCGGTGTACGAAGCGCGCCCCGACGTGCACGCCGTAGTGCACAACCACTCCTACGCCGTGCTGCCCTTTACGATCGGAGAACGGCCGCTGCAGCCGATGATTCATATGGCAGCGGTCGTCGGCGCACACGTGCCCGTGTGGGACATTCGCGACGACTTTGGCGACACCGACATGCTCGTGCGCAAGATGGAGCAGGGCCGGAGCCTCGCGAAGACGCTCGGCGGGAACACCTGTGTGCTGATGCGCGGCCACGGCGCGGTGATCGCGGCGCGCAATGTCAAAGAGGCAGTGATGATCGCGTTCTACTTGCAGGTGAACGCACAGGTGCAGCTGCAGGCACTCGGCCTCGGTACCCCTAAGCCGCTCAGCGACGCGGAGATCGAGCTGTCGTCGGCGACGCAGTTCTCGCCGCTCGCGCTCGATCGCGCGTGGGAGTACTTCTGCGTGCGGGCCGGCGTCGAGCCGGCTTAGGCTCAGTTGCGGAACCGGCGGCGCAGAGGCGCCGCTCGGCCGCCGAGCAGCTCAGCGCGCGCGCGACTGCCCACGCCGACCTCCGCTAGTATTCCGTCCGACTCAATACAGGAGCCGCCAATGCCCACCGCCCACGAGATCGATTACACGATTCGAGGCAGCGAGATGCAGTTCGTCGAGGTCGAGCTCGACCCCGGCGAGAGCGCGGTGTCCGAAGCCGGCAGCCTCATGTACAAGGATCCGTCGGTCGAGATGTCGACGATATTCGGCGACGGCTCCGGACAGCAGAGCGGCGGCTTCATGGACCTCCTCGTCGGCGCCGGCAAGCGCGTGCTCTCTGGCGAGAGCTTGTTCACGACGGTCTTCACGCATACGGGCAGCGGCAAAGCGCGCGTCGCATTCGCGGCGCCCTACCCCGGCACGATCCTCGCGCTCGACCTGTCGCAGTTCGGGGGCAAGCTGATTTGCCAAAAGGATTCGTTCCTCGCGGCAGCGAAAGGCGTGTCGATCGGCATCGCGTTCCAGAAGCGCATGCTCACGGGCCTCTTCGGCGGGGAAGGCTTCATCATGCAAAAGCTCGAAGGTGACGGGATCGTGTTCGTGCACGCGGGCGGCACGCTCATCGAACGCGAGCTCAAGACCGGCGAAGAACTGCACGTCGACACCGGCTGCCTAGTGGCGCTCGCGCAAACCGTCGACTACGACGTCGTGGCGGTCGGCGGCGTGAAATCGATGATCTTCGGCGGCGAAGGCGTGTTCTTCGCGCGGCTCCGGGGCCCAGGTCACGTGTGGCTCCAGAGCTTGCCGTTCTCGCGGCTCGCGGGCCGGATCATGGCGAATCTCTCGCCGATGGGCCGCCGTACGGATGAAGGGTCGCTGCTCGGTGCGTTCGGTAATATCCTGCAAGGCAAATAGCCAGCTAGCGCAGCCGTGGCGGCCGCCGATGACTGCGCGCGGTTGATCGAGGCGACTACACGCGCGTGCGCGGGAATGGCCTCAGACGTTCGGCGACAACGGCGGCGCCGGTTGCGGCACCGCGAGCCGGTACTCGCGCCACAAGATGATCGCGCCCGCCGCGATCACGAGCGGCGCGCCGATCCAGGTCGAGAGATGCGGGAGCTCGCCGAAGAAGTAGTAGCCATAGAACACGGCGAGCAGCAGGTTCGCGTAGTCGAGCGGCGCAACGGTCGACGCCTCGGCATACCGGTACGAATAAGTCATCAGTAGTTGGCCGAGCACGCCGAACAAGCCCGCGAGGCCGATGAACAACCACTGCTCGCCGGTGGGCACAGGCCAGCCCGCGAGCGCCGTGAACGCGGCGCAGATCATGTTCGTGACGGAGAAGTAGAACGTGATCGTGATCGCGTGCTCGCCCCCGCTCCCGCTCATGCTGCGTAGCGTCGTCACGGCCACAGCGGAGAACACCGCAGCACCGAGCGCGACCGCGACGCCGATGGAGCTGCCGAACGTGAGCTGCGGACCCACCATGATCAGGACGCCGACGAAACCGATACCGAGCGCGCTCCAGCGGTAACCGTGGATGCGCTCGCCCAAGAAGACCATCGCGAGGATCGTGAGGAACAAGGGCGCCGTGAACGAGATCGCCGTGAAGTCTGCGAGCGGAATCAGCGTGAGCGCCGTGAACCAACAGAACATGCTCGCGGTGCCCGACAGCGAGCGCAGCGCATGCGAGCGCAGGTTCTTGGTTTTCAACACGTGCAGCCCTCCTTCGACTCGCCACGCGACGAATGTGAGGACCGCGATCGAGATCAGGCCGCGCACGAAGATCGTCTCGCCGCTCGGGATCGCACTGCCGAGATGCTTCACGCATGCGCCCATGCTCGCCAAGAAGAGCACGGACGTGAGCTTGAAGAACACGCCGAGGACTGGCCGGTGGTATGGGGCGTGGGTCGCGGACAAGACGGCGCTTCGCTGAGCAGGAGGGGCCGTCAGGATACCGATTTCTTGTCGAATCCGCCGCGCGCGGCTAGCCTGGCCCCGATGCCGGTCGCCCAGCCCACCGTGACCACACGCCGATACTTGGCGGACGCGTTCGATCCGAACGTACTAACCCCGTGGTAGCAACGAGAAGGGCCGTTCCCCCAAACCCGGAACGTCGCATGGGTGAGCAGCGCGAGTCGTCGGGGAAATCGCCCGCCGAACTGCAGACGGAAACCATCGCCCGACTGTTCGAGCGCTTTCGGCGACCGTTGCTGCGCTACCTCACCGATCTTTTGTCGCGACGGGACGAGGCGGAAGAAGTGCTTCAGGAGACGTACGTGCGGCTGATGCAAGTCGAGAAGCTCGACGGCGGGCGCGTACGTGCGTTGATCTTCAAGGTCGCGACCAACCTTGCGTACGACCGGTTCCGCCAACGCCGCACGTCGCGCTCTCATCGGCAGCGAATCCCGTGATCGTGCTGCCAGGGAAAGGCGCTGTCGACGCGAACTCGGTGGCCGTGCTCCCGTTCGAGGAGCAGCCGGGCGACGGAGCGCCGCGCACAAGTGTCGCCGCGGAGCTGCACCGCGATCTCGTCGCCGCGCTGCGCGCGGTCCCGGGACTCTACGCAATCGGCGCGCCCTCGGTATCGCCTTACGCAGGCTCGGAATTGCCGGCATCCGAGATCGGCGCGCAGCTAGGCGCACGCGCCGTGCTCAGCACGGACATCTCATTCGCGAACGACGACATTCTCGTGACCACCCGATTGGCCGACGCGGCGACCGACACGCTGCTTTGGCAAGCGCGTTACGAAGAGCCGCTCGGAGGGCTACGCGCGATTCAAGTGGAAATTCTGGACGGCATCGCGACCGCACTCGTCGATCCGGAGTTGCGTGCGCGCTCCGCGCGCGGCCTGGCGACTGCGAAGACGCCGAATGTTCTCGCGACGACGGCTGCCGAAGCCGCGCTTCAATAGGCCATGAAGTCGGAGTGAAAGCAGCGGATCCGCACCCAGTGTCGCGTGCGGAGCTGCGCGACTAACGGCGCTTCTTGCTCGCCTTCTTCTTGCTGGCCTTCTTCGTAGACGTCTTCTTCTTCGAGACGACCTTAGCGGCCGGCGCCGCCGCAGGCTCGGCCGCGGCAGGGACCGCGCCTTCCGGCTCGAACTTGAACGACAGCTTCACCTTCGCGCGATAGGACTTGACCTTGCCGTCGTCGCCGACCGTGACGTCGAGTGCGCCGACTTCCGCCACGCGCAGGTCGCGCAACGATTTCGCCGCGGTCTGCACGGCGCTCTTCACCGCGTCCTCCCATGATCGCGTGCTCGTGCCGACGATCTCGGTGACTCTATAAACGCTGTTCGCCATGGTCTCACCTCGTTCGTAGTGACGTTTCGACAAAGAACCGCGTGAAGAGTTGATGCGCGCGGCGCGGGGTCAGAATATACGCGAGTCCGGGATGGATAGGTTATTCTTGAGCAGGTTATTCTGCGGCGCGTCGGATCCGACGTGCCGCAAGGTCGCGAAGACGATCGATCACGTTCTTGGGGGGACTTTCAGCAATGACTCGCGCGTTCATTCTCGGCGTCGGTTTTCTCGCTGCCGCACTATGCGGCTGCTCGATGGAGATCGGCGGCACCGGTGACGACAAGTCGGCCGAGATAGCCGCACTGCGTGACTCGGTCGCCGCGCTCGAAGCACGCGAGGCGATTCGGGCGCTTTTCTCGGACTACGGACGCACCCTCGACAGCCGTGACTTCAAAGCGTTCGGCAAGCTCTGGGCCCGCGACGCGGACTTCGGCGGCGGCGGCAACTCGGGCGCCGCGCACGGCCCCGACGAGATTGCGGCCGCGCTCGAACGCGCGATCACGACGAACTTCCCCACGGGCGCCAACCTGCACGTGTTCTCGAACGAGAAGATCGACGTCCACGGCGACACCGCCACGGCAACGAGCCGCGGCGCGTTCTACGCGGCGAACGCCGAAGGCCGTCCCGACGCGCTGATCTACGCGACCTATCGCGACGACCTCGTCGTCGAAGACGGCGTGTGGAAATTCAAACGGCGTGAGATCGTCGGCGACATCCCGGGGCCGACCAACGGCACGACCCGTTAGCTCACCGTGCCGCCGCCGCGGCGCTTTCTCTCCGGAGGTTGCATGCGCAGTGCTCTCGTCATCACCGTGATTGCTTCATTGCTGCTCGCTGCGAGCGCGATCGCCCAAGCGCCGGACGGCGAGGCGCTGTTCGCGCAGCATTGCGCGACCTGCCACGCGAATCCTGCGCCGGATACGGACATCCCGAACCGGGCTGCGATGGGCGCACTCGGTGCGAACGCGATCGTGCTGTCGCTCACCGAAGGCAACATGCGTATCCAAGGGCAGCCGCTTTCGCCCGCGGAGCGCGTCGCGGTCGCGGAGCGAATCGCCGGCCGGCCCGTCACCGTCGCGGCCAACGCGCCGGCGGGGGGGCTCTGCAGCGCGAGCTCGCCGCTCGGCTCGCTGACGGCGGGTCCGGTGTGGAACGGCTGGGGGCCGGACACGCGCAACACGCGCTTTCAACGCGACAGCGGCGGCATCACGGCGGCGAATGTCGCCAACCTGAAGCTCAAGTGGGCGTTTGGCATACCGAACGCCACGCAATCGCGCGCCCAGCCCGCGATCGTGGGCGGCAAGCTGTTCATGGCGAGCCAATCGGGAATGATCTACGCGCTCGATCCGAAGACGGGCTGCACATTCTGGACGTTCAAGGCCGAGTCCGGCGTGCGCACGGCCATCTCGGTCGGACCCGTGAAGCCGTCCGGCTACGCGCTGTACTTCTCCGACGCGCAAGCGCGCGCGTATGCGCTCGACGCGGATACCGGCAAACAGCTCTGGGCGACGAAGGTCGACGATCATCCGGCCGCGCGCGCGACCGGCGCGCCGACGCTCTACGACGGCCGTTTGTACGTTCCCCTCTCCGGCGTCTCCGAGGAAACCGCGGCGTCGATGCCAGACTACGAGTGTTGCAAATTTCGCGGCAGCATCACCGCGCTCGACGCGTCGACCGGCGCCGTCGTGTGGAAGACCTACACGGTCGACGTGCCGCAGCCGCGCGGCAAGAGCAGCACGGGCAAGCAGCTCTGGGGACCGGCCGGCTCGCCGATCTGGAGCGCTCCGACGATCGACGAAAAACGCCGATTGATTTACGCAACGACAGGCAACGCTTACGCGGACCCTGCCCCACGCACGAGCGACGCGATCGTCGCGTTCGATCTCGCGACCGGCAAGATCCGCTGGGTGAACCAGATCCTGCCCGATGTATGGATCTTGGGATGCAGCGCGCCGCCGGCCGGCGCTCCCGCGAGCAGCGGACCCGCCGCCGACAATGCGCGGTTCGGCGACAATCCGAACTGCCCGGACGAAGTCGGTCCCGACTTCGACTTCTCCGCCTCACCCGTGCTCGTGACGAAGGCGGACGGCACGGACGTGCTCGTCGTAACGCAAAAGTCCGGCGTCGGTTACGCGTTGAATCCCGATCGGCGCGGCAAGAAGCTCTGGGAGTATCGCTGGGGCAAAGGCAGCCCGGTCGGCGGCGTCTGGGGCGCCACGAGCGACGGCGAGCGCGCGTACTTCGCCGTCGCCGATCAGCTCACGCCCGCGCCCGGGGGGCTCCATGCCGTCGATCTCACGACGGGGCAGCGCGTTTGGTACGTGCCGCCGCAGACTCCCGTTTGCGCGACGGGTCCCGGCTGCAGCTCGGCCCAATCCGCTGCGCTCACTTCGATTCCAGGTGTCGTGTTCTCGGGCTCCGCGGACGGAGCAATGCGCGCGTACGCGAGCGACAACGGCACGATCGTCTGGACGTTCGACACGAACCGCGACTTCGACACGGTGAACGGAGTGAAAGCCGACGGTGGATCGATGGACGGGCCCGGGCCCGTGGTCGCCGGTGGGATGCTCTATGTCACCGCGGGCAACGCGGGGTTCGTCGGCACGCCGGGCAACGTGCTGCTCGCGTTCGGGCTCGACTGAACGCGACCGCCGGCAAGGCGCTGTCGCCGTAGCGTCTCGTGGCGCTATCGTTCGGCTGACGATGGCCGACGCCGCCGCGACGACAGCGCCGCGGCGACGGCGGCCGGGAGATCAGTCGATCGCGATGCGTTTCGCGACCGGCTCCGGGGTCTTCGACAGGCGCACGGTCAGCACGCCGTCGATCACGCCGGCCGAGATCGCCTCGCTGTCGATCTTCGTCGAGAGCGTGAACGTGCGGACGAAATTGCCCACGTTGTACTCGGAGTAGATCGGCTCGAGACCATCGTAGCGTTTCGGGTCGACGTTGCCGGTGACCGTGAGCACGCCCTTGTCGAGCCGAATGTCGATGTCGGACTTACCGACGCCTGGCACTTCCATCGCGACGATCACGGTTTCTTTCGTTTCGTAGATATCCGTGTACGGGCTGTAGAACTTACCGGCCTCGGTGCGCTCCTGGGCCTGCGAAAGCTCGCGTTTTTCCTGCAGAGCGACTTCTCGTTGAGCAACAGCCATGGTTGGCCTCCTTCGGATGTTGGATTGCCGCAGTGGCGGCGACTAGTTGATCGTGACCGAGCGCGGTTTCTCGCTCTCCGCACGCGGCAAGCGCAGCGTGAGCACGCCGTCGCGATAATCGGCCGTCACTTTCGCGACGTCGATCTGCGCCGGCAGCGTCAGCGTGCGGTCGAACTCGCCGCCTACGCGCTCGCGCCGATGGACGCTGGCATCGTCCGCGTATTCCAAGGTCTTCTTGCCGTGCACGCGTACGGTGTCGCCTTTCACTTGGATGTCGAGGTCTTCCTTCTTGACGCCCGGAAGCTCCGCGACGAGAACGAAATCGCCGTTCTGTTCGAATACGTTGACGGGGGGATAAGCGCCGCGGCCGCCGGTGAGCGAGCCGAACCAATCGCTGCGGGTCGCGTTGTCCATCGCACGCTGCACCGCCAAGAGCGCAGCGAACGGATCTCTCATTCTAAGAACCATGGTGGCCTCCTCGTTGGGGCGAAAAAAAACTGCGTGGCCCGTGTTGTGGGGCCGCGGGGTGGGCTTTCAAGTAGCGGAAGGACCCGACGAGCGCGGGCTTCCGTGAACGGGTCAACTCGGCAGCCGGCCGACATAGACGCTCTGCGGGCGGATCAACCGGCCGACCGCGCGCTGCTCGAGACAATGTGCGGTCCAGCCTGCGACGCGCCCCAGCGCGAACGTCGGCGTGAAGAACGCCGTCTCGATCCCGAGCCCGCATAGCAGCAACGCGGTGTAGAACTCGACATTGGTTTGCAAGCGGCGGCCGGGCTTGCACTCCTCGAGCAGACGCAATGCCGTCGTCTCGACGGCGCGTGCGAGCTCGTAGAGGCGCGCGTCGCCCGCGCGCGCGAACATCCGCGCCGCTGCCGCGCTGAGGACGTCCGCCCGCGGATCCCGAACCTTGTAGATGCGATGCCCGAAGCCCATCAGACGCTCGCCGCGCTCGAGCTTGCGGCGCAGCACGAGCTCGGCGCGCGACGCCTCGCCGATCTCGAACACCGTGTCGAGCGCCGGGCCGGGCGCGCCGCCGTGCAGCGGTCCCTTGAGCGCGCCGACCGCGCCCGTGACGGCCGAGACGAAATCCGACCCCGTCGAGACGATGACTCGTGCCGCGAACGTCGACGCGTTGAGCCCGTGATCGGCGACGGTGGCGAGATAGATGTCGAGCGCGCGCACGAGCTCCGGATGAGGTTCGGTACCGCTCAGCATGTAGAGGTAGTTCGCCGCCAAGCTCAGGCCCGCGCGCGGCTCGATCGGCTCGCTGCCTCGAACCAGCCGTGAATACGCCGCTACGATCGTGGGGAACGAGCCCACGAGCAAGGTCGCGGCCTCCGCGTCCGTGCCCGCCGACAGAGTCCCTGCGGCCATCCTCAGTGCATCCATCGGCTCGACGCGGCGATCGGCGGCGTCACGCAGCAGCGCGTCCGTCGCCGGCGGGAGCGGTGCGACCTTTACAGCCTGGGCAGCGAGTCCCGCGGCGCCCCAAAGCAACGCGACGACGCCTTCGAAGTCGTGCCGCGTGAGCTGCTCGAGCCTGTGCCCGGCGATCAGGAGCTCGCCACGCTCGCCGTCGACCATGCTGAGACGCGTCTCCGCGGCGACGACGCCTTCGAGCCCGTTGTTCACTCGCATCTCGTGTTGCGCGTTCATAGCTGCCAACGTATGTTGCGATCATGAAATCGTCAATATTGATTGCACAGTCAACATGAACACCACGATCCCCTCCTGGTTGGATGCCGACGAGGCGATCGCGCTGCTCGGCGTGAGCCGCGCGACGCTCTATGCGTATGTGAGCCGCGGCCGTGTCCGCTCGGAGGCCCTGCCGGGCAAGACCCGGCGCCGCCGCTACTCGCGCGACGACATCGAACGCCTGCGCGCGCGCACCGCGGAGCGTCGCGATCCGGGGAAGGCCGCCGAGCAGGCGCTGCACTGGGGACTGCCGATACTCGAGTCGTCGATCACGCTGATCGCCGGCGGGCGACTGTATTACCGAGGGCGTGACGTAGCCGAGCTCGCCAGGACCGCGTCGCTCGCGGAGGTCGCTGCGCTGCTCTGGACGGGCAATGCCGACGGCAACATCTTCGGCACCGACAAGAGGGTCGCCGATACGGCGGAGAGCCGCTGCCGACGTTCCGTTCGTCGCACGCGCGCAGTCGGCGCTCGCTCTGGCCGCGGCGAAGGATGCGCCCGCCTCCGATCTGCGCCCGCACGCCGTCGCGCAGACCGGCTGGCGAATCTTGCAGCTGCTCGCGCGCGTCGCAGCGGGCGCGCCGCACGGCGCACAAACGATCGACGAGAGGTTGGCGGTCGCGTGGGGCGTGCCGCGCTACGCCCACCTCGTCCGCGCGGCGCTGATCTCGTGCGCCGATCACGAGCTCAACGTGTCGGCGTTCACGGCTCGATGCGTTGCCTCGGCGGGCACGGCCCCGTACGGCGTCGTCATAGCCGGGCTCGCAGCGCTCGAAGGCGCCAAGCACGGAGGCATGACGCCGCGGATCGAAGCTTGGTGGAATTCGCTGCGCCGGAGCCGCGACCTGCGCACCGCGCTCGCCGACCGGCTGCGGCGCGGAGAATCGGTCGAAGGCTTCGGCCACTCCCTGTACGCCGCCGGCGATCCGCGCGCTATCGTGCTGCTCGATCTGCTGCCCAAGGGCAAGAACACCGCGTTCGCCCGCGAAGTCGTGCTCGCCGCTCGCGCCGTGCTCGGGGAGGAGCCGAACGTGGATTTCGCGCTCGTTGCACTCGCGCGCGCGCTCGGCCTGCCGGACGGCTCCGCGCTTACGCTATTCGCGATCGGCCGCACGATCGGCTGGATCGCGCACGCGCTCGAGCAATATCGGCAGGACTCGATCATCCGGCCGCGCGCGCGCTATGTCGGACCTCAGCCCGGCGGCTGACGGGCCGCCACGCGCGACGCGATGCAATGCTCCGACCGCATTGAGTTACTCGTAGCGCAGCGAGTGCAGCGGTTTGACGCTCGCGGCGCGGGCCGCGATGACACCCACCGTGAGCCAGGCGATCGCGAGCGCGGCGAGCGCGCTCGCGAAGTAGACCCAGAGCGGCATGTCGACGCGATAGGCAAAGCCCGAGAGCCAGCGCTGCATCAGAAAGTACGCGGCCGGCCACGCGACGAGATTCGCCGCGAGCACGAGCCTGCCGAACTCGCTGCTCAGCAAGACGACCACATCCCAGACCGAGCTGCCGAGCACCTTGCGGATGCCGATCTCCTTCGTGCGCCGCTCCGTCGTGAACGAGGCGAGCCCCACGAGCCCGAGGCAAGCGACGAAAATCGCGAGCAGCGAGAACGTCGCGAGCATCTGCGCCTCGCGCGTCTCCGCCTGATACTGAGCCGCGAAGTCGGCATCCACGAAGTGGCGGCTGACGGGATCGCCGGGGTTGAAGCGTGCCCAGGTCGCGTCGATGAACGCGAGCGTTGCCGCGAGATCCTTGCCGGTGATCTTGATGGAGGCGTTGCGGATCGTGAGCCGAAAGAAATCGTCGGGCGGCACCAAGTAAACCGCCGGCTTGATCGCGCTGCGAACCGATTCCACGTGCACATCGGCAACCACGCCGACGACGGGTCCGCGGACGCTGCGCTGAAATTGATTGGCGATGCTGATCTCGAGCTGTTTCCCGAGCGCCTCCTCCGGCGACCAGCCGAACTCGCGCGCCGCAAGCTTGCTCAGCACGAACGAGCCGGCCGGGTGCGGGTTGTCGGCGGTGGCTTGCGCAGGACGATCCGTACCGAACTCCTCCGAGAACGTACGCCCCGCGAGCACCTCGATCCCATACGTCTCGAAGTAGCGGAAGTCGACCGGCGCCATCGGCACGCCGCGCTTGCTCACTCCTTCCACGCGAAAGCTCGTTGCCGCGGGAATCGGCACGCCGGCCGGCGTCGCCATCGATGCGGTGACGTCCGTGATCTCCGGATGGGTGAGCAGCTCCTGCTTCAGCGACTGCCACTCCGCGCCGACGCCGGCACGTTGCGAGCCCGTCAAGACGACGACACCTTCCTTCGCGTAACCCGGCTCGATCCCGTTCGCGAACCTGACCTGCACGTACACGACGGCCGTCGCGATGAGCAGCCCGATCGAAATCGAGAATTGGGTGATCACGAGTGCATGCCGGAGCACGCCGGCGGCGCGGCCGCGCGTCACGTCGCCCTTGAGCACGCGCGCCGGATCGAATGACGACAGGAAGAACGCCGGATAGCTCCCGGCAACGAGACCCACGGCGAGCGCGAGCGCCGCGAGTCCCAAGCCGACTCGCGGTTCGCGCAGGTAGTCGAGCTCGAGATTCGCACCAACGAAGGTGTTGAACGCGGGCAGCAGCACCTCGACGAGCGCTGCGGCGAGGACGATCGCGATCGTCGCGGCGAGCACGGACTCGCCGAGGAATTGGGCGACGATCTGCCGGCGATCGGCACCGATGGCCTTACGCACTCCGACTTCCTTGCCGCGCTGCGCGGAGCGCGCGGTCGAGAGGTTCATGAAGTTGATGCAGGCGATCAAGAGCACGAACAACGCGATCGCGCCGAACGCATAAACGGTCGCCGCGCTGCCGGGCGGCGCCATCTCGTTCTCGCGATTGGAGCGCAGGTGGATGTCGGCGAGCCCGGTGAGGCTGAAACCGGTGAACTTGCCTGAGCCCTCCTGATAGTGGCGCTCGAAGAACGCGGCGGATTGCGCCGCGATTTTCCCGGCGTCGGCGCCGGGCTTCAGTCGCAAATACGTGTGGAACGCGTTGTTGCCCCAGGTCTCGAGAAACTCTGGAGGACGCGGCGCGGCGACGGTCGCGAGCGAGCCGAGCGCGTCGAAACGCAGATGGGTTGCGTCACCCAAGTCGCTGATCACGCCCGTGACGCGCACCGGCATCTGATCGCTCATGAGAACCGTCTCGCCGATCGGGTCCGCGGCGCCGAAGAAGCGGCGCGCGATAGTCTCCGTCAGCACGATCGTGTTCGGCTCCGCGAGTGCGGTGGCTGGCTCGCCGCGGAGCCAGTCGAATTCGAAGATGTCGAGAATCTCGTTGTCCACCCAGTAAGTGCGCGGCGTGGACGTGACGTCACCGCGTGTGAATGCGGCGTCCTCGCGGTACATGCGCGCCGCGGCCTCGATCTCCGGAAAGTCCTCGCGCATCAGCGCGCCGGCGCGCGGAGCCATCGACGCGAGCTTGAGATCGAGGTTGCTCTCGCCGCCCGGGAAGAAGTCGCGCGAGACGCGGTAGATCCGCTCTGCGTCCGGCTGCTGCCGGTCGAAGCTGAGCTCGTGTCGCACGAACAGCGCGATCAGGATGAAGCACGTGAGCCCGATGGCGAGCCCGCCGATGTTGATCAGCGAGTAGAGGCGCTGCGACAGCAGATGCCGGATGGCGACGGCGATGTAGCTCCTGAGCATTGCTCGTTCCCCTTACTCGTAACGCAACGCGTTGATGGGCTTGGTGCTCGCGGCGCGGGCCGCGACGCTGCCGACGGTGAGGCACGCGATCATGAACGCGCAGACCGCACTCGCGACGAACACCCAGACGCTCATGTCGATGCGGTACGCGAACGACGCGAGCCAGCGCTGCATCAAGAAGTACGCGACCGGCCACGCGACGAGGTTCGCCACGAGCACTAACTTGCCAAACTCGCCCGAGATGAGCAGCACGATGTCCGCGACACTGCCGCCGATGGTCTTGCGGATACCGATCTCCTTCGTGCGCCGCTCGGTCGTGAACGACGCGAGGCCGAACAGGCCGAGGCACGCGATTCCGACCGCGAGCGCGGAAAAGAACGTGAACATCTGTGCTTGACGGTTCTCCGACTGGTACAGAGCCTCGAAGTCCTGATCGAGGAAATGCCGCGATACCGGACGCTCGGGCCTGAACTGCGCGTACTTCGTGTCGATGTAGTCGAGCGTCTGCGCGAGGTTGCGTCCCGTAACGCGCAGCGACGCGTACTGGAGAGCGAATTGCGTTCCTTCGGGCGGGATCAAGTAAACCGTCGGCTCGATCGTGCTGCGAATCGATTCGAAGTAGACGTCCTTTACGACGCCGACGATCAACCCGCGCACGGTGCCGGTGTTGCCGCCGTCCGCATTCTCGAGCCACTTGCCGACGGCTTCTTCCGGCGTCCATCCCCAGCGCTGCGCCGCGAGCTCGTTGATCACGTAGGTCCCGGCCGTTGGCCCCCCTTGCGCCTCCGGGCCGAGCGGCCGATCCGCAAACCGCTCGTCGAATGTGCGGCCCGCGACAACGCCGATGCCATAGGTCTCGAAGAAACCGTAATCGACCCAGAGATTCGTGACGCCCCCGGCGTCGTGGCCTTCGGCGCGGAACGACAGCGCGTTGGTGTTCTCCATACCGGGCACGAGGTTCGACGCCGTGACCTGCGCGATCTCCGGCGTAGCGAGCCATTCGCGCTTCAACGCCTCCCACTGCGACCCTGAGCCGTCCACGATAACGACGCGGTCCTTGTCGAAGCCGAGGTCGATGCTGCGTGCAAACCGCACTTGCTGATAGACGACCGCGGTCGCGATCAAGAGCGCGATCGAGATCGCGAACTGGAGCACCACGAGCGCCTTGCGGAAAGTAGCCGCGCCGCCGCCGCGCGTTACGTCGCCCTTGAGCACCTTGCCGGGCTCGAACGCCGCGAGGTAAAAGGCGGGATAGCTACCCGCGAGCAAGCCGGTCACGAGCGTAACCCCACCGAGCAGTGCAAGCTGCCTGGGATCATCGAAATAGTCGACCGCGAGGCTCGTGCCGAGCAGCGCATTGAACACCGGCAGCACGAGCTCGACGAGCGCGAGCGAGAGCACCAGTGCGATCCCAGCCATCAGCACGGATTCGGCGAGGAATTGCGCGACGACCTGCCCGCGCTCGGCGCCGACGACTTTACGAACGCCGATCTCCTTCGCGCGCTGTGTCGAGCGCGCCGTCGCGAGATTCATGAAGTTGATGCACGCGAGAGCCAAAATGAATAATGCGATCGCGACGAACGTCTGCACGGTTGCCGCGCTGCCCGGCACGCGCATCTCGTTCTCTTTGTGTGAGCGCAGGTGGATGTCGCGCAGCGCGGTCACGTCGAGGCGCGTCCAACGGCTCGACCCCTCTTGGAACCGCCGCTCGAAGAAATCGCCGGAGCCGCGACGGATCGACTCGGCCGAAGTCCCGGCCTTCATGAGCGCATAGGTATAGAAGGCGTTGGCATACCAGTTGTCGAACCGTTCGGTTCCGAACATCACGGCGAACGACTTGAGCGAGGTCAGGGCGGAGAAACGCAGATGCGTCGCGTCGCCGAGGTCGGCGATCACGCCGGTCACCTGCATTTCGAACGGCCGCAGGTTGATGAGTGTCTTGCCCATCGGGTCCTCGTCGCCGAAGTACTTGCGTGCCGCGCTCGCCGTGAGAACGATCGACGCCGGGTCCGTGAGCGCCGTGCGAGGGTCGCCGCGGAGCCACTCGAAGTCGAAGATCTCGAAGAGCTCGGGATCCGCCGAGCCGATGGCGTCCTCTAGCAACGCTTCTCCACCCGGCCTACGCAACCCGCCGTTCGCGACCATGAGCCGGGCGACCTGCTCGACGTCCGGAAACTCCTCTTTCAAGAGCGGTGCGACTTTCGATGCCGCGGTCGCGAGGTACGCCGACTTGCTCATCTCAGTGGGTAGGAAGTCGCGCGACACCCGGTAGGTGCGGTCTGCCTTCGCGAACTGCCGGTCGTACGACAGCTCGTGGCGCACGAACAAGCCGATGAGAATGAAGCACGCGAGCCCGACCGCGAGGCCGATCACGTTGATCAGCGTGTACAGCTTCTGCTTGCGAGGTGCTTGAGGGCGACGAGCAGATAGTCTTCAGCACGATTCGAAATTCCTGAATACGCGTTCGCCGATGCGTCGGCCGTCGAGAGCGCGCCACGCGTCGCAGCCCTCGAAATCGATCTCGAGGTCGCCGCGCTGTTCGTTCGAGCCGCCTCGCCGCCACCCCTCCGCGGAGGGATTTCGCACCGAATCGGTGCAAAAGATTCCGCGGAATCTCGAGCCGATTTGAATGCCGCACGCCGCCATGAGTTACTCGTACCGTAGCGATTGAATCGGCTTCGCCGCCGCGGCGCGGGCCGCGACAATACCGACGGTAAGCCATGCGACCGCGAGCACGCCGAGCCCGCTGCCGACGAACACGGCCGTACCGAGGTCGATGCGGTAAGGGAAGCGGTCGAGCCAATGCCGCATCGCGACGTACGCGACCGGCCACGCGACAGCGTTCGCGAGCAGCACGAGCCGGCCGAGCTCGCCCGCGAAGAGCCGCACGATGTCGGCGATCGTTCCGCCCATGACCTTGCGGATTCCGATCTCCTTCGTGCGCTGCTCCGTGGTCAGCGACGCCAGGCCGAACAGGCCGAGGCACGCGAGCAGGATCGCGAGCGCCGCACCGCAGCTCAGCATCTCGCCCTGCCGCTGCTCGCTTCGATAAAACCTGTCGAAATCGTCGTCGAGGAAACGACGGCGGATCGGCTGCTCCGGCACGATCCGCTTCCAGACGTCGTCGATGTGCGCGAGCGTGCCTTCGATGTCGCGTCCGCTGACCTTGATCGACGCGAGCTCATACGCTCGCGTCAACAGGAACATCATCGGCTGTACGGCTTCCTGCAGCGGCTGGATCCGGATGTCGTCGACCACGCCGACGATCCGGCGCGCCGGCGCGCCGAGCGGTGGCCCGCTCGTGCCAGTCTCTTCGCCCCAAAACGCCTTGCCGACTGCCTCCTCGGGCGTCCACCCGAGCGCACGCGCGCCGCGGACATTGACGATCGCGCTGACCGGCGCGCGCAGGTCCCGCGCCGTCGCAGCGTCGTGCGCATCCGCGCCGATTTCGCCCGAGAACGCCCTGCCGGCCCGCACGCCGATGCCGTAGGTCGAGAGAAAATCGAGATCGACCAGCAAGAAGCGCATATCGGTGGCCGGCGCGGCCGGATCGCCGCCTTCGCCTCGCAGTAGGTCTCCGCCCCACGGCCCCAAGCCCGGCACGCCGCGCGATCCCGTTACGGCGACGACGCCCGGATCCGCGAGCCATTCGCGCTTCAAGACTTCCCAACGGTCCGCAATGCGTCCGGTGCCCTGGCCGCTCACGACGACGATCTCCTCCTTGTCGAAGCCGAGATCGGCCGTGCGCATGAACTGTGTCTGCCGGTACACGACGACCGTCGTGATCAGGAGCGCGGTCGATACGGCGAACTGGGCGCCGACCAGCACGCCGCGCAGCGTCGCGGCGCCGCGGCCGCGCGTGAGATCGCCCTTCAGCACCCTCGCCGGCTCGAAAGCGGCAACGTAGAACGCGGGAAAGCTGCCTGCGCCGAGCGCGACGAGCAGCGTGACGCCGAGCAACGACGCGAGCACGAGCGGGTCGCTCCGGTAGTCGAGCTCGAGATCCATCCCGAGGAACGCGCCGACGAGTGGAAGCAGCAGCTCGACGGCCGCGAGCGCGAGCAGCGCGGCAATTCCCGTCGACAGCAACGACTCGCCGAGGAACTGCGCCGCCAACCGTCCGCGCGTCACGCCGAGAGTCTTGCGGACGCCGACTTCCTTCGCGCGCCGGCGCGCGAATGCCGTCGCGAGATTCACGTAGTTCATGCAAGCGATGCTCAAGATCAATGCCGCGATCACGGCGCTCGCATAGACCGCGGCCGCGCTGCCCGCCGGCCGCATGTCGAGGCGGCGCGGTTGCGCCAAGTGGATCGACGTCAAGGGCTCCGCGGCGAAGTCGTTCGAGATGCCGAGCACCTCGGGCATGTGCCGCGCAAAAAACTCGCGCGATCCACGTTGGACGTTCGCGATGTCGGCGCCCGGCTCGAGCAGCACGTAGGTGTGATAGTTGCCGGTGTTCCACCGTTCGGGGTCCCCGAAACGGAAAACGACGCCCATCAGACGCAGCGGAACGAGCATGTCGAAGCGCAAGTGCGTGTTGTCGGGAAGGTCGCGGATCACGCCCGTCACCGTGAACGGCGCCGGGTCCTGGATCAGCAGCAGCGTCTGGCCGAGCGCGGGACGGTCGCCGAAATACCTGCGCGCGAAGCTCTGCGTCAGCACGATCGAGCGCTGGTCCGAGAACGCGGTATCGCGGATGCCTTCGAGCCACTCGAAATCGAAGAGCCGGAAGAGCTCCGGGTCCGCGGCCGACAACCAACCGCCGAGGTGCTGGCGATCGCCGATCGTGACGACGGCGTCGGAGTCGAGCGGGAAAAGCCGCGCCACGTCCTCGATCTCCGCGAAGTCGCGTGCGAGCGCCGGACCCGCCGGTCCGGGCATCGACGCGTCGTCGATCGTCACGCCGTTCGGCAGCGTAAGAGTCCTCGCAATGCGAAACACGCGCGCGGCGTTGGTGTGATAGCGGTCGTAGCTCAGCTCGTGCCGCGCGTACAGGCCTACGAGCATCGCCGCCGCGAGCCCCACCGCGAGGCCGGTCACGTTGATCAGCGTGTAGAGTTTCTGCGCCGCGAGATGGCGAACCGCCGTAACCCAATACGACTTGATCACTGGATTTCCCTCATTCGCGGCGACTCGGCTACTCGTAGCGCAGCGAATTCAGCGGCTTCGCGCTCGCTGCGCGCGCGGCGACGCCGCCGACCGCGAGCAGCGCGACCGCGAGCGCGAGGAGCGCGCTGCCGACGAACACCGTGAGACCGAGGTCGATGCGGTACGCGAAGCCGGCGAGCCAGCGCTGCATCACGAAGTACGCGACCGGCCACGCGACCACGTTCGCGAGCAGCACGAGCCGGCTGAACTCGGCGGTGAAGAGCTGCACGACGTCCGAGCACGCGTGCCGCCGATCGCCTTGCGGATGCCGATCTCCTTGGTGCGGCGCTCGGTCGAGAACCACGCGAGTCCGAGCAGCCCGAGGCACGCGATGAAGATCGCGAGCGTCGCGAATGCGGAGAACATCTGCATCTGCCGTTCCTCGGAGCGGTAGTGCGCGTCGAAGTCGTCGTCGAGGAAATGTCGCGACGATCGGCTCGTTCGGCAGCACCTTGCCCCATGCCGCATCGATCCCGGCGAGCGTCGCGCGCGATCGTCTGCGCCGTCGAGCCGGATCGACAGCGTTGTCGATGAACCCGAAAAACGCACCGCGCGGCTCGGCGCCGAGCATGTAGATCATCGGACGCACCGGCACGGCGACCGACTCGAAGTAGGTGTCGCGCACGACACCGACGATCGAGCCGGAGAACGTCGAGGGTCCGAACGGCAATCTCGATCGGCTTGCTCGACGGCTCCGCGGCGGCCCATCCGAGCAGCCGCGCGGCCGACTCGTTCAGCACGAATCCCGCGGGCGGAGGCGCGAGAGCCCCGGGTTGCGCGCGAACCAGTAGGTCGTTCGCGAAACCCGGCGAGAAACCGCGTCCTTGAAGCACGTCGATGCGGTAGGTCTCGAAGAACCCGTAGTCGACCGCCATGAATTGGATGCGGCTCAGGCGTCTCCACGTCGGCGCGGCGCACGGAGCCAGCGATTGTCGTCCAGGAGAACGGCGTGTAGTGCGACGCGGTGACGCCAGTGACACCCGGCACCTGCTCGAGCTCGTCTTCAGCGCGGTCCACTGGCGGCGCATGTTGCCGTCCTCGACGCCGTGAGCACCACCACTTGGTTCTTGTCGAACCCGAGATCGAGATCGCGCGCAAAGCGGGTCTGCTCGTACACGACCGCCGGTGCCGACGAGCAGCGCGATCGCGATCGCGAACTGCGTCGTCACGAGCACGTTGCGGAAGCGCGCACCTGCGGTACCGCGCGACACATCGCCTTTGAGGACCTTCGCCGAGCTGTAACGCGGAGAGATAGAACGCGGGATAGCTGCCCGCGGCGACGCCGACGACGACGGTGAGCAGCGCGAGCGACACGGCGGCCGCCTCCTGCGAGGCCGTCGAAACCGAAGTACATCGCGACGGTTCGCGCCGACGAACGCGCTGAAACCCGGCAGCGCGAGCTCCACGATCATCGTGGCGAACCAGCGTCGCGATGAACGCCGTCGCGACCGACTCGCCGAGGAACTGCGCGATCAATTGCAGCGCGCGAAGCGCCGAGCGACTTGCGGACACCGACTTCGCGGGCGCGCTTCACGGCGCGCGCCGTGGACAGGTTCATGAAGTTGATGCACGCGATCAGCGAGGATCATCGCGGCGATGGCGGCGGACGCATAGATCGTCGCGAGGCTGGTTGGCGGTTTCCACTCTTCGTCGCGCGTGGACCGAACGTGGATGTCGCGCACGTTCATGATCGACATTCCCGACGCGGCGACCGAGCTCTCGGCGAAATGACGCTTCATGAACTCCGGCATGCCGACGCTCGACACCGACGACCGATGCACCCGCCTTCGGAGCTCGAAATAGGTGTGGAAGTCCGTGTTGTTGTCCCACGACTCCATGAGCCGCGGCCCAGCCGCGGTCGGCGAGCGCGTCCATCGGCGCGAGCGCGTCGAACGCGAGGTGCGTATTGCGCGGGAAGGTCGCGAATCACTCCGGTCACCGTCACGTCTTGCCGATTGTCGAGCGTCATCGTCTGACCGAGCGGACTTTCGGCGCCGAAATACTTCGTCGCGAGCGACTCGGTGATCACGATGCGAGGTCGGCGCCGTGCGAGCGCGGTCTTCGGATCGCCTGCGAGCCAATCGAACGCGAACATCTCGAGCAGCGCGGGGTCCGCCCAACCGAAGCGCTGCTCCTGGAACGCGATGTCGCCGCGTCGAAACAGCATTGTCCCGCCGAACACGCGCGCGACACGCTCGATCTCGGGAAAATCCGTGAGCAACGCGGGCGCGACGGGTGCGTTGTTCGACGCGGGCACGCGCTCCGGTGAGCCCTCGCGCGCGTAGTAGTCGCGCGAGATCCGGAAGACGCGGTTGGCGTCCGGGAACATCGACTCGTAGCTGAGCTCGTGGCGCACATACAGGCCGATCAGCACCACGCTCGCGAGCCCGACGGCGAGGCCGACGATGTTGATCGCGGAGTAGAGCTTCTGCGAGACGAGCTGCCGCAGGCCGGTGGTGACGTAGCTCCTAACCATGGGCCCGCTCCCTCCGAACCTGACCCACGTTCTCGCTGAGCACGCGACCGTCGAGCATGTTCACGACTCGCCGGCCGTACTCCGCGTGGCTCCGCGAGTGCGTGACCATGATCACGGTGGTGCCCTCCTCGTTGAGCTTCACCAGGAGCTTCATGACTTCCTCGCCGTTCGTGGTGTCGAGGTTGCCGGTGGGCTCGTCCGCGAGGATGAGCTTCGGCGCGGACACGAGGGCGCGCGCGACGGCGACGCGCTGCTGTTGACCGCCCGAAAGCTGCTGCGGCAGGTGGTCGCGCCGCGCGATGATCCCGATCTTCTCGAGCACGGCGTCCACGCGTTTCTTGCGGTCGGGGGGCGGCACGCGCTGGTAGAGCAGCGGCAGCTCGACGTTCGCGAACACCGTGAGCTCGTCGATGAGGTTGAAGCTCTGGAAGATGAAGCCGATGTTGCGCTTGCGCAGCTGCGCGAGCTTGCGCTCCGGATACTTCGACACTTCCTCGCCGAGGAAGAGGTACTCGCCGGCGGACGGGTTGTCGAGCATGCCGATGATGTTGAGCAGCGTCGACTTGCCGCAGCCCGACGGCCCCATGATCGAGGTGAACTCGCCCGCCTCGATCGTGAGGTCGACGCCATCGAGCGCGCTGGTCTCGACCTCAGTGGTGCGGAATACCTTCGAGAGATTCTGCATCTTGAGCATGGCGAGCGGTCCCCGGTTCAGTTCTTGGAGGCGAGGCGGTGCGTCAGGTCGCGGCAGCGCGCGAGCATTCCGACGCTCACGTTCGAGCGCCGACGACGCGCAGCTTCCGCCTCTGCGCGACCGATCCGCCGACGATTCCGCCGAGCACCTTGAGAGCGTGAGCCACGAGGTACAGCGGAGGCTGATCGAGCGATCCGGTGGTTGCGACGTACATGATCCCAAACAGGAGTATGCCGACCAATCCGATGAGCACGCCGTGCAAGACGAATCCCGATTCGATTCGCTTTCCGACCCACAGAGTGACCAGAAACACCATCGCGAACGAGGACACCAGGGCGTCGATGTAGTCCAGCGTGCTCATAGGCCTCGCGATCTCGGGAGCGCCGGCGAGCGTGGCGACCAGCAGCAGCAGAAAAAAGATCGCGAAGACTGCCGCCTCCGCGAGGAATCCGGCGACTGCGATCAGTTTCCAGTGGACTTTGTGCATGTCGCTCATCGTCACGCGGTCTCTATAGCAACTCCCGGGCCAGCGCGGTAAGTCCTTACTACACAAGACGTTAGCGACTGCGAGTCGTTTCCAAAGTGTCCGGTAATGGCACACGCGGTGTCCGCTGGCGTACACTCGGGCACCTTTCCGCAAGCCACGCGACGACCGGAGACATGAGCACGCGCAGCGGCAGAATCCTAGTCGTCGACGACGACGCCGGCGTGCTCACCGCCGCGCGCTTGCTCCTCAAGCGGCACTTCGCCGTCGTCCAGACCGAGTCCGATCCGCACAAGCTGCCGGACCTCGTTCGTGCAGGGTTCGACGTGGTGCTCCTCGACATGAACTTCGCGCGCGGCGTGAGCAGCGGCGCCGAGGGCCTCGCGTGGCTGCGTAAGGTCCTCGAGATCGATCCGGGCCTCGTCGTAGTACTGATGACCGCCTATGGCGACGTGTCGACCGCGGTGAACGCGATCAAGTCCGGCGCCACGGACTTCGTGCTGAAGCCGTGGCAGAACGAGAAGCTGATCGCGACAGTGACTGCCGGCCTCACGCTGCGCGACTCGCGCGATGAGGTGGCGCGCCTGCGCACGCGCGAGCGCGAGCTCGTGGACGCCGCCACGGGCGCACCGCAGCCCGTGATCGGCAACGCGCCGGTGATGCGTGACGTGTTCGAGCTCGTGCGCCGCGCGGCGCCCACGGACGCAAACGTGCTGATCCTCGGAGAGAGCGGAGTCGGCAAAGAGCTCGTCGCGCGCCTCCTGCATACCCAATCAAAGCGCGCCGGTGAAGTATTCATGTCCGTGGACCTCGGCGCGGTGAGCCAGACGCTGTTCGAGAGCGAGCTGTTCGGGCATCGCAAAGGCGCATTCACGGACGCACGCGAGGATCGGGCGGGCCGTTTCCAAGCCGCGTCGCGCGGCACGCTGTTCCTCGACGAGATCGGCAACCTGCCGCTGCACCTGCAAGGCAAGCTCTTGAGCGCGCTCGAGCAGCGCGCCGTAACGCCGCTCGGCAGCGACCGCTCCATTGCGGTGGACGTGCGCCTCGTGTCCGCTACCAATAAGCCGCTCTCGGAGCTCGCACGGGCTCGCGAGTTTCGCGAGGATCTTTTGTACCGCATCAACACCGTCGAGATCCGCGTGCCCCCGCTGCGCGCCCGGACCGACGACATCGCACCGCTGTTCGAGCACTTCGTCGAAATCTACGCGCGCAAGTACAACCTGCCGCCTAAACGCTTGTCGCGCGCGGCGCTGAAACGCCTCGAGGCCTATGCCTGGCCGGGCAACGTGCGCGAGCTGCGCCACGCGGTGGAGCGCGCGCTCATCATGAGCGACTCGGGCGTGCTCGACGCGAAGGACTTCCTTCTCTCCCAAGACACGAGCCCGGGCGGCGATGCGCTGACGCTAGCGGACTACAACCTCGAGACTGTGGAGAACCGCGTGATCCAAGCCGCGCTCGAGAAGAACGCGGGCAACGTGAGCCGCGCGGCCAAGGAGCTCGGCATCACGCGCGCGTCGCTCTACCGGCGTATGGAAAAGTATGGGCTTTAAGCGCTTCGAGGTTGCGGTGACCGCGCAAGTGGCGCTGATCCTCGCGGTGTGCTTCGGCGTGGCCTACGTCGCACTCACCACGGCTTACTACGCCACGCTGCTGCTCCTGCTCGTCGTGCTCGCGCTGCAGGTGACGGCGCTCGTCCGCTACGTGCAGCGCACCAACCGCGAGCTCGCTCGCTTCATGCTCGCGATCCGGCACGACGATTTCGCGCAAACCTTCGTCGCCGCCCCCGCAGGCGGATCGTTCGCGGAGCTCGGCGCCGCGTTCGAGGAGATCTTGCGGCGCTTTCGCGGCGCGCGCACCGCGAAGGAGGAGCAGGCCAGCTACCTCGACGCGCTCGTGCAGCACGTGCCGGTGGCGGTGATCGCGCTCGACGAGGCGGGCCGTGTCGATCAGTTCAACCACGCCGCGCGGCGGCTGTTCGGCGTCGGCGCGCCGCATAGTCTGCAGGACTTCGCGGGCTTCGGCCGCGATTTCCCGCAGAAGATCCTCGCTCTCGAGCCGGGCCGTGCCGCGCTGCTGCAGGTGACCAAGGAGAACGCGCTGCTGCAGCTCAACGTGCTCGCAACGGAGCTCAAGATCGGGGGGCGCAGCTTCAAGATCGTGTCGCTGCAAGACATCCACGGCGAGCTCGAAGCGCGCGAGGTCGAGGCGTGGCAAAACCTCATCCGCGTGCTGACGCACGAGATCATGAACTCGGCGACGCCCATCTCCTCGCTGGCGACGACCGCTGTCGAGCTGCTCGCCGAAGCGCGCGAGAAGCCGCAAGCCGACAGCGCGCGCGACGCCGCGATCGACGACGCACAGGACGCGGTCGAGACCATCGCGCAGCGCAGCAGCGGCCTCGTGCGCTTCGTCGAGAGCTACCGCAGGCTCACACGCCTGCCGAAACCCGCGCTCCGCCGAATCGCGGTGGGCGCCCTGCTCGAGCGCGTGGTGCAGCTCATGCGGCCCGAGCTCGAGCGGCGCGGCATCGCGACGAACCAGTCCGTCACGCCACGCAATCTCGAGATCGTCGCCGACCCGGACCTGCTCGAGCAGGTGCTGATCAATCTGCTGCGCAATGCGCTCGACGCAGTGGCGGCGGCAACGCTCCCCGAGATTCGGGTACGAGGAGAGATCGACGCGGGCGGGCACGCCGTGATTGCGGTCGAGGACAACGGCCACGGGATGGATGAGCAAGTGCGGCAGAACATATTCGTGCCGTTCTTCACGACGAAGCAGAACGGCACCGGAATCGGGCTGAGCCTCGTGCGCCAGATCATGCGCTCGCATCACGGCAGCGTCGGCGTGCAGTCGGCGCCAGGCGTGGGGACGGCGGTCCGGTTGAGCTTCGGTACGCACTGACGTCCGCGGACGCGCGCCGAGGCGACGGGCTCAAACGAGCCGCATCACCACCGCGATCCCGATCATCGCGAATCCCAGCGCAAGTTTTGCGGCGGTCCCGAGCGCAAGCCCGATCGTCGCGCCAACCCCGGCCCGCCCGGCGGCTTCCAGATCTCGACGCACCGTGAGCTCGCCTACGACGGCGCCGACGAACGGCCCGACCAAAACGCCGACGATGCCGAAAAAGAGTCCCACAACGGCCCCAATCGTCGCGCCGAGCACAGCGCGGCTCGAGGCGCCGTAGCGGCGCGCACCGAACGCGCCCGCAACGAAGTCCGCGAGAATCGCGAGCCCAGCGAGCACGCCGACCGAAATCAGCGTGCCCTTTCCGAGGTACGCGAAGTCTTCGGCCCACGCGGCAAGCACGATGCCACCGAACAGGAGCGGCGCGCCGGGCAGCACGGGCAGGACGAGGCCGGCGAGACCGCCGGCGATCAAGAGCGCCGCGGCAACCCAAAGCAGAATCGTCGTCGCATCCAAGAGTTCGCCTCTACGCAATCTCGTGCAATTCGGAAACCACACCAATCCAGCCGCGCTCGAAGCGGATGCTACGCCAGAATCGGGAATTATCGAGATACTGGCCGAACGCGCATCGTTCGCGCACAGTAGCGCGGCGGCGGTCACGGGTTGCGGCCGCCAGTAGCGGTCACGAAGCTCGCGAAGCTGCTCGAAGGAGAACAGCGATGAGGAATCTGTTGGTCCACCTGATCGTGACGGCACTGCTGCTGGCCGTCGTCGACTATTTCATCGATGGCATCGTGATCGAGGGCTTCGGCCATGCATTGCTTGCCGCGATCGTTTTGGGCCTCGTGAACGCGTTGGTTCGGCCCGTGCTCGTGATCCTCACGCTGCCGATTACGATCATCACGCTCGGCGTGTTTCTCCTCGTGATCAACGCGTTGATGATGATGCTCGCCGCCGCGGTCGCACCGGGCTTCACGGTCTCGAGCTTCGGCGCCGCGCTCGTCGGCGCCGTGCTGCTCGCGCTGTTCAATCTTGCCGCGAGCGCCGTGCTACACAACGACAAGAAGTAGCGGGAATCACGATGCGTGTGGCGGTGTTCGGTACCGGTGGAGTGGGGGCCTATTTCGGCGCGCGGCTCGCAGAGGTCGGCAACGAAGTCGCGTTCGTCGCGCGCGGCGCGCACCTCGACGCGATCCGCACGAACGGCTTGCGGGTCGACAGCGTGCTAGGTGACATGCTCGTCAAACCCGCGCTCGCGAGCGACTCGACCGATGGCATCGGCGCGGTCGACATCGTGCTGCTCGGCGTGAAGACGTGGCAGGTCGCCGGCGTAGTGCCCGCGCTGAAGCCGCTGCTCGGCCCGGACACGCTGATCGTGCCGTTACAAAACGGCGTCGAGACGGCAGACCTGCTCGCGGCGCAGCTCGGCGCCCGTCATGTCGCCGGCGGCGTGTGCGGCGGGTTCTGCTTCATCGTCGGCCCGGGCCACGTCAAGCACATCGGCGGAATCACGTTCATCAAGTTCGGCGAGCTCGACGGTCGGAAGTCCAAACGCGTGGAACGGCTGCGCACCGAGTTCATGAAAGCCGATGTCGACGCCTCCGTGCCCGACGACATTCGCGTGGCCCTGTGGGAGAAGCTGATGCTCGTGGTGCCGTTCGGGGGCGTTGGTGCCGTGTCGCGCGCGCCGATCGGCGTGCTCACCAAGACACCCGAGACGCGCGCGCTGCTCGTTGCCGGCATGCGCGAGATCGCCGCGGTGGCGCGCGCGCAAGGCGCGCAGCTTCCACCGGAGGCCTCCGAGCGGACGCTCGCCCTGCTCGATGCCACGACGCCGGCCGGCACGTCCTCGCTGCAACGCGACATCGCGGCTGGCAAGCCCTCCGAGCTCGACGCTTGGACTGGCGCCGTGGTGCGGCTCGGCGCAAAGCATGGCGTGCCGACGCCGCTGCACTCCTTCTTATATGCCGCGCTGCTGCCGCTCGAGCAACGCGCGCGCGGCGAAATCGGGTTCTGAGGACGGCTCGCTAGTTCAAATCCGGCGTTTGCAGGTCCGGCGCATGCCATGCCTTGTTGCGGACGTGCGTGCGCGACTTGATGCGCCAACCCTCGGGCGTGCGCACGTACACGTCCTCATAGCCGCCGTGCCGATCGACGCTGCCGGGTCCGCGCATTCCGAGCTGCACGAGATAGATGCGCCCTTTCGCGCCCTCGGGCGTCGCGGTGATCTCGTGATTGAGCATCAGGTGGCTCCAGTCGGTCCAAACGAGCTTCGTCTTGCACCCTTTCGAGCCCCCGCCGACGAGCGCGGCGAGCGCATCCCGGCCTTTCGCGAGCACGCGCCCCCCGGCGGCGTAACCCGCGTCCGAGTTGTTGTCGATGAACTGCCCGTCGGCCGTGAACACGTTCGCGTAGTCGTAGCCGTTCCCGCCGCAGGTGTCGATTCCGTAGGCGTAGCGGTTGATGAGCTGCGTGATCTCTTGGTAGTCGAGCGCCGTCAGCGTACCGCTCTCGGCCGCGACGGCGGTGCCGACGCTCGAGATGTCGATGCTGCCTCTGCCCGCGAGAAACGCGAGCGCCACGACGCCGATGATCGAGAGACTCCTGTTCACCATGACTTACCCCCCGGATGAAGATGATGCGAGCCGCGGTGGCGAGCGTAGTAGCTACGGGCGCCCGCGTGCGATAACCGTAGTCTATCGGGCATTGGCGTCGAGCGTGAAGCGCTCGAGGCTATGGCGGCAGAAGCCCCAGAGCGTCGGCGACGCGATCGTCGGTCCACTTCGTCACGCGCTCCCAGACCGGCGCGTCGCCGCCGCACGCGTGGTCGATCTGGACCTCCAGCGGCGAGCCGGTCACGGGGATGGGGCGAGGCATCGTGCGCGTGATGATGCCGGTCTGCGTTCGGTAGATGTAATAGAGGTTCGCCGAATCGATGTCTTCGTACGTGGAGCTGCCGTACGTGGCGTCGATCAGGAAATTCCAACTGCCGAGCGCACCCGCGACGTCCACGATGTCGAGCGCGGTGCCCTCGGCCAAGTCGTGCGCGAGCTTAGCTTGGGTGTTCTGCTCGGCGGTCGAGGCGTAGCGACCCTCGAGCCGCTCGAGACGATACTGCGAATCGAGGCCGAACAACAGCGCCCAGTACTTCCACTTCAGGAACTCGGCGTCGACGCGGAACTGATCGCCGTAGATCGGGTAGTCACGCTCCTCGCACCGATCGCCGGTGCGCAAGTGCGCGGCGTATTGGCGCTCGCCGCTCCGATCGAAGCGCAGCTCTGCGATCAGCGTCTCGTCGGTGAGCCGGTGAAACGTGTAGATCGACGCGGACAGCAGCACGACGGCCAATGCCGCGAGCAGCACGATCAAGAAGAACGACCACTTGAGCATTGCTCGCATCTGCGGACTAGCGCGGCGCGGCCTTCGCGCGCGGAATGAGAGTGGTCGTGCTGAGTCGGCAGATGCTCATGCGTCGTGCGAGAATAACACGGACCTTTTCCACGACTTTGGCAGTGAACGAATGCAGGACGTCCGAACAATCGTCGAGCGTTTCCAGCTCCGCCCGCATCCCGAAGGCGGCTACTTCCGCGAAGTCTTTCGCTCCGACGTCACACTCGAGCACCCCGGCGTCGACGCAGGACGCGGCGCGCGCCGCTCCGGCAGCACGTTGATCTACTTCCTACTGGCCGACGGCGACTTCTCCGCATTTCATCGCGTCCGCTGGAGCGACGAGGTCTGGCACTTGTATGCGGGCGGTCCGCTCGAGCTTCACACGATCGACGCAGCGCGCCGCCACGAGAAGCACGTGCTCACGAACGACCTCGCGAGCGGCGAGCCGGCGTGCGTCGTGCCGGCCGGATGCTGGCAAGCGGCGCGGCTTGCCCCGGGCAGCGCTTGGGCATTCATGGGCTGCACGGTCGCACCGGGATTCGACTTCGCGGACTTCGAGATGCCGCCCGGCGACGAGCTCGCGGCAGCGTTCCCAGCGCATGAACGCATCATTCGCGAGCTCACGAGGCGCTAAAAACGATGCTGCGAATCTGGGGGCGAACCAACTCGGTCAACGTGCAGAAGGTGCTCTGGTGCCTCGCCGAGCTCGACGTCCCGTACGAACGTGTCGACGCCGGGCTCGCGCACGGAAAGAACAACGAGCCGTGGTTCCTCGCGCTGAACCCGAATGGCCGGGTGCCATTGCTGCAGGACGGCGACTTCAGCTTGTGGGAATCGAACTCGATCGTACGTTACCTTGCCGCGAAACACGGGCTTGGGCACGCTCTGTCCCACGTCGCTCGAGACGCGCGCGCACGCCGAGCGGTGGATGGACTGGCAGCTGTCGGTGCTGATACGCCCGGTCTCGATCGTATTCTGGAATCTCGTCCGCACGCCGGCCTCGGGGCCGGACCTGAAAGCCGTAGCCGGGGCGACCGACGAGGCCAACCGCGCCGCGGCTCTGCTCGACGATCATCTCGCAAAGAACGACTTCGTCGCGGGCCCGACGTTCTCGATGGGCGATATCCCAGTCGGCGCGACCCTATACCGCTGGCTCGCGCTCGAGGGCGTCGAGCGCCCCGAGCTCGGCCATCTGCGAGCGTGGCAAAGCCGGCTCGCCGCGCGCCCCGGCTTCCGCGCCCATGTCATGCTCCCCCTGAGCTGACCCTTAGGGTTTGACGTGGTTCGAGCACTGCGGTACTTTCGCCGCGCAAGCCGATAGAAACAAAAGAGAAAGGCCACAGACCCCGCATCGATCTTCGGGCCGCGAGCCGACCTCTCCCGGGCGTGAACTGGGTCCGGGACGGAACCGTAGTCGATGCACATAATCCGGCTGAATTACAGCCCCGGCACGGACGTGCCGGCGGCTGAGAGAAGTAAAGGGAAGTCATGAACAGAGCGCGCCGCGCCACCGCCGCTGTCTTTGCCGCATTTGCCGGCGTTCTCCTCGGTGTCGTCACTGCCCACGCACAAGAGAATCTGTTTCCGCGCCCCGCGGAGCTCGAGCCGCAGGTGCAGTTCTGGACTCGCGTCTACACCGAGGTCGACACGCACTCGGGCTTCATCCACGACGACCTACTCATGGACGTCGTTTACCAGACGATCAAGGTTGAGGACGACTTGAGCCCGCGCGAGCGCCGCCGGCGCGTCGAGCGCAGCATCCAAACCTATCGAGACATCGTCGCGAAACTCGGCACGGGCGCGCGCCAGAATCTCAACGCCGAGGAGCAGCGCGTGCTCGCGATGTTCCCCGAGGGCGTGAGCAATTCGGAGCTCAAGGCCGCCGTTGGGCGTGTGCGCTTCCAGCTCGGTCAAGCGGATCGTTTCCGCGCCGGGCTGATCCGCTCCGGCACTTACAAGCCCTACATCTACGAGGCGCTCGACAAGCAGGGCCTGCCGCGCGAGCTCGCGGCGCTGCCGCACGTCGAGTCGTCGTTCGATCCGACCGCATACTCGAAAGTCGGCGCCGCCGGCATGTGGCAGTTCATGCGTTCGACCGGCGTCCGCTACATGCGGATCGATCACATCGTCGATGAGCGCCGCGATCCGTTCCTCGCGACGGACGGCGCGGTTCTGCTGCTCGCCGAGAACTACAGCAACGTCGAGACGTGGCCGCTCGCGCTGACGGCCTACAATCATGGCGTCGCGGGCATGCGCCGCGCGGTGCTGCAGCAGAAGACCACGGACATCGCGACGATCGTGCGCAAGTATCAGAGCCGTTCGTTCCAGTTTGCTTCGCGCAACTTCTACACGGCGTTTCTGGCAGCGCTCGAGGTCGACACGCACCCCGATAAGTACTTCCCCGGCATCAAGATCAACGACCCGTCGGACACGGGCGTAGTTGTCGTCCCTGACTTCGTGACACCGGACACGCTAGCGGACGCGCTGAACCTGCGCGAGGGCACGCTGCGCGAGCTCAACCCGGCGCTCGCGGACAGCGTTTGGGGCGGCGACAAGCTCGTGCCGAAGGGCTTCAGGCTCCGCGTGCCCCACGACACGTTCGCGGTCGCGGAAGACCTGCTCGCGGCGATCGACGCGAAGGAGCGGTTCGCGCAGCAGCGGCAGGATCAGCAGCACCGCGTGCGGCGCGGCGACACGCTGTCCCAGATCGCGACCGAATACCACGTGAGCCTCGCGGCATTGATGCGCGTGAACGGGCTCGGTGCGAAAGACATGATCCGCGTCGGCCAGCTGATCAACCTGCCGGTGGACGCCCAAGGCAGCACGGCCGCGCCGACGCTGCTCGCGAGCGACGAGCCCGAAGCGCAACCGCCCGTGTCGTCCGTCGTGCCGGCCGGCGCGCCGGGCACCTATACGGTCCGGAGCGGCGACAGCATCGCCCGGATCGCGAAGCGGCTCGGAGTCGCACCTGGCGATCTGCTCGCCGCGAACTCGATCAAGAACGGCAATCTCATCGTCGTCGGGCAAACGCTGCGCGTGCCGGGTAACGAAGAGATCGAGCCCGCGGCCGTGCTCGCGGCGAACGACACGCCGGCCGCGGTGGCGATCACGTCGGCTGCGGCCGTCCTCGCGCCGACTCCGGCCGGAGCCGCGGCGAACGTGATCGGCTCCGACGAGCTCGAAGCAGCCCTCGCACCGGCCGTCTCCGCCGAGGACGAGCCCGCCGACGCGTCGAGCGAACTCGCGGATGAGGCCGACGTGAGCGCGGTCAATGCCCTTGCGAGCACGCAAGTGGAGCTCGCGGCGGACCCGAGCGACTACTCCGTGACGGCCGCGAATCAGATTCAAGTGCAAGCGCTCGAGACGCTTGGTCACTACGCGGACTGGCTCGAGCTGCCGACGCAGCGGCTGCGCGACCTGAACGGCATCAAGTATCGCGAGGCGGTCGAGATCGGCCAGATGCTCACGCTCGACTTCTCGCGGATCGACGCGCCGACGTTCGAGCAGCGCCGCGTCGCGTACCAGCAGCAGCGCCAGAACGAGTTTTTCATGGCATACCAGATCGCAGAGACCGAAAACCACGTGATCAAGCCGGGCGAATCGTTGTGGCTACTCGCCGAGCGCACGTATAAGGTTCCGGTTTGGCTGCTGCGCCAGTACAACCCCGACTTGAATCTCGACCGCGTGAACCCCGGTACCGTCGTGAAGTTCCCGCGGCTGCGCGCGATCAATGCGCCGCCCGACCCCGCAGCCCCGGCCGCGACCCCGGTGCAAACGGTCGCCGAAAGCGCGAACTGACGCGCGCACCGGAGGCGCGGGTGACGCAACCATCGGTCGACGCGGACCGGGCGCTCGCGGGACGCGTGATCGCGCTGCCCGAAGCTCGTCAGCTCGACGTGCTCGCGAACCTCGTCGAGAAACGCGGGGCGACCGTCGTTCGCTGCCCGCTCGTCGGCATCCACGATGCGGCCGACCAGACCCCAGTCATCGCGTGGATCAAGCGGCGCATCTCGATGCCGTCGGACGACCTCATCATCTTTTACACGGGCGAAGGCATCGAGCGGCTCGTGGCCGCCGCACGCCGCGCGGGCATCGAGGGCGACTTCCACGGCGCGCTGCGCAGAACGCGCAAGCTCACGCGCGGTCCCAAACCGAAGCGGGCGCTGCGCAAGCTCGATCTCGAGGCGGAGCTCGAGGCACTCGAGCCGACGACCGACGGCCTCATCGGCACGCTGAAGACGATCGAGATTCCCCAGCGGCGCATCGCGTTACAGCTCTACGCGGCCGATCAGGACACCAGGCTCGTCGAATACCTTCGTGGACGCAGCATCGAGCCCGACTGTGTCGCACCGTACGTCTACGCCTCCGCGGCCGACGACAAGCGAGTCCTGGACCTGGTCGAGCAGATGGCCCAGGGAAAGATCGACGCGATCGCCTTCACGAGCAAGGCGCAGATCCAACGTCTGCGCAATCTCGCGCGTGATCGCAAGCTCGAGGAAAAGCTGCGCAAGGGCCTCGCAGCGACGCGCGTGGCGGCGATCGGCCCGGTCGTCAGCGCCGAGCTCGCGGCCGCGGGAATCCGCGTCGACACGATGCCCGACGACAACTACTCCATGAAGCCGCTCGTCACGGCCCTCTGCGAGCTGCTAGGCAGCCCATGACGGGCGCATTCACCTGCGGCCGAGCCGCAGCTGAAGAGCGGTCTTGCGGCCGTCGCCCGTCGGCTGATACCAGACGCTGAAATCCGCCATCGCGGTCTGGAACGCCGCGACCGGATCCGGGCTCTGCTGCAAATCGAACGCGTCGAATCCCGTGCGCAGCATGAAGAACAGCTGCTCCATCAGCACGTCGCCGACGGCTCGCAGCTCGCCTTTGAAACCGTAGCGTTCGCGCAGCAAGCGCGCGTAAGAGTAGGCGCGGCCGTCGCGAAACTTCGGAAACTCGAGCGCGATCAACGCGAACCGTTGCGCGTCGTCTGCGATCAGCTCGGGCGACTGGTCGCTGTGCAGCCGGAGGCCGAGCGGCGCGCCGCGCGCGATCAGCGCGTCACGCTGCGCTTGCCACTGATCGAAGCTCACGATCACGGCGCCCGACGCCGGAATCGCGTCCGCCCCGCTCGCGTCGAAGAACGTGTCCTCGACGACCTTGCCTGCCTTGACCAGAGCCATCAGTGCGTCCGGGCCTCGGCGCCGTACACGGCGCCCTTGAAGGGCTCGATGCCGACGCGCCGGTACGTGTCGATGAACCGTTCATCGTGGGCGCGCATCTCGAGGTACGTGTCGACGATCTTGCGGACCGCGCCCGGCACCTCGGCCTGCGGCAGGCCCGGGCCGAGACGGTCGCCGAGCGACGCGTGTTGATCCGACGAGCCGCCGAGCGTGAGCTGGAAGAACTCCTCGCCGCGCTTGTCCACGCCGAGGATGCCTATGTGACCCACGTGGTGGTGCCCGCACGCGTTCATGCAGCCCGAAATGTTGATCGTGAAGTTGCCGATCCTCTGCAGCTCGTCGAGGTCCGTGAACGCGTGGCTGATGTCCTGCGCGATCGGGATCGAGCGCGTGTTCGCGAGCGCGCAATAATCGAGGCCCGGGCAGCAAATGATGTCGGACAAGAGACCGAGATTCGGCGTCGCGAGCTCGAGCGCGAACAGCTCGCGCCAAAGCTGCTGCAGGTCGCTCTGCTTCACGTCGACGAGCACGAGATTCTGGCGGTGGCTCACGCGGATCTCGCCGAAGCTGTAGCGATCGGCGAGATCGGCGACCGCGTCCATCTTGTCGGCCGTGATGTCGCCCGGCACTCGGCCAGGCGCCTTCAGTGAAACGTTGACGATCGCGTAACCCGGCACCTTGTGCTCGATGACGTTGCCGCGCATCCATCGATCGAACGCGCGGTCCGCCTTGCGCTCCGCAGCGAGCTTCGCGGTGAGGTCCACGAGCTTCTCGTACGCGGGCGGCGCGAAATACTTGTCGATGCGCTCGATCTCCTCGTCCGGAACCTTGAGCGCGCCGTTCTTCGTGAGCTCCCACTCTTTGTCGACGAGCTCGCGATACTTGTCGATGCCCATCTGGTTCACGATGATCTTGATGCGCGCCTTGTGGATGTTGTCGCGCCGCCCGAGCATGTTGTACACGCGCAAGATCGCCTCGACGTACGAGAGCAGGTGCTCCGGCGCGAGCCATTTGCGAATCGTCTGGCCGATGTAGGGCGTGCGCCCGAGGCCGCCGCCGACGAGCACCTCGAACCCGATCTCGCCGTGCTCATTCTTGTGCATCCGGAGGCCGATATCGTGCACGGCGACGGCCGCGCGGTCGTTGGGCGAACCCGTAACGGCGATCTTGAACTTGCGCGGCAAGTACGAAAACTCGGGGTGCAAGAACGAGTACTGGCGCAACAGCTCGCAGTAGATACGCGGATCGGCGAGCTCGTCCTTGGCGCAGCCCGCGTATTGGTCCGACGTGATGTTGCGAACACAGTTACCCGACGACTGGATCGACGTGATCTCGGCGTCGGCGAGAGCTTTGATGATGTCCGGGGCCTCTTCGAGCTTGATCCAGTTGTATTGAATGTTCTGGCGCGTCGTGAAATGACCGAAGTTGCGGTCGTACTTGCGCGCGATGTGGGCGAAGCAGCGCATTTGCTTCGATGACAGCGTGCCGTAGGGCACGTTGACGCGCAGCATGTACGCGTGAAGCTGCAGATACAGACCATTCATCAGCCGTAGCGGCCGAAACTGGTCCTCGGTGAGCTCGCCCGCGAGCCGCCGCTTCACCTGACGGCGAAACTGAGCGGCGCGCTCGGCGACGAACTGCTCGTCGAACTCATCGTAGCGATACATCGACTTCCACCTATCCCTTCGTATTCTTCCGCGCCCGGGCACCCCGGTCGCCCGAGGCGCTGCCGCGGTCGAGCATGGGCTGGTCGACGTCCGTGAGATCGGTGCGGACCGTGGGCCCGAAAGCCCGGATGGCCTCGCGTATCTCGGTCGGCTTCGGCTGGCCGTTCTCGACCTTCACCGCGATCAGCGTCGGATCGATGACGAGGCACCGGGCCTCGTGCTGCTTCGCGACGCCCAGCAAGCGCTGCGCCTCGGCCTCATCGTCGATTACGGCACCGGCCGCGATCGCGGTGCTCCACTCGTCCCCAGGTGCCAAAAACACGACGACGCCGTCGACCAGGCGGTTCGCGATAATCATCTGCGGCATCGAGGGTCCGGGCGAGCTTCCAAAGAGGCGGTATTCTACACGGCCGCCTCGGGCGAGCGGTTAGACCGATGCCGACGTTGGATATTCCGACGAGGGTCGATGCGGAGGCGTTGGGAGGATTCGCCCCGGGGCTCCGGGCCTAGACCGGCTGTCCGCGCGAGTCGCGCGGGGCAAACGGCACGACACCGCTAGCTTTGCCCGCATGCCACTGCGCGAGCCACGTCAGAAAGTCCTGGGGCGCGAGCGGCTTGCCGATGTGATAACCCTGCGCGTACTCGCAGCCGAACTCCGCGAGCCGCTCGAGCGCCTCGGCGTTCTCGACGCCTTCGGCCACGACGCTCAAGCCGAGCTGATGCGCGAGGTCGATCGTCGCACGCACGATCGCTTGGTCCTTCCGGTCCTGCATTCCGAAGACGAACGACTTGTCGATCTTCAGCTCGTCGACGGGCAAGCGCTTCAGCTGCGCCAGCGCGGACTGGCCGGTACCGAAGTCGTCGATCGAGATTCGGAAGCCGAGCTCGTGGATGCACGTGACGACGGCCAGCGATTTGTGGACGTTGTGCATCATGGCGCTCTCGGTGACTTCCAGCGTGACTTGCGGGGGCGCCAGCCCGTGCTGCTTCACGAGGTCCAGCAAGTAGTACGGCAGGTACTCGTCGACGAGGTCGTCCACGGAGATGTTCACGGCAATCGAGACGCGCACGCCCTGGTCGCGCCACGCGGCCGCGCGCTTCACCGACTCGCGCAGGACCCAACGCGTCAGGTGGGCGATACCGCCGGTCTGCTCGATGGCCGGCACGAACGCATCGGGCATCAGGAGCCCGAGCTCCGGGTGTTGCCAGCGCACGAGCGCCTCGGCCCCGTGGAGCTCGCGCGTGCGGCAGTCGACCTTCGGCTGGAACGCGAGCCGCAGCTCGTTGCGCTCGAGCGCGAGAGGGAAATCCCCGACGATCCGGATCAGGCGCAGCGACTTTTCTTCCTGACCCAAGCGATAGACGGCGCTCGTCTCGTGGCGCGCGAGTGCGTCCGCGCGCGCGCTCGAGGCGCGCCGGCACAGCTCCGCGGGGTCGCGGCTGTGCTCTGGATAGCACGAGATTCCCGCCGTCGCTTGCAAGGAAATATTGGCGCCGTCGACACGCACTCCATTGCGCAACCGATCCGCTTGGTAGTCGATCCACTGCGTCGCCTGCTGCGCATCGAAGCCCGGCAACCCGACTACGAACTCCTGGCCGCCGAGGTGACCGAGCACCTGGCCCTCGCCCAAACGCTCGCGCAGCATTCCCGCGGCGAGCTTCACGGCCTCGTCGCCAGCGCGATGCCCGAGCGACGACACGATGCCGTCGAAACGGTCGAGCGCGAAGCTCACCACGCTCATCGTGGTCGTCCCTTCGATCGCGCCGCGCAGTTGGCCGATCAACAGCTCCCGGTTCGGCAGTCCCGACAGGCTGTCGTGGTGGGCTTGGTGATAGATGTGCCGCTCGCGATCGGCGATGGCCTGCTGCATCGCGTTGAAGCTGCCCGCGAGCTCGCCGAGCTCGTCGGAGGAGCGTACCGAGATTTCCTCGTTGTACACGCCCTCGCGCATGCGACGGGCAGCCGCCACGAGGGTCTGCACGGGCCGTGTCACCGTCTTCGCGAGCCAGAACGAGCCGCCGATCGCGAGCACGAGCGACAGGCTCGTGATCACGAGCAGGATGTCGCGGATTTTTCGGTACGACTGCGTCGCCTCTGCCATCGAAAGCTGCAACACGACATGCACGTCGCTCGCATTGCTCAAGAACGGGCGCAGCAGCGATAGAAAGCCAGTCTGCGCCGTGCCGGTGCGCTGTGCTTCGTAGCGGCCGGCGTCGAGACCCGCGAGCGATGCGCCGTATTCGTCGCGCGGCAGCGTCGACGCGAGCATCTGCGGAACGCCGCCATTGAAACGCACGAACGACACCGCGAGGCCCGTGAGACCTTGGAGGCGCGTCGCGAGCGCGTCGTCGATCGGAAAACCGAGCATCACCCAAGCGCGCGTCACGGGTACCCGCAGCGGGACGGTCACGGTCTGATACGGCACACCGCACAGATCCACGACGCGGTGGCTCACGGTCTCGAGCGAAGCACCCTGAGGCAGCGGTGTGAACGAGCCGCACGCGGCGGTCGCTGCATCCGTGGAGCTCACGACGACGCCGCCGTCGAGATCGAGCAAGACGGCGACCGTCGCGTGCACGCGGGCCGCGTGATTGATCAGCGCGGAACGAATCGTCGGGTGGTCGCCGCCCGCGTAGGCCTGCTTGAAGCCGTAGTCCGATACGAGGACGTTGACCGTCGTGAGCAGCTGCTCGGCGCGACTGCTCATTTGCTCGTCGAACAACAGGCCTGCGAGGCGCACGGTACGTTCGGCGCGCTCGTCGACGTCGCGCCTGATCGCGTCGAGGACGGGGAACACCGTAAGAATCTGACTCGCCAGCACGATCGCGATGGCGAGGAGCAGGACCTTGTGCCTGAAGCTGAACTGCCGCATCGGACGCCGTACTCCACCCGCCCGGACGGGCGATCGGCGAAAAGCGCTAACCCGTTCGCGATGTTACGGGTCGGGGCGCAGCGGGAGTGTGCGACGGATCACGGTTGAGAGCCGTGCAAGCCTTCTAACATGTTGCTTCGCTTACCTAATTCGCGAGCTCCGGATGACGAGCGCAGACTGCGAGTCTCTCACCAGGCTGCACGCCGTGTGGTTCCTGGCGGTCTGCGTGGCGGCTCCGGCCTGCGCGGGCACCCTGCACGTCAAAGTCGTCGACAACCACGGCCAGCCCGTCGCCGGTGTCGCGGTCTACGCGGTCGCGAGCGACCCTGCTCGGCACGCGACGGCCACGTCGGTACACGACGCGCCCACGGCGACGATGGATCAAGCGCACAACGCATTCGTGCCGCACGTGTTGATCGTGCAAGCCGGCACGTCCGTGCTGTTTCCAAACAACGACGTGGTGAGCCATCACGTCTACTCGTTCTCCGACGCAAAGACGTTCGAGTTCGGTCTCTACAAGGGCAACGCGCATCCGCCGCTGTTGTTCGAAACGCCCGGCCTCGTCGTGCTCGGCTGCAACATTCACGACAGCATGCTGGGCTACATCCTCGTCGTCGATACGCCGCACTACGCCCTCACCGACCGTAACGGCGCGCTCGCGCTGGAGTCGCTGCCCGCCGGGGATTACGCGCTGCACGTTTGGACGCCCCGCCTCAAGCCCAGCGACCTTCCCGCCGACCAACCGCTGACGATCACCGCGTCGGACGACGTCACGAAGACCTACCAGCTCGAAGGCAAGCTCCTGCCCGACTACGACCAAGGCAGCTCGAGTCTCACGTGGGAAAAATACTGAACCGCGCGGCGCTCAGCGCCGCGGCCGCGATCCTGAGTCACGCCGCGCTCGCCGACGATGCGAGCGACCGCCATCAGTGGCAGCTCGAGATCGACGCGGGGTACGTCGCGGCCGATAGCGACCTCGGTCCTTGGACGGAAGGAGGCCTCGGCAAGCTGCGCTACGCGGAGTCGAACGATGGGTTCGTCTCCGCTCGGCTGTTCGCCCAATATCGCGGCCGCATCTCTCCGACGCTGACGGCCACTGTCATCGGCGACTACCTCGACGATGCGTCATCGGGCGTCGACCTCAGCGAAGCGTTCATCGACTGGCGCCCGATTCCAAAGTCGAGCAATCAGCAACAGGTGCGGTTCGGCGCGTTCTACCCTCCGCTATCGCTCGAAAACAACGAGCTCGGCTGGCACAGCCCCTTCACCTATTCGTACTCCGCGATCAACACCTGGCTCGGCGAAGAGATCCGCCCGATCGGCGCCGAATGGTCGCTGCGCCGCCGGCTCGGTTTCGCAGGCTCGCCGCACGAGCTGCGCGCGTTCGCCGGGGCGTTCTACGGCAACGACCCCGCCGGAACGTTGCTCTTTTGGCGCGGGTGGTCGCTGCACGACCGCCAGACACGGCTCGGCGACCGTCTGCCGATGCCGCCGATGCCGACTTGGGACCGGACCGGCGACGATCGTCGGGTACACGCCGCAATCGGTGGAGCCCTTCGAGGAGATCGACCACGAGCCCGGCGCATACGTCGGTGCAGAATGGCGGTACGCGAAACGCGTCCTCGTGCAGGTCGCGCGGTATGACAACCGCGCGGACCCCTACTCGTTCGCGAACGGCCAATGGGGTTGGGGCACCGCATTCACTCACGTCGGAGTGCAGGCGAGCCTGCCCGGGCAGATTGGCCTCATCGCACAGTGGATGAACGGCGACACCGACTGGATCAAGGGTGCAGGCTCGACCGGCACGCTTTCCGCCTTCTCGGAGCTCGTGGAGGACCGGTTCGACTCTCGGTTCCTCCTGCTCACGCGTCTCGTGCATGGATCCCATCGCTTGTCCCTGCGCTACGATGAATTCGAGATGTATCGAGAGGGTTCCCTCCCGCGCGAGTACTCCGACGACGGACACGCTTGGACGCTCGGCTATCGTTACGAGCGCACGAAGCAGCTCAGCGGCGGCGTCGAATGGCTTGAGATCGATTCGCACCGGGACCTCTGGTCGTTCTACTCGCCGGTTCTCGACGCAACCGAGCGCCACGTGCGCCTGCAGGTCACCTACCGTCTACGCGCACCGGGCCGCTAGTCGTCCGAGGCGCTCGGCACGGTTCTGCCTTCGACTTCCCCCGTAGAGCGCTGTCCACAAATTCTGTGGATAACACTGTGGACAACGACTTGAAAGTATTCGTCCGCGCGAGCAGCGCTCTCGCGTCGTATTGACTTGGTCAAAAAAGCGTCAAATTCCGCGTACCCGAGCGTAATCAAGCTGTTGCCACCTCATGCGGCTGCGGTTCGCGAAGATTGAGCGCCAACCGCAAGCCGCGAACGGTCGCCGGCCGACTGGCCTCGCGCATGATGTGGACAGGACCGTGGATTATCGCGACCCGGCGACCGCCGTTGGACGCAAACGCCGACTCCCGCGCGTCCGTCGCTCTCGGTCTTCGCTCGCAGCTGGCCCAACGCCGCGAGCAATGGGTATAGTGGGCGCGCCCGCGGAACCCACGCGCCTACCGAGACAAGAACGATGAACGCTCGCTCGAACGCCTGGTACTCGCTCGTGCTCCTAGCCACCGCGCTCTTTTTCGGCACCGCCGTCGCCGCGACCATCGAAAAAACGGCGGACGTCGAATACGCGCGCGTTGCGGATAAGTCACTCAAGCTCGATCTCTATCAGCTCGCCGGCACGACCGGCTCGCCGCTGCTCGTCTGGGTGCACGGCGGTGCTTGGGAACGCGGATCGAAAGAGCCGATGCCGTTGACCGCGCTCGTCGAGCGCGGCTTCGCCATTGCGAGCCTCGATTTCAGCCCCGCGTCCGCTGCCCCATTCCCGGGCCAGGTTCACGAGATCAAGGCCGCGATACGCTTTCTGCGGTCGCAGGCTGCTCGCTACGGATTCGACGCGACACGCATCGGCATTCTCGGCGCCTCCTCGGGGGGCCACCTTGCGGCGCTCGTCGGCGTCACGAACGGTCATCGCGAGCTCGAAGGCACGCTCGGCGACCACGACGGCACGTCATCGGACGTGCAGGCGATCGTGTCGTACTTCGGTGCGTCGAACCTCACGACGATCTTGAAGCAGTCGACGCCGTTCGGGCTCAACATCCGCGAGCCGTCGCTCAAGACGCTGCTCGGCGCCGCACCGGCGGAGAACGAGACTGTTGCGCGCCTCGCAAGCCCCGTCTTCCAGCTCGACGCCTCGGATCCTCCGTTGCTGCTGCTGCACGGCGACCAAGATCCGCAGATGCCGATCAACCAGTCGCACGAGCTGCAGGGCGCCTACGACGAGCGCGGGCTCGACGCGGCGTTCGTGGTCGTCCACGGCGCCGTGCACGGCGGCGATCAGTTCTATGACGCGAAGCGCACCGAAATCGTCGCCGCATTCCTCGACGAGAACTTGCGTCGCGAGCTCACGAGCGACTCAGCGCAGCGGTAGCTCGTCCGTCGCCCAGGTCGGGCTCGCAAAGCGCCGCTCGTCCGCGGCGATCCTCACGTCGTTGATGCTCGCTTCGCGCCTGCGCATCAAGCCGTTGTCGGCGAACTCCCAGAGCTCGTTGCCGTAGGAGCGGTGCCAATGGCCCGCGCCGTCATGCCACTCGTACTGGAAGCGCACCGCTATGCGCCGCTCGGTGAATGCCCACAGCGCCTTTCGCAATCGATAATCGAGCTCGCGCGCCCACTTGCGCTCGAGGAAGCGAGTGATCTCGGCGCGGCCGCGAATGAACTCGTCACGGTTGCGCCACACCGAGTCGTCCGTGTACGCGCCCGCGACGCGTTCCGGATCGCGAGTGTTCCACGCATCCTCCGCCGCCTTGACCTTGATCTTGGCGGTTTCCTCGGTGAACGGCGGGAACGGAGGGCGACCTTGCGGAGCGCTCATTTCTCGGGAGACTCGTCCGGCGAAACGCCCCACTTCTCGCGATGCGCCTCTTCGGCCTCGCGCCGCACCTCGGCGTGCCGGTGGCTCAAGAGCAGACTGCCAGGGTCGCAGACGCGGGCCCGTATCAGACCGAGATCGCACGCGGCGTCGAACAGACTCGGATACCACTGCCTCCATCCCGGCAGCAGCTCCTCGACTTGCTCGCGCAAGCTCGCGGCCTGGATCTTTCGCACGACCTGCATGGGTCGAATCTATACGACGAAACGGAGAGCCGCAACGAATTGAGTTCGCAGTCAGCGCAGAAAAAAGGGACGCCGTTTGCGCGCCGCAGTCCCGGCCCAAAAGCGTGCGCCCATGGCGCGAGTGCCGCGACTGCTTCTAGGTGCCCACGGGGCGGCGACCCCAGAAAAATTCAGCGCGTCGACCCTTGACGCCCCAAGACCACCTGCTAGCGTAGCGTAGCCTCCTCGAGACTTCCTGGAAGCCGTGCTCCATGCTGTTCGGTGAGATCGTCATCGTCGCGCTACAGTCGATTCGCGCGAACCTGTTTCGCGCGACGCTCACCATGCTCGGCATCATCATCGGGGTCGGAGCGGTGATCACGATGCTCGCCGCCGGCGCAGGCGCGCAGAAGCGCATCGACGACCAAATCGCTTCGCTCGGCGCAAACATTCTGACCGTCAACGCTTCCAACTTCTTTGCCGGCGGCGTGTCGCGTGATCGGCAGACGCTGATCATCGACGACGCGAACGCGTTGCGCAGCGACAGCCACTACCTCGACGCCGTCGTGCCCGAGATGCAGAGCCGCGGGCAGCTCAAGCTCGACAGCCTCAACACCAATGCGCGGCTCAGCGGCACGACGTTCGAATACGCCAAGATCTTCAACTACAAGCTCGCGAAGGGTCGCTTCTTCAACCTCACGGACGATGAGGAACGCAGACGCGTGGTCGTGCTGGGAGCGGAGATCCCGGAGCGTCTCGAGACGGACGCCGACAAGCTGCTCGGCAAGACTCTGTCCGTGAACGGCCAGCCTTTCGAGGTAGTCGGTGTGTTCGCGAGCATCGGCGGCGGCTTCGGCAATCAGAGCCCCGACTCCTCCGCGTTCATCCCGCTGCGCACAGCCGAGCAGCGAGTGCTCGGGCGCAAGCAGCTCGACAACATCAGCGTGCGCGTCGAGGACGGCACATCGATCGAGCGCGCGATGGTCGATATCGAGCGGGTGCTGCGGCGCGAGCACAAGCTCCTGCCGGGCAAGCCGAACGATTTTGCAATCGTCGACCGGCGCGAGTTCCTCGCCACGCAGCAGGAGGCGCAGCAAACGTTCACCATGCTCCTCGCGAGCATCGCGGGCGTGAGCCTGATCGTCGGAGGCATCGGTATCATGAACATCATGCTCGTGAGCGTTACGGAACGGACGCGCGAGATCGGCATCCGGATGGCGCTCGGCGCCACGCGCTTCAGCATCATGCTGCAATTCCTCGTCGAGTCCGTGACCCTGTGCCTGCTCGGCGGCCTGCTCGGAATCGCGCTCGGCTCGGGGGCGGCCTCGACGCTGTCGAAGTTCGCCGGCTGGGAAGTGTTCGTTTCGCCCGAGTCCGTGGGACTCGCGGTCGGATTCAGCGTCGGCGTCGGCCTGTTCTTCGGCATCTGGCCTGCGCGCCGCGCTGCCCGGCTCGATCCGATCGAGGCGCTCCGCTACGAGTGAGGGTTCGCCCCCACGCTCGTCTGCACCTTCCAGAGAACCGGCTCGCGAACCCCTACTCTCGGACCGTTCGGGCGATCCTCGGGTAGAATGCGCGCCGGGCACGGCCGCGCCGACGGCGCATCGCTCGACACGGACTCGATGAAAAAAACGCTGCGCTCGAAGCTCCTTCACAAGACAGCGCTCGCGCTCACGCTCGCGTGCACTGGCTGCGTGCTGCACGTGAACCGCAACCTCGCGCCTCCGACGGGGTTCGCCTATTCGCCCAACTCGAGCGCGGATCCGGTGTTCTCTTACGAGCCGGCCGGTTCCGTGCAATTGTCGGAACCGGTCGATTCGACGCGGACGCACGACATCGTCGGAATCTCATTCACCTCGAGCGGCCACAACGGCCACCCGCAGAACCTCGTGGAGGGTCAGTATTTCCGCAGCCGCGATTCGGGCGCGAAAAAGCTCATCGTCGTGATGCCGATCTGGGGCACGAGCACCTATCCGCCCGCAAAGATCTCGAGCGGCTACGCGCGTCGCGCAGGCAAGGATACACAGGTCATCTGGATCTATGGCACGGCCCCGCTATTCCCGTGGGATGAGCTCAGCACCGTGAAGACCGAGGCCGAGTTCGTGGCGATGGCGCACGACAGCGCGGAACGCTATCGCGCGAGCGTCATCGACATGCGCAGATTGATCGACTGGGCCGAGACGCGCCCAGAAATCGACGCGTCGCGGATCGGGTTCGTCGGCTTCAGCATGAGCGCGCTCGTGACGGCGACGCTGCTCGGCAACGAGCCGCGAGTGAAAGCGGCGGTGCTCATGATGGGCGCCGCGAACTACGCAGACATTTTCGCAACGTGCCACGACCGCGCGGGCGAAGTGAGGGACCACGTGATCAAGACGTTCGGCTGGTCGCTCGACCAGTACCGCGAATTCTTCCGCGGTATCTTCGGTCCCGCGGACCCGACGAAATTCAGCGGACACTATGCGCCCGAGAAAATTCTGATGATCGACGCGATGTTCGATGACTGTATGCCCGAATCTTCGCGCGCCGCACTCTGGGAAGTTGCGGGCCACCCGAAGAGAATCACGATGCTCTATAAGCACCGCACCTCTTTCTACTCGCTCACACCTCTGGGCCTGAATTTCGCGCGCCGCAAGATCTATCACTTCCTCGACGACGCATTGGACGAAGACCGAACCGTCGACGTCCCGGCAGGTTGACATAATCTCGCGCTCGCGTTCCGGCGTGTGACGCACGTCGAATGGTCGCTTGCCGTGAAAGGGCTTCTGAGAGATAGTCGGGCCCGCTGATGAAGGGTAAACCCGGCGAAAGCCGGGGACGCAAAGCTTCCGGTCTACGGGACTTAAGGTCCTATGACAGCGGGGTTACCGGCAAGACGCAACACCATGCGGCGGTGCTCCCCGTTTTTCGAACCCGTTCCCTGTGAACCGGCGGCGGAAAAGAGTTAGGGAGAACAACCGCGAATGAATACCGCCGTCGCGCGCAAGCGCATCGCAACGCCCACCGCGGCTTCCACGGGTCCCGCCGTCACGGTCGAAGCCAACGCTCCGAGCGAGATCCTGCAAGTGCTCCTCGACTGGAAGAATTATCCGTCACCGGTTCGCCCGATTGGGTCGGGCAGCTCGACGACGCGCTGCATCACCGCGAACGCCGGAACGCAACTCGATCTCTCGGCGATGAATCGCGTGCTCAAGATCGAGAAGGATACCGTCACGGTCCAGCCGGGGATCTCGCTCCCCGATCTCGCCGAAGTGCTAGCGGAGGAAGGTCTCGAGCTCATCGGCGGGTTCGATCTGGCGAGCCGCACTGTCGGCGGCGCGGTGTGTGCCGCAGGTCTCGAGGCGTCGATGGCCGGCGACGTCGGTCAATTCGCCTCGCACGCGGTGCAGCTCAAGGTCTTGAGCCCGAACGGCAAGCGGTTCGTCGTAAGCGAAAAAACGAAGACCCTGCTCGCATTGATGCGGCTGAGTTACGGGCTGCTCGGCGTCATCTACGAAATCACGCTACGGGTGCGGCCTATCCAAGGCTTCGCCGTACAAACCGCCAAAGTGGGATTCAAGGACTTCGGGAAGCTCGGCAACCGCCTCTTGTCGGCGTCCGCGGGCGTCAAGCTCTATCTGCTGCCGTTCCGCGATCGCATCTACTTCGAGCTCCGACAGCCCGCCGCGGAGGGCGATCCCGGCAAGAAATTCGCATGGCGCCTGAAGGACTGGGCCGTCTATTCCGCGCTGCCCGAAGCGGCACGGTCGCTCGGCATGGCGGTCCCGATTCGCCAGTTGCGGTATCCCCTGATCGACAGCTTGAGTGAAGTCGCGCAACGGCTGATGGGCAGTACCCTCGTACGCGCGGGCAGCAATTCCGTCGAGCAGAGCGGTCGCTACCGCCTCGGCGCGAAGGGACGGTTCACGTATACGACGTGGGCGTTCCCCGCGAACGAGTTCCCGAACACTGCGCTCTCCTACAAGTTGTTCTGCAAGGAGCACTATGCGCGCACGGGCTTCCGCTGCGACATGCCCGCGGTGAGCTTCCGCCTCAACCGCGACCGTAGCGCTCTGCTATCGCCGTCGTTCGAGGGGCCGATGTTCACGATCAGCCCGCTATCGACTCAGACCGAGGGTTGGGACGACTTCGTGTTCGACTTTGCGGAGTTCGCGGCGAGCCACAAGGGCATGCCGTTCTTCAATCAAACGCGCAACGCGTCGCCGGAGCTCGTGTCGCAGCGGTTCGGCACGCGGCTCGGGTTCTTCAACAAAGTACGGCGCGAGCTCGATCCCGACGACCGCTTGCTGAACCAGTACTTCGGTACGTACCTGCCCGCTGCGTCACCCGTTCGCTGATCGGCGCCCGTTGCGACATGCGGCCGCGCCGCCGCTTTGGGCGGCGCGGAAGATTCGCCGTCAGCGGATGAAGCCGAGCGCCTCGAGCTTCACGATGATCCGATGCGCCGACATGTCGGGCGTGACCTCGGTGGTGTCGAGCTTCATCTCAGGCTTCTCCGGCACTTCGTACGGATCGTCGATGCCGGTGAACCCCTTGAGGATGCCGGCGCGCGCCTTCGCGTACAGGCCTTTGCGGTCGCGCACCTCGCACACCTCGATCGGCGTAGCGACGTGGATCTCCAGGAAGCCGCCCAGCGGCTCGATCATCTCGCGCACGATCTTGCGCGTGGCCGCGTACGGCGCAATCGGCGCGCAAATAGCGATACCCCCGTTTTTCGTGATCTCGCTCGCGACGTAGCCGATCCGCTGGATGTTCAGGTCGCGGTGCTCCTTCGAGAAACCGAGCTCGCTCGACAGGTGCTTGCGCACGAGGTCGCCATCGAGCAGCGTGACGGGGCGCCCACCCATCTCCATGAGCTTCACCATCAGCGCGTTCGCGACGGTGGACTTGCCGGAACCCGACAGCCCCGTGAAGAACACGGTGAATCCCTGCTTGTGGCGCGGCGGATGCGTGCGCCGCAGCTCGGCGACCACCGACGGAAACGAGAACCACTCGGGGATGTCGGCGCCTTCCTGCAGCCGGCGGCGCAGCTCCGTGCCCGAGATGTCGAGCACACGCGCACCCTTCTCGACTTCGTCCTCCGGGAAGTACTGCGCCTTGTCCTCGACGTAGACCATGTTCTTGAACGGCACCATGCTGATGTCGAGCTCTTTCTCGTGCTTCTTCATCAGCTCTTGCGCGTCGTAAGGGCCGTAGAACGGCTTGCCGGTGCTGTCTTTGCCCGGGCCCGCGTGGTCGCGGCCGACGATGAAATGTGTGCAGCCGTAGTTCTTGCGGATGATCGCGTGCCATACGGCCTCGCGCGGGCCGCCCATGCGCATCGCGAGCGGCAGCAAGCTCAGCGCGGTCGTCTGCTCGGGATACGCTTTCACGAGATGCTCGTAGCAACGCACGCGCGTGAAGTGGTCGACGTCGCCTGGCTTCGTCATGCCGACGACCGGCTGGATCAGCAGGTTCGCCTCGACGTCCTTCGCGGCGCGAAACGTGAGCTCCTGGTGCGCGCGATGCATCGGGTTGCGAGTCTGGAACGCGACGACCTTGCGCCAACCGAGCTTCTGGAAGCGGTCGCGCATCTCCTTCGGCGTGTCGCGCAGGTGCTTGAAATCGTAGTGGCTCGGCGTCTCGACGCCGCGGAGCTTGCCGCCTAGGTAGACGTCGTGGCTGCGTTGCAGAAGATAGCTCACGCCGGGATGCGCCGCGTCGTTCGTGCCGAACACGGACTTCGCCTCGAGCGCCTTGTCCGGACGATAGATGCTCGAGATCTTCATGGTGGCGATCAGCACACCCTCGCCGTCCCGCAACGCGATCTCGTCGCCGACTTTGAGCTTGTCGGAGAACTCAGGTCTAACGTCGAGGTTGATCGGCATCGGCCAGATCACTCCGGACGCGAGCCGCATGTTCGACAGGACCGACTTGTAGTCCTTCTCGTCGAGGAAGCCTTCGAGCGGCGAGAATGCGCCGTTGAGCAACATCTCGATGTCGCAGACTTGGCGCATGTTGAGGTCCCACGACGGCAGGTCGCGCGCGCGCGCCTTTTCGGCCTTCACGCCGGCATCGTCGAGATACAGATTCTTCAGCTCCCCTCCGTGGGGTTCCTTGAAAGCGCCCATTGTTTTCCTCGCGTTTTCTCTGTGTGTGTAAAGCGTGTGCGTGCGATGCGCGTACTGCGTCGTGTCGAGCTCTTCGGCCGACACGGCCCTGCGCGTTTCGCTGTGAGTTCAGGCTCCGAGCAGCATCTCGGCCGTCGCTCGAATAGCGGCGGCGTTGATGGCGGGCAGGTATTGTGCGTCGCGCTCGCGCGCTTTCAAGCATCTCTTGACGATCGTCTCGAGGTTCGGGCGTTTGCCGTCCGGCCCCTCGCCCTTGCCGATACCGCCGCCAAACTCGATGGCCGTGTCGAAACCTAGATCCAGGGCAGCGTTCATGCAGCTCACCCACTGCACGGGGTTGAACAGCTGGAAGAACAACCGCGAGCGGATCGCGTCGGGCGAGTTCTCGTGCAACTTGCCGGTGTAGTTGGACAGCGCGCCGGTCTGCACTCCCGAAAACTCGGTTTGCTCGAGTACTTGGCGGAATTGCTGCGCCGCGCTGACCATCAGGAACGTGTGGAACGCACCTTCGGTGTTGAGCCGTACGGCGCGCTTCTTCGCGGCCTCGAGCTCGGCCACGAGCTTGTCGAGGTCCGCGGTCTCGCCCGCGACGACGACCTGCTCAGGCATGTTGTGGGCCGCGATACCGCAGAAGTGTTTGTCCGCGAGCGCCGTCGCAGCCGGCAAATCGAGCGTCGTCGCAACCATGCCGCCACGACCGAGCTCGCTCATGAGCTCGCCGCGCCGGCTCACGAGCTTGAGTGCGCTCTCGAACGTCAGAGCGCCGGCGAGCACGAGCGCTGCGTACTCGCCGAGGCTGTGGCCGGCAGTGAGCGCGGGACGAACGCGCTCGCCGACGAGGCCGCGAAACGCCTCTAGGCACGCCACCTCATGAGTCAGCAGCGCGGGCTGCGTGAAGCGGGTGAGACCCAGCTGCTCACGCGGGTCACGGAACGAGAGCTCGGTCATGTCGTACCCGACGACGGCGCTCGCGCGCGCGTACACGTCGCGCGCTACGGGGAACTGCTCGACGAGGTCGGAGCCCATGCCTCGGTATTGCGATCCCTGGCCCGGAAAAATGTAGAGAATCTTCTTGTCGGACACGTCGTAACTTGGCTCGACCGTTCGAATTAGGGCGGATACGATGCCCGAACCCCGAGGGGAAGCCAAGGGGCGTGCGGCCAGGCTTGCTCCAAGTCGGGCGGCGGTGAGGGGGGTGGCGCCCACCGCCTCGGCCCCAGCGGAAGCGCGCGTCTGCGAAATACTTCACACGCCAGCGCCGCAGAGCCTCGCTATGCTAAACGGATCGAAAATCTCCATTTCAGGCCATGGACACGACAACGTTGGCGACACCTAGCGAGCACTCGGTGCCGGAACGCGCGAGCCGGGGGGCAATCAGCCGCAAACGTGCGTTCTTGACCCACCTGAGCGTGAGCGCACTGATCGTGGCTGCGGCGTGTGGCCTCATCTTCTTGCTCTGGTATCCGCATCCGTACTTCCAGGCGGTCGGCGCCTGGAACGTTCTGCGCGTGCTGATCGGAGTCGATCTGGTCGTGGGTCCGCTTCTGACGCTCATCGTTTTCAAGCCCGGCAAGCCCGGACTCAAGTTCGACTTGTGCGTCATCGCGGTCCTTCAGCTTGCGGCACTGGGTTACGGCCTGACGGTGATCTACAGCGAGCGGCCGTACTTCACCGTGTTCGCCGTCGACCGCTTTTTCGTGCTCGCGCACCACGATGTCGATCTCGCGCAACTCGCAGACGCGCAGAACGCGGGACGCATCGACGACAAACCGCTCAGAAGCCCAGTGCTCGTAGTCGCGACGCGGCCAGACGGCGAAGGGCTCCAGAAGTTAATCGACGAAACCGTGTTCGGCGGCAAACCCGATATCGAGCGCCGCCCCGAATTCTGGAGCCGCTACGAGGATCAAGCCGCGCAGGTGATCGGCCGTGGAAAACCACTGGCCGCGCTGCGAGCTGCACGACCACAGGGCGGCGCAAAGATCGCAGCGCTGCAAGCGAAGCTCGGGCTAGCCGATGAGCGGATCGCGTTCTTGCCGATGACGGCGAAGAACCGTGACGTGTCCCTTCTCATTGACGCAACGACGGGATCGCCTCTCGACGTGCTCGACATCGACCCCTGGATCGCAGACGCGCAACCCGAAAAAACGGATACCGCGCACTAACGCCACGTCAGCCGTTCGTCCGCACCTTGCCGCCCTCGCGCTCATCGACGAACGCTAGCAGACCTATTCCGGCCAGGAACAGCAGGATCACCACCGAAATGCCGACCCGCTGCGAGCCCGTGATGTCCGTCAGGACGCCTAGCAGGAAGGGGCCGACGAACGCCGTGAGCTTGCCCGAGAACGCGAAGAACCCGAAGAACTGGTTCTCGCTGTCGGGCGGCACGAAGCGCGCCATGAGCGAGCGGCTCGCGGACTGATTCGGGCCGGCGAAGATGCCGATCAGCACGCCCGCGACCCAGAAGGCCGTCGCTGAGGTCGCGAAGATCGCGACCGCGGCCGCGCCGATCAAGCCGATCAGCGACACGATGATGGTGCGCTTGCCGCCGATCTTGTCATCGAGGTACCCCATCGCGATCGCACCCGCGCCGGCTGCGACGTTGATGACGATGCCGAATTCGAGCACCTGCGTGATCGTGAACCCGAAGGTGCCCGCCGCGTAGATGCCGCCAAACGCGAACACGGTGACGAGCCCGTCGTTGTAGAACAGCCGCGCGATCAAGAAACGGACGGTCTGCCGGTGCTCGCGGAGCTCGGTGAACGTACGCTTGAGCTGAGCGAACGTGTCGTGGACCACGTGCTCGGCGGGCGACACGTGCGATTTGTCTTCGGGTACCCAGAGCAGCAGCGGCAAACTGAACACGACGAGCCACGCCGCGACGACGAGATTCGTTGCGCGAATGTTCTCGCCGGCCTCGCGCGCGAAGCCGAACCATGGAACCTCCGGCTGCACGAGCGTCACGAGTGCAACGACCAGCGCGAGCAGGCCCCCGACGTAGCCGAGCCCCCAGCCGAGCCCCGAGACGCGGCCGATGCGCTCGGGCGGCGCGATGTCCGGCAGGAACGCGTTGTAGAACACCTCGCAGAACTCGAACGCGATGTTCGCGACGATCACGAGCGCCAACGCGAGCACCACCTGACCCGGCAGCACCGCGTACAGCGCCGCGGTCGCGAGCGCGCAGATCGTGATCGCGATCCCGATGAACCGCTTCCGGTAGCCACCGCGATCGGCGAGCGCACCCAGCAGCGGCGAGCACACGGCGACGACGATGGCCGTGATCGTGATGGCGCGCGACCACAGCGTCGTGCCGCGCGTCGGATCGGACGCGATGGCCTGAGTGAAATACGTGGCGTAGACGAAGGTGATGACGAGCGTCGTGAACGAGGAGTTCGCGAAGTCGAACAACGCCCACGACCACACGGCGCGGCGTCCGCCACGCTCCGTCGTGCCGGAGGCGCTCACGTGACGGCGCGCACTTGCGCAGCGTCCATGGAGGTGGACACGCCCGGACGCATGGCTATTCGCGGTAGCCGGGATCGCATTCGTACGGGAACACGAACTCGCCTGGGCGGCGCGTCCATGCCATGTAACGCGCGGCCGTGCCGGCGAACGTTTGGCTGTCGTCGTAGACCTGCGTAGCCCAGAGCGTGCCGCCGTCGGGGCTCAAGCGGAACCGCTCCGAGAGCCGCAGCGCTTCGCTGTGCGTGAAGCCGTTGTTCATGAACGTGCCGGACTCGATGTGCGAGGTTTCGACCACGAGCGTATCGCCTTCCCAACGGCCCGTTGAGAAGCCCGACTTGGAGTGCGGCGCGCTTTCGGGCGGATGCGCACGGCCGTCCAGGAACACGACGCGCATCATGTCCATGTATTCCATTTTGAAGACGATGAGGTCGCGGCCCTGGTAGATCTCCATCGGGAACGGCGCCTGCATGTAGAAGGCGACCGACGGAGGAACGCAGTTGTTCTCGGGATCGAGCTCCTTCTTGTAGTCGTAGTTGCGCACTTCCTCGAGCGCTCGCGCCGTGAGCTTCAGCCCGCCGAAATCGCCCGCGGCGAGCTCGCCCGCGCCCGTGTCGTTGATCAGCACGGCCGCCTTCGGCAGCTCGTCGATCAGGCCCTTGCCCGACGGCGCGCGCTCGATCTTCGCGGCCCAGAACCCGTCGAGCTTCGGCTCGGCCGACGACCCGAAGGCGACCGCGGCGCAGGCAATCGCGCCGGCCAGCATGTGCCACAACTGGCCGCGGGGTGCGGCCGCGGAAGGCGTTCGTGATTTCATGGCGCTCAATCCTTGCCCGGCGCGAGCGTCGGGTCCGGCCGCTGTCCCACGAGCTCGTGGCCGTCGGGGTAGATCACGCGATAGACGCGCATGAAGCTCGACCCGTCGCGCGCCGGATAACCCTCGACCTGCACCTGGTCACCCGGCTTGATCGAGTTCTCATCCCAGCCGCGGCGGCGGAGGATGTTCGGCGAGTTCGTCTCGATCTTCCATTCCTCCGGCTTGCCGTCGGCGCCCTTCGCCGTCAGCATCAAGAGCCCGTGCGGATTTCGGAAGCTGAACTCGTTCACGGTGCCGCTCACGGTGATGAGCTTGTCCGCGACGAAGTGCACGGCGAAGGAGTGATGAGCGTTCGCGGGCGCGACGGCCGCGAACGCCCCCGTGATGCAAACGGCGGAGACGAGAAATCGTCTTGTGGATCTCATGCTTACCTCATATTTGAATCTTCGAGAAAGCCCAAGCCCCAAGCATGACGAACGCGGCCGCGAGGACCGCGAGCACCGAGATGTCGAGCATCACGCCCATGTGGGCGAGCCCGATGAACGCGCCGCGCAGCCCGTCGACGCCATACGTCAGCGGGTCTAGCCGCGTCGCGATCGCGAGCGCCGCCGGCAGGTTCGCGAGCGGGAACAATGCGCCGGACAGGAAGAAGATCGGCATCACGAGGAAATTCATGATCAGCTGGAAGCCCTGCATGTCGCGCAGCGTCGAGCCGATCGCCGTGCCGAGCGCCGAGAACACGATCGCGATCAGCGCCATGAACAGCAGCGCGAGCGGCACCGCGGCCCAACTCTGCGGCCGGAAGCCCGCGATCGTGCAGACGATCAGCACGAGCGTGCCTTGGATCATCGCGACCGTTGCGCCGCCGAGCGTGCGGCCCGCCATGATTTGCAGCCGCGGCACGGGCGCGACGAGCGTCTCCTTGAGGAAGCCGAACTGCCGATCCCACAACAGGCCGATCCCCGAGAAGATGGACGTGAACAGGATGCCCATGCCGATCACGCCGGGGGCGATGAACTGCAGATAGCTGCCCTGGCCCGACTTCTGAAACGATGCTCCCAACCCGAAGCCGAGTACGAGCAGATACAACAGCGGCTGACCGAGCGAAGCGATGATCTGGGGGCGCGAGCGCATGTAACGCTTCACCTCGCGCAGCCACAACACGAAAATGACGCTCATCGTCTGCCCCTGCTCCACATTTTCGCCATCTGCCGCATTTGATCGGCGCTCGTGCTGCTCTCGTCGCGGATCGTCGTACCGGTGAGCTTCAGGAATGCTCCCTCGAGCGAATCCGCGCCGGTCTGCTCGCGCAGCTCCTGCGCGCTACCCTGTGCGACGATGCGTCCGTGATCGATGATCGCGACGCGCTGCGCGACACGCTCCGCCTCGTCCATGTAGTGGGTCGTGAGGAACACCGTGACGCCTTCGGTCTCGTTCAGGTGCTTCACGTGCGTCCAGAGCTGATTGCGGCTCTGCGGATCGAGACCGAGCGTCGGCTCGTCGAGGAACAAGATCTTCGGCGTGTGCAGCAACCCGCGCGCGATCTCGAGCCGGCGGCGCATGCCGCCCGAAAACGTCTTGACCAGCGAGGTGCGCCGGTCCCAGAGCTCGAACAATTTCAGCAGCGTCTCGATGCGCGCGGCGCGCACCTTGCGCGGTACGTGATACAGCACGCCGTGCAGGTCCATGTTCTCGTAGGCCGTGAGCTCTTGGTCGAGGCTCGGGTCCTGGAAGACGATGCCGAAGCGCTTGCGCACTTCGAGCGGCCGCGCGACGGGATCGAGCCCGTCGATCGCGATCGTGCCGCTCGTCGGCCGCAACAGCGTCGTGAGCATCTGAATCGTCGTGGTCTTGCCAGCGCCGTTCGGCCCGAGGAACGCGAAGATCTCGCCGGCTTTCACTTCGAACGTGACGTCGTTGACTGCCCTGACGGCCTTGTCGGATTTCGGATCGCCGAACGTTTTGTGGAGCCCTTGTACTTGGATCACGCGTTTCCCCTGGCGGAGCCGGCGCTCCGTTTCATGCTGTCAGGAGGGACTTACCGCCGAAGCGCGCAAGCCATTTCTCTTTCGCCGAGGCATTGTAAACGTTGTCGGGCAAATCGCCGCGTAGCGCCGCGAGCGTGGCGTTCGTGGCCCACGGGATCGCCGCGCCCAGCGTGCCGCCTTGATTCGCGGCGATCATGTGGGGCGACAGTAGGACGCGGTCGCCAAGCGCCAGGAGGCGCGAGTTGCGAGCCGGAGGTTCCTCGGGCAGCACGTCGAGCGCCGCACCGGCGAGCCCGCCGGACGCAAGAATGTCGCAAAGAGCTTCGACGTCCACGACGCGACCGCGAGCCGTGTTGATCAGGATCGCGCCGCGCTTCATCAGCGCGAGTTGGCGCCGCCCGATGAGGCCACGCGTCTCGGCCGTGAGGTTGCAGTGCAGAGTCACGACGTCGGCCTCGCGCAGCAGCGCTTCGAGATCGCGGCGTTCCGTACCAAGCCGCTCGAATCGCTGAGCTGCGACGTACGGATCCGCCGCGAGCACACGCACGCGCCACGGCGCGAGCAGCTCCGCGACGCGCGATCCCGCACGCCCGAGACCAACGATGCCGATGGTGATTCCGCTGTACGCGTCATCAGCTCGGCGCCCTAGATAGGTACCGTAGACGGGCGGCTCGCGCCAACCGCCCTCGCGCACGATCCTATCGCGCTCGCGAACGCGCTTGAGCAACGCGAGCATCATAGCGATCGCGCCTTCGGCGACGCCGCCCCAGTTCGCTTCTGTCGGACAGTGCGTGACGAGCACACCGAGCGCGGTCGCGGCGTCGAGGTCGACGTCATCGACTCCGATCGTGTACTTCGAGACGATCCTTAGAGTCGGAGACAGCGCGAGGAAGTCGCGGTCCATCACGCCGCGAAACGTCGCTCCGATGAGTGCGCTCGCACTGCACGCGAGCGGCGCGAGCTGCGCGCGTTCGGCATTGGCCTCGGCGATGACGACATCGCAGCCGGCGGCCGCGAGCGCGGCATGCGATTCACCGCTCTCGTCGACCGGACGGTATATCAGTACACGCGGCCGGCTCAAGCTAGGTCGATCGCGCGCGCGGCGCGGCGCGTTAGAGCTCGCTCTTCAGCGCGCCGTAGAACTGCTGATAGAAGCGCGCCGTCGCGGCGGCATCAGGCGGCGGCCCGCTCGTGACGAACTTCGGCACGAGGTCGGCGACGGGGTTCGCGGCGCTCACCTGCTCCACCGTCATGCCTTGCTTGATGAGGTCGCCGACGCGCTTCTGCGCTTCGATCGTGGCCGTGCGGAATGCAGCCACCTCCGCCTTGGAAACGACGACGCCGTGACCCGGAATGATCTTCGTGTTCGGGCCCGCCATGTCCTCGATCATCTTGAGCGCGGCGATCGTGCCCTTCACCGTGCCGCCATTTCCGCCGTCTACGCCCGGGTAGCCGACGGTGCGAAATACGTCGCCCACGTGAATCACATCGGCCTTCGGGAAGCGGATATAGATATCGCCGTCGGTGTGTGCAGGCGGGAGCTTGCCGACTTCGATGTCCTCGCCGTCGAGGTGCAGCGCCATCTTGTCACCGAACGTCATGACGGGCAGCGCGACCGCGGGCGACGGCGCCCCGCCGTTCACGCCCTTCGCGAGCCGTACACGCACGTTGTCATGAGCGAGGATGCTGATGCCGAGCTTGCCGACGTTCTCGTTGCCACCGGTGTGATCGCCGTGCACGTGCGTATTGACGAGGAGACGCACTGGCTTCGCCGACAGCTTCTTCACGGCCGCCATGATCTTGTCCGTGAGCGGCGCGAATTGATCGTCGATCATCAGCACGCCGTCGTCGCCGACGAGCACGCCCACGTTGCCGCCCTGCCCCTCGAGGTAATAGACGTTGCCCGCGACTTGGTGAGGCTTGATCTCGACTTTCGAGAAGTCCGGCCCCGCTGCCGGTGCCGTCGCCGCCGGCGCGGACCCCTGCGCGAACACGGCCGTCGCGAGAAGACTGATCGGCAGCGAGCAAAGAGACAGCGTGACGAAGCGATTCATATTGTTCTCCCCTGGGTGCGGCACGGCGCTGCGCGCGCCGCGAATTGGCACCGATCATACACCCCGGGCATGGGCGGGACAGCCCCGCCGCTAGTCGCGTTTTGTGAGCGGGCCGAGCAGCGGAAATGCACCGAACGGGTCGGGACGGATGACCGGAACGGCCGGGTGGAGATGGTTGCCGTCGAGCTCGTCGAGCTTGGTGGCGCCGAGGAGCTTCATCCCCACCGTGAGCTCGGTCTCGAGCAGCTCGAGCATGCGGACGACGCCTTCGCGGCCCGCGGCGCCGAGCGCGAGCGCTTGGAGCCGCCCGAGGCCCACGAGATCTGCACCCATCGCGAGTGCTTTCAAGACGTCCGTTCCGCGCAGGAAACCGCCGTCGACGATGATCTTGGCCTTGCCGCGCACCGCGCTCATGACCTCGGGGAGTATGTCCATCGATCCGCGGCCGTGATCGAGCTGGCGGCCGCCGTGGTTCGACACGTACACGACGTCGACGCCGTTCTCGAGCGCGAGCGCCGCGTCTTCGCCCGTCGCGATCCCCTTGACGATCAGCGGAATCTTGAGCTTGCGCTTGAGCTTCGCGATGAGCGTCCAATCGAGACGCATCGCGTGCTCCTCGCCGCTGCGCGGGGACCCGAGAGGCCGGCCCGGCAGCGAATGCCTGCGTAAGAGGCTGCGCTCGCGGCGCCCGTAGTGGGCCACGTCGACCGTAATGCAGAACGCCTGCGCGCCGGCGTCGACCGCGCGCTTCACGCGGTCCGCGACCCAGCGATCGTCGCCGTGCACGTAGAGTTGGTAGATGAACTGCTTGCCGGCCGCCGGCGCGACGACTTCGAGCCCCGGCTCAGTGACGCTACTGAGCATCATGAGGCAGCCAAATTCGCGCGCCGCCTCCGCGCTGGACAGTGCGCCGCCCTCGTGGAACTCCGTCATGCCGCCGAGCGGCGCGAGCAGCACTGGCAGCCGGCGCTTCGCGCCGAACGCCGATCTGCTCACGTCCGTGCTGTCGACGTTACGGAGCACGCGCGGCCGCAACGCTATCGCGTCGAGCGCGTGACGGTTGCGCAGCATCGTGGTCTCGGTCTCAGCGCCGCCGCAGATGTAATCCCAAGCGGTGTCCGACAAATTCTTGCGAGCTTGCGCGACGATCTCAGTCGTCGTGAGAAAGCGCGCATCGGCACCGGCGTCGTTGGCCATCCGCAGCGGGTCCTTGGTGTGAAAGCGAAGGCGCCGATTCTATGCCGCCGCGCGCCCGCGGGGCCACCACCTCGCAGCGTCGCGCCGCTAGAGCGCCGCGGTCGACTGAACGGCTCCGAGCGTCTCGTCGAAGTCGTGGTTGAGCTCGCTGATCGACGTACGCTTGATCGGCACCGGCTGCACGCGCCAGATGTCGCGGCAATACTCGCGGATCGTGCGATCGGACGAGAACTTTCCCGTCCGCGCCGCGTTCAGGATCGACATCCGCGTCCAGAGCTCGCGGTCGCGGTAGGCATCGCTCACGCGGCGCTGGCATTCGACGTACGCGGCGAAGTCCGCGAACACCAGGTACGGGTCGTAGTTCATGAGCCCGTACAGCAGCGGCTCGAACAGCTCGGGGTCGCCGCGAGAGAAGAAGCCGCTGCGAATGAGGTCGACGACAGTCGCGAGCTCGGCGTTGCGTCGATACCAGTCGTACGGCCGGTAGCCCCCGCGCTTCAAGTCCTCGACCTCGCTCGCGTCGAGCCCGAACAGGAAGAAATTCTCGGCGCCGACCTCGGTGCGCAGCTCGACGTTCGCGCCGTCGAGCGTGCCGATCGTGAGCGCGCCGTTCATCGAGAACTTCATGTTGCCCGTGCCGGACGCTTCTTTGCCCGCGGTCGAGATCTGTTCCGACAGATCCGCGGCCGGGTAGATCCGCTGCCCGTTCGTCACGTTGAAGTTCGGCAGGAACACCACGCGCAGCACGTCGCGCGTCTCCGGATCGCGATTGAGCACGGCACCGACCGAGTTGATCAGCTTGATCATCAGTTTCGCGATGTGATAACCGGGCGCCGCTTTGCCGCCGAAGATGAAGGTGCGCGGCACCATGTCGCCGCCCGCGCCGCTCTTCAGCCGGTGGTACAGCGCGATCACGTGCAGGATGTTGAGGTGTTGGCGCTTGTACTCGTGGATGCGCTTCACCTGCACGTCGAACATCGAGTCCGGATTCACCGGCGTGTCGGAGTGCGTGCGCGATGCGAGCCGCGAGCTCCTCCTTGTTGGCACGCTTGATCGCGCTCCAGCGCTCGCGAAACGCGGGATCGTCGACGAACGGCTCGATCGCGCGCAGCTCGTCGAGATCGCGAATCCAGCTTGTCGCCGATCGTCTCGTTCACGCAGGCTCGTGAGCTGCGGGTTCGCGAGCACGATCCAGCGGCGCGGCGTCACGCCGTTCGTCTTGTTCGAGAAGCGCTGCGGCCACAGCGCGTAGAAATCCCCGAGCACGTTGCGCTTCAGGAGCTCCGTGTGCAGCGTCCGCGACGCCGTTCACGGCGTGGCTGCCGACGCACGCGAGATGCGCCATCCGCACGTAACGCTCGCCGTTCTCGTCGATCAGCGACAGGGCGGCGACCTTCTGCTCGTCGCCGAAGCTGTGCAGCCGCACGTCGTCGAGGAAGCGCGCGTTGATCTCGTAGATGATCTCGAGGTGGCGCGGCAGCACGCGGCCGAACAGCCCGACCGGCCAACACTCGAGCGCCTCGGGCAACAGCGTGTGATTCGTGTAGGCCATCGTGCGGCACGTGATGTCCCACGCCTTGTCCCACGCCATCGCGTGGACGTCGACGAGCATCCTCATGAGCTCCGCGACCGCGATCGCCGGATGCGTGTCGTTGAGCTGCACGGCGAACTTCTCGTGGAAGCGCTCGATCGGGATCCGCTGCACGCCGAGCACGCGGAACATGTCCTGCAGCGAGCACGACACGAAGAAGTACTGCTGCTCGAGGCGCAGCTCCTTGCCGCGCGTCTCCGTCGTCGTTCGGATACAGAACCTTGCTCAGGTTCTCCGAGATCACCTTCTGATTCACGGCGCCGTAGTAGTCGCCGCGATTGAACACGGCGAAGTCGAACGACTCGGCGGCCTCGGCGCGCCACAAACGCAGCGTGTTCGCGGTCTGGTTCTTGAATCCCAAGATCGGCGTGTCGTACGGCACGCCGTTCACGAGCTTGCTCGGCACCCAGCGCACGCGGAGCCGCCCCGCGTCGTCCACATACTGCTCGGTGTGTCCGCCGAACTTCACCTCGACGCCCCACTCGGGCCGCGCGATCTCCCACGGGTTGCCGTACGTGAGCCATTTGTCGGTCTTCTCGACCTGCCAACCGTCGACGATCTCCTGCTGGAACATGCCGAACTCGTAGCGGATTCCGTACGCGAGCGTCGGAATCTCGAGCGTCGCGAGCGAATCGATGAAGCAGGCGGCGAGCCTGCCGAGACCGCCGTTGCCCGAGGCCCGGCTCCGGCTCCTGCGCGAGCAGCGCGTCGAAGTCGAGACCGAGCTCGTGCACGGCGCCGCGCACGTCGTCGTAGATGCCGAGATTGATCAGGTTGTTGCCGAGATGCGGACCGAGCAGGTACTCGGCCGAGAGATAGCAGACCGTGCGAGCGCGCTGCTGTCGTGTAGGCGGCAGCCGTGCTGACCCAGCGCCGCAGCATCATGTCGCGCACGGTGTACGCGAGCGCCATGTAGTAGTCGATCTGCGTCGCGAGCTTCGGGAACTTGCCTTGGATGTAGAACAGCTTGTCGAGGAACGCGCGCTTGAGCGCTTCCTTGTCGATCGCAGCCTCGGCATTGCGGCGCACGAAGCACCGTTGCACTGACCCCCTGATTCGACATCACTGCCTCGCGACGGTTGACGCGCGCGGCCGCGCGTCTATTTGAGCTTCTTGATGGTCGAGCCGCTCTTGCGGCGGCTCGACGGCTTCTTGATCGGCGTCGGGGGGTCGGGTGCCTTCCCGTTTTTCAGCATCGCGATCTCACGCTCCGCAGCTAACCAATCTTCGAGCTCGTGTCCCGGCACGAAACCGCGCTTCTCCGCGCGGTAGTAAGCGCGCTCGGCGATCGTCGCACCGAAATCCGGCTTCGCGATCGCGAGGGCATCGGTAGACCGCCTCGCCATAACAGCCTCCTGCTCAGGTTGCTCACACTATTCGCCGTCGATGACGGATCGATGGCGCTCGAGACCCGGGTGCAAGAGGTATGCCACGGCTATCGCAAGGCTGAACCCGGTGATCGCATGCGGCTGCGCCGCGCTCGGCGCTCGTCTCGGAGCGTCGCCGCCGGCTCAACGTGCCCGCTCACTGTGCGCCACTCACGGCTCGCTGCCCCAAGTTCGGGCAGCCCGCCGTGAGATACTTCCCGACGTGAACTCACTCGCAGCGCTCGCCACCGAGCTCCAGTCCATCTGGCACCGCGAAATCCCGCTCGCCGCGGCGATCGACGTGCAGGTCGCGAGCTGCACGGACGGCGAGCTCGTCGTACGCGCGCCGCTCGAACCGAACCGCAACCTGCACGGCACCGCGTTCGCGGGCAGCTTGTTCTCCGTGTGCGCGCTCACCGGCTGGGGAATGACCTGGCTCGCGCTGCGGCAACGCAGCCTCGGCGGTTTGATCGTCATCGCCGACAGCCGAATCCAGTACCGCAAGGCGGTGAGCGGCGAGATCCTCTGCCGCTGCGTCGCGGAACGCCCGGCGCTCGACGCGGCGTTCGCAAGCCTCGCGGCAACCGGCCGGGCGAAGGTGCCGCTCGACTTGCACGATCGACGCAAGCGACAAGCGCGCGGTCACGTTCGAAGGCGAGTACGTCGTGCACGCCAAGCAAGGACACTGACGGCCGGCGCGCCTCGCTTACTGCGTCAAGGAAAGGCGGCCAAGACCTCGCACGTGCCGTCCCAGATCATTCTCGCCGACACGTAGACGATCACGGCGAGCCCCACGTACGCGATCCATGCGTGCTTGTTCAGCAGCTTCGCGATCAACGCGGCCGCGAGGCCCATGAACGCGATCGACAGCACGAGCCCCACGACGAGCACCCAGAGGTGCTCGCGCGCGACGCCGGCAACCGCGAGCACGTTGTCGAGCGACATCGAGACGTCCGCGACGACGATCTGCCATACGGCTTCGCGCATCGTCTTCGGATGCGCGCCGGTGGCCGCCTCCGCGGAGAGCTTCCCGGAACGCAGCTCACTCCACAGCTTCCAGCAGATCCACAGCAGCAGCAGACCGCCGACGAGCAGCAAGCCGACGATCTCGAGCAGCTGCACGGTGAACGCCGCGAACACGATGCGCAGCACCGTGGCACCCGCGATGCCGAGCGCCATGACTCGCAGGCGCTGCGCGGCCGGCAGCCCTGCCACCGCGATGCCCACGACTATCGCGTTGTCCGCAGACAACACGAGGTTCACGAACACGACTTCGACGAGCTCGAGCAGCTCGGCTACGGAGACTAAATCCACTCAGTTTTTCCTTAGAATTCAATCGGACGCGCGCACAGTGTGCCCGGAACACGGCGCCGATTCACGCCGCGCGTCCGGGCGTTGCCGGGTCGCGCCTCATCGGTCATCATACTCAGCCACCAATCCCGCCACGACCGAACGACCCCATGACGAAAGACCACTGGCAGCGTTGCCTCGCTTTCTCGCTCGCGCCGCTTTCCTTGCTACCGGTTGCGGCGAACGCACAGCAATCCCAAGCCGGCCAGCAAGCGCCGCTCGACGAGATCATCGTCACGGCCACTCTGATCGACCGCACGCTCGACCGCGTGCCGGCGGCCGTGAGCGTCATCACCCAGGACGACATCCAGCTCGCGCGCCAGCAGCTCGCGCTCGATGAGGCGCTGACGCAAGTCCCCGGCCTGTTCATGCAGAACCGTTACAACTTCGCGCAGGACCTGCGCGTTTCGATTCGCGGTTTCGGCTCGCGCGCGCAGTTCGGCATTCGCGGCATCAAAGTCCTCGTCGACGGAATTCCGGAGACGCTGCCCGACGGCCAAGGCGCCGTCGACAGCATCGACCTCGGCGCCACGAAGCAGATCGAGGTGATCCGCGGTCCGAGCTCTTCGATGTACGGCAACGCCGCGGGCGGTGTGATCAGCCTCACCACCGAGGACTCGGGCGCGGATCCGTATGCGGAATTCCGCGTGGCGGGCGGCACCTACGATTACCAGAAATGGCAATTCAAGACGGGCGGCAAGACGGACCGGCTCGACTACATGGTCAGCGTGTCGGACATGGAGATCGACGGCTACCGCGCGCAGAGCCGCGCGGTCAATCGCCAAGCCACCGGCCGTTTCGGTGTCGACCTCGGCAAGGACCGGAACTTCCTCACCGTCGTGAACCTGACCGAGCAACCGCAGTCCGACGATGCGGGCGGCGTGACGCGTGCGCAGGCAGTGGCCGACCCGCGCGCGGCATTTCCGAACAACGTCACCTTCCACGCGGGCGAGGACATCGAGCAGCAGCGGATCGGCTTCGTCTACACGGCACCGGCGGGCGAGCACGGCACGATCAAAGCACGCAACTACTACGCCTGGCGCGACTTCGGCAATCTGCTGCCCGTGCAAAACAGCGGCATCGTGGACCTGCAGCGCGACTTCGTCGGCGGTGGCTTTAGCTACAACTACGACGGTTTCTGGCTCGACCGGCCGAACCGGCTCGTGGCCGGCGTCGACTTCGACGATCAGGACGACGACCGCCGCCGCTACGACAATCTCCAGGGCGTCCAGGGCGTTCTGCGCTTCGACCAGAACGAGCATGTGACGAGCCAGGGCGTATATCTGCAGGACGAGCTGAGCCTCTCGAAGAACGTGCAGCTCACGATGGGCGTGCGCTTCGATCAGGTGGAGTTCGCGGTCACGGACCACTACTTCTTGGACGGCCTCGACGATTCCGGCTCGCGCGACTTCGACAACACGAGCCCGATGGTGGGCCTCACGTTCCAGATTGCGTCGCGCCTGAGCATGTACACCACGTATTCGACCTCGTTCGAAACGCCGACCACCACCGAGTTCAACAAGCCCGACGGCACCGGCGGCTTCAACGAAAGCCTCGAGCCGCAAGTCGCGCACAACATCGAGGTGGGACTACGCGGCGGGCTCGGCGAGCACCAGCGTTACGAGATCGCGGTGTTCACCATCGACGTCAAGGACGAGCTGATTCCATTCGAGGTGCCCACGACGCCCGGCCGCAATTACTATCAGAACGCCGGCAAATCCCAGCACGACGGCATCGAGTTCTCGTGGACCGTGAACCCGACGGATCGGCTGCAGACCACAGTGAGCTACGCCTATTCCGACTTCACCTTCAACAACGGCCTCGTGATCCCGGGCACGGCCGAGAACACGCTGTTCGCAGGGCTCTCGTACACGCATCCGCGCGGCTGGTTCGTCGCAGGCGACGCGCTGTTCATCGACGAGCAGTTCGGCGACAACCAAAACAGCGCGGCTGGTCTCGTGGACTCTTACACGGTTGCAAACCTACGTGCGGGCTACCAGGCGAACATCGGCAAGATGGCGTTGTCGCCGTTCGTCGGCGTCAACAACTTGTTCGACGAGGACTACACCGCGAACGTGCGTCTGAACCCGGTCGGCGTGGGCACGGCCGCGGGCCGTTACTTCGAGCAAGCCCCGACGCGCAACGCCTACGCGGGCGTCTCGTTGAACTGGAAGTTCGGTAACTAAGCCCCGAACGCCTCGTCGTAGGGGAAGTCGCTGCCGAGCCGCTGAAGCTCGGCTCGCCAGTAGTCGTCGATCCGCCGCTGATCGGCGGCGGAGATCAACTCCCCCGACGCGCCGCGCTCGCCGCGGCGCATCATCGATCCCGCGCTGGACGCCCACGGCGCACCTTGGTGCTCGAACTTGTGGCCGATCGTCTTCATGTGCGCGAATGTCGACTGCTCGATGACCGCGGCGCGCTGCTCGGCCGTCAGCGCGACGCCCATCAAAGCTGCGATCTTGTCGACCGCGCCCGGCAGATCCGCGCGCATTTGCTCGTACGTGAGGAACAGCACGTTCGGCCGGTCGCGGATTCGCCAATAGCTCTGCAAGTGCTCGGCCCACGAGCCGAGCGCCGTATCGGGCGACAGATACACGTCGAGCCAGCTCGCTACGGATGGCATCACCCGGCCGACCGTCGATCGCGTGAAGTGATAGCTCGACACGAATACGTCCTTCGGATCGCGCACGACGCAGACATAGCGCGCCGCAAGCGAGTACGGCACGGGCCCGAGCGCGAGATGCGTCTTGAGCACGCGCAGGCCCGTCGGACAGGCCGCGCGCGGGCGGTCGTCGCTCACCGGCACGGCGAACCCGGTCCTGTCGGGCATCTCCGGCCACGGCACGAGCTCGTGGATGTGCTCGTACTCGGCGCGGCCGCGATACGCGACCTGCACGGCGATCTGCATCGTCCAATTGGTGCCGCTCTTGAAGTACGAACAGACGAGCACGTCGTGCTCGGCCGGCTCGAAATTTTCCGGGAATCGTCCGAGAAAACGCGTCAGGCCACGACTCAGGCCGCGCGGCCAGCGCCGCGCGAAGAGCTTCGTCAGCGGCAAGAATACGAGCCAAAGAAACGGCGTGGCCACTACTCCCACCCAGGCCGGCCGCTTGCGTTTGCGCCACGGCTCGCTGGACGAGGCAGGCGTCGCCGGGGACGGCGGCACGATCGAATCGGAGGAGCTCATGCGGCGATGATCCCGTGCCGAATCGCGAGACGAGTGAGCTCGGCGACGGTGCCGACCTGGAGCTTGCTCTTCAACTGCGTGCTGTAGTTCGCGACGGTCTTGTAGCTCAATGATAGCCGCTTCGCGATATCGAACGCGCTCCGCCCTTCGGCGAGCAGACAAAAGATCTCGAATTCCCGCGTCGAGAGTCCAGTGAGCGGCGTGTTCTCACCGCGCACTTTTTGGAATGTGAGCCGCTCGGCGATCTCGGCGTCGAGGTAGCGGCCGCCTGCCGCGATCTGCTTCACGGCCGCCACGAGCACCTGCGGCGCGCTGCGCTTCGTGATGTAGCCGCGCGCTCCCGCGGCGAGCGCTTGCTCCACGAACATCGTGTCCTCGTGCATGCTGAACACGAGGATGCGCGCGTTCTCGTCCCGCAGCCGGATTCGCCGAATCGCCTCGAGTCCGCCGATGCCGGGCAACGACAGGTCCATGATCACGACGTCCGGTGCGAGCTCCGCGAACCGCTGACACGCAGCCTCCCCGGTGTTCGCCTCGCCGGCCACCTCGATCTCAGGCGCGTTCTGGAGCAGCAGCCGGTAGCCGGCGCGAACGACCGCATGATCGTCGACGAGCAGCACCCGCACGCGCCGCGCACTCGAAGCCATCAGGTCGCACCTCCGCCTATCGGAATCGTGATCATAATTCGAACGCCTTGACCGCGCCCCGCGGCGAGCTCGAATTTTCCTTGCAGCGCTTCGACGCGCTCGCGCATGCCGAGCAGCCCGAGGCCTTGCGGCGCAGCTCCGGGCTCGAACCCTCGGCCGTCGTCCGCGATGGCGAGCCGCAGCGCGCCGTCCTCGGTCCGCTGTACTTCGACGCCCACCTCGGTCGCGTGCGCGTGCTTCGTCGTGTTCGTGAGGCACTCTTGGACGATGCGATAGACGCTGATGTTGACGTCATCGCCCAAGTCGTCGAGCCGGCCGTGGGTGGCGAACCGACAAAACACATCCGCGTGCCGCTCGTTCCAGCCGTCGACGAGCTCTTCGAGCGCGCGCACGAGGCCGAACTCGTCGAGCAGCACCGGCCGCAAACGGCGCATCATCCCGCGCACTACCGAATACAGATGATTGGAAATGTCTGTGATCGTGGCGGCCGCCGTCGTCACGTCCCCGGTCTCGCGGCCATCGTCGCGGCGCCCGCGACTATCGTTGCGGCTCGATTCGCCGATCGACGCGGCGACCGCCTTGATCGCACTGATCGACTGACCAAGCTCGTCGTGCAGCTCGTGCGCGAGCGCACGCCGCTCCGCCTCCTGGACGGCGAGCGTCTGTTGCGCGAGGTAGCGGTTCTGCTCGCGGCTGCGCTCGAGAACCTCGGCCATGTGGTTGAACTTGCTGGCGACGTTGCCGAGCTCCGGCAGGTCGAATGCGGGTAGGCGCGCGCGATAGTCGCCCTGCTCGATTCCGTCCATCGCCGCGACGATTCGCTCCACGGGCCGCAGCCAACGGCCGATCACCACGTATAGCAGTCCGTTCGCGAGGATCGAGACGCCGAGCACGAGCAGCAGCAGCGGGCGCGCGTCGTCCCACGATTCCGCGATTTCGTCGCTCGGGTCCGCACGCACGACGATCTCGGCGGACGTGCCGGCCGCGCTCGCGACGCTGCGGCGCAGCTCGGTCGCCGCGGGCTCGACCAGCCGCGCGAACCACTGCGGCGCATCGGCTCGGCGCGCGGGCTCCGCGACCGCGAGCGGCAGCTCGCGATCGCCCTCGATCAACGCCACCTGCAGGTGGCGCGCGCTCTCGACCTCCGGTATCTGCTCGCGCAGGCGGGCACGCAACACCTCCTGACCGCCCGGGCTCGCGCTCGCATAGGCGACCTCGAGCAGCTGCAGCGCGAGCCGCGCGGTGGACTGTGTTTCCTCGGCGACGGCGCCGCGCGCGTTGTGGATCACGAGCAGCGCGCCGAGCACGAGGATCGTCACGAACATGACGGTGATCAGGAGATTCAGGCGGACACGCAGACTCATTCGTGTGCTCTGCCGCCGGGGGCGGCGCGGCCGCCCCGCGCCTGCGCGCCGGCGAGCGGCGCGCGACGCTCGCCGGCAAGCGAACGACTCGCGCGGGTGCTCAGCGCGGAGCGCGCTCGACGAGCTCGAGCAGCATGTTGTTCGGGTCGCGCGCGATCGCGATCTTGAGCCCGGGCGCCACTTGGACGGGCGCGCCGCCGGTCGAGACGATCGGCACGCCCGCGGCCTTGAGCTTCGCGGTGAGCGCGGTGACGTCTTTCACGACGAGCTGCAGCACCGTGGTCCCCGGGTCCTGCGTGCGACCGCTCAAATGCTTGCGCTCGATGTTCTTGAACTCGATCAGCGTGAACGGCACCGAGGTGCCGGGGATCGTGGCGGTGCTCTGCCGAAAGCTCGCACCCGGCGCTCCCGCCGTCGATGCCATCTGCTGATTGTCGTTGAAGGACGCGCCGAGCTTCATGTCGAAGCCGAGCATGTCCTTGTAGAACTTCACGCTCTCCTCGCTGTTCGCAACAGTGGCCTCGAACGAGCCGCCGCCGAGCACGAAACCCGCTGGCGAGCCCGCCGGCGGGTTCACGACGTCGAGCATTTCCACGACGAAACCGTCGGGGTCGAGCATGAACAGCGCGTGGAGCGTACCGTTCGGCGTCTCGAGCGTCACGGGCTTACCGCCCGCCGAGAGGATCTTCACGCCCGGGTGCTTCTCGATCTTGGGGAACATCGCGTCGAGACCGTGCACGCGCAGCGACATGTTCGCGGCGCCCGGATCCTTGAAGTGCGGGTTCTGCGGCTCGCGCTTGATGTCTTTGTACTCGATGAGCTCGATGCCGAGCGCGATGCCGGGCACCTTGAGCGCGGCGATCCGCGACTGGCCGCCCTCGGTTGCACCCATCTTCATGATCGCTTCGTTCATCTCGCTCCGCGCGAACTGCGTCGGCTGCACGGAGATCTCGAGCCCGAGCACGTCGTGATAGAACGCGAGCGAGTTCTCGAGGTTCGAGACGATGTGCGCGAAGTTGCCGACGCCGATGACGTCGCCGGCCGGTGCCGGTTGCCGTGGCTGCGCGGCAGCGGGTGCAGCGGCCGCGGCGGCAAGGATCAACGCAGATGCGAGAAAGCGGATCATTCGAAGTCTCCCCTTGTTGTTATGAGATGCGGAGCAGGCCGCTACGCTATCACGCCCGAGACGCGGCCACACTCGCGCGCGGCCTCGCATGACGCCGCGCGCGAGTCACAAGATCCGCGGGCGGTTGGGCTGCTCGTTCACGTCCGCCGCGGCGGTGCGCGGAAACTCGCGCGTGGCGAGCGCCGTCACCCCGTCGACCGCGAGCAAAGCGCCCTCGTGCCACCGGCCGTCGTGGAACTCACGCTCGATCGCAGCGCAGACGTCGTGCCATTCCTCGGGCCGCACACGACCTTCAAAGCCGCGGTCGGCGACGATCTCGACGTCGCGATCCGCGAGCAGCATGTAAATCAGCACGCCGTTCTGCTCGCGCGTGTCCCAAACGCGTAGCTCCGCAAACGCCTGAAGGGCGCGCTCGCGAGCCGGCAGCGCGCGCCACAGCGCGCGGACATCGAGCGCCGACTCGATCGCGAACCTGAGCTCGCCGCGGTGGCGCAGCTCGGAGGCGGCGACCGCAGCCTCGATCGCGTCGAGCGTCGCGTTCGGGAAGCGCCGCTTGAGCGTCCAATGGTTCGACATGAGATGCCGCAGCCAGCGCATGCGCCTCACCACCGCCCGGAGGCGCCGCCGCCCCCGAAGCCCCCGCCGCCGCCGCGAAACCCGCCGCCTCCACCGCCGCCGAACCCGCCGCGGCCAACGCCGCCGCCGAAGCCCCCCGGCCGCCGCCCCACCCGCCGCCCGAGGACCAGCGGCCCGGGCCCCCGATCACGCCCGCAAGCGCGAGGAAGAACACGACGACGCCCAGGCCGGCCGAAAGGAAGAGCACGCTGCTGATGATCCACGCGACGAAGCCCGCGCCCGCACCGATCAGCAGAGCACCGGGTAACGCGCCGAAGATGCGCCGCAGAATCGGCGCGACGAACATCGCGAAGAAGAAGACGAACGGCAGCGCGCCGAACGCGTTGCCGTCCCTCGCACCTCGCTGCGACTCGGCGGGCGGAGGCAACGGCTCGCCGTCGATCAAGTCGATCAACGCGTCGACGCCGTCGTTCACGCCACCGGCGTAGTCATCCTCGTAGAACCGCGGCACGATCCGCTCGGCGATCACGCGCTTGGCGAGGGCGTCCGGTACGGCGCCCTCGAGACCGTAACCGACCTCGATGCGCAGCTTGCGGTCGTCTTTCGCAATCACGAGCACGATGCCGTCGTCGGTCTTGCCGCGGCCGATCTGCCAGGTCTCCGCGACGCGCAGCGAATAGGCCTCGATCGCTTCGGGCGCGGTGGTCGGCACGATCAGCACGGCGAGCTGCGCGCCTTTGCGACTCTCGAGCGCGGCGAGCTTCTGCTCGAGCGCCGCTCGCTGCGGCGCCGTCAGAGTTGCGGTGAGGTCCGTGACGCGCCCGCTGAGCGGCGGGATCGGCTGCTGCGCCGTCGCCGCGAGCGGCGCGAGGCCGGCCCATGTTAGAACCAAGAGCGCCCACAGCCCACACGCGCGCGTCATGCGCGATGGTTTCGGCGCGGTGCGTCGGCGCGCCTGCGGGCGCGCGCTCGGTTGAACGATCATCGCGGACAGCCGGAGGCGCGGGGCAACTACTTTCGTTCGAAGTTCACTTGCGGCGGCTTCGCGATCTCGGCTTCGTTCGCCACCGTGAAGTTCGGCTTCGTGTCGTAGCCGAACACCATTGCGGTCAAGTTGCTCGGGAATCGACGCACGGTGACGTTGTATTCCTGCACGGACGCGATATAGCGGTTGCGCGCGACGGTGATCCGGTTTTCCGTGCCTTCGAGCTGTGCCTGCAAGTCGCGGAAGTTCGCATCCGACTTGAGCTCGGGATAGCGCTCCACGACGACCATGAGGCGCGACAGCGCGCTCGACAGCTCGCCCTGCGCCGCTTGGAACTGCTGGAACGCCTGCGGGTCGTTGATCAGCTCCGGCGTCGCCTGGATGCTGCCGACTTTCGAGCGCGCCTCGGTGACGCCGATCAGCACGTCGCGCTCTTGCTGCGCGAAGCCCTTCACCGTCTCGACGAGGTTCGGGATCAAGTCGGCACGCCGCTGATATTGATTGACCACCTCCGACCACGCCGCCTTGATCTGCTCGTCCTGGGTTTGAAAGGTGTTGTAGCCGCAACCCGCCAACTGAGTCGCAACGATCAGAGTCACCAGCCCTAGCCAACGCATAGCAAGCTCCTTGTTCGTTCGAGGCACACCTAGTCTATCTCGACGCCGCCGCCATCGCCTGGAATCGTCTAGAGTTAGCGCATGGACTCGTTCACCCAGGGGTTCGCGTACGTCGTCAGCACCGTTGCGGCGTTGCTGCCGATCGTCAACCCGTTCTCGACGATCGGCCTGCTGATCAGCATCACGGCGGATCTCACCGAGAGCGAGCGCACGGTGCAGATTCGCCGCGCGTGCATCTACATGTTCGCGATCCTCGTGGCGTTTCTCGTCGCGGGCAGCCTCATCATGAGCTTCTTCGGAATCTCGATCCCGGGACTGCGGATCGCGGGCGGCTCGGTCGTGAGCTACTTGGGCTTCCGGATGCTGTTTCCGACACCCACGCTCACGGGACAAGAGCGCAACGAGGCGATCGCGAAGGCCGACGTGTCGTTCACGCCGCTCGCGATGCCGGGTCTGAGCGGGCCGGGATCGATCGCAGTCGTCGTCGGGCTCTCCTCCACGCTGCAGGAGACCACGCACGTCGTGATCGGCCACGTGCTCGTCGCAGTCGGAATCGCAATCACGGCGTTCGTCTCGTACGTCGTCTTGCGGGCCGCGACTCGGCTTCAGCGGATACTCGGAACCACCGGCATCGACGCCGTCTCGCGCATCATGGGCTTTCTCCTGATCTGCATCGGCGTGCAGTTCGTCATCAACGGCGTGCTCGAGATCGCGGCCGGGCTCAACGGCGCAACCGGGTAACCCCCCAACCCAATTGTGGTTAGCTCTGCTTGCGATTGTTCGCGAGTCGTCATAGCGTGAGAACGCTGGAAAAGAACTAGAGCTGGGGGAAGAATCGCATGGCATTGCGTCTCGGTCCGTACTTACGGACGGCGGTCGTTCGCGCGTCGATCCTTGGCGGCGCGCTCGTCATCGCGGCGTGCGGACCGAATCCCCCTGCGCCGCCCGCGGCACCGCCGCCGCGCCGAGCGCACCGCGGCGCACCCGCAACCGTCGACGCCGCACGCATCGCGGCCGCGGATGCCGAGCCCGAAAACTGGCTGTCGCACGGCCGCACCTACTCCGAGCAACGCTTCAGCCCGCTCGACACGATCAACGAGAGCAACGTCGCGAAGCTCGGGCTCGCTTGGTACTACGACTTGGGCACCACTCGGGGCGTCGAGGCAACGCCGCTCGTCGTCGACGGAATAATGTATACGACGAGCGCGTGGAGCATCGTCTATGCGCTCGACGCAAAAACCGGACGCGAGCTCTGGGTCTACGATCCGCAGGTGCCGAAGCGTTGGGGGCAGTACGCGTGCTGCGACGTCGTGAATCGCGGCGTCGCCGCGTGGAACGGCCGCATCTACGTCGGCACGCTCGACGGGCGGCTCGTCGCGATCGACGCCGCGACCGGCAAGCTCGCGTGGGAGAAAATCACCGTCGACCAATCGCTGCCGTATACGATCACGGGTGCGCCGCGCGTCGCGAACGGCAAAGTGATCATCGGCAACGGCGGCGCCGAATACGGCGTCCGCGGCTACGTCACCGCGTACGACGCCGCCACGGGCGACCAGGTCTGGCGCTTCTACACGGTGCCCGGCGACCCGGCGAAAGGGTTCGAGTCCAAGACGCTCGAGACGGCCGCGGCGACCTGGAACGGCGAATGGTGGAAGGGCGGCGGCGGCGGCACCGCGTGGGACGCGCTGGTGTTCGACCCCGAGCTCAACCTCCTCTATATCGGCACCGGCAACGGCAGCCCGTGGGCGCGCGACATTCGCAGCCCGGGCGGCGGCGACAATCTGTTCCTTTCGTCGATCGTCGCGGTCAACGCGGACACGGGCGAGTACGCTTGGCACTACCAGACGACGCCGCGCGAGAACTGGGACTACACGGCGACGCAGCCGCTGATCCTCGCGAATCTCGAGATCGGCGGCCGCGAGCGCCGCGTGATCATGCAGGCGCCGAAGAACGGCTTCTTCTACGTCCTAGACCGCGCCACGGGCGAGCTTTTGTCCGCCGAGAAGTTCGTGCCGGCCGTCACCTGGGCGAGCCACGTCGATTTGAAGACAGGACGCCCCGTCGAGGTCGCTGCGACCACGTATCAAGAGAAGAGCGTGCTCGTGATGCCGAGCCCGCTCGGCGCGCACAGCTGGAACCCGATGTCGTACAGCCCGCTCACCGGGCTCGTCTACATCCCAGCGCACTCGTCCGCGTTTCCGTACAGCCGCGACCCGAAGTTCGCGCACACCGCGGGCCGACCGAACCTCGGGATGAACCCGCTCGGTGGACCGCCTGTGAACGCGGGTGACCCGGCCGCGCCGAGAACATTCGCCGCGCTCGTCGCGTGGGATCCGCGCGCGGCGAAAGAAGCGTGGCGCATCGACTACGCGTCCGCCGGCAGCGGCGGAGTGCTCACGACCGCGGGCAACCTACTCGTGCAAGGCCTGATCGACGGGCGCTTCGTCGTCTATCGCGCGTCGGACGGCAAGCTGCTGTGGGAGACGCCCGCGCAGACCGGCGTCGTCGCGGGCCCGATCACGTACAGCGTCGACGGCGAGCAGTACATCGCGGTGAGCGCCGGCTGGGGCGGCATCAACTCGCTCGTCGGCGTGCGCCCGGAAGGCGGCGCGCCGCTCGCGCAAGGTCGCGTGCTCGCATTCAAGCTCGGCGCAACCGCGGCACTGCCGCCGTTGCCGCCGCCCGCGCCGCTCGACGCGCCGCCGCCGCTCACGGCGTCGAAGGAAACGATCGCGCGCGGCGAATTCGTGTTCACGCAGCATTGCCAGATCTGCCACGGTGGCGGCGCGGTCTCGGGGGGCTCGACGCCCGACCTGCGCCACATGTCGACGGCGACGCACGCCGAATTCGACGCCATCGTGCTCGGCGGCGCACGCACCGATCGCGGCATGGTGAGTTTCGCGGACGTGGTCACACGCGACGACGCGGACGCCGTGCACGCATACCTGATCAAGCGTGCGCGCGACGACTGGCAGGGAGAACCGCTCGGGGAGCGCTGAGCGCTGCCGCTAGCGCGGCTTCTCGTCGTCGTCCTTGTCGCTCTTGGTGAAGATCAGGTCGGGCGACAACATCTCGACGGACGAGGTTTCCTCGGCGCGCACCCGCGCTTCGAGATTCGAGTTGCCCGCGGGCTCGCGCTCCTCGCGCCCGGGCTTCAGCCCGGCGCTCATGATCAGCGCGTTGATCGTCTGCGACCCCTCCGAGCTGTCGGCGCGCGCGAGCTCACCGGGAGCCTGCGATCGCCCGCCGCCGCGCGCGAGTTGCTCTTTCATCCGATTGCGTTCGGCGCTGACGCGGTTGAGCTCGGCGCGCGTCTCGGACAGTAGACGCAGCGTGTCCTCGCCGCCGCTGCCGAGCTCCTTGAGCCGAGTTTCGTGACCCGCGAGCGCCTTCAACGCTGCGTCCATGCGTTGCCGCGCGTCCGCGAGCTGCTTCGAGTAGCCCTTCTCCATGATCTGAAGCTTGAAGTTCAGAGCGTCGTTCGCCTCGCGCAACGTGGCGGCGTTCTGGCGCTCCTCCGCGACGGTGCGCTCGAGCCGTGCAATGGCCGCGTCGCGCTCGTCGGGCGGCGCGGGAGCGCCCGGTGCGGCGGCGGTGTCCGGCTTGGCCGGCTTGGCCGGCTTATCGGGGGTCTTGGCTTTGGCCATGGGCATTACGTCGTATACGTGCGGAGCAAGCCTAGTCCGACGGGCCGCGCCGCACGCTGAAATGGGTCACATGCCGCGCCAATCCTACGCCGACGCGGTCACGGCCCGGGCGCGAAGTTGGCCGCAGCCCGCCTCCACGTCCTGCCCGGCCGAGCGGCGGACCTTGGCGAGGACGCCGTGGGCGTGCAGTCGCCGAACGAGCGTCTCGGCGCGCTCGGCTGTGGGCCGCCGAAATCCGAACCCCGCGACGACGGTTTCCCCTACACGCGCAGCGTCGATTCCCGCGCCCTCGACAAAGTTGTAGGGAATGAAGTTCAGCACTGCGTACTTGCCTTTGAGCAGCTCCGCGACGCGCTCGATCTCGTCGTCGCCGTCGTTCACGCCTTCGAGCAGCGTCCACTGATACTGGATCGGATACCCCGTCGCACGCGAGTAGCCGTCCGCCAGTTCCACTAGCTCCGCGGGATCGATCCGCGGCGCGCGCGGCAGCAGCCGCGCGCGCAGCTCGGGCTTGGTGGTGTGCAACGACAATGCGAGCGCGGGTCTGATGGGCCCCAACGGCAACCGCTCGAACACACGCCGATCGCCGACGGTGGAGAATACGAGGTTCTTCGTGTGCAGCCCGCTCTCCGTACCGAGCAGCTCGAGCGCGTCGAGTACCTCGTCCAAATTGTGCGCGGGCTCGCCCATGCCCATGAGCACTACGCGGCGCACCGGACGGCGCGCTCGCGCGAGCGCCACCTGAGCCACGATCTCAGCGCTGCCGAGCTGGCGCAGCAATCCATCGCGCCCCGTCATGCAGAACACGCAGCCGACTGCGCAACCCACCTGGGTAGAGATGCAAACGCCTTCGCCGGGCAACAACACGCTCTCGATCGTCTGACCATCGCGCAGCGTCAGCAGCAGCCGCACCGAGCCGTCGGCGCCCGCGTGCTCCGAGCGCACGGCGGTAAGCTCGCCGAGCGACGTCGCGATCGCCGGCAACGCCGCTCGCAGACGCGCGGGGAAGTCGAGCAGATGCGCGAAGGCGTCGAGCGCGAGACCGCGGACCCAGGCGCGCAGAATTAGCGTTTCGTGGCGAGGTTTCGCGCCCGCGGCGCGCAGCTGATGACGGAGAGTGGCGAGGCGCATCGGTGAAGTCGTGTCGTGCAAGAAACGCGTGAAGCGCCTAACCCGTGCGATTCGCGCTGCGCCGTTGCGGCGTCCGGCTCACCACGCGACGACTGGATTCGTCAGCGTGCCGACGCCGTCGTACGTGCAAGCCATCTTGTCGCCGGCCTTGAGCAGGATCGGCGGATTGCGCGCGGAACCGACGCCGGGCGGCGTGCCGGTCGCGATCACGTCGCCTGGCCGAAGCGTAATGATGTTGCTCGCGTACACGATCTGCTCGGGCACAGTGTGGATCATCTGCGCCGTCGTGCCCGTTTGCAGCACCTCGCCGTTCAGCACGAACGTCATGCCCGTGTTGCCGACGTCCTTGATGAACTCCTTCGGCGTGATGAACGGGCCCATGGGCGCGAACGTGTCGTGGTTCTTGGTGATCAGCCAGTCGGAGCCGAAGCGCGTGTCGCCGCGCCCTCCGCGATCCGACATGTCGTTCTCGAGCGTGTAGCCGAAGACGTAGTCGAGTGCGTCCGCCTGCTTCACACGGCTCGCGGGCTTACCGATCACGACACCGAGCTCGCACTCCCACTCGATTTGCGTGCGTCCCGGCGGCAAGCGAACGTTCTCGCCGTCGGCGACGATCGCGCCGGCGCTCTTCAAGAACATGAACGGATTCCAGCGGGTGTCTCCCTGCGCGCGCTCCCAGATGCCCGGCGCGCTCTGCGTCCCGGGCGGCGCCTCGCCCGCCGTCGGCGCGCCGGCCGCCGTCGAGCTCTGCGGCGCGGTGCCCGGGCGCACGCGCGCCATCTCGATGTCGTGCTCGCGGTAGTTCACGGCCACGTTGAGCATGGTCGTCGGGTAGATGATCGGCGGCAGCACCTTGAGCGCGGCGAGCTCGTAGACGTAGGCAGGCCGCGACGCAGCGGGCGCGGCGTTCACGGCGCGCACGATCTCGATGATGCGCGCGCGCAAACCGCTGTCGTAGCGCGCGATCAGATCCTTCATGTCGCGGGGCGCGGCCGCGTTCGACGCCGGATTGCGCACGGCCGCGTGGGCCGCCGCGAAGTCGACGACTTTGGAATCCGGCAGCACGATGCCGACGAACGATTGGCCTTGCCGCTCGAACGTGCCGAGCTTGAACGTCGGTGCAGCCTCCTGCGCGAACCCCGGAGCCGCGAGCAGCAGGCCCAACAGGCCGATCTTCGTTGCCGTAGACATATTGACCCCCTTTTTGTGTTTCTCGAAGGCCGCCGGGCGGCCACGCGCCCGCGAAGAGTACCAAACGCGACGGCACGCCGGATCGAGGAGAGTTCCCGTGCGTGGTACATTCGCGCACGGCTTGGCACGAAACCCCGACGACTAGAAGAGGCCACGACCATGAACCGCGAGAACGCGCGCCGGTTTCTTGGTGAATGACGGCGCGGCGCGCGCCCTAGCGCGCGAGCGCGGCCGCGAACTCGGGTTTGGTCTCGCTGAGGATCTCGAGGATCGCCGCGCGGTCGGCCGAACCGAGCGCGGCGAACGGCTCGCTCGCATCCTCGCCGCGCAGCACGGCTGCGAACCGCTCGTAGACCGCCTCGCGCGCCGCGCGCGGCAGCGCGTCGAACTCCGGGGAGTAGACGAGATAGCTCAGCGGATAGCGAAAAATTCTGGTCTTCAGGTCGAAGTCGCGCAGCGAACGCCCTTTCGCGTCGCGCACTGCGCGCTTCGCGAACTGCTCGACGAACCGGGGCTCGCCGCTCACCGCGTCGGTGAGCTTGGCCTCGTCGGCGAATAGCATCGTCTGCACGAGCGGCTCGACGCTGTCGGCGACGACCTTGCGCAGAGCCGGCGACAGCGCCGCGAGGGGCTGTCCGTACCCTTCCGCCGCCTTCGCGGCGCCGCGCTCGCGGTCGACCGCCGTGCGCACGTCGTAGTTCACGCGCGTGACGTCGTTCTGCGCGTTCACCTGATGCTCGAGCACGAGCAGCGCGACGATGTCGCTCTTGTTCGTCACGTACGGCTTCACGTCGAACAGCGCGTCCACGTTCTCGATGTTGCCGACTCGCAGCTCCTCGAGCCGCTGAAAATCCGCCGTCGCTCGGATCAGCATGTTGCCGAGGTGCACTTGCTTGCCGTGCATGCCGGTGACGTACCAGCCGCCCCAGCGGGACTTGAGCGGCGTCTGATCCGTCACGAGGATCCAGCCCTCGTGCGACACGAGCTGGCCGCCCGTGCCGGTGTAGCCCGAGCCGACGATGAAACGCGGCACGCCCTCGCCCGTGAGCGAGTACGAGTCGTGGCAGCTCAGGCAGCGCGTAAGCTCGTGCTCGAGCTTCGGCGCGCCAGCCGCCGCTGTGGGTTGCGGCGCACCCGGCGACGCCGCGCCCGGCTGCTCCAGCATGTAGAACACCGGGCCCAAGTTCGGGTCCATCGAGCCGATCTCGAGCGGACCTTGCTGCACCCACGCGACGTAGACCTCGTCGTTGAAATAGATCGCGCGCGGCGTCTCGGGCCGAATTCGCCGGCTCTGTAGGCTCGTCTGCGAGAACACGAGCGTCTGCGATGACGGGTCGATCTCGAGCGCCGCGAGCAGCGAGTCGAGGTAACCGCGCGGGCCCGCAGCGAGCTTCACCTCGCCGCGTGCGAGCCGCGCTTGGAGCTTGGTGACTGGATCGGTGCGCTGCGCGGTCGCGTAGTGCATGGTCGGGTATTCGGTGTCGTAGCGCAGCGGCTGCTCGCCAGTAGCCCCCACGGCTTGCGCGACGGCGCGGCCGTCGCGGCCGGCGGTGACCCACAGCAGCAGCGCCGCCACTCCCGCCGCGAGCAGACCGATTTGCAGCCCGCTACGGACCCAACGTCTTTCCATGCACGCTAGTTTGCCAAAAACGGCCGCCGCCCGCGCCGGCCGTCGTGCGAAGATTTCCCTGGCTCGAGCGCAACGCGCCGGGCGCGAGCGCGAGTGTCAGCTGAAGAAAAACCGCGTCAGATGAAAGAACACCGGCGCCGCAAAGCACACGGAGTCCAACCGATCGAGCATGCCGCCGTGCCCCTCGATCATCACACCCCAGTCCTTCGCACCCAAGCTCCGCTTCACGGCCGACAACGTGAGGCCGCCGAGGAATCCCATCGCAACGATGATGAACGCCATCATCGTCGACTCGACCCACGTGAACGGCGTGAGCGGATAGAGCGCGCCGCCGATCGCAGTCGCGCTCAAGCCGCCGCCGACGAGCCCCTCGACCGTCTTCGACGGGCTCACCTGCGGCGCGAGCTTGGTGCGGCCGAACAGCTTGCCGAACACGTACTGCAGCACGTCGCTGAGCTGCACGACGAGGAGCAGATAGACGATCAGCAGCGCTTCCGAGCCCTCGTAGCCCGGGATTCGCTCCAGCAGCAGCGCGGGCGCGTAGCTGATGCAGTACACGCAGATCATCACGCCCCACTGGATCTTCGCGCAACGCGCAAGGAAGTCGTGCGTGTCCCCCGCCACCGCCGCCACCGTCGGCAGCAGCAGGAACGCGTACACCGGAATGAAGATCGCGAACATGCCGTAGCGGTCGAGTCCGATCAGCACGTACTGCGCCGGCAGCAGCACGAAGAAGCACAACAACAGGGGAACGTAGTCGCCGGGCCGAGTGGGCGTGAGCGTGATGAACTCGCGCAGCGCAAAGAACGAAGCGAACGCAAACAACGTGACCATTCCCGCCCAACCGAACGCGAATGCGATGGCGAATACCACCACCATCGTCCACCACGCCTTCGTGCGTGCGTTCAAGTTGTCGATGACGCCGCGCTGCGCGTCCGACTTCGCGCGCGCGCTCAAGATCGCTCCGATCACGGACGCGACGACCAGCAGTCCGACGATCCCGGCGAACACCGTGAGCAGGCGGGCGTCGACGTTCATGCGTAGACCCCGGACAGCTTCACCACCTCGTCCCGAGCGCGCGCGAGAAACGCCTCTTTCGATTCGCCTCCCACCGTCGCGAGCGGCGTGCCGAACCGCACGGTGCAGGTGAGCGGAATCGGCAAGAACGCGCCGCGCGGCATGCTGCGATGCAGGTTCTCGAGATACACCGGCACGAGCTCCACATGCGGCGACGCTTGCGCGAGCCGGAACAGCCCGCTCTTGAACGGACCCGGCAGCGCCTCGCGCCCGCGCGTTCCCTCGGGAAAGATGATCAGTGAATCGCCGGTCGCGAGCAGCGCGTGCAAGGGCTCGAGCGGATCTACCGTCGGGTCCGCGCGCGTGCGGTCGATCAGCACGGCGCGCAGCGCGCTCGTCGCGATGTACTTGCGCAGCCCGCTCTTCCCCCAGTAGTCGCGAGCCGCGACGGGATGCGTGCGATAGCGCAGCTTGCGCGGCAACGCGGACCAGAGCGCGAGCGTGTCCACGTGGCTCGTGTGATTCGCGAAGTAGATTCGCTGGCGTTCGTCGGGACCGCAGCCGACCCAGCGCGGGTACGCACCGACGAGCAGCTTGACGATCGCGACGAGCGTTGCGGCGGAAGGACGCACGGCGTTTCCCGCGCTAGCCCGCGCGTCCGCGCAGCTGCATCGCGATTGCGACCGTGCGCGCAACGCAGGTGACGAGCGCACCCGCCGCGATGATGGACGACGCGAGGAGCAGGGAGTAGCGATTGCCCGAAGCGAGCAGCTCGGCGGCGCCTAGGAGGCAGCCGAGAGTCATCACGAACATCCGGTGCGGCTTCGCGAGCGGCCCGCGAAAGTCCTGCGGCAGCCCGCACGTTCCGCCGAGCACGCGGATGTAGGCGGTGACCGCGGCCGCGAGCGCGCCGAGCCAGCCTAGCCACGGCACGCCGGCCGCAAAGCCGAGCGCGACGATGAGCACCGAATCGGCGATGCGATCGGGGATCTCGTTGTAGAGCACGCCGACGGCGCTCTGCTTGCCGCCTTCGATCGCGACCATGCCGTCGAGCATGTTGCAGAGGAGCCGCAGCTGGACGCAGGCGGCCGCAGCGACGAGCGCGACGCTGCTGACCGGATAGCGAATCAGCGCGTACGCGCCGAGAACGGCGAACACGATGCTGAGCAGCGAGATGGCGTTCGGCGAGACGCCGCCGCGGACGAGTCGCCGCGCGAGCGCCTGTGCCCACGCCGCGGAGCGCGTCTTCAGGGGCCGGCGATTGTCGGTGGGCAAAGCGGCGTCCACGTGACCGAACCGCGCGCGAGAGTAATCGCGCGCCGCGGCGTTGGCAACGCCGTGCGTCTCACTGCGGGAACGACGCGAGCGACCTAGTACGCCTTCGCCCACACCACGCGCTGCGGGCTCGGCTTGCCCGTGAACGGGCACGTGCCGGGCTCGCTCTTCTCGAGCGGAATGCAGCGCACGGTGACGGACAGGTCGTCCTTGATCTTCTTCTCGAGCTCGACGCCGCCGCCGAAGTGCGTGAGCGCGAAGCCGCCGTGGATCGGCGTGGGCTTGCCCTCCTCCTCGCGCTCGGTCGTGAAGTACGCGTAGAACTCGTCGCGGCTGTCGATGCGGCGCGTGTGCTCCGCGCGGAACGCCGTGGCGCGCGCGAGCAAGCCGTCCTGAATCGACTTCAGCGTCTCGCCGATCTGCGCGACGAACTCCGGGCGCGTCACGCTCTGCTTGTCCTTCGGCGCGCGGTCGCGCCGCCCGACGAACACCGAGTCCTTCTCCATGTCGCGCGGACCGATCTCGAGCCGCAGCGGCACGCCCTTGCGCACCCACTGCCATACCTTCTCGCCGCCGCGCACGTCGCGCTCGTCGACGTGCACACGCACGGGTGCGTCCGCGTAGCGCTGCGTGCGCAGCTCCGCCGCGACCTTGCGGCAGTACTCGAGCACGCGCGGCTTCTCGTCGTCGGAGCGGAAGATCGGGACGATCACCACGTGCTGCGGCGCGAGCCGCGGCGGCAGCACGAAGCCGTCGTCGTCGGAGTGCGTCATCAGCGAGCGCGCCGATCAGGCGCGTCGACACGCCCCAGCTCGTGGTCCACGCGTGCTGCTGCGCGCCGTTCTGGTCGAGGAACTGGATGCCGCTCGCGCGCGCGAAGTTCTGGCCGAGGAAGTGGCTCGTGCCGGCCTGCAGCGCCTTGCGGTCCTGCATCATCGCCTCGATGCAGAACGTCTTGACGGCGCCCGGGAAACGCTCGCCCGCGGTCTTCTCGCCCTTGATCACGGGCATCGCCATCCACTCGCTCGGCGAACGTCGGCGTAGACGTCGAGCATCCGCATCGTCTCCTCGACCGCTTCCTCGCGCGTCGCGTGCGCCGTGTGGCCTTCCTGCCAGAGGAACTCGGTGGTGCGCAGGAACAGCCGCGTGCGCATCTCCCAGCGCACGACGTTCGCCCATTGGTTGATCAGGAGCGGCAGGTCGCGGTAGCTCTGCACCCAGCGCGCGAACGCGTCGCCGATGATCGTCTCGCGACGTCGGCCGCACGACGAGCGGCTCCTCGAGCTCGCCCGGCGGGCACGAGCTTGCCGTCCGGACCTGCCTCGAGCCGGTGGTGCGTGACCACGGCGCACTCCTTCGCGAAGCCCTCGACGTGCGCGGCCTCCTTCTGGAGGAACGACAGCGGGATGAACAGCGGGAAATACGCGTTCTCGTGGCCGGTGGCCTTGAACATGTCGTCGAGCGCGCGCTGCATGTTCTCCCAGAGCGTATAGCCCCACGGCTTGATGATCATGCAGCCGCGCACCGGGCGAGTTCTCGGCGAGATCGGCTGCCGACGATGACCTGCTGGTACCACTCGGCGTAGTTTTCCTCGCGCGTGGGGCTGATCGCGGTCTTGGGCTTGCTCATAGGAAGTCGGTCGTGCGTCGCTCGTGAGGCCCGGAAGAATAGCCATCTCGTGCGCGAACGCCACGTTGGGCAAGGACGCGCTAGCCGTCGAAGCCTTCGAGCTCGATACGGCCGATCGTCGTGGGCTGCGCAGGATCGTCCGCGTCCGTGAGTACCCAGCCGCGGCGTAAGCCCTCTTCGATCACGAGCCCTTCCACTTTGTTGCGATACGGCTGTCCGCGGACGTCGACGAGTCGCGTCCAGCGAGCGCCGGATGGATCGATGAGTCCCACAGCGGAGCCGGCCACGGCACCGTCCGCAACCGGGTCCGTGGTGTCCTCCGCCGCAGCGACGAAGACACACTGATCGCCGCGCGCTGCGGCGGCGTCCGTGACGCCGAGCGCGACACCGTCGAGCGCGCCGAGCTCGAACGTGCGCACGTCGCACGCAGTTCGGCGCCGCGCCGTCGAGCACGTCTGCGCGCAAATCGACGCAGCCGCTCGGTGCGCCGCCGACGCCGCGATGGAACAACCGCAACCGGTCGGCACCGATCACCGCGCCTTCGATGTTCGGCCGTACTTCGAGCCCGAGCGCATCCTGAATGCTGCGATAGAGATCCGGGCGCGCCGCGACCGCCACGCTGCCCGCGATCGGATCGATTCGCGCGAGCGAGCAGCGCCGCTCGGTCGACCCGGAGCCGAGCAAGACGATAGCGCCGTCGCTCGTGCGGACCGCGGACTCGAAGTCGGGCTTGATCGGTTTCGCGAGCGCCGCGCCATCTCCCACGAGCACGAGCGGCGTAACGGCGAACGTCGTCGCGTGGATCCACGAGACGCGATACGCGTCGTCGTGCACGGCGAGCAGGCGATCGCCGATCTTCAGCAGCGCGGAGCCCGCGGTCACGCCGAACAGCACGTGCTCTTCGACCACACGCGCCGCGAGCGCCGCGTCCTCGATCGCGCGAATCCGCGCGGCTACGGCCGGTTGCGCGCTCGCGCGGCACTAGGCCTTGACGGTGATGTCCCGCACCGCGTCGCGATCCGGCTCGAAGCCGAGCCCCGGCGCCGCGGGAATCGCGACCTTGCCGTCGCTTCGCGTCCGGCATGTTCTTATAGATACGCCGGCACAGGCCCATGAACGGCAAGTGCCACTCGCAGAAGCCGCCGTTCGCGAGGCCCGCGTGCAGGTGCATGTTCTGCAGCGCCCCCGCCCCGCCGTTCGCGATCGCGACGTTGAACGCCGAAGCCATGCCCGCGATCTTCTGCACCTGAGTGAAGCCGCCGGTGATCATCACGTTGGGCTGCACGTAGTCGACGGCGCCCGCGATCATCATGTCGCGGAAGCGATAGGCCATGCCCTCGTTCTGGCCCGCGGCGAGGGTCACGCCCGTGCGGCTGCGCAGATCCGCCATCAGAGCGCACGTCGTTCTGCATCAGCGGCTCCTCGAAGAACGCGAGCTTGAGCGGCAGGAGCCCGCGCACGAGCCGCTCGGCGCTCGGATAGTCGAAGTTGCAGTTGCCGTCGACGTAGAGATACGGGCCGTCGCCGACCGCCTCGCGCACCGCGCGTACGCGCGCGATGTCCTCGTCGACCACTTGAGTCAGCGGCCGCGCGTCGCGACGCGTTGCAACGCGCCCGCACCGACCACCATCTTCAGATGCTGGAAGCCCTGCGCGACCATCGCCTTCGCGACCGCGACGAGCTCGTCGCGGTTGAGGAACGCGGGCCCGAACGTCACGTAGAGCGGCACGTCCTTGCGCGCGCCGCCGAGCAGCGAAGCGATCGGCACACCGAGCGCCTTGCCCTTCAAGTCCCAGAGCGCGATGTCGATCGACGAGATCGAGTGCGTCGCGATTCCGGTCTGACCGCGCGGCGTCAGCGCCCAGTAGAGCTTGGTCCAGATCGCCTCGTGGTTCATCGCGTTCTCGCCGACGACGAGCGGCGCGGCGGACTGGTTCGTGAGGTTCGTGACGGACACGGGATCGACGATCGCCGTGATGCCGTGGCCGATGAGGCCGTTCGCCGTCTCGACCTCCACGTAGCCGCCGATCTCTTGGTTCGGCTTGCGCACGCCGCCGTGCGCGAACTCGCCCGGGAAGCTCAGCGCGCGCGCTTCGACGCGGACGATCTTGAGGCCCGCGTCGAGCGGCGCCTCGGCGGCGCGCGCTTGGGCTACCGCCGTCCGCGCGAAACCGCCGGATCCGAGCAGCGCGGCGCCGCCGAAAGCCGCGCCGCCGAGCGCGGCCGCGCCGAGAAACCCACGACGATCGATGCCCTTACCATTAGAATTGCGCTGCGACATTCGCCACTCCCCCGAACCGACCAAAGTGCGGGCAATTCTAGCCTCACGGCCGCGGTGTCGGTGCGGCGGTCCGAAGGAATAGATCCGTGAACGACATCGAGGCCGTCGTCGCCTCGCCCCCCGCAGCCCAAGCCGTGCCCGCGCGTTGGAAGCTGCTCGTGGCGTTCGCCATCATCTACGTCATCTGGGGCTCGACGTATCTCGCGATCCTGTTCGCGATCGAGACGCTGCCGCCGTTCCTCATGGCCGGCACCCGCTTCTTGATCGCCGGTGCCGTGCTGTACGCGTGGTCGCGCCGCAGCGGCGGCGCCGAGCGGCCCACGCTCGCGAACTGGCGCGCGGCCGGCATCGTCGGACTCGGGCTGCTGCTCGGCGGCAACGGCCTGCTCGTCTGGTCGGAGTTTCGGATTCCCTCGGGCGTTGCGGCGTTGCTGGTCGGCGTCGTGCCGTGCTGCATGGTGCTCATCGAATGGCTGCGGCCCCACGGCACGCGCCCAGGCGCGCAAGTGGTGCTCGGGCTCGTTCTCGGTCTCGCGGGTTTGTTTTTCCTGATCGGTCCGAGCTCGCTGCTCGGCGGCGGACGCATCGACCTCGTGGGCACCCTTGCGGTGATGGTCGGTTGCTTCTCGTGGGCGGCCGGCTCGATCTACGCGCGCCATGGCGCGCTGCCGCATTCGCCGTTCCTCGCCACCGCAATGCAAATGCTGGTCGGCGGCGTCGCGCTGACGATCGTCGGCCTGCTGCACGGCGAGCTCGCGGCTCTCGACGCCGCGCGGTTCTCGCTGCTCTCGATCGCGGGGTGGGCTTACCTCGTGGTGTTCGGCTCGATCGTCGCGTTCACCTCCTACGTGTGGCTGCTTGCGCGCGAGCACGCCGGCTCGCGTGAGCACGTACGCGTACGTAAACCCGATCGTGGCAGTGCTGCTCGGTTGGGCGTTCGCGGGCGAGGCGCTCACCGCGCGGATGATCGTCGCGGCCGCGGTGATCGTGAGCGGCGTGGCACTGATCACGCTCGCGCCGAAGAGCACGGCGCAGCATTAGCGCGCTTCGACCCTTCGCAGAGCTACCGGCTAGGCCTCGATCGACGAGGAGCCGACGTGCTCGCGCCGGCGCTGTTAATACTCTATTTCAATAGGTTAGAGCATATTCCTCATTGAATAGATTGGACCCCTCCGCGGAGGGATTTGCGCACGGCCCAGCATGAATCGCCCGGCGCCGAGCGCCTCAAAATCTCAATCCGTGTGCAGATATTGGGCGCGCGAGCTCCGACTGCGCGTCCGAACGTTGACGGCATCGCAGCCTCAGTCGCATGGCACGGAATTCGCAATTCCACACGTGGAGGCCAGCGATGAGCAGAGACACGCGACAACCAGACACCGAACCGCTAGAGATGAGGCGCGAGGGTCCGGCCGTGCTTCTCGCCATCTTCGTCGTGCTCCTGTTCGTCGGCGCGCTCATCCGCCTGGCGGTCGAAGCCTGTGGTATGTTGAGGATCGATCCTGGCGAAGCTTAGGTTCATTAGGAGACACGTCATGCAAGCGAAGCTCGTAGCCGGCTTGAGCGCCGGAATCCTCGGACTTTCCCTCGTGGCGACTCAGGCTCTCGCTCATCACGGGTGGGCCGGCCAAGGCACCGAAGACTTCACGTTGAAAGGCACCGTTGCGAAAAGCGTGAGCCTGTCGGGCCCGCACGCGACGATGCAGATCAAAGACGAGAAGGGCCAGGTGTGGGACCTCACGCTCGCCCCGCCCCCGCGCACCAAAAGCGCCGGGCTCGAGGACGGGATGATCCCCGTCGGCGCCGAAGTCACGATCCTCGGCAAGCGCAACATGGACCCGAAGAAATTCGAGGTTAAGACCGAGCGCGTGACCTGGAACGGCAAGAACTACGACGTCTATCCCGATCGGCTCTAGGCGTTAATCGCGTTCCGCGATCGCAGCGGGCGACGGCTTGCGCGAATTCCTGACGTGGCTCGAGGCTTCGGGCCTCGGCCACGCCATGCGTGACGCCGGCGTCTGGAGCTACGGCGTCGCGAACCTGATCCACATCCTCGGCGTCGCGACGCTGTTCGGCAGCATCTTGGTTCTCGATCTGCGGCTGCTCGGGCTGTGGGCACGAGCGCCGCTCGGGGCGATCGCCGCACCGACCGTCCCGCTCGCTGTCGCGGGATTCACGATCGCGGTGCTGAGCGGCGCGTGTCTGATCTCGACCAACGCCACGGAATACCTCGGCAACCCTTTTCTGTTGATCAAGTTCCCGGCGATCGGCCTCGGGCTGCTGAACGCGCTCGCGATGGGCTCGATGACGGCGTGGCGCGAGCGCAAGACGCGCGAGCCGCGTCCCGAGGAACGTCGACGCCTCGCGATCTTCGGCGGCGTGTCGCTCGCGTCGTGGTTGACGGCGCTCAGCGCGGGACGATTGATCGGCTATTGGTAGTCGGGCGCTGCTCGAGGTCGCGCCGCACCGAGGCGGCGCCTAGAAACCGTCGACGCACGCGATCCACGATCCGTCGGCACGTCGATGGGCGTCGATGTGGTGCATTCCCTGCCGATTCCACGCGCCCGAGCCCGCGGCGAGCACCGGCCCGTCGCCGACTCGTTCCTCTTGATACTCCGTGCGCGTGAGCTTCGTGATCGCGAACGCCGAGACGCTGCTGCCGTAAACCGGATAGATGTCCTGCGTGAAGCGTACCGGCGTGCCGTCGACGGCGACGACTCTGCCGCCCGGACGCGCGAAATGCCGGTCGCCTTCGCGGATCGGGCTCGAAGGATGCTCGCGCCAAGGCCCCGTTGGCTTGTCCGCGAAATACAGGCGCAGAACGGGATTCACCGAGTCCGCGCCGGCGTCGGTGAAGAGCCACCACGTGTCGCGATGGAAAAAGATCGACGAGTCTGCGTAACGCGGGACCGTCGAGGAGCTTGCCCACGCGGGCCCATCCGTACGGAAACGCTGCGGCGCGATACAGATACACGCCGCCGCCGCGCGTGCCCTCCGGGATCATGTAGTAGGCACCTTCCCACTCGAACACGTACGGATACGACAGATGGTACGGTTCGGCCAGGACGATGCGTTGATAGCGCCACTCGAGCCCGTCTCGGCTGACGGCGAGACCGATCTCACCCTTGCGCGTGATGTGGTTCACCACCTCGAAGAAGAGATACCACTGATCGGCGGCGCGGCACATGAACGGATCCGCGACGAGCGTGGCGGGCACATCGGTGACGTCTTCATGCGTGAGCACGGGATCGGCACGCGTGCGTGACTGCATCGTGAACGGCGAGTCGCCGACGACGATTCCGATGGAGAACTGCTGCGCGTCTTTCGGCAGCATCCGCCGATAGAGCGGCGGCGCGAGTTTCCAGGCTAGGTGTTTCGCAACTCGTTTGAGGTTCATGTCACGGGGCGTCACCGGCGTCGTGGCGCCTCGGCGCGGGTATTCTACGTCGGCGAGAAACGAAGCGTGCAGCGAATCGAAGCCCGGGGCGGATCTTTGGTGAGCTAGCGGCGCTCACCAGTCAGCGAATAGAGCGGCTCGAACACCCACTCATAGAGACGCCTCGACTCGAGAAGTACGTCGGCCTCGACTGCCATCCCGGGTTTCAGGGCTCGGCTTTCGCCATAGACGCTAACGGTTTGGCTCTCGAGCGCGACGGTCACCTGAAACATCGGCTCGCCCGCTCCGTCCAGACCGCTGCTTCGCGTTCGAAGCGACCCGGGAGACAGCGCCGTTCCTGATACGGCTCTGACTCGCCCGCGATAGTGCCCGAACTTCTGGTAAGGATACGGCTCGTACCGTAGAAGCACGTCCTGACCAACGCCGAGGAACCCCGCCGCGCGACTCGGTGCGTAGAGCTCGGCCAGGAGGTCCGAATCAGCGGGCACGATGAACGCGAGCGACGTGCCACCATCAACGGCGTCTCCGATGTCGACAGCGATCCCCGTCGCGACACCGGCATCAGGCGCCGAGACGGCGACCGCGCGACGCGCCTCGTTCTCGGCGATCTGCAGATCTGTCTCGGCCACGGCGCGTTCGAGCTCGGCGACCTCGTTGTCATGGCGCACGCCGGCCATCGCCAAGCCGGCGTTCAACTCGGCCAACTCGCGCGCAACGTTCCTCTGCTCGCGCTCGAAGGCGAGCAACCTGCCTCGTTGTTCTAGAAAATCCGCGCGCTTGCCAACGAGTTGCTCCTCGGAGACGAATCCCGACGCCCCGACGCGCTCATATCGCTCAGCGGTTTCACGAGCGAGATCCGTCCGCGCGGCCTGGCTCGCAGCGGCCTCAGCGAGCTTCGCAGCCTCCGCGGAAAGCTCCGCGATGCTGCTGTCGATCGAGCTGCGCTCCAGCTGCGCGAGCGCGTGGACGTTGGCGATTTGCTCGGCGAGACTTCGACGTCGGCTGTCGAGCTGTGCGCCGACTGCCTGTTGCGTCGCTCCGCCATCGCTACTGAACCGCTCGCTCGAAACCACATACATCACGTCCCCGCGCCGAACAACCTGACCCTCCGCAACGCGCTTTTCCGCGACGATCCCGAACTGCGGGCTGCGCACGTCGATCACGCCTCGCTCTGTCACGAGGCGACCGTGCAATGTCCGGTGGTCAGTGTAGGTGCCGAAATACGCAAAGCCGCACATGGCGGCCGCGATTGCGCCGAAGCTCGCGCTCAGCACACCAAACGACGTGGAGCCGACAATCACGATTCGTCCTAGAGCACTCGTGCGGTGCGCCACAGCCGCTTCGGAGCGAAACAGCGGCGTCGGTTCCATCGAGCCTCCTTCGCACTCTTCACCGCGAGCGCAATGGTAGCGCCGGGGTGACCAGCCGAGCACAAGTCATTCTCCCGAAACACACTGGAAAGTTTCGCTGCATGGCTGCACACCGGATGCTCTAGTGCGGATCTGTCGCCCGTAGTGGAGCAAATGTGACTTCGAGTCCTTCATCTTCGATCTTGCAAGCACGACTCGACGAGTTCGTGAGACGAGTGCAGTCCGAGACCCGCGTGCCCGGAATCGGACTCGGCGTCACGCTTGCGGGCAAGCGTTTCTACGCCTGTGCCGGCACGAGGTCCGCGGGTGAGTCACTGCCGCTCACGAGCGAGACGCGCTTCCACCTCGGGTGCGCCGGAAAGCTGCTGCTAGCGATGACCACACTCGCGCTCGAGGAGCACGGTGCAGTCGCAACGAAGGATTCGATCGGCGAATACTTGCCGGAGCTGCGCGGCTCGCTGCATGGTGATGCCGTGCGCGTGTCGCATTTGCTTTCGCACACGAGCGGCTATCGCGGCACGAACATCCTCGACCGCGAGATGCGTGCGCTGACTTGGCAAGGGCTTGTCCACTACTTGCGGTCGGCCCCGCGCCTTTTCGCGCCTGGCAGCGTCTTCAGCTACGAGCACACGGAGTCCGTGCTGCTCGGGGAGATCCTCCACCGGTTGACGGGCAAACCTTACGACCGGCTCATCGAGGAGACGATTCTTCGACCGCTCGGAATTGCATCCCCAGTGCATCCGCAGGGCGCCAATGACGCGGGACGGCATCGATTCGACGAGCAAGCGGACCGGTTCGTCTCGCTCGACCCAGTCGCCGTGCCGGCGTTCTGGCACGCAGCCTTCGCCGAGCGAACGGTGTGTCTCGGAGATCTGCTGTCGATCGGCGAAGCCGCAACCGGCGACCGCCGGAATGAAGCGGGCGAGCAGATCGTCTCTGCTGCCGTCCGCCGCAATCTGCAACGCACAGTGGTGCGGCTGCCGCCCACCGCGGGCGGGCCGCTGCGCGAGCTGCTGCCGGTCGCGTTTGGCCTCGGAACGGCGGAGCTGCGCGGCGGTTTTCACGGGAACACCGGAGTCTCGGCAGGACAATGTATCGGGGTGCGCTTCGACGAGCGGTCGCAGCTGTGTGTAGCGGTCGGGCTCAACGCGATGGTGCCCTATCTTCGCGACTTCGTTTTGGCGACGGTATGCCGGGATCTCGCCGCGCTGCCGCCGAGCGACGAGCCCGAGAAACCCTTCCTGTTCGAGCTCGCTGATCTTGCAGGGACCTACCTCGGTCCCGGCTGCGGCACGGTCGCGGTAAGCTACGACGACGGACGACTGATATGCGTTATCGGCCGAGAGCAAGAGCGCGACCGACTCTCCGTCGAGCTCGCGCTCGACGACGACGGCCGCGCCGTCGTTCGGTCTCCTCTGCCGCACCTGTCGCTCGGTTTCTTTCGTGAGCTCGGCGGCGACGTCGGGCTCATGCTCGGACTCGCCGCCTACAAGCGCGGCAACACCAAACTTCCGTTCCACAGATAAGTGAATCGCTCGCCGTGCGGCTCGACGAGTTGCACGAACGGAAACGACTCGATCATAGGCGGTCGGATAAAGAATGCGTGACCGGCAGCGGGCAAGAGCACGGCGCTCTGTCGCGCGTCGCGCACCCGGTCGTGCACCTGCACCTCGATCTCATTGTTCGATCGCACAAGCTCGACATCGAATGCAGCCGAGGCGTAGCGCCCCACGTAGCGCTCCGGGTTCACGAGCGCGCCATGTTTCAGCAACGGAGGCATTCGCAGATCGAACAGCTCGGGCAGCGTGGGCCCGAACAGGCGTCCGCCGATCACAGACGCTGCGTGGTCGCGGGAGATCAAGACGAGGGCGATACGCCGCTCCGGATTTACGCGGACCAAGGCCGAAGCGCCGGTCCACACGGACTGATGCCCGAACCACCCCTGACCGTGATACTTCCAGCCCAAACGAATGCCGCGCTCGAGCGGATTCCAGCCCGGTAGCGGTGTGATCGCGAGCGAAGTGGGTTTACCCGCTCTCTCTTCGCCGCACACTGCGCGTTGGACAGTCTCGGATTTCAGAAATCGAAGCCAATCGACTACACCGAGCGCGAGCCCGAGACCGCGCGCCGGACAGATCGCGTCAACCCTCGCGCTCGATATGAAGTCGGTCGGAATGCCAAGCGGATCGAGGAGCTCCTTCCGCAGCAGGTGCGCGAAGGGGCGAGTCCCGAGCCGCTCGAGCGCGGCCGCAGTCAGCCACGCACCGACGTTACCGTAGCTGTACACGGCGCCTGGCGCCGCGAGCGGCCGCGACTTGCCGACGCCTCGCACGAGCTCGCGAACGTCGATGAATCCGTGTTGCATCGGTAGGCGTTCGATGAGCGCGCCGTCGAGACCGTGCGTGTGCTCCAGCAGGTGGCGCACGGTGACGTCGGCGAGCACCGGACGCGATTCGACGTGATCCAGGAGCTCGGTCACACGCGTCTCGAGCCCGATCCCAAGATTCGCCATCATCCGCGTCGCAAGTGTCGCCGTCAGCAGCTTCGCAAGGCATCCGACAGGCACCGGCTCGCGTGGCGCGCTCGATCCACAGAGACCGCCGTCGGCGACGAACGCGGAGGCCCATTCACCACAACTGAAAAATGCGGCGCACGCTCGTCGCCGTTGGACGCCGTCGAATGCCCGCGCCAGCGCGCTCGCTAGCCCGCCGGGGTTGGCGAGCTCGGCGACGGCAGCATCGATTCGATTCATCGAACGCAACACTACCGGACAGGACGCTGCGCGCTGGCGTCCAAATCTCGCGACAGTGCCAAGGTTTCGACATCGCGGACCTGTCGGCCTCGACGTAGCGTGGCTCAATGAATGAATTCGGTGTCCGCCACTTCGCGCAAACGAATCCCGACGCAGTCGCGCTGATCGATCCGCGCGGTCGCGACTGGTCGCGAAACGACTTGCTCGATTTCCTCGATCGGGCTGCGCAAGCGCTTGCTGCCGCGGGGCTTCGATCAGGCGACGTCCTCGCGATCGTTTCGCCGAACTGCCCGGAGTATCTCGGTGTGCATCTCGCGGCGATCGCGGCCGGCCTCTATGTAGTGCCCGTGAACTGGCACTTAGCCGATCGCGAGATCGCTTACATCCTCGCGAACTCCGGTGCACGCGCGATCGTCGCTCACGCAGGGCTCGGTGCGTCAAGGCTTGCCGCGTTGCTCGCGAGCGCCGATCAAGCGTGCATTCGAGTCTCGATCGGCGGGGCGGTCGGCTTTGTCGCGCTCACCGAGTTCATCGCGCAGCACATGCCGCGCCCGCTCACCGGCCGCAACCCGGGTCGCGTGATGCCGTATACGTCCGCAACGACCGGCCGGCCGAAGGGGATTCGCATTCCGCTCGGAAGCTCGAGCGCGGCTTTGCGCAAGATCGTCGCGTGGCATCAGTCACTCGGCATCTCACTCGAAGGCCGCAACATCCACCTCTGCTCGTCGATGCTCTACCACGCGGCACCACTCGAAGGCGCTACCGTGGCCCTGGAGATGGGCCACACGGTGGTCGTCACCCACGGTTGGGATCCCGAGGCGTTCTTGCGAACGATCGACGAGCACTCCGTCACGACCGTTTTCATGGTTCCGGCGATGTTCGTTCGGCTGCTAAAGCTCCCGGACGATGTCCGCAGGCGCTACTCCACGGCGTCGCTGCGTTTCGTAATTCACGGCGGAGCACCGTGCCCTGCAGATATCAAGCGACGGATGATCGACTGGTGGGGTCCGATCATTTGGGAATCGTACGGCGCGTCGGAGGTTCAGGGTGTCGTAACGAGCTCGGAGGAATGGTTGCGGCATCCGGGCACGGTAGGCAAGCCGATTGCTGGCTCTCGGCTCAAGATCCTCGACGACGATGGGTGCGAGCTGCCGCCAGGAGACGTGGGCCTCATCTACCTGACGCCACACACTGGGGATCGGTTCGAATACTACGGCGACGATGCCAAGACTCGCGCCTGCCGTCGCGGCGAGTTCGTCACGGTCGGAGACCTCGGCTATTTGAACGACGAGGGCTACTTGTTCGTCTGCGGCCGTCGTTCCGAGATGATCATCTCGTCCGGGATGAACATCTATCCGGCCGAGATCGAGCAAGTCCTGATCGAGCACGCTGGCGTCGCCGACTGCGCCGTGATCGGCATGGCGGACGAGCTGTTCGGCGAAGTGCCAAGGGCAATCGTCCAGCCGGCAGCCGGTATCGAACCCGATTCGAGCCTCACGTTCGCGATCTTGCGCTTTCTCGGCGAGCGGCTGGCTCCCATGAAGCTACCTCGCCGAATCGACTACACGACCATCCTGCCGCGCGATCCCAACGGCAAATTGTTGCGGCGCCGCCTCTCCGAGGTTCAAACCAATGGACGCTAGCTCCAAAGCGCGCGCTTATCGCGCGTATGTGCTCGCGTTGCTCATCGCCGTCGGTGTCGTCGGGTGGGTCGACCGAAACGTGTTCGCCGTCCTGCTGCAATCGGTGAAGATCGATCTCGATCTGTCCGACACCCAGCTGGGGCTCTTGGGCGGCGTCGCGTTCGGCGTGTTCTACGCAGGCGTCGGGCTGCCGGTCGCCTGGCTCGCCGACCGCTACGCACGTAGCCCCCTGATCGCTGCCGCGCTCGGACTCTGGAGCGTGATGACCGCGGCGTGCGGTCTCGCCGGCGGGTTCACGACTCTGTTCCTCGCGCGCGTCGGCGTCGGAATCGGTGAGGCGGGCGGGTCACCGCCTTCGCAATCGCTCATCGCCGACTATTTTCCGCCGGCCCGACGCGCACGCGCCCTCGGCGTGCTCTACCTCTATATTCCGTGCGGGTTCGTAGTCGGGTACTCGATCGGGGGCTGGCTCAACGAGGTCGTCGGCTGGAGACTCGCGTTTCTGCTGGTCGGGCTCCCCGGCGTCCTGCTAGCAATCGTCGTCCGATTCACGCTGCTCGAACCGCCGCGCGGACATGCGGAGGGCGCGAGCGCGGCGGAGCCGATGCCCAACCTGGTGTCGACGCTGCGTTACTTCCTGCGCTGCGCGGCGCTGCGCCACTTGCCACTGGCCGGAGCCGTGCATGGCATCGGCGCCTTCGCGGCGGCGCTCTGGCTACCCGCCTATTTCATCCGTACGTTCGGCGTGACGAGCACCACTGCGGGGGCGTGGATGGCGCTCGCGTACGGCTGCGGCGGCACTGTCGGCGTTCTCTGCGGCGGGTACTTTGCAGACGCGATCGTGCGGCGCTCGGGCGACACCCGCTGGTACGCGTGGGGATCGGCCGGCGTGATCGCCGCCACGCTGCCGTGCTCGCTACTCATCTATCTCACCGAGAGTCCTTTCCTCGCTGTGGCTTCTCTCGTCGTTTCCACTCTCCTGGGGCACATGTTTCTGGGTCCGGTGGCCGCGCTCGTGCAAAACCTCGCAGGCTTGCGCCGACGCGCGACTGCCGCGGCGTTCTACCTGTTTCTCGTCAATCTAGTCTCGATGGGGCTCGGACCCGTAACGGTCGGCATCGCGAGCGACTATCTGAGTGGGCGCCTCGCACAGGACGCGCTGCGCTACGCACTCCTCGCAGTCGTTACTACGACCACCGTGCTCGCTTCCATGCATTTCTTGCTCGCTGCCCGAACGCTTCGGAGCGACCTCGATCTAGCCGGAGTCACAACGCCGCATGCGGCTGGTTGACGGCCTCGCGCTCGGCCTGCGAACGAAGCTACCCGTGCTGCTGCAGACGGAGGCGGCGGAATGCGGAATCGCGTGTCTTGCGATGATCGCGTCCTTCCACGGACATCGTGTCGATGTCGCGTCATTGCGTCGGCGCTTTGCCGTCTCCACCAGAGGTACGACGCTGACGTCATTGATCGATTTCGCCAACCGCCTCGAGCTGGCGACACGAGCCGTTCGGTTGGAAATAGGAGATCTCGGCCGGCTCAAGTTGCCTTGCATTCTGCATTGGCGGTTCACGCACTTCGTGGTGCTCGAGCGCGTCAGCAGGCGTCGTATCAGGATCCACGACCCTGGTGCCGGCGCTCGCACATTGCCAATCGCCGCAGTAGCCGCTGCGTTCACGGGCGTCGCACTCGAGCTTTGGCCGAGGCCCGTCTTCGAACGGCGGAACGCCGACCCCGCCATTCGCGTGCGGGATCTCGTGGGGCGAGTCGACGGAGCGCGCGGTGCAATCGGACAAATCTTGCTACTCGCCGCGACGCTCGAGGTTTTCGTCGTCGCCAATCCCTTGTTCGTGCAATGGGTGATCGACCACGCGCTCGTGACCGCCGATCGCGACTTGCTGGCGCTGCTCGCCTTCGGATTCGGCGCCGTCGTGCTGTGCGAGCAAGGTGTCGCGGCATTGCGAGCTTGGGTAATCATGCATTTCGGAACGATGCTCAACGTGCAGTGGCACGCGAACGTTTTCGCGCATCTTCTGCGACTGCCGATGCCGTACTTCGAGAAGCGGCATCTCGGCGACATCGTGTCGCGCTTTCGGTCGATCGACGCCGTTCAGCGGACGGTAACGACAGCCTTTATCGAGGCGATCGTCGACGGTGGGATGGCGCTAGTTCTGTGCGCGGTGATGTACCGCTACAACGCTACCCTCGCCTGGATCTGCGCCGTCGCAACTGCCCTCTACGCTTTCAGCCGCCATGTCGCCTACACCGCGACGCGCGTTGCTGCGGAAGAGCAAATCGCGGGAACGGCGAGGCAGGAGAGCCATTTCCTCGAAACGGTTCGTGGAGTGCGAGCGGTGAAGCTGTTCGAACGTCAGGAGGAACGTCGCACGGCTTGGCTCGCACTGCTGGTCGACCAGGTGAACGCCGGCCTACGCACCCAGAAAATCCACGTTTTGTTGCGCTTCGTGAACGGAACGCTGTTCGGCATCGAGAATATCCTCGTTGTTTACCTCGGCGCACGCGCGGCGCTGAACGGTCAATTCTCAGTCGGAATGCTGGTCGCGTTCGTTTCGTATCAGCGGCAGTTCTCGGCGCGAGTGGGGGCATTGATCGACAAATCGTTCGAGCTGAGGCTGTTGCGTCTCCACGCCGAACGATTGGCGGATATCGTGTTGACGGATCCGGAAGCTCCCGTCGATGTGCCCAGTCGACTAGCCGTGTCGGCGCCCGGACACGCCGCGACGGTCGAAGTACGCGCGCTGCGGTTCCGCTACGCAGAGCAGGAACCCTATGTGCTCGACGGCGTGGACCTCACTGTTGCAGCCGGCGAATCGGTCGCCATCGTGGGGGCGTCGGGCTGCGGCAAAAGCACGTTGGTGCATCTGCTGCTGGGAGTGCTGCCCATCACTTCCGGCGAGGTCGTGATCGGCGGTACCCGCGTCACGAACGACGGTCGTGGAGGCCCGCGGCGCATGGTGGCTAGCGTGACGCAGCACGATACGCTGTTTGCTGGCTCGATCACGGACAACATCAGCTTCTTCGACGCCGACGCCGACCAGGAGCGCGTTGAGGAGTGCGCGAAGCTCGCGTCGATTCACGCTGAGATCGCGGCGCTGCCGATGGCCTACAACACCTTCGTCGGCTACCTCGGCTCGATGTTGTCGGCCGGCCAACAACAACGGATCTTGCTCGCGCGGGCGCTTTACCGTCGACCTGCCGTGTTGATCCTCGATGAGGCGACGAGCCACCTCGACGTGAAACGCGAAATCGTAGTGAGCTCCGCGATTCGCGCGCTGCACGTCACGAGGATCATTGTCGCGCACCGCCCGCAAACCGTCGCGACGGCGGACCGTATCGTAACGCTCGAAGGCGGCAGAATCGTGCGCGACACGCGTATCTCGGCGAACGCAGCGGCGCTACGCAGCGCGCGCATCGAGACAGTCCGCAAGTGCGTCGCTCGGGAGCTCCGGACTGAGGGGCAATGAAGGACGAATCGACCATGCACCACCTCGTCGAACCGTCGCGAAACGTGAGATCGGTAGCGCGGCTCGAGTGAGGACCGTGTGAAGCGAGTGGCGGGGCGTTCGAGCGGGACAGCCCCGCGGCCCGCTCGGTGGCGAGCCGCATCGGCTGCGGCGGCGAGCTGTCGCTCGCGGACTTGACGTCGCTGGATCCGCGCGAGGTCGCGGTTCTCGCGGCGCTCGGCTGTTGACGTGGAATGTCAATTACGTTCGGCAGCCGCGATCGAAGAAGCGATCGTCCATGCGATCAGCGCCGTCTGCCGGCTCGAAGTTGGACAGCATCGACTCGTCCACGCGATTGCTCGACGCGTACTTGGACTCGCTCACGCTCGTCGCGGTGTTGAGTCAGGTGGAGCTCGTGTGCGGAACCACGTTCGACGCCGCCGCCATCGCGGAGATGTTGCGAGCTCGCGATGTGGGTGAGCTTGCCGCCGCAGTATCTCGCAGACTCCAGTCGCGTGACTGATCGAATGCGATCGAAATCGCTGGAAACGCAGACTGCGCGCCGCGCGAGCTTCGGGTGAAATGATCTCGAACCATATCAAGGAGGATTCAGATGGACGGATGGACCACCACGATGCGAGAGCTCACGCCGGCCGAGACGGCGCTGGTCAGCGGCGCATTCGCATGGGATGCACTCGGATCCGCGATGCTCGCTGGCGGGATTGTCGGCGGACTCGGAGCCGCGGCAACCGGCGCAGGCATTCCAGCGGGTATGCTCGGGGGAGCCTTGCTCGGAGGAATCGGCTACGTGCTCAACGATTTGTTCGTGCATTGCTTCTAGCGTGACGGGCGGCGGCGGCGCTACTGTGCGCCGCCGCCCGACCTTCGACGAGGAAGTACGCCATGAAACTCAAGTTGCTGAGAGGCGACCCCGTGCTGAACGCCGCATCGCTGATCGTCGCGGGAGTGACGGGCACGATCACGGGCGTCGCCGTCGAAGGTCTGCCGACCCTCGGGAAGCTCGGAGTTGCGATCGCAGTCGGTATCGGCGTAGGGGCGCTATTGCATGCCGCGATGCGCGAGCTCAAACGCCGCAAGTCGAGCTGAGGTGCGTATTCGCAATGCGGCGCTCCTATCTTCGGACGTGCGCCTCGACGATCCTGCGCATCAAGTCGGATAGATTTGCGTCCGACGCTCTGCGCCAAAAGCTCGTCGCGATCTCTCGTGCTTGATCCCAAGCATTCAGTGTGTTGACCGCTGGCACCGCTTCTTCGACTGCCGTATTTCGAAGGTGGCCGCTGGCGGGTGGCGCATAAGCCATCGGCAGTTGGTCGAAGGCCGGGGCAAGGGTATAGGTTCGCCCCTCTGGAAAGAGCAAACAGTTGTATCGGTGTCGATCGGTGTTTGCGATCAGTGCACCGTAGGCGTCCAAGAGCGCAACTTGATGCACGTTCTCTCGGCTCAGCAGGTTTCGTTCGGCTAGCACCTGCGCTGCGTCAGTCCAAGAGCCGTCAACTCTCTCTGCCGCGGCAGCGAGCGTCAGTGCGGAACGCCGGCCCCGATCCCGATTCGATCGAAACGATCAATGATCAAGCACCGCAGGTTGCCTACGTCAACTAGCTGCGTCTTCGCCGCTGGAATCCCAGCACCGCGTAGCGTTTCTAGCGAGAGATGCTCAAGGGTTAGTAAATCTTGCCAACGTCTCGCGTTATCCGTTTCGTTTGTCGCGAACTTGACTATTCGATGTCGATCTTCGAGCAGAGACGTGAACTTGGGCTGCTCACCCCCAGCTGAAGAGCCAACGTGCTCGCCCGCTATGGCCGCCGCAGCGAGTGCTGGGAAATCGTTCGTCGTGTGGTTTTCGAAAGTGAGGCGCTGAAATCGATCGAAGGATTCACGGCCGATGACGAGGTTGCCGGGGACGTCTTCGCCTCGCCGAGTTAAGGCGATTACCACATGGTGATCGGACCAATTAGAGACATCGTCGGGAAGTCCCAAGTCCATGTGACGTCGCGCAAACGACCGTCCGAGAAAGCCTCGAGGAGCGACGTCATGCATTTCGGGTGGCAGGCCGTCCACCACCACTTCATTGGGGAGCCAGATGGACTGCTGACCCGCTAGCGTGATGAGCTGCCCCGCAGGAGCGATCTTTCCGACCTCGTTGACTCGGAATACTGGAAACTCATCGGTATTCAGGCCGGTTAGCTTTTGCCGGGCGGCGAACCGGGTATTCCTTGCACGGCCGAACCTTAGGACGCTGTTGGCCTCTCGCCTATAGGCGTGCAGCAGACCGGCTCTTGTAATACCAAGCGATTCAACGAGCTCCCCTGCGCCTCGGGGGCCGCTTAGGAGTTGCGGTCTGATTTCCACCATAACGACTTAACGATCTACAAAAGCCTAAGACCCTGTATTTTGTAGATTTTGTTTCTTCTTTTCAACGATCAATTTAACTATTTACTTAACGATATTCAGCGTCCCCCGAAACGATCAACGTTCGCTCAACACCTCAAAGACCCATCCGCTTCATCGCGGCGGAGACTCCTTGAAACGTGTCGAGTAACTTTCCGAGCAAGGCCTGACACGGCACGAGGAAGGACAGCTGGTTGCTCGCCTCGAGCGGCATCATGCTCTCGTCGGCACGCTCGAACGGATCGGAGCGCAAGTTGAAGATCGACGGAATGCGGAGGTTCGTGAACTCGCGAGCCCGAACGTCCATCCCTTGTGCCGTGCGCGGGAGATGAGCTGCGCGAGCCGCGCAATCACTCTTCGAGCGCTGACGTACAATTCCGCGTAGCGCCCTTCGGAGCATGCTCATGAAGACAATCCATCTGGCCGCGACGCTCGCCGCTGTGCTCGCCGCCGCACCCGCCCTCGCCCACCACTCGCGCGCGAACTTCGACCTCGACAGCACCGTCGAGATCGAGGGCACCGTCACCGAGTTCACTTGGCAGAACCCGCACGCGTTCGCAGTCGTCGAGGGCAAGAAGGCCGGCAGCGCCGACGTGCAGAAGTGGACGTTCGAGCTGAACTCGACGCCGGTGCTCACGCGGTTCGGCTGGAAGGCCGATACGCTCAAGGCCGGCGACCACGTCGTCGCGCGCGGCAACCCGGACCGCAACGTGGACCGGCATTTCGTCTACGCGAATCTGTTCGTCCGCGACGGCAAGGAGATCTGGGCCTGGGGCGGCCCGCAGCTCACGAACCCGGCGCAGCCTTCGCCCGAAGCGCTCGCCGCGAAATCGACGGACTTCACGGGCGTGTGGCGCGTGCGCTTCCGCGGCGACGTGCTCGGCCGCAATGCGCCAGACGAGCGCAAGCTCGTGAACACGCTGCCGGTCACCGCGAAAGGCCAGGCGCAGGTCGACAAGTTCAACCCGGACGAGAACCCGGAGTGGGACTGCCTGCCGCAGACGATGCCGGAGATCTTGGGCTACCCCTACCCGTTCGAGATCACGCGTCCGAATGCGGACACGCTCGTGATCCACTACGAAGTGAACGAGCTCGAGCGCATCGTGCACATGAACATGAAGACGCACCCGACGGACGCGCCGCGCACGCCGCTCGGCCACTCGATCGGCCGGATCGAGAATGGCGAGCTCGTGATCGAGACAGCGAGCTTCGCGCACGTGAAGTGGGGCGCGGGCCGCGGCGTGGACTCGGGCGAGCAGAAGTCGACGGTCGAGCGCTACACGCTCGGCGCGGACGGCAAGACGCTCACGCTCAAGTTCACGATGACGGACCCGGAGTACCTGAAGGAGCCCGTGAGCTCCGAGCAGAACTTCAACCTGAACGCGGGGTACAAGCTCCAGGAATACCTCTGCGACCCGAAGACCTCGCGGCGGCACCTCACGGCGGGCGAGGAATAGGCACTCCGGGCTCAAATACGCTCGCGACGGCTTGATTTGCCGCGGCCGTGGGCCCACCTTAGCGCGCCTATGGCAACCGACGTCACCACCGCTACGTTCAACCGCGAGGTCCTCGAGGCCTCGAAGACCACCCCCGTCGTCGTCGACTTCTGGGCTCCCTGGTGTGGCCCGTGCAAGGCGCTCACGCCCATCATCGAGAAGGTGGCGGCCGAGTTCAAAGGCCGCGTCAAGCTCGTGAAGGTGAACTCGGACGACAACCCCGAGCTCTCGCAGGCCTACGGCATCCGCTCGATCCCGAACGTGATCGCGTTCAAGGACGGCCGCCCCGCGGCGCAGTTCGTCGGCGCGCAGGCCGAGCAACAGGTGCGGGCGTTCATGGAGAAGCTTCTGCCGTCGCAGATGGAGGAAGCGCTCAAGAACGCCGAGGCGCTGCTCGCGGCCGGCAACCTCGACGACGCGGAGCGCCAGCTCGCGGTGATCAAGCCCGACCTCGCGAACGCGGCGCGCATCGAGGCCATTCGTCAGGGCATCGCGTTCGCGCGCAGCGGCGATCAGGGCCCCGCGGAGAACGAGCTTCGTGAGAAGCTCAAAGCCAACCCCGCCGACCACGAGACGCGGCTCGCGCTCGCGGGCTTCTACGCGGGCCAGCGCCGCTACAAAGAAGCGATGGACGAGCTGCTCGAGATCCTGAAGCGCGCGAAGGATTGGAAGGAAGGCGAAGCTCGCAAGCAGCTGATCGCGCTGTTCAGCATGGCCGCGAGCCAGCCCGCGCTCGTCGCCGAGTACCGCCGCAAGCTCACGAGCGCGCTGTACTGACGTAGCACCTCAGCGCGGGGACCGCGTCGCCGGACTCCGACGGGAGATTTTCCCGCCCTGCGCGCCCCTACATCTCGCGCCGAACACCCGCCGCTACAATCCCTCGGCACGTCCAACCCGGGGGCTCCTCGACGTCATGCAGGTCCGCGATCGGCTCAACGCAGCCGCACTGACGCTTTTCGCCGCGCTTTCCGCCAGCGCCTCCGCGCACGCCCAAGACGCGAGCGTCACGGACACCATCGATGTGATCGGCACGACGCCGCTCGGCGCGACACTCGACGTCGATCGAGTCGCGGGCAACGTCCAAACCGCGACGGCGGCGCAGATCCGCGAGCAAGGCGCGCTCGACCTCGCGGACTTCATGAAGCGCAGCTTGGGCAGCGTGTTCGTCAACGACGCGCAGAGCAATCCGCTCCAGCCCGACGTGCAGTACCGCGGCTTCGTCGGCTCGCCGCTGCTCGGCCTGCCGCAGGGTCTCGCCGTGTATCAGGACGGCGTGCGGATCAACGAGCCGTTCGGCGACACCGTGAACTGGGCGCTGATCCCGGAATCCGCGATCGACACCGTGTACCTGATGCCGGGCAGCAATCCTCTGTTCGGGCTGAACGCGCTTGGCGGCGCGATCTCGATCAACACCAAGAACGGCTTCGACAATCCGGGCACGCGCGCCGAGGCGCTCGCGGGGTCGTGGGGCCGCGTCGGCGTGCAGGCGGAAACGGGTGGTTCGATCGACGACGCCTTCAGCTATTTCGTCACGGCGTCGTATCTCGACGAGGACGGTTGGCGGGATTACTCGCCGACGGAGGCGAAGCAGGTGTTCGCGAACCTCGGCACGAAGAACGACGAGCAGTCGCTCGACGTGAGCCTCACCTACGTGGACACGGATCTCGTCGGCAACGGCGCCGCCCCCGAGGAGCTTCTCGAGATCGACCGCGCGGCGATCTTCACGCGCCCGGACCGTACGCAGAACCGTCTGGCCATGGTCAACGTGCGCGGCACGCAAGAGGTGTCGGCGACGGTCTCGCTCACCGGCAACGTCTATTTGCGCGACAGCGACGTGAGCACGTTGAACGGCGACGATTCGGACTTCGACGAATGCGTCGGCACGCCGGGCTTCATCTGCGAGCAGGAAAACGGCAACGAAGAGGTCGTGCTCGACGAGAACGACGGGCTGATCGAAGCCGACGACGACCTCGAAGGCGCAACCGTAAACCGCACGACCACGAAGCAGCAGAGCGTCGGCTTCGATCTACAAGCGGGGTTCACCGGCGATCTCGGCAGCCGTGAAAACCAATTCACGATCGGCCTCGCGCACGATGAGAGCGACGTCGAGTTCGGCTCGAGCACGGAGCTCGGCGCGCTCGACGCGACGCGCCTGGCAGTCCCGGGCGGCGTCTTCGTCGGCGACGCGTTCATCGAGCTCGAGGCGTCCACCGAGAGCACCGGGCTCTACCTGACCGACACGTTCTCGCTCGGCGACGGCGTCGCGCTCACGCTGTCGGGACGGTACAACCGCACGCAAGTCGTGCTCGAGGACCAGATCGACGACGACTTGAGCGGCGAGCACACGTTCGAGCGCTTCAACCCCGCTGTGGGATTCACTTGGGCGCTCGGCGACGCCGTCACGCTCTACGCCGGCTACAGCGAAGCAAACCGCGCGCCCTCGCCCGTCGAGCTCACCTGCGCCGACGAGAACGATCCGTGCCGCTTGCCGAACGCGTTCGTCGCGGATCCGCCGCTCGAGCAGGTGGTCGCGAAGACGTTCGAAGCCGGTGTGCGCGGCCGCTTCAGCTCGGGCCGCTGGCACGCGGGCGTGTTTCGCACGACCAACGACGACGACATCCTGTTCATCAGCGCGGGCGAGCTCACGAACCAGGGCTTCTTCGACAACGTGGGCGAGACGCGCCGCGACGGGCTCGAGCTCAATCTCTCGGGCGAAGCCGGCGAGCGGCTGAGCTGGTTCTTCGACTACACGTGGCTCGACGCGACGTTTCGCGACGACTTCGAGGTGGCGAGCTTGAACAATCCGGAGGCGGTGGACGGCGAGATCGAGGTCGAGGAAGGCGATCGTTTGCCGCTCGTGCCCGATCAGCTGCTGAAGCTCGGAATCCGGCTCGCGGCGAGCGAGCGTCTGACGTTCGGCGCGGACGTGATCTCGAGCTCGGGATCGCCGTTTCGCGGCGACGAAGGCAACCTCGTCGAGAATCTCGAGGGCTACACGCTGCTGAATCTGCGCGCCGAATACCGGATCGGCGCGCACGCGCGTCTGTTCGCGAACATCGACAACGCGCTCGACGAGGAATACGAGACGTTCGGGGTGTTCGGGCAGGCCGACGAAGTGCTAGGCGACGAGTTCGAGGATCCGGAGTTCGTCGGCCCCGGTTCGCCGCGCGCGGCGTGGATCGGCGTCCGCGTCGAGTTTTAGCCGCTCCTCAGAAACGACAACGGCGCGCGGCGATGAATACGCCGCGCGCCGTTTTTTATTCGCGCCCGCCGCAACGCGGACTGGCGCCTCGCGTCAGAAGTGAACCACCGAGCGGATGCTCTTGCCTTCGTGCATGAGATCGAACGCGTGGTTGATCTCCTCGAGCCCCATGGTGTGCGTGATCATCTCGTCGACCTTGATCTCGCCGTCCATGTACTGCTTGACCATGCCGGGCAGCTGCGTGCGGCCCTTGACGCCGCCGAACGCACTCCCGCGCCACACGCGGCCCGTCACGAGCTGAAACGGACGCGTGCTGATCTCCTGGCCCGACGCCGCGACGCCGATGATGATCGACTCGCCCCAACCGCGGTGGCAGCACTCGAGCGCGGAGCGCATGAGCTGCGTGTTGCCGACGCACTCGAACGAGTAGTCGACGCCCCAGTCCGTGAGGCCGACGATCACTTGCTGGATCGGCTTGTCGAACTTCTTCGGGTTCAGGAAGTCGGTCGCGCCGAGCGCGCGCGCCATCTCCTCCTTACCGTCGTTGATGTCGACCGCGAAGATGCGCTCGGCCTTCGCCATCACGGCGCCTTGGATCACGCTCAAGCCCACTCCGCCCAAGCCGAACACGGCGACCGTGGAGCCGGGTTTCACTTTGGCCGTGTGGAGCACGGCGCCGATGCCCGTGGTGATGCCGCAGCCGAGCAGGCACACCTTCTCGAGCGGCGCTTTCTTGCTGATCTTCGCGACGGCGATCTCGGGGAGCACCGTGTACTCGGAGAACGTCGACGTGCCCATGAAGTGCAGGATCTGCTTCTTGTTCTTCGAGAAGCGGCTCGTGCCGTCCGGCATCAGGCCCTTGCCCTGGGTCGCGCGAATCGCCACGCACAGGTTCGTCCTGCCGGACTTGCAGAACTTGCACTTCTTGCACTCGGGCGTGTAGAGCGGAATCACGTGGTCGCCCACCTTCACGCTCTTCACCTCGGGGCCCACCTCTTCGACGACGCCGCCACCCTCGTGGCCCAGGATCGTGGGGAATGCGCCCTCGGGATCCGCGCCCGACAGCGTGTACGCGTCGGTGTGACACACGCCGGTCGCGACGAGCCGAATGAGAACTTCCCCTTTCTTCGGACCCTGGAGATCGACCTCTTCGATGCTCAACGGTTTGCCGGCTTCCCACGCGACGGCGGCTCTTGTTTTCATTCTTGTGCTCTCCTCTGAACCCAGTGAGTGGTGGTCTGGGCGTCGATTGTATGGACTTGCACGCGTCTCGAACAGACCGGCTCACTCGTTGCGCAGCACCTCCGCCGGTGTAGTCCGTGCGGCGCGCATCGTTTGGCCGACGACCGCGAGCCACGCGATCGCGAGCGTGATCGCGATCGACATCACGAACGGCCACGGGGTGAGCGGGATCGACTGCGAGAACTGGTTCAAGTATGCGCGCGCGGCGAGATAGCCCGCCGGCCACGCGATCAAGTTGGCCACGACCACGGGTCTCGAGAAGCTACCGAGCAGCAGCACGATCATCCGCGTCGTGCTCCCGCCGAGCGTCTTGCGGACGCCGATCTCGCGCCGGCGCCGCCCGGCGACGAACGTCGCCATTCCGAACAAGCCCGCGATGCAGATCGCAAACGCCATCACCGCGAGCGCGCCGAACAGCTGATTGATGCGCACGTATTTCAAGTACGCGCGCTCGAAGATCTCGTCGAGGAAGCGGCGACTGATCGCGACGCTCGGTGCGAGCTGCTTCCACGTGGCGTCGATGCCCTCGAGCCCGCGGTCGAGGTCCGCCGCGCGCACGCGTGCGATCGTGTACCCGAGGTCGGCCCGAATGGTGTAAACCGCGCCGGCGGTGTTGCTCGGCGTCTTGAAGAAACTGAACGAACGGCTCTCGACGACGCCGATGATGCGCATTGGCGGCGGTTGAGGCGCGGGGGGCGGCGGCCCGCCTTGATAGACGAGCTTGTCGATGGCTTCCTCGGGCGTGCTCAATCCAAGCGCGGCGACGAAGTCCCGGTCGACGACGACGTTCTGCGGTGGCGGCGGCTCGGCCGGCGTTTGCACCGCCGCCGACGCGGCGGGCGGTTGCCCCGCGGACGGCTGGGGAGCGGGTGGTCCGCCCGGCGCCGCAGCCGGCGCACCGGGCGACGGCGCCGCGCCGGAGCCTCCGACCTGCGTGCGGGGCAGCGCCGGCGGACCGGCGCGCGGCGCGTCCTCGGCGTGATCGCGGTCGAACACACGTCCCGCGACGAGCGGCACGTCGAACACGTCGAAGAAATCGAATCCGACCGGCCTCATGACTACGGTGCGCTGCGGCTTCGTGGGATCGGGAGACTCCCTGACACCGGTCATCATCAGCGATTCCCACGGAGTGGACATGACCTCCGTGACGCCGCGCACTTGCGGCACGGCGTCGAGCCGCTCGCGCAGCGTGGCGGTGGAGATCTTCGTCATGCTCGTGGGATTCTCGATCACGACGAACGGATCTTCTAGCGCGCTGAGCGCGGTGCGCCGCATGTCCGCGTTCTGCATCGAGATCACCGTGACCGCGATGAGCAGGAAGCTCGCGATGCCGAACTGAGTGCCGACGAGCAGCGTCGAGAACAGCGGCGAGCCGAGCCGTGCCTGCGCGGTCGCGATGGCGCTCACGGGGCGCACGCGCGACAGCACGAACGCGGGATAAGCGCCGGCCGCGAGCGTCACGGCGACCACGAGCACCGCGAGCGCCGGCCAAACCTCGAGGGTCGAGAAGAAGCTCGGGCCGATGGCGGCGCCGAGCAACTGCTTCACGAGCGGCTGCGCGAAAGCGAACGCGGCGAGCGCGACGAGCAGCGCCGCGAGCGTCATTGCGCCGGCCTCGAACAAGCTCTGCATGGCGATCTGCGCGGGCGACGCACCGAGCGCCTTGCGCACGCCGATCTCGCGCACGCGCCGCGCCGCGCGCGCGGTCGCGAGGTTCGCGTAGTTCACGCACGCGACGCCGAGCACGAGCCCCCCGAGCACGAGCAACACCTCCGAGAACGACAACCCCGTATCGAAGAAATCGCCGGTGCCTGTGAGCAGCTTCCCTACCGGAACCATGCCGAAGCTGTAGTCCTGGTTGCGCAGCATTTCCTTAGGGATGTGCCGGTCGGCGAACTCCTTGAGCTGCCCGGCCAGCGCGTCGGCCGATAGACCGCCCGCGGCCGGTAGGTACAAGTAGACGAACGCGCTGATCCTGAACCATTCGGTTCCGGGTCGGCCCGGCGAGTCCGCCAGTGAATCCGACGCCAGATCCATTCGCGCGGATCGCGTCGAGCACGTCACGGGACGCGAGCAAGTCGAACGGCAGCTCCGCCTGAGCCGAGCGGCCCATATGGGAGGGCTCGGGGATCGCATCGACCACGCCCGTCACCGTGGTATCGATCGAGTTGCCGATCAGAACGGTCTTGCCGATCGGATCATCGGTGCCGAACAGCTTCGCGGCCGATTCGCGCGTGATCACCGCGCTGCGCGGCGCCGCGAACGCGGACCGAGCGTCGCCCGCGACGAACGGCAGGTCGAAGATCTCGAGGAACTCGGGATCAACCGCGACGCCGAACAGCCGCACCGCGCGGTCGCCGTACGCGACCATGGTCTTTCGATCGATGATGACGGCGCGGGCGATCTTGGTGATGGCCGGGAAATCGCTCCTCAACGTCTCGGCGGCGATGTCGGGCACGTTCGTGGCGTTGGTAAACCCGAAGCCGTTGTCGCGGTTCTTGATGGAGACCGTCAGCACCTGTACGTCGTCCACGTTCCGGAATTGCCGCTCGGCCGCGTCCCAAAACGTGACAAACGCGTACGCCGTCACGAAGCATACGAGCCCGATCGCCAGGGTCAGCACGTTGACGACCGTCGCGAACGGCGCGCTGCGGATGTTCCTCAGCGCTACCGCGACATAGTGTGCGAACATGACGGCACCCCGCGCTTTCGCGCTGCAAGTCGGTCGTGGCTTGGGCATGATTGTATGAGCTTCCCCATTCTGCGAACAATCGGATGAACGTCTACCTCGGGCTCGGCTCGAACCTTGGGCATAGGCGCGCGAATCTGTCCCGCGCGCTCGCGTCGCTCGCGAACAGCGGCACGCACGTGCTGCGCGTGTCGCCCGTCGTCGAGTCGCCCGCGATGCTCCCGGACGACGCGCCGCCCGAATGGAACGTGCCGTTCCTGAACCTCGTCGCGGAATGCCGCACGGATGACCCGCCCAACGCGCTGCTCGACCGGCTCAAGGCGATCGAGCGCGACCTCGGGCGCGGCGAGCACGCCCGCTGGGCGCCTCGAGAGATCGACCTCGACATCCTGCTCTGGGGCAACGAGCAGATCGCGACCGAGCGCCTACGCGTGCCGCATCCCGGCATCACCGAGCGCGCGTTCGTGCTCACGCCGCTCGCGGCGCTCGAGCCGCTGCTCACGATCCCGGGACGCGGGCACAAGACGGTGCTCGAGTGGTCGCGCGCGCCGGGGCGCCATATCCCGCTCTGGATGGGCATCGTGAACGTCACGCCCGACTCGTTCTCGGACGGCGGACGCTTCGAGGACTGGCCCGCCGTGGACGCGCACGTCGACGCGCTGCACGCGGCCGGCGCCGAGCTCATCGACGTGGGTGCCGAGTCGACGCGGCCGAACGCCGCCGCGCTCGACGCGAGCGAGGAATGGGCGCGTCTCGAGCCGGTGCTGGGGATCCTACTCGACAAGCACGCGGGCGAACCGCTGCGACCGCGCTTCAGCGTGGACACCTATCATCCCGAGACCGCGCGCCGCGCGCTTGCGCTCGGCGTGGACCTGATCAACGACGTGAGCGGGCTCACGTCGCGCGAGATGGTCGAGCTCGCCGGCGAGAGCGGCAAGGACTTCGTCGCGATGCACAACGTCGGCGTGCCGGCCGATCCGGCGCGCACGATCCCGGCGGGGGAGGACCCGGTCGCGGCCGTCGAGCGCTGGCTCGAGGAGCGCCTCCGCGAATGGCAGAACGCGGGACTCGACTTGGCACGCATCGTGTTCGATCCGGGCATCGGCTTCGGCAAGAATCCGCTGCAATCGCTGCGCCTGCTCCGCGGCATCGAGCGCTTCGAGCGGTACGGTCTGCGCTGCCTCGTCGGCCATTCGCGCAAATCGTTCATGCAGCGGCTCGCGGGCGAGAGCACGGACCGCGATCTATTCACGATCGGCGTCTCGCTGAATCTGTGTGCACAGAGCGTCGAGATCCTGCGCGTCCACGACGTCGGCGCGCACGTTGCCGCGTACCGCGGCTGGTCGCACGCGCTCACGGGCTAGCGCTCGGCGACTCGCGAGCGCTACGGGCAGCGCGGCCCCAAAATCCGCCGTCGCGCGGAGCCGCACAGCGCCGCCATTGACCTTTGGTCCAATCACCGCGACCGTGGAGTTTTGGAACCATCGGCGTCGCCGCGCAGCGCCAAGAAAGAGCCGCTGCATTCACGGCACGGGGAGACCAATTTTGCGCACCGCCACGAGCCGAGTCCTCGGATTCTGGTTTGCTGCGACCGCCGTCGGCGGCTTCGCGTCGTTCAACGCCGTCGCCCAAGAGCCCGATAGCGAACGGGAGCGCGAGCGCGGCAGCATCCTGCTCGGCTCGTTCGTCACGGATCGCCAAGCGGAAACGCGGTTTGATTCCTCGTCGGGGGACAGCGGAACGGACATCGACCTGGAAGAGGACCTCGGGCTCGAGTCCTCGACCTCAGTCGTACGCGTCGGCGGTTATTGGTGGCTCAACGACCGGCATCGGCTCGATTTCTCGTATTTCGATTTGTCGCGCAGCGCCAGCGTGCCGATCAAGGAGACGATCGAGTTCGGCGACAAGACGTTCGCGATCGACACCGCGCTCGAAACGGACGCGACCATGCTCATCTTCAAGGCCGACTACACGTTTGCGGCCATCGAGCGCGAGCGGGGCTTCTTCGGCGTCACCGGCGGGCTCTACGTCGCCTCGGGCGAGCTCGAGCTGCGGGAGAGGGAACTCGGATCGGCAGAGACGCAGGACATCACGTCGCCGCTGCCTGTGATGGGGGTGCGCGGCGACTACGCGGTCACCGACAGAATCAAAGTCCGCGGCGCTATGCAGGTGCTCATCTACGAGACAGGGAACGTGTCGGGGCGCTTCAAGGACTTCTACATCGGCGCCGATTACTCGTTCACCGAACGTTGGGCGGTCGGACTTGCCTACAACGACGTTTCGTTGGAGTTGAGCTCGAGCGACAGATGGCTGTCGGGTCACTTCGACTGGGGCTACGACGGCATCCTGCTCTATCTGAACTTCGACTTCCGACCGCGTTGAGCTCACGCCTTTTCGAGCGGCAGCCCTCCCTCGCGCCACGCCTTCATCCCGCCGTCGAGCGCCGTCGCGCGCAGGAACCCGAGGTCGCGCAGCGTCGCGGCCGCGAGCGTCGAGATCTTGCCGAACTCGCAGACGGTGACGATCCGCGCGGTCGGGTCCGGCAGCTCGTCGTTCACGCGCAGCTCGAGCTGTCCGCGCGGCACGTGGCGCGCACGCGGAACGTGCCCCGCCGCGAACGCATCGCGCTCGCGTACGTCGAGCACGACGAAGTCCGCGGCGCCGCTCGCGACGCGCGCGTCGAGCTCCGCGAGCGACACGAACGGCGTCTTCGCGGCCGCCTCGGCGAGCAGCTGCGCGACGGTTTTGCCGCCGGTCATGTTGGTGCGCAGCGCCTCGGTAAGATGCGTCGGCGCGCCGAGGTTCAAGTGGTTCATCATCTCGACGAACTCCGCGCGGTCGCGCTTCTGGAGCCGCGGATTGGTCTCGATCTCGGCCGCGATGGTGCTCGAGCCCTTCTGCTTGTAGTCGTGCGCGGGAAACACCTTGAGCGCGGGGTCGAGCTTCAAGATCCGGTTGAAGAGGCTGTCGTAGAGCGCCTCGGGATCGCCGGTCGGCAGATCGGTGCGTCCGGTCCCCCCGATCAGGAGCGTGTCGCCCGTGAAGAGGCGATCGCCCGTGAGAAGGCACATCGAGTCGCGCGTGTGGCCCGGCGTGTGGATCGCCTGCATCCGGATGCTGCCGATCACGAGCATGTCGCCGTCTTGCAGGCGCAGGTCCGCGAAGGGCGCAGGGCTGTCGCGAAACATCACGACGGGCACGCCGAGCTTCTTGCCGATCTCGTGCGACGCCGAGAAGTGATCGGCGTGCGTGTGCGTGTCGATCACGTAGCGAAGCCGCAGCCCCCCGCGCGCGAGGCTGCCGTGGTAGTGATCGACCTGGCGGATCTCGGGGTCGATCAGCGCGGCAACACATGCATCGGGACAGCCGATGAGATAAGACTGGCAGCCGCCCGTCGCTATTTGCTCGAAAATCATCGTCGCTCCCACATCGAATGAAGCGCGCGCCGTTCAGCGCGCGACGTTGTCAGCCTGCTCGTCAAGGACCGCGAGCATCGCGGCCGCCTTGTCCAAGCTCTCTTGATATTCGGCGTCGACGTCCGAATCCGCGACGACGCCCCCACCCGCCCACGCGTAGATCGAGTCGCCGTGCTGCACGAGCGTGCGGATCGCGATGTTGAGGTCGAGGTTGCCGTCGTAGCCGACGTAGCCGATGCAGCCGCAGTACACGCCGCGGCGCTGCGGCTCGAGCTCCTCAATGATCTGCATCGCGCGCAGCTTCGGCGCGCCGGTGATCGAGCCGCCCGGGAAGCAGCCCTCGAGCAGGTCGAGCGCGTGCTTGCCCGGCGCGAGCCGGCCTTCGACCGTGCTCACGAGATGGTGGACGCTCGCGAAGGTTTCGACGTCGAACAGCTTGCTGACATGGATCGACCCGGGCGCGCAGCTCTTGCCGAGGTCGTTGCGCAAGAGGTCCACGATCATCACGTTCTCGGCGCGGTCCTTCGGGCTCGCGCGCAGTTCCTCCGCGAGCGCGCGATCGCGCGCCTTATCCGCGGAGCGCGGCCGAGTGCCCTTGATCGGTTTTGTCTCGACGCGGTCGCCGGTCACGCGCAGGAACAACTCCGGCGATGAGCTCAGCACCTTGCCGTCGGGCAAGTCGAGGTAAGCGGCGAACGGCGCGGGATTGATCTCGCGCAGCCGCAAGTAGGCGTGCCACGCGTCCCCTTCCGCACGCGCCTTGAAACGCTGCGTGAGATTGACTTGATAGCAGTCGCCGTCGCGGATGTGACGCTGCACGTTTCTGAAGGCTTCCGCGTATTGAGGGCGGCTGAAGCTCGAGCTCGCTCGCGACAGCACGCGGAACGGCGACGCGGGCCGCGTAGCGCGCGGCGACTCGAGCCGCGCGACGAGCTCCGGCCAGCGCTCGAACGTGCGCGGATCGCGCCCGCTTCCCACGAGCCAGGTGCGGCGCGCCTCGTGGTCGACGATCACGGCCCAGTCGTAAATGCCCACCGCGAGATCGGGCATCGGAACGTCCGCGGCCGCGACCGCGGGCAGCCGCTCGAGTCGCCGGCCGAGGTCGTAGCCGAAATAGCCGATCGCGCCGCCGCAGAACGGCAACGCCTCGAGCGGCGCAGAGATCGCGCCCAGGCGCTCGCGCAGCAGCGCGAACGGCGATTCCCCCGAGGACGCGACGCGGCCGTCGCGAGCGGCGATCTCCGTGATCAGGCCGCGTGTGCGCAGCGTGACGGTCGGGTCGGCGGCGAGGATGTCGTAGCGCCCGTCCGGCCCGCCGCGCGCCGAGCTGTCGAGCCACACGGGCCACGGGAGATCCGCGAGCGCGCGAAACTTCAGCGCGACGGCGTCCGAATGCTCGAGCTCCGCGATTCTCGCGGTCTGCGCAGGGGTCTGGTGAGTCATCGCGAAGGAGTGTACGGTCCGGAGGCGGCGAAAAGAAGAACGGACTTCGAGTCGTAACGCTCGACTTTTGGGGGATTCCGCGATGATGAGTTTCAAGAAGCGCACGCTCGCGATCAACGGCATCGAGACGGTCGTGCTGAGTGCCGGACACGGCACGCCGCTCGTGTATTTTCACGGCGCCGGCACCGTCACGCGCTTCGACTTCGCCGAGCCGTGGACGCGCGAGCACGAAGTGGTCATCCCTTATCATCCTGGATTCGGAGAGTCGGCAGACGATCCCGCGGTCACGGAGATCCACGACTACGTCCTTCACTACCTCGAGCTATTCACCGCGCTCGGCCTCAAGCACGTGCGCCTCGTCGGCCAGTCGATGGGCGGTTACATCGCGGCGAAGCTTGCGACCGAGCACGGCTATCTGATCGAGAAGCTCGTGCTCGTGTGCCCGATCGGCATTCCGACCGACGTCCCGACCACCGACTTCCTGAAGCTGCCTCCCGAAGAGCTGCCCGCGCTGCTCGGCGTCGATCCGCAGACCGTCATCAAGCATCTTCCGGCAAAGCCGGACGACGCGTTCATCGCGGAGCGCGTGAAAGAAACGGTCACGGCCACGCGCCTCATCGGCGCCGCCGCCTACGACACGAAGCTGCCGCGCTATCTGCATCGCTTGACGATGCCGACGCTGCTCGTGTGGGGAAAACAAGACCAACTCACTCCGACGGCGCAGCATCGCAGCTGGGCGAAGCTGCTGCCGCGAGCTCAGGTGAAGCTGTTCGACGGCGGTCACCTCGTGCTCGACGAGGCGCCCGCGTCGGTCACGGCGATCAAGGATTTCTTGCGCGGCTAGCGTGAGATCACGCCGCCGCGGCGGCACCCGCAAACCGTTCGCCTCTCATATATATAGACCCGGTCCGGAATGGCCCCAGCCCGTTGGCGGGCCGCCGCCTGTATGTGGCGTGGCGTGGCGCGGCTCGTCGCCGCGCGGGCGCCAGCGTTAGGCCAAGCTGCGCCCGCGAGTCTCGGGCAGCCAGATCCAAGTCGCGGCGCCGATCAGGAGCGCGCCCGCGAGCAGCGCGAACGCGACACCGAATCCTTGCTCCTGCGCCATCGAACCCACGATGAAAGGCGCGGCCGCGCTCGCGAAGCGGCCGATGTTGAAGGTGAATCCCTGCGCGATCGCGCGGATCGACGTGGGATAGATCTCGGCCGTCACGACGCCGAAGCCCGAGAAGAATCCCGTGCCGAAGAACGCCACGAGCGGCCCGAGACCGAGCAGCAGCCACGGATCTCTCGTCGCGCTGTAGACGAGCGTCAGCGCCGCCGCGCACAGGATGTAGAACACGAACGTCTTGCGGCGTCCGATCGCGTCCGCGATGTAGCCGAACGACACATACCCGAAGAACGTGCCGACTTGCATCGTGACGACGATGAACGTCGTCCACGCGGTGCCGAGCCCGAGCCCGCCGCGCTCCGGCGGCAGCGAAAGGAACGCGGGCACCCAGAGGTTCAGGCCCCAATACGCGAAAATCGTCGACGAGCTCAAGATCGTCAAGAGCGCGGTCGTGCCCGCGAACCGCCCGCGAAACACGTCGCGCACCGACGCGCTCTGCGGGCCGGAAGCGCCGCGCTTCGATTGCAGCCAGACCTCGGACTCTTGGACACTGCGCCGAATCCACAGCACGAGCACCGCTGGAACGAGCCCAACGAAGAACACGGCGCGCCAGCCGAAGCTCGGCAGAATCCACGCAGCGAACAGCGCCGCCGCCGCATACCCCACGGCCCACGAGCTCTGCATGATCGCCACCGCTTTGCCGCGATGCCGATCGGGCCACGTCTCGGACACCATCGCAGCGCCGCTCGTCCACTCCCCGCCCATGCCCAGGCCGAGCGCGAAACGGAACAGTGCGAGCTGCCAGACGCTCTGCGCGAGGCCGCAGGCCGCCGTGAACACCGAGTACACGAGGATGCTCGCGATCATCGCGGGCCGGCGGCCCACGCGATCCGCGATCAACCCGAACATCACGCCGCCGACGCCCGACGCGATCAGCGTGAGCGAACCGAGTAGGCCCGCGGTCGCCGTCGTGATCGAAAGGTCCCGGATCAGGGCGCTGAGCACGAGCGCGTACAGCATGACGTCGAACGCGTCGAGCGCCCAACCGAGCGACGCCGCCAACAGCGCGCGCCGCGCGGCGGGCGTGCCTTCGCTGAGCCAACCGAGCACGCCGGAAGTGGTCACGGCCCGCGGTTGCGGTGGGTCGACGGCGCTCAAGTCAGTCGAAGAACGCGACGAAACGCGCTTCTATGCTTGCGCGCGGCACGGCGTCGGCCGGCGCCGAGGGATCGTCGAACGCCGTGTGCGCGGCGTTGAGCGCATCGGGCGCGTCGGAGTCGAACGCCTTGAACACGACGACTTCGTCGCGCGTCGAGAGCCGATCCTCCACTCCGCGCGCGTCTCGAACGGGCAACTCATGCGGCGTGAACCGCATGTTCGTCCGCGAAAAATCGCGGACGTCGATGTGCAAGCGCTCGGGGATCGGCCGGCAGTAGTTGATCGTGCCTCGCACCGACTGCAGCGGGGACGCGGGCGAAGCCGGACCGGCGGCCTGCGCGCCGCGGAGCGGATTGGTTTTCATGGCCCCCCATGAAACAGGATGTCCAGACAAGAATAGCCGATCGCTACCGGACCGTCTAACGAGATTTCCTCATATACTCAGCGTATGTCGCCGACGATCTCCAACATGTCCGGATAAGTTAGAAGCCCCATGCGATTGATCAGAAGCCTGCTGTTCGCACCCGCTAATCGGCTCGACCTGCTCCGCAAGTTCCCTGGGCTGCAGGCGGATGCGTGCGTGATCGATCTCGAGGACGGCACTCCCGCCGCCGAAAAGGAACGCGCGCGCAGCGGCCTCCGCGAGATCGTCGCGGAGCTGCGCGCGGCCCGGCTCGCCGCGGCGCTGTTCGTCCGGGTCAACGCCGCTCGCAGCGCCGATGCCGTGCGCGACTTCGCGGCGGCACTCGACCTACCGATCGACGGCATCGTGATTCCAAAGGTCGGTGAGCGCGCGGACGTGCGCGCCGCGGAGGCAGCGATCGCTCGCGCGGAAGACCGCACGGGCCGGCCTCTCGGCGCGATCGCGTTGATCGAGACGGCTATCGGAGTCACGAACGTCGATCGGCTTGCGGCTTACTGGCGCTCGCGGCTCGTTGCGCTCGCGTTCGGCGCCGAGGATTTCGTCACCGACATCGGCGGGCGCCGCAGGACCGACAGCCGCGAGGTGCTGTACGCGCGCTCGCGCATCGTGCTGTCGGCTCGCGCGAACGGCATCGCAGCGCTCGATCAGGTGTTTCCATGGACCAAAGACTCGGAGGGCTTCGTCGCCGACGCCGAGTTCGGGCGCGATCTCGGCTATGCCGGGAAGATGTGCATCACGCCGAGGCAAGCGGAGCTCGCGAACGACGCGTTCTCGCCGTCGGCCGACGAAATCGAGCGGAGCCGGCGGCTGATCCTCGCGTACGAAGAGGCGAAGCGCGCGGGCCGCGGCACGATCGAGCTCGACGGGTCGCTCGTGGACGAGCCGATGTTGCGGCGTGCCGAGGCGATCGTCGCGTGGGTCGGCGACGCTAAGTCTTCGAGCGGCGCAGCGTCATCGTGAGCTCGAAGCCGCCGACCGGATAGAGATTGCGCGCGACCTCGCCGACGACGCCCGACGCCAGGCGGTAGATGCGCTGAACCTCGATCACGGTCTCGCCGAGCGCCAATCCGAGCAGCGACGAGATTTCGTCCGGCGCTTGTCCCGTGCGCAGCGATTGCTCGACCTCGGCGACGCTTTCGCCGTAGAGATCCTCGATCCACAAATAAATCGGCCCCGGCCGCCGCCCGATCAGACGCGCGACGCCCGCGAAGTCGCCGTGCACGTAGACCTCGGTCCAGCACACCGGGCGCGGCTCGTCCGCGGCGTAGCGAAAGCCTTCGATTCGCAGCCACTTCCGGCCGGGCTCACCGCCGACTCTATCCGCGAGCGCGCGATCGGCGACGACGATCGCGCTCGAGCGCACGTCGTATCTCGTGGCGTTCGCGAGATCGATGAGGTCGCTGATCGACGCCACCTCGTGAACGTACGGACGCGGCGAGCCCGGCCGCAGCACCGTCGTGCCGAAGCCTTGCCGCGACGCGACGAGGCCGCCCTCGCGCAGCTCACGCAGCGCCTCGCGAATCGTATGGCGGCTCACCTTGAACCGCTGCTGCAGGTCGCCCTCGGGCGGCAGCTGCGAATCCACGGGATAGACGCCGCTCACGATCTCTTGCTTCAGGGTCTGCACGACCTGGCGGTACAGCGGTCCCGACAGTGGAGTGTCGTGACCCGCTGGGTGACCGGTCGTGGCGGCAGTACGTCGCGGCATGCTCGTCCCCGGATCTACTCGCCGGCCTTTCCCGCCAGCAGCGCCGCGACGTCCTTGTCGATCTTCTCGGGCGTGTCGACGGGAGCGTAGCGCTTCACGACTCGGCCTTCCGCGTCGACCAGGAACTTCGTGAAGTTCCACTTGATCGCCTCGGTGCCGAGGATGCCGGCTCGTTCGCCCTTGAGCCAGCGATAGAGCGGATGCGCGCCGGAACCGTTGACCTCGATCTTGGCGAATAGCGGGAATGTCACGTCGTAATTCGTGGAGCAGAACGACTTGATCTCGTCCTCGTCGCCCGGCTCCTGATGGCCGAACTGGTCGCACGGAAAACCGAGGATCGCAAAGGGTTCGGCGCGATGCTTGCGCCACAGCGCCTCGAGCCCGGTGTACTGCGGCGTGAACCCGCACTTCGAAGCGACGTTCACGATCAGCAGCGTCTTTCCCGCGAACTCGCGAAGCGGCCGCTCGCGACCGTCGATGTCGGTGGCGGTGAAGTCGTACACGGTCGACATAAACCTATTCTCCTAGCGTCACGCGGGTACGGGCGAGCGGCGGCGGCGGAACCACGCTTCGACGACGAGCAGATTCGGCACCCAGCAGGTCCAGCCGACGATGTTGAACGCCGCGATCGGCGCGAGCCCGCCCAAAACGATCAGCAGCGGCATCTCCACGCGCAGCGTAACGGCCGCGTAGGTGAGCGCGTAGTTGCGGATCATCCAGCGCCGATGCGCCGCGACGTCGCCGCCGCGGATCGAGAGGTACGCTCGCGTGCCGGTGTACAGCCAGACGAGCGCCAGCGCGATGAAAGCGATGCCGTAAGTATTGCTCGCGTAGCTTCCGGGCGACAGATACAGACCGGCGAGCCCGCTCAACCCGACGCAGACGAGGTACACGCGCCCGAGCCATACGTGCACTCGCGGGGCGCGCCGGCGCACAGAGCCGAGAAACTGAAACGGACCGATCAACGAAGCGATCATGCCTCCGAGCGTGTGAGCGTAGCCGATCGCCGCGATCTCGAACATGCGCGCCTTCTGCGCGACGGCGCTGAATTCGTCTGCGCCGCCGTAGTCGGCGTTGTATTCGGTCACGACGGCGAAGATCAACGCGTTGCCCGCGGCGAGCAGTGCGCCGAGGAGCAGCAGTACCCAGCCGATCCGCGGCCAGAGGTTCGTTCTTGGTCCTAGCGGCAGCGCCGCACTTGTGACGGACATGCAGTGGCTCCTCTAAAGGTCTTCGACGCCGTAGCCGCGCTTCGGCACGAGGATCGTTCGCTCGTACGCGATCACGACCTTGTCGTCTTGATTCATTCCGCGCGTCTTGACCGTCACGATGCCCTGCGTCGGCCGCGACTGCGACTCGCGTTTCGCGATCACCTCGGACTCGGCGTACAGCGTGTCGCCGGCGTAGACGGGCGCCGTGAGCTTGATGTCGTTCCAGCCGAGATTCCCGATCGCTTTGTAGCTCACGTCGGACACGCTCATGCCGACGACGATCGACAACGTCAGGCAGCTGTTCACGAGCGGCCGGCCGAACTCGGACTTGGCGGCATACGCGGCGTCGAAGTGCAGCGGATGGTTGTTCATCGTGAGCAGCGTGAACCACGTGTTGTCCGTCTCGTTGATCGTGCGCCCCGGGCGATGCTCGTAGACGTCGCCGACCTCGAACTCCTCGAAGTAGCGGCCGAAGCTTTCGCGCCAGCGGCGCGGACCGACCTCACGGGCACCGTGCGTCATTCGCTTCTCCTCTCGGGCACGTTCACCACTCCCTTGCCGCGGTTTCCAGCTCGAACAACACGTCGTCTGTGTGCTCGCCGAGCAGCGGCTCGCGCAGCGTGGGCGTCGCGGGCTCGTCGCGAAACCGTATCGCGGGTGCGAGATGCTGGCGACCCTCGCCGTCGCGCAGCAGCAGCGAGCGCGCGGTCACGTTCGGATCCATCGTCGCCTCGAGCAGCGTATTGACCGGGGCGAAGCAGACGTCGAGCTTCGCGAGCCAATCGAGAGACTCCTGGCGCGACCGCCCCGCGAAGAATGCCTTCAGGCAGCTCCACGACAGGTCGTTGATGCGGCCCCGGCCCGCGCGCGCAGAGCTCGACCAGATCCGATCGACCGAGCGCGCCGAGCACTCTCTCGACGTACTTCATTTCCTGACCCGCGAGCGCGACCTGCAGGCCGTCGCGAGTGTCGTACAGGCGATAGAACGCCGAGCCTCCCGTCGTGCGCTGCGCCTTCGGGTCCGGTTGACGGTTCTCGGCGAATACCGGGCCCATGATGTTCGGCGTCGCGGCGAACAGCGAATCGAACATCGCGATCTCCACGTAGTCGCCGCGGCCCGTCAGCTGACGCTTCAGCAAAGCCATCAACACGCCCGAGAGCCCCTGCAGCGCCGCCGCGATGTCGGCCATCGGAATACCGGGCAGCGCGGGCCGGCCGTCGTCGCCGAGCGTCATGCTGAGCACGCCGGTCAGCGCCTCGACGGCGAGGTCGTGCGCCGGTCGATCGCGATACGGACCGTCGTTGCCGAACGCGTTGACTGAAGCAGTAGACGATGCCGGGATTGCGCCGTGCGACCTCCTCGTAACCCACGCCGAGCCTGTCGACGACACCGGGCCGAAACGACTCCACGAACACGTCGGCGGTAGCGGTGAGGCGAAGCAAGCGCTCGCGATCGCGCGGCTCCTTCAGGTTCAGCACGACGCTCTTCTTGCCGCGATTCAAGTTCCGAAAGAACACCGTCGTCGGGCCGTCCGCGACTCCGATCTTACGGCCCGGATCGCCCTCGGGCGGCTCGATCTTGATGACCTCGGCGCCGTGATCCGCGAGCGCGAGCGTGAGATACGGGCCCGGCAAGAACACCGAGAGATCGACGACGCGAAGTCCCGCGAGCTTCATCGCCCTGGCGCCGCCGCACGCCCGAGCAAGCGCGTCGTTGTCCGCGCCGAGCGCCGGAGCGGCCGTCACCGTCGCGCGCTCGCCGTCGACCTTGATCGGGCTCGTGAGCACTGCGAGGTCGGACTTTTCGGGATGCGGCACGGTCTGGATCATGCCCGAAGCGCGCGCGAACGGGCTCGACAGCGCCTGCGCGACGTCGTACACGGGCCCGACCGGTAGCACGCCCGAGAGCTTCGTCGAGCCACTAGCGCCGTCGTCGCTCGCCGGAACACGGGATCGAGCGCGGCCGTGAGCTCGCGGCGGTGGCGATGGCGCGCGTTGCCGTCGGCGAAGCGCGGATCGGCGGCGAGCGACTGCTGGTCGAGCGCCGCGAGCAGCTCGAGCCAAAATTTGTCGTTCATGCACATGATGAAGATCCAGCCGTCGGCCGTCGGCAAACGTCTGCACGGGCGACACCGAGAAGTGGCTGCTGCGCTCGAGCCGCTCGGCGCCTGGCCGGTGTTCAGATACCACGTGCCGGAGTAGTTGAGCTGATGCAGCGCCACGTCGAACAGCGACACGTCGACGTCGCAGCCCGTGCCCGTGCGCTGCGCGCCGAGCAGGCACGCGAGCAGGCCCACCATCGCCGTGGTGCCCGTCATGAAGTCGATGATCGACGGCCCGAAGCGCGCGGGCGGGCCGTCCGGCTCGCCCGTCAAGCTCATGAGCCCCGCCTCGGCCTGCATCAGAAAGTCGTAGCCGGGCCACGCGGCGCGCTCGTTGTCGCGGCCGTACGCCGAGATGTGCACGCAGACGACGGCGGGATTGATCTCGCCGAGCGTCGCGTAGTCGAGACCGAGCTTGGCGGGCTGATCGCCGCGCACGTTGTTCACGACCGCGGCCGCGGTCTTCACGAGCTCGAGCGAAGTCGCGCCGCCCGTCGCCGGCCTTGAGATCGAGCGTGACGCTGCGCTTGCTCGTGTTCCAGCCTTGGAAGTACTGACTGTCGCCGGCTCCGAGACGATGCGGCCCCACGTAGCGCGCGGGGTCGCCGCCCGTGGCGGGGTTCTCGATCTTGATGACCTCGGCGCCAAGCGCGGCCAGAAGCTGCGTGCCGTACGGCGCGGCGCCCCAGACCTCGACGCTCAATACGCGGAAACCCTCGAGCGGCCTCACGAGACGGGATTCCTCTTGAGCCACTGCTTCGCGATGATCACGCGCTGGATCTCGTTCGTGCCTTCGCCGATCACCGTAAGCGGCGCGTCGCGATAGAGGCGCTCGATGTCGTACTCCTTCGAGTAGCCGTAAGCGCCGTGAATCCGCATCGACTCGATGCTGTTCTCGAGCGCCGCCTCGGACGCGAAGTACTTCGCCATGCCGGCTTCGAGATCGCAGCGCTCGCCGCGGTCGAACGCGGCCGCAGCGTCGAGCGTGAGCAAGCGCGCCGCGCGCGCGCGCGTGGCCATCTCCGCGAGCTTGAGCTGGATCGCCTGATGCTCGCAGATCGGCTTGCCGAACGTCTCGCGCGTCTGCGCGTACTGGGTCGCGAGCTGCGAGCGCTCCCTCCGCGATGCCGACGCCGCGCGCCGCGACGTTGATGCGGCCGAGCTCGAGCCCGCCGGTCACCTGGTAGAACCCTTGACCCTCGACGCCGCCGATCAAATGGTCGGCCGGAACGCGATAGTTCGTCGAACACGAGCTCCGCCGAGTCGATCGCCTTGTAGCCGAGCTTGTCGAGCTTCTTGCCGACCGTGAAGCCCTGCATCTTCGGCGCGATGAACAAGCTCATGCCCTTGTGGCGGGGCTGGCGTTCGGGTCGGTCTTCACGAGCAGCGCGACGCACGAGCCTTCGACGCCGTTCGTGATCCAGGTCTTCGTGCCGTCGATCACGTAGTGCGAGCCGTCGCGGCGCGCCGTCATGCGAATGGCTTGCAAGTCCGTGCCCGCGTCCGCTTCGGTCAGCGCGAGGCCGCCGCGAATCTCACCCGACGCGAGCTTCGGCAGCCACTCGGCTTTTTGCTCCGGCGTGCCGAACTTCTCGACGGCGAGCGCGAGCATCAAGTGCGAGTTGAAGATGCCCGTGATCGACATCCAGACGGACGAGATCCGCATCACGAGCCGCGCGTACGTCTTCGCAGGCAGCCCGAGGCCGCCGTACTCGGCGCCGATCGTCGCGCCGAACAGCCCGAGCTCCTTCATCTGCTCGACGACGTGCGACGGGATAGCGGTCGGCGTGGTCGTACTCCTTGACGATCGGCCGCAGATCGCGCTCGACCCAGCGATCGATCGCGTCGAGCAGCGCCGCCTCGTCGCTCTCTTCGAAGCTCGTGGCACCTGCGGAGGACATCACGCGAAGCTCGCCGGCGCCGGCGCTCGAACATATCCGGACAAGCTGTGGACTCCTTTGATTCTTGGCTAAGTTGCTCTAGGCTAAACGTCCGGATATCAGATTGACAAGCCCCGGCACGAGAGGTCTCCATGGCCACAGCCCAGTCAACGCGAGGATCACCTCAGGCGGACACCGTCGAAGCCACGATCAACTATGTCGGCTCGATGACGGAACGGCCGAAGTTCCACGCGCAGGATCATCGGCGCGACAACCTGCGGTACGACCCGCAGCGCGTGACCATCGAGAACGCGCGCTCGCTGCGCAGCCCACCCACGCTGGAACGCGAAGGATTGACGCTCGCCCCGCACGCGTCCGCGATCCGCGATTTCCGCGACCCCGACGAGGTACGCAGGCTCTATCCGCGCGAGCTCGAGAAGCTGATCGTCGAGCTCACGGGCGCCGTGCGAGCGTCGATGCTCGGCGGCGGCGGTCTCGTGCGCTACACGGAGCGCTCGCCGCTCTACAAGACCGGCGTGAACACTCAACCGGCGCGCTTCCCGCACGTCGACTTCACGCCGAACACGGCGCCCGGGCTCGTCGACAACGTGTTCGGCAGCACGGCGGAGAAACTCAAACCCGGGCAGCGGCTGATCGGCTACAACGTCTGGCGTGTCCTGTCGCCGCCGCCTCAAGACGTGCCGCTCGCCGTGTGCGACGCGCGCACGGTCGCGCGCGAGGATCTTCTGCCGGCCGACGGCGTCTACGACGACGGCGACCCGTCGACCTGGTGGGAGCTCGAAGCCTATCTCGTTCGCCACAATCCGGGGCATCGCTGGATCTACTATCGCGACATGCAGCCCGACGAGGCGCTCGTGTTCCGCGCGTACGACAACGATCCGGTGTGGCACGCCGGTGTGCCTCACAGCGCGTTCGACGACCCGAGCTGTCCGTCCGGTGGAGCGCCGCGGGTCAGCATCGAAGCGCGGATATTCGCCGTCTACGACTGATCTAGAGACGCCACGCGCCCCGTGCTGTGCTCGAGCGGGCCGAGCTCGATCCCCGCGACCTCGCCGAACGCCGCGATCAGGTTCGCCATCGGCGTCGGGTCGGGGTTCGCGATGTGCCTGCCGCCTTTCACGCGCCCACCCGCGCCGCCCGCGAGCATGATCGGGATCTTCGTCTGGTCGTGGATGTTGCCGTTGCCCATCGCGCTGCCGTACATGATCAGCGAGTGATCGAGCAGCGAGCCCGCGCCGTCCGGTGTCGCCTTGAGCCGCTCGACGAAGTCGCCGAAGAGTCCCAGGTGGTAGCCGTTGATCTTCGCGTACTTCTGCATCGCCTCGGGATTTTCCTGGTGGTGCGACACGATGTGATGCGACTCGGGAACGCCGATCTGCGGATAGTTGATCGGGCTCGCCTCGACACCCTTCATGAACGTGAACACGCGCGTCACGTCGGCACGCCACGCGAGCGCCACGAGCTCGTACATGAGCTTGACGTGCTCGTCGTAAGAAGCCGGCACTCCCGTGGGCGCCGCCGGCAGATCGACCGCGGAATCGGCTTGGCGGCCGGCGAGCTGGATCCTGCGCTCGACCTCACGCACGTTCTCGAGGTACTCGTCGATCGTCGCGCGGTCTTGCGGGCCGACGTCGGCGCGCAGGCCCTGCGCGGCGGCGAGCACCGAGTCGAGCAAGCTGCTCTTGTCGCTCCAGCGCGCCGCGCGTTGCTCGGGCGTGCCGCTGTCGCCGAACAACCGCTCGAACACCGTTTGCGGATTCAGCTCCATCGGCAGCGGCGCCGTCGGCGTGCGCCACGACAGCGTGTTCATGTAGATGCAGGTGTAGCCGAACGCGCAGGACCCGGGCGAGCCGCTCATGTCCTCGACGCCGAGCTCGAGCGACGGCAGCGCGGTGCCTTGGCCGATCGCGTCGACGATGTGTTGGTCGATCGTCTGGGCCGACAGCACGTCGGGCCCTTCGGTCTTGCGCACGGATCCGCCGTGCAGCCACAGCGACGTCGCACTGTGGTGCTCGGACTGCGGCGCGGCGCGCAAGCCCGTCACGATGTTCACATGCTCGCGCAGCGGCTCGAAGCGCTTGAGCAGCGGCGGCAGCTCGAGCTTCGCGGCCGGCGGCGGCGTCCAGATCTGCGGCCGCACGCCGTTCGGCACGTAGACCGCGCCGAACCGGAATTGCGGCGGCGGCTCCGCGTGCGCGGCCGGCACCATCGCGTCGAGCAACGGCAAGCCAATCGCCGTCCCGACGGCCCCGCGCAACACCGTGCGCCGCGAAACGTGCTTCTTCGTGATGAACATCGTCGTGTTGTCCCTCAGTCGGACGCGTGCGCTGTGCGAGTCGCCGCGCTCTCGTCCACAAGTTGCTGCTTCATTTGAAACGGCACGCTGCGCACGATGCCGAGCACCAGCGCGCTGAATCGATAGTCGTCTTTCGCGGCTGCGCGCACGACGCCGCGCACGGCCGGCATGTCCTCGGGCTCGAGACCGCGGGCGAGCGCGTACGTCATGAGCTTCTGCGTCACGGTGCCCACGAAGATCTCGGGGCGGCTCAAGATCGCTTCGCGCAGCGCGATCGGCCCCGTGATCGGCGCGCCGCCCGCGAGCGTTCCGCTCGCGTCTATGGCCCGGCCGCCGTCGGTCTCGCGCCACCGGCCGACGGGATCGAAGTTCTCGAGCGCGAAGCCCGGCGGGTCCATCGTGAGGTGGCAGCCCGCGCAAACGGGGTCCTCGCGATGGCGCTCGAGCCGCTCGCGCACGGTGCGCGGTGCAGCACCTGCGCCGTTGTCCTCGAGCGCGGGCACGTTCGGCGGCGGCGGGTTCGGCGGCGAGTTGAACACGTTCGTCATGATCCACTTGCCGCGGAACACGGGCGACGTGCGATTGGCGACCGACGTCTCGAACAGCACGCTGCCCTGCCCGAGCAATCCGCGGCGGTTCGGATCCGTGAGCGTGACGCGGCGAAACGCGTCGCCGAATACGCCGTCGATGCCGTAGTGCGCCGCGAGCCGCTCATTGAGGAACGTGTAGTCGGCGCCGATGAGATCGAGGACGCTCGCGTCGCCTAAGAGCACGCTCTCGAGGAACAGATCCGTCTCGCGCAGCATGTCCTTGCGCAGGTTGTCGTCCCAGTCCGGGAACTCGAGCAAGTCGGGCGCCTTGGCCGCGATGTTGCGAAGCTGCAGCCACTGCTCGGCGAAGTTCGCGACGAGCGCGTGCGCGCGCGGATCGGCGAGCATCCGCTTCACCTGCGCCTCGAGCACCTTGGGCTCGCCTAACCGGCCCGCGAGCGCATCGTCGAGCAACTCGTCGTCCGGGATGCTGCTCCAGATGAACAGCGCGAGCCGCGACGCGAGCGTCGCGCCGTCGACGCGGTACACCGCGCCCGGCGCCGCAGACGAAGCGGGCTCCGCGCCGCGGAACAGGAACTCGGGGCCGCTCAAGATTCGCGCGAGCGCGAGCTGAATTCCGCGGTCGAAGTCGCGGCCGCCGCCGCTGCCGCGCGCGTAGAACTCGAGCAGGGTTTTGAGATCAGCTTCGGTCACCTGTCGGCCATAGGCCCGGCGCGCGAGGCGGCCGAGGATCTCTTCCGCGCAGTCGACGTCGCCGATCGAGGGGCGGTCGCCGACCGAAGGCGTGGGCCGGCACGTGAAGATGGCACGACGCACCGGCGTATCGCCGGAGCTCTTGGAATCGTACGGTCCCGTGACGAGCACCCGCGCGATGCGCGGCCAACCGTAGGCGTCGTTCCCGGGCGGCAGGTCGCTCTTGAACGGCTGCAGCACGCGCTGCTCGATCGCGAAGCTCTTCATCACGAACGTGAAGCCGAGCCGGTGCTCGCCCGCGCTGATCGGCAAGCGCACGCGGATGCGCTCTTGAGCCGAAGCGGTCGCACTACCTTGGTCGCGATTCGAGAGCGCGTCGTCGTCGCGGCCGCCGAGCTGCGCGCGATGCACGGGCACTCCGTCGAGCAGCATCTCGAACTCGAACGGCGTAGTGAATCCTTCGAGGCCGCGCACCGTGCTCGCGGCCGCCTCCCAGAGCTCGGGGCGGAACTCGTACTCCGCGTCGGTCGGGAAGTAGTGCTCGACCACGAGGCCGCCCCGCGTGCCGAGCGGCAGACCCTCGATCCAGCGGTTCTGCGAAAGATCCGCTTTGGGCTCGTACTGTGCCGCACGCGGCTCCACCGTCGTGTCGCCCACGGCGGTAGCCGCGACGCGCATGCCAACCGTGAGATAGCGCTCCAGCAGCAGCGGCGAAGTCTTGAGCACGTCCGAGACGTTGTCGAAGCCGTGGCTCGAGCTGTCGGCCGGCAACAGCGAGTCGACGTCGATCGTGAATCCGAGCAGGTCGCGGATCGCGTTGCCGTACTCGGCGCGGTTCAACCGGTGCAGAGGTTGGCGGCCGGGCTGCGGCGCGGCGGCGGCGGCCGAGTCGAGCGCCGTCTCGAGGTAGCCGACGAGGGCCGCGGCGGTCTTCGCGTCGGGACGCGGCTCGCCCGGCGGCGGCATCAGGCCGACGTCGAGCTTGTGGATCACCTTCTCCCACACGGCCGGCTTCGCCGCCGCATGAGCGAGATCGGCGTTCTCGAGCACGAGCTCGCCTTCCTGCTCGGCCGCGCTGTGACACTCCGTGCAGTAGCGCGAGATCACGGCCTTCTGCTCGGCCGCGAGCTCTTCCGGCGAGCGCGCGCACGCGCCGCAGAGCAGAGCGGCGAGCGCGAGCGCGCTGCCGCGAGCGGCGAGATCGAACGAGCGCAGCGTCATCGGGCGGCCGTCGCCGCGGCGGCGGGACGCGCCGCGGGAGTACCCTCGCGCGCACCGAGCTCGCGCAGCGCGGCGGCGGCCGCGGCGCTTTCGGGCGGCGCGCCGAACATCGCGGGCGAACGGCCGAGCGCGTAGTCGAGCGGTGTGCGGCCCGTTCGATCCGCGGCGTTCAGATTCGCGCCGTGGGCGGCCAAGTAACGCAGCACGTCGACATAGCCGCGCTTCGCGACCGTATGCAGTGCCGTGACGCCGAACCTGTCGGCCCCGTTCACGTCCACGCCGTGCGTTAGCAGGAACTCGGCGGCCGCGATCGCGTCGGGCTCGGCCGGCCGCTCGCGGTCGACGATCACGAGCGGAGGAATCTCGGGGCCCGACGTCACCGCGATCAGCGTGGTGAGGCCGTCGGACTCAGGGAGCTTCGGATCGGCGCCGGCTTCGACGAGGATGCGCATCGCCTCGACGTCCGCGGAGCGCGCGGCGCGGATCAGCGCCGTGTCGACGGGTTTCGTCGGAATCTGGCCGAAGCCCGGATCGCGGTCGGGCAGCGGCAGCGGCGGCCGGTCCATGACATCGGCCCCGCGAGCGAGCAGCGCGCTCAAGAGCTCGAGCTCGGTCACGGTGCCCGTGGGATGAACGTGCGGACCGAGCAACGGCACACGATTGCGCGCGTCAACGATCGAATAGAGCGCCCCGCCCTTCGTGCTCGCGCCCGCATCGACGAGCAGCTTCGCCGCGTCGTAGTGAAGGTTGTGGATCGCGACGACGAGCGGCGTGAAACCTTCCGGCGTCGCGGTCTCGATGTTCGCGTGCGCTTCGATCAACACGCGCAGCGCGCCGGTCGCGCCTTGGCGCGCCGCGAGCAGCACGGCCGTCATGCCACCCGCCGGGAACTCGACGTTGAAGCGCGCCGCCGGCAATCGCGCCGGCAGGTCGCTCAGTGGTGTCTTCGCGTTCACGTCGGCGCCGGCCGCGATCAACGCGCGCGCGACCTCCGCTCGGTCGTGTGCGGCCGCGTACATCAGCGGAGTCTGTCCCTGCCAGCGCTCCACGACGTTGACGTTCGCGCCGTGCTCGATCAGGAGCCGCACGGCCGCGACACCGTTCGTGCGCGCGGCGAGCATGAGCGGCGTCTCGCCCTCGGGCAGCGCGAGATCGACTTCGGCGCCGCCGTCGAGCAGTGCTTGGATGAGCGCGGGATCGGCGACGAGCGCCGCTTCGTGCAGCGGCGCGACGCCGTAGCGGTTCGCGGCGTTCGGGTTGGCACCCGCGTCGAGCAGCGTCCGAACGGTGACGATGTCGGAGAGGTGCGCGGCGTAGAGAAGCGGCGTCGCATCGTCGACGTCGCGCGAGTCGACTTCGGCTCCTTGGGTGAGCAGCGAGCGGACCGCGGCTGCATCGCGCTGTTGCACGGCCTCGAGCAGCGTCGCACCGTGCGCCGCCACACTACCGAACGCCAACAACATGGCAATGCACGAGGCACCAGGTGATTTCCGACTCACCAGGATGGGTCTTGCTGTGTTCACCACGACGCCCCGTATTTGTGATTGGCGAGTCAGTTAACTACTCCGAAACGCACGTGTCAACCGCCGCCGAATCGATACGACGCCATTGCAATTCCCATGGCCACATCCAGGAAATCGCGTCGGCCGAGGTCGTCACCCGCGGCACCCGCGGCGACCATCAGCGGAATGAGGTGATCTTCGCGAGGATGCGCCGACCGCGCGCTCGGGGCTTGCTCCCACGAGGAGAGCTCTCGGTTGCGCGTTTCCACGTCCGAGCTCGCAACGACACGAGTCAGCCATTGCTCGAATACTTGCGATACCTGCGTGCCGCCGCCGCTAAAGCCGCGCATGTTGTGATAACTGAGGCCGCTGCCGACGATCAGAACACCCTCGGTGCGCAGCGGCTGCAGCGCCGCGCCCATGCGCAGGTGTTCCTGCGGGTCCAGCGTGTTCTTGAGCGACAGCTGCACCACGGGGATGTTCGCCTCCGGGTACATCAAGCTGAGCGGCACGAACGTGCCGTGGTCGAATCCGCGCGCAGCATCGGTGTGCGTATCGATTCCCGCCGCGGCCAACACGTCCTGGACGCGTCGCGCTACGACCGGAGAACCGGGCGCTGGATACTTGATCCGATAGGTGTGCTCCGGGAAACCGTAGTAGTCGTACAGCATGGGCGGATGCTCCGCGGTTCCCACGGTGAACTCGGGCTCCTCCCAATGCCCCGAGACGGACAACACGCACTTTGGTGCGGCGGGCAGCGTCGCCGGCAGGTTGCTGAGCCAATGAACCGAACCCGCGAACATCGCGCGCATCTCGTCGATATAGGGCCACGGTCCCCCGCCGTGAGAGACGAAGAAGGTCGGAAGTTTCTGTTGCATTGGCGTGCTCCGCGAGCTCTGGCCGATGTAGTGTACGCGGGGGATCCGCCGTGCGGTGCGATCGGAAACGCTCTCGAGCGGCTGCGCGACGGCTCCATCGCGCAGCTCGGACCACCTCGCAGTTCTGGAGCGAGCTATAGGAATCGAATCATGGCAGCCAAAGCGACTTTCGACCGCGACGATCCACTGTTGCTCGACGCGCAGCTGAGCGACGACGAACGCGCGGTGCGCGACGCGGCGCGCGCATTCTGCCAGCAGAAGCTAGCGCCGCGGGTACTCGAAGCGTTCCGCCACGAGAAGGCGGACGCCGCGGTCTTTCGCGAGATGGGCGCGCTCGGCTTGCTCGGCGCCACGATTCCCGAGCGTTACGGCGGCGCCGCTCTGAATTACGTCTGCTACGGGCTGATCGCACGCGAGGTCGAAAGCGTCGATTCCGGTTATCGATCGATGATGAGCGTGCAGTCGTCGCTCGTGATGCTGCCGATCAACGAATTCGGGAGTGAGGCCACGAAGCAGAAGTATTTGCCGAAGCTCGCCACAGGCGAGCTGATCGGCTGCTTCGGCCTCACCGAACCGAATCACGGCTCCGATCCCGGGAGCATGATCACGCGCGCGACGAAAGTCTCGGGCGGCTGGTCGCTGAGCGGCTCGAAGACCTGGATCTCGAACAGCCCGATCGCCGACGTGTTCGTCGTGTGGGCCAAGGACGACGAAGGAGCGATCCGCGGCTTCGTGCTCGACAAGGGCGCGAAGGGGCTGTCGGCGCCGCCGATCCACGGCAAGGTCGGATTACGGACCAGCATCACGGGCGAGGTGGTGATGGACCACGTGTTCTGCTCCGACGAGAACGCGTTTCCCGATGTCCGCGGGCTCAAAGGGCCGTTCACGTGTCTCGACAGCGCACGCTATGGGATCTGCTGGGGCGCGCTCGGCGCGGCCGAGGACTGCTACCGGCGCGCGCGCCAATACGTGCTCGACCGCAAGCAGTTCGGCAAACCGCTCGCAGCCAATCAGCTGATCCAAAAGAAGCTCGCCGACATGCTGACGGAAATCGCTCTCGGGCTGCAGGCGTGCTTGCGCATGGGCCGCATGCGCGACGAAGGCAGCGCCCCGGTCGAGGTGACGAGCATCCTCAAGCGCAACAGTTGCGGCAAGGCGCTCGAGATCGCGCGCACGGCGCGCGACATGTTGGGCGGCAACGGCATCAGCGACGAGTTCGGCGTCGCGCGCCATCTCGTCAACCTCGAGGTGGTCAACACGTACGAGGGCACGCACGATATCCATGCGCTGATCCTGGGGCGGGCAATCACCGGGATCGCCGCGTTCTGATCTCTACCTGAGCTCTCGCCGTACGGCGGCTGGCAACACGCGCGCTCGAGGGCGCGAATCAGAGGATCCTGTCCGCCCGGTTGTAGACGTTGAACCGCCCGGGCTTCAAGAACCCCACGAGCGTCATTCCGAACTCCTGCGCGAGCTCCACCGCGAGCGACGACGGCGCGCCCACTGCCGCGACGAACGCGCAGCCCGCGATCTTCGCCTTTTGCATGAGCTCGAAGCTCGCTCGGCCGCTCACGACTAACCCAAAATCCGTGAGCGGCACGCGCCCGTCGAGCAACGCACGGCCGATGAGCTTGTCGAGCGCGTTGTGGCGGCCGACGTCTTCGCGGACGGCGCTGATCTTCCCGCTCGCGTCGAACAGCCCCGACGCGTGCAGCCCGCCGGTCTGCTCGAACACCGCCTGCTCCGTTTTCAACAGAGCGGGCAGCGCGCCGAGCGGCTCGGCGCCGATTCGAACTCCCGACGAATGCAAGTCGAAGCGCCCCTGAACCGCGACCGATTCGATCGACGCCTTGCCGCAGATCCCGCAGCTCGACGACGTGTAGAAATGACGCTCGAGGCGCTTGAAGTCGACCTTGACGCCGGGCGCGAGGTCGACGCGCACGACGTTGACGAGGCCGTTCGGCCCGACCTCGCCGCGCGGCACGACGCCTTGCACTTCGGCGCGATCGTGGATGATGCCTTCGGTGAACAGGAATCCCACGGCGAGGTCCTCGTCGTGACCCGGCGTCCGCATTGTGATCGAGACCTCTTCCTCGGCGCGGCTGCCGTCGGCGCGCGAGTAGCCGAGCCGGATTCCGAGCGGCTCCTCGGTAGCGACCATGTCGGTATCGACGGCCGCCGGCGCGCCGACGCGCTGCACGGTGAAACGCCGCACGGATTGCCGCCGGCCTGCTTCGTCCGTTTCGTTCATTGGTTGACGCTCATCGGTCCGCATTCGAGGTTCGAAGCTCTTCGAGCGGCACGCGCACGGAGGTCAGCCCGCGCCGACCTTTTGGATCAGGCTCGAATCGATGTCGCGCAAACTTGCGACGCCGAGCAGCGCCATGTCGCGCGCGATCTCGGTCTTCAAGATTTTCAACGCCTGAGTGACGCCGGCTTCCCCGCCCGCACCAAGTCCGTAGAGATGCGGACGGCCCGCAGAGCATGCGCGCGCACCAAGCGCGAGTGCCTTGAGCACGTGCGTGCCGCGGCGCACGCCGCCATCCAAGATCACCTCGAGCCGGTCGCCGGCCGCGTCGACGACTTCCTTGAGCATGTCGAACGGCGCGGGCGCGAAGTCGAGCTGGCGGCCGCCGTGGTTGCTGACCATCACCGCGGTCGCACCGATGTCGGCCGCGCGCTTCGCATCGGCGCCGGTCATGATGCCCTTGATCGCGAAGGGGCCGCCCCATTCCTTGATCATCCACTCAGCGTCCTTCCAGGTCACGCTGCGGTCGATCTGGGCGTTCAGGAACTGAATGACTCCGCCGAGCTTGTCGCTCCCGGGCGGCGGGCGATGCGCGATGTTCGCGACTTCGATCTTCGGCGTCGTGAGGTGCTTGTACACCCACTTCGGCTTCATCGCGATGTCGATGAGGCTCATCAGCGCTAGCTTCGGCGGCACAGTCATGCCGGTCGCGATGTCGCGCTCGCGGTTACCGGACACCGTCACGTCCACCGTGAGCTGCAACGCGACGTAGCCCGAGTCTTTCGCACGCTGCACGAACTCGAGGCTCAGGCTTCGGTCCTTGAACATGTACACCTGGAAGACCTTCGGACCCGCTGACAACTTCGCCGCGTCCTCGATCTTGGTCGACGAGACGCTCGACAGCGAGAAGATCGTGCCGCTCGCGTGCGCGGCGCGCGCCGTCGCGCCCTCGCCTTCGTGATGAAACAACCGCTGGAGCGCCGTGGGCGAGCAGAAGAACGGCCAGTCGATCTTTTGCCCGAACAGCGTCGTCGACATGTCGATTTTCGAAACGTCGACGAGCGCACGCGGACGGAACTCGTAAGCGTCGAACGCGGCGGTGTTGCGGCGCAAGGTCCACTCGTCGTCGGCCGCGCCGTCGATGTAGTGGAACATCGGCGCGGGCATCTTCTGCTTTGCTAGCTTGCGCAGCTCCGCGATGTTGTAGCAGCGTTCGACACGCTTGCGGGACATGGCTGCTCGCTTTCGCGGCGGTTAGAGGCCGCTCGTCGGCATGACGAGCTTGTCGACGGCACTCGCGGCAACGGGCGAAAGCTCGACCAGCTTCTTCTTGTGACCCTCGATGATCGCGGCGCGCATTGCCGGCGTCCAGAACCGCGTCAAGTGATCGGCGACGACCGCGGCGACCTTGTCTTTGTTAGGCCCATAGTCGCTGTTCGCGGCGATTTGATTCGCCATCTTGACGAGCTTGTCGATGTCCATCGCGGGTGCGGCGTCAGCTTACTTTTTCTGGCGAACGACCGCGATTCAGGTAGCCGAGCTGCTCTTCCGTGAACTTCGCGAACTTCTGCTGCCAGTCGGACAGCTTCGTCACCTTGGAGGCTTGAACCGCGGTTACCTTGTACTCGGGGCAGTTGGTGGCCCAGTCCGAGTTGTCGGTCGTGACCACGTTGGCGCCCGAGAACGGATGATGGAACGTCGTGTAGACGACGCCCGGCTGAATGCGCTCGCTGATCACGGCTCGCAGCACGGTTTCACCGGCGCGGCTCTGCAAGCCGACCCAATCGCCTGGCTCGATGCCACGCTGCTCCGCGTCGTGCGGGTGGATCTCGAGCACGTCCTCGTCATGCCACTGCATGTTCTCCGTGCGGCGCGTCTGCGCGCCGACGTTGTACTGGCTCAAGATTCGGCCGGTCGTGAGCAGCAGCGGGTACATGCGCGTCGTGACCTCGTCGGTCGGCACGTACGGAGTCACGCGGAACAGGCCCTTGCCGCGAACGAACTCGCCGATGTGCATCGTCGGCGTGCCGTTCTCGGCCTTGTCGTTGCACGGCCACTGGATGCTGCCGAGCTTGTCGAGCTTCTCGTAGCTCACGCCCGTGAACGTCGGCGTGAGGCGCGCGATCTCGTCCATGATCTCGCTCGGGTGCGAGTAGTTCATCGGGTAGCCGAGCGCGTTCGACAGCTGCTGCGTGATTTCCCAGTCCTCGAGCCCCGCGAGCGGCTCCATCACCTTGCGGACCGGCGAGATGCGCCGCTCCGCGTTCGTGAACGTGCCGTTCTTCTCGAGGAACGACGAGCCGGGTAGGAACACGTGCGCGAACTTCGCGGTCTCGTTCAAGAACAGGTCCTGCACGATCATGCACTCGAGCGACGACAGCGCGTTCGTGACGTGATGCGTGTCGGGATCGGATTGCGCGACGTCCTCGCCCTGGACGTACAGCGCCTTGAATTGGCCCGCGACTGCTGCGTCGAACATGTTCGGGATCCGCATGCCCGGATGCTCCTGCAGCTCCACGCCCCATTCCTTGCCGAACAGCGCGCGCACCGCGGGATCGGACACGTGCCGGTAGCCCGGCAGCTCGTGCGGGAACGAGCCCATGTCGCACGAGCCTTGCACGTTGTTCTGGCCGCGCAGCGGGTTCACACCGACGCCTTCGCGCCCGATGTTGCCCGTGCACATCGCGAGGTTCGCGATCGCGACGACCGTCGTCGAGCCCTGGCTGTGCTCCGTGACGCCGAGGCCGTAGTAGATCGCGGCATTCGGCACCGACGCGAACAAGCGCGCGGCACCGCGGACGGCTTCGGGATCGACACCCGTCTCTTCGGCCACGTTCTCAGGGGAATTCTGCGGATCGAGGATGAACTCGCGCCAGGCCTTGTATGCCTCGACGTCGCAGCGCTCCTCGATGAACTTCGTCTTCTCGAGCCCCTCGGACACGATCGTATGCGCCATCGCGTTCACGATCGCGACGTTGGTGCCGGGGCGCAGCGGCAAGTAATACGACGCTTCGGTGTGCGGCGTGCGCACGAGGTCGATCTGCCGCGGGTCGACGACGATGAGCTTCGCGCCCTCGCGCAGGCGGCGCTTCATCTGCGACGCGAACACGGGATGCGCTGCGGTCGGGTTCGCGCCGATCACGAGCACTACGTCGGACTTCATCACCGAGTCGAACGCTTGCGTGCCGGCCGACTCGCCGAGCGTGGCCTTCAAACCGAAGCCCGTGGGCGAGTGACACACGCGCGCGCAGGTGTCGACGTTGTTGTTGCCGAACGCGGCGCGCACGAGCTTCTGCACGAGGTAGGTTTCTTCGTTCGAGCAGCGCGACGACGTGATGCCGCCGACCGAGCCCTTGCCGTACTTCGCCTGAATGCCCTTGATCTTGTTCGCGGTGAACGTGAACGCCTCGTCCCACGAGACTTCGCGCCATGGCTCGTGAATCGTCTCGCGGATCATGGGCTTCTTGATCCGGTCCTTGTGGGTCGCGTAGCCGAACGCGAACCGTCCTTTCACGCACGAGTGGCCGTGGTTCGCGTGGCCGTCCTTGTTCGGGACCATGCGCACGACTTCCTGACCCTTCATCTCGGCGCGGAACGAGCAGCCGACGCCGCAGTACGCGCACGTCGTCACGACCGAATGCTCGGGCATGCCCTTCGCGATCAGCGAAGTCTCGGTGAGCGTGGCCGTCGGACACGCTTGCACGCACGCGCCGCACGACACGCATTCGGAATCGAGGAACGGCTGGTTCTGGCTCGGGCTCACCTTCGATTCGAAGCCGCGGCCTTGGATCGTGAGCGCGAACGTGCCCTGCACTTCTTCGCAGGCGCGCACGCAGCGCGAGCAAACGATGCACTTGCTAGGGTCGAACGTGAAATACGGGTTGCTCTCGTCCTTCTTAGCGTCGAGGTGGTTCTCGCCGGCGTAGCCGTAGCGAACCTCGCGCAGGCCGACTGCGCCCGCCATGTCCTGCAGCTCGCAGTCGCCGTTCACGGCGCACGTGAGGCAGTCGAGCGGGTGATCGGAGATGTAGAGCTCCATGACGTTGCGGCGCACGTCCGCGACGCGCTTGTTCTGTGTCGTGACCTTCATGCCCGCGCGCGCCTCGGTGGTGCACGAGGCGGGCAAGCCCTTCATGCCCTCGATCTCGACGAGGCACAGGCGGCACGAGCCGAACGGCTCGAGGCTGTCGGTGGCGCAGAGCTTCGGGATGTTGGTGCCGGCGAGCGCGGCGGCGCGCAGGACCGTAGTACCCGCGGGAACCGTGACGTCGACGCCGTCGATCGCGAGCGTGATTTGCTCGGTCGATTCGCTCGGCGGTGTCCCCAGGTCTGCGGGGCGTCGATAGGACTCGTAAACCGTGCTCATAGTGCTTGCTCCGCCGCGCGGCGATCCGTTGCCTTAGCTGCCGAAGGGGGTTGCGACTTGAGGCCCTCGGGGAAATGCTTCAAGACGCTCAGGACCGGGAATGGCGCCATCCCGCCGAGAGCGCATAGGGACCCGCTGACCATGGTTTCGCACAATTCCTTCAATAATGCCAGGTTAGAGCTCTCGTTCACGCCGCCTCTAATTCTATCGATGACTTCGACCCCGCGCACGGCCCCGATGCGGCAAGGGGTGCATTTTCCGCACGATTCGATGGCGCAGAACTCCATCGCGAACCGTGCCATCTCGCCCATGTCCACGGTGTCGTCGAACACCACGAGGCCGCCGTGGCCGACCATGGCGCCGACCGCGGCGAACTGCTCGTAGTCGAACGGCGTGTCGAACTGCGACGGGTGGACATAAGCGCCGAGCGGCCCGCCGGCCTGCACGGCCGCGATCGGGCGGCCGGTGGCGCTGCCACCCCCGAAGTCGTAGAGGATCTCGCGCAGCGGCGGACCGAACGGGATCTCGATGAGCCCGCCGCGCTTGACGTTGCCGGCGAGCTGGATCGTGAGCGTGCCGCGCGAGCGCCCGACTCCATAATTCTTGTAGAACGCGGCGCCTCGGTCGAGGACGATCGGCACGCTCGCGAGCGAGATCACGTTGTTGATGATCGTGGGCTTGCCGAACAGGCCTTTGATCGCGGGCAGCGGCGGCCGGTAGCGGACCATCCCGCGCTTGCCTTCGAGGCTCTCTAACAGCGAAGTCTCCTCGCCGCAGATATAGGCGCCCGCGGCTTCGCGGACCTCGAGGTGGAAGCTGCCCTTGCCGCCCTGGATCCGCTCGCCGAGGAAACCAGCCGCCGTCGCGCGCTCCACGGCCTCACGCATCGTGCGGATCGCCTGCGGGTACTCGCAGCGGACGTAGACGAAGCCGCGCGTGGCGCCGACCGCGAGTCCCGCGATCGTCATGCCCTCGATCAGCACGTACGGGTCGCTCTCCATGATCATGCGATCCGCGAACGTGCCCGAGTCGCCCTCGTCCGCGTTGCAGACGACGTATTTCTGGTCGGCCGGTGCGCCGAGCACCGTCTTCCATTTGATGCCCGTCGGGAATGCGGCACCGCCGCGGCCACGCAGCCCCGAATCGGTGACGGCCGCGACGATTTGCTCGCCGCTCATCTTCAGCGCATTCGCAAGACCTCGGTAGCCGCCCTGTGCGCGATAGTCCTCGAGCGACACGGGATCGATGATGCCTACGCGCGCGAACGTGAGCCGCGTCTGCTTCGCGAGGTACTCGATCTTCTCGGTCGGACCGAGCGCGAGCTTGTGCTGCGCGCCGTCGAGAAACTTCGCGGCGAACAGCTCGGGGACGTCGCCCGGAGTCACGGGGCCGTACGCGTGGCGAACACCACCGATCTCGACCTCGAGCAGCGGCTCGAGCCAATAGAGGCCGCGCGAGCCGTTGCGGACGATCTCGATCGAGACACCGCGCTTCTTCGCTTCGGCGGTGACGGCTGCGGCGACTTGGTCGGCGCCGAGCGAGCGAGCGGTGGTATCGGACGGGACGAAGACTTTCACGGAGGAATTGGGCATGGGATCAACCAACGATCTCGTCGATGCGTTCGGGCGTCACACGCCCATAGACGGTCTCGTCGACCATCACCGCGGGTGAGCACGCGCAATTGCCGAGGCAATAGACGGGCTCGAGGCTGAATCGGCCGTCGGCTGTCGTCTCGTGAAAGTCCACGCCGAGCTTCTTGCGCACGTATTGCTCGAGCTGCCGAGAGCCCATCGACTGACACGCCTCGGCTCGGCACAGGTACAGCGTGTGCTTGCCGGACGGATGAGTGCGGAAGAAGTGGTAGAACGTGACGACACCGTGAACCTCCGCCCGCGAGAGGTTCAGCACCTCGGCGACGATGCCGACGGCGGTTTCCGGCACGTAGCCGAGCTCGTCCTGGATCGAATGCAGAATCGGCAGCAGCGCGCCGGGCTCGGCGGCCTTGGCCTCGGCAAGGCGGCGGACTGTCGTGTCCTGTTGGGGCTCTGCGCTCTTCACAGGCGGCGCATCCTTCGATTTTGGGTGAAAGGGCCGGGAATTATACCCGGTCCACGCGGACCGGGCTGATCGGATCAACGCCGCGGCTTGACCCTGCTCTCGGTTCGCGAACGGCGCCAAGTCGCCTTCGACGCGGCGCGTGCCGACGCAGGCGTAGAACCCTTCCCGACGAGGCTCGGCAGGTAGGTACTGTCACCAATATGCTGGCCCCCGATCGCGAAAAAGCCGCTTGGGATTGACGGCTCTTCCACTTTATTGGACATTTGTGTCCAGTATGAAGGAAGGCACGGCCGACGACATCAATGCGCGGATCGCCGCGCGCGTGCGCGGGCTGCGCGCCGGCCTTCGTATGAGCCTCGATGCGCTGGCGGCGAAGTCCACCGTGAGCCGCTCGATGATCTCTCTGATAGAGCGCGGCGAAAGCAGCGCGTCCGCCGTGGTGCTCGACAAGGTCGCTACGGGCCTCGGCGTGCCGCTCGCGGCGCTATTCGACGACTCGTCCGCGCCGCGCAGTCCCGTGTCGCGGCGCGCCGACCGCACTGCGTGGCGCGACCCCCAGTCGGGCTACGTGCGCCGCAACATCTCCCCTCCGGGCTTCCCGTCGCCGCTCGAGATCGTCGACGTGGAGCTGCCGGCGGGCGCCCGCGTCGCGTACGAGACTGGCGCACGCGACGTGCGGCTGCACCAGCAGATCTGGGTTCGGGAGGGCAACATCGAGGTGACCGTGGGCAGCGTCACGCACCGGCTTGCCGTTGACGACTGCCTCGCGATGCAGCTCGACGCACCGACGGCATTCCGCAACCGCACACGCAAACCCGCGCGCTACGTGGTCGTCATCGCGGCCGAGCGCGCGCGCGCGGCGAGGAGATGAGCGTGCCGCGCGCCGCGCGAATCCGCCGCCTCGAGCCGCTCGGCGAACGCGACATCCGGGGGCTCTGCGACGTGCTCATCGACTGCGTGGAGGGCGGAGCGTCCGTGAGCTTCATGCTGCCCATGAGCCGCGCGAAGGCGGAAGCGTTTTGGCGCGACGCGGCGGCGAGCGTCGCGCGCGGCGAGCGCGTCGTGCTCGCTGCCGAGGACGAAACGGGGATCGTCGGCACGGTCCAAGTGATCTGGGCGGGGCCGGAGAATCAGCCCCATCGCGGCGATCTTGCGAAGATGCTCGTACACCGGCGTTCACGGCGCCGCGGCATCGGCGCAGCGCTGCTCGACAGCGCGGAGCGCGCCGCGCGCGACGCGGGCAAAACCCTACTCGTGCTCGACACGGCCAGCGACGACGCCGAGCGCTTGTACGCGCGGCACGGCTGGCGGCCCGTGGGAGAGATCCCCCGCTACGCGCTCTGGCCGGACGGCTCGCCGTGCGCGACCCGAGTATTCTTCAAAGAGCTCGACGTATGACACGGCTGGGGGGCCGCTTAGCCATGCAGATCGTCCCATGCACGTACGAAGCCCACGCGGCCGGGATCCTCGCGATACTCAACGACGTGATCGCCACATCGACCGCGTTGTTCGACTACGAGCCGCGGTCGCCGGAAAGCATGATCGAGTGGTTCCGCGTGAAACGATCGCACGCGTATCCCGTGATCGGCGCCTGTGCTGCCGATGGCGCCCTGCTTGGCTTCGCGACCTACGGCGCATTTCGCTCCTGGCCCGCTTACAAGTACTCGATCGAGCACTCCGTCTATGTGCATCGGCATCACCGGGGCCAGGGCGTCGGACGCGCGCTCGTCTCGCGGCTGATCGAGCTCGCCGAGCAGCAGCAGTATCACGCGCTGATCGCGGGCATCGACGCTGCCAACTCCGCGAGCATCGCGCTGCACGAGACTCTCGGGTTCGTGCATGCGGGCACGATCAAACAAGCTGGATTCAAGTTCGGCGGCTGGCTCGATCTCGTCTTCTATCAGCGGCTGCTCGCGACCCCGCACGCGCCGATCGACGGTTGAGGCTCGCCGGACGCTGCGCGCCGGATTGAGATTCCCGCCGCCGCTGCGGTCCGCGCAACAACCTGAACGGACTCTCGTTACGACCACATTCTAAACAGGTGATTCTTAAGCGTTTGTCATATAATCCCGCGCCGTGGGGAGAGTGTGGCTGAGCACACAGCGCTGTGCGCGGGCGGGTTAACCGGAGTTTCGGGAGTTGTATGACCCAGCAAGTTGGTATCAGTGGTTTTGCCGTCTACGTGCCGCCCTATCGCGTGGACCTCGAATCTTGGTGCCAATGGACGAATAACGCCTGGGACAAGACCCGCGCCGTCGTCGGGCACAGCTTTCGGATGCGGGGCCCGGCGCAGAGCGTCTATACCATGGCGGCGACCGCCGTCATGCGGCTCATCGAACAGTACGATATCGACCCGAGCCGCGTCGGCTTTCTCGGCCTCGGCACCGAGTCGAGCACCGACAATTCCGCCGGCGCCGTGATCGTCAAAGGCATGCTCGACGAGGGGCTCAAAGCTCGCGGGCTGCCCACCCTGAATCGCCATTGTGAAGTCCCCGAGGTGAAGCACGCGTGTCTCGGGGGCGTCTATGCGTTGAAGCACGCGCTACGCTACCTGGCGCTCGAGACCGAGGATCGCTGTGCGATCGTCGTCAGCGCCGACATCGCCGAATACGCGCGCGGTAGCTCCGGAGAGCCCACCCAAGGGGCGGGCGCCGTGGCGATGCTCGTGGAGCGCAACCCGACGCTCCTCACCGTGCACCTGGAGCACATCGGCAGCGCGTCCTCGTATCGCGCCGTGGACTTCCGCAAGCCGGTGCTGCGCAACATCCTGCGCGGCAAGCTCAACTGCCACTTTCAAGATCTGCCGGTCTTCAACGGCAAGTATTCGACGACCTGCTACGTCGACGAGACGATCCACGCGCTCAACGACATGACGCGCCGGATGGGCCGCGACGCGGCGACTTACTACCGCGAGCTCGCTGCCACCTTCATGCATCGGCCGTATCACCGCATGCCGGAGACGTCGTTCGCGATGAGCTACTTGTTCGCGCTCGCGCAAGACGGCCAAGCCGGTCTCGACGAGCTCGAAAAGAACTGCGGGCGCGCGAAGCTGCCGCTCGCCGACGTGCTCGCGGAGATGCGCTCGAAGCCCGACATTCTGCAATTCGTGAAAGACGGCAACATCGACGCCGAGGCTTATCCGCTCACCATCCAAGTCGCGAAGGAATTCCGCAGCAGCCCCGAGTTCGGCGCACTGGTCGCGGCCAAGATGTCGCTCGGGTCGGAAGCGATGAAGGACATCGGGAACGTTTATTGCGCCGCGCTGCCCGCATGGATGGCGGCGGGCATCGAAGACGCCTACGAACGCGGCGTAGACCTGACGGGCGGCAAGGTTCTCGCCATCGGCTATGGCAGCGGCGACGCTGCCGAGGCGATTCCGATGACCGTCGCACCGACTTGGGCTTCGGCGGCCGCGAAAATCGGCTTCCAGGCCGCGCTCGATCCGTATCAGGACCTGACGCAGGCCCAATACGAGAACCTGCACGACACCGGCAATGCGCTCGGCCTGTCCGACCCGGAGGACGGGTTCGTGATTCAGTCGATCGGCAGCAGCGCGAATCCGAACTTCAGCGACGAGGGTGTCGAGTACTACCGCTTCGTGCGCTGACGCGCGCCCTACTTCTGCTCGAGACGAGCCGTCTGCTCGTCCACGTACCGGATCAAGTCGTCGATCGTGCCCCCCGAGAGCACGCGCTGATATTCGGCGCGCTTCAGCGCGAGATCGCTGACGCCGTCCGCTACGATGTTGATGATCCGCCACGCGCCGTCCTTCTGCTGGAGCAGATATTCGAGCGGAATGTCGGCTTCGCCGGGGCGCACGATCGCGGTCTGCACCTGCGCGCGGCCGGATTCCGCGCCGCTCTCGCCGTTCTTCTTGAACGTATCCGCGCCGACGTTCTTGAATCGGCTCGCATAGGTCATGACGCTGAGCTTCTCGAACGCGGCGACGAACCGTTCGCGGTCGGCCTCGCCGAGCGAAGGCCATTGCCGGCGCAGAGCGAACTCCGCGATGTACGGCAGGTCGTGGGTCTGTGCGATCAGCGGCTCGAGCACGCGATAGCGTTCCGCGAGATCAGCGTTCGGCCGGTCGTGCGACAGCGCGACGAGACCGCGATGCAGCGATTCGATCGTCGCGGCCGGCGTGTCGGTGGCAACGGCGGGCTCGGCCGCGAGCGCGCCGCGCGCGAGCAGTACGAGCGCCGCACCGACGGCGACGCACCGCGCTGTGCGCTCGAACCACGAGATCTGTCGTTCACTGGACGGTGCTTGCATACCTTCGATTCTTCCACGTCGCTCGCGTGCCTCGCCAGTAGCGCAGCGCCGAGCTCCAAGTCATCAGCAGGAACAGCGCCCCCGCGGCGGGTAGCGTCAGCGCCCACGGCGCCGCGAGGCCGTAGAACCGCACCGTCGGCCAGTACGCCGCGCTCATCGCGAGCCAAGCGAGCGCGCCGAGCGCGACCCCGGTCGCGGGGGCCGCGGCGACCGCGAGCGGCGGCGCGAGCAGCGCCGCGACCATCAGCATCGTCGTCGCGAGCAACAGCGCGGCCGAGTAGCCGAGCTGTGTGAAGGCGCTGCGGCTCACCATGCGCCAGAAATCCGCGAGTCCGTAGGCGCGCAGGCTGCGCACGGAATGGCTCATGCCGAGCCAAATCGTTCCTCCGTTACGCTTCAGAGCCGCCGCGAGCGTGCAGTCGTCGATCAGCGCGCCGCGGATCGCGGCGAAGCCGCCGAGCGCGCGCAGCTCATCGGTACGAACCAGCATGCAGCCGCCCGCCGCGGCCGCCGTGCGCCGCTGCGGATCGTTCGCGAGCGCGAACGGATAGAGCAGCTTGAAGAAGAACACGAACGGCGGCGACAGCAGCTTTTCCCAGAACGTCGCGCAATGCAGCTCCGCGAGCACGGACACGAGAGCCGCGCCCCGCTCGGCGGCGCAGTGCCGCAGTGCCGGCACGGTCGCCGGGGCGAGCTCGATGTCGGCATCGAGCAGCAACGTGAACGGCCGATCGACGAGCGCTAGGCCCTGCTGCAGCGCCCAGAGCTTGCCCGCCCAACCCGGAGCGAGCGGCGCGCCGGCGACGACTCGGAGCGCTACCGCGAAGCCCGCCGCGGCGCCGGCGGCCCGTGCGCACGCCGCCGCCGTCCCGTCGGTCGATTGGTCATCGACGACGACGACTTCGAGGCCGGCGCCCTGCTCGCGCAGCGCCGCGATCGTGCGCGGAATGAGCGCGGCTTCGTCGCGCGCGGGAATCAGGACGCAGATATCGGAAAGATCCGCGGGAACGCCGCTGGCGCTCTGCTCGTGTGCCTCGAGCCGCTCGCGCGTGCGATGCGGCTGCCACGGCAGAACCAGTACCGCGGCCCAAGCCAGCAAGGCGAACGCCGCGACGCCGGTGAGCAACATCGAGCTACGCCGCGCCGGCGCCTATGGCGACGCGCCGACGCGGCTGCGGCGCCGTTGCAAAGTCAGTCCTTGCGCGTGCGGCCGCCGATTTGATCCACGCGGATTGCGACGCCGGGCGCGTGGCCGCCGTGCAGCACGGGGAGCTCCGGCGCCATCTCGCCTTCGAGCCTCGGACCGAACAGGAACACGTTGAGCGCCGTGAGCGGGCTCGAAATCGTGTGCTCGACGGCCGTGCCCTCGTAGCCGCAATGCGCCATGCAGTTGTCGCACTTCGGGTTGCGGCCGACGCCGTACTTGTCCCATTCGGTGGTTTCCATGAGCTCCTTGAAGCTCGTGGCGTAGCCTTCGTCGACGAGCAGATAGCACGGCTTCTGCCAGCCGAACACGTTGTAGGTCGGATTCGCCCACGGCGTGCACTGATAGCTCTGATTGCCGGCGAGGAAGTCGATGAACAGGCTCGATTGGTTGAAGTGCCACTTGCTGCCGCGCTTCTTGCCGACTCTGAAGATGTCGCGGAACAGCTCCTTCGACTTCTTGCGGCCGAGGAACACGTCCTGGCGCGGCGCGTGCTGGTAGCTGTAGCCCGGCGACATCATCACGCCTTCGACTCCGAGCGTCATCGCGTAGTCGAAGAAGTTCGCGACGTCCTCCGGATCCTCTCCCGCGTACAGCGTGCAGTTGGCGGTAACGCGGAATCCCCGCGCGCGCGCCGCCTTGATCGCCGACACGGCTTTGTCGAACGTGCCGGGGCGGTCGACAGCGTGGTCGTGCCGCTCGCGGTTGCCGTCCAAGTGAATCGAGAACGTGAGATACGGCGACGGCGTGTATTGGTCGAGCTTCTGCTCGAGCAGCAGCGCGTTCGTGCAGAGGTAGACGAACTTCTTGCGGGCGATGATGCCTTCGACGATCTGCGGCATCTCCTTGTGGATCAGCGGCTCGCCGCCGGGGATCGAGACGACCGGTGCGCCGCACTCGTCGACGGCCTTGAGCGCATCCTCGACGGAAACGCGCTTACGCAGAATCTCGTCCGGGTAGTCGATCTTGCCGCAACCCGTGCACGCGAGGTTGCATTGGAACAGCGGCTCGAGCATCAGCACGAGCGGATAGCGCTTGTTGCCCTTGAGCTTCTGCTCGAGGACGTAGCGTGCGATGCGGTAGGTCTGAACTAGGGGGATACCCATAACTCTCCTGAGTATTGTCAAATCTTCCCGGGCGTCTTAGGGGTGTTCTTTGCGCAGTTCCCTCGGCTGTCCCTGGCTGTTTCCCTGGCTCTTCGCCAGCTGGGGCCAGCCGGGGCCTACCCGTCCGTGCCCGTGCTTGCCAGCATACCATCTAGGTAGTTGGCTCTGATGTGCACCCACTCCATCTTGAACCAGGGCGTGAACGTTTCCGGCGCCCCCGCGAGCTCGCGCTCGAGCGCATCCACGCCGATGAACCGCCAATTGGCGATCTCGTTCACGTTCACGTCCACCGGACCGTCATAGCGGCCGTAGTAGACCCAGCAAAACTCGTGCTCGGCGCCCACCGTGCCGAACTGGGCCTGGTATTTGAACTTGTAGAGAAATTCGAGGGGGCAATCGAAGCCCAGCTCCTGCACGAGCCGCCGATTGACCGCGTCAGCCATCGACTCGCCGCGGCGCGGGTGGGAGCAACAGGTATTGGACCAGTAGTTCGGCCACAGCAGCTTCGCGGGGCTGCGCTGTTGGAGCAAGAGCTCGTTATCGCCGTTGAACACGAAGATCGAGAACGCGCGGTGCAGTACGCCTTTGCCTTCGTGGCAATCACCCTTCGACCTGAAACCGAGCTCGCGATCCTGGTCGTCGACGAGGATCAGCTGCTCGTTCGCGCTCGAGACGACCTCTTCACGCGCCATTGAGCGGAGCTCCGATCCGTACCGGCATGGCCTGGAAACCAGCGGCGCGAATCGCGCTCACGACGGCCTCGGTATCGCCGTCGCAAATCGCGATGATCGACCCGCCGCCGCCGCCGCCCGTGAGCTTCGCGCCGAGCGCGCCGTGCTCGCGCGCGATGTCGCAAAGCTTCTCGAGCTCCGGGGTGGAAACCTGCAAAGCGTTCAGCATGCCCTGACAAATATTCATGAGCTGGCCGAGCGTTGGCAAGTCGTTATCTTGCACAGCCTGGATGCCGCGCAGCGTCAGGGCGTCGATCTGGTCGAAAATGCGCTCGTAGAGCTTCTGGTCCTGCTGCCACGCCTCACGGACCCGGCCGACGGTCTTCGCGGTGAGGCCTTCGTAGCCCGTCATGCCGATCACGGCGGGAATCGGCTCGCGGATGTTGAGGGGCTCGACGAGCGGCGGATCACCCGCGCGGAACACGAGCGGCTTGCCGTAGCACGCGAGGGTGTTGTCGAGACCGCTCGGGCTGCCGTGCGCGACCTTCTCGGACTCGAACGCGAGGCTGTTCACCTGATCGTCGGTGAGCCCGAGCTTGAAGTGCTTGTCGAGCGCGCGGACGATCGCGACGGCCATCGCGGCGGAGCCGCCGAGACCCATGCTGCGCGGCACGTCGGGGAATACCTCGATCTTCATCGCGCGGCCGCTGAGCCCTAGCTGATCGAGCATGACGCCAGCGGGCCGCTCGAACGAGCGCCGTTCGCTCGCGTGGCTCGCCAACCGATACTCGACACCCCAGCGCGGAATCAAGAGATGGATGCCCTCGTCGCAGTCTTCGACGAGCGCTTTGATCGTGAGGGGGATCGGTGCCGCGATCGCGTGGCGGCCGTATACGACGGCGTGCTCGCCGAGCAGGATCACCTTGCCGTAGCCGACGCCCATCGCGGCTTCTTTGCTGCGCTGCGCCCTGCGGCCCAACTTGTCGCGCTGCTTCTCCTCATGGATCTCGGAGACGATCTCCTGCGCCTTCCACACCTTGATCACGCCGCTCTGAATCACGCGGTCGAGCACCTCGTCGAAGAGCTCTTTCGGCACTCCGGCCGCGGTAACCACGCTGCGCGCGTGCAACGTCATGTGGCCTTTCTGGATACCTTCGGTCGCGAGCGCGCGGATCGCGGCGAGGTTCTGCGCGAGGCCGCACGCGGCCATCACCTGAGCGAGCTCCGTGGCGGAGTCGACCCCGAGCAGGCGCAGGTTGAGCGCGACGGTCGGATTCGACTCGAGCGGCGCGCCGACGATGCCGACCTTGATCGGCAGCTCGATGCGTCCGCAGAGGTTGCCTTCCTCGTCCGCCCACCAATCCGTGAGCGAGGAATATCTCCCGCCGCGCGCGGCATAAGCGTGAGCACCGGCCTCGATCGCGCGCCAGTCGTTGCCCGTCGCGATCGCGATCGGGTCGATGCCGTTCATGATCCCTTTGTTATGGGTCGCGGCGCGATACGGGTCCACGCGCGCGAAGTCGCCCGCGACGATGATGCCGTCACGGGCCTGCTCGCCGGTGTAGCCCTTGCCCGCGAGGTGCTCGACGGGGATCTTGCACGACGCCCGGGCGAGCGAGCGGTCGGTGAGGTTCGACAGAATTCGCAGGAAGACCTCGCCGCCCGTGATCGATTCGACGAGCGGCGCTACGCCCTCGCACATGCCGTTGACGAGATTCGCGCCCATCGCGTCGCGTGTGTCGACGAGCAGGTGGACGACGAGCATCGGCCTCGCGCTCGACGGCAGCGGATGCACGAACAGCTCGATGTCGCGGGCACCGCCGCCGCGCGCAACCATGTTCGGATGGAAGCTGTTCGCGAGATTGATGATCTCGAGCTTGCGGTCGCGCAGCGCCTGCTTGGCCTTCTCCATGTCGGGCAAGTTCACGACTTGGATCTGGCCGATCAGGATCGGGTCGGTCGCCTCGGTGCGGAATCCGCCGGTCGCGCGCACCAGCTTGCACGCGGAGCCGAGCGCGGCGATCACGGAAGGCTCTTCGACCACCATCGGCACGACGTACTGCTTGCCGTTGACGACGAGATTCATACCGAGACCGAGCGGCAGGCCCATCACGCCCACCACGTTCTCGATCATCTTGTCCGCGGCGTCGAGCTCGAGCGTGTGCTTGCCGGAGGCGAGCGCGCGGAAGTCCGAATTATTGAGCAGGCCGCGCTCGTGCACGATCCGCACGCGCTCCTCGACGCTGAGCTTGTAGAACTCGGGAATACGCAAGCGATCCGTGGTCACTGCGGCCGCCCCTCGCTAAGATCTTCGACAATGAGGCCCGCTTCGGCCAAACCGAAATCGATCACTCGAAACCCTCGATTACCCACAGACGTTTTGAATGCCTCTAGCGCTTGCACGTCGAGCGCACAGGCTAGACCGAGATCGCCGCCGCCGGCGCCGCTCACCTTGTAGGCCACGCCGTAGCGCCGAGCATGCTCGCCGATCTCGCGGTGCTCGGCCGTGACGATATCTGCACCGATAGCCACCCCAAGGTCCTGCAGACCGCGGCCGTAATCCGCGATCGCTTCGATGAACGCGCCTGCTGCGTTCCCCCGCGCGGCCTTGCAACCGGCCTCCGCAGTCGCGCTGAGTCGGCGGTGTATCGCCGCCGCCTCCCTAGGATGAGCCTGCGTCCAAGCCCGATAGTGCGCAACGAGCTCGGGCGTGGACGCCGACTTCCCGGCAAAAATACTCGCGAATCCTACACTGTTCGGCAGCCGGACTGAACCAATTCGCGGCATACCAGCCGGTCCCAGCGCGAACTCGACCGCGCCGCCGCGAAAGCTTGCGGCAACGTCGATTCCGCTGCCCTTTCCCCCCTGGAAACGCCGGTGCAGTGCGATCAGCAAATCGAGCGTCGGCTCGGGATACGGCAAGCCGGCGCGCCGCGCATGGGCGGCCCACGCTCCGGCCCACGCACACAGCGCCGCCGCGCTCGAGCCGATGCCGAGCTTGGTAGCGCCGTCGTAGAACGCGGTGGAATCGAGAGTGCCGCGCCACGCGCCAGCCCCCGCTCCGCCAGCCGTGACGACGTCCACGAGCTCACTGCCGCTCGGTTCGCCCGGCGCGAACGAGCGTTCAGTGGCGTCCGGGAACAGGGTCACCAGATGGCTCGCGGCGTCTTCGCTCGGCGCTAGCGTGGCGGAGGCGTAGCGATCGACGGCGAGCACGAGCGCAGGCGCACCCTCGAGCACCGCGTACTCACCGAGCGCGACCACCTTACCCGGCGCGCGCGCGCAGATCGGCACTCAGCGCAGCTCCGCGCCGGCGCCGAGGCGGCTCGAGAGCACGTCGAGCACACCGGGAATCGCACGAAGCGCGGCTTCGACGCGCGGCCGCGCCTCGGGCAGACAAATCGCCTTCACCTGCGGGCCCGCGTCGATCGTGAAGAACGCCGGCACTCCATCGGCGCGCAGCTGCCGCACGGCGTTCAGGCACTCGACGGTCGCGCCATTCCAATAGAGGAGCGGAGGTATCGCCCCCATCGCGGCCGCGTGCATCTTGAGGCAGTTGTGCTCCGCCACCTCCGCGAGCGCCTCGAAGTCGCGGCGGCCGATCGCGGCGCGCGCAGCGGCGAGATCGCCGCCCTGATCTTTGACCCAGGCGGAGTAGTAAGGAGAAGACTTCGCGGATCTCGTCATGCCGCTGCGCGACCCGACTTCCTTCTCGCCTTTCGCGGTCACGGCGATCGCAACCTCGAGCGGCCACTCGTCGCCCGCGAGCAGCGGCTCGGCGAAGCTGTCGCTGCCGTCGGGCGCGCTGCCCGCATGCATCTCGACGAAACCGCCGAACACGGAGCGAGCCGCGGAGCCCGAGCCTTGGCGAGCGACGATGCTCGCTTCGCGCGGCGTGAGGTCGAGGTCGAGCGCGCCCGCGGCCGCCGTCACGAGCGCCGCGAATCCCGACGCGGACGACGCCAGCCCAGCGCCGGTCGGAAAGTTGTTCGCGCTCACGACGCGCGCGCGAGTCCGCACGCCCGCTCGCTCGCGCAGAATGTCGAGACACGCGGACACCTTGTCGAGCTGCTCGGCGCGGCGCTGACCGTCGAGCACGAGCTCGTCGGCTGCGAGGCTCGGGTCGAGCTCGACGTCGGTGTCGGACCACAGCGCGTCGAGCGTGATCGAGATCGAGCCGACCGCCGGCACGTTCAAGCGCGCGTCAGCCTTGCCCCAATACTTGATGAGCGCGAAGTTCGCGCGCGCCCGAGCGCTCGCGTGCCGCTTGCCGCTCGACCGATCCCCGTCACGGGCGTCTTTCCCTCTAGTGAAAGTAGTCATGGCTCCTGAACCAGTCGATCGCCTCGCCGATCGCGAGCTGCGGATCGCGCCAACGGTAGCCGAGCTCACGTTCGGCTTTCGCGCTCGAGAAATACATGTGCTTCTTCGCCATCCGCACGCCGTCGAGCGTCGCGCGCGGCTCGCGGCCGGTAATTTTCGCGAGACCCTCGGACGCGAGCGCGATCGGGTACACGGCCCAATGCGGCAGCCGCACGTTGCTGGCCGGCCTGCCGAGGTGCTCGCCGACCCGCCGCAGGATCTCTTTGAGGCTCATGTCTTGGCCGCCCAAGATGTAGCGCTCGCCGCGCCGGCCGAACGTTAGCGCCAGCAGATGGCCGCGGGCAACATCGTCGACGTGCACGAGGTTGAGCCCGGTGTCCACGTACGCGGGCATCCGGCCCGCGGCGGCGTCGAGAATCACACGCCCCGTCGGAGTGGGCCTGATGTCGCCGGGGCCGATCGGCGTCGAGGGATTCACGATCACAACCGGGTAGTCGAGCTCATCGGCTCGGCGCCGCACCGCCTGCTCGGCGAGGAACTTCGAGCGCTTGTAGGTGCCGATCATGTCCTCGAGCGTCACGGGTGTCGTCTCGTCGGCCGGGGTGCGGTCGCGATTGATCCCTAGCACGGCGACACTGGACGTATACACGAGCCGCTCGGCGCCCGCGGCGGCGGCGGCCTCGAGCACGCTCACGGACCCTTCGACGTTTGCTCGGTACATCGGCAGCGGATCCGCGACCCAGAGCCGATAGTCGGCCGCGACGTGGAAGACCGAGTCGCAGCCGCCCGCCGCCGCGCGCAGCGACTCGCGGTCGGTCAGGTCGCCTTCGGCGAGCTCGACATCGAGCCCTAAGAGGTTGCGCCGATCGCTGCCGCGGCGCACGAACGCGCGCACGGCACGACCGTCCGCGAGCAACGCGCGGACGATGGCCGACCCCAGGAATCCGTTCGCGCCCGTGACTAGGCTCGGCATCGCTACGCCCGCTCGCCGCTCATGCCGCCGTCCGCGCGCTTGAGCCACGCGGGCAGCACGATCAAGGTGAACGCCATGCTCACGGCGAGCCCGAGCGCGAGCAGGGTACCCATGCTGGCGGTTCCCACATGCGACGAGAACGCCAAATTGCCGAAGCTCGCGACCGTGGTGAGCCCGCTCGTGAGAACGGCGCGCATCGTGCTAGTGTCGAATAACTGCTCGGCGGTGTCAGTGCGCATCCGATGCACGACGTGGATGCCGTTGTCGACGCCGATTCCGACGAGCAGCGGCAGCGCGATGATGTTCGCGTAGTTGAGCGGCATGTCGATGAATACCGTGAGCGCCGCCGTTACGATCGTCGCGAGCAGCAGCGGCACGATCACGAGCAACGTATCCTTCAGGTCGCGCAGCACCGCCCAGATGATCGCCGTCACCATCACGAACGCGTAGAGCATCGCGAGCGCGAACGCGCGCACGACGGTGCTCGATGCCTCTTGATAGACGACGGGCAAACCAGTCGCCTTCGCGACGACGCCGTGCACCGCCGTGATGAATCGGCGCGCGGCCGCGTTGTCGCTCACGTCCTCGGCCGGCACGATCTCGACGAGCTCGCGTTCTTGCGTGCCGACGAAGCGCGCGGCGACCGGTTCCGGCAACGCGTCGCGGCGGAATGGCTGCGCGCGCAAGCCGGCGGCGAGCCTGCCGAGCTCCGCGGGCAGCCCAGAGGTGAGCGCGCCGTCGAGCTCGCGCAGGCGGCGTTCGGCATCCGCTGGCTGCTCGGCCGCGAGCGCCGTTCGCAGGGTCGCGGCTGCGGCATGCAAGCCCAACGCCTCCGGACGACCCGCTGACGCGGTCTCGAGATTCGCGAGCGAACTAGCGAGCCCCTGCGGGTCGGCCGGCGTGCGCGTGAGCTCGGCGAACGTCGGACCCATGAGCAGACCGAGGTCCTCGAGCACCGCGACTTTGTCCGGCTGGTCCTTCGGCACCAGCGACTCGACGGTGATCACGTTGCGCACTTCAGGCAGATCGCGCAGCCGCGCCGCCCAGCCTAGCGCCGTGCCGTGATCGGGTGCGACGGCCGCGAGATTCAGCATCTGCGCCTCGCCGTTCGCGGCGAGCTCGAGCAGCGTCGTGACGGATTCGCTGTTTGGGTCGCGCAGGTGAATCGGATTGCTGTCGAAGGTCAGCCACGGCAGCGACGCGCACGCCGCGACGATCACGACTGCCGTGGCGCCGAGCACGACGCGGGGCCGCCGGTTGAACGGTACGAAGATCTTCGGATCGATCAGTGTCCGTGCGCTGCGAACCGTGAGCGACGATGCGAATTGCGCGACGAGCGCAGGCAGGAACGTGACGCTAACGAGCAGCCCGAAGAACACGCCGGTGCCCGCGATCAGCCCGAGCTCGGATACCCCTTCGAACGTGGTCGGTATGAACGAGTAGAAGCCCGCGGCCGTCGTCACGGCGCAGAGCACGAGCGACGAGCCGACGCCGCGCAACGTCTCGACGAGCGCGGGCTCGGCGGCATGCCCCTCGGCGAGCAGCTCGCGATGGCGCAGCAGCACGTGAATCACGTAGTCGCTGCCCAAACCGACGTTCAAGACGACGAACGCGATGGACAAGAGATTCAAATGGCCGACCGTCGCGGCGGCGAACGCCGCAGTGAGCGACAAGCCGACGAACAGAGTGAGCACCGATATCACGAGCAGGCGCCAGGAGCGCAGCGCCACGTACAGCACGAGCACGACCATGAACAGCGTCGCGACGCCGGCGAACGTCGCGCCGCGAGTGACGCTCGTGAGCTCCTCGTGCTCCATCGCGACGCTGCCGCTGAGCCGCACGGTCACCGGCGTGGGCTCGGCAGCATTCAGGCGAGCGACGATCTCGCGAATTCCGGCAATCGCTTCGGTAGCGGGTTGCATCCGAGAGAAGTCGAGTGCCGGCTGCAGCACGACGAGGCGGCGCGAGCTCGGTGCGGCGCCGCCCGCGAGCAGCGCATTCCAGGACAGCGGCTCCGGCTCACCCGCGCGAGCGTCGTCGAGCGTGTGCGCGACGGCAGCGTAGAACGGCGGGAGCGCGGCCGCGTCAGTCGCGCCGCCATCGGGCCGCGCTTCGAGCGTGCGCGTCGCGACGTCCAGCACGGCGGCGCCGTCGAACCGGGCCTTGAGTAGACCGAGCAGCGGCTGCGCGACGGCGAGGCGATCGGACAGCTGCTCGAGCTCGGCGAGAGGAAGATAAAGAAGTCCGTTGCGCTCGAAGAACTCGCCCTCGCCCTGCAGCAAGATCGAGCGATAGAGACCGGGATCGCGGCGCAACTCGGCCAAGAGCTTCGCCGCGAATTGGTCCGCGCGCACGGGCGACGGCGCGTCGAGCACGATCAGCAGGTTGCGGTCGCGCGCCGGGAACGCGTCGCGGTACTCGTTGAAGTCCTGCCGCCACGGCAGCGTGGCCGAAATCATGTTCGCCGTGTCGGTGTTCACGCCGAGGTTGTGCGCCGCGTACCAGAGCGCGAACGCGGCTGCCCCGAGCGTCGCGACGATGGTCAGCTTGCGCCAGCGCAGCACGACGGCCGCTGCGCGTCCGAGATAGTGACCGATGCCGTCGGCGAGCGTGGACATTGGGCCTGAGCTAGCTCACCGGCGCTCGGCGAAGCAAAAACCCGCGCCCGCGATACGGGCCGCGAGCCGATCGAACGTTCGGCGCGCTGCGCGATAACGTTGCCCGAGAGTCCAGAGGTCGCGCCACTGCGCGGGCTGGAACGCCGCGGCCAGCACGGGAAGCAAGCGCCGCTCGCCGCGCTCGTCGATCCAACGTTCGGCGTCGCCCGGGAGTGAGTCGTCCACCGCATCGACGATGACGCGCAGCGCGACGAACGGCGCGCGGGCGCGAGCCGCAACGGCTGCGATCGCGGCGGATTCCATGTCCACGGCGATCGCGCCGCTCGCGCCGGCGGCCTTCTTTTGCTCCGGAGTCGTAAGCGCGGTGGTCACGCTCACAAGGTCCTCGAACCGCGGGGCAAGGTCGGCGCGCAGCGCGCGAACGAGCGCCGCGTGCCACGCCGCATCGGCGTCGAACGAGTCCCCATTGCCGGCGCGCACACGCCGCGGCAGCACGATCGCACCCGGCGCGAGGTCCGTGACGAGCCCACCCGCGAAGCCCCACGACAGGAGCGCATGCGCGCCGGAGGCGAGCGCGGCCGTCGCGGCCCGCGCGGCGCGTTCGGGCCCGGGGCCGCTTTGCAGCAGGCCGAGCGGAACGCGGCCAGTGGCAAGCGACCTCTGCAGACCGGCGCGCTCGATACCGAGTGCAACGATCACTGCGACGGTCGCGGGGGCGGCCGCAGCGGCCGCCGCGCGGCCGTCAGCTGACATCGATACGCCCGCCGGGGAGCGCGGCGACGAAGTCGCCGAGGTGGGTCTCCGCGCGGCTCGCGAGCGGCAGGCCGTCGGCGGCTCGCGCGAAGATCAGGCGTAGTGCGCGATTGCTCATCAACGTCATGTTGGTCGTGAACACCGTGGCCTTCACGGTGCGCCGCGACACCTTCACTTCCGCGCCGGAACGAAATTCGGGGTGGCGGTGGATCTTGCGCAGCGTCAACACCGCGAGCCCGATCGCCCAGAGACAGAAACGCCGGATACCGACCTCACGCTTCGGGATCATGCACGTGTACTCGAGCGCGTTGCGCAAGTGCGCGTGACCGAGACCCAGCAGCTCGTCGAGCCCTTCCTTGAACGTCGCCGTCGTGTGCAGCTCCTCGAGGCGCTCGAGCTCGAATTGGCCGTCCGCGAACACCGAGCGCGGCAACCAGCACGCGTTCGCCTGCCGATCGTCCCAGATGTCCTTCAATATGTTGGTCATCTGCAAGCCCTGACCGAACGACACGGCGAGCCGCATCATCGCATCGCGCTGCTTCGCGATTTCTGGGCAGTGCAGGCAGAAGAGCTCCGTGCACATTTCGCCGACGACGCCCGCGACGAAGTAGCAATACGACGCGAGCTCGCTGAGATTCGCAAGGCCGTGTAGGCTCTTGCCGCGCTGGAATGCCGGCATGCCCTTGCACATGATGCCGACGCAGCGCGTGAGCGCTGTTTGCTCGTCGGCGGAGAAGCTGTGCGTCACGCGGATCACGGACGCCGCGTTGCGCACGAGGTCGCGCTCCGCGGGTAGAACGCGGTCGGACAACAGGGGGAGTAACGCCGCCGCGAACGCTTCGGCCCCCTCCTCGCCCTTCACCACCGCGACGAAGCGCGCGTGGAAAGTCGACTTCTGCGACGGGTCGAGACCGACGTCATCCTCGATCGTGTCCGCGAGCCGGCACAGGAGGTAAGCGTTCGTCATCACCTCGGCAAGCCGCTGCGGCAGAACGGGAATCGTGAGCGCGAACGTGCGCGAAACACCCGGGAGGATGTGAGCCTGGAACGCGAGATCTGCGGATGAGGCGCTCAGTATTCGGCTCGATTCGGTGTTCACGAATGCTTGCGCCGTGTGCGCCGTTTCGGTGATAGGATGGCCCGGTATGATAGCACGGGCCTCGAAGGACGCATTCGCGCAGCGCCTCGACCACTACCGCAAAAAAGTCGACTTGAAGCTCGCCGAAATCCTCGGGAGCGACGCACATATCCCAGAACGACTCCGCGCCGCGATGCAGTACTCGGTGCTCGGCGGCGGCAAGCGCGTGCGGCCGCTGCTCGTGTACGCAAGCGGTGGACTCTGCGGCGTGAGCGAGGACGCTCTCGACACCATCGCGGCGGCGGTCGAGCTCGTGCACGCATACTCACTCGTGCACGACGATCTGCCCGCGATGGACGATGACGACCTGCGCCGCGGCCGTCCGACCACGCATCGTCAGTTCGACGAGGCTACCGCGATCCTCGCGGGCGACGCGCTCCAAGCGCTCGCCTTCGAAATCCTGTGCGCCGACGCGGCGCTCGCGGCGCGGCCGCGCGAGCAGAACAAGATCGTCGCGTGGCTCGCGCGCGCCGCCGGTCCGGCGGGCATGGTGGGCGGCCAAGCGCTCGACCTCGAGGCCGAAGGCAAGCGACTCGACGAGCGCGCGCTCGAGGACATCCATCGCCGTAAGACCGGCCAACTGATTCGCGCGTCGATCATGATGCCGAGCGAGCTCGGCGAGCTCACGGACAGCGAGCGCGCCAACCTCGACGTGTTCGCGCGCGACATCGGGCTCGTCTTCCAGATCCGCGACGACCTCCTCGAGGTCGAGCAAGACACCGCTACTCTCGGCAAGAACGCCGGCAGCGACGCGAACAACGACAAGTCGACCTACCCGTCCACGCTCGGCGTCGACGGTGCGCGCCGGCGTGCGGCAGAGACTCAGAAGCGCGCGATCGACGCACTGCAGACGCTCGGTGAGGGGTCGCAGGCGCTGCTCTGGTTATCGGACTTCATTCTGACGCGTTCGCACTGAGCGACGCGCCGTCTCTCAATAGCTGATCAGGCTGATCACTTCGTGGTCGCCGAGGCGACTGCGGCCATTCAGAAACGTAAGCTCGATCAGGAACACGCAAGCCGCGATCTCGCCGCGCTCCGACGTGACCATCTTCGCGACCGCTTCCGCGGTCCCGCCCGTCGCGATCACGTCGTCGACGATCAGGTATCGGCCGCCGGGGCGGACCGCGTCCGTGTGCATCTCGAGGTGATCGACGCCGTACTCCAGCGCGTACTCCATGCTGACCGATTTGCGCGGCAGCTTACCGCGCTTGCGCACGAGCTGCAGCGGCAAGCCCACGCGCTGCGCGAGCGCGGCGCCGAAGATGAAGCCGCGAGACTCGATCGCGAGGATTCCGTCGGCAGCGAGCGGCGCGACGCGTTCGGCGAGCGCGTCGATCGCGGCACGGAACCCGTTCGCGTCGGCGAGCAAAGGCGTGATGTCCTTGAAGATGATTCCGGGTTTCGGAAAATCCGGAACGTCGCGAATGAACGCTTGGATCTCAGAGAGAGTCATTGCTGCGCCGAGGCTCCTTGAGGGACAATCCGCGGCGCGAATACTAGCAAACCCTCGAAGTTCCACCGATGAGCTTTTCCGCGAGCTGCGTGAGCGGCGCCGTCCGTGCCCTGAACGCAGGCGGCCGGACTCTGCGACGCATCGGAGCCGAGCCGCCGTCCCTTCAGATCGACAGCTTGCTCAAAGCCGCGCGCCGCCGCGCCGGCGTGAGCGACTTCGGCGCTTGGCCGATCGAGGAGCCGCTCGAGCGGCTGCTCAAGTCCTATCGCGACGAGGCCGAGCTCACGACGCTCGGCCGCATCACCGTGCGCGAGCTCGTCGTGAGCCTGCTCGAGAATCTGCTGCTGCTCGAGGCGGAACGCACCTCCCATTCCGACGTCGAGCGCGAGCAGGTCGCCGACCCGGTGTTCATCATCGGGTTGCCGCGTACGGGCACGACGCACCTGCACGGTCTCGTGAGCCAGGATCCCGGCAACCGCGCGCCATTCACGTGGGAAGTGATGTATCCCGCTACGCGCCGCGAGACCGCCGCCGGCATCGAGCGAGTCCGCGCGCGTACGCAAAGCCGGCTCGATTGGGCGAACCGGCTCGCACCGGAGTTCATGCGCATTCACCCCATCGCGCCCGACCTGCCGCAGGAATGCATCGCGATCCACGCGCAAGTATTCATGGGCATCCAGTTTCACACGACGCACGACGTGCGCTCGTACGAGGACTGGTTCGAACGCGACTCGCAGGACCTCGCGTACGACTTCCATCGCCGTTTGCTGCAGCATCTGCAAACGCAGCGGCCGGGCAAACGATGGGTGCTCAAAGCCCCTGGGCACCTGTTCAGCCTCGCCGCGCTGCTGCGCCGCTATCCGAACGCGAAGATCGTGCAGACTCATCGCGACCCACTGCGCGTGATGGCGTCGATGGCGAGCCACGCGACCGTGCTGCGGCGCGCGTTCAGCGACAACGCGGACCCGCTGCAGATCGCCGCCGACTGGGCGGATCGCTGGGCTCGCGCGCTCGACGAGTTTCTCGCGGTTCGCGACCGCGCGCCCGCAGCACAATTCCTCGATGTGACCTACGAATCGATCGAGCGCGCGCCGCTCGAGACGGTTCAGCGCGTCTACGAGTTCCTCGGCTGGCCTCTCACCGACGAAGCGCGCGCGGCGATGGCGGGTTTCCTAGCCGCGAATCCGAAGGACAAGCACGGCGCACATCGCTATACGCTCGAGCAGTTCGGGCTCGAGCGCGCCGCGCAGACGCGGCGCTTTGCCCACTACTGCGAACGGTTCGAGCTGCGCATCGAGAATTGATCGGCGACCGGAGCGGCAAGGGCCGCCGCCGGGCGTTAGCGATCTCCGCTGTTCGTGAACTCGAAAGTCAGCTCCGAGCAGGGCTGCTTCTCGAACGGCGTATCCGAGAGCAGCACGGTGTCGGAGCTCTGGTACGGGGCGGCGAGATATACCGGGTCCTCGGCGGTGTACTCGCGCTTGAGCGCGAACGTCTTTGCGTCGAGTGTGAAGCGCTCGACCACGTGCAGCCGGTCGCTGTTGCGCGTGGGCGGCGACAGCACGCCCGGCGCGAACCCGACCGTGTCGACGACGAGCGTGTCGTTCTCCCAATGCCCGATCGAATGGCCGCTGTTGCTCGGCTGAAGGTCCGGCGGATGCTTGTCCGCACCCAAGTGGATCCGGCGCGCGAAGCTGTAGAGTCCGTAGTCGATGTCGATCACCTTCTCGCCGTCGGCGGTCGTCTGCGTGATGCGGTTGACCGGCCAGTCGAACGTCCAGTCGAAGACGATGCTCGTGGGCTTGCATGAGAGCCGCGGATTGTCCTCCGGCGACCACATCCGGAACGCCGTGGCCGCGGCTTGGCCCGCCTCGGTGTAGGTCGCCCGCGCGGGCGCGGCATTGCGCGCGCGGATCTGCTCGAGCGTGATCTTGCCGGACGCGAAATCCTCACGGAGGCTCCGCGGCACGAGCGAGCCGTTGCCGCCGCTCGGCGGAATCGTCAGCACGGCCTGCTCCACGGCCCAGTCGCCCGAAATGTTCGGCTCGCCGGACGGTAGACGCAGCGGCCGCTTCGAGGTGTCGACGGGTGTCGAGCTCGTGAACTGATCGTTGCGGTCGATGGCGGGCGCGCCGCCGATCGTGACGCTCTCGAGGTAACAGGAATGCGGATCGTCGCGATGCGGATGGCCGTGGACCTCGACAGGCCGTCCCGGGACGAACTGTTCCACTTTCCAACCCGAACGCTTGATCAGCGTGGCCGCACGCATCTCGCAGCGCACGGACAGCGGTTTGCCGTCGGCGCCGACGGTGTCGAAATACAGATACGAGTGAGGGTTGACGAGCTCGAACTTGGTCAGCGTGCCGGAATAGTCGGCGGACTTGTCCATCTGGAAGAGCCCGAAACCGTGATGGGCCAGCGCCGGCCCGGCGCAGCAACCCAGCGCGATCGCCGCGAAAAACGCAGTCCTTTCTGTACGTGAGCTCATTTGAGATCCCTCCGCTACCGCCGCGAGTGGGTCGTCTCGTCCTCAGCGCCGACGACTTGCGGACAGTATAGCGTCGTCGGCGAGGGCGAGCCTCGGCGTCACTTGGCCAAGCGACGCTGCAGTGCGTCGATCGCCGCGAGCATGTCGATCGACTCAGTGAGCACCGCCGCAAGCGGATCGCCTTTTTCTTGCATCCGTTTGCGCGCGTTGCGGATGTTGAACCGCTCGAGCTTGAGCCGCCCGTTCACTTCCGGCCACTCGAGCGGCATCGACACCGGCGCCTTCGGCAGAGGCCGCACGCTGAACGGTGCGACGAGCAAACGGCCGTGGCCGTTCTGAAGGTAGTCGAGATATACCTTACCTTCGCGATCGTCCGGCCGGCGCACGATCGTCGCGATCTCCGGCAACGACTTCGCAGTGAAGCGGGCGAGGAGCTCCGCGAGCGTGCGCGAGTGCTCGTAGGTGTAGCGCGCGCCGAGTGGGATCAGCACGTGCAGTCCCGTCGAGCCGCTCGTCTTCACGTAGTTCGCGAGCCCCACTTCGTCGCAGAGGTCGTGGATGTGACGAGCGATCGTCACGACGTCCTTGAACGGCGCGCTCTTCGGGTCGAGATCGAGAATGCACCAATCAGGCCGTTCGAGCGCGGCGACGCGGCTCGACCACACATGCAGCGGAATCGAGCCCATGTTCGCGACGTAGGTGAGCGACTCGATGTCGTCGAGCACGAAGTAGCGGATCTCGCGCTCGGCCTGCTCGCTCCACATCGTCTCGAGCCGCAGCCACTTCGGCGCGTACACCGGCGCATCCTTCTGGAAGAACGACTTGCCCTCGATGCCGTCGGGATAGCGCGTGAGCACGACGGGCCGATCCTTCAAGTACGGCAGGAACCACTCCGCGATGCTCTGGTAGTAGGCGATCATGTCGCCCTTCGTGTAGCCCTCGGCGGGCCAGAACACCTTGTCGAGATTGGTGAGATCGACGGTCCGTTTCTCGGGCTCGGACGCGGCCGGCGCGGCACCCGTCGCGGGCTCGGCTTCGTCGGGCCCCTGCTCAGCCACGCTAGGCCAAACGCATTCCGAAGGATGCTTGTCGTCGCGCAGTCTCAAGAACGTCGGCTGGCGCAGCGCGCCGTCCGCCGTGCGCTGCTTGAATTTCACCTGCACGACGGGCCCCGGCGCGTGCCACACCGCAGCCTTCTCGTCGGGCGCAGAGGCCGGCGGCTCGGCTGCGGCAAGCTGCGCGAGCCGCGGCTCGATCGCCTTGAAATCGCGCTGCGCAAAGCCGCCGCCAACGCGACCGGCGTAGGTGAGCTCGCCGTCGCGATACTGCGCGAGCAGCAGCGCGCTGAAGCCGACGGCACCGTTCTTCGCCGGCAGGTAACCGACGACGACGAAGTCGTCCGACTTCGCCGCGTTGACCTTCACCCAATCCTGCGACCGCTTGCTCACATAGGCCGATGCGGCGCGCTTGCCGACGACGCCCTCGAGCCCCATGCGCTCCGCCTCGACGAACATCGCCTCGCCCTGCTCCGCCACGTGCTCGGAGTAGCGCAGCGGGCCGACCGTCGGCAGCAACGACTGCAACGCGTCCTTGCGCGCGAGCAGCGGCAGCGAGCGCAAGTCCAGGCCGCCGAACTCGAGTAGATCGAATGCGTACAGCGTCGCGGGCAGCTCGAGCGCGGCGCGTTCCGCCTCGATCCGGCGCATGATTCGCCCGCGCTTCTGCAGCAGCGCGAAGCTCGGTATGCCGCGAGCGTCGTTGATGATCACCTCGCCGTCGATGATGAAGCTGTCGTACGGCAGCGGCGCGACGAACTCGGCGACGTCCGGAAACGTCAACGTGAAATCGTGACCCGCGCGCGAGTAGAGCGTGACGCGGCCGTCGGCCTTCTCCGCGAATAACCGGTAGCCGTCGTACTTGAGCTCGAACACCCAGTCCTTGTGCGTAAACGCCTTGCCGGGCGTGGCGAGCATCGGCGAGAGATCCTTCGCACGCAGGGGATGCGCCTTCGCCCCGAGCTTCTTGAGGCGCGCCTCGAGCCCCGCGGCTCGGTGGTCCTTGGCGGCGACTTGCTCGACGGTGCGGCCCGAGAGCACGGAGTCGTGCGGATAGTCCTCCGTCGTCTGCTCATTCGCGTACGCGTCCCGCTCCTTGATCAGCAGCCACTCGTTCTTGCCCCGCCGCGTCTTCACGAGCGTCCACTTGCCGTGGAGCTTGTGGCCCCGAAGCTCGAAGAGCAGCTTGCCGCTCTCGAGGCCCTCGCCGAAGTCGTTGAGCGCATTCCACCGCCCACGATCCCAGACGATCACGGCGCCCGCGCCATAGTTGCCGGGAGGGATCAGCCCCTCGAAATTGACGTAGTCGACGGGATGGTCCTCGACGTGGACGGCGAGGCGTTTGTCCGCCGGATTCGGCGACGGACCCTTCGGCACGGCCCAGGACTTCAGGACCCCGTCGAACTCGAGACGGAAATCATAGTGGGTGCGCCGCGCCGCGTGCTGCTGCACGACGAAGCGCGACCCCCCCGCGCGTACTGGGCTGAACGGCTCCGGGGTTTGATCCGCCTTTCGCTTTGCGCGATAAGTCTCTAACTTGCCGGTATTTTTTGTTGCCACTACGGGAACCGAGGATATATTATTCGCCAATGCCAGCGCGAGCCATATCCACCGCCACCATCTCGTTCGGCCTCGTGTCGATCCCGGTCAAGCTGTACTCCGCCGCGGAATCGCAGAGCGCCCTCTCATTCAACCAGATTCACAAGAAGGACGGCTCGCGCGTAAAGCAACAGCTGATCAACTCCCGCAGCGGCGAGGTCGTGCCGCGCGAGGAGATCGTCAAAGGCTACGAGTTCGCGAAAGGCCAGTACGTGCTGTTCGAGCCCGAGGAGCTCAAAGCCCTCGAGGCGGCCGCGACCCACACGATCGACATCGTCGAGTTCTTGAAGGCGGAACAGATCGAGCGGCAGTATCTCGACAAGGTTTATTACCTCGGCACGGAAAAGGGCGGCGCACGCGCCTACAAGCTGCTCTCGCAGGCCCTCGTCGAAACGGGCCGCATCGGCATCGGCAAGTACGCCGCGCGCGGTAAGCAGTACCTCGTGATGGTTCGTCCGATGCAGAACGGGCTCGTGATGGAGCAGCTCCACTATCCCGACGAGCTTCGTGCGTTCTCCGAGGTACCGATCGAGGATGCCACGGTGAAGCCCGCCGAGCTCAAGCTCGCGACCCAGCTCATCGAGCAAGCCGCAAGCGACAAGTTCGAGCCCGAAAGCTATCGCGACGAAGTGCGCGAGCGAATGCTCGAGCTGATCCAGAAGAAGGTCGAAGGCGAAGACATCACGGTCGCTCCGACGGCGGAGCCAGAGCACAAGATCGTCGACATCATGGAAGCGCTCAAGGCGAGCCTCGCCGCCGGCAGCTCACGCAAACCCGCGCAGCAGGCCGACAAGTCCGAGCAGCAAACCGAAAAGAAAGCTGCGAAGAAGCCCGCCGCCAAGAAGCGCGCCGCTGCCAAGTAACGCTAGCGCCATGAAGGCGTATTCGACGCGCGAGGTAGCCGACCTGCTCGGGATCTCCGAGCAGCGAGTCCGCGGGTTCGTGCGGTCGGGTGTCGTCGTACCGCACGCCAGCGCCGGTGGCCGCTTCAGCTTCTCGTTCCAGGATCTCGTGCTGCTCAGGACCGCAAAGGGGCTCGCGGATGCAAAGCTGCCGCCGCGCAGAATCTCGCGAGCGCTCAAAGCGCTGGCGGAGCAACTGCCTGCGGACCGGCCGCTCAGCGCGGTGCGCGTCCAGATCGATGGCGATCGTGTCGTCGTGCGCGACAACAGGGCGGCATGGGAGCCGGAGTCCGGCCAGACCGTGCTCGACTTCTCCGTCCGCGAGATCGGCGAGAAAGTGGCGCCGCTCGCGCGCGAATCCGTTCAACAGGCGCTCAAGACGGCGGAGAGCGCGGATGAGCTTTTCCAGGCGGCGCTCGAGAGCGAGCAGATCGGGTCGAACGCCGACGCCGAGAACGCGTATCGCGGCGTCCTCAAAGCCGAGCCCGCGCACGTCGCGGCAATGATCAACCTCGGGCGACTGCGCCACATCGCGCGCGATTTGCCGGAGGCTGAGCGGCTCTACCGCGGTGCGCTCGAGCTCGATGAGAATCACCCGACGGCGCGGTTCAATCTCGGAGTCGTGCTCGAGGACCGCGGCGCGACGAAGGAGGCGATCGAGCAGTACCTCGAGGCCGTGCGACTCGACGCGCGCGTGGCCGACGTGCACTTCAACCTCGCGCGGCTCTACCAACAAGTCGGTGACGAGCAGGCAGCGCTGCGGCACTTCTCGCGCTTCCGGGCGCTTACGCGCGACCGCAAAGACTGATCGCGCACGGCGGCGCGCCTTCTCGAGCGCTGCACGTACCCGCCATCCGGAAGCGGGATCAGCGTCCGTCGAGCCCCGCGAGCTGCAAGAACTGCTGCGCGAGCTTCGGGCCAGTCGCGGCGTCCTCGTGCTTGAAAAAAACCTGCGCCTCCGCGAGCTTGGCGGCGCCCAGGCGCTCGAGCCAAGTCTCGAGATCCTTCGTCGTGTAATCGACCCTGCGTAAACGCAGATAAGCCCAGTCCGCCGTCCAAGGTAGCGGCTCCTTCAGGGGCGCGTCCTCCTCGCTCTGCACGAGCGCGAAATTGCGCGACTCGAGTACCTTGAACACCTCGGGATCGAACCAGCTCGCGTTGCGAAACTCGAAGGCGGCACGACAACCTTGAGGCAGCTCTGCCACGAACGCCGCGAGCACGGCGGTGTCGCGTTTCGCGAACGGCGGCAACTGGAACAGGATGGAGCCCACGCACGGCTGCATCGCGTTCAGCGCGTCGAGTAAGTAGCGAACCTCCGATCCGCAATCCTTGAGGCGCTTGACGTGCGAGATCCGGCGCGGCGCCTTCACCGCGAAACGAAAGGTGTCCGGCACCTGCGACCGCCAGCCTCCGAGCGCGGCCGCGTTCGGCATCCGGTAGAACGTGTTGTTGATCTCGACCGCGGGCAAGCGCGTCGCGTAATACGCGAGCATCCCCTTCGCGGGCTGCTTCTCGGGATAGAACTCGCCGACCCACTCCTTGTAGGAGAAGCCGCTCGTACCGGCGAGGAGTTTCATCGGGCTCCGTGCGCATCGGCACGCCGTTCAGGACTCGGTCTAAATGCACCGTGCTCAAGACAGTCTGCGCCGCTGACTAGTGTCGACACCCGGACTTGAACCATCATGCGATTTACCCGTTGGGCGCGACCGGAAACGGAGCTATGCTGGGGCAGGGAGCGTATCAACCCGACTGTCGCGCCCCGTCGATGCTAGACGCCTCCGCGCGGGAGCCGCAAGTCGTCGAGAAACCGGTAACGCGCCGCACGCGGCCCGCCACCGGACTAGAACAAATCGGCTGACGCCGACGGCCGTGCACACGGCCGACGATGAAGGTGGGACCGAATGGACCAGTACGCGCACATCGAGGCGCAACTACGCGCCAAGCAGGCCGAGCTCACGCACCGGTTGCAGCGGCTCAAGGACAACCTCACCGGAGGCCGCAGCGCCGACTCGCAGGAGCAGGCGCAGGAGCTCGAGAACGCCGAGGTCGTCGACGCGCTCGGCAACGAGGCGCGCAACGAGATCAGCCAGATCGCGAAAGCGCTCGATCAGATCAAGAACGAAACCTACGGAATTTGCGCCGACTGCGGGGAGACCATTCCGATGGCGCGGCTCGTGGCGCAACCGTTCGCGGACCGCTGCATCCGCTGCGCGACGGTGGCGGAGTCCGGCAGAAAGCGCCGCTGAGCTGCTGACCCCTATGCCGCGGTTGCGTGCGCGGGCAGCTGGACGCACGCAGGCGGTGCTTCCCACGTCTCGATGAGCTTTTTCTCGCGCTCGGCCGCTCGCTCGGCCGCGGCTTTCTTGATCGGCCCGTAGCCGCGCACGTCGGCCGGCAGGCGCGCAAGCGCGAGCGCGACGTCGAAGCGGCGCTCGTCGAGCTCCACTACCAGCCGCTCCACCAACCGCTCGTAGCGAGCGAGCAGGTCGCGCTCGAGACGCCGATCGGACGTATATCCGAACACGTCGAGCTTGGTGCCGCGCAAGCCGCGCAGCTTGGCGAGCAGGCGCAGCAGCGGCAGGATCCACGGTCCGAACTCGTATTTTTTCGGGCGGCCCGTCGCGGGATCCGTTGCTGCGAACAACGGCGGCGAGAAGTGGAACGTCGGGCGCGCTCTCGCGCCGAAGTTGCGCCGCACGCTGTCGAGAAACCCTGTTTCCGTATGGAGGCGCGCGACCTCGTATTCGTCTTTGTAGGCGAGCAGCGCGAAGTAGTTGCGCGCGACCGCATCGCGTAGCGCCATGCTGCCCGGCCGAACGCGCTGCTCGGCGGCCGCGACGCGATCGACGAGCCCGCGATAGCGCGCGGCGTAGGCGCGATCCTGATAGCCGACGAGAAATTCTTCGCGCCGCGCGATCGCCTCGGCCGGCGACGCCGCCTTGTCCTCTCGGCCTTCCTTCGCGCTCGCCAAACGCTCGACCTGCTCGGGGCTCTCCGCCGCGAACCGTCCCCAGTCGAACGCGAGCTTGTTCTCCTCCACATTGCGGCCGTAGAGCTCGAGCGCCCGATACAGGGCCGCGCCGGACACGGGCAGATGGCCGCGCTGGAACGCGAAGCCGAGCATCAAGACGTTCGCACCGATGCTGTCGCCGAGCAGCGCGGACGCGAGCCGCGTGGCCTCGAGCGCCGCGACGCCGTCGGGACGGCTCGCCGCGCGCAGCGCGTCGAGCATCTTGCGCCCCGGGAACGCGAAGTCGCGCTCGCGAATGAAGCTTGGTGGCAGCTCTTCGTGCACGTTGACGATCACCGACGAGCGTTGATCCGAGAGCATCGCGAGCGGTTCGCGACCCGCCGCGACGATCAAGTCCGCGCCGAGCAAGAGATCCACCTGCCCCGCGGGAATTCGCATGCCGTGCAGCCGCTCGCGATCCGTCGAGATCCGTACGTGCGACAGCACCGCACCGTACTTTTGCGCGAGGCCGGTCTGGTCGAGCTGGACGACCTGCTTACCCTCGAGATGCGCCGCGAGGCCGAGCAAGCCGCTTGCGGTCACGACGCCGGTGCCACCCACACCCGCGATGAGAATGTTGTGCACCGAACGGTTCTCGGCTCGCCGCGGCTCGGGCAGGCTGGGCAAGACTTCGGTCGCGAGCGGCCGCGGTGCGTTGCGCTTGGCACCCTTGAGCGTCACGAAGCTCGGGCAGAAGCCCTCGAGGCAACTGAAGTCTTGGTTGCACGACGATTGGTTGATGCGCCGCTTGCGCCCGAATTCCGTCTCGAGCGCAATGACGGACAAGCAATTGGACTGCACGTTGCAGTCGCCGCATCCCTCGCACACGAGCTCGTTGATCACCACGCGCTTGTCCGGGGCCTCGATCTTGCCGCGCTTGCGCTTGCGGCTCAGCTCCGCGGCACAGGTTTGGTCATAGATCAGCGCCGACACGCCCGGAATCTCGCGCAGCTCGCGCTGGATCTGGTCGAGCGTTCGGCGGTGGTGCACGGTAACCGTCGGGGGCAGCGACGCGCCGCCGGCGTACTTCTCGGGCTGATCCGTCACGACCATTACCGGCCGTACGCCTTCCGCTGAGAGCTGATGCGCGACGCCGGAAACGGTGAGGTGCCCTTCGACCGGCTGGCCGCCCGTCATCGCGACGGCATCGTTGAAGAGGATCTTGTAGGTCATGTTCACGCCGGCCGCCACTGCAGCGCGAATGGCGAGAGTCCCCGAGTGCGCGTAGGTGCCGTCGCCGAGGTTCTGAAACACGTGCTTGGTTTCGGTGAACGGCGCTTGGCCTATCCAAGTAGCACCTTCCCCGCCCATCTGCGTGTACGTGACGGTGTCGCGATCCATCCACGCGGCCATGAAATGACAGCCGATGCCGCCGACCGCGCGGCTGCCTTCGGGCACACGAGTCGACGTGTTGTGCGGGCAGCCCGAGCAGAAGTGCGGCTCACGCTGCACGTCGGTCGTGAGCTCCGCGAGATGCGACTCCTGCTGCTCGAGGAAGCGTACACGGTCCTCGATGTCGGGGCTCGAATAGAACCGCCGCATCCGCTTCGCGAGCACGCGTGCGATCAGCGCCGGGGTGAGCTCGCCGTTCGACGGCAGCAGCCACTCGCCGCGCTCGTCGTGCTTGCCGATGATCAGCGGGCGCACGCGGGCCTGCCAGTTATAGAGCTGCTCCTTCAGCTGGTTCTCGACGACGCCGCGCTTTTCCTCAACGACGAGTATCTCCTCGAGACCTTCCGCGAACTGCCGGATCGCATCGGGCTCGAGCGGCCAGCTCATCCCGACCTTGAACAGCTTGATGCCGATTTCGGCCGCGCGCTTCCGATCGATGCCGAGATCGTCCAGGGCTTGCAGCGTGTCGAGATGCGCCTTGCCGGTCGTGACGATGCCGAAGCGCGGGTTGCGGCCCTCGATGATAGTGCGGTTCAACAGGTTCGCGCGTGCGAACGCGAGCGCAGCACGGAGCTTGTGGCGCTGCAGACGGAATTCTTGATCGTTCGGCGGATCGGGCCAGCGGATGTTGAGGCCGCCCGGCGGCATGTCGAACGGCGGCAAGACGATCTTGAGATCTTGCGGCAACAGCTCGAACGACTGCGTCGCGTCGGCGGTCTCCTGCGTCACCTTGAGTCCGATCCAGCAACCGCTGAAGCGCGACAGCGCGAAGCCGTACAGGCCGAGCTCGACGATCTCGCTCACATCCGCGGGATTGAGAACGGGAATCATCGCATCGACGAATCCGTACTCGCTCTGGTGCGGAAGCGACGACGATTTGCACGTGTGGTCGTCGCCCGCGACGACGAGCACGCCGCCGTGCGCGGACGTGCCGGCGGCGTTGCCGTGCTTGAACGCGTCGCCGGAGCGGTCGACGCCCGGACCCTTCCCGTACCACATCGAGAAGACGCCGTCGTAGCGCGCTCCCGAGAACAGATTGGTCTGCTGTGCGCCCCAGATCGAGGTCGCGGCGAGGTCCTCGTTGAGTCCCGGTTGGAAGAGGATCCGCCCGGCATCGAGCGACTTCTGCGCGCGCCACAGCTCGCGGTCTAACCCGCCGAGCGGCGAGCCGCGGTAGCCGGACACGAACCCCGCGGTGTTCAGGCCGGCGATTCGATCGCGATGGCTCTGCGCGAGCAACAGCCGGACAAGCGCCTGCAAACCGGTGATGAAGAGCGTGCCGGGCTCGAACCGGTGCCACTCGTCCAACCGTGCAATCTGGCGCAGCTGCATACGACGCTAATCGCTCCCCGACAAAATCGCGCGACCCGGCATTATCGTTTATTTCCGACAGTTAGACGGGCCAACAGTTAGACGGGAGCCCGGGACGATTCGGTCGCCGCGGATCACTCGCGCGGGAGCACCGCGAGCGCGCTCGTAAGCATCTCGGGGTCCACGTTGCCGCCCGACAAGATCACGCCGACGCATTTGCGTTCGCGCGGCGGTTGCCGCACGAGCGCTGCAAGCGCGGCCGCGCCGGATGGCTCGACGACGAGCTTCAGGTGCTCCGCCGCGAGAGCCATCGCCTCGCGGACGGCGGCATCGTCGACGGCGACAGCGCCGGCGAGCTCGCGGCGGTTGATCGCGAACGGGATCGCGCCTTGCACGGGCGCACGCAGTCCATCGCAGATCGTCGGCGGATGAGCTGCGAGCACGCGCCGCTCGCCCGCGGCGAGCGACTCTGCGGTGTCCGTATAGCCTTCGGGCTCGACTGCATATACCGCGCAGCTCGCGAACACCGACTTGATCGCGAGCGCGCAACCCGCCACGAGACCGCCGCCGCTGCACGGTACGTAGAGCGCATCGAGCTCGGCATGGCGTGCGAGTGCGGTTCGGGCGAGCTCGAGCGCGACCGTACCCTGCCCCGCCACCACCTGCGCATGATCGAACGGCGGCACCAGCGCCGCGCCGCGCTGTGCCGCGATGTCGCTCGCGATCTGCTCACGGTTCTCGCGCTCGCGGTCGTAGAGGACGACCTCGGCGCCGTACGCGCGCGTGCCTGCGAGCTTGGTGCGCGGCGCGTCGGCAGGCATCACGATCGTCGCGCGGATCCCGAGCCACTTCGCCGCGAGCGCCACGGCTTGCGCATGATTGCCGGACGAAAAGGCAACGACACCCGCGCTGCGTTCCGCGTGACTGAGCAGAAGGATGCGATTCAGCGCACCGCGGATCTTGAAGCTGCCGCCGTGCTGCAAGCACTCGGCCTTGAACAGCACGCGCGTACCCACGCGCCGGCTCAACGCCTCGGACTCGAGCACGGGGGTATCGATGACCCAGTCGCGCAAACGCGCATAGGCATCGGCGACGTCAGCGACGGTTGGCAGAACGTTGATCATCCGTTGATCGCTACCACGGTGCCTAGTCTAGCTCAGGTAAACTCGCGCACGCCTCGAGCGAAGGGTTCTGAAATCCACTGCGCAATGAGTATCGCACCGCTAGTCCAGCTTGACCGGGTCGACGTCGATCTCGCCGGAGCCACCGTGCTACGCGACGTCACGTGGCGACTCGCGCGCGGCCAGCATTGGGGAATCGTCGGGGCGAACGGCAGCGGTAAGTCCACCTTTCTCGGCCTCATCGGCGGAACTATTTGGCCCGCCCCGGAGCGCGGCGAGCGGCGCTACGACTTCGGCCGCGGCGAGCTGCGAGACGCGGTGCAGGCCCGCGCGGAGATCGTGGTCGTTAGCCACGAGCTCCAGGATCGTTACGCTCGTTGGGGCTGGAACTTCACCGCGCTAGACGTAGTGCTGTCCGGTATATATCGAACCGACGTACCACGCCGCCGGCCCGACTCCGCGGAACGCAACCGCTCCCTCGCGAAGATGCGCGATCTCGGCATCGCTCACCTCGGTGAGCGGCGCTTCCTCGAGCTCTCGCGTGGCGAGCAACGGCGCGTGCTCATCGCACGCGGCGTCGCGTTCGAGCCCACGGTGCTTCTGCTCGACGAGCCAGCGAGCGGACTCGATCGCGACGCACGGATCGAGCTCAACGGGCTGATCGCGCGTATCGCCACCGATCTAACGCTCGTCTGCACCGCGCACGTGGAGGACGATCTCCCTGCGGCGATCGACAACGTCTTGCTGCTCGAGCACGGCGCGATTGTCGCTGCGGGCCGGCGAGGCGGCGACGCCCTATCGCACGGCGGCGAAGCCAGTGATATACACGGTGCGCCGCAGGCGAGCGAAACGGCTGCGTCGACGGCGAACGCCGCGGCCCGCGCGGCACGCGCAAGCAGCATCTCCGCTGACGCAGACGCGCGCGGCCGCTCACCGCTCGTCGCGATCGACGGTGCGGACGTCTGGCTCGGCTCGCGGCACGTGCTGCAAGGCCTGTCGTGGCATCTCGACGCGAATCAGCACTGGCTGGTGAGCGGCGCGAACGGTTCCGGCAAGAGCACCTTCCTGCGGCTGCTACACGGCCAGCTGCGACCCGCCCTCGGCAGCGAAGTCCGGTGGCCAGCGCTCGGCAATCCGCGCAACGTATGGACGCTGCGCCGGCAGGTCGCGTGGGTCTCGCCCGAGCTGCAAGCGGCTTATCGCTATCCCACCACGGTACGCGGCTGCATCGCGTCCGGGTTCGAATCGAGCGTTGGGCTCACGCGTGCGACGAGCCTCGACGAAACCCGCCGAGTCGACGAGCTGGTCGAAGAGTTCGCGCTTGATGCGCTCGCCGAACGCCCGTTGTCGTCGCTATCGTACGGCCAAGCGCGACGCGCATTGATCGCGCGCGCGCTCGCGAATCGGCCCCGGCTCTTGTTGCTCGATGAGCCGTGGGAGGGGCTCGACGGCCCCGGCTCCACCGCACTCAACGACGCTTTGCGCGCGGTGATCGCCGAGGGCACGCAGCTCGTCTGCGCGTCGCATCTCACCGCGCACCGGAATCTGTTCACGCACGAGCTCGTGCTCGATCGAGGGCGCGTCGTGCGCGCGGGCGCCATCGAGCACGAGCGCGGATAGCCGCTGTCGGAGCTAGGCGTGCCGGTGGATCCGGCGTACCTCGCGGAAGTTGCGCCAGTGCGCGCTGGCGAGCAACACGCTCGCCGCGACGTTCACGGCGACCTCGGTCGATGTGTCCCAAGCAGCGTGACCCCAGAGGGCAACGACGGCGAGAATCGCAACGGCCACTGCGCCGGTCAGCACGACGCCAGCTTTGGCGTGCACACGATAGCCGAGCGCGAAGCCGACGGCGCTCGTGGGCACTACTAGCCACAGCATCAACGCGTGAAAATGGCCGTCGCCTCCGAACGTGAGGGCGGCAATCGGCAACACCGCGATGACGAGCGGCATTGCGAGGCAGTGCACGATGCAGATCGTCGACAGCGTGATCGCGATGCGGTCGAGATATCTCGAAACAATCATGGCTCGGAGGTGGCCGGAACGCCGTGTTCGCCGGGCCGGCGAGCATACCGCAGATTCGGATTCGGCGGCTCGTTTTCTGGCCAATCCCGCACTCTGCCGGTAACATTCCGCCGTCGCTTGCTCGTGAGGCCGAAGCCAATGCAGATCAGCGGTAAGACGGTGTTGATCACGGGCGCGGGCCGCGGCCTCGGGGCCGCGATGGCACGAGGGTTCGCGGAGCGAGGCGCAGACCTCGCGCTCGTTGACCTCGACGAATCGGGTCTACGGGACGTCGCAGCCGCATGCCGCGCACTCGGGCGCCGCGCGGAAACGTACTCGGCGAATGTCGCGGATGAAGCCGAAGTCGTGAACCTGTTCGATCGAGTCGCGACGGACTTCGGCCGACTCGACTGCGCGATCGCGAATGCCGGAATCTTGCGCGACGGCCTGCTCGTCAAGGTCAAGGATGGCGAAGTCGTCGGAAAACTCTCACTCGCCCAATGGCAATCCGTCATCGACGTGAACCTCACGGGCGTGTTTCTTTGTGGCCGCGAGGCAGCGGAGCGCATGATCCGCTTCGGCGACGGCGGCTGCATCATCAACATCTCGAGCCTCTCGCGTGCCGGCAACTTCGGCCAGAGCAACTACTCCGCTGCAAAAGCCGGCGTCTCTGCGTTGACCGTCGTGTGGGCGAAGGAGCTCGCCCGCTTTCGGATCCGCGTGAATGCGATCGCGCCCGGTTTCATCAAGACCGAAATGGTCGCTAGCATGAAGCCGGAGATCCTCGAGAAGATGGCCGCGGGCATCCCGGTGCAACGCCTCGGCGAGCCGCCCGAGATCGCCGCGACGGCGGCGTTCATCCTAGAGAACGATTACTGCAACGGCCGCGTAATCGAGATCGACGGTGGTCAACGTCTCTAGCGCGACCGATCGAGGGGCGGCTCGCGATGTATTGTCCCAGCTGCGGCGCAAGCAACGCAGAGTACGGCGCGTCGTGCGCGAGCTGTGGCCGGCCGTTACCGGGGACAAGACCCGCGCCGGGACGACGGGCGCCCTTCGGCGCGCGTTGGCTCGTCGTGACCGTTTTCGCCGCCGCGATGGTGCTGACTATCGCTTTGGCGAGAGTCGCGATTCCTTCCTACCTGGAATACACGATCCGCGAGCAAGTTGCCGAAGGAGTCGAGCTCGCGAACGCGCACAAGGTCGCCATCGTTGCGGCCTGGAAGTCAGCGGGGCACGATTTCTCGAACATCTCCTCGGGCTCTGTCGGCCGCAAGCTCGAGCGTCACGGTAAGTACGTCGAGTCCGTTGACGTGGTCTCCGGCGCAATCGTCGTCACGTACGGCGGTGAAGCGCACGCACGGCTGCGTGGTCGCACGCTCACGATCGTTCCGGCGCTCGACGCGGAAGCGCGCTCGGTCGAGTGGCAATGTGGCCGCGGAACGGCCCCCGCTGGCTTCGAGCCGATCTTCGGGGAACCCGCACGCCTCACCGACGTCCCCGACGAGTACTTGTCGGCTTCGTGCCGGTCGCGCTGAGCTCCAAGCTCGAAAAAGAAAAGGCCGACAACCCTGAGGGTTGTCGGCCAAATGAGAGACGCAGTGGAGAAACGCGATTGGCGAGACGCTAAGCCGTGTAAGCACGCTCGCCGTGAGCCGAGATGTCGAGGCCTTCCCGCTCTTCCTCCTCCGACACCCGGAGCCCAACGGTGAGCTTCACGATGTAGAAGGAGATCGCAGCGACGACCGCGGTCCAGACGACCACGACTCCGACGGCCTTGGCTTGGATCCAGAACTGGGCGCCGATACCGCCGTACGCCTGCGTGAGACCGATCCACTCGACGTAACCGGGACCACCGAGGCTCGGAGCGTTGAAGATACCCGTCATCAACGCGCCGAAGATGCCGCCGAGCGCGTGCACGCCGAAGACGTCGAGCGCGTCGTCCGCGCCGATCATCTTCTTCAGCCCCGTGCAGCCCCAGAAGCACACGACACCGACTCCGAGGCCGATCACGAACGCGCCCTGGATGCCGACGTTACCGGCGGCAGGCGTGATCGCGACGAGGCCCGCGACGGCGCCGGAAGCGGCACCCAGCATCGACGGCTTACCTTTCAGCAGCCACTCCGCGAGCGTCCATGTCAACACCGCGCACGCCGTGGCGAGGTAGGTGTTGATGAACGCCAGCGCCGCGGAGCCGTTCGCTTCCAACGCGGAGCCCGCGTTGAACCCGAACCAGCCGAACCACAGCATCGACGCGCCGATCATCGTCATCGTCAAGCTATGCGGAGGCATCGCCTCCTTACCGTAGCCTATGCGCTTGCCGATAATGATCGCACCAACGAGACCTGCGACGCCCGAGTTGATGTGCACGACGGTACCGCCCGCGAAGTCGAGGGCGCCCCACTGCCAGAGAAGACCCGCAGTGGCCGTCGCCGCGTCCGCAGCAGCCTGATCCGTGTACGCATCCGGACCCGCCCAGAACCACACCATGTGAGCGACGGGGATGTAGCTGAACGTGAACCACAGCACGAGGAACAGCAGAATGCCGGAGAACTTGATGCGTTCCACGAGCGAGCCGAGGATCAGACAGCACGTGATCGCTGCGAACGTCGCTTGGAACGCGACGAACACGAGCTCATACATCGGTGTCGCTTTGCTGAACGTGGCACCGAGCGAGAACACGCCGTCGACGAAGGTGCCGTTCAAGAACAGTCGGTCAGCACTTCCGAAGAATGCATTCCCTGTCGTGAACGCGAACGAGTAGCCGTACACGCACCAGAGAACCGTTATCAGCGAGAAACTCACGAACACCTGCATGAGCACGGACAGCATGTTCTTGCTGCGGACCAGACCGCCATAGAACAAGCCGAGCGCCGGTACAGACATCAACAGCACGAGCGCCGTCGAAGTCAGCATCCAGGCCGTGTCGCCCTTATTCGGGACAGGCGCATCCTGTGCCCAAACGAGAGCCGGTAGGAGCGCTGCGAGCAGCGCGCCGAACACGGCCGTAGTTCTTCCTAAGATCTTCATCGTTATTGTCCTCCTACCCCTTACAGCGCCGCATCGCCGGTTTCACCGGTACGAATGCGCACTGCGTGATCGAGATCGAATACGAACACTTTGCCGTCGCCGATCGAACCGGTGCCCGCCGCGCTGATGATCGCCTCGACGGCTTGCTCCACCAGCGAATCCGGAACTGCGGCTTCGATCTTGGTCTTCGGCACGAAGTCGACTGAGTACTCCGCGCCCCGATAGAGCTCGGTGTGGCCCTTCTGCCTACCGAACCCCTTGACCTCGGTCACCGTCATGCCCTGGACACCCGCCTCGGCCAGCGCCTGGCGGACGTCCTCGAGCTTGAACGGCTTTATCACGGCCGAAATGAGTTTCATGGTCGTTTCCTCTGCTTTATGCGGGTCACTTACTCCCCGACGCCGATGGTCTTCTTGATGCTGAACGTGATCGCGGTATCGCCATCCTCACCGTCATCCGGGTCGTTGACGTTCAGGTCGTCGCTGTAAACCAGCGCGAACGTGAAATCGACACCCGCATCTTCGAGACTGTAGGTATAGCCCGCTTCGAAGTAGTCGCCGTCGAAGTCTTCGCCGAAACTGCCGACCTTGTAGTACGGGCCTTTTTCGGGCGCGATCGTGACGGAGGTGAACGTGTAATCGGCGTCGGTGCCGAAACCGTCCCAAGTACCAATCGCGACGTCGAGAGCGAAGATGCCGTAGCCGATACCGAGGTTGACTTCGTTATAGGTGTCGTCGAAATCGTCGGTGTAGAAGTAGCCGGTATAGCCGATCTTGTAGGTGAACTTGTCGCCGCCCGCAAAACCGAAGTACAGGTCCGTTTCGATACCTTGACCGACGTCCGCACCCCAGGTGCCGATATAGAAACCGTTGTTGTCGGCCGTGTAGTCGATACCCGCAAATGCCGACGAGTCTTCTTGAAAAATGCCGCGATACAGGTATTCGCTCGCCCAACCAATGTTGGCAGCGACTTCGGCCTGCGACGTCGCGGGCAGTACCGCCGCGGCCGTAACTACGAGAGCTGGGATCAGTGTGATTTTCTTCATGGCGCGATTCCTCCTTGCGCAGAGTCATTGTTTCGACGGCACGCCATTGCAGCATCCGTGCCATATCGAAGAGACCTTTTAATTCAATGCGTTAGGAGGATTACGCCATCATTGCGACGGCGCGCGTATGCATCAGAATGGTGCGCGCTCCGCACCATCGAGGGGCGCCGCGCCAATCGGCGCCCTCGGGCGGATCGACGAGGCAGAGCGGAGCTGCAAAGGGGTCAGGCGACGCTCGGAAGTCGTAATACGACGGCGAGCAGCGCGGATCTCGATCAAAGCCAGATCGGACTATTTAGAGGCTAGATCGGCACTTTTAGGCGCGACGTTGACGCGAGATAGCGTCAAGCAACGCCTCGTCAGGCGTGTCTAGTGCGCGGGCCAGTGATTTGCTAGCGGCGGCGATTATAAGGATCGAACCCGCCGCCACTGTCGCGGCCGCCGGGTTCCGCAAGACCGAGCTCGGCGCGCCGGTTGCTGCGCTTGTCGCCCTTGTCGGCCTTGTCGCCGTTGTCGCCCTTGCCGGCCTTGCCGCCGATGACGGGCACCTTTTGCGTGGGCTCGATCGCAAGGTCTTTGTTCTCTAGGCGCTTCAACAAGATCGACGTGCTGTCGATCACGTCCTTCGCCCACCGCCAGACGCTGTTGCCGCGGCTATCGAATTCGACGCGGCCCGCGGGCTGAACGCCCGTGGCTTCCGACTGCTCGACGTCCTTGTTTTGGGGTGCGGCCATGTTCTGTAAAACAAGCGTTTCCAAACGAGCCATCACCTTAGCGAAATCCGCGCCGCAGTGCCGTTACCGCAATCACAAATCGGGTGAGCGGTGTGACATAACGCACTGCGCTGAAATACCTTCAGCTGGAACGAGCGTGGCCAGTGAGCGCACCGAGAGCCGCCTCGTGCAGCTCGCGCGTCGCGGCGGCCACGATCGAGCCGCCCGACATCGGCCGCCGGCCTTGCCAATCCGTGACCACGCATCCCGCCCCTTCGAGCACTGGAATCAGGGGAACGATGTCGAATGGCTTCAGCTGCGACTCGACCACGAGGTCGATGAATCCCGCGGCGAGCATGGCGTAGTTGTAGCAATCGCCGCCGAACCGATGCAGTAGGCACCGCCGCGCGAGCCCTTGAAACGCACCCGCGTCGGCTCCTGCGAACATGTCCGGGTGGGTGCTCGCGAGCACCGCGTTTGCGAGCGACGTGCATTGCCGCGCTTTCAAACGATCGCGCCGCTCCGATTTGATCAGCCAGGAGCCGCTCGGCCCGCCGAAGAAGATCTCCTCGAGCACGGGTTGGCACAGTAATCCGAACAGCGGGCTGCCGCGGTGCGTGAGGCCCACGAGGGTGCCCCAGAGCGGGGAGCCCGTCATGAACGCGCGCGTCCCGTCGATCGGGTCGATAAACCACGTGTAGTCGGAACGCGCCGCCCGCTCACCCTCTTCCTCGGCGACGATTCCATGGTCGGGATACCGTTCGACGATCGCCGCGCGGAGCACTCGCTCGATCGCGCGGTCGGCGCTCGTGACGGGATCAAATCCGTCCACCGCCTTGTTCTCGATCGTGAACGAGCGGCGGAAGTGAGCTTGGGCGATTCCGCCGGCCGTGTGCGCAAGATCGAGCGCGAAGTCCTCCAGTTCGAGGATCGATGTTTCGGTCATGCGCGCATTATCGAGGCGCGCGACCGCGATTGCCTAGGCCTGGGTCACGGCGTGGCCACCGCAAGCGGTGAAAGCGAGCGCCGCGCGGCTTAGTGCGCGAGCGGTTGGGCAACGGCCTGCAGCTCCGACGAGCCGCGATCGTTCTTCAAGAGCACGCGCAGTAGGAGCATCACGATCATCGAAACGAATGCCGGGAAAGCAGCGGCCCAGAACAGCTGCTGCGGCGTCCATTGATTGGCCAGTAGCCAGCCGCCGATGAGGGGACCTACGATCGCACCGATTCGTCCGACGCCAAGGCCGGCGCCCACGCCGGTGGCTCGCAGGTAGGTTGGGTAGTACGACGCGGACAACGTGTTCACGCCAGGCTGGGCCCCGACGATGCACCAACCGGCGACGAACACGATCAGCGCTAGGGGCAAGATCGTGAGCGCGGGATGACCGATGAACGCGATGCTCAGCGTCGCGATCGCGAACGTCACGGCGAGCGACGACGTGAAGCCTCGGCGACCAATCACCCAAGCGAGAGCAAACGTGCCGATCGTGCCGCCGACCTGCAATAGCGTACCGACGAACAACGACGTCTGCTCCGTATACCCCATCGAGGTAAAGATGGTCGGCGACCAATTCGAAAGGGAGTAGAGCACGAGGATATTCGTGAAGTTCACGATCCACAGGAGGATCGTGAACAGCGCGCGTCCGTCGCGAAACAGATGGAAGATCGGCACACCGGCGCGGCTCGACTCGTTCGCGACAAATTGCGTGGACGCGTCGACGCGCAGCTTCGGATCGAGTTGGCGTAGCCACCGCGCGAGCTGGTCGAAGTGCTGTTTGCGCACGGCGAGAAACTGCAGCGACTCCGGTAGCCCCCAAAGCATCGCAAGCGCGATCACGAGTGGCACGGCGCCGCCGAAGAAGAACACGGATCGCCAACCGAATGCCGGGATCAATAGCAGCGCGACGAAGCCGCCGATCGCCGCGCCCACCGTGAATCCGACGGTAATGCACATCGTGAGCACAACGCGGCTCTTCTTCGGACTGAACTCGCCGACGAGCGCGGTGGCGTTTGGAATGATGCACCCGAGCCCGAGACCGGACACGAAACGCAGCCACAGCAACTCGTCCATGTTGCGCGCGAACCCGGTCGCGATCGTGAGGACTGAGAAGAATAACGTGGCGCCGACGAGCACGGGGCGCCGGCCTATTTTGTCCGCAAGCATGCCGAACAAGAGCGCGCCGAGCAGAACACCGAAGTTAGCGGCAGCGAAGACCCGCCCGAGCGCGGGCCCCGGCGCGTTCCAGTCGCGCAACACGGCCGGGCCGACGTAACCCATGGCCTGAACGTCGAACCCGTCCATGATCAGACACGCCATGCAGAGCACGAAGACGCGGATCTGCAGAGGTCCGACGCGGCTGTTCTCCAGCAAATCGGACAGGTGAAGCTTGGCGATGGAGCCAGGCGGCGTAGTCATTGTTGTTTTCCCCCGGAGTTGGCCGGGGAGGCGCGTCGCGGAGCGCCGAAAACCCGGACCGGCCGAGTATAGCCCGCCGATCCGAGCGATGTCGGGAGAAATCTCAGGCCGGGAAGAAGTCGATCGGCTTCGTGGTCGTGATCGACTCGACGTTGCTGCGCGGCTCGAACTGGAACAGCAGCACGCGCTGCACGAGCTTCTGCTCGAGATCCGGATCGTTGAGCTCCGACGACACGACCTCGCAGAACGTGACCTTACCGTCTGGAGCGATCGTCAACCGCAGTACGAGCTTGCCCTCGAGCGCGGGGTTCTGGCGAAGCGCGCGGTTGTAGAGCGTGTAGATCGCGCCCTTGTTCTGGTCGAACACGCGCTCGATTTCTTCGCGGCTGCGGGACGCCTTGTCGCTCTCACCGCTGCGTTGCGCCGCCCCGCCCGCGAGCTCGAAGCTTTCGACGGGGTTCTCGACCTGCGTCACCGCGCGATCACCCAAACCGCCGCCACCCGTATTGCGGCTCAACGCCGCCGTGTTGATACCGCCGCTGCTCGCGCCGACGCGCGACGTGATCAAGGACCGCTCCGCGAGCGGCGTCGTACCTTCGACGGCGCCGGATACTTGAGCTCGATCGAGCCGCTGCGCCGTGTTGTCGTCGCGCAGCGATGCGAGCTGCTGCGCGAACGGCAAGAGTCCCGCGACCGAGGCGCGCTCGCGTGCTTGCTGTGTCCGATCCACGGGCTTGGGCTCGGGTTTCGGCTCCGGCTTCGGCGGCTCCTCACGAACTTGACGCTGCTCGACGACCGGCTCGGGCTCAGGCTCTGGCTTGGGCTCCTCGCGAACGACGGGCGGCGGAGGCGGCGGCGCTTCGCGCTCGAGAACCAGACGTGCTATGCGCCGCGGCACTTCCTCGACCTGCGTCGGATCGGGCGTCGGTACGGGCAGCACGGCGATGAGCAGCGCGAGCAGCACGACTGAGCAAAGCGCGATGAGCGCAGACTTGCGGAACTTCTGTTCCTCTTCCGCTCCCGTTGACCACGGGAGCTCGTAGATTCGATAGAGCACGGCTGCGGCGTTGGACGACATCGGTGATCCTTCAGTTCTGCGCCACGCGCGTCATCACCGCGTCGGATGCCTTCTGCAGCACCGCGAGCGAAAGCTGGCCGTACTCGGCCGCCGTGGAAGTCGCCATCACCTTCTTCAGAAGCTGATACGGGATCTCTTTGTCCGCCATGATCGTCACTTCGCGAGACGCGATTCGCGCTTCTTCCGAGAGACCCGCCGGCACCACCATTCCCTTCGCCTCCGCCTCGAGCTCTGCTTGCAGTGCTGGGATGATCACGCTGCTATTGGCCATGATGTCGCTGATCTTGCCGACCGACTTACCGTTGATGATGATCTCTTCCTCCGACACGATCACAGTGACGGCGTCGTGGGTCTCCTCGTCCGCGATCGACTCCGGCAACTGCACGTCCTTCGCGAGCACGTCCACCTCCTCCGTCGAGTACACGAGGAGGAAGAACAGGAGAATCGTGAGCATGTCGATCATCGAGACCAGATTGATGATCGCGTCGCCCTTGTGACGTTTGTGATGCCGCTGCATCCGAGCGGCGCGACCCATGAATCTCATCGATCGACCCTCTAGTTACGCACCGGCGCGTCGCCGATCGAGATTTCGGGGAACAGCTCGGTCTTGATGAGACGGCCGGCGCCGATGTTCTCATCGCGCGCCTCTGCGACTCGCACGCGATCCATCACCGCCACCAGCACCTCGTAAGGCACGTCGGGCTCGAGCAACAGCGTCGCGTCTGCCTTCTCCGGAAAGCGCTCCTTGATCTTCCTCAGGAAGTCCGTGAGCTTCGCGAAGTCGAAGGTCCCATCGGTCTTCTCGATCCGGCTCAGCAACCCGGTCGTTCGATCGCCAACCTCGATGCTCGAGTCGCGCACGGTGATCTCGAGCTGGAACGAGGGGGGTTCCTCGCTAGGAACCGACTGCGAAGCAGGCAAGTTGAGCTCGAGAATCGCGAGTCGGATGAAGCCGCCGTGGATGAGCAGGAAGAAGACCAAGATCGTCATCATGTCGATCATCGACGTGAGGTTGATCTCGGCGCTGTCGTGCCGCTTGTGGTGGCGCGCGATGCGCGCGCTGCGTCCTATGACTTGCATCGAACGGTTCCCTCGTTGGAGCGAAGCGCGCCAGCTTGGCCTTGAAGTCCTTGGGAACCGTTACGCCCGACGGGGCACCGGATTGCCGTGCGCGACAGGCGCGTCGCCGCCCTTCATCGGGGCAGGACCGGGATCGCCCGCGGCGCGTTCGGTGATCGCGTTCAAAAACTTCACCGACGCCATCTCGAGGCTGTCGATGATTTCGGTGGTCTTGGTCTGCAGCAGCGAATGGACGAGGACGAGCGGGATCGCCACCATCAAGCCGAACGCCGTGCAGTTCATGCCGATCGAAATGCTGGCCGACAGGAGCTCCGCCTTCTCGGCCGGGTCTGCGTTCGACACGGCGGTGAACGCATCGATGAGGCCGATGATCGTTCCGAGCAACCCCATGAGCGTCGACATGTTCGCGAACGTCGCGAGGTAATGCGTGCGCTTCTCTAGGCGCGGCATGACCTCCATGAGGCTCTCTTCCATCGCCTGCTCGACGTCCTCACGACGGCGCGCCGAACGCACGCGGTTCAAGCCGTACGTCATGATCTGGGCGATCGCGGCGGTCGACTTGCTCGTCACCTGCATCGCGCCGGCGAGGTTGCCCGACTTGAGGAAAGGCGTGACTTGATTCCACAGCGCCTTGTTCTTCGCCATGGTCATGGTGAGGTAGACCCACCGCTCGACGGCGATCGCTACGCCCAGGGCGAGTACCAGAACGATCGGGTACATGAACGCCCCGCCGTTCTGGAAGAATTTCACGATCGTGGAATAGGCGTCCATTCAACTCACTCCTGTTGGGCTTTCTTCCCGTAAAGGGTCTCGTAGTACTCCAAGTGCCGCTCGAACACTTCGGGATCGACCGGCGCGAGCACCTCGTCGAGCAAGGTGTTCACTGGACGACCCACGAGATCGCCCAAATCCGATTTCTTCCAAGGCACTATGTACAACACCTTAGGCAATTCCTGATTGCCCGTAATTGACGTGGTTCCCAGATCTATAGAATCCAGCGCGCGCGAATTTGCCGTCCGGGGAGCGTTCTGTGCGGTCGCCGAGCTCGGTTGCGCAGTCCGAGCCGTCACCGCGGGCGCGGCGGGAGGCGTCGCAGCCTGTGTCTGCGGCGCGGCCGGTTTAGCGGGCGGCGGAATCAGCGGCGGTGAAGGGGCGACAGGTGCGGGCGCTCCCGGCCGCGGCGCCACGGCCACACGCGTCTCCCCCACGTCCACGGCGGGCTGAAGATCGTCCGGCGTCGCAAGCGGCGCGCGAGCGCGCCGCGGCGTCTCCGAGCGCTGAGAATCGCTCGGTGTCGGGGCCTGCGCGTGCGCGGTGCACGCGACGAGCAGCGCTAACACAAGGATCGCCGATCTCATGCCCCATCCTCCTTGGCAACCTGCGGGTTGGATGCGCCGGTGCCGACTCGGCGCCGCAGGTCGATGAGCCAACCCGCGACCGTCTTGTTGGGCTCGCTGAGCGAGCTCTGATAGGCCTCGTAGTGCTCGATGGCCTCGGCGCCGCGGCGCAAATACACGTCGAGCAGCACGGCGAGGTTGTAATGGGCGAGCGCGTAGCTCGGATCCGTCTCGAGCGCGCGCCGATAGGCCCGCTCAGCGTCGTCGAACTTGCCTTCGCTGCGCAGCAAGATTCCGAGCTGATTGTTCGCCGCGGCGTTGCCGGGTGCGATGGCTAGCGCACGATCGAGCGCGGCCCGCGCGTCGTCGCGGCGGCCGTCGTGCAAATAGACGATCGCGAGATTCACCTGCGGCCCCGGATACGCGGGATAGTCGTGCGCGAGTTGCTCTAGCTCGAGCTCGGCCTGGAGCCAATCTTGTGCACGCAGCGCCGCGAGCGCGCGGTCGTAACCTTGCCGCGCGGTTTCCGGAATCGGCTCGAGAGCGGCGGCGGCAGGGTCGACGGGACCCGCCTCGGCGGCGCGCCGCTCGTCGCGGCGACTGACGCGCCGAGTTTCGGTCGCGGGCTGCGCAGCTGGCTTCGGCGAAGCGGCCGCGGCTGCCGGCACCGGCGCAACGACCGCCGGAGCCCGGGTCCCGGCCTGCTGCGGTGCCGACGCACCGCACGCCGCCACGAGAACGGCCATGCCGGCGACGATGCCGCTGCGCACTGCGTCGGACGCAACGATGACTTCAGCGAATCGCATCGACAACGGTTTCTCCGATTTCGGCTTTCGCATAACGCACGGGCATGAGCTCCGCGAGCGCCGCGAGGCTCTTCTGCACCCACTCGTCATAGATGCCTTCCTTGGTTCGCGCGGCGTTCACCTCGTGCAGCTCGATCGACTCTTCCTCGAACGGAAACGCCTGCTCCTCGAGCAGGATGTCGTATTGCTCGAGCTCGTCCTTCGACAACTCCTTGGGACGCTCCGACGCGTACAAGTCCTTGCTCAGCGAGTGATAGAGCTCGGCGATTTCGTAGTTGGCCGCCGTCGTCACCTCGGCGACGCCGTAGTCGGCCGCTTTGTTGTATTCCGCGAGCGCCGCTTTCATCCGCTCCTGCTTGGCCTTGAGGCTCTTGTCGAGCGGAATTACGAGCCGGGTGCCGCGGAACGCGTCGCGCGACGGTTGCGCGAGCACGAGCTGCGCCTTCGCCGCGAGATAGCGCGTGCGGTCGCTGCGCTCCGCGCCCGCGCCCGCGTCGGCCGTCACGATGTCCTTGAGCCAGCGCGTGCGCTCGACTTGATTGCCGTTCGTCTCCGCGATCTGCACGAGCTTCTGGCGTGCCTCGACGGCCTCGGTTACGGGCCGTGGATAGCGCTCCACGAACTTGCCGTAAGCCGCTGCCGCCTGCACGGTTTGGCCGCTGCCTGCGTAGAGCTCCGCGGAGCGCCACAGCGCTTCGCGCTTCACTTCCGTAGAGCCATCGGCATCGGCGATGCGCTCGAACTCGCCCGCCGCTAGCGCGCTGTTGCCGACCTCGACGTACGCGACCGCGAGCTTCGCCGTCACGTCGGCGGTGAGCTCGTGCTTCGGAAAGGTCGCGCGGAAGTCTTCCAGCACCTTGGTCGCGCGCGGCCAGTCACCCATCTGGATCAGCGCCGCGGCCGCGTCGTATTCGGCCGTGGCACGGATCGGCGACGACGGTGCCGCCTGCCCCACGCGCAGGAAGTGCTGCACCGCGACGTCGTACATCCCGGCTGCGCGCGCCTGCTCGCCTTGCTTGTAGATCGATGACGCGATGCGCTCGACGACTTCGCCGCGCTGCGGATCGGTCGCGGGGATCAACGTGCTGAGCTGCACGTAGGCGGTCTCGGCAGCGGCGTAGTCTGCAAGATCGAACTCGGAATGCGCGAGCACGGTCCACGCCGTTCGCGCGAGCGCGGGCTCGACAGGCGGTGTCCGGGAAACGACGCCCTGCGCCACTTCGCGCGCCCGCACGTAGTCATTTAGAGCGTAGAGTTTCTCCGCGGCGTCCGTCTGCACGGTCGATGCCTTCTCGTGCGTCGGATAGCCGGCGGCGAAACGGAGCGCGCTCTCGATCCCGGCTCGGTGCCATTCGGCGAGCGCCGAGCCCTTGAGCTGCGCCTCTTCCTTCCCGTACGCGAGCAGCGCCGCGTAGCCCGCCTCGCCGCCGTGCTCGTGGAACGGATACGCGTAGGCCGTGCGTTCGTATTCGAGCGCGGCGTCGCGGAAGCTGCCGCTCTCGTAGAGCACCTCGGCGAGCAGGAAGTTGGTCTCCGGCGCGTTCTGATCGTCGGGGAACGACTGAAGATAGGTCCGATACCAACGCGCGGCCGCCTGATACTCGGACGCATCGTGGTTCTGCTGCGCCTGCGCGTGGTGGTACGCCGCGAGATCCGTCACGTTGCTCTTCAGGTGCGCGACGACCTCCGGCTGCTGCTCGAACGTGTAGCGCTGCCAGTACGGGCTGCTCGGGCCGTACGTCTCGACGAAATTCTGCTTGCCGTCGAGCACGAGGTCCGCGAAGCCGCCCTGCTTGAATGCCTCGATCACCTCGACCTGCAACAGCGGCGCCTTCGAGTGATACGGATCCAACTCGACGAACGCGTGATACGCATCGGCGGCGTCCTGGAAACGCTCCTGCTCTAGATAGAGATCGCCGAGGTTCGTGTACACGATGAAGGCGTACGGACGCGAGCCGTGCCGGTTGAAGTGCTTCGTCACCGATTCGGGGCCGTCGACGTAAGAGAAATCGATCGAGAGCACGCGGAACGTGTCGTCGACGAGCTCCTGCTCCGCGCGCCCCATGGCCGAGTAGATCACCGCGGGGTCGCGGTCGCCGCTTGCGGTGTTGTCCGTCCCGAGCTTCAGGTCCAGCAACGCGAAGAACGACGTGAGGCTGTCTTCGTACTGCTGCTGCTTGAACAGCGCCCAGCCGTGCTTGTAGAGCGCTTGCTGATAGAACGTCGAGTCGGCGCCGTGCCGGATCACCTCGTTGTAAGCGCGCTCGGCCTCGTCGTAGCGCCTCTCGACGAACAGCGTCTCGCCGCGGCGGAACTGAGCCTCGTCGACGTGCACCGTCTGCGGATACTCCGCGATCAGCTTGTCGAGTGTGGCGAGCGCATCCTCGAGCCGCCCTTCCGCCTCGTAGGCGCGCGCGAGCTGATAGAGCACGAGATCATTCTTCTTGTAGTCCGGATAGGTCTGGAGAAGCTTCTCGTACATCCCGATCGTGCCGCCGAGATTGTCGCCCAGCGACTGAACATTGCTTTGCAGCTCGACCGCGTCGGCAGTTTCGAGCTGCAGGTCCGCGAGTCGGCGCATCGCTTCGGCGCGCAGCAGCGCGTCGTCCGAAGCGAGATCGAGGAACAGACGGTAGCTCTCCATCGCCTTGGCTTCGCCGCCGTCGATCGGGGCCGACCGGTCGATCTCGACGACGCCGCGTTCGAGCGCCTTGATGGTGCCGGCGGAATCGCGGTCTTCGCGGTCGCGATGCCCAAAGGGCCAGATCGCGGAGATCGCGAACAGCGCGACGAGCGGGGCGTTCATCTTGCGCCCTCCGCGAGCACGGAGCCCGCGGCGGGCGGAGCGACGCGAGCGGCGGCGCGATCGTATATCGACGCCAGCGCAAACCGCGCCTGGATCATGTAAGTGTTCAGCCGGTCCCGCTGCGCCTTCAGCTCGGCGACCGCGACATCCTGCAGGAACAGCTGCTGTTTCAGCAGTGCTGCCTGCGCCTCACCCTGCATGCCGATCACGCGCGGGCGCAGTCCGTCGATGCGCGCAGTGAGCTCCACGAACTTCTCGGGCCAATCGTTGCGTGCGCTTTCGACTTCGTGGTGGCGGCGTTGCGCCTCGCGCAATTGGCGATCCAAGTCCGCGAGACTCTTCTTCTCGGCCCAGAGCCGCGCCTTGTAGTCGCGGCGCAGATCCCACACGAGCAAGCCCTTGAGGAAGCGTTGCTTCACGCGAATTTCTTCGGACGCCGCGTCGTCCGGCAGCCGCGCGATCAGCGGCTCCATCTCCGTGGCCGTTCGCCACGTCTCTTGCTCTTTCTCCGTACCCAACGCTACGACGTCCTCGGTGCGCTCGATCGCTTGCAGGCGCGACTCGAGCTCCACGCGGCGCGCGAGCATCGCATCGAGGTCGACGCTCGACAGGGAATCGTCGATCTTGGGCAGGCGTTGCTGGTAAGCGCGCTGGCGCGTGTCGAGAATGTCGTCGAAGGCCCCGAGGCTCTCGACCCAATGGTCGAGGTTGCGATTGAGGTACAGCAGGTCGCGGTAGTTCTTGAGCCCTTCTTGGAACCGGTTGCTCGCCATGAGCTCGTAGAGATAGCGGCTCTCGACCGTGTCGGGTATTTTCTCGAGACGCCAATACCAACCGGTGGCGGCGTCTGCGGAGTCCGCGTGATGGCCGAGCAACTCGGTGATCAGCTCCCCTTTCTCGATCGCGTCGATCGAGCTCGTGAGGCGCGCGATCTCGCCGTTGAACGCCGCGATCGCATCGTTGTAATGCTCCGCGGCCTGCGCGTCGGCGCCGAGCTGAGCGAACGCATACGGCACCGCGAGCAGGGACTCCTGCACCGCCGAGTCGAGCAGGCTGCGGTCGCGCAGCTCGAGCCACGGTGCGAGCGCGCTCTCGTAGTTCGAAGTCTCCGCGTCCGACCAACCCACACCGAGCAGGGCCTTGTTCGAGAACGGCCCCTCGAGGCGCACGCGCTGCAGCGACGGCTTGGCTTCGACGGGCCGCGACGCTTGCAGCCACGCGTAGCCGAGCGCCACGTTCGCCTTGTCGCGCAGCGCCGCGAAGTCGGGATTCTCCGGATCGAGCCGCCCGACTTCGTCGAGCACGCGCGCGCCCTGGTCGACTTGGCCGAGCCGCACGAGCGACACGCCGATGTTGTATTTCGCGTACCCGATCCACGCGTCGCCCGGGCGCTTCCACGCCTCGAGCCCGCTCAAGGCTTCCGCGAAACGGCCCTGGTCCATCAGCACCTGCGCTTTGAGCATGTGCCGCTCGGGCTCGATCTCCTCCGGCAGCTCCCCGGTGATACGCCCGAGCGCCGCTTCCGCTTCCGGCAAGTAGCCGCGTTGATACCAAATCTTCGCGAGGAAGTACCACGCGCGATCGTGCAACTCGGGCTCCACGGATTGCGCGAGCACGCGCTCGAAGATCTCGCCGGCGAGCCGATGCTCGCCGTACGACAAATACAGGCCGCCGAGCATGAGCTCGGACTCGGCCGCGTGATGCGGGATTTCGTTGCGCTCCTGCGCCGCTAGCAGGCGCGTCAGCGCGCTGAAATAGTCTTCTTGAAAGAACTCGAACAAGACCTCGCCGTACGCAAGGTCCTGGACGACGACGCCGTCGTCCTTGTCGCGCGCATCAGCGGGCGCTGCGGCGAGCGCCGCCGCGGCGGCCGCCGAGAGTGTGAGGAGGCGAGCCGACACCGACTACTCCCACTCCTTGACGACGAACTCGGGCTGCTGCTTGGTCTCTTTGTCGGAGATCGTGAGCTCGATGTACTTCGGGCCGATCCCTTTTTCGAACTTCAACGCCGCGCCGCGCCGATAGTCGCGCGTGTGCGTACCTTCGCCCGAGAACACCGCGACGAGCTCGTGCTCGCCGGCCTTCAGGTTGCCGACGTAAAGACGCTGCACGCCGCCCTTGATCAGCGCGTCCGCTTCACGTTCCGTGTACAGGTAGTTCGAGACGTCCTTGTTGTCGACCTTGAGCTCGACGGAGTCGAGCGCGAAGAACTCGCCGACGTCCATCGAGACGAACACCGCCACTTGGGTGTTGGACGGGAACAGCAACTCCTCTTCGAGCAGGAACAAATCGCGATTCAGGTCGAGCACCTGTTTCTTCAGATCCTGAACGTCCGCATCGAGCGTGCGGAACTCTCCACGCTGCGCGTTTTCCTGCGCGGCGGCTCCAGGCTTCGGGGCGAACTCCGGTGTCGCCGCGGCCTCCACGAGGATGTCTTCGCGGGCGCTTTGCTGCGCCGTCGCAAGTTGGCCGCTGAGCGCGAGCCCCACCAACAAACCCGACACGGACGTGATCCACCTGGCTGCCATCTGTCACTCCAACCGTCTGAACCGACCCGACTACTCGCGCAACAACGCTTGAACGCGCTCGAGGTACTGCTCCTCGTTGCCGCGCCGATAACCCTCGAATACTTCGCGCACCACGCCGGCCCTATCGATCAGGACCATCACGGGCATCTTGCTCACGTCGTAGAGGCGACCTACCTCGCCGCCCGCGTCGTGCAGCACGGGATAGCTCATGCCGAGCGAAGCGGCACCGTGCTCGGCTTGCTTCGCGTTCTGGTCGAGGCTCACCGCAAGGAGCTCGACGCCTGCATCCTGGTAGCGTGTCCGCATGTCGCCGAGCCGTTCGAGCTGGGCGCGGCAGTCTCCGCACCACGTCGCCCAGAAGCTCAGCATCACGACCTCGCCGCGGTACTCCGACAGGCGCAGGTTTTCGCCGGCCGTGCTCTTCAGCACGAAGTCGGGCGCCTCGGATCCCGTGAGCTGAACCGCCGCGGCGGCCGCGCCCGCAAGCGCGACGCAAGCGGCCAACGCGCTCGCCGCTCTGAAGGTCATCGCGTGTCGTGTCATGGTCGCCGTTCCTTTTCTTCAGCGCGCAGCAACTGAAAACACCGTCCCTAGCAAACGCGGGCAACCCGCGGCTGCGTTAGCGCAGCCGTGACACATTTCTCATTGGAGACATAATCTCCACGAGGCGTTGCCACCTTATTTCCTCGGCGGCGCGCGGGTCTATGAGCCAGGTCTCACTCTTCCCGCGGCAAGCGGGAAGAACGAGCAGAGCAGGAACCGTGCCATGGCCCTGCGAAGCGCTGCGAGGCGCGATGTCATTGGGGTTACCCAGGCGCGGGCGGCGGTGAGCACCCCGCGGTTGTCGGCGCGCGGCTACACGTTTTCGCTTGCACTTCGCGAAACGCTGCACGCCCGCACGTCGCAGCGGTCGCCACGCGGCGACAAACGTGACGCGGGAAGACGGGTTGACGTCGAGAGACGAGCGCGAGCGCGGCGGCGCGCTCGCGCGGGCTTCATCCGACCCAGGCGCGTCCGTTGTCGAACAGGCGCTGCCACGGCGAGCACTCGCCCCACTCCGCGGGATGCCACGACAGTTGCGTCGTGCGGAACACCCGCTCCGGGTGCGGCATCATGATCGTCACACGGCCGTCCGTATTGCAGAGGCCCGCGATCCCGTGCGGCGACCCGTTCGGATTCGCGGGATAGCGCTCCGTCGGCTCGCCCAGATTCGAGACGAACCGCAGCGCCGTGAGCGACGCGTCGCAGCGCGCGAGCAAGTCCGGCGACGCGAACGCCGCGCGGCCTTCACCGTGCGCCGTCACGATCGGCAAGCGCGAGCCCTCCATGCCGCGGAGCAGCACGGATGCGCTTTCCACCACCTCGACGAGCGACACACGCGCCTCGAACTGATCGGAGCGATTGCGCAGAAATTTCGGCCACAGCTCCGTGCCCGGAATCAGCTCCTTGAGCGCGGCGAGCATCTGGCAGCCGTTGCATACGCCGAGCGCGAATGCGTCTTCGCGGGCGAAGAAGGCCGCAAACATCGGCCGCACGCGTTCGTGATAGAGGATGGTCTTGGCCCAGCCCTCGCCCGCACCGAGCACATCGCCATACGAGAAACCGCCGCACGCGATCACGCCGCGATACTCGTCGAGCCCCGAGCGCCCGGACAAGAGATCGCTCATGTGCACGTCGTGCGCCTCGAAGCCGGCTCGATCGAGCGTCGCGGCCATTTCGCGCTGACCGTTCACCCCTTGCTCGCGCAGCACGGCGACTTTCGGCCGGCCGGCACGCGCGGCCGCGCGCCGCTCTTGCGGCAACGGAAACGTGAGCCGCGCGTTGAGACCTGGATCGTTCGGATCGAGAGTCGTTTCATACGCCTCGCGCGCACACTGCGGATCGTCGCGCAGCGCCTGCATCCTGAACGTGAGCTCCGACCACTTGCGCTGCAGCTCGACGCGCGGCGCGCGATAGATCTCCGCCGCGCCGCTTCGAATGACCAAGTCGTCGTGCGCCGCGACCCGCCCCACGACCGCATGCGCGAGCGAGTGACGCGCGAGCACGCCGCTCACGCGCTCGAAGTCGCCGGCGCGTACCTGAATCACGGCACCGAGCTCTTCGGCGAACAGGACCCCGATCGGATCGCGCGCCTCTGCGCCGAGGTCGATGTCGAGCCCTACGTGCGCGGCGAACGACATCTCCGCGAGCGTCGCGAATAGGCCGCCATCGGAGCGGTCGTGGTAGGCGAGCACCAGCCCCGCGTCGCGCAGCTCGCGCTGCGCAGCAAAGAACGCCTTGAGCCGGTCCGGATCGTCGAGATCGGGAGGCGCGCCGCCGAATTGACCGAAGCTCTGCGCCAGGCACGAGCCGCCGAGTCTGTGTTTGCCCGCACCGAGGTCGATCAGCACGAGCGCGGAACCGTGCTCGCGCGCGAGCTCCGGCGTGAGCGTTCGCCGAATGTCGCGGACCGGCGCGAACGCGGAGACGATCAGCGACACGGGCGCCGTCACCGCACGCTGCTTGCCGCCATCGCTCCAGACGGTACGCATAGATAAGGAGTCCTTGCCCACGGGGATCGCGACGCCGAGCGCCGGGCAGAGCTCCTCGCCCACGGCCCGGACCATCGCGTAAAGCGCGTAGTCGTCGTTGCCATGCCCGGCCGCAGCCATCCAGTTCGCGGACAGACGGATGTCGCCGAGCGCCGCGATGTCGGCCGCGGCGATGTTCATGATCGCCTCGCCCACGGCAAGCCGCGCCGAGGCAGGACCGTCGTGAATAGCGACCGGCGTGCGCTCGCCCATCGCGAACGCCTCGCCCGTGTAGCCTTCGTAACCCGCCGCGGTAACCGCCACGTCGCTCACCGGGACCTGCCAAGGCCCGACGAGCTGATCACGCACGCACAAGCCGCCGACGGTGCGGTCGCCGATGTGGATGAGGAACGATTTATCGGCGACGGCCGGGAATGCGAGCACGCGATCGATCGCGGCCGCGAGGCTCACGTGCTCGCGCTGCCACGCGGGCGCGGCGAACTGCGTCCGCGCCGCGCGGCGGGTCATCTTCGGCGGCTTGCCGAACAGCACTTCCATCGGCATCGCGACCGCGTCGCCGCCGAGCGCCGGGTCGCGCACGACGAGGTCGCGCTTCGCCGTGAGCTCGCCGAGCACGGCATACGGGCAGCGCTCGCGCGCGCAGAAAGCCGCGAAGCGTTCGACGTCGCGCGCCTCGATCGTGAGCATGTACCGCTCTTGCGATTCGTTGCACCAGAGCTCCATCGGGCTCATGCCGGGCTCGTCGCTCGGTATCGCACGCAGATCGATCACGGCGCCGCAGTGGCTGTGATCGACGATCTCTGGCACGGCGTTCGATAGCCCGCCCGCGCCGATGTCGTGGATCGCGGCGATCGGGTTGTCGGCGCCGAGCGCCCAGCACGTGTCGATGACTTCTTGCGCGCGCCGCTGCATCTCCGCGTTGCCGCGCTGCACGGACGCGAAGTCGAGCTCCGCCTCGCCCGCGCCGCTGCCCTGCGACGATGCGGCGCCGCCGCCGAGGCCGATCAGCATGGCGGGGCCGCCGAGCACGATGAGCTTCGCGCCGGGTCCCGGCACGGCCTTCTCGACGTTCGCGCTGCGCACGCTTCCCAAGCCGCCGGCAATCATGATCGGCTTGTGATAGCCGCGCCATGCGCCGTCCGACTCGAGCAGGCTCGTACGGAAGTAGCCCGCGAGATTCGGGCGGCCGAACTCGTTATTGAAGCTCGCGGCACCGATCGGTCCTTCGAGCATGATCGACAGCGGCGACACGATCCGATCCGGTTTGCCGGGCGACGCGCGTTCCCACGGCTGCCGCCAACCCGGGATCTCGAGATGCGAGACCGTGTAACCGGTGAGCCCCGCCTTCGGCTTCGCGCCGCGGCCCGTCGCGCCCTCGTCGCGGATCTCGCCGCCCGAGCCGGTCGCGGCTCCGGGGTACGGTGAGATCGCGGTCGGGTGGTTGTGCGTCTCCACCTTCATCACGAGATGCACGGGCTCGTCCGTGTAGCCGTAGACGCCGGTCGCGGGATCGGGCCAGAACCAGCGGCTCGGTGCGCCCTCTACGACCGCCGCGTTGTCCTTGTACGCCGAGAGCACGCCGGCGGGAGCGTGCGCGTGCGTGTTGCGGATCATCGCGAACAGGCTCTTCGGGGCGCGCTCACCGTCGATGAGCCAGTCGGCGTTGAAGACCTTGTGCCTGCAGTGCTCGGAGTTCGCCTGGGCGAACATCATGAGCTCGACGTCGCTCGGGTTGCGGCCGAGCGCCGCGAATTGCACCGCGAGGTATTCGATCTCGTCCGCCGACAGCGCGAGACCCAGCTCGACGTTGGCTCGCTCGAGCGCACCGCTCCCGCCGGAGAGCACGTCGACGACGCGTTTGCCTCTTGGCTCGTGCTCGGCGAACAGGACCGCCTCGCGCGGCGCATCGGCGAGCAGCGTCTCGGTCATCCGATCGTGCAGCAACGGCGCGATCCGCTTGACGTCGCTCGGGGCGAGATCCGCGCCCATCGTGAGGTGGAACAGGCGGCCGCGCTCGACGCGGCGCACGGGCAGGTTGCAGAGCTTCGCGATGTCGGTGGCTTTGGACGCCCAGGGCGAAATCGTGCCGAGACGCGGCACGACATAGAGGCGTTCGCCGTCGGCATCAGGCAAGGTGGCCGCGCCCCCGCCGTAGTCGAGCAGCGCCTCGAGCACGCGCCGCTCACGCTCGGTGAGCGGCCGCGCAACGTGCACGAAATGCTCGAACCGGACCGCGACGTCGGCAATCGCGGGCGTGAGCGCGCGCAGCTCGGTGCGTAGCTTATCGAGGCGGAAAGCAGTCGCTGCCGGCGGGCCGGCCAACTGCAACATCGTCATGGGTTCGTGTCGGAACTGCTCGAATGAGGCAACGCATCATACCGAATCGTGCGCCGCGGTCCCAGCGCGCAACGGTCAGTCGAGCTCGAACCAGGCGGTGGGGGCGTCCTGCGTCGCGAGGTGCAGCGGATAGCGCGCTCCCTCGAGCGCGGGACCCATCGCGGCGCGCACCTGGTCCGGGGTGTTGTTCCGCTCGCTCAGATGCAATCCCACGACCCACTGGAGCCGCGCGGCGTCGAGGCGGCCGAGCAGGTCCTTCGTCTGCGAGTTGTTCAGATGTCCGAACTTCGACGCGACGCGATGCTTCAGCGAGTCCGGATACGGCCCGCGCTGCAGCGAGTCGAGATCGTGGTTCGCTTCGACGGCGAGCGCATCGCACGGCGCTAGCCGCTCGAGCATGTGTGGAGTCACGTGGCCCGCATCCGTGAGCAGACCGACGCGCTTGCCGCCGGCGCCGAAGGTGAACTGACACGGCTCGCGCGCGTCGTGCGGCACGGGGTACGGTTGGACGTGAATCGCGCCGATCGTGAGGTCGCGGTGCGAGCTCAGCATCTGCACGCGGGCGAGCCCCCGGACGGCGCTCGCGGTGCCGGGCGTCATCCACAGCGGCGTATTGTAGCGGCGCGCGAACTTCGCGACGCCCTGAGCGTGGTCGGTGTGCTCGTGCGTCACGAGCAGCGCGGACACGTCGCGCGGCTCGCGGCCGACGAGCCTCAGACGCTCCTCGACGATTTTGAGCGGCAGGCCGCAATCGACCATGAGCAGGGTCGACTCGAACTCCACGAGCACCGCGTTACCGCGGCTGCCGCTGCCGAGCGACGCGAACCTCAGAGTCACGCGGGACGGTGCGCTCGACGAACCGAGCGGCGACAACAGTGGTCAGCGATCTTTCGGGCCACCCTTGCTACCTTGTCCGGAAGGCGAGTAGACCGGCATCGGAAACTGCGCGACGTTGCCGCCTTCGGCGTTCGTGATCTTGCTGACGCCCTGCTTGTCGACCTCGTCGATCCGCAGGACGTAGTGCATCGGTAGGTAGGTCTTCTTCACGCCCGCGAACTCGAGCTGCAAGCGCTCCTCGGCGGGATCGACCACCACGGACTTGCGCGCGTCGAACACGAGCTCCTCGACCTCGACGAATCCGAACAGCGCGCCGGTTTGACTCACGTGGCGCGCGTATATCTCGTAGACCTTGCCCTGGTTGAGGAAGATGATTTTATAAATCGGCTTCGACGGCATTCGCGGATCCGCAGTTCGAGGCGATTCGAGGCAGGGGGGGAGCTTAGCACAACGCTTCTGAGAGGTTGGTCACAATAAGAGGACGCGTCGCTTAGCCCCGCGAAGTCGTGGAGCTAGACTCACGCGCGGGGAAGCTCCGTTTTCCGAGCGGCCCTCAGCGTTGCACTTTCGCAAGGATCGATATGGCACTGCGCCTGCAGATCATCAGTCGTCACCGTCAAAGCCTCGGCGATCGCGGCGTGCGGGAGTTCGGCCGCGACGGCGGCACGATCGGCCGCTCGCTCGAGAGCGACTGGGTCCTCCCGGACGGGCAACGCTACATCTCGAGCCGCCACGCGAGCATCGACTTCCGTTCCGGCAGCTACTACATCGTCGACACGTCGACGAACGGCGTCTACGTCAACAACTCCGAGCAACCCGTCGGCCGTGGCAATCCACAGCGGTTGTTCAGCGGCGATCGCATCCGCCTCGGCGAGTACGAGATGGCGGTGGAGATCGAGGAAATCGACAGCACGAGCCAACAGCTCGCGAACATCAACCACATCGATCCGGTCGTCAAAGCCCAGCGCGTGCCGCCGCCGGATCCGACTCGCGCGGACATGGTCCAGGCGCACGAGATCACGGCAGTCGGCATCGAGATGTTGATCCAAGAGGAAGCCCAGACCTCCGCGATCCGGAGCGCAGCGAAACTCGCTGCGGAGAGCTTGCGTCTCGAGGACGATCGGCCTGCGAAGCAAGCGCAAGCCGCGGCCGCGGCGCACCGCCCGGAGCCGCCGCCCGTGAGCGCCGCGGCGCGCGTAAGCGCGGCCGCAGCGACCGCTCAGCCGCCCGCTCCGAAGACCGGCGCGGCTCAGCAGAAAGCGCCGGCAGCACCCGCACCCGCCGCGGCGCCCGGCTCCGCGAGCGCGAGCGTCGCGATGGACGCGTTCTTCCGCGGCGCCGGTCTCTCTGCGCAGAAGATCGACGAGCGGGAAGCCGAGCAGACGATGCACCGGCTCGGCCAGCTGATGCGCGAAATGATCGTCGGACTGAATGAGAATCTGCATTTGCGCGCGGACCAGAAAAACGCGCTGCGAATCCCGAACACCACGATCCAGCCGCAGAACAACAACCCGCTGAAGTTCTCCGCGAGTGTCGACGAGGCGCTGACGAATCTATTGTTCCGTCAGTCGTCGGAGTATCTGCAAGCCGTCGAAGCCGTGCGCGAAGCGTTCACCGACGTCAAGCTACACCAGCAGGTCGTGCTTGCGTCCATGCGCGCCGCACTCGCTGCGTACATCGGCCGGCTCGACCCCGAGGAGCTCGAGAACAAGTTCACGAACGGCAAACGCGGCGGCCTCATGAGCGCCGCGCACAAGCTGAAGTATTGGGATCTCTACAAGGATCTTTATCAAGTCGTGACACAGGGCCAGCAAGGCCAGTTGCCGCAGCAATTCCTCGAGGAGATGGCCCGCGCGTACGAGCACGAAAGCACGCGCGCCGGTGGCGGCGCGGGCTCCGCGCGTAAACCGCAAGCCAAAGCCGGCTGAGCGAGCAGCGCTCGGCGAACGAGGCGAAGCGGACCCTGCTTATTTGGATCGAGGCCGGTAAAGCACGATCGTGAGATCGTCCGGCTTGCACGGCTTATCGGCCGCGCCCTCGCCGCTCATCCGCGCTCGAACTCGCTCCACGAGGCGATCCGCAGCTTCGCGCAGCGGCCCCACGCGAATGCAGTCGACGATCTCGTCGATGAACAGGTTGTCGAACAACCCGTCGCTCGCGAGCAGAACCGTGTCGCGCACCGCGAGCTGTAGCGCCGGTCCGATCTCGACGCGCATGTCGGGCGAGCCGATCACGTTGAACAGCACGTGCCGCTGGTCGTGCTGCACGGCCTCGTCCTGGTCGAGCAGGCCTGCCTCGACCGCGAATCCCGTAGGGGAATGCGGCACGACGCGCTGCTTGATGCGGCCGCGCTGCCCTACCGCGAGCAACTCCGAGTCCCCGACGTGGTAGCAGCGCAGGCTCGCCGCCGTGAGCTGCGCGACCACGAGCGTCGTCGCGGCGCCCCGCGCGAGACCTAGCACCGCCTTGTTCGCCTCTTCCACCGCGTCGAGGATCGCGGGCTTGAGCTGCTGCTCATCCGCGCGCACGGACTCCAGTATCCGCGACAGCGTCTGCACGGCCGCGTTCGAAGCCTCGCGCCCCGCGGGCGTACCGCCGACCCCGTCCGCGACGGCGAGAACGAGCGAGTCCGCGCCGACTTGGATCACGGCTGCGGCGTCCTCGTTCGGCGTCTGCTTATCGGGCGAGCGCACGCTGCGCACGCACACGTCGCCGTGCGGCAAGGAGTGATCGGCCTGCTCGCGGTCGTGGTCGCCCAGAAAAAGCTCGACGTGCTCGCCCGCGTTGCTCATCTTCGCTAACCCGCGTGCTCGCGCATGTGCTTGGTGTCGCTCATGAGCCGACTGCCTTCGTGCACCACGGGCAGTAGTGCCAAAAGTTCGTGTCGACGCCCCAACGGCAATGCGGGCAGCGCGTCGCGGTGCCCGGTAGCTTCCATGGACGCTTGGTCTTGGCACGGCACCACGGACAGTAGCGCATGAATGCCATCAGCGGCCCGCGGCATTTCTCGTTTTGGCATTTCGCCACGTAGCGCTTGTCCGGGAAGCTGCGCGTCGTCTCGGGCTCGAAGCCAGGGCCATAGCACGACGGACAATAGTGCCAATCGAGCTTCACACCGCGCCGGCAGCGCGGGCACTCCGCGGGATGACGGCTCTCATGACGATCGAGCGGCGGTGCAGTTCCGCACCACGGGCAGCTCTGCATCACCTCGGAAACCGGCCCGGTGCAGTGACGGCATTCGTAGCGGGTCTCGAGCACCTTCCGATACTTGCGCTGGAACTGCCGGAACAGGACGGTCTGCCAGAGCGACGGATCGTCCGCGGAGCTCGCCCGTTTACGCGAGCGCTTTTTCCTCGCGCCGCCGCCGTTTCGCAGCCGCTTGAACTCGCGGTACATCGCCACGCCGTTCTTGAAGCGGTTCTCGGGCCTTACCTGGATCGCACGGTGCAGCCAGTCGACGAGCTTCGGCTTGAGCCTCTCACGCACGCGCTTGATGTGCCGCGGCGGCCAGTCGTAAGGCCACTCCGGCAAATATCCGGACAGGAGCTCGTAGATCACGAGTCCCAGCGAGAACACGTCGGACTGGAACTTCGGGCGGCCTAACGCCTGCTCGGGCGCGATGTACCCCACCGTGCCGGAGCCCGACGCCTTCACCGTGCGCTGCGCGACTTTCGAGAAGCCGAAGTCCGTGAGCTTCAGTTGGTTGTCCGGAAACACGATGAAATTGTCCGGCTTGATGTCGCAGTGAATCACGCTCGCACGGTGCGCGTGCGCGACCGCCGCGAGCGCCTGCTCGATCAAGCGGAACGCGGACTGGGTCGACAACCGCCTGCGCATCCGGCCGCTCAGCGAGCGCTCCCCGAGCGGCATCGCGATCACGAAACGTCCGTCGATGAACGACGCGTCGCGTATCGGCAGGATGTTCGGATGCTCGAGCCGATGCGCGAGCCGCGCCTCGCGCTTGAAGTCCGCGAGAAAGAAATCGGTCATCGAGCTCTCGTGCGGAATCTTGAGCGCGACGCGCGTCCCGTGGATCGTGTCGACGGCTTCATAGACGGCCGCCGCGGAGCCGTCGGAAATACGTCTCTCGATACGGTATTTACCGAGTTTTTGTCGAGCCCTGAGCAAGGTCGAACCGCCGGAAATGATCTAGTTTTTCGGCACCGGTTCGATATCCGGTGCTCTTGTCTCGATGCCCCCGGCGCCATGATCCGATGGGATCACCCGAGCGGTCAAATCAGCACTTGGTTCGCGAATCGCGCCGGGGGCTGCGTGCTAGAATTCGGCGCGAGCCAGGCGAGCCATGCACGAACACGACCCGCACGCAGCCGATCACACCCAAGCGAGCCATTCTCACGCCGGTCATTCGCACGCGGCGAACGAGCGCAGCGTCGCGATCGCGGGGTTGCTGACGGGCCTGTTCATGCTCGCGGAGATCGCGGGCGGGGTGTTCTCCGGCTCGCTCGCCCTGCTGGCCGACGCTGGCCACATGCTCACGGACTTCGCGAGCCTCGCGCTCGCGTGGCTCGGCTTCAGGCTCGCGCGTCAGCCCGCCGACTGGCGGCGCACCTATGGTTTCGACCGGTTCTCCGTGCTCGTCGCGTTCGTGAACGGAATCGCGCTGTTCGCTATCGCGGCCGGCATCGTGCTCGAAGCGGTGCGGCGGATATACCAACCGGTCCAGGTCCTCGGCGGTTTGATGCTGTGGATCGCGATCGGTGGCCTCGCCGTGAACGTCGGCGTATTCCTGATCCTGCGCACGGGCGACCACCACAACTTGAACATTCGCGCCGCGGTGCTGCACGTCATCGGCGACCTGCTCGGCTCCGTCGCGGCGGTGATCGCTTCGATCGTGATCCTCGCGACGGGCTGGATGCCGATCGACCCGCTGCTCTCGATGTTCGTCGCCGTGATCATCCTGCGCTCGGCCTGGCACGTGGTCGCGGAAAGCGGGCACATCCTGCTCGAGGGCTCGCCTCCCGGGTTCGACGCACGTGCCGTCAAGGACGATATCCGCGCCGCGCTGCCGTACGTGATCGACGTGCATCACGTGCACGCTTGGTCGATCAGCGAGGAACGGCCGATGGTCACTCTGCACGCGAACGTCGCGGCCGACACGAAGGCCACGGACGCGGTGCGCGACATCAAGCGGATGCTCGCACAGCATTTTCGGATCACGCACGCGACGGTCGAGATCGAATACGGCGCGTGCGTGGACGACCCGAAGGCGCACCCGGCCTGTTAGATCGCCCTGCCTCTGTCGCTAGGCGTCGCCGCCGCGGAGCATCTTCCCGGGATTCATGATCCCAGCCGGGTCGAGCGCGCTCTTCACCGTGCGCATCAGCGCGAGCGCTTCCTTCGACTTGTAGCGCTCGAGCTCATGCACCTTCAGTAGTCCGACTCCGTGCTCCGCGCTGAAGCTGCCCCCGAGGCTCGCCGCGACGTCGTGCACGCAGGCGGAGAGCTCGTCGGCCGGCCCGCCGCGGAAGGCCTCGAGCGTCTGCCCGGCGGGCGGCAGCAGGTTGAAATGCAGATTGCCGTCGCCGATGTGCCCGTAGATCGACAGTCGATGCGGCGCTATGCGCGCGAGCGCGGGCTCCGCGCGCGCGATGAACTCGGGGATCTGCGAGATCCGCACCGACACGTCGTGCTTCACGGATCCGCCGTTCCTGCGCTCGGCTTCCGGCACGCGCTCCCGCAGCCGCCACAGCGCCGCGCGCTGCGCTCCGGACTCTGCGATCGTTCCGTCGACGACGTCGCCTTCGTCGAGCCCCGTGGACAGGATCCGCTCGAGCTTCGCGCGCAACGCGTCGTCTGCGTCCGCCGACGCGAGCTCGAGCAGCACGTAGTGCTCGCGCGGCTCGTCGAGCGGATCACGCGCGCCGTCGACGTGACGCAGCACGAGGTCGAGCGAGCGGCGCGACACATACTCCGCCGAAACGACCTGGTCGCCGCTTTCGCGACGCGCTCGGCCGAGAAGCCGGCACGCGGCGGCGACGTCCTTCACCGCGAGCCACGCCGTCGCGCGCGCGCGCGGCTCGGGGAACAGCTTCAGCACGGCGGCCGTGATCACACCGAGCGTGCCCTCCGCGCCGATGAACAGCGCCTTCAAATCGTAGCCCGTGTTGTCCTTGCGCAGACCTTTGAGCTCCGACAGCACCTCGCCGCTCGGCAAAACGACCTCGAGCCCGAGCACGAGATCGCGCGTCGTGCCATAGCGCAACACCGCGAGGCCGCCGGCATTCGTCGAGAGATTGCCGCCGAGCTGCGCGGACCCTTCGGAGCCCATGCTGAGCGGGAACAACAGTCCGCGCTCGCGCGCCGCGCTCTGCGCGTTCGCGAGGACGACGCCCGCCTCGGCCGTCATCGTGAAGCCGACGGTGTCGATCTCGCGCACGCGGTTGAGCCGCGCAAGGGACAGCAAGATCTGCGATCGCGCGTCGAACGGCGTCGCGCCGCCGCAATAGCCCGTGTTGCCGCCCTGCGGAACGACGCCGACGCCCGCCGCGCTGCACACGCGCACGACGGCGGCGCACTCCTCCACCGAGGCCGGCCGCACGACGAGCGCCGCTGCGCCGCGATAGAGACCGCGCTCGTCGGTCAACATTCCGGCTGCGTCTTCCGTGCCGACGAGGCCGGCGGGTCCGACGATCTCTGCGATGCGCTGGAGCGCGGTTGCGGGAGTGCTCATCGAATTCGGCCGCTTTGCTGATCGAGTCGAAGCGTAATCAGCGTTGCATATTCGTGACGACGGCGGCAACCCGGCGCGCGGGCGCCGCTCGAACGTGCCTCATGACGCAGCACCGGGGAATCGTGAATCCGTAACCCGTTCTTGCAATCGCGGTCGCGGAGGGCTCGCGCTGCGGGGATCGCGTGCGTGGTGCGGAATTTGCAGAACTGCTTCTACCTAGGCAATGCGGCATAAGTTATGGCAGTGAATCGCGACATTCTTCGACCCGCGGCTGTTGGTCGCCCACTCGTGTTCGGTGAGGTGCTGTTCGACGAGTTCGCGGACGGCAGCACGCGCCTCGGCGGCGCGCCCCTGAACGTCGCTTGGCACCTGCGCGGCTTCGGGCTCGACCCGCTGCTGGTGACGCGGATCGGCGAGGATGCGCTCGGCGGGCTCGCGCTCGAGCGGATGCGCGCCGCCCTGCTCGACACGCGCGGGGTGCAAGTCGACGCGCTGCGCCCGACCGGCCGCGCCGGCGTCAACGCCAGCGGAGACGGGCCGCAGTTCACGCTGCCGAGCGATCAAGCGTACGACTTCATCGACCGCGACATGCTGCCGCACGTGCCGCGCGAGCGCTTCGAGATCCTGTACCACGGCTCGCTCGCCGCGCGAAACGAGCAAAGCGCCGCGGCGCTGCGCACGTTGCGCGAGCTGGGGCTGCCGACGTTCGTCGACGTGAACTTGCGCCCGCCGTGGTGGGAGCGCGGCACGCTCGAGAGCCTCATCGGCGGGGCGCGCTGGCTCAAAGTGAACACGCAGGAGCTCGAGCAGCTCGAGGATCACTCGCGCGGCCGCACGTTGCTCGATCGCGCGCAACGTTTGCGCGAGCGCTTCGACCTCCAAGTCGTGATCGTGACGGCCGGATACGAAGGAGCCTTCGGCGTCACGCGGGACGACGCGATCACCGCCGCCGTCGAACGCGTCGTCGACCGCGAGGATGGCGTGGGCGCCGCAGACGCTCTGAGCGCGGTCGTGATACTCGGCATCTCGCGCGGCTGGTCGCTCACGGCGACGCTCCGCCGCGCGGTCGAGTTCGCTGCCGCCGTGCACGCGGAGGGGGTCCACGACGACAACGCGCTCTATCAGCGCTTCCTCGCGCGTTGGCGGCGCTGACGACCGGCTCGCCGGAACTTAGCCCGCGCCCTAGCCGTTCGCGCGCTTGTACGCCGGTCTCTGCGTGCAGCGCTCGAAGTATTCCTGGAATGCGGGCCGCGGCTCGAGCGCCTTCGTGAAGGTCCCCCAGCCGATCTGCGAGCCGAAGTAGACATCCGCGGCGCTAAAGCGTGCGCCGAGGATGCCACGGGCCGGGCGAGAGCGCCTTCTCCATCGCGTTGAGCGTGTCCTCATAGCTGCCGTAGCCGATCATGCCGGGCCGCTCGACCTTCGGCCGCGCGGCCATCTTGTCGACCATCGCAGGCTCGATGCAGCCGGCCGCGAAGAACAGCCAGCGGTAGTACGTACCCCGTGCCGGATCGCTCAATGGAGGTGCGAGCCCCGCCTTCGGGAACGCGTCCGCGAGATACGCGCAGATCGCCGCGGCCTCGGTCACGACCGTGCCGTTGTGGACGATCGCCGGGATCTTCCCCATGGGATTGATCGCGAGGTATTCCGGCGATTTGTGCTCGCCCTTGTCGAACGCGATGATCTTAGTCTCGTACGGCACGCCGACCTCTTCGAGCATCCAGTGCACGATCCGGCCGCGTGACATCGGGTTGTGGTAGAAAGTGAGCTTGTCCGCCATCGTGTTTCTCCCTCAGTGTTTCGTTCCACGGACTCTAGCGACAGTTCTCGTTCTGCTGCAATCGTGACGACCCAACCCTCGGCGCCGACGCCCGCGTCACCCGGCCCAAGGCGGATCCCGCGCGGACGTTTGGGCGCTCGGGCTGGTGAGCCTGTTCATGGACGTCTCCTCCGAGATGATCCACGCGCTGCTGCCGGTGTTCCTCGTGAGCGTGCTCGGCGCCAGCGTCACTGCCGTCGGCTTCCTCGAAGGCACGGCCGAAGCGATCGCTTCGATCACGAAAGTGTTCTCGGGCACCCTGAGCGACCGGATCGGCAAGCGCAAGCGCCTCGTCGTGCTCGGCTACGGGCTCGCGGCCATCACGAAGCCGCTGTTCGCGCTCGCGCCGGCCGTGGGTTGGATATTCGCGGCGCGCTTCATCGACCGCGTCGGCAAGGGCATCCGCGGCGCCCCGCGCGACGCGCTGATCGCGGACGTCACTCCCGCCGCCGTGCGCGGCGCGGCGTTCGGCTTGCGCCAGACGCTCGACACGGTCGGCGCGTTCGCTGGTCCACTGCTCGCCGTGGCGCTCATGGCCGCGACGCACGACGCGTTCCGGACGGTGTTCTGGATCGCGGTGATTCCGGCGGCAGTGTCCGTCGCTCTGTTGGTCCTGTTCGTGCGGGAGCCGGAGCGGCCGCAGCACGCGCGAGCGCAGTCGCCGCTACGTGCCGCGGGCGCGCTCGGCGCGGCCTATTGGTGGCTCGTCCTCGTCGCGGGCCTGTTCACGCTCGCACGCTTCAGCGAGGCCTTCCTGATACTCAAGATCTCGGACGCGGGCCTCGCCGCGGCGTACGTGCCGATGGTGCTCGTCGTGATGAACGTCGCGTACGCCCTCTCCGCCTATCCCGCGGGGTGGATCTCGGACCGTGCGAATCGCTGGGCGGTGCTCGCGACGGGCGCCGCGCTGCTGATCGCCGCGGACCTCGTGCTCGCGCGCAGCGGCTCGCTCGCGGGCGCCGTGGTCGGCATCGTGCTGTGGGGCCTGCACATGGGGTTCACGCAGGGGCTGTTTGCCGCGCTCGTTGCGGACGCGGCGCCCGCCGAGCGGCGCGGCAGCGCGTTCGGGTTGTTCAACCTCGTCTCCGGCGGCGCATTGCTCGCGGCGAGCGCCGCGGCGGGAATCGTATGGGACCGGTACGGCGCGAGCGCGACATTTACGACCGGCGCCGCGCTCACGGCTGCAGCGGCCGTCGTCGCGGGCGCGCTGCTCGCGACCGGCCGCCTCTCACGCCGCACGACGATGAGTTGAATCAAGCGGCTAGCTTCGCTCGCTCGCGCATCGCGCCAACATCACGCTCGAGCGCGGATTTCAAGTCGTGACACCTCGCTCGCGATTCCGGATACTGCCAGTCCTTCCCATTCTTTACGGCGAACACTCGATGTTTCGGAGCGTCCGTTTCTATTCGCTCGTGAGCCCGTGGCCCGAGTCCGAGCAGGAATTGTCGGAGAAGTTGTTCAGCGCGGCCTTCAAGCCGTGCGGACCGTACGTCGAGCGCAGCTCCGGGTTCGAGCCGCCGGTCGGCGAGCGGCTCGGGCTGCTCGCGCGCCGCGTCGGCGGCGCCGACGTGCTGCGCCTGCGCAGCCAAGTGCGCGTGCTGCCCGCCGCGGCCCTCAACGAAGCGCTCGAGGTCCGGCTCGACGAATACCGCGCGCGCATGCAGGAAGAGCCGGGCCGCCGCACGAAGCGCCAGCTCAAGGAGCAGACGCGTGACGACCTTTTGCCGAAAGCGCTCGTGAAATCGGAGCGCACGAATGCGCTCGTGATCCTCTCGGAGCGCGTGCTCGCGATCGATACGGCGTCCGAGACGCGGGCCGAGCGCTTCCTCGAGCACCTGCGCGCGGCGCTCGGCGGGCTCGAGGTGAAGCCGCTCGAGTTCAAACGGCCGTTCGGCGAGCACCTCACGCAGGTGTTCGCGGGGCGGGCACCGCGCGAGTTCATCCTCGCGCGCGAGTGCCGAATGCGCGAGCTTTCCGACGAAAAAGGCACCGTGCGCTGGCAAGACGTCGATCTCGCGCACGCGACCGTGCGCCAGTGCCTCGACGACGGCATGGAGCTCACGCACCTGCAGTTCGAGTTCGGCAACGTGCTGAGCGGCGTGCTCGATGCGAAGGGCGTACTGACGAAGGTCTCGCTGCTCGGCGTCGAGGACGCACCGAAGGCCGCCACGCTGGAGGAAAAGCTCGCGGAGCAGGACGCCGAGATCGCGCTCCTGAGCGGCACGTTGCGCCAGCTCGTCCTGGGGTTGCGGCAATCGCTCGGAGGCGAGGCGGTCGCCGCGCCGGCCACCGCACGCCGGCCAGCGGGGCACAACTTGATCGGTACCGCCGCGGCTCCGGCTGCGCTGACGCACGCCGGGGCGGTCAGCCGTTCAGCGGACGAGGACGCGTCGATCGAGTCTTCCGTCGACGCTCCGATCAACGTTTCCATCGATACGGCGGACGCTGGGGCCGCAGCGAGCGGCGAGGCAGCCGCGCACACCGGCGCTTGAGGCTCGGCGCGCGCGGCTGTGCGCGCTAAACTGCGCCGCTTCGAGCCCGCAACGGAACGGAACAGCAGAACATGACGACGACGATCAGCTTCGCGTTCCTGCACCACGCGGCTGCGTTCGTGATCGTGGGCGTGCTCACCGCCGAGCTCGTGCTGCTGATGGGCGAGCTCACGCTCACTTCCGCACGCAGCCTCGTGCGCATCGATGCCGCCTACGGTATCGCAGCGCTGGTGCTGCTCGTGGTCGGGTTTCTTCGCGTGTTCTATACCGAGAAAGGCGCGGCGTACTACTTTCACAGCGTCCCGTTCATCGCCAAGATCACGCTGTTCCTGATCGTCGGATTGCTGTCGATCTATCCGACGCTGCAATTCTTGGCGTGGCGGAAATCGCTGGCGCAAGGGCGCGTTCCAGCGCTCGATGCGGCCGTGCGGCGCAAGATCCGGATGCTCGTGCACATCGAGCTCACGCTGCTGTTCGTCATCATGCTGTGCGCCGCGATGATGGCACGCGGGATCGGGTTCTTCGGCTGAGCCACCGAATTCTCGAGGGTAGCTCAATGATCGCGATGCCTGAAGCATTCCACACGGCCACCGACGACCTGCCGTTCGCCGACGACTGGGCGAACACGCCGGGCGGGGTCGGTGACGCCGAGAGCCACCTGCGCGACTGGCCCGCGGCCGTGCGCGCGCAAGGCAAGAAGCTGCCCGCCACGTTCCCGATCGGCGGCTCGATGCGCTACTCCAAGATCTAGATGACGGAATCCGGCTCGAATCCGACGGGGAAGATATGAAAGTCACGGCCCTGCTCTCCCGCTCCGCGCTCGTCGCGGCGCTCGCGCTCGCCGCCAGTCACGCACTCAGCGCGGCAATGGTCGACGAGCTGATTCGCACGCGCGTGGAGCAGCTGCGCGACTCCGGCTCGCTCGCCGTGAACGGTGCGTCGATCGCGGCCAAGACCCTGATCCCGAAGCTCTACGAGGCGCGGGCGTTCACGCCGACCTGGCGCAGCGCGGAGCAGGTCGAGGGCCTCATCGAGATGATCGATCAGGCCTGGCTCGAAGGGCTCGACCCTGATGACTATCACGCGGGCGCCGTGCACGCGGCGCGCGCCGCGTTCGCGCAGGTCGACACGCTCACGCCCGACGCGCGTGCTGACTACGACGTGCTGCTAACGGACGCGGTAATCCGGCTCGGCTATCACCTGCGGTTCGGGAAAGTCGACCCCGTCGCGCTCGATTCCGACTGGAACTTCAGCCGCGACCTCGTCGAGCCAGGATCCCGTGAAGACGATCCAGGCCGCGATCGACGCGCGCTCGATGCGCGAGTTCGCGGCGGAGGTGATTCCTCGCAACTTCCTCTATCGGCGGCTCAAGGCCGCGCTCGCGGAGTACCGCGGAATCGCCGACCGCGGCGGCTGGCCCACGGTCACCGCGGGACCAACGCTCAAGGCCGGAATGACCGACGCGCGTGTGCCGCAGCTGATCCGACGCCTCACGGTGACGGGCGATTACGTCACTCCATCCGCGGCACCCGCCGCCGGTAGCAAGCCCACGCGTAGCAGCGAGTTGGCGAAGGTTGCGGCTGCACAAGCGGAGGCGGCCGCGACGGACTCGACGAGCGCGGACTCGGTGATCGCGGCCGGCGTCGCGGTCGCGACGAGCGACGCGCCGCTCGAGCCTAGCGGAGGCGCCACCGAACCCGCGCCGGCCGATGCCGCGAGCGCCGCGAACGCGGCGGCCGTCGAGTCTGCCGCCGCCGCGATCACACCGCCGTCGCCGTCCGCGGCCGTGGCTGCAGCCGCCGGCAGCCCGACGCTGTACGCCGGCGAAGTGGTCGCCGCCGTGCAGCGCTTCCAAGCGCGCCACGGCCTCGCGGCCGACGGCAGCGTCGGCCCTGCGACGCTCGCGGCGCTCAACGTGTCCGTCGACCGACGTATCGACCAGCTGCGCGCGAACCTCGAGCGCGGCCGCTGGGTCATGGGCGATCTCGAGCGCGACTTCATCGTCGTGAACATCGCGGGTTTTCGCACCTATCTCGTACACGACGACGAGGTTGTCTGGAGCACGCGCTCGCAAGTGGGCAAACCGTACCGCCGCACGCCGATCTTCAAGGCGAAGATGACTTACGTCGTGCTGAATCCGACCTGGACGGTGCCTCCGACGATCTTCCGGCAAGACATCCTGCCGCAGCTGCGCAAGAGCTCTGGCTACCTCGCGACGCGCAACATCGATGCTGTCGATTCGAAAGGCGGAGTCGTGGACCCGGCGACCGTCGACTGGACGAGTGCGCGCAGCTACCCGTACAGCTTCGTCCAGCGGCCTGGACCCACGAACGCGCTCGGCCGCATCAAGTTCATGTTCCCGAACGAGCACTTCGTGTACTTGCACGACACCCCGAGCCGCGACTTGTTCGAGCAAACGAGCCGCGCGTTCAGCTCGGGCTGTATCCGAATCGAGAACCCGCTCGAGCTCGCGACCCTGCTGCTCGGCGCGAAGTGGACGCGCGCGCGGCTCGACCAAGCGCTCGCGACGGAGCGCACCCAGACCGTATTCCTCGACAAGCCCGTCACCGTGATGCTGCTGTACTGGACGACGGACGTCGACGCGCAAGGGCGCGTCGCGTTCTGGCCGGACGTGTACACGAACGACTCGCACGTGATCGAGGAGCTCGGCGCCCCGTTCCGCGCTGCGAGCGTGCTCTAGCGCAGCGACCGGCCGGGTCGGAGCCCGCGCGCGAGGAGACGCGCGGCGCTTTCTGCGGGAGACCGCGGTTACGGCAGATCGCGCAAGCCGTCGGTGAGCTCGATCAGCGTGCCCCACGGATCGCGCACGAACGCGATCGATACGTTGGTGCCCGAGATCTGGCGATACGGCACGGTGAACTCGACTCCCTTCCCCTCGAGCTCCTTGCAGAACGCCTCGAGGTTGCGCACTTCGAAACCGACGTGGTCGACGGCGCGGCCCGCGGTGCCGACGAGCGGCTCGTCGGGGAGCCAGCTGAAGAAGTTCAGCATGTAGCCGACGCCGGGCAAGTCGGCGCCGAAAAAGAAATCTGTCTGTCCGGGACGCAGCGTCGCGTTGAACGCTTTCATGTACCACTGCCCCATCTCGACGAACTGCTTGTTCACGAAGTGCAAATGATGGTGCTTGATCGGCGGCGCGTTCGGCTCGTTGTTGGTCACGAGCTCCACCTTCACGCCGTCGGGGCCGATCAGGTACTCGAACATGCCGTAAGTGCCGGCTGTCGGCGGGGCCGCCGTCTGGCCCGGGCCCGGCTCGCGGCCGACCGTGCGCGTGAAGCCGTTCGCGACGGCGCGCGCCGCGACCTCCGCGACGTTCGGCACCGCGAAACCGATGTGATCGAACGTCGTGCCGCGCGTCGGCCCCGTGGGCGCCTGCTTGCGCAGGAAAATGAAGACGCCGGGGAACTCGACGACGTCCGCGTTCTGCGGCCCGAACGTCGTGCGTTTGCCGCCGAGCGTGTCGACCCAGAACTTCATGTGCTCGTCGATGTTCGACGCGTTCAAGTGATAGTGGCCCGCGATCACGGGCGCGTCCTTGTTCGCGAGCTGCGCCGACGCTTGCCACGTGGATGGCGCGATCAGCGCCCCGAGCATGATTGCCCGCCATGTTGTTTTCATTCTTTTTCCTCGGGGCGTCTGAACCGACGGCGATCGTATCACTACCGATATCGATTGCGGTCAGCGGAGCGGGGAGCTCGCGCCGCGACGGGCCGAACTGGAGTATCGTGGCGTCGACGCCAGGAGCCCGATATGCCCATCGTCAAAGTGTCGGACCTCGCCTACGCCCGCCTCCAATCGCCGAGCCTCGACGAGGCCGAGGAGTTCCTCACGGCGTTCGGGCTGGTGCGCTCGGAACGCACGCGCGACCGGCTCTACATGCGCGGCACCGATGCACCGCACCATATCCACGTCACGCACCTCGGGCCGTCCCGGTTCATGGGGCTCGCGTTCTATGTCGAAGACGAGGAAGACCTGCGGCGGGCTGCGAGAGCGCCGGGGGCAAGCGGCATCGAGGACATCGACGAGCCCGGCGGCGGCAAGCGCGTTCGGCTAATCGATCCGCTTGGGTATGAAATCGAGATCGTCTGCGGGATGCAGCAGCTCGAGCCGCTGCCGACGCCGAACCTCGTGCTCAATACGGGATCCGATAAGCTGCGGCGCAGCGGCGAGTTTCTGCGCCTCGGCGAGCGGCGACCCTCCCAAGTGAAGCGCATCGCTCACGCGGTGCTGATGGCGCCGAATGCGGTCGAAAAGGTCCGCTGGTACCGCGAGACACTCGGCTTCGTCGCATCCGACGATGTCTACGAAGGCTCGACCGACAACATCGTCGCGTCGTTCAATCGCTGCGACCGCGGCGAGCGATTCGTCGACCATCACACGCTGCTCTGCTTCGAATCGCCGAACGCCGGCCTGAACCACATCTCGTTCGAGGTGCAGACGTTCGACGACCTCATGGTCGGCCACGAGCATCTCGAGCACTGCGGCAAGTATCGGCACGTCTGGGGGATCGGGCGACACCTGCTCGGCAGCCAGATATTCGATTACTGGGAAGACCCGTGGCGGCGCGTGCACGAGCACTGGACCGACAGCGACGCCCTGAACGTTCATGCGCAACCGGGCTTGCACCCGATCGAGCGCGGGCTCAGCAATCAGTGGGGCGAGCCGCCGCCGCAGGCGTTCGTCGAGCACGCGGTGCCCTAGTCGGCAGCTCCGGAGAACCGCAGCCCGCGGGCTAGCGGTCGTAGCCGCGGCAACGTTCTCACGAGGCCGTGTAGAGCGTGAGCAAGAACAATGCGAAGCGATACCCGAGGACGATCGACCCGACTCCGAGAGTGAGGACGGCAGCTTGTGCGACGCGGGCCGGGCCACGCGCGTCGTAGACCTTCGCGGTCGCGACATAGATGTAGACCGCGGACGCGAGCAACACCAACATCGCCACAGCATTGTCGACGACTTGCCATCGACCCTCGTCAAGGGGGAAGCGCGCATCGAGCGCCGGAATCACGTTCGCAGCGCACAGAAGCAGGAGCAGGAACGAATAGAGATGCAGGGAGAACACGGCGTGCGCGGCGAACGGCTTGCCCCGTCCGCGGAACAGCAGCCAAGGCAGCACCGCGAACGCCAGTGCCATCAGAATGATCAGCGAGCGCGCGTGCAGCGCGACGGCTCGATCGAATACGGGGGCGTATGCATCGAGCGTGGTTCCGAGCTGCTCCAGCCGGCGCGGCACGAGTACCTGCGCCCAAGGACTCCACGGTTGGCGGCTCAAGTGCGTGTCGAGCGACGTCGAGACGATCGCCCCGCCGAGCAGCGACTCGGATGCAAAGAACAGCAGGTTCGCCATGAAATAGAGCGGCACAGGTCCGATGAACGGCTTCCGACGCCCTTGCAAATAGGCGACCGTCAAGTCTCCGGGGCGGCGAAGCAAGCGCACGAAGCTGCGCAGCAGCTTCCCGTCCACGCTCGTGGCCGTGTGGATGATCTGCGTGGCGAGGCCGCGCAGTGTGAGCTCGCGGTCGTCCGGCGACTGCTCGCCGCACGTCGGACAAAAGTGCGAGACGACCACCGTACCGCACGTGGGGCACGTCCAAGTGCTCGCGATCACCGCAGCGCGGGCTCGCGCTTGTGCCAGTCCGTCGCCTGCTCGTACGCGTGTCGCGAGCGCGAGCACGCGCGCCTCGCCGAGCCGCGGACCGCTGATCTGCAGGCCGATCGGCAACCCCGAGCGCGTGAAGCCGCACGGCACGCTGATCGTCGGTAGACCGTACACGTCGAACGGCAACGTGTTGCGGATCATGACGCTCTCGTCCGGCGGGCTCGCGAGCGATGCTGCAATCGTCGGCGGCGGGCGCCATCGAAGGTCGGCGTCACGAGCACGTCGACGGTCTCGAATAACTCGCCGATCGTGTTGCGCGCGAGTGATCATGCGCCGCCGTGACTCGAATGTACTGCGTCGAAGACATGTTCGCGCCGTTCATGATCCGCTGCAGCGTGATCGGGTCGTAGAGCGCGCGCGTCGCCGGATCGGCGACCAGCGCCGCGTGGTACTCGTAGGTCTCCGCGCCGAGCACCGCGAAGGAGTCGACGGGCGGCGAGCGTCGACGTCCGTGACGGCTGCGCGTCAGGCCGCGCAGCACCTCGATCGCGCGCGCGCACGGCCGCCTCGATCTCGGGATCGAGACCCGCGAAGAACGGCGTGCGCGGAGTACCGATACGCAGCGCCGCGACGTCGTGCTCGATGCGCCGCCGGCACCGGCGAGCGTTCGGCGCGATGCTCACGGGATCGAGCGGGTCGAAACCGACGATCGCGGCTCATCACCAGCGCCGCGTCCTCGACGCTGCGCGCGAGCGGTCCGACGTGATCGTGCATCTCCGACAGCGGCACGATGCCGCGGATGCTCGCGAGGCCGTGCGTCGCCTTGAGACCGACGACGCCGCAGCACGCCGCGGGAAAGCGGACGACGCCGCGGTGTCGGTGCCGAGCGCGCCCGCGCACATGCGCGCCGCAACCGCCGCGGCCGAGCCGCCCGACGAGCCGCCCGGCGTGTAGTCGAGATTCCACGGATTGTGGACCGGGCCGTAGTGCGTGATCGACGCACGTGCCGCCGTACGCGAACTCGTGCATGTTGAGCTTGCCGAGGAACACGGCGCCCGCGTCGCGCAGCTTCGTGCACGACCGGCGCATCCTCGGTCGGCACGCGGTCCGCGTACACGGCGCTCGCGGCCGTGGTACGGATACCCGGCCGTGTCGATGTTGTCCTTGAGCCGATCGGGATGCCGTGCAGCGGCCCTCGGCTGCGGCCGTTCGCGGCAGTCTCGGCATCGAGCGCCCGCGCCTGAGCGAGCGCCTGATCGCCGTGACCGTGATGTAGGCGTTGACGCGCGGATTGAGCCGCTCGATGCGTTCGAGGTATGCACGCGTGAGCTCGACGGACGAGAGGTCGCGCGCCGCGATCCGCCGGCCGGCCTCCACGATCGTGAGAGACGTGAGGTCGCGGGACTGTGCGTCGGCGCCCGATGCAGCGAGCACGGCGCCCGCGGCGGCGGCGCCCGCGATGACCTCGCGGCGCGTGATCGAGTCCGTCGGCATTCGATTCTCCCCGTCTCGCCGAGCGTCTACGCGCTCGTTTGGTCAGGATAATCGCGCGCGGTTTTCGATACCATGGCATGCGCTCGCGGTGCCGCGGGCAGGCTTTCGAATTCGTGGGGTTCCGTATGACCTACCTCTGGGTTGCGCTCGGCGGTGCGCTCGGCAGCGTCGCGCGCTACGCGTGCGCGGGGCTCGCCGTGCGGCTCGTAGGCCCCGCATTCCCGTGGGGCACGCTATTCGTCAACGTCACTGGATCGTTCGTGATCGGAGTGCTCGGGGCGCTGATAACGAGCGACGGGCGGCCGCTCGTCGCCGGCGACGCGCGTGCGTTCCTCATAGTCGGCGTGCTCGGTGGGTTCACGACGTTTTCATCGTTCAGCGGCGATACGCTGAATCTCGCGCGCGCAGGCGAATGGGCCGCGGCCGGCGCGAACGTCGGCGCCTCGGTCGTGTTGTGTCTCGTCGCGGTGTGGCTCGGCTATGTGGGTGCCGCTGCGCTCAATCGCTGACACGGTCGCCGTTTCGTTGCCCGTCCACGTCGGTTGCCGGTAAACTTCGCGGCGGAGAGGTGCCGGAGTGGCCGAACGGGCTTGACTCGAAATCAAGTGTACGGGTGACCGTACCGTGGGTTCGAATCCCACCCTCTCCGCCAAGACCCACTTCTGATTCAACTACTTAAGAGCATGATCTTCGGCCCAACGTCTGGGCCGACATCCCGTCGCTTGCCGGTGTTCGGCTACCTCCGAATCTTCACGACGGCGGATGGAATAAGCGGCAGGATGTGCTTATCCTTCTCCGCGAGCGCAAGGCACGACGAGCTGACTAGCAGGCGATCGCGGTTCGCGCCTACGGAGCTGCCTTCGCGATCGCGCACTGCTCGTCTACCACGTGCTTGAGCTCATCCGCTTCGACGGGTTTGGTCAGATGGTCCGCGAAGCCCTCACTTCGCGATTGCCGAACGATGTCTGCCTGCGTGAAACCCGTGAGCGCAACAACGCGAGCGACCGGGCAGTGTTCCTCGAGCTCGCGTTTGACAGCGAAGCCGTCTTTGCCAGGCAACCCGATGTCCATGAGCACGATATCGGGGTTGAACCCCTTCGCGACGGTGATGCATTGTGCGGCGGAATACGCGGTCATCGCTTCGTGGCCCCAGGTCTGGAGGAGCATGACCGCCGCATCGGCCGCATCGCGATTGTCATCGACGACCAGAACCCGACAGGGTTCTCCATCCATGAGGACACTACCTTGAGGGTGATTCGCGAACGACTATAGCACCGCAGGACGCTGGAATGGTCTCGACATAACTCATCAGCGCACAACGGAATTGTGACGAGTGGCAATGCTCATCCGGGTAACTTGCCCTACGCTTCTTCTCGCTCTGACATGATTCTCCGGTTTCGCGCCCCTGACAATTAGAGTCTCCGAGCGAGCTAGGCTGGGGCGCGTCCGGTATTCCGCATAGAGAATGACAAACAAGAAAACGGCGGCATGATTCCGATCGCAATCCTGGTCGCAATCGCTCTCCTGGCGGCGGCTGGCTGGTGGTGGGCGCGCTCCTCAAAGGCCCGACATGTCCCGTCTCGCACGGCGCGTGCGGCGGAACGGTTTGCCTCCGTCGAGATTCGTAGGCGCAGCGGCGCATGCGACGCGGCTCACGCACTGGAAGGACAACGCTTCCTGGCGAATCAGTCCCCGGCGTTACCGCTCGTCGGTTGCACGAAGCCGCGCTGCGACTGTACGTTCGCCAAGCTCTCGGATCGACGAACGGACGACCGCCGCTGGGGGAACGACGGACTCAGCGCGGCGATGTTCATCAAAGCGCAGCGCAGGAAACAGGCTGGCCGCCGCGACGCGGACTAGCGCGTCACCCGCCGCATCGCGCACCCACTGGGCAGTCGTCCCCGCTGTTCGGGTGATTCGTGCCGAGCTTCTAGGCAAGCCGCAGCCGCGCGAGAGAAGCGCGGGCGTTTCCACCACTCATGTCCGGAATGATGCAGAGCTCGAGCGCCGTCACCGCGGGCAGGTCCACACGATGGTCTTCCGTCTCGAAGGCCGCGCCCTGCGGGCTGAAGTTCCACTGCTGCCGGACGATTTCGCGATAAGACGCTCCACCATCCGCTGACCAACGCAGAACGTATTCCTGCGTGCGCGGACTGACGGGCTCGTCGTAGCTCAGGTACACCCGCTTTAGCCGTTGCGGACGCGCGAAGAGCAGCCGGATCGTTTGTTTTCCGGGGGCCGCGGCGCGCCAGCCCGAGCCATGCCCGGGAAGCAACGCCGCCTCTATCGGATAAGCGGCGTCTTCCGACGTAACCTCTACCTCCGCGAGCTCCTCCAAGTCGAGCCAGTCATCCTCGGAGATTGCGGCTTCCCTCTCGAGTGGCGCGATGATTCGTTTACGCATGATTTTGTCCTCGTGTTTGACGGCTGTAGACGGATCCATCCGCGAGCGGCGGGATCAACCCACCTCGATAGCCAGAACGTTCCCCTCCTCGGACAACCTGCTCGTCAGCGTGCTGTTGGTGACGACGACCGCGCCGCGCCGATGCGGATTCGCGCGAGTGATGTACGGCATCGCTTCGCCGTTCACCACGATCGAGGTGACACCGCAGCCGTTCCCACGAACTCTATAGCGCACCTCGATCGGACGGCCGAGGAGCGCGGTCTGCACGCGCAATCCGTCGAGCTGCGGCGGAATGACGGGATCGATGCTCACGGCAGTCGCTTCGCTCGACAATCCGAGGAAATGCCGCACGATGAGCCCGAGCGCGATCCCGGCGCCGCTCGAGTACACGCGCCAGCCGCCGTCGAGCCCAATCGCGCCACGCGCGACGCGGTCGTATTCCGCACTGGCCTGATAGCGGTCTTCGAACGCCGCGTCGGAGCTCGAGTAATAGCAGTTTGCCTGCCGCAGCGTCGCGCTCGGCACGATCGAACGGATGCCGATCGGCACGGCCTGGCACAGCGCATGAAAGAAGCGCTGCGAATCGCCCACGTGCGCAAGCGCCTGGGCGTAGCGCAGATGCGCATGCATATACATGAGCCCGATCTCGCGGCCAAAGAACGTGGCGGTCTCTGCGCGCTGGAACAAGCGTTGCCGGCCGCCATGGTACGGCAGCGGGCGATCGAACAAACGCACTCCATCCGGCCCGCTGAGATGAGACTCGATGAGACGCAGGTGCTCGCTCACCTGGTCCGGCGTGAGCAGATCCTCGAGTATCGCGTGAATCATCGCGAGCGAGCTGTACCGCACACCCGTGGTGGAATCGCTCGGGTGAAGCAGATAGCGCACGCGGCCGCGATCTTCGAAGAGCGCGTAACCGGTGAGCACGCCATCCCGAACGAGCAGCCGCTGAAAATCCCGTCTCACTTCCGCCGTCCAGGTTTCGAGAGGAAGGGCGTCGCCTATTCGGCCCACGCCGCGCAGCGCACGCGCGAGCCCGGTCAGAGTCTGCACGTGCAGTGTCACCGTCCAGGCGCTGCACAGGTGATCGCGCAGCGAAGGGTCTGCGGGCTGAAGGGAGTCGTTCCAGTCGCCATGGCCATAGGCGGCCAGAGACGTGCCGGGAATGACGCGCTTCTTGATCAACGCGAGGGCGCGCTCCGCGTGCTGCCAGACGGTGGCCGGTTCGCCGGCGTCCGGGCCACGCGCGTCGAAGAACGGCACGCGCTCGTCGAGGACTCCGCCATCGCCTGAAGCGACGAGATATTGAGCGAGCACCACCAGGGGCCAGAACACGATGTCGCCGTGCGAGTCTCCGGGACGGATGTTCCGCTCGCGTTCGAAGAACATGAACCACTGCGGCCAATCACCGTCGGGATTCTGCTGCCGCATCACTCGCAGGAGCACGTCGCGTATCGGTTGCACGCGACCCAGGGCGAGCAGCAGCTCGACGGGTCCCTGGCAGACATCGCGCGTGCCCCAGCCGCCTCCGGAGTATTGCTCCAGGCCTCGCGGCGACAGGTAATGCACGAGTGCATTGTGCGCAAACCAGGGCACGATGTCCGCGATACGGGAGAGCGGCTCCCGCAGTGGGCTGGTATCGGCAGCCGTCACGGACACCCGCGGAATGATGCGTTCACCCTGCTCGGCACGAAGCGGTGCGGGGAGGCTCTCGGATAGCAGGTGGCCCCGGATGCGAAGCTCCACGACGCGCGCCGGCGCGGTGACGACACATATATAAGGCTGCTGACGCGAGCGCCCGTCGACGAAGAGCAGCTCGTCTCCACCGATGCGATCGAATTGCGTGCCGGGCGCGGGAACGATGTGGAAGCTTCCATCCGGGAAACGACGCCCCACGTCGGAATCCGGCGCTGCTGTAACGACGATGTCGGAACCTTGTTGCCGCCAGATCGCCGGACCCAGCGCGCTGCCGTCGTCGCCATTGAGCGCCACGTGATGCGAGATCAGGCACGGAGCGGGTTCCCCAGCGGTGAACTCCACCGAGAGCGTCAGCTCCTGCGGTTCGCTGCGCGCCTCGGCGCGCACGGAGATCTCTCCCGCCTCATGCTTATAAATCCAGCGGCACGCGTCCGGCGACATCTCGAACGCCGAGGGCGTATCCAGTAGCTGCCACCGATTTTCGAGCTGAACGAACACGCGTTGGCCGTGCGAGCGGAACAGGCCCACGTAGCTGTGCACCGTCGAAAGAAAGCGGTTGATGCTCACGTGACCCTGCGTGACCATCGAGTGAAATACGCCGCCCATCCACGCGGTGGAGGTCAACGCCGTTTCGTCCGGCGTGAGATGACGCCCCGTGCGGAGCAGATGCCCGTGCGGCCGCTGTACGCGCAGCTCTTTCGCTCGCAGAACGACGTGCCGGTCTGCGCCGTGAAAAAAAGACAAGAGCGTGCCGCGGTCGTCGCGTTCTTCATGCCGCCGCGGCGCGGCGAATGTCATGCGCAGCGCGTCGTCCGAGAGGTCGCGTGCGTCGAGTAGCACTGCGGGGCTGAAAAGCGTCGCGGCTTCGGCCTTCCGTCGCGCCTTGGGCGAAGAGGCAGCCGGCTTCGCTTCGGGCAGGTCGATGATCCGTTTCACCCTTTCGAGATCGGCGGAGGACGTGGCCTCGGGATGATCGCCGAAGTATCCGCCGAAGAAGCCGCCCGATGCGCTTCCGCCGCGCTCGAGGCGGATCGGCGTATCGCGAATGACGACCATCGAGTGCTCGTGCTGGAGCCGGCGGTTCGGCAGCTCCGCAGCGAAACGCTCTGCGGTCGTCCCCTCGCGATTCGCGAGCCCATGAAACTGCAACGCGTCCGTCGCGAAGGACGCGCCTTTGCGCAATGAGCCGACGATGCACCAGGGGTGACGGCCCTCTGCCGCCTGATTCTGCCGTGATGCGACCACGACACCCTGCGTAGGGTGCGTGAGCTGCGTGTGATCGACGTATTGGCTCACGTAGAACTCGTTCATGCGCACGGCGCCGTACGGAGCAAGCGCCAGGTCCTGCGCATACGTGAGATCGAGCACCTGGGTGTTGGAGGTTCCATTACTCAGCTGCACGTGCCAGAACCACGCCGTGGCGTTCTTCGAGAGCACGAGCTCGAGCGAATAGTCGACCCCCAACCACGATCCGGTGCCGACGAAGCGGCCGTTCCGCGCAGCCACTTCGAAACACGTGGGACTCTGCGGGCCGAGAAGCGGCGTGCACTCGGCCGCGGCGCCGACGCTGCGCAAGTACAGATTGGTGGGCCCACCCTCGAGCTCGTTGCCGACGAACAGCAGGAGCGAGATGTTGCCGCAGTCGAAGCGCCGCAGCGATCCGTTCGCGTTCGTTTCGGCGGTGATGCCCGCGTGCCCGCTCAAGCGGACTCCAGTGCGATCGGCGGATGCATCGGTCATGACGAGTGTCCTCCGCTTCACCGCACTCTATCAGGCTCGCGAGAGACCGGGGCTCAGTCAGCCGGCGGCTCGTCGCGATTCGCGCAAACACCGAACTGGAGCGACGGCGCTTGCTTGAACACGTGGATCCTCGATTTGAACCTCCACCCGTCCTTGGTCTTCACGTACTCGTCCTCGTAGCCTCCCTGCAGCTCCATGAGGTGCGGATAGCCGCAGACTCCCACCGTGAGCAACCGATGCTTGCCCACCGCACCGTCCTTGGTGGCGACGATCATGTGGTTGGTCACGATGTGCGTGAGGCCGTAGCCGAGCATCTGCTTCGGATCGAGGCAGCTTCCCTTGCCGTCGCCGCCGGCCGCCTTCGCGAGCGCCTCTCGCCCCTTGGTCGCGAACCGGCGCTGCTCGTTGGACGTCGTCCCGAAAGTCTCGGCGACGGAAAACTGCCCGTCGGCCACGTACAGGTCCGCGTAGTCGTAACCACCGTTTACACAGCGATCCAGCAACCATGCATAGCGAACCGCCAATTGCTGTATCTCCGCGTAGTCCTGCGCGGTGAGTTTCATCGCGTCCGGAGGCGCCTTCGGAACGAGCTCCTGCGCAAACGCGCACGGCACGCATACCAACGCCAACAACCCCAGAATGCTTCGCCGCCTTGCCGCGTAGCTCATTGAAGTCACCTCGTGCTTTCGTCTAGTTCCACCGTCCGCGCCCGATATGCCGGGCCGGCGACCCGCTGCATCAATTGATTTCGGTGAACGCCTGACGAGACTTGAACTTCCACTCGCCGCGCTCGCGGACCAACGTGTCCTCGTAGTGACCCGCCCTCTCCGTCTGGGGCTTGCCGTCGGCGCCCACGACGACCCACGTCCAGCGCGACCACGCGGTCGCCGCGTCACCGTTGACATCGACGTCGAAGCTGGTCATCACGTGATACGAGCTCTGATACAGCGCTGGGTCCATGCGCTCGAAACCCGCGGCCACCATTTTCGCAATCGCGTCCGGCCCCGTTGCCGTGCCCATGCCGCCTTTCCACGACCCGTCGTGCGCGAACAGCGCGCCGTAGGCTTTGAAGTCGCGTTTGTCGAGCTCGCGTCCGTAGTGAACGAGAAGCGAGTGAATGGCGTCGACGTCCTCCAACTTCCGGAGCCGCGCTTCGACCGCGTCGGCACCTTCGGCCCTTTGCGCGAGATTGCTGAACGCGAACGAAAGAACGACCACCGCGGCGGTGACCACGATACCTTGCTGAATCTTCATGAGTGTCTCCCCGAAACCGCGCGGACTCGCGCGGCTGGACGATAGTCTACGTGCCCGGAGGTTGGCGTGCTTTACCGGATGCGAATTCCGCCGGGAACCTTCGGGGGCAGCGGAATCGGCGATACTACCGGCGTGGCGGACGGGCTCCGCCGAGGGGGAAACTGTATGAGCATCGTTACACGCCGCGGATTCGTGGCCTTTGCGGGTCTGTTTGCTGCGGCCTTGTCCAGAACGGCGGCGACTCAACAGACTCGGGAGGACTCGGGACAGGACCGCTCCCGTGCGCCGCGAGCCACGAGCCGGGCGAAAGATCTTACCGACGACGAGCTCGAGGCGATGTTCCAGCGTTGCTCGAACTCAGGAAGGTGGGGAGCGGACGACGAGCTCGGCACCATGAACTACATCACCGCTGCGAAACGGATCGCCGCGGCGCAGCTCGTGAAAACCGGCGAAGTCGTCTCGATCGGACGAGACATCTCGAAGACGGCGAGCAAGGTCGACCCGCACCCCGTCCAGCTCATGATCACGTACAACGGCAACTCGCCCGGCATCAGCGACTACTTCACCATGGCGCCGCACGGAATGACGATCACTCACCTCGACGCGCTCTCCCACTTCACGTTCGACGACACGCTTTACAACGGACGCAAGCGCTCGGCCACGATGACCGCGGATGGCGCTCAGTGGGGATCGATCTACGCGATGCGGCAAGGCGTCTTCACGCGCGGCGTGTTGCTCGATGTCGCCGCCGCGCGCGGCGTGCCGTGGTACGAGTCGAACGAATACGTGACCGTCGCCGATTTCGAAGCCGCGGAGAAGCGGCAGAACGTGCGCGTCTCGTCCGGCGACGCGCTCCTCGTGCGGACCGGCATGGAACGCATGGAACAGGAACGGGGCATCCAGGACACTTACCCTCGCGCGGGCTTTCACGCCGAGTGCGCGGAGTGGATGCATCAACGCGAAGTCGCCATCTACGGCGGTGACTGCATCGAGAAGCTGCCTTATCCGAGCGAACGCTTCCCGTCGGCCATGCACATGATCGCGCTCGCCTCGATGGGCCTGCCGATTCTGGACTGGCCGGCGCTGACGACGCTCGCGGAAACGTGCAGCCGCGAGAAGCGCTGGGACTTTCTATTGACGACGGCACCGATGCGGCTGCCCGGCGGTACTTCGGCCCCCGTGAACCCCCTGTGCCTGTTCTGAAGAGGAACGCTCAGCGCAACACAGAGCCTCGCGGTGGAACGAGGTGTAGAGCCGCAGAGCGTTCTCGCCGCGCAAGGCTACGCCGATGAGCTATCGCTTGCAGTCGGGCACGCAGTACGTTGCCGATGGCGGTCGGCGGCGGCGACGCATGGGGTAGCGGCGACTACGTGGTCGCGTTCCGTACACCTTGACAGCGGCTTGCGCGGCGCGGCGCCCCGGCCGCATGATCGCGCGGGCTTGCACGGAGACTCGACCATGCAGATGCGAACCGCCGCCTTCACGCTAATCGTCGCTACCTATGGCCTTTCCGCCGACGCGGACCCACCGCACCGCTTCATGGGCGGACCCGTCACGCTCGAAGACCAAGGGAGCTTCTTCGTCGGCGGCGTCACCAAGATCACGGAGTACGCGGCGACACCGGTCGCACCGCCGGGCCAGCCGCCGCCCGCCCCGACGCCGCAGCAGATCACGATCGGCCAGATGTATGTGCAGTTTCAGATACCCGCGCGCCGATCGGCACCCGGCTGGCCCGTCATCATGGTGCACGGCTCCACTCACACCGGCGCGGCGCTCGAGTCCACGCCCGACGGGCGCGAGGGTTGGTATCCCTACTTCGTGCGGCACGGCATCTCGACCTACGTCGTCGATCAATCCGGCCGCGGGCGCTCGGGCTTCGACCAATCGGTGATCCACGAGGCGGAGGCGCGATTGACGGCCGGCGATGCGTCGGGCGCGGCCGAGCTCCTCCCGGCGATCCAGCGCATCACGAACAACGGCGCATGGACGGCCTGGTTCGGGCACCTCATTCCGGCCGGCTCGAACGTGACCAACGGCCGGTTGATTCTGCACGGCGCCAGCGACGACCCCGAGCTCCTCACCGCGACCCAGCCGCACGTCGCTCCACAGTTTCCGATGGCGGCCGTGGACGAGTACTACAAGCAGCTCGTGCCGAACGCTGAGGCGACGCTGCCCGGCTCGACGTGCATGACCTGCACGCCGCAAGCGCTGGCGCCCCAAAACACCTGGACGCCGCAGAACTTGGCGACGCTCGTCGAGCAGCTCGGCGGCGCGATCGTCGCCACACACTCGCAGTCCGGAATCATGGGCCATCACATGGTGCGCATCCTCAAGGAGCGCGGCCACTTGAATCTCGTGAAGGCGCTCATCACGGTCGAGGGCGGTTGCTCGCTGCCGCAGAGCGGCTTGACGGCCGCGGATTTCGATGGGATCCCTTACCTCGCACTCAAAGGCGACTACACGGCGACGAGCATGCAGTGTCAGGAGACGGTCGATGCCATCAACGCACGACGCGCGGAGAAGCTCGGCACCGCCCGGGCCGAGTACCTCAAGCTCGACGAGATCGGCATGCTCGGCGTCACGCACATGATGATGCTCGACAAGAACAACCTCGAGATCGCAGATCTCATGATCGACTGGGTCGGCAACAACGTCGCCAAGGCGCCGCGAGAGCGGTGACGCAACAGTCTCGGGCGGCGTGAGGCGTCAGCGGGGCGGCGCGCCCGGCGGTGGGCCAATCGCAATGCCCCACGGCGCCTTTCCCACGCGAATCGTCGATACGACATTCAGCGACGCCGTGTCGATGACCGAAACGTCGTTCGAGGATCCGTTCGCCGTGTACAGAAACTTGCCGTCGGACGTTACACCGATGCCCCACGGGCGAGCCCCGACGCGTACCTGGGCGACGACGCTCGACGTCGCGAGATCGATCACCGAGACCGTCCGCGCGCGGCCGTTCGCGACGTAGAGACGCTGCGCGTCCGGCGACAGCGCGAGACCCATCGGCAGCGAGCCGGCGGGCAGCATTATCGTCTCCCGCACTTTGCTCGTGGCGACGTCGACGACGGCCACGCTGCCGCCGTGCTCCGACGACACGTAGGCGGTCGAGCCGTCGGCGGAGAAAACTGAGTCGCGCGGACGCCAGCCGACGTCGATGCTGTCGAGCACGGCTCCGCTCTTGGCATCGACGACGGTCACGGCGTGATCGCTTTCGCTAGTAACGTACACGGCGGCGCGATCCGGGCGTAGGCGCACGCCTTCGGGCTCGCCGCCCACTTTGACGGTTTGCAACACGTCGCCGGTTGCAAGATCGACGATCGCCAGCACTCCCGCGTCCTCGTTCGAGACGAACAGTCGACCGGCCGCCGCATCGACGTCGAACTCTTCCGGATCCGAGCCGCCCGGAAGAATGCGCAGCACGGCGCGCTGACGCGCATCGATGACGGCGATGCCGTCCTTGCTCTTGTCGGCGCCGAGCTTCGCGCACTCCTCGTCTGGCATCGTCGGCGGGCACTTCGGCGACCCGGACAGCGCGACGTAGACGCGCCCGCCGTCGCGGTCGACCTCCACGCCGCGCGGCCGCGTGCCGACGTCGATTTCACCGATCACTTTCTGCGTGACCGTCGAGATGACGCTGACGGTGCCGGCGTCCTCGTTCGTCACGTAGACGAGCTCCGCGGGCTCCTCGATGATCGGAATGTGGTATTCGGCCAAGAGCGCGGTCGTTTCCGCGGCGGTGCGCGTCATCAGATCCTCGAACCGCGCGCGCGACTCGCGCTCGCCGAAGCGCACTCCGGCCGCCATCGCGAACTCGAACTGGATACCCGGCTCGGAACGCAACGGAACGACGGCGACTTTCTTGGGCTCCGCGCGAGCGGCAAAGTATCCCGCAATCGGTCCCCAGAGAATCGCGGCATCGAGCTTCCCCGCGAGAAGCTCGCTCTCGATGATCTTCCCCGGGTACACGTCCGGATCCCCGTCGAGCGCGGAATAAGGCACCATTTGGTCGTACATATCATGGCGCGCGAGCCACTCGGCCGCGGGACCCGGCGTGAACACGCCGATGCGCAGCGCGTCGCGAACGGGGCGCGGCAGATCGATCAGACCTTGGGCGTCCTGGATGTCGAGCTCGCCGCCCGCGACGTAGACGAGCGCGTACGTCGAGCGGTAGTACGGCCGTGTCGTCATCGCCCGGTCGTAGCCGTCGGGCACGCCGACGATGACGTCGCATTTATAGCCGCCGCGCTCGGGATCTTCCGCCGTCAGCGTGTTGCGCTCGAAGCCGCGGCGGTGCGGGAACCAGGTGTACTCGAGCTCGACGCCGAGCTCGCGCGCCCAGACGTGGGCGAGCTTGTTCTCGAACCCTTGCTCGCTGCGATTCGAGAACGGCAGGTTGTTCGGATCGGCGCAAACCTTGAGCGGGTGATCCGGAGCTTGCGCGCCGGCCGGCGCGCCGAGCAACGCCGCCGCGACCAGAGCGAGTGCGCGTCGCGCGTTCACGGTTGAACCGGAAACCGCTTGGGTCTTCCGGGCAGCAGCACGCCGTCGGCCCGCGCCTGCAAGTACGACCAGAGCTCCTCGAAGTACTTGTTGACGTTCGGATCCTGCTTCCACGGCGGCATCACACCCATCTGCCCCGTAAAGCCTTCGTTCATGGCTTTCAAGAACGTCGCCTTGTCGATCTCACGCACGCGCGCAGTCAAATCCGGGGCGAACGAGCTGCCGAGGGCATCTTGGCCGTGACAGGTGTGGCAAATGGCGTGAAACGTGCGCCAACCGACGTACGTCGCACGGTCGACGCGGCAAACCGTCGCGCCGCCTTCGTCGGGATCGGGTGCGCATTCGACGGTGTAGGGCTTGGCCGCCCCCGACTCCTGTGCGTGGCTGGCGTCCACGGCGGCGAGGGCCGCCGCCGCGACGAACAGCACGAACGCTGTGCACCGGTTCATCGCAGCGGCGAAAACGAGGCTATGGAAGCGCGAACACCGTCAGCACTCCGCCAAGTTGCGTGTGCTTGCTCAACGAGCGATACGCGCCGACGGCGCCGAGACCGGCTGTCGACTCCTCGAGCCCGGCGGCCATTCCTATTCCGGCCCAGCCACCGATGCCGGACAACACTCCGATGTATTGCTTGCCCTGGTGCGTCCAGGTATTGATGTTGCCGATGATTCCGGACGGCGTCTTGAAGCGATAGAGCTCCTTCCCCGTCGTCGCATCGACGGCCTTCAAGTACCCTTCGAGCGTGCCGTAGAACACCACGTCGCCGGCGGTCGCGAGCGCCCCGCTCCACACCGAGAAAGGCTCCGAGTTGGACCACTTGATCTTGCCTGCGCTCGCGTCCCACGCGATGAAGTTGCCGAGATTGGTCGTGCCATCCTTCGTGGCCTGTCCCGCGGGGAACATCGTGAGCACGGCGCCGACGTACGGCTGCCCCGCCACGTACTCGACCTCGTACGGCTCGTAGTCCATGCACACGTGATTGGTCGGAACATAGAACAGCTTCGTGCGCGGCGAATAGGCGGCCGGCTGCTGGTCCTTCGAGCCGAGCGCCGCGGGGCAGATGTCTTCGGTATTGAAGTCCTGTCCGTTCTTGCCCGTGCTGTATTTGTCGACGACTTGCGGGCGGCCCGTCTTCATGTCGACATGCGTGGCCCAGTTCACCGCGGGATCGAATTTCTCCGCGACGAGCAGCGCGCCGTTCTCGCGATCGAGCGTGTACCCGAAACCGTTGCGATCGAAGTGCACGAGACCTTTGCGCATCTTCCCGCCGACCTCGAGATCGACCAGCACATTCTCGTTGACGCCGTCGTAATCCCACTCGTCGTGCGGTGTCATCTGGTACACCCACTTCGCCATGCCCGTGTCCACGTCGCGCGCGAACAAGGCCATGCTCCAGCGGTTGTCGCCGGGCCGCACCGTGGGATTCCAGGTGCCCGGATTGCCGCTGCCGTAATACACGAGATTGAGCGCGGCGTCGTAAGTGAACCAGCCCCACGTCGTGCCGCCGCCTAGCTTCCATTGCTCGCCTTGCCAGGTTTTCAAGCTCGAGTTCGTGCCGATCGGCTTGCCGAGACTCGTCGTTTTGCGCGGATCGACCAAGAGCTCCTGATCCGAGCCGACGCTGTAGGCTTTCCAGACTTGCCGGCCGGTCTTGATGTCGTACGCGACGACGAAGCCGCGCACGCCGTACTCGCCGCCGCTGATGCCCGTGATCACTTTGTCTTTCACGACCAGCGGCGCGTTGGTGTTGGTCTCGCCCTTCGCGGGGTCGCCGTTCGTCGCCGTCCAGGCCACCGCACCGGTCTTGGCGTCGAGCGCGACGAGCTTGGTATCCGCTTGCTGGAGGAAGATCTTGCCGTCGCCGTATGCGAGCCCGCGGTTCACGGTGTCGCAGCACATCACCGGGATCGTGTCGCTGTTCTGATTCGGCGCGTAGGCCCAGTTGATCGTCTGGTCGGCGAGGTTGATCGAAAAGACTTTGTTCGGAAACGGCGTGTGAATGTAGAGCGTATCGCCGACGACGAGCGGACCGCCTTCGTGACCGCGCAGCACACCAGTGGAGAACGTCCACACCGGCTGGAGCCGCCCGACATTGCTCTTGTCGATCTGAGCGAGCTCGCTGTATCTCGTCCCGGCATAGTTGCCGCCCCAGATGGCCCAGTTGCTCGAATCCGCGATCAGCTTTTGAACGTCTTCGTTGGCGCCGGCGAAACAAGGCATCAAGCAACGCGAGCGCTATCACAAACCTCTTCGAGTCCATCCCGCTCTCCTTATTAGTTAGGGTTCGGTCGGATATAGGGCTGGCAGCTGCTCCCCCGAGCATTTGACATTATGTGCCCGGGGCGCAGGGCAAGCTACTGGGAGCGGGTCGGAGTCGAGCGGCGATTCGTTCGCCGCCCGACTAGAGCGGATTGAGAGCGGTGGAAAATAGCTGTCGGGCGCGACTTTCCTATTTACGGATGAAGCACTTGGCCTTGCCGTGCTCGATCGCGGCGTCGAGCTTCTCGACCAGCGCTCGCGCCTGATCGGGATCGCGGAACACGCCGCCCCGCTCGCCGGCGGTCGATCGCAGCTGACTGAAGACCTGCGCTTCGACGAACTCCTCGTGGGTCATCTCTGCCGCGATCGCATCCACCAAACAGACGCACTTGTAGAGAGTGTCGTAGCTCTGGCCGCCCTGCTCGTCCATGCAGCCGAGCACGAACTCCACGCGCGCTTGCGTCGGGAAGTCGTTGGCCAGCGTGACGCCGGGTAGTAGCAAACCCAACCCCATGCTCAGTGCTCTCAGCATCGTTCGAATGCTAACACCGTCCGGCGAAAGACGCCGAGCGCTTCCTGTGCACTGCGCCCGCAGAAATCGCGGCGTCGAATCGTGCTACGCGACGACCAACGGACGCGCTACGATCGGAGTATGAACACTCGATCGATGTGCGCGCTTGCGGTTTTCGGAATTGCGATCACCGCCTCCGCGGTCCGGGCTCAGACGGCGCAGGATCTCCAGCGTGTCGAACGGCACATCGAGACACACGACCTGACGCCTCAGGGCGGGAACTGCGTCGTGAGCTTCACGCTCAACGCCGCCGGCTACATCGCCGCCATCGACTTGACCAAGTGCGGCACCAAAGATCAGGCGGGCGCGCTAGCGCGCCTCGGCGCCGCGCTGCCATTCCCAGTGTCGTCGACCGTTAGCCGCGAAGTATCGATCCGCCTCTGATGCGTCGATCTACACCCGAGCGGCGCGCCCGGACAGTCGACTCACGATCACCTTGTCGATCCGATTCCCGTCGAGGTCGACGACTTCGAGTCGCCAGCCGTTGACCACCAATACCTCTCCCACTTGAGGAATGCGTTGGAGTTGCTCGAGGATCAGGCCCGCCAACGTCATGAACGTGGCCCCGAGCGCCAGCCCTCCCGCACCGAGCGCCCGTTCGAGATCTTGGAGCTCGATTTGCGCGTCGACGATCCACGAGCCGTCGTCGCGTCGAACGACCTGACCGCGCCCGGCGGCATCCTCCGCGAGGTCGCCCGCAATCGTTTCCAGCACGTCGGCCGGCGTGACGAGCCCGAGCGTCGTGCCATATTCGTCCGCGATCACGGCGATGTGGGGTCGCGCACGCCGAAACATCGCCATGAGCTCGAGCGTCTTGAGGTTTGCGTCGATCCTGAGCGGCTCGCGAATCATCGAACGCAGCTCGAGCGGTGCTTGCGCGAGCAACCGGTCGACGATCGTCCGCGTGCGCACGTAGCCGAGACAATCATCCAAATTGCCGTCGCAAACCAGAAAGCGGCTGTAGCCGTTGTCGGCGATCTTGACGCGCACGTCGTCGACGGAATCCGCCACGTCCAACCACACGATGTCGCGCCGGTGGGTCATGATCGTGCGCACCGGCCGATCCGCGAGCCGCAGCACCTCCTCGACCATCTGCCGCTCGGCGGGGTCGATGAGCCCCTGGTGCGTGCCCTCGGCGACCAAGGCATTGATTTCCTCGTCCGTCACGCGGCCTCGCGCTTCGGCGTGCACGCCGAGCACGCGCAAGATTCCCTCGGTCGACACCTGGAGAACGGTGACTACCGGGTGTGTCATGCGCGCCAGCATCTTGATCGAAGGTGCAACGCGGCTCGCGATCGCGTCGGGATGCACGAGGGCAAAGCGTTTTGGAACGAGCTCTCCCACGACGAGCGACAGGTACGTCAGTGCGAGCACCACGAGTACGATGGCGAGCGGTTCCGAGACGTTCGGCGGCATGCCTCGCAAGATGAAGCGCGAGGCGAGCAGGTCCGCAAACGTCGCTCCGCTGTATGCGCCCGCGAGAATTCCGATCGACGTGATGCCGATTTGCACGGTCGACAGAAAACGCGTCGGATGGTCGGAGAGCTCGAGGGCGACCCGCGCGCCATGCGAGCCGGCATCAGCACGCTGTTGGAGCCGCGCGCGGCGCGCGGAGACGATCGCGAGCTCGGACATCGCGAAATACCCATTCAAGACGATGAGAGCGAACACCAACGCGAGCTCTACCATCAACAACATAGAAGATCACCACCTCGGAATGCTTTGATCACTGCGCCGTGAATACTAGTCGATGTCGACCGGCCGTGGTCCGCGCCGCGCCCTGGCTCGAACACCCGATCCGGCCTGGAACCCAGGAGGAGCCTGGGCTTCAAGTGCTTCGGCAGACCGGACCAGCATCGTGACAGATCGCGGGCGACGCCCTTTCTGCGACGGCGAACGCTATGTGCTATAACGTAAGCTCTCGAGGCAACCGGGGGGACTGCCATGAAGCTCGCGCGCTCCTGCGTCGAACCGCTCGCGTTCGCGGGCACAGTCCTCGTCGCATTCACGGCCGCAGTCGGCGCCGCGCACGCGACGACATTAGCCGGCGTCGCATGCGAGAGTCCGCCGGCGCAACATTGCGCCGAGGCGTGCGCGCCCGCGCTGCTCGGCGAGCTGGGCAACGCGACCGAGCCGAAGACCGGCCGCAAGTTCTTCCTCGACTACCCGTGCGACCTCGAGCCGAACGAGAAAGTCGTGTTCATCCTCAGCATCCACGGCGCGGGGTCGATCGGGAACTGGCAGCGGCACTACTTCCCGGCGCTCGACTACAAAGAGAAGTATCGGCTCGTGATCGCGACGCCGACGGCGGCGAATTCCGCTGCGATCTTCCCGGGGCAACCGCCCGTGCGCATGTGGACGCCCGAGGGCGACGACGAATACCTGCGCAACATCGTCGACTTCGTGTTCGCCGCGGTCGGCCGGAAGAACATCAAAGCGTTCTGGCTCGCGGGCCACTCGCAGGGCGGCATGACGTCGAACCGCATCGTCTGCACGGACTATTTCAAGGACAAGGTCGACGGCTGGCTGAGCCTCTCGGGCGGCCGCATCGGTCCTGCGCAGATTGCGCCGGACTTCTTCGGTCCGAACGGTCCCCCGCCCGCGCTTGCCGGCGGCGGCGCGAGCTCGCCTCGGCCCGGAGTCGCTTCGCTGCCGTCGTGCGACATCTCCTACGTCTTCACTTCGGGTGAGCTCGAGATCACGGGCTTGCCAGAGACATCGCCGTGGGCCGAGAAGTATCGCTGCTCGGCGCGCGAGCGCCGCTCCGACATCGTCGACGAACGAAAGGGCTACGTCACGGGCGCAAGCCCCGGACGCCCGCCGAGCTGGGGACGCGAGGCGCGTCCCGGAACCGCGCACGAGTTCGTCTATCCGAGCTGCAAAGGCAAGAAGGTCGTTGCAGACGTGATTCGAATGGACAAAGGCCACACCGAGGGCCTGGAGCCGAAGGTTACCGAGGAGCTCATCAAGCTCATGGTGTCGGCGCCCGGCGGCAAGGCGCGCAAGCAGTCCTGAGCCGGCTCCCTGCCTCGGCCGACCTCCGAGACCGGCAGTTGCACCGGCGGGCGTAGCCGCACGGCGATGCGCCGCTTCACCGCGGGCTTAGAGGTTGCCGCGATACTGCACGTCGATCGGCGAATTGCTCAGCCCGCCACGTCGCGCGTATCGACGCACCGCTCGGGCGTCCCACGTACCACGGTGCGCACCCTACCCGCGTCATACCACAAACCTCGCGGTCACCCAGGACACCGAAGCGCGGCGGGAAGTACGTATATCGACACACCATCGTTACGCGAAGAATCGAGCGCAGACGGTTTTCGAAGCTCGCGGGACAAGGGTCGATATGAAATTCCCATTGGCCTTGGCGTTACTACTTGGCGGCGCGGCCGCGCACAGCGCACCCGTCGCGAATCTGGTTCTCGCCTGTCCAGACAACAATGCCGTCGGCCAGGCCTTCGACTCCTGTCGCGGCTACGTGTACCAGATACCGACGAATCAGCTCATCGTCGTCTCGGGGCCCTCGTACATCTGGCGAAGGGCCAGTGATCTCGCCGGATCCGACACGCTGAGCGTGTGCACGCTCCCGGCTGAGCCGGGCCAGTACTCGAGCTGCAGGGATGGCACAGGTGCGCGACGCACCGCCTTCGTCCGCAAGGACAGCGTCATCACGGGCGGTCGCAACAACGTCATAGTGTCGAAGACCGGCGGGGATTACAGCGATCCCGTGACGGCCGCCGCAAACGCGTTCGCAGGGGACACCTGGTGCATCGCGCCGCAGTGGCCGGCGCAGCCCTGCATCATGGCGATCGGCGAAGGCGTCTTCATCCTCCAGCAGACGCTCGTCATTCCCGAAGGACTCGCGGTGTCAGGAAACGGCAAGGGCACCACGATGCTCGTCGCCGACAACGGCATCGCAACGGCGGTTTCCTCGTTCGGCAACCTTCGGATCAGCGATCTCACCATCGTGAACAGCCAGACAGGCGGCGCGCGAACCACCGGCCTCGACGCACGAGGACCGGACTCGGGACTCGCGGTGACCGAGCTTCGCGATGTGGCGATCCATGTCGCGGGCGCGGCAAAGAACGTGGCGATGCTCAAGAATGTCTCCGTCGAGATCCTGGACTCCGAGATCACCGCCGTAGGGCAGGACACGACCGGCATCTTCGGAGACCTCGGGCCGTCGGACGGCACCAGCAGTGTGACACTCGAGCGCTCCCGTGTTTCGGCGGGAAACGGCGCTGGACGACCCGTATATCTGCTGTGGCGTGATGCGGCTGGTCGACTCGCACATTTCCGGAAGCGGTCTGACTACAACCAGGAAGGTTTCCTACTCGAGATCCTTCGGAGCGAGATCGTGGGCCACGTGTTCGGCGGCAAACGATTTCGTGGCGAGTTGCCATTACGGACTCGAGCATCAAAGGGGGGGTGGGCGCTTATACCTTGCGGCTCCGGAGGAGGCAGCGATCTCAGATCACCGATACGTAGCGTAGAGGGCGGCCTATCGGCGACCGGGCACAACGGACGGCTACGTTCGATGGGCTCACGGTTCAAGGCGAGCTCGTGATCTACCGCGGGCAAGTACAAGGTCGTAGCGAACTCTTACATCATCAACTCCGCGAGTACTGCGGCGGCCCTGTCGCTCCGGGAAGGCGCTGGCGCTCAGCTCGAGCAGACGTTCGTGCAGGGCTCGCTCGCGGTCGCGGTCGAGGCCAAAGCGAGCCTTCGGGCGGCTTCGAGTGTGTTGGCGGGGCCTGTTTCCTCGTCTGTTGATGCAACGATCAGTTGCACAGGCACCTTCGGCGCCGATTACGAGCTGCTGAGCGCGTCGTGTCAGCCGCAAGTGCCTTAGGGAACCACTCCCTACGAAGGAGCATCGTTATGCGATACGTATTGGCGTTGGCATTACTGCTGGGCGGTGCGATCGCGCACGGCACACCGGTCGCGAATCTGGTCCTCGCCTGTCCAGACAACGCCGCCGTCGACCAGGCATTCGACTCCTGTCGCGGCTACGTGTACCAGATACCGACGAATCAGCTCATCGTCGTCTCGGGTCCGTCGTACATCTGGCGCAGCGCCAGCGATCTAGCCGGATCCGATACGCTGAGCGTGTGCACGATCGCGGTTGAACCGGGTCAATACTCGAGCTGCAGAGATGCCGCCGGCAATCGACGCACCGCCTTCGTCCGCAAGGACAGCGTCATCACGGGCGGTCGCAACAGTGTCATAGTGTCGAAGACCGGCGGGGATTACAGCGATCCCGTGACGGCGGCCGCGAATGCGTTCGCGGGGGAGACGTGGTGCGTGGCGCCTCAGTGGCCACAACAACCCTGCGTCATGGCCATCGGAGAGGGCGTCTTCATCCTCCAGCAGACGCTCGTCATTCCCGAAGGACTCGCGGTGTCAGGAAACGGCAAGGGAGCCACGATGCTCGTCGCCGACAATGGCGTCGAGACGGCCGTTTCCTCGCTCGGCAACGTGCGGATCAGCGACCTCACGATCATCAACAGTCAGGCCGGTCGTGCTCGAACCACCGGCCTCGATACCAACGCCGCTAATCTCCGGGCTGCACTGACCGAGCTTCATGATGTGGCGGTCCATGTCGCGGGCGCAGCGCAGAACGTGGCAGTCGTCGAGAAGAGCTCGCTTGAGATCCTGGACTCCGAGATCACCGCAGTGGGGCAGGAGGCAACCGGCATCTCTGGGGGTCATCCAGGGGTGGAGGGCATGTTCGTGACGTTGGAGCGTTCAAAGGTTTCGGCGGAAACGGCACTCGCCGAGCCCTACGGCAATTACGGAACCGTGCGGGTGGTCGATTCGCACCTATTCGGCGCGGTCAGGTTCGACAGGGAAAGCTCCCTGCTCGAGATCGTCCGGAGCGCAATCGTGGGTAACGTGTACGCCCAGAACGACTATGTGGAAGTCGTCATCACAGACTCAAGCATCAAGGGCGTGGGCCTCGGCGGCGGCGGATACAGCGCCCGAGTCACTAATACGTCCGTGGGCGGCCTTTCGGCTAGGCGCATCGGCGCTACCTTCGATGGACTCACAGTTCTCGGCAACCTCGGGCTCGCCGAGGGCGGATACAAGGTTCTGCGCTCTTACATCATCAATTCCGCGAATGCGCCGGCCCTCTCCCTCGCGGAAGATGCTGGCGTTCAGCTTCAGCAGACGTTCGTGGAGGGGGCACAAGCTGTTGCCACACCCCCAGGCGTTGGCAATCGCCGGCTCGAGGCCTCTTCGAGTGTGTTGGCGGGGCCTGTTTCTCCGGCTGCTGGTGCAACACTCAGCTGCACGAACACCTTCGGCGCCGACTACGAGCTGCTGAGCGCGTCGTGTCAGCCGCAAGTGCCTTAGTAGGGAACCACTCCCTACGAAGGAGCGTCGTTATGCGATACGTATTGGCGTTGGCATTACTACTTGGCGGTGCCATCGCGCACGGCACACCGGTCGCGAGTCTGGTCCTCGCCTGTCCAGACAACGCCGCCATCGACCAGGCATTCGACTCCTGTCGCGGCTACGTGTACCAGATACCGACGAATCAGCTCATCGTCGTCTCGGGGCCTTCGTACGTCTGGCACCGGGCCAGCGATCTCGCCGGATCCGATACGTTGAGCGTGTGCACGCTCCCGGTTGAGCCGGGTCAGTACTCGAGCTGCAGGGATGCCACAGGTGCGCGACGCACGGCCTTCGTGCGCAAAGACACCGTCATCGCTAGCGGCGGCGTCACGGTCTCCAAGACTGGCGGCGACTACACTGATCCCGTGACAGCCGCGGCGAACGCGTTTTCGGGGGACACCTGGTGCGTCGCGCCGCAGTGGCCTGCGCAGCCCTGCGTCATGGCGATCGGCGAGGGCGTCTTCATCCTGCACCAGACGCTCAGCATTCCTGCCGGGCTCGTCGTGGCGGGAGCGGGGAAGGGAGCCACGATGCTCGTCGCAGACAACGGCGTCGAGACAGCGGTTACCTCGTTCGGCAACGTTCGAATCAGCGACCTCACAATCGTGAACAGCCAACTCGGTGGAGCTCGAACTACCGGCCTCAACGCGGATGCTCCCCCTGTTCCGGCTGCGCTGACCCAGCTCCACGATGTCGCGATCCACGTCGCGGGTGCGGCGCAAAACGTCGCGGTGCTCCGGAATAACTCGCTCGAGATACTCGACTCCGAAATCACCGCCGTGGGCCAGGACGCGACTGGCATCTCTGGTGGCTCTGGACCCGACGTGCCTACCGATGTGACGCTCGAACGGTCCCGTGTCTCGGCAGAAACGGCACTGAACGAGCGCTCCGGCAATTTCGGCACTTTGCGGCTGGTCGACTCACAGGTTTCCGGAGCCGTCTCGTTCGATCGGGAAAGCTCCCTGCTCGAGATCGTCCGGAGTGGAATCGTGGGCAACGTGACGGCCCACAACGATTGGGTGCGTGTTGCTATCTCGGACTCCAGCATAACGGGAATTGTGAACACCTACACGTCTGGCAACGGCGCAGCCAGCGTCCTGATCACCGATACGAACGTGGAGGGCAACGTCGTCTGGGGTCACGCGAGCAATACGACTTTCGACGGACTCACGGTTCACGGCGAGCTCGTGCTCTATGGCGGCCTGGCCAGGGTTCTGCGCTCCTACATAGTCAACTCCGCGAGTACAGCAGCGGCCCTCTCCCTCCGGGAAACCGCTAACGTTGAGCTCGAGCAGACGTTCGTGGAGGGCGCGCTCGCTCTCGCAGCCGAGGCTCAGAGCCCGGCTCCAAGCCTCCTCAAGTGTGTTGGCGGGCCCTGTCTCCGCTGCTGCCAGTGCGGCGCTCACGTGCACGGATACCTTGGGCGCCGACTACGAGTTGCTGAGCGCATCGTGTCAGCCGCAAGTGCCGTAGGCCCAACCAACTAAAGATTGCCGGGATCTCCAACGGCGGCGCTGAGTCCGCGAACGCGCTCGGCCTGCGTGCGGCCGCTCGAAACGTGACACGCATCGAAGCGCCGCTCCGACGTCGTGCGTACGATGCACGCGCGTTCCACCTACAGCCGGCGCGTGTCGGCACCCGAAGCAAAGGAGCGCGCTCTTTTGGAGCGAACTGTCATATGACAAAACGCGAGCTCGCGAACGCCCGGGTCGTCGATGCCCAACACCGCGACGCCCAACACATCGACGCCCGGCACATCGACGAATTCGCCGAGACGCAAGTGCTGATGGACAAGCCCGGCAAGCGTCCCGCCGTCGAGGACGATGCGACTGCGCAGTCGGTCTACTCCGAGTACGTGCAAGAGATCGAGCGCATGCTGAAGGCGGAGAAGCCGAAGTAGCACGCCGCCGGTGCTCGCGTCCGTGCGAGCCTCGGGGCGCCCCGACAACGGGCGCCCTCGTGGATAGCCGTCTAGCTCTTCCGATGCATCGACAGGTCGCCCGGATTGATGAGATCCGGGGCGGTCCAGCCGTTCAAGTCGTACTCCGCCATGCAGGCTTCGGCGAACCCCTTGAACTTCGCCGCGTTGCCGTTGCCCATGGCGCTGAACAGCGCGTAGCGGCGAATCTCCTCCGTGCTCCCGCCGTAGTTGATCTCGTAGAGCTCGTGCCGTGCCCCGAACTCCGTCCCGATGCAGTCCCACAAGAGCTTCATCAGCTTGATCCGCTGCTCGGCCGTGTAGCCGTTACTGCCCCGCATGTACTTGTCGATGTACGGCCGGATCTCCGGGTTCGCGAAGTCCTTGGCGTGCGAGTTCAGATAGATCAGCCCCGAGGCCACCGTCTGCTCGATCAGGTACTTCACCTTCGTGTACGCGATCGTGGCGAGGATCTGATACGCGTTGCCCGGGTCCATGTTCGGGAGTAAGTAATCGCCCTTCCACGGCCGCGGGTCCCGCACCATCGCTTCGGTCAAGGCCCAGAACATGTTGCGCCACGCGAGCACTTCGCCCACGTTCGCTTGTACGCCTCGATAGTCCTTCGTGCCGGAGGCTTCTACGGCCTTGAGCAACAGACCCGCGATGAAGTCGAGCTTGACGGCCAGTCTCGTGCAGCCGTGGATCACGAACCGGGGCAAGAAACCGGTTCTCGGAAAGAAGTTATTCGCCTTCTCGATGTCCCCGAACACGAACACGTTCTCCCACGGGACGAACACGTTGTCCATGATGAACACCGCGTCGTTCTCATCGAGGCGCGATGACAGAGGCTGGTCGAACGGGCTCGACATCACCGTCGCCGTCATCTCGTACGAGGTGCGGCACAGGAACTTCACCCCTTCGGCGTTCGTGGGGACCATGAAGACCAGCGCGAACTTCTTGTCCTGCAGCGGGATGAGGCCGTGGTGCGCGATGAAGGTGTAGTTGGTCAGCACCGAGCCGGTCGCCACCACCTTCGCTCCCGAGACGTACATCCCGGCATCGGTCTCCTTCTCCACGTGCACGCACACGTCGGCCACCTGATCGGGCGGCTTATCCCGGTCCACCGGCGGGTGGATGATCGCGTGGTTCACGAACGGCACGCGCTCTTGGCAGAACGTGTACCAGCGCTTCGCGTTCGCCTGAAACGGCTCGTAGAACTCGGCGTTCCCGCCCAAGGTGCCTAAGAACGCCGCCTTGTAGTCCGGCGAGCGGCCCATCCAGCCGTACGTGATCCTCTGCCACTCGGCGATCGCATCTCGTCCCGCGATCGACTCCGCCACCGTCTTCGGGGCCTTGAAGAACGCGTGCGTCATCCCCTTGCCGTCGGTGTCGGTGGGTAACAAAAGCTTGTCTTTGTGCTTCGGGTCGTGCAGCGCGTCGAACAGGCGCGCCGTCATCCGCGCCGTGTTGCGAAACGCCGGGTGCGTCGTCACGTCCTTCACGCGCTCCCCGTAGATGTAGACCTCCCGCCCGTCGCGCAGCGACTCCAGGTACTCGGCACCGTTTTGCGGGCGCTCGCAGCGAACCGCTCCGATGTCCTCCGCGCTCTGTGCTCTCTTTCGATTGGCAACCACTGATCACCCTCCTATCGCTTCGCAAATTCCTTGGCTTTCTTCGTAACTTCCCGTTCGACGCAAGCGCTGCCCACCGGCTTCGCTCAGTTGCGCGCTGACGCGGCTTTACCGCCCGACGCTCCGCCCGCGAGACTGCTGTAGACCGCGTCGACGAACTGCGCCGTCGTCCAGAATCCATCGGCGGCGCCGTAGCGGCCGTCGTAGTCGCGCGTCGGCTGCGCGGCCTGTACCTGCTTGAGCGTCATTCCCATCTCGATCATCGAGCGCACGCGGTCGCGGATGATCGTGACCATGTCGCGGTACTCGACGACGTCGGCCTCGTCCGCGAGCCGGCCGTGGCCCGGGATCACCATCGTGCCGCCTTCTTGCTTCTCGGCCGGCACGGTGAGCGCGATGATGTCGTTGAGCGCCGCGATCACGCCGTCGATGCCGCCGCCATCCTCTGATCGGATCACGGGGTACAAGGTCGTCGTGAACACGTCGCCCGCGCTGATCACGTCGGAGCGCCGGAAGAACACCATGCTGTCGCCGTCCGTGTGCGCGGCGGGCTCGTGCAAGATCTGAACGGCTTCACCGTTGAAGTAGAAATCCTTCTCCGCGACGAAGAACGTGTCGGTCGGCCAGGCGCTGAATGGCGGCGGCGACGGCTGCCCGCTCATGCGCGCGAGCACGTTCTCGTGCGCGATCACCGCCGCGCCGACGCCGGCGTCGGCGATCGCGCCCGACACGTTGCCGCCCGCGATCGTGCTGCCGGACGTTGCGATTTTCTCGTTGCCGCCGACGTGGTCCGCGTGCACGTGCGTGTTGATGACGTAGCGGATCGGCTTGTCGCTGAGCTGCCGAATCGCTGCGAGCAGCTGGTCGCTCGCGGCGGCGAGCTTCGTGTCGACGATCAGAATACCGTCCGAGCCGATCTGCACGGTCGTGTTACCGCCGGCGCCGACGAGCATGTAGATGTTGTCGCGCACGGGCCAGACGTCGATTTTCTCGGCCGGCGGCGCGACGGCGCGGGCACGCTGCTGCGCGGACGACGGCGGCGCGCAAACGAGCGCCGCCGCTGCAAGCGCGATCGCTACGAAGGTTCTCACCGGGCACCGCATGGCTTGGGGTTCCATTTCCCGCCCGCCGGCTCGCGCTTGAAGTGCGAGCTCGTGACGAAGCGCGTGTTCAAATAGGTCGGGTCGTCGACGATCGCCGTGACCATCAGCCACTCGTCGCCGTTCGGCGCCTTGAATCGATCGAAATACTCGGTGAGCGACGCGTTCTCGCTGTACGGCACTCCGTTCCTGCGCAGCCAGCCCGCCGAGAGATTCGTCGTCGTGACTTTGAGGTAGCCGCCCATACGACCGGCACCGCCTCCGGCTCCGGCGAGCCCGGGGCCGCCGGGCGGCGCCTGCGGACGCACCCACTCCGCGCGCGAGGCGCCTTGCAGCGAGCGCGGCGCGCTCGCCGCGGCCGGCTTGAAGCTCAGCGTGCGCGTCTGCTGGCCCGCGTCGGTCTCGACCTTCAACGTCTCGTCGCCGTCCCAGCTCACGCGCAAACGCGTCGGCATCCGCATGAGCCCGGCCGCGCCATACGCTTCGCACGCGCCGTCCTTCGCGGGCTCCCACGTGTCCGCGACGCGGCGCCCTTCTGCGTTCAGCGGCACACTCGCGTAGTCGCCTTTCGGCGGCGTCACCATGCGCCAGCGCCAGTCCTCGTTGACGATCGCCACCCACTGACCCGTGAGGTCGAGGGGAGCGGATTGCCGCGAGGGTTGCGGCGCGGGCGGCGGCCCGGCGGGCGGCGGCTGCGCCCGCGCGATGACCGGCGCCGCGGTAACGGCGAGCAACGCACAGAGAACACGAAGTCCAAACGCGCTCATCGCAGCGACTCCAGGAACTCCGGCAGCGCGGTGGCCGCGCCGCCCTGCGCGGCCTCGGCCGGCAGCCCGTAGGTCTTGGCGAAGTCCGCGGTGAACGGGTTCTGGCCCGGCAGATAGTGTGGAACGGCGCCGGGCGCCCGCACGATCTCGACGACGGGCTCGCACGGATACGGCGTCATCGTGCCATTCGGTGACAGCATGAAACCGTTGGTTTTCACGAGCGGCTCGGTGAGATAGACGGGATCGGAAACGATCGACACGTGCGTCAGCACATCGCCGTAGCGGTGGAATCGATCGGTCATCGTCGCGCGGTCGCTGAGCGGCAGACCGTTGCGGCGGATCCAGCCGGCTTTCAGATGCGTGGTCTCGACGACGAGCACGTCGCCTTCCCAATGGCCCGTCGAGAATCCTTGCCAGGTGTGCGGAGCGTACTCGGGTGGATGTGCACGACCATCCATCCAGATCTCGCGATGCTGCTCTTGCCAGGCGATGTGCGTGTGAATCTTGACGAGCTGCTGCGTGCTCTCGTCGCGATCCTCCCAGATGCGCAGCACGCCGACGCCGCGAAAGCCGTACGTCGACGGATGCGGCTTGCATTGGTGCTCGGGCATCGAAAGCAGCGACGCGTCCCAGCTCTCGGCGCGCAAGCGCGCGGCCGCGTTGATCGGTAGGCCGAGGTAGTCGCCGATCGACGGCCCCGGAATGCGCTCGTCCACGTCCTCATGGAACAGCGGGTTCCAGTAACCGACGAGGTTCAGCTGCGCCGCAGCGGGACCGGTCCAGAGCGACCGCCGCGAGCGCGAGCGCGTTCAAGGCGTAGCGCAATGAGAAACCGCCGTGCATCCCGAGACTCCAACGCAAACCGAGAAGCTCAATCATCGCGCCATTGCGCCAACTTCGCTCGGCAAATCTCGAGGGTCGTGACGATGTCGCGCTCGACGGTCTTCTTGCTCACCCCGAGCTCCATCGCGATCTGCTCGTAGGTGATCCCGTGGCCGAAATGCATGACGAACGCCTGCCGCGGACGCGCCGAGACGTCGCGAAGAATCGTGATCACGATGTCGGCCGCGAGCTGCGAATCGACGATGCAGTCGAGCGCCGAATCCTCCGCTTCGAGCTGCAAGTCTTCTAGAGCCACGTGCTGTTGCTCGCAGCGCGCCGTGCGGCGTCGGTAGTTGTCACGCACGAGATTCGTCGCGGTTCGAAACAGATAGTTGCGCGCGCGCACGGAGTCCGATTCGAGACCGTCCACGCGGAGCAGCCGCAGGTAAGCCTCTTGAGCGATTTCTTCGGCGTCGTCGCGGCTCGACGTGAGCCGCAGCAAGTACCACAAGAGCTGGCGGCGGTGGCGCTGGAACAGCACGCCGACGAACTGCCCGCGATCAGCCGATTGGCGATGCGATACGTGACCCCGCGGCTCGAATAGCGCGCGAGCCTCTGCGACCTCGACGACCATCCCCCCCTCCGAGCTCGTTCTATGTCTCCCGCCTCTCCGGGCGGCGCGATGCGTCGTACTTGTGACATAGAAGGCGGAAGTCGAACCAATGCTTTCTGGTTACCGGCTATGCCCGCAAGGCATTGCTCCCGTGCCCGAAACGGACGGGCTACCAGAACTCGGGCGGATCGACGGACTCGCTGCCGTTCGAGGAGTCCACGCGCGCATAGCGGCCGCCATAGAAGAGGAGCGGACGCCCCGGAGCCGTTTCCAGGTGGGTGAGCCGGCCGACGAACAGCGTGTGATCGCCGCACTCGGCGGTGCTCACCACGGTGGCGGCCAGCGACGCAATCGCGCGCGTGAGCACGGGCGTCGTGCCGAGAAACGTGAACTCCGGGCGAAGCTTGTCGAGCTTGCGGCCCCCGAAGTGCGCGGACAGGTGCTGCTGCCACTCGCTCAAGAACGAGACGCCGAACTGCCCCGAACGCATCAGGCGCTCATGCATCTGCGCCGAACGGTTGATCGAGATGACGCACAGCATCGGCTCGAGCGAGCCCGCCATGAACGCGTTCGCGGTCATCCCGTAGACCTGATCCTCGATCGTGGTGGTGATCACGGTGACGCCGGTGGCGAAGCGCCCCATGATTTGGCGGAAACGCTGCGAGTCGAGCGGCTGCTCTTGCGGAAACTGATTCTGCGCGAGATTGGACATTCGAAGCTCCTCGTGGTCGCGCTATTTGCTACCGTCCCGCGACGGCGCGCCAATGCTTTTTCGCCCACCGCTATGCGCAGCGGGCATGGCGCAGCGGAGCTTCTGTCAAGGAAGAGCGAAGACGAACAGCGCGTTGCCGAGGCTGGGCTTGAGCTCTGGCGTGAGGCGGTTGACGCCCATCGCGGTGAGCGACGAGCCCGTGCTGACCGCGACGTATTGCTTACCGTCGACGGCGAAGCTGATCGGGTATCCGGACACCGGCGAGCCGAGGTTCACTTCCCACAGCACCGCGCCCGTCGCTTGATCGAGCGCGCGGAACCGCCCGTTGGTGTCGCCGCCGAAGATGAGGCCGCCCGCCGTCGAGACCAGCGACAAGACACCTGCGCGTTGATCGTGCGTCCACAGCGTCTTGCCGGTCTCCACCGAGATCGCATAAATGCTGCCGGCGTTCGTGCCGCCGGGCGCGATACGTTGATCGGTCTTGATGCCGTACAGCGAGTCCGGGCTTGGCCGGCTCAGCGTCGGCGAGACGGTCGCGCACGTGTTCTGCAGCGGGAAGAACATCACATTGCCGAGCGGACTGTACGTGCCGGACGGCCAGTTCTTGCCGCCGAGGGCCGTCGGGCAAACGACGCGCTCCTGGCCGATCTCGACGAACAGCGTCTCGGGATTCACCGTCACCTCGCCCGTCGCGCCGTCGATGCTCTTCACGACGTTCTGCGCGACGGTCGGTCTCGCCCAGAGGAATTCACCGGTCGCGCGGTCGAGCGTGTAGACGAGCCCCGTCTTGCCCGGGATACCGGTGACCACCTTGCGGCGCTCGCCGCTGCGCACGCGCGGGTTGATCCAGGTCACCGCGTCGCGATCGGGAGCGACCACGGTGTCGACGAGCAGCCGCTCGAACGGATGATCGAGATCCCAGTGGTCCACGATGTGCTGGTAATACCAGACGATCTCGCCCGTGTCCGCGTTCAGCGCGAGCGTCGAGTTGTGATACAGGTATTTGAGCTCGTTGCCCGCGAGCGCGAACTTCGGCGCCGGCGAGGTCACCGAGGTGCCCGCGAACACGAGGTTGAGCGCGGGGTCGTAGCTCGGCACGAGCCAGCTGCCGACGTGCCAGCGCTCTGCGTCGGGCAAGCTGCCCCACGAGTCGCCGTTCGGCTCGCCGGGCGCCGCGATCGTGCGCCGGCGCCAGAGCTCGCGGCCCGTCTGCGCATCGTGCGCGGTGATCACGCACGCGAGCGGGCTGCCCTCCGGCTCGCAGCCGCGGCCGGAGATGATCTTGCCGTTCGCGATGATCGGCCCGGACGTCTGCTGCGCGCCGTGCTGGTAGTCGAGGATCTTCGTCTGCCACTCGAGCTCGCCGGTCCGCGCGTCGAGCGCAAACACGTAGTCGTCCGAGCTCGTGTCGATGATCGAGTCGCCGTAGATCGCGAGGTTGCGATTGATCGACGACACCGGGAAGTAGTCCGCGAGGTCGGTCGGCAGCGAACGCCGGTATTCCCACTTGAGATCGCCGCTCGCCGCGTCGAAGGCTTGGATCACGTCGCCCGGATTGGGGAAATACATCACCCCGTCGTGGACCAGCGGCGTGCCCTCCTGCATCCCGGGACCTAGAGCGCGCGTCCAGACCATCCGCAAGCGCGCAACGTTGCTCTTGTCGATCTGCTTCAGCGGGCTGAAGCCCCAGGTGTCGAGCGTGCGCCGCCACATCAGCCAGTCGGCGGGATCGGGCTTTTGCAGCATCGCGTCGGTCACGGATTTGAACGGTGCGGGCGTCTGCGCAGCCGCGGAGGCGACTGCGGCTGCGCCGAAGACGGCGACGAAAAAGCGAGTGAGCGTAAACATTTGTGGTTCGAGCTTAGCAGGGATCGAGGATGCCGCAGGCCCTCCGTGGCCTGCGGCAATCGGGGGAACCCGAGCCTATTTACCGAAGTGATACGTGAACTGAGCACCGTACCGAGCGCCGCGCTCGCGCGTGTTGCCGAACGCGTCGTACAAGGTGGGATCCGAGGTCTTGTGCTGGAAGTCGGGCTGGCCGCCGACGGTGAGGCGCTCGTCCGTCACGTCGCGGCCGTACAGGGCGACCTCCCAGTTGCCGTCCATCGGCGACAAGCCGAGCCGCAGATCCACTGCGCTCGAACGAGCCGACCTCGTTGCGCGGATCCTCGTTGTCGCTGAGCCAATAGCCGTCGCTGAAGCGGATGTTCGCTCCGAAGTGCAGCTCGTATCTCGTGCCAACCGCCACGCGATAGTCGGGATTGAACGAGAAGGTCCACTCCGGCGCGTACGGCAAGCTCACGCCGGCACGATCCGCGCGGCACGGCGGCGGAACCGACTTCGCCTCGAGCGAGTTGCACGACGCGCCGTCATACGCGTCGTAGACGGCTTCCGATCCGAACGCGCCGGCGAAACCGAGCGTGAACGCGTCGGTCGCGGCCCAGCGGCCGTCGAACTCGATGCCCTGAGTGTGCGCCTCGGCCGCGTTGGTCGTGATGAACCGGCCGATCGCGCTGATGAACACCGTGACCTGCAGATCCGTGTAGTCGGTCGTGTACGCCGCCGCATTGAACTCGACACGGTTGTCGAACAGCCGGCTCTTGATTCCGATCTCGTAGCCCTCGGCGAACTCGGGCGCGAAAGTGAACGGATCGGGCAGGCCGCCGCCGACCGGCGGGGACATCACGAAGCCGCCGTTCTTGAACGCTTCGGCATACTTCACGTACCCCATCACGTTGTCGCTCATGTCCCACTCGACGCCGACCTCCGGCAGGAAGTCGCTGGTGTCCACGGTGCCGACGGCCGGAGTGCCGCCGTTTTGCCCCACGGGAATCGGCGCGAATGGGCTGAAGCTCGTCGCCGTCGGACCGACCAAGAATGCGGCTTCGGCCGGTAACCGGCCGTCCTTCTTCGCGTCCTGGTAGCGGCCGCCGAGATTGAGGCGGAACGCATCCGATATGTTCCAAGTCGTCGCGAAGAATGCGCTCAGCCACTCGGAATCCTCGGTCAACATGCCGCCGAAGCCGACCGCGCGCGCGCCGGCGGGCTGATAAGCCGCCGTGCCGAGCAGACGCGGCAGGTAGACGTCGATGCGGCTGTGCAGGTCGTGCTGTTGATAGTAGAGGCCGACCATCCACGAGAACGTCTGATCGAGCGGCGACGTCAGACGGAACTCCTGCGCCGTCTGCTTGAAGTCCTCTAGGCGGTGGTCGTTGAAGACGGCGAACGAACTGTCGTCCGGATCGAGCCAATCCTCTTTGTCGTACTCGACGAGCGAGGTGTTCGAAGACAGCATGAGGTTGCCGATTTCCCAGTTCACCGCGCCGAGGAAAATGTCCGCTTGGAAATCGCGGTCCTCGGGATAGTTGTACTCGGCCACGTTGTTTAAGCCGTAAGCGATCGCCTGTATACCCGCTACCGCGCCGGCCGAGTCGTAGCCCCAATAGTTCGCGCTGCCTGGAGCGGCCCCGCTCGCGGCATTGAGCGCGTCGACCGTTGCGCGGATGTCTTGCGAACCGCCGGTGCCGCGCTTACCGTCGAGCACGTTCAAGTTCGAGCCGTTGACGACCGCGTCGAGCGCGCACGGCGCCGGCAATCCGGGCGCAATCGTGCCGTTCGCGCGGCTGTATTGCGGCCGCGTCTCGCAGACGGTGTATTCGCCCGCGCTGCCCCGCTGCCAGACGTCTTGGTGCTCGTATTTCAGCGTGATGTCGACGTTGTCGGTGGGACGCCAGACGGCGGTCAGACGCCCGGCGGTATTTTCTTTGACGCCCTGCGGAACGTTGCCGACGATCGACGTGTAGCCCGCGTCGTCGAGATCGTAGTAGCGCCCGGCGAAGCGGATGCCGAACCTGTCGGAGATCGGGCCGCCGGCCGCCACGTCGAACGAGGTCTCTTCGTCGTTGCCGTACGCGACCGCCGCGTTGCCTTCCCACGTTTCACCCGGCTTGCGCGTGATGACGTTGATCGCACCCGCCGTCGCGCTCTGCCCCGCGAACGTGGGCTGCGGCCCGCGCACGACCTCCACGCGTTCGAGGTCGAACACGGCGTTTTGGCCGAGATTGTCGCGGCCGTAGTAGACGCCGTCCGAGAACGACGCCACGGCCTGCTCGAACGCTTCGTTACCGGTCGAGGTGCCGATGCCGCGCACGATGATCGACTGACCCGTGAACGCGTCGCGCATGAACAAGTTCGGAACGAAGATCGACATGTCCTCCACGTCGGAGAAACCGCCTTCCTCGATCGCTTCGCCCGTCACCGCGGTGACGGAGATCGGTACGTCTTGCAGGCTTTGCTCGCGCCGCTGCGCCGTCACGAGGATTTCCTCGAGGCCTTGGCTTTGAGCAAAGACTCGAGTCTGGGGCAACAGCGCCAACGCGATTGCCGATGCCAACAGGCCCTTGCACTCCCTCTTCATTCTCGATCCCCCCAAGTAGTTGTGCGAAAGCACCCGGCAGGCACCTGCAGTCCGATCCTCCCCGACCCGCCCACGTGCACCTCGGAGCGAACGCTCCAAACGATAAATACGCGTCGCGGTGCTTCCAGACGACAAACCCATCTCGCCTCCGAGAGTGCCGGTTTGTCGCCGGTGGCGGGCAGCGCGCGTATACACGTCGGATCGGCCCTACGGACCGCGTGGCCGAATAGCAACGACGAATCGACGAACGACGCGAGGGTACAGGCATGGTTCAAGCGCGCCCCGGCTCGACGGCCGCCACTACCGGGCGATGGGATACGGCTTACGAGTGGAAGGCGATCGTGCTGCTCGGCCTCGGCTTCGGCCTCGTGGGGCTCGACAGGTGGATCATCGCGCCGCTGTTCCCGTTCATGACCGAGGACCTCGGCCTGAATTATCAGGACCTCGGCAACATCGTCGGCGCGCTTGGGCTCATGTGGGGCGTGTTCGCGATCTTCAGCGGGTGGCTCTCCGACAAGATCGGACACCGCAAAATCCTGATCCCGGCGATCCTCTTGTTCTCGCTGATGTCCGGCCTGTCGGGCCTCGCGAGCACGATGACCAGCCTGATCCTGATCCGCGCGCTCATGGGCGCGATGGAAGGCGCCTATTGCCCGACGAGCTTCACAGCCGTCGCGGCCGCTTCGCGTCCGGCGCGGCGCGGCTTCAACCAAGGTCTGCAGCAATCCGGCTTCGCGCTGCTCGGCTTGGGATTGGGTCCGATCGTAGCGACCCAGCTGCTCGCGGTCGTGCCTTCGTGGCGATGGGTGTTCTGGATCGTCGCGATCCCGGGCTTCATCGTCGGCGCGCTGTTGTTCATGGTGTTGCGCGAGCCGCGCGACACGCAAGGCGGCGAGTTGATCGGCGCGGGGCAGCACGGCGGAAAGTGGCTCGCGGTGCTGCAGAGCCGGAATATCGTGCTCGCGATGCTCGCGTTGTTCGGGGCGATGTCGTGCGTGTTCGTGCTGAGTGCGATGGTGCCGAGCTACCTCGTCGACTACCTCAAGCTCACACCCGCGCAGACGGGCTTCGTCACGTCGGCACTTGGCTTCGGCGGATTCTTCGGCCAGTTCGGCGTGCCGGGTCTGTCCGACGTGCTCGGCCGCAAGCTGATCGCGATCCTGGGCTTCGTGGGCTCGGCGATCTCGGTCTGGCTGCTGTCAGGGATCGGCGCCGACCCGGCGATGCTGTTCGTCGCGCTGTTCGTCGTCTCTTTCTTCTGCCTCGGTAACGTCGCGCTCATCACGGGACCGATCGCGACGGAAGCCGCGCCCGTCGGGCTCGTGTCCTCCGCGATCGGCATCGTCGTCGGCTCGGGGGAGATCTTCGGCGGCGGCGTCGCGCCGTCGATCGCGGGTTACATCGCGCAGAATTACGGTATCCAGAACGTGCTGTTCGTGGCGTTGTCGGGCGTCGTGTTCGGCGCAGTCGTCTGCCTGTTCCTCAGGGAGACGGCGCCACGCCTGCGCGTGGCCGCGGAAACCGGACCGCCGATCTGAAGCTCGCTACCGGCGCGCGCTGGCCCTGCGGCCCGTGCGCCGAGCGTCCCCGCCGTCTTCGAGAGCGGCGAACAGCGCCTTCACTTCTCCGATCACGTAGTCGCGTGCCGGCGATGGATCGCGCATCTGCCGCTCCGTGAGATGGATCGGAAACACGATCTGGTCATCGAACGGCAGCACGCGCAGCGACCCCGACGAGATCTCGTCTTGCACGACGACCAGCGGCAGGATCGTGACGAGGTCCGACTCCAAGATGAGCTTGCGGATCACCGGTGACAGCGGCTGCACTTCGAACATCGCTTCCGGCGCTGCGACGCCGTGGCGGAGGAAATAGTTGTCGTAAGTGATCCGGGGCACCGTTCCTGCAGCGGGCAATATCCACTGTGCGCCGACGAGGTCGCCGATCGTGACCTCGGCCCGCTTCGTGAGCGGATGCTCGCCGCGCGCGACGGCGACCGCCGGAAACTCGCGCAGCGGCTGCGTCGTGATACCCGCGACCTGGCCTTCCATCGGCGGCGGCCCGATGAAGAAATCGAGCCGGCCCGACATGAGCTTCGGCGCGAGCGACTCATAGTCGCCGACGCTCGTTGCCAGGCGGATTCCTTGGCGAGTTCGCAATACGCGCTCGATGAGCGGACCGGCGATCAGCGCCTCCGTGAGCCAGCTCATTCCGAAGGTGATTTGCTCGATGCGGCTGTGGGAGTCGCGGAAGCCGCGCAGCTCTTTCTCGGCGAGCGCGAGGTTCGCGTCGATGATGCGCGAATACTTGAGAAGGCGCGTGCCGACGGGCGTGAGCTCCGCGCCACGCGGCCCGCGCTCGACGAGCTTGACCCCGAGCTCCTCCTCCATCGCGCGGATGCTGCGCGACAGCGCTGGCTGGGTGATCGCTAGGGACTCCGCGGCCGACCGAATGCTGCCCTTGTCCGCGACCTCCATGAGTTGACGCAGATGCTTGAGGTCGAGGTGCCGAAGGAGGCTTCTGGCGTCGCTCACGACTGAAGTGCCGCGTGTCGGAATTGACGACGCAGTATACTCAAAGGCACGCCCCCGAACGGGCCGGCGAACGAAGAATGCGGAACCAGCGGATCGGCAACAACGAGTTCACGACGAAGTTCGGCTCGCTGCGCCACTACGTCAAGGGCACGATCGAGATCATCAACGATGATCCGAAGAACTACGCATTCTCGAACGTGTTCGAGGTATGCGCGGGCTCCGCCGCTTACGAGAAGGTGGTCGTCGGCAAGAACCTCCGCTACGTGATCGAAGCGCTGCGCGCGGAAGGCACGTCGGATTGGTTCTGCGCGGCGCATGACGAGTTCGCGCTCGTGATGGACGGCGTCGTGGAAATCGAGCTAGTGAAGCTCGACGATGCCGCCAGCGTCGTTCCGGCCCAGGCGCAAGGAGCCGTGAAGGTTCACGGCCCACCCGCCGGCAAGAAGATGGGCCGCATGAAGCTCGGCCGCGGCCATCAGGCCCTGCTCCCGCGCGGCGCCGCCTATCGCTTCCATGCGCCCGCCGTCGGAGTGATCGTGCTGCAAACGATGCTCGGTCCACACTCGGTGCAGAAATGGTCCGAGATCTGCTACACCTGAACCCGATCACACGCACGCTGCCGGCGCCGAACGACGCCGGCTATCTCGCTTTCACGCTCGGCCGATTCACGTTCTTCCGCGACGAGTATTTCGCGCACATCGAGTGGACCGCGAACGGAACGAAACTCTCGCACAAAATGTCGGCTGACGCGTTCCTGCAAGCGCTGATGCGCGACGTCGCTTGGGAGTTCTTCTACGGCTCGGTGAACTTCGACGAAGTGTTCGGTACGCGCAACCTCTACGGCAAGGTCGAGCTCTACGCCGGCCGCTATCACTCGGCATACAGAGACCAAGGGCTCGACTACGCGGAAAGCTTCGACAGCGAGCTCGCGATGCAGACCTGCAAGGCCATCCTGCACGACTGGACGAACTTGGGATACGACCCGTTCGCCGCGCCACTGGAAACCGGGCTCGCGTGGATCGGCAAGAAGGTCGGCCACAACACGGCCGCGATCGGCCGGACGCGCGAGGCCTGCAAACGAATGCCCGGCTTACCGGGCGACACGCCGCTGCGCAGCGACCGCAACCGCTATCCCGTGAATCGCGCGTTCCTCGATGTGCCGCAAGACGAGCCCGAGATTCACGCGGAGCCTGGATTCGAAAACGAGGTGCACGCGTTCAACTTATTCGCGTATCTGTCGCGCTCGGACGTGACGTGGAATCCGTCGGTCACGTCGGTCTGCGGACACAGCCTGTTCTGCCCCACTACCGAAGAGCACATCATGCCGGTCAAGCACGCGAACGACCGCATCGAGTGGTTCCTACAGCTCAGCGATCAGATCGAGTGGAAGGTGGAGGATCGGCTGACGGGCCTGTCGCGTGCGACGGTCGTGATGCGGCCGGGCGACGTCGCGGCGATGCCCGCCGATGTGCGCCATCAAGGCTTCGCTCGCAAGCGAGCGATGCTGCTCGTCTGGGAAAACTCCGACCCGAGCTTGCCGAAGCTCTACGACAACGGCGAGCTGCCGCCCTCGCTCGCCGGCGAGCTCGCGATCGAGCCCGGCTGATCCGCTGCGACCGCTCGGGGTCTCACGCCGGCAAACGCACGCGTCCTCGCGAGCGCTCGAGAAGCCGCCCCACAACCGTGCAGCGGCCACCCGAGACCGTGACCTCGGTCACGCACCGAGGCGCGTCGTGCAACGTAACATCTCTGTCATGGACTCCCGCGGCAAGCGCGAGACGGCGCGCGACAATTCGACCGACAAGGAAGAAGCGCTCGATCCCACTCGAACGGACCAGATCGACGATCGCTTTCGCGTGTCGCTCGACTATACGGGCGAGTTCGCGACCGGCACCGTCGACCATGACGACCGCGGCCAGGCGCGCTGGAAGTGGAACACAGAGACCACGCCCGCGGGCGAGACGGATCGAACCTTCGATCTCCTGAAAGCGCTGACCAACGACGCGCTCAGCATCGAAGGCTCCGCTGCGGAGCCGCCGGCCAAGGAGCCGCCCCGGCAGTCCGGCTACAACCCGTACGACGTCGGCGGCCCGAAGAAACCGAAACCCCGCAAGTAGCGCGCGTCGGCGCTACGCGCTCCCAATGCTCTCGGACGCCATGCTCTGGCGGACGGGCTCGACTCTTTGCGGCGGATGGCGGTGGCCGCTCGTGAGATAGAACACGGCGTCGATCGCTTCGTTGCTCGAGGGATAGAGCTCGAGGATCTTGCGGAACAGCGCACTCGCTTCGTCAACGGCGCCGCGCTCGTGGGCCGCGTTGCCTTCTTCGCGCATCGATTGGGCACTGTAGGTAAGCATTACCACGACCCTCGTTATTGTTATATTGCGGGTCGAGCATAGTGGAGCGCAGTCGTCTTGGCGAGTGCGCCAAAATGCCACAGAGGCGATCCCGGCGCGCCAAAAAAGCGGCGGGCCGAGGCCCGCCGCAAGTCATCCAAATCCAGTCGTTTAGAAGCTAAAGCTCACGCCAACCCAAAAACGCCTGCCCAGGATGTCGTAAAAACCCGGCAGCGTGTTGCCCTTGTCGTTGTTGAAGTCTTGCAGCTCCCGAACGACGATGCCCGCGCACACGGAAATCGAGCGGCGCTCGGCCCGCGCTCGCGGCGCTCGGCCCGCGCTCGGGCGAATTCTTGGACAGCGCGCTGCCGCGCGACTAGCGACTTGCGGCACGCAAGCCCTCGACCGCACCGGCCGGTTCGGCTGACGTCTGCCGCGCGGCGCACGAATAGGTATAGTCTTTCGCCAACGCTGCCTCGTGCGCGCGGCGCATCACTCACTTGGGAGGAGAACCACAACATGTGCGATCAAGACCATTACGACGACGACCTCAAGAAGTACGCCGACGCGAACCTGTCGCGGCGCCAACTCGGCACGCTGGCGGCGGGCGTCTCGCTCGCGATGCTGCTGCCGCGCGCAGCCGACGCGCTCGACGTCAAGGAGAATGAGGTCAACATCAAGACTCCGGACGGCACCGCCGATTGCTACTTCGTGCATCCCACCACGGGCGCACACGCAGCCGTGCTCGTGTGGCCCGACGTTTTGGGCCTGCGCCCGGCATTCCGGCAGATGGGCAAGCGCCTCGCAGAGGCCGGCTATTCCGTGCTGGTCGTGAATCCGTTCTACCGAAACAAGCATGCCCCTGTCGTTCCCGACGGCGCGACGTTCGACGAGAAGACGCGTGCCATAGTGCTGCCGCTCGCGCAGGCGCTGAATGCGACGACGCACACGACCGACGCAAAGGCGTTCATCGCGTGGCTCGACACGCAGCAAGCCGTCGACAAGAACAAGAAGGTGGGCACGACCGGTTATTGCATGGGCGGCCCGATCGTCATGCGCACGGCGGCAGCGGTGCCGGCACGCGTCGGCGCGGCCGGCTCTTTCCACGGCGGCGGATTGGTGACGAATACGCCGGAGAGCCCGCACCTGCTGATCCCGCAGATGAAGGCGCAGTTCCTCGTCGCGGTCGCCTCGAACGACGACATGCGCGAGCCGGAGTCGAAGACGGTGCTCAAGGACTCGTTCGCGAAAGCGAAGCTCCCCGCCGAAGTCGAGGTCTACGGCGCCATGCACGGCTGGTGCCCGCCCGACTCCGCGGTCTACGACAAAGAGCAGGCGGAGCGCGCGTGGAGCCGCATGTTGGTGCTGTTCGAAAAGGCGCTGGCCTAGACCCAAGACGCCCTTAGAATGCGGAGACCGGCGCGGCTGTGTCGGTCTCCGTTTTTTATCGAGGGAACATCGATGCGTGCCAAACAGATTCTCGCGACCGTTGCCCTGCTCGCGTTGGTCGCGACCGCCGCGTGGGCGCAGCTCGCGCTTCGCCCCGGCAAGTACAACGTGACGATGGAGCTCACGCTGCCCGGCGCGCCGGTCTCCAACACCCAGGAAGACACGGACTGCCTGAGCCCCGAGGACGCGCAAGATCTAGTGAAGGCCATGATGCGCGAGCTGTCGTCCGAATCGAGCTGCTCGGCGAACAACGTGAAGACGGCCGGCAACAAGCTCACGTTCGATGCCGCTTGCACCGTCCAGGGCAACGTCGTCTCCGCGAATACCGAGCTCACCGTCATGAGCGACACTTCGTACGCCGCCGTGATGAAGGTGAACGCCGCCGGCGTCAACACGCTGCTCAAGATCACCGGCAAATGGGCCGGTGCCACCTGCACGGAATAGCGCCGTGCGTGTGTCCGGCCTCGCGCTACTGCTAGGTGCGCTCGCGGCCGGGTCGCTCTCCGCGCAGCCGCCGCCGGCGCTGCTGCAGATCACCATCGAAACGATAAAGCCAGGCGGCGAGGCGCGATACGCAGCGATCGAAGAGCGGCTCGCCGAGATGTGCACCAGGCGTGGGTGTCCGAACGACTACCTCGCGCTCGAGTCGACGACGAGCCCGACGCAAGTGTGGTGGTTCACCATGCACGCGACGGAGGAGGACGCCGGTCGCGTCGTCGTCGCGTACCAGAGCAACGCCGACCTGCTCCGCGAGCTGCTCGAGCTGTCGGCGCTCAAACGAGAGTTTACGGACGAACCCGTGAATCGCGTGGCCGCGCGCCGCCCCGATCTCGGCGACTCGTCGCCCTGGCGGATCGGGGCGCTGCAGTTCACGGTGGTTGCCGTAACCCCGGGCGGACGCGAGACCGGTCCGCGCATCGGCACCGTGTTCGACGAGCCGGAAAGCGGCTCGCGCTTCACGGTGATCGGCGCCGCGACTCGGGCAGAGGCGGAGGCCGCCGCCGCCCGCCTCGGCGCGGAGGCGCTCATGCTCGAAGTGCATCCGTCGTGGAGCAAACCGGCGGACGCCTGGGTAGCCGGGAATCCGGAGCTTTGGGCCCGCCGTTGACGCCGCTCGGGATCGTCGAGCTCGCGGCTCGGTAGCTAGCGCGCAGCCGACGGGTCCGGCGTGTCGACTCCCGTGATCACGTCGGTCGTCGTCTCGCCCTGCAGCTCGAGGTCGGGCCGCAGCTCGCGGAGCCGCGCCATGCCCTCCTCCGAGATCTTCGTGCGCCAAATGTCGAGGCGGCGAAGCGACCGGATCGCCGCGAGCGCGTCGATGCTCGCGTCCGTGATGCCCGTGTTGGCGTAGAGATTCAGCCGTTCGAGATGAGGCATCGAGGCGAACGCCGCCACCGTTCGATCGGTGATCTCGTTGCGCCCGAGCCGCAATCGAGTGAGCTCCGTGAACTTCGCGAGATTCGCGAGCTCGTCGTCGTCCAGGCCTGCATCCTGGACGTTGAGCTCGATGATCTGCGGCGCCGCGGCTTCGAGCGCGGCAATGTGCTCGGGGGCGAGGCGCGCGCTCGGGGAGTAGATGCTCACGATCAAGCGCGGATCGGTCTGCGACACGGGACGTACGAGAAAGCCCGACTCGTATAACCGGTCGACGACCTTGGAGTCGGCCGAGTATGCGCGGCCATCCTCGCCGCGCGCATCGCCGCCGGCCGCGCCCGTACGAAACGGCGCGTATTGCAGGAGAAACGTCTCGCCGTGCGTGAGATTGCCGCCGTAGTGTCCCGTGATCGTCACGAGCGCGAGCGCGACGATGCCGGTCGCGACGTTGACCTTGCGATAGAGGTCCGCGCGCCGTGCGCAGAGCCACCAGACGAGCACGCTGAACGCCGCGAGCGTCGTGCCGAAGAACCGATGCGCACTCGCCGACGTGCCCGTGAAGCCGCCCTCGGAGAAATGCATGTATCCGAGCACCGCGGTAAACACGGCGCTGATCGCGGTCGCCGTCCAGAGGAACGGGGCGACGCGCGCGAGCGCGCGATAGCGCTCACCGCGCGCGACCCAATCGAGAATCACGGCCACGACCAAGATACCGATCGGCAAGTGCAGCGCGAGCACGTGAAAGCGGCCGACGAAGTGGATGAAATCTTGCATCTCGGTCAGACGCCAGGGTTCCGTGGCGACCAATGTACCGCAACACCGGGCCCAGGGCGCGGCCGGGGGCGCCCGCGAGCTACCGAGTCGGAGCCGGCGGCGGCTGTACGCCTGTAATCGCGCGTTCGGCGCCCGTTTGCAGCGCGAGATCGGGCCGGCGCTGCTGCAAGCGCACGATGCCCTCGGCCGTGAGCCCGGTTTGCCACACGTCGAGCCGGCGCAGCGACGCGATGCTCGCAAGCACGTCGACGCTCGCGTCGGTCACGCCGGCGTTCGCGTAGATGTTCAGCCGCTCGAGCCGCGGCAGACGGGCGAGCGCCGCAATCCCGCGGTCCGTGATCTCGTTGCGGCTCAGACGCAAGCGCGCGAGCGCAGTGAGCTTCGCGAGGCTCTCGGCGACGGAATCCCCGAGCCCCGCATCTTGGAGGTTCAGCTCGACGACCTGATCGCCGGCCGATTCGAGCGCGGCCACCTGCTCCGCGCCGACACGCGACCCCGGCGAGTAAACGCTCACCGCCAACTGCGGGTCGCTCTGCGAGAGCTGCCGCACGAGGAAACCTGCCGCGTACAAGCGCTCGACGAGCGCGGGATCGGCGTTCGCGGGCTGCGCCGCCGCCGCGCTCGCGGTCGCCACGCCATTGCCGAGACCGAGCTCCGCGGCGATCAGCGCCTCGACCGCGGGCTCGACCTTGGTCTCGCCCACCGGGACGCCGTGCGGCGCCCCGGCATCGATCCACCAGCGCACGATCTCGACCTGCGCGGCGGTCAGCGGCGTCTTGTGCTCCGCCGGCATGAACTCCTCGTCGTCGGGATCCAAGCTGATGCGGCGGTAGAGCTCGCTCGAGTCGGACTTGCCGGGTTGGATCACGCGGCCCGAGTCGCCGCCCTTGAGTGTCGATTCGTACGTGGCCACGTTGAACCCGCTCTCGAGCTTGTCCGAGTTGTGGCAACCGCCGCAGCGGCGCACGAGCGTCGGCTGCACGACGTCGAGATAGGCGTCGGCGGCCGCCACGCTCGCGGGAGCGGGCCGCCGCTGCGGGGCGCCGATGAGCGCGCGCAGCGGACCCGGCGCGTATTCCCAGAGGAACGTCGAACCGTGCGTGAGGTCGCCGCCGAAGTGGCCCGTGACGGCGACGAGCGCGATGGCCACGACACCCGTTGCAACGTTCACCCTGCGGTAGAGGACCGGGCGGCGCGACAGCCAATAGATCAGTACGCTCGCGACGGCGACCGTCGTGCCGAAAAAACGGTGCGCGCTCGCGGCTGGCCCCGTGAACGCCCCTTCCGCGAAATGCAGATAGCCCAGCACGACGGTGACCACCGCGCTGAGCGCGGCCGCACCCCATAGGAAAGGTGCGACCGCCGCGAGCGCGCGATAGCGCTCGCGGCGCGCGGCCCAGTCGAGCACGACCGCGACCAGGATGATGCCGATCGGCAGGTGGAGCGCGAGCACATGAAAGCGCCCGAGAAAATAGAGGAAGTCCTGCATGTGCAATTACGCCCGGGAGGCTGTGGGAACCGACCGTGGATCGAGTGTAGCTAAGCCAAGATCTGCTGCACGACCTTACCGTGCACGTCCGTCAAACGATAGTCGCGACCCTGGAAGCGGAACGTGAGGCGCTCGTGATCGAGCCCCAAGATGTGCAGCAGCGTCGCGTTGAGGTCGTGGATGTGCACGGGGTCCTGCACGACGTTGTAGCTGAAGTCGTCCGTCTCGCCGTGGCTGTGACCGGCTTTGACTCCGCCGCCCGCGAGCCACCAGGTGAAGCAGCCGCCGTGGTGATCGCGCCCGACGAGCGGGTTGTCGATTTGCCCCTGCGCGAACGGTGTCCGGCCGAACTCGCTGCCGAACATCACGAGCGTGTCGTCGAGCAGCCCCCGCTGCTTCAAGTCCATCACGAGCGCCGCGCTCGGCTGGTCGATCTCGGCGCAACGCACCGGGAAGCTCTGCTTGATCGCGAGATGATGGTCCCAGCCCATGCCGAACAACGTCTGGTATTTCACGCCGCGCTCGGCGAGCCGGCGCGCGATCAAGCAATTGCGCGCGAACGTGCCCGGCATGCGGACATCGGGCCCATACATCTCGAGCACGTGCTCGGGCTCGTCCGAGATGTCGGCGACCTCGGGGATCGACGCCTGCATCCGGTACGCCATCTCGTATTGGCTCACGCGCGACAGAATCTCAGGATCGCCCGACTTCTCGTGCTGCAACCGCGCGAGCCCCGCGAGCGAGTCGAGCATCGCGCGCCGGTCCGCACGATCGACGCCGTCCGGATTGTTGACGTACAAAACCGGATCGCTCGCCGCGCGGAACTCGACGCCTTGATGATGCGACGGCAGGAACCCGGAGCCCCAGATCGCGGCGTCCTGCGGCACGCCGACGGACACGCCGGAGTTCATCACCACGAAGTTCGGCAGATCGCGGTTGTCGGAGCCGAGCGCGTAGCTCACCCACGCGCCGGCGGACGGCCGCCCGGCGAGCTGGAACCCCGTGTGCAGGAACTTCGACGCGGGATCGTGATTGACGTGCTCGGTATGCATGCTCTTCACGAAGCAGAGCTCGTCCGCGATCGCGCCGGTGTACGGCAGGAAGTCGCTGACCCACGCGCCGCTCTCTCCGTGCTGGCGGAACGGCCGGAGCGGACCGACGATCGGGAACGCGGATTGGCCGCCCGACATCGTCGACAGCCGCTGCGTCTCGCGTACCGACGGCCGGCAGGTCCTGCCCGTGCATCTTCACGAGCATCGGCTTGTAGTCGAACGTGTCGACGTGCGAGATCGCGCCGAGCATGTGCAGCATGATGACGCGCTTCGCGCGTGCGGGGATCTGGCCCGCGCCGAGCACGCCCGCGTTCATCGCTTCCTCGACGGCCTGCGCGGACGCGCTCCCCGCGCCGAGGAGATCGAGCAGCGACAGCGCGCCGAGCCCCGCTCCGGCGTTCAGCAGGAACGAGCGGCGCGCCTGATCGACGTCACAACATTCGGGTTTCTTCATGGCTGGTCCTCGGCGAAGCGCTCGGCGCTCGTCTCTCTCATCTCACGGTATAGGCATCGGGCGAGTTCATCACGAGCGCGGCGACGTTGGTCATCGCCGCGAGCGACGCGCGATCGAGCGCCGCGTCGGGCTTCGTGACGCCGACGTCCAGCAGGCTCGCGGTCTTCTGCTCGTTCGCCGCGAACACTCGCCGCTGCTCGCCGTAAAAGCCGCGCAGCAAGTCGAGCTGCGCCTGCTCTGGCGTGCTGCGCACCGCGAGCCGATACAACCGAGTGAGCTGGGCGCGCTCGTCGTCGGACGACTTGAGCGCTTCCTCGGCCAGTGAACGATAGGCCTCGACGTACTGCGGGTCGTTCTCGAGGAGCAGCGCTTGGAGCGGCGTGTTCGAGCTGCGGCGGCGCGCGACGCTCTCGGTGCGGTTCGTGAAGTCGAAGATCTTGAGCGCCGGATGCGGAGCGTTGCGCTTCACGAACGTATAGAGCGTCCGCCGATGCAGGTCGTCGGCCGGCACGCCGCTCGGCAGCGGGTAGTCGTAGAAACTGTTGAGCGGGTTCCAAATCCCCTGCGGCTGATACGGCTTCACGCTCGTGCCGCCAACCTTCGCGACGAGCAAGCCGCTTGCGGCGAGCGCGCTGTCGCGCACCATCTCGGCCGGCATCCGCCAACGCGGGCCACGCGCGTAGAGCTCGTTGCGCGCGTCGCGCGCGAGCAGCTCTTCGGAGATCTCGGAGCTCTGCTTGTACGTCGCGGAAGTGACGATCAGCCGGTGCAGCGCCTTGACGTCCCAGCCCGACTCGACGAACTGCACGGCGAGCCAATCGAGCAGCGCGGGATGCGTCGGGATCGAGCCCTGCGAGCCGAAGTCCTCTGCGGTCTCGACGATGCCGCGGCCGAAGTGCATCTGCCACACGCGGTTCACGAACACGCGCGCCGTGAGCGGATTGCGCGGATCGAATAGCCACTTCGCGAGCCCGAGCCGGTTCTGCGGAAGCGACTCGTCCCACGGCAACACGCTCTCGAGCCCGCGCGGCGCGACCTGCTCGCCCGGCGCACTGTAGACGCCGCGGTTCAGCACGAAGGTCGGTATCGGCTCGGGCGCCTCGCCCATCACGAGCACCTGCGGCACGGCGGTCGCGAGCTCGTTCTCGGCGGCGCGTGCCTGCGTCAGCGCCGCGCGCGCCGCGACGACCTTAGTGTCTGCCGCCGCGACTACTTCTGCGAGCTGCGGCTCGAGCTCCGCGGGCTGCGCGGCTGCGGCCGCGTCGTCGTGCAGGAACGCGACTTCGAGCGGAGAGAGGTCGCGCTTGTACACGCGTAGCTCGTCGATCGCGCTGCCGAGCGGCGCCTTCTCGCGGAATCGCGTGCCGAAGGCCAATCCCAAGAACGGGTCGAACACGTCGCCCGAGCTCCACGGCAGGATGCTGCGCGTGAGGTGGTCGTGCTTCACCTCGGTCGGCGCGGGCTTGCCGTTCAAATAGAGACGCAAGCCGGCCGCGCGGCTCGAGCCGTCGTAAGTGAGCGCGATGTGCACCCAGTCGCGCACCGGCAACGCGTCGGTGGTCTGAAGCGCGATCATGTTCGCCGGCGGCGAGTGCGCGAGCGACACCCAGAGCTTGCCGTGATCGATCGTGAACCGGTAGCCGGTGCGGCCGGAGTTCTGCTCCGCGAGGTGATTCAGGACGGGTACGTTCTCGTAGGTGTCGCCCACGTAGAACCAGAAGTCGATGCTGAACGGGTCCTGCCGGTCGTACCAGCCGACGTCTTTGCCCAAGAATCCGCGGTTGTTCTCGTCGAAGTACAGCGCCTGTCCGCGCACGCCTTCGCGGAACACCGGCGACTGGATCACGGCGGGCGCAACGCCACGCGTACCCGAAGACGAAAGCGTGAGCGACTCGGCGTTGTAGTTGCGCGGCACGCGCGCGAACAACGCAGCCTGCTCCCGCTGCCGGCGCTGCTCGGCGGTTTCGTTGTCGACCGGCGGCGCACCGCCGAACGGATTGCGCCGGAACTCGGTCAGCGTCGCGGGCGGAATCCGCGCGGGACGCGGCGGCGGCAAGTCCGTGAGGGTCGCGGGGCGCGCCGAGTCGAACGCGTAGTAGGCGGCGAGCGCGGACTCGAGCGATGCGCGTAACGATTTCGCGACCGCGTCGCGGCCGGCGGATGCGAGCTTCTGCGCCGCCGCGTCAGCCGTGTCAGCGGCGGCCGCGCGCGCCGCGTCGTAGTCCGCCGCGCGCGCGGCGACCGCGGCGGTCGCCTCCGTGAGCTTCGCCTGAGTCTGCGCGTCGGGCCACGGCAGGGTCGGCCCGCCTTGAATGCCGCTGAACCCCGGCGCGTACGCACCGGGCTCGTCGTTGCTGTTGAAGAACGCGCCGAGCGCGTAATAGTCGCGCTGCTTGATCGGATCGTACTTGTGGTCGTGGCAGCGCGCGCAACCGACCGTGAGACCCATGAACGCTAGCCCAAGCGCATTGTCGGTGCGCTCGGTCATGTATTCGGCTTTGTACTCCGCGTCGATCGCGCCGTTCTCCGTCGTGCGCTTGCCGACGCGCAGGTAGGTCGTCGCAAGAACCTGCTCCTTGCTCGCGTTCGGGAGAAGATCGCCCGCGAGCTGCTCCGTGCCGAAGCGGTCGTACGGCATGTCGCTCTTGAACGCCTCGATCACCCAATCGCGCCACGGCCACAGGACGCGATCGTGATGATCGTCGAGGAAGCCGTCGGACTCGCTCCAGCGCGCGAGATCCATCCAGTAGTCCGTCATGTGCTCCGCATAGGCCGGCGATGCGAGCAGACGGTCGACGAGACGCTCATACGCGTCGGGCGACGCGTCGTTCACGAACGCGTCGACCTCGTCGAGCTTCGGCGGCAGCCCCGTGAGCGTGAGCGACACGCGATTGATCAACGTTTCCTTGTCCGCCTCGGCCGCGGGGGCGAGCCCTTCGCGCTCGAGGCGCTGGTACACGAAACGGTCGATGTCGTTGGCCGCTCTTTCGCCGAAGGCCGTGGATGGGATCGCGGGACGCTCTGGCTTGATGAACGCCCAATGCGGCCGGTACTGCGCACCGTTGTCGATCCACTGACGCAGGATCGCGACCTGCTTCGCGGTCAGCGTCTTGTGAGTTGACTCCGGCGGCATGCGCTCGTCGACGTCGGTCGAGGTGATTCTGCGGACGAGCTCGCTGCGGCCAGGGTCGCCAGGAACGATCGCGAACTTGCCCTTGTCTTCCGGTAGCTCTTGAACCGCGAGCTCGCCGACGTCGAGCCGCAATCCCGCCTTGCGCGCGGCGGGATCAGGGCCGTGACACTTGAAGCAGTTCTCCGAAAGAATCGGCCGCACGTGCCAGTTGTAATCGATCTCGTCCGCGCGCAGCCCCGCGAGATCGGAGTCCGTTTGCGAGCACGCCTGCAGAGCTCCGGCAAAGGACGCGATGACGAAGGCTCGCCTCAGTATCGCGGCCGATGCGAGTCGATACGCGCGGCTGCCTAGGCGGCGCGGTCTCTGTGAAATATTTTCGGCAGCCACGCGCACCTCTCGGACTATTGGAAGTTGACCTTCAGCGACACGCCGGTTTCACGCGGCCGACCCACCGACGCGAAATCGATGTCCCACAGCGAGTGGAAGAAACCCGAGTTCAGATAATACTCGTCAGTCAGGTTCGTACCGAATATCGCGAGCTCCCAAGCGGCGCCAGACGGCACGTACGCGAACCGCAGATTCACGAGGCCGTAGTCGCCGCCCTCGTCGAACTCCGACGGCAGTCCATAGTATTCCGTCCTGAAGTTCGGTATCTGCGAGCGCCAAAACTGATCGGAGAAGTTGTAGTCGAGGCGCGATGTGAACGTTCCGCCGCCGCCGAGCCGCGCGGTGTGCTGTACGCCGATGTTGCCGGTCTTCTCCGGCGCCTGGCTGAACTCGGTGTTCAGCGTGAGCCCCGGCACCGGTGTCTGGATACCCACGTACTTCGTGTCGAGGAGCCCCAGGTTCACGTTGAACAAGAGGCTGTCGGTCGGCGCGATCGTGAGCTCCACCTCGACGCCGTCGGCTTCCGCCGACGCGACGTTCTGCGTGCGCAAGTTCGTCCCGACGACGGGCGGGTTGACGCAGTCATCGATCGACTCGCCCGCGAGCTGGATGTCATTCCATTTCGTATGGAAGAGCGTGGCATTGAGGCGCAGCTTTCCGTCCGCCAAGTCCGATCGCAACCCCAGCTCGTAGTTCGCGAGGTCTTCCGGCAAGAACGGCGAGACGCGGCGCTTGCACGACAGCTGCTCGACGCCGAAACCACCCGAGTTGAACCCTTCCGAATAGCCAACGTAGCCCATGATCGAGTCGCTGAAGTCGTAGTTGAGCGCAAGGCGGCTCGTGCCCTTGTCGAACGACGCAGAATCCAAGACGCCTACGCGTTGACCCGCAAAGATATCGCCCGGTCCAAACGCCGTGTTCGAGCGCGGCGGCTTCGCCGCGGTCACGCCGGGCACCACCGTCATCGACTGGCTCTCGTTGGTTTGATCGTGATGGCGATAGCCGACCGTGAGGTCGAGTGCATCCGTGAGGTGGATGACCGCTTCCCCGAACACCGCCCATCCGTGCTGCCCGGCGAAATTCATGTCGTCGGACTGCTGGCCCAGGATGATTCCGTAGGTCGCTTGGCACGGCAAGAATCCGGCCGGCACGTTCGTGCACTGCGGCGACGCAAAGACACTAGCGATGCTGAGCTGCCCGGACGTGAACTCCTGAACGCTATAGCTCGGATTGCGTCCGACGTTCTCCTGATCCCAGTAATAGGCGCCGGTCACCCAGTCGACGCGATCCGATTTCCCGGAAAGCTGAATCTCCTGACTGAACAAGTCGAGGTCGTTTGCGAAGATGTCGTTGAAGACCGTGTATTGCGTGTTGTCCCAATCCACGTAAGCGTTGGACGTCTGATTGGTGCTCGCCGTCAGGAATTGCAGGTTCATCGAGTCGCCGAGCGCCCAATTCACTTCCATCGAGATCTGCTCGTCAGAGATTTCGTCGGGAATCGTGATCTCCGACTTGCTCTCCCACTGACCGACCTGGCCCCCGGGGTATCCGGCTTGCTGCGTCAGCGCCGTGATCGGCTGGCCAGCGACCGTGTAGAGCTGAATGATGCCTACCGCGAGCCGCACCGCGCCCGGCGCCGCGCCGATACCGAACGTTTGTGAGAGCTCGGGGAACACGGCGGACTGCACGCGCGCCTCGGTCGTCTTGCTGTCGTTGCTCTGGTAGTTGAAGCGGAAGCTCAGCTTCTCGGTCGGCAGCCACAACAAGTCGCCGCGCAGCACTTGGTCGTCGATCGCCCCGTACTTCTCATCCACCGTGAGGCTTTGGATGTAGCCGTCGCGACTCAAGCTCGCCGCCGTCCATTTGCTGCGCAGCTTGTCCGTGAACGGGAGGTCGACGGACGCGGTCACGTCGCGTCGATCGAGATTGCCGACCGTCGCGTTGATCTGCCCGCCGAACTCGTCCGACGGTCGCTTCGTCACGAGGCGGATCGCGCCGCCGGTGGAATCGCGGCCATACAAGGTGCCCTGGGGACCGCGTAACACCTCGACGCGCTCGAGCTCGACCAACTGCCTCGTCAGTAGGCCCGCACTCCCGACCTGCCAGACTCCGTCGATGTAGGTGCCGACGCGTGGAATTCCGCGCACCGTGAATGACGTCGAGGCGGGACCCGACAGGCCGCCGATGATGTTGAGGTTCGGCACGGTCGCGCTCAGGTTCTCGACGGAGTCTATTCCGCGCAGCTCCAGGTCGTCCCCCGTGATAGCAATGACCGAGATCGGAACGTCTTGCAGATTCAATTCGCGGCGAGTCGCCGTGACGACGATTTCCTCGAGACCGCCCTGCGCCCAGACCGGCGCCCCCGACATTGCGAGCTGACTCGTGACCGCCGCGGCAATCGCGGCGTAGAGCTGATTGCGTTTCATGGTTCCCCCCTGGTTTTGAGACTCGCGCTTTCGCGCCCGGCTTGTTGTCGAATTGGAAGGCCGGAACGGAACTACTGTACTGCTTTACATTGACATACGTCAATGCGTACTCTTGGCTGCAAATATGGCTTTATTTAGACTGGTGTAGACGTTCGTCTGGTTGACATGGACGATCGATCACGCGATACGCGGTCCGAAGCGGCCGCTGGACGAATCGAGGTTATTAGGGGAAGAAGCGGAAATGTCCGCGCGCGACGCCGAGACGCCGATCTTGAAGACCGTGGTCCCGCGCTACGCGGCGCGCGGCGCGGGCGTGGGCTCAGTGCTGAGCGCGCACCGCCGCCGACAGCAGCTCGACTTCGAGGGCCGCGCTGCCGACCATCTGTTTGAGCTGGTCGTTGTCTCTCTTCAGTGCGGCGACGTGCTCATCGGTCGCGGGGAGACTCGCATCGCCCGGCGCTGGCCTCGCGGGATGGTGGGGGTCGGTCAGCACGCGAAACGCGAGATCGACGAGCGCCTCGATCGTTTTCGACGAACCAATCGGATAGCCCAGCTGGAGCTCCACGCCTCGCGGCGAAGCGACGCACAGCTGGACGATGCCGATCCAGAAGGTCAATACCTCTTCCGCTGTGTATCTCGTAACGATTCTGAGCCGTACGACTTCCTTGAAGTATGGCAGCGTCAGCGTGTCGATCAGGCGCTTGATCATCGGCTTGATGAATCGCGAGTAGCGCTCACTACCCGCGAGCTGCTCTTGAATCCAAATCTTGCGCAGCTGCGGATTCTGGATCATGTCGGACAACAGCAACCGCAGGTGATTGCGAAACTGCTCGCGCACGTCGCCCTGAGTGTTGAAGCTGAGGCCCCTGCCCGTCTCCATATAACGCGTGAACAGATGCTCGACCGTGGCGAGCCAGAGGTCGTCCTTGCTGCCGAAGTAATGCGAGATCAATTGAAAGGAAACCCCGGCATCGTCTGCGATACCGCGAATCGAGGTGCCTTCGTAGCCCAGGTCCGCGAACGCCACGGTCGCGGCATTCAGCAGCCGGATGCGATTGCTTTGGTCCGAGGCTTCCATCGGCGACTACTTTGCGGCGCGCAGCTTGCCGTGGAGGGCGGCTTTCTGCACGAGCAGCTCGGCGAGAACCTTTTTCAGATCCGCGTTCTCGGCTCGCAAACGGGCGAGCTCCGCGTCGTAGGGCCCAGCTTCGGGGCCCGCGCGGGCGGGCGCGTCCTCGGTCGCAGTCGCCGTCCCATTGTCGCTCGTCGCCCCCGCCGCGGGCGCCTCGAGCGCGCCCGGCCTCCCCGCCGCGTCGAGATCGTCGTCGCCCGCCGTCAGCAAGTCGAACAGCAGGTCCACCTGGCGGTTGATCGACTTCGCGGTGCCCGTCTGACTCCCGAGGGCGAGCTCGACCGGGTACGGATAGTTGGTATTCAGCTGCAAGACGGCCCCGACGACGATCGAGATTTCTTCGGCGCGGAATTTCTTCACGATGCCGAGCCGGGCAACCTCGCGAAAGTACGGAATCGCGAGCTCGTTGAGCAAGGTTTCCTCCTGCTCCATCGTGTGCGCATGGCGTTCCGACGCGGCGAAGCACTCCTGCGTCCAGATCTTGTGGATCTGCGGGCGTTGAAGTCTGTCCGTGAGCAGGAGGCGGAGGTGATTGCGAAACTGCAGCCGCACGTTGCCCGACACGTCGAAACCGAGCCCGTTGCCGGTCTCGAGGTGACGCTCGAACAGATATTCGAGCGTCGCCCGCCACAAGTCTTCTTTATTGCCGAAGTAGTGCGAGATCAGCTGGTACGAAACGCCGGCGGCTTCGGCGATCGAACGCAGCGACGCGCCTTCGAAACCCGAATCGGCGAACGCGTCGGCAGCCGCCTTGAGGAGGCTGACGCGATTACCGTCGGTGCTTCGCTGCGGGGCGGTCGTCGCCATGATCGAGCAGTTATATCACGCGCGGTCGGTTGACGGTCTCGGCTTCCGAGGTCTAGCTTCACGGACACAGCAGGGGGAACGATGAAAAACGAAACGCAACGAATTCTCACGACCCACGTCGGCAGCCTCGTGCGGCCCGACGACTTCGCGGCGCTGCTGCGCCGCCGGATGAACGACAAGGCGGGCGACGACGAATACCTGCCGCTGCTGCAGAGCTCGGTCGGCGAGGTCGTCGCGAATCAAGTCGCCGCCGGCGTCGACATCGTGAGCGACGGCGAGTTCGGCAAGGGCATCGGCTGGGAGCAGTACGTGCTCGAGCGGCTCTCCGGCTTCGGCCCGCGCGTGACGCTCGCGACCGAGGGCGGCGTCTCATTCGGCGACTTCGCGCGTTTCAAAGAGTTCTACGCGGAGGTCTGGCCGAAGGAAGGCTACCTCGAGGGCATCTTCCCGTGCGTCGGGCCGATCGCGTACACGGGGCACGCGGCGCTTCAGCGCGACATCGCGAACCTGAAGTCCGCGGTCGCGAAGGCCGGCGCGAGCTCCGGGTTCTTGCCCGTCGCGGCACCCGCGAGCGCGTTCTCGATGTCGCCGAACCAGTACTACAAGACGGACGAGGAATACATGTTCGCGGGCGCCGAGGCGCTGCGCGAGGAATACAAGGCGATCATCGAGTCTGGCTTGTTCGTGCAAATCGACGACGCGCACTTGCCGTTCATGTACGACCGCATGGTGCCGCCCGCGACGAGCGCCGACTTCAAGAAATGGGCGCGGATCCGCGTCTACGCGCTGAATCATGCGCTGCGCGGGCTGCCCGAGGACCGCATCCGCTACCACATCTGCTGGGGCAGCTGGAACGGCCCGCACACCTCCGACGTGCCGCTCAAGGAGATCGCCGACCTGATCTTGAGTGTGCGCGCGGGAGCGTACTCGATCGAGGCCGCGAACGCCCGGCACGAGCACGAGTGGCAAGTGTGGAAGGAGATCGAGCTGCCCGAGGGCAAGAAGCTGATCCCCGGCGTGATCAGCCACCAGACCAACGTCGTCGAGCATCCGGAGCTCGTCGCCGAGCGCATCGTGCGGTTCGCGAGCGTCGTCGGCCGCGACAACGTGATCGCGGGCACCGACTGCGGCTTCGCGCAGGGACCGTTCGTGCGGCGCGTGCATCCGTCGATCCAATGGGCGAAACTCGAATCGCTGGCCGCGGGCGCCCGCCTCGCGACCGCGGCTCTCTGGAAGCACTGAAGGGGCTCCGAAAAACAAGTCTCCGGGGGAAAAGACGATGACAGCGTTCACCTTGCCGCGGCGAAGGTTCTTGGCGGGCTACGGCCTTTCGATGCTCGGCGCGCTGACCGCCACGCGCGGCGCTTCGGCGCAGCAGCGCAGCGAGGCCGAGACGCGCAACGTCGCGCTCGTCAACGACTTTTGCACCGCGTGGTCGACACGCGATCTACAACGCGTAACCGCCCTGATGGCCGACAACAGCGTCTATCGCATGAGCGAGACCACTCCACCCGTGACGGGGCACGCGAGCTTGATCGCGCAGATGCAGCCGTGGGTCGATACGTCGAGCTCGATCGAGTTCAGGATCCTGGAGACGTTTGCGAGCGGCCCGCTCGTGATGAACCACCGCGTCGATCACTTCGCGTCGGCGACGCGGCCGCTGACCTGGGAAGGCGTCGGCGTCTTCTTCGTGAAGGACGGCAAGATCCAGGAGTGGTCGGACTACACGATCGGCGTGAAGCGCGAGTAAGGAAAGTGCCGCACTCAGCAGGCCCGGCGCATTTTTTCGTGCGCGTTTCTCCCGGTCGTGGCTGGTGTTCGCGGGCGGACGGCTGCTAGGCTGATCCTCATGTCACCCTCACGCGCCGCGGCCGACGTCAACAACCGCTCTCGCCTGCTGCTCGCGGCGACCGACTCGTTCGCCGAATTCGGCTACGAGGGCGCGTCGCTTCGTACGATCGCGGACAACGCAGGCGTGTCGTTCCAGCTCATCACTTATTACTTCGGTACCAAGGAAGAGCTCTGGGTCGCGACCGTCGACTATTTGTTCGAGCGCTACCTCGAGACCGGCAAGGGCTTGGGGTTCAACGCCTCGGGGAATCTCTACGAGCAGTTCCGCAATCACCTGCGTCTGCTGCTCACGGACATGCTGCAGCGGCCGCAGCTGCGCAAGATCTGGATACAAGAGTACTTGGCGGGCAGCGAGCGCTACACGAACGTGATCCGGCCCCGGATCAAGCATCTGCACGACAACCAGGCGTTCCCGTACTACCAAGAAGTGGTGCGGCTCGGCATCGTGCGAAAGTTCACGGCGTCGGAGCTCAGCTTGATTTGGTCGTCGGTGATCCAGAACAACGTGGTGTATCCGTACTACATCGAGCTCACGCTCGGCATCCCCGCGACGTCGCCGAAGTTCGTCGAAACCCAAGTCGATCTACTGTTCGGCGTGCTCACGGCCGAGCCGGAGGGCGATGCCGAGGCGCGCATCGAAGCAACCGGCGCGGCCGAGACCGGACTCGCGCAACCGCCGCTCGCCGAATCGGCTTCAGATGCGGCGCACACCACCGTCTACGCATGGGAAGACGCGAAGGAGCTCTCGCCCGAGCGCAACCGCATCGCGCAGCTCGAGCACGAGAACATGAATCTTCGGCAGCTCGTGGGCGGGCTGTCGCTCGACAAGAAGCTGCTGCTCGACCGAATCGGCCTGCTCGAACGGGGAGCCAAAACGTGAGCACGCCGCTGCGCCTCCGAGGCTCGACCGGCGCCGCCTTGCTGCTCTTGTGCTCGCTCGGCGCCGCCGCGGTCTCGAGCCGCGTGCTTGCGCAGCCGCCGGCGGCCGGCGACGCGATGATCAAGCAGGACGCGCGCACGAAGATCGCGGACCACGTGTGGGTGATCCTCGACGAGAACCGCGGGTTCATCCCGAACGTCGGGCTCGTAGTAGGCACGAAAGCCACATTGATCATCGACACGGGGCTTGGGCGTCGCAACGGCGAGGTCGTGCTCGGCGAGGCACGCAAGCTCGGCAAGAACACGGAGTTCTATCTCACCGCGACGCATTTTCATCCCGAGCACGACCTCGGCGCGGACGCGTTCCCCGCTAATGCGAAGGTGCTGCGCTGGAAAAGCCAACAGGTCGAAGCGAACGAGGATGGTGCCGCCACGATCGAGCGCTTCAAGAGCTTTTCGCCGGCCGTCGCAAAGTTGCTCGAAGGCGCATCCTTTCGGGCGCCCGACGTGCTGTTCGACGACGAGATCACGGTGGACCTCGGCGGCGTGCACGTGCGGATCTTCGGCGTTGGGCCGAACCACACGCGCGGCGACACCGCGTTTCTCGTGGTCGAGGACAAAGTGCTGTTCACTGGCGACACCGTGATGCCCGTGTTCCCGGCCGTGAGCGCACAGACCGGCAGCATCGCGAAATGGATCGAGAACCTCGCGCTGTACGAGAGCATGCAGCCCGCCTCCGTCGTGCCGGCCCACGGCAAGCTGATCGACGTCTCCTACATTCGGCGCTACCGCGGCTACCTGAGCACCGTCCAGATGCGCGTCGCGGCGGCGAAGCGCGGCGGGGCGTCGGTCGAGACGTCGATCACGATGCTCGCCGACACGATCGCCAAGGACTTCGCGGATCTAGCCCCTCCGAATGGCGCCGGCGGCCGCATCAACGCGGCCATCCAAGCGGCGTATCGCGAAGCCCCCTAGGCTCCGGGCGCCGACCTCTCCGGCCGATCCGGCCGTCCCGCCGCTTCGCCCGACGCGCGGATGGCGACGTCCCCGCCGCTGCGTTGCGCGCCGGGCGGATAAGCGCGAAGCTGCGGTCTAGAGGAACCGGCGCAGCCCAAGTTTTCCGCGGAAACTCGAGAACCGCTGCGCTCGACGACGCGATCCCAAGGGGTGACGGCGATGCAGCGGCGAACTGCGCAGGCAACGGGATGGTCCGTCGTGCTGCACGCCGCATTGGTTTTGGCGGTGCTGCTGATCCGGCCGCACGCGGGCGAAGGCCCGAGCCGAATGTCGATCATCGACGCGGAGCTCCTGTTCGAGGCCGGTGCCTGGTCGTCGTCGACCGACGCGGACACCGAAAAGGACGGTGCGACGGCAGCACGCTCGACCGCCGAGCCCGAAGCACCCGAGCCCACCGAGACCGACGAACCGGCGACGGATGCCGCCATCGCCGACGCGAACGCGCCCACGCCGGCCGAGCAGAGCGCGGAAACCACACCGGAGCCCACGAACCCGGCGCACGAGACTGAACCCGCGGAGTCGATCGCCGACGCGACGAACGCGCCGACCGAAGCCGTCGCCGAGACGCACGCTTCTTCCGCCGACGCGGCCGCCGAGCCGCAACCCGCCCCGCCCGCGGAGCAAGCGTCGGGACCACCGCCGGGTGCGAGCGAGGTCGCGTCGGCCGCCGACGCCGCGGCACAGGCCGCGGATGAAACGCTCGCGTCGAGCGCCGCGCCGGCCGCGCCCTCCGCCGCCGAGTCGCCGCGTGGCCTGCCTATGGCAAGCCGCGAGCGGGAGATGATCGCGAAGCGCTTCGCGTCTTGGAACGGGCGATTCACTCCCGGGGAAGGCGCGCCGAGCGTCGACTGGAAGCAGGACGGCCAGGCCTACACTGCCGTGTTTCGCGCGCCGTCCGCCGCCGACCCGATGGGCCTCCAGCATGTCGTGGTCGACGTGAGCACCGAGCAAGGCGGCAAGAGAATGTCGACGCAGCTCACGATGACGAGGCTCGCGTTCTCGAACTTCGCGCAGTTCGTCGACAAGTGGGACCCGAACGTCCAAATCCATGACGACGTGATCGACGGCCGCTTCCACTCGAACACGCCGATCAACTTGCTCTCGACCGGCCGCACTACACCCAAGTTTCTCGGCAAGGTCACGATCGCATCGCACGATCTACAGGCGTACGACTCGATGCCGCTCAATCGCCGCAAAGTGTTCCCCGAGGGCGTCGACACGGGAGTGCGGCGCATCCTGCTGCCGTCGCGCTTCCTGCCGTTCTTGAACGACGCGGCGAACGGTGAGTCCGTGCAGCGCTTCGAGCGTGACGCACGCATCACGTTCTACGCGGACGGCACGTACGGCTGGAGCTACCTAGAGCACGGAGCGCCCGAGGAGCGCCGGCCCGTGACCGAGCCCGCGCACTACCTTGTGGGGCTCGAGGGCGCGACGCTGCGGATCAAGGGCACGGTCAACGGCAAGGTGCTCGTCTACTCGGCGCAGGACATCGTGATCGAAGACGACCTGCACTATGCGGACGCCCACGCCGATGACGCCGACGATTACCTCGGCCTCGTCGCCGAGTCCGAAGTCGAAATCGCCGAGCCCGAGGTCACCGGACCGGGGGATCTCGAGGTCGACGCGTCGATCTACGCGCGCCGCCGCTTTGCGGTGCGCGAGTTCCGCAGCCGGCCGAGCGGCACTCTCGTCATCTACGGGAGCGTCACGGCGGGCTCGATCACGGCTACCGAGCCGCGGTTCGCGACCAAAATCGAGTTCGATCCGCGGCTCACGAAAGCACGCCCGCCGAGCTTCCCGCTCACTGATCGTTACGAGCTCGATGCTTGGAACGGCGAATGGCGCACGGAGGAGCCCGAGATCTTCGTCGCGGAGGATCCGACCGCTGATCTCGACGACGACTTCGCGGTTTCGGAAGACGCCGCGGAACGCTGAAGCAGCCCGCCTCAGTGCGTCATCGCGTAGATCACGTAATTCACGCCGAATCGATAGGCCGCGCTCGTCATCTCAGCGGGATAGTGCGGATCGTCCGCATGCTCCCAGGCGTCGCCCATGTCGATGTTGTGATTGATCGCAACCATGAGCCGGCCATCATCGTCGTAGATGCCGCGCCAATGCGGCGGACCCTGCATCCGCATCCCGTATAGGTGGCGCTCGCCCGGAATCTGGGTGCGCTTATCGAGCTCGAACAGGATGCTCATGAGCATATCGTTCTCGGGGATGTCCACGATCGCGCGGTTCGGCAGGACTTCCCGCATCGCGTCTTGGAACGATGCCCACTCGTACTCGCCGTGGAAGTCGTCGACGACGAGGAACCCGCCGCGCTCCAAGTATTCGCGCAGACGCACGAGCTGCGCGCCGTGAGGCTGCCAACCGCGGCCGGGTTGCTGCAAGAACAGCCACGGATAATCGAACAGCGTGTCGTCCGTGAGCGCCACGCCTTTGCTATCGGGCGCGACCTGGATCCGCGTCATGCGCTCGATCGCGGGCAGGAAATGCTCCTCCGCAAACGGATAGTCGATCTTCCACCACGGATTGCAAAAGCCGTGCGAGCCCGCGCAGCCCATCGCGGGGTAATAGAGCCGAGCCATGTGGAATTCCGCCTGCGGGAGGCCGCCAGGCTCAGGTTCGGGGTCCTGGGTGTCACGCCAGAACTGCGCGCACACCGCACCGCTGGCTACGCACGCAAGCAGCGCGAGGAGCCCGCGCGCGATCACGCGACGCGGCCCGCCGGGATCGCATTGAACTTGCCTGCTTCGTAGTCTCTGATCGCCTCCCTGATCTCCTCGCGTGTGTTCATCACGAACGGCCCGTACGCGACGACCGGCGCTCCGATCGGCTCGCCGTGGCCGAACAGCAGCAGCGCGTCGCTCTCGGCCTCGATGTCGACGGAGTCGCCGTCCTCGTTCAGCTCGATCAGATGGTAGTGCGGCGCCTGCTCGCCCGCGATTCTGATCGAGCCGCGCACGACGTACAGGAACACGTTGCGGTTTGCGACGCCCGGGAACGACACCGTGCCGCCCGCGGCGAGCTCCACAGTCGACATGAAGAGGTCCAGCAACGGCTGCATCGCACCGTCGTGCCCGCTCCATTTGCCGGACACGAGATTCACGGTGACCTTGCCGTCCGCGGACTTGATCGCGGGAATCTCGTCGCGCTGCAAACCAACGTAACGCGGCTGCGTCATCTTGAGCCGCGGCGGCAGGTTCACCCAGAGTTGGAGAATCTCGAGCGGACCGCCCTGACGCTTGAACTCCTCGGGCGAGATCTCCGCGTGCACGAGGCCCGCGCCCGCCGTCATCCACTGAATGCCGCCTTCCTTGATCACGCTCTCATGCCCGGCGCTGTCGCGGTGCGCGAGCTCGCCCGTGAGAATGAACGTGACCGTCTCGAACCCGCGGTGCGGATGCGGCCCGAACGGCAGGCCGCGGTTGCGCGGCGGATAGACCTGCGGGCCATGGTGGTTCAGGAACAGGAACGGGTCGACCTGCTCGACCTCCGCACCCGGTACCGGCCGGCGAGTGGTGAGGTCCGCGATGTCGTCACGCATCGCGGGGTGGCGTTTCTTGATCGTTTTGGTAGCCATCGAGCCGGCCTCCTTTGCCGTGTTTCACTGCGTCATCAGCATACGCCACGCACTGCGGGCGCGTGCAACCGGGAGCTCCAAGCGGCCGCCCCTTCTCGCTGCGTAGAATTTTTCCCGGCGGCGCCGCGATTGGCTAGAATCGCTTGTCACGTGCCGCCCATTCGCGGCTTCCTTCGTCCTTCCTGGGGGTGTCAGTTGAAGAAGTTCGTCGCATTGCCGGCACTGCTCGCCGGCGTCATCGCGGCTCCGGCCGTCTACGCGCATTTCAAGCTCCACGAGCCCGCGTCGTGGCTCATGGAGGACGACAAAGGCGATCCGCAGAAGCTCGCACCGTGCGGCGGCACGTTGCAGAACCCCGGCACGACGACGGGCGCGGTCACCGCGGTGCAAGGCGGCCAGAAGCTCAAGATCGTCGCCGAGGAGACAGTATTCCACCCGGGCCATTACCGGATCGCTCTCGCGCGCAAGCGCAACCTGCTGCCGGCCGATCCTGTCGTGAAAATGCACGACACGGAGAAGGGCCCGCGTTCGGAGTCCGCGAAGATCGAGACGAAACCGCAACCACCGTTGATCGCGGACGGTCTCTGGCCGCACACGGAGAAGCCCACCGCGAACTGGCAGACCGAGATCACGATTCCGAACATCACCTGCGAAGGCTGCCAGCTGCAGGTCATCGAGTTCATGGCCGAGCATCCGGGTGTGCGCGAAGGCGGCTTCTCGTATCACCATTGCGCGGTGCTGAACATTACGGCCGATCCGAGCAAGCCCGCGGAGGACGCGCGCTGGAAGTAGTATCGTTGACGATGCGGTCGCGAAGCGGCCGCTCAGCTACCTCTCTCCGGGCTGCACCCGCTGCGTGGTCCGTCAGCCGCCGCGCAACTCCGCCAAGAGTCCGCGCGCGGCGTCGCCGAGCAGCGTCGTGTCGACACCGGCGACGATCAACGTATAGCCCTGCGCGACATACGGCTTCACGGCCGCAGCCGTAACGCCGAAGTAGCCGAGCGGCATACCGGCGGCGCGGCACGAGTCGGTGACCCGGCGGATCGCGGCGACGACGGCCGGGTCGTCGATCTTCCCCATCTTGCCGAGGCTCGCCGAGAGGTCGTACGGCCCCAGCAGCACCGCATCCACGCCCGGCACCCGCACGATCGCCTCGATGTTCTCGACGGCCGTGGCGTGCTCCGCCTGCACGATCACGGCGATCTCGCGGTTGGCGGACTCGAGGTATTCCTTGAAGCGCTGCCCGTAGCCGTGCGCGCGCGCGAGCCCGACCCCGCGCGCCCCCTCCGGTGCGTAGCGCGCAGAGCGCACGACGTTCGCGGCCTGCTCGGCCGTGTTGACTTGCGGCACGATGATTCCGTGCGCGCCGAGGTCGAGAACTTTCTTGATCGCGACTTCGTCGGCGGCGGGCACGCGCACGATGCACGCGACGCGATGGCTCACGGCCTGGAGGATTGCGAGCAGCTCGCGCGTCTCGAGCGGTCCGTGCTCGCCATCGATGAAGAACCAGTCGAACCCGATGCCCGCGAGCACCTCTGCCGACGACGCCGACGCGAGCGTCACCATGGTCCCGAGCAGCGTGTCACCGCGCCTCAAGCGTGTCCGGAAGTCGTCTTGCATCGCGCGACGTTAGACGACGCCGCGGCGTTCGTCCACACGCCGAACGAACGCGGCGCAGCCGCGCGACCAGGGCGCGTTACGGCGCGAGCTCGAACGCTTCGGCCAGAATCTCGTACGAGCGCAGCCGTGCCGCGTGGTCGTAGATCGCCGCCGCGACGATCACTTCGTCCGCGCCGGTGTCCGCGAGGAACCCGTCGAGCCCCGCCCGGATCGTGGCCTTGGATCCGACGTACGCGCACGCGAGCATCCGCTGCGCTTGCGCCTTCTCGGGCGGCGACCAATAGCGCTCGATGTCGTCGATCGGCGGCAGCAGCTGGCCGCGCGCGCCGCGGAGCAGGTTCGTGAACGCCTGCTGCGCGGATGTGAACAGGCGCCGGGCCTCGGCGTCGGTCTCCGCGGCGACCACGTTCGCGCCGACCATCGCATACGGCCGCGCAAGCTGCGCGGACGGGCGGAAGTTCTCGCGGTAGATCGCGAGCGCGGGAATGAGATCGTCCGGCGCGAAGTGCGACGCGAACGCGTACGGAAGCCCGAGCGCCGCCGCGAGCTGCGCGCCGAACAGGCTCGACCCGAGAATCCACAGCGGCACCTTGAGCCCCGTGCCCGGAACCGCCTGCACGGCTTGGCCCGGCTGCAGGTCGGCGAAGTAGGCCTGCAGCTCCAGCACGTCTTGCGGAAACGATTCCGCGGTCATCGGATCGCGGCGCAGCGCGCGCAGCGTGCGTTGATCGGTGCCCGGCGCACGCCCGAGCCCCAAGATCGATCCGGCCCGGGAACAGCGACTCGAGCGTGCCGAACTGCTCCGCGACGACGAGCGGCGAATGATTCGGCAGCATGATGCCGCCGGCGCCGACGCGAATCTTCTTCGTGCCTCCCGCGACGTGCGCGATCACGATCGACGTCGCGGCGCTCGCGATGCCGACCATGTTGTGGTGCTCCGCGAGCCAGAAACGCGTGTAGCCCCAGCGCTCCACGTGCTGCGCCAAATCGAGCGAGTTGCGCAGCGCTTTCGCAGGCGTCGATCCTGTCGGAACGAACGCGAGATCGAGCACCGAGAATGCGGTCATGGGGACGTGGATCGCGCTCAGTGCGCGGGCGCGTGAGCTTTGATCTGCCCGTCGAGCCAGTCGCGAAACTGCGGCGGATTCGACGCGAAACGGGCGTGCGGCACGGGATACCAATCCTCGCCGATCTGCAGCAGGAACGTCGGGAAGCCTTGCGCACCGACTTGCGCCATCAGTTGTCGCGACTCCTCGATGTGCGCGTCCACGGGCGCGTCGCGTAGTGCCGTTTCGAACTCCTCGCGATCGAGCCCGCACTCGACCGCGATCTCGCACAGCGTGCTCTCTTCGACGACGCGCCGGCCTTGCTCATAGTGGGCGTGCTGGATTCCCTTGAGCATCGGCAATGCCTTGTCCGGATCGAGCGATTCGGCCGCGAGCACCGCCGCGATCGTCGGCCGCGAGTAGAGAACCATCGTCGGGTCGAGCAGCAGGCCGTTGTGGTAGGGCGCGCCGAACTTCTGTCCGCTCATCTGCGAGATGCGCATGTCGGCCTGCTGGATGTAGCGGCGCGTCTGCTCGGGCAGCTGTGTCGGCTGCGGCCAGAGCGCGCCTCCGTGTAGCTCGATCTCGAGATCGCGCACGGCGGATGCCGCCCACGCGAGCGGCTCTGCGCCATAGCACCAGCCGCAGAGCGGGTCGTAAATGTAGTGCAGCTTGGCGCTCACTTTTGTCCTCCGATTCGGCGGCGGCCCCGCAGCCCGCGGCGCCGCGTCCCGCCCATCAGGCCCGCGGATAGTCCGCCCGTGGATAATCCGCCCGTGGATAGTCCGTATATCCCTTCGCCTCGGCGCTGTAGAACGTGCCCGGATCGAGCGGATTCAGCGCGAGGCCGTTCCTGAGTCTGAGCGGCAGGTCGGGATTCGAGAGGAAGCCGGTAGCGAAGGCCGCGAGGTCGGCCAATCCCGAGCCGAACGCGGCTTCTGCCTTCTGCTTGTCGAGCCCGCCGTTGATGATGATCGTGCGGCCGAACGCCTTCTTCATCGCGCGGAGCAGCGGTTCGCCAACCTTCGAGTACGCGACCACGTGGATGTACGCGAGCTGCAGCGCGCCGAGCTCCCGCGCGAGTGCCTCGTACTGCTGCGGAATCTCGGCGTAGTCGCCGACCATGTCGTTGAACGTGTTGAACGGCGACAAGCGGATAGCGGTCTTGTCGGCGCCGATCGCTTTCGCGATCGCGCCCGAGACTTCGACCGCGAAGCGGTTGCGGTTCTGGAACGATCCGCCGTAGCCGTCCGTGCGCTTGTTCGTGCCCGGATTCAGGAACTGCTCGATCAGATAGCCGTTCGCACCGTGCAGCTCGACACCGTCGAAGCCGGCCTTGACCGCGTTCTTCGAGGCCGCGACGTACTCTGCGATTACCGTCGGAATCTCGCGCGTCTCGAGCGCGCGCGGCGTTGGGAAGCTCTGCATGCCCGACTGATCGGTCCACATTTGCCCCGCGGCAGCGACGGCCGACGGCGCGACGACTTCTGCGCCATTCGGCAGGTTCAGCGGATGCGTGATGCGACCGGTGTGCATGAGCTGCAGGAAGATCTTCGCGCCGCCGCGGTGCGCGGCCGCGGTGACTTTCTGCCAACCCGCGATCTGCGCGTCGGAGAAGTTGCCTGGAATTCGCGCGTATCCCAAACCGTTCGGCGACGGAGCCGTGCCCTCGGTGATGATGAGGCCGGCGCTCGAGCGCTGCTCGTAGTACTCGGCCATGAGGTCGTTCGGCACGCTGCCAAGCGCACGGCTTCGAGTCATCGGTGCCATCACGATGCGGCTCTGCAAGCGAAGGCCGCCGAGCGAAAACGGTTCGAAGAGGTTCATGCGATTTTCGGTCCAGCGCGTTCGGAGGGGCCGCCATCTAACACCACCTAGCCCAACCGCCGCAAGCAGATGGCGTTCGCATTGTCTCTGCGGCGACCGTCGGCCGCCATGGAAGGCGGCCGCGAGCCTACAGGGACGTATTCACGGCGTGTCGCAGCAGAGGCAATGCGAACGCCGTCTGCTTGCGGCGCTCATTCATCGCGCACGCATCGCGGCGTCGCGCGCGTCACGTGCGTCGCGCGAGGCGTTCATCGCTTCGCGGCGCGCGTCACTCGCGTCGCGCGCCGCGTTGTCGACTTCGCGCTCGATTCTCTGTAGCTCCGCGGCAAGCCTCTCGAGCGAGCGCTCGAGGTCGGCTACGCGCGGCTCGAGCGCACCGCCCGGAGCGGACGGCACCGCCGAGTCGCGCAGCTCGAAGCGCGTCGCGATGCTTGCGAGCCCGCGCTCGAGCGCCGCGACGCGCTCGTCGAGCGTCGCCGGGCGCTGGCCTTGCGGCTGAGCTTGCGCGGCCGCGAAGGTCAGATAGACCAGTGCCGCGGCGGCGGCCCCCGCCGCGGCGATTCCGATTCGCATCGTCATGACCGATACCTCGCTAGCGTGGAAAGAATGAGTCTGCGATTCGGCACCGTCGACCTGGCGCACATTGTCCGCAGTGCGCGTCGCGTATGATCGGAGGCCGAAATGAGCGCCGCCCCCCCTCCGTCCGACAACCTCGCATCGCCTTGCGTTCGCAACTGCTGTCTCGACGACGACAACGTGTGCCTAGGTTGCGGACGCTCGCTCGACGAGATCGTCTCGTGGAGCACCGCGGATGACACCGAAAAACGCGCGATCTTGAGCCGCAGTCGACTGCGCGCCGCAGAGCGGCAACGGGAGTTCCCGAGGGATCTCTCCTACGCTGCGCCCCAAGAGAATCTCCGCAAGAAACACTAGGCCGACGGCGCCCGAGTCACGCGCGCCGAGGTTCGGAAGTACGCGACGGCGAACAGCACGCCGAGCAGGCCGTGAGGTATGGTGCTGGCCGCGAGCTGAACATCGGTGAGCCCGCCGCGCAGATAGAGCACCACGAGCGTGATCACCCAGAGCAGCTTCTCGAGCACCGCGGGAATCATCGCGAGCCGAAGATCCGCCGGCCGCCACGCGATCAACAAGAACAGGAACTGCCACGCGGCCACAGCGCCGAGCAATCCGTAATAGGTGTAAGAGCCCGGTTCCTGATAAAGCGGGACGAGAAACCCGAGGCCGACTAATCCTGCCAACGCGAAAACGACGCGGGTAAACATGCGCACACTGTAGCGCCGCGCCGCCGCGCCAGCAACTATAAATCGTTACGTGGCAAGCACTTACGAAACGTCGCGAAAAAAGTCTCGCGGCCGTGTCGATTCCGGCCGGACTCGTTCGACGTCATGTTAAGGGCGCGGCTTCTGATAGAACGACACTGCGGCGCAGCTCGGAAAAACTGGTCACGGAAAAGGGGGACTACCATGCGATTCATGATCATCGTCAAGGCGACACCGGACACCGAAGCCGGGGTCATGGCGAAGGAAGACCTGATCGTGGAGATGGCGGCGTACCACGAAGAGCTCGCGAGAGCCGGAGTCCTGCTCGACGGCAACGGCCTGCAGCCGAGCTCCAAGGGCTTCAGGGTGCGGTATCGCGGCGGCAAGCGCGCCGTAGTCGATGGTCCGTTCACAGAGACCAAAGAGCTCGTCGCGGGCTACACGGTGATCCAAGTGAAGACCCGGGCGGAAGCCGTCGAGTGGGCGAAACGCTTTCCGGCGCCGTACGGCAGAGACCAGGACGCCGAGATCGAGGTTCGCCAGCTTTACGAGATCGAAGATCTCGGGACGAGCGAGCATCTCGATCGTTTTCGCGAGATCGGGATGTCGGGGACGAAGTGAAATCTACGACGACGGAGAGCGAGATGAGCACAGTAAAATCGAAGGACGGCACCGCGATAGCGTACGACAAGCTCGGCTCGGGTCCCGCGCTGATTCTCGTCGACGGGGCCCTCTGCAGCCGCGGATTCGGGCCGATGCCGAAGTTGTCCGCGCTGCTCGCGCAGCACTTCACGGTATACATGTACGACCGGCGCGGCCGCGGCGAGAGCGGCGACACGCAGCCGTACACGCGGCAACGCGAGATCGAGGATCTCGCGGCGCTGATCGAGGTCGCGGGAGGGTCCGCCTACGTTGCCGGCCTGTCGTCGGGTGCCGCGCTCGCGCTCGAGGCGGCCGCGGACGGGCTCGGAATCAAGAAGGTCGCGGCCTACGAGCCACCGTTCGTCGCGGCGAGCAGCGCCCACGGCGAGACGGGTCACGAACACGCGCTCCGAGCACTGATCGCGGCGGGTAAACGCGGCGACGCCGTGAAGTACTTCATGCGGATGGTTCGCGTGCCTGGTTTCGTGATCTTCATGATGCAGCTGATGCCGAACGTGTGGCCGAAGCTCAAGGCCGTCGCGCACACGCTCCCGTACGACATGGCGGTGATGGGCGACTTCACGGTGCCGGCCGCCCGCATCGCTTCGATCCGCGTGCCTACGCTCGTGATGGACGGCGAGAAGACTCAGGAGCGGCTGCAGAGGGCCGTCGACGAGATCGTGCGCGCGCTGCCGAGCGCGAAGCGGCGCACGCTCAAGGGCCAGACCCACAACGTGAGCGCCGACGTCCTAACGCCGGAGCTCGTCCGTTTTTTCGCGGCGTGAGAACGCCGCATCGCCTTTTTTTACCGACTCAACCGAGGATACGAACATGCGATTCATGGTGATGGTGAAGGCGTCCAAGGAAACCGAGGCTGGAGTCTTGCCGAGCGAGCAGATGCTCACCGAAATGGGCAAGTACAACGAGCAGCTCGTCAAAGCAGGCATCATGCAAGCCGGGGAAGGCCTCCAAGCGAGCTCGAAGGGCGCGCGCGTCCACTTCTCGGGTAAGAAGCGGACCGTGATCGACGGCCCGTTCGCCGAGACGAAGGAGCTCGTCGCGGGCTTCTGGATCTGGAAAGTGAAGTCGCTCGCCGAGGCGATCGAGTGGGTCAAAAAGTGCCCGAACCCGACCGGCGATGAGTCCGAGATCGAGATCCGACAGATCTTCGAGGCCGAGGACTTCGGCGAGAACTTCACGCCGGAGCTTCGCGAGCAGGAGCAACGCTTGCGCGCGCAGGGCGCATCCGCAAACAGCCGGAAGTAGCGAGCTCCACGCGATCGAGGGTTGCAGTCGTAACGCTGAAGGTGGTGTGATCGGTGGCCGTGACCGCCGCCGACACCCACCAAACCATCGACGCAGTCTGGCGGATCGAATCGCCGCGCGTCATCGCGGGCCTCGCCCGCTTGGTACGCGACGTGGGGCTCGCGGAGGAGCTCGCCCAGGACGCCCTCGTCGCCGCGCTCGAGCAGTGGCCGAGCGACGGCGTGCCCGACAACCCGGGAGCCTGGCTCATGGCAACCGCGAAGCATCGAGCCCTCGACACGCTGCGCCGGCGCAAGCTGCTGAAGGAAAAACATGCGCAGCTCGAGCGTGAGGCGGAGATCGACCTCGAAGTCTTCGACGCACTGGCGCACGAGGACCTCGACGACGACATCGGTGACGACTTGCTGCGGCTGATCTTCACCGCCTGCCACCCGGTGCTGTCGACAGAAGCTCGCGTCGCACTCACGTTGCGGCTGCTCGGTGGCCTCACGACCGACGAGATCGCACGCGCATTCCTCGTGCCGGAACCTACGATCGCGCAGCGCATCGTGCGCGCAAAGCGCGCGCTCACGGACGCCAAGGTCGGATTCGAGGCGCCGCGCGGAGAGGAGCTCGCGGAGAGGCTCGCGTCGGTGCTCGAGGTGATCTATCTGATCTTCAACGAAGGCTACTCCGCGACGGCCGGCGACGACTGGATGCGGCCCGCGCTCTGCGAGGACGCGCTGCGCCTCGGCCGCGTGCTCGCAGGGCTCGCACCGCACGAATCGGAAGTCCACGGGCTCGTGGCGTTGCTCGAGATCCAGCAGTCGCGCACCCACGCGCGCACGGATGCGGCTGGCGAGCCCGTGCTGCTGCTCGACCAAGACCGCACGCGCTGGGATCAACTCCTCATCCGCCGCGGCCTCGCGTCGCTCGCGCGGGCCGAGCAGCTCGCAGACGGCGCACCTGGCCCGTACGCGCTCCAGGCCGAGATCGCCGCGTGTCACGCTCGCGCGCGTACCGCAGACGAGACGGAGTGGCCGAGGATTGCCGCGTTCTATGGCACGCTCGCCGCGCTCGTGCCCTCGCCCGTCGTCGAGCTGAACCGGGCCGTCGCGGTGTCGATGGCCTCGGGCGCCGAAGCCGGGCTCGCACTCGTCGATCGGCTCGCCGGCGAGCCCGCGCTGCAGGCGTACCACTTGCTGCCGAGCGTGCGCGGCGACCTGCTCCGCAGGCTCGGCCGCTACGGCGAGGCGGCAAGCGAATTCGCGCGCGCCGCGGGGCTCACGCGCAACGCGCGCGAACGCGAGCTGCTGCTCGCACGCGCGCGCACCAACGCGGCCGCCGACAGCGACACCGATTGATGATGCGGCCAGCGCGCCGCAACCCCCGGCGTTAGCGCGGCTGCTTCACTACCCGCAGGTAAGGCTTGACGGTCTTCCAGCCGTTCGGAAACCGCTGCTGCGCGTCCTCGTTACTGAGCGACGGCACGATGATCACATCGTCGCCCTGGCGCCAGTTCGCGGGCGTGGCGACTTTGTGCTCCGCCGTGAGCTTGCACGAGTCGAGCAGCCGCAGTACCTCGTCGAAGTTGCGGCCGGAGCTCATCGGGTAGACGAGCATCGCCTTGATCAGCTTGTCCGGCCCGATCAGATACACGGTGCGCACGGTCTGATTCGTGGCTGCCGTGCGGCCTTGCGAGGTCGTGCCGGCGTCCGCGGGCAACATGTCGTAGAGCTTCGCAACCACGAGCTCGCTGTCCCCGATCAGCGGATAGTCGACCTTGCCCCCGGTGACGTCCTGAATGTCGTTGAGCCAGCGCGCGTGGTCGCTAACGGGATCGACCGACAAGCCGATCACCTTGCAGTCGCGTTCCGCGAACTCGGGTTCGAGCTTCGCGAGATGACCGAGCTCGGTCGTGCACACGGGCGTGAAGTCCTTGGGATGCGAGAACAACAGTCCCCACGAATTTCCGAGCCAGTCGTGAAATCGGATTCGTCCCTTGGTCGTGTCGGCCTCGAAATCCGGCGCGCGATCACCGATTCGCAGCGGCATAAATTCTCCTCGAGTCGTTCTTGTTGAGAAGGAACCGGACTGTATCTCCTATCCGCGCAAATTTGTAGCGTTGCTCACTGTCTCACCGTCGGGGCGGTGCCGCAGCGCGCGAAATCAGCCGCCGCAAGCCCGCGTGAGCGATCACGACGTCGGGCTCGGATTGCAGATAGACGAGGTACGCCGCTCGAAACTCCGAGTCTACATCCATGAGCTCGGCGACCTCCGCCGCGGCGCGCGCAAAGTCCGGATCTCCGACTTGCTCCGCGTCCGCCAGCTCATCGAGCAGCGCAACGGTTCGCGACAATGGGCGCAGCCAAGCGAACAGCGGATCGTGGACCGCGAGCTGCAGCAGCGCTCCCGGACCGTCGACACGGCCGTGCAGCTTCTCGAAGCTCTTCTGCGTCGAGAGCAACAACCGGTGGTGCAACGCGCGCAGCGCTGCCGAGAGCTCGCGCACCGCCGCGCGCGCGTCGCTCATCCCGCGCGCCTCAGCGTGAGGTTGACACGCAACGGCCCCGCGAACGCGTGCTGCGATTCTTTCAACGCCGCGACGCCGTGGTAGCGCAGCCTCGCCGGTCCACCCCACACGACGACGTCGCCGTGCTCGAGCGGCACGCGTGCGAGCCGATCCTTGCGCTTCAGCCCGCCGAACAAGAAGACCGCGGATACACCGAGCGACACGGAGACGATCGGCGCGCCGAAGTCGCGCTCGTCCTTGTCCTGGTGCAGCGTGAGCCGCGCGCCGGGCTCGTAGCGGTTCACGAGGCACGCGTCGGGCGTGAAGCCGCCGAACCCCGCGACGTCCGCGGCTCGCTCCGCGAGCGTCGCGAACGCAGACGGCATCGCCGGCCAAGGGAGATCGCTGACGGGATCGCGCGGCGCGTAACGATAACCCTCGGGGCTCGACACCCAACCGAGCGCGCCGCAGTTCGTCATCGCGACCGACATTCGGAACCCGCCCGGCGTCCGCATGTGCCGGAACGGCGCGGCAGCCGCGACGGCTTGAACGCCGGCCGCGAGCACGGCGTCGGCGGACAGCGCGAACGCGCGCAGCACGACGGCGCCTTCGCAAAGCTCCAGTCGCTCCGGCTGCGTCCCTTCGATCGCTGCAAACAGGTCGCGCGTCATGGTTTCTCGAAACGAAAACGCCCGCTCATCGGAACGAGCGGGCGTCTTTCGGTCGGCGAATGCGGCTTCCGCCGGCGAGCTAAGCCCGCTGCGGCAGCTGCGCCTCGGGCACCCACCAACCGTGGATCTGGCCGAACACGCGTATCGGCAGATGCACGACCGCGACGGGGCCGTCCGCGAGATGCTCTGCGTCGAGGATCACGAGATCCGCGCGGCCGCCTTCGCTGTTGCGCACCGCGACGCCCATCAGGTATCCCGAGCCTTCGGGCGCGTTGGCGCTGCGCGGCGCGAAGCAGCACTCCTGGAGTGACGAATCCGTGCCTGCATTGAACAGTGTCGATGTGCGGTTCTGGTGGTCGAAGCGCGCGTAGCACGCGCCGCCGGCGCCGGGCTTCGCGTTCGGATCGGGGCACGGCAAGAAGCCGTAGCGATACGGCACGGTGTTGTAGCGGTCATCCTGCCGTGGCAGCGCACCCTGGTGCGGATAGAGCTGCTCGATGCCGTAGGCGGACGGCTTGCGCTTCGACAAGTCCACCGACAGACGCGTGATGTGGCTCGCGCCCGCGACCGGATCCCAGCGCGAGCCGTCGCGCTGCGGCATGAACGGGAACGGATTCGCCATCGACATTTCGACGTCGACGTACAGCTTGTTGCCGTCGTCGAACGTGCCCATGACGTGCGTCGCGCTGCGCGTCGGACCTTGGATCCACTGCACGTCCTTGCCGTCGCCGCCGCGGCGCACGAAGCCGAAGTACGTCGGCTTCGAGCCGTCCCACGACCAATGGATGCCGCCGTCCGCGATCTGCTTTTCGTCCATCGCAAGCGGGATCACGTAGAGGACGATGTGCTTCTCGGTGACCGCGAAGTCGTGGAGCATTCCGACGTACGGCACCTGGATCTTCGCGTTCCAGATCACCTTGCCCTGCGGCGTGATCTCGAACATCGACACGGTCTTGCTGCCGAAGCCTTCGGCCTCGTAGCCGAACGCGACCATGTTGCCCGTCATCGAATCGATCTTCGGATGCGCCGTGAACGTCTTGCTCGGCAGCTGATCGTCGAACGTGTAGGTCGGCACCTTGGTCTCGAGGGTGAGCAGGTCGAGCGCGGACGGCGGGCTGTCCTCCTTGAGCGCGAGGATGTAGTCCTTGTGATTGATGATGTGCGTGTTCGCGGTGCTCCGGCTCAGGCCTTTGACGCTCGGATCGTCTTGCGAAGGATTGCGATAGATCGGGAACAGCTCGCGCCCGGCTTTGTCGTTGGCGAGCCAGCGCTCGTTGCGCACCATCCGGCTCTTGTAGTCGACGCGCCCGTTCTTGATCCGAAACATGCCCACGTGACCTTCGCCATCGAACGGGATGTCGCGCGGGTGCAGCGGGTATTGGGGATCGGGACCCACGCGATAGAACGCGCCGTTGAGATCCATCGGCACCTTGCCGTCGACCTGGCAATCACGGACGTCGGCTTCGAGCTTGTACAGCCCGACGGGCCGGCGCATCTCGGGCGGGATCGCCCCAGGCGGAGGACCACCGGACGGCGGGCCGCCTCCGGGCGGACCTCCCGGGGGCGGCTGCGCTTGCGCGCCGTCGGCGAGCAACGCGCCGATGCCAGCTGCGGCACCGAGAGCGCCCGCCACGAAGGCACGACGATCGATCTCGGCTTTCTTGTCTGCTCGGGGTTTGTCGGTCATTGCGGAATCTCCACCCGTTGTTGATGCGCTCGGCGTGTGGCACGGGCGCGGAATGTGCGAACTATACTCCCGAGTACCGTCACTGTGGTGGCGCCCACGTGACCGTGCTGCCGGTGACCGGATTCGCGTAATGAAACGGCGGCAAGAACGGCCGCGGATACATCTCGAACGGATGCGACGGCGGCAGATCCGGCGGATTCGAGTCCGTGATCCCGGGCGGCGGGCGCGGCTGCACCGACTTCCAGCCGACGGTATACGGCACGAAGTAGGTGTTGAACACCTGATCGCGCTTGATCTTCCAGACGCCGTTCTCTTTCACGTAGTCGTTTTCGTACACGCCGCCCATCCATTGGCTGTAGCGCTCGTACTGACCCATGATGCTGAGCGCGCGCGAACGCATCTTCGCGCTCTGCCCATCGGGCGCCACGTCGATCACGGGTTGGAACTGCATGTGGTTATGCTGCAATCCGAACTGGCTGTCGGTTGCTTTGCCGTAGAGATCGAGATTGCGGCGCACGCTCGCGGAACCGACGTAAATGCCGCGCATCGCGATCTCTATCGAGCCCGTCGGCGAGAAGATACCCGTGAGGTCGTCCCACTGCAGGTGCGCGAGGTAGTAGCCGTAGATCGAGTTCAAACGCTCGAGCTGCGTCACGTCCTCGAGTAGACCGAGCCGGCGATCGAGATCGGCGAGCCCCGCGTCGAGCGCGTCGGCCGTCGCGAACGCCGCGGCCGGCGGCGGCGGCGCGGCGGGGAAGACGGGCTTGCCCGTCACGGGATTCTCGTAATGGAACGGCACGACGAACGCCGCGGGGTACGGAGCGTACTCGACGCTCGGCGGCCGATCCGGGGGTAGCTCGGCGGAAGGCCCGGGGTTCGGCAAGGCCGTCTTGCCCCACCCTTCCTCGTAAGGCGTGTACATCGTCGTGTAGAGATGCAGGCTCTGGATCTTCCAGACGCCGCCTTCTTTCACGTACTCGTTCTCGAGCACGCCGAGCCCCCAGTTCGCGTATTCGCCAGACACGGCCTCCTGCGCGAACATGTGCCAGCGGCCCTTGGCCGTGAGCCCGTCCGGAGCGACGTGCACGACGGGCTGCAGCTGCATCTGGTCGAACAAGCGACCAGGCTGCGGGAACTCCGGCCCCGCGAGCTCGAGGAAGGCGAGCACGCGGTCCTTGCCCGCATAGACGCCGCGTGCCCCGACCTCGATCGTGCCGTTCGCCGCGAACAAGTCGGCGGCTTGCGTCCACATCTGCTTGTCCGAGTAGAACCCGTAGACCCGCTGCAGCTTCTCGATCGCGTTTTGGTCCTCGAGCAAGGCGATGTCGCGCTCGAGCGCCGCCGCGCGCACGCGGAGGCCCGCGAGCGTCACGGAGATCTGCGACTCAGCGCGTCGGGCTCGAGCCGAATAGCACGCCCACGAGCACAGCGGCTGCGGTCGTCGCGGCGGTGCGCGCGGCGAAAACGAATCGGCCGGTCATCGCGCACCTCCCTGCTCGCTCGCTGGCACGTACTTCGCAACGGGGTTCGGAAAGCTGAACGGCGGAACGTAGGTCTCCGGCCATGTCTTGTAATCGACAGACGGCGGCCGATCGGGCGGCAGCGCGGCGGACGCGAGCTTGCCCACGGTCGGGTCGGGATTCGTTTGCCAGCCGCCCGCGTACGGGACGTACAACGCCTGGTACCAATGCAGGGCCTTGATCTTCCAGACGCCGTTTTCCTTGACGTACTCGTTCTCGTACGGGCCTTCGCCCCAGAACGCGTCGCGCCCGAAGTCGCCTTCGAGCACGATGCCGCGCCAGCGCGCCTTCGCGCTCGAGCCGTCGGCCGCGAGCGTGACCACCGGCATGACTTGTAGGTGCTCGCTGAGCCGGCCCTCCGCGAGCCCGGCGCGCCCGCGGCCGAGCGCATAGAGGTATTCGCGCACCCGCGCCTTGCCCACGTAGACGCCGTCGCGCGCGACTTCGATCGTGCCGTCGTCGGCGAACAGGTCCGCGACTTCGTCCCAGAGACCGCGGTCGAAGTAGTAGCCGTACGCCGCTTGGAGGCGCTCGATGTCGTTCGAGTCCGCGACGAGGGTCTTGCGATGCTCGAGCGCGGCGATCCGCCCTTGCAGCGTGGCCAGCGCGGCGTCATCCTCGCTCGGGGCGCGACTACAAGCGGCGAGCCCAAACGCCGCGAGCACACAAGACGCGATTCTGGCTTTGGTCATCGTTCCCCCAACGTTCGCGGCGCGCGCCGCGCTCGAGCGGCCGGGCCGCTATCTTTGATTGCCGCGTTCAGTAATCGTATTTGTAATGGTATTTTTCGACGGCCGGCTCCGAATTGTGACATGCCGCGGCCCGGCGGCGAAACGAAACGGCGAGTGAGGGCAAGGAAGGACACTGCGATGAAAGCATTCGAACTGCCTAGCGGCCGCGCCGTGCCGAGGCTCGGTCAAGGCGCTTGGCGTATCGGCGAGCAGCGCTCGCGGCGCCCGGCGGAGATCGCAGCGCTGCGCGCTGGGCTCGACGTCGGCCTCACGCTGATCGACACGGCGGAAATGTACGGCGACGGCCGCTCCGAGGAGCTGATTGCGGAGGTCATCGCGGGCCGGCGCGGCGACGTGTTCCTCGTGAGCAAGGTGTTGCCGCAAAACGCGACACGCGCGGGCACGGTTGCAGCGTGCACGCGGAGCTTGAAGCGCCTCAAGACGGACTATCTCGATCTCTACCTTCTGCACTGGCGGCAATCGGTGCCGCTCGCCGAGACGCTCGAGGCGTTCACGCGATTGCACGAGGAGGGATCGATCCGCGCCTACGGCGTAAGCAACTTCGACTGCGACGATCTCGAGGAGACCCTAGCCCTCGCTGGCGGCAGCGGCGTCGCAGCAAACCAAGTGCTCTACAACCTCGAGCATCGCGGCATCGAGTGGGATCTGCTGCCGTGGTGCAGCGCGCACGACTTGGTCGTCATGGCGTACTCGCCGCTCGGCAGCGACGGCCAATCGCTGCGCCGCCTGCTCGGCAGCGCCGCCCTACGCGCCGTCGCGGAACGCCATTCCGCGACGCCCGCCCAGATCGCGCTCGCATGGGTGCTGCGCCAAGAGAACGTCGTCGTGATCCCGAAGGCCGGCAGCGCCGAGCACGTGCGAGAGAACCGCGGCGCGCTCGACATCGAGCTCGACGAAGGCGACTTGCGCGAGCTCGACGCCGCTTTTCCGCCGCCGCGGCGCAAAGCCGCGCTCGAAATGATCTGACGCTTCTAACGCCTGTCGCAATACGGCAAGCAAATTCTCGATCAATTGTTTGGCGGAATGGCGCGAGCTGAACGCGTCGGTCGACCGCATCCCCTAGGAGCACGCGTGAGATGAGCAGCGTCGTGGAGCTTTACCTGTTGCAGCTCAAGAGCCTGTTGCCGCGCAAGCAGCGGGACAGCATCGCGGCCGAGATCCGCGAGAGCATCGCCTCCGCCGTCGAGGAGCGCGAGCGCGGGCTCGGCCGCAGGCTCGACGATCGCGAGACGAGCGAGATCTTGAAGACCTACGGACACCCCATGGTAGTGGCCGGTCGCTACCTGCCGATGCAACAGCTAATCGGCCCGCGAGTGTTTCCGCTCTATTGGTATGTCATTCAAGCCGTGCTCGTCGTGATTGCCGCAATCGGTTGCATCGTCGCTGCGATCGCGCTGTTCACCGAGCCGCGCGCAACGCAAGCCGCGATCCAGGTGCTCGTGCGCTTCTTCTGGATCGCGCTCGACGCCGGCGCGCTCGTGACCGTAGCGTTCGCACTGCTCGATCGGGAGCACGTGCGCTTCCGTTTCCTCGACGACTTCGACGCACGCAAGCTCGGCCGAGACTTCCTCGGCACGCGTTCTGCCCCGCTCGACACGATTCCGCGCTGGGACGCCGCGCTCGAGCTCGCGATGATCGCGATCCTGCTGCTGTGGTGGATCGGCTGGCTCGTATTCCCGACGGTGCAGTTCGGCGTGCGGGTCGAGCTCGGGTCCGCGACCACGGCACTGTATTTCCCCGTGCTGGCGCTGTGCATCCTGGATCTCACGAGGCTCGGCACTGATCTCGCGTACCCGTACCGAACGCTGCCGCGGATTGCGGTCGCCATCGTCTCGAACGTCGCCTGGCTCGCGCTGCTCCTAATCGCGTTCAGCAGTCATGATCTGCTCCAAGCCGCACCCAGTGTCGAGGACCCCGCCGAGATCGAACGCGTCGTGATGATCGCGGAACGCGTGTTTCGCGCCGTGCTGCTCGGGCTCGGCGCGTGGACCGCGAGCTTGCTGGTGGCCGACGTCAGACGTCTGTTGCGCCGCCTCTAAACCGGCATCACGCGGCCGCGACGAACGCGCGCGCAACGCGCGCCATCTCGTCGAAGACGTCTTCTGTGCTCGCGCGCGAGCGTTTCAGCACGCGATAGCCGTGATCGGCCGTGTCGAGCCAGTGCAGCTGCGCGTTCGCGAGGCCCGCGACGACGCCGCCGAGCAGCGCCGCGTCCGCGAGATCGTCGCGCGTGCCGGACAGGAACAGCATCGGCTTCCGGACCCCCGCGAGGTGCGACGCGCGCGTGACCGAGGGCTTGCCGGGGCCGTGCAACGGAAACGAGCAGAAGACGAGCCCGGCCGGATCCAAGCCGCGGTCGACGACCGCATGCGACGCCATGCGCCCACCGAAGGAGTGACCGCCGAGCCAAATCGGCAGAGCCGTGCGCTCCGCCGCGGCCGCGAATGCGTCGGCGATCCGCGCCGTCGCGACGTCGGGCGCGTCGACGCGGCTCTTGCCGGCTTCGATGAACGGGAAGTTGAAGCGCAGCGTCGCGATACCGCGCCGCTCGAACGCGTCCGCGATCGCCTGCATGTGCTTGTGTGTCATGCCGGCTCCGGCGCCGTGCGCGAGCACGAGCGCCGCGACGGCGTCGTCCGGAGCCTGCCAGATCACGTTCATCCGCGCGCCGCCGTTCAGCGCGCGGCGCACTCGTACGGCAAGAGCCGCACGCTCGGCAGCCACAGCCAGTATTGCGAGAGCACGACAGGCCGCGTGAAGTTCACGGCATCCGTCACCGTCATCTCGTAGTCGAGGCGGCTGCCGTCGTCGGTCGGAGTGAATCGCTCGACGATCGATACGTTCGGGCTCTGCGGAATCCCGAGTTGGCTGAAGTACGGCCAGTTGATCTTCGTCGTCGTCACGACGAGCGTGTGGCCCTCCCAGCGTCCGACCGAGTAGCCGAGCGGGCTCGCGGCGGTACCGGCCGGCGGCGCGGTTCGCCGCGTGTCGATCCGGCGCTCGAGGTCGTACTCCTCGATCTTCAGGAGCACGTCGCCGCCGTCGAGGCGCACGAACTCGATCGGGTACGGCGCCTCCATGATCGTGGGCATGCCCTTCGGCACGCAGTTCACCGTCGGATTGTCGGTGGCCCGGTTGAACTTCGCGAGCGCAGCGCGCGCCACCTCGGTCATCGGATACGACTGGATGTCGACTTTGGAATCGACGACTTCGGGGAACAATCGGGGAATCGCGCGCGTGTGGCTCCAGACGCGGTAGAGACCGAGCTCCGGTCGCGACGGATCGCCCTCCCGCGCCATCAACAACGACTCGTCGCCGAGCGCGTGCTCCGTCCAGCGCGGCTTGAGACCAACGTTGAGCAGCAGCTCGCGACCGTCCGGCAGCAAGACATTGCGCGCATACATCTCTTTCTTCGAACCGACCGCCGGATTACCCGCGAGCTTGATGCGATCGCCTACCTTGATCGTACCTTCGTCTAGCCCCAAGCGCTTCAGCACGGTGAGCGAGCTCGTCTCGACCGCCCAATCGGTCACGGCGCCGTTCGCATCGCGGGCACGCACGGTCAGCGCCGCGTGCGGGTTGCGCCACAGCAGGTCAGTGACGTCGCCCTCGATCTCGGTGATCGTCTGCGTGTCGAAGCGGCCGAAGAAGCTGTGGTGCGCGAGCGCCGGCGCTGCCACCGCGAGCGCAGCGAAGGCGAGCCACGCGCGTTGCGTGCGACCGCGCGAGCTGCCTGCTCGACTCGTGACGCCGTACGGCCGTCCGAACGAACCGCTCGCGGTCACGGCGTAGCTCGCTTCAGTTCTTGGCCGGCTTGCGGAAGATGAAGAACGCCTGATCCGTGGTGCCGCGCTCGCCCGGCGCGAATACCATGACCGAGCGGTCGTCTTTGGGGTTCGCGAGCAGGTTGCTGTCGAGCGCGAGCTCGAAGCCCGCGGCGAGCACTTCCTGCTTGATCGTTTCCACACCCATCCGGTGAATCGTCGCCGCGTCGCGCCAACCCGAGCCGTCCTCCGCCTTGTGATCGATGATCAAGTACGTGCCGCCGGGCTTCAACGCGTCGAAGAATTTGCGATTCAAAGCCGCCGTGTCGACGCCAGCGGGCTTCATGTCGTGGTAATAGAGCACGATGTACACGGCGTCGAGGTTCTGCGGGAACGTGACGTCGTTGTAGTTCTCTTGGTGGTACGACGCGTTGTCGTGCTTCGCGTCGAACGCGCGCGACGCCTCGCCCGCGAACCGCTCCGTGTATGGCAGATCGTAGACGTCGATCTTGCCCTTCGGGCCGACGGCCTCCACGAGCATCGTGGTGAAGTACTGGCCGAACCCCGCGATCTCTGCGATGTGGTCGCCTTCCTTGATGTTCGCAAACCTCAAGATCTCGGCCGGCTTGCGGTAGTAGTCGCGGATGCGCATCTCGTCGGTGCGCTCCGGCGACTCGACGGCGCGGCGGATGTTCGCCGGCGTGCCCGCGGGAATGACGTAAGGCGCGGGTGGTGTCGGGGGCGGCGACGGTTGGGCCGCCACGCTGCCGATTCCGAGCGCGATGAAAACGAGGCTGAGCAAACAACTCATCGAGCGACGCATGTGTTTCCCCCGAAGCGGCTGCGCATTCATGACACCGTCATTCATAGCACGTACCATCGTCTTCCCGCCACGCCGAGAGCTCCACGTGCCGTCCACTCTGGCTCTACGCCACGTGCCGTTCGAGGATCTCGGAACGCTCGGGCCGCTCCTCACGCAACGCGGCCACGCCGTCAGCTATCTCGAGGTCCCGATCACGGGCCTCGCCGACGTAGACACACTCGAGCCGGACCTGCTCGTCGTGCTCGGCGGGCCGATAGGCGTGTACGAGACCGACGCCTACCCTTTCCTCATCTCCGAGATCGAGCTGATCGCCGAGCGGCTGCGCGCGAAACGTCCGACGCTCGGCCTCTGTCTCGGCAGCCAACTCATGGCGAAAGCGCTCGGTGCGCGCGTCTACTCGTCGGGCATCAAGGAGATCGGTTGGTCGAAGCTCGAGCTCACGGCCGACGGCCGCGCGTCGTGCCTGCGGCACGTCGCCGACACTCCCGTGCTGCATTGGCACGGCGACACGTTCGATCTTCCGGACGGCGCCGTGCGGCTCGCGTCTACGCCGGTGTGCAAGAACCAAGCGTTCAGCTGGGGCACGAGCGCGCTGGCGCTGCAATTCCACCTCGAGGCCGCCGGTGCGGCGCTCGAAAGCTGGTTCGTCGGCCACACGGCCGAGATCGCTGCGACGGCAGGGATCAGCGTGCCGCAGCTGCGCGCGGATACGGCCCGCTGCACGCCGGCAATCCTAGCGTCGGGGACTGCCTGTTTTGACGACTGGCTAACCGCTCAGCGCCTGTAGAAAACCCAACAACGGCGCGGCCTGGAGCGACGGCAGGGACGCGTTGCCGAGTTGAGCACCGGTGCGCAATATCGGCGGCAGAAAGATGCTAGTGTCCGCCGTGGATTCTCGATCAAGGGTCTCGTTCAGTGCAGATTTCGCGCTCCGCGACTCAACCGGGGGAAGCCGGATCGCTCGACCAAGATACGCGCGCCGCAATCGCACGGTTCCGGTTCCGCTATCCGCTCGAGCAACAATTTCGGGACGCCTACCTCGAGCGTAACCTGCCGCGCGCGCGCTTCGCGACGGCCATCTACCTCGCGCTCGTGTTCGTCATGACGGCGATCAATCTCCTCGGCGGCCTCGCGCCGCTCGCCGAGTCCGTCCTGGAGCCCATCTACATTCTGCGACTCGGAGTGGCCTGTCCGGCGCTGGCGCTGATACTCGCGGCGACGTATCACCGCGGCTTACAGAAGCGCTATCAGGGGATCGCCGCGACGGCGGTCATCATCGCCGGCGTCAGCGTCATGACGATCAGCGGCCTCGCCGCCGCATCGGGGTTGCCGCAATTTCAGATGGGCGACGTGCTGATCCTCGTCTACGCGACGTTGTTCCTGGGCCTATTGTTCCGCGTCGTCGTGGCGGTCGCGCTGAGCCTATTAATTGCTTTCGTGACCGTCGGCGTCGTGCTCGGCGTGCCGCACCAGGATCTGGTTTTCGCGGCGTCGGTGTTGATCGCGGCGGGCCTCATGGTGGTTCTCTCCGCCGGCCGGGTCGAGCGGCTCGTACGCACGAACTTCGTGGAGACGCAACTGCTCAACGACATCGCGGAGCGCGACGGCTTGAGCGGACTCTACAACCGACGCATGTTCGACACCTTGACGCGCCGACTGTGGCAGCAAGCGCAGCGCAACTCGGACTCGCTCCAGGTCATTCTCGTGGACATCGATCACTTCAAGCGTTTCAACGACCTCTATGGGCATCAGGCCGGCGACGACTGCATCCGTCAGGTCGCGTCGATCATCGCGCGCGCGGCAAAGCGCCCGCTCGATTTCTGCGCGCGCTACGGCGGTGAAGAGTTCGCGCTCGTGTTGTATGCACCATCCGGTACGGAGCGGGGCGCGCTGCCCGAGCAGATCCGGCGCGACATCATGGTCCAAGGGCTGCCGCATGCGGATTCCGACGCGGCGAGCGTGATCACCGTCAGCGTCGGCTCGGCGGTTGCCGAGCCCGGCACTAAACGCAGCCTCGCAGGATTGATCCAGACGGCCGACGAAGCGCTGTATCGCGCGAAGCAAATGGGTCGCAACCGCGTGCTGCACATCGACTCGGGATCGTCCGAGACGCCGACCGGAGCGTTCAAAGTCTTCGCGATCAAGTAGGCTGCGCTTTCCGCAACGCCGCGCCGCGACACAGCGTTCGCGGATTCCAACCGAAACGGCCGATGCAGTATAGTCGCCGCTCCTGCGGAATCCCGCCTCCATTGTCCCGCCCCCGCGAGAACCACGATGAACAGACTGGAAGCCGAAATCGAGCATTGGGTATTTCGCAGCCGTTGGTTGCTCGCGCCGTTTTTCATCGGGCTGCTGCTCGCCATCGTCGCGCTGCTCACCAAATTCCTGAAGTTGCTGTGGACCCTCGCGATCGGAACTTTCAGCCCGAGCTCCACGCTGTCTACGAATGAGCTGATCGTCTCGATCCTCAGCCTCGTCGACGCCGCGCTGATCGCAGCGCTGTTGCTGATCATCGCCTTCAGCGGGTACGAGAATTTCGTGTCGAAGATCGGCACCGGCGAGCACGAAGATCGCCCCGCTTGGATGGGCAAAGTCGGATTCTCCGATCTCAAGCTCAAGGTCATCGGCGCCATCGTCGCGATCTCGGCGGTCGAGCTTCTCAAAGCATTCATCAACGTCGATCAATTTCCCTGGCAGCAGCTCGCCTGGAAGGTCGGGATACACATCACGTTCGTCGTGTCGGGCGTGCTGTTCGCGATCACCGACCGCATCACCGAAGGCAAGGGCAGCGCGCATTGAGCGGGACTTCACGCTTCCATGCGGGTGACCGCGGCTTTATGTTGCAAAGTACTTGACATTGCCCTCGGCCACGCTACCTTAGCGCTTCCATCATGAGCGCCACCCCGCACCGTCGAATCCCGCCCACGAGGCCTACGCCGATCGACGCCGGCGCGGTCGAGAATCTCCGCTACATTCGCAATACGATCGAGGCGGCCGGCACGTTCACCACGGTGCCCGGCAAGGGCTGCATCGCGATGGGCGTCACGGCGCTCGCCGCGGCCGCGCTCGAATCCGTGCCGGCGCTCGCGTCCTCTTGGCTGCAGATCTGGGTCGGGGCTGCGATCATGGCCTGTGCCGCCGCGATGTTCTTCATGGAAGAGAAAGCCAAGGCGCAAGGGCTGAGCTTGCGCCGGGCGGTCGCACGCCGTTTCTTCATGACGCTCGTGCCCGCGTTCGTCGCAGGCGGCGTGCTCACAGCAGCCCTCGCGGACGAAGTCGGACGCAACTCGATCACGGGGCTCTGGTTGCTGCTGTACGGCAGCGGCCTCGCGGCGTGCGGCGTGTTCGCGATTCCCGCCGTGCTCGCCGCGGGCCTGGCTTTCATGGCGCTCGGCACGGTCGCCCTCGGGCTGCCGGCGGCCTGGTCGCCGGCCATCCTCGGGCTCGGCTTCGGCGGCCTGCATATCGCACTCGGCGTCGTCATCCTGAGGGACCACGGTGGCTAGACATCCGCTCACGAAACCGCAGAACGCACCTGCGACGGAGCCCGCCAAGCAGCGCCTGCGCGCGGTGGCCGGCTACTTCGCCGACCCCGAGGCCGGCGATACGGATCGGCTCATCTACGAGCGCGTGCGGCTCGGCATCATGAGCGCGCTCAGCGTGAATGCCAGCATGAGCTTTGCGGAGCTCAAGGAGTTGCTGAATACGAGCGACGGCAATTTGAGCGTGCACGCGCGCAAGCTCGAGGACGCTGGCTACATCGCCTGCAAGAAGAAGTTCGCGTCGCGCGATTCCGAAGACCGAGTACAGCCTCACCGCAAAAGGGAAACGCATGTTCGCGCGCCATCTCGAGCACATGGAATCTCTGATCCAAGCGGCGAAAGGGAAGTAAGCTCACATGCACGTCGCAATCATCATGGACGGCAACGGCCGCTGGGCCGAGCGCCGCGGGCTTGCGCGCTCGGCGGGTCATCGTGCCGGCGCGCGCGCCGTACGCAAGATCGTCGAAGCCGCGGCCCGTACGTCGCTGAAGGTGCTCACGCTATACGCGTTCTCGGCCGACAACTGGTCGCGGCCCGCGCAGGAGGTCGCGAATCTCATGCGGCTCCTGAAACGCTATCTCGTGAGCGAGACGGCGCGCTGTCTCGACAACGGAGTGCGGCTCACCGTCATCGGCCGCCGAGACCGGCTCAGCGACGACCTCGTGCGCACGATCGAGAATACCGAGGAAATCACCGCCGCGGGAACCGGGCTCCAGCTGCGGCTGGCGATCGACTATTCCGCCCGCGAATCGATTACGCGCGCCGCGTCGCTCATGCGCGGCGTCGAGTGCTCGCAGCAGGAATTCGAGCGTTGCCTCGCCGACGCCGTGAATTCCGACATCGACGCGCCGGTCGACCTCCTGATCCGCACGGGCGGCGAGCGCCGCCTCAGCGACTTCCTTCTCTGGGAGTGCGCCTACGCCGAGCTCGTGTTCGTCGACGCCTGCTGGCCCGACTTCGACGAAGCGGCGTTCGATTCCGCTCTGCGCGAATTCACGCGCCGCGACCGGCGCTTCGGCGGCTTGTCGGCCGTCGCGACGCCGAGCCTCTCGCGCGTCGACTGACTGTCCTTCCTTCCCACCCCGATTGGGCGCGGCCCTGCCGCGCTCGCGGCGCTGCGCCCTATCCTAGGTCGTCACCGCGGGTGGGTCTCCCGCCCCACGCCGTCGTTGGGGCTTCGTCTTGGGGAGGAAGACTACAACTGGTTGCGAGGACGGGAGACCCGCGGAAAAGTTCCGACTCCGGTCATTAGATGCGACAACTCGCAAAACGGTTGCGTCATGTCGCCGCCAGTTGTTGACGGTGCCGCCGGCAGCGCTACCTCGCGACCAAGCGCGCGAGTGCAGGCCAAGCAAGCAAGCAGACGACCACGACCGCGATCGGCAGACGGTACATCTCGACCCACGCCGAGGAGTCCCACCGCACCGCGGCGCCGAGTACGTCGAGGATCGGCCCAACGGCGAACGCGAGGCTCGCACTGCCCGCGGCACCGAGAACGGCCCCTCGGATCACACGCCGCCGATTGCTCGCGCGCACCCGCGCCATCACGGCCGGCGTGAAATCGCCGTCCGGCAAGTCGACAGCGGCGCTTGCGAACAGCCCCTCGAAATCCCGGTCGTCCGGACGCGAGCCTTCTTCGATCGGCATGATCATCTCCGCAGCGCGAGCTGAGAGCGCGGCTCTTCCAGAGCGAAGCGCTCGCGAATCTTCGCCTTGGCGCGCTGCAGGTGCGACTTGACGGTGCCGAGCGGCATGTCGATGACGTCCGCAATCTCGCTATGGCTGAAGCCCTGAGCGTAGCAGAGCACCATCGTCAGTCGCTCATCGTCGGACAGCACCGCGAGCATCTTCGGAAGATCGGGCCACTCGTCTCCGCTAGGCGCAGCGAGCTCGGCGTCGGTGCTCACCGCAACGGCCGCGGCGAGCCGCGTGGTGCGCTCGTGCGAGCGCCGCGCCTGGAGAAAAGTGTTGAAGGCGATCTTCATGATCCAGCTCGCGAACTTTCCCTTGCCGCTGAACGTGTGCGCCCGCTCCCACGCGCGGATGAACGTCTCCTGCGCGAGGTCGTCCGCGCGCGCCCGGTCTTTCGTGAGCTGGCGCAGCCAGTTGCGAACCTTCGACTGATAGCGCCGCACGAGCGTCTCGAACGCAGCCGTATCCCGGGCTGCTACGACACTCGCAACGAGAGCCTCGTCGCTCGATTCGATCATCTACGCGCGCTAAGTGCCTCCGGCCCGCGTTAGTCGCGCGGCCCAAACTTCCATAGTCCGATCAACGCCAAGCCTACCAGCAGCGGCACGTTGCCGATCGCGATGAACGGCCGCACGGCATCGCTTTCCCCGAGCAATAGCCCGAACGAGCCGATTCCGAGACCGAGCGCGACGGAGACCGCGCCGCTCCGTAGGTCCCGGTTCTTTGCATTGGCGCTCCGGCCGTCGCTGATCCTCTCCAGGAACTCGGGCGTGAGCTGCTGCCCGCGTTCGATCAAGGAACGAACGGTCTTCTGAAACTCCATTCGTGACCGAAAGTGAAAATACACGAGGATGCCGATCACGGCTGCGATCGATAGGAACAGAGTGATTGGTACCCAGACTCCCGAAACTTCCATCGACGAAAATCTCCTCTGCCGCGAGTCGGCTGCTCGCCGACGGATCCATGGAACGGTGACACGGTGCAGATGCACGCCGCGCGGGTTTCGGATGCAGCGGCGCCGCTCCAAGGGTCCCGCAGCATGGGCTGCGGCCGCAGAGCGCAAGCGCCGCGCGGGGTTGGGGCACACCGCGCAGTTATGTCCAAACGACGCGGCGAGCGGCCCGGCCTTCGCCCATAATTCCTCATCGGAAGCGCCAGGAAAGACCAACGTGAAGGCCACCGAAGTCCGCGTCCTCCGCGCCCTCGATCCGGGCGAATCGTACGTCGATCCCGTGTTCATGCTCGTCGAAACCGCTATCGGGGACGACGGCGAACCCGTTACGACGATCGATCACATCAGCACCGGCAACGTCGACGGTGCCGAAGGATGGGTGATCACGACGCTCGGTCAGTCGGTACCAATGGCGCACGCCGCCGCGTGCGAATGGGCCGTCTCGTACGCCGCGAGCCGCAACATCCCGCTCGTCTACGAACGCGACGAAACAGTCGACGGCATCTACGCCGCCACGCTCAGCGAGCCCACAATCGGCCTCGAGCGCATCGAAATAGTCGCGGGCCAGCCGCAGCTGCTCGTGCGCGGACTCCGCACGGTTCACGACATCGCGAAACGCACCGTTCTCCGGCCGATTCTTCGCATACCAACCTAGATGCTTGCGTGCAATCCGCACGCCCGCAGTTTCCCCGTAGAACGCATGCAGCTCGCCCACATGGGCGAGCAGCACGTCGCGGATCTCGCGCGGCGAGGGCGCGCGCAGCTCTGCGCCGGTCGCGAGGAAATGCGCGATTTCGCGAAAGACCCACGGCCTCCCCTGCGCTGCCCGGCCGATCATCAACGCGTCCGCGCCCGTGCGCGCGAGCACTTCGCGCGCTTTCACCGCCGAGTCCACGTCGCCGTTCGCCATCACGGGAATCGAGACGGCCTGTTTGATCGCGGCGATCGTCTCGTACTCAGCCTCGCCCGTGTAGAGCATGTCGCGCGTGCGGCCGTGAACCGCGAGCGCTTGTATCCCCGCATCCTCGGCGATGCGCGCCACCACCACACCGTTCTTGTGGTCGCGATCCCAACCGGTGCGGATCTTGAGTGTTACCGGCACCTCCACCGCCGCGACGACCGCGCGCAGGATGCGCGCGACGAGCACCTCGTTTTGCAGCAGCGCGGAGCCCGACCACGCGTTGCAGACTTTCTTCGCGGGGCAGCCCATGTTGATGTCGATGATCTGCGCGCCGTGCTCGACGTTGTGGCGCGCGGCCGCGGCCAGCGCGTCCGGATCCGCGCCCGCGATCTGCACGCCGATGGGGGCGGGCTCGCCCTCGTGATCCATTCGATGCAGGCTCTTCTTCGTGCGCCAGAGCCGCGGATCCGCGGTGGTCATTTCCGACACGGCGTAGCCGGCGCCGAGACGCTTGCAGAGTTGCCGAAACGGCTTGTCCGTCACGCCAGCCATTGGCGCGAGAATCAGGGCGGGCTCGATGGTGTAGGAACCGATGCGCATCGCGAGGGATCGTGGTGAAGCGAGCGCCAGTCTAGCTCAAACGCTCAAGCCCTTGGCACGCTTGCGGCCGGCCTCGGGCACCCTCGGGAGTGCTTTGATGAAACCTATTTAGTTTTGCAGTTCAAAGTTGATGTCAGCCGGCTTCACTGCACACGGTAGTGCATCATCGTCATTTCAGTTGTCCGTTGGCCGCCCACGTCCACCGTCATGTGTTGGGTCCAGTTGCCTCCCGGCGTCACGACAAGTTCGTTGGATCCTCGCAATGACTTGCCTTCCTGCTCTCCCTGCCAGGTGCTGATCATGGTATTGCCGCGCACAGTCAGGGTTACAGGAGGATTCACGAAACCTCGATCAGTGATCCTAGTGGATGTAAGAGCGTTCGCGATCGGATCGTAGCCGATGATATCGAGCGCTTGATCCGTGCGGCCGTCAGCCCACTCGTGGTGCCACGTACATGCGACACCAACTCCGCCAACAGCAGGCACGCACTCCCAGGTCGCCTTGGCGATTTGAGAAACGCCTGCTATCGAAAAAGTGCCTTCGGAACGCCATCGCCCAATGTGTTCCTTAAGCATCGCCACCATCTCTTGCGGCACATTGACAGGGGGACTCTGCGCATGCGCGTAGGGGATCGCCACGAACGTTAGAGCCGTCAGCACAATCTTCGGAGTCGACGTCTTCATCGCCTTCGCTACCTCAATCTACGCTGCTGGTCAAAATCGGAGTGGCCCGGCCCTCACGCCTTCCGGCACCGCTATCGTATCTATGCTGCATAACGCCGCAGTTCAGCGGCCGCGCGCCGCCGTGTGATACGCGACGCGAGCGCATAATGAAATGGAGCGCTCGCGACGTCGCCGCGATGCCGTCCGACGGTCCGCTGGAACTGCTTGTTAGGTTGCCGACCGCTTACGCTGGGCTGCATAGTCTCTGAGCGCCTTATTTACGGAGGCGGAATCAGGAAAGAGCTCGCGTAGATCAGGATCAATTAGGACCACATTCGTACCTTCTTGCCGATAGCGCTTCGCGTACTTGCCGCGAACGCCGGACCCGATCAGATCGGCGGGGTACTCCGGACGCAATTCGTCCTTTTTACTGCTCATATGCTCGACGCTCTGTTGGCGTCATCAGCCTTGCGTTGATGATCCGGATTCTATCACCGCGTTCCGTGAACGATACGACCAAGAGCCGACCACCAATGGTTTTGCCAAATATGACAAATCGCGCTTCTCCGGCGGAATGATCCGGATCGGCGACAGTTGACGAGTAGTCGTCGGCGAAAACCTCGACGGCCTCCTGGAACGTGACGCCGTGCTTCTGCTGGTTCGCGGCGGCCTTCTGATGATCCCACTCAAAATCCACGCTGACGCTCGCCGGGCAACCTAACAGTATCTAGGCAGCAAAACGCCGCAAATGAAATACGGCGAATCGCTGTATAACGCGAGCTGCTTCCGCATAAGTGAATGTTTCCAATAGAGCATGGTCGGAGTTATGCGTCAATTGGTGCCGCGGAGTTATACGGCGCGATCTAAGCTCCGCTAATCGAACGGGTTCTGCCTAAACTCTGAAGGAAGGGGCGGGAACTACCCCGCCGAGAAAACGCGGGCGCCTGGCCTAGTCGCGACGGGAGTCGTGCAGCACTGCTTCGCCGGTGCCCGCGGACCCGGCGTTCATCAGCCGGTCGACGAGGCGGCTCACGTGCTGGGGCGAGCGCGTCTTGCGCGCGAGAATCGCGTACATGGTCGGCACGGCGAACAGCGTGAGGAACACGGCGACCGTCATGCCGAAGAACACGACGATGCCGATCGGCCGGCGTTGCTCCGAGCCCGCACCGGTCGCAAGCATCAGCGGCAATGCGCCGAACGCCGTGCAGAGGCTCGTCATGAGCACGGGACGCAAGCGAGTGACGGCCGCCTGCACCACGGCGTCGATGAACTCGAGACCGCGGTCGCGCAGCTGGTTCGAGAACTCGACGATCAGCACGCCGTTCTTCGCCGCGATGCCGATCAGCATGATGACCGCGATCTGGCTAAAGATATTTACGGTGAGGCCGAACAGCTTCAGGCCGAATACCGCCCCGAGCAGCGCGAGCGGCACGGTGACCATGATAATGATCGGGTGCACGAAGCTCTCGAACTGCGCTGCGAGCACGAGATAGACCACCGCGAGCGCGAGCAGGAACGTGAAGTAGAGCTGCTGGCCCGTGCGCGTGAAGTCGCGCGTCTGGCCGTCCCAGTCGAGCGACGCAGCCGGCAGCTCTTTCGCCACCGTGTCTTGGAACCATTGAACGGCCTCGCCCATCGTGTAACCGTTCGCGAGGTCGGCGGAGATCTTCACTGAGCGCAAGCGGTTGAAGCGCGACAGCTGCAACGTGCCCGATGTCTCGTCGATCTTCACGACGCTCGACAACGGAATCAGCTCGTTCGTGCGGGTCGAGCGCACGCGTATGTTGGTGAGGTCCGTGGTGGTCTCGCGCATGTCGTCGCGGCCCTGGAGAATCACGTTGTACTCGCGGCCGCGATCGATGAAAGTGGTAACGATGCGCGAGCCGAGCACGGTCTCGAGAGTGCGCCCAACGACCTCGAGCGACACGCCGATGTCGGCTGCGCGGTCGCGGTCCACGGACACGCGAATCTGCGGCTTGCGCTCCTTGTAGTTGCTCCGGACGTTCGTGAGACCCGGGTTCTTCTGTGCGAGCTGCAGCAGCTGATCCGACCACACCGCGAGCTGCTCGTAGTCCGGGCCGCCGAGCACGGCGACGACCGGCGACTGCAAGCCGCCGCGGCCGATGCCGCCGGGCTGGCCGAATTGCACCGTCACTCCGGGTAGCTTGCGCGCCTCGCGGAGCACCGGCTCCGCGATCTCGCGCGCCGTGTGCTCGCGGTCGTGCCAGTCTGCGAGGATCAGGAAGCCGCGCGCCGTATTCACGTCGCCGGTGCGAAGGTCCGAGCCGCCTTGGCCCGGCACGCGAATCAGCAATCGCGCGATCTCGCCCTTCTCCATCTCTTTCGTCGCGATCGCCTCGAGCTGGCGCGCGTATCCGTCGATGTAGTCGAAGCTCGAGCCTTCGGGCCCTTCGAGGCCGATGAACACGCGCCCGTTGTCGGCCTGCGGCGTGAACTCGGACGGGACGGAGCGGAACGTCACGACGCCGACGCCGATCAGCACGGTGAGCACGCCGACGACCGTCCAGGGATGGCGCACGCTGACGCGCAGACAGCGCTCGTATAAGGACGCAAGGCCCTTGAAGAACCGGTCCATGGCGGCCGCGAACCGGTTCTTGTGCTCGTGCTCCGGCAGGCGCGACGCGAGCATCGGCGTCAAGGTCAGCGCGATCAGCGCCGAGAACACGACTGCCGCGGCGAGCGTGAAGCCGAACTCGCGGAACAAGCGCCCCAGGTCGCCCGGCAGGAACGAGATCGGGATGAAGACGGAGACGAGCGTGAGCGTCGTCGCGATCACGGCGAAACCGATTTCTCGCGTGCCGGTGATCGCCGCGACGAGCGGCTTCTCGCCGAGCTCCGTGCGCCGGTGGACGTTCTCGAGCACGACGATCGCGTCGTCGACGACGAGGCCGATCGCAAGCACGAGGCCGAGCAGCGTGAGCACGTTGATCGTGTAGCCGAGCGCGTACATCACGGTGAGCGACGCGACGACGGACACCGGGATCGTGACGGCCGGGATCAGCGTGGCGCGCACGTTACCGAGGAAGATGTAGATCACCGCGAGCACGGACGTCAGCGCGAACGCGATCGCGATCAGCACCTCGCTCAACGCCGCTTCGATCGGCACCGCGTTGTCGATGCTCACGCCGAGCGTGGTGCCCGCGGGCAGTCCGGCTTGCATGCGCTCGACCTCGGCCCGCACGCCGCGCGCGATGTCGAGCGTGTTGCCCTTCGACTGCGCCTGCACCTGCAGCATTAAGCCGGGCACGCCGTTCAAGCGGCTGTAGGAACGTTCGTTCTCGGCCGCGAGCCGCACGTCCGCGAGCTCGCCGAGCCGCACGAGGTGGCCGTCCTCGCCGCGCTCGATCACCAGGTTGCGGAAGTCCTGCTCGGTCTCGAGGCCGACCATCGTGCGGAGCGAAAATTCGCGCGTGCGCGACTCGAGCCGGCCGGCCGGCAGCTGGACGTTCTCGCGGCGCAGTGCGTCCTCGATGTCGCTCACGGTCATGCTGCGGGCCGCGAGCGCCTGGCGGTCGAGCCAGATGCGCATGGAGAAGCGCCGGCCACCGACGATACCCACACTCGCGACGCCGGGCACCGTCGACAAGCGGTCGACGATATTGCGTTCCGCGTAGTCCGTGAGGTTGAGCATCGACATCGTGTCGGACGCGAACGCGAGCGTGACAACGGAGTCGGCATTCGCGTCGGCTTTCACGACTTGCGGCGGATCGGCCTCCGTCGGCAGCCCGCCGACCACGCGCGCGATGCGGTCGCGCACGTCGTTCGCGGCCGCGTCGATGTCGCGGTTGATGTCGAACTCGATCCGGACCTGCGAGCGCTCATCCTCGCTGTCGGACTCGAGCTTCAAGATGCCTTCGATGCCGGCGACCGAGTCCTCGACGATCTGCGTGATCTTGGTCTCGATGATCGCGGCGGATGCGCCGCGGTAAGCCGTCGTGATCGAGACGGTGGGTCGGTCGATGTCGGGATACTCGCGCACGGACAGGCGCTGCAACGACACGAGACCGAAGATGACCAGCATCATGCTGATGACGGTCGCGAAAACCGGCCGCCGAACCGACAGCTCCGAAATCTTCATGCGTCAGCTCGCGCCGTGTCCCTGCGCTTCCTGGACGACACTGCCCTGCCGAACGTTCTGCGTGCCGTCCACGACGACGCGCTCGTGCTCCTGCACGCCGCTCACGATCTCGACGTCGCCAGGCCGCCGCTTGCCGGTACGCACCTCGCGCCGCTCGACCACGTTGTCGGTCACCACGAACACGTACGCGTGACCGCGCTCGGGGACGATCGCCGCCTCCGGCACGAGCAACGTCGGCACGACGTCGCCTTGCAGGCTCACCGTCAGGAACATCCCCTGCCGCAGGACGCCATCGGGGTTCGCGAGATCGGCGCGCACCGTGAGCGAGCGCGTAACGGGGTCGACTCGCGAATCCATGTTGGTGACGACGCCGGTGAACTTACGATCGGGAAGTCCCGTCGCGGATGCCGTCACGGGTAAGCCGCGCCGCAAGATGAAGAGATAGGTCTCGGGAACGGTGAAGTCGAGCTTCATCACGGACGTGTCGTCGAGCGTGGTGATCAGAGTACCGGGGCTCACGAAGCTGCCGACGCTCACGTGGCGGAACCCGGTCGTGCCTTTGAACGACGCGCGGATCACGGTGTCGTCTAGACGCGACTGGGCGGCGGCGACGCGCGCTTCGTCGGCCTTCAACGACGCTTCGACCTGCTCGAGATCCGCCATCGACATCGCGTTGCGCGACTGCAGGTCGCGGCTGCGGTCATATTGGCTCTTGCTGCGAACGAGCGACGCTTGCGCTTCGGCGAGCGCGGCCTTGGCCTGCGAGCTGTCCATCTCGACGAGGATCGACCCGCGCTCGACTTCCTCGCTTTCGTTGAAGCGGATCGCGGTAACCGTGTTCGACGCCTTCGAAGTGACCTGCACCGACTCGTTCGCCTGCGTCGTCCCAACGGCCTCGATCTCGATGCCCATCGGCTCCAACCGAGCGGCTTGCGTGATGACGGGGATCGCCGTCGGCGCCACGGCAGGGCCTCGCGTCTCGGCGGAGGGCTTCGAGCAGCCGGCGCACGCGAGCGCGAGAAAAGCTGCGAGCGACGCGAGCGCCATCCTCGGCGCGCGCGTCCGACTCCGATGGATCCGATGCGATTGGTCGCAATCCCGGCGTGACATGAATCAATGAATCTCGAGCCTCGACGAAGGTCGATTTATAGCACACGCCCCCATCCGGGACGCCTGAGATAAGGGCTCGGCTATTTGCCGAATGTCGCATGCCTTATGACGATAATGCTCGCCGAAGCCGCGCTATATCTCGGCATTCCGGCTCGCCGCCAGCCGCACCGGTGTTGCGGCGCCGCAAGAAAACTTTGGACACGTTCCGCCGCTGATTCGAGGAAAACGCCCGACGGGGGGCAATGCGCGCCCGAAAACGGCGGCACAACGGTCACCGCCTGGAACCACGGACGAACGAACATTCCACGGCGAAACAACGGTGCAAATATGATGAATGTTGGCGCAGCCATCGACTAGGATGCGATGCTTCCACGCCGAGCCGGCTCAGCCATGGATTCGATCGTCCGCATCGCCACCGTCACCGGAGTCGACGTCGAGCTCAAGATCGCGGGGCCCGGCGGCCGCAGCTACGCGTTCATTGCGGACTGGCACATCCGGTTTCTCGCCGCGGCTGCGTGGTTCCTCGTCGCCGGAGTGATCCACGCCGGCAGCCTCGCATTCACGGCGGCAGGGGAAGCAACGGAACCCGCCTTTTTCTTCGTGGTGGTGCTCCCGAGCGCGGCGATCTACTTCCTCTACCACCCTCTCCTCGAGCTCGCGATGCGGGGCCAGACGCCCGGCAAGCGAATCGCGGGCATACGAGTCGTCGCACTCGCGCACGGCGGCGCGCCGGGCGTCGGCGCGATCCTGATCCGCAACGTGTTCCGGCTCATCGACTCGATGCCGCTCTTCTACGCGATAGGTCTCGTGACGACGATCGTCACGAGCCACGGCGTGCGGATCGGCGACATCGCGGCGGGCACCGTGCTCGTGTACGACGAAGCGCCGGGCAGCGAGGTGCTCGACAAGCTCGGCGGCGGTGTGCAGCGTCTCGGAGTCGCGCATGCGCAGCTCGTACGCGAGCTGCTGGACCGCTGGCCGCATCTCGCGCCCGCGGCGCGCGCCAAGCTCGCGGTCGATCTGCTCGCGAAGCTCGGTACTGCGCCCGAGTCGGATGACGATGGAGCACTGCGCGCGAAGCTGCACGAGCTCATCAAATGAGCGGCACACCAAAATCGGACGCAGCGGGCGCGAAGTGGTTCGAGTATCGGCTCGCTGAGTGGCGCGCAGCCGCGAAGAAGCTCGAGCTCGTCGAGCGCGGCAGGTCCGCGACGCCGGAGACGGTGCTCGATGCGGTTCGCGCGTACCCCGAGATCGCGCGCGACCTCGCGATCGCGCGCCGTGCATCGCCGAACGGGGCGTTGACGAAATATCTCGAAGGCGTCTACCTGCAGCTGCATCGCTCGCTGTTCCGCCCGCCGAGCGCCATCGCACGAAGCGTCCGATTGCTGTTCACGCGCGACGCCGCGGCCGTTGCGCGCGAGCTGCGCTGGCACATCGCGGCCGTAGTCGCGCTGTTCGTCGCCAGCACGGCGGCCGGCGCGTGGCTCGTGAGCACGTTCCCCGAGCTCGCGACGCTATTCGCGTCGGAGGAGATGATCGAGGCCGTGCAGCGCGGCGATCTCTGGACCGACAACCTGCTGAACGTGTTTCCCTCGTCGCTGCTGTCCGTGCAGATCTTCACGAACAACATCGTCGTGTCGCTGTTCGCGATGGCGCTCGGCGTGTTGTACGGCCTCGGCACGATCTACATCATCGGAATGAACGGCTTCATGCTCGGCGGCGTGTTCGCGTTCACGGCGCAGCACGGCATCGCGGACCGGCTGTTCCAGTTCGTCGCAGCACACGGTTTCGTGGAGCTCAGCGTGGTGTGCATCGCGGGCGCGGTCGGTGCGTCGCTCGGCGAGGCGCTCGCGAGACCCGGTGAGCTCGCGCGCGGCGCGGCGTTCCAGGCCGCCGTAGCGCGCGGCATGCAGCTGATGGCGGTGTGCCTCGTGTTTCTCGTGGGCGCCGGGCTGATCGAGGGGTTCGTATCGCCGGATCCGAGGATTCCGCTCGGCGTGCGGCTCGCGATCGGGCTGACGTATCTCGCGCTGTTCTTGCTCGTTCTGTCGGGCGCGCTCGGCCGCGTGGGAGGTCGGCCGAGGTCGGCCGACCGGCGCTGACGCTAAGGCGACACGTACGCGTATTTCGCGATGGCGCGTCCCCGCTCGTCGAATCCCACCGTCCAGAACCCAGGCTTGAGCTTCGCTTCGTAGCGAAACTCTTGCGAGCACGTTGCGTCGAGAACCGGCCGATTGAGCCAAGTAGGCGCGTCACGGCAAGCGGGCGCTACGGAATCGGGCTCGCCCATCGACGAAATCACCTCCGCCGTGGTCGCGCCCTCCGACAGGGCGCGGAAACGGCGGTCCAGCCGTCGATCACCGAGCGCAACCCAAGCGAGATAGGCGCCGAACACGGAGAATATTCCGGCGATCAACCATTGTTTTGCATTCCTAGTAAAGCGCATCGCCGTGACCTGAGGTCATTCCACTCGCCGAGTGATCGCCGAGCGGCGGCTAGATCCGCCGCTGCGCCCGCAGCTGCCGGTACGTATCGAGCACTTTGCGGTCGAGCTCGCCTGCGCGAGCCGTCATCGCGTACGCGCCGAGAGCCCCAAGCCGCGCGATGTTCGCGGCGACGTGCTTCTGATACTCGCGCGCCGCGAAGCTCCTATACGGATCGAGCCAATCGTCCGCGGCGCGCTCCGCGAGCTCGACGACCTCCTCGCTGAGGAGCCCCACGATCATCGGCAAGTGCTTCGGCACGAGCAACCGCGCGCTCTGGGCGAGCGCGCTCGTCGCGCTGCGCTCGTACAGGTCCGTGAGGATCACGACGAGACAGCGATGCCGGACGAGGTTGCGTACGTGCAGCGCGGCCGCGAGCACGTCGGACTCGACAGGGCTCGCGACGAGCTCCGTGAGCGCGGTGCGGATCCGCGCGACGGCCTGCACGCCGCGTCCGGGCCGGAGCGTTACTAGCGGCCGATCGGCGAACGCGATCAGGCCGACTTGATCGTCGTTCGCGATGCAATACTCCGCGAAGCGCGCGGCCAGATTCGCGTAGTGGCCGAGCTGCTGCATCCCGTCGATTTCCGTGCGGCTCGTGCGCCCCGCATCGACGAGCACCATCACCTCGAGGTGCTGATCCTCGCTGAACACGCGCGTGATGAGGCGCGTCGCGCGCGCCGTCGCCTTCCAATCGATCGTGTGACGCGGGTCGCCGGGCTGGTAGTCGCGCAAGTGGTGGAGCTCGTGGCCGCCGCCGAGCATCGCCTGTGCGGTCGCACCCTCGCTCGAGCCCGCGATCTTGTTGTGCGCGCCGAGCGTGTCCGGCAAGACGCGCGTCGCGCCATCGGGCGCGAGCCGCCGCGACCACCATGCGAGACGCAATGGGCCGCGGACGCGTGCCGGCAACTGCGGCCAAGCATGGACCCCGAGCGCGACCGCACGTGCGGTGAACCCCGTGGCCGCCGCTGCGTGCGGGGCGACTCGCAGCGTGTGCGCGCGCACGTCGCCAGCGAGCGCCGCGGGCCAAGTGGGCGCGAACTGAACCATGACGTGCCGCCGCGTGCGGTTCTCGATCGTGAGCTCGAGCGCTTCCCGCCGGCCGAGATAGAGCGCCGGCCGCGGCGTCCAACGCGCGCCGAGCGCCAGCCGCTGCGTGACGTACAGCTCGTACGCGAGCCCGCAGGCCATCAGCGCGAGCACGGCGCGCCAATAGAGGTCCGCGAGCAGCGAGTCGCTCCACTGCGCGACGATTCCGACGAGCGCGGCGACCGCAAGCGCGAGAAGCGCCATGGGCGTGAGGTTCACGGTGCGTCGCGCGGCACCGGCACCGCCGCGAGGATCCGCTCGACCTCGGTGCGCGCGGAGGCGCCTTCGAGCACGGCGTCCGGCGCGAGCACGAGCCGGTGCGGAATCACCCAGGGCGCGACGCGCTTTACGTCGTCGGGCACGACGAACTCCCCGCCGCGCAGCGCGGCTTCGATCCGCGCACAGCGCGCGAGCGCGAGCGCCGCGCGGCTCGACAGGCCGAGCCCCACATTCGACGTCTGGCGGCTCGCCGCGACTATGTCGAGCACGTAGCCCGCGAGCGCGTCCGACATGTGCACCTGCGCAAGCTCCACGCGCGCCGCCGCGACCACACCCTTCGCTAGTGTCTTCACGGCCACGGAATCGCGCGGCGTGCTGCCGGGTAGCCCGTATTCCGCGAGGATCTTGAGCTCGTGAGCGCGGGCCGGGTAGGTCATCTGCACACAAATCATGAAACGATCGAGCTGCGACTCCGGCAACGGATAGGTGCCCTCGAAGTCGCGCGGATTTTGAGTTGCGACGATCAGGAAGTCGGCCGGCAGCGGGAAGCGCTCCCCGTCGACCGTGACGTAGCGCTCTTCCATCGCCTCCAGCAACGCGGACTGAGTCTTCGGCCCCGCGCGGTTCACCTCATCCACGAGCACGACGTCCGCGAACAGCGGGCCCCGGCGGAACACGAACGCACTATGCTGGGAGTCGAACACGTGCACGCCCGTGAGGTCGGTAGGCATCAAGTCGGCGGTGCCCTGGATGCGTTTGAACTCGCCGCCGAGCGCTCGCGCGAACGTGTTCGAAAGCAGCGTCTTGCCGAGACCCGGCGGACCTTCGAGCAGCACATGCCCCGCGCCGATCAGCGCGATCGTGAGCGCGTGGATGACCTCGTCGAGGCCGTACACGACGCCGCCGATCTCACGCTGCAGAAAACTTTCGAGCTCCTGGGCCTGCTGCGTCATCCAATCGCCTCTCTTGCTTGCTTCAACACGTTGTGTAATCGAACGAGATCGACGGAACCGCCGCCGGCGAGCCGCCGATGATAGACGTGAAGCTCCTCGTACAGACCGCGCGCGAGCGTCGGGGTCTTCTCGAGCTCCGTCCAGAGGGGCGTGCCGCGCGGCAGACCGCGGGCGCGCCGTACGTCGTCGAGCCACTCCTCGATCAGCAGCAGCCCCGCGGCGCGCTTTTCGAGGCGGCGCGCCATGAAGCCGCCCGCGGCCGCGAGGAACTCGCCCTGACGCGGCACCGTTTGCCGCGGGCGCGGAGCGCCAAGCCGATTACTCGAGCCCACGATGTAAACGAGCCACGCCGCGAGCAAGAACCAAATCGTGTATCTCAGACGCTCGTCGCGCAGGAACGCGGACGCATCGTAGAGAGTCGACAGCCCTTGGTGCATGTCGTCGAAGATCACCGCACCGCCGGTCGCCAGATGATAGCGCAGCAGATTCGCGACGAACCGGCGCGCGTCGCCTTCGCCGATGTTGCGGTTCGCGAGCAGCGAGCTGCTCGCCGCAACGATGATCTGGCCGCGGCCGCGCGGCAGCTGCCACATTGCGTCGGTCCCGCTCGACGTCTCGAACGCGAGCCGCAGCGCGAGCCGGTACTCGTCGGAGTTGAGGGCACGCCAGACCTCGCTCGGCCCATCGGAGAAGCCGCGCAGCGTTTTGACACCGTCGAGCAGCGGATGCTCGGTCACCGGCTCGAGCTCGATCGCGGTTTGAGGCGCGATCGGCGGCTTCGCGAAGTCGAACGGACTGACGTCGGACGCGGCACCCTCGCGATCCTCCGCGCCGGCATCGCCGCCGGCGCCGTTACCCGCGTCTTCGGCCGCGTCATCGCCCGGTTCGCCGTCGAACGATTCACCGCGCGAGCTCTCGAACCGCATCCCCGTGAGGGCGGCGAGATCAAGGATGAATTCGTTGCCCGTGATCGGCATCCAGTCCGGCGTGTCGTCGAGCGCGGCGAGAATCAGCACGGTGTTGCCCTGGCGAATCCACGACTGCAGCGGCGTGACCTCGGTTCTGCGCAGAGGCGTGCGAAACGGCATCGTGACGATGAGGATGTTGCCGCTCGCCTCCAACGAATCGTCCTCGAGAAGCTGCGCGTACCGCTCACGCAGGCTCCGGACGTCGACGCCCTGCTGCGCGAGCCAGTTCCAGACTCCGAGGTAGCCGTTGCGGCCGGCTTCGACGCTGAGCGGCTTCGTCGCGGGCGGCTCGCCGGGGCGCTTGAAGAACAACGCGTAGACAATCGCAAGCGCGAGCAGAGCGCCGAGCAGAGTGACGAGCCGGTCCTTCATCGCGGCTCGGCCCGCAGCGCGGCGGCGTCCTCGCCGGTGGGCTGCTGCGCGAGCGACGCGACGAGCGCGCGGCCGCGCGCGACGACGTCGTCGACTTCGCGCTCGGCCGGCTGCCAATCGCCGAACGTCGCTCGCTCGGCTGCACGCGCGACCGTGCGCAGCGCGTCGCTCTGGTCGGCGCTCAAATCGCCCGCGGCGGAGACGAGCTCGCGGTGCGTGAGGCTGTCGCGCAGCGACACCGCGGCGCGCGCCTTGAGGCGCTCGACCACTAACAGCAGCAGCAGTGCGGGCCGACGCGCGAGTGGCGCGCGGGCAATGTCGTCGAAATCGCGCACGCGCGTCTCGTCTTCGGAGTCACGGTCCGCGAGCGGCGAGTACTTGCGCAGCGCGCCGCCCGCGAGCACTCCAGCGATGCGGAGCTCGTTCACGACGATCGCGAGCGTCGCCATCACGAGCACCGCACCGAGCGCGATCAACAGATAGCGCACGAAGCGCTCCGGCAGCGACAGGTGGCCGAGCCAGTCCTCGATCCAGCGGCCCGCACTCGTCTCGCGCGCGCCGAAGTGCTCGTCGTACCAGCGTTGGACACGGTCCCAGACACTCAGGTTCTGGTCCGGCTCCCGGAGCTCGAGCGCGGCGAGCGCGTCGTCGAGAGCCTCGACGGAAAGCGGCTGCGCAGCGATTGCCGGCGGCTGCTCGTAGCGCGCTACGAGCCGTGCGAGCTCCTCGAATGCGTTCGTGCTGAGGTTTTCGGCCCAGATGTCGACGAGTGCCTCGCCCCAGGCACCCTCGTTGATCGCGTCGGCGAGCTCGGGGCAGACGTCGCCGAGCAAGGGCGGGCCCGCGGGCTCTACCGCCGCGGCGCCGCGATCTTGCGTTTGGGGCTCCGCGCGGCGCTGCTCGTCGATTCGCGCGAGGCACTCGTCGACGCCGGCCGGCAGCGGCTGCGGCTGCGCGAAGGCCGCGGTCGCGACGCACAGTGTTGCTGCCAGCGCCGCGACGCGCGATCTCGAAAAACCCGAGCGTCGTCTCACGCGGTCCCGGCGATCCGGGCGGCGAGATCGCCGCCTTCGTGGCGCAGCTTCAAGTCGTAGAAGATCGCCATGAACAACGAGTACGACAACGGGACGGCGACCGCGGACAGCAACGGGCTCACGATGAACTGGAGCCACCACGGGGACTGTCCGGCCGCGATCGCCTCGGGATTGGCGACAGCGGCGACACCCGCGACGATGGCGATCACCATATAGATGACGATCAAGATGATCGCGATGATCGTGATCAGTGCCGTCGTCCGCCACCAATGGCCGCGAGTGATCGCGCGACTGTAGCGCAGGCTCGTGAGCGGCCCGAGCCGATCGACGACCGCGGCGTACGGTCCGAAGATCAGCCAGATCGCGATGATGCTCCCCGGCACGAAGATCAGCAGCGTTGCGCAAACCGCAACGACGACAGGCGAAATCCCCGCGGCGAGCCCCGCTGCCGCGAACAGCAACGGCACGACAGCGACCGCGCAGACCGTGAGTAGAGTCGAGAAGAAGAGCGAAAGCGCGCGGCGCGCACCGCGCGCGAGCGCTTCTCCGGCGGGCACCGCCTCGCCGCGCGCGGCCGCGTCGACGAGCACGATCATCGCGCTCGTCAAGATCATCGTGAGGATCGTGATCAATAGGCCGCCGCCGAAGAGCCCGCCGATCAACCGCGGCGAAAACCCGTTGGTCTGGATGAATGGGGCCAGGTAGCTTGCCGGCGCCGAGATCAGCGATGTCGCAAACGCGAACCAGAACACCTGCATGAAGCACTCGCGAAACAGCTTGAAGCCGCTATCCAACACTCCGCCGATCGACAACGGAGCACTAGGCGCCTGATACATGTATCTTCCTCCCCGAGCCTCCCCCCCGGAGGCTGCACGAGCGGCCATCTTCCAGGTTCCTGCCGGGATCGCAAGGCGCGAAAGTCGGCGCGCGGAACAATTCCAACGATCGGGAGTTTCTGCTATACCGAGGCCGTTCTTGCCGGCGTAATAAAGAGGGAGCCGCATGAACCGCATCCTGCCCGCGCTCATGGTCGGCGCCGCCTTGGGCGCCGCCGCAACGCTCTACGTCCAGTCCGTCAAGCATCCAGTTGTTCCGGCTGCGCCGAATCCGGACTCGCAGATCGACGCCGCACCGCGAGCCGCTCACGCCGCGCCGCCGCGCACGACCCCCGCCGCGGCGACATCGACGCGCGAGCGGTCGTCGCTTTACACGCTCGCCGCTGAGGCCGACGCAACGCGTCTCGACCAGCTGCTCGCAAGCGCCGCCGCGGAGCCGCGGAGCGCCGCACGCGACTTCGCGATCGGCGTATATCTGCGCAGGTTTCTCGAGGTCGACGCGCTGCACGCAATCGAGATTGCCCGGACTCTGGGCGTGGCGCCCGACGCGCTTGCGGCGCTCTACGGCGAGTGGGCGGCGAGAGACATGGGGTCGGCGCTCGGCGCGCTCCGGACGATCGTCGATCGTGCCGAGGCGCGCCGCGTCGCGGTCGCGATTCTCGTTGCGCTCGGCAACGACGAAGCGGCGCTGGACAAGCTCGCCGCCGTCCTGCCGAACGATAGCGGCGACTACCTCAGGCTCGCCTCGGTCGAGCTGAGCGCGAGAAGCTCGCCGGATGCGGCCATCGATGCGGCGCTGTCGCTCGAAGACCCGCTGCGAATACTCGCGCTCGGGCGCGTTGCGACAATGTGGGCGCGCGAGGACCCGCGCTCCGCGCTCGCGCGGGCGGACGAAGTCTCGAACGAGCGGCTTCGCCTGATGCTTCAGTACGCCGTCCTGACGGAGTGGATGCAACTCGACACCGGCGCAACGCTTGCCTACCTCGGCGGCCTGGATGAAACGAGGCGCCAACAGTTCATGTACGTCGGGGGCCTGCAGGCGCTCGCCCAAACCGATCCACGCCGCGCGCTCGAAGCGGCGCCGCGCGTCCCGGAAGATCTGCGCGGTTTCGTGGAGCAGACGGCGCTTCAAACCCTCGCCGCCGAGGATCCACGGGCCGCGCTGGAATACGTGGAACGCGCCGGCGAGCGTCGCGAGCAGCTGTTGGCGCTCGTCGCGATCGGCTACGGCCGGAACGATCCGGACGCGGCGCTCGCCTGGGCGCGAGCGAACGAGCCTTCGTCCCAGAACAGAGCTCCGGGGTTCGACTCGCTCGTGCGCCAGGTGATCCAAGGGATCGCGTCCAAGGATCCGAATCGCGCGATCGATAACGCGCTGACCCTCGCGACGGACGCCGAGCGAACGCAAGCCCTAATCTCGGTGGTCATGAGCTCCGTCTCGATGGGGGGAGCGCACGCGGCAAGCGTCGCTCAGCGCGTGCTCGGCATCGAAGATCCCCGGCTCCGCCAGGCCGCGCTCGATTCTCTATTCGACGCGTGGAGCCAACGCGAGCCCCGCGAATCGCTCGATTGGCTGTTCGCGAGCGGTGCCGATGTAAAAACCGAGGCTCTCGAGCGCGTCGCACACAACGTCGCCCAAACGAATCCGACGCTCGCAACCTCGTACACGGCGCGTGTTCCCGCGGAAGCGCGCGAGCGTTGGGTCCGCGGCGTCGCGCTTGGCTACGCGCAGAAGGACCCGGGTGCGGCCTTGGACTGGGTCGCGCAATTCCGTGGCGAGCCAGCCTACGACGCCGGCGTCGCGATGATCGCGCCGATGCTCGCGCGGCAGGATCCGCGGCGCGCCGCGGACCTCGTCGGCTCGATCGACAGCGCCGCCCGCTACGAGGGGGCCGTGGTGTCCGTAGCGTCCGCCTGGGCGTCCACCGAGCCGATGCGCGCCGCCGAGTGGACGCTCGACCTCAAGCCCGGCCGCGCACGGGACACGGCGCTCACCACGGTCGCGCGGGCCTGGGTCGCGAAAGACTCGGCGAGCGCGCGCAGCTGGGTGCTGCGGCTGCCTTCCGGCTCCACTCGCGACGTCGCGCTGACCGGTCTCGTCGCGACGCCGAACTACGCCGACTCGGCCGATCAATCGTTGTGGAATGCCTTCAGCGACGCAAGTGCCCGCGAGCGCGCCGTCGTTCGCGCGATGATGCCGATCGCCGCGCGCAGCGCGGAAGACGCCCGCGCGCTGATGGAGCGCTACGTGCACGATCCCGATGTGCGCCGACAAGCGGAGCAGATGCTCGAAGCAGCCAAGAACAACGGACGACTGGGCGTGTCGCGAGGCGTCACGCAGAACATCATAGTGGAAGGTCGCTAGCCCGAAATCCCGGCTACTGCGGCGCCACCTCGGGTAGCAAGATCAGGTCCGTGACGCCATAGTCCTTGCCGCACTGCGAGAGCAGCGCCGTCACCTGCCCGCGGTGATGGGTTTGGTGATTGAAGAAGTGAGTGACACATACCCACAAGTCCTGGACGCGGGGTGTGGGGCTCAAGATGCTCGTGTAGCGGAGCTTGCCCTCGAGCTGCGCGTCGGTGAGGCCTTGCGACCAACCCTCGATATCCTGATCCGTCGAGCCGCGTTCCGCGCGCAGATCGGCGAAGCTCGCGTAGAGCTCCTGGTCGAGCGACGCGACCTTGATCGGCTTGCCGATGAATCGGCCGAACCAGACGCGGTCCGCGAGCAGGATGTGATTCAGCGTCAGGTGGATAGATTTGAAGAACGAGCGCCGGTCGAGCTTGCGCTCCTCGTCGCTGAGCTCGGCGCACGCGGCGTAGAGCTTGTCGTTCATCCAGCGGTTGTACGCCGCCATCGTCTGCGCTTGTCTTGCGAGCATTAGTCTCTCCCTGTGATATTGGCGAGCTCCTCGAGCGCTTGCTGTTTCCTTTCGGCCGGATGCCCTTCGTAGTAACGGTCGATGAGGAGCCGCACTACCTCGATCTTGAGGACTTGCGCCGACTGCGGCAGCTCGACGCCGACCTGGTCGAACGCGAGCACGACCTTGAAAAAGTGCTCGAGCTCGGGCTCCGGGAGCTGCGGGTCCGTCGTGACGCGCGTATTGACCTGGTTGTAGACCCGAGCGGCGTAGCTCGTAGCGAGGTTGCGTGCCGTCCGGGCGGCCGTCGCGGTGCCGGTGCCGATCACGTCCTCGAGGAACGCGAGCCCCTCGACGAGCTGGGTGAGCCCGTCGGCCGAGCCCAGGTCGGCCTCCGCCTTGGCCAGGCAGTGCCTCGCAGTCGTGAGCTCCTTCGGTTCCGGCATCGCGCCTCCTCCTCCGAACCGTACTGTAATAAATTCCGGGCGGGTTCGTATTACCGCTCGAGACCCGGGATTTCGTGGCTTTGGGGACGCATCGGATGAGCTCGGAGGTGGCTTTTGCGGAACTCTATCGCACGCACTACCGGCGGGTGTTCGGCCTCTGCCGCCAGCTGCTCGGCAAGGCCGAGCGCGCCGAAGACGCGGCGCAAGAGGTGTTCCTGCGGGCCCACAAAGCGTTCGCGAGCTACGACTCGGGCCAACCGTTCGCGGGGTGGATCTTGAGGATCGCGAGCAACTATTGCATCGACATGCTGCGCCGCCGCCGCAAGGAGCTCGAGCTGTTCGGCACCGAGTCCGACGAGCGGATCGCGGCGGAAGCCGACGACACCGACGTGCTCGGCGACCTGCTCACGGCCGAGCGCGCGGCAGAGGTCAAGGCCGCAGTCGAGGCACTGCCCGAGCGCTATCGCCTGCCGCTCGTGCTCGCGTACTACAACGACGCGAGCTACGACGACGTCGCGGCGGCGCTCGGCGTCACTCGCACCCACGCTGGAACGCTGATCTGCCGCGCCAAGCAAACGCTGCGGCGCGCATTGCAAAAGGAGACGTCATGACGACGGTTTGCCCCTCGGCGCTCACGCGCTCGATGTATGTAGACGGCGAGCTTGCGGCGGCGGACGTCGCCGCGCTCGAGGCGCATCTCGACTCGTGCCAAGCGTGCCGCACGCGCATCGCCGCGCTCAAGGGCGAGCGGCTGATGCTGCGCGAGCTGTTCGCGGAGGGCGAGGAGCTCGCCGCGATTCCGCCGCTGCGCCGGCCGTTCGGACCGAAGGATCTGCTGATCGGTTTTGCGAGTGTGCTCGCAGTCGGCTGGATCGCGTCCACGGTGTGGACCGCGGTCGACGCGGCGGTGCCGAGCGGATTGCGTTGGTTGAGCCCGCTCGATTCGGGCTCGCTTCTCGATTCCTTGTTCAATCTGGTCGTGTTTCTCACACGTGAGGGTAGCTCTATGTTGACGTCGATCACTCAATTCGCGGCTGCGGGCGTGCTCGTCGCGCTGCTCGGCTGGGGCAGCGCGGCGTTCTTGAAGCGCAGCTCCGGCAACGCCGCGATGCTATCGGTCCTGTTGCTCGTGCTCGCGCTGCCGCAGCTCGGTCACGCGCTCGAGATCCGCCACAGCGACGACGTCATGACGCTCGCCGCGGGCGAGACCGTCGACGACACGCTGTTCGCGGTGGGCCAGACAGTGTCCATCGACGGCGACGTGAACGGCGACCTGCTCGCGTTCGGCCAGCACGTCACCGTGCGCGGCAACGTCACGGGCGACGTGATCAGCGGCGGCGAGACGATCGACATCCAGGGCACCGTCGGCGGCAACGTGTTCGGCGGCGCGCGCGCCGTGACGCTCGCCCAGGCGAGGATCCGCGGCAACTTGTACACCGGCGCACGCGAGGTCAGTCTCGCGGCGGACGGCGAGATCATGGGCAACGCGACCGCGTTCGCCGACAGCGCGAATTTCGCCGGCAAGCGTCGGCGTCGACCTCATGAGCTTCGCGCGCGACCTCGTGGTCCGCGGCAACGTGCAGCGCAACGTCGAGGCGCGCGGCGCGACGATCACGGTGCTGCCGCCGGCGCGCGTCGGCGGGAACCTCACGGCCCACGTCGACGACCCGGCGGGCGTGCGTGTTACGTCCGGCACGGTCATCGGCACCGTCGACACGCAGGTCGACGACCGCTTCGGCGCGGCGCGCGAGAGCCGCAACAAATACCTCACCTCGGGGTTCTACGGGTGGCAAGCCATCCGCCTCGGTGCCGCGTTCGTCACGGGCTTGCTGCTGCTGTGGCTGTTCCCGGGCTTGCAGACGCTGTCGCTTGCGAGCGGCGGCGCGGCGCTGCGCGCGGCCGGCATCGGCTTGATCACAGCCGTGACGTTGCCCGCCGTCGTGTTCATCGCGTGCGTCACGGTGATCGGCATCCCGCTCGGCATCATCATCGCGATGCTCTGGGCGCTCGGCCTCTACTTCGCGAAGACGGTGGTAGCGCAGCTCATCGGCCGGCAGCTGTTCAAGGCGCGAGACGGCGCGACGCCGCACTTCGCCGCGACGCTGCTCGCGGGTCTCGTGATCGTGCTGATCGCCGTGAACCTGCCGTGGATCGGCTGGCTCGCCGGCCTCGTGCTCACGCTGATCGGCCTCGGGCTGATCGTCGCGTATCTCTCGGAGCGTTCCGGCCGCAGCCTCGCCTGACCTGTCGAATTGACGTCCATCGCCGCGGCCGCGAGAGAGCTCTTGCCTCCCCAAAGCCAAGACCAGCGGCTGGGCGGTGGACGTCATCTACGAAGACGGCCCCTGCGCCGCCTTCGTTTTTTTCAGCTACGCCGCGCCGTCACCCTCCACGCGCAACCGTGTAGCACGCGAGCAAGCGCGCACGGGCGCGGCTACAGCGGCTTCCAGACGAAGCCGTCGCCGCGCCGGTAGTAGATCGCGACGGCGCGCCCGAACAGCTCGCTCTCGTTGATCGTCCCGAAGAACCGTCCATCGAGGCTATTGCCGCGGTGATCGCCGATCGCGAGCACTTGGCCCGCGGGAATCACTTGGTCGAAGTCCGGGCCGCCGCCGTCGTCGAGGTTGAGCAGTGCCTCGCGGCCGCCGAAATGCTCGAGCTGGTCATCGCCGAGGGCTTTCCCGTTGATCGAGAGATGCCCGTCGTGAATTTGGACCCGGTCGCCGCCGACCGCGACGATCCGCTTGATGAGGCGAGTTCCATCCTTCGGCGAATCGAACACCGCGATCTCGCCGCGGTCGGGTGTGCGCGCACCGAACAGGTCGATCTTCGTGAGCGGGATTCGAAAGCCATAGGCGGTCTTGTTCACGAACACGCGATCACCCGGAATCAACGAGTTCTCCATCGAGCCCGATGGGACGTAGTAGTGATCGGCGAGCGACGAGCGCGCGGCCGTCACCGCCGCCAGCACGATCGCCAGCGATATCGCTTCCTGCTTGAGCCAGCTCCTTCTCGAAGGTTTCGCAGACGCTGAAGACGCTCTCGTCCCTGCGGTCTCCGGAAAGCCTTCCGGGGAAGCCTTCGGCGCGGTCTTCCCCGAGCCCTCGGGAGATCCTTTCGGCAAACTCATTCAGTCGTCTCCTTAAGATCGAATTTTCGCGGCGAACAGTACCATTCACTCACGGATCGGGGTGCACAGTCTCCGGCCCTGCTTCGGGGTCGCGGCTAATCGGCAGCGAAGTGGCGGGATCGCCGTACGCGATCGGCTCGACGTGCAACGCGTCCTCCGTGTCCAGCGATGCGAGGTACACGAGCATGTCGGCGCACAACACGCGCCAGCCGATCGCCGTTTCCGACGGCGTGGTCGCGTCGACGACCTCGTCGCACAGGTAGCCCGCGTCGCGAATGGCCTGGCGCAGCAACAGGTTACGTTCCTCGGGCTGCGCGGTGCGGATGGACGTCGCAACGCGCTCCGAGCACGAGGACGCGAGCGACGCGGCGCCGCAGAGCAGCGACGCGACGAGCAGTCGATTCGCCATCACGACACCCTTGGCTCGCTGCGCCCGATTCATTCCAGGCTCGGACCCCAAAACCCGTGGCGGGTTCACGGCCTAGCTATTTCCAGAACTCCCACCACTGCTTGGCGGGTGGCGGCGGCGCCGTGGCGGATTCGGCGGAACCCGTCGCAACCGCGTCCGCGCCCGGGGCCCGGCGAGCGGCGGCAGTACCTTGGCCCGTCACGTAGCTCAGGTCCTCGCACGTCGGCGTCTCGTACGGCAGGTCGGCCACGAGCACCGTGTCCGTACCCTTGTACTCGCCTGTGAAGTAGAGCGGGTCCGTAGCGACGTACTCGCGTCGCAGCGCGTTCTTCTCGCCATTGAGGGTGAAGCGCTCGACGACGTGCAGCTCGCCGCTGAACATCGTCGACGTGTCCGCCGATAGCACGCCGGGCTTGAAGCCGATCGTGTCGACGGTGAGCACGTCGTTCTCCCAGCGACCGATCGAATGGCCGGCGACGCTCGGCTCGATGTTGGCGGGATGCGTTTTCTCGTTCAGATGAATCGTGCGGTCGATGCCTGGCGCGCCGTACTGGATCCGAATCGAGTTCTCGTCCTGCGTGATGCGATTAGTGAAGGTCTCGAACGTCCAATCGAACAGGATATTCGTCGGCGCGCAACGCAGCCGCGGATTGTCGGCCGAGGACGGATCGAAACCCTCGGCCGCCTTCTTGCCGGCGTCGGTGAGCGCGACCGGGCTCGGCCGCGACCATGCCGTGTGAATCGCGTCGTCCGCGAGCGACTCGGGCGTGCCGCGCGAGCCGGGGAACGCGCGCACGCCTTGCGGCAGCTCGCCCGGCGCGAGCTTGTCCGCGACGCTGATCGGCACGAGAGCGCCGCTGATGCCGCTGCGGTCGGTCATCACGCGCTGCTCGGCGGCCCAGTCGCCGTTGATATTCGGATCGCCGTTCGCGAGCCGCTCGGGCCGATTCGCCGCCACCGCCTTCGCGGCAGTGGCGTCGGCGCGCTCGCGCTGACCGTAGCGGTTCATCGTGGTGCCATCGGCGAACGTGATCGTGCCGAGGTAGCACGTGTTCGGGTCGTGGCGATCGGGGGAGCCCGTGACCGTCACTTGCGTGCCGGGCGTGAACATCGCTTCGGACCAGCCGGAGCGGCGCAACACGGTGGCGGCGCGCATCTCGCACTTCCACACGGCCTTGGCGCCGTCCGCGCCCGCGACGCTCACGTACAGCCACGAATGCGGATTCACGAACGCGAGCTCCACGACCGCGCCGGTAAGCGAGAGGTCTTTGTTGAGATCGAAATTCGCGATGCCGTGATGCGCGTCGGCGACGCCGGTGAGCGTGCCGCCCGCGAGCAACACGCCGAGCACCGTTCTCGTACGAAGCATGATCGACTCCCCCGTATGCACCTGCAGGCACTGTCGTATGACGACGGGAGGCCTGTCAATGCGCCCGCGCGGGAGCCTCAAATCTGTCGATCGAGACGCGATCTTACGACACGTGAGCGGCCCCAACGGGGAGCGGCACCGCGTGGCTCCGCGGTGCCGCGTACAACTCGCGAGCTATTCGACCTGACCGCGGATCTCACCCGCCGGAAAGGTCGGCGTATGGATGTTCACATAGACCGCGTGGTTGCGAATCGCATCCACGAGCGCCTCGAAATCGCCCGCCTTTATACCCTGGCTGACGGGAGCCGGGGGGTTGCCAGCCTGGACGGTGGGAACGATCACATTGTCCTTCGTGATCGTTCCCGTGACTTGTCCCGACGTCGGGCCCGGACACGGCGGGGTAGCAGGCACTGGGCTGGCTGGAGCATTGGGAAGATTGGTGCACAGAAACACGGTAATGCCGCCCGCCTGGTGATGCGTGCCCAAGTGCAAGTGCGATTGCGTGATCGCGACGTCGGAGTAGGTGAGCCAGTACTGAATCGTGCCTTCGTCCTCGTCGACGATCGCACGGAAGAAGCCTCGGCCCGGCGACGATAGCGTCGTCGGCGCCTCTTGGTAACCCGTAAGCCAAGCGCGGACGATCAAGGGACGGTTCTTGCCATTGGCCCCAATCGGTCCGGCGATCGCGATCAACGCGAACGCGCCGAGCGCCAACATCGAGACTCTCTTGAACGACTTCATGATGGTTCTCCCCACTGTGTGTTTTGGTTCTTCGCAGCCGAGTGTCTGAGACCGACGGCGCCGTCACCTCGACGCTGCGATCACATCGACGCATAGGGCTGAGTTCCACCGGCGCTAGCCGGCGTTCACGCGTTCGCAGAGTCGAGCAAGGTTGGCGCGTTTGCGATATAACTCGACAGCTTGTCGATATCACGCCGCCTCGTCGGAGCCGTATGGTGGGCTTCGGGCGATGGGCCCGGCACGGAGACCGACGATGAACCACCTCTCGTACTTCTTGATCCATTGCGACGACGTCGAGCGCGGCAAGCGCTTCTACGAGGCCGTATTCGGCTGGCACATCGAGCCGTGGGGCCCGCCCGACTACTATTTGATCTTCCCCAAGTGGCCTGACCGATCGATGACCGGCGGCCTCTACCCTCGCAGCGAGCCTCTGACCGGCACCGGCACACGCGGGTTCGAATGCTCTTTCAGCGTCGCCGAGCTCGAGCCGATCATGAAAGCCGTCGTCGCGAACGGCGGCACGATCGACGCACCGGAATTTCGGATCGAGGGCGTCGGCAACGTGTTCTATTTCATCGACACCGAGGGCAATCGCGTGGGCGCGATGAAGTACGACAAACGCGCATGACGCTCGAAGTCCGCTCGTCCGCTGCGACTTACTACGACGGCCACCACATCGAGCCGCACGCGCATCAGTGGGGTCAAGTCATCTATGCGGCGGAAGGCGCGATGCGCGTGAAGATCGGCGATCGGCTGTGGATCGTGCCGCCGGCGCGCGCCGTGTGGGCTCCGCCGCGCGCACTGCACGAGATTCACGCGCACGGCACGTTCACGATGCGCACGCTCTATCTGAGCCCGCGTCTCAGCGCCTCGCTCGGCAGCGAGTGTCACGGCCTCGACGTGGCACCGCTGCTGCGCGAGCTGATTCTGCACATCGTCGCCGCCGGAATGCTCGACGGCGCGAAAGCGGATCATCGCCGGCTCATCAGCGTGCTGGTCGACCAGCTGCGCGGCACGAATACGCTGCCGCTGTCGCTGCGCCTGCCTGCGGATCGGCGCGCGCGGCTCGTCGCGGAACGGCTGCAGCAGAACCCGGCCGACACCGCGGAGCTCGACGAGCTAGCAACACACGCGGGTGCGAGTGCGCGCTCGCTGCAGCGGCTGTTTCGCAGCGAGACCGGGATGCGTTTCGGCGAATGGCGGCAGCGCCTACGAATGCTGCACGCCGTCGCGTTGCTCGGCACGGGCTTGTCGGTAACGTCGGCCGGGGAGCACGCGGGCTATGCGACGACGAGCGCGTTCATCGCCGCGTTCCGCAAGTTACTCGGCGCGACGCCGACACAGTTTCGACACAAAAAATTCTCCTGAGATCCATTCAACGTTCACGAGTCGCGCCGACACTGGCACGCGCTCGACGACTGAACGTTCTGCACGCATCGGTGCAAGTAATGTCGTTTGCAGCGCTCACGATCTCGCAATAGCGTGAGTCGTGCTTCAAAACATCTCATGGAGGATTGGCAATGTTTACACGGAAAGTATCTCTCGTTTCGATCACACTCGCGTGCGCCTCGGCCTGGTCGTTCGGAGCAGCCGCTGACGCGACTTCGTTCGAGCTCGGCTCGTACGTCAATTCGCCGGGCGGCAAAGAGATCGCCGCGCGCGACTATGCGGGCGCGATCTCCGCAGCGCGCGTCTACGGAACCGCCGGCGGCATCGACGCGCTCGTCGCCGCGACGAACCTGTGCGTGGCGTACACCGCGACGGGCGCGTTCTCCGAGGCTCGCGGCCCCTGCGACCGCGCGGTCGAGCTCGCACGCCGCGAGGACGCAGCCGCCATGCGCCCAATGATGCGCGAGACGGCGACGTCGCGCGCGCTGTCCAACCGCGGCGTGCTCCGCGCTCTGAGCGGCGACTCGACGGGTGCCGCGAGCGACCTCCGCGCGGCGGCCAAGCGCAAGGACGCGTTCGCTGCTGCGGCGAGCAACCTCGCGCACCTCGAGAGCTCGCCAGCGCATCGCGTCGCACTCGCGAACGGCAGCGCCGACTGATGGCGGCGGCGCGCCGGAGTGTCGGGCTCCGGCGCGTTTTTCAATCCACGAGCTCGCGACGAACGGGATCGAAGCCCGTCGACGGCTCGGCGCCATTCTCTGCAGTGCCGACGAGCAGACGTTGTCCGCCGGCGTCGAAGATCAGCAGGTTGCGCCGAGCGAGCACCTTGCGCAGTCCGAGCGCCCCCTCGTAGAACGCCTCGGCGCGCCCGATGTCCGTCACCGTCACGGCGATCTGCTCGGGCTGGCCTCGCGATTTACCCTCCCCCGCCGCGTTCGTTTGCCGCACGCCGCGACCAACGGCTAAGCTGGCCGGCGCCGCGACGAGTGCGGCGGACTCCAGCCCACAAGGAAGCGCGAACGTGAAATTCAACTTCTTGACGATGCTCGCAGTCGCGGTCGCGACGATCGGCACCGCCGCGGCTCAAGCGCCCACCGCAACGCCCGCCGCGACCGCTGGCGCGTCGAAGTTCGAGCCCGGCAAGCATTACCAGGTGCTCAGCCCCGCGCAGCCGACGATCGGCGACGACGGGAAGATCGAGGTAGCCGAAGTCTTCATGTTCGGCTGTCCCGGATGCTTCGGATTCGAACCGCACCTGCAGAGCTGGCTCCCGAAGCTGCCGGACTACGTGAGCTTCGTCCGAATTCCGGCGCCGTGGAACGCAACCGCGGACCTACATGCGCGCGCCTATTACACGGCCGAGTCGCTCGGCAAGACGCAGGAGATCGAAGGCCCGTTGTTCAACGAGCTCCACATCAAGCAGAACTACCTCGACAGCGAGGAAAAGCTCGCGGCGTTCTTCAAACAGTTCGGCGTGGACGACACGACATTCCGCAACAGCTTCGAGTCGTTCGCGGTCGACGCGAAAGTGGGCCGGGCGCAGGACCTCATAAAGCGCTATCGCGTACCGAGCACGCCGAGCGTCGTGGTGAACGGCAAGTACCTCACGAACGGCAGCATGGCCGGCAGCTACGAAACCTGGTTCGCGATCATCGAAGAGCTGATCGCCAAAGAACGCGCGGCTAGCAAGCCCTCGAACTAAGACAACGGCAGGCTCAGGAACCACGCGCAGAACGCGTGCCACAACGCCACGCGGTGCAGCGTGAGCACGGAGAGGTGGTAGACGAGCATCGCGCCGAGCGCGACGGGGAAAACGTCGGTGCGTTTGTTCGCGCGCCAGTCCCATAGCGCGAGCGCGACGAGGATCAGATCTGCGAGCACGAAGCCCGCGACCGGCAGGATCGGGCTGCCGTCGATGCGCGGCACGAGCCCTACGAGCGACGGGACGTGCGCGCCGATCAGCCGGTCCGTGACCGGCGTGAACAGCGGGAACACCGTGCAGACCATCCAGCGCGCGTGCCGCTGCGAGTCGCGACGGTAGTAGATCGCGAGCCCGTAGAAGAGCGCGAACGCGAGCACGGCGTTCACGGTGAGCGCGAGGAAGTACAGCACGAAGCTCGGCAGCGACTCGAGGCTCGGCACTGCACCGCTAACACGGTAGTGCACGAAGCTGAGCGTGATCGCAATCACTGCCGGCGCTAGCACGTACGATAGTTTGCCGATCTGCTTGTGCAGCTCGCGCCGCTGCGTCCTGATCAGTTGCGACTGCAAGACGAGCATCACACACCAGAGCGTGAGCGCTATGCCGTGCAGATGGAAACGCAAGTTCGGCTGTTCGAATAACCGCGTGAAGTAGCTCGGCCAAAAAGCCCAGAACATCAACAACAGGAACACCGCAAGAAAGCGCGGGCTGTTCTTGAGCAAACCGCCATCCACACGCATACAGCTCCTCAATCCTCGAACGGACAGAAATATTCGCGGAAGGCCCAATTCTCCGCGAGCCCGAAGATGCACTCGCCGTCGCGGTAGGCGGTGCTCTCCTCGAACGTGCCGAGCAACTCGTTCCACTCGCTCGTCACGACGCGCTCATCGTCGGCGCTCAGCACGCGATACGGTCGGCGCCCGGAATCGTAGTCGCGGTTGTCGAAGTACGCCCTCACGGTGCCAGCGCGGTACTCGAGCACCAGATGGCCGTAGTAGTCCGCTTCGAGTGCATGGCGAATGTCCTCGGGGATGCCTGGCGTCGCGCGCATCGACGCCACCGTACGCGGCGCGTCCGACTTCCAGACGCCGACGAGCGCTCGCTGCTCTGTCGCTGCGCATCCGCAGGCGAGGCCGATGACTGCCGCGACCGCGAGCGCGGCACGGCCTGCGCGGATGGCGGCGCACGAGAGCGCGAACGTCGTTGCCGAACGGCGCTGGATTCGCATGCGGAAGGTGCACTCGACGAAGGCCGGGCGAGACTCTAGCCGCCTCGCGGAGCTCGGGCAACGCGTATCGGGACACTGGCGCGAACCATGGTTTCCGCGATGCCGCGTGTCGTAGGCCGCAGATTCGCGCTGCGCCGCGCCGGCGACCCGCGCGAACGTGATACATTTCCTCCCCGCACGGGGCGAGCGATGCGAGATTGCGCACGAACGACCCAACTCACACCCAATGAACCGCCGCACTCAGTTGCTCGCATTCGCGCTCGCTGTGTATTCCGCAAGCGGCTGCAGCAGGCATTCGGCGGACGAGCAGCAGACCACGTTTCCGATGCCCGACAACCTCGTCGGCGTTTACGGCGGACCGTTCCCGTGCGGCAACTGCAAGGAGATCGCCGCGACGCTTTGGCTGCGCGGCGACGACCGATTCTTCTTGCGTCAGAGCATCGTGCTCGAGAGCGGCGTTACGGAGAGCAGCTCGTACTCGTTCGGCCAATGGCGCTGGGACGAGAACGCGGCCGAGATCGTGCTCACCGGCCGCGGGCCCGAGCGGCGATTCGGGCAGCTCGACGCGGAGCGCTTGCAGCTGCGCACGGCGTCTCCGACGGAGCACGTGCTAGCACGCGACGCGAGCGCCCCGCCGTTTGCGGATCGCGTGTTGCTCGAAGGCGAGAGCGCCGTGGCCGACAAGGGCGGCGCTACTTTCGTTCAATGCGTCACGGGTTTGGAGCTCCCGATCGTCGAGGCCGGAGCGTACAAAGAGCTGCGTAGGCAGCACCGCGCGCTGAATCCTCGCCACAAGGTTGCGCTCACCACCGTCGAGGCGCACTTCGAGAACGTCGCGGCGGGCGACGGGACGCGCGAAATGCTCGTCCTCGACAAGATCGTGGAGCCGATCAAGCCTGGGAAGGGTTGCTGAAGCGCCTACTTCGGAGCAGCCGCCGGGCCGGGTTGGACGAGGAACACGCGCCGTTCGACGCGTCCGCTCTGGGGTTCACCCGGGGATCCGCCCGCGGGCGGCTCGGTATTCGCGCCTTGCTCGGTGCCCGGCCCCAATGTCCGCAGCTCGACATGGGGCGGCGCAAACGCGGGCTCGCTCTGCACTTCGTAGCCTTGCGGCACGGTGAATAGATCCGGCGCGGGCTCGCTGCGCACGAGGTGCACGAGCCGGTACGTCGTCTCTCCGAAACGCGGGTCGACGTTCCGGCGCAGCACCACCGCTTCGATCTCCTCGGAGTACCACTGCTCCGCAACGATATCGATCGCACGCTCGTTGCCGATCGCGCCCGCCGGAATCGTCTGCGTCTGCCGCGTGCCGTGCGCGAGCACGCCCTCGAGCACCTGATCGCCGAGATCCTCGCTCGCCGGTTGCGCCCCGGGGAATCCGAACGTGCCCATTGCAACAGGCCCGAATGCGCGCGTCGCGATGCCCGCCTCCGGTCCTCCGCCGGCGACCGCGCCGCGAATCGCGACGCCCGGTCCCGGCGGCGGCAGCGGCACGTCGAACGGCACCGGCGGCTCGCCCCCGTTTGCGTCCGCCGTGCGCTCGACGATCACCTCGGTCGTGACTGCGCCGTTCTCGACGAACACGCGCCGTCCCGCGACGGCCCCGGGACCGGGAACGCCCGGCGGCGCGGGCACCGCCTGCGTCCAGGTTGCGTTGCCGTCGAGCGCGAGCCGGAATGGCTGCAGCTTGCGCGCAGTGCGGCGCTGCGGATCGATGAAGTAGCTCAAGTCGGAGACCGGATCGTTGATCGTCACCATCGTGAGCGGCTCGTTCGCCGTCTGCCACACACCGAGCCCGTTGACCGTCTGCTCGCGCCGCGTACGGCCCTGCGAGTCGCGATAGATCCGCGCTTCGTTGCGATTCACGATGCGGTTGCCGTCCGCGAGCATCTGTGTCGACTCCGTGACCGAGTCCGCGCTATATGGCTTGTCCTTCACGACGCCGCCGATCACGCTGCCTTCGCCCCCTAACACGTCAACCTGGCCACCGAATGGCATCACCGCGGCGCCGTTCGCGACGAAGAACACGGTGTCTTTCTGAGGCTCGGGCGTCGGAGCCGGCTGAGCCGACAACCCGTCCGACAGCACCCACGACGATGCGATCGCACCCGCGGCGAGCACGTATTCAAGCTTCGTCATCTACGCTCTCCCATCTCATTCGAAACCCTGGACACGAACAGCGTGTCCGCTCTGTTGAACCGAATTCCGCTCGCGAGGCCGTCCTCGCCGACGAGGAGGTCGGCCTCGATCGTAGCGTCGGGCCGCACCGCGTGACCCGGCGTCAATGCCGTGAGCGGAATCCGCACGCGCACGACGCTGTAGGACTGCGACGGAGACAGACCCGCCGAGAACGCGAGCGGTTGGAAGGCGCCCGCGAAATCCGCTGGTGCTGCCGGTGATCGCGCCGCCGTCGGCGCGGCGTCCGGCGCGACCGAAGCCGCAGCGGGGACGTCGCCGCCATGCTCGTCGCCGAGTGTGAGCACCGCCGCAACCGCGGCGAGCGCGCCGGCCGCGGCGAGCGCGAGCGGTGCGCGCCAAGCGCGTACGCGCGCCGCGACTCGCATTTGGTCCGCAACGTGCCGGAGGATCCCGCCGCGGACCGGCCGCGTCCGCCGTCGCGCAGCGCGCCTGCAGCGCCGCGATCAAAGCCCGCTCGTCCGCGTCGGACGCGTGCAACTCCTGCAGCCCTACGCGCAGCGCGGCGAGATCCGCAGACAGTCCGCGATCGAGCTCTTGGGTCTCTCTACTCATGAGCACACCTCACTCGCACTCAGCGCGGCAGCAGGCGCCGGCTCATCCGACGCGGGCTCCGATGCGTGCAACATCGCAGTCAGCAGCGCGCGGGCGCGATGCAAGCGCGAGCGCACAGTTCCTATCGGACACTCGAGCACCGTGGCGCTCTCGGCATACGAAAGCTCCTGGAGCTCGCACAGCACGAGGGCCTCGCGGTATTCGACCGGCAAGCGTGCGATCGCCGCGTGCAAGCGCACGAGCCGCTGCTGTACGAGCACCTGCTGCTCGCTCTCGCACGCGGCGCCTTCATCGGGCACGTCATCCGTCCAGCGCTTCTCCGCGCGCAAGCGATCGAGCACGGTGTAGCGCGCGCAGCCGAACAGCCACGCGCGGACCGAGCCCTTCGCCGCGTCGAAGCGCGCCGCATTCTCGAGCACGTTCAAGAACACCTCCTGCGTGACGTCCTGGGCGAAGGCTCGCGACTTCGCCATCGCGAACGCGAACCGATAGACGTCGTCCCGGCGACGCCGGTAGAGCGCGATGAACGCGGGCTGCGAACCCGGTCCCGCCCGCTGCGACTTGAGCGAGCAGCGCGGCGTCGGTCGGATCCTCGGTGGGCGGTATCGCGTAATCCATGTCGTGGCCTTCGAGCATATACGCCGGAGCCGCGGGGAAAGTTCCCAGCCCCTCCGACCGGCGGCGAGGCACGGAGGTTCTCCTCCGCGGTGAATTTTTCCGCGAAATTCGCCGCGAATCCCGAGCGCCTCCTTATATATGCCTTGGCTGGCGGGAGCGTCGCTCTTTCGCGCTGGTCCGCGCGCGCGCATTGCGGCAAAGTGGCGCAGCGCGCGGCTCTGAGCGGACAAATGGGATGACAGCGTGACGATGATGCGCACCGGGAAGCTGATCGCCGCGCTTGCGGCGTGCGCCCTCGCACCGACCGTAGTCGGGGCCGCCGAGGCGATTCGCGTCGACGACGCTTGGGCGCGTGCGACACCGCCCGGTGTCGAGAACGGCGCTGCCTACTGCAAGATCGTGAGCGCCGCCGGCGCGGATCGCTTGACCGGAGCTCGAAGCGCCGCGGCGCGCGCGGTCGAGGTTCACACGACTCGCTCGGCCAACGGCGTCCTCGAGATGCATGGCGTCGACTCGCTTCCGCTCGCGGCGGGCGAAACGGTCGAGCTCGCACCGGGCGGAACCCACTTGATGTTGATCGGCATCGCGGGGCCGCTCGTGCCCGGCACGACAATCGAGGTCACGCTCGTGTTCGAGAAGGCCGGCGAAATCAGGGTCACAGTACCGATCATCGACGCGCGCACTGCCGCGCCGGCACCGGCCACGCACCCGCATCATGCGAATTGAGCACGTGCGTTCCGGTCTTTGGCGGCCCGCCGCGGTCGGCGCGACGTGACGCGCGTAAGCGGGATCCTCGCCGCCACCGCGGTCGCTGCGGTCGCGGCGCTAGCGGCCGGCATCGCGGTGCGTTTCTGGACCGGCGAGCCGAGCCTGCCGCTCCCCGACATCAATGGCTTCGTGCTGCCGGTCCCTACACACCTAGACGACGTCGCGCTGATCGACTCCGCTGGACACCCATTCACGGCGCGCGATTTCGCGGGGCACTGGTCGTTCCTTTACTTCGGCTATACCTACTGTCCCGACGTCTGCCCGCTCGCGATGCTCGAGCTCTCGGGCCTCAAGGATTCACTCGCGAAACTGACGCCCGAGATAGCCGCCGAGTACTACTTCGTGTCCGTCGATCCGGCGCGTGACACGCCCGATCGGTTGCGCGAGTACGTCACGTACTTCGACCCCGCGTTTCGCGGGCTCACTGGCGAGCCCGAGCGGCTCGCGTCGTTCGCGCAGGCCGTCGGAGCCATCTACTTCGTGCCGCCCGGCCAGAGCGCGGAAAGCTATGGCGTGAGCCACACGTCGAACGTCACCTTGCTCGATCCGGAGGGCCGGCTGCACGCGGTCTTCACGGCACCCCACACCCCGGCGCAGCTCGCGAGCGACTTCGCCAAAGTCCTTGCCCGCTACCGGACGCTCGCGGATTGAGGCTCGACGAACGCGAAAATACCCGATGCCGGGAACCTACAACGGCGTGAAAACTCCAAGGCGGGTGCGTAAACTCAGGAACCGGCTATCAGTCGGGCGATAACTACAAGATGGAAGAAAACCTTCAAGCACGCCCCGCACGACCCAAGTTCTCGGACAACGAGTCCGATCTCGCGCTGCTCGCCAGGATCACGCACGGCGATCGGGACGCGCTCCGCGAGATCTATACCACTTACTACCATCCGCTGCTGCGGTTCATCTACCGCGTAACGGGTCAGCTCGAGCTCGCCCAGGAAGGCATCAACGACGTCATGCTCGTCGTCTGGCGAAATTCCGAGACATTCGGCAACCGCTCCTCGGTTTCGACCTGGATCATGGGAATCGCGTATCGCAAAGCGCTCAAGCTCCTCGAACGGTCGCGCCGCTGGTCGGATCGCTTCGTGGCCGTGGATTTTGACGAATGGATTGAACGTTCGGACGCCCCCGCGGAACCCAGCGAGGACGGCGATTTGCGCGACCTTTTGGATCAAGGGCTGAAGCACCTTTCCGCCGACCATCGCGCGGTCGTCGAGCTGACCTACTTCTTTGGCTGCTCGTATGAGGAGATCGCCGTGATCGCCGGCTGCCCGGTCAACACGGTGAAGACGCGGATGTTCCATGCACGTGCCAAGCTCCGAAAGCTCCTGCCCGTGATCGGCAAGGATCTGCCGTCCACGTGACCCCACCGCTCACGCACGAACGCGCGATCGAGCTTCTGCCGTGGCTCGTGAACGGCACTCTCGCCGCGGAGGAGCGCGACCTCGTCGAGCAGCACGTACGCAGCTGCCTCTCGTGTCATCGCGAGCTCAAGGAGCAACAGCGGCTGCGCGCGGCGCTGCGAGCGCAGCCGGCCATCCACATCTCCGCGCAGAGCGGGTTCGAACGGCTCACGCGCGACCTCGGCGCGCCGCAGGCGCTGATCGCGAGCCGCAGACGGCCGTTCGCCGCGTTCACGCGCTTTGCCGTCGTGGCGGCCGCAGGCGGCGGCTTGCTCGGCGCGCTCTTGTGGCTCATGCCTCTGCGCAACGACAGCTACGCACCGACGTTCGAGACGTTGGCGACGCAACCCGCCGCCACTGCGGCGCCGGCAATCGACGTGATCTTCGTTCAATCGGTGACGGCCGCCGAGATCCAGCGGCTGCTCGAAGAGATCGATGGAAGCATCGCCGCGGGTCCGAGCGACCTCGGCCGCTACACGGTGTTGCTGGACGGAGCACAAGGACCGGACGTCGCTGCGTTGCTGACGCGGCTACAGCGAGATCCGCGCGTGCGTTTTGCGGGCGCTTCGCTCGCCGCGGGGCCTAGACCATGAGCGCCCGGTTCCTCGCGTTCGCCGCACTCGCGCTCCTAGCGCTCTCGGGCTGCGCAACGAGCGGCGGGCCGCGCTCTGCACGCGAGACGGACCCGGCCGCGAGCGCGCAGCGACAGATCCTGCTGACAGTTCATCAACAGGAATCGATCGCTGCGGGCCTCACCGGCTCACCGAGCCAACGCTATCTGCAGCGGCGCTACGGGCCGACGCCGTCCGTCGAACGCATCCTGACCCAGCTGGCGCGCGAGCACCGGCTCGACCGTGTCGGCGGCTGGCCGATCCAATCGCTCGACGTCTATTGTGAGGTGTTCGCGATCAGCGACGACCGGCGCGTCGAAGACGTGATCGCGGCGCTCGCAACCGATCCGCGCGTCGACCTGGTCCAGCCGATGAACATGTTCGACACGCAAACGACACGGTTACGACGACCCGTACGCGGAGCTGCAGACCGGCGCGATCCAGATGGAGGTCGAGCAGGCACATCAGCTCGCCACGGGCCGCGGCGTCTCGATCGCGATCATCGACTCGGCCATCGACGGCTCGCATCCGGATCTGCGCGGGCGGGTGCGCCTGACGCGCAACCTCGCCGAGCGCCAGCCGATCGCGCACGGCGGTGAGGTGCACGGGACGGCCATAGCGGGAATCATCGCGTCGGCCGTCAACAATAGCGAAGGGATCATCGGTGTGGCGCCCGACGTGAGCATCGCGGCACTGCGCGCCTGCTGGGCCGTCGCCGAGGATAGCCTCGCCGCGCAGTGCTCGAGCTTCTCGCTCGCTCGCGCGCTCGAGATCGCGCTCGACTTGAATCCGAACGTGATCAACATGAGTCTTGCCGGCCCGGCGGATCCGCTGCTGTCGCGTCTGCTCGACGAAGCGATCGCGCGCGGCATCATCGTCGTCGCGGCGCAGGCGGAAACGAACGAGAGCGATCATGCGTTTCCGGCCTCGCACCCGAAAGTGCTGTCTGCGCATTCATCCGCCGTGCCGCCGCTGACTCCGTCACGCTATGGCCTCGGCGCTCCGGCCACCGAAGTCCTGACGACGACGCCCGGCGCGAAGTACGCGTTCCTGACGGGAAACTCGCTCGCCGCCGCGAGCATCGCGGGCGTCGTTGCGCTGTTGATGGAGAAGGAGCGGACGCTCGACGTCGAACGCATCGCGGCTCTACTGACGGACACTACGACGTTTTCCGCGGGCGGCGCGTCGGTCAACGCGTGTCACGCGCTCGAGCGCTTGACGGAGACATCGTTCTGCGAGCGCGGGCCCGAGGTCGCGAGGTTCTAGATCTCTAGATCTTGGATCTCTTGGCGACGCAGCGCGTAAGACACGCTGAGCACGTAGTGATTCGCGTCGGGATCGCCGAGCCAGCCGACGCGATCGTAGCCGCTATCGTAGTAACGCAAATCCACCGCCATGCGCCACACGAGCTTCGAGACGCCGACGTTCCAGTGCGAGTAGTCGACATCCGTGCTCGAGATCGCGAAATGGCCGACTGCGGCTCCGATCTCGATGTCGCCGCGCAGCGGCAGCGTGAACGACAACTCCTGATTCAGCGCGGCGCGTTCGCGCCCGTAGTACCCGTCGCTGTAAGACGCCGTGTAGAACACGCGGTCACGGAAACCGACGGTTCCGCTGAGCTCGTCGTAGTCGTACGAGATCACCGTGTCGGGATATAGATAGCGGCCAAGCGTGATCGTCCACGACCAATCCTCGCCCCTACCGTGATAACCACCGTAGATGTCGGCCTCGACTGTGCGCGGCTGCTCGTACGAAAGCTCAATGGCGAAGTCGACGTTCGCGGCCCAGGCTCCAACGAACCAGCCGCTCTGGTGCTGATAGTCGACGCCGGCTTGCAACGAGAGGCCATCGTTGTAGGAGAGGCCATGGCTCCAGTAGCCGCTGCCGAGCGAGAGATAGCCGTTGAGACCGGGAGCGGCATCCTGTGCGACGGCGCGGCCCGCGATGCACGCGAGCGCGACGAGCACGATCGGTGACAGCTTCGATCTCACAGCCGAGAACAAACCCCAAGGCGAAGGGCTCGATTCTACGCCCGCCCGCCGCCCGTGCCAGCTCTTTGCGGAGCCGCCGGAAGCTCTCGGAACGGGCATCGCGGTCTCCCGGATGGCGTAGACGAAGCGACGTAATCATCTGGAGGATCAGCTGGTTTTCTTGCGGCGGCCGCTAGCAGACGGCTTCGCCGGCTCGCGAGCGAGCTGCGCCGCGGTGCAAATCCTGCGCGGCCCACAAGAGATTTGTGATCGAGAAGGCCGTTGGACCGTTGCGTCCTTTCGATCCACCGCCTTCTTCGCTAGTCTTCGCAAGCCGCCCGCGAGGCGGTCTCTTTTTTTGCGTTTGGAGATCGCGATGAGCTTTGCACTCGTATTGAGCGGCGGCGGCACGTCCGGGGTCGCATGGGAGACCGGCGTGCTCAAAGGACTGCGCGACGCCGGCGTCGACCTCACGGCACCCGACCTCATCGTCGGCACTTCCGCAGGCGCGATCGTGGGCGCGAACATCGCCCTCGGGCGCGATCTCGAAGACCTGTTCGCGGCGCAGCTCGTTCCGCCCGAGACCACCGTCTCGCGCGACGTGAGCGCGCTGATGCGCGCGCGGGCCGCGCTCGAGCGAAGCGGCGATGGCGCCGCGCGCTGGGCTCGATCCGGCGATGCTCGTGAAGCTCGGCGAGCTCGCGCTGCGTGCACCCACCGAGTCGGAGGAGAGCCGGCTCGCCACGGTACGGTCCTATCTGCCGCCGGTTCCCGCGTGGCCGGAGCGCGACCTCTTGATCACCGCGCTCGACATCGCGACCGGCACGCTCGTGATCTGGAACAAGGATACGGAGGCGTCGCTCGTGGAAGCCGTCGCATCGAGCTGCGCAGCGCCGATGATCGCGCCCCCGACGAGGATCGGCGCACATCGCTACATGGACGCGGGCCCGCGGTCCGGCACGAATGCTCAGCTCGCCGCGAACCACGACCTCGTCGTCGTGCTCGCCGTGGCGCGGCCGGGCCCGCTCGGACCCCTGGATAGCGAGATCACGGACTTGCACGCGAGCGGCAGGCGCGTCGAGCTCGTGCTTCCCGACACGGCCTCGGCCGCGGCGATCTTTCCGAACCTGCTCGACGTCACGAAGCGCGCCGCGTCCGCGGAGGCGGGCGTCGCTCAGGGCCGCGCGCTCGCGGCCGTCGCTCGAACGTGGCCGCTTCGCTGATTCGGGGATCTTGGCGAGCGCGCGGCGCAGCGGCGAACCACGCAGTCTCACGCCCTCCTGCGCCTGACCGGTATGATTCCCGAGTTCGCCAGGCTCTTCGCTGGTTGGGGGGGGAAGAATGAAACACTCTGTTACGCGCGCGCTAGCGCTGCTGTCGTACCTCGCCTGCTTCGGCAGCGTTCACGCGCAAGATCTCATCGTTACCAACGCCCGGATCATCATCGGCAACGGCTCGGTGATCGAGCGCGGGTCGCTGGTGATTCGCGGCGGCAAGGTCGCCTCGGTCGCCGCGGGCAACGCAAGCGCGCCCGGCGTGCAGACGATCGACGCCAACGGCATGACCGCGCTGCCGGGGTTCATCGACGCCCACCGCCACGTGAATACCGGCCCGAACGAAAAAGCAGAAATGCAGGCGCTGCTCGACGCGGGCTACACGACGATCCTGTCAGGCGGCGGCCCGGCCGAAGGCAACATCACGCTGCGCGATCACATCGAGTCGGGCGCGATCAAAGGCCCGCGCATCATCCCGTCCGGACGGCTCGACCTTGCGATGAACACCCCCGACAAAGTTCGCGCCGAGACACAGCGGCTCGCGAAGCTCGGCATCAAGTGGATCGGCGAGCTGGCGCTCACGCCCAAGCCCGGCCCCACGCCGACTGAAATGGAAAACCTCCGCGCGCTGCTCGACGAAGCGAAGAAGGCGAACGTCCGCGTGCAGATCCACGCGGTGAGCCCGCAAACGATGATGGCGGCGGTCGACGCCGGCGTGAAGTACCTCGTCCATACGCCGCACTTCGGCTGGCTCGCGTTCGACGACGCGAAGCGCGTCGCGGCGAACGGCGTGAAGCAGCTCTCGACGATCGGGTTCGGCGTGCCCGTGTTCGGCGTATTCGCGAACGATAACAACCCGCGGTTTCGCGACGGTATGCCGTGGCCGGAGTCGATCCTGCAGGGCGACGGGCGGGGCCAGGAAGCCGGCTACAAGGCAGTCAACGCGCGCACGTCGTGGGACGCGGGAGTGGTCTACGGCTACGGCACGGACACGAACTACGACCCGAAGGCGGGACTCGCGCACGAGCTCAAGAGCCTGAATCTGATGTTCTCGGCGCAGGACATCATCAAGCTCATGGGACCGAACTCGGCGTCGTACCTCGAGATGAGCGCTGAGCTCGGCACGCTCGAAGCGGGCAAGCTCGCCGACGTCGTGATCGTCGGCGGGAATCCGCTCGACGGCTATTGGAACCTGCTCGACACCAAGCTCGTGCTCAAAGGCGGAGTGGTCGTCGCGGATAAGCGCTGAACGAGCCGGACCGCGAGACGCTACGCGCGCGGCATCTCGCCGCCGGCGCGAGCGATCTCCGCCTGCACACCGCCGCGCAGGCGCTGCACGATGCCGAGCACCGCCACGATGGCGTCCAGTACCGCCATCCGCGGCGTGCGGCGCTGCGCCCAAACGTCGAGGATGTACGCCCAGCCGATGTTGTAGCCACGATGTGCGCGACTCGCGTTGTCGCCCCACCGCTCCCAGCCGCTCGCCGTGAGCTCCACTCGCGTGCCGCCCGCTTCCGCGACGAACCGGACGTCGACGTCCTGCGCCGTCGAGGCGTCGCGCGCGGGGTGCCATGTGAACTGGACATGGCGCGGCGGGTCCCATACGCGAATCTCTCCCCACTGGAAGCGGCGGCCGTCGGCGTGCTGCTCGAAGATGCGACCGCCGATCTGCGGCTCGAACACGATGTCTTGCACGAGACGGCCGCCGATGGAGTGTGTGCGGCTCGGCCACCACTTGCCGAAATCCGCGGTGAAGCGCCGGAACGCCGCGTCGGGATCCCAGGATACGGACAGTGCTCGACGGATCGGCGGGAGGGTCATCGCGGTCTCCTCTTCTTGTCGGTTCTCGCTGGGGCGCGCTTCGGCGGGCTCGGATCGTCGGCCGCATACGCCGCCAACACGTCGTCCCACAATGACTCGATGAAATCGCGCAGCTCGGCCAGGCCTGCAGTGCTCGCGCGGTAGTAGCGGCGCGTGCCATCGCGCTCGTGGGTGACGAGCCGTGCTTCGCTGAGGACCCGTAGATGCTGCGACACCGCGGGCTGACTGATCCTCGCGGAGGTGGCGAGCTCGCTCACCGTACTGTCGCCGTGACGGAGCTTGCGGTACAGCTCGCGGCGGGTCGGGTCGGCAAGAGCCGTCAACACGTCTTCATAGGCCATTACTTATATAAGCACGTACGTATGGATTCGTCAATCGGATCGCTGCGTCCGATTCGCGCGAGGCCGACATGTGCTAAGTTCTCGGGGCCTACTCGATGATTCGCTAACCGTTGCCGAGCCTTGTTCGAGACGAGATCAACCGAGGCCCATCCGATGAGCAGCTCCGATTCTTCCGATTCCCGCGCCGGCGTCACGTTGCAGCGGCGCGCCGTGCTCCGAAGCGCCGTCGCGCTCGCCGCCGGCGGCGCCGCCCTCGCGAGCCGCCGCGAGCTAGAGGCTCAAAGCGTCGCGGACACCGACGCGAAGTGGTTCCCGGGCTTCAAGGTGGAGGACGTGAAGACATCCGACGGCGCCGTGATCCACACCGTGAAGAGCGGCAACGGCCCCCCGGTGCTATTGCTGCACGGCGCGCCGCAGAGCCACGTCTCGTGGCACGCCGTGGCGCGCGACCTCGCGCGCGACCACACCGTGGTCGCGGCCGACCTGCGCGGCTACGGCGATAGCAGCAAGATCGAGGGCGGCGGTGACCACTTGGCGTACTCCAAGCGCACGATGGCGAACGACCAAGTGGAGGTCATGCGCCGTTTCGGCTTCGAACGCTTCACGGTGTTCGGCCACGACCGTGGCGCGCGCGTTACACACCGCATGGCGCTCGACCATCCGGAGCGCGTGGAGCGCGCCGCGGTGCTCGACATCGTGCCGACGCACTATTTGTACTCGCACGTGACGAAGGAGTTCGCGGAGAGCGCCTACCACTGGTTCTTCTACTCGCGCCCCGCGCCGTTTCCGGAGGAAGTGATCGCCAAGAGCCTCGAATCGTTCGTGGGTCGCGGCGCCGGGGAGCTCGGACCAGAATACCTGCGAACGTTCCGCATCCCGGGCACGTTGCACGCGATGTGTGAGGACTACCGTGCCGGCGCTTCGATCGACCTCGAGCATGACGAGGCGGACATGCAGAAGAAAATCGCGTGCCCTCTGCTCGTTCTCTGGGGCCAGCAGGGCTCCGTCAACGGACGCTACGATGCACTTGCCATCTGGGGCGAGCGCTGCGCACGCGTCACGGGCAAGCTGATGCCAGGTGGGCACTCGTTCCAGGAATCGCATCCGCAGGAGACGATCGCGGAGCTGCGCGCGTTTCTTCGCGCTTAACGCTTGGCGCTCAACGCCTCGCCTCTGGCTGCCGAGACGCCGCCCCCCTGCGGAACAGAGGCGTCACCGCTCGCCGCGCGCGTCCGCTTCGCTCGAGGGTGCGTCGGTACCGTCCTGCGGGTTGAGTATCTGCAGCGCCTGTTGTTCCGAGATGAGGAAGAAGCGCCCGAGGCCGCAGCCGACCTCGCGACGCTCTGAGTCCTCTTTGTACGGAAAGATCCGATCGATATCGCAAACGCGCGTGGATCCCACCACGCCGGTCGTTGCTCGTTGCGGCGCGGCGATGAAATCGCCGTCGCGCTCGAGTCCAGCGCAGGTCGTTTCAAGCACGTTCAAATACGCTTGCTCGTTCTGCACGAAGAAGATCACGGCGCCGTCGTTGACGACGCCGGTCCTCTGGATCCAAGAGCGAATGAGGCAGTCCCTGCTTTCTCCGCCGAGGTATTCGGCGAGCCCCAGATTCACGAGCGGCCCCACTCGCGCGGCGTAGAGATCAGTAACCGCCTTGTGCTCCGCGACGGCTTGGTTGTTTCGCCAAATCAGCACGGACCGTTGGAGCTCGGGCGCCGCGTCACCGCCGGCGGCCGTGAGCTCGGCCCGGACGCAGGCGATGAATTCGAGCATGGAGTCGGAATAGCCGCGGACGTCGAGCAGCAAGGGCGCAACGTCCTCGGGAATCTTCTTGGGAATCGCCGCGAGCGGCGGCAGCTCGCACGCCGCCGCGCTCGAGCACGCGAGGAGCAAGGCGTAGGCGAAGTGGACGAGCCTCATCGGTCGCGGCGTCAAACCTCGGACAACGACTCTGGTGACAGTCGACCCGTGCTGTCGCCGATCGCCGCGACGTCGACGCCGACCTTGTCGAGCACCGTGAGCAGGAGGTTCGTCATCGGCGTGCCGGCGGCGCACGCGATGTGGCGCCCGCTCTCGATCTTGCCGCCGAGCTTGCCGAGCAGCACGCACGGCAGGTCCGAGTGGCGGTGCAGATTGCCGTCGCCCATGCCGCCGCCGTACATCAGCAGGCTCTGATCGAGCAGCGAACCGTCGCCGTCGGGCGTCGCCTGCATCTTCTCGGCGAGATAGGCGAGGAACGAAATGTGGTACGCGTCGATCTTCGTCTTCTTCTCGATGAGGCCCGGATCGTCGCGGTGGTGCGAGACCGGATGATGCTGATCCGGCACGCCGATCTGCGGATACGAGCGGTTGCTCACCTCGCGCGCGAGAATCAGACTGAATACGCGCGTCGTGTCGGTCTGGAACGCGAGCAGCTGCAGATCGAGCATGAGCTTCGTGTGCTCGTCGAACGACGCCGGGATGCCCGTAGGCCGATCCGGCAGCGCGACGGAGTGCTCGTCGCTCGCCTCCGCGCCCTGAATCCGCTGCTCGATCTCGCGCACCGAATCGAGGTACTCGCCGAGCTTCGTCTGATCGCCATGGCCCACCGACGCGGCCAGGCGCGTCGCCTCCGCGCGCACGGAGTCGAGGATGCTGCTCGTCTTCCTGTTGCGCGCGAGCCGCTCGGCGCTGCTGCCGCCGTCGCCGAACAACCGCTCGAACACGATGCGCGGATGATTCTCGGTGAGGTTCGGCGTCGTCTCGTTACGCCACGACACCGTGTTCACGTAGAAGCAGTCGCCGGCATCGCACGCGCTCTGCGTCGCGGTGTCCACCGCGAGCTCGAGCGAGCGCACCGGCGTCGTCTTGCCGAGCACGTCGGCCGCGAGCTGGTCGGCGCTGGTCGCGAGCTTCACCTCGACGCCTGGCCGAGTGCGGTCCCACGCGTGCACTCCCGTGAGCCACGCGGCCGACGAGCGCGGATGATCGCCGGTGCCGTCGCCGAAGTTCTCGGCCTGCTTGTGGTCGAGCCCGCTGATCACGGTGAGCTGGTCGCGCAGGGAGTGGAGCGGCCGTAGCACGGGCGATAGCTCGAAGTTGGCCCCCGTGGTGGTCGGCTTGAACGTCCGGTGCACGATGCCGTTGCCCACATAGACGAAGCCGAGCCGCGGGATCGTAGGCGCGAGATCCGCGCCGAACGCCGGCAGCATCGCGTCGAGCAACGGCAGCGCCATGGTCGCGCCGGCGCCGCGCAGGAACGTGCGCCGCGGCAAGGCCTTCTTGGTGATGAACGTCATCGCGACTCCCCCGCAAGCTCGCCGGTTGCCTCAGCCGCGCTGGCCGAGGTCAACGGCGCCTCGTCGGCGCGCGCCGCCCGCATCTGGAACGGCACGCTCTCGACGATACCCGCAACGATAGCCGAAAACTCGTAGTTCTTCTCGGCCGCGGCCCTCACGACCGCCCGCACCGTGGGAGCATCGTAGTACTGCACGTTGCGCCCGAGTGCGTACATCAGAAGCTTCTCGGTCAGCGCACCGACGAACAGCTCCGGCTTCTTTAACAGAAGAGATTGAACGCCCGCGAGGCCGTCGATCGTGCTGCCGTCGAATAGCTCGCTCGCCGCGTCGATCGGCTTGCCGGCGTCATCGTCGCGCCAGCGGCCCACGGCGTCGAAGTGCTCGAGCGCGAAGCCGATCGGGTCCATCTTCGCGTGGCAGCTCGCGCACACGGGGTTCGCACGGTGCTTCACCATCGCCTCGCGCATCGTGAGCGGCGAGCCGCCCTCGCCGTCCTCGGTCTTGAGCGCCGGCACGTCGGGCGGCGGCGGCGGCGGCGGCGAGGCAAGCAGGTTGTCGAGCACGTATTTGCCGCGCAGCACCGGCGACGTGCGCGTCGAATACGACGTCACGGTCAGGATGCTGCCTTGCCCGAGCAGGCCGCTGCGCGGGCTGTCGCCGAGCTCGACGCGGCGGAAATAGCTGCCCTGCACGTTCGGGATTCCGTAGTGGCGCGCGAGCCGCTCGTTCACGAACGTGTGCTTAGCGGTCAAGAGCTCCACGACGCTGCGGCCGCCGCGCAGCACGCTGTCGACGAACAACTCGGTTTCGCGCTCCAGCGAGTTGCGCAAGCTGACGTCGTGATCCGGGAACAGGAATATGTCCGGCTCCTTCGCAACCACGTCGCGCAAGAACAGCCACTGCGCCGCGAAGTTCGTGACCATCGATTCCGAGCGCGGGTCCGCGAGCATGCGCTGCACTTGCGCGCGCAGCACGCCGCCGTCGCGCAGGCGACCTTCGATCGCGGTCTGCAGCAACTCGTCGTCGGGGATGCTGCTCCACAGGAAGAACGACAAACGCGACGCGAGCTCGACGTCGCTCACGGCAGCCGCCGTGCCCGGTAGAGCGTCCGTCGGCTCGCGCTCGATACGATAGAGGAACTGCGGGCTCACGAGCAGCCGTTCGAGCGCGAGCTGGATGCCGGCGTCGAAGCCGGCCTCTGCTTTGCCCGCCTCGTAGAACGGCAGCAGATCCGCCACGTCGGCGTCGGTCGACGCGCGCCGGTAGGCTCGCCGCGCGAGCGTGCTCAGGATTTCGCGCGCACACCGCTCCTCGTCCGCGGCGCCGGTCGGCCGGCAGACGAAGATCCGCTGCCGGCTCGGCGTGTCGCCAGGACCGAGCGCGTCGTACGGCCCGCGGATCGTGGCCATCGCGATCGCGGGCAGCGTGCCGCGGCTGCGCATGCGCCGGCGCACGAGCCCCTCGTCGAGCGCTTCGGAATGCTCCACGAACGTGACGCCGACCAGATGCGGGCCCGCCGTTACAGGTGCCCGCAGCGTCACGTGATCGGGCGCACGCGGTCCCGGCGGCCCGGCGCCCGCGCCGATGTTCGCGGCGGCCGCGCGCTTGCCGTCGATGCTGACTTCGATCTCGTAGGGCTCGCGCGTCGGGCTCGCGGTCTCGACGTCCACCGTGTAGTCGGCGTCGAGCGGAAACCAGCTCGTGACGGCGAGCCCGCCGCGCGTGCCGAACGACAGATCGTCGACCCGGTCGTCCTGCGGCAGCTGCTCGGACAGCCGATGGATGTTCACCATCACGGGCATGCGCATGTCGCCGACGGCGAGACGCGCGATCTTCTGCCCGGCCGCGAGGTAGCGCTCCATCACCACGGGCGACACGAATAGGAGATCGGCGATGTTGTCGAAGCCGCTGCTCGCGTTGTCGGCGGGCAGCAGCAGCTCGAAGTCGAGCTCGCTCGGCATGTGATCGACCGCGAGCAGGTCGCGTATCGCGTTGCGGTATTCCGTGCGCGTGAGGCGCCGGAACAGCGGCACGTCGCCGGCTTCGGGATGCGCGGCCGCCGCGTCGTCGAGCGCACTCTCCAAGAACGTCGCCGCGGCTACGTACGCCTCTGGGGCAGGCCGCGGATCCTCGGGCGGCATCGACTCCGCGCGCAGCTTGCGGACGACCTTCTCCCAGTGCTCGGCGTGCGCACCGACCTGGTCGAGCGTCTTGGGGTCGATCGCGAGCCCCGCCTCGAGCTCTACCGGGTTGTGGCAATCGACGCAGTAGCGCGCGAGGAGCTGCTGGGTCGCGGTTCGGCCGGCGTCGCGCTGTGCGAGCCGCCATGCCGCCGCTGCGAGCGCGAGGCCCGCGACGCAGACGAGGGAAACGGTAGCGAGTCGACGCTTCAGAACGCTGATCTCGTGGCCGGAAATCGGCGGGTCATTGTATATTGCAGGGCACACCGCGGGGGGAACGCAAGGTGGTACGTGCACTGACGGGATTGGCGACGGCGCTGCTGCTCACAGCAGGCGCTCATTGCGCCGAAGCCGCCGATCCCTCGGCGCTGATCCAAGCCGTGAAGCGCCACGACCGGACGGCCGTGAACGCGCTGCTCGACCAGCGCGCGGACGTGAACGCGGTCGAGGGCGACGGCTCCACGGCGCTGCACTGGGCCGCCGAAGCAGACGATGTCGCGATGATCGACTTGCTGCTCGAGGCCGGCGCGACCCCGACAGCGCCGAATCGGTTCAACGTGACGCCGCTCGAGCTCGCGAGCAACAACGGCAACGCCGCGGCCATCGAGCGGCTAGTCAAGGCGGGCGCCGACCCGAACGCATTCTCGCGCGAGGGTCAGACACCGCTGATGACCGCCGCGCGGAACGGCCGCGTCGCTGCCGTCGAGGCGCTGCTCGCACATGGCGCGAAGGTCGATGCAGTCGAGTCGTGGCGCGGTCAAACCGCGCTGATGTGGGCAGCAGGCGAAGGCCACGCCGACGTCGTGCGCGCGCTGATCGCGGCCGGAGCGAACGTCAACGCGAAGTCGAAGTCCGGCTTCACGCCGCTGCTCTTCGCAGTGCGCAATGCGCAGATCGAGGCGCTGCGCGTGCTGCTCGATCACGGCGCGAACGTGAACGACGTGACGAGCGACGGCACGAGCGCGCTGAACGTCGCGATCGTGAACGCATTCTACGAGGCCGCCTCGGTGCTGCTCGATCACGGCGCCGACCCGAACCTGCCCGACGCGCGCGCGTCTCCGTTGCACACGATCGCGTGGCTCCGCAAGCCGGGCTCGACCGGCGATGCCGGAGTCGGCGACCTGCCACCCGCCGCGCCACTGCCGACCGGCAACGTGACGAGCATCGACCTCGTCAAGAAGCTGCTCGCGCACGGCGCGAACCCGAACGTGCGCATCGACTGGGAAGAGATGAAGTTCGATACGGTCGGCGGCACCACGCGCAATCCGCCGGGCCTCGTCCTCGGTCGCCACCTGCTGACCTACAACGGCGCGACGGCGTTCTACGTCGCGGCCAAGAACGGCGACGCGGAGCTCATGCGCGTGCTCGCCGCGGGCGGCGCCGATCCGTCGATCACGAATCGCTTCGGGATCACGCCGCTGATGGTGGCGGCGGGCATCGACACCTGGGAGGGCGAGACACCGGGACCCTTTACCGGCGTGTCGGAGGCGGAGCGTCTCGAAGCCGTGAAGGCCGCCGTCGAGCTCGGCAACGACGTCAACGCGGTCGCGGACTTCGGCGACTTCAAGATGACCGGCGATCCCTCGTACACGCTGCTCTACTACCCGCACAATATCGGCGACCTGCTCGAGCTCGGCACCGGCGACCCGCGCTGGAGCGGCAGCACCGCGCTGCACGGCGCGATCATCTCGAATCAGCCGTCGATAGTGCAGTATCTCGTGGACAGCGGCGCGAAGCTCGATGCGAAGACGGAGACGGGGTGGACACCGTTGATGATGGCGCGCGGCGTGTTCCTCACGAATACGGGCCGCGAGTTCCCGGCGGCCGAGGCGATTCTCGTGAAGGCGCTCGCAGAACGCGACGCCAAATGATCGCGGGCTACGAACGCCCCGGCCGAAGACTGTCCCGTCCCGCGATCCCCTAGAGGACTGCGCAACCGAACAAGAACAGGAGAGATCCGCACATGCTGAATCGGCGCCAATTCATTTCCGTGACGGCCGCGGGCGCGGCGACGCTCGCCGGCCCGCGCTGTCTGCTCGCCGCGAACGAGAAATACGACTTGATCATCAAGGGTGGCCGGGTGATCGACCCGTCCGCGAAGCTCGACGGCGTGCGCGACATCGGCATCTCTGCGGGCCGCATCGCGGCGATCGAGGCCAAGCTCGCGGCCGAGGCCGCGGAGACGATCGACGCCTCCGGCAAGCTCGTCGTGCCCGGCCTCATCGACATCCACACGCACGCTGCACGGAGCGCCGACGGCCCGCCGCTCGCATTGCTCGACGGAGTGACGGGCTGGATCGACGCCGGCTCCGCCGGCGCCGACGCGATCGACCCAGCCGTCGCAGTCGCGAAGGGCTCGCCGCAGATCGGGCGCATCCTCATCAACATCGGCAGGGCGGGCATCATCCCCGAAGGCGACACGATGGACCTCGCGCGCGCCGACGTGGCCGCCGCGCGCGATGCGATCGCGCGCAACCGCGACTTCGTCGTGGGCGTCAAAGCGCGGCTGACGAAGAGCGTGGCCGGCGACCATGACTACGAGGTGCTCAAACGCGCCCAGGAAGTCGCGGGAGACCTGCCCGTGATGATTCACATGGGCCAGACCGCTTCGCCGCTTGCGAAGCTATTTCCGCTGCTCAAGCGCGGCGACATCGTCACGCACATGTTTGCGCCGCCGCCGAACGCGATCATCGACGAGAGCGGCAAGATCCTGCCCGAGGTGCTCGAGGCGCGCCGCCGCGGCGTGGTCTTCGACGTCGGCAACGGCGTGCGCGATCACATGCGCTGGGACACGATCGACGCGATCATGCGCGCGGGCTTCTTGCCGGACACGTTCTCCACGGATTGGAACGTGATGAGCAAGACGACGGGCGTCGTCGACTTCCCGAACTGTATGTCGAAATTCTTGGGCTTCGGCATGTCGCTATCGGAGGTCATCGCAGGGGCGACGGTCAACGCCGCGCGCACCTTCGCCGCTTTCCGCGGCCGCGGCACGCTCAACGTCGGCGCGCCGGCCGACGTCGCGGTCCTCGAGCTGCGCGAGGGGTCGTTCGAATTCCTCGACAACTACGAAGGCAAGCGCACGGGCAAGCAACGGCTGTTCCCGGGCACGACCGTGCTCGCCGGCAAGCGCGTGCGCGCCGCTTAGTCGAGGACGCACCATGTCGAACCACATCCCCTCCGCGGAGGGCCGGCGAACAGGCTTGATCACAACCTTCGCGGCGCTCGTGCTGAGCATCGCTTCGGCGCCCAACGCGCTGGCGCAGCTGCGCGTCTACGGCAACACGACGACGATCGAGCTTGCGCCGGTGCTGCTCGCCGCGAAGGAGCTATCGATCACGGTGAAAACCGGCGGTATCCCGGACCTGTTCGACGAGGACGCCGCGGATCTCGCGACCAACGCCGAGACGCAAGCGTTGCGTCAATCCGTCGAGCACCCCGATCTGCGCATCATTCTCACGGTCTCGGAAGGCTTCTATCGGCTCGTCGCGCGCCGCTCGGCTGGGATCAACGAGATCGCCGATCTGCGCGGCAAGCGTATCGCCACCGCGCCGAACACGTCGTCCGCGTACTACTTGTTCAAGACGCTCGCGCTCGCCGGTCTCACGATGGAGGACGTCACCATCGTCCCCGTCTCGCCGCTGAGCCTGATGCCGGCCGCGCTCGCGAACCGCGAGGTGGACGCCCTGACCATCTGGGAGCCCGAGATCGAGCGAGCGGCCGAGGCCATCGGCAGCGACGCGATCGAATTCCAGGACCGGCGCGTCTATCGCGAGCTGTTCAATCTGAACACGACGGCCGCGAATCTCGCGGACCCCGCGAAACGCCGCGCGATCGTGACCTTCGTGCGCGCGCTGATCCGCGCGTCGGCGCAAATCCGCGAGCGCCCGCAGGATGCGTGGCCGTTGGTCGCGGCGAGCACCGGTTACGACGCCGCGCTCGTCGAGAAGGTCTGGCATCACGAAGGCTACCCCGGCACGCTCGTGGGCGACTTGCTCGACGTCATGGTGGCCGAAGACGTGTTCGTCGCGAAGGAACGCAACCGCACGCCGCGAACGCGTGCGGAGCTCGCGAAGCTCATCGACGACAGCGTGCTGCGCGACGCCCTGCGCGACTGAGACGCGCGGTTCGAATCGCGCTGCGACGCCGACTTTCGCGACAGATGCCGATTGCGTACGACTCGAGCCGCGCCGCGCTCTACACGCCGGAGCGACGCGAGACTTTGTTCGTGCGCGGCCAACCCTACACGCCGCTACAGCTCGCCATCGAGTCCGCACGGCTCGCCTATTACCGTATCGAGACTTCGGCAGCCGAGCTCCAGCGGCTGACCGAGGCGCTCGCGCGGGTCGGTTTCGGAAAGCCGAGCACGTTCTTGCACGCACCCACGGGCTCGGAAGCCTTCGCCTCGGTTCGGATAGCAGACGGCACCGCACTGATCGCGTTCCGAGGAACGCAGCCCGGCGCGCTGCGCGACCTATTCACGGATGCGCGCGCCAATCTGATTCCGTGGCCCGAGTCCGCGGGACGCGTTCACGCGGGCTTCGCTGCGGGGGCGCGGGCCCTGCTGCCCGAGATCCGCGAATGGCTAGCGAGGACCGACCACGATGCGCGGCGCACCATCGTCGCGGGTCATAGCCTCGGTGCCGCGCTCGCGACGCTCGCCGCATCCGTGATCTCGAGCGGCACTCTGGTGACGCTCGGCTCGCCGCGCGTCGGAGACCGCACGTTCGCCGCGACCGTGACGCTGCCGAGCACGCACATCGTCGGCTGCTGCGATGGTGTGACCGACGTGCCGCCGGCTCTCGGCGGCTACGCGCACGTGACGCCGCGCACCTATCTCACGCGTCATGCCGAGCCGCTCACCGATCCGCCCGCACACGTCGTACGCGCCGACCGCCGGCTCGCCCATTGGCAATACACCTTGGAGCATGCTTGGCGCAAAGGCGCCGTCCTGCTGCGCAGCTTCGCGGATCACGCGCCAATCAACTACGCACGTGCGTTCTGGCCGTGACCGGGCAGCGGCCTCGACCGCGCCTGCAAAGAGCTCCCGATCTGCGGCACCGGCGTCGCCGGCGCGCCCAGCCGGTCTAGCCCTCGAACGGCGAGGGCTGGTATAAGAGCCGGAAACGCAGAATAGTTCCCGGGGGGAGTCCAATGCAGATTTCGAAATCGCTTGCGATCGCGCTAACGATAACGCTGTCGTGCTCGGCCGTTGGCGCGGTGCGCGCCCAAATCACGAGTAACCCGCTGCCCGCGCCGATCGACAAGCACGGCCTCATGGTCGAGGTCCGCGACGTCGTGCGGCTGCCCGAGACGCGCAACCTGCGCCCGGTCGACCAGGACGTTACGCCCACCGGCTGGGCGCGCGTGAGCTTCGTCCGCGACCTGCCCGACGGCCGCCGCTTCGCGAACGACTCGCGCGGCTTCCTGTACCTCGTCGACGGCAACAAGACGTCGTTGTACGCCGATGTGGCAGCCGCGTTCCCGTTCGCAATCTACAACCGGCTCGAGAGCGGCTTCATCGGGTTCGATTTCCATCCGGACTTCGCGAACAACGGGCTCTTCTACACGATCCACAGCGAGCGAGCGCAGGACAATCCGGCGACGCCCAATTTCATTCCGCCGGGCTTCACGGCCGCGGACGTGCACTTCCACAATGTCTTCACTGAATGGCACGCGCGCGATCCCAAGGCGAGCACGTTCGAAGGCACCCGGCGCGAGCTGCTGCGCGTGGGGCACATCGTCGAGACGCTCACGCACCCCTTCGGCAATGTCGAGTTCAATCCCACGGCGCGGCCAGGCTCGGAGGACTACGGCCTGCTGTACACGAGCGGCAGCGATCTCGGGTTCAGCAACGGCGCCGGACCGAACGCGAACAATCCCGGTCAGACGCAGCGTTTGGACTCCGTGATTACCGCGATCTTGCGTTTCGACCCGCGCAGCCCCTCGGTCACGAAGGGCCAGAAGGGGCTCGGCGACTACACCATCCCGATGGCGAACAAATTCGCTGCCGACAACGACCCGAAGACGCTCGGCGAGATCTACGCGTACGGCTTCCGCAACACGCACCGAATGTCGTGGGACCTCATGGACGGGACGATGTTCGGCTCCGACATCGGCATGAACCACATCGAGGAGATCAATATCATCCGCAACGGCGGCAACTACGGCTGGATGAAGCGCGAGGGTTACTGGGAGAACGGGATGATCCGGCCCGGCGGCAACCTGAATCAGCTCTATCCGCTGCCCGACGACGTCTTGAACGGCCGCAACAAGGACGAGTTCACCTACCCGGTCGCGATCTACGACCACACCGAAGGCGTCGCCGTTGCCGGCGGGTTCGCGTACCACGGCAAGATCGACGCGCTGCGCGGCAAGTTCGTGTTCGGCGACGTGAACCGCGGACGCGTGTTCGCCGCCGACCTCGACGCGTTGAAGAAAGCCGACGACGGCATTCCCGCGACCGTCGCGCCGATCGAGGAAGTCCAGCTCTACACGCGCGACGCATCCGGCGCGCGCAGCTACACCTCGTTCAAGGAGCTCGTCGAGAAGACGATGGGCACGTCGCTCACGCGCGCGGACCTGCACCTGAGCCGCAGCCGCGACGGCGAAATCTTCCTGACGTCGCGGCAAGACGGGACGATCCGGATGCTCGTGGTGGACGAGAGCTCCGACGCCGCCGGACGATCGAACCGCAGACGCGAATAACCGACGGCCCGCGAGCCGCGGGCGAAGGCGCCACCCCTCGATCGCGGCCGCGATCGCATGAGGTTGCGGCCGCGCCGCGCCGCTACGTGGGCATGCCGCGCGACGGCAGCACGATGCGCCGCTTCGGCCGCCCGATCAGGTCGAGGAAGTTGTTGAAAACGGCGTCGGCCAAGCGCCGCGTGTTCGTGATCAACGAAGTCGTCGCCGAGCGGATCGCGTGCTCGTCGCGGCCGCGCGCGGCGAGCTCGTCCCGATACGCGGGGAGCGCGAGCCAACGCTCGATCAACGCCGCCTCCGCCTCGAGGTGAAACTGGAATCCGTAGGCACTCGTGCCCCAGCGAAAGGCTTGGTGCTCGCAGGTATTCGTACGCGCGAGCTGCTCTGCGCCCGAAGGGAGGTCGAACGCGCGGCCGTGCCACTGAAATACCGGCGCGCCTTTTCCGAGCGCTCCGAGCACGGTGTCACTCCGCCCCGCTTCGGTCATCGCGAGGTCGTACCAGCCGATCTCGGGCTCCTCCAAGCGGCGCACGGGCGCGCCGAGCACGTGCGCGAGCAGCTGCGCGCCTAGGCAGATCCCGAGCACGGGCTTCTGCTGGCGCAGCGCCTCCTCGATCGCGCGGAGCTCGGTTTTCAAGTGCGGGCGCCGGTGCTGATCTTCGACGTTCATCGGTCCGCCGAGCACGATGAGGCCGCGATAACGATCGATCGACGGCTCGGCGTCCGGGTCGCGCTCGAAGTTGTGGAAGCGGATGCGGTGACCGCGCGCGCGGATCAGAGCGTCGAGCGTGCCGAGCGGCTCCGCGGCGACGTGTTGGAAGACGAGGAGGCGCGGCATGAGGGTCGTACGATAGACACTCGGGACCGGCGACGTAAATAGCCGTGCTGCTCGTTCGCGGGGCCTCGCTTGGCGCGCGAGAGCGGCGCCGTGCTCATGGACGCGTCGCCGAATGGCGACGCCCATTGCGTGAAGCAAGGCGCGAAATCCGCGATTCAGGGTTGCAGGTCGCGGCGCTCCACCGATAGCATTGCGGCTTCTCCGCTCAAGGATCAGAGATTTGCCGGCACAAGGACTGCGGCCTCCCCTCGTATTTTGCGTCACCGCTTGCGTAGTCGCGCTGATCCGTGCTGCGGGTGCGCAGGACGCGCAGCCGGTACGCGAATCGCTGCGTGAGCCGTGGCCGCTCGCGGCGCAGCAGGAGCTGCCGCGGCCCGGCGTCGAGGCGGAGCCGACGGCTTCCGAGCTCGAGGCGAGCCGGCCCGATGCCGCGGAATCGACAACGCCGGATGTCGAGATCGAGGCGAGCCAGCCCGGCGCCGCCGAGCCGGCGACGCCCGTGGTCGCTGTCGAGGCGAGCGAGCCCGACGCCGGTCCCGCGATCGGCGGCGACGACGCGCAGGCAAACGCGGCGAGCGCCTCGCAGCCGAATGCCGATCGCGCGAGTGCTGGCGGGCCGGATCTCGCGCCCGCCTTCCCGGTGCTCGAAAACGCGCCAGCCGGCGTCGGCAACGACGACGTGCGCGCTATGACCGAGGCACAGTTCAGCGAAAACACGATCCTTGCGGCGATTGGCGCGAACGCGACGCGCTTCGACGTGTCTCCGCGTGCCCTCGTCGGGCTCAAGAGCGCCGGCGTCTCCGAGAAAGTGATCGAAGCGATGCTCGCCGCGGAAACGGCGAAGAAACAGCCTGCCGCCGCTCCGCTGCCCCCACCCGTGAGCGAGCCCGCGGCACCGCAAGGTTCGGAGGAATTCGCGAAGCTCTCCGCGATGATCGACCGGCTCGCGGCGCAGCAAGAGGCCGCCGAGACGGCGCGCCGCGCACCCGATCCGCCGAAGAGCAGCGACTCGAGCCCGCGCGCGTGGATATTGAACGCGGCGGACAAGACGGCGATTGCACCGACGATCGCGCAAGTGGCGTTCACCGACGAAAAGACCAGCGTCCGCCTCAAGACGCTGCAAGGGCTCGCCGGCAAAGCGCTCGCGTTCGCGAGTCCCGCGGCCAGCGGTATCGCGAGCACGCTCGGCGGGTTGTTCCGCTCCGACACCGAGCACCGGACCGCCGTCTGGGCGCTCTCGGGAATATCGGCCGCCCGCGACGTCGCCGGCCACGCGGCGTTCGAGATCGATTATGGGCGCACGCCAGGAGTGGATCCCGACGCCTATCACCCGGCGATCGTGCAGCTCGTCCGCACGACCGACAACTACCGGCTCGTTGCCGCGGCCAAGACCGAGGGCACAAAGACCGTCGCCACGACGCAAGACCCGATCGTGGAGGAGCTCGTCCCGACGGAGCTCAACCGAATCGAACGCGGGCACTACCGCGTGCAGACGAAGGAAGCGCTCGCTCCCGGCGAGTACGCGCTCGTCCTGCGGCCGATCGTGAAGGCAGAGCGCAGGCGCAAGAGCTCTGACGCTTCGCTCGGCGAGCTCTTGGGCGGCACGAGCCAAATCCTCTACCTGACTTGGGACTTCTACGTAGCGGCGCAGTGACGCTGCCCCGATCGGCCGATCAGCTCCGGCCGGTCGGCCCCGAGAACCTTCGTCGATTCTCCCTCGGTCCGAAATTCGCTCGGGCACCCCGAGTGCCCGCACACCGGCTCCTTTTGAAAGTACCATCCGAGGTGATGTCGAAAACCCGTGCTCGGCTCCGACTTCGGTCTAGAAGCGGACCCATTTCGGGCGCTAAGGAGCCGATCCATGAGATTCATGCTGTTGATGAACGCCCCGCGCGACGCATTCGACGAATACATGAGCTGGCCTCAGGCGGCGATCGACGCGCACACGGCGTTCATGCGCCGTTTCGGCGCCAAGCTCAGTGCCGCGGGTGAGCTCGCGGGGGCCGAGGGCCTCGCGCTCGCGAGCGACGCGAAGCTCGTGCGCGCGGGCAAGGACGGGAAGCCGGTCACCGACGGCGTGTTTCCCGAGTCGAAGGAGTTCCTCGCCGGCTACTGGATCGTCGACGTCGACGGGCCGGAGCGCGCGTGCGAGCTCGCGGCCGAGGCGTCCGCCGCGCCGGGCCCCGGGGGCACACCGCTAAATGCCCCCATCGAGGTGCGCGAGATCATGAGCTCGCCGGCAGCGGAGATCGGCTGACGGCGTTCGAGTGGCCCGTCACGAAAAATCAGGCCGATGTCGAATCGTCGCCGCTGGCTCCGACTAGACACCGAAAGCAGCCCAACCCGGGCCGCATACACGAATCAGAAAAGGAGTCACGACGATGAAGTACATGTTGATGATGAACACGCCGCGCGGCGGCGACTACGGGATCGCGACCTGGCCGAAGAAGGACATCGAAGCGCACATCGCGTTCATGATCTCCTTCGCGAAGAAGCTCGGCGCGTCGGGCGAGCTCGTGGGCGCGGAAGGGCTCGCGTCGCCGGCCGACGCGAAGCTCGTGCGAGCGGGCGCGAAAGGCAAGCCGATCACGGACGGCGCGTTCGCCGAATCGAAGGAGTTCCTCGCGGGCTTCTGGATCATCGAGGTCCCGAACGCGCAGCGCGCCTACGAGATCGCGGCGGAAGCGTCGGCCGCGCCGGGCATCGGCGGCAAGCCGCTGAACATGGGTATCGAAGTGCGCGAAGTGCCAAGCGGTCCGCCGCGGTGAGCGACGCCCCGCTCGCCAGCCGCATCGAGCAGCTGCTGCGCGACCTCGCGCCGCAGGTGCTCGGCGCGGTGGCGCGCCGCCATCGCGACTTCGCGGCAGCGGAGGATGCCGTGCAGGAGGCGCTGATCGCCGCGGCGGATCAGTGGCCGCGCGACGGCGTTCCCGACAATCCGCGCGGTTGGCTGCTGCAGGTCGCGCTGCGGCGCATGACGGATCACATTCGTAGCGAGATCGCCCGGCGCGACCGCGAGCGAGCGGTCGCCGACGATACGCCGGTGGTCGTCGCGCCGGCGCTCTACAGCGAACCGGAAATGGACCCCGACGACACTCTCGTGCTGCTCTTCATGTGCTGCCACCCTGCGCTGTCTCCCGGCTCGGCGATTGCGCTCACGCTGCGTGCCGTCGGCGGCCTCACGACGGGTGAAATCGCGAAGGCGTTTCTCGTGCCCGAGCCAACGATGGCGCAGCGCATCAGCCGAGCGAAGCAGAGCGTGAAGACGTCGGACGTGCCGTTCGAGATGCCCGAGGCCGAGGAACGCGCAGCGCGACTCGCGTCGGTATTGCACGTGTTGTACCTCGTCTTCAACGAGGGCTACACGACGAGCTCGGGGCCGTCGCTGCACCGCACGGATCTCTCGAGCGAAGCCATTCGCCTCACGCGGCTGGTGCATCAGCTGTTGCCCGAAGACTCCGAGGTGGCCGGCCTCCTCGCGCTGATGCTGCTCACGGACGCGCGGCGCGCCGCTCGCACGGGACCGAGCGGCGAGATCATCCCGCTCGACGAGCAGGATCGGTCGCTCTGGGATCGCGACGCGATCGCCGAGGGCGTCGCAACGTTGAGCGCCGCGCTGCCGCTCGGGCCCGTCGGCGAATATCAGCTGCAAGCTGCGATCGCGGCCGTGCACGACGAAGCTGCGAGCGCGGACGCGACCGACTGGCCGCAGATCCTCGCGCTCTACGAAGTCCTGAAGCGGCTCTCGGAGAATCCCGTCGTCGTGCTGAATCACGCGGTCGCGACCGCGATGGTGCACGGACCCAACGCCGGGCTCGAGCTGCTCGCGCCGCTCGACTTGGATGAGCGAATGCGCGGGCATCATCGGCTCGCCGCGGTTCGCGCGCACTTGCTCGAACGTGCGGGCGCGATGGACGCCGCGATAGCGCTCTATCGCGCGGCCGCGGAAAAGACCACGAGCGTTCCGGAGAAAAACTACCTGCTGCTGCGCGCGGCGCGGCTACGCGAGCAGGACGCGTGAGCGTTCGAGGCCATCGGCAGCGTTCGGCGCCGCCTTGGCGCCGATGAATGGCCGCAGCGCAGCCGCCACTTCGGCGGAGTGCGTGAACAACAGGTTGTGCTCGGCACCGTCGATCTCGACGTGGTGGCACTTCGCTATCAGTCCGCAGATTCGTGCAACGTCCGGCGCCGGGATGACCGTATCGTCCTTCGCCGAAATCACCAGCATCTCGTGGGCTAGATCGCGGAGCGCCGCGTAGCGCGCGCTTTGATCGCCGAAGGTGTCCGAGCGAACCATCGACAGCAGCGCTTGCCAGAAGCCCGCGTACGACACCTCCTCGATGAAGCGATCGATGAGGTGCGGCTGACCGATTGCGGCGTATTTCCTTCGCCGCCGCCGCACGAGCAGCGGCACGCCCACGAATCTCATCAGCGCCTCACCGACCACCGGCAAGCGGAACCACTGCCCCGCATGCGTGGTCGCGCTGAAATCCAGCATCGGCGCGACGAGCGCGATTCGATCGATCAAGTCGGGACGCGAGGCTGCCACCTGCGCGGCGATCGCCGCGCCGACCGAGTGGCCGAGGATCGCAGCGGGGCGCGGAAAGCCGATCCTCTCGACGAGCTCGACGATCTGACGCGCGAAGAAATCGAGCGTGTAGTCGATCGCCGGGCGATCGGAAAGGCCATGGCCGAACAGGTCGAAGCGCAGGGTCCGCGCACCTGCTGCATGCAAGTGCGGCACGAGCGCGTCGAAAGCCCAATGCGGAACCGTGGCTCCGTGCACGAGGACGATCGGGGCTCCGCGCTCGGGCCCCTCCGCGTAGAAATGTGTAACGCCGTCGCGCAGGCGTACGTATTCGCCGCCCGAAGAACGCCGCGCGTCTTCGGTGAAGCGCTTGACTCGAAGGAGCGGCAGCGTCAGCGCAGGTTGCCGTGACCGACGCGATCGCCCGAGAACGTGCCGATCCAGAACTGCTTGTCGAACGCGAGCACCATCGTGGCGTTGCTGAACGCCGGATTCGCGGGACCTTGCGCGAGCACGCTGTCCTTCATCGTCGCGGGGTCGATCGAGTACGCGAAGAAGCCGCGCGGACAGCTCCCGAGCTTCGCAAGGTCGTGCTGCGGTCCCGGCGCGCCGCCGCACGCGGGCTCATCGTTCTTCATGCCGGCCGTGAGCAGCTTGCCGTCGGAGCCCATGTGCACGTTGTCGGGCGTGAACGGCAGCGGTTGCGTGGTGCGCAGCTGCTTCGTGGGATTCGTGTGCGAGAACGCGACGATCGTCTGAAATCCGGACGACACGACGAAGATCTCACGGCCGTCGGCCGAGGTCTCGATGCCGTTGTTGCCGGGCAGCTCGCTGCCCTGGATGAGCTCGAAGCCGCTCTTGCCGGGCGACCACTCGAACACCGCTCCGGTCGGCTTGCGCGCGACCGAGTCCGCGAACGACTTCCCCGGCATCAGCAGCACGGTGGCCACGAGGCCGCCGTTCGCGAACGACGCGACGCTGTTCGCGGCAAGCCCGGTCGGCATCGGCACGCAGCCCTTCCAGGTGATCGTAGGCTGGGGACCACTCGAATCGACGTCGTAGATTTCGATCGCCTCGCGCGGCCCGTGGCCGACGGCGTAGAGCGTCGACCGGCTGCCGCTCGCCGCGCGCAGGTTCAAGCCGTGCGTGTTCGACTTCGTAAGGTCCGGCGGCGTCGTGCAACTCCCGAACGCGGCGTCGTGCTTCGCCTGCGGCTGCACCGCGCTCCATTTACCGTTGCGCGAGTCGATCAAGTAGAACGCTGCGCCCGCTTGCATGCCGCTCGAGATGATCCACTTCGTACCCGGGACGAGCACGAGGTCCTCCGCGTTCTTCGGTCCGCAGACGAACTCTAGGCCGCCGCCCGCCGCGCAATCGTCTGCGGCGCTGGCCACACCCGCGACGCACAGGACTGCCAACAGAGTGCAGGTTCGCAACGTGATCATGGAATCTCCTCGTACGCCGCGTCGCGGCACCTTCATGGTTGTCCGGCAAGCCGGCCCGTTAGCGGCATACGATAGGGGAAGACTCGCGGACGGCGCAATCGTCATGGAATCTGCGCTTCCTTCGGTTCCGGTCCCTTGCGATCCGCCTGGTTGACCGCACCGTGCGATGACTTCTTGTAGCGCCAAAACGCGGGCAGCAGCGGCACGCATGCCGCGACGCACACCGTGCAGATGACGCCTCCCCAAAGGATCGAGGGGCCGAGGCCGAAGCGCTCCGCCATGAAGCCCGCACGCGCGTTGCCGAGCAGCGGGCCGGTCATGTAGGACAGCTGCTCGATCGCGGCCATCCGGCCGCGGATCACGGACGGAATGGTCTCGTTCCAGATCGTCATCCGGAACAGCGCGCTCACCATGTCGGCCGCGCCCGCAAGGATGAGACACGCGACGGCGACCGGTAGCGAATTCGCGAAGCCCAGCGCGACGATCGCGACACCCCAAAGGCCCGCGGAAATCACGACGGCGGCGCCGCGCCGCTCGACGCTCGCGGTCCATTTGCTGAACAGCGTGATCAAGAACGCGCCGACGTTCATTGCCGAGTACAAGAACCCCACCGCCGACTCGCCGCCAAACTGCTCCGCGAGTGCAGGGAACACGGCCGTCGGCATCGCGAACGTCATTGCGACGATGTCGACGAGATAGGTGCCGACGAGCTCCGGCCGGCGGATCGCATAGCGCAGCCCTTCGACGATGCTCGAGAGGCCCGCGCGCGGCGCGTCGGCGGCCGGCGGCATCGCACGTATCGCCGCGAGCACCGCCAGCGAGAACGCGAACGTCGCGGCGTTGACGCCGAACGTGAACGGCAAACCGAACGCGGCGATGCAGATCCCCGCGAGCGCAGGTCCCGCGATCGCCGAGACGGTGCGGCGCAGAGCGCTCAACGCGGACACGGCCGGCAGCTCCTCGATCGTCACGAGCTGTGGCGTCATCGCCTCGAGCGCGGGGCGATGGAACCCATTTACCCCGGACATGAAGGCCGCGACGGCGAACAGCACGACGACGCTCGGTTCCTCCGTGAGCGAATTCCAAACGAGCGCGAGCGAGCCGAGCAGCATCAGCATCTCGCACCAGAGCAAGAGTCGCCGGCGATCGATCGCGTCCGCGTACGCGCCGCCCCAGAGCGCCGCAATCGCGAGCGGCACTAGCTGGACGGCGCCGAGCAACCCCACGAGCGCGGACGACCCCGTGATGCGGTAGATCTGCACGGGCAGCGCGACATAGGTAAAGAAGGTGCCGAAGCCGCTGACGAATTGGCCTGCAAAGAGCAGACCGAAATCGCGGTGCCGGCGAAGCGGCGAGATGTCGAGCAGCACGGCTTTACGAGTCAGCAGCGTGCGCGCGCGCGAAAAGTCAGTCGGTCAGAGGGCGGCACCGGGCGTCCTTGCGAGTCGATGCATACGAGAGCGGCGGCCGGTGACGACACGTGTCGTCACCGGCTCGCCGCGATTCAGTCGTTTCGCGAAATGCTCAGTTGGCCTTCGGGGCCGGCTCGAGCCGCACGATCGGCGACGGCTGCCCGGGGAAGACGTTGTCGGTCGCGATGTAGATGAAGCCGTCCGGACCCGTGCGCACGTCGCGCGCGCGATACTGGCCCTGCAGTAGCGGCTCGCGGTTCGTGACGACGGGGCCATTCAACGAGAAGCGCACGACCTGCTTGTAGTTTCCAGCCATGCCGCCGACGAACGCGTTGCCCTTCCAGTTCGGGAACTTGTCGCCTTCGTAGAACGTGAGGCTCGAGATCGCGATCGACGGCACGAAGAACGCCTTCGGCTGCTCCATCCCTTCCTTGTTCCGGCTCGCGTGGATCTCGGTGCCGAGAGTGTAGTTCGCGCCGTAGCCGATCACGGGCCAGCCGTAGTTCTTGCCCTTCTCGATCAAGTTGAGCTCGTCGCCGCCTTGCGGGCCGTGCTCGGTCTCCCAGAGCGTGTTGGTCTCGGGATTCCACGCGAGGCCTTGCGGGTTACGGTGACCGTAGCTCCAGATCTCGGGCAGCTTGCCGGCCTGACCGACGAACGGATTGTCCGCCGGAACCGAGCCGTCGTCGTTGAAGCGCAGGATCTTGCCCTGGTGGCTGCCGAGATTTTGCGCCGGGTGGCCTGCGAGATTCGGATCCATCGCACCGTCCGGACGCCGCGGGAACAAGCCCGCCATCCGATCGCCGACCGACAAGAACAGATGGTTCTGGTTGTCGAACGCCATGCGCGCACCGAAGTGGCCCGGCGCGTCGTTCCATGCCTTCGCCTCGAAGATCTCTTTCACGTCGGACAGCTTGTCGTTCTCGAACTTCGCGCGCGAGAGCGCCGTCGTCCCCGTCTTGCCGCCGTCCGGGCCCGGCTTCGCGTAGCTCAGATAGATGTAGTGATTCGTCGCGTATTGCGGGTGAAGCACGACTTCCTGCAAGCCGCCTTGCCCCTGCGCGCGCACGGCCGGCACACCCGCCACGGGAGTCTCCAGCAACTTGCCGCCGCGGATGATGCGCAGCGTGCCGCCGCGCTCCGTCACGAGCATGTCGCCGTTCGGCAGCCAAGCCATGCTCCAGGGATTCTTGAGCCCCTCGACGAACGTGACGACTTTGAAGTTTTCGCCGGGCGGACCGGGCGGTTGCGCGACGCTCGGGAGAGATGCGGCAAGCGCCGCCAGAGTACCCACCGCCAATACGGTGCGTGTGAGTGAGATGCGAAGATCGGGTTTCGATGACATATTTATTGGCCCCCAGGGGTTGATCGGTCCTTGCCGGTACGGAAAGGCTGCATTCTACGCAGAAGCGCTCATGAATTCCGCTTCAGCAGAAGGCGGTGCCGGGCTCTCGCCCGGCACCCAAACAGGCTACTCGACCGCGAAGCAGTAAAAGAGCCCCGCCCCGCCGGTTGCGACGAGATCCGGTTGGCTGCAGCTGCGGCTGCTGTGCACCGAGTTCCACGATGCGTTCGGGCCCCCGAGACGGTCGTGGTGGCCGAGCATCGCGTTGCCCGCGGCGTTGCTCGTCCAATTGTTGCAGGTGGTGAGCGCCGCGTTGCCGGGCACGAGACGTCCGGACGAGTCCGACCCCGTCAGCATGTCGTGCGTGTTCGGCGTGCTGCCGACGCCGTTGACCTCTTCGCCTTTTTCGTTGAGCGCGGTCGGCTTGCGGATGTTGTTGCGGTCCTCGTGCAAATCGTCGACGTTCGCCGCAATCAACACGCCCTTTGCGTTGTACCAGGGGCCATCGCCGATCCGGTCGCGTGCGTTCACGGGCCGCTGGCCCGGCGCAGCGGCCGTGCTCAGGTACGCACGCCACTCGGCCTCGCCGCGGCCGACCGCGCCGGCGAGCGCCTCGCAATGCGCATCCGCGCCCGCGAGGCCGCCGAGATTGGCGCCGTCGCCCTTGCCGACGCTCGTGATGAAGAAGGTCATCTTTTCTTGCGGCGCTTGCGGCTGCGCCGGCTGTGCGGGCTGCTGCTGAGCGAATGCCGCGCCGCCGAGCGCGCAAAACGCAAGCGGGACTAGAGCGCGAGTCACGATAAGCGATTTCATTTGTTGGCCCCCCGGTTGTTATTGAAACCCGTCGTCCCGAGGCCGCGGCCTCGCGACGTGGCGAACGATTGTACTCGGGCGGATCCCGGGAACTCCCGCGCCGCGCAACGGACTAGCTTTGTTTATCTAAAGACGCGCGTCGAAGTCCGAGCACTGGCCCGAGTGGCAGGCCACCCGGGCCCGCGGTAGCATCCCGCGGCCGTTAGGTTCAACGGGGGAATGGAGCAATGAGATACCGCACGCCGGCACCGTGGCGTCGCCTCGTCATCGTCCTCGGCGTCGCGCTCGCGGGAAGCGCGCCCGCGCAAACACCGAGCGGCCCCGCGCCGCTGCTCCCAACCCGAGAGTCCCCGCTGACACTCGAGACGAGCGGCGCGAAGATCCGCGTCGTGCTCGTGGCGGACGGCCTGGTCGGCCCGTGGGACATCGCGTTCCTTCCCGATGGGAACCTGCTCGTGACGGAGAGCAACGGCGCGCTGCGGATCGTCGAGAAAGGCATCCTCAATGCGACGCCCGTTTGGAAAGCACCCTCACCCGAAGGCAATGACGTGCTCCACGGGCTCGTGCTGCACCCGGACTTCGCGCGCAACCACTTCGTCTATGCCTCGTACTTGAAGGACGGCGGCGACAAGGGCCAGACGCTCGCGGTATCTCGGGGCCGGCTCGACGGCGCGACGCTGAAAGACGTGCGCGAAATCTTCGTCGCCGACGCGTGGGAGAACGCGCGCAACGCGACGGCGGGACGCATGCTGTTCGGCCCAGACAAAACGCTCTACGTGACCGTCGGCGACCGCGACCGCCTGTGCTGCGGCCCAAAGGACGACAACAGCATCCGGCTGCGCTCGCAGAGCCTCGCCGACCACGTGGGCAAGGTGTTGCGGCTCACCGACGAGGGCGGCATTCCGCAGGACAATCCGTTCGTCGGCCGCACCGGCGCGCGCGGCGAGATCTTCACTTACGGCAATCGTAACGGCTACGGCCTGGCGTTCCATCCGGCGACCGGCGAGCTCTGGGAGCTCGAGATCGGCCCGATGGGCGGCGACGAGATCAACATCTTGAAGCCCGGGGCGAACTACGGCTGGCCGATCGTGTCGATGGGGCGCAACTATTCCGGCACGCTCGTGTCGGATCAGCCGTTCTCGCGGCCCGGCATGGAGAACCCGCGCGTGTTCTGGGTGCCGCAGATCAGCCCGTCCGGGCTTCTGTTCTACACCGGAGACAAATTCCCGAGCTGGAAGGGCAGCTTGTTTCTCGGCGCGCTGAGCGGACTGCAGGTGCAGCGGATCGCGTTCGATCAGCCGGGACAAGCGGAGCGGCGCGAGCCGTTGCTCACCGAGATGCGCTCGCGCTTCCGCGACGTCGAGCAAGGCCCCGACGGATTCCTCTACTTCACGACGGAGCAGCGCTACGGCAGCGGCAAGCCCGACGGTTCGATCATTCGACTGGAGCCCGCTCAATGATCTTGCGGCGGATACCCGTCGACGATCGGTCGCGGAACGGGACGTCGAACACGTCGTGAATGAAGTAGCGCGCGACGGGCACGCCGAGCAGCATGCCCCAGAGCCCGATCGCGTGATAACCGACGTAGAGGATGATCAGCGTGAGAACGGGGTTCAGCTTCAGGTGCCGCCCGTAGATCATCGGGTTCAAGACGTACGCCTCGATCATGTGGATCAAGATCACGAGCCCGATCGCCGCGAGCGATAGCGAGAAACCGCCCGCGTTCAGCGCAACCAGCACGATCGGCGTGGTCGAGATCAGCACTCCGAGCACGGGCACGAAGCTGCAGACGAACACGACCACCGACAGCATCGCCACGAGCGGGATCTTCAGCAGCAGCAGCCCGATCAGGGTGAGCACCGTGTTCACGACCGCGATCGCCGCCTGCGCCTCGATCGCGCGTCCGAGCAGGATTCCGAACCGGCCGATCGGCGGCGCGGCCTCCTCGTAGAAATCTCCGACTTTCGACGTCTTGAGGCGGCCGATGCCACGCTTGATGCGCGCGAGGTCGATCAGGATCAGAAAGCTGAAGAGGAGCGCGAGCAGGATCGTCGCCGTGGCGCGATACAGCATGTTGATGACCGCGGGAGCATAGTCGCGCACCCGCTGGAATTGCGCCGACATCAACGCGCTGAGATAGAGCTGGTCTTGGCGGTTGAAGTACGCCCGGAATACGTCGGTCGGCGCGATGGTGCTGCCCGCAGCCTCCGCGACGGCCGCTTCGGTGAGCCCGAGCCGCGCGCGCTCGCTCGCGAGCTGCACTTCGATCGCGGCGGCGCGGTCGTCGGTGAGCGCGCTGCGAAGATAGCCGGCGATCGGCTGCCGCAACGTCGGGTAGCGGTCGACGATGCCGTTCTTGATCTCGATGAGGCGCTGCTCGGTCGTCGGCAGGTTGCCGATCATCCGGTTCACCTCGGACGCGACGCTCGGCACCACGAAGCGCACGAACGACGCGAGCACGGTCAGGAAGAGCAGATAGACGATCGACAGCGCGAGCCAGTGCGGCAAACGCAAGCGCTTCGTGCCGAACTCCGCGAACGGCGCCGCGATGATCGCCAGCACGAACGACAGGAACACCAGCCCGAAGAAGTCGCGGAGCAGCCAGAGCAGGCCGAACAGGATTACCCAGATGACGACGCGCCGATTGCGCTGATAGAACTCGTTGAGACTGAAGGTCGACACGGGCGGCTAGTATACCGGGACGGCAGCACACGAACGCGCGCGGTCGAGCGCTTCGAAGCCCTGCTCCGCCGCGCTACACGCTCGCCGACGTTCGCAACTACTTCGAGGGCTACGTGGCGAGCGACGAGCAATTCGACCTCGGGGCCGTCGATCTCCGGACCAGCGGGCTTGCGTTCGAGCTCCCCATCTTCGTCTTCCAGGGCGAGGACGACTTCTTGACGCCGGCCGAGCTCGCTCGCGCCTAGGTCGTGATGGGCGCCGGTCAACGCGACGACGGCGCCGCTGTCGCCGACGTGCTACCGGATGATCGTGTGTCCACGATCGGCTTCTCGCGCCGGAGCCGTCGCGCCGGTCTAGAAGTCGAACGTGGCGCTCACGACCGCGGACCGTGCGGCCCCGAGCTGCGCGTAATGGTTCTGATAAGGCCGCGCGTAGTAGACCTCGTCGGTGAGGTTCTGAACGTTGACCTGCAGATCGATTCTCGAGCCGACTTCGAACGACGCCATCGCATCGTAGCGGGTGTATTCCGGAATCCACACGGTGTTCGCGACGTTGCCGAAGCGTTGGTCGACATAGGTCGCGCCGCCGCCGATCGTGATCTTGCTCGTCACCGCATAGCTCGTCCAAATGCCCACGCTGTTCTTCGGGGTGTTCGGGAACTCGTGGCCCTCGTTCGCCGCGACCGGACCGTCGTCGAGGATCTCGCTATCGAGCACGGAGACGCTGCCGAACATCGTCCAGCGGTTCGTGATGTTGCCGCTCACGCCGAACTCGAAGCCGTCGACACGCTCGTCGCCCACGTTCTGCTGGAGCCCGCCGACCACCGTAGCGCGCGCGTTTTCGGTCTCGGTACGGAAGATCGCGGTCGTGAGCGACAGGCGGTTGCCCGCGAGCGCCCACTTGGTACCGAGCTCGAGCGTCTGGTCGCGCTCCGGCTCGAGGTCCGCGTTGGTCAGCGCGATATTCTCGGTGCCGTCGCCGAGCGAGTTGCCGACCGGGCTCGAGGACGTGCCGGTCGACAAGTACACGCTGCCGTTGCTCGCCGGCTTGAACACGGCGCCTACCTGGTAGTTCCAAAAGTCTGCTTCGTTGCTTAGCACTTGGGGCGTGGTGCCCGTGAAGCCGTTCTGCAGCGTGTCGTAGTCGTCCCAACGCACGCCGAGGTTCAGCGACCACTTGTCGTTGAAGCCGAGCGTGTCGAACGCATACACGGAGTGTGTGTCGGTGTCCACGCCAGTCGGCGTCGTCGACTGCGTGATCGTGCCCGTCCACGGATCGTTCGGATTCGGGTTGTCGAGCGTCGTGCAGTTGTACAGCGACGCCGCGCCGACCGCGCCAGGCGCGCTGCACGACGTCGGGAACGCCGTCACCGCGTTGCCGGCGAACGTCGAGGTCACGACGTACGGACGGTTCAGCATCTCCTCCCGGCTCACCTCGACGCCGAACGAGTAGCTGTGCTCGAGGCTGGCGGTGCTCGCCTCGCCGCTCAGGTTAGTGAGGTTCGCCTCCGTGGTCGTGTGTGAGTTGCGGCTCTTGCTGCTGCGATACAGGAAACCATTCACGATGTTGCCGCGGCCGTCGTCGGGGTTCGTGACGATGTAGTCGTTCGTGGTGCGGCCGTAGCGCGTGACATTCGTGAGGGTGAGCTCGTCGCCGAAATCATGCGAGAACTGGAACGTGCGGACATCGGCTCCGCTCCGTTGGAAGTCTCGGTTCAACAGACCGTAGAAGTTCTCGGTGTCCACGTCGACAGGCTCGCCCGCCGGCGCGTTATTGGCGGCGTTCCGCGAATACGGAATGCTGTAGTCCGGAATGTCGTCCGTCTCGTAGCGGTAGAGGTCGAGGTTGAATCTCGTGTCTTCGCCGATGCCGAACGCGAGCGACGGCGCGATGCCCCAGTGCGAGTTCGAGACGCTGTCGCGCCCCGGCACGTCGTAGTCCTGCGCGAGCAGGTTCAACCGAAAACCGACGCTGTCGCCGAACAGATAGTTCGCATCGAGCGCCGCGCGACCATAGCTGTCCGTGCCGGCACCGAGGCTCGCATTTACGAACTGCTCGTCGCGCGGCTTCTTCGTGACGAGGTTTACCGAGCCGCCGGTAGAGCCGCGGCCGGTGTATGTCGAGCCCGGTCCCTTGATGACCTCGATCTGCTCCAGAGCGAAGACGTCGCGCGTCTGCGAGCCCGCGTCGCGCACGCCGTCGATGAATACGTCGGACCCAGCGTCGAAGCCGCGGATCTTCAGGTTGTCGCCAGCCGGTTGCCCGCCCTCGCCTGCGTTGAACGTGATGCCGGGCACGGTGCGCAGCGCGTCGACGAGCGACGTCGAGCCGGTCTCGGCGATCAGCGCCTGCGAAATCACCGTGACGGATTTCGGCGTATCGATGAGCGGCGCCGTGAACTTGCTCGAAGTCGGTTCGGGCAGCGACGCCGCACCAGTGACGACGACGTCGGCCTGCGGGCCGCCCTGCTGCGCGAAGGCGGCCGTCGAAGTGAGTGCGAGGGCGACGGCGCTCGCGACCAAACCGCGGGTTGGCAACTCGAGCGGGTAGCTCGGTTTTTTCGATCGAGACATCGACTGACTTCCCGAATCCCAATAGACCGACGCGAATGATAATGACTCTCATCTATGAACGCAATGAGAACGATTCGCGTTAATGCGTGCGGGCGTTATGGCGGGCCGTTTGAGCGGCCGAATGCCGAGGCGAGGCGCAAAGGCGCCCGCTCGAAACGAGATTATGGAAAGCTCGCGGCCGCGTCGGCCGCGCGTCGAAGTCAGCGCGCGGCGGCGCGCGTCACGTCTTGGGCACGGTCGGACATCCCGTCCTCCCAACTGCTCCACCCGGAGTTCATGCCGTATGGCACGCGGTCGAGCACGGCTTCGATCTGCCGCAGCTTGCCGTCCTCGACGCGGAACATCTCCGCGATGTACCACGTCCACGGCTGCGCGGGCCCGGCCGTGACCTTGCGTCCGCTCGCCGCCGTGAAATTGCGGGTCTCGCCCGCGGAGTGATCGAAGAACACGAAGCTGAAGACGAGACCGCGCTCCTGATCGACGGCCACGTACCGCCGATCGCGGATGCGCGTGACGAAGTGCAGCAATCCCGATTTGAACTGCTCGAGGCAGCTCCACTCGGCCGAGTAGTTCGAAGCCGTGGCCGGATCGGGTCGAGTCTGACCCGCGGCCGTGGGCCGGTTCGTCGTCTGCATGCCGTTCTCGATCCGGTTGCAGTCCGGTGCGAACGGATAGTCGCCTTTACCGTCGTTCTGCTGCATGCCGGTGAAATACATGTTCGCCGTGCGAATCAAATCCGCGCGCGACATGCGCTGGCTCGCCGGGATCGTCTGCGTGAACAGCGGATGGGGCGAGCCAAGCGCGGCGACGCGATTGGCCGCATCCATGTTGCGCACGACTTCTTGCTCGATCTCGGTGATCTGGTTACCTGCGATGCGGAGGCGCAACGCGATCAACGCGGGCGTGCCCTTCGCGGGATCCGAGTTCTCTTCGTCGAGCGTGCCGATGAACGCGACTTGCCCCGCGTCCACATCGCTGACGAACAGTCGATAAGTCCCCTTGGCCTTCATGCTATGCCACAGACCATCCCCGATCGTCAGCCGCTGTCCGTTTTCCGTGAAGCGCACGTTCGCAGCGAGCGGCACGGCCTGCGAATCGTGCTTCACGAGAGCATCCAGGTAGCGGTCGACGAAGCCCTCGAGACATTGGCGATCACACGCACTCGCTTGTGCGGACGCGGACTCGCTGGTGCAGACGCCGATCAACAGACCAGCCGCGACAATACCGATGAGCGTCTTCATTGCACTGTTTCCCCCGAAGAAACGAGCGGGCCGCGCACGGCGGAACGTGGGGGTATGGTAATCGAACGGTCGACATCGCGCCCTAAGAGGCGCGGCTCGTCAGACGCCGAACGCGAGCATCAGCAAACGGATGTCGACGTCGCCGGCGCGGATCAGCCAATTGAACGTGGCCTTGTCCATCGCAAGCGACCCGAGACTCGGCACCTTGTCGAAGAACTGTTCGTCGTTGACGGCTTCCTCGGTGTGCTCCGCGAGGTAGTTCGCGACAGCCACGATCTCCGTCATCGTCGGCGGCTCCGGAGCCTCGAGCTTGCAGCTCTGATGCTCGCCCACGGCGACGGCCAGGTCGGCCGGCAGCTGCCAGAGCTCGATCACGGCGCGGCCGAGACGCGGGTGCCACGACGCGAGCACGGCCTGGAACGCGTTCTCGGAGGCGAGCACGTCGAGCTTGTCCTTGGCGCGCATCAATATGTAGAGCTTGCCGACCTCGTGCAACAAGCCCGCGAGGAACGCCTCGTCGGGATTCAGCTTGGTGCGAACGCGCGCGATCATGTGCGCGAGCGCGGCGACGTGCACGCTGTGCTGCCAAATCTGCGTGAGATAGCTGCGCAACTGCTCGCTGCCGTAGCCGATGAACACTTGCTGGGCTGCGAACGACAAAGCGACGTTGCGGACCATCCGATGACCGAGCTGCGAGACCGCCGAATGCACGCTCGTGATCGGCTTGTTGCCGCGGTAGAACAACGCACTGTTCGATGTCTTGAGTATCCGCGCCGCGAGCGCGGGATCGGATCCGATGAGACGCGAGATCTCCGTGACCGAGACGTTCTCGTCCGCTAGCGCCTTGCGGATCTTCAGCGCCACTTCGGGCAGCGACGGCAGCTCGAGGCTCTTTTCCGCGAGCGAGCGATCGAGCTCTTCGACCAAGCCGGCACAGAGCGCGCGGGCTTCGGTGTATTCCGTACCGAGGATGATGGTCGTGTCCGCTGTGCTGGCTGCCTGCTTCATACGGCTCCCCTTCCCCTGGCCGGCGCGCGCGCGCCGGCGTAGGCCGCGGTGCGGCCCCGAACGGGTTATCGGCAGGAAACTGCGCTTCCTTAGCGCCGGGACGCGCCAAGTGTGCGGCGGGTCAAGCCGGCCGCCGCCCTACTGTCATAAGCCGGACTTCGCCCTACCGTCGTCGCTCACTTCGCCGTCAGGATCTGGTACATACCCGTGACGTTGTCGGCGCGCCATTGCTGGTAAAACTCCCAGTCTTTGTACTTGTCCATCGTCACGCTCTGCTTCAGCTGATCGAGAGTACGGCCCGCCGCGATACCGGCGGCAACGGCAGTGCGCAGCTCCTCGCGATATTGGCGATGCGCCACGAGCGACGCGCGCGCACCCACGTGGCCGTGGCCCGGAACGAAATGCTCCCACTTCAGCGCCTCGATCTGCTTGATCTGATCGATCTCGCCGGTCAGCGTTCCGAACGGGAGGCGGTCGACGAGCGCGAAGTCCACGACGAAGACGGAGTCATCGTCCGGGAACAGCATGATGCTGTTGTCGTCCGCGTGCTCGATCGGCAGGTAGATCATCTCGACGTGCTTACCGCCTAGCGTGATCGTGGTGCGCTTGGAATACGTGACGTCGGGCGCGCGCACTTCGCTCAATGGGCCGCGCGTGACCTCGGCGCCGCTGAGCGCTCCGTCCTTGTTCGCGTCGTGCAACGCAAAGAGCGACTGGAGCTGACCCTTGGCTTCGGTCTGCTCGATCTTGCCGTTCTTGTTCGCGTCCAGTGCCGCAGCGCTTTCCGGCAGCGGCGTGTTGGCCGGAGGCAGGCCGAGGTAGCGCGGGGTGTTCTCGTGCGCAACGACCTTCGCCGTGTCGGCGAACACTTCGGCACCCGACGCGTGGTCGTAGTCCTTGTGGCTGTAGAGCACGTAGCGCACGGGCACGTTGAAGCGCTTCGCAAGCTCGCCTTTGAGCCACGTCGAGAAGTCGCGGCTGATCGGATCGGCGACGACGATACCGTCCGGCGTGACCATGAACACTGACAGGTGCAGATCGTTGTCGCGCGCCCAGTAGACGTCGCCGTTCAACTTCTGGATCTCGCGCGGCGAATTGGGCGGCTGCCCGAGCGCCGTCGCGGCGACGCAGAGCCCGCACACGGCGGCGAAAGAGCTGATGAGACGCTGAATCGACATGGTTCCCCCTCAGTTCGAATTAGAGACGGCGCTCCCGCCCTGCGAACAGCGCGCCACTACGCGCCGCCGAAGCCGACGCTCCCCGCGAGCGGGAGTTTCAACGCAAGCTGCAGCGGATCGACGCCGAACGTGAGGCCGAGCACATTGACCTCGACACCCTCTTCGACGCCGGCGAGCACGCCGAGCACTCCGAAAACGCTGATCTGCACGCCGGTGCCGCTCGGCGTCTTGGCGAACAACGCCGTGCCGAGGTAGTCCTTACCGATCGCAGTCGCCGGCAAGTCGACGCGCAGCTCCGGTACGTCGCGCAGCACGAATGCGGTGAACGTGTTGGAGTTCGGCCCCGGCCATACCCGATACGTGTTCGCATATGGGTAGTCCGCTGCGGCACGCTCGATACGTGCGATCAGCGGCGCGGCGGCGTCGCCCCGCAACTCGGAGAGCAGCTCGGGCGCAGCGCCGAACCAGCGCGAGTCAGGTGCGCGGTTCGTCACCATCACCGCGGTACCGTTGCGCCGTAACCGCCAGCCGTTCACCTCGTACACCGTGAACTCGGCTGCGTCGCGCGGCTTCGCCGCGATCCACGTGTGCACGCCGAAGTAGCCACGCCAACGAACGGTGCGCGCGGCGTATACCTGCACGACGGGCTCGGGCGTGCTTGCCGGATTCGGCGCGAGGCCCACGGGCGCGCGGCTCGTGTTTCGCCAATCGCCGCTGGGCCCCGACTCGATTCGGTCGATGTACGCGAGCCCGAACAGGACCAGCGGGGTCAACAGAAGCCAATGGGCGCTCGGCCGTCGCATCCGCGCCACCTTAGACCGGGGGCTCATGGTCGAGCAAGCGCCGTGAGCGGCGCCGGCACGGACCAACGCGCCGCTAGTTGGTCTTGTCTTTCTTGAGCTTGAAAACCGAGCTGCCGTAGTAGTCGATCATCGCCTTCTCGAGCGCGCGAATCTGCGGCGCCGAGCGCTTGAATGCTTCGAGGTCGAGCTCGATGTGCTTACGCCGCCGGTCCTTACTGTCGGGCACGAGCTTCAAAACGCCGCCGGGCTGCGCCTCGGACGTCAGCGAGTACACGATGCGCGACACCGACGTGTACGGAATTCCGAGCTTGCTCGACAGCGACTTCATCGAGTGCGGCCGTCCGTCGAGATTCGAGTCGATCACTTCGAGCGCGATCAGCACCTCGGCGATCGTGCCGTGACGGCCGGTCTTGTAGATGGCGGTGAGCAACGCGATGGCCGCTTTGCGTGCACCGTGCGAATCGAATCGTTCTTTGGGCGTAGAGCTTTGCCGCGGCTGCTGAATCATCGAGACGTTTTCCCTTCCCACTGTGACTTTCCCTCGGGCAAGAATTTGTGATCGGCGAATCATAGACGTCGCTCGCACTCGCACCAACACCGCACGGTTCGGTACGGAACTCGAATGGCAGCGACTCCGAGATCGTCTCGAAGGCGTTCACGGGTATGTTATGCGGCAGTACTATCCGTACCGGGAAGTGCGCGCAAGGGACGTCGCTGACGCGACGCTAAAGAGAGATCGCGATTTCCGCGAACAGCCTGAGATCCTTGCGACCCTCGACATCCGCGTGGGTGAGCGGTTTGGCGAGCTCGAGCGTGCCCGAGAACCGATCGCCCTGCGCAGCGAACCCGAAACCGGCCGTTGCGGCTGACTCGCGGCCTGGTACGTCGTGCTTCCAGGCGGCGCCGACATCGTAGAACGTGTACAGCGACGCGCCGCCGAGCGATGCGGGTGCATTGCGCAACCGGCTCCGGCCTTCTACCCTCGCGCCGAGCCCCTGATCGCCTGCGATCTCCGCGACCTCGAAACCACGACCGAGCCGGTCGCCGCCGATTTTGAAGCGCTCGCCGTACGGCAGGACATACGCGGTCTGCTGGCCTAGCACATCGACCCGTGCGGACCAACGTTCACCGAACCGCGTGAGCCGCGTGAAGCTCAGTCGAGCGAGCGCGAAGTCCGCTCGCCGCGGATCGTCGACGAGATCGGCGGCGGCGAGCCCGCTGCCAAAGCCGTCGAGACCTTTGACCAGATCGATCGAGCTCGCGTATTGCACTGCCGTGCTGCTGTGCCAGTTCCAATTCGCACCCACCTTGAGCATCCGCAGGCGTTCGTCGCGCAAGCGCTCGCCCGATCGCAAGATCTCCAGGTCGTCGAAATCGAGCCCCGCCGACAAATTCAGCGTCGCGCGTCCGAACTTCGGAATCGGACGCGCGAACCCCGCGGTCACGCGATCGCGCAAGTAGAAGTCGTCGAGATCGACGATGGGCTCGTTGGGATCCGAGCGCGATCTAAAGCCCGAGAACGCCATACGGCCGCCGACCGTGCCCACCCCCACGTTCGCGAGCAAGCCAAGCCCGTGATATTCGGCATAGTCCGTCGCGGCCCCGAACAGCACACCGAGATTCGTCTCGCCGCCCAGCAACCCATTCGCGACGACCTGTCCGAGAACGAAGTTCGGCCCGGCCTCATCGGTACCGCGATTGCTGATCCGCACGGAGCCGCTGACCGGCTCGAAGTCCGTGTCGACCTCGAGCCGGTACACGTTTGGTCCGGCGTCGTCATGCGCCGTGGTCGCCGACAAGGTCAAGCCCGGCAGCGCGCGCATCTGCTGGAGCGTCGTGAGCACGCCCGCTTGCGAGACCGGTCCGTCAGTGCGTAGCTGCGAACCGAGGGACTCGAGCCGCGCGAGATGCGGTCCCGGATTGCCGCTGATTCTGACCTCGGAGATTCGCGGCTCGAGAACGTCGACCCGCAGCACACCAATCTGGAGCAAGCCGTCGTCGACTTTTACCTGCGGGCGTGAGTAGCCGTCGCGTTCGTACTTAGCCGCGAGCGCCGCCACGATCGCGCGCGCACCGTCCTGAGTGATGGGCTCGCCGAGCTGCTCGCGATAGACCTCGTAAAGCGCCGGCGCGTCGTAGACGCTCGAGCCGCGAATCACGACCGAGACAAGATCGGGCGCCGCCGCGACCGCGGGCGCCGTGATTAATTCAAGTAGGGCAGTGATTATGCCAAGCAGTGCTGCGGCGGCGAGGCGGTGCGATCTTAAATCGCGGCGGTGCAAGCATTCGACACAACGCACCACGTGCTCGAGCATCACGCGCAATAAGTTCGACAACGGGAAGGACGCGCATTATGAACAACGTTCTTCGACGTTGCCGTGATGACCCTCACATCGTTGCCGCACGGTCCTCTTTATGATTGTCGCGACCTGACGACACGGAGGTCTCAGACATGCCCGCGACGAGAACAAGAGGCGTCTTCTCGATCCCTTCGAGCGTTCTGCCACTTTCATTGTTGGCGTTTTTCGCCGCCGCGACGAGCATCGCTTTCGCGAAGGCACCTAACACGCGCAACGACGATCCAGCGCGAATCTCCGTCACCGCAATCGCGGGCGACGTCGCCGTGACGATGGCGGGCGCGGCGACAGACGTTCGGCTCGACTCCACCGTGAACCTGCCGGCGCGAGTCGTGACGGGCGGCGACGGCACGCTCGGGCTGACGCAGGCCGGAACCAACATCACCGTCGCGCGCGACACGGACGTCGAGATCCCGGCCGAAGCCGTCGACGGCAATCTCGTTGCACGACTCGTCCAACATCGCGGCAATGTGTTCTACGACGTCGCGCATCGCGACGTCGGCAAGCTGCGCGTCGAAACACCGTACTTGGTGGCCGTGATAAAGGGCACCCAATTCAATGTCGCCGTGCAGGAGGACAGCACGACGATCTCGCTCTTCGAGGGACAGCTCGAAATCCGCACGCCGGACGGCAGCGACGTCATTCAATTGAATGCAGGCGAGATCGCGATCCGCTCGAGCACCGACGGCGCGATCCGCGTGCTTGGCATGAACGAGGAGCGCGTCGAAGCACCGCGTGCCGCGGGGCGCGCGCGCGACAACGCGATCGCGGCCGCGCTGGCCGAACAGACTCCCGCCGTCGCGGGGCGCCTCGGCGGCCTCGCGGGAGGCACGAACGGGGGCAACTCGACGCTCGCTGCGAACCTCGATCTCGCGCCGAGCACGGTGGGCCAGACTAACGGCGCGAGCGGCGACCGCCCAACGGTGCACATCGCTTCAGGCCTCGATCTCACCGCTGATGGAAACACCGGTCTCGACACAAGAGCAAACGTCGACCTAGGCGCGAGCGTAGGTCTCGGCCTCGCCGTCGATGGCGGCAGTGCCGACGCCGGCGTAAGCGCGAAGCTCGACCTGGGCGGCGTCGCCGCCGACGTCCAGCTAGGGGCGAACCTCGACATCGGCGGCGCAACCGCCGGCGTCGCCATCGACGCCGGTTTGAACGTCGGTAGCGCCATTACAGCGGACGTCGCGGTCGGCACGACCCTCGATCTTGGCGGCGGCACGGCCGGGATCACGCTCGATTCGGCGCTCGGTCTCGGCGGCGTCACGGCGGGCGGAAGCCTCGGCGCGGGCGTCGACCTCGGCAGCGGCGCCATTGACGTCGGCCTCACGGCCGGCGTCGGCGTTGGCGCCGGCGCGGGGCTCGATCTCGGCACAGGCGCCGGCATCGACCTCGGGGGCGGCACCTTGAACACGAGCGTCGGCGCCGGCCTCGATCTCGGCGGCGTGGTCGCCGACGTCGGCCTCGGCGCAGGCGTCGACCTCTCGGGCGGCACCGCGAATGTCGGAGTCGATCTCGGCGGTGTGGACATCGGCGTCGGCACCGGCGGGCTCGACCTCGGCGTCGACCTCGGCGCGAGCAATCCCGTCGTGATTCCGCCCGTCGCCCCGATCGCGCCGATCGTCGCCCCGATCGCGCCGATCGTCGCGCCCATCCTGCCGCCCGTGCTCGGCGGCGGCGGCCTGCTCGGCGGGCTGCTCGGCCGTCACTAGTCGGTGATCAAGCGACCGCAGCGCGCCTGGCCCGCGGTCGCACTCGCGATTCTCGGCGTCACCTATCTTCTGCACTGGAGCGGCAGGCTCGCGCGTGTGGAAAACGTGGTCGCCGACGCGCGGGCGGCAGTGCTCGCGCACGAGCGCGCGAGCGACATCGTGATCGTCGGCATCGACGCGCAGAGTCTGCGCGCGCTCAACGAGTGGCCGTGGCCGCGCCGCCATCACGCCCGGCTGCTGCAGATGCTGCGAACCGCGGCTCCGAAGAGCGTGTTCATCGACATCGACTTCAGCTCGCACACGAGCGAGGAGGACGACGCTTTGTTCGAGCGGGCGCTCGCCGACTGGAGCGACTCGCCGCCGATTCTCGCGAGCCATTTTCAGCCGGCGAGCGGCGCGGACAGCCAGCTCACGATCACGCAGCCCCTCCCCCGCTTCGCAGAACACGCGCGGCTGGCGTCGGTAATTCTGGAGCCGGACGCCGACGGGCTCGTTCGCGAGATGCTGAGCTCCTGGACCATCGGCGAGGAAACGCTCCCGTCGGTGTTCACGTACGAGGCGGCGCTGCCGCCCGGGCTTCCGGTACCCATCGACTACTCGATCAAGGACACGTCGTTCGCGTACGTATCCTTCATCGACGTTCTGAACGGCCGCATTGATCCCGCAGCTCTGCGCGGCAAGACGGTATACGTAGGCAACACGGCCGTCGAGCTGGGCGACATCTTGACGGTACCCGTGTATCGCACGCTGCCCGGCGTCGTCGTCCAGGCGTTCGCGACCGAATCGGTTCGCGCGGGCCTGCTCCGGACGCCGCCCGACTGGCTCGCGCTCGCGGCGCTCGCGGCGTGGACGCTCTGCTGCGCAGTGCTGTTCAGCGTGCGCGGCTGGCGCGTGAATCTCGCGTTCGCCGGCGCGAGCTCGCTCGCGCTCGTGGGCGCGACTCTCTATCTCTACGCGGCCGAGCGTTTGGTGCTCGAGATCGTGCCGTTCGAGCTCGTGCTCGTCGCAACGTTCGCCGCAGCAACCATCCGCTCCCTCGACAGAGAGACCTGGCGCGCGCTCGCGTACAAGGTCGGCGTCAAGCAGCGCGACGCCTTATTGAAGAGCGTCGTCGAGTCTTCGACGGATTGCATACTGTGCATCGACGAGCGCGGCATCATCCGCACGGCGAACCCCGCGACGTCGCGTCTCTTCGGCTGCCCCAACGCCGCGCTTCTCGACACGCCGCTCACGGACTTCGTGCCCGGCCTGCTCAACGACCCCGATGTCGGCCTCCCGTCGCTCGCCGGCTCGATGCTGGAGCGGATGGCGCGCACCGCCGCGGGCACGAAAGTGCCCGTGGAGATCGCACTCAGCAAGGTCGCGACCGAGGACGGCCTGTACACCGCGATCGTGCGCGATGTGAGGGAACGCCAGGCGCAGCAGCGCGCGCTCGAGCACCAAGCAACGCACGATCCGCTGACGTCTCTCCCGAACCGCACGGCCCTGATGAAGCATCTCGGCTCGCTGCTCGCGAGGACCGCGCCGCACGACTGCATAGCGCTGCTCATGCTCGACCTGAGCCGTTTCAAGGAAATCAACGATACGCTCGGCCACGACGTCGGCGACGAAGTGCTGCGCGAGGTCGCCCGCCGCTTCTCCGCGCAGCTCAAGGGCGGCGCGATGATAAGCCGGATCGGCGGCGACGAGTTCACGGTAGTGTTGGCCGAGGTAAACGACCGCTCGACGGTGGACGCCCTCGCGCTACGCGTCATCGACAGCCTGCGCACCCCGATCGACGCACGTGGTATCGCAGTGGAGGTCGGCGTGAGCATAGGCGTCGCGCTGTCGCCCGATCACTCACGTGACGCGAAGGAGCTCTTGCGTCACGCTGACGTCGCGATGTACGTCTCGAAGCGCCACGGCACTCCTTTCGAGTACTACGATCGCGACGACGACCAGCACACCGTGCGCCGCCTCAGCATGCTGAGCGAGCTGCGCGCCGCGATCGACAACAGCGGCATCAGTCTCCACTACCAGCCGCAAGTGAATCTCAAGACGGGCAAGACGGAGAGCGTCGAGGCCCTCGTTCGCTGGCAGCACGCGACACACGGCAACGTGGGACCGGCCGAGTTCGTCACTCTGGCGGAAGCGACCGACTTGATCCGGCCGCTCACCGAATGGACGATCAGGCAAGCGCTCGCCGACAACGCGGCGTGGAGCAAGCGCGGCGTCGAGCTTCGAGTCGCCATCAACATCTCTGCGCGCGTCCTGCAGGACATCGATTTTCCCGAGCGCCTCAAGGCGATGCTCGAAGAATCCTCGATCAAGCCGCAGAGGGTCGAGCTCGAGATCACGGAAAGCGCGATGATGCTCGACCCCGACCGTGCACGCCTCATCGTCAAGAAGCTGCACGCTCTGGGAACGCCCATCTCGATCGACGACTACGGCACGGGCTTCTCGTCTCTCGGCTACCTACGCGACCTGCGCGTACATTCCCTGAAGCTCGACAAGTCGTTCGTCGTGGACCTCGAGACGCGCGAGCAGAATCGCGTGATCGTCGAGTCGACGGTGCAGATGGCGCACGCGCTCGGCTTGGAAGTCGTGGCCGAGGGCGTCGAATCCGAGTGGACTCGAAACTATCTACAGTCCATCGGGTACGACCTCGGTCAGGGATACCTGTTCGCGCGGCCGATGTCGGCGGAGGACTGCTGCAACTGGGCCGTGCGCTTCAACGCCGACCCGGCGCCGGCCGAGCGCCTTGCGGGCTGATCGCGCGGCGCGCCTCGCGAGCGCGCGCGGGCGGCAGCACCATCAATAAGTGAACTGCACGTCCGCTTGGAGCCTGTTGTAGTCGCGCTCTTCGCCCGCAGCCATGCCGCGCTCGTTGATGAAGTATTTGAAGCCGAGCGTCCAGCGCGTGCGGAACCCGTAGCTGAAATCGACGATGTGCCCGCGCCCGTCGGTGCCGCCTCCGGCGAAATCCGAGTCCGTGAACGTGCCGATCACGGCGTCCGCTTCGAGCTGTTGATACGCGTAGCCGATCCGCCAAGTACCGGGTTTCGTGACCTCGCCGTACCAAGCGCCGAGCGCGTAGCCGGTGTTCTCGTCGTCGGCCTCGACGTTCGTGACGTAATCCGCGAATAGCGAAAGCGGCCGGTCGCCGGCCTTGAAATTGAACTCCGCAAACAGCTCCGCCTCGTTGAAGTCGTTCAGGTAATTGCCTGCCGCGTTGACGCGATTGCCCGCCGGGGCGCCGTCCCAAAACGGCGTCTGGTTCTGCGTGTTGAGATAGTCGTAGTAGCTCACGCCGGCCGTGAAACGCTTGCCCCCGTCGAGTGCACGCCGATAAGCCAACTGGCCGCCGAGCAGGATCGAGTCGTCCGCGGTGGCCCGCTCTTCGACCCAAAGGCCCGCAAAGCTCGCGAACCAATTCGTCCGGTTGTAGCGCAGCGCGAGTCCCTCGGGGTTCAGATCGCCGTCGTAGATGAGATGATGGTTGCCCGGGCGGTAGAAAGGATCCGCCATCTTGCCGCCCGTGATGTTCAAGTCGTCGGTGGCGTCCCACGCGAAATACGCGCGGTCGACACCGATGCTCTTGCGGCTGAAACCCGTATCGAGTGTTTGGTTCGCAGACACCGGATCGTCGTTGCCGGTCGCGAGCGTGAGCCCCACGCGCACGTTGTCCGTCACGTCGGCCGTCACGCCGAAGCGCGCACGGATGCGTTGCCGCTGCCGCTCGGTGGACGCGTCATCGTTGATGGCCTCGTGGCGATAGCGCATGTCGCCGGAGAACTTGAGCACCGCGGAGTCCGCGGCCGGCGCGCTCGACGCAACGGCCACTGCGGGTGCGGATACGGGTGGCGGCGCTGCACCCGAGCTCTGCGTTTGCTCGAGCCTATCGAGCCGCGCGGTGAGCGCCGTGATCTCCGCGCGGAGCGCCGCAATTTCCGCGTCTGCCCCGCCTTGCGCGAACGCCGCGACCGGGCTGCACAGAATACAAACCAATGTAAAAGAGATCGTGTTCCGCATTGATTTCACTCCGATTTCGGGTTGGCTCGAGGCCGAAAGCCAGCATCTACGCGGGCCGCATGATGCTACGGTGCTGTTACAGATGTGTTACAGAATGTCGAAGCGGGCTCACCGACCGAAAGAGCTGATGCCCGTATAATCCCCGGACCATCCGGCCGTTGGAGCGGACTTGCGCGCACTCGTCGCGATCGTCTTGAGCGCCCTGCTCGGCACGTGCTCGTCGCCGCCCTCGCTACTCGACCGGATCGTCCGCTCGGGCGAGCTCACCGTGGTGACGCGCAACACGCCGGCCGCATTCTATTACGGCGCCGACGAGCCGCGCGGGATCGAGTACGAGCTCGCTCGCGGCTACGCCTCCCGGCTCGGCGTCGGCCTGCGTATCTACACCGCGGATCAGGTCTACCCCGATCTCCTCGACGGCAAGGCGCAGATCGCGGCCGCGAGCCTCACGGTCGCGGACGCGCGCAAGGACTTCGTCACTTTCGGCCCTGCCTACCAAGAGATTCAGCCGCAAGTCATCTACCGAGGCGGCACGAAGCGGCCGCACAGCCTCGAAGACCTGCGCGGCGGGCGGCTCGAGGTGGTCGCAGACTCGTCGCACGCGGCCCTGCTCGCGCAGCTGCGCGCCGAGGAGCCGCTACTCAACTGGATCGAGGACTCCACTGGCAGCGCCGAGGAGCTCATGAAGCGCGTCGCGAACGGCGAGATCGATTACACGATCGCGGATTCGCATCTGTTCGCGATCCTCCGACACTTTTACCCCGACCTGCGCGTCGCGTTCACTCTCGGTCCGCAGAATCAGCTCGCGTGGGCGCTACCGCGCGGCGCGGACTCGCTCCGTGAGAGCATCGCGGCGTATTTCGCTGAGATAGAGGCAACAGGCGAGCTCGAGCGCATCCTCGACCGCTACTACTTCGCCTCGCGCGAGTTCGACTACGTCGGCTCGCGGGCGTTCATCCGCCACGTGAGCACCCGGTTGCCCCGCTACCGCGGCTACTTCCTCGAAGCGGAACGAGCGACCGGCACCGACTGGCGCCTGCTCGCGGCGATCGCGTATCAGGAGTCGCATTGGAATCCCGGCGCCGTGTCCCCGACGGGCGTCCGGGGCATGATGATGCTGACCGAGCACACGGCGGAGATGATGGAGGTCGACGATCGTCACGACGCGCGCTCGAGCATCCTCGGCGGCGCGCATTACTTCTCGCGCGTGCTGCGCAAGGTCCCGAAGCGCATCGTCGAGCCCGATCGCTACTGGCTCGCGGTCGCAGCCTACAACTTGGGTTTCGGCCACCTCGAGGACGCGCGAATTCTCACGCAATCACTCGGTGCGAGCCCAGACAGCTGGGAGCAGGTGCGCGAGCGGCTGCCTCTGCTCGGCGACGAGCAATGGCACCGCCGCGTGAAGCGAGGCTACGCGCCGGGGCAGACGGCCGTGACCTACGTCGACAACGTCCGCCGCTACTACGAGATCCTGATGTGGATGGACAGCCGCGAAACCTTCACGAACCAGCAGGAATTGCCGCTCGACGACCCGCTGCCCGCCGGCTGAGCGGACGCGCTCCGATCAGCGCCGCTCCGCGAAAAAGCGCCGTAACAACTCCGCACTCTCTTCCTGCAGCACTCCACGCGTCACCGCGACGCGGTGATTGAAGCCCGGACTCGTCGTGAGATCGAGCACCGACCCGCACGCTCCGGTTTTCGGATCGGCGGCCGCGAAGACGAGGCGCGCGATGCGGGCGTGCACGAGCGCGCCCACGCACATCGCGCACGGCTCGAGCGTCACGTACAGCGTGCAACCTGGAAGCCGATAGTTGCGCAGGGCTTGGCCAGCCGCGCGCAGCGCGATGACCTCGGCGTGCGCGGTCGGGTCATGGTTCGCGATCGGCGAGTTCGCAGCGCGCGCGAGAAGGTCACCGTTGGCGTCGACCAGCACAGCGCCGACGGGCACCTCGCCCCGCGCGCCCGCGGCGCGCGCGCAATCGAGAGCCTCGCGCATCGAGAGCTGGTCGAGATCGCTAGCCACGGCGGTCCGCCGTGTGACATTTCTTAATGGAGAATGACACGAGACTATCCTATCCTTTCGGCCTTCGCGCCTGACGCGGCCGTGACCACTATGCGGCCGGCCAAGGCTCTAGAGAGTCGCACAATGGGTCAAATGCGCAGTTCGATCTACGTCCTCGGCACCGCGGTCGCGACGCTCGCGACCGGCGCGGCGCTCGCACAGGACGCCCGGCCAGCGCCCGCACCGGTAACGCTCCCGCCCGAGCGCACGGTCGCCGCCGAGACGACGGCCGCCGCAGTCCGGGATCCGAAGTGGAAGGCGCCGCGCACGTCATGGGGTGATCCGAGCTTCGAGGGTCAGTGGAGCACCGACGACATGCGCGGCGTCCCGACTATCCGGCCCAAGGAGTTCGGGACGCGCGACACGCTTACCAAAGAGGAATTCCTGACGCGTGCGGAGACGCAGGAGCGCGGCAAGAACCGCGCCGCGAACGAGGAAACGTTCCTGCGCAACGAATGGGGCGTCCGGACGTTCGGCTACAGCTCGCTCGTCGTCGATCCGCCGAACGGCCAGCTGCCCGAGATGACGGCCGCGGGCAAGGCGCGCGCCGGCGCGAGGGATCGCGGCACTTTCGGTCCCGGGCCGTTCAACAGCTTCGAGGACTTTACGCTCTACGACCGCTGCATCACGCGCGGCGTGATCGGTTCGACACTACCGGTGATCTACGGCAACGGGCTCCGCATCACCCAGAACCAGAGCTCCGTCGCGATCAGCTACGAAATGATCCACGACACGCGCGTTATCTATCTCGACAGCCGCGCGAGCATCGACGCCAACGTCCGCCAGTACATGGGCAACTCGCGCGGCCACTGGGAAGGCGACACACTGGTGGTGGAGACGAAAAACTTCACGGACAAGACGAGCATCGGCGGCAACGGCAACGGCACGCGCCACAGCGAAGCACTGACGCTGACGGAGCGGTTCACGCGCGTCGACCCGGAGATGATCCAGTACACCGCGACGGTCAACGACGCGGTGACGTACACGGCGCCGTTCACGTACCGGCTCATGATCACGAAGCAGCCGAACTATGAGGTGTACGAGTACTCCTGCCACGAAGGTAACGGCGCGGTCGGTCACTCGCTGAGCGGCGAGCGCGCGTTCGAGAAGCAGGTCGCTGACGCGATCGCGGCGGGCGAGAAGCCGCCGTCGCGCGACGGGAACGTCTATGGGGCGCCGCGCGAGGGTGCCGAGGTCTTCAACATCAACGCCGGCGAATAACTCCGCACGGCTTCGGTCTCGGGGGAGCAAACAATGAGCCGCCTTCGTTGGTCTGCCGTTCTTCTGACGAGCTTCGCCGCAGCACCCATCGCCGTCGCTCACCACTCCGTGGTCGCCGAATACGATGTCGACCGTCCCGTCTCGATCAGCGGAACCATCAAGCGCGTCGAGTGGCAGAACCCGCACATCTGGTACTACCTCGACGTCAAGGACAAGGACGGCAAGGTTTCCGAATGGGGCGTCTCCGGAGGCGCGCCCGGACAATTGATGCGCCGCGGAATCAACAAAGATGTCCTTCAGATCGGCGCTGTCGTTGCGGTGGAGGGATTCCAGGCGCGGGACGGGTCGAAGAACATGAATGGCCGGCGCGTGACCTTCTCCGATGGTAAGAACGTGTTCACCGCCGGCCCCGAGCAGCCACGCTGAGCCGAGCGATAGGGAGCGAGCACAGATGGCAACTCGAGCTGGATTCTTCGCTGCCGCAACGGCGGCCGCGCTACTCGTATCCACCGCAGCTGTGGAGCCGGCGGCGGCCCAAGCGTCGTTCGAGATGCCGCGGACGGCCGCAGGCAAACCGGACTTCAACGGCGTTTACGAATGGCCGCACGCGCTGCCGGGCGCCGACACTTGCCGCTGCTCGGCCACGATCTTCGATCGCAAGAATTTCGCTCCGTTTCTCGAAGGCGGCGAGCCGTTCCTCGAGCCTCGTACCGGCAACCCGCGTCACGATGAGCCGCGCGCGTTCTGCATGCCCGCGGGCTTCCCATCCGGGATGCTGTCGGCGAACGCGATGCAGTTCGCGCAAACCGGCGACTACCTGATCGTGCTGCACGAGTTTCAAGGCATGAAGCGCATCATCCCGCTCGACGGGCGACCGCACAGGAAGAACATCGAACCATCGTTCTACGGCGATTCCGTCGGCCATTGGGAAGGCGACACGCTCGTCGTTGTGACCAAGAACCTCAAGCGCTGGTCGCTCGACGACTACTACTACACCGACCCCAAGGAATACCGGATGCACAGCGATGCGCTGACCGTGACGGAGCACATCAGCTGGAAGAGTCCGACGACATTGCGGTACGTGATGACGCTCGACGACCCGAAGATCTTCAAGGCGCCGTGGACTCAGGAGTTCGAGATCACTGCGCGCCCCGAGTGGAGCGACGTCGGCTTGCTCGAATACATCTGCGAGGAAAACAATCGCTGCCCCGGCGGGGTCTGCGAAGCGCCCTGAATTAGCTAGCGCGTCACCCGCGAATAGTCCCAGCGTTCACAAGTGCCGTAACCTTTCCCGAGGCTCGAGCATCTCTGCTGCTATCGGGTTAAGTTGGGGAGCGCATGTTTCGCCACTACCTCACGGTCGCCGTACGGAGCTTCCGGCGCGGACCCTTGGCCGCGTCCATCAACATCCTTGCCCTCGCGCTCGGGCTCACCGCGTTCGTGATCGCGTACGGCGTCGTGAATTACTGGGAACGCAGCGAACGGCATTTTCCGAATGCCGATCGAACCTACGTCGTAACCGCGACGTTTCAAGGACGGGACGGACAGGGCCGGGCGACGCCCGTGCCGTTCACGAATCGCCTCTATGCAGACTACTTGCGAGCGGACTTTCCGGAGTTCGAAACGGTCGCGCGCGCGCAGGTCATGTATGAGGAAACCGGCGTCGCGGCCGGCGACGTCTACAAGGCGATGTTCGTCGCCGGTGTCGAAAGCGAGTTCCTCGAGATCTTCGATTTGCCGTTCGTCGCGGGCGATGCGAAGGCCTTGAGCCAACCGAACAGCGCCGTGCTGACCGAAGAGACCGCCACGCTGCTATTCGGCGACGCGAATCCGATCGGCCAAACGATCACGCTCGCGAACGTTCTCGACGTCACGGTGACGGGCGTCGTCGCGCCGGTGCCCGAGCCGTCGCACCTCGGCCGAGCCAAGTCCGCGTCGTTGCGTTTCGACGTGCTCGCTTCATGGGACACGCTCGACGGCGTGCAAACCGCGGCCCGCACGCGGGAAGCAGCGCGCGATCCGGCCGCCGCGGCGCGGAACCAGCCGCCGCCGAACGCGCCGCCGCAGCCCGAGAACTGGCTCGGCGGATACTGCTGCACCACCTACGTGATGCTCGCTCGCGGCAGCAATCTCACCGCGGAAACGTTGAATGGACGCCTCAAAGCGTTCGGGGAAGCGCACATACCGCTCGCTCAGAAGGAGCTCGCCACGCTCACGATCGGCGCCGTGCCCATCACGGGCCTAATGACGGCCCAGCTGAACTCGCAGCTTCTGTCCGGTGCCCCGATCTCGATCACGACACTGCTGCTCGCGCTCGGCACGCTCGTGCTCGTCGTCGCGTGCGTGAACTACGCGAACCTCGCGACCGCCCAGGCCGCGCGTCGTGCTCGGGAAGTGGGGCTGCGCAAAGCGCTCGGCGCGAACCGGCGTCGCGTGATGCTGCAGTATCTCGCCGAATCGGCGGTCTTGACGGCCGCCGCCGCCCTGCTGTCGCTCGTTGCCGTGCGGCTCGTGATACCCGTGCTGCGCGACGCGGTCGGCATCGACCTCGGTCTCTCGCTCTTCGACGGCGCCTCCTTCTGGCTATTTCTCGTCGCCCTGCTCGGCGCCGTGACATTCCTCGGCGGCGCCTACCCCGCGCTCGTGCTGTCGCGCGTTGCGCCCGTCGAGGCACTGCGCGTAGGCCGCTCGCGGATCGGGCCGCGATTCGCGGGCACGATTCTAGTCGGCGTTCAGTTCGCGGCCGCGAGCTTCCTGCTGATCGTCGTGCTCGTGATGCACGCGCAAAACGAGGAGCTCGAGCGCACGGGGCTCGGTAGCGTGGCGGATCCGCTGGTCGTGATCTCGAACGCGCCGCAATTCAGCGGGATCGACAACAATCTATTGCGGACCGAGCTCGAGCGCTTGCCGCAAGTCCGCGGCGTCAGCGAAATTTCCACGCCGCCGTGGTCGCCGTTCGTCAATCTCATCGGGTTCGCGCGCACGCCCGACGCGGATACAACTGCGGTCACGACGTACATGAACATGGTCGGTCAGGATTTCTTCTCGACGCTCGGTTTCACCGTGCTCGCGGGGCGGGGTTTCGACCGCGACCACGGCGAAGATGCGTTCCGCGGATTCAACATCGCGCAGCTCAACGAAGGGAGACCGATCAACGCCGTGATCGACGCGTCACTCGCACGCCAGCTCGGCTTCGAGTCTCCGCAGGCGGCCGTCGATCAGACGATCTACATTCCCGACAGCTTCTCGCGCGCGTTCGGCGGGAAGGCGGTGCCGCTCCGCGTCATCGGTGTCGTGGCGGACAAGCCCCTGCACCTGCGCGGCGGTAACGCGACGTCGAACGTCTACTGGCACCAGCCGGGTCTCAATTTCCAGGTCGTGCGAATCGCCGCGAACGATGTCTCGGGCGGACTCAAGGCGATCGATGCCGTCTGGAATCGTCTGTCGCCGAAAATTACGATCAATCGGGACTTCATGGACCAGCTGTTCGACGAGAACTACGAGAACTTCGCGAGGATCAATCAGGTGTTCGGCGGACTCGCGCTCGTCGCCGTCGCGATCGCGCTGATCGGGCTGTTCGGAATGGCGGTCCACGTCGCGAGCCGGCGCGTGCGCGAGATCGGCGTGCGTAAGTCGATCGGCGCGCGCACGAGCCAGGTCGTCGTGATGCTGATCCGCGACTTCTCGAAACCGGTGCTGATCGCGAATCTCGTCGCGTGGCCGCTCGCTTACGTCGCCTCGCAGCAGTACCTGAGCGTCTTCATGCACCGCGTTTCCCTGACGCCGGTGCCGTTCGGACTGAGCCTCGTGCTGGCGTTGGGCGTAGCGTGGATCGCGGTCGGCGGTCAGGCGCTACGCGCCGCGCGCGTCAATCCGGCCAACGTGCTGCGCGTCGAATAAGCCACGGCAGCGCGGTCGCTCAAGCTTCAGTCCTCCGCCTGTTCGAGCCTGTGCGCGAGCGCGTTGACACGCAACAGGGCGTTCATGTCGCTCTTTCGGTACGCGTGCTCCATGGCCGCGAACAGATGGGATTGCTCGAGCTCCAAGCGCTCCGGGTGCCGCTCCAGCAGCGTCACGTAGTGCGCAAACACGCGGTCGGGGGCGGGCTTCGTGCGGCGGGCAACGGCGTGGCGAACCACCGCATGCAACGCGTAGCGTTCAGGCAGAGGCTGCTGCACCAGGTGCCAGCGCTCGAGCTCCGCCAGCGCCGGCCCGAGCCGCGCGACCCGTGCAAGCTTCGCGAGCGACACCGCATCCACGTGGTCGCCCTCCACGTGCGCCAGCACGGCGAGTGCGCGGCGAGCCTCGACGCAGAGACGACGCCAGGCCCAATCGACGAGCAACGCGATCTCCGGCAAGTCGTCCTCGTGCTCCAATGCGCGCACGCGTGTCACTCCAGCGTCGCGCAAGAAATTACCTAGTGCCTTCGCGCTCACGGCACGCGACGCTACGATGCTGTCGGCTATGTCGAGCGCGAGCGGGTTCCAGCGCAACAGCCGCGTAAGAGCTGCAACTCGTGGAAACGCGCGCTGGCCCGACGTAACGAGCGGCGCTATCACGGGGAAGATCAACACTCCTGAGAGCAGGCAGCGGCGTGCGGTGATCACGAACGTCGCGTTGGAGTCGGAGAAAGCCTCGAACAAGCGCTCCATGGCGTTATCGTCTTCGTGGTTGTCGAGCACGATCAGGCGTTCTGGACCGCGCGCCAGGAATTGCCGGAGCCGCTCCACGCGGCCTTCGCCTAAGCCCGTTCCGAAGCGCAGCGCGAGCATTTCGCTCAACGTGTAGAAGTTCCATGCGCCGGAGCGGAACCAGTCGATGCGGCCGCCGAACGCTGCGCGCAGACGATACCCAAGCGCCGCAGCCAACATCGACTTGCCGCTGCCGCCCGAGCCGACCAGCGCGATGCGCGTGGGTCGTGCGGCGGCTATCGTGCGCTCGAGCGTACGGAGCTCGGCCCCGCGTCCCTTCATTCCGACAGGTCGTGGGGGAAACATAGTCGCGTTAATCGGCGGGACCGGAGCGTCGCGCGCGGTCGCGTATCGACACCGGGAGATCCCAACGGGTCACCGAATCGCGATCGGCGCCACCGTCGAGCCCGTGCCTCCTTCGATCTTGAGCGGCTCGATGATGAACGCGAATTCGTGCGCGCCGCTCGCGGCGAGCTCGTCGAGCCGCAGATTCTCGAGCAAATGGATGCCGTTCACGACCAGCATGATCTGATGCACGGGACCCGTGAGTTGAGCGTCCGGATTCGGTGCGACCTCGACGGCGGTATTGTCCGCACCGACAAGCATCGGGTCCTGGCGTGCTAGCCACTCGGCGGCTGCCACACCGATGCCGGGGCTCGATGCCTGATAACGCGCGTTGTCCTTGCCCCAGAGCGTGCCCCAGCCCGTGTGGATGAGAACGGCGTCGCCGGGTTGCAGCGTGAGGCGTTGCGCGCGCAAAGCGTCCTGCAGGTCCTGCGGCGTGATCTCGTAGCTGTTCGGAAGCACGGGCACACGCTTGAAAGCGGCCACGTCGATGAGCACCGCACGCGTGACGAGCGCGCCGACCCGCTCGACACCGAATTTCCTGAACCCCGTGCGCGTGGCTGCTTCATCGAGCTTCACGCAGTTGTACATGCTCTCGCCGATCATCTGGTGACTGAACGTGTCGAATTGCGTGCCGACTTGGCCGATCTCGGCCACTACGAGCTCCTCGTTCGAGCTCCGGTGGTTCGAACCGGCGTCGTAACGCGTGCGCTTCGTGAACATGTCGAACTGACGGCCCACGGGCAGCGGCATCGACGCCGCGAGCACGCGGCCGAGCTCGAAGACCTCACCCGTCTTGATGAGCCGCGCGGCGCGGAGCACTGACTCCGGCTTCATGTGGTTTCCCGAGCCGCGTTGGTCGTCGGCTCCCCACTTCGACGGACACCGCTCACTGTCGGGCGGCGGTTGCCACGTTTGCGCGCCGATATCGTGCGATAGCACGAAGGAAGCGGCCGTCGTCAGCAGCAGAATCGTACGCATGCTCTTCTCCGAAAGATGGCGAAACATTTTCGACTACCGACGCTGTTCGTGCAGACGCGAATCCGGTTACTTGCGTACGTCTGGAATGCCGATCGCTTCACGGCGTTGCCGCCAGCACAAACTTCTGCGCACGCCGGTTGTTGACGATCTCCGCCGTGTAGAGGTTTCCTTTCGAGTCGGCCGCGATGTGGTGCACGATATCGAACTCGCCGGCGTTCGCGCCCTTCGCGCCCACGACGCCGATTTGCGTCATCGTCCGCCGATCGAAAATCACGACACGCATCGGCCCGGAGTCGACGACGTAGAGGAACTGCTGATTCCGGTCCGGCGAGAACGCGAAGCCCGCCGGAACCGGTACCACGTCGCTGCCTTCGTTGGTCACGCGCACCTGCTTCAGGAACTTCCCTTCGCGCGTGAACATCTGGATCCGGTTGTTGATTCGATCCGCGAGGTAGACGACTCCGTCGCGCGACACCTTGATCGCGTGCGGCAAGCCGAATTCCGGCGGGCCGTCGGGTGTCGTCTGCGGTTGCGGCACCGGGGCGTTCGGCGCGAACGTTGCCGGCGGCGGGCTGCCGAACGCGCCCCACATTCGCTTGAACTTCCCGGTCTCCGAGTCGAACACGATGACGCGCTTGTTGCCGTAGCCGTCGGCGGCGTAGACCTCCTTCGCTTGCGTGTCGACGAAGACGTCGGTGGCCTGATGGACGTTTTCCGTGTCGAGATTGCCTGTGCTCTGCCCGCTACGTCCGATCTGCATGACGAGCTCGCCTGTCATCGTGAACTTCATGATCATGTCGTCGCTCACACCTGGCGTCGTTACTCGCGGCCAGCCGGCGCGCCCGCCGATCCACACGAAGTCGTTTGCGTCGACGAAGATGCCGTGCTCGCGTCCGAGCCACTCGGCACCGTTGCCCGGGCCGCCCCAGCTGGTCAGCAATTTCCCCGAGGCGTCGAACTCGAGCACCGGCGGCGCAGCGTTCGCGCGCCGCTCCTCGGGAATCGACTGGGGCACGTGCAGCACCCAGATGTTGTCGTTCCGGTCGACGGAGACCGACGTCACCTCGCCGAGCACCCAGCCGTTCGGTATCGTCGGCCAGGTCGGATCGGCTCTGAACTCGGGCGGGCGCGGACTCGATTGGGCGTGGGCTCCATAACTCGCGCACAGCGAAAGGGCCGACATTGCGGCCGCGCATAGACGAGGCCACGAGCGAAGCGTCGTTTTCATGGATCGAGATGATACGACGGCTTTGAGGTGGGCGACCTCCCCGATTAGGCAGAGACCCCGCGCTAACGACGAAGGACGCGCCGACTGATCGTTGCAGACTGCGCTCGCCGTCACATTGGCGCGCCGCTCGTCCGCGTTCTGTGAGGTTCGTACTCCACGCGCCGCCCGTTTGCGGGTCTACTCCCCCGACTCGCGAACGAGCCTTAAAGGCACGGTGCAGAGAGTGGGACCCATGAAATGGCTGTTCGTGGCGTCGGCGGCCTTCTTCGTCGTCGTAGCGGTAGGCCGCGGCATGTTCGGCAAGCCGACCGAGAAGGAGCTGGCCGAGCTCGACGCGCGCTTTCCGACGAAGGACAGCTGTCTCGCCGGTGCCGCGCAGCGCATCGCGCCGTGCACGGCGCCCGGCTGCTACGACTTGGGCTGGGCATTCCTCGACCGCTGCCTCGACCGCGCCGAGGGCGACAAGGAGCGTTTTTGCTCCAACGTCATCGACCAGGGCGTAGACAGTCTCGGCCGCGACATCTTCACCACGCACTGTCAACCATTCTCGCAGTACGAAACGGAGTGCGAGAAAGTCGTTCTGCGAACGCAGCTCTACTGTAGCCGCATCATCTGACCCCACGAGGATCCTTCATGTCCATGCGACACGTCGCTATCAGAACAGCCGCGATGTTGACCGTCCTGGTCAGCGGTTGCGACCCGAGTGGCGAAGGGTTAACCGTCGCCAACAAGAAAGAGTGCATCCCCGAGGTCGCGCGGCGGCTCGTCGCTTGCAACGACGAGGCGCAGTGCGAGAAGGATGTCACGCGCTTCGCGGGCTACTGCTACAACTCGGCCGAGGGCGATCAGCTCGATATCTGTCGAGGCGGCCAGTATTTCTTCGAGCAAGCGCTCACTGCGCTGAAGCAGAGCGATTCCACGTTGTTCGGCCAGATCGAAGGACGCCGCGAGGAGATCCTCATCCTCACGGGCCAGATCTACTGCAACTACAACACGAACTAGGTTCGCGTATCGCCGGAGAGGTCTAGTTGCCGGCGCCGGCACGAAGCGGCGGCGGTAGGACGTAATGGCGTCTGATCAGCTGCGATTCGAAATGCAGCACCGCGAAGCTCGCTGGGCTACCATCCGCACAGTGCTCGATTCGTCCGGAGAAGTGCGTGGAACGACGGATGCGCCTGATCGTCATTATCGTGATGCTCAGCACTCTGACCTCGGTCGTATTCGCCCAACGCGGCTTTCGCCGCGGCTTCGCGCTTGCCCCTGATCAGCCGTTGGTTGGCGAGCCGAAGGAGTGGACGTTCGCGCGGCTCGCGTACGACGACAACGGCTTTCGCCGCGGCGGCAGCTGGGCGACCGATTATCCGGGCGCCGAGTACCACTTCTCGCAAGCGGTCGAACGGCTGACGCGCGTCGACGTCCACCCGGACGGCTACGTGGTCAGCCCGGACTCCGACGCCCTGTTCGACTACCCGTGGCTGTATGCCGTCGAGGTCGGATCCTGGACGTTCACCGATTCCCAAGCAAGCCGAATGCGTGAGCATCTGCTGCGCGGCGGCTTCCTGATGGTCGATGACTTTCACGGCGAGTACGAGTGGCAGCTCTTCATGGACGGCATGCGGACGATTTTCCCGGATCGGCCGATAGAGGACATCCCGGCAACCGACGCCGTCTACTCGTTACCGTATGAAATCGGCGAGCGCATGCAGGTACCCGGACCAAACTATATGTACTCGGGATTGACCTATGAGCGGGTCGACGGCGTAAAACCGCACTGGCGCGGCATTCGCGATGACGACGGGCGCTGGATGGTCATGATCTCGCACAACATCGACTACGGCGAAGGCTGGGAACAGGCAGACAACCCGTCCTACCCGCAGCCCTTCACGCGTCAAGCCTACGAAGTCGCAGTCGATTACCTGATCTACGCGATGACGCACTAGATGCCGCGGAGTGGCAAGCAGCCGGGGATCTATTTGCCGGGCGCGACCGGCGGCGGTTGAACGTATCCGTCCTTGAGCTTCTTCCGATATTCCGGATACATGGTCTCAGGACCGCCGAGCACCGCTTCGAGCGGGATGTTGTATTTCTCGGTGACCTCGTTCATCGCCGGGTGCTTCCCGGGCAGATAGGCAGGCGCGAGCGTGGGGTTCTCGTGCAATCGCGGCAGCTCCTCGATCGGCTCGCACGCGGTCAGCGGGAAGAAGTTCGGAGTCGTCGTCAAGCGGAAGACCTCGGTCAGCACGTACGGCGTCGCGAGATACACGGGGTCTTCGAGGATCCCGGTCACGGTAAGAATGTCGCCGTGCCGATTGAAGCGCATCGTGAGCGTCGCGCGGTCGCTGCTGAAACCGCGATGGCGCTTGATGTCGCCGAGCTTGAAATGCGTGGTGACGGTGGTCAGCGTGTCGCCTTCCCACGTTCCGGTCGTGAAGCCGCCGTGCGAATGCGGCGCGTACTGCGAGGGGTGCGGCCGGCCGTCCATCCAGATCATGGTGACGTCGCGATCGCCCCAGCCGGCGATCTTCCACGCGAGCAGCTTCTGGGTAACCGGCTCTTGCTCGATCGAGATCTGCAGCGGGAACGGCCCGTCAACGGTGTAGAACGGCGGATACATCTGACACTGCCGCTCGGTGGCCGACAGCGCCGCGATGTCGTAGCTCAACGCCTTCGCGCGGCCGTCCGCGTTCAGCGGCATTCCGAGCAGATCGACGGGCTCGACCGCATCGACGTTGTCCGACTGCCCGCTGCGGGCCCACGTGCCCGCGAGATCGACCTGGGCGAACGCGGGAGCTGCCGGCAGGACGACGAATGCAATCAGCGTGAGCGTTCTCATGCGAATACGAGCTACCACGTCGACGAGCACGGCGTCGGATCCCACTTGGCGCCGTTCGGCTCTCTCTTGAAGATGGGAGCGACGAGCCTCGACGTGCGCAGGTACTGCGGATCATCGACGACGGTCGTGATCGTGAGCCACTCTTCGCCGTTCGGCCGCTTGTAGAGATCCCAGTGCTCGGTCAGCACGGCGTTCTCGCTGTACGGAACGCCGTTCTTCCGCAGATACCCCGCACGCAGATTCGTCGTCGCGACGCGCAGCGATCCGCCGGTCGGGACGACGGGCGGTGCGTCCGCGGTTCGCTCCGCCGGTCGAAATTGCAGCGGCACGTTCGGGCGCGGCGTCTGCCACTGCGCAACCGAGACGCCCTGCCACGCGCGCGGCGTGTCGGCGGGCGTTTTGGCGTCGCCGAACCGTAAGAGCCGCGTCTGCATGCCCGCATCCGTCTCGACCTTCAGCGTGCTGTCGTCAGCCCACGTGACGTGCAGGCGCCCCGGCACGCTCATCAACGCGGGTGCGCCGTAGGATCGGCACTGCTCGCCGGCGGCTTCGTCCTTCGCCGGATCCCAGGTATCCGCGAGCGCTTTTCCTTCGGGCGTCAGCGGCAGGTGCTCGTAGTCGCCTTTGCGAGGCGTAACCATCCGCCAGCGCCAGTCCTGCGTGACGACCGACACCCAGTAGCCGGTGAGGTCGATCGGCGCCGCCGCTCGCGGGGCCGGCGGCGGCGCAGGCGGAGCCGCGGCGCGGGCGGGTTGCGCGTCCACGCGCGCGACGAGACAAAACGCGATCAAACCCGCGGCGGCGGCGATCAAACTGCTCACGCGACTCATGGCCCGTTCTTCTTCGCGGCGAGCTCGTTGTAGACGGTCGCGACGAACATCTCGGTGGTCCATGGGCCGGAATCCGTCCCGTACTGGCTGCGGTAGCCGAGCGTCGGATTCGCCGCCTGGACTTGCGCGAGCGTCATGCCCTGATCGATCAGGTCCTGCACGCGATCGCGAATGATGGTGATCGCGTCGCGGTACTCGAGCAGATCGAGCTTGTCGTACACGTGGCCGTGCCCGGGCACGAGGAACGTGCGATCGGGATACCACAGCAGCGGCACGTTGTGGATGCTCAAATCCATCAAGCGGTTCAGTGCGTCGAGCTCGCCTTGCAGCGTACCGCCGCGCGCGACGTCGATGAACGGAAAGCGCGTCGTATCGATGATGTCTCCGGTCGCGATCACGTCGCCGCGACGGAAGAACACGATGACGTTGCCGTCGGTGTGCGCATTGGGCTGGTGGATGATCTGAATGCCTTCGCCGTTGAGATACATCGAATACTGGCGATAGAAGAACGTCTTCGTCGGCTGAAAGACCGACGGGATCGGCGGGTCCGCCGCGGCCATTCGCGTGAGCACGTTCTCGTGCGCGAACACGCTCGCGTGGCCGAAATTCGAGAGCACGTCGTCGGTGAGGCCCGCCCCGGCCGCGACGGCGCCCGGCAGAATGCTCAAGCCCGCCTTCGAAAGCACCTCGTTGCCGCCGACGTGGTCGGCGTCCATGCTCGTGTTGATGATGTAGCGGATCGGCAGAGGGGTAAGCCGGCGGATCGCGGCGAGCACCTCGTCAGCCATCGCAGTGGAGCCCGAGTCGACGAGGATCACGCCCTCGGGTCCGATCTGCACGACGACATTGCCGCCGGCGCCGCCGATCACGTAGAAATTCTCGCGCAGCTGGACGACTTCGATACCACCGTTCGCCGGCGGTGGTGCGGACGCCTTTTGCGCGGACGCCCGTTGCGCGAACGCGCTGTCGGTCCACGCGCCGAGCGCGACAAGCATGGCCATCGAGAGCAGCGAGCAAGCGGGCGCCAAACGCACTTGTCCGGCCATTTGCGTCTTGACTAGTGCTGCGCGGCGAGCTGGCCGCCGGCAACGAAAGCCGTAAAGTCACAGCCGGCATCCTGCCGGCAAAGCTCGTCGAGCAGCCCCACCGTCTGCCGTAGCGGATCCGGACGAGGCTCGGTGATCGCGAGCTCGTAAGTTCCCATCGCCATGTCGCGAGGAGTCAGGCCGGTCGCGTCCGCTGCCTGCAGATCCGCGCCGTTCTGGACTAGAAGACGAACCATCTCGTTCCAGCCTTTCTGCGCCGCGCCGTGCAACGCCGTCCTGCCGCTCGGCGGGAGGTATGCGTAATCGAACGCCATCTGGAAAATAAAACCGAACATCGCCTCGCGGACCTTTGGATCCGTGCGAATCCGGCGCGGATCGTGTGTGGCTTTGTTGACGTCGGCTCCGGCCTCGATCAGGAGACGCGCCGCCTCGATGGAGGTCGCTTCGGTTTTTTTCTTGGCCCGGCTGGTGTTCGGGCTCACACCCACGCCCGCGGCGGCCATGAGCGGAGTGATCCCCGAAGCGTTCGGGAGATCCACCAACGCTCCATAGCGCAGAAGCAGTTTCAGGGCAGCCAAGTCGCTCGCATGCGCGGCGCGCAGCAGCGGTGTCGCGCCGGTCGCCAAAGTGTTGTCTTGCCCGCGCGCCAACCGCACGAACGGCGGACGCCACTGTTTCAGTTGACTGTTCGGGTTGGCACCGCGCTCGAGAAGCAGCTCGGCGAGCTGCAAGCCCGTCATCGGCGCCGATATCGACGATCCGGAGTCTCGGCCGTGCTGCGGAGGCCCCTGCGGTGGCGGATAGTCGACCATGTCGATCGCGACATACAGCGGCGTGCGGCCGTAGAGATCCCACTGGGCGATGTCCGCACCCTTTTCCACTAGGTATGCGGCGAAATCATTCTGGAGATTCAGCGCCGCTACGATCAAAGGAGTGACGCCGTAGGGATCCGCGAGGTCGATGGCGGCTCCGGCATCGAGCAACAGCTCGGCGCATTCGATGCAGCCGGTTCGCGCCGCGAACATGAGCGGCGTGAGGCCGCCCTGAGCCAATTCCTTGGGCCGGGGCTCACTGCTCACCTTGCGGCTCCACTGCCGCACGGTCGAGCGCGCGTTGACCTCCGCGCCATTCGCCAGCAGCAGCTTCACCATCGCGGGCTGCAGCTGCGCGCCCGCCCACATCAACGCCGTCTGCCCCGCCCAGCTTTCTTTGGCATTCACGTCGGCGCCGGCATCGATCAACAACTCGGCCGCGTCGAGTCGACCCGTGCGCACCACGAGCATCAATGCCGTTTCGCCTTCCGGATTCGGCGAATCGGGATTCACGCCTGCTGAGAGCAGCTTGCGGATCACGGGCTCCGAGCCGATCAAAGCGGCTTCCGACATCGGCGTCACGCCGAATGCGTTCGCAGCCGCAGTCTTGGCACCCGCTCGGATCAAGCGATCGACAACCGCGGCGTCGCCATAGCGTGCCGCCCACATCAGAGGCGTGGTACCGAGCGGATCGGCCGCGTTCACGTCCGCGCCATTCTCGATGAGGCGGACAGCCTCCTGGCCGTTGCCCGCACGAACGGCGTCGATGAGCGCGTCCGCGGAGGCAAGGCTGCTCGCTCCCGCCAGCAAGAATGCCGCCAACGCGACCGTTTCTTTCATCGCTACACCTCTGCCAAGTCGCCCGAGCTGTTGCCGACCGATTCGGCCGGAACAGCTGCCCGATCGAGCAGCGTCAACAGAAAGTTGTTGTAGGGCGTGTCTTCCTTGTACGCGAGATGCTGATTCCCCTTGATGCGTCCGCCGCCGCGCCCGAGCACCGCGAGCGGCAACGGGCTCGAGTTGTGGAGGTCGCTGTCGCTCATGCCGCTGCCGTAGAGAAGCACGGAGTTGTCCAAGACCGACGAGCCATCGGCCTCGGGAAAGGTATCGAGCTTCGCGACAAAGCGCGCGATCACCTGGCTGTGGTAGGTCTGGATCCGGATCAGCTTCTCGTAGTTTTCGCGCCTGTGGCCGTGATGGGAAATCGGATGGAACGCGTCCGAGATGCCGAGATTGGTGTAGGTCCTGACGGTTTGTTCCGCGGCGATTCTCAAGGTAGCCACCCGCGTGAGATCCGCTTGATAAGCCAAAGCCAGCAGGTCGAACATGATGTTGATTTGCTCGTCGACCTCGGACGGTATGCCCACGGGCGCATCCGGCACGGCGACTCCAGTGAAATCCTTGGCGATCATGTTCTGAATCTGCCGCTCGACGTCGCGCACCGAAGTCAGATAGTCGTCCATCCGGCCTCGGTCCGCCGGTCCGAGGTCTTGCTGAAATCGCCGCGCCTCGTCCTGGATTCGGTCGAGCACGCTGCCGGTGCTCTCGAGAATCGAGGCGCGCTCGCGTAGCGAGTCGCCGGGTCCGAACAATCGGTCGAAGAGCTTGCGCGGGTTGTACTCCATCGGCAGAACTTGGTCGGGCGCTCGGAACGAGTGCCCTCCGGTGTACAGATCGGGCTCCGTCGCGAGCTCGAGACTCGCGAACGAGGTGTCGTGCCCGATCTCGCGAGCGGCGATCTGATCGATCGACATTCCCGCGTTCGGCCCGTCACGAGTCTCTACACCCTTGAGCCAGGCCTGCTCAGAAGATTTATGGACGCCGCCTGCGCGATCCTCCTGACCGCGATTGCGCAATCCCGAAACAACCGTCATGCGATCGCGGTATTTCTCGAGCGGCTTCAGGACCTGCGAGATCTCGAAGTTGCGCCCCTCACCCGCCGGCGTCCACGAATTGATCTCGGTCCACTTACCCGTGAACGCGCCGTGCGGAAAGTAGAAAAAACCCATGCGCGTTCGGGGCTTCACGGTGGTGTCTGCGAGCGCGACACCGGCTGGGATCATCGCATCGAGAAGCGGTAATGCGAGCGACGCACCCGCACCCCGCAGAACGGCCCGTCGGGAGATACGCTTCTTGGTCAACACCATCGTGTCTCCTTCCGGGTCAGTCGCCGCTGCGCGAGGCACCGGGGCTCGAGGTCGCCAAGCTGCTCTGCGCGCGAGCCGTGAGCTCGGGCGACTCGCCTTCGCCGGCATCGCGCGTCGTGAAAGGAACGCTCTGCACGATCGCCGTAACCACCGCAGAAAACCGATAGTCGTCGGCCGCACTCTCGCGAACCACTCGGCGAACGGCCGGCATGTCGTACCACTCGGTCGAGCGCCCGAGCGCGTACGCAAGCAGCTTCTCGACGAACGTTTGCACGAACTGCTCCGGGCGCGCCAATAGCGCCTCACGCAGCTCCTCAGGGCCCGCGATCTTGGAGCCGTCGGGCAACAACCCGGAAGCATCGATCGGCTTCCCCGATTCCCGATCCACGTCGCGCCACGTGCCGTCGACGTCGAAATTCTCGAGCGCGAATCCCAGCGGGTCCATGAGCCCATGACAGGCGTTGCAACTCGGGTTCTCTCTGTGGCGCGCAAGCCGCTCTCGTACCGTCAGGCTTTCCTCGGGAGCGACACTGTCGAGGTTCGTCTCCACTTCCGGCGGGGGCGGCGGTGGTGGAACGCCGATGAGGTTGCGCATGACGTACTCGCCGCGCAATACGGGCGACGTGCGATTGGGATAGGACGAGGCCAGCAGCAGCGCGCCCTTCCCGAGCAGCCCCCAGCGCTTCGGGTCTTCGAGCATCACGAGGCGGAAGTGGCTGCCTCTGACGCCCTCGATCCCGTAGCGCCAAGCCAGAGTCTCGTTGACGAACGTATGCTTCGCCCGCAGCAAGTCGATCACGCTCCGATCCTCGCGGAAGACACTGTCGACGAACAGTCCGATCTCCCGCAAGAAGTCGGCGCGCGGATCGAGCCGGCCCGCCGTATTCGGGAACTTGGACGGATCGGGCCGGATCGCGTCCATCCGGTTGAGGTGCAGCCATTGGTAGGCGAAATCGACCGCCAGAGTTTCCGCGCGCGCGTCGACCAGCATGCGTCGCACCTGCTGCTCGAGCACTTTCGGATCGGACAGACGACCGGTCTCGGCCGCTAGCAGGAGCTCTTCGTCGGGCAGACTGCTCCAGAGAAAAAACGCGAGCTTCGTAGCGAGCTCGACGTCATTCAACCGATGAATCGGTTCGGCGGCGGCCGCTGATACCGCCGCCGTCCCGTTCGCTCGAGAATCAGCCGCTACCTCGTCGGTACGGAACAAGAAGTGCGGACTCGCGAGAATTCCGACGATCGCCGTACGAATGCCGTTTTCGAAGCCGTCTTTCTTTGCGGCGTGATAGTAGGCAAGACGTTCCTCCATCTCGCTCTGCGAGAGAGGGCGCCTAAAAGCGCGAGTCGCGAGCGTGCCGACGATCTCTTCCGCGCAGGCGTCCTGTTCCTGCGCCGTCTCGGGATAGCAGGTGAACACGCGGCGATTCCGGCTCGGCTCATTCAGCGCAGTGCCGATCTCGAAAGGCCCTCTGATCTCGAAGCCCCTAGGCTTCAGCACCTCCAGCCGAGCGCTCGCACCGACGCCTTCCGCGAACGGCGCCACGAGATCCTCGGACTCGGCGTGCGTCCTGCGCGCAAACAGCACGGCCACCTCGCGCTGTCCGGCCTCGACCCTGAAGCGAATATCCTTCAGCCGGCGATTGATGTCGTCGACGCCGGCCGTCTGTCGTTGATCGATCGTTCGCAGATCATCATTGCCGCCGATGCTCGTCTCGTAGACGATCTTGCCGTCGACGGTGACCACGATTCTGTTGCCGTACTGCGCGCCCACGGTGCTGATGGTCTTGACCAAGTCGTCGATCGACACCGCGTACTCACCGTCGACCGGAAATGCATGCGTGACCACGAACCCGTCGCGCGCACCGAGCGGTAGTGCCGCAGCCTCATAGGGGCTTCCTAAGCGCGTGCCGCGCGACCCTCCCGTGTCGGCCGAGTACACCTCACTGCCCAGCGCGGCCGTATCGACTCCCACCGCGACGTTCGCCACCAGGCGCGCGGCATCGACGAACTGACTGACGAACAACGGCGAAGCGGTGAGCGTGCTCGCGTTGTTGTCGAAGCCGGCGCTCGCGTCGTCTTGCGGCAGAAACGCCGCGGCGTCGATCTCTACGCCCAAGAGGTCTCTGACGGCGTTCGCATACTCTCTGCGGTTGAGGCGCTGCAAACCGACGCGCCCCGACCTCGGCCGCTCCGCAGCCGACTCGTCGAGATAGTCTTCCAGGGAGGCGACGAACGATTCGATGCGCGCCGCGTCGGGTCGCTTGTTGCCGGGCGGAGGCATGAGCCCGCCGCGCAGCTTGCGAACGACGTGCTCGAAGGTCTCGGCCTTGTTCGGCACGTCCGCGGGCGACAGGGTCTCGAATGCGATGCCGGCAGTGAAGTCGTCGCGGTTGTGGCAGTCGACGCAGTAGCTCTTGAGCATGCCCCACTGTTCCGCGGTGCGTTCAGCGGCGGGACGTGGCCAGTGATGGGCCGCAAACCAAGCGGCGACGCCGCCAACGCCGAGCACCGCAACGCCTGCAGCGATTCTCATGCCAGGAACTGTCGACCAGGCCAAGAGTGCCCCCCACTCCCAGTGAAGCCGTAGCGATCGATTCTAGCGCAGCAAGCTCACGCGTCGGGCCCGAAGTGCAGGCCGAACCCGCGAAAAGCCAATCTCAAGAAAAATTCGGAATCCCCGAAACGATCGTCGAACTCTTTGGTCGGCTCGGCCGCGAGCATGTCTTCGGGTTCCAAACCGGCGAAGAACAGCTTCGCGAGTCGGTCGAAGATCGTGACGTACATCTCGCGCAGCTTTACGAGGTCGGCTCGCGTCAGCAGGCCGCCATTGCCCGGGACTACGCGCGTGTCGTCGTCGGCTACGTCGAGCAACGCGTCGAACGCATCGACTAGCCCGCCGATCCACCCCCCGGTCCACCAATCGAGAAGCGGCCAACTGCTCGCAGAAATCGCCGCGCCGGTCGCCAACACGTTTTCCGTCGGGAAGTGGACGTAGATATCGCCGTCGGTGTGGGCCTGCAGCAGGTAGCCGTAGCGGATCTTGAGGCCGCTCACCTCGGTGCTGCCCGGCTCGTAAAAGGTAGCATTCGGGCGAGCTTCCGGCGGTAAACGTTTGATCGTGCGGCCATCCCACGGCCGCGTGACGTCACGGCCGAGCCATAACCGAGTGTTCTCGTGGGCCATGATTCGCGCGCCCGCCGCTCCGAGCTGCTCGTTCGCGCCTGTGCGGTCGGGATGCCAGCAGCTGTTGAACAGGGTGTCGATCCGCGAGATCGACAGCTCGTTCCGGACGAGCGACAGGAGCTCGCCGGAGCGCTCTTTCAACCCGCCATCGAACAGAGCGGCTGCATCACCGGAGCCTTTGGCCACCACCACGTTGCAGCCGGCGCCGGCGACGACGAACAGAGCTTCATCGAGCTTCTTGATCTCGAGTGTCGAGGACGCCGCTGGCTGGCTCAGCGCGGCTAGGGGAGGAAGACAGAGCGCGCCTACTCCGCCCATCGCCGCGCGAAGAATCGTTCTGCGATCGAATTCGCGCTTCATGCCTTGCTCCCCCTCTACTGGGGGAGCAAGCCACCCTCAGTCGAGCCGCTCGATCTTGATGACTTTTTAACACGCGCGCAAACGGCCATCGGGCGTGCGTTCCGGCAGGATCGCGATACGGGCTGCGAGCGTTGCTGTTCGATCCGCCGCACGAGCGCCGCGACGGTGGCTTCGGCGTTCTGCGTCCGTGTATGGTGTGCACGTGATCACATCGCATCGCAGCTCATGGGCGGCCGTCGCCGCGATCGTGGTCGCGTGCGCCGTCGCGGCTCCGGCCGTCGCGCAGAGCGAGTTTACCGTTTACCCGAGCTTCGAAGGCGACGTCGCCGAAGCGCCGCTGCCCCCCGATTACCGGGTCCCGGGCGAGCTCGTCGTCGGCCATTTGATGTTCCCCGATAGTGGCTTCGGCCGCGGCGGCGACTGGCGGAGCGGCGGCACCGGGTGGACCGACGACTATCCGAAAGGCGACCGCGCGCTCATCCAGATGCTGCGTCGCTTCACGAGCACTGACGTGCGGGCTGTCGAGCAGCCCGTGAATCTCGAGGACGGCGACGACGCTTTCTATTGGCCATTCTTGATCGCCGGGCTCGCAGGCTCGATGGACCTGACCGACCAACAGGCCGCGCAGCTCCGCGAGCATTTGCTACGCGGCGGTTTTCTCTTCTGCGACAGCTTTTTCGGCGAGCGCAACTACGCCACGTTCGTGGAGAGCATGAAACGCGTGTTTCCGGATCGGCCGATTTTCACTCTTACCGACGATCACCCGATTTTTCACGTGTTCTACGACTTGCCCGAGATGACGAAGGTCGCGATCCCGAACGCTCGCGAAGTATTTTGGGGCGGTCGAATGGGCCGCGGCCCGCCGCGGTGGCAGGGCATCGAGGACGATGACGGCCGACTCATGGTGCTGATCGCCTACAACAACGACGTGCAGGATGCCTGGCAGTGGGCCGACGATCCGCGTTATCCCAACGAGCTCATCAATCTTGCACTACGGCTCGGCGTCAACGTCGCGATGTACGCTATGACTCACTGAGACCCAAGACTAACCCGGCGCGCCACCCACGGACCGGCGCGACGCACGCAGCGAGTAACAACTAGGTCACGTGCCCACGCTGCTGTAATCGTGAACAGCGAATGTCTTAGACTTGTTTCGTTGCTTCCATCAGCAGCGGTCAACCCTCAACGGAACGATCCTAAGCATGACCGACGTCGCACCGCTGTTTCGTCCCTTTCGCATTCGCGGCCTCACGCTCAAGAATCGCATCGTGATGGCGCCCATGACGCGCGCACGTTCGCCCGGCGCGTTTCCCAACGATGACAACGTCGGCTATTACGCGCGCCGCGCGGCGGGCGACGTCGGCCTCATTCTTTCCGAGGGCACGCTCACCCGCCGCAAAGGCGCCGGGAATGACGCCAACATTCCGTTGTTCTGGGGAGAACCGCCGCTCGCAGGCTGGAAGCGTGTGATCGATGCCGTACATGCGGCCGGCGGCAAGATGGGGCCGCAGCTCTGGCATCAGGGCATGAGTCGTAAGCCCGGTACCGGACATTTCCCTGACGCGCCGTCCGATGGACCCTCGGGCATCACCTTGCAGGGAGAGAAAGTCGCCGACGAGCCGAGCGAAGCCGAAGTGCTCGACATGGCGCAGGCGTATGCCGACGCGGCGGGCGATGCCAAGCGTCTCGGTTTCGATTGCATCGAGCTGCACGGCGCGCACGGCTATCTGATCGACGAGTTCTTCTGGGAGCGCACCAATCGACGCACCGACCGTTTCGGCGGCTCGATCGAAAAGCGTGCCGAATTCGCCGCCGAAGCGATCCGCCGTTGTCGGCTCGCGGTGGGCGAGCTGCCGATCATCATTCGTATCTCGCAGTGGAAGTCTGCCGACTACGCGGCGAAAGTCGGGCGCACTCCGCAGGAGCTCGAGCGCTGGGTCGGGTCCTCGCCGACTGCAGGCGTCGATGCCATTCATTGCTCGCAGCGCCGCATTCTCGAGCCGGAATTTCCAGACATCGATGGGCCGAACGGACTCAACCTCGCAGGCTGGGTCAAGAAACTATCGGGGCTGCCGACGATCAGCGTCGGCTCCGTCGGGCTCAGCTCCGAATTCATCGGCGCATTTCGCGGCGAAGGCTCGAGCGTCGGCAAGCTCGATGAGATAACCGCGCGCCTCGATCGCGGCGAGTTCGACCTCGTCGCCATAGGGCGCGCGGTGTTGCAAGACCCCGAGTGGGTCTTGAAAATCAAAGCCGGCCGCCATCACGAGCTACGCGACTACGACGCGAAATCGTTGCAGACTTACTTCTGAAATCGGCGCCGCTGTAAGACGGATGTGGCGCTGGATGCGGAAGTGAAGGCCGACCCCAAGATCGGTACCTCAGACTCCGGGGGTGTACTTGGCATATGCCACCAGCGCTGTCTCCGGTAGCTCATCACCATAGAAGCGTTTGGCCGTTGCATAACGTCTTTGCTCGCGCGTCAGCCCCGCAGGTAGGGAAGACTCAACGATGGCGCGCGCCGTTTCGTACAACGACGCCGCGATTCGCATTCGCTCCTCGGAGCTCATCGCCGCGTAGCGCTGCCTGACCAACTGCGCAACAGTGTCGGACGTATCGTTCATCGCATCGATTCCTCGAGTAACGATTCTACGCCAAGGACCGGTGCCCACGTGCGCAGGTAGTCGTCATCCACGGGGCCGCTCAGTAGCTGGCCCACATCTCGGAGTTGGAGCTCGGATCTGGCATCACGCGCCCAGACGAGCTTCGAGAGGATTAAGTCTTCGCGGCTAACGATCCACGTCTTGATAGCGCCCATTTCGATATGCCGCCGCCGAGAGAATTCGAGAATTCGGTACTCGGACGACTTGCGGACGATCAGGTCCACCTTGATCCCGCTGCCGTAGTGCATGAGGTTGAACAGCCTCTCCGACGTGATCGCTGCCATCGCAGCATCGGCATCAATGTAGAAGTCCGCGGAAAACGCGGCCACTACCTGCGGCACCTCCTGCGGCTGCAACGCCACGACGATATCGAGGTCCCGCGTCATCCGCGGCGCAGCGTAGTGCGCCAGCGCGAACGAGCCCGTAAGCATGAACGGAATACCGCGCGCGGTGAGTCTGTCACCCACGATGGCGAGAACATCGAGTTCCGTCGTCATGTTGGGGATAGGAATCCAAAAACCGCGCGCGACGTCACAGCGGTCGCGCTCTCGAAATAGAAGCGCCGGTAGTAATCGCTGTCGAAGCGGAGGTTAATCGGATAGCTCACCAGTCTTTAGCCAATGCGCGCAGTCGGGCGTGAGATTCTTGGCAGCAACCTCATCGCACTTGGCGATCTCCTCGGCCGTGAGAACCTCCTTCCAGCGCCCGTTCGTGCCCTTGTTGATGATCGTCTTGCCGCCCTCGCGAAAGTTTCGTTGGAGCAATTCGATTTTGGAGGCTGCCTCTCGCATGTAACCGAAGCTGCAATGCTCCAAGATCGCGGACCAACGTGCACCATCGATCCGGATATCGAGATACGTTGCGATCCGCTTGATCTCTCCGCCAAGGTTTGCTCTCAGGTTATTGAAATGCACGAGGAGGACGTTGGGTAGCTCGCGCGCGTTCCAGCAGCTTCGTGCGTAGTGCCAAAGCGATCCCGCCCAGATGCCCATTCCATCGTCGTGCTCCAACCAATGGCGATAGTAGGCGCGGATATCGGGGTGCCACCCCGGCGCGTCGCCGAACAATTCCAGCATCGCGGGTGCGTAGTTTGCCCGATGGTTATGGGCACTCCACACGATGTCGCGCGCGTCTCTGCCCAGGCAGATGTATTTTACTTTCGGGTTGAAGGGCAGCGCATCGAGCGGCAGATGGGATCCAAAGAAGCGTCGCTCCGTTTGCGCCTCGGCGTGCTCCAGCACCCCCGGCGGGGTCCAGGTCATTTCGAGATAGGGTCCCATGACCATGCCGACGCGGTCTTCGGCGCCGCCATAGATCAATTGCGCAACGATTTGCTTTAGCCAATTCGTGCCACTCTTGGCGAAGGTGTCGATTAGGATATCGCCGTCGCGAAATTTCACGTCCTTCCAACGCGTCGAATCCACCAAACCTTCTTTGATCACGCATGTCTTCTTAGGCCAGGCAGCGTCGTCGATGCCGTCAGTCATCTGATTCCCCGCTGGAAGGTGAGGCAGAGCGCGATCGTATCGGACAAATCCCGCGCGACGAAATAATCAAGGCGCCGCACGTCCTACTCGGCAGTGAAGAGCCGCCGTGCGCTCTCGGGGTCGCACGCCGCGTCATCCGACGGCTTCAAATCGGGGCTTTGGGACGGCCGGCGCTTTCGGGTTACGCTTCGAGCATCGGTTTTTCGCACACCCACACGAGGACACCTTCTCATGCACACACTCACCGGTTTCTCGCTCGCACTCTGTGCCAGCCTCGCTGCTGCCTCCGCCATGGCTCAGGCACCCGCCGCGGCCCCGGGTGCACCGCCGCCCGCTCCGCCCCGCGCTCGCGGCCCGGCGCTCGCGCTCGCCGTCGAGGCCGCGCAGACCGCGATCGCCGTCTGCCTCGCGAACGGCTACAAGACTACGGCCACCGTGGTCGATTCCGCCGGCGTGCCGGTCGCGATACTGTCCGGCGACGGTGCTGCCGAGCGGACGCAAATGATCGGTCTCACCAAGACTACGGCCACCATCAAGTACAAGGTGCCGAGCGGTGAGATCGCGGATCGCGTCAAGACGGATGCGGCGCTGGATGCGGAAGTGAAGGCCGACCCCAAGATCGGTACCGCCCGTCGCGGCGCGCTACCCATCAAGGTAGGCGGCGAGATCATCGGTGCAATGTCCGTATCGGGCGCACCCGGCGGCGACAAGGACGAGGTCTGCACGCAGGCCGGCCTCGACAAGATCGCATCCCGTCTGAAGTGAGCTTTTGATGAAACGAGCGCAGGAGAAGAACATGAAGAGATTGGCCGTCACGCTTGGTCTTCTGGTACTGGCCGTGAGCTCGCCGCGGGTCTTCGCTCAGGCCGCCGCCGCTGCGCCGCCGGCGGGCCCTCAGGTCCAGGTCACGGAGAAGATTCTGCCGCTACGCATCCCCGGCGAGACGCTCGGTGAAACCGAAGGCGTGTCGCTGAACTCGGCGGGCCACCTGTTCGTCTTCTCGCGCACGGGCTGGAGCGGTAGCTCCCGCGGCGGGAATGCAGCGCGGGTGTTCGAATTCGACAAGAACCTCAAGTACGTCAAGGAGTGGATCCCGAACGCGTACGGACTGTCGTTCGCGCACGGCTTGCGGGTCGACCCGCAGGACAACGTCTGGGTGGTGGACGAAGGCTCGAACATGATCATCAAGGTCGATCCCACCGGCCTCGTCGCGATGGTTCTCGGCCGCAAGCCCGAATCGATCGATTGGTGGGAGGAGCACGTCGAGCGCGGCGTAACCGAGCCCAAAGGCGAGCGTCCGAAGGCGCAGCGGGGCACGTACAACCGCCCGACCGACGTCGCGTGGGGCCCGGACGGCAGCATCTTCATCGCCGACGGCTACAACAACTCGCGCGTCGTGAAGCTCGCCCCGGACGGTACCTGGCTGAAGGAGTACGGCACCTTCGGCAGCGGCGACGGGCAATTCAACACCGTGCACTCCATCGCGGCCGGCTACGGCCACGTCTACGTCGCAGATCGCGCCAACCGCCGCATCCAGGTGTTCGACTACGACCTGAACTTCGAGCGTTACATCACCGGAATCGGCATGCCGTGGAGCGTGCAGGTCACGCCGAAGTACATCTACAGCGGCGACGGCGACGGGAAGATCTATCGCCTCGACCACGACGGGAAGCTGATCGACTGGGCGCAAACCGGCATGGGCCAGGGTCAGACGGGTTGCATCGTGCACACGCTCCAAGCCGTGAGCGACACGGAGCTTTACAGGGGCTCTTGCACGCTCTGGAACGTCGCGCGGATTACCTTCCCGAACTGAATGGCGTCCGGCCCCGGCGATCTCGGCAGCAGCCGAGCTCCGGCGCAACGTACTCGAGGCTGCCCGCGAGCGCGCGAGCAATCGTGACCGGGGAGCGATTGCATCCGCGCGCCCCGGCTACGCGTCGGCGCCGAGAGAGCGCATCAAATCGTTGATCGCGGGTTGTTCGTCGTGCAACAACTTGACGCTGGAATCCGGCTCGAGATATCCGAGCGGCAGCTTGTTGAACGCTGGTACCGCGTCGATGCGCGGCGGGTTGTGGGCGGTGTTGCCCGACGCGATGTCGGCGTGCAGGCGCGCCACCAGCACCAGGTCGGCGAGGTCTGCAGAAGGGTGCGGATTCCGTAACCAGTCTCTCCGGCTGCGCGCAGCTTCGACCGTGTCCGCATCGAAACCCCACCGCGTGAGCAGGATCGTACCGACTGGAGGCGCAAATTTGTCAATCGCGCTCAAGACGTGGGCTTCGTTCGTCAGCTGCTCATGGTATTTGTTCAGCACGTGCAGAATCGGCAGCACGCCGACATCCTGCAAGAGCCCGGCAAGCGTGGCGCTCTCGGGTCGGAAACTGGAACAATGTTTGGCGAGCACACCGCACAGTGCGGCGAGCCGCGTGCTCGACTGCCACGTCCGCTGCATCAGCGCTGTGAGCAATTGGGAGCGCGTCACAAACGTCGAGCGCACCGCGTGAGCCATCACGAGGTGTCGCGTGGTGTTGATACCGAGTCGCGCAATGGCCTGTTCGACTTGGCGCGCTGGCGCTACCCCGGCGTAGAGCGGACTGTTGGCAACTTGGAGAAGATAGGTCGTAGTGCCGAGGTCGCTTTTGATGATCGTCGCAATCGTGCGCATGCTCCAGTTGGGGCTGGCCATGGCATCGTGGATACGGGCTGCCACGGCCGGCATGCTCGGCAAGCTGGTGTGATTGCTGAGCAGCTTGCCGCAAGCGTCTGCGATGAGTGTCGCAATCGGAACGGACTTGACAGCGGGCGCTGGGCTCACGACTAACTATCTCAATGTGGTCACGAGATACACGCGTTATCGGCCACACCGGGAAAAGGTTGAGGCCGTGCGCCGCTCAAGGCTCGCGAGAGGCAGTGTCGCGGTGCCGCGCGCTACCGCTAGCTACGGAACGGTCGGCGGCGGCACGAGGCCGAGCTGGCGCATCATTCCGATATCGTCGCGCCCTCCCCAGTGTTCCTTGATCAGGCCGTTCTCCACTCTGAAGAGGTGCAGATGGAGAACCGAGAAGGACCGGTTTGTCGGGGGCACACCGATTAGCATGCCGCCGTCGACCGGCAGGCGCCCGACGCCGCGATGCGTGCCGGCGTAGGTGGCGCGGACCGCGACCCAATCACCATCGACGATCCAGTTGTGAATCGTCAGCTGAACGTCCGGGAAGCGCGTGTAGATGTCTTCCGTCACGGCACGAATGCCGTCGCGGCTGACGGGCCTGCCGAAGTTCTGCCCGTCGGGCGCATAAGTCGCAACCACGCCATCGATGTCATGGCGGTTGAACCGTGCGACGAACTCCTCGATCGCGCGGCGGCTATTTTCATTGGCGGTCATCGAGCCCCTTTCCGCGCAACAACTACTCGCAGCCTACGTCCCGCCACTTCCTCGCGTCTTGAACGGATGCGACATCGCCGGTTCTCGGCAGCAGAGCGCGCGGTGCGCAGCCGGTGAGCGCCTGAGTCTCGCGCGTGAAGTGCGCCTGGTCGGCGTAACCGCTTTCAGCCGCGGCGACTACGAGCGGAGTACCCGCTCGTGCGGCAAATAGCGCTTTGCGGAAGCGCACGATTCGCGTGAGCTGCTTCGGCGTTACACCCGCACGGTCGCGGAACACGCGCTCGAGTTGCCGTTCGGTCAGCGCAACCCGGGCAGCGGCGGCGCTGACAGGCACACCTTCGGCGAGCGCGCGGGCCGCGGCGACGAACCGCGCGTCGACCGGTCGTTCAGCCGGCGGCGGAATGCTCGCGGTGGGCTCGGTGTTCTCGAGGTATCGCTCGACGTCGAACGCAAGCCGGCGGTCGATTTCGTCGAGTGGCACCACGAGATCCGTGAGCTCGGCGACCGGCAACCGCAACCAATCCCGAACGCTCGCGATACCGATGCGCAACAGCAGAACCTCGCGGTCGACGTGCAGCGCGTTGCGAGCTCGTGTCATAGCGCCGGTGAAGAAAGCTCGGCCGTCCACGATGGAAACGTCGCAGCAGACGTCTGGCAGGATGAGGCGGCCCGCCGGAAACGTAAACCGGCCAACGCTTTGGAGCATGAGTCGATTCTAGCGGAGATCTGATGCGCTAACGCCTCACGCTGCCGAGGGACGCTGCTCTCAGTGTCGGCTACTCGAAGCTCGCGATCAGCCGGCGGCTTTGACACAATCGGCGTTACGCGCCGTTGCCACCGGCAGGAAAAGTCGTTCAACTGCCTATCCGCTGTGCGGGGTCCCGAGGAAGAGCGATCGACGAATGCGGGGAAAAACTGTCCGTGAAGGCGGCCGACGCGGCGGGACCAGCGCCCCGATCCGCGGAGCCCTCGACTCGGCATCGTCGAGCAGGAGGGACCGATGCGTCCGCTGATCCTCTGCCTCGGTCTACTAGCCGTCGCGGTGCTGTCGGCCTGCGGCGGGGAAACTGCCAGCGAGTCAGCGAGTCTGTCGCCCTGTCCGACCCCTGCGGAAGTGACGTCGGACCAGGCGGCGCCGTCGCCGTCCTCATCCACGTGTTTGGCTGGGACGGGTCCGGGTAGTCAGCCGGGCGGAGGATCCGGGGCGGCAGGCGGCGGGGGTCCAGACGGCTCGATCACGCGCACATGGAGCGAGAGCGTCACGCAAAGCGGCGGCGGGACATCGAGCGTGATCACCCAGGAGTACACGGCCGTCGTCAGCGTTTCGCTGAGCAAGGTCGACGACGGTGCGTGGACGATCACCGGTCCGGCGAGCATTTCGTCGGCGTTCACGAGCGACTGGGTGAGCAACCAGACTTCACCGCTCGGGCCGTGCAACGTCCACTACACGGACAAAGCGGGGGCGTCCGGCACGGTCGAAGTCGAGGGCGGCCTCGAGGCACGTGACGGCTTCTATCAGTTCTATGTGAACATCCCCGGGGTCGATGGCAGCAACGCCACGGTCCGGGACGACTCCGGCTGCAACGGTCCGAACAAGTCGGAGACGACGCCCTGGTCGGCCGCGCCGATCACCGCATCCGGGAGCGGCGAGATGACCAGCTCACGCACGATCTCGGGCAGTTCGAGCGAGCCGCGAACGGGCGGCGAAGACAAGGTCACCTGGAGTTTCTCGCTGCCCGAGTGACCGTCCTGCCGGCGCCGCAAGCCGGTCAACTTCGCTCATGACGATTGCCCGCCTCCGGCTGGCGGCCGCACCATCGTATTCAACAATCGCTCCACCACCGCTTCGAGATCCGTTGCCGAACCTGTATGCGTAGGTGACATCTGAATGATCGTGCTACGCGGCGCGACCAGCCAATAAAACCGCTCGCGCTGCGATAGCCGTCCGATCGGCCCCGCCTGCTCGCCTCCAACGCAGATGGTTGGTATGGCCGCGAGATGCGTCCGCACCGACTCGAGATCGACCGTGGAATCGAGCGCGATGAGCCGTCGCTCGTCGAGCTCGATTCTAGCGAGCAGAAGGTCGCGCTCCGGACACGACACGATCACACCGACGTTGACGAACTCGGCGCGATCGACCTTCGGCACGACGCGAACTATCGCGTAGTCATAGGTGACGAGATCGTGCACGGATCGCCTCCTCGAGAAATGCTTGCCGCGATTCGAGACGACTCTTGAGATATTCCGCGTATACCTGCGGGCTCCTTGCCGCGCCTCCGGGCGCGTCATCACTCATCCAAGCATCAGGCAACAATGCCACGACGGCCTCGATCGCCTCCTGGAGTAATTCGCTCGGCCATCCGCCGATCCGCGTCTTCGAGCTTCGTGGCGAAAGGCAGCAACACGTGATCCTTGATCATCGGGAAGGGCGTTCGGCTGTGCGCGATAAAATCGTCGTCCCAGGCATGATGAAAGTAGAGCGCCGCGCCGTGATCGATGAGCCAGAGCCGCCGATGCCACATCAGCAGATTGGTATTGCGCGCGGTGCGGTCTACGTTCGTGACGAACGCATCGAACCAGACGATGGCAGACGCGAGCTCCGCCGACGGAGTCTCCGTCACGGGATCGAATGTTACCGCGCCCGGCAGGTAGTCGATCGCGAAGTTCAGGCCCGCGCTCGCGCGGATCAAACTTTGAATCTCGGGGTCGGGCTCCGTGCGCGCGAGATCGCGATCTAGTTCCGCCAAGACGATCGTGGGCACCGGCAGTCCTGCGGCGCGCGCCAGTTCTCCGGCGAGCAGCTCTGCCGCGAGCGCCTTCGGCCCTTGTCCCGCGCCGCGGAACTTCAGCACGTACATGCCGTCGTCGTCGGCTTCGATGATCGCGGGTAGCGATCCGCCTTCACGCAGCGGCGTGACGTACCTCGTTGCGGCTACCGTTTTCACGGCCAGCATTATGGCACTGCTCGCTTCGCTGCCCTGTAGGCGCAGAGAACCGCGACCATCAATACCGTCGAATCGGTTCGCGGGTGGGCGACCGCTGCTCAGCGCCAGCCGAGCTCCGGCGCAACGTACTTGAGGATGCTCTCGAGCGCGTGAGCGTTGTAGTCGACTCCGAGCTGGTTCGGCACCGTGAGCAACAGCGTGTCGGCAGCCGCAATGGCCTCGTCGGCCGCGAGCTGCTTCACGAGCGCCCCGGGCTCGGCCGCGTACGAACGGCCGAAGATCGCGCGGGTAGTCGGGTCGATGTAGCCGATCTGGTCCTGCTCCTCGCCGCCGCGGCCGCCGAAGTACGCGCGATCGCGGTCGTCTACGAGCGCGAAAATACTGCGGCTTACCGACACGCGCGGCTCGCGTTTGTGCCCGGCCTTCTTCCAAGCCTCGCGGTACGCTTCGATCTGCTTGCGCTGCTGCACGTGCAACGGCTCGCCGCTCTCGTCGGTCTTCAGCGTGGAGCTCTGGAGGTTCAAGCCGAGCTGGGCGGCCCACTCGGACGTGGCGTTCGAGCTCGAGCCCCACCAGATCCGCTCGCTTAAGCCTTCCGAGTGCGGCTCCACACGCAAGAGCCCGGGCGGATTCGGGAACATCGGCCGCGGATTCGGTTGCGCGAAACCCTCGCCCTTGAGCACCTCGAGGAACACCTCCGCATGACGGCGCGCCATGTCGGCGTCGGTCTGGCCCTCCTGCGGCGCGTAACCGAAGTATCGCCAGCCCTCGATCACTTGCTCCGGCGACCCGCGGCTGATGCCGAGCTGGAGCCTACCGCCCGCGATCAGGTCGGCGGCGCCCGCGTCTTCGGCCATGTACAAAGGATTCTCGTAGCGCATGTCGATGACGGCCGTGCCGATCTCGATCTTCTTCGTGCGCGCCCCCACCGCGGCGAGCAGAGGGAACGGCGAGCCGAGCTGACGCGCGAAGTGGTGCACACGGAAGTACGCGCCGTCGGCGCCGAGCTCCTCGGCGGCGACCGCGAGCTCGATCGACTGCGTGAGTGCGTCCGCCCCCGTGCGAACCTGCGAGTGCGGCGACGCCGTCCAGTGCCCGAACGATAGGAAACCGATTTTCTTCATCACCCTGTCGCCGCTGTTCGATTCTTAGCTGTCGGCAGTTCGCTCAGATTTCGCAGTACGCACCGCAAGGTTCCGACATGGGTCCGACGCGCTTGTTGAGCCCAGCGCAGACGCACCTCAAAGCGCAGCCGAACCGTGCGGATGCTGTTCGAGGTGCTGACGCAGCAAGTCCTTGCCGTAGTCGTTGCCGTTCGGCGTGCGCACGATCGTGTGGATGTGCTGTCGAGTGGGCACACCCGGCGGCAGTTGGCCCTGCATGCCGATGGGACCTTGGTGGTCGAATTCGATCAAGATGACGGGACTTTGGATCCGGTAGTAGAACACTGCGTTCGCGTCGCTTCCGCCAATCCATGCGAAGTACGTATCGTTCAGATGTAACTGAACCTGATCGAGCTTGATACGCGCGTGCTCGTCGCGCAGATTGCCGACGAACAGGTTAATGAGCTCGAGCAGCGCGAGCTTTTGGTCGGGATCGAGCGATGAGGCTCGCACGCCGGCGTAATCGATCAAGACGTTGTCACGCCCGGCGCCGGCCACGAGGAAGTCGTGACTCTTGTCGACACCGAGAATCGTGGCCTTGCGCTGCTCCCCGTTCAACGATTGCAGCAGCGCGAGGGCGTTATTCTGCTCGTCCTGCAGGATGGAGTTGCCGGCGTACTTACCCGACTCCGTGACGATAGGCTCGCCGCCCATGAACACCGGCGTCATCACGACTTGATCGCGCAACACGAAAAAGTTGACGATCAAGTGATGGCCATCTAATTGCCAACCCCAGGGCTCCGTGGGCGACGGAAGGCCCATCAGCGTGAAGAAGTATTTCTGCTCACCGTAGCGAAGCTCGTCCTTGTTGATCTCGCGCAGCGTTTGGTCCGTTTTCATGATGTCGAGACTGAGCTGCAGGCCTTTGGCGCTCAAAGACACACGCATCAAATCGAACGCGGCGTCGCGTTGCGGCGAGGTCATCTCCTCGAGACTGACGCCTTGCCGAACGTAGATGCCGTTGTCCACGTTCGACCATCGGCGCCATTCGGCATCGTCGACGGCGAAGACCGTCTTGATCTGTTGTGCTCGCGTGAGCGTCGCGAGAAATTTCTCGGCGGCCGAGCTGATCGGTGCCGTGGATACGCCCGTCGCTTCGATGGGGAACAGGCCAGAGACAACACCAGCCGACGTCGTGACGCCGACGTACGGCTCGTTGAGCGCCGCGATCTCGTTGACAGCGAACAGTCTTTTGAAGCCGAGCAAGACATCGTCGTACGTTCCTTGGCCGGAGGCGTACGGAGCCGACAGGAGCCCTGAGCAGAGCACCGTCATCGAAAGACGAATCGATCGAGTTAGCTTGAGCATGGTGGCAGCGGCTTTTTTTAGGTGGGTTCAGGGGTTAGCCGCGGGATGGTAGCGGCCTTGAGCTCAGCGCACCACTCGCCAGACTTGTGGATCGCTCGCCGCCGACCATCTCGATGAAATCGAACAGCTGAGCGCCTTGCTAGGCTGACGGTCACTCCCACTCGATTGTCGCGGGCGGCTTGCCTGAGATGTCGTACGTCACGCGCGAGATTCCGGGCACCTCGTTGATGATGCGGCGCGATACGTGGTCGAGGAAGTCGTACGGCAGACGCGACCAGCGTGCGGTCATGAAGTCGACGGTCTCCACGGCCCGCAGCGCAACGACGTAGTCGTACTTGCGCGCGTCGCCCAGCACGCCAACGGACTTCACGGGCAAGAACACGGCGAACGCCTGGCTCACGGTGTCGTAGAGGCCCTGCGTCCGGAGCTCCGAGATGAAGATATGGTCGGCGCGCCGCAGTAGGTCCGCGTACTCCTTCTTCACCGGCCCGAGAATCCGGACGCCGAGGCCCGGCCCCGGGAACGGATGGCGCCCGATGAGCGACGGCGGAAGCCCAAGCTCCGCTCCGATCTTGCGCACCTCGTCCTTGAACAGATCGCGCAGCGGCTCGACGAGCTTGAGCTTCATCCGCGCGGGCAGTCCGCCGACGTTGTGATGCGACTTGATCAAGTGCGCTTTGCCGGTCGCGGCGCCAGCCGACTCGATCACGTCGGGATAGATCGTGCCCTGCGCAAGCCAGTGCACGTCCTTGATCTTGCTCGCCTCCTGATCGAACACCTCGACGAACAAGCGGCCGATGATCTTGCGCTTCTCTTCGGGATCGGCGACGCCTGCGAGCCCCGCGAGAAAGGTGGCTTCGGCGTTTACGCGGATCACGTTCGCACCGAGGTGCTTCTGGAACACGTCCATGACCTGGTCGCCTTCGTGGAGGCGCAGCAGGCCGGTGTCCACGAACACGCACGTGAGCTGCTCGCCGATCGCCGCGTGCAGGAGCGCCGCGACGACGGACGAGTCGACGCCACCCGAGAGCCCGAGCAACACGCGGTCCTTGCCCACCCTCGCGCGGATATTCTCGATGTGCTCGGCGATGATGTTCTTCGGCGTCCAGTTCGGCTCGCAACCGCAGATCTCGAGCACGAACCGGCGGATGATCTCGAGGCCCTGCTCCGTGTGCGTGACCTCGGGATGAAACTGCAGCGCGTAGATCTTGCGCTTCAGGTCGGCCATCGCAGCGAGCGGCGAATTGGCCGACGACGCGATCGCGGTGAACCCGGGCGGCAGTTTCTCGACGCGATCGCCGTGGCTCATCCACACCTTCAAATCCGCGTCGGGTTTAGCGAGCCCCTTGAGCAGCGGATCGGTGCCCGCGAGCTTCACTTCCGCGTAGCCGTACTCGCGATGGTCCGCCGTCTCGACGGCGCCGCCGAGCTTCGCAGCGAGCGCCTGCATGCCGTAGCAGATACCGAGCACGGGAATGCGCGGCGCAAGGATCGCGTCGCTGATCTGCGGCGAGCCTGCGGCGCCGACGGACTCCGGCCCACCCGAGAGAATGATGCCCGCGGGCGCGAGCCCGTCGATCTGCTCGGCGGTGGCGTCAAAAGGCAATATCTCGCTATACACGCCGACCTCGCGCACGCGGCGGGCGATCAGCTGCGTGTATTGCCCGCCGAAGTCGATGACGAGGATTTTCGCCGCGTTCGGTGCTGCTTCCATGCCTGGATCGTGCGTAACGGCCGCGCTCACAGCTCGGACCGGTAATTCGGGGGTTCTTTCGTGATGGTCACGTCGTGCACGTGACTCTCGCGCCGGCCTGCGCCGGTGATTCGCACGAACTTGGGCTTGGTGCGCATCTCCGTAATGTTGCGGCAGCCCGTATATCCCATCGCGGCGCGCAACCCGCCCATCAGCTGATGCACGATCGCGACGAGGCTGCCCTTGTACGGCACTCGGCCTTCGATGCCTTCCGGCACGAGCTTCTCTAGCTCCGCTGATGCGTCTTGAAAATAGCGATCGGACGATCCGTGACGTTGCGCCATTGCACCGAGCGAGCCCATGCCGCGGTAGGACTTGTACGATCGCCCTTGGTAGAGCTCGACCTCTCCGGGCGACTCCTCGGTGCCCGCGAACAGCCCGCCGAGCATCGTCGAATGCGCGCCGGCCGCGATTGCTTTCGCGATGTCGCCGGAATAGCGGACGCCGCCGTCGGCGATGCAGGGCACGCCGGTGCCCTCGAGCGCGTCCGCGACCTCGGCGACCGCCGTGATCTGTGGAATGCCGACGCCGGCGACGATCCGCGTCGTGCAGATCGAGCCCGGACCGACGCCGACCTTGACGCCGTCCACGCCCGCGTCGATGAGCGCTTTCGCGCCATCGGCGGTGACGACGTTGCCGGCGATGAGCTGTAGTTGGGGATATGCGCGTTTGAGCGCGCTCACTTTTTCGATCACGTTCTTCGAGTGGCCGTGCGCGGTATCGACGATCACGACGTCGACGCCGGCCTCGATGAGAAGAGCGACGCGCTCGTCGGTGTCCATCGAAGTGCCGACCGCAGCGCCGACCCGCAGCGCGCCGCGCGCATCCTTGCAAGCGTACGGATAGTCGTGAGCCTTTTGGATGTCCTTCACGGTGATCATGCCGCGCAACTTGAACGCCTTGTCGACGACGAGCACCTTCTCGATGCGGTGGCGGTGGAACAGCCCGAGCACCTCGTCCTTGCCCGCGCCCTCGTTCACGGTGATCAGCCGTTCTTTCGGTGTCATCACGGAAGAGACCGCCGCATCGCGCTGCGTCTCGAACCTGAGATCGCGGTGCGTCACGATGCCCACGAGGTCCTCACCCTCGACCACCGGCACGCCCGAGATGTTCTTCGAGCGCGTGAGATCGATGACTTGGCGGATCGTCGCGTCGGGCGACACGGTGATCGGATCGTGGATCACGCCGCTCTCGAACTTCTTGACCTGATCGACCTGGCGCGCCTGATCTTTCGGCGGCATGTTCTTGTGGATGATGCCGATGCCGCCTTCCTGCGCGAGCGTAATCGCGAGCCGCGCCTCGGTGACGGTGTCCATCGCGGACGAGACGAGCGGGATGTTCAGCGTCAGCGTGCGCGTGAGTTGAGTCTTGAGCTGGACTTCGCGCGGCAAAAAATCGGAGTAAGCGGGCTCGAGGAGGACGTCGTCGAAGGTGAGCGCCTCGTGAATGATCCGCATGGGACCTCCGGGGGGAGTTGAGCGCGGCAGTTTACCGATCGAGGCTAGCCGGGTAAATGCCCAAGCTCGGCCGTATACTGCCCACCAATGCGCAGCGGCGACTCCCTCCAGCTGCCGTTCGAAGAACGGCGGATTCTCTCGGTCTCTGGCCTGAATCGCGAGGCGAAGCTGCTGATCGAAGGCACGCTCGGTGTCGTCTGGGTCGAAGGCGAAATCTCGAATCTGTCGCGGCCTTCCTCGGGTCATCTCTACTGGTCGCTCAAGGACGCGCAAGCCCAAATACGCTGCGCAATGTTCCGGATGAGCAACCGGGGGTTGGGGTTCGAGCTCGCGAACGGCCAGCAGATCCTCGTGCGCGGCCGAGTGAGCTTGTACGAGGCACGCGGCGAGTACCAGCTGATCGCCGAGTACGCAGAGGAAGCGGGCGAAGGAGCTCTTCGCAGGCGCTTCGAGGAGCTGAAACGCAAGCTCGCGGCCGAAGGGTTGTTCGACGCGGCGCGCAAGCTCAAGCCTCCGCGGCTGCCGCGGCGCATCGGCGTGATCACGTCGCCGTCGGGCGCGGCGCTTCGCGACGTGCTGATCGCGTTGCGGCGGCGCTTTCCGGGTACCGCCGTGTTGATCTATCCGACCTCCGTCCAAGGCGCGGGCGCGGCGGACGAGATCTGTCGTACCCTCAAGCTCGCGGACAAACGAGCTGACTGCGACGTCTTGATCCTCACGCGCGGCGGCGGCTCTCTCGAGGACCTCTGGGCGTTCAATGAGGAGAGCGTCGCGCGCACGATCGCCGCACTCGAGCTGCCCATCATCGTCGGCGTCGGCCACGAGATCGACTTCACGATCGCGGACTTCGCAGCGGACCTGCGCGCACCGACGCCCTCGCAGGCGGCCGAGCTCGCGGTGCCGGATCAAACGGAATGGCTCACGCGCTTCGGGCGGCTCGAGCAGCAGATCGTTTACGGAGCACGGCGGCGGCTCGGGACGGAGCAGCGGCACTTCGCGACGCTCGCGCATCGGCTGTCGCGCTGCCATCCCGGCATTCGACTGCGCGAGCAGCATCAACGTCTCGACGAGCTCGAAGCGCGGCTGCGCCGCGCCATCGAGCGCCTGGTCGCGAAGCGCAAGCTGCAGATCGGGCGTCTCGCGACTTCGGTCGCCCACGCTACGCCCAGGCACCTGCTCGCGAAGGTGCGCGAGCGGGCGCGCTGGGCCGCGGAGAGGTTACGGCGTGGAGTGCTGCGCAACCTCGAGCGCGCGCAACAACGCGTCGCGCTTGCAGAGCGCTCGCTGACGTCTCTGAGCCCGCTCGCCACGCTGCAGCGCGGCTACGCGATCGTTGCGCGCCGCGACGGGACGCTGATCACCGATGCAGCAACGGTCACGGCCGGCACCGCAATCGACGTGCGACTCGCGCAAGGGGAGCTCGCGGCGACGGTCGACGCCGCGATCCCGCAGAAGATCTAGCGCGGGTCCGCGGGACGGTCTTCGAGCTACGGCCGCTAGACTCGCGCGCGACGCCGCGTCGCGAGCGCCCAAAGCAGTAGTGCTGCTAGCGCCGCGAGCTCACGGAAACCAGCGGAGCCGCCACCGCCGCCGCCTTCCGTCGCAGCCTCTACGTTGACCGTGCGAAAGACGGTCGCGGCGCTGTTGCCAGCCCGGTCGGTCACGTCGTAACTGACTCGGTAGGAGCCGATAATCGCGGTGTTCACCGGGTTCTTCACGACGATGCTCGGGGTCAGATCGCCGGACACTTCGTCGATCGCCGTGGCGCCGGGGTCTACGTACGCGCTGGTTGCCTTGACGCTCACGGTCGCGTCGCCCACGAGCTTGAGCAAGGGCGGCGACACGTCGCCGAGGCCGAACCGGCCGATACCGCTGTTGCGCAGTACGAGCATGTTCGGCGCGGCGGCGCCGGCGACGAACAGGTCCGGCATGCCATCCGCGTCGAGGTCCGCGAGCTCGGCGGTCGTCGTGCCGGGGTCAAGCAAGAACTCCGTCTGCAGCGCCAGAGCTGGCGTGCGGTCGCCGAAATACACCTGATGCACGCCGGTCGCGTTGAGCGCGAGCACGTCCGCCAAACGGTCTCCGTTGACGTCGGCGACGAGGAGCTGTGCCGTTTTCGTCGCTCCGAAGCGCAGCATCGAGGAGAAGGTGCCATTGCGGTCGTTGCGGAGTACGGCGTTCTCGGGCGCGTCGGCGCTCCCCGAATCGATCGCGAGCAAGAGATCGGGCGCGTCGTCGCCGCTCACGTCTCCGGCAGCGATGGCGACGACGACGCCGAGTCCCGACAACGTTCGAACGGTGAACGACCCGACGCCGGTGCTTTCGAGCACCGCCACGCCGCCGGCGTCGAGCGCAGCCGCGAGGTCCATGCGGCCGTCGCCGTTGAAATCGCCGGTGGCGAGCGCCCTGCCCGCGCGGGCATCGACGATCGTCGGATTCGTGCCGGGCGCGAGAATCGCCGTACCGGCGGCTCCCGTGACGGCGAGCTCGTTCAGACCATCGAGGTTAGTGTCGACGACGGCCACCGCCCGCGCGGCGATCGCCGGTAAAAGCGTTCCTGCTGCAAAACCGCGTGCGCCATCGCCGGGAAAGACGTGCCCGGCAGTGCCATCGCTGCGCAGCACGGCGACATCGACACGCGTATCGCGATTCCAGTCGAGCAATGCAACGACTTCACCCGCGCTTGCGCCGGGCGGGCTTACGGCGGTTGAGTCGAGCGTCTTGGCCCCGGTGTTGAAGAAGACTCTGACTCGATCGCCCACGGCGGCGAGATCGGGACGCCGGTCGCCGTCGATATCACCGACCGCGAGGTCCGTGCCGGTGCCGAGCAGGCGCTGCGCGGGATCGCGGCTGAACGTTGCGGCTAGATTCAGGCTCTTGAACGCCTCGTTGTTACCCGGGTTTGCGTCCGCGAGATCGATGCGCGCGCGCACCGCTTGATCGCCGGGCGTCGTCTGCGCGCTCTGGATCCGCGCGACGGCGACGGCACCCGGTGCGAGAGCCCCGATCCTGCACTGCAGGTGAACCCGCGAAGTCCCGTTGTCGGCGAGCGTGCAGTCCGAAGTCGTCGTGAGAGTTACCGTGCCGCCCGTCGACCGCCAGTCGGCGGTCAACGTGGTCGCGTCGGACGTGCTCGTCGACGTATTCGCCGTCTCAAGCAGCCATTGCGGCGGCGTTGCAATGGTGGCTGGATCCGGATCTGCCGTGATGCGGACACTGACGTCGGCGCGGCGCGAGCGAACCGTGAGGGAGAACTGAGTCGCCGCAGACGCCCCGGCGCGGTCTCGGGCGGTCACGACCACTCGATAGAGCAACGTCTGCGTGTCGATCGCGAGCGGAGTCCCGCTGAGCGTCCCCGCAGTGCTGAGCTTCAAGGAGCCGCTCGGCGGCAATCCGCTCGCCGCGAACGTGAGCGAGTCACCGGCGTCGACGTCGCTGAACAAAGGCGCGAGATCGAACCTGAAGGCTTCGCCCTCCGTCGCGAGCTGGTCGGCCGGCGTCTGCTTCACGAGCGGCGAATCGTTGACGGGCTGCACTGTAACGCTGAGCGGAAACTCATTGCTGTCGGCGCGGCCATCGTTGACACGCGTCGGGACGGTCAACGTCCCGTTGAAGTCCGCGTCCGGCACGACCGACGCGCCCTGCAGGGAAAAGTGGTCGCCATCGCGAAGGATCAGGGAGAAGCTGCCGGGATAGGGGCTGTCGGAATCCTGGACCGTGAGATCTTGCAGGGTGATCGTCAACCGCGTGTCTTCGGGAGTCGTGAGCGTCCGCTGCCCGACGATGCGCGGCGCGACGGGGGCGGCCGTAACCGTGATCGTGACCCTCACCTCGGACGAACGCCGCGTTCCGTCGAACGCGCGATAGCGGAACTCGTCGCTCGAGTTCGAAGAGCCATTGTGCGTGTAGACGAAGGTGCCGTCGGGACGCAGGGTTACGGAGCCGCGCGTCGGAGCGCGCGTGAGCTCCGCCGTGAGCTTATCGCGCTCCTGGTCGGTGTCGTTTGCGAGGACACTCGTGTTCCCGTTGTTGAGCACGGTGACCTGCCCTCCCCGACTGACAGTCGCGGAGTCCGCTACGGCGACCGGGGCCTGACCGCTCGCGTACGCGGCGCCGGCGACCAGGATGACGATCGAGGCGACGGCAAAGGAGGCCGTGGTTTGAGCCCGCATTCCTGGACGTCCGTGTTGTTGTTGTCGTTGGCGACGGGGACCAACCGCATTGTGATACCTGAGACAGCGCCAAATCAAACCGTCCCAAGCTCTTATTTTCCATAATGGTTCTGATTGGCGCGGAGCGTGTGTCAGCGGCGTGCGTCAGCGTTTCCGGTTCGTCGCGGGCCGCGAGCACGCGCGCACGTCGGTCGAGTCTATGCGAAGGAAATGAGCGCGCCTGGCGGCACGCCTCGGCTACGGAATCGTTTTCGACGCGACGTTCGAATGCGAGCTCTCGACGCCCTGGGCATTCAACGCCGACACGGAGAAGTACCAAATCGCCGGCGACAATTGCTCGACCACGTAGGACGACAGGCCCGGATTGTTGATCGTCGTCGAGTTCGACAAGTTCGCTTGCGACGTGCCCCAGTAGATCCGGTAACCCGCGAGGTTTTGCAACGCAGAGCCATCGGTGTTCCGCGTCGGCGGCGTCCACGACAGAGTCGCCGATCCGTTGGTCACCGCCGTGACGGTGATCGCAAGCGGCTGAAGCGAAGAGGTCGTACGGCCGTCGCTGGCGCTGATCACGATGTTGCTGTAGGTGCCGACGTTTGCGCTCGTGGGCGTCCCGGAGATGCGTCCCGTGCTCGTGCTGAAGCTGGCCCAACTCGGCAAGTTGCTGACGGCGAACGTCAACGGATCACTGTCCGGATCGCTGCCGTTCGGCGTGAAGGAATAGCTCTGGCCCGCGAGAACGGTCGTCGTCGGCACGCCCGAGATGACGGGCGCACGATTCGCCGCTTGCACGGAGATGCTGAACGCCGCGAGCGACGCGGTCGCCTGGCCGTCGCTCACGCTGATCCTGATGCCGCTGAACGTGCCCGCGGCGGACGGCGTGCCCTCGAGGCGACCGGTGGTCGGGCTGAATGTCGCCCACGCGGGGCGACCCGTGATGCTGAACGTGAGCGAGTTGCCGTCGGGGTCGCTCGCGGTCGGCGTGAACGAGTACGCTCTGTCCGGAGGTCACCGCCGTCGGCGGGATTGCCGGTGATCACGGGTGCGCGATTCCCCAACCGAACCGTGATGCTGAACGGCGCGAGCGACGCGTTCGCTTGGCCGTCGCTCACGCGAATTTGGATGTTGCTGTATGTCCCGACGTTGGCCGTGGACGGCGTGCCGCTGATCCGGCCAGTCGATGTATTGAGGGTGGCCCATCCGGGCAGGTTGTTGGCAGTGAAGGTCAGCGAATCGCCGTCGGCGTCGGTCGCGGTCGGCGTGAACGCATAGGCTTGGTCCGTGGTCACCGTGGTAGACGGGGTGCCCGCTATCGTCGGCAGCGAATTGCTGTTCGTGGCCGGGACCACGACGATCTTGAACGCCGCGAGCGACGCGCTCGTCCGCCCGTCGCTCACGCTGATCGTGACGTTGTCGTAGGCCCCGACGTGACTCGCGGTGGGCGTACCGTCGATCTTGCCGTTCGCCGCGTTGAAGTGAGCCCAAGACGGCAGATTCGCGACGACGAAGGTCAGCGGGTTGCCATCCGGATCGCTCGCGGTCGGCGTGAAGCTGTAAATTTGCCCGGCCCTCACCGTGGTCGGTGGGCTGCCGGAGATCACCGGCGGCGCGTTGCTCGCTGCGGTACTCGCGACCGTAATCGTGAAAGGCGGGCAGAGAACCTTCGTCCATTCCATCGCTCACGCGGATCACGACGTCGACGAACGTGCCGACGTTCGCGGCGGACGGCGTGCCGCTGAGCTCGCCGGTGCCCGGCGAGAAAGTGGCCCAGGCCGGCGGGTTGCTGACGGAGAACGTGAGCGGGTCACCGTCCGTATCGCTCGCTCCCGGTAGGAACGAATAGCGTTGGCCGGCCGCAACCGTCGTCGGCGGCGAGCCCGTGATCGATGGCGGTGAGTTCGCCTTCACCGCGTCCGCGACGCGGATCGTGAATGGCGCAAGAGACGCGCGATCCTGCCCGTCGCTGACGCTGATGACGATGTCTTCGAATGTGCCCGATGTCGGCATGCCGTCGAGCTCACCCGTCGACGTGCTGAACACCGCCCAGGAAGGCAGGTGCGCGACGGTGAACGTCAGCGGATCGTTGTTCGCATCGCTTGCGACGGGAGCGAAGTGGTAGGGCACGCCCCGCGTCGCTGACGTCTGCGGAGTTCCCGAGATCGTCGGTGGCGCATTCGTCGGCGTCGGGCTGGCGCGAGGGTAGACTGGTCGACTACCGGCGGCGGTGACACGCTCGTTTGCTGCACTTCCGCATCGTCGCCACAGGCGGCGATGAGGGCGGAGCACGTCGCAAGCAGAGCGCAACGGCACGTCGATGAGCAACGGGCGAGCCATGAGTTGTTGCCTGAAAAGCCGACTTCGTGATAGCGCGCGGCGAACGATGAGACTCGTTGCTTTTCGCACGCGCCGACGGTGTCGCTTGTTTATGTTGAGCGGATTCTGCGCACTGGCGCCGAGTTATGGACAACTGTCCGTGGATCCCAACGCCTGCGCCCTAGCCCCGTCCAGCATTCGAGTCCGGTATTAACTAGTTTGGCCAGTGCATTGATCTTTATTGACATAAGTACCCTGCCCTCAGGGCGCTCCTGGGGGTCTTCGCACCTCGAGGCCGAATGGATTCTGTAAAGTCGCGCGGAGATCAATCTCTTAAATCCGCGCAAGTGCAACGATCGCCGCGACGACGTCTCGCACCGAGCGGCGGCGATGTTTTGCCGGCACCGTGGCCAGCCCGGGGTATATGAATGAGTAGCCGTTCCGCGGATCCGAGCCGATGCCGACGCGCACCTGTTCGATGTCCGCACCGAACCGCTCCGCGAGGTTCGCGAGCTCGTTCACGCGTCCTCCGGTTCTACGACGCGCTTGGCGGCGTGAAAACCATCGACACAGGCAATCCATGAGCGTCTCGATGTGAGTCCGCGTCGTCGTGGTGCATACCACGCCGGTTCCACGGCTCGGCGCCGATGAAAAGACGTTGAGGGCGGTCGTATCCCTTGGCGACAGACCGAGTCGGGACCGAAGCACGAAAACCGCAGCTCGCGCGTCCTCAATCTAGATTCTCGACGAGCCGCGACGTTGGCTCGCGACGGACGCATCGAGTCTGCGCGCGACGTTTAGACTATGGTCCATTTCGTCGAATGTCTCTACAATTCAACATAGTTCATGGATGAATAGATTCATGTCCACTTCTTTCCGGCCTGCGGCCGCCGAGTGGAACCGGTGATCACCTCCGGACAAGCGCTCGCGAAAACAGCTGGCTACCGACCCGAGATTCAGGGTCTGCGCGCGGTCGCGTCGCTGTTAGTGGCCACATATCACATCTGGTTCAGCCGCGTGTCGGGCGGCGTCGATGTATTTTTCGCGGTGTCTGGCTTCCTCATCACGTCGACGCTCCTGCGGCAGATCGATACCACGGGGCGAATCGACTTCCTGAAGTTCTGGGGAGGCATGGCGCGACGTCTGCTGCCGACCGCGATGCTGGTTTTAGTCACGATCGCGGTCGCCTCCGTGATCTGGCTACCTCGGCCTCTCTGGGACGAGACCATTCGACAGACCGTCGCGTCTATCTTCTACGTCGAGAATTGGCAGGCCGCGTTCGCCACATTTGGCTCGCGGCTCGAGCTGGAGCGAGACAGCCCCGTCCAACACTATTGGGCACTCTCGGTACAGGGGCAGTTCTACTTGCTGTGGCCGATCGTTGTCGCCTCGTCGGTCGCGCTGGCCGCACGCTTCGGCGCGGGCGCTAGAATCACCTTGGCCCGGGTGATTGCGGCACTCTTCCTCGTGTCGTTCGCCCTCTCGATCGTCGCTACACGCCACAACCAACCGTTCACTTACTTCGCTACCCCGGCGCGGTTGTGGGAGTTTTGTCTCGGTGCTTTGTGCGCCGTACTACCCAACGTCAATTTGCGCACGGAAGTCCGCGTCGTCTTCAGCTGGGTCGGTCTCGTTGGGATCATCGCATGTGGGGCGATCTTTCAGGTGTCGGAGGCATTCCCCGGTTATGCAGCGCTGCTGCCCGTGTGTTGCGCCGTATTGATCGTGCTGGCTGGTACCAGCGGGAGTGCCTTCGGCGCGGATCGGTTGCTGGTGTCGAGACCGCTGGTGTACCTCGGAGGCATTTCCTACGGCATCTACTTGTGGCATTGGCCGGTCTTGATTTTCTATCGATGGTTCAACGACCAGGCGCCCATCGAGTTGATCGACGGACTGGGAGTGCTAACAGCGTCGATTGTGCTCGCCGCGATCAGCACGCGGTTCCTCGAGAACCCCCTGCGCTTCTCGCAGGGCAGTTTCGCAAAGACGCGCGATCTCACCGCTTTCGTTGTCCGCGCTTCATCCCCAGCGCTACTGGTCAGCCTGGTTTGGGGTGGTTACTTTCTCCAACAGAAAACCCACGACGAGCGGCCAATTGCAGTGGAGGATCCGGACTACCCCGGTGCCCTTGCGCTCGAAGCCGGTTATCAGTTCAAAGGGAGGCCGGGAGCCCCGATTTACCCCGGTATGCTCGCGGTCTTTGACGATCCGCCTGTGACCCCGCAGGACGCGTGTTATCGGTCCAATCCCGACCGGCGTGGGCATGGACTCGATTGCGCTTACGGCGACCGCAGCTCCTCGCGCACGCTCGCACTCGTGGGGCCGCATTCCGCTCATTGGCTCCCGGCACTCGAGCTCATTGCAAAGACGCACGGTTGGCGCATCGTGATGTACACAAGACGCAAGTGTCTGTTCAGCGATGAGACAGAAGAGATCGAGCAAGATTTGCGTTGTAAGCAATGGAATGAACACACACTCAAGATTCTGCTGGAGGATCGTCCCGAGGTGGTTTTCACGACAGCTACGCACGGCTCGGGCGCACAGGACCACGTGCCGTCAGGCTTCTTGAGCCGCTGGGATCAGTTGCACGCAGCGGGAATCAGCGTCGTTGCCATTCGCGATACGCCATGGATGAGATTCTGGGTTCCAGAATGCGTCGATAGAAAGGGGCGCGATTCGCCAAGCTGCGCGCAAACGACGGCAAACATGCTCGCATCGACGAGCCCGCTCCACGACGTGGGCGAGCGATCACCCAACGTGAATTTCATCGATATGAGCGAGTACTTCTGTAACGAAGCGATTTGCCCCCTGTGATCGGCAACCTGATGGTGTACCGAGATGACAACTACGTCACCTCGGCCTATTCCCGCACGCTGGCCCCAATGTTGTCACGGAAACTAGCCCTCGTGCTTCCGCCAGGTTGGATGTAGACCGAGCTACTTGGTTGCGGGCAACCGGCCCGTGTCGATAGCCCGCCACGCCCCCGCCGCTCTATCCCAAAGATGATCTCGTTCCGACGAGAGACCCAGAGCAACGGCGATATCGGGGGCATCTAACAGCAGTATGTAGTCGACGGTCCGATCACTCATCCACTCGCTAATTCGGGACTCGGCTAGCGGTAAGTGGTCACGCGCCCACGCGAGATCCCAGGACACGATCACTGGCCGTTCGCGAAGCCCGACGTCCAATGAAGCGTATCTTGCAAGGAGTACCGACCACTCCTCTCCTATGATCGCTACTCGGCCGGCATCGGGAATGAATGCCAGCGCTCTAGCTGCCGGATCGCGTGACTTCGATTGGTATTCGTAGAAATACCGGGCGTAGCTCAGCGTCGGATAGATACACAGCCCGAGGTAGAGCACGGCCAATGCGCCAAACCCTACGAAAGCGTTACGGCGGCGGAGCTTCGGAGCACTGAGCACGCGGTGCAGCATCGGCAGCACCTTCGTCGCCAACGCTACGAATCCGATCGCAATGACGGAAAAGCCGAATTGAGTCGTGTATCGCTGCAGAGATGCCGCCCTTCGGATCTCCCACTCCTCGAAGCCGGTTCCTAGGTACGCGGCCATCAAGGACGCGAAATGCCCCAGCATCCCGAGCGACGCGACGGCGAGCATCAAATGAATCGGTGAGCTCCGCGATACCGGCCTGAACAGCGCAGCAATCCCAGCCATCAAGGCGCTTACCAACATCGCGTAATAGATCCAAAATGTCTTCACGTCTTCTACAACAGCAACCAGCAGTGCTGTGAGGAGATCCCACCGCCAGATACTCAGCGGATGTATGGAGAATTGGTCGCGAAGCGGAAGCTGTGTAACGAGGTAGTATTTCCAAACAGCCCATGCGATTGCGGTGCCTGAGCAGATCGCCAAGGCCGACACTACCCACCTTCGCGCCGGGATGCCGCGAAGCATGCTCGCCATCCCAATCGCACATGTCATTACCACGGTGGCCTGCCAGCCGCTGTGCTTGATGCCGCCGATCAGCACGCCGAGCGTGAACAACACGGCGAGATCGCCCGCGGGGCCCATTGGCCGCGACGTCCGGCCCGCCGGCTGTTCGTCCAGCCGTCCGCCTCCCGTCACGAGGTACTCGCACCAGGCGCAAATCGTGATCAAGACAACGACAGCTATCACGGGCTCCGCGAGTGTCGACCAGTAGTGGACCCACTGGATGCTTGGATTGAGGAGGACGATCGCCGCAAATGCGAAGCACGAAAACCACATCCGTGTGAGCCAGTCCTCTCCATAGATCAGCCCGACGTTTGCCAAGCTCCTGCGTAGCAAAGCGTTGACATAGGCAATCGCGATCAGCGATAGCGTGACGTTCGTCAGCAGCCCCGCGTTCTCCGCGAATTCACCAGTGAGGCAGCTTGCGAAGTAGATGATGAGAGACGTGGCCGGCGGATACGTGGGATGGGTCGACGGAAAACCTTCGAATAGCCCAGTCAGAAAGCGATCGGTCTGCACGACATAAAGGGCGTTCGGCAACCAATGGGAATAGCTGTCCCAATAGAACGAGGGAAGCATCGTTGCGAACGCGAAAAGCGGGACCACAAGCAGCAGGGTCGGCCAGCTTCGCGAGCTTCGCACGGGGAATCCATGCACTACGAAAGAAGCGACGGTCGCTAGACCGAGGAAGCCAAGCGTGAGCTTGAGGTTGGTCAGTCCCGCAATCGCGGCGAGTATCGACACCAGGTAGACCAAGCCCCAACCGGCCAGGGTCGCGAGCGGCGCCTCTCGCGCACTGCACAAGCGCCCGACGGCCCAAAGAGCCCCGAACGTGACGACGACGGCCAACAGCGATGAGACACCGGCAAGCCCGTTGCCGACGAGATAGACCACGAGACCGTACAGCGATTGCATCGAGGAAAACCCAGCGCGAATGTTCGGATACTCTCGGGTTTTACAGGTTTAGCAATCGCGCAGCAACGATCCACGGCACGCTTACTTGCGCCTGGCGCGCGCTCGATTTTCCGAACAATCGGCTGTCGTTTGCCGCCACGAGCTTCTTGCTCGTTCGCGGCTAGCTAGTGGAGCGATGGGCGGTCACATCCCCGAGGAAGAGCGCTCCGGGAAGACTCGCCAGTCGCGATATGACGTGCTCGATCAGCGACATACTCACTGCCAGCGGAGCTGCTACGCCAATGAGCGCCATCAGCACCACGTACCCCGCGTCCTGCACACCGATTCCCCCGACCGTGATCGGCAACATCACCACGACCCATAAGATGGGAATCACCAACAGAAGATCCGCGAGCGGGATGTCGACGCCGCAGGCGAAGCCAATAGCCTTGGCGAACAGAATTCGCACTGCGAAAATCGCCGCCGTGACGAACACGATGCCCAGGATCATCCATGGCTGATTGCGATATGCGAGCGACGCGGCGGCCACTTCGCCGACGGTATGCTTGAAGCGTTCCGGTACTCGCGGCAACAGTGCATGGCGAGCCCAGCGCCGCACGCTCGGCAATAGGCACGCCGCACAAGACAACACCGCCACTGCGCTCAGAGCCAGCACGAACTGCGCAATGTGCGGCGGCACCCGCGACTCCGCAAGCAGCAACACGGTGGCGGCACCTAGCAAGAGCGTTGCGATGGCAAGTGTGGCTCGATCCACGAGCGTCGCGGCGATCACCGGAGCCTTGGACTCGCCCGATCTGCACAATGCCGTGATTCGCACGGCGTCCACTCCGATGAACCCCGGCAAGAACGAGCCAAAGAAGTTTGCGGCGAGCTGCACACGGAACAACTGCATGAATCCGAGTACCAGCCCTCGGCCAGCCAGGAGGATCTGCCAGCGGTAGTTCGTCAGCAAGCGATCGACCAAAGCCAATCCGAGCACTACCGCGAGCCAACCGGGATGTACGTCCTGGAGCACTGCCCAGACCTCGCGCCAATCGACGAGATAGAGCACGAGCCCCAGCAGTGCAGCCGAAATGAAATAACGCAGCGCTTTGGCCATCAACCGTCGCGCACTTCGAATCGCCGACGCCACGCCCTGCCTGCATTGATTCGCCGGACGCGCTCGCGCAGCAGGTCGAGAACACTCGCCCTTCCCTTCCCCGGCAGGCGGCGCAAAAACTCATCGCTGATCCGACTGATCGCGTAAGGCGAGTCACCGCGGCGGTTCAACGGTCGACCTGGGACCAGCCCCCAGTAGCAAGCGCGAAACCCGAGGGCGCGCGCTGCCGCGACAGCCTCCTCCGTGCCAAAGTATTGAGGAAACGCCAGCTGATCCACAGCACGCCCAGGCAGGTGTGCCTCAATGACCTCGCGCGACTTCGCAAGGTCCGCGGCAAACGGCAACGGCGCGCCGCGGCGCTGCTGCTCGAGCCGCCACTCGCAGCCGGCAAGCGCCGCCGGAGCCGGCCAGCCCGGCACGAAACGGCTTTCATAGGTGTGGGACTGGAACTCCACCAGACCCGACGCGTGAATCTGCGCCATCTCCTGCCAAGTCATGGGCCGCGCTTCTTGTGCGTCACCCGCGCCGCTAGCCGCATGCAAGCCGGGCGCAATGAATGCGATTGCGCGCGCTTCGTAGCGCGCGAGCTCTGGATACGCGACATCAAAGAAGTTGCGCGGACCGTCATCGAACGTCAGCAGCACCGCGCGATCGGGCATCTCGCGTCGGCCGTCGAGCACAGCGATGAATTCACGTGAATCGAGCGTGCGATAGCCATTGACCTGCAGATAACGCAGATCCGCAGCGAACGAGCTCTGCTCCACCAGGTGATAGCAGAACACGGGAATACCGTCGAGCTCCGACGCGGGTCGTGCCGCGGTAACGAACGGCGGCAGCTGACCGCTCCACCATGCCGCTAGCTCCGGCACATTCTTGCGCCAGGCAGCCTTGATCGCCTTCGACAGACTCATGCCACTCGGCTCTTCGCCAGATCGCTGGCGGCTTCGTGATAACAGCTCAGGAGATCGCGCAGGTGTTGTTCGACGCCGAATCGATCCACGGCGATCGCCGCTCGCCTCCCGAGCTCCGCGAGTCGCGACGGCGCCGCGAGTAGAGAGAGGACCGTCGAAGCAAAGGCCTGGTTGTCGCGCGCTGCGACCACGCAGCCGTCCTGCCCATCCGTAATCACTTCACGCATGCCACCGACGTCGAACCCCACCACAGGACAACCCGCGGCCATGGACTCGATCGCAGCGATGGGCAACCCTTCCGATTCCGACGGCATCAACGTCAGGTCCGCTGCGCGGAGTATCTCGGGCACGTCACCGCGATGCCCGAGGAAGCGTACGTTTCTGCGCAAGCCGAGCTCGTCGATTCGCGCCTCGATCATCGCGCGGTCCGGGCCATCGCCGACGAAGAGCAACACGACGTCCGGCCGGTGCTTCGACACCAGCGCGAGGATCTCCACCATTGCGCGCTGACCCTTCACTTGGTACATGCGACCGATCATTGCGAGCACCGGAGTCGTGGCGCCGAGTCCCATCGACTCACGCACGCGGCCGCGCGCCCCGGAGTCGACGCCGCGGATCTTCGCGAGGTCGATCGCGTTCGGGATCACACGCAGGCGTTCGCGACGCAGGTGGTAGCCCTGCTCGGCTACGTCGCTGACGGCCGCCGCGACGCAGATCCCGATATCCGACTGAGAAGAGAACAGCCGTTGCAAACCTCCCAGCCATAGCGAGGGCCAATTGCGATCATGCAGATGCAGGATTGCTCGCCCACCGCGCGCACGCGCGACGATTCTTGCCGCGAGCGTGGCTTTGAGTCCGCCAGCGTGAAAGATACGACACCCATTGGCTCGTGCGATCGCGGCCACGCGCCAGACGACGCGCGGGTCAGACGCCGCAGCGGACAGAAATATGGGCCGGATGCCGCATTGGCTGAGCGCTTCCGCAGCGGGGTGCGGTTCCCGCATGAAACACACCGTGAGATCCACACCCGCACGCACCAGCGCGGGCAGCACGTTGAGCACGTAGGCAGTAACTCCGTGAGCTACGCCTGATGGGTAACCAAAGTGGTCGCCCATGAACATGATCGGCGGGAGACCTGCGGCGGCGGCGGACTTTTCTCTCACAATCAAGCGGCGGGGAATGTGGCTACCCACGGTCTGCGTATAATAAATATGAGTACCGATTCGGACTGTGGCGTACTCACTTGTTGTTGCCGCAGACGTTCATGTTCTTGGACCGTAAGTCACCATGTCTATGTCCCGGTTAGTTCCTCGGAAGCGGCTCGTCGCAATGCTGGTCGTCGGCCTCGTGCTGTTGCTCGCCGTGTTGCTCAACCTACCATTGAAGAACCTCGTCGAAAACCTTGCAGACGATACGCTCGTCGGCACTCTCAGCGCGCACAAGAAGCTGACGGCGGCCATCATCGGCATCACAGGCCTTGCTGTCGCGTCATGGCTCATCTATGTCCGATCCTTCCGCCTGCTAGGCGCGGGAGTCTTGGCGACGGTGGTACTCGGTCTCACCTACGGCGTATACAAATTCCAATCGGCTTATCCCCTGGCCGACGTCTTCAGTGTCGAGCGTTACGAGGACAACCTGTCGATCCTCCTGGGCAAGGACATCGCACTATCCAAATACGATCCACACTCCGGCTTGGTGCAGCAACCGCGGCTCGTCGACCGTGCAGCCTTTCCTGCGATCGATGTTCACTTCCATCTCGAATCCCTACCCCCCGACATAAGTCCGGAACGGCTCATAAGAGGGATGGACGACGCTGGAATTTCCGCGATCGTCAACCTCGGCGGCCTCCCGGGCATGTTCGAACAGTTAGCTGCGACCTTCCATGACAAGTATCCGGATCGCTTCATCATGTTCGTCAAGCCGGACCCCGACGCATTGGAGCGTGAAAATGGAATCGCCGAGCAGCTCGACTGGCTCAAGAAAGCTGCCGGCATGGGCGCGCGCGGTCTCAAGGAGAACAAGTCGTTCGGTCTCGGCCAGCGGGACGCATCCGGCAAGCTCGATCGCGATCGACGACCCGCGGCTGGACGCGTATGGGACTTGGCCGCGGCAGCTCGGTATGCCGGTACTCGTTCACACTGGAGAACCCGCATCCTTCTGGAAACCGGTCGACCAGTCACAACGAGCGCTATGGAGAGCTCTTGGAGCATCCGGAGTGGAGTCTCTACGGCAACAGTGAGTTCCCAACTCAGAGGAGCTCATGGAGCAGCGCGAACGGCTGATCGCGCGGCAACCCGAGACGAACTTCATAGGCGCGCACTTCGGCATGAATCGCGACGATCTCGCGTTATGCGGGCTACCTACTCGACAAGTACCCGAACTACTACGTGGACATGTCCTCCGTGGTACAGAGCTCGGCCGCCAGCCGTTTTCGGCACGTCGTGTTCTTCATTCGATATCAGGATCGCATTCTCTTCGGCACCGACGGCGGCTATCAGGCTCGAGTCCCAGCGGTGGCTGGACACCGGAGCGCATGTTCCGCAGCTACATCGAGTTTCTCGAAACCGACAACGAGTACATCGAGTACCCACTCCAGTCGATCACCAAGCAGGGTACGTGGCGCGTGTACGGCATCGATCTGCCGCCCGACGTGCTCGAGAAGGTCTACGAGACGCAACGCCGAGCGCTTGATTCCTTCAACGCCGACGTGCCGCGCGCCTGGCGGCGTTGGAGCGAGTCAGACAGCGTGCGCGGCCACGGATTGCGGCCCGCCGGCGCGACGAGAGACGACCTACATGAGATGTCTGGTAACGGGAGCCACGGGATTCACCGGCGGACACCTCGCAAGGACCCTCGTCGATCGCGGCCATCGGTCAGGGCCATGGTGCGGCCCGGAAGCGCCCGTGGAGACTTGGAGTCACCCGAGAATCGAATTGGTCGCGGGGCAACTCACGAACGCCGCGGACGTGAAGGCGGCGGCCGCGGGCTGCGACCAGATCTATCACCTCGCCGCCGTGTTCCGCACCGCCGGACACCCCGATAGCTACTACCGAGACGTCAACGTGGGTGGCACGGTCAACGTCTTGAACGCCGCGCCAACGGCGGGCTGCGAGCGCGTGATCCACTGCTCTACCGGCGGCGTCCATGGTCACGTCGAGGATCCGCCCGCGGACGAGAACTATCGCTTCAAGCCCGACGACGTCTACCAACAATCGAAGCTCGAAGGCGAGATGGAGGCCGCAGCGGCGATTCGTCGCGGTCAACGCGTCACCATCTTCCGGCCGGGCGGAATCTACGGCGAAGGCGACCTGCGTTTCTTGAAGCTGTTCCGTGCGATCGGGCGGCGGCGCTTTGCCATGATCGGCCCGGGCACGACGCGGCTGCACATGGTGCATGTGGACGACATGGTCGAGGGCATACTGCTGTGCGGCTCGTCCGCGGCTGCGCTCGGCGAAGTCTTCTTGCTCAGCGGCCCCGAGGCGCCGACTCTAAACGAAATCGCCGCGACTGCGGCTGAGATCGTCGGAGTGCCGCCGCCGCGGCTGCACATCCCCGTATGGCCGGTTTACCTCGCGGGCTGGTTGTGCGAAATGCTGTGCGTGCCGTTCGGTATCGACCCGCCGCTGCACCGGCGCCGCGTCGGGTTCTTCACCCATCACCGTGAGTTCGACATCGGCAAAGCGCGGCGTCTACTCGGCTATGCACCGAAGGTGTCCGTGCGCGAGGGCATCGAGCGCACGATCCGTTGGTACAGGTCGCAAGGCCTCATGGGCTAGTCTTCTCGCGGTCGCGGTAGTCGCAGCCGATTCAGCGGTCCTGGCCCCGTTGCGCCAGTTGCGCGTCGAGGGCGGCCACGGCGCGATCCATCGTGGTTGCGTCGCGCCGCCACTCGGGCGCGGCAATGTTCGCGCAGCGCTGCACTAACTCGAGGCCCGGGTGCCCCGTGTCGCCGAGCCCCAGGCGGCGCAGGACGAGGTCGTCGAGCTCGAGCGCCATTTCCTCCCGCACCGCGTGGACGACTTCCACACCGAGCGCTGCGCAAGTCGGGTGGATCGATGCCAACAACTCCGGCCGGCCTTCGGCACAGGCTGCGACGCTCGGCCACTCGGTACCGTAGCGCTCCGCGAGCCGTTTGCCGACGGGCCCCGCCTGCAACGACGCTCGCGTGCCTTCGTGCAAATCGCCGGCTGTTGTCCGCCCATCGAGCGCGGAGCCACGCGAATCGGGGCGGCTCGCCGCTAGCGTTCGTGCAACCGCTGCCAAGACATTTTCGGATACGACCGGCGCGCTGGTCATCTTCTCGCCGATGACGACGATCAAACCTTCGACGCCCGCGTGCGTGGCGAGAATCGGGGATTTTCGCGGCACCATGCCGTCGGCGGACTCCAAGGGCAGCAGACCCCAATGAACGAGCGCGACGTCCGCGGCCGTCACTCCAGCCCGCGGCGCGATGGCTGCGATCTCGTCGAGGAATTTCGCGACTGCACCGGCTGGAGGACCTTGGCTTGCCTCCCACCGGTCAGCGACGGGGTGGTAATCGGTACCGACCATCGTCACGCCGCGCCAAGGAACGAAGAACAGCTCGCGCGCGGCGCGTCGCAGCACCGCCGAACGATCCGCCGACCGAGAGCTCGAGGTAAGCGCAATCGCCATGTCGATCCCGAGCGATCGTCGCAGCACGATGTTCAAGCCGCCTACCCATCCCGGCGGCAGGAAAGGGGTCGGCAATCCGCTCGCGGCGGACAGTGTCCCAGCCCACGGCCCCGTGGCATCGATTACGATCTGCGACCGGATCTCGAAGGTGCGATCAGACCGGCGATCCGCGGCGAGCACGCCCCGGATCGCGCCATTGTGGATTAGCAGATTTCGCGCCTCGACGCGATTGGCAACGACGGCACCGGCAGCTGCCGCCTTCAGCACCGGTGCCAACGTCAGTCGACCCGGATCGAGCACGGCAGCATCCCACCACACCGCGCCGGCCACGGCATCCGCGTCGGCCAAAGGCGCGATCGCTGAACGACAGCGCCGCGCGCCGGTCAGCCGGCCATGCGGCAAACGCGTCTGAGGCGCGACGCGCGAGTTTCGATCCCAAGAGACGACGTCGTTCGCAAGCAGCGCCGGTCCGAGCACCCATGGGCTGCGAAGGCCGCCAGCGCGCAGCGGCATCAAGCACGGCAGTGGTCGGACGAGATGCGGTGAGCTCCGGCCAAATTCGCGCCGCGCACGGATCGAGCTGCGCATCCGACCGAAGTCGAGATGTTGAAGGTAGCGCAAGCCGCCATGAAGGATCTTGAGACTGTTGGCAGACGTAGCCGCACCGAAATCGAGCTTCTCGATCAATGCCACGCGATAGCCCCTGCTCGCCGCGCGGCAGGCGATCCATGCACCGTGGATTCCGCCGCCGACTACGACGATGTCGAAGGCTTGTGTTGCGAGTGCGTCGAGGTCACGGCGCATGCGTCAGGCGCTGGCTACCTTCGCATACGCATCCTGAAGCTTGCGGCGAAATACCGGCAGCGAGTACTCCTGCTCCGCGGTGACCCGTGCCGCCCGACCAAGACGCCGCCGCAAATCCGGGTCGACCGCCAGACGCTCGAGACCGGCGGCGAGCGCGGCCGGATCGGGCGCGACCAACTCCGCGCAACGGGAATTCAACACCTGGCTATGCGAGCGAATGTCCGTCGCTACGATGGCTTTCCCAGACTGCATGTACGAGTACACCTTCATCGGTGTGTTCTGGCCGAGAATCCGCGGCGAGACCAGGATGTCGGCCTGCGCGAGATAAGCATTCAGGTGGGCAACGGGACGCGCACCGAGAAATCTCACGCGCGCGGAGATGCCGAGGTCGAGGGCCCGCTGCCGATAGTGTTTGACGCGCGCGAGATCGCCGCCGATTACGATCGTTTGCAGATTCGTCTCCGGCGAAACACCTGTGATGGCGTCGAGAAGCAGATCGATACCCTGATACCGCTCGAGGTTGCCGACGTACAAAGCGATCACCGTATCCGCCGCCGTCGCCGCGCGTAGAGACTCGATGATGCCGACGGGTTCGGCGTCTGGGACCGGAACGTCGGGCAGCACGAACACCCTCTGCTCATCGATCCACGGGCGCACCTTGACGGCGAGATCTTCGCAAACGGCGAAGACCGCGGTCGAGCGGCGTACGGCGAGCCGCTCGATCGACTGAAGGAGCCCGTGCAGCGGCTTCAGACGCCGCCACTTATCTGTCACCTGGTCGGACAACGACGAGTCCATGTCGTACACGACCTTACGGCGGCTGAAAGCGCTGAACAGCGCCGCCGGAAAGATGGCCTCCTCCACGGCATGAATGACGTCGTATTGCCGCCGCGCGAGCAACATGAGCATTCGGATGACGAGCGAAACGTCACAAACGATCTTCTGCCAAGAGACCCCAATGGGAACGTCGCGCACACCGGGAGGCCGCCAGGCCCGAATCACGCGCAGGCCGGGCATCGATACGTCGGCGCCGGCGTGGTACACCAACAAATCGACTTCGTGGCCGAACTCGCAGAGCGTTGCCGCGAGCAACCGGACCGCCATTGGCGTGCCGCGTTCCTGATAGAAGGGCTGCGGAGCAACCAGCAAGATCCTCATCGATCGCGCTCGCTCGAGCTGCGCGATCACCGGCGATCCTGCGAAGGCCGTCAACCGGCTCGCTCGGAACAACGTTTCCGCACCGCGAAGCGGCGCTGCGCCGCGTGCCACGCGATGGATGACCATCGGCAAGAAGAACTGCTTGACCTGCCGAGCGTACCGGAATCCATGCTTTGCGAACTCCGCGGCGAGCTCGCCTTTCGAAAAGCTGCCGTAAGTGCGCGTGTTGCCTTCCAGTGACTTCTTGAGTCCAAACAGCAGCGGCGTCAGCGCGTTGAGGGCGAAGGTGCTTGGATAATCCAGCACGACCGTCTGCCGCGCGACGCGACACATCTCGGCCACGAGGCGCTTCCAGTCCGTCACGTGGGAAATCAGGCGAACTGCAATGACGAGATCGTAGCTGCGATCGGCCGCCGGCAGCGCGAATAACTCCCCTTGCACGTAGTCGCAATCTCGCTTGCCGTGCAAGTCGCGCAAGTTGTCCTCGCAGGCGCGATCCGTCCCGTGAACCGTTACCTTCCAGCCCCGCGACTGAAGTAGATCGACCAATTGCCCGTGTCCGCCGCCGACGTCGAGAGCGGTGCCCGGGGGTAGCTCGGCGAGGACGGCGCCGATGGCGCGTTCCTGCATTTCGAGCAGATATTTCCCCGCCGGCCCGTCGAAACGCCTTGCATAGTCGGCCGACGAAGTCTCGATGTCTGGAGTCTCAGCCACGTGACGCACCTGCTTTCCGCATGCGCAGCTGAACCTGACTCTTGACGAACTGCAGGGTCCGTTGCGGACGACCGAACGGGAAGACGGCGTCAACGGTCGCACTCAGCAATCGTTCCCGCAGCGAACGGCTCGGCGAGTCGGCGGGCAAGGCCTCTCGTAGCCAGAAGCCGAATGAACCCACGCGCTGCTCTTCGCCGGGCAACGGAAGGGGATCCGTACCTGAGAGCAGCGGCCGCCCATTGGCCCGTGCGGCCCTAAACGCCGCGGGCTCGGGCCAGAACGACGGCCGACCGCCATTGTCACCCGCAAACACCGCGTGCGCTCCTCCGTCGAGCATTCGATCGACCAGACTTCCGCGCGAACCGAGCCACTTGCCCGCTCCCCAAGGCAGAACCACGATCGCCTTCTGCTCGGCGGCAGCGAGGGTCGTCGTCGCAAGACTCAATCCGTCCTCGATCTTCGCTGTGGTCGCGAGCGCGAGCACTTCGATCCCTTCGGCAGTGACGATTTGGCGCCCCGCGATGATCGTCAATTCGGCACCCGGTCTCGTGGCCGAGCAGACTCGCGGCGTCATTGGACACGGGTTCGATCGACCAGCCAGGAGTCTGCGCGACACGCCGCTTCGCGTCGCTCCAAACCAATCGGCGCTGCGCATCTCCGCGAGCATGAGGACGCCTTGCCACGTCGCGAGCGCCGATCTGCAGCGCGACCGCCGCAAGGTTGTGCGCGGCAGCGTCGAGCAGTGCTCGAACATCCGCTTCCGGGTGCACGTGCACGTGCGCGTCGACAGTGTGACCGTATCTACCATGGAAGAGCTACAGGCGCGAAGCTCTACGGCGCTGATACCCCGTCTTTTCGAGCCATCGTAGTCGTGTGAGCCGACTGTCGCCTTGTACAATCATTCGGTCAGACATAACCAGATGTTCTGCGGAATTCTAGCGGTAATAGAGCTAGGGAAGCCGCGACTTCTAGCTTCTACAACCGAAGCGGCGGATTGTGAGGAAACCGATACCGCGCGCTCGAGTGATTGAGATAATGTGCGGCGCCTCACGAAATAAGACATGAACAACATGAGCTGGACACCGCAGGTAGCCGTCATCATTCCGTGCCTCAACGAAGCGGCCGCGATCGGCAAGGTCGTGAGCCGATTTTCGCGCCGCGTTGCCGGACGCGGTGATCTTCGTCTACGACAACGGCTCCACGGACAACACGACGGGAGGTGGCGCGCCAAGCCGGGGCGATCGTCCGCTCGCGAACCGCTCAAGGGCAAGGGCAACGTCGTGGCACGAATGTTCGCAGACGTCGAAGCCGATGTGTATGTCATGGTGGACGGCGACGACACGTACGATGCCGCGAGCGCACCGTCGTTGATCCAGCATCTGCTCGAAGAGTCCCTCGACATGGTGAACGGCGCGCGAGAAGAAACCTCGGAGCTCTCGTATCGTCGCGGCCATCGGTTCGGCAACCGAGTGCTCACGGGGCTGGTCGCCTGGTTCTTCGGCGAACGATTGAACGACATGCTGTCGGGCTACCGCATCATGTCCCGGCGGTTCGTCAAATCGTTCCCGGCACTCGCGAGCGGATTCGAGACCGAGACCGAGCTCACGGTGCACGCGCTGCAATTGCGCGTGCCGATCGCCGAGCGAATGACGCCGTACCGCGAGCGGCCACCTGCGTCGGCGAGCAAGTTGCGCACGATTCCGGACGGCATTCGGATTCTGCGGTTGATCACACGTCTGATACGCGAGGAGAAACCGCTGGAGTTCTTCTCGACCATCGCCGTCGTGCTGGCGCTCGCCGCGGTGATCCTCGCGGTGCCGGTGCTGACCGAGTATTGGCGCACGGGGCTCGTTCCGCGGCTGCCGACCGCCGTGCTCTCGACCGGCCTCATGCTGCTCGGCTTCCTGAGCCTCATGAGCGGGCTGATTCTCGCGACCGTGACGCGCGGGCGCATGGAAGCCAAACGCCTTCAGTACTTGACGATTCCGATACGTGCCGCGCGACGTTGAGCGTCCTAGCGGGAACTGACGTTCGCCGGACAGCTCCACGCTCGAATGCCCGCGGCTGTTGGCACGACTCAGAATCGAGCATCTCGCGGCGATTAGCTCGACGGCATCCGCGGGGACACCGAGGGGATTGTCTATCTTCTCTTCTTCGAGGATGACGAGCGTCGTCCCGGGCATGTCGAGAACCTGCGCCGTCGATTGCACCGTGCCGATGGCGTGCCTACCGGTGCGTTCGTCGAGGCCGAACTCTTCGCCGGTCGACGTCTCGAGCACGATGCTCGCGTTCAACTCGTAGTCGTAGCGACCGAAGTAGTACAGCGCCTTCATCGAGTTCGACGTAACGACTCGATCGGCAGACGACACGAGCGGCTGCAACTCGGGGACTGCCGCGCCCCAATCGGTTTCGCCGTCGTAGATTCGCCGTCGGGTCGGTCGCGCGGCGACCGAGCACGAGCCGCGCGGCGCTGCTGGCCCTCTTGCGACAAAGCCAGCACGACCGCCGCGAGGAACAAGGCAAACGGCGCCGCGGTCCCGTTGCCGAACCGACGCGATCGCAACTCGGCGCGGGTTACAAACGAATACAGACCGGACAGCGCGCAGCCCCAGATGACGCACAAGAACGGCAGCGCATAGTAGACGTAACGCAACTGCTTGGACGCCGCGGCGGAGTGCACCGCCAATGCGACTGCGAACGCGACGACGCAAAAGACCGTCAGTCGCCGGTTCGCGAAAAACGCCGCTAGCGCGGCAACCGGAAACAACGGCCACAGCAGCGGAGCGTCGCGCGCGATCATGATCAAGTAGTACTGCGGACGGTTGGCCGCCCACGAGGCCCAGAGCGGCACTTCGCGCAGCGCATCGGCGATCCCCGAAAGTGTGAACGCCGAGAGCCGCCCGCGACGGCAGCGACCACCCCCCGGTCGTCCAAACCGCATGGCGCCGGACGAAGCGCAACGCTAGCGTCCAGTGGTCGAGCAGCAGTACGGCGCCGACGCCCACCGCGACCGCTCCGAACGCGATCAGCGTCGTGACCTGGAGCTGCAAAGCGAACAGCAGCAACTACCGCGGCCGAAACAACGAGCGCGATCCGGTGCCCCCAGCCGCGTGCGGGCGCCACCGACTCGTAGAGCGCAACCGAGGCCACGAGGACGAGCAGAGCGTGCAGGCTATAGAACCGCACGAATACCGCGAGATCGACGGTCGCCGGAAGTAGGCAGAGCACGACCGCCGCCCCAACACCGGCGACGAAATCGACCGGTGCGTGATCCAGATCGCGAGGACCATCAGCAACCCGGCCGAGGCTAGCAGCGACGGAACTCTCGCAGCGGCCAGAGTGTCCCCCAGGGTCCTGATCGCAGCCGCCACCACCCACGTGAACCACTCTGCCCGCTCGTATAGGCCGTCCGCGATCGTCGGCGTCCCATGATCTCGGATGCCACGGGCCGCGAGGATGTGGAGCAACTCGTCGTAGAGCGGCAAGTGATCGAGGAGGCGCCACGCCATCGACATCAGCAGCAGACACCCGAGGCCGCCGGCCAAAACGCCGGTAGCGTAGCTACGGCTCTGCGGGAAACCAATCGACATAATCATCCTTCAGGGGCTACGCGTTGATTCTTCGAGACATTCATGACCAAAACGCTGTCTGATGGCCGCTCCCCAGGCTATGATTGGCCCTCGGTCGCTCGGTGCGCAACGCATACCGATGGCGGACCTCACGGCAAAACGACAAAAAGGAACCACGTCGTGCCATCCCGCTCCCCGGAAGTCTCGATCATCGTACCGTTCTTCAATGAAGAACAAAGTATTTCGAGGCTGCACGCCGCCGTAGTCAGCGCCCTGGCGCCATTGGGAATCGAGTTCGAAATGGTGTTCGTCGACGATGGCAGCACGGACGCCACCGTCGAAATTGGCACGCGCCTCGCCCAGTCTGATCCGCGCGTCCGCGTCGTCAAGTTCCGACGCAACTACGGACAGACACCGGCAATGGCTGCCGGCATCGAGCATGCGCGGGGCAAGGTCCTGGTTACAATGGACGGCGACCTGCAGAACGACCCGGCGGACATCGCAGAATTTCTCGCCAAGATGGAGGAAGGCTTCGACATCGTCGTCGGCTGGCGGCACAACCGCCAGGACAAGCTCATCTCGCGCAAGATACCGTCGAGAATCGCCAATTGGCTGATCGGCAAAGTTACGGGGGTGCCGATCAAGGACAACGGCTGCTCCCTCAAGGCCTATCGAGCCTCGCTAATTAAGGCGATACCGCTGTACTCCGAGATGCACCGTTTCATCCCCGCCATGGCCTCCATCGCAGGGCCGCGAATAGCGGAGATCAAAGTTCGTCACCACGCACGACAATTTGGCAAATCGAAGTACGGATTGTCGCGAATCTACAAAGTCCTGCTGGATCTCCTCGTGATCAAGACCGTCGCTTCTTTCACGTCGCGTCCGCTCGTGTGGTTCACGCTCTTGTCGTTGCCGGCAATGGCGATCGCCGTGGTCGCATTCGGCTACACCGCAAGCTATCTGCTGCAGCACGGGAAGATGCCCCTGCCCATCGCGGGCACTGGGGTGATCTTTCTCGCCTCCGCGTTGATTTCGATATCCAGCGGCGCTCTAGGCGAATTGGTCTTCAAGCTCGGCGACGTGCGCGATCATCACTTCGCCCGGCTGACGCAAACATCCGATCCGGGCCACTCAGCCTCCCGTCAAAGGCGTCTCGATGCTTGAAGCAACCTCACCCGTAGGGATATCGGTGGTGATCCCTGTCGGCAGTCGTCAAGCCGACACGGCGGAGCTTTACTCCGAATATCGCGCCGGCCTCGACAAAACGGGTGTTTCCTACGAGATGATCTTCGTGCTGGATGGCCCGCAGCCGGCCGCGCACGCAGCCTTGCGCGCGCTTCGCGATCGAGGCGAGCCGATCACGATACTCAATCTTTCGCGCGTCTTCGGCGAGGCGACGGCATTGGCTGCCGGCTTCGAGCGCGCCGCGGGCGCAATCGTCCTCACACTGCCCGCCTACCACCAGATCGATGGCAGCGAGATCGCGACGCTGGTCGCAGCGCTGGGTACAGCGGACCTGGCGGTGGGCAGACGTTGGCCGCGCGCCGGCGGGCGATTCGAGATCTATCGCCGCGCGGTATTCCACCGGATGGTCGGCGCATTCACAGGGTCGCGGTTCCGGGACCTAGGCTGCGGGGCGCGCGCGATGCGCAGACAGGTCGTCGAAGAGCTCTCCCTCTACGGCGATCAGCACCGTTTCCTGGCGCTGCTTGCCGAACGCCAAGGATTCCGCGTCGTCGAAGTGGACGTGCGGCAATCTGCGCAGGACCGCTACTCGGGCGGATATCCGCTGCGCGAATACGCGCATCGGGCCCTGGACATTCTTACAGTTCTTTTTCTGGTGCGCTTCACGAAGAAGCCGCTGCGATTCTTCGGCATGCTCGGCGTGTCGATGTTCGTATTGGGGTCGCTACTCATCGCGTACCTGATCGTCGAGAGACTGTTCTTCGATCAGCCGCTCGCTGAACGCCCGGCATTGCTCCTGGCGTCGTTGCTCGCGGTGCTCGGCCTGCAGCTCTTTGCGATCGGGCTTCTCGGTGAACTAATCATTTTTACCCATGCCAGAGGCATCAAGGACTATCAAGTCGCAGAGGTTATCGAGTTTCCCTCCGCTGAAGAGCCGGCGGGGCAGGCACCGACCCACCGTCGACGCTCGTCCGGGTCCGGCGAGCCCGATGGCTGATTGATGGTATATTTTCAAGGAGATAGCGGGAGATGAGACCGACGGGAGCAGCGATGGCGCCGGCTGGCGGAGAAACCGCCTCGAGTTGGCCTTGGAAGGCGCTCGGAGTGCTTGCATTGATTACCCAGACCGCTGCCGCCTGGGGTCAAGCTTTGCCCGGGATATAACCTGCAACCGGGTGACCAGCTAGAGGTGTCGGTCTATGGAGAGAAAGACCTAGAGCGCAAGGTGCTGGTTCGACCTGATGGCAAGTTCTCGCTGCCGCTGGCGGGCGAGATCAATGCGGCGGGCCGGAGCGTGTCTGACATACAGACGGAACTGACCACCAAGCTCCAAAAATTCATCCCCGAGGCTGTTGTGACGGTTTCGGTGACCGGAATCGACGGCAATCGAATCTACGTCATCGGCCAAGTCGCGAATCCCGGGAGTTTCGTCATGAACCCGGCTATCAGCGTGCTGCAAGCGCTGAGCTTGGCGGGCGGCACGACGCCATTCGCGGCGCTGAATGACATAATGGTTGTTCGGGGCAACGGCCCCAATCAACGTACGTTTCGCTTTCCCTACGACGAGATCAAGCGCGGTAAGGCTTTGGAGCAGAATATTCAGCTCATGAGCGGCGACGTGGTGATTGTCCCGTGACGGCCTATTTACTGTGCGCGCACGCGTTCGAGCTAAGATGTGTCGCCGCAACAACCGCTCCAACGATCGCCACAACAATAAGATCTAGGTGATGGCTACCGAGATACCCTACACGCTTGGCGACTCCTTCGACGTCCTGCGGCGCCGTTGGGTCTACCTTGCGACTTTGTTGCCCGCGGCGATTCTGATCGCGGTGTATTTGGCGTTCACGTTGCCACCGCTTTATCTCGCGTCCGCAACCATTCTCTTGGAACCCTCGTCGATTCCAGCAGACATGATCAAGACGACCGTGACCGATTTCGTCGACCAACAGATCGAGATCGTCCGCGGGCGCGTCATGACTCGTGAGAGCCTCGCGCAGGTGGCTGCCACAATCGATCCTTACCCGAACCGCGGCGACCTCAACACGAACGACAAAGCAGCCCTGATCTCGGCCAACTCGCAGATCGAGCACGTCGACCCGATTACGCTCGAACCGTTGCTCACGTCGAGCGCATTCTCGATTCACTACCGCAATCCCGATCCCGACATCGCCGTCGAGGTAGCCGGCCGCCTCGCTGCAATGTTTCTTGACTACAATCGCGAAACACGAACGCAGCAAGCGACGGAAACCCTCCAGTTTCTCCAGGCGCAGTCCAAAGACGCCAGCGACCAAATCATCGAGCTCGAACGCCGAGTCGCCGGCTTCAAAGCGCAATACGGCGATGCGTTGCCGGAATCCCAAGAACGCAACGAGTATTCGCTCGACCGCGCCGAGCGTGATCTCTCATCGTTGGAACAACAGATTCTGCTCGCCAAGGACCGCAAGGCAACGTTGGAGCTCCAGCTCACCCAAATAAACCCGAACCTATTCGATCCGGCCGGCGACTGGCGCAAGGAGTACGAAACGCTGCGTACGGAGCTCGCCATTGCACAAAAGAAATACACGTCGGATCACCCCGAGGTTCGGCGGCTAAAGCGCGCGGTCGACGCTTTGAGTGCACGTGCCGACTTGAGTCCTAGCACCCTCGCGCCGGACAACCCCGAATACAAACAAGTGGCGAGCCAACTCGACACTGTCACAAGGGAAATCGCGGCGCTTCAATCGAACGCGAATCGGGCCCGCGACGAGATTCGGCTGTACGAACGCGGGCTAAAAATGGCGCCGGAAGTAGAACGAGAATACAGCCAGCTGCTCCGCGACCGCCAAGTCGCGCAAGACCGCTTCAATGGAATCGAGACGAGGCTCAGAGACGCGGCGTTGGGCCAAGCGCTGGAGTCGCAACAGCGCGGCGGCCGCTTCACCTTGATCCGCGAGCCCGAACGCCCGTCGAGTCCCGACAGCCCGAACAGGCTCGGCATTCTCTTGTTGGGAATTGTGCTCGGCGGCGGGCTCGCCGTGGGTTCGGCGGTGCTGCGCGAAAGCTCGGACCCGGCGGTACGGAGCCTGCGCGATCTGCGAGAAATCACAGACATCAAGACCATCGCCGCGATTCCCGTCATGCTGAACGCGGCGGATAGGAAAAGGCGGGCTCTGGCATGGGGCGTTGCCTCGATCATTGCCGCGATCGCCGTCGTGTTCGTCAGCCTGACTGTCGTGCAGGCGTCGTAACGCCATGAAGGGAAGGATCCAAGTAGCTCTCGAGAACGCAAAGCAACGACGAGGCGGAGACACGGCGGACCTGAGGACACGCGGCGCTAGCTCAGGTCAGCGACCGGCGACCAACCTCGCGATGCCTGCGTTCCCATTGGTTCCATACGATCCAGTCCAGTGCTCGCAGAATCGTGTGCTCGTCCCTGAAAGCGACCGGGTGCTGCGTACCACCGGCGCTTCCGCGTATAGGATGTTGCGCACGCGATTGCTGCAAAGATGCCGCTCCAACAACTGGCGCACGATAGGTATGACGAGCCCCGGGCAAGGCGCGGGCAAGTCGCTCACCTCGCTGAACCTCGCTTTGAGCATCGCGCGCGAGGGCAACAACAACGTTTTCTTGGTCGATCTGGACATGCGCAATCCGAAGATGTGCCAATACCTAGGTGCGACACCGCCGGTCGACATCAACCATTACATGTCCGGCAACGTGCGCGCAGAAGATTCGTTGTTTTCGATCGGTATCGACAACCTCGCGCTCGCCGGAACGTTGACGAACACCGACGAGGCTTCGGAATTGCTCGCGAGCGGACGTCTCGAGGAGCTCTTCGCCTACATTTACAGCATTGCTCCCGAGCCCCTGATCTTGCTCGACCTTCCCCCGCTATTGTCCACCGACGACGCTCTGGTCGTAGCACCTAAAGTGGACGCGTGCTTACTGGTCGTCGCCGAGGGCCTTTCGAGACGGGACGGTACGGCGAAGGCGCTCGAGTTGCTCGCCGAGTACAAGCTCGCAGGCATCGTCCTCAATCAGTCGCGAGCGGTGGTCAAGGACTACTACAGTTCCTACGCCTAGCCCCGCAGGCAGCCCGATGCAGAGCCTGGTCCTATTCATGATCGTGACTGTCACGACCTGCGAATACCTGGCGCAGGGGGACAAGTGGGGCCGGTTTGCGATATTACCGCGCTCAGTGGGGTACCTGCCGGAGCTGCTCGGTGGTGTGGCGCTCGTTTGCGTGATGGCACTCGGTATCCAGAACCAATTTCGGTTCGTGCGCCCGTCGTACTGGATCGTGTTCGGACTACTGGCCTTTGCACTCGCGGCGGGCGTGATCGCAAACGGCGTCGAGTCGGGGCCGATTTTCGCGGGACTGCGAAACTATCTGAGGGCGATTCCGTGGTTCTTTGTCCCAGCCGTCGTTGCTTTTTCGGACAAGCAAGTAAGAACACAGCTTCGGGTACTGTTAGCTATCTGTCTGCTTCAGGTTCCCGTTGCCATAGAGCAGAGGATCTACACGAGCGGCACTTACTTCGGTTTCGAGGCCGTAACAGGAGACTGGACCACCGGCACGTTGCTCGACTCCGGAATGTTGTCCATTTTCCTCGTCGCAGCGGCGTGCGTCGTAACCGCTTTGACCATACGACAGATCTTGACGAGGCGGCTGGGGGTCCCGCTGTTCCTGCTGCTGCTTGTCCCGACGATGATCAACGAGACCAAGGCAACGCTCGTGATGTTGCCGATTGGCGTTATGGTGACGCTCTTGTGCGCCTCTCGTCCCGGCGCACGGCTCAAGCAAGTCGGGCTCGTGCTCGGACTGTCAGCGGTCTTCTTGGCTCTGTTTGTACCAACTTACAACGCGCTCAACGAGAAAAGGAAAGACAGCGTAGGGATCGGCGAGTTCTTCCTCGACAATGACAAAGCAAAAGACTATCTGCTAACCAACGCGGACGTCGGCGGTGTCGGGTGGGTGGGTCGCGGCGATGCAATCATTGTTCCCATGCGAGAGACTCTCAAGGATCCCGTCCGCGCGGCATTCGGCCTCGGCATGGGCAACGCATCCCAGTCGGCGCTGGGAAAGGAGTTCTCCGGCCGATTCAACCAGTTATACGAGAGATTTCTGATCACTGGATTCGCAAGAATAATGCTGGAACTCGGATTCCTGGGACTCAGCCTGTTGATGTGTGTTTATTGGTTTATCTTGCAGGATTCTCGTGTGTTAGCTCGGAAAGGTCGTGGGAACAAAGCTGCGCTGGCCGCAGCCTGGGCAGGCGTTACGGTAGTCATGACGTTGGCGCTTTTTTACAGCAAGGTGGAAGGATCCTCCGCGCTATCCTGCCTATTCTGGTACTTTTCCGGACTGATCGCGGCGGAACGCATGCGCTTGGCGTTCCCGCACGAATCGAGCCAACCGGTATTGGGCACGCTACTCCAGACTGGGAGTCGATCGACCAACGCCGGGCGCGCTGCGGCATAAAGACGTTTTCTTTTCGTGCGCCAACGAGCACGCTCGAGAGAGTGGTGAACATGGAGAGTCAGAATGCTCTCGGCGCTCAGCGCTGCTAAGACCATCCCTGCTGCCAGCGAATCGGCTCGAATTCAAACGCTGCGGGGATTGGCGTGCCTCCTCCTTGTGGCCTTCCACGTTGTCGGCATCGAAGGGGCCGGGCTGCTCGTCGATGGCGACTCTGGTTATAGACTGTTCACGAATCTGTTCGTGCATCTGCGCATGCCGCTATTCACGTTCCTCTCGGGATTCGTCTACGCCTATCGCCCCGCGCAAGGCTGGGAGTTCGGCAGGAAGAAGCTCTGGCGTCTGGCAGCACCGCTGATCATCGTCTCCACGCTGCACTACGTCATGCAGTACGTCATCCCGGAGGCAAACGCCAAAATGCAACTGGCGGACATCTGGAAGATCTATTTTTTTTCCTACGCCCATTTTTGGTTTTTACAGGCGATCCTCCTGATCTTTGCGGCTGTCGTCATCTTGGAGCGGCTGCAAATGATGCGGACTCTGCCGCGATTCTCGGCCGTGTTCGCTGTCGTCCTTCTCGCTCACTTCCTGATTTGGCCTGGCTCACTTTTTAGCGTCGATCAAGCGTTCTACTTGGCGCCGTTCTTTCTTGCTGGATTGGCAACCAATCGCTTCAGGCGGCACCTTGTGACGCGGCCGGTCATTGGGGCTCTCCTTGCAGTGTTCGTTGTCACGATGGGCGCGTTTGCGTACGTCGTGATCAGCGGCGGCGCCGTCCCGGAACGCAAGACGGTCTGGACGACCGCACTCGGAATCAGCGGCTGCTTCACGTTGGCCCAGTTCATGCCTAACGTGCCGTGGCTGGGTTGGATCGGTGGGTTCTCCTTCACCATCTACCTGTACCACGTATTCTTCACGGCCGGCACGCGGATCGCGCTGAATAGCCTCGGCGACTTTAGTCTTCACGCACATTTCGTGATCGGCCTACTGATGGGCTTGGCCGGCCCGATCCTCATAGAAGTGATGCTGCGTCGATTCGGGCTCCCACGACGCTACCTGCTCGGACAAACGTGAGCATGGCGTCCTCGGGAATCCCGGTGCTCTCCGCGAGTTCGTCTGTGGTTTTCTGCTCACGCAAGCGTGAATTGGGCTGAAACGGCGCAGCACTTCAAACGCTGCGGGTATTTTTCGAACGTGACGCGGTTTGAGCCTCGTGCGCGACGAAGGCGGCGCGATTGCAGTCGATCACTTTTCGCCGACGATGATAATCCGTAGCAAGAGTCGAACTGGAAAAAACCTTGCGACCCTATGCCGGAGATGCTCTGGGGTGCGGAGAAGGAACCTCTCCGTCCATACCTTAGGCAATGCGGGGCAACGGATGTACACACCCTGCTTGCCCACAAACAGCAGAGTTCTCCTAAAGCCGGCGCGCTTGAAGAGGCCGATTAGCTTCGTCGCTGTACTCCTTCAAGTGAAAACCCGTCGCAACATCGTCGAAGTACGATGGACACATCGTGCGGGCCAGTTAGCTTGTTTGGAGTAATGCAATAGTATCTGCCACCCGGCTTCAGAGCAGCGTGGATGCCGATGAGTTGCTCCTCGGCATCGTCCGGGTGTAGATGCTCCATGAGCTGGTTGCTGTATGCCAAATCGGCTGACTCGGCTGGCACGTCGACGGAGCTACCGTCGGATAAAACGATCGAGACGTTCTCAGGCAGCGTGCGCGCGACGATCTCTTCCGAAACGTCGACGGCGAACACTCTGCGCGCTCGTTTCGCCACCTCACAAGATAGGGCGCAATCGCCGGGTCCGATCTCGATGACGACGCTGTCGCTCGTCAACCTATTTTCGAACAGCCGCATGCTTCTGCGGACCGCGCGAAGTCTGCTCTCCCAGTTTTGCTTCGCCACGAGCTGCGGGTGGTAGGGAACGCGCCGGAATAGCTCATCGTAGAGCGATGAGTAGAGCCTCGCGCGCTGTGCCTTCGACGCGCTGCGCAAACGATTCGCGAGATCCTTCTCGATGAGATAGTGGGTCCGGAGCTGCTCCGCCAATAGCGGATCGGACGGCAAAGCCCTCATTGACATATGGCCTTGAGCGTGCGGTTCTTTGACACGGAGTTACGCGCCGACGAGCGTGCGTGAGTCATGCGCCTTTGCCCGTTTCGTTGCCGCGCCAGATGGTGCAGTCGAGATTCGTGCCTCGCCATCCCGACGTATGGACGTACGGCACGAGGCTGTGACGGCTGGACGGCAGGCTCGCAGCAACCGCTCCATTCGCGCCGGCGTCGTGTAGCTCGGAGAAAAGTAGCGGTTCACGAGCTCGCGCACTGGCGGCGGCAGCAGCGGGAAGCCCTTACGCAGCGCGCGCCGCGCGAAGGACGGGCGGGCGTTCTCGGGCACGCTGATGCGCGAGCGGGAATCCGTGACCGTGAAGAACCCGATCCCGCCCGGGCGTAGCAGCGAGTGCAAGCGACGCAAGAACGCGGCGTCCGCCGGAACGTATCTCCGACAACGCCGATGCAATAGATCAGATCGAACGTCGACTCGCGCAGCGCTGCGCTGTAAACGTCGCCAACCAAGTACTCGATCGATTTGACGGTGATTCTGTCGGCGAATATGGGGTTGTGCGCTTGTTCAACCATGTGCTCTGAGAGATCGATCGCAACGAGGCGCTCGACGTTTCTTAGCAGGTTGAAGTGGCGCCCCGTGCCACAACCCAAATCGAGCGCGACGATAGGTCGCGCGAAAGAGGATGAGAGCTGCTCGAGCAGGGCTCCATCGTGGCGATAGGACCCGCTCCGGTTCGCGACGACTTGCGCGTCCATCTGTTCCCGATACAGACGCGTACCATTCGCCATCGAAGGCCTGCCGTATTCGATCGAGATCAGGCTGTGCGTTCATTTGTAATTCTTCCGTCAACCGCGCTTGAACATCATCGCGCCGCTCGTGTCGCCACTCAGTAGTTCTGCGGTCAATAGCGTTCGCGCCCAAGCCATTGACGAAACTGTACATAACCAGGCTCCAGAACGTCCGCGCACGCCATCGCGCCATGCTAGCGACCGCGGCCAATCGCGGGTGAGCCACGTTGCGTGCGTGTGGCATCATGCACGAACGCAGCAGCGCAGGTACTTGTCGGGCGCGTCGACGGCGACGGGCTGAGGAAGTACGCGATGTGGAGTCTTCGGACCTAATACGAGGTCCGCGCCGCGCTGCGGACAGCATGCCAGCTGCGCGCGTATAGATCGCAGCGTCAAACCTGCGCCAAACGCCGGAAGTTCATGGCTCTATACAGTCGCGACAAAGCTCGTCGGTCGTTGATCGACACGGTGGTTTACCGCGCTATATCACAGTCGGCAACGGCGCTCGGCTATGTGATCATGGTTCGGGGGATGACCGAGGAAGACTTCGGAGTCTTCAGTCTGCTCTATGCTTTCATCCCGGTCGTCAGCACATTCGCCTCGCTCGGTCTCGAGCAAACACTCCAACGTTATCAGCCGGAGTACCTCCGCACCGGCAACACTGCCGCTGCCGCTTGGCTCGCCCGGTTTGTAGCGTCCGCGAGATTTGGCACGAACGTCATCCTGCTCAGCCTGATACTGCTCGCATGGAACTACTTTGCGCCGCTGTTCAAGCTCACGTCGTACCGGGCAGAGTTCGCATTCTTCTGCGTCCTCGTTCTCTTGCACTTTCAAGCCACCATCCTGCAGCTTTCGCTGGCCTCTCACATGCTCCACCGATTCAGCACAGGCTCGACGGCTGCTTTGGCGGTGGTGAAGCTCGTCGGCTACGCCTTGTTCGTCTGGCTGGGCTCACTCACTTTGGACATGGCGATCCTGACTGACACGATCGCCTACGCGGTAGCCTACATTTTCATGCGCGTTGCTTATCGAGTCCAATCTGCCGGCGCGCATGCCGACCCGGCCTTTCGTCCCGATTCCGCCGAGAGAAAGCGCTTGCTTCGCTATGGGTTGCTCAACAACTTCAACGACGTCGGAACCCTAATGCTCAGCACGAAGGTGGATCTGTTTTTCGTTGCGGCATTTCTCAATCCCCTCTCCGTCGGCGTCTACTCCTTCTATACGCGCTTGAACGAAATGTTGAGCAACCTGCTGCCGCTGCACTTGTTCGACAACGTCGTGCGGCCGATGTTTTTCGCCATGCCGCACGCCCAGGCCGACCAACGTGCGCCGCAATACTTTTCGTTGCTCGTAAACATGAACCTCGTCTTGTGGTGGCCGTTCGTAATTTACGCGACCGCCTACCACGCCGAGCTCGTCGACGTCGTCTTCGGAGGCAAGTTCATCGAGTACTCCGCGCTGCTGCCAATCGTCCTACTCTTCGCAGCTCACAACGTGATGGGCACTCCCGCCACGTTCGTCGCCCAATTTGAAGAAAGGGCCGGCATCATCCTCCTCAGCAAGGTCTTCGCCATCTACAGCGTGATCGCGCTGCTCGTGCTTGTTCCCCTCGCAGGCGTCTATGGAGCGGTAATCGCGAGCGGTTCGGCCCAACTCTTCAAGAACCTCTTCATCTGGTGGCATGTTCGCCATCGCGCGCGCTGGCTGCATGGCGGTATTGCGTTTGCGAGCGCCTTGGTCCTCTGGGGTGGCACGCTGGCAGCGTGTTACTTGCTCAAGATAGCGGTACAAGCCCCGGCTTTGGCGCACTTGCTACTCGGTGTGGTGATCTGCGGCGCGGCAATCCTAATTCATCTTCGCAGCCCAGCCATTTCTGCGACGGACCGGGCTCTGCTCGGATCAGTGCTCAGCGGCAAGGAGAGCCGGGTTCTACGCACGGTCGGACTGCTGACGCCGCACCCCGAGCAAGATTCGCGCACTGCGCGTGACAGCGACAATTGACGGACAGATGGATTCGAGCCCCGGCGTCGTAGGCGCAGGGAGAGACTCAGACGACGAGCGGCGTCTACGCCTCTTGGTCGTATCTTCGGATACCTATCCCGCCACGCGCGTCGACGTGTCGGTGCTCTTCGGCGAGGAGCTTGCGACTCGGGGGCACATCATCGACTGGATTCTGCAGAGCGAACGCGAGTGCGCGAAGGCCTATGTTGCCCGATGGGGCAGTGGCTCCGTCTGGGTGGGGCCGACCGATCTCGGCACTTCGTTGTTGCACCGCGTGCGCAAGCATTTGCTCGGTCTCGCACACGACCTGAAGCTCTTCACGCTGTTCAAGCGCGGCGACTACGACATCATCGAGGTCAAGGACAAGTTCATTTCCGGTCTGTTCGCCATCGTTGCGGCCCGAGTGTTCCGCAAACGATTCGTGTACTGGTTGTCGTATCCGTTTCCCGAAGCGTATCTCCACGGTGCCAGAGACGGTACGGCACGTTATCCGACTGCTTTCGCTAATCCGAGGCGCCATCTTCAGCTTCTTGCTGTACCGCGTCCTACTGCGGGCCGCGGACCACGTGTTCGTGCAAAGCGACCAAATGCAGCGCGACGTTGCCGGTCATGGCGTGTCGCCGGCCAAGCTCACGCCGGTTCCGATGGGGGTCAAGCTGAACAATCTCCCGGCGGAATCACGGGTCGGGAATCGCGCGATCCCGGCAGGCGATCGTTGTTTCCTCTATCTCGGCGCCGTGTCGCCACCCCGCCGCCTGGACTTTCTGATCCGCGTACTTGGCCAAGGTGCGCGAGCGCGTTCCCGACGCGAAGCTGTATCTGGTGGGAGCAGGCGACGATCCGGCCTACGAACAATCGCTGGTCGACGAGGCGCGCCGACTCGAACGTGCTTCCCGCCGTCGTGTTCACCGGACAGTTGCCGAGGGACGAGGCTTTCAAGTACGTCCGAGACGCTGACGTCTGCGTGTCACCGATCTTTCCAAACCCCGTTTTGAACCCTGCGTCGCCGACCAAGCTCGTGGAATACATGGCTCTCGGCAAGGCGGTGGTTGCAAACGATCATCCGGACCAGCGGATGGTGCTGGAACAGAGCGGCGCAGGAATCTGCGTGCCGTGGCAGGAGGAAGCGTTCGCGACTGCCATCGTCAAATTGATGAACTCGCCGCAACTTGCGAGCGCCATGGGAGAGCGTGGACGACACTGGGTCGCGAGCAATCGCGCCTACCCTATTATCGCGGACCTCGTGGAGCGGACATTCTTGAAAGTATCGGAACGCGCATCCGGAGAACGGCGTGCGAGTCCGTAAGGTGCGCCTATGCGTTCTCACTCCCGTGCATGCGTCGACGTTCATGGGCGGCGCCGAGTATCAGATCAGCTGCCTGCTGGACACTCTGGTGCCCACCGGACGCTATGAGATCCATTATTTGGCGGCATGGGCTTCCACCGACTTTCAGCCCCACGGGTATCGAATCGTGCCGGTGGGAAAAGGCAGCGGCGATGCCACGATTCGGGTTCCTCATGCACACCTATGCCGCGTGCTGCGGCTTCTCAAGGAGATCGAACCGGACGTCATCTATCAACGCGTGGCCTGCGGGTACACGGGCCTGGCCGCTTACTACGCGCGCCGGCATGCAGCTCGACTCATTTGGCACGTGTCGAGCGACAGCGATGTGACGCCAGGAACCGTCGATGCCGGTCGCAACCCCGTGCGCCGCGTCCTCGAGAAACGCAGCATCGAGTACGGAGATCCGGCATGCTCATCACATCGTGACTCAGACCGCGGAACAGGTACGACTGCTCGAGGAGCACTACGGCCGTACGGCGGATGCCGTAATCCCAAACTTTCATCCGAAACCCGGCGAAGACCATCGACAAAACCGGGCCTATCACCGTCGTCTGGGTGGCCAATCTCAAGCGCTTGAAGCAACCCGAGGTCTTCGTGCGTCTCGCGGCAGAAGCTCGGCGACCTGGCGGAAGTCAGGTTCGTCATGATCGGCGCGACCGCGAGCGGCAGTGGGGATCGGGATTGGAACGATGACTTGATGAACCAGATCCGCGAGCACTCCCAACCTCGCGTACGTCGGCCGAAAGAGCCAGCAAGAAGTGAACGAGATCCTGGCGCGAGCCCATGTCTTGGTCAACACGAGCCTCTACGAGGGGTTCGCCAACACTTTTATCCAAGCGTGGTTGCGTGGAGTGCCGGTCGTGAGTCTGCACGTCGACCCGGACGGCGTCATGGCCCGTGAGGACATTGGCGTCCGCGCAGGCTCCGAAGAGCGACTGATGCAAGCGGTGAGAACGTACGTTACCGATGCACTGCAACGCGACCTTTGTGGACACCGCGCGCAGCGATACGCAACGCGGCACCATTCCCTCGAAAACGCCCAAGCGTTGGCGCAACTGATTGAAACAGGCACCATTAGTCCAGCCGCACCTATCGCTCGCCTCCGCGACGATTCTCGTTGTGACGAGCTCTCCGTTACCAGGAGCGATAGATGACTTCGTCTGATCGAATAGCCAAAGGCAACGTAGTGACCATCGGAAGGACGTATTGACCGATCAACCGCAAGATACAGTGGTGGAACGAGACCACTGCCCCAGCTGTAGCTCGACAGCGTTCAACGTCATCGTCCGCGAACCCTTCGAAAGCCCAGCGCTCAGGACCTACTTCGACGAGCATTACGAAGGCCGCGCGGACTTAGCGCCTCTCAAGGGGTTCAACTACGAATTGGTTCGCTGCCGCAATTGTGGACTTGGATACCAACGCACAATCCCTGGCAAGGACCTCCTACACCAGATCTACGAACACTGGATTCCGCCAAGCGAGAAGGAGCGGCTGCAGCGGCAATACAGTCTCGAGGATTTTCGCTATTGGGCCGAGCAAGTTCAGTTCCTGGTGCAGCATCTTCGAATCAGTCCTCACTCGATCCGTATCTTCGATTTCGGCCTGGGGTGGAGCGAATGGGCAATCATGGCCAGAGCCTTCGGCTGCCAAGTTGCTGGCTCAGAACTATCGTCGGCACGAGTACAGCATGCGCGATCGATAGGAATCGAAGTCATCGAATGGAACGAAATTCCCAATCGGAGATTCCATTTTATCAACACCGAGCAAGTGTTCGAACACTTACTGGCGCCGCTGGACACATTGAAGCAGCTTGTGAGCGGCCTTGAACCAGGCGGAGTCCTCAAGATTAGCGTTCCGGATTGTCGCCCTGCGCTCAGGCGTCTGGAAAAGGATCACAGTCTGAGCGTCTTATCACATTCGCGCCTCATGCCTGTCGCGCCGTTGGAGCACGTGAACTGTTTCGAGTATCGCTCACTAGTCCGTTTAGCTGGAACTGCTGGCTTGCACCCAGTTCGTCCGAGTCTACGGCTCCTCTACAACAGCACGTCGGGATGGCTGAGCCCTAAGAAAGCTCTCCGGGCGGCTCTGCGACCGATCTACAGACATTGGTTCCCGAAGAGTACGTTCGTCTATTTTGTCAAGGAATGACGAGACCCGGCGATGACAACGCTTCTCGCAATCAACAACTATTACTATTATCGCGGCGGCGCGGAAACCGTGTTTCTCGAGCACAACCGTATGTTCGAACGCCTAAATTGGCAGGTCATCCCTTTCGCGATGCGGCACCCAAGAAATCTCGACTCGCCATGGTCTGACCACTTCGTAGAGGAGATCGAGCTCGGGGAACACTACACACTGCGGGGCAAGCTTACGCGGGCAGCGAAGGTCATCTACTCCTTCGAAGCTCGGGGCAAGCTCGCGCGGCTCCTAGATGCGGTGCGCCCTGATGTCTGCCACGCGCACAACATCTACCACCATCTCTCGCCGTCCATACTCGGCGTCCTCCACGATCGCGGCATTCCGACGGTCATGACTCTGCATGACCTGAAGATCGCATGCCCGGCATACAACATGCTCGCCGCGGACGGAATCTGCGAGCGCTGCAAGGGAGGACGATTGCACAACGTGCTGCGGCATCGCTGCATCAAGCAATCAACCAGCCTGAGTGCCGTGGTAATGGTCGAGTCGATTCTGCATCGGCTGCTTGGATCGTATCGGAATTACGTGCGTCGTTTTGTGGTTCCGAGCCAGTTCTATATCAGCAAATTCTGCGACTGGGGGTTCCCACGAGCACAGTTCCACCACGTTCCCAATTACATCGCTGCTGAACAATATGCCCCACAGTTCTCGCCCGGTCGCGCGTTCGTCTATTTCGGCCGGATCTCGCCGGAAAAAGGGCTGGCGACACTGATTCGCGCCGTCGCGATGGTCGGTTGTCCGCTTCATATTATCGGTACGGGGCCTCAGCTCGAAGAGCTCCGAAATCTCGCCTCGGAGCTCTCCGCAGACGTCACGTTTCTGGGGTACTTGACGGGCGAGGCGTTACACAACGAGGTGCGGCATGCTCGTGCGGTGGTACTGCCTTCGGAATGGTATGAGAACGCGCCGATGAGTGTGCTCGAGGCCTATGGGCTGGGTAAGCCCGTGATCGGCGCGCGGATTGGAGGCATACCCGAGCAGATTCTGGACGGGCGCACGGGTCTCACGTTTACGAGTGGCGACCCGAACTCGCTTGCTGCCGCGCTGCGCGCGATGAAAGACCAGACCGACATAGAGATCGAGCGATTGGGTCGAGCGGGCCGACAATGGGTCGAGCAAGAGTTCGGCGCAACGCGTTACCTAAATCGAATGGTCGACATCTATCGGGATCTCGGTGTAGAGACTCGAGTCGACTCATTGGCGTCGGCGACTAGCTAGGGGCGGTTCGTGAGAGTCATGGTACTGGGCGTTCGGGGCATACCGAACGTCTCGGGTGGGGTTGAAACCCATGCCGAGCACCTGTATCGGCGACTGGCCGCGCTAGGTTGTCACGTCGAGGTGATCGTCCGGACTCCGTTCGTATCGAAGCATCAAACGTCGTTCGGACCGATCCGGCTGCTGCGCATTTGGGCTCCGCGAGGCGCCGGTATCGAAGCATTAGTGCATTCGATTCTCGGCGTGCTCTACGCGGGCTTGGCTCGGCCGGACATCCTGCACATTCACGCCGTAGGTCCGGCGATAGTGACGCCGATCGCCCGACTCCTCGGCTTGCGTGTCGTGGTGACGCACCATGGTCCCGACTACGACCGGGACAAATGGGGCCGCTTCGGACGCTGGGTATTGCGGACCGGCGAGCGCGTGGGGATGCGTTGGTCGCACGCACGCATCGTCATCTCGAAGGTCATCCAGACTCTTGTCGAATCCAAATACGCCCGCGACTCGACGCTGATTCCCAATGGAGTGTTAGTCGCGGAGCCGCGCGTCGAAACCGATCACCTCGAGCGCTACGGCCTGGAGCCAGGACGCTATTTCCTTCAGGTTAGCCGCATTGTCCCAGAGAAACGGCAACTAGATCTCATCCAAGCGTTCGCGCTGGCCAAACCGTCGGGTTGGAAACTTGTGTTGGTGGGCGGCCTCGACGGTAGTGCCTATTCGAACAAGGTCGAAGCTGCTGGGAGAAACAGGGATGTAATCCTGACGGGATTCTTGAAGGGACCGCCGCTCGAACAGCTCTATTCGCATGCCGGTGTATTCGTTCTGCCCTCGTCTCACGAGGGCCTGGCGATAGCAATCCTTGAAGCACTGAGTTACGGCTTACCCGTGATCGCCAGCGACATAAGTGCGAATCTCGAGATCGGTTTGGATCCATCCAGCTATTTCCCGATGGGCGACGTAACACGGCTGGCAGAATGCCTGGCCGCGTCTTCGCGAGTGACGGAGACCGCACAACTGCGTCTCGCCCGCCGTCGCTGGGTTCAGAGTCACTTCAACTGGGACTCGATTGCAGAACGGACATTGCACGTCTACAGACAGGTCATCAGACGCGCGTAGAAAGCCCGCCCAAGTGTCAGATGCTCGCGTGCAGCCGGTCGACGAGCGCTACTGTCCCAACTCGAATCTCGACCGACGGGCGGCACGGAACACTGGAACCTGGGCTTGCGCGCGAGCGCTATTGGCTTAGACAGCCGTTCGTGTAGCCTCGCGGGCAGGTGGTGGAGTAGACGGCGCCACCGACCGATCGAATGAACGGCAGGATTCCGGTCGACCACTGCTGGGCTGAGCCACCGGACCAGGTGTTCCTGAGCCAGACGAAATACTGCGGGCGCGTCCCGTTGATCCCTGCACTCGCGTTGCCCTTCATCGAGTGATCGTATAGCTCGACCGGCGTCCAGGTTCCTTCATGACCACCGAGCTCCGGCGACTGCACTTCAGCGACGAAAGGCAGCATACCGCGATAGTCAGTACCACCGCCTCCTCCTGAAAAGATGCGATTGGCCTGAATGTCTTCGGAAGGAATGACGTCCGGACCGCCTACGGCGCACCGGAGAGCGACGCAGAAGCCGATTAGATCTGCCGTTTGCGCGTCGCTACCGACGTAGTTCGCGGCGAGGCGGAGCGAAGTGTGCGGCCAGGCCGCTCGAGTGGCGGTGTAGAGCCGCTTGAACTGCACCAACAGATTGGGAATGCCGAAGCCGTCCACGCCTTGATCAATCGCAACGGAGGTCTCACCTAGCGTGACCATTTCAAAATACGGATCACTGTCGAATCGTGCCCCGTATGCCTGCATCTGGTGAATCAGGCGGTCCATGGTCGCCTGTTGCCATACGCGCGACGTGATGCCGTTGCGCATCGCCGTTGTTCCGTACTGCCCACTGGGGTTTTTCCAGATATACGATGGGAAAAAAACGGACAAATCGTCGGGTGGGTATCCCCCGAACTGAACGTGGAACAGGGCCACCATCAACCGTTTCTTCAACGGAGCCAAGGCGTCGAGATAACCCTGCAGCATCTCCATTCCGGCCGCGTAGTCTCCCGGAGTATCCCCCTCTAAAGCGGACCACTGCACGTACAGCTGAACGCCGACGACGTTCGGCTCGTTGGCGAGCTCCTCGATCTGTCGCATGTGTTCGGCCATCAGCGCGGAACGATTGCTCGCCCGCAGCATTCCATCCAGGGCGGCGTAATGACCGGGATGCCACTTCATGCTCTGACTTGACGGCGCGACGGTGACCGGGGCACTGCTAGCCTGGCATGCCGCGCCCGCGCACAGAGTCGGCGGTTTCGGGGCACCGACACCGATTCCTGGCAACAGTGCGGCACCCAACAGAACTAGGACGGTTGTTCGGTTCATCATTGATTCGATTCCCTTCATCGTGTATTCGATTCCACAATAGGTTGATCGGCGAAAACTGTGACCAACCTCCCAAAAGCCGCCGCACTTCCGTGATGTCGGCAGTTTTTGGATGTTCAGAGACGAGAGCCCTTACATAATACCTCCTGGTCGAATGCTACGGTGTGGCAATACCTCGCCCGCGGTAGATGGCGGCTGCGGATAAGGGGCGTGGCGCCGTACCGATTTGAGCTGCCGCACCAAGCAGGATACGCTATCGGCAGAAGAAGCGTCCCCGACCCGTTGGGCTGAGAAAGCGAGACGGGATGCGAACAACTCCGACCTCATTTCCGCATGTGGTAGAAACAACGTGACGATCCTTTCTCCGTCTGGTCGTAGCCATGGAAGCGGCTGGCTTGCGGTCATAAGCATTTTCGTGCCGCCTGTGCTCGCGATTGTATCGTTGTTTGCAATCGCGTGGTTTTTCGGAATCCCAACGAATCAACCGGATCATCCGTATCCGGTGCTCGCCACCTTAGCGTTCATCATTACATTGGTGGTCTACCGCGAGATGGCAGCCGTATCCCTCACATTTGCGCGGCGCCCCCGGGATTTTCTGCAGCGTTCGCTCGGCGCCTGGGCAATCGTGGTCAGCTGCCTGGCCTTGCTCGGTTTTGCGTTGCAGTACGGCGAGCCGTTCTCCCGGCGCCTACTACTGTCCTGGGCGGTGATCACGCCTCTATTGATCGCGGTGCTGCAGTTCTGGGCATACGTGTTTTTCGTGCAGAACGCCGCGCGCTCCCGGAACGCCGTTATCGCGGGCGTGGGGGATTTGAGCCGTCGCCTGGCGCAGGCAATTGCGAACCAGCCCAATCTCGGTTTGCATCTCGTCGGTTGGTTCGAGGACAGAAGCGCCGACCGTATCGGACCCACAGAAGGCCGGCCGTTGCTCGGCAAGCTGCTGGACTTGCCGGCGTACATCAAAAACCACGCAGTCGACGTCATTTACATCGCTCTCCCGATCAAACATGAAGAGCGCACGCGGCTTCTTCTCGACGAGCTGCACGACACGACCACCTCTATCTACTTCGTCCCGGATATCTTCGTGTTCGATTTGATCCAGTCGCGCATCGATGTGATCGACGGCATTCCGGTCCTGGCGCTATGCGAGACGCCCTTCTTTGGCATCAACGGTCTCATTAAACGAATGAGCGATCTGTGCTTCGCGTCGGTGCTCTTGTTGCTAGCCGCGCCAGTAATGCTGGCCACTGCCGTGGGCGTCGCGCTGACCACTCCGGGATCGATCATTTTCAAGCAACGTCGGTACGGGCTCGACGGACGCGAGATTACCGTTTACAAGTTCCGCAGCATGCTGAGCTCGGACGACAGTTCCAGTGTGATCCAAGCGCGGCGCAACGACAGTCGTATTCCACCGTTCGGCCGATTCATTCGTCGCTATTCGCTCGATGAGCTGCCGCAGCTCATCAACGTCATTCAAGGCCGCATGAGCTTGGTGGGCCCGCGCCCACACGCGGTCGCGCACAACGAAGAGTATCGACGACTGATCAAGGGCTACATGATCCGGCACAAAGTGGCGCCAGGTATCACCGGGCTCGCACAAATTCGCGGCCATCGCGGAGAAACCCAGAACATCGAGCAGATGAGGTCGCGCGTCGAATCCGATCTCGAATATCTGCGCCGCTGGTCGCTCGCGCTCGACGTAAAGATCCTCGCGATCACGATCTTGCGCGTGTTCAGCGATCCGAAAGCGTACTGAGTTTCCCGCGCTCCATCGCGCAGGCATCGACGCACCTCAACGATTACTCCGCTCGATCGGCCTCCGCTGAGCATTCCGCTTAGTTTCTTGGTTATGTAGAAAAGCGGTTGCCGCTGCCGCCGTTTCTCGGCATCCTCGGCCCCGACGACAAAGGCAAACCCATCGAAAGATGGGGACGCAAAGCTTCCGGTCTAAAGACAAGGCAGTCTATGACAGCGGGGTCACCGAATCGGGCGCAGGAACTACGGCTTTTTTGCCGCACGAACCCGCGCTGTCGACTCCCCTCTTAAGTCTGGACTAACCTCGCCGGGAAACCGGTCGGGCTTGGTCGTCACTGAGCGTTTCGACAAGGGCAAACCCATCGAAAGATGGGGACGCAAAGCCGCCAGTCTAACGGCACAACGTGCCTATGACAGTGGGGCCGCCAAAACGCGAAGAGGTACACCATATACCTCATTGACGCCCGTTTTGTGTGGCTTGCGCCTAGTGCTCCTGGCGAGACAGATACGCACCGCGGAACCAGGAGACCGCAATGGAGCATGTCCGACTGTCTGGCGCACGAGGCCAAACGGCACTCGCTATCATCTTGGCTGCCTTGCTGTTGACGGCCTGCAAAGAAAGAGTACCACCGGCTGCCGGGGCGAACGCGGTGTCGTCGACGCCGATAGGGAGCACACCGACACCCGGCTCTTCCTCTTCCTCAGCTCCCCAAGTGAGTGGCACACCAAAGACGCAGATCGCGGTCAATCAATATTACGAGTTTATGCCGACGGCGCGAGACCCGAATGGCGATCGGCTCGCGTTCAGCATCGCGCACCGCCCGGCATGGCTCAGGTTCAGCGTTACGACGGGTCTGCTAAGCGGAACCCCAACGGTTGCAGACGTGGGTGTCTACCGCGGCATCACGATCGCCGTCACCGACGGAAGTCAGGCCAAGGGACTCCAGCCGTTCGACATCCAGGTCGTCGCCGTCGGATCCAGCAGCGTCACACTCTCGTGGCTCGCGCCGACGGAGAACGAAGACGGTTCGCCGGTCACGGATCTTGCTGGCTACCGGATCCGTTACGGCCAAAGATCTGGGTCGTACTCCACCACTGTGTCGCTCGCCAACCCGGGGCTCGCCACTCACTTCGTCGATGGGCTAGTCCCGAGCACCTACTACTTCGTAATCTCAGCCTATAACACGCGTGGTGAGGAAAGTCCCTACTCTAACGAAGCGGTTGTAACTCTGTAGTCGTTTCCCGACCCGACACTCCGCTATTGTGACCGCTTCGCCGGCTGACCGGCCGGCGGCCGATTCGTGTGACATAACTTTTGCAGGTCGCCTGACCCGATCGACTCTGTCAGAATCCCATTACAAGGATGGGAACGACGGCGGACCGCAGTGGCGAGACTTCAGCCCTGAGCTGCGGGCCATTCGGGACCCGCGACGAGCGCGTTAACCGGACGATAAACAAAACGCCGCCGGTCAGTCCGGCTCGCCGCAACGCCGTAAAACCAAGGTTTCCGGCCCGTGAGAAGCCGCAGCAGCAGCACGCAGCGCGCCCTGTTCGGACGGCATGAAAGCCGGTGTTGGGCCGCACGAGCGGTCGGAGTCGCATTCTTGGGCGGGCTGGCATTGATTTTGCTTCTTTTTTGGGATCGTGACCCCCCTTGCCGGCGAAGTGAGGCCCTGTGACCACCAAGAATAAATGCGCTATCTGGGCGGTGCTCATAATGCCCTCCTTTGCCGCATCGGCTTCAGAGCTCAGCTACACGTTCTTGGACTTCCAGCGACCCGAGACCACCGTCGATGCGACCGGCGTCCAAACTCCCGTGCCGGGACAGACCGTCCAAATCAACGCTCTCGATGGCGAGGGCATCGCCGTTGCCGGGTCGCTCGCGCTCGTACACGGACTCTACTTTTACGGGTCCTACCGGAGCTCCATCGTCGATGTCACGGGCTCCATCACGAGCCCGCTGGTGACTGTCAACGTCACCGACACATTCGACCTCGTCGCGTCTAACCTTGCGTTCGGCTACGCGCACGAATTCGGCGACAATTTCGATCTCATTGCCGAGATCTCATACGACTCCTCGAACTATGACTTCGGCAGCTTTGCGGGAGAGAACTTCGATATCGATGAATCCGGTGCAGGCGCGCGGCTCGGATTTCGATGGAACCCCGCTCCGCCGGTCGAGCTCTACCTGTTCGGTAAGTACTCGCCCGTGGCAAAGGCGGTGCTGACCGAGCGCACATTCGAAAAAGGCAATTCTGCCATCCTGGGCGTTCGCTGGTACTTCTTCGAAAACCTCGGCGTAGGCGTCGAGTACGATAGCGGCGACGTCGACACCACAACGATATCGATGCGATTTAGTTTTGGAAATCTGCCTTGGTAATAGACATGGAAGCGATCGAAACTGCTCGGACCCAGCGCCGCCGCAAGCTCACCACGAGCGCGAGCGCTTATGGCGCTGTGTTCGCGTGCATCTTGAGCCATGGACCAGCTCACGCGGCATGGGAGGTAGTGCCAGATATCGGGGTCAACGCGTACACGGAGGAGAATCCGCGGCTCAATCCGGACACACAGATCACAGACACGTCCACCGCGACAAGCGCCGTCTTGGCGGCAAGCGCAAAGATCGCCACGGTTGAAGAGCGGGGTTCGTTCGGGTTCACGCCAGCCGTCGTCTCTTATCAGTATTTCGACGAGAGCGACAGTGAGCTTGAGAGCACCGACTGGTTCCTCAACGGTACAGGGGCGTACCGGTGGCAGACGGTTAATGCGGGTTTCAGAGCCGACTTTTCCCGCGAGAGGCTCCTCACCTCCGAGGTCGTCGATGTAGACCCCGACGGCGATCCGGATATTGACGGTCCGGACGCCGCAGATAGCGGCCGATTGGGGCTCATCAGCGGCCAGCGCGAGCGTTACTGGGTGAATCCTTACTTGGGCTTCAACGTCTCAGAGCGCAACACGCTCCGCTTCGACATAGTCGAGGACCACATCGCTTTCACTGAGGGCGATCTTTCGAACCGTACGGGCTACGACAACACGCTTTTTTCCGCCGGAATTCACCGGAACGTCGACGACCGCAATGTCGTGTCCGCGACGATGTCGGTGGAAACCTACGAGTCTGACCAAGATCTGAACAACACGGACACAGTGACCATCGAGGGCGCATTCGCACGCCCGGTGACGGAGCTGTGGACGTTCAATTTCGCCGCGGGTGTGCTGCGCAGCGAATTCGAATTCGTCGGCACCAACCAGCAAACTGTCGCGCGCGCCACAACTGACTACACGATGCGGCTGGGACTCAGAAAACGCTCGGAGCGCGCGCGAATCAACATGGACCTGACGCGCGAGGTCTATCCGAGCACTAGCGGCTACTCGTCGATCCGACGCGAGTTCATCGTCTACTACGATCGCGACCTCACGCAACGCCTGGGCGCGAGTTTCGGAATCAGACTGGACGACTCGGAGTCGTTGGGGGACGTTAGCGTCCAGGACGATCGCGAATATGCTCGTGCCGAGATCGACTTCGACTGGGCAATCAAGCCTATGTGGTTTCTGGGTGCTGGGTACGCCTTCACCGCGCAAGACTTCACCGAGGATCTGATCCGGGAAAAGACCAGCTCCCATTCGGTCTACGTCGGCATCAGCTATCGCGGACTGTCCAGGACTCAGCGCTGAGACCTGCGCGGCCATCGCGAATCGAACCCGGCGCAAGCTGTCTCACCCATTGAGGCTCACGGGTACTGTTAGTCGCGCCCGTCAACCCAACTCGCCTGTGTGCGGAGCCGAGGCTTACGAAACCCTCTGCACGACGACCTCCGAGTATTCGCTCTCGACGCCGTTCGAATCGAACGCCGTGGCGACGAGATAGTACGTTCCCGGTGTCAAGTTCTCGATCACGTACGTCACTATGCCCGGGTGATCCAGGGTCACTGAGTTGGGGTAGTCGCCGGGCGACATGCCCCAGTAGATCTTGTATCCGGTAAGGTCGGTAAGCGGGGATCCGTCCGCCTCCTCCACTGGGCGCCAACCAGCTAATCGTGATCGAGCCCGTCGCAGTACCCACCACATCCACGCTGAAGGGCTGTAGGTTCGCAGTGGTCGTGCCGTTGGACACACTGATCGCGATGTTCCGGTAGGTTCCGACGTCCCCAGCGCCGGGAGCGCCGCTTAGCCTGCCCGTAGTCGTGCTGAAGGACGCCCACGGAGGTCGATTGGCGATGTGAAACGTCAGCGCGGCACCGTCAGGATCGTTAGCGCTGGGCAGGAAGCTGTATGTGACTCCAAGAGCGACGGCAGCGAACGGCGTTCCTGCGATCGACAGCGCGCGATTGTCGACGTGTGAAACTTGTGGATCGCCACCACCAGGGGGCGGCGCGCCAACAGGCAGCGCCGCGGAATGCACTTCGTGAGACTCTTCCCCACCACACGATGCGACACCCAATGCAATGACGACCATCCCGAACGCAAACCGAACCGAATCTGCGCTGCGTAGCGCGGCAATGAATCCCTTCACCATTCCTCCCGCGGGCGGTCTGCATAAAAGCGTCCTTGCTAGACCGGCTGCTTTTTTCGTCCGCAACGCAGATGAAGCGGAACAGACAGAGCGTTGATAATCCGACGACTAGATCACGAGCAACTCTTCTTTGCGCCGCGGAGTGTGCTGATGAGTTTCGCATCGCGCAAACTGTCGCGGTTGGGAGACGCGCGCTTCGATCACGACATGCGCGCGATGCGCGCGATGCATCGCACGCAGCATGTCTCAATCGTTGAAACAGATCGCGCTAGGGTGCGTTCGCGTGTTCAAACATCAGACGGCCGCTCGCGGACACGATCAGCGACACGATGGCTGTCGGCGAACGGATACAACGCTCCTCGCACGCCTCCGTAAGTTTGTCGTTGTGCACTGCAAGGGGACCGAGAATTTTCTTCTCAGGCGAATCGCTGCAGTGTTCATCGCTGCGAATGCCCGACGGCGGAACACTCTCGGCCTGCCACGCTTCGCTGTTCGTGTCGTCGCGAACTCTCGTGGCGCGCGAAAGAGCGGGACTCGCCCCTCACCGCATGCGGCGTGACTCCGCCGCCGATACCAGAGGACACTCCAGGCGGGATTGAATCGCGATCGAGGCGCGGCACTACCGAGCGCGCTGGCGAACGTTTCCATGCGCCGACCGCCGAACGAGCCGACGCCTCGTCGCCGCGTCCCATCTGGCTCGGCGTGACATAATAGGAAACCGTTCAGCCCGCACGCCCCGAAATCTGGCAGAATCCCACCGAACACGAATAAGATAACGGCAAGCTCCGAGGCGCGTCGCGAGCCGCGCACCACCCGAGCCAGCGAAGAGTCTCGACGGCGCGATCGTCAGATTACGCACGTCGTGTCACTCGTCGCTGCGCCGATGAAGAAGTACGAACAAGGGATCCAATGCAAGAGCTGCCCCAAGCAGCCAGCGGAGCACCGTTCTTCGAAGCGCGTCGATGGCGGTCGCTTGTCGCGGCGCTCATCGCGCTCGCATCGAGCTCCGCGGCGTTCGCGCAACTGAACACGCCTCCGCTTTTCACGAGCATTCCCCCAACGAGCGCGACTGAGGATGTCCCCTACAGCTACTCGATCACGACCACCGACCTAAACGTAGGTGATACGCGGACGCTCACGGCACCTACGAAACCCGCTTGGCTCACCTTCACTCCGGGTGCGAACGGAAGCGGAACATTGGCTGGAACGCCCGCACAAGCTCAAGTCGGCAATCACCCCGTCGTGCTGAGCGTCTCCGACGGAACGGTCTCGGTCACGCAGAGCTTCACGATCGTCGTCGCCAACGTCGACGATCAGCCCGTGTTCACGAGCACGCCGGTGACAGCCGCGACTGAGGACGTCCCCTACAGCTACGCGATCACGGCGACGCGATGCCGACGGCAACGCCTTGACGATCACCTCGCAAGGGACACCGGGATGGCTCACGTTTGCCGCCGGCGCGAATGGCACCGCGACGCTGTCCGGCACGCCGGCACAGGCGCAGGTGGGCAACCACAACGTCTCGCTTCGCGTCTCCGATGGATCAGGGCCGCTGGTTCAGCAGAACTTTACGATCGTCGTCACGGGCGTCAACGATCCACCGGTGTTCACGAGCACGCCGGTTACGTCCGCGACGCAGGGTGCTGCCTATAGCTACTCGATCACGACCTCCGATCCGGAGAACAACGCGCGCACCGTGACGGCGCCGACGAAGCCGGCCTGGCTCAACTTCACTACAGGCGCGAACGGCAGCGCCACGCTTTCCGGAACGCCGACGCAGGCGCAAGTCGGCAGTCACAGCGTCGTGCTGAGCGTCTCGGATGGTTCGCTGTCGGCTACGCAGAGCTTCACGATCGTCGTCGCGAACCTCGACGATCAGCCGGTGTTCACCAGCACGCCGGTGACGACGGCAGCGACGGGCGCTCTCTACACCTACTCGATCACGGCGACGGACGCCGACAATGATCCTTTGACGATTACGTTCCAGACGAAACCGGCCTGGCTCACTTTCACCGCCGGCCCGAACGGCACCGCAACGTTGTCGGGCACTCCAACGCAGGCCAACGTGGGAGCAAACAGCGTCCAGCTCAGGGTGTCGGACGGAACGGGAGCACTGGTCCAACAGAACTTTTCGATCGCCGTCACGCACACCAACAATCCACCGGCGTTCACGAGCACCGCGCCGACGTCTGCGACTCAAGGTGTCCTTTATACGTACTCGATCACGACGTCCGACGCCAGACGCCGCGGATTTGCGCACGGTGACCGCGACCGACGAAGCCGGCGTGGCTCACCTTCACGGGTGCGGCGGGAAGCGGAACCGGAACGCTATCCGGCACCCCCGCGCAGGCGCAGGTCGGCGTCTCGCAAAACGTCGTGCTCAGCGTCTCCGACGGAACCGTATCGGTCACACAGAGCTTCACGATCGTCGTCGCGAACGTCGACGACCAGCCCGTGTTCACGAGCACACCGGTGACGACCGCGACCCAGGGCACGGCCTACAACTACGCGATCACGGTCACGGATGCGGACAACGACCCGCTCACGTTGACCGCACCTACGAAGCCAACTTGGCTGACCTTCACGGCCGGTGCGAACGGCTCGGCGTCGTTGTCCGGTACTCCGACGCAGGCGGAAGTAGGCACGCATAGCGTCGTGCTGAGCGCCACGGATGGGACGGCGCCACCCGTCACGCAAAGCTTCCAGGTCGTCGTCGCGAATGCCGACGATCAGCCCGTGTTCACCAGCACCGCGGTCACCGCCGCGTCGCAGGGAGCGCTCTACAGCTACACCATCATCGCAACCGACGCCGACAACGACGCGCTGACCTTCGCCGCGCCCACGAAACCGGTTTGGCTCACGCTCACGCCCGGCGCGAACGGTACCGCGACGTTGTCCGGCACGCCGACTCAGGCGCAGGTCGGAGTTCCGCAGAACGTCGTGGTCAGCGTCTCGGACGGAACGCCGCCGGCAGTCACGCAGAGCTTCACGATCGTAGTCGCCAACGTGGACGATCAACCGGTGTTCACGAGCGCCGCGCCGCCGTCGGTGAACGAGGGCGCGTCTTACGTCTACGCGATCACCGCGACCGATCCGGACGGCGACCCACTCACGTTCACTGCGCCCACGCTGCCGGAGTGGCTCACGTTCGCACCGGGAACGCCCGGCAAGGCCACGATCACGAGCAAACCCGGCCGGCCGAGCCAGGCCGACGTTGGCAAGCACAACGTGGTGCTCAGCGTTTCCGACGGAACACCGCCCCCGGTGACGCAAACCTTCACGATCGAAGTAGTGAGCGTCGACGACGCTCCGGTGGTCGGGCCGATCCCCGCACAGACGGCGACGGAAGGCGTGCCGTTTAGTCTGAGCCTCGCGTCCTTCGTCACGGACATCGATACACCGCTCGCCACGTTGACCTATACGGCGGTAAGCGGCTTGCCTCCCGGCCTGTTGCTCGCGCCGACGGGAGTCCTGTCCGGAACGCCGCTTCTCCAGCTGAGCCCCGGGGAGTTCACCGTCGCGTTCACGGTACGCGACGGGTCAACACCGGTTAACGGGACTTTCCGGCTTACCGTGCTTCGCGCCGGAAGAGCCGACTTGGGCATCTCGGTGAGCGCAGCCCCGAACCCCGCTGCAGTCAACGCCACGGCCACGTGGACTTTCAATATCGTGAACAACGCGACTCAAGTCGCAGTCAACGGTGTCGCGATCGAGGCGACGTTCTCTGGCGAGGTACCGTTCCTGTTCGACGCGAACCCAAGCTGCGCCGTCACGCTTTCGGGCAGCGACACGCGCCTCGCGTGCACGCTCGGTGGGCTTGCGGGCGGCGCAGCCACTTCGATCGCGCTCACGGGCCGCGGCACCGCCGCGGGCGACGTGTTCGTGAGCACGAAAGTTTCGATTCCGGGCGGGGTTCCGATCGACGAGACGCCCGGCAACGACACGGCGACCAGCGCGTTGAGCATCGCGCAGAGCGTGAGTGCGAGCCCCGCGCAGCAGATTACGGGGCTGAACGTGCTCGGAGCCGCGGCGGGCGACCTCAACAAGGACGGGTTCTCGGATCTCGCGATCGTAACGGCGGACAGCACGGCCATCCTTCTGAACGTCGTCGATCCCGCTAACCCGGCCAAACGCTTGCTGTCGCCAGTGCCGTTCGTCATCGGCAATCAGTCGCCGGCCAACGGCGTTGCGATCGCCGATATCGACGGCGACGGCGATCTCGACGTCGTCACGGCCGCCGGCAAGGACATCCCGAGCCGCATCTTCGTGAACACGAATTCCGCATTCACCGCTATGCCCGTGGGCAACGCCAGCGAGAACAGCCGCGCGGTCGTCGCAGGCGACATCAACGGCGACGCGCTCGTCGACCTCGTGTTCGCAAACGGAAGCCCGAGCATCGTCTACAAGAACCAGGGCTCCGTCGGCAGCTACTCGGCTCAGCCGGGGCTCGGCAACGCCGACAGCCGCGGCGTCGTGCTCGTCGACCTGTTCGGCGACGCGCTACCGGAGCTCGTCTTCGCGAACGGTAACGGTGACGCAGAGATCTACCGGAACACGGCAGGCGCGTTCACACTCGAGACAGGCGTCCTGAAGAATATCGGCCCCACCACCTCGGTCGCCGCAGCGGATCTCAACAACGACGGCCGTGCCGACCTCGTCTTCGGCCACAGCGTGGGGTCGGGAGGGGCACCTCCGCGCACCCAGGTTTGGCTCAACACCTCCACTACCGTCGGTAACTTCTTCAAGTCCGCGGAGCTCGGTGCGACGCCGACCATCGCCGTGGCTATCGCCGACATCGATCTCGACGGCGACCTCGATATCTTGACGACCAACGACACCGGGGCGCATCACGTCTACGCGAACGCGGGAACGGGTAGCGCGTTCGCCCTAATGCCGCAGCAGCTCAGCAGCCCGAGCGCGCGTGCCGCCGTGATCGGCAAGTTCAGCGTCGACGATCGTATCGACGTGGCTTTCGTCGGTCAGAACGGCGGAGCGGTCTTCTACAACGACGGCAAGGGCAACCTCGGTGCGGGCGACACCGCCGCACCGACGATCCAGCTGAAAGGCGCGGCGTCCGTCACTCTCACGGTCGAGGACACCTACACGGACCCGGGCGCGACTGCGACGGATGCCCTGGACGGCGACTTGAGCGCGAAGATAACGGTCGCGAACAAGGTCAATACGGCCGTCATCGGCTCCTACACGGTGACGTACAACGTCACGGACACCTCGGGCAACTCGTCGCAAGCCGAGCGGACGGTGCGCGTGCAGGCACGCGAAGGGACCGGCGGCGGCGGCGGCGGGGCTGCGGGATTCGATCTCGTGCTACTGCTCGCACTCGCCATCATGGCAGGTAACCGGCAGCGCGCGACCTCGGCTGCGCGGCGAACGACGGGACGCGCTTAGCCTCGCGCGGCGCTCAGCGGCACGACGTTGCCGGCGCCGAACGTCTCGATCGCGGCCTCGCCTAGCGCCCACTGCGCGATCGGTAGGAACTCGCGTTGCTCTGCACCGCACTTGTCGGCCGGCATCTCGAAAACGCCCAGCCCGGTCTCCGCAGCCTCGACGTACATGTCCGAGTCGCTGACGCGGGTGAGGAACGATATGCCGAGTGACGACACGAACTTCTCGAGAGGCTCGTAGACGGGCCTCGCGGTGCGCACGCGGTTCGCGAGCACCGCCAAGCGGGTGTTGCGAAAGCGGACTTTGCCGATCAGCAGGAGCTCTTTGATGAAGTTCGCCGTCGCGTGGACGTCGATCGACGACGGCGCCACGGGAATCAAGATCGACTGCGTGCGCGCCAGCAGGTCCTGCAGCAACAACCTCGAGGGTCCGGCCGGAGCGTCGATGATCAGCTGCTTCGTCTCGCGAGGTATCAGCCGTCTCGCAATCTGCAGCCCGGTGCCGTTGCGCGCGGCGAGATCGGCACCGTGGATCTTCGCGGCATCGGGCGCCCGCTGCGCGAGCCAGTTCAAGCTCGAGCCCTGCGGATCGAAGTCTGCGATGGTCGTTGGAATGCCGCGGGAAGCAAAGAAGCTCGCGAGGTTCGTGGTGATGGTGGTTTTTCCAACGCCGCCCTTGGCGTTGATCACCAACGTCGTGTTCATGCTCATGATCGACTCATGCTTCCGTGCACACGCGGCCTTCGCCGACCATCGGCTGTTCGCGAGCGCCGCGGAATCCTTGCGTAGAGCGACATCGACCGCGACGTCGCAATGGATGCTATTGAAACGCTCGCCGAACTGCTGCGATGCCTATCACAGCATGGCCGTTCACATAAGACGGCCGAACGAAGCTACCGCACGGGCGGTGTTGCAAGAGGGATGCCGAGCGCCGCGTAGACCTTGCCGTCCGCCACTCGGTCGGTGAACCAATTCGGGTACGGCGGAATCGGCTTGGTCGCACCGTCGAGCGCCGAGAGATCGTCGGCCGTGAGCTTCACGTCGGCCGCGCCGAGGTTGTCTTGCAGCTGCTTCGAGCTCGATGCGCCGATCAGCACGGACGACACGGCCGGGCGCGTGAGCAGCCACGCAATCGACACTTGCGCCGGCGACGCGCCGTGTCGCGCGCCAATCGTCTGCAGTAGATCGATCAGAGCGTAGCCTCGCTCGCGATCGTACGGGAGGAAGTCGAACCCGGCGAGCCGGTCGCCGCTCTCCCCCTTCGGCTTCGCGCGCGTGTACTTGCCGCTCAGAAATCCTCCCGCGAGCGGGCTCCACGCCATGATGCCTACGCCCGCGTCCGCGCAGAACGGCTGCACCTCGTGCTCGACGTCGCGCCCGAGCAGCGAGTAATACATCTCGGCTGCACGGAACACGCTCCAGCCGTTTGCTCGCTGCGAACCCACGGCCTTCGCCGCCATCCACGCGGGCCAGTTCGAGAACCCGACGTAGCGCACCTTACCTTGGCGAACCAGGTCCTCGAGCGCCTCGATCGTCTCTTCGATCGGTGTGAGCGCGTCGACCTTATGCACGAGGTACACGTCGATGTAGTCCGTGCCCAGGCGCTCGAGGCTTCCCTCCGCAGCGGCGAGGATGTGGCGACGCGACAACCCCGACTCGATCAGCGACGAGCCCATCCGGTTGCCGACCTTGGTCGCGACCACGACTTCGCGGCGCTTCGCCCCGAGCGCCTTCCCGAGCAACCGCTCCGAATCGCCGCCGGCATAGACGTCGGCCGAGTTGAAGAAATTCACGCCGCCATCGATTGCGCGCGCGACGAGGTCGTTCGCGGCCGCCTGATTCACTTTGTGCACGGACGCGAACGGCCCCGACCCCGACCCGAAAGTCATGCTGCCGAACGAGAGCTTCGAAACCACGAGGCCGCTGCTACCGAGACGGGCGTATTGCATGAGCCGCTCCACCTTGCGTATCTGAAATGCTGAACCGCCCGCGTCGGCGAGCAGTCTTACGCGAAGAATCGCGCGATCAACGGCCGATAGCTGTCCATGTCGACGAGGAACGAATCGTGGCCCTGCAGCGAGTTGAGCGCCACGAAATCGATTTCGCGGCCGGGGCTCGCGAGCCCCTCGGCGAGCTCGCGCTGCTGGTGTATCGGGAACAGAAAGTCGGTCGTCACGCCGATGATCAGCGCGCGCTTCACTCGCACCTTGCTCAGGCCCGCCTGCACGGACGAGCCGTGCTCTGCGACGTCGAACAGATCGCTCGCGCGCGAGAGGTATAGATAACAATTCGGGTCGAACTGTCCGACGAACTTGTTCGCGTGATGCTCGAGATAGGCCTCGACCTCGAACACCATGCCGAACGGATCGCCGTTGGCGTCGGTCGACGCCGCACGCTCGCGGCCGAACCGCATGCGCCATTCCTCCGCCGACCGATACGTGATCATGCCGAGCTTGCGCGCGAGCCGCATCCCCGTGAGCGGCACCGAGTCGCGCGGGTAGTTGCCGCCCTGCCAACCCGGATCCTTGCGGATGATCTCGCGCTGCAGCGAGCGGAGCGCGATCGCGAATGGCAAGGACCGCGGACCCGACGACATGCTGAGGAACCCTTCCGAGAGCCCGGGAAACAGGATCTCGAACGCGAGCGCCGTCATGCCGCCCATCGACGGGCCGACGGTTGCCTTGAGGCTCTTCACGCCGAGATGCTTGACCACTTCATGGCCGCCGCGCGCGACGTCCTCGAGCGACAGCACGGGAAACTTGAGCCTATAGATGTCGCCCGTCCGCGGATCGACGGACGCCGGGCCCGTGGAGCCGAAGCAGCTACCGAGGGAGTTCACGCAGATCACGTAGTAGCGGCGGGTGTCGATCGGCCGACCCGGCCCGATGATCTCTTCCCACCAGCCCGGCACGGGATCTTCGTTGCTCGACGCCGCATGCGCCGAAGGCGATAACCCGGTGAAGATCAGGATCGCGTTGTTGCGGTCGTGGTTGAGCGCGCCCCAGGTCTCGTACGCGATCGTGGGGCTCAGCAGCTTTCCGCCGCGATGCATCGGAAACTCGCCCGCTACGACGACCGTTCGGCGCGCTTTCGCCACCCGTTAACCCCTGAGCCCCCCTGAGAAGCGGGCAGTGTAAGACCCGGCTCAGCGCCGGTTTGTAACTAATCGTTATGAGAATATTCGGTCGCGACCGAAAGATCAGTGCTGCTTCTTCTTGCGCATCCGCAGCTCCCGTTTCTTGTTTTTTGCCTGGCGCGGCGTGAGGTTGTCGCGCTTGCCGGCGAACGGATTGTCGCCGCTGCGCAGCTCGACGCGCACCGGCGTGCCGCGCAGTTTCAATACCACGCGGAACGTGTTCTCCAGGTAGCGCTTGTAGTGGTCTGGGAGGCGCTCCGCTTGCCCGCCGTGCACGACGACGACCGGCGGATAACGCCCGCCCTGATGCGCGTAGCGCAACCGCGCCGCCCGACCGCGGATCAGCGGCGGCGGATTTTCGGCGACGGCATCCTCTAGCACCTTGGTCAAGCGCGGCGTCGCGAACTCGGAGCCAGCGCACTTATAGGCGACGAGCGCAGCGTCGATGATCTCCGCGATACCGCTGCCGTGCAGTGCCGACGCGTAGTGCACCGTCGCGTACGGCACGAAGTCGAGCCGCCGGTCAATGTCGCGCTCCATTTGACGGCGCTGCCCGCTCGTGAGGCCGTCCCACTTGTTGACGCCGATCACGAGCGCGCGGCCGCGCGCGGCGGCGAGGCCGACGAGGTGCAGGTCCTGATCGCTCACGCCGTCGCGCGCGTCGAGCAGCGCGATCACGGCGCCGGCGTCCTCGATCGCTTGCAAGCTTTGCACGATGCTGTACTTCTCGATCGCTTCGCTCACGCGTGCACGGCGCCGGATGCCCGCTGTGTCGATGAGCACGAACTTGCGACCGTCGCGCTCGCATGGCACGAGAACGCTGTCGCGTGTGGTGCCAGGCTCGGGCGACGTGACGAGCCGATTGGTCCCGAGCAGCCGGTTGATCAGCGTCGACTTGCCCACGTTCGGCCGGCCGATCACCGCGACCTTCGGACCGAATTCCTCGTCGAGTTGCTCGCCGGTCTCCGGGAACGGCGCGAGCACCGCGTCGAGCAGCTCCGCGACGCCTTGGCCATGTAGCGCGGCGATGCCGAAGGGCTCGGCAAGGCCTAGCGGGTGGAACTCCGCGGCCGCGATCTCGCCAAGCACGCCTTCGGATTTGTTGACCGCAATGGTCAAAGGCTTCGACTCGCGCCGCAAGCGCTCCGCAATCCGCACGTCTTCTGCGGTGAGCCCGACCTTGTGGTCGACGACTAGCACGACGGCGTTCGCTTCGTCGATCGCAAGATCGACTTGCTCCGCGACCAAAGCCGTCATCGTGCCGGCGTCGCCAGTCGCGAGGCCGCCCGTGTCGATCACGATGAAGCGCCGCTCCGCATGCGTACCGATGCCGTAGCGCCGATCGCGAGTGAGACCCGGAAAGTCCGCTACGAGGGCGTCCCGCGTGCGCGTCAGCCGGTTGAAGAGCGTCGATTTACCGACGTTGGGCCGACCGACAAGGGCCACTGCGGGCAGCATGGCAGCACCGTCCGCAGGCCCGGGCTAGGCCGCGTCGGTCCGCACGGTGTACGCGGCAACCGTGCCGTCGTCACCTTGCACGTAGACGTTCTCGCCGACCGTGAGCGGCGCGCTGCAGATTCGATTGCGGGCTACGCGCTCGCGCGCAAGGAAGTGGCCGTCCATCGGATCGAGCCAATGGAGATAACCTTCGAAATCGCCGACGACGATCGCGTTGCCGAAACGTGTGGGCGCCGTGACGTCGCGCAGCCGCAGCGCTTCCTGCCGCCACCTCTGCGTGCCCGCGTCGTTGCTGAGCGCGATCACGGCATCGACGTCGCTCGTCACATACACGTTCGCGAAGTCCGCGCCGAGCCCCGAGTACGACGACATATCTTGCTGCCACAACACGACACCCGTGGTGACGTCGATGCCGACCGCGCGGCCGTGGTAACCCGCGACGTACGCTTCGTTGCCGACCACTTGCAGGCCCGAGCCTACGTCGACGAGCCGCTCGAGCTCGCTGCGGCCCGTCGGGTTCGCGATCGCGACCTCCCAAACCTGCTCGCCGTTGTTGAGCTCGTACGCCCCCACGCGGCCATTGTTGAACCCGCTCACGACGACGGTGCCCGCGACGCGCGGCGCCGTGTTGCCGCGCAGCGTCAACGCGGGGAGATTCTGCTCGACGGTCCAGAGTGTCCGGCCGTCCTCGACTGAGAAGCCGCGCAGTCGTCCGTCGACAGTGCGCAGCACGATCACCCGCGCGCCGATGGCCGGAGCGGCGAGCACCTCGCTTCCAACGGGTTGCCGCCAGCGTTCAGCGCCGGTCGCGGCATCGAAGGCGATGAGATCGCCATCCGTCGTGCCGAAGGCGATCACGCCGTCGCCGTAGCCCGGACCGGCCGCGAGCGGCAACTTGGTCTTGATCGACCATAGTTTGCGACCCGTGAGCGCGTCGAACGCCGCGACCTGGCCGTCGTGCGAGCCCGCGTATATGTTCGCGCCGTCGGTTGCGGGCCGTAGGCCGAGGCGCAAGCGCTCCGCGCCGCCGCCTACTTTGTTGCTCCAGACTTTGCGGACGTCGATCGATGGCTTGAACGCAACGAGCTCGGCAGGCGGCTCCACGGTGTCTTTCTTGCCTGCGCATCCGACGGCCAACGTCGTGAGTAGTAGGCACGCGAGAGAAAGGCGTGCCGTCACGCGCCCTCTCCAGCCTTCGCCGCCGCCGGAGCCGCGGGCGCGTCCGCCGCGGGCGACGCGGCGGGAGACGACTCCGCAGCGGTGCCGGGCAAATCGTTGAGCTTCATCTGCACGAAATTGCGATCGAGCAATTCGGAACCGTCGGCAACCATCGCGGCGAGATACGCGGCGCGCGCTTCCTCGACGTGACCGAGCGCAGCTTGGATATCGCCTTTCACTTCACTCAACCGTCCTGCGAATTGCCCCGGCTCGGAGACGTCGAGCAGCTTCAGCGCCTCGTCGTTTTGCTCGCGATACGCGAGCACGCGCGCGAGCCGCAAACGCGCGATCATCGCGAGCTCCGGGTCGTCGGTGCTGTCCTCCATGACGTGCCGGAGCTCTTCCGCGGCGCGGTCGGGCGCAGCGACGAGCAGCGAGCTCGCGACCAGCAGGCCCGCCTGCGCCGTGTAAGCGCTCGACGGAAAGTCCGTGCGGAGCTTGCCGAGCAACGTAGCCGCCTCGACCTCGTTCTTGCCTTCGGTGGCTTGCTTGACGGATTGATAGAGCGCCGCAGCCGTCTCGGCTTGCGTGTCTTTGTATTCGCCGTATTGCCGCCAGCCGAACAAGATCAAGAAACCGAGCGCCACGCCGCCGAGCACGAACCAACCATTCTCGCGCCACCAGACTCTGAGTCGCTCGACTTGCTCGTTGTCCGACAAATACTCGTCCACACTGACCTCCGGGTGCGTAGCCCGCTATTCTATGCCGAGCGCGGCGCCGGGCCGAGCAGATTGGCGCATTCTTCGACAGACAGAAGCTGCTGTGGTTCGTCGGTCCGGAGCGGTTTTACGCTGACCTTGCCTGCCGCAACCTCGGACTCACCCACGATCAACGCGAAGCGCGCTCCGCTCTTGTCGGCGCGGCGCAGCTGGGCTTTGAAGCCCGCGGCCGGGGAACCGATCGACAGCCGCACCCGCGGAATCCGGTCGCGCAGGCCCTCCACGAGCCGGAAGCCGAAGCGGCGCGCCTCGTCGCCGGCGGCGACGAGGTAGGCATCCACGGGCTCCTCGGCGGTCTCGCCGCCTTCGGCGCGAACGCAGCTCCACGATCCGTTCGAGCCCTAGAGCCCAACCGACCGCCGGCGTGTCGCGCCCACCGAGCTGGGAGATGAGGCCGTCATAGCGCCCTCCGGAGCACACGGCGCTTTGCGCACCGAGCTTGTCCGTCAGCCACTCGAACACGGTACGCGTGTAGTAGTCGAGGCCGCGCACGAGGCGCGGGTTCAACTTGAACGTGACGCCGATGTCGGCCAGCAACGACTGCACACGGTCGAAGTGCGCGCGCGATTCGTCGTCCAAGTGACCCGTCAAGAGCGGCGCCTCGGCGATGAGCTGCGCGCAGATCCGGATTCTTGCTGTCCAGGATACGCAGCGGATTGCGCTCGAGCCGCCGCAAGCTGTCTTCATCGAGCCGCGCGCGGTGCGCGGAGAAGTACTCCACGAGCGCCTGCTTGTACCCCGCGCGCGACTCCAGGGTGCCGAGAGAGTTCAGCTCGAGCGTCGCGCTCGTGATTCCGAGGTGTTTCCACAGACGCGCCGACAGCGCGATGAGCTCGGCGTCGATCTCGGGCTCTGCGTATCCGAGCGCTTCGACACTGAGCTGATGAAACTGCCGGTAACGGCCCTTTTGCGGTTTTTCGCGGCGGAACATCGGGCCGCTGCACCACAGCTTCTGCTGTTGATTGTGCAGCAAGCCGTTGCTCAAGCCCGCGCGCACGACGCCCGCGGTGGCCTCCGGGCGCAGCGTGATGCTCTCGCCGTTGCGATCCTCGAACGTGTACATCTCCTTCTCGACGATATCGGTGAGCTCGCCGATCGAGCGGCTGAAGAGCTCTGTGCGCTCGAGTACGCGGCAAGCGCACCCTCTCGTACCCGTACCCCGAGAAAAGAGCGGCGGCCGCGCTCTCGACGCGGTCCCAGAGCGGCGCGTCGGCGGGCAAGACGTCGTTCATACCGCGAACGGGTTGGATCAGCTCGGCCACGTTGTGCTCAATCTGCGGCGACGTTGACGCTGAATCGCGAATATTCGCCGGGGCGGCCGCTGGTCGGAATCGGAAAGTCGTCGCCGTCGCAGCAGCATCTTCACGCCAGCCGAGTTGCCGAGCACGACCGCGAACGGCAGCTCACCCTCGAGCTTCTCGTTGCGACCCGCGGCGCCGAGGCCGTAGAACAGCCGCTCGCCGCGCGCGTCGTCTGATCTCCGCCCAGCTGTCTTGCACGAATGAGATCTGGAGCACGGCCGTGAACGAGCGAAGCGCGACGCGGGCATCGCCGGCGTCGTCCGGCGTGGAGCGGTAAACGACGCTCCGCGCCGGCCGGAGCTGCTTCGGATGCGCTCGGCGGGGCCGGCGCGATTGCCGGCGCTGCTGCGGCGTCGCGACGACCGGCGCAACCTCGCGCGGTGCACTTCGGGCCGGCGTCGCCGCTGCGGGCGGCAGCGCCGCCTCCGGCTCGGTGCTCGTCTGCGCCGCGGGCGCTGACAGCACCTACGGGCAAACGACCGTTCCACCACCAGACGCCGAGCGCCACGACGAGCGCAGCCAAGATCGAGCATCGCGATGATCCAAACCGTGATTTGCCGTTCGTCCCGAAGCTTGATGGTCTTGCTCGGCTGGATCTGCACATCCTTCAGCGAATTCTGCTTGTAGTACTGCACGAGCAGGTCGCGGATATCGAGTCCGAGCCGCGTACCGTACTGGCGTATGTATCCTTTGACGAATACGGGCACGCCGATTCGCTCGAAGCGATCCTGCTCGAGCGCCTCGAGTTGTTGCGCTTCGATGCGCAGCTCGGTCGACATCTGCTCGAGCGAGAGGTCGCGAGCGAGGCGCGCCTGCTTCAGGATTTGCCCGACGCTCTGCGGCTCTGGCGGCGTGCTCGCCGCCGCCGCAACATGCTGCTCACTATCTGCCATTGCGCTCTGCAGTTGCCTGTAGTTGCACGACCTCGGGAGAGCCGGGGAACCCTTCGCGTAGCTGCGAGGCGCAGCGATTCGCCGCGTCGCGATTCTCGAGCTGCCGCTCGATGTTGACGCACATCCACAGCACCTCCGCGGTCGGCGGCTTCGCGTCCATGAAGCGCTGCAGGAACGCGCGCGCCTGCAGGTAGTTCTTGTCCTCGTAGGACATCTCGAGCATGTTCGAGAGCGCGTCGGCGTAGGTCGGGTTCTTCGTGAGCGCCGCGCGAAAGTTCTCTTCGGCCTTCACCCGGTCGCCGGAGCCCAACGCGCAGGTGCCCGCGTTCGTGAGCGCGACTTCGGGCGTCTTGTAGCCCGAGTTCTCCGTCGCGACCTTGAAATACGGCTCCGCGTCGCGCCAGCGGTTCTGGCGGCACAGGAACACGGCGTAGCTGTTCGCGGCCCCGGAGTTGGTCGGTTCGAGCTGCGTGGCGCGCTTGTAGTGCTCTTCCGCGTCGCTGGCGCTCCCGAGCTGGTCGTAGGCGACCGCGATCGTGCTATGGGCGTCCGCCAGCCGCGGGTTCTGCTCCAGCGCACGCTGCAGGCGCTCGATCGCGAGCTCCGGGCGACCCTGGCGTAAGTACCCCGCGCCGAGGTTCATGTTCGCGACGGCGGCATCCTCCTCCGACGGCGGCGTTCGTCCACTCGTCGTCTCGGTGACGCACGCCTGCAGCAAACCGAACGCGGCGCACGCCGCGAATGCTTTCAGCACGCTCATGGACTGCTCGCTCCTACTGTTCTCAACACCCTAGCGCCCAAGCGCACGCGCTGCCGATCCAGGACTCGGCCCGCGAGCTGGCCGCACGCGGCCGCGATGTCGTCGCCGCGCGGCCGGCGGATGGTCGCGATTAGGCCCGAGTCGCGCAGCGTGCGCCAAAACTCGTCGATCGCCCGCGGCGTCGAGCAACGGAACTCCGATTCGGGAAACGCGTTGAACGGTATCAGATTCACCTTCGCGGGGCGGCCCTTGAGCAGCCGCACGAGCTGCCGCGCTTGCGCAACGGAATCGTTCACGCCGTCGAGCAGCACGTACTCGAACGTGATCTGCCGGCTCGCGATGCGCTCCGCGTACCGCCAGCAGGCGTCGAGAAGCTCCGCGATCGGATGCACCTTGTTGATCGGCACGAGGCGGTCGCGCAGGTCGTCGCTCGGCGCATGCAGGGACACTGCCAGCGCCACGTTGCAGTCGCCGGCGAGGTCGTTCAACCGCGGCACGATGCCCGCCGTGCTGATCGTGACTCGGCGGCGCGACAGGCCATAGGCCTGGTCATCGATCAGGAGCTGCACGACCGGCAAGACGTTCTTGTAGTTCGCGAGCGGCTCGCCCATTCCCATGAACACGACGTTCGTGATCGGCGTCGGCTCGAGCTCTCGGGCCGCGAGCACCACCTGCCCCAGGATCTCGGCAGACGACAGGTTGCGGTTGAACCCCTGGTAGCCGGTTGCACAGAATGCACAGTCGAGCGCGCAGCCCGCTTGCGAGGAGATGCAGAGCGTGCCGCGGTTTGGTTCCGGGATGAACACGGTTTCGACCGCTTGGCCCGCACCCACGTTCAGGAGCCATTTGCGCGTGCCGTCCGCGGAGTGCTCCCGCGCGAGCACATCCGGTAGTGCAGCAGTCGCAATCTCGGCGAGCTGCTTGCGCAGCTCGGCGCTCAGGTCAGTCATCGCGCTGAAGTCGGTCACGTGACGTTGGTAGAACCACTTCATTACTTGCCGCGCGCGATAGGGCTTCTCGTCGAGCGTCTCGAACAGCTCGACGAGATTCGCGGCCGGCATCCCGAGCAAGCCGAGCTTGGCCGGGTCCTTGAGTCCGGGCTCGTCGGCAGCGGGTCTTAGCGCGTCCGCGGACAAATCTCCGCCTCGCTAAAGAAGAAGGAAATCTCTACCGGCGCAGTCGCCGGACCGTCCGAGCCATGCACCACGTTCTCTTCGATCGACGCGGCGAAATCAGCGCGAATCGTGCCGGGCGCCGCCTGCTTCGGATTGGTCGCTCCCATGAGGTCGCGGTTCACCTTGATCGCGTTCTCGCCCTCGAGCACCTGCACGACGACGGGACCCGACGTCATGTACTTCACGAGATCGGCGTAGAACGGCCGCTCTCGGTGCACCGCATAGAAGCCTTCGGCTTGATCCTTGCGTAGGCGGATCATCTTGGAGGCGATGATCTTGAGCCCCGCTTTCTCGAATCGTCGATAGACCTCACCGATCAAATTCTTCGCGACGCCGTCCGGCTTGATGATGGAAAAAGTACGCTCGAGGGCCATTGTTCACCTTGGAATTGAGATTGGAGAGAAAAAACTGATCGCGCCGTCAGACAGTGAAACTTTCACCGCAGCCGCACTCGCCTTTCACGTTCGGATTGCGGAACTTGAACGCCTCGTTCAATCCGTCCTTCACGAAGTCGACCTCGGTGCCGTCGATGAGCTCGAGGCTCTCGTTGTCGACGATCACCTTCACGCCTTCCCGGTCGAAGACGACATCGTCGGGCTCGACTGAATCCGCATAGTCGATCGTGTAGGCCCAGCCCGAGCAACCACTCTTGCGCACACCGATCCGCAAGCCCACGCCGCTGCCGCGCTTCTCGAGGAAGCTCTTGACGCGCGTCGCCGCGCTCTGTGTCAGCGAGATCGTCATAATTCAGTCATCCTTCTTCACGTCCCTGTCGAGTGCGCGCCGGCACGCCGTAACCGCATCCTCGATTCGCAACAACTTTCCGAGCTTCTCCACCGGCACGCCGAGCTCATCCTGCAGCGCACGCACGTCGAGTTGCTCCGCTTCGCTCACGGGCCGGCCCTCTAGCCACTCCGCCGCGCGGCTCGCGGCCGCCACCGTATGCGGGCAGCCGAACGCCGCGAAACGAGCCGCTTGGATGGCCCCGTCGATCACTTGCAGTTGAAAGCGGATCCAGACGTGCAGCGTTCGGTCTTCGGCCTCGCCCGCTACCAGACCGCGCGTCCCGTGCGGCAGTTCCCCGGCGTTTCGGGGAGAGTCGAAGCGCCGCACGACCTCCGAGCTATATTCCATAGACCGGTCAACAGTTTAGCTCAAAACGATCGGCCGAGGCAGGCTTAAGCGGAGCACCAAGCGGGCGCCGCGGCCGCGAGCGCACGCAGTCTAGCGACCTCCGCCGTGACTCGCGTGGCCGCGCGCTCGACCTCGGCCGCGGTCGTGAACCGGCCGACGCTGAAGCGCAGCGAGCTCGCCGCAAGCGTGTCGCTGAGCCCCATGCCGGTCAAGACGTGGGACGCTTCGGGGCTGTCCGCGGCGCACGCCGAGCCCGCGGACACGGCCAGGTCGCGCAACGCAAGCCGCAAGCTCTCGCCCTCGACGCCCGGGAACGTTACGTTCAACAGGTGCGGAGCGCGCCTCTTGGGATCACCGTTCGCGCGTATGCCGGCAATCGCCTCGAGGCGCTCCCAGAGGGCGTCGCGGAGGGCCGCGAGCCGCGGACCCTCGCGCTCCGGCTCCGCGAGCTCGTAGGCTTTGCCCATGCCGGCGATCTGGTGCGTCGCGAGCGTGCCGGCGCGCAACCCCCGCTCCTGCTCCCCGCCGTGCATCTGCGCCGCCAACGCCACGCCGGGCGCGACGTAGAGCGCGCCGACGCCCTTCGGCCCGCAAACCTTGTGGGCCGTGAGCGAGCACAGGTCGACCGGGGCGGCGCCCAGGGCAAGAGGCAGCTTGCCGACACTCTGCGCCGCGTCGACATGCAACCGCACGCCCCGCTCCCGGCACAGCGCGCCGATCGCCGCAATGTCCTGGATGACGCCGGTCTCGTTGTTCACGTGCATGATCGACACGAGCACGGTGTCGGCGCGTATGGCGTCCGCGACCGCGCTCGGCGCGACGCGACCAGCCGCATCCGCCTCGACGTAGCTCACGGCGATGCCGGCATGCTCGAGCGCGCGCGCCGTATCGAGCACGGACTTGTGCTCGATACGAGAAGTCACGAGGTGCGGCCGCGAACCGCTGCGCGGCGTGAGCATGCCCAGCAACGCGAGATTGTTGGCTTCGGTCGCACCCGACGTAAAGAAGATGCGCTCGGGCGATGCGCCGACGCGCGCGGCGACCTGCGCGCGCGCGGTCTCGACGATGGCGCGTGCTCGCCGCCCTGGCGCGTGCTGCGAGGACGCGTTCGCGAACTCTCGCTCGAGGCAATCGCGCATGACGGCGACCACTTCCGGATCGAGCGGCGAGGTCGCCGCGTAGTCTAGATAGATCTCTGCGTTCACTTTGTGTAGCGCTTCGCCGGTCCGAGCGAGCTCAGCATCCCGCGTAGGATGCTGACCTCGTTCTGATCGAGCGTGGCGCGCTGGAAGATGCGGCGCAGCTTGAGCTTCACCTGCCGCTGATGCTCCGGATGCAGGAAGCCCGAGTCCGTGAGCAGGCGTTCGAGATGCTCGTGGAAGCCCTCGAGCTCGCTAGCCGTCGCGAGCAGCGCTTCATTGGCGGGACCGATCGGTACGGGGAGAGTCGGCGCCGACATTCGCAGCTCGTAACAGAGCACCTGCACCGACATCGCGAGATTGAGCGAGCTGTATTCGGGATTCGTCGGGATATGGACGAGCTGCTGGCAGCGCGCGAGGACATCGTTCGTGAGCCCCGACTGCTCGTTGCCGAACAGCAGCGCCGCGCGATTCGCCGGAATCCTCTGCCAGATCAGCGCCGCGCACTCGCGCGGGTTCACGACAGGGACCACGATCGTGCGCAGCCGCGCGCTCGCGCCCGCGACGAAGCTGCAGTCCGCGATCGCGTCGTCGAGGGACTCCATGACGCGCGCGCTCGCCAGGATCTCGTCCGCCCCGGCTGCGCGGGCGGTAGCCTCATCGCTCGGGAACGCAGCGCGCGGGCGCACGAGCACGAGGTCGCCGAGGCCCATAGTCTTCATCGCGCGCGCGGCTGCACCGATGTTCCCCGGGTGCGACGTCTCGACGAGCACGATCCGAACCGGAATCTCCATCCCTCACGCTCCTGCGTCGGGGCAGACCGGGTTTGCGCGCGCTAGACGGGGGTGTGCGTCGCGCAGGCCTCTTCCGGGGGCCTCGGCGCACAGGGATGTGCGCCGCGGAGCCCCAGGGATGGTGTTTTGGCGTCCCCCGGGAGAGGCCTGCGCGACGCACACCGCAAACGCAACGCGAGATGCAAAGACGGTTTGCCTCGATCGGCTGACTATTCTACGCTGCGCGCCGAAATGCACGGCATGGTCAACATCGCGATTCGCGCCGCCCGACGAGCCGGCGAGCTGATGATTCGTCAGATCAATCAGCTCGAGGCGCTCAAAGTCACCGAGAAAGGCCGGAACGAGTTCGTCACTCAAGTCGACGAAGCCGCCGAGGCCGCGATCATCGAGGTGATCCGGGATCATTACCCGGAGCACTCGATCTTGGCCGAGGAAAGCGGTGCCAGCGGCGACCACGAGTATCAGTGGGTCATCGACCCGCTCGACGGCACGACCAACTACGTGCATGGCTTCCCGGTGTTCTCGGTGTCGATCGCGGTCATGCGGGCCGGCGAGCTCGAGCACGGCGTCGTTTACGATCCGATGCGCCAGGAGATCTTCAGCGCGAGCCGCGGCCAAGGCGCGCAGCTCGACGGCCGCAAGATCCGCGTGAGCAAGCGCACGCATCTGGAGCAATCGCTGATCGCGACGGGCTTCCCGTACCGCGCGAACTTGAAGCACATCGACAGCTATCTCGAGATGCTGCGCGCGGTCATGCTCGAGACCGTGGGCATCCGACGGCCCGGCTCGGCGGCTCTCGACCTTTGCTACGTCGCGGCGGGGCGCGTTGACGGCTTCTGGGAGCTCGGCTTGAGCAAATGGGACATCGCGGCCGGCGCGCTGATCATCCGCGAGGCCGGCGGCAGGATCAGCGACTTCCGCGGTACCGACGGCTACCTCGATAGCGGCAACGTCGTGACGGGTAATCCGAAGATCTACGCGGCGTTGTCGAAGCTGCTCGCGCCGTTCACGAAGGGCCTCGAGAAGTAAGCGCGGCGCTGGCGGCTCAGCGCACGGTGGCGGGGTTCGCCGCGACGTTCTGGCGACCCCCAATCGACAGCGTCTTCAGGTGCGGCCGCCCGCCGTAGACCAGATTCACGAGCGCGCGCGTCACCGTGATCGCGGTGAACATCGACGTCGCAATGCCGATCGACAGCGTGACGGCGAATCCCTTGATCGGGCCCGTGCCGAACATGAACAGCACGATTGCCGCGATCAGCGTGGTGAGGTTCGAGTCGACGATCGTCGAATACGCCTTGTCCCAGCCCGCTCGTATGCTCGCTTGGGGCGACATGCCGTTCGCGAGCTCCTCACGGATGCGCTCGAAGATCAGCACGTTCGCGTCGACGGCCATGCCGACCGTGAGCACGATGCCGGCGATGCCGGGCAGCGACAGCTGCGCCTGGATGAGCGACATCAATGCGATCAGCATCACGACGTTCGCGAGCAGTGCGATGTCCGCGATGACGCCGAACACCCGGTACCAGAGCGCCGATGAACAGCACGACGAGCAGATAGCCGACGAACGTCGCCTCGATGCCGCGATCGATGTTGTCCTGTCCCAAGCTCGGGCCGATCGTGCGCTCCTGCACCGGCACGATCGGCGCTGCAAGCGAGCCCGGCGCGCAGCAGCAGCGCGAGCTCCTGCGCCTCGAACGGCGCGAGGCCCGTGATCTGGAAGCGGTTCGAGAACACTCCCTGGATCGTCGCGACGTTGATCACGGTCTCTTCGCGATTGGGCTCGCCGATCACCATCTTGCCGTCGCGCTCCACGAGCTGCGGCTTCTCCTCGATGAACAGCACCGCCATCGGGCGGCCGAGGTTCGCCGAGGTGGTGTCGAGCATCCTGCGCGCCCCCTGCGCGTTCAGGCGCACGAACACGGCGGGTTGACCCTGCGAATACTGGGAGGTCGCGTCCGTGAGCTGGTCGCCGGACGCGATCACCTCGCGGCGGAGCAGATACGGCCTGCCGTCCTTCATCTTCTGGATCTCGAGCCCGAGCGGCGCGCGGCCGCGGCGCTCCGCCTCGCCCGGATCGTTCTCGGTATCGACGAGATGGAACTCGAGAGTGGCCGTCGAGCCGAGCACCCGCTTCGCCTCGCCGGGATCCTGCACGCCGGGCAGCTGGACGAGAATACGGTCGAGGCCCTGGCGCTGCACGACGGCTTCCGCGACGCCGAGCTCGTTGACGCGGTTGCGCAACGTGAGGGTGTTCTGCTGGATCGCGAAGTCTTGGCGCTCGCGCAGCGCGGTTTCCGTGAGCTTCACGACGAAGCCCGAGCGCCCTTCCACCTGCGCGGGCTCGATCGTCAGCCGGCTCGTGAGCTTGCCGAGCTGGATCAGCTGATCGCCCGTGTCGAGCCGGCGAATGATCTCCTCGGCGCGGGTGAGGTCGCCGGGCTCGATGATCGATACCTGGAGCCCGTCGCTCAAGACGCGCAGGTCGTTGCGGATGTTCGCCTCGCGCAGCCCCGTGCGCAGGTCGGACTCGTACGTCGTGAGGTACTGGCGAATCGCGGAACCGAGGTCCACCTGGTAGAGGAACTGCACTCCGCCGCGCAGGTCGAGGCCGAGCGCCATCGGCTTCAAGCCGACGGCCTGCAGGAACTTCGGCGTGCGCGAGGCGAGCGTCAACGCGACCACGTTGTTCGGCATCGCCTTCGCGAGTGATTTCGTTGCCGCGCAGCTGATCGCCCGTGGTCTCGAAGCGGATCACCGCCGCCTTGTCGTCGATCGCGGCGTCGATGTACGGGACGTTCGCGTCGGTCAGCGTCTTCTTGATCTGAGCGAGCGTCGCGTCGTCGACGGCCACGCCGTCCGTTCGCGAGACGTGCACGGCCTCGTCGTCGCCGAATAGGTTCGGTAGAGCGAGCAGCGTCGCGAACGCCACGACGCCGAAAACGAAGAGGTTCTTCCAGAGCGGGTAGCGGTTCATGCGGGCGCTCGACTCAGACGTTCTTGATGGTGTCTTTCGGCAGCACGGCGGCGATCGAGTGCTTTCTGCACCTTCACGTGGACGCCGTTCGCGACCTCGACGGTGACGAACTGCTCGCCGATGTCCGTGACCTTGCCGAGCACGCCGCCGCCGGTGACGACCTCGTTCCCCGCCGCGAGCGAGTCGAGCATCGCGCGATGCTCCTTCTGCTTCTTTTGCTGCGGCCGGATCAGCAGGAAGTAGAAGACGACGATCAAGAGCACGGGCAGCAGCAGCGTGCTGAGCCCGCCCGCGCCCGCGGCCGGGGCTGCGGCCTGCGCCGCCGCGTCACTAATGAAGAAGCTCAATAGGGAATCCATCGTAGGTCCAATTGTTTACGGGCCGGGTGGTCGCTCTTTGCCAGGTCGCCGTCACTCGGCGCCGCCGCGCGCCGTAGCGGGCGCGCCATTATGGCACAAGGCTCAGGCGACCGGCTCTGCCAGAGTGACGCCAGCCGCGAAGTGACTCGAACCGTCCCGCCTCGATCGCGGCGCGCATGCGCTCCATGAGCCCGAGGTAGTAGTGCAGGTTATGGTGGGTCGCGAGGCGCGCCCCGAGGATCTCGTTGCACTGCTGGAGATGGCGCAGGTACGAGCGCGAATAGTGTGCGGCAGGCGTAGCAGTCGCACGCGGGATCGATCGGCCCCGTGTCCGCCTGGAATCGGCTGTTGCGGATGTTGAGCGGGCCTTCGCTCGTGAATAGCTGGCCGTTGCGGGCGTGGCGGGTGGGGATCACGCAGTCGAACATGTCGATGCCACGCGCCACGGCCTTCACGAGATCGGCAGGGGTGCCGACGCCCATGAGGTAGCGCGGCCGATCCGTGGGCAGCTCGGGGCCGAGTCCGTCGAGCACGGCAAGGCGCTCTTCTTCCGGCTCGCCCACCGCGAGACCGCCGAGCGCGTAGCCGGCGAAGCCTATCTCGTCGAGACCCGCGAGCGACTCGCGCCGCAGGTCGTGATGCACTCCGCCTTGCACGATCCCGAACAGTGCGGCGTCAGTGTCGGCGTCGCCGGCAGTCTTCAGCGCGTCGAACGCGGCGCGGCTGCGTTTTGCCCAGCGCAGCGACAGCTGCATCGACTCTTCCGCGGCGGCGCGCTCCGCGGGGTACGCGGTGCATTCGTCGAATACCATCACGATGTCCGAGCCGAGCGCATGCTGCATCTCGATCGAGCGTTCGGGCGTGAGATCGACGAGGTCGCCGTTGATCGGCGAGCGGAACTCGACGCCCCGCTCGCTGATCTTGCGCAGCGTCTGCAGGCTCCACACTTGAAAGCCGCCCGAATCGGTGAGAAGCGGGCGTTCCCAGTGCATGAAACGGTGTAGGCCGCCGTGTGCGCGAATCACTTCGATGCCGGGACGCAGCAGCAGGTGAAAAGTGTTGCCGAGGACGATCTGCGCGCCGATACCCTCGAGCTCCTCGGGTGTCATCGCCTTGACGCTGCCGTACGTGCCGACCGGCATGAACGCGGGAGTCTCGATCGTGCCGCGCCGAAACGTCACGCGGCCGCGGCGCGCCGCGCCGTCGCGCGTCAGAAGATCAAAGCGCACTTGGTTCCGACTCCTGCATCACGCGCACGCCGGCAGCTGGCGTCACGAACATCGCGTCGCCGTAGCTGAAGAAGCGGTAGCGCTGCGTCACGGCATGCCGATAAGCCGCGAGCGTCGCTTCGTGCCCAGCGAAAGCCGCGACGAGCATCAGCAGCGACGATTCGGGCAAGTGGAAGTTGGTCACGATCGCATCGACCACACGAAAACGGAATCCCGGGTAAACGAACAGCCGGCTGTCGCCTTCGAACGGCATGAGCGTGCCCGCACGCGCCGCGGTCTCGAGCGCGCGCACGCTCGTCGTACCGACCGCGACCACTCGACCACCATTGCGGCGGCAGCGTTCCACCGCCGCGCAAACCTCCGCCGGCACGCGCAACCACTCCGCATGCAGCTCGTGATCCTCGACGCGCTCGGTGCGCACGGGCGCGAACGTACCTGCGCCGACGTGCAAGGTCAAAAAGGCGCGCTCGATTCCGCGCGCATCGAGCGCTGCGAGCAGCTCGCCGTCGAAGTGCAGGCCAGCGGTCGGCGCCGCTACCGCCCCCGGTGCGCGAGCGAACACGGTCTGGTAGCGCTCGCGATCGGCCGCATCGGGCTCGCGATCGATGTAAGGCGGCAGCGGCGTCTCGCCGTGCGCCTCCAGTAGCGGCGCTGCGTCGCGGTCGAGCTCGAGCTCGAACAACGCGCCGTTGCGGCGTACGACGCGTGCACGCGCGCCGCCCGGCAGCTCGACGTCGGTGCCGGGCTTCGGCAAATGGCTCGCGCGCAACTGCGCGAGCACGCGGCGCGTACCGAGCACACGCTCGAGCATGACTTCGACGCGCCCGCCCGTCGCCTTCGAACCGGCGAGGCGCGCTGGCAGCACGCGCGTGTCGTTGCAAACGAGGAGGTCGCCGGGACGGAGGATCTCCACGAGGTCGGCGAAGCGCCGGTCGGCGATCTGGCGCGAAACGCCGTCGAGCACGAGCAGCCTGCTCGCGCTTCGCGTCGCGAGCGGAGTCTGCGCGATGAGCTCCGAGGGAAGATCGTAGTTGAATTCGCTCCGATTCATGCGGAGCGGATTCTACAGTTCTGCGCTCGTCCCCTGCCGGGAAAGTGCAGCGAGCCGCTATTTCGCGGCTGACGAGTCGGCGGGCATCTTGATGTCGAGCGTCTGGCGTCGTTGGTCGCGCATGATCGTGATCTTCAGCGGCTCGCCGTCGTCGAAGCTACCGAGGATCCGCAGCGCGTGCTCGGGGCTCGTCGGCTCACGTCCGCCGATGTCGAGGATCACGTCGCCGTCGTGGATTCCGAGCGCCTCGTTCTGCGGGCCGCGAACGACGAGCAAGCCTTTGCTCGTCGCGAAATAGGTGCCGAGCGCCGGGGTCAGCGTAACGAGCTGCATTTGCGACCACGGATTCGCACGCGCGAACCATGCACCGGGCCCCTTGTACGAGAACGCGAAGTCGTTGAATGGCGCAACCCAGGGGTGCGCGGAAATCTCGCGCACGTGTACCGTGGCGTCGCGCTCGACACCCTTGGCACTCAAGACGCGGAGCTCGACGTCCTCGCCCGGGTCGACGTTCGCCATCTGCGCGAGCAGGATCTCCGACGGCGACTGTTTTCCTCCGCCCGCGCGATTGTCCGCGAGCGCCGCTCCGTCGATCGAGACGATCGTGTCGCCTACGCGCGAGTCCCGCCGCCGCGGCCGGTCCGTTCGGGCTCACGCTCGCGACACGCACGCCGCGATCGGCGTCTTCGATCGCGATCCCGAGCATCGCGCGCTGACCGGCAAAGCGAAACTGGCGCGCCACGTCGGTCACGATTGGGGCAGCGAGCTCGTTCGACAGGCGCGCGACCTCTTGCGCGGCCTTTTGGAGCTCGTCGCGAGCCTGCTGGAGATCGCTTTCGAGTCCCGTGCGGGCCTCCTGCTCATCGCGCCGCCTCTCCGCTTGCTCTTCCGCGCGCTCGCGCTGGCGCTCCGCCTCCTCACGCTGCAGCTCGACCTGCCTCTCCGCGCGCTCGCGCGCGAGCTCCGCGTCGCGCTCCGCTTGCTCCTGCTGCTCGGCCGCCTGGCGGGCCTGCTGCTCCGCAGCTTGGCGTTGCGCATCGTTCGCGGGTTGAGCCGCCGCACCCACCGTCAGCGCACCGAGGAGCGCCGCAATACCGAGTGAATGAATGTGCTTTCGCATAACCTTCCTCGCAACAGTCCATAGCCGCCGCGTCTTGCCCATGCCGATCAAAACCCCGTGGGCTGAGCTTGCCCGTAACGTACGTGCACGAGCGCGTTCATGAGATCGACGCGCTCGCCCCACAGTGCCGCGCGCTCGGGCTGCGGAAGCCCGCGCGCTGTGCTGTAGGTAAGCTGCTCGTCGATGAACGCAATGCGGTCTTCGAGACCGACGATCGTGCTCGCGGTCGCGCCGCTCATCAGCGGACGTTGATAGGAGAGTTGCCCGAGCATCCGCTCGAGGCGTGCGGACTCCGCGACGAGCTCCGTGTACGACGCGGGCACGACTCGTCCGCCATACGCGGCCCGGCCGTCGAGCCCGTCCGCTGCGCGAGCGGCTTCGTGCGTCGCGGTCGTCGACGAGCCGCGGGAGTCCTCCGCCGGCGAGCCGAGATAGACGATCGCCGCCGCGGCGACGGCAGCGGCGACGCCCAGCCCGGCGGCGCGCTTGAGCCAAGACGGGCTGCGATAGCGCGTCTCGTGCTCGATGGCCGCAATTCGCTCCCACGCGCCGGCGGGAGCCTCGAGCTCTGGCAGATTGCGCAACGCGATTCGCATGCGTTGCAGGCGCTCCACCTCGTTGGCGCAGCGCGCGTCGGCCGCGATTACCTCGCTCGTGCGTGCGTCGACGGGCTCACCGTCGCGAACGCTCAACAAGTCTTCAGTGCTGGCGTGCATAGCTCCGTCCCGCTCTCCTCGGTTCCTCCTTGCAACAACAGCCGGAGGCGATCATGCGCGCGCGCGAGCTGCGACTTCGAGAAGCTCGCGGTGTGCCCCATCATCCGGCCGATCTCCTTGTGCGTATGGCCTTCGACGTCGTGCAGCCACACGACGACGCGTGCCGTGTCCGACAGCCTGTCGAGCGCGCGCTCGAGTGCGATCTGATCGTCGAGGCCCGCGGTCCGGCTCGGCAGCACCGCCAGCAGTTCCTCGCCGTCGCCGCTGCGCCGCGACGTCCAGGCCGAGCGCAAATGCATCAGGCACTTGTTGATCGCGATTCGCTTCAGCCAGAAACCGAACTCGGCGTCGCCGCGATAATGGCCGACGTTACGGATCACCTCGACGAACGTGTCTTGGAGCACGTCCTCCGCCAGGGCCCGCGAGGCGAGCATCCGGCGCGCGAGCGTAAACACGGTGCTCGCGAACAGGCCATAGATCTCCGCATGAGCGGTGCGATCGCCGCGCTGGGCGCGGACGAGGACTGCGGCGTCGACCTGTGGAAGAGGCTTTGGCATGGCTCGATGAGTTTAGATGCAGGCGCGCCCGGAAGGGTCGCACCTGTGGCGCCCGAAGCGCGTTCTTTGGCACACTGTGCGCTCGCTGGCGCGCGTCCTCGCGCGCGCCGGCTCGCTCGACGCAAGGCCGGGATGGCGGAACTGGTAGACGCGCTGGACTCAAAATCCAGTGGGGCAACCCGTGTCGGTTCGACTCCGACTCTCGGTACCACCTCCAAGACGCGACGTCGCGGCCGGGCAACCGGTCGCGATTTCGCGACACCGCACGACGGCCGGCGAAAAAAACGGGCTAGCTGGTTTTTCGAGCGCCGCCGACCTGGTATTTTCCGGCAATGCTCATCGCGGCAATTCTGTTGGTTTGCATCATCGCGATCGCTTTCGCGGTGCGCGCGCAACGGCGGCGCGCCAAGTTCAACGCGGAGGCGACGGCGCGCGTGCGCGCGCGGCGACGCTGGTCCAATTGGCTCGACACGAGCCAGCCGGAGCCTCCGCACGACGAAACGTGGGTGGAGTATCAGGAGCGGAAGCGTCGCTGACGCCTGAACTCACCCGGCCGGAAACAACCACGCTGGCCGGGTCGCATCGAGCAAAATCAACGCGATCAAGCCACCCGCGATCGACACGTTCTTCCAACCCGTCACGAGCTGCGGGAAGTTGATCGTGCCGCTCTGCATCATGAAGCGGAAGTGGTAGATCCAGCTCGCGGGTACGAGGAAGACCAGCCACGCGATGGCCGCGGCCCACACGGCGTAGTCGAAGATCAGCATCGCCGAGCCCACGATCTCGAGGATCAGCACGAGCGGCAGCACGAGCCGCGGCACCGGCACGCCGAGATGGCCCATCTCCTTGATATTGGCTTCGTAGTGAGTCGCCTTGTGCAGGCCGGCGGCGACCCAGATACCGCAGGTGAGCACGCGAGCCAAGAGATACGCGATTCCAGCGCCGCTCATTTATCCCCCCCCTTTAGCGCCGCCTCGAAACGGGCGGTTTCGCCGCCTACGGTTCCTTCTTACGCAGCTGAACCGGTTTGCGCGACCCGCGAATGCGGATGTTCAGCATCTCGACGAGCACCGAGAACGCCATCGCGAAGTAGATGTATCCCTTCGGAATGTGCAGGTCCACTCCCTCACCGATCAGGGCGATACCTATCAGCACGAGGAAGCTCAGCGCGAGCATCTTGATCGTCGGATGTCCGTCGACGAAGCGGCCGATCGCTCCCGCGGCGAACATCATGACGCCGACCGCGATCATGATCGCGAGGATCATGACGGCGACGTCATCGGCGAGTCCGACGGCCGTGATCACCGAGTCGAGCGAGAACACGATGTCGATCAGGGCGATCTGGATGATCACGCTCAGGAAGCCGGCGTGCCTCGCGCCACCGCCTTCCGCGTCGGCCTCGCCTTCCAGGCTCTCGTGGATTTCCATCGTCGACTTGGCAATCAAGAACAAGCCGCCGCCGATCAGGATCAAATCGCGACCGGAAATGCCGATGTCGACTACGGTTAGCAGCGTCGCTTGGAGCCGCATGATCCAGGTGATTGCGAGCAGCAGCAGGATCCGCGTGCCCATGGCGAGGCCGAGCCCAACCACGCGCCCGCGTTGCCGCTGCCGCTCGGGCAGCCGCGCGACGAGAATGCTGATGAAGATGATGTTGTCGACGCCGAGAACGATCTCGAGGAGCGTCAGCGTGGCGAGCGCCACCCACGCTTCCGGTGAGCTGATCCACTCCATCGGCTAGCGGACGAGGGCGAAGACTATTGCGCTTGTACGGCGGCGGCCGACTCGTCGAGGGCCTTCGCGAGCGTCGCGGGCGGCAGATAGCCGCCGAGCAGCTCGCCACTCTCGGAGAACACGGCCGGGGTACCGCGTACGCCGATGCGCTTGCCGAGCGACCAGTGCGCCTCGACCGGCGTGTTGGCGCAGGTCGCGTCGGGCACGTCGCCGCCGAGCTTGGCTTTGGTCAGCGCGGTGTTGTGGTCCGCGGCACACCAGACGTGGTCCGCCTTGGTCCATGACTCGGTATTCGGGCCGGTACGCGGGAAGAACAGGTAGTGGACTTCGATCCCCATCGCCGTGACCTTGTCGATCTCGCGATGGAATTGTCGGCAGTAGCCGCAATCGATGTCGGTAAAAATCGTAACGGTATGCTTGACCTTACCGTCCTTCGGGCTGAACACGATCATGCTCTTCGGATCGACGCTCTTCAGCATCGCGACGCGGGCGCGCGAACGTGTTTCTTCGGTGATGTTCGCGCTCGAGTCTGCGTCGTAAATGTCGCCGCGGAAGATGTATTTGCCGTCGGCCGTGACGTAGGCGACGTTTGCGCCGACAGCGACCTGATAGAGGCCTGGGACAGGTGAATCGCTGATGTCGTTCGCCTCGATCCCGTTGAGCTTGCCGGCGAGCTCGTCTTTGGTGAGCGGCTTATCGTCGGCGAGCGCGGCGCCGAGCACGAGGCTCAGCGGCAAGGCGATCAGAGCGTTCGGGATCCAATGTGTTCGCACGGCGGTCTCCTGCTCGGGTCGGAGGCTCGAGGGCAAGCTCGAACGTAGGGCCGGATTCTACCAATAAAGACCGGCCCTGGAAGACCGACCCCTACCCGCGCGCGGCGTCATCACCCCCGCGGATGATGGCGGCCGTGAAGCTCCTTCATGCGTTCCCGCGCAACGTGCGTATAGATTTGAGTCGTCGACACGTCGCTATGGCCGAGAAGCAACTGCACGACACGCAGATCGGCGCCGTTGTTGAGCAAATGCGTCGCGAACGCGTGGCGCACGGTATGCGGGGACAGCTTTTTCTTGATGCTCGCCTTCTTCGCGTAGCGCTTGATGATGTGCCAGAAAGCCTGGCGCGTCATGCGGTCGCCGCGGCGCGTCGGGAACAAGTATTCGGTTTGGCGCTCCAGCAGAATCTCGATGCGGGGCCCTTGCACGAACTCCTTAACCCAGTCCTGCGCCTCGTCGCCGAGCGGGATCAGCCGCTCGCGGTCGCCCTTACCGACGATCCGGAGAACGCCCTGGTTGAGGTTGATCTGGCTCAGCTTAAGATTTATCAACTCGGACACGCGGACGCCCGTTGCGTACAGCACCTCGAGCATCGCGCGGTCGCGGTGACCTAGCGGCTCGCCCACGACGGGGGCCGCGAGCAGCGCCTCCACTTCCTCTTCCGTCAGCGACTGTGGGAGCGCGCGGCCGATCTTCGGCATCGCGATCTGAGCGGTCGGATCTTCAGTCAGCAACGCTTCGCGCAGCAGGTAGCGATAGAAGCGACGGAAGCTGGAAAGCTGCCGCGCGGTCGAGCGCGGCTTCGCACCGCACTCCACGCGCCAAGCGATGTAATCGAGGATATCGGCGCGGCTCGCACGCGCGAGCTCGACGCTGCGAGACGTCAAACGCTGATTGAGAGCAATCAAGTCGGCCCGATACGCGCCGAGAGTGTTCTCGGACAGCCCGCGCTCCATCCAGATCGCGTCGAGAAAGCGATCGATCAGCGCTTTCGGATCGCTGGGGAGGGTGGGACCCGCTTGTGGCGGATTGCTGTGCAGAAAATTGTGCGCCATTCCGTTAGAGGATCGCGTCAAGCCAATGAAAAAACGATATGATTCAGAACGTTGTCAAACCACTATCGCGCCACGAGCAAACCGAACGCGAATCGAGTATGCGCGACGGGGTGGTGGCGCTACGTGACCGCCTTCACAAAACCCTGTCAGCGTTAACATAAAGAGAAACGTGTCACAGAAAACACGCGCGGAAGTGTTCCCGGTGTCTCCCGGCAGCGAAGCCGCCTTTGACATAAACGGCGTGCGAAGCGCCGCGCCCCGGCTCGCCGAGGCATGACAGGCGTGCTCAGGTTGCGCGCGCTTGGCTCTTTCCTCGTTCGAGCCGTATATGGCGTATACGCCTGGCTCTCCCTCCTCTTGATCGTCATTCCGACCTGCGTCCTACTCGCGCTCGCGCCCCGGCTCGAGCAGCGTCGCCACATCGCACGCCAGGGCGCGCGCCTGTTCTTTCGCGTCATCGGAAGCCCCGTTCGCGTCGACGGTGCTGCGATCGAGATGCACTACCCGTGCATCGTGGTCGCGAATCACGCGAGCTACCTCGACGGCATCATTTTGACCGCCGCCCTACCCGCCGGGTTCACCTATCTCATCAAGCAGCAGATGGCGGCCGTGCCGATCGCGGGGTTCGTTCTCCGTCGGCTCGGCTCGGCGTTCGTGAATCGGGACGACATGCTCGATCGCAAGCGCAGTGCCCGCGCGCTGCTCGGCCTCGCGAAGCGCGGCGACGCACTCGGTTTCTTCCCCGAAGGGACGTTCGACGCCGAGCCCGGCCTGAGGGCGTTCCAGCTCGGGGCGTTCAGCGCGGCGGCGCGCGCGAGCCTGCCTGTAGTACCGATCGTGATCCACGGCGCGCGACGCAAACTGCCGGCGAAACGGTTGCTGCCGGCACCGGGACCGCTGCAAGTGAAGATCTGCGATCCTATCGACTCCACGCGGCACGCTTCGGCCCGCGAGCTCATGCGTGCGACGCGGAGCGCGATGCTCGTCCATCTCGATGAGCCGGATCTCGCACCCGCGGCGGGTCAGCGCGGGACGGAAGACGACGCGATGGCGCGCGGCTACATCCCCGAGTAGTTAGGCCCGGCACCGCCCTGCGGCGGCACCCAGGTGATGTTCTGCGCGGGATCTTTGATGTCGCACGTCTTGCAGTGCACACAGTTCGCGGCGTTGATGCGGAACTGCGGCTCGCCCGCCGGGCCGACGACGATCTCGTAGACGCCCGCAGGACAATAACGCTGCGCTGGCTCGTCGAACAGCGGCAGATTCTGCTTGATCGGCACGTTCGGGTCCGCGAGCTCGAGATGCACGGGCTGGTTCTCGTCGTGCGCAGTGCTCGACAGGAACACGGACGCGAGGCGATCGAACGATACGACCCCGTCGGGCTTCGGATAGACGATCTTGCGCACGTCGACGGCGCGCCGCAGCAGCGCATGATCCGGCGTGCGGTTGCGAAGCGTGTACGGAACACGCCCGCGGAGCAGGTTCTGCTCCACGAATGCAAGCGCGCCGCCGGCCGCGGTACCGAGCTTCGCGATGCCCGGTGCAAAGTTGCGCGCCTCGTGCAACTCGCTCCAGATCCAAGAATCGCGCACGCGGCCCGCGAAGCCTGCAAGCTCCGCGTCCGCTTCGCCGGGCGAACCGCAGCGCAGCGCCGCGTGGATCGACTCGGCCGCGAGCATCCCGCTCTTCAACGCGGTGTGCGATCCCTTGATCTTCGCGGGATTCAGGAACCCGGCTTCGCATCCGACCAGCAGGCCACCCGGCACGGACAGCGAATCCGGCAGCGATTGCAGCCCGCCCTTGTTCACGGCACGCGCGCCGTACGAGATGCGCTCGCCGCCTGCGAGCACTTCGCGAATTCGCGGATGCGTCTTCCAGCGCTGGAACTCGGCGAAGGGATCGAGATGCGGATTCTCGTAGCTCAGCCCCACGATGAATCCGACGTAAACCCGCTGGGCAGCCGCGTGATAAAGGAACCCGCCGCCGTCGGTCGAATCGTCGAGAGGCCAACCGACCGTGTGCACGACCTCGCCTTCGGTGTGCTTCGCGGGATCGATCTGCCAGATCTCCTTGAGCCCTAACCCGTAGTGCTGCGGATCGGCGCCGCCGCGAAGCGCGAAACGCGCCTCGAGCCGGCGACCGAGGCTGCCGCGGCAGCCCTCGGCGAACACCACGCATTTGGCGCGCAGCTCGTAGCCGGGTTGAAAACCGGGCTTGTGCGCGCCGTCGCGCGCGACCCCGAAGTCGCCGGTGACGACCCCTACGACACGCTCGTTCTCGACGAGCACGTCGACGGCCGCGAAACCCGGCAGGACGTTGCAGCCGAGCGCCTCCGCCTGCTCGCCTAGCCAGCGGCAGAGGTTACCGAGACTCAGCACGTGGTTGCCGTGATTGCGCAAGGTGCGCGGGACGACGGCGGCCGGCACGGCCAGCGAAGCGTTCGGCCCACGTAGCCAGAGCATGCGATCCGCGGTTACTGGCGTACCTAGCGGCGCGCCCCTCTCGACGTAGTCGGGAAACAATTCCGCGAGCGCGCGCGGCTCGAACACGGCGCCGGACACGATGTGCGCGCCGATGGCCGCGCCCTTCTCGACGACGCAGACCGACGGCTCGCGGCCGTCCTCACGCGCAAGCTGCGCGAGTCGGCACGCCGCCGCGAGGCCGGACGGCCCCGCGCCCACGACCACGACGTCGAACTCGAGAATCTCGCGCGACACTGAATGAGAACCTGCGGGCGGACGCGAAGCGGTGGCGCATTGTAACATCGGGGCCTTAGCGTCCCTTGACCACACTCTTGAACGAATCGATCTGGCAGCCCTCCAAGCGGCGAATCGCCGCGAGCAACCTCCAGCGCTTCATCGCGACGCAACGCGCGCACCTGTCGTCCGGCGATTACGGCGCGCTGTACGACTGGAGCATCGCGGAGCCGGCGCAGTTTTGGGCTGCCGTGTGGCGCTTCTGCGGCGTGCAGTCGAGCACTGACTACGACGCCGTCGTCACGGACGCGGAGCACATGCTCGGCGCGCGGTGGTTCGAAGGCGCCACGCTGAATTTCGCGGCAAACCTGCTGCACCCAGAACGGAGCGGGCCCGCGATCGTCTTTGCGAACGAGCGTGGTGAGCGAATCGAGCTCGGCTGGGCCGAGCTCGGGCGGCAGGTTGCGAGCGTGGCCGCGGGACTGAGGCTGCTCGGCGTCGGCCGTGGCGATCGAGTCGCGGGCTTCGTCGCGAACCGCCCCGAGACCGTCGTCGCAATGCTCGCGACCGCGAGCTTGGGAGCCGTATGGTCGTCGTGCTCGCCCGACTTCGGCGCGGATGCCGTGCTCGATCGCTTTGGTCAAATCGAGCCGAAAGTGCTGTTCGCGACCGACGGCTACTTCTACAACGGCAAGAGCATCGATTCGCTGCCGCTCGTGCGCACGATCGCCGCGCGCTTGCCAGAGCTCCGTGCGATCGTCGTGATTCCGTATCGCGTCGGCGAGCCGGAGCTACGCGCTCTGCCGCATGGCATGCTGTTCGCGGACCTCGCGGACCGCTCGGCGGAACTTGAGTTCGAGGCGCTACCGTTCGCTCACCCGCTCTATATCCTCTTTTCGTCCGGCACTACCGGCGTACCCAAATGCATCGTGCACGGCGCGGGCGGCACATTGCTTCAGCATCGCAAGGAGCACGTGCTGCATACGGACATTCGCCCCGGCGACGTCGTGTTCTACTTCACGACGACGGGTTGGATGATGTGGAATTGGCTCGTGTCGGCGCTCGCGTCCGGGGCGACGATCGTGTTGTACGAGGGCGCGCCGCTGCAGCCGGATGCGGGCGTGCTCTGGCGCCTCGCGGAGCGCGAGCGCATCAACGTGTTCGGCACGAGCGCGCGCTACCTCATGTCGCTCGAGAAATCGGGATACGTGCCGAACGCACACTTCGAGCTCGGCGCATTGCGTACAGTGCTGTCGACCGGCTCACCGCTCGCGCCGTCGAGCTTCGACTTCGTCTACCACAGCGTAAAACAGGACTTGCAGCTATCGTCGATCGCGGGCGGCACGGATCTCATCTCCTGCTTCGCGCTCGGCAACCCGTTGTTGCCCGTGTACCGCGGCGAGCTGCAATGCCGCGGCCTCGGCATGCAGGTGGAGATCTTCGACGCCGGCGGCCGCTCCGTGCGCGGCGAGAAAGGCGAGCTCGTGTGCACCGCGCCGTTCCCGTCGATGCCGATCGGTTTCTGGAACGACCCGGAAGGCAGGAAATACCGCGCCGCGTACTTCGAGAGGTTTCCAAACGTGTGGTGCCACGGCGACTACGCGGAGCTCACCGAGCGAGGCGGCGTAGTGATCTACGGCCGGTCGGACGCGGTGCTGAATCCCGGCGGCGTACGGATCGGCACTGCCGAGATCTATCGCATCGTCGAGCTGTTCGACGAGGTCGCGGAGAGCGTGGTTGCGAGCCAGGACTGGGAGAACGACACTCGGATCGTTCTATTCCTTCGCCTGCAGCCCGGCCACCGGCTCGACTCCGACCTCGAGCAGCGCCTCCGCGCTTCGATCCGCGAGAAGGCGAGCCCGCGCCACGTGCCGGCGAAGATCCTGACCGTTCCCGATATCCCGCGAACCATGAATGGCAAGATCGTCGAGCTCGCCGTCCGCGACGTGATCCACGGACGCGACGTAGTGAACCGCGAAGCGCTTGCGAATCCGGAGGCGCTCGATCATTTCCGCGATCGCGTCGAGCTCACGGAATGACGGGTCCGCTCGACCTCTACCGCCGCCGAGTCGAGCGCGGCGAGCTTGCGCCCGATCCGGCGCAAGCGGACGCCGTCGAGGCGCTCCAGCGGCTCTACGATGAGCTCGTGAAGAACGACAGACCCGCGCTTCGTTGGCGCGGGAAGCTCGGGAAGCTCGGGAAGCTCGCGGGCCGCAAGACCGCCCCGATCCGCGGCATCTACCTCTGGGGCGGCGTCGGTCGGGGCAAGACCTTCGTGATGGATCTGTTCTACGGCGCGCTGCCATTCGATGAGAAGCTCAGGCAACACTTCCATCGGTTCATGGCCACGGTGCACGAGCACCTGAAGGAGCTGCGCGATCGCGAGGATCCACTCGAGCTCGTCGCGGACCGGATCGCGGCGCAGGCACGGATCATTTGCTTCGACGAGTTCATCGTCACCGACATCGCGGATGCGATGATCCTCGGAACGCTGTTCGCGGCTTTGTTCGCGCGCGGTGTGACGCTCGCCGCGACCTCGAATATCGAGCCGGAGCTGCTCTACCGCGACGGGCTGCAGCGCCAACGGTTCGTGCCGACGATCAAGCTGCTGCGTCAGCACACGCACGTCGTGCACGTCGACGGCGCAGTCGACTATCGCCTGCGCGTGCTCGAGCGGGCTGACGTCTATCAGACGCCGAACGGGGCGGTCGCCGATTCGCGGCTCGCCGAATATTTCGACGCAATCGCGCCCGATGAAGGTGACCGAGGCGGCGCGCTCGATCTCCTCGGAAGGCGACTCCCGTATCGGCGCGCGGCGGATGGCGTAATCTGGTTCGACTTCGAGCAGATCTGCGACGGTCCGCGGAGCCAGGATGACTACATCGAGCTATCGCGCCTTTATCAGACGGTGCTGGTCGCGAACGTGCCGCGCTTCGACGTGACGCTCGAGAACCAAGCGCGCCGATTCATCGCTCTAGTGGACGAATTCTACGACCGCCGCGTAAAGCTCATCCTGTCCGCTGACGTGCCGGTGTCGGAGCTGTATCGGGGCGAAAAACTGCGACAGGATTTCGAGCGCACGCGCAGCCGGCTCGAAGAGATGCAGAGCCACGACTACCTCGCGACGGCCCACCGCCCTTAGACGATCGTCGCCGCTCAGCCGATCTTGCTGCGGACCTCGATGAGCTCCGGGAAGAACGTGATGTCGAGCGCCTTCTGCAAGAACTTCACGCCCGACGTTCCGCCCGTGCCCGTCTTCGCGCCGATGATGCGCTCCACCGTCTTCATGTGATGGAAGCGCCACGACTGGAAGTTGATCTCGATGTCGACGAGCCGCTCCGACACTTCGTACGCCGCCCAGTACTGATCCGGATGTTGATAGACGATCCGCAGCACTTCGACGACGCCGGGATGATGCTGATAGGGCTCGGTCCAATCGCGCTCGACGCGCTCGGCGGGAACGCGATGGCCTACTCGATACAAATAGCGCAGAAACTCGTCGTACAAGCTCGGTTGCTCTAACGCGTACTTCAGCTGCCGGTAGTACTCGAGGTGATGGCTGAATCGCGATAGCAGCGCACGATCCTTGTTGCCGAGCTTGAACTCGAGTAGTCGATATTGCGGCGACTGGAACCCGGAAGCGGAGCCGAGCGCATCGCGGAACGCGGAGTACTCAGTCGGCGTGAGCGTTGCCAGGACCGACCACTGGTTGATCAGCTGGTGCTGCACCTGCTTCACGCGATTCAGGATCTTGATGCTGCGCGGCAGCTGATCCTGGCGCAGGCACTCCATCGCGGCGTCGAGCTCGTGGAGAATCAGCTTGAACCACAGCTCCGCGACCTGATGCTGGATGATGAACAACAGCTCGTCGTGCTCGGGCGTCTTGCTGAGCGGTTGCTGCGTGCTGAGCAGCTTGTCGAGCTGCAGGTAGGATTCGTAGCGGACCTGACCGTTGAGATCGAGGGGGGCCGTGACCGCAGCGGGGTTTTTGTCCGGGCCGGGTTTTGTGGTCATTCTTCGTTTCCTGAAGTCCGTCAGGCCCTTGCCTCGCCGAACTATAACCTAGTTCACATGCGGGGGCGCCAACCGAGACTGCCGTCACTCCCGCAGAATCTGAAGGTTCGTCAAGATACGTTTGCGCCTCGGATCGATCCCGAGGAACCCGACGTCAATGATGCGTAGGCTCTTTGCCGGTACTCTTCGCCACTGAGTGGTTTCAAGAATCGGCGCGCGCGCCCGGAATGGCGCCGAACACTTGGCTTCAAAGGGGAGCTACGCATGACGACCCAGTCCGTCGCCGACGAGCAGCACGCGCGCCGATGCCTCGTCGAAGCCATTTGTGCCGCGGGTGAGCGCGTCAAGATCGACGTTCCGGTCGACCGCACGGCCTACCTCACTCACTACTACGCGCAGGCGGAGGCCGAAGAGATCGGCCGCGATCCGGAGATGCTCGCCCGAGCGGCGCTCGGACATCTCGCATGGGCGCGCGCGCGCAAACCGGGGACGGCCCTCGTGCGCGTGTTCAATCCCACGCGCGAGCGAGACGGCTGGACCTCCGAGCATACGATCGTCGAGACCGTCAACGACGACATGCCATTTCTCGTCGACTCGCTCGGGATGACTCTCACAGGGATGAATCGCCCCATCCACGTGACAATTCACCCGCTGCTGCAAGTCGAGCGGTCCGCGAAAGGCGAGCTGCTGAGCGTGGGATACGCGCGCAACGGCGACGCCGGCGGCGCGGCGAAGACAGAATCGTTCATACACTTCGAGATCGTGCGCGAGACGGACGCCGCTATCCTTGCGGCGGTCGAGGCCGGACTCGCGAGCACGCTGCGTGCGGTTCGTGCCGCCGTCGAGGATTGGCACACGCTGCTCGAGCGTCTGCGAACCGCGGCGGCCGACTTGCGCGCGACCGGCGGGCTGCCTCCGGACCTGAAGGCGGAATCCAGCGCATTCCTCGAGTGGCTCGCCCGCGATCACTTCACGCTGCTCGGCTACCGCGAATTCGACCTCGTCGAAGGCGCCGAGTACGACGAGCTCAAGCCGCGCCCCGGCACCGGGCTCGGCCTGCTGCGCGCCGACGGAACCGACGCCAACGCGCGTCTCGAGGGACGCGCGCGCGCCGAGGCGCGCTCGCAAAACCCGCTCGTGATCACGAAAGCGAGCGAACGTTCGCCCGTCCATCGTCCCGCCCTACTCGATCACATCGGAATCAAGGTGTTCGACGACGCGGGCAAGCCGATCCGCGAACGCCGGTTCCTCGGCCTCTTCACGTCGACCGCGTACTACCAGAGCCCAAGGACGATCCCGCTGCTGCGCATGAAGATTCGCACGCTGATGGACCAATCCGGGTTCGACCCGCGCAGCCATCGCGGCAAGTCGCTGCAGCACATCCTGGACACGCTGCCGCGCGACGACCTTTTCCAGGCGTCGCTCGACGACCTGCGCGTAATCAGCCGCGGCGTGCTCGGCCTCGAGGACCGGCACAAGGTCAAGCTGTTCGTGCGGCGCGAGACTTTCGGCCGCTTCTACTCATGCCTGGTCTACCTGCCGCGCGACCAATACAACTCGCGCGCGCGGCGCACGATCGAGACGATCTTGCTCACCGGCCTCGGCGGCAACGCCGTCGAAAGCGAGCTCACGATCTCCGAATCGGCGCTCGCGCGTCTCGCGGTCACCGTGCGAACCGTGGCCGGGGAACATGCCGAGCCCGACGTTGCGGCGCTGCAGCGCCAGCTCGAGAACACGGTGCGCACTTGGGCGGACCGGGTGCGCGAGGCGCTGCTTGCGCAGATGCCCGAGGAGCAAGCGCTCGACCTGCTGCACCGCTACGGCGAGCACTTCTCGGCCGCGTATCAAGACGAGGCCGACGCAGCACGTGCTTGCGCGGATATGCAGAAGCTCGCGTCGATCGACGAACGCGCGAGCGACCTCGAGATGGCACTCGTGCGCTCGGCCACCGATCGTCCCGAGCGGCTGCGGCTGACGACCATCAAGCGCGACGAGCCGATCCAGCTCTACGTCGCGCTGCCGGTGCTGGAGAACATGGGCTTCAAGGTCATCAGCGAACGCGTCTATTGGGTTCGGCGCGACGCCAATCCGCTGTGGATCCAGGACTTCGAGCTCGAGACAGCCAGCAAGAAACCACTCGACCCCGCGACGGTCGAGGCGCGCTTCAAGCAGACCTTCGCCCTCGTCCTGCACGGCGACGCCGAGAACGACAGCTTCAACTCGTTCGTCGTGAGCGCGGGGCTCGATTGGCGGCAAGCCGTGCTGCTGCGTGCCTTCTGCAAGTACATCCTGCAAACCGGCCTGCGCTACAGCCAAGCCTACATGCAGAGCGTGCTCGCGCGTTATCCCGACTACTGCCGCGCGTTGATCGAAAAATTCGGGAGCTTGTTCGACGTCGACCGTCCGACGGAAGGGCGCGCCGAGCAGCTCGCCGCGAGTGAAGCGGTACTGAAGCGCGAGCTCGACCGTACCGTGAGCCTCGACGACGACCGGATCCTGCGCACTTACGGCGCCGTCGTGAACGCGATCTTGCGTACGAACTACTACCAATTCGCCAAACCACCCAAAGCAGATGCGGGCGCGGCCGCGGACGGCTCGACCAAGCCGAAGCACTACATCTCGTTCAAGCTCGACCCGAGCAAGCTGCCGGACTTGCCCAAGCCGCGGCCCAAGTACGAGATATTCGTCTACTCGCAGCGCGTCGAAGGCGTGCATCTGCGGAGCTCGAAGATCGCGCGCGGCGGCATCCGCTGGTCGGACCGGCGCGAAGACTTCCGGACCGAGGTGCTCGGTCTCATGAAGGCGCAGCAGGTGAAGAACACCGTCATCGTGCCGAATGGCGCGAAAGGCGGCTTCGTCTGCAAGCATCTGCCGGCCGGTGACCGCGACGCGATCCAGCGTGAGGTCGTCGCGTGCTACCAAATGTTCATACGCGGGTTACTCGACGTGACGGACAACATCGTCGACGGCAAGGTCGTGCCGCCGGCGCGCGTGATCCGGAAGGACGAGGACGACCCGTATCTCGTCGTGGCAGCCGACAAAGGCACGGCGACGTTCTCCGACATCGCGAACGCGTTATCTGCCGAATACGCGCACTGGCTCGGCGACGCGTTTGCATCGGGAGGCTCGGCGGGCTACGACCACAAGAAAATGGCGATCACCGCACGCGGCGCGTGGGAGGCCGTGAAGCGGCACTTCCGCGAGCTCGGTGTCGACCCGCACGCGCAAGACTTCACGGTGATCGGCATCGGCGACATGAGCGGCGACGTGTTCGGCAACGGCATGCTGCTGTCGCCGCACATCAGACTGATCGCCGCATTCGATCATCGCCACATTTTCCTCGACCCCAATCCCGACGCCGCCAAGAGCATCGCGGAGAGGCGCCGCTTGTTCGAGCTGCCACGCTCGAGCTGGGACGACTACGACCGCAAGGCGATCTCCGCAGGCGGCGGCGTCTACTCGCGCCAGACGAAGTCCATCGAGCTGCATCCCGCCGCTCAGGCCGCGCTCGACCTGCCGAGCGCGACGGTCACTCCGCTCGAACTCATCCGCGCCGTGCTCCGCGCCCGCGTCGATCTCTTCTGGAACGGCGGCATCGGCACGTACGTGAAGGCGAGCACCGAATCGCACCTCGACGCGGGCGACCCCGTAAACGACGCGGTGCGCATCGACGGCGGCGAGCTGCGCTGCCGCGTGGTCGCCGAGGGCGGCAACCTGGGATTTACGCAGCGCGGCCGCGTCGAGTTCGCGCACGGCGGCGGCAAGATCAACACGGACTTCATCGACAACTCGGGCGGCGTCGACTCGTCGGACCGCGAGGTGAACATCAAGATCCTGCTCGAGGACGCGATCCGGCAGAAGAAGCTGGCGCGCGGCCAGCGCAACGCGCTGCTCGCCGAAATGACGGACCAGATCGCCGCCCTCGTGCTCGGCAACAACTACGCACAGACGCAGGCTCTCTCGATGATGGACTCGCGAGCCGCCGAGCGGCTCGGCGAGCACGCGCGCCTCATCCGCGTGCTCGAGACGCAAGGCCTGCTCGATCGCGCGCTCGAGTTCCTGCCGACCGAAGCGCAGATCGAGGAGCGCCGCGCATCGGGCCGCGGACTCACGCGTCCCGAGCTCGCGATCATTCTGAGCTACTCGAAGATCGAGCTGCACGGGAGCCTGCTGCAGACCGACATCCCCGAGGATCCGTTCCTCGCGGCGGAGCTCGAGCTCTACTTCCCGCGGGAGCTTTCGGAGCGTTTCAAGCCTCTGATCCACAAGCACCGGCTGCGCCGCGAGATCATCACGATGCTGGTCGGCGGCAGCATGATCAATCGGATGGGCCCGTTCTTCGTGCTGCGCGCCGCAGAGGAGACGGGCGCGAACGTCGCGCAAGTCGCGCGCGCCTACGCGATCGTTCGCGAGGTGTTCGGCGTGCGCAGGCTCTGGCGCGAGGTCGAAGCCCTCGATCACAAGGTCGACGCCAAAGTTCAGTACGACGCCATCTTCCAGATCAGCCGGATGGTGCGGCGTGCCGTGTACTGGCTGCTGCAAAATTACTCGGGAGAGCTCGACATCGAGTCGGTCGTGAAGCGCTTCCAGCCGGGCGTCACCGAAGCGTTCGCCGCGCTGCCGAAGATCGTCGCGGGCCGCAGCGGCAGCCGCTATGCCGAGGACGCCAAGAAGCTCGAAGGCGTGGGGCTGCCCGCGGAGATCGCGGGGCACATCGCCGCTCTGAGCCTGATGACCCAGGCGTTCGACACCATCGAGCTCGCGCGCGAGTTCCGCCTGCCCGTGCCCGAGGTCGGAGCGCTCTACTTCGCTCTCGCGCAGGAGCTCAAGCTCGACGTGATCCGCGAGCAGATCGAGGCGCTGCCGGTCGAGGGCCGCTGGCGTGCGATGGCGCGCGCGACGCTGCGCGAGACGCTCGCCAAAGAGCAGCGCTCGTTGCTGCGCAGCGCGCTGAGCGCCACCGGCGCGAGCGCGAACGCCGGCGCCGCGCTCGCGACCTGGCTCGAGAAGCGCCGCGCCGAGATCGCGCGTGTGCAGCGCGGGCTCGACGACATGCAGATGAGCGGCGCAATGGACTTCGCGACTCTCTCCGTCGCCCTAAAAGAAGTCGGCCGCTTGGTTTGACGCTCCTCCGATCGCGCCGCGGCGAAATCGCCCGAAAGCAGCTCGTGTGTATAAAATAGCGGCATGACGAAAACAAAACGGCCGACGACCGGCCAACTCGTGCTCGTGCGCCACGGGCAGAGCGACTGGAATCAGAAAAACCTGTTCACCGGCTGGACCGACGTCGACCTCACCGCGCAGGGCCGCGAGGAAGCGCGCGCCGGCGGGCGCACGCTCGTAGCCGAAGGGCTCACTTTCGACATTGCGTTCACGTCGGTGCTCACGCGTGCAGTCCGAACGCTTTGGATCATTCTCGACGAAATGAAGCTGATGTGGATCCCCGTCGAGAACCACTGGCGCTTGAACGAGCGCCACTACGGCTCGCTGCAAGGCCTCGACAAGGCACAGACCACGGCGAAGCACGGCGAGGCACAGGTGAAGATCTGGCGCCGCAGCTACGACATTCCCCCGCCAGCGCTCGAGGAAAGCGACGAGCGGCATCCGCTCAACGACGCGCGCTACGCGAAGCTCACGCCGAGCGTGCTCCCGGGCACGGAGTCGTTGAAGACCACGCTCGCGCGCGTGCAGCCCTACTGGGAAGACCGGATCGCGCCGGAGCTGCTGCAGGGCCGCAACGTGCTCGTCGCGGCGCACGGCAACAGCCTGCGCGCGCTGATCAAGATGCTCGAGGGCATCTCGGACGACGAGATCACCGAGCTCAACGTGCCGACCGGTATTCCGCGGCGATACAAGCTCGACGCGCGGCTGAGCCCGACTGTCGCCGAGTACCTCGGCGATCAGGAAGCGATCGCGGCCGCCGCGAAAGCGGTGGCCGACCAGGCGAAAGCCAAGAAGTAGCGGCCGCGGAGGATCGACGATGCTCTACGATCTCGGCGAGCTCCGCGTGCAGACGGCTGGCGACGAGTTCTTCGTCGCGCCGAGCGCCGCCGTGATCGGCCGCGTGTTCCTCGGGCGCGACGCGAGCGTCTGGTTCGGAGCCGTTCTGCGCGGCGACAGCAACGACATTCGGATCGGAGACCGCAGCAACGTCCAGGACACTGCGGTCATCCACGTGGACGGCGACGCGCCCGTAAACGTCGGCCACGACGTCACGATCGGGCACTCCGCCGTGGTGCACGGCTGCACGGTCGGCAACTTCAGCTTGATAGGCATCGGCGCGACGATCCTGAGCCACGCCGTGATCGGCAACTACTGCCTCGTTGGGGCGGGTGCATTGATCACGGAACGCAAGCAGTTCCCGGACGGCTCGCTGATCATCGGCGCGCCCGCACGGCGCGCACGCGAGCTCACGGATGCGGAGAGGAAGGCGCTCGAGGAAAGCGCCGCGCACTACGTGCGGCAGGGCCAGCGCTATCGCCGCGAGCTCGCGGAACGTCAGCCCTAGCATTCCGCGGCGGCGCGGCGGCGCGGCCTCGGTGTGCCGCATCCGCGCCATCACGCTCCTTCCTAGCGTGGCAAGTACGTACGCGAGTACGTACTTCGTCCAACTGCACCCGTCGCGCTCCGCCTCTAGACTCGCGTGCGATGAGCAATACCGCCGCACGCTTGCCGCTCCTTCGATTCGGCACGGTACTGTTTGCGCCGCGCACGGCCATCGCGGAGCTCGGCGCGAACCCGCCATCGAGCACGTCCGTGTTCTTCGGCGCGGCGATCTGGCTCGGGCTTTGCCCGCCGCTGTTCGCCTACATCGGAACGTCGCTGTTCGGATGGCGGCTCGGCGTCGAGCCGATGTTTCTCGCACCGGCGACTCTGCGCGCAATCGCCCTCGCCTACCTGGCGCTCCTGCTCGTGGGCTTTCTCAGCACGGCGTTCGTCGCGCACTGGATGGCCGCGACGTACGACGCGGACTCGAGCTTCAACCGCAGCCTCGCGCTCGTCACGCTCGTCGGCACGCCGCTCACGGTCGGGAGCGTCGTGCATTTGTACCCGAACGCGTTCCTCAACGTGCTCGTGCTCGTGCCCACGCTGATCTGGAGCATGTATCTGCTCTACCGCGGCTTGCCGGCGCTGCTCAAGACCGAACAGGGGCGCGGAATGCTGATGGCGTCTGCCCTGATCGCTTATCTCTTGGTCGCGTGGGTGACATTGCTCGGCATCACGGCCGTGCTCTGGAGCCACGGAATCGGCCCGCAAGTCGCGACCTGACGGCGCGGCCACCCCATCAGATGGAGTCGACACGATGACGGCGGCACTCGCACCTACGCGAAGGACGATCTACGAGGACCGAATCGTCACGGCGTTTACGGCGAGCTCGATCCTGTGGGCGCTGCTCGGCATGGCGGCGGGTGTCTACGCGGCGGCCGAGCTCGTCTGGCCAGCGCTCAACTTCGACCTGCCGTGGTTGACCTTCGGCCGGCTGCGAACGGGCCACACGAATCTGGTGCTCTTCGGCTTCGGCGTGTCGGCCTTGATCGGAACGTCGTTCTACAGCGTGCAGCGCACGTCGCACGTGCGGCTGCTCGCGCCTCGCCTCGCGTGGTTCGTGTTCTACGCGTGGCAATTGACGATCGTGCTCGGCGCATGGTCCATTCTCGCCGGCTGGAACGGCGGGAAAGAGTACGCGGAGCTCGAATGGCCGTTCGACATCGCCATTGCCGTCATCTGGGTGTCTTACGGCGTCGTGTTCTTCGGGACGATCGCACGCCGGACCGTGGCCCCGATCTACATCTCGAACTGGTTCTACGGTGCGCTGATCATCGTTGTCGCGATGCTGCACATCGTGAACAACCTCGCGATGCCGGCGACGTTGAGCAAGTCCTATTCGCTCTTCCCCGGTGCGCAGGACGCGATCATTCAGTGGTGGTACGGCCATAACGCGGTCGGCTTCCTGTTGACCGGCGGTTTCCTCGGCATGCTGTACTACTTCTTGCCGAAGCAGGCGGAGCAGCCGATCTGGAGCTACCGGCTGTCGATCGTCGCGTTCTGGGCATTCGTGTACAGCTACATCTGGGCCGGCCCGCATCACCTGCACTACAACGCCGTTCCGCAGTGGCTGCAGTCGATCGGCGTCGTCATGAGCCTCATCCTGCTCGCGCCTTCCTGGGCGACGATGATCAACGGCGTCATGACGGTCAGCAATGCGTGGCGGAAGCTGCAGACGGATCCCGGATTGAAGTTCATCGTCGTGGCGTTGGCGTTCTACGGGCTCGCCACGTTCGAAGGACCGATGATGGCGATCCGCAGCGTGAACGTGATGAGTCACTTCACCGAGTGGACGATCGGACACGTGCACTCCGGTGCGCTCGGTTGGAACGCCCTGATCACGTTCGGCACGTTCTACTACCTCGTGCCTAGGCTCGCGGGTCGCCCTCTCCATAGCGCCGCGCTCGCGAACGCGCACTTCTGGCTCGCGCTCGCGGGCGTGCTGCTCTACATCCTGTCGATGTGGGGCGCCGGGCTGTCGCAATCGCTGCTGTGGCTGAGCCTGGACGACGTGGGCGAGGTCCGCTACAGCTTCGTCGAGGTGATGCGCGCGATGGCGCCCTACTATGCTCTGCGCCTCGTCGGCGGCGCCTTGTTCCTCGCGGGCACCGTGCTCATGACCGTGAACTTCGCGCGTACCTTTGCGGGGGTCCGAACCGTGGAGGTGACGCCGCCGCTGCCCGCGGCCGCGTCTCGCGGGCCCGCTCCGACTGCGGTGGGCGCGTCATGAGCTTCCTCGGCCTCCATGCCGCGATCGAGCGGCACACCGGACTTCTGATCTTCGGCATCCTCGTGGTCGCATCGATCGGCGGGCTCGTACAAGTGCTGCCGACCACGCTCGACGATGCACTGAGCATCCCTTCGGCGGACGTCGTTCCGTATCCGCCGCTCGAGCTCCTCGGCCGCGACATCTACATCCGCGAGTCGTGCTCGACGTGCCATTCGCAGCAGGTCCGCCCGCTCGTCGCCGAAGTGAAGCGCTATGGAGCGTACGCGGGCTCCGGCGAGTTCGCGTATGACCGCCCGTTCCTATGGGGCTCGAAGCGAACCGGTCCCGACTTGCTGCGCCTCGGCGGCAAGTACACGGACGCATGGCACCGCGTGCACATGAACGACCCGCGCGCCGTGGTCCCCGCGTCGATCATGCCCGCGTACCCGTGGCTCGCCGAGCGCAAAGCCGACGCGGGCGGCGACATCCAAGCCCGGCTTCGCGCGCTGCGAGCGCTCGGCGATCCTTATTCCGACGAGGTCGTTGCAGGAGCACCCGCCGCGGTCGAGGGCAAGACCGAGCTCGACGCACTGATCGCGTACATGCAATCACTTGGCCGGCACCCGAGCGCGGACGCTGAAGAGCACGCGGGGCATTGAGATGGCGTATCTGATATTCGGCGGCGACATGCTCGTGACGGCGTTCATGGTCGCGCTTGTCATCTGGATCTCGGTACGGGAGAACGACGACCGTATCGCCGCGGCGGCTCGCATCCCGCTCGAGGACGAGGTGCACGATGGTTAGCGTCGCGCCGGGGTTCTGGGCCGGGTGGATCTTCTCGATCACGATCGTGTCGCTGATCGCGCTCGCCTGGCTGAGCGCGAGCGTGTACTTCGATGCGGACGGACCGGACGTCACCCACGAAGTCTGGGACGAGACGCTGCGGGAAGGCACGGCGCCGGCGCCCCTCTGGTGGTTCTGGCTGCTGGTCGGTCTACTCACGACCTCCGTCGTCTACTTGATCCTCTACCCCGGCCTCGGCACCTACCGCGGTGCGCTGCGGTGGTCGCAGGGCGGAGAGATCGCTGCGAGCCTCGCGAGTTACGACGAGCGATTCGGCCCGGAGCGCGCGCGGCTCGCCGCGGCGCCCGCGGCGGAGTTGCAACAAGACACCGACGCGATGAAAGCGGCCTGGCACGTCTTCAACAATCATTGCACCGCTTGCCACGGACCCGACGCGCGCGGCCAGGCGCAGTTGTTCCCGGACCTCGGCGACGACAGCTGGCAATGGGGCGGCGACGAGCAGCAGCTCACACAGACGATCGCGCAGGGGCGCCAGGCCGTGATGCCGCCGTGGCAGGCCGTGCTCGGCGACGACGGCGTCGCCAAGGTCGCGGACTACGTGCTGTCGCTCGCGAATGGCTCCGCCCCGGCCGACGGCGACGCGGCGACGCTGTATCGAACCAATTGCAGTGCGTGCCACGGGGCGGACGGCGCGGGCCTCGCCGTCCTTGGCGGGCCTGCACTGAACGACCAGGTGTGGACGTACGGGGGCTCCATCGGCGACGTCCGTGCCTCGATCGCGCTCGGTCGCAGCGGCGTGATGCCGCCTTTCGCAGAGCGGCTCGACGCCACGCAGATCAAGCTGCTCACCGCGTGGCTCGTCAACGGTGCGGAGCCGCTCCGAGGGCCCTGAAATCCGCTCGATGCCAAGGCGCGCGCCATGGGCATGCGCGGCGCCCCGTGGTCACGATTTGCGAGGCGACCAGATTCGGATCACGCCTTCCTGCGCAGTGGACGCCACGAGCCGCCCGTCGCGCGCGTAGAACCTGCCGAGCGCGAGGCCCCGGCCGCCGGACGCGTTCGGGCTCTCCATCGCGTACAGCAGCCACTCGTCGACGCGAAACGGCCGGTGGAACCACATCGCGTGATCGAGGCTCGCGATCTGCACGTTGCCCTCCGCGAAGTGCACGCCGTGCGGCATCGTCGCGGTCGCGACGAGCTGATAGTCCGATACATACGCGAGGACGTTGCGGTGCAAATCGGCGTCGTCGGGCAGCGCGTCGACGGTCTTGATCCAGATGTGCCGGCGCGGCTCCTCGCGCGGCGGCGAGACGATCTGAATCGGCTCGACGGGCCGGAACTCGAACGGCCGCTCGTGGATGAGGAAGCGGCGCATCTTCTCGGGCACTTTGTCCAGGATCTCCGCCGGTAGCTCGCGCACGTCGGGCAGTCCTTCCGGGCCCGGCACCTGCGGCATCGGCGCCGCGTGCTCGAGGCCCTGCTCGGGCACCTGGAACGACGCGGTCATGTTGAAGATCGGCCTGCCGTGCTGGATCGCAACGACGCGGCGGTTGCTGAAGCTCTTGCCGTCGCGCGCCACATCCACGTCGTAGACGATCGGCGCGCTCACGTCGCCGGGCACGAGGAAGTACGCGTGCAACGAATGCACTTCGCGATCCTCGACCGTGTAGCTCGCGGCCGTGAGCGCTTGACCGAGCACCTGCCCGCCGAACACGCGCTCGCCGCCGAGATCGCGGCTCTCGCCGCGGAAGATGTGGTCCTCGATCCGCTCGAGCTCGAGCAGCTTCAGCAGGTCCGCGAGGATCGGGCGCATCGTGCAGGCCCCTGCCGCGTCAGCCCTTCTCGTTCCGATTCAACCGCGCGATCAGGCTCGACGTGTCCCAACGCTTCCCGCCCATGCCGACGACGTCGGCGTAGAACTGGTCGACGAGCGCCGCAACCGGCAGCTCCGCGCCGTTGTTGCGAGCCTCTTGCAGGCAGATCCGCAGGTCCTTGCGCATCCACTCGACCGCGAAGCCGAAGTCGAACTTGCCGTCGTTCATCGTCTTCCAGCGATTCTCCATCTGCCACGACTGCGCGGCTCCCTTCGAGATCACGTCCACCACTGCTGCGACGTCGAGCCCCGCCTTGCGCGCGAAGTTCAGCGCTTCGGCGAGGCCCTGTACGACGCCCGCGATCGCGATCTGATTGACCATCTTCGTGAGTTGTCCCGACCCGGCGGGCCCGAGCAAGCGCACGTTGTGCGCGAACGAGCGAATCACAGGCTCCGCTGTCGCGAACGGCGCGGGCTCGCCGCCAACCATCACGGTGAGCTTGCCGTTCTCCGCTCCCGCCTGCCCACCCGACACGGGCGCGTCGAGGCACTCGATACCGCGCTCGCGGCCCGCGGCCGCGATCTCGCGCGCGACCCCCGCGGACGCCGTCGTGTGATCCACGTAGATCGCGCCGCGGCGCATGGCCGCGAGCGCGCCGTCGTTGCCGAGTGCGATCGCGCGCAGATCCGGGTCGTCGCCGACGCAGCTGAAGACGATCTCGGCGTCGCGCGCGGCTTCAGCCGGCGTTGCCGCGATCTTGCCCTCGTATTGACCGCGCCATTTGTCCGACTTTGCACGCGACCGGTTGTACACGGTGACGGCATGGCCTTTTCGGCTCAACCAGCCGGCCATCGGATAGCCCATCACGCCCAAGCCCAAAAAAGCGACGTTCGCCATATCCGTTCCTGTTTCGCTAAGTTGTTCTGTGCCGGCTAACTGAGCCGCTCGCCGAGCGCGGCCGCAAGCTCCGCATAGGGCTCGGCGGCCGCGACCCGAAGCTCGCCGAGCCGCGCCCAGAAGAATGCCACGAGCCGCACCATCCGGACGATCTTGCCGAGCTCGAGTGAGCGAGACCCGCGGCGGCCCGTCTCCGTGGTACGCGGCGAGCAGCTCGCGGCACTCGGTCTTGCCGTAGTCGTTCATGCCGGCGAGACCCGCGAGATCGAGCGCCGGCGAGGCGCGCACAGCATACTCGAAGTCGACGAGCACGAGACCGCCGTCGTCGAGGACGTTCGCCGCAACGAGGTCGTTGTGACACAGCGCGGTCGGCAGATAGACGGAGTCGTAGTGGCGCGCGAGGCCGAGCAGCTCGTCGGCCCAGGCATTCGCGCGCGCGTCGAAACGCGCGCGCCGCGCGTCGACACCCGCCGAGAGCGCGGCGAGATATTTTCTCGCGATGCGCTCGGCCGCGTACGCCGGCGCGCTCGCTTCGACGGCGTGCAGCGCACGCAGCAATCCGGCGGCGCGCACGACGTTGCGGATCGCGCGCGCGTCCGCAACGGTCCACGGCCGTGCGCCAGAGCGGTACTCGGTGAGCAGCAGCCCTCGCTCGACGTCGACGGCCGCGACCGCGGGCGCGAGCCCCGCACCGGCCGCGGCGCGCATCACCGCCGCCTCCGTCGCGACGTCGATGAGGCCGTCCGCGCCGGGCGTAGGCAATCGCAACACCCACTGCTGGGAGCCGACCGCGACGCGATAGCTTCGCCGGTTGATTCCGCCGGCGAGCGGCTCGAGAGCCGCGCGCCGGACGGCGTCCGCGCCGAGCACGTGCTCGAGCGCCGCCCGCGCCGCGCGCTCGCCGTCGTCGGAGCTCACGCCGGTACCGCGGCTTGTGCGCGCCAGTCGCGGTGCCAACGGTAGAACCCGAGCACGACGAGGAAGAGGTAAACGACGAACAACGCCGCGTAGAGATACAGCTCGCGCGACCAATAAATGTAGAGCGTGAGCCCGTCGATCACGAGCCAGTAGATCCAGTTCTCGAGTACCTTCTTCGCGACCATGTAGGTAGTGATGACCGCGCCGATACTCGTGAAGGAATCGAGGTAGGGAAACGCCGCGTTCGTGCGGCTCAGCAGCATCCCGAGCACGACCGTAGCTGCAACGGTGCACGCGACCGCGGCGACGTGGTATCTCGCGGGCCAGGTGCTCACGGGTAAGTCGGCCGCGCCCGTCTCGGCCGGTTCCGGGGCGCCGCCATTGGCGCCACCCGTAGACCGCCATCGCCGCGTAGAACAGCTGGAGCGCGGACTCGGGATAGAGCCGAGCCTCGACGAACAGAACGAGCGACAGCAGCGTGCCGATCAACGCGGCGGGCCAGCACAGGATGTTCTGCTGTACCGCGAGCACGAGATAGGCGAGCGCGAACGCCACCGACGAAACTTCGAGCGGCGACATCGACGCGAGCATCGCGGCGACTGCATCCATCAGCGCGGTGCGTCGAGCACGGGCGGTTCGCCGATCGGCAAGTCGGCGTTCAAGAATTTCACGACCAGCGCCTGCGGGCCGCCGCCGGTGAAGCTGCGTTCGAGCGCCGTCCGCAGCGTCTCCATCACGACGCCGAGCTCGCCGCGCAGCTGCGTGCTCATTTGGTTCACGACGACCTCGAGCCGCGCGTCGCTTTGGATCGTCGTCGATGAACGCGACGATCTTCTCGATCGGGTGGCCTTGCAGCGGATACAGACTCATCTCGACGGTGACGCGCATGTCGTTCTCCTAGAGCGCATAGCTCACGGTGAGACCGTAGTGCCGCGGATCGCCGAGCCGCGTATATAACGCGCCGGCGAAGTCGGGCGGCTCGTTGCCGAAGAAGAAGCCGCGCACGAAGTATTCCTTGTCGAACACGTTGCGCGCCCAGAGCGAAACGCTCCACGGCCCCCATTCGCGCCCCACGCGCACGTTGGTGAGCGCGTACGGTTTCGATTGCTGGTCGTGGCCATAGTCGTAGAAGAACTCGTCCATGCCGCTGACGTCGAGCCGGCCCCACCAGCCCGACGGCGCGCGGTACTCGGCGCCGAGCGAATAGGTGTACGCCGGCGCATGCGCCTGCTCGCGGCCTTCGAGCTCCGGAAACAGCGAGAAGCGCTCGATCTTCGTGCGCAGCCAACCGAGCGCCGCGGACAGCTCGACCCGCTCCGCTGCGCGCCAGTCGAGCGTGGCTTCGAGCCCGTAGTGCTCGCCGCGCTCCGAGTTCGCGGTCACGAGCAGGAACGACGACGGATCGCCGAGCCTGAGCTGGATCGGAATCTTGATCTGCTGGTCGTCGCGGCGCGCGTAGAACACGCCGGCGTCGGCGTGCCAACGCCCGTCGGCGGACGACGCGCGGTAGCCCGCCTCGACGCTCGTCAGCGACTCGGGGTCGTACTCGATTTCCTCCGGCGTGAGATTGCCGTTGTCGACGTCGCCGAAGTCGACGCCCGCGAGCGCGACGTTGAAGCCGCCGGCCTTGTAGCCGCGCGCGAACCGCAGATACGTCGAGCGGTGATCGCCGAGCCGCCAGCTGAACGCGAGCTCGCCGCCGATCATGTCGTCGTCGGGATCGAAGCGGTTGCCCGCGGTGTCGTGAAAGCTCGCGCTGCGCTGCTCCGCTCGCAGACCCGCCGTGAGCTCGAGGCTCGCGCCGAGCGCGATCCGCACCTGACCGAAGAGCGCGACGTTGGTCGCGTCGTATTCGCTGAACACCGGATTGTTCGTATCGAGCGTACAGACTGGACCGCAGATAGGGTCCTCGTAGACGCCGAGATCGAGATGATCGTTGCTTTCTTCGAGATCGAGCGCGTACACGCCGACGAGCCAGTCGCCGCGCCCGCCCGCGATCGCGCCGGGCTTCGACAGCATGCGCACCTCCTGGTTGTACGTTCGCCGCTCGCGGTCGTTGGTCGTGATGTAGTCGTAGACATACGGCGCCCAATACGCGTCGTTGCCCCAGTCCGCGTCGAAGCTGAACGTCGCGTCCGTGTCGGCGACGACCCGAGATGCTCACGATGTCGACGGCCGCGAGCTCCGCTTGCACGCGGATCGAGCCGGCGATCGAGCGCTGCGCGTCGCGGCCGGGCTTGTCCGAGTACGTGTGGAAGCCGTTGTCGATCGCCCACGCGTCGTAGCCGTTGTCGACGTCGACGTAGAGGCCCGCGAAGTCCACCTCGAGCCGATCGCTCGGCGACCAGTCGAGCTTGCCGCGGGCCGCGAGCTCGTCGCGCTCGTAGGTGTCGTCGCGGTGCAGGAACACGTTGTCGCGGAAACCGTTGCTCTTGTATTGATGCAGCGAAGCGCGGTAGCCGAGCGTGTCGGTCAACGGACCGCCGAGCGCGGCGCCGTAGGCCATCGTGTCGTCGCTGCCCGCGGTAGCTTCGAAGTCCGCCGAGAAATCGTCCGTCGGATCCGCGGAGCGCATGTAGATCAAGCCGCCGAGCGCGTTCGCGCCGTAGCGCGTGCCTTGCGGCCCGCGCAGCACCTCGACGCGGTCGACGTCGAACAACGTGCCGATGCTGCCGAGACCCGAGAAGTCGATGTCGTCCACGATGAACCCGATCGATGGGTTCGGCGAGCCTTCGTACTGCTCGAGCTCGCCGACGCCGCGCAGCTGAAAGTAGCGCGCGCGCGAGCCTTCGCCGGAGAGGTTGAGGTTCGGAACTTCGCGGATCGCTTCCTCGAAATGCTCGACGGTCGTCGCGCGTAGCTGCGCACCGTCGAGCACGCTCACGCTCACGGGCAGCTCGGCGATGCTGCCTTCGCGAAAGTCGGCGGTGACGATGATTTCCTCGAGCGCGGGGCTCGCGGCCGACTCTTGGGCCGAGGCGCCGGAGGACCAGAGACCGGCGGTTGCTGCGACGGCAACGCCGAGACTTCGAAAACGCTGCACTTCGGATCTCCTCTACCGACGAGTGAGATCCGGTCTGTCTAGCGATTGGGGAGATTCGGAAGACTCCGTCCCTTCGCCGGTACTAACCGGATCAGGTTCAAAGGGTTGACTGACACTTGCGTCAATCTCTCAGGCCTTTTGGGGCCACCCCTCGGACTGCGGCGAGGATCATAGAGCAATCGCCCGGCCTGCGCGACTACTCCTTCAGGCGAGGCATGAGCTCGGCGAGGTTGCACGGACGCGTGCGATAGTCGAGCTGCGTCGCGATCAGCATGTCCCAACCCGTCGTGCATGCGTTCGACGAGCCGGGGAGGCAGAAGATGTAGGTCGCGTTCGCGACACCCGCGAGGCAGCGCGACTGCAGGCTCGACGGCCCGATCTCTTCGTACGAAATCGTGCGGAACAGCTCGCCGAAACCTTGGATCTCTTTATCGAGCAGCGGAGCGATTGCTTCCGGCGTGCCGTCACGGCCCGTGATCCCGGTGCCGCCGGTCGTGATCACGACCTCGATGTTCGCGTCCGCGATCCACTTCGACACGATCGCCCGAATCGCGTAGATGTCGTCGCGCACGATCGCCTTCTCTGCGAGGCGGTGACCTGCGCTCTGCAAACGCTCGACGAGCACCGCGCCCGATTTGTCCGTGGCCTCGGTGCGCGTGTCCGACACCGTGAGCACCGCGACATCGAGCGGCTTGAATTCGCGCGGCTCCGTCATGGCGATGCCGCGCGCGAGCTCGGGCTGACGGCGAGGTCGTGCACCATGCGGAGCGCATCCTCGCGCCCGCCGTAGTAGGCCGGCTTGCGCCCGACTTCGCGATAGCCGAGCCGCTCGTAGAACAAGCGCGCACCGTCGTTGCTCGCGCGCAGCTCGAGCTGCACGGTGAACGTTCCCGCAACGCGCGCCGAAGACTCGAGCCACTCGACGAGTTGACGGCCGATGCCGAGCCGTTGATATCCGCGCTGCACGGCGAGCAAGCTCAGATGCGCGTGCTCGTCATAGAACTCCATGATTGCGAATCCGGCGAGCTGGCGACGATCGCGCGCCGCGAGCACGATGCATTCGCGGTTCTTCATGCAGTAGCCGATACGCCCCTCGTTCCACGACCACGGCAAGCCGTTCTCGATGAGGTAGCGAGACATGTTCGCGATCGCGCGCGGCTTCGTCGGCGCGCGCGAGACCTAGGCGGATGTTCGTCACGCCCTTCAGTATAGTTGCAACATGGTCGAAGCTGCAGCCCGACACCGGCCGCTCGTCGCGTGCATTCTGCTCGCGGCCGGCGGATCGAGCCGTCTTGGGCTCGCCGAAGCAGCTCGCACGGCGGCGGATGCGGCCGCTGCCTCTTGAACGCGCTCGCGGCCGCGCGCGACGCGCTCGACGGCGGCGAGATCGTCGTCGTGCTCGGCTCATCCGCGCCACGGTTGCGTGCGCTGCTGCGTCGGCATGCGCCGGACGTGCGCATCGCGCTGAATCCGCGTTGGCACACCGGTCTCGCAAGCTCGCTGCAGGCGGGCTTGCGCGCCGCGCCGCGCGATGCGCGCGCCGTGCTCCTGTCGCTCGTGGACCAACCGGACGTCGGCGCGGCTGCGCTCCGCCGGCTGCTCGCGGCTTGGCGGCGCCGGCCCGCGCTGCCCGCCGCCGCGCTCTACGCGGGCCGCCCCGGCGTTCCGGCGGTGTTCCCACGCGCGCACTGGCCCGCGCTTCGGGCCGTCCGCGGCGACGCCGGCGCTCGCGCGGTGCTGCGTGCGTCACCGGCACTCACGCTCGTCGCCATGCCCGAGGCCTCATTCGACGTCGACACGCCCGAGGACCTCGCGCGGCTCAGCTAGCATCGAACTCTCTACGAGGGAGCGCTGGCCTTGGTCGCGCAGTTCACCCAGCCGGATTGACCGTCGCGATAGTGCTCTTTCTTCCAGATCGGCACGCGGCTTTTCGTCTCGTCGATGATGTAGCGGCACGCGTCGAACGCGGCGCCGCGGTGCGCGGCGCTCACACCGACCCACACGGCGCAGTCCCCGATCGCGAGCTTGCCGACGCGATGCTCGCAGCGCGCCGCAGCGATCGCGAAGCGCTCGAGCGCCTCGCGCGAGGATCTTCGTTCCTTCCGCCTCCGCGATCACAGCGTGCGCTTCGTACTCGAGCGCGAGCACGGGCGCCGACGCGCCGTCGTTGTGATCGCGCACCCAGCCCTCGAACGTCACGCACGCGCCGGAGCCGCCCGCGGCGAGCGAGCGCTTGAGCGCGTCGGGATCGATCGTCTGTGCGGTGATCTTGAAGCTCATCGCGAGCTCGTGCGACTCAACCGCCCGCAACCGGCGGGAAGAACAGCACTTCGTCGCCGGGCGCGAGCCGCACGTTCCAATCGGCGAGCTGGTCGTTGATCGCAACCTTGCAGCGCGTCATCGAATCCGCAAAGCCGTGCCGGCGCGCGAGCTCGCCGTAGAGCTCGGCCGCCGTGCTCGCGTTCGTGCTCAGTGCTTCTTTGTCGCGACCCGCGCGCTCACGAAACGCGGCGAAGTAGCGCGCGGTAACGTCGATCATCGCGCTGGCGCCCCGACTCGCGGATCACGGCTCGGAGCCGGCCGCGGCTCTTGCGTAGTCGCGTTTGCCGCCGGTCTTCGACAGCAACGTGATCTCGCGGATCTCGATGCCGTGGGTGAGCGCCTTGCACATGTCGTAGACCGTGAGCGCGGCGATGGTTGCGCCCGTGAGCGCCTCCATCTCGACTCCGGTCTTGTGGGTAGCACGCACGGAGCACTCGATGACCGCCTCGTTCGGCGCGCCCCACTCGATCTTGATGCTGCAGTTCTCGAGCGGCAGCGGATGACAAAACGGGATCAGGTCGTGCGTGCGCTTCGCGGCCATCGTGCCCGCGATGATCGCAGTGTCGAACACCGGACCCTTCTTCGTGCGCAGCACCTCTGCCGACCGCAGCACGGCGTCCGGCGGGAACACGACCGTCGCCCGAGCCACGGCCGTGCGCGTCGTGACGGCCTTGTCGCCGACGTCGACCATCGTCGGGCCGGTTAGCCTTGTCCACGTGGGTGAGCATCAGCCGCCCATCCGATACATCTCGACTCGCTCGGCCTTGTCGCCGTCGGCCGCGGGACGCTCGAGGACTCGGCCGCGAACCTCGCTGTAGCGGTCGTCGCGGTTGCGCCAGACGTTTTGCAGAAGGCCCACGAGGTCCGCGTCGGTCGCACCCGCGCGCAGCGGGTTGCGAAGCTCCGTGCCGTGCGCCGCAAACAAGCACGTGTACACGGTGCCGTCCGCGGACAGGCGCGCGCGATGGCAATCGCCGCAGAACGGCGCGCTCACCGAAGAGATGAAGCCGATCTCGCCCTGCCCGTCCTTGAACGCGTAGCGCTTCGCCACCTCGCCGCGGTAGTTGCTGTCGCGCGGCTCTACGGGCCAGCGGGCAGCGATCCGCTCGAGAAGCTCTTTCGACGGCACGACTTGATCGGGCCGCCAACCGTTCACCGTGCCGACGTCCATGTACTCGATGAAACGGACGATGGTGCCGGTGCCGCGGAAGCGTTCCACGAGATCGAGCGCCGTATGGTCGTTCTTGCCGCGCTCGATGACCGCGTTGATCTTGATGGGCTCGAAGCCGGCGCGGCGCGCCGCCTCGATTCCCGCGAGCACGGTCTTCAGGTCGCCGCGGCCGCCGTTCATCTCTTTGAACACCTGCTCGTCGAGGCTGTCGAGGCTCACCGTGAGGCGCTTCAAGCCTGCCGCCTTGAGATCCGCCGCGTGCTCCGCGAGCCGCGTGCCGTTGGTCGTGAGCGCGATGTCCTCGATGCCCTCGAGGCCGGCGAGCGAGGCCACGATCTCGACAATGTCGCGCCGCAGCAGCGGCTCGCCGCCCGTGAGGCGGATCTTCTTGACGCCGAGCTGCGCGAACAGGCTCGCGACGCGCTTGATCTCGCCGGCCGTGAGCCAGTGCGAGCGCGGCAGGAACTGGTGGTGCTCTCCGTAGAGCTCGGCCGGCATGCAATAGGGACAGCGGAAATTGCAGCGATCGATCACGGAAATCCGTAGGTCGCGCAAGGGACGGCTGAGCCGGTCCTTCACGGTCGCTTGCGTTTGCCAGTGTGCTACGGTGTGCGTCATCGAGTAGTCCGCGAGCGGGCCGTGGGCCCCGCAAAGTCGCAGGGTTGAGCCGACGGCGAAGCCGAATCGCAGGGCGCTATAGTAACCTACGCGCGACAGCTGGGCCGAGGACGCCGGGAGAAACCGTCCAGGCCCGCGCGCAGACCCAAGACATTCTGGAAAGTCGCGTACTTGCGTGAGGAAGCACGGACGTTCCATGAAGCCGCCGGTGATGGCACAATTGCCGCGCCGCGGGAGAATAACAACTATGAGCAGAACACCGATCGAACCGCTGGGCGTCCCGGATACCGAGTACCACGACTACGCGGATTCCGAGCAAGCCCGACGCGAGCCCAAGGGTCTCGACCGTTGGCTCGTGAGCCAAATCACGACGAAGCTCGGTAAAGCTTCTCCCGTCCGATTGGTGCTCTGGGACGAGCCCGACCTCACTCCGCGCGACGGCACCGTCGTCGTCCGCGTCCTGAGCCGGAAGGCCTTGATGCAGCTCGTCGTCAACCCCGACCTGCACTTCGGCGACCTGTACAGCTCGGGCATGATCGAGGTCCGCGGCGATCTCCTGATCCTGCTCCAGGAGGCGTATCGCTACACGACCGAGAACACCACGATCGGCTCCCTCGTCGCCCGTGGGCGGCGTATGGCGCCCGATCTCTCGGAGTCGAAGCGCAACATCCATCACCACTACGACATCGGCAACGATTTCTACAAGCTGTGGCTCGATCGCCAAGCATTGCAGTACACGTGCGCGTACTACGCCGATCCGAGCATGACGATCGAGCAGGCGCAGCAAGCGAAGATGCACCACGTGTCGCGCAAATTGCAGTTGAAGGCCGGCGAGCGCGTGGTCGAAGCGGGCGGCGGTTGGGGCGGCTTCGCGATCTTCATGGCGAAGAACTACGGCGTGCACGTGCGCAGCTTCAACATTTCGCGCGAGCAGATCGCCTACGCACGGAGCTGGGCCGCGCGCGAAGGGTTGATGGAACGTCTCGAGTTCGTCGAGGACGACTACCGGAACGTCACCGGAACCTACGACGCGTTCGTCTCCATCGGCATGCTCGAGCACGTCGGCGTGGGCAACTACCGCGAGCTCGGCGCGCTCATGAGCCGGGTGATCACGCGCACGGGGCGCGGCCTCGTGCACACGATTGGCCGCGACCAACAGGCGCCGCTCAATCCGTGGATCGACAAACGGATATTCCCGGGCGCGCAGCCTCCGACCCTGCGCGAGATGATGGATCTCTTCGAGCCGAACCGCCTGTCGGTGCTCGACGTCGAGAACATTCGCCTGCACTACGCAAAAACGCTCGAGCACTGGCTCGAGCGTTACGAGGAGAACGTCGACGCCGTGCGGTCGCTGTTCGACGAGAAGTTCGTACGCGCATGGCGGCTGTATCTGGTCGGCTCGATCGCCGCGTTCCTTGTCGGCAAGCTGCAGCTCTTCCAGGTGCTGTACGCGCCCTCCGGTTCGAAGGAAGTGCCGTGGACGCGCGCGCATGTCTACGCCGACCGCTCCTAGCAGTTACGCGGAGAAGACGGCTCGGCTGACGAGCACCTGGCAAAGCGGAACGGGTCACGTCCGGCTCGCGAAGTCGACGATCTCCAACCTGTTCCGCTACGAGCCGCGCGGTGCCGCCGCGCGCCGCATATCCCTGCGGGACTTCAACCACGTGCTCTCGCTCGACGCCGCCGCGCGGACGGTCGAGGTCGAAGGGCTCACGACCTATGAAACCGTCGTCAAGCACTGCTTGGCCCACGGCTTCTTGCCGCTCGTGGCGCCCGAGCTCAAGCACATCACTGTCGGCGGCGCGACGGTGGGCATCGGCATCGAGTCGACGTGCTTCCGTTATGGCTTCGTGCACGACGGGCTGATCGAAGCGGACGTTCTGCTGCCGAGCGGCAAGATCGTCACCGCTCGCGCCGACAACGAATACTCCGATCTCTTTCGCGCGCTGCCGAACTCCTACGGGACGCTCGGCTATATCTTGCGCGCGAAGATCGCGCTGCACCCGGCTGCACCTTACGTCCACTTGCACGTGGAGCGCTTCGGCAATGCCGGGTCGTATCTCGAAGCGATGCGCGCCGCGACCGCGTCGAACGACCTCGCGTTCGTCGAGGGGCTGTACTTCGAGGATCGCCGCTATTTCTTGATGACGGGCCGATTCGTAAAGCAGGCACCGAACGTCGAGGATATCGTCCGCAAGAACGTGTTCTATCGGCTAGTCGAGCAGCGTCGCGACATCTACCTCAGAACCTTCGACTACATCTTCCGCTACGACCCCGATTGGTTCTGGAACGTGCCCGAGACGGGTTTCTACAACCTGTTCCGCCGTTACGCGCCGGAAGACTGGCGAAACAGCGCCTTCTATACGAGGTACGTCGCGACGAAGGCGAAAGTGCTGGGCTCGCTCGGCATGGCCTCGCGCGACGTCGAGCCGCTGATCCAAGACTGGGAAGTCCCTTGGGATCAAGCGGAAGAGCTGATTCGTTTCAGCGTCGCGGAAGTGAAGCTCGACGGCAAGCCGTGGGCCGCCGTTCCGATCAAGACGCCTCGGCAGCCGACGATCTACCCGATCAGGCCGAACGAGCTCTACTTCAATCTCGGCTGCTACTGCCAAGTGCGCCGGCCCGCGGGCAAAGAGCCCTACTACTACACGAAGATCATGGACAGGAAGTGCTTCGACCTCGGCGGCATCAAGATGCTGTACTCGTCGTCGTTCCTCGACCAGACGGAGTTCGATTCGCTTTACAACGGCGCCGGGTATCGAGCGCTGAAGGCGAAGTACGACCCCGCCGGCAACGCTCAGACGCTGTACAAGAAAGTCGCGCTCTCGCCGACGTGAGAGTCACTTGATCGGCAGCCAGATCTCGACGCCGCCGAGGCCGGTGGCGCCGTCGAACTCCTCGCCGTAACGCTCGAAGGTAGGCGCATCCGCCGCCTCGTACCCAGATTCCGGTAGCCACGTGCTCCAAATCGTGTGCTGCGTGCGGCGAATCGTGGACACGTGCTCCGCGTGCCGGAACACGGCGTACCGGTGCTCGGGCACGCGCACGCGCACGAAGCGCGCCGGCAGCCCCGTGAACGTCCCGACCTCGACGCCGCAGAGATAGTCGAAGTTGCCGTCGTCGTCGCCGTTGTAGCGCACGCCGTATGCGACGCGTCCAACTTGCCCGGGCACGTGGCCGAAGCTTGGGCTGAATCGCTGCCATTGTGCGGGGATGCCGGCGCTGTCGTCACAGGTGTAGCGTTCGCCGCTGCCGGCGATCAAGAGCGCGCCGCCGGTCACGATGCGCGGCGGCGCTAGGTCGTCCAGTTTTCTTTGGTCCATGGTGATTGCCTCCACGAGCTCGATTCCGTCGAGACGACCGTTTGCTCGGATCGCTTCGGGCGTAATCCCGAACTGATCGCGAAACGCACGGGTGAATGCCTCGTGAGAGCCGTACCCGGAGTCGAGCGCGACGGCGAGAATGTCCGCCGCGCCGTCCGACAACGCGCGCGCCGCCTCGGTGAGGCGCCGGCCGCGCACGTAGCGCATGAGCGAAAAGCCCGTCACCTCGCCGAACGCGCGTGTCAGATAGAAGCGCGAGGCGCCCGCGTGGCGAGCGATCTCGTCGAGCGACAGCTCGCTCGCGAAATGCCTCTCGATGTACCACAACGCGGTGTTGACTGGATTCACTTGAAGCTCTCTCTTCGAGGACGGCTTCAATGTAGGCCCGCGCCGCCCGGCGCGTTTGATCGAAATTGCGGCGGCAGATTCGCGCGGCCTGACGCGCCCGCTAGTCCGCGTCGTCGGCCGTCTTGTCCGCGGCGGCGAGCGCTTCCTGCTCGATCTTCGCCCACGAATCGCGCAGCGTGACGGTGCGGTTGAACACGGGCTTGCCCGGCTTCGAGACAGCACGCTGTCGGCCACGAAGTAGCCGTTGCGCTCGAACTGAAAATGGTCGCCTGCCTGCGCATGCGCGAGCGCCGGCTCGAGCGCGGCCTCGACGAGCTTTCAACGAATCGGGGTTCAGCTCCTTGCCGAGGTCGCCGCTCGGGAACGCCGTCATGAACAGCCGGTCGTAGAGGCGAACCGGCGCGCGGAACGCGTGCTTCGCGGACACCCAGTGAATCGTGCCCTTTACCTTGCGACCGGCATCCTCCGAGCCGCTGCGCGTCGCGGGGTCGTAGCTGCAGTGCACTTCGGTCACCTCGCCCGCCGTCGTTCTTTACGACGCGCTCGCATTTCACGATGTAGCCGTAGCGCAGCCGCACCTCGCCGCCCGGCTTCAAGCGATGAAACTTGCTCGGCGCGTTCTCCATGAAGTCCTCGCGCTCGATCAAGACCTCTCTGGAGAACGGCACCTGGCGGCTACCCATGCGGGCTTGCTCGGATGGTTCGCGGCGTCGAGCCACTCCTCGTTTTCCGCCGGGTAGTTGTCGATGACGAGCTTCAGCGGATCGAGCACGCCGAAGCGCCGCGGCGCGATTTCGTTCAAGTCGTCGCGGATGCACCCCTCGAGCAGACTGAGCTCCGCGGCCTTCTTCTTCTTCGTGACGCCGATCCGATGCACGAATTCGCGGATCGACGCGGGCGTGTAGCCGCGCCGTCTGATCCCCGCGAGCGTCGGCATCCGCGGATCGTTCCAACCCTCGACGTGCCCGTCGTCGACGAGCTGTTTCAGTAGGCGTTTGCTCGTGACCATGAACATCACGTTCGCGCGCGAGAACTCGATCTGCCGCGGCCGGCTCGAGCCGTGCCAGAGGTTGTCGAGAAACCAATCGTAGAGCGGGCGGTGATCCTGGAATTCGAGCGAGCACAGCGAATGCGTCGTGCCTTCGATCGCGTCGGACAGCGTGTGCGCGTAGTCGTACATCGGGTAGATGCACCACTCGTCGCCGGTGCGCTGGTGCGGAACCTTGCGGATTCGATAGAGCGTCGGATCGCGCAGGTTGATGTTCGGCGACGCCATGTCGATCTTGGCGCGCAGCACGCACTCGCCTTCCTCGAAGTCGCCGCGCTTCATGCCTTCGAGGAGGCGCAGGTTCTCTTCGACCGGGCGGTCGCGGTAAGGGCTGTTTCTGCCGGGCTCGGTGAGCGTACCGCGATGCTCGCGGATCTGCTCGGCCGTCAGATGATCGACGTACGCGAGCCCTTTCTTGATGAGCTCGACGGCATACTGGTAGATCTGCGGGAAGTAGTCGGACGCGTGACGCAACCGGTCGTCCCAGTCGAAACCGAGCCAGCGCACGTCGTTCTTGATGCCCTCGACGAACTCTTCGGTCTCGCGCTCGGGGTTCGTGTCGTCGAAGCGCAAGAAGCAGGTTCCGCCGAAGTCGTCGGCGACTCCGAAGTCGATGCAGATCGCTTTCGCATGGCCGATGTGCAGGTACCCGTTCGGCTCGGGCGGGAAGCGCGTCTGCACGCGCCCGCCGTTCTTGCCGGCAGCGACCTCGTCCGCAACGATCTGACGAATGAAGTCGGGGCCGCGGGTCGACTCGTCCGTGTGCTCGGTTTCCATGGGCGCGCATTCTCTCCGAATGCGCCCGACCTGTCAGTAGCGCATGGCGGCCCGATCGGCGCTACTGGCACGCCGCGAGGCTCGCGATCCAGTCGCGGATCAAGGTGACGCCAGCCGTGTCGATCACGTTCGACGCGAGCGGCGGCATCTGATTCGCGTCGCGGCGGTTCATCCGCGCAACCAGCACCGACACATCCGGATTGCCCGGGGCGATGATCCGAGCGCTCGCACCGAGGCCGAGATCGCCTGCCGTCGGCGGCACGTCGCACGCGGCGGTGCTGGACAGCAGCGAGGAATAGCGCAGGTCGAGCGGCACGGCCGTCGGGCCTTGGGATCGGTGGCACTGCGCGCAGTTCGTGTGCAAATAGGCCCGCGCGCGGTCGCCGAGCGGTGCCGACGTGTCGGCCGGATTCGCGAGCTTGGGTTGAGAGGCTGGATCGCCGAGCGGCGTCGTGAACATCACGACGTTGTCGAGCGTGCGGAGCTCGTTCGCCGTTCGACCCGTGCTCGCGTAGGTGAAGTCGTGATTGAGCTGCGCGCTCTCGAGCCCGAGCGCAAAACCGGCGGCAGAGGTGTGGCACGTTAGACAGTCGTTGCCGCTCGGATAGATCCAGCTCTGCCCGCCGACGGCAACGGTCTTGCCACCTTGCACCAGCGTCGCGTTGGTCTGCTGGCCGTTCCACTCGTAAGTGTAGCCAGCCCACTCGCCGTCCGGATGGCGCATGAACAGGCGCGTCTCGACCAAGGTGCCGTTCAGGCGAAAGTGCTTCATGAGGACGGTGCCGTTCGGGAACGTGAAGTCGCCGTCGCCGCCGACGGTGATCGAAGTGCCGTTCGGGATCGCGAGCCAGCGTTCCTTCGCCGCGCCGTCGGACCAGAACCCCGCGGCGACGTCGTACGGAACGAGGCCCGGGGCGGGCTGGCTCGGACTCGACGCGGCCACGCAGCCCGTGTCCGAGAGCAGCGTGGGCACCGGCTGCGTGGGCGCAGCGCCGCCGCCGTCGACGATCTTGTACAAGCCGCCACCCGCGATGTCGACGACGTACAGCTCGCCGTCGTTGCCTTGTCCGAACGACGAGATGCTGAGGCTCGTGTCGAGCAACTCTTGCGCCGTAAAGCCGCCGCTGCCGTTCGATACGAGCCGCCAGATACGGCCGCTGCCGTAGTCCGCGAACAAGTAGCTTCCGATCAGCGCGGGCAGCGCGCTGCCGCGATAAACGAACCCGCCCGTCACCGAGAAACCTAGGCTGCGGCCGTACTGATGGACGGGATTCGTGAAACCGGCGCTCGGCAGCGTGCTGCAGATCGGCGCTTGCGTGCCCGAAAACGACCCCGAGCCCTCGCGGCAATCCCAGCCGTAGTTGCCGCCGCGCGTGACGCGATCGATCTCCTCGAACGCCCCTTGACCCACGTCGCCGACCCACAAGTCGCCGCTCCCCCGGTCGAAGCTCCAGCGCCACGGGTTGCGAAAGCCCCATGCGTAGATCTCGGGACAGTTGTGCGACGAGTCGGTCCAATCGGCGCTGCACACGGGCTGGTTCGCGAAAGGATTGTTCGACGGAATCGCATACGGCGCCCCGCCATCCACGTTCAGCCGCAAGAAGGAGCCGAGCAGATCCGTCGTGTCTTGCCCGGTGCTCAGCGGATCGCCGCCGTCACCGCCGTCTCCAAACCCGATGTAGAGATCGCCGTCATTCGGGCCGAACGCGATGTTGCCGCCGTCGTGGTTTTCGAACGGCTGGTTGACCCGAATGATGTTCTGCCGCGTCGTCGGGTCGATCGCCGCGCCGCCGGGGGCGATCTGAAATCGCGCGATCGTCGACACCATCGGCGAGCCTTCCGTGAACGACAGGAAAACCTGGCGGTTCGTTGCCCAATTCGGATGAAACGCCATGCCGAGCAATCCGCCCTCCGAATTCGCGTTCACGGTGACGGACGCGAACGTGCTCATCGCGCTCACGTTCGCGTTGTTGGCGAACGCGCGGACGCGCCCCGTGCCGCTCGCCCCGCTGCCTTTCTCGAGCACGAACCAGCGCGAGTCGTCGCCCGGAGCTTGGAGCATCAACAGCGGTTGGTTGAAGGTGAGGCTCGCGAACACGCGCGTGACCGCGATCGTCGCGCCCGCGTTGCCGGACGTCTTGGCCGGCGCCACGCAGGTCGTGTTCGAGGGACGCGCGTCGAGCCCGACGACGACGCCCGGCGGCGGTGGGTTCGTCGGCGGCGCTTGCTCGTCGCCGTCCGAGGAGGAGTGACACGCGGCAAGCCAGGCGCAGCACGCAATCATTGCGATGCTTCTAGCAAAAAACTCCACGTGGACTCCCTGTACACTGGCTCCGTCGCCTCATGCTGCCAGTCTCCGAGCCGAAAACAAGGGATTTCTTGTCGGCGATCAACGACATGGACGAACCGGCCGCGAGTAAGTTCCACGTCGAATTTGGTCGGTCTGCCGCTCGGCATGCGTTTTGCTTGACCGAACCTAGACGCTGGCGAAAATGCGAGGCATGAACATGAAGTCGTCGAACGGGGTCCTAGCGCCGCTGCTAGCGGCGCTCATGGGCTGCACGATCAACCCGGTCACAGGCAATCGCGAGCTCGCGCTGGTATCCGCAGACCAGGAGATCTCGATCGGCGAGCAGCAGTACGCGCCGTCGCGCCAGATGCAGGGGGGCGACTACTCGCTCGATCCACAGCTCACGACGTACGTCCGCGGCGTGGGACAAAAGCTCGCGGTCGTGAGCGACCGCGACCTCCCGTACGAGTTCGCCGTGCTGAACAGCTCGGTGCCGAACGCGTGGGCGCTGCCGGGCGGAAAGATCGCCGTGAATCGCGGCCTGTTGACGGAGCTCAACTCGGAAGCCGAGCTCGCGGCCGTGCTGGGCCACGAGATCGTGCATGCGGCCGCGCGCCACGGCGCGCTCGCGATGCAGCGCGGGTTGCTGCTGCAGGGCGCGCTGCTCGCGACGGCCGTCATCACGCAGCGCGACAACGACTCCGGCCTCGCCGTAGGCGCCGCGAGCGTCGGCGCGCAGCTGATCACGCAGCGCAACAGCCGCGAAGCCGAGCTCGAGTCCGATCACTACGGCATGACGTATATGTCGAAAGCCGGATACGACCCGCAGGCGGCGGTGACGTTGCAGGAGACGTTCGTGCGCCTCGCTGAGCAAAACGGCGGCGAAAGCGGCAAGCTCGCAGCGCTGTTCGCCAGCCATCCGCCTTCCACCGAGCGCGTCGAGAAGAACCGCGCGATGGCAGCGACGTTGCCGAAGGGTGGCGACGTGGGGCGCGAGCGGTACCAAACGGCCACCGCGACGTTGCGGCAGCGCGCACCGGCCTACAAGGCGTACGACGACGCACGCATGGCGCTCGGCGAGAAAAAGCCGGCCGAAGCAGAGCGGCTTGCGCAGCAAGCCGTGAAGCTCGTGCCAGCCGAAGCGCAGTTTCACGCGCTGCTCGGCGACATCGACGCAAGCCAGAAACACTACGACGACGCGATCAAACACTACGGCGACGCGATCGCGCGCAACGACAACTTCTTCTACTACCACCTTCAGAAGGGGCTCGCACACCGGCAGCTGCGGCAGTGGGACAACGCGACCACCGAGCTCGAAGCCAGCAACCAGCTGCTCCCGACGGCCGAGGCCGAATACGCGCTCGGCACGATCGCGGAGCAGCGCGGCGACCGCGCGAAGGCGCTCGAGCACTATGCGCGCGCCGCCCAATCCGGCGACGAAGCCGGCGCGGCCGCGCAGGACGCGAGCGTGCGCCTAGACCTGCCCGCGAATCCCGGCAAGTACCTCGCGGTGCGCGGCGGACTCGACGAGCGCGGGCAATTGATCGTGGACCTCGCGAATCCCACGCGCTTGACGGTCGCCGACGTCACGGTCGCCGTGCGCTACGCGGACGCGCAGGGCGCGGTGCGCGAGATCAACCGGCGCTTTACCGGCGATCTCGCTCCGGGAGCGGGTTCGCGCTGGGCGACGGGGCTCGGACCGTTCACCAGCAACGAGGCGTATCAAGTCGGAGTTGCCGAAGCGCGCGTCGTCGGGGAGTAGCGCGCGAGCCCGGACGAGTATCCGGGGCGCGCGATGCCTAGTCAGTGGCGGCGTTGATCTCGTCGAGCTTGAAGATGAAGCTGCGGCAGCCGGGCCGCATTACGCGTTCGTCGCTCCACGTCTGGTAGCGCGAGCGCGCGAGCGCATTCAGGATCGGCTGCCGGAATACTTCATCGGAGAGCTCGATGAGCTCCGGGTTCACGATGTAGCCGTTGGCGTCCACGAAGAAACACGACACTGCACGCCCCTGCTTCGCGTCGCGGATCGCCTGCACTGGATAGCGCGGAGTCGCGGTGAGCGCCGGCAAAAGCGGAGGCATGTATTCCATGGACTTCTGCTTCTCGATCGCCGGCACCCCCGCGATGTCGGCCGCGCTACACCACCAGCCTCCGAGCAACGTATAGGTGCGCCAGCTTCCGCCAAGCGTCGCGCGAGAGAGATCGGCCTCGAAACGGCGTCCCGAGCGCGGATCCGTGAAGGTCATCTCGCCGTCGTCCGCCAACCAGAAGCTCAGAGCCGACCACGGCGAGATCTCGTCGCCCTCCTGCCGCGCGAGCTGTGAGCCGCCATTGGCGCCGAAATTCAGCAGCACGCGCTCGTCGCCGAACTCGGGGTGACCGTAGATCACGCAATTCCAACTGCCGACGGGGTTCAGCATCGCGCGTCCGCGACGAGCCGCATCCGCGCGCGGCGCAATGCAGGTCAGAATCACCGCGGCGGCGACGAGGAACACCCATTTGCTCGTGGCGCTAACGGTGGTCCTCCATGATCACGCTGGGACGCAGGTTGCGCTCGTTGATCATGCCGCGGATCTGCGCGACCTGCCGAGCGTTCGGGCTGATCGACGCCGCCATTTCGAGGTCATCGCGCGCTTGAGCGTACATGCCCTTCAAATAGAACGCGTACGAGCGGTTGCTGTACGCACGCCAGTTCTTCTCGTTGATCGCGAGCGATTCAGTGCAGTAAGTAATCGCGAGGTCGGGATGGCCGCTCGCCGCATGCGCCGCGCAAAGATTCGACAAGGCTGCTGCCTTGTCCGCCGTCGTAGGAGCGCGTGCGAGCCCTTGCGTCGTCAGACGGATGCCGTCCTCGTATTGACCTGCGCGGATCATCTCGGCGCCCGCAGAGAGAAGCTCGTTGCCGCCACCGAGAACGGTGCGGCTATCGGCTTGCTGCTGCGGATCGACTGGCTGCGCCCAGCCGGTGCCTGCCACGAGACAGATGGCGAATCCGCTGATGAGCACACGGGCCATGCTTGCCTCCTCTCGGTTTAGTATAGTCCCGGCGGCGAGAGTCGGAATACGGAATGTGACAGTGTCGCCCACCGCGGCGCCACCCCGGCCGCCCCGGCACCGTCGAAGCGCCCCGCAGCCGCAAGCCCGCGGCCGGACCGGGTCACCGAGCTCCACGGATTTCCTTGCTCATGATCGAAGTCGCCGAAGCCGAAGCCTTGATCCTTGCGAACGTCCCGAGGCTGCCCGCCGTCCGCGAGGCGCTCGCGGACTGCGTCGGCCGCGTGCTCGCCGAGGACGTCGTCGCGGAACGCGACCAGCCGCCGTTCGACCGCGTGACGATGGACGGGATCGCGATCGCGTATCGCGACTTCGCCGCCGGCACGCGCGCCTTCGAGGTCGTGGGCACCCAGGCCGCCGGCGCGGCGCCGCTCGCGCTCACGCGCGCGGCGCAATGCGTGAGAGTGATGACGGGTGCGATCCTGCCGCGCGGCGCGGACACCGTGATCCCCGTGGAACGAGTGACGAGCGCCGCCGCTCGCGCCGAGGTCGAGCAACGAGCCCCCGTAACGGACCGGCAGTTCGTGCACCCGCGCGGCAGCGACCGCGCGATGGGCCGCGTCGTGCTCGCCGCGGGCAGCCGAATTGGTCCGGCGGAGATTGCCGTGCTCGCGAGCGCAGGCCGCGGCAGCGTCGCGGTCGCCGCACTACCGCGCGTCGCGGTGATTTCGACGGGCGACGAGCTCGTGGACGTCGACGAGCCGCTCGCACCGTATCAAATCCGCTCGAGCAATGACCGTGCGATCGAAGCGAGCCTCACGCTGCATCGGCTCGCACGCGTCACGCGTTCACGCCTGCGCGACGAGTCGGCGGCACTCGCCGAGGCGATCGCGCGGCTCGACGCCGACTCGGACGCGCTCGTGTTGAGCGGCGGCGTCTCGATGGGCCAATTCGATCTCGTGCCGGCCGTGCTCGCGGAGCTCGGCGCCCGGCTCGTGTTTCACAAGATCAGGCAACGACCGGGTAAACCGATGTGGTTCGGATCAAGCGCGCGCGGCAAGCCGATCTTCGCGCTGCCGGGCAATCCCGTATCAACGCTCGTATGCGCGACACGCTATGTCGTGCCGGCGCTGCGCGCGGCGGCAGGCCTGGCCCCGCCGCCGGCGGAGCTCGTGGCGCTCGCGGCGCCTGCGGAAGCGTCGGCCGAGCTCACGTACTTCCTACCCGTGAAGCTCGAGTGGTCCGCGTCAGGCGCAGCTCTCGCCGCCCCGCGGCCCACGAACACGTCCGGCGACTTCGTCGCGCTTGCGGGAACGGATGGGTTCGTCGAGCTCGCCGCGAAGCGCGGCGCGCATGCCGCCGGCACAGTCGTGCGACTCTTTCGGTGGTGAGCGGCGCTAGAACCAGAACGAAACGAAGACCTGCAACACGTTCGCATCGAACGAGTAGAGCGGCTCCGTGCCGGGGGCCGCGCCGCTGCCGGTGAGGTCGCGAAAGTCTTCGTAGTCGAACAGGATGTGATCGAAGATCACGTTCACGGTGCCGCGTTCGACGAACTTCCAGCCGCCGCGCACGATGTCGTAGGTCGCGCCGAGCCGCACCGATTGGCTCGCGAAGGTGCTGAGCTCCTTGTCGCGCGCCATGAAGTTCTGAAACTGCGATCGCGGGAATAGATCGCTGTAGAAATCGGCCTTGTCCTGCGAGTAGAAGCGCAGCTTGCCCTCGAAGATCCAGCCCGGCTCGACCGGGTGCGTGTAGCCGATCTCGTATGTGCCCGACTTGATTGCCCAGGTGTCGGAGTACTGACGATACTCACCGTAGATCGCCGCGCGCCACGGCAGGTAATAGCGTAGGCGCATCGCGGCCGCGTCGCTCGTGCGAGTGCGCGGGTAGATCTCGCGCTCGTAGCTGTAGCCCTGCGGGCTGCTGGGGTCGACGTAGCGGACCTGGCGATACGGATTGTTGAGAAAACCTTCGTCGGTGATCGTCTCGTAAGAGAGGCCGAGCAGCAGATTCTTGGTGAGGATCTGCGACACGCCGAGACGGTAGTCCTGCCGCTGCACGGTATCCTTGAAAGCCGGATCGCCGCGGCGGCCGACGATGTCGTCACCCTTCGAGTACCCGAGAGAAATCGTCGTGAGGTCGCCGAAGATGTCTTGGCTGATGCCGAAGCTCATCGTCTCGGCGACGTAGTCGTTCTCTTCGCTGTTCGTGAACCCGATGTTCATCGTCCAACGATCATGCAAGTAGTCGAGCCCGACCGAGTATTGCGTGCGCTCCTCCTCGTAGGGGCTCGCGGTCGTGATCACGTCGATCGAAGCGCTCTGCACCTTGTCCACGTAATAGTTCGCGGACGCCGAGAACTTCTGGGCGAACTGCTTGCGCACGAGCAGCGACGGACCTTGGATCGTGACGCCGCCGCCGTCGTAGGAGTGCAGGAGCACGTCGGCGCGGTCTTCCGGCAGCACGCCGGCCGCGGCGAATCGCGCGGCCGAGGCCGCGATTAGAGCGAATGCGATGCGGCGGAACAGCACTCCCTGGGCCCTCAGTTGCAGCCGCAACCGCCGCCCGCGGCGCCGGTCGCACCGCGCGCACCTTCACGCGCTTCGTAGACGTGCCCCGTGTACGCGCTCGAGACGGGATCGCGATCGAACGACATCACGGTATCCGCGAGGTGGTCACGCTCGTACGGCTTGACCCACGGCTCGACGTGGCAACCCGCAAGCGCCGCGCCCATCGCCGCGACGAGCAGCCCACCGCGAATCGCCAAGCAGAAGCGGAGACGATCGTTCGTATTCATCGCCGTGCTCACTCCTTCAACAGCGCGCGCACTTGATTCTGGTACTCGCCCTCGACGCCCGGCTCGTAGCCGTGGTGGATGTAGCGCATCGTGCCGTCACGCGCGACGAGCACGGTGCTCGGCATCGTGACGACTTCGTACAGCTTGCTCACTTGATTCTTCGTGTCGAGCAGCACGGGGAAGGTCACGGGACCGTTCTCTTGGAGCCACTTCTTGGCGCCTTCGGGGTTGTTCTCCACGTTCACACCGAGTAGCGTGAATCCGAGAGTGTTGTAGCGCTTGTAGAGCGCCTCGAGATGCGGCATTTCCTTGCGGCATGGACCGCACCAAGTCGCCCAGAAATTCACCATCACGACTTGACCTTTGAGGTCGCTCAGCGAAACGGTCTTGCCGTCGCGCGATGGCAGAGTGAAGTTGGGCGCGGGACCCGAGATCGTCGCGGCATACGCGAACGAGGCCACGAGAACACCCACGACCAGAACCGAAAATGCCCGCAGCATTGGTCTACCTCTTCAGTCGTCCGTCAAAAGAAGAACGTGAGCCCGATGTGGGCCTCGATATTGTGCGACGTCTTCTCCTGACCCAGCAGGTCGATGTCGAAGACGTGATCGCGAATGTCGGCGTGCACTGCCAACCAATCGAGCGGCATCAGCCGAATTCCCATACCGAGGCTCACCGTAAACCGATCGTCGCCCGCGAAAGTCGTTTTCCCGACTCCGCCGATCAAGTACGTGGCCGTATTCAATGAGCGATCTTTACCGACGAAGCTCTCGCCGGGAAAAATGTTGTAGCCCACCGACAGGTCATAGTAGGAGTACTCGCGTTCCGAATCTGTGAGCAACTGCGCAGCCCCGCTCAGCCGCTCGAAGCTCGTCAGCTGGGTATCGGCACGCCCCGCCGATACCTCCACGAAGAAGCCCTCGGTGATGTGATACGCGAATTGCGCGCCGACCATCGAGTTGACGCCGAAGTCCTCGACACTGATCTCGCCGGCGAAGATGCCGACCTCGAAATCCTCGGTGTCGATCTTGGCGGTCTCGATTTCGCGGCGCTCGATATCAGGCTCGATCACGGGCGGCTGACCGGTGTCTTCCGCCACGAGCCTGTCGCGCCCGCAACCCGTGAGGCCGACGAGGACGGCGGCTTGCGCTAGAAGAAGAAGGAGAAACCTGCTTTCCATTCCCGTATTTCCTCGTTGTCGTCACGGCTCGTGAACACCACGTGGGTTTTGTACTCCGCCCGAAACACAAATCGTCGAGTGAGATAAGTCCGCACGCCAAAGCCCGCATGCGCCGTCGAGTCCGTCCGGTCGATCGTCGAGACGAGCGTTGCCTTCGGCGACGTGTGGATCTCGCCGGCGCCGAGGGTGAAGTACGGCGACGCGCGCCACTCCGGATACATCATGTGCACGATGTTGACGTTCAGAGCCGTGCTGTCGGAAAAGCGCCCGAGCACCTGCGTCACCCAGACCTCGCCGCTCAGATTCGGCGTGAAGCTGTACGACCCGTAGGTCGAGATCGCGTTTGCGCCGCCGAAGTCGCCGTACAGGACGCCGACTTCCCAACGCCGCAGCGCGTAGTCTTCGACGCCGAGTCCCGGCAGGTCGAACGGATCGCCGTCGAGATTGAGCGTGGTGCGCAGCTGCGTCTGGTGGACCCAGCCTTCCTTCCCCCGCTCCGTGCGAATCTTGAACCACTCCGTGCGCCGCTTCAGAAGCGCGATCTGCTCGCCACGCTCGCCCACGTAGAAGATCGGATAGCCGCGGCCCGGGCCCGTGTGCATCTCGATGTACGGATCGTCGACGACGACCTCCCGGTACTGGTCCTTCTCCTGTTCCGGCTCCTCACATAAGCCGGTCGCGCAGAACGCGAGTTGGCACAGCAAAACGAGGAGCGTCAGGCGCATGGTTCAGTTGACCGGGCATCCCGTCATTGCAAAGGGGTCGTTGCAGTACTGCGCGCCGATGTCGAGCCATTCCGCGACGAGCCTGAGCTCCGCGGTGCTCATCCAACCGGCGTGCGTGCCGCCCGCGTCGAAGCGCGAGAAGAATCCAGTCGAAGCGCGCGCACCGGCGGCACTCGCCGGCGATCCGATCGAGACCGGTGCCGTGATCGGATTACCCATCGCGTCCGTTCCGATCACTACCTGCTCGTCGACCAGAGCTCCGTTCATGAGGACTAGGCGGTTGTCCGCGAATAAGAGCTCGCGGTACGCGTTGAACTGTGTCGCCTCGTCCGGCGACGGGCCGTCCGTGAGGTCGAGCTGTGCGGCCGGAACCATCGGCTGCGCCATCGCGTTCACGGGCGCATGGCAGCCGCCCTGCGAGCAGGTGTGGTCCGCGACGACGGCCATCGTCATCGGATCGATCACTTGGCGCGGCTCGCTCCAGAGCGGATGGATGATCGCCTCGTAGCTGATCACGATCCGGCAATTGGGGCTCCACGCGGCGATGCAGTTCGTGTCCACCGGAGCGGGCGTCGTCAGCGCCGTATAGTCGAACGAGAACGACGCGTCGGGCGCGCGCACCGCGGGATTGGTCCACGCATCGCAGTAGTTCAGGTTCATGCTCGGCTCGAGCGACCGCTTCGGCGGGCACACGAGCTGCGTCGCGAGCTGAGTGTCCGGAATCGCGTCTTCGGTGCGCGTGCGCGTCTCGGCCATCGTGTCGCCGACGTCCGGCGAGTACATCGACCGCGTGTTCGGGAACGGCACACCGGTGCCGCTCGCGCCCGCGTACGCGGCATCGAACGCTTCGGTGCGGCCGTGCGACCGGTTGGTCGACGGGACGTGGCAGCCATGACACTTGAGCTCCTGGCCCGGCATCACTTGGATCCAGTTCTGATGACGAGCCGAGATACGCCGGCCGTTCGCGTCGAGCACGCTCACGGCCAGCGCGACGCGCGCCGGCACCTTCACGCGCACGGAGCCATCGGGCTCGATTGGCGCGTACGCGACGATCTCGCGCATGCCTTGCGCGATGTTCGGGCCGAACGCCGTGTTGTCGAGATCGACGATGTCCTCGTCGGGTATCGAAACGGCCTTCTCGACGCGCAGAAACCGCGCGGGACGCTGCGCCGCAGCAGTCACCTGCGGGTCCGCGACGGCGCCGATGTTCACCGAAGCCACGCCGTCCACGTCGTAGACGCTCTTGATGTCGAGGATACCCACGCCTGCGTTCACGAGATCCGCGTCGAGATCGATGCCGGCGATCTTGTCGCCGATGTTGTCGGGATTGCTGCGCGGTTGCGCCGCGACGACGTCGCCGATCAGCACACCTTCCTCGCCGATCACGATCGGCTGCTGGGTCTGCGTAACCGGGTCGTACATCCAAACACCGTACAAAGGCGGAGCGGACACCGCAGCCGGATCCGCGAGCAGCGCGTCCGTGCACGGAACGAACAAATCGCGTGTCGGATCCGCCGGATCGGGCTGCGCGAGTCGGCAGATCGCCCAACTCGCGAGCACGCGGCCCGACCCGTCCCACAGCGGGAACGCCGAGCTGAACCGCCCGCCCTTCGACGGAAGGTCGTCGGTGCGCACTTGATTCGGAGTGGCCGGCGTCTGCGCCGGTCCCGTCATGCCCGGGAACTGCGCGATCGGCTGCGTGTTCTCGACATACGTCTTGGTGTCGATGATCGTGATGGCGCCGCCGAGCTCGGGGTGATCGAACGGCCGCACGATCGCCATGATGCGGCCGTCCTGCATCTCGCGCGCGCCAATGAATTGCACTTGCTGGTTGTTCGTACCGGTGAGATGGCTCTCCGCTCCGTACAGGAGCTCGAGATCGGTGCCGTCGGGGTTCATCTGATAGAGATGAATGCCGTTGGTGTTACCAGCGTGATCCCAACGGCTGAACATGATCTTGCCGTTGTCGAGCACGACCGGATCGAAGTCGTCGCTTTGATTGAAAGACACCTGATGAAGATCGGCCGCGTCGCCGGTATCGCTCATCACGTGCAATAGATAGGCAGGCTCGTTGCGGTCTTCGTCGAACGCCTCGAACTGCGGTTTGTTCTCGTCGAGCAAGATCGCCTTCGATGTACGTTGGCGCGTCGACGCGAAGATGATCCGGCCGTCGGGCAAGTAGTGCGGCGAGATGTCGTGGCCCGCCTCGAACGTGATGTCCGCGGTGATCAAGCGTCGCAACGTGTCGGTGGCGATCGTGTATTCCCAGATGCCCCAGTGCGGCTGATCGGGGTCGTCGAGATCCAGTCCCTCGTCGACGGGGCCGCGCATCGCGAACAAAATCTTTTTGCCGTCGATCGAGATCTCGACACCCTGCACGTCGCCCATGCCTTCGGTCTCGCGGAACGTAATGTTGCGCTCGACGGCCGTGGGCGATGCGCGATCCCGCATATAGAGATCGGTGCCGACGTTGAAGCGCTGCACGTCACGCAAGTCGGTGCGCGCCTGAAGGTCTTCGTCCTCGTCGAACAGCGGCCCCTTGGTGTACGCGATCGGGAAATCGGGGGCGACGGGATCCGGATCCTGCCCCTGGCCGACCCCTACGCTCCCGTCGCCGCCGCCGCAGCCCGCGAGCACGACGGCTGCGAGACCGAGCAGCGGCAAGCAGAACTGTTTAAGCATAGTGGTCACTCGATCTGTCCATGAGTCCATCGGAAATCCCTCTCGCGTTACTTCGTCCCTGAAGCGAGGGTCGATCCGTACAAAGCTCTGTGCACGCGTTCGACGGTTCTTCTGACTCAGCGCATTCGTCTTACACGACGAACGCTCCGTCGACTGCTTGCATAATTCGGCGAGGCATCGAATGTCGATTCGACGTAATCCCGGCGCCCCGTAATCATGGGCATCGACATCCACCTCTTCCGTTAACGAGATCACAGAACTTCTCCAGATCGAGCCACTAAAAAAGTGTGACCAACTTCTCCGCGTTCGCATCACTCACGAGCGCACAGTCGCAAGTCATTTCACTTAACTGATCGCGATGCTGTCGTTCGACAGCAAAGGATCGACTGCTTCACTGAACCGAGCCTACACGGCGAATACGTCGCGGCCGAAACCGTCGCCGAATACAGACGTCTGTGAATTCCCACATTACGCAGCGATTTTTTTTGTGGTGTAGTGCGGCCCGCACTCGAACTGTGTCATTCAACCAACGGGACGATCGTGATGATTAGCAGGATGCATTCGACGCCGGCGCTCAGCCTCTTCGGCAGTGATCGTGCGGTGTGGTGGTTGTTCGTCGCGGCGACGCTCGTGATGAGCAGCGTGTCGGTTGCTCTCGCCGGTCCACGCGAGCAAGCGGAGCGCATTCACAACCGTTTGGCCGGCGTGCCGCCGAGCGATACGCAGCTCGCGGCGATGGAAGCCGAGATCCAGGCGAACGCCAACACGGGACCGATCGCAGCGGCGAACATCGCGATGCAGGACCCGCACTTCTACTCAGTGACGCTCAAGAACTGGGCGGCGCCGTGGACGAATCGCGATCAGTCGGCGTTCGTGCCATTGAACGACTACGTCACGCTCGTGATGGGCATGGTCCGCGACAACGTGCCGTTCAATCAGATCTTGACGGGCGATCTCTTATACGTCGATCCGAACGTGAGCCCGGCCGCGACCGCGAGCAACAATGACCACTTCGTCGCGCTCGAGACGCGGATGCGGCAGCCGACGTTCAATCAAAGCGAGCTGTCGCAGACGACACAATCGGGCACCTACGGCATTCCGTCGGCCGCGACCGCGGGCGCGATCACGACGCGCGCGGCGGCTGAGGCGTTCTTCGTCGCAGGCACGAACCGCGCGATGTTCCGCTTCACCCTGATCAACCACCTGTGCGAGGACATGGAGCAGGTGCACGACACGAGCATCATTCCGGACCGTATCCGGCAGGACGTGTCGCGCAGCCCGGGCGGCGACAGCCGCGTGTTCTTGAACAACTGCATCGGCTGCCATGCGGGCATGGACCCCCTCGCCCAGGCGTTCGCGTACTACAACTACAACGAGACCTCGGGCCGCATCGAATACACGCCCGGCGTCGTGCAACCGAAGTACTTCAACAACAACCTCACGTTCAACGACGGCTTTGTTACGCCGGACGACGCTTGGAACAACCACTGGCGCCAAGGCCAGAACGCGCTGATCGGCTGGAGCTCGGGATTGCCCGGCTCGGGCAACGGCGCGAAGTCGCTTGGCCAAGAGCTCGCCGGCACGCACGCGTTCGCACAGTGCCAAGTCACGAAGGTCTTCAAAGCGGTGTGCTTGCGCGCCCCGGGCGACCAAGCCGACCGCGACGAGATCGACTCGATGACGGCGAGCTTCACGAACGGCTACGAATTGAAACCAGTCTTCGCGCAGTCCGCGAAGTACTGCATGGGCCAGTAAAGGTCGCGAGTTAGGGAGTCAGGACAATGCAGTACGCAATCTCGGTCGCGGCAGACACGAAGTCGGCACGCACGACCGCCCACGCTTCAACCACGACTGCGCGCATTCTCGCCGCAGGGCTCGCGCTCGCGGCCGCGACGGTGCTCACCGCGTGCGGCGGCGGCAGCGGCGCGGCGGTCGAACAGAACCCGGGCACCGGGACGGTCAACGTGTCGAGCTACACGGGTCCGGCGCCGAGCACGGACGACGTGCAGTCGTTCAAGATCAATCTGTGGGACAACATCCGCGCGTCGAATCGCTGCGGCACCTGCCACAGCGTCGAAGGCGGTCAGAACCCGATGTTCGCGCGCAGCGACGACGTGAACCTCGCGTACGCCGCAGCGAACTCGGTCGTGACGCTCACGTCGCCCGAAGACTCGCTGATGGTCACCAAGGTTGGCGGCGGCCACAACTGCTGGCTGTCGAGCGACGCGACGTGCGCCGATATCTTGACGACCTGGATCACGAACTGGGCCGGCGAGCTCGCGAGCTCCAGCGGCAGACAGATTGAGCTCGAGCCGCCGACTCCGCGCAACCCGGGCTCGAGCAAGAACTTTCCGGCCGACGACGGCGCGCTCTTCTCGACTACCGTGTATCCGCTGTTGACGGGCGCTGGCCAGTGCGCGGACTGCCACTCGTCCGGCTCGGCCGTGAAGCAGCAGCCGTTCTTCGCTGAAGGCCCGGCCAACGATGCCGACGCATTGAAGACCGCGTATGAGGCCGCGAAGGCCAAGATGGACCTCGACGACCCGGCGAACTCGCGCTTCGTACTGCGCTTGCGCAACGAATCGCACAACTGCTGGACCGCGAGCTGCGCCACGGACGCGGACAACATGCAGGCTGTGATCCAGCAGATGGCCAACAACGTGCAACCGACGCAAGTCGACCCGGCGCTCAAGACCAGCAAGGCGCTCACTCTTTACGAGGGCACGATCGCCTCGGGCGGCAACCGCTACGAGAACAGCATGGTCGCGCTCTACGAGTTCAAGAGCGGCACCACCTGCGGCGACTCGATCACCGGCGCTTGCGCGACGGCGTTCGACACACTCGCGCAAGGCGGCACCGGCGTCGACCTGCACCTCTCCGGCAACGTGAAGTGGGTCGGCGGCTGGGGCTTGAACTTCCAAGGCGGCAAGGCGCAGGCGTCGACGACGGCGAGCGCGAAGCTCGCGAAGTTGATCCAAGCGACGGGCGAGTACTCGATCGAAGCGTGGGTTGCACCGGGCAACGTCGTGCAGGAAGACATGCGCATCGTCAGCTACTCGGGCGGCTTGACGGCGCGCAACTTCGCGCTCGGCCAGACCATGTACAACTACGATTTCTACAACCGCAGCAGCAACACGGACGCGAACGGCGAGGCCGGGCTCTCGACGCCGAATGCGGACGAAGTGCTGCAGGCAGCGTTGCAGCACGTCGTCGCGACGTTCGATCCGGTCGCGGGCCGCAAGATCTATGTGAATGGCGAGCTCAAAGCGTCGCTGGATCCGGCGCCGGGCGGCACGCTCGGCGAGTGGGACAATAGCTTCGCGTTCGTGCTCGGCAACGAAGTTTCGGGCAACCGCAACTGGATGGGCGTGATCCGGCTCGTCGCGATCTTCAATCGCGCGCTGACGCCGACACAGATCAAGCAGAACTTCGATGCGGGCGTCGGTGAGAAGTTCTTCCTGATGTTCGACGTCTCGCACTTGACGAACATCGTGCAGAGCTACGTCGTGTACGAGGCGGCGCAGTACGACAGCTACTCATATCTCTTCCGCAAACCGTTCTTCATCAGCTTGGACGGCAGCGCGCAACCCGCAGGCCTCGACATCCAGGGCATACGGATCGGCTTGAACGGCGCGGAAGCCCACGTCGGCCAGTCGTTCGCGAATCTGACCAAGCAGATCTCGACGGCCTATACCGCCGCCGCGGGTGAGCGGCTCACTGAGCTCGGTGCGATCGTGCCCCTCGAGAAGGGCCCGGACAGCGACGAGTTCTTCCTGACGTTCGACGCGATCGGCGGCAGCACCTTCAACCGCCCGCCGCCCGCGACGCCTTCGCCGCCGACGGCACAAGACCTGCCGCCTGCGTCGGACATCGGCGTCCGCACGTTCGACGAGATCGACGCGACGCTGGCGACCATCACCGGCGTGAGCCAGCTCGATCCGGGTGTGCAGGCCGCGTACACCGAGGTCCGGCAATCGTTGCCGGCGATCGAATCGATCGAGGCGTTCCTATCGTCGCATCAGGCCGCGATCGCGCAGCTCGCGATCGAGTACTGCAACTCGATGGTCGACAGCATGGTCGCCAACCCGACGGTCGCGGCGCAGCGATTCCCCGGCTTCGAGTTCACGGCCGGAACGGCAGTCGCGTGGCCCGCGTGACGGCTCAGGCGACGATCAATTCTTCGATCCGCTGCTCGATCGTCTGCTAGGCACTGTTGGCGCGCCGATCGGCACCGCGCCCGACCGCGCCCTCGTGAAGGCCGAGCTCGCGATGCTCGTGCACGGCGGCCATGCGGGGCGGCCGGGCCTCCTGAGCATGGTGCCCGCGACGGATGCGGCGCGGACTCAGGCGATCGCGAAAGGCGTGTGTGCGGCCGCCATCGGCAACGGCGCTGCGTTGGTTCAGTGAGAACGCTGATTCGAATTCAGGACAGAGGTTAGAGCCATGTTGATCAAAGTCAAACGCAAGCTTCGGAATCCCGACGCGCCGCAACGGCACGACAACCATCGTCGTCCCATGACGCGGCGCGAGCTCATCGCGCAGGGCTTCATGACGGGCGGCGCGGCGGTGCTGTCGACCGGGTTGTTCAGCTTGTTCGCCAATCCGCGAGAGGCCTTCGCGCAGCTCGCGAACGACTTGCAGGTCGACGCGTCTCTGCTCGGCTGCGGCGTCGACCGGGCCGGCACCAAGATTCCGTTCATCTGCTTCGACCTCGCGGGCGGTGCGAACCTCGCCGGCTCGAACGTGCTCGTCGGCAAGCAGCAGGGCCAGCTCGACGTGTTGGCGACGGCCGGCTACAGCAAGCTCGGGTTGCCGGGCGATCAAATCCCCGGCGTCACCGAAGCGGCGGCGAGCGCCACGGGCACCAGCAACGGCGATCACACCGACACGAGCTTGGGGCTCGCGTTCCATAGCGATAGCGCGTTCCTGCGCGGCATGTACACGAGCTTCAAGACGGCCGGCATCGGCGCGAGCATCAATGGCGCCGTGATCCCGGCGCGCTCCGAGAACGACACGAGCAACAATCCGCACAACCCGCTCTACGGCCTCCAGAAAGCGGGCGCGGAGGGCTCGATCCTCACGCTGATCGGCACGCAGAATTCCGACTCTGGCGGCAACTCGATGGCGCCGCTCATGATGATCAATCCGGAGTTCCGCCCGACGAAAGTCGACCGGCCGAGCGACGTGACGGGCCTCGTCGGCACGAGCGATCGACCGAAGCGCCTCAGCCATGAGGACGAGGTCGCCGTCATGGAAGCCATCTATCGGCTCAGCAAGGAGAAGATGGGCAAGGTCGCGACCGGTCTGAATTTCATCGACCCGAACAAGTCACCGTTGACGCGCGACGAGGTCGTGGAGGAGCTCGTGAGGTGCGGATACCTCGACTCCGCTTACGTCTCCATGAAGTTCGGCAACGCCGTGCTGGATCCGGCGAAGGATCCGAACATCGTGGGCGCGGCGGGCATCTTCAGCGACGCCGAGTTCACCGCGGGCGGCACGGACGGCAACGAGTTCCGCAAGACCGCCTCGGTCATGAAGATGGTCGTCGACGGCTACGCGGGCGCAGGCTGCATCACGATGGGCGGCTACGACTACCACGGCGGCGCGCGCATGGAAGGCGAGACGAAGGACTTCCGCGCCGGCCGCTGCATGGGGGCGTGCCTCGAGTACGCCGCGCGCATGGAAAAGCCGCTGATGATGTACGTGTTCAGCGACGGCTCGCTGTCGAGCAACGGTACGATCGACAACTCCGCCGCGGGCCGCGGCAAAGGCGAGTGGACGAGCGACAACCAGGATACGGCGGCACCCTTCTTCCTCGTTTACAACCCGCCTACGAGAGGTGGCCGCGCCCAGCTGCTCACGAGCGCGGGCATGACGGCCATGCAACACCAGCAACTCGGCTACTTCTCGCCGGACGGCAACGTCATGCGCTCGGGCACGCCCGGCGCAAACAACGTGAACCTGCTAGTCCAAATGGTGCTCCTGAACTTCCTGGCGCTGCACGGCGAGCAAGGCCAGTTCCAGACGCTGTTCCCGAACCACGGCCTCGGCGACCCGGCGCTCCTCGACCGGCTCATTGCGTTCGCTCCAATCGTGTAGGCATGAATCAGTTTTCGGCAGTGCTACGCCTCCTCTAGCGATTGTCCTGCAACGGTTATCCGGCCAAGGAAGGCCGGGTAGCCGTTGCCACTTTTCCGCCCTTCGATTCGATGCGCGCCTATTCGCGCCGCTCGCGGTTTCACATAACGTGACGAATGCACGCGTCGCGGCCGCCGATTGCAGCGATCATGGACGGGATCTTTTCGCCCATCGGCGCCCGAGGCCCGCTCTCCGCAACGATGACCGCACCGTCAGAACTGCTCGATCTGCTCGCCTGCCCGCGCTGCGATCAGCCGCTCGCTGCGAACGGCGACGGCCTGCGCTGTGGGGGCTGCCGCGTCGACTTTCCCCGGATCGACTCGATCCCGTGGCTGTTCGCCGAGCCCGGGGCTTCGCTCGGCGAGTGGCGCGGGCGCCTGCACTTCTCGCTGCAGCGCAACGACCGGGACGAGCAACAACTGCGCGCGTCGCTCGAGCGCCCCGAGCTGCGCGCCGCGACGCGTGCGCGCCTCGAGCTTCTCGCCGACGCCACCGCCGACCACGGCCGTAGGCTCCGCGCCCTGCTCGCCCCGCTCGAGCTCGAAGACTACGCCGCGACGATCGAGACGAACCTCGCGTTGCGCACGCGATTGCCCGCGGAGCAAGGCCTCACGACTTACTACGCCAACGTACATCGCGACTGGGCTTGGGGCGACGAGGAGAACGACGCGTCATTTCGGATTCTCGAGAGCGCGCTCGGCGACGACGCGCCGGGGCGCGTGCTCGTGCTCGGAGCCGGTGCCGGCAGGCTCGCCTACGATTTCCACGTCGGTACGGCCGCCACCGTGACCGTCGCGCTCGATTTCAATCCGTTGCTGATGCTGCTCGCGCAGCGCGTTGCGCGCGGGGAGCGAGTCGAGCTCTACGAGTTTCCGATCGCGCCGCGCACAGCCGCCGACCATGCGGTGTTGCGCTCACTCGCGGCGCCTGCTCCGGCACGCGAGGGGTTCGCATGCGTGCTCGCGGACGCACACCGGCCGCCGTTTCGGCGCGGTACGTTCGACACCGTGATCACGCCATGGCTCGTCGACATCCTGCCAGAGCGGTTCGAGGCGCTGTGCGCACGGATCAACTCATTGCTTGCGCCGGGAGGCCGGTGGCTAAACTTCGGCTCACTGAGCTTCCACGTTCCGGATGCCGCCGCGCGCTACAGCCTCGAGGAATGCGCGGCCGTCATCGAGGAGAACGGCTTCGCGGCACCCGCGGTCGCGGAGCACGAGATTCCGTACCTCTGCTCGCCGGCGAGCCGGCATGGCCGGCGCGAGCGTGTCGTCGCGTGGAAAGCTCCGAAAGTGCGCGACATGAAGAAGCTGCCGCGCTACGAGGCTTTGCCCGACTGGCTCGTGCGTGGCACGGAGCCGGTGCCCCTGAGCGAGTCGTTCCGAGTGCAGGCGATGTCGACGCGGATCTACGCGTTCATCATGTCATTGATCGACGGGCGGCGATCGGTCAAGGACATCGCACGATCGATCGTCGAGCAGCGCCTCATGAACGAGCAAGAAGCCGAAGCGGCGATCCGCACGTTTCTGATCAAGATGTACGAGGACAGTCGGCGAGGGTCTAGCTATTAGCGCGCGGCGACACCCAGTTCGTCGCCAAGAACGGCGAACCCGTTAACTACCGGACCGGTATCCCGGCGCCTTCGGCCACTGGTTGACCGCCGACGCCCAGTCCATCCTGCACGGGCCGTCGCGGTCGAACGATTCCCTTCCTTCTGTCTTCCTCCAGCGCACGGTCCTCGGCGCGCTCGGCCCCGAGCGACTGAAGCAGCGCGTAGTTGCCCTCGTGGCAGTCGTAGGGCAGCAGTTTGCCTCCGTCGAGCGGTGTTAGCGGCAAAGACAGCGTGAACGGCCGCACGTAGGTCACGGGATCGTCAACGGTCAGCTGGTACTGAAGGATGTCGTTTGCCACGCGCTTGAACCGTTCGGTGAGCTTCATCTGCGTGCTGTGACGATTGCCGTTGCCGTTCAAGCCGATGGCCGTCCGGTCCGTCAGATTGGTCGTCTCCACAACGAGCTCGTCGCCTTCCCAGTGCGCGCGCGAATCTCCGAGATATTGGCGTATCGCTTGGTTGATGTGGGGCCGGCCGTCGGTATAGATGAGGCGCGTGTCGTGAACCATCTCGTACGAGACCGCCACCACGCCGGGCGCCTGCACGATGCGCTGGCCGTTGCCGTAGACCACGCGCAGCGTCGAGCCGGCGATACCGCGCGTGATGCAGCGTTCGTAGGTTGAAAAGTCGGTATAGCTGTCGAGCGGACCGTTGCCGTAGGTGCCGCGCGGCATAGGCCGCTTCATGCCTTCGGGTGTGTATGCGGGCGTCCGCCCGTCCGCGGGATCGACGATCAACGACGTCTGCCCAAACGCGCGGCGCGCGAAGTCTTGGCGGAAGCTGCTGGTCGCCTCGTTCTCGGCCCGGTCGACGCCGCTCTCGACCTGTTTGGCGCGCTCCGCGTACTCCTGTTCGTCGAGATATAGCCGGTTGCCGTACTGCTCCGGCCGCGACATCGGAATACCCGCCGTGTCGTCGCTCGACCACACTCCCTGCAAGTCGGGCTCGCCCCACGATGTGCGGCGCGCGGCATACCGAGGCGCGGTCTTTCCGCCAAACGCGGTGATCACGAGCGGCGGAGCGGCGCCCTGTTCTTGACTCGCGACCTGATCCGCGACGAGAACGGCCGCGCCGACGAGCGCTGCGACAGTGCCAAGAGAACCGAGCAGTCGTGTTGCCATCGCCGGACTCCTCGTCATCGGTGTCGTTCGTTCGGAATGATCGCTCCGCGAGGTCTAGCCCGCAATGCGCGTGGGCCGAGAAACGGGTGAGGACTAGTCGGATGCGGAGTCGTGGCAATACACTGCGCAGCGAGCCAGTCCGTGCTTTCTTAGCGAAGCACTCGAAGAAACAAGGGGAGTCGGTGATCATGAAAGCAATCGCAAACCCACTAGGCAGGGCACTGCTGGGCGCGTTGAGCGTCGCCTGTCTCGCATTGACAATCGGCGTAGGCGCAGGCGCAGGCGCGCAGGAGGTCAACGCCGAAACACTCGTCGATCGCCTCCAGATCCAGGATCTGATCACGCGTTACTACAATAATTTCGGCCGGGAGAACGCTGAAAACTTCGCGGACTTCTATGCCGACGACGCCGAGCTGATCCTCGGTGATCGCCACTTCAAAGGCAGGGACGGCATCATGCAGGCCTATGGGCGCGCTCCGGGGCAGCCGCCGCGTCCGCCTCCCCCGCCTCGCTATTCCTTCATCGTGGCGGTCGACAATCCGCTCATCGTCGTGCACGGCAAGACGGCGACCGCGCAGCTCGTCTATACCGAGTACGTGATCGAAAAGCAGGGCGATGCGGTCAAGGTCATCACGCAGGGCAAGGAGTACAGCACCTTCGCCAAGGTCGACGGCCATTGGCGTTACAAGACGCGTCAGATCAGAGGCGGCACGGAGTTGCCGGAAGGCTGGAAGGAGTAAGCCCGGCGCCCACCCCGCGCAGGCTTCTCAGCACGATCGCGAGCGACACTCGACGGGCGCGTGAACGAGCTCAGTCCGCCCAGTGCAGCACGTCGCGGATCACCGACCATCGCGGCGCCGGGCGCACGGCGTCCTGGCCGAGGATCCAGTACCGATAGAGCGTGTCGAGCGTCCCATCCTTTCGCTTGAGATCGAGCCATACGTCGACGTAGTCCCGCCATCGCTCGTCGTCTTGCGACAGCGGATAGGCCAACGGGATCTTGACCAGACCGGGCTCGGGCACGACGACGGTGAACTTCGGATAGAGCAGCGTCCAGGTCGAGCCGCGCTCGGCCGTGCCGATGATCGCATCCGCGCCGGGAATCCCGCCGGCGAGCAGCGGCTCGATCTCTTCGAACGTCTCGATCCGGGCCGACGGTGCGAGCGCTCGGACCTTGTCGAGATAGTAGGAGAGGTTCGGCCCCGCCAGCACGAGGCCCGTCCTCGAGCGAATCGTTTCCCAGTCCGCGAACTCCTCCCTGCGATGGTCCGGAACGATGAACGCCAGCGTCTCATCCATATACGAGGACGAGAACAGCAGCCGCTCGGCTCGCTCCGCCGTCACCGCGATGCCGCCGATGATCAGGTCGCAGCTCCGCGAGCGAATCGCTTCCACGAGGTGCTCTCGCTCGACCGGAGCAAGCTCGAGCTTGACTCCGAGATCGCGCGCGAGCCGATAGGCGAGGTCCACGTCGTAGCCGACGAGCTCGTCGCGCCCGTTGAAAAACGCGAACGGCAAGCCGTCCACGACGTAACCTACGCGGAGCGCGCCGCGTTCGTGGATGAGCTCGAGAGTCGAGCCGGCGCGCTCAGTCGGCGGCGCGGGTGGTGAGGCTTCGCGCCGAACGAGCGCCTCGACGGGCTCCGCCAGTATTCGCATCGAAAGCAGCACGTCGCGCTGCTCGTAGCTCGGGTTCAAGGCGCCCTCGAAGAGCACTCGTGTACCGCCGAACATCGCCGCCGCGAGACCCACGGTGACGACCCCATACCGCAGCAACCGAGCCGGCTCGAGGCGCAGCGTTCCGGTGACGGCCACGCTGGCGAGCAGAGCCAAGCTCACCGTGTGGACGGCCGCGACGAGGGCTCCGAAATGCGAGTTGATCACGCCGGTAGCGAGAAAGAGCTGAAACGTATCGGCCGGAATCCGGAACACGTCGAGCAGGAAAGGCACTGCCGCGTTGAGGCTCCCGAAAAACGTCAATATCCCCGCTACGGCAAGGCTCGGATATTGGTCGATGGAGACCGGTGTGTCGGCGAACCACCCGGCGAACAATAGGAACGAGAGCGTCAGCACCTTGCCGGTGGATGGAAAGTTGAACGATGCCGACACGATCACGTCGGGAAGCGCTTGGCCGCGGTCGCCCGCAAGATCGTGACGCCGAAGAAGGTCCTTGCTCGCTTCGATGAGCATCGGCAACACGATGAAGAGGTCCCCCGCCATGAAAGCAGTGACGAATGCGTCGCGGCAGCGCACCACCAGCTCACGGGACTTGATCGGCGTCAGGGCCGCGACGAGCCCCGGCAGGATCCATAGCGACAACAGAAGCGCCACGGCCGCATAGCTCCAGAGATACACCTGTAGGCGGCCGAGCCGCTCGACGTCGAGAGTGCCCGCGGCCGACGCGGCGATCGCGAAAAGACCGTACGGCGTGAGGCGAGTGATGAGCTTCGTCGTACGCGACAGCATGCTCGAGGCCGCTCCGAGAACCTCCAAGAGCGGCGCCTTTTTCTCCATCCCCATGAGCGCCACGCCTAGGAGTATCGAGAACAGGACGACGGCGGGAACGACGTTGTTCGCGAGCGAGTAGAAAGGGTTCGAAGGGATATACAGCTCGATGAAGTTGAACGGCGTCTTCGGCTCGACGATCGTCGTGCTGAAGAAGCGCGCGCTTTCGACCGCCGGGAACGCAATCGGAAAGAGAAACGCGAGAAGAAGCGCGATCCCCCAAAAGCTGAGCAACACGGCGCCGGCCCGCAGGCCGAGCGTTCGCGCCGTCGCGTAATCGAGGCGTCCGAGGTTGTGCACGATCGACACGGTCATGTAGGGCAGCACCGTGATCTGCAGCAGCTTGACGAAGGCCGTCGCGGCGAACGCGAACGGCGCGGCGCGATCGCCGAGGAAGATTCCCACGGCGATTCCAGCGAGCACACCGACGAGGATACGTTTCGAGAAACTCACGCTCGGACACCCCCGCCCCGCGCGCGCTAGCTCGCCCGCCGGTCTATCGGCGACACGGCTCGCGAACGGCCAACGCTCTTCAAGAACGATCTGTTATCGGACGGCACGCGTCTAGGATGTCGGCCTGCCGCCGCTCCGGCGACGAGATGATCGCGAAGAATTCGTCGAGGTACGCGAGCGCGGCTTGGCGGTGCGCGTCCTTAAGAGCTGCGATCTCGTTGTGGACGACGCCTTCGATGGCAGCGCGCCGGCCGAGGAACTGCGCGAACAGCTGCGTCCAGTCGAGCTCCGGATGGCAGAAGCCGCGGTATAGCCTTTGCGTGACGCGGCGCAGCTTCAGCTGAGGCGGAGGCAGTGCGTACGGCGCGTTGACGAGTCCCGAGAAATCGAAGTCGTACCCGACTGCCGTGACCGCTCCCGCCGGCGTGCGAATATGAGCCACGTTGTGGGCGCTCACCGCGGACCAATCGGTGTTTCCGATCATGAACTCGAACAACTCCAGCGTTGCCAGCTCGGTCGCGTCCGCTTCTTGCGGATCGAAGTTCTCGGTTGGCAAGACCTCCGCGCCCTGCCGTGCGGCGAGCGCTGAGAAGTGCTCGGTAAAAAACGCATAGCGCTCGACCGTGCGATCCCGCCGCCCGGTATCACGGTATGTCACGCGGGCTAAGCGCGTTACGTAAGCTCTTGTCAGTCAGCTCGTTGTAAATGCCATAGGCGAGATGCTCTTTGAGCACGTATTGCTCGTACTCGGTGGGAGTGTCGCGGCAATGCGTGGTCAGCGGCAGCATCGTTTGCCCGCTGAACAACGTGTCGCCCGTGTCGCCGGCTTCGAAAATCACCGACAGCGGCGGCACCGTGCAGTTGCCGGACTCGTTGCGCCAGCGGCCGCGGGCCTGGACCGCTACGCGCATGCGGTGCTCCGTCCCGTCCGCGTCCTTGTACGCGAGCGTGCCCGGCGTGTCCTCGCATTCGGCGCTGCGCGCTCCGCGGCAGAGCTCGCCGAAATCGAGCGCGAGCTCGACGACCAATGGCTCGCGCGTCATGAACAGATCGGCTGCGGGCGCGGCCTTCGCGCACTGCATGGACGCCGCAGCGAGGAATGACAGCGCCGCGAACACACGCGCACGCATTCGAATCGACGCCCTCGCGGCCCGGTTCGCGTAGCCCAGTGCAGCTATTTTCTCAATCATGGTCACCCCCCCCGCTCGGGGCATGCCGAGCCGAGCCACACCCATTCGTTCAGGATGGTGCCATGGAACGGGGTTCGCCAAACCTGGACACTAGTCCTACTTCCTCCCCGCCCACTCCTCAACTAACGCCTGCCGCCGCTCAACGTCGTCTGCAGCTCCGCGAGGATGGATAGCGCGATCGATTCGGGCGAGTCCGCGCCGAGGTCGAGCCCCACGGGCCCGCGCAACCGGGCGCGCAAGCTTGCGCCGTGCTCGCCGAGCTCCGCGAGCAAGCGATCGCGCCGCGCACGCGGGCCGAGCACGCCGAGGTAGCGCGTGTCGACGGACGCGAGCTGGGAGAGATATTTTCGATCCGTCGTGAGGTGATGGCTCATGACGACGATCGCGTCGAACTCCTCGAGGCGTAGCGAGCGAGCGAGCGCCGCTGGGTCGACGAGCAGCGTGCGCTCCGCGTGCCGAAAGCCATCGCGCGCAACGTAAGCGGGCCGATGGTCGGCCACCGTGACGAACCACCCGAGCTCCGCGGCCATCGCGACGAGCGGCACGGCGTCGAGACCCGCGCCGAGCACCAGCAGCTTCGGGATCGGCTTCAGCAGCGCGTGCAGCACCGTCGTCCCGCGGTCCGCCACGAGCTCGGCCGCGCCCGCGGCGATCGCGGCACGCGTGCGTTGTGCGAGGCGCCCGGCGGCCTCGGACGCGACATCGAACGCGAAGTGCGACTCGGCGTGCACGATGACCGTCGCGCCGGCTGGGAGAGCCGCATCGCGGCTCTCGATCACGGTTGCGACCCCACTGCGCTCGGTGCCCGCGAGCGCATCTGCGATCGCCGCGAACGGCTGATAGCCGCGCGCCGCTTGCAGCGGCTGCAGGAACACGCGCAGCAATCCGTTGCAGCCGACACCAAGGCCGAAGACCTCGTCGAACTCGTCGCGCAGATCGTAAGTGACGGCCGCCGGCGCGTCGCTCGCGAGCACGGCTTGCGAGCGCTCCGCGAGGTCGCCCTCGAGACAGCCGCCGCTGACGAGGCCGCGATAGTCCCCATTCGCCGCAATCAGGATTCGCTGGCCGGCTTTGCTGTAAGTCGAACCGAGCGTCTCGTAGACCGTCGCGAGCACGATCGGCGCACCGGTGGCGCGCCACGTCTCGAACGTCTGGATGATTTGGCGAACGCTCATTGCGCAACACTCGTGACAGGCCGTCGTCGGCCGCCGGCGGCTCAATATGCCAGCGCCGCCCATCGGTTGCACCACCCCGCGAACGCACCGTAGACTGCGGAGCCTCGAAGCAGCGGCTTCCGTCCGTTGCCAACTATGGACGAGCCGTGAGCATACGCAAATCGAATCGATCGCCATCCGGCGCCACCGGCGTCAAGAAGATCACGCAAGCGCAGAGCAAGCCGAGCCGTGAGGTGGCTGAAGGCGCCGTCCGGACGTTGCTCCAGTGGATCGGCGACGATCCCGACCGCGAAGGGCTCGTCGGCACTCCGGGGCGCGTCGTGCGCGCCTTCGAGGATTGGTACAGCGGTTATCGCGAGGATCCGGTCGAGTTCCTGCGCAGCACGTTCAAGGAGGTCGACGGCTACGACGAGATGATCGTGCTGCGCGACATCAGCTTCGAATCACACTGCGAGCACCACATGGCGCCGATCATCGGCAAGATCCACGTGGGTTATCTGCCGGACCGCAAGGTCGTGGGGATCAGCAAGCTCGCACGGGTCGTCGAGACGTTCGCTCGCCGGCTGCAAGTTCAGGAATCCCTCACGTCGCAGATCGCGCATTGCATCCAAGATGTGCTGAAGCCTCGCGGCGTCGGCGTCGTCGTTGAAGGCGTGCACCAGTGCATGACGACGCGCGGAATCCACAAGCAGGGCGTGTCGATGATCACGAGCCAACTGCTCGGTCACTTCCGTTCGGATCCGCGCACCCGGGCGGAATTCCTCATGATGATCGGCCGCGCCGCGGCCGCCGTGTAATTCCTGCGGGATCGTCGCTAGCGCACGCGTGCGCCGCGGACGGCGTGCGCGTCCGGGGCTAGTGGCGCGCCGCGCGGCACGCACTACACTACGGGCATGGGCGACCCAAACGCCGAGCGCCGCTGGCTGTTCGACGACGAGCATCCCGCGCTCGCGGATCTCGACCGCGCTGTTGCCGCTCACTACCTCGCCGACGAGAACACTGCGGTACGCGAGCTGCTCCCGCGGGCCACGTCGCTCCGGCGAGCAAACCGCGCGAATCCAGCGCAGCGCGCGCGACCTCGTCGTCGCCATCCGCACGCGGCAGCGCGAAGCGACCGGCGTCGACGCGCTGCTCGGCGAATACGATCTGTCGTCCAGGGAAGGCGTCGTCCTCATGTGCCTCGCGGAGGCGCTGCTCCGCATTCCGGACTCCGCGACCGCGGACAAACTGATCGCGGACAAGCTCGGCGGCGCCGACTGGCAAGCTCATCTCGGCGCGAGCGACTCCCTGTTCGTCAATGCGTCGACGTGGGCGCTGCTGCTCACCGGCCGGATCGTGCGAACGGGCGGACGTCGCCGAAGAACCGGCACCGTTCCTGTCGCGGCTCATCGAGCGGCTCGGGGAACCCGTCGTGCGCGGCGCCCTGCGTCAAGCGATGAAAATCCTCGGCTCACAGTTCGTGATGGGCGAGACGATCGAAGCGGCTTTGCGCCGCGCGGCGCGGGCGCCGCACTTCGACTACTCCTTCGACATGCTCGGCGAAGCCGCGCTGACGAGCGCCGACGCACTCCGCTATCTCGAGGCTTACAACGACGCGATTGCCGCCATCGGCCGTTCGCGAGCCAACGGTTCCGGCGATGGGGCGGCGCCGAGCATCTCGGTAAAGCTCTCCGCCCTGCACCCACGCTACGAGCGCGCGCAGGCCGCGACAGCGACCGAGGCAATCTCGTCCGCCCTCTTGACGCTCGCGCGCACCGCGCGAGCCGTGGACGTCGCGCTCACGGTGGACGCCGAAGAAGCGGATAGGCTCGAGCTGTCGCTCGCGATCTTCGCACGCGTGTTTCGAGATCCCGTGCTGCGGGACTACGAGAATCTCGGGCTCGCGGTGCAGGCCTATCAGAAACGCGCACCGCACGTGCTCGCCTGGCTCGAAGAGCTCGGACGGGGCGCGGGCCGCTCGATTGCCGTGCGGTTGGTCAAGGGCGCCTACTGGGACACCGAGATCAAGCGCGCTCAAGAGCAGGGCCTCGACGGCTATCCCGTATTCACTCGCAAGTCGAGCACGGACGTTTCGTACCTCGCTTGCGCGCACGACTTGTTGCTCGTGCACGAACACCTCGCGCCGCAGTTCGCGACACACAACGCGAACACCGTCGCGTGGATCCTCGAGGTCGGCGCGGACCGGCCGTTCGAGTTTCAGCGCCTCCACGGTATGGGCGAAGAGCTGTACGCGGCGCTGCTCGAGCGGCCCGGGATGAATCATCGCTGCCGCGTTTACGCGCCGGTCGGAAGTCATCAACATCTGTTGCCGTATCTCGTGAGGCGCTTGCTCGAGAACGGCGCGAATACGTCGTTCGTCAATCGGCTCGTGCACGCGGAATCGCCCGCCGAGACGATCGTCGAGGATCCGGTCGAGAGCACGCGGGCGCTCGAGGACGTCGCGCACCCGCGCATCGCACTGCCTCGCGCGTTGTTCGCTCCGCAACGCGTGAACTCGCGCGGTTTGAACCTCGCCGACGGCCGCGTGCTCGCAAGCCTCGCCGCCTCGCTCGCGGCGACGCGCCCCGGGTCCTGGCGCGCCGAACCCGATCGTCGGCGGACGCGCGGCGCGCGGCAGTCCGCAGCAGAGCCGCGACCCCGCGGATCGAGCGCGTGTCACGGGCACGGTGGTCGTACGCGGACTCCACGGCTGCGGCCGCGGCGCTCGACGTTGCGAGTGCTTTCCAGCCGAGCTGGAACACCACGCCCGCGGAGCACCGCTCCGCCCTTCTGCGCGCCGCCGCGGACCGCTATGAGAATGCGACGGGCGAGCTCGTCGCGCGCTGCGTGGCCGAGACGGGCCGCACCGTTGCAGACAGCCTGGCGGAGGTGCGCGAGGCCGTGGACCTGCTGCGCTACTACGCGGCGCACTGCGACGCATTGTTCGCGCGCGCGGAGCTCCCTCCCGGGACCGACGGGCGAGCGCAACGAGCTCAGTCTCACGGGTCGCGGCGTGTTCGTGTGTATCAGCCCGTGGAATTTCCCGCTCGCGATCTTCACGGGTCAGATCGCGGCGGCGCTCGCGGCCGGCAACACGGCGATCGCGAAGCCCGCCGAGCAGGGATCACTCGTCGGCGCATACGCCGTACAGCTGCTGCACGCGGCGGGGGTTCCGGTCGAAGCGCTTCAATTCCTACCCGGTGACGGCCGCATGCTCGGCGAGGCGCTGCTGCCCGACCCGCGTGTCGCAGGCGTGGTGTTCACCGGTTCAGTCGAGACAGCGCAGGCGATCAATCGCGTTCTCGCCGCGCGAGCCGGCCCGCTCGCGACGTTGATTGCCGAGACCGGCGGCCTCAACGCGATGATCGCCGACAGCTCCGCGTTGCCCGAGCAGGTGGTGCGCGATGCCGCGCAGTCCGCGTTCAACAGCGCGGGTCAACGCTGCTCGGCGCTGCGGCTGTTCTGCCTCCAAGACGACACCGCGGACGACGTGCTGCGGCTCCTGCGCGGCTGGATGGACGAGCTCGTGATCGGCGACCCCGCGCTGCTCGCGACGGATGTCGGCCCCGTGATCGACACCGACGCGCACGCGGAGCTCACCGCCTACATCGGCTCGCGGCGCGTTCTGCACCAGTGCCGTTTGACCGCTGCGCACGCGCGCGGCCTATTCGTGCCGCCAACGGTCGTCGCGCTCGACAGCGTCGGGGAGCTCACACGCGAAGTGTTCGGGCCGGTGCTGCACGTGGTCCGCTACGCGGCCGCGCGCTCCGGCGAGCTCATCGACGCGATCAACGCGAGCGGCTATGGGCTCACACTCGGCATCCACACGCGCATCGATTCGTTCGCTCGCTCGATCGCCGAGCGCGCGCGTGTCGGCAACGTCTACGTGAACCGCAACATGATCGGCGCGCAGGTCGGCGTGCAGCCGTTCGGCGGCATGGGCCTGTCCGGCACTGGGCCGAAGGCCGGCGGACCGAGCTATCTGCCGCGATTCGCCACGGAGCAGACGATCACGACGAACACCGCGGCGGTCGGCGGCAATGCGACACTGCTTTCGCTCGAAACCGACGAGCCGCGGCGCTGAGAACGCTCGCGACGATTCGGTTCCGCTCCGTACATAACGAGCGTGTCGGGCTACGCAAATCGGGGCAGCAATTGACGTCGCGGGTCAGCTCGACGTGACATAAACTCGGCCAACCTCGCTCAAAGCCGCGCCCGTGCTCGGTGGCATGCCTCTTGCTGATACGGCCATTAGCAGATGAATGCAAGACAGGATCGTGAGCAGAGGAATCGGAAAATGGACGTGCGAGTGATCTGTGCGCTACCGCCCTGGAATCGTCCCGAGACGGACTACGTTCGCGTGCACACCTGCCCGGTCGCCGACGACGACACCACCGTGCTCGCGACCATCGAGCGCGTCGTGGACAAGGACAGCGGCGAGCCCGCGGAACGCAGCGAGCTGACGAAACGCGTCAAGACGCTGATCACTGGGCGCATGACGCCGAGCGCAGCGCTCGTGCTCGCCACGAGCTACGCCGAACGCAAGAAGATCCCCGTGGTCTACGCGGATCAAGACTAGCCGCGGCGGCATCGACACGTTTCGCACCCTATAGGCCGCCTCAGGCGGCACCCCGATGATGAACCAACAGCGCGCACAACGAGGTTTTACGCTAATCGAGCTGATGATCGTCGTTGCGATCATCGGGATTCTCGCGGCGATTGCGATTCCGGCGTACCAGACGTACTCCGTTCGCGCGCAGGTCTCGGAAGGCCTGAACATGACCTCGTGGGGCAAGAGCCTGGTCGTCGAGCACTGGGTCCACAGCGGCGAAGCGCCCGCCGGCCGGCTCGCGGCGGGCATGACTGCGAATGCCGCCGACACGAGCGGCAAGTACGTGTCGTCCGTCGACGTGACCAACGGCGTGCTCATCGTCACGTTCGGCAACGACGTCAACGCGGCGATCACCGGGTTGACGCTCACGATGACTCCTTACGAGGTGTTGGGCTCGGTCGTCTGGCGCTGCGGCAATGCGCCCGGCGCCAACCGGCTTGAGCGAGCTCGGCACGTCGGGCGGCGGAAACGCCGCCGCATACATCCCACCGACGGTGCCGAACGAGTATCTGCCGGCGGCGTGCCGGTCGATGAGGCGCTCTCGTTAGTCTTCGGCCGGCGCGCGAATCCCGGACCAGCGGCGCACGAGCGCCGAGTCGAGATCGAATAGGTCGAGCACCCGCCCCACGGTCTGATCGACCATCGCGTCGAGGCTGTCGAGCTTCGCGTAGAACGCCGGTACCGGCGGGAAGATCACGCCGCCCATCTCGGCGATCGTCACCATGTTGCGCAGATGGACGAGATTGAGCGGCGTCTCGCGCGCGAGCAGCACGAGGCGACGGCGTTCCTTCAGAGTCACGTCCGCCGCGCGCGCGACCAGATTGTCCGTCACGCCGGTCGCGATCGCCGCGAGCGTGCGCATGGAGCACGGCGCGATGATCATTCCGTCCGTGCGGAACGAGCCGCTCGCGATGCTCGCACCGATGTCGCGATCCGAATGGACGACGTCAGCATAGGCCTCGAGGTCGCGCTTCGCGAACTCGAGCTCCGCCGCCGCGTTGAGCGCACCGGCTCGCGAGATCACGAGATGCGTCTCGACGTTGCCCGCGCGCCGCAACTCTTCGAGCACTCGCTTGCCGTAAATCGCGCCGGTCGCGCCAGTGATCGCGACGACGATTCGTCGTTTCGCTGCTTCGTTCATCCCGCTCGAATGGCCCGGCGTAGGCGCCTGATTGGCGTCGTGCGCGCGAGAATAGCACGCGACTCGCGAAGCCCGGCGCAATTGACAATGCCGCTCGGCGCGTGGCTACATGCAGCGCAAGCGTAGCGGACAAGGCAGATGTCGGAACTCGAGCTCGGACCGGTTTGGCTCAGCCTCGAGCTTGCGGCCGTCACCGTCGTCGTGCTGCTGATCGTCGCGACGCCGCTCGCTTGGTGGCTCGCGTTCACGCGGCGCCGCGCGCGCGTCGCCATCGAAGCCGTCGTCGCGCTGCCGCTCGTCCTCCCGCCCACGGTGCTCGGTTTCTACCTGCTGATCCTGCTCGGGCCGGCCGGCGGCATCGGCCGCTTCTGGGTCGAGCTCACGGACTCCACGCTGACGTTCTCGTTCCTCGGACTCGTGATCGCCTCCGACGATCTACTCGTTCCCGTTCGCCGTGCAACCGCTGCAGAGCGCGTTCGAAGCGGTCGGCCGTGCGCCGCTCGAAGCGGCCGCGACGCTCGGGGCGAGCCGCTTCGATGCGTTCCTGCGCGTCGCGTCGCCGCTCGCGATTCGCGGCTACGTCTCCGCGCTCGTGCTGAGCTTCGCGCACACGCTCGGCGAGTTCGGCGTCGTGCTGATGGTGGGCGGAAACATCCCGGGCAGCACCAAGGTGATCTCGATCGCGGTCTACGAGCACGTCGAGACGATCGAGTACGCGCAGGCGCACGTCCTCGCGGCGGGCTTGCTCGTGTTCTCGTTCCTCGTGCTGCTGTGCGTGTACTCGCTGAACCGGCGCATGCCGCTGGTGCGGACATGATGCACGCGAGATTGCGTGCGCGGCGGCGTGCGTCATGATCACGCTAGCGCTCGACGTCGCGCTCGATCGCGGGACTTTCAGGCTCGAGGTGCGACACGAGCTGAAACTCAAGGGAATCACCGCGCTGTTCGGACCGAGCGGGTCCGGGCAAGACCACCTTGCTGCGCGTGATCGCCGGCCTAGAAGAGCGGGCGCGCGGCACCGTATCGTTCGACGGCGCACCGTGGCAGCGCGAGGGGCTGTGCGTGCCCGCGCATCTGCGCGGCGTCGGCTACGTGTTCCAAGACGGCCGGCTGTTCCCGCACCTCGACGTCGAGGGCAACTTGCGATTCGCGCTCCGGCGTGCGGCGCACCGCACGGGAAGTGCACCGCGCATCGACTTCGCGACGGTCGTCGACGCTCTCGACCTCGGTCCGCTGCTCGGGCGCCGGCCCACCTCGCTTTCCGGCGGCGAGCAGCAGCGCGTCGCGATCGGTCGCGCGTTGCTCACGAGCCCGCGGCTCCTGCTAATGGACGAGCCGCTGTCGTCGCTCGATCTCGCGCGCAAACGCGAGATCGTCCCGCACATCGAGCGCCTGCCCGCGACGTTCGGCGTGCCCGTGCTCTACGTGACGCACAACGTCGACGAGGTCGCGCGCCTCGCGGTCGACATGGTGCTGCTCAGCGCCGGTAGAATCGCTGCCGAAGGCCCGATCGCCACGGTGCTCGAAAGGCTCGACGTCGCGACACTCATGGGCGGCCGCGACACGGGTGCGGTGCTGCAGGTGCGCGTCGAGCGAGAGAGCGTCCGGCATCGCGGCATTGCGTTTGGGCGAGCACGTGCTGCATATCCCGATGAGTGAACCGCGCGTGGGGAGCGACTTGCGGATTCGCGTGCACGCCCGCGACGTCGCTCTCGCGACCGAGCGCCCCCGCGGCCTCAGCATCCGCAACGTGCTGGCCGCGCGCATCGTGCGAATCGACCTCGACGGTCCGATCAACGCGGAGGTGTTGCTCGACGTAGAGGGCCAGCACTTGCGGTCGCGAATCACTCGCGACGCGCTCGAGGAGCTCAAGCTTGCGCCGGATCAGCAGGTGTTCGCGTTGATCAAGAGCGTCGCGCTCGAGGGCACGCTGCTGTTCTGAGGTGGTTCGGAAACCTGCGAGCCCAGACGCACGAGGAACGAGTCTCGAAGGGATCCGCCATCGAGCCGAAGAACGCGCGAGAGTTGACAACGGAGGGGTGGAACGCTCTCATTGCCAACCATGAGCAAACAACCTGAAGAATACGAAGACATACCGGGCACCTGGGTGTTCGACGCCGAGCGCGCTCGCCGGGGCTACCATCTCAACGCGTTCTTCTATTCGTTGATGAAGGCCGAGAATCGCGAAGAATTCCTGGCCGACGAGCGCCGATATCTCGCGAAGTTTCCGATGACCGACGCCCAGCGCGAAGCGGTCGTGAGCCGGTCTTGGAACACGCTGCTAGAGCTCGGCGCAGTCTCGTATGCGCTCGTCAAGCTCGCGTTCACGGACAAAAAGTCCTATCAGTACATGGCATCGCAGATGGCCGGCGTTCAAGAAAGCGACTACGTGAAGATGATGATGTCGGGCGGGCGCTCCCCCGACGGCTGGCGGTCGAAGTCCGAGAGGAAAAACTGATGGCGAAGATCATCGCCGGTGTCGGCACATCCCATACTCCTGCGCTCGGTGCCGCGGTGGACAACGGCCGCACGGCCGAGCCGTACTGGACCCCATTGTTCAAGGGTTACGAGCCGGCGAAGAAGTGGATGGCCGAAACCGCGCCGGACGTCGCGATCATCGTCTACAACGATCACGTCAACGCGTTCGACTTCAAAATCATCCCGACGTTCGGGCTCGGGTGCGCGGCGGAGTTCCCGATCGCCGACGAAGGTTGGGGCGCGCGCCCCGTACCGGTCGTCAAAGGGTATCCGGAGCTCGCCGCACACATGGTTCAGCATTTGGTCCTCGACGAGTTCGACATGACGATCGTGAACGAGATGCAGGTCGATCATGGCCTGACCGTGCCGCTGACGCTGCTGTACGGTCAGCCGAAAGCCTGGCCCGTGCGCGTGATCCCGCTCGCGGTCAACGTGATCCAGTATCCCGCGCCGACGGGGCATCGTTGCTACGAGCTCGGCAAGGCGATCAAGAGAGCGGTCGAGAGCTGGGACGAGGATCTACGCGTCGTGATCTTCGGCACCGGCGGCATGTCGCACCAGATCCAGGGCCCACGCGCAGGACTCATCAACAAGACGTTCGACAAGGCATTCCTCGATGATCTGACGCGCGACCCCGAGCGGCTCTCGCAGATCCCGCCGATCGAGTATCTGCGCGACGCAGGCGCCGAGGCGATCGAGCTCGTGATGTGGCTCATCATGCGCGGCGCGCTCGGGGAGCGCGTGCGTGAGGTGTATCGCTTCTATCACGTGCCGGCGTCGTCGACCGGCGTCGGAAACATCATCCTCGAGGCGGCCTAGCGCTTCAGCCCGTAAAGCCGTACAGCCTGTGAGGGTTGTCGACGAGCACTTTGCGCTGCAGCGTCGCGTCGGGCATGAACAGCGGGATCAGGTCCACGAGGTCGCCGTCGTTCGGCATGTGCTTCTTGATGTTCGGATGCGGCCAGTCCGTGCCCCACAGCACGCGATCGGGCGCGAGCTCGAGCAGCGCATGTGCGAACGGGACGGCGTCGGTGAACGGCGGCCCCATCGACGAGATGCGCTCGGCGCCGCAGATCTTCACCCAGCAGTTGTCCATGCGGACCGCATTCAAGAGGCGCTTGAACGGCTCCTGGTCAAGACCGTCCTTGGTCGGGACGCGGCCCATGTGGTCGATGATGAACGGCACGGGCAAGCGTCCGCAGCAGGTCGTCGAACTCGAGCAGATCGGCGGCGTCGAAGTGCAGCACGACGTGCCAATCGAAGCCCGCCGCACGCGCGACGAGCTGCTGAAACTCGTCCATGTCGGGCGTGCCGCCGAGGTGCTGGACGAAGTTGAAACGGATACCGCGGATGCCGCCCGCGTGCAGCTCTTCGAAGTCCTTGTCCGTGAACGACGCGTCGACGTTCGCGACGCCGCGGTACTTGCCGCCGCTCTGCTCGATCGCGTCGAGAATCACGGTGTTGTCGACGCCGTGGCAGCTCGCGTTGACGAGCACCGCCCGCGCAAGCCCCAGCGTCTTCTGCAGCTCCTTGAACTTCGCGAGCGGCGCGTCGGGCGGTGTGTAGCTGCGATCGGGCGCGTACGGATATCGGTCGCCAGGCCCGAAGATGTGGCAGTGCGCGTCGCACGCGCCGGGCGGGGCCTTGTATTTCGGCGTCCGCGTATTCGCGTCGGGCGCCATGCAGACCGGGATGCTAGCCATTGAGCGACTTCTCGAGCGCGTCCAGCACCTCCATCGCCGGGAGCACCTGCGCGACGCTCGAGCGCGGCTCGCGCTTGTCGCGGATCGCGGCCACGAACTCGCGGTCCTGCAGCTCGATGCCGTTCATCGACACGTCGACCTTCGAGAGGTCGATCTGCTTGTCCTTGCCGTCGAACAGATCGTCGTAGCGCGCGATATACGTGCCGTTGTCGCAGACATAGCGGAAGAACGTGCCCTGCGGTCCGTCGTTGTTGAACGACAGCGCGAGCGTGCAAAGAACGCCCGACGGCGTCCGCAGGCCGATGCTCATGTCCATCGCGATCTTGAGCTCGGGATGGTGCGGGCCTTCGAACGCGTGCACATCTCGCGCGACCTCACCCGTCTGGTGATGCAGCAGGTCTACGGTATGACATGCGTGGTGCCACAACAGGTGATCGGTCCAGCTGCGCGGCTTGCCTTCGAGGTTGATGTTCTTCCGACGGAAGAAGAACGTCTGCACGACGAGATGCTGGAGCTTCAGCTCGCCCGCCTGGATTCGCTTGTGAACCCATTGGTGCGAGGGATTGAAGCGGCGTGTGTGCCCCGCCATCGCGATCTTGCCGGTGGCCTTCGCCGTGGCGAGGATCTTCTTCGAGTCGGCAAGCGTGTCGGCGATCGGAATCTCGATCTCGACGTGCTTGCCTGCGCGCATCACCTGCTCCGCTTGCGCGGCGTGGATCTGCGTCGGCGAAGTCAGGATGGCTGCCTCGACGCCGGGCCGCGCGAGCGCTTCGTCGAGCTTGGTCGTGTGGTGCGGAATCCCGTATTTCTTCGCGACCGCCGCCGTCGACTCGGGGTTGCCGCCGACGAGACTAGCAACCTCGACGCCGTCGATGTTTTTGAGCCCGTCCAGGTGTTTCTGGCCAAAAGCACCTTGGCCGACCATAACGATCTTCATTCAAGCCTCCGACGATTGCGATCTGCGGCGCCGATTCCGGTGCGGTGATGCACCGAGCAATCGGTCTGAAGGTCGAGCGTGTTTCCGTTCCGAGAGGCCCGCGGCGGGCCCGTTCGTGTATTATTCGGGCGGTCAAGGTTAGCACAGCGGCTCGAGGCCGCGAACCCGCGCAAACCGCGCGCGGTAAGGCGCCGGCACCCGGCGCGCGAGGCGGCAAACCCGCCCCAAAACCCGGAGAAGGACGATGGCCAAGCGAGCCGAGAGCGTTGCATTACGAAGTGATTTTTCGTTGCTGATCGGAGGCTCGCTCGAGTCGAGCGACCACCACCTCGACGTGATCAATCCCGCGCTCGGCGAGGTGTTCGCGCGCTGTCCCGCGGCGACTCGCGAGCATCTCGACCGCGCCGTCAAAGCCGCGCGCGCGGCGTTCCCCGCGTGGCGCGACAAGTCGTTCGCGGAGCGGGCGGCGCTCATCAAGAAGATGTCCCAGCGCTTGCGCGAGAAGCAGCACGAGCTCGCAGAGCTCCTGACGCGCGAGCAAGGCAAACCGTTGGCGCAGTCGGTCGCCGAGATCGATCGCGGCGCGGCACAGTCCGACGGGATGGTCGGCATCGAGATTCCCGTCGAGACACTGGTCGACGACAAGGAGCGGCACATCGAGCTGCGTTACCGGCCGCTCGGAGTGGTCGGGATCATCACGCCTTGGAATGCGCCAATGAGCCTCGCGCTCGGCCCACTCGTGTCCGCGCTCTACACGGGCAACACCATGGTGCTCAAGCCCTCGCCGTACACGCCGCTTACGACACTCAAGTTCGCGGAGCTGTTGAACGAGGTGTTTCCCGCCGGCGTCGTGAACGTGCTCGCGGGCGGTGACGACCTCGGCGCGTGGATCACGGAGCACGCCGATATCGACAAGATCTCGTTCACGGGGTCGGTCGCGACCGGCAAGAAGGTGCTCGCGAGCGCAGCCGCCACGCTCAAGCGCGTCACGCTCGAGCTCGGCGGCAACGATCCCGCGATCGTGATGGACGACGTCGATCCGAAAGCGGTGGCGAAGAAGATCTTCTTCGCGGCGTTCGTGAACAGCGGCCAGGTCTGCATGGCGATCAAGCGGATCTACGCGCACGAGAAGATCTACGATGCGCTCTGCGACGCGCTCGTCGCCGAGGCGAAGAAAGCCAAGGTGGGCGACGGGCTCGATCCCGCGACCGAGCTCGGCCCGATCCAGAACAAGATGCAGTACGACAAGGTCGTGAGCATCATCGAAGACACGAAGAAGCGCGGCGCGAAGTTCCTCACCGGCGGCGACGTGCCGAAGGGCCCGGGGTATTTCCTACCGCCGACGCTCGTCACGGACATCGACGAGGGGAGCCGGCTCGTGCAAGAGGAGCAGTTCGGCCCGATCGTGCCGATTCTGAAATTCTCGAATCTCGACGACGCACTCAGACGCGCGAACGACACGCGCTACGGGCTCAGCGGCTCGGTCTGGACCAGCGACGTCACGCGCGGCGCAGAAATCGCGGCGAAGCTCGAGGTCGGCACTGCCTGGGTCAACCAGCACCGCGCCACGTCGGCGTTCGTGCCGTTCGGCGGAGCCAAGGAGTCGGGCCTCGGCCGCCAGTACTCCGCGCTCGGACTCAAGAGCTACATGGAGCCGGAAGTCGTCAGCATTGCGAAGTAACCGCGCGCGTCGCCGCGCCGAATTAAGACAAACTCCGCAACGTCGAAGGAGCTTACGGTTACCGCCCGTCGGAGCGTCGCTCGCGCATAGGTTGCTGATTTTCGAGGCTTGGCACGCGTCTTGGAAGACTGGGCCCAGCACAGCAACTTCAAGGACGAACGAAAGTGCGCAAACGGATTATGTCGATCTCTCTCGCCGCGATCGGCGCGGCATTCGGTTACAGCGGACCAACACAGGCCGGGCTCTTGCTCGATACCACGGTCACCGGCTCTTTCACCCAGTCGTCGACGAATGCCCCCAACAACGACTTGCCCGGCCACCCGAATCCGTTCCCGCTAGCGTTCGGCCAGCTCGCATCGAACGAACATGGCTTCGTCGATTTCTACTTCCTCGGCAACGAAGCCGGCTATACGAATACGCTGTTACTGAACGGCACGCAGGTGCACTCGACAGCGGGTCTGCAAGACAACTTCAACCCGTCGTTCTCGAAGGTCGGCTCCCCGCTCGAGGTGTTCGCCGGCTCGCTGCTCAACTTCGGTTTCTGCACGGATGGAGGGGACTCGGTGTCGGTGTCCGGCGTGAATTACGGGAAATGCGCCTACAACAACGACGCCGCGTCGCTCACGGCACAGTTCAACTACGGCGGCACGGGCGCGGGCTACCGCAGCATCGCGTTCCGCCCCCTGACGAACTTCGATCCGACGACGGGCGCCGTATCGTTCGGCAGCTCTCCGATCTCCGACACGTGGGCGATCTTCTGGGATGATTCCGGCGCCTCGAACGACGACGACTTCGACGACTACATCGCGGTCGCGAGCCTCAAGACCACGTCGGTCCCCGAGCCCGGAACCGCCCTGCTTCTCGGCACGGGCCTACTAGGCGCCCTAATCAGACGCCGTCGCAATCGATCCAGCTGATCGAACGGGGATACTCGATCGCGTTGCGCGGCCGAGAGGCCGCGCAAACGTTTCGGCCTTCGGTCAGCGGCTCGACGCGGTAGCGGATTCGCCGGCGACCGCTATGCTCCGGTCGCCTTCTTGGCGCAATTTGCGCAGGTCGATCACGACGTCGTAGGCCCCGGGCGACGCGGGCGGCGCGACACCCGTCACCACCGAATACGCGGACCCGGCGGGCAGCTTATCCGGGAACCTTTCGCGCATCGCGGCCTTGAACATCTCCCTCGACGCCCAGTCCGCATCCGAAGACAGAGACCCGAACTCGTCGTCAAAGACTTGCTCGGTTGACCGATCGTCGATGCCGGGTCTTATGATGAAGACGTCGGTATCGGCATCCAGCCGCAGCCGTTCCGCGGCCGTTTGGATCAGCTCCCATTCGCGGTTTTGCGGCACGGCGATCAGAGTGTACGCATTGCGCTCTGCCGACATCCCCGCAACCACGAGCAACGTCGCGAACACCGCCTGTTGGAGGCGCGGCCGGATTCGCCCCGCGACCACGACGCTGCGCAGGGCGAACACGACCAGCACGAGCACGAGCCCCGACAGCGGAAACACCGTCCGGTAGCCGATTGCCTGCGAGCTCGCGACGAGACTCACGGCATGCGCGATGAACGGTAGGCACAGCAGGCAGAACAGCCAGCGCACCTTGTGGGAAGCGTCGCGCGCACCGAAACGGAAGCCGAGCGCCAAGATCGCGCCGAAGCTCGCGGCGACCAGCCAGAACCACAGCGAGGTGTCGAAGCGATCGCGGAGCTCGAACAGCGCGAGCGAGTTCACGAGCGGTTGGCGCACGAACCAGAGCAGCTTGAGCAGCGGATCGGGCTCGAGCTGCATGCGGGTCGCCTCGGCGACCACGCCTTCCGTGAAAAATAGCTGCATCAACACGAACGCGGCAACGAGGCTCGCGAACAACGTCGCGAGATGGGCCGCGACCCAGCGCCCGTGACTGAGCCGCTCGTGCTCGCCGCGCACCAACAGCAGCGCCGCAAGCGGCACGACTGCGAACAGGGCATTCGTTTGGTACGTGAGCGCGGCCATGAAATAAAGGAAACCGCCGCCCGCGAGCGCCGCGATTCGAATCACGCCGGTGCGCTGCAGATGCGACTCGACGACGGAGAAACCGAGCAGCGCGAACAGCAGCGCAAGCGCAATCGGCCAAGCGATCGCCCAACCGACGGTGATCTGCGCGCCAGGCAGGAGCGCGATTCCGAGAGCGACGGCCGCGGACTCCGCGTCGGACCATCCCGCACCGCGAAGCTGGCGCCACAAAACGACCGCGACTCCCGCGAGCAGAGCGACCGCGCCGAGACGCAGCCACAGCAGATCGGGAACGTCGCGAATCGGCCTGAGCGACGCGTCGAGCGCCATCCCGTAGATGGGCCGGCCGTTGGAGACCGTGAGCCTCATCACTTTGCCGGGTTCCTCGTGCACTTCGCGCAGCAGCGAGTAGTCGTCGCGGAACCCGTACTCGTGGAAGACCGTCTGCCAATAGACGGCGAACGGGGTGAGCAATAGCAAGCCGACCCAGAGTGCCCTGCGGGTCATGGCGAGACCGGCCGGTTCGTCATTCGCCCCACACTTCGTTCGCCACTTCGACTATCAGGGCGAGCTTCGCCCATTGGTCATCCTCCGTCAACGTATTGCCCTCCTCCGTTGAAGCGAAGCCACACTGCGCCGAGAGGCAGAGCCGATCGAGGTCCGTGAAGCGCGCGGCTTCGGCAATCCGGCGTTTGAGCGCGTCCTTGCGCTCGAGGTTCCCCGACTTCGTCGTGACCACTCCGAGCACGACTGACTTGGGCCTAGGCAGCAGGCGTAGCGGCTCGAACCCGCCGGAGCGCGCGTCGTCGTACTCCATGAAATAGCCGTCGACGTCGATCGCGCCGAACAGGACTTCCTGAACCGCCTCGTAGCCGCCGGTGCCCATGAACGTTGATTTGAAGTTGCCGCGGCACAGATGCATCGTCACGGTCATGTCGTCCGGCACGTCGGCGATCGCCATGTTGATGAGGCCGGCATACAGCTCCGCGAGCTTGACGGGGTCGTCGCCGCGGGCGGTCATCTGATCGCGATACTTCGGGTCGCAGAGCATCGCGATGAACACCTCGTCGAGCTGCAAGTAGCGGCAGCCCGCGTCGGCGAACGCCTGAACCGCGGCGCGATAAGCACGGCCGAGGTCTGCGAACAGCTCGGCGTTGTCGGGATAAACCCTACGGTCGATCGGGGGCAGCGTCGGGCGGCCGTAGAGCGCCGAAGGCGCCGGGATCGTGACCTTCGCCGTGCGGCGCGTGCGCGCGTGCAAGTACTTGAAGTGCTCGATCATCGGATGACCCGAGAAGCCGATGCGGCCGTCGACGCGCACGCCTTCGCGCCGACTCTTGGCTCCCGCAAACGCGACGCCTTCGTCGAGCACGTGCTTGCCGACGCCGTCGAGCCCCCAGAGGAAATCGAGGTGCCACCACGAGCGGCGAAACTCGCCGTCAGTGATCCCTTGAAGGCCGATCGACTCCTGCTTCGCGACGACGCGCGCGATCTCGCGATCCTCGACGGCCGCGAGGCCGGCCGCGTCGAGCTCGCCCGCGGCGTGCTTGCGCCGCGCTTCCTTGAGCGCGGCGGGCCGCAATAAGCTGCCGACGTGATCGGCGCGGAACGGAGGCCCAGTCATCGCGCGCCGCTCTCAGCGGCCGCCGTCCCAAACGGCAGCCGGGATCAGCAGCTCGCCGCGAAAGATCAGCCGCGCGGTGCGCAGCAGACCGGCTTTGAGCACCGCGGGTTGCTCGCGCGTGCCGCCGACCTCGAGCGTCACGGAGAACTCTCCGGTCGGGTGCTCGACGGACATCTGCTTGATCTTGCCTTCGGGCACCGTCGCGATTCCGCGCGTCACCGAGCCCGGCAGGATGCACGCCGTCGCGACCGATACCGCGCCGAGCACGCCGATCGCAGCGTGGCAGTCGTGCGGGATGAACGTGCGCGTGCAGACGTGGCCGCCCGCGCGCGCGGGAGCAATGAGGCTCATCTTCGGCACGACCTTTTTCGTCACGTCGCCGAGGTTCATCTTCGGGCCCACAGCCAAACGGATCGACTCGAGCTTCTCTTTGAGCTCTTTGTTCGCGTCGAGCTCCTTCGGCGTCTCGTACCCCGTGATGCCGAGATCTTTCGCGCGCAGTACTACCACGGGCATGCCGTTGTCGATGCATGTGATCTCGACGCCGTCGACGACGTCGAGCGCGCGGCCCGTCGGCAGCAGGCTGCCCGTCGCCGAGCCCGCGACGTCCAGGTAATTGCAGACGATCGGCGCGGCGCTGCCGGGCACTCCGTCGATACGCGCATCGCCGTCGTAGCGCACGCGCTTGCCCGGCGTCTGGACGAGGAGCTCGCAGAGATTGTCGCTGTTCAGCATGCGCACGCGCACGGACGTCTCGCCGTCCTGCGCCGGCACGATGCCGTTCTCGAGCGCGAACGGGCCCACGCCCGCGAGCATGTTGCCGCAGTTCGGTGTCGTGTCCACGCGGCCCTCGCCCACGACGACCTGCACGAACAAGTAGTCGACGTCCGCGTCCGAGGACTCCGAGCGGCTCACGATCGCGACCTTGCTCGTGAGCGGATGCGCGCCGCCGGCGCCGTCGATTTGGCGCGCGTCGGATCCCATCGCGGCGACGAGCACGCGATCGCGCAGCGCCTCGTCGGACGGCAAATCCTCGCGCCGGAAGTAGAGCCCCTTCGAGCTGCCGCCGCGCATCAACGAACAACGTATCGGTGTCTGCATGGCCGGTATATTAAGACGCGGGTTCGGGCGAACAAAGCGTAGACTGGCGCGTGATGCGAAGAGCGATCGGCCAAAGCGGCATCGAAGTGAACGCGATCGGCTTGGGCGGCATGCCGCTGTCGATCCAAGGCCGGCCCGACGAGCGTACGGCGCTCGCGGTGATCAGCGCGTTCGTCGAGACCGGCGGCGACTTCATCGACACGGCGATCAGCTATTGCTTGGACAACGACGATCTCGGCCACAACGAGCGTTTGATCGCGAAAGCGCTCGCGACGCTCGGCAGGCGCGACGTGGTCGTCGCGACGAAAGGCGGGCTCACGCGGCCCAACGGTCGCTGGGACGTCGACGCCTCGCCGCAGTGGCTGCGCCGCTGCTGCGTGCGAGCCGTACGCGATCTCGGCGGAGCGATCGCTCTTTACTATCTGCACGCCGTCGACGACGCCGTGCCGTTCGCGGACTCGGTCGGCGAGCTCGTGAGGCTCAAGGACGAGGGCAAGATCGTTAACATCGGCCTGTCGAATGTGAGCGCGAAACAGCTCGACGAGGGGCTCGAGCTCGCACCGATCGTCGCGGTGCAGAATCGTTGCAATCTCTTCGAGCGGCGCGACTTCGACAACGGGCTCGTCGAGCATTGCCGCAAGCTCGGCGTGGCGTACGTACCCTACTCGCCCGTCGGCGGCCATTTCGGTCATCGGCGAGTCGCGCAAGACGCGACGCTCGCGCGCATCGCCGCGAAGCACTCGGCGACTCCGTACGCGGTCGCACTCGCGTGGCTGCTCGCGCGCGGACCTCACGTGCTACCGATCCCCGGAGCGACCAAGGTCGCGAGCGCTACGGGCAGCCTTGGTGCGACACGCATCGCGCTCGACGCGGCGGACCTCGGCGCGCTCGACACCCTCGGCGCGCGGCCGCGTTAGCGGCGGGGCGGCCGCGCCGCCGCGCTCAGAGTCTCCGCCACGAGGAACGCCATCACGAGCGAGCCCGCGAGACCGACGCCCGCGACCGTGAGGCTCGCGACGGCGAGGCTCGCCGCGTCGACGAGCACGCCCGCGAGGAGCGGCGCGAGGCTGATGCCGACGTCCCCGATCAGCCGCCAGAGCCCTAGAAACTGCCCCTGACGGCCGCTCGCACGCGCGAGGTCCGCGCCGATGATCATCACGACGCCGGTCCCGATGCCGTTCGCAAAACCGAGCAGAACGGTGGCCGCGAGCAGCGAGTAGAACCCGCTCGCGAGCGGCAGCAACGCGAGCCCGGCGGCGTACAGCAGCATGCTCGGCACGGCGCTCCACTTGCGGCCGTAGACGTCTGCAAGCACGCCGGACGGATAGAACATCGCGATGTCGACGACGGTGCCAAGTGAGTACGCGAGGCCGATCGCGGAAACGTCGAGCCCAACAGCCTGGCCGAACAGCGGCACGAGAAGCTGGCGCGTCGCGCGCATGAGCTGCAGCACGAGCGCGCTCACGCCGGCCGTCGCGAGCACGCGGCCGTGCGTCTGCAGCACGCGCAGCGTCGCTCCCAGGCCGAGTTCGCCGTGCGCCTCGCGCGACTCCACGTCGCGCGCGAACGAGCAGCACGGTCGCCGCCGCGACGACGGCGCTCGCGGCGCCGACGATGAACGTAATCGGATAACCCGCGAACCCAGCTAGCGCGCCGCCCGCGACCGGGCCGAGCAGCGCACCACCGCGCTGCAGTCCCGCCATGGCGGCAATCGCGCGTCCGAGCTCGTGCGGCGCGCAGATGTCGGCGAGATACGATTGTCGGCCGAGCATCCAGGCCGCGTGACCCGACCCGAGCGCGATGGCCGCGAGCCCGAGCGCCCACGGATTCGCGGTGAGACCGAGCGTCACGAACCCCGTGAGAATCAACGCGAGGCCGCCGAGCAGCACGGGCTTGTCGCCGAAGCGTGCGACGAGCATGCCGGCCGGCACGTCGAACAGAAGAATACCGATGCCGCGCAAACCGACGATCAGCGCGGCAAACGCCGGCGTCGCACCGAGCTCGAGCACGTAGAGCGGCAGCAGAATCGTCAGCGCTTCCTGGCTCACGGCCATCAGCAGCGACGGCAGATACACCGGCAGCAGCAGGCGGTCGTACGGAGACGGAAGTCGCATCGTCGTCACGAGATCGAAACGCGCACGCGGGCGCGTGCGAAGCGCGCGCGCGTCGCTCGGGAAAACGCGAAACCGCACGCTGGCGCGCTTTTCACGCCGCGCATTCTAGCAGCGGTTGAATTTCGGCGACCGTCTGGCGATCCTTGCTGCCGCCATTTCCCGACCGCCAGGACCCACCGCACCGGATGGAACCGAACCGCGACCCGCTCGAAGTCCCGCCGCCCGCCACCGTCGAGAGTACGGACGACGCGCTCGCACGCGTCGAGGACGGCGATGCCGCAGGCGACTCGCTCGCGATCCGGAGCGACTCGCTCGTGACCCAGGGCGACCTCCCCGCTGAGAGCGCCGACATTGACGACGGTGACCCGCAGGTTGCACCCGAAATCACCGTGCAAGACCCCGACGAGACGCTGAGCCCGGCCGTGCGCCGCCTCGTGCGGCAATACGACCTCGACATCACGGGAATTCATGGCACCGGCCCGGCCGGGCGAATTCGCGTCGGCGACGTGATCGGAATGCTCGGCGGCCGGGACGGCGCCCGATCCGGTGACGCGCGCGGCGAGGATACCGTCGTGGAGGCACGGCTCGCGGGCACGCCCTATCGCGGCGCTGCTGGACGCACGGCCGAGCGCGCCGCCGCTCAGGCATCGTCCGCTCCACCGGCGACGACGGTCTACGAATGCGACCTGACGCGCGTGTTGAGCCATCGCAGGGCGCAGCGCAGGAACAACGTCGAGATCCTGATCACGAGCTATTACCTCGTCGCGTGCGGCGAAGCGTTGCGAGCCGTGCCGGAAGCCGCCGGCAACGGCGATGGTGCCGACGCGCAGCTCGGCGTCCTCTTGACCTCGGCCGAGGGCGAGTTGCGCACGACCATCGTCGAAGCCGTCGATACGCTCGTCGACGCAGGACCGCTCGCATCGTTCGACGATCGCTTACGCTCGTTCGACCAGGCGCTGCGTGCCATCGGCGACGCGGAGCTACGCGACGCAAGCTTCCTGATCCATCACTACGGCTTGAGCGGCAGCGTGCTCGCGACTCCGACACCGCTCGGCGTGGGCCACGCAGCCAGCTTGGGTCTAGGCCGCGTCGCGCCGTCAGATCGTCGTGAAAGACGGAGACGAAGCCCCGCGCGTGGCCGCGATGTGCTACGTCACGCTGACATTCCTGCCGGATCGGCTGCCGCTGAACCGTGCGAACCGGTTCCTCGCACACGTCGTGCGCGTGCTGGAGCAATGGCCCGACTGAACGGCCGCAATTCGCGCCGATCCGGATTGCGAGAACGTGCTCCCACGCGCCGCTCGGCGGGCGAGCGAGCCTAGCGCAGCACGGCCGCGATCGAATCGGCCACGTAGTCCACGTTCGAATGGTTGATGCCCGCGATGTTGATGCGGCTCGACTCGATCATGTAGACGTGGAACTCGTCGCGCAGCCGGATCACCTGCTCCTTGCTGATCCCGAGGAACGAGAACAAGCCGCGCTGCTTCGCGATGAACGAGAAGTCCATCGGCGTTTTGCGCGCCCCGAGCTTGTCGACCAGCAACTTGCGCAGGCCGTTGAGCCGCACGCGCATTTCCTCGAGCTCCTTGACCCAGAGCGCTCGAAGCTCCTTGTCGTGCAGGATCTTGCCGACGATTGCGGCACCGTGATCCGGCGGCATCGAGTAGAGACCGCGTGCCACGTTCGCCGCGTTCGCGAACGACAGCTTGGCCTGCTCGGGGGTAGCCGACACGAAGCTCGCGGCGCCGACGCGCTCGCGGTAGAGGCCCAAGTTCTTGGAGCACGACGTGACGACGACGACCTCCGGCAACCGTTCCGCCATGAGCCGCGCGCCGTATGCGTCTTCTTCGAGGCCTTCAGCAAGCCCCTGATACGCGAAGTCGATGAAAGGCACGATACCGCGCTTCTCGAACAGAGCCGTGAGCGTCTGCCACTGCTCCTTCGACAAGTCGGCGCCGCACGGGTTGTGGCAGCAGCCGTGGATCAGCACGAGCTCGCCGGCCTGTACCGTCTCGAGCTTCCTCCGCATCGCGTCGAAGTCGACACGGTGCTGGTTGAAGTCGTAATACGGATAGGTTTCGAGCGCGAGGCCCGAGACCTTGAGCAGCGGCAGATGGTTCGGCCACGACGGATCGCTCAAGTACACCTTCGCGTTCGGCTTCGCGCGCGACAGCAAGTGGCCCGCAACACTCAAGCCGCCGCTGCCGCCGGGCGTCTGCACTGTGCAAACGCGGCCGGCCTTCAGCGCGGGGTGGTTCGGTCCGTACAAAAGCTCCTCGACGCCTTTGTTGAAGCCGGCATTGCCCGCGATCGCGACGTACGTCTTCGTGTCTTGCGCGTCGATGATCGCTTTCTCGGCGCGTTTGACGCTCGCGAGCACGGGCGTATGGCCGCGCTCGTCTTGATAAACGCCGACGCTCAAGTCGATCTTGCCGGGGTGCGGATCCGCGCGGAACAGCGTCATGATCCCTAGGATCGCGTCCGGCGGCAGCGGCTTCAGTGTTTCGAGCACAAAGACCTCACGAGGGGGAATCGCAGCGGCCCCAGTTCGGGGCGGCGGTATAGTATGTAGATCGCCCTGGCACAACAATAGGCGCGCTCGAGCATTGCGCCGAGTGTCGCGGCGACGCGACCGAGACTGGAGGCGCGAGAACCCTCCGCGATGAACGCAAAGACGATGAAAGCGATCCTGCTCGACGGCTTCGGCGGCCCAGAAGTGTTGAAGCTCGGCGACGCGCAGGCGCCGGTTGCCGGCCCCGGCCGCGTCCTGATTCGCGTCGCGGCCACCTCCGTAAACCGGCCCGACGTCGTCCAACGCCAGGGCAACTACCCCCCGCCCCCGGGCGAATCACCGATCCTCGGCCTCGAGGCCGCTGGCACAGTCGCGGCCGTCGGCGCGGGAGTGACGGGGTTCGCCGCCGGCGAACGCGTGTTCGCGCTCCTCGGCGGCGGCGGCTATGCGGAGCTCGCGGCGGCGCACGCGGGCCACGTCATGCGCATTCCGGCGAACCTCTCGTTCGAGGCTGCCGCGTGCATCTGCGAGACGTACATCACTGCCTACATGAACCTCTTCTCGAACGCGCGCCTCGCTGACGGCGAAACCGTGCTGCTGCACGGCGGCGGGGGCGGTGTGACGACGGCGGCGATGCAGATCGTAAAGGCGCTGGCGCCGCGCGCGCGAATCCTCGTGACCGCGTCGCCGGGCAAGCTCGAGCGCGTCGCCGCGCTCGGCGCCGACGTCGTGATCGACTACCGCCACGAAGACTTCGCGGACGCCGTGCTGCGGCACACGGACCGGCGCGGCGCCGACGTGATCCTCGATCACATCGGCGGCGCGTACCTCGCGCAGAACCAAAAGGCGCTCGCCGTCGGCGGGCGGCTCGCGCTCATCGGCGTGATGGGCGGCCGCAAGGCGGAGCTCGATCTCGGGCGCGTGCTCACTCAGCGGCAGAGCATCTTGGGATCGGTGCTGCGACCCCGCACGATCGAGCAGAAAGCCGAGATCATCCGCCACTTCGAGCGCGACGTGCTGCCGCACTTCGCGAGCGGCCGGATCGCACCGCTGATCCACGCGGTCTATCCGCTCGCGCGGGCCGCCGACGCGCATCGCGCGATGGAGTCGAGCAGCCACTTCGGCAAGCTCGTGCTCGAGGTGTCGGGATGAGACACGCGCGCGCGCGTGCTGCACCGCGCTCGGCGGGAGACACGTAATGACGATCTTGAGAAGCTTGCTGTTCGTGCCCGGAAACAAGTCGAGCATGCTCGAGAAGGCGCTCGGCCTTCGGCCGGACGCGTTCGTTCCCGACATGGAGGATTCGGTGCCTGCCGCGGAGAAAGCGAACGCGCGTGCGCTGATCCGAGACCTTCTGCCGCGGCTCGCCGCGACTCGCGTGCCCGTGATCCCGCGCGTGAATTCGCTCGAGACCGATTGGGTCGAGGACGATCTCGCAGCCGTCGTCGGGCAAGCGATCTACGGAGTGTCGGTCGGCAAAGTACGAACCGCGGGGGACGTGAGCGCGATCGCGCAGTTGGTCGGCGCGCTGGAGCGGCGGGCGGGTGTAGCGCACGGCAGCGTCAAGCTCGTGCCGTGGATCGAGACGGCGGGAGCGATCGTGAGCTGCGATGCGATCTGCGCGGCCAGCGAGCGCGTGATCGCCGTCGCGTTCGGCGGCGAGGACTTCACGAACGATATGGGTATCGAGCGGCTCGAGGACGAATCGCAAGTCGCGTACGCCCGCCAGAAGCTCTGCGTGAGCGCACGCGCCGCGCACGTGCTCGCGCTCGACACGCCCTACTTCAAGCTCCGTGACTCGGACGGCTTACGCGCGAACGCGCTCGCGGCGAAGAATATCGGCTTCAAAGGCAAGTTCGCGATCCATCCCGAGCAGATCGGCGCGCTCAACGAATGCTTCTCGCCGTCGCCGCAAGAGGTCGCGCACGCGCAGCGCGTGGTCGCCGCGTTCGAGGAAGCGGAATCACGCGGGCGCGGGTCGACGTCGCTCGACGGCTGGGTCATCGACGTGCCGGTCGTGAAGCGCGCGCGTGCGCTGCTCGACCTCGCGCGCCGCGCGCGCGAAGAAACCTGAGTCAGCGGCGCGCGACGAGCAACAGATGCGGGGTCGAGTAGCCGCGCGCGAGCGGCACCGTCTCCTCGAGCTCGAAACCGGCCTCGCGCAGCGCGGCGACGAGCACGGGCCGCGACGCGAAACCGACGGCGCCGCTCGAGTGCGTTCGGCGCAGTAGGCGCACCATCAGCTGCTCCTGGAGCAGCGCCTTCCTCACGCGCCACGACCCATCGTCCTCCGCCTCCTTGAGCACGAGCCGGCCGCCGTCGCGCAGCAACGCGTGGGCGGCCTTGAGGAACGGCTGCCACGCCAGCGCCTCGAGCAAATAGAGCACGTCGGCCACGAACACGGTGTCGAATGAAGCGGGCCGGTCGGCGGCGAGCTCCTCGATCGCGCAGGCGTGCAGCTCGACGTTCGGCGCCCGTCCGACGGAAGCCCGCGCCCAGTCGATCTTGCGCTCGTCGGGGTCGATCCCGACCACCCGCCGCCCCGGAAAACCGACCGCGAGCAGCGCCACGAGCACCCCGTGGCCGCAGCCTACGTCGAGCAGGTCCGCGCCCTCGGCCCGGGCCGCGAGCTCCAGGAGCGGCGCCGACGCGAGCCGGCCCCGGACGAACAGACGCTCCTTGAGCGGCAAGGCAGCGAAATACGCTGAGGCTGGGATGCGACAAAACGACGCGTCCTCTACATATAATGGGACAAGGGCGCGAACCGGCGCCGGGCGGCCGCCCGGCAGCTGGCGAACGCTGCGCGCGAATCGTGGTCCAATCGGAACAGATTTCCAGGAACGGGCGCCATGATCTCCATCGTCGTACCAGCGTACAACGAAGAACGCAATCTCGACGTGCTGTACGTGCGGCTGCGCGAGCAGCTCGAGTCGCTGCGCATGCACTGGGAGCTCGTCGTCGTCGACGACGGCAGCGCCGACGGCACCTGGAACGCGATCACGTCACTCAGCGCGCGCGACGCGCGCGTGCGCGGCGTGCGCTTGTCGCGCAACTTCGGGCATCAGAGCGCTCTGCTCGCGGGGCTCGCGGCCGCGCGCGGCCGTGCGGTCATCATGATGGACGCGGATTTGCAGCATCCACCCGACGTCGTGCCGCAGCTCATCAAGCAATGGCAGGACGGGTTTCAGATCGTCCACGCGATCCGCCGCGATCCACCGAGCGTCTCTCTGTTCAAGCGCATCACGTCGAGGATCTACTACCGCCTGTTCTCGTACTTGAGCGGCGTGGAGATCGAGCCCGGCGCCGCCGACTTCCGGCTCGTCGACCGGCAGGTGCTCGACGAGATCTTGAAGTTCAAGGAAGAAGGCATGTTCCTGCGCGGCATCGTGCACTGGGTGGGCTATGCGACGACGAGCGTGAGCTTCGATTGTTGCGAGCGCCATGCGGGCACGAGCGGCTACAGCCTGCGCAAGATGATCACGCTCGCGTGGCACGGCGTGAGCTCGTTCTCGCTCGTGCCGCTGCGGATCGCGATGGCGTTCGGCCTGGTGTCGTCCACGCTCGCGTTCCTCGGTGTAGCCTACGCGATCATCGGCAAGTGGTACGACAAGGAAGCGATCCCGGGCTGGGCGTCCACGGTGGCCATCGTGTCGTTCCTGTTCGGACTGTTGTTCGTGTTCCTTGCGGTGCTCGCGGAGTACATCGGCCGCATCATGGTCGAAGTGCGGGGCCGGCCGCGCTTCCTCGTGCGCGAGACCACCCGCGCAACACTGGCCGCGACCACCGTCGCGAGCACTACGGACGAGCCGACGCAGCGAATACCGCGTCGCGCGAGCTCCGACGCGCGCATGGACGCCTGAAGCACCGAGCTGCATGACCCGCGGCTCTCCCGACGATTCGGCGACGCGTTTCGCACTCGTAGGCTGCACGAACTTCGTCGTGAGCTTCACGGCGTTCTATTTGAGCTTCAACTATCTACCGCCGGAAGCGGTGGCTGCGCTCGCACGGATCGTCGGCGCTGACGACGCGGCGCTGCACCCGCCCGCGGCGGCCGTCGCAAACGTGCTCGCTTACCTCGCGGGGATGGTGAACAGCTTCGTGTTGAACCGCTCGTGGACGTTCCGCGCCGGCGGCAACGCGCTCCCGCAGGCGCTGCGGTTCGCGGTCGTGAGCCTGTTCAGCCTCACGATGGGCACGATCGCGTCGTTCGCGCTCGTCGACGTTCTGCGCTATCCGTATCTCGCGGTCTGGGTACCGGTCACCGTGGTCGTGATGCTAGTGAACTACTTCGGCTGCAAGCACTGGGCGTTCGCACCTCGCACGCTCGAGACCCACGCTCCATGACGACCGCGGAGCGCGGAGCGCGGCTGATCGTGCACGCGGACGACTTCGGGCTGTCGGAACCCGTGAACCGCGCCGTGATCGCAGCCCACGAGAACGGAATCGTCACGGCCGCCTCGCTGATGGCCGGCGGCGACGCGTTCGAGCACGCCGTCGCGCTCGCAAAGGACCATCCGACGCTCGACGTCGGCGTACACCTCACGCTCACCGAGCAGCGCCCCACCGCGCCGCACGGAGAGGTGCCGAGCCTCGTCGGTCCGGACGGCAAGTTCGCGCCGCACGCGTTTCAGTTCGCGAAACGGTATTTGCGCGGCGAGATCGCGCTCGCGCACGTGCGTGCCGAGCTCGACGCGCAAATCCGACGCGTGGTCGAGCACGGCTTGGTGCCGAGCCACCTCGATGGACATCAGCACGTGCACGTGCTGCCCGGCATCGCGCGCATCGTCGCCGAGCTCGCCGGAGCCTACGGGATCCGCGCCGTGCGCTGCCCGGCCGAGCGGCTGCGCGGATACATGTTGAAAGACCTTGCGGGGCTCAAGGATCTCAAGGGCGCCAAGCGCGTGATCGAGCAGCTCGCGCTCGCGGGCTTGAGCGCGCTGTCGCCGCTGCGCAAGCTACGCCGCGCGGACCGCTTCGTCGGCTTCTACTTCGGCGGGCGTCTCGACGAGCGGAACCTGCGTACCGTGCTCAAGCATCTGCCCGCGCGGCGCACGATAGAGCTCATGTGTCACCCCGGGTTCGACGATCCGACGAGCCGCTACGGGCACTGGAACTACGCGTGGGCCGCGGAGACTGCGGCCTTGTCGAGCCCGCGAATCCGGGAGATGCTCGACGCACGCGGCGTGCGCTTGATCGGGTATCGGGATACCTGACGGCGCCCGCGGGACGGGAAGCAATGGACGAAACCGAGTTCGACAAGTTCGCCGCGGAGTATCGGACGATGCACGCCGCGAACATCCGGCTCTCGGGCGAGGACCCGGAGTACTTCGCGGAATACAAGATCGTCGACATCGCGAACGAGACCGCGCGGCTCGCGCCACGGGCGCAGCCGCCGCGCGTGCTCGACTTTGGCGCGGGCATCGGCTACTCCGTACCGTTCTTCGCGCGCCATCTGCCCGGGGCTCGCGTGACCTGCCTCGACGTTTCGCAGAAGAGCCTCGAAATCGGCGCGCAGCGCTATCCCGAGCAGGCCGAGTTCACGCACTTCGACGGCGCCGCGATCCCGTATGACATCGGGACGTTCGACGTGGCGCTCGCGTCGTGCGTGTTCCACCACATCCCGGAAGCCGAGCACGTCCCGCTGCTCGGCGAGATACGCCGCGTGCTGAAACCCGGCGGCGCGCTGTTCGTCTTCGAGCACAATCCCCTGAACCCGCTCACGCGTCACGCCGTGGACACGTGCCCGTTCGACGAGAATGCCGTGCTGATTCGGGCCGCATCGATGCTCCGCCGGGTGCGCGGCGCGGGCTTCCCGGACGCCACCGTGAAATACAGGATCTTCTTCCCGCACTTCCTGCGCGCCCTGCGGCCCCTCGAGCCCCGCCTGACCTGGCTGCCGCTCGGGGCGCAGTACTACGTGCTCGGCCGCAAGTAACCGCCGCCTAAAGTTCTAGCCCCGACCTGCCGAAACAGTCAGGGGAATCCGCAAGCCGGGCGCACCGCGCCGTACGGCCGCGGAGGCCCGGGACTAGGAAGGGGCACGTGATTAGGATGGCGGCGGAGATCGGCAGCTTCGGGCAAGTGGGAATGGACGGCGCCGGCGCGTTCGACCCCGCCGTCGCGGCCAACCGCCGGATACTCCTGGTCGACGACAACGCGCACATCCACGAGGACTTCCGGAGGGTCCTCGGGCCGAAGGGTGCAGCGAACGACGAGCTCGCGGCGCTCGGTGCCGAGATCTTCGGGGACTCCGCGCCGACCGGCGAACGCCGCGCCGGCTTCGAGCTCGACTCCGCGTTCCAGGGCGAGGAAGCGCTCGGCAAGGTCGTCGCATCGCTCGCCGGACACCGCCCCTACGCGCTCGCGTTCGTCGACGTGCGGATGCCGCCGGGTTGGGACGGCGTCAAGACAACGAGCGAGCTGCTGCGCACGGACCCGAACTTGAGCGTCGTGATCTGCTCGGCATACTCCGACCACAGCTGGGAAGACATGAGCGCCGCGTTCGGCGAAACGGACCGCGTGCTGATCCTCAAGAAGCCGTTCGACACGATCGAGGTCCGGCAACTCGCGCACGCCTTGCAGCGCCGCTGGCAGCTCGCGAGCCAGGCCGCGCTCAAGCTGAGCGACCTCGAAGCGCTCGTCGACACGAGGACGCGCAATCTGCAGTCGGCGAACGAGCGTTTGCGTCACGAGGCCGATGTGCGCGCACGCATGGAAAGCGAGCTCAGGCTCGCGCAGAAGCTCGAGGCAGTAGGTCAGCTCGCGGCGGGAATCGCGCACGAGATCAATACGCCGATGCAATACATCGTCGACAACCTCGCTTTCGTGCGTGACGCGTGCAGCGATCTCGAACGCCTGCTCCCCGCGTATGGGCGCGCACTCGCGGAGCTCGAAAACGGCCACGAAGCGCTCGTTGCGGAAATTCGGGGGCTCGAAAGAGACGTCGACGTCGCCGCGCTGCGGCGCGAGCTGCCGCTCGCAGTGCAAGAGATGCTCGACGGCGTGAAGCGCGTGACGGAGATCGTGCTGTCGATGAAGGAGCTCGCGCTGCCGGACGGCAAAGAGAAAAATGCTCGTCGATCTCAACAAGATCATCCGCAACACGCTCACCGTCGCGCGCAACGAATACCGCTACGTCGCGGAAGTGGCCGCCGAGCTCGGCGACTTACCTCTCGTGAGCTGCCGCGGCAGCGACATCGGGCAGGTGATCCTGAGCCTCGTGATGAACGCGGCGCACGCGATAGGCGACGTTGCCGCGAACGGCAAGCTCGGCAAGATCACCGTATCGAGCGAGCTCGAAAGCGCCGACTTCGTGCGTGCTCACGGTCCGCGACACGGGCGGCGGGATCCCGGAGGCGATCCGTGAACGCGTGTTCGATCCGTTCTTCACGACCAAAGAAGTGGGCCGCGGCAAGGGCCAAGGGCTGGCGATCGCGCGCGCCGTCGCAGACAAGCACGGGGGCACGCTCACGTTCGATAGCGAGCCGGGCAGCGGCACGGCGTTCTACCTGCGCCTGCCCATCGTCGATCCCGACTTCGACTGACGCTACAGTGCGCCGGGCACGTCGGCCGCGCCGAGCGTGACGTCGACCTCGCGGCGCTGGCCATTGCGGCGGACCGTGAGCGTCACCGAGTCGCCGAACTGATGCGCATCGAGCTCGGCGACGAGGTCGCCGAAATCCTCGATCGGTTTGCCGTCGAGCCCCACGATCACGTCGCCGAGCTGAACCCGTCCCGCCCCCGTCATCTCCGCGGCACGCAGCCCGGCGCGGGCGGCCGGCGAGCCCGTGGCGACCTGCAGCACGACGACGCCGGTCTCGTCCGTGCCGCGCAAGAGCCGCCGGCTCAGCTCGTCGTTGGCGGTGATTCCGATCGTCGGCCGCACGTACTGGCCATAGGTGATCAGCCGCGGGACCACACGGTTGATCGTGTCGATCGGCACCGCGAAGCCCACGCCGGCGTATGCCCCGGACGGGCTGAAGATCATCGTGTTGATGCCGATCAGGCGCCCCGCGCTGTCGAGCAGCGGCCCGCCGGAGTTACCGGGATTGATCGCGGCGTCGGTCTGGATCAGGTTCTCGACGACGCCGCCGCGCTCGTCGTCGATCGAGCGGTTCAGCGCGGAGATGATGCCGCTCGTGAGCGTGTGGTCGAGGCCGAACGGATTGCCGATCGCATATACGCTTTGACCGACCTTGAGATCGGCGCTCGAGCCGATCGGCACCGGCTTCGGAGCATCCACCGGCACCTCGATGTGCAGCACCGCGATGTCGTGCTCGGGGCTCGCGCCGACGAGCGACGCGGGATAGCTGCGCTGGTCGGACAGCGTGATCAGCGCTTCCTGCGCACCCTGGATCACGTGGAAGTTGGTGACGACGTTGCCGCGCTCGTCCCAGATGAAGCCCGAGCCCGTGCCCTGCGGCACGCGCGTCACGTTGCGGCTGAAGAAGTCGCGGACGTGCTGCACCGTCGTGATGTAGACCACCGACGGGCTCGTACGCTCGAAGATCCCGATCGTCTGCTGCTCGTCGGACGACAGCGGCCCGCGCGTCGCGACCGTGCGCGGCGCGCTCTCGGTGCGCGCCGCCCGGCTGCGCGGCTGAGCGGACGTGGCGGCCGCGGCGAGCAGCGCGAGCGCGAGAACGGCGGCGGCGGATCGGCGGACCATCCCTAGTGCGTCATTGCGTGGACGACGATGTTGACTCCGATCATATACGCCTTCGGGACCTCGTTGACATAACCGAGCCCGCGTCCAAGGCCCGGGCGTCGCGATCGCGCCGGAATTCGGAAGAACGGGGCTCGCACTCGGATTCCGCCGAACCCGCGGGCGCCCGATCGACGACGCCGTAGCAAGGGTTTCTCATCCGGCCGTTCTGGCGTACGTTCTCGAGGAATAAACCCAATAAGAGCGGCTCGAGCCGCCAGGCGTATGCCACCGCTGCAGGCGCTCACAGCGCGTCTCGTTCTCATCGTCGTTTGCTGGCTCTGCGCGTGCACGCCGGGCGCCGCGCAAACGATCACCATTCGTTCGCACGAGATCGCCGCGCTGACGTTCGACGGCCGCGCGTTCGCGGCCGCGGCGAACGGGCCCGGCGGCCCGCGCGCCGCGACCGCTACGTTCAGCGCGTTCGGGAAGCGCTTCGACCTCGCGCTCGAGAGCAACGAGCGGCTCATCGCGAACCTCGACGCCGATGAGCGCGCGTCACTCGGGGAGCTGGAGCTCTTCCGCGGCACGCTCGCCGGCGTCGACGGGTCGTGGGTACGCCTCGCGCGCACGGGCCGCCGCGTGTCCGGCCTGCTCTGGGACGGCGCGGAGCTCTACGGGATCGACGCCCAGCGCGACGTCGCGCCCTATCTCGCAACGGCGGGCGGCGATCCCGACGCGACGGTGATCTATCGGTGGAGCGACGTCGCCGGGGATCTCGGCGATGACGTCTCGCCCGCGGCTCTCGCGGCCGCGGCGGCCGCCGCGCCCGGAGGGCTGCCCGGCGAGATCGGCGCAGAAGCCGCGCTGCTGATGCCCGGCAAGCAGCTCGACATCGGCATCGTTGGCGATTACGAGTTCGTCCGCGACGGCCCCTGGAACGCGAAGGAGCGCGCGATCGAGGCCGTCAACAACGTCGACGCGATCCTGGTTCGGTCGCTGGGGCTGTACTTGAACCTCACGAAGCTCGAGCTGTTCGAAACGGACGACGATCCGTTCGTGACCAACGAACCGCGCGATCTCCTGCTCGCGCTCGAGACGCACAAGGAAACGACGCCAGACCTGCGCGGCCGCGCGCTCGTCCATCTGCTCACACGCCGCGACCTCGCGGAGCCGGCCGGCAGCACCAAGAACATCGTGGGGATCGCGAACATCGGCTCGGTCTGCGACGTGCGCAAGAGCGTGGGGCTCACGCAGGCAACCTACTCGTCGAGCCTCAACGCGCTGATCATGGCCCACGAGATCGGCCACAACCTGGGCGCGCCGCACGACGGAGAAGCGAAATCAGCGTGCGCGAGCACGCCGACGACGTTCCTGATGGCGGCCTCGATCAACGGCAGCGACGAGTACTCCGCGTGCAGCGTGCAGCAGATGCAGCCCGTGATCCTCGGCGCGGCGTGCCTCGTGACTCCGCCTACCGCCGACGTCGCGATCCGCCGTCATCCCACGTCGCCGAATCCGCTCGGCTTGCTGCTCGGCAGCAAGGGCGCGCTCATGATCGAGGGCGAAAACGCGGGCGCGACGGACGCGCTCGCCGTGGACGTCACGGTGCAAGGCGCGAACGTGCAAATCACCCGCATCGACCTTTTCCCGAGCCCGCCCGGCAGCTTCGCGTTTCAGTGCAGCACACTCGCCGCGCCGTTCCGCTGCCACATCCCGCGGCTGCCGCCCGGCAATCGGTTCACGTTCTCGGCCGAGCTCGCGACGGCCGCGACGGGACCGGCATGGCTGACGTTCGGCACGCACGCAGCCAACGACGTCGTTCCCGGCAACGATTCGGTGCCGTTCGCGATCGAGGTGCAATCGGCGGTCGACGTCGACGCGACGTCGACGCTCACGCCGACGCACATTCGCCCGCTCGGCACGACCTGGGCGGCGCTCGACCTCACGAATCAGGGCACCGTCGGCGCGACCGACGTTCGCGTGCAGCTGAGCCTGCCGAGCCTGGTCGAGATGGTGGACGCGGCCCGCGACGGCTGCAGCCGGACGACCGCCGCGTGGCTCTGCCCGATCGGAGCGATCGGCGGCCACGAGACGAAGCGGCTCGCGATCGAGCTGCGCGCACGCGCGGGCAGCGTCGGGACTCACTTGGGCTCGTTCGCGTGGACTGCGGCGCAGCGGGACGTCGACCTCGGGGCGGACAACGCGAGCCTTACGATCGACGTCGTCCCCAAGATCGTCGACCTCGCGGTCACGCGCGATGGACCGACGCACGCAGATCCGGGCGCGACCGTGGAGCTCGTCGCGGTGCTCGAGAACGCGGGGCCCGATGTCGCGGACGAGGTCGTGTTCTCGTACGACAACTTGGGGGTCACGATAATGTCCGCGACGAGCACGAACGGCGTGTGCGCGCTGAACGGCCCGTCGAGCTACGGCTGCCGCGCGCCAACCCTCGCGCCCGGCGAGAGCATCCGCTTGACGCTGCGCGGGACCGCGAGCGCCGCAGCCAACTTCTTCCGCGAGCAGGTCGACGTACGCACGACGACCTACGACGCGAACGCGGCCAACGACGTTCGTGAGACCGCGTTCGACGTGACGCTCCCTGCCGCCGCGGCGCCGCCGGCAACCGCGACGACGGACGGTGGGGGCACTGGCGGCGGCGGCGCATTCGACCCGCTGCTGCTCGGCCTGTGCGCCTACCTCTGGGCCCGACGACCGCCGCGCGGCCACACGCGCGACCGCGCGCGTGTCCCCGGATTCGATCGACCGATCCCGCCCCGCCGACCCGTCTAAATCTCACAGAGCGCCCAAGGACGCGGCGTTCACGCGACGCGGCCCGCGCGAATCGAGGTCGATGGGGCTTTATGCGACTCGTAACCGCACTATTTCTTCCGTGCTCCGCGCTCGCATGGTCGGTGCCCGCCGCGGCCTCCGATCACGACATCCATTTTCTCGCCGAGCACGTACCCGAGAGCGCGATGGACGCTCACTATCTGTCGCTGCCCTGGCTCGCGGGACACCTCGAGCCCGGCGAATGGCAACAATCCATCGATTTGTCCACGGCGAGCACGCGCACGGACTTCATCGACATCGACGGGCCGATGGTCGCGTTTGCCGCGGCGTCGGGCGTGACGGAGACGTCGGGGTACGAGTTGCTCGGCTTCTATAGCGATATGAAGATATCCGGCAGCGGCCGCGGCGTGCTCGATACGGGGTTCTTGCGCGGGGTGCCGCTCGATCTTCCGCAGCCCGCGGACTTCACGGACGCTCGCGGGACGTTACATCACTACGGAATCGGCGCAGCGTACGTGCGCGAGCGGCCTCGCCACGCCGCGGGCCGCTCCGCGCAGGTCATCGTCGGGGCGCTGCTCGAGCGGGCCGAGATCTCCGGCTACGCGTTCGACTACCTCCTCGTCGCCGGCGCCGACGCGGGCGCAGCCGGCGTGCTCGATCACAGCAGCCGTGCGACCTACGTCACGCCGTTCATCGGCTGGCAGCAGACGCGCCAGATCTCGGCGCGCTGGGCATGGTCGCCGCGAGCGATGCTCATGCATCCTCTGCCGCCCGGCGACTTGGACACGCGCCTCACGGGCCCAGGCTTCGACCTCGCGACGCCTGGCGACGGAACTGCGTTCGAGTTCGGCGATCCGTTCGTGTCGGTCGGCGTGGCGCTCGCGCACCTACCGTCGGGTCTCGAGATCGATCTCGGCGGCACGGCATTCTTTCCCAGCGCGGAGCACGTGAGCCACGCGGGCGTCGACCGCGCGTACGTCGTGCACGTGGCGTGGCGGCGCCGCTCACACCACGCGCCGGACTAGCGGACGCGGATTCGTTGCGCGCGCTCGGACCGGCCACGACCTACTTCGTGATCAATACCTCGTTGAACTGGATCACGGGCTCGATATCCGTGTAGTTCGGCATGTCGCCTTGCAGCTCGGGTGCGTGCGGCAGGAACGCTGCGACGAAATCGTCGACGGAACGGAACGCGAAGTGGCACATCGCGACATACGCCGCGGCCGCGCCCGGCGCCGCGCCGCCCACGCCTCGCTCGACCGACACGCCCTGAAAACCCGCGTGCGCGCTCAGGAGCTCGATCGACCGAGGCATGTGCGTTTCGACGTAGTACTGCATGTCGAAGCGCGCGCCCGGCTTGTTTGGATAGAGGATGCTGATCTTCACCATCGCGCGATCGTGCACTCACGCGGGGCCGACTGCCAGTATCCCGCGCCTCTTAGGACGACGCGCGGGCGTCACGCCGACCGCGCGCTTTTGCCGCAGCTAGCCGCCCTTCGGGCGCGCGGCGGCGCGCGGCGTCACGAGCACCGGTTCCATCCGGTAGACGTCCGGAAACACCTGCGCGAGGTTGCGCACCTTCGGGATATCGTAGATCACGATGTACGGATAGCTCGGATTGCGGACCAGAAAATCCTGGTGATACGCCTCGGCCGGAAAGAAAGCGCGGCCGTCCTCGAGCGTCGTCACGATCTTCCTCGAGTACACCTTCGCCGCGTCGAGCTGCGCGATGTATTTCTCCGCGATCTCGCGCTGCTTCGCGTCGACGGGAAAGATCGTCGACCGGTACTGCGTGCCGCTATCCGGACCCTGCCGATTGAGCTCGGTCGGGTCGTGCGCCACCGAGAAGTAGATCTGAAGCAGCTTGCCGTAAGTGATCTTGGCCGGGTCGTAGGTGATCTGCACGGTCTCCGCGTGACCCGTATCGCCGCCGCCGACCGTCTCGTATTTCGCGGTCTCCTTCGCGCCGCCCGCGTAGCCCGAGACCGCCTTCAGAACGCCTTCCACGTGCTGATAGACGCCCTGGATGCCCCAGAAGCAGCCACCCGCGATGACCGCGACCGCGGTCGCAGACGCATCCGACGGCTTCTCGTCGAACGCGGGCGCGGGAATCTTCACCGCGTCCTCCTGCGCCTGTGCGCAGCCGAGCAGCCCGACGAGCGCGATGAGCGCCGCGGCGCGGAACGAAATCGAAGACTGCGAAATCATGATGAAGCTCCTTAGTGGGACTGACCGCCGAAGCGGTGCATTGTCAACCGAGAGTGGTCAACCGAACGTGAACGCGTACGCGGTCACGCCCGGGTCCAAGAATTCTATTTCGAACGTGCGATCGCGCACCTCGCCGGACTGGCGGATCAGCTGGTAGAGGCGCTGCTCCGTCACCGTGCCGTTGCCGTCGGCACCCGCATCCGTGCCGTGGTCCGCCGCGGGCGCAGCGCCATCGAGCCGCACGCGAAAGCGCACGGGTTTGCCGTCCGGTCCGGGGCCGAGCACGAGGTGCAGGTCGCGTGCCTGGAAGTGAAACACGATCTTGCCGGGCGCGGCATCGAGCGCCGCGTCTTCCTCACCCACCGTCCAGCGGCCTTCGAGAGCCCACTGATTCAGGATGAGTCGCGGCGGCACGCCGTACGCATGCGCGACACCGGGAGCGAGGCCGCCGGGCGACGCGAAGTTCTCCGCGCGCGCGTGGCCCACGTAGGTCTCGGGGCTCAGCACTTGAAGCTGATCTGAAGCGAGCGCCGCGCCTTTCGCGTTCGGGTCCACGAGATCGGTGGTCGCGGGCGCGCTGCCCGCTTCCGCGAGCAACTGCTGGAGCACGCGCTCGGACTGGTCGTACTCGCCTTCGCCGAAGTGCGTGTGGCGGATGTTGCCCATCGCGTCGACGAAGTAGTGCGCGGGCCAGTACTCGTTCGCGAACGCGCGCCACAGCGCGTAGTCGTTGTCGACGGCCACGGGATAGGCGAGCCCGAGGTCCTTGATCGCGCGCTGCACGTTGCGCACGTCCTTCTCGAACGCGAACTCCGGCGCGTGAACGCCGATCACCACGAGTCCCTGGTCGCGATACTTCTCGTACCACGCCTCGACGTACGGCAGCGCGCGAAGGCAGTTGATGCAGGAGTAGGTCCAGAAGTCGATCAGCACGACCTTGCCGCGTAGCCCTTCGCGCGTGAGCGGCTCGGAGTTGAGCCACCGCGTCGCGCCGTCGAGCGCGGGCATCATGCCCTCGACCGGCAACGCGCCGGCGGCGCCGCGTGCGGACATCATCGCGCCGCCGCCCTGCATGGCGGCGTTGTTGCTCGACATCATTGCTCCATTGCCGGCACCGTTGCCGGACATTGCGGGCCCGGGCAACAGGACGTCGTCCTCGGGCTTGCTCCGGTCCGGCATGAACCGCGCGAACAGCATCTCTTCGAGCCGCGTCGTGCTCGCGGTCGAGACGCGTGCGAGGAAGCCCGTGTCGAGGCCGAACGCGATCGCGAGCGCGCCGACCACGACGGCGCCGCCGAGCGCGCGGCGGATCCACTCCTCCGCTCCGAGCGAGCGCTTCAGCGCCGCGAACACCTTGCCGCCGAGCAGTAGCGCGGCGGCGAGCGACACGGCGCTCCCGGCTGCGAACGCGAGCAGCAACAGCGACGTCTGCGCGTTCGCGCCGCGCAGCGCAGCACCCGTGAGGATCAGCCCCAAGATCGGCCCCGCGCACGGCGCCCAGAGCATGCCGGTCGCGACGCCGAGCAGCAGCGACGAACCGGGGCTGCCCTCGCGGCGCGCCGCGGTATTCGAGAGTCTGTTGCCGAGCGCCACGAACGGGCGGCTCAAGCGGTCCGCAAGGCTCGGCAGCAGCAGCGCGAGGCCGAACAGCAGCACGAGCGCGAGCGCGATCCACCGTCCCCATTGATTCGCGCGCACCACCCAGCCGCCGCCGACGGCCGCAAGCGTCGCGACCGCGGCGAACGTGACAGCCATGCCGACCAAAAGCGGCAAGCCGCTGCGTCTGAACGACTGATCGGTACGCGTAAACACGAACGGCAACACCGGCAGGATGCAGGGGCTCAGGATCGTGAGCACACCGCCGAGGAACGCGAGGACGAACAGCACCATGCGCCGTTAGACCGTCAGGCGGGCACGAATTTCATCGCGAGACCGTTCATGCAGTAGCGCAGGCCCGTCGGCTTTGGGCCGTCGTTGAACACGTGGCCCAAGTGGCCGCCGCAGCGGCGACAATGCACCGCAGTGCGCGCCATTCCGTAGCTGCGGTCCGTCGTCGTGCCGATCGCGTTGTCGAGCGGCTGCCAGAAGCTCGGCCAACCGGTGCCGCTCTCGAATTTCGTGTCGGACGAGAAAAGCTCGAGGTCGCAGCCAGCGCAGCTGAAGATCCCTTTGCGGTGCTCGTTGTTGAGCGGGCTCGAGCCCGGGCGCTCCGTGGCTTCCTCGCGCAGCACCTTGAACGCGTTCGGGCTCAGTATCTTTCGCCATTCCTCCTCGGTGTGCGTGACCTCGAAGGTCGCAGGCTCCGCCGCGTCGCCGCGGCGGCTCAGCGAATAGATACCCAAAGCGCCCAAGACCGCGGCGGCCCCGCCCGCGCGCAGGACCTGTCGACGTGCCGATTTCATCGCCGCGCCTCCCGCTTGATCCGTTTGAATATGGCGGCTGATTATCCCCCCTCGGGGCCCCGCGTGTCCCGTTCCGATCGGGCTCGGCCGTGCCGTGGACTTGGCAGATCGCCGAGGTGTTCAAGATCGAGCGCGGCCTCATCGGGCCCGTCGAGTCGGTGCTGCACGGCGTGCCGTACGGCATGGGCTCGGGTTGGAGCACGCACGCGCAAGCGCTGTCGAGCGAGCCGCGCTGGGACTAGCGCGGCCGCGAGCCCGAGCACGCGTGGCCCGCACGCTGCGAGCCGCGCGCCGTGCTCAGGCGAAGTAGACCGTCTTCAGCTCGAAGTACGGATCGAGCCCCTCGATGCCGCCTTCGCGGCCCGTGCCCGACTGCTTGAATCCGCCGAACGGCATCGTCGGGTCGACGATGAGGCCGTTGACGGTGACGCTGCCGGAGCGCACGCGCCGCGCGACCTCGTAGCCGCGCTCGGGGTCCTGCGTGTACACCGCACCGTGCAGGCCGTAGATCGTGCTGTTCGCCTTCTCGAGCGCGTCGTCCACGTTCTTGTACGTGATGAACGAGACCACCGGCCCGAAGATCTCCTCGCGCGCGATCGTCATCGACGTCTCGACGTCGTTGAACACCGTCGGCTCGACGAAGTAGCCGCGGTCGAAGCCCTTCGGCCGGCCGCCGCCGAGCACGAGCTTCGCGCCCTCCTCTTTACCCTTCGCGATGTAGCCCTGCACGCGCTTCAGCTGCCGCTCCATCGTGAGCGGGCCCATCTGCGTCGCGGGATCCTGCGGATCGCCGACCTTCACGCCGCTCACGGCGCCGACGTACGCGTCGAGCACCTCCTTCTTGCGCTTCTCGGGCACGAGCACGCGCGTGAGCGAGAAGCACACTTGACCCGTGATCGGCATCGAGAACGGCACGAGGCTCTTCAGCACGTGGCCGACGTCCGCGTCGTCTAAAACAATAGCGGCCGACTTGCCGCCGAGCTCGAAGCTCGTGCGCGCGAGCCGCTCGGCCGCGACCGCAGCGATGTGCTTGCCGGCCGCGGAGCTGCCCGTGAAGCTGATCTTGTCGATGCCTGCGTGACGGATCAGATACTCGCCCGTCTCGCGGCCGGCCGGCACGAGGTTGAACACGCCGGGCGGCAAACCCGCGGCCTCGATGCATTCGGCGAGAATGTACGCGTCAGCCGGCGTCTCGGGCGCGGGCTTGGCGACGATCGTACAGCCCGCGGCGAGCCCCGCTGCGACCTTGTAGCAGAGCAGCACGAGCGGCGCGTTCCACGGCGTGATGGCCGCGACGGTGCCGATGGGCTCCTTCACGACGCGCACGCGTTCACCGTGACCGCCCCTGCGCTCGTCGACGAGCGCGTAGGACTGGATCAGCTTGCCGTAGTACTCGAAGAGCTCGGGCGGCTGCCCCGAGAGATAGCGCGTGAGGCTGATCGGCGCGCCGACCTGCGTGGTCCACACCTGCGCGAGCTCGGGCAGGCGTGCTTTGAGATTCGCCGCGACCTTGAGCAGCGCGGCGCCGCGCTCCTGCGGCGACATCCGCGGCCACGGCCCCTTGTCGAACGCCTCGCGTGCGGCCGCGACCGCGCGGTCGACGTCGGCCGGCGTCGCCTCCGGGAAAGTCATCACGACCTGCTCCGTGACGGGCGAGATCACGTTCAGCTTCCCGCTGCCCGTAGGCTTCACCCACTTGCCGCCGATGAAGAACGAATCGGAATGCTTGATCGAGTACTCGGTTTTCTGCTGCGGAACGGCGCTCATGGGAGTCTCTCCTTCTTCGCGTGGAAGGCCGATGATATACCCCGATGGACGCGCTCCGTCGAGTGGAGTTAACCTCGCGCGCGCATACCTGAAAGGAACCCCGAACCATGGAACGACGAGGATTCTTGCGGCTGTCGCTCACGGGCCTGAGCGGCGTCGCCGCATTCTTCGGCTCGATCCCGTTCGTGAAGAGCTTCCTGCCGAGCGCGAAGGCACGCGCGCTCGGCAATCCGATCGAAGTGGACTTGAGCCGCATCGCGCCGGGCAGCGTCGGCACGTTTCTCTATCGCGGCGCGACGATGCTCGTGCTCCGCAGAACTCCGGAGATGCTCGCGACGCTCGCGGCGACGCAATCGCTCGCGTTCGATACGACGCCCGATCCCGATTACAAGGACCCGGAGTACGTCGACCCGACGAACCGCGCGGCGAATCCCGAGTACCTCGTGCTCCGCGGCGTTTGCACCCACCTGGGCTGCGTGCCGCAGCACAAGGACGCGGACGGCAAGCGGATCGTGGGCGACTGGTGGCCCGGCGGATTCATCTGCCCGTGTCATCAATCGGGCTTCGACTACGCGGGTCGTGTGATCCGCGGCCCGGCGCCGCGCAACCTGCCCGTGCCGCCGCACCGCTACGCAACGCCGACGACGCTCGTGATCGGCGAGTCGCCGACACCGACCTGATCCGACGCCTGCCGCGTCAATACAAGAACGTATTCGGCTCGAGCCCGCAGAGCACTCGGCCGTAGAGCTCCTCGTTCGTCTGCGGATGCATGATCGCGTGGTTCGCGAGCGCCTGCATGTCGCGCTGGAAGCGCTGGATCGGGACGCTCGCCTGGATCGCGGATGCGCCGCTCGCATAGAACAACGAGTCGACGGCGGCGCGCGCGTAGCGCGTCGCCGCACCGACGTGCGCGCGCACCTTGATCCGTGCAAGTCTCGTCAGCGCGCCGCGCGAGTCGTCGACTTGCGCGCACGCGAGCCGCATGTGCGCGTCGGACGAATCGATCGCGAGCGCCGCCTCGCCCACCTGCAGATGCGTGACGGGCGCCTCGATCTTGCTCGCGTACGTCGTGTAGGTGATCGCGCGCCCCGGTAGCTTGTCGAGAAACAGCTCGAGCGCGCCGCGCGCAATTCCGACCGGCGTGCCCGCGGCGTTCGCGGTGAGCACGGTGGCGAGCGGATAGTTGAAATACGGATTCGCGGAGTTGTGGCGCTGCGGATAGCGCGCTTCGACGAGCTCCGGCAGCGGCAGCGCACGATGCGCCGGCACGAACAAATCCTTCGCGACCACCGTGCTGCTGCCCGTCGCGGCCATGCCGCTCGCGTGCCAATCGTCGAGCCGCTCGAGCTCGCCGGCCCGCACGATGCAGCTGTGCGGCATTCCGGGGTTGCCGTTCTCCACGAGAACGGCGGTGATCACGGTCCACTCGCCGCCGTGGCCGCCCGTGTTGTAGCCCCATCGGCCGTTCACGACGTAGCCGCCGTTCTTGCGTACCGCGGTACCGGTCGGCGAGAAGACACCGCTGATGCGCGGGTCGCGCTTGTCGAAGATCTCTTCTTGCGCCTCGTCGGGAAATCCCGAGACGAGCCACGACATCGCGGACAGGATCGTCGAAGCCCACGACGCGGACGGGCAACCGCGCGCGACCTCGGCGAGCACGTCGCATTGCGTGAGGAAGTCCGCTTCGAAACCGCCGAAGCGCTTCGGCGCAGTCATCCGGAAGACGTCCGCGGCGGCGAGCGCGTCGAAGGTCTCGCGAGGCAAGCGCCGCGCCTGCTCGGCCGCCGGCGCGCCCGCCCGCAGCAGCGGCACGAGGGCCGCTGCCTGGCGGACGAGCCGCTCGCCGACCTCCGACCGAGGCATCGTATGCGTTAGGCCGTGTTGACCTGCAGCGGCTTGTGCGACTGGGCGCGGCCGGCCAGAGCGTTCACGATCTGATCCGGCGTGATCGGCACGCGATTGAAGTAGACGCCGCCGAGCGCATCGGAGATTGCGCACAGCAGCGCCGACGCGCCCGCGCCCATCACGGGCTCGCCGATACCCTTCGTGCCGAGCGGGCTCTGCGGGTCCGGCTTGTCCACGGCGTCGGTGCGGAACACCGACGGCACGTCGAGGTAGCTCGCCGGCTTCGCCTGATACAGGCCCACCGTGCCCGGCAACCCGTTCTGCGGGTCGTAGATGTGCCGCTCGAGCGTCGCGAGGCCGAAGCCCATCGTCGCGCCGCCTTTGATCTGGGTCGCGAGACCCATCGGGTGGATCACGGTGCCGCAGTCGGCGACGGCGAGATAGTCGATGATCTCGAACTTGCCCGTCTCGGTGTCGAGCTCGATCTGACAGAAGCCCGCGACGAACGCGGCGGGCTGCGCCGTGATCGGCAAGTTGTCCTTAGCGACGCCGATGAGACCCGAGCCCGCGAGCATCGTCGCCGCGCCCGCCGTCATCGGATTGATGTCGGTCGGGTTCTCGTGGCCGTCGAACTTGCCGCCGAGCTCGATCGCGCGCTGCGCGGCCTGCGCGTACGTGAGGCTCTTGCTCGGATCGGACTTCTTGAACACCTTCTCGCCGCCGATGTCGTAGTCGGCCGGCGCACCGCCTAGGTCCTTCGCCGCGATCTCCTTGAGCTTGGCGACCGCGTCCATCGCGGCGACGTAATTCGTGCGCGCCATCGTGAACGACGTGTTGCTGCCGAACTGGCCGATGTTCCACGGCAAGCCCTTGCGGGTGTCGCCGCGCTCGACGATGCAGTTGTCCCAGTTCGCCTTCAGCACCTCGGCGGCAATACGAGACGTGCCCGTGTGCGAGTACGTGCCGAGGTTGCCGACGCCGCTGTGCAGGTGGACCTTGCCGTCCGGCGTGATCCGCACGAGGCCGTCGAAGCCCGCGAAACCGGCGGGGTGGAACGCCTGCCCCAAGCCGATGCCCGTGACCTTCGTGCCGTTCTTCTGACCGCTGAGCTTCTTCTTCTCCTCGTAGTTGAAGAGCGCCGCGCCTTTCGCGCGCGCTTCCTCGAGGTAGCAGCTCGTGACGGGCCCTTGGTTCTCGCCGTACTTCGCGTTCATCGGCGGACCGTTGAGCCGGCGGATCTCGTAGCGGTCGATCCCGAGCTGCTTCGCGGCCTTGTCGATCAGCGGCTCGATCGCGGACACGGTCTGGTTGTGGCCGGGACCGCGCTGCGCGGTGCGCGGCGGCGTGTTGGTCATCACCGCAAGGCCGCGGAAGCGCATCGCGGGCGGCTGATAGAGAATCGACACGGTCTCGCCCGACGACGGCCAATCGGGGAATCCAACGGTCGGGCCGTTCTCTTGCACGATATAAAGGTCGGCTGCCGTCACTCGGCCGGTCTTGTCGAAGCCCATCCGGATACGGCCCTGGAAACCCGTGCGCGCGGCGCCGAGGAAGTACTCCTCCGCGCGGCTGATCCGCATCATCACGGGCTTGCCGATCTTCTTCGACATGTGCGCGGGCACGGCCATGATCGGATACGCGGAGCCCTTCGAGCCGAAGCCGCCGCCGCAGGTCTCGGCGACGTACACGAGATTCGCGGGCTCGATGCCGATGTAGCCGGCGAGACCGGGGACCACGAAGCTCTGGCTCTGCGTCGAGCCGTAGACGAAGCACTTGCCGTTTTCCCAATACGACATCGCCGAGCGCGGCTCCATCGAATGGTGCGACATGCCGGCCGTGACGAAGGTTTCGTCGAGCACGAGCGCGGCTTTCTTGAAGCCCGCCTCGATGTCGCCGTACGACCACTCGACGACGGGCTCGCCCGTGGGCAGCTGGCCTTCCTGCGCGCGCGCGAAGTCGCCCGCAGCCCACTTCGCCTTCATGAATCGCGGCGGGCCGGTCAAGCGGTTGTCGATCACGTTGCCGTCCGTGCGCGCATCCGGGCCGCCCGGGAACAAGCTCACGAGCGGGTCGACGGTGAACGGCAACTCCTCGAAGTCGATCTTGATCTTGTCGATCGCGTCTTGCGCAGTCGTCTCGTCGACCGCCGCTACCGCGAGGATCGGCTGGCCGACGAACATCGGCTCGTTCGTGAGGATCTGATCGCCCGGCTGCGGCTGCGCCGGCACCTCGTCGGCCGTGAGAATCCCGAATACACCGGGCATCGCGAGCGCTTCGCTCGTATCGATGTTGCGCACGCGGGCATGCGGCATCGGGGAGAGCAGCAGCCGGCAGAACGTCATGCCCTCGGCCCGGAAGTCTTCCGCGTACTTGGCCTTGCCGGTGACTTTGCCGTGGATGTCGGGAGGGGTGAAGTTCTTGCCCAATAAATCGTATGCCATATAGCGAACCTCCGTCCGTCCGCGAACAGTGCGCGGGCGGCGCGACTCCTTGATAGACTGGCAGGTGTACTGCTCGGACCGTGTTGGACTTTAAAGCGTAAGCGCATAGCCTACAACAGCCGCACGGCGGGCAGGATTCGAGGGATCGGCGGACGCACCCGGCAGGGGGCGTCAAGTATCTGAATCCAAGGCGTGGGATCTCAAGCTACGGCAACCTTTGCCGGCCGCGCATGGCCGCGCACAAAGACTCTGAGGAGACGGTGAATGGCTCGAAAGAAGGAACCCTGGGGCAAGCTCGTGCTGGTCGAGTTCGACGAGGGGATCGCGTGGGTGATGTTCAATCGCCCGGAGAAGCGCAATGCGATGAGCCCGGCGCTCAACGAAGAGATGCGCCGCACCGTCGAGGCGCTCGCGACCGACGACCGCTGCGCGGTGCTCGTGCTCACGGGCAAGGGCGATGCGTTCGCGGCCGGCATGGACCTCAAGGAGTACTTCCGCGAAACCGACGGCGCGCCCGACACGACGATCCTGAGCGTCCGGCGCACGGCCGAGGAATGGCAGTGGCGGCGCTTACGCGACTACCCGAAGGCGACGATCGCGATGGTGAACGGCTGGTGCTTCGGCGGAGCCTTCACGCCGATGGTCGCATGCGACCTCGCGATCGCGGCCGACGAGGCGACGTTCGGCCTCTCCGAGGTCAACTGGGGCATCATCCCGGCCGGCAACGTGACGAAGGCGACGGCCGAGACGATCGGCTACCGCAAGGCGCTCTACTACGCGATGACCGGCGAGACGTTCACCGGCAAGCAAGCGGCGGAGATGGGGCTCGTGAACGAGTCCGTGCCGCGCAAGAAGCTCCGAGCTCGAACGCGGAAGCTGGCAACGGTTCTGCTCGGCAAGAATCAAACGGTGCTGCGCGGCATCAAGATCGCAATGAAGCGCGTGCAGTACATGGATTGGGAAGTGTCGGCCGACTATCTCTACGCGAAGATGGGCGAAGCTCTGAATTTCGGCTCCGGCAAGAACCGCGCGAACGCGATGAAGGCGTTCCTCGACGACAAGAAGTTCAAGCCCGGCGTGGAGCACTTCAAAGGCACGACCTAATCGCGCCGCAACTTAAGAACGACCTGCCGTTTTCGTTTCGGGGGAGACGACGATGAGCACGATTCTCAAGGCTTGCCTCGCGATCGCCGCGCTCGCGTGCGGCGCTGCTCCGGCAGCGCGCGCGCAGACGACCGAGAGCGCGTCGACGATTCCGCGCGCGGCGGCGCGCCCACAGCCGACGGAGCGCGCGCTTACGATTCCGCGCGCGCCCGCGTTCGCGCGCGCCGCGCTCGTCGCGCCGCCCACGCAGAGCTGGGCAACGAACGGCGGCAACTGGTACAACCAGCGGTATTCGCCGCTCGCGGCGATCGACCGCGGCAACGTCGCGAAGCTCAAGGGCGTGTGGCGCACGCGCCTGCGCGGCTCCGGCGTCGGCACCAAGTATTCGGGCGAGGCGCAGCCGCTCGTCTATCAAGGCGTCGTCTATATCGTCACCGGCGCGGACGACGTGTTCGCGATCAGCGTCGACAGCGGCGAGATTCTCTGGTCGTACGAGGCGAAGCTCGACGAAACGAACGACGTCGTGTGCTGCGGCTGGACGAGCCGCGGCGTGGGGCTAGGCGATGGCAAGGTGTTCGTCGGCCAACTCGACGGCAAGCTCGTCGCGCTCGACCAGCGAACCGGCAAAGTCGCCTGGTCCGTGCAGGCCGAGCGTTGGCAGGACGGGCTCAGCATCACGAGCGCGCCTCTTTATTACGACGGCCTCGTGATCACGGGCTTCGCGGGCGCCGAATACGGCATACGCGGCCGCGTGAAGGCTTTCAACGCGAAGGACGGCAAGCCTGCCTGGACGTTCTACACGATCCCTGGACCCGGCGAGCCGGGCCACGAGACCTGGCCGCAGGACAACGAGGTCTGGCAACACGGCGGCGCGTCGGTGTGGCAAACGCCCGCCGTCGATCCGGAGCTCGGACTCATCTTCTTCTCCACCGGCAACCCGGGCCCCGACTACAACGGCGGCGTGCGCAAGGGCGACAACCTGTACTCGGCATCGATCGTCGCGATCGAGGCGAAGACCGGCAAATATCGTTGGCACTTCCAGCAGGTGCATCACGACATCTGGGATTACGACGGCCCGAGCCCGGTCGTCCTGTTCGATCTTCAGTACGACGGCGTTGCGCGCAAAGGAATCGCCGAAGCGAGCAAGACGGGTTGGGTCTACATCCTCGACCGCACGACCGGCAGGCCGCTCGTCGGCGTCGACGAGCAGCCCGTGCCGCAGGAGCCGCGCCAGGCGACCGCCGCGACGCAGCCCTACCCGCGCGGCGACGCGTTCGTGCCGCATTCGATCGAGATCCCGCCGGAAGGCTTCAAGCTCGTCAACGGCGGAAAGATCTTCACGCCGTTCTGGACGGATCAGACGATCGCGATGAAGCCCGCGATCAGCGGCGGGGTGAACTGGCCGCCGAGCTCGTACGATCCCGCGAGCGGCTATCTGTACGTCTGCGCGCAAGATCGCATCGGCACGTTCCGCGCTGAAGCGATCGACGACGGTCAGCCGCCGCCCGGCGAGCGTTACGTGGCCGGAATCTTCGGCGCGTCGCCGCTCCCGAAGCACGGCGTCTTCGCTGCAATGGACATGCGGACGAACAAGATCGTCTGGCGGCAGCACTGGCCCGAGGAGTGCTACAGCGGCTCGACGACGACCGCGGGCGGCCTCGTGTTCGTCGGCCGCAACGACGGGCGGCTCACGGCGCTCGACTCGGCCGACGGCACGAAGCTGTGGGAGTTCCAAACCGGCGCCGGCATGAACTCGCCCGCGACGGTGTTCGAGCACGACGGCAAGCAATACGTCGTCGCGTACTCCGCGGGCAACCTGTTCGCTGGCTCGCCGAAAGGCGACAGCGTTTGGCTGTTCGGGCTCGACGGCACGCTCGATCCGGCGCCCGTCGCGGGCGCCGCGATGATGTTCACGCGCGAAGCGGAAGGTACGGCGGATCCAGAGGCCGGCAAGACTGTCTACGAAACCGCGTGCACTTTCTGTCACGGCGAGCAGGGCGAAGGCGGCCACGGCGGCGGCAAACCGCTCCTGGATGCGCGCAGTGCCGCGGTCGTGATTCAGACGGTGAGCGAAGGCCGCAAGGACATGCCGTCGTTCGGCGCGGCGCTGACGCCGGCGCAAATTCGCGACGTCGCGGCGTACGTCGCGACGAAGCTGCCGCACTAACTACGCTTGAGTTGACTCGAGGGGATCGGCGATGAAGTCGAAGCTCTTATCCGCGGTCGCGGTCGCGCTCGCGCTGACGCTCGCGTGCATCGCCGCTAACGCGCAGTCGAACGCACGGCACACCGCAGCCGCGAAATCGCACGTCGCGCCGCCGACGGATTCGTGGCCCACGAACGGCGGCAATTGGTACAACCAGCGCTACTCGCCGCTCAACGCGATCAACCGCGACAACGCCGCGACGCTCAAGGGCGTGTGGCGCGCGCGGCTCGACGGCTCGGGCGTCGGCCCGCGCTATTCGAACTCGGCGCAGCCGATCGTCGCGAACGGCATCGTCTACGTCGCGACGGGCGCGAACGACGTGTTCGCGATCGGCGTCGAGTCGGGCAAAGTGCTCTGGAGCTACAAAGCGAACCTGCCCGAGGTCGGCACGGTGTGCTGCAGCTGGACGAATCGCGGCGTCGCCGTCGGCGGCGGCAAGGTGTTCCAAGGCCAGCTCGACGGCAAGATCGTGGCGCTCGACGAGAAGACCGGAGCGCTCGTCTGGTCGATCCAGGCGGAGCGCTGGGAAGAAGGGTTCACGATCACGAGCGCCCCGCTCTACTACGACGGAATGCTGATCAGCGGCTTCACGGGCGCGGAGCGCGGAGTGCGCGGCCGCGTGAAGGCGTACGACGCGAAGGACGGCAAGCTCCTCTGGAGCTTCTACACGATCCCGGGGCCCGGAGAGCTTGGGGCAGAAACCTGGCCGCAAGACAACGATGTCTGGAAGGACGGCGGCGGCACCGTGTGGCAAACGCCAGCCGTCGACCCCGAGCTCGGCCTACTCTATTTCTCCACCGCGAACCCGGGTCCCGACTTCAACGGCGCCGTGCGCAAGGGCGACAATTTATTCACGTCGTCGATCATGGCGCTCGACGTGAAAACGGGCGCATACCGCTGGCACTACCAACAGGTGCATCACGACCTCTGGGACTACGACAGCGGCAATCCCGTAGTGCTGTTCGATCTCACGATCGACGGCAAGCCGCGCAAAGGTATCGCCGAGGCGAACAAGTCGGGCTGGGTGTACTTGCTCGACCGCACGAACGGGCAACCGCTGCTCGGCATCGACGAGAAGCCCGTGATGCAAGAGCCGCGGCAACTCACGGCGGCCACGCAGCCGCACCCGCGCGGCGACGCGTTCGTTCCGCAGTCGATCGACATCGCGCCCGAAGGCCAAAAGCTCGTGAACGGCGGCCGCGTGTTCACGCCGTATTGGACCGACTACGTGATCGCGAAGCCCGGCATCACGGGCGGCGCGAACTGGCCGCCGAGCTCCTACGACCCGCAGAGCGGCTACTTCTACGTGTGCGCGGGCGATCGCGCGGGGGTGTTCCGCGCGTGGGAGATCACGGCGGACCCGTTGCCCGAAGGCGCGGAGTACATCGGCGGCAACTTCGGCGCGCATTCGATCCCGGGTCTCGGCACATTCACGGCGCTCGACCTGCACACGAACAAGATTGCGTGGCAGCAGCAGTGGCCGGAGGCGTGCTACAGCGGCTCCGTCGTGACGGGCGGCGGGCTCGTGTTCGTCGGCCGCAGCGACGGCCGCCTCATGGCGCTCGACTCGGGGAGCGGCAAGAAGCTTTGGGAATTCCAAACGGGCGCGGGTATGAACGCGCCCGCGAGCGTGTTCGAGCACAACGGCAAGCAGTACGTCGTCGCGTACTCGGGCGGCAGCGTGTTCGCGCGCTCCGCGAAAGGCGACAGCGTCTGGCTGTTCGCGCTCGACGGCACGCTCGACGCCGCGCCGCCCGGCAAACAGTGAGGAAACGATCGATGCGATCGAACGTCTGCTCTGTCGCGGCGCTGCTCGGCGTCGTAGCCGTCGGTCAAGCGCATGCGCAGTCGATCAAACGTGCGCCGGCGTTCGCGCCGAAGGATCTCGCCGCCGCTCCGACGACGGACTGGGTCACCAACGGCGGGGATCTCGGCAATCGGCGCTGGTCGCCGCTCACGAGCGTCAACCGCGACAACGTCGGCACGCTCAAAGGAGTGTGGCGCACTCACCTGCGCGGCTCGGGCCTCGGCCCGCAGTACTCCGGCGAGGCTCAGCCGCTCGTCTATCGCGGCGTGATCTACGTGTCGACGGGCGCGAACGACGTGTTCGCGGTGAGCGTCGAGTCGGGCGAGATCCTCTGGGACTACCGCGCCAACCTCGATCCGAAGAACAGCGCGGTGTGCTGCGGCTGGACGAGCCGCGGCGTCGCACTCGGCGACGGCAAGGTGTTCGCGGGCCAGCTCGACGGCAAGCTCGTCGCACTCGACCAGCGCACGGGCAAAGTGCTTTGGTCGACTCAAGCGGAGCGCTGGCAAGAGGGCTACACGATCACGAGCGCCCCGCTCTACTACGACGGCCTCGTCGTCACGGGATTCGCGGGCGGCGAGCGCGGCATCCGCGGCCGCGTGAAAGCGTTCAGCGCGAAGGACGGCAAGCTCGTCTGGACGTTCTACACGATCCCCGGTCCGGGCGAGGTCGGTCACGACACCTGGCCGCAAGACAACGATATCTGGCAGGACGGCGGCGCGCCCGTGTGGAACACGCCCGCGGTCGACCCCGAGCTCGGCCTCTTGTACTTCGCGACCGGCAATCCCGGTCCCGACTACAACGGCTCGATCCGCAAGGGCGACAACTTGTTCTCGACGTCGATCGTCGCCGTCGACGCGAAGACGGGCAAATACCGCTGGCATTACCAGCAGGTGCATCACGACATCTGGGACTACGACGCGGCGTCGCCCGTGACGCTGTTCGACGTGACGATCGACGGCGCCCTGCGCAAGGGTATCGCCGAAGCGAGCAAGACCGGCTGGGTGTACATCCTCGATCGCACGACGGGGGAGCCGCTCATCGGCATCGACGAGCGGCCCGTGCTTCAGGAGCCGCGCCAGGGTACGGCGCCGACGCAACCCTTCCCGCGCGGCGACGCGTTCATCCCGCAGTCCATTCCGATCGCTCCGGAAGGCACGACGCTCGTCAACGAGGGCAAGATCTTCACGCCGTTTTGGACCGCGCCGACGCTCATGAAGCCCGGCCCGCCCGGCGGCGTGAACTGGCCGCCGAGCTCCTACGACGCGAACGCCGGCCATCTGTTCGTGTGCGCGGTCGATCGAATTTGGTCGTACTTGTCGCAGGAGGTCACCGCCGAGCGGCCCGCCGAGGGCGCGGGATACATCGCGGGCGGCATCGGCGGGTTTCATCTGCACACGCTCGGAGTATTCGCGGCCCTCGACATGCGCACGAACAAGCTCGTGTGGCAGCAGCAATGGGGCGAGCAATGCTACAGCGGCTCCGTCGCGACAGCGGGCGGACTCGTGTTCGTCGGCCGCAACGACGGCCGCCTCACGGCGCTCGACTCGAGCAACGGGAGCAAGCTCTGGGAATTCCAGACCGGGGCCGGCATGAACGCGCCCGCGACAGTGTTCGAGCACGACGGCAAGCAGTACGTGCTCGCCTACTCCGCGGGCAACCTGTTTGCGGGCACCGCACGCGGTGACAGCCTCTGGCTCTTCGGCCTGGACGGCACGCTCGAGCCCGCGCAACCCGCGGGCGCGTTGCTGACGTTCGCGCCCGGCACGAGCGGGCCGCCGAACGCGGACGCGGGCAAGATGGTTTACGATACCGCTTGCATGTTCTGCCACGGCGAGCAGGGCGAAGGCGGCCACGGAGGCGGGCCGACGCTGAAGGCGATGCGGAGCAACGGGGTCGTGCTGCAGACGGTAAGCGAAGGCCGCAAGGACATGCCGCCGTTCGGCGGCACGCTCACGGCCGACCAGATCCGTGACGTCGCGGCGTACGTGACCCAGAAGCTCGCGGCGCCCGCGCCTTGAGCAAGCAGCGTTTCTCCCCCTTGATGGGTCAACGCGAAGACTGAAGGTCGCCGCCGGCCACGGTCGGCTTCGCGCTTTTACAAAATAGCGGCTCACTTTGTGCGATTCGTCGCCGGTGGGTGCCGGCGTTCTTTACACGGCCCGTTGAGCTCTTGCGAGCGCAACGCAAGAACTGAGGGCTTCCCCTGGTCGGAAACCCGCGGCTCACGCCCCGCGTACGCGCGGCACGTTTTGTGCATTTGGTCATCAGCACGGAGGTCTACGATGCTGCAAGACGCAGCCACTGCGTTACGCGGGATCAGAACGGTGTGGCTCGTGGCCACACTCTTCGTCATTTCCATTGCGAACGTCGCGGCCGCTCAAGGCCTGCTACCGCCGTCGTTCTCGAGCGCTCCGGTCACCTCCGCAGCCGCAAATTCGGCCTATTCCTATTCGATCACGGTCGCGGACCTCGAGCCGCTCGACACGATCATCATCACCGCGCCGACGCTGCCCGCCTGGCTCACGCTCGTCGACAACGGCAACCGCACCGCGACGCTGTCGGGCGTGCCCGCCGCATTGAACGGCGGCGCGAATCCGGTCGTGCTCGAGGCTTCGGACGGGACGACTACCGTCCAACAACCGTTCACGATCACCGTGAGCGTCAACGGCACGCCGGTCGGCGTACCGGAGACGTACGCGGCGACCGAAGGCGTGCAGCTCACGGTCGCGGCCGCGGACGGCGTGCTCAAGAACGACACGGATCCGAACGGCGATCCGCTCACCGCGCTCGTCGCGACGAGCGTCGCGCACGGCACGCTGCAACTCGATCCAAACGGAGGGTTCCGGTACGACCCCGCGCCCGCGTTCACCGGCACGGACCAGTTCACCTACCAGGCGAGCGACGGCAGCGCGATGAGCGCGCCGGTCACGGTCACGCTAACAGTCGCCGGAACGAACGACGCGCCGAGCGCGGTCAACGACGGCTACTCGACGACCGAGAGCACGCAGCTCACGGTCGCGGCCGCGGACGGCGTGCTCAAGAACGATACCGACGGAGATGGGGACGCGCTCACGGCCGTGCTCACGAGCACCGCGGCGAGCGGCACGCTCGCGCTCGCCGCGAACGGCTCGTTCATCTATACGCCGACCGCAGGCTTCAGCGGGAACGACTCGTTCAAATACCGCGCGAGCGACGGCACGGCGCAAAGCAACGAGGCGACGGTCGCGATCACCGTGACCGCGGCGAACCACGCGCCCGCCGCCGTCGCCGACAGCTATTCGACGGACGAGGACACGCCGCTCGCGGTAGCTGCGGCGAACGGCGTCCTCGCGAACGACACCGACGCGGACAGCAACCCGCTCACGGCCGTGCTGGTGACGAACGTCGCGCACGGCACGCTCGCGCTCGCGGCGAACGGCTCTTTCACGTACACGCCGACCGCGAGCTTCAACGGCACCGATAGCTTCACGTACAGAGCGAGCGACGGCAGCGCCCAGAGCGGCGCGGCCACGGTCACCATCACGGTGCGCGCCGGCAACGACCCGCCCGTGGCAGCGCCCGACAGCTACTCGACGGCCGAGGACACAGCGCTGACCGTCAGCGCTGCAACCGGTGTGCTCGCGAACGACACCGATCCCAACAGCGATCCGCTTACCGCCGCGCTCGTCACGAACGCGACCTCTGGGACGGTGACGCTGAGCGCGAACGGTTCGTTCACTTACACGCCGAACGCGGGCTTCAATGGCACGGACAGCTTCACCTACAGGGCGAGCGACGCAGCGGGCCCCAGCGGCGCGGCCACCGTGACGATCACGATCACGGCCGTCAACGACACGCCGGTCGCTACCGCCGACGCCTATACGACGAACGAGGACGCGCCGCTCAGTGTGCCCGCGCCTGGCGTGCTCGCGAACGACACGGATCCCGACGGCAACGCGCTCACGGCAACGCTCGTCGGCAACGCGACGAGCGGCAGCGTAGTGCTCAACGCGAATGGCTCGTTCACCTACACGCCGAACGCGGGCTTCAACGGCGCGGACAGCTTCACGTACACGGCGAGCGACGCCGCGGGGCCGAGCGCCGCGGCCACCGTGACGATCACCGTCACGCCCGGCAACGACCCGCCCGTCGCGACGGCCGACGCGTACACCACGAACGAGGACACGCCGCTCGCAGTGCCCGCGCGCGGCGTGCTCGCGAACGACACGGATCCCGACGGCGACACGCTCACGGCAGCGCTCGTCGGCAACGCGACGAGCGGCAGCGTCACACTGAATGCCGACGGCTCGTTCAGCTACACCCCGGCCTTGAACTTCAACGGCACCGCGACGTTCACGTATCAGGCGCGCGACGGCGCCGAGTCGAGCGCGACGACGACGGTGACGATCACCGTCACCCCCGTCAACGACTTGCCGTTCATTACGAGCGCACCGGCCACGACGGTACCGGAAGGCGTGACCTATTCGTACACGCTCACGGCGGCCGACGCGGACGGAACCCCGCTCACTGTCGCAGCGCCGACGCTACCGGCTTGGCTCGCGTTCGTTGCGCCGGCGACGATTCGCGGAACTCCGGACCAAGACGACGTCGGCGTGCACAACGTGACGATGACCGTGTCCGACGGAATCGCCCCGCCCGTGGCGCAGACGTTCCAGATCACGGTTCAGTTCGTCGACAACCCGCCGCTGATCAAGCCGATCCCGGACCAAACCGCCACCGAGCTCGTGCCGTTCAGCCTCGACCTCACACAGTTCGTCGCCGACTCCGACACACCCGCGAGCGCCATCGCCTACGCCGCGAGTGGCGCGTTGCCCGCCGGCCTCGCGCTGAGCAACGCCGGAGCGATCTCCGGTATTGGGCTGCCCGGAACCTACACGGTGAGCTTCGTCGCTCGCGACGCCGTGAGCGCAATCCCCGGCCACTTCAACCTGACCGTGCTGCGCGCGGGCCGTGCCGATCTCGCGGTCGCGGCGAACGCGGCTCCGAACCCCGTGGCCGTGAACGCACCCGCGAATTGGGTCTTCACGATCACCAACAACGCGCCGAACGTCGCGGTCGGCGGCTTCACGCTCGACGCGACCTTCTCGGGCAACACTCCGTTCCAGATCGCGCCCGCGCCGGCGGGTTGCACCGTGACCGCGTCGGGCAACGACTCGCATCTCGTCTGCACGCTCGGGGCGCTCGCTGGCGGGGCCTCGACGACTCTGACCGCCACGGGCACCGGCGCGTCGGCCGGCGACGTTCTCGCGACCGCCACGGTGGCCATCAGCGGCCCCGTGCCGGTCGACGAGACGCCGGCGAACAACAGTACGACGGCCTCGCTCAGCATCGCCCAGAGCGTGACCGCGACGCCCGCGCAGGTGATCTCAGGCCTCGCCGCACGCGCCGCAGCCGCGGGCGACTTGGACGGCGATCATTTCGACGACCTCGCGATCGCGACGAGCTCCGCTCAGGGCACGATCGTGCTGCTCGACGCCGTCGACCCAGCGAACCCGAACAAACGTGCGCTGTCGACGACGCCGATCGTGCTCGGCGGAGAATCCTTGGGTACCGACGTCGCGCTAGCGGACATCGATCGCGACTCGGATCTAGACGTCGTCGTCGCGATGGCGGCCGGCGCGCCGAACCGGATCTTCCGCAATTCCGGCGGGTCGTTCGCGTCCGAAGCGATTGGCGCGCCGAGCGAGGACAGCCGCGCGGTCGCGATCGGCGACCTCAACGGCGACTCGTATTTGGACCTGGTATTCGCGAACAACGTCGCGAACGCGGTTTATCTCAGCCAAAGCGCGGGCACGACTTTCGTGCGCACTGCGTTCGGCAGCGGCGACGGGCGCGACGTCGTCGTCGCCGACCTCTTTGGTGATCCGTTACCCGAGGTCGTCATCGCTAACGGCGGCCCCTCTGGCGCGACGGTCTATCGCAACACGGCCGGCGCGCTGGCGCTCGAGCTCACGCTCGCGACCGGCGCTACGACGTCGGTGGCCGCCGCAGACCTGAACAAGGATGGCCGAGTGGACCTCGTCTTCGGCCGCGCCGGCTCGGGCAATCTCGTCTACCTCAACACGCCCGGAGTCGGCGGCGGGTTCTCGTTGGCCAGCCAACTAGGCGCCGCCTCCACGTCGAGCGTGCTGCTCGGGGACTTCGACATCGATAGTGACCCGGACATCTTTGTCGTGAACACGAACGGCGACCAGGTCTACACCAACACCGGCACCGCGAGCGGCACGTTTGCGCTGCACCCGCAGCAGCTGCAGAGCCCCGACGCGCGGATGGCAGCCTCCGGCAAATTCAGCGTCGACGATCGCATCGATGTCGCCGTGATCGCGGGCGGCGGCGTCTCCGTGTTCTTCAACGACGGCGCGGCGAACTTCGGCCAAGGCGACGTTACTGGCCCGACCGTCCAGCTCCGCGGCCCGCCCACGATGACACTGATCGTCGGCGATACGTTCGTCGACCCGGGCGCCACCGCGACCGACACGGCGGACGGCGATGTGTCTTCGCGCGTAACGCTGAAGAATCCCATGAATCCGTCGGTCCTCGGCACCTACACGTTGACCTATGACGCGACCGACCTCTCGGGGAACTCGGCCGCAACACCCGCGACGCGCAGCGTGAGCGTGCAGGCGCGCGAGAACGAAGGCGGCGGCGGCGGCGGCGCGCTCGGCTACGAATTCTTCGTGTTCTTGCTGATGCTATGCGCGGCGGCGACGCTTACGAGACAGCCAAACTCGCGCCCGGAATAGAGCGAGGATCAGCTTCAGCGGCACGCCCGTCGGCACGGCTCTTGGCCGGTAGCGCGTGTTGTGAAACGCGGTGAAGCGCCAACCTTCGGGCCGGCGAACGGCGACGAGCGTCTGATTCGAGCGCCGCTTCGACGTGACGTGACGCTGCCAGGGGAACAGCACGGACCCCAGGGTGTGCACCACCGCAACGTCGTCCGCTACGAAGCGCACGGCCGGCGTGCTCTCGAAAACGAGCCGCGTGTTCCTGAGTACCGAATCGAAGAGCCGTTGGTGGTGGCGAGCGTTCGCGTCGCGGCCGCGCAGGTGCGTGCCGTCGAACGCGATGTAGTCACAGTCCGGCGTGAACGAAGCCGCATACGCACTGCCGTCGGCGGAATTCCAAGCATGTTCCATGCGCCGCGTCAGGTCGACGATCGCCTCGCGGCTGGCGGCCTCGTACTCGGTTGGATTGCGTTCCACGCTCTGCAGATGGGCCCTTCGACCCGTGAATCGCTCGTTCATCGCGCGTTCCCTCGTGCTTCTGCGGGTTGAGACCATGACGACACGTCGTGCGTTCAATGTGACGACCCTGCGCGCTCGGGTCACCCGAGGCTCACCGGGCAAATGCGTCACCCGGATCTCAACCGTGTGAGCAGGATTAGGCGCCCGCTGCCGCCATAAGTTCTCGCTCGCGCGCCCCTTCCGGAGATTTCTTCGCGGGTCTTGGGAGCCCGCGACGCTGTGCTACTGTAGTTCCATCGTCCGCGGGGGACCACTCATGAAAGCGCTCTGGCTACGCTTCGCCGTTCCGATCACCGCGCTGATCGTTGCTCGTCGGCTGCACCCCGGCCCCGCAACCCGCGTTGCCGGAAGGTCGCGCAGCTCGTCACGAGCGTCGAAGGCATCACGGAGTACCGGCTCGACAACGGGCTGCGCGTGCTGCTCTTCCGCGACGCGTCGAAGGCCACGGTCACGGTGAACGTCACTTATCTCGTCGGCTCGGTGGACGAAGGCTACGGCGAGACCGGCATGGCGCATCTGCTCGAGCACATGCTGTTCAAGGGCTCGCCGCAACACACGCAGATCATGGCCGAGCTGCAGGATCACGGCGCGCAATTCAACGGGTCCACCGCTTGGGACCGCACGAACTACTTCGAGACGTTCGACGCGAGCGACGCGAACCTCGAGTGGGCCATCGGCCTCGAAGCGGACCGCATGGTGAACTCGTTCGTGCGCAAGTCGGACCTCGACAGCGAGATGACGGTCGTGCGCAACGAGTTCGAATCGGGCGAGAACAACCCGTCACGCGTGCTCTTTCAGCGCGTGCTGAGCGCCGCCTACGACTGGCACGGTTACGGCAAGCTCGCCGATCGGCAGCCGCAGCGACATCGAGAACGTGCCGATCGAACGGCTGCAGGCGTTCTACAAGAAGCACTATCAGCCCGACAACGCGGTGCTCGTCGTCGCGGGGCGCTTCGATGAAGCAAAGGCGCTCGCGCTGATCGCGAAGAGCCTCGGCGCGATTCCGAAGCCCACGCGCGTGCTCGAGGACAGCTACACCGAAGAGCCGGTCGCAGGACGGCGAGCGCGAGGTCATCGTCCGCCGCGTCGGCGACATCCAGATCCTCATGGCCGCCTATCACGCGCGCGGCCGGCGCGCACCCGGATTTCGTGCCGCTGCAGCTCGCGGCGAGCGTGCTCGCCGACGAGCCCTCGGGCCGCATCTACAAGGCGCTCGTCGAGACGGGCCTCGCCGCCGAGGTCGGCGTACAAACCTTGCAGCTCAAGGACCCCGGGGCGCTGATCTTCGTCGCGATCGTGCAGAAAGACGCGTCGCTCGACGCCGCGCGCGAAGCCATGTTCAAGGTGATCGACGACCTGAAAGCCCATCCGATCACTTCCGAGGAGGTCGAGCGCGCACGCAACAACGCGCTGTCGGCCTTCGAACGTGCAATGAACAACTCGCAGGCCGTCGCGCTGCAGCTCAGCGAATGGGCCGCGATTGGCGACTGGCGGCTGATGTTCCTCGATCGCGACCGCGTGCGCACGGCCACGGCCGAAGACGCGCAGCGCACGGCGCTTCAGTACCTCAAGCCGTCGAATCGCACCGTGGGCCTGTTTCTCCCCGGCGAGCCGGATCGCACCGAGATCCCCGCTACGCCGAAGCTCGCCGCGCTGCTCGAGGGTTACAAGGGCGACGCGGCGCGCTCGGAGGGCGAGGAGTTCGACGCCTCGCCCGCCAACATCGACCAACGGACAACCCGGATCGATCTGCCCGGCGGCGTGAAGCTCGCGCTGCTGCCGAAGGAGACGCGCGGCGACGCTGTCAACGCCTCCATTCGGCTGAACTTCGGCGACGAGCGCAGCCTCGCGGGCAACGCGCGCACCGCGTCGCTCACTTCGCAAATGCTGACGCGCGGCACCGCGAGCAAGACACGCGAGCAAATCCAGGACGAGCTCGACAAGCTAAAGACCCAGCTCAACGTCGGCGGAGGCGGCGGCCAGGTCGGCGCGAGTCTCGTGAGCACGCGCGCGAATCTCGGCGCCGCGCTCAAGCTCGCGATCGAGGTGCTGCGCAAGCCATCGTTCCCGGAGAGCGAGCTCGAGACACTGCGCGCGGAAGCGCTCGCCGACCTCGACTCGGCGCAGAGCGACCCGCAGGCGATTGTCGGGCGCGCGTTCGGGCGCCACGGCAATCCCTACGGTCCGACGGACATCCGCTACGTGCCGACCATCGAGGAAGAGCGAGCGTCGCTCACCTCCGCCACCGTCAAGAACCTGCGCGACTTCCACGCCGGGTTCTATGGAGCCTCGAACGCCGAGGTCGCCATCGTCGGCGACTTCGATCCTGAGGCGATCGCCAAGCTGATCGCCGAGGAGCTCGACGGCTGGAAGAGCCCGAAGCCCTACACCGAGGTGCTCACGCCGTTCCCCGATCCGCCTACAGCACCGGTGAGCCAAGTGTTCGAGACGCCTGACAAGGAAAACGCGATCTTCGTCGCGGGCCAGCGAATCGCGATGAACGATGCGCACGCGGACTTCCCGGCGCTCGTGCTCGGCAATTACATCCTCGGACAGGGCGCGAGCTCGCGCCTGTTCGGCCGGATCCGCGGCAAGGAAGGCCTGAGCTACGGCGTCGGCTCGCAGTTCAACGCGCCTGCGAAGAGCAACGGCGCGCGGTTCGCGGTCCAAGCGATCTCGGCGCCGCAAAACGCGAGCAAGGTCGAAGCGTCGTTCCGCGACGAGGTCGCGACAGTGCTGCGCGACGGCTACTCGGAAGAGGAAGTCGCAACGTCGAAGGATGCGTGGCTCCAGGCGCGCCAAGTGTCGCGAACCCAAGACGGCGCGCTCACCGGGTCGCTGCTCGCCGGCCTGCACAACGGCCGAACGATGGCGTGGGACGCCGATCTCGACGCGAAGGTCCGCGCGCTGAAATCCGCGGACATTCGTGCCGCGATGCAGCGGCATCTCGATCTCGCGAAGATGACGTTCATGAAGGGCGGTGACTTCGCCGCCGCGGCGGCCGGCACGCCCAGCGCCGCGCCCGCAGCCGGTGGAGCCGCGAGATAGCGCAGCGCTAGCGCTGAGCGCCGAGCGGCCGTTCGGCGCTCGCCGGGTCGACTCCGGCAACGAACGGCGCCCAGTCGGCCCACTGCCCGTCCCAGAGATCGTAACGCGCGACGCCGCCGTCGCTCGCGACGATCTGCGCCTCGACCGCGGCCGCGTTCACGATGCGTTCGAGCTCGTCGAGCGACACGCTCGCGCGGCGCACGAGATACACCGGCGCGGGCGTCCGATACAGCTCTGCGCCCGCGCCCGCTTCCCACTCGGCGAGCGGCAGCACGACCGGAGTTCCGTCGACCGTGAGCACCAGCGTCGCCGCGTCGCTCGGCGCGGCCCAAGGCCACGCGCGGTCGACCGTCGTGCCAAGGCCCACCCACAGATAGTGGCGCCGCGTGCCGTTCGTGCTCGATTGCACCGGAGCGACATAAAGATAGTCGCGCGCTGCGTTGCTGAAGCGCGGCGCCGCGCGCGCGAGCGCTACCGCCGTGTCGAGGCTCACCCAGGTGCGGCCGCGGTCGTCGAGATCGGAGCGCAGCGCGTCGTCGCTCGCGCATGCACCGAGCAACGCGAACGAGAGCGAGGCGACGGCGCTGCGCAACGCGCGCCGCCGTGCACTCGCGGCCGTCGATCGATCGAGGATCGTCGGATTCGTCATGGCTAGAACTCCCACCAATAGCCCGCGTTCACGAAATACGCGGAGGTTTTTTCCGTCGACTCACCGAACAGCGGATCCGGCGCCGGCAACTCCTTGTCCGACCACTGCCCGCCGAGCTCGAGCTCGCAGCGATGGTGGTTCGGCCAGCGCATGGCAAGGCGCAGCATCGGCGCCGCGATCCACTGCTCGGAGCCGTCCGCGACGTTCGTGCGCGACGTGAGCGCGATGCGCGGATTCAAGCGCAACTTCTGCGCCGACGGCAGGCGCACGTCGAACACGAACGTGTCCGTCGTTGCCGTACGGCCGTCGCCGTGGCGCAGCGAGAAGATCGCGGTGTCGCCGCTCTTGAGCACGCTCGACCCGACCAGCGTCGCCTGCACGAACGTCTGGGCGCCGCTCGCCGGAATCGCCATCACACCGGCCGACGCGACGGTCGCGTCGAACTCGGAGAACATGAGATCGACGTTGAGCTGGTAGCGGTCGAACACGGGCCATGAAAGGCCGAGCGCGCCGTCGCGAGCCTGTGCTGTTCTGTTGCGCGCGATGCGCCGGATCTGGCCCTCGGTGTAGGTGCCGAGCAGGTCTTCGATGCTCGCGGCGGACTGGCCGATCAGCGCGTTGTACGTCGTGAGGAATGGCGCCGTGCCGACGTTGAGCCGGCCGTTCAGCGTGAGCCGGTCCGTGGCGCGCCAGTTGGCGTTCACGAGCGCCGAGTTCAGCACGCCATAGGACGCGTCGTAGTCGACGGAGCTCACGATGCTCCATTCCGTGCCGCGATAGCGTGCTTCGGCGCCGAGGGCCTGGCGGTCCGACAAGCCGTCGACCTCCTGTATCAACCCGAAGAAGCTCACGTCCCACTGCTTCACGAGCTCGTCCAGGTCCGCGCTGAACGCGATGAACTGGCGGTGATTGTCGACGGCGTGGCGCGGATAGGCGACGGGACGGCCCATCGTGAGGTTCAAGCCGATCTGCGGCCGCCACTGATACTCGGCGCGCGCGCCGTCGAATCGCCCGAGCACGCCGCTCTCGCGCAGCGACTGGCGGCCGAGGCGCGCCGACCACTCGCGCTGCTGATCGGCGACGTTCACGTAAGCGTTCGTGAGGTAGAGCTGATCGGCGGGATCGCGCCACGCGGCGTTGGCGTCGTCCTCGTCGATCAGGTTGTAGCGATATTGCGCGTCGACGCGCGACGCGAGCTCGAATCGCTCGCCGTGCCGCCGCACGAGGAGGTTGACGTTCGACACGAACGCGGATTGCAGCGTTTCGACCGGCAGCTCGTCGAGCGGCCGATAGACGTCGCGCCGATAGTACTGGGCGACGCCGCCGGAGTAGTCCCAAGTCGACTCCACGGCGGCCACCTGCTCGACTCGCTCACGCGCCGGCGCCGTGGCCGCGACGAGCCCCGCGAGCCGCTGCCGCACGCGCTCGGCGTCCGCTCCGTCGGGGAACTCGGCGAGATACTGGTCGTACTCGTGCCGCGCCTGCGCGAGCTGGCCTTTGCGCTCGCGCGCGATCCCGAGCCGTTCGCGCGCGTCGCGCCGGCCGCTGAAACCCTGCTCCTCGAGGAGCCGCGTATAGATCTGAATGCTGCGATCGTAATTCTGCGCGAGCATCGCGTCGTTCGCCTCCGCGACGAGCGCTTCGACGCGCTCGGGCGTGAGCGCGGGCAGTGCCCGGGGAGCGGACTCCTCTGCCGCGGCCGGCGCGGCGCGCTCGCTCGCCTGCAACCGCCGCTCGGCCGCGGCCGCGTCCTGCTCCTCGACCGTCGCGATCGCGACGACGGCGTTCGGAAACGCGGTCGTGAGCCCCGCGAGCCGCGCACGCGCGTCGCTCTCGGAGTCGAAGAATCCGAGCCGCAGCTCCTGCCACGCACTCGCGCCGGCGCGCCGCTCGTTGACGTACAAGATCTCTTGCGCCGCCGCGAGCGCCGGCGCGCCGGCTTCGCCGGCGGCGTTTTCTCCCGCCGCGAGCTGAATCACGAAGCGTTCGGCGCGCGGCTCCGACGGCTGCACGAGTCGGAGCGGCCTGCGCTCTGGAGCGGGAGCCGGTGGCGGGGCGGTGCTCGGTGCCGCCGGCGCGGGGGCGAGCGCGGGTGCCGGGACGGGTGCGGAAGCGGGGCTCGGGGCAGGTGCGATGCGCGGCTCTGTGCGCGCCGGCGGCGGCGCGCTCGGCGCGATGTCCGGCGCGCGCTCGCCCTGCTGCACCGCGACGTCCGTCTGATCGAGCACCACGCGCAGCACGTTGCGCATCGGACCTTGGCTCACCTCGAACCGCACGATTCGTCCAACGTCGATCGCGACTCGCGCGACACGGTCTTCGACGGTCGTATCGAACACGACTTGCTTCACGCCCGCGAGGTTGCCCGCGGGCGGGTCGAACAGCTCGCTGCGCACGCCGCCGCCGAGCTCGGCCAGGCACTCGGGCTCGAGCGCGATCCGCACCTGCAGGTCGGCGCCGGATTGCGGCGTGTGGCTCAAGTAGCGCACGGGGCACGCGAAGACGATTTCGGCGCGCGCGACGCCGTTCTGCTTCACGAACCGCACGTCCTCGATCGCGCGGCCCGCCGCGTGCGCCCCGCTCGCGGCGGCCAACAGGACGACCGCTCCGAGGCTGTTCCGCAAGCAGCGGGCGCTCATTGCTGGTCCCACGCCGTCGTGTTGTGGCACGCGTCGCATTCGGTCGTCCCCGTCGGGATGTGCCCCGGGAACTGCCCCATCGCGATCACGTTGTTGTGGCAGCCCGAGCAGACGCCGAGCACTTGCGTGTGGTCCACACGGCCTACGGGGGAGAAACTGATGACGCTGTGGCAGTCTTCGCAGATGTTGGTCGCCGGGATGTGGTCCGCCGGTTTGCCGAACGCCGCCGTGCCGTTGTGGCAGCCGAAGCAGCCGCTCGAGATGCCGACGTGGTCGAATGCGGCGGGCGAGAACGCCGCGGTTCGGTGGCAGTCGTCGCATTGGTTGCTGGTCGGCAGATGATTGGCGGGCTTGCCGAGCGCGCGGCTCCCGTCGTGGCAGCTCGCGCAAGTGCCGAACACTTCCACGTGATCTACGGCGACCACGGGCACCCAACCCGTGGTCCGGTGGCACGAATCGCAGAGCTCGGTCGCGGCGATGTGCTGCACATGTTGCGACGTCGCGCGCACGCGCGTGCCCTGCGCGTGACAACCGCTGCAACGCACGGGAGTGCCGGCGAACTGGCCGTCTACGTGGCAGCCCTCGCACGCGACGAACTGGTGCGCGCCGTCCAAGCGGAACGCGGTGGTGAAGTGGTCGAACACCGCCGACGCACGCTCCTGCGACGACGCGGCGCCGGAGAGCACCGCGAGCAGCAGCAGCGCACCGATTCTTACAGAAGCCTCTCGCCTGTTGCGCATCGTTAGCGTCCTCGCAAATCGGAGAAGGACTCGGTGCTGTGGCACGAGCCGCATTCGGCGCCGAACTGGCCCTGATGCGGATCGTCGCGCCGATGGCACTGCGCGCAGTCGTCGCGAGCGGCGCTCATCGCGCTCGGCGGGCGGCGGTGACAGGTGTCGCACGCGACCTCGCGGTGCGCGCCGGTGAGCGCGAAGGACGTCTCTCTGTCGTGATCGAACAGCCACGCCTGCCAGCCGCTCGGGTTGTGGCAGGTCGAGCACTCGCTCTTGAAATGCCCTTGGTGCGGATCGTCGCTCGCGTGGCAGTCCGTGCACGCCGCGCCCGCGTCGTGGAACGCGGCGGACACGTGACAGTCCTTGCACGCGAGCGCCGAGTGCTTGCCGAGGAGCGGGAACGACGACAGCCCATGATCGAAGCGGATCGGCATGAGCCAACCCGTGTCCGCGTGGCAGCTTTGGCATTGCGCACCGAGCTGACCACGGTGCGGATCTGTCTCGGCGTGACAGCTCGTGCACGTTTTCCCAAGCGGCGCGTCGACGCCTTTCTCGTGACACGTCGTGCAAGCGAGCTCGCGGTGCGCGCCGCTCAGCGCGAAGCCCGAGACCTTGGCGTGATCGAAGCTCGCCGCGGGCCATTGCGACGCGGTGTGGCAATCGCCGCAGCTCGTCCCGAGCTTGCCCTGGTGCGGATCGTCCTTCTGATGACAGCCGACGCAGGTCTTCGGCAGCGCAACCGAGAGGCTCTTCGTATGGCAACCCTCGCACTTGAGCTGCTGGTGTTTGCCCGCGAGCCGGAATCCCGCCGCCGTCGCGTGATCGAAGCTCACGGCCCACGCGGTCGGGCTGTGGCAGCTGCCGCATTCGACGCCGTTGCGGCCCGCGTGCTTGTCCTCGCTCTGATGACACCCGACGCACTGCGTCGACGTGCCCGCGAACTGCTGGTTCCGGTGGCAGTCGCCGCAAACCGCGTTGCCGTGGGCGCCCGTAAGCGCGAAACGAGTCTTCGAGTGATCGAAGTCGGTCTGCTTCCACGCGCTGGAGGTGTGACACCCCTCGCACGACGCGCCGAGCGAGCCTTTGTGCGGATCCTCGGTTGCGTGGCACCCGCTGCACTGCTGCGGCGTCGCGCGATAAGGCTTACCCGCGGTGTGGCAGCCCGTGCACGCCGTGCCGCCGTGCGCACCGAGCAGCGGGAAGTTCGTATGCATGTGCTCGAACGTCTTCGGATCGAGCCCCGTGATATCCGCGTCGCGCCCGTCGTGCTCGGTGTGGCAGCTCGAGCACTCCGCACCCGCGACGGCCGCGTCGTGGCCGTGGAATCCGCTCTTGCTCACGTGGTCGGCGCGGATTTCCTTGTGGCACACGTAGCAGAGCTCCGCCTGCTTCTCGGTGTCCTTGCTCTCGTGGCAGCTGTCGCATTTATCTTCGATGCTCGCGTGCGCGGCGATCACCTTGCCGGGCATGATCAGGCTCTTCAGCGTGAAGGCAGACGCGGGCGACGGCACGGCGAGCGCCGTGACTCCGACGATCACGAGCGCCGCGGCTGCCCGCCAGAAGCGCGCTCGTCGAGTCCCATGATGCGCCGCGCCGTTCATTCAGTACCGGTAGACCGCGTAGAGGTGGATCGCGAGCGCGATCAGAAGGATGGCGAAGAACGGCCGGTGCACGACGTGCCAGAGGGCGAACAACCGCTGATAAGCCACGAACTCCGACACGCGCCGCACCGCGCGCAGATGCGTCGCGATGTAATTTCGCGTGATCTTCTCGAAGCCTTTGCGATGCTGCGCGAGCACGGGCGAGCACATGGATTCGATGAGCAGCCTGCGGCGCACGAACCGCATCAGCTTCCAGCGCTCGATGCGAGTAATCCATGCCAGCCGCAGCGGCAACACCGTGCATGCGAGCAAACTTGCGGGCGGTTTGAGAACCGCCTGATCGAACTCCGCGAGCCGCCGCGACAAGTCCGGCACGAACGTCGCGATGCGCGGGTCGGCGGGCTTGGCCGCGACGACACGCCCGAGCAGCTCCTGCAGCGTCGTGCGCCGCCCGTAGAGTCCCTGGTGGATCTTCGAGTAGATGTAGCGCCCAACGAAGCCGCTGGCCGCGACGAGCAGCGCCGAGTACAGCGCGACCCGGCTGTTCACTGAGCCCGGCATGAAGTTGCAGTGAAAGAGCGCCGCGAGCGTGCCCACCGTGCCGATGATCATGTGCGACCGGAACCAGTGCTTCACCGGCCCCAAGAACGCGAGCGAGCGAAAGCGCTTGCGCAGCGGATAGAGGAGCTGCGCGAGCATGCAAGTGAGTGCAAGGATTCCGAGCGCGAGCCCGAAACCGGTGCCCGCATTGAGGTCGCGGCCATCTCGGCCGAGCCAGCCGAGCAGCAGCGCGACGAAAGCCGCCCCGAATCCCAGCCGAGCGCCATGGCGCTCGTAGAACTTGCGCCATGCCGAAGTTTCCTCGGTGGGCGTCAGTTCTCTGGGAGCTCGGACAGCACGAATACCGGAAGGGATCGTGGCCATTCCTTTGCCGCATCGCCCCTTGGCTGGTTCGTATTGGTCGCGATCGGTGTTCCCACTCCGATCAGACCTTCCCTAATTCGACTGGACGCGATGCGTGCATGTTGCGGCTGCAGTCCCCGATTCCCTGCTCTGCCGAATTCGAGCTCGCTCGCGCGTCGTTCGAAAAAATTTGCGCGCGAAAATCTGCACTCACACGTCGTCGACGTGCACTAGTACAACTCTAGATCGTTCCGTCCGCAAGACTGTCGCCAATAGGGAACACAAAAATCGAAACTTGCGAGTTATGTCGCAAGACACTTGTGGACGATTTTTCGCCACCTAGACTCGCTCGCACATCGTGATCTTTTTTCGGACGTAGACGCGCACTCACACTCGAGTCGTCGTTCGAAAACGGATCGGAGATGAGGGGAGTTTGCGGGGAACAAACGGGGACGAGTCGCTCGACTCGTGCGCCTGCACCACGCATGACGGAGCCGCGTAAGGACGCAAGGACGGCGCGCGCGGCGACTTAAGTCACAGCCAATCTACGAGGTACCAGGGAATGTGCCTACACAACAGAGTCTTTTCTAGGATCGCGCACGTCGTGATCGCCGCGCTCGGCGTCGCCGCCGCGGCATCGAGCGTGGCCGGTCCACGGGAACAGGCGAAGCGCATCCACGATCGTCTCGCGGGCGTTCCGCCCACGGCGGCGGTGCTCGATCAGATGCAAACGAAAGTCGCCGCGGGCGACGCGGCGGGCGCCGCGATGCAAGCGATGCAAAACCCCGCGTTCTACAACACGACGGTTCGCGAGCTAGCCACGCCATGGACGAATCGCGAACGATCCGTGTATGCGGAGCTCAACGACTCGACCGCCACGGTGATCGGCATGGTCCGCGACGACGTGCCGTTCGATCAGGTGCTCTACGAGGACATCGTGTACATCGGCTCGGGCGCCGCGACCGCGGTTCCGTACTCGCAAGTCGACAACGCGCATTACCTCGATCTGCAGCAGAATCGCGTTGACCTGAGCAACACCGCGAACCTCGTGCGCGCGACGCAGTCCACGTTGCCCGGTACCGCAGTGGGCGCGGCCGAGACGGCGGGCATCATGACGACGCGCGGCTTCGCGCAGGCGTTCCTCGTCGCCGGCACCAACCGGGCGGCCGTGCGGTTCGCGTCGCTGAACATGCTCTGCATGGACATGGAGGACTTCCGAGACGTCTCCGCCTGGCCGGATCGCGTCCGGCAAGACGTGAGCCGCTCGCCGGGCGGCGACAGCAATCTCTTCTTGAACGACTGCATCGGCTGCCACGCGGGTCTCGACGGACTCGCGGGCGCGTTCGCGTTCTACGATTTCGACGCCACCGCGGGCAAGCTCAACTACACGCTGAATGCGGTCCAGCCGAAGTTCGTGAAGGACGCGAACACCTTCCCGTTCGGCTATCAGACGCTCGGCGACTCGTGGATCAACTACTGGCGCACGGGACCGAACGCATTCGTCGGTTGGAACGGACCGGGCTCGGGCAACGGCGCGAAAAGCCTCGGGATGGAGCTCGCGCGCACGCGCCAGTTCTCCGAGTGCCAAGTGAAGCGCGTGTTCGAGAAGGTGTGCTACCGCTCGCCGAACGGCGCTGCGGATGTGCAGGCCGTGAAGACGATCGCGAACAGCTTCGAAGCGAGCAACCGCAGCATGAAGCGCGTGTTCGCCGATACCGCCGTCTATTGCATGGGTGAATAGGAGCTCGCGCAGCCGACGTAAGCCGGATTCGCGCACACCTATAAGACAGGGAGAACAGCCGTGATTAAGGATGATCATTTTTCGCGAAGCACGAGCGCAGCCGAACGGCGCGCCGGCTTCCGAGTGTTGCTTCTCACGATGACGGTCGCAGCCGCGCTGATGGGATGCGTGCGCGGCGAGGACGACTTGACCGGCGATACCGCGGACACCGGCACGTTGACGCCGCAGCCCCCGGGCTCGACGCCGCCGCCGGCCACTCCGCCGCCGGCGACTCCGCCGCCGACCACGCCGCCCACGGACACCACGCCGCCTCCGGTGGATCCGGGCACACCGACGACGCAGCCGGCCGCGACCGACATCGCGGCGTTCGAGCAGACGCTGTTTCCGCTGCTGCGCAGCACGGCGAACTTCTGCGTCGGCTGCCACGGCGTGCAACAGATCCCGACGTTCGCGGTCGCCGACGTGATGACGTCATACAACGTGATCACGACGCAGCAAAAGGTGAACCTCACGAACCCCGAATTGTCGCGCGTCTACCTGCGCCCCGCCGTCGACCGCCACAACTGCGGCGGCAACGCGACCTGCGATCGAGTCGCCGCCGACTTCCTCGCGGCGATCGAGGACTGGGCCGCCCTCCGCCCGCCTCCGCCTCCGCCGACGACCACGACGCAGGCGATCAAGAGCTCCGAGACGAGCTTCGCGGCGGCCGCGGGCACGGGCAGCGGCCGCGCCGACGGCAACGTCGTCGCGCTGTTCAACTTCGACGAGGGCACGGGCACCACGACGGCCGACGCCAACAAGACCATCACGCTGACCATCACGGGCATGGAGTGGGTGCAGGGCGGACTCAAGAACGTTTCCGGTAAGGCGCAAGCGAGCCCCACCGACAGCCGCAAGCTGTTCGACGCGGTGAGCCCCGCGGGTCAGTTCAGCGTCGAGGCTTGGATCATTCCGGAAAACCTGACGCAGGACGGCCCGACCCGCATCGTGAGCTACTCGACGAGCACGAGTGTGCGCAACTTCATGTTGGGCCAAGCGGCGGCCGACTATCGCGCCCGCGTGCGCAGCTCCGTGAGCAACGCGAACGGCGACCCCGCGCTCGACGGCGCGGCCCCGGACGTCGCGGCGTCGCTGCAGCACGTGGTGCTCACGTTCGACCCCGCCGTCGGGCGCAAGCTCTACGTGAACGGCATGGTCTCCGCGCAAGAGACCGCGCCCGCCACGCTCGGCTGGACCAACGACCAGCTGTTCGTGCTCGGCAACGAGGTGACGAACGATCGCTTGTGGAAGGGTACGTTCGAGCTCGTCGCGATCCACAAGAAGGCGCTCTCCTCCGCGGAGGTGCAGCAGAACTTCGCGGCCGGCCCCGGCGGCCTCGTGACACTGTCGTTCGACGTCTCGACCGCGGTCGGCGCGCAGGCGCGCGTCGATCTGCTCGCAGCACCGGTCGACGCCGCGAGCTACATGTTCGCTAGGCCGACATTCGTCGGCCCCGCCGGCACGCGCGTGAAGAACATCCGGATCGCCGTCAACGACATCGTGCCGGTCGCGGCGCAGACGTTCCGCCGCGTCGACACCACCGTGCTCGCTTCGGGCACGGAGCTGTCGCGGCTCGGCGCCGTGGTCCCGGCCGCGATGGGACCGCAGATGGACAAGTTCCATCTCGAGTTCGAGGTGCTCGGAACGAAGTTCGGGCTCGCCGAGACGGTGCCGCCGTCCTCGCCGCCCATGCCGCCCGCGGACGTGCCGGAGCCCGCGCTCGGCGTCAGGAGCTTCTCGAAGCTGAACGAGACGATGGCGTCGTTGACGGGAGTCAGCATCAGCACCGCCGCGGTCCAGACACTGTACGCGGACGTGCGCGACTCGCTGCCCGCGAGCGACGGCCTCGGCGCGTTCGGCGCCGCGCAGCAAACGGCGATCCAGCGACTCGCCACCACGTACTGCGGAGTGATTACCGCGAACGCGACGGCCTGCGGCAACTTCTTCGGCGCGTGCACGATCGGCGCGACCGCGAAGAACACGATCGCAGACACCGTGTACGACAAGCTATTCGGCACGAACCTCGCGAACCAGCCGGACAAGGCCGGCGTTCGGACCGAGCTCGTCGACGTGATGAACGATTTGGGATGCACGAACGGCTGCACGGGCGCAACGGCGCAAACCGCGCTGCAAGCCACGTGCGCTGCGACGCTTTCGAGCGCCGCCGTGACGGTCAATTGAACCGGCCGCCGTGACCATCAACTGAATACGAGAGAGGACACAGCCATGGGCAAATACAGAGAGCTACAGCGCCGTGAGGAAGACCGGCGCCGCCACCTCGAGCAACGCATCGAAGAAGAATGCCGCCGCAGCGGCCACGCTCGCCCCACGAGCCGGCGCGATTTTCTCGCGCGCGGCCTGATCGGCGGCGTGAGCACCGTGTTCCTGCCGAGCATCGCGACGATCCTCGCGCGCGAGGTATACGCGCAGACCGGATGCGTCATCGACAACAGTCCGACACTCGGCGCCGGCAAGATCCCGTTCCTCGCAATCGATCAAGGCGGCGGCGCGAACATCGCCGGCTCCAACGTGATCGTCGGCAAGGCCGGCGGACAGGATCTGTTTCTCGACCCGGCGGGCTACGCGAAGCTGGGTCTGCCTGCCGCGATCCTGCCGCAGACGATCGGGGTCGACCGGACGTTCGGCCTCGCGCTGCATCCGCGCGGCGCGCTGCTGCGCGGACTGATGCGCAAGACGACGGCCGGCACGCGCGCCAACACGAACGGGTTCGTGATTCCGGCGCGATCCGAGAACGACACCGGCAACAATCCGCACAACCCCGTGTACGGAATCGCGCGAGCGGGCGCGAATGGCGAGTTCGTAGCGACCATAGGCACGACGAACTCGGACTCGGGCGGCAACTCGCGCGCGCCGGACGCGATGATCCGCGCGGACCTGCGCCCCACGAAGGTCAGCACGCGGGCGGAGGCGATGGGCCTCGTCGGCGGCGGAGCGGTGGGTTTCCCGCAGGGCCGCGTCGCGGAGGCCGCGGGGATCTTAAGCGCGCTCAAGCTCGGCAAGATCAACGAGACTCAGGCGACCAAGGACCTCGTGCAGTGCGGCTTCACGAAGACTACCGCTGCGCTCAACACCCTGATCACGCCGGCGAGCCTCGACCCGAACGTCGATCCGATCCTGCAGACGATATTCCCGGGCACGGAGCTCACGCAGAACGGCGACTTCCGCAAGGCGGCGGCCGCGATGAAGGTGGTGATCAACGGCTACGGCGGCGCGGGCACGATCGAGTACGGCGGGCGCGACTATCACCAGAACCCGCGGCCCGACACCGACAACAAGGACTTCGTGGTCGGCCAGGTGATCGGTGCGGCGCTCGAGTACGCGGCGCAGCTCGGCAAGCCGCTGATGGTCTACTGCTTCAGCGACGGGTCCGTGTCCGCGGACACGAACGCGCCCGAGGACGACGGCTCGGGCACCGGCACGACGAAGTTCCGCTGGGCATCGGACGATTCGCAGACCGCGGCGAGCTTCGTGCTCGTGTATAGCCCGAACGGGCGCCCGGTGCTGCGTAACGGCGCCGCATCGCAGCAGCTCGGTGCGTTCCGCGCGAATGGCAGCGTCGACACTGCGTCGAGCCCGTTCGCGAACAGCGTGACGCAGCTCGCCGAGCTCGTGGTGCTGAACTACCTCGCGCTGCACGGCGAGGAAGCGCAGTTCGGAATGGTCCTCACCAACCCGGGGCTCGGCGGCGGAGCGGCCGTGGCGCCGTACATCGCGTTCAACAAGATCGTTTGACGCTCTCGACACCCAAGCGGACGGGCGGCCACGGGGGAAGCCCCGCGCGACGGGACGGCGAATCCGCCGTCCCGCGCGCGACGCTGCCGAGCGCGGTCGGCGCCGACGCGCTCGCTGCGCTCGCGCCGCTCTTGGCGTGCCCGGCGTGCAGCCACGATGTCGCCTTCGCCACTCGAACCGAGAACGTGATCTGCACGCACTGCAAGGCCGCGTTTCCGATCTACCGAAGCGGCGCCGCGCGAGTGCCGTGGCTGTTTCGCGATCCCGAAGCGGTGCGGCTCGAATGGCGCGCTCGCTTCAACGGCTTCCTGCACGCAAGCTCCGCCGAGCAGCTGCGCCTCCAGAAGGCTGCGAATGAAACGCGCCGTAGCAAGAGCGCGGCCGCGCGCATCGCGCAGCTGTCGCAGGGGCGCGAGGCGCAGCGCAAGCAGATAGTGGAATTGCTCGGACCGCTGAAGCTCGGCGCCGCGCGCGCGCAGCCCACGCTCGACCGCACCGGCGTGCTGCACGGCAAGCTGCCGAAGCGCGTCGGGCTAACGAGCTACTACGACAATCTGTTCCGCGACTGGAGCTGGGAGAACGGCGAGAACGAAGCCCAAGCCGAATGCGTGCACCGCGTTCTGAAGAAACGGCCCGCGTTCAAGGCGGGCAAGCTGCTCACGCTCGGCGCCGGCGCGGGCCGACTGTCCTACGATCTTCACCGGCGCTATAGCCCGGAGCTGTCCGTGGCACTCGACTGGAATCCGCTGCTCGCCTTCGTAGCGAGCCGCGTGCTCCACGGCGAGAAGATCGCGCTGCACGAGTTCCCGATTGCACCACTCGGCAAGGCGTCGTTCGCGGTCGCGCGCACCTGCGCCGCGCCCGAACCCTTGCCCGCGAGCGGCTCGGGCTTTGCGTTCGTGCTCGCGGATGCGCTCGAGGCCCCGTTCAAGCGCGCGAGCTTCGACACGGTGCTCACGCCGTGGCTCGTCGACATCGTGCCGCAAAGCTTCGTCGACTGCGTGCGAACGGCGAACCGCTTGCTGAAGAAGAGCGGCACATGGGTGAATACCGGCTCGCTCGCGTTCTTCCACCGTGACGCGTCCTGGTGCGTGAGCCAAGAGGAAGCCGTCGAGATCGTCGCGGCGAACGGCTTCGACGTGGTCGCGACCGAGCGCGAGGCCGTGCCGTACTTGCAATCCCCCGCGAGCGGCCACGGCCGCATCGAGCGTGTCTTCACCTTCATGGCCGTGAAGACCGCAGACGCGGAGCCGCCCGAGCGAGCGGAGTACTTACCGCCGTGGCTGCTCGATGCGCAGCGGCCCGTGCCCGATCTCGACGAGTTCGTGGTCGCCTCCGCGCAGCGGCTGCTGCAGGCGCAAATCCTCGCGGCGATCGACGGCCGGCGCAGCCTCGAAGAGATCGCGCAGCTCGTCGCGAAGCGTTATCAGCTGCAACCGGCCGAAGCGCAGGGTGCCGTGCGCCGCATCCTGCTCGAGCTCTACGAGAGCGCGCTCGGCGAAAAGGCCAACCCCACGGCGGGGCTCGAATAACGAGCGAGACTGCGACTCGGACCCGCGATCAGCCCCGGCTTTCCGCCGTCGCCGGCATGGCGGCAGGCGGCGGACGCGGTACATCGGTGAGCCGCCGCTTGAACTGCTGACGCAGCAGCATGTAGCTCACGCCGGCTTGGATCCACACCGTCATCACGGAGACGAGCCAGAGCTGTTCGAGGTGAAAATCCGGCTGCGTCGACAGCCACACGGCGAGCGGCACGAACACCGCGAGACGCACGGCCGAGCTCAGCATCGCGGGTCTGGTGTTGCCGAGCCCCTGGAACATGCCCGAGCACGTGAACACGACGCCCTGTGCGATGAACGTCCACGAGATCGTGCGCAGGAACGTCGCGCCGATTTCAGTCGCTTCGCTTTCGGCGGTGAAGAAGCCGACGAGGATCTCCGGCTTCCATTGCAGGAACACCGTCACGGCCACCATCACGATCGCGTTCAGCATCACGGCTTTGTAGAACGTCTCGCGCACGCGCGCGCCGCGCCCGGCGCCGAAGTTCTGACCCGCGATCGGGCCGGCCGCGAATGCAATCGCCATCGCGGGCATGAAGATCGATTGCATGATCCGCGAGCCGATGCCGAAGCCGGCCTGCCCGGCCGCGCCGAAGTCGCTGATCACCCAATAAATCACGCCCATGTAGATGAACATCAGAGCGAACTCGCCGCCCGCGGGCAGACCGACGTCGAGCATGCGCTTCCAAACCTTGATCTGCGGGTGCAGCAGCTCGCTGCGAAACGACACGTACTTCTCGAGCTTGATGAAATAGAGCCCGAGCAGGACGACGCCGAGCGCGATCGACAAGGTGCTCGCGAGACCCGCGCCTGCGACGCCCATCGCGTAGCCCGTCCCCCAGCCCGCGATCAGCACCGGCGCGAGCAACGCGTTCAGAAGTACGGTGAATGCCTGAATCGCCATCGCGGGCTTCACGATGCCGGTGCCGCGCATCGCCGAGCCCATCGTGACCTGCGCGAAACCGAGCGCGAGCCCGGGCAGGAACCAATAGAGATACGTCGCGCCCTGCGCCAATGTCTCGGGATCCGCGGTGATCGCACCGACGTACGCATTCGTGAGCGCGTAGCCGCCGATCAGCGTGACGGCCGAGCACAGGAACGCGAACAGCACGGACTGGTTGAACACGAGGTTCGCGTCGGCTTGGTCCTTGCGGCCGACGGCTTGTGCGATCAGCGCCACTGCGCCGACGCCGAGCACTTGAGTGAGAGCCATCACGATGAACATCAGCGTGCCGGCCGCGCCGACGCCCGCGACGGCGGCGTCGCCGATCGCAGCGACGAAATACAAGTCGACGAGGAAGTAGAGCGTCTGGAACAGCATGCCGGCGGCGATCGGCGCGGCCATCGAGATGATGTTGCGGACGATGGAGTCTTGAGTCAGGTCTTTCATGGTTTCCTCGAAGCCTCATCGCGGCCGCGCCGCGAGCCAGAATGCCGGACGGGCCGGACAGGCGGGGCTCGACGAAGCAGCCGGGGTGAGCGGATACGGGCGCGGAGACGGGTGCCAAGGATACGCGGAACACCCTGCGAACGCGACGCCGCCCCCGGCGCCGGACGTGCAGCGGCGCCGATATATTCCGCGGCGTAGTCGTGGTGCCGGGACGGCGCGGCTTGCTATGCTCGACGTGTGATTGCAACGAGCCGAACCCGCCCGACACCGCGACGCGGCCGCTTCGGCCGGCGCGCGCTCGCCGTCGCGGCCGCCTTATGTCTCGTGGGGATCGCGCTCGCGGCCTCGCCGCCGAAGGAGTTTCGCGAGTATTTGGGCGTCGAATACGGCGGATTCGAGCTTCCGCCCGACTACCGCGTACCCGCCGAGTGGACGTTCGCGCGGCTGATGTACCCACCGGTCGGCTGGGGCAGCGACTGGGATCACGGCGGCACGAGCTGGACGATCGACTATCCGCGCGCGGACCGGCACATCGTCGAGATGGTGCGCCGGTTGACCTCGGTCGACGCACGCTCCGTCGAGCAACCCGTCAACCTCGACGACGACGACGATGTGTTCAACTGGCCATGGCTCTATGCAGTCGAGGTCGGCACGTGGGAGCTCAGCGACGAGCAGGTCGTGAAGCTGCGCGAGTACCTCCTACGCGGCGGCTTCTTGATGGTCGACGACTTCCACGGCACGAACGAGTGGGCGATCTTCATGGAGAGCATGCAGCGCGTGTTCCCGGACCGGCCCGTGATCGAGATTCCGGACGAGGATCAGATCTTCCACACGTTCTGGGATCTCGACGATCGGCAACAGATCCCGGGCCAGCAGTACATGTACAGCGGCAGGACGTACGAGCGCGACGGTTACACCGCGCGCTGGCGCGGCATCTACGACGACAAGGGACGCGTGATGGTCGCGATCTGCCACAACATGGATCTCGGCGACGCGGTCGAGCACTCGGATACGCCGGGTTATCCCGAGATGTACTCGGCGCAGGCGATGCGCACCTACATCAACTACATCATCTACGCGATGACGCATTGATTACTGGCAAGTGAAGTTGGCGGCGTCGTTCGTGTCGCCGCTGCCGTCGTATTTCGCCACCTGCGGGAATGGGCACAACGGCCGCGAGCGCGTCACCGTCCCGTTCTCGATGCGGCGCGCTGGCATGCTCGCCGGAGCCACGCCCTTCTCGACCCAGGCCTCGACGGCGGATTGCGCATCGAACTGATCCGTGCCCGTGCCGCCGCGGCAGTGCGTCATGCCGGGCACCATGAACAGCCGAAAGAAGTCTTGGACCCCCGCCGTTCCCTTACCGGGAGCGAGCTTGTCCGCGACACTCTGCTGATAGTTGATGCTGCCCACCGGGAAGATGACCTGATCGCTCCAGCCGTGGTAGAGCACGAGCTTGCCGCCGCCGGCCTTGAATTTGCTCAAGTCGGGGTCGATCGCGTTCAAGACGTCGCCGGTCTTCTGGTTGGCGAGCGCGACGTCCTTGTCGAAGTCGAACTTGTGCCAGTCCCACTGCGGGGTGCCGCGCACGGCGCGGCCGAAGTACTCGTACGCATACGGTGCGAGACCCGAGTTCGTGACGAGCTGCCAGGTCGGCTCGCCGCCCGGCACCAGCGTCGGGTGGATCGAGGCGCCGGTGCGCGGATTCTTCGCGCCCGCGTAGATCTTCTTGAGAGCACCGACCTGATCCGGCGACAGGCACTCGCCCGAGCTGCCGCCTGCGCCGCACTGGAGAACGCCCGGGTCGAAGCTGCACTTGCGCGGATCGTCGAGCACGCCGTCTTTCACGCCGTCGATCTCATCGCACTGAGCAATCACCGCGCGGTTGACGAGCGCGAGATCTTTCGCTGCGAGGATCCCCCTATCGTCGGTCGGATGCGCGGACAACGCGACGTGCAGCTGCGTCGCATGAATCGCGACGAAGTAATTCACGGGCGCGCCGGTGACGATGCCGTCGTAGTCGTCCGGGAAACGCTGCGCTTCCATCAGCCCCTGGCGGCCGCCGGTCGAGCAGCCGTTGAAGTAGTTATAGTCGGCCGCCTTGCCGTAATAGCGCTCGAGCAGCGTCTTCGCCTTGACCGTGGTCTCGTGGATCGCGCGATAGCCGTAGTCGACGAGCCGTTGCGGGTCGGCGAGCCACTCGACGTCGGGCGAGACGTGACCCGTATCGGTGGACGCCGTCACGTAGCCCGCCTTCATGGCCGGCAGCATCGCGCCATAGCTGATCACGCCAGCGAAACCGCCGCCGCCGACCGTTTGCAGCCGGCCGTTCCAGGCGCCCTTCTGCGGCAGCCACACCTCGAACTTCACTGCCGGGGCGATCGTGCCCGTGACCCTGCAGAACGCCGGCACGTCGGCCGGCTGCGGCGAAGGCAAGCCGCCCGCACCGACCGAGTTCGCCGGCGTGAACGGGCCCGCGGGGACCTCGACCGCTTCGAGCTTGGTATCGGGCAACGACAAGCTCGCGAGCGCGCCGCAAGCACCCTGCGCGTACGCGGACGTGCCGGCCGCAAGGCCAGCCGCGATCGCCGCGGCGGAAATAACGTGCTTCATGGTCCCCCCAACGCAACGTGATCCGTAGCTAGCCGAGTGTAGGCCCGGCTTCGCCGCCTCGACAAGCCGAGCCTCGCGACGGCTCATTCAAGCTGTTCCGCCGCGCGCGCAATGCGCGAGCTCGTGCGCCGCGGCCGCACGGCCGTCGACGCGACACGGGTCGTCGTGGATACTGGCCGCCATCAACGACCGGTGTCTCGATGCGACCGACAACTCCGCCGCCCCACTCGTAATGTCGATCGAGTTCCATCGCCGCATGCTGGCGGATCGCTTCCGGCACGACGCGTTTCGCGCCGCGCTCGCACGCGTGCTTCATCCGGGCAGCAGCACGGTGGCGGACATCGGCGCGGGGACCGGCGTGCTCGCGTTCTTCGCGCGCGAGCTCGGCGCGCGCGAGGTGTGGCTCTACGAGCCCGGACCCGCGCTCGCGCTCGCGGAGGTCGTCGCGGCGCGCAACGGCATCGAGCACTTGAACTTCGTGCCGGCGCGCTCGCTCGACGTGCCGTACCCGCCGCTGGTCGACGTGGTCGTGGCGGAGGTGCTCGGCAACTTCGCCTACGAAGAGGGCGTGCTCGAGACGTTGCGCGACGCGCAGCGTTTTCTCACGCCGGGCGGCACGCTGATCCCGCACTCGATCGTGCAATGGGCCGCACCGGTAACCGCGGACCGCTTCGAGCGCGACTTCCGCAGCTGGCGCGGCGTCGGGCACGGCCTCGACTGGTCCGACGCCGAGCACGTCACGCGCAACAACATGTACGTGTTCGAGATCCAGCCGAAGGACCTACTGGCCGACGCGCCGCCAGCGTCATGGGACACGCTCGAATTCGGCGGCGCGATTGACAGCCGGCGCGCCGGGAGCGTCGCGTGGACGCTCGCATCCGACGCGACGATCTTCGCGTTCGCGCTCTGGTGGGAATGCACGCTCGTGCCGGGCGTCGTGCTCTCGACGAGCCCGTTCGGCGAGCGCACGCATTGGGACCAGATTTATCTGCCGGTGCTCGAGCCGCTGATCGGCCGAGCGGGCGACGAGGTGTCGCTCGCGATCTCGAGCGAGACGGGCGGCGACGAGAGCGGCATCGACGTTCGCTGGACGGTGGAGCAGCACCGCGGCGGCGCGACGATCTCGCAGCAAGCGCTCGACATCGGCCAGGGCTTCCTCGGCTGAGCTGCGCGCGGGCCCCACGTGCGTGTGAAGCGCGCAGCTGATCTCCGCTTTCGACGCGAAGTCGCCATCTACCCGGAAGATCAAGGTGCTTGACTGTACTAGTTAATTGTACTATTGTCCTAGTACACTTTTCCTTGAGTTACCAGTCCTGACCGCGACGATAGCGATCAAGCTCGAATACCACTCCGGCATCCCCGTCTACAAGCAAATGACGGACGCGATTATCGCGGCTGTGCGGTCAGGCGAACTGCGGGTGGGAGAAAAATTGCCGCCCATTCGCAAATTGTCCGAGCAACTGAACATCAACCCGAATACGACGGCAAGGGTTTACCGGGAGCTCGAGCTAAAGGGTGTTCTCGAAAGCAAAGCCGGCTCCGGCTGCTTCGTCCTGCCGCAGCAACCCCAGGTACTTTCCGCGAAAGAGAAAGAAGCCAAGTTGCAGGATCTATTGGAGAAGATCACCAAGGAAGCCCAGAGCTTCCATATCACGAACGAGAGCTGTGAGGCATCTAGTCAAGAGGATCAAACCATGACTCGGCTAAGAACAAGTCTGCAGATTTTCCACCAATCGATGCTCGTGATCGCGAAACACAAAAAGCTGTTGCTGTTTCCTCTCCTGCACATCACCGGTGGCATCGTCGTGGTGGCGTTTTTTCTCATCGCCGTGATCGCCGGCATGCCTGAATTCGCGATGCCGGCGATTTTCGATCGATTGAAGTATTACGGAGAAAACGGGTACCCGACGGGGCTTGCCGTCGCTTTCTACCTCGCGATCATGTTCGTAATGACCTTCATGAACGTGGCCTTCTACAGCGAAATTCTGCACGCCTTCAACGGCGGAAGAGTCTCACTCACCAGAGGCATCACGTTCGCCGCATCGAAACTGCAAGCGATAGCAGTGTGGTCTTTGTTGAGCGGTATTGTGGGCGGCTTGATTCGCCAGCTGGAAGAATCCGTTGGCGGCGTGGGCAGATGGATACTCGCCTTGATCGGCATTTCCTGGAGCATAGCCAGCGTGTTTGCCGTACCCGTGATCATCCGGGAAGAGAAACAGTCAAACCCTGCTGTCTTTCTCAGGCTCTCCGGCAGCCTGGTCAAGAAGACCTGGGGCGAGAGCGTTCTGGGAATGATGGGCATCGGCACGCTGAGCCTCCTTGCGATCGCCGGTACGTTTCTCATAGGCACTCTGTTTACCTTTTCAGCGGTGTCACTTTCTTCGAGGACTATTTTGGGCCTTACATGGTGATGGGATTTACCACAACGGCCCTGTTATGCCTCGCAATAGCTTATCTGTCTGCGCTGCTGAATGACGTCTACGTGTGCGGTTTGTACATTTACGCCGCAGAAGGCGTGGTACCGGAAGAATTTGACGAAGGCCTTTTCGCAAAGGCATGGAACGTCAAGGCAGATGGCCGAGGAAGCTCCGCGAAGCACCCCGGATAGGGCGCGGGACTCTTCGCGATGGTTCGAGCCTGCCCGGGGTCGAAGGAATCCGCTTCCCATTCGCCAAAATGCGCGCCTGCGATAGACATTTAAGACATTGAAATGATTGCAGTTAACTATTAAAATACTGTATGTATTACCAGCTCGCGCGGAGTCTGAAATGGAGCCCAAAAACGCACACTCGCTCACCACGCCGACGCCACTTCCACATCCCACTTCTGAAGGCTCTCGACCACCTCGAAGCCCAGATCACGGAGCTGTGGGGTCACCTCAACGCGGCAACCTACCGCTTCCTCACGCTGGTCGCTGAGTTTGATCGGATGGAGGCGTACGTTCGTCACGGACTGCCGAGCACCGCGCACTGGCTCAACTGGCAGTGCGGCATCGGCATGATTGCTGCACGCGCGAAAGTACGCGTCGCCCGCGCGCTCGAGCATCTGCCCGAGATCCGCGCCGGATTCGCGAGCGGCGAGTTTTCCTATTCGAAGGTGCGTGCGATGACCCGCGTGGCCACGCCGGCGAACGAGTCCGTGCTCGCGAGCGTCGCGCGCTACGGCACCGCATCGCACGTCGAGAAGCTCGTGCGCAAGTACCGCTGGACGCAGCAACGCGACGCGGAGAAAACCGCGCAGTCGCAGCACCTCAACCGCTCGGTTCACTATTACTTCGACGAGAACGAAACGTTCGTGCTGAGCGCACGGTTGCCGCCGGAAATCGGCGCGATCGTCGCGCAAGCACTGCAAGCTGCGGACGACCTGCTGCGCGAGTCAGAGACGCGCGACGAACGCGACGAGCTTCGACCGCACGTCAACGTCAACCAGTGGGCGTGGTCGCGAGCCAGCACGCCGCACACTGCGAGCCGAGCCGACGCGCTGCGCATCGTGGCCGAAGCATTCCTCGCGATGCGGTCCGAGGAAACCGAGTCGATCTCGAGCGCCGACCGATTCCAAGTCGTCGTGCACGTCGATCACGCCGTGCTCACGCAAGACATCAAAGCGAGCGACCGCGAGCCGCACCGCGCAGAGCTCGACCGCGGTCCGGCGCTCGCGCTCGCGACGGTGCGTCGCTTGGGGTGCGACGGCACGGTCGTCGGAATTGTCGAAGGACACGACGGCGAGCCGCTCGACATTGGCCGCAAGACGCGCAGCATTCCGCCCGCGATCAAGCGTGCGCTCCGCGCGCGGGACGGCGGCTGCCGGTTTCCCGGCTGCGACCGCACGCGCTTCTGCGATGGCCACCACGTGAAGCATTGGGCGGACGGCGGCGAGACGAAGCTCGGTAACCTCGTGACGCTCTGCAGCTTCCACCACACTCTTGTGCACGAGGGCGGATTCGGCGTCGGGATCACCGACGACGGCGTGTTCGTGTTCACGCGGCCGGATGGCAAGCCGATACCCCCGGCCGGCTCCGTTCGTAAAACCGGCGAACACGACGAACGATTCCGCGGAATCGTCGCGGCTGCGCCCCCGATGGGCGACGCCGGACTCGATGCGTTCGAAGCCACGATTCGATCCCACATCCATCAACTGAATCCCGATCCCGGCCTCAAGATCGACGCACACACGAGCCGCTGCAAATGGCTCGGCGAGCGCTTGGACTACAACACCGCCATCGAAGGAATGCAGTTCCGCGAGGCAGCAGCAACGCTGGCGCGAACGGCGGCAGAGCGGTTAGCCGCCCCAAGCTGAGATCCGACGTAGGGAATCGCCGTCCCCGGTCGTCGAAAGAGATATACCGGGAGAGCTCCATGAACATGGTTACGCGCGCCGCCCTACCGTTGCCCCTGCTTCTGTTGCTGGCGGCCACCGCCGCGGCGGCGCCGAAATACGATCACTACGTTCGGCTAACGCCCGAGAACTCGGCGATCGGCAACTTCCCCGCGGAGAAAGCGCCGATCCTCACGATCAAGTCCGGAGACACTGTGCGGTTCGACACGGGCGGCGGCGCGGGTTGGAACCGCGGCAAGGTCGACCCGAACACGTGGCTCGCGGAAAACGGCGTGCCGATCACCTCCGACTTCCCGGCTTTGCAGGAAACGATCGAGGTGCTCGCCAAAGCGAAGCGCTACGAAGGTATCGAAGGCGGACACCTGCTCGTGGGCCCGGTGGCGATCGAAGGCGCGATGCCCGGCGACTCGATCGAGGTGCGCGTGCGCTCGGTCGTGCCGCGCATTCCGTACGGCACGACGGGACGCACGCCGGGCCGCGGCCTCAAGCAGATCGAGGGCGAGCGGCCGCCCGCGAAAGTCATCGTCATGGATTTGAAGCGCGAGGTCGCGCTGTTCGGGCCCGGCGTTGAAGTGCCGCTCGGTCCGTTCATGGGCGTCATGGGTTTGCTGCCTCCGGACTCGGACGGTCCGAATCGACGCAGCGGCCCGCCGGGTCTTTTCGCCGGCAATCTCGATCTCAAGGAGCTCGTGGACGGCAGCACTCTTTATATTCCGGTGTTCCATCCCGGCGGCCTGTTCTACACGGGCGACGCGCACGCGGCGCAAGGCGACGGCGAGATCAGCGGCACTGCAATCGAGACCGCGAACACCGCGATCCTGCAGTTCGTCCTGCACAAGGGCAAGACGCTCACCGCGCCGCGCGCGGAGACGCCGACGCACTACATCGCGATCGGCCTCGATCCCGATCTCGACGGTGCGATGCAGATGGCCTACGACCAGACCGTCGAGTGGCTCGCGGAGCTCAAGGGCTTCGACGCGGCCACGACCACCCCGTTCGCGAGCATCGGCATCGACTATCGAATCACGCAGATCGTCGACGGCACCAAGGGCGTGCACGCGATGATTCCGAAGGCGTACTTCATCAACGACAAGCACGACTATTGGTACAAGCCGTGACCGACAGCGCGGCGGGCTGCCCGCGGCGCTCTCGCGCGCAGCGGATGAATAACTTTCATCCGACTGAGTAGCTAACGCTCACCCGTCTTTTCCGCGCAAAGATTCCTCGCCGCATCAACGACGTGCGTGCGCCTAACGCCGCGCGTGCGCGTTGCCGGCTTCGCTGTTTTCGCGGCCGGGATCTCCGAGCACCGATCTCCACGTGCTAGTCTTTTTTTGGGGGGCGGATTTGTATCCGCCATTGGCTTGCTTAGTGCGATCTTGGAGACGCGCATGGACAACCGCGGACGGATTGGTCTGGCCTATGGATTCCTCGTTCTGACCCTGACGGTGGCGGTCGCCACGTTTTCCGCACCGTCGTTCGCGCAGGAGCAAGAGCAGGGCCAATCTCAAGGACAAGGCCAAGCGCGCGTCATCAACGACGTCGAGATCTGGAAGCTGATCATCCGCGACTCGATCGCGTCGTATCCGCACAGCTGCCCGTGCCCGTACAGCCCGAATCGCGCCGGCCGCGCGTGCGGGCCCCGATCCGTATACAGCCGCCTGAACGGTTCGCTCATTTGTTATCCGACCGACATCCCGGAAGGCGAAGTCGCGCGCTATCGCGAGCGAATGCAGTAAGCGCTGACGCGTCTCCCCGGCTCACGGGGTACCGGACACCGGCGGTCCGAACGCAAGCGCGTCGGACTCCCCATCTCGAGCAACGGTCGACACCAGTTCGGACGTGCGTGCGCGTCCATGGATCAACGCGTACATCGCGGGGATCACGAATAGCGTCAGCGCACCGCCGCAGACGAGACCGCCGATCACCGCAATACCCATCGACATACGGCTTTCGGCGCCCGCACCGAGCGCGAGCGCGATCGGCAGCGTGCCGAGGATCGTCGCGAGCGTCGTCATCAGGATTGGGCGCAAGCGCGCGGCGGCGGCTTCTTGCACCGCGGCGAGCGCGCTCGGTGCGCCGGCCGCGCGGCGTTGGTTCGCGAACTCCACGATCAGAATTCCGTTCTTCGCCACCAAGCCGACCAACATGATGAGCCCGATCTGCGAAAAGATGTTGAGCGTCTGGCCGAAGTACCACAGCGCGAGCAGCGCGCCCGCGAGCGCGAGCGGCACGGTCAGCAGAATCACGAGCGGGTCGACGAAGCTCTCGAACTGCGCCGCAAGCACGAGATAGATCAGCACGAGCGCGAGCACGAGCACCCAACCGAGCGACGATGAGCTCTCCAGAAAATCGCGCGCCGAGCCCGTGAGCGTCGTCGTGAAGCGCTCGTCGAGCGTAGTCGCGCGCGACGGCTTCGAACGCCGCGATGCCCTCACTCAGGCTTCTCCCGGGCGCGAGCGTGCCCGACACCGTCGCGGCCGCGTAGCGGTTGTAGCGCAACAGCTCGGGCGGCGAGCTCGACTCGCTGAGCGAGATCAAGTTGTCGAGGCTCACCATTTGGCTGCCGTCCATCGTGCGCACGGTGAGGTTGCCGAGGTCGTCGGGGCGCGAGCGCAGGTCGCGCGTCAGCTGGCCGATCACGTCGTATTGCTTTCCGTTGTAGACGAAGTGGCCGAAACGCTGGCCGCTCATCCCGGCCTGCACGGTCTGCGCGATGTCGCGCGTGCTGACGCCGAGCGCTTGCGCCTTCTCGCGCGCGAGGCTCACGCGAACTTCGGGGCTCGAGAACACCAGGTCGCTGTCGACGAACGTGAACACGGGGCTCTCTTGCGCCTTCGCCACGAACACGGGCAGCACCTCGTGCAGCATGTCGAGCGTCGGCGCCTGAAGCACGAACTCGACCCCGCTCGACTGCGAGCGCCGCTCGCCCATGCTCGCTTCCTGCGTCACGTTCACGCGCGCCGCCGTGAACTCGCGCGCGAGGCTGCGCAAATCCGCCGCGATCTCCTGCTGCGAGCGCGTGCGCTCACTCTTCTCGCCGAGGAACAGCCGCACGAAGCCGTTGTTGACCGCGCCCGAGCCGCCGTTGCCGCCCGCGCCCGGCACTTGCGTCATCATCACGTGCGCCTCCGGCACGCGCTCGCCGGTGACCGCCGCGACCTCGTCCATGAAGCGCTGCATGTAGTCGTAGCTCACGCCTTCGGGCGCCGTCGCGCGCACCCACACGCGGCCGCGATCCTCGAGCGGCGCGAGCTCGCGCGGCAGCGCGCCGTAGACCTGCCAGATCACGCCGCCCGACGCCGCGAGCACGAGCAACGCGATCCAGGGTCGGCGCAAGAACTCCGCGAGCGCGCCGCCGTACGACCGGTCGAGCGCCGTGAACAACGGCTCGGTCTTTCGGAACAGCCTGCCGTGCCGCTGGCGCGCCTTGAGCAGCCGCGACGTCAGCATCGGCGTGAGCGTGAGCGCGACCGCGGCCGAGATCAGCACGGCGCCCGAGATCGTCATCCCGAACTCGCGGAACAACCGCCCCGACATGCCGGCCATGAATAAGAGCGGCAGGAACACGACCACGAGCGCGATCGTCGTGGCGACCACCGCCGTGAATACCTCGTTGGTGCCCGCGATCGCGGCCGGGATCGGCGCCTTGCCCTTCTCCACCTTCGCGTAGATGTTCTCGAGCACGACGATCGCATCGTCCACGACGAGCCCGATCGACAGCACGATGCCGAGCAGCGTGAGCGTGTTGATCGAAAAGCCCGCCGCGGACATCACACCGAACGCGCCGACGATCGACACCGGGATGGCGATCACGGGGATCAACGTGGTTCGCCACTCGCGCAGGAAAGCGAACACGACGAGCACCACCAGCACGAACGCGATCACGATCGTCTCGCTGACCTCGAGCAGCGAGCGGCGTACGTACTCGGTGTTGTCGTACGCGACGTCCACCTTGATGTCGTCGGGCACCTCGTGTTGGATCTGTGCGAGCCGGCGGCGCAGCTCGTCGACGATCTCGATCTGATTCGCGCCGGCCTGCGGCTTGAAATACAGGCCGGCGATCGGCGTCTCCCCCATCTTCAACGCGCCGCGCTCGTTCTGCGCGCCGAGCTCGGCGCGGCCCACGTCGCCGAACCGCACGACGCGGTCGCCGCTGCGCTTGATCACGAGCGCGTTGAATTCCTCGGGCGTACTCAGGCTGGAGTCGGTCTTCACCGCGAGCTCGACCGCAGTGCCCTCGATCCTGCCCGACGGCAGCTCGACGTTCTCGCGGTTCACGGCAGCGCGTACGTCGAGCGGCGAGAGACCGTACGCACGGAGCTTCTCGGCGTCGATCCAGAGCCGCATCGCGTAACGCTTCTCGGCCGGCTGGTTGACGCCCGCGATGCCGGGCACGGTCTGGAGCCGCTCGCGCAGCGTGTCGGCATAGGCGCCGAGCTCGAGCTGCGAGCGGCGGTCGCTGCTGATCGAGAGGCCGAAGATCGGCTGCGAATCCGCGTCGGACTTGTTCAGCACCGGCGAGTCCACGTCCTCGGGCAGTTGCCGCGCGATGCGCGCGACCTGGTCGCGCACGTCGCTCGCGGCGGCCTCGAGGTTCGTGTCGAGCGAGAATTCGACGGAGATCTGGCTGCCGCCTTCGCGGCTCTGCGAGCGCAGCGACGTGATGCCCGCGACCGTGTTGATCGCCGCTTCGAGCGGCTCCGTGATCTGGGCCTCGACGATCTCGGCTGCCGCGCCGGGATAGAACGTGCTCACCGACAGCGTCGGGGGATCGATCGCGGGGTACTCGCGCACCGGCAGGCGCGTGAGGCCGATGATCCCCGCGATCGTCGCGAGCAGCGAGACGGCGATCGTGAGCACGGGCCGCCGGATGCTGAGCTCGGGCAGCGTCATCGGTGCACGACGGCAGCGCTCGAGAGATCGAGCTCCACTTGCACGGCGGCGCCGGGGCGCAGCTGCGGCAGTCCCGACGTAACGATCGTGTCGCCCGGCTCGAGTCCCGAAAGGATCTGCACGCGGCTGTCGGTGCGGATGCCGGTGACGACTTTGCGGCGGTCCACTTTGCCGTCGACGACTACGTAGACGAATGAGGTTTCGAAGTCCGGGATCAGCGCTTCGGCCGGTACCAGCAGCGCGTCCAAAGTCTCGCCGAGCGTGAGCTCGACGCTCGCGAACGCGCCCGGCAGCAACACGCCGTTGGGATTCGGGCAGAGCGCTCTGATCAAGAGCGTGCGCGTGTCCGCGTCGATCCGCGGATCGTACGCGTAGACCTCACCGACGAACTTCTGCATGCGGCCGACCACGGCGAACGCGATCGGGCTGCCCACGCGAATTCGGTCCGCGTATTTCTCGGGCACGGCGAAATCCACCTTGAGCGTGTCGACGCGCTGCAGCGTCGCAATCCGCGTGGTCGCGCCGACGAACGCGCCCTCGCTCACGTAGCGCAACCCCGCGATGCCGTCGAACGGCGCGCGGATCTCGGTTTTCGCGATCTGCGCCTCCGTGAGCGCGATCTCGGCGCGCCGTACGTTCACTTCGTTCAGGGCGACGTCGTGAGCGTCGGGAATCACGAACCCTTGCGCGAGCAGCTCCGCGACACGCTCCTCGCGACGCTCGGCGAGCGCCACCTCGTGCGACGCCGCGAGCCGGCGCGCCTGCAGATCGGCGTCGTTGAGCTTCACGAGCAGGTCGCCTTTGCGAACCCGCGCTCCCTCGACGAAGTTGATCGCGGTGATCTTGCCGTTCACCTCGGCTTGCAGCTCGACGCTCTCGGCCGCGAGCAGCGTGCCGGTCGACGTGACGGTCTCGGCGAGCGGCGCCGTTAGCACGACCTCCGTGGTGACTTTCACCGGCGCCGCGCCGCGCACGCGCGCCGCCGGGGCGGCGCTCGCAGCGGCGGAGGGCTTCGCGAAACTCGCGCTCGAGAAAATCTTCGGCGCGGCCAACGCGGCCAGAACGCCGACGACGAGCAGGATTCGTACGATCACGCGCCTCGGTTTGCCCGAGCGACGCAGCACGGCTTAGGGCTCGCCCGGCAGTGCGCCGAAATCCGCCGGCGGAATCCTATGTTTGGTGGCCGCTTCGTACGCGGATGCAATCAGGAACAGAGTCGGCTCGTCGAACGGTCTGCCGACGATGTCCATGCCGACCGGCAGCTTCGCGGATATCGGGCCGACGACGTGCGTGCCCTCCTCGGTCGCCCCGCCCTCGCCGCCGCCTCCGCCGCCTTCGGCCTTGATCGGCGCGCCCGGATCGCGCACGCGGTCGTAGACCTCGGTCGTGAACCCGGCGGGCACCGTGATCGCGGGGAACCCTTGCTGGCCCAGCATGCTCCACGAGCCGCCGCGGCCGTTCACGCTCGGCTCGCCCGGGCGCGCCGAGCTTCGCGGGCGGCAGGTTGCTCGTCGGATAGATCAACGCGTCGAGACCCTGCAGCGCCATGCACTGAAGCACCATCTGCTGCACCGCGAAGCGCTTCAGCATGCGGTCGGCCATGTCGAGCTCCTGCGTCTCTTCTTGGCGTTCGCGCGCGCGCTTGCGATCGGGGAACTGCGGGTCTTGGTGGAAGTTCGATTTCGCGATCAGGTCCGCGTTGCTCTTGATCGCGGCGTCGCCGCGCGCCGCGAGATAGCGGTTCATCATGTAGCGGCTCTCGCCCGTCGCCTGCGCCTGGCCGAGATCGCGGAGCGACAGCGTGCCCGGCACGAGCGACGGATCCTCGGCCATCGCCACCAGTGTCGCGATGTGGTCGCCCTTCGGCTTGCCGGCCTTGTCGACGGGGAACAGATCCGGAAACTGGCGCGTGAAGATCGCGTTGTGCATCTGCGGGTTGTATTTGCGCAAGCACTCGCCGAACAGCGCACCTCCTTCGCCCGGATCGACGATCTCGGCGCCGAGCGCCTTCATGTCCTCCGCCGCGCGGCTCACGAGGTCGATGGTCTGCTCGTCCATCTTCGTGAACAGCGCCTTGTCCATGTACTCGCGCACGACGCCGATCCGCATGCCGTCGAGCCTCGTCTGGCGCGCGAAAGTCTCGTAGGGCTTCGCGGGCAGCCGGCCCATGCCGAACACCGTGAGCTCGTCCTTCGGGTCGTAGCCCGCGATCGCCTGCAAGACCTTCGCCGTATCCTCGACGTTGCGGCAGATCGGTCCGACGCGCGTATTGATGCCCGCCTGAATCATGCCGTCGCGGCTCACGAGCTCCTCGGTGGGCGCAATGCCGACGTTGCTGTTGGCGCGCGCGGGTCCGCGAATCGACGAGCCCGGTTTCTTCGGCGATCGCGCAGGTCACGAGGTTCGCCGCCACCGATGAGCCCGATCCGGAGCTCGAGCCGCTCGGGCTGCGCTCCGTGTCGTACGGGTTGCAGAACGTGCCGCCGAACGAGCTGCGTGGAATGCCCGACGCGTACTCGCCGAGGTTCGACTTCGCGAGGATGATCGCGCCGGCCTCGCGCAAGCGCGCGACGAACGTCGCGTCGTCGGGCGGCCGGTCGTTCGCGTAGAACGCGTCCGCGCCCGAGGTGGAGCGCATGTCGAACGTGTCGTATTGATCTTTCACGGCCATCACCACGCCGTGCAGCGGACCCACGAGCTTGCCGGTTTCCGCAAACTTGCGGTCGAGCTCGGCGGCCACCTCGAGCGCGTCGGGCATCGCGGGATCGGAATCCGCGTCGTCCGTCATGCTGCGCGCCTTACGGTCGTCGAAGCCCCATTCCTTGCGCGCCGCTGGGCGCAGGTTCAGCGTCTGCAGCGCGTTGATCTGGCCGGCGTTCGGGATCGTCTTGATCGGACCGAGAATCCCTTCGGGCTCGGCGACGCACGTTCCGTTGTATGCCTTGATCCGGGCGAGATAGAGCTTCACGAGCTCGGTGGACGTGAGCGTCTTGCTCTCGATGGCGGCCTGAATGTCGGAGATGCGCGCCTCGAGCAGGTGAAACGGCGCGTGCGCCGCGTCGGCTGGCGAAACAGCTGCCGCGGAGGCCTCCGGCGTCGGTGATGCGCCGCAGCTCGCGAGCAATACGGCCGCGAGGCAGCCTACGCCTAAGGCACAAACGCGCTGCAATCCCGATCTTCCCGGAGTTTTCATGGTTGCGTCCTGCGAAGGCGGCGACGAGCCGACTATAGGAATCAGGACGGACGCGCCGCGCCCACCCCTACCCGCGAAGAACAGCCGTAGGTGCTGCCGCCGATTACTTCGCGTGCGCGCCTCGCTCGATCTCAGCGTCGCAGCGCGACGCCGGTAGGGAACTGCCACCGACTTACGTCTATTTCGTTACCAGCGTCTCCGCACCGGGAAACGCGACCCGATGCTCATCTCACCCAGCAACCACCGCTCGGAGGAATCCATATGTCGATGCGAGCAACCGTTCACGCGTGCGTTTTCTCGGCGGCCGCACTTTGGGCCGGCGAGACGATAGCGCAGCAACCCTTCACTCTCGAGGAAGCGTCCATCGAGAGCATTCACAACGCGATCAAGTCGGGGCAAACGACATGCTCGGAGGTCGTGCAAAGCTACGTCGCGCGTGCGCGAGCCTATAACGGCACGTGCAGCGCGCTCGTGACGCCGGACGGCGCGCCGATCCCGGCCGCGCGCGGCGCGGTACGCGCCGGCGCCCCGATCACGTTTCCGACCAAGACGATTGCGATCTCGGAGATCCTGCCCGACTTCGAAAAATACAAAGGCGACGCACCCGACTGGGGCCGCATGGAGTCGACCGCGTCGGATCCGAGCGTGATGCAACAATACGGCATGGTCGCCGGCATTCCGAACGCCGGCCAGGTAAACGCGCTCGAGACGCTGAACATTCGCGGGGAGCGCTCCGTGACGTGCAAAGGCGCATTCGACGCGCATCCGTCGACCGGCCCGCTGCCGGCCGGCGCGCCCGCCGCGTGCGAGGAATTCCGCAAGCTGCCCGACGCGCTCGAAACTGCCGCCGCGCTCGACGCGAAGTACGGCAAGAACCCCGACTTCGAAGCGATGCCGCTGTACTGCACGGCGATGTCGTTCAAGGCGGTATACGACGCGAAGGACATGCGGTCGACGGGCGGCGGCGACGTGAACTACGCGACGGACTTCGCGCCGCAAGACTCGACGCTCGTCGCTCGCTTGCGCGACCAAGGCGCGATCATCTACGCCAAGGCGCACAACGCCGAATACAACGGCGGCAGCGGCGACCCGGGCGGAGACGCGAAAGTCGTGCATCCGATGCTCGCCACCGGCGGCGCGCGTGAAACGTGGGGCGGCGTGACGTGCAACCCGTACGACACCACACGCCAAACCGGCGGCTCGAGCGGCGGCTCCGGTGCGGCCGTTGCTGCGAATCTCGCCCAATGCTCGATCTGCGAATCCACGGGCGGCTCCTGCCGCAACCCTGGCACTCACAACGGGGTGGTCACGTTCGTGCCGACCAAAGGCATGATCTCCTACGGCGGCGGCATCGGCGCTGATCCCTTGCGCGACCGGCCGGGCATCACATGCAAGACCGTCGAAGACGCTGCCACCGTGTTCGACGCGTTCCGCGATCGCAAGACAGGCAGCTTCTTCGATCCGCGCGATCAGTACACGGCGTTGCCGCGTTCGTTCGCGTCGAAGGCCTCCTACGTGAGCGCGCTCAGCGACCCGAAGGCCGCGAAGCCTCTAGCCGGAATGCGGATCGGCGTGCTGCGCGAGCTCATGGTGAAGACCAATCCGAGCGACGCCGCGATCGTCGACACCATCAATAGCGAGCTCAAGGTGCTGCAATCGCTCGGCGCCGAGCTCGTCGAGTCCACGGGACCGGGATACACCGACGATCCGGCGATCCCGAACATGGCGCTCACGTTCGAGAACGCCATCGCGGAAGTCGTGCCGTTCCACTTGCCCGAGATATTCTCTTGGAAGAAAGCCGACGGCACGCCGGAGTTCGCGGTGCCGGGCTACGACGTGACGAGCCGCCAATACCTCGTCGCCGCGGCCTCGCTGAAGGCGCCCTGGCCCGCGAATCTCGACTTCCGGCGCATCTTCGGTAACGCGCCGGACAGCGACGACGCGGTGAGCGGCTACACGTTCAGCTTCCAGTTCGCGGAGTACTTGCTCAAGCGCGGCGACAAGCGCGTGTACGACTGGGCTACGTTGAACGACAACGCGAAGTACTTCAGCGACGTGCGGCGCGCCGCGATGGAGAACTGGGAGAACAAGGCGATCGACGCTCGGACCGACGAGTTGGCATTCACGATGCGCCGCAAGGACGTGATGCGCATGGTCGCGCTCAAGGTGCTGCAGCAGAACAATCTCGCAGTGTTCGTCAATCCGCCGCTGCTCGCGCTGCCCGGCCTGATCGGCCAGCCCGGCGGCGGCGGTGGCGGCGGCTCGGCTGCGGGACACGGCTACGGTGCGCGTCTCGGCATACCCGAAGTGTTCGTGCCCGCCGGGTTCGCGGCCGAAGTCTACGATCCCGTGTTCAAGCTAAACGCGGACGGCACGAAGTACGAGTCCACGCCGGGCACGACGCCGACGAAGCCAACGAGCCCGTTGCCCTTCAACATCGGGTTCTGGGCAGGCCCGGGCGACGAGGCGATCGTGCTGAAGGTCGCGTCGGCTTACGAAGCGGCAACGCATCATCGCAGGCCGCCGCCCGCTTTCGGGCCGTTGCCGGAGCAACGTCAGTCGGCGGTTCACTGACAGGGAGAACGATACGAGGTGGCGCCGGCCCGTCCGGCCGGCGCCACCTTGTCGGTCAGTTGTTCGCCCAGCTCGCTCGATCTCTGAAGTCGAACTCGGTGCCGCGAGCGACTCATCATCGCTCGACGCGCTCCCAGGACTCGAGCGGTCCCTCAACCGGATTGAAGAGCGGATGACATCGCGGGAGGCGAACAGAACGCCACTGGTGGCGCAATTTTGGATTTCGCGCGGCCAGCTTTTTCAGCAAATGCTGCCACTCGTGCGAAACCTGCCCGGTGGTAGTCGGGATAGGCTCCACAGCACGCAGTGGGCCTACCTTGCTGGCGTCGAATCCGTAGCCCCGTGCCGTCGCCTCCGCATGAATCGCGGCGAGATACGCATTGATGGCGTACCGGGGACTCCGATGCGCGAGAAATCGCACGAGCTGCGGGTGGTGTCGATAGCCTCGAGTTTGGCCGCGCAACACGGCTCGCGCCAGCAAAGACTCGCGCCACAGATGCAACCAGCCCCTGCGGATCGAGGTAGCGTGGATGGATAGTCCAGAGGCGCATTTGATTAGGCGTCAATGCTTCCCGCGGTTTGCCTCGGCCGAGGTTCGGGGTACTTCTTGATCTCGGAATCGTACTCTGCCCGTCAGTATTTCCCACCACATGCGCCCGTCACCCATGAAGCTGAACCTTGGATACTGAAACGTAGCGGGCTTGTTGTGCTCGAAGAAGAAGTGGCCCACCCACGCAAAGGCGTAGCCTTGTACAAGTGCGATCGGCACCAACCACCAGTTCAAGGTGACGACCGCCGCCACCAGCAGCACGATCGCAATGCTGGTGCCGATGAAATGCAACCTCCGCGACGTCGGGTTCTTGTGCTCGCTGAGATAGAACGGATAGAACTCGCTGAAGGTCCGGTACGACTTGGTTTCGGTCATACAAGCTCCTCCTATGGTTGTCTTTGACGCCTAACGCGATAGCTCATGCTCGAACATGGCCGAAAAACAAACCATAACCGTCGATGTCCTCGATCACAAAGCCTCTGAGACCGTCACGGTCTCCTAGAGGTACCGAGAAACGAACGCCACGCGAAGCGAACTCAACCGCCAACGCATTTTGCGACGAATAGATGCGACGTCGCCTAACTCGTCGCCCCACGCCGTAGCTCAGCCCAATGGCGGCGCCGATACACGAAATATGCGGCCACGGCCCAGTCGAAAGTTATACAGAATGCGCCATAGGCGAGAGGTATCTTCGTCGCTTCTCTTCCTCCGAAGACGTCCACGTGCATGTGGGGCTGAACCTCATGCAACAGGTCCCAACCTCCGTGCAGCGCGTATCCAGCTATCAGCACAACCGGCACTCTCATGCCCAGGCATCCCATAGCAGCGAATACCAATGCCGCGACGGTTTCTAGGCTCCATGCCGCCGCGTCTCCGAAATAGGACGTGCAGGCGAGATAGAACGCGGCGATGGCGATCAAGAACAACCCGTAAAGGGTCGCCTCGTGCTTCGCAGGCACGAACCTCTGCGAGAGATAGATCGAGCCCGCGGCGGACAGGACGCCGATGCCGACGTACCAAACCATGATGATCGCCAGGGCCATTAACAGTCAGCCGTGATGGATGTAAAAGCGGTTCCCATCAATGTCTTCCACCGTAAATTGCCGCAATCCCCATGGTTTCTCTTCGAGTGGTTCAACGATGTGTGCACCCGAGGATTTCAGCTCGTGGTATGTGGCGTCGAGATCCGGCGCGAATACCCAATGCACGGCCGGCTCGAACGGTGGCGTTCGCTGACGAAAGAAGACCGCGAAATCATTTCGCGAGACTGCGCCAATCGACTTATCCGGATATAGCCAGTTCACCTCGAAACCCAACACATCACGGTAGTGTTGCTGCGCGCGCTCGACGTCTACGACCGGCAGTTCTGGGACGGGTGCATCGAGCAACGTTCGCGTGTTCATACTGAGACGAGCCCCAATGGGAAACCACGGATTCTCATCCTCTTCTCCTCACGGGTGGACAATCACCGTCCGCTGCAACCGGTTGTTAGCCGGCACCGTGATGCCAGTGATCATGTCGCTCCCTCCGCTCTTGCCGGTAGTTGGTAACCTCTAGACGAATACCATCCGGGCCTTCAAAGAAGGTTGCCACGTAGTCGCTCGCGTACTCTGGATACAACTTTGGTTCTGTGGCGTTGACTCCGAGGGCGCGAAGTTGATTCGCAACCGCATAAACATCAGCCGCGGAATCGACACGCAGGCAGAAGTGATGCAGCCCCGGAGAGTAAGGGTCGTGTTTCGCGGACGCGCGGGACGGTCTTAGCACAAAGCCGAAGTGTCGATTGAAGTACTGAATGTGCGGGTCGCCCGCGATACTGAACTTGTTCTTGCGGAAGGCGAGGACGTCGATCATCACCCGGTCGTAGAACTGTTCTGATGCCGCAAGATCAGACACGGTTACGTAGATGTGATCGATTCCGATGACGTCAGCCACGAGCGAGCTCCATTGGATGTCCGGCTAACGCCGCAGTTGAGCGGCGGCGCGCTGCGCCGTGCTGCGCGCCGAGAGCGCATAATGAAGCGACGCGCTTGCGGCGCGCACGTGACGACGTATCACCGTCCGCTCCAACTGCTGTTAGGCGACTGGCACAAGCTCATGCAGTATCCCTCCTCGAGTCAGGCACTTTGGCTCCTAGCAAACGCCATCCGGACAATTGGAGAACGCCAAGAAGAACAACAACGGCCATGCGAGCACGATGCACCCAAGCACAAGCGCAAACACAGTGACCCGAGAAGCGCGATTTCCAGAGGCCTTCATGAGCGCGAAACCAACGATGGCCAACGCGGGGGCAAGGATGCCAGCGAGAAATGATAGCCCCGCAAGTAGCGTGCCTCCGGGCGGTACGAACGCAAGCAGGACGAAAAAGATGACCGCCGAGCCGGCTAGCACAACCGAGGCAACCGAGAGCCATTCTCCGAAACGTGCCAAAGGGTTCAAGTTAGTCGCCTAACGCTGCAGTTCAGCGGCCGCGTGCCGCCGTGTGCCGCGCGACGCGAGCGCATAATGAAATGGAGCGCTCGCGGAGTGGCCACGATGCCGTGTGACGGTCCGCTGCAACTGCTTGTTAGGCGTCAACGCGCGCCTCACGCCCATCCTGTTTCGAATATCTGCTGCGATCGGCCCGGCTTCTGCTCGTAGTCCCCGGCCGCGTCTACAAAGGTGCCATTCAACAGCACTGCCTTGCTTTCTGGAATAGGCACAAGTAGCCCCTTCCATGGCTTGGACTTGGCTTGCCAATACCGCTTCCACCGAGGCACGTTCAGCGTTTCGTCCAGTTGCAACAGCTTCGACTGCACGCTGGGGTCAGTGATGTCCTTGGGGAACCAAAACTTGCTGAAACGTCCCAGCAACGATCTTTCGCAGAAGTCCCGTGGGAACTTGTCCTGGTACAGGCGCGTGTTGTTCGTGATGAGAGGCGCAACAGCGTCAACGAGCTGCTGATTGAAACGCTCGCCGCTCGCGGTACTGATGCAGTAGTGAGCACGATAGCCGGTTGAACCATTCATCAGCTGGTCTACGAGTACTTCAGTGAGTGGTATCTGAACAGATACGCGGTTGTATCCCGGTCGGTCGTCACAAGCCTCCGGACCGATTGGCAGCGCTTCAAACACCTGAATGGCGACAGCGGCTCGTGTTGCGACTTGCGCCACGAGCTCCGCCGGCGAGATCGGAGCTGACTCGTGACCCCAAAGCGGCGCGTCTGGAAGTGAGCGATCAACCACTACGCTTCGCCTTGACGCCTAACGTTCCGGTTCAGCGGCGGCGCGCTGCCGTATGTGCCTTGGCACTTTATGCCTGACCGTCCGCTGCAACCGCTTGTTAGGCGACTGGCACGAGGTGCAATCGCGAGAGTTCGACCCTACCTGTGGCCGGCGGCGACCTTGTTCGCGCTGCGACGCCTCCGAAGTACCACACGGCGGCGAACACCCGCCATGATCAGGATGGACACGGCACCGAGCACCGCGCAGCTCACTGAACCAGCAGCAGTATCGAGATGCCGCACGTAACGCCCCACCATTGGCCGACGACGAGGTCCGACGCGACTGCGCCGCGCGAGCAAAACGACGCCTAGACAGAACGCGGCGCGCGGCACGCGAGTAACTGCAAAGAGCGAAAACGCTTCGGACTGGCGTCGAAGCGACGAGTCGGACGACTGAACCGCGGGGCAAACGCCGCTGCCAATGCGCTGAGGCTGGCGCTACCACTATCGCTCGAGAATGAATGACGTGCGGCCGACACTGGCGTATAACGTCCCGGTTCAGCGGCGGCGCGCTGACGCTAGGTGCCTTGGCACTTTATCCATCACCGTCCGCTGCAACCGGTTGTTATGGCGTTGGCACAACGCCCGCCTAAAAGGCTACGCGAGCCTGCATGATTGCGCGACGCAGCGAGCGCGGGAAATCGACAGGCGCGAAGTACTCTTTGGGAAAGCGACAGTCTTCACCGGACTCGTCAACAACGCGGATATGTCCGAGTCGCGCCGCCTTCGCATCCGGAAGCGCGACATAAACCTGCGCTTCTCGAGCGCGAGCACGTATCCAGAGTTGTCGAGACAGACTTACGAGGCGCTTTGCTCTCGCCATAGCGGAACTCTGCACAGAAATCGCTTGATCTTCATACCACGTTTGCCGATTCCGGCCGCTTCGTACCAATGCACCTCGGCCTGAACGATTTCGCCAGATTCGAGCAGCACTTCGCCGAAACCCTTACGCTTGTACCAACGTCCTCGACAGGTTGCGTCTGAAGCTTCGCAAGCACGCGAATCCCGAGGCGCTAGCGATCGTCTCGATGTCACAGAGTTCGCCACGATGTCGAAGACGCATCGGCGCATGGTTCCGAAGCCAGGGAGCGTGGTTCAACGCAAGATCGGCGGCATAACGTCCCGGTTCAGCGGCGGCGCGCCGACGTTCGTGCCTTGGCACTTTATCCATCACCGTCCGCTGCAACCGGTTGTTCGGCGCTTGCGCTAAGCTTTCTTGCGCTTCGCGATGAGTCGCGCACTAGCCGGCACCAAATCGCTGGGAACCTCCATCAACGTTTGGTCGCATTCACGCTCGATCGCGGCCTCATCTCAGCGAACCGCCTGTTCTTGCGGATTGCGTCATCGTAGTGCTCGAGCACTCGCTTGAGACGGGCGGCGCGATCGTCCCAGACACCTCAGGAAACTGGTCAGGTGCGTTTACCTCATCGTTTTCTGCGCTTGCGAGCGCGCGGTAGGCCAACAGGTGGTTTGCCAGTTCGTTCGTCGGCCAGTGACAACGAAAATGCCATCTGTTTCTGGAACGTAGATTACTCGCAACGTATCGACCCGCTGAAGTCCGACCCAGGGCGACGCAGGCGAACCCTGCCGAACCAGGTCGATCCTCGCCGTGGTCGAAGCCAACACCGCCGCGATCGGACTCCTCGACGCGAAGTTATGATCTTGGACTCGGCAGAGTCCGTGACCTTGTCGGCTAACGCCGCAGTTCAGCGGCCGCGTGCTGCCGTGTGACGCGCGACGCGAGCGCATAATGAAATGGAGCGCTCGCGGAGTGGCCGCGATGCCGTGTGACGGTCCGCTGCAACTGCTTGTTAGGCGGCTGGCACGCGGCTGCTCGAAAACAAATTGAGTTCCTCGCGAAGAAGCTCACCGCAATCGACTCCCGCAGCGCACACAGGTGTTCGTAAAAGGCATACCCACCACCGGCAGGCTGAACTTCAACGCAAAGCTTTTTCCACAGACCGGACAGCGCCACGCGTAAGCGACCAACAGACTCACTGCCGCTATCGCAAACGCGACACCCGCCAACCAACTGCTACCGAGAGGCCCTGCCACGACGAATCGCCAACGAAGCCACGCAAAATACGACGCGTGCGATGCGAAATGGCCGAGCGAGGCGTTTGGGGATATGGTTGTGCGCTCACTGTTGCCGCCTAACTCTGAAATCTACCCCATAAATGTCCCATTACAACGGGACAAAAGTGGGGGATATTTCTGTTGAGAGGACTGCACATGGCGCTGCGCCTGTGTCGTCTGTCCGATATTCCCGAATACTAGCAAAACGAAACGGCTACATCGTGGAGGCCGCCGCTCCCGTGCAGAAGCGAGCTAAACCGCCTTTCGGGATGGCGATCGGGTCTCTAACGAGCGGGATAGCGCGGCGCGAAGCCGGCGGCAGCGAATAAGCAAACGATGACCGGGGCCGCCTCGCGCAGCGCGCTCGACAGCTCCCGGTCGCCCCGTAGCCGAGGCGCGGCTAGGGATCAGATCGGCGGCTTCTGCCAGCCGCCTGACTTGCTCTCGAGGTACGAAGCCACCGCGATGCAGATGTCTTCGCGCCACGGCTTCGCCACGACCTGCACGCCGATCGGCAGCTTGCCATCGGCCGAGCTGCCGCAGCGCACGACCACGACCGGCCAGCCCGTGCTGTTGAAGGCGCCCGTGTACGGCCAGCCGCCGCTCGCCGCGTCTCCGCCGCCCGCGTTGTTTTCCTGATCGATCGGTTGAGCGTAGCGGCCGTTCACCGGCGTGAGGAAGACGTCGTACGACTTCATCCACTCGAGCATGCGCGACTTCGCGTGATCGTGCTCTTCCCAGGCCTGCACCATCTCGGCCGAAGTCAGCGGCGCGCCCTTGGCGACCGTTTCCTCGCGGCCCGGGGAAAAATTCTTCGTGCCCCATTTGTCGGCGAGACGTTTGTAGAACGCGCTGCCGTCGCCGCGACTCAGATTGCGGCGCGCCTCGGTGAGCTGCATGAGCGCGTCTTTCGGAGCGTCCTGCGTCACGCTCGCTGCCGTGCCGGTCAGCCATGCCGCGGCGGCGCGCACAGTCTTCTTCGTGTCCTCGTGCGTTGCGTTGCGGTTCGTGGCGCCGTTGTCGTCGATCCACGCGACGCGCAGCTTGCGCAAGTCGACCGTCGCCGGGTCGGCCCACGGCACGGGCGCGCACGAGGCGTCGTGGAAGTCGGGTCCACTGATGATCGGAGTGATCAACGCGAGGTCCTCGACGCGGCGCGTCATCGGGCCGAGCTGCTGCCAAAGATCGAAGATGCCGCCGTAGTCGACGATGTGCCCCGTGCGCGGCACGCGCACGCTCGTCGGCTTGATGCCCGCGATGCCGTTGTTGTGCGAAGGGCCGCGGATCGATCCGCCCCAGTCGGAGCCGATGTCGAACGCGGCGAGGCCGGCGGCCACGACCGCGCCGGCACCGCCGGAGGATCCCGCCGTGCTGCGGGTCAGGTCATAGGGGTTGTGCGAGGAGCCATAGAGCAAGTTGCTGGCGGTGCTGATTCCGCCGAGGCCGCCGAGCGTGAACTCGGGAGTGTTGGTCTTGCCGAGCAAGATCGCGCCGGCTGCGCGCACGCGCGCGACGACCGTCGCGTCTTTCTCCGGCACGTACTGCTGGCGGCCGTAAGTAGCACCTGTGGTGATCACGCCGGCGGTGTCCAGCGAATCCTTGATGGTCATCGGCACGCCGTGCAGCGGACCCGCGAAGTCGCCGCGCGCGGCCCGCGCGTCGAGCGCCTTGGCTTCCTGGCGCGCGCGTGCGTAGCTGTTCATCACGACGGCGTTCAGCATGTCGTTGACGGCGAGCTGGCGCTCGATGAACGCTTCGACGGCCTCGACCGCCGAGACTTGCCGCGCACGGAGCAGCTCCGCGAGCTTCGTCGCGGACATGAAGATCAGATCGGTCGTCTTGTCGGTGGAGCGCGGCGCGATCGCGGGCCGCGCCGGCATGCTGGCCATCACCGCCGGCACGGCGACCGCGAGCGAGCTCGCGAGCCTGAACAAGTCGCGCCGCCGTAGGGACGGCGCATCGTGCGAACGCGTTTGGGTGGTGTCGTTCATGAGCTGCTCCGTGTTTTCTAGCCGTTAGATCGGCGGCATCGACCAGCCGCCGGTCTGCTGCTCGATGTGCGCCATCGCCGCGATCACGACGTCGTCGCGCCAGGGCTGAGCGACGACCTGGATGCCGAGCGGCAAGCCCGGCGCCTCGGTGGACGTGCCGCAGCGCACGACGCCGGCGGGCCAGCCCGTCGTGTTGTACTCGTTGCTGTACGACCCGCCGCGCGGGCGATCCGTCGGGCGCTCGTAGTCGAGCGGGATCGGCGCCCGCTGGTTCGCGGGACAAACGATCAGATCGTATTTCTCGAACCACGCGAGCTGCTCGCTCTTGATCGAGTCCATCAGCTCGCACAGGCGCGTGAACTCCGGGCTCGGCAACACTTCTCCGTCGATGCGCAGCCCGGGTGAGGCTTGCGTCGTGCCGTGCTTCTTCAGCAAGCGCCGTATGTGCTCGCGGCCGTCGGCGGAGTTGAACGCTTGGCGAGCCTCGCCGAGCTCTTTCATCTTCGGCGGCATGTCCTCGGTGACTTTCGCGCCGACTTTCTTGAAGTACGCGATCGTTTGCGTGACGGTCGTCTGAATCTCGGGCGTCGGATCGATTTCGCCATTCGTCGTGTAGTACGCGACTCGCAGCGCTCTCAGGTCCACGGAGGCGGGATTGCCGAGCGGCACCGGAGCCATGGCGGCGTCCCAGTCGTCCGGCCCGGAAAGGATCGGCAGCAGCAGCGCCAAGTCCTCCACGCGCCGCGCGAGCGGACCGGTCTCCTGGAACGAATCGAATGCACCGCCGTAGCCGACGATGTGCCCGGTCCTCGGCACGCGTCCGAGCGTGGGTTTGATTCCCGCGATGCCGTTGGCGAAAGCGGGGCCGCGAATAGAGCCGCCGTAGTCGGAGCCGATGTCGAAGAAGCTGCCGGCAGCCGCGACGATCGCGCCCGCGCCGCCCGACGAGCCGCTCGGCTGATAGTTCACGTCGTACGGATTCTTCGTGAGTCCGTAGACGAGATTGACGGTGCCCTTGCCGCCGCCGCCGAGCGTGAACTCGGGCGTGTTGGTCTTGCCGAGCAGGATTGCTCCGGCCGCGCGCGCACGCGCAACCACGGTCGCGTCGGCGCCCGGCACGAAGCTCTTGCGGCCGAGGGTACCGCCCGTGCTGACGACGCCGGCGGTGTCGAACGAGTCCTTCACCGTGAAGGGCACGCCGTGCAGCGGTCCTTTGAACCGTCCCTTCGCAGTCATCGCGTCCGCCTCCGCGGCTTCCGCGAGCGCGCGCTCGCGGCACGTCGCGACGACGGCGTTGATCATCGGGTTCACTTGGTCGATGCGCTCGTAGCAGCGGTTGACGAGCTCGACGGCGGAGACCTTGCCTTCGCGCAACATGCGCGCCACTTGCGTCGCCGACGCCGAGAGAACCGAATCCGCCGACGTGACGGCGGCGCGCGCACTCCAGCGCGGTAGCGCTAGCATCGCGGCGGCGAGCGCACCGGTTCCGAGCACGCGGCGCCGCGAGACGTTCGTTTTGGATTTCGTGCTGTCGAATTTCGTCGTGGCGAATTTCATCTGGGATCACCCTTGCTTCGTTGCTTTACCGTAGTTCCTTGCGCCAGCTCGCGAGCGTCTTGTACGCATCCTCGCGCTGCATCTCCTCGCGACCCGAGTGTCCGATCGAGCCGCCGCGTTGCAACGCGTGCTCGAGAGTCTCGACTGCTTCTGCGACGCCGGCGCGATGCCGCGCTCTGCGCTCGACGCCGACATCCATGCCGGTCAGCGTCGGGATCAAGATCTGTTCGTACTGCGAGCGGTTGTAAATCAAGAACGCCAGCGCGGCCTCCCGGGCAGCGGTCGGTTGCAGCTCAGCGAGCCGTCGTGCGAGCGGCAATTGCCACTCCATCGATGCGAGCGCGGACCGTGCTTGCTGCAACGCTTGCTCGTCATGCCCTTCTTGGAACAAGACGTGGCCGCGCATCATGTACCCTACGTAATTCGCGCCCGGTCCGTTCAGGACCGCGAACGCGCCGGTGCTGAGTATCGTGAGCGGCACGCCGAAATAGAGTGCTTGCCGAAACAGCGTGCCGACGACGGATCGTTCCCGCGCAACGAGCGCAGGCGACTCTGCGGGCGCGCTCGTCCCGAACGCGCCGGCGCCGTGCGGAATTCCCAGGGTGTCTCTGTTCTGCTTGTGGCGCAGCTTCCAGATGAAGCCGTCGAAGTAGTAATGCAGCAGCGTGGACGTGAAGCCGAGCGCGAGCAGCACCGACATCAGCACGCGGCTCTCGTGCACACCGGTGAGCGCAGCGCCGTACAGGAGGCACAGCACGACGTAAGCGCCGCCGATCAACCAACCGCCGCGCCTGTGCAGCCTCCGAAACAGGCCCGCGCGCGCTCTATCGGAATTGGACGAGAGGGTGCGGTTGTAGCGCCACACGATCGCGAGGTACTGGGTCATGTGCACGATGCCGATCACGGCGAAGCCCACGTTGAAGGTCCAACCCGGCGCCCACGAGAGAATCCAAGGGTTCGGCGTGTACGCGAGGAACATCACGCCGAACGTCGTCGCGAACAGCGTGAGCTTCACCACGCTGACGAAGTAGCCGCGGCGCCGGCACCACACGACGTAGCCGCCGTAGGCGAGTGTCGCGACCGCGGCCGCGCCGAACATGGCGATCGTGAGGCCGCGTACCACGGCGGCGGGAAACAGCACCGCCACGGGCAGGTCCGCCGTCACGAACAGGTCCTCGAGGACACCGGCGAGCCACTCGCCGCTCGCGAGCGTGATGAAGATGAACCACGCCGCCGACAGGACGAGATCCATCCGCGCCGCGAGCTTCCTCGGCGCCGCATTGTGGCGGTCATAGATGCGCGTGAAGCCGTAGTGCTGCATCAAGAAGTGCCACGGATCCCAGAGCGCGAGCAGCACGAACAGATAGAGAACGTTCTCGATCGGGTAGTCGTGCACGTTCAAGTAGACGAGCGCGGCGGTGGCGAAGCCCAGCGGAATCACCGGAGCGAGCACGAAGGTCCACTTGAACCGGCGGAACAGGTCCACGTCGCCGTAGACGCGAATGAAGGTCGGTAGGTGGTGTGCGACCGTCAACACGACGTGCAGCAAGAGGATGTACGCGCTGGCATCCGCCGCGCCGAGCACACCGAACGACACGACGGCCGCGATCAGCACGAGCACCGGCGCCGCGACGACGAACAGCGTGTCCTGCGCGGGGCTCAAGATCCAAGCTTGCCGCGCTACGGGCGGCAGCGGTCCAACCGCGGGCAACACCGCACTCATGATCGGGAGTCGTCCTCCAACAAACTCCAGCCCGGATGACGCAGGAATGTGAGTCGCATTCTTTTTGTTAGACGGCTGCCCTTCCGCACACCCTACCGCGGGCTCCGCGGCTCTCCGGCCGGCCGCGGCGCGGCTTCCCGCTCGGCGCGGCGGTCCGCGATCATGGCCCGCGCGGGCGGAACGTGAGCGTGTTGCGCTCCTCGACCAGGACCGGCTCGCCGCCGTCGGTCGGCGGCTCGTAGCGCCAATCTCCGACGACGGCGAGCGCCGCCGCGATCAACGCCGGATCCTCGGCCCTCTCCGCGATCGGCACGCGCACCCTCCCCGTCTCGTCGATCACGAAGCTCACGATCACGGTTCCCGCGACGGTCAAATCCGCGACGAGCTTCGCCGTCTCCTCGCTCGCCGGCGTGGGAGCGCGGACGGGGGCCGTATCGAGCTCATCGCTGCGAAGGAGTCGCACCGTCGATCGATAATCGGGAGGGAACCAGCTCTTCGCGCTTTCGAGGTGGCTCATCGACGTGACGACGCCGTCGCGCTTGAAGACGAACTCGACGATCTCGCGCCGCAGCACGAGGCTCGGCACGGCGTCTCGCCCGCGGCCCAACTCCGGATCGCGATCGAACCGCCACTCGATGACGGCGTCGCGGGCGGAATCGCCGAGCACCCGGTCGGTCGCGGCGAGCGTCACGGCATCGTCCACGCGCCCGTTCGCGCGAATCGTGAACGCCACGACGGCCGACCCGTCCGTTACGAGCTTCGGAACCGCGGGCTCGCGATAGGACACGAGCCCCAAGTTTCGCGGCTGCGCGACGGCGATGCCGGAGTGGACCGCCAAGAGCGCGAGTCCCAACGGCATCGCCTTCGTCATCGGCGAGAATGCCTGCCTCTCAATCGAATTCGCGCTTCGCGGTGAACTCCCAGCGGGCGCCGGGCATCACGGACATGATGCCGGCATTGCTGTTGCCCGCGCGGAAATAGTGCTCGTCGGCCACGTTGTAGCCGTTGACGCGGACGTGCCACAGCTCCTTGTCCCAAGTCAGACCGGCGTTGAAGACGGTCGCCGCGGGGATCGACGTCGTGCGCCCTCGGTCCGCCCACACTTCGGAGAACCAGTTGGCGCCGAACACGACGCCGAGACCGTTCTTGAACGTGTAGCTCGCGTTGACTCCGGCCTGCGTCTCCGGGTTGCCCGTTCGCTCGAGGTAGTCCTCTTGGTTGATCGGCAAATTGACGTTGGCTTTACCGCCGTAGAAGAAGGCTTCGGCCGGATAGAGCACCTCGCCGGTCACCGGGTCGAGGACGTCCATGAAGCCCATCTGACGCGCCGTCAGGCTGATCGACGCGCTGGACGCCACGATGTACTCCGAATACTGGTTCAAGACGTACATGGACAGGAAGAAATCGCGGTTCGGCACCCACCTGATCTCGGTCTCCACACCGCGTGAAACGGTGCTCGACACGTCGGCGCCCTCGGTCGGATCCTCGGGATCGCTGACGTCGATGCGTGTTTGCTCGTAGGCGGCGCTCGACCATTGCAACGTTTCGCCGAAGAAGCTCGCCTTGATGCCGACCTCCTTGAGCTCGGCCTCGCCGATGTGGCCCGCTCTGACCACCGCCACCTGCAGCGTGTCGTTGTTGGTCGACAGCTGCAGGCTCGAGTTCGCCATCGTGACGTACGGCCGCCACCGGTCACCGATCTGCTGCGAAAGGCTCACGCTCCACGAGTCGCCCGAGTCCGTGCCGGTGGCGGTCGTTTGCGTCGTGATGAAGGCGCCGGGGCAACCCGGGCCCGGGTTGAGACAAGTCACGCCCGCGGCGGGAGAGACGCCGGTGTTCTGGTTGAAGCTCGGCATGTCCGTCGCGCGCGCGTCGGAGGTGTCGTACCGCCCGCCGATCAAGACGTTCGTGTTCTTGAACAGGTCGATATCGAACAGCGCTCCGATACCCGTGTCGTCGAAGTCCGAAGAGCGCCAGCTCGTGTTCACCGCGCCGGTCGCGTAGTCCGGGTTCGAGAGCTGCGTCCAGAACATCGTGTTCGCGTAGTGGTAGCCGCCGTTGAAATTGATGTCCTGGCGCCAATCGAAGTCGCCGCCCGAGCTTCTGATCCAACCCGATGTCTTGCGGTAGTTCAACGAGCCGAGCATGTTGATCCGCACCCAGTCCGGAAGGTTGTCGTCGGAAATCCGCTTGGTAACCGTGAATTTGTTCTCGATCGCTTTGATGTATTGGTTCTCGCCGTACGGCAAGAACGAGTCCTTGAACGAGTCGATGTTGTCGTAAATGATCTGGTGCTTCATCGTGAAATCCGGATTTTCGTCGGCGATGAAGTCGATGTAGACGAGCTTCTGATCGGCGTTTTGCTCGCGCTCGAACGAGCCGTTGCCGCGATAGTCGAGCGGCACCGTCTGCACCGTGCACGGATCGAGCGCGAACCCGACCGGGAGCCGTCCCGAGGATGGCGTGGGACCGCCGGCCGGCATCGAACGCATCACGTCGGCGGCGTGGCAGTTGATCTCCGGATGCGCGTTCAAGTAGCTGAGCACCGTCTGCGGAATGCCCGGCACCTGCGCGAAATCCGAGATCGGCACCAAGTTGCCGCTCGAGTCCGTCGCCCACGGAAATCTCTGGTTCAGCGGTTGATTCGTCGAGCTCAAGTTGCCGCGCACCGGCGAGGCCGCGGTGCTTTCGACGAAGCCGACCATGCCGTCGCCGTTCGTGTCGAGATTGACCATCGGCTGCCCCGCGAGGTAACGGCCGTTGTCGATCAAGTCCTGCGTGACGCGATTCATGTACGCGCCTGACGTGATCGACGTCTGCAGCTGCCCGCCGAATTCCATCCGGAACGGTCCCACGGCGTCCTCGATGGCAACGGTCGCCTGGATGAATTTCTGCTTCGCACCGACCTGCTTCACGTACGTGTCGGAGTCTTCGTACAGACCGTAGACGTAATAGCCGGCCTGCTTACCGAAAGGGCTGAACGGTCCACCCACGCCGGCCTGCACTTCGTTGCGGTTATAGCTTCCCTGAGTCGTCTGAGCGAAGCCCTGCGTCTCTCTCATGTACGACCCGGTCGACGCGCGGCTCGACTTCGGCGTGAAATTCTGGAAGCCGCCGATGCGGCCCATGCCGTAGATCGGGGACGGCGGCCCTTTGACGACCTCGATGCCGTCCATCGCCGAGAGAACCGTGCGAACGTGTCCCTGCATCTGGAGGCGCTTCATTCCACGGTAGTACATGTCCGAGGGAACACCGCGCACGTTGATGCCGCCCTGCAAACCGTATCGGGTCGTCGTGTACGTGCCCGGTACGAGCCGCGTCAGATCCTCGACGGTGGAAATGCCGAACAGGTTGATTTGCTCTTCGCTGATGAACGAGACCGCACGCGGCGTCTCGAGCAGCGATTTCGCGAAACCGAACGACGATTCGCTCGGGCCGCTGCCGAGGGCGCGCAGCGGATCGCCCATGACGGTGACGACATCGGTGACGGGATCGGAGGCGGCGGCTTCGGCCGTGTCGGGTTCGGCCGTTTCGGCCGCGACAGTCTCCGCCGGTGCATCTTGCGAGTAGGCGCTGAACGGAACCGTAACCAACGCGCCCGATGTCGCGCACAGAATACCGGAGATCGTTCGTGCAAGAGTTCCGTAACGGTGGTGTCGGCGCTGCATACTGTCTCCCGGATTGTCGATTCGACCCGCGTAACGTCGCGGGGACGCTACGTGAGACGGAACGAAAGCGGTGACACCCCACCCACAGCTCGCGCCGTGAAGCAAACCTCATCCCAAGGTGAAACGAGCTAGAAGCGTGTGCGCAGCGTGATCTGCCAGCGCCGACCCGGCATTGCGGAGACGAGTTGATCGCCGAGCGTGTCGCCGGTGCGCGCGCGAAAATAGCGCTCGTCGAATACGTTCAACATGTCGTATTTGAGTTGCCAACGGTGACGCTCCCAATGGAGCCCGACGTTGAACACGTAAGCTTCGGGCAATTCCACGAGCCGTAGTCGCCCCGCGTACACGCTCGAGAAATAGTTGCCGCTCAGAGTGAAGCCGAGGCCGTTGCCGATCTCGTATTGCGCGACGATGCCGAGCTGCACTTCGGGATTGCCCTGCTTCTCGGCATACTCGGTCACGCCCGGCGGCAGCACGACGAAGGCTCGCCCGCCGTACAGAAACGCCTCAGCCGGATAGACGACGTTGCCGCTCGCGTCGATGACGTCCCTGAATCCAAGCGAGCGCGCATCGACCATGATGTTGGCGCCGACGTTCGGCGTGAAACGCGTCTCCTGGTGCAATCCGTAGAACGACAGCAGCAGGTTCTCGGCGACTTCCCATTTGAGCTCGGCTTCGAGTCCGCGCGTCGTGGTCGAAGACACGTGGGCGTCGAGCACGGCGGAGTCGTCCTCCTCGGAGACTCCGGTCCTAGCCTGATCGTAGATCGCGGCGGAGAGAAACAGCCGTTCGTCGAGCAGCGCGGCTTTGACGCCCGCCTCGAGGAGCTGCGCACGGCCGATGTGGCCAGCCTCGAGCACGCCGTTGTCGTACTTGTTGTTGTTCTCGTCGAGCGCGAGGCTCTCCTGCGCGATCGTGACGTAGGGCCGCAAGCCGCTCGGCAACTTGTGCATCAGGCTCGCGCTCCACGAGACGCCGTCATCGCGGCCGCTCGCACGTGCGTCGGCGGCTCGAAAGACCGCCGGCGCCGCGGCCGTGCCGGCCGCGAGATCGAGCGTGCCCGCGTAATCGACGTTCGTCGCGTGCGAATGATCGACGCGCGCGCCGACGACCACGTTGGTGTTCCCCCGCAACGTGATGTCGAACAGCGCGCCCGCGCCGAGCTCCCACGACTCGGTCGAGTAGTGGCTCGACCACGGCATGCCATCATCGTAGAGGTCGGGATTCAGGAGCGCGGTCGCAAACAGCGGGCTCGCGTCCGCTGCCCCGCCCATCGCATCGCCGCGATTCGTGGCGTAGTCGCCGCTTCCGGAGAGGCCCGTCGCCGAAGTGCGCCGCACGTTCACCGACACGAGACTGTTCACGTCCACGCCGCTCGGCGCGGCCTCGAGACGCCGGCTCATCGTGAACTTGTCTTCGACGACGTAGACGTCTTGCTGCTGACTGAACGGTTGCTCGGAAATCTTGTACTGGTCCATGCTGTCGACGAACAGCTGGTTCTTGATCGTGACGTTGGGATCCGTGTCGTTCACGAGATCGAAGTAGCCCGTCACGAAGTCCGCCTGCAGCTCCCGCTCGAACGCTCCAGGGCGGCGCAGATCGAGCTCGTCGAAACCGACGGTCCGCGGGTCGAGCGCGAAGCCCGCCGGCACGTAGCCGGAGATCGGCTCAGGACCACCGCGCCCCTGAGCGCGCAGGAGGCCTGTCGGATCCGCCTCCGGGTGCAGCAGCAGATAGTCGTACAGCGACGCGGGAATGCCCGGCGACCGGCGGCGAGCCGCCGAGCGGCAGCAGCGTGCCGTCCGGACTCGTCGGCCACGCGAAGTACTGGCGCAGCGCTTGGTTCCCCGACTTGATGCGCCCGTGCACCGGCGAGCCCGCGTACATCTCGAGATAGCCGATTCGTCCGTTGTCGTTCGCGTCGAGGTCGACGAGCGGCGTGCCGCGAACGTAGCGCCCACGATCCGCGACGTCTTGCGTGAAACGTCCTATCAAGGCGCCTGCGGTGCTCGAGCGCTGCAAGTTCACCCCGGCTTCGAGGCGAAACTGGCCGATCACGTCGTCGATGCTCACGGCCCCCTGCAGCACGCGCTGACCGACCGGCACCTGCTCGATGAACGTGCCCGAATCTTCGAATAGACCGTAGACGTAGTACCCGCCCTGCTCGTGCTCGAGCGGCAACGGGCCGCCGACGCCGAACGACATCTCCGTTCGGTCGTAGGATCCCGAGATCGCCTGCGCAAACCCCTGCGGCGCGGAGAGGTAACCGCCGTTCGCCGCTCGCATCGATTTCGGCACCATGTTCGTGTAACCGCCGATCTTGCCCATTCCGTAGATCGGCGGCGGCGGCCCTTTGACGACTTCGATCGTCTCCATCGCCGCGAGGACGCTGCGCCCGTGTCCCTGCAGGTTGATGCGCTTCATCCCGCGGAAGTACGTGTCGGCCGGGACGTTGCGGATGTCGATCGAGCCTTGGATGCCCCAGCGCGTCGTCGTAAAGACACCGGGCACGACGCGCACGAGATCCTCGACCGCCGACAGCCCGAGCAGATCGATCGTCTCGACACTGACGAGCGACACCGAGCGCGGCGTCGCGAGCGCCGACTTCTCGAACCCGGATGCCGCGGTGGGCTTGGTCGGGACCGCGCCATACGCGCTCGCGACGACCGTGAGGCCGGTCAGAGCATTTCCTTCGTCGTCGAAGCGGGGTGCGGCGTCGCGCGGGCTACGCCGGGGTGGAGCGCGCTCCACCGCAGCGCGCCGCAGCACGACGGTACCGTCGTTCACGAAGCTCCATGCGAGCCCCGAGCCCGCGAGGAACCGATCGAGCGCCTCGCGCGGCGGCATCGTTCCGACGACCGCGGATGCACCGCGGTCGCCGATCAACCCGGAGTCGTAGACCACTTGCAGCCCGCTCTGCTCGCCGAACTGATCGAGCGAATCGGCGAGCGCACCGGCGGGGATATCGAATTCGACGGACGGGGGTGCCGCGCGTGCTTCGAAGCTCAGCGCGCCGAGCGAGAAGAGCGTCCACGCAATCGCGCGGACCCCTGAGGCGAGCTCGCGCGCGTGAGACGGACGACGCATGTCATTTCGCGGCCGTGTCCCGCGGCGGTCGCCGCAATGCACTGAGCGGCGGTCGGTACGCAGTCTGCATCCCTTCCATGAGATGAACGATTGGACTGTCTTGTTACGTCAGCGGCTTCCACTCTGGGCGCGGAAGAGCAGCAGCTCGCCGCCGTCGCCCGCGATCTCGAGCGGCAGCACCGCCGCAAAAGCCGCGATCGCCGCTTCGCTGTCACCCGTGACGAAATTGCCGCTAACGTGCAAATCGGCCAACGAGGGATCGGCGATGCGAACCTTCGTCGCGGCGTAGCGATTCACTTGCTCGAGCGCGTCTTCGAGGCGTGCTTCGCGGAACACCAGGCGGCCGGACGACCAGCTCGTCGCGGCGCGCGCGTCGACCGTGCGCTTCGACCACTCCGAGTTGTCCGCGGAGATGGTGAGCTCCTCTCCGGGGACGAGGCGCTCGGTGCGCGTAGGACTTCCGGGTTCGGCGTCTACCGTGACGATGCCTTCGGCGAGCGTGACCGACAGCTCCGCTGAGCTGCGTTCCACCTGGAAGCGCGTCCCCACGGCTGTGACGCGGCTGCTTCCCGCGACTACGGTGAACGGCCGGCTCGAGTCGTGTGCGACGTCGAACATCGCGCGGCCGCGCTGCAGTACCACGTGCCGCGCGCGCGCGTCGAAATGGATCTCGATCTCGCTGCCGACGTCGACGTGAACGATGCTGCCGTCCTCGAGCGCAAGCTTGCGCGTCTCGCCAGTGGTCGCGAAGCGCGCCACCGTCGCTACCGCGGCAGTCTCCGGCACGTTGCCGAGCATCCGGGCGGCGCCGAAGACCACGACGACGCTCGCGGCGAGCGCAGCGGCGACGCCGAGCTGCCTCCGCACTCGGCGCGGCGCCGAATGGACGGAGCTCGCGGCGAGCGCGTGATCCGCCAGCGCGCGCAGGCGCGGATCGGAATGCGCAAGGCGCGTGAGGCGCGCCGCCATGTCTCGAGCCGCGGCATAGGCGGCGGCATGGGCCGGATCTGCCGCGCACCAGCGCTCGAATTCCTCGCGGTCAGCCTGCGAGCAGTCCGGAGCCTGCAGCCGCGCGTACCAGCGGGCCGCAGACTGTATCGTGCGGTCTTTGAAGCTAGCGTTCATCAAACCCTATGACGTAATCCCGTTGTCCCCCCCTACCTTTTCCAAGCAGGAAGCGATCGCGCGGCTGATCTGCTTTTCGACCATCTTGACGGAGATCCCGCAATGCCGGGCGATCTCGGAATAGGTCATTCCATGGGCTCTGCTCAGCAGAAACACCTGTTTGCACTTCGGCGGCAAGGCCTCGATGACCTCGAGCAGCAGCTCCAGATTCTGGCCCGCGAGTATGGCGCGCTCGGCGGACGGCTGCTCCGAGACGAGCGGAACGTCGTCGATATCGCAGTGGTCCGTGGAGCACCGCGACTGCGCCGCTCGGCCGTGATCGTTGGCGACGTTGACGGCGATCCGGAACAGCATCGCAGACGGTGACTTGATCTCGCGTGAGCCTTCGTACTTCATCATGCGGATATAAGTCTCTTGGGCGACGTCGTCGGCATCGTCGGCGATGCTGAGGCGGCGGCGCAGAAACTTGATCAGCGACTCATGATGACGGCGAATGATCTCCTGAATACAGATCTGCTCGGGCGCCGCGTTGCGCAGCAATCCCGACTCGTCCGCGAGCGCGTGTTCCAATCCGGCGTGTTCTAATCTGGCATTCATCGGCGACTCCCGCACGCACAGTGCAAACTCTGTGCCGTCGCGCTGCGAGGGTTGCGTCGAGCGTGCGAGTCCGCGGCCATCACCGCGCGCCGCTTGAAGTTCGGATCGAATTCTCGTGTTGCTACTTGATCTCACGATCGAGACGATCGACGCTCGAACTGCTCAAGCGCGGTGCACGCAGCGCTCTCGCTGACCTAGTGTTGTGCGATGCGCGCGGCTGCGGAGGTAGGGTGCGCGACGCTCGTTGCGTCGTATTTGTCAGAGCACGACGAGTGCGCGTGCAGCGATTACTCGAGCGCGATGATTTCCGCGCTGCGGCCGAGGACCTCGACGTCGTCGCCGACTGCCTTGCCCACGAGCGCGACCGCGAGCGGCGAAACGAAGCTCACGAGCCCGCGCGCGGGATCCGCTTCGTCCTCGCCGACGAGCTTGAAACGGCGTTCCGTCGAGTCAGAGAAACGCAGCACGACCGTGACGCCGAAACGCACCACGTCGAAACTCGACGGCGGCGGCACGACGCGCGCAGTGGCGCGTCTCTGCGTCCAGTAACGGAGATCGCGGCTCACGCGCGCGAGCACTGCCTTGTCGGAGCTCGTACGAGCGTCGCGCAGCTCAGCCTCGAGAGCGGCTACACGCCCTTCGACGAACCGCAAGCCATCAGCAGTGACGAGATTCGGATGCGGCGAGATCGCGAGCTCGGGCAACGGCTCGCCCGCGTCTTGGTCGGACTCTTTGACGAACGCTCGGCTCATTCAGCGCGGATGAATTCGAGCACCGGGCCGGACAACGTGCGGTCCGCGGTGCCAACCGCGTACGTCTCCGAGATATGCGAGTGCGCCTTCAAATGCACACGCTGCACGGCCTTGCCGGCGGACGCGCGCGCGGCCGCGAGCTTGTTCGTCTCTTCCTGGAACATGTCGGGGTCGAGCTCGGCATCCGTCACGAGCAGCGGCACCGCGGTCTTCACGAGTCCCGGCAACGACGAGCGCTCGGGATACTTCGACACGTCCTCGCCGTAGTAGACCTTCCACACCGACACTTCCTTGCCGAGATCGTAAAAGCCCGACGTGAGGATCGCGCCCGCGACGCCCGCGTCGAGGCCTTTCGTCGCCGCGTTCGCGAGGTAGTCGCCGACGTGCGCGGCACCGGCCGAGTGTCCCCAGAGGAAAATCTTGCTCGGGTCGCCGCCGTACTGCGCGACGTTTGCCTTGAGCCATGCGACCGCGGCACCGACGTCTTCGATGCCGGATGGCCACACGCTATCCGGCGCGAGCCGGTAGCTCATCGTGACGCCGACGACCCCATAGCCTGCGGCCCAGACTCCGATGTTGTCGTAGAAGGGCGTGCCTTCCGTATGCTTCGAGCCGCGCGCGAATCCGCCGCCGTGCACGAACACGACGACGGGTCTGCCGTGCTCGGCGCGCGGCGCCGAATCGGGCGCCGTGAACACGTCGAGCACGTTGCGCGGCGCGGGACCGTAGGACACGTCGCGCGCGACCTTGAGCCACGCGTACGGCTCCTTCGGCTGTAGCGGTCCGTAGATCTCGCCCGTCTTCTGCGCCTCGATCCGCGGGCCGATCTCGCGCAGCTGCGCCTCGATCTCGGGAGGCATCACGCCGAGCGGCGCGTTGCTCGCGGCGGGAGTGTTGCCTGCGGGGGGATTGGTCCCCGCGCCGCTCGGGCCGCTCACGGCCGGCGCCCCAGGCTGTTCGTGGAGAACGGGCTGCTCGTGGAAAACGTGCATCGGCGTGAGCCGCGGCGCTTTGCCGGTGACGGGATGCGCATAGTGGAACGGTATTTCATAGACGGTCGGGAACATCTGGAACGTGAATGACGGCGGCGTATCGGGCGGATACGTCTTGCTCGGGCCCGGCACGCCGCCGCGGCCCGTCTGCTTGACCCAGCCGCCGATGTACGGAGCACCCCACGTGTTGTACGTGTGATCGACGCTGAACTTCCAAACGCCGTCCTCCTTGACGAACTCGTTCTCGTAGAGCGACGCGCCCATCGACGCGCCGCGGCCAAACGAGAGCTGCTGCATCATCCGCGAGCGCACCTTCGCGCTCTGCCCGTCGGCCGCGACGTGGATCACGGGCTGCCACTGCACGTGGTTGCCGAGCCGATTCGCTTGCGGGCCTTCCTGGCCGAACACGTTGAACAACATGCCGCGCACGCGCTCGCGGCCGATGTACACGCCGCGCTGCGCGAGCTCGATCGTGCCGTGCTCGGAGAACAGGTTCGCGAGATCGGTCCAGAGGTTCTTGTCGAGGTAATAGCCGTAGCCGCTGATCAGATTGTCGATCTCGTAGAAGTCCTTCACGCGGCCGACCTGCTGCTCGGTCTGCGCGACGAGCGCGTCGACGTCTTTCGTTTGCGGCCGCTGCGCGCGTGCACCTTTTGCGGCGTCGACCTTCCCCGCGTCGACTCGCGCGCGAATCGCCGCGATCGCGGCGTCCGCCGGGCGGCCGCGCGCTTCGGGATAGCGCGGCGCGAGCCCGCTCACGGGATTGTCGTAGTGAAACGCGGGGATATACGCCTTCGGGTAGATCGCGTAGGTGCTCGTCGGCGGACGGTCGGGCGGCAGCTCGGTGCTCGCGGTCTGCACCGGCTTCGCGTCCTTGCCCCAGCCCTGGTCGTAGGCGCTGATGAACGTCGGGAAGTAGCGCAGGTCTTTGAGCTTCCAGACGCCGTTGTCCTTTACCCAGGTGTTCTCGTAGGTGCCCTCGCTCCACGTGCCCTCGCCGTCGACGACGCCGATCATGTTGAGCTCGCGGCTCCGCGACTTCGCGGTGCGGCCGTCTTCGGCCACGTCGACGACGACCTGGAGCTGCACGTGATCGAACAGCTCGCCGTCTTTGATGCCGGCGGGGCCGAGCAGATTCAGGAATTGCCGCACGCGGGGCTTGCCGACGTACACGCCCCGCAGCCCCATCTCGATCGTGCCGTTGTCGGCGAACATGTCCGCGACCTCGTCCCACATGCGGCGGTCGAGGTAGTAGCCGTAGATCTTCTGCAGGTTCTCGATCGACTGCTCGTCTTCGAGATTCTGCGCGCGGCGCGCGAGATCCGCGGCGCGGTCGCGCGCGTCCGCGCGTTTGCCCGTGTGCGCGGGCACGGGGACGGTGGTCCAGACGTGCCCGGCAGCCGTCGTGCCGAGATTCGTGTAATGCATCGTCGCCGGGCATGCGGCCGGGAAGCCGCCGCACGCTTCGCTGCGCTCCTTGTCGGCGGGATGCGGGAGGTTGCGCGGGCCACGCGGCGCAGCCGCCGCGCCCTCGGGCCGCGGCTCGGGTGGCGCCCACCCCGTCGTGTACGACGCGCCGAAGCCCGAGTGGTAGTCGAGCGTCTTGATCTTCCAGACGCTGCCCTGCTTCACGTAGCCCATCTCGTACGCGCCTTCGGCCCAGGTCGCGCCGCCGCCGAAACCGCCGAACATCGCAAACGCGCGCCAGCGGCCTTTTGCCGTCTGCCCGCCCGGGTCGAGGTGCACCACGGGCTGAATGTTCATGTGGTTGTAGATGCGGTTGTCGGGCAAACCATTCTCACCGAGCTGGTTGCCGCCGACATTCATATATAGATGCTTGCGGATGCTCTCGTGGCCGATGTACGTGCCGGCCGGGTAGTTCGCGACGGCGTCGTCGGCGTACAGGTCGGCCACGTCCTCCCACATGCCTTTGTCGACGTAATAGCCGTACTCGCGCTGCAGGCGTTTCAGAGCGCTGATGTCCTCGGCGGCCGCGACTTGGGCCTCGAGCGCATCGAGCCGCGCGTCGAGCGTGCGGCGCTTGGCCCTGGGCAACCGTGCCGGCGACCGCGCAAACCGCGGTCGCGAGAGCCGCGCAGGCGACCTTCGCAAATCCATATCGCATGGCAATTCCCCCGTCTTCGAATTCAGTCTAGCGCCTGGGCTCACGGCTCGCGAGCGCGGTCGCCGGCGTGCGAGCGGTTGGACCCCTCGCACGCCGGCAAACAGAGCTTCGACTCGCGCCCGCCTCGAGCGAGGCGGACTGCGGCTAGAACTGCTTCTCGATGGTCAAAGCCCACATCCGCGGCGGGCTCGCGACGCCGCTGCGGCCCGGAGGTGCAAGGCTCGTGATCGCGCCCGTGGCGGCGTTGACGGTGATCTCCGCCGAATACTGCTGCCAGTAGAACTCGTCCGTCACGTTCGTGCCCGCGAGCGCGATCCGCCAGTCGCCGTTCGGCGGCTCGTAGGTGAGGCGCATGTTGTACGTCGTGTATGAGGGAATGCACTGAGTCGGACAGGTGTTGGCGACGACGTCTTGGACTCCGGGTCGCGCATTCGCTGGGCCGGTATCGCGCTCCGACTGGTAGAACGCGTCCGCCCGCGGCGTCAAGGTTCCGCCGCCGCCGAAGCGGAACGTGTACTGCACGCCCAGGCTCGAGTTGTTCTCGGGCTGGGCGAGGAACGACGGCGCGACGTAGGTGGTCGACGTCGGGTTCAGATCGCCGTTCTCGTAGTGGTTGTGCCCCCACGAGAAATTGATCAGGAGGTTCTCGGTCGGGCTCGCGGTGAGCTCCGCCTCGTAACCGTCGAGGTTACCCGGCACGTTGTCATAGAAGAACCACGGCAACCCGGCCGACGGCGCCAACCCGTTCAACCCGCCGAACCAGGTATTCGCCGGACAGACTCCTCCGGCGAGCCGGTACGGAACGGGATCGAGCACGTCCTGCGCATCGCACTGGTTGACGCCGCCCGTCTGGCGAATGCGCGGATCGTATTCGCTCTCGAACACCGACATGTTCAACCTGAGCCGGTTATCGAGGAATTGGAGCTTCGCGCCGATCTCGTCGCTCACGAGCTCCTCGCCCTTGAGCGCCATCAGCTGACCCACGGTGAAGATGCGCGGCGTCGCGCCTTCGGACGTGAATCCCGTCGCCGCCTGGGCGTAGAGGAACACGTTCTCGTTCAGCGAGTAGTCGACGCTCACCTTCCAGTCCGTGCGGTCGTCGCCGAAGATCAGCGGCACGTCGGACCGGTTGAGCGCCGGACCATGGTCGAACGAATTGGTCTTGTCTTCGCTCGTGGCGCGCACGCCTCCGGACACGGACAAGCGTTCGGTGAAGTCGTAGGTGACGTGGACGAACGCCGAGCTGTTGTCGGTCGTGTAGAGGTCGTTCGCGACGAAGTTCGCGAGCGCACCGGTGTAGTTGAACGCCTCGAACTCCGTCGTGTTGTACGCACGGCTGTCCGACGAGAAGGAGAACAAACCGGCGGTCCAGCCGAACCGGTCGTTCGCGCCGGCCGTGCCGTTGAACTGCAGCTCCGCCTGATCCTCGTCGTGATTCTGAATGTAGTGCGTCTGGGTGATTCCGAACGGCGTTCGGTCGCTGTCGTTGGTCCACTCGGTGTCGTAGCCGCGTTGCGCCAGGATGAGCTTCGCGCCGACTCTTTCCGTCAACTTGTAGTCGAAGACCAACGACACTCCGCTCGTATCCATGACCGAGTTGCGCGGATAGGTCTGGCCGTTCACCGGGTCCGCGAACGTCGCGTAGTTCGTGTACGGGTCGCCCGTGAGCATGCGCGCGTCGTTGTAGTGGATGCCGTACCTGCGGAAGATGACGTTCGTGTCGTACGAGTTGTCGGTGCCGTTGTTGATCGGCGTGAGCTGCGTGTCGACGTTCGGATCGTCGTCGCTGTTGGCATCGTCGAACGACAACATGATGTCGAGCTTGTCCGTCGGCACGTAACGCAGGAGCACGCGCCCCGCCTCGGACGACGTGCCGCCGAGCTTGCCGAGCTCGCAAGTCCCGTCCTGCGTGATGCTTCTCGCGGCCGGCAGCGAGAAGGCATTGTCGGCCGCGCTGCCGACCGGCACGGCGATCGGCGGCAGCAAATCGGGCGCCCCGTCGAAGTCCGGGCCGTCGGGCACGTCGCCGCCGAAACCGAGTCCGTCGCCGATACCGGCGAGCTGCGGCGTGCCGCGCCGGATCATTTCGCACGTGAAGTCGAGCGATGCGCCGTAGCCTTCCTGATGCTTGGTGGTGCCTACGACGCGCACGAACAACTTGTCCTCTACGATCGCGAAGTCGCCGACGGCCTTGAGGTCCAAGCGATCGTAGTCGCCCGCCGTCACCTGCACGGTGCCGGTGTTGTCACCCGCGGGCTTCTTCGAGATCAACCGAATCGCGCCGCCGATGCTGTTCTTGCCGAACAGCGTGCCTTGCGGGCCGCGCAAGACCTCGACGCGTTCGAGATCGATGAGGTCCATGTCGGAGCCCGTGATCGTGCTGTGGTACACGTCGTCGATGTAGACGCCGACCGTGGGCTCGAACGCGTAGCTGAAGTCCACTTGATTCAAGCCGCGCAGGCCGATCGTGTTGTTCGGTCCGAAGTTGCTAATGTTCCGGCGGAAATACGCGTTCGGAATCGCCTGACCGATATCCGCGACGTTCTCGATGCTGCGCACCTCGAGCTCCTCGCCCGAGAATGCAGAGATCGAGATCGGCGTCGTCTGAATGTTTTCCTCGCGATAGCGCGCCGTGACGACGATTTCCTCGAGGCCGCCGCCTTGCTGTTGGGCCGAAGCGGAGAACGAGCCGACGCTCAACGTCGCTGCGATTGCGGCTGCGAGCGGCGAGACTCGAACGCTGAAGCCACGGCGATACCGCGGCCGAATGCCTGACTCGACGGTCATGGATTCCCCCTCAAATTGTCGAATGGAAACGAGTGCGATCCGTGCAGCCGGATTCTGATGCTTCCGCGCCACTTCCTTCGGGAAGCAAAAAGTCTGCGAGGACTTTCGCCCGAGTTTGCCTCAATCCTAGAAGTGCCACAAGGCGAGCACCGCCGTGCTTTCTCGTGTCGTTGCCGCACCACAGAGCGACCGAGCGACCTGGTCCGACCGGCCCACGCGGGCACGGCGGACGCGGCGGTGCGCGCGAGTGGACGACGCACGGGTGAGCCTTTAATGTCCGCCGGTCAGCTCGCGCTTTTCTTCCTTCAGGGGGATTGCATGCGTTCGGTCTAACCTACAAGCCCGAGGAGCTGCACGACGTGGCCGCGTATATTCTCGCGGAGATCAGGAAGCCGTAGGCGCGTCAAGCAGTTGCAGCGGACGGTGACGGATAACGTGCCAAGCACAACGGCAGCGCGCCGTCGCTGAACGGCGTTAGGCCGATCTCGAATCGATCCGCTCGCTGCTATGTTGTAGGACGATCAATGCGACACCGAGACCGCAAAGACGATCAGTTGAAGCTCCTTCCCCGTTCGGAGTCGTCGGACAAGGTGCGTCACCTCAGTCTTGCGTCGGAGAGCGTCGGCGCAAAGGCGATAGGAGCGTTGGCGGTTGGCGCATTGGCAATCGGTGCGTTGGCCATCGGCGCAGTGGCAATCGGTCGGCTTGCGATCGGTCGGACTCGAATCCGCCGTCTCGAGGTTGATGAGCTCGTTGTCCGCAAGCTTCGCATCACTGACGAAGTGCAAACACCGAACAAGCTCGCGGCAGAGGAAAGTGGCGCTGCACAGCAAGTGGATGCTTCGCCTCATCATGAGCGGTGAGTTCTCGTGTGCGGCTCGGGTTCAGCGCAGCGGACTAACAACCGGTAGCAGCGAACGGTGATGGATAAGGTGCCAATGCACTTGCGGCAGCGCACGGCCGCTGAACCGGGACGTTATGCACGACAGTGACACCGTCGATCCTGACAACGCCGTCGTGAAGCTGTGTGCGCAGGGCATGGCGGCGGAAGCGGAAGGGCGAATGGACGACGCGCGGGTGCTTTTCTCGGAAGCCTGGAGTGTGAGCAGCGACGACTACGAGGCGTGCATAGCCGCTCATTACCTCGCTCGGCATCAGGCCACGGCCGAGGAAACGCTCTGGTGGAACCAGGAGGCGCTGCGTCGGGCCGATGCGGCGATCAATCGGGTGAGTGGCTTCTATCCGTCCTTGTATCTCAACGCGGCACACGCCCTCGAGCAACTAGGGCGAGTAGTCGAGGCGCGCCAGCACTACGCCCTTGCAGCACAAAGGCTCGATGATCTGCCCACGAATGGTTACGCAACCATGATCCGAATGGCCGTCGCTCGGGGCCAAGAGAGAACACGTGGGTCGTAGGCAAAATCGTACGCACACCGCAGGCACGGAGATCCGTCGCGCACAGATCGCGGATGCAGCTGAAATGGCCCGACTCGCAGGCGAACTCGGCTACCCGATGGCGGCGGCAGAAATGACACGGAGGCTCGCTGTGTTATTGCCGGACGAACGCCACTACGTTGTCGTCGTAGCGAATGGGGAGCGTTTGTTCGGGTGGATGCACGTCGAGCATCGGTTTTCGCTAGAAGGAGGAGATCGAGCCGAGTTGATGGGCCTAGTCGTCGATGCGACCGCCCGACGTCGTGGCTTCGGCCGTGAGCTCGTCGATGTCGCCGAGAACTGGGCGCTGGCGCATGGGTTGTCGTCGCTCACCGTTCGGTCGAACGCCGCGCGAGCTCTGTCGCACCCATTTTACGAATCGCTTGGTTACTCGCGCAGCAAGACACAGCATGTGTATACCAAGACGGTCACGACCAGATCGCTTGTGCCATGACCAAGCCATCGCCCCTATCCTTCGTTCGCAAGCATGGTGTCGTGCTGGCATCAGCCAAAGGCACCGTGCCTCGCCTGACCGAGTTCGTGACTGGCAGGTCGGTCAAAGGAAACTGGTGGTCGGATCTTCAGGGCAAGGAGATTTTTCGAGCCCTAAATGAGGTGGCTGCGTCACAGCACGTCCTCGTCTGTCGCCTCGTCGGGGGCAAGCGTACGTTCGTCCACCGGCGGCTCTGGCCCGCTCTGGTGCGCGCTTCCGCGACGTTCAATGCCGCCCAGTTGGCGCAGGTGCGGGAGCGCCACACGGAAAGCGGTAAACACGCTACCGAGACGGTAGCCTTTCCGAAATGGGTACCTTCGAACGTGCTCCTGCAAGCCCGCAAGCTCACTCTGGAGCAGGCAGTTGAAGAGCTCAAGGCGTCGGGTGTCGACGCCCCGTGACACCGCATCGCGGGTGCGCCGCTAGTGCGTCATCCGCACAAAGACGAGGAACGCTCTATGCCCGCATATCTGATCGCCGACATCGAGGTCACTGACCCTGTCGGTTACGAGGAGTACAAGAAGCGCGTGCCGGCGATCATCGCCGCTCACGGAGGGCGCTACTTGGCGCGCGGCGGAGCCAACGAGGTACTTGAAGGCACATGGCGGCCAAGGCGGAGCGCCATCATCGAGTTTCCTAGCGTCGCGTCGATGAAGGCCTTCTGGGAATCCCCCGAATATCAGCCGCTGCGCGAAATACGGGAGCGGTCTGCGAAATCCAATCTGGTGGTCATTGAGGGTTTGTAGCGTTCGGCGATACGTCCAATGCACGTCATCGAAGCGCCAGCTCGTCCTAGCAAGCACCTAACGGGGCTGCTCATCCTGTATGGTGCCGCAAGTCTTCTGCACTTCGCACACAACGCGGAATTCGTGACCGACTATCCGAACTTGCCGGATTGGTTGTCGGGTTCCGAGATCTATGCCGTGTGGTGCTTGATTACCGCGCTGGGCGTACTGGGGTACTTGCTCTACCGAAGAGCACACGAGCTCGCTGGGCTGATCGTTCTAGGTGTCTATGCCGCACTCGGTTTCGACGGTCTCCTTCATTACGGCCGAGCCCCGATGGGAGCGCATACGCCTGCAATGAATCTGTCGATTTGGTTCGAGGTCATCGCCGCAGCGCTATTGCTCGGCGTGGTTCTGACTCTCGCGGCGAAGTACGTCATGCGACGGTCGCGGTGACGAACATGCACGAGTCGCGACTCAGAGGACATTCGGCGATGTCGCGGGCTATTAAGGTGATCTAAGTGGACATCGAGTCATTCGTTGCCAGTTTCCTCGCCGCCATCGCGGTTGTTCTGGTTCTCTATTTGCTCGACCGGCTAGCGCGCTGGGCACGGGCGCGATCGAGGGGCGCGTATGTCTTGGGGATTGCGCTCGCACCTTTCGGCGCGGCTGGCAACGTGGTTGATCCGGACTTTCGCATCGTGAATGAGGCGAAGCAGAACAAAGAGCACGAAGAAGACGATGCCGGTGATCCGCCAAACGATGAGCAACACGAGGCTGCGAGTAACTAACAGTCGAGGGGGTGAACGATGTCTGCGATCTCAATTCCGCGCAAGACGCCATGGCACCTGTGGGTCGTGGGAATTCTGACGTTGCTGTGGAACGGCTCGGGCGCCTACACCATCATGATGGCGCAGGCGGGGAGGCTTTCGGGCATGAGTGCAGATGAGGTGGCTTATTACGCCGCTCAGCCCACCTGGTTCGTGATCGCAACGGAAATCGCGCTGCTCGCGCCGCTCGCGGCTGCCGTCGCGCTGCTCCTGCGCAGCCGGACAGCTGTGTGGCTGTTCGCGCTTTCCGTTGCCGCCGTTCTCGTCACGAATTTCTACGATCTCACTGCCGGAACGTCGCGCGCACTCGCGAGCCGGGGTGCGCTCATCGTGACGGTCGTCATCGTGGCGATCGCAATTCTCCAGGTCATCTACGCGTGGACCATGAGGAATCGCGCCGTTCTCCGCTGAGCGTCTGCGCGACGATCTCGGTCAGGCAGCGACTACCGAACCACGCGGAGCAAGCTCTCGAGGATCTGCGGGTCGACGATTGGCCGCGCCTGGGCCGACACCGTCGTCTCCGCCTCGAGCAGCTCTGCCCCGTCTTCCTCGGAGTAGCGGCCGTCCGCGTTCGCGTCGCGCCGGATCTGGAAATGCCATTTGGCGTCGATGGGCGACCATTGCGTGAGCAGCACGGTAGCGTCCGGCGGCGTCAACGGGTGTAGCGCCCGCGCAGTGAGGTCCGACACGTAGGCAATCTGCGCGTCGGAGTCGTTGATGGTCCCGTCGCCGTTCGTGTCGCTCGCTCGAATTCGCCACAGGAGCAGTCCGCACGGGGCAGCTCCTTCCCCGGCGGCGCACTTCGGATCAGGCACGTCGAAGGAGCCGACCAACCCGGGCGACGGCAGGAGCAGACGTTGCTCGTTCGTCTCGATGTCGCGGACCACGACATTGAAGATCCGGTTCGCGCCGCCGTAGCCGCGGATCTCGCAACCGACGGAGCCGCTGTACTTCGACCGCGCTAGTGAAGCGCCCAAGACGGGATCGAGCGTCGCGTCCGTCGCGACTACGGCTCCCACCGCGATGTACTGGTGCGTGCCGTCAGGCACTACGACCGGCGGACACAGGACGAGGTTCTGCGCCGGCTTCTCCTGATCGGCGTCGACGTCGACGATGACACCGGGGCGTACGTCCGAGCCTCCCTCTGGCCACAGGAAAATTCCGACGAACACCGCCGCGCCAAGTAGAGCGGCGGTTCCAACCAAAGCGATTACGATCCGATTGTACTGATCGAGCTTCACGGCGCGTCTCCGCAGGTACAGCAGACGCCGCTAGCTTGGCCGGCGCACGGCGGCGCGGCCAGAGGCGCACGCGATCTTTTACGCAATCTTTACAGGCGGGGCGGCGGGTTGTTCCGCACTCGCCGCGTCGAGACGTCAGCGCGCCGGCGTCTTCGCGAGCTCCGCAAGTAGCTGCGAGGTATCCGCGTGCACGACACCCGGCCCGCGCCCGCGGCCGCGCAGCTTGCCGTTCGCCGCGTCGATCGGTGTAACGCCGTCGGCGTCCTTCGCCGCGATGTCGGCACCGTGCTCGACGAGGAACTTCACGACGTCGTTGTAGCCCAACGCCGCCGCGGCGTGCAGCGCCGTGCGGCCGCTGTTGTCGCTCGCTTTCACGTCGGCGCCCGCATCGAGCAGCACTTGCGCCGCACTGAGCGCGTCGATCTCCGTCCGGAACTTGCCGCGCGTGTCGATCGAATTCGCCCCGAGCCCCACAGCCACCATCAAGGGCGTGGCACCCGCCTGCTGCGGTAGATCGACGAGCGCGCCGCGCTCGAGCAGGAGCTTCATCGCGGCCGTGTCGCCGGAGCGCGCGGCGCGGAGCAGCGGCGTCGTGCCGATGTCGATGATCGCGTCCGCCCCGCGGTCCATCCGCAGGCTCCGATACGGCGGGAAGAGCTTGAGCTGGGCGTTCGGGTTCGCGCCCGCGTCGAGCAGCGTCTCGATCATCGCGAGGCTCGTAGTGTCGTCGAGGGACGGACGATCCGGCCGCCCGCCGTGCGGCACGGTGTTGAAGTCGACCGCGGCGTAGAGCGGCGTGCGGCCCCACCAGTCCCACTTGTTGACCATCGCGCCCGCTTCGAGCAAGAACTTCGCCGTGTCGAAATGCGCGTTCAGCAGCGACGAGAGCAGCGGCGTGATGCCGTCGGGATCCGTGCCGTTGACGGCGGCGCCGGCTGCGACGAGCTTGCGCGCGCAGTCGAGGCAGCCTTGCCGCGCGGCATAGAGCAGCGGCGTGAACCCGCCCGACGGCATGTTCTTCTGGCGCGGCTCGGCTGTCACGCGGCGCTCCCAGTCGTTGACGTGCGAGCGGGCGTCGACTTCCGCACCGTGCGCGAGCAGCGTCTCCACCATCGCGGGCTGGCTCTGCGCGGCGGCCCACATGAGCGCCGTCTGGCCCTTGCGCTCTTCGCGCGCGTTGACGTTCGCGCCGCGCTTGATCAGCAGCTCCGCGGCCGCGACGTTGCTGCTGCGCGCCACGACCATCAGCGCGGTCTGCCCTTCGGCGTTCGGCGAGTCGACGTCTGCGCCCGCGGCGAGCAACGCGTCGAGCACAGAGGTGTTCGCTATGACAGCCGCCTCGGACATCGCGGTGGCGCCGTACGCGTTCTTCACGTTCACGTCGGCGCCAGCGGCGATCAGCCGCTTCACGAGCGCGACGTCGTCGTTGTGCACGGCCCAGAGCAGCGGCGTGCTGCCATCGGCGTCCGCGAGATTCGGATCGGCCTTCGCGTCGAGCGCCGCGAGCGCAGCGGCACTGTTCGCCGCCTTCGCGGCGTCGAGCAGCGAGCCTTCGGCCGCCGCCGCGCCGGCAACGGCCAGCGCGAGCGCCGCGAATGCGAGACGGGTCCCGGGGTAGCGTTTCATCAAACCTCCGCGAGCTCGCCCGTGCTGTCGCCGAACGTCTCGACGGGCACGCCCGCGCGATTGAGCAGCGTGACGACGAGATTCGAGACCGGCGTGCGATCGGGATAGCGCAGGTGCTGGCCGCCCTTGAGCTTGCCGCAGCCCCCGCCGATCACGGCCGCGGGCAGCGGGAAGTGATCGTGCGCGTTGCTGTTGCTCATGTTGCTGCCGTAGAGAAGGATCGAATGATCGAGCAGCGAGCCGTCGCCGTCGGGCGTTTCGCTAAGCTTTTGCACGAACTTCGCGAATGCACCAGTGTGGTAGACCTGCACGCGCTGCAGCCGCTCGAGCTTCGCCGCGTTGTTCTGGTGGTGCGACAGCGCGTGGAACGCGTCGGGCACGTCCACATGGTTGTAGGTCATGTTGCTGACCTCGGCCGCCATCATGAACGACGTGATCCGCGTGAGGTTCGCCTGCCATGCCAGCGCCACGGTGTCGAACATCAGGTTCATCTGGTCGTCGAACTTGTTCGGGATTCCGACCGGCGCGTCGGGCAGGTGGATGTGCGACAGGTCGTTCGCCTCCATCTTCTGCACGCGCCGCTCGATCTCGCGCACGCTCTCGAGGTAATCGTCGAGCATCACGCGGTCCGACGGCCCCAAGCGCTTCTGCAGCTCCGCGGCCTTCGCCGCGACCACGTCGAGCACGCTGGCGTACTGCGCCGCGAGCCGCTCGCGCTCGGCGGGGGTGTCGCCCTGCCCGAACAGCCGCTGGAACAGTCTTGCGCGGGTTGAACTCCATCGGCAGCGGAGTCGACGGTGTGCGGAACGAAATCGTCGCGCCGTAGCTGCAGCCGTAGTTGCGGTCGCACGCGCCGCCGCCAACCGCCTCTTCAGTCGCAACCTCGAGCGAGGGCAACGGCGTGTCCTGGCCGATGTGCTGCGCCGCGATCTGGTCCGCGGTGATGCCGCCGTACGGATCGTGACTGATGCGCGGGCTCACGCTGCTGAGCCATGTGCCGGGCGTGATCGCGTGCGTGGGGCCGGCCGCGTGCTTGTTCTCGAGCCCGCTCACGATGGTGATCTGCTTTTGGAACGGCTTCAGCGGCTCGAGCAGCGGCGCGAGCTCGAAGCTCTTGCCGTCGGTCTCGGGCGTCCACTTGCCCATGATCGCGCCGTGCGGGAAGTAGACGAATCCCATGTGCATCTTCGGCGCCGCGGCCGTCGCCGCGAGCGCGGTGCGCGCGGGAATCATCGCATCGAGCAGCGGCAGCGCGAGCGTCGCGCCGACGCCGCGGAGCACCGTGCGGCGGGACAGATGTTTCTTCGTGACGAACATGTGCGTCTCCTATTGCTGCGCCGCGGCGGCGTGCGTCTCGAGCTCGCCGTCGGCGCCCGGAATCGTGCTGAAGCGGAACGGCTCGCTCTCCGCGATCGCCGTGAGGATCGCGGAGAACTTGTAGCCGTCGCGCGCGGCCGCGCGCACGACTTTGCGCACGGCCGGCATGTCGTAGTACTCGATGCCGCGGCCCAAGCCGAAGGTCATGAGCTTCTCGGTCAGCGTCTGGACGAACTGGTCGGGGTCCGCGAGCAGCGCGTTGCGCAGGTCCTTCGGGCCGTTCACGACGCGGCCGTCCGCGAGCTGTCCCGACGAGTCGATCGGCGTCGCCGTCTCGCGGTCCTTCGTGCGCCAGCCGCCGATCGCGTCGAAGTTCTCGAGCGCGAAGCCGAGCGGGTCCATCACGCCGTGGCAGCCTTTGCACGACGGATTCTCGCGGTGCTTCTCGAGCCGCTCGCGCACGGTGCGGGGCGCGACGCCCTCTTCGTTCTCGGGGAACGCCTCGACGTTCGGCGGCGGCGCCGCGGGCGGCGTGCCCGTGATCGACTCCAGGATCCAGGCGCCGCGCAGCACGGGCGCCGTGCGGTTCGGATACGACGTCGCCATCAGGATCCCGCCCTTGCCGAGCAAGCCCCAGCGGTTCTCGTCCGCGAGCTTGATCTTGCGGAACGTGTCGCCGCGCACGTTGCCGATGCCGTAGTGCAGCGCCAGGCGCTCGTTCACGAACGTCGTATCGGAGCTCAAGAGCTCGAGCACGCTGTGGTCCTCGAGCAGCACGCTCTTCAGGAACAGCTTGAGCTCGGTCGCGAACGCGTCGCCGAGATCCGGATTGAACTCGGCGAACAGCACCGGATCGGGCGTGATGTCGGCGACGCCGCGCACGTCGAGCCATTGCGCGGCGAAGTTCGTCACGAGCGATTCGGCGCGCGGATCGGCGAGCATGCGCTTCACCTGTGCCGCAAGCACGCGGTCGTCGCGAAGCTTGCCTTGCTCCGCGAGCTCGAGCAGCTCCTCGTCGGGCAGCCGGCTCCACAAGAAGAACGCGAGCCGCGACGCGAGCTCGAAGTCGTCCACGGCGTACGTGGTCCCGGGCGCACGATCCTCGGGCGGCGCGCCGACGCGATAGAGGAAGTCGGGACTCGCGAGCACGATCATCACCGCATTGCGGATTCCGTTGTCGAAGCCGCCTGCCTGCCGGCCGCTCGCGAAGAACTGCATCGGCGTCTCGAGGTCCGCGTCCGACACGGGCCGGCGGAATGCGGCGCGCGTAAAGTGCGCGACGATTTGCTTCGCGCACGGCAACTCTTCGGCCTCGTTCGCCGGACGACAGATGAAGATCTTCTTGCGGCTCGGCGTATCGGTCACGCCGGTCGGATCGATCGGTCCGTCGATCTGCAGCCGCTCGATCTTGAGCGGGCTCTCCTCGCCTTCGATGATGCCGACCTCACCGCCGCCTGGGATGAACGGCTGGAGCACCGCGTCCGACTCCGCGAGCGTGCGGGAGACGAACGTCGCGGCCACCTGGTGCGGTCCCGCCGCTACGGTCGCGCGGATCCGTTCGAAGCGCCCGTTGAGCTCTGCCACCGCAGCCGCCTGGTGCACGTCGACGTTCGCGAGGTCCTCGGGCCCGCCGATGGTGTTCGAGTAAACCTGCTTGCCGTCGATCGCGATGATCAGCGTGTGCTGGTACTCGAGCCCCTCGACGTAGCGCGCCCGCGCGAGCCCGCCCAGCGTGATCGTGTACGTGCCGTCGGCCGGAAAGAAATGCTCGACGAGCATGCCGCCGCGCGTGCCGAGCGGCATCCCCGCGCGATGGAAGTTCTGATTCGTGCCGGGCTCGGCGTAGAACACGCGGCTGTCCATCTTCGCGGCCGGGTTGCCGACCGCCATCTCGCTCACGACGCTCGCCGCGCCGATGTACTGCTCGAGAAACGACGGCGATACCTTGAGCACGTTCGCGACGTTGTCGAAGCCGTCGCTCTCGTCGTCCTTCGGCAAGAGCGCCGCGACGTCGATCTTCAAGCCGAACAAGTCGTCGATCGCGTTCGCGTACTCGGTGCGATTCAGACGGTGCAGCGCGATGCGGCCGGGATTCGGCGCGGCCTCGGCGGCCGCGTCGAGCGTGCCCTCGAGCCAATGGACGAGCGCCGTGCGCATCTCGGGCGGCAGCTGATCCCGTCCCGGCGGCGGCATCTGGTTGCCCCGCAGCTTGCGAATCGCTGCTTCGAAGATCTCAGGCTCGTGCGTCACGTCGCCCGGAGACATCTTGTCGAACGCGATGTCCGCGGTGAGATCGTCGCGGTTGTGGCAGTCGACGCAATACTTGTCGACCTGCGCCCAGAGCTCTTCCGGTTTCGGTTGCGGAGTGTGCCGCAGCCAGTACATCGCCGGGCCGATCGCCAGAGCGGCAACGACGGCGGTTGAGAGTGCAAGGACCTGACGACTCGGCATGACTCTGTGGACCTTCCTTCTAAATCACGCCGCCGAGCTCGCGCATATGAGCGAACGCGCCCCTGTGGACGAGCAGCAAGAATTGCGCCGGATCGCCGCGCTGCGCGTCGAATTCCGCCGTCGGTTTCGTCGCGACGAACTCCGCGAAGCTCAAGCCGCGTTTGTACGCATCATTCGCACGCTCGCGCATCGCGGTGCAGAGCGCGAGCTGCGCCTCGAGCTCGGTGCGTCCGCACACGGACCCGTACGCCGGCACGATCTTGGTCGCGCGATCGGTCGAGCCGAGCAGCGCCTTCGTCGCCGCCTCGAGGCCGCCGATCCACCCGCCCGTCGCGTAGTCGACGACCGGGTAGCTGTCGACCGCGACGAGACCGCCCGCGGCGAGCACGTTCGCGTCGGGGAAGAACACGGCGATGTCGCCGTCCGTGTGCGCGCGCGGCAAATACTTGTATTCGATCTTGCGCCCGTCGAAATCGAGCGCGCCCGACACGTAGAACGTGTTGGTCGGCAGGGCGGCCTTCGGCCGCGGCGCGTAGTGCCGTTTCTCCCAATCGACGTCGAAGTCGCCGCCGAGCCAAAGCTTCGTGTTCTCGTGAGCGAAGATCTTCGCGCCGGCGGCACCGAGCGTCTCGTTCGAGCCCGTGTGCTCGTCGCGCCAGCTCGTGTTGAACAGAATCTCGATGGGATGCGCGCCGGCACGCTCCCTGACGAGCGCGAGCAGCTCGGTGGTTCGTGCGGCCGAGCCGCCGTCCACGAGCAGCGTGCCGCTGCCGCCGGCCGCCGCGATTACGTTCGCGCCCGCGCCGCCGATGGCGAGCAGCTTGGCGCCGAGATCGCTGGTAGTGAGAGCACCCGTCGAATCGCCGAGAGCGAGCCGGTGCAGCGCGCCGTAACCCAAGGCGCCCGTCACTCCGGCCAAGAACTCACGACGGCTCACCAAGACCGTAAGCCCCCTTCTGCGATTGGAAGCGATCCGATTCGTATACCGTATTCTGGCCGCGCGCACCCGCTGCCACAACAACGCGTCTCGTAAGCGGAGCCTTCGTCGGGAATTCTTGAGACGCGTCGGACGGCTCCGAACCACCACGTCCGTGCGCGGCGGCTCAGCGAGCGCTCAGGCGTCGGCCCAGGTCCGGAGCAGGTTGTGGTAGACCCCGGCGAGCTCGACGAGCGACGGATGCTTCGGCACGTCCGCCGCGATCCGCTGGATCGCGGTGTCGAGCTCGAACAAGATCGTGCGGCGCGCGTCCTCGCGCACGTGGCTCTGGATCCAGAAGAACGCGGCGAGCCGCGTGCCGCGCGTGACAGGCGCGACGCGATGCACGCTGGTGCCGGGATAAAGAACCATGTCGCCCGTGCCGAGCTTGATGCTGCGCGGCCCGAACGTGTCCTCGACGACGAGCTCGCCGCCGTCGTAGTCCTCGGGAGCAGTCAGAAACAGCGTCGCGGCGAGATCGGTGCGAATCCGGTGCCCGGTGCCCGCGATCTGCCGAATCGCGCCGTCGATGTGCCGGCCGTAGTTCTGATTACCCGTGTAGCGGTTGAATTGCGGCGGCAGCACCTTGAACGGCAGCGCCGCCGACGTGAACAACGCGTTGCCGTCGAGCGCGCGCAGAATCGTCTCGCCGAGCTTGCGCGCGACGGGGCTGCCGTCCGGCAGCTGCGAGTTGTCCTTCACGGCCGCCGAGAGGTAACCGGCGCTGCCGCGGCCATCGGCCCAGTCGGCTTGCTCGAGCTCGGTGCGCACGCTCGTCAGCGCGTCGCCCTTGAGCACGTGTGGAATCTGAATCAGCACGCTTTCATCGCCACGCGTTCAGAACCTCGCGTTGATCGCGAGCACCGCAGTCAGTCCCGCTCCCGGCACGACGTGGAACGGATGGAGCTGGTCGATGTAGTACTCATCCGTGACGTTCGTGAGGTTGAGCTTCAGCGTGAGCTGCTCCGAGAGGTCGTACTTGCCCATCGCGTCGAGCGCCCAATAGCTCTCCACCGCCTTGACGGGTGGGATGTTCTGCGCGAGCTGATCCGACACATAGCGCGCACCCCCGCCCACCTCGAAACGCTTCGAGATCCGAAAGGTCGCCCATGAGGTGAACGTGTCTTCCGGCGCATTCGGCAGAGGGCTGCCGACCGGCGCCGCCCCCGGCCCCGATTGCACCTGTTCGGAGTCGAGGTGCGTGTATCCCGATGTCAATTGCCAGCGCTCACCGACTCTGCCGGCGAGCGTGAGCGAGTACCCGTCGACACGCTGCTCGCCCGCGAGCATGTTGAAGCCCACGTTGTTCGGATCCGGAATCCGCGCGTTGTCCTTGGTGATGCTGAACACGGCCGCATTGAGGGACAGCGCGTTGTCGAGCAAGTCCCATTTCGTGCCGATCTCGATGCTGTCGTTCTCCTCGGGCGCGAGGAACGCGTTATTGATGCCGAACGCCCTCGCGTTCAAGACGAATGACAAGCTCTCAGCCGACGGGTTGAAGGACGTGCCCCAACCGAGATAGACGCTGCCGGTCTCGCGCGGCTTGTAGACGAGGCCGAAGCGATAGCTCCACTCCTCGTCCACGCGCTCGATCTGCTCGCTGCCCGTGTACGCGCCGGTCGTGCTGTAGCGATCGGCGCGGTAGTCGACGTCGAATCGATCCCAGCGCGCGCCCGCGATCACTTGCCACGACGCACCGAGCTTCACGGTGTCGAGCGCGTAGACGGCCAGGCTGTCCGCGACCGTGTCGGCATGCAGCCGCGGGACCGTGCCGGTGGACGTGAACGGATCGGTTGGAGTCGGGTTCAGCAAATTCGTGCTCGGCACGCCCGCGGCGAAAGCGAACAGCGGGGCCGACGATTCGTGCGCGAGCTCCACGCCCGTGACGAGCGCGTGCGCGACGTTGCCTGCTCCGAAATGCATCGTCGCGTCACCCTGCGCTTGCGTCATCTTCTCGACGCTTCGGCCCGTGAACACGTTGCGCGTCACGCTGATCGTGTCGAGGGGCGCGGTGGGCGGAACCGTCGCGGCGATCAACGGCTCCGTGAGGCGGCTTTCGCGCTCGGAGCGCGCGCTGCGCAGCATGCCGCGCAGCTTGAGCGCGCCCGCGGTCGAGTGGCTGGCTTCGGCGGAGAGAATGTCGGCATCGGTTTCTAGGTAGTCGCTCTCGAAGCCGTAGAAGTTGTGCCGCGGCACGGGCGCCGGCGCGCCGTTGAACCAAGGCAAGCCGTAGTCCGGGACATCGTCGGTCGATTGGTGCAGATAGCTCAGCGTGACCTGCGTGGGGCCGTCCAACCCGAACGCGAGGCTCGGCGCGACTCCGTAGCGCTGCGTCTGCACGACGTCGCGGCCCGCGACCTCGCCTTGATGCGCCATCGCGTTCACGCGCAATGCGGCGCCCGAGCCCAAAGCCGGCAACGGCCGCGTGATATCGGCGTCCGCGCGCAGCGTCGCGTCGTTGCCGCCGTTGAAGCTCAAGCTCGTGAGCGGCTCGAGCGTCGGGCGCTTGCTCACCTGGTTGATCACGCCGCCGGTGGAGCCGCGGCCGAAGATCATCGACGTCGGACCTTGGAGCACTTCTATGCTTTCCAGGTTGAACGGATCGCGCGGATAGCTACCGAAGTCGCGCATGCCATCGAGGAACATGTCGTTGCGCGACGAAAATCCGCGCAGGTTCGGATTGTTGCCCTGCCAGCTGAACTCGCCGGCGCCGAGCGTGATGCCGGGCACCGTGCGCAGCGCGTCGTTGAGCGACGTCGCGCCGCGGTCGTCGATCAGCTCGCGTGACACCGTGACGATGGACTGCGGCACGTCGCGCAGCGGCTCCGTGAGCTTGGTCAGCGACGCGGTATCGGTGCGGTAACCGCTGTCGGCCTGATCCTCGACGACGATTTCTTCGATTTCGCCGCGGCCGCGCTGTGCGCGCGGAGCGTCGGCCGGGGGCTGCGCGAACGCGGGCAGGACGAACGCCGCATGCAAGCCCGTGCCAACACAGGCCTGCGCGACGGCTCGCGCGAGCACTCGCAATCCCCCCTTCTTGCGAATCATTCTCGAATGATAATCGGCTTCATGGGCCAAAAAACAGTCGGGGCGGAGCCTTCACCGCCCCGCCCCGATGTTTCTAAAGAACCGCCGGCGAGCTAAGCGAGGAACTGAAGATCGGCCGGATGGACGGCCGCGAGCCGCGGATCTTCGGTATGCACCGCCACCTGGGCGATCGCGTCGTAGCGCGGGTAGACGCCCCATTGGTCGTCGATCGTCCAGTCCGCGAGCAGGTCCTTGCGCTCGGTCGCTCCGACGGCGGGGGCGACCGCCGCCGCGCCGAACGGTAGATATGCGACGGCCGCGGCGCCCGCAGCGGCGGCGAGAAAATCACGCCGGTCCCAAGCGTTCGTCTTGGTGCTCATGCGCTTTCCGCCTCCTGCCCGGCCAAATCCTCGGCCGAGAACCAGTTGACGTGCGTGCCGCCGCGCAGCCGGAACGGAATCTTCACGACCGCGACCGCGCCCTCTTCCATGCGCTTGGCATCGACGATGTGCAGCTCCGACAACATCTCGGCGTAATTGCTCGCAATACCCATGATGTAGCCGTCGCCTTCCTCGGTGCTGCCCTTGCGCGGCACGAAGCCGGACTCCTGCAGGCCGTGCGTCGGCCCGACGAAGAACACGCTCTCCTTGTCCGCGCCCGGGTTCTTCAAGTCGAAGCGCCGGTACGTGTTCGTGACGCGGCCCGCGCGGTTGCCGCCCGTGGCCGTGTCGTACGGCTTCGACGAGTCGTTGTTGCCGACGTAGCCGAACCGGTACGGCAGCGAGATGTAGCGGTCGTCCATGCGCGCGAGCACGCCGTTCGAAACGGAGACGACTTCCTCGGCGAACGCGTCGCTCTTCGAGTTCAAGTTGAACGTCCAGCGCTTGATCTGCGACGGCGAGCGCTCCTCGTCGGAGACCGGCAGCTCCATCGTGATCTTGTTGTCGCCGTCGGTGGCGTTCAAGAAGTGCAGCGTGTTGCGGGCCGGGCCCTTGAACCAGCGCACGTCCTTCGCGTCGCCGTCGCGCGGCAGCACGCCGACCATCGTCGGTAGGCTGCCGTCCCATTCCCACATCGGCTCGCCGCTCTTCAGCCGCGCTTCGCTCGTCGTGCGCGAAATCACCGGGATCAGCACGTGCTTCTGCGTGATCGCGATGTCGTGGATGATCCCGAGGTACGGCGACTTGAGCCACACCTCTTTCACGATGTGCCCCTGCGGGTTCACCGTATAGACCGCGATGTCGGTCGACAGCGTGCCTTTCGCTTGATAGCCGTAGGCGATCATCTCGCCGGTCAGCGGATCGATCTTCGGGTGCGCCGACATGCTCGTGGCCTTCCACTTGCCGTGGAAATCCCAGCGGCCGAGCGTCTCGAGCGAGAACGGGTCGATCATGTACGGCAGCGAATCCTCTTTGAGGACGATCATCTTGCCGCCGTGCCAATAGATATGAGTGTTCGCGGCGCCGCGGTCGATGTTTGCGACGCTCGGGTCGTCCGTGTACGGATTGCGATACACACCCCAGAGACGCTTGCGCGCTTTGCGCTCGGTCATCAAGCGCTCGGTCTTCACGTAGCGCGACTTGAAATCGACGGAGCCGTTCGCGAAGCGGAACGCGCTCACGTGGCCGTCGCCGTTGAATGCGGTCGGCCACTCGTTCTGTGGCGGGCGATACTGAAAGTCGCATTGCACGCGATAGAACGTGCCTTCGATGTCCGACGGAATCTGCCCCCAGACCTCGCAGTCATAGACGTCGGCTTCGAAGCGCGTCGGGCTGTTGAACCCGCCGCCGCCGAACATCGGATGACCTCTAAAATCGACCGCCATAACCCACCTCTTGGATGCGTTTATCTGGACGTGTTTACCCGATCGTGCTGAGCCGGGCACTCGGGATACCCGCCATTCTAGCCCTATTTTTTCGCGAGCACGTCGCTGATGTAGCCCGCGACATCCTTCAGATCGGCGTCCGAATAGACGCGCCCGAAAGCCGGCATCGTGTTCTTGCCCGCCTTTGCGATCGCGAGAATCGTGTCCGCGGTTTGTCCCGCGATGAGTGTCGGGCCGCCGCCGTGTCCGCCGTCGCCGCCCTCGCCGTGGCACGCGACGCAGGCCTCGGCGTAGAGCTGCTTGCCGTGCTCGACGTTCAACGGCCGATCCGGCGCGGGCGCCGCGGGCCGGCCGAAGCCGCCGGGACCTCCGCCTCCTCCGCCGCCGAACGCGGCCCCGCCAGCCGGCAGCGACTTCATCGTGCCCGACGGCGCGAACATCCAAATCCCGTCGCCGCGCGTCGCGCCCGCGAACACTCCGCCGCCCGCGTGCACGACGACGCGCTGCTCGCCCTTCCACTCGAACGTCGTGACGGTCGTGTTCACGCCCGCGTCGGTCATGAACTCCCAAAGCAACTTGCCGTTCGCCTTGTCGAGCGCGGTGAGCCGACCGTCGTTGCGGCCGACGAACAGCAAACCGCCGGCAGTGACGACCGAGCCGCTGTAACAAATCTCCCGCCACTGCTGCCGCCACGCGAGCTTGTTGGTGCGCACGTCGAGCGCCGCGAGGATTCCGCGGTCGTCCGCGTTCGCCTGCACGAAGCGTCCGCCCATGTAGACCTGGTTCGCGACCGGCGTGTTGCAGGCTCTCTTGCACGCTGAACGAGTTGATCCGGTCGCTCGCGCAGACGTAAAGGAGATGCGACTCGGGATCGTACGAGCTCGGCGGCCAGTTCGCGCCACCCATGGTGCCGGGCTTCACGGCGATCGGCTGATCCCAGAACGGAGTGAAGATCTTGCCGTCGTTCACCACCGTTGCACCGCTCGGAATCACGCTCGAGCCTTCGGGCGGGATGTCGATCGATTGCGGCACGATCGAGTCGCCGATCGGGTACGGCTGCGTCGCGGCCGTCTTCTGCCGCGGCTCCTGCATCACGGCTTTCTCCTCGATGCCGATGATCGGCTTGCCGGTCTCGCGATCGAGGATGTACGCCCAGCCCGTCTTCGACACCTCGACGAGCCCCTTGGCTCTCTTGCCGTCGACCTCCGCGTCGAACAGCACGACGGGATTCGGCGAGTCGTAGTCCCAGATGTCGTGATGCACTTGCTGGAAGTGCCAGCGGTACTTGCCTGTCTTCGCCTCGATCGCGACGATCGAGACGCTGAACAGGTTGTCACCGGGACGGATGCCGCCGTGCAGGTCCGGTCCCGGATTGCCGGTGGAGAAGTAGATGAGACCGAGCTCGGGATCCAGCGCGGGCGTCTGCCATACCGGCGCTCCGCCGAATTCCCAGGCGTTGCCGGCGGGCCAGGTGTCGTGGCCGAGCTCGCCGGGGGCGGGCACCGTGTGGAACGTCCAGCGAAGCTTCCCGCTCTTCGCGTCGAACGCGCTCACCCGGCCGCGGCTCGCCATCTCGCCGCCCGAATATCCCACGATCACGAGGCCGTCGAAGTAGAGCGGCGCACTCGTGAGGCTCAATCCCTGCTGCCAAATCGGCTCCGTCGACCAAACGACGCCGCCTGTTCGCTGGTCGAGCGCGACGACCTTCGTGTCGATCTGCGCGACGAATACTTTGCCGTCGCCGAGCGCGACGCCGCGGCTCGACCGGCCCATCGGCACGCCGGCCTTCGGCTCGGGGTTGCCTTGGTATTTCCACTGGATCGCACCCGTGTCGACGTCGAGCGCGAACACGTCGTTGGCGCCGTTGATCACGTAGAGCGTGCCGTCGTAGTGCAGGATCTGCGCTTGGCCGGAATTGCTGGGCAACGCACCCGACCCCATGCTGGTGCGCCACAGCGCCTTGAGATCCTTCACGTTGTCGCGGTTCAGCAGCGTGAGCGGCGAGTAACGCTGATTGAAGACGTTGCCGCCGTTCGTGATCCAGTTCTGCTGCGGCGATGCCGCAAGCTGCTTCGCGTTGAACGCCGGTGCGACGGCGGTCTTGCGCTCGGCTGCAGTCGACAATCCCGCGGCGACGGCGACCAAGGCCGCGGACACAACGACCGCGCCGGTCTTGAGCGAGAAACGCATGCGATCCCCCTATGCTTGCGGTGCCCGAAATCGTGGCCGGAGTACGTATTACCGGCGGCACCCGGGATCAGCGTACTCCGCGGTCCGCGCGCGCGGCAACCGCGGGCGGCTGCCGATCGCCTTTGGATTGCTTGAGCCGCGCGTGCGGCGTTAATGTCGCCGGCCAAATGAATCGCGATTCCACGCTCGCCTCCCGTGCCGACGCTTCGACCGTGCCCTGGTGGCGCACCGTCACGCGCGAGCAATGGCGCGTGCTGGCCGCCGCGAAATTCGGCTGGATGCTCGACGCGATGGATTTCATGCTGTACGCGATGGCGCTCGGCCAGCTGCGGCGCTACTTCGCGTTCGACGACGCGACGGCGGGCCTGCTCGGCACCGCGACGCTCGTGATGTCCGGCGTCGGCGGGTTGATCTTCGGCTACGTCGCGGACCGCTTCGGGCGCGCGCGCGCGTTGATGGCGACGATCGTGATCTTCTCGCTCGCGTCGCTCGGTGCCGCGACCTCGCAAAGCGTGCTGCAGCTGCTCTTCTGGCGCGCGGTGCTCGGCATCGGCATGGGCGGGGAGTGGGCGTCGGGTGCCGTGCTCGTGAGCGAGACCTGGCCCGCGCACCTGCGCAACAAAGCCATCAGCATCATGCAGTCGGGCTGGGCGATCGGCTACATCGCGGCCGCGGTGCTCGCGACGTTGATCATCAGTGAAGGGTCGTTCGGAGAGGCGTCGTTCGGCGACGAGGGCTGGCGCTGGCTGTTCGTCGTGGGCGTCGTGCCCGCGCTGTTCACGATCTGGATCCGCCGCAACGTGCACGAGTCGCCGGCGTGGACGCGCGAGCACGCGAAGCCTATCCGCCGCGAGAATCCGTTCAAGACCGTCTTCGGCCGCGAGCTCGTCGGCCGCACGCTGCGCATCATCGCGCTCGGCGGCGCAGTGCAGTTCGCTTACTGGGGCCTGTTCTTCTGGCTGCCGCAGTTCCTCGCGCGCCCGGTCGCGCAGGGCGGCGCGGGTGTCGGCCTCGTCGGCTCGCTGCAATGGATCGTGCTCGCACAGGTGGGCGCGTACTTCGGCTACCTCACGTTCGGCTTCATCGCGGACCGCCTCGGCCGGCGCCGCACATTCGTCCTGTTCATGATCTGCGCGGCCGTCATCGTGCCTCTCTATGCGCAGCTCGGGCGTTATCCCGCCGCGCTGCTCGTGCTCAGCCCGCTGCTCGGATATTTCGGGCACGGTTACTTCAGCATGTTCGGTGGCTTCGTTGCGGAGCTCTTCCCCGCGGCGGTGCGCGCGACGGGCCAGGGCACGAGCTACAACGCGGGCCGGATGGCGGGCGCGATCGCGCCGTACACGATCGGCGTCGTCGCAACGCTGCCCGGAGTCGGGATCGGCCTCGCGCTCGGCGTGACGTCGGCGTTCTTCCTCGCGGCCGCGCTGCTCGTGTTCACGCTGCCCGATCACAGCGGTCAGGCGCTCGAGTAGCCGTCGCCACTGCGACCCGTTCGATGGTATAGATGCGCGTCGTGAAAGCGCGCTTGTTATGCATCCTGCTCGCGAGCGCCGCGGCGGCGCGCTCGCTAGCCGCGCATCCCGCGCCGTTCAGCTACCTCGACCTCCATCTCGACGCCGACGCGACGCGCGGCGTGCTCGTCGTGCACGACTTCGACGCGGCCCACGAGCTCGGCATCGACGAACCGCAGACGCTGCTCGATCCTGCGATCGCTGCCGCGACCGCGGACCGGCTCATCGCGATCATCGCGGATCGACTACACGTTGCGCTCGACGGGCGCGATGCTTTGCCGCGCTGGGGCGGCGTCGAGGTCCTCCGTGAGCAGCAGAGCTTGCGGCTCTCGTTCGACGCCGCAGTCGCGCAGCCCGGCCGAGTCGATGTCGACACGGTGCTGTTCCCCTACGACGCTACGCACCAAACCTTCGTGAACGTGTACGAGGAGCGGCGGCTAGCGCAGCAGGCGATTCTCGACGCGCGCAGCCCCCGACTGACCTGGTACAGCGGCAGCGCCGAAGGCCGCTGGGCGGTGGTCTCCACGTTCGTGAGGTCGGGGATCGAGCACATCATGATCGGGCCGGACCACCTCCTGTTCTTGCTCGGGCTGCTGCTGCTAGGCGGCTCGATCTGGCGCCTCGCGACGATCGTGACGGCGTTTACGATCGGCCACAGCATCACGCTGTCGCTCGCCGCCCTCGATCTCGTTCGCGTCTCGCCCCGGCTCGTGGAGCCCGCGATAGCGCTCAGCATCGTCGTAGTAGGCGCCGACAATCTGCTCGCGCGAAGTCGTGGAGCGGGCGAAGGCGCACAAGGCCGGGACTTGAGACCGTGGCTCGCGGCGGCATTCGGGCTCATTCACGGCTTCGGATTTGCAGCCGTGCTCCGCGAGGTCGGGCTGCCGCCCGCGGCGCTCGCCTGGTCGCTCGCCGCGTTCAACATCGGCGTCGAGATCGGTCAGCTGACGGCCGTGGCGACGATGGTCGCGCTGCTAGCGGCCGTGCGGCGATACGACGTAGTATTGGCGCGAAGCGTTGCGCTCGCGGGCTCAGTCGCCGTGATCGCGTCGGGACTCTACTGGTTCGTGCAACGCGTGTGGTTCTCGGCCGCTTGAGCCGATTCGAAGAAGGGGGAAAACATGAAACGTCCAATAGTGCTCGGCACGATCGTCGGTCTCGGCGTCACCGCGATGGCCGTCTTTGGTCAGGCGCCTCAGCCGAATGCGCCGGCCGCGAATGCGCCGCGATTCCCGCCGATCGAAAGCATCGAAACCATCGCGACGAACCTCTATCGAATCACGGGCGAAGGCGGCAACAGCGCCGTGTTCGTGCGCGGCGACGGCGTGCTGCTGGTCGACACCAAGCTCGCAAACAACGGACAGGCGCTGCTCGATCAGATCAAGAAGGTCACCGACAAGCCCATCACGCACATCGTGAATACGCACACGCACGGCGATCACACGGGCAGCAACTCGTTCTTCCCCGCACGCGTCGAGGTCGTCACGCAAGAGAACACCTCGGCGAACATGGCGAAGATGCCGGCGTTCCAATCCGCGGACGGCAAGGTCGGCCTCCCCGACCGCACGTTCAAGGACAAGATGACGCTGTTCTCGGGCAAGGAATCCGTCGACCTCTATTACTTCGGCGCGGCGCATACGAACGGCGACGCGTTCGTCGTGTTCCGCGACGCGCGCGTGATGCACGCGGGCGATCTGTTCGCGGCCAAAGGTCTACCGCTGCTCGACGTGAACAACGGCGGCAGCGGCGTCGCGATCGGCGACACGATCGCGAAGGCCGCGGCGGGGATCAAGAACGTCGACCGTGTGATCACGGGCCACAGCGACACGATGGTGTGGCAAGACTTCGTCGACTACGGCGAGTTCAACCGGCTGTTTCTCGAGCACGCGAAGGCATCGCTCGCGGCTGGCAAGACGGCCGAGCAAGCCGCAGCGGACCTCAAGCTGCCGGCGAAATTCAGCAGCTACAACCTCACGGGGCGCGGCGGTCCGGCCGGCAATCTCACGACGATCTACGGCGAGCTGAAGAAGTAGCAAGCACCGCGGGTGAATCGCTCCGCCCAACGGCGGGCGGCTCCGCCTTACAGCGTCGGTCGGCGCTCTCCGAACCGCGTCGCCTGCTCGAACGCGTACGCGAGCTCGAGCACATTCTTGTCCGCGCGCTGCCGTCCGACGATTTGAATCCCAACGGGGAGGCCCTCGGGCGTGAAGCCCGCCGGCACGGAGATCGCGGGCGTGAGCGTCGCGCTGATCCAGTAGCAGGTCTTCTGCCAAGCGATGTAGTGTTCCATCGCGACGCCGGCGATCTCCTTCGGCCAATCGATCGCCGCCTCGAACGGCGGCAGCTGGTTCACGGCGCACAGCACGAACTCGTGCGTGTCCTGGAACTTGCGCATGCGCTCGAGCAGCTGAGTGTGCAGCTGCATCGCCTGCGCCACGGCGGCGCTCGACAGCGCTCGCCCCGCTTCGATCTCTTCGATCGCGTCAGGCTTGAGCTGGTCGCGATAGCGGTCGAGCAGCGGGCCGTAGTTCGCCGCCGAACGGAACGAGCGGATCGTGATGAACACCGTTTCCGCGTCGCGCAGATCCGGGCTCACGTCCTCGACGACGCAGCCGAGCGACTCGAACGTTTGCCGCTGCGCGGCGAGCACGGCGCGCACTCGCGGATCGAGCGGCAACCCGCCGAGGTCGGGGCACCACGCGACGCGCGTGCCGCGAAAATCGCGCTCGAGACGCTCGCGAAAAACGGCAGGGTCGGACGGAAGACAGCTCGGATCGCGCGGATCGGGCCCCGCCATCACGCTCATGAGCAGCGCCACGTCGGAGACGCTGCGCGCGAGCGGGCCGTTCACCGAGAACCCGAGGAACGGCAGCGCGTTCGGCGCGGTCGGCACGAGACCGAACGTCGGACGAAGACCGACGACGTTGTTGAAGTTGCCGGGATTGCGCAGCGAGCCGGCGTTGTCGCTGCCGTCGGCGATCGGCAGCATGCCGCTCGCGAGCGACGCGCCCGCGCCGCCGCTCGAGCCGCCCGCGCTCTTCGTGACGTCGTACGGGTTCACGGTCGTGCCGTACACCTTGTTGAAGGTATGCGAGCCCATGCCGAACTCGGGCGCGTTCGTCTTGCCGATCGGGATCACACCCGCGGCGCGCATCCGCTCGACGAACACGGAGTCCTCGGTCGGCATGAAATCCTTGTAGATGGTCGACCCGCGCGTGTAAGGGAAACCCACGGCCGATTGCAGATCCTTGAACGCGGTCGGAAGCCCGTGCAGCGGCGCGAGCGGCTCGCCGCTCGCGGCACGACGGTCGGCCGCGTCGGCGAGCGCGAGGCACTGCTCGTCGCCGAGCTTCGCGACGATCGCGTTGAGCTTCGGATTGACTCGCGCGATTCGCTCGAGGTGCGCGGCCATCACCTCGCGCGCAGACACCTCGCGGCTCTTGATCAACGCGACGAGATCGCTCGCGCTCGTGAAGCAGAGATCTGCGGCGGACGACGGGGCTTTGACCGGTGCGCCGGACGACGGCCGTTCGCCGGAGCTGGAGCCGGAGCCGGAGCCGGAGCCGCAGCCCGCGAGAGCGCCCACGACCGCTCCCGCACCTGCTAGCCGCAACCACTCACGCCGATCGTAGGTCTCGCTCACATCGCCTCCTAGGTTTCGCTCACTCGGGCCCGTTCGCCGGCGCGCCGCCGCAGCAACACGGCGCCGTACGCGAGCGCCACGACGGCCACCGCAATCAAGCTCGCATAAAGCTGGCTCGCGAGCGCGGGCGTCGCCGCCATCGCGACGAGCACACCGATCATCGCCGCGATCGTAAGCCAGCTGAGCCACGGGAACAGCCACACCTTGAGCGTGAGCCGCTCGGGGGCCGTTCGCTCGATCCGCCGCCGCAGGCGCAAATGCGCGAAGCATGCGAGCAAATAGATGATCACCATCAGCGCACCGGACGCGTTCACGAGATACGCGAACGCGCGCTCGGGCGCCGTCACCGAGAGCACGACGGCCGCGTAGCCGAAGGAGCTCCCGATCAAGATCGCGCGCCACGGCACGCGCGTACGGCTGAGCGCGATCAACGATTGCGGCGCGTCGTCGCGCGCGGCGAGCACGAACAGAACGCGCGACGTGACGTAGAGCCCGGAGTTCAGGCACGACAGCACGGCGGTGAGAACGATGACGTTCATGATCGTCGCCGCGGCGGGAATTCCCGTGCGCTCGAGCGCGATCGCGAACGGCGAGCTCCCCGGCACGATCTCGTTCCAGGGCACGACCGTCACGATCAACAGGATCGACAACACGTAGAACAGCACGATTCGCAGAGTGAGCGTGCTCGTGAGCCGCGACAGAATCGCGTTCGGCTCGTGCGCTTCCGCCGCCGCGACGGTCACGATCTCCGCTCCGCAGAGCGAGAACACGATCGTGATCGCGCCCGCGATCACGGCCGTCCAGCCGAATGGCGCGAAGCCTTGATGGCCCGACAAGTTCGAGAACGTGGCGCCGCCCGGCGCCGTGAGCCCGAGCGCGTAGGCGCCCGCGATCACGATGAACGCCACGATCGCGCCGACCTTGATCGACGCGAACCAGAATTCGAACTCGCCGTAGGATCGGGACGACAGCAGGTTCACGGCGGTGAGCAGCAGCATCAGCACGAGCACGATTTGCCAGACGGGTAATGCGATCCAGAGGTGCAGGATCGCGGCTCCCGCGATCGCTTCGATCGCGACCACCACGACCCAGAAATACCAATAGAGCCAGCCGCTCACGAACCCGGCCCAGTCCCCGAGCCCTAGCCTGATGTACTCGGTGAACGATCCGAGACCCGGCGTGGCGGTGGCCATCTCGCCGAGCATCCGCATCACCATGAGCACGACGGCGCCCGCGATCGCGTAGCTCACGATGACGGCGGGCCCCACGGTCGCGATGCCGGCGCTGCTGCCGACGAACAACCCCGCGCCAATGATCCCGCCGATGGAGATCATGGTGACGTGCCGTGAGCGGAGGCTGCGGCTCAGGCCCGCACTCAAGACGTCTGCGCGATCGGCCATTAGATTCCGGTGAGCACGACCGCGAAGCCCGCGAGCACAGCGCCGAGAATCGGACCGACGATCGGGACGGCCGCGTAGTCCCAACCCGATGATCCCTTCCCCGCGATCGGCAACAGCGTGTGCGCGATGCGCGGCCCGAGGTCGCGCGCGGGATTGATCGCGTACCCGGTCGGGCCGCCGAGCGAGAGGCCGATTCCCCAGACCAAGAGCCCGACGAGGAACGGGCCGAAGCCCGGAGCGAGACCGTTTGGCGAGAGATTGTCGGACGAGATCGCGGCCGCGACGAACACGAGCACGAACGTGCCGATGATCTCGCTGAGTAGATTCGACGGGATGTGCCGAATCGCGGGCGACGTGCAGAAGCACGCGCGCTTCGCGCCCGCGTCGGGGCTCCGCCCCCAGTGCTGCAAGTAATGCAGCCACACCAATACCGAGCCGAGCGTGGTGCCGAGCATCTGCCCGAGCACGTAAGTACCGAATTGGCTCCAGTCACCGCTCACGATGCTCACGCCGATCGTCACCGCGGGATTGAGGTGTGCGTTGCTGCCGACCGCAAGCGCGACGAGCACCGCGCAGATCACCGCAAGCCCCCACCCCGTCGTGATCGCGATCCAGCCCGCGCCCTCGCCGTAGGATCCCTTGAGCGACACGCCCGCGACGACGCCGTTGCCGAGCAAGATCATCGTCATCGTCCCGAGCAGCTCTCCCCAAAATGCCTGCATGACAGTCCCCCAGTTTCTTTTCGTTGTTCGTGAATGCGGTGCGCGGCCGTCAGGACGGCTGCTCGATCCAGTCGAACGACCGCGTGACGGCTTTCTGCCACGAGCCGTACAGCCGCGCGCGTTCCGCGTCGGCCATTTTGGGCTGCCAACGCTTGTCGACGCCCCAGTTGCGCGCGAGCTCCTCGCGATTCGACCAATAGCCGACGGCGAGCCCCGCGGCATAGGCCGCGCCGAGCGCCGTCGTCTCGGTGATCCGCGGCCGCACGACGGGCACGCCGAGGATGTCGGACTGGAATTGCATCAGGAGCTCGTTCGCAACCATGCCGCCGTCGACGCGCAGCTCCTTGATCGGAATCCGCGAGTCCTTCTCCATGGCCTCGAGCACGTCGCGCGTCTGATATGCCGTGGACTCGAGCGCCGACCGCGCGAGGTGGCCGCGATTCGCGTAGCGCGTGAGCCCGACGAGCGCGCCGCGCGCGCCCTCCTTCCAATACGGCGCGAACAATCCGGAGAACGCGGGCACGAAATAGACGTCGCCGTTGTCGGTCACCTCGCGCGCGAGCGCCTCGATGTCCGCGCTCTTCTTGATCAAGCCCAAATTGTCGCGCAGCCACTGCACGAGCGCGCCCGCGATCGCGATCGAGCCTTCGAGCGCGAAGTGCACAGGCTCCTTGCCGACTTGGTACGCGACGGTCGTGATCAAACCGGCGGTCGACGGCACGAGCTGCGTGCCCGTGTTCATCAGCATGAAACAGCCGGTGCCGTAGGTATTCTTCGCCTCGCCCGGTGCAAAGCACGTCTGGCCCACGAGCGCGGCCTGCTGATCGCCGAGGATGCCCGCGAGCGGCACGCCGTTCAGGGCGGGCGTCGACGCCTTGCCGTACACCTCGCTCGACGCGGCGATGCGCGGCAGCACGGCGCGCGGAATCGTGAAGGCTTCGAGCAACGCGTCGTCCCAGTCGCGCGTCGCGAGGTTCATGAGCTGCGTGCGGCTCGCGTTCGTGACGTCGGTGACGTGCAATCCGCCCGACGTCCCGCCCGTGAGATTCCAGAGCACCCAGCTGTCGATCGTGCCGAACAGCGCGTCGCCCGCGAGCGCTTTCGCGCGCGCGCCGGGCACCGTGTCGAGCAGCCACTTGAGCTTCAGTCCGCTGAAGTAGGTCGCGAGCGGCAAACCCGTCGCGGCGCGGAAGCGGTCCGGACCGCCGTCGCGCGCATATCGCCCGACGAGCTCCGCCGTGCGCGTGTCCTGCCACACGAGTGCGTTGTGCAGCGGCTTGCCGCTCTTGCGGTCCCAAAGCACCGTCGTCTCGCGTTGGTTCGTGATCCCGACGGCCGCAAGGTCCGCGGCGTGCAGCCCCTCGCGCGCGAGCGCGCCGCCGATGACCTCCTGCGTGTTGCGCCAGATCTCCGTCGCGTCGTGCTCGACCCAGCCCGGCTGCGGATAGATCTGCCTGTGCTCTTTCTGCGCGACCGACACGATCGTGCCGGCCTTGTCGAACACGATGAAGCGGCTGCTCGTCGTGCCCTGATCGATCGCCCCCACGTATCGACTCACTGCTGCCCCCTCTTTCTTCGTGATACCTTACGAATCGGCCGATCTCAGCTCAGTGCTCCCTACCAAGAATAAGATAAGGAGTCCTCGATGGCCGCCTCGTCCGAAGCGTTGCCGCGCAACACGCCGGTCGCGGCACCGAAGAATAGCGCCAAACGCGCCGAACGGTTGTTTTTTGGCGGCATAGCGGTCGCTCTCGCGGTCGTCGTGTTTGCCGGATTCTCGCCGACTTACTATCTTCGCGGCGCGTTCGGCTCTCCGGAGCTCACGCCGTCACTCTTGCTGCACGGCTTCGCGTTCAGCACCTGGATGATCCTCCTGATCGTGCAGACGTCGCTCGTCGCGGCCAACAAGACTGCGATTCACCGGCGGCTCGGTGTCGGCGGCGCCGCGCTCGGCGCGCTGATGATGGTGCTCGGCGCTTACGTCGCCATCTCTCGCACGCGCGCCGGCCTCACGGTGGCGCCACCCGGCATGACGCCGGTGCAGTTGCTCGCACTGCCGATGGCTACGATCGTCGCGTTCCCCGTGCTGTTCGGCGGTGCACTCGCGTTTCGCAAGCGCACCGACATTCACAAGCGGCTCGTGCTGCTGGCGACGCTCGAGCTGGTGACGGCGGCCGTCGGGCGGCTCCCGGGCATCTTCACACCGCTCGGCGGGGTCGGACCGCTCGGACCACTCGGTCTGTTCGGCGCGACCGATCTGTTCATCGTTGCGATCGCGGCCTACGACGTGCGGACGCTGGGCCGCATTCACCCCGCGACGCTCTGGGGCGGGCTGTTCCTGATCGCGTCGCAGGCTGGGCGCCTGCTCATGACGCAGACGCAGGCTTGGGAGTCGTTCGCGAGCTGGCTCACGAGCTGAATCGATCCGCCAACCCCGCCGCTTGCTGCGCCGTGATACTCCGGCGTGCCCGCCGTATATTTCCTCAATGGCACTCGAAACCGAAATGTCGGGCTTCCTGACGCGCGTCTCTCCGGCCGAGCCGGACTGGGACACGGTCTACGCCGAGCAGCTGCCGCGCGTCTACAACTTCTTCCGCTATCGCGTAAGGGATACGGCGGCCGCCGAGGACCTCACGTCGCAGACGTTCGAGAAAGCGTGGCGCGCGCGCCATCGCTATCGCCGCGACCTCGCCGGCTTCGCGACCTGGCTGCTCGCGATCGCGCGCAACGTCGCGATCGACCATCGGCGCTCGCATCGGGAGCACGCACCGCTCGAGTACGCGGCCGAAGTTCCCGCCGCCGGAACGCCCGAGGACACGCAAGCGCATGCCTCGGATCGCGAACGGCTCGCGGCGCTCATCGAGCTGCTACCGGAGCGCGACCGCGAGCTGCTCGCTCTGAAATACGGCGCCGGCGCGACGAATCGCGCGATCGCCGAGATCACGAACCTAAGCGAGTCGAACGTCGGCACGATCATTCATCGCGCGGTGCAGACGCTGCGCCGCGACTGGTAACCGAGGAGGCTTTATGAACGACGATTTCTTGAACGGCCTGCGGCAGGACCCGCCGCAGGAATTCGCCCGGCAACTGAAGTCTCGACTCCATGCTCTCGATGCGCCCGCGCGCCGCGCCCCTTCGCGAGCGACGCGCTGGGCCGCGCTCGCCGCGTCGCTCGCCGTAATCTCGGCGTCGTTCACGTTCCCGTCGGTGCGGGCCGGCGCACAGGCGTTCCTCGACCTGTTCCGCATCTCCACGTTCGCCGGCGTCGCATTCGACCCGCAGCGGCTCGCTGAGCTCGGATCGAACGGGCTCGACTGGCCGCAAATCATCGGCGAGCAAATCGAGGTGCTGGACGAGCCGGCAGCGCCCGTGTCGTACGCGACGCCCGAGGAGGCCGCCGCCGCGGCTGGGATCCGTGTGTATCAGCCGACCTATTTGCCGCGGAGCCTCGCGCTGAGCGAAACCTCGGTCGCCGGCGAAAGCGCGCTGCGTTTCACCGCGAGCACCGTGAAGCTGCAGCTGCTGCTCGACTCGCTCGGAATCGACGACGTGACGATCCCTGCGGGGATCGACGGTCAGCAAGCGAGCGTGCGAATTTCGCCGGTCGTCACGATGACCTACGCGAGCGGCGGCGTACGCGCGACGCTCGTGCAGTCGCGCAGCCCCGACGTGTCGTTTCCGGCCGGTCTCGACCTGCCCGTGCTCGCGGAGATCGGCCTGCGCATCCTCGGCCTGAGCCGCCAAGAAGCGTATCGGATCGCGCAGAGCGTCGACTGGCGCACGACGCTGCTCGTGCCCGTGCCGGTGAACGCGGCATCGTTCGAGCAGGTCGACGTGCAAGGCGAGAGCGGCTTGATCATCGAGTCGTCGGGCCGCGCGGAGGGCCTAATGGAGGGCCGGCCGGGCGAGACCACCGTGCTCTGGTCGCACGACGGAAACGTTTACGCGCTGCACAGCCCGTTGCCCAAGCAGGAGCTGATCGTCATGGCTCAGTCGCTGCAGTAAAGTCGCGGGATGCCGGGCCGTGCGATCGAAACCCGCTCGCTGCGCAAAGAGTTCGGGCAAAACGTAGCCGTCGCCGACCTGTCGCTCGACATCGGCCGCGGCGAGGTGTTCGGCTTCCTCGGGCCGAACGGCGCCGGCAAGACGACGTCGCTCAAGCTGCTGCTCGGGCTCATCGAGCCCACGGCCGGCGGCGGCACGCTGCTCGGCGCACCGCTCGGCCGGCGCGAGGTCCGCGAGCGCATCGGCTTTCTCCCCGAGCACTTTCGCTTCCACGACTGCCTCACCGGGCGCGAGCTGCTGCGCGTCCACGGCCGGCTGTTCGGCCTCAGGGGGCGGCCGCTCGAGACGCGGATCGACCGATGGCTCGCGCGAGTCGACCTCACGGACGCGGCCGACCGTCAGCTCAAGACCTACAGCAAGGGCATGACGCAGCGCGCGGGGCTCGCGCAGGCGCTGATCAACGAGCCGGACATCGTGTTCCTCGACGAGCCGACCTCGGGCCTGGACCCGCTCGGGCGCGTGCTCGTGCGCAGCCTCATCGAGGAGCAGCGGGAGCGCGGCGCGACCGTGTTCCTGAACTCGCATCTGCTCGGCGAGGTGGAAGCCACCTGCGATCGCGTGGTGTTCGTGAAGCAGGGCCGCGTGATCCACGAGCTCTCGCTCGCCGCGCAGCCCGCACACGCTAGAGCTCGAGCTCAAGATAGACCCGGCCGACGGCGCGACGCTCGAGGGCCTTGCGGCGTTCGGCAGCTCGCCGACTCTGCAGGACGGCGTCGTGCGACTCGCGGTCGCGGAGGAGCGCACCGTGCCCGACGTCGCCCGCTGGCTCGTCGCGCGCGGCGTGGCCGTTTACGAGCTGCGCTCGCGGCGCAAGTCCCTCGAGGAATGGTTCATCGAGGTGATGGGCGAGGACCAAAGGCCGGGCTGAACATGCACCGAATTCTCTCGATCGCTCAGCTCACGCTGCTCGAGGCGCGCCGCCGCCGGATCGTGCCCGCGGCCGTGCTCGGAGGGTTGCTGTTCCTCGCGGTGTACGGCACGGCGCTCTACTTCGTCGTGCAGACGATGCCGGACTTAGGTCCGCAGCGGCAGGCGGTGTTGCTCCTCTTGACGATCGCCGGTCTTTACGTCGCGAATTTCCTCACGATCGCGTGCGCGGTGTTGCTGCCGCTCGACACGCTGTCGGGCGAGATCGCGTCCGGCACGATGCAGACGCTCGCGTCGAAGCCGATCCACCGCACCGAGATCGTGCTCGGCAAGTGGCTCGCGTTCTTCGTGATGATCGCCGCCTACTTGGCGCTCACCGCCGGCGGGCTGCTCGTGATCGTGCGCGTGATCGCGGGATTCACGCCCGCACACGTCGCGACGGCGCTGCCGCTGCTCTTGCTCGGCGCCACACTGATGCTCACGGCGACGCTCGCGGGCGGCGCCCGCCTCTCGACCGTGGCGAACGGAATCTTGTCGTTCGCGTTCTACGGCGTCGCGTTCATCGGCGGCTGGGTCGAGCAGATCGGCACGCTCGCGGCGGCGGATACCGCCCGCTACATCGGCACTGCCATCAGTCTCGTGAGCCCGGTCGACGCGCTCTGGCGCCGCGCGCTCTACGAGCTCCAGCCGCCGATCACGCGCGGTTTTCAGCTCGGCCCGTTCGTCTCGCCGAACGTGCCGAGCGCGGCGATGATCGTCTGGGCCGCGGGGTTCTGCGTGCTGCTCCTCGCGATCGCTCTCTGGCAGTTCCGGCGGCGGCCGCTCTAGCGCATCATTCGGCACAGACTCTTGCGAGGAGATCCCCTTGAAAAGCACCGTGTTCTTCTTGATCGGAATCGTCGTGGGTGGGCTGCTCCTGCAGCCGGGCGTCGCGCAGGATCGTGGCCGGCGCGGCCTCAATCACGTGGGCATCAGCACGCGGCACTACGACGACGCTCTCGCGTTCTACAAGGGAACGCTCGGAGCGAAAGAGGCCTTCACGATTCGTAATCCGGACGGCACCGTGAGGCTCACGTACTTACAGCTCAGCCGCGACACGTTCGTCGAGCTTCTTCCGGTGGGTGCCGATCAGCCGGCCGGCGTCACGCACTTCGGGATCGAGACGGATGACGTCGAGGCGAGCGTCGCGAATCTGCGCGCAAACAGGCTCACGGTCGCTGACCCCACCGTCGGCGTTTCGAAGTCGCGCGTCGGGCGCGCCACCGACCCGGACGGCGTGCAGGTCGAGATCATGCAGATGGGCTCCGACTCCATGCAGCGCCAAGCCATCGAGGCCTGGAAGTAGCTCGCCGACTCAGGGACGCCTCGGCGCTCGCTTCAGGCTCGGGGTACTTCGCCGCGCCGAGCGAAATTCGTGGCGCGGCAAGCGCGCCGGGACAAGCCGGGTTTGCGATGTTTTTCGTAACGCGTTACGATAAATCATGAGCCGAGCATCCAAGGCGCGACGAGGCAGGCCGCGCCTAGCCAAACCGCTGACCGCCGCCGAGCGTATGCGCGCGTACCGCGCGCGGAAACGCGCCGCCGGGCTCAAGCGGGCGAGCGGATGGACGGCAGCTCAATCGGCGGCGCCGACGCATTACTCCGATCATCGCCTGCGCGATGCGCGCAGCCTCGCGCTGCATTGCCGAATGGCGGCGAAAATCGCGGCCGACGCCGGTCTCCTCGACGTGGCGCGGCGCAATTTGGAGCGGTGGACCACCACTGCCGGCACCCAGGTACCGAAGCATCTGATCGAATGGCGCCGAATATTGGATCGGCCGTGGCCGGAGGTGGCCTCCATCATGACCGGTTTCGGGGAAGACTGTATTCGCCTGCGGCAGTCGTCGCCGTTCGCCGGAATCCTCACGCCTGAAGAGCGGCGGCGGATCTATGAAGCGTTCCGAGCTTGAGCACGTCATCCGCGCGAGCGGCGCGATCGCGGACGACCGCGAGCTCATCATCATCGGCAGCCAATCGATTCTCGGGCAGTTTCCCGACGCACCCGTGACGCTGCTCGCGTCGATGGAAACGGATCTCTATCCCCGCAATCGGCCGGAACGTGCCGATCTCGTCGACGGCGCCATCGGCGAAGGCTCGCAGTTCCATGAACAGTTCGGCTACTACGCGCAGGGAGTGGGGCCGGAGACGGCCGTGCTGCCGGCCGGATGGGAAGACAGGCTCGTGCGCATCGACAACCCGAACACGAACGGTGTCGCGGGACTGTGCCTCGACGTGCACGATCTCGCCGTCTCGAAGTACGTGGCCGCGCGTCCCAAAGACCGCGAATTCACTCACGAGCTCGCGGCGCATCGGATGACGGATCGCACGACGTTACTTGCGCGTCTCGCGAAAACCCGAGTAACGGGCACGGTGCGCACAGCCATCAAGAATCGAATCGATGCGGACTTCGCACCGCGCAGTGGCCGGCAGAAAAAGCGGTAGAGGGCCTCAGTCCGCGACGCAGCGGTTGCGGCCTTCCTCTTTCGCGCGGTACAGCGCCCGATCCGCGCGGTCGTACACGGCCGACGCGCTATCGCCGGTCCGAAACTCCGTCACGCCGCAGGAGATGGTGATCCGCTCCCGCTTGCCCTTGTGCATGAACGTCGCCGACTCGATCGACTCGCGGAGCTTGTTCGCGACGGCGAGCGCGGCGTCGAGCCCCGTCATCGGCAATAGCAGCACGAACTCTTCGCCGCCGACCCGCGCGAGAAAATCCTCGGCGCGCTTGTGGCGGCTCAGCAGCTCGGCCACCGCTCGCAGCAATCGGTCGCCCGCCTCGTGGCCGAACTGGTCGTTGATGAGCTTGAACCGATCGATGTCGAAGATCGTGTAGCTCAGCGGCTGGCCGTGCCGCTGCCAACGTTGATGCTCCTCGGCGAGCCGCTCCTCGTACGCGTAGCGGCTGTGCGCCCCGGTGAGCGAATCGATCAAGAGCCGGCTTTCCTGCGCGGCGCAGATGTCGGTGAGCTCGCTCGTGCGAACCTTGAGGCGCAGCACTTCTTGGCCGAGCTCGGCGGCGCGCTTCTCGTTCTCCGCGTCGCGGCGCTCTTCGTTCACTCGAAAGTCGTGCAGCACCTCGGCCACGGCGTCGAGCCGCGACTGAACCTTGCCCTTGATCAGCGCGAGGTCGTCCGACCCATCGACGTCGGCCCGCAATCCGCCCATCTGCGCCTCGACCGTGCGCTCGAGGCCCGCGCTCTCGTCACGCCGGCTCTTCGCGGCGGTGACTTGCCAAGTCGTGAACCCCTCGAGCAGCGCGAGCTGCCGCGTGACCTGCTCGAGAAACTCCTCGAGCTCGGCGCGCTGCTTGCGGAGCGTTTGGACGACCGTCGAGATCTCTTGGGCGACGGCGTCGATCAACGCGGCCCAGCCGTCGGGCGCGACGCCGGCGAGACGCGCCGTCAGGGCGGTTGCAGCCTCGGCGAAGCCCGGCATGCGGCCGATGGAGCGAATGAGCCGGCCGAGCAGCGTCGGAACGTCGGGAGGCTGCGCCAAGTTGTGAGCGGTGGCCTCGTGGATGTGGAGCTGGCGCACGACGGAGCTCACGCCCGCATCGATCTCCGACGCCGAGCCCTTGCCCCGCAAGGCGTCCGCGACCGAGGCAAGCGCGTCGTCGAGCGCACGGCTCTGACCCATGGCGGCCATCGTGAGCTTGCCCGCCGCGGCCCGCAGCGCCTTCTCGAGCGACGTCCAATCGCGCTCCCGCTGCTCGAAGTCCCGCAGGAGCTCGCGATATCTATCTTTCCACTGTTGTTCGGCTGCGGCGTCGCCCATATGCGGGATTAGAACGAAATGCCGGACGATTTATCGGCCGCGGCTCGCAAAAATTGAGCGGCGCAACTGTGACCCAGATCGAAGCGACGCACGCAAAACGCAGAGTCGCCGGAGCCATTGGCGCGACGAGCGCAAGTCGTGCGGGGGCAAGAGTAGTCTCTTAGTCGAGCTCCGCGACGCGCTGCGCCAAGCGTCTGAAGAACGGCTCAGCGTCTAGGCGGCCTCCAGTGGCCGCCTCGATCACGTCCTCCGCGTCGAGCTCCGCGCCGTGCGCGTACACGCTCGCCGCGAGCCAGTCGCGCAGCGCGCGCAGATTGCCGGCCCTCAGCTGCCCCTCGAGATCGGCGCCGCGCGAATACGCGTCGGCGAGCTGTGCCGCGTACAGATTGCCGATCGTGTAGGTCGGGAAGTAGCCGAACTCGCCGATCGCCCAATGCACGTCCTGCAAGCAGCCGGTGCGTGCGTTCGGTGCCGTGACGCCGAGGTAGTGTGCGTAGCGTTCGTTCCACGCACCGGGCAACTCCGCGACCGATAACTCGCCTTCTAGCAGCGCGAGCTCGAGCTCGTAGCGCACGAGGATGTGCAGGTTGTACGTCGCCTCGTCCGCCGCGACGCGGTTCAGGCTCGGCGCGACGACCGCGATCGAGCGCTGCACGCTGCGCGCATCGCCGCCCGCGAGCGCGGCCGGAAAGAGCTCCGCGAGCTTTGGGAAGTAGTGCTCCCAGAACGCAGCGCTACGCCCGACGTGGTTCTCCCAGAGGCGCGCCTGCGACTCGTGCAGCCCCATGCTCGGACCGTCCGCGAGCAGCATCCCGTGCAGCGCGCGCGGCAGCCCTTGATCGTAGAGCGCGTGACCGCCCTCGTGCAGCGTCGCGAATACGGCGCTCGTGGGCTCGTGCGGAAACGCGCGGATCGTGAGCCGCACGTCGTCGTCGCCGATCATCATCGTGAAAGGGTGAGTCGACCGGTCGAGACGGCCGCGTGCGGGCTCGAAGCCCATGTCGGCGAGCAGCGAGCCGCAGAATTGCAGCTGCACGCCGACCGGAAACTCGCCGCGCGGCGCCTGGGACGCGTGGCGTTGCGTGCGCTCCGCCCAGTCGGGGACGAGCGCTCGAAGCCGGCCGCCGACGTCGCGCAGCAGCGGGTCGAGCCGCGCGCGGCGCATCTCGGGCTCGTGCTCGTCGAGCAGGCCGTCATACAGGTCGTCGCTCACCCTCAGCGCCTCGGCGCGCTCGCGCAGCAGCGATAGCAGCAGCGCGAACGGCTTCGCGAACACCTCGAAGTCGTCGTCGTCGCGGGCGCGCTCCCATGCCGCGAGGCAGTGCGAGCGCGTCTCGGCGAACGCCGCGACCAGGCTCGGCGGCAACGCAATCGCAGCGCGCCGCAGGCGCGCGAGGCGCTTGAGCTCTGCCTGAAGACGCGCGTTGCGCTTCGCGTGTGCGCCGACGGCGCCGATCAGGTCGCCGAGCCGGTCGCTCGCGAGCAATTCGTGGCGCAGCCCTTCGACGACCGCGAGCTGGGAAGCCCGGCCGTCGGCGGCCCGGCCCGGCCGGTAGGTCTCCTCGTCCCACTCGAGCAGCCGCAGCACGCCGTCTAGATCGCGGAGCTTCTTGATCGCGGCCGCGAGCTCTTGGCGCGCCTGATCCGCGCGCACGGGCATCCGCGGCGAGCTGCGCAGGTCAGCGGGGCGATGGCCGACGAGCACGGGCGCGAGCCCGCCGTGCTGCGCCACGTTGACGACCTGCTTCTGCGACACGCGGCAGATGGTGCCAAGACCGTGGGCCGTAGGCGCGAAGCCCATCACGGCGTAGAACGGCTCGTCGTGACTTCGGCCGTCGGATAGCACGGGGAAAAGATGCACCGGCAGCGTCGTCGCAGATTGCACGACCCAGGACTCGTTCGGATCGTCCTGCTTCGCGAGCGCCTGATCGAGCAGACGCTCCCACTCGGCCTGCGAGACGCCCGCGCCGAGGTGCACGCCGGTGCCGCCGTACGAGCGGTTCGGCTTCAGCACGAGCTCCTCGCGGCGGCGGCGAATGTACACGGGCAGATCGCCGCGGCCGTCCGGCGTCGCAGTTTCACGCTCACCGACGATCCGCGTCCACAGAACGTGACGGCGAAACAGCTGCCGCTCTGCGACGCTGAACGCACGAGCGGCGAGATCGTCGTCCGTGAGTATCTCGAAGCACGACTTGTGGTCGAGATCTCCGGCAATCGACGACACCATCCGATTCTGCCGGAACAGCGCGCGGATCGCGTCGAGCGGTTTCCCCTGCTCGCGTTCGAGCGCGAGTAGATCGCGAATCTCATAATCGCGATACGCGACGTCGACGGCCGTGTCTTCGTAAAACACCTCGTCGCCTTCGAGCCGCAGCTCACGCGGATCGGCGTGGTGCAGGACGATGCCGCGCTGCGAAAGGTAGTAGGCCACGAGGTGCGACTGCTCATTCGGGCCTTCGGCGACGTACTTCGGCTCGATGAGGCAGAGGTTCGCGCTCGATCGGCCGATCGCGCTCGCGTGATCGAGCAGCACTTGGAGAAACAGGTCGCGCTGATCACGCGGCAGCTCTAGACCCAAGGTCGGGTCGTAGCCGTGGATCGCCGGCACGACGTCGCGCATCAACAGCGTCTCGGCCAGGGGACCCAGGTGGATTCCACCGACGCCGGACAAGTTCGGCTCCATGAAGCGCAGCGAGTCTTGCCAACGCGCGCTCGTGAAGTCGCAGACGGCGTCGAGGCGGCCGTAGAGTGGATTGCCGCCCTGGCTCATCCGCGGCCACGTGTCCTCGAACCACGCCGTCTCGTCCGGCGCGAGCGGCAACAGCTTGCGCACCTCGGGATCGCGCATGAAGAGATCAGGCAGCCGTGACAGCGCACTCATGAGCTGCGTGCATACGTGGTGCAGGTAGCTCATCTGCTCCGGCATCATCAGCAGCGGCCGCAGCATCACGCGTATCGGTTCGATGACGCCGTGCCGCTCGTAAATGAGGTCGTTGGCGAGCGCGTCGTCGGCGAGCCGGCGCGCGACGATCGCGAGCTCAGCGTCGGGGATGTGATTGACGGCGCGGCGCACGCGCGCGTCGAGGATCGCGCCCGACAAGCCGAGCGTCTCGGCCGGGCTCAGGACTTTCGCCGAACGGCGCCGCGCCACTAGGTTGACTGCCCGGGCGGCTTCACTGCGCGAGCGGCGGCAGCAGGCCGCGGTGGAACAGGTACGCGACGCCGTAAGCGATCGGCGCGATCACGACGACGAGCGCGATCGCATACAGCACTGCGAGCTTGCCCATGCCCTTGAGCTTCGCGAAGTCGGTGGCGGTACCCATCGCGACGAACGTCAGCATGAACAGCATCGTGCGCATCGGGCCCGAAACGACGCCCGTGGCGCCGGCGAGAGCGGCCTTGAGCTCCGGCCATGCGGCGGCGATCGCGAGGTACGAGAGCCACGCCACGAAATAGCCGATCACGAACTTCGGGAAGCGGAACCAGATCTCCGCCGGGCTGATCGACACCGCGCCCGCGCGCTTCTCCACCTTATAGACCCAGATCAACGCGAGCACGAACGCCCACACGCCGATGAACACGTCGATCCAGATCTTCGTGAGCAGCGACGCGGTCAAGATCCAGCCCGCGGCCCAAGTCTCGCCGTCGAGAGCGAGGTGGCGGGCCCGCATGAGGTCGTCGAGCAGCGCCCCCGCGGCGGCGTCCGCCCCGTCGGTCTTCACCGTCATGCCGAGCGCCGCGCCGTTGACGATCGGCGAGTCAGGGAACAGCGCCGTGTATGCGGCGGGCAGCACGAGCACCTCCACCATCGCGAAGATCACGACGAGCATCGACACGGTCACGGGTATTACCGGCCGCGCGCGGATCGCGCCGCCAGTCGCGATCGCGGCCGACACGCCGCAGATCGAGATGCCGGACGCGAGCACGGCGGACGCGTCGCGCTTCAACTTGAACACGCGGCGCGCAAGCGTGTAGACGATCGGCCAGAAGAACATGTACGCGACGAACGTCGCCGCGGCGCCAGTGAGGATGAGGTTCACGGCGAAGCCGGACGCCTGGATCGTCTGCGCGCCGAGGTTTACGCCGAGGAAGACAATGGCGGTCTTGATGAACCACTCCGGCTTCGCGGCCTCCGCGAGCCGCGCCGCGAAACGCTTCGCGAAATTGCCGATCACGAGGCCGATGAGCAGCGCGAGCAAGTACGGCGCGCCTTCGCCGAGCTGCAGGCCCCAGCTCAAGCCGCCATCTCGATAACGGTTGCGGCCGTCGACCGTCGCGTCGACGATCGTGAGGTGCAGCTCGTTGCCCGCGACCCAGGCGAGCCACGTGAGCGCGTAGAGCACGGTGAAGCCGAGCACGAAGCGCCGAACGTTGAGCCTCTGGTGGTAGGCGCCGAACGCGAACAGCGCGGCGAACACGGCATACGCGAACAGCCACGACGCGAGCGGGTGCCACGCCGCGTAGGCCGCGCCGGCGGGCGCGAACCACTTCGACCACGCGAACCCACCGAGCGCGTCCGTCCACTCCCACGGCCTCGTACGCGGCATCCAGCCGACGAGGTCGACACCGCCGCCGAGCGCTGCGAGCCCGGCGGCATACAGCGCGAGCCCGACCCAGACGGACCACCAGTCCTCGGTCGAGAACATACCGCTCGACCAGCGCCGGTTCGCGCTCATCGATCAGTGCCGCTCGCGTCCTCCGGGAGCTCCGGGAGCTCCGCGGGCTCCGCGGCGGGATGCAGACGGTAGTCGAAGTAGTGCGCGTGGTACTGGCGCGTCCACGTAGGCAACGACGCGGCATCGAAGCGAACCGCGATCGATTCGGCCGCCGTGAGCTGCGCCTCGATCAGCGCGTCGAGCGCGCCGAGATCCTCGTGCTCGAGGTCGAGCCCCTCGCCGCGCGCGCGCCAGCGGCCGTTCTCGTGCGTAAGGACGATCTCGGGCGTCATGGCAGGATGAAGTAATCGACGATCCAGCCGAGCAGGAACAGCCCCGCGACGCCGAGCGCGAGGCTCAGCAGCACGAGCGTCGTCTCCCAAGGTTCCCAGTCCTCGGCGGGGCCGGAGAACGGGTCGGTGGTCGCTTCTTCTAGTAGTTGTTGATCGTTCGACACGGAGCTCCTCCAAGCCGCAATCTGCGTTGCGTTGCGGGGAGTATAGGGGGCGCGCCGCCGTGCAGGCTACGTGGCTGCGCTACAATCCGCCGGCACTCCGTTCTGCCACCCCCGCGCCCGGGACAGGATGTCGTCCGGCAGCCCACAGAGGATGAACCTTGTCCGCCACCTTCTCTCTTACCACCGCGAGGACATCGCCGCGCGTCGCGCGATCGAGCCGGCGGGATGAGCGGTAGCGCCGGCGTTTTGGGCGTCGCGTCTCCACCGACTCGAGCGGCGGCCGCGTCGGCCGTCAACCTGCGATCGATCTTCAGCGGCTCCGCCGGCAACCTCGTCGAGTACTTCGACTGGTACGTCTACGCGTCCTTCTCGCTCTACTTTGCGCCGGTGTTCTTTCCCTCCGGCAGTCGGACCGTACAGCTGATGAGCACGGCGGCCGTGTTCGCGATCGGTTTCCTCGTGCGGCCGATCGGCGGGTTGCTGCTCGGGCGCCTCGCGGATCGAAACGGACGCAAGACGGCGCTGATCCTTTCCGTGCTGCTGATGGGCGGCGGCTCGCTGCTGATCGTCGTGACGCCCGGCTACGCGAGCATCGGCGCGCTCGCGCCGGCGCTGCTGCTCTTCGCGCGCGTCTTGCAGGGCATCAGCCTCGGCGGCGAGTACGGCACCTCGGCGACCTACTTGAGCGAGATCGCACCCGCAAACCGCCGCGGCCTCTACTCGAGCTTTCAATACGTCACGATCATCATGGGCCAATTGCTCGCGCTCGGGCTCCTGATGGTCCTACAACGTGCTTTGTCGACGGAAGATCTGAGCGAGTGGGGCTGGCGCATCCCGTTCCTCATCGGCGCGGCCTTGTCGGCCTGCGCGCTCTACCTGCGGCGCACGATGGACGAGCCGGCAGTGTTTACGCGGGCGCGCGCCGCGTCGTCGCGCCGCGGTGATCTCAAGGAGCTGCTGCGTTATCCGCGCGAGCTCTTCACGGTGCTCGCGTTGACGGCCGGCGGCACCGTGTCGTTCTACTGCTTCACCACTTACATGCAGAAGTACCTGGTCAATACGACCGGGTTCTCGATCGACGACGCCACGCTGATCTCGTCCCTCGCGCTGCTCGTGTTCATAGCGCTCCAACCGCTCGTCGGCTGGCTGTCCGATCTCACCGGCAGACGCCCCATGCTCATCACCTTCGGCGTGCTCGGCACTCTGTTCACGGTTCCGATTCTGTCGGCGCTGGCCGAGCCGCAGAGCTTTGCTTCGGCGTTGGGCTGGTATCTCGCGGGCGTCCTGATCACGACCGGCTACACGTCGATCAATGCGATCTTCAAGGCCGAGCTTTTTCCGGTCCACGTGCGCGCGTTGGGCGTCGCGCTGCCGTTCGCCATCGGCGTCTCGGTGTTCGGCGGAACTGCGGAATACGTGGCGCTCGTGCTCAAGAATGCGGGCCACGAGTCGTGGTTCTACTACTACGTGAGCGCACTCGCGTTCTTCTGCCTCGTCGTCTCGATCACGATGAAGGACACTAAGGCCACGTCGCGCATCGAGCGCGAGGCTTCGGCCGACGCCGCTGAAGGAGCGCCGATCTAGGCGCGCGATCTTGGGGGCGTTGTCGCACATCCGAGTCCTCGATCTCTCCCGCGTGCTCGCGGGCCCCTGGGGCAGTCAGATCCTCGCCGACCTCGGCGCCGACGTCATCAAAATCGAGCATCCGCGCGGCGGCGACGAGTCGCGCGCCTGGGGTCCGCCGTTTGCGCGGCACGAGGACGGCACGCAGAGCGACGTGTCCGCCTATTTCCTTTGCACGAACCGCAACAAGAAATCCGTCACGGTCGACCTCGCTCAGCGCGACGGGCAGGACATCGTGCGGCGGCTCGCGCAGCAGTCCGACGTCGTCATCGAGAACTTCAAGGTGGGCGGCCTCGCGCAATACGGGCTCGACTACGCGAGCTTGAGCGCACTCAACCCGCGTCTCGTCTATTGCTCGATCACGGGCTTCGGCCAGACGGGGCCGTATGCCGCGCGGGCCGGGTACGATTTCTTGATTCAAGGACTCGGCGGCCTGATGAGCGTCACGGGCCGCCGCGATTCCGAGCCCGGCGGCGGACCGCTGAAGGTCGGCGTGGCGCTGACCGACATCCTGACGGGCGTGTACGCGAGCAGCGCGATTCTCGCGGCGCTGACTTACCGCGAGCGCAGCGGCGTCGGCCAGCACATCGATCTCGCACTGCTCGACGTGCAGGTGGCGTGCCTCGCCAACCAAGCGCTGAGCTACCTCGCAACCGGCAGCGTCCCGCGACCGCTCGGCAACGAGCATCCGAGCATCGTGCCGTATCAGGACTTTCCGACGCGCGACGGTCAAATGCTGCTCGCGATCGGCAACGACGATCAGTTTCGCAGCTTCTGCGCCGCGGCCGGCGAGCCGTCGCTCGCGGACGATCCGCGCTTCGCGACGAACGCGCGCCGAGTCGCGAGCCGCGCCGAGCTGATACCGCTGTTGCAGCGGTTGACCGTCGCGCGAACGACCGCGGAGTGGACCGCCGCGCTGGCTGAAAAAGGGGTGCCGTGCGGGCCGATCAACGATCTCGCGCAAGTGTTCGCCGACCCGCAGGTCGTCGCGCGCGGCCTGGCGTCGCGCATCGAGCACGAAACTCTCGGCAGCGTGCCGACCGTCGCGAGCCCGCTGCGGCTCTCCGCGACTCCGGTGACGTATGACGCGGCGCCGCCGGGGCTCGGCGAGCACACCGACAGCGTGCTCGCGGACGCGCTCGGCCTTTCGCCAGACGAGATCGCGTCGCTGCGCAGCCGCGGAATCGTCTGAGACGCGCTATCCGATCGACGATGTTTCCGCGGAAACAATCCGCCGTCGACCGCAAACGCCATACTAAGCCGCATGACCGACTTCTGGCTTCAAGCCTTGCGCTCCGGAGGCACACTGCTGCTCGACGGCGGCACCGGAAGCGAGCTGCGCCGGCGCGGGATGAGGCTCGACGCGACGGCGTGGAGCGGCCTCGCCTCTCTGACCCACTACGACCTGCTGCGCGCGGTCCACGCCGGCTACATCGACGCGGGCGCCGATGTGATCACGACGAACACGTTCGGCACGAGCCGCTTCGTCCTCGAAGCCGCGGGTTACGGCGAGCAGTTCGCCGCGATCAATCGGCGCGCGGTCGATGCCGCGCGCGAAGCCCGCGACTCGAGCGGGCGCGACGTCGCGATCGCGGCGTCGCTCTCCTGCCTGCCCCCGAATTTCGACGTGCGCGCGTACCCGGATGAAGCGCGCGAGCGCGCCGCGTACCGGGAGCTTGCGGAGCTGTTCGCGGAATGCGGCGTCGATCTCATCGCGCTCGAGATGATGCAGGACACACGGCATGCGGTGCTCGCGTGCGAAGCCGCCGCGTTCGTCGGCCTGCCCTTCTGGCTCGGCGTGAGTTGCTCTCTGCGCGCCGACGGCACGCTAGCCGCGTTCGACTTTCCGGCGACGGAGTTCACCGATGTGCTCGACGCGCTGCTGCCATTCGAGCCGGACGCGGTGAACGTGATGCATAGTGCACCCGAGGCGGTGGAGCCGGCGCTCGCGATCGTCGCCGCACGCTTCGCTGGCACGCGCGGCGCGTATCCCGAGATCGGCGACGGAACGACCGCGCTGCTGCAGGGCACGCAACCCGCGGACCTCGCGGCGCACGCGCTCGCCTGGATCGGCGCCGGGGCGCGCATCGTCGGCGGCTGCTGCGGCGACGACACCCGACCACGTGCGCGCGTTGCGCGGGCGCGTGCGGATGCTCTAGGCCGGTAGCGGAATCGGATTCGTCGTCTTCGGCACGTCGTAGCCGCGCTGCACGGCGGGCCGCTTCGCGATCGTCAGGTACCAGCGCTTGAGATGCGGATACGGCGCCCAGTCGATCCCCTGCCACTCATAGCGCGAGATCCACGGCCAGGTCGCAATGTCCGCGATCGAGTACTCGCCAGCGAGGTACTCCGTGTCGCCGAGCCGTTTGTCGAGCACGCCGTAAATGCGCTTCGCCTCGTCGCCGAAGCGCTTCTCCGCGTACTCCGACTTGCCTTTGTTGAAGCGCAGGAAGTGGTGCGCTTGGCCGAGGTTCGGGCCCACGCTCGCCATTTGCAGCATGAGCCATTCCATCACTTGCCAGCGGGACTTGGCGCCGCCCGTGAGCTGGCCGGCCTTGTCGCCGAGATAGAGGAGAATCGCGCCGGACTCCATGAGCGACATCCCGGTGTCGTGGTCGACGATCGCCGGGATCTTGTTGTTCGGGCTGATCTTCAGGAACTCGGGCTTGTGCTGCTCGCCAGCGTTGATGTCGACGCCGATCGCGCGATACGGCATCCCGATCTCTTCGAGCATGATGGAGACCTTGCGGCCGTTCGGCGTGGTCCACGTGTAGAGATCGATCACGCCGGCGACTATACCGTGCGGAAAACGACGAACAACAGGAAACGACCTAGAATGCCCACGTGAGCGACGACCTACTCGAATCCCTTCGGAGGCAGCTCGGCGCCGACGCCGTGACGATCGGGTCAGAGGCGAACGAGCGCCATCGCGTCGACTTCAGCCACGAGAACGCCTGCATGCCGGTCGCCGTCGTGCGGCCGTCGTCGACCGAGGACGTCGCGACGATCCTGCGCGAGTGCGGGCGCGCGGGCCAGCGCGTCGTCATTCAAGGCGGGCTCACGGGCCTCGCGGGCGGAGCGACTCCGCAAGCCGGCGAGCTCGCGATCTCTCTCGAGCGGCTCACCGGCATCGAGGAGATCGATCGCGCGGCGCAGACGATGACGGTACGCGCGGGCACGCCGCTGCAGCTGGTCCAGGAAGCGGCGGCGGACGCCGGGTACCTGTTCCCGCTCGACCTCGGCGCGCGCGGCTCGTGCACGATCGGCGGCAACATCGCGACCAACGCGGGCGGCAATCAGGTGATCCGCTTCGGCATGATGCGCAACCTCGTGCTGGGCCTCGAGGCCGTGCTCGCCGACGGCACCGTCGTGAGCTCGATGAACAAGATGCTCAAGAACAATGCCGGGTACGATCTCAAGCAGCTGTTCATCGGCACGGAGGGCACGCTCGGCGTCGTCACACGCGCGATCTTGAGACTGTGGCCGCGGCTGCCGAGCAAGGTCACGGCCCTGTGCGCGCTCGGCGGCTTCGACGAAGCCGTCGCGCTGCTGCACGCGCTGCAGGCGCGGCTCGGAGGACGCCTGAGCGCGTTCGAGGCGATGTGGGCGTCGTACTTCCACTACGTGCTCGACCGATTGCCTGCGCTCGCGTCGCCGTTCGACGCACGCCACCCGCTCTACGCACTGGTCGAGGTCGAGGGCACGGATCACGAGGGCGACCGCGCGCTGCTCGAGGCCGTGCTCGTCGAGGCGCTCCAGAAAACCACGATCATGGACGCCGCGATCGCGCAGTCCGAACGCGAGACCAAGAGCTTCTGGGCGATCCGCGACGCGATCGGCGAAGTGACGCCGACGCTGCAGCCGCTGCTCGCGTTCGACGTGAGTCTTCCGATCGACTCGATGCAGAGTTTTCTCACGTCGCTCGACGCTGCCCTCACGCGCTATCCGAAACCGGTAACGAACCTCGTGTTCGGCCACATCGGCGACAGCAACCTGCATCTCGCGATGACGACGCACGACGCGAACGACACAGACGCGATCTGCGGCCTCGTGTACGACGCGATCGGTGCGCATCGTGGCTCGATTTCGGCGGAGCACGGCGTCGGGACGCTGCGCAGCCGCTACCTCCATCATTCGCGCAACGCGGCCGAGCTCGACGTGATGCGACGGCTCAAGCTCGCGCTCGACCCGGACGGCATCTTGAACGCGCACCGGGTGCTGCCGGACTGAGGTCTGCGAGGCCCCGCGCGAGCGTCGACGTAGGTTAGAGCAGCACCAGGCTGATCTGCGGAAACGCCATCAGCAGCAGCGTCACGGCGAGCGTGATCAGCACGAACGGGAACGTCCCGCCGAAGATCGTGCCGAGCGTCATCCGCGGATCGTTCATGCTCGCCTTGATCACGTAGACGCTGAGCCCGAACGGCGGCGTCAGGAGCCCGATCTCGATCGCGATCGTCGTGACCACGCCGAACCACACGAGATTCGCGCCGAGCGCGGCCGCGACCGGCAGTGCGAGCGGCAGCACGATCAGCATGATCGACGTCGAGTCGAGCATCGTGCCGAGCAGGAGCAGCAACAGGAGATAGGCCGCGAGGAATCCGGGCAAACCGAGGCCCGTGCTGCCGAGAAAGACGGCCATGTCCTGCGGCAGCTCGGTGAGCGTGAGCATGCGGCTGAACGTGCTCGCCGCGATGATCAGGAACAGGATCGAGACCGAGACCTGGCCCGTCTCGCTGATCACTTCCCACAGGCGCGGCCAAGTGAGGCGGCGCTTCAGCAGCGTGATGACGAGCGCACCGAACGCGCCCGCGGCGCCGGCCTCGGTCGGCGTGAACACGCCGCCGTAGATGCCGCCGAGCACGAGCACGATCAGCAGCAGCACGGGCACGACGCCTAGGAGAACGCGCGCGTTGCTCGCGGCGCCGTCGCGATCGTGCGCGCTGCGCGCCGGCCGCACGTTGCCCACGAAGCTCGGCCAGAGCCAGGCCATCAGGATCACGGCGACCGCGAACGCGAACGCGAGCAGCAGCCCCGGCAGCACCGCCGCGACGAACAGCGCACCGATCGACACTTCCGCGAGCACGCCGTAGATGATCAGCAGCAGGCTCGGCGGGATCAGCATTCCGAGCAGCGACGAGCCGGCCGTGAGCCCGACGGCGAATTTCGGCGTGTAGCCCTCTCGGACCATCTCGGGCACCGCGATCTTCGTGAAGATCGCCGCGGCCGCGACCGAGATGCCCGTGATCGCCGCGAACACCGCGTTCGCCGCGACCGTCGCGACGCCGAGGCCGCCGTAGATGCCGCCGAAGATGCGCTGAGCCGCGCGAAACGCGTCGCGGCCGATCTCGGACACGTTCACGAATAGGCCCATCAGCACGAACAGCGGCACGCTCGCGAACACGTATTCGGAGATCGTGCCGTCGGCCGCGAGCGCGAGCGTGCGCGTCGCGACCGCGAAATCGTGCTTGATGAGCGCGAGCCCGGCGAAGCCGGCCGACAGCAGCGAGATCGCGATGGGCATGCCGAGCACGATCATGCCGAGCGTCGCGACGATCATCGCGATACCGACGGTGCGCGGCTCGACGTCGCCGTACCACAACGCCGCGAGCAGCAGCGCGAGCACGACGACGCCGACGGGCGCGAGCGCGCGGCGCGCATCGGGAGGCGCGGCGAACGAACGTCGGAGCTGGGTCGCGAGCTGCCGCAGCAGCTCGAGCGCCGCAGCCGACGCGCCCGCGACGAGCAGCGCCTTGATCGGCCACACCTCGATCTTGAAGATGCCCTCGACGCCCGCGAACTCGCGCGTGCGCAGCGCCGTGACGAAATCGGGCCACGCGCCGATCGCGATCAGCGCGAGCACCGCGGCCGACGCAGCCGTGAGGAAGATTTGCCAATCGCTCGCGAGCGCGGGCCGGTTCGCGGTGAGCGGCGCGAGCACCATCTCCACCTGCATGAGCCGGCCGCGCTGCACCGCGTGCGCGAGCTGCAGGAACACGCAGCCCACGAGCGACAGCGACACCATCTCGGTGACGCCGGCGATCGGGCTCGCGAACACGGTGCGCGCCGTGATGTCGGCGCAGATCAGGAACGTGAGCGCGAACACCCAGACGACGCCGGCCGCGTTCATCCCGCGCACGAGCAGCGCGAACGCGTCGCCGGCTCGTGTCGTCGGTGCCGTCATTGCTCGTGCAACGTCAGTTCGGCCGGTCCCAGTCCCTGAGCGGCTTGCCGCCGTGATCCCTCACGGCCTTCATATAGGCGCGCAGCACCTCGCCCGCCGGGATACCGCGTGCTTCGGTCGCCTCCGCCCAACGCGTCGCGATGTCGGGCATCGCGGCGAGCCACTTGAGCTTCTCCTCGGTCGGCAGCTCCGAGACGATCGCGCCCTCTTGCTCCATCCGTTTGATGCCGGCGGAGTAGCGAGCGATGAGGTCGTCCGCGACGTTCTTGCTGTACTCGGGCCCGAGCTCCGCGATGATCTCGCGAACCTCTTGCGGCAACCGGTTCCACGTGTCCAGGTTCACGGACAGCGCGCCCGTGACTTGGCCGCCGAGGCCCACGAGCGTGATGTACTTCGCGACCTCGTGGATCCGGTACGCGGGCGCGCCGGAAAGTACCGTCAATACGCCGTCCGCGACGCCGCTCTGGATCTGCGTGTAGTACGTCGTGAGGCTGCCGTCGACGGCGACCGCGCCCGTACCCTCGAGCCAAGCCGCCGACGGGCCCGGCGCGAGGATCTTGTGCCCGCGCAAGTCGGCGACGCTGTGCACGGGGAAATTCGTCATCAGGTGATAGGTGTCGAGCGCACTCGCGCCGAGGAATTTCTGGTTTTGCGCGGTCCACGCCTCGTTCATCGCCGGCAGAGTCTCGTGCAGCTCGTTGAAGATCGCGAAGATCATGCGATTGTCGTCGGACGAGAACGGCACGTAGTAGGTGACGTTCTGCAGCGGCATCTTCGACAGCTCCCAGAGCGTGCCGACCCAGCCCAAGTCCGTGAGGCCGATCTCGATCGCCTCGAGCGTGTTGTCGTACTTATATAGAGAGCCGCCGTATGCCTCGGTCCAGCGGATCCGGTAGGGGCTTCCGATCGCAGCGAGCCGCGCGATTCGTCTCGGGCACGACGAGGTTGTGCATCGTGCCGACCCACGCGAGCGACGTCGAATGGCTCGAGGCGATCGTGAGCTTGATCGTGTGGCCGTCGTCGGCGCGCGCGGCCGATGCGGTGCCGAATAGCGCGAGCAGCAATACGAAACGGCGGGCTAGTAGTCTATTCATTCTTCTTATCGGACCGGCGCGCGGGAGCCGTAAGCTATCATGGCCCCAGGGACGGCGATATAAACAATGGGACCCCAATGGGACTATTAGTCGACGGAAAATGGCATGACGTCTGGTACGACACGAAGGCGTCGCAAGGCCGTTTCATCCGCACCGAAGCGCAGTACCGCAACTGGGTCACGCCGGACGGCAGCGCGGGACCGACCGGCCGCGGCGGATTTCGCGCCGAGCCGAACCGCTATCACCTGTACGTCGCGTTCGCGTGCCCATGGGCGCATCGCACACTGATCTTCCGCAAGCTCAAAGGGCTCGAGCCGTTGATCTCGGTTTCCGCGGTGACTAGCTACATGGGCGCCGAAGGCTGGACGTTCGAGCCGGGACCCGAGACGATTCCGGACTACGTCAACCACGTGGCCAAGCTCTACGAGCTTTACACGCTCGCGGATCCGACCTACTCGGGCCGCTCGACGATACCGATTCTCTGGGACAAGGAGCAGCGCACGATCGTCTCGAACGAGTCGTCGGAGATCATCCGGATGTTCAACAGCGCGTTCGCCGACGCGGGCGCGAACGACGAGGACTACTACCCCGAGGAGCTGCGCCCCGAGATCGACGCGTTGAACGCGCTGATCTACCCGAACGTGAACAACGGCGTCTATCGCGCGGGCTTCGCTACGACGCAGGCCGCTTACGAGGAGGCAGTGATTCCGTTGTTCGCGACCCTCGACGAGCTCGAGGACCGGCTCGCGACGCGCCGCTTTCTCTTAGGCAGCCAGCTCACAGAAGCCGACATCCGGCTATTCACGACGCTGATCCGCTTCGATCCGGTGTACTTCGGGCACTTCAAGTGCAACAAGCGCAGGATCGTCGACTACCCGAACCTCTGGGGGTTCGTCCGCGACCTCTATCAATCGCATGGGATCGCGGAGACGGTCCACGTCGACTTCATCAAGCGGCACTACTACGGCAGCCACGCAAACTTGAATCCGGCCCGGATCGTGCCGATCGGGCCGGAGCTCGACTACTGGGAGCCGCATCGACGCGGCTCGCCGCTCCCAAACCCTTGATGGTAGGCTTGCCCAATGCCAAGCGACCCCAATGAGATCGCGGCCGCGCCTGCCCGAAGGGTGCTATTGGTTGACGACTATCCCGACGCGCTCGAGGTGTGGGCACTGCTCCTCGAGGCTTCGGGATATATCGTACTGACGGCCTCGAGCGGCGCCGCGGCGTTGCGGCACGTGGACGAACGCGCCCCGCACGTCGCGGTGCTCGATTTGCAGCTGCCGGACGTCTCCGGTCTCGAGATCGCGCGCCGCTTGCGCGCCCGCTCAGACACCTCGAGCATGACCCTCATCGCGCTAACGGGAAGGGCGCTCACGCCCGACGGTGAGAAAGAGCTCGCGGAAACCTTCGACTCGGTGCTGATCAAGCCATGCGACGCGGCGGTCCTATTGGCGAGCATCGAAAAATCGGTCCGGGGCGCGCGAGTGCCTCGCATCGAGTCGCACGGATGACCACGCTCGCCGCGAGTGAACGCCCGAGCCGCGCGTGAGCAGCGCACTGCTCACGACAGCCGAGACGTTTGCGACGGCGATCGCGCGCGGCTTGAGCGCCGCGCACGTCGAGATCGCCGCACAGTGGCTCGCGAAGCTGCACGAGCTACTTTCCCAACCGATAGGATCGGTGTTCCCGACGACGTCGCTGCTCGACCATATCCCCGACCTCATCGGGCACATTGCGGACGACCTCGCTTCGCCCGCCGAGCACGCGCTCGTGACCAACACGGCCGTCATGACGAAGGCGCAGGAGCTCGGCGACCTGCGCTTCCAGCAGCAGGCGTCCGTGCACCAAATACTGCGCGAGTACCGCTTGCTCGCGGAAGTGATGAGCGATTTCGTCACGGCGGAGGTCGAGCGGCTCGGCCTGCAAACGCGCTCCGCCGACGCGCTGCGCGTCGCGGCTCGCCTGCACGAATCGGTGCTGGTGCTCATGCAGACGACAGTGGACAGGTTCGTCGCGCGCTACGCAGACAAGGCCGCGCAGCAGAACCAACGTCTGCAAGGATTCAACCGGATGGTCACGCACGAGCTCCGGCAACCGCTCGGCACGATCGTCTCGGCGATCGGCCTGCTGCGCCGCGACGATACTCCGCGCGATACCCACGAGCGCTGCGTCGAGCTCATCGAGACCAACGCGCGACGCATGGCCACGCTCACGACCAAGCTGCTCTCGCTGTCCTCGCTCGACGTCGATTCGCCGCAAACGCAGGCGGTGGACCTCGGCAAGGTCGTGGACGACACCGCGGCGCAGGTCCGAGAGCTCGCCGAGCGGCGCGGCGTGAGCATCAAGCTCAGCGTGCCGTCGATCCGAATCGTGACGGACATTGGCCGCGTCGAGCTGATCCTGATCAACCTGTTGTCGAACGCCATCAAATACTGCGACCCGAGCAAGGCCGATCGATTCGTCGAGGTAGCGGCGGCCGAGGAGCTCGACGGCGTCTGCGTGACGGTCACGGACAACGGCTTGGGAATCCCGCAGGATCATCTCGGCCGCGTGTTCGAAGGGTTCTATCGCGCGCACGCGGCGCGCGACCGCGAGCTCGACGCGGACGGGATCGGCCTCGGTCTCGCGATCGTCGCGGAGTGCGCTCGCCACTTGGACGCGGCGCTCGACATCGCTTCGGACGAGGGTCGCGGCACGACCCTCTCCGTACACTTGAGGGCTACACCGGCGGCGGCCGGTTAGAGCTTGCCGGCGCGGTAGTCCGCGAACGCCTGGTGGATCTCCTCCGCCGTGTTCATCACGAACGGGCCGTAGCGCGCGACCGGCTCGTTCAGCGGCCGCCCCGCGACGACGATCAGCCGCGCGCCGTGCGCGCCGGCCGTCACCGGCAGGCTCGCGCCGTGCGTGAGCATCGCGAGCTCGCCGCGCTCGATACTCGTTCCCGCGGCGCCGATCTTCGCGTCGCCTTGATAGACGTACGCGAACGCGTTGTGCCCTTCGGGCAGCGTGGCCGCGTATGAAGCTCCCGCGTCGAGATGCAGATCGAAGTACACCGGCTCGGTCGCGACCTCCATCACCGGGCCTTTCACGCCGTTCACGGTGCCGACGAGCACGCGCGCCTTCGCGCCGGGGCCGAGCTCGACCTCGGGAACGTCGTCGCCCTGGATGTCCTGGTAGCGCGGCTTCGTGAGCTTGTCCTTGCGCGGGCAGGTTCACCCAGAGCTGGAAGCCCCACATGAGGCCCTCCTCCTGCTCCGGAAACTCGGAGTGCACGATGCCCTTGCCGGCCGTCATCCACTGGACGCTGCCGGGGCCGAGCAAGCCCGTGTTGCCCTGGTTGTCGCCGTGGCGCATCCGGCCCGCGAGCATGTAGGTCACGGTCTCGAAGCCGCGATGCGGATGATCCGGGAAACCGCCGATGTAGTCGTTCGGGTTGTCGGAACGAAACTCGTCGAGCAGCAGGAACGGATCGAACGAGTCGAGCGCCGGCTGGCCGATCACGCGCGTCATCCGCACGCCCGCGCCGTCGCTGGTCGGCATGCCGCGGACCTTGCGCGCAACCTCGCGCACCGAGCCGCTCACTGCATCTTTCGGATTGCTCGCCATGGATCCTCCGTTTTCGGGCGCCTGAAGTGGCGCCTCTGCGTCCGTGTTTCAAGTGACTCTACACGCGCTCCGGCGGCGAGGATATGATGGTCCGCCTGTCGTTCCGCTCGCAGAATTCTTGGGGGGATTCCGCGTGACGCTCACACACCGATTGCTCGTTTCGGCGGCCGCGCTGCTCGTTGGCTCGGCTGCGCTCGCTCAGGACACGGACTTCTCGAAGGTCAAGATCGAAACGATCCCGCTCGCGCCGAATCTCTACATGCTGATGGGCTCGGGCGGCAACATGGTGGTGTCGACCGGCACCGACGGCTCGGTGCTCGTCGACACCGAGTACGCGCCGCTCAACGCGAAGATCCGCGCCGCGATCAAGGCCGCCGGCGGCACCGACGTGAAGTTCGTCGTGAACACGCACTGGCACGGCGACCACACGGGCGGCAACGAGCCGCTCGGCAAGGCCGGCGCCGTGATCGTCGCGCACAACAACGTGCGCGTGCGGATGAGCACCGAGCAGTTCATGGCCGCGTTCAACCAGAAGATTCCGCCCTCTCCGGCGGCGGCGCTGCCGACGGTCACGTTCCCGACGCGCGCGACGTTCCACTGGAACGGCAACACGGTGAACGTGGTTCACGTCGAGAACGCGCACACCGACGGCGACTCGTTCGTGCAGTTCGCGAATGTGAACGTGATCCACACGGGCGACACGTACATGAAGGATCAGTACCCGTTCATCGACCGCAGCAGCATGGGCTCGATCGACGGCTTCATCGCGTCCGCCGAGAAGGTGCTCGCGCGCAGCGACGCGAACACCAAGATCGTGCCGGGCCACGGCGCGCTCGCGACGCGCGACGACTTCCAGCGCTTCCACGACATGCTCGTCGGCGTGCGCGCCAACCTCAAGAACGCTCGTCGATCAAGGCAAGACCGAGGACGAAGTGGTCGCGGCGAAGCCGACCGCCGAGTTCGACGCGTTCTGGGGCAAGGGCTTCATGACGGCCGAGAAGTTCACGCGGTTCGCGTATCAGAGCCTGAAGCCCTGAGGGGCTGAGCCGCGGCGTAAGGACGCCGGCCGCGGAGCGCGTTCGCTAGACCTTGACCGCGCGCGTGAGCAAATAGTCCTGCCGCAGCACGTTGTCCTCCAGGTATTCGCCGGCGAGCTGCTCGAGGTCGCGGCGCAGCGCCGCGGCTTTGGCGGGCTCGGACGCGTCGAGCCCCTCGAGCAGCTTCCGCGCGGGTCCGAAGTTCGTCTCCATGAATACGCGATAGTGCTGGACGCTCAGCATTTGGAACCGCATCACGTCGCGCGCGAAAGCGATGTCCTTCACTGCCGCCCCGAGCCGCTCGCGAACGACGTTCGGATCGCCCCACTGACCTGGCGGTGACACGCCCGCGGGCGGCGGCGGCGAGTACTTCCCGATCAGCCCGAACATCCTTCCCGTGAGCAGCTCCGGCGGCCAAGTGGAGAACGCGATGACTCCGCCGCGCTTGAGCACGCGCAACATCTCGCGGACCGCGACGTCGGGCCGCGGCGCGAACATGTGACCGAACTGGCTGACGACGACGTCGAAGGTCGCGTCAGGCAACGGCAACGCTTCGGCATCGCCCTCGCGCCAATCGGCTTCGATGCCCATCAACGCTGCATTCTCTTGCGCGCGTGCGACGAGCTCCGGCGTCAGATCCACGCCGGTCACTCGCGCGCCGAGCCGGGCGGCCGTGAGCCCGACCACGCCGGTACCGCAACCGACGTCGAGCACCTTTGCGCCGGCTTTGATCCCGGCGAACGACACGAGGCGCGGTGCGGCGCTGGCCGTGACGTTCTCGAAGATCGCGAAGTTCGACCAGGCGGCCTTCTGCTGTGCTTTGAAGGAAGAAGCGGCGTCCATCGCGAACCTCCGGCAGGGGGGCGGGGTCCCCGATTCTACGCGGGTTCGGATTCCAGGAGTTGCCCCAGAGCGCGACCCCGGAGTCTTCGGCGTCGCGCCGCCCGGGTGTCAGCGGTTAAGCTGATCCAACATGTCGAGCGCAAACGAGCACATCGAGGCCGTGGCAGCGAACGTGCGTCGGCACGTGTCCGGCGAGCTCGATCGCGGCCGGGACGCGGAAGCGTGCGCCGTCGTCTGCCGTCACGTCGTCGACGTGATCGAAGCGGAGTTCGAAGCGCACAAGGCCGAGGGCGCCGGCATCGCATGCGCGCCGGGCTGCACGTTCTGCTGCCATCTCCGCGTCGGTGTGTTCGTGCACGAGGCCGTGGCGCTTCTCGACTATCTGCGCACGGCACGCGCCGCGCGACGAGGCAGCCGCGATCGAGGAGCGAATAGTGAGAACGCGCGCAGCGATCGATCGGCATGACGGCCGCGGAGCACAACGCGGCCCGGATCCATGCGCGTTCCTCGTAGACGGTCGTTGCAGCGCGTACGACGTTCGACCGTCCGCCTGCGCGCGCTATCACTCGCTGAGCCGAGCACGCTGCGAATACTCGTTCGACCATCCGCAGCGACATCGGTACACCGCGAACTCGAGGCCGGCCCTCGCGGACTTGCAGGCGTTCGGAGCCGCCGTCGACTCGGCGACGGAAGCCGCGCTGAAGCACGCGGGGTTGTCGGCGACCAAGAGCGAGCTGCATCAGCTGCTGCGAACGATCATCGAAGACCCGAGCGTCGTCGATCGGTGGCGTGCGGGCGAGGATATCGTTAGCTGCCCGGCATGAGTCGGCTCGGCCTCGGAGCCGCCGGTGCCGAGCGCAATCGACGCGCCCCGGCCAGCAGCCCGAGGAATCCCAGCAGAGACAGCTCGAGCAGCCCTACGCTCCCGCCACCGCTTCGGAGGGGCACGTCAGCCGGTGGATCATGGATCGTGACCACTGCCGGTGACGCGTCGATCGCCGCTCCGCCGGACGGGTCGCTCAGCGTAACGTTGAAGGTTTCGGGGGACTCGATCACACCGTCATTGACGACGATGATGGAAATGAGTCGAGCATCGGCCTGTCCCGACGCCCAAGAAAGCGTCCCACTCGCCGCCACAAAATCGCTACCGGCGCTCGCGGTGAGCGGCGTCACGGAGAAATTGACGCTGACGGCACCCATATGGCCCTCAGTCCGTCGCACCAAGAGCGTCACCTCCCCTTCGTCCTCGGCAACCAACCGCACGCGCGGTTCGATCTGCAGGACGCCGGGGCTGTCATTGACCTCCTCGATGGTGATCTCAGCGAGCGGTGCCGAAACGATCGCGCCGGACGACGCGTTGGAGAGCATCACATACAGCCCCTCGTTGGGCTCGAAAAACGCGTCGGTCGCGATGGGGATCTCGACCTTCCGTTCCCCAGTCTCACCATCGCCCCACGTCAACGCGCCGGCCGTCGACGTGTAGTCCTGCCCGGCGCTAGCGAGGGGCAACCACGCCTCCCACGGGTAGTACCCGGTCTCATAGTCGACGCTGACGGACCCCTGGCTGCCGCCTGTGCGCCGCACCGTGAGAGTCGCCGTCGAGCCTTCCGGGGCGGATACGCCCGTTCGCGCAAAACCCAGCACGCCGGGATGACCGCCGTTCGCGACCAACCGCACGAGCGTCGGAGGTCCCCACGGGAGCAGATTCCGTGACAAGGCCGCGTGAGCGGCCGTCGACGCGCTGCGCCATGCCGCGCAGCTGGGCGGCCGACGCGCCGTCGTAGTCTCCCGTGTCGATGAAGCTCGCCCCTTGATCGCCGAAGCCCGCGTCGATCAACCCATCCGACGACAGCCGAGCGACGAAGCCGTAGCGCGGCGCACCGTAAGCCGCGGAGTCGCCGCCGACGAAGACGGAACCATCCGCCCCGATTACGAGACTGCCCGGACCGGCGCTATCGCGGACGGCGAAGTCGAGGACCGTGGTTCCGCCGGCGCCGAAGCTCGGATCGGGGCGGCCGGCCGCGTCTAGCCGCACGACCGCGACGTCGCTGGCCGATTCGCAGCCAGAGACAAGCGGACCGCACGCGACGCGCACGGTCGCGGTGACGACGATCTTACCGTCGCCCTGCACCCGCACGGTTTCCCCTATCGATTCCGTGGCCACGTGATCGGGCCGCGCGATCGCAAGCTTCACCACGCCGCCATCACCGAATGCGGCGTCCAACACACCCTCCGGCGTCAACCGAACGACAACGAGCTGCGAATCGGTCACTCCGGCGACCAGGAGTTTCCCATCTGACTGTTGGGCGAGATCGTGCGCCTCGGAGCGAAAGCCGCCGCTCGCGTCGAGCAACACCAAACCCCGTGTTCCGAACCCCGCGTCGACGAAGCCCGCCGTATCGAGACGCGTGATCAGCATCGCGAGTACGCCGTAATCGAACTCCGGCGCCGTGACGAACGCGAAACCGGCGGTCACGAGCTTGCCGTCGCTCTGTTGTACGGCCGCGCGAGTCTGGACATGAGTGACGCGCGGATCGTCGGCACGCACGAAGCCGCCGTTTCCGAAACTCGGATCCGCTCGGCCGTCGACGAGGTACCTCGCAACCGCCAGGTCCTCGGTCTCGGCCCCGCGGCCACTCGTGCGCGCGGAGCCGACTGCGACGATCTTGCCGTCAACCTGCTGGATCACGGCGGCCGTCTCCGCGTCGACGTCGGGAATATCGAGCCACGCTCTTCCATCGCCGTCGAAGCTCGAGTCGAATTCGCCATCCGCGGTGTAGCGCATCACAGAGAGATCTTCGTCATCCCGCGGGGAAATGTTTTTTTCGGGCACGACGTCGTCGGTGCGGCCGACGAGCAGCTTGCCGTCTGCCTGTTGAAACAGCGCGGAGGCGTCGCCGTAACCTTTACCGGGCGCCAGCTCCCTTGCGAAACCGTTGTCGCCGAAGGTCGCATCGAGGTCGCCAGGTGACGCATGCACCCGCGGGCCGAGCATCAGAACAGCTGCAAAGGTCGCGACTCGCTTTCGGTTGCCCATGTGCGTATGCCTTGTTGTATCGCCGACGCGCAGACTTCGGCTGTCTACATTTGGCGCAAAGCAGCGTCGCAAGTAACGACCGAACGACGAGCAAGACAGGAGGAAAGCAGGATGAGCGCATCAATACCAGCGGTGCGTCATCGAGTCTTTTCTCGCGCGAGCCACGGCCGCGCGGGTTAGACTGGCGACGAGGCCAAACCGCATGGCAGCCGGCATCTTCGCGACCACTGACTTTCGAATCGGCGATTGGCTGGTTCAGCCGAGCTTGGCCAGAATTCAGCGCGGATCGCGGACGGTTCACGTAACGCCGCGCGCGATGGCGGTTCTCGTATTTCTCGCCGAAGCCGGCGGACGAGTCGTTTCGAGAAACGCGATCCTCGATGCGGTCTGGCCGCGGATGGCGGTTACCCACGACGCGTTGGTGCAGTGTGTCGTCGAGCTGCGCAAGGCGTTCGCCGATGACGCGAAGAAGCCGACGGTCATCGAGACCATTCCGCGGATCGGCGTGCGGCTCATGCTCCCCGTGGCGGCCGCCGAGCCGCCGGACGCGACGCCGGCGCAACGCCCTGGAGAGTCGAGTTACTTTTTTTTCGCATCGCACGCGACAAGACGGGCGGCGATGCTCGGCGTCCTCGTCGTCGTGCTCGCAGCAAGCGGGTATTGGTTCGCGCAACGATCCGCGACGCGCGCCGCGACTCATGATCCATCGGCGCAATCGCTCGAGTTGGCAACCGCGAATCCGCGTGCGCGCGAGTTCTACTTGAGCGCGAACGAGTACGAGCACCGCACCGACCGAATCAACGCGCTACCGAGCGCCGAAAACCTCTATCGGCGCGCGATCGAGGAGGACCCGGAGTTCGCTTTGGCATACGCCCGCCTAGGGCAGACGCATACGAGCATCTATTGGTATGGGATCGACCGAACGCGGGAGCGCCTCGCAGCGGCCGAGAAATCCATAAGCCGCGCATTCGAGCTGAACCCCGAGTTGCCCGAGGCGCACATCGCGATGGCGGAGTACCAGTACAAGGGGTTGGGCCGATACCAGGACGCCCTCACCGAGTTCACTGCGGCCGCGCGATTGAGCCGCAATGATCCCGAGTTGTACTTTCTTCGGGGCTCGCTCTATCGGCGGCTCGGTCAATGGCAGCCGGCGCTCGCCGACTTCCATGTGGCCGTCGAGCTCGCACCGCGCAACGTGCTCTATCTGCGCCAGCAGCACATCACGCAGATGTTCCTCCGCGACTTCTCGAGCGCCGAGCAAACGCTTTCGAGAATCCTCGGTATCGCCCCGGATGACGGCACGACTTACGTCGACGAGGTCGTGCTCGCGATGTGCCGCGACGGCAATACCGAGCTCGCGCGCCGCTACGCCGAGAACCCTCCCTCTGCGAGCTACGACGACGGGCTCGCGTACACCTACACCAGCTGGCTCGCCGCCATATACGACCGCGACTACGAACGAGCGCGCGAAGTGCTCGGAGCGGCCCCTCACGTTTCCGTTTTCGACGGTGACTTACGGACCACGTACACTCCGAGAGCATTGCTCTATGCTCGCACCGAGCAACTCGCAAACCGCACGGGCGAGGCGCGCGCCCTGTACGGAGGTGTCGCAGCGGCAGTCGCGGAGCAATTGCAACGCGGAGTCACCGGCGATCCCGCCACGGCTGCGGCGCTCAACCTTGCTCTGGCCGAAGCTCAGGCCGGGTTGGGGCGGCGCGACGAGGCACTCCGCGCGATGCGGAGAGCGCGGGAGCTGGTCGGCAAGTCGGACGACGCCTTGCTCGGCTCGGCCGTCCAGCTCGCGGCGGTGCTACGGGTCCTAGTGCTCGTCGGCGACCATGATGCCGTGCTGCGCGAGCTCAACGACTACCTCACCGGCCCGGGCCACTGGTCGATCGAAGGCCTGCAGCGGGACCCGCGACTCGACCCGCTGCGTGACGACGAGCGCTTCGCTGCGCTCGTGACGAAGTTCGGCCGGACGTCGCAATGACGACGAGGGTCGGGCGAATTGCGAGCGCGTGGCGGGTCGGTGAGCTTGTCTCGCGGCATCCGCAATGACGGCAGCGATTTCGGCATCAAGCGCCTGATCGAGTCAGTCGCGAGCGCCGCCCCGCGAACCGGCGGGTTCCGGCGCGTTCGCGGCAAAGAACTCGAGCTTCGTGCGATTGGGCCACTGCACGACACTTGTGGACGCGCCGAACTCGACGACGCGCTCGCGGCGCGATTCGTATGCCGGCCAGTCGGGCGTCCCCGCGCGATTCGGATTCCCCGATGTCGCGAAAGCGATGAGCGCGCCCGACATGACGTCGGAGAGCGCTCGATCGTCGTCACCCCAATCGCGCGTCTTGCGAAATAGATTCAGGCTCTCGAGCGTTCCGAGCCAATAGGGAACGTCGCCCGTGTGGTACGCGCCGACGGTCCGTGGATCGTGATCGGAGAAGGTGACGCCGCTGACGTACGGGTGCACGCGCGAGAAGAGATAGACGTAAGCGGGCTGCTTGCCAGTGGCGCCTTGTGCCTGTGCCCATTGGTGCATCTGCAACGCGACGCTGCTGTCACGTGCAGCGTCCACGGCTGCGCGGCGCGCGCTCGCGTCGTCGGTCGCCGGATACAGCTCGAGGAGCTTGCTCGAGCGGCTGCCGTAGACGCGCTCGGCCGCGGTTCGATATTGCTCGAGCGTCGTCGCGCGAGACAAGTCGCTGAAGGACTCGTCGTGCGTGAACCCGATCATGATCGGCACGTCGTTTTGCCGCCCGCTCGCGAAGATCTTCGCGGGCGTGTCGGGAAGGAAATGGCCGTCGAGGACGGGGCCGTAGCGAACCGGCAGAGCGAGCTGGGCTTGCAGGATCCGGTCGGCGGGAAGGCTGCGCAGGGCGGCGACATTCGCGGCCTTGAGCTCGCGCTGCAGCTGCAGGCCGTCTTGCTCCGCCGCGGCGAGCGGTCTCGTGCCGCCCGCTGCGCCGTTCCCGAACGACGCGCCGCTCATGCCGACGGCGCGGTGGAACAAGCCGCGCGCGAGCGGGCTCGCTTGCAGCAGCGAGACGGCCATCGAACCGGCAGACTGCCCCATGATCGTCACATTGTTCGGGTCGCCGCCGAACTGCGCTATGTTCCGCTGAATCCATTGCAGCGCCGCGATCTGGTCGAGCAGCCCCCAATTCCCGGAATACTTCGACTCGGCCGTGAGCTCGGGATGCGCCATGAAACCGAGCGCACCGAGGCGGTACGCGATAGCGACATAGACCACTCCTTTGCCGGCTAGCGCTTCCCCGCTGTAGTTCGCCATCGACGCCGAGCCGATCGTGAAACCGCCGCCGTAGATCCACACCAGGACGGGCTTGCGGGACTCGGACGTCGCGCCAGTCGGCGCCCATACGTTGAGATAGAGACAGTCCTCGCTGGTTGCCTCCTCGCCGAAGTAGTGATTGATGTCGTGCGCGCGCAGCGTCTGAGTGCACTCCGGCGCAGAGCGGAGTGCGTAACGCACGCCGGTCCACCTTTCGGCCGGCGCGGGCGCACGCCAGCGCAGGTCGCGAACGGGCGGCGCCGCAAACGGCACGCCGAGATAGGCGCGCACGCCCGAGGGAAGCAACGCGCCCGCGATTCGCCCGCTTTCGATCGTCAACGGATCGCCGGGGATCGGCTGCTCCTGCACTTGAGCGTGCGCGGCTCCGGCGGCCACCACGTAAGCCAAAACCGCACCCAGCAAACAGAGCCCGCGCTCACGCTCTCGTCGCAGCGAACGACGGCGAAAAGTCCCCGAATTCATGATGTCCCCCATGTTCACGAACTAGTTGGTTAATTTGTGTTTCAGAATATACTTGCGCAAATCGCCGCGCCAGAGCTTCCCAAGGCATGGATCCCACAGCACGCCGCGTCTACGTTCTGAACGGTCCGAATCTGAATCTCCTCGGAGTCCGAGAGCCGGACATCTACGGCCGGCAGACGCTCGCGGACGTCGAATCGCTCGTCCGCGAGGTCGCCGAGCGCTTCGACCTCGAGCTCGTGTTCCGCCAGACCAACGCCGAGCACGAAATGATCGGGTGGCTGCACGAAGCGCGTAAGTCCGCCGGCGTCGCGATCAATCCCGCCGCTTTCTGCTATCACTCCGTTGCGGTGCTCGATGCGATCAAGATCTGCGAATGCCCCGTCGTCGAGGTGCACATCAGCAACATTCACGCGCGCGTTCGCGAAGCCGAGTGGCGGGATAAGACGATCCTCACGCCCGTGTGCACCGGCATGATCACGGGATTGGGCATTCATGGCTATGCACTGGCCGTGGAGCACATCGGCCGCCTCTCCCGTTCGCGCGCCGAACGCGCCTGACCACGATGGCGGTGGCGGGTATCGCAGAGACGACGGTGCCGCGCACGCGCGCGCGGCTGCTGATTCTCGGGCTAGTCACGATCGGCACGCTGATCAACTACCTCGATCGCACGGTGATCAGCGTCACCGCACCGCTGCTCAGCGAGGATCTCGACCTCACACCCGCGCTCATGGGGATCGCACTCTCCGCGTTCGGATGGACGTATGCAGCCGCCCAGATTCCAGGGGGAATCCTGCTCGACCGGATCGGCGTCCGGCTCACCTATTTCTTGTCGGTGACTCTCTGGTCGGTGTGCACGGTCGCGACGGGTCTCGCGTCGGGGCTCGCCTCGCTCGTCGGTACACGGCTCGCATTGGGCTTAGCCGAGGCGCCCGCGTTCCCGAGCAATAGCCGCGTGCTGAGTATCTGGTTTCCGCAGCACGAGCGTGCGCGGGCTACGGGCGTGTATTGCGTCGGACAGTACTTCGGCCTCGCCTTCTTGAGCCCGGCGCTGTTTTGGATCAGCGCGGAATTCGGTTGGCGCTCGCTGTTCCTCTTGGTGGGCGCCGGCGGCGTGCTTTTCGGGCTCGTGTGGTTCGCGCTCTATCGCGATCCGCACGCGAGCACGCGCGTGAACCGGGCGGAGCTCGACCATATCGCCGCAGGCGGCGGGCTCGGAGACAAGGCCGGCTCGACGCCGTTCGAATGGCGCAACATCGCTTTCCTGCTGCGCCAGCGCCAGGTGCTCGGGGCGTCGATCGGCCAGTTCGCGAGCAACTCGACGCTCGTCTTCTTCCTGACCTGGTTCCCGACCTATCTCGCGACCGAGCGCCAGATGGCGTACATCAAGGTCGGGTTCTTCGCGGTGCTGCCTTTCCTCGGCGCGACCGTCGGAGTGGTCTGCGGCGGGCTCCTCTCGGATTTTCTGTTGCGCAAGACGGGCTCGGCCAATCTCGCGCGCAAGCTACCGATCGTTTCGGGGTTGTTTCTCGCGTCCGCCATCGCGATCGCGAACTTCGTCGACAGCGACGTGCTCGTGATAACGGTGATGTCGATCGCGTTCTTCGGCCAAGGGATGTGCAACCTCGGCTGGACGCTCATCACGGACGTCGCCCCGAAGAAGCTCGTCGGCCTCACGGGCGGCGTCTTCAATCTGTGCGCGAACATCGCCGGCATCGTGACGCCGCTCGTCATCGGGTTCGTCGTTTCGGCCACCGGCTCGTTCGTGTGGGCTCTCGCGTTCATCGCGGTGGTCGCCCTGCTCGGCGCGCTCTCCTATATCTTCCTGCTCGGCGACGTGCGCCGGGTCGAGTTCGATGGTGCCTAGCGGGCGCGTACTCGCCCTGCTTCTGTGCGGCTGGATCGGAAACGCGCATTCGCAGGGGGAATCGCCGTCCGACGCCGTCGGCGCGACGCCGCGCGCAGCCGAGGATCCGTCGCTGGCGGTCTTTCCCGACGACCCGAGCCGGAACGCTCGTCGTCCGCGCCTGCGCCCCGTGCCACGCACCCGAGATCGTCGTCGCGAAGCGGCGCAGCGTCGACGAGTGGGATCGGGTCATCGCGACGATGATCGATCGCGGGGCCGTAGCCGACGACGACGAGCAAGCACGGATACTCGACTACCTCGTGCGTTTCTTCGGGCCCGCGGCCGACAGCGGCTCGCGAGAGTAGCTGCGCGCGCGACGCGTTACGGAGCGTCCGTTTTCGGGTGGGGCACCGGCGCTGCGTCGGTGAGGCGCAGAACCCACTTGATTCCCTCGAGATAGATCGTCTGCACGCGCGGATCGTCCCATGACGCGTCCGAATGCCCGAGCGTCGAGGAGAATACTCGTCCGCCGCCGTAGGTCTTGACCCACGCGACGGGGAAATCCCCGTCCGTGCGTTTGACGTTCGGGTTCGCGAGGTCGAGCTTGCGCTCGTCGAGCCGGGCCAAGACGTCGACGTTCTCTCGCGAGTACGGCGCCCTGTATTGATACATCTCGTCGCGCAGAACGAGCTCGCGCGGCAGATGCCGCATCGCCGGGAAGTCGGGCCGTTCGACGACGACGGGCGCGTCGAACACGTTCCACGGATGGTTGTCGAAGTAGCCGCCGACGAGCTCGCCATACTCGGGCCAAGCGTAGAAAGAAGCTGTCGCGGTGTGCACTGCAACGAAGCCCTTGCCGTCATCGCGGACGAACGCGAGCAGATCGGCCTTCTGTTGCGGAGTCATCTCGGTCTCGCCGTTCGTGTAGAACACGACGGCGTCGAAGTAGTCGAGATTGCGTCCGCGGGCCTGGCTCGAGCCGCCTTTCGCGTAGTTGCCGGTTCCCCAGACCTCGCCTTTCGTGACGAGCAGCGTGTCCGTGCGCAGGAACGCGACGTATGCGCCGCTCTCGCGGCCGAGCCGTTCGAGCGTCGCTACGGCGTGACTCACGGCGTCGTGCGCGATCTGATTGCCGGTGTGCAGATCCGCAACGACGAGCACCTTCTTTTGGCCGGCGTACGGATCCGGGAAACGAAATTCCTGAGCCTGTGCGCGTACTCGCGACGCTCGCGACAGCGAGCACCGTCACCGTCCAGCGCCGCGCGGCGCTAAGGCAGCGCGAAGACGTCGAGCTCATCGCCTTCGACTGGGCTGTCGAGGAAGCTGCCGCCGGTCGCGACGATCGCCACATATTGTTTTCCATTCCGGCCTCGATAGGTGATCGGCGTCGCGTGCGCGGAAGCCGCGAGCTTCGTCGACCAGAGCTCCGCGCCAGTCTGCGCGTCGAACGCACGAAAGCGCGCGTCGTCGGTCGCGCCGATGAACACGACGCCGCCGGCGGTCGCGATCGAGCCGCCGATGTTCGGCCGCCCCGTGCGCGCAAGCGCCGCCGGAAGCTGGTCGCTCACACCGAGCGTGCTCTGCCAGGCGATCGTGCCCGACCGGACATCGATCGCGGTCAACGTCCCCCACGGCGGCTGCTGGCATGGCAGCTTTCTCTCGCGGTCCGAAAACCGGCCCGTCGCCGGGCTCGAATTCGTCATCGTGCCGTCTGCGCGCGGAGTCAACTGCTCGACCTGGCCGAGGTTGCTCGCGTTCACGAAGAACAGCCCGCGCTCGGGATCGTAGGACCCGCCGCCCCAGTTCGCGCCGCCGAGCCGGCCCGGAAATGTGATGGTCGGCTCGCGCCCGATCGGCAGGTACGGCCCGCCCATCCGCATCCCGAGATCTTCGATCCAGGCGCGGCAATACTTCTCGAGCTCGGGCGTCACGGTCGCGATGTCGCTCGCGGAGAACTGCGTGCGCGCGAACGGCTCCGGCTTCGCCGGGATGGGTTGGGTGCGCGCGGCTTTTTCACCCGCAACGTCGCTTGCCGGCACGCGTCGCTCCTCGACGTCGAACAGGGGCTTGCCGCTCACGCGATCGAGAAGAAAGAAATACCCGGCCTTCGATACGATCGCAACGGCCGGAGTGGCCGCGCCGCGGCGGCGCGGTACCTCGAGCAGCAGCGGCGGCGCCTGCGTGTCGAGATCCCAGATGTCGTGGTGAACGACCTGGAAATGCCACAGCCGCTCGCCGGTTCGCGCGTTCAACGCAACGACGCTGCTGCTGAATAGATTGTCGCCGTGACGATCGCCGCCGTAACGATCCCAGGCCGGCGCCGCGATCGGTGCGTAGAGAATGCCGCGCTCCGTATCGACGGTCATGAATCCCCAAACGTTGACGCCCGATCGATCGCGCGCGCTGCCCTCGCCTTCCCACGTCCGGTACCCGTACTCGCCCGGGCGCGGAACCGTGTGGAAAGTCCACACGAGATCGCCGGTGCGCGCGTCCCAGGCGCGCACGTCGCCGGCCGCGCCTCTCTCCGGAAATTCCTGCGTCACCGAGCCCGTGATCACGAGGTTTTCGTACACGAGCGGCGGCGACGTCAATCCGTACTGCGCGCGGGGCTCCGAGGACGGCGCGGCCGACACCTCGGCCGTCTTGAGATCCAGCACGCCGGCGCCGGCGAAGTCGTTTGCCGGCCTGCCGGATTTCGCATCGAGCGCGATGAGCCTGCCGTCGCGCGTTCCGAAGAAGATGCGCGGACCGTGGTCGGAATCGCCGCGCCAATACTCGACGCCGCGCAGCGAAGGTTGCCCCGGTCCCGGCACGTCGAAGCTCCAGACTTCGCGGCCGCTGTCGGCATCGAGCGCGACCACGCGCCGATACGGAGTGCTGAGATACAGGAGCCCGTCGACGACGAGCGGCGTCGCTTGCGAGGCGCTGAAGCGGCTGCGAGCCCTGGCGGGCGCGGAGGAGCTTTCGGGCGCAGACGGTTGCGGCGTCGCGGGCGGCTCTGTGGCGGGCCGCATGTGATATCGCCACGCGAGCTCGAGGCGTCGCGACGTTCGCTGCATCGATGTCGCGCGAGCGGCGAATACCGCATTCCACCCGGATCGTGACCGTAGGTCGGCCACTCCGAAGACGCATCACGCTCCGCCGCGGCGAGCGCGAGCGGCGCCAACGCGAGGAGCCACGCGCTCGCGCGCAGCGTTGCGCGCGAGCGCGTTCTCACTACCACTTCTTGCTGATGCCTACCGTCAACACGCGGCCGATGGGATTGGCATTGAAGCCGTCGAACCCCAACGGATTGTTCACGAACGGCAGCTCTTCGTCGAAGAGGTCTCTCGCGTCGAAGAAGACCGACGCGCCGGAAAGCGCGCCGGAGCCGTCGAAGTCGTAGCCGAAATGCAGATCGACGGTCGTGTACGAGCCCACGGGTTGGCCGCCGCCGATCGGAGAGAACGCCGCGTTGCGAATCACCGGGAACGGCGCGGAGCCGTTCCAGTTCAGGTAGCTCGCGGCGTAATTGACGGCGAGGTCGGCCGAGAATGAGTTGCGCTGCCAACCCACGCTGAAACGAGCGGCGGTCTCGTTGGACGGGAACGTCGTGTTGATGCCGATCGTGTTCAGCACGCTGAAGACCTCGCCGCCGTTGCCGAACTGCTGATCCATGTTGAGCTTGCGCGACACGGCAAGCCCGAAGTTCATCGCACCGATTCCGGTATCCCTCCGGTAGATCAACTCCGTGTCGATACCGTCGGCGTCCAGGTTGAACGCGTTGCGCTGGCGGAAGCTATAGATGAAGTACGACGTCGCCGCGAGCGGCACCGTCTGCGGAAGACCGGCCGTGGTTTCGGCGATCGTCGCGGGCGGCACGCCGCCGGGATATAGCTGCAGCAGGCTGTTGAGGTCCGGCGCGCCGATCGCGAAGGCCGCTTGCGGTGCCGTGATCGCGCCTAAGTACTTCGCCTTCCAATACGTCACGCTCAGCCGCAGTCCTTCGATGCCTTCCGGCGTGAAATCGATCCCGATGGACGACGTCTCGCCTTCCTGAGCGGTCAGTTGATCGTTGCCGCCCGCGAGAAAGATGCCTGGCACGGTCGCCGTGTTGATCAGGCACGTCGGCGTCGCGGCCGTGCAGCCCGGGCAAGCCGATCGCGCCCGGATAGGTGTTGGGTATCGCGAGATTCGCGTTCACGCCGGACGCCGTCGCACCCAGCAACCCGCCGAACGAGGATTCCGCCGTGACGCCGTTGATCCCTCCGCGGCTCGTGAGCGCAGGCGCCGTGAAGGACTCCGCGTAGTTCGCGCGAATCCGCAGTGCGTTGATCGGCGACCAATTGATGCCGAACCGCGGATTGCTGGTCGACCCGAAGTCGCTGTAGTCGTCGTGGCGGGCGGACAGATTCAGAGTGAATTCGACGGACGCCGCGCATCGAGTTCGACGAGCCGACGATCGGCAGCAGCAGCTCGACGAACTCCGACGTCACGTCTCGATCGAAATCGAGGAAGGTCGTGAAGGAGTTCGTGCTCGCGGGTCCGGTCCCGCGCTCGCGCGACAGCTCCTCTCGCATCGAATAGTCGAGGTATTCGACGCCGGCCGCCAACTGGGCGCTGCCGCCTCCCATCTCGAACAACGGGCCGTCGAATTTCACCGTGAGGTTCTTGAGCGTCTGGTGCGCGGTCTGCAGCTGCGTGGAGTCGAGCAACTGCGCGCGCATCGCGGCGGAAGTCCGGTTCGATGCGCCGGGTGTCCATACGTCGAGAGCGTTGGCGGGCACGAGCGGGAAGGACAGAACGGGCGTCGTGGTCCCCGGGACCGACGGCGTCGTGATGTTGGCGGCGGAGTTCGTCGTGCCGTTGAGCGCCAGCAGCGCGCAGCTCACGCACAGTGCACCGTCGCGGCGCTGCCGGCTGTCGTCCTGGCCGATCGTCGCCCCGACGTTCGCGCGCCATTCGGCACCGAAGCGAAAATCGGCATTGAACGTGCCGAACAGCGACTCGGCTCCGCCGGTGAATTCGGCGCCCGGGCCGAATAGCTCGTCCGCCTGAAAGCGCACGGTTTCGCTGTTGACGCCGGGCGGCCCCGCGAAGAACGGATTGATCTGCCCCGCTCCGCCGGGCGGCGTGCTGCCGGGCCCGTACACGGTCGCGGTCACGGATCCGCTGTTGACCGCGGTCACGTTCTCCTGCCGCGCGTAGACGAGGTCGGTGCTGAGCGTGAGGTTCTCGCTCATCTGCTTCTCGATCTTGAGCAGCAGGTTGTGGCGGTCGTCCTCGGGAACGAGATCCGTCACGCCGGAGAAATCGCAGAATCCGTTCGCGGCGTTGTTGACGATCCCGGCGCCGTCGTACGGGTACGCGAAGATGAGGTTCGCGCCCGGCTGGCCCGTCGCGGGGCTCACGCTCGCAGGGGCGCAGTTGAAGTTCGCGAAGTTGCCGCCGCCTTGGGGCCGGTGGTCGGCGGCCGTGAACGGCCGCTCACCCGCGAGCAACGCGTCGCGCGTCGAGTAGTTGTACGAGAACATGACGGCGGCTTCTTCCACGTCGAAACCTCCGACGATGCCTGCGCTGGTCGTGCTGTACCCGTCGGCGCCGAACGCCGTTTGCAGAGCGCCCTCGAACCCGTCGTAGTTCCGGCGTGTGATGAAGTTCAGAACGCCCGCGACGGCGTCCGATCCGTACACGGCCGACGCTCCGTCCGGCAGTATCTCGACGCGCTCGATCGCAAGCGGGGCGATCACCGTCGGGTCCGCCAACGTATGATTGATTCCGGAGAGCGGCACGCGGTGGCCATCGATGAGAATAAGGGTGCCATTGCTCGCGCTTGCGCCGAGCCCGTGAATCGTCGGCGTGTAGTTGCCCGCGCCGTCGAAGCTCTGGAAACCACCGGCGCCGCCGCCACCCTGTCCTACGGCGCCCTGCGCCGAATTGCCGAATCCCGTCACTGCGGGAACCGTTCGCAGAACCTGCTGAATCGTCTGCGCACCGCTCGCTTCGATCTGGGCGCGATCCACGGTGATGAGATTCGAGCCGACGGGGGCCACGCCGCGGATACTCGTCCCGGTTACCACGATTTCCTCCGCGTTCGGGTCCGCGACGGACGCTGGAGGTTGCTGTGCGCGCACGCTCGTCGCTGCCCCCGCAAGCGCGGCCAGCGCCGCGGTGACGACGGTTCTGTTCCGATTGACGTTCATTGATCCCCCTTTTCGTATAGATGCCGCGTGCCGATGCAGCTAGAGTTCTTTGCGCCGACGTGTGCACGACTCGAGTCGTTCACGGTCGATGGAATAAAGAGGAAAAACCGCCTTTACTCCGCGCTTTTGTTCTAGCTAAAATTGTTAACCATCTAGATAGTTCCTGTCAACGCGAGCAAGGTCTCGATTGCCCACCATCGATGAAAATGCTTCGACAGATCGCGAGCGGCGAAACGTGGATGCGGCGGCCGTGAACGGCGGCGGAGCGCCCACGTGCTTGCTTGGTCTGATCGGCAAGGGCATCCAAGCATCGAAATCGCCGGCACTTCACGAGACGGAAGCGGCTGCACAAGGCTTCCGATGCAGCTACGAGCTCTTCGACCTCGACTACCTCGGCGATGGGCGCAATGCCGACGTTCTCCCGGGTCTATTGCGGGACGCCGAGAATCGGGGGTTCGCGGGGCTCAACATCACGTATCCCTGCAAGCAAGCGATCATCCCGATGCTCCACGAGCTGAGCGACGAAGCGCGCGTCGTCGGCGCGGTGAACACAGTGCGTTTCAGGGATGGACTGCGCGTCGGCTACAACACCGACGCCTGGGGATTCGCGGAGAGCTTTCGACGCGGGTTATCGGGAGCGTCGCTTAGACGCGTAGTCCAGGTCGGCGCCGGCGGCGCCGGCGCCGCAACGGCACACGCGCTTCTCGAGCTCGGGGCGCAGGAGCTCGACCTGGTCGACGCCGACGTGCGGCGCGCCGAGTCGTTGGCGACGAAGTTGGGTGCGCACTTCGCGGAGAGGCGGATCAAGGCCGTAACGGATTTGAGGCGGGCGGTCAGCAAGGCCGACGGCGTGCTGAACGCCACGCCGATGGGCATGGCGGCTCATCCGGGTTCGGCGGTGCCGTCCGATTTATTGCGCAGCGATTTGTGGGTCGCCGACATCGTGTACTTCCCGATGGAAACCGAGTTGCTGCGCGCCGCGCGCGCTATGGGTTGCCGAACGTTGGACGGCGGGGGCATGGTGGTCTTGCAGGCGGCCCGCGCGTTCGAAATCTTCACGGGCCGCAAGGCGGACGGCGACCGGATGCGCCGCCACTTCGAGACGCTGGCTTAGTCAAGAAGCCATCCGATCCTCCGTGCCCGTTCCGACTTGCGGTATCCTCTGCGCTTTCCGCCAGCGCAGTTGGAACGTTCATGGTGCAGAAGGCTCGTAACGCTTCGGACTCCCCTACCGCTCGCCCCGCCCGGGCGAAAGGCAAGACCGGGCGCACGAACAACGCCGAAGCCAGCCGCGCGGAGATCCTTGCGGCCGCGACGCGCGAATTCTCGGAAAAGGGCTTGAGCGGCGCGCGCGTGGACGAGATCGCGGAGCGAACGCAGATCAACAAGCGGATGATCTACTACTACTTCGAGAGCAAGGAAGGGCTCTATCGGGCCGTTCTCGAGCGCTGCTACGGTCACATCCGCATGAGCGAATCAGCGATGGATTTGGAGTCGCTGAGCCCCGAGGACGCGCTGCGCAAGCTCATCCGGCACACATTCGACTATCACAGCATGCATCCGGATTTCGTGCGTCTAGTGATGAACGAGAACATTCACCAGGGCGCGCACATCGGCTCGATCGGGAGCATCAAGACACGCAACCGCCACGTGCTCACCACTCTTCGCGGATTGCTCGACCGCGGGGTCGCCGCGGGTGCCTTCCGGGCCGACATCGATCCCATCGAGCTGCACATGTCGATCAGCGCGCTTTCTTTCTATAACGTCTCGAATCGCTACACGTTCTCGCGTATTTTCGAGACGGACATGAGCTCGCCGGAAGCCGTTGCGTCGCGCCGCGAAGTCGTCGTAGACATCATCATGCGCTGGTGTGCGACGCCAGGCACGAGCACACGCACTCAGCGTTCCAAATCGTCACGGTAGCGCGACTGCGCGGCGAGCCGAATCTGAGCGTTCGCCGCACCGTATCCGCGATAGTCGCGACGCTCGACGAACTCGAAGAAGAACCGCTTCGCGAACGCGCGCGAATACAGCTGGAAGTATTCGCCGTCCGTGTCTCGGTCGTAAAGGATGTTGAGCTCCGCTAGCCGCTCCAGCAACCCGCTGTCTAGACCAAACCGAGCCTCGAGATCCTCGTAGTAGTTGCGTGGAATGGGCAACGTCTCCAAGCCGAGCTCCATGAGCCGAGCGGCGGAACGCAGAATGTCCGACGTCGCGAGCGCAATGTGCTGCACGCCGGCGCCGTGAAATCCCTGAAGGAATCGCGACGACAGCGTCTGAATCGCGGCCGAGGAGTTCAGCGTCAACCGCAAGCCGCCGTCCGCCGAGTGCAGCGCCTGGCTCTGGACTAGGCCGACGGGGTCTGCAATCTCGACGAGCGGCGCCTTCGTGAGGTCGAAGAGCGCGTAGTAATAGAGAAGCCACGACAACATCTGTTCGTGCTGCATGGTTTGCGCGATGTGATCGATGCGCAGCAGCCCGGCCCCTTCGTCGCCAGACGTTCCTCCCGGCACCGTCTCGAACTCGGTCCCCCAGATGTGACTTTCGTTTCCGGCCTCCATGAAATACAGCAAGCTGCCGCCCACCGCCTGCAGTGACGGAATGTCGAGCTCTCCGGGCCCGAGCGGCTGAGCAAAGCGACTCATCTGCAGTCCGTCTGCACGCCGCACGGCGCTCGCGAGGTTCTCGACGCTCAATCCGAGCGCGCACACTGAGGCGCCATGCATCGAGTCGTACGCCCGAGCGAAGCTATCGGGCTCCGCGTTGAGGACGAAGTTGATGCCGTTCTGCCGCCATCGAGTGACGTCCTTTCTTTTATGACGGCCGACGGGCGCAAATCCCAAGCGGCCGAAGAGCTGCTCGAGCTTCGGCGCTTCGTCCTCGTTGGCAGCGAATTCCACGAATTCGACGCCACGAACGCGCGCCCGCGGCGGCATCTCGGGTGCGATCGTCGGAGCTAGGCGGCGTGCGACCTGATCGTAGAGGAAAGTCAACGATCGATGGCCGTCGACGGCGACGGTCGACGCGGACGTCGACCGAAAACGATCGTTGAAAATCTCGAGCGACAGGAACCCGTCGTAACCGCGCTCGAGGAGCACAGTGACGAACTCGACGATCGGCAGCTCCCCTTGCCCTGGCATGTTGCGCAGATGCCGGCTCCACGACAAATAGTCCATCTGCACGATCGGAGCGTCAGCGAGTTGGACGATGAACACGCGCTTGGGATCGATCTCGCGCAGGCTTTCATTCGGAATATTGCGGGAGAGAGAGTGGAAGCTGTCGAGGATGAGCCCGATCGACGGATGGTTCACCTCGCGCACGATCGACCATGCGTCGCGATGGTCGAAGACGTGGCGTCCCCACGCCAACGCCTCGTAGCCCACGCGGAGCTTGCGCTTCGCGGCTCTTTCTCCGAGCTCGCCGAAGTCGTTCACCAATCGCGCACGGTCGGGAAGCGCCGCCGGAGAAACGTTCGAGCACACGAGGAGCAAATCCGCCCCGAGCTCCTGCATGACGTCGAACTTGCGCTCGATCCGATCGAAGATTCGCGGCCGCAGCTGGTCTGGCATTCCCTCGAAGTCGCGGAACGGCTGAAAGAGCGTGCATTTGAGTCCGAGGTCGCGCATCAAAGCGGCGATCTCCCGCGCGGACGCGGGCGACGTCAGCAGATCGTTCTCGAAAATCTCAACGCCGTCGAAACGCGCGTTCGCGATGGCGCGAAGCTTGGACTCGAGGTTACCGCTAATGGAGACAGTCGCGATGGATGTAAGCATGTGATTCGCCGCACCGATGGCGTCCGGGAGACGGCCAAACGAGTGTAACTAACTGGTGCGATAATCACAAAGCCACAGCGCGGGTTTCGCGTTCGCGGTGACCAACGCGCGAGGCGATTTCCGGCCGGAGACCCTACGCCGTCATGATCGCCGTGATCGTCGTCCGATACGCGACCTCTTCGTACGCCTCGAGCATCCGCTCGAGCGGCACGACCGTCGTCGCGAGTGTCTTCGCGTCGAACTGACCCTTCTCGAGCATCTCGACGAAGCGCGGGATGTCGCGCATCGGGCTGCAGCCGCCGGCTTGGCCGCCGTGGTGCGTCACGCCGCCGATCGAAAAGAGGTTCCCGGGCAGCACGAGATCGCCGCGAATGATGCTCGTGGTGATGAGATGCCCGCCCTGCCCGCACATCTGATACGCCTGCTGCATCGGCAGCAGTCCAGTGGGGTCCGGCCCGTGCTCTAGCCGCGACGCGACGTGCTCGAGGCCCGCCGCCTCGATCACGAAGTCGGCGCCGGCGCCGGGCCGGCGGCCGGCAGGATTGCGTCCGCCGGACCAGAGCCGATCGGTGGGCCACGTCGTGAGCGCGCGAACACGCTGCACCAAGGCGTCGCCTTCGGCGTTCGGATCGAGCACGTGCGTGGCGCCGACTTTCCGTGCGGCCTCCCGGCGAACGGCGATCGGGTCGATCGCGATGATCGTGGATGCGCCCGCGATCCGCGCACCTTGCACGGCGCTCAGGCCGAGCGGCCCGCAACCGACGACGGCCACGCTCGACGCGGGCTCGATCTGCATGAGCGCGTGCGCCGTCGTCGCGCCGAGCCCGGCCACGCGCGACGCAGCTGCACGCCATGCCGACATCGGCGGCCGGCAGCTTCGTGAAGATCGGCACGACCCATTCCTCGAACGTCACCATCACCTCGGCCAAGCCGCCGATGTGCGAGTTCTGGTACACGGGTGTGCCGTCGGCGAGATCGGCGACGGCCACGAGATCGTCGGCGCCGATCGCGCTCAGGAATTGACACATGTCGGAGCGGCCGCGGAGGCACCGGTAGCACACTCCGCAATGCGGCGTGCCGGACACGCACACGCGGTCGCCGACTCGTACGCGCCGCACGTCGGGACCCACGGCCTCGACGATGCCGACGCCGCCATGGCCTTGAATCACCGCCATGTCGTTCATCCGGCGAGCGCCCGGCGGCGCTGCGAGCGCGCTCGGCCTCGCCGCCGCCGGCGGCTGCATACCGAGCACCGCGGGGACGTTGGAATAGCAAAGGTTCGTCGCTTCGGTGCGCACGAGCACTTGGCGGCCGCTGATCGGCCGCAGCGTCGCGTCTTGCAGCGTCGTGCGTCCCGGGCCGTCGCCGCGCGAGATCCATGCCTTGAACCGCCGCTGTGTGATCGCGGCCGGCGCCTGCCCGAACGCGGCGCCGGCTTGCGCGAGCAGCGCCGCGCCGCCCGCAGCCGCGGCCATAGTGTTCAACAGTCGCCGACGCGACAGCGTGCTTTTCTTGCTCATAGTTCCCCCGATCGAGCGCAAGTTGGTCGAGGGATATTACGCCGAGGACTGGCGACGCGTGCGAGCGCGCTGGATATAAAAAAGGCGCCGCGACAGGGACGTCGCGGCGCCGATGCTAGGACTTCAAAGAACCTGGGGAAGCGTCCGCTTAGGCCGGACCTACGTTCAACTTGTCGCTCGGCCAGAACTTCACGCCGGTAGCGTCGACCTGAGCGATGACGCCCTTGTCGGTCAGGTGATAGACCGCCACGCCGTTCACGAACTTGCCGACCGCGGCCTTGCCGTCGCCGCCCGCGGCTGCTTGGGCCGAGACGCCGGCGCTCCATGCGCCTTCCACGAACTTGTCGTACGTGTCCTTGTTCTCGAAAAGGATGACGAGCTTGTAGTTCTCGAGACCCGCGCCGAGACCCACACCGCCTGCACCGAGGTGCATGTAGATCGGTGTCCCTCCGCCCTTGTGCGTAGCTACGCCGGTACCGCCCGCGCCCGTCACGATGAAGCCGCCCTTCGTCGTGTCGAAGACCGCGGTGCCATAGGCCGAATCCAGCAGCTTGCCGGCCGTGCCGTCCTTACGCATGACGCTGAGGGTGTCCTTGGACATGGCCAAGATCTCCGTGCGGCGCTGCGCGAGTTCGCTATCGCTGATAGCGTCCTTTTCTTTGTCGCTGTGCTGTGCAAGCGCCGTCGCGGCGGTCACGGATACCAAAAACGCGAATGCAGATTTTGCTAAAACGTTCATTTGTGCTCCTTTTGCTTACTGATCTGGGGGAGTAGGAGCAAGTTCCGTGCCACGAAAAGATCGCCGCGGCGCGCCAGCGACCTCGCGTTGCACAGCACACGCCGAGCAGCGACGGAACTAGCGTCCTCGGCGGCGGCTATGAGATCAGGCGCTGTTGCGCGCCGTCTTGAGCGCGCCCGTCCACCACGCGAGATTGTCGAGCAGCGCGGCCGCGCTCTGCTTGTTCTGCTCGGTGTCGATCTCTTTGCTGTCCTTGATGAGCCAAGGATTGGAGATGTGCACCGCAAAACGAATCGGCACCATGTCGAGCTCGATCGTGACGAGACGCAGCTGCTCGACGCCGCGCGTGCCACCGGCTCCGCCCCAGCTTACGAACGCGACGACCTTGCGGCTCCACGCGTGATACACGGTGTCGAGCGCGTTCTTGAGGACGGCGGGATAGCCATGGTTGTACTCCGGCGTGCAAATGATGAATCCGTCGGCTTCCCTGATCTTCTCGCGCCAACGAATGATTGCGGGATTCGTGTAGTTGTCCTTCGCGAAGCCCGGAGGGAGCGGTTCCTCGAAGAACGGCAACTCGTATTCGCGCAGATCTAGCCGCTCGACGTCGAGATCCGGACGCGCGCTCGCAAGGTCGAATATCCACTGCGCGGGCTTTTCGCTGAAACGATTCGCGCGCGTGCTGCCGACAATCAGCTTGATCTTAAGAGCGGTCATGGTTACTCCGGTCTGGAACGTCTTTTGCGGATGAAGTATAGAGTGCGGATCGTTGTCGCAGTGCGGGGAAACCGATCATGTCAGTGTCGCGCGGAATCCATTGGTGCTTTGCGCTCGCGCTTGCGTGCCTCGCGGCCTTTGCCGCGGTCGAGCACGCGTCGGCCGAAACGGTCGCGCTGATCGGCACGGGCAACGTCGGCTCGGCTCTCGGGCGGCGCTTCGCGGAGCAAGGGCATACGGTCGTCTACGGCTCGCGCGATCCCGCGGCTGCCGACGTCGCCGCGCTGGTGCGCGAGACGGGGCACGGCTCACAGGCCTTGCCGCCCGCACAAGCCGCGGCGCGCAGCCGCGTCGTGGTCCTGGCCGTTCCCTGGACGGCGACGGAAGACGTCGTGCGCGGCCTCGGCGATCTATCGGGCAAGATCGTCGTCGATCCGACCAATCCGCGCGTCATGGCGACTGACGGGTTTGCGGACTATCCCCCGCTTCCCGACTCCAACGCCGAGCGCATCGCGCGCCTCGCGCCGGGCGCGCAAGTGGTCAAAGCCTTCAGCACGCTGGGGGCCGAAACGATGCTGGACCCACGAGTCGCGGACGGGCCGGTGACGATCCCGATCGTGGGCGACGATCGCGCCGCGAAGGCGGTGGTCGCGACGCTCGCGCGGGAGATCGGCCTCGAGGCCATCGACGTCGGGCCGCTCAGGCACGCGCGGATCATCGAAGGGCTTCATTATCTGCGCGCGAATGCGCTCGGCGGACGCGTGAACTTCCACTTCCCGCGCGATACGGCGCGCGACTAGCCGGACGCGCTCAGACAGGTAGCGGGCCGCCCCGATAACACCACTCGAAAGCCTGGTCGCTCAGGATCGGTCGTCCGATCGCCGCTATCTCGGCGGAGATCGCGGGCGTCACGCCGTCATCGCGGGCTGCGCCGATCTTGCCGCTGCGCATCATCGCGCCGGGATCGAGGATCGGAACCTCGGTCACGCTGCGCAGCTCGAACTTGTCTTCGTTCGCTTTCATCCACTTGAACGACGTGCACTCGAGGACGGTGGGCCATTGCTCGGGCGCAGGATCGAGGCCTAGGAAGCTCGCGATCTTGCGCACGGAAGCCGCGTGGTCGCGCTTCATGTCCGTGAAATGCATGAGCAGCACGTTGCGCTCGGCGCGAAGCGGCCACCACGCCGCCACGAAATCGAAAATCATCCTGCTGATGAGCGGCTTGCCGAGCTCGCTGAAGAACCCTTCGAAGTCCTGTTTCACGAAGGCTTCGCGCGGCAACTGCCAGAGCTCGAACCACGCCTTCGAGTGCGAGGCGATGAAGGGGTGCATGGAAGCGACGGCTTCGTCCGGGTGGCGCACGACCACCACGTACTTCACTTCCTTGCCGCGGCCGGGCGGCTGGTACGGCAACGGCCCGGGCGCGGAGTGCGTCTTGAACGCACGACGGCGATCGCGCGGCATCGCTGCGAACTTCGCGAGCCGTTGCTCGCGCGTGACGCCGGGCGCCGGCACGATCTCGAGCCACGGCACCTCACGGTAGACGTCGTCGAAGTCGCGGTCGCCGCCCGCGCGCAGCTGATGCACGATGTTCATCGTCCACGTAGTGCCGCTCTTCACGGGCACGGAGATCACGATGTCTCCGTCGCGCCACTCGACGAACTGCTGAATTCCCGGATCGGACCAGGGCGCCCCCGCGGGCTCGGCGCCGGGGTCGATACCTGCGGGTGACTGTCGCTCGGTGCTCACGGCCTAGGTCAGCAGCCACCCGCCGTCGATGACCAGATTGATGCCGTTGACTCCCTTGTTCATGAACAGGAAGTCGACTGCGCCGACCACGTCCTCGGTGGTCGCGAGACGCCCGCCCGGCGTGCGTTTCTCGATGTTCGCGATGGCTTCCTTCTTTTCCGACCACGCTGGGCTGTCGGAGATGATGCCCGGATGAATCGCGTTGAAGCGAACCGGCGCGAGCTCGACCGCCAGCGTGCGGATGAGGCTGCTCACGGCGCCGTTCACGGTGGTGATCGAGGTCGAGCCCGGATACGGCCGCTCGCTCGCGAGCCCGCCGAACAGCACCGCCGAAGCGCCCGCGCCCATCCGCGGGAACAGCGTGTGCGCGCACTCGGTGTAGCCGATCAGCTTCAGCGTCACGATCTTGCGGGCGCGCGCCACGTCGTAGTCGCGCGCGCTGTTGTAGTCGCGGTCGACGGCGACGAGTGCCAGGTGGTCGACGTGCGGAATGTCCGCGAGCGCGGCCTCGATCGTCTCGGGCTCGGAGATGTCGAGACCGATCCCGCGTACGCTCCCGCCCGTCTCTTTAGCGATTCCCGCCGTGCGCTGCGCGTCGCGGCCGGTGATCACCACGTTGCAGCCCGCCTTCGCGTAGAACTCCGCGATGGCGTGGCCGATCCCGCCCGTGCCGCCGATGACGAGGACGCTCTTGGCCGCGCCCGAACCTGCCTTGCTCATTGAACGACTCCCTTGCCCTCGAGTTGCTCCGAGACGTACTCCCAGTCGCGCGCCCACCGATACGAGTTGCGTGCGGGCGGCTGCGGCGACTGTGTCTCGAGCCAGCGCACCGTCGTGTTACTGCGATTGTAGAACGCGTGCGTGCAACCGACTCCGGCCCAGAGGAAATCGCCGGGCTTCATCAAGTATTTTTCGCCGTCGGCCCACGCCTCGACTTCGCCGTGCATGATGTAGTACGCCTCCTCGAGCGGATGATCGTGCGGATGGGCGTTCGCGTTCGGCTCGTACTCGACCATGAACATCGTGTGCAGGGCCGCGTCGAGCCGCTGGTCCACGAGCATCTTGAGCGAGATACCGCTGTAGACGAGCAACGCGGTCGCCATGCTCGCCGACACCTTCGCCGCGTCCTTCTTCAAACCCGTGCGCACGGCGTCGACCTTGATGTCGTCCTCGCCCATCCGGAACAAGTGCCGCGAGGACGGGTCGCGAATGTCGAACTCCTCGATCGCAACGGCCGGCGGCGGCCCGAGGAAGTAAGTGCCGTCCGCGAAGTTCTCGCCCTTCGGGCACGGCGCGTTCATGTCGATCCACCGCGCGGTGCCCTTTTCCGGACCGAGCCAAGCGTGCTTCATCCCCACGGGTATCAATCCGCAAGCGCCGGGCGACAAACGGTACCCGCGTCCGTCGAGCGCGAGCACGGGATTACCGGACATCACGAAGAAACTCTTCTCGAACGACTGCACGTGCAGATTGACGCGGCCGCCCGCATCGAGCTCGCTTAAGCCCCAGCCCGTGTGCACGGCGCCTATCGATCTTTCGGACAGCGCGAAGCGGCGGTAGCCCGAGGCTTGTTTGGGAAATGCGGGGGTGGGTTTGATGTCGGCGGCGCGAATGAAGTGGTGCATCGTGATCTCCAGCGTCGGCGACATAGTTGGACGCCGGCACCGCGGATGTCAAACGGCCGGCGCGTGCCGACGGCCGCGCGCGGGGCTAGGCCGGCGTCCGCCTGACGCGCCATGGCGTCGCGCCCTGATGCACTAAGCGAGCAGCGGCCGAGTCAGCGGCCGATCAGCTTGCCGAGCATGCTCTCGAGGCCTTGGGCGTCCGGCAGCTTGCCGTCCGGACTCAACTTGTCGACGAGCCCCGGCAACAATCCTGCGAGGGCCGTGCTCGCGTCGCCGCCGCTCACGCCCGCCTGTTTCGCGAACTGTGCGAGCTTGTCCGGACCCAACGCCGATTTAAGCTGATCCGGCGAAATCGACTTGTTCGCCCCGGTGCCGATCCAGGACGACACGACGTCGCCCATTCCGTTGGACTGCAGCGAGCTCAAGACGCTGCCGAGACCGCCGCTGCCCCCCGTCGAGCGCAGCAGTCCCATCGCCGCCTCGGCGACTTTCGGGTTGTCCTTGGCGAACTTGGCGACGTCGGAAATCATCTGCGGATTCTTGAGCAGTGAGTCGAGCATACCCATGGCGGTCTCCTCGCGCGTTGGAGACTCGAGCGTATGCCCATTTTCGCGCCGCACTATTGGACTATGGTCCCGGCTCCTCGATCCAGCGAAGTGCGTCGTCGAGGTCGAGCAGCAGCTTGTCGCGCGCGTCGCTGAAGCCGTGGTTCTTGGACTCGACTTCGTAGAGCCGCCGCGTAGCGGTATCCGGCCCCAGCAGCTGGCGCGACTCGGCCGAGGGCACGTAGGAGTCGCCGGTCGACTGGATCACCGCGAGCCGAGTGGAGCCGAGGAACTGCAGCGCGGGATAGATCTGGATACGTCCCTTGTCGTCGACTTGGATGTTCGGCGAGCGCTCCGCCTCGGGTGCGCGCAGGTAGTCCGCCTCGCGCGTGAGCGCGATCGCGACCGCGCCGCCGATGCCGTCGCGCAGCTCCGGATGCAGCGCCGCGAACGCGACCATCGTGGCGCCGCGCGAGAACCCGACCACGATGATCGGCGTCGAGTCGGCAAGGCCAAGGTCGCGTTTCGCTTGCCCGTAAGCCTCACCGAGCCTCTCCGCGGCCTGCGCGGTGCTCACGCGCTCGTCGGAGTGCTTGACGCGTTTGATGATCTCGGGCGCGCTGAACCCGGCGATCGTGTATCCCTGCTCCGCGAGATGCTCGAACACCTCGTTGCTCGTGCCTCGCCACCCACCGTCGCCGGTCGCGAACACGACGAGGTAGCCCGCGTGCCGCGGCTGGGTCGGCGTCACGTAGGTGGCATGAACCGAGCGGGCACCGAGATGAAGCTCGCGCTCCGCGGCGTCGAACACACCGGGCTCGGACTTCAGGCTGGCGCCGGCGCTGCCGGCCGAAAGGATAAAACAGGCCGTGAGCGCGCACGCGCTCGAGCTTTTCATACGCATGAGGGTCACCTTTTCGTTCGCCGAGCCGAGTCCCTGCGCCCACGACTCGTGAGCGGACCTTAGGTACGCACCCCCGCACACAATGTACGCGCGCGGCGGCACGGAGGGAACTCAGAGCAAGCAACCCAATCGATCGTCAGAGGCCGAGCCAGCTCGGTAGCGCGAGCGATACCCAGGGCACGTACGTCACGAGCACGAGCATCGCAAGCAGCACGAGCAGCCACGGCACCGCCGCGTGCACGACTCGCGTGACCGGTAGTTCCGCGATCCCGGACGTGACGAACAGGTTGAGCCCGACCGGCGGCGTGATCATGCCGATCTCCATGTTCACGGTCATGATGATGCCGAGATGCACGGGGTGGATGCCGAGCTGCGTCGCGATCGGAAACAGGATCGGCGCGAAGATCAGCACGACCGACGTCGCCTCCATGAAGCTGCCGGCGACGAGCAACAGCAGATTCAGCATAGCCAGGAAGCCCCATGGGGGCAGGCCCATGGCGGTGATCGACGCGGACGCGGCTTGCGGGATCTGCTCCGTCGTGAGCACGAACGCGAACAACATCGCGTTGCCGATGATGAACATCAGCATCGCGGTCGTCTTCGCGCTCTCGGCGAGCACGTGGCGGACGTCGAGAAGCTTCAAGTCGCGGTAGACGAAAACGGCGATCACGAACGCGTACACCGCCGACACGGCGGCCGCCTCGGTCGGCGTGAACGCGCCGAGGTAGATGCCGCCAAGGACTATGACGACGAGCAGCAATCCCCAAACCGCTTCGCGGCCGGTCCGGAGCACGGCGCGCCAATCGGCGCGCGGTTGGCGCGGCAAGTTCACGCGCCGCGCGACCACGGCGACCGCGGCCATCAGCGCGGCGGTCAGCACGAGACCCGGCAACACGCCCGCGATGAACAGCGTGCCGACCGAGGTCTCGGTCACGGCGCCGTAGACGACCATCACGATCGACGGCGGAATCAGGATGCCGAGCGCGCCCGCGTTGCAGATCAGGCCCGCGGCGAACTCCTTCGTGTACCCGGAGCGCGCCATCCCGCCGATCATGATGCTGCCGACCGCGACCACTGTCGCGGGCGACGAGCCCGACACGGCCGCGAACAGCGCGCAGGCGAGCAGCGCGGCCATCGCTAAGCCGCCGCGAAAGTGCCCGACGAGCGCGTTCGCGAACGCGATCATGCGTTTCGCGACGCCGCCGGTCGTCATGAACGTGCCGGCGAGGATGAAGAACGGGATCGCGAGCAGCGCGGGCGTCTGCGCGGCGCTGAAGAAACGCTGCGCGAGCACGACGAGCGATTGGTCCGCGAACAGCATGATCGTCGCGATGCTCGCGAGCCCGAGCGCGATCGCGATCGGCACGCCCGCGATCAACGCGAGCAGCAGCACGATCGCGAGGAACGCGGCGCTCACCGCAGCGCCGCCCGGTACGCCTGCAGCAACCGCACGGCGAGCAGCGCGAAGCCGAACGGCATCACCGCCGTCAGGAGCCAGCGCGGCAGCGGGATGTCGCGCGCGTCGTTGCCGAGCGCGATCAGGCGCTCGACGAACACGGTGCTGCCGTAGATCATCAACGCGCAGTAGCCGAGCGCGCAGACGAGCGCGACGAGCGTCACGCCGCGCGCCGCACGCGGCGGCAGCCGGCTCGTCACGAGATCCACCGCGATGTGCGCCTGCGTGCGCACGCCGTACGACATCCCGACCAAGACGAGCCATGCGGCGAGATACGTCGTCGCTTCGAGCGACCACACCAGGCTTGCGCCGAACACGTAGCGCAGCACGACCTGGACGAACGTGAGCAGCGTCATCGCGGCGAGCACGACGACCATGAACGCCTCTTCGAGGCGGTCCGCGGCTCTGCCCAGGCGCGCGAGCACGTTCGTCAGCCCTATTCGAAGCTAGTCCGCTTTGCTCGAGCTCGCGAGCGCCGCATCGATGAGCTCGGGGCCGATCGATGCGCGGAACTGCTCCCACACCGGACGCATCGCGGCCTGCCACTCGGAGAGCTGCTCGGGCGTGAGCGTAAGGATCTGCGAGCGGCCGGATTCGGCGATCTTCTGCTTGCCCTCGACGTTGATCTCTTCCGCGCGCGCGTTACCCCACGCGGTGACCTCCGCGAGCGTCTGCTCGAGGCCCGCGCGCAAATCGGCCGGCAGCGACTCCCAGAACGATTTGTTCACGGCGACGAGGTAGCCGATGTAGCCGTGATTCGTCTCCGTGACGTACGGCTGAACCTCGTAGAACTTCGACGAGTAAATATTCGACCAGGTGTTCTCCTGCGCGTCGACCGTGCCGGTTTGCAGCGCCTGATAGACCTCCCCGAACGCCATTTTCTGTGGGCTGCCGCCCAGCGTTTCGATTTGCGCCTGGAGGATGTCCGACTCCTGCACGCGGAATTTGAGCCCCGCGGCGTCGGCGGGGTGCACGAGCGGCCGCGGGCCGCTGAGCTGTTTCATGCCGTTGTGCCAGAACCCGAGCCCGAGCATGCCGTGCTCGTCGAGCGCGGAGAGCAGGACTCGCCCTACGGGCGCCTGCTGAAACCGCTCCACGGACGCGAGGTTCGGGAACAGGAACGGCAGATCGAACACCTGGAATTTCGTCGTGAGGCGGTCGAACAACGAGAGCGAGGTCGCGACCATCTGGATTTCGCCGAACGCGAGCGCCTCGAGCGATTCGCTGTCTTCCATGAGCTGCGCCGACGGATACACCTCGACTCGGACGCGCCCCGGGAAACGCTGTTCGGCCAGTTGTTTGAAGCGCTCGGCCGTCTGGCCTTTCGGCGTGGCCGGAGCGGTGACGTGCGGGAACTTGATTACGTACAGCTTCCCTAGGTCGGAGGCTGTGCCGGAGTCACCGGCCGTGTCCCCGCAAGCGGCGATCAGCAAGACCAGAAATCCGAATAAAAATAGACGGATATGCGCTCCCACCCTCATGCGTCTCGCCCCCGTACGCTCTCGGATTCGGTAAAGAACAGTCTGGCCGAGCCGCGACCATCTTGCTAGGCTAGAACCACTCCAATCGATGGCCATCGGCCGAATCCCACCGCGATTCGCCGCCGTCACCGCCGGCTGGAGTAACATTCGCTTCTAGATCAGGCGGCTGCAGCTAGGGCGCGCGCGGCTCGCATCGAAAAAAAGACCTAAGTCCTAAACTAATCAACTTCAGAAAAGGCAACGACGCAGTGGATGCACAAACGCTCACTTCGGTGACCGCGAACCGGAGCTCGCAGGCTTCTATCAGCCCGGAGACCCGGCTGAAGCTTTACCGCACGATGCAGGAGTGCCGCATGCTCGAGAAGCGTGCGTACGACCTGTTCATGCAAAACCTCATCAAGGGCACGAGCCATCTCGCGCTTGGCCAGGAAGCCATCGCGGCGGGCTTCGGCACGGCGATGCAGCAGAACGACTACACGTTCTGCACCTACCGCGGCCACAACCACACGCTCGTCCGCGGCGTGTCGATGACGGCGATCTTGGGCGAGCTCATGGGCAACTCGTCCGGGCTCATGCGCGGCAAGGGCGGCTCGATGCACCTCACGAGCGTGAAGCACAACATGCTCGGCTCGTACGCGATCATCGGCGCGCACCTCTGCATCGCGAACGGCGCGGCGTGGTCGGCGCAGTATCGCGGCACGGATCAAGTCGCGGTTTGCTTCTTCGGCGACGGCACCACGAACATCGGCGCGTTCCACGAGGCGCTGAACTTCGCGGTGATCTGGAAGCTGCCGGTGGTGTTCGTCTGCGAGAACAACCTCTACATGGAATACACGTCGATTCACGACGTGACGGCCGTGGAGCATCCCGCGGCCGACCGCGCGAGCGCGTACGGCCTCGAGCCCGTGCTCATCGACGGCAACGACGTGGACGTCGTCTACCGCACCGCGCAGCGCGCGCTCGAGCTCGCGCGCCGCGGCGGCGGCCCGAGCCTGATCGAAGCCGAGACCTATCGCCACGGCGGCCACTCGCGCGCCGACCCGGGCAAGTACCGGCCCGACGAGGAAGTGCAGGCGTGGCTCGCGAAGGATCCGATCCCGCGCTACCGCGCGCGCTTGCTCCAGATGGGCATCAGCGAGGCCGAAGTGCAGCGAATCGACGACGAAACCAAGGCCGCGATCGACCAGGCGACGGAGACCGCGCGCAACGCGCCGCCGCCGCCGCTCGAGATCGCGAGCCAAGACGTGTGGGCAGATGGAGGCTCCGCATGGCGCAACTAACTTATCGCGACGCCGTAGCGGCCGCGATGGCGCAGGAGATGCGCCGCGATCCGAACGTCGTGCTGCTCGGCGAGGACGTCGCCGCGGCCGGCGGCGTGTTCAAGGCCACGGTCGGGCTCCTCGACGAGTTCGGCCCGAAGCGCGTGAAGGACACGCCGATCTCGGAGCAAGCGATCCTCGGCGCCACCATGGGCGCCGCGATGACGGGTCTGCGCCCGGTGGCGGACCTGATGTTCTCCGACTTCTTCGCGGTCTGCTGGGACATCGTCGCGAATCAAATCGCGAAGACTCGCTACATGACGGACGGCCAGGTCACCCTGCCTCTCGTGATCCGGTCCGCAAACGGCGGCGGCTCGCGTTTCGGCGCACAGCACTCGCAGAGCGTCGAGAACTGGGCGATGAACATCCCTGGGCTCAAGATCGTAGCGCCGGCGTTTCCAGGCGACGTGAAGGGCTTGCTCGCGGCGGCTATCCGCAGCGACGACCCCGTGCTGTTCTTCGAGCAGAAATCGCTGTACGCGACCAAAGGTGAAGTGCCCGACGGCGAGCACGTGATCGAGCTCGGCAAGGCGAACGTGGTACGCGAGGGCTCCGACGTCACGATCGTCGCGCTGGCGCTCATGGTGCCGCGCGCGCTCAAGGCCGCCGAGATCCTCAAGGAGCAGCACGGCATCGACGCGACGGTCATCGACTTGCGTTGCCTCGTCCCGCTCGACACGCAGACGATCCTGCGCGAGGTCGCGAAGACGGGCCGGCTCGTCACCGTGGAAGAGAATCCACGGCTGTGCGGTTGGGGCGCGGAAATCTCGTCGATCGTCGCCGAGGAGCTCTTCTGGGACCTCGACGGCCCGATCGTCCGCATCACGACGCCGCACGTTCCGCTTGCGGCCGCCAACAACCTCGAAGACGAGCAGCTGCCGAACGCCGAGCGAATCGTCGCGGGCGTGCGTCAGCTCGTCGATTGATCATCAAGAGGCGCCGATGAACGTATTGATGCCGCAGCTCGGCGAGACTGTCGCCGAGGGCACCGTCTCGAATTGGCACAAGAAGGTCGGCGACACGATCGCGGTCGACGAGCTCTTGTTCGACGTCGAGACCGACAAAGTGTCGATGGAAGTGCCCGCAATCGCCGCGGGCGTGCTCACGAAGATCCTGGTGCCGGCCGGCACGACCGTGGACGTCGGCACCGTGCTCGCGGTCATCGAGAGCGGCGCGGAGGCGAGCGCGCAGCCGCCAGCCGCACAGCCCGCGGCCCCTGCCCCGCAGTCGGCGCCCGCCGCAGCGGCGGCGCCCACGGCACGCGCGGCCGCACCGGAAGCGCCCCCGTCGTGGTACGCCGCGATGCCGCCGTCGATGAGCGAAGCGACCGAGCAATACTCGCCGCGCACCTCGGGCGCAGGCTCTTCTGCCGCGGTCGCCGAAGCGCCCTCCCACGCCGCTCAACGCGAGGGCCACCGGCGCTTGTCGCCGGCAGTCCGGCGGATCGCCGCCGAATACCGCGTCGATCTCGACTCGGTTGCGGGCTCGGGCCGTGACGGCCGCATCACGAGGCGCAACATCGTCGAGTTCATTCAGACGAAGAAGAATCAGCCGCAACAGACGGTCGCAGCCGCGCCGTCCGCCGCGGCGCAGCTCGCCGCCGCTCCGGCGCCGCGCACGCCGGCTCCGGCACCGTCGGCCGGGCCCGCGCCGGCCGGCGCGGTGCTGCCGTTCACGCGGATCCGCAAGCTCACGGCCGACCACATGGTTCGCTCGAAGGCCACGAGCCCGCACGTGCTGCAAGCCGTCGAGGTGGATTTCTTCCGCGTGGACCAAGTGCGCAAGACGTTGCGCGAGGCGTTCAAAGCGCGCCATGGCCACTCGCTCACGTATCTGCCGTTCATCGCCCACGCGGTGTGTCAGGCGTTGCACGAGTTCCCGAACCTCAACTCGAGCGTGCACGGCGACGGCCTCGTGATCCACGAGAACGTGAACCTCGCGATCGCGGTGGACTTGGGTGCCGAAGGCCTGATCGCCCCGGTGATCAAGTTCGCGAACAAGCTATCGGTATCGCAGCTCGCAGGCGCGATCAACGACGTCTCGTCGCGCGCGCGCAGCGGCAAGCTCAAGCCGGATGACTTCGCGGGCGGCACCTACACGCTGTCGAACTCCGGCACCTTCGGCACGCTGATCACCGCGCCGATCATCAATCAGCCGCAGGTCGCGATCCTTTCGACGGACGGCGTTCGCAAGAAGCCCGTGGTGCTCGAGACTTCAGAAGGCGACACGATCGCGATCCGGCCCATCGGCATCCTCGCGCAGTCGTTCGACCATCGCGCAGTCGACGGCGCGTACTCAGCCGCGTTCTTGGACAAGGTGCGCAAGCTGCTCGAGAACAGTCACTGGCTCGTCGAAGCCTGAGGTCTTAAGCAATGGCGAAGCACTCGCTCGGATGGATCGGTGCCGGCGGGCGGATGGGCTTCGCGATGGCGAAGCGCCTCGTCGCCGCCGGTCACGACGTCAAGGTCTACAACCGCACGCGGAGCAAGGTGGAGCCGCTCGGCGAGCTCGGCGCGAAAGTCGTCGACTCCGTCGCGGATCTTCGCAGCTGCGACATCGTGTTCACGACGGTGTCCGCGTCCGACGATCTGATCGCCGTGTGCCTCGGGCCCGACGGCCTGCTCACGAAGGGCGCGGCTTGCAAGCTCGTGGTCGACTGCTCGAGCGTCTCCGAAGAGGCCTCCGCGAAGGTCCGTGCCGAGGCCAAGAAGCTCGGCGTGGACATGCTCGCGGCGCCCGTGAGCGGCAATGCGAAGGTGGTCGCCGCCGGCAAGCTCACGATCGTCGCGTCCGGACCGCGCGCGGCGTTCGACATCGCGGAGCCGTATCTCGCGGCGCTCGGCGTCGGCGTCACCTACGTCGGCGAAGGCGAGCTCGCGCGGATGGTGAAGATCTGCCACAACCTGCTGCTCGGCGTCGTCGCGCAATCGCTCGCCGAGATCACGGTGCTCGCGGAGAAAGGCGGCGTGCCGCGGCACGCGTTTCTCGAGTTCATCAACAACAGCGTGATGGGCTCGCAATTCTCGCGCTACAAAACCCCCGCGTTCGTGAACCTCGACTGGACGCCGACGTTTACGCCGGTGCTGCTGCGCAAGGATCTCGACCTCGGGCTCAAGGCCGCGAAGCAGCTCGGCGTCACGCTGCCGGCAACCCAGCTCGCGCGCGACATGGTCGACAAGGCCGTCCAAGCGGGCCACACCGAGTGCGACTTCGCGATCCTGCTCGACTGCCAAGCGAGAGCCGCCGGCATGACGCTGAAGCCCGAGAATGTCGCGATCGACGACGGGCTCAAGAAGAAAGCAGCCAGCGCTTAGGCCGCGCCTACGCCCGCCATCGGTAGCGGCGATCAACTCTGCGACAGGTCACGCATCCGGCGGCTGCGTGCGTCAGAGCTTCTTGAGGAAGCAGACGATCGTGTCCGTGACTTCGAAGCCTAGCGCGCGATGCGCGGCGATGCTTCCCGTATTGTCGATCTCGGCGTCGCTCGCGAGCTCCGTGTACCCAAGGCCTCTCGCCCAATTCTCGGCGTGGGCCACGAGCGCTGCTCCAACACCGCGGGCCCGATAGCCCGGATCGACATACCAACCTTCGAGATGGGGGACGGCGGCAAGGTCGCTGCCCTCGGCGTAATTGCGCACGCGCAGCTCGGCAAAGCCGATGACGGCGCCGGCATCCGCCTCGCAAACCAGCGCCTCGTCGATGACGGAGGACCGACCGCCGAGAAAGGCGTCGATCGCGGGGGCGTGCTCGGCGACCGCGTGCGGCCAGAGTGCCGTCCGCATTCGCAACCACTCGCCCCGATCCCTGTCCTCCGCACGACGAACGCGCATCCGCGACTATAGCGCGGCGGACATCAGCGCATCAGCCACCATGCGGACGCGCCGAACCCGTCGAGAGCGAGCGGCAAGAGGCCTATTCCTTCGTGGGATCTCGCGGCGGCATGTCCTCTGGCCGGTCGGTCCATTTGACCTCGGGCCACACGTGCACACGCGACTTGAAGCGCCAACCCTTCGCGGTCTTTTCGAACGTGTCTTCGTAGCCCCCTTCCCAATGGATCGGGTCCCCTTGCGCGGTCGTCTTGTTCTGCATCGTCAACAGCGTTGACGTTGCTTTCGCGCCTTCGGGCGTGGGCGTGATGAATACGTTCGCGACGATGTGATACTCCGGGCTCGTTTGCGGGGGCCGGCAACCGTTCTTGCCGCCGCCGCCCGCCGCGGCGAGCTGCTCTCGTCCGCGAAACCAGACTTTGACGCCGCTGCCCCAGGTCGAAGACACGCCGAAGGTTGCGTCGTCGGTGTACAGGTCGGCGTAGTCGTAACCGCTGTTCGTGCAGTTCTCGAGCACGCGCGAATAGCCGTCGATGAGCTGGCGGATGTCGATATAGTCTTGCGCTTCGAGCTTGGCGCCCTTCTGGGCCACGGCGGCGCCGGCGAACAACGTCGCGTTGAGCGCCACGAGCGCGAGACTTCGTGAGACCGTATTCATGCTTTCCCCCGAGAGCTGTAGGTTGTCGAGCTCGTAGTGTACTTCTTCAGAGAAACCGTCCGCAGCCATAGTACATCGCGCCGTCGAACGTCACGGTCACGCTCGCCGCGAACGCTTCGCCGCTCATGCTGTCGTTGCAGCCCGTACGGTCGACCACCGCGACGAGGTCACGTCCGTCCGTTGCAGCGCGATAGGTCGTCTTGTTTCCGGAGACCGTTGGCGCCGCATACGCGAGCTCGGTACGCCGCACACCGAGCTCGGTGATCATCGCTAGGCGTTCGGGCATGATCTCGAGGCTCCACGACGGCTCGTTGCCGAGCGCGCGGAACGTCACGCCGCGCCGCGCCGCGTCGGCCCACGGCACCTTGCGCGGATTCGATTTACAGTCCGTGAAACTCCGCCCGGCGTACTCGAACGTCGCGGCGTCGCCCTTGTTCCAGAACACGCTGTCGCCCTCCTCGTAACGTGCGCCGGAAGCGGTTCGTGTTTGGCCGAGCACGTGATAGCCGCCGCCGAGGACCTGCGGCGCCCAGAGCGCTACTTCGCCGGGACCCGTGCGAACGGTGAAGCTCACGTCGGCGTCGCAATCGAATACGAGCGTGCGGCCAACCGCGGGCGCCGCAGCGACTGGAGGCCCGGTCGCTGGGGCGGCAGCCTCCGGCGGCGGCGCGGGCGGCGCGGGCGGCTCGGAACGGCCGCAGCCGTTCGCGAATACGGCGGCGAGGACGATCAATAGGGCTCTTCGAGGTGCTCGTTGCATCGGAACGGCAACTTCGCTGTGCTTGATCAAGCCTCAGCGGGACGCGCCGAGCACTTTGCGCGCGCCGAGCCCCTTCGTGAATTCGTCCACCGTGATCGCATAGACGACTCGCTCTACACCGTCGGCGGCGGTCTTCGCGCCCGTAAGCGTGGCGCCGATGTTCTCGACGGCTTTGCGCGATCGCAGGTTCTTTTCGCCGATCAAGAACAACACGCGATCGACGAACCGAAAAGCGTGCCGCAGCATCAGTTGCTTCATCTCGTGGTTGTACGTACCGCCCCAATGCGAACACGCGAGGAACGTCCAGCCGATCTCGACCTCGCGCTTCACGGGATCGTAGCCGTGGTAGCGCGACGAGCCGATCACGAGGCGCCTGTCGGCGTCGATTGCGAGCAATGCGCCTTTCGAGGCCATCGCCTCGCGAAAGAACTCGGCGAACACGCCGTACTTGTAGCGATCGGGCGAGGGGTGTTGCTCCCAGATCTTCGGATCACGCGACACGACGTAGAGCGCGGGGAAATCGTCCGCGCGCAGCGGCCGGAGCTCGATGAGCGCGCCGCGCAATGTGGGCTGGAAATCAGAGGTCGTCACTTTCCTCCAGTCACGTCGATGAAGGTGCCAGTGGTAAACGACGCTTCCTTCGAGAGCAGCCAAAGAATCGCATTCGCGACCTCGTCCGGCGTTCCGCCGCGCTTCATCGGCACTGAATCCTTAACGCGGTCCACGCGACCCGGCTCACCGCCGCTCGCATGCATATCGGTGTAAATGTACGCCGGTCGCACACCGTTCACGCGGATACCTTCGTCCGCCACTTCTCTTGCGAGCCCGATGGTCAACGTGTCGAGCGCGCCCTTGGATGCCGCGTAGTCGACGTACTCGCCCGCGGCACCGAGACGCGCCGCGGCGGACGACACGTTGACGATCGCTCCGCCCGCTCCGCCGTGCTTCGTCGACATCCGACGAACGGCTTCACGCGCACAGACGAACGCCCCGACGACGTTGGTCGCGAGCACGCGCTGCAAGCGCGCGGCGTTCATGCTTTCGACGCGCATCTGAGCCTCCAGCACGCCGGCGTTGTTGACGAGGGCGGTGAGCCGCCCGAGCTCGCGGTCGCAGGTCTCGAACAAGCGCACGACGTCGGCTTCGATCGCGACGTCGGCCGCGACAGCGATCGCACGTCCTCCAGCGGACTCGACGGTCGCCGCGATCTCCTCAGCCGCTTCGCGTCGACTGCGATAGTTGAGGCACACGGCGTAACCTCGACGCGCCGCGAGGCGCGCCGTGGCGGCGCCGATCCCGCGGCTCGCTCCGGTAATCAAGACAACGTCGACAGCGAAAGAGCGCACGGTAGAACTCCATCTCGTGGAGCGCCATTACATAACGTCTATGCTCCCCGCGCCAGGCGCCAAACCCGCGACGTCTTTATGTCAAAGCGGGTGCTGGTCCCCTCTGTCTAGATGACATACTCCGAGCGACCCTGCAGAAAAAATAAGAACAAAGGGGCCAACCATGATCAGGCACTCGCTCCTCGTGTCGGTGCTCGTCGGCGCGCTCTTCGCCCCTGCGGCAAACGCGCAATCGACTGTCCAACAGGCGGCACTAATCGACGAAGGATTTCGACTCTTCACGCAGGAGACGTTCAACGGCAACGGCCGAACGTGCGGCACCTGCCACGTTCCGAGTGAGGGGTACAACATTTATCCTGCGACGCTCAAGAAGCTCACCAAGCGAGAACGGGCCCTCGTTTTCGCGAGCAACGTGCCGGGGCTTGAAAACGTAAACCTGATCGAGACCCATGCGCTGTTCAACATTTCCGGTGGAGCTGCGCCTCTTTGTCCCGCAAGCAACCCGGAATGCTTCGACGACGGCGGCCATTCAGGTCCGATATTCCGCGCCTCCATGGCCATTCAGGCTCTCGACTTGACCACCCACGTTGATGAAGCGGTCGTGGCCGACGACGATTTCAACGGGACGCCGCTTCTGCCGGCGGAATGCAGCACGGGTGTGGAGCGCGAGTTACCTCAGCTGGGTTGGTCGGGCGATGGATCGCCGGGCACACCGACACAGCAGTTCGTGGACGTCGATGGAGATGGGGTCAACGATTGCCACACGCACCACGGCCACTTGGACGCAGCCGCCGACGGCTCCTTTCGCGCGTTCGCCTCCGGCGCCATCGCCCAGCACTTCCCGCGGAGCTTAGCCAGGACTCCAGGTGTGGATTTTCGCCGCGCCACCGTCGCCGAGCTCGCGGCCCTCGAGGCGTTTCAGCGCTGGCTCGGCCGGCGGCCGTTGACGGCAGAAGAAAATGCGGCGCAAGGCACGGTGAACGCCACCGAGTTCAGCATCCTGAAGCTGGAGTTCAAGGACGCGCGTGTGGCCCGCGGCCGCGATCACTTCGCGAGCGATGACGGCGCTACGTGTAATAGATGTCACCTCGATGGCGGCGCCCTTGGCGGGGGCGCCAACGGCAATAACAACACGATTACATCGGTCGCGTTGGCGAACGATGACATTGGCGTGCCCGTCGTGGGCGTTGCGCTACCCGATGATGAAGGAACGATTGCAACTGCCTTCGCTGGCGGGGACACCGGTACCCTATTTGGCGCGTTCAATACCCAATCGATCATCGAGGCCGCGACCAAGAAGGCCTGGTTTCACAACCACAAGGCGGTCGGCGATCTTGAGCAAGCGATTGCCCATTACGGGTCCGACGATTTCCTCGTAGACGGCCCGAAGGGCAGGCCGATCGGTACCGTGAAGCCTCAGGGGGGATTGGTGGGGCTCCAATTCGGCGGGCAGGCAGCGGGTGCCGTCGCGTTTCCCGCGGGGGACGGCATCGCGCACCTCGGCGCGTTCCTGCGGGCGCTGAACGCGTTCTACGATCTCCGCGACTGCGAGCGGCTCATCGACGAGGCCGTCGATCGTATCAACCGGGGTGTATCCGTCGTCACTCCGCTTCTCCATTGCCAGTTCATACTGGGGAATGTCGGGCGTGTGCTGCACGAGGCGGACCTTCCCAGGCTATATCCCGGCGTCCAGATCGGCTCCGTCGTGGGCTTCGCTAGCCTCGAGATAGTCCGGGGCAGCAGTTTTCGCGCTACGCGCGCACAGAATCTGCGGAGTTTGGCGATCATCAAAGCCCTGGTACGCGGCATGCGCGATTCCATAGCGACGCAGGTGGCAGCGCCGTAATGCCACCGGCACGCGCCGATATCGAAAACGGGAAGGCTTAGACGCGCCCGGCGCGCAGCGTGAGCGGCCAAGAGATCGTGCGCGGCACCTCGGGGTCGCCCCACGCGGACCCGAGAACCTCCGCGAGCTCGCGCACGGGATTCTTGCCGTGCGCCGCGACGTAGCGTACCGTCGCCGACCAGCTCGCGAGGTAGCCGAGCAACTGCGCCATCTCCCACTCCGGCCGTCATCGCGAACGCGGGCGGCACGATCTCCTCGAACGGAAACGGCAGCGTGCGATAGCCCGCCTCGACGATCGCGCGCTCGCTCGGCCAATAGGGCCCGACGGTCACCGAGTAGAACGTCTGCACGAGATCGTCGCATTTCGGATCGCCGAGTCTCGGCACGCCGTACGTCCAAACGGCGAGCGCGCCGCCGCGCCTCGTCACGCGCCGCGTCTCGGCAAAGAACGCAGCGATGTCGAACCAGTGCAGCGCCTGCGCCACCGTCACGAGATCGACGGACGCGTCGGCCAGTCCCGACGTCTCGGCCGGCGCGACGCGATACTCGACGCGCTGGTGCGGCGCCGCAGATTCGATTTGACCCGCGCTCACGTCCGTCGCGATCACGCGCCCGAAGCGCGCCGCGAGATCGACCGATGCCTGGCCGCTGCCGCACGCGCAGTCCCACGCGACGTCGTGCCCAGGCACGATCGACGCGAGCCAATCGAACAGACCGGCGGGATACTTCGGCCGGAACTTGGCGTAGCTCGAGGAGACGGAACCGAAGCGATCGCTGAACTCCTCGAGCTCAGGGGTCGGCCCGGCGGTCCCTTCTCTCATCGATGCGGCGGTCCGTTATCTCTTCGATCCAGACGCTAGTACATGCGCCGCGGCAACATCTCCGCAGCCCACGCGCCGTAGCGGCTCTTCACGCGCGCGAACTCGTCAGGCTGCTTCGTCTTGAGCTCGTTCTTCTCACCGAGATCGACGTCGAGGTCGTACAGATGCTCGGCGTCGCCGTCCTTCACGTATTTCCAGTTGCCGATCCGCGCAGCCTCACGCGTGCGCGTGCGCCAGAAGAACGCGCGCTCGTGCACGGCGCGCTCGCCGCGCAGCGTGGGCAGTAGGCTTTCGCCGTCGAGCGGGTAACGCGGATCGGCTTTCGCGCCCGCGGCGGCGAGGATCGTTGCAGTCCAGTCCATCGTGATCGCGGCCTGGTCGGTCGTCTGGTTCGGCGTGACGACGCCGGGCCAGCGCACGATCGCCGGCACGCGGATGCCGCCTTCGTTGAGATAGAGCTTCTGGAATGAGAACGGCCAGTTGTAAGAGTAGCGCTCGCCGCCGTTGTCGCTCGTGAAGATCACGAGAGTGTTGCGCTCGAGACGCGTGCGCTTCAGCGCGGCGAGCACGCGGCCGATGCCGCCATCCAAGCTGCGCATCATCTTCGCGTACGCGCCGAGCGAACCGCCGTTGGTCATCGGACCCGTACCGTGATCCGTGTGGTCTAGCCCGGCGTCGTCCGGACCCTCCCACGGCGAGTGCGGAGCGTTGTAGTGCAGGCTCAGAAAGAACGGCTTGTCGCGCGGTCGCGTGATGTAGTCGATCGCGCGCTCGGTGAAGAGGTCGGTGAGGTATCCGTCGCGTTCAACGCGCGTCTCGTTCTCCCAGAGATCGGGCAACGGCGCGCCGCGCGCGTCGGGCGCGACGTGCGTGAAGTAATCGAGCGCGCCGCTCAGCGCGCCGAAGAACTCGTCGAAACCATGGCGCGTGGGGTTGAACTCTGGCTTCCAGCCGAGGTGCCACTTGCCGATCAGCGAGGTCGCATAGCCTGCCGCGCGCATCTGCGTCGCGATCGTCGGGTGCCCGTCGGGAATGCCGACTTCGGGGGATTCGCGGCCCAGCGGCTCTTCGAGCCCCACGGCCAACCGTTGCGCATAGCGACCCGTGACGAACGCGCAGCGCGTCGGCGTGCACACCGGCGCCGCCGAATAGTTGCTCGTGAACTTGAGGCCTTGCGACGCGAGCCGATCGAGCTCCGGCGTGTCGTAGTCGGGGCGACCATAGCAGCTCAGATCGCCGTAACCGAGGTCGTCGGCGAGAATAAATAGTACATTCGGCCGTTCTGCGGTGGGTACGTTCGGCCGCTCCTGTGCGGCGGCCGCGTGCGGACCGAGTGCCGAGACTGCGGCCGTGGTTCCGACCGCGCCGATGAAGTCGCGGCGAGTGAAGTTGTCGCTCAAGAATCCCCCCTCCGAAAGCGCCCCGAGCGCCGCAGATTCTGCTACGCCGAACGCGTAAGTGCGAGCCGCGCCCCAGCCGCAACGAGAAACCCGCCCGACACGCGCTGCAGCCACGCCGTCCAACGATCGCCGGCGTAGGCGCCCGCGCGTACGGAGAGCCACACATAGAACGCGAGCACGCCGAACTCGATCACGACGGACGTGATCGCGAGAATCGCGACCTGTGCGGGCACCGACGCATGCGCGTCGATGAACTGCGGAAGCAACGCGACGAAGAACGCGAGCGCCTTCGGATTCGCCGCTTGCACGCCGAAGCCGCGCACGAGCGCCGCGAGCGGCGAGCGAGCCTGCGGGTCGGCCTCGACTACGACGCGCGCGCCGTGCGACCACAGCATCTTGAAGCCGAGCCATACGAGATACGCGGCGCCGATCCACTTGAGCGCGCTGAACAACCGGCTCGACGCAAGAATCACGGCCGCCACACCGAGCGCTGACAGCAAGAAGTAGAACGTGTTGCACGCGACGATGCCCCACGCGCCGCCGAGTCCCGCACGCGTGCCGCGGCCGAGCGACGTCGACACGACGAACAGGACGGCAGGCCCTGGCGTGAAGCACAGCACGGTCTCGAGCACGACGAACGCGATCCAAACCTGCAGCGTCATAGGTCGCGTCCGTCGAATGGAACGCGCCGCAACTGGTCGATGTCGATGCCGTCGAGGCAACGCACGTTGATCGCTGCCGTCTCGAGGCCGTTCGGGGCGACGCCGAGCCCGAACGTCGCGCAACCGCAGGTCGGACAGAAGTGATGCTTGATCACGTGCTTGTTGAACGTGTAGACCGCGAGCCGGCTCTCGGGCGTCGTGAGCTTCAGCTGCGTGCGCGGGACGAACCACAAGAGATAGCCCTTCCGGCTGCAATGCGAGCAGTTGCAGTCCACGACTTGGCCGATCTCGCCCTCGACTTCGTAGGCCGTTTGGCCGCAGTGGCAGCTTCCTTTGTAGACCATTGAAATCTCCCGCCCGCGATCTCGTAGCGGCGCCGCCGCTAGTGTGCCTCAGGCCGCGTGGATTCTTGAATATTCTTCTGTTTGGGGCGCCATGAACGGCGGCGGGGCCTAGGCCATAATCGGCCGGTCCTTACCTTTGCGCCTTCACCAAACTCTTCCGGGGGAAACAATGAAAAGCAACTGGAAAGCGGCGGTCGTTTTGGCCGGCGTCGGCGTTGCGTCGTCGGCGTTCGCTCAGAACGCTTCGACCGTGATCGCCAACGCATCGAAAGCGATGGGGGTCGAGGGCTTGAGCTCGATCACCTATTACGGCTCGGGTGCTAACTACAATCTCGGTCAGAACAACAACGCGAACTATCCGTGGCCGCGCGTCAACGTAAGCGACTATCGGCGCACGATCGACTTCGCTGGACCTGCGTCGCTTGCGACCGGCGTCACCGTCGCGGTACCCGTGACGGGCGGCCCGGCGGCACAGAACGCGTTCACGCAGAACATCACGTCCGCGAATCCGGCTTGGGCGCAGCAGCTCGAGATCTGGGTCACGCCGTGGGGCTTTTTGAGGGGTGCGGCCAGCACCAACGCAACGGTCGCGCGCCGCAGCGTCGGCGGCGAGCGCTTCAACGTCGTCACTTGGGAATCCTCGATCAAGGCGCCGTCCGGTGCCCCGTACAAGCTCGTCGGCTACATCGACAGCGACAACCTCGTCACGAAGGTCGAGACCTGGCTCGAGAACCCGATCTTCGGCGACATGCTCGTCGAGACGAGCTATAGCGACTACCGCGACAACAACGGCCTGAAGTATCCCACCGCGATCGTGCAAAAGCGCGGCGGCTGGCCGACGTTCGACGCGCAAGTTCTCGGCGTGGAGAAGAACCCCGCGAACCTCCGGGCGTTGATGACGCCACCGGCACCGCCGGCCGGCGCAGGCGGCCCGCCGCCGGGCGGCCCTCCCGCGGCGCCTCCGGCCGCGGCATCGGAAAAGCTCGCCGACGGAGTGTTCAGGATCACGGGCGGCTATGTCGCGCTCGCGGTCGAGCTCGCCGACCAGATCGTGCTATTCGAGCCCGCGGGTCAGAACGAGGCGCGAGCGCAAGCCGTGTTCGCAGAAGTGAAGCGCGTGATCCCCGGCAAGCCGATCAAGTACGGCATCATCTCGCACCATCACTTCGACCATACGAGCGGCTTGCCCGCTGCCGTCGCCGAAGGCGTCACGATCGTGACCCACGAGAACAACAAGAAGTTCTTCGAGGACGCGCTCGCCGCGCCGCGCACGCTCGCGCCGGACTCGATGTCGAAGTCCGGCAAGAAGCCCGTGATCGAGACGATGACCGAGAAGCGCGTATTCACGGACGGCACGCGCACGCTCGAGGTCCACGAGATCAAGGGCTTGCCGCACGCGGATGGGATGCTGATCGGCTACTTGCCGAAGGAGAACATCGTCATCTTCGCCGACATGTTCAACTTGCCGCCCGCCGCGAATCCCGTGCCGAATCCCCCGGTCGTCGGCACGCAGGTCTTCGTCGCGAATCTCGAGCGGCTCGGGATCCGCGACGCGAGGATCATCTCGGTGCACGCGCCGAATCCCGATCGGCCGATCGTCCAGCGCGACATTCTCGCGTCGCTCGGGCGATAACCCCAGGGTAACGGGGCCGGAGCGCGAGGGATGGCCCTCGGCTCCGGCCTTTTTTCGACACACCACAGCGCGCAGGGCTTCGCGCGAGAGTCCTCCGCACTCCCGCGCCGACAGAGCGACTGGCGCTGTTCTTCCGGATCTAGGATTCGCTCGATGACGGAACGGGTCGCCGAACCGCGACGCTGCTGTCCGATCTAGTTCTTCGTGACCAACGCGTGTGGCGTAGCGCACACAGCTTGCCACAACTCCTTTTCGCACCAGTGGCGATGCTCCGCTTGTCGGCTTCTGCCGACCTTCGCTACGTCAGCAATCACTGAGACTTTGGTTCGAACGCATTTCTCGCTGTCTGCAAACAGTGACGCTTTCCACTGTCGCTGTTTACCGTCACGACTGCTGACGGCATTGGCCCGCCTCACTTCCGCCTTGACGGCACGGAATTTGTAACTGCCCGCGCGAGTTACAGGGAAGTGAGCTCGCATATGACATCCAATTTCAGACGCCTTCTTTTGGTGACGATCGCTTTCTCGATATCGACAGTGCCCGCAGTTTCGTTCGCACAGAACACGTCCTGGTGGTCGGGATGGTTCCGCCGCAGCGGCAGCAACAACCAAGCGCCCGTGATCTCCGGAGCGCCGGCAACGACGGTGGCGGCAGGCGCCGCGTATAGCTTCATACCGGTGGCGAGCGACCCGGATGGCAACTCACTCTGGTTCACGATCAGCAATCGTCCGGCGTGGGCCACATTCAACGGAGCGACTGGCCGGCTGCAGGGTACACCGCAGGTCGGGAACGCAGGGACCTACGGCAACATCGTCATTTCGGTCAGCGACGGGCGGAGAACCGCTTCGCTCGCGCCGTTCGGCATCGTCGTTACGGCACCGACGTCGCCACCGCCGCCACCGGCGACCAATGCTGCGCCGACGATCAGCGGTGCACCGGCAACCGCGGTCATACAAGGCACGCAATACGCATTTCAGCCCACGGCAAAGGACGTCAACGGCGATGCGTTGACGTTCGGCATCACCAACAAACCGGCCTGGGCGACGTTCGCCGCGTCTACGGGACGATTGCAAGGCACGCCGGGCGCCGGGGACGTGGGCATGACGAGCGGCATCGTCATCACGGTAAGCGACGCCAAAGCGAGCGCGGCGCTCCCCGCGTTCAGTGTCACGGTGCAAGCGACTGCGATCGGTTCCGCCACGCTGAATTGGCTACCGCCGACGCAAAACGTGGATGGCTCACCGCTGACCAATCTCGCGGGGTACAAAGTGTATTGGGGGAATTCCCAGGGCAGCTATCCGAATTCGACAACGCTCAACAACGCGGGGCTCACGAGCTACGTGGTCGAGAACCTGGTGCCCGGCAGTTACTTTTTCGCAGTGACGGCGGTAAATACGGCCGGGACCGAAAGCGCGCAATCGGGCGCAGCGAGCAAGACGATACAGTAGCCACGGCAAGCCAACGCCGTCAGAACTCGGCGCGATCGAGCACGACGTCGAGCGTCGCTTCGCCGTACTGCAGCACGCGGCGCTTCGCGCGAAAGTCGTCCGCGCTCACATAGACCGATACGACCTCGGGCTGCTCCTCGCAGGTCTTGTGGTCGCCGGCGAGCCGGAAACGGCCGTCGCCGCGGCTGCGCGTCGTGAGCCGCTGATCGAGGTATACGGCCTCGACGAGCGCGAACGCGATCGGAGCGCCCTCCGCGTCCCGCACCGTGCCCGACAGCTCGTAGTTGTCGCAGGTCGCGCGAATGATCCAGCGCTCGATGATGCCGTTGCCCTCGTCGCGCGTGACGGTGATCGCGGCATTCAACGCGAAGAACAAGACGCCGGCGACCACGACGCCGGCCACGGCGAATACCAAATAGCGAACGAAGATCAAGCGGCCTCTCGGCTAGGAATCGATCCGCAGCATCTTGACGAGATTTCCGCTCAGGATCGCTTCCTTGTCCGCGCTGCTCAAGAACGGCGCGTCGACGATCAAATCGATCGTGTCGGGCCAGAAATACGGCATGTCGGAGCCGTAGACGACTTGGCTCACGCCGGTCTCCGCGACGAGGTGCCGTAAACCTTCCGACGAGAACACCATCGAGTCGACGACGATTTGGTCCTTGAAGTACTCGCTCGGCTTGCGCTTGTTCGCGCAATTCGCATCGTCGCGGACGATACAAGCGGCGTCGCTGCGGCCGAGATACGACGTGAGGTAGCCCCCGCCGTGCGCAGCACAGAGCTTGAGCTTCGGGAAGCGATCCATAGCGCCGTCGAAGATCATGCGCGACAGGAACACGGTCGTCTCGAGCGGATTGCCGACGATGTTGCCGAGGCCGCCGCGGCCGTCCAGGGCGCCGTCGCGAGCAATGTTGAGCGCGTTGTTCGGATGCATGAACACCGGCACGTCGAGCTCTTGGGCCTTCGCCCAGAATGCGTCGTACTTCGCCGTGGACGGCGGCTCGTTGGCGACGTGGCCGCCGATCGATGCGCCGCGCGCGCCGAGGTTCTTCACGGCATGCTCGAGCTGCTCAGCCGCGAGATCCGGGTACTGGAGGGCGATCGACGATAGGAACACGAACCGCTCGGGATGCAGCTTGCACCAGGCCGACAGCCCTTCGTCGTGGATCGCGACGATTTGCTTGGCAAGCTCGCGATCGGCGGTATACCACCAATAGGTGTTCACGCTGAGCGCCTGGACGTCGATGCCCCGCTCGTCCATGGACTTGAAGCGCTCGGGTCCGAGCACGAGCGTCGGCGGAGCAACGCGCGGCGCTTTCGCGGCCGGTAAGCGTTGCGTCACCTCCGGGAACACGCAGTGCGCGTGCACGTCGACGACTTTGACGCGGCGACCGCCGATCCGGATTTCCTTGCGTGCCGGCGCGGGCTGCGCCTGCGCACCGAGCGCCGCGAGACCCGCGGCCGCTCCGGCCGCCTGCAAGAACTGCCTGCGATTCGCCATCAGCGATTCCCCCTCTCTGTGGGCGCGGACTTCGCCGCGCTTTCCTATCTTGACGCCGTCTCGCGCCGCAGCCGGTCGACGAACGCCTCTCCCTTCTCCGCGAGCTTGCGCTCGAGCCGCTCGGTGCAATCGCAGCTCGAGCATGCCCAAGGCTCGACGCCGTCGCGGTCGCGGCACGGCTTGCCGTGCGCCTCTTGAATGCGCGAGAGCTCGAAGTACTTCTCCCAGTACGGACGTTCCTCGTCGAGCGGCGTCGCGCAAAAGCACACCTCGACCCACTTCACGACGCCGTCAGTGCCGACTCTCGCGTCGGCCATGTTGCGCAGGTATTCGCCTTCGGCGACCGAGCCGCGGCCCAACGTCCCGCGGCGGATCGCGTCGAGCAGCGCGCGCTCGCGGCCGTCTCTTACCTTCGCGCGCACGAGATAACGCATGGCAACCGTTCTACCCGGGCGACGGTCGGCTGTCCATGGGGACGGGAATGGAGGGATTGGCGCGCCCGGAGAGATTCGAACTCCCGACTTTCGGCTTCGTAGGCCGACGTTCTATCCAGCTGAACTACGGGCGCGTGCTTGAGAATCAGCGACTTGGGAGCTTCGTTGTTAGCGGCGCGGCTTGCGGCCGCCGGCTCCCAGGGCGGCCATTCTACCGTAACGGCGGCGCTTTGCGGGGGTCCGAATGTGGTTGAGCAAAGCGCTGCTCACGGAGCTTCGGGGACTGCATCTTTTTGGAAGGATTCACGGGATCGCAATCAAAGTCGTGATCCCCGCGCGGTTCGATCGCGGTTCGATCGCACCGCTGCCCGCTGGCATGCGATTTGTATCTGCCTTGCCTAATCGATTGCCCTCGAGGTACGTCACAGTGGCCGACCAAAATGTCACTACTCTTCCGAACCGGCGCCTCGAAGCTTTGGAGAAACGGATCGCCGAAAACATCTTCGACGCCGTCTTGACCGTGGAGCAGTTCAACATTCACGAGCAGCCGGCGGCGGCGGAGCGGCTCGACGAGATCGCCTTCCTCGCGGCAAAGCTCTCCAACGAGCTCAACGACCTATGTGGCTCCGAGCACTACAGGAGCCGCAACGTGGTGCAGCACGAAGACCCGTCGGAGGTAGCAACGCCTGCCGCGGTAGACGGGCGAAAGCAATAGCAAGCAGCTAGCGCCCCGCTTCGGCGGGGTCTTTGTTCCGAAATCAGTGGATCGCTAGGCGCTGAGTTGCTGCGGTGTCCGCTTGTGGGACGACAGTCGTGCGCCAGGAAGCGGACGGACTTGGTACATGCGACGACGCACCTCGGCGAGGTTCTCACGGGCTTGGTCTTCGGCGAGAAACGCCGCGATCATTGTGTCCGTGTTGTGTGAGCGTCTATCGACCGCTTCCGCCGCCAGTTGATACACGACGCGCGCGAGGGCGTACTTCGTCAGGAGCTGCTGCCATTCACGCTGAGCGTCCATCATACCCCCAACATACTCGGGCTTTGCGCGGCCTTTCGTGCGCCAGCGCACATAGAACACCGCACAGTGCCACGGCTGGGCCGCAGGCCTGCAGGTGCGCTAACGAACAGACGCGATTCCGGCGGTCCGCGATGCTCCGCTCACACTCAGCGGCCATTCTTGGCCGCAAGACGCGCAATGCTCTCTCACATTCCACGCATCCTCTTGATAGACGACGATCCGCTAGCAGCGGAATCCGTCAAGGGCGCGCTCGCAGGCTCCAACGATGGCGCTTTCGAGGTCGAATGGGTCAGGTCTTGCGCCGAGGGCCTGAAATCGTTGAGGAGCGAAGGCGCACAGGGAGGCACACAAACGATAGCGGCGGTACTAGTCGACCTGTTCCTCGTCGACGGTTACGGAATCGAGACCTTCGAGCGCCTGTTTCGCACCGCACCGCATGTTCCGATCCTGATCCTGTGCGCTGCACAGCACGAAGAAACGGCAAAGCTGGCGGTACAACGGGGCGCTCAAGACTACCTTCTGAAGGCTCGCGTCGACGGCTACCTCCTGCCGAAGGCGCTGCGCAACATGCTCGAGCGCGCGACGATCGCTGAAAAACTGTACGAGGAAAAGGAGCGCGCTCAGGTGACGCTCGACTCGATCGGCGATGCCGTCATGAGTAGCGACATCTCCAATAAAGTGACCTATCTAAACGCGGTTGCGGAGACGCTCACGGGATGGTCACGGCACGATGCGACAGGTCATTCGGTCGAGGAGGTGTTCCGAATCGTTGACGCCGCTACTCGCCAGCCCTTGCCGAACCCGATGGCCCTGGCAATCCGGGGCAACGAGCCGGTCTCTCTCAAGCCGAACTGCCTCCTGATTCGGCGAAACGGAGTCGAAGCCGAGATCGAGGACTCGGCGGCGCCCATCCACGACCGGCGCGGCGTGGTAACCGGCGCGGTGATGGTTTTTCACGATGTGAGCACGACTCGCGCGTTGTCTTTGAAGATGTCCTACCTCGCGCATCACGACAGCCTCACCGAGCTGCCCAACAGAGCCGTGCTGAGCGATCGGTTCGCCCTGGCCTTAGCGCTAGCGCAGCGCCACACGCACCAAGTAGCGCTGCTGTTCTTGGACCTCGATCACTTCAAGAACATCAACGACTCCCTTGGCCACGACGTTGGCGACCGCCTGCTGCGCTCCGTCGCGACGCGATTACGAGGCTGCGTGCGCAATTCGGACACCGTAAGCCGCCTGGGCGGCGACGAGTTCGTGATTCTCCTCTCGGAATTGACGAACGCAGAAGACGCGGCGGTGTGTGCCGAAAAAGCGCTGCTGGCGCTAAGCGCACCGCACTACGTCGACCAGCACTGTCTGCAGGTCACCGCAAGCATCGGGATCGTCACTTACCCGAATGATGGCGTGGACGCGGACACGCTGATGAAGCACGCGGACGCAGCGATGTATTACGCCAAGGAGCGCGGACGTAACAATTATCAGTTCTTTGAGCCGGCCATGAACGTTCGTGCGGCAGAGCGCCAATCTCTCGAGAACGACCTGCGTCACGCCATCGACCGGCACCAATTCGTTTTGCACTACCAACCGATAATCGACCTTGCCACCGGATCGATCAGCGGCGCAGAAGCGCTCGTACGCTGGAGCCATCCGGTCCGCGGACTCGTCGGTCCGGACGAGTTTGTGCCGATCGCGGAAGAGTCGGGCTTCATCGTCGCGATCGGCCAGTGGGTGCTGCGCGAGGCCTGCCGCCAGGCGCGGGAGTGGCAGGAGGCGGGCCTCGTTCCGATGCGCGTCGCGATCAACATCTCCGCAGTGGAATTGCGCCACAAGAACTTCGTCGCCAACCTGAGGACCATCCTGACCGAGACGGGCCTCCCCGCGCGCTGCGTGGAGCTCGAGCTGACCGAAACCTTTTTGATGCAAGATTCGAAGTCGACGGCCGCCGTGATGGACGCTCTCAAGGACACCGGCGTGAGTCTCGCGCTCGATGACTTCGGCACCGGCTACTCGAGCTTGAGCCACTTGCGGCACTTCCCGATCGACACCCTGAAAATCGACCGGGCGTTCGTGCACGGGCTGGCGACGAATGCGGACGATGCGTGCATCGTGTCCGCCGTGATCCAAATGGGAAGGACCTTGAACATACGCACCGTTGCGGAAGGAATAGAAACACCAGAGCAGCTCGCGTTCCTGCAGGCGAAGAACTGCTCCGAAGGACAAGGGTTTTGCTTGAGTCAGCCGCTGGCCGCCGAGGAGTTCGCCCAACTGTTGGCGCGCCCCGTTGCGGACACGTCGTGGCCCGAAGGGCGGGCTGTCCGCAATTCTATCGAACACCGCCGTCCGCGGAGCTATGTCAGATGCTGAACCGGGCTCGCATGCGATTTCTTTCTGACTTGTCTAATGGATCGCCCTAGAGGGGTACGTCAAAGTGTCCGACCAACATGTCACTACCCTTCAGAGCCGGCGCCTTGAAGCACTGGAGAGGCGGATCGCCGAAAATATCTTCGACGCGGTCTTGACCGTCGAGCAGTTCAACATTCACGAGCAGCCGGCGTCTGTAGAACGCCTCGATGAGATCGCCTTCCTCGCGGCGAAGCTGTCCAACGAGCTCAACGACCTATGTGGCTCCGAACACTACAGGAGTCGCACCGCGGTGCCGCGCGAAAATCCCTTGGAAGCGGCGCCCGCCGCGGCGGACAGGCGAGAACGATAGGCGACTGGCCGCCACTGCGAGATCGATCTAGGGTCAAAACAAGCGCAGGTGCTCGTGTGTGCGGACGTACTCCGCCACGTACTCCTTGTAGTAGGCCGCGGCCAGCCGCGTCACGCCGCCGCCACCGTCCGGGAAGCGCAGCTCGGTCCCTTCGAGCGTGCGGAGCGTCACGATCGGCATCACCTCGCGCGTCGCGCTCGTGAGAAAGCATTCCGTCGCTTGCGGCAACTCGTCCGCCGCGATGTCGCGCTCGCGCGTTGCGAGACCGCGCGCGCGGCAGGCGTCGTGCAGCGCCGCCTTCGTGAGCCCGCGTAGGTTCCCCGCGGTCTGGGCCGGCGTCACGAGCTCGCCGTCGATCACGAAGAACACGTTGCTGTTCGACGCCTCGGTCACGAGGCCCGCTTCGTTGAGCATCACACAGTCGTCGGCGCCGAGCGCACGCGCGTCCATCACACCGAGCACGTTGTTCAAGTAGTTGCCGCCCTTGATGTTCGGATCGAGCGCATTCGACGGATTGCGCCGCGTCGACGCGATCGCGGCGCGCACGCCGCGCGCGTAGAACTCGGGGTTCCAGACGGGCACCGGCCGCACGATGATCACGTAGCGCGTCTTGATCTCCGGCGACGGGTACAGATCCACCGGTCCCTCGCCGCGCGTAACGGTGTAGCGCACGTATACGTCCTGGCCGAGCTTCGGCGCACCCGTCGCGGCGATCGTCGCGCGGATCGCCGCCGTGAGCTCATCCTTCGACACGCCGATCCGCATCCGGATCAACCCGGCCGAGTTTTCGAGCCTCTGCCAATGTTCGTCGTAGAACAGCGGCACGCCGCCGTAGGTGCGGAACACCTCGTAGATCGAATCCCCGTAGAGGAACCCGCGGTCGAGCACGGGCACGCGCGCGTCCGCGGTGCGGCGTGATCGTGCCATCGACGCTCGTCATGCTCTCCAGCTGGCTCATTGCGGCAAGATAAGCGAAGACGTCACGCGCCGCGATACTCGCGACACAATCGCGGGCTGAGTCCCGTGAGGACCTCGTAGCTGATCGTGCCGGCGTGAGCCGCGACTTCGTCGACCGTAATGGTCGGGCCGATGAGCTCGACCGGCGCGCCGACGCGGGCCGCCTCGGGCGCCACACCCGAGACGTCGACGCACAGAAGATCCATCGACACTCGGCCCACGACCGGCACGCGCCGGCCCGCGAGCGCCGCGGCGCCGCGATTACCGAGTGCACGCGGATAGCCGTCGGCGTAGCCGGCACCGACGATCGCAAGCCGGGCAGGCGGTTGCGCAACGTAAGTGGCGCCGTACCCGACGGTCTGGGTGTGCGCGACGTCGCGGATCTGCACGATCGGGGCAGTCAGCGTCGCCACGGTCTCCATCGGATTCTCACCGACGGAGAAAGGATTCCCGCCGTAGAGCGCAATGCCGGGCCGCACGATGTCCCCGTGCTGCCGCGGGTCGGCCAAGGTCGCAGCCGAATTGCCGATCGACGTGGGTACCGCCGGCAAGAGCCTGCGCAAGCGATCGAACGTGCGCAGTTGATCCGCGTTCAGCGGGTGCTCGGGCTCGTCGGCGCATGCGAAGTGCGTGAGCACGAGCTCGACTGCCACGCGCCCGAGCAGATCGGGCCGTGCGGCGAGCTGCTCTACCTCGGCGGCGCTCAGCCCGAGCCGGCCCATGCCGGTGTCGACCTGCAGCACCGCGCGTCCCGTCCAGCGCCGGATCTGCTCGAGCGAATTCAGCACGGGCACCGCGCGCGCCGCGACGAGCGTGTCGGTCTGGCCTTCGCGTGCGCCTTCGAGAACGTAGATGTCCGCGGTCGGCGCATGCGCGCGCAGCTCGCGCGCCTCGGCCGCGGTCGCGACGAACAGCCGCCGGCAGCCTTCGCGCACCAGCCGCTTCGCGACCCGCTCGACTCCGAGGCCGTAGGCATCCGACTTGACCACGGCCGCGCATTCCGCCGGCCCCGCCGCGCCGCAAAGCTTCGCGAAATTACGCGCGAGCGCGTCGAGATCGACCGCGAGCGTCGCGCTGCGTGTGGGCTCAGCGGCCACGGGCTGCGGGCGCTGCTTTGAGAACCGCGGCGGGCTCGAGGTCGGCCGCGACTCTGTACGCGCCGACGCCAATCGGCACGAGCGCGGAATCGCCGCGCGCCAAGCGCCCGACGACGGTACCGTCCGATGCATAGACGGTGACCGCGCCCGCGAGCGCATGGAGGCTGTGCGGCTCCGACGCCGGCACGTCGACTGCGGCGAGCGCCGTCGGCTCGAGGTGCTCGAGCCGATAGTCCTCGGAGTCCACGGAGCACGTGACGCCCGGCCGGCCTGGGATCGCGCGGCGCTCCGCGACGAACTCCGCGGGGTCGGTGTGTTTCAGGTTCAACGCCGCGATCGCGGCGGCGACATCCACGTCGCGCAGCGGGAACCGCACGTTGTCCCACGCGCGGAATGTCGGCCCCGGCTTACGGATCTCGAGCGCGAGTATTTCGCGTCCCGCGGTGTTGCCGAGCGCGTGCACCTCGGCGGAGCGCGCGCACCCGCGCGCGGCTGCGACCTGGGCGGGTGTCGCGTTATAGATGACCTGACCGGGTGTTACCGGAATCTCGTTCATGAGGTCGAGCACTTCCCAGTACAGATGATGCAGCGAGCGCAGCACGCTCACGACCTCCTCCCAGCGCTCGCCGAGCACCGGCCGCATGCGCGGCTCGAGCGCCGCAGTCGTCGCGCCGCGCGCGGCGAGCCAAGGCTTGAGCAGACTCTGCAGCGTGTCGCCATCGAGCGCCGCGCCGCACAGCTCGAGCAGGCGCTGCTGCAGTCGGCGCCCATCGGCGGCGCGCGCCTCGAACACGGCAGCGTCGACGTCCGTCCTGAAACCCAAGCGGATCGTCGCGCCCGCGTCGGCGGAGATGATCACATAGACCTCGGTATTGCCGGGCGGATGGGCCTGCACCGACAGCAGCTCTGCGACGGCGAGAGTCTTCGGCAGCATCGGCCAACGTTTGCCGTGCCGCGCAACGAAGTCCGCACCAAGCAAGGTCTCGCCGTGCGCCGCGAGCAACGACGCCAAGCTCAACGTCGAGCCGTCGTCGAGCCGGATCGAGCTCGGATAGCGGCGGGCCTCTTCGTCGGAGTCGTCGGCGGCGATTTCGAACGCCTCGCCGATCCGCGCGTTCGACGACGCCTGCGACCGCTTGAACGCGTGCATGGCGAGGCCGCCCCACGGGCGCTCGACGAAATTATCGTTCAATGGTTGGAGCAGTCTGCCGGCGAGTCGAACGGCCGCGGCTCGGTCCCCTCGCAGCAAGGCCTGAGCCACGGTTACGCCTGCGGGCACGCTGGTTCCTCTAGGACGTTCATGGCAGTATGCCACGGCCCTTTATGTCAAAACGTGACTGAATACCGCGTTCACCTTGTTAAAGCACGGTAGGCTTCCCGGCACTTCTGTTCACTAACACACCGAGCGATGGCTAACCCACGGGAATTAGCCGAACAGGCATTCTCACTCTTGCAGAACGCGCTACGCGATTCGGAAGCCCGTGCTTCCGATCTCGACGAGCAGTTGAAACGCAAGAGAGCGCCGAAAACCAAGCTCGAGGAACAGCTCGACGTCTTGACCCATAAGCTCGAGGCCGTCGAGGCCGAGCGAATCCGCTGGCAGCAGCAAGCGAGCCATCTCGAGGAGATCGCCGAGGCCGAGCGCGCGAAAGTCGCTCAGCTGAAGAAGAAGCTCGAGATCGCGGAGTCCGGCCCGGAGAAGCTCACCAAGAAGGAGATCAACTTCTGGCGGGCTAAGGCCGAGGACATCGACACCGAAACCAAGGATTACAAGACCCGGCTCGCGAGCCTGCGCCGCGAGATCATCGAGCGCGACGCGCTGATCGAGAAGTTGCGCGGCGACCAAAGCGCCGCGCCGCACTCCGAAGACAACGCCGCGCCGGCTTCCGCTCTCGACGCGCCAGGTGCAGCACCGACCTCCCTCGCGAGCTCCGCAGAGGTCGAGGACCTGCGCTGGCAACTCGAGCAGCGCGAGAGCCGGCTCGCGCGAGCTGCAATCCGAGCTCAACGAGCTGCGCGAGGCCCAGGCCGCGAGCTCCGACAGCGGCCATTCGCTCGAGATCCAGGCGCAAATCGAGACGCTGCGCCGACAAGTCACGACCATCGACCAGGCGCTCACGGAAGCTCACAGCGCGCGCGCCGCGCTCAAAGCAGAGCTCGCGCAAGCGCGCACGCAACTCGACCAGGAGCAGCGCGCGAGCCGCGAGGCGCAAGCAGGCTTCGAGCGCGTGCGCTCGACCGTCGCCGAGCGCGAGCATCGGCTGCTAGAGCTGTCCGCGGAAGCGGAGCAGGTCCGCGCCGAGCTACGCCAGCGCGAGCAGCAGATGCGCGACAACTTGTCGCAACGCGACGCCGACGTCACCGCGCTCGCGCGCGATCTCGAGGAAGCGCGCCGTCGCGCCGAGAGCGATCGGATGGCGGTCGCCGAGACGCAGAGCGAGCGCGAGCAGCTGCGCACGGAGCTCGCCGAGGCGCGTCGCCACGCCGAGAACGATCGGAGCGCCGTCGCCGAGACGCATAGCGAGCGCGAGCAGTTGCGCACGGAGCTCGCCGACGTGCGCCGTCGCGCCGAGAGCGATCGGATCGCCGTCGCCGAGGCGCAGAGCGAGCGCGAGCAGCTGCGCGCGCAGCTCGCGGAAGCACGTCAACACGCCGACAGCTCCGGCGCCGAGCTGAATCAGGTGCGCAGCACGCTCGCGCAGCGCGAGCAGGCCGAGCGCGACTCCGCCGCCTCGACCCAGAGTCTTCAGGCAGCCGTCGCGGAACGCGACCAGCGGCTCTCGGAGCGTGACCTGCAACTCGACGAGCGGCGCCGCCAGCTCGACGAGAAGGATCAGGAGCTCGCGAGCCAGCGCCGCCAGCTCGAGCAGAGGGACCAGGAGCTAGAGAACCGGCAGCGCGAGCTCGCGGACCGCGATCAACAGATCGCCGACCGCGATCGGCAGCTCGCCGACCGCGACTTGCAGGTCCAGGAGCGCGAGCGCGGGTTCCAAGACCGCGACCGCCAGTTCGAGGAGCGCGAGCGCGAGCTCGCACGCGAGATCTCGGAGAGCAACGCCAGTTTCGGCACGCTCTCCGCAGAGCTCGAGCAGGCACGCGCGATGCTCGAGGCGAACGATCGCGAGCTGTCGAGCCTCCGCGACACGCTGCTCGGCGCGAACCGCGAGCTCGACCTGCTTCGGAGTCACAAGGGCCGGCTCGAGAACGAGCTGTCGGACGTGCTCACGCGCTCGGACGCGGCTGCGTCGGCGGCGGCCCAGAAAGACGAAGAGATTCGGCGCCTCACCGAGCTGCAGCGCGAGGTCGAGAGCCAGCGCAACGAAGTCCGCGAGCAGATGGCGGGCCTGGAGTCCGAGCTCAAAGAGGAAAAGGACAACGCCGAGAACCTCGCGGAGCTCGCGAACGAGCGCCGCGAGGGCATGACCAAGCTCCAAGAGCGGGCGGAGGAAGCGGAAGAGCGCTACGAGGAGGCGAAGTATCGCCTCGGCAGGGCCGCTCATTTCGAACGCCTCGTGAAACGCCGCAAAGGGCTCGTCGCGAAGCTGCTCGCCGCGCTCCGCGCGAAGGCGAAGTCGAACGTCGCGCTGAAGGCGGGCCTCGACGGGCTGCGCACCTACAAAGCCGCCGCGGAGATGAACCAACAGAAGCTGCTGCAGCGCATCGAGACGCTGAAGCAGGATCTCAACGAAGCCGAAGAGGCGATCGCGCGCCAGCACGGCTCGACGCAGGCGAAGGAGCAGCTCGCGACGTCGCAGTCGAACGCGGCATCGCTCGAGCAGCGTTTGACCGCGCAGGCGGAAGTGATCCAGACGCTCGAGACGGACCTCAAAGCCGCTCGCATGCTGCAGAAATCCGGCGGCGAGAAGGACCAAGAGATCGAGCGCCTGCAGAAGGACATCGAGCGCTTCCAGAAGGAGATCGAGACCAAGAACGGCGTCATTACGCAGATGCAGAACGACGTCGACGATCAGCAGCGCAAGCTCGCGAAGCTGCGCGGCAGCGAATCGGAGACCGTGCGCCTCAAAGCTATTTCCGAGAAGGACCGCAGCGCCATGGATGCGCTCGAGCGCGAAGTCGCGACGCTGCGCGAAGCATTGGCCGAACGGGCCAGCGCGCCTCCTGCTCCTTCACCAGAGCTCGAAGCCAAGCTCAAGGAGCGCGAGCAATCCGTCACGCGTCTCATGGGCACGATCAAAGAGCACGAAGCCACGATCAAGAAACTCAGCGAGTCGTCGGACTCGTGGAAGCGCAAGTATCAATTCCTCGCGACCGACAGTCCCGAAGCCTACAAGAGCGCCGCAGAGAAATAGCCCGAGGCTCCGATGGAACCGGCCGGCGCGTTTGATCTCACGATCGCATTGCAGAGCCGCGGCATCGGCCTCGCGACGCTCGGCATTGCCTACCTCGTCCTGCTCGCGAGCGTGCTACTCACGGCTGCGTTCTTCGCCGCAGCCCGCACGCATCTCGTCGTGGCGCCGAACCGCTTCGCTCGCGACTACGCGGTCTACGTCGTCGCCGTCATCGCGACGCTGCTGATCGCGACGATGCTCGAGAACGAGCTGCTGCCGGCGCAGATGCCGGCGCTCCAGTACGCCGCCTTCCCGCAGCTGTTCTTGCTCTTGGTGATTCACTTGTGGATCGCCAACCGCCAGGAGCCTTGGGTCATCGAGCTCGGCGCGTCGGCGGTCACGGGATCGGTCGTCACGGTCGGCGCCGCGGCGCTGATCTCGCACACCGCACGCATCGCCCACGCCGTCACGCTGCTCGTGCTCGCGAGCCTAGTGGGTTTTCTGTGGCTCAAGGCGATCTCGACGAAGCGCGGCTTCAAACGAGCGTCGTCGATCTACATCCTGTCGAAGGAAAACCTCGATCCTGGCGTCCGGGAGCAGAAGCCGTGGCTCGGGCTCGCGCATTGGGTTGCGTTGATCGGCGCGAGCGCGCTGCTCGCGATCTTGAACTCGATGCTTCGCGGCCGCGGCCTCGACCAGATTCCGGCGCTGGACGTCGCGATCGAAACCGCGGTGCTGGTGTTCGTCACGGGCGCAGTCTGCGCCGTACCGGCCGTGAGCTACTGGCTCTCACGCAAGGCGTGGATGCCGGAGCTCACGCGCTTCGTCTGGCTCGTGTGGATCGTCGTGGGCTTCGTGCTCACGTATGGCAACTACCTCACGAACCTCAACAAAGCCTGAGCCGCTGCAACAACCGCGGCGTGAGATCCGCGCGGAATCGCCCGAGATCCTCGATACCGCAGAGCGTGCGAAGGTCCGTCACCTCGAGACCCTCGTATCCGCACGGATTGATGCCCTCGAACGGCGTCAGATCCATGGCCACGTTCACCGCGAGGCCGTGATACGAGCAATGCCGCCGCACGCGCAGTCCCACGGCGCCGAGCTTGCGGCCGGAATCGTCATAAATGCCCGGTGCGTCGCGCCGCGCGTGAGCGCTCACGCCGTAGTCCGCCACCGTGTCGATCACCGCACTCTCGAGCGCCTGCACGAGCGTGCGCGGGTTTAGGCCGAGGCGGCGCAGATCGAGCAGAACGTAGACGACCGCCTGCCCCGGGCCGTGGTATGTGACTTGGCCGCCGCGGTCGATCTGCACCACCGGAATGTCCCCCGGCGCGATCAGGTGCGCTCGATCCGCGCGCATGCCGAGCGTGAACACCGGCGGATGCTCGACGAACCAAATCTGGTCCGCAGTGTCCGCGGCGCGCGTATTCGTGAAGGCCTGCATGTCGGCCCAGACGCCCTGCAGCGGACGGACGCCGAGATCGAGGATCGCGGGCGGAAGCGTACGGGCGGTCACAACACCATCAGGATCAGCGGCTCGGCGACGAGGTCATGATATACCGCGTCGACTTGGGCTCGAGTCTCCGCTCGGACGGTGATCGTGAGGCTCAGGTAGGCGCCTTGCCGGCTCAGCTGCTCGGCGACGCTGTGCTCGTCGCCATAGTGCGCGCGCACGATCGCGAGGGCGGCGGCGCGGAACTCGGGCTCGTTGCGGCCGAGCACTTTGATCGGCAAGTCGCAGGGGAAAGTGAGGAGTGAAAGATCGGACGTCACTCGAGCCAGAGACTGATCTCGTCCACCACTTTCGTCCAGAGGCCGCCTGCGACGACGGGCTTCAACGACACGAGCGGCTGCACCAAGAGCGGCTTGCCGCCGAACGACACGTTGACCTCGCCGACCGTGTATCCCTTGCTCCACGGGGGCCACGAGCTGGGTGGTCAAGTTCATCGTCGCTGTCAGCGCGTCGTAGCGGCCGCGCGGGATCGTGACGAACAGGTCGTGCTCCAGACCGAGCTGCGCCGCCTCCGGTTGGCCGCCCCAGACGCGCGCGCTGCTCAGCGCCTCGCCGGCGGCGTAGAGCCTGTGCGTCTCGTAGTTGTCGAAGCCGTAGTTGAGCAAGGCCTGCGCGGCGTCGTTGCGGATCTTCGGCGATTTCCCACCCATCACGACCGCGATCAGCCGCATGCCGTCACGAACCGCCGAGCTCACGATGCAGTACCCCGCGCCGTCGGTGTAGCCAGTCTTCATGCCGTCGACGGTCGGATCGCGCCACAGGAGCAGGTTCCGATTGTGCTGCGCAATGCCGTTGTAGCTGAACTCGCGCTCCGCGTAGAGCCCGTAGTAGCTCGGGAAGCGCGTGATGATCGCCTTCGCGAGAACGCCCAAGTCGTGAGCGCTGCTGTGATGCCCGCGCGCGGGAAGTCCGGTCGGGTTGCGGAACACGGAGTTCTTCATCCCGAGCGCGTCCGCTTCGGCATTCATCAGCCCGACGAACCCCTCGACCGAGCCCGCGACGTGCTCGGCGAGCGCGGTGGCGGCGTCGTTGCCCGACTGGATCAACATGCCGCGCAGGAGGTCGGCCACTTTCACGTGCGAGTTCACTTCGATGAACATCCGCGTGCCGCCCGTCTTCCAAGCCTTCGCGCTGACGAGCGCTTCGTCTTCGATGTGGATCCGGCCCTCGTCGAGCGCCTTGAACACGACATAGGCGGTCATGAGCTTCGTGAGGCTGGCAGGCTCGACTTCCTCGTTCGCATTGCCAGACGCGAGCACGGTGTCGGTCGAAAAATCGACGAGGTAGTGGCTCGCAGCCGCGATCTTCGGCGGCGCCGCAACCTTCACCTCTTGCGCACCCACAGCGGCGGCGAGCGACACGAGCAGCACAGCGATCAAAGCCCGACTCATCGTTTGTCTACCCCGAGACGTTGCTCGAACAACTCAGCGCGCAGTGACGAGCTGCGATTCGCCGAAACCCAGCGAGCGTAGCCGCGCGCTCACCTGGTCGAACTCCTGCGCGTCGCGCAGCGGCCCGAGCCGCACGCGATGAAGCACGCGCCGGCCGTCGCCGTCCGTCACCACGAACGCGTTCACGAACCCGTTGACCTGCAGCCGCTCGACGAGCCGCGACGCGTTGGCTCGTTCGCCGAACGCGCCGACCTGGACGAACAGCGGCTGCGCCGCGGGCGAGTCGTCTGCGGGCACCGCAATCGGTGCCGTGAGCACCGGCGGCGCGAGCGGCGGCTGCGCGCTCGCAGTCGTGGTGACCGGCGGCTCGCTGACCGGCGTTGCGCCGAGCGCACGCACTTCTACGCGCGCGGTGCCGTTGCGCACCATGTCGAGCTGCAGCGCCGCGGCGTACGACAAGTCGATCAACCGGTTATCGACGAACGGGCCGCGATCGTTGACCTTCACCACGACGCGCTTGCCGTTCGCGAGGTTGGTGACCTCGACCCAGGTCGGAATCGGTAACGTCGTATGCGCGGCCGTCATCGCATGCATGTTGTAGGTCTCGCCGCTCGAGGTCGCGAGCCCGTGGAAGTCACGGCCGTACCAAGACGCGACGCCGCGCGCGTGATAACCGTCGCTGCTCGGCAAGACGTGGTAGCGCTTGCCGAGCACGTCATAGAACGGCGGATTGCCGCGCCCGCTGCGCTGCGAATTCAGGGAGTCGGCGCCCGAGGGACTCGACGAGCTCGCGTTCGCGTCGGGGCGAACGAACGAGCTCGGGCTCGAGCAGCCCCCACTGCAATGCGGCCGCGAGCAATACGCCGATGGCGAGGCCGGCTCGGTGCCCGGCGCGTTTCACTCCGTCCGGCTCCCGTCCACCGCGGCCTCGGCCACGGTGACGTTGGCGGCAGCAGCCGCGCTGGCGCGCGCCGCCTCATAGCCCGTTCGGATCGCCTGACCGAGCTGGTGCGCCGCGAGCGCGTACTTTGGGCTGCGGTTGTAGCGCGTGATCACGCGGAAGTTGTTATAGCCGATCCAGAATTCCGATCCTCCGCCCTTCGCCTCGAGTGCGTAGGCGGCGGCCGGCGTTTCGGCGCCCTGCTGCGTGGTGAACACGTAGCCCATCTTCGCGAGCGAGCCCACCGTCTCGCCGAGATCGAGGCTGTTGGTCGGCTCCGATCCCTTCCAGTCGGACGAGCGCGTCGCGGAGGCGGCCACGGGCTCGCCCGTGCGCCAGCCATGGACCTTGAAGTAGTTCGCGACGCTGCCGAGCACGTCTTCCCAGTCGGACCAGATGTCGCGTTTGCCGTCCGCGTTCGCATCGACGGCGTACGCACGATAGCTCGACGGGATGAACTGGCCGGCGCCCATCGCGCCCGCGTACGAGCCGAGCGGCACCGTGAGATCGAGGCCCTCCTCCCGGCTCAGCAGCAAGAATTCTTCGAGCTCGCCGGCGAAGAACTTCGCGCGCGGCGGATACGCGAACGCGAGCGTCGCGAGCGCGTCGAGAACGCGGTACCTGCCCATGCGCTGCCCGAAGTACGTCTCGACGCCGACGATCGCCACGAGCATCTCCGGCGCGACGCCGTAGCGCTTGGAAATCTCCTCGATCGTGGCCGCGTGCTCGGTCCAGAACCGCACGCCGGCCGCGACCCGTGCATCGTTGATGAAGATCGCGCGGTACTCGTACCACGGCACGACGCGCTCCGCGGGACGCGCCATCGCGTCGAGGATCTTCTGATCGATCGTCGCCGAGCCGAGCGACTTGGTTAAAGAAGCGCGGTCGAAACCGTGATCCGCGACCATCTTGTCGATGAACGCGCCGCGGGCCTTCGTGACCGCCTCCTCGTTGTCCGCGCGCGCCGCGCCGCCGACGAGCAGGCCAGCACACGCGGCGAATCCAACGAGCGCGGTGGCAACGTTGATGATCGTCTTGGCAGCCATCATGGCGCGAGCAACTTCCGGTGTGCGTGAATCGCCGCGAGCATACCGAAACCCGCCATCAGGGTCACCATCGAAGTGCCGCCGGCGCTCACGAGCGGCAGCGGCACGCCGACGATCGGCAAGAGCCCCGAGACCATTCCGGCATTCACGAACACGTAGAAGAAAAACGTGAGGCTCAACGCTCCCGCGAGCAGTCGCGTGAACGTGTCTTGCGCTTCGACCGCGATGTAGAGGCCGCGACCCACGAGCGCGATATACAGCACGAGCAGCAATAGCAAGCCGAGCAGGCCGAACTCTTCGCCCATCACCGCGAAGATGAAATCGGTGGAGCGTTCCGGCAGGAACTCGAGATGCGCTTGCGTGCCGTTCATCCAACCCTTGCCGAACAACCCGCCAGAACCGATCGCGATCTTCGCCTGGATCGTGTTGTAGCCCGTGCCGAGCGGGTCGGACTCGGGATTCAGGAACGTGAAGACGCGGGCGCGCTGGTAGTCGCGCATGTAGGCCCACAGCAGCGGCACGGCCGCGGCGCCGAGCAGTCCCACGGCTATCATCACGCGGAAGCTGATGCCCGCGAGGAGGATCGTTAGGCCGCCGGCCGCGAGCACCAGCATCGCCGTGCCGAGGTCGGGCTGCTCCACGATCAGCAGTGCGGGCACGAGCACGATCAAGGTCATCGTGACCACCTGCAGGAAGGTAGGCGGCAGGCGCCGTTCGTGCATGAACCAAGCCACCATCATCGGCGCCGCGAGCTTCAGGAGCTCCGACGGTTGGAACCGCACGAATCCGAGATCGAGCCAGCGCTGAGCGCCTTTGCCGATCTCGCCCTCCACCATCACGATCAGCAGCAGTCCGACGCCGAGGAAGAACACCCACGGCGTGAAGATGCGCAGGTAGCGCGGCGGAATTTGCGAGAAGAACAAGAAGGCAGCAAGGCCGAGACCGAAACGCAAGCCCTGGCGCGCGAGCAAGCCCGCGTCGGCCGCGAGCGCGCTGTAGAGCACCACGAATCCGATCCCGACGATCAAGATCAGTATCACGAGCAGCGGCACGTCGATCACGAGGCCGCGGAAGCCGCCCGGCTTCCGTCCCGTGCCGCTCGATCGGCCCCATTCAAGGCTCGCTAGCGACATAGCCCTCCGCCGCGAAATACGCGTCGAATACTTTGCGCGCGACCGGTGCGGCCGCGCGGGCGCCGCCGCCGCCGTTCTCCACAATGACGGCCAGCGCGATGCGCGGCGCATCGGCCGGGGCGTACGCGACGAACAACCCGTGGTCGCGTAGGCGCTCGTCGACTTCGGCCTCGCGGTATTTCTCGTCCTGCCCGACGGTGAAAACCTGCGCCGTGCCGGTTTTGCCGGCCACCTTGTAGGTCGTGCCCTTCATCGCAGCGGCCGCAGTCCCACGCGCCTCCGCCGTCACGCCGACCATCGCATCACGCACGAAGTCCCAGTGCTCGGGTGCGGGATCTTCGACAGCCGCCACCGCGGTCGGCTCGGACCACGCCACCTCTCTCGTGACGCCATTCTCCACGCCGATCAGGAGCCTCGGGGTGTGCCGGACGCCGCGCGCGGCCAGCGTCGCCTCGGCGTGCGCGAGCTGGAGCGGCGTGACGAGCATGTAGCCCTGTCCGACGCCGGTGATGACGGTCTCGCCGGGGAACCACACCTGATCTTCGCGGCGAGCGAACTGCTTCTTCTTCCACTCCGGTGACGGCACGACGCCGGGGTTCTCGCCGTTGATGTCGAGGCCCGTCGCGGCACCGAAGCCGAACGCTCTGAGGCCGCCCGCGAGGTCGTTGATGCCGATCAGCGGTCGCAAGCTGATAGAAGTAAACGTCGCACGACCGCACGATCGCGGTGTGCAGGTCCGTGGCCCCGTGCACTCCACCGCGGCCTTCACGATATTTGTGCGTGAAACCGGGCAGGCGCCACTCCCCGGGACAGTACAGCTCTTTGCTCGGATCGATGCTCTCGTGCTGCAAGGCGGTCAGCGCGATGAACGGTTTGACGGTGGATCCCGGCGGGTAGACGCCCGCGAGCGCGCGGTTGAACAGCGGCTTGTCGAGATCGGTATTCAGCGCGACGAAATCGGCGCGGCTCAGACCGCCCGCGAACCTGTTCGGGTCGAACGCCGGCGTGCTCACCAGAGCCAGCACGTCGCCGTTGCGCGGATCGATCGCGACGACCGCGCCGCGGAATTCTCCGAGGGCCTCTTGCGCGGCGAGTTGCAGACGCATGTCGATCGACAGCACGATGTTGTTGCCCGGGACCGGCGAGCGCGTCGCGGGCACGCCGGCCATCATCGCGTTCGCGGCCGCGGCTTGCGTCTCGGCGGCCGGGTCGAACAGCACGCGGCCTTGCGCGTTCACGACCTGCTGGCGGTAACCCACGTGGCCGTGCAGCTGCGCCTCGTACGACCGCTCGATGCCGGTCTTACCGATATGCGATGTCGCGGCGTAGTCGCTGCGGTCGATGCGCTCGAGATCCGCGAGGCTGATGCTGCCGACGTAGCCGATCGCATGCGCGCTCGCCTCATCGAACGGATAGTGGCGCACGAGCGCCTCTTGGATGTCCACTCCCGAGAAGCGATGACGCCGCACGGCGAAGGTCGCCGCCTGCTCCTCGGTGAGATTGCTGAGCTTCACGCGCTCGAAGCCGCGGTGCGAGCGCACGAGGTCGCGCAGCGTGTTGTGCTCGGATGGGTCGACGAGGCCGAGATCCTCGAGCTGCGTGAGCGTCGTGTCGAGATTTTCGATTTCCTCCGCGATCGCGACGAGCTCCCAGTTCGGCAGGTTCTCGGCGATGACGAGGCCGTTACGGTCGAAGATCAGCCCGCGGTTCGGCGGCAGCGGCTCGATCCTGAAGCGATTGCCTTGCGAAAGCTCGCTGAAGCGCTCGTAGTTCACGATTTGCAGCTGCACGAGCCTCGCGACGAGCAGACCCGAGAGCAGCACCACGATGATCGCAGCCCCAATGATCCGCGACAGGAACAGCTTCTGTTCCTGCCAGTGATCCTTGAGCTCCGTCCGGGCCATCGGCTAGAACCTCGCCCGCGCGTCGCGCCGGCCGGCGTCGAAGAACGTGAACATGACGAGCCACAGCAGCGTGCCCGTGAGCGGCGGCGCCCAACGCTCGATCAGCGGCACGGTTCGATCCGCGACACCGTCGATCCAGAACAGGATGAACTCGTAGAGGCCGAGCAAGAGCAGCACGACGATCGCGAGCTGCGACGCCGGGAACACGCGGATCCGCAAGTGGAAGCGCTCCGCGAGATACACGATCACGAGCAGCGCGAGCGGGTGCTGGCCGAGCAGCGACCCCGTGAGCGTGTCGAGCACGATGCCGATCCAGAACGCCGTGAGCAGGCTGAAGCGACGCGGAGCCGTGAGCGACCAGAACAGGAGCACGACGGCGACGAAATCGGGGCGGAACGGCGCGACCACGCCGAGCGGCACGACGGAAAGCGCGAGCGTGAGCACGAGGCTGAACGCCGGCACGAAAAAACTGTGCTCGCGCGCCATGTCAGTTCGCGCCTAATTTGAGATTCGCCGCGGCGGCCTCGGACGCGCGCGGCACCTCATCCGCCGCGTTCCACACGAGCAGCACTTCGCGATCGCGGTCGAGCGCGGACGCGGGCGCCGCGATCACCTCGGCGAACGCCTGGTCCGGCCGCAGGCGCACATCGGAGATTCGGCCGACCGGGTAGCCCTGCGGGAACACGCCGCCTAGCCCCGACGAGACGAGCAAGTCGCCCGTGGCGAGGTCCTGGGCCTGGTTGTTCGTGAGATAAGGCAGGCGGAGCGTGCCGCTGTCGCCGGTGCCGACCGCGATCGTGCGCAGACCGTTACGGTTCACGCTCACGGGCACCGCGTGGTCCGCATCGGTGATCAGCACGGCCTCGGCCGTAAGCGGACCGACGCGTATGACCTGGCCGACGATACCCTGGGCGTCGATCAACGCCTGGCCGACGTACACGCCGTCGACCAAACCGCGGTTCAAGTCGAAACGCTGGCGGTACGGATCCAAGTCCACGTCGAGAATCTCGGCGATGAGCGCGCGGTTGCCGACGCGCGCCTGGGAATCGAGCAGCTCGCGCAGGCGCGCGTTCTCCATCTCGAGCGCCGCGAGCCGCTGCAAGCGAAATTCGGCGTTCAGCCGCTCGCGCTTGAGGGATTCGTTTTCCGCGACGAGCGCCTCGCGCGACGCAAAGTTGGTGCGCACCGACGCCCAGCCGCTGAACGGCGCGTCGACGAGCATGCGAACGGGATAGACGAGAACCGACAGCCCTTGGCGGACGCGGTCGAGGTGCTGATCGCGCCGGTCGAGAACCATCAGGGAAACACAGACGGCCGAGAGCAGCAGGAAGCGAGCGCCCATGGAAATTCCACCGCGCCCCGAGCCTGTGGTGGTTCTTCCCGGACCCGCCATGAAAATGAGCTCCCTGCAACACCCCCTAGGGCGTCACTCCATTACTCCACCGCGAACGCGGAGGGGCCGTACTCGTCGAGCAACTCGAGCACGCGACCGCCGCCGCGCGCGACGCACGTCAACGGCTCGTCCGCGATCACGACCGGCAAGCCGGTCTCTTCCGTCAGCAGCTTGTCGATGTCGGTGAGCAGGGCACCGCCACCCGTAAGCACGATGCCGCGCTCGGCGACGTCCGCACCGAGCTCGGGCGGTGTTTGCTCGAGTGCGACTTTGACGGCGCCGACGATTCCCTGCAGCGGCTCTTGGAGCGCTTCGAGGATCTCGTTGCTATTCAGTGTGAAGCTGCGCGGCACACCTTCGGAGAGATTGCGACCCTTGACCGAAATCTCGCGTACGTCTTGGCCCGGATACGCCGAGCCGATCTCGTGCTTGATGCGCTCCGCGGTTGCTTCGCCGATCAGGATTCCATAGTTGCGGCGCACGTAGTTCGTGATCGCGTCGTCGAAACGATCGCCGCCGATGCGCACCGAAGCGGCATAGACGATACCGTTCAACGAGATCACAGCAACCTCGGACGTGCCGCCGCCGATGTCGAGCACCATCGAGCCGCGCGCCTCGTGCACGGGCATGCCCGCACCGATCGCGGCCGCCATCGGCTCCTCGACGAGATACACCTTGCGAGCCCCCGCGCCTTCGGCCGACTCACGGATCGCGCGCCGCTCGACCTGAGTCGAGCCGTACGGCACGCAGACGAGGACTCGCGGGCTGGGTCTGAAGTAGCGTGAGCCGTGAGCCTTCTTGATGAAGTGCTGTAGCATCTTTTCCGTGACGCTGAAGTCGGCGATGACGCCGTCTTTCATCGGCCGAATGGCCGTGATATGCCCCGGCGTACGTCCGAGCATGTTCTTCGCTTCGATACCCACCGCCTCGAGCACCTTGCCGCCACGACCCGGCTGTTCGCGGATCGCGACGACCGACGGCTCATTGAGCACGATACCTCTACCCCGTACGTAAATCAGGGTATTTGCGGTACCGAGATCGATGGACATGTCGTTGGAGAAATATCCGAGAAAGCTCTTTAACATTGAGGCCCAAGGCCGTTAAGTAAAACAGACGCGGACTGTAGCAACGAGTACGACAGTCCACAAGCGACAGCTATAGTCTAATGAGAGCGCGTCGGCTGCCGCGACGCGGCTCTCAAAACGGAGCGGCTCGCGAGAGCGGTTCGGCAAATTGGCATCGCGCCGTCGCCGGCAGGCCGGCCGCGTGTGGGCAGCCCCCTCCTTCCTCTTGCCGCACGGAGCCACGATCAGCGAGTGTTCGGCCGAGCGGGCTCGCGTTCACGCTCCCGCGCTAGCGGTGACCTGCTATCCCGGAGCATCGCGCACGGGGAGACGAGCACGCCAATGTTCCGGGTAGGACAATCCAGGGGTGCCGTGTATAGTTTTGGCGTGCATTCAGCGGCCGTCGTGCCACCTTCTTCAGCGAGATCGCTCCAGTGCTCACTCCAGAAGACATCCAGCGTCTGTGCCGGCTCGCTCGCGTCGAAATCGCGCCGCGCGAAATCGCCGATGTGTCCGCGAAGCTGTCGAGCATCGTCGCGATGGTCGATCAGCTTCAGGCGGTCGACACGAAGGGCGTCGAGCCGATGGCGCATCCGCTCGAGCGGCCGCAGCGGCTGCGCGAGGACCGCGTCAACGAAACGGACCAGCACGAGATCTACCAGCGCAACGCAGCGCTCGTGGAGCGCGGCCTGTACTTGGTCCCGAAGGTCCTCGAGTGATGTGGCCGCGCCAACCTCTGCCGAACCCTCGCGGAGCCGCCGCGAGCGGGTGACCTTTCGAACCGCCGCCGAGTGCGGCGGCGAGCACCGCACCGAACAACGAAGCCAGCATGCATAGCCGGACCCTCACCCAGTTAGCCGCAGATCTCGCCGCGCGGCGAGTCTCCGCCACCGAGATCACCCGACACTTCCTCGCGCGCATCGAGCGCTTCGACGGCGAGCTCAACGCGTTCGTCACGGTCACCGCCGATCAGGCGCTCGCGCAGGCCGGCGCAGCCGACAAGCGCATCGCCGCCGGCGACGCCACACCGCTCACCGGCATTCCGCTCGTACACAAGGACATCTTCTGCACGACGGGCGTGAAGACCTCATGCGGGTCGCGGATGCTCGACAACTTTGTCGCTCCGTACGACGCGACCGTGGTCGAGCGGATGAGAAACGCCGGCATCGTGATGCTCGGCAAGACGAACATGGACGAATTCGCGATGGGCTCGTCGAACGAGACGAGCTTCTACGGTCCCGTGCGCAATCCGTGGAATCACGACCTCGTTCCGGGCGGATCGTCGGGCGGATCCGCGGCGGCCGTCGCGGCGCGCATCGCGGTCGCGGCAACCGGCACCGACACGGGCGGATCGATTCGCCAACCCGCCGCGCTCTCCGGCATCACCGGCATCAAGCCTACCTACGGGCGCGTGTCGCGCTACGGCATGATCGCGTTCGCGTCGAGTTTGGACCAGGCGGGCACACTCACGCAGACGGCAGCCGACGCTGCGCACTTGCTCGAGGCGATCGCCGGCTACGACGAGCGCGACTCCACTTCGCTCGACGAGCCGGTCCCTCGCTACTCGAAGATCATCGAGGAGCGCTGGGAGAACGTCACGATCGGCGTGCCGGAGAGCTTCTTCGACGACGGGCTCGATGCCGACGTGGCGACGGCGATTCGCGCGGCGCTCCGGGAGTACGAGAAGCTCGGCGCGACGCTCAAGAGCATCCAGCTCGACTACATCCATCTCTCGGTGCCCGCGTACTACGTCGTTGCGCCCGCGGAAGCGTCCTCCAACCTGTCGCGCTTCGATGGCGTACGGTTCGGTCATCGCGCGGCGAACGCGACGGCCGGCGACCTTCTGACGTTCTACATGCGCAACCGCGGCGAAGGCTTCGGCGCCGAGGTCAAGCGCCGAATCTTGACCGGGACCTACGTGCTGTCCGCCGGCTACTTCGACGCGTACTACTTGCAGGCGCAGAAGGTGCGCAAGCTCATCAGCGACGACTTCGCACGCGCGTTCCGCGAGGTCGATCTCGTCGCAGGCCCGACATCGCCGGCACCGGCGTTCGCGATCGGTGCGAAGACCGACGACCCGATCCAGATGTACCTGAACGACATCTATACGATCGGCGCGAATCTCGCGGGCCTACCTGCGATGTCGTTACCGTGCGGCTTCGTGCGCGGCCTGCCCGTCGGGCTGCAGCTGATCGCGCCGCCGCTCGCGGAAGGTCCGCTGCTCAAAGCCGCGCACCACTATCAGCGCGCGACCGATTGGCATGCGCGCGTGCCCGAGCGCTACGTATGAGGCCGCGCAAGTGAGTCCATCTGCGATGGAATGGGAAATCGTCATCGGCCTCGAGATCCATGCGCAACTCGCGACGGCGAGCAAGATCTTCTCGGGGGCTTCGACGCGCTACGGCGCGGCGCCGAACTCGCAGGCGAGCCTCGTCGACCTCGGCTATCCCGGCGTGCTGCCCGTGCTGAACGGCGAAGCCGTACGGATGGCCGTGAAGTTCGGGCTCGCGACGAATTGCCAGATCTCGCACCGCTCGGTGTTCGCGCGCAAGAACTACTTCTATCCCGATCTCCCGAAGGGCTATCAGATCAGCCAGTACGAGTTGCCGATCGTGCACGGCGGCCGCGTCGACGTCGTGCTCGAGGACGGCACGACCAAAACCGTCCGAATCACGCGCGCGCACCTCGAGGAGGACGCGGGCAAGTCGCTGCACGAGGACTTCACGGGCATGTCCGGCATCGATCTCAATCGCGCGGGCACTCCGTTGCTCGAGATCGTATCGGAGCCAGACCTTGCATCCGCCGCCGAGGCCGGTGCGTACATGCGCAAGATCCACGCGCTCGTGCGCTATCTCGAAATCTGCGACGGCAACATGCAGGAGGGCTCGTTCCGCTGCGATGCAAACGTGTCCGTGCGCCGCAAAGGCGACCCGAAGCTCGGCACTCGCGCGGAGCTCAAGAACCTGAACTCGTTCCGCTTCGTCGAGAACGCGATCGAGCTCGAGGCCGCGCGCCAGATCGAGATCCTCGAGGGCGGCGGGAAGGTCGTCCAGGAAACGCGCCTCTACGACCCCGATCGACACGAGACGCGTCCGATGCGCAGCAAGGAGGAAGCGAACGACTATCGTTACTTCCCGGATCCCGATCTCTTGCCGATCGTGATCGACGAGTCGACCGTCGTCTCGATTCGTTCGACGTTGCCCGAGCTGCCCGATCAGAAGCGCGAGCGATTCATGGCGGACTACAAACTATCCGCGTACGACGCGGGCGTGCTCACGGCGCAGCGCGCGCTCGCGGATTACTTCGAAACCGTCGCCAAGCGCACGAAGGCTGCCGCGAAGCTCGCGGCGAACTGGGTTCAGGGCGAGCTCACGGCCGCATTGCATCGCGACAGTCTCGAGATCGGCGATTCGAAAGTTCCCGCCGCAGCGCTCGCAGGGCTGCTCGACAAGATCGCGGACGGAACGATCTCCGGCAAGATTGCGAAAGAAGTGTTCGAGGCCGTCTGGGCGGGCGAAGGCTCGGTCGCGGAGATCATCGAGAAGCGCGGGCTCGTGCAGATCTCGGATTCCGCGAGCATCGGCGCGCTCGTCGACGAAGTGATCGCGGCGAATCCCGCGCAGGTGGAGCAGTTCCGCGCCGGCAAGCAGCAGGTGCTGGGGTTCCTGGTGGGACAGGTCATGAAGGCGTCGAAGGGCAAGGCGAATCCGCAGCAGGTGAACGACGCGCTGCGCAAGAAGCTCGGATGAACGAAGTCCAAGGATTCATCCTCGAAGACAGCGGCATCCGCGGCGCGCTCGTCCGTCTCGAGGAAACGTGGCGCCAAGTCATCGCCCAGCACCAATACTCGCCGCAGGTTCAAGTGCTGCTCGGCGAGGGCATCGCGGCGACCGTGCTGCTCGCGAGCGGCATGAAGGTGAAGCCGAGCGTCTCACTGCAACTGCAGGGGGAAGGGGCGCTCAAGCTGCTCGTGATCCAGTGTGCCGACGGCTCCAAGGTCCGCGGCATGGCGCATTGCTCGAGCGCTCCACAGGCGCTGCCATTGCTCGGCGCCGGACGCCTCGTCGTCAATCTCGACACCGGGCGTCCGAACGGTTTCTTTCAAGGCATCGTGCCGCTCACGAGCAGCAAGCTCGACGAATGCCTCGAGGCGTACTTTCATCAGTCCGAGCAGCTCTCGACGCGGCTGATCTTGAAAAGCAACGAACGCCGCGTCGCGGGGCTGCTGCTGCAGATCCTGCCGGGACGTGACGAGGAACGAGCGCTCGAAGCGTTCGAAGCCGCAGCCGCGTGCGCGTCGACGGTGTCGACGGCGGAGCTCACCGAGCTCGCGGCCGACGAGCTGCTGCCGAAGCTGTTCGCGCGACACGAGATTCGCCTGTTCGGCGCGCGCCCGGTTCTCCACGACTGCCGCTGCACGCCCGAGCGGCTCGCAGGCGTCGTGCGGATGCTCGGCGAGGACGAGGTGAAAAGCCTGCTCGCGGAGCAAGGCCACGTCGAGCTCACGTGCGAGTTCTGCAACCGGACATTCCGCTACGACGAGCAGGCCACGCGGGTGATCATGCGCGGCGGCACGAAAAGCTCCGTGCTGCACTGAGCGGAGGCGCCTCGCTCAGCGGGAAGCCGTGTGGTCCCGCTCGTAGTGCTGGCGCAGCAGATCCTTCCCGTAGTCGTTGCCGTTCGGCGTTCGCACGACCGTATGCACGTGCTCGATGCTCGGCGCGTTCGGATCGAGCATATGCCTCATCCCGATGGGACGCTCGTGGTCGAACTCGATCACGATGACCGGACTTTGAATCCGATAGTAGAACACGCTGCCGGGCTCCGTCTTACCGATCCAAGCGAAATACGTACGGTCCATGTGGGCGAGCACTTCCTTCATCTTCACGCGCGCATGACCGTCGTCCATGTTGCCCACGTAGAGCTCGATCAATCCGACGAGCTGGCGCAGCTGCGCGTCCGTGAGCTCCATCGCCGGGATCCCGGCGTATTCGAGCACCACGTTGTCTTTCCATGCTTCCGTTAGATTGTCATCGCCGGTCTTCGAGGTTCTCAGCACGGCCTTCGCCCGGCGAGGCTCGTCGAGCGAGTTGATCAACCCGAGCGCATCGCCCTGCTCCTTCTGCAGGATCGCGGTGCCCTGATACTTGCCGAACTTGGCCACCACGGGCTCCGAGCCCGCGAAGAGCGGCGTCATCACCACTTGGTCGCCGAGAACGAAGTAGTTGATGACGGCGTGGTGCCCATCGAGCTGAAAACCCCACGGCTCGGTCGCGCTCGGCTCGCCCATCACGCTGATGTAGTACTGCCACTCTCCGTACTCGTCGAAGTTGTCGTCCATCAGCTCCGCGAGCGTGTGATTCAGACGCATGATGTCGCGCGTCTGCTGCAGACCGCGCGCGCTCAGCGCCGCGCGCAGCATTGCGAACGCCGCTTCGCGCTGCACGTCGGTCATCTCGAGAAAGCTCATGCCTTGGCGCACGTAGAAGCTCTGGTTCGCCCATTTGCGCCACTCGTCGTCGTTGACGGCGAACAGCGTCTTCCAGCGCTGCGCCGGCGCGAGGCTCGCGAGAAACTTCTCCGTTGCGACACGCACGGGCTCCGTCGACACGCCTGACGGCGCGATCGCGAACAAGCCGGGCTCTACCTTGCCGTTCGTCGTGACGCCCTTGAACGGCTGCGCGAGACCGGCCGTTGCCGCGGCGATCGACAAGTGCAGCAACGTGTCCGGTCCGCGTTTCGGCGGTGCCGGCGGCCGGGACTGCGACGACGCGCGAAGAGTCATGGCTGCGACGCAAAGCACCGCGAGCCCGGCGAGCCAGATCGAACGTTTCATGACGTGTCCTTCGTTATTCAATCCTCGTGAAAACCAGGATGTGCTGGCGCGGCAGTCGCTCGTCGACGCGCGTGAGCTCGAATCCCTCCGCCTCGACTTCCTGTTTCGCCTGGGCCACCGTCATCTTGTGCAGCTCGAGTATCGGGATTTTCGGATCTTCCTTCCGATACTCGAGCAGCACGAGCCGCCCGCCTGGCTTCAGAGCCTGGCGCAGCCCGCGCAGCATTTCCTGCGGCTCCGAAAACTCGTGATAGACGTCCACGAGCAGCTCGAGATCGATCGCGCCGTCCGGCAACTTCGGATCGTCCACTAACCCAAGCACCGGAGTGACGTTCGCGACCTTCTCGTCCGCGATGCGCTCCTCTAGCAGCGCGATCATCTCCGGCTGGATGTCGGTCGCGTACACGCGGCCTCCGGGGCCGACGCGCCGCGCCATTCGAACCGCCATGTAGCCCGATCCCGTGCCGACGTCGGCGACGACGAGGCCGGGCGTGAGCCCCAGCGCATCGATCGCCGCGTCGGGCGCTTCTTCGATATCGCGCTCCTCGCGATCGAGCCAGTCCGCGCCTTGAAAGCCCATGACGTTCGCGTATTGGCGCCCGCTGATCGGGTGCACGCCCGGCCGTGCGCCCTGCTGAGCCGAAACAGCAAGCGCGCCGGCGAGCGCGAGCCCGACGACGGCGACGAGACGAATTCGGTCGAGCATGGCAGGCAGCTCCGCTGCACGAACCTTCGGTGGATCGGCTCAGGATAGCAGGCCGCGATCTCTGCACGTCAGCGCCGGTCTTCTAGATCTCCGTGCGCTATCCCGCGCCGCGCAAGTCGACGCGAGTCGAGCACCGAGGCGGCGGCGGGACCGCGCTCCAGTTATTCAGACCATAACTCCTCACCCGGCGCGGCGGCGGCAAGCCCGATGCACAATTCGCGGGGGCTGCGAGGAGGAGAGAATGCACGCGATCGTCATTGGCGCCGGCATGGGCGGCCTGTTCTGCGCGCTGGCGCTGCGCGAATCGGGCAAGTTCGACCGCGTGGACGTCTACGAGCAGACTCGCACGCCGAGCACGGCCGGCGCGGGGCTCAACATCGCGCCGAACGGCGCGCGGTTGTGCAAGTGGCTCGGCGTGGATCTCGACGGGGGCGATCCGAAGGGGGTGCCGGGCGCGGTCGACGGCGGGCGCGCGTCGATCCTCGAAGCCACGTGCCAAGTAATGGCTGACAACCGGCTGTCGCGCAAGCCGCTCGATCACGACACCGCGGCGAAAGACGGCGCGGGTTTCCACCACATGCACCGGCTCGATCTCTTGATGTGCCTCTACAAGAGAGTCGGCGAGCTCGGCCCGGAATCCGGCACGCCCTGCCCGATCCGCGTGCACATGGGCAAGCGCCTCCGCACGCTCTCGCAAGACGCGGACTCGGTCACCGCGACGTTCGCCGACGGCAGCTCCGCACGCGGCGACGTGGCGGTGGGCGCCGACGGCATCAACTCGAAGGTGCTGCGGCTCCTCTGGCCGAACACGCCGCCGAAGCGCTGGACGCAGGTGGTCGTGTACCGCGGGCTCGCGCCGCGCGCCGCGATCGCGGGCTTGCGCAAGGCCGACGGCACGCCGCTCGATTTCAACCCGATCGACTACTCCGCCATGGACGTGCGCAAGAACGACTACGCGTTCGCGATGACGTACTGGGTGCGAGGCGGCGAGCTCCTGAACATCGCGCTGATGTACTACGAGCCGAATGCCGCCGAGTTCGAGCGCGAAGACTGGGGCGACTGGTTCCCGATCGATCACGCCGAGATGCAACGCACGATGAGCCAAGCGTTCGGCGACGACCCGCGCAAGCACGACGTGCTCGCGCTCGCGGGCGTCATGGAGAACCCCACGAAGTGGGGACTCTACGACCGCGACGCGTTCGAGCACTGGCAGGACGGCCGCGTGTGCCTGCTCGGCGACGCGGCGCACCCGATGCTGCCGACGATGGGGCAAGGCGCGTCGCAGTCGTTCGAGGACGGCGCAGCGCTCTCGAGCTGCTTCAAGCTGCACGGCACGGACGTCTACAGCGCTTTGGTCCACTACGAGCGCGTGCGCCACTATCGCGCCACGCGCTTTCAGGTGGCGTCCAAGTTTCTCTTCAAGCACCTCGAGCCGCCGGATTCACCGGAGCGGCGCATGCTGCTGAAGGCGCTCAACGAGCGCGACTACCCCGTGTTCGACCACGAGCAGCGTGCGGGCGACGACGACTCCTGGATATACGCGTTCGACGCGCGCAACGTCGGCGACTCGCTACCGCCGAAGAAGCTCGGCCCGTGGGATTTCCGAGCACGCAGCGCGGCGCTCGACGCGCGCAGGGAGATCGCGAAGAACCTCTGGACGCCGGCCGTGTCGCTGAAGGGCGATCGGAAGGTCACGCGCGCGGAGGTCGCGCGCCACGCGACGTTCGAAGATTGTTGGATCATCATCCGCAACAAGGTCTACGACTTCACGGAGTGGAAGGATCGCCATCCGGGCGGCCCGTTCGTCGCGCGAATGTATGCGGGCAAGGACGCGACGGCGGAATTCGGCGACTTCCACAGCCAGCTCGCGGAAAAACACATGGCGCACTTCTGCGTCGGCGAGCTCGTCGACGGCTAGCGGCGAGCACGCCGGACCGCGAGGCAAGCTCGCTGCCCCGCGAGCGATACTCGCTTTGGCCCCGCGAGAAAAACTCGCTTGCGAATCGGTCTGCGCGCCCGGAACATGGGCGGCGGTTGCTCGCCGCCTGGGAGAGCCTGGCCGATTCGCCACGGCCGGCCAAAACGGTCAATTCGCGGAGAAGAACAATGATCCTCGGACTATCGATCTCAGCCTTCACGGACGTTCACGTCGCCTTGAGCCTCGCCGGGATCGCGACCGGGCTGGTCGTGCTGTTCGCGATGGTTCGCGGCGCCGCGACGCCCAGGTGGACCGCGCTGTTTCTCGCGACGAATGTCCTCACGAGCGTCACCGGCTTTCCGATTCCCCCGCCAGGACTCGATCCGCCGCGGATCGTCGGCATTCTCGCCCTCGCGCTGCTCAGCGTAGCGATCGCAGCGCTGTACGCGTTCAAGCTCGCCGGGAATTGGCGCTGGCTCTATGTCGTGACGGCGACGGCGGCGCTCTACCTCAACTGTTTCGTAGGCGTGGTCCAGACGTTTCAGAAGGTCGCGTTTTTCAACGCGTTGGCACCTACTCAGACCGAGCCGCCGTTCGCGCTCGCACAGGGCGTGGTTCTGGTCGCCTTCATCGTGCTGGGCGCGATCGCGCTGCGGCGATTTTATCGCGACCAAACTTAGCGGCTCGACACGACCTCGTGCGAACCGTTATCCCGCGCGCTCGTACGTCAGACCGAAGCCAAAGGGAAACAACTGTTCAGCGGCGGACGGCTCGCCGACATTGATGGGCACCTGGTCCATCGAGCGCGGCCAAGTGAACCCGAGCTTACCGGTCGGCGCGTGGTCACCGAACAAAACGTCCGAGATGCCGCGGCCCTCGGTCCCCGGAAGCCAGGCTGCGACGACGGCCTTCGCGCGCTCGAGCACTGGGCCCAAGATCAGCGGGCGGCCCGAATAGACGACCACGACGACCGGGACGCCCTGGGCTGCAAGCGCGTCGACGAGCGCGACGTCGGCGGCCGCGAGCGCGAGGTTGCTGCGATCGCCGACGCCTTCCGCGTACGGTGCCTCTCCGATCGCGACCACCGCGATGTCCGCGCCGGCCGCACCGCTGGCGTCCACGGAATACGTCACTCGTGTCGCGGCCGACACGCTTGCCTCGATCGCCGCCCGCAGCGTCGTTCCGGCCGTGACGTTGCCCGGCTTGCCTTGCCACGTGATCGTCCAGCCGCCGCATTGCATCCCGAGGTCGTCGGCGGCCAGGCCCGCGACGTGGATGCGCGCGGCCGTCTTCGCGAGCGGCAGCACGCCGTCGGCGTTCTTCAGTAGCACGAGCGATTCGCGCACCGCGCGACGCGCAACCTTGCGATGCTTGCGCGAGCCGAAATCGCGCGACGGCGCGCCCGCGCGCGAGCGGCGCGCGTCGAGCAAACCCATCGCGGCCTTGACTCGGAGAATACGCGTCACCGCGTCGTCGATGCGCATCATCGGCACGCGGCCTTCTGCGACGAGCTCCTTCAGAGTCGCGATGAAACGCGCATAGCGCGCCGGCTCCATCGCCATGTCCATACCCGCGTTGATCGACTTCATCACCGCCGTCTTGAAATCCGGGTCGATCTGTTCGATCGCGTAGTAGTCGGAGATCAGGAACCCCTCGAAGCCCATCTCGTCCTTCAACATCTCCGTGAGCAGCCGCCGAATACCGGATACCTTTTCGCCGTTCCAGCTGTTGTACGAGACCATGATCGAGCCGACGCCGGCGGCCACTGCCGCGACGTAACCCGGCAGGTGGACGCGGCGCAGCGTCGCTTCGTCGATCTGCGTGTCGCCTTGATCGAGCAGCGGCGTGCGGCTGCCGGGCGCACGCTCCCGAAACGACGTGCCGCCGTCGCCGACGAAGTGCTTGGCGCACGCGAGCACGGCGCTCGGCGAGCCGAGATCGTCGGTCTGCAACCCTCGGACCGCGGCCGCGCCGAGCTCGGCGACCACTTCGGGGCTCTCGGAGAAGCCTTCGTAGGTTCGGCCCCAGCGTTCGTCGCGAGGCACCGCAACGCACGGCGCGAAGGCCCATTGCGCGCCCGTGGCCCGCATCTCGCGTGCGGTCACGCGAGCCGTTTGCTCGACGAGCGCGGCGTTGCGCGTGCAGCCCAATCCGATGTTGTGCGGGAACAGCACCGCACCTTCGACGTTGCTGTGGCCATGCACGGCATCGACACCGTAGAGGATCGGTATCGCTAGCCGCGTCCCGCGACTGCGCTCGATGATCTCGCCGATCACCGCCGTCCAGGCTTCGCGGCCGTTGCCTTGCTTCGGATCCGCGTCGCCGCCGCTCAGCACGGAACCGAGGAAGTACCGCTCGACATCGGATTCACTCGCGAGCTGACCGAGCTCCGCTTGCGTCATCTGCCCGACCTTCTCGTCGAGCGTCATCGAGGCAAGCAACGGCCGCACGCGGCCATCGAATGACGAGAGCCTCAGCGGGCGCGCCGCGCGCGCTTCGCCCGCTCCGAGCAGCCACGGAGCCGCCGCTCCGAGCGCCGCGGCGGTCAACAGCTCTCTGCGTCGCATTGGCGCCCCTCCGGACCCGAGGTCAGCGTGCCCGGCAGATCTCGCAGTCGGCGTCGCGCCGCAGCGCGACGCTCTGCCAATCGCCCCGCCTCGCGTCCCACAGCAGCAGGCGGTTGTGCAGCGCCGAATCCCAGCCGAGCAGCAGCTTGAGCGCCTCGACCGCCATCATCGTGCCGATCACACCGGGCACGGGCGCGAGCACGCCGTTGCCCTGACAGTTACCGAGCCACTCGTCCTCGTCATCGTATAAGCACGAGTAGCACGGCTCGCCGGGGCGATTCGGAAACACCGCCAGTTGCCCTTCGAGCCGCACGGCCGCACCCGAAACGAGCGGCTTGGCGACGCTCGACGCAGGCGCGGTTCACGGCGAAGCGCGTCGCGAAGTTGTCGCTGCCGTCCAGCACGACGTCCACGCCGCCGACGGCCGCGGCGAGCTCGGACGCATCGAGGCGTTCGGGCAGCGCGGTGACCGTCAGCAGCGGATTGAGCGCGCGCAGGCGTGCGCCGGCGGCCTCGACCTTGAGCTTGCCGACGTCGTCCGCCGTGTAGAGGATCTGGCGCGGCAGGTTGGTTTCGTCGACGCGGTCGAAATCGTTCAGCACGAGCTTCCCGACGCCGCTCGTCGCGAGGAACTGCGCGGCGGGACAGCCGAGCCCACCGAGACCGACGATCAGCACGCTGCCGGCGCCGAGGCGCGCCTGCCCCGCCTCGCCGACGTCGGCGAGTGCGACCTGTCGAGCATAGCGGTGGGCGGTCACGCGGCCGGCCCGTTCGGTTGTGCTCGCGAGGCGCTCAAGGCTCGGACGCCGCGGCTAGAACGACGATTCGCGCGTGACCCGCGAGATCACTGTGCGTCGCGACGAGCCGCCAACCCTCCGCAGCCGCGAGCTCGCCGAGCGCAGCCAGTTGGTCGTGGCCGTGCTCGAGCAGCAGCAGGCCGCCCGGGTTGAGGTGCGAGCGCGCGGACGCCGAGCACCGCGCGCAGCGCGTCGAGCCCGTCGAGGCCGCCGTCGAGCGCGAGCCGCGGCTCGAACGCGAGCTCTGCGAACGCGGCGTCGCCGGACGCGACATACGGCGGATTGCAGACGATCAAATCGAAGCGCTCGTGCGCGAGCGCGGCGAACCAGTCCGACTCGACGAAGCGCACGGCTAACCTGAGCCGCTCGGCGTTCGCGCGCGCGACCGTGAGCGCCGCGGCGCTCACGTCCGACGCCGTACCACGTCGAGCTCCGGCCGCTCGCGCTTCAGCGCGAGCGCGATCGCGCCGCTGCCGGTCGCGAGATCGAGCACGGCGCGCCGCTCGCCGCGCGGGCAAGAGCTGAGCGCCTCCTCGACGAGCATCTCGGTCTCGGGACGCGGAATCAGCACGGCCGGCGATACGCGCAGCGGCAGGGAGAAGAACTCCCGGCCGCGCACGAGGTACGCGAGCGGCTCGCCGCGCGCGCGGCGCGCGATCATCCGCGCGAACCGCTCAGCGGCCGCGGCGTGCACGCCGCGTTCCGGGAAACGCGAGGATCGAAGCGCGCGGCTGCGTCGTCGCGTACGCGAGCAGCAGCTCGGCGTCGATCAGCGGCGACGCGCTCGCACCCGGACAGCGCGCGCACGCCGGCGGAGATCAGCGTCCCGACCGTCGCGCCGGGACTCGCGCGCGGAAGTCGCCGCGCACACCTCTGGCGCCCGCTCTCACGGTTCGAGCCCGAGCGCGCCGAGCTGGTCGGCCCGGTGCTCGTTCGCGAGCGGTCCGATCACGTCGTCGAGCGCGCCCTCGACGATGTCGTCGAGCTTGTAGAGCGTGAGATTGATCCGGTGATCCGTGAGCCGGCCCTGCGGGAAGTTGTAGGTGCGGATGCGCTCGGAGCGGTCGCCCGTGCCGACGAGGCTGCTTGCGCTTCTCGGCGGTCTCGGCCTCGCGCTTCGTGACCTCCGCATTGCGCAGGCGCGCGGAGAGCAGCGACATCGCGCGCGCGCGGTTCTTGTGCTGCGAGCGCTCGTCCTGACACTCGACGACGATGCCGGTCGGCAGATGCGTGATCCGGATCGCGGAGTCCGTCTTGTTGACGTGCTGGCCGCCGGCTCCCGACGCGCGATAGGTGTCGACCTTCAGGTCGGCCTTGTTGATCTCGATCTCGCCGACGTCCTCGGGCTCGGGGAACACCGCGACGGTGCAGGTCGACGTGTGGATACGTCCCTGCGCTTCCGTTTCCGGCACGCGCTGCACGCGATGCACTCCGGACTCGAACTTGAGCTTCGAGTACGCACCCTTGCCCGCGACGCGCGTGATGATCTCGCGGTAGCCGCCGTGCTCGCCGGAGTTCGCGCTCAGGATTTCCACGCTCCAGCCCTGCCGCTCGGCGTAGCGGCTGTACATCCGGAACAAATCGCCCGCGAAGATCGCAGCCTCGTCTCCTCCCGTGCCCGCGCGGATCTCGAGGAACAAATTCGCGTCGTCGTCGGGGTCCTTCGGCACGAGGTGCACGAGCAGCGCCTGCTCGCGCGCGTCGCGCCGCGCGACGAGCGCCGCCTTCTCTTCTTGGGCGAGCTCGCGCAGCTCGGCGTCGCTGCCGGAGAGCATCTCGTCCGACGACGCGATGTCGGCCTCGAGCTTGCGATACGCATCGAACTCCTCGGCGACCTGCCCGAGGCGCGAATATTCCTTCGAGAGCTCGCGGAAGCGGTCCTTGTCCGCGAGGGCCGCGGGCTCGCTCAGTAGCCGGCCGACCTCTTCGTAACGCTCGACCAGCCCGATGAGTTTCTCTCGGAGCGAGTCCTTCACTCGACGCCGGCCGCGCGATCGAGCCGCATCCGTGGGATAGGCATCGTGAGGCCATGCTCCTCGAACGACTCCTTGATGCGCTCGAGCAGATCGCAGCGTGCGCTCGCTTGATCCGGCGTGGCCGCCCATGCGCGCACCGCGATGCTCACGCCGTTCGGGCCGAGCTCGTTGACGACGATCTCGGGCTCCGGCGCCTGCAGGAGACGCTTGTCGGCGCGCACGAGCTCGCGCAGCAGCTTTCCTGGCTTCCTTGATCGAATTCTCGTAGCCGATCGCGACGGTGACATCGATGCGGCGCGTGGCCTCGGCCGTGAAGTTGGTGATCGTGCCCCCGTACACCAGGCTGTTCGGCACGGTGACCACCGCGTTATCGGGTGTCTTCACGACCGTGCTGAAGATGCCGATGCTCTCGACCACGCCGTTCACACCCGCGGCCTGGATCGTGTCGCCGACACGAAACGGCCGGAAGAACACGAGCATCACGCCGGACGAGAAGTTCGACAGGGAGTCCTTGAGCGCGAGACCCACGGCGAGCCCCGCGGCACCGAGGACCGCGAGGAAATTGGTCGTCGGCACGCCGAGCGCGGCGACCGCGGTGAGCACGACCATGACGACGAGGAATATATAGATGAGGCTGCCGAAGAAGCGCGCGAGCGTCTGATCCATGCCGACACGCTGCACCGCGCGGCCGAACCACCCGGTCAGCACGCTCGCGATGAACCGGCCGATCAAGAAGATCGCGAGCGCCGCGACGATCCGGCCGCTCCAATCTAGGAGTAGCGAGCCTACTAGTTGCGGATCGAGCCAACCGGAGAGCGCTGCGCGTAAATCGTCCATCGAGTGGAATTGTCGGGGAATCGCAGAACCCGCACAAGCAAAGGCGCGCCGGTGCGGTATATTGGCCGGCATGAAGCGTTTTGCGTTTTTGCTCGCCTTCGCCCTGGCCGTGACCGGCTGCGCGACTACCCCGACGGGCGGCGGCGGCGACAAGCAGGTCGAGATCGACTCGCACTCGCTGCTCGGCGAGATCGCGTTCGAGCGCCAGCAATTCGACACCGCCGCGAGCGAGTTCCTCGCCGCCGCGATGCTGTCCGAGCAACCCGCCCTCGCGGAACGCGCGACGCGCATAGCACACCAACTCGAGCTCACGGAGCCCGGGCTGCGCGCGGCCACGCGCTGGAAGCAGCTCGCGCGCGAGGACGAGCGGCCGTTCTGGTTCGCCGGCGTATTCGAGACGCGCGCGAGCCGGCTCGCGAAGGCGACGACGGAGTTCGAGTCGTTCATCCGCGCGCTCGGCGATCCCGCCACCGGCTTCGCGCTCGTGCTCGAGGCACTCGCGGACGAGCCGTACACCGACGCCGCGACCGCGATCATGCGCTCGCTCGTGCAGACGTTCCCCGGCGTGCCCGCCGGCCAATACGCGCTGGCGCGGCTGGCGCTGCGCTCGGGCGACTTCGACCTCGCGCTCGAGAACGCCAAGGCCGCGAGCGATTCGGACCCTAACTGGCTCGAAGCGCAGATGCTGTACGCGCGCAGCCTGCTCGTCGCGGGCAAGACAGACGAGAGCTTGAGCCTGGCTGCGAAGCTCGCGGAGCAGCACGCCGAGGTCGAGGTGCAGCTGCAGTACGCCGAGTTGCTGCTGTCCTCGGGCAAGCCCCGCGAGGCCGAGACGCGGCTCAACACGATTCTCGAGACCAATCCCGGCTTACCGGAGGCTACGCGCGCGCTCGCGTTCCTCGCGCTCACGGAGCAGCGCCTCGACGTGGCGAAGGAGAAGTTCGGGGAGCTGCGCGGCGATCAGCGCTATCGCGCCGAAGCGTTCTACTACCTGGGGCGTATCGCAGAGACCGAGAAGGACTTCCTGACCGCCACGCGTTCGTACGCGCGCGTGACCGACGGCACGCACGCCGTCGAGGCGCAGCTGCGCACCGCGCGCATCATGTTCTCCGAGCAGAACGACCGCGAGGGCGCCGTGCGTCACTTGCGCGACTTCGGCGAAGCGAACCCGCGGTTCGCGTCGAACATGCTCGTCGCGCAGAGCCAGCTGTTGCTGCAGATGCAGCAGCCCGACGAGGCGATGAAGCTGTTCGACGACGCGCTCGCCGCGACGCCCGACGACCCGACGCTGCACGCCGCGCACGTCCAACTCTACGTGCTGCTCGTGCAGAACGCGGTGGAGCGCCGCGCGCTCGACGAGGCCGAGAAGCTGCTCGGCGAGGGGCTCGACCGCTACCCGGGCGACGGCGCCCTGCGCTACTCGCAAGCCCTGCTCTTCGAGGACCAAGGCCGCAACAAGAAGGCCGTCGACGTGCTCGAGAGCCTCGTGAAGGACAGCCCGGACGATCCCGCGCTCCTGAACGCGCTCGGCTATCTGCTTACGGATCAGTTCGCGCGGCACGAAGAGGCACGCGGCTACATTCAGAAAGCGCTCGCGATGAACCCCGACAGCCCCGCGATCATCGACAGCATGGGGTGGGTGCTCTACAAGCTCGGCGACTACCGCTCCGCGCTCGACTACCTCGAGCGAGCGTACCGGCTCGAGCAAGATCCGGAAATCGCCGCCCACCTCGTCGACGTCCGGTGGGCCCTCGGCGACCGCGAGCAAGCGCTCGAGCTCCTGCGTACCTCGCTCGAGAAGACTCCGGACGACGAGCATCTGCGCGAAGTGAGCGGCCGGCTCACGCCATGAGATGAGGCGCTGGCCAGCGCGTCACGTACTCGCGCCGTTGCTCGCGGCGGCGTCGCTCGCCGGATGCGCGACTCTGCCGGTCGGCAGCGACGGCCTGAGCTCTGAGCAGCGCCGCACACAGATCGAGTCGGTCGACGCGTGGGAAATCCGCGGCCGGCTCGCCGTCGCGACCGGTGAGCGCGCGTTCCAGGGCAGCTTCCGCTGGCAGCAGCGCTCGGACGCGCTCGACCTCGCGGTGCGCGCGCTCGGTGCGGGCGTTCTGCAGATCAGCGGCTCGCCGAACGCGCTTACCGTCAGCGCGCGCGGCGACACTCGCGTGCTCGAAGATCCCGAGGCCCAGCTCTCGGAGCTGCTCGGCTGGTGGCTGCCGGTCGGGAGCCTGCACGCTTGGTTGCTCGGGCTGACCGATCCCTCCTTCGAGGCGGTGACGAAGCCCGGCGCGGACGGCACGCTCGCCGAGCTCGACCAGCGCTTGTGGCACGTCGCGTATCCGAGCTATCAGCTCGCGACCGCGGGCAGCGTGCCGACGCTCGTGCCGCGGCGCATCGATCTCACACATGGCGAGCTGCAGCTCCGGCTCACGATCGACGACTGGCACGCGTTACAATGAAGGCTGGGGTGTAGCCAAGCGGTAAGGCAGCGGGTTTTGATCCCGCCATACGCAGGTTCGATTCCTGCCACCCCAGTTGGCGACGACTTCACTCAGGAGCCCGTCTTGGACCCCATCTCCACCACGATCTTTGCGGGCAACGCCCATCCCGCGCTCGCGCGCGACATCGCCTATCACCTGAACTTGCCGATGGGCCGGATCAACGTCGGCCGCTTCAGCGACGGCGAGATCAACGTCGAGATCATGGAGAACGTGCGCAGCCGCGACGTATTCATCGTGCAGCCGACCTGCCCGCCCGTGAACGAGAATCTCATGGAGCTCCTGATCATCGCGGACGCTTGCCAGCGCGCGTCGGCGAGCCGGATCACCGCCGTGATCCCTTACTTCGGCTATGGCCGGCAAGACCGCCGGCGGCGCGCGGCGCGCGTGCCGATCACGGCGAAGCTCGTCGCCAACTTGCTCGCGCAATCCGGCATCGACCGCGTGCTCACCGTCGACGTGCATGCGGACCAGATCCAGGGGTTCTTCGACATCCCGGTGGACAACGTCTATGCGTCGCCCGTGCTGCTCGGCGACGCGTGGAAGCAGAAGTATTCGGACATCGTCGTCGTATCGCCGGACGTCGGCGGCGTCGAGCGCGCCCGGGCGCTCGCGAAGCGCCTCGACGACGCCGGGCTGGCGATCATCGACAAACGGCGGCCGCAGCCGAACATGGCCGAGGTCATGAACGTGATCGGCGAGATCGCGGGCAAGACCTGCGTGCTGATCGACGACATGGTCGACACGGCCGGCACGCTCTGCCAGGCCGCCGGCGTGCTCAAGCAGCGCGGCGCGACGCGGGTCGTGGCGTACATCACCCACCCGGTGCTGTCCGGCCCGGCCGTCCAGCGGATCCAGACCTCGGTCCTGGACGAGATCGTGGTCACCGACACGATCCCTTTGAGCGATGCGGCCAAGGCGTGCCCCAAGATCCGCCAGCTCAGCGTGGCCGAGCTCCTGGCCGAGACCCTGCGCCGGATCAACGAGGCCGAGTCCGTCTCCTCTCTCTATCTGGACTAGCCGCCTTCCTTCGGGCCGGCCGGCGTCTTGAGGCCGCGGCCGGCTCATTCCTCCCGCTGCTGTCCCGGGGACCCGCCTCCACGCGGGATGCGCGTGACGCTGCCAGCCGCCCTTTGCTATGATGCGCGGCTTCTCAGAGGTACCCCCCGTGAACGCCAAAGCCGCATTCGAACTCGCCGGAGAGGCACGCCCTCATCTCGGCCGTACCGACGCTCGCCGCCTGCGCCGCGCCGGCAAAGTCCCCGCCGTGATGTACGGCGGCGGTGAAGCCCCGCAAACCATGGTGCTCGACCACAACGCGCTCACCCGCCAGATGAACCGCGAGGCGTTCTATACGAGCATTCTCACGCTGAAGCTCGGCTCGAAGGCCCAGCAGGTCATCGTGAAGGACGTGCAACGGCATCCTGCGAAGCCGCTGATCATGCACATGGATTTCCAGCGGATCCGCGAAGATCAAGAGATTACGCTGCACGTGCCGATCCACTTCCTGAACGAGGCGAACTCGAAGGGCGTGAAGGATCAAGGCGGCGTCGTCGATCACTTGCTGAGCGACGTCGAAGTGACCTGCTTGCCGCGCTACTTGCCGGAGTATCTCGAGATCGACGTGACGGATCTCGAGCTCAATCAGATCTACCATCTGTCCGACCTCAAGCTGCCCGAAGGCGTCGAGCTCGTCTCGCTGAAGCACGGAAACGACATGCCGGTCGTGGCGGTCAACCCGCCGCGCCAGGAAGAAGTGGACGTTCCGGTGGAAGCCGCCGAAACGGCCCCCGGCGAAGTGCCCGCGACCGCTCAGGTCGCGCCCGACGCCGCCGCGGCCGCTGGCGAAGAGAAGGACGGCAAAGAGAAAGAGGCGAAGAAGGGTGGCGGCGACAAGAAGGGCTGATCCTCCTCGCTCGAGCTCGCGCCGAGTGCAGTATCGAGAGGCCGCCTGATTGGCGGCCTTTCATTTATGTAGGTAAGTTTTGCCGCGATGGGCACCGAGATCGATCTGATAGTCGGGCTCGGCAACCCCGGGCCCGAATACCAGGCCACGCGCCACAACGCGGGTTTCTGGTTCGTCGACGTGCTCGCACGTGAGCACGGCGGCCGGTTCGCGCGCGAGCGCAAGCTCAAGGGCGAGACCGCCGAGGTGCGGATCGCGGGCCGGCGCATCCGGTTGCTCAAGCCGATGACGTATATGAACGCGAGCGGCGAAGCGGTCCAAGCGGCGATCAGCTACTACAAGATCGCGCCCGAGCGCGTGCTCGTCGCGTACGACGAGCTGGACTTCCCCCCGGGCCGCGCGCAGCTGAAGTTCGACGGCAGCGGCGCGGGTCACAACGGGATCGGCAGCGTGATCGAGCACGTCGGCACGAAGTTCTGGCGGCTGCGCTTCGGCGTCGGCCACCCGCGCGACGTGGCGCAGACGGCGGGCCGCAAGCCGGTGATCGATCACGTGCTCGAGCGCGCGAACGCGGCCGAGGAAGCGCAGATCCTCGAGTCGATCGGCGAGGCGGCCGCGATGATCCCGGTGATCCTCGAGCAAGGCGCGGACCGAGCGAAGAATCGACTGCATCGGCGCAAAGCCGCGGACACGAACGCCCGCGAAACCAAGGAAGAGGACAGCGAGTAACCATGGGCATCAAATGCGGCATCGTCGGACTACCGAACGTCGGCAAGTCGACGCTATTCAACGCGCTCACCGCGTCGGAGATTCCGGCTGAGAACTATCCGTTCTGCACGATCGATCCGAACATCGGCATCGTCACCGTGCCCGATCCCAAGCTCGACGCGATCGCCGCGATCGTAAAGCCTGAGAAGATCGTGCCCACCGTCGTCGAGTTCGTCGACATCGCGGGCCTCGTCGAAGGCGCGTCGCAGGGCCAGGGCCTCGGGAATCAGTTCCTCGCGCACATCCGCGAGACGCACGCAATCGCGCATCTCGTGCGCTGCTTCGAGAACGACGACATCACGCACGTGTCGGGCAAGGTGAACCCGCTGCACGACATCGAGATCATCGACACGGAGCTCATGCTCGCGGACCTCGATACCGTGCAGAAGGTGTACCAGCGCGCGGAGAAAGCCGCGAAGGCGGGAGACAAACCCGCGGTCGCGCGCCGCGACGGGCTCAAGAAGCTGCTCGATGCGCTCGAGAACGGCAAACCCGCGCGCAGCGTCGTGCTCGAGGAGCGCGAGGCCGCCGAGCTCCGCGACCTGCACCTGATCACCGCGAAGCCCGTGATGTATGTCGCGAACGTCGCGGAGGATTCGCCCGAGAAGGACAACGAGCTCCTGGCTCCGGTGCGCGAGCTCGCCGCCGCCCAAGGCTCCGAGTTCGTCGTGATTTCGGCCGCGCTCGAGGCCGAGCTCGCGCAGCTGGAGGAGTCCGAGCGCGCGGAATTCCTGAGCAGCCTGGGGCTAACGGAGCCGGGTTTGAACCGCGTGATCCGCTCGGCGTACCGCCTGTTGGGACTGAAAACGTTCTACACGGCGGGGCCAAAGGAGTGCCGCGCGTGGACCGTGCGGCGTGACGCGACGGCGCCGCAAGCCGCGGGCGCGATCCACACCGACTTCGAGCGCGGCTTCATTCGCGCGGAAGTGATCGGCTACGACGCGTTCATCAAGCGGCGCGGCGAGAGCGGCGCCCGCGAGGCGGGCGAGCTCAGGCTCGAGGGCAAGACCTACGTCGTGCAGGAAGGCGACGTGGTTCATTTCAGGTTCAACGTCTAAGCACGCCGTTCGAGCGTCGGAAGAGACGGCGCTCGCCGACTGAGACGGGCGTTGCGCGGCGATTCCGCCAGAACGCCCTAATCACGAGTGAATCACGCTAACGCGTGCACTCCGACGATGCGGCGCGACCCCAACTGCGCGGCGGCGAACCGGGCCGCCAAGGGATCCGCAGAAACGCGCAGACAACGATCCGTTTTCGATCAGGAACTCGATGTCCGGAACGTGGAAACTGCCTGTCGCCGCGCGGGATGGTGCAACGAGGTCCGCGCGGCGGCGCTCCACCCCTCGCCCCGCGGACCGAGCGCTACCAAGGCAGAGCGGGCTGGAGAATACGTCGTGGACAACAGCAGCAATGGTCGCCGACATCGTCACGTAGCCCTCACGCGGCTACTCGAAATCTTCATCGGATTCGCCATGATTTCGCCGATCGTACTTGGCCTGACGTCGTCGGGCGGCGTACCCATCGTGTCCTGAAGCGGAAGCGCCCGGGGCTTCCTGGACATGCAATCGCTGACTCTATATCGTGCTAGCGGTGCGACTGCACCGTACTCGTCTAGCTGCGCTCGTCGTCCAAACCTACCGAGCAAAAGGCGATCCGCGTACGACCTTGTGTGCCAGAGCTCCAAGCTCTCCTAGTTCCGACGAGCGACTTCGCAACGACGGCCGCCAGCGCCGAGCCGCGCGATGCGAGAACTTCTCGCGCGTGCGTCGCTTCTCCGTCGGCGCGGCGCTCTCCGTTTCGCTGTGCGCGGGAATGGCGACTGCTCAGGACACGAGCGGCGTGCTCGAAGAGATCATCGTCACCCCCACAAAAAGACCACGCGATATCCAGGACGTGCCAATCGCCGTAACGGCTCTAACGGGACGGATGATCGAAGCGACAGGAATGGAGACGATCCAACGACTGACGGATCTGGAGCCGAGCGTAAAATTCGATCAGGCACACAGCTTTCAGAACGCCAGCCTCAAGATCCGCGGCATCGGCACCATCGGCGTGAGCCGAACGTTCGAGGGCGCAGTCGGCGTTTTCGTGGATGACGTCTACCGTTCCCGATCGGGAATGGCTCTTTTCGATTTGCTCGACGTCGACCAGCTGGAAATCATGCGCGGCCCGCAGGGGACGTTGTTCGGAAAGAACACGTCGGCCGGCGCGATCGTGATTCAAAGCAACCGCCCAACTCCTGAGGAAGCCTACGGTCAAGCCGAGCTACGCGCGGGCAACCTCGACGCACTGTACTTGACCGGCACATACAATTTGCCGCTCAGCGAACGGACGGCCGTTAGGTTCGCCGGGCTCTATCACGATCGCGATGCGTCGTTCCGAAGTCCGGACACGGGAGCTCAGTACGACGCGCTGGATCGGCAGGCGTTCAAGGCACAGTTGGCCCTGAATCCCACGGACGCCGTTGAGGTATTACTCATGGCGGACTATGCCAAGTCCGACGCGGAGTGCTGTTGGGCCTCGGCACAAGTCGTGAATGGTCCCACGGCGCCGATAATCAACGCATACGGCGCCCTCCACGGCCTCACGTTCGCAGAAGCTCCGAATGCGGAGGACCAACGCGCCATATCGCTGAACACCGTGCCGCGCGAAACCATCACCGACCAAGGTGTGGCTGCAACGATCAACGCGAAGCTGGCGATCGGTGAGTTGAAATCGATCACAGCGTTTCGGCAATGGGACCACAACCACCTCGACGGCGACCCCGATTACACGCCTGCGGATCTGTTCATACTCAACGAGCCGGCCGCGATCGACAATTTCTCAGAGGAACTGAACTTAAAGCTCGTCGTCGGCAAGGACACCGACTTACTGCTGGGGCTCTACTACGGGAACGAAAGCTACGACGGCACCCGCTCCGTCGAAACTGGAAGTGACGCCGACAACTACCTCAATGCATTGATCAGTGCGTCCCTCGGGGCGACGTCGTGCGTGCCCCCGTTCGTCGCCACGGATTGTGCGTTTCCCGTCGGAGTGTCCGCGCTGCTTCCGGTCGGTGAGTTCACTCGAGAATTCTATTCTCAAGACAGCGACACGTATGCGCTCTTCGGGCACGCGACGACGCCGCTAACGGCCACGATCTATCTGGACGCGGGATTGCGTTACAGCATCGAGAACAAGGACGGCGGCGTGGACAACGCGTTCTGGTACAACTCACCGATCGTGCGCGGCGCCCTTGCAGCACTAGGGGTTCCAGACGACGGCACACCGAGAAACGGACTGGATTTGGTCGGGACGCAGTACAGCCCCTCGTTCACGGACTCCACACGCGACGAGCAGTGGACCGGAACCGTGGCACTGCAATACCGGCCGAAGAACGATTCGATGTACTACGTTACTTACCAGCGCGGATACAAAGCCGGCGGTGTGAACCTCTATCGTGAGGCGATTCTCACCGACACCACGACTTACGAGCCGGAGTTTGCGGACAGCTTCGAAGGCGGCGCGAAGTTGACTTATTGGGCGGGTCGCGCGAGAACCAACGTCACGTTGTTTCGGACCGACTTCTCGGACTTGCAAATCAACTTCTTCGACGGACTCAATTTCAGAACCGAAAACACCGGCGAAGCTCGGACACAAGGCGTCGAAATCGAAAATCAGGTGCGAATCACCAACGAGCTCAGATTGGACGTCTCGGCCACCTACCTCGATTCCAAGTTCAAAACGATCGATGATCCGTTCCTCGCTTATCTCGTCGATCGAGACACGCCGCGCGCACCGCGGTGGGCAGCGGTCGCGCAGCTGAGCTATGAAAGACCGTTTGGCGAACGTGTCTTCGTGACGCGCGGAATGGCGTCATATACTGGAAAGCACTTCGTCGGTGCGGACACACCAACCGAAGAGAAGGTCGATTCCTACTTGATCATGGACTTCAGCATCGGCATGCGCGACGTGGAACGCGGCTGGGACGCGTTCGCCTGGTGCACGAACTGCTCGGACGAAACCTACCGAACGATCTACTTCAACTCAACGTTCCAGCCAGGCTCTTTCAACGCCTTCCTGAACCAGCCACGCCAGTACGGAATCACACTGCGGAAGAGCTTCTAGCCGCACAGAGTGCGCGCGTCCTGCAAGTCGAGGGTCTCGCCGCACGCAGACAAGTCGTTGACGAGACGGGCGAGTTCCGCCGAGTCCGAAGCTCGCCCGGGTGCGCCGGCGAGTCGGCGCAGGCCGCACAGAGATCGCAACTGGAACATCCTCGATTGCTGGCGGTTGGACTCTTCGTAGGCGCGCCTAAGATCTGCTTCGGCTGCGTCGCGACGATTCCCTAGGCCGGCGAGGTAGTCGCCACGAATTTGAAATAGATACGGGACGAAATACGCCTCACCCGTGCGCCGCGCATGCGCGAGCGCCTCCTCGATATGCGAGATCGCATCGTTCGGCCGTCCCGCGATGATCTCGGCTTGCGCGATACCCGCGAGGAAGTACGGCCTGTTCAAGCCGGCTCCGCCGGCGCGCCATGCATCCAAGTATTGCGTCGCGAGTGTGATGCCGCTCGCATCCCCGGCTGTCGCTCTGGCAATGCCAAGATGCATGGAGCACGCGGCCTCCCAGCTCGGATAGCCGTGTTCCTTGGAAATCGCGATGCCGCGCTCGGCGTACTCGGCCGCCTCTTTGGACTCTCGCCGCAGTTGATGAAGCTGCGCCGCGTGCGCGCACACTACGGCGTGATTGATGGGCTTCCCAATTCGGTCGGCTAGCGCAAGAGCCCTATCGATCCTCTCCAAAGACTCGTCTGCATACCCGAGCAACCACAGCACCACTCCCAACAGAGCGAGGGATGCTACCGTAGGGTCCTGCGCCGTCATGGTGAACTCGAGCTCGCGCGACTGCTCGCCGAGCCTAACGCAGCTATCGAGCACTTCGCGGGCGTCGATGAGCCGCCCCAGATAGCAACGCACGTAGCCAAGCGAGGTATAGGAGGCCACCAAGTAGTCCTGGCGGCCCGAATCCAGCGACAGCTGTGTGCATTGTTCGGCCAATTCCTGCGCCGTGACGAGGTCGCGGCCGTTCTCGGCGCGGACGAGATGAAAGACTTGCAGGCCAAGCAACACGGGCACCATGTCGACTGTTTCGCCGAGCTTCTGACACAGGAACCTCGCGCGCTCGTACGCCTCTTTCACCTGCGGCGCACCATAGCCCATCGTTCGTTCGAGGCTCAGCCCCCTCGCCACACGTAACTCCAGTTCGATCTTGTCTCTCTGGGGTTCGTCGCCCAGTTTCTCGAGATGACCGAGCGCGTGACTCAGATGTTCCAGCGCTTCGACGTACGCCGCGCGGTCCGCCGAACGTCTCGCTGCAAGTTGCCAATAGGAAATGGATTCGCCGTAGTCGCCCGCTTTCCCATAGTGGTGCGCCAAGACCTCCGGTTGCGCCGCAAGCGCATCCGGGAATCGCTGCTCGAGAGCCTTGGCGATCGAACGATGCAGTCGGGGTCTTTCAGTTTTCAGCTGATTTTCGTACGCCCAGTCCTGAAGCAGCGCGTGCTTGAACGAATACACCGCATTCGGAGCGGCTCCCTCGCAGGTGAGGAGCTCCGCGGCAGTCAACTGCTCGAGCGCTTTCTCCAGTTGCGCTCTTGGCAAAGGGCACACCGCAGCCAGCAACTCGAACGTGAATTGCCTACCGATGGTCGCGCCGATCTGAGCCACGCGTTTGGCGCGCGGAAGACGGTCCAAGCGGGCCGCGAGCGAGTCTTGCAGGGTGTTGGGGACGCTCATTCCCAATACCGCATACCCTTGAGCATTCTCAAATATCTTGCGCTCGATAACAGCCTTTGTCATCTCCTCGAGGTACAGCGGAATGCCGTCGCTCTTTGCGACGATTTCCCACATGATCTGTTTGGGGATCGAATTCGCGCGGCTGACGTGCGAGATCAAATCCAAGCTGTTGTCGTGGCTTAGTCGCTCCAACTTCAGAGTCGATAGGTGGCCGTTGTTCATCCAGCCAGCCGAATACCCCGGCCGCGCGGTCACAAGCAACAAGATCGCTGACCGCGACAGCCACCCGAGAATGCGCTCGAAGAATTCCTCCGTCGTCGGGTCTGCCCAATGGACGTCCTCTAGGACGATCAACACCGCGCGCGATCGCGCCAACGTTTGAAAGTGCGCCTCCAGGGCCGCAAGAGTGCGTTCCTTCTGAAGATCCGCAGTCACCGTGAGGGGCGCGAAGCGGTCGTCCATTGGCACGGACAACAGCGCGGAATAAAGCGGGACGATACTGATCGCGTCGCCCCCGCTAGCCTCCACGAGAGCTTCGACTTTTTCGAATTTCGTTGAGAGCGCTTCCCCGCGCTCGAATCCTGCCGCTCGCTCGAGGTGAGTGATGACCGGAAACAGCGCGCTGTTCCGGTGGTGCTCGACGCATGAGCAGAGCACCAGAGTATGATCGGTGCCACGCAATTCCTCGCGCAACGAGTGAACCATGCGCGACTTTCCGATTCCCGCTTCACCTAGCAACAGCACTGCTTGGCCGTTGCCTGCCTGGACAAGCTTCCAGTGTCGGAGAACCTCCGCCAGTTCTTGTTCACGGCCGACCATCGGGTTTAGCTCGGTCGCGGAGTGAGTCGCTTCGAAGCGGCTCTCTATCGCCGACTCGCCTTCTACCCGCCACAACGCCTGCTCGCCCGCAAATCCCTTCAACATGCGCCGTCCGAGATCGGAGTAATCGAACACATTGCCCGCAAGGCGTCGTGTGACGTCTGACACGAGTACGGTATTCGGTTCAGTCAGCTGTTGTAGGCGCGCGGCAAGACTCGGCACGACGCCGGTGACATCACGCTCTTGCGTTAGATCGCTACCGACGAGGTCACCCACGACAACTTCGCCGGTCGCAATACCGATGCGGCATTCGAGCGACAACCGTGGGTGCGTTTCGAGCTCACGCACGGCTCGCACGATCTCCAATCCCGCGCATATCGCGCGCTCGGGATCGTGCTCGTTCGCCTCTGGGTATCCGAAGTACACCAGCAGTCCGTCGCCTCGCAGACCTCCGATGTTTCCACCGAAACGCTTGACGGATTGTTCGCAGCAGTCCCTGAACGTTTCGGTAATCCCTTTGAGGACCTCGGGATCGTATCGTTCGGCGAGTCCGGTCGAGTTGACGAGATCGCAGAACATTACGGTGAGCTGGCGGCGCTCCGCAACCTCGCGGACGGAGTCTCCCGAAGCGGCGTTGGGCGGGGCGTGGCCGACGCGAGCAGCTATCGCCTTCAGTAGGATCTTTCGATGACCCATCGACACACCGAGCTCGCGAAGATCGGCGTCCGACAGATCGCCGATAACGCCGAAGTCGATGTCGTTGCTCGAAAACGCAGCCGCGTATTGGCCGAGTCCGAGCTGGCCGAGCCACTGAGCTATTTCTGCGGACATGCGAACGGGTCCGAAATTGTTGCGATGGAAGTTGTCACGACTTCAACGCTGACGCGCCATATGATAGAAGAATCGCAGTGGACAACAACAAAGATCGCGTCGAACGCGGCCACGATCGCTCCCAAAGACCAATCGAAGTCGCGATAGTCGGCGGCGGATGTGCAGGCCTGACCGCCGCATTCGAGCTCACGCGCCCTGAGCTAGACGGGAAGTATCACGTTACCGTCTATCAGCTCGGTTGGAGGTTGGGTGGGAAAGGTGCCTCGGGACGCGGATTGGCCAATCGCATAGAGGAACACGGCCTGCACGTCTGGCTCGGATTCTACGAGAACGCGTTTCGCATAATGCGCGACTGCTATTCCGAGCTCGAGCGCGATCCGCGCAAATGCCCGATCTCGAAGTGGCAGGACGCCTTCTTCCAGGGGTCGTTCGTCGGCGTCGCCGACAAGGGCGCGAGCGGCGAGTGGCTGCAATGGACGACGTTGTTTCCGGCGGCTCCGGGACTCCCGGGTGATCCCCTTGGGCCGGACAATCCGTTCACGATCAAAGGTTATGTGACTCGCACGACCGCATTGCTTCGCACGCTCGTCGCCGGAGTCGAGACACGGCGAAAAGAGACGCCACTCGAGCAGCCGACCGATCGCGACGCCGATGGGGACTCCGGCTCCGTGGACGCCATTCTCCGGAGAAGCAAGCGCCTTTTGAAGTATGGCGTACTCGGCACCACCGCAGGGTTCGCGCAAGCAGCGGCCGTGCTCGAAGTGTTCATGCAGTCCCTACCGAGCTTTCCTCAGAACCACGTGCTCGAGGTCCTTCGCGAGGTCACGCACGCGTCGCGCGGCCGCTTGGAGAAATTCGCGCACGACGATGATGAGACACGTTACATGTGGGAAATCATCGATCTCGTAGTCGCCATTCTGACGGGCATTGTCCGCTTCGGCATCGCCACGGACCCGCGCGGCTTCGATGCCATCAACGACTATGAGTGTCGAGAGTGGTTGAAAGTGAACGGCGCGTCAGACGCATCTCTCGATTCGGCATTCGTGAGAGGGCTGTTCGATCTCGCGATGGCGTATCCGGGCGGCGACGTCAATCGGCCCGCACTTGCGGCGGGACAAGCGATCCGCGGAGCCCTGCGGATGTTCTTCACATATCGCGGTGCGCTCTTCTGGAAGATGCGCGGCGGCATGGGTGACATCGTCTTCGCCCCGCTGTTCGAGGTTCTCAAGAAGCGAGGCGTTAGCTTCGAATTTTTTCATCGTCTCGAAAACGTCGGCATGTTCGATTCAAACCAGCTTGCACCCGGCGAACGTGGATACGTAAAGACTCTGGAGTTCGATGTTCAAGCGCACGTCGAAGCGCCGCGAGATTCCCAGTCAGAGAGCGAAACCGCTCCCCAGTACCAACCGCTGGTGGACGTGAACGGCCTTCCTTGTTGGCCCGCAGCTCCCGACTACACTCAGCTTGCCAATGGCGAATCGATGCGGACGTCCGGCCGAGACTTCGAGTCCTTCTGGGACCGCAGCAAAGTGGGTTCGAAGACGCTGCGCGTTGGGCGTGATTTCGACTTTGTCGTTCTCGCCATCGGCGTCGGCGCCATTCCATACGTGTGCCGCGATCTCGTCGAGCGCGACGCCCGTTGGCGCGACATGGTGAAGCACGTGCGCTCTGTTCCGACGCAGGCGTTTCAAATCTGGTTACGCGAAAGCATGAACGACCTGGGCTGGAGCTTGCCTCCGGTGAGCTTGTCGGCTTTCGCGAAGCCGTTCGATACCTGGGCGGACATGAGCCACCTCGTCCCTTGTGAGAATTGGCACACGCCGCCGGCGTCGATTGCTTATTTCTGCAGCGTGCTTGCGGATACAGACGAACCGCCGGATCGCAACGATGCTGAATATCCACGTCGCCGCCACGCCGAGGTCCGAGCGAATGCGATCGAGTTTCTGAATCACCACGTCGCGGGATTGTGGCCCAAAGCTGTAGACGCTACCCAAGCCTTCCGCTGGAACTTGCTCGTCGATCCAGAGGAGCGCAACGCGCCCGACCACGGGAACGAGAGCCGGTTCGACTCCCAGTTTTGGACCGCGAACGTAAACCCGTCCGATCGCTATGTGCTGGCCCCTCCGGGGTCCCTGCAGTATCGAATCTCGCCTCTCGACAACACGTACGACAACCTGACGATTGCCGGAGATTGGACCGCCTGCGGGTTCACGGAAGGATGCGTCGAAGCCGCCGTGATGTCGGGACGGCTCGCAGCGCACGCGATCGCCAAGTCGCCAGCGCTTGGAGACATTATCGGGTATGATCATCCGTAGACACTGGCATGTTCCCTGTTCTGTCAGTGTCACAACAGGCAGGCAATAAAAATGACAACGCGCCTGAAACGGGACGACCCTGAACGTTTCGGACCGATTCGCGGCTGGGAAACTCTGTTTCGCCACGACGAAACGGCGGACGCGAGCAGCACCGAGCAGGCAAAGCAATCCAACGGGGCCGACGGCGTAGCGCATGCCGATGGTGGTAACTCCACCGCCGGCACCAATAGCACCAACGGCGCTAATGGGGCCGCCGGCCCAAAATCCTCGTGGGACGAGATAGCCAACGGAGCCATCGAGCGCGGCTATCAAGTCATCGAAGAGCAGATCCGACAGGGGCAACGAGTCGCGGAGCAATTTCGCGGCTACTCCGACGATCTACAGAAGACCAATAGCGACGTTTCGCGGATGGTAGAACGCTCCGTCCGCCTATACACGGACATCGGGTATTTGTGGTTCGAGCTCGTGCAGTCGCTGCTTCGCAACCCGACCCTGACCGGTGCGGATCTTCGTCGTCAACCAAAGGCACCCGATGCAGCTTCGCCCGGTGAATCGCCGGACAACGCCAATGGCGAAGCCCGTTCGACGCATCGAGATACGGAAATCGAAGTGTCGTGCCCCTACCCGACGTCCGTGGCACTCGACCTCAAAGGACCTGCGGGACCCTTCCTCGTCGTCGCACCGCTGCGGGCGCTCGACCCAAGCAAGCCGCCGCTCACCGAGGTTCGTTTCGAGGACGGCGGGAGCCGCCCGAAGCTCCGCGTTACGATCCCCGCCGGCCAGCCCCCCGATAAGTACACCGGGGTCGTAATCGACACTCGAACGAGCGAGCCATGGGGAACGGTCTGCGTGTGCGTTCGCAGCAGCGAAGACTCTTCCGCGTAGTCGCGCCATGAGTGCCGCGGTCACACCGACCCTGGTGCCAGAAATGCTCCGTGAGTATGGGGAGATCACGCGCAACGCTCTGAAGACCTATCTCCCTTCGGGCCCGCCGCGGCGCCACCTCTACGATCTGTTGGCCGACTACCCCTTACGCGGCGGCAAGATGATGAGGCCGAGTCTGTGCATCGCAACCGTGCGTGCGTTCGGCGGCAAGCTCGACGATGCGATCGACACCGCAGCGGCCATCGAGCTTCTACACAACGCGCTCTTGATCCACGACGATATCGAGGACGACAGCGAGGAACGCCGCGGCCGTCCGACGCTGCACGTGCTCCACGGGGTCCCGCTCGCAATCAATGCAGGAGACACGCTCACGCTGATGAGCCTCCGGCCGTTGATGAAGAACCGCGACCGGATTGGTCCGCATCTATCGATTCGAATTCTCGAAGAAACGGAACGCATGGCACGCGAGTCCGCCGAAGGCCAAGCCATGGAGCTCGGCTGGCGACAGGACAACGCGACGAATCTCGACGAGAGCGACTATCTGGAGATGTCGCTTAAGAAAACCTGCTGGCTTGCGGCGATCTACCCGAGCCGCGTCGGCGCGATCATCGGGACGTGCGACAACGCCAATCTGGATTCTTTCATCCGCTTCGGCTTCTTTCTGGGTAACGCGTTTCAGATTCAAGACGACCTGCTGAACCTCATCGCCGACGAGCGCTACGGGAAGGAGTGCAACGGCGACATCTTGGAAGGTAAGCGCACGCTCATGGTGATTCGCTTGTTCAAAGAATCATCGCCAGCCGAGCATGGTCGGCTGACAGAGATCTTTGCGCTGCGGCGCAGCGAGCGCACGCTGGAGCAAGTCGACTGGGTCCGAAAGCTCATGGACAAGTATGAATGCATCGAGTATGCGCGCCGCTTCGCTCACGCGCTCGCAGGCGCCGCCCTGCACGAGTTCGAGCGCATCTATCGTGACGTGCCGGACTCCCGTGACAAGCAATTCATACGCGGTCTCGTGACTTGGGTGTTCGAGCGCACGGAAACGGCGTAACGATGAGCCACGCACCGTCATCCACTGACTCGAGAGCCGGCAACGCGTCGCAGGATCCGCGGCTCGTGCTCAACTCGGTGACTGCGCGCGTGTTTCCGCTGAAGGCCAGCATGAACCAGCTGCAGGACTTCTGCGACAACTATCTGAACTTCATGGACGAAGGGAGGAACAATCGTCCGACGCACTACTTCAAGCCCGCAATGCCGTGGGTGTATTGCGAGGTTTTGAATTACGGGCAGATGTCGACGGCGACGCAGAATCGGGGGTGGATCGCTCAGCACGAAGTGTTCTTCCTGGTCCCGCTCGCGTGGTACGTGATCGAGAAGGGAGAGCTCGTTTTCAAGGACTGGGCGATGGTGTGTCCATTCGTGTTCGTCGACAACGACATCTCGCTGCAGACGGGGCGCGAGATCTACGGCTGGGTCAAAGCCAGGGCGTGGCTAGACCGGCTCGACCCCAACTGGGCCGACGATCCCGGCACGCCGCGCCTCCTCATGGATATGAGAACGCAAGTCTTTCCGCGCGCGTATGCCGGCGAACGGCTGCAGCCTAGGACCCTGCTGCAGATTGCACAGAACCCGCCGCCCAGCGTGTTCCGCGATCCGTTCGGGAAGCAAGATCTGCTCGGTCCCGCGTGGAGCATCCCCGATGCCGTGCGGACTTCGATTGGTTACGTGAAAGATGCGTTCGAGTTTTTCTCAGCTTTCCCGTTCCGCGGTTACGACGCGCGCAGCATTCCGACCACCGGGAAGATGCAGGCGCACAACCTGAAGGAATTGAACCGCTTCCTTCCTTGGTGGCAGCTCAACAGAGACACCGAGCTGCAGGCGGACGCGCGCGCGCAATCGCGGGCACGCAACTACTACCTCAATCAGATCACGCTCAAGCAGTTTCGCGACGCTGCGGAGCCGAAGTACGCATGCTATCAAGCGCTCGTCAACTCGCGAATCACGGTCGATCACTACTACGACGGCGGTCTGCTCGGAGCGCCGAACGTCGCGCTCGGCGATCTCACCGGCGGCATCCGGCTGCTGCTTCACGAATATCCCGACCAACCAATCCAAAGCATCCTCGGACTCGAAGTCTCGGAATGGCGCCAAGCGGAAGACAACCACCGTTTGGCGGTGCTGACCCCGCAGTTTCCGTTCTGGGCGACCTACGACTTACGTTACGACAACGGCGACACGCTGTGTTGGCGCACGAAGCGATCGAAATGGAATTGCGATCCGTGCCCTCCGAGTCTTCGACGCGATTCATGCGAATCAGTTCAACACGACCCAGGGCGCCGCGGCCCAGGAGCAATTCGGCAAGTTCGTGTTTCCCGACGTCTCGGTTCGCGTCTTCCCGCTCGAAGCCGACCCAGTCGAAGTTGCAAGAAGTACTGCGACGACAATCTGAACAGGCTCGGCGATCTCGAGGACGGGCCGAGCGGCACGACGAATGTGCGCGACAGGTTCGAGGCCTGGGGCGAATTCGTCTACATGCTCGTGATCACGCACAGCAACGAGGACAGCGTCTCGTTCTCGGAGCACAACAACGTCGGCCCCACGGCTGGAGATCAGATCGCGTTCTACTTCCCGGTGAAATGGTATCGCGACGAGGCTTCGCCTCAGGGCATTTCCGCCGGCTCCGACAGCGGACTCTTCAAGCTCGGCGTAGTCGCACCATACGTGTTCGGCAACGGCCGCCAAGTCGTATCGGAGCGCGAGGTCAACGGGATACCGTCAATGTTCGGTGACGTCGAAGGTGGACCGGATGTCTGGCTCAACACGTTCCGAGGCAAGGAGCGCAGCGTCCTCGCAAAGCTGAGCGCCACGTTCATCACCGCGCTCGACGCGGGACAGCCGGCGCGCAAGGAGACGCTTGTCGAGGTCGTCGACGTGCCGGGGCTCGTCCTTGCGCAGATCGAACACGACCTCGTGACGAAAGGCGCGTTGAATTTCATCAAGAAACTGTTCGGCTGTGGTTCTCGGTGGGTCATGTACGGGATTCGGCGCGTAAAGTGCCTGTTCTTTTGCGTTCTGACCCATTGCCATCAGCCGGCTTTCCTCGGCTACATCAAGGAATACGCGCTGAACCAGGTATCGTTGAAGCAGGTCAGGGCGACGAGCGCGGAAGCAGGTCGGCCCGCGGCCTACCCATTCAGCTACCAGGCCCTGGTCCTAGTGACCAAGAAGGTGCGACGTCTCTTCGCAGGGGTATTCTGGGTCGACAGCGCCAACTGGGGCTGCCAAAGATTCGCCGAGCGCATCGACGCCAACATTCGAATCGACATCCACTACCACGAGAGCATGGACATCGCAGGCATCCTCGGCTTGCGAAAAAGGCAACGTCGTGTCTCGGCCAGGCTCGACGCCGATCAAGGAATTTCGTCCGCATGATCCGTTCGCGATTCGCCTGCACCTGGAGGAGGAGATCGGAATCAACGTCACCACGAAGATTCAAGGACGTCCGTGGTCCAAAGAGAGTACCCGTCGGAAAGACGCGCGAAGTGGATCCGCCGAACCTCGCGATAGCTGAAGTGGTTCGCCAAGAGGAAGCCGCAGGAAATGATTAGCGACTACCTGCGTAAGTACACGAAACCGAAACGTTACTTCCCGTTGGCGTAGGGTTCCGCCAGTGGCCTCTAACGGCACGGTCATCGTCGTAGGCGCGAGCATTTGCGGACTTGCTTGCGCTCTCGCATTGGCTCAGCGCGGCAGGCTAGTGCAGCTTCTCGAGGCGCGGCTGGACCCGAGAAGCGAACGTGGCCGGCGCGCGCTCGCGCTCGGCGCCGAGCAGACGGAGCTGGCGAACGCAGCGCTCGAGCGCGGAGACGGTGCCGCCGCGGCCCAGTATTTCGAATCGGCCAATCGATCGCGCGCGGCGGTTTGGGGCAGCCGCCAGCGTAACCTCCTCTTCGACAGCCATTCGCTGAGCTACCTCCGCAGTCTCGGGGTCTCCGTGGACGGGCTGCCGTCACTGCGCGCGCTCGACACGCATCTAGGTCCGGGCCAGCCGAGCATTCGCATCCGCTACGGCCCCAGGGAACGCGCGTCCGGTGGCTCGAGGCTCGATGCCGCGACAATCATCGCGCAGCGCGATCCGGTCGCCGTCTCGACGATCGCCGACGTCGAAGGAGCGCTGCGCGACGCCGCGGAGGCTAATCCGCGAATCGAACTGCGTTACGAAGCTCAAGTGGTCGGCTGTAGGGAGACGCCGACCGGGCTCACTGTTTCTTGCGGCGACGCTGCGACGGACGATGACTGCCGACTTGCTCGTTGTTGCGGACGGCGCAGGCAGTCGCTCTCTGAGCCGTCGGCTCGGAATCGATCGAATCGAGGCCGGCGCCGAGAGCGTGGACATTGCGGCGTTGCAAGTGTCGATCCCAGCAGCCGAGTCCTCGGGCATTCGTTGAGCGAGGGGTGGCTCGAGGCACGCGCGACGCCGCGCGGTTGGGTTGTGTTTCTCTGCAGCGGCGCGGGCTTGCTCACGGTCAATGTCCGTAGCGTAGTCAAAGGACATTCGCCGACGGCGCTCGAGCTCGCACGCGCAGCGGGCGTCGACGGGAGCCTCGCAGAGCAGCCAGCGGATGTTCGCTACGTGCTCGATCGCGCGGCGCGCTTCACGCTCGGAGCGCGCACCGTGATCGTCGGCGACGCGGCTTGCCGAGCCTCTCCCGTCTGGGCATTCGGCGCGCAATTCGCGTTGCTGTGGGCGCAGATGGTGGCCGATCTAGGCGCTGCCCGCCCGGAGACGTCGCCGAGATTTGCCACGGCGCTGGCGGCATTTTCGGCCGAGGCGCAGCGTGTCGCTAACATGCGCCTCGAGTTCGAGCGTTCCGCACTCCGGCTCGTAGACTTCGCTAATCCCGAGATTCGGAGCGCCTCCGGCGCGTCCTCGGCGGCGAGCATGATGGCCGCGATCGACGACCTCGAGCTTTCGTTCGATTCGATCGGGCCGCACGGCGGAAGCTTGAAGATGCGCCTCGGCATGAAGCTCGACGATCTCGTTGGGGCGAGCGGCAGCGTGGATCTCGCGGCCTTCTGTCGATCGGTGGGCCGCGTTCACTTCGAAGGCCTGTTCGATCTGCATTTCGACGAGGGGCGCGGCGAGAGCACGACCCACCAAGTCCGGATCTACGCACTATCGAACCGACCTGGAGACGATCCGGCTGTCCGACGGCTCGGTATCGATGGAGCGCAGCAACGCCGGTTACTGGACGATCGCGATGGATCGCGCAGTGCTGAATCGGACGGTGCTTTCGCCCGGCAGGGACTCCGTGGCGACGATCGAGAGTGCGGAGCTACTGCTGCCGGACGAGTTCGTAACGCAGACGCTTCAGGACATCGGTCCGCAGCTTTGGATGCTGGGCGTGACGCGCACGCAGCCGCTGTCGTTCGAGGTCGAGTTGCAGCCCGGAGCGTTCGAGATGGGGCCCTTCAAGCTGGCGCTGCGCGGGCCGACGTTAGTCCGCGCGACCTTGCTCAGGGAGCACGGTGCCGCGCGTATCAGCCTTCGATTGGCGCGCGGGATAGCGATGGTCGAGAACTTCTCCGCGTTCGTGCGGCGAACTCCTCTCGGCGCGACGCGCACACTGCGGCTGTGGCAGACGATGTTCGGACCACTCGCGGATCCAGTCGTCGATCTTTGGGGGGCGGCGGCATCGCAATTCGTGCGCCAGGTCGATTTCGACATCAAGCCGGATGGCACAGGCAGCGCGACCTATCACGCGTCAGGCATACCCATTCGATTCCCGCTGTCGGCCGACGACGTGCGGCTCCTGATTGCCAAGCTGTTCGACTCCGCGAGCTGCGCACGGATCATGAACCAGTATCAGCAGCGCTGGTTGCGGCTCGCATCGCTCCAGTCGCGGCCGGCTCATCGAAGATCTGATATGAGAGCCCTCGTGCTCGGGGGGTCCGGGCTCATTGGCAACGCCATCGTCCGCGAGCTCGTCGCCCGCGGCTACCAGGTTACGGCGGTTGGCCGGCGTCCGGCGCCTGCCACGAACCTGGCGGAATTGGACGTCGACTACGTTTCGGCGGATCTCGATACCAACGTCTCGCTGCGCGAGCGGTTTGCCACGCAGCAACTCGTCGTCGATGCGGCGGCGCCGTATCCGTTGCACTTGTTCGCGCGAACCGTCGAGCGGGCTCCGTCCGAGAGTGTCGTCCGCCGCACGGAGCGGCTGCTCGAAGCGCTCAAGGATCTCGACGTTCGGTTCGCGTACATCGGCACGTCGACCACACGCCGGCCCGCGGAGCCGAGGACCCTGGTCGGCATGCAGAGCGCGTTCGTGCATCGCATCCATCCATACTTCGCGATCAAGGAGGCGATCGAAGCGAGGGTCTCGGAAGCGGCGGCAAACGGACTACGCGCAGTGATCGTTCGGCCCACGGTTTGTCTCGGACCTTGGGACGTGAAGCCGCGCGAGCTCTGTTGGATCCCTGCGCTGATCGCAGGACGGATCTTGGTGACGCCACAGCAACGGCTCAACGTGATCGATACACGCGATCTCGCCAAAACCGTCGTGACGGCCCTGGAGCACGAGCGCTACGGCTCGCCGATCGTGGCGACGGGCCACAATACGACGGTCGAGAAGCTGTTCGAGCTCGTGTGCGAACAGGCCGGCGATCGCGCCACCCGTGTGGAAGGTTCCCGCCACCTTGAGCGTGCTGCCAGTCGTTATGGGCGGAATTCGCGTGGGCCGCGGTCAGCCGCGCCTCGCCGATCCCCTCTCTCGTGCCGATGCTGCTCAGCGAGCAGGACTGGGTCGATGCAACTGCCGAGCGGCGGGACTCGGACCGCCACCGCTCGAACTAAAAGAGACGATCCGGGATGCGGTGAGCTGGTACCGACGAATAGGCTATTGCTTATGAGCCCGTGGCGGACGGAAGGAGGCCCTGAAGTGCCCCCGATGCGCGGTCCGACGCTACCGGATCACCGGAGCGACCGGAACGCCAGGAATCACTGGAGCGACCGGGGCAGCCTCCACGACCTCGCAGATCGTCTTGCGGGCAAACTCCTGCGGAGTGCCTGCGGAGCTGATCACCAACCACCGTGGGCGAGTAAACCCGTGATCGTTCCGATATGACCAGTCTTCGTCTTTACGATGTCGCCCACCTTCAGCGGCTTGCCCAAGATCTTGCAAATGCTGGCCTTGGTGACTTTGAACGTAGAGGATTCTGACTTGATGGTGACGTGACAATCGTCGAGGTGGACGACTACACCGACGAAGCCATTCTTTGTCTCTACTTCAGTCCCCTCCTCGAGTCTCGCCGATCCGCGCCCGCAACCACCGCAGCACGGATCACCGCACCCACAGGCGGCTTCGCAAGGGTTACACGAGCTCGCACACGGATCGCACGAGGGTTCGCATTGGGTCGGCGGGCAGGGCGGGGGGCAAGGATCGCAACATTGGGATCCGCGCCCACGGGAGGACTCGAAGGCTGATGCCAATCCCCTCGCGTACATCCGAATCGGCATCGTGAACAACGCTGCCATGGCACCAGTGCAATCGTCGAGGGCGTTCGACATCCCGTCGGAGCAATAGCGGGCGCTTCTCATGGTTGTCACCTTATCGGAAGCACGTGGGGCGCCCAAACTCTAACCCGTCCCTTGGACGCGTGCAATGCCGACGATCCCGAATGTGGGTCCTTTTCATCCGGTTCGCGATCCGTCGAAACACGAAGAAAAACATTTCATTTCCGTCAGGTAACCCGCTCGTCGTTTCGCCAAAGTCTGCACCAAGGCGGAGAACGAGCGGACTGCGAATCCGGATACCCCCGAGCCGGCACAACCATCGCGCTGCTCGCCTCCGCCGACCCCTGGTGCGCCAGGAGCAGCTTCAATCAACGGATAGGAGAACGACCATGAACGAGACAACCAGCAACGATGCGAGCGGCAACGACACGAGCAGCAACCGCCAGCAGCCGCGGCGACGGCTGTTCGTCGAGGAATGGATGGTGCAACTGGTTCTGACCTTCGCAGTCATAGTTGCCCTCGTCGACGGAGCTTTGTCCCTCGGCGGCGGCTCGATCGTCTGAGGGCGCCCGCCGCTAGGCCGCGCACCATCGGGCAGCCCGCGCGACCGGGGGGAACGCAAGTTCCTCCCGGCGCCGCGCGGCTCTCAGCGCCGCAGCACACCGGCGCTCTTGAGCCCGCCGAGCCGGTGCTTCACGACCTGCTCGCTGCCGGCGATCTTCTTGATCAACGCCTCGTAGTGCTTCGGTGTCAGCGCGGGATTGAGCTTGCTGCAGCGCTCGATGGCTTGCCGCGCTTCGTCTTTCGATGCCCTGCTGACCGAGCACGTTTGCGCAGTGCATCCACGCGAGCGCGAGACTCGGCCGAAGCTCGACCGCGCTCCGCACCGACTGCAGGGCCGCCTCGTAGTTGCCCTCGCACGAGTCGGCCACCGACTTGTGATAGAGCCAGAACGGCACGCCGGGATGCTGCGGCTCCATCGTCAACAGGCGGTCGAGGATCGTCTGCAGATCGCTCAAGTCATTCGCATCGCCGGTCGCCGCGAGCGGCCAACCCATGTATCCCCAAGCACCGAAGTCGAATGGCGCGTAGGAGACCGCTTTGCGCAAGCAGCCGATCGCTTTCTGCTGATCGCCGGCATACGTGTAGACGAGACTCACCATCTTGAGAATGAATGGGTCCTGCGGCGCGAGGGCGAGCGCCTTTTCCGCCGAGTCGCGCGCGACCCGCTCGTCGCGCTCCGCGTTCGTGCTGAGGCCGTTCACGAGCCACTCGATGAGCACGGAGCCGAGCGTCGCGTGGGCGGCCGCGTACTCGGGGTCGAGCTCGATCGCGCGCTCGAGCGGCCGAATCGCTTCGGCCAAGCCCGCGGCCGTGTAGTCCAACGCGAGAGACCGCGCCTTCTGCACGAGCCCCCACGCGTCGAGATTGCTCGTCGATTTCTGCCGCGCCGTGTGAATCTCGGCGCGGAACGTTTGTGTCGTGAACGAGCCGACGATCGCGCCGGCAACGTCTTTCTCGACGGCCAGCAGGTCGGCGCTGCTCCGGTCGTAGCTCTGGGCCCAGACCTGCGAGCCGCCGATCGTTTCGTTGAGCTCGGCGAAGACGCGAAGATTCGGCCCGTTCGACTGGATGCTCCCGGAAATCACGTAGTCGACGTTCAACCGTCGGCCGATCTCGCGAATATCGGCATTCGCTTGCTTCAACGCGAAGGACGAGCGGCGCGCCGCTACGCGCAACCGATCGACGCGCGTGAGCGTGTTCTGGAGCTCGGCGGCAAACGCGTCGCCTATGAAGACGAGAGCGGGATCAGCGGAATGGGTATCGAACGGTAGCACTGCGACGGACGCGATCGCGCTCGCTGGCCGCGGAGGCGTCGCGGCGAGCGGAGCCTCCTCCGCCACGCCTTCCGCCGCCGGCACGGGCGCCTTGCCGGCGTCGGCGAGTAGAACGACCGGCTCGACGAGCCGGTAGCCACGCTTCGGCACCGTTTGGATATAGGCCGGGCTGCCGCGCTCGTCGCCGAGCGCCCGACGCAGCTCGCTGATACAGCGCGTCAAGACCTCTTCGGAAGTCACGCGCCGCCAGATTTGCTCGAGCAGGGTGTCCCGCTCGACGAGCTCGCCCGCGTGCTGTGCGAGGAACACGAGCACGTCCATCACCTTCGGTTGCACGTGCTGCGAGCCGTCGGGGCCGGTGATTCGTCCAGCAAGGGGCTCGACGTGGTAAACGCCAATGCGAAACCCGCGTCGGAGACTCGGATCCATGTGTTCTCTCGAATGCCGGAACGCCGCCGACTGGACGAAGTGAACGGGCGGGTCGCGAAGCGCGATCGATGTTAGCGACGTGCCCACGCGCCAGCAACACTCGTGCGGCGCGCGAGCAATGCGGATGAATCCGCAGAAGAATCACCCTTTCCGAAGAAATTTATCGCCTATAGATCAGTAGTTTAGGCCGTCACACCCGCAGACTCTTCCCACGCGAGCCGCGGCACGCCGGGACCGCCGGCGCCGATCGCGCGACGCACGCCGCCAATCTTTCGAGGAGTTGCGACCATGACCGTTCCGAACGCCGATTGCACGACTGCTTCCGGATCCAAGACCGACGGCACTGACCCCAGGCCGAGCTCGAGCGCACACCCCCGACCGTCGATCGCCGCCAAGTTCGTCGGCTTGATCACGACGGTGCATCCCGGCGAAGGGAAGCGCGCAATGCAGTTTTTCGGCTACGCGTTCCTGCTGCTCGTCTGCTACTACACGCTGAAAACCGTCCGGGAGCCGCTGCTCCTCGCCGGCGGCTCCGCCGAGCTCAAGAGCTACGCGTACGCGGCGATCGCTGCCGTGCTTTGCGTGATGGTTCCGTTCTACGGCGAGCTGTATCGACGCAGCAATCCGCAACAGCTGGTCCGGCGCATCACCACCTTCTGTATCGTGACTCTCGCGCTGTTCTATTTCCTCGGAACAGCAGGCGTGGACATCGGATTCGCGTATTACGTCTGGGTGGGTGTGTTCGGCGTGACGATCATCGCGCAGTTCTGGGCACACGCCGCGCACAGCTACGACGTCGAGAGCGGCCAACGACTATTTCCGCTGATCATGGCGGGCGCGGCGTTGGGGGCGCTCGTGGGTCCGCGGCTGAGCGGCGCACTGTTCTCGGTACTCGGCCCCTGGAATCTGATGGTCGTTGCGATCGTCCTGCTCGTCGCGACGTTGCCTCTACTCGCCGGCACGTCCCGCGCGACGGCCGGAAACGCGCGCGGCCACTGCAAGGAATTTTCCCCGGCGCAGCACGGACACGTGCTCAGCGGGTTCACACTCGTGCTTCGCGACCGTCACCTGCTCCTGCTCGCGTTTCTCGCGGTGCTGCTCAACTGCGTGAACAGCACGGGCGAGTACATATTGACGCAGTTCGTGCTCGACGACGCGAGCAGGCAGATCGCCTTGAACCCCGCGCTCGACAAGGGGGCTCTGATCGCGGCGTTCTACGGCAATTTCTTCTTCGTCGTAAACGCGTTGAGCCTCGTCGTCCAGGTCTTCCTCGTCTCGCGGATCTTTCGCCGGCTCGGCGTGCCGAACGCGATTCTCGTGCTGCCGATCATCGTTCTATTCGGCTACGGGCTCGCCGCTTTCCTGCCCGTGTTCGCGATCATCCGCGCCGTGAAGATCGTCGAGAACAGCGTCGACTACTCGATCATGAATACCGCTCGCCATGCGCTGTATCTGCCGCTGCCGACGGCTCATCAATACGAGGGGAAAACCACGATCGACACGTTCTTCTGGCGATTCGGCGATCTCGCACAAGCAGGCCTGATCTACGCCGGGCACAACTGGCTCGCTTTCGGCACTGCGCAGTTCGCGATGGTCAACATGGTGCTGGCCGTGATCTGGATCGGCGTGGCGGCGCAAATCGGTAAGCGGTACGCGGGCCCGGTCACCTGTTTGAAACTCAACTGGCGAGCGGCCGCCGTCGCGGTGGGATCCGCCGCATTCGCGGTGATCGCGTTGGCCGTTCCGAAGGACTCGCGCGCGGCGGCCGTGCCGGAAGCCCAGGACCTCTTCGGTACCGAAGAACCCCTCGCGATCGAGCTGAGTGTGAACGTGCGCGACCTGTGCCGCGGGTCGCGCGCGGACGCCGCCTGTGCCGGGGCGCCCGCGACTCTGTCGTACGTCGATTCCGCCGGCTCCGAGCGGCGCATCGCCGTGCAGCTTCGGCCGCGCGGCAAATGGCGAGCGGAGACGGGTCATTGCACGATGCCCCCGTTGTTCGTGTCGTTCGACGACGAGACGGCTCGCGGCACCCTATTCGAAGGGCAGCCCATGCTGCCGCTCACGACCCACTGCCGCGATTCATCGACCTACGAGCAATACGTGCTGAAGGAATACCTCGCCTACCGCATCTACAACCTGCTGACCGACAAGAGCCTCAGAGTGCGCCTTGCGCGCGTGTCGTACCGCGACACTGGCCGAGACCGAGTCGTAGAGCGCTATGCGTTCTTTACCGAGCATTTCAAATCACTCGCGGCGCGCGAAAATGCCGAAGTCTATGAACCAGAGACGTTCGACCGGCGCGCGGCGGACGCGCTCGAGCTCGGAACTCTCGATCTGTTCGAGTTCTTGATCGGCAACACTGACTGGTCCGCGTCCAAAGGCCATAACATCGTCCACATTCGTGCGGGCGACGGACTCGTGACCGCGGTACCGTACGACTTCGATTTCTCCGGTCTCGTCGACGCCGACTATGCCGGCCCGCCGCCGAACCTGCCGATCCGCACGGTCACCCAGCGGTTGTTCCGAGGCTTTTGCCGGCCGGATCTCGATTGGCGCCAGGTGTATGAGCTCTTTCGCACCGAGCACGCCGCAATCACGAAGCTCATCGAGCAGACACCGATGCTTACCGTAGAGCACCGCCGCAAGGCGAATGAATACGTCGAGAGCTTCTTCGCGATTCTCGACTCACCGAAACAGGACGACATCGTGAAGGCGTGTCGTGCCGCGGCTGCCGAGTGAGCGACCTCCGTACGGCGCTGCCGGCCCAAACCTAGAACGAGCTCGGAGCCGGACGCACGACGGCTCGTCGAGCGGGACAGCCGAAACGAACATGGCTAGACTGTAGGCACGAATACTTCGAAATACGGCAAGACTCCCTTCGTCCAAGAAGGCGTCATGATTCGTTTCAGACTCAACGGATGAGGTTGCTCATGAACCCGGTCAGACTCACGTCGATCGCCGCCGCACTGGCGGCGATCGCCGGTTGCGGCGGCTCGGACAACGGCGGCTCCGCAAACGCGCCCTCCGCGGCCGGATCGCCCGCCGTGAACACCGCCGCGCTCGACACGAGCATCAAGCTGCCGGACGGCTTCGTCGCGACGATCTTCGCGGACAAGCTCGACCGCCCGCGCCACATCGCGGTGCGCGACAACGGCGACGTCTACGTCGCGCTGCGCAGCGGCCGCGCGCAGGTCGCGCCCTCGAGCGCCGAAGGCGGCGTCGTCGGCTTGCGCGACACGAACGGCGACGGCGTCGCGGACGTGACGGAGCGCTTCGGCCGCAGCGACGTGGACACCGGCGTCGCGATCCATGACGGCTCCTTGTACTTCTCCTCGGGCACTGCCGTCTACGCGATGAAGCTGGGCGATCAGCTCAAACCCTCGGGCGACGTCGAGCTCGTCGTCGGCGGCTTCGGCGAATCGGGCGGGCACTCGGGCAAGCCGATCACGTTCGACGGCGAGGGCCATCTGTATCTGCAGGCCGGAGTGCCTTCGAACGCGTGCCAGGAAGTGGACCGCACGCCCGGCTCGCCGGGCCAGAACCCGTGCCCGCTGCTCGAGCGTTTCGGAGGAATCTGGCGCTATGTCGCGAGCGCGCGCAATCAAGATCAGATCGACGACGGCATCCTGTACTCGACCGGGCATCGCAACGTCGTCGCGCTCGAGTGGAACTCCGCCGCGAACTCGCTTTACATGGTGATGCATGGCCGCGACCAGCTCGACACGCTCTGGCCGGCGCACTACACGGCGGTGCAGCGATCGGAGCTACCGGCCGAGGAGTTCCACCAGGTCTTGCAGAACGACAACTTCGGCTGGCCGTATACCTACTACGACCAGATCCGCAGCCAGCGGATGGTGTCGCCCGAGTACGGCGGCGACGGCAACACGCCAGCCGAGCCCGGCAAGTACAAAGACCCGTTGATCGGATTCCCGGGCCATTGGGCGCCGGACGACCTGATCTTCTACACGGGCACGCAGTTTCCGGCGAAATACCGCAACGGTGCGTTCATCGCGTTCCACGGCTCGTGGAATCGCGAAGTGCAGGACGGCTACAGTGTCGTGTTCGTGCCGATGGCGAATGGCAAACCGTCCGGCCAATACGAAGTCTTCGCGGACGATTTCGAGGCGCCGAAGCCGATCACGAGCCCGGCCGAAGCGGCACATCGGCCGACGGGCCTCGCGCAAGGCCCGGACGGCTCGCTGTACATCAGCGACGACGTCGGCGGGCGGATCTGGAAGGTGCGCTACACCGCGCGCTGACGCGCGAGGCAACTGCTATGACGGAGATTCTCGACAACCTGCCGCCGGTCGTGATGCTCGTGCTCGCACTGATGCTCGTGGTGTGGCTCGTGCTGCTGCTGCTCGTGCCGTTCATGATCGAGAGCATCCGCGGCTGGACGCGCAAGTCGTACGTCGAGCTCGAGCAGCTCAACAAGAAAGTAGACCGGCTGATCGTGCTGCTCGCGGAGCGCGAGGCGGACGTGCCGGCGCTGCGGTCCGTCGAACGGCCCGCGCGCGACGCACACGCCGAGCGCGCACGCAGGGAGCCCACGATCTCGGGCTGAGCGCGCCGCCGTAAGGCTCGCGCTCGACGGAAAGACTTCACCAAGATACGGCGCAGCGGAGCGTATCAGCTGCGTGCGTGGCGAGGGAGCCCCAGCTGATCCATGATGCGGCTCGCGATCTCCTCGATGCTGCATTCCGTGACGTCGAGATACGGCACGCCGAGCCGGTCGAACAGCGCCTGCGCCGCGCGCAGCTCGTATTGCACCTGCTGCGGCGATGCGTAGCGGCTGCCGGGCCGGCGCTCGCTGCGAATCTGCTGCAGCCGCTCGGGCTTGAGAATCAGGCCATAGAGCTTCTTCTTGTGAGGCACCAACGCGCGCGGTAGCTGCTCGGCCTCGAGCTCTTCGTCCGTGAACGGGTAGTTGGCGGCGAACACGCCGTACTGCATCGCGAGATAGAGACACGTGGGAGTCTTGCCCGAGCGCGAAACGCCGACGAGCACCACGTCGGCGGAGCGGTAGTCGCGCGCGCCCGCGCCGTCGTCGTTGGCGAGCGCGTAGTTCGTCGCGTCGATGCGCGAGGCGTACGTCGGGTCGGTCTTCGCGCCGTGCATGGCCGGCGCTCCGGCCGCGCCGGCTCTTCTCTGCAGCTGCCGTCTCGAGCTGACCGACGAAGGTCGAGAAGAAATCGATGACGAGCGCCTTGCGCCTGCATGATGACGGCGCGCGTCTCTTGATCCACGACGGTGCAGAAGACGATCGGCGCGCGTTGCTCATCCGCCGCGATCGTGTCGATCCGCGCGACGACGCCGCGCGCCTGCTGCGGCGTCCAGCACGAACGGCATCGTGAATCGTGCGAAACGGCACGCCTTCGAACAGCGACAACAGCGCTGTGCCCGAGGGTCTCCGCCGTGACGCCCGTGCGATCGGAAACGAAGCAGATGGTGCGCGCGCCGGTTTCCACTCGAATCCCTTAGGCGCTGCCGCCGGCGGCGAGGAACAACCAGGTCTCGAGAACGGTGTCCGGGTTCAGCGAAATGCTGTCGATGCCCTGCTCCACCAGCCAGCGAGCGAAGTCGGGGTGATCGGACGGGCCTTGGCCGCAAATTCCGACGTATTTGCCCGTGCTTGCGGCAGGCCGCGATCGCCATCGACAGCAGCGCCTTCACGGCGTCGTCACGCTCGTCGAACGACTTGGCAACGATCGCGGAGTCGCGATCGATGCCCGAGCGTGAGCTGCGTCATGTCGTTCGAGCCGATCGACATGCCGTCGAAGAACTCGAGGTAGCGCTCGGCGAGCAGCGCGTTCGTCGGCAGCTCGCACATCATGATCACGCGCAGACCGTCGACGCCGCGCTCGAGCCCGTTCGCGGCGAGCAACTCGGTCACCTGCTCCGCTTCGCTCAGCGTGCGAACGAACGGCACCATGACCTGCACGTTCGTGAGCCCCATCTCCTCGCGCACGATCCGCAGCGCGCGGCATTCGAGCTCGAAGCACGGCCGGAAATCGCGTGTCGACGTAGCGCGCGGCACCGCGGAAGCCGAGCATCGGATTCTCCTCGTGCGGCTCGTAGGCACGGCCGCCGATCAGATTCGCGTACTCGTTGGACTTGAAGTCCGACAGACGCACGATGACGGGCTCGGGCGCGAACGCCGCCGCGATCTGTGCGATGCCTTCGCTGAGCTTCGTGACGTAGAAGCTGACCGGATCCGCGTAACCCGCCATCTGGCGGCGGCACGGCCGCGCGAACGTCGCCGTCGAGGCGGTCGAAGTCGAGCAACGCCTTCGGATGCACGCCGATCATCCGGTTGATGATGAACTCGAGGCGCGCGAGCCCGACGCCATCGTTCGGGATGGCGGCGAAGCCGAACGCCCGATCGGGATTGCCGACGTTCATCATGATTCGTACGGGCGGCTGCGGCAGCGCGTCGACCTCGATCTCGCCGCTCCTCGAACGCGAGCGCACCGTCGTAGACGAAGCCCGTGTCGCCTTCGGCGCACGACACGGTGACCTCTTGTCCGTCCCGAATGTCGGCCGCGCTTTCGCCGCAACCCACGACCGCGGGCACGCCGAGCTCGCGCGCGATGATCGCCGCGTGACACGTGCGGCCGCCGCGCCGCGTGACGATCGCGGCCGCGCGCTTCATCACGGGCTCCCAATCCGGATCCGTCATGTCGGCCACCAGCACGTCGCCGGGCTGCACGCGCCCCATCTCGTGCGCGCCGGCAACGACGCGCGCGCGGCCCGACGCGATCTTCTGGCCGATGCTGCGCCCCTCGGCGAGCGACGCGCGAACGCGACTTCAGCGTGAACCGCTGCAGGCGTGCGGCGCGCACGGCTCTGCACCGTCTCCGGCCGCGCCTGCACGATGAACAGCTGGCCCGTGTCGCCGTCCTTCGCCCATTCGATGTCCATGGGGCAGCCGTAGTGGCGCTCGATCGTCACGGCCTGACGCGCGAGCTCCTCGATCTCCGCGTCCGTGATCGAGAATCGCTGCCGTTGCTCGGGCGGCACGTCGACGGTCGCCACGCGCTCTGCGGAGCCGGCCGCGGCGTACATCATCTTGATGGCCTTCGCGCCGAGGTTGCGGCGCAATATCGCCCGCCGGCCGGCCGCGAGCGAAGGCTTGTACACGTAGAACTCGTCGGGATTCACGGCGCCTTGCACGACGGTCTCGCCGAGGCCGTACGAGCTCGTGATGAACACGACGTCGCGGAAACCCGGAGTCGGTATCGAGCGTGAACATCACGCCGCTCGCGCCGAGATCGCTGCGCACCATGTGCTGCACGCCGACCGACAATCCGACGAGCGAGTGATCGTATCCCTGGTGCACGCGATACGCGATCGCGCGATCGTTGAACAGCGAGGCGAAGACCTCGTGCATGGCGGCAAGCAGGTCCCGCTCGCCGCTCACGTTGAGGAATGTAGCCTGCTGGCCGGCGAACGACGCATCGGGCAAGTCCTCGGCCGTCGCGGACGAGCGGACGGCGACCGCGATGTCTCTGCCGCCGCGTCGAGCGCGCGCCAAGCGGCGAGCGCTTCGTCGCGCAGGCGCGGCGGAAACGGCGTTTCGAGAATCGCGGCGCGGATTTCGGAACCGGTGCGCGCGAGCGCCGGCAAGTCGTCGATGTCGAGGCCGCCGAGCGCCTGCGCGATGCGCTCGTCGAGGTCGCCTTGGCGCAGGAAGTCGCGATACGCGTCCACGGTCGTCGCATAGCCGTCGGGAACCGCTGACGCCCAGCGCGCGCAGCTCGCGCAACATCTCGCCGAGCGACGAATTCTTGCCGCCCACGAGCTCGACGTCGGCACGGCCGATCTCGGCGAACGCAACCGCGTATGGCCTCATCGGGGCCCTCGCGTCCGCTGCAAATGCGGCGGCCGGGCTACCACGGCGCCTCCTTCCCATCGTGGTAGAGAAACTTGCCGGTATCGGCCATCGTGAGCTTGTCGATCACCGCAATCATGTCGCCGATGCTCTCCTCGGGCGCGAGGTTCGACTTCGAGCCGAGCGCTGCGAGCCGCTCGGTGCGCACTCCTCCCGGGTGGAAAAGCAGCACGATCACGCCGTCGGCCTGCAGCTCCGTGGTCAACGAGCGCATGACGTTGTTGAGCGCCGCCTTGCTTGCGCGATACCAGAATAGCTGGTCCGGCTGGCGGGCGCGCAGCGAATTGCTACCGCCGAGCGAGCTCAAGTTGATGATCTTCTTCTGCTCGCTGGATTTCACCTGCGAGATGAACGCCTCGGCGACCTTGATCGGCCCGGCGACGTTCGTTCGCATGAACAGCTCGAACTGATCGTAATCGAGCGTGCCGAAGGCTTGCGCCGCGCGGACCTTCGGATCGTTGCGGTCACCGACCGTCCAGATCGCCGCGTTATTGATCAAGATGTCGATCGGAACATCGCTGAGCTTCGCCGCGAGCGCGTCGATCTCCGATCGCACGGAAACGTCCATCCGCTCGACGCGGATGTTCGGGTACTGCGCGGCAAGCGCAGCGAGCGTATCGGGAACCTGATCGCGGCGGTGAGTCGCGATGACGGTAGCGCCGCGGGACGCGTATTGCTTCGTGAACTCGAGACCGATGCCCGCGTTCGCGCCCGTGATCAGCACGGTCTCGGCCGAACCAAGCGGCGCGATGCCGAGCAGGAACAGCAAGACCATCGTTGCGCGCACACCGTCCTCCTCGGTCAGTCCACTCGTTCGAACGGGAGTTATCGTGCCCGTGCGCCCCATGCTCCGACAAGCGACGCCGAGGTTCGACGGGCGTCTCGAGGAACGCCAGTGGCATGGTTCTTGGACTTCGGACCCTACGGAAGCGAGGACGAGGTGGCAGTGGCGCGGTTCGAGTGGCCCGAAAGGATCGAGTTCGTCGACTCCTCGAGAGACAGCGGGCTCGGCCGCCAGCGGCGCGGACGAGGCTACGTCTATACCACCCCCGAGGGACGCCGCGTCACGGACGGCGGCACGATCGCGAGGATCGCCGCGCTTGCGATCCCCCCCGCATGGACGGGAGTGTGGATAGCGCCTTCGGTGCATGCGCACCTCCAGGCGACGGGGCGCGACAAGCGCAGACGAAGCAGGCTCCTCGACAGCGCCGAAAACCGACTGCCGATTCACAATTATTGGAAGATTTTTCTGTGAAAACAGCCGCGCAGCAGCGGCGAGCGGCTCCGTTCGCGTGGCGCAGGGCGCGGCACATTGTTTGCACGGCGTCACGGCGGCCGGTCGACGGCCGTAGGGAGCCCATCCATGCTTGATCCGACGTGCGCCAACGTCGCGCTCTACTTCCGCGAGCGCTTTGCGGCCCGTTTCGCCTTTTTCTTCTTCTTGTTCTTGCGGTTCGGGCGGTTCGGATTGGGCGGCACCTTGCCACCGGCCCGGCGCGCCTCGGATAGCCCGATCGCGATCGCCTGCTTGCGGCTCGTCACCTTCTTTCCCGAGCGCCCGCTGCGCAGCGTTCCGCGCTTGCGCTCGCGCATCACACGTTCCACCTTTTTGGCCGCCTTCTTACCGTACTTCTTCGCCATGCTGCCTCCGCCGGTCCCGCTACAACGCGTGCAGGGGTAGGAGCAGGAAGCATGCCAATGCGTTTGCGATAGGACCGCTATGCCCGATAGAGCTGGCGCAGACCAGACGAGCTCGACCGGCCTCAGCTCGAACGCCGATTTCCTCGCCGGCGGCGGCGAGGTCGGTGCGCGCCTGCGTGCGCTCGATTGGAATGCGAACCCACTCGGCGCGCCGGAAGCGTGGCCGCAGTCGCTGAAGACCATCGTCCGCGTGATGCTCGACTCGCGCTACGCGATGTGGATGCTCTGGGGTCCCGAGCTCACGTTCTTCTGCAACGACGCGTATCTGCCAACCGTCGGTATCAAGCGCGATTGGGTGCTCGGCGCACGCTCCGACAAGGTCTGGGAAGAAATCTGGCCCGACATCTGGCCGCGAATCGAGCGCGTGCTCGAGCACGGCCAAGCGACGTGGGACGAAGGCTTACTGTTGTTCCTCGAGCGCAGCGGCTTTCCCGAAGAGACCTACCACACCTTCTCTTATAGCCCCGTGTACGACGACGAGAGCCGGGTCGCGGGAATGCTCTGCGTCGTCACGGAGGTCACCGAGCGCGTGATCGGCGAGCGGCGTCTGCGTGTGCTGCGCGATCTCGCCGCACCGCATGCGGGTGTCGAAGGCGTCGAGGCGACCTGCCGGCGCGCGTGCGAGGTGCTCGCGGCGTATCCGTTCGATGTGCCGTTCGCGGCGTTGTACCGCTGCGAGCCCGCGGCGCAGCGCGCGCGCCGCGTCGCCTGGACGCGTGCGCTGCCCGAGGCCGCGTTGCCGCCGACGCTCGCGCTTGACGACGGCGCGCCGCCATCGCCGTGGCCGACGGCGGACGTGATCGCGACGGAGTCGGCGCAAGATCGTGGAGCACCTACCGGAGACCGGCGTCGCGATCACCGCGGAGCCGTGGGAAGACCTCGTGCATCAGGCGTTCGTGCTCCCGCTACCGGACGCCGCGCAGCACGGGCTCGTCCGGCTTTCTGATCGTCGGCGCGAGCCCCCGGCGACCGCTCGACGACGCGTATCGCAGTTTCATAGGCCTCTGCGGCAGCCAGATCGCCTCCGCGATCGCGGGCGCCGAGGCGTACGAGGCCGAACGCCGCCGCGCCGAGGCACTCGCCGAGCTCGATCGCGCGAAGACGGCGTTCTTCTCGAACGTGAGCCACGAGTTCCGCACACCGCTCACGCTGATGCTCGGGCCGCTCGAAGGCGCACTCGCCGACACGCGCGTGCCGGCGGACCAGCGCAAGCAGCTCGAGCTCGCGCGGCGCAATGCGGAGCGCCTGCGCAAGCTCGTGAACTCGCTGCTCGACTTTTCCCGTATCGAAGCGGGCCGCGTTCAGGCCGTCTACGAATCGACGGATCTCGGCGCGCTCACGCGCGATCTCGCGAGCACGTTCCGCTCGGCGATGGAGAAGGCGGACTTGAAGTTCACGGTCGACTCACCGCCGCTCGACGAACCCGTGTTCGTCGACCGGGAGATGTGGGAAAAAATCGTGTTGAATCTCTTGTCGAACGCGTTCAAGTTCACGCTGGATGGCGGAGTCACCGTGCGCCTGAAGCGCGGCGCGGAGCACGCAGTGCTCGAAGTCGAGGACACCGGCGTCGGCGTGCCGGAGCAAGAGCTTCCGCGGCTGTTCCAGCGGTTCTACCGCGTGGAGAGCACGCAGGGGCGAACGCACGAGGGCTCGGGCATCGGGCTCGCGCTCGTGCAGGAGCTCGTCAAGCAGCACGGCGGCACGATCAGCGCGACGAGCGAGCTCGGACGGGGCACAAAGTTCGTCGTGCATATGCCGTTCGGCAGCGAGCATCTGCCGCCCGAGCGCATCAAAGCACGCCAGGCGGCGTCCTCCACCGCGATCGGCGCCCAGGCTTTCGTCCAGGAGGCGCTGCGCTGGCTGCAGGACTCGCCGTCCGACGGGTCGACGACGCTCGCGACGCTCGCGGCGACCTCTGCGAGCTTGGACGACCGGCGGTTCGAGAGCACGTTCGGCTCGCGGATTCTGCTCGCCGACGACAACGCGGACATGCGCGGCTACATGAGCGAGCTGCTCTCGCCGCTCTATCGCGTCGAGGCGTACGCCGACGGCGAGCAGGCGCTCGCGGCCGCGCGCAGCGAGCGGCCGGATTTGATCTTGAGCGATGTCATGATGCCGCGGCTCGACGGCTTCGGTTTGCTCGCGGCCATTCGCGACCACGCCGAGCTGCGCAGCGTGCCCGTCGTGCTGCTTTCCGCACGCGCGGGCGAGGAGGCCCGGATCGAAGGCCTCGACGCGGGCGCGGACGATTACCTCATCAAGCCGTTTTCCGCGCGCGAGCTCCTTGCGCGCGTCGGCGCCCTGCTCGAGCTCACGCAGATGCGCCGGGCGGCCGAGGAGGCTTACCGGTTGCGCACCGAGCAGTTCGAGACGCTGTTGATGGAGGCTCCCCTCGGCGTGTACTTGGTCGACGCCGACTTCAAGATCCGCGAGGTCAACCCAAAGGCGCGAGCCGTGTTCGGCGACATCCCGAATCTCATCGGCAGCGATTTCGCGGCGACGGTCCACCGCCTCTGGCCGAAGCCTTACGCCGATGAGGTAGTGGGGATCTTCCGGCACACGCTCGACACGGGCGAGTCGTACTACACTCCCGAGCGCGTCGAGCAACGCGCGGATCGCGGCGTCCTCGAGTACTACGAGTGGCAGGTCAACCGCCTCCCGCTGCCCGACGCGCGGTTCGGCGTCGTCTGCTATTTTCGCGACATCTCGGCGCACGTGCTCGCACGCACGCAGCTCGAGACTGCCGACCGGCAGAAGGACGAATTCCTCGCAATGCTCGCGCACGAGCTCCGCAATCCCCTGGCGCCGATCCGCAGCGCCTCGGAGGTCCTGTCCCGCACGGCTCCGGTCACGTTCCACGCGCAGGCGGCGATCGACGTCGTGTTGCGTCAGACGGCCATTCTCGCGCGGCTCGTCGACGACCTGCTCGATGTGTCGCGGATCACGCAGGGACGCATCGAGCTCAAGCGCCGGCCGCTGAAGCTCGCGGACGTGATCACCCAAGCCGTCGAGACGGTGGAGCCGCTGATCCGCGAGAGGCGGCACAAGCTGACGGTGACGACGCACGGCGCGCCGCGCGTGAACGGCGATCCCGCGCGGCTCGTGCAGTGCGTCGCGAACGTGCTCACGAACGCGGCGAAATATACCGACCCGCAGGGCGAGATCCAGGTCGAATCGCGCGTCGACGGAGCGGACGCCGTCGTCACGATCACCGACAACGGTGTCGGCATCGCGAGCGACCTGCTGCCGCAGCTGTTCGAGCTGTTCGTGCAGAGCGCGCGCACGCTCGACCGATCCCAGGGCGGTCTCGGCATCGGCCTGTCCATCGTGAAGCGGCTCGTCGAGATGCATGGCGGGCGCGTGTCGGCGCGCAGCGCCGGCGCGAGCCAAGGCTCGACGTTCGAGATTCGCCTGCCGCTGGCAGACCGCGACGACGAGCCGGCCGTCACCGCTGCGCCGGTCGCCATTGCGGCACGGCGTGTGCTCGTGGTGGACGACAACGAGGATGCTGCCAAGACGCTCGCGATGATCCTCACGCTCGACGGTCACGACGTGCGCGCCGTGTTCTCGGCCAATGCCGCGCTCGAGCAGGTGCGCGAGTTCGAGCCCGACGTCGTGCTGCTCGACATCGGCTTGCCCGGGATGGACGGTTACGAAGTCGCGCGGCGAATTCGCAACCAGGAGGATCTCGGCGCGGTGCGCCTCGTGGCGCTCACGGGCTACGGCCAGACCGAGGACCGGCAGCGGACGCGGGCGGCGGGCTTCGACGCCCATCTCGTGAAGCCCGTCGAGATGCGGGCGCTGCACGAGGTGCTGAGCGCGGCGCCGAACTGATCTTCAGAAATTCCAACCGACGTAAACGCGCAAGTTGCGCGGCTCGATCGGATGGAAGTGATAGTCCAGGGCGCCCTCCGCGGCCTCGCCGGGCAGGCGCGACGCGTACCAATACGTGATGTCGTCGTCGTCGGAATCGAGCAGGTTCAACACGTCCACGCGAAAGTCGAAGCTGCGCCGCTTGTAGCCGACCTCGAGGTTCACGACGGTCGAGGAATCCGACTCGACGCTGCCGTCCTCGACCAGCGGCCGCGGCCCGAAGTAGCGGAGCCGCAAGGCTGCCGTGGAAGCCTTGCGGGTTCTGTAGCGTGATCCCCGCCGCGAGCACCTGGCCGATCGAGCCCGGGATCTCGTCGCCTTCGGGCGCCGACTCGCTGAACTGCGAGTGCGTGAGCGCGAGCTCCACGTCGAACGTGAGCCGGTCGTTCGGCCGGTAGTAGAGCGGCACCTCGATACCGTACCGGCGGCTCGGCCGGCTCGCTTCGGTGTTGCCCGCGTCGCCGATGAACAGCAGCTCGGAGTCGAGATCGAGCAGCCACAGCGCGGCCGACACGTTGACCTTGCGATCGACGAAGGTTCGGAAGCCGAGCTCGAGCTCGTGCGCGTCGACGAGCGGATTCGACCTTGTCCGCCGGGATCGCCGCTCACCGGGTCGACCGTGATCGTGGTGCCGCGCGCGTCGTTGCTGTGGAAACCCTTGCCGGCGCTCAGGTACAGCTCGGTGTTGTCGGTGGCCGAGTAGATCAGGCTCGCCTTCGGCGTGACCATCGACTCGTTCGCCTTGCCCGAGTTCTCGGGCAAGTCGCTCGCGACGTCGAAATCGAAGTGATCGGCGCGAATGCCGAGCGTCGTCCGGAACTTGTCGCTCCAGCGCGTCTCGTTCGAGTAGTAGACGCCGACGCTGAGCTCATTAACGCTGTCGTTGCGGATCGTGCCGAGCGGCTGGCGCTCCGCCGTACGGAACAGCCCTACGCCGCCGATGTCGTCGTTGCGCAGCATGGCCCCGAACGTATGGCGCATGCCCGCGTCTGTGCCGAACGTGTAAGCGACCTCGCCGCCCGTGATCGTGCGCTCGTCGCGCTGCGCGAACTGATCGCCGTCGACAGGGTCGTCGAGGAAATACGTGAAGTTGGAGAAGAGCTCCAAGTCGTAGTCGATCGCGTAAGCGTTCGCGCGCATGCGGCCGGAGCCCACGTTCGCGGCCCACGAGCCCGACAAGCTGTAGCGCGACGTGTCGCCGCCGAGCGTCTTGTCGATGGAGCCGAGCGTGCCGATCGATCCGTTCTCGACAGCGCGGCGCGGAATCTGATCGGCCGAATTCCACTCCGCGTCGTAGCCCATCAGCGCAACGTTCCAACCGCCGTTGTCGGTGCGATCGGAGTAGCGCAGCAACAAGTTGTTGCGCGTCACGTCCTCGTCGATGTCGGTCCACGGGCCGTCGTAGCGGTGCACCTGCACGCCGTAGAGGAGCTCGCCCGAGCCCGCGGTAAAGCTGTCGGCCGCGAGCGCGCTGAAGTAGCCGTCCTCGCCCACCCCGGCCTTGACCATGCCCTCGGGCAAGTGCTCGTAGGTCGACATATACGCGGCGCCCGCGGACGAGAAGTCGGAGACCTCCGCGTAGTACGCGCCTTTGCGATACTCGAGCCGCTCGACGAGCTCGGGGATCAGGAAGTTCAGGTCGGTGTAGCCCTGCCCGTGCGCGTGCGTCGGCAGGTTCACGGGCATCCCGTCGACCCAGGTCGCGAAGTCCGTGCCGTGGTCGAGGTTGAAGCCGCGCAGGAACATCTGGTTCGACTTGCCGGTGCCGCTGTGCTGCGTGACGATCAGGCCGGGCACGACCTCGAGGATCTCGCCTGTCCGCATCCGCGGCCGCGCGTCGAGCTCCGCGGCGCCGACGACGCCCTGCGAGGCCGAGGTGCTCTGCCCGATCGGGTTGTCCCAGCGGCCGAGGACGACGACGTCGTCCTCGACGCGCGTCGCAGGCGATTGCGCGAGCACAGCGGACGGCACCGCGGCGGTAGCGACGGCCGCCAGCGCGAGAGGAACCGCTCGCGAGCGTATCGTGGATCGATCGTTTGCCACCGCTGCCTCCCAGCGCACCGTACTTTCTCTTCTTCTACGCGGCAACTCGGATTTTAGATGCGGCCGCGTGACAGATTTGTTTACGGCCCGGGCGTGAGGTCGCGCCGTGCCTGCGCCGCCTCGGGCCGGTCCGGCTGCACGCGCTCGAGGTCCGCGAGCAAGGCGCGCGCGGCGGCCGCGTCGTCACGACCGAGCGCGACCGCCATTCGCAGCAAAGGATCGTAGGCGGGGCGAAAGTCCGGGCTCGCCTCGAGAACCGCGAGGAGCGGCTCGCGCACTTGCGCCAACATCCCTCGCACGTCCGACGTCGGCCGTACGTCGCGGCCCGCGGCGACGAACCGATCGCGCGCGGACCGATAGGCCGCGAGGCGTGCGCCCCACGCGGTATCGACCGGCGCGGCCAGCAGCTCGTCCGCGTCGATGTCGACGGACCGCAGCAGCGCGATCAGCCGGTCCCGCGGCGCGGAGTCCGCGACATAGGTGATCCTCGGCGCGCGATACGCGACGACCGGACGATCGTCGGTATTGAGCGGCGCGCCGGCCGCGAAGCGCTCGAGTGCGCGCGGACCCGCGACGAAGCTGCCGAGCAGCGCGAGATCGTCCGCGATGCCGAATTCCGACTGCCGAAGCGTCGTCTCGCCGGCGTGCAAGCGCGCGCGTACCTCGTGGACGTCGAAGAGCTCGCCATCGCGGCGCGCGACGAGCCCGACGACGGGCGTGTCGAGGCTGTTCGTCGCGAGCACGGCGGCCCCGTGCGGATACACCGCGAGGAACGTGCGGGTGATGCTGCGCAGCGTGTCGAGATCCAGTTGATGCAGCGGCAGCCACTGACAAAACAGCCCGCCGCGGGCGAGCCGCTCGCGCACGGCCGCGAAGTGCTCCACGGTATAGAGCGAGCCGGAACCGCTGCGCGCCGGATGGAAGTTGTCCGCGACGATCACGTCGTAGTCCTCGCGGGTCGTGCGCACGTAGCGCCGCGCGTCGGCGACGAGAAGATGCAGGCGCGGCGCAGCGCCTTGCGCGAAGTACGCCGAAGCGGCGATGACCTCCGGCAACAGCTCCACCGCGTCGACTTCAAGCAGCGGGTCCTGCGCCGCCGCCGACGCGGTGACGCCGGTACCGAGCCCCAGGAAAAGCGCGCGCCGCGGCGCGGGGTGCAGCAGGATCGGCAGCAGCGCCTGCCGTGCATCGGCGAGCACGGTCGCGCTGCTGCCTTCCTGCTGACGGTTGTCGATGTGCAAGCGCGCGACGCCGAGCGCGTCCTCGACGACGCTGACCGCCGCCATCACGCCTTCGCGATAGCTCACGATGCGTCCGCCTTCGGGCACGTCGACGATCACGAGCGCAGGCGCCCAAGCGGCGAGCGCGAACACTGCGCCGGCCGCGAGCCACTGAGTGCGGGTGCGCCCACGCGCGCCGCGACGCGAGCGCGGCGTAACCCGCGGCGACGAGCGCCAGCGCAAGCTTCGAGCCGAGCGCGGGCAGCAGCCAGACACCGAAAACGAACGGTGCGAGCGCGGCGCCGAGAGTGTTGACGCCGAGTGCGCGGCCGAAGCCGACGCCGGCCTGCAGCGGCCCGCGTGCACAGGTGGCTGAAGAGCGCGCCCATGACGACCGCGGGCACCAGGAACGCCGCGGTCGCGACCGCGGCCTCGCTCGCGATCGCCGCCGCCATGCGCGGGGCCGAGCGCGCGCTGCGCGAACGCCTTTATCGGCTCGGCGGCCGCGAGGATCAGCGTGCCGAGCAAGCACGCGGCCGCCGCCGCTTGCAGCAACCGATCGCGCGTGCGCGCCGCGGCGGACGAACGCGGCCGCCAACGCGCATACGCCGCAGCGCCGAGCGCCGTGCCGACGAGATACACCGCGAGCAGGATCGCGAACGTATACACCGTGTTCTCGGCGACCTGGCTCACGACGCGGACGACGAGCACCTCGTAGCCGATGCCGAGCAGTCCCGTCGCGGCGAGCACCGTGAGCACGCCGGCCGGCGCGCGCGCCGGGACCGCGGCGGCTCGGACGGCTGTGGGGGCGTCGAAGACGCGCACCGCGGCCGCGGCGCAGAGGAAATTCAGCGCGGCACAGACGGCAGCCGTGCGCGCGAGACCGAGCTCCGGCACGAGCACGAACACGGTCGCGAGCACTCCGAGCACGGCGCCGAACGTGTTGCCCGCGTAGAGCGCCGCGATCGACACGCCCCGGCCGCGCAGCTGCAGCGAGCGACGCGCTCCATCGCCGGAAGCGTCGCGCCCATCGCGGCCGTCGCCGGCAGCCAACAGAACGAAGACTCCGCAGAACGCCACGAACCAATGCCACGCAGGCGACGGCTGCGGGCCGAGCACGCTCGAGCAGCCAACCCGTCGCGGGTCCGAGCAAGAACACGAGCGCCAGGCCCCACACACCGATGGCGGCTTCGCAGCGCGGCGTACCAGCGCGCGGGTTGCGCGCTGCGATCGATGCGAGGGCCGAGCAGCAGCGCGCCGAGCGCGAGCCCGCCGAAGAACGCCGCGACCACCGCGAGCACGGCCGCCGACTCGTGGCCGAGCCAGAGCGCGCCTGCTGCGTCCAGACGATCTGGTAGCCGAGCCCGGCGAACCCCGAGGCGATCATCAACGCGAGCGCGAGGCCGCGACGCTGCGAACGGTGACGCGGGCCGCGTCGACGACGAACCTCGGCAGGGGCGCTCACGACGTCAGCCGCTGAACGCGATCTTGTAGCCCCACGAATCGAGGCGGGTCGGAATCGCGTTGAACGCCATCGTGATGCGCCGATCGCCCGGATTCGTCGGCACCGCGTGCATCAGGTAGCTCGGGAACAGCACGACGTCGCCGGGCTCGGGCGGCATGCTGATCCACTTGTCGGCGTTGTACGGGCCCGTGTTTACCGCCGCGTGATCGTTCTTGAACGAGAAGTCCGTGCCGCCGGGCGCCTTCATGAAGACCGTGCGCGCGTCCGGATGCGTGTGCGTGAGATAGACGACGCCCGAGATGAAGCTGTTCGCATGGTTGTGCATCGCCTGGCGGCCGCCGGTGTCGAGCACGTTGACCCACATCTCCTTCAGCGACCAGCCCAGGCGCTCGCCGAACAGACAGCGCGCCGAACTCGGCGAGCAGCGGCGTGATCAGCGCCGCGGCCTCGACGAGCAGCGGACTGTCGCCCGGGCGCAGCATCGCCGTGTGCACGAGATTCGCGGACGCGTTGTTCGCCGTGCTTGCGGTCTCGCTGAAGTGCTCGACCAAGCCGCCGACGAGCTCGCGGCCGAGCGCGCTCGGCACGCGCATGAAAGGCGTGGGAAAGAGTCCGATGACCTCGTGCATGGGGGCGATCTTGTTTTTCGAAGTCGTATGCGATCGTCGCGAGCTCGTCGACGCGCCACTACGCGACTGTGATCGTACGAAGCTCGTGCGACAGTTTCGTTACGGTCGCGCGAGCGGTTGTCATGTTCGCGTTATCGAACCGTTCATCCGACTTTCATCGTATCGGTCACACCGCGTCGCTAGCGCTCCCGGCATCGCGTAACTTCGATCATTCAACAGGGAGACCTTCATGAGCCTTCGGATTCAGCAAGAGCCAGGATCGCTTTGGCCGTCGCCGCGGCGCTCGGCACGGCGACCGTCGCCTTGGCACCCCGCACCGCCGGCGCGGACAACACGGGCGGAACCTACGTCACCGGCGACTTCCACAATCACACGACCTGCTCGGACGGCTCGATCTCGATGCAGAAGCTCGTGAAGAAGTCGACCGACACGACGGACACGCCGTGGGGCCTCGACTGGTTCGTGCAAGCCGGTCACGGCGGCAACGGCAACCGCAACTGCACGCTGGCCGAGGACGCGACGCTCGCGACCACCGGCCTACCCGCTCGTGAACGGCGACCGACGGCACGGTGCTGGGCCCGACCACGACGTGGCAAAACAGCGATCCCGGCGGTCCAACCGAAGGGCCTCGTGTCGGGCACGGCGCCGAACCAGAACATGTGGCGCTGGCAGTCGGTCCAGGAATTCCAGTACCCGATCCTCGAGTACCTGTCCGCGCCTGAAGAACCAGCCGCTGTTCGTCGGCGTCGAATCGGTCGTCGCGGGCCACGAGCACACCTCGATGTCCGTGATCACGGGCCAGATGCCCGCGTCGGCGTCTCGTCTGCCGCTCCCGACCGGTCCGGGCTACTCGCCGCTCGGCAACGCGACGGCGCTGAGCCAGTGGGAATACTGCTTCGATCGCGGCGACACCGACACGAGCCGCGGCAACACGACCGTCGGCGGCATGACCGGCAACAACTGGGACTGCTCGGTCCCGGGCAGCCTGAATACTTCGGACCCGAGCTGGAATGCGACGGCGTTCAGAAGCTCATTCCCGCGGGCGGCGCCGGCACCGGCAACCGCGGCCACTCGAAGACGGTCGAAGCGATGAAGTGGATGGCCACGAACCATCCGGACGGCAGCTACTACGTGCCGGCGCACCTCGAGCGCGCCGGGCCGTTCAACCCGGACGGCAACAACGGCTTCAACATCGAGCACCTGCGCGAACTTCAACAACGCCGCGCCGAAGATCGGCGTTCGGCATGGAGACGCAGCCCGGCCACGGCGCGTCCGACGCGCGCGGCGAGTACACGATCCGTCGCAACACCATCGGCGACGTCAGCACGTCGACACGCGTCGGCGGCACGACCTACGGCGGCACGGGCGTCTACGGCGCGCAGATCGGCGGCGTGTGGGACGCGCTGCTCGGCGAAGGCCGCAACTTCTGGTTCTTCGCGAGCTCCGACTGGCACAACCGCGGCAGCTTCGGACCCGACGACCGGCGCACGACGCAGGACTTCTATCCCGGCGAATACCAGCGCGACTACGTGATGGTGCGCGACACGGACGGCGAGCGCCGTCGTTCACGCGGACCGGCTGACGCCGCAGGCGATCGTCGACGGCCTGCGCACCGGCAACAGCTTCACGTCGAGCGGCCAGCTCGATCGATCGCCTGGCGTTCGTCGCGTGCGCGGATACGGCCGCTCAACGACAAGCATCGGCAACGCTCTCGTGCGAAGCTGTCGACGCTGCTCGCGGCGCGCGCAGAACACCGACGTCGATCTCGGCAACTGCGCGACGATGGGCGAGAAGCTCGTGCGTGCATCCGGGCGCAGGACATCGTCGTCTCGATCGTCGTGCGCGATCCGTCGGGCACGAACTATTCGCCGTACACGTTCCCGAATCCGTCGCTCGCGCAGGTCGGCATCAACCAGCCGCTCAACGCGCCGGTGCTCGATCACGTCGACGTGATCCGCGGCATGGTCACGGGCTACAAGACGCCGGGCGCGGCCGACTACTCGGGTCAATGGCCGAGCGACTGGCTCGACGAGTCGAACCCGACCGTAACGCGCGGATCTGTCGACGGTGCCGGCCGGCGCGAAGAACACCAGCGCTGCGCTCTATCGCACGTTCAACAGCGCGACCTGGAAGGCGGCGCCCGGCAATAGTCCGCTCACGCGCGAGTTCAAGCTGATGACCTTCCGCATCTCCGGCGGTCGAAGGCGTCGCAGTACCTGCGTCTGCGCGGCACCAACCTGCCCCCGTCGGTGCCGTACGAGACCGATGCGAACGGCAACCCGCTGCCGGACCTGTTGACGAACGCGGCGTCCGTGTCGAAGCGCAGCACGTCGCGACCGATAAGGACGACAGCTTCCCGGCGAACGCGTTCCTGCGGATTCCGTGCACGACGGCCGGCACGAACGTGCCCGCCAACGGCGTGCCGTACACCGGAACCGCGATCGACGGCTGCCCGACGCACCTGCCGACAGTCGACGGCCAGAAGTACGTGGCCTACGACGTCGCGGCTTGGTCGGACCTCTGGTTCTACAGCAACCCGATCTACATCGAGGTGAAGGGCTCGATCGGTCGTCGCCGGCGTGCAATAAGCCTTCGAAGGTCGAGATCAGACCAGAGCGCCGCGCGGCAACGCGCGGCGTCTCTTTTCATTCACGAGGCCACTGATGTCCACGACGTTTCCCAATTCCACTTCCAGCGTTCGCGCACCCACTCCTACTCGCCGCCGCAACGCAGCTCCGAGCTGGCTGCGCGAGCCGCTGCTGCACTTCGTCGTTCTCGGCGGCGTGCTGTTCGGCGTCGATCATTTGCATCGTCGGCCGCGCCGACGACCCGCGCACGATCGTGGTGGACGCCGCGGTGGACAACGAGGCACGGCAGATGTTCGACGAATCGCACGCGGCCGCGAGCCGAACGAAGACGAGCTGTACGCGCTGCGCCGCGTGTGGCTCGACAACGAGGTGCTGTACCGCGAAGGCCTCGCGCTGCAGGTCGACAAGGGCGATACCGCGATCCGCGAGCGCGTGATCTTCAAGGCGCTCAGCATGATCGACGCAGGCATCGAAGCTGCCGCCCTTCGACGACGAGCTCGCTGCGCGAGTGGTTCGAGCAGAACCGCGCGCAGTACGACGAGCCCGCGCGCTACGACTTCCAGGAAGCGCGTGCTCGCGGGCGACAGCTCCGAAGGCGCGCTGCGCGCGTTCGTCGACGCGCTGAACGCCGGCACGCCCGGCGACGCCGAGGCCGGCCTGCGCGTGTTCAAGGGCCGGCCGCACGCGAATCTCGTGCAGAGCTACGGCGAAGAGTTCGCGGCAGCGCTCGAAGCGATCGCCGCCGGGCGAGTGGCGCGCGCTGCGCAGCACGCGACGGCCTGCGCGCGATGCGGCTCGATGCGATCACGCCGCCGAAGCCCGCCGCGTTCGAGGACCTGCGCGGCGTGGTGCTGCAGGACTGGACCGACGCGACGATGGCCGAGCAGCGCACCGCGGCCGTTCGCGCGCTCGCGAAGAAGTACACCGTGCAAGGTCGCGACGGCCGCGACGCCGAGGTGACGCACGACTGAGCTTGCGCGCGCGCATCGCTGCTCGCCGCTGTGCTGCTGCTCGTCGCGCGCGGCGTCGGCCCACGAGATGACGATGGCCGAGATGGAGCTGCGCGAGAGCTCGCGCCGGCGAGTTCCTGTGGCAGTGGACGCGCCAGCGAGAAGCGCGCCGCCGAGCGAGGAGCTCACGCCGGTGTGGCCCGACGGCTGCAGCGCCGACGTCAACGTGCTGCGGTGCGGCGAAGCGGGGCTCAGCGGCACGCTGGCGGTCGAAGGCGTCGGCAAGACGCTACTCGGCGGCGATCGTAAAGGTCTTCTGGCTCGACGGCCAGACCCGCGTCTACACGATCACCGCGGCGCAGCCGACGGTGCACCTGTACGGATCGGCCGACGACCAGCGCGGGATGGGCGAGATCGCGCGCGCGTACACGGTGCTCGGCGTCGAGCACATCCTCACGGGCTTCGATCACCTGATGTTCGTGCTGGCGCTGCTGTTCCTCGTGGGCTTCAACCGGCGGCTGCTGTTGACGATCACGGCGTTCACGCTCGCGCACAGCCTCACGCTGGCGCTCTGCCGCGCTCGGCTGGCTGACGCTGCGCTCGCCGCCGGTCGAAGCGACGATCGCGCTGTCGATCGTGCTCGTCGCCGCCGAGGCGCTGCACGAGCGGCAGACGCTGTCGCGCCGCTGGCCGGCGCTGGTGGCCTTCCTGTTCGGGCTCGTGCACGGCCTCGGGCTTCGCCGGCGCGCTGAAGGAGATCGGCCTGCCGCAGAACCACCTGCCGGTGGCACTGCTGACGTTCAACGTCGGCGTCGAGCTCGGGCAGCTTCTGGTCGTGGGCGCGGCGTATCTGCTCTACCGGGCGCTGGCGGCCCGGCCCGGCGTGGCATTCGCCCGCGCACCAGCCCTCTATGCGATCGGCGCCGTCGCCGTCTAT
>CAWEOP010000010.1:0-8181 GCA_963810755.1 uncultured Gammaproteobacteria bacterium
CGTGGGGCGGGCGCTGGTCGCCTTCTTACGGGTCACTGTGGGTATGGGGCTTCGCTCAAGAGCCTCGCAGTATCGGGCAAATCACACTAGCCATGAAGGGATCGAAAACGTGCGACACGCCCGGCCTGCCTCGGCGACGCCGTTCATGAGAGTATCCGCAACATTCGTCGGGGGGAGAAAAGAACATGCGCCAGTCACTGGTCGGATCCACGACGCCCGGCTTGGGCGGCCTGCGTATCGGCATCGCCATCGTTTGCTGCGCCACTCTCGTGGACGGGTGCGGCGGCGCGACGGAGCCCGGCTCGCCGGCGGGGCCGAGTGCCGCGTCCTCCGCGCCGGCGCCGGCGCCAGCGCCGGAGGCGCCGGTCGTCGCCGCCGCGGACTGGCCGTCGTACAACCGCACGCTCGCGAGCGACCGGTTCTCGCCGCTCGCCGAGATCAACCGCGGCAACGTCGCACAGCTGCGCGTCGTGTGCACCTACACGTTGCCCGAGGTGACGGCGTTCCAGGCCGGCCCGATCGTCGTCGACGGCACGATGTACGTCACGACTGAACGGAATTCGTACGCGATCGACGCGGCCACCTGCGCGGAAAAGTGGCGCGTCGAGCGGCAGAGCTCGCGCCCATCGGCGCTCGGAGTGCAGCGCGGCTTCGCTTATCTCGACGGGCGGCTCTTCCGCGGCACGTCCGACGCTCACGTGCTCGCGCTCGACGCCGCCGATGGCCACACCCTGTGGGATCGCGAGATGGACGTGGCGGGGACACCGGGCCTCTCGATGCCGATGGCGCCGATCGCCGCGAACGGCATGGTCTTCATCGGCAACGCGGGCGGCGACCAGACCGGCGTCACGGGCCACGTGTACGCGCTCGACGCGCAAGACGGCCACACCGTCTGGCAGTTCGACGTGGTGCCCGACGAGCCCGCGGTGCGCGCGACTTGGCCGAACGCGGACCGCTTTCCGATCACGGGCGGCGCGTTCTGGACGTCGTTCGCGCTCGACGCGCAGCGCAACGTGCTCTACGTTCCCGCGGGCAACCCCGCGCCCGACTTCGACGTGGAAGCGCGCGGCGGCGACACGTTGTACGCGAACTCGCTGATCGCGATCGACGCTACGACCGGCCGGATCGTCGGCTACAACCAGCTCGTCCCACGCGACGCCCACGACTGGGACGTGAACAGCCCGCCGGCGCTCGGGACCACGCGCGCGGGCAAGCCGATCGTCGCGTCCGCGAACAAGGACGGGCTGTTGTCGGTGCTCGACCGCAGCGCTCTCGCTTCAGCCTCGCCGCCGCCGGCCGCCGCTCCGCTCGGAGCGCGGCTGCCGACGATCTTTCAGGCGGCCACGACCACGCGCGAAAACGTCGACGTGCCGCTGTCGCGCACGGCGCGCGTGCGCTTCTGCCCCGGGATTCAGGGCGGCAACGAGTGGAACGGCGCCGCGTTCCACCCGGCGCTGAACACCTTGTACACGGGCGCCGTCGACTGGTGCGCGAGCGTGCAGCTCGCGGCGGAGCCCGCGGTGCCGTCGGCCGGCGCGATCTGGTTCGGCTCCGCCGTCGGCGAGATCCAGGGACCGCCGAGCGAGGCCAAGGGTTGGATCACGGCCTTCGACGCGGACACCGGCGCCGTGCGCTGGAAGTTCGCGGCCCCGGCGCCGGTGGTCGCGGGCGTCACGCCGACGGCCGGCGGCCTCGTGTTCACGGCGGATCTCACCGGGCGCCTGCGCGCATTCGACGCCGAGAGCGGCGCGGTGCTGCTCGAGCTCGACACCGGCCAGTCGATCGGCGGCGGGATCGTCAGCTATTCGGCCGGCGGAGCGCAGAGGATCGGCGTCGCGTCCGGGATGAAGTCGGCGATCTGGTCGGGTGCCGCGACCGAGAGCCGGATTCAGGTGTTCGGGTTGCCGTAGGCGCACTCGTGCCGCGCAGCGGAATGGCCGGGCGCGGCGAGATCAAATCCAACCGAAGCCGCGCCCCATCGCACCCAACATCCCGCCGGCGAGGGCGACGTAGAGCAGCAGCGCCCAAATCTGTGCGCGCGAAACGTCGCGGGTGAGCGCGTCGATCTTCGTGTCGAGGCGGTCGATCCGCGTGGCCACTCTGTCGAACCCTGCTCGAAGGTCGGTCTTGATGTCGCTAACGTCCGTGCGCAGGTGCGCGACGTCCGATTCGAGTCGCGCGATTCGCGCGTCCAAGTCCACGGGTCTCTCCGGCGATGCCGATCCTATGGCCAATTCTATTAGCCTGACTTGAGTGCCTGTCCAGAGCCTACCGCGCCTATTGCAGCCCGAAGGCGGGCGCGCTCCAACGGCCGTTTCTGGCCGAGATCGACGGTTTTCCTCCGCCACCTGTTAACTTTCTTCCATCCAGAAGCGTCAAGGGAGTGAGCAATACAGAGGAGATCGGGTAGTGGAAGCAGTGTTCATGATGCTCGTCGTGTTCGCGTTCGTAGGGCTCGTCTTGTCCCTCGTCGCGGCTCACATTCGGGCCAAGATTCGCCATCGCACGCAAGTGCAGAAGGACCTCATCGCGAAGTTCACTTCCGCGCAGGAGCTAACGGACTTCCTGAGTAGCGACGCGGGCAAGCGTCTCTTGCACGGAGCGAAGGATGATGCGCCGGCCCCTTGGCGGGAAGCTGCGCCGCGGCCTTTCAGAGAACAAGTCGGCATCCAGATCTCGTGGGGTGTTCTCGGCCTTTGCGTCGGAGCCGCGATTTTCGTCGTCCACGGTCTCACGCTCCCGAGCGCGCTGTTCATTGCGCTCGGAGTCGGATTCGAGATCAACGCTTTGCTGCGCGTCTTGCTCACCAAGAAGTGGCACCCGTAACGTGGAATTCGGCGGCTCCGCACGCGCCGAGCTCCGTGCCGCCTGAGAGCGAAAGTCATGGACCAGGCTGCGTTTCGCAGCTTCTACCAGAAGACGGCGCCGGCGCTGCGCGCCTACATCGCGCGACGGGCCGGTTCGACGGACGCGGCGGACGACGTCCTTCAGGACGTTTTCATGCGCTTTCTTACCAAGGCTCCGGGCTCGTTGAGCGAAGCCGCGATGCGCGGCTACCTCTATCGCACGGCCGAAGCCCTCGTGGTCGATCGTTGGCGGCGGCGCCAACGCGAGAGCGAGCGCGATCGGGCGGCGGCGGAGATCACTCAGGAGCCGGTTCATCCCGACTTCGGCGGCGACGTCGATCGCGCGTTCCGCGAGTTGAAGGCGCAGCAGCGTTCCTTGCTGTGGCTGGCGTACGTCGAAGAGCTCGATCACCGCGAGATCGCAGTGGCAGCAGGCGTGCATGAGAAGAGCGTTCGCGTGCTTTTGTCCCGCGCACGAAAGGCGTTTGCTGGAGCCCTGAAACGATTTGGATTTCGACCGGAGGCCGCCGATGCGAAATGAGACGTGTCCGAACGAACCGCTCGTGCTCGCCGCGCGCCGGTCGGGGCAATGGGACGCCGATTTATCGAAGCATCTCGAGCACTGCGCGATTTGCACGCAGCTCTCGGAAGTGTCGGACTGCATTTGTAGTCTCGGCTCGTTACCGGACGAGAGCCCCTTGCCGGATCCCGATCTGCTCTGGATGCGCGCAGCGATTTCGGCTGGCGAGAATGCGGCAGCGGCAGCGTTGCGGAGATGGATGTTGGCTCAGCTACTGCGCTACGGCCTTCTCTGCGCTGGCGTCGCGTGGTTTCTCTTGGGCTCGATGAACGCCGAGGGGCCGGTTTTCGACGCGTCGGTTCAAGGCTTCGCCTCGCCGTTCGTCGACCCCGTCGGCAACGCGGCGATTTCGGCTCTGGCGGCGCTCGCCACTGCGCTCGTTACCGCGGGGCTGGTCGTCGGGGGACCGGTCGTCGCGAAACGACTCAGGTACGTCGGGCTGCTCTAGCGCCCGCGCGCACCGCCCTCAGCTCGCCTGAGCGAGCGCGACCGCGTCGGCGCCCGCCGGATCGGAGCTGCTCGGACGCATCGTTCGCAGCGTCCCACACCGGGTTTACACTGCGCGCGTGATTCGGATCCAAAGACACGCCGACGCACGCGCCTTTCTGGACCGGGCCGAGCGGTGGTTGCTTCGGTCCGAGCAGCGCTACGGATTGCTGCTCGGCATCGCGTACCAGGTGCTCGGCGGCAAGCATCGCTATCGCACGCCGATCTATTGGGCCACGGTCGAGGACGATTCGATCGAGAGCCAAGGGGCCGCGGGTGACGCGTCGCTCATCGGCTGCGCCTTTCGCACTCCGCCGCATCAAGTCGGCGTGACGGAGCTGCCCGCCGCGGCCATCGATCCGCTCGTCACGAGCCTGCGCGAGAGCTACTTGAACCTGCCCGGCGTCGGCGGTCCGGAACCGACGGCCACGGCGTTCGCGACCGCGTGGTCGGTGCGGTTCGGCGGCCGATGGATGATCGATCACCGGCAACGCCTGCATGCCCTCGAGCGCGTGAGTTTTCCGCGCGCGCCCGCGCCCGGCACGCTGCGCCCCGCGCTCGCGGCCGACGTTCCGGTCGCTCGCGCATGGATGTCCGGCTTCATCCACGACACCGGAGTGCGACACGTGGGCGCCGACGCGGCCGAGAGGCTCATCGAGGAGAAGCGTCTGCACTTTTGGGTGGACGGCCAGCCGCGCTGCATGGTCGGCGCGGTGCGCGATACGCCGAACACGACCGGAGTCTCAGCCGTGTACACGCCGCCGCCGTTTCGCAACCGCGGCTACGCGACCATCGCGGTGGCTACGTTGAGCCAGCAGCTGCTCGACGCCGGACGACGCAGCTGCTTCCTCTACACCGATCGCTCGAACCCGGTCTCGAACTCGGTGTACGCCCGCGTCGGTTACGAGCCGATCGACGACGTCGTCGAGATCACGATTCTATAGAGACGCGCGTGCGTGCTAGTTGCGCGCGGTGAGCCGGAACAACCGGCCCTGGCCGCCGCGGCCGTCGCGCTCGTCCTCGAGCATCCAGATCGCGCCGTCCGGCCCCTGCTCGAGCGCGCGAACGCGCATGCCCATCGCGATACGCTGCGCTTCGCGCGCGTTCTCGCCGTCGAACTCGATTCGCACGATCGACTGCGACGACAGGCCGCCGATGAACGCGTCGCCCTGCCACTGCGGGAACTCGCTGCCGCTGTAGAACATCAGGCTCGACGGCGAGATCACGGGATTCCAGAACGCCGCGGGCGCCTTGAACTCCGGACGCGTCGGATGATCGGGGATCACCTTGCCGTCGTAGTGATCGCCGTTGGAGACGATCGGGTAACCGTAGTTCGCGCCGCGCTGCACGTGATTGAGCTCGTCGCCGCCCATCGGCCCCATCTCCACGTTCCAGAGCCGCCCCTGCGAATCGAATGCGAGCCCGAGCGGATTGCGGTGGCCGAGCGTCCAGATCTGCGCCGTGACACCGCCGCGATCCGCGAAGGGATTGTCGGCCGGCACCGTGCCATCGTCGTTGAGCCTCACGATCTTGCCGAGGTTCATGCTCATGTCTTGCGCGGGATCGAACTTTTGACGCTCGCCCGAGCTGATCCAGAGCTTGCCGTCGGCGCCGAACGCGATGCGATGCCCATAGTGGCCGCCGCCTTCGACCTTCGGCGACTGTCGCCAGATCACCTCGAGGTCGCGGAGCTCTCCGCCGGTCGCGTCCAGCGCGAGCTTCGCGCGCGCGACGGCGGCGCCGCGAGCGTCGCCCTGGCCCGCCTCGGCGTAGCTCATATAGACGAGGTTGTTGGCGGCGAAATTCGGGTGCAGCACGATCTCGCTGAAACCGCCCTGGCCGCCGTAGCTGACCGCCGGAACGCCTTTGATCGTGGCGATCGTTCCATTCGCGGAGCGGAGCTTCAACGCGCCCTTTTGCTCGGTGACGAGCAGGCGTCCGTCGGGCAGGAACGCCATCGACCACGGCACCTCGAAGTTCGCGAGCTCCGTGACCGTGAACGGCATGCTCTGGTTCTGGGCGAGCGCCGTGTGATTCGCACCGCCGCAAGCGGCGACCGTCGCCGCACAAGCCAAGGCCTTCGCGTGTCGTAGCATTGCTGCGTCTCCCGATCGAGGGTTGGATCGCTCGGAGAATAGCACCGCGCCCCTATGGCGGAGCTCCCGGCGCCGCGTGATCCCCAACGGTTGTGAATTCTTGAGGACGTTCAGCGTGCCGCCTTCGATCGTCCGACTCGCTTGCACGGGCGCTCCTGCGCGTAGTACAGATGCCGCGAGACGATCCCAGAGGAAGACGCTTGGCCAGATTCGTTCTCGTGCACGTCCTCGCGCGACGGCAATGGCTGGTCCGCGCCGCAGCGCTCGTGCTTTCAGCCGGGCTCGTATCGCTGGCCGATGCGAAGACGCGCGCGGACTGCGAGAAGGAGTACACACCGCAGCGCGGCCAAGACGGCAAGGACGTCATCTGGGTTCCTATCGAAGACTCCGTGGTGCAACCCATGTTGGCGATGGCCGGCGTGATGCCCGCCGACAAGGTCTACGACCTCGGCGCGGGAGACGGCAAGATTTCGATTGCCGCGGCCAAGAGCTTCGGCGCAACGTCGGTCGGCGTCGAGTACGACCCGGATCTCGTGAAGCACGCCCAGTGCCTCGTCGAGGCCGAAGGTCTTCAGAAGCGCGTCAAGATCGTTCAGGGCGACATCTTCGCGACGGACTTCAGCGCGGCGACCGTGGTGACGCTCTATCTACTGCCCGACCTCAACAAGCGGCTGCGGCCGACGCTGCTCGACATGAAACCCGGTACGCGCGTGGCATCGTATTCCTTCGGGATGGGCGACTGGGAGCCGGACGCCCAGATCGAGACGGACGGCGGTGTGGCGTATCTCTGGGTCGTGCCGGCGAAGGTTGGCGGCGCGTGGACGTTCCGCTCGCAGAGCGGCAACGAGCTCTTCGAGGTCGCGCTCGAGCAGACGTTCCAGAAGCTGCGGGGCTCGGCGGGCGGCGCGGCAGTCAGCGGCAAGCTCAGCGGCACTAAGATCGATTTCGCGTTAATGGACGGCGAAGCGCCGACACGATTCACCGGTATCGTAGACGGCAATCGTATCAACGGCACAATCACACGCGGACTCGACTCCAAGGACTACACCGGAACGCGCAAGTGAAGCGATACTAGACAGTCGTTGATCGTTCCTTACCGTCCAGGTGACATTTGAAAGACTTCGCGAAGTTTTGGGACAGAATGGCGCCGGGCTACTCACGGCGGCCGGTGGCCGACGAAGCCTCCTACCAGCACAAGCTCGAAAAGACGCGCGAATACTTGACGCCGGAGATGTCGGTCTTCGAATTCGGCTGCGGCACCGGCACGACGGGCATCCACCACGCGCCTTACGTGAAGAGCGTTCGGGCCATCGACGTGTCGAAGAACATGATCGACATTGCTCGCGGCAAAGCGGCGGCCAAGAACATCGGCAACGTGCAGTTCGAAGTGGCAGGCATCGAAGAGTCGAGCCTTCGAGACAACGAATACGATGTCGTGATGGCCCACAGCATTCTGCACTTGTTGACCGACATCGAGCCGGTGCTGGCGAAGATTCATCGAACGCTGAAACCGGACGGCGTGTTCGTCAGCAGTACCGTGTGTCCCGGTGACTCGATCGTGGCGAAAGATCATATGCACGGTGATTTCGTTGGTCTCGCCGACCGGCTGGGTGCCATACATCAACACGTTCTCGACCGCGCAGTTGGTCGCTTACATCGAACGCGCGGGCTTTCGCATCGATCACCAATGGCGCCCGCGCAAGAATTCCGCGTTGTTTCTCATCGCGAAGAAGATCTAACCGAGCGACCGCCGCGTCCGTCCGCGCGGTCGCCGTGACCTACGACGCCGCCGACTTGAGTGCCGCCAGCACGCGTTCCTTGCGGAACGGCGCCCGGCGCAACCGAACGCCCGTGGCGTCGTAAACGGCGTTGGCGACCGCCGCGATCACCGGCTTGTGGCTCGTCTCGCCGGCGCCGTAGTGCGGCAGGTCGGGACGATTCGGGTTCGGGTCGCCGTTGACGAGCACGATGTCGATGGTTTCGGGCGTGTCGGAATGCCGCAGGCTCGGGTGCGACGCCCAGTCGACGCTCGTGACCTTCTCGGTATCGAACTGCACCTCTTCCCACAACGCTCGGCTCAAGCCGTGCAGCATGCCGCACTCGACGGTTTGGCGAAGGCCAAGCGGGTTGATGGCCAATCCGCAGTCGTGGGCGCACACGAAACGTTTGACCC
>CAWEOP010000011.1:0-83881 GCA_963810755.1 uncultured Gammaproteobacteria bacterium
CTGATCACCGCGACGTCGGTCTCGGGATCGGCGCCCACGACCGTCGCCTTGAAGGTGCGCTTGTCGTTCAGCGTGACGGTGATGTCCTCGGCGTCGCGCACGACGTGGTTGTTGGTGAGGACGTAGCCCTTGGCGTCGACGATGAAGCCCGAGCCCGAGCTGGGGACGCGCTGCGGCCGGCGCGGCGTGTTGTCGAAGAAGCGACGGAACAGCTCCTCCTGCGGATCGTTCGAAGACGAGGTCCCGCCCACCTTCTTGCGCACGTCGATGAACACGACGGCGGGCAGGCCCCGGTCCACGACCGTGACGAACGGGCTCTCCGGCACCGCGCCGGAGGAGGTCGAGGTCTGCAGGCCGGCTTCTGCGCCAGCGACGGCAGCTGCAGGTCGAAGCCGGCGCTGAGGCCGAGCCCGATAACCAGGCCGACCAGCACGAGCAGCGCGGCGCCCAGTAGTAGCCGTCGTGGGCGGATGTTGCGAACGAGCTGGCTCATGAGTGTCACCTCCTTCGAGCGATCTCCGTGCGCCGAGAATAGCGAAGCCGGTTGGCAGGTTGGCTTCAAGGTTATCGCGCGCCGGCGATTGGCTGTCACACGGCCGTCAAATGTATCGGCCGGCGATCCCGCCAGCGCAGCGCCCAGAATACCGGGTTCCGGGCCGGGGCTCGCGATCGGCACCTCCCCGCCCGCGTCCGTCCCGCGGCGGAAGCGGCGACGAGACGGGCGGGCCCGGTTGTGTCCCGATTCGGCGGTCTCCGCTAGACTGCGCGCCATGCCTTCCGGCCGCGCCGTCTACTTCATGTCCGACGCGCACCTGGGCGCCGAGTCCGCCGGAACGCGAGGCGCGCGCGCGAGCGCGCCTTCACGACATTCCTGACCTCGCTGCCGGGCCGCGCCTCGATCCTCTACATCATCGGCGACCTGTTCGACTTCTGGTTCGAGTACCGCACCGCGATCCCGCGCCGCCACTTCGCCACCCTCGGCGTGCTGCGTCGCATGCTCGAGGCCGGCGTCGCGATCGTCTACCTCAACGGCAACCACGACTTCTGGCTCGGGCCCTTCCTGCGCGAGGAGATCGGCGCTGCGCACCCGTCGACGGCGCGGTGAGCGCTCGAGCACCAGGGGCGCCGGATCTGGCTCCACCACGGCGACGGCCTGGTGGGCGGCGACCTCGGCTATCGCGTGCTCAAGAAGGTGGTCCGCAATCCGCTCAGCATCGGGCTCTACGGGCTGCTCCATCCCGACCTCGGCATTCCGCTCGCCCACTGGGTCTCGGGCTGGTCGCGCCACTCGCGGGAGGAGCGTCCGCTCGACCCCGACCGCCTGTGGCGCGAGATCGCCGCGCCGCGCTTCGCCGACGGATACGACGCGGTGATGGTCGGCCACTTCCACCACGCCTACGAGCGCCGCGACGGGTCCCGCGCGTTCTTCGTGCTCGGCGACTGGATCGACCAGCTTCACCTACGTCGTGCTCGCGCGACGGCGAGTTCCATAGCTGGCCCGCGCTCTGGGACGGGCCGACGCCGCCTCAGAACGACGCGGCGAACGAGAAGCGGTGCGTGTCCCCGAGGTCGAGCTGGGCGGGGACGAAGGCGTAGTCGAGACGCAGCGCCGAGAACGCGTAGCCGACGCCCGAAGCCGAGGTTGGTCGCGTCGTCGTTGGCGCGGTATCCCAGCGCGGATCGCGGCGCCGGTGAGGTGCGCCAGCTCGCCGCCGACCATCGCGACCGCGCTCCGCCCCGGGTCAGGCGGGTCTCGAGCGAACCGCGCAGCTCGAAGCCGGTGCCGACGGCGACCCCGTAAGAGGCGCCGCCCTGCACCGCCGCGGGCAGCGACACGGCCTGCCCGGCAGCCCGTCGTCGAGCTCGTAGTGGGCGGCGGGTCCGAGGTTGTGCGCGGAGAGCGAGAGCCGCAGCGGCTGGAGCGGATCCCAGGTCAGGCCCCCGCCCACCGCCCAGGTCGTCGCGGACGAGCTCGGCGATGCGCTCGCGCACCACCTGGAAGCTGCCACCGGCACGCAGCCCGCGCCCGACGGTGCGGCCGTAGGCCAGCGAGAACTCGAGGTCGTGCCCACCGAAGGTGCCGATCACGTTGCCGATGTCGTCGCGCTCGGTGATGGGCTCGGAGTACATCGCGCGCAGACCGAGCGAGGCGCCGCCGCCCCACAGCGGCCGCGCGAACGCGAACTGCTCGTGGCGGAGCTGCTGGAAGAACTCGAAGTGCGAGCCGACGATCTCGAGCCGGGTCGTCGCCGCCAGCCCCGCGGGATTCCAGAAGGTGGCCTCGACGCCGTCGGCGCGCGAGGCGAAGGCGCCGCCGAGGGCGCCGGGCGCGCCCCGGCCGGGACCTCGAGGAAGGCGAATCCCGCCGGCGTCGCCGCTGCGGGCGCGTGGCCGGCGGTGATCGATAGCGCGAGCAGGGCCACGACGCGGGCGAGGGACGGGCGGTGGATCATCGAGGCTCCGGGTCGGGCGATCACGCGGCGGTCGCGGGTCGGGGGCCGGAGTGTCCGGCCCCCGCGAGAACATGAGCGAAGGAGTCTATCAGGTCGCGGACCTCATCGGCTCCGGCCTCCACGCTCGTGGCCGCCCGTCGAGACCCGCCCTCCGCCCTGCGGCGTCTGGACGCGGGGCTGGGACCGCCCGACGTCGACGCGGGCCGGGGCCGGAGCAGTAGCAGGCGCGTCGTTCCCGCGCGTCCGCGCGAACCGGCCGCCGCCATCACGCGCGGGCGCCGGGCGCTCGGCGACGCGTTCGATCCGGCCGCCGCCGTCGTCGCGCACGGGCGGGCGCTCGAAGCGCGGCGCCATCCGCTCGAAGCGTGGCCGCTCGAACGGGACCCGCTCACCCATCCGCGGCGTGAAGCGTCCGGTGCTCGCGTCGCCGTTCGAGGTTGCGCGACCGCGGCGGCCTTCGACGCCCGGACGCTCGACCGTGCGCGGCTCGCGCTCGATGCGGCGATCCTCGTCGAGCGGCGGGCCGCTCGAGCGCCCGCGCTCGAAGCGCGGCGCACGCTCGACACGCTCGCCACGCTCCGCGCGCTCGGGCGCGGGCGCGTCGGCCGGATTCCGCCAGGCCCGGTCTCGCCCGCTCGCCGGATCGTGCGCCGGTAGCGGCGCCCCGGGCGCCGAGCGGCGACCGATCGGGACCCGCGTGCCGATGCCGGCGGCGCCACGGCCGGCGGCGATGTATCCGGGAGGCGTCACGCCGTCCTTCACCCGCCGCGGGTCACCGAACCTCGGCGGCCCGACGTATCCCGGCGGCGGCGCCGTCTTGTAGCGCGTGAGCGAGGCGCCCCACATCGTCTTCCACCGCGTCCAGCCACCCCACGCCGAGTAGCGCGGGTAGGTCCGGTAGACCGGCGCGCAGTCGTAGCGCGGCACGTACCAGTAGTAGGGGACGGTGCCGAACCAGTAACCCGGACCCCAGTACCAGCCGTAGTTGACGCGGAACTCGAACGATGCTGCAGGTCGTGTAGTACGGGTCGAAGCCGGTCCACCACGCCCAATGACCGGGACGGTGGCAGTCGTAGCAGAGGTAGCGCGGGTACTTGACCTCCTCGTGGACGTAGTAGGTCGTGTAGGCGGTGGCGAAGGCGTCCGGATCGTCGGGCGCGGCGACCACGCGGCGGCGGATCTTCTCCATCGCCACGAACGGGATCGCCGACGATGCGGCCCTCGGCGGTGACACCCTCCTCCTCGTCGGCGTCGCCCTCGTAGCCCACGCTCCTCGGCCTGCGCGTCGTAGGGCCGCAGGTACCAGGGCAGCTCGGCGAACGGCTCGCGGGAGGCGATGGCCACGATGTAGGCCTGGCCGACCGGGTCCTGGACCACCAGCTCGAGGTTCGAGTGCGGGTCGGCGGCACGTCGAGCACGTCGCCGCCCGCGACCAGCCCGTTGTTGCCGCGATAGGGAAAGAGCAGGCGCACGTAGCCCTCGGCGTCGAGCTCGTAGACCAGCAGGTAGGCGTCGTCGGAGGTCCGGGCCTGGACCTGGAGCACCTCGCCCGGGTCGTAGACCGCGTCGTCGCCGCGGTCGGTCCACACCTCGACGTTCCGGCCGCCCGCACCGCGGCGGCGGCGACGCCAGCGCCGCGAGCAGCGCGACCACGGTCATGGCACCAACGATGCGATTTCATGATCAACCTCCTGGCGGCGCGTCGCGACCCTGAGTCGCGGGGGACCTTGGGCTCGTCGCCTTCCGTCCTTCGTACCCGGCCGATCCCGGTTTCTCCCGGTTTGTTCCGGCTCCTCGCTGCGCCGGACGTCGCTTGGGCTGCGGGCTCCTCCGTCGGGGCGCCGTTCTCGTAGTCGCTTGCCCTCGCGGTAGCGGGAGGAGGAGCGGTAGTCCGGCGCGATATCGATAGCGGCCGTAGTCCGGGTGCGTCTCCTTGATCCGGACGTAGCGCTCCCGATAGAGCGCCACGACGCGGGGCTGGTCGGACCAGCGGTAGCGGTAGCCGTTCCCGACGCAGTAGTCGTAGTACGGGTCGAAGTAGCGATAGCCATGGCAGTCGTAGCAGTAGTAGGTCGCGATGCGGGCGCGAGGACGTGCTGTAGTGCTGGCCTGGACCATCGTGCCGTAGCCGTAGACGCAGCCGCCGAGCGCGATCGCCGATCCGAACAGCGCCACCCACGCTCGTCCATCGCATCCGGCCTTCCCTACCGCGACCCAGTGGATCGGGCGCTTGTTGGCGCCGGATCCCTCGCCGGAACGGATCGGTCGAGCCTTGAGCTCGCGGGTTGCCGGGGTCGATCTGATAGGCCCAGTCATGAACTCCACGCGCCGGCGACCGTCGGCGTCGCGGGGATCACCGAGGTCACCCGGAACTTGGCGTAGTGGTTGTCGCGCGTCCACACCACGTAGCAGTGCCCCGGGATCAGCTCGACCGAGCCGGTCGGCGACCAGCCGCCGCTCGGGGCGAAGTCCACGGCGTCGAGGTCGCTGGCGTAGCCGGCGTCCTGGATGTCGGTGGAGAAGTCGGGCACGAACATCTGGGAGATCGAGCCGTTGTAGCCGAAGAAGATGTCGGTCGTCGGGATCGTCCCAGGGACGCGCGGCGAAGGCGGAGAAGTCCCAGCCGCTGCCGGCCGGGCTGTCGAGGTAATTGGAGAGCACGAGCCCGACGCCCGTCCGGGCGCGGCGTGTCGAACACCGTCTCGTAGCGACAGGTCGCTCTCGTTGCCGGCGAGGTCGAAGGCGGCGACGGCGTAGAAGCGGGTGACGCCGTTGGCGAGCCCGGTGATCCGCAGCTGGGTCCGCCGGTGCGTGCCGATCGGGTTGTACGGGCAGGCCGGCCCGTTGGCGCACGGCGCCTGGTAGATCCGGTAGCCGGCCACGTCGCGCTCGGTGTTGCGCGAGCCAGTGGAGGTGACGATCCCGTCACCGGTGACGCTGTAGACGCCCCGCGGGGCGGCGGGCGGGACGTCAGGATCGACGCGGGGCGACCGGTCGTCGTCGTTACAGCCGGCGAGGGCCGATGGCCGAGCGAGCAGCAGAATCCAGGAACCCGCATGGGTCGACCTCCGAGCGACGTGCGGGGAGCGCTCCGCACGAGTCCGGAGGGTAGAACGGCAAGCGACATGCCACGGCGATCGGGGCCCGGGCCGGCGCGCGAACGTAGGCGCCGAATGCGATTGCGCGGGTATGGACTTCAGCGATCCGGCGACCATGGCGGCCCGGAAGGCGGCGGTGTGCCGGTCGCATCGCACGTGACGCAGACGCAGTGTGGGGGCCGCGCGCGATAGCAGCGCGGGAGCGGACAAGAACGAGGACACCGGCCGCAGCATCTCGCGGCCATCAGCCAGAACATCCCCCAGTGCTTGGCCGTGTCGCGATAGACCGGTGTCCTGACTCCCTGGAACCCTGTCGGAGAGCGACGGAGGTCGACGTTGGACCGGGTCTTAGGACGCCGTCCCGCCGCTTCCCGCCGCTTCAGCGATTCCAGGGAATCTTGGTCGATCGGAGAATCTCCAGGCTAGCCGGTCGATCAGGCTGGTGCGTTGTCGAGATGACCGGGGCTCGTACCCTCGTCCGGCCCGAACCGTACCGGCTAGCCCAGATGCTGCGGAACTCTGCGTGCTGCGAACTTCCTGCTGTTGCTGCTGTTCACTGCTTCTGCTGGAGGTCCCCCCCTCCGGCTGGATGCTATTGTCAGCATCGGTGTGCCACGACGTGACCATTGCGGGACTGATTCTCCAAGCCGTTGCGACGCAATCGCTTGTGTGGTCGATCGCGAGCCGCGACCGTCGACCGCCGCAGGAGGCGGCTCCGGAGCGCCAAATCGGAAACAAAATTCAGATCGCGGCAGGCCCAAGTCCGTAAGTCGACGCGGGAAGCCATGGAGTTGGCTATCAAACCTTCTTTACGCGTCGACATGACTGGGATACTTGAGACTTGCGAGCGCGCTCGGGCGAGCGCGCATCTCAGCCGACCGGCGACGCTCGATCTGTGAGCGTGCGGATCTTGGCGAGCAGCGTCGGGTAGCTGAGCCCCAGCTCGCGCGCGGCGCGCGCCTTGTTCCAGCGAGTGCGCTCGAGCGCCTCGGCGATCATGCGGCGCTCGAGCACCGCCACGTTCGAGCGCAGCGTCCGCCCGTTGGCGCGTTCGCCGGCTGCGGCGCGGGTCGCGCCCTCGACGCATCTCGGCGGGCAGCAGCGCGCAGGCCGAGCGACGTCGCCCTCGTCGGCCAGCACCACCATGCGCTTCACCGTCTTCTCCAGCTCGCGCACGTTGCCGCGCCACTCGTGCTCGAGGAACACGCGCATCACCTCGGGCGCGAAGCCCTCGAGCGGCTTCTCCATCTGGCGCGAGAACACGGTCGAGGAAGTGCTGGGCCAGCACCGGGATGTCCTCGCGCCGCTCGCGCAGCGCCGGCACGCGCACCGTGATGTCGTTGAGCCGGTAGTAGAGGTCCTCGAGGAAGCGACCCTGCTCGATGCGCTCGCGCAGGTCGCAGCCGGTCGCGCAGATCACGCGCGCGTCGACCTGCTTGCTGCGGGTCGCGCCCACCGGGCGGATCTCGCCGCGGTCGAGCACGTGCAGCAGCTTGGCCTGCACCGACTCGGGCACCTTCTCGATCTCGTCGAGGAAGATCGTGCCGCCCTCGGCCTCCTCGAACAGGCCGGTCTTGTCGCGGGTCGCGCCGGTGAAGGCGCCGTGCACGTAGCCGAACAGCTCGCTCTCGAGCAGCTGCTCGGGCAGCGCCGCGCAGTTGACCTGCACGAACGGGCGGTCGCGGCGGTTCGAGATCTCGTGCACGACCTGGGCGAGCAGGCCCTTGCCGGTGCCGGTCTCGCCCATGAACAGGACGGTCGCCGAGCTGTCGCCGACCTTGGCGAGCAGCTGCAGGATGCTCGTCCATCTCGCGCGACTGGCTGATGACGCGCTCGAGCCCCGGGCTTCGGCTTGAGCTGCTCGCGCAGCCGCTGGTTCTCCGCGAGCAGCAGCGAGCGCTGCGCCTCGACGATCGCCACCGCGGCGCTGTTCGCGAGCACGGCGAGCAGGTTCAGCTCGCGCTGCTTGAAGGCGCCGAGCAGGTTGTCGTTGAGGCGGTCGACGTAGACGAGGCCCGACCGACTGCGACGGGAAGTTGAGCGGCACGCACACCAGCGAGCCGACGCCCTCGAGCGCGTCGGCCAGCGCGCGCGCCGAAGCGCGGGTCGGCGGCGACGCGGCTCGAGAACAGCGGGCCGCTCTCGGCGATGCGGTCGCCGACCACGCCCTCGAGCACGCGGAGGATGCGGCGCGCGCGGTCGCGGCCCAGCCCGTGCTGCGCCACCACGTCGAGCCGGCCGCCGACCGCGCTGAAGGCCACGAAGCCGCGGTCGCCGCCCGCGTGCTCGACCGCGAGCTTCACGGTCTGCGCCAGCAGCCCGTCCATGTCGGAGGTGTCGCGGAACAGGCGGTTGGCCTCTTCGAGCGCGCGGAACTCGTTGCAGGTCGAGAGCGACACCGCCACGTACTGCCGCTCGAGCTCGCGGCGCAGCGCCTCGGCGCGCTCCTCGGCCTCGGCGTCGCTCGACTCGCGCAGCCACTGCTCGGCCTGCTCGAGCAGCGACAGCGCCTGGTCGTAGTGCTCGCGCTCGGCTTCGAGCCGGGCCAGCGTCAGCAGCGCCTCCGGCCGCGAGCGGCAGCACGCCGAGCTGGCGGAACAGGGCGGCGGCGCGGCGGGCGGCGTCGGCCACCGGCTCGAGCGGCACGCGCATCCGCGTCGCTCGCGGGCAGCAGGAGCAGCAGCTCGCCCCAGCGCGCCAGCGTGCGCGCCAGCTCGTAGATCTCGCCGAGCTCCTCGAAGCACTGCGCGGCGGCGCGGATCTTGATCTCGAGCCCGGCGCGTTGCCGCGCATCGCCTCGAGCCGCGCCAGCGCGCGCTCGGCGATCGCCTGCTCGATCCGGTCGCCCAGCCGCTCGGACAGCGCGACCCGCGCAGCCAGGTGCTCGCGCGCGTCGTCGACGCGACCGAGCTGCGAGCAGCGCGATGCCGAGCCGCGTCTCCAGCTCCACGACCAGGTCGCCCTGCGGGCGCCGCGAGCGCGCCTCCTCGAGCGCGGGCTCGAGCAGCGCCAGCGCCTCGGCGGCGTCGCCGCGGTCGAGCTCGATCTCGGCCAGGAACTCGCGCGCCAGCAGCGATCTCGCGCTGCGCGCCGACCTGCGTCGCCAGCTCGAGCGCGCGGCGGAAGTGCTCGTCGGCGCGGTCGAACTGGCGGCGGCGGCGGCGCCAGCATGCCGAGCGCGAGCAGCGCGCGCGGCCTCGCCCTGCGGGTGGCCGATGTCGCGCGAGATCTGCAGCGCCTGGCGGAAGTTCTCCTCGGCCAGGTCCCACTGCCCGAGCCGGTAGCGGATGAGCCCGAGGTTCTGGTTGTGCGGCCGCATGCGCGCGTAGAGGCCCGGCGCGCTCGTCGATCTTCAGCGCCTGCTCGAGGAACCGCGTCGCCTCGCGCCACTCGCGCAGGTTCTTGTAGACCAGGCCGAGGTTGTTGAGCGCGGTGACCAGGCCGTCGTCGTCGTCGATGCGGCGGAAGGTCGCGGCCGCGTTCTGCAGCCAGTCGATCGCCTCGGTGGCCTGCCCGAGCCGTGCGCAGCAGAGGCCGATCGAGACGCCGACCTGCGCGACCGTGCGGTGGTCGTCGGTGTCGCGCAGCACCCGGTAGGCGTAGAGGGCGTAGCGGCGGGCCCGCCGATACTGGCCGATCGCGGTCAGCGACGTGCGCCATCTCCGCGGCGAGCCGGGCGTTCGATGCGCGGATCGCGCAGGATCCGGCGCGCGGCCACCCGGGCTCGTGAGGCTGCGCAGCGCGGCGGCGAAGTCGCCACGCTGGAAGTGGGCCGACGGCCAGACGCAGGTAGAGGCGAGCAGCGCTCGGCAGGGCGCCACCGTCGAGCATGGCCAGGGCGGCGGAGTACTCCTCGACGGCGCCTGCGAAGTTGTCGGCCGCGAAGTGAAGATCGCCGATCGCCTCACGCTGCTGCACACCCTCCCGCGTCGGGAGGGGACGCATGAGCCGAATCGGGGGGGATCGCTCTCTGCACGTTTCGAACCCTCGGTACCTGACACCCGGCTCGGTGTCCCGGTGGTTCGTTCCCGGGACACACTGTCTGCGACGTAGGACCGAGGCCGCATGGCTTCAGCCGCGAGCTACCGCGCGGTTCTCAGGTACAGCATCGCCCAGATCCTGCTGGTCCACTGAGCCCATCCACCTGCGGACTGGCTCTCCGTGATCCCCGCTTCCCCGGCTTCGGACGCGCATGTCTTCGTAGTCGGAGGCGGAGGCACGATGCCCTGACCGACGTCGGGATCCCCGGTACGTCACCACCGTGTCCCGGGCTCCACACCGGCGCGCGAATGAGAAACCGCGCGCGCCGGCGTTCGGCGCATGGCCAGACGGCGGCTACCGCCACCGTGAACAGGACCAGCGTGACCAGGAGCTTGATGCTGTGGTCGATTCATGCCTGCACGCTCCCTCCACCACTGGCGAACCAAGAACGACTCCCAGTCCCATCCGGCTCTACGTCCTGAGCCGGATGGGGATGCTTTTGCGAAGAGGGGACCTGCACCAGCGCCGCGAAAGTATCCGCCCGTCTCCTGGAGCCGGTCAATCGGGATTCGTCGTCGGGCTCCGAGGCCGGTCCGGCGGCGGACGAATGCGCCAGCCTCCTGAGGCCGCAAGCCGGGCGAGGCCATAGCGCAGTCCCTGGGTCGAGCACACCAGGCCCGCGCGAGCGGAAGCGCTCGGCGATGAGGCCCACCACGAGGGCGCCGGCCACCACGATGTCGGAGCGTCCGGCGCCCAGGACCGGCCAGTCGCCTCGCCGGATCCTGCGGTCGAGTCGGCGACCCGGCGGATCGACGTCCTCCAGCCGGCCGGACTCGATCAGCCAGCCCTCGATCAGCGCCGGGTCGTAGACTCGGACAGCCCGCGGTCGAGGGCAGGCCAGGACCGTCACGGTGCCGCCGACACCGGCGAGGATCGGGAGTCACGCTCCGGCATCAATGCACAATGATGCATAAGTTGGACGGTGCACCTCGCTGGCCAGCGCCGCGACATCTCGCTTCGCTGGCCGGGTCGGAGTGGACGTAACGCTCGGTCAGGCTGACCGCCCCGATCGGAAGACTGATCCAGCGGCCGGCCTCGCTCCCCATTCCGCTGACGATCTCGGTGCTGCCGCCGCCGAGGTCGAAGACCACGCACGGGCTGCGCCGGGCGGCCGAGCCGCAGGCCGAGCACCACCGCCTGGTAGACCAGCCGGGCCTCCTCTCTCGCCGGCAGGATCCGCACCGGCATGCCGGTGCGCTCCTCGATGGCCGCCGCCACCTCGACGCCGTTGCCGGCCTGCCGGAGTGCCGCGGTGGCCGCCACCACGGTGTGGCGTCGCCCCCAGCGAACGGGCCCGCCGGGCGAACTCGCCGGCCACCGCCGCGGCGCGTTCGGCCATCTCGGCCTCGACCGACCGGGACTTCTCGAGGCCGCGGCCGAGCCGGCAGGCCTCGCCCGCCCGGGTCACGGTGATGAGATCCGCGGGCTCGGGCCCCGTGCGACGTCCGCAACCAGCAGGCGGATGGAGTTGCTGCCGATATCAATTGCACCGACACGCAGGTATCCGCGCGGAGGCTTCAAAGCAGGTAGTCCTCGATCGAATCCGGACGGCGCCCGCGGCGGGGCAGGCGAAACGGCGCGACTGGTATCGGCGGGGCCGCCGCCCAGATCGGCAGGATCGGGCGGCCGTGGCGGCGCGAGCGGTCGCATCCGGACCGGGGCACGCCGGGGTGGGTCGGCCGGGCCTGGCGGGCCGATACCGTCCCGTCGCGATGGCCCGGCTCTCCGTGAGGCGAGGATCCGGTATCGCCGTGAACCGACCCGGCGCACCGCCGGGCGACGTTGCGGCGCCCCCGCTCCGGTAGCGTGGAGCCAGGCCAGCAGCGGCGCCAGTGCCGGGCTCCTCGCGGCTCAGCTCGTACATCACGCGCTTCCCGTCCCGGGTGCGCGAGACGACCCGGCTCCTCTGGAGCACCTGGAGGTGGCGGGTCGTGCAGGACTGCGAGAGCCCGACCGCACGGGCAAGGTCGGTCACGCAGCGGGCGCCACCGTCGAGCAACTGGACCAGGTGGAAGCGCGAGGCTTCGCCGACGCACGCCATGAGATCTCGCGGTGACCGCTGGGCGGATTTCATTGCATGGCCATGCATATCATCCCAACTCGTTGACCGCAAGTCCGATGGTCTGTTAGCGTCGCTGCCGACCCCGAACGCATCTGGCGGACCTCCATGAACCCCACGACGGCTGACCTCCAGCCCCAGCCTCCCCCCAACTTCTATGGTCTGAGCCGTGACGGGCTGGCCGACCGGCTGGCCGGTGAGGGGCTGCCCTCCTACCGGGCGGACCAGATCTACTCGTGGGTCTACCAGAAGCACCATCGGTCTCCTGCGGGGATGACCAACCTGCCGGCGGCGCTGCGGCAGCGTCTGGAGTCGCTGTGCGATCTGCGGCTGCCCGGGGTGCCCACGGTCATGGGCACGGCGGACGGCCTCACCCACAAGTTCGTGATCGCGCTCGCCGATGGCGCCCGGGTCGAGAGCGTCTCGATGCGGACCGAGAAGCGGCTCACCTTCTGCGTGTCGAGCCAGGTCGGCTGCGCGCTCAAGTGCACCTTCTGCGCGACCGGGCTGATGGGCCTGCTGCGCAATCTCACCGCCGCCGAGATCGTGGCGCAGGTGGTGGCGATGGGCGACTTCCACGGCTGGAAGGACGACCGCTTCAACCTGGTCTTCATGGGCATGGGCGAGCCGCTGGCCAACTACGAACCGGTGATGGAGGCCATCCGCATCCTCCACGACCCGTATGGCATTCATCTCGGCGCCCTCTCGCCCCAATGCCGGCGCGGCTGTTACGGCCGGCGACACGGTATGACACGTCCCGCCGGCCCGGCACTTCGCTATAAAGCGCACCGCAATCCATGAGGGCAGCGGTGAGACCGCAAGCCCACCCTACCGAGGTGTGAGATGTGCGGTATCGCTGAGCCGAAACTGCCGGACGGACCCATGGCAGGCGAGGTATCACTATTCCAGCAAGCGCTCGCTGAGCGCCTGCACGATGGCCCTTTGCAGGAGCTCGTGGCGCTCCAGCTGCGCGCTGCGAATCTCGCCAGGCTCGCGGCCGAGAGCGCCGACGATCGTCAGGCGCGCGTCGTCGAGCTCGGCAATCTCGCTCAGGCCGCGATCGAGCATCTGCAGCAGATCATTCGCGACCTCATGGGAGATGCGTCGCGCCCCGTCGCGCTGTTTGTCCGGCTAACCGATCTCTGTGACCAGTTCCGCGCCGGCAGCGGCATCGATTGCCGGCTACTCGCCGTCCCGGCGCATGTGCGGTTCGAGCCTGCCGTCAGCGAAGTCATCTTCCGCGCCCTGCGCGAGCTGTTGACGAACGTCCGGAAGCATTCGCAGGCAACAGTCGTCAAGATCACCAGCCGCTTCCGGCACGATGGGGCCGTCTCGATCAGCGTTTCGGACAACGGTATCGGGTTGCACTCGGTTACCCGGCGGCGCAACCCTTTCGAGGGCGGCGGCTTCGGCCTCTGGAGCATCGAGCACCGACTCGGCGAGTTCGGCGGCGCGCTCGAGATCGAAAACGATCCCGGCTTACGCGCCACGATCGTGGTCCCGCGCAAGTTGCTCGCGTGCGATTGAGCGCGGGCTCGTAGGTCAAGCGACGTCGAGTCCCGCCGCGCGCAGTCCACGCAGGATCTCGTCCAGCAGCAGCGGGTCAGGCTGCCACTTCGAGAGCTCCATGCGTGCCCGCTCGCCGAACCCCGGATAGAGCTCGAGCAGGCGCGCGGTCTCGCGTGCCGCAATGTCGTCGCGGCCGGCGAGTCCGGCGGTCGCTGCAGCGATCACGTGCGCAATGAACCAATTCGGAGTGTCGATGCGCTGTGCCCAAATGAGAGCCGCGTCGTAGCGGCCGTCGCGCAGCTCCGTCAGCGCCCGAGCGACGTTGTAGAAGGTCGGCGGCCGCGGCGATAGCGCGAGCGCCTTTTCCACGAGCGGTAACGCTCGCTCGTGGGTACCCGAATTGATCACCAACAGCGTACCGATCAATGCGAGCGCCTCGGCGTTGTTCGGATCGAGGGCGAGCAGGCGGTCCGCGCTGCGCATGAAGCCTGCGATGTCGCCGCTGAAGAACCGCACGCGGGCCAGCGCGAGATTGGCCAAGTAATTCTCGCCGTCGATGTCGAGTGCCGTGCGCGCTGCCTCGCGCGCTCTCTCGAGCGGACCGCTCGCACTTTGCTGCTGGCTGTATCCGTACCCGTACTCATCCAAATAGAGCAATGCGAGCCCGGCCCAAGCGTCGGCGAACATCGGCTCGCGGACCACTGCGTTCTGGAAACACGCGGTGGTCTCCGCGTGCGTGGTCGGATCGAGCGCGCGCCGATACGAGTAGTACTTGAGAACGCAGTCGTACGTGTCGAGGCTTGCGGGTGGCTTGCGAGAGGCACGGGCGAGCTCTTGCTCATAGATCGGGCCGTAGGGTACGGCGATCTTCGCGACTTCATTCGCGATCTTCTCTTGAATCGCGACCAGCGTCGCGACGCTGAGATCTTCGTCGTAAGCATCGGCCCAGAGCTGTGCGCTCGTGCCGCGATCGACCAGCCGCGCCGCAATTCGAACGCGCTCCGGTGTCTTGCGGACGCTGCCCGCCAGGATGTACTGCGCGTCGACGTCGGGGGGCAGCACCTCCGGCTTGCGCATGGCATCGCGGTAGTACCACGTCGTCTGGCTCGCAAACACGAACAGATTGAAGGCCTTCAACTTCAGCATGATTTCTTCGGTGACGCCGTCCGCCACATAGTCGAGGCTCGGGTCGCCGCTGAGATTGTCGAACGGCAATACGAGGATCTTGGGACCGCTCGGAAGCGCGAGCGCGCCGGCCGAGTCCGCGCCGCGGGCCGGACCGGGCGTCGGGTCGAGCCGCTCGACGATGAGCAGCCCCGCCAGGACCGCGATCGTCGCTAGCGCAGCCGCCGCGAACAGCTTGCGACGGCGCGAACGGCGTGATCGCTGCGCCGGCCCACTTGGCGCCGCCGCGGCCGTCACGACATCCGATTGACGCGGCGGCGGCACAGCGATCGGCACGGCGGCGATCGGTTCAGAGGATTTCGAATCGTTGTAGTGAAACTCGGGCGCGTAGCCGCCGCGCGGTAGCTCGATTCGCAGCGGATTCGCGTAACCCTCGGCGACGTAGTACTCGAGCAATCGACGCCGCAGACGGCCCGCTTCGACGCGTACCAGCGGATCCGACTGCGCGTCGAAGTCGGCGGGGCGCCGAAACACTTCGACCGCGATCGTATAACCCTTGAGCCGGTCCGCGGACCCCGCGAGGGATTGCTCGACGACGAAACGCAGAAATTCTTGCGAGCGACTGGCTTGCTCGAAGCATTGACTGCTCAGAATGCGTTCGAGCTCGGCGGATACTTCCTCGGGCGTCGGCTCCGCGGGGAGTCTCGGTTTGTCGGTTGCAGGTGGCAACATCGTGAGAGTCGTGCGTATCACCGCTGCGAAGGTCGCGCTGCGGGGGCGGGGCAAGAGCCGGGGCTGAATAGGTTAGCGCAGATCGGACTTGGAAGCGTAGCGAGCGGGACCTTCCCGAAAATAGCGGTGAACCGGCCTGGTTGCTGCCGTACTAGCCTGTCGGCGCGCGTTAGGGCGAGCGGCCCTTCATTGCTGGCCCGCCGATTTCGCGCTCGTGGTCGCGAACCCCGGGTGCTGCGCAGTGACGGCTAGCGTGGCGTGGCGGCCGTCGGTGCGCCTGCATCCACTAGCTTGCGCGTCACACGATCCTGGACCCACTGAGCGCTCCACCAATCAATAGGTGTAACGGCGTTGCCGGCCAGTAGCATCGTGAAGTGAAGGTGGTCCCCGCCGGCGAGGCCGGTCGAGCCGCTGCGGCCGAGCTCGGCGTCGAGATCCACGAGGTCGCCGGTTTGCACTCCGATGGACGACAGATGCGCGTACAGCGACATCAAGCCCATGCCGTGATCCAGGATCACGCAGTTGCCGTAGATCCCCAGCCAGCCCGCATGCAAGACGCGGCCACGATTGGCTGCGAGCACGGGCGCGCCGGCGATCGACGCAAGGTCGAAACCGAGGTGCACCTGTTTGTCGACTTCTTGGCCGCCGTAAACGTAAGTGCGTTGATCCGCGAATCCTGCCTCCACCGCTGTGTTGATGAGCTGCTTGAACGCCCCGCGCCAGAGAATCTCGTGCGCAGTGTGGTGCGCGAGCTCGGTGATGGTCGCATTGTTCATCCGCCGTAGGTCGCGGTTGATCTTGAGATAGGACGCCAGCAGGTTGGTCGGGTCATCGACCTTTAGCTCCGTCGAGTTCTGCAGGATCGGCGGAACGACGCGCGCGAGAAAGCGATCGTCGAGGTCGATGCGGCTCGCGCGGAACTGCTTCGGAAACACGCGGTAGTCGAAGCTCCCGCTACCTTCGTTGCCGACGGTGTCACGCGCGTATACGTTGATCGGCGTCTTCAGATCCTGGTCCCACAGCAGAGCGAAAAACGCGACGCGGAGCGCGGGATCGGCGTTCTGAATGCCAGCCCCACTCGCTGGAAAGCCCGGATATTCGTAGTCGCCCACGCGGACGCCGGACTCCACGTCGGGCGGTGTAACGCGGTAGACGACGGCTTCGGAGCCGCCGTGGTTGACGTAGTGGAACGACGACAGCACGGCGATCTGAGGCGGAGCGAGGCGCACATCGATGCTGCGCGTCGCGCTCGAGCTCGCCTCGCGGAGCCCAAACAGTACCGGGCGCACGGCCGTCACGGCGACCTCGGCCTTGCCCTGCTTCAACGTGGGCACGGTCTTCTTGCCCGTGGGCCGCGTGATCGAAACGCGGTCGCCGTCGATCGAGAGCTCGGCCGTGTTGCCGGGGGTCAGGGCAAACACCGGTGTCGTCGTGCCTTCTTGATTGAGGCTGACCTCGAAGCGCTGCAGAGCGGCGCGCGGTGCGACCACGGCGACCGAGATCTCTCCGGTTTGCCCGATCGTGGCGGGTCCCGTGATCTCGATGACGGGACCCGCGGCGCGGCCCGCATTGACCCAAGCGAAGGCGGCGCCGACGCCCAACAAGATAAGGATGACGAGTATTTTCCACATGGGGCGCGATTGTACCGGCAGCTCGCGTGATTCACACTTGCGGCGCGTCACGCCGCATCGATCGGTCAAGGGGGAAAGATGCTTGCACGAATCACGCTGCTCGCAGTGGCCTTCGGCAGCGCGCTCTGCGCGAGGGCGCGCAAACGCCGTCCGGGGCGGCGAGCTCCGCAGCGGCGGCGGAGCCGCTCCTCGCGAGCGCCGCGCCGGTCCTGTGGCAGCCATCCATGAACGTGTTCCGGCGCTTCGCGGTCGAGCCGGAAAAAATGTACGAGTTCTACGGGCCGGTTCTCGGCTTCAAGCAGCTGCAGACATTGAACGTGACGGCCACGAACTCCAGCGGCGTCGCGCGATTTCAGGCTGGCGCTCAAGAGTTCAAGCTCACGCGGCGCACGCCGAATCGCCATTACCAAGCCGGCGGCGTCGCAGACGCGACGGGATTTCGACTCGTGACGTTCTTCTTCGCCGACGAGGCCGCGCTCGTGTCGCGGTTCGCGCAGCACGGCTATCCGGCCCCGAAGTTCGGTGCGGAGCGCGGCTCGGACCGTCGCAGCGCGCTCGTGCAGGATCCGGACGGCCAGGCGGTGGAGCTCGTGATTCTGCCCAATCCCACGACCGAGCAGCTGTTGGCCATCGAGGTCGGGCTCACGGTCGCGGATCTCGAGCGCAGCCGGGCGTTTTATCGCAGCTTCGTCGGACTCGAGGAGTTGCCGCCGGCCGAGGACGCACGCTTCGGCACGAAGAAATACTCGTTTCGGCACGGCGCGACGACGGTGACACTGCGCAGCTTCGGCCGAGCGTTGCCCGCGGACACCGGGAGCGGGGGTATCCAGTATGTCGTCTCGAATGTCGACGCGGTTGCCGCGCTGGCGGCGTCGCGGGCAGTACGCGTGGAGACGCCGTTGTCGCCGCCTGGAAACGGATTGCGGACCATCTGGCTCAGCGACCCCGATTCGATCACGAACTATTTCGCTGAGACGGCACAGAGCCGCGCGGCTCGACCGCGAGCGGGCCAGTAGTCCTTAGCTGGGCGATGGCGAGCACGGTCGGTCGCTGCGCGCCCGCGCGCGGGTCGGCCCTGCGCAGCGGCAATGTGATCGGCGTAGACTGAGGCGGTCATGGGCATCTATCGCCGCATCTTGCTGGCCGTGGACCTCACGTCTGACAGCGTGCAAATCGCAGAACGAGCGAAGGCCGTTGCGACCACCGCCGGCGCTGAGCTCGACGTCGTGCACGTCGTCGAACCTTTGCCGCTCGTCGCGCCGCTCGATTCGCCCGAGCTTCTCGCGCCGACGATCCTGCAGACTCAGGATGAGATCGCGGCCGGCGCGCGCCGAAGACTCGAGACGCTCGCGGCCGACGTCGGGCTTGCGGCCGGGCGGCTGCACGTGACGGTCGGCAACACGCAGGTCGAAATCCTTCGCGCCGCGCGCGAGCGCAACGTCGACCTCATCGTGCTCGGCAGCCGCGAACGCCACGGTTTGTCGCTGCTGGTGGACTTCACCGAGGACGCGGTGTTGCACAAGGCGTCTTGCGATGTGCTCGCCGTGAGGGTAAGGCCCGTCCCCTAGGCAGAGTGTTCGCGTACCAAAAAAGAGGACGCCGCGCGGGCGGGCCCAGCGCGGCGTCGCGTTCGAACGATCCGAAGGAGTCTTCAGCCCATCGCGGGCAAGATCGCGTTCTTTTGCTTCGTCACGAACTGCTCGAAGCTCTGTAGCTGCGGATTGAGCTTGCGAGCCGTTTCGACGCTCCGGTTCGCGAGCATCTCCTTCTCGAAGTCCCTATACGCCTGGAACATGTTTCCCATCTCGTCGGCGCCAGGGAATCCGAAGCTGCGGTACACGTCGGCTTCGACCGCGTTGTACTTCACGGGCCCCACGCCGAGCGTCTTCGAGAGCGTATTGCCCATCTGCTCGATCGTGAGCGCTTCACCCATGATGCCGACGGTCTTGCCGATGTATTGCGGGCCGGCCTTGAAGATGCTGTACGCGATCTTGCCGATGTCTTCGGCGGCGATGCCCGCTAGCTTTGCGTTCCCCATCGGGAACGTCCAGGCGAGCTTGCCGTCCTCGCCCTTCTTCGGCGCGAGGCCGAACATGAAGAGGTTGTCCCAATAGAACGTCGTGACGAGCAACGTGGTCGGCACGCCCGAGAAATACGCGTTCGCTTCCGCTTTCGCGTCGAAGTGCGGCACACGGTACTTCTCCTGAAGCATCGGCATCCGCTTGTCGTCTGCCTTCATGAACTTGCGAATGTCTTCGAGGGTCGACCAGATCACGTGCTTGACGCCCGCGGCCTTCGCGGCGTCAGCGATGTTCTTGGCCTGGGCCTTTTCCTTCTCGCCCGAGAAGTGCTCCCAGAAGTTCGTTACGGCGTACACGCCGTATGCGCCCGCGAAGGCCTTCTTGAGGCTCTCGACGTCGTCGAGATCGGCTTTCACGACTTGCGCGCCGGCCGAAGCGAGGGCCTTGGCCTTGTCCTTAGCGGTATCGCGCGTCACCGCGCGGCACGCGTACCCGCCGGACGCGTCCGCCAGGATCGCTCGGCAGAGGCCGCCACCCTGCGAGCCAGTCGAGCCAATTACTGCAATGACTTTCTTATCGGCCATGATGAGTTCCTCAATGAGACGTTGCTGGAAAGAAAGACGCGAAGCATAAACGCGTTTGAATGGCGAAAGTAGTAGCTTAGCTACTACCGGCGGCCGTTCGGGCGGTTCGCGGCGCTGTGTGCGCGGGGTTCCGTCGCGGAGCGGGCGACGCGGTACCGCGCGGTTCGCGTTGCGGTTCGGCGGAAGGGCGCTAAGCGAGGGTCGCGTTAGCGGTGCGTCAGTGCGAGGCCTTCTGCTGCGCTTCGAGCATCGTCTTGAAGCGCTGTTCCTGTGTCGCGATGTGCGCGAGGTAACCCCCGTGGTCGACGAAGGGATTCGGCTCGTCGCCCTTGCGGCGCTGGAGCGCTTCGTACTTTTCGGGCAGGCCGTAGAAGGAGCCGTGTGCGCCGAGGAACACGTCGACCGGCAGCGCCCGCGCCTTCGCGAAAGTCGCGACGTAGTCGGACGCGATCTGCGGATAGTCTTTGTTGCCCACGAGCGTGTAGTTGTCGTTCACGCCGAAGCTGCAGACGATCAGTGCGTGAGACGTCTTGCCGTTCTCGCGCACGTCGAGACCCCAGCTCGTGCAACCCTTCGTGTGGCCGGGCGTGAGGTAAGCCGTGAGCGTCGTGCCCCCGAGCGTCACGTGGTCCCCGTCGTGCAGCACCCGGTCGATCGGGTGCGGCTTCCCGCCGGGCTGCATCGCACGCAGCGCGGGCACGTCCTGCTCCATCGCCATCACGGTCGCGCCCGTGAGTTGCTTCACGAGCGCGTCTCCTTCCATGTGGTCGCCGTGAGCGTGGCTGCCGAGCAGGATTTTGATGTCGCTGAATTTGAAGCCGAGCTGTTCGACGCTCTTGCGGATCGACGGAACCGTCGACTCGAAGTCGCTGTTGACGAGGATATGGCCTTCGGGGGTGGTGATCAGGAATGAGCCGAGCTGCGCCGTGCCCACGAAGTAGACGTTGTCGATCACGCGATGTGCGGGGAACGGCGCGTTCCAATCGGTTTGGGTTTGCTGCGCGGTGACCGCGCCGGTACCGAGCGACAAGCCCGCGAGCAGGACGAGTGCGCGCATCTGAGAGTCCCCTTGATGGCCGCCGATCGGCGGCGCCGGGTACTAAAGCATGAGCGCCATTGCACGGTCAAACGCGGTATCGCGTCGTGGCGGAGAGGGAGGGATTCGAACCCTCGATACGCCTTTTGGGCGTATACACACTTTCCAGGCGTGCGCCTTCAACCGCTCGGCCACCTCTCCGTTCGGGGCGGCAGCCTACCACGAGCGCCAAGCGCGGGGGATGTTAAAGTAGCCGAGGTCCGCGTCGGTTCCCCCGCGACAACTAGCCGTGAACCCCGTCAGGCCCGGAAGGGAGCAGCGGTATCGGTCAAGTTGGGTGCCGGGGTCGGGCTGGCGCGGACCTTCCTCATTCGCGGAGACTAGATCGCTTGAGCTACACGGTACTTGCACTGAAATGGCGGCCGCGGCGCTTCGACCAGCTGGTCGGGCAGCCGCACGTCGTGCAGGCGCTGGTGAATTCCCTCAAAGAGAACCGGCTGCACCACGCGTATCTGTTCTCCGGCACGCGCGGCGTCGGCAAGACCACGATCGCGCGGTTGTTCGCGAAGGCATTGAACTGCGACACGGGCGTCGTTCCGGAACCGTGCGGCGTGTGCCAAGCATGCGTCGCGATCGACGAGGGACGGTTCATCGATCTGATCGAGGTGGACGCCGCGTCGCGAACACGCGTGGACGACACTCGCGAGCTGCTCGATAACGTGCAGTACGCGCCCACTCGCGGCCGCTTCAAGGTGTACCTCATTGACGAGGTGCACATGCTATCGACGCACTCGTTCAATGCGCTATTGAAGACCCTCGAAGAGCCGCCGCCGCACGTCAAATTCCTTTTCGCGACCACGGACCCCCAGAAGTTGCCGGTGACCGTGTTATCACGGTGCCTCCAGTTCAACCTCAAACGCCACACGGTCGCGCAGATTCAAGCGCGTCTCGAGCAGATTTGTTCGGCGGAAAAGATCCCTGCGGATGCGGAGGGGTTGAAGGCTCTGGCGCGCGCGGCAGATGGCAGCATGCGCGACGCGCTGAGCCTTCTCGACCAGGGCGTCGCGTTCGGCGGCGGCAAGGTCGAAGCCGCGGCGATTCACGGGATGCTCGGCAGCATCGACCGCGGCCACGTGTTGCGGATACTCCATGCGCTGGGCGCGGCCGACGGCAGTGCGCTGCTCGCGGAGGTCGACCATCTCGACGAGCGTGCGCCCGACTACGGTGCTGTGCTCGACGAGCTGCTGGCAGCCTTACAGCACATCGCCGTGCTCCAGCTCGTCCAAGGGCGGCTCGACGACGATGAAATAGCCGCGCTCGCGCCGCTCGCGGAACGCATCGCCGCGGAAGACGTTCAGCTCTACTACCAGATCGCACTCGGCGGCCGGCGCGATCTGCCGTTTTGCCGTGATCCGCGTATGGGGTTCGAAATGACGCTGCTGCGCATGCTCGCGTTTCGCCCCGCTGATGAATCGGAGGCGCCGCGCGCCGCGGCCGGGAAGGGCGCCGCCGGTGGAACCGCGCGGCCGTTGATCCCCGCAGCGGGCAGCTCGTTGGGCGTCGCGAGTCCGTCCGCTGCCAGCGCTGCGAAAACTCCCGCGGGACAGCAACGGTCCGCGCCCGTGCAGCGCGAGTCGAGCGTACGCGAGAGCGCGGCTTCGAGCGCCTCATACACGCCAAGCGGACCGAAACCGATCGAGGCGGGGCGTGCCGCCGAGGTGGACTGGTCCGGGCTGTTGCGAACGCTCGATCTAAGAGGTCCCGCGCGCCAGTTGGCGGATCATTGCGATTTGCTGTCGAGCGTGGGGAACACCTGGCAGCTCGTGTTGCCGCCCGACAAGCAACATCTCAACACCCAGCAATTGCGCAGCCGGCTCGAGAGCGCGCTGCGCGATCATTTCGGGCGCGAGCTCAAGCTCGTGATCGCGTCAGGCGCGCCGGCGCGCGCGACGCCGGCAGATGTGCGCAAGGCAAACGAGAACGAGCGCATGCGCGCGGCGCGCGAGGGGCTCGAAGGCGACGCGAACATCCAGGCGTTGCAAGTCCAGTTCGACGCGACGCTCGAGGCCGATAGCATTCGACCCGCGAAGTAGGTGAGGCGCCAACGATGAATCAACGACGAGGTACCGAATGAAAGGCTTGCCCCAACTGATGCGCCAAGCGCAAGAGATGCAGGCGCGGGTACAGAAGGCGCAGGACGAGCTCGCGTCGCTCGAGGTGGAAGGCGTCTCCGGCGGCGGTATGGTCAAAGTGACCATCACTTGCAAGCACCAGGTGCGGCGTGTCGCGATCGAACAGGGGCTGCTCGGCGATGACAAGGAAATGCTCGAAGACTTGATCGCCGCCGCATTCAACGACGCCGCAGCGAAAGTGGAACGCACGGTTCAAGAGAAGATGTCGGCGATCACGGGCGGGCTCGGATTGCCGGGCGGTCTCAAGCTACCGTTCTGAAAATCGTGACCGACGTCTATTCGCCGTTGCTGAACCAGTTGATCGAGGCGCTCCAGTGTCTCCCGGGCGTCGGCGTGAAATCGGCGCAACGGATGGCCTTTCATCTGCTCGACAAGGATCGCGACGGCGCTGGGCGACTCTCGAACGTGCTCGATGCGGCGATGCGCTCGATCCGTAACTGTGAGCGCTGTCGCATGCTCACGGAGGAACCGGTCTGCCGGTTCTGCGCGAGCGAGCGGCGCGACGCCAGCCAGCTCTGCGTCGTCGAGACGCCGGCGGACCTGCTGGCAATAGAGCAATCGGGCGCTTACCGTGGCCGTTATTTCGTTCTCATGGGACACCTATCGCCGATCGACGGCGTGGGGCCGAGCGAGCTCGGGCTAGAGCTGCTCGAGCGGCGCTTCAGGGACGAGGCATTCGCAGAGGTCGTTCTTGCGACGAGTGTTACGGTGGAGGGGGACGCGACGGCGCATCTCGTCGCCGTGCTCGCTCACCGTCATGGATTGCGGGCGAGTCGCATCGCTTACGGTGTGCCCGTCGGCGGCGAGCTCGAGTTCATCGACAGCGGCACGTTGTCGCGCGCGCTTAGCGGCCGCCGCGCGATCGAGTCGGCGGTCGCAGAAGGGCGCGATGCGTGATCGAGTCTGCGGATCAAAACTGTTTGTTCTGCAAGATCGTGGCGGGCCAAGTTCCGTCCGATAGAGTGTACGAAAGCGAAACGATCCTCGCGTTCAAGGATATTCATCCGCAAGCTCCGTTTCATTGCCTCGTAATCCCCAAGGTCCATCGCGCAACGCTCAAGGATTTCGGCGAGCATGAGCAAGAACTGGTGGGCGCGTTGCTGCTAGCTGCGAGACAGATCGCGGCCGAGCAGGGGTTGCCGGGATATCGAGTGGCAATGAACGTGGGGCGCGAGGGCGGGCAGGTGGTCTTCCACGTGCATTTGCACGTGCTCGGCGGTCGTCCCATGAAGGGTGAACTAGGCTAATCGTGTGCGCCGCGACGGCGTGCAGTCGGCAAAAGAGGGGCGCTTGAACCGCAAAGAGAATCTGATCTGGATCGATCTCGAGATGACGGGACTGAACCCGGATGCGAACCGGATCATCGAGATCGCCACGGTCGTGACGGACAAGGAGCTCACGGTGCTTGCCGAGGGGCCTGTGTGCGCGATCCATCAATCGGATGAAGTTCTCGCGGGCATGGATGAGTGGAACACGCGCCAGCATGCGCAGTCGGGTCTCACGGAGCGCGTGCGCGCGAGCCGCGTAGATGAAGCCCAAGCCGAGCAGGAGACGCTCGTGTTTCTGCGCAAGCACGTCGATCTGGGTGCGTCGCCGATCTGCGGTAACAGCATCTGCCAGGACCGGCGGTTCCTGATCCGGCACATGCCGGAGCTAGCGGCGTACTTCCATTACCGCAATCTCGACGTATCGACGCTCAAGATCCTTGTCAAGCTGTGGCTGCCGGAGCTCGCAGGGCGCTTCGAGAAGAACTCCGTGCACCTAGCGCTTGCCGATATAAACGACTCCATCCGCGAGCTGCGCTTCTACCGCGAGCAGCTTTTCAGGCGTTGATATCGCGTGGCGCAGCGGGTGAGCGCTAGTCGGCAAAAACCGGAATTGAAGGTTTTCAACACGAGCCGGATACGCTAGGCTCGGTCGACGTTGTGTTTTGCCGAGGCCTTGGATGCGGGTCCGATTTATCGTCTGGTCATGCTTGCTATTCACCGTCGCAGCGCACGGCCAGACGCGCTATGTGTCCGACAAGTTGTCGGTCGAACTGCGCCGTGGTCCGAGTACCGAGTACCTGATTCTCCGCAATCTCGATTCGGGCTCGGCAGTAGAGGTGCTCGAGCAAAACAGCGAGGGTTACTCGCGTGTGCGCGTCCCCGATCAGGGCACCGAAGGTTGGGTGCTCACGCGCTTCTTGTCGACCGAAACCAGCGCGCGCGATCGGCTCGCGGTCGCGGAGCGCAGCTTGAGCAACTCGCGGGCGCGCGTCACCGAGCTCGAGCAACAATCCGCGGCTCTAACGTCCGAGCTCAGCAAGACGAAGACGGAGCTCGACCAGACTCGCACGAACCACGGCGAAGTCAGCCAGGAGCTTGCGAGCATCAAGACAGCGGCCGCTAACGTGGTCGAGATCCGCGATCAGAACGAGAGCTTGCGGCAGAAGCTCATCGACCGCGAACGTCAGGTTGAACAGCTGACTGCGGAGAATGCTGCACTGTCCGGACGCAACAGCCAGAACTGGTTCATCGTCGGAGCGGGGGTGCTCTTCGGTGGAATCGTGATCGGTCTCATCGCGCCGAGCCTGCGCCGCAAGCGGCGTTCCGACTGGTGACGCGCGAGTTGCCAGTCGCGGCGATTTGAGAGAGTGTAGCCGCATGCTCGTCGACAGCCTCATCGTCCCCGAATGCGTCTATCGGCCCGGTAGCTTCACGGGGTTGATGACGATCTACGAGAGCAACTACATCAAGCTCAGAGCATTGACGGGCGAGTTCGATTGGTCAGGTTGGTCGACGATCTCGACGACGACCCGCGACAGCGATCTGCACGCGCAGCTGATGCGGCGAGAGCCGTACACGACTACGCTGAAGCTCACGTACTGGTTCGAGGAGCCCGGCGGGCTTCTGGTTCCAGATCCGGACTTGATCGTACGCATCTATCACGACGCACGGCTCGCGGAAGCGGTGTCGGGCCGCGACCGACACACGCACCACAAGCTCCGTGAGCTCGCGGGCGACAGCGGCGCCGAGCTCGATCGCCGCTGGCGCATCAACATGATGCTGAACAAGTGGCTGGACTACCTGTTCGACGTTGGCCATAGCCTCAACGGCAAGAACGAGACGTTCGTCTCGGCACTCTAGAGCCCCGCGATCTTTGCTGTGAGTCACGGTTTGGGCCGGGCTCGACAGCTATATTCTCATTTGCCCTGGTATTACAGAATCCGGAACCCTCGCATGTTGGCAGCGCTCCTCGAGAAACAGAACGGCGAGTCTACCGAGCAGCTTCTCAAGCTGTATTGGAACCGCGCCGGTGTGAAGCGCGAGCTCAAGGCGCTCCGCCGGGAGCGCTTCGAGCTGCTCGACAAGCTCAAGGAGCAGGAGGGCGCGATCGTTCGCGCGCAGGAGCAGCTCGAAGGCCTGGAGCGTCTGCTGACGAATCCGCTCGCTGCCGCGAATGCGATGGTGTATTTCCAGCTGCGCCACCTCTGGCGCGTCGGCGCGCAGCGGCTCGAGCAGTTCGGCAAGGAGCTGCAGATCATGCGCGAGAAGCGTGAACGAGCGCAGCTGCACGAAGCAGCGATCGCGAAGCGTGACCGCCGCCTCGACGCGATCAAAGAGAAGCTCGCCGGGCTCACGGAGAAGCGCAAGCTCGTAACCGACGAAGCGGCCAAGTTCGAGCAACAGCTCGAGAGAATGAACAGGCTGATCCGGCTGTTTCGCGGACCGCAGCTCAAGGTGCGGATCGCCGGGTTGCACAACGGTCGTGGCGTCCTCGAGGAGAAGGTCGAGGAGCTCAAGGAGCTCGCGGAGAAAATTCAGGGTGAGCCGCTGCCGGAGCCGGAGGAAATGTCGGTGGAGAGCCGGCGCCTGATCAACACGGCCGTCATCGCGCTTGCCCAGCATCTCGTGGTGCATTTCGCCGAGCACGATCTCGCCTCGCTAGCGAAGACGGCCACCGAGCGAGCGGTGGGCGACATGAAGTTCGGTGATCGTCGTGATTGCGACCGGATGGTCGAGCGCATTCGCGAGAAGATCGAGGAGCTGAAGCAGCAGCAAAAGACGCTCGCGGATCTCGTAAAGAAGCGCGCAGATCAACTGCTCATCGAGACGAAATTCCGCAACGACACCGATTCCGTGCCGACGGCCGAATCCCTACAACTCATTAGCCGCAACGCGGGTGTAACCGCGACGGAAGATCTCACGCGGCGCGAGAGCGACGCGCCGCTGCGGATCAATGTGCTCGCCGACGACTACTGGGATTTGGTCGCGGTCTTGCGCTGACGTCCGTTCGCTAGCTCTAATTCTTCGCGGGCTCCGGCCGACGCGCGGCTTCGGGTCCGCTCAGCAGCTGCCGCTGGTGCGGATGCTGTATCTCCGACATCTCCGCAACTACACGCGCTGCCTGGCGAAGCAGGATCGCCTCGGGCAGCTCGGCTGACTCCAGCTGGTCTACGCTCGCCAGAGCGGGGAGGCCGAGTGCTGCGCGGCGGGTGTTCTCGCGCGTGAGCCGGCCTTGCTCGAAGCCCTTGTTCTCGGCGACGCGCGCATCGAGATTCAGCGACACTGTTTTCTGCGCGTTGATTTCCTGGATCGCAGCGATATCGGCCAGCAAGTAGCGATAGTCGGGGTCTTCCGTCGCACGCTCCGCCTGGTGCGTACGCAGCGTGTCGAGCTCCGCATCGAGCCCGGTATCGGGACGGAAGCGCGTGGGCTGAATGCGGTCCCAGGGTAGGGCGGTATCGCGGGTGCTCTCTCCGACGGTCGCCGTGTCGACGGCCGATGGCAGCTCGATGTCGGGGATCACGCCGCGATGCTGCGTGCTTTCGCCGGTCACTCGGTAGTACTTGCCGATGGTGAGCGTGAGCTGGCCATTGTCGGTGCCACGCATCAGGCGGTCGAGCGGGAACAGATTTTGAACCGACCCCTTGCCGAACGTCTGCTGACCGATGATCACGCCGCGGTCATAGTCTTGAATGGCAGCGGCAAAGATCTCCGACGCGCTTGCGCTGTAGCGGTCGACGAGGACGGCAAGCGGTCCCGTGTAGATGGCGCTCGGGCTCGGATCATCGAGCACTTGAATGTTGCCGCGCGTCTCGCGCAGCTGCACCACCGGGCCGCGCTCGATGAACAACCCGCTGAGCTCCGTCGCTTCCGACAAATGGCCGCCACCGTTCGCGCGTAGGTCCATGACGATTCCGTCGACGCCACCTTCGGCCTTGAACTCGTCGATGAGGCGCGTGACGTCGCGCGACGTGCTGGTGTAGTCCTCATCGCCGCGGCTGCGGGCCGCAAAGTCTTGGTAAAAGCTCGGCACCGTGATCACGCCGACCTTGTACGTCGCGCCGTCCACGGGCACTTCGACCGTCGATTTCTTCGCGGCCTGCTCTTCGAGCTTGATCTTGTCGCGGGTGAGCTCGATCGTCTTCTCGGTCGATCCCGGAGCAGCTCCGGCTGGCAGCACCTGGAGCCGCACGCGCGTGCCACCGGGGCCGCGGATGCGCTGCACGACATCGTCGAGCCGCCAGCCGATCACGTCCACCAGCTCGCCGCCCTGGCCTTCGCCCACGGCAGTGATCCGATCCTCGGGCTTGAGCTGGCCGTCGATCTGCGCAGGCCCGCCGGGGATAATGTTCATGACCTTGACGTAGTCGTCCTCGAGCTGCAGCGATGCTCCAATGCCGTCGTACGACAAGCTCATCTGTATGCGGTACTCCTCGCTCTGACGCGGCGAGAGGTAGCTCGAGTGCGGATCCATGTTGTGCGCGACGGCGTTCATGAACGTCTCGAACACGTCGTCGGGCGTGAGCTGCGTGACCCGCTTATAGGATCGCTCGTAGCGTTCCTTGAGAATGTCCGAGGCCTCGGTCCAGGACTTGCCCGTGAGCATCAGGCGCAACCCGTCGCTCTTGACGTTCTGGCGCCAGACCTCGTCGATCTCCGCGGACGAAGCGGGCCATGGGAGCTCGCTCCGGTCCCAGCGATAGGATTCGTCGAGCTTGTAGTCGGGCTCAGTCGCGAGCAGCTGGATCGCATACTCGACGCGCTCGCCTGCGCGCTTGCGAAACAAATTGAAGATATCGAAGACAGGCTGGAGCTCACCGGTGCGTGCGCGATCGTCGAGCTCGTAGCGGAGGCGGTTGAAGGCCGCGACGTCGCTCGCCGTGAAGTACATCCGGTTGCCGTCGAGTGTGTCGAGGTAACGGTCTAGGATCGCCGACGATAGCGAGTTATCGAGGTGCGGTTGGGAATAGTGGAGCTCTTCGATGAGCTTCGTGACGTTGCTGCTGATCGCTGGATGCTTCGCTTCCATTTTCAGCGGCTGCAACGGTTCGACAGCCGCTAAGGCCGCGGACACGGCCAATAGGACTACTGCACCGGTGCAAAACCGGCCTAGCAACTCCCTCACGCTACCTCCTTGGGGATCGTGGCGACGCTGGTCACGTATCTGTTAAGTTTCCGTTCGTTGGCCTGGTGAATCAAGTCCATTGCCGAGAAACCCCGAACCGAATCACGACGCGGAGCTCGGCTTGGCCGCCCGGCGTGCAGGGCACAGCTTGAGGCCATCCGTGGTGCTGCTCGGCTTTGTGCTGGGCAGTGCCGCTGCGATTACGTTCGGTTTGTTCGGCGTCGCCGTAGTTTTCACCTGGTTGCGGCCCGAGTACCCCCGGCTCGACGGCGAGCTCCCGTCCTTGTGGGGGAGTCTCGGGATGTTCGCCCTTTTGACCGCCGCGGCCGGCGCCAGTTTCTACGCTCAGTTGCGGACAGCCCCTTGGCGCCGTGCGGCCATCGCCCTGATGCTGCTCGGAGTCGGTGCGATTGGCTGGTATCACTGGCCGCGATAGGCACGGGGTGGCGCGCGCGGCGCCGCCTCACCGCTTCTTGTGACGGCCGATCTTTTCCCAAGACTGGCTGCGATTGAAGGCCCCCGTGTTGTAGGGATCGAATCCGTCGTCGTTCGGGCGGTCGAGCGTAAGTCGAGGATTGTCGAGGATATCCATAGGGGCCCGGTCTTTCTTAGGCCCCTTCGGATCGGCCGAGCGCTTTGGCGGCGTTTGCTGGCGTACGGGCGGCGCTGGTTTTGCGGTGACCTTCGGTGGTGGCACAACGTTGGGCGGGGGCCGCGGGCGCGAGCCGATCTGCAGACCGCTAAAGTCGAACGGACTCGAGTCCGAGTCCCAACCCAGCCAACGTTTCAGTCGTTTCAGCATCGTGAGGCGTCCGCGCTCGCCGCTCGCGAGTAATAGGGTGCGGCCGGCGGCCGTCTCGGAAAGAGTCGACAAAGCGCCCCAAAACGATAGCAGATGACCTGGTTTACTTATTGTTCTTCGTCGTGATTTGTGACGAGAGTCACGATCGTGTGCGCCACACACGGCGCACGAGACGCACGAGTTGCAGCACCACGTAGGGGCTCACTACGAGAACCCAGGCAAAAGGTTCCAACTGCAGAAGGTTGGTCCAAATCTGTTCCGCGAGCGTCAATGGGCTCGCGTCCGGAGAATATTCGCCGATCAACTGCGACCCCACCCAGTAGATCGCGAAAGGGAGCGCAAGGAGCCCGAAGCCGAACAGCACGGCGGCGATCACGAGCTCGCGTTTCCATGAGGCGGCGTGGATTTCGGATGAGGCGTTCATGTCGCGGCGCAGGTCGCCTAGTGTGCCAGCGATTCCAGGAAGCGAAATTGCGTTTCACCGACCGCAACTAGGTCACCGTGCCGCAACTCTTGGCGGTCGACGCGGACGGAGTTGACGAACGTGCCGTTAGTGCTCCCGAGATCCTCGATGACCACCGTGCCGCGCGCTAGTGTAAGACGAGCATGCTCCCGGCTCACGAAATGCGTGAGTACCTGAACGTCGCAGCTCGAGCTGCGCCCAATCGTCATGGTTTTTTTCAGCATCGCGTATTGGCGCGGCACTTCGCTCGTGAGGCAGACGAGGGCGGGTGTGTTGGTCTGGTCGGTTGGCGCGTCGGTTCGCCGCAGGCGCTCCGACATCTTCAGGTCGAGACCTTGCAGTGACAGATCCATCGCGCTGAGTTTCTGGAGCGCTCCAAGCTTTTGGTCTAGCTCCCGTTGCAGTGCCGCAATACGCTCGTCGCGACCCTCTAGCGCGCGATCTTTGTCGATCAAGACGCGTTCGATGCGTGCTGCGTCGCTGCGCACCCGGTCGAGTTGCGCGCGCGTCTCGGTAAGCTGTCGGAGCGCTGCGTCGCGTTCCCCAGCGGCGGCGGCGAGGAGCACGGACTGTCGCGCTAAGGGTTGCACGCTCCGCCGCAAGCTCGGCGTTCTTGTGCTCTATCTCGGCTTCGAGCTGCGCGATCGCTTCGAGCGACGCGGTTGGCGGCGGGTGAGCAGAGGCTGCGTGGACGGCCGCTTCCGTAGCGGCGGCAATCTGCGTGGCGTGCCGCTGTCGGCGGCCGCGAGGGCCGCAATGTGCTCGGCATCTCGCTGGAGTTGCGCGGAGCGTTGCTCTGTGAGTGTTTGCGCGGCAGCGGCAAGTTCCGCCTGCGCGTCGTAGCGAGCGCGGTCTTGACGCTCGCGCGAGCTCCGCCTCGAGCGTCGCGGCGACCGCGCGAACAGCGTGCGGAGCGGCTCGCAGGTCGCCGATCTCCGCTTCGAGCGTCTCGGTGCGCCGGCTCTGCCCGAGGAGCTGTTCGCGCAACGCCTCGGCTCGTGCGACCTCGCGCTCGGCGCTGGACTCGGCACGCTGTTGACGTTCGGTGCGATGCACGAGCTTCCCGTTCGAGCTCGCCGATGCGCGCGGTTTGCGCCGCTGCGCGCGCCTCGAGCTCGTCCCACCAGACTCTCCGATTTGCGACGTACGATGTCAGCGTCGCAAGCTCCTCGCGCAACGCCGTAGACTTCGCTCTGCTCGCTGCTCGCCGCAGCGCTCTGTGAGAGGCTCCTTTAGGCGTTCGGCAGCCTCTTCCAGCGCCTCTTCGCGACCGAGCTCGCGCTGCGCGACCTCCCCTTCGAGTAAGTCGACGTCACTCTTGAGTTGCTGGAACTCCGCGGCGGCGCGCTCGAGCTGCGACTCGCGATCGGCGATTTCGGCGATCAGCTTCTGTTCGACCGCGTTTCGCGAGTCGATTACCTTCCGCAGGTTCGCGAGCGCCGCGTTGAGGTCGGCGATCACGGTGTCTTTCGCGTTGAGATGACGTTCGATGTCGAGCCAACGCGCCGAAAGGCGCGAGATGTCCTGCTCGAGCGCGGCGATCTTGGCTCCGCGTTGCTCGAGATCGCTTTTCAGTGCGGCGACGTTCGCGCCTCTTCTTCGGAGCTCGGCGTACTGCGCGCTGAGCGCGGCGTAATGCGCCGTGTGCTCGCCCGTGGGCTCTTCATCGACCACGAGCAACACCCCGTGCTCGTCCGGGTCGAGCACGGCGGTCTCGAGCAGAATCGGCAGCTCGTCCGTTGGATCGCTGTCGAGCCGCTCTTCGTCGGCTGGAATTTTCGACATTTCAGAGCCTTAGAGTTCGTTCTCGCATATACGTTAAGCCAACTGCCCAGCCTTGCGCCAGGTGATGGACGACGGCTCGCCGCAACGCTCATGCAGCCGGAACCGTTCGGTCCTTGGCCCACTCGCGCAGCGCGGCCACGCGTTCGGCCATGAGCACGGACAGCGGCCGTGTCTTTCCGAATTCGCCGAGGAAATGCGCTAGCTTCGGCTCCTCGGCTACGGCGTGCGCAGTGTAGAGCGCGGATACGATACCTTGCTCGATCTCAGCGCCCGAGAACCCATCGGTCGCGCCGGCGAGATGCTTGAGGTCGGCGTCCCGGGGCCGCAACCCGCGCTTGGCGAGATGTATTGTAAAAATCTCCGCGCGGGCGTCCGCGTGAAGGCAGGTCGACGAAGAAGATCTCGTCGAACCGGCCCTTGCGCACGAGCTCGGGAGGCAGCTCATCGACATCGTTTGCCGTCGCAACGAGAAACACCTGGGCTTTGCGCTCGGCCATCCAGGTCAGCAGGCCGCCGAGCACGCGGCGCGCAGTGCCGCTCTCGTCGTTGCCGGTCGCAAGGCCTTTCTCGATCTCGTCGAGCCACAAGACACACGGGCTCATCACCTCGGCCGTGCGCAGGGATTCCCGCAGGTTCCGTTCCGTCTCGCCATGGTACTTGTTGTACAAAGCGCCGAAATCCACGCGCAGCAGCGGAACGCCGAACACGCTCGCGGCCGTCTTCGCGGCGAGGCTCTTGCCGCAGCCCTGCACGCCGATCAGCAGGATCCCTTTCGGCGCGTCTAGTCCTCGCGGACGCTCGCCGCCGAATACCGCGCGCCGTTGTTGGAGCCAGAGCTTTACGTTGCGGAACCCCGCGAGGTCCGCGGCGCGGGCAGTCTCGTACTCGTAGCTCAGCACGCCACCGCGGTTCAGCAGCGCGTACTTGGCTTGCATCACGGCCGGAACGTCGCTCGCCGTGATGGCACCGTCGTCGCGGATCGCGTTGCGGGCGAGCCGTTCCGTGTCCGCGTGGGTGAGGCCGCCCAGGTTCTTGACGAGCAGATCGAGCGCGTTCGGATCCACCTTCACGCCGCCGTGCTGCGTCACGATGCTCTTCGACACAAGCGTTGACTATCGCGAGCCGTTCGCGCGCGATTCGGGAGGCGCATGTGGAACTGCGCGCTCGCGCTCTTGATCTCGGGCGGCAGGTCAATGCGATGGCCGATCAGAAGCACAGTGACCTTGGCGTCGCGGCTGCGAGCGCGATGTCCTTGAGCAAGCGAACGTTCACCGGGCTCGCGTGAGAAACGGATGAAAGTCGAGTAGCGCGTAGATCCCGGGCTTGTCGACGCGCGCGAATGTGGCGCAGCACCTCCGCCGGCTCGGCGTTGTGGCGCTGCGCCTCGAGTTGCAGGTCGAGCCTCTGCAGCCCGTCCGTCACGGACCAGCGGAACAACGGCCGGTAGCTGCTCGCGCGCTGCGCGACGGCAAGGTCGGTGAGCAGCTGCAGGAAGCGCGTCTCGTCGGCGGTCTCGATGACCACGATCGGCGTGCCCGAGTCGAGCACGAGCTCAAGGTCGTGACGGTCGTTCATCGGATGCCGAGGAGCTCTCGCCGCAGTGGAGAGGCTGGCAGAGTCTAGAAGGAGCTCGCAGACGCCGCCACGACGGATTCGGCAGATTGGCGCACGCGTGCCGCGCTTCGGCCGAGCGTGCTGGCCGACGGAGCGGCGGGAGCAAGCGTGAGAGCCGCGGTCAGCCCACGTCGGGCTCGGGGCCCGCGCCGTAGCCGCTGCGGCGAGGTCAGGAACTGCTTGATCTGCTCGGTCAGGCCCTTGCACGCGGCGGCCTGCGGGCGGGCGATGAACGGCAGCGGAACGATGATCGCGGGCATCACGGAGCGGCCCTTCACGTCGGCATGAATCGTCCCGGCGTCTGTGGCTTCCTGGATGTCCCAGACGGTTGCGTCGTAGCGAGAGTCGTCTTCCCACCAAGCGAGGCCCATGCAGCCCGCCCCGCCGACACCGGCGGCGCAGGTGATGCCGCCGCCGCTCGCGACTCGATCCGTCGACCCGTCGAGCCAGACGACGTAGCGCACGCCGGTATCGCGGACCTGCGCCAATACGCCGGGGCGCTCGAGCAGGTGCGACAGGTCTTCCGTGCTGAGCGGAGCCGTGGACGGCTCGAACCACGGGTACATCTTGTCCTCGAAGTCTTTCGTGGAGTGCACGTCGAGCTTCGTGTCGCCGCGTGTGAGCGCGGTGCTGATGCACTGCACGAAGTCCTCTTCGGCTTCGTGCGTCGCGTGCTGCTTGCGGGCGAGGATCACGACGTGCTCGCCTTTGGCGATGACGGCGTCGGTTTGCTTATACGGTTCCATCCGCGATGTGGTGCCGCACGATGCGAACAGCGGCAACAACGCGGCGAGCAACCAGGGCCGAGCTTTCATGTCATCGCGCGCCTTGTGTCTGGACGGTAGCTGCATCGAGAGGTACCGATTCGGTGGATGCCGAGGCCGAGGTGGCATGCTGCTTCTCCCCTAACCAAGTGCTGACCTGGGGCTGTTGAGCGAACTTGGTGGAAATCGTCGCACCGACCTCGCGCATCGCGACGATCGCGGCGCGCTGAACTGCGTCCTCGCGGTTGCGACCGAGCTCGGACTTCCCATAGCCGCTGACGGGCCAGGCCACGACGGTGTCGCCGTTCGGCTCGTACAACGTCAGCTGATATTGCATCCAGACTTCGACGAACTTGTCGCGCTCGCCGACGGGCACGTCGAATTCGAACTTCTCGAGCGTCGGCTGCAACACGCCATCGAGAGATCCGTCGTTCGCGGCGAGCGGTACGGCATCGACTTTGTGAGTCTCGCGAAACATCTTCGCGAACAGCGGCTCGAGCATCGCGACGTTGGCGTCGCCGAGCGCGATCGTCCACAGCGACTGATCCGGGATCTCTTCGGTGTAGATGTAGTCGTAGAGCTCCTCGGGAATCAGGATGCCCATGCGCACGGGGAGGGGCTCGACGAGCGGCGACGGGAACGAGGACTCGACGATGACTTGCGAGGAGCAGCCCCGCCAGCAGAAGGCTCGCCGCGAGTGCCGACCAGCGGCGAGCACCTGCAATGTGCGAAAGGAGCGGCATGAGCCGGATTCTACGTCCTAGTCGGAGCGTTGCGTAGTCGTTTTAAAGTTAACACCGAACGGACCGGACGCCAAAGAGGCGCCGATCGGGACCGCTAACTAGGACCGCGCGACCGCTGAAGATTCCGCATCCCGCGCGCGGTTTGGAGCGAAGCAGCTGTTCGCCGGTCGAGTCCGCGCGGCGGCGCCGCCGCGACGGCGAACGTTGGGGCCCGAGGCGAGGCGCCGAATCGTCACGAGACTCGTCTCCGCACGGCGGCGGCGGACGCGTACATGGCGCTGCCTGGACGGGATTCTACCTTCGGCTTCAGAGTGCGGCGAGCTGGGACGACGCCCACGTCGGGAGTCCGTAGCGGCTCGCCGGCAGCGCGGGCCTCGGGCGCCGGAGACGTGATTCGGCCTTCACTGCACCGACGGTCCGCAGCAGGGCCGGTCCAACCACCGTGGCGTTCCTTGCCGTTTACGAACGTGATGTCGACGCGCCGGTTCTGTGCTCGGTGCTCGGGGCTGTCGTTCGCAACGCGCGGCTGCGTGTCGGCATGGCCGCTCACCATCAACCGCACAGGCTCCACGCCGGCCTCGAGAAGCTCGGCCGCGACCGAAGCCGCGCGAGCGGCCGATAGATCCCAATTCGATCGATAGGGACCGCCTGTTCGGACCGGCACGTTGTCGGTATGTCCCGAGACCGTGATCGCACCCTTCATTCTGGCGACCAGTCGCCCGACCTTTGCGAGCGCGGCGAGCGATCCGGGCTCGAGCTCTGCGTTGCCTGAAGCGAAGGAGTCCTTCTCGAGCAGCTGGATGACGACTTCCGTGCTGTCGCGACGAATCAGAATTCGTCCGTCGTCGATTTCCTGGCTGAAGATCTCGCGGAGCTGTTGTGCCTGCTCCTCCGCTGTCTCCTCTTGGGCTTTGAGCTCCTTGAGGCGTTGCTCGAGCCCGAGGTCGAGCGTGTTCAGGTCGGAGTCGACGGTGTGCTGTCGTATTTCGTCGGGAGCAGCAGAATCGGGCGTGCCGGGAGCGAACTCACTGGCTTCGAGACTCGTGCCTTTCGGCGGATCGTCTGCGCGGACGTCCGTTTGGACGCCGAACGCCGCGTTGAGGGCGCCGGACATCAGCTTGAACTTCGCGACGTCCATCTCCGAGAACGAGAGCATCAGTACGAAGAAGCACATGAGGAGGACCATCAGATCCGCAAACGTGACGATCCATGGCGGCGGCCCATGGCTGCGCGGCGGTTCGTCGCCAAATTCGATCATGGCAGCACTTCGATCGCAGCGGTTCGCTTACGCGGCGCGCTGCTCGTCGTCACGGCGCGACTTCGGCAGATAGTTCTTGAGCAGGTCGCGCATGATCCGCGGGTGCTGGCCGTCCTGGATACTCATCACGGCGTCGATGATCAGGGATTTCGCGAGCCGTTCTTCCGTGCTGCGCAGCGACAGCTTGTCCGCGATCGGGATCGCGATGAGGTTCGCGATCATCGCACCGTAGAGCGTCGTGAGCAGCGCGATCGCCATCGCCGGTGCGATCTGCTTCGGGTCGTTCATCGCTCCCAGCATTTGCACGAGGCCGATCAGGGTGCCGATCATCCCCATCGCGGGAGCCGCATCGCCGATGGCTTTGAAGATCGCTTGGCCGTCGCGATGACGCTTCAACGTCAACTCGAGGTCCTTGACCAGGATCGAGCGCACGACCTCGGGGTCGTGGCCGTCCACGACGAGGTTCAACGCCTTCTTGAAGAACTCGTCCGGTACATCGGCTTCTTCGAGAGCGAGCAGCCCGCTCGCTCGCGCGGAGTTTGCGAGCTCGATGGACTTCGTGATCAAGTCCTCTGGCTCGGGCGACGCGGTAGATGAAAGCCTTGATAGCGACCTTGGTCGCATTCGAGAACTGGCGGAAGCTAAATTTCATGAGCGTCACGAGCAGTGTGCCGCCGACCACCAGCACGAGCGACGGCGCGTCCACGAATGCGGCGACCGATCCGCCGAGCACGATGGCGGTGCCGACGACCAGGCAGGCGCCGATGAGTCCGATAAGCGTGGCTAGATCCAAAGCTCGATTCCCTTCGTTTGCTCGCCCCCCGAATGCCGCCCAGGCACGAGCCCACCGGCCGGGGGTATGCAGACCGTTATCGTCCTCGGGTTGCCGTACTTTAGGGGCGGCGCCCTGGATCGGGACGCCTGCGTGCTAGAGTAATCTCAGCGGTTTCGCGGCCGCCGTGCCGCGTGCAAGGAGGGCAGATGAGGCGAATATCCTGGCTAACGGCCGTGGCGGCCCTAGGGGCTGGCTTTGCCGCCCGCGCCGAAGACACGCGCGAGTATTCGATCGATGCGGGCGCGTCCGAGATCCATTGGCTCGTCTACAAAGCGGGCACCCTCTCGCGGCTCGGTCACAACCACGTGATCTCGGTCGCGGGGCTTACGGGTCGAGTCACGGTAACCGACGGCGACGTCGCGAAATCGGAGTTCGAGCTATCGTTCCCCGTGGCGTCCCTCGTTGTCGACGATCCGAAGCTGCGCAGCGGCCTCGGCGCGGACTTCGCCAGCGTGCCCACGGCGGACGACGTCGCGGGCACGCGGAAGAACATGCTGACCGACAAGGTGCTCGACGGGGAGAAGTACCAGACCATCGCCGTCAAGGGCTCCGGCCCGAGCGGCAGCAGCGGCTCGCAGACGCTCAAGGTTACGGTCGAGCTGCTCGGTCGTGCCGTGGAGCTCACGGTGCCAACCAAAGTCGTCGTCAACGGCGATCGCGTTACGGCGAGCGGCGAGTTCGAGCTCACGCACGCGCAACTCGGAATGAAGCCATTCACCGTAATGCTTGGCGCGCTGCAGGTCGCCGACGGAATGAAGTTCGTCTACGAGATCACGGCTATGGCGGCGTCCGGCGAAGAACTGAGCGCGCCTCGACTGGCTGCTCCGCTGGTTTGACGTGCTCAGGCGAAAATCATTTAAATCAATCTACTAGAAATGAAAGATCGACAGAGACTCAAGATCTCTGCAAGTGCCGCGACTATTAGTACGCATCCTTCGTCGTATCGACGCGATCGCCTCCCGGCCCGCCAAACGCGCACCGTCACTGTGACCTGATCGCCATTCGGGCTCTCAAGAATCTCCAAGCTGGGCCGAAACCTCGGTGTATGGGGTAAGGCGCCCCCAGACGCGCCCGTGACTTGGTCAGGAGAGCAGGATGCTGGTCCTTGTCGGCTACGCAATAGTGGTCGGTGCTGTTTTCGGCGGGTATGCGTTGGCGGGCGGGCATCTCGGCGCAATGATGCAACCGCTCGAGTTGTTGATGATCGGCGGGGCGGCGTTCGGCGCGTTCGTGGTCGGCAACCCCGGCAAGACGCTCAAGGCCACCTTCAAGGCCATCCCATCTCTGTTCAAGGGCTCGCAGTACACCAAGGCGCTGTACATGGAGCTCATGGCGCTGCTGTACGAGATTCTCGACAAGACGCGCAAGGAAGGTCTGCTCGCGATCGAGCGGGACATCGAGTCGCCGAAGGAGAGCCCGACCTTCAGCAAGTACCCCAAGGTGCTCAGGGATCACCACCTCGTCGAGTTCATCACCGATTACCTCCGCCTCATGGTGAGCGGGAAGCTCAATGCGCTCGAGATCGAGGCGCTCATGGATCGCGAGATCGACACGCACCATCAGGAAGGCGAGATCCCGGCGCACGCGATCCAGCGCGTCGGCGACGGGCTGCCGGCGTTCGGCATCGTCGCGGCCGTGATGGGCGTCGTGCATACGATGGAGTCGGTAGGAATTCCGCCTTCAGAGCTCGGCATCTTGATTGCGCACGCGCTGGTCGGCACGTTCCTCGGAATTCTGCTCTCGTACGGATTTGTCGCTCCGCTTCCTTCCATCCTCGAGGCGAAGCTCCACGAGGCGACCAAGGCGCTCGAGTGCATCAAGGTGACTTTGCTTGCGAGCCTGAACGACGCGGTCCCGTCTGTTGCAGTCGAATTCGGCCGCAAGGTGCTGTACTCGTCCGATCGCCCCGGGTTCGCGGAGCTCGAAAGCCACGTGAAGGGCGCGGCGAAGGGCGGCGCTAAGGCGCCCGCGGGCGCGAAGCCGGCGAAGAAGTAGCCCGGCCATGGGGGATCAGAATCCGCCGCTAGTCATCAAGCGGATCAAGAAGGTCAAAGGAGGCGGCCATCACGGCGGCGCCTGGAAGATCGCGTACGCCGACTTCGTGACGGCGATGATGGCGTTCTTCCTGCTGATGTGGTTGATCGGCTCGACCACCAAAGGCGATCTCGAGGGTATTGCGGAGTTCTTCAAGACGCCCCTGAAGGTCGCTTTGGCGGGAGGTTCGGGCTCAGGCGACAGCTCGAGCGTCATCCAAGGCGGTGGCCAGGATCTCACCCGGAGCGCGGGGCAAGTACAGAAGGCGGACACGCCGGCGCAGCGGCAGACCATCAACCTCCAGGCCGCACGGGCGGAGCTCGCACGCCGCGAGATGGAGAAGCTCCAGGGTTTGAAGAAGCGCTTCGAGCAAGCGATCGAAGACGATCCCAAACTGGCGCAATTCAAGAACCAGATTCGGCTCGAGATAACCCCGGAAGGCTTGCAGATCACAGTGATCGACGAGCAGAACCGCGTCATGTTCGATACGGGGCGCGCGCTGCTGAAGGACTACACGCGCGACATCATGCGCGCGATCGGCGGTCTACTGAACGGCGTCGACAACGCGATCTCGCTTGCCGGTCACACGGACTCGAAACAGTACGCCGGAGGTGAGCGCGGGTATTCGAACTGGGAGTTGTCGACCGATCGTGCGAACGCATCGCGGCGCGAGCTCGTCGCTGGCGGAATGAACGAGAGTAAGATCCTGCGCGTCGTCGGGCTCGCATCATCGCTGCCGCTCGACGTGGCGGACCCCCTGAACCCGATGAACCGGCGCATCAGCCTCGTGGTGCTCAACGAGAAGACCGAGCGGCAGATTCGCGGTCTGCCCGACGAGTCGATGACGGAAATCCAGAACGAAGCCGATGCGGCTCAGGCGCTCGGAATCGATGGTGAGCCCGAGGGCGAGCCGGCTGCGGATCCGCCGGGCGTCTCCCCGACTGGAGCTCCGGGAGAGCAGGGCGTCCCCGCGAGTGACGAGGCTCCGCCCGACGGCGCGACTCCAGAAGCGCCGCCAGCTTCGCGCGAGCGACTCGCCGTACCGGGCACGCCGCGCCCCAATTCGATCTGAACAGCTCGAGCGTCGGGCGCGACTGGATGTCGGCTCGGTCTAGCAGCAGCGCTTCACGCCTTCCCACTTACGCCGCTGCTCTTCCTTGAAGAACGCCGCGCGGTCGAGCAGCACCGCGCCTGAACCCGCGTGGCGCGTGCGCCAATGCGCGACGTAGCGATCGTAGGCGTCGTCGCCGCTCATTTCGCGCAGAGCTGCCCAGCATCGTTTGAGCCAACTAGTCACGGACCCAGTCCTCCACGAGCCGGCTAGGTATGTGCGGTGTCTCCGTCGACGGCGGACAGCGCTTGCCTGCAAGGGCCGCACTGCACATGCGCACGGTTTCGACGACCAGCACCCATACCGTGATCAAGAAAAACAACGTGAGTCCGGCATCGAGACGATCGTTGAAGATCAATCTGGGCGCTTGCTGCGCGGCGGCGCCCGCGAGCGTGCCCGCGGCGAGTTGCGCAGCGAGGTCGTTGGCATGCGAGAGGAACCCGATACGCAGGTCCGGGCTGAACAGCTTCTCCCACGCCGCGCTCGACGTGACGACGACGAGCCACACGAGCGGCAACGCCGTCACCCAAGCGAAGCGCGCCTTGCCCGATTTAACGAGGATCGTCGTGGCGACGCACAGCGCGATCGCGGCGAGCATCTGGTTCGCGATCCCGAACAGGGGCCACAGGCTGTTGATCCCACCGAGCGGGTCGATCGTGCCGAAATACAGAAAGTAGCCCCAGCCCGCGACGACGAGGCCACTGCAGACGAGCACGCTCGGGTACCAGCTCGTGCGCGCCATCGGCGGAAAAACATTGCCGATCAGGTCTTGAAGCATGAACCGCGCGACGCGAGTGCCGGCATCCACGGTAGTGAGAATGAACAGGGCCTCGAACATGATCGCGAAGTGGTACCAGACAGCCAGCAGCGTATCGCCGAACGCGCTCGAGAAGATGCTCGCCATGCCGACCGCCAGGGATGGCGCGCCGCCGGTACGGGCAAATAGGGTGGCTTCGCCCATCTCCCGCGCGAGGCCCTGCATCTGCTCGACCGTGACGGGGAATCCCCAACTGCTGATCATCGCGACGGCATCCGCGGCCTGGGCACCGACGAGGCCGGCGGGGCTATTGATCGCGAAATAGACACCGGGGTCGAGCACGCACGCGGCGATCATCGCCATGATCGCGACGAACGATTCGACGGCCATCGCACCGTAGCCGATGAAGCGCGCGTCGCGTTCGTTCGCGAGCAGCTTCGGTGTGGTCCCTGACGAGATCAGTGCGTGAAAGCCCGAGATCGCGCCGCAGGCGATCGTGATGAACACGAACGGAAACACCTTCCCGCCGAAGATCGGGCCCGTGCCGTCGGTGAACTGGGTGAGCGCGGGCATCTTGATCTCGGGGTTCAAGATCACGATTGCGATCGCGAGCGCGACGATCGTGCCGATCTTCATGAACGTCGATAAGTAGTCGCGAGGCGCGAGCAGCAACCACACGGGCAGCACTGCGGCCGCGAAACCATAGAGGATCACCATCAAGGCCAGCGCCGGGCCGTCATAGTCGAACCAGACGCGCAGCGTCGGGTTCGCGTCCACCCAGCTGCCGCCGAATACGGCGAGCAGCAGGAGGACGACACCGATCGCGGTGCCCTCGAGCACGCGGCCAGGCCGTATGTGCCGCATGAACAACCCGATCATGATCGCGATCGGAATCGTCGCCGCAACGGTGGAGGTCGCCCACGGGCTGTGGCGCATCGCGTTTACGACGACTAGACCCAGCACGGCGATCAGGATGATCATGATCGCGAGCACGCCCACGAGCGCCGCCGCGCCGCCGACGAGGCCGAGCTCGTCGCGCGCCATCTGGCCGAGCGAACGGCCGTCGCGCCGGATCGAACAGAACAACGCGACGAAGTCCTGCACGCAGCCGCCGAGCGTGGCGCCGACGATGATCCACAGAGTGCCTGGTAGATAGCCGAACTGCGCCGCGAGCGTAGGACCGATGAGTGGGCCGGGGCCTGCGATCGCGGCGAAATGGTGCCCGAACACGACCCAGCGATTGGTAGGCACGAAATCGCGCCCATCGCTGAAGCGCTCTGCCGGGGTCGCGCGTGTGGGATCGAGCGCTAGCACCTTGGCCGCGAGGAACGCGCTGTAAAAACGGTAGCCGAGCGCGTACACGCACACTGCCGCGAGGATGAACCACATGCCGTTCACGGATTCGCCGCGATTCAGCGCGATGCCGCCGAGCGCGGCGGCGCCGAGGATCGCGACGCCGATCCAGATGGCGATCGCGATCGGACGCGGCATTCGGTTCGTGTCTATCTTCGGCATCGCAGCGTTACCCCGGCGTCTCGTTTAGGCCAGCCGTCGGAATCGTGCACCGCGGCCGCGTGTTCTTGGCGCCGTAAGCTACCGCAGTTCGGAGCGGGTTGCATATTCGGCCGCCTGCTCTTCGCGATCGAGCCGGGCAGCGAACGAAGTGTGTTAGCTTTTGGCCATGACTGATCCCTTGGCAGTAGCGAAGACCAGCGCGGGCGTGGAGCTGACTCTGCTTCCAGGTCTCGCGAACCGCCACGGCCTGATCACGGGCGCCACTGGCACCGGCAAGACCGTCACCCTGCAGACGATGGCCGAGCAGTTTTCGCGCATCGGCGTGCCGGTATTCATGGCTGACGTGAAGGGCGACCTGGCGGGCATGTCGGCTGCGGGCGGCGGCAACGCTCGAATAGACGAGCGCGCGCGGCAGCTCGGCGTCGAGCTTCGGAAGGAAGCGTGCCCCGTCGTTCTGTGGGATGTATTCGGGGTCAGCGGACACCCGGTGCGCGCGACGATCTCCGATCTCGGGCCGCTGCTGCTTGCTCGGATGCTCGATCTCAACGAGGTCCAGGAAGGCGTGCTGAACCTCACGTTCAAGATCGCCGACGACGCGGGGCTGTTGTTGCTCGATGCCAAGGACCTGCGCGCGATGCTGCAACATGTCGGCGACCACGCGAACGAGTTCACGACGGAGTATGGCAACGTGTCGGCGGCGTCGATCGGCGCGATCCAACGCGGGCTGCTCGCGATCGAGACCCAAGGCGCAGATGCTTTTTTCGGCGAGCCGATGCTCAACGTGGCCGACCTCATTCAGACCGATGGCGGCCGCGGCGTAGTGAACATCCTCGCGGCGGATCGGCTGCTCGGATCACCCAAGGTCTACGGGACTTTCTTGCTCTGGCTCCTGGCCGAGCTGTTCGAGCAGCTGCCGGAGATCGGGGACCCGGACAAGCCGCGGATCGTGTTCTTCTTCGACGAGGCGCATCTCCTGTTCGCGGACGCCCCGAAGGCGCTGCTCGAAAAGATCGAGCAGGTCGTGCGCCTCATTCGCTCGAAAGGTGTCGGCGTGTACTTCGTGACGCAGAACCCGCTCGATATCCCGGACTCCGTCCTCGGGCAGCTCGGTAACCGCGTCCAGCATGCCTTGCGCGCGTTCACGCCGCGCGACCAGAAAGCCGTGAGGGCGGTCGCGCAGACGATGCGCCCGAACCCCGAGCTCTCCATCGAGCAGGCGATCGGGGAGCTCGCGGTGGGCGAGGCGCTCGTTTCGCTGCTCGACGATCGCGGCCGGCCGAGCGTCACGGAGCGCGCGCTGATTATCCCGCCTGGGAGCCGCGTGGGCCCGCTCTCGGCGGAGGAGCGCGCGCGCGTCATGGCGGCATCGCCGCTCGCGGGACACTACGAGCGCACGATCGACCGCGAATCAGCGTACGAGAAGCTCAAGACTCGAGTGGAGCAGCAGCCGACGACCGAGCCCACCCCGTCGCCGCCGTGGAAGGAGCGCGAGCGGCCTTTGCCATCGCAAACCCCCGCGCAGCCCCGGCAACAGGGCGAGGGAGGCCTGGCGTCCGACATCCTCTTCGGTCGGCGAGGCCCGCGCGGCGGCCGCCAATCGCAGGGACTGATCGAGGCAATGGCGAAGAGCGCCGCGCGCGCCGTCGGCTCTCAGGCCGGGCGCTCGTTGATTCGCGGGGTGCTGGGGTCGCTGCTCGGCGGGCGGCGCTGAGCGCGCGGATGGCAGGACGGGGCCGGCGGCTTTCCGGGAGGGCCCTCGAGGCGACGCGGGGAGGAGAATCCGCGGCGGGGATATTGTCAAACGTGATCGACATCACCGCGGGCATAGCTAGTATTGTGATCTCATTCGCATACGAGCCGCGGCTTGCGAAGCTAGCGATGGCCGCTTGAGAGCTCGAACGAAAAAACACTAGCGGCGACCGGCGTTGGTTCCGGCGCTTCCGATAAGAACGAGAGGACTATGGAGTCAAGTCCCACGGATCCCCGACAGAGGTCGACGAGCGACATCGATCACTTCGCGGGCACACGAGAACATCGGCTCGATTGCACGGGCATCGCGAGCGGCCGCAACGGCCTTCGCGGACGTCGATGAACTGCGACGACCCTCTTCCCCTCGCATCGATTGCTCCCGCTGGTCACGGCACAGTCCGGCCGTCCCACACGGGAGCTCGATACGTGCATGCGCTGATTTCCGGACTGAAGGGATGAGACGGCGGCGGCCGTCGAGCGAACAAAAAGGGATGCGACGCTAATGAAAATGACAATGACAAACGAGAGCGAAACCGCCATGGAAGACATCTCGGAGGCGGCGACGGGGGAATACCCCATCATCAAACAGGCAGAGCAGCCTCCGTCAGAGCAGCTGAAAGCCAGGGACCACTCGGTAGCCGATGGCGACAAGGCCGCGTTCTGGTTGACGCACCTCGAGACCGAAGTCAGGCGACTCCACGAGAAGTGGCACAGCATCGACGCCGAATTCAGGGTGCGCGAAGTTCGCATCGCCGAGTTGCGCGACGAGGTGAAAGATCGCGATGTCACCATCGCGAACCTGACTGCGGATCTGCGCAGCAGCGCGGAGACGCTGAAGGCGGCGGAAGAGAGAATCGCCGGCAAAGATGGTGACATCGCTAAGCTCTTCGCCGACGCCAAAACGCGGGACGGTAGGGTCGACGAGCTCGCAGCCGCGCTAGGCGGCGCGGACGAGCGGCATCGCGCCCTGCAAAAGACGCTCGAATCGACGCAGGCGGATGTGGCTCGCCTCAACGCGTCGGTGCGTCGTGAGCAGGAGACAGCTGCCGCGATCGCCAAGCTCAATGAGGACTTGCTCGCCGATCAGCGGCGCCTTCAGGGCAAGATTCAGGACCTCGAGATTTACGTCAACGGCCGGCACCAGAGCTGGTCTGACCTCAATGCACAGCTCGCGGGCTACAAGGACGCGCTGGCCGGGATGGAGCGCACCGTCAAAACTCGGGACGCGTCTGTCGCGCGCGTCGACGAGGAGAAGCGGCAGTTGGCGGCGCGGATCAACGAGCTCGAACGGCAGTGCGCAGAGCTGGTCGGGCGGCGCAAGGAGCGGGAGGCAGCGTACGACGAGCTGCAGAAGAACCTCGCCGAGCACTTCGAGACGACGGAGCAGCTCAAAGCAGATAACGCAGCGAAGACGAAGGAAGCCGAGCAGGCGTTGGCGAAAGCCGCGAGCAGTCAGAAGTCGATCGAGTCGCTCGAACGGAGCATCGCAGGGCGCGATGAGAGTCTCGCGACTCTAAGCGCTGACCTCGAGCAGCAAAGGGTGGCCGTTAGCGATTTCTCTGCGGCCAAGGAGAGGCTCGCGAAGATCGTCGCCGATCTCGAGAAGACGGTTGAGGAGCGAGCGCAGCTAGAGCGCGGACTGCGCGAGGAGCTGCGCACCAGTCAGGACGAGGCTCATACACTGCGGGATCAGCTGGCCGAGCAGAACGAACGGCTTGCGGCGAGCACGGCGGCCGCCGAGGAGAAGGGGATTCTCGCCGAGAAGCTGGCAGGCCAACTGCGTTCGCTCGAGCAACAGGCGGCCGGTTTGCGCGACGACCTAGGGCGGATCGAAGAGCACTCGGCCGAGCTCGGCGCGCTGCGCAGCGATGCGGTAGCCGAATGCGGGCGCCTCAAGACGGAGCTTGTCGCGCAGCAAGACCTCGTGGCGAAACTCGAGGCGCAACTGCGCGCCAAGCAGGCCACGGCCGATCTACTCGAGCGCAACGTGGGGCGCATCACGGATCTCGGTGCGAGCCTTGCCGCTCTCGATCGCCAGATGGTGGAAGACCAAGGACGAAGGCCGGATTCTCACCTTCCGGACTTCGTCGAGACAGTCGCGTCGGGCGCAAAGAGCGCTCCCAACGCGTGGAAAAACGTGCGGTCACTCGAGGAGTTGATCGGCGACGCAGAGGAGATCGTCGATGTGGGCGAGCCCCTCGGCAAGGTCACGCCGCGCAAGCTCGTCGTGATGGTCGGTGGACGCGGGGTCGACTATCCGCTCTTGAAGAAGGAAATGACGATCGGCCGCGGTCACGGGAGCGATATTCGTATAGCGAGCCATTTCATCAGTCGCGTGCATGCGAAAGTGAGCACGAATGGAATCGCAACGATCATCGAGGACGCGGGCAGCAAGAACGGCATCCTCGTGAATTCGGAGCGCGTGCAGCGGCGCGTGCTGCACGATGGCGACATCGTGAGCCTCGGCGGCGAGCTCAATCTCAGGTTCGTTGACGCGGTACCCTAGGACTTCCCGCAGCTGCTTCAGCGTCCCGCCGACAGCGACCGGCCGGCGCTCGGCACGGTCTCGCTAAGCGCTTGACCGCCGCGTACACTCGAACGCCTTCGCCGAGAGGAGCCCTCCGTGTCAACCCATGCCGTCGATCAGCAGCGAACTAAGCACCCGTCCCTCCTACCGGCTCTGTTGCTCGTCAGCGCAGGATGCTTCTCCGCGTCCCCGAGCCGCGCGTCCGTCACGAGTGCGTGGTCGGACAACGTTTCGCGCGACCAGTCGTTTTCACGTGTCTTGGTCGTCGGCATCAGCCCAGATGTCGACCAGCGATGTCCGTTCGAACGCGCCCTGGCCGCCAAGATCAGGAGCGAAAATACCGTGGCCATCGTGAGCTGCGACGCGATGCCCCTAAATGCGCCGCTCACACGCGAAAACATCGAGGCCGCGGTGGCAGCGAAAAACGCCGACGCAGTGCTCGCAACCAGCCTCATTTCCAAGTCCTGGGACCTGCAGGACAGAGGGGGCGCTGGTTCGAGAGGCGGCGCCACTTACAAGGCCACGGACTCGTATTACGGCGTTTATGGCACCGTCGTCGCCGCCGATTTCCAGACGAGCGCCCCTGTCACCACTGTCAAAGGTGAAGCCCACGTCACGTCGAAGCTCTATGAGACGCGCGGTGCGACGGTGGTCTACACAGTGGACTCGAAAGTGCGCAACATCGAGTCGCGCGGCGAGGGTCTCGCGGAGATCACGGCGCCGATCGGCAAAAGGCTGCGTAAGGACGGATTGATTCGTTAGCGCCGAGGTTGCCGGTCAGGGTGAGGACCGGCGCAGCTGAGAGCCGCGCCGATCCTAGCGGAGTGGTGGAGGCGGCGGGAATCGAACCCGCGTCCGCAAGTCCTCTGCCGTCGGTTCTACATGCTTAGTCCGTCTATTGTTTTAACCGGCAGCAACCCGACAGACAGGGCCCACTGACAGCGATTCCGTTTGCGATCTTAGCGAGTTGGTCCCGGACGTACCTCGTCGCGATCTTGTGAAGATGACGCCTGAGTGTCCCGAAGGACGCTGGACGCACAAGCACGGCTCCAGTCAGACGGCACCGAACCGGTTATTAAGCGGCTAGTGCGTAGTTGTCGTCGTTGGCAACTAAACGTTTGCAGATGGTTTTACGAGGTACTCTGCACCTCGGCATGCCCCTCAGGTTTCGCGACCCACGTCGAAGCCAAGTCGCCCCCAGGTGCACCCCTAGTTTATGGCCGGCGACGGCCGTTGCAAGGGCGAACGTCGCAAATCCCGTCAGTGCGCACGAAGTGCCCGCGACTTGTCACGTTCCCAGTCGCGGTCTTTCTCGGTCGCGCGCTTGTCGTGTTGCTTCTTGCCCTTTGCGAGACCCACCGCGAGCTTCGCGCGGCTCTTGCTCCAATAGAGTTCCAGCGCGACGAGCGTGTAGCCCTTGCGCTCGACGAGGCCCGTCAGGCGGTCGATTTCCCGGCGGTTCATCAGCAGCTTGCGGATGCGGGCCGGGTCAGTGGTGACGTGCGTGGAAGCGGTGTTGAGCGGGGATACGTGCGAGCCCAACAACCACGCTTCGCCGCCGCGCAAAATCACATAACTGTCGACGAGCTGTGCTTTCCCGGCGCGCATGCTTTTCACCTCCCAGCCTTGCAGCGCGAGGCCGGCTTCGAGACGTTCCTCTATGAAATAGTCGAAGCGCGCCTTCTTGTTCTGCGCGATCGTGCTCCGTGTCTTTTCCTGCTTCTTGGTCATCGCGCGCCAATGATCCTAGAATCACCCGCCAAAAAATACTCTGGCTCAGCTCCAAGGAGACGTTCTTGCCCACCGTGCAGCGCAGTTCGCGCGTGAGTTACAGAGCCGAGCAGATGTTCGATCTCGTAAACGACATCGAGAGATATCCTGAGTTTCTGCACTGGTGCGGCGGCGCGCGTGTTGACGTTCGGCAGGGAAACATGGTTGAGGCGACTCTCGACATCGGCGTTCTGGGGTTTCAGCGCAGCGTTCCGGACTCGCAATACGCTGCGGCGGCCGGACAGATCTCGATCGAGCTGGTGTCCGGGCCGTTCCGTCGCCTTCGAGGGGAATGGAAGTTTGCCGACTTGCCGACTGGGGGTTCAGAGGTCGCGCTTTCCCTCTCATTCGAGGTGACGGTGTCGCCGTTCGGCTCGGTGTTCTCGAAGGTGTTTGAAGAGCTCGCGGGTGCGCAGATGGACGCCTTCACCGCGCGCGCTGCGAAGCTGTATGCCGGACACACTTGAACCGGTCGTCGAGGTTGTCTACGCGACGCCCGACGAGCAGCGGATAGTTCGGGTGCCGTTCGCGCCCGGGCTCACCGCGGAGCAGGCCGTGCGCGCCTCCGGCCTCCTCGATGCTCTGCCCGAGATAGCCGGGCGTCCTCTCGTCCTTGGAGTGTTCGGAGTTCCCGTGGAGCTGCGGCATCCTCTCGCGGCAGGCGACCGCGTCGAGATCTGCAGGCCATTGCGGCGCGACCCGCGCGATCGGCGCAGGCACCTCGCGAGTTAGCTGCTGCCGTCCGGCATCACGTCTGCGGCTGCACTTCGACGTCGCGTTCGATGCGCGCCACGCGTTCGTTCTGGAAGTAGACGACGACCCAACGGCGTTCGACGTCGCGTGAGCGTCCGTGGCGGAGGTAGTACGCATAGTCCCAGCGGTCGCGGTGGAAGCTATCCGAAACCATCGGCGTGCCGAGCAGGAACTGCACCTGGCTGCGCGTCATGCCGACCTCGACTTGGCCGATGTCGGAGTCTTCGAGCAGGTTGCCCTGCTGGATGTCGATGCGATAGACGCACGCGGCCAAGCAGAGGGTCGTGAGAATCACGGCCGTCATGCGAGCGAGCGAAAGCGAGGAGCGGGCGGAGCTAGACACGGTGGAGCGCATGTCGAGTCTGGGTCATAATCAGACCGGCATGATAACCCTTAGTTCAGAGCGAGTGGAACGTGGAAGGACAGGATCTTCGTAAGCTCGGCCTGAAAGTCACCTCGCCGCGGCTCAAGGTCCTCGAAATCCTGGAGAAGAGCACGCAGCGGCACATGTCAGCCGAGGCGATCTATCGCAAGTTGCTCGACGGTGGTGAAGAGCTCGGCCTCGCGACCGTATATCGCGTGTTGACCCAGTTCGAGCGCGCCGGCCTCGTGAGTCGGCACAATTTCGAGGGCGGTACCGCCGTCTTCGAGCTCGCCGATCGAACTCACCACGATCACATGGTTTGCCTCACGACCGGGCGCGTGATCGAATTCTACGACGAGAGAATCGAGCAGCTGCAGCGCGAGATCGCGGACAAGCACGGTTACGCGATCGAGGAGCACAGCCTCGTTCTGTACGTGCGCCCGAAGAAGCCCTGATTCTTCGCGGCGTTATTTGGCCGCGCGGTCGATCATTTCAGCCGCGTGGGCGCGGGTGCGCTCGGTGATCTCGATCCCGCCGAGCATCCGTGATAGCTCCTCGATCCGCTCCTCAGCGCTCAACGAGCGGACGTTCGTACGGCTCGTCTTGCCGTCGGTGAGCTTCACGACACGATAATGCCGCTGCCCCTGACTCGCGACCTGAGGTAGATGGGTCACGCAGAGTACCTGCCGGCTGCCACCGAGTTGACTCAGCTTGCGGCCCACGATCTCGGCCACACGGCCTCCGACGCCGGCATCGACTTCGTCAAACACGAATGTGGGGATCGGTGAAGCGCCTGAGCGAACGACCTCGACCGCCAGGCTGATGCGTGAAAGCTCGCCGCCCGATGCCATCTTAGCGAGCGGGCCAAACGGTTGGCCGGGATTCAATCTCACCTGGAACTCGATGCGCTCCGCGCCCGTGCCGTCGGCGCGCTCTTCGGTTTTACGCTCTAGCGCCACTCGGAATTCCCCGTGCGGCATCCCGAGCTCCGCGAGCTCGGCCGTCACCGCGCGGCTGAGTTTGGTAGCGTGCTTTTCTCGTCCGGCAGTGAGCTTGGCTGCGCACGCGAAATAGTTCTCGCGCGCGCGCGCGGCCTTCGCTGCCAACGCTTCGAGCGATTCCTCGCCGCCGTCGAGGGACGCGATGCGGGCGCGGAGCGTCGCGAGCGCTTCGCGAAGTCCGTTTTCCGCACAGCCGTGCCGCCGTGCGAGGGCACGGAATTTCGCGAGCCGGTCTTCGAGAAAGTCGAGGCGCGCCGGGTCCGCCTCGATGCGATCGCGGTAACGGTTGAGCGAGGACTCGAGTTCGCGCAGCTCGATCTCGACGGCGGCGAGTTGCTCCGTCGGGCTGCGGAGCTCGACATCGTGCGCGACGAGCCGTTCGAGCTCCTGCCGCGCTCGCACGACCGTGGCGTAGGCCGACACAGTGTCGTTTTCGAACAAGCCTTCGAGCGCGCCGCCGACGCCGCTCAGTAGCCTATCGGTATTCGCTAGCCGGTCGCGCTCCGCGCGAAGGTCGTCCGGTTCGCCCGCGGCGGGCGCGAGAGCCTCGAGCTCGCCGAGCTGGAAGCGCAGCAGCTCGAGCTGTGCCGCGCGATCATTGCTCGCACCGCGTCGCGTCGCGAGATCCCGATCTGCTTGCTGCCAAGCCGCATAGCTCGCAGCGACTCGACTTGCGATGTCTTCCAGCCCTGCGTGCGCATCGAGCAGCTGGCGCTGACTCCCCGCCTCGAGTAGCGATTGGTGTGCGTGTTGGCCGTGGATATCGATCAACAGGCCGCCGAGAATCTTCAGGTCTTGGAGGGTGACGGGCTGGCCGTTGATGAACGCACGTGAGCGGCCCTCCGATCCGATGATTCGCCGCAGCGTGCATTGATCGCCATCGTCGAGGCCCCGTTCGCTCAGCCAGTCGATCACCGAGGGGTTTCCGAGCGCGTCGAATTGCACGCTGATCTCGGCACGCTCGGCGCCCGAACGTACCGCCGCAGCGTCTGCGCGGTCGCCGAGTGCGAGGCCGAGCGCGTCCACGAGTATCGATTTGCCGGCGCCGGTTTCCCCAGTCATTACGCTAAAGCCGCGCGCGAATTCGAGCTCCACCTCGTCAATCACGGCGTAGTTCTTGACGCGGATCAGGCTCAGCATGTTTCAGCGGCGACCGTTCGGCTGGTCGCGGTTTGCGCGGCCCCAGTTGAGCTTCGAGCGCAACAGCTCGTAGTAGTTGTAGTCGCGCGGGTGCAGCAGCGTTACGGTCTCGTCGGCGAGGCCGATGCGCAGAACCTGGCCGCTCGCGATGCGACCGAGATCCTCGCCGTCGCAGACGACATGCGCCGCGCTACCGGCGCCGGTATCGACGCGCACCTCGATCGAGCTCGTGAGCTTGAGCACGAGCGGCCGGTCGCTGAGGGTATGAGGACAAATCGGCACCATCACGAGGGCATCCACGTTCGGTTGGATGATTGGTCCGCCGCAAGACAGAGCGTATGCCGTCGAGCCGGTCGGTGTTGCGACGATCAAGCCGTCCCCGCGGTGTGCGTTCACATAGCTGCCGTCGACCGTCGTGATGAAGTCGAGCATGCGGCCGGTTTCGCCCTTCTGGAGCACGACGTCGTTCAGTGCGACGAGCTTCGGGTGCGAGCTGCCATCGCCGATTTGCGCGCTCAGCATCAAGCGCCGTTCCTCTAGGTAGTCTCCGGCGAGAATCGCGTCGATCGCCTCGAGCATGTGTTCGGGAGAGATGTCCGTGAGGAAGCCGAGCCGGCCGCGGTTGACACCGAGGAGCGGCACGCCGCGGCGTGCAACGTGGCGCGCGGCATGTAACAAAGTGCCGTCGCCGCCCACAGCAACGACGAGATCGACTTGCGACGCGATCTCTGTTTCGTTGACTCGCGTGACGCCGGCGAGCAATCCGGCCCCGTCCGACTCCGTCGATGCGAACACTTGGATCCCGTGCTTGCGCAGGTGAGCGAGCACCTGCGTCGCGGGTTCGGCCACGCTTGGCTCATTGAGTCGTCCCCAAAGGCCGACCGTCTTGAATTGCTGCGGCATGCTGGGCTTTCTTGACAGTGGCGGGAAGCGGTTGTTAGCGTGGGCTGCGCTGACTGGGCTCTAAGTTATCACAGCCTGGGCCTATGGCGAGCGACAAACACCGAGACTATCTTAGACGAACGCGCACAGACCTTGCTGCGCATTCTCGTCGACAAATACATTCGCGACGGGCAGCCCGTCGGCTCCCGTACGTTGTCGCGCGATTCGGGGCTCGATCTGAGTCCAGCGACCATCCGTAACATCGTCGCCGATCTCGAAGAGCTCGGCTTCGTAAGCTCGCCGCATACATCCGCGGGGCGCGTGCCGACAAACAAGGGCTACCGCTTCTTCGTCGATACATTAATAAAGCTGACGCCACCGAACGGCGAGGATCTCCTGCGCTTTAGTCAAGGGCTAAACGAGGCCGGCGGAGATCCGCAAGCGCTCGCGTTGTCGGTGTCCAATCTTCTGTCTGCCGTCACGAAGCTCGCCGGAATCGTTACGGTGCCGCGGCGCGCCCAAACGTCGCTGCGCCAGATCGAGTTCCTGCCGCTGTCCGGGAAGCGCGTGCTCGCGATCATTGTCGTCAACGATCGCGAGGTCCAGAACAAGATCGTGGAGGTTCAGAGGGATTTCAGCGCGGACGAGCTGCGCCAGGCAACGAATTACCTCAATGAGCGCTTCGGCGGACATTCGCTGACACAAGTTCGTGAGCTGCTGCTCGGCGAGCTCAAGAAGACTCGAGCCTCGATGAACGCGCTGATGATCGAGGCCATCGAAATGGCCCATAAGGTATTCCCGGAGGGCGAGCCGCAGACCCGAGTTTGTGATGGCCGGCGAGACGAACCTCATGGGTCTTGAGGCGCTCGCTGACGTAGAGACGCTGAAGGGTCTGTTCCAGGCGTTCGGAACCCAGCGCGATATCCTGCACCTGCTCGATCAGAGCATGCGCGCCGAGGGTGTGCAGATTTTCATCGGCAATGAATCGGGCTATCAGCTCCTCGATTCGTGTAGCATCGTCGCCGCCCCGTATATGACGGAGGACGATACGATGGGGGTCCTCGGAGTCATTGGCCCGACGCGCATGGCGTACGAGCGAGTGATCCCGATCGTGGACATCACAGCCAAACTGCTCGGCCGTGCCTTGAAGTCGAACAGCTGAGCCCCATCTGCCCGAAACTACGAATCGACCCGCGGTCCGACGGATCCGGCGCGGAGGGTTTTGTGCATGAATGAAAACGCCATGAGCAACGATGAGTCCGCGGCCAACCCCCCGGAGCAGGACGCATCCCAGGATGCCTTCGAGAACTTGCGCCGCGAGGCCGAGGAGAACTGGAACAAATACGTCCGGATCTCGGCCGAGTACGACAACTTTCGCAAACGCAGCGCCCGAGACGTCGAGAACGCCAGGAAGTTCGGTGCGGAGCGGCTCGCCCAGGCGGTTCTGCCGGTACGGGACAGCCTCGAAGCGGGCCTCGCCGCTAGCGACAAGGCCGATGCGGCGACGCTAATTCAGGGTCAAGAGGCGACGTTGCGGCTCCTCGACGAGGCGTTGACCGGAGCCGGGGTAACGGAGATCTCCCCCAAGGGAGAAGCGTTCGATCCGAACCAGCACGAGGCATTGAGCCTGCTACCGGCGAGCCACGTCGACGCAAACACCGTGCTGGAGGTTGTCCAAAAGGGTTATCGAATGAACGAGCGCTTGTTGCGCGCCGCGAAGGTGATCGTCGCGCGCTCGGAGAACGGCGATTAACCCGCGCTTGAATTGAATCGTCAGTGCCCCATTTCGGGGTGAACGCTATTCAGAGCGAGCTTTCTTGGCTGGTTCAAAACAGATTCTCAGTAACGATTTTCTTGGAGCATAGCAACGATGGGTAGAGTGATCGGCATCGACTTGGGTACGACCAACTCTTGCGTCGCGATCATGGACGGCGGCAAGCCGAAAGTGATCGAGAACAGCGAAGGCGATCGGACGACTCCTTCGATCGTCGCCTTCACTAAAGACGGCGAGGTGCTGGTCGGTCAAACGGCCAAGCGCCAAGCGGTTACGAATCCGACGAATACGCTATTCGCGGTGAAACGCTTGATAGGCCGGCGCTTCGAGGACGACGTCGTTCAGAAGGACGTCGGCATGGTCCCGTACAAGGTCGTGAAAGCCGAGAATGGCGACGCGTGGGTCGAGGCGGCCGGCAAGAAGATGGCGCCGCCGGAAATCTCCGCGCGCGTGCTCGCCAAGATGAAGCAGACGGCCGAAGACTACCTCGGCGAGCCAGTCACCGAGGCGGTGATTACCGTGCCCGCCTACTTCAACGACTCGCAGCGCCAGGCGACCAAGGACGCCGGCAAGATCGCCGGCCTCGACGTCAAGCGCATCATCAACGAGCCGACTGCCGCGGCGCTTGCCTACGGCATGGACAAGAAGCGCGGCGACAGCAAGATTGCCGTGTACGACCTCGGCGGCGGCACGTTCGACATCTCCATCATCGAGATCGCGGAAGTCGATGGCGAGCACCAGTTCGAGGTGCTCGCGACCAACGGTGACACGTTCCTAGGCGGTGAGGACTTCGACAAGCGGATCATCGACTACCTCTCAAAGGAGTTTCAGAAGGAGAGCGGGATCGATATTCGCCGCGATCCGTTGGCGATGCAGCGCCTCAAGGAAGCGTCCGAGAAGGCGAAGATCGAGCTGTCGTCGCGCCAGCAGACCGAGGTCAACCTGCCGTACATCACCGCGGATGCGAGCGGCCCGAAGCACCTGAACATCAACCTTACGCGCGCGAAGCTCGAATCGCTCGTCGAGGATCTCATCGAGCGCACGATCGCCCCTTCCAAGACGGCGATGACGGATGCGGGTCTGAAGATGTCGGACATCAACGACGTGATCCTCGTCGGCGGCCAGACGCGCATGCCGAAGGTCCAGGAAGCGGTCCAGAAGCTGTTCGGCAGAGAGCCTCGTAAGGACGTGAATCCGGACGAGGCTGTCGCGGTGGGTGCCGCGATCCAGGCCGGCGTGCTGGCCGGTGAGGTCAAGGACGTCTTGCTGCTCGACGTGACGCCGCTGTCGCTCGGTATCGAGACCTTGGGCGGCGTCATGACGAAGCTCATCGACAAGAACACGACGATTCCGACGAAAGCGAACCAAGTGTTCTCCACGGCCGAGGACAACCAGACCGCCGTCACGATCCATGTGCTGCAAGGCGAGCGCGGCCGCGCGATGGACAACAAATCGCTCGGACGGTTCGATCTTTCGGAGTTGCCCCCGTCGGCGCGCGGCGTGCCGCAGGTCGAGGTCACTTTCGACATCGACGCGAACGGGATCTTGAATGTTTCCGCGAAGGACAAGGCCACGGGCAAAGAGCAGAAGATCGTGATCAAGGCCTCGTCGGGCTTGAGCGATGACGAGATCAAGCGGATGGTCGGCGACGCCGAAGCGCACGCCGCAGAGGATGCGAAGTTCCGCGAGCTCATCGAAGTCCGCAACCAAGCCGACGGACTCGTGCACGCGACCGAGAAGTCCTTGCGTGACCTCGGCGAGAAGGTCGAGGCCGCGGAGCGCGCGAAGATCGAGGCCGCGCTCGCCGACGCGAAGGAAGCGATCAAGGGCGACAGCAAGAGCACGATCGAGGCGAAGATGAAGGTTCTCGGCGAGGCCTCCAGCGGGATGGCGCAGCGCATCTACGGCGCGCAGCAAGGCCCGCAGCCCGGAGCGGCCGGTGCTTCGGGCCAGGGAGGCGACGACAACGTCGTCGATGCGGAGTTCGAAGAAGTGAAGGACGACAAGAAGAGCGCCTAAAGTCGCAGCTCGGCCGGTCGATTCGAAGAGTCGAGTCTGGCGATGCATGCGCTCTGCTGACTGAACGGAGAGCACGCGCGAGCGTGCTCTCCTGTTATTCCGGGGACGGGGATGTCGAAGCGGGACTACTACGAAGTGCTCGGGCTCGGCCGAGAGGCGAGCGAAGCCGACATCAAGAAGGCGTACAGGCGCCTCGCGATGAAGCACCACCCTGACCGCAATCCCGACAACCCCGAATCCGAAGGGAGCTTCAAGGAAGCCAAGGAAGCCTACGAAGTTCTTTCCGAGCCCGACAAGCGAGCCGCGTACGATCGCTTCGGCCATGCGGGCGTCAACAACCAGCCCGGGAGCCGGCGGGGGATTCGGCGGCGGCGACGCATTCAACGACATCTTCGGCGACGTCTTCGGCGACATCTTCGGCGCTGGTCGTCGCGGTGGACGCAGCCAAGTGTTCCGCGGCGCCGATCTGCGCTACGAGCTCGAGCTTTCGCTCGAGCAAGCCGTGGCCGGGGACTCGGTCAACCTCGAGCTGCCGACGCAGGCTGAGTGCACGCGCTGCGCCGGCAAGGGCGCGGAGCCCGGCACGAGTCCCGTCACCTGCAAGACATGCGGCGGCGCGGGGCAGGTTCGTGTCGCGCAAGGGTTCTTTTCGATCCAGCAGTCCTGTCCGAGCTGCGGTGGCGCGGGTTCCTCGATCGACAAGCCGTGTCGCGAATGCTCGGGTCGCGGCCGCGTCCGCAAGGTCAAGACGCTCTCGGTCAAGGTGCCGGCCGGCGTCGACAACGGCGACCGAATCCGCTTGTCGCGAGAGGGCGAGGCGGGGCGCAACGGCGGGCCTCCCGGCGACTTGTACGTCGACATCTCCGTCAAAGATCACTCGATCTTCACTCGCGAGGGCCAGAACCTCAGTTGCGAGGTTCCGGTGAGCTTCGCCACCGCGGTGCTCGGCGGCACGGTGGACGTGCCGACACTCGACGGCAACGTCATGCTGAAGGTGCCGCCCGAGACGCAGTCGGGTAGCGTGTTTCGGCTCCGCGGCAAGGGCGTGCGCTCAGTCCGCGCGAGCGGGCTCGGCGACTTGTTCTGCCGCGTCCAGGTGGAGACTCCGGTCAATCTGTCGGCGGATCAGAAGGACCAGCTTCGGGCGTTCGACGAGTCGATTCAGAACGAGGCTTCCCGGCATAATCCGCGCGCACGCTCGTGGTTCGACGGCGTGAAGCAGTTCTTCGAACGGATGGGAGCCTGACGTTGTTCAAGGTAGCTGTGCTCGGTGCTGCGGGCCGCATGGGTCGGGCCGTCCTGAGTTGCATCGCCGACGCCGAGGATCTCGTCCTCACGGGTGCGATCACCGAGCCGAACGACCCGCTGCTCGGACGGGATGCGGCGGAGCTCATCGGGGCCGACGCACTCGGCATTCCCCTGACCGACGATCGTCACCAGGGATTGCACGGCGCCCAGGTCGCCGTGGACTTCACGCTGCCGAGCGCCACCGAGGCGAATCTGCGCGCCTGCGTCGAGAGCGGCTCGGCGCTCGTGATCGGTACGACGGGTCTCGAAGCCCGGCAAATGAAGGCGATGGAACAGGCGGCACACGAGATTCCGGTCGTGTACGGCGCGCAACCTGAGCGTCGGCGTCAACGTGTTCATGGAGCTCGTCGCGCGCGCCGCCGAAGGCGCTCGGTGACGGCTACGACGTCGAGATCCTGGAATCACATCATCGCCAGAAGGTCGACGCCCCTTCAGGAACCGCGCTCGCGCTCGGCGAGAAGATCGCGGCGGCGAAGGGCCGCCGGCTCGACGAGCTCGCGGTCTACGCGCGCCAGGGACGCGTCGGGCCTCGCGTGCCGGGGACGATTGGCTTCTCCGTCATTCGCGGCGGCAATGTCGTCGGCGAGCATTCCGTGCGGTTCATCGGTGCGGAAGAGGAAGTCGCTTTCGTTCACGAAGCGCAGGATCGCAAGACGTTCGCGCGCGGTGCGCTGCGTGCTGCTCGCTGGGCGGCGGGTCGGGCGCCCGGCCTCTATTCGATGGCGGATGTGCTCGGGCTCGCCCGGGACTGAAAAAAAGTTTCGCTTGCACGCCGAACTCTGTAGATCGTCGGCGTACGCCCGGGATAGAATTACCGCCTGAGTTTCCCCGATCAACCTTGATCACGGGTTCGGCTGCAGAAGAGCAGCGATCCTGTGACCCGCGTGCAACGCGGATACTTTAGGAGCTCAGCGTGGCAGAGCCGGCGATACTAGCGCTCGAAGACGGCACAGTGTTCCACGGTATCTCGGTCGGCGCCGAGGGCCGGACGCTCGGGGAAGTGGTGTTCAACACCGCGATGACCGGGTACCAAGAGATCCTCACCGATCCCTCCTACTACCGCCAGATCGTCACGCTCACGTATCCGCACATCGGCAATGTCGGCACGAACTCCGACGATTTCGAGTCGACGAAGATCTACGCGGCAGGCCTGATCATCCGAGACCTGTCGCTCACCGTGAGCAGTTGGCGCGCGGAGCATGGGCTCGAGCAGTTCTTGCGGCGCGGCAAGACGGTCGCGATAGCGGAGATCGACACCCGTCGGCTCACGCGGATCCTGCGCGACAAGGGTGCGCAGGCCGGTTGCATCGTCGCGGGCGGCAAGAGCGACGGCGGACGAAGCGATCAAAGCGGCTCGAAAGTTTCCCGGGCTCAAGGGCATGGATCTCGCGAAGCTCGTGAGCACCAAGCAACCCTATCAGTGGAACCAAGGCAGCATCTGGCCCGAGCGCCAGAGCGTGTACACGAAACGTGTCGCGGGCTTCCACGTCGTAGCGTTCGACTACGGTATCAAACGCAACATCCTGCGGCTGATTGCGGACCAGGACTGCCGCTTGACGGTCGTTCCGGCTACGACCGGCGCCGAGGAGGTCATGGCGCTGCTACCGGACGGTGTGTTCCTGTCGAACGGCCCCGGCGATCCGGAACCGTGCGACTACGCGATCGAGGCGATCAGCACGATCGTGGATATCGGGGTGCCGACCTTCGGCATCTGCTTGGGACACCAGCTCCTGGGGCTCGCAAGCGGCGCGAAGACGACGAAGATGAAGTTCGGTCATCACGGCGCGAATCACCCGGTCGTCGAGATCGACTCCGGGCCGCGTGATGATCACGAGCCAGAACCACGGCTTCGCCGTGCAGGAAGAGACGCTGCCTAGCAACGTACGGCCGACGCACCGCTCGCTTGTTCGATGGCACGCTGCAAGGGATCGAGCGTACCGATCGCCCTGCCTTCTCGTTCCAGGGCCATCCCGAGGCGAGCCCCGGACCGCACGACTTGAAGCCGCTGTTCCAGCGCTTCACCGCGGCGATGAAGTCCTATCGTCATCGAGCCAAGGCCGTTTAAAAGATAAGCTATATCATGATCATAGAACGACTATATCGAAACCAGGTTAACTAGATGCCGCGTCGCGACGACCTCGAAAGCGTCTTGATCATCGGAGCCGGCCCGATCGTGATCGGGCAGGCCTGCGAGTTCGATTACTCCGGTACCCAGGCGTGTAAGGCGCTTAAGGAAGAGGGCTATCGGGTGATTCTCGTGAACTCGAATCCCGCGACGATCATGACCGACCCAGCGAGCGCCGACGCTATCTACATCGAGCCGATCCATTGGCGGACGGTCGCCGCGATCATCGCGAAAGAGAAGCCGAGCGCGCTGCTGCCGACGATGGGCGGACAGACGGCCCTAAACTGCGCGCTCGACTTGGTGCGCGAAGGCGTGCTCGAGGAACACGGCGTGGAGCTCATCGCCGCCTCGCGCGAAGCGATCGACATGGCCGAGGATCGCGAGCTGTTCCGACATGCGATGAAGGACATCGGGCTCGCGACTCCGCGCGCCGGCACGGCGCATTCGCTCGAGGAGGCGTGGGCCGTCCAGGAGGAAGTCGGGTTCCCAACGATCGTGCGCCCGTCGTTCACTCTCGGCGGTAGCGGCGGCGGCATCGCCTACAACCGGGAAGAGTTCGAGGACATCGTGACGCGCGGCATCGACCAATCCCCGACCGGCGAGGTGCTGGTCGAGGAGTCGGTGATCGGCTGGAAAGAGTTCGAGATGGAGGTCGTTCGCGACAGGAACGACAACTGCATCATCATTTGCTCGATCGAGAACTTGGACCCGATGGGGATCCACACGGGCGACTCGATTACGGTGGCGCCGGCGCAGACGCTCACCGACAAGGAATACCAGCGGATGCGCGACGCCTCGATCGCGGTGCTCCGCAAGATCGGTGTCGACACGGGCGGCTCCAACGTTCAGTTCGCGCTGAATCCCGACGACGGCAGATTGCTCGTGATCGAGATGAATCCGCGCGTGTCACGGTCTTCGGCGCTCGCGTCGAAGGCGACGGGCTTCCCGATCGCGAAGGTCGCGGCCAAGCTCGCGATCGGCTACACGCTCGACGAGCTCAAGAACGAGATCACCGGCGGCGCGACGCCGGCGTCGTTCGAGCCGTCGATCGACTACGTCGTGACCAAGATCCCGCGCTTCACGTTCGAGAAGTTCCCGCAGGCCGCGGACCGTCTCACGACGCAGATGAAGTCGGTGGGCGAAGTCATGGCGATCGGCCGGACGTTCCAGGAGTCGCTCCAGAAGGCGCTTCGCGGGCTCGAGACCGGCGTGGACGGCTTGAATCCCGTCATGAGCAAGATCGACGGCGAGGAGGACTGGGCGAAGCTCCGTCACGAGCTCAAGATGGCCGGCAGCCGCCGTCTCTGGTACGTCGGCGACGCGTTCCGCTTCGGCCTCGGCGTCGAGGAGATCGCTCGGCTCACGAACATCGATCGTTGGTTCCTCGTTCAGATAGAGGAGCTCATCGCGCTCGAGAAGCATATCGCGGAGGAAGGTCCGGGAATCCTGAGCGGCCAGGAGCTGCGCAAGCTGAAGCGCAAAGGCTTCAGCGACCGGCGGATCGCCGAACTGATCGGTGTAAAGGAAAAGGTCATTCGAACAGCGCGTCATAAGGAGAACGTTAGACCTGTGTTCAAGAGAGTGGACAGCTGCGCCGCGGAGTTCGCGAGCGCAACCGCCTACCTCTACTCGACGTACGAAGAGTTCTGCGAAGCGGAGCCGACGGATCGCGAGAAGATCATGATCCTCGGCGGCGGCCCGAATCGGATCGGGCAGGGCATCGAGTTCGACTACTGCTGCGTCCACGCTTCGTTCGCGCTCAAGGAGATCGGGTACGAGACCATCATGGTCAACTGCAACCCCGAGACCGTCTCCACGGACTACGACACCTCGGATCGTCTGTACTTCGAGCCGGTCACGCTCGAGGACGTGCTGGAGATCGTCCACAAGGAGAAGCCGAAGGGCGTGATCGTGACGTATGGCGGCCAGACGCCGCTGAAGCTCGCCCGCGCGCTCGAGGAGGCTGGCGTGCCGATCATCGGCACGTCGCCCGATTCAATCGACCTTGCCGAGGATCGCGAGCGCTTCCAGCAACTCGTGCATAAGCTGAAGCTGAAGCAGCCGCCGAACCGCACCGCGCGCAACGCCGACGAGGCGGTCGCGATGGCGAAGGAGGTCGGCTATCCACTCGTGGTTCGGCCGTCGTACGTGCTAGGAGGCCGGGCGATGGAGATCGTCCATGGCGAGGACGAGCTTCGTGACTACGTTGAGCGCGCCGTCAGTGTGTCGAACGATAGCCCGATCCTGCTCGACAGGTTTCTCGATCTCGCCGTCGAGGTCGACGTCGACGCGATATCGGACGGCGAGGAAGTCATCGTCGCCGGCATCATGGAGCACGTCGAGCAAGCCGGGATTCACTCTGGGGACTCCGGCTGCTCGCTTCCGCCGTTCAGCTTGAGCGCCGAGATGCAGCGGACCCTGAGCGAGCAAGTACGTCAGATGGCGCAGGCGCTCAAGGTCAACGGCATCATGAACACGCAGTTCGCAATCCAGAATGGCGTGATTTACGTGCTGGAAGTCAACCCGCGCGCGTCACGGACGATTCCGTTCGTCTCCAAAGCGATCGGCCAACCGTTCGCGAAGATCGCCGCGAAGGCGATGGCGGGCATGTCGTTCAAGGAGCAGGGCGTTACGACGCCAGGCAGACGGCCCTATTTCTCGGTAAAAGAGTCGGTGTTTCCGTTCATCAAGTTCCCGGACGCGGACCCGATCCTGGGACCCGAAATGAAATCCACGGGCGAGGTGATGGGCACTGGGCGCACATTCGGCGAAGCCTACGCAAAGGCGCAGATCGCTTCAGGCGTCGTGCTGCCGCGCCGCGGCCTCGCGTTCATCAGCGTGCGCGACCGGGACAAGCCGGGCGCCGTCGAGCTCGGCAAGATGCTGATCGACCGAGGTTTCGAAATCGTTGCGACCGGGGGCACCGCCACGGCGCTCGCGGACGGCGGGATTCCGTGCCAGCGCGTGAACAAGGTACGCGAGGGCAGGCCGCACGTCGTGGACATGATCAAGAACCGCGAGCTGAGCCTCATCGTCAACACGACCGAAGGCAAGCAGGCGATTCGCGAGTCGCACTCGATACGTGGCGAGGCGGTTCATTACAAGGTTACCTACTACACGACACTCGCGGCGGCGAAAGCGACTTGCGACGCGATCGACCATATCGATAACGTGGGCGTCAATCGCCTACAAGACCTGCACGCGGAGGCATCGGTTTGAGCAAAGTGCCACTGACCGCACGCGGTGCGGCGAAGCTCAAGGAGGAGCTGCGCCGGCTCAAGAACGAGGAACGGCCCAAGGTTACGCAGGCCATAGCCACGGCGCGCGCGCACGGGGATCTCAAGGAAAACGCCGAGTACCACGCGGCTAAGGAACAACAAGGCTTGATGGAGGCGCGGATTCGCGACATCGAGGCGAAGCTCGGCAACGCACAGATCATCGAAGTCACGGAGCTCAATGCGAATGGGAAGGTCGTGTTCGGCTCGACGGTGCATCTCGTGGACGTAAAGGACGGCACCGAAGCGCGCTACCAGATCGTCGGCGAGGACGAAGCGGACATCAAGAACGGCATGCTGTCGATCGGGTCGCCGATCGCGCGAGCGCTGATCGGCAAGAAGGAAGGTGACGAGGTCGAGGTCGTCACTCCTAGCGGTCGGCGTGCCTACGAGATCACGGCCGTCGAGTACGTCTAGCCCCGGCTGCAGCCGCGCCGCCAACGCATGCCGCGCCGCACCGGATCGAGCAACCGCTGGCGTCAGCGCCAGGAGCGCGATGTCTACGTCGACCAGGCGAATCGCGACGGCTGGCGGTCGCGCGCGGTGTTCAAGCTCGAGCAGATCAACGCCAAAGACCGGATACTGAAGCCCGGTATCGTGTGCGTCGACCTTGGCGCGGCTCCCGGAAGTTGGAGCCAGCTCGCGGCGCAGCTCGTGCGCCCGAATGGCCGCGTGATCGCCGTCGATTTGCTCGAGATGCCGCCCATTCAAGGCGTCGACTTCTTGCTCGGGGACTTCACACAGCCGCAGACGCTCGCTGCGCTCCGGACCCTCATCGGCGACGCGAAGATCGACCTTGTATTGTCCGACATGGCTCCCAACATTTCGGGAACCCGCGCGATGGACCAGCCGCGGAGCATGGCTCTGATCGAGGAGGCGCTGCTCTTCGCGGAAGAGGTTCTGAAACCCGGAGGCAACTTGCTCGTGAAGGCGTTCCACGGCGAAGGCCTCGACGAGTTCGTGAGGCAGCTGGCCGGGCGATTCGGGACGGTGAAACGCATCAAACCGAAGGCGTCGCGAGCCGAGAGCCGCGAGATTTATTTGCTAGCCAGAAACTATGGGATGTAGTAGGGTCTAACGTTGGACACGGTCTAGGACCGTTTCGCGAGGTAACGCATTGAACGACTTGGCAAAGAACGTCATTCTCTGGATCGTCATCGCCGTCGTGCTGCTGTCCGTTTTCCAAAGCTTCGGGCCGAGCAACCCGCGCGTTTCTCCGATTCCCTACTCGACGTTCCTCTCCTACGTCAAAGACGGCTCGGTCGAAGAAGTGATCTTCGAGGGTGAGTCCATTCGCGGCCGCCGTCACAACGAGCAGTTCGTGACCTACAGCCCGGAGACCGAGAACACCGTGTTGATCGGTGAGCTCGAAAAGCGCGGCATCACCATTTCCGCCGCGCCTCCGAAGCAGCAGTCGTTCCTGCTACAGCTGTTCATATCTTCTTTCCCGATCCTGTTGCTGATCGCCGTCTGGGTTTACTTCATGCGCCAGATGCAGGGCGCAGGCGGTGGCCGCGGCGCCATGTCGTTCGGCAAGAGCCGCGCGCGGCTGCTCGGGGAAGACCAAGTCAGCGTCACGTTCGCGGACGTCGCGGGCGTCGAAGAAGCGAAAGAAGAGGTCGTCGAGATCGTCGACTTCCTCAAGGATCCAGCCAAGTTTCAGCGCCTCGGAGGCAAGATTCCGAAGGGCGTGCTGATGGTCGGCTCGCCGGGCACCGGCAAGACGTTGCTCGCGCGCGCAATCGCGGGCGAGGCGAAGGTACCTTTCTTCACCATTTCCGGCTCCGACTTCGTGGAGATGTTCGTCGGCGTGGGTGCCTCGCGCGTGCGCGACATGTTCGAACAGGCGAAGAAGCACGCGCCCTGCATCATCTTCATCGACGAGATCGATGCGGTCGGCCGGCATCGCGGCGCGGGCCTCGGCGGCGGGCATGACGAGCGTGAGCAAACCCTCAATCAGCTGCTCGTCGAAATGGATGGTTTCGAAGGCAACGAAGGCGTGATCGTCATCGCCGCGACCAACCGTCCCGATGTGCTCGACCCGGCGCTGCTGCGCCCGGGCCGCTTCGACCGCCAGGTCGTCGTGCCGCTTCCCGACGTTCGCGGCCGCGAGCAGATCCTCAAGGTTCACATGCGCAAGGTGCCGGTCGACGGCAACGTGAAGCCGTCGGTGATCGCGCGGGGCACTCCAGGTTTCTCGGGCGCCGATCTCGCGAATCTCGTGAACGAAGCAGCGCTGATCGCGGCTCGCTCGAACCGCCGAACCGTGAGCATGGAAGAGTTCGACAAGGCGAAAGACAAGATCATGATGGGTGCCGAGCGGCGCTCGCTCGTCATGAGCGAGGCGGAGAAGAAGCTCACCGCCTATCACGAGTCCGGCCACGCGATCGTCGGCTTATCCGTGCCCGACCACGACCCCGTTTACAAGGTGACGATCATCCCGCGCGGGCGCGCGCTCGGCGTCACGATGTTCTTGCCTGAAGAGGACCGTTACAGCTATTCGAAGCAGCGGCTCATGAGCCAGATGAAGAGCCTGTACGGCGGCCGGCTCGCGGAAGAGCTCGTGTTCGGCCCCGCGTACGTCACGACCGGAGCCTCGAACGACATCGAGCGCGCCACGGACATCGCGCGCAACATGGTCACGAAGTGGGGCCTATCGGACCGGCTCGGCCCGCTGACCTACACCGAGGACGACGGCGAGATTTTCCTCGGCCGTAGCGTCACGCGTCACAAGCAGGTGTCGGATGTCACTGCCCACGCGATCGACGAGGAGGTCCGCATCCTCATTGACGAGTGCTACGGCGAAGCGAAGCGCATTCTCGAGACAAATCGCGAGAAGCTCGACGTGATGGCTGGCGCGCTGATGAAGTACGAGACCATCGACGAGCAGATGATCAAAGACATCATGGAAGGCCGCGAGCCGAAGCCGCCCGCCGATTGGGACGAGCCCTCCGAGCCGGGTAAGCTCGTGCAGCGCGAAGTCCCCGACAAGGGCGCCGCACCGCTTGGCGGACCCGCCGGCCAGCACTAACAGCGACGAGATCTCCGGGTTGACCATCTTTTCGGGACCCGCCCCGCGCTCGCTCGGGCGTAATAGAATGCACTCGCGTCGCTAAACCCCGGTCGGAGATTCGTATGTCGAGGCGCTACTTCGGCACCGATGGCATTCGCGGCCGGGTCGGCGAGGAGCCGATGACCGTCGACTTTGCGCTGCGCCTTGCCAGCGCCGCGGCACGTGTGCTGGCGCCGCAAGGCGGCACCGTGCTGATTGGCAAGGACACGCGCGTTTCGGGCTATATGTTCGAGTCCGCGCTCGAGGCGGGTTTCGTCGCGGCCGGCGTTGACGTACTGCTCACGGGGCCGCTGCCGACGCCCGGAATCGCTTACCTCACGAAGAAAGCCGGCGCCGACTTCGGCATCGTGATCAGCGCGTCGCACAATCCTTACTACGACAACGGCATCAAGTTCTTCGATGCCGAGGGCGAAAAGCTATCGGATGCGCTCGAGGAGGCGATCGAGGCCGGTCTCTCGGCGCCGCCTACGACTCGCGACTCGCGCGCGCTCGGCCAAGCGAAAACGGCAGCTTCCGCTCGCTCCGAGTACATGGATTTCTGCAAGGGCACGATTCCGCCGGGCATGGGTTTCGAGGACTTCAAGATCGTAGTGGACGCTTCGCACGGCGCCGCGTACAAGGTCGCGCCCCGAGTCATGTCCGACCTCGGCGCGGACGTCGTGCCCGTCGGTTGCTCGCCGAACGGCCGCAACATCAACGAGGGGTGCGGCTCCACGCGGCCGGATCTTCTCAAGCTCACTGTTACGGGTGTACGCGCGCACGTGGGGATGGCGCTCGACGGCGACGGCGACCGGCTCGTGATGGTCGACGAGCGCGGCAATCTCGTCGACGGGGACCAGCTTCTATTCGTGCTCGCGTGCGATAGGCTCGAGTCGAAGACGCTGCGGGGCCCGGTAATCGGCACCGTGATGACGAATCTCGGGCTCGAGCTCGCGCTGCGGGATCGCGGCATCGAGTTTCATCGGGCGAAGGTCGGCGATCGGCACGTGCTCCAGATGCTCAAGGAGCGCGGGGGAATCCTCGGCGGCGAGACTTCCGGCCACTTGCTGTGCCTGGATCGCGCGACGACGGGCGACGGTCTCGTCACGGCGCTTCAAGTGCTCGCGGTGATGCAGCGCACGGGGCTCAAGCTCAGCGATCTCACGGCGGGCATGGCTCAATTCCCGCAGGTGCTGCTGAACGTGAAGATTCGCGAGCCCGTCGACCCGACGTCGGACCCGGGTATCCGCGAGATGATCCAGGACGCCGAAACGCAGCTCGGCGCCCGGGGCCGCGTGGTGCTGCGCGCGTCAGGTACCGAGCCGCTCATACGCGTGATGGTGGAGGGTGAGGACCGCTACCAGGTCAGCACTCTCGCGACGCGGCTCGCTGATTCCGTCCGCACGACTTTCGGCCGTACCGACTGAGGCCGCGGCACGCGGCAGCTCGCATGGCCGCATGGGTCTCCGTCGCCTGTTCGTGCGTACGGGAGGGAGTGACGCACTCCCATTGCGGCGCCGTGGCGTTGCGCTTCGGCGGGTCCGCCCTTAAGCTCACGGCCCCGCGTAGCGCCGCCGGCGCTTTCACCAAGTCGCGAGCGTGTTTCGATGTCGCGTAAGCCATTGATTGCCGGTAACTGGAAGATGAACGGCTCCCTCGAAGAGAGCCGCAAGCTCGTTGGGGTGCTGCGCGCGGGCGTCGGCACCTCGAGCCAAGCCGACATGCTGCTCTGTCCGCCGTACGTCTACCTCGCCTCGGTCAAGACCTGGCTCGCGGGCAGCTCGATCCTGCTCGGGGCGCAAGACGTCGCAGACCGGCAAGGCAGCGGCGCGTACACCGGTGAGGTTTCGGGCACGATGCTCGCGGACATCGGCTGCGGCCACGTGATCGTGGGCCACTCGGAACGACGCGCGTTCTATGGCGATACAGATTCCGTGGTCGCGACCAAGTTCGGCGCGGCCCAAGCGGCGGGGCTGATTCCGATCCTCTGTGTCGGGGAAACCCTAGCGCAGCGTGATGCGGGCGAGACCGAGCAAACCGTCGACCGCCAGCTCACGGCGGTGCTCGAAGCCGTAGGCGTCGAGGCATTCGCTGAAGCCGTCATCGCGTACGAGCCCGTTTGGGCGATCGGCACCGGACGCACCGCGACTCCGGAGCAGGCGCAAGACGTGCACGCGTTCATCCGCGGCATGATCGCGGCCCGGGATGCTACAATCGCGCCCGGTTTGAACATCCTCTACGGTGGCAGCGTCAAAGGCTCGAATGCACGGGCCCTGTTTGCCAAGGACGACATCGACGGGGGGCTGGTTGGCGGCGCGTCGCTGGTCGCATCGGATTTTTTGGAGATCTTCCACGCGACAGCCTGAGCGGGAAGCCCAGAAGAGAACACTCGGAACATGCTGCAATCTATCGTGCTAGTCGCCCATGTGGGCGTCGCGCTAATGATCATCGGTCTCGTGCTGCTGCAGCGCGGGAAAGGCGCCGAAGCGGGCACCGGTTTCGGAGCCGGCGCTTCCGGCACCGTATTCGGAGCGCGCGGTTCGGCCAATTTCCTGTCGCGCTCCACCGGAGTGCTCGCTGCGTTGTTCTTCATTACGAGCCTCGGGCTGGCTTACCTCTCGACGCAGCGCACGGCGCCGTCGAGCTTGCTCGAAGCTCCGGCGGCGGAGCAAAGCTCCGCTCCTCAAGCGGCGCCGCCGGCACCGGCGAGCGAGTTGCCGCCGCTGCCGGCTGAGGACGCACCGGTCGGCGGTGGGGAGAACTCGAACGCCGCGGGTGAGAGCCCAGACTCGGCGGGCAAGAAGCCCGAGTAAGGCAAGCCGCGATCGGTTGCTCGATCGATCATCGAGCGACGCGCGGATGAATTGAAATCATGCCCACGTGGTGGAATTGGTAGACACGCTATCTTGAGGGGGTAGTGGCGCAAGCTGTGTCGGTTCGAGTCCGACCGTGGGCACCAAATTCGGTAAGACTTCGCAAAGTCGGGGCTGATACAATCCGCGCCGACTCCGAGTCGTGTGGACTATGCTCGCAAACTACGCACCGATTCTTATTTTCCTGATCGTCGCCGGCGCCCTCAGCGTCATTCTCTTGTTCCTCGGGTTCACTTTCGGCCGCGGACGCAAGGACGCCGACAAGCTGGCGCCGTACGAATGCGGATTCGAGGCGTTCGAGGATTCGCGGATGCGTTTCGACGTGCGCTACTACCTCGTCGCGATCCTCTTCATCATCTTCGATCTCGAGATCGCGTTCTTGTTTCCCTGGGCCGTGTCGCTCGACCGGATCGGCGCCTTCGGCCTCGTCGCGATGGCGATCTTCGTCGCCGTGCTCGTCGTCGGTTTCGTCTACGAGTGGCGCAAAGGGGCTCTGGAGTGGGATTGAACGAGCAGCAACTTCAAACCGGCACGACGCCGTTCAATGTCCCGGAAGCGATGGAGAAGGGCTACTTCGTCACCGGCGTCGACGCACTGATGAACTGGGCGAGAACGGGCTCGTTGTGGCCGATGACCTTCGGTCTCGCGTGCTGCGCCGTCGAGATGATGCACGCGGGTGCGTCGCGCTACGACCTCGATCGCTTCGGCGTGATCTTTCGACCGAGTCCGCGCCAGTCCGACGTGATGATCGTCGCCGGCACGCTGGTGAACAAGATGGCGCCGGCGCTGCGCAAGGTCTACGACCAGATGCCGGAGCCGCGCTGGGTCATATCGATGGGGTCGTGCGCCAACGGCGGCGGCTACTATCATTATTCTTATTCCGTGGTCCGCGGTTGCGATCGCATCGTGCCCGTGGACGTCTACGTGCCGGGCTGCCCGCCGACCGCCGAAGCGTTGATGTTCGGCGTGATTCAGCTGCAGCAAAAGATCCGGCGCACCCAAACGATCGCGCGTTGAACGGATCTGAAACGAGGAGACTCACGGCGGCACCGAAGCCTGCTTGAGCGAACCCCGCTTTATACACGAATGCAAAATAAGGAGCTCACACCGAAGTATTCGGCGCTCGCTGCCGCCATCGAAGCCAAGATCGGCGCGAGGGTGGAGCGTTTGCCAACGAGCACCGGCGAGCTCGGTTACCGTGTCGATGCGGCGAATCTGCTCGAAGTCTGCCGGGCCGTCCGCGATACCCCCGAGCTCAAGTTCGAGATCCTCATAGACGTCAGCGGCGTCGACTACCAGGCGTACGGCCTCGATGAGTGGCAGACGAACAGCGCGAGTGGCACCGGCTTCAGCCGCGGCCGTATTCGGGGCCCGGCGGCTGCGAGCGGCGACGAGGAGCAGGTCGAGGCCGTCGGCTACGAGCCAGCAGGGCGCTTTGCGGCCGTCTACCATCTCCTTTCTATTACCCACAATCACCGGCTCCGCCTCAAGGCGTTCTGTCCGAGCGATGAGCGGCCGATCCTCGATTCGGTGTATCCGATCTGGAACTCGGCGGATTGGTACGAGCGCGAGGCGTTCGACCTCTATGGGATCCTGTTCAAAGGGCACCCGGATCTGCGCCGTCTCCTCACGGACTACGGATTCATCGGTCACCCGTTCCGCAAGGATTTCCCGCTGATCGGCAACGTCGAGGTCCGCTACGACCCCGTAAAGGGCCGCGTCGTCTACGAGCCGGTGAGCATCGAGCCGCGCACTCTCGTGCCGAAGGTCATCCGCAGCGACAACCGCTACCAGGACGATTTGAAGGATCCCAGCGGCAATGCCTGAGATCCAAAATTTCACGCTCAATTTCGGCCCGCAGCATCCGGCGGCGCACGGCGTGCTGCGCCTCGTGCTCGAGATGGACGGCGAGGTCATCCAGAAGGCCGATCCGCACGTCGGGTTGCTGCACCGAGCGACCGAGAAGCTCGCCGAAAGCAAGCCGTTCAACCAGTCGATCGGGTATATGGACCGGCTCGACTACGTCTCGATGATGTGCAACGAGCATGGCTACGTGCTCGCGATCGAGAAGCTGCTCGGGATCACGCCGCCGCTGCGCGCGCAGTACATCCGAGTGATGTTCGACGAGATCACTCGGATATTGAATCACTTGATGTGGCTCGGCGCTCATGGCCTCGACATCGGCGCGATGGCGATGTTCCTCTACTGCTTTCGCGAGCGCGAAGATTTGATGGACTGCTACGAGGCGGTCTCGGGCACGCGGATGCACGCCACGTATTACCGCCCGGGCGGCGTATTTCGCGACTTGCCCGATCGGATGCCGAAGTATCAGACGGCGCCGAACCGCAGCGAGAAAGAGCTCAAGGCGATGAATGAAGCGCGCAGCGGCTCGCTGCTCGATTTCATCGAAGACTTCACGAAGCGCTTCCCCGCGAACGTCGCGGAGTACGAGACGCTGCTCACCGACAACCGGATTTGGAAGCAACGCACCGTGAACATCGGCGTCGTGTCGCCGGAGCGTGCGCTGGCTCTCGGCTTTTCGGGTCCGATGCTGCGCGGCAGCGGCATCGCGTGGGACCTGCGGAAGAAGCAGCCCTACGAGGTCTACGACAAGATGGACTTCGACATCCCCGTCGGAGTGAACGGCGACTGCTACGACCGCTACCTCGTGCGTGTCGAGGAAATGCGCCAGTCGAACAAGATCGTCAAGCAGTGTGTCGACTGGCTGCGCGCCAATCCGGGCCCCGTGATCCTCGAGGATCATAAGGTCGCTCCGCCGAAGCGCATCGAGATGAAGGACGACATGGAGTCCTTGATCCATCACTTCAAACTCTTCACCGAGGGGTACACCGTGCCGGAGGGAGAGGCGTATGCCGCAGTGGAGCATCCGAAGGGCGAGTTCGGCGTCTACTTGGTGTCGGACGGCTCGAACAAGCCGTATCGCCTCAAAGTTCGTGCGCCGGGCTTCCCGCACCTTGCTTCGCTGAACGAGATGGTGGTCGGGCACATGCTCGCCGATGTCGTCGCGGTGATCGGCACACAAGACATCGTGTTCGGGGAGATCGATAGATGAGCGCACCGGCTGGTCACGGCAGCGCGGCCGCAAAGCCCGGCGAGCTGTCCGAGCACGTTCGACACGAGATCGACCACTGGATCGCGAAGTTCCCTGTGGGCCGGCATCGTTCCGCAGTGATCGCGGCATTGCACGCCGCCCAGCACGAGAACCACGGGTACCTCACGCCGGAAATCATGACCGCCGTCGCGGACTACATGAAGCTGCCGCCGATCCAAGTGTTCGAGGTCGCATCGTTCTATTCGATGTTCGAGACGAAGCCCGTCGGCCGCCACAGCATCTCCGTGTGCACGAACATTTCGTGCATGCTGCGCGGCGGCGACGACATCCTCGCGCACGTAGAGAAGAAGCTCGGCTGCAAGGCGGGCGAGAGCACCGCCGACGGCAAGTTCTACATCAAGGTCGAGGAAGAGTGCCTCGCGGCGTGCTGCGGCGCGCCGATGATGATGGTGGACCACGTCTACTACGAGAACCTCACGCCGAAGACCGTCGATAAGATCCTGGAAGCCGTGAAGGAATAGCGCAGTGGCGGAACGGCAATTCAATCTGGTCTGTTTCGAGACTCTGCAGTTTGGCAAGGAGTCGTACTCGCTCGAGAACTACCGCAAGATCGGCGGCTACGAGAGCTGGCAGAAGGTCGTTAAAGGCGAGCTCACTCGCGAAGCGATCATCGACGAAATGAAGAAGTCCGGCATCCGCGGCCGCGGCGGTGCAGGCTTCCCCACGGGCGTCAAGATGAGCTTCATGCCGCGCACGGCGCCGATGCAGAAATACCTCGTCTGCAACTCGGACGAGAGCGAGCCGGGCACGTGTCACGACCGCGATATCCTGCGCTACAACCCGCACGCGCTCGTCGAGGGGCTCGCGCTCGAGAGCTACGCGATCGGCGCGACCGTTGCGTACAACTACATCCGCGGCGAGTTCATGGCGGAGCCGATTCCGCGCTTCGAGGCTGCGCTCAAAGAGGCGTACGCCGCGGGCCTGCTCGGCAAGAACATCCAGGGCTCGGGTATCGACTGCGACATCCATACCTTCATCGGCGCCGGTGCGTATATCTGCGGCGAAGAAACCGCGCTGCTCGAGTCGCTCGAGGGTAAGCAGGGCAAGCCGCGCTTCAAGCCGCCGTTCCCCGCGAACTTCGGCCTCTATGGCGCGCCGACGACGATCAACAATACACAGAGCGTCGCGTCGATTCCCACGATCCTGCGCAAGGGCGGACAGTGGTTCGCCGACCTCGGCGTGAAGGGCTCGGGCGGCACCGGCATTTTCTCGATCTCGGGCCACGTCGAGAAGCCCGGCAACTACGAAATCCCGCTCGGCATCCCGTTCCCCGAGTTGCTTGCGATCGCGGGCGGCATGCGCGGCGGGCGCAAGTTGAAGGCGGTGATCCCGGGGGGCTCGTCGTGTCCCGTGGTGCCGGCCGAAAAGATGATGACGCTCACGATGGACTTCGACACGATCAAGGCCGCGGGCTCCGGTCTAGGCACCTGCGCCACCATCGTGATGGACGAGACGACATGCATGGTGAAGGCGCTGCGCCGGCTCGCGCGCTTCTACCACGCGGAGTCGTGCGGTCAGTGCACGCCATGCCGGGAAGGCACGGGCTGGATGTACCGCGTGCTGACGCGCATCACGGAAGGTCAGGGGACGAAAGCCGACCTCGACATGCTCGTGGACGTCGCGAACAAGATCGAAGGCCACACGATCTGCGCGCTCGGCGACGCGGCCGCGTGGCCAGTGCAGAGCTTCATGAAGCACTTTCGGCACGAGTTCGAGTACATGATCGAGCACAATGGCCGCAGCGTCGTCGACGACCTGCCGTCGGTGGCTGCATGAGCACGCCCAATCCCACGCCGAGCGGGGCGCCGCCACCCGCTACAGGCACGGCCGCGACGGCGCCGCCCGCCGATCCGAACGTCGTGAACCTGGAGGTGAACGGCGTGCCGTTGAAGGCGCGCAAGGGCCAGATGCTCATCGAGGTGACCGATCAGGCCGACATCTACGTGCCTCGGTTCTGCTACCACCGCAAGCTCACGATCGCTGCGAACTGCCGCATGTGCCTTGTCGAGGTCGAGAAGGCACCGAAACCGCTGCCCGCGTGCGCGACGCCGGTCACCGAAGGCATGAAGGTGTTCACGCGCAGCAAGCGGGCGATCTCGGCGCAGAAAGCGACGATGGAGTTCCTGCTGATCAACCACCCGCTCGACTGCCCGATTTGCGATCAAGGCGGCGAGTGCGAGCTGCAGGACCTCGCGATGGGCTTCGGCCGCGGCGTGTCGCGGTACACCGAGAAGAAGCGCATCGTCAAAGACAAGAACCTGGGGCCGCTAGTTTCCACCGACATGACACGCTGCATCCATTGCACGCGCTGCGTGCGGTTCGGACAGGAGATCGCCGGCATCCAGGAGCTCGGTACCACTGGCCGCAGCGAGAACATGCAGATCGGTACTTATATCGAGAAGAGCGTCGATCACGAGCTGTCCGGCAATATCATCGACCTCTGTCCGGTCGGCGCACTCAACAACAAGCCGTACCGCTTCAGCGCGCGTGCCTGGGAGATGATCGCGAAACCCATTGTCGGCGCGCACGACTGCGCCGGTAGCAATCTGTACGCCCACGTGCTGCGCGGCAAGCTGCGCCGGGTCGTGCCGCGCGACAACGATGCGATCAACGAGAGCTGGATCTCCGACAGAGATCGCTTCAGCTGCCACGGCATTTACAGCGACGACCGTCTACTCGCGCCGCGCGTGAAGAAGAACGGTGCGTGGGCGGACGTTTCGTGGCAGGAAGCGCTCGAGACCGCCGCCGAGCTGCTCGGTGAGGCCGCGCACGTGAGCGGCGACTCGATCGGCACGCTCGTCTCGCCGAGCGCGACGCTGGAGGAGATGTATCTCCTCAACCGCATCACGCGCCACCTCGGCAGCGACAACATCGACACGCGATTGCGCCGGCGCGACTTCCGCGATCAGGCCGCCGATCCGGTCGTGCCGACGCTCGGTTGCAGCATCGCAGACCTCGACACGCGCGAAGGCGTGCTCGTGATCGGCTCGAATCTAAGAATGGAAGTGCCGATCGTCGCGCACCGCATCCGCAAGGCTGCGCGCAAGGGTGCGAGCGTGGCGTTCGTGAACCCCGAGCCGTACGAGTACTTCTTCACGACAGCCGCCTACGTCGAAGCGCCGCTCGAGTCGTTCGTCGAGCAGCTTGCCGGCGTGGTCGCGGCCGCGGCGGCCGCCGCCAATGCGACCGTCCCGTCGAACGTCAAAGGTATCGTCGACACAGCAAAGAGCAGCGCGGCCCACAAAGCCGCCGCGCAGGCGCTCGCGCGTAAGCCGGGACTCGTGCTGCTCGGGCAGATCGCACAGCGCCATCCGCGCTACTCCGACGTTCGCGCGCTTGCGGCGGCGCTGGCGGCGATTTCCGGGGCGACGCTCGGCTACCTAACGGAAGGCGCGAACTCGGTCGGCGCTGCGCTCGCGGGCGCGCTCCCGCATCGCGGCGTCGGCGGTAAAGCGCTGTCAACGGCCGGGTCGAGACGCGCAGGCGATGATCGACTCGCCGCGCCAAGCTTACCTCTTGTTCGGCATCGAGCCCGGCCAGGACCTCGCCGATGGCGCGCGTGCGGTCGGCGCGCTGCGCGGTGCGAAGGTCGTGTGTTTCACACCGTTTACGAGCCCCGAGCTCCTCGATGTTGCCGATGTGCTTTTGCCGATCGGCACTTTCGGCGAGACCGCAGGTACGTTCGTGAACGCGGAAGGCCGCTGGCAGAGCTTCGACGCCGCAGCCGATCTCGCAGGGGACTCCCGCCCGGGCTGGCGGGTGTTACGCGTGCTCGGCAATGAGCTGGGGCTCGCGGATTGCGAGTACAGGACACCGAGCGAAGTCTCGGCAGCGCTCGAGCAGGAGCTTGACGGCCGTGCGGTGCCGGCCGCGGAAGACGGCGCGTACCGGGGTAGCTTTGCGCCGACGGGACCCGGTACCGCGAAGGTCGACGCTCGCGAGCTCGATGTGCCGATCTACGCGATCGACGCGGTCGTCCGCCGCTCCGAGGCGCTGCAGCTCACCACGGTCGCGCAGCGCGCCAAGGCGCGGCAATGACGGGCGTGATCGAAAGCGCGCTCGCCGTCTGGCAGTCGCTGCCGGAAATGCTGCGCTTCCTGATCGTCGCGGTCGTGAAAATCGTCGTCGTGCTGATCCCGCTGATTCTCTCGGTCGCGTACTTCACATACTGGGAGCGCAAGATCCTCGCGTGGATGCACAGGCGTATCGGACCAAACCGCGTGGGCTGGCAAGGCCTGCTGCAGCCGTTCGCCGATGTGATCAAGATGCTGCTCAAAGAGATCGTCATTCCGACGAACTCGAACAAGTATCTGTTCCTGATCGCGCCGGTGCTGTCGCTCGTGCCGGCGTTTGCTGTGTGGGCCGTCGTGCCGTTCGATCCGCGCTTCGTAATCGCGAACATCGACGCGGGGCTGCTGTACTTGCTCGCGCTTACGTCGCTCGGCGTCTACGGAGTCATCATCGCGGGGTGGGCGTCGAATTCGAAGTACGCGTTCCTCGGTGCGATGCGATCCGCGGCGCAGATCGTCGCCTACGAGATCGCGATGGGCTTCGCGCTCGTCGGCGTGTTGATGGCGAGCCGCAGCCTGAATCTCGGCGAGATCATCGTCGCGCAGGAAGGTACGAGCATCGCGAGCTGGTTCTTCATTCCGCTGTTTCCGCTGTTCATCGTGTACTTCATCTCTGGCGTGGCCGAAACGAATCGCGCGCCGTTCGACGTCGCGGAAGGCGAGTCGGAGATCGTCGCGGGCTTCCACGTCGAGTACTCGGGGATAGCGTTCGGTCTGTTCTTCCTCGCCGAGTACGCGAACATGATCCTCATCACGGCGCTCACAGCCGTGTTCTTCTTCGGCGGCTGGCTTTCGCCGCTCGCCGGTATCCCGAGTCTCGAGGGCACGTTGCTCGCCGCGCCGAGCTTCTTCTGGCTCGCCATGAAAATGGCATTCTTCGCGTTCTGCTTCCTGTGGTTTCGAGCGACGTTTCCTCGCTACCGCTACGATCAGATCATGCGGCTCGGATGGAAAGTGCTGATCCCCGTCACGATCGTCTGGATTGCCGTCGAAGGCGTGATGGTGGCGCTGCACGTTGGGCCGTGGTCCCAAGCTTAGGAGAGAGCGAGTGCGGAATTTCGTAAAAACCTTCGTGATGTTCGAGCTTCTTCAGGGCATGGGAGTGACCCTGAGGAACATGTTCCGCAGGAAGATCACCGTCAATTACCCGGACGAAAAGACGCCGCAGTCGCCGCGCTTTCGGGGGCTCCACGCTCTGCGCCGCTATCCGAACGGCCAGGAGCGCTGCATCGCTTGCAAGCTTTGCGAGGCCGTGTGTCCCGCGCTGGCGATCACCATCGAATCCGACGTCGGTGCCGACGGCACGCGCCGTACGACGCGCTACGACATCGATCTCTTCAAGTGCATCTATTGCGGGTTCTGCGAAGAAGCGTGTCCCGTCGATGCGATCGTGGAAACACGGATTCACGAGTACCACATGGAGAACCGCGGCGAGAACATCATGACGAAGGACAAGCTGCTCGCGGTCGGAGACAAGTACGAAACGATGATCGCGGCCGACAAAGCGGCCGACGCGTCGTTCCGCTAGGGATTATCAGGGGCGTCGCGCCGAAGGCCCGCCGCGGACGTGCGGGCGCGAGGCTCGACGGGAAAGGGGCGCGCCGCCGGTTCGGACGAAGGCCGGCGGTTCAGGCTAAAACGGGGTAGGGCATGAGACAGAAGTACGTGAAGCGTCTGATGGTGCGGCGTCTGGCGAAGCGCGCGATGCGCCGCCGTGTGACGGGCATCAGGAAGAAGGAAGCGTAGACGTTGGTTACCGGGCTCCTGTTTTACGCGTTCGCGGCAATCCTGATCGTTGCCGCGCTTGGCGTGATCACCACGCGCAATCCCGTGCACTCGGCGCTGTTCCTCGTGCTCGCGTTCGTGCAAAGCGCCGTGCTGTGGCTCCTGATCGAGGCTGAGTTCCTCGCAATCGTGCTCGTGCTCGTCTACGTCGGCGCGGTGATGGTGCTGTTTCTGTTCGTCGTAATGATGCTCGACGTCAACGTCGAGGAACTGCGCAAGGGTTTCACGCGTTACCTGCCGCTCGGCATTGCGGTCGCGCTGATCGTGGTCGTCGAGATCGGGCACGTGGTCTGGTTCCGCGCCCAGGGTCTTGCGTTCGTGACCGTGCCGACTCCGACGCCCGAGGGCTACAGCAACACGAAGGAGCTCGGCGCCGTGCTGTATACGCAGCACGTTTACGCGTTCGAGATTGCGTCCGTGATCCTGCTCCTCGCAATCGTCGCGGCCATCACGCTCACGATGCGGCGCCGGCCCGGACTCAAGGTTCAAGACATCTCGGCCCAGGTGGCCGTGCGGGCCCAGGACCGCGTGCGGATAGTCAAGGTCGAATCGAGCACCGAGCGCTGACGTCATGTTTACCCCATGTTGACCATAACCACAGCGCACTACCTCGTTCTCGCGGCGATCTTGTTCAGCTTGAGCGTCGCGGGCATCTTCATCAATCGCAAGAACGTGATCCTGCTCCTGATGTGCATCGAGCTCATGTTGCTCGCGGTGAACTTCAACTTCATCGCGTTCTCGCGGATGCTCAACGACACGTTGGGTCAGGTGTTCGTGTTCTTCATTCTCACCGTCGCGGCCGCGGAAGCGGCCATCGGCCTCGCGATCCTCGTCGTGCTGTTCCGCAATACGCGCAGCATCAACGTCGAAGAGCTCGACAGGCTCAAGGGCTAGGGGCCAAGCCGTGGAGAACGTCTACCTCACGATCGTCTTGGCGCCTTTGATCGCCGCAGCGGCCGCGGGCTTGTTCGGCAAGAAGATCGGCCGCGCGGGCGCGCATTGGGTGACTATCATCGGCGTCACGATCTCGTTCGTGCTGTCCGTCGTCGTTCTGCGAGACCAGCTCGGCGGCGCGGACACGTACAACCAGTCGCTGTATCAGTGGGCCGACGATCGGCGGCATGTCGTTCGAGGTCGGGTTCCTGATCGACCACCTCACCGCGCTGATGATGGCGGTCGTCACCTTCGTGTCGCTCGCCGTGCACGTCTACACGATCGGCTACATGCACGACGATCCGGGCTATCAGCGGTTCTTCAGCTACATCTCGCTGTTCACGTTCTCGATGCTGATGCTCGTGATGAGCAACAACTTCCTGCAGCTGTTCTTCGGCTGGGAGGCGGTGGGCGTCGTCTCGTATCTCCTGATCGGATTCTGGTACACGCGGCCGACGGCGATATTCGCGAACATGAAGGCGTTTCTCGTCAACCGCGTGGGCGACTTCGGCTTCCTGCTCGGCATCGCGGCGCTCGCGACCGCGACCGGCACGCTCGATTACGCACTCACGTTCGGCGACGCCGAGCGTTTGTCCGGCGAGACGATCGAGATCATCTCCGGCACGCCGTGGGCGTTGCTTACGTTCTCATGCATCTGCCTATTCGTCGGCGCCATGGGCAAATCGGCACAGGTGCCGCTGCACGTCTGGCTGCCGGATTCGATGGAAGGCCCGACCCCGATCTCCGCATTGATCCATGCCGCGACGATGGTCACCGCCGGTATCTTCATGGTCGCGCGGATGTCGCCTCTGTTCGAGCACAGCGAAGTCGCGCTGAGCGTGGTCATCACGATCGGCGCGATCACGGCGTTCTTCACGGGCCTCCTCGGTATCGTGCAGCAGGACATCAAGCGGGTGATCGCGTACTCGACGCTGTCGCAGCTCGGGTACATGACGGTGGCGCTCGGCGCGTCCGCATACGCAGCCGGCATCTTCCATCTGATGACGCATGCGTTCTTCAAGGCGCTGCTGTTCCTCGCGGCGGGCTCCGTGATCATTGCGATGCATCACGAGCAGGACATCCGCAAGATGGGCGGCCTGCGCAAGTACCTGCCGATCACGTACTGGACGTCGGTGATCGGCACTCTCGCGCTGATCGGCTTCCCGGGCTTTTCGGGCTTCTTCTCGAAGGACGCGCTGATCGAGGCGGTGCACGCCTCCGAGACGCCGGGCCACATGCTCGCCTACTGGGCCGTCTTGATCGGCGTGTTCGTCACGTCGCTCTACAGCTTCCGGCTGCTGTTCGTCGTGTTCCACGGCGAGGAGCGCATGGATCACCACACGAAAGAGCATCTGCACGAGACCCCGTGGGTCGTGACCGCACCTCTGATCGCGCTCGCAATCCCGTCGGTGGCCATCGGCTGGCTCACCATGGGCAAGGTGCTGCTCGGCGACTGGTTCGACGGGTCGATCTTCGTGCTCGGTGAGCACAACCCTCTGCGCGAGGTCGCCGCGGAATTCCACGGCTCGCTCGCGTTCGTGGAGCATGGGTTTTCGGGGCCGGCCGTGTATCTCGCGGCGCTAGGGGGTCTCGTCGCGTGGTTCCTGTATTTGAAGCGGCCCGACTTACCCGCGCGCTGGCTCGTGCAATTCTCCGGCCTGCATCGCCTCCTGATGAACAAGTACTACTTCGATTGGTTCAACGAGAACGTGCTCGCGAGAGGCGGGCGCGCGCTCGGCGAATTTCTCTGGAAGGCCGGGGATCAGACGGTCATCGACGGCGGACTCGTGAACGGCAGCGCGAAGACCGTCCGCGTGCTCTCGGGAATGCTCCGCAAAGCGCAGACCGGATACCTGTACAACTACGCGTTCACGATGATCATCGGGCTTGCCGCGTTGATCGGTTGGTTGGTGTGGTGGACCTAGACGCATGAATTGGCCGATCCTGAGCGTGTTGATCTGGCTGCCGATCGCGGGCGCGATCGCCGTGCTGCTGCTCGGCTCGGGGACACGCGCGCACGCTTGGTAAGCAAGTGGCGCTCGGTACGTCCGATCCTGACCTTCGTGTTGAGCATCCCTCTCTTTACGAGCTTCGACGCTTCGACGGCCGCGATGCAGTTCGTCGAGAGCGTGCCGTGGATCCGGCGTTTCGAGGCCTACTACGGGCTCGGCGTCGACGGCATTTCGATGCCGCTCATATTGCTGACGACGTTTCTCACGCCGATCGTCGTGATCGCCGGCTGGCAGGTGATCAAACTCAGGCCGGCGCAGTATTTCGCGGCGTTCCTCCTGCTCGAGGGCATGATGATCGGCGTGTTCGCGGCGACCGACGCGCTGCTGTTCTATGTCTTCTGGGAAGCGATGCTCGTGCCGATGTTCATCATCATCGGCGTCTGGGGAGGGGAGCGGCGCGTCTACGCGACGGTCAAGTTCTTCCTCTACACCTTCCTCGGCTCCGTGTTCATGCTCGTCGCGCTGATCTACATGTACCTCAAGGCGGGCAGCTACTCGATCGCGGCTTTCCAGATGCTGCCGCTCGGCGATGACCGAGCAGGTACTGATCTTCTTCGCGTTCATGCTCGCGTTCGCGGTCAAGGTGCCGATGTTCCCGGTGCACACGTGGCTGCCGGACGCGCACGTCGAGGCGCCCACTGGCGGATCGGTGATCCTGGCCGCGATCCTGCTGAAGATGGGCGGCTACGGCTTCATCCGCTTCAGCCTGCCGATTGCGCCGGACGCGAGCCAGTCGCTCGCCTGGCTCATGATCGCGCTGTCGCTGATCGCAGTGGTGTATATCGGCTTCGTCGCGCTGGTGCAGCGCGATATGAAGAAGCTGATCGCGTATTCGTCGATCGCTCACATGGGCTTCGTCACGCTTGGCTTCTTCGTGATTTTCCGCGCGAACGGCAACGCGCCGAATACCGACGGGGCGCTTCTCGCACTGCAGGGCGGCATGATGCAGATGCTGTCGCACGGCCTGATCTCGGGCGCCATGTTCCTTTGCGTCGGGGTGCTGTACGACCGCATGCACAGCCGCCAGATCGCGGACTACGGCGGCGTGATCAATCGGATGCCGAAGTTCGCCGCACTCATGGTGCTGTTCGCGCTTGCGAACGCCGGTTTGCCCGGTACGTCGGGGTTCGTCGGCGAGTTCTTCGTCATCATCGGCAGCTTCCACGCGAGCGCGTGGCTTGCGTTCTTCGCGGCGACGACGCTCGTTCTCGGCGCGGCGTACACGTTGTGGATGGTGAAGCGCGTCGTGTTCGGCGAGGTCGCGAACAGCCACGTCGCGGAGCTCGAGGATGTGAGCTCGCGCGAGTTCTGGATGCTCATGGTGCTCGCGGTGGCCGTGCTGATCGTCGGTATCTGGCCCGCGCCGCTGGTCACCGTGATGGACTCGACGCTCGGCGGGCTGCTCGAGCACGTCTTGCTGGGCAAGCTGTAAAAGGATAGGGGACCGGGACCGTCATGCCGAACGCCGATCTGATCGCCAGCGCCCCCGAGATCTTCCTGATCGTAGCGATCTGCGCGGTGCTGCTCGTCGACGTCTTCCTGCGCGACGACCAGCGCAACGTCACTTACGTGCTCGCCATGCTCGCACTGATCGGCACGGCCGCGACGACGGCGTACTACACCGTGAATCACGAAGTGATCGCTTGGAGCGGCAGCTTCGTGACGGACCCGGCGTCCGGCGTGCTCAAGATGTTCGCGTACATCGTGGTGGGCGTCGTGTTCCTGTATTCGCGCGAATACCTGCAGATGAACGGTCTATTGAAGGGCGAGTTCTTCCTGCTCGGGCTCTTCGGGCTCTTCGGGATCATGGTGATGATCTCGGCGCACAGCCTCCTCACGCTGTACCTCGGCCTCGAGGTGCTCGCGTTGTCGCAGTACACGCTCGTGGCGTTCAACAGGGACTCTGCAGTGTCGGCCGAGAGCGCGATGAAGTACTTCGTGCTCGGCGCGATCGCCTCGGGCACGCTGCTCTATGGTATCTCGCTGCTCTATGGGATCACCGGAACGCTCGAGATCGACAAGCTCGCGGCGCATTTCATCGCACCGGATGGCGTGAGCATTCCGGCGCTGCTCGCGCTCGCGTTCATCGTGGTGGGTGTCGCGTTCAAGTTCGGGGCGGTGCCGTTCCACATGTGGCTGCCCGACGTTTACCAGGGCGCGATCACGCCCGTTACGCTCTACATTGGCTCGGTGCCGAAGATCGCGTCCTTCGCGCTCGTGTGGCGCGTGCTCGTCGAGGCGCTCGGCCCGATGCACGACAACGGCTGGCAGGACATGCTGATCGCGCTGTCGGTGCTCTCGCTCGGGGTGGGCAACGTCGTCGCGATCGCCCAGAGCAACCTCAAGCGCATGCTCGCGTATTCGACGATCTCGCACGTCGGTTTCATCCTGATGGGATTCATCGCAGGAACGGTCGACGGACTGCAGGCCGCGATGTTCTACACGTTCGCTTACGTGCTGATGGCGGCCGCAGGCTTCGGCATGATCATCTTGCTGTCGCGCCGCGGCTTCGAGGCCGAGCGGATCGAAGACTTCAAAGGATTGAACGCGCGCAGCCCTTGGTTCGCATTCGTGATGCTGATGATCATGTTCAGCATGGCGGGCGTGCCGCCGTTCATCGGCTTCTACGCGAAGCTGGTTGTGATCGGCAGCGTGCTCGACGCCGGGCTCGTCTGGTTCGCCGCGGCCGGCATGTTCTTCGCCGTGATCGGCGCGTTCTACTATCTGCGCGTGGTCTGGTTCATGTACTTCGCCGAGCCCGACGACCGCTCGCCCTTGGTG
>CAWEOP010000012.1:0-9269 GCA_963810755.1 uncultured Gammaproteobacteria bacterium
GCTCGAGCCGTTGATCTCGGTTTCCGCGGTGGCTAGCTACATGGGCGCCGAAGGCTGGACGTTCGAGCCGGGACCCGAGACGATCCGGACTACGTCAACCACGTGGCCAAGCTCTACGAGCTTTACACGCTCGCGGATCCGACCTACTCGGGCCGCTCGACGATACCGATTCTCTGGGACAAGGAGCAGCGCACGATCGTCTCGAACGAGTCGTCGGAGATCATCCGGATGTTCAACAGCGCGTTCGCCGACGCGGGCGCGAACGACGAGGACTACTACCCCGAGGAGCTGCGCCCCGAAATCGACGCGTTGAACGCGCTGATCTACCCGAACGTGAACAACGGCGTCTACCGCGCGGGCTTCGCTACGACGCAGGCGGCTTACGAGGAGGCAGTGATTCCGTTGTCGCGGCCCTCGACGAGCTCGAGGACCGGCTCGCGACGCGCCGCTTTCTCTTAGGCAGCCAGCTCACAGAAGCCGACATCCGGCTATTCACGACGCTGATCCGCTTCGATCCGGTGTACTTCGGGCACTTCAAATGCAACAAGCGCAGGATCGTCGACTACCCGAACCTCTGGGGGTTCGTCCGCGACCTCTATCAATCGCATGGGATCGCGGAGACGGTGCACATCGACTTCATCAAGCGGCACTACTACGGCAGCCACGCGAACTTGAATCCGTCCCGGATCGTGCCGATCGGGCCGGACATCGACTACTGGGAGCTGCACGACCGCGATCGGCTGTGACCGCACGTCGCCACCTTACTTGCGCTGCGGCAGCGTCGAACGCAGCTGGATGCCGTCGTGGTTCGCAAGCAGCTCCGCGATCCAGTCGACGAATACGCGCACCTTGCCCGACAGGTGCCGGTGCTGCGGGTAGACGACGTAGAGCGGCGAGGGCTCCGGGAACCAGTCGCCGAGCACGAGCTCGAGCTTGCCGCGCTCCATCGCTTCTTTGAGCACGAACGCCGGGATCTGCGCGATGCCTAGCCCCGCTTCAGCGGCCGCGACGTAGCTGTTCTCGTCGTCGAGCGCGACGTGGCTGCGAAGCGCGGTTTGGATCCGGACGCCGTCCTTCGAGAAAACCCAGTCGGCCTTCCTGCCGGTGCGCGGCGAGAAGTGATTGATGCAGACGTGTTGCGCGAGGTCGGCGGGATGCTGCGGCTTGCCGTGCGCCGCGACATACGACGGCGCGGCGCAGGTCGCGAAGTAGAGGAAGCCGACGCGGCGCGCGACGACGTTCTCGTCCGCGTTCTCGCCACTCCAGACGGCGCAGTCGACACCCTCCTCGATGAGATCCGCGCGCCGCTCACTGGACGCGAGCACGAGCTCGACCTCCGGATAGCGCGCGAAGAACTGCGGTAGCGCGGGCACGAACACCGAGCGCGCCATCAGGGTCGGGACGTCGACGCGCAGTCGGCCGCGCGGCGTCGCGTGCTGTTTCGCGAGCGACTCCTCCGTCTCGCGCACCTGCGCGAGGATCGCGACGCAGCGCTCGTAGTACGCGGCGCCGTCCGGCGTCACGCTCACGCGGCGCGTCGTGCGGTTCAAGAGCCGGACGCCGAGCGCGGCCTCGAGCTGTTGGATCAACGTCGTGGCCGTGGCCTTCGGGAGCTCGAGGCTGTCGGCCGCGCGCGTGATCCCGCCCGTTTCGACGACCCGAACGAAGACCTCCATCGCGCGCAGCTTGTCCATCGCTATTGTTTAGAAAATATGAATTGTTATTTCAGATTCGAGAGTTTAACTACGGAATTCTGAATAATAGACTGTGCGCCTTCCGATCGGCCAACAACCCTTGTCCGGCCTGGGCCCGGACGATCGGGCGCCTTCGCAATCGAGCGAAGAAGCCATTGAAACGACAGGAGGTCGTATGAGCGAAGCGATCACGAACGTCACCGACGCGACATTCGAGAGCGACGTGTTGTCGTCACCGGTCCCGGTGCTCGTGGACTATTGGGCGCAGTGGTGCCCGCCTTGCAAGATGATCGGACCGATGCTGGCGGAGTCCGCCGTAAGCTACGCCGGCTGGTTGAGCGTCGCGCAGGTCAACATCGACGACAACCCGAAGGTGCCGAGCCGGTACCACGTGCGCAGCATCCCGACGCTAATGCTGTTCAAGGGCGGGCAGCCCGTCGCGACGCATGTCGGCGCGTTAAGCAGGGCGCAGCTCGATGCGTTCATCGAGGCGAACGTCCCGGTGATTCGCGGCAGCGGCGACGCTGGAGCGCCGTCGGCGGGGCCCGACCTCGCCTAGCTTTGTTCCGCTCTGGCGATCGCCCAGCGGTTCCGTCCGGCGGCCTTGGCTGCGTAGAGCGCCTCGTCCGCCAATCGCGCCACTGTGTGCCAATCGGCTGACTTCGGCGCGAGCTCGGATCCGGAGACTCCGATCGAAACTGTGAGAACGCCCGCCGCCGAGTCCTGATGCGGAATTCCTACAGCGCTCACAGCTTCGACGGCACGCCGAGCGAACCCGGCGGCGCCCGCCACGTCCGTTTCGGCCAAGATGACCATGAGCTCCTCGCCGCCGTATCGATAGAGATGGTCCGACGGACGCACGCAGCGCCCCAGCGCGTCGCACACGCGCTTGAGAGCATTGTCTCCGGCCAGGTGCCCGTAGCGGTCGTTGTACTTTTTGAAGTGATCCACGTCGATGAGGACCACGGCCCACGGGCGACGGTAGCGTGCTCCGAGGGCGTGTTCATGGGCGAGTGCTTCTTCCATGGCGCGACGATTGCCGATGCCGAGCAGGCCGTCTTCTCGCGCGAGCAGCTCGAGGCGGGCGTTGGCCCGCGAGAGCTGCTCGGTCGCTATCTGCACCTCGCGGGAGAGGCGTTGCTGCTCGCTTTCGAGCCGCCCGAGCGCGCCTCGCAACAGGTCGGTTTGTGTCACGAGACCGGCAGGCCGACCAGCGGCGTCCACTACGAGAAGTCTCCTGATCCCGGCCCGGTGAAGCTCGGCGATCGCCTCGGCAAGCGGAGTTGTCTCGAGGACCGAAAGGACGGGGCTCGACATGATGTCCCGCACCGCGCGAGCCCTGAGCGAGGCGCCACCGCCCGAGGCAATGGCCCGGACGGCGTCGCGCTCCGTGACGATACCGACGATGTTCCGCGTCTCGTCCACGACCAAGAGCGACGAGTACTTGCGCATCGCCATCTCGCGAGCGGCATCCTCCACCGACGTGCTCGCCGGGATGGTCGCCAAGTCCGGTCGCATGATCTCGGCAACAGTTGGTGTCGCTTCGCGGCTGGTCATCGCTCGGCCTCGAGCGCGATCGGCCAGACGCGCGCGAGCAGAAGCTCGAACAGCGCGGTGCCCGTAAGCATCGTCGAGTAACCCGCTCCCGGGACGATGGCGAGCAACTTGCGCGGCCCTTCGATCTCGCCCGCGTAGTCGCGTACCTCGTCCATAACCGTGCACGTACCGTGCTCGCCCATGAGCTCACCGCCTAGTAACGGCCGCATCATCGCCGCGCAGCAGCGCCTTCGTCGCGTCGTGCTGCGGCGCGCGAAGCACCGTGCGCGGGTCGCCGCGCTCTACGATGTCGCCGTCGGCAAGTATCACGACCTCGGTAGCAAAGTCACGCACGAAATCGTCGTCGTGCGAGGTCACGAGCAACGCGCGACCGGACGCGGCCAACTGCGCGAGCGACTCGCCGAGCGCTTGGCGCCGCGCGGGATCGAGCGAGGCAGTGGGCTCGTCGAGCAAGAGCAACGGCGGATCCATCGCGAGCGCTCGGGCGATCGCGACGCGCTGCGCCTCGCCGCCGGACAGATCTCTCGGGCGTGCTGCCGCGCGATGCCCCACCCCGAGCTGATCCAGCAACGCTGACGCGCGCACACGCGCTTCCGCGAGCGGCGTGCGTTGGACGTGACACGGCGCGAGACAGACGTTGTCGATCGCCGACAAGTGCTCGAAGAGATGATGGAACTGGAAGACCATCCCGACCTGCCGGCGAAGCGGGTCAGCGCCGGACGGCCGCCGCACGCCGGGCGCTAGCACGACGTCGCCGACGCCGATCTCGCCGCCCTCGAAAGAATCGAGGGCTGCGACGCTGCGCAGCAGCGTCGACTTGCCCGATCCGGACAGACCCATGAGCGCGACCATTTGCCCGCGCGCGACGGTGAACGACACACCGCGCAGGATGTCGCGCGCGCCGCGGCGCACGCGTAGAGAACGGATGTCGAGTACGGCGCTCACGACGCCTCCGGCGCCTTCCAGCGCGCTTCGAGGCGCCGCGCGAGCTGCGCGAGCGGCAGCGACATCGCGAGATACAACGCCGCGCACAGCGCGCCCGGCATGACCCAGCTACCGAGATTGGTCGCGAAGATCTGCGTCTGCTTCGTGAGCTCCATCACCGTGAGGACCGAGACGAGCGACGAATCCTTCAGCATCGCGACGAAGTCGTTCGTCATCGGCGCGAGCGCGAACCGGAAGGCCTGCGGTGCGCGAATCAGCCGCAGCGTCTGCCAATTGGTGAAGCCGAGCACGCGCGCCGCCTCGAGCTGGCCGCGCGGCACGGCTTCGAGCGCGCCGCGGTAGATCTCGCTTTCATACGCGGCGTAGTTGAGACCGAGGCCGATCAGCGCCGCGACGAACGCCGGCAGCCGCACGACCGACGCGAGCCCGTAATAGATGACGAACAGCTGCAGCAGGATCGGCGTGCCGCGCATGACTTCCACGTATGTCGTGAGCAGCGCGCGCGACACGCGATCGCCATAGACGCGTCCGACCGCTACACCCGAGCCGAGGCACACCGCGAGCGCCATCGACAGGCACGAGAGCACTAGCGTCAACCCGGCCGCCGTCAGCAACGACGGAATGTACTGCCAGGTCATGGTCCACACGGAGCGGGTCGGCGCAGGCGGCGCGTAGGCCCGCGCGTCCTCGCGCCCGTCGAGGAGGCGCGCGTGCAGCTGCGGTTGATCGTCGTTCCACACGAGCCATTTGCGCAGAATCGCTTCGAGCCGGCCGTCGGCCATCGCTTGCCGCAGGATGCCGTCGATCCGATCCCGTAGCGCCGTTTGAGCCGGCCCAAGAATGCCGACGTAGTGGCCCACCGCGACGGCGTCGGGCTGCGTGACCAGCCCCGGCACGCGGCGCATCGAGCGCTCGGCGATCACGTTGTCGAGCAGCACCGCGTCGACTCGGCCGTTCTCGAGGTCGCCGTACGGGTGCACGTCGTCGTCGTAGGAAACCGGTTGGATGCCGTGCTCGCGCTCGGCGGCGAGCAGCAGCTCGTACGCGGTCGTGCCGCCGAGCGTCGCGACGCGACGGCCGCGCAGATCGGCCAGCGACCGAAAGCGCGGCGCGTCTGCGGCGCGCACGGTGAGCACCTCGCGGAACTCGTAGTACGGCATCGTGACGGCGAGCGAGGCGCGGCGCGCCGGTGGTGTCCTCGATGCCGTCGAGCGCGATGTCGAAGTCGCCGCGCGCGGCGGACTGGTCGAGCGACGAATACGCGATCTGCACGAACTCTGCCGGCCGGCCGAGCTCGTTCGCGATCAGCTCGGCGATTTCGACGTCGAGACCCACCACGCGCTCGGGATCCTGCGGGTCCGCTTCGACGTACGGCGCGCCGCCTTCGGCGTCGCCGCCCCATTTGAACGACGGCGCCGGCTGCGCGTGGACCTGAGCGGCCGCGAGCGCGACGCTGACGAAGACTACGCCGGCGCGCAGGATCAGAGCCGCCCGGCGCGGTAGTCCGCGAACGCCTGGTGGATCTCCTCCGCCGTGTTCATCACGAACGGACCGTAGCGCGCGACGGGCTCGTTGAGCGGCCGCCCCGCGACGACGATGAGCCGCGCGCCCTGCGCACCGGCCGTCACCGGCAGGCTCGCGCCGTGCGTGAGCATCGCGAGCTCGCCACGCTGGATGATCGTTCCCGCGGCACCGACTTTCGCGTCGCCTTGATAGACGTAGGCGAACGCGTTGTGCCCTTCCGGCAGCGTCGCGGTGTGCGAGGCTCCGGCATCGAGATGCAGGTCGAAGTACACGGGCTCGGTCGCGACTTCCATCACGGGACCCTTCACGCCGCCCACGGTGCCGACGAGCACGCGCGCTTTCGCGCCGGGGCCTAGCTCGACTTCGGGAACGCCGTCGCCCTGGATGTCCTGGTAGCGCGGCTTCGTGAGCTTGTCCTTCGCGGGCAGATTCACCCAAAGCTGGAAGCCCCACATGAGGCCCTCCTCCTGCTCGGGGAACTCGGAATGCACGATGCCCTTGCCCGCCGTCATCCACTGCACGCTGCCGGGGCCGAGCAAGCCGGTGTTGCCCTGGTTGTCGCCGTGCCGCATCCGGCCCGCGAGCATGTAGGTCACTGTTTCGAAGCCGCGGTGCGGATGATCGGGGAAGCCCCCGATGTAGTCGTCCGGGTTGTCGGAACGAAACTCGTCGAGCAGCAGGAACGGGTCGAACGAATCGAGCGCCGGCTGGCCGATCACGCGCGTCATGCGAACGCCCGCGCCGTCGCTGGTCGGCATGCCGCGGACCTTGCGCGCGACCTCGCGCACCGAGGAGCTCACCGCTTCTTTCGGATTGATTGCCATAGAACCTCCGTTTTCGGGCGCCTGAAGTGGCGCTTCGGCGTCCGTGTTTCAAGTCACTCTACACGCGCTCCCGCAGCGAGGATATGATGGCCCGCCTGTCGTTCGGCTCGAAACTCTTGGGGGGATTCCGCGTGATGCTCACACACCGATTGCTCGCTTCGGCGGCCGCGCTGCTCGTTTGCTCGGCGGCGTTCGCTCAAGATACGGACTTCTCGAAGGTCCAAATCGAAACGATCCCGCTCGCGCCGAATCTCTTCATGCTGATGGGCTCTGGCGGCAACATGGTGGTGTCCACCGGCAAAGACGGCTCGGTGCTCGTCGACACCGAATACGCGCCGCTCAACGCGAAGATCCGCGCCGCGATCAAGGCCGCTGGCGGCACCGACGTGAAGTTCGTCGTGAACACGCACTGGCACGGCGACCACACGGGCGGCAACGAGCCGCTCGGCAAGGCCGGCGCCGTGATCGTCGCGCACAACAACGTGCGCGTGCGGATGAGCACCGAGCAGTTCATGGCCGCGTTCAACCAAAAGGTCCCGCCCTCTCCGGCCGCGGCGCTGCCGACGGTCACTTTCCCGACCCGCGCGACGTTTCACTGGAACGGCAACACGGTGAACGTGGTGCACGTCGAGAACGCGCACACCGACGGCGACTCGTTCGTGCAGTTCGCGAATTTGAACGTGATCCATACGGGCGACACGTACATGAAGGATCAGTACCCATTCATCGACCGCAGCAGCTTGGGCTCGATCGACGGCTTCATCGCGTCCGCCGAGAAGGTGCTCGCGCGCAGCGACGCGAACACCAAGATCGTGCCGGGCCACGGCGCGCTAGCGACGCGCGACGACTTCCAGCGCTTCCACGACATGCTCGTGGGCGTGCGCAAGAACATCAAAGCGCTCGTCGATCAGGGCAAATCGGAAGACGAAGTAGTCGCGGCCAAGCCGACCGCCGAGTTCGACGCGTTCTGGGGCAAGGGCTTCATGACGGCCGAGCAGTTCACGCGGTTCGCGTATCAGAGCCTGAAGCCCTGAGGGGCTGAGCCGGGGCGTAAGGACGCCGGCGCGACGCGTTGCTAGACCTTGACCGCGCGCGTGAGCAAATAGTCCTGCCGCAATACGTTGTCCTCCAGGTATTCGCTGGCGAGCTGCTCGAGGTCGCGGCGCAGCGCCGCGGCTTTGGCGGGATCGGACGCGTCGAGCCCCTCGAGCAGCTTGCGCGCGGGTCCGAAGTTCGTCTCCATGAATACGCGATAGTGCTGGACGCTCAGCATTTGGAACCGCATCACGTCGCGCGCGAAAGCGATGTCCTTCACTGCCGCCCCGAGCCGCTCGCGAACGACGTTCGGATCGCCCCACTGACCTGGCGGTGACACGCCCGCGGGCGGCGGCGGCGAGTACTTTCCCATCAGCCCGAACATCCTTCCCGTGAGCAGCTCCGGCGGCCAAGTGGAGAACGCGATGACTCCGCCGCGCTTGAGCACGCGCAACATCTCGCGGACCGCGACGTCGGGCCGCGGCGCGAACATGTGACCGAACTGGCTGACGACGACGTCGAAGGTCGCGTCAGGCAACGGCAACGCTTCGGCATCGCCCTCGCGCCAATCGGCTTCGATGCCCATCAACGCTGAATTCTCTTGCGCGCGTGCGACGAGCTCCGGCGTCAGATCCACTCCGGTCACTCGCGCGCCGAGCCGGGCGGCCGTGAGCCCGACCACACCGGTACCGCAACCGACGTCGAGCACCTTTGCACCGGCTTTGATCCCGGCGAACGACACGAGGCGCGGTGCAGCGCTGGCCGTGACGTTCTCGAAGATCGCGAAGTTCGACCAGGCGGCCTTCTGCTGTGCTTTGAAGGTAGAAGTGGCGTCCATCGCAAACCTCCGGATTCGGTGCGTCGATTCTACGCGCGTTCGGACTCAAGGAGATGCTCGGGGGCGCCCGCGCCGAGTCTTCGGCGTCGCGCGGCGGCGTGTCGAACGGTTAAGCTGACGGGATGCAGGATTCCCGCGAACGCATCCGCGCAGCGGCCGCGACCGTCCATCGACAGGTAGGCGAGCAGATCGGCGGGGCAGCGACACGGCAGCGTGCGCCGTCGTCATGCAGTCACGTGGTCGAAGTGATCGAAGCGGAGTTCGAGACGCTGCAGCCGACGGGCGCCGGCATCGCCTGCGCGCCGGGTTGCACGTTCTGTTGTCATCTCGCGAGTGGGTGTGTTCGTGCACGAAGGCTTGGCGCTTTTGGACCATCTTCGCACGGCCGCCTCGCGCGACGAGGCGGCCGGCATCGAGGAGCGGATACTCGAGAACGCGCGCGCGATCGATCGCATGACGGCCGCGGAGCACAACTCGGCGCGGATCCGCTGCGCGTTCCTCGTAGACGGTCGTTGTAGCGCGTACGACGTTCGACCGTCCGCCTGCGCGCGCTATCACTCGCTGAGCCGAGCGCGCTGCGAGTACTCGTTCGACCATCCGCAAGACATCGGCACGCCACGCAACTCGCGGCCGGCCCTCGCGGACCTGCAGGCCTTCGGAGCGGCCGTAGACTCGGCGACGGAAGCCGCGCTGAAAGATGCGGGGTTGCCGGCGACCAAGAGCGAGCTACATCAGCTGCTGCGAGCCCTCATCGAAGACACGAGCGTCGTCGATCGGTGGCGGGCCGGTGAGCCCGTTTCGACAGACGCTGCGCCATGTCCACGATGACGGCAGCGAGTTCGGCAGCAAACG
>CAWEOP010000013.1:0-5448 GCA_963810755.1 uncultured Gammaproteobacteria bacterium
GGCTCGACTGCCTATACTCACCACCGGGGGTGAGTCACATGAATATCTGGAATAGCCAACTCGGCTTGCCCGCGCCGCACAGGAGCGTGGCGGTCGCTTGCGGCATCTTCGCCGCACTCTCGAGCGCCGCGGCACTCGCGCAGCAGAACGTCGACACCGTGGTCACGCACGGCAAGATCCTGACCGTCGACGCGGACTTCCGCGTCGTCGAAGCGCTCGCCATTGACGACGGTCGTATCGTCGCGCGCGGCACGAGCGCGGAGGTCATGCGCTACGTGGGCGCCGACACGACGACCATCGACGTTGCGGGCGCTACCGTCGTCCCGGGCCTCATCGACAACCACTTTCACTTCACGCGCGGCGTCGAGACGTGGCACGAGCAGGCTCGGTTCGAAGGCGTCGACTCGCGTAGAGAAGCGCTCGCGATTCTCGCCGCCAAGGCCGTGAGCGTTTCGCCCGGCGCGTGGATCATGGTGCAGGGCGGTTGGACGCCGCGGCAGTTCGCCGACGCGCCGGGCGGGTTCACGCTCGCGGAGCTCGATGGCGTAGCGCCGAAGAATCCGCTGTTCGTACAAGAGGGCTATAGCGTCGTCTATGCCAACAGCTTGGCGCTCAAAGCGGTGGGGCTCGATCCGGCCGGCGGCGCGCGCCGCAACGCCGCTGGACTCGTGTCGTTCCAGCCGCCGTACGCGCTCTACGACGCGATGCCGCCAACTTCAGCCGCGCAGCGCGAGCAGAACCTCACGGACTTCATGCGCGAGCTCAATGCCTCCGGGCTCACGGGCGTTTACAGCCTGGGCCAATCGGACTTCTTGGCCGCTCGCGCCGCGCAAGGACCGTTGCCGGTTCGACTCTGGGAGACGTTGAACTTCAATGCCCGGGACGCGGCCTCGGCCGCCGAAGCCGCGGCGCTCATCGAGCGCAGCCGCCCGAACCAGTTCGACGGCGAGTTCGGCATCTTCGGTCTTGGGGAAGTCCTCTATGGACCGTTCTTCGATCTCGCGCCGCGCAAGGATCCATGGCCCGCCGAGATCATGACCGAATACGGCAAGCTCGCGACCGCGGCGGCGCACGCCGGTTGGCACGTCCACCAGCATGTGATCAACAACAACGCCGTGACGGACCTGCTCGACACGTTGGAGAGGGTGAACAAGACCGAGCGCATCGACCGTCTGCGTTGGACACTCGGCCACGTCTACGATATCTCACCCGCCAACATCGCTCGCGCGAAAGCGCTCGGCATCACACTCGGAGTCCACGGCGCGGCGATGCAGGCGGGCGCTCACATGCCGCTCAGAAAAATCGCGGACAGCGGCATCGTGTTCGGCCTCGGCACGGATGCCACGATTGTCTCGCATTACAGCCCGTTCGTGACGCTTGGCTGGGTCGTCAGTGGTCTCGACGCGGGCGGCACGCGCGTGCTCGACGAGACGCTGACGCGCGAGGAGGCGCTGATCGCACATACGCGCTCGAACGCGTATCTGTTCTTTCAGGAGAACGCGCTCGGCTCGCTCGAGGTCGGCAAGCAGGCCGACCTCGTCGTGCTCGACCGCGATTACATGACCGTGCCCGCCGCCGACATCAAGCACATTCGGCCGACGCTGACGATGGTGGGCGGGCGAGTGGTTTTCAGCACAACGAGTGGAGGGGTTCGATGAGACGTACTACTTTCGGGCGGATCGTGCTTGCGGGCGCGCTGCTCGCGCCCACGATCGGCTTCGCGCAGATTTCCTGCGCACGCGGAGGGCTGCAGCGTGCCGTCGACCTCTACATCGCCGCTCAGACGAAGGGCGATACCTCGGGCCTCCCGCTCGCGACGGGTGTCGGTTACGCCGAGAACGCGGCGCCCGCCGACATCAACGCCGGCATGCTCAAGAAGGCGCTCGTGATCGATCATCACCGCAGTCTGCTCGATACGGCCACGTGTCAGACGTTCACCGAGGTGATCGTCACGGACAAGAACAATCCGTACGTGCTCGGCACGCGCATGCGCGTGAACCACGACAAGATCGCCGAGATCGAGATCCTCTGGACCACGACCGGCTATTGGCTCTTCAACGCCGATGCCTACTTGAAGTATTCGTCGGCGGAAAAGTGGGATCCCATTCCGGCCGACGAGCGCGACACGCGCGACACGCTGGTCGGGGCCGCGAATGCTTATCTCGATGCGTTTCTCGAAGGGAAAATCGACCAGGTGCCCTGGGGATTTCCGTGCGTCCGCATCGAAGGCGGTGCGTACACGGGCAAAGGCTCGCCCACCGACAGCTGCGAGGTCGGCGTGCCGAGCGGCGTGAACATCGCGAACCGCCGCTTCGTCGTGGACGAGGTGATCGGCTCGGCCGTGGCGTTCTGCACCTTCGGGGCCGGAAGCCCCACCGGCGGCAGCGGTTCGCCCGACACCCACCTTTTCCGGGTCGAGAACGGCAAGCTGCGCTACGTGCACACGCTCACGCATCTGCTGCAGGCGAATTTCCGGGGCGGCGGGCCCCCGCGCAACCCGCAGTAGCGCGAGCGACGAAGCTGCGAGAGTGAGCTGCGCCGGTGGCGCTCCGAACAGAGTGAAGACGTGCCGCGCCGCAACTGCACCGATCAGGTCATCGCCGCCTTCACGGCCGCCGGCGTGATCGGGATGTGTCGTACGCGAGCGCCGACCGCGTTGAAGATTGCGTTACCGATCGCCGGACCGACGACCGTGGTCGCGGGCTCGCCGAGGCCGACGGGAGCCTCGGTGCTCGTGACGAAGCTGATGTCGAGCTCGGGCACGTCCGCGAGTCGCAGCGGTGTGTAGGTGTCGAGGTTGGTCGCCTTGACATTGCCCTTCTCGAACTCCGTGCCTTCATGCAGCGCGAGCGAGAGGCCCCAGAGTGACGCGCCCTCCATTTGCGCGAGCGCGCCGTTCGGATCGACGATCGTGCCGGCGTCGGCGACGAGCGTGAGCTTCTCGACCCTCACCGCGCCGGACTCGCGGTCGACATTCACGCGCGCGACGCACGCCGTCCAGGTCGGCATGTCGCGTTCCTGACCGAACGACGTCGCTAGCCCGAGGCCGGTACCCGCGGGCAGCGGCGCGCCCCAGCCGGCCTTCTCCGCCGCGAGCCTCACGACGTTCGCTTGGCGCCGTGCGCCGCCCACGGCGTTCGGGGCCGAGCCTGCGTTCGAGCCTGCCGCCGTGAGCAGCTTCAGGCGGAAGGCGACGGGATCCATCTTGAGGCTGTGCGCCGCTTCGTCCATGAAGCTCTCGAGCGCCCAGTTGGTGAAGCCCGGCCCGACCGAGCGGAGCCAGCCCGGGCGGAACGTGGAGTTCGCGAGGTCGTTCGAGATCGCGCGCACCTTGTGGGCGCCGACCGTGTACCAGTGGTTCGCACCGTTGACCGCGAAAGGATCGAACGGAACGTCGTTCTCGCCCTTCGGCATGAAGAACGGGGCCATGACTTGCGTCGGCCACCCCGCGGCGACGTGCTGCTCCATGCCGAGGACGTTGCCGGTCTTGTCGAAACCCATCTTGAGCTTCTGCACGGACGGTGAGCGCGGCGAGTCGAAGCGCGAGTCGTCCTCGCGCGTGAGGATCATCTTCACGGGTCGGCCGACGGCCTTCGACGCGAGCGCCGCGCCGACGGCGTAGTCGCCGTTGAGCCGCCGCCCGAAGCCGCCGCCCAATAGATAGGTGCGCATCACGATGTCGGTCTCGGGAACGCCGAGCGCCGCCGCGAGCCAGGGCAACGCGAGGCTTTGCCACTGATTGCCCGTGTGGATCTCCCACTTGCCGTCCTTTTGGAACGCGAGCGCGTTCAGAGGCTCCATCTGGAAATGCAGCGCGGTCGCTGTGGTGTAGACGGCCTCGACCGAAGACGCCGCTGACGCGAACGCGGCGGCCGTGTTCGTATCGGCGAGCGGCAGGACGCCACCGGCGTCCGCGCTCGCGATCAGCTCGGTCGCGCGCTCGCGGAGCTCTTGGTCGGAGACGTTCGCGGTGGGGCCCGGTGTCCAGTCGACCTTCACGAGCTCGGCGGCTTTTCTCGCCGCGGGGTAGTTGTCCGCGATCACCATCACCCAGCCCGGCACGCTGTTCGACGCGTCTTCGAGGATGACGCTCTGTAAATAGCCTTTGACGCCTTTCGCGGCGCTGTCGTCGACGGAGTTCGCCTTCGAGCCGTTGCGCGTCGGCGGCAGGATCGGGCGGCCATAGACCATGCCGTCGACTTTCGCGTCGATGCCGTAGACGGCCGCGCCGGTCGTTTTCGCGACCACGTCGAGCGAAGTCACCGGCTTGCCGATGAGCTTGCGGGCGGAGGCGGGCTTCATCGCGATCTTCGCGAGCTCTTCGGGCGTGTAGGTTCTGTCGAGACCGCCGCGGCGAACGATGTCACCGTAGGAAATCTTGTTTCCGCCGGAGACGATCGCGCCGTTCGCCGCCGCGCAAGTCGCGGGATCGACGCCGAGCGCCTTCGCGCCGGCTTCGAGCAGCGCGCTGCGGCCCGCCGCGCCGGCTTGGCTGTACAGCGGATAGCTCTGCCATACGGACCAGCTGCCGCCCGTGATCATGAGGCCCCATTTCGGATCCGAGTCGACGTGGCGGACCCGCACGTTTTCCCACGGAGCTTCGAGCTCGTCCGCAAGGATCCGCGCGAGCGACGTGCCGACATGCTGGCCCATCTCCACGCGGGTCACGTTGACCGTGACGATCCCGTCGCCGTCGATCGCGTACCACTGCGTGGGCTCGTAGGCGCGCGCGCTTTCCGCCGTCTCCGGCGAGCACGCGGACAGGAAACTGAATGACACGCCCGTCCCGGCGGCGGCGACGATGAAGCCGCGGCGGCTCAGCGTGATCGAAGCGGCGGTTTCGTTGCGATTGCGGGCCATGGCTCAGGCTCCCTTCATCGCATTGGCGGCCTGGCGGACCGCTGCGCGGATGCGCGTGTAGGTCATGCAGCGGCACAGATTGCCGGTCATCATCTGGTCGATCTCGGCGTCCGTGAGATTCGGGTTGGCCTTCAGCACCGAGGCCGCCTGCATGATCTGCCCGGACTGGCAGTAACCGCATTGCGGAACCTGCAGCTGCTGCCACGCTTTCTGAACCGGATGCTCGCCGTTCGGGTCGAGGCCTTCGATCGTCGTGATGTCCGCGCCTTCGACGGCGCTCAGCGGCGTCACGCAGGAGCGTATCGCTTTTCCGGCGATGTGGACGGTGCACGCTCCGCACTGGCCGATACCGCATCCGAACTTCGTGCCGGTGAGACCAGCGTCATCGCGGATCACCCAGAGTAGGGGCGTATCGGCCTCCCTCTCGACGGTGACGGGTTTGCCGTTGAGCATGAAACTAGCCATGCGTACCTCCCCCTCTTCTGGCCGGCTCGAGCGCAAAGCGGCGGGACCTACGGGGCGCCGCAGTCGCCGGTCGTTGTTTTGACGGCTATCGTTCTCTCATTGCCGTGCGATGTCCAGCGGCTC